>JADJEK010000001.1 GCA_016709145.1 Planctomycetota bacterium
CGACAAACAAGACGCCGAGACCCGTCACTGTATTAGAAAGCAACAATGTCGGAGATGTTCCAAACGATGGAGGTACGGAAGTTAGTTGAGGTAGTCCGTGAAGCCCTGGCTTCCCAACGCCATAGGTGCTGGTCGACGCTTGCGAGCATGTGCTGCCTCCAAGATATACGAACGCCTGGCCTTCGTCGGATTCGCCGCTAGCGAATTGGTAGGCTCCGACGATGACATCTGAGAAGATGTTTCCATTCACGTCGCCCGCGCTCGCCACGAATCTGCCGAAATGTGCGCTCGCCTGATTGCTCTCGGCAGTCCACGTTGGGTTGGTTGCCAATCCGGCCGAGGATCCGAGGTAAACGAATGCGCGGCCTTCGTCGGCTTCGCCGTTGTCGAAGCATTCAGCTCCAACGATTACGTCAGAGAATCCGTCGCCATTCACGTCGCCAACGCTCGCCACCTGGTTGCCAAAGTAGGCAGTCGCCTGGTTGCTCTCGGCGGTCCACGCCGGAGTCAGCGCAGGGCCTGACGCTGACCCGAGGTAAACGAACGCCCGGCCCTCGTCGATCTCGCCGTTGTCGAAAGCTACGGCCCCAACGATGACGTCGAAGAAACCGTCGCCATTCACATCGCCCGCGCTCGCCACGGACCCCCCTAAGAGGGCGCCAGCCTGATTGCTTTCGGCGGTCCAGGCAGGCGTCGGCGCGAGACCCGCCGCCGATCCGAGGTACACGAATGCCCCACCTTCGTCGGACTCGCCGTTGGAGAATCCGCTGGCTCCTACGATGACGTCGTAGAAGCCATCGCCATTCACGTCGCCCGCGCTCGAGACGGACATGCCGAAACCGCCAGCGCCATCGGCGGTCCAAGTTGGAGAGAGCGCAAGGCCCGACGAGGACCCGAGGTATACGAATGCACGGGCCCCCGGGTTATTCCAGGCCCCAACGATGACGTCGGAGAAGCCGTCGCCATTCACGTCGCCCGCACTTGCCACGGAATTACCGAACCAGCCAAAGATCTTGTTACTCTCGGCGGTCCACGCCGGAGTCAGCGCAGGGCCCGACGCAGACCCGAGGTAAACGAACGCTCGGCCTTCATTGGACTCGCCGTTGCTGAATCCAAATGCTCCGACGATGATGTCTGAGAAGCCGTCGCCATTCACGTCGCCCGCGCTCGCCACGGAGTCGCCGAACTCGGCGCCCACCTGATTGCTCTCGGCAGTCCAGGCTGGAGTAAGCGCGAGGCCGGTTGCCGACCCGAGGTACACGAACGCCTTGCCCTCAAAGGCCTCACCGTTGTCGAACCGTGGAGCTCCAACGATGACGTCGGAGAAGCCGTCGCCATTTACGTCACCGGCGCTCGCCACGGGCCAGCCAAAGTAGGCACCCGCCCGGTTGCCCTCGGCCGTCCAGGATGGGTTCGTCGCGAGCGGTTCGGATACTAAGGAACATAGCCATAGCAAGAGAAGGTGGCCTTGCATCGGAATCTCCTCGGCAGCAAGTCCCAGAACGTGAGTGCGCAGGTTAACACTGTCACCGGTGTCGTTACTTTTTGCGCTTTTCCAATGAATACTTCATCTAGTCGTTTCGCTGGGGCTGTATCTTGTGGCGTCTAACGCTCAGCATCAGCGGCGACGCGAAGCGCTGTCCGCTGCAGGCCGTTGTTAGACGCCCTCTCACCATGAAGGCTTTCTCCTCGACAGAGTAGCGCCTCACTCAAACACCGAGGCCCTGATCTCTATCGTAATCGTCAAAAAATTCCCGGTCCCCAACGGTGATGGAACCGTCCTTGTTAAGAAATGCCGACTGCGAATACGTCACCCGTGGCGTGTCATGGTTCCGATCGCCTAGAACGCATTTTTCACCGAGAAGCGTCCACATGAGGCGGAAGCCCAACTGCCCAAGACGCGGTAGTAGGTCATCCAAGTCGGCCAACAACGTCGCGGGGCCACCTTCTGAAGCTGAAGGATCACGGAAGACGGTCCTACCCTCGGGAGTCGAGAACCCGTCTACGCTGTTCCACCAGAGCGGCCCAGCTTTGAAAAAGGCGCGTGCTGGCACGAGAAAGTAGATGCTCGAGGGCAAAGTTCCGTCGTATTCCCATTCGCACACGACTTCGTTAAAGACCGGAATAAACTCCAGGTTGGAACCCCTGACCTTGGTGTCGAAGCCAAGCCAATCGTCGGTCTCGACGTTGCACGCACTCGCCCAAGGATACTCACCGACGAAGGTGTGGAGCCACTTCGCATTGTTTGGCATCCAGTTTCCGAAGAAGTTGCGGCGAGATATCGCTTTCGTCGCGTTCTTGAACTGAGCCTCCGGCACCAAGAATGATCTCAGGTGCATCCACGTAGATCTGTATGGTTCGCCATACGGTCGCTCTTTCCGATACTCGGACCAATTCGGATAACAAATCAGCGGAAGCCACCGCTGGCCGCTGTTGTCCTTCGGGGCTAGCAACGAATCCATCGAGGGCAGGTCGTCTCTGCGATTCACCCAAGTCGCGTAGTCGAGTTGCTTTGTTGAAGGCAGATCGACATTGTCCCCGATCCACCAGCACTCGGAGGGCTTGCGATCAGGGCGCGTGGGATGGGTGATGGTCGGATCCAGCTTGCGTTCCTCGGTGAGGATTAGTGGAAGCCGTTCAGTTGTCCGTTCCCAAGGGTCTTTCTCCCGATCGACGCTATCGTAGAGGCGTGATGCCAACTGATACATGGCGACCCACTGATACTTTTTCCCGATGCGCTCGGCCCACGGCGGTTTTCCTCTTCCGCCGCCAGTTTCTTGGGCTACCGCCGAGTCGTAGCCGCTGCACTTCGAGTCTCGGTAGCCGAAGTCATCCAAGACTCGCCTCGCGACCCACCTCCCGATGGCAGGCTTGGGCATGGCGTGATTCCATCCACCCAGACAGCCGATCGAGTAATGGTTGAAGTCGTCATGAAGGCAACTCCGAACCACCAGCTTCGCGCCGTGCTCTTTCTCGCTCTCCCACGCATTCCCCTCCGCTTCGGTCGGAGGCTCCGGCTGCGGTGTCTTCGAGTTGCGCTGGTTCGTAATCGTCGGGTCTAGCCCCTTATCCAGGCAGCCGAAATGCGAAGCGAGTTCGGCGATACAGCGGATGTGGTCACGAATGATCGCGTTCTCGAAATCGTCTGGCTGTGCCGCATACGCGGTCAGGAGTTCCTTGGCGAGCTTCTTGAGGACGGCTTTGTCTCTTGAGTGAATCAGTGCGCCATACGCGATTAGCAATGCTCGCTCTCGCAACTCGTCGTCGTCGGTCGCGAGAAAAAGGTCCACCAATTTAGGCAGCAGCGCCGGATGAAACCGCAGGATCCCTATCGCTGCTCTCGTCGCGGAGTCCTTGACTCGGCGATCAGCTGCCGCTGTGAACCAAACGAGGACGATGCACCAGCGCTCCGCCGTGGAATTGTCTACATTCTGAAGTTCCATGTTCGTAGCTGCCTCGATTATCCGGCGCACGATGTTGTTTCCTTCCCATCCCAGCTTCAGATAACCGCACCAGAAGGCATCGCGCTTGGGAAACGGCAGCCGCTGTAGGACCTTGTGGAGCCAAAACGCGTCGATCTCCGATTCCTGGGTGGACACAGCGAGCATGGCATCCATCGCCTTGTATGCGCCGGGGCTGTTGAGCTCCTTTCGCAACATCTGCTGCGTCGACGCCAGGAAGGTCTCTGCGGTGCGCCAGGGAAGGGAGCGCACTACGACTTCGGCTACATCGCTTTGGATCGAGCCATCTTCGACCAAGTCAGTGAGTTCCATACCGCGTATCTTTTCAGGCAGGAGAACAGAGAGTGCGGAAAGCAGGCCGGGGTTTTCCCGAACGGCCTGCGTTGAGCCAAAGAGATGGGCGAATTTGCCGCCGCTCTTGAACGCCTGACTGATGTTCGAGCCCGTGAGGGTGTCGAGGATCTCCGACGCGACCAGAAGGTCCCCAAACCGTTCGAAGGCTGGACGCACAACGTTCTCGGCGCCGATGGCGTCGGTTGATGGTCCGTCTTCGATTAGCAGGTCGGCCGTCACGAGCCATTGCAGGACATTGATATCCTTGGCCTGCGGCTTCGCTGCGTTGATTGCCGACTGCGCCTCGGACCAGTGGAGGGCAGCACTTCCCGCCTTGGCGATGGCCGCGGCAATGGCGCGGAGCGATCCGCTGACTATCGCCGCGCCGGAGGAGACGCTGTGCTCCGTCGCGAATTGTTCTTCCTTGTAGGCAAGAAAAGCTCGAATCACTGGGGCGACACCGAACCATCCTTTTGGTATTTGCTTCAGTCTTTTTGCCTCTAATGTTTCGCAGACGAGCTTGAGGTAGAGCGGGTTCGCCAATTCCGGTTGCAGTACAGGCACCAAAGGCGGCTCAAGGTGATAGTGGGAAAAGAAGGCATTGCAGGCCTCTCGCTCCATACCCGCGAAGCCCTTGTGCTCAACTGCTTGATCCGCGAAGACTTTCGGTAGGCACACGGGAAGGAACGACGTGCGGCAAGAGACACAGAGCTTCAGATGCGCGCGTGAGGCCACTGCCCTCGCGAACCCGGCGAAGCGACTGAACCAGTAGCTGCGTGGCCTCGTCTCGTTCACGGCGTCCACGCAGATCACTAGCTTCTCGCCAGAGCATTCAGCGGCGGCATTGAGCGCGTCGAGCGTGCCATCGCGGCCGAGCTTGAGGGGGATTCCAAGCGACTCGGCAAGGCGCGTCCAAGGGTCGGGTTCCCCACCAAACTGGTGGCCGAAGACTACGCACGTGTAGGCACCGGCGGCTAGGCGTCGCTGCGCGATGTCGCATAGGCTGTGGGTCTTTCCCGCGCCTCCGCTTCCGGAGAGTACAAACACCTGCCTGAAGGCCAGAAATCCAGTCGGAGACGAAAGCCATTCAGAGAAGCCATGCCACTTTTCTCGCGCTTCGCGCACCGCATCGACATTGGCTGCAGGGAACGAGACCTGATATTCCGCCATGAACGACCGGAACGGCTTCGAGTCCGCAGAACCCTTCCCATGGACCGCGTCTAAATCCGATGCCAAATCGCGGTCAACGGTAGTCAGGTCGTCGAGGAGCCGAGAGACCAACGCCTGGAGGTTAGAAAGTGCGACTTCCGTAGGAATGGCCTTGAGTCTCTCTGCGCTCTGTATGCAGCTCTGAGAATCCGCCACGAGCTTCTTTCCCTTTTCGGATATGGCTGCTGGCCATTCGGGCCGCATTGGGTTGCCAGCCTTCGTCTCGACCAGTTCTCCGATTTGGGCGACCTCCTTGCGGCAAGCGTCGAGGTGATCTGCGAGTTGCAATTGCCACTCGATGCCCCCGGCGAGCGACGAGAACCATCCCGACAAGGGTGTTTCAAGATTGATTTCTCGGTTATATCTCGGACCGGCCGTGTGTTTAGCGGCGGCAACGTGTTCCTCGAACCACTGGTCCGACAATGTGGTCACCGAAAAGAAGTAATGGCGCAAGCCACCGGACGGGTCGTTCGCCAGCAGTAGGCCGCTGATGTCATGAGCTGACTGGCGTACGATGGTCAGTGCGCGCCCTTTTGCCTTCGCGCTGGCTTCCGCCTTGTGAACCCACTCGTCGAACTTCTCGGTCTGGCTTTTCCCTTTGCGAGCAGTCTTTCCTGTCAGATCGAAGGGGAAGCAAACCACGTAGCAGGCGAGGTCAGCATGAACCGAAAGGGCAGTCTGGAGCGACTGGTCGGCTTGCTTTAGGAGCCCGTCGATATCGAAAACATACTTCGTCTGCCATCCAGTCGAGGAACCGCTTGGATCGATGACCCGGCATTCGACCCCACCATCGCCGCCATCGCCGCGATAACGCTCGAACTTTGTGCCGACCGCTCGGGTTCTGGAGGCTAGCTGACAGCACAATTCCTCGAAGGCGTTCTCAACGCTCCCCCCACGAGGAGCGATCTCTTTAAAGTTAATGGCAGCCATAGGAGGTTGTTCTAACCGTTTGTGTGGCGTGTGTGCGCGGCAGCGTAGCGTGCCATTCGTTGAATGGCGTCAGAGATGAACTTGAGCAACAGCAGGACGCGGGCGACTTGGCTGTACTTGGCCGCTTCCATATTGCCGCGCAGGGCGTCGGCCATCTGCCAGAGCTGGGCTTCGTAGCCGACGGTGGCGGAGGTCGCGTCCGACTTGCCAGGTTTGTTCTTTCGCTTGGCCAATAGCTACCTCATAAGATCAGTTCGGTGGCCGCTTACTGATGCGCCTAACTTGCATTCGGCCGGTCCGAATAACACCGTCGATCACGGTAACGCGGTCCGCCTATTCCGGACTCATCAACTCGGCGCGTCGTCACAACCTCCATTGGTTTCGCGTCTTGCCGCATGCCGTACCTCTGGCCCACCCGAGATAGGCGGACCTGCCGAATTGCCGACCCCGCCGCCACCCCGCAGCTTCGTGCGCTTGCCCGCCGGTTGGCGTCAAGACTTCGGATCTTCATGTCCTGCCTCGAAGCAAGTCGTCCGCTGGACTGCGGACGCCGGGCGGGCTGCGATTCAGCACGTGGGTGTAGATCATGGTCATGCTCACGTCCCTGTGGCCCAGCAGTTCCTGGACGGTTCGAATGTCCTGACCTGACTCCAAGAAATGCGTCGCGAGCAAGTGGCGAAGCGGGCTCGACGTACCCGCGGGTCGCGCGTAATAGCCATTGCAACGCCCATTCACGGCCGGCGTTCGGGTACTTGCGTGCGAGCCAAACGTAAGCTCGTCCCACCCGGCGCGTGCGGCGAGATTGCCTCGACATCCGGACTCGGTCTGGCGAACGAGTGACGCGCCTCCCAAAATCACGGGGGGCGTGTGCGCCGCGCCGAACCTCAAGAACCGTTAACCCCACGAATACCCCCTGATTCGCTTTTCGACTAATGCGTCCGGCGTCCCCGCCGCGCGTCCCGGGTCGGAGGATAGTCGCCCGCCGCGGGATAGCAAGGAGGGCCATCAGAGCGTCCTTCTATGTTCGCGAGGAGCTCCATGAAACTGGCAAGCGACTCCGAGGTTCATCACCCCGGCCCAGACCTACCTCCTAGTCCTCTTCTGCCAAGGCAAAGTCTTCCCAATCCCCCGATCCATCAATCGATCCGCCTGCTCCCCGGCCCGATACGAAATCCCCCCAGTCCCTCTCCCACCCGTCACCCGCCCGAACACCCCATCCAACCGCAACCCCACCCCATTCCCCACGTCAACCCCCGCCGCCCGAAACGCCTCCCGCACCAACTCGGCATCGCTCGCGCACTCCCGGCCGCAATCGTAGCTCGGGTGGTGCACTCCCTCGCCAGGCCGCTCCGCCGCCTTCCCAGCGACGATCCCGCCCTTCGCCTTGTCGACGTCGGGATGGTGCCAGACTTCGACGTCCCATGCACGCGCCCTGTACGGTGCGCCTTGGAGGGGGACTTTCCATACTCGCGTGCCTTTGCGGACGACGAGGTACGGAATCGAGCGGTCGCGGGCGTCGACGATCGCTAGGAACGGTTTGCGCAGCCATGAGAGCCAGCCGCGCGGGGTGAAGGCGATGACGTCGCCCGAACGGACCTCGATGTCGCGGAAGACGACCGAGTCCGTGAGGGCGCCCATCAGCTTCCGATCGTCTCGTGGAGGCCGTTGCTGAGCGCGACGCCTTGCGGGGCAGTGGGCTCGGCGGCGGCGTATTGCATGAAGAGTTGGGCTCCGACCCACACGGGATCGGCCGCGAGCGTGAACGGCAGCACGAGGTCCCCGCCCGGGTGCGTGAACGGGACGACGACGAACGGTCCCGCGGGATTCACGAGCAGCGTGCCTCCGTAGAACGGGATCGCCGCCGGCGCGGTGCCGATGAACAGCGCGGTCGGCGCGCCGGGCGCGATGCCGCGGAACTCGAGGGCGACGTCGGCTCCGGGGCACGGCGAGAACAGCGCGGACAGGCGCGGCGCGTCGTTGCTCACACCCGCGAGGCCATTTCCATACGCGACGAAGCTGCCCGAGCACGGCGTGGCGTCCTCGGGGACGGCGATGCCGTCGATCTCGCCGAGCGTCGGGTCGTGCAGGATCACGTCGATCTGGCCGGTGGCGTCGATGCGCAACAGGCTCGAGTTGCGCGTGGTCGTCAGCAAGCCGCCGCTGCGCGACAGCTTGAGGTCGTTCGGCGAGTCCATCATGGGATGCGGGCCGGCGAACGGCTCGGCCTCGCCGGTATCCAAACGGAAGCGGACGATGCGATCGGACGCGTACATCGCGCAGAACAGGTTGCCGGCGCCGTCGATCGCGACGCCGCCCGGGGTCTGGATCAGCGGCGAATCGGAGAACGTCGTGATCGCTCCGCCGGGCGCGATGCGGACGATCGTGTTGCCGACGTTGTTCGCGACGTAGAGCGTTCCGTCGGGCGCGTAGGCCAAGCCGCCCGGGCCGACGAGCAGGCCGCCCGACGTGAACTCGTCGTGGATCAGCGTCTGCTGCCCCGTCACCGTGTCGACGAGGACGACGCGGTTCGACGTCAGGTCCGACGCTGCCAGTCCCCCGCCCGGCGCGGGCGTCGCCGTGACGACCGTGCTCAACAGCCCAGCCGCGGACACGATCGAGATCACACCGGCCGGATCGATGCGGAACACGGCGCCGAACAGGCGGTCCGGGATGATGAGGTCGCCGCCCGGTTCGCCCTGTTCAAAGAACCCATAGAACGGGATGCCGAGCCCGAGCGCGAACGGCGTGACCTGGCCCGTCTGCGCGTCGAGCCGCCAGATCCCGCCCTTCGACGGGATCGAAAGGTAGGAATCCTGCTCGCCGGCCAGCGCACCGACGGACGCGACGAGTCCCCCGATCACGGCACCAAGGACGTTGCGACTCGAGTTCACGGGGATCTCCTGTTCTCGAATCGCCGGCCGGCACGGACGCCGCCGCACGATCCTGCCGTGCCGGAACGGCCGGCGCCAGGGTGTCGGGACGGCGGCCACCCGCCGCAGTTTTTTCGCAACGATCGATGATCCGGCGGCATTTTCGTTCGTCTTCGTCCGTACAGCCGACACGTCGGCCTCGCTGCGAACGCCGGGAACTTCGTCCGTTTCCGTCGGTCGCTTCCCCAGCCGGGCCGATCGTGACCGAGTCGTGACTTCAAATGCAGGTCGGTCGCCGCGTAGTCTGCCGCGCGGAGTGGATCGATCGGAGGGTGGAACCTTGCGGAATCACTTGCGGAATCGATGGATCGCAGCGACCTGCGTCGCAGTCGTCGGACTGACCGGCTCGCTGCGCGCGCAGGACGCGTTCACGAACGAAGCCGTCGGCTACAAGGTCCGGCCACCCGACGGCTACAAGAAGGCGCCCGGCGGCTTCTCGAGCTTCGGGTTCTCGTTCGGTGCGGACCGCTATCTGCTCGACACCTTCGAGAACACGCGCGGGATCGCGACGAAGAGCGGCTGGGATTACAAGCCGCGCATGTACACGCTGTGGTTCCCGGCACGCTCGGCCGTCGAGATCAAGAAGGCCGAACTCGAGGCCGAGAAGGCCGCGAAGGAATCGGCGAAGGAGGGAGACGGGCCGGCCGTGTCCTTCCTCGTCGGCGGCCGCGTCATCCAGTCGTTCGAGGAGTACGCGAAGGACCGCATCACGGGCTTCTACTTCGGCGACGAGAAGAAGCAGACGATCGGCGAGTTCCCCGCGACCCTGCGGCCGATGATCTTCGAGAAGCTGCAGAACGAGCCGCAGCGTTGGCTAGCTTGCTCGCTGAACGTCCCCGGCGGTGAGTTCACGATCCTGTTCTCCGCGCCGGAGAGCCACGCCGACAAGCTGCGCGCCGACTTCATGAACGCGTTCAAGTCGTTCAAGATCGTGCGCGACGGCGGCCTGCTGATCCCGCCGCTGACCGAGAAAATCGACGTCGAGAAAACCCCGGAGATCGATCGCGACACGATGTCGACGGACCAGATCAAGCAGATCCTGGCCGCCGAGCGCGAGAAGGCGTTCAAGAAGGCGCTCGACTCGATGGAGAAGGGCTGGAAGTCGTTCGAGACCGAGCACTTCCTCGTGCTCTACGAAACCGAACAGAAGTACGCGAAGCAGGCCGCGCAGCACGCCGAGGACCTGCGCGCGTGGCTCGAGACGAAGTTCGCCGGCATCGGCGACGGCTTCGAACAGTCGCAGATCCTGAAGGTCTACAAGTACGACAGCTCGAACTCGTCGAACATCAGCATCACGTTTCGCACGGGCTCCGGCCCGACCGTCCAGGTCATCCACTTCCGCCAACCGGTCAGCAAGGGGCACGAAGCCGAGTTCTCGAACCTCAACACGTCGGTGATGTCGAACTGGTTCTCGCAGAAGAACGAAGAGCTCTACCAGCGCATGCCGCGTTGGCTCGGATCCGGTCTCGACGGCTTCATCGACGACGCGGAGAAGACCGGCGGCAAGCTGCGCTTCGAAGCCGACGAGTGGGAGCGCGATCGCATGATCGACGGCTTCAACGCGCAGAAGAAGTGGGAGAAGGACAAGGTCGGCGAGCCGCCGATGAAGGAGCTCCGCGACCTGCTCAAGATGGCCAGCAAGGAACTCTGGCAAGGCGACTCGTGGACCTACACCAGCGCGCAGTGCGCAAGCGTCTGTCGCTATCTGGTCGAAGGCCCGGGCTCGCGGGGCAAGTACGCCGCCGTGCTGCGCAACTACATCACGCACCTCTACACCTTGGTCGACGAGGTCGAGAAGCGCCTGAAGGCCGAAGAAGAAGAGCGCAAGAAGCTGTCCGCGGCGCAGGACTCGATGTCGGACGAGGAGAAGCTCGCGGCCGAGGACGAGGCCTACAAGAAGAAGCGCAAGGACGCTCTCGACAACGTCGAGAAGGAGATCCTCGACAAGGCCTACGCACTGACGTTCGGCGATTGGACCGACGCCGATTGGCGCGCCTTCCACAACTCGTGGGAACAGTACGCGGCCGGTCGCACGAAGTAAGTTCCGCCGTCCCGCCGTTCGTCCGCATCCCAACCATGCTTTGCCCGGAGTCCCTGTCGATGACGCGATGTCTTCGTGTGGCTCTCGTGTCGTTCGCGGCGATGTGTTCGCTCCCCGCGGCGTTCGCCGACTCGGTGCTGTTCCGTGACGGCCGCTACTTCGAAGTCCCGCGCATCGAGGAAGCGGAGAAGACGATCACCGCGCACTTCAAGCACGGTGCGATCGCGATCGACAAGACGCTGCTGCAAGACTGGTTCGCGATGACCGCGGCCGGTGAGTTCGAGCCGCGCAACGACGACGAGAAGGCCAAGGTCGAGAAAGGCCTCGTGCCGTTCGACGGCAAGTGGATGCCGAAGGCGCAGCGCGATCAGACGATCGCCAAGCGCAACAAGGAGCGCATCGAAGCGTTCGAGACGCACAAGCAGCACTCGGAATGGCGCAGTCGATACAAGGGCGAGACGCCCCACTTCACGTTCGAGTACACGGTGCCGCCCGCGATCGCGAAGGGGTACATGGACCTGTTCGAGGTCTACTACGACGTGTTCTCGAAGGAATGGGGCGCGAAGCAGCCGTCCGGCAAGAAGCTGCCGATCTGCTTCTACGCGAACATGGACGACTTCCAGCGCATCAGCGGCGCTGGCGGCGGCGTGCTCGGCTACTTCCGCTTCGTCGAGCCGCTCGAACTCAACTTCTTCTACGAGCGCCGCGACGAGCGCCTGACGCTCGACGTGTTGTTCCACGAGACGAATCACTACCTCTTCCACTTGTTCTCGAAGGAGGGCGTCCAGCTCCCCGCGTGGATCGAAGAGGGAATGGCCGAGTACTACGGCGCCAGCGAGTGGGATCCGAAGTCGAAGAAGATGTCGCTCGGCAAACTCCAAGAAGGCCGACTGATCAACCTCGTCGACGCGATGGACGGCGGCGACAACCAGGACCTGCGCGACCTACTCGACGAACCGCGCATCGACGCGCTGCAGTACGCGTGGTCGTGGACGCTCTGCCACATGCTGATGGAGAACAAGGCGACGCGCGCGAAGTTCAAGGAGTACGTCGGCAAGCTCGCGAAGGACACGAAGCTGCCGAAGGAAACGTGGCCGGGGAACTCGAACTTCACGTGGGTGAAGCCCGACGCCGCCATCGACCTGTTCCAGAAGACGTTCGGGATCAAGGACCTCGAGGCCTTCGAGGCCGAGTGGTACGCATACATCCGCAAGCTCGAGGTGCAGTCCGACCGCGGGTTCCACGATGCCGCCATGTTCTGCCTGCGCTGGGACC
Source organism: Planctomycetota bacterium (assembly GCA_016709145.1). GTDB lineage: Bacteria > Planctomycetota > B15-G4 > B15-G4 > JADJEK01 > JADJEK01. The sequence continues at coordinate 12,180 of JADJEK010000001.1, forward strand.
GCCCGCTGCGCGCCGCGAAGTACTTCGAGAAGGCCGTCGAGATGTACTCGAAGAACCCGTCGACCTACCTCGAGTACGGTCAGTTGCTCGTGCGCCAGGACAAGCCGATGGAGGCCGTCCGCATCCTCGAGCTCGGGTTGAAACTCGACCCCATGGACCCGTACATGGTCCGCGAGCTCGGCCGGGCGCACCGCGCGCAGGAGACCGAAGACAAGGTCACGCGCGGCAAGCAGTACCAACTGCTCGCTTGGGAACTCGACCCGAACGACCTCGGGCTGATCTCCGACTTCGACGAAGAGATGCTCGCGAAGATCACGGGCTCGTGACGCGCCGCGGCCATCGGTAGCATCCGCGGGTCCCGCGATCCTCCCGATCGCTCGATCCCCGACCTGCGAGCCGCCGTGGCCAAGGAACTCGAACAACGCATCGCGCTCGTCACCGGCGCCTCGCGCGGCATCGGTCGCGCGTGCGCTCTCGCGCTCGCGGATGCCGGCGCGGCCGTCGCGCTGGTCGGCCGCGCGGCGAACGACCTCGCCGACGTCGAAGCCTCGGTCGCGACGCGCGGCGTGCGCGCCGCGTCGTTCGTTTGCGACGTCACCGATCCGGCGACCGTCGCGAAACTCCCCGCGCTCGTCCACGCCGCGCTCGGCCCGATCGACGTCCTCGTGAACAACGCCGGCGCGGCCGAGAGTCGCCCGTTCGCGAAGGCCGACCTCGAGCACTGGGAGCGCATGCTGCGCGTCAACCTGACGTCGGCGTTCCTCGTCACGCGCGCGTTCCTGCCGGGCATGCTCGAGCGCGGCTTCGGACGCGTGATCCAGATCGCGTCGGTCGCGGGCAAGGTCGGCGCGCCGTACGTCGCCGCGTACACGGCCGCGAAGCACGGCGTCGTCGGCTTCACGAAGGCGCTCGCGCTCGAAGTCGCGAAGAAGGGCGTCACCGTCAACGCCGTCTGCCCCGGCTACGTCGACACGTCGATGACCGACGCCTCCGTCGACAACATCGTCGTGCGCACCGGCAAGAGCGCCGACGACGCGCGTTCGATCCTCGCGCGCACGAACCCGCAAGAGCGCTTGATCGAACCCGAAGAGATCGCGGCGACCGTCGTGTTCCTCGCGTCGGCCGCGGCGCGCGGCATCAACGGGCAGTCGATCAACGTCTGCGGCGGAGCGACGCCCCTGTGAATCCGATGCACCTCGAGCTGCTGAATCCGGAAACGCTCGGCCCGGCCAAGGGCTACTCGAACGGCGTGCTCGTGCGCGGCGACTGTGATCTGCTGTTCGTCGCCGGGCAGGTCGCGTGGGACTCCGCGCAGAAGATCGTGTCGCCCGCATTCGCGTCGCAGTTCGAGCAGGCGCTGAAGAATGTCGCGGCCGTGATCCACGCGTCCGGCGGCGAGACCGCGCACATCGTGCGCATGACGATCTACGTCACCGACAAGGCCGAGTACGTCGCCGCTCTGCGCGAGGTCGGAGCGGCCTATCGCGCCGTGATCGGCCGGCATTATCCGGCGATGGCGTTGGTGCAAGTCGCCGCGCTGCTCGAGCCCGGCGCCAAAGTCGAAATCGAAGCGACCGCGGCCTTGCCGCGGCGCGCATGACCTCCCGTAGCACCTTCGAGGATTCCGCATGCCGCATTCCGCCGCCCCGACGTCGTTCCGACTCGAGGAGAAGGACGCCGTCGCGACCATCACGCTCGATCGACCGGACAAGGGCAACGCGCTGACGTTCACGGTCTACGAGGAGTTGCGCGACGCATTCAAGACGCTCGGCGCGCGTGCGGACTTGCGCGTGATCGTGGTCACCGGCGCGGGCCGCTTCTTCTGCACCGGCGGCGACGTCAACGAGATCATCGGTCCGCTGTTCCAGCGCGACATGCGCGGGCTGCTCGACTTCACGCGTCTCACGTGCGACCTGATCGGCGCGATGCGCACGTGTCCGATCCCGATCGTCGCGTCGCTGAACGGCACGGTCGCCGGCGCCGGCGCCGTCATCGCGCTGGCGTCCGACTTCCGCGTCGCGGCGACCGAAGCGAAGATCGCGTTCCTGTTCGCGAAGGTCGGCCTCGCCGGCGCCGACATGGGCGCCGCGTACTTGCTGCCGAAGGTCGTCGGTCACGGGCGCGCGACCGAGATCCTGATGCTCGGCGACTTCGTCAGCGCGGCCGATGCCGAGCGCTTCGGGCTCTACAACAAGGTCGTGCCGCGCGAACAGCTCGACGCGACGACGCACGAACTCGTCGCGCGCTTGCGAGCCGGGCCCGCGTTCGCGACGCGCATGACGAAGACGATGATCGACCGCGAATCACAGATGTCGCTCGAGCAAGCGCTCGAGGCCGAAGCGCAAGCGCAGGCGATCTGCATGCAGCACCCGGACTACCGCACCGCGTACGAGGCGTTCGTCCGCAAAGAGAAGCCGGTGTTCTGGACGCCCGGAGCCGCTCCGTGATCGGCCGCAACGAAGTCCGCTTCGAACCGCACCACGCTGAACTCGACGCGCGTTTGCGCGTGTTCGCGCACGAGCGCATCGAACCGCTCGAAGCCGAAGGCGGCGAAGAGGACGCGCAAGCGCGGCGGTTCATCGGCGTGCTCGCCGACGGCGGCTTGCTCGACTACGTATTGCCGAAGACGAAGCCGAGCGGACGTCGCGGCATCGACGCACGCTCGCTGTGCCTCGTCCGCGAGAACCTCGCGCGCGCGTCGGGCTTCGCCGACTGCATGTTCGTCATGCAGGGGCTCGGCTCGGCGCCAGTGTGGATCGCCGGCACGAAGGAACAACAGGCCGCGGTGTTGCCGCGCGTCGCGTCGGGCCTCGCGATCGCGGCGTTCGCGCTGACCGAGCCCGAGGCCGGCTCCGACGTCGCGTCGATGCGGACCACGGCGACGAAGGTCGACGGCGGCTACCTGATCGACGGCACCAAGACGTTCATCTCGAACGCCGGCGTCGCCGACGTCTACTCGGTGTTCGCGAAGACCGACGTGAACGCGGGCGCGAAGGGCATCTCGGCGTTCGTCGTCGAGAAGACCAACCCGGGCCTCCAAGTCATCGAGCGCCAACGCGTGATCGCGCCGCATCCGATCGGCACGATGCGCTTCGAGCGTTGCTTCGTGCCCGACTCCGCGCTGCTCGGCGACGTGAACGAAGGCTTCTCGGTCGCGATGAAGACGCTCGACGTGTTCCGCCCCACCGTCGGCGCGGCCGCGTGCGGGCTGGCGCGGCGCGCGTTGGCGGAAGCTCTCTCGCGCGCGTCGACGCGTGTGCAGTTCGGCAAGCCGATCGCGGCGTTCCAGGGCATCCAGTTCCACCTCGCGCAGATGGCGGCCGACGTCGAGGCGTCGCGGCTGCTCGTCTATCGCGCGGCGACGCTGCAAGACACGACCGACGCACCGACGACGCGCGAATCGTCGCTCGCCAAATGGCAAGCGACCGAGGCCGCGCAGCGCGTCATCGACAAGGCCGTACAGGTCTTCGGTGGCGCCGGCGTGCTCGTCGGCTCGATCGTCGAGCGCCTGTATCGCGAGATCCGCGCGTTGCGCATCTACGAAGGCACGTCCGAGATCCAGCAGGTCGTCATCGCGACGCGGCTGCTCAAGGACGGCAATCCCGGCTACTGACGAGTTCGAAACGAGGTCCCCGATGCCCAATCTGAAGCACCACGTGTTCATCTGCACGAACGAGCGCGAGCCGGGCAGCCCGCGCGGCTGCTGCGCGTCGCGCGGCGCCGCGGCCGTGCGCGAGCGGTTCAAGGAAGAAGTCGGCAAGCGCAAGCTGAAGGGCATCGTGCGCGCGAACCAGTCGGGTTGCCTCGATCAGTGCGCGTACGGGCCGACGATCGTCGTCTATCCCGAAGGCGTCTGGTACGGCTGCGTGCAGCCTGACGACGTCAGCGAGATCTTCGACAGCCACCTCGACAAGGGCCAGATCGTCGAGCGCCTCGTGATCCCCGAGCGCCACCTGAACACGCCGGCCGCGGCGATGGGCCCGAAGCCGGAGGCGTGACCGCGCCGATGCGAGACGACGGCGATGGCAGCGCGAGCCGCGAGGACGCGGACGACCGACGAGCCCGCGACGGCGGCGCCGGGATGTCGTTCGCGCAGCGCGTCGAGTGCGCATTGCGCGCGCTCGCGAATCCCGTGTTCTTCGCGTTGCGGTCGCGGCTGCGCTTCCGGCGCGCCGGCTATCGCGAGACGCGTGAGACGCCGCTGACGGATCCGGTCGCGATCGCGACGCTGCAGCGCTTCGGACTCACGGACCTGACCGAACGCATGCGCGCATCGACGTTGGCGACGACGCTGCACGTCGTCGACTTGCTCGATGCGGTGTTCGAGCGCCATGCGCCGCCGACCGCGACGCCACTGCGCGTGCTCGACGTCGGCTCGAAGAACTTCGAGGTCGCGCCCGCGTTGCTCGCGAGCCTCGCCGCGCACCGCGGACGGCGCGACGCGATCGAGCTCACGGGGATCGAGCTCGACGCGTACCGCGTCTACGCCGACGGCCACAGTCGTGCGGACGCGGCGGCGTACTTCCTCGCGCTGGCCGCGGAGGTCGGGCTCGGGCGATCGCATCGGTTCATCGCCGGCGACGTCCTCGAGCATCGCGAGCGGTACGACGTCATCACGTGGTTCCACCCGTTCGTCACGCCGGCGCCGTTGTTGCGCTGGGGACTGCCGCGCCGTCACCTCGCGCCGGAACGCATGCTCGAGCACATCGCGAGCTTGCGAGCTCCGGGCGGCTTGCTGGTCATCGTGAACCAGGAGCCCGAGGAGGCCGCGATCCAACGCGCGCTGTTCGCGCGGGTCGGGCTCGAGGCGACGTCGTTCGAAGTCCCCTCCCGCTTCCCGCGCCGCCACGCGACGTGCCCCGTCCACGTGGTGCAAAAGGGGACAGCCCCCGCGTCATCTTGACGGCCAAGGTGGGGACAGTCCCCATGCCGTTCTGGCGCGGAAGCCGCCAGAACGGCATGGGGGCTGACCCCTTTTCGACGGTCGGCGCCAGAACGACGCGGGGACTGTCCCCTTCAGGTGCCTTCCGGCAGCTCTTCGTCGCCGTCGCTCATCAGGATCGCGATCCAGCGCAGATCCGGCAGGCGATACATCACGAGCTGCATGCTGCGCGTCAGCGGCACCGCGAGCACCATGCCGGCGAAGCCCCACAACGCCGTCCAGGCCAGCACCGCGACCACGATGACGAGCGTCGACAGGTGCAACGATTTGCCGAGCACCGCGGGCTCGACGATGTTCCCGATCACGACGTTCACGACCAGGAAGATCGACGCGAGGATCAGCGGCACCGTGAACGTCTCGGTCGACGTGAAGCTCACCGCGATCGGCGGGATCGCGGCGAGGATCGCTCCGAAGTTCGGGATGTAGCCGAGCAGGAACGTCAACAGCGCGAACAACGCCGCCGACGGCACGTCGAGCGCGACCATCGCGATCCAACACGCGATCGCGGTCACGAAGTTCAGGATCGTCTTCAACGACACGTAGCGCGACACGTCGCGGCGGATGTCGTCGAGCACGCACTCCATCGACGGCCAGCGCTCGCCGAACGCGCGGGTCAGCTTCACGCGCGACGCATGTTGCTCCGCGAAGATCAGGATCATGAACAGCAGCACGAGAATGATGTCGGACGCCGCGCTCATGACCGCGCCGGTGCCTTTCACGAGCCACGACGCGGCCTTCGGCGCAGCCTTCTTCAGCGCGTCGATCGCCTGCTCGCTGGGCTCCCCGGCCAACACCGAGCGCACCGCCGCCAGCACGTCCTGACTCGCCGTCTCGAACGAGACCGCGTCCTGCGGCGGCCCGAGCTCGGGGAACGACGACGGCAACGGTTCCCGCGCGCGATCGGCCATCGACTGGTCGAACGACGACAGCAGCTCCCGCGCGCTGGCGACCAACGCCGCCCCGCCCCACGCCGCGAGCCCGAACAGCACGACCATCACGAACGACACCGTGGCCCACCACGGCACGCGCCGCCGCTCGAGCGCGACGATCATCGGCTGGAACGCGACGCACAGCAGCGCGGCGACGATCAGCGGCACGAACAGCGGCTGGCCCACCTTCAACAGGAAGCCGATCAGCACGATCGACAGCAGCGACGCCGCGAGATTGACGGGACGGGAGTGAGCAACCATGGCGCGCGAGAGTACGGACCTCGTCCGCCGAAAGCACGACCGGCGCGCCCCGCATGCAGCGGAGCGCGCCGGTCGTTCGGAGTCATGTCACGACGCGAGGTCGCGACGGGCTCGACTCGATCAGGGCGTGTTCGCGGCGCCCGGCGACGGGAGGGCCGACAGCCACCAATCGGCCGACGCGTCGTTCGAGTCGCTGCCGTTCGGGAAGCGGATCATCGAGTTCGTGAACGGCGTCGAGTCCGAGAACGTCGTGGCGGTGCCTTCGACGAGGTTGAACGTGCCCGCGACACCCGTGATCGTCACGGCCGTCATCGAACCCTCGTACGACAGCGCGTCGATCAACGTGGCCGCCACCTTGTCGACGAGCGCAACACCATCCGGGGAACCGTTCTGGATCGTGCCGTTCGTGACCACCGGAAGCAGCAGCGTCTTGGTTCCAGAGGGAACGAGCGCAACAGCACCCGCCTGGCCGATCACGAGATACTCGCCGGGGAGCAGCGATCCCGCCGGTCCGAGGTCCACGTCCACGTAGGAAAGGTTGTTGGAGCCGTTCACGAGCACCATGCTGATCCCCGTCAGCGAGATCGTTCCGCTCGTGGGGTTCAGGATTTCGACGAACTCGGTCGCGTCTGTACCCGGCTGGTCGTAGTCGACCTCGTTGATCACCAAGCCGGCCGGCGCCGGATTCGGGTTCAGCGTGACTTGGACGCCGTTCGTCGACGACGCTCCGAGCTGCGTGCTCGGGTCGATGCAGAACGCCTGCATCGTGAAGCTGAACGTGAACGGCACGCTCGGCAGCGGAGCGGCGAACGACAGCGCGCCACCCGGATCGAGCGGGAGGCCGATGTTCGCGACGATGCTCGGCATCAGCAGGTCGCAGCCGTAGCCGAGCGGCAAGTTCGCCTGAGCCAGGCCGAGGAACAGCAGGAACGACGAGTTCGGCACGCCACCCGAGACCGAGATGGTCAGGTTCGAGCCGCCGATCGGAGCGCCGAACAGGCTCGACGCGAGCGTCGGGGCCGTGCCGCCGTTGTCATGGCAAGCCGTGCCGTACGTCGTCACCTGAGCGCTCGCGGTCGCACACAGCGCCGCACAGATCACCGAAGCCGAAGCAATTCGCTGAAGCATGAGTTCTCCCGAAGAGTCCTAGGGTTCCTGAATGGGGGCGAGCAGCCTAGCAGGAGATCCACGGGTTGGACAGGTGTCGGGTCGCCGTGCCGACCGTCTCGCGGCGACCCGGTGACCGAATGCCCAGGACGCGCGCATCGAACTCCGCACGCGTTCGCTAGAGTTCGGCTGCCGACTCCTGCGCAAGTTGCTCACAAGTCTGAATCGGGCCTCTGGTTGTGCACGAGAGGTCCGTTCATGGGCGGGAAGAGGGCGTCGTGCGTTTCGTGATCGCCGGAGTCCTGATGCTCGCCGCCGTGTGCGCAGCCGCGCACGTGCGCTCGGAGTCCGGCCTCTGTTTCGACGAGCCGAAGCGCATCGCATCCAGCTTCACGATGCTCGAACATGCGGCGTTCGCGTCACGGGACGGCACCCCACTTTCGATCGTGTACGGACTCCCGTTCTCCGCCGATGAGCGGTCGATCGCGCGGGGTTGGGATCCCACTGCCGTGCGCGCCAACTTCTCCATCTGGGAGCGCGGCCTGGAGTTGTTGTCCGATTCCGGCCCCCCCGACGCTCTGGTCCGCGCGCGATTGCCGAGCGTCTTCGTGTTCCTCGTACTACTCGTGTTGATCGCGTGGGAGGGGCACCGACTCGCGGGTCCGAGTGGCTGCGTCGTCGCGGTGGCCCTGGTCGGAACCAGCCCCGCTCTGTTGTCCCACGCCGGCCTCGCGAGTCCGGACCTGCTCGCGACGACCGCGAGCGTCGCCTTCGCGATCGCGCTGCGTGCCTTCGTGGCCCACGGCGGCGCGGCGCGAGGCGTCGTCGTCGCCGTCCTCGCGGGACTGACGATCGCGGCCAAACTCACGTGCGTCGCGATCCTCGCGAGCGCGTGCGTCGCCCTGTTGATCCCGAAGCACCGCGACTGGCGATGCTTCGCGGGTGCGATCGCGGCCTGTGCGATCGGCGTGGTGCTCGCGGAGCTCGGCTACCGCGGGTTCGGCTCGTCGCTGCGCGAGCCGATCGGTGCCGCGCGGTCGTTCTGCGGAAGCGCGCTCTCGACGTACTTCTTGGGCACGTTTGGCGATCCGGGGCCGTGGTTCTACCCCGTGATCACGTTCGGCAAGGCCACGCCCTTGCTGCTCGGTGCGCTGGTGCTCGCGCCGTTCGTCCTCGCGTTCCAACGCGCGTCGCGCCCGGCCGCGAGTGCCGCGTGGATCGCCTACGGCCTCCCCGCGCTCGGTCTGCTCGGAGGGCTCGTGCTCAGCGATTTCGCCCAGGGCTACCGCTTCGTGTTGCCCGCGTTCGCGCTGCTCGCGCTGACCGTGACGCCGACGTTTGCTCGCGTGTTCGACTCGCCCGCTCGCGGCGTCCGTGCGTTGGCAGCGTTCGCCCTCCTCGCGCAAGCGATCGCGACCGGCGCCGCGCATCCCGACCACCTCGCGTACTGGAACGTGTTCGTCGGCGGGTTCGACGGAGGCTCGCGCATCGCCGTCGACTCCAACGCCGATTGGGGTCAGGCGACGCCCGCACTGCTGCGCTACGCCGAGGCCGAACGACTCGACACGGTGTTCGCGCTGCTGAACACGATCGAACCGACGCACGCGCCTCTCGTCGGACTCCCGGCGCTGGCGTGGCAGCTCGCGACCGCCGCGCCTCTCGAGCACAGCGCGATCGCCGTGAGCACGACGTACGTGCGCATGGCCGAGATCGACGCGGCGCGCTCCAGCAATCCGCTGCTCGAGTTCGTTCGCGCGTTGAATGCAGTTCCACCGCAGGCCACGCCCGGCCACGCGATCCACGTCTGGCGCTTCACTCCGGAAGTCGAGGCGCTCGCGCGCGAGCACCTCGGGAAGTACCTGCAGCGATGAGCACGACGACCCGCACCGTCCTCTCGCGAACGATCGTCGCCGTCGTGCTCGCCGTCTTGGTGGGTCGCGTCCTCGCCACGCTGTCCGTGCGCGGACAGGCGATCGCCGCGACCGCGCCTTCGGTCCAGCTCGAGCGACTCACCGCCGACTTCGACACGCGCATCCGGTGGTCGCTCGACGACGACGCCGAGCTCTTCTTCGCGCTCGAGCGCCACGTCCCCGCCGACGCGATGGTGATGCTGTACGCGACGGAGGTCCCGGACCTCGAGCACACGCGCGACCGCATGGTGCTGCTGCAACTGCGCCTGCAGGCGTTGCGCTATCCGGCGGAAGTCCCGATGGGATACGGCCCGTTCGAGAATGCCGCCGCGTACGCGTCGCTGCTGCAAGACGGCATGTGGCTCGTCAACGTGACGCCATCGACGCCGGTGCCGCTCACGGAAGCCTTCGACGTCGTCGAGCGCACGGACGCATTCGAGTTGTCCCGTTGCGTGATGAGCCGCCGATGACGCTGTCCTGGCTTGGCATCGTCCACGTCGTGCTCGCGCCGCTTGCGTTCGGCTGCGTGATCGCACGTTGGGCCGCACCGCGCGGCGACCGCTTGTTCGTGCTCGCGTTCGCGCAACTCGCGGGAACTCTCGCGTTGGCGTTGCTCGAGTTCGCGTGGTTGGCCGCGCGTCTCGACGTCGCGGCGTTCCGCTTCGTGCCGCTGCCCGTCGCCGCGATCGCTTGGTTCGCCACGCGGCGCGCCATCGCGCGATCCGGCGACGAGGCGCCACTCGATCCGTCCTCGCATGGTCCTGGCGCATCACGCGCCGCGCGCGTCACGCTCGCGATCGCGGTCACGCTCGCTTGCGTGTTCGTCGCGCACTTCGCGCTGGCCGGCAGCGAGACGCTCGTGATGATCGGCGACGAAGCCAACATCTGGGCGGGCAAGGCGAAGGCGATCTGGGTCGAGAACGGCTTCAACGCGGGACTCGGCGAACGCCTGCGCTCCGACTTCACGCTGCAGCATCAGGACTACCCGCTGCTGAACCCGCTGCTGCAAGTGTTCACGTTCGCGAACGCGGGCGGCATCGTCCACGTCGGCAATCGCATCCCGATCTTCGCGTGCGTCGTCGCGCTGGTGCTGCTGGTCGCATCGAGTGTCCGCCGCGCCGCCGGCTCGTGGGCCGCGGCGATCGCGGTGCTGCTCGTCGCGGGCTGTCACGGCATCGTCGAGGAGTGCGAGAACGCGGCGGCCGACGGACTCGTCGCGCTCGGACTGCTCGCCGTTCTCGAGTGCGCCGCGCGGGCGCGATCCGACGTGCGTTGGTGGCGCGGAGTCGGGATCGCGCTCGCATTCCTCGCGTGGAGCAAGAATGAGGGCACGATGCTGGCCGTGTGTGCCGTCGTCGCGCTCGGCCTCGACGCCGCGACGCGCGGGCCGCTGCGGGGCGCCCTGCGCGTGGCCGCAACTGCAATTCCCGCCGCGGCTCTCGTCCTGCTGCAGTGGGGATTCAACTTCGCGGCCGGAGTCCGCAACGACTTGATCGGGAACCCGGATGCGCCGCCGTTCCTCGAACGCGTGGTTGCGCAGGCGTGGGATCACGCGCCGAAGGTCGCCCGCGCCGCGTACGAGCGTGGCGTCCTGGATCCGCTGCAGACGAACTGGATCGTGCTGGCGTTCGTCGTGCTCGCGCTGTTCTTACCGCGCATCGCTTGGCGGCACGCGCGAACCGCGACGATCGCGCTCGCGCTCGGCATGCTCGGGTTCGTCGTGGTCTATCTCGGGACGTCGCGCGACATCGACTGGCATCTGCGCTGGTCGATCGATCGCATCTTGTTCCAACTCACGCCGGCGTGCGCGCTGGCCGCCGCGACGATCGCGCGCGGCGCGTTCGATGGGAAGCCGCGACCGTGAGACCGGGCCGCGCCGATCGACGCTTCGTCCGTCAGCGCCAGAACGCAGCCTTGCCGTCGCGTTGATACGGCGTCTGGAGTTTGCCGAACGGCGTGTCGAGGTCGAGCAGTCCCGCGATGCGGTAATCGCTGGTGTCGCCCTTCAGGATGTTGAACACCGCGAGCCCGAGGTCCGACGGCGCGAACTCGAGCGGGATGCGGATCTCTTGGGCCTGGTTCGGTTCGAACGCCTGCGTCGACAGCACGGACGCCTTCGCGATCTGCGCGCCCGACAACTTCAGGTCGTAGCCGAGGTTCTTCAGGTCGAACGGGAAGTCGTTCGTGTTCGTGACCTTGAACGCGAGCTCGCACGACGCCTTCTTCAGGCTGAGCTGGCCGATCTTCATGCCGGCCAATTCGACGCTCGGCACCGTCGGCACCGGCACGGAGCCGGTCTTCTCGAGCGGGAGGTTCATCGGCCCGACGCCCGGTGCATCGACGCCGAGGTTGAACTTCGCGACGTACGGCACGACCTGCCCGGGCTTCACGTGCTGCAGCGTGCCGAGCAGTTCCTTGAACTTGATCGTGACCGGCAGCTTCACGAGGCCGTTGCTCTTCGCCGGGATCGACTGCGCGGCGTCGACGAGGCCGGTGACGAACGGCGTGTCCGCGCTCGCCAGCGAGAAGTCGAGCTTGCCGAGCGGCAGCGCCGCCGAGTACGGGTTCTTCACGTCGACGTCGAACCCGAGCGTCAGCGCTTCGGTCGACAGGTCCTGGAAATTCACGCCGACGACATTCGCCGTCGGCTTCGGCAACTGCGCGAGCAAGTCCTGCAGTTGCGCACACGAACCGAGTGCGAACGCGACGGCGGACAACGCGAGGACGCGCGATGCGGCGACGAACATGGAGCTCTCCAGGAACCGTGGGCGGGTGGGAAGACGCGAACGCGGTGCCCCCGCGAGCGGGAGCACCGCGCTCCGAACGCTCGACTTACTTCTTGTCGCCGCCGAGCAGATCCTTGGCCGCGTCGGCCGCCTTGTCGGCGGTGTCCTTGGCCTTGTCGGCCGCGTTGTCGATCGCGTCCTTGGCCTTCTCCTCGTTCGTCTTCTCACCGCAACCGACGAACGCACCGAGCACCATCAACACGCTCAAGATCTTGACGAGCTTCATGGACGATTCCTTCGTGAGGGTTTCTAGGACCAGCCCAGCGGGCAAGGCGGGCGGCAGTCTAGAGGGGGCCGGTGCGCGCGTTCCGTGCGATTTCGCCGCAGGTCGGGGATGCGACCCGACGGGCACTCGGGCTACGGTTGCGCGACGATCTGCAGCGCGTTGGACGACGAGTACCGTGCGCGCCAGGCAATCCATGGCGCGCAGCGGTCGATTCACCGACGACGGGATCCCCGATGAAGATCGACGATGCCCCATCGCGGCCTACTTGGGGAATCCGCACTCTGGGCATCGGGGTGCTGGTCGGTGCGTTCCTCGTTCTTGGGTTCTTCGCGGATCGGGGACCACCGGAGGGTCCCGCCACTGGTGCCGTCCTCACGGATGCGAGTGCGCCGACGATCGAGGCCGCCGCGTCGCCGGACGTCGGGCGCCAGCCGCTCGTTCCGAGCTCGTTCGCGACCTCGATTCGCGTGCGTACGAGAACCGCGTCGGGACATGCGATCGGAGGCGCAAGCATCACCGTCGACCTCCAACGGCTCAGTGAATCGACGGTGGAGCCAGCCGAGTCGATCTCGCTCCCCGGACCCTGGATCTCGGACGAGGACGGAATCACGACGGTGTCCGTGGACGTACCCGGTGCCGGGTGGGAAGCACTCGTGCGCTGCCGAGCGGAACCGTTCGCCGAAGCGAAGGCGACCGTCCCGTTGACCGGTGAGACGGAAGTCCACGTCGACCTCCTGTTGTCCATGCCCGGATCGCGACTGATCCGCGGATCTCTGGTGACTCCATCGGGAGATCCGCTTCCGCGGCGCGTCCTGAAGCAGCTGTTTCCCGAGGTCGAAGACTCCGGCCCCGCACCTAACCTGGTTGCGGCTCGCGCACCTTGCTACCAGGCCGCCGACTCGAAGCGGGCACTCGTGAACGCGTCGGACGCGTCCTTCGTGATTCCAGTGCGATCGGACTTCAAAGGCTCCGTGTTGCTATTGTTCGGCGCCCGCTTGCTCGCCGAAGCCCTGGTCGAGAACCTCGAGGTCGCCACATCACAACCGCTGCGCATCGTCGTGGATCCCGCTGCAGTTCCCTCGCTGGGCGCACTTCGAATCACCCTGTCGCGAAGCGACCCGTTGCGCATGGAAGCCGTTCACATTCGGGTCCTCGGCGAGGCGTACTTCAGCGACAACGACTCGGACACGGTGGCGAAGGCGATCGTCGAAGCTGGATCGACGACTCTGGGCGTGGAGGAGCTGAAACCTGGCCGATACCAGTTACTGGCCACGGTCGGAACCCGAGCGATCGGAGTCCGAACAACGGATGTCTCCGCAGGCCAGACCACGAACGTCGCGTGGGATCTCGACGACGTGCGGTCCGTGCGGATCCCAGTTTCCAACGCGGCAGCGGCGCAGGACGGGCAGGCGATCCGCGTCACGTTCACCACGCGGGAGGGTTGCGGATTGGGCTCGACGTTCGGGACGCTGCGAGTGACTCCGGGAGACGCATCGCTGTGGCTCGAGGATGCCCCGAGCGGATGGATGGCGCTCGCGAGCGATGTCGGCGACGGTTGGTACGAGTCCCATGCGGGGCTGGTGACCGAGCGCGGAGAGTTCGCATTGAGCCCGAGCCGCAGGATCGAGCTTCGCGTGGGCCCGCTCCACTTCGTCGCCGCGGAACAGCAGATCGTGAACCTGCAGATCGTCAATCGACACGGCGGCATCGTCTCGCATGCGCGATGGAGCGTATCGGCCGACGCCGCGGGCTGGGCGAACCTGTCGATGCCGTTGGCCGATGGTCCGTACCTGGCTCGCGTGCGCTACGGCTGGCCTCCGGGCGTGCGGGAGTCCCGATTCGAAGTGTCCTCCGCGACGAGCGAGATCGGCCTGCCGGCGAAGTGAGCGACGGCATCACGCGAAGTGCTTAGAACTCGCCCCCCCACCTCACGTCCCCGGGAACACCACCTTCAACGCCTGCACGTTCGCCCGCATCACGCTGAGGTAGTCCTCGCCCTTCGCGCGGCGGTCCCCCGAGAGCGACTCGCACGGTGAAACCGTCACGCTCTTCAGGCCGCATTCCTTTTCGAGGCGCGCGGCGATCTCGGGCTTCGGTTCGCTCTCCCACAGCAAGTGCGTCGCCGGCTTCGTCTTCAGCGATTCCTTCAGCGCCGCGAGCGCTTCGTCACTGGGCATCTGCTCCGGGTCGAAGTCGAGGCTGACGATCGGCCAACCGCAGCGGCGCGCGAGGTAGTTGTAGGCCGGGTGCGACGCGTAGAGGTGCGTGCCCTCGGGCAGTTTGCCGAGCGCGCGGAACTCTTCCTCGAGTGCGGCGAAGTCGGACTTGATCGTGTCGAGGCGTTTCGCGATCGCGTCGGCGTGATCGGGCAGGATGCGCGTGAGGCCCTTGGCGATGGCTTCGGCCTGGCGCGATGCGTTCTTCGGATCGACCCACGTGTGGCCGTCGATGCCCTCGTGCGAGTGTTCGCCCTCGCCGCCGTGGCTGTGCGTGACCGCGTGCTCGATGACGATGAACTCGTCGCGGAAGCCGAAGCTCGAGTACACGGTCTTCGACAGCGGCAGGTTCGCGTGGTCGACCCACTTCTCGAACCCGGCGCCGTTGACGACGATCAGCGCGGACTTCTGGATCTCGAGCACCTGCTCGCGCGTCGGCTTCCAGTACGCCGGGTCGGCGTCCTCCGGCAACGGACAACGCACCGTCGCCGCATCGCCGGCGAGCCGCGCCGCCAGGTACTCCGTGGGATAGAAGGTCGTCGTGACGACGGGCTTGGCCGCGGGGTCCTGCGATCCAAGAGCGACTGCGAGCACGCATGCGAACGCGATCACGGGGTTCTCCTGCATACGAACGTTCGGGACGACATCAAACCACGCGCGGCGCCCAGGCGACGAGCAGCGCGGCGCCGGCCAACGCCAGTACGAGCCCGAGCCCGACGCAGATCGACAATTCCAGGCCGAGGATCTTCGCGATCGTCGCGCGCGCGCAGCCGAGTTTGAACAGCGTCTCGGCTTCCCGTTGCCGTAACCGCAGCGACAGCAGCACGACGAGGGCGAGGAACAACACGGTCGCGACCAACACGAGTACCGCGTTGGCGTCGAAGAAGCGCTTCAGCCGCAGCACGAAGCCGAGGATCTCCTCGATGACCTCGGTCGGCACGAGGAGCTGCGCGTCCTTCTCGACGCGATAGCGCCCCTTCAGCAAGGTCTGCGCGCGCGCGTCGTAGGGCTCGACCAGCACCGCGGTCAGCGGGAACGTGTCGGGGTCGCCGTGGAAGTGGAACGAGTCGACGTTGTCCGGCGTGACTTCTTGGTACTCGACGACGGCGGCCGACAGTGCGATGCGGTCGTTCTTCGTGCCGAGGACTTCGTTCGGGGTCGCGGCCTTCGCGTCGACGTGGCCGTGTCCGAGGCCATCCATGATCCACGCGGTCTTGACGTCGACGAACACTGCGCCGTCGTCGGGCGTTCCGCTTTGCGCGAGCACGCCGACGACGCGCATGCGGAGCGGGTAGCGCATCGTGAGGTCGTAGAGACTGCCTTGGTCGGACAGCAGGAATCCACCGGGCGCGAGGCCGAGCTCGCGCGCGACGCGGGCTCCGACGACAGCTTCGCCGAGTTCGGCGAACGGCGTGCCTGCCGCGAGCGCGAGCCCGCGCACCTCGAAGTAATCGACGCTGGTGCCGACCACCGCGAAGCCCTTCGCGTGATGGACGGCGTAGATCGGGATCGCGCGCGCCTGATCGGCTGCGGCCAGCGTCGCGTACTCGGCCATCGACAGCCGATTCGGCACGCGGCCGGTGAAGTACAGCGCGTTCAGCACGAGGTCGTAGCGACTGCCCGTCGCGCCGAGCAGCAGGCTCGTCGACCGCGCGCGTGCGAGCAGCTCCGTCGAGTACTGCGAGACCAGCGCGTTGACCGCGATCGGCAGCAGCGCGGTCGCCGCGACCGCGAGCACGAGCAGGATCGTGCGCGCGCGGTGATGCGCGAGGTAGCGCCACGCGAGCAACAGCGCCGACTTCATGCGCCCGCTCCGGCGAGCGCTTCGAGCTCGATGGACCGGTCGAAGCGAGGCAGCCACGTGCGGTCGTGCGTGACGCACAACACCGTCGCGCCGCGCGCTCGCGCTTGGTGAAGCATGAGGTCCACGACTTGCTCGGCCGTCTTCGCGTCGAGATTGCCGGTCGGCTCGTCGGCGAGCACGAGCTTCGGCGCCGTCACGAGCGCGCGGCACAGCGCGACGCGTTGGCGTTCGCCCTGCGAGAGTTGGCGCGGCTTCTTCGCCAGATGGCGCGTGATGCCGCTGTCTCGCGCGAGCTCGTCGAGGCGCGCGCGGACGGCCGCATCGAGCACGAGCGCCGGATTCACGAAGTACGGCAGCAGGACGTTCTCGGCGACGCTCAGGTGTTCGAGCAGCTCGAACTCCTGGAACACGATGCCGATCGAGCCGATGCGAAAGTGCCGGCGCTCGGCGTCGGACAAGCGCGCGACGTCGACTCCGGCGACGCGGATCCGACCGCGCTGCGGCAGCAGGATGCCGGCGATCAACGACAACAGCGTCGTCTTGCCACTGCCGCTGCGGCCGAGCAGCGCGACGTGTTCGCCCGCGCGGATCGACAGCGAGGGTACGCGCAACTCGAACGTCCCGTCGCCGCCGTGCGGTCGATAGGTGACGTCGTCGAGCTCGATCAGCGTGGGCGCGGGGTCAACCATTCGAGTCCACGCGGCGATGGTCCTTCACCTCGACGGCCCCGATGCGCCACGCGGAGTCCGCGTGCCGCACCGTGTACACGGCGCGGTATTCGTTGACGCGACGGTGGATGTGGCCCCAATGCGCGACGTGGCCCATGACCTGCCACGCGCAGTCGACTTTGAACTGCGCCTGCGCGCGATCGTCGTCGGTCGGCGGCAGCACCGTCGTGCTCTGGCGCTGGACGTCCTGGATCACGCAGACGGCGCCGCCGTCCTCGCGCAGGATCAAGCTCTCGTAGATGTCGCCGTACAGCGAGTCGAGCAGCGCGGGCTCGACGCTGACGGCGAGCAGGTCGTAGATCGCGTCCTCGGTCGACACGTCGAACGCGCGGTAGATGTTGCCGTGCAGCGATTCGAAGATCGTCGTCGCGAGCGCGGGGTCGGGCAGGTCGATGCGCGGCTGCAGCGGGTCGGGAGCGCCGATGGCCGCGATGTCGCGCGCGAACCACGCTCCGCCCGCGAGCACGAGGACACCCGCGAGCACGGGCACGGCGCGCAGGTTCTTCAGCAGGCCGAACGTCAACCAAGCGGCCGCCGCGACGAGCAGCGCCAACGACGCGGCCGGCAGCCTGCGATCGGTGCGGACGCCCCCGCCGACGGGCTTCACCGCACGAGCCGTCGCGCCAGCGCCGACGGGTCGATGCCAGACGAATTGCGGCTCGAGCTTCGACAGGAACACCATCTGCGCGTGCTTGCCGTGCTTCAGCAGCAGCGGCAGGTTCGCGGAGTCGAACCAGTTGCGGTCCTCGGATTGGTCCATCGTCAACGCGACGGAGCGCGGCAGGCCTTGGCACGCGAAGCGCAGCGTCGCCTGGATCGTCAGTGGCTTCCAACTGTCCGGGTCCTCGTCGGGGATCACGAGGTCCTTCAGCTCGGCGCGCACTTCGACGCCGTCGATCGCGACATGCAAGATCTCGTGCAAGTGGTCCCGCAACGCGACGCGGAAGTCCGGCTCGAGTTCGACCGCGGTCGCGCCGACGCGCGCTTCGGGCAAGCCGAGGAGCGCGCGCAACTCACGACGCTCGCCTTCGAGATGGAACGTGACCGCGCCGGTCTCGACGAGGAACTCGCCCCACAGCGGCGGCCCGGGATGCATGCGCAGAGCGGCCCCCCACGACGTCGTCGCGGTGACCGCCCACATCCCCACCACCAGCATCCACAGCACGAGGCGTCGCACGTCGGCATTGTTGGGCCGTCGAGCGCGGGGCGCAAGGCGGCGGTCGCGCCGACGGCTGCCGCGAATCGCGGCATGCGAAGCGCGGCACCTGCTGCGAAACGCGGCAAGCGCCGCGCGATCGCCCAAACGGCGGGTTTCGTCGCAATGCGTTGGAGTGGCGGCCACTTGCCGCCGGATCGGCCCTTCGCACCGCGATCGGCACGGGCGATGCATCAGCGCTCCCCGTCCTCGCGTTCACGCTCACGGCGACCGAGGGCGTTCCCGAGCGCTCACGCGCTCAGGAATGCCGAAGAGACGTCGGCTGCCATCCCGCATCGATCGCATCGATGCCGTCGAGAACGCGCGTGCGGAGAGAGAACGCTCGTTCGAGCGTTCGCTCGGGGCCCGCTCGCGTGAACCCGCCGGTCCGATCGTCGAGGCAACCCAGGACCGACGCTGTTGGTGGCTCGGGTTCGCCGTGAGCGGAACGCATTTTTCGCGACGACGCGCCGTCGAGCGCGACGACGTCACGGCACGTCGACGGTCGCTTCCGTTCCAGGTGCGGCGCTCATCGTCGCGACGACGGCGTCCTTGGCGCGCAGTTCGGCGTATCCCGCGAGGATCGACGGCAACGCGAACGTGCCGTCCTCGGCGACGCGGATGCGCTCTTCGCACGTCGCGCCATGCGGGCCCTTCCAGACCCACGTCAACCGCGAGCGTTCCGCGCGCGGCGTCAGCACGCGGCCGCGCAGAGACGCGGTCCGCAGCTCGAACTCGAGCCGCTCGTCGCTCGCGAACGAGCGCGCCACGTCGATCACGAACGCATCGTCGCCGCGCACGATGCGCAGCATCATGCGGCCTTCGCCCATCGCCGGAGCGTGCGTCGAGATCTGGCCGCCCACCAACTCGCCGCGGTCGACGAGTACCGACGCGACCGCGTAGCGCTGGACCGAACCGCCCGCGGGCGCGCCGTCGAGCGACACTTGCAGCGCCACGCGCGATGGCGTCGCCGAGCCGGGGAGCGCGAGGCTCGCGCTCGCGCCGAGCTTCAGCATGATCCCGCGCTGCGGCGCGAGTCGCGCATCGAGCCGGCGACGCCCTTCGCCGACACCGGCATACGGATCGAACTCACGGCCGAGTCGTGCGACTTGCATGCTTCCGGCCGGGAGATGCGCGAAGTGCGCGATGCCGCGGTCGTCGGTCCGCGCGCAAGCGATGGAGCCGAGTCCGTCGTGGACTCCGATCACGAATCCGGCCGCGCTCTGGCCCTTCGCGACCGGAACCCCGACGTCGAGCATCGCGCCGTCGGCAAGTTCGATCGCGAGCGCGTCGAGCGCACCGGCCTGCGATCGCTTCGCGAGATCGGCCGGCGACAGGACGGCGACGCCCGCGGACTCGTGCCGCACGGTCAGCCATGCGCGCTCGGCCGATTCCGCGAGTTCGAGCGCGAATCGCCCTTGCGCGTCGGTGCGCGTGACGCCGGAGAACTCGGTGTTCGCGCGAGTCACGAAACCGCGATCCGAGGTCGCACCGCCCTCGAACGCCAGCGCCACGCGGGCGCCGGCGACTGGACTGCCGTCACGCCGGACGACACCGGCGACGAGCGCGCGGGCCGCGAGCTCGGCCGCAAGCGGCGCCTTCGTTCCTTCGTCCGCGGTGAGCGGACCGATCAATGCGTTCGTGTGCAGTGGCGCGCTGACGCTGAGGAACACGGGAGATTTCGCCGTCGGCAGCGTGAAGACCAGGACATCGCCTTCCCGCTCGACGTCGACGGGGCACGGCACCGGTCGTCTGTTCGAGTCGAGCACGAGCACGCGCGCATCCACGAGCGGCAACCCACGGGCCGACGTGACGCGCAGCGTGCGCGGCTCGCGCGGATCGAACTCGACGCTCGCGCTGTCGGTGCGGGCGCCGTCGGAGCGAACGAAGCTCGTCGACACCTTCAGCTCGGTCTGGCTGGCGGCGGCGCCGGGCATCGCATTCAGCTCGATGCGCGCATCGGAACGTTGGCGTGGATCGGAGACGTCGCCACCGAGGCGCACGAAGCGCGTGCCCGGCGCGTGCGCGAACACCGAGTAGCCCGAGCGCGGCAGTCCGGTCAGCGCGAAGCGGCCGGCTGCGTCCGTCCGCGTCGAGGGCAGCGGCGTGACGTCGAACGGATCGAGGTTCTGCCCGAGGACCGAGGTTTCGCGTGGGTCGCGTGACTCGATCGACTTCGAGAACGCTCCGTGCGTCGCGTGATCGACCGCGAAGACTTCGGCGTCGACGACGGGCGATCCGTTCGGATCGACGACGACGCCGCGCAGCTCGATGCCGGGTTCGAGCACGACGTCGCCGAGCGCCACGGAGCTTCCCGGCTGCATCGCGGCGCGGTGGACGACGCGCGCGCAGCCGACGCGCTCGATCACGACGTCGGCGAAAACGGTTTCCTGGAGGTCCCACGCCACGGTCGCCGTGCCATCGCGTGCGCTGACGGCGGTCGCGAGCACGTTCGCGGCGAGCTCGACGCGGACGTTCGCTCCTTCGAGCGGCGCGCCGGCGGAGTCGACGACGCGCACCGTGACGCTGGCGCCGGTCGCGGCCATCGCCGTGCGTGGGGCCAAACTCGGCGGACTCAGGGGCGCGGCGGAAGCGGGATTGGCGACGGCGACGAGTGCGGCGGTCGTCTCGCCGGCGGACGGATTCGGGCTCGGCTCGTCGTTCGTGCCGCCGCTGCGTGTCACGACGAATCCGACGGCGACGAGCACGACCGCTGCCGCGCTCGCGATCCACGGCAGCGCGAACGACGCGGCCTTGGGCCGCGCGAGCGGCGCGAGCCACGCGACCCACGCCGCGCGACTCCCGCCGTGTTCGGCGTCGAAGCGCGCGCGCACGCGGTCGAGGCCTTCCTTCACGCGCCAGCGCACCGTGCCTTCGGGGACGCCCTGTTCGCGAGCGATCGACGCGCTCGTTCGGCCTTGCGCGTAGCGCAGCAGGATCGTCGAGCGCAACGGCTCGTCGAGTTCGAGCACCGCGGCGAACACGCGCTTCTGGAGTTCGGCGCGCAGGACGGCGTCGGCCGCGGATTCGGTCGATGCGGTGTCGGAGTCGACGGCGACGGAGCGCTCGCGCTCGCCCCGACGCGCGTCACGGCGCAGCCGATCGCGGACCGCGTTGCGCAGCACGGTCGCGAGCCAAGGCCGCACCGACCCGCGACCCGGGCCCGGGCCACCACCCGGGCCGGCACCCGGGCCGGCACCCGGGCCGTGGCCCGGGCCGTGGCCCGGGCCGTGGCCCGGGCGGTGGCCCGGGCGGTGGCGCAGGTACGCCAGCCAGGTGTCCTGGGCAGCGTCGTCGGCGAGTGCGGGATCTCGGACCAAGCGGCGCGCGAGGGCCGCGACCCACGCGCTGTCCTTTAGGTATGCCGTCCACGTCGAGTCGGATGGAGTGTGTGAGTCCATGCCCAACGGAATGGTGCACGAGCCGCCACCGTTGGCGCACCTGCCGATTTCCCTGTCGTCAACATTCCCGACCCGACCCGCGGGCCGGCGCGCCGAAGCTGGCGCGCGGGGCGACTCAGGTCTTCAGGATGCCGAGCTTCTTGCCGACCTTCGTGAACGCCGCGATCGCGCGGTCGACCATTTCGGGCGTATGGCTCGCCGACAATTGGACGCGGATGCGGTCTGCGCCCTTCGGCACCACGGGAAAGGTGAAGGCGATGACGTAGATGCCCTCGGCGAGCAGCTCGCGCGCCATGTGGCCGGCCTTGATCGGGTCGTACAGCATGACCGGGCAGATCGGGTGGAAGCCCGGCTTCAGGTCGAAGCCGGCCTTCGTCATGCCCTCGCGGAAGCGCAGCGCGTTCTGCTCGAGCCGATCGCGCAGCTCGGTCGACTTCGACAGCAGTTCGAGGCACTTCAAGGTGGCGCCGACGATGGACGGTGCGACCGAGTTCGAGAACAGGTACGGGCGCGACCGCTGGCGCAGCAATTGGATGAACGGCGCGCGGCCCGAGATGTAGCCGCCCGACGCGCCGCCGAGGGCCTTGCCGAGTGTGCCGGTCAGGACGTCGATGCGCTTCTGGACGCCGAAGTGTTCGTGCGTGCCGCGGCCGGTCTTGCCGATGAAGCCCGTCGCGTGCGAGTCGTCGACGAGCACGGCCGCGCCGTACTTCTCGGCGAGGTCGCAGATCTTCGGTAGCGGCGCGAGGTCGCCGTCCATCGAGAACACACCGTCGGTGACGATGAGCTTGTCGCGGCAGCCCTTGGCCTCGATCAGCTTCGCTTCGAGGTCGGCCATGTTGGCGTGGTCGTAGACGAAGCGCTGCGCCTTGCACAACCGCACGCCGTCGATGATCGACGCGTGGTTCAGCTTGTCGGTGATGATCGCGTCGTCGACGGTGAGCAGCGTCTCGAACACGCCGCCGTTCGCGTCGAAGCACGACGTGTAGAGAATCGTGTCCTCGGTGCCGAGGAAGCCCGACAGTTGGCACTCGAGTTCACGGTGGATGTCCTGCGTGCCGCAGATGAAGCGCACCGACGACATTCCATACCCGCGCTCGTCGAGCGTGCGGTGCGCGGCCGCGACGAGCTCCGGATGGCTCGACAGTCCGAGGTAGTTGTTCGCGCAGAAGTTCAGGACCTCGCGGCCGCCGACCTTGATCGTGGCGCCTTGCGGCGACTCGATGATGCGCTCGTCCTTGTAGACCCCGTCGTCGCGGATCTGCTTCAGCGTGGCTTCGATGCGGGTCTTGAACGAATCGGTGAACATGCGGACTCCTCGCGCTTGCTGAATTGGCTCACTGGGCTCGGCTCATTGGGCTCGGCTCGGTCGACTCGGCTCGGTCGACTCGGCTCATTTGCCGGGGTACAGGACGACCTTCATGGTTTCGTTGCGGCGGAACTTCGCCATCGCGGTGTCGAAGTCGTCGAGCGATGCCTCCGTCGTGACGATGTGCTCGACGTCGAGGCCGGCGCGCAACAGGCCGAGCATTTGATACCACGTGTCGTACATGCGACGGCCGATGATGCCCTTCACCGTACGACCCTTGAACACGACGTCGCCGTTCCAGTCGTGGAGCGTCAGCGCCTTTTCCTTGCCGATGCCGAGCTCGGCGAGTTCGCCGCCCCAGCGCAGCATCGCGAGGCCGTCGTTGATCGCGTCCGGGTGGCCCGAGATCTCGAGCGCCGCGTCGGCGCCGCCGTTCGTGCGTCGCTTGATGAGTTCGACCGCGGCCGCGCGCTTCTCCTTGTTGCCGACGTCGAGCACGACGATGCGCTCGAGTCCGCGCGGGTGCTTCGCGTTCGCCTTCGCGGCCCAGGCCTGCGCTTGCGCGAGGTTGTACGGGTGGACCTCGGTGACGAACACTTGCGAGGCGCCCATGAATTCGACGACCGCGGCGGTCATCGCACCGATCGGGCCGTAGCCGAGCACGACGATGTTGCGGCCCGGGACGTTCGTCGCCGAAGCCGTGTGGACGGCGTTGCCGAGCGCGTCGAGGAACGCGCCGATCTTCGGCGGCACGGCGTCGCGGTCGAGCTTCAGCACGTTCGACGCCGGGACGACGACGTAGTCGGCGAAGCTGCCGTCGGCGTGGAGGCCGCAGATCACCGTGTTCTCGCAGACGTGGCCCGCGCCCGTGCGGCACGGGTAGCAAGCGCCGCAGACGACGTGCATCTCGGCCGTGACGTAATCGCCGGGAGCGAGGCCGCGGACATCCGCGCCGAGCGTGTCGATCTCGCCGCAGAACTCGTGGCCGAGCGTGCGCGGCGGCTTGGCCTTCTCGACGACGGTGGCGTCGCCGGCGCACAGATGCTTGTCGGTGCCGCAGATGCCGGCCGCGACGACCTTGATGCGGACCTGGCCGGGGCCGGGCTCGGGGATCGGGACGTCGCGCAGCAGTTTCGCTTCGCCGATGCCCGTGAGGCGGACGGCGCGCATGACGCCGCCCTTCGACGCGGCGCTCGCGGTCGGGGCCGCGGCTTCCGGCGACGACGGCGCCGGCGACAGCGGCGGCGCGAGGACTGGCTGGATCGCGCGCGTCTGGGCCTCGCGCTGCAGTGCGGCGATGACCGAATGGACGGTCATCGTGCCGACGTTTTGGCCGTCGCGGCGCCGCACGGACACGCTGTTCGTCTCTGCCTCACGATCGCCGATGACGAGGATGTAGTTCACCTTCGACATCGTGGCTTCGCGGACCTTCGCGCCCATCTTGGTCGAGCGCAGGTCGACGCTCGCGCGCAGCCCAGCGGCCTTCAGGCGGTCGAGGACGTTGCGGCAGGCCGCTTCGTGGCGCTCTTCGGAGACCGGCACGACGCGGACTTGCTCGGGCGACATCCACAGCGGGAATGCGCCGCCGAAATGCTCGATGAGGATGCCGAACATGCGTTCGAACGAGCCGAGGATCGCGCGGTGCAGCACGACCGGGCGCTTCTGCTGGCCGTCGCTGTCGATGTAGTTCAGGTCGAACTTCTCGGCGAGGCCGAAGTCGACTTGGATGGTCGCGAGTTGCCATTCGCGCTTCAGCGAGTCGAGCACCTTGAAGTCGACCTTGGGGCCGTAGAACGCGCCGTCGCCGGGAGCGAGTTCATACTTCAGGCCGAGACGTTTCAGGGTCGACGAGATCGCGTTCTCGGCGGTCGCCCACATTTCGTCGGTGCCCGTCGACGAGCTCGGGCGCGTCGCGAAGAACAGCTTGATGTCCTCGAAGCCGAGCGTGCGGTAGACGTCGCTGACGAACGCGACCAGCGATTCGATCTCGCCGTCGAGTTGGTCGGGCGTGCAGTAGATGTGGCCGTCGTCCTGCGTGAACGAGCGCACGCGCGTCATTCCGGACATGACGCCGGACTTCTCGAAGCGATGGCACAGGCCGAACTCGGCGAGGCGCAGCGGCAACTCACGATAACTGCGCAGGTCCTGGCGGAACGCCATGGCCGAGCCCGGGCAGTTCATCGGCTTCATACCGTAGCGCGGCTCTTCGTCGGGCTTCTGCTCCAGCGCGTGCGGCTGGATGAAGAACATGTTGTCGCGGTAGTGGTCCCAGTGGCCGGTGATCTTCCACACCGTCTTGTCGAGCAGCACGGGCGTCTTGATCTCGACGTAATTGCGGGCGCGCAGTTTCTCGCGCATCAATTCTTCGAGCGCGCGCCAGCAGACCATGCCTTTGGGTAGCCAAAGCGCGTGACCCGAGTGCTCCTGCGAGAAGTGGAACAACCCCAGCTCTTTGCCGAGCACGCGGTGGTCGCGCTTCTTCGCTTCTTCGCGCAGGCGGACGAACTCGTCGAGCTGCTTCTTGTCGTGGAACACCGTGCCGTAGATGCGCTGCAGCGTTTCGCGCTTCTCGTCGCCGCGCCAGTACGCGGAGGCGACGGAGAGTAGCTTGAACGCGCTGCCGACCTTGCCGGTCGAAGGCAGGTGCGGGCCGCGGCAGAGATCCGTGAACTCGCCCTGGGAGTAGAAGGAGACCACGGCGTCGGCCGGCAGGTCGTTCACGATCTCCTTCTTGAACTTGGCGCGGCCGGACTGCTCGAGGATGCGGATGGCGTCGGCCTTCGACTTGGCTTCGACGCGCGAAAGCGGCAGGTCCTCGCCGACGATCTTCGCCATCTCTTTTTCGAACGCGTCGAGGTCTTCGGGCGTGAACGGGCGGTCGACGTCGAAGTCGTAGTAAAAGCCGTCGTCGGTCACCGGGCCGATCGCGAACTCGATCTTGTCCTTGCCGAAGCGTCGTGCGACCGCCTGCGCGAGGACGTGCGCGGCCGTGTGGCGGATGACGTCCAGGCCGTCCTTCGTGCCGGGCAGCACGGACTCGACCTTGCCGCCCTTCGTCAGCGGCGAGTGGACGTCGATGACTTCGCCGTCGACTTTGACCGCGAGCGCCTTCTTGCCGTCCTTCAGCGCGTTCCGCAATTCGGCGGCAGGAGTGCCGGTGGGAAGGGTCGCGCGCGAACCGTCGGGAAGCTCGAAGGACAACTCCATGGACAGGACTCCTGGGATTCCGCGGCAGAGCCGCGATCGCGGTGACGAAGGGTCGCGCCTTCACGTCGAACCGGGCGCGAACACGAATCGCGGGAGCATACGCGTCCAAAGGCTTGGGGCCAAGGCACCTAGCCCGCGTGCGATTGCCGCCGGTCACCGGACGCGGGTACCCGCGTCCGGTGACCGGCGGCAATCGCACGCGGGCTAGGTGCGGTCACCTTCAGGGGTTGTGCGCGTCTGCTTCGGCGGAGGTGCTTACTCATGGGTCGAATCGAACGGTTGGATGAAGCAGGGGCGTGGCAACACTTCGGGAATCGGGCACTCGCCCATCGCGCGATGTTCGAGACCGCCGAGGACGTGAAGGGCTTCGAGCGAGAGCTGACTCGAGCCTCGGATGCGGGGCGGATCCAACTTCCATGCCTCGCCACGCTCACCACTCACTTTCATGGCGTGGCCCGTTTTCCACGCGGAGGCATGTCGGCCGTACTGCGCGACATCGAGAGCGCGTACGTGCGGGACTTCAACTTGCGGCGCGATCGAGATGGACCTTTGGTCCTCGGGCCGTTCTTCTCGGTCCGCCTGTTCACCGACGAGGACGTTCTGCGCTCGGTCCGGTACGTCGACTTCAACGCGGTCCTCGCGGGAATGGCGGCGCATCCATTCGCATACGAGAACGGCAGCGCATTCCATTACGCACATGGCTCCTGTCCACCGTGGATGCGTCGCGAGTGGATCGAGCGCACGGTTTGCGAGCTTGCGGGCACATCGATATTCAGCGCCGCCGACTACGAACGCCAAATCCTCGGACCGATGAGCGAGGACGAGCGTCGCACGATTCTCGAGACGTACGAACGGCTGGCTCGTGGCGGCGGACGTGCGCTCGGACCGGCCGAGGGCGTCCGTGGGTCCGTACGCGATTGGATCCGCGAGCGATGTTCGATCGCGGACGGCACGGCACCGGGAGTCTTCGTCGCGGCGTCGACCACGGTCGTCGAGGCCGTCGAGCGATGGCGCCAACGAGGACCCAATCCATGGATCATCGGTCGCGGCACGAGCGCGCGTGATGGCTGGGCCACGATGTTGGTCGCTCTGTTGCGCTTCGCGTCCGCACAGCGCCTGGACCAGATCGCGATCCGTACGGGGACGAAACCGGACTCCGTTCGCCGAACGCTCTTCGCTCACCGCTACCTGTTCGCGTGGTCGCGGGAATACGCCGGCATGTTCGAACTCGTGCTGTCGGACGTGCTCGCGCGGGTACGACGCCTCTAATCTCCGGACGGGTCGCCCCAAGCCACTGCTATCGAGATGCTTAGCGCGCGTGCGATAGCCGCCGGCAATCGCACGCGGGTACCCGCGTCCAGTTGCCGCCGGTCATCGCACGCGGGTACCCGCGTGCGATGACCGGCGGCAACTGGACGCGCGCTAAGCTCTGCGGTCGTCACTAGTTCCCGCCCCCCCCCTCCCGAGTCCTGCCCATGGTCCTTGTTCCCTCCACGATGGCGCCGCTTGGTTCTCCTGCACCTGACTTCGCATTGCCCGACGCGCACGGGACCCTCTGGAAGCGCGATGACTTCGCCAAGGCGAAGGCTTTGCTCGTCGTGTTCCTGTCGAACCACTGCCCCTACGTGAAGCACATCCGCCACGAGTTCGCGAAGTTCGCGAAGGAAGCTCAGGCCGACGGCGCGGCGGTCGTCGGGATCATGGCGAACGACTTCGAGAAGTACCCGGACGACCGACCCGAGAAGATGCTCGAGGAGATCGAAGTCGTCGGCTACCCGTTCCCCTACCTCGTCGACGAATCCCAAGCCGTCGCCAAGGCCTACACGGCGGCCTGTACGCCGGACTTCTTCCTCTACGACGCGGACCGCCACCTCGTCTACCGCGGCCAGTTCGACTCGAGCCGCCCCGACTCGGGCATCCCGGTGACCGGCGCGGACCTGCGCGCGGCGCTCGCGGCCGTCCTCGCCGGAACACCCGTGCCCGCGACCCAACGTCCGAGCATGGGCTGCAACGTGAAGTGGCGCCCCGGCTCCGCCCCGCCCTACTTCGGGTGAACCGCGAGTCATCGGCGGGGGATGGACGGTCGATCGCCGCCGGATCCCCCCGAGCCACGCGTCGTGTCGAACGCCATGCGGACGACGTCGCTTCCCGTTCGCGTCCTCTATGGTGGCTCCCCATTCCCTCGGCCGCCCCGCGCACGAGTAGACCCCGAACATGATCCAAACAGCGATCTCCATCTTCGCGGTCGCACTAATCGGTGGCTGCCTGCCGCTGATGTTCCGCTGGAGCGATCGCGTCAAGCACTCGATCCTCGCGCTCTCGGCCGGCATCTTCCTCGGCGCGGTGTTCTTGCACCTCCTGCCCGAACTCTCGGCCCTCGAACACGAGTACCAAGCGAACCTCGTCGCCGAAGAAGCGCAGCACGACGCGGCCGCCCCAGCCACGAGCCCGACGACGCACGACCCCGACCACTCGCACTTCGACCACGCGCACGGTCACGGCTCGCTGTGGTATTTCGTGCTGCTCGGCGTGCTCGGCGTCTACCTGACCGAAGCCCTGCTGCTGCGCCACCACCACCACGACGAAGTCCACCGCCACCGCACGACGAGCCTCCACGCGCTGCTCGGCCTGTCGATCCACTCGTTCACGAACGGCATCGGCCTCGGCGTCAACCTCGGCAACGACGTCGTCGCGCAAGCCCTGTTCATCTCGATCATCGCGCACAAATCGGCCGAGGCCTTCTCGCTGACCACGCTGTTCCAACTCGCGTCGTTCAAACGGCTCACGACCCTCCTCATGCTGGTGCCGTTCTGCGCCGTCACGCCGACCGGCATGTTCGTCGGACACCTCGCCTCGACGTGGCTCGGCCCGTACGGCATCGGCGTGCTCACGGCGCTCGCCTCCGGCACCTTCCTGTTCGTCTGCCTCTGCGAACTCCTGCCGGAAGTCTTCCACCACCGTGAGGACAGCTTGATCAAGCTCGTGCTCCTGGCCGCGGGCATCGGCTTGATGGGGCTGATCCACGAGGGCTGCGCATGATCGACTTCGTCAGCCAATGGCTCGTCGCCTGCTGGACGATCCTGTGCGAGTCCGCGCCGTACCTCTTGCTCGGCTTCCTCATCGCCGGATTGATCAAGGCCCTCGTCCCCGACGAGAAGATCTTGAAGCACCTCGGCGGCAACGATCTGCGCTCGGTCGTGTTCGCATCCGCGATCGGCGCGCCGATGCCGTTGTGCTCGTGTTCGGTCCTGCCGACCGCGGCGCAACTGCGCAAAGGCGGTGCGAGCAAGGGCGCGACGACCGCGTTCCTGATCTCGACGCCCGAGACCGGCGTCGATCAACTCGCCGTCACGTGGTCGCTGATCGACCCGCTGATGGCGTTCCTGCGTCCGATCGCCGGCGTGATCACGGCAACGACCGCGGGCGTCATCATCAATCTGCTGGTCAAGCTGGGCTGGGACGTCCGCAACGGGCAGGACTCGTTGCCCGCCGCGCCGAAGGCTCCGCACGCACCCGACGGCAGCGCGCCGATCGACGCGTGCTGTGCGCCCGCGATCGACCACGGCCACGACCACGCGCACGATCACCCCCACGACCACGGCACGTCGTCCGCCCGACGTCGCCCGCGCTCGTTCCTCGGTGTGCTGCGCGAGGCCACGAGCTACGCGCTCGGGCCGATGCTCGACGACCTGTCGCGGTGGTTCATCCTCGGCTTCCTCGTCTCCGGGTTGATCACCGTGCTCGTCCCGCCGAACTACTTCGGCGAAGTCATCCCGAACGGCTTCGTCGCGATGCTGCTGATGCTCGCGGTCGCGATGCCGATGTACGTCTGCGCCACCGGCAGCACGCCCGTCGCCGCCGCGTTGATCGCGAAGGGCTTGAATCCCGGCGCCGCACTCGTGCTGCTGCTCGCGGGCCCCGCGACGAGCATGGCCACGATCTTCGTGGTCCGCCGACTGCTCGGATTGCGCTCGACGATCGTCTACGTGATCACGATCGCCGTGTTCGCGCTCGGCTTCGGACTCTTGGCCGACAAGCTCTACGTCTGGTTCGATCGCGACCCGCGCGCGCTCGTCGAAGACTTCACACAAGCGCCGTCCCTGGTCGGGCAAGCGTTCGCCGTCGTGCTCTCCGTGCTGTTGCTGCTGTCGGCCCGACGCACGCGCTTCGTCGCCTGGATCGGCGACGCGTTCAAGGCCGCCTGCGCGCCGTTCGGATTCGACCCGACCGGTCGCGTCGGCAAAGCCGTCGGCCTCCTCGCCGTGCTCGGCCTGTGGCTGTCGACCGGCTATTCGGCCGTGAATCCCGGCGAGACCGGCTTCGTGATGCGCGCGGGCCAAGTGATCGAGACGCGCACGCAACCCGGCCCCGTGCTGCATTGGCCGTTCCCGCTCGGCGAACTCATCGCGGTCCGCACCGACGAGATCCGCAGCGTCACGTTCGGCGCGGAGTCGACGAACTACGGCGAGAACTTCGACCTGTTCACCGACGTCGAGGGTCTGAACAAGAGCAACGAGGACGAACTCGTCACCGGCGAAGAGAACCTGCTGCGCATCGCGTTCTCGGCGCATTACCGCGTCACCGACCCGCGCGTCTGGCGCTTCGGCCTGGCCGAGCCCGAACGTCTGCTGCGCGGCCTCGCCGAATCGTCGCTGCGCCGCTACATCGGGCACACACGCTCCGACGAGAGCCTCGTCGCCAGCCGCGAGGTCATGGAGTCCGCGATCCTCGCGATCCTGCGCCGCGAACTCGAATCGATGGACACCGGCATCGAAGCCGTCGCCGTACACCTGCTCGAGCTGCACGCGCCGAGCGCCGTGCACTACCAGTACCGCGACGTCGCGTCGGCGCTCGAATACCGCACGTACCGCGCGATGCGCGGCCGCGGTTACGCGACCGAGCGACTCGCGCGCGCACGCGGCGAGTCGGCCGCGATCGAGACCGGAGCGCACGCGGAAGCCGCGCGCGTGCTCGGCAAAGCACGCGGCGAAGGCAAGGCCTACGCGAACGTCAACGCCGCGTTCCAAACGCATGCGGCGCTCACGCGCCTGCGTCTCGAACTCGACGCGCTCGGTCGCACGCTCAAGAAAGCGACCCTCGTCGTCCTGCTCGGCGACGACGTCACGGTGGATCTCTGGAAGGGGCGTCCCGGCTCGAACGCATCGGGCGCGGGCGCCGCGAACCTCCCTCGCCTGCCGGAACTGCCGCAGGAGGACGAAGACTGATGTTGAACGGATTCCGATTGCTGCTGTGGTCCGCGCTCGGCGCGCTGCTGGCGTGGGGCTGCTGCGTCCAAGTCAACGAGGGCGAAGTCGTCGTCGTCACGCGCTTCGGCGACCCGCGCCGCACGCTCGACTCGGCCGGCCTGTACTTCACCTGGCCGCCGCCGCTCGACACGGTCGTGCGCATCGATCGCCGCGTGCAGATCCTCGATCCCGGCTCGGGCGAGTACCTGACGAAGGACAAGAAGAACATCATCGTCGACCCGTTCATGGCGTGGCGCGTCGTCGACCACATGCGCTTCATGAAGACCGTGGGCACGATGGACGGCGCGGGCTCGCGCTTGACCGACGTGTTGCGCTCGATCACGGGCGACGTGCTCGCATCGCATCCGTTCTCGACGTTGGTGTCGATCGAAGGGCACGCCGAGGCCCTCGACGCGCTGCTCGAGAAACTGACCGCGGCCGCGAAGCGCAAATGCGAAGACAGCTTCGGCGTCGAAGTCGTCGCCGTGCGCCTGAAGCGCTTCAACTTCCCGGCGCAGAACAAGCAAGCCGTGTTCACGCGCATGCAGACCGAGCGCCAGACGATCTCCGACCAGTACCGCGCCGAAGGCGATGCCGAGTTCCAGAAGATCAAGGCCGAGGCCGATCGTCAGGTCGCCGAACTCGTCGCCGAAGCGCAGCGCAAGGCCACCGAGACGCGCGGCAACGCCGACGCCGAAGCCACGCGCATCTATGCCGAGGCGTACGGCAAGGACTCCGAGTTCTTCGCGTTCACGAAGGGCCTCGACGTGTTCGAGACCATGCTGACCAGCCAATCCACGCTGGTCATCCCGAACGACCATCCGTTGCTGAAGCTGGTCGAGTTGTCGGTCCCGAAGAAGTCGACGAGCCCGCAGGCCGGCGACGCCTCGAAGGACCACTGACGCCATGACGCAGTCGCGCGCGTTGTTCCTCGTCGGTCGTTGCCTCGGGCTCGCGTTCTGGCTCGGCCTGATCGGCTACCTCGTCGGCGGCGGCGTGTTCACCGTCGCGCAGAGCGAGATCGCGCTGGTCTATCGCTGCGGCGCGTTCTCTCGACTCGCGGCGCCCGGCATGCACTTCGCGTGGCCGCCGCCGATCGAGCGCATCGTGCGCATCCCGACCGAGACGCTCCGCATGCCGGTCGGCTTCAGCTTCACGGACCGCGTGCGCAACTTGCTGCCGACCGAGACCGAATCGCAATGGCTGACCGGCGACACCAACATCGTCGAGCTGCAAGCGATCGTGAACTACTCGCTGCACGATCCGCGCAAGAGTCTGGCGTCGCTGAACGAGCTGGAGCCCGGACCGACCGCGGCGCAACTCGGACTGCGTTCCTTCGTGATCCGCGTGGCCGTCGAGACCGCGTTCTCGGAACTCGCGTCGGGCATGACGATCGACGAGCTGATCTCGGGCGGCAAGACCCAACTCCAGCTCGACGCGCTGACGCGCGCGCAAGCTCTGCTCGATCGCCTCGACTCCGGCATCCTGTTGACGCAGATCAACATCACCGACGCGAATCCTCCGGTCGCCGCGCGCGAGGCGTTCACCGACGTCCAGAGCGCGAAGGCCGAGCGCGAGCGCCGCATCTCCGAAGCCGATGGCGAACGCCGCAAGGCGCTGCCCGACGCGCAGGCGGAAGCGGAACGGCAGATGCAGAACGCCGTGAAGTACGCCTCGGAGACGCTGTCCGAAGCGAACGGCGAAGCGAAGCGCTTCACCACGCTGCTCGAGGAAGTCGCGAAGAACCGCGATCTGGCCAAGCACCGCATGTGGCTCGACGCCATGGCGCGCATCCTCGCCAAGGGCGAGAAGGTCTTCTACGAGCCGACCGCCGACGGCAGCAGCGTGCGCGTCTGGCTCGAGAAGTGAACGGCGCGCCGCGATGGTGCGTCACGCGCTCCCGCAGGAACGCTGGCCCAGCGCCGCGGTAGCCGCGGACGCGCGCTGGTTCTCGCCGTGCTCTCTCGGCGCGCAGCGCGTCGCGTTGCGTCGCACGTGGGTACCCGCGATGGTGCCGTGGCGCGCGAGCGACGACGGCTTCGTCACGCAAGACGTCCTCGATTGGTACGCACGTTTCGCTCGCGGCAAGCCCGGCGTGCTCGTCGTCGAAGCCACCGGCATCCGCGACGTGCCCAGCGGACCGCTGTTGCGCGCGGGTCATGATCGTTTCGTTCCCGGACTCACGCAACTCGCCGACGTCGTGCGCGAGCACTCGGGCGGCGCGACGCGGTTGTTGGTGCAGCTCATCGACTTCCTCGCGATCCGACGCCGACCCGAGCCATCCGCGTTCTTCGCGCGCTTCCTGCGCGTCGACCATGCGTTGCGTGACCGCGTGCTCGCGGCGACCGGCGACGCCGAGCTCGCCTCGGCGTCCGAGGATCGACTGCGCGCGTGGTTCACGACCGCGCCACGTGCCGCGATCGACAGGACGCTCGATGCGCGCGAGCGCGAGGCCCTCGACTTCGGCGCGCGCGAACGCGTGACGGACTTGCACTTGCCGCACGTGCGTGAGCTGCCGCGCGTGCTGCCGGAGTTGTTCGCGGCCGCCGCGGCTCGCGTCGAAGCCGCGGGCTGCGACGGCGTCGAGCTCCACTACGCGCACGCGTACACGATGGCGTCGTTCCTCTCGCGGACGAACGATCGCGACGACGGTTACGGCGGCTCGCTCGCGGGTCGCATGCGTTTGCCGCTCGAGGTCCACGCCGCCGTGCGCGCGCGCGTCGCTGCGGGGTTCGTCGTCGGTTGTCGCTTCCTCGGCGACGAAGTGATCGACGGCGGCTCGCGCCTCGACGACGCGGTCGCGATCGGCGTCGCGTTCGCGCGGGCCGGCATGGACTTCCTGTCGATCTCGAAGGGCGGGAAGTTCGACGACGCGAAGCAACCGAAGGTCGGCGAGGCGGCCTATCCGTACACGGGGAAGAGCGGCCACGAGTGCATGCCGACCGTGACGATCGACGAGCGCGGTCCGTTCTCGCGCAACGTGCCGCTCGCGGCGGCGATCCGCGCCGCGGTGCGCGCGGAGGGCTTCGCCACGCCCGTCGTCACGGCCGGGGGGATCGCGACGTTTTCGCAAGCCGAGCGCGTCCTCGAGCTCGGCGAGGCCGACTTCGTCGCGGCGGCGCGGCAATCGCTCGCGGATCCGGACTGGTTCGAAAAGGTCCGACTCGGCAAGGGCGACGAGGTGCGCCGGTGCAAGTTCACGAACTACTGCGAAGCGCTCGATCAGCAGCACAAGCAGGTGACGTGTCAGTTGTGGGATCGGACGTTCGATCCGGCGGATGCGGGCGTCGCGAAGTCACCCGACGGTCGCCGGCGGCTGGTCGCGCCCGACGCGCCCGACGCATCTTGAGCACACTCGAGAATGCTGCGGAAAAACCGCGAGACGAATTCGCTCCGGACTCGAATCAGGTCGCAGTCCATTCGCAAAGGAGATCCCCATGTTCCGTGTTTCGTCCCTCGTCCTCGTGGCCGCATCGGCGCTCGGCCTGTTCGCCCAGAACCCGCCCCACGCCAACCAGAACGTCGAGCGCGCGTTGTCGCGCGTCGTGTTCTTCGATTGGTCGAAGTCGAACGGCTCGACGTCGAACCTCGTGCGCAGCGAAGTGTTCGTCGAGTACGGCGCGCCGACTTGGAAGGCCGAGTTCGAAGCGGCCGCCACGCGCATTCCGGCCGGCACGCGGCTGCGTCTCGGCAAGGACACTTGGACCACCCTCGAGACGTGGAACGACCTCGACTTCGGCGGGACGAAGCTGCCGGCCGGCAGTTACGGCCTGTGCTTGTCGAAGGGCGAGGGCGACGCGTGGTCGTTGATCGCGTTCGATCGGGCCGCGTTGTTCGCGCAACGGCTCGAAGCCAATTGGCCGGCCGAGGCGCGCGGCGGCATCGAGCTCCCGCTGACCGTGACGCGCTCGGACGAGATCGCGGCGGCGATGGAACTTCGCCTCGTGCCAGCCGCAGACGTCGACGAATCGCACGCGGTGACGCTCGAACTCGCGTTCGGCCCACTCGAAGCCAAGACCGGGTTCAAGGTCCTCGGCCTCTAATCGCTGGACGCCCGAGCCCAACCCGCCGACCAGCCACGACTTGAACCGGACGCGATTGCCGGCGGTGATCTCGTCCGGATGTCGACGCTCGCCCCTCGGCCGTGGCGAGTGGTCGCGACCTCCTCGTCGGGCTTTACACCTCGCGTTCGTCTGGGTTCGATGCGCGCCTTTCCGGGTTCCCCTCGGCTGGACACCTTGCGCGACTCGTCCGACCCCGCTCAATGTCCGCGCGTCGAGCCGCGTCGCGCTCGCGATGACGCGGAGGTCTGTCTCACGCTGCGCCACGAGTTCGCCTACGCATTCGCGGGCGACGCGTTGCGCGGCGCGCGCCGCGTACTCGAGGTCGGTTGCGGCGAGGGCTACGGCGCGTCCGTGCTGGCGCGATCGTTCGACCACGTGCATTGCGTCGACATCGGCCGCGACGTGCTCGATCGCGCCAAGCTCGCGACGTCGGCCAAGAACGTCGCGTTCTCGCACTACGACGGCGAGCGCCTGCCGTTCGCGGATCGGAGTTTCGACGGCTTGGTGTCGTTCCAGGTCATCGAGCACGTCGCCGATCCGGCGGCGTTCGCACGCGAACTCGCGCGCGTGCTGAAGCCCGCCGCGGCCGCGGTGTTGACGACACCGAGCCGCACGTATCGCCTCGACCCGGGGCAAGTGCCGTGGAACCGCTTCCACCTGCGCGAGTACACGGCGGCCGAGTTCGAGAGCGTGCTGCGCACCGCGTTCGACTCCGTCGTCGTGCGCGGCATCCGCGGCTCGGAGCGCGCGCAAGCGCTCGAGCACGAGCGCGTCCGCCCCGCGCGCGAAGGCAAGAAGCGCCGCGTCGCACCCCCGCGAACGGGGATCAAGGGCTGGCTCGACAGGGTGCGGACGATCGGGCGCAAGGACGCCCCGTTCGGGCCGCACGACTTCGCCGTGATCGAGTCCGATCTCGACGCTCAATCCCTCGACCTGCTGGCGGTCTGCGCCACACGCGGCTGATTCGGCCGCTGGCGTTGATCGGCGCCGACTCGTACCTTCGAAGCCTCGAACTGACACCGCCCCCGAGTCCTGAGGAACGCATCCCCATGCGACCGTTCGCGAACACCATCCTGGCCGCCGCCGCGGCCGTGCTGCTCGGCTCCTGCTGCACCGATCCCGTCGACTCCACCTCGTACTTCTGCATCGGTGAGATGTCGGTCGACGACGAGGTCGGGCTCGGCAACCAATACGCCCCGAACATCGTCGCCGAGTACGACGGTCCGTACCACGACCCCGAGGCCTACCAGTACCTGAACGGTCTGATCATGGAGATGGTCACGCACAGCGTGCGAGCCAAGGACTTCCCCTGGAAGTTCACGATCCTGAACTCGTCGACGCCGAACGCGTTCGCAGTGCCCGGCGGTCACATCTACATCACGCGCGGCCTGCTCGCCGCGATGGAGACCGAGGGCCAGTTCATCTCGGTCATGGGCCACGAGCTCGGCCACGTCGAGCATCGCCACAGCCATCAGCAGATGGGACGTCAGACGATCGGCTCGGTCGTGATCGGCGCGATCGACACCGCCGAGAGTTCACTCGCCGGCGGCGCGACGCAGGGCATGGGCGCGCAACTCGGCGCGATCGGGACGCAACTGCTGTTGCTGCGTTACGACCGCGGACAGGAAACGCAGTCCGACCTGCGCGGCATCTACTACGCCGCGACCATGGGCTACGACCCGATGGAGGGCAAGAAGACCTTCGAGTACTTCCAGAAGCTCGAAGAACAAATGGGCGCCGACGAGGTCGAGTTCTTGCGCACGCACCCGCTGAACGAGAACCGCGTGGCCGAGATCGACGCGCAAGTGCGCACCACTCATCCCGAACTCGTCGACAAGCCGAAGGCCTCGTTCCGGCCGTACAAGGACAACAACTCCAAGTTCGCCGTGATCGCGAAGCGCATCGCCGCGGTCGAGCCGACCTACGAGACCTACGACCAAGCCATGACGACCCTCGGCGAGGGTCTGCAGAAGAACGACAAGGCCAAGGTGCAAACGGCGCTCGGCGCGATGAAGGACTGCGCGGCGAAAGTCCCCAACGAACCGCTGTTCCTGACCGGCGTCGGACTCGCGCAATTCGCGCTCGAAGACCTCGGCGCCGCGAAGGCCTCGCTCGGCAAGGCCGTGCAACTCGACGACAGCCGCGGTCAGTCCTACAAGCTGTTCGCGCCCAACTACTACCTCGGCCTCGTGCTGCATGACTCGAAGGACTTCAACGGCGGCCTCGCCGCGCTGAAGAAGGCGTCCGCACTGTTCCCGATGAACCCCGCTCCGTTGTTCTTCTGCGGCGTCTGCGCCGAGGAACTGAAGCAGGCGTCGGAAGCCTCGAAGTACTACCAGCAGGTCGTCGAACTCGAGGGCAACCCCGAGGGCCAGTACACGAAGAAGGCGAACGAGCGCCTGTCCGCTCTCGGCGGCGGCTCCAAGGCTTCGGCCGCGCGCTGATGGCCGACGCGCCGACGAGTTCGCGCACGTCGAAGTCCCGGGCGCGCGTCGTCGTCGCGATCGCGACGCCGCTCGTCCTCGTCGCGCTACTCGAGTTCGCCGTGGTCACGCTCGGACTCGCACCGCCGGCGCCGGCGGCGATGGAGATCTGGGATTCGAAGGAAGACCGTCAATTCACCGACGGCGCATCGGCGTTCCGGTTCCGCCGCGAGTGGTTGTGGGAGCCGAGGCCCGGCGCCGAGATCTTCGGCGATCGCATCAACGACGACGGCTATCGCGGTCCACGCGCCGCGCTCGCGAAGACGCCGGAGCGACTTCGCATCGCGACACTCGGCGATTCGACGACGTTCGGCTTCGGTCTGCCGGAGCGGGACTCTTGGTCGCGCCGCCTCGAGGATGCCCTGCGCGCTCGCGGCATCGATGCCGAGGTCCTGAACTTCGGCTGCGTCGGCTACACGCTCGCGCAGGGAACCGCGCTGCTGCATGGCCGCGTGCGTGCGTACGAACCCGACGTCGTGATCCTCGCGTTCGGCGCGGTGAACGAGCAATTCGCCGCGCGATCCGGCATGACCGACGCGGAGAAGATCCTGTTCCTGGCATCGGTCCGCGCGCGAGCCGCCGCGTTCCTGACGCGGTACGCGACGGTGCGATGGATTCGCACCTCGTTCTCGCGATCGGAAGTGTCCCTCGGCGGCGACAGCGCCGCGACTGCGACGAAGGCCCGCGTTCCGCTGGCCGAGTTCCCGACGCTGTTTTCCATCGCGCGTCATGAGCTGCCACCGACGACGAAGCTCGTGCTGGTCTCGCCGCCGCGCCGCGCCGATGGCGAGAGCAACATGCCGGCCACGCTCGACTACACGCGCTCGCTCCTCGACACTGCGCAGCGGATGGGCCTCGCGTGCGCGAACGTCTACGACGTGTTCCGCGACCGCGACGTCGCCGCGTTCGGCGCGGTCCAGACCAAGACCCTCGCGCAGCATGCGACGTCGCCGCTGTTCATCGATCCGTGGCATCCGTCGGCGGACGGTCACGCGCTGTACGCGAACACGGTGCTCGACGCGCTGGTCGCGAACGGTCTCATCCCGGAGAAGTGACGCGCGAACCGAGCAATCGGAGGCCGTGAACTTCGGGGCTACCGAACGTGGAGCCGGGTTCGGTAGCGACCGAGCCAATCGGCAGCCCGCCCAACTCACTCCTTCGCGTCGACCGGCTCCGGCAACCCCAACCCCGCGAGTTGCCCTCGGATCGACGCGGCGTCGCCGACCAGCACGAGCACGCCCCGCTCGGGCACGACGAACTCCTTGGCGAGTGCGTTCAGCGTCGGTGCGTCGAAGCGCGACAGCGCGGCGAGGTCCTGCGCCAGCGCCGCGAACGGCCGGCGATGCAGCGCGAGTTCCGCCGCCGAGGCCGCGACTCCGGCGATCTCCTGGAAGTCCTCGACCAAACCGTTGCGCACGGTCGCCGCGGCCTTCGCGGCTTCGTCGGTCGACACGTCGCCGTTGCGCATGCGGTCGAACTCGAGCACGAACTCCTTCAGCGACGCGCCCGTGACGTCGGCGCGCACGGCCGCGCCGGCGCTGACCGTGCCCGTCGTGCGTTCGAACCGCGGCCGACTGCGCGCGCCGTAGGTGTAGCCCTTCGATTCGCGCAGATTCTGCATCAGTCGGCTCGTGAAGCTGCCGCCGAGGATCGTGCCGAGCAACTCGTAGCCGGGACGACGCGGATCGGCCGCGGTCACTCCGGGCCACGTGTACCCGACGATCGTCTGGACCGCGCCGGGCCGATCGACGAGCACCACGCGCAGAGCATCACCCTGCGGCACATCCGCGATCGGAAGTCCCGTGAGCTTCGGCGTCGCCGGAGCGACGAAGCGCGCGAGCTCCGCGTCGAGCAGCGTCTTCGCTTCGGTCGCGGGCAGCGCACCGACGAGGAACGCGCGGCACGCGTCCGGCCGCACGATGCCCGCGAACGCCGCGCGCACGTCATCGAGCGTCAACGACGCGATCGAGTCGAGCGTGCCGTCGGCCGGCGTCGCGAACGGATGCCCCACGCCCCAGTACATGCGCGCGCCGACGATCTGCGCGGCGACCTCGGGGCGGTCGAGCGCTTGCTTCAACCCTTCGAGATGCAGCGACTTCGCGCGCTCGAAGTCGGCGGCGTCGAAGCGCGGCTTGGTCAGCACGTCTTGCAGCAGCGCGAGACTCGGCTCGAGATTGCGGCGCAGCGCGGTCAATCCGATCGTCAGCGTTTCATGATCGGCGTCGATGTCGAGCTCGCTGCCGAGCACGTCGAACGCACGCGCGAGTTCATCCGCGTCGCGCGAGCCGGCGCCTTCCTCGAGCATCGCCGCGAGCAACGCCGTCCGACCGGCCTTGCCGGCCGGATCGAGCGCGCCGTCGCACGAAAACTGCAGCAGCAGATGGACTTGCGGGACGCTCGTGCGCTCCCAGGCTTCCAACTCGATGCCGTTCGCGAGGGCGATGCGCGTCGGCTCCTGCGGCACGAACGCCGTCGGCTCGAAGTCGGTCGGCCGCGTGTCGCGCGGCGAGGCGGCGCGCTCGGGTTGATCGGGGACGACGCGCACGATGAGTCGATCCTCGGGGGTCAACGTGCGACCCACCGCGTCGCGCACGCCCTCCGCCGTGGCCTTGCGGAACCGATCGAGGTCGGCGCGCAGCGAGTCCGGCTCGCCCCAATAGAACTGGTACTCGTTCATCAAGTCGGCGCGCGCGACGAGGTTCTGGATGCGCTCGGAGCGCGAGCGCTCTTCCTGCGCGGCGGCCGATTGCAGCTCGTCCGCGGCCGGGCCGTCCTTCGCGAGGCGCGCGATCTCCTCGTCGACGATGCGTTCGATGACGCCGAGGTCGGAGCCCGGCTTCGCGTAGACGTCGATCTGGAACATCGAGTCGAGCAACAGCGAGATCTGCTGGACCGAGACGTCGACCGCGAGCGCGTCCTCGACGACGAGGCGCTGGTACAGCCGCGACGATCGCCCGTCCCCGAGCACGGAGGCCGCGATCTGCATCTCCGCGTCGCCGGGCTGATACGCCGCGGGACTCGCCCACGTCATGCGCAAAGCCGCGAGCTGGACCGCATCGGTCACCGTCACGCGGCGGACGCCCGACGTGCGCGCGGCCGGCTTCGTCGCATGCACCGGATCCGCGCCGCGCGGCAGCGTGCCGAACAGTTGCGCGATCAGCGGCTTCACGACGGCGGGATCGAAGTCACCGGCGACCACGAGACTCGCGTTGTTCGGCACGTAGTACTGCGCGAAGAAGTCCTTCACGTCCTGCAACGTCCCGGCCTCGAGGTCCTCGTGCGAGCCGATCACCGAGTGGTGATACGGATGGTCGGTCGGGAACAGCAGCGAGCCGATCATCTCCTCGGACTTGCCGTAGGGCACGTTCTCGGTGGTCTGGCGCCGTTCGTTGCGGACGACGTCGCGCTGCAGGTCGAGCTTCTCGATCGTCATCATGCGGCCGAGGTCCTCGAGCCGATCGGCGTCGAGCCAAAGCAGCGTCGGCAGGATGCTCGACGGCCCCGACGAGTAGTAGTTCGTGCGGTCGTAGTCGGTCGACGCGTTGTTGTGCCCGCCGCCCACTTCCATCAGGAAGTCGAACTGGCCGGTCGGCACGCGCTCGGTCCCCATGAACATCAAGTGCTCGAACAGGTGAGCGAACCCCGAGCGCCCGACTGCCTCGTCTTTCGAGCCGACGTAGAACCACGTGTTGATCGCGACGGACGGCAAAGTCCGGTCGACGTGCAGGATCACGGTGAGGCCGTTGTCGAGCTTGTACTTCTCGTAGGTGAGTTCCTGCGAGAACGACGCGGAACACCACAGAAGCGATGTCGCGAGCGCGAGTGCGGTGTGGACTTTGGCGCGGTGCATGGCGGGCTCCGGGGATGAGGCGGCGACGGGCGGGGGATGTTACCGGGGGGCACCCCCGTCCCTCGCGCCCCTCGTCGTCCCTCGCGCCCCTCGTCGTCCCTCGCGTCCCTCGCGTCCCTCGCGTCCCCATTCCCCCACCCAATCCAATTCCAAATCCCCCGAAGGACCCCCCCTCCGCACGGCACAGTACCCCCATGATCCCCGCCGCCTCCTCGCCGCATCCGGACCTCGACCTGCGCGACCGCGCCCTGAAAGGCGACCGCGCCGCCGCCGAAACCCTGTTCGAACGGCACCTCGACACGCTGTACGAGTTCGTCTTCTACCGCGTCGGTCGTGATGTCGGCCTCGCCGAGGCGATCGTCCAGGACACGATGCTGACCGCGTTCCAAAGCCTCGCGGGGTTCGAGGGTCGGTCGGCCTTCCACACCTGGCTGTGCGGCATCGCGAAGAACAAGATCCGCACGCAGAAGCGCAAGAAGCAGCCCGTCGCGCTCGACGACCTGCTCGATCAAGCCGACGCGGAGATCGACGTCATCCTGATGGGCGTCGAGTCCGAGGACATCCCCGACCACGTCCTCGAGCGGCGCGAGACGCGCGAGCTCGTCGGCGCGGCGTTGTCGTCGTTGCCGCCCGACTATCGGCGAGCGTTGGTGTCGAAGTACGTCGACGACCTGTCGGTCGCGGAGATCGCGCGCCAAGAAGGGCGCGGCGAGAAGGCCATGGAGTCGCTGCTGACGCGCGCACGCGTCGCGTTCGCGCGCGTCGTCGAACTCATCGCGAAGAAGCGCGGAGGCCTGTGATGGCTCCCGATCCGCGCATCCTCGAACGCAATGTCGCGAAGTTGTTGTCGCGCTCCTATCGGCCCGCGCTGGCGAAGCCGGCGTTCCGCGCGGCGCTGAAGCAGAGCGCGCTCGCGCTGGTGCATGAGCCGCGCATCCTCGCCGGGCCGCGCCGTTCGCGTCTCGTGCCCGTGCTCGCGATCGCCGCGGGCTTCGCGCTGGCCGTGCTGGCTTGGCGGGCGTTCTTGCCGTCCGGGGACGCGTCGCCCGACGGGTTGCTCGCTCGCGGCGAAGTCGCGTTGCGCACCGAACCGCAGGGCCTCTGGCACGCGGCGGAGGCCGCCCACGTCGTCGTCCCGGCCACGGACTTCCTCGAGGCCATGACTCCGGAGTCGAAGTCGTTCCAGATCGATTCGCTCGCGGGTCGGTGCGCGCTCGACGCCGGTTCGCACGTCGAAGTCGCGACCACCGCGGGGGATCCCGCCGGCATCGCGACCCAAGTGTGGCTGCGCAGCGGTGGCGCATCGTTCGTCGCCAATGCGCGTATGCGCGCCGTGACCCATGAAGGCGCGCTGGCGTTCGGACCTGGCGAACTCCGCGTCGGCTACGCGCAGAGCCCCGCGTCGACCGAGCCGCTGCCGCGCGACGCGGTACGCGTCGACGTCCCGATCCAGACGACCGGCGTCGTGCTCGACGACGCGACTCCGCCGCAACCGGTCGATGCCGGCGCGTGGCGTGTGTTCGAGCGCACGCTCGCCCCGTGGGAGCCCGGATCTCCGGAAGAAACCGCGAGTGGCGATCGCTCACCCACCGATCCCGTGACTCCCGGCGTACCGGCCGTCGTCGCGTCGACCGAGAACGACCCCGGTCTGATCCGCCTGCGCGTGATCGACCGGTCGACACTCGAACCGTTCGCCAAGGTCACCTACACGCTGCTCGAACTCGAGCGCATCCTCGCCGACGGGCGGCGCGTTCCGGCGTACGGCCAGCTCGTCTCCGCGCAGACGGTCGCGACCGAGGCCGGTGTCGTCGAGCTCTACGCGCCCGAGAACGGCATCTACAAGGTGTTCGTGCGATCGCCCGGCTTCGCGTCGTGGCAATCCGAGCGGTTCGAAGCGACCGACGAAGCGCCGGCGCGCACGTTCGAGGTCGGCCTCGAGGCCGGCGCGTCGATCCCGGGCCGCGTCGTCGACGCGCGCAATGGCGCTCCGATCGCGGGCGCGCTGATCCTGTCGGAAGTCGACACGCCGGCCCTCGGCGTCCCCGTCGATCGCAGGTGGTTCTCGATGTTCGGCATCGAGCGCGTGACGACGACCACCACGTCGGGCACCGAGGGCGCATTCGTGCTCGATCACGTCTCCCGCGGCGAGCAGCGCTTGCGCGTGATCGCGCCTGGATTCGGCTCGCAGCAATTGCGATTGACCGTTCCTGATGCCGGCGCCGACGTCGCTCCGGTCGTGATCGAAC
The DNA here is from genome assembly GCA_016709145.1 of Planctomycetota bacterium. Classification (GTDB taxonomy): domain Bacteria; phylum Planctomycetota; class B15-G4; order B15-G4; family JADJEK01; genus JADJEK01. Next base: position 56,090 of record JADJEK010000001.1, read on the forward strand.
TCGGTCAAGCCGCGTCGCTGTACGGGCGCGTCACGGATCGCGACGGCAAGCCGCGCTCGGGCGAAATGGTCGTCGCCGCGGGACAGGCGCAAGCCGCGGGCGAACTCGCGGCGCCGCTCGGCTTCGCGACGACCGACGCGGACGGCGCGTATCGCATCGAGGACCTCGCGGCCGGCGGCTGGATCGTGATCCACATGGCCGAGGCCGACCAAGGTCCGCTGACCTCGGGCCAGAGCGTGCGTTCGGTCGGAGTCGACGCCGGCGAGAGCGTCGAAGTGAACTTCGGGCGCGGGCGCTACCGCGTGCGCGGACTCGTGCTGAAGCCCGACGGAACGCCGCTGGCGCAAGCGACGCTGTCGCTGTCGCACGAGCGCGAGCTCGGCCCCGAGAACTGGATCGGCGTCAACACCGACGATCAGGGCCGCTTCGACGTCGGACTCGACATCACCGGCAACTACAGAGCGGTGCTCGTGGAACTCGCCGGCCAGCGCATCTCGGTGATCGGTGCGTTCGACGTGACCGATCAGCCCGAGAGCGAGGTCACCCTGCGCATCCCGACCGCGACGATCAGCGGCCGCGTGCTGCGCGCCGAAACCGGTGAACCCGTGCCGTTCGCGAGTCTCGTGATCCTCGAGACGAAGGACGGTCGCTGCGAGTTCTCGGGCATCGCCGTCGCCGACGAGCAGGGACGCTTCGAGACCGCACCGTTCGCCGCGACGGGTACGTACGACTTGATCTCGGTCTCGCAGAGCGAGCCGCTCGGCGTCGGACTCGCGCGCGGCATCCAAGTGACGATCGGCCAGAGCGCGACCGGGATCGAACTGCGCATGCCGCGCGGTGGATCGTTGGTCGTCGCGCCGCAGGACGAGTCCGGCGCCGCCATCCCCTCGGCAAAAGTCGAGCTCGTCGACGCGCGCGGAGTCGTCATCGATCTGGCCGCGACGACCGCGCGCGACGAGAAGCGCTTCGCCGGCGTCGACGCCACGCGTTGGACCGTGCGCGTCACGGCCGACGGTTACGAAACACTCGAGACCCACTGCGACGTCGCGGTGGGCGCGGAGTCGCGCGTCGTCGCGCGACTCGTCCGCAAAGCACCGTGAAGAGCGCGGCCACCACCGCGCGCTCCGAACACTTCGAACTTCGAGTTCAGGTCTCCGCACTCCTTGGAGGATTCGCCATGTCGTCTCCCGTGATGTCCGCCGTGATCGCCGCTGTCGTCGCCACTGGGACCGGGATCGTGCTGCATCAACTCGTCGCCGAACCGCCCCCCGCTGCGGCGATCTCGCCCGACACCAGCTCGCTGGAGTCGCGCATGGGCAAGCTCGAGGCGGAGCTCACGAGCGCCGTGGCGCGCCTCGATGCCGCGACCGCAGCCCTCGAGGCAGCGACGGTCGAGCGCGCCGAACAACGCGCGCAGGCGCAGGCAACGGCCGACGCCCAGCGCAAGGCCGACGTCGCGCCCACGGCGAAACCCGCCGTCGATGCGCAAGCCGACGGAGCGATGACCGAGGCCGAACTCGCGGGAGTGATCGGCGAACTCATCGGATCCGGCACCGATTGGGACACCAAGGAAGCCCTGTGGGCGAAGATCAAGGCCGCGGGTCAACTCGACGCCGCGATCGCACAGATCGAGGAGTTGGTCGGCGACGACCCCGAGAACGCGGACCTGCAGACCGACCTCGGCGGCGCGTACCTGCAAAAGCTGTTCACCGTGACGGAAGATCCGCAGAAGGGCGTGTGGGCCCTGAAGGCCGACTCCGCCTACGACGCCGCTCTGAAGGTCAACCCGCAGCATTGGACCGCGCGGTTCTCGAAGGCCACCTCGCTCGCCTTCTGGCCGCCGATCTTCGGCAAGCAGGGCGAAGCGATCTCGAACTTCGAGACCCTGGTCACCCAGCAAGAAGCGTCCGGCACGAGCAAACCCGAGTACGCGCAGACGTACGTCTTCCTCGGCAACCTCTACGAGCTCCAGGGCAAGACCGACAAGGCCAAGGAGATCTGGAACAAGGGGGCTGGCAAGTTCCCCGGCAGCGCGGAGCTGAAGGGGAAGGTCGCGAAGTGAGGGGAGCGACGCGCGGATTCGCGAAGGGCCGTTCCGTTGGGCGGGGTTGGTACGGAAAGCGGGCCGAGCGTTCGTGAGTCCGTGCGTGCTCGGTCATCGCGTAGGGGAAGTCATTTCGTGGAGTGGGCCGGCAGAAATTAGTTACCCCACTATTTGCGAGTCACTTGCGTTGTTCATCGGCGCCAATGGCTGACATCGACTTCCGCCCACCTGGTCGCTCGATCCGGTGTGGTGGTGCCGGAACGCAATTCGTCAGCCGAACACGCCGAGGCTAGACTGGTCATGACTAGTCAGGAGCGACCTCATGAAACGACACTCATCCGCGGCTGACGACCGGACCGTCGCTGCTTTTTCGGCGCGAGCGCGCTTCGCGGAACTCTTGCGGCGCGTTGCCGCCGGCGAGCGATTCGTCATTACGCGCTCGGGACAACCAGTCGCCGAATTGCGGCCGGTCGAAGAAGCCGTGGACCGCAAACGTGTCCAACGCGCCGTCGCGGGACTTCTTCGCTCGCGTAAGGGGACGTCACTGGGAGGTCTCTCGTTGCGTCAACTCATCGACGAAGGGCGCAAGTGAGTTCGCTCGTTCTCGACGCGTCGATCGCCCTGTCGTGGTGCTTCGAGGAGGAAGCGAACGCCTACGCGGATGCGGCCCTCGATGCGTTGTCCACCGGCAACGCGGTCGTTCCTGCCCTGTGGGCACTGGAAGTCGCAAACGTCCTCGCGATCGCAGTCCGCAAGGGTCGCATCACCGACAAGGTCATGCACGAGCGCCTTTCGTTCCTCCAGGACCTCCCGATCGAAGTCGAGCACGTTTCGATCGACGGCGTCTTCGGGCAAGTGGTCGATCTCGCGACAGCGCACGCGCTGACGGCCTACGACGCGAGCTACCTGGCGGTGGCGTTGAAGCGCGCTTTGCCTCTCGCGACGTCGGATGAACGGATGCGCGGTGCCGCCAAGAAACTCGGCGTCGCGTTGTTCGCGCCGAAGTAGGACGCGGTAGCGCTCCCGATTCCGTGATCGACGAGTTCGCTGCGAACTCGTTCCCAGCTCGGCGAGACGATGCGGCTCTCGGCTCGCCCGGGCCATTTTGGCGCTGCCTGGAATGACCCGCCCTCACTCGGTGCAATGCGTCCACCGATGCCGACCGACATCAAGCGCCCCCTGTTCGACCGCCTGCGCGTGCCCATCCTCGCGCTGGTGTTCACGCACGTCGTCGGCACGTGCGGGTATCGGTGGCTGTGGCGGGACGTCGGCGGGACTTGGCTCGACGCGCTGTTCATGACGTTCACGACGATCACGACGATCGGGTTCGGCGAAGTGAAGCCGCTCGATGCGCCCGGGCGCGTGCTGACGATGCTGGTCGCACTGTCGGGCATCGGCAGCCTGTTCTATTCGTTCACCGTGCTGCTCGATTTCATCACCAGCGGTGAAGCGCGCGCCGCGCGCAGGAAACGCACCATGCAGAAGTCGATCGACGCCATGACGGACCACTACATCGTCGCGGGCTTCGGGCGCGTGGGACGTGAGGCCGCCTCCGAGTTGAAGGATGCCGGCCGCGAGTTCGTCGTCATCGACCCCGACGAGCGCGTCGACGAGGAGTGCACCGCGTTCGGCTGCGCGTTCGTGAAGGGCGACGCCGCCGACGACGGGGTGCTCGAGCGCGCCGGGATCCGCCGCGCGAAGGGGCTGATCGTGACGACGTCGAGCGATGCGGCGAACCTCTACGTCGTGTTGTCCGCGCGCTTGTTGAACCCGCTTCTGTTCATCGCGGCGCGTGTCGACGACGACGGCGCGGTGCCGAAGCTGTTGCGCGCGGGCGCCGATCGCGCGATCAACCCGTACGCGACCGGCGGGCGGCGGCTCGCGCACCTGATGCTGAGTCCGCGCGCTGTCGACTTCTTCGAGACCGCGATGAAGCGCGGATCGAAGCAACTCAACATCGACGACATCCTCGTCGTGCCGCAGTCGACTGCGGTCGGCCGCACGCTGGCCGCCCTCGAGCTCGCGCAGAAGACCGGGGCGACCGTGCTCGCCGTGATCCGCGCCGGCACGCCGACGTCGAATCCGCATGGGGACTTCGCGTTGGCGGCCGGGGACCATCTGCTCGCCCTCGGCACCGACGAGCAACTGCAGAAGCTGGAGTCGCTGCTCGCCGGGTGAAGTTCGTCGCGTCCTCGGGGGAGTCCGCAATGGCTGCGCTCGTTTTTGCCTTGGTCGCGCTGTGGGTCGGCTGGATCGTCCATCGTGTGCTGCTCGTGAACACTTTGCGGCGCGACGTGAAGAGCCTTCAGCACGAAGTCCGCGCGCTGCGCCAGGCGCTCGCGCAGCGCGCGCCGCAGGACACTGAACTCCCCGCTTCGATCGAGCCCGCGGCCCGAAGCGACGCGCCGCTGCTCGCCGTCGTCGACGCTTCTCCCGTGGTCCCTGCGCCGGGCCCGACCTCTCCCGCCGTGAGTGCGCCGAAGACTTTGCCCATCGAGCTCTCGACTCCATCCGCGGCGCCCCGATCAACTCCGCCCGTTCGCGCGCCCGTCGCGATCGCGGGCGCGACGCCTCCACGCGCCCCGTCGCCCGTGAACCTCGAGGCGTTCCTCGGCGGGCGCGTGCTGCTCGTCGCCGGGATCGTCGTCGTGTTGTGCGGGCTCGCGTTCTTCCTGAAGTTCGCGTTCGACCGCAATTGGATCGGCCCGCCGATGCGCATCGCGATGGGAGCGATGCTCGGCGTCGCGGCGCTCGTCGGAGGCGAGCACGTGCGGCGGCGCGGACTCGCGGCGTTCGGTCACGCGCTGATGGGCGGCGGGCTCGGCGCGCTGTACCTGACGAACTTCTTCGCCGCCGTGCGCTACGGCTTCTTCGAGCGACCGCTGGCCTTCGCGATCGCGGCCGGCATCACAGCGCTCGGCGCGGTGCTCGCGATCCGGCGCGACGCGGCGCTGCTCGCGCACCTCGGGTTCTTCGGCGGGTTCCTCGCGCCAGCGGTGCTCGGCGAGCACCTGCGTGAGCTCGGCCCGCTCGCCGCATGGCTGATGCTGCTCGATCTGGGCCTGCTCGTCGTGCTTTGGTTCCGGCCGTGGCGCGGGTTCGAGTTGTCGGCGCTGATGTCGTCGCTCGGCTACTTCGCGCATTGGCGCGGCAACGTGTTCGTGAACGTCGACGCGTTGGCCACGGCGACTTCCATCGCGGGCATCACGCTGGCGCTGATCGCGACGAGCCTCGTGCCTGCGATCGCGGCGCGACGCGTCGTGTCCAGGCAGGCGCTTTGGACCGCGGGGATCGCGGGCTTGTACGGGTTCGTCGCGGCGCTCGACGCGTTGGGGTTGGAGCACCGCAACAGGCTCGGCGGCGGGCTCGTGCTGTTCGCGGTGTTCTACTTCGTCGCGGCGCGCTTACTCGCGCGGCGCGTGCCGCACGATCGGGACGGGCGTGAGGTCGTCGATCTGTTCGGGCTCGGCTTGCTCGCGCTCGCGGTGCCGATCGTGTTCCGCGGCGACGGCATCGCGCCGGCGTGGGCGATCGCGGGCGTCGTCACGATCGCGGTCTGGCGACATCGGCGGCAGCGGGGATTCGACGTGTTCGGCGGCCTCATGCTGGCCGCGGCGCTCGTGCGTTTGGCGAGTCATCACCTGCCGCTGCATCGCGTCGAGTTCGTGCCGGTGTTCAACGGAGCGTTCCTGACGTTCGCGCTGGTGTTCGTCGCGTGGGTCGTCGGCGGGCACAGGATGCGAACCACGACGACGGACTCGGGCGCGCAGCGGTGGGCCGTCGGCGGCGTTTTGATGGCCGTCGCGCTGTGGGCATTCGCGGCGCTGTTGTCGACCGAGGCGTGGCAGTTCTTCAGCGTCGGTCACGTGACGCGACAAGGGCGTGCCGAGTTCGATCCCGATGCGCGCGAGGCCGCGCGCATGGCCGGTGGACTCACGCTCGCCGCGTACACGGCGGTGATGGCGTGGGTGCTCCGCCGGCGCGGCGTCGCCCCGCGCGACGCGAGCGCCACACTGTTCCCTCCGGTGTTCGCGACGCTGGTGTTCGCCGTCGTGATCGTCTGCGACGCGCACTCCGACTCGTTCGTGCCGGGCTTGAACGAGTTGTTCGCCAGCGCAGTCGCGATCGTCGCGACGACGTGGGTGATGCAACGCTGGTTGACCGAGCCGTCGCGTGGGCTCGCACGCTACGGGGCGCTGGTCGCGGGGCTCGTCGTGCTCGGGGGCGAGTGGATCGCGTATGCGGAGCTCGGGCAGCCGGACTCGGCCAATCGCGCCGACCTGCGATTCTTCGCACAGCTCGGGATCTCGATCTCGTGGGCGCTCTACGCCGCGGTGTTGATCGGGATCGGCTTCCGCCGCGCGCTCGCGGATCTGCGTTGGGCCGGGCTCGCCGCGTTCGCGCTGACGCTCGGCAAGGTCTTCGTGGTCGACATGGCCGGCCTCGACGCGGCGTACCGCATCGGCTCGTTCCTCGCGCTCGGCGTCTTGCTGGTCGCCGCGTCCGCGCTTTACCAACGCATGCGCCCGCAACCCGTGAACTGACAACGCCCTAGCCCGCGTGCGATTGCCGCCGGCAACTGGACGCGGGTACCCGCGTCCAGTTGCCGGCGGCAATCGCACGCGGGCTAGGGCGTTGCTGCGGCGCTACTTGAGAGCGAGCACCCACTCGGTCATCGCAGCGAGCGCGTCTTGGCTGAACGTCGTCTCGATGAGGGCGTACTCGCTCGGCGCTCCGGTCTCGGACGGCTGGAACAAGTGATTGAGCCCCGGCAGTTCGCGGATCACGAACTTCGTGTTGCCACCTTCGCGCAGCGCGCGTTCGATCCCCTCGAGGTTTTCCTTCGGCGGAACCTGGAGGTCCTTCGAGCCATTCAGCGCCAGCACCGGGCACTTCAGCGCGCGAAGAGTCGGCACTGGGTCGTAGACGAGGAACGTCTTGAACCACGGGGTCGCGAATTGGCCGATGCCGAGCGCAGCTTGCTCGTACTCGGCGCGTTCGACGTCGGTCGTGGCCGCGCGCTTCGCGTCCTCCATGATCGCGAGCAGCTTGCCCGACAGACGCGGCCCGATCTCCTCCTCCTTCAAGGCCGCGAAGAGCTTCGCGTTGATCATCTGCGAGCGCGCGACTTGTTCTTCGCTCGCTCCTCCCGCTCGAGCGATCAGGTCGTTCTGGAGTCGCAAGATCTCGTCGCCCGGAATGCCGGGCCCCGCGAGCAGCACGAGGAACGCGACGTCGCTCGAGCGCGCGGCGACGATCGGAGCGATGAGGCCGCCCTCGCTATGGCCGGCGATGCCAATGCGTGCGGGGTCGATCTCGCTGCGCGTCTTCAGGAAGCGCACGGCGCCCTCGGCGTCGTTCGCGAAGTCGAAACTCGTCGCGGTGCCATGGTTGCCCGTCGACTGCGCGGTGCCGCGATCGTCGAAGCGCAGCACCGCGATGCCGTTGCGCGACAGGTGATCGGCGATGACGAGGAAGGGCTTGTGGCCCATCAGCTCCTCGTCGCGGTTCTGCGCACCGGAGCCGCTGACGAGCACGACCGCCGGAAACGGTCCCTTGCCCTCGGGCACGGTCAGCGTGCCCGCGAGCTCGACGTCCTCGTCGACGCTGTCGAAGTCCACGTCGATCATCGCGTACGGAAACGGCGGCTGCGGCAATTGCGGCCGCTTCGGCGCCTCGACGGACTCCACGCGCGTCAGCTCGAGCGGCGCGCTGAACGGCCCTTGCGTGTACGTCCCGTCGAATTGCTGCCCGTCCTCGGCCACGGTGCCGACGAGCTTCGCGCCCAGCGAGCTCCATTCGATCGACACCGCGGGCGGCGTCACGACGACGCGCGAGGCCTTGATGCCGTGCGCACCTTGATCGAGCGAGTCCATCGCCGCCGACCACGTGCCGTCCTCGGCCTGGTCGACATGGATGGCGAGCCGCAGCTTCTGCCCGTTGACGGCGAGCACGCCCTGATAGATGCCGGCGACGGAAGGCGAATCGGCCGGCGCGTCCTGCACGAACAGGCAAGCGGCGGCCACGATGAGGGAACCGAACATGAAGTCCTCCGCGGGTGCCCAGCCGCGCGCGAGAGGAGGGTGAGTGTAGCGGGGGTGACGGACAGCGCACCTGTCCCTACCCCGTCCCCGGCCCCTCGATCCCCCGCTACCCTGCCCCGCGGGAGAAACCCGATGGACGCCTCCACGTCGCCCGCCCCCACCACCCCGGCGCCGCACCGCGGGCATCGCTGGATCGCGCGCATCGGCTCGAGCCTTTGGTTCTTCGTGCTGCTCGGCGTGATGCTCGCGAAGGACCGCTTCGAGCCGCTGCTGCTCGTCGGGCTCGGTTTGCCGTTCCTCGTGCTCTACGTCGCGTTCGAGCGCATCGCGGCCTCGCCGCGCTGGCGGCTGCTCGCGAGCGGAGTGTTGTTGACCGGCGTGGGCTTCCTGCTCGCCTGGGCCGACGTGTTGCTTGCCTGGCGACCGGAATGGCGCGAGTTGCTGATGCCCGACGTCGGATCGAGCGCGGAAGCGTTGCAGCTCACGCGGACCGGGCGCTGGATCGCGCTGGTGGGAATCGTGCTGACCGGGGTGATGGCTCTGGCGTCACGGAGTCGTCCGCGGACGTGACCTCGCGCTCGCTCAGCTCGTGTCGCGCGATTCGAGCACTGCGCGCACGACCGCAGCGAGCTGTTGGAAGCGATAGGGCTTCTGGATGAACGCGGGCCGTCGCTCGGCCGCGATGCGCTGCATCGCCGTGGTCTCGTCGTAGCCGCTCGACAGGATCACGCGGACTTGCGCGTCGCGCGCGCGCAGTTCGCGCAGCGTCGCCTCGCCGTCGAGCTTCGGCATCGTGACGTCGAGCAACACGATGCGGATCGAGCCGGCGTGCGTCGCGTAGACGTCGATCGCTTGCTGTCCGTCGACGGCGAACAGGACCTGGAATCCCATGGCCTCGAACATGCGACCCGCGAGCGCGGCCACGGATGCGTCGTCGTCGACGATCAGCGCGGTGCCCGACGCCCGCCAAGGGCGCGTCGGAGGTTCCTTCGTCGGTTGCGCCGGTTGCGCGCTCTGCGACACCGGGAACAACACGCGGAACGTCGTGCCTCGCCCGAGTTCGCTGTAGATGCGCACCGCACCGTGATGCCCGCGCACGATCCCGAGCAATGCGGACAGGCCGAGGCCGCGCCCCGTGAACTTGGTCGTGAAGAACGGTTCGAACATGCGACTGATGGTCTCTTTCGACATGCCACAGCCGTCGTCGCCGACCTCGAGGAACACGTACGTGCCGGGCTCGAGTTTCGGATCGAGGTAGAACTCGTTCAGCTCCTCGCGATCGCACTCGCTGACGCCGGTGCGGATCGTGATCGTGCCCGAGGCCTCGCCGATCGCTTCGGACGCGTTGATCGCGAGGTTCATGACGACTTGCCGGATCTGTCCGGCGTCCGCCTCGATCGCCGGCAGGTGATCGTCGAGATCGAGCACGAGCGAGCACTTCTTCGAGATCGAAACCTCGAGCAGCCGCAGCATGTCGCGTGCGACCGCCGACAGATCGAGCGGCGCGACCACGAATCGACCTCGGCCCGAGTACGCGAGCATTTGCTGCGTGAGCTCGGCCGCGCGACGCGCACCGTCGACCGCGGCCTCGATGAGTTCGCGCGCCGGCGAAGCGGGCGGGAGTTCGCGCAGCGCGAGATCCGCGTGGCCGAGCACACTCGTCAGCAAGTTGTTGAAGTCGTGTGCGATGCCGCCGGCCATGACACCGAGGCTCTCGAGCTTCTGCGCGTGCTGGAGCTGCAGGTCGAACGCGCGCCGACGATCTTCGTCCTGCGCACGCTCGATCGCGATGCTCGCGAGGTACGCCGCGATCGTGATGGTGTCGAGCGCGTCGGGCGACGGCTGCTGCACGCGATCGTGGTAGATCGCGAACGTCCCGAGCACTTCCTTCGCGTTCGACAGGATCGGCTCGGACCAGCACGAGCGCAATCCGGCTTGGCGCGCAAGATGGACGTAGGGCCTCCAATACGGATGGGTCTCGATGTCTTCGACGACGACGCGCTTCCCCGTGTACGCGGCCGCACCGCAACAGCCGACCTCCGGGCCGATCGCGAGGCCGTCGATCGCCTGGTTGTAGAAGTCGGGCAATCGCGGCGCCGCACCGTGTCGGAGCGTCTTGGTGCGCGCATCGAGCAACAGGATCGAACAGCGCGATCCCGGGTTGTCCTGCTCGATCAACTCGACGATTTCGTGCAGCAGCTCGCTGAGCGTACGACCGCGAGCCATCGACTCGAGGATCGTGCGGTATTGGCTCTCGCGACGCTCGGCACGCCGCCGCAGTCGCGTTTCTTCACGCAACGCGTCGGACGCCACCGATGACCGAGCTGTCTCCGCGACCGGCTCTTCTCCCATGGCGACAGTTCAGTTCGCGAGTTCGAGTTCGTCAACGGGCCCCGCGCACGAAGTCGGAAAAGGTCGCGGGCGGGGATCGCGGTGCGCAGTCGAACCCGGGCAGGACGGTGCGCCGGGTCCGACTCACTCCCCCACGTCGCGAGCCCACGCCGCGTGCCGCGGGATCCCCCTCGGCGTGAATCCCAGCGAGGCCGCCGCCTCGTCGCCCGCGAGGCACTCGATCGCGGTGCGCATGTCGGTGGCGTCGAGGTGAGGCTCGACGGCGCGGCGCATGCGGTCCGCCGTCTGCACGTCCAGCGTCGGCACTGCGACGCCGGTGATCACGTGGACGGTGCGCTCCTGCGCGATCTTCGCGCGCAGCGTCTCGGGCATGCCGTGGCGCTCGACGTACGCAGTGCGCGCGATCGCCAGTGCAACCACATCGCGGACCGTCGCCGGGTGCGGCAACTCGCTGGCCCACAGCAGGACCGAGATCCACCCGGCTTTGAAGCTCACGCCGAACGCGAAGCATGCGTCGTGCTCGACCGCCGCGCGATTCGTCCAACCGCCCTGCACGTCGTCGACGACGCCGAATCCGAGCGAGAACGAGCGCGAGCTCGGCGCGAACGCGCCAGACGAGCAAGACGCCTCGATCGTCGCGCGAGCGATCGCATCGGCGTCGAGCGCGCGATATGCGTCGATGCACGCGAGCACGTGCTCCTTCGCCATCGGGTTCATCGACACGAGCGGCGGATAGCGCACGTAGGAGCGATCGTCGGTGCGCAGCACACGCAGGTACTCCTGGAACCGGGCCTGCCCGAGAGGCATCCGATACAGATTCCGCGCGACATCGAGCAACGGGACGTAGTCGACGGTCATCGGCGACTCCGACTCACGCTCGCGAGAACTGCAGCACGAACGCGTCCTTGACGTCCGCCGGATCGCCTGCGGGCAGCGCGATGTCTTGCAGGTGCGATTCCTCGCGCTCGCGGCGAACCGCGCGCAGTTGATCGACGGCACTCGGCAACGCGTACTGTTCGCCGTCGGTGCCGAGCACGAAGCGACCGCCTCGCACGTCGCCGCGCAATTCGAGGCGACGCATACAGCGCAGGATGAAGCGCCACGGCGCCAGCGGCGGCTCGCGGCGCGCGACGGTGCGGAACACGATGCCGTAGCGCTGCAGCAGGACGCGCACGACGAACTCGACGCGCGGATCGTCCGCGTGCTCGAACGGTGCGATCGGTTCGTCGCTCCGGAAGCGCGCGATGCGGCCCGGCAAGCGCTGGATCGGCATGCGTCGATCCGACGGCTTCATCCAGCGATGCACGTGCGCGAACGCGTCGGCGGTCGCGAGGCCGCGCGCGACGAGCTCCGCGAGTGCGCGATCGAGCGCGTCGGGCAACAGGTTCGCCTTACGCAACAGCTCGGCGGGGAACGCGGCGCCACTGCGGCGCAGCAGGTCGAGGACCGCGACGGCGTCGCCCGAGAGTTCGTCGACCGTCGCCGGCACGATCACCGACAACCACGACTCGAGGTCCTCGCGCATCGAGAACGCGAGCGGCGTGACCTTGATCGCGCTGCCGCTGCCGCCCCAGAACCGGCCGAACGCGAACTCGCCCGAGCGCGTCACTTCGTCGAGCGCCGCGCGATCGAACGCCGCGACGCGCGCGGGCAGGATCGACTCCTCCCACGTCGGCGCCGATGCCGCGAAGCCCTGCAGTTGCGTGAGCGCCGCGGCGACGCCGCGCGGCCCCTCGAGCTTCGATTCGGGCGCAACGTGCTGCCAACGCGCCATGAAGCGGAAGTAGTCGGCGAGCGCGACCGGCTGCACGTCCTTGCGCATGCGATCGAGCACGCGGCGATGCAGACGTTTCAGGATGCGGCGATCGCAGAAGCCGGGCCGACCGTCGATGGTCACGCGCACGATCGAGCCCTCGCGCTCGAGGTCGTCGAGCGCGTCGTCGCGCTCGAACACGACCGCGAGCGCGTCGAGCCGGCCGCGTGCGACCGCGCGCGGATCACGGAGGGCGTCGGTGGCGTACCAGCGATCGCCTTCGCGCACGACGCGACCGACCGCGGCGAGCTCGTCGAGCCAAGGCAGCCAATTGGCGGCTTCCTGCGTCGTGACGTAGCCCATCCACGACAACGCCTCATGGACGTCTTCGGCGCTTTGCGGATCCGGCCACGTCTCGCGCAGCACCTCGTCGAGCACGTCACTGTCGTAGCTGCGCGGCAGCTCGTCGCTCGACGCGCTCGAGCCGCGCATCTGGACCGCGCGCGAACGACGCTCTTCGAGCGGCGCGTCGTCGAGGAACGTGTACGGCATGCCGTTCAGCACTTCTTCGGCGAACGGCGACGGGGTCGCGGATTCGACCGTGACGCGCTCGATCGAACCATCGTCGAGCCCCGCGACGACGCGCAAGAATGCGTCGACGTCCATCGCTTCGTGCAGCGTGTCCTCGATGGTCTGCGTGACCAGCGGTTGATCGGTCGGGATCTCGACGTCGGGCGAGTCCAACGTCTCGGGGCAAGCGAGGCATTGCGGGAAGGCGCGCGCGAGCAAGTCGTTCGCGCGCATGCGCTGCAACAACAGCGGCACGGAGCGCCCGCCTTGCATGCGATCGAACAGCAGCGCGCGCGAGGCGTTCCAACGCCAACGGTTCTGGAACAGCGGCGTGACGAGGATCGCCTGCTCGAGCAGGTGACGCGCGTCGCGCGGCTTCAAGAAGTCGAACAGCACGTCGAGCGCGACCGCGGGCTGCTCGGCCAGCGAGAACACGAGCGCGTCCTCGGTCGCCGCGGCTTGGAGTTCGAAACCGAAGCCGCGACAGATGCGCTTGCGCATCGCGAGGCCGAGCGCGCGATTCGTGCGTGCGCCGAACGGGGCGTGGAACACGATCTGTTGGCCACCGCCTTCGTCGGGGAAGCGCTCGATGACGAGGCGCTTCTGCGTCGGCGCGCAGCCGAGTGCGTCGCGGCCGCGACGGACGTACTCGGCCAGTTGTTCGGCCGGTGAGCCCGTGACGCCGCATTGGCGCTCGATCCACGCGAGGCCATCGCATTCCTCGCGCAAGCGCGAGACGTACGTCGCCAGTTCGTTCGAGCGGCCGGGTGCTTCACCGACCCAGAACGGCAACGACGGCGGCGTGTTGCCGGCGTCTTCGACGCGCACGACGCCGGTCTCGACGCGAATGACGCGCCACGAGTTGTTGCCGAGCTGGAAGACGTCGTTGCGATTGGCCTCGACCGCGAAGTCCTCGTGGACCGAACCGACGCGCACGCCTTCGGGCTCGACGCGCACTTCGTATTCGCCGAGGTCGGGGATCGCGCCGCCCGACAACAGCGCGCGCAGGCGGGCTCGTTTCGTCGCGCGCAGTTGGCCGCCGACGCCGTCGCGATGCAGCAGCGCGTCGCGCGAGCCCGTCGCCGCGGCGTGGATCGCGACCACGCGATCGAATGCTCCACGCGAGAGCGCGCGGAACGGCCAAGCGCGTTGGAATCGCTCGTAGAGGGCTTGCTCGTCGTGAGCTTCCTCGACGCAGGCCGCGACGATCTGCTGCGCGAGGATGTCGAGCGGCAAGTCGACGGGCGACGCGCGATCGAGTTCGCCTTCGCGGATCGCCCACAGCAATGCGGCGCTCTCGACGAGTTCGTCGCGCGTCAGCGGGAACAGGCGCGCCTTCGGGATGCGATCGAGTCCGTGACCCGCGCGACCCGCACGCTGCAAGAACGTGTTGATCGACCGCGCCGCGCCGATCTGCAGCACGAGGTCGACGTCGCCGATGTCGATCCCGAGCTCGAGCGACGCGGTCGCGACGAGGACTTTCAGCTCGCCGGCTTTCAGGCGCTGTTCGGCGAGCAATCGCGTCTCGCGCGCGAGCGAGCCGTGGTGGCACGCGACGATCTCGGGGCCGATCTTCTCGCCGAGGCGCGCGGACAGGCGCTCCGCGAGCTTGCGCGTGTTGACGAACACGAGCGTGGTCTTGTGCGCGTGCGACAGCGCGGCGATGCGCTCGTGGATCTCGTCCCACATCTCGTGCGAGCAAACCGCGGACAGCGGGATCTCGGGGACTTCGATACCGAGGTCGAGCACGCGGCGATGGCCGACGTCGACGAGCTCGACCGGGCGATCGACGCCGCCGAGGAAGCGGCCGATCACGTCGAGTGGACGCTGCGTCGCCGACAACCCGATGCGCTGCGGCGAACGCGCGGTCAACGCTTCGAGACGCTCGAGCGAGAGCGCGAAGTGCGCGCCGCGCTTGTCGCGCGCGAGCGCGTGGATCTCGTCGACGATCACGCTGCGGACGGTACGCAGGATCGAACGACCACTCGCGCTGCCGAGCAGGATGTACAGCGACTCGGGCGTCGTCACGAGCACGTGCGGCGGCCGCCGCCCCATCGCGACGCGGTCCTTCTGCGGAGTGTCCCCGGTGCGCACCAACACGCGAACGTCGGGCAACGTCGCATCGAGCTCCCGCAACTCGGCGAGCGGACGCTGCAGGTTCTTCGCGACGTCGTTCGACAGAGCCTTCAACGGCGAGACGTAGAGGACTCGACATTCATCGGGCAGCGCAGGGCCTTCGCGCAGGAGTTCGTCGAGCGCGTAGAGGAACGCCGCGAGGGTTTTGCCCGTACCCGTCGGCGCCGCGATCAGCGTATTCAGGCCAGCACGGATCTTGGGCCAACCCGCCACTTGAGGGGGGCTCGGCGCGCCGATCGAGGCGGTGAACCAGCGGCGGATCGTGGGGTGGAAGGAGGCGAGGGACATGCGTGCCGCAGAGTAGCGGAATGCTGACGCCCGACGCCCGCTCGGGCGTCGAAGCGAGGTGGGGGCCAGCGGCCCCCACACCCCCTCGTTCGACCGCTCGCGGTCGAACGACCAAAGGGGGGCTTCACAAACGAGCAAAGCCCCCTTGGGAACCCCCGGGTGCCCTTGAGTCGCGCGTGGACTTCACGCGAAGGGACGTCGAGACCTGCTCGCGCTGCGGCTCAAAGCCGCAGGGTGGCTTCTCGACGGCGCGATTCGCGACCCCTGTCCATTTCGCCCCGGGTGGCGTACTCACGAGACGTGTAGAGCGGATCGCCACAGCTGCGGCGGGCGAGTGAGAGGCCGCAGCGAGAGCAGGTCTCGACGTCCCTTGGCGACGGAGTGGTTTCCTTGGACGCGCGAGCTTGAACCCGAGGGAGAACTTCGGGTCGCGCTTCGCGCTCCGCGGTGGCGCTTGAAGGTGTGGGGTCAGAGCACATGAGGGGTCTGTCCCCACCCGAGCTCCACGGACATGACGGGGACGGAGGCGCGTCTGTCCCCGATCTGTCCCCCGTGCTCGGACGCCGTTGGCGGCGGTCATCGCTGGCACTCCATTCCCTCGACACGATCGCTCAGGTCCTTGGCCCGCCGTGGTGTAGCCCGCGTGCATTTGCCGCCGGCAATCGGACGCGGGTACCCGCGTCCGATTGCCGGCGGTGATCGTGTCCGAGTCGGGCCTCGGGTCTCGGCCCGCGCGCTCACGGTCTCCGTTTCCCCTCACGCACCGCTCGCACCGCCCGCACCGCTCGCAACAGAGTCACGCTTCCATCCATGTTCGCCGTCGCGAGCACGTCGTCCGCGGGGCTGAACGCTAGATCGAACGCCTCGTCGGCGGGCGCATGGAACGTCGCGAGCAGCGTCCCGCTGGTCGGTTCGAGGATCCACGCGCGCACGCCGACTGCGGCGAGCCGCTTCCCGTCGTTCGAGTACGCGAGCCGTTGGATCGTGTGGTTCGTCGTGAACAGCGTGCGCGTGCTAGTTCCACTCGTCAGGTCCCATTCCTTCACGGTGCCGTCGTCGGATCCGGTCACGGCGTGGGTTCCGTCCGGTGTGAACAGTGCGGTCTGGATCGCGCCCGTCGTGTTCTCGATCGTGCGCTCGAGGCGGTTCGCGTCGACGTCGTAGAGCCTGAGCTTGCGATCCTGTCCGCCGGCGAGCAGTCGCTTCGCGCTCGCGTCGAACGCCAGCGTGTAGACCGTGCCTCGCGCGTCCTTCCATTCGGCACGCGATGCGCCGTCGACGCGCGATCGCACCGAGACCGTCCCGTTCATCAGCGATGCGGCGATCCATGCGCCGTCGGCCGACGTCGTGAACGTGTAGACGCCCGCGGGGTATTCGAGCTTGCCGATCTCGGTCTGCGTCTCGACGTCCCAGCGGCGGATCGTCCCGTCGTACGAGCACGACAGTAGTTCCTTGCCCTCCTCCGCGAACGCGAGCGTGATGGCGCACTTCTCGGCCGCGTGGGCCCGCCACTCCGCGACGATGTCGGACGTCCGCGCGTCGAACACGAGGATGCGCCCGTCGTACGTGCACGTCGCGAGCCGCGAACCATCGGGCGAGAAGCGCACGCAGTACGCCGCCGAGCCGATCGTCGGGCGGATCAGCCCGTACCTCGCGTGCGTGACGTCGAACACGAGCACGCGACCATCGGCGCCGGCGGTGACGACTCGCGTCCCGTCCGGCGTGAACTCGACGCACGTCGCCGCTTCGGTGTGGCCGCGCATCGCTTGCGTCAGCTCGCCGCTCGCCGCGTCGAACACGCGCACGATTCCGTCGCGGCACGTCGTCGCCACGCGCTTGCCGTTCGGCGAGAACGCGACGCCGGTGACGTCGTCGCCGTGATCGCGCAGCGTGACCAGCAACTCGCGCGTCGCCGCGTCGTGGATGCGCGCCGTGTGGTCCTTCCCGCCGTAGACGAGCTTCGTGTCGTCCGGGCTCCACGCCACGCAATCGACCGCGTTGTAGAGGTCCTCGTCGGGCTGGATGAACTGCGCGGGTTCGCCGGGTGTCGCCAGCTCCCATGCGAATGCGCAGAAGTCCCACGAGCCCGCCGCCGCGCGCTTGCCGTCGTGCGACAACGCCAACGACGACAGCGGCTTCGCGCCGCCTTCGAAGGTCTCCAGGACCTCGCCGGTCGAAGCGTTCCACAGGCGCACGACTCCCGCGATGCGCTTGCCGTTCCATTGCGTCTCGTAGTTCGCCGACACCACGTGCGTGCCGTCCGGCGTGAACGCGGCGCCGCCGAGCGGGAACCGATGGTCCTTCTGCACGAGCGAGCACGCGCCGGTCGCGACGTCCCAGATCCGAGCGGTCCGATCGTGCGAGGCCGACACCAAGCGCTTCGCACTCGCGTCGAAGCAGACGTCGTCGACGAGGTCCGTGTGCTCGTGCGCCGAGAAGCGCTCCGCGCCGGTCGCGAGCTCGAACACGCGGACACGTCCCTTGGCGTCACCGATCGCGACCAGCGTGCCGTCGTTCGACACGTCGAGTCCGAACACCGCGGCGTCCGACGCGACGAACGAACGCTCCGACTCGTCGAGCCGCGCATTCAAGGTGTTCCACTCGAACCCGCGATGCTGCGCCGGCGCGCCGTCGAGCCAACGGCGTGCGGCGGCGATCTCGCCGAGGCGCAACGACGTCTCCGCGGCGGCGACGTGCGCCGCGTACGACGCGAGCGATGCGTCGTCGACGAGCCGCGGCGCGGCGAA
This sequence comes from Planctomycetota bacterium, assembly GCA_016709145.1. Taxonomy (GTDB): domain Bacteria; phylum Planctomycetota; class B15-G4; order B15-G4; family JADJEK01; genus JADJEK01. The sequence continues at coordinate 74,024 of JADJEK010000001.1, forward strand.
CGCGTCGACATGCGACCAGAGCGATCCGACGATCACAGCGACGACGCACGCCCTCGACGACGGCTTGAAGGGGTTCACGAGCGGATCTCCCGGGGATTGCGAAGAGGAGCGGTGTGGATCGGGTGGGTGCGGACGAAGGCGTTCGTCGTTCATCGCTTGCGTCGTCGCCGCGGTGGTGATCGCGGGGCCGACCGCACCGGTGCGGCGGCCGTCGCGCCGGCGGGTTTCGACCAGCCCGTCGCGCTGTCGACCAGTCGATCGAAGTAGTCGCGCAGCATCGTCACCGCGGCGTCGTACGCGCGGAAGTCGCGGTACGAGCGCGCGAGCATCACCGCGCCTTCCATCGTCGTCAGCACGAAGATCGCGAGTTGGTGCGCGTCGACGCTCTCGGGCAAGCGACCGGACTCGATCGCGGCGCTCACGCAGAGCTCGACGGCGCGCAGCCAACCGTCGAAGTTCTCGCACAGCAGTTTGCGCGCGTGCTTGTTCGTCTCGGCGACTTCGATCACGAGGTTGCCGATCGGGCAGCCGTGCGCGAACTCCGTCATCGCGAGCATCTGGCGATACCCCGCGAGCAGCGCGAACACGCGCTCGATCGGGTCGTCGACTCCGGTCCAGATCGGATCGAGGACCTCGGGGTGCAGCAGCTCTTTGCGCTTCTCCAGCGTGGCGGCGAGGATCGCTTCCTTGGTCGGGAAGAAGTAGTAGACCGAGCCGGCGTTGCACTCGGCCTTCTTCGCGATCTGCGCGAGTCCGGTCGCGGCGTAGCCCTGCAGCGTGAACAGCTCCATCGCCGCGTCGACGATGCGTTCGCGAGTGTCTTGCGCTGGACTCATGTCGTCCTCGGGGTTCCGCCGACCCACCGTCGGCGCTCTCTCGAAGGTCGAGCGGGCGTGTCAGTTGGTCGGCCAACTAACTCGAACTCCGCGCGAACGTCAAGCCCCGCGCGGTGCGCTCGAGCCCGCCCCGCTCCGCCCTAGAATTCCCCGCCGGAACCCCGTCTCCCCCCCGTCTCTTGGAGCCGAATGACCGACATGGACGATCGGGACACGACGCAGCGAGCCATCGCTGGGGATCGGTTCGCGCTGGAGATCCTCTGGCGCGACCACCGCCGTTGGCTGTCCGCGGTGCTCCTGTCGCACATGCCGAACGGCGCGGATCTCGAGGATCTGCTGCAGGAGACGGCGATGAACGTGTGCCGGAAGATCCGTGACCTGCGCGACCCCGAACGGCTGCGGCCGTGGTTGCGCACGATCGCGATCAACACGGCGATCTCCGCCGGTCGCTCCGCGACGCTGCGCCGCAAGGTGCGCACGATGGACGACACCGAACTCGACCCCGCGGATCCGTCGATCGACCACGACGAAGACCACGCGACGGCGCGCGACACGCTCGAGCGCGTCCTCGCGGCCGCGCAACGACTCCATCCCGACTATCGCGAACCGTTGATCCTGAAGAGTGTGCGAGGTCTGTCGCAACGCGCGATCGCGGAAGCACTGGACCTGCCCGAGACGACCATCGAGACGCGACTCGCGCGAGCTCGACGCATGCTGCGCCAACTGCTCGAAGAGAAGGGCGTGCCGGTCCCACCCGCACCTCGAACCGCACCTGGAACCTGAACGATGACCCACCCCCACGACGAAACCGAAGACCTGCTGATCCACCGCGCCGTGTCGATGACGGCGGCGCCCACCGATTGGGATTCGCTCGAAGCCCTGTCCGAACGAGATCCCGAACTGTGGCATCGCATGGCGCAAGCGCTGCGCGACGAAGGCGACTTGACGCACGCACTCGACGCGAGGACCGCGATCGCGAGTTCGATCGGGCCGTTCCAATCGCGACGGCGCGGTCTCGGCTTCGGCGCTGCATCGGGCTGGTTCGCCGCGGCGGCGATCGCCGCGTGCTGGTTCACCACGCTGATGCATACCGGCCCCGCGGTCCTGCCCGGCGCATCGCGCCCCGGCACGGCGCACGAATCCTCCGACATGCCCGGCGCGCCGGGCCTCGTCTCGAACCAGGGCGCGACGCACGGCATCGGTTCGCCGACGCCGGTCAGCACGTTGCCCGACGTCCTGCTCGGCACGCAGCGCGCCGCCGACGGCGACGGTTACGAGATCACCGTGATGAAGCGATCGGTGGAGAAAGTCCGCGTGAAGGACCTGTTCCAACTGCAACGGGGTCAAGACGAACTCGGGAACCCGGCGACGCTGCCCGTGCGATTCCCAGCCACGAACGCCATGGAGAAGTACTGATGAAACTCGAACTCGCCATCCGAACGATCCCTGCCGCTCTGTGTGCCGCGCTGTGCGCCGTCGATGCGCATGGTCAGGCCTCGGCCGATTCGCAGACCAAGTCGATGCGGACGCCACCGGCCGCGGCACAGCCCGCTTCGCGCGGTGTGCGCATCGGCGTCACGATCAATCCACTGAACGAAGCGTTGGCCGCGCAACTCGGGCTCGAAGCGAGCAAGGGCATTCTCGTCGAGGACGTCGTCGATGGCGGTCCGGCGGCGAAGGCCGGACTGCAGCGCTACGACGTCATCGTCGCGATGAACGACGAGGAGGTCTCGTCCGAGAAGGGCCTGCGCAATCACCTCGCCGGGCTCGATCCCGGTGAGACCGTGACGATCAAGGTCGTGCGCAAGGGCGAGACGATGCTGATCCCCGTCGTCGTCGAAGAGCGCCCCGCCGACGACGGCGCCGCAAGCCAGTTCGGCTCGATCACGACGCTGCCCCTCACGCCTGCGGAGCCGACTGCGCAGGACCAGTCGCAGTTCCGCGCCTGGGCCGAGCAGCAACGCGCATGGGCCGAGCAGGTCGCGAAGCAGCAATCCGACTGGGCGAAGCAACTCGCCGATCAGAGCCGCACGTGGGCCGAGGAGTTCAAGGCGCAGCACGACGGCGAGATCAAGCAGTGGACCGAGAAGCTCGTGGCGCAGGCCGACCAGTGGCGCGAGCAGGCCGCCGAGCTGAACACGCCCGAGAACCGCGAGAACTTCGAAGCGCAGACGCGCGAGCTCGTCGAACAACTGATGGAGAACGCGCGCAAGAGCGGTCAGTGGCTGCGCGTGCCGGCGATCCGCTACTCGAAGTCGAAGGATGGCTCCGACCAGGCCATCGTCGACGCGCCGAGCGCGGAGCCCGCCCCGCTGCGCGAACTCGACACGAACATCCGTACGCGCCTCGATCAGATCGAGCAGCGCATGGGGAAGATCGAACGCATGCTCGAACGACTGACCGCGGCGCAAGCCGGAGGTTCGGGCGGGAAGTGACCGGCCGTCGACGACCCAGGAATCGACCCCGTCGACTCATGGGATCGGCCGAGACGACCTCACCTCCAGGGTCGTCGCGGCAACGAGCGCGGGCGCGGAACCAACGAGTTCCGCGCCCGCTTCTTGTTCGAGTCCGATCGATCCGCTCGACGCGCGAGTCCCGCGAGTCCCGCGAGTCCGCGGGGCTGCGGGGCTGCGGGCTGCGCCGATCAACGCACTCCGACGTGGATGCGCACGTTGCCGTTGCTGGTCGACACCACGTGACGCGGACCGGGTCGACCGAAGTCGATGTCGCGCGCACGTCGGTCGTCGCCGCCGAGCGTGCCGAGTTGCATCCCGGTCACGGTGATCGACCCGTTCGACGTCTCGGCGCGCAGCGTTCCGCTCGGCGACGACGCGACCTCGATCGTCAGATCGCCGTTCGAACTCGACAGTCGAACCGGCTGCGAGAGATCTCCGTTCGTGCGCAATGTGATCGAGCCGTTGCTGGTTTCCGCCGCGACTTCGCCCTCCACGTCCTCGAGCACGAGGCCGCCGTTGCTCGAGTCGACCTCGAGCGGACCGCGATGCGCGGTGACGTGGACCGACCCGTTCGAAGTCTCGAGCCGCGCCGAGCCCGTGCTGCCCGAGAGCTCGACCTCGCCGTTCGACGTGTCGACGAAGATGTCGGACGACGCGGCGACGCGGACTTTGAATGAACAGCCTTCGTTCGAGCGGCGCTCGTCGTTCGGGTACTGCGGCCGGATCACGGTCCGCCCGTCGCGCACGGCGACGTCGATGCGGATCGACTCGGCGCGTGCGCGCGCTTCACCGTCGGTGTCCCCCGCCCCGTGCGCGACCGCTTCGATCGTCAGGCCGCTGACCCCGGGGTCGACCATGACGGACACATCCCCATTCTCCGTAACGACTTCGAGAGCCGATCCGATCGCGAACTCGGCGGTCAGCGCGGACTCGTGGTCGGCGCGATGCGTCGGGCCGCAAGAGGGGAGCGCGGCGAGGACGAGGGCGGCGAGAGCGAAGCGGGCGTTCATGTTGAGGTCGATCTCCGGCGGGGAACGGGATGGGTTCGAGTTCGAAGCGGCGCGGCAACGCCCCTGCCAAGGGGGAGGTTCCGGCGCCTGCGTGGTTGCGTGTCCGGCAGTCGCGGAGCATGATACGGCCCCGCCCCCGGCTACCCCGGGGGCGCGTCATTGGAAGACAACCCCTTTCGAACCGGACCATGACCGACACCGCAGCTTCGTCCGCCCCGTTGCTCGAACTCGCTACCACCGGTCGCTTCGCGGAACTGGAAGACGCCTGGGTCGCAGCCGTCGAAAGCGGCACGCGCGACTTCGCGATGTTCCGCAAGGTGGTGAACCACCTCGTCACTCACCACAAGAACGACCTCGCCTCCGCACTCGTCGGAGTCCTGTTGCAGTCGTGTGAGCCGGACACGCAGAGTGGCGTGCTCGACTTCGCCGTGCAGATGGCGTTGGCGTTCCCGAAGGACCCGACCATCCGTCAATGCACCGCGGTCCTGCACGACAAGGCCGGTGAACCCGGCGTCGACCGCTTCCTCAAGCCGCTGGCGTTGTGCCAACCGCAGCAGCTCGACGAGTTGCGCACGAAGATCCGCGGTCTGCTGGCGCTGCGCAAGGGCGGCTTCGCGAACGGCACGAAGCGCGTCGGCCCGGAGAAGCTCGCGAGCTACAAGCCCGCCGAAGGCGTGTTCGTGTTGACCGACGGCGAGACCGAACGGTCGCTCACCGTCGACGAAGCACGAGAAGAACTGCAGCCTCTGCCCGAGGACGATTTCCGCGGTCTGCTGCGCTTCGACGTCGCGCGGCTGAAGTCGCTGGCGCAGGACGATCCGGCGGCGCTGGTCCGCTCGGCGCTGCGCTCGAACAAGAACCGGCTCGAGTTCCCGATCCTGAAGAAGCTGCTCGCGCGCGGCGTGGTCGACGGCCCGTCGTTCACGCGCTGGTGGAACAAGGCCAAAGGCCTGGTCGAACGCGATCCGCTGGTCCAGGTCTACGGCGACAAGCAGCCGACGCTGATCCTGCGCACCAATCCGATCACGCACGAGGAAGAGCTCGCGCAGAAGCTCGCACGAGCGACGCGCACCGACGAGAAGCTGTCGTTCGTGGTCGAGTACCTCGAAGCGCTCGACGAAGGCCACTGCGCCGACGAGGCGTTCCTGCACCAATGCGGCGAGATGCTCGTCGACATCGCGCACGACGCCGCGATCGCGAATCCCGAGGCGGTCGCCGCCGCGGCGATCGCGATGGAAGTCGCGAGCCGCCGTTCGTCGCCGTCGCCGAAGGAACTGGACAAGGAAGCGGTGAAGGCGCGCTTCCGCCAACTCGCCGACCTGCCGGCGATCCTCGGCAGCGAGGAACTCGCGCGCCGCGCGTTGTTGTTCGTGAAGCACCACGACCCCGAGGATTGGCCGAAGGCGTACGCCGACGCGCTGCCGACGGCGCCGGGCCGACTCGCCGATCAGATCGCGCGTGAACTGCTCGCGACCGGCAACGGTGCGCTGCTGCAAAACGCACTGACGACGATCCTGACGTCGGCCGATCGCTGCGGCGAAGGCATCCTGTGGCTGTGGAAGGCCGTCACGACCGGCTTCTTCGAAACCACGCAGGTCAAGGCCGACGGCGTCGCGATCACGATGACGCTGCTGCGTCTGATGGACCGCTGGGCCCGCTCCGCGAAGACCGCGCTGAACGACGCGCAGCGCAACCTGCTGTCGCGCATGCGCTCGGCGGTCGCGGCGAACAACTTCCGCAACATCGACAAGGTGTTGGAAGTCGTCACCGACGACCAAGCGCTCGCGTTGCACCACGAGATCAAGGGCAATGAAGGCGTCTCCGAACTCACGCGCGGTCACATCACGACCGAACTGGTCGCCTCGCACCGTGACGCGATCCTCGGCCGCAAGGAACTGTGGGAAGAGGACGCGATCTACGTCACGCAGCGCGGCATGCAGCGCCGGCGCCAAGAGTTCGAGCAGATCGTCAACGTCGACATGGTGAAGAACAGCGAAGCGATCGGCCACGCCGCCGGATTCGGCGACTTGTCCGAGAACGCCGAGTTCACCGCGGCGCTCGAGCAGCGCGACTTCCTCTCGCGCCGCGCGAACGAGATCTCGGCCGAACTCAACGTGGCGAAAGTCATCCCGCGCGAGGAGATCGACCTCGTGCGCGTGAACGTCGGCACGCGGGTCACCGTGAAGCCGAACGCCGGAGTCGGCGCCGAGATGTCGTTCACGTTCCTCGGACCGTGGGACACCGATCTCGAGCGTGGGATCTATTCGTACCTCGCGCCGTTCGCGCGCTCGTTCCTCGGCCGCACCGTCGGTGAAGAAGTCGAGGCTCGCCTCGACGGCGGCCCGCGCCTGCTGAAGATCGTGCGCATCGAGTACGCCGAAGGACTCGACTGAGGCGACCCCGAGGCGGTTTTGAGCCGCCGGACCCACCAGGTCCGGACTCGACAGGCCACGGTTGAACGAAACAGGGGGACGGACCGAGGGTCCGTCCCCCTGTTTCGTTGGCGCCGAGCGATCCCGGCGCGTTCAGTTCTTCGCGACTTGCAGATCCGTCGTGCCGAAGCTGGCGGTCTGGACCGGCACGTCCTCCTCGACTGCGCCGAACGTCATCGTGCTGCGCACGGATCGCGCTGCGGCGCCCGCAGGCTGCACCTGCGCGACGAGCGTCACCTGACCGATCGCCATCGACGAGGCGAAGCGCAGCCGCGCCGAGCCGATGCGCGGCGTGCCGCGCGTCGTAGCGCCGGCGTCGGGCGCGAGGTGCTCGACGAGTTCCGCTCCAGGCGGCAATTCGAACGAGACCGAGAGCGCCGCGAGATCGACCTTCGGCGTCAGCGTGTACTCGATGCGAGAACCGCCGGCGTCGACGACATCGACGGACAAGGGGGAATCGACGGGACTGGACGCCGGCGACAACAACGCGTGACGCATGTCGGCGTTCTCGGTGCTGGCGAACGCCAGCACGAGGCAGAGCAATGCCGCGAGAGAAGCGGCAACGGTGAGTTTCACGACGAGACTCCTGGGTGAGAGCTGCTGGCGGACAACTCGCGTCGTTCCAAGTCGGGGGAGCGAAACGACGCGAGGGAGAGAGTCCGGGCAGGGGGTCTGTACGGGGGATCCAAGAGTCAGAAACCGGGTCGTTGGAAAAAACTCACGCGAATTCCGCCACCGCGGCGCCGTACAGAGCCGCAATCTGCTTTTTGAAAATAGGTTTAGGGCGAGAAGGCCCAGGTGTCGCAGGCTGCGGTCTTCGGCCGATCGCGGGCGGGCGTCGGGTGCTCGGGCTGCGTCAGAGCGCCTTCGCGTACCACGCGTCGCAACTGAAATGACCTGTGGCCCCGCACGCGCCATCGAGCCGCGCGAACCCCGCGGCCTCGTACAGCCGCCGAGCCTGCGTCATCGAGTTCAGTGTCTCGAGGTAGCAGCGCGTGAAGCCGAGCTGCTTCGCCGTCGCCAGACACAAATCGAGCAGCGCGCGTCCGGCGCCGATGCCGCGCGCGCTCGGCAAGAAGTACATCTTGCGTAGTTCGCACGTCGACCCATCGCCGCCCGCGAGCGGCGCGATGCCCCCACCACCGACGACGACACCGTTCACATCGACGACGAAGTACGCGCTGCGCGGCATTCGATACACCACGCACATCGTGTCGACCTCAGCATCGTGGATCGCGAACCCGGGCCCACTCGCGCCGAACTCGGGCATCACGGTGCGGATGATCGAAGCGACCGTCGCGTCATCACGCGGTTCGATCGGGCGGAGCGTGTAGGTGGGAGATGGGGGCATCGGCATCGAACGCGACTCCCTCACACGTCATCCTCGACCGGATCGAAGAACACCAAGCCCACGACGACGTCGACGGCTTCGCACGGTTCGACGCCAACTTCCGCCGGGTCGTTCGCGTTCAGAATCCGACCTTCGTGCCCGCGTTGTCTTGGCTCAGCCATTCGACGAGCGGCAGGTAGTACTCGAGCATCGCCTTGCCCGACATGTCCTCCCCCGTCGTCTCCTTCACGAGGTCGCGCCAGTCGCGCGTCTGGCCCTCGCGCAGGATCGAACGCAGGAAGTCGCCGGTCGCGACCGAGCCGAAGTAGTCGGCGTCGTTGTAGTCGGCCTTCAGGATGTCGCGCGCGATCGTGCGGTGGAACTGGAACTTCAGCAGGGTCGCGAGCGCGTAATCGTAGTAGCCGGCCGGATCGTCGTTGATGTGCGTCTTCGTCGCCGGGTCGCAGAACTCCTCGCCGCGCGGGCTCGGCGGCGCGATGCCCTGGTACTTCTTCACGTAGTGCCACCAGCGCGCGTTCAACTGGTCGGCGGGGAGTTCGAGTTCGTAGAAGTCGTGCTCCCAGTGCGACATCACGCCCGCGGACCACGGCAGGAACACGATCGACATCGTGGCGTCGTTCAACAGCCATTGGATGCGGTCGATCTTCTGATCGGCCTTCAACACGCCGCGGCCGCGCAGGTAGCTCTGTTGCGACGCGGCCAGCGAGATCAACTCGCCGATGCCCTCGTGGAACGCGCGGTTCGCGCCCTCGCGCAGCAGCGGCGGCACCTCGGGTCGCGAATACGCGATGTAGTAATAGATGTGTCCGAGCTCGTGGTGCGTCGTCGTGAACCATTGGAAGTCCGACTGCACGCTCATGAGGCTGCGCACGTCCTCACCGAGATCGATGTGCCACGCCGACGCGTGCGTGTTCTTCATGCGCGTGGAGCCGGCCGGCAATGCGTACAAGTCGGACTTCTCGTAGAAGCTCTGCGGCAGCTTCGGGAACCCCATCGAGACGTAGAAGTCTTCGGACACGCGGATGATCTGCTCGGGCGTCATCGACTTGAACAGGGGGTCGAGGTCGATGCCGTCGACGAGCCCCGGCCATTCCTGGCTCCAGCGATTCGACAGCCAGTGCGCCGGGATCAGGTCCGGCACCGGTTGGCCGTAGCGCTTCGCGAGCTGACGACGCGCGTAGGCGTGCAACTGCTCGTACGCGGGACGCGTGTCGGCGAGCACGCCGTCGAGCAGCGCCATCATCTCGGGCACCGTCATTCCGTAGTCGGCGACCTGCAGCGCGAAGTAGCTCGAGTAGCCGAGCTCGCGCGCGACCTTGTTACGCAGGTCGCGCAGTTCGAGCAGGCCTTGCTTCAGCGCCACGCCGCTCGTCTTCGATGCTTCCCACGCGCGGCGACGCTCGTCGAGGTCGCGCGAGTTGCGCAGCATGCCGTCGAGGTCGTTCGGCGTGACGACGCCCGAACCACCCTTGCCGTCGTCCATCATGAAACGGAAGCCGTCGAGCGTCGCGCGCTGGCGCGCTTCGGCCGCGACGCGCGCCTTGACGACGTCGGGGATCGTGGCCGGGCTCTCCGCGGCCTTCAGCAGAGCTTTCTCGACTTCGCGGCGTTGCAGGTCCGACAGGGACGAGCGCTGCTTGAACTCCTTCAACTTCGTCACGGTGTCGGCGGCGCCGGCGAACTCGGAGAAGGCGAGGTCGGCGACGACCTGCTCGTTCGTGTGTTGCTCCGACACGTCGGTTCCGGCGCGCCACGCGGCCTCGGCCGACGCCGTGTACTTCGCAACGTAGCTCTTCGAGTAGTCGTCGAGGAACGCGGAGACCTCGGGATCACGGCTGCCCTTCATCCACGACTCCAAGTTCAGGCACGCCACCGACGACAAGCCCAGGACGACGGTGATCGCGATCGCGACGGCAGAAGGACGCTTCATGAGGGACTCCGGAGGGGTCGACGGTGGGCGCGACGAAGGCGCTCGATGCGACACGGTAGCGGCGGTCGACGCGGTTCCGCAGGGTCTGCCCGGCCTGGTCCACGGGGTTCGCGCGGTCGAACGGCCTCATCCCAAGGGCGTTGGCGCGTGTCTCAATCGTCCTTCGTCAGCGCATCGTCGACGTCGAACACCCACGCCGCGACGCGATGCTCGGCCGCCGCGGCCTGGACGTGCGCGATCCGTGAGACGAGGGCGACGTCTGCGACGCCGGCGATGTCCACGACCGCGATCTCGCCTTCCGTGGCGGCCTTGATCGTCGCGCGCCACGGCGCGACGTGCGCGGCGCGGACCGCGACGACCAGCGCGCACGCGATCGCCAGCGTTCGCCACGCCGTCGCCTCTCTCCCGCGCAGCGCGATCGCTACAGCGACCACCGCCACGAGCACGCCGCACGCCGCGAGCGCCGACGCCACGACGTCCGCCCCCGGCACGAACGCGCGAGCCCACGTCCACTCGACGGCACCGTATCCCGCGACCCCGAGCGCGAGCCCGACCACGCAAAGCCGCAGCACGGCGAATTCCATCGTCGCCGCGCGAAGCCGCCGCTCGAGCGCGAGGGCCAGTGAGACGCACAGCACCGGAATCGCGGGCAGGAGGTAGTGCGGCTGCTTCTGCGGCACCACCGAGAACGCGACGAACATCGCCGCGAACGCGATCCCCGCGACGAGCGACGCCGGCCGCGGGATCTCACGCCGCGACCTCCACGCCTGCCACGCGAGCCACGGCACACCGACGACGATCGGGCCGAGGATCGACGGCAACTGCTTCACGAAGAAGTACGGGGCGCGGTAGTGATCCGCGTCGCCTCCCGGATCGTCGACACCGAGCGGTCGAGCGGCGTGCCCGACGAGTTCGCTCCACGCACCGACCACGCGCGTCAGCACGACGCCGTACCACGCGAACCCGGCGCACGCCGCCGCGAGGACGGCCAACGCGAATCCGCGATCGAGCCGCGCACGCACGCGCGCATCGAACACGGCCCATGCCGCGATCGGCACGAGCACCGTCACCAGCGCCGCGGTCGCCTTGGCGAGGACTGCCAACGCGAACGCGACCGCGAACCACGTCAGATCGCGGCCGCGACCGGACTCGACGGCACGCTGGAGAGTCAGCAGCGCCGCGACCGAGGCCAATGCGAACACCATCTCGGCGTCGCCGCGACGAGCGTTGTCCTGGAACTGATCGGTCGACAGCAGCGCGACCACCGCGAGCAGACCGGCGCTCGTCCCTCCGTACCGCTTGGCCCAGTGGAACGTCACGACCAGGAGCAGCACGGCCGCGAGCGCCGACGGCAGTCGCGTCATCGCGTAGCTGACTTCCCCGGACACCATCACGGCGGTCGCGGCGAGCCAGTAGTACAGCGGCGGCTTCTGCAGTCGCGGCATCCCGTGGTCGATCGGGACGATCCAAGCGCCGCTCTTCACCATGTGAACGGCGACGCGATGGCAGCGCTGTTCGCTCATGCGTCCGGGAGGCGCGGCGCCGAGGTTCGCGCAAACCGCCCACGCCGCGATCACGACCACGAGCCCCACCGCCCACGTCGCGAATCGCAACGCGGTCGGCTCGGCATCCGCACGGACGGATGAGGCGACGGAAGGCGCGGACTCTGGCATGGACCTAGGCCGTGCTCGAGCAACGCGACGGGTCGGCGCGACCGTCTTGCTCGAGTGCCGCGCATCTCAACGGCGCGGCATGAGGCCGGCATGACCGCAACATGACGAGTTCGCCATGCGCGGCGTTCAGCGAATGCGGTCGTCTCGAGGGCTGATCACGTAGACCCTGCGCCACGCAGCAGCGCGATCCGGCGCAATCGGCCCACGACGATCTCCAATCGAGCTTGGCTCGTGGAATCCGATTCGAGGTGACCGGGCAACGCGCCCATGAAATCGCGATCTCCGAGCAGAGTCTCGAACTGCTGTGCCACGAAGTTCCGGACCTCCGCGTGTGTCGTCGAGAGTTCCGACTCGATCGTCGGCCGACCGTTCACGACCTCGACGATGTCCTCGAGATCGTGACTCGCGACGAAGTCTCCGTGACCGCGGTTCGCGAAGGCTTCGAGTTTCGTCGCCAAGAAGCACGGTGCGGTGATGACTCGGATCGACAGCCCGTGGCCGATGTCCGAAGTCACCGCAAGATCGTGAGCAATCGGGTACCAACGGTTTTGGGAGCCGTGACTCCTACCGGTCGTGCGCCGATACGACGTCGAGGCGGGTTTCTCCGTACTTCCAGCGGCAGGCCGGAACTCCATCTGCGGTGTCATTCGCGAAGCCGAGCGCTCGAAGCCGTTCTTCCAGTTCGTTCCACTCCGTGAACGACCTCGTGTCGACGGCGAGATGCACGTCGTACGTGGGCCGCGGCGACGACGACCCACGGTCCGTGACGAGAAGCTCGGTCACTGAGCCACCCACGAGAACGAACCTCCACGCGAGATCACCGAGTCGGAGCACGACTTCACGGACGCGGCTGAGGTTGGACGGCGGATCCTTCATTCGATCCGCTCCCTCAGCAGTTTCTCGGCAAGCGCACGTTCGCGTGCCCGTCCCGCACGGATCGCATCGACGAGGCACAGGATTTCGTACAGCTTCGGATCGCGTCGGGCGACTGCGGGAACCGAGCGGTACAGCGGTTCGAGCGCTTCACCACGATCGGTCCCCTCCGGATCCGGCCACACCGGCGGCGGATCCGTTCCCGCATCGATCAAGTCTCTCAATGGCGCTGCCGCGTGCGCTGTGAGCATCCCGCGACTGATCCGACCGCGCTTTGCCGGGAACGAATACTTCACCCCGTGCGTGAGGAACTCGAGGATGCCGGCTCGATTCGGACTCCGATCCGCACGCAGCAGCCCCGCGGCGATGCAATGACGTACCGAGGCATGCGCTTCCGAAAGGCTGAGCCCGGCCGCCCCTGCAATGGCCGGATAGGACCGATCCTTCGCAAGGGCGACGACGACGGTAACGAGAACATCTTGTGGTCGTAAAGCCATGTACGAAGGCTATTTTCGCGTTTCGCGAAAGTCAACTTGAGGTTTCTTCCCGGGGGATCGGGATGGCATCCCATCCCGCGGTTGAGTCCACGGACGTTCTCGTCCGTGATTCGAGGGGGCCTGCTCCGTCTCCAGTTGCGGCCGCCGGCTTCGTCGTCCTCGTCGAGCAGCCACGACGTGGCATTCGACGAGCGGCATCGGCCGCGCGCGCTACGCTCTTCGCCCCCTTCGCCCCCCCCACCCTCATCCCCACGCCCATGCCCACCGACTTCGAGATCGCTTCCCAATTCCCGCGACGCCCGATGCCCGAGATCGGGGCGAAGCTCGGCCTGACCGAGTCCGACCTGATCCCGTACGGACGCGACGTCGCCAAGGTCGATCTCGCCGTGCTCGAGCGGCCACGTGCTCGTGCCACCACGCCGCGGCTCGTGCTCGTGTCCGCGATCACGCCGACGCCCGCCGGTGAGGGCAAGACCACGACGACGATCGGCCTCGGACAGGCGCTCGCGAAGCTCGGCGAATCGGTGTGCCTCGCGTTGCGCGAGCCGTCGCTCGGCCCGTGCCTCGGCGTGAAAGGCGGAGCGACCGGCGGCGGCTACAGCCAGATCATGCCGGCCGGGCGCATCAACTTGCACTTCACCGGCGACTTCCACGCGGTGACGTCGGCGCACAACCTGCTCGGAGCGCTGCTCGACAACCACGTCCACCACGGCAACGAGCTGCGGATCGATCCTCGCCGCATCTCGTGGCGCCGCGTGATGGACATGAACGACCGCGCGTTGCGCAACGTGATCATCGCGCTCGGCGGCAAGGAGCAGGGCTTCCCGCGCGAGACCGGATTCGACATCACCGCCGCGTCCGAGGTCATGGCGATGCTGTGCCTCGCCGAGGGCTTCGAAGACCTGCGCCGCCGCATCGACCGCACGCTGGTCGCGTTCACGTTCGACGGCGAGCCCGTCACCGCCGGCAAGCTGAAGGGCACCGGCGCGATGCTCGCGTTGCTGCGCGACGCGCTGGCGCCGAACCTCGTCCAATCGCTCGAAGGCGTGCCAGCGCTCGTCCACGGCGGTCCGTTCGCGAACATCGCGCACGGCTGCAACAGCGTGCTCGCGACGCGACTCGCGATGCACACGGCGGACTGGACGGTCACGGAGGCCGGCTTCGCGTTCGACCTCGGCGCCGAGAAGTTCTTCGACATCAAATGTCGATCCGCGGGCCTGCAGACCGCCGCGGTCGTGCTCGTCGCGACGGTGCGCGCCTTGAAGATGCACGGTGGCGTGCGCAAGGAAGACCTCGGCAACACGGATGCCGCCGCCGTCGTGCGCGGCTTGCCGAACCTCGAGAAGCACATCGAGAACATCCGCATCTTCGGCCAGCAGCCGATCGTGGCGCTGAACCGGTTCGCGACCGACTCGGAGGCCGAACTCGACGCCGTCGAGGGCTTCTGCGATCGCCTCGGCGTGCCGTTCGCGACGTCCGACCACCACGCGCGCGGCGGCGATGGCGCGCTCCCGTTGGCGCGCCTCGTGGTCGAGCACGCGCGAGGCGGCCCGCGCCCGGTGAAGTTCCTCTACGAACCCACCGACACGGTCCCCGACAAGATCCTGAAGGTGGCACGCTCGATGTACGGCGCGTCGAAGGTCACTCTGACGAAGACCGCACAGCGCGACCTGCGCGACATCGAGAAGCTCGGCTACGCCCACTTGCCGATCTGCATCGCGAAAACGCAGAACTCGCTGTCCGACGATCCCGCACTGCGCGGCCGTCCGCGCGACTTCGAGGTCACGGTGCGCGCGATCCAGATCAACTCCGGAGCCGGGTTCCTGGTCGTGCTGACCGGCGAGATGATGCGCATGCCGGGTTTGCCCGAGCATCCGCTCGCCGAGCAATTCGACGTCATCGACGGGCGCATCGTCGGCATGGGTTGAGTCAGCACTCATCGAACCTTCACGTGGGCGTGGTGATCTGCGCTCCGACCCTACGTTGCGATCTCGTCATGATCGGCGGGACGCGGCGACCGTAGGTTCGGATGCCCGATGTCGACCGACTTCGAATCTCGTCTCACGTCTTGGCTCGAGACGCCGCGCGGCTTCGCGCTGGCGCTGGCCGTGCTGTGCATCGCGATCGCGACGACCCTGTTCTGGCGCCTCGATTCCAGCCCCGTCGAGCACACCACCGAGCGCCGCACGATGAAAGTCGTCGACCACATGGTCGAGAGCGGCGACTGGCTGGTGCCGATGAAGGACGACAAGCCGCGACTCGAGAAGCCGCCGCTGTACTACTGGCTCGGCACACTCTCGACGCTCGCGGTTTCGGAGCACATGACGCCCGGCACCCTGCGCTTCCCGTCCGCGCTGATGGGACTCGCGATGGTGCTGCTGGCGACGTACTGGGCGTACTCGCTGGGCGGACGGCGTCACGCGCTGCTCACCGCGCTGTTGATGCTGGGGATGATGCACTTCTTCACGATCGCGCGCCGCGGCGTCGCGGAGACCACGCTCGGCGCGTTCACCGTCGCGGCGTGGATCGTGTTCGACCGCATGCACTTCGACGGGCGCAAGCGCTGGCTGCCATGGTTCGCCGCGTGTTTCGCGGGCGCGTGGATGGCGAAGGCGACCGTGAGCCTCCTGCTGATCGGCTTGCCGATCGCGTGGTTCCTCGGGCGCGAACGCAAGCTGCGCCCCGCGATCTCGGCACGCTTGGTCGCGTGGCTCGCCCTCGCGCTCGTCGTCGGCTTGATCTGGTACGTCGCGGTACTGACGACCGTGCCGGGCTCCTTCGACGTGTTCCGCAGCGAGCTCTTGAACTCTGCGGGCGCGGCCGAAGGAGAATCGAGCGCGCGACACTACGACTGGCCGCACTTCTACTTGCAGGAGTTGCCTTCGCTGACGCTGCCGACGGCGTTGCTGGTACCGCTGCTCGTTTGGCGACTCGTGACCACGAAGTTCCATCGCGACGATCCGCGTCGTCGCTTCGCCGCGGTCACGTTCGTCGTGCTGTTCGTCGCCTGGTCGATCCTGCCGAAGAAGCAGCGCCACTACATGATCCCGCTGCTGCCGTCGCTCGCGGTGTTGCTCGCGGACGCCGCGATCGCGCTGTGGGCGACGCGGCGCGAACTGTTCGCGAAGATCGTGCGCCCGACAGCGGCCCTGCTCGCGATCGGAGCGTGGCTCGGCGCCGGTTACATCGCGCTCTGGCTCATCGAAGTGCGCCATGTGCCAGCGATCTGGAGCTACCTCGGCGTCGGCGCATTGGCGCTCGCGTCGATCCCGCTGCTCGTCGCTGGATTGCGCGTCCGACCGGCGACGTTCGCGTTCGGCGCGTTCCTCGCTCTCGCGCCCACGATGATCGCCACGTTCTGCTGGGTGCGGCCGTGGGAAGACGAAGTGCGCGCGGCCGTCGACGACAAGATCGCCCCACCCGACGAGGCGCACCTTCTCGCGTTGAAGGACCGCGCGCCGTGGGTGCTCAAGGTCTACGGCGTGTCCGACGACGTCGCCGAACACGCCGAGCGCCTGGAGAAGCGACGCGCGAAGTCGAAGCTGAAGGACGGCTGATCGACGCGGCGGTCGACTCTCACTCGATCGTCTGCAGCACCAAGTTCGATCCGCGGCACGAATCGAGCTCGAACGCTTGCAGCACGAGCGCGAGGCCCTGGACGCTCACCGGGAAGTTCACCGTCCACTGTGCGACACCCGCCCCGTCGACCGGCAGCAGCAGATAGCGCGTCGGCCCGGCGACGCCGATCCACTGGCTCGGACACGGCGCGGCCTGCGTCGAACCCACCTGCGTCCCCACGAGCAGGATCACGTTCGCGGCGGGCGTCGCGTTGCTCGCGCGCAGCGTGTTGGTCGCGCTCGCGATGCCCGGCTCGAAGCGACCGAGCTCGAGATCGTGGCGCGGGAAGATCTCGAGATACGTGCCGCCGGTGATGCCGGACGTCGCGCCGGTCGCGACCGGCGTCAGAACTTGGCCGGTCACACCGTCGTAACGGCGGATGTAGTTCTGGTTGTCCGACGTCACGAGGACGTGGCCGGTGCCGGGCTCGAACACGAGGCCGGTCGGAGTCGGCGACGCCGCGAACTGCCCGAGGTACGCCCCGTCGGGCGCGTACTTCAGGATGCGACCGTTGCCCCAGCTCGTCACGAACGCGACGCCGTCGCCGCGGAAGCGGATCATGCGCGGCCGCGACAGCGGACCGCCGTTGTTGAAGGCGCCGACGAACGCGCCCGTGCTCGCGTCGTAGCGCAGGATCTGGTTCGACTGGAAGCTCGGCACGTAGAGCAGTCCATCGGGACCGAAGGTCATGCCGGCGTCGGGGCCATCGAGGCCGCCGGTCTCGTTCACGACCGTGTTCGGATCGTCGGCGACGAACGCCCCGAGGAAAGCTCCGGTCGTGCCGTCGTAGCGCAACACGCGATCGGTGTCGAAGCTCGCGACGTACAGCAGCCCGTCGGCACCGAAGATCGCCGCCGTCGGTCCGTCGAGCCCGCCGGTCTCGTTCTCCGGCGTATTCGGATCGTCACCGACGAACGTGCCGAGCAACTGCCCGGTCACGCCATCGAAGCGCAGCACGGAGTCGATCTTCTCGGCGCACACGTAGAGGTTGCCGTCCGGTCCGTAGTGCATCGACTGCGCGCCGGGCACGAGTCCCGTCGCGCCCGTGGCACCGAGGAAGCCGAGCTTCGCTCCGCTCACGGGATCGAACAGGTGGATGCTCTCGCTGTTGTAGCCCGAGGCCATCAGGCAAGGGCTCGTCCCGGCCGGCGGAGCTGCGTGGGCGAACGTGGCCGCGGCGGCGGCGACGACCAGGGTGAGGATTCGAGGTTGCATCGGCGGACTCCGGCTGCGGCTGTGCCGAAGATCGCCGATCTCGCGCGCGCCCGCTGTCAGAACATTGCGCGCAACTGCGTCGGCGTCAGTCCGAACACCGCGCGAAAGCGATGCGTGAAATGGCTGTGGCTCGAAAACCCGAGCTCCAACGCCAACTGCGTGAGGTCCCGCGCGCCGGCGCGCAAGCGCTCGAGCGCGAGCCGCAGACGACAGTGCTCGCGATAGCGGAACAGCGGCACGCCGACGAGCGCGCGGAACGAGCGACTCAGATGGAACGGCGAGCTGCCGACGGCCGCGGCCAACTCGGTCAACGACGACGATTCGGTGCACCGCGTCGCGACGAAGGCGCGCGCGGCCAGGACCGCATCACCGACTCCGTGTGGGGTGAAGCGGCGGCGACTCGGCGCGTGCGGCCTGCGCTCGCGTGCCGCGACCGCATCAGCGACGAAGCGTTCGAACAACGCCAACCAGCGCTCTTCGAGCTCGAGCGCATCGACGTCCTTCGGAGCGTTCTGCGCCGCGATGAGTCGTTCGAGTTCGAGCGCGG
Organism: Planctomycetota bacterium; assembly: GCA_016709145.1. Classification (GTDB taxonomy): domain Bacteria; phylum Planctomycetota; class B15-G4; order B15-G4; family JADJEK01; genus JADJEK01. The sequence continues at coordinate 92,462 of JADJEK010000001.1, forward strand.
CGGCGGGCGCGAGCGGTCCGTCGTCCCACGGGAACGGCCCGGTGCTGCGGTCGCGCAGGCTCGGCTCGAGCGCGAGCACGACGTCGTCGACGACGTCCTGGCGCACGTCGAGGAACTCACCGTGATCCCCGCAGCCGAGCGGATGACTCGATCGATACGTCTCGCCGGGGTTGAAGAACGCCACGCGCTGCGTGTCGAGCAGCGTCTTGCCGTTGCGCCCGTGCTTGCAGTACGCGCCGTGCCGCGTGATGGTCAGCGACACGTAGGGCACATGGCGCTCGCCGCCGAGGTTGACGTTCGTGTGCCCACAGCGGTATTCGCCGGAGCGCAGCACGCGCCCTTCGAATCCGGTGGTGAACGTCTTCGTGCCCGTCAGGGGAACGGCTTGGGGAACGGCCATCGACGTGGCTGTACGGACGAGGTCGGGACTTGGTGACCGCGGAATCCGAAAGATCTCGCCGGGATCAGGGCGTCACGATCAGCAGGTTCTCGGCCTTCGCCGTGGTCTCGTAGGGCTCGACCGCGACCGCTTCGAAGTTCGTGCCGAGCTTGCGCAGGTCCTTCAAGTCCTTGCCGCGCGCGACGACGAACGCGACGCTCTTGCCCGCGATCGCCGCCGCGAGGTGCTCCGGTTCGTCGACGAACACGAGGTCGCGCTCGGCGAAGAAGCGCAGCGCCTGGGCCTTCGTGATGTTGACGACGAACACGGGCTCGGTGGCCGGCACGCGCTCTTTCACGACGAGGCCGAACTCCTTCTCGCCGAAGCGCGCGTTCGCGATGCGCCCGACCGCGGGTTCGGCGAACACGGCGATCGACGCGAGCATGACGAACAGCAGACGCGGAGCATCGAAGCGTCGCGCGAACGCGGCGCGCACCGCGAAAGTGCCCGCGAACGCGGCGATGGCGGCGGCGAGCACGGTCTCGAGTCCGAGTGCGCCGCGCACGTACGCGTAGATCGGCAGCGCGAGCCCGGCCAACACCAGCAGCGGCGCGAGCGCCATGCACGCGGCCGATTCGAACCGGGTCGGGACGTACCGGCGCAGATCGAATGCGGCGAGGCGCTCCCCGACGATCAACGCGAGCGGCATCGCCAGCGGCAGCAGGTAGATCTCACGCTTGCTCGGCACCAGCGCGAAGATCGAGAAGAACGCGATCGCCCAGAACACGAACGCGCGCGTGGCGTTCGACGTCTCGCGAGCGCGCATCGCGGCCGGAGCGAACAACACGAGCGGGATCATCGTCGCCAACGCGGCGAGGTATTCCGGTCCGATCGGGATCGGCGAGTAGTGCGCTACGCCGCCGGCCGTGCGTTCCACGACTTGGCGATCGATGTAGAGACGCACGAACTCGTCCCAACCGATTTGCCGCGAGAGCGCGACGATCCACGCGCCGATCGGGACGAGCGCGAGCAGCGTCAGCAGGAACCACCAGGGTCGGCGCAGGAAGCTCCAGTCGCGATGCGCGGTGCACCACGTCAGCGGCGCGAGCAGACCGAACAAAGCGATGTGCCCTTTGACCATCGAGGCCACGCCGAAGCCCGCCGCAGCGGCGATGCCGAACGCGAGGCGCTTCGACTGCAACGCGAGGATCGACCCCCAAGCCATCAGAGCCTGGCCGAACACGAGCATGAGGTCGAGCTGCGCCGACCGCGCGTTGCGCAGCACCAGCGGACAAACGGCGTAGACGAGTGCGGCCCAAACGCCGGCGCGACGCGACGAGGTGCGACGACCGAGGTCGAACAGGAGCAGCGCGGTCAGGAAGTGCGCGAGCACGTTCGGCAGGAAGTAGGCGAACGAGTTCCACCCGAACAACTTGCCGCACAGACCGACGCTCCAGAACCAAAGCGGCGGCTTCTCGGTGTACGGAGCGCCGTAGATCCGCGGCAGGACCCACGATTCGGACAAAGCGGTCTCTTTCGCCACGCCGACGTAGCGAGGCTCGTCGAAGTACGTGAGGTCGCGCGTCCAGTACAGGAAGAAGCAAAGCGCGGCGATCAGCAGCCAAGCCACGCGTTCGAAGCGAGGGTCACGGTCGTCGGTGTTCATTCGAAGCGGCGCAGTGTAGGGATCGAGGGTGGGCGGGGAGGCAACCTCAACGGGGACGCATGAGAGACAAGTGAGCAAGTGAGGGAGAGCAAGGGACGAACCACCCGCGTCCCCGGGGAACGGGACGCGAACGCATCAGGGAACGCATCAGGGGACAGTCCCCTCATCTGCTCTGTCCCCGTCCGAATGGGGACAGTCCCCTCATCTGCGAATGGGGACAGTCCCCTCATCTGCTCTGTCCCCATTTGCGAACGGCGGGGACGGTCCCCTCGTCCCTCGTCGTCCCTCGCGTCCCTCGTCATCCCCGCGCCCCATCCCGTTCCCCCCCGCGCTCCCCTACGATCCCGCGATGACCCGCATCCTCGACGGCTCCTCGATCGCGTCCACGCTCGAACACTCGGTGGCGTCCCGCGTCTCGGCGTGCCGCGCGCGCGGAGTCCATCCGACGCTCGTGATCCTGCTGTTCGGCGACGACGCGCCGTCGCGCGTCTACGGCGGCATGATCCGCCGCGGTGCCGAACGCGTCGGGATCGACGTCCGCGTGCTCGTGAACACCGGATCGGTGTCGTTCGCCGAGGCCTCGACGATCGTGCGCGAGCTGAACTCGAACTCCGACGTCCACGGCATCCTGATCAAGCGACCGCTGCCGGGCGCGCTCGCGGACGAAGCCGTGCTTCAGCGCATCGATCCTGCGAAGGACGTCGATGGCTGCCATTTCGAGAACGTCGGCCGCCTCGTGATCGGCGGCGCCAAGCGCGCGCCGGTGCCGTGTACTCCCGCCGGAGTCCTGGCGCTGCTCGAACGCTCGAGCCTCTCGACCGAAGGTCAGCACGTCGTCGTGCTCGGACGCAGTACGACGGTCGGCCGCCCTCTCGCGAACCTGCTCGCGCAGAAGGAAAGCGGCGCGAACGCGACCGTGACGCTGTGCCATACCGCGACGCGCGAACTCGAGCGCCACACGCGCGCCGCCGACATCCTCGTCAGCGCGATCGGGCGGCCACGCTTCGTCACGCGGTCGATGGTCGCGCCGCACGCCGTCGTCGTCGACGTCGGCACGAACGTCGTGCCGGATGCCGCGGCCCCGAAGGGCTACCGCCTCGTCGGTGATTGCGACTACGACGCGCTCGTCGGGCATTGCGCGGCGATCACTCCGGTGCCCGGTGGCGTCGGCCCCGTGACGGTCGCGATGCTGCTGTCGAACGTCGTCGACGCGGCCGAGCGCGTGAGCGGAACCTCGGCATGATCCCGCCCACCGACGCGACTCGACGCGCGCTGCTGCTCTCCGCACCGATCTGCGCCGCGACCTGGCTCGAGGAACCGACGGCCGATCCGCGCTTCGCGACCCTCGTGCTGTCGCGCCACGCCGAGAAGGGCGACGACGACGCGCGTGACCCATCGCTGTCCGCGGCCGGACACGAGCGCGCGACGCGCCTCGCCGCGACGTTCGCGCGCGTGTCGAAACCGCGGTTGTTCGCGACCGAGTACCGGCGCACGCAGCAGACGCTCGAGCCCCTCGCGCGCGCGGCGAGAGTCGAGGTCGTCGTGAAGCCCGCCGCCGACGTCGACGCGTGGATCGCGACGCTGCGCGAGGGTCGAGAAGGCGTGACCATCGTCGCGACGCACTCGAACGTCGTCCCGCGGCTCGCGGCCGCGTTCGGGGTGACGCTCGCGGACCTCGACGCGAAGGGCAATCTGCCCGAGGCCGAGTACGGGCGTGTCGTCGTGCTCACGCTGCGCTTCGCGAGCGAGCGCGTCGACGCCGTGAACTCGATCGAACTGTCGATCTGACGCCCGGGCGGTTTCACCGCGGCGCGGCTACGCTGCTTCGCCCCGCTCACGGAAACGTCTCGTGTCGATGCTCGCCTCTCCCGCCGATCTCGTGACTCCTTCGCCATCGGGCTTGCTCTGCCCGTCGGGCGGATTCCACATCGACCCGCACCATCGCGTCGATCTGGCGGTCATCACGCACGCGCACGGCGATCACATCCGGTCGGGCTGTTCGCGCTACGTCTGCGCCTTGCCGTCGCTAGCGCTGGTCCGCGAACGCACGCGCGGTGCTCGCAAGATCGAGGGCATCCCGTTCGGCCAACCGGTCACGCTCGGCGCGACGCGCGTGTCCTTCCATCCGTCGGGCCACATCCTCGGCTCGGCGCAAGTGCGCATCGAACACGAGGGCCGAGTGTGGGTCGTCTCCGGCGACTACAAGCGCCAACCGGACCCGACCTGTCCGCCGTTCGAGGTCGTGCCGTGCGACACGTTCATCACCGAGGCGACGTTCGCGCATCCGCGCTTCGCGTTCGCCGACGGCGCGCTCGTCGCGCGCGAAGTCTTCGACTGGTGGACCGAGAACGCGGCGGCCGGCCGCACGTCGCTGTTGTTCACGTATCCGCTCGGCAAGACGCAACGCCTGCTCGCGGAACTCACGCGCCTCACCGATCGCGGTGTGTTCGTGCATCCGCACATGCTGGCGCTGATCGGCATCTATCGCGACGCCGGCATCGCGATGCTCGAGACCACCGCGATCGATCAACGCCCGAAGTCGTACCGCTTCGAGGGTGACCTCGTGCTGTTGCCGCCGCAGCTCCACGGCTTGCGTCCATTGCGACGATTCGCCGATGCCGCGACCGGATTCGCGAGCGGCTGGATGCTGGATCCGGCCGAGCTCGAGCGCCGCGGCTACCACCGCGGCTTCGTGTTGTCCGACCACGCCGATTGGAACGGCTTGATGCGCACGATCGACGAGTGCGGCGCGAAGCGCATCATCGCGGTGCACGGCGACGCGACCGAACTCGTGACCGCGTGCCGCGCGCGTGGGCTCACGGCCGAGGCGTGGACCGAAGACTGACGCGGCCGCGTGCGTTCGCGATATGACCGGCGAGCCAAGCGCGCCCGACATTCAGTGGCTGCCGCACGAGCCGTTCTTGCCACACCCGCCGTTGCCGTCGTCTTGCAGCTCGTAGCGCAGGCAGCACTTCAAGCGGCCGCAGATGCCGAGGTTGCCGTCGCCCGACGACGGTCGGTGTTGGTCCTTCGCCATTTGGGCAGTGACCGGCTTCAGCACCTTCAACCACGTCGAGCAACACAGCTCCTGACCGCAGACACCGACGCCGCAGCTCATCGCCGCGGCCTGGCGCGGATTGATGCGTCGCAGCTCCACACGCGTGCGGAAGCGAGCTTGCAACTGCCTCGTGAGTTCACGCAGATCGACGCGATCTTCGGAGGCGAAGAAGAACAGGATCGTCTCGCCGCCGAGTACGTGTTCGACTTGGACCGGCTTCATCGGCACGTTCAAGCGCTCGACCAACGCGCGGAACGCCTCGAACTCGCCGCCTTCGTCGTGTTCGAGCAGCAAGTTCGCGCGCTCGACGTCGTCCGTCGACGCCGCGCGCAGGAACTCGACGCGCTCGAATTCTTCGGCGCCTTCCTGCTTGCGCGAGCTCGGCGCGGCCGTCGCCGCGACGCGCTCGCCCTGGACCCATTCCCAGAACTGGCGCGGATCGAGCCGCATCGGGTCGACGGGTTTCGACACCGTCACGCCGTCGGGATCGCGCGGCGCTTCGAGCAGCGTCGCCAATTCGGTGCCGTGTTCGCTGCGCACGACCAGGGCTCGGCCCTTCGCGAGGTCCGCACGATCGACGCGCACGAGCGCGACGCGGCGGCGCTTGCCGACGCGCACGCGCGCGACGAAGCGGTTCATCGCGCGCCCTCGGCGGCCTTCTTCATCAACGCGACGAGGAGTTCGGGATCGACCGCCGATCCGACGTGCGTGCGACGCACGTGGACGTACGCGGCCGGGGTCGGTTCGCGCGGCAACTCGAAGCGCGTCAGGAGATCGTCGTCGAGCGCCGGATCGATGACCTGCACCAGTTTGCTCGGCAAGTACAAGCGCGTCGCCGCGGCCACCATCGTGTCGGTCGCGGCTTCACCGCGCTTACCGACGATCACGGCGTGGACCGGCGCGTGCAGGAACAGGTCGACCGCGCGCGCGTAGCCAGCCGTGAAGTAGCCGTAGAGGTGATAGTCCTCGGTGAACACGAGCAGCGCGCGATGCGCCGCCTCGAGGTAGGAGTCCTTCTGCGTCAAGTGATACGCACGCAGGCACGCCTCGGCGATCAGCGAGTTCTCGAGGATCGAGACGTTGCGGCGCCGCAGTCCGCCCGGTCCGCGCGCGTCGGCGGGCAAGTCGAAGAAGCCGCCGTCGGGCGCCGCGTGCTTCGACATCAACGTCGACAGCAAGTCCTCGGCGACCTCGAGATAGCGCCGCTCGCCCGTGTACTGCGTCGCGTGCAGCAGCGCGCGCAGCATGTACGCCTGGTCCGTCAGCAGCCCGAGGATGTGTCGACCATGGCCGTCGTGATAGTGGTACATGCCGCGCCCGGGCGCGTAGCACTCCTCGAGCAACCACTCGACGAGATCGGTCGCGTTGCGCGCGCACGAGGGGTCCTCGAGCACGGCCGAGGCCTTGTACAAGGCCGACACCGCGGCGGCGTTCCAGTTCACGTAGAGCGTGCGATCGACGGCCGGCGCGCGCAGCGTTCGCCTCGCCACCAGCGTGCGCGCGTAGTAGTCGTCGTCCGAGTCCTGCGAACCGAAGTACGCCGGGAGTTCGGGATGACGCAGGTGCGTGCGCAGGTAGAGCACGATGCGCTCGGCGACCTTGCGGTAGTCCTTGCGCTCGAGGATCTGGAAGGCTTCGAGGAAGTTGCGCAGGAGACCGACGTTCGTCTCGAGCAGCTTCTCGGTGTGCGGCGTCCGCCAATCCCGCGTGGTCGAGTAGCGGAAGAAGCCGCCCTCTTCGCCGTCGTGCAACGGCGACTCCACCATCGCGGTCAGCGTCTTCTCGACCACGTCACGCAAGCGCGCGTCGCCGGTCTGTTCGAAGTGCAGCAACGCGAAGTCGATCGACTCGGGGTGCGGGAACTTCTGCCCCGTGCCGAAGCCGCCGTACTCGGTGTCGAAGTCGTTCAGGATCGCTCCGACGACGCGCTCGACGATCACGGCGTCGACCTGACCGGAGCGCTTGCGGCGCTTGCTCGCGTCGGCCTGCTCACGCTCGATGCGGGCGCGGATCGTCGACGCGATGTGCTCCTGGTTCTCGGACCAGTAGCGCGCGACCCGCGCCAGGAAGTCGCGCAGATCGTCCGCGCCGAGATAGGTGTTGCCCGTGATCAGCTCGCCGTCGTCGGTCAGCACGCACACCGACGGCCAGCCGCCGACGTTGTAACGCTCGTTCACTTCGGGCCGCCGGTCCTTGTCGACGCGCACCGGCACGTAGTGACCGGTCGCGAGTTCGATGACGCTGGGATCGGCGAACGACTCGGAGTCCATGCGCCGGCAGTAGCGGCACCAAGCCGCATGCAGGAACAACAGGATCGGACGACCGAGACTCTTGGCCTCGGCGAACGCGTCGTCGCCCCACTCGCGCCATTGGATCTGGCTCATGGGTCCTCTCATCGGCGGAACGGCAGTCGAAAGCAAAGCGCCTCGGGCCGGATGAGTCCATGGCCCGAGGCGCTCGTGTCCGCAAGTTTCAGGTGTGGGTCTACGCGGACTTCTCGCCGCTCCACTTCAAGCGCGGGACGTCGCCCCACAGGTGCTCGATGTCGTAGAAGCGGCGCGCTTCCGGATCGAACAAGTGGACGATCGTGTCGCCGAAATCGACCAGCACCCAACGCCCGTCCTCGGCCCGGCCCTCTTCGCGCGGCACGCGGATGCCCGCGTCGCGCGCCGTGCGACGCAGTTCGTCCGCCATAGCGCGCAGGTGGCGCGAGTTCTTGCCGGTCACGATCACGAAGTAGTCGGCGATCTTCAACGCATCGCGAACGTCGAGGAGTTCGATCTCCTCGCCTTTGCGCTCGTCGCAGATCCGCGCGCAGTTGCGCGCCAGCTCCAGGGCCTCGTCGGGCTTCGCCACTGGATCAGGCCAACATCGGGGCGGCGATGATCGACACGACGCTCATCAGCTTGATGAGGATGTTGATCGCGGGGCCGGCCGTGTCCTTGAAGGGGTCACCGACCGTGTCGCCGACGACCGCGGCCTTGTGCGCGTCCGAGCCCTTGCCGCCGTGCTCACCACCTTCGATGTACTTCTTGGCGTTGTCCCACGCGCCGCCGGCGTTCGCCATGAAGATGGCGACCAGCACGCCCGTGACGGTCGCTCCCGCGAGCGCGCCGCCGAGGGCCGCGAGGCCGAGCAGCTTGCCGATGAGCACCGGCGCGATGACCGCGAGGAAGCCCGGCACGATCATTTCCTTGATGGCGCCTTGGGTCGAGATCGCGACGCACTTGCCGTACTCGGGCTCCGCCGTGCCTTCCATGAGGCCAGGGATCGACTTGAACTGCCGACGAACCTCTTCGATCATCGCGTTCGCCGCTCGACCGACGGCGAGCATCGCCATCGACGCGAACAAGAACGGCAGCATGCCGCCGATCAAGAGGCCCGCGACGACGTCCGCGTTCGACAGAGACAGCGCTTCGACGTCGAGGTGCGAGGCGACCAGGAACGACTGGAACAGCGCGAGCGCCGTGAGCGCCGCGGACCCGATCGCGAAGCCCTTGCCGATCGCCGCGGTCGTGTTGCCGGCCGCGTCGAGCGAGTCCGTGCGCTTGCGCACCGACGGGTCCTGGTGCGTCATCTCGGCGATGCCGCCGGCGTTGTCGGCCACCGGGCCGTACGCGTCGACGCCGAGCGAGATGCCAAGCGTCGACAACATGCCGACGGCCGCGATCGACACGCCGTAGATGCCGGCAAGCTTGTACGAGAGCAACGTCGCGAGCGCGATCAGGATCAGCGGAGCCCAGGTCGAACCCATGCCCGTCGCGAGACCCTGGATCAGGTTGGTCGCGGAACCCGTCAACGACTGGCGCGCGATCTCGCGCACCGGCTTGCGCGCGGTGGTCGTGTAGTGCTCGGTGATCACACCGACGACGACACCGAGCACGAGGCCCGAGATCACCGCGAGGTAGACACCCCACTTCGTCCAACCGCCTTCGAACCCGGCTGCGATGCCTGCCGTCTTCAGGACCCCGTCGTCGAGGAACGCGCAGGCGATCGCGGCGCCGACGGCGAACACGGCCGACGCGACCCACAGACCTCGGTGCAGCGCTTGACCGAGCTTGGCTTCGTCCTCGGTGTAGACGAACTTGCGACCGAAGATCGAGCCGATGGTGCCGATGGCGCACAAGAGGATCGGCAGGACGATCAGGTACGTGTTTTGCGCCACGTCGGCCTTCGCCTCGTGGATGACGTCCATTCCGAGCACCATCGTCGCGATGACCGCGCCGACGTACGACTCGAACAGGTCCGCGCCCATGCCCGCGACGTCGCCGACGTTGTCACCGACGTTGTCCGCGATGACGGCCGGGTTGCGCGGATCGTCTTCGGGGATACCCGCTTCGACCTTGCCGACGAGGTCGGCGCCGACGTCCGCGGCCTTCGTGTAGATGCCGCCACCGACGCGCGCGAACAGCGCGATCGACGATGCGCCGAACGAGTAGCCGAAGATGACGCTCGGGTTCTCGGAGTGGAACCAATAGAAGACGCAGACGCCGGCGAGGCCGAGGCCGACGACCGTCAGGCCCATCACCATGCCCGACTGGAACGCGATGCGCAGCGCAGCGCCGAGGCCCGTCTTCGCGGCCTCGCACGTGCGCACGGCCGAACGCGTCGCCGTGTGCATGCCGAAGTAACCGGCGATCGCCGACAGCACACCGCCGGTCACGAACGCGACGGCGGTGGCTTTCTGGTCGTTCCAGATCAGGACCACCGCGACCAGCGCGAGGAAGCCGGCGAGCACCTTGTACTCGGTCACCAGGAACGCCTTCGCGCCCTCCTGGATGTACCCGGCGATTCGCTTCATGTTCGAGTCGCCATCCGACTTCTGCATGATGTCGGTGAACAACAGGAACGCGTAGCCGACGGCGGCCAGCGAGATCACGAACGCGACGATGGACAACGTGATGGACATGTCGAGGACCCGGGGTGGACGAAAGGGATCGATGGGTTGGAACGGGCGAAGTCTCGGGGCCACGCGATACGCGCCCCGAACGAAAAATGGCGGGGCAGCTTATCCCCCACCCCGGGGAGCGGCAAGTTACTGACCGCGATTCATTCGGAACGCGGACGCCGGCAACTTGACTCCGCTCGGCCGGATCAGGGCAAGCGCATCAGCACCGTCGGCACAGATGCGTCATCGGACGAGAACACCTCGATTGCCCCCAGCTCGCTTCCATAAAGGAGGGCCTCCTCGGTCGAGAGCGCCAGGATGTGCGTCACACCGTGCACCTTCTGGACGCGGCGGACCACGGCCGCGAGCAAGTCCCGCCCGACCGTCGGGGCTTGGACGACTCGGGTGCTCAACCCCATTTCGCGCGCATGGATCGCGAGTTCGATATCGGCCACGACGCCCTCGACGCCGAGCGCGGCAATCGCGATGACAGCAGACCTAAGTTGTTGCTGCTTCGCACGATCCGCGATCTCGCCACCGCGTTTGCCGGTTGCGTCCCGGGCCAGGATCCCGTCGTCGTAGGTCGTGAGCGTGCCCGACACGATCACCAGCACGACCTGGAGCGCCAGGAACGGGCCGACCGCGAGTCCGACCAACCAAGGGCGCCGCGACCGCAGCTGATCGATGGCGCTGACCGCGAGCAGGATCAGCGGCGGGAACCACGGGATCAGGTAGCGGAACTTGCACAGCGGCCACACCAGCATGATCGCGAGGTGGGACAGGACGACGAGGACGAGCAGCCGACGTTCGAGCAGGCCGAACGTCGACCGATCGCTGCGCGGTCGCAGCGCGAACCACGCGCCGACCACCGAGAGCGGTGCCAGCAAGGCCAGCCAGACCGCGCTTTGCTCGGCGACGAATCGCACGTTTCCCTTCGCGATCCCGAGCCACGCGTTCACGACGGTGGCCAGGGCCGGCTTCGCCAGCGTCAGCAGGGTCGTGCCGTTCGACTCCGCGAAAGAGGGGACGTAGCCGAGCTTCGCCTTCAGGTAGAGCGGGTTGACCGAGAACGTCGGTTCGCCGAACACGAGCATGTTTCGGATCCACCACGGCGCGGCGACCACGACGAATCCGACCGCGACCGCCGCCGCACATCGGAACCACGACCCCGGCACGGCGAGCCGCGCACGCTCGAAAGCACGAGCACGATCGCGAGCGCGGCGACCAACGGCAACGCTTGGTAGTTCGTCAAGTACGCCAACCCCGCGAACGCGCCGGCCAGCAGGCTCGCGCGCACGGTCCGCCGCGCCAACGCGGCAACCGCGGCCAGCGTCAGCGTGCCGTGCAGCGTGTAGACCGAGCCGTTGCCGGCGAAGTCCGCGAGCGCGAACGACGCCGCCACGAGCGCGGTCGGGATCCACGGATCGACGTCGACGAGGATGCGTCCTGCCAACCGATGCACGAGCACGAGCCCGACGATCCCCGCGAGCAGCGACACGACTTGCAGCGCGAAGTACGGGTCGCCGCCGATCGGGAACGCGGCTGCGAGCACGATCGACAGCGGCGGATGTTGGTCGAGCGGGTAGCCGCCGCCGGCCGCTTCGCGCGGATAGAGCTCGATCGAACGTTCGAGCGGCGTCGTGAAACCGCGACCGTCCCACAGTGCGCCGAGCGTCAGCGCATCGAGGTGCACGTCGCCGTGCGGCGCGTCGTTCGCCAGGACGGCGAACACCCGAGCCGCCACACCGAGCACGACGAGTCCGATCCACACCGGGCGTAGACGCATTGCGGCGAGACCATACCGAGTCGCCACGAGTGGCGACCCTGCCCGGCAAGAGTTCCCGCTTTCGCAGCCCGCGCCGGGAGTTCGCGCAACAGTCGACCCCACCCGATTCCGATCCACGTCCTGCCGCGATCCGCGGCGACCTTCGCACCTTCGAACGAGCACCTCTGGAGACTCCGCATGCGCACTGCCCGTCTGTTCACGACGGCGGCCTTGGCCGTCCTGACCTCGATTCCCGTCGCGGCCGCGAACGTGCCGCTCGACCCGATCTCGGCCGCCCAGGCGACGAAGGAACTCCGCACCGCGAAGCGGGTCCACCTGCTCGAAATGCGCAACGCGATGCAGGAACCGACCGCGACGTTCTTCGACGCCGTCGAGGCCTACGAGGACATCGTCGACGAGGGTTCGTCGACCTTCGTCGACTTCCAGGACGTCGTCACCGCGTACGACACGATGCAGGAGGCCGTGCGCGAGGCGATGGACACCGCGTGGTCGGAGTTCCACGTCGATGCGTCCATGGCGCTGCAGGCGTACGCCGAGGGCGACGACTACGACGGCACGTACCCCGCGGCGTTCTACAGCGGCACCGGCGGCCCGCTCGATCAGTTCTACGACGGCGCGCAGAAGGTGCTCGCGAAGCAGGTCGATCGTGTCGAGCGTCGCATCGCACGCATGGCGAAGCGTGTGAAGTCCGACGGCATCTCGATCCAGTACTTCGTCGCCGCGCCGGGCGAGCTGCGGCGAGCGAGCCTCACGGACGTCACGTTCGACGCCGCGCCGTATCCGCCGTTCGGGATCGACGGCCTGTTCGCCTTCAGCACCGAGGCCGGCGGCGACGGCACGATGATGGCTTGCGGCTGCGTCGGCGCGGCGGTCGGCGACATCGAAGTCGAGGTCGACGGGGACACCGAAGTGCTGTTGTCCCCCACCGCCGGAGAGCGCTGGTCGCTGTTGTCGATCGCGGGCGACCTGGACCCGAACAACTACTTGCTGACGGCGACGCACGGCGACGTCTCGGTGAGCATCGCCCTCGGCGTGCGGTAACCCGACGAGACTCGATCCGGTGGGTCGACGTCGCAGCCGGACGCAGCGACCCCTCCGGTCCGAACAGGACGAGAACGAACGCCGACGCTGGCGAGGTGCGAGCCTCGCCGGCGTCGGCGTTCGCACCGCCCCCCGCTCGGCTTCGTCGCCGTCGAGATCGCCGGAGTTCGCCCAGAATGTCCGCGCCTCGGCGTGCCCGAGGCAAGGCCGTTGCGCTACGCTCCCCGGCCTCTGGTCGAACGCCAGGACGAGTCGCACCCCAAATCTGCGACCCGTCTCAGCCGGAGCCGAAATGAGCCGGGGACCGTCGCGGAAACCGTCGCGGAAACCACCCGCGCGGAACGCTGGAGCGTCGCAAGGAAACTCCGCACCACGCCGACCGAAACGTCCGGCCGTCGCGCGGCCCAAGTCCGTTGCAGCGCGGCGCGCGCCGATCAAGGCGACACCCCCGGCGCTCCGTACGGTCAGCATCCCGCAAGAGCTCCGACCCAAGTTCCGCACGGCCGAGGCGTTCGTGCGCCGCTTGTTCGCGGCGTTCCACCACGACCCGGCGCGCGGAATCGTCCGTCTCTCCGGTGAGCGTTACGTGCTCGTGCGCGCCGCGTCGCTGTCGGTGGAGTTGTTCGACGTCGTCGCGTCGTTGTACGGCGATCGCGGCGAGGTCGAAGCCCACGACGTCACCAACGGATTGCTGTTCGATCTGTCCCACGCACTCGGCAAGGCCGACGCCAAGAGCTTCCACGAACGCATGGGCGTCGACGATCCGATCGACCGCCTCGCGGCCGGCCCGGTCCACTTCGCCTTCGCCGGCTGGGCGAAGGTGCATGTGTTGCCCGAGTCGAGCCCGCAACCGAACGATGCGTTCCTGCTGGTGTACGAACACATCGATTCGTTCGAAGCCGACGCCTGGCTGCAGCGCCGGCGCACGACGACGACGCCCGTCTGCATCATGAACGCGGGTTACTCGTCGGGTTGGTGCGAAGAGAGCTTCGGCATCCCGCTGGTCGCGGTCGAGATCACGTGCCGCGCGCGTGGCGACGAGAATTGCCGCTTCGTGATGGCACGGCCCGATCGCATCCCGGGGCACATCGCGCGCTTCGCGAAGTCGGCGCGTCGGAACGACGGCGAGGGCGCGGCTCCGCACGATCTCGAAGTTCCGGAGTTCTTCGGCCGCAAGCGCACCGAAGAACAACTGCGCACCGCCAACGCCGCACTCGAGACGCGCGCAGCAGAGCGCGCCTCCGAGCTTTCCACGCTCACGCAACGACTCGAAGAGTCCGTCGCGCTGAATCGCGCGTTCTTGCATTCGTCGCCGATGGGATTCGGCGTGCTCGATCCGAACCTCGAGTTCGTGTTCATCAACGATGCGCTGGCGTCGATCCTCGGCGGATCGGCGGCGTCGTTCGTGGGACGACGCGTCGCGGACGTGGTGCCGTTGTTGTGGCGCTCGATCGAGCCGCTGCTGCGCCATGCGATGATCGACGACGTCCCGACCACGCACCACGACATCAGCGGCGAGACCGCGCGCGAGCCCGGCGTCGTGCGCCACTGGACGACGACGTGCTTCCCGATCCGCTTGCACGACGGACAGCTCGTCGGCGTCGGCGTCACCGCGACCGAGAACACCGAGAACCGCCGTGCCGAGTCCGAACGCCGCCGACTGCTCGCACAGGCGCTGCACGCGCAGAAGCTCGAGAGCATCGGCTACCTCGCCGGAGGCGTCGCGCACGACTTCAACAACCTGCTGCTCGGCATCCTCGGCAGCGCGAACCTCGCGCTGCTCGACCTGCCCGCCGATTCGCCGATCCGCGAACACCTCGAGACCATCGAACAGGCCGGCATGCGCGCGGCCGACCTCACGCGCCAGTTGCTCGCGTACGCCGGTCGCGGGCGCTTCGTGCAAGAGCGCATCGACCTGTCGAGCTTGTGCCGCGAGATGGTCGCGCTGCTCGAAGCCGCGATCCCGCATCGCGTGAAGCTCGCGTTCGAACTCAGCGAGTCGTCGACGCTCGTGCTCGGCGACGGCGCGCAGTTGCGCCAGATCGTCATCAGCTTGGTCACGAACGCGGCCGAAGCCTGCCGCGAACGTGGCGGCACGATCCGCATCGCGACCGGCTCCACCAACGCGACGCGCGCGAAGCTCGACCGATTGCTGCTCGGCGCGGATCTCGAACCCGGGCGGTTCGCGTACCTCGAGATCGAGGACGACGGCGTCGGCATGGACGACGCGGTGCTCGCGCGCGCGTTCGAGCCGTTCTATTCGACGAAACCGTCCGCACGCGGCCTCGGGCTCGCCGCCGTCGAAGGCATCGTCCGCGGACACTCGGGCGCCATCGATCTGCACAGCAAGATCGGCCGCGGCACGACGATCCGTGTGTACTTGCCGAGCCTCGACGAGGCCATGCGACAAGCTCCGGAACACGACACCGTCGAGGTCAGCGCCGATCGTTGGCAGGGCTCGGGCCGCATCCTCGTCGCCGACGACGAAGAGGAAGTCCGACGCGTCGCCGGCGCACTGCTCACGCGGTTCGGGTTCGACGTGATCATGGCGCGCACGGGCGACGAAGCGATCGATCTGCTGCACCAGCCGGGGCCGGCCATCGCGGCGATCCTGCTCGATTTCTCGATGCCGGGCCTCGCCACGGACGACACGGTGGCCGCAATCCGCTCGATGTACCCGTCGCTACCGGTGCTGTTGTCGAGCGGCTACGACGACGACCGTGTCCTCGGAGTCGTCGAACGCTTCCCGCACACGATGTACTTGCCCAAGCCGTATCGCCCGGCCACGCTGCGCAACGCGTTGCGTCAAATGCTGCGGTGAGGTCGGGGAGGGTGACTTCCCTCAGAAATCGACCGTGATCGTCTCCGGATTCGAGACCCAGTAGTTGCCGTTCTGCTGCACACCGACGTACGCAAAGTGGATCTGCAGTCCGTCGGCCGCCAACGGCAAGAAGTTCCCGTCGAACGTCGCGTGCGCGATACCGTCCACCGTGCTCAGAGTCGCGAACGTGTTCTGGAACACGGCCGTATTCGCGAACCCGATCGAGATGTCCGTCATGAAATCGTAGGTCAACGGCAGTGTCGGCGAGAACCCACCGCCGAGCGGAATCCCCGATGTGCCCGTGATGCTCGCGAGCACGAAGTACTGATTCCCGTGATGCTGTAGTCCGCCGCTGAGTTGAAGGTCGACCTTCATGCCGTTCGCGGGAGTCAAAACCTGTGTGTTCGCCGCCAAGGGCGCGAGGTTGAGGACTTCGACGACGCCGGCCTTGTTGGTCACGGGTTGCAGGGCCGACCCATGCGAAATCGCACACTCTCGACGGCCGTCACCGTCCAGATCACCTAGTGAAGCGAGCGACTGGGGAAAGCTGGTCAAGACCGGCTGCAAGGGGCTGTAGGTATCCGGCCGATGTTCGAGCCAGGCCCCACTCTTCGAGCTGATCACAACCAGACCTCGCGGCTCTGTGATGGGAATCGACCAGATCGACGCCAAGAGATCTGAGTTTCCGTCTCCGTCCAGGTCGTCGGTAGTATCGAGTTGGCCGGCAAGCACATTTGTGATGACTTCCGGCGTGTTGATTTCAGTAACAGTTGCTCCAGTCATGGACCCCGACACGCGAATGCCGTATCCGCCACGGCCGGCAGCGAACTCTGGAAGCCCATCACCTGTAATGTCGCCGAGATCCGCAACAGTCCAGCCGAACACCTCTGGCGACATGCCCGAAATGAGCTGTGTCGAACCGAGAACTCCATTCAAGATAGACCCAGACCGCGGATTGACGACGAACACCGCGCCGACGGCTGCGATGCCACCTACGGAGTGCCCTGGCGCGCTTGCGAGGAGCTCAGAAGTCCCGTCACCATCCACATCATCCATCACGTCCAGGGCGAACCCGAATCCGTCCTTCAGACTCGACGTCGACACACTGATCGTGGCTCCGGTAGCGCCACTGAACACCCATACGCGAGGAATTCCCCCTGACTGTGTGGGCTGGGCTTCGGTCACTGCGTACTCGCTACGCGAATCTCCGTCGAGATCCCCCAACCATCGAACGACCCACCCGAAGCCATCGTCGGGGAGCATCGGCCCAGACTGAGTTCGGAAGAGCGATCCGTTGGCGCCAGAATAGATACGTACCGATCCGTACGCTGCGAGCGTGCCATTTCCCAGTGGGGTCTTCGCGACCCCGGCGAGGATGTCACGGATTCCGTCTCCCGTAGCATCGAACCCACCGTCGAGTACCGAGCCCACACCCGTACCCGAGACCGACTCGAAGATCCTGTCACCGAACACTCAAAACCGGCCACGAGGGAACGATTCAAAACCGGCCACTCTGAGCGAGGGCGCGAAAGGCGCCCGACGATGTCCGCTTCCCTTCGGAGGCGGGCATGTCGAATCAGCTCAAGATGGCGCGAATCCACACGATCGAGCAGTTGTTGGCGCACGGATGGTCCCATCGGCGGATCGCCCGCGAGCTCGACATTCATCGCGCCACCGTCGCGCGCTACGCGCGGCGGCCGCCTGACCCGGATTCAAAACCGGCCATTTCGACCGCCGGCTCGTCCGAGCTGATCGAGCCGCCGCCCGATTCAAAACCGGCCATTTCGACCGCCGGGTCCGGGGACGTGATCGACCCGCCGGCCGACCCAAAACCGGCCATTACGACCGCCGGGGTTGCGGGTCGAAAGTGCGAGTGCGATCCGCACCGCGAGACGATCGTCGCCAAGCTCGCGATCGGCCTGAGCGCGCAGCGCATCCACCAAGACCTCGTCGCCGAGCACGGCTACACGCACAGCTACGAGAGCGTGAAGCGCTTCGTGCGCAAGCTGGGCGCGTCGAGGCCCATTCCGTTCCGGCGCATGGAGACGCTGCCCGGCGAAGAAGCCCAGATCGACTACGGGCTGGGCGCGTTCACGATCAAGCCGGGCTCGAAGAAGAAGAAGCGGCCACAGCTGCTGCGCGTCGTGCTGAGCCACTCGCGCAAGGCCTACTCCGAGGTCATGTGGTGCCAGGACACCGAGTCGCTGATCCGCGGCATCGAGAATGCGTTCCATCACTTCGGCGGCGTGCCCAAGACGCTGGTCCCCGACAATCTCAAAGCCGCGGTGCTCGAGGCACGACTGGTGCGATCCGACGATCACGCCGAAGTTCGAGGCGTTCGCTCGGCACTACGGCGTTGCCGTGCTGCCGACCAAGCCGCGCACGCCGCGCCACAAAGGCAAGGTCGAGCGCTGCGTCGCCTTCGCTCAGGACAATGCTCTGAAGGGCAGGCAGTTCGCTTCGCTTGCCGCGCAGAACGAGCTCCTGCGCGACTGGGAGACGAAAGTCGCGGATCAGCGCATCCACGGCACCACGAGGAAGCAGGTGCACGCGCTGTTCGAAGCGGATGAGAGACACGCGCTGCTACCGCTGCCCGCCGAGCGCTTCCCGTTGTTCCACGAGACGCAGCGCACCGTGCATCGCGACGGTCACATCGTGATCGAGAGGGCGTTTTATTCGGTACCGCCCGAGTTCCTCGGGCGACCGGTGTGGGTGCGCTACGACTCGCGCCTCGTGCGCATCTTCGATCACGCGCTTTGCGAGATCGCGCTCCACGTCCGCGTCGATCCCGGCCGCTTCAGCACCGATCGCGCGCACATCGTCGACGAGAAGATCTCCGCGATCGAGCGCGGCACCGAGTGGATGCTCGAGCGCGCGGCACGCATCGGCGAAGAGCGCGCGCTACGCGCAGGCGCTGCTGTCGAATCGCGGCATCGCCGGCATCCGCGTGCTGCAGGGCTTCCTCGGGCTCACGAAGAAGCACTCCTGGGAAGAGATCGAGCGCGCGTGTCGTGTCGCGCTGTCGCATCACGCGTACCGACTGAAGACGCTGCGTCGCTTGCTCGAGCAGCAGCCAGCAGCGACGCAGCAACTCGAGTTCATCGACAGTCATCCGTTGATCCGCGATCCGCACGAGTACGGCGAGTTCGGTAAAGACGCGTTCTCCCAATCGACCTTCGCCGATCGGAGACCTGCATGAAGGAGTCCTTGAAGAAGAGTCTGCGCGAGCTGCGCCTCTCCGGCATGGCCGACACGCTCGACGTGCGGCTGTCGGAAGCCAAGGGCAACAGCCTCGATCACGGTGAGTTCCTCGAGCTCGCGCTCGGCGACGAGTTCTCGGTCAGGAAGCAGCGGCTGTTCGAGCGCAGGCTCAAGAGCGCGTGCTTCCGCGACCAGAAGCGGCTCGACGAGTTCGACTGGGCGTTCAATCCGTCGATCAAGAAGAGCCAGATGCACGACCTCGCCGCGTGTCGCTTCGTGCGCGAATACAAAGACGTGCTGTTGATCGGTCCGCCCGGCGTCGGCAAGAGCCATCTCGCGCAAGCGATCGGCTTCCACGCGATCCAGCAGGGCTTCGTCGTGCTCTACCGCTCGATCTTCGACCTGGTCCAGGACTTCATGCAGGACGAGACGTTCTCCGGCGACGACAAGGTCGACGCGAAGTACCTGCGGCCGGACCTGCTGATCATCGACGACATGGGCATGAAGCAGCTGCCGAAGAGGTCGGGCGAGTACCTGTTCGAGGTCATCATGCGCCGCTACGAGAAGCGCTCGACGCTGATGACGTCGAACAGGCCGATCGAGGAGTGGGGCAAGCTGCTCCAGGACGTGCCGAGCGCGACCGCGATCTTGGACCGCTTCCTGCATCACGCCGAGATCGTCGCCATCAAGGGCAAGAGCTACCGGCTGAAGGACAGGGCTCTTGTACGAACGAAGACCGACGAGTGAGATCCCGGGTGCTCCGGGTGGCCGGTTTTGAATCGTTCCTCAGTGGCTGGTTTTGAATCGACCGGTGACAAAGATCCCGTAGATCAGAGCCCCATTCGCTCCGGCGTACACCTTGATCACAGGATCCGTCGTACCCGCGGACAACCAACGGCCGGACATATAGTCCGCGATGCCGTCACCATCGACATCGTCCATGCCACGGACGACGGTGACCCCTCCGCTGAAGAATGGACCCCAGTGCTTGCGGACGACGGATTGGGCGGAGGCCTCCGCCGTCCAAAGCACCGAAGCAATGAACGCCAGGACGATTCGTGCCGTGGTACCAACCCGGCTCGTCAGGCCGCGGCAGTCGTCGCCCGAAGCACTCATTCGCGGCCCATCCTCAGAAATCGACCGTGATCGTCTCGGGATTCGAGACCCAGTAGTTGCCGTTCTGCTGCACACCGACGTACGCAAGGTGGATCTGCAGTCCGTCGGCCGCCAACGGCAAGAAGCTCCCGTCGAACGTCGCGTGCGCGATGCCGTCCACCGTGCTCAGAGTCGCGAACGTGTTCTGGAACACCGTCGTGTTCGCGAAGCCGATCGAGATGTCCGTCATGAAATCGTAGGTCAACGGCAGTGTCGGCGAGAACCCACCGCCGAGCGGAATCCCCGATGTGCCCGTGATGCTCGCGAGCACGAAGTACTGATTCCCGAGATGCTGTAGTCCGCCGCTGAGTTGAAGGTCGACCTTCATCCCGTTCGCGGGAGTCAAAACCTGTGTGTTCGCCGCCAAGGGCGCGAGGTTGAGGACTTCGACGACGCCGGCCTTGTTGGTGTTGGGCTGTTTCGCGCTGGAGTGTGAGATCGCACATTCCCTCCGCCCATCTCCGTCGATGTCGCCGAGGGTGGAGATCGACTGTGGAAAATCAGACAAAACTCCCTGCGGGCCCGAAAGATTACTATATGAATCCGGGCGGTACTCGAGCCAGTTCCCAAACTTGGAACTGATCACGATGAGGCCTCGTGTCTCGTCCATTTCATTCGACCAGATCGAAGAGAGAAGCTCGACGTTCCCATCGCCGTCAAGATCGTCCGTCGTGTCGAGCTGCGCGCCGAGGACGTTCGTGATCACCTCCGGCGTCGGTATGTCGGTCACCGTGACGCCTGTCATCGAACCGACGACACGAATCCCAAAGCCGCTGTACGAACCCGCGAACTCCGGCAGTCCGTCGCCGGTGATGTCCTCGACGCTCGTGATCGACCACCCGAACACCTCGGGAAAAACGCCTACAAGCTGGGTCGACCCGGGCACGACGTTGAGCTGCGCGCCCGTCCGTGGATTCACAACGAACACGGCTCCCGCGGATGCGACACCGCCGACCGTGTGGCCCGGAGCGCCCACCAGCAGGTCAGACGTCCCATCGCCGTCGACGTCCGACGTCACTTCGAGCTCGAACCCGAAACCGTCTTTGACGTTGGACGTCGACACGCTGACCGTCGCGCCCGTCGCG
This sequence comes from Planctomycetota bacterium, assembly GCA_016709145.1. Taxonomy (GTDB): domain Bacteria; phylum Planctomycetota; class B15-G4; order B15-G4; family JADJEK01; genus JADJEK01. Next base: position 113,542 of record JADJEK010000001.1, read on the forward strand.
CCGTCGAACACCCACACACGCGGCATGTTTCCGGATTGGTTCAACTGCGTCTCGCCGACCGCGTACTCGCTGCGAAGGTCGCCGTTCAAATCGCCGACCCAACGGACTGCGTAGCCGAAGTCGTCGTCGGTCAGCATGGGGCCGACTTGAGTTCGAAAGTGTGCACCATTCGCGCCGGAGTAGATCTCGATCGAGCCATATTGCGCGATCGTGCCGTTCGCGAGCGGTGTGCGACGCCGGCCCGCGAGGATGTCGCCGATTCCATCGCCAGTAGCATCGAGTCCCGCGTCGACGAAGCCGCCGAACCCGGTTCCCGCAGCCGACGTGCTGATCGTGTACCGCTCTTGCCCCGTCTTCCCCGAGTAAATCCGGAAGACCGGCTCCGAAGTGCCGCCCGCGGGCGCACGGGTCGACAAGTAGTCGGCAACCCCATCACCGTCGATGTCGTCCATGCCGCGCACGAGCGTGAAACCAATCTGCGGCACCGTACCCCAGTGCTTGCGGACGACGGATTGGGCGGAGGCCTCCGCCGTCCAAAGCACCGAGGCAATGAACGCCAGGACGATTCGTGCCGTGGTACCAACCCGGCTCGTCAGGCCGCGGCAGTCGTCGCCCGAAGCACTCATTCGCGGCCCATCCTCAGAAATCGACCGTGATCGTCTCGGGATTCGAGACCCAATAGTTGCCGTTCTGCTGCACACCGACGTACGCAAGGTGGATCTGCAATCCGTCGGCCGCGAGCGGCAGGAAGCTCCCGTCGAACGTCGCGGGCGCGATGCCGTCCACCGTGCTCAGAGTCGCGAACGTGTTCTGGAACACCGTCGTGTTCGCGAACCCGATCGAGATGTCCGTCATGAAGTCATAGGTCAACGGCAGCGTCGGCGAAAATCCGCCACCGAGCGGGATCCCCGTCGTGCCCGTGATGCTCGCGAGCACGAAGTACTGATTCCCGAGATGCTGAAGTCCGCCGCTGAGTTGAAGGTCGACCTTCATCCCGTTCGCCGGAGTCAGGACTTGCGTGTTCGCCGCCAAGGGCGCGAGGTTGAGGACTTCGACGACGCCGGCCTTGTTGGTCACGGGTTGCAGGGCCGACCCATGCGAAATCGCACACTCTCGACGGCCGTCACCGTCCAGATCACCTAGTGAAGCGAGCGACTGGGGAAAGCTGGTCAAGACCGGCTGCAAGGGGCTGTAGGTATCCGGCCGATGTTCGAGCCAGTCCCCACTCTTCGAGCTGATCACAACCAGACCTCGCGGCTCTGTGATGGGAATCGACCAGATCGACGCCAAGAGATCTGAGTTTCCGTCTCCGTCCAGGTCGTCGGTAGTATCGAGTTGGCCGGCAAGCACATTTGTGATGACTTCCGGCGTGTTGATTTCAGTAACAGTTGCTCCAGTCATGGACCCCGACACGCGAATGCCGTATCCGCCACGGCCGGCAGCGAACTCCGGAAGCCCATCACCTGTAATGTCGCCCAGATCCGCAACAGTCCAGCCGAACACCTCTGGCGACATGCCCGAAATGAGCTGTGTCGAACCGAGAACTCCATTCAAAATAGACCCAGACCGCGGATTGACGACGAACACCGCGCCGACGGCTGCGATGCCACCTACGGAGTGCCCTGGCGCGCTTGCGAGGAGCTCAGAAGTCCCGTCACCATCCACATCATCCATCACGTCCAGGGCGAACCCGAATCCGTCCTTCAGACTCGACGTCGACACTGATCGTGGCTCCGGTAGCGCCACTGAACACCCATACGCGAGGAATTCCCCCTGACTGTGTGGGCTGGGCTTCGGTCACTGCGTACTCGCTACGCGAATCTCCGTCGAGATCCCCCAACCATCGAACGACCCACCCGAAGCCATCGTCGGGGAGCATCGGCCCAGACTGAGTTCGGAAGAGCGATCCGTTGGCGCCAGAATAGATACGTACCGATCCGTACGCTGCGAGCGTGCCATTTCCCAGTGGGGTCTTCGCGACCCCGGCGAGGATGTCACCGATTCCGTCTCCCGTAGCATCGAACCCACCGTCGAGTACCGAGCCCACACCCGTACCCGAGACCGACTCGAAGATCCCGTAGATCAGAGCCCCATTCGCTCCGGCGTACACCTTGATCACAGGATCCGTCGTACCCGCGGACAACCAACGGCCGGACATATAGTCCGCGATGCCGTCACCATCGACATCGTCCATGCCACGGACGACGGTGACCCCTCCGCTGAAGAATGGACCCCAGTGCTTTCGGATCACGGATTGGGCGGAGGCCTCCGCCGTCCAAGGCACCGAAGCAATGAACGCCAGGACGATTCGTGCCGTGGTACCAACCCGGCTCGTCAGGCCGCGGCAGTCGTCGCCCGAAGCACTCATTCGCGGCCCATCCTCAGAAATCGACCGTGATCGTCTCGGGATTCGAGACCCAGTAGTTGCCGTTCTGCTGCACACCGACGTACGCAAGGTGGATCTGCAATCCGTCGGCCGCGAGCGGCAGGAAGCTCCCGTCGAACGTCGCGTGCGCGATGCCGTCCACCGTGCTCAGAGTCGCGAACGTGTTCTGGAACACCGTCGTGTTCGCGAAGCCGATCGAGATGTCCGTCATGAAATCGTAGGTCAACGGCAGTGTCGGCGAGAACCCACCGCCGAGCGGAATCCCCGATGTGCCCGTGATGCTCGCGAGCACGAAGTACTGATTCCCGAGATGCTGTAGTCCGCCGCTGAGTTGAAGGTCGACGTTCATCCCGTTCGCCGGAGTCAGTACCTGGGTGTTCGCCGCCAATGGCGCGAGGTTGAGGACTTCGACGACGCCGGCCTTGTTGATTCCCGGCTGGCCAGCAACTGCGTGCGCAATCGCGCACTCACATCGACCGTCGCCGTCCAAGTCTCCCAGCGACGCGATTGACTGCGGGAAGTTGTCGAACACTTGCGACTGGCTGCTGTACGTATCTGGACGCATCTCAAGCCATGTTCCGGTGAGTGGACTAATGACCAGCAGACCTCGCGGCTCGCCAAGTGGAATCGACCAGATTGAAGTAAGCAGCTCCTGATGACCGTCTCCATCGAGGTCGTCAGTGGTTTCGAGTTGGCCACCGAGGACATTCGTGACGAGCTTCGGCGCTGTGATCTCCGCGATCGTCGTACCGGTCATGACACCAGAGATACGGATGCCGTAGCCGCCTCGACCCGCGGCAATCTCAGGAAGGCCATCGCCAGTGAGGTCGCCGACGCTAGCGACAGTCCAGCCGAAGACCTCGGGGAAGATGCCCAACACAAGTTGGCTCGACCCAGGCACGGTGTTCAGGATTGACCCCGTTCGTGGATTGACAACAAAGACGGCGCCGACCGATGCCACTCCGCCTACCGCGTGCCCCGGGGCGCTCGCGAGAATTTCGGGTGTTCCGTCGCCGTCCACATCGTCCGTCAGGTCCAACGCGAAGCCGTAGCCGTCCTTGACATTCGACGTCGACACACTGACTGTGGCTCCAGTAGCCCCGCTGAACACCCAGAGACGCGGAGCTCCCCCGGTTTGACTCGGCTGAATCTCGGTCACGGCGTATTCGCTTCGAGAGTCACCGTCCAAGTCTCCAACCCAACGGACAGCCCACCCAAACCCGTCATCCGGGAGCATCGGACCTGTTCTCGATACAAGAGACCGTCGACGCCGGAATAGATCCGAACGGAGCCGCAGACGCCAAAGTCCCGCTGGCTAACGGGGTCTTTGGGAAAACTCGCGAGAACGTCGTTGATCCGGTCAACAGTTGTACTTCGAAGCCCCGTCGAGCACGGGAACCAAACCGGACGAGGCGACGGCTTTTGGCCGATAGAGCTGTTGACCGCTGGCCCCAGAGTTACACTTCTTTGATGACGCGATCCGTGATCCCGCTGACGGTGGCCTGGCAATCTGGTAGTCGTCGAACGCATCGCCGTCGACCGCCACCATTCCCCGAACTGTTTGGCCCCGCCCAGGGAAAGATGCCCCAGTGCTTGCGGATCACTGCTTGGGCCGGAACCGCCGGTGCGACGACCAAGACGCACAACGCTGTCGCTACACTGGCGGGGACTCGCACTTGACACTGAATTGTCTGAGACTTCACGTCCTTTACTCCAGCATCATGGCGTTCCGCGACATTGGACCGATCGGGGCCTGTCCCCAAACCAGAAACCTAACCGTTCCACGCAGTGCCTGCACCTCCGACGCCCGCTCCCACCTCGGTCCTTCGTAGACAAAGTTGCCGAAGTTCGCTTCTGATCCAGTCGGGCGCGAGATTCCCACCAAGATTCACGAACCCGAAGTATGATGTTCCATCATTCCCTTGCCAATCAGCTCCGCGCAGGTACTGAACCGAGAAACTGACGAGTTGAGCACCCGTCGGAGCCAACCATAACAAAGGTGATCATAGTACCACGTGGCATGCGTGTTCGTGCTTAGGTACTAGTAACGGCAGTGGGTGGTTAGGATTGATCAAACACGGGAATGTTTGGCGACCTCCTCGATCTCGTTTCGATTGCAGAATGCGATATCGGCAAGACCATCGCGATCGGCGTCGACGATGCGCACCGACGACGTCGTATCGATGATCTTGCCGTCGAGATGGAACTCGATGCCCCCCAAGTTGGAGTCCTGAACCCCGCCGTCGCAGCGACGAGATGTCGGCCAAACAGACGTCGAACAAGAACTCGCCTCGATCTGAAATACCCACGCCACCCGCCAATCCGACGTCGCCGTAGCGAAGAGATGAGCGTGTCTGCTGCTGCCCGCACCCGCTTGGCCTTGATTCGCCGCACCGAAGTGCCCGTTGCCATCGTTCAGGTACACCGGGATTCCGCGCGCTTCGTGGCTGCTACGACAAGATCGCGATCATCGTCGCCGTCGATATCGCCGAGCGCACAGTCGATCGGAACGCTTCGGCGCACCTTGCACACATTCCGCAAATACCGGCGAACGGCGTGCCCGCCTTCCCACGCCTGGGATACGGACAGGATCGGCGGCGCACCAGAATCGGTGGGACGATGCGTTCTTGTCCATCGTTGAACAAGGAGGTCATGCCCGCGCGGGGTTCACGGTTTGGTTGGAATCTCACACGATCCGGTGCGATCGTCGTGCTAGTGAAACTGGTAAGCCTGTCCCGCGGGACGACCATATCGATGTCACGGTCTCCATCGACGTCGCCGAACTCGACATTGCGATAAACGCCAGCAGGTCCCGGATCGGGCCATCGTTGCGTAGTGGGTGAAGTTTGGGGCGCCATCATCGAGGTAGATGCGAATGCCGTACGCGCCGACCGTCACAACGTCGAGTGTCGCAATGCCCTGGATTGGAGCTCCGGCGATTCCAAGCATCATCGAGATTGCGTACGTCGATGGCGAATGTCTCCGAGCTAGAGTTGGTGATCGACTCATTGGTCGGGTTCAATTCCCTCACCCGAGATGAGCAGCGCTCGTCGAACATGTACGTCTCTAGGGGGGGTCGCCCGTCACGGGATCCCATCGCTGCCCGTCATTGATCCAAATTGCGTCACGCTCGTTGGTGCTGAAGCCGCGAGAATGGCACCAACGAGCCCATTTGATTGCGCCGCCCGACAAAGATGTCGATCTTCCCACCGCGATTCGCATCGCCAACATCGATGCCATAGGATGCGTCAACGTTCGGGAACGGAGCTGCGGGCGTCGAATTCGGGAGGTCGAGGGTCTCGACATGGCTCACGGAGACCAGCTTCTGGGACTCGTCTGTAGGTAGTAGATCTTCACGGGCTCGTTGGTGTCGATCCCGCCGACGACGACGTCGAGACGTCCTATCCTGGTCGAAGTCCGCGGCCTTCACGCCGAGCGCGAACAGCGAGTGGACTGTTATCCTCGTTAAGTCAGCGTCGAGAACGGCCCGCCGTCGACGACTCCACTTGAAGCTTGGTCGGTGAATCGGGAGGCGTAATACCGTGCGGCAGCCCACGCAAACCGATCCCAAGCCCGACGACCAGCCCCAGACCACTCCAGACCTTCTTCATGACGAACGACCTCGATGATGCGGCCTTTGCCGCAAAGTTGCCAACTCATCGAATTCAGAACCAGGCTCGTGATGAATCCTCGCCGATCGTCAAGTCGAGACCGAGCGCGTTCGTCGGCGCTGGAAAATGGCCCCAGCCCAAGCACTTGAACGCCCCTGAGCGACGTCGGGTAGTTCGCCGAATTGGTCGATCCCACGAGCCAAAGTTGATTCGTCGACGACAACCCCATCCCCAGGACGAAGTCGTCCGACGCACCGCCGTAGAACGTCCCATCGAGGATGGTCGTCCCCGTGGCGTCCAGGCGGACCGCGAACGCGTCCGCCGCGCCGTTGTGCGTCGGATCGAGCGGAGAGGGGCCGAGCGGGAAGTTCGTCGACGCAGTGTGTCCGACGACGAACACCTGTCCGGCCCGGATCGACCGCCACCCGCCGGCGGTGTCTGCTTGCGTGCCCCTTGAGATAGCGTGACCACACGAAGGGTGGATGCGGGAGCGACACTCCGGATCGAGTTTCACGACGAAGCCGTCGCCACAAGTCGACCCCGAGCAGTTCGGACCACTACCGCTCACGGTCATTGGGAAGTCGGTCGACGAAGTGACGCCACAGACGACGATGCCGGTCCCGCGGGGCTCGAGCGCAATGCCGGTCGGATTGTCGGCATCCGTACCATCGACGAAGCAGCCGAAGACACGCTGAGGATTCCCGTTCTGCGGATTCGCCGGATCGAACGCGGGCTGACTCACGTCGAGGATCGCGACGTACGTGTCGTCGTTCAGTTGTCCGCTGGTGAACCAGCCGGGCGCCTCACCGGGATCCCCGGCCGGCACGGTCGCGAAAGAGTCCGCCCCATCCATTGAGCGCGAGCCGGTCAGCGCTCCCGGGACACCCGCACTGTTCGTCTCGATCAGCAACACTGGACGATTCCATGCCTGCAGAACCACTTCCTTGGCGCCGTCCGAGCCATCCCCACCGAGCACGAGTACGGCACGCTGGAACCCGAGGGGTCCAGTCGTGCGACGAAGGCGTCCGTGTCGCACAACCTCGACATGTCCGAGCACCCCGATCCGTTCCCGAGGTGAGGCTGATACGCATTCGAAGTCACCGGGAACGGAACGCTGGGAGGGCTGAGCTTGCGATCGGACTCCGTCTGCCCGACCACGTACATCGCATTCGTGTTCGTCAGCGCCACGCCGAACACCGCGTCGGAGAAGGAGCCACCGATGTAGGTGGAGAACACCAGCGACCCGCCGCCGGAGCCAGCTTCGCCGCGAAGCCGTCGAACCAACCCGTGAACGTCGTGGAGTACGCCCCGACGGTGACCGGGGAAGTTGGACGACGAGGTCGCGCCACCCACGTAGATCGCACCGGTGGAGTCGACTTCGAGATCGAAGGCGAGGTCCTCGCCGGTTCCGCCGAAGTAGGTCAGGAACTGGAGCGCGGTGCCCGACGCATTGAGTGCGGCGACGAAGGCGTCGAATCCGCCGTTGGCAACGACATCGAACGACCCGGGTGTGACTGGCAGATCCACGCTCAACGTTGCACCGCAGACGTACGCCGTGCCGTTCGTGGGATGCAGCGCTACCGCTTCGACCGAGTCACTCGAAGTCCCGCCGAGGTACGTCGAGTAGACGAGGGTCGGATCGATGACGATCGGAGTTCCGGAAGTCGCCCCCGCCCAGGCGATGCGCACCGTCGACTCATCGACGCGCTCGAACCAGCTTCGCGCGCCGCGTTCGCCGGCTTCGCCGACGATCACGGGCGGCGTATGGCGAACGGTTCCCTGCGCGGTCGACACGACGAGCGAACCGTCGGCGTCGATCTCGAGTTCAATGGCGCCCGTCACGCCAATCGTCAGCGCCGTCTTCGTCGCCCGAGGACCGACGTGGATTTCGTAGCCAGGGGCTTCGTATGCCACGAACCGCACGCGGAGATCCGCATCGGCGAAGACTCGATCGACGGCGGAGTACGTGCCAACGGTTCGTCCGGGGCCGTCACCTGGACCCGACTCACCGTGGACGAACCGGAAGAGCGGGATGACCGGGTCGCCGACGGCGACCCACGAGGCCGATCCGAGATCCGGATCGGTGAACTCGTATCGAACATTCGCGCCGCGCACGTGCGACGCACTTGGTTTCGTAGATCCGCAGGCGTCGAAGATGCGACTGGAAGCGGACGCGCCGAACTCGGGACCGACGATCTGACTGACGAACGCCCCATCGTCGAGCAGGCAGAGCCGACCTTGTCCGTCGATGTGCCGGTAGGCAATCGTCGGTTCGAAGTGACCTTCGTCCGGCTCGAACCAGTTCGTTCGAAGAGGGCTATGAATCAGCGCGCGCGCGCGCGCGCCTCACGCAGCGTGCCAGCATTCGCTCCACTGAGCCCGATCCACCCGACGATACAAAGCCACGCGGTGAATCGCGGGATCCGAGTTTTCATGGTCTGCTCCCCGTTCGTCATGCTTTGCCCTTGTTCCACTCACCATCCTGCTGCGGACGGTAGCCGGGTCGCGTGAACTCCGTCAACCTAAGAAATTCGACATGCGCGGTGCTTTGTGGGGGGCGGACAGCTCTTGTCTCCGCCACCCACCCTCACCCCACCCGCCGCCCCCCGCAATACACCGTCGCCGTGCCGTCGCGCACGAAGCCGAGCAGCGTCATACCCGCGTCCTTCGCGACGTCGATCGCCAGCGAGCTCGCGGCCGACACCGACGCGACGATCGGGATGCCCGCGCGGCGTGCCTTCGAGACGATCTCGAAGCCGGCTCGGCCCGACACGACGAGGATCGCTTCCGACAACGGCAGCGCGCCTAGGCGCGCCGCGACACCGATCACCTTGTCGACCGCGTTGTGGCGGCCGATGTCCTCGGCGAGCGCGAGCAGGTTGCCGCGCGCGTCGAACAGTGCGGCCGCATGCAGACCACCGGTCGCGTCGAACACCGATTGCGCGGCGCGCATGCGCTCGGGCAATGCGGCGAGCGTCACGAACTCGACGGTCGGACCCGGCGCGACCGGATCGCAGTGCGCTCGCAAGCTGTCGAGCGTCGCCTTGCCGCAGACGCCGCACGCCGACGACATCCATGTCGCGCGCGCGGTGCGCGCCGCGTCGAGCGTCAGCCCCGGACGCAGCGCGACGAGCACGACGTTGCCACGCGCGTCGGCCGGCACGTCGTCGCAATATGCGACGCCGACGACGTCGTCGGCGCGCTCGACGAAGCCCTCCGTGAACAACAGGCCTCGGACGAGATCGAAGTCCGCGCCCGGGGTCCGCATCGTCACGAGCAGACTCTCGCCGGCGACGCGGATCTCGAGCGGCTCTTCGACGACGACGCGATCGCGCGAAGTTCGGCGCGTGCCTGATCCATCGACCCGTTGGACGTCCAGCTCGCGCTGCTCGGGCCGAACGTTCGGACCTCGTTCCGGCGACGTGCTCACCGCTCATCCCGCAGGACGGTGACGACCGCGTTGTAGTCCGGCACGCCGCCGTCGTGGTCGACGATGCCGTCCGGGATCAGCACGTTCACTTCGGGCCAATGGCCCTGCGCCGTGCCGGGCGCGACGTCGGCGACGAACGCGCGGCCGCGGAACGTGCCGACCTCGTTCTTCAGCACGATGGGATCGTCGGTCGCGAGGCCGAGCCTCGCCGCGTCCTGCGGCGACACGAACACGTGGTCGCGCGACGCGCCGGTCAGCGGATCGACGTCGCGTTGGATCATCGAGTTGAACTGCTTGCCGCGGCGCGTCGCGAGCAACAACTGGCGCTCGCCTTGCGCGCGACGAGGCGGCGGCGACACCGGTTGGAAGTGCGCCTTGCCGTCGGCCGTCGCGAAAGTGCAACCGGCGCCGAGGTGCGGCCCGCCCCACTGGAATTGATCGCCTTGGCGCGCGAGCTTCTCGATCCCCGCGTACGCCGGATTCGCGCGAGCGATGTCGGCGCGGATCGCGGGGCCGCTCGCGCAACCGAGCGTCGCCATGCCCTCGGGCTTCACCGCGCGCGCGAGGTCGAGCAGGAGTTCCCATTCACTGCGCGCTTCGCCGACGTCGTGGCCGGGGATGTACGGCGAGAAGATCACGCGCCGCTCGGTCGACGTCTCGGTGCCGCCGTCGGTCTGCTCGTACCGCGTCCGCGACGGTAGTACGTAAACGACGTCGTTGGGCTCGACGAGCATCTGCGTCGTCACGACAATGTCGGTATGGATCCGCAGCGGGATCGACTCCAGCGCCTCCGCGATGCGATCGGGCCGTGGCATCGTCTCGAGGAAGTTGCCGCCGATGCAGTACAGCGCGTCGAGCTTGCCGGCGCGCGCGAGGTCGAACCACTCGACGGTCGGCACGCCCGGCGCCTCCGGCACCGGGAAGCCCCACAGCTTCGTGAAGTGCCGCGCGTGCTCGGGAGTGATCGGCAGTCCGCCAGGGAGCGCCGTCGCGTACGCGCCCATCTCGGCGCCGCCTTGGACGCCCGAATGGCCGCGGATCGGCATCAGGCCGCAGCCCTCGCGACCGACCCATTCGCGCAGCAAACCGAGGTTCGCGATCGCGCGCACCGTGTCCGCGCCGTGCGCGTGCTGCGTGATGCCCATCGACCACACCAGGACGCCGCGCCCCGCGCGCGCGATCTCGTCGGCGAACGCGTCGATCGTCGCGATGTCGACACCGGCCTGCTCCGCGAGTGCATCGAGGTCCTGCACCGCGAGGCTCGCCGCGTACGCGTCGAAGCCGGTCGTCGCCGCGGCGACGAAGTCCCGCGCGTACGCACCACGCTCGATCAGGCGCTTCGCGACGGCATTCAAGAACGCGAGATCGCCGCCGACTTTCACCAGGAAGAACGCGTCGGCGAGCTTGGTGCCGAACATCGCCGAATCGGGATTCGACGGCACCCAGTAGCGTTCCATGCCCGGTTCGCGGAACGCGTTGACGACCAGTACGCGCGCGCCGCGCTTCTTCGCTTCGGCGAGGTACTTGGTCGCGACCGGCTGGTCGTTCGCGGGATTCGAGCCGAGGAACACGATCAGGTCGGACGAGTACCAGTCGCGGTACGAGCACGTCGTCGCGGCCACGCCGATCGCGCCCTTCAATCCCGCCGTGCTCGGCGAATGGCACAAGCGCGCGGAGTTGTCGACGTTGTTCGAACCGAGGTAGCGCATCACCTTCTGCGCGACGTAGTACGTCTCGTTCGTGATGCCGCGGCTCGTGACGTACATCGCGACGCGCTTCGGATCGAGCGCGCGCCAGCGGGCGCCGACGTCCTTCCAGACCTCGTCGTAGCCGACGCGCGTGAAGCCGCGTTCGCCACGCCGGCGACGCAATGGATACGGCACGCGACCCAGCGCGCGCAGGCCCTTGCTCGACGTGTGCGCGAGCGTCGCGACGTCGCGCAAGCGTTCGACGTCGAGCGCCCCCATCGTGTTCAAGCGCAACAACTCGAGCCGCACGAGACACAAGTGCGTGCCGTCGATCGTCCAGTCCTTCAGGCCGGATGTGCCGAGCGCGCAGCCGTCGCAGACGCCGCGCGTCAGGACCTTCCACGCGTAGCGGAGGTTGTCGCGGTTCGCCCACACGACCTTCAGCATGTCGAGGAAATGGTGCGGCTTGCGCTCGCCGAGTCCGAACGGGACCGGGCTGTGCATGCGTTCGAACAGGTGGCGTCGTCGGCGCTCGTCGGACATGCCGAGAACCTAAACGGAAGCGAGCGATTCCGTAAGGGTCCCGCGCCCAGGTCGAGCGGCGCGGGACGCGAAGCTCACGCCTTTACCGCCTGCGAGCGGCCCGAGGCGACGGCGATGGCATCGGCGTAGACGGCGAGCACTCGCTTCAACCGCACGTCCGGATGCATCTCGTCGAGCACGAAGCGGCGCGCGGCTTCGCCGAGAGTCCGCGTCCGTCCCGGATCGTCCAGCAGACTCGCGATCGCGTCGGCCATGCGCTGCGGTTCGCGAGCGGGGACCAGCAATCCGGTCACACCGTCGCGGATCAGTTCCGGGTTGCCATCGACGGCGGTGGCCACGATCGGCCGCCCCATCGCCGCGGCCTCGCGCAGGACTCCCGTCAGGCCTTCTCGTCCCGTCGAGCTGTTCGCGACGACGTCGGCTGCGGCGAGGACCTCGGGCACGTCGGTGCGGAATCCCGCGAACAGGACGCGGCTCTCGATCCCGAGCTCGGCCGCGATGCGTGGGTAGTGCTCGTCGTCCTTGCCTTGCCCGACCAGGACGCCGCGCACGTCGCGGCCGGCGCGCACGAGGACGGCGATCGCACGCAGGAAGTCGTCAGTGCCTTTCTTCGCGGTCAGCGCGCCGACCTGGATCACGAGTCGCGTGCTCGGACCCGCGCCGAACTCCGCGCGCACCGCGGAGCCGTCGATCCGCGACGGATCAAAGCGATCGACGTCGAACGAGCCGAACACGACCGCGACGCGCTCGGGCTTCACGCCTTCGGCGACCAGCGCGTCCTTCACGGCCGCGGACACCGCGATGACGCGATGCGGACGCTTGCGTTCGTGGATCCAACGCACGAGCGACGTCTGGAGCGCGCGCGTCGTCCCGCGCTGCTCCACCAGCGCGACGCGGCGCATGCCGAGCGTCGCGAAGTACGCGGCGACGAGCGCATCGTTGCGGTGGACGTGGACGACGTCGGCGCCGACGTCCGCGATGCGCCGCCGCAAGCGCAAGCGCGCATCGAGCCGCGCGAGGCACAGCGCTTCGATCGTGAGCCCGCGTTCGCGCCATGATGCGAACGACGTGTGCACCCTTCCGTGCTTCGACTTGGAGTTGACGACGACGAGCACGCGATGACCGGCCTCGTGCTGCGCCTGCGCGAGCAGCAAGGCCTGCACGGCGCCGCCGCGGCGCACCTTGCGGTGCGAGAGCACATGCACGATCGACAGCGCGTTCTCGGTCACGGGTCGGTCCAAGGCGAACGAAGCGCGGCACTCTAAGCGCCGAGCGCGCGGCCCGCGGATGACGCTTTCATCAGCCGTCCATCAAGCCGTTCGGATCGCTTGACGACCGGCCGCAGCGAGCGTGCATCCAACCGTCGATCGGACCATCCGTGCCGCGCGGGGCGGACCGATCCGGCGTCCGTGCAACTCGACGGGCTCGCCCTCCTTGACGGCTGCGCCAGGCGTGCGCAAGCTCGTCCGAGCCGTGGTCGAACGGAGGGGGGCGCAGATGAATCGGTCGATCCTCGTCGGCGGTGCGATCGCGGCATGCGCGGTCGGCGCATTGTTCTGGTGGTTGTTCGACGACTCCGGAGCGCCGGTCGATGCCGTGGACGCGCCGATCGCGAGCGCGACCGATTCGTCCGGCACCGCGGGTGACGACTCGACGACGACCACCGCCGCCGCGACGACCGACGCCGAAGCCGCGCGGACGGCTCTAGCCGAGAACGCAGGCCGTGCGAATGGCGGCATGCCGTGGGTCGCCGAGCTCGGACGCGCGACGGGTCGCGTCGTCGATGCCGGGGGGCGGCCGGTCGCGCAACTCGTCGTGCGACCGTTGCGCCGGCGCGAGACACGAGATCCGCGCGGCTCGTTCGAACCGGAACCGGAGACCGCTCCACCGCCGTCCGACACGCGCTCGGCCGCGGACGGTCGATTCACGATCGAAGGCTTGCTGCCGCGCGAACGCTATCTGCTGGTGCTCGATCCGAGTGGAACTCGGATGTCGGCGGCGACCGAGATCATCGGGCCCGATCTCGGCGGAATGCTCGAGGTCGGGGACGTCGTCGTGGCCGACGCGGGATCGGTGACGGGACGCGTCGTCCGCGGCGACGGCGCCGCGGTCGCCGGCGCGACGGTCGCCATTCCCGAATCCGGCGTGCCGGGCGACGAGTGGCTCGCGTACTTCGACCAAGACAGCAGGACGTGGGCTGCGTTCCCGTTTCCGCTCGATCGCCCGTCGACGCAGTCGACGCTCGCCCCGAGGACCACGACGGACGCGAACGGCGAGTTCGCGCTGACCGGCCTGTTCCGCGACGACGACGTCCTCGTCGTCCGTGCGCCGGAGCGCGCCGCACAGATCTTCGCGCGAAAGCGTGAGTCCTTCGACGTCGGCACGCTGACACTCGCGAGCGGCGAGACGATCCGCGGCAAAGCCCGCGGGCACGGCGGACCGCTGGCCGGAGCCGAGTTGTTCGCGGGCTCGTTGCGATCGCCGAGCGCCGCATCCGCGAGCGCGGAGTCCGAACCCGATGGCTACGGTTGGTCGATGGGGAACGAACTCCGCGTTCGCCGCGCACTGGCGCGCTCGCCGCGCAGCGATCTGGCGTTGCTCGATCCGGTCGGCCGCACGGCCTCGGACGGTTCGTTCTCGATCGACGGAGTCGTACTTCCGGCGCTGGTCGTCGCGCGCGGTGAGGACGGCGAGACCACCGTCGTCGGCCGCGTCGATTCGGGACGCGACCCCATCGAACTCGGGCCGCGCACGACGGTCGCGTTGACGGTCCGATTGACGTCGCCTTCGACGATGCCGATCCGCGGGATCCGTTTGGGGCTGTACCAGAGCGTGCTCGGGGACCGTGAGTACAACGCGCCGATGCACGAGCACCCGCGGTTCCAAGGCCTCGAGATCGAAGAGGTCGACGCGACGACGCGCGTGATCCGCGGCTTGGTGCCGGGTGCGTACAAGGTCCTCGCGTCGGCGGATCGTCACGGCACGACGACGTCGTCGACGAGGCTCACCGCCGACTCGACGATCACGGTCGAGCTGTTCCCCGAGTCCGCGATCGACGTCCACGTCGTCGATCCCGCCGGCGACGCGGTCGTCGGTGCGTTGGTCCGTGTCTCCCCGGTGAAGTGGACCCAAGGCCGCGCCGCCCGCCGTTGGACCGCCCGCACGAATGCGAGCGGCACCGCGCGCGTCCATCACCTCGCCGACTTCCCGTTGACCGTGACCGTGTTCCACCCGCGCTGGGCGACGGCGACTTACCTCGTGAAGGAGCCCGTCGAGCGCACGGACGTGACGTTGCAGCGCGGCGGAACGCTCGTGATCCGCGTCCACCGCGCCGGAGGCCCGCCGCAGAACCGTGCGCAAGCGATGATCGCCCGCATCCTCGAGGGCGACGAGAAGACCTACGAGGCGCACGAGCTGATCCCCGCGGACGGCGTCGCGACGCTCGAGCGCGTCGCTCCGGGCAAGCTCGAGATCACGCTGACGTCCGAGCCCAAGTCGACCGCGCGCAACGAGCGGCCGCCACTCGAGCCGACTCCGGTGTTCATGCAGCATCCGGCTCAACGAACCGTCGACGTCGCCGCGGACACGACGACGACCGTGGAGTTCGACGAGCGCGAGACCGACGACTACGTCGGGCCGATCGCGCGCATCCACGGCACGATCCGAGTGAACGGCCTCGCGCCGCCTGCCGAGATGGTCGTGGTCCTGCGCCTCGCGAACGACTACAGGACGCTCGAGAAGGCGGTTCCCGACGCGACCGGAGCGTTCGTGATCGAGGAGGCACCGGCCGGAATCGTGACCGTCGGCATCGCGGATTCGCGACTCGTCGGCTCGTGGATGGCCGACTTGGTCGACGAGCGGCGGCTCGACCTGACCGGACAGACCGAGGCGCAAGTCGACTTCGACGTCCGGACCGGCACCGCACGCGGAACCGTCGTGTTCGCGGACGACGGCTCGCCGGTGGCCGGTGCGCAGGTCCAGCTCACGCGCCGAATCGTCATCCAGACGAACTCGGGCACGACCACGACCACGTCACGCGCCCGCCGAGCCAAGACCGGGCCGTCGGGCGAGTACGAACTCTCGTTCGTGATCGAAGGCGACTACCAGCTCTCCGCCGAGCACGAGTTCGCGCCGTCGGTGGACGTGCCCGAACCGATCAAGATCACGAACGGCGCCACTCTGGTCCTGCCGACCCTCAGGCTCGTGCGAGGAGTCGAGGTCAGCGGCCGCCTCGTCGATGCCGAAGGCAAGCCTCCAGCCGGTGCGTACGGCTGCAACATCCACGTGAATCCGACCGGAGACAGGAAGGGCTTCACGTGGCGCGAATGCACCTACGACGCAGCGACCGGTGAGTTCACGGGCAAGGGATTACCGCCGGGCGAAGCGTCGCTGTCGGTGTGGGGATCGTCGGACGACTTCGCACCCGCGAAGCTGACGATCCCACCGCAAGGCGCGTCCGGTCTCGTGCTGACCGTGATCTCGATCAAGAACGAGACCGTCTCGATCAGCGGCCGCATCCAACTGCCGAACGCGGACGCGCCGGCGATCAACTCGATGATGGTCTGGTACGGCAATACGGGGATGGGCGTCGACGTCACCCCGCTGACGCACACGTTCTCGGCGTCGTGGCTGAAACCCGGCACCGCACGCATCGAGTTCCAATCGCCGACGAGCGCGAAGTACGAGTCGGTGACGCTCGAGATCCCGGCGGGCGGACTGAAGGACGTCGTGCTCCAGCCGAAGCTCGCGAAGACGAAGGGCGGCTGAAGGGACTCTCGCGCGCTGCGTCGCCGATCGCGGTCACGTCTCGTTCAACGAACAACCACCGCACGTCGTCTCGGTGTTCGCCTCGTCGTCGGGCTTCGGGTCGGTCGGCGTGTGCGCGGGCTCCGCGGCCGTCCACGCTCGCTCGACCGAGCACCACCGCTCGAGTACGCGTGCTGCGCGCTCCAGAAGCCGCGCGTCCTCCGCCAACTCCGCGTCCGTCGTCGCCTCCGCGAACTGGCCGGCGAGTTCGGCGAGTCGTTGGGCGTAGCGCGGGACCCACCACAGCACGTGATCCCCGAGGAAGAGCGTCAGTGTCGAGTCGAGCACCGCGCGGTGCGGGCCCCCATCGGTCTCCCCGAACGTCTTCACACGCTTTTCCAGCAGGAGCGCGATGAAGTCGAACTGCACGGACAAGTGGTCGGCGCGCGTCGCGCGCTCTTTCGCGAGATCGACGCCGAATGCGCGATAGAAGCCCGCCGCGTCGGCGAGGTGCTGAGCGCGGTGTGTCGTGTCCTTCCACGGCAGCCACTCGGTTTCGATCGGCGGACACTTGCGCCCAGCGACGAGTCCGAGCACTTCCTGGTCGACTCGCGCTCGGCGCTCGGGCGACAGTCGCGCCAGGGCCGCGATCGTCGTTGCCGCGCCGCCGCCGAGCCCCCCCGTGGTCGCTGCGACGCCGAGCGCCGCTTGCGCGAACGCTGGCTCGAGCAGGTCCAACGCGCCGGCCGAGCGCAACGACGCGCACGCGTCCGGCCCACCGAACACGGCACCGAGCATCTTCACGGTGAGTTGCCGTGCGGCCGTACTCGCCATGGCGTCGTCGTCCTGGGTGCGCATGGGTTCGTCCTTCCTCGTTCCCGTCAGATGCTGTTCGCGTGGTTCTTCGGACGCTCGAACACCGGCTCTTCGGTCGTGATGCGCACGACCTCCTTGCCGAATCGATTGAAGCCGAGCACCGTGTCGTTCCAGATCGACTGCGTCTTCTTGGTTCCGTCGGGCATCGTGACTTCGATCTCGGCGACCTTCGGACCCTGCACGATCTCGAAGCGGAACAGGATCTGACGCGTCGCACGGAACAACTGCAGGACCGACAGCAGTTCGCGGTCGGGGCACGAGTACTGCTCGATCGCCGCCTGGACTCCCGGTCCGAACATCTGGTTCAGGTATCCGCGCGGCACCCAGCGCGGCGGGATGTAGAAGCCGTTCGGCTCGGTGCCGAATTGCGGGTAGAGCGGCAGCGCGACCTTGCGCTCACGGATCAAGTAGTAGAGCGGGTTCGACGGATCCGCGACCCAGTTGCCGTCGTCGCCGATCTCGACCAGTCCCTGCAGGCGGATCTTGCCGGGGCACGACGTCATGCAGCGCGTCTCGCACGGCTCGCCGTTCGGGCTGAGTTCTTGATCCTTGCCCTCGATGCGCGGGTAACAAGCGACGCACTTCTCGCTCGTGTTGGTGTTCGGTCGGAAGATCGCCTTCTTGTACGGGCATGCTTCGACGCAGCGTTGGTACCCGCGGCAGCGCGACTGATCGATGAGCACGATGCCGTCTTCGGGTCGCTTGTAGATCGCTTGGCGCGGACACGACGCGAGGCACGCGGCGTAGGTGCAGTGGTTGCACAAGCGTGCGAGATAGAAGAACCAGACCTTGTGTTCGGGGAGCGTCGTGCCCGCGGGCAACGTCGCGGGATTGCGCGCGTGGTCCTCGAAGACGTTCGGCCCGGTCCAATCTTCGGGCGTCGGCAAGTAGCCGAGCGCGCGAACCGGGCCGCCTGGTCCGGATTGGCCCGTGGCGGCTTCGAAGATCGTCTGGCCTTCGAACGTTCCGTACGGCGCTTTGGTCGGATCGGTCTTGGTCGCGTCCCACGTCTGACCGCCGGGATTCGCGGCGTCGAGCATCGACAACAGGTTCGAGTCCCAGTGCTTCGGGTAGCCACCGAACGGCTTGGTCTCGACGTTGTTCCACCACATGTGCTCTTGGCCGCGCGAAAACGTCCAAGTGGACTTGCACGACATCGTGCAGGTCTGACACGCGAGACAGCGGTTCGTGTTGAACACGAACGCGAACTGCCACTTCGGGTGATGCTCGGGGTACGGGTACTCCATCGAGCGGCCGAGCTGCCAATTGTGGACGGAAGGCATCGTCAGACTCCTCGCTCGCGAGCGGGCGGTTCGGAACGGAATTGGTTGGACTCACCGCACTCGAAACAAGGCAGCGCTTCCCGTTCGACGAAGCGCTGCACACCGACCGCACCGGCGGCCTCGCGGAGGATCGATTCCACGCGCTCGATCCCGAGCACGTGTCGCGCGGCGGCCAGCGCTTGGAACTCGTCGTTCGCGCACATCGCCGCGAGTTCCGCGGGAGTGGACCCGTTGCGCAGGAACTCCTCGAACAGACAACGCAGCATCAACGCCGTGTCACCCGGCACGACGTCGCCGTCGAGCATCATCGGGTGGTCGGGTTCCTGCGGCCTTGAGCTGCAGTCCTGCGAACCGCACTCGGATTCGTGTTCGTGACCCATCGTGATCTCCTTCGCGTTCAGCGTTTGATCTGCGTGAGACCGCCCGAGAGGTAGGCCGCTTGCGTCGGCGCCTCACTGGTGGGCGCGAACGGGGACAGTCCCGGTTCCCACGCTCCGACCGCGTTCATGCCGCCAGCCTCCGCCTTCACGATGCGGACGAGGCATTCCTTGGGCACGGTGTTGACGGCGTGGTTGTCGGCTTCGCCGCCGAACATGAACGCCATCTTCACCTTGGCCTTGTGGAACAGCGTGTCGGTCTGATGCATCGGCATCAGCCAGTTGCGCGTGATCGACTGGTGCGAGCCGTACCGGAAATTCGCCTGGTATCCGGTGTCGGCCGAGCGAGCGAGGCCGTCCTTGCGCGTTTCGTGCGCGAGCACGGACTTCTCCGACGCGATGAACGCGCCGTGCTTCATCATCACCGTGCCGTCCGGATACCCAGGGTTCACGGTGACGCGCAGCATGCAGCGCGCGACCTTGGCGCGCTGCGGGTCGTTCTCCCAACCGCGGAACGGTCGATCGGCGGGATTCGCGTCGACGTAGACGTAGTCGCCGTTCACGAGGCCGAGATCGGCCGCGTCCTTCGGACTGACGTGGAGCTGGTGCTCGCCGACGTCCGGCATGCGCTTGTCGCGACGCTTCGGATCGCCGAAGTTCGAGTCCCAGATCATCGACCAGTCGACCGTCGACCACGACGAATGCACGCGGTGGCGCGTCTTCGGCGTGAGGCAGATGAACCGGAAGCCCTGCTGCCACAGCGGGTTCGTCGTCGACTTGACCTGATCCCACGCGAGCTTGACGTTGCGCACCGTGCGCTCGTCCCAGTGCATCGCGTCGATCGGAATGCCGAAGTCGTCGGGCCGGATCAGCGGATTCGTCGAGACGATCACGTTGGGCAAGTACGGCGTGGCCTCGGGGCCTTCGCGGTGCACGATGAAGTTCTCGCCGTGCAGGATCGCTTCGGGGATGTCGACGTACGAGTTGAGCCGGCCGGTGTCGGTCCAGAACGGCACGTCGTCGTGGACGTTCTCCCAGAACGGGATCCGCGGGTACGTGCGGAACATCATCAGCGCGACACCGGGCTCGCCGTACTTGCCGGCGAGGATGTCGGTGACGGTGTAGCCGCGCGTCGTCGTCGAGCTGTCCAAGAGGCGCTGCATGTAGACGCGGACGCCTTCACGCTCGTCGTCGAGCACGAACTTCCAGTAGTTCGCGAAGCGCGGGTCGCCGGTCTCCTGCGACAGCGCACGCGCGACTTGCGCCATGATCACGACGTCGTCGCGGCCGTCCACGACCGAGTCGACGCCGCCGGTCCAGATCTGCAAGAACGGGTTCGAGCACGACGCCGTGATCTCGTAGGTCTTGAACTCGGGCCACGACAACGCGGGCAGCACGATGTCCGAGTACTCGCAGGTCGACGTCATCTCGATGTCCTGCGACACGATGCAGTCGATCTTCGGGTTGACGTTGAACAACATGTCATACGCGTGTTTGGCGTTGTTGAAGAGGTTCACGTTCGTGAACCACAACCACTTCGTCGGCGTCGGCATGTGCGTGTTGCCGGTGAAGTTCTTCCGCCCGTACTTCGGCGTGTCGACGATCAACGGACGGTCGCCGTGGTTCCAGTACGCCGGCTCCTCGTCCTTGCTGCGCTTGTCGACCTTGATGATCTTGCCGTCGGCGGTCGGATCGAGGTTCGGCTCGAACGGATCCTCGGCGATCCAGCCGAGGAAGCCCGGGCCGACTTCCGGCGCGCCTTGGAACAGCGCGGCCTTGTAGTTGCCGGCCCACGTGTGGCAGCCCGCGCCCGGACGACCGATGGAGCCGGTCAACATCAGAGGCAAGTACTGCGCGCGGTTGCACAGCGTCGCGTGGAACCAATGGTTGATGCCTTCACCGACGTGGATCGCGACGGCGTGGCCGGCCTTCGTCGTCTCCCAGATGTCGCGGGCGAGACCTTCGATCTGGTCGGGTCGCGCTCCGGTGATCTCCGACACGGTCGCGACGTCGTAGTCGCGCAGGTTCAACTTGGTCGCGTCCCAAATCGTCGTCGCCTCGACTTCGCTGCCGTCGGCGAGCTTCAACTTGCCGGTCCACGACAGCCGCGGGGCGAGCTTCGCCGCATCGAGTTGCTTGCCGACCTGATCGCGGGTCAGCGCCGCCGGCGCGCCGGTCGCGTCGTCGATCACGACGAAGTCGTGGCCGATCTTCGCGTACTGCTCGTCGGTGAGGTGTTGCTCGGTGTACGACGGCCCGTCCTTCTTCAGGCCCGGCACGTAGTTCGGGAACACGTCCGCCGCGCGCACGCGCTTCAGCGTGTCGGTCCGGATCAGCAACGGGAAGTCCGTGAAGCGCGCGACGAAGACGGGGTCGTACCAGTCGTTGTCGAGCATCACGCGCGTGATGCCGAGGAACAGTGCGGTGTCGCTGCAGCCGGGGCGGACGCGGATCCACTCGTTCGACTTGCTGGCCGCCGGCGAGTACTCCGGCGTGATGACGACGATCTTGCCGCCGCGCTCCATCAGCTCGATGAACCAGTGCGACTCCGACATCTTGCTTTCGACGAGGTTCTTGCCGCAGCCGATGTGCAGCTTCGCGTGGCGCAGCTCGTTGAAGTCGCAATCCGACGCCTGCAACCCGTGGACGAACGGGTGGCCGGGCGCTTGATCGCCGTGCCAGGTGTAGTTCGACCAGATGCGACCACCGAGCGCGTCCTTGCGATCGACGCCGCGGACTCGCTCGTCGAGCAGCGCGAGCATGTTCGACCAGCGATACATGCCGTACTTGCCCATGACGCCGAGCAAGCCCATGCCGCCGCGCAACTTCATCGTGCGCGTTCCGGCGCCGTGGCAGGCTTCGATCATCTCGGGCTCGTAGCCGTCGGCGGCGAGGCGGCGCTCACCGTCGTGACCGGAGTACGTCGTCGCGATCGCGACCGCGGCCTTCGCCATCAGTCGCTGCGCTTCGTCGAACGACACGCGCACGAACGTGTCGGTTCCGCGGGAGTTGAACTTGTAGTGGTCGCGCCGCTTCGGGTCGTCGGACAGCGACGGGAAGCCGTCGTCCGCCCAGCGCTTCCAGCCCGCGCGCACGAGCGGCCCGTCCAGTCGGTACGGGCCGTAGACGCGCCGCTGCAGCGCGTAGCCCTTCGCGCAACCGCGCGGGTTCCACGCTTCCGTGGACTTGTTGCCGTAGAGGTCGCCGACGACGCCGCTGTCGTAGTTCTGCTCGGCGCGGACGAACACGCCGTTGCGCACGTAGCCGCGCAGACGGCAATTGTGCGTGTCGTTCGGCGCACAGACGAACGTGAACGAGCGGTCGTAGCGGTATTGATCGCGATAGACCTTCTCCCAGTCGCGATCGGGGTAGTGCTCGAGCGGGTTCGCGATCTCCGGCAACGCGGCGAGCAGCGAGCTGCCGTTGCCGAACGCGAAGCACGCCGCACCGCCTGCGGCGAGAGCCTCGAGGAATCGTCGTCGCGTCCACGGGGTCGAGCGTTCGTTCGCGTCGTTCACGGCTTGCCTCCGGTCTCGTCGAGCACTAGCCAATGCCACCCACTGATCTGCTTGACTCCGGCGCGATCCCCCTTCGCGCCGTTCCACAACGCGAACGCGACGGGCACGTTCACGGCGGGGTCGAACTTGACGTCGTCGGCGCCTCGTCCTGTCCACGGGCGGCGGACGACGACGCGCCACATGCCGTTCGACCACACTGCCGCTCCGGCGAGGTCTTGGTCGGATTCGGGCTGAGGGCTCAGCGTGCCGAATCCTCGCGCGACGGCCTCGACGGCAGGCGAGCGTGAGAAGTCCGAGGTCGACGAGACGTTTTCCGCGACGCGCGCGGTGCGGAACGACGAGTCGTCCGCGTGCGCGTCGTACGTCATGCCCTCGTTCGGATCGATCAGTCGGGGGAGTTGCGTGGATCCAGGCACGAACACGAACGTCTCGCCGGGCACGGGCGGTTCGAAGTCGACCCACGGGTCGGGCAGATCCGCAATGGCGCGGATCTGCCGATCGGCGCGCCAGTGCCAGACGTTGACCGGCGCGCTCGGCTCGAGGCCGGGTAGCGAGACGCCCATCGGCAGCGGCGGAACCTTGCCGTCCGCAGCGAGCATGACCGCGACTCCGTCGGGCCAGCGAGCCTCACCGTGAACGAGATCGATCGTCGAGTCCTGCCATTCGAAGCACAGGACGACTTCGTTCGCGGTTCGCGCTGCGCGTACGGTCAACGCGTGCAGGTCGTCGACGCGCTGCCACAGCGGGTGGACTTCGATCGCCGTGCCGCGGATTCCGATCCAACGAACCGAACCCGGATCGGCGAGCCACGCCCCATCGTCGACGCGGTGCGCGACGATCCTGGCACCGGATGCTTCACCGACCTCGGCGCCGATGCGTTGGAAGTCGCGCACGTAAGCGACCAATGCCCAGGCGTCCGTGGTGTCGTTCACCCCGTTCGCGTCGGGACGCACGAGTGCCGCTTCGTACGCGGCCATCGGGGTGCCCGGCACTCCCTTCAAGATCGTGCGGGCCAGGCTCGCTTCGCTCTGCCCGGACTTGAACAGACCCGAGGCGAGATCCGCCGCCTTCAGCGGCCGACCTACCGAGTCGCGGAGGTTCTTGGCCGCGGGACCATCACCGCGGCCGGTCTCGCCGTGGCACGTCACACAGCCCAACGCCGCGTAGAGATGCTGACCGCGTGCCTTCAGCTCCGGGGAGAACGGTGGACGCGGACCGAGATCCAACGCCACTGCAGCTTCTTCGACCGCTTCTCCGCGCAGATCGAGGACCTTGCGCGCGAGCCCTGCGATCTCGGATTCCGACAGCACGCCGTGGAATCCCGGCATCGCCGAGCGAGCGACGCCGCGTCCGATCGTGCCCTCGATCGCGGTCAACACGTCGAACCGACTGCCGCCGGTCGACGCGAAGCGCAGCGGGCTGTTCTTGAAGTCGCGCGGACGTGGGAACAACTGCTCCGCCGCCGGGCCGTCCCCGCGACCGTCGATACCGTGGCACGCGGCGCAGTGTTCGAGCCACGTTCGATCGACGCGCTCGTTGGTCGGTAGATCGACCTGTGTGACCGCCTGCTTCGGGACCACGATCGCATCGCCCTGGCTCGATCCCGGCGAGGGCGCCTGAGTGGCAAGCGCCCCGTCATGGGCGGCGGGGTCGGTCGTATGGACCGCGTATCCGAGGATCACGAGGTTGAGGACGAGGAACGTCAGGAGCGCCCCGAAGCCCGTCGGAGACATGCGTGACGACGAGCCCCCGTGGGACGGTTGAGGTGTTGATGGATGCGACTCGGCCATCGTTCGACCTTTCGCGCACGTGTCAGTGGATGAGGTACAGCAACGGGAACAGGTAGATCCAAATCAGGTCGACCAAGTGCCAGTACAGGCCGCCGAGGTCCACCGGTCCGAAGTAGCGACGCGTGAAGTCGCCGCGCCGAGCGCGGAACAGAAGCCACGCGATCACGCACATCCCCGCGATCACGTGCACGCCGTGGAGGCCCGTCATCGCGAAGTAGATGCCGAAGAAGATGTGCATGTTCGGCGGACGCGAGGGGTCGCGGCGCGGGTCGATCACGGGCCGCTCGTCGCGAGCAGGCGCGGACGGCGTGGACGACGTCGGGCTCGCCGTGGTCGTGGCGCCCTTGTCCGTCGCAGGTGAGTTCGGCGCCGTGACCGCCCCTCCATCCCCGCCCGAGCCCTTCCCCCCCGCGCGCTGCTGCAGCAAGCGGATGTACGCCACGATGTGGCCGAGATCCGAGTCGGTCAGGTTGGGATTCCCGCCACGAGGCAACATCGTGCCGCCGGTCGTGTTCAGCGGGTCGTTCGGTTGCCGGCCGCGCTTGATGAACGCGACCAGCGACGCATCGTCGTTCCCCGCGACGAACGGGCTCGTCGAGATCTGGATGCCCTTGATCGCGCCATCGTTCCCGCCGGTGCCGTGACAGGCGGAGCAGGTGCCGGTGAAGAGCTTTCGACCGCGGTCCGCGTTGGGGATCGACGGGTCGACGTACGTGTCGGTGACGGTCGGCGCCGACTTCGCGTCGCCGCGCGGGTCGTCCGCGAATCCAGGCCCCCACACGAGGTTCTCGTGGATCTTGTGTCGGTACTCGATCGCTTTGATGCCGAGGAAGTCGACTCCGCAGAACAGCGTCAGTGCGAGGTTCAACACCAAGCCACGCTGATCGCCGAGCTGCGCGCTCCGGACCGCGAGCGCCATCGTCAAGCTCGAGAACAACAGCACGAGCGTGTTCAGGAACCCCCAGCCCGTGTCGAGGAAACGCGCACCGTACGCGAACAGCTCCGGGTGCGAGTTGCGGTAGATCGCGTAGGCGCAGAACAGGCCGGAGAACAGCAGGATCTCGGTCCCGAGGAAGATCCACATCCCGAGGCGCGACGCCGCGAACTGCTGCTCGTGCGAGTCGAAATGATGTGCCAAGAAGCGATCATTTACGGCGTGCGGCGGCGAGTCGTGGTCTTCGGTCATGGGTGGACGATCTCCCGTGTCGATGCGCGCGACGTCGGGAGAACCTAGTCCTGCCGTACATTCCCGGAAGTGCGGCAAGCGGTCACGCCCGGCTTGGATCCTGCCGTCGGTGCCGCCTGGCGACTCGCCCGGCCGATGGCGAGGAGTGCCTCGCGTCGCCGGGGACGGGTCGCTCAATTCGGACTAGAAAGTCGTCTTTTGACGCGGTTCTCGCGATCCGCGGCACCCACGCGGGCGCGGGTTCCGTGCGTCGCTCGGGGCGCACGACACGCGGCACAAAGGTGTACTGCGAATGCGACAATGAACCGCGGTGCGCCGCGATCGAAACTCCCTCACCGGCGCCGCGCGTCGAGCCACGCCTTCACGCGCGCCGCGTGGCCTTGCGGGACGATCGTCGGCCAGTGCGCCTCGATCGAGCCATCGGGGCCGATGACGAACGTCTGCCGTGCGGCATCGGGTGCGTCGCCGGCGTCGTAGAGCTGCGCCAATGCGCGATCGGCGTCGCACAGCAGCGTGAACGACAGGCCGTACTTGTGCGCGAGCGCCTCGGCCTTGGCCGGCGCGAACGGCCCGACGGCGAGCACGTCGGCGTCGATCTCCTGCATGCGCCACAGCGAGTCGGACTCGGCGTTCGCGTCGCAGACGCAGTCGGGGAGATCGGCCGCGACGAAGAAGCGCAGCACCACGAAACGACCGCGATGGTCGGCCAACGCGTGCGGTGCGCCGTGCGCATCGATCGCCGTGAACTCGGGCGCCGGTCGGCCGACGAACAGCGACGTCGCGCGCGCCGCGTCCTCGCGCGTCGCGGCGTTCGCGGGGACCGCCTGCGTCGGCAGGATCACCGACTTCGCGTCGGACGGCGGCGACGGCGTCGCTGCGACGACGACCGGCGGCCGCGGCGGAGCCACCGGTGCGGGTTGGGCGCACGCGACGAATATGCCGAGCGGAGCGACGATCCACGCGTTCACGCGCATGCAAACCCTCCGACGACCGACTCACCCTCGACCGCGACCACTGCAAAAGACACGGCCGGAGCCCGGGCGAACCCGAACTCCGGCCGTGGATCATGCGCTCTGCAGCGGCGCTGAGCGCACGACGTTCACATCACGATCGCTCGTGGACGATCACTCGTAGAAGTTCGTCGCTTCGGTCTCTTCGACCGTACGCGAACGATCACCCGAGAGCATCGTGACCTTGAAGCGGACGTCGCCCGACTTCACGGCCTTCACGACGACGCGGTACGTCGCCTTCGCCTTGGCGGCGAGGCTCGGCAGCGGCTCGAACGTGATGGTCTTGCCAGCGGCCTTGCCGGGTCCGTTGCGCGGATCCTGCGACGACACGTATTCCATCTCGTCTTCGAGTTCGCAGACGATGCGGATGTTCGTCTCGAGGGCCGAGCCCTGGTTCGTGACGACGATCTCGTACGTGTTGCTGCTGCCGACCTGGATCGGGTCCTCGATGTCGATCACTTCGAGGAGGACGGCCGGGATGCCCTTGACCTCGACCGAGCATTCGCCGCGGGCGGGTTCGGAGCAACGGCAGACGACCTCGGCGGCCGACTTGATGGCGCCGATCTGTTCCGGACGGACCGTGAACGACAGCTCCGTCGAGCCGTTCGGCTCGAGGCGACCGAGCATCCACTGGACCGACTGGCCGGCGTTCTTGCCGCCGTTGTCGGCGCTCATGAACGTCGTGCCGGTCGGGATCGTCGCCGAGACGACCGTGTCGTCGCAGGCGCCGTCACCCGTGTTGCGAACGGTGATGCGGAAGCGTGCGCTGGTGCCGGTGAAGGCCTGCGACGGGCAGTTCATCTCGAGCGCAAGGGCCGGCTTGCGCACGACCGTCGTGACCGAGTTCGAATCGCCCTTCAGACCACCGTCGGCCATCGCCGTCGCCGAGTTCTGGAACGAGCCGGTCTTCGTCGCCTTGACGTTGGCCGACATCTCCTTCGACTCGCCACCCGCGAGCGAACCGACGTTGAACGACAGCTTCGACGAACCGTCCGACGCGACCAGGCCGGCCGGGAGGTTGTCCTCGACGCGGACGTTACGCGCGGTGCCCGTGCCGTTGTTCGTGACGGTGAACGTGTAGACGATCTCGTCGCACGCCATCACTTCGGCCGGGCCCTTCTTCGTGATCTGCAGGTTCGGCGCGACGACGTTCGTCGTGACGCAGACCATGTTCTGCCACTGGACTTCGGCGCAGTTCGTGATCGAGCCGGCGCCGTTCGCCTTGCCGTTCATCACGATCGTCTTGGTCTCGCCCGCGTTCAGCGAGCCGAGGTTCCACACCACGCGACCACCCGTGCCCGAGCCCGCGCTCGGCGTGCTCGACGCGAGGGCGAAGTTGCCGTCGAGCATGTCGCTGACGACGACGCCATCGAGGCGGTTCTGCGTGAGGTTCGTGACGTTCATGCGGACGTCGAACGATTCGCCGACCATCACTTCGTCCGGAGCCGACTTCTCGAGCAGGATCGCGCTGGTCGCGCGGTCACCGGTCGGGAACGCACGGGTCGCCGTCGCGCCACCGGACATCGTCGACATCGACGTCGACGAGCTGGCGGCCGGGGCCGGCTTCGCGGTTTCGGTCGCAGCCGGAGCCGACGTCGAGGTGTTGCTCGAGGTCGCGGTCTCCGACGCGCTCGCGGTCGATGCGCCGGCATTGGCGCCCGACTTCGCGGCTGCGGTGCTGGTCTTGTTGGGCTTGGTCACGGTCTGCTGCTCGGAACAACCGAACAGCAACCCGAACGCAACCATCGTGGTCGCGATCAGGCTCTTGTTGGCACTGAAGGTCATGAACGACTCCTCCCTCGACGGGATCTACGGGGACGCGGAAAAGAACCGAACAGGTTAGCTGGCGAAATCCGGCTTTCAAGCCGTGGAAGTGGCAAGGCAGCCGAATCGACGAGTCCACGATCGAAACCATGGACGACCTACGATGGCCGTCTCCGGGGCTCGGTCGATGGTTCGATCGTGCAGAAGCCAGCGGACGCGTCGTTACGCATAGTCCGTGGCGGTGCCGCACGAAGTCCGATTTCGCAGCACGTGCGACACCACGCCACGCACCGACCGTGGCCCGCGCCGCGCGCGCTCAGCGCAACAGACTGCGCTCGGCGTTCGCCGTCTCGAGGTACTTCTCGGTGTAGCTCGGATCGACCGTGGAGCACGCCGTCTGCGCGCGCGTCGCGATCACGTCGTAGTCGGGATCGGACGTCAGCGCTTCGAATTCGCGCGCGAGCAACACGAGGCGCAGCAGGTGCCGCAGTACGAGTCCCTCGCTCTTCTCGAGCGAGCGCGACTTGATGAAGCGGAAGAAGTCGTCCCCGCACGCGAACACACCCTCCGCGACCCACATCGGCTTCACCGTGACGTCTTCGGGGTGCGGCAGGTTCCGCTCGAACGCGATCTTCAGCATCTCGGCGAACCACGGCGGACGGCGCGACAGCGGATCGTCGTTCTCGACGTCGTCCTTGTCCTTGTGCGCGAACAGGCTCTGCTCGCGCTCTTCCTGCGTCGGGAACTCGAGACGGATGCCGAACGCGATCATCATCGGTTCGAGCACGTTCTGCTGCAGCGGTCCTTTACGCGGCTCGGGCCAGCCCGCGGCACGCACGACCTGCGGCGGCGCGTCGAGCACCGATTCGAGCGCCGCGAGCTTCTCGTCGCGATCGGCGTAGACGAGCTGTTGCGCGAGGAAGCGGCCGTAGAGCGGATCGATCGAGCGGAACGCGGCCAACGCGTCGACCGAGTCGGTGACGGCGAGCGTGCCGGCTTCGTCGCGCGTCAGGTATCCGAGCGCGACGAGGTTGTCGACCATCGCGTCGAGGCGGCGTTCGAAGAACAGCACGCGCTCCGGACCGCACAGACGCTTGGCGAGGAAGTCGCGCACGGTCTTCGAGTCGGCGCCGTGCACGAGCAAGTGGATCAGCACGCGATACGGGATCATCTCGCGGCTCTCGAGGTTCGACGGCTTCGCGCGCAGCAGCGAGTCGAACTGGCCTTTGCTCCAGTACTGCTGGTTCGCGCGGCGGCTCGGCTTCTTGCGCTCGAGGTCCTTCTTCGCCGACAGGATGCCAGGGTCCTTCGACGCGTGGTTCAACGCGTCCCACTTCAGCTTCCACTTGAAGATCTTGACGTCGTCCTCGTGCGCGAGCGCGAACACGTTGCCCTTGGTGTCGAACTGCGGACGACCGGCGCGGCCGAACATCTGGTGTGCATCCGACGGGGCGATGAGTTTCTTCTGCTGCGGCGGGCCCTTCATCAGAGTCGTGAGCACGACCGAACGCGCGGGCAAGTTGATGCCGGCCGCGAGCGTCTCGGTGCAGACGACGACGGGGATCAGCTTCTGCAAGAACAGCGCTTCGACCGCTTCCTTGTGTCGCGGCAAGATGCCGGCGTGATGCACGCCGACGCCACGGATCAGCATCTGCTTGAGCTTCGGCCCCGCGCCCAGCGTCATGTCGGCGCCGAGTTCCGCGAGTGCGGCCTCGATGCGTGCGCGGCCACCCTCCTGCAGCAGGTTCTTGCCCTTCAGGACTTCGGCGGTCTCCCAGCACTCGTCGCGCGCGAAGCAGAACACGAGCGCCGGAGTCAGGCGCTTGGCGTCGTCGCCGTCGGCCATTTCGACCAACAGTTCGGGCAACAGCCGATCCTCGACCCACGTGGTTTCGAGCGGCACACGTCGTTCGTCGGTCGTGACGAACCCGAGCTTGCGCCCGTGGCGCACGCGCGACCAACTGACGACGTCGACGACGTTCCCGATCGTCGCCGACAGCAGCAGCGCCTTCACGTGCTCCGGCAGGAACGTCAGCGCGAGTTCCCAGACGAAGCCGCGCTCACGGTCGTTGAACCAGTGGAACTCGTCCATGACGACGGAGTCGACGTGCGTGAAGTCGACCTCGTGCGAGAGCAGGTGATTGAGCAGGATCTCGGCGACGACGACTTTGATCGGCGCGTCGGGGTTCACGCGGCGATTGCCGGTCAGGAGGCCGACGTCGTCGGCGTGGAAGCCCCACGCTTCGACCTTGTCTTGCAGCTCGCGGAACTTCTGGTCGGTGAGCGCGATCAGCGGCGTCGTGTAGTACGCGGTCTTGCGCGTGACCAGCGCTTCGAACAGCGCGGCCTCGGCGATCAGCGTCTTGCCCATGCCCGTGGGGGCGCTGACCAACAGGCCGCCTTCGCTCGAGAACCACTCGAGAATGGCCTGCTCCTGGAACGGGTACAGCGCGTGCGGCACGACGTCGAGGAACTTGGAGCAGACGTCGCCGCGATCCGTGGCCATGACGGCGGAGCGTAACGAGACGCCGCGCGGCCCGCGCACGCCGTTTCGCGGCGATCACCGGCCAAGACCTCGCGGCCACCCGTTGACCTGGGCGAGATCGCGGCGTTCGATGCGCGCCCGATGCCGCTCTACGCCGCCACGATCACGCTCGGCGCGTTGCTGTTGTTCCTCGTGCAGCCCTTGCTGTCGCGCGCGATCCTGCCGTGGTTCGGGGGCAGCGCCGCGGTGTGGACGACGAGCCTCGCGTTCTTCCAGACCGCGCTGTTGCTCGGCTACGCACTCGTGCATCTGGGGCTCGCGCGTCTGAAGCCACGCGCACAAGTCCTCGCCGTGTTCGCGCTGTTGGCCGCGTGCGTACCGTTCTTGCCGATCGCGCCCGATCCGGCGGCTCGCCCGACCCATGCCGATCCGCGCGGTAGCGACGTGCTGCGCGTCCTGGTCGCGACGGTCTTGCGTTCGCGCTCGAGCCGTGGCTCGGGCAGACCGCGCAGATCCGCGTGTGGTCGATCGCGTTCGTCGGCTACGGCGTGCTGCTCGCGCTCACGGCGTGGCGCGCGCGCAAGTTCGACGCGCCCACGGTCGAACCGTCGAGCACACTCGTGGCTGCGCGACCTCGCGCGAGCGACGTCGTGTTCTGGCTCGGATGTTCGGCGTTCCCCGCGCTGCTGCTGATCGGCACCACCGAACGGTTGACGCGCGAGGTCGCGGCGATGCCGTTCCTCTGGATCCTGCCGCTGTTGCTGTACCTGGTGTCGTTCATCGTCGCGTTCGACGTCGAGGGCGCGTACCACCGCTTCTCGTTCGGCGTCGGCCTCGCGCTGGCGTCGTGCCTCGCCGTGTTCAGCTTGCGCGCCGCGACCGACGTCGGCTTGCTCGGCGAGTGCATCGCGCTCGGCGGCGCGCAGTTCGTGGCGTCGACGACGTGCCACGGCGAACTGTCGCGTGCGCGGCCGGCGACGCGGCATCTGACGTTGTTCTATTTGGTGCTCGCGAGCGGCGGCGCGCTCGGCGGATTGTTCCGGCGCGCTGATCGCTCCTCAAGTGTTCGACCGTTACGTCGAGTTGCCGATCGGGCTGGTCGGTTTGTGTCGTGTTCACGCTGATCGGTTGGTGGCGCGCCGCGGACTCGCCGTTGCGGCTCGGCAAGCCTGTGGCACTGTGGCTCCCGCTCGGCGTGGGACTCCTTGCACTCGCGTGGGCGTTGCGCTCGCGCGTGGTGGCCGTCGACGAGGTGGTGCGCGCGCGCGTGCGCGACTTCTTCGGCGTACTGACGGTGGTCGAGGACGACGGCAAGTTCGGGCCGTTCCGCATGCTCGTGAACGGCAGCATCAATCACGGCACGCAGTACACCGGCGAGACGGTACGACGCACGGCGACCAGTTACTTCGCCGAACGCAGCGGCGCCGACGTCGCGATCGAGCGCACGCGCGGCGCGAACAAGGCCCACTCCGCATCGGCATCGTCGGACTCGGCACGGGCACGATCGCCGCGTGGGCGAAGCCGGGCGACGCCGTGACGTTCTTCGAGATCAGTCCCGCCGTCGTGTCGATCGCGCGCGAGTGGTTCACGTACCTCGACGATTGCGCGGGCGACGTCGCGATCGAGCTCGGCGACGCGAGGCTCTCGCTCGAGGCCATGCGCGCCGCGGGCAAGCGCGAAGCGTTCGACGTGCTCGTCATCGATGCGTTCTCGAGCGACGCGATCCCGATGCACTTGCTGACGCGCGAGGCGGTCGCGCTCTACCTCGACGTGTTGCCGGAGGACGGCGTACTCGCGGTCCACGTGAGCAATCGCTTCCTCGACCTTGTGCCGATCGTCCACACGCTCGCGCAGGACGCCGGCGCCCCACGCGGTGTTGGTGCAGCGCGAGGCCCGAAGACCGAAGCGATCCACGAGGCGTCGAAATGGGTGCTGCTGACGCGGGACGAGTCGTTCACGCAACAGCCGTACGTGCAGCGCTGGTCGCGCCCGCTGCCCGAGTTGACGAACCCGATCCTGTGGACGGACGAGCACGCCTCGCTGTGGGACGCGGTCAGGGCCAGGTGAGAAACCCCCGGGTCATTGACGGGGCGCGCGAAGGGGACAGAGCAGATGAGGGACTGTCCCCACAGGCCCACATGTGGGCATGTGGGGACAGTCCCCTCATCTGCTCTGTCCCCCGCTCCGCCACTCTCAGCTCGTCTCGCGGTACTTCAGGACCTCGTCGACCCAGCGCGTCTCGAGCGCACGATCCGCGAACGTCACGCACTCCGGGTCCGCCAATTGCGCGAGCACGCGGAACACCTCGTCGCCGTGCTCGGGCCAATCGCCGACGATGCGCGCCGCGGGCTCGTCGCCGCCGAGTCGGCTCGCGCGGCGTAGCGCTTCGTGCGCGCTCATCTCGCGGAAGACCGGGACACGTTCGTCGAGAGCTTCGATCCAGTCCGCCGCGAAGGTGCGCCCTCGCGCAACACCGTGACGAGCCGATGCTGCGCGTCCTCGCCGCGATGCGCGAGGTGACGACCCGCGTACGAGCGCGGCGCGTCCGCGAACCGGCGCGCGATCGCCTCGATGAGGTTCATCGGGAACGCGCGGCCCGGCGCGAGCACGACGTCGATCGTCGCGTGCGGATCGACCGCGAGGCGCGCGTCGATCGCATCGAGCACCGCGGCGAGCGCGGCCCAGAGGTCGTCGCCACGGATCCACAGCGCCACGTGCTGCGCGCCGGGCTCGCGAGCCCGCACCCGATCGGCGTCGGTCGCGCGATCGACGTCGAGCTCGAACACGTCCTGCGGGCGCGCCGCCTCGTCGCGCTGCGCGAGGTACGGCCGCGGGAACTCGTCGAGTCGGCGATCGAGTCGTTCCTCGGCGTCGAGCAGCGCGTCGAGGATGTCGTCGCCGCTCATCGTCGCCGTGCGCCGCAATCGATACGGCGGCGCCGGGTCGTATTCGAGTCCGTCCTGCGCGGCACTCGCGCGCATCGCGGTCCCGGGCAGCACCGACAGCGGGAACACTTGCGCGAATCGACCGAGATCGTGCTCGAGCAAGAAGTCGACACCGCGACGCACGTCGTCGACGCCATCGCCGGGCAGGCCGATGATCAGGTCCACCAGCAAGTCGATCCCGCGCTCGCGCAGCATCGCCGCGGCCTTCGCCACGAGCTCCGGCGAGCCGCCGCGCTGACTGCGCTTCAACGCGTCGGGATTGACCGATTGCAGCCCGATCTCGAGCTTCGTGAAGCCGGCCGCCGTGAACTTGTCGGCCTGCGCCGGCGTCAGGCCCTCGGCGCGGACTTCGGCGAAGAACGTCGCGCGCCGCTCGCGATTGACGTCCAGGATCGCGTCGAGCAGCGCGTCGAACTGCGGTCGATGGTTGAACGTCGGGTCGAGGAACACGATGCCCTTCGCCCCGCGCGCGAGAACGCTTCGAGCGTGCGTCTCGCATCGGCGACGTCGAGCGTGCGCAGGCTCGCGCTGCTCTTCGGATAGAAGCAGAACGGTAGTGGCTGCGGCAGCCGCGCACCGTCTCGACGTACACGGCGCGCGTCGGATCCACGGCAAGCGTGCCGTCGAGGTAGGGCGACGGGAATCGCGTCAGCGGGAACGTCGCGGCGCGCGCCGGCGTGAACGCCGACAACGCGCGTCCGTCCCGCACCGCGACGCCGGGCAGCGCGCGGATCACCGCCGCGCAGGATCGCGTCGAGCACGCCGGGGAAGACCTCTTCGGCCTCGCCCGTCACGGCGACGTCGATCTCGTCCGCGGTGCATGAGGAACGCGTTGTCGGGCCCGACCTCGGGGCCGCCGGCGAGATCACCGTCTTCGGCGACAGCCGCTTCACCTCGCGGGCGAGATGCAGACTGCGCTCGGGTTCCACAGGTACAGCGACAGGCCGAGCACGTCCGGTTCGCCCGCCGCGAGTTCGCGCGCGAGCAGAGTGTCGCCGAGGTCGTCGGTCAGTTCGACCGGCACGGTTTCGACGCGGACGCCCGCGAGTCCCGCGTCGCGCGCCGCGACGGCGAGGCAGCCGGCCGCGAGCGGCACGTTGCCCGTCGCCGAGCCCTTGGCCGGTTGCGGGATGGGAAGTTGAGCGAGTCGCACGGTGCGCATTGCTGCGGAGAGTAGCAGGGCGGTCCGCGCGCTATCCTGCGACCACCGCGCAATCGGAGTCCGACCCATGCATTCGCCCGTCGACCTCGCCGAACTCGACCGCACCTATCGCGATCACATCGCTTGGCTCGCCGCCGAGTACGCGCGCGTGCTGCCGGCGACGGGCTTCGACGCCGTCGTGATCCACTCGGGCACGCCGAAGTCGCGCTCGATGTTCGACGACCAATACTGGCCGCTGCGCGCCACGCCGCACTTCCAGCATTGGTTGCCGCTCGAGACCGCGAACTCCGCGCTGGTGTTCCGGCCCGGCGCGAAGCCGAAGCTCGTCTGGAACAACGGCTACGGCTTCTGGGAAGCGCCAGCGCCGCCGGAGACCGACCACTTCTGGCCGTCGCTCGACGTCGTCGAGGTCAAAGACGCGACGAAGATGAAGGACCACCTGCCGACGTCCGCGAAGTCCGCGTTCATCGGCGAGGACATGACCGACGCCGGCGCGTGGGGCTTCACGGCCGACCGCATCAATCCGAAGGCGCTGCTGTCCGAGCTCGATCGCCTGCGCGTGCTGAAGACGCCGTACGAGCTCCTCTGCCTGCGCGAAGCGAACCGCCGCGCCGGCCTCGGCCACGCCAAGGTCATCGACGCGTTCCAGCGCGGCGACCACAGCGAACTCCAACTGCACTTGATGTACCTCGAGGCCACCGCGCAAGACGACGCCGAGACGCCGTACAAGAACATCGTCGCGCTCGGCGAGCACGCGGCCACGCTGCACCACGTCAGTTATGGAAAGACGCGCTTCGAGCGCGCAGTCGCTGCTCGACGCCGGCGCCAGCTACCAGGGCTACGACTCCGACATCCGCGCACCGTGATGAAGGGGCAAAGGCCAGCGCGAGCGACGTCTTCGCCGGCCTCATCGCGAAGATGGAGACGCTGCAACAGGAGACGTGCCGCCGCGTGAAGCTCGGCATGCCTTATCAAGACCTCCACGACCAGTCGCACCAGTTGCTCGCGCCCGTGTTGCGCGACCTCGGCATCGCCTCGGGCAGCGACGCCGAACTCGTCGACACCGGCGTCACACGCACTTTCCTCCCCCATGGCCTCGGCCATTCGCTGGGCCTCCAGACGCACGATGTCGGCTGCGCCGCGATCAAGCCCGACCCGAAGAACCCGTTCCTGCGCAACACGACCAAGGTCGCTGCCGGCCAGGTCTTCACGATCGAGCCGGGCTGCTGCACTTCATCACGTCGCTGCTCGACGAATTGAAGGCCAAGCCGCAGGGCAAGCTCGTGAACTGGAAGCTCGTCGACGACTTGAAGAAGTACGGCGGCGTCCGCATCGAGGACGACTTGGCGATCGGGACGGCGCGGGTGGAGAACTTCACGCGGGAGTTCTTGGCGAACTGAACTCGCACAGTGCGGTCGAGCAGTCTTTGGCGTCGCTGTCTTTGGCGTCACTGCTTTGGCGCCGATCCTCGGCGCGCTGATGCGCGGCGCGATGACGAAGTGCGTACAGCAAGACCTCGACGACGCGAAACGCGCCGCCGAGGCCTCACCCTGACTTCGACCTGACGGGTTCCGCGACGCCGTCGCGCCGTGGACAGGAAATTGCGGATGCATGCGGGGAACGCCCCCAACACGCATCCGCGGCTTCCTTCAGGCCTCTCTTTCATCCGGGCGGCCCGGCCGGCGTCACGCGTTCTTTCGACCTCGGGCTTTGTTTTCGCGCGGCGGGCGGCGAACATCGGCCGCGACCGCGGGGCCGATCCGCCCTCGGAACGCACCGAACACGAACCGGGAGCCTTCGGCATGCTGCGCTCGCTCGTCGTCCTCTCGCTCGCGACCGGTTTGGTTTGCGCGACCGCGCTGGGCGGCGCGACGCCGGCGCAAGTCCTCGTCGTCGTCAACGACGCCAGTCCGATCTCGCAGGCGGTCGGCGCTTATTACGCGCAGGTCCGCGCGATCCCCGCGATCAACGTCTTCCATCTGCCGCCGTCGTCACCGTCGACCGAACTGATCTCGCGCACGCAGTACAACGCGCAGATCCGCGATCCGATCAAGACGTACCTGTCGGTCACGCAGCCGCAATTGCAGTCGCAGATCAAGTACATCGTGCTGACCAAGGGCGTGCCGATCCGCGTCACCGGCACCAACGAGGCGTCGGTCGATTCCGAACTGACGATGCTGTTCTCGCCCATCGTCGGCGACAACGGTCAGCAGAGCTGGTACGTGAATCCGTACTTCAACAAGAAGCAGAGCTTCGCGTCGTTCACCGGCAACGGCCCGCGCTACCTCGTCTGTCGTCTCGATGGCTACGAGGACAACATCGACGCGGCGACCGGCGTGCCCGGTGACATCAAGGGACTGATCGACCGCGCGCAGAACCCCGCGAGCGCCGGCGTGTTCCTGCTCGACCAGGATCCGAGCAAGGGCGGCGGGTACCAAGTCGGCAACGACTGGATGGCGAACGCGAACACCCAACTGACGACACTCGGCCAGTCGATCGTGTTCGACCAGACGAACACGTTCCGCTCGAACGTCGGGCCGATGCTCGGTTACGCGTCGTGGGGCAGCAACGATGCGTTCACCGCGGGTGCGCCGTACTACGGCCCGATCCCGGCCGGCACCGGGCCGCTGTATCCCGGCACCTTCGCGAACGGCGCGATCGTGACGGACTACGTGTCCACGAACGGCCGCACGTTCCTGAAGTCGGGCCAGGTCTACGGCCAATCGCTGATCGCGGACTTGATCCACCTCGGCGCGTGCGGCGCGGCCGGCTTCGTCGCCGAGCCGTTCCTGCAGGCGTGCGTCCATCCGGACATCCTGTTCTCGCGCTACCTGAACGGCTACGACGCGGCGGAGGCCTACTACATGGCCGTTCCGTACTTGTCGTGGATGAACCTCGTCGTCGTCGACCCCTTGATGAAGAGCGCGATCGTCGCGCAGTTCCCGCCGACGATCACGCAAGTCTTCCCCGACCGCGGCGACCAAGCGGGCGGCGGGACGACGTTCATCTCGGGCACGTATCTCGGCGCAGCCGGCGATGTCGTCGGCGTGACGATCGGCGGCGTGCCCGCGGGCGCGACGTTCTTCGGACCCGACATCGTGCAGGCCACGCTGCCGCCGCTGCCGCCGGGGCCACACGACGTCGTCGTCACGGTCGCGAACGGCTCGGCGACGAAGGTCGCGGCGTTCCTCGCGCTGCCCGCGCTGAAGCTCGGCGGCAGCGCGTCGATCGGGCAGACCGCGAACCTCGATCTGAACGGCGACTACGCCGACGGGTACGTCGTGTTCCTCGGCGCCAGCACGGCATCGTTGCCGGCGCCGCCGCACGGCACGTTCCTGCTCGATCCGAACTCGTTCCTCGTGCCGTTCGTCAGCGGCGCTTTCGGCGCGTTCCAGGACCGCTTGACGCTGCCGATGCCGCTGCCTCCGGACCCGAACCTGATCGGGCTCTCCGCTCACTTCCAAGGGGTGTTCGGCGATCTGCTCGCGGGCAGTGCGGGCACGCAGTTGTCGAACCGGGTGACGCTCACGATCGCGCCCTGACGGCCATGACGGGGACGCCGCGGTGGCCGGCGTTCGACTGGCGCGACCGCGCAGCCTCACCCGTGGCCCCCGATCGGGTCGTACCGGTAGACTCTCCGGCTTCGCGCGCCGCTCTGGAAGCGCAGGATCGGAGGAGACCACCATGAAGAAGTTGCTGATCGTGTTGTTGATGCTGGTCGTGGCCGTCGTCGCGGCCGGGCACGTCATGTCGCCGGACATGAACCTGTCGCGGACCGTCGTCATCAAGGCGCCCGCGGCCAAGATCCACGAGTACGTCGGCGATCTGAAGAACTGGCCGGCGTGGGAGCCGTGGACGGACAAGGACGCCGGTGGCGACCCGACGATCAAGGTCACGTACGGCGCCGCGACGTCGGGAGTCGGCGCGCATCAGTCGTGGACCGGCAAGGACGGCGAGGGCGAACTCACGTTCACGAAGAGCGACCCGACCGCGGGCGTGACGTACGACATGGCCTTCATCCACGGCGAGTCGAAGTTGCCGTCCGAAGGCAAGTTGACCTACAAGCCGGTCGACGGCGGCGTCGAAGTGACGTGGTCGATGGACGCCAAGATGGACATGGCCTGCTGCGGCGGCGTCATCAAGTACGGCCCGCTGATGGCCGCGATGATGAAGAGCGGGATCGGCGACATGTTCGAGTTCGGCCTCGACAAGCTGAAGAAGAAGGCCGAGGGCGGCGCGTAATCCACCGCGACCGCACCCGACCGAGGTTTACCGATGGTCCACATCCGCCACGGTGAACGGACGATCGAACTGCGCCCGGGCGAGACAGTCCTCGACGGACTGCTGCGCTCGGGCGTTTATTTTCCGTACCACTGTCGGAGCGGCGCCTGCCACACCTGCATCGCGCAGGCCACCGCGGGGACTCCGCCGGCGCTGGCGCAAGGCGATCTGACACGCGAGGAACGCGCCGAGGGTTACTTCCTCGCGTGCGTCGCCGTACCGGAGTCGGATCTGATCGTGCGGGCGGTGTATTGAGGGGTTCGAGGGGGGCGAAACATCCGCAGCAGTTCGTGCGGGGGAATACCGATGCGCTCTTGGCCCGTTCGTCGACGTCTGGCGTGGGGTAGTCCGGTTTCGCGGCCGACCATCGTGTGCGGGCTGGCTGCGATCGGATTCCTCCACCCACTCATCGGCTCGACGACGACGACCCTGTCAATCCAAGCGCCCGCCGCGCGGCCCTCCGTCCACGCCGTGACCCTGGACGGCAACGCCGTTCGCGTCACTTTGCGCTCTGCGAGCGCCGGCACCCACGCAATCGTCGCGGTCTGCAACGGCTTCGCGGGGACCCTTGAAACGAGCCTTGCGACGACCGGGGCCAAGTCGGCGGCTCCGTCCCCGGCTCCGACGCTCGTCGTCGACGTCGCCGGGACGGTCGACATCGACGTGACGTTGAGTCGTGCGGCCGGAGCGGGTGACCGCGCGGTCGTTGCGCTGGTACCGATCGACGCCGACGCATCCGTCGTCGACCGCGTTCCGTTCGCGGCGATCGGAGCCCTGGATGCCGCGCTGGAAGCGGATCGAGCGCACACCGATCCGACCGTCGCGGCGACCTGCGCGTATGGACTGGGTCTGTTCGCGTTCAATTCGACCGCCACGCCGCGCTGCCAGGAAGCTGCAGGCGCGGCGCTGCGACGTGTCGCGACGCATGGGAGCGAAGCGCGGGCTGCATGGGCCTCGGCGCACGCCGACGCCGCGTTCGCGCTCGCGGCGCCAACTCGTACCGAGCCGCGGGTCTTCGAAGCCACGTCTCGACTACTCGCGGGTTCTACGTCATCGCTCAGTCCGGAAGTGGCCGCGATGTTGCGCTGCCGACTCGCAGCGGATGCAGCGAACGACGGAGACGCGGCGCTCGCCCTCACGTTGAGTCGGACGGCGCCCAACGACACGAACATCGTTGATCGGTTGCGGCTTGCGGCGCATGCCGCGCGCGCAGCCACGCATGCCGCACTCATCGGCGATGCGAACGAGTCGATCGATCGCGCGCAGGTGTTGGTCGAGGCCGATCCCGAAGTTGCCACACGGTCACCGGACGGGTTCGAGATCGTGATCTCGCTGGCTCAGTCGTGCTCGCGATGCTCTCGGTCCGATGACGCGTTCGCGTGGCTCGATCGTCTGGAACCGGGCTCATTGCCAGCGGATCGACGGGCGGCCTGGCTCGGAACCCGCGCGCTCGCCGAACTCGGTTCAGCGCGCTGGAGCGACGCCAGGCGCACCACGACCGCTCTCCGGTCGCTCGTCGACACGGGATCCGATGACGCGTTCTCGGTCTCCACCGCCAGCGTCGTGGCGCAGCTCGAGCTCGCGCTCGGCGCACCGGAGCGCGCGCGAGCTTCGTTGAGCGCGGGCCTCCCCTACGCGACGACCGATCGGGAACGCGCGGTGCTGCGACTGAATCTCGCCGTCGCCGACCTCGAGCAGGAGCGTGTAGAAGTTGCCCTCTCCGGGCTCGAGCAGTCCCTCGAGATCGCGACGCGCGCCAAGCTCCACGACGTCGCTGGGATCGTGCGCGCGAATCTCGTGGAGGTGCACTTGCTCCGCGGGGATGCGACCGCGGCGGTCGAGGCCGCTCGAGTCGCATGCGCCACGAGCCCGGTCACTCCGCGCACGGCTGCGTTCGCGCGCTCGATGCTCGCTCGGGCGTGCGCCGACGCCGGGCTCACGGACGAGGCCATCCGTGAAGCGGGCGACCTCCTCGATGAAGTCGACTCGAGCGCGCTGCGTGACGCACACCTCGTCGCCCTCGAGGCGTTGGCAACCGCGAGACTCGACCGCGGTGAACTCGACGCGGCGAAGTCCGCCCTCGACACCCTCGAGTCGATGCTCGACGACGACGCGGTGGCGGCGCTCGGTCCTCTCGATCGGTCCGGATTGCGTTCGCGCTACGCCCTCGCGATGCGCCTGCGTGAGGACGCATGTTGGCGGGAGTTCCACGAGGTGGGCAACGCGGCCGACGCAGCGACGCGTGATGCGCTCGTCGACGCGCTGCTCGCGCGATCGACGAAGTTCAAGTCCGACATGCTGCGCGGCGGGCCTCGCGGGCGGAGCGGCACGGCCTCGGGCATCCTCGCGGCGGTCCGGTCCGTGCTTGAGGACGACGAGTGCCTGATCGAGTTCGTCGAGGGGCGATCGCGGATGCACGCGTACGTCATTCCGAAGAGCGGCCCGGTGCGACTCGCGGATTGCGGGTCGGTCGCGGACGTCGCGCTCGCCGCTGCGGAGTTCGCGCGCATCGCGGCCTCGAAGTCCGCGGCGACGGCCGAAGCCGCGGCAGCGGGCGCGCGTTGCCTCGATCTCCTGCGCCCGGCGTTCGACGTCGTCGTGGGCCTCGGCGCGTCGAAATCGACCATTGCGCCGTCGGCGTGCCTCGCCGGCGTGCCGTTCGACGCGTTGCCTCGACTCACCGCCGCCGATGCGGAATCACCGCCCTACTTGATCGCGGAGCTGGACATCGGGATCGCGCCCACCGCCGCGATCTTCTCGCGACCGACCGATTCGGACCCGACGCGACCCGACGCGCGCTGGGTCTTCGTCGGCGATCCGAACTACGCCGCGACCGACGGCACCATCGACGCAGGCTTCAGACCATTGCCGGCGACGCGCCTCGAGGTGATCGCCGCCGCACGACTCGTTCTCGACGAACATGCGGCGTCCGCGGTCCGCGAGAGCATGCGGAAGTTCGAGAAGGACCGCGACTCGCGTTTCGACTGCGATACGGCGTCGATCCTGCTCGGCGACGCCGCGAACGTCGCCGATGTCCTGGAGGCGGTCGTGGATGCGCGCTACCTCCACTTCGCGTGCCACGGCGTGCATGTCCCCGATGCGGACCGCGTCGGCCTGCTGCTCAGTCCGTCCCCGACGGCGTCTGGATTCCTCGACGTCGAGACGATCTGCCGGCTGAAGCTCCGGTGCGACCTCGCATTGATCATCGCGTGCGACACGACGCAAGGTCGTCTGCGCGCGACGGATGGTCCGCTGTCGGTGGCCCATGCGTGGATGACGGCCGGGGTGTGGTCCGTGATCGCCTCGCGGTGGGCGTTGAACGATGAGAACGCGTCCGCATTGGTCGCGTCGTTCCAGCAGCGGTTCGTTCGTGAGCGCATGAACGCGCGCGCAGCGCTTCGAACGACGAAGCTCGAGACGTTGAAGTCGGGTTCGCGTGCGGGGGTCGCCGCCGGCGAAGAGGGACCGATCCGGTGGCCGCCGCCCTACCAGTGGGCGTCCCTCGTCCTCATAGGTCCCGGTGTCGATCCAGATTCCGATCGGCGCTGACCGCACGAGACTCGCTCCGCGGAGGCCGTGGACGTAGATCCACCGCGCTGACTCAGCGTTCGCTTACTGACCGGGTGACTCGCCGGGCACCTCGTGGAGATTGATCTTCGCGAGGAATGCTTGGTTCGGGACTTCGACGCTTCCCGTGAACTTCAGCGTCTTGGAGGAATACGTCGAATCGTGTCCGCGGACCTCGACTTGGACTTCGTAGTGCGTGCTGCCCGTCGCCGCGCGCTTGAATGTTCCGTCGAGGACAGCCACGGGCAGCGAATCGCCGGATGCGAAGACGTTGTAGGGTCCGGCTACGGTGGGCAGATCGCTGCCGTAGATCCTGAAGGTTTGAACGCGCAGGTAGTTCACGCGGACATTGCCGATCTGCAGCTCAGACGATCCGAACCACGGCGGGGGGATCGTGATCGTCACGTAAACCGGGTCGGAGGGCGAACTCGGCGAGGTGGGCGCACGGAAGTCGAGAATCGCGGTCAACGTCGCCAACAGCTTGTGTTCGACGCGCAACGCGGCACTGCTCGATTCGA
Source organism: Planctomycetota bacterium (assembly GCA_016709145.1). Classification (GTDB taxonomy): domain Bacteria; phylum Planctomycetota; class B15-G4; order B15-G4; family JADJEK01; genus JADJEK01. The sequence continues at coordinate 156,708 of JADJEK010000001.1, forward strand.
CCGGAGCAGAGCATCCACTGACGACGAGTAGGAACGCACACAGCCACGCGCTTCGCATCGGCATGCCCCCCGAGACGCGAGTTCGATCGCTGAACGCGGCGGACACTCCACTCACTGCCTCGGGCAATCGCAACCCTTCGGCAGCACCACCCCGCCCGATTGGACCTCTTGCGGCGTCAGTTCGCGCCAGCACAGGTCTTGCGGCTCCGACCCCCCGATCGTCAGCGGGAAGTCCGCGATCGCTTGCATGACGTGGCTCTTGCCCGACGAGTCCTGGCCGACCGCGGTCACGCGCACGGCGTAGCGCGTGTGGAGCGGTTTGCCGTTTTGGCCGATCTCGATCTGCGTATCGAGGTGGACTCCGCGATGCGGCGTGCCGTAGCCCGGCGACACGAACGAGCGCAGGTACCACCACGTCGCGTCGTCGCATCGCGTGCCGTCGTACTCGAGTCCTTCGGCGACGAAGTCGTGCGCGTGCTCGACCATCGCGCATGGACGGTCACGCAGCGCGAGCTCGCGCGGGAACGCGATCTGCACCATCGCCTTGCCGTCGGCCGCGAATGCCGCGCGCGTCTGCAGCGTGGTCTCGCCGCCGAAGTCGAGTTCGACGAACGACGACGCGCAACCGCTCAACGCGAACGCCAACACCCATCCACACCACAGGCCACTCCACGAACGCATCAGACCTCCGAGAGCTTGTTGTCCTGGATCTTCTTGGCGACGTCGGCGTCGACGAAGTCCGAGTGGCACGACAAACGGCCATCGTCCTTCGCTTCGTCGGAGAGCACGGCCTTGGTCTTCGCCGCGAGGCGATGGATCTCGTCCGGCGTGAGGTAGCCGCGCTGTTCGAGGATCTTCGCCTGTTCGTCGTTCAACGCCGGCGTGCGCTTGGCCTTGCCGGGGTCCATGCCCTCGGCCTTGCCCGACGCGAACGCGACGACTTCCTTGCTGATGCGCACCGAGCACCAATCGTGCCCGCACATCGCGCAGAAGTCCGTGTCGACGTCGAGGTCCTCGTCGTGATACGCGCGCGCGGTGTCCGAATCGAACGCGAGCTCGATGTGCTTCTGCCAATTCAACGCGGCGCGAGCGGTCGTCAGTTGGTCGTCCCAGTCGCGCGAGCCAGGGATGCCGAGCGCGACGTCCGCGGCGTGCGCGGCGATCTTGTAGGCGATGCAGCCTTGCTTGACGTCGTCGGCCTTCGGCAGGCCGAGGTGCTCCTTCGGCGTGACGTAGCACAGCATCGCCGCGCCGTGCCACGCCGCCGACGTCGCTCCGATGCACGACGTGATGTGGTCGTAGCCGGGGAACACGTCGGTCACGAGCGGACCGAGCACGTAGAACGGCGCGCCGTGGCACAGGCGGCGCTGCAGCTTCATGTTGAACTCGATCTGGTCGAACGGCACGTGTCCCGGCCCTTCGACCATGACCTGGACGCCCTTCGCCCACGCGCGCTCCGTGAGTTCGCCGAGCGTCTCGAGTTCGGCGAGCTGCGCGGCATCGCTGGCGTCGGCGAGTCCGCCGGGGCGCAAGCCGTCGCCGATCGAGAACGTCACGTCGTACTCGCGCATGAGGTCGCAGATCTCGTCCCACAGCGTGTACATGGGGTTCTGCTGGCGATGGTGGATCATCCACTTCGCGAGCAGCGAGCCGCCGCGCGACACGATGCCGATCACGCGCTTCTCGACGAACTTCAGGTGTTCGAACTTCACGCCGGCGTGGATCGTGAAGTAGTCGACGCCTTGGCGCGCCTGATCTTCGAGCGACTTCAGGATCATCGCCGGCGTCAGGTCCTCGATGCGGCGGCCGAGGATCATCGAGTAGATCGGCACGGTGCCGACCGGCACGGTCGACGCGCGCACGATCGCGTCGCGGCACGCGTCGAGGTCGCCGCCGGTCGACAAGTCCATGACCGTGTCAGCGCCCCAGCGCACGGCCCAGCGCATCTTCTCGACTTCTTCGTCGGTGCTGCTCGCGATGGGCGATGCGCCGAGGTTCGCGTTGACCTTGGTGCGGCTCGCGCGACCGATCGCCATCGGATCGAGCGCGTAGCCGCGGTGCACCTTGTTCGCGGGGATCACCATGCGGCCGGCGGCGACCTCGTCGCGGACTTGCTCGGCGGTCAGGTGCGACTCGCGCTCGGCGACGCGGCGCATCTGCGGAGTCACGACGCCGAGGCGCGCGAGCTCGAGTTGCGTGACCGCGCGGTCCGCGCCGCGCGGGGACGGGTTGAACTCCCACGCGGTCTTGTCGGACGGTTGCGGCATGCCGGGCGTGTCCGGCGACGAGAACGCGCGCGGCCCGCCGATGTCGGGCGCGTTCGCGAACGAACCCGGCGTCGTGCCATACGCGGTCGAGGACGGGTTGTGGGCGCCATGCAGCGGGAGATCGAACTTCGTCGGACGGTTCATCGCGGCTTCCTCTCTCGGACTTCGTCGGGTGCGGAGTACTCGCGGATCGCCGACGTCGAGGAAACCGGATCGAGGTTCGATCTGCTTCCCTACGCCGGTACGAACCGGATCAGGTTCAGCGGGTACATCTCAGCCGCAAGCGAGAGCAACTCGCGCGCGGCGCCCCGAGCAAGACCGGAAGGATAGCCCACGAAAAAGGGGACAGTCCCCGCGGAATCTTCCGCGGGGACTGTCCCCTTTTCGGTCCGCTCCGCGGCCCCGGCCCGGGTGCTGGCCCGGGTGCTGGCCCGGGTGCTGGCCCGGGTGCTGGCCCGGGCCGTCACGTCGACCCTTCGATCAGGGCTGCTTCGCGCGAATCGCGTTCGACAGCGCGACGCCTTGCGGAGCTGCCGCGTCGGCGATCGCCATCTGGAAGTAGATCTTCGTGCCCTGCGGGATCGAGTTCGGCCACGACGAGACCGGCAACAGGAACTTGCCGTTCGCGTCGGTCGCGACGATCGTCGAGAACGCGATCGGGAAAGCCACCAGCGTGCCGCCCATGAACGGCTGCGGCGAGCTCGTGCCGGAGACCACGAACAGCGCCGGCGCGTTCGCCTTCGCGTTCGACAACGCGATGTTCGCCGCCGTGCCAGGCACCAGCGTGCCCTTGCCGGTCAGCTTCGGCGCACCGTTCACGCCCGGCAACGCTTCGCCGAGGTCCGCCCACGGGCCGTTCGTCACGAGGATCGAACCGACCGTCACGGCCCCGGACTCACCGCGGATCGTGTACTTCACGGTGCCGAGCGACTGCGGCGCGATCTTCAACGTCGCGACGCCGAACTTGTCGGTGTACGCGTTCGAGAACACATCGTCACCGAGCACGACCGAGCCGTCGCCCGGCTTGAACGCCGACACCAGCGCGTCGGGAACCGGGTTCCCGACCTTGTCCTGCACCGACACCGTCAGATCGCAGCCGCCCGGCAGGCAGACCGCGACTTCCTGCGGGAACGTCGTCAGCACGAGGTTCGCCTTGGCGCGGCGGATCTTCATCGCCGGATCGCCGAGCAACAGATACATCCACGAGTTGTTGCCGGGAACGATCTCGTTCATCTTGCTCTCGGCCCACGCGATCGCGTGCGAGTGGATCACCAAGCCACGGTCGTAGACCGCTTCGAACAAGCGGCGGTCGAGCTCGTGGTTCTGGCCGGTGCCCGACGCGACGGTCGCACCGTAGTGCGCGACCGCGCCGGTCGTGGCCCCCTCCATCCACGTCTCACCGATCGAGTCCTGGCTCGGCGCGTTCGCGTCGATCCAACCGATGTTCTGGTTGGTGCAGGACAACGACCACACCACCGGGTGCTGCGAGTTCGTCAGCCCGATGACCTGGTTCTTGTGCCAGTCCGTGCCGTTCCAGCCGGTCCACGCGTTGGTCGAGCCGTGACCGCGGTAGCACACCAGACCGACGCCGTCGTTCACCTTCGACGCGACCAACGTATTGGTCGAGCTGGCCTGCGAGCCGTAGATCTTGATGAAGCTCGGCGGCACCGAGTACGACGCGTTCGCGACGCTCTCGTGCGCACCGACGTACTTGTTCGGAGCGTTCTCCTTGTGAGCGACCAGCACGGCCTCGTTCCAACCGATCGAGGTGTCCGTGCTCTGCTCGTACGCGAGGATCTTCGCGAGTTGCGCCGTGAGATCGTCCGCGCCATCGACCGACAAGCGACCGACGTAGACCTCTTCGTCGAGATCACCGTCCTGCGGCGAGCCGTACGGATCGTCGCTGGCGATCGAGTCCGGTCCGACGCACGTCGGGATCACGTTCGCGTCGCCGACGAGCAGGCAGTAATGGTCCATGCCCGACGCGCCGGTCGCGTACCACGCCTGGATCGCCGCGCGAATGTTCGCGCAGGTGTCGGCGCCGGTGATGTTCTCGAGCGTCCGCACGGTGACCTGGAAGCCACACGCCTTGCGGTACGCGACGAACGCCGCGAGCTCATCGGTGTACGTCTGCGGCGTGACGATCAAGTAGCGCGCGCTGTACACCTGCAGATCCGCGGGGAACCAAGCCTTCGCCAGCGATGCGTTCAACACGGTGTTCGCGAGCAGCTTCGAGCGATCGCGCGTGATCTTCGCGAACGTCTGCATCGCGCCCGAGTGCAGGAACTCGAAACGCGTATGGACGTGGATCTTCAGCGCGCCGTTGACCGGGATCCACTGGAACGGCAGCAGTTCGCCCTCCGCGCCCGGGATCGCCGGCAGCAACAGGCCGATCGGCAATTCCGACGCCGACACCGGGCCCGGCCACGCCTTGGTCTCCTTGTAGATCACGGGGTCGAGCGACCACTGCGACGCGGTGCCATCGGGATCGCCGGGGCCGCGGTCTTCCTTCGGATCGATCGCTTCGTCGAGCTCCGCCTTCAAGGTCGGCGCGATCAGCGGCACGCTCTTGATGACGGTCTGGAGCTCGTCGATCTTGCCGAGCTTGACCGAACCGACTTTGGTAGCGATCGCGATGACGAAGCGCGCGGTCGGCAGGTCCGGTCCGCCTTCGATGCCAAGTTGCGGCAGGCCGGGAACGCGGATCTTCAAGTACGACTTGCCGTCGGGACCGACGACCGTGTCCTCGAAGTAGCCATGGATCTTCAGCTCGACGATCGAGCGCGTATGGTCCGACGCAGCCTCGTCGATCTTCAATTCGGCGGGCGTACCCTCAGCGGCGCCCGGAATAAGACCAACCCATTTCTCGGCGGCGAACGAGGTCGCGGACAGGACGGCGAGCGCCAGGGGCAGGCGCCACGCCAAGGACGAATGAGACATCGAAATCCTCCGTTGTGCGCCGCAGTCCGGAAGCCTGGACCATCAGCGCGCTCGGAGGATCAGCGGAGATTCACCCGCGTTCCGCGAAATCGTCGTCCTAAGTTCAGACGCGAGTGCGTGGGAGCGCGAATGCCGCGAGGCCGTAGAGGCCCGCGCCGAGCAACAGCACGTGGGTGAACCCGTGGTCCATCGCGACGAGGATCGTCAGCACGCTCGCGATCACCGATGCGCCGCCGTTCACGCCGAATGCCCAAGGCAACAGCGGTGCGGCACGCTCCTTCGCGAAGCGCAAACCCAGCGGGAACGGGAACCCCATCGCGAATGCCGCGGGAGCGATCACGGCGACGGCGATCACGCGCCGCGCCAGCAAGCCGAGGTCGAGCGTCGCAGCGAAGATCTTCGGCGCGATCAGCGCGACCAGGACCGAGAGCAACATCACGATCAGGGCGGCGCGCATCACGGCAGCCCGTTCGGAGCCGATGCCAACGCGGGCCGACGTCGCGGCGCCGAGTCCCGAGAACACGAGGAATGCCGAGATGCCGAGGCCGAGCGCTTCGAGTGGATGGCCGAGGTAGAGCGTCAGTCGCTGGATCATCGGGATCTCGACGCACATGAACGCGAGCCCGACGGTGGCGAAGAACAGCACCTGCCGCCACGCGCCGGCGACGCGCAGTCCACCGCTGCGGAACGCGACCAACGGCACCACGACGAGCACGAGCAACAGCACGACGGCGGCCGCGAGCGAGAGCCACAGCACTTGCAATCCCGCGGGTCCGTGGCCGATGACGGCATGGAACACCGAGCGCGCGCCTTGCGCGTCGCCCGACGAGAGCACGTCGCGACCGCGATAGAACTGGAAGAAGAACGGGCGGTCGTCGGTGACTTCGCCGACCGCGTACGCGTAGGCGTCCTCGAACGCGGCTTCGGCCTCGGACCCCGCGCCGATCGCTTTCACGTAGTCGGCGAACGCGGCCTCGCCGGTGCCGCCGGGCACGAGCGCCATCGAGTACTTGCCCTTGTCGGGATGCATCGCGCAGAAGCGCTCGAGGAACTCGACCTCGTTCGGCTTGAACGGCGACTTCTTCAGCAGCGACACCGCGTAACGCGCCTCGTCGCCGCCGCCGTCCTCGCTCGGCGTCTTGACGTCGACGACCGCGAGGTGCGCCGACGGGTTCGCGATCCCGCGTCGGCGGAGTTCGCGCGCCATCATGCCGATGAGGCGTAGCTCTTCGCGCGGCGGGTAGAAGCGCCAGCGCAGGACCGCGAGCACGCCGTCGTCGTTCAAGTGGTCGACGTAATCGCGGATCGCGTCCTGCGTGTAGAGGTACGACTCGGCGGTCAAGTTCGCGCCGGTCGCGAGCGCCGCGTACGTGTCGGCGCCGGTGATCTGGATGACGTCGAACGTCTCGTTCGAGCGTGCGACCACCGAACGGCCATCGGCAACGACGACCTCCACGCGCGGATCGTTGTAGAGGCCGCCGGTGTACGCGGCGAAGCGGCCGCGCATCAGCGCCGCGGTCGACGGGTTGATCTCGGCGCCGAGCACGCGCGTCGCGCCCATCTCGAGTGCGACCGCGAGATCGAAGCCGCCACCGACGCCGATCACGAGCGCGTGCGAGCCCTTCGGCTTCGACGTCGACGTGTACGCGAGCGCCATGTGGTTCGACGGCAAGTTGAAGCGCTGTTCCTTGTCCGTCGACGGGATCCGCGTCGGCGCGTCGCCGTCCTGATAGACGCGCAGTTGCGTGTCCTTGGTCTCGTCGCCGACGACGTCGATGCGGCAGATGGGATCCCACACGCTCGCGGCGAGCGGGGCTTTCGCCTGATGCAGCTCGGCGTGGAGCGTCTTGCCCTCGGCGACCGGGAACGGCAGCAGTTGGTCGCGCTTCGGAAGAGCGACGAGGCTCGCGACCGCGATCAGCGCGGCGACACCTGTCAGGACCGTGCGCCTGGCCGCGAAGGCGAAGCTCGCGCCCGCGCACGCGGCGATCGCCGTCGAGACCAGCACGAGTCCGGCACCACCGACCCAGCGCAGCGTCGGCACGACCAGCAGGCAGCCGAGCGCCGAGCCGATCAGGTTCACGGAGTAACGGCGGCTGACGCGAGCGCCGGTTCCGTCCAAGGCCGCCGCGACGGCGACCCCGCCGAAGAAGAACGGCACCACCAAATAGAGGTAGGCGAGCGTGGCCTTGATCGCGGGCCAACGCGAGTCGGCTTCGGGCAACGCGCGGATCTCGTGCCGCGCCAGCACGACGAACGTGCCGAGCGCGAGCGCGGCGAATGCGACCGCGCCGAACGCGGCTCGCCCGATCGGTGGCTTCGCACGCGCGACCGCGAGCCAAGTCCCACCGGCCGCGAATCCAAGGAGCGTCACGGTGACGACGAGGTACGTCACGTGATGCCAGAGGATGAACGAGAACACGCGCACCTGCCCGATCTCGAGCAGCAGGATCGCGGCGGACAACAACAGCAGGCCGAGCGCGGTGGCGGGCTCGCGTTCGGAGGTCGGGTCGGGCTGGTTCATGGGATCCGGGGAGCGGAATCGAAGGCGGGGATCTTATCGGCAGGTCGGGACGCCCGTCCGCACGTCCCCCGGAACGAGTCCACCGACTCACACAGGTGGGTGGCCTATTCGGGCGGCGAGGCTTAGCCTCCAGATTCTTGACTCCGATGCCAGGGCCCCTGCTGCCAGGGGCACACAACGAAAGGGAAAGCACCCAGATGAGTTCGATGAAGACCATCGTCCACACGACGCTCCTCGCATTGACCTCTGCCACCGCGTTCGCCGCGGGTGGTGCGAAGGTCATCTACTCCGAGATCGCGACCAGCGCGACCAGCACCGTCCCGGGCGCTCTCGATGCCGGTGGCAATCCGGTGTCCGCGCAGTTCGCCGCGATGTTCGACCTGGTCGTGAACCACGACGGCTCGCAGTGGGTCCTGCGCAGCACGAACAACCTCGGCACGACGCTCGACAACATGCTGATCCTCGGCTCGGGCAACACCGGCTCGGTGCTGTTCCAGGACGGGCAGCCGGTGCCGAACACGGCCGGCGAGACGTTCGACTTCTTCGACACCGTTCGCCCGGTGACCTGGGACGACAACAACCGCATGGGCTTGAGCTTCCGCGCCAAGGGCGGCGTCACGACCGACGACGAGAAGCTCGTGATCTGGGACGGCACCAACTTCACGATCGTGATGAAGCAGAACGACCCGTACTTCGGGTTGATCGACATCCCGACCAACGTCACGGGTGACGAACTCGTCGGCAACTCGATCGGTTCGGTTCAGTTGCTGAACTCGGGTCTGCTGAGCCTCGTCAACACGCCGATCACGAACTGCTCGAGCTTCCGCTACCCGGCGCTGATGCACACGAACACGGCGTTCCGTCAGTCGGGTGTGAGCCCGATCGGTGGCTCCGACATCTGGGACAGCTTCGTCCTCGATGGCGCCGGCGGCACGCCGGACGGGGCGCACTGGTACGCCGAAGGCGATACCGAGAACACGAACACCGCGATCGACGCGATCTTCGTGGTCGACGACAACATCATCTTGCAGGAGGGGTCGCTGATCCCCGGCACGGCGATGGTCTACGCCGACGTGTTCCACGCGCGCATGCTGGACGACGGTCAGTACTACGTGCGTGGCGACGACTCGGTCGACAACGACTTCGCGTTGCGCGGCGACGGCATGGTCGTCAAGACCGGCGATCCGATCACCGCCGGCAACACCGAGTTGTGGGGCGTTTCGTTCAGCAACTTCTCGGGCAACCACCAGGGCGATTGGATCCTGGTCGGCAGCACGAACAGCGCGAACACGCAGGCCGACACGGTGATGGTCTACAACGGCGGCAGCATCCTGTGCCGTGAGGGCGATCCGGTCGACGTCGACGGCAACGGACTGTTCGACGACAACGCGTTCATCAACTCGTTCAGCCCGGACGACACGCACCTCACCGACAGCGGCGACGTGTTCTTCATCGCGGGCTTGCGCGACACGATCTCCGGCACGACGTCGAACCTTGGCGACTCGATGATCCGCATCGAGATCTGCGGCTCGGCGACGCAGTACGGCACGGGCTGCGCGGGTTCCGGTGGCTTCACGCCGTCGTTGAACTTGACGGGTTGCGCGCGTGCGGCCGGCAACGTCACGCTGTCGGTCGACGACGGTCTCGGCGGTTCGTTCACGGTGCTGATGTTCGGGTTCGGCCAGGGCAACATCGCCATGGACGGCGGCTGCTCGCTGCTGATCCAGACGCTGACGCCGGCGATCCTGAACCTCCCGCTGCCGGGTGTCGGTCCGGGCAACGGCGATCTCTCGATCGCGACGCAGATCCCGGGCAACGCGCCGAGCGTCACGTTCACGATGCAGGCGTTCGTCGCCGATCCGGGCGTGTCGCAGGGCTTCTCGAACTCGAACGGCCTCGAAGTCACGATCAAGGGCTGATCGAGTCGGCGAACGGGGACGGGTGAGGGTCGGGTGCGCACCTGCCCCGACCTGTCCCCAAACGACCCAAACGATGAGGGGGCGCCGCGCGAGCGGCGCCCCCTCGTTCGTCTACCGGCTAGACCAACCGCCCTAAGTCCGCAGCGGGCAAGAACCAAGCCCGCGTGCGATTGCCGCCGGCCAACGCGTTGGGGTACCCCAACGCGTTGGCCGGCGGCAATCGCACGCGGGCTTGGTCGTTGGTGGGGCTTGGGTTATGGCGGGGTGTCCGAACTTTGGAGGAGGTCCGGTCCTGAACGGTGGACGGTCAGGGGAAGTCGTTGGTCTGGCCGGCGCCCGAGACCTTGTTGGCGCGGCCGCCATTCTGCGCGCCGAGGTCGATGAAGCCGTCGCCGGATGCCTTGTTCGCCTCGAGCCAGTTGTTGTCGCCGAGGACTTGGATGGCGTCGGCCCCGTTGCTCTTGAACTTGTTGCCGACGAGCGCAGTCCGCTCGACGCCATTCACGATTCGGATGCCTTGACCGAGGTTCGAGTTGATCGTCGCGGTGCGGACACTCATGCCGCTTTGCGTGAGCTCGATGCCGTGGACGGTGTTGTCCGAGAAGGTGCCGCCGAGGATCAGCCCGCCTTCGGCCCCGCCTTGGAAGCCATAGGTGTTGAACCGACTGGTGCACGTCTCGAGCAAGACCTGGACGCCGAGCGCGATGAAGCCGACATCGCAATCCCGCGCCACGCACTTCACGGCACGGTGTGCAGCTCCCTCGAAGAAGAACCCGTGCGACGCCGAGGCCTCGACCGTGCACTTCTCGAGTCGATGGCCGGTACCGCGGATCGTGAACAACCCGGGATGCGAGAGGTCCGATGCCGTGAGCGCGTCCGACGAGCAATTCACGAGCAGACAGTTCGTCGACGTCGAGGACAGCAGGAATGCGTTGTTGCCGACGTTGTCGGCCACGCAACCATCGAGCGTATGTGCGTTCCCATCGATCGAGAACGCGACCTTCGTCATGCCCGAAAAGTCGCACTTCTTCAGCAGTACGCCCGACGTCGTGCTTCCGGACACCACCACGCCGACGTCGTCGCCGGCGACGCCGTTCACCCCCTCCAGCACGATGTTCGACGTCACGCCGCCGATCTCGACCGCGGGCTCATCGCCGTCCGCGGCGGAGAAGCTCTTCACCACGAGGTTCTTCAGCGTGATGCCGCTCGCGTCCTGGATCCGCACGGCGTTCTTGTCGGCGGTCGTACCGGTGATCTGCACCACGCCCTTGCCCGTGCGCTGCAGCGCGAGTGACGCTTGCGTCGGCGTGCCGGTCAGCGAGATGTAGAGGCTCTCGGTGTAGTTGCCGGACGGAATGTTGATCGTGTCGGCCGTGTCCGCATTCGCGAGCGCAGCGTCGATCGCTTGCTGGATCGTCGTGATCCCCCCACTCCCCACGGTGATCGTTCCGGCTTCGACGATCGCTCCCCCGCAGGCGAACGCCAGCGCGGCCGTCCGCAGAATCCAACGCGTGAAGAGCATGGGTACCTCCAAAGACGATCCAACGCTTGATGTCGACCCCCGAAGGGACCGAAGTAAGTGGATTCTGGCCCCGACTTCGACCAACAGCCAGTGATGCAGCAGGTTTGTGTCGAAGCTCATCGCTCCGACCTGCCGACTCTGACCGTCGCGCATGGCGCTCGAACGGGTCGCGCGCATGCTGCTTCCCGACGATTCGTTGCGGGTCCCGTCCTTCCCCTCTCTAATGCCCCGACCTTCTTGCCAGGAGCGAACTTCGGATGCCCCGCGACCTCCTCGAATACCACGCGCTCGAAGACGGCGAACTCAATCGGCTCTGGTACGAGGAGCAGGACCCGCGCGCCCGCGACGCCTTCCAGTTGCGCTGGTGGCTCGGCGGCGACCCGATCGGCGGCAAGGACCTGCTGTCGAACTACCACTCGCTGATCCTGCACCGCTGCTTCGAGGCCGGACTCTTGCTCGAGTCCCAGGCCGTCGAGGTCGTGAAGCTCGCGATCCCGCCGTTGGTCGCGAACTTCCCGGGCGACGCGATCGCGCGCTTCGAGGACGTGCTGATGCCGCACGTGACCAAGGCCATCGCGGCGGTGCGTGCGGCGACCCCGTCGATGCTCGAACCGAGCGGCGCCGAGTTCCGCGCACGCGTCGAGCAGGCGTTGGCGAGCGGCGCGGGCGGCAAGACCGTCCACGATTGGATCAACCACGGCGCCGAGGACCGCTCCGACTCCGACTGGTCCACGGCCCTGGACGCGTTGCGCGCGGCCTTGCCGGCGATCTACGGCCCTGCCGCGGCGACACAGCACCCGCTCGCGGTGACCGAAGTGCCGAAGAAGAAGGCGGTCGACGCGTCGGTCACGACGCAGCACCTCACGGCCCGACAGATCTTCAATTGGGCGCAGCGCTCCGGCGACGTCACCGCCACCGAGAAGAAGGAGATCGAGTGGTGCCGCCCGTGCCGCGAGCTGTGCCAGGGCGCGCTGCTGTTCCTGCGTGACGTGCGCAAGTCGTTCGGCGGCACGCTGCCGGACTTGCCGCAGGTCTCGCCGCAACTCGACGCCGACTTGGCCGCGGCGTTCCAAGCCGTGGCTCCCGAAGTCCCGAAGCCCGTCGCGACCAAGTCGACCGGTGGCGGCGGCGGCGGCGGCAAGGGCATGTGGATCGTGTTCGCGCTGCTGGCCGTCGCGGTGGCTGCGGCAGCGTTCTTCATGAACCGCTGAGCGGCCGACGAGGACTCGCACCATGAAGCGACTGCAAGACCGCGTGGCGTTCATCACCGGCGGCGGCTCGGGCATCGGCCGCGCCATCGCCGAGCGTTTCGCGACCGAGGGCGCGCGCGTCGCCATTTCGGGTCGCCGCAAGGACAAGCTCGCGGACACCGTGAAAGCGATCGAGTCCAAAGGTGGCAGCGCACGTGCCTACGAACTCGACGTGCGCGACGTCGCCGCGATCGAGCGCGTCGTGGCGCAGGTCGTGAAGGACCACGGCGGCCTCGACGTGCTCGTCAACAACGCCGGCATCAGCGGCCCGACGCCGGTCGAGACCGTCACGTACGAGCAGTGGCGCGACATCCTCTCGACGAACCTCGACGGTGCGTACTTCTGCGCGCGCGCCGCGCTGCGCCACATGAAAGACCACTCCGACGCGCGCGTGATCAACATCGCGACGATCGGCGCCGCCGTCCCGTTCCCGGGTTGGACTGCGTATTGCGCGTCCAAATCGGGTCTGGTCGGAGTCACACGCTGCCTCGCGATGGAGGTCGCTCCGCGCGGCATCACCGTGAACGCGATCCTGCCGGGCTGGGTCGAGAGCGACATGCAAGACGCCGGCGTGAAGCACATCGCGAACGCAATGGGGAAGAGCGTCGACGACGCGATGCCGATCATCCTGTCGCAAGTCCCCCTCGGCCGCATGAGCCAGCCCGACGAGATCGCCGCACTCGCGGTCCACATCGCGTCGCACGAGGGCCGCGGCATGACCGGCAGTTCCACCGTGGTGTCCAACGGCGCGTTCATGAACTGATGAGTGCACCCACCGGCCGCGACTCCCCCGCCATCGACCTGCGCACGTTCGTGTACCTCGACGTGCTGCAGCCGCAGCTCGCGTCGTTCCTCGCGACGGTGAGCCAGGGCTACTTGCCGCGCGAGCGCCAAGCGTCGTTGATCGTCGAGATCGCGCCCGGCATCGCGATCAATCGCGTCACCGACATCGCGCTGAAAGCGACCGGCGTCGTCCCCGGCATGCAGATCGTCGAGCGCGCGTTCGGCATCCTCGAACTCCACGACGACGATCAGGGCCGCGTGCGTGCCGCGGGCCAAGCGATCCTCGCGTACCTCGGCGTGACCGAGCACGACCGCGCCAAACCGCGCGTCGTCTCGAACGAAATCATCACGGGCGTCTCCGGCTACCAGACGATGCTGGTCAACCGCATGCGCCACGGCGACATGATCCTCGACTACGAGACTCTGTGGATCCTCGAGACCCAACCCGCGGCCTATGCGCTGTTCGCGGCCAACGAGGCCGAGAAGACCGCGAACGTGAAGCTGCTCGAAGTGAACGGCGTCGGCGCGTTTGGCCGCCTGTTCATGGGCGGCGACGAAACCTCGATCCACGAGGCCGCACGAGCGGCGACCGCCGCGATCGAGGGCATGACCGGTCGGGCCGCGTTCGATCGTCGAACGCACTGACTCCCTCGACGCGCGCGCTGGCAGCCCCAGTGCGTGGCGCTACAGTTGCCACCGCATTTCGGCGAACCGCGGAAACCGGAAGACCCACGATGGCGAAGACGCAGAAGTACTTCCTGCCCGAGCAGTACGGCCTGTTCGAGCGATTGAAGGTCCAGCTCTTCGACGGCAAGAGGCCGATCCCGGCCTTTCCGATCCGCGCTCAGATCCAGACGCGCACCGCGTGCAACGCCGAGTGCTCGTTCTGCCCGAACACCACCGTCGGCGACGCGCTGTCGCAAGGGACGATGGAGTGGGACCTGTTCACGAAGATCGTGGACGAGATGTGCGCCCACGACATGCAGGAGATCCACCCGTTCCTCATGAACGAGCCGCTGTGGGACAAGGATCTGCCGAAGAAGATCCGCTACATCGCCGACAAGCGCCGTCCCGGTTCGGACCTCAAGCTCAAGATCAACACCAACGCGTCGCTGCTGACCGACGACATGGCGAAGCAGTTGATCGAGTCGGGCCTCGACAAGCTCAACATCTCGTTCCACGGGATCCGTCCCGAGGTCTACGAGTTCAACATGGGCAATTTGAAGTTCGAGCCCATGGTGAAGAAGGTGCTGCGCTTCAAGGAGATGCTCGACAAGGCGAGCAAGCCGAAGCCGGCCCTCCACATCACGATGGTGAAGACGAAGGACATCGTCGCGGACAAGAAGAACATCCGCGCGTTCTGGAAATCGCACGGCATCGGCTGCAACCTCCGTCCGCTCGGCAATCGCAACAACAAAGAAGTCGAGATGAAGGGGATCAACTGGGACGACTGGCACGCGTACACGTGGTGCCGCCGGCCGTTCACGCAGATCTACATCCTCTACAACGGCGACTGCGTGCTGTGCTGCTGCGACTGGAACCGCACGACGACCCTCGGCAACTTGCGCCACAAGTCGATCGAAGAGGTCTGGAACAGCCCGGCCTACAAGCGCGTGCGCGAGAACTTCCTGCTGAAGGAGCGCAAGGACCTGTTGTGCGGGACGTGCCTGTACACGCGCTGATTCGAGGCGCGCGCTGATTCGACGCGGCCGCGGTCGAGCGTCAGCCCTCGCTCGGCACGATCATGCGCAACGCCGTCGGTGGCGTGGACGTGGTGATGCAACCGAGTCGCGGTAGCGAGAACGTCATCGAGCCGTCGGACCCGCTCGATTCGCGTCCATTCCTCACGGGGACCACGAGCGGCTCGTAGAGTTCGAGCGGTCGGAACGAGTTCGGCACGTCGCGACTGTGGACGCGATACGCGTCGCCGGTGCGCTCGCATTCGAACAGCAACGAACCGGCCTCGTGCTCGAGCACGAGATTGAACTGCGGCGGCAGCGGCCCGCGCACCGTGATCACCAGATCGTCGGCCGACGTCGCGACTTGCGCATGCGGCGATGCCTCGGTCTCGACCGCGTGGATCCACGGCGCGAGTTCGATTCCGCCCACGCTCGTCGCCGGCCGCATTTCGCGTCCCGACTGCGCGAGCCACGCGCGCGCCGCGGCCTCGTTCGCGCCGAACGATCGGCCGACCAGCCGTTCCAACGCCGCGTCGGCCGCGAGCCGCATCTCCTGCAAGTTGCGTTCGTCGAGCATCGCGACCAGATCGGGCACGACCGATTCGTCGCCATGCTCGGCGAGACCGAGCACGGCTTCTTCGCGCAAGTAGAGAGCGGGCGCCTCGTTCGCGAGTTCGCGCAGGTTCTTGACCTCGTCACCGCCGCCGAGCTTCTGCGCGATCACGACCAACGCGACGAACCCGACGGTCAGGCCGAGCGCCGGACCGCTGGTATTGCGCAATGGCGTGCGCGACGACGACGGACGAAACCGAACGATGCGGCTCACGGGCCAAGCATCGTCATTTTCCGGCGGTGCGCTCAAGTTCGACTGGGGTCATGCCGGTCGGAATCACCCGGGACAGCGACTCGGCCGCGCGCCGCGCCACCTCGGCCGGATGCGCGAGGTCGGCCGCCGCGAATGCGCCCAGCACGCCCGCGATCCAGGCGTCGCTGGCCCGGGTCGTCAGTTCGATGCGGCCTTGCGCAGTGACCAACGTCACGGCGTCGGTCGCCGTGCGGATCGCGAACAACCGCATCGACTCCGAGAACGACCGCTCGAGCGTTTGCGCCTCGGTCTCGTCGGCCGGCGACCGCGGCATCGCGCAGATCGACCGCAGCTCCTGCGCACGCAGCACGATCCCGTAGGGATACGTGTGATACCCCTGCTTCAGCGACGGCGTCGACGTCGCGATCAACGACTTCAGCCCGAGTCCCCATACGCGTCCGACGACGCGTTCGGCGTAGTCCGGCCGTTTTGCCCCGTCCAGATCACCGACGACGACGACGAACGCGGGCGCTCGCAACAAGTCGTCGGCGAGGTCGTCCTGGAGTCGATCGATCTCGGCGAGTTCGGGCAGCCGCGACTCGGAGACCACGAGCCTTGCAGCACCGTCGGTGCTCTCGAAGCGGGTCATGCCGGCGCTGGCCGCGGGCACGACCCGGAGCCGACACGCGACGCCCTGGGGCTCGAGCCGCGCGCGGAGCGCTTTCTCCACCGCCGCCTCGCACAGCGCGAAGAACGTCACGTCCGCACCGGCCGCACGTGCGCCGAATGCGGCCGCGCAGGCGTCCTCGTCGAGTTCGAGCGATTCGCGCAGGATCCGGGCCGGCGCATCCGCGCCCGTCCCACCCCCATCGACGATCACCTTGCGCACCGCGCGAATCAGCGGCGCCGTGACGATCACGCGCGACATGAGCGATCTCCTTCGAGCCGATCGGCGGGAGTGTAGAGATCGTCCATGGATGGACGTCTGGGGCTCCCGCGAACCTGATCGAGCTTTGATCTTTTTTCCTGCTCAAGCGCAACGGCCATTGTCGATGAAGGGACTGGTCCAGCTCCATCGGCGCTGTCGCGCCGGTGCCCAACGAGCGAGAAGTCCGGAGGCTGACATGGTGCCCGCCATTGCGTTGCTCGCCTTGGCCGTCTTCGCGTTCGTGCTGCAGGCGTTCCTGCCTGCGCTCGATCCCCGCTGACGCCAGAGCCCAGCACGACTACCGCCCGACCGGAGTTCGCTCCGGCCGGGCGGTGTCGTTCGCGGACGATTCCCCGATCGTTCCGTCCGCCCCGACTGACGGGATCCGTGCGGAGCGCGGACGTCGACGCAACGACGCGAACTGCCTCTTGCTTGGACCGTGCGCGCCACCAGACTGGTGGCCCGCTTCGCCCAGTGCCCACCGCACGCGTCACCGCGCGCGGGTTCGGGACTAGGGAGTCGCTCGAAACCGAGCACACGGGCCTGTGGCGGGCCCGTTTCAAGGTCGTGCCACGACCCAGGGGGCTTGCCGTGTCCGAATTCGGCCTCGAACGTGAACCCGTCCGGAAGCGGACTCCAAGCGCGCTAAGCTCGCCCCCTTCGGTCCCCCCGCTCGTCGAGCCCGTCGTCGACGAGGCGACGGGTCCCGATCCTTCCTCCGCGGAATCATCCATGCAGCCGAGCTTCCCTCAAATCTCCGCCCCCGTCGGTCACGACCAACTTTGGCTGTCGATGCTGTCGGGCTTCAAGCGCCACCTGCCCGACTTCGACCCCGAAGAAACGCGCGAGTGGATCGAGTCCCTCGACGCGCTGGTCGCCGCCTCGGGCAAGGAGCGCGCGGACTTCCTGTTGCGCAAGCTGCTGAAGCGCGCACGCCAGCTCGAGGTCGGCCTGCCCGGCCTGGTGCAATCGCGCTACATCAACACGATCTCGCCCGAGCAAGAGCCGCCCTTCCCCGGCGACGAGGACATGGAGCTGCGCATCCGGCGCATCGTGCGGTGGAACGCTGCCGTGATGGTCGTGAAGGCGAACAAGCACTTCGCCGGACTCGGCGGCCACCTGTCGACGTACGCGTCGAGCGCGTCGCTGTACGAGATCGGCTTCAACCACTTCTTCCGCGGCAAGGACGACGCCAGCCGCGGTGACCAGATCTTCTTCCAGGGCCATGCGGCCCCCGGCGTGTACTCGCGCGCGTTCCTCGAAGGACGGCTCAGCGAGGACCAACTGCTGCACTTCCGCCGCGAGGCCGGCGGCAAGGGCCTGTCGTCGTATCCGCACCCGCGCCTGATGCCCGACCTTTGGGAGTTCCCCACGGTGTCGATGGGCCTCGGCCCGATGGCGGCGATCCACCAAGCCCGCTTCAACCGTTACCTGCAAGCACGCGGACTCGCGGACACGCGCAATTGCCGCGTGTGGGCGTTCCTCGGCGACGGCGAGACCGACGAACCCGAAGCGCTCGGCGCGCTCCGGCTCGCGGCACGCGAGGGCCTCGACAATCTCGTGTTCGTCGTGAACTGCAACCTGCAGCGCCTCGACGGCCCGGTGCGCGGCAACGGCAAGATCATCCAGGAACTCGAGTCCGCGTTCACGGGCGCCGGCTGGGAAGTGATCAAGGTCGTGTGGGCGCGCGAGTGGGACGACTTGCTCGCGAAGGACTTCGAAGGCTTGCTCGTCGACCGCATGAACGACGCCTGCGACGGCGAGTACCAGAAGTACGCGTCCGAATCGGGCGCCTACATCCGCGAGCACTTCTTCGGGCGCGATCCGCGTTTGAAGGCGATGGTCGAGCACCTGAGCGACGACGACATCAAGCGCCTGCGTCGCGGCGGGCACGATTATCGAAAGGTCTACGCGGCGTACTCGCACGCGGTCAACGTGAAGGGCCGGCCGGTCGTCATCCTCGCGAAGACGGTCAAGGGCTGGACGCTCGGCGAGAACATCGAGTCGAGCAACGTCACGCACCAGACCAAGAAGATGAGCCTCGACGAGCTCAAGAAGTTCCGCGATCGCGTCGGCCTGCCGATCCCCGATGCGAGGCTCGAGGACGCTCCGCTGTACCACCCGGGCGCGAACAGCCCCGAGGTGAAGTACTTGCTCGAGCGTCGTCGCCTGCTCGGCGGCTCGGTGCCCAAGCGCAAGGTCGTTCCGGTCTCGATGCCGCTGCCGCAACCGAGCGTGTACGCGGAGTTCGACGAAGGCACCAGCGCCGATCAACCGGTCTCGACGACGATGGTGTTCGCACGCATGTTCGCGAAGCTGTTGCGCGAGAAGGGCATCGGCAAGAACCTCGTCCCGATCATCCCCGACGAAGCGCGCACGTTCGGCATGGAGGCGCTGTTCAAGACGATCGGCATCTATCAGCCGTTCGGCCAGCGCTACGAGCCGGTCGATTCGAAGTTCGTGCTGTCGTACACCGAGAAGCCCGACGGTCAGTTGCTCGAAGAGGGCATCACCGAAGCGGGTTCGATGTCGTCGTTCCAGGCGGCGGCGACGTCGTACGCGACGCACGGCGTGCCAATGGTGCCCTTCTACATCTTCTATTCGATGTTCGGCTTCCAGCGGACGATGGACCAGATCTGGGCGACCGCGGACGCGCGCGGCCGCGGCTTCCTGCTCGGAGCGACCGCGGGTCGCACGACGTTGAACGGTGAAGGGCTGCAGCACCAGGACGGTCACAGCGTGCTGCTGGCGTCGGCGATCCCGTCGGTGCGCGCGTACGACCCCGCGAACGCCTACGAACTGTCGACGGTGATCCAGGACGGCCTGCGCCGCATGCTCGAGGCCAACGAGGACTGGGTCTATTACGTCACGCTGTACAACGAGAACTACCCGATGCCGAAGCGGCCGGCGGAAGCCACCGACGCGGCGATCCTGTCGGGCATCTATCGTTTCCGCGCGGCGCCGAAGGGCAAAGCGATCGTGCGCCTGTTCGGCAGCGGCGCGCTGCTGCAAGAAACGGTGCGCGCGCAGCAGATCCTGTCCGAACGCTTCGACGTCGCCGCCGACGTCTACTCGGTTCCGAGTTATCAACTGCTGCGCAACGACGCCTTGTCGACCGAACGCTGGAACCGGCTGCATCCCGACCAGAAGCCGCGCGCATCGATCGTCGACACCGTGATCAACACCGGCGACGCGCCGATCGTCGCGTCGAGCGACTGGATGAAGGCAGTGCCCGACATGATCGGTCGGTTCGTGACGGCGCCGTACGTGCCGCTCGGCACCGACGGCATGGGTCGTTCCGATACGCGCGAGGCGCTGCGCCGCCACTTCGAGATCGACGCCGAGCACGTCGCGTTCGCGGCGCTGTCGGCGCTGGTCAAGGCGAAGAAGTTCGACGCGAAGAAGGCGGCGAAGGCGGCGGTGGATCTCGGGATCGACGCAGAGCGAGCCGAACCGCGCGACGCGTGAAGGACGACGGCGACCACGCGTTCGCGTCGACTACGCGTCCGGCAACCGGAACAACCGTCGCGTGTTGGCGGTCGTCGCGGCGCGGACTTCCGCTTCGTCGCGTTCGAGCGTCAGAGCGAGGATGCGCGCCGTGTCCGCGACGAACGCGGGCTCGCAGCGCTTGATCTTGCCGCGGTTCGGCTCGGGCACCAGGAACGGCGCGTCGGTCTCGACGAGCACGCGATCGAGCGGGACGACCTTCGCGGCTTCGCGCAGGCCCTGACCGTTCTTGAAGGTCAGGATGCCGCTGAACGACACGTGGAAGCCGAGGTCGACGAAGCGGCGCGCGTAGTCCGCGTTCCCGCTGAAGCAGTGGATCACGCCCGTGAGTCCGGGCTTCGACGCGATCACGTCCGCGACGTCGTCGTACGCGCGGAACACGCCATCGCGGTCACGGATGTGCACGATGATCGGCAGGGAGTACTTCAGAGCGAGGTCGGCGTGCGCCTCGAACGCGCATCGCTGCGAGGGCGGGTCGGTCGAGTCGCGGTAGTAATCGAGTCCGGTCTCGCCGACGCCGACGAAGTCCCCGGTCGCGAGCAGCGCGTCGAGCTGCGCCAACTCGGAGTCGAAGTCGTCGGGCACGTCGTTCGGATGCGTGCCCGCGGCGGCGAACAGATTCGAGTGCGCGCGAGCGAGTTCGCGCGCGGCGAGCGCGACCGCGACGGAGGTCGCCGGGATCACGGCTTGGGCGACGCCGCATTCGCGCATGCGCGCGAGGACGGCATCGAAGTCGGACCGGAACGAATCCCAGGTGAGGTGGCAGTGCGAATCGATGAGTTCGGGAAGAGGCATTGGGTCGCGAGCATATCGGGCCGAACGCAGATCCAGACATCGAGAGCCCCGCGGGCGCAGCCGACTCACCAAACCAACGCGTGCGCCCGGTACAGTCCCGCAGCCCCTCCGCGCGCGTGGGGACAGAGCACATGAAGGGACTGTCCCCTCATGCGCTCTGTCCCCATGCGCGTTGGCTCCACTCCCGGCGCCGCCCTCGCATGCCCTCGATCCACCCCATCTCCGGCATCGTCCTGCTCGGTGGCGAAGGCAAGCGCATGGGCACGCGCAAGTCCGACCTCGTCCTGTCGGGCGTCCCTCTCGCGCAGCGAGCACTCGACACGCTAGGCGCCGCCTGCTCGCCGCTGGTGGTCGTTCACGCGAAAGCGCAGGACGTCTCACGCTGGAGCGCGCACGCGACGTGCGTCGCGGACGAGCGCGAGCGCTCGGGTCCGCTGGAAGCCCTCCGGGTTGGCTTGAAGTCGCTGGAGGGTCGAGCGGAGTCCGCGTTCGTGCTCGCGGTCGACGCGCCGTTCGTGACCGCGTCGTTCGTGCGAGCGTTCGCGGAGCGCCTCGGCGACGCCGACGCGGTGATCCCGCGCACGACCGACCGAGCGCATCCGCTGATCGCGGTGTACCGCGTCCGCGCGCACCACGTGGCGCAGTGCATCCTCGACTCGGGAACGCGTGCGATGTCCGCGCTGCTCGATGCGCTGCGCGTGCGCTTCGTCGAAGGGGAGGAGCTCGCGGCACTCGATCCGACCGGACACGCGCTGTTCAACGTCAACACGCCCGACGACTTGCGCCGTGCGGAGGAGATCGAGCGTGGTCCTACGCGGTAAGCACGAACCGGGGAAGCGCTTCGGCTGGTCCGAAGCCAAAGCCCTGCTGCGCCGGTTCTGGCCCTACCTGAAGCCAGAACGTCCGAGCGCTCGGATCATGGCGCTGCTGCAAGTCCTCGCGATCCCTTCCGGCGTCGCTTCGCCGTTGCTGGTGCAGCATCTGTTCGACGTCGCCGTGCCCGCGCTCGACCGTGACGAGATCTTGCGGCTGTGCCTGTGGATCCTCGCGCTCACGCTTTCGAGTCACGTCTTGCGCACGATCGCCGCACTGATCGTGGTCGGCATGAAGGCGCGCGTCCGCCACCGACTCGTCATCGCCCTGCAACAGCACGTGCTGCGCCTCCCCGCGTCGTACTTCCACGCCACCGAGACCGGCTACGTCATGGCGCGCGTCCGCGAGGACGTGCAAGCCCTCGACGGAATCATGCTCGACCGCATCGTCGACGTGTTCGTCGACGGCTTCCGCGCGGTGTTGTTCCTCGTGATGCTGCTCTGGGTCGATGCCGGACTGGCGCTCGCGGGTCTCGTGTTGTTCGCGATCGTCGCTCTCGGCGTCTTCGCGATGTCCGGCCCGCTGCGCCGGCGCAGCGCGCTGGTGCAAGAGACCGACGCGGTCGGGAGCGCCTCACTCCACCAAGCGATCTCCGGCATCGCGCTCGTCCACACGACGGTTCAGGAGAGCGCCGAGAGCCGGCGCCTGAGTCGCGCCGTGCGCGCCACCGTCCGAGCGATCGTGAAGCTCGGGAGACTCCACGTCGGCGTCGGGTACACGATCGGCTTGGCGATGTCGCTCGGCACGTACGTGATCCTCGGCGTCGGTGCGTGGCGCGTCGTCGACGGTTCGTCGAGCATCGGCAGCTTGATCGCGTTCTCGATCCTGTTGACGTACGTCGCGGGCGCGGTGACCGCGCTGATGCAACTCAACCCGGAGTTCCAGCGTGGTCTTGCCGCACTCGAACGCATCTTCAAGTTGAAGGACGAAGCGCGCGAAGCCCCCCTCGAGCCGATCGAACGACCCACGCGCATCGCCGGCTCGGTCACCTTCGAGCGCGTCTCCGTCGTCTACCCCGATGGCACGCAGGCGCTGACCGAGGTCGATCTCGACGTGAAGCCTGGCGAAGTCGTCGCGTTGGTCGGTCGCAGCGGCGCGGGCAAGAGTTCGCTCGTGAGCCTGATCCCGCGTCTACTCGATCCGAGCGCCGGAGTCGTCCGCATCGACGGCGTCGACGCCCGCCACCTCGATCTGCGCACGTTGCGCGCGTCGATCGGCGTGGTGCCGCAGGACGTGTTCCTGTTCAACCGCACCGTGCGCGAGAACGTCGCCTACGCGAGGCCCGACGCCAGCGACGCGGAGATCCAGACCGCGCTCCGCGACGCCCACGCCGAAGCGTTCGTCGCGCGCTTGAAGGACGGCCTGCAGACGCTCGTCGGCGAACGCGGCGTCAAGCTCTCGGGCGGTGAGAAGCAACGCCTCGCGCTCGCACGCGAGATCCTGCGCGATCCGCCGATCCTGATCCTCGACGAAGCGACGTCGTCGCTCGACTCCGAGAGCGAAGCCGCGATCCGCGCGGCCATCGAGCGCCTGAAGAAGGATCGCACGTGCTTCCTGATCGCCCACCGACTGTCGACGGTCATGGGTGCAGACCGCATCGTCGTGCTCGATCACGGCCGCATCGTCGAACAAGGCCCACACGCCGCGCTCCTGGCGCGACGCGGGCTCTACGCTCACCTGTACGAGACGCAATTTCGCGGCATCGACGGCGAGTGACGTGCGGGCCGGGCCGGCCTCACTTCGAGTCGTCGGACAGCGGCGCCGGCGTGTCGCTCACCTTCGAGGGCGTCGGCGACTCGTCCCCGACCGGTTCCTTCGGCGGCTTCGGGTCCTTCGCGACCTTCTTCGCCGCATTCTCTTTCGCCGCGGCTTTCTTCGCGCGCACTTCTTCGTCGCGCCACGCCTGGCCTCTTGCGACGTCGTTGCGGTACTTCGTGATCAGCGGAGTCGCGGCCGCGGCGACGTCGCGCGCGTGGTAACGCCAGACTCGTTCGGCGACCATGCCGATGCCGCGGAACACGGTCGGCAGCGCGCCGGCGGGGATCCAGCGCGTGAGCAACGCGTCGTAATAGTGCGTGTCGGAAAAGTAGCGCGTACAGGACATGCCGAAGCCGAGCACGAACGACTCCTGCTCCTCCGGCGTCATCCGCTTCACTTCCTCGAACAGTTGCACGACGTACTCGTCTTCTTGACGGATGTCGCGCCACGCCACGAAGCCCGCGAAGATGCCGAGGCCTTCGACCACGAACGTTCGGTCCTCGGGGTCCTTCAGTCGCTTGAGCATGCGCAGTGCGCCGGAAGTGCGCCGTTTCACTTCGGGCGTCCCGACATAGTCGCCGGTGACGAACAACCCGTGGATGAAGAAGCGTCGCTCCGCTCCGCGGTACTTCTCGACCGAGTCGATGATGCGCTTGGGCTCATCGCGGTGGAAATGCGCGAGCATCATGCCGGCACCCATCACGACCGCTTCGGCGCAACTGCGCGGCACTTTCGCGCCGACCCACGGCTTCGCCAACGATCCGGGGACGAACGTCGTCGTCGCCTTGCCCGATCCGTCCGGTCCGCGCAACCCCGCGAACAGCGCACCGCAGTAGCCGGTTCCGAGCAGGATGTCGTACCGCTTCCACGGCTCGAGCTCCTCGATCGCCGCCCACACTTCTTCGCGCGGCCGATCGCGCCAACGCTCGAGCTGGAACAGACGTCCCATCTGGACGTAGTTGAAGCCGTCGTGATGTCGACCGATCCCGCGACTCGCCGCACTGAACGGATGCCCGGCGTTGCCGAGCACGCCGATCGCGAGCACCAGCGCGATCAGGCCGTTCGCGGATTTCGTCCAACCGCGCGCACGTAACTCGCGCCACGCGATCACGAACAGGATGTTCATCACGAAGAAGCTCGTGATGCAGTAGCGGTATCCGGCCCAGAAGAAATCGGCCCAATTGCCGATCTTGAAGTTCGACGCCGCATACGCGGCTGCGAGCGCGAACGGGTAGCCGAGCAACGGGATCAACACCGCGGGACGCGAGTCGATCGGCGCTTTGCTCAAGAAGGTCATGCGCGCGAAGAACCGACCCAGCACGCGACCCGACAGAACGAGCAAGCCGATCAGCACGGCGGTCCACGCGAGAGCGTACGTCGCCGACAGCCACTCACCGCGCAGCGGTCCGAACGCATAAAACGTCGGCGACTCGAACCACAGGCGACTGCAGTAGTCGACCAAGCGCTCGGCGGTCTGCGCCGAGAACAGCCCGGTGCCCTCCGCCGCGAACTTGTTCTCCATCCACTCGGCTTGCGGCGCGTCGTACGTCGCCATGACGTGCCACAGCGGCAGCGTGCCGGCGAACACGCCGAGCACGAACACGAGGAAGCCACGCGTTCTGAAGAAGACACGCTCGACGACGAACCACAGCGCCGCGTAGAGCACGAGCAACAACAGCGACGACAGCGAGTACCAGACCGCGAGGCCGCAGGTCAGCCCGAGCAGGAAGTGCGTGGTGGTCGAACGGTCGCCGTCGACGAACCGTCGCCACAGCGGGAACAGCGTCAATGCCACGAACGCGAGGACTTCCGAGTGGTTGCCGTAGTTCGCCGTCGAGTAGTCGACGTACGCGGCCGGCCCGAACAACCACAGAGCCGATCCGATCAACGCCGCGCGCAGCCCGTACCAACGCTCGAGGAACAAGTACAGGAACGCGATCGTCAGCATCGCGAAGAAGACCGGTACGAGCTTGAGCGCCCAGTACGTCGCGCCGAACAACTTGAACGCCGCCGCCGAGAGCAGCGCGGACAGGATCTGTCCGCCCGAGTGCGTGTCGTGGAACTCGAACACCGGCAGCGAAGGCATACCGTTCAGGAGTTCGAGCCCGAGCGTTCCCATCGGGAACAGCTCGTATCCGGGCGTGAACAGCGCTTCGAACGACCACTCCAGAAGCACGAGCCGGAACGCGAGCAGCGCGACGACGATCGCGACGAGCCAGGCCCATCGGGCTCGCGGGGACGCGCGCTCGCCTGGTTGCGCCAGGGACGTCACCTCGCTCACTCGGCGCGCTCCGTTTGCACCGCATGGACTTCGTTCGAGCCGCGGTCGGAGGCCTTCGTCTCGCGCGAACCCAGGTCACGGTCGTACTCACCGCGGGCAGCACGACCCCGGATGCGGAACATGTCGCGCAGCATCTTCAGCGTGTCGCCGAAGAAGTGGATCGTGGACGGTTCCTTGCGATAGATGAACTGGACACCGACCTCGGTGACCTTCATCCCGCGGCGCAGCGCCAGGAACAGGGTCTCCACGTCGAACGAGAAGCGATCCATGCGCTGCAGCGGGAAGATCGTCTCCGCGGCATCGGCCGTGAACCCCTTGAGCCCCGCTTGTGTGTCGCGCAATTCGCCGACCAGCAACACGCGGGCGACGAAGTTGAACACGCGTCCGGTCCAGTGGCGCGACAGCAGCTTCCACAGGAATTGGCTGTTCACGATGTAGTGGCTGTCGGGATGCAGCCGGCACGCGATCGCGACATCCGCGCCTGCTCGCAGCGCACGCACGATGCGCATGACGTTGTCGACCGGATACGTGAAGTCGGCGTCGTTGAACACGCGCAGGCGACCCCTCGCCTCGAGCATGCCTCGGCGCACCGAGAAGCCCTTGCCGCGGTTGAACTCGTTATGCAGCACGCGCACGCGCGGCGTGGCCGCCTTGGCGCGGAACCGCTCGAGGACCTTCAGCGTGTCGTCGGTCGAACAGTCATCGACGAGGACCAACTCGGACGACGGCGCGTACTCGTCGAGGAAGCGCAGCGCGGCATCGAGATTCGCCTCGATGAACGTCGCGGCGTTGTAGATCGGGATGACCAGACTGAGTTCGACCTCGTGGCGGGCACTCACGACTCCCCCTCCCTACGTCGACCCGTGATCGCGCCGCTCGGCGCCGCGCTCTTCGTCGGTTCGGCGCGCCACGCGTTCGCGGACGCTCGAGTCCGCAGCGACGGACTCGGGTACGAACGAGATAGTTCAGTGCTGGGAACGAAGTCATTGTTCCGGTCGATCGGGGTCGACCGTAAAGTGCCGCCGTGAAGCGACTCTTCGTGACGGCTGACGACTTGGGGCGCGGGGTCGAGACGAACGTCGCGATCGAGCGCTGCGTGCAGCGCGGCATCGTGACCGGTTGCTCGCTGATCGCGAACGGCAGCGCTGTCGGCGACGCACGCGCGCGCAAGGGTTCCGTCGGCGCGATCGGCCTCCATCTCAACCTGACCGAAGGCAAGGCGTTGATCGGACCGATTCGCGGTCTGACCGACGCGCGCGGCACGTTCAAGGGCCCGATCCGTGCGATGATCGCGACGCTGTTCGGCCGCGTCGACCTCGACCGCGTGCGCCGTGAACTCGATGCGCAGTGCGCGCGAGCGATCGAGTTGGGCTTCACACTGGTCGCGATCGACGGCCACCATCACGCGCACGTGTTCCCCGGCGTGTTCCCGTTGGTCGCGGAGATCGCGGTCCGCCACGGGATCCGCGTGGTCCGCATGCCGCACGAGCCCGCCCTGACCGGACATCCCGGTGCACGCGGCAAACGCGCCATCCTCTCCACGCTCTGCGGAGAAGCGGCGCCGATCGCGGCGCAGGTCGGACTGGACACCCCCGAACATTTTCGCGGACTCTCTCTCTACGGCCGCCGCAGCGACCATCGCTCGCACCTTCTGCGCGTCCTCGAGCGGCTTCCCGAGGGCGACACCGAATTGATGGTGCATCCGCGCGCGGGGATCCTCGGCGAACACGAGTGCGGGTCGCTCACGGACGTGGTGGTCCGAGCGACGTTGGACCGCCACCGCGTGACGTTGGCCACGCTGCGCGATCTCTGACCGACCCCGATCCTCGTCTTCAGAGGCTGTGAACGAAGCGGGGCCAGCCCCTGATTCGTTTACCGCCGAACTCGAGGATCTCGATCCGAACCGTCTCTCACGCGGTTCGGATCGTGCTCGCCGAATCTCCGCGACACTCCGCGGACGCACCTCTCGTCTCGTCTCTCGTCACTCTCTCGTCTCAGCCGAACGAAGCATCAACGGTGCGAAGTGTGATGCTCCGGGAAATAGGCCAGTTCCTCGCTCTTCTTCGGATCCTGAGCCGGCAGGCTCGGAGCTTCCGAGTTGAGGAACGACATCTTCTTGAACAGGAACTTGCGCAAGAACACGAAGCCCTCGCGCCGGAAGCGCCACACGAACCGCGTGAGGTCCATGAAGCGCCAATTCTTGACGAACACGCTCAGGTAGCCGAACAACTGCAGCTTCTCGAGCTGCCGTCGCGTCAGGCCCTTGAACTCGAGCGCGTCACCGATCTGTTTGTTGTAGTCGTCCCAGTCGTACGACTTGATGCGGAAGCCGCCTTCACCGCGCTCGGCCATGTTGGCGACCTCGGTACCCGGGTACGGGACCATGATCCCGAAGATCGGCAGTTCCGGATTCACTTCGGTCGCGAGGCGGATGGTGTTCTTCGCCGACGCGTAGGTCTCGTTGGGCTGACCGATGATGAAGTACGCCTCGACGGCGAGCTTCGCGCGCTTCGCGGCATTGCGCGCTTGCAGGATCTTGTCCCACGAGCGGATGCCTTTGTTCAGGTACTGCAACTTGTCGAGGTCGCCGGTCTCGATGCCGAAGCCGACCATGTACGCGCCGGCTTGCTTCATCTTGCGGAACAGCTCTTCGTCGACGAAGTTCACGTGCGTCTGCGCGAACCACTTCAGTCGCTTGTTCAAGCCGCGCGCGATCATGTCGTCGAGGATCGCATGCGTGCGTTTCATGTCGACCGAGAAGATCTCGTCGCACATGAACAGCCGCTCGGCCTTCGTGTGGTTGACGATCCACTCGATCTCGTCGACGAACGCCTTCGCCGAACGCTTGCGCACGACGCGGCCGTTCGGGTTCATGCAGAACTGGCAGGAGTACGGGCAGCCACGCGCGGTCATGACCGTGTATTCGCGGCCGGCGGGCATGAGGTCCCAGGCCGGCATCGGGATCGAGTCTTGATCGCCGATGTCCATGCGCGGCTTGTTCTTGACGACCGTTCCACCGTGCGCCGCGTCGCGCCAGATCAGGCCGTCGACGTCATGCAGGTCGCCGTTCTTTTCGAGCACCGTGATGAGGTCGAGCAGGGTTTGCTCGCCCTCGCCGATGCCGCCGAAGTCGAACATGCCGAACTCGTCCATCGAGCGCTCGGGGATCGCCGTCATGTGGACGCCGCCGAGGATCGTCTTGACGCCCGGGATCGCCTTCTTGATCAATGCGGCGACGCGCGCGGCGGGCTTCACTTCGTTCGTGAACGCGGTGAGGCCGACGAGGTCGGGCTTGAACTCCTTGGCGCGGGCGACGACGTCGTCGTAGTTGAGGCGTTCGAACTTCGCGTCGATGCAGGCGACCGTGTGGCCGTGGGGACGGATGAACCCCGCGAGCGTCGCGAGCGACAACCGCGTGAACTCGGGCGTGTCGTACATCCGCTCCACGATCTGGTGCGGCGGAGCATTGATCAACAAAACGCGCATACGCACCCCCACGGCCGATCGGTTCTCCGGTAAGGCAGATCGGTGGTCCTCGTCAGTCTGTCTGCGCGGGCTGCGTGACCCAGTTCATCTCTCGTGAACGCAGCTCCACACTCGGCCGGAAGGATAACCCAGGTTTCCAACGTCGAACAGCCACGGTCCAGTTTTTGAGCGAATCCGGGAAAACCCCTTCAGATCACGAAGAAACCGGTCCGTAGTGCTCCGGCCGACGGCCGCCGACGCGGTCCAACTCGTACTTCCCGGGCACGTAGACCACGCGATTGCGGTCGGCCGCTGCGGGGTCGATCGTCGCGCGCAGGACCTCGACTCCAGCGCCGGCCACGGCCACGACCCGCCCCGAACAGTCGACGACGCGGGATTCCCCACGGAACCGGAACCCGCCCTCCTCACCGACGCGATCGGCCGTGACCACGTGGATGTGGTTCTCCTGCGCGCGCACGGGTGGGGAGTGGACACACGAGACCTCGGCCGCGAGCGGCCAATTGGTCGGCACGCACAACACTTGCGCTCCGGCGAGCTTCAGACAGCGCGCGGCTTCGGGGAAGCTGAGGTCGAAGCAGATCAGGACGCCGATGCGAGCGACGGGCGTCTCGAACACGGGGAAGCCGAGGTCGCCAGGGTCGGCGAACCGATCGACGCCGAGGAACGGCAAGTGCATCTTGCGGTAGCGACCGATCAGGCCGTCCGGACCGACGATCGCCGCGGTGTTGAACAAGCGGTCGCCGTCGCGCTCGAGCAGTCCGAAGATCGCGACGCAGCGAGCTTGCGCGCAATCCTCGGCCAGCGCGGCCGTCGCCGGTCCCGGGACCATCTGCGCGATCAGCAGGGCTTCGTCGCGCGAGTCGTACGAGTACCCCTGCAACGCGCACTCAGGGAAGACGACGAGGTCGGCGTCTGCGGCGCGGACTCCCGCGCGCAGCGCTTCGAGGTTCGCCGCGGAATCGCGAAGGCAGGGATCGAACTGAACCACGGCGACGCGCATGCGACGACTCCCGATCAACGCGCGTGACGCGCGAACCACCAAGCGGACACGATCAGTGCGAGCGCGGCGAACCCAGCGATCGCTTGCACGAGGAAGCGGTCGCGTCGCCGGCGTGCGCCGGCCCCGAAGACGCTTCCTGTCACCAAACCGGTCAGCATCCCGAGCAAGTGGCCGAGCACGTCGGTGCGCTCACCGCCTTGTCCGAGCAGACCGAGCAGGCAAAGCCCCGCGACGAGCGGCGCCCACTTGCGCATGCGGGCTTTGCGGGTGGTCGCGCGTTCGGGCATGCGCAGCGCCGCGAGGATGCCGAGCGCCGCGAACACCGCGGTCGATGCGCCCAACGACCGTTGCGTCGGCTCCTTGATCGCGCATTCGATCGCGTTCGCGGCGGTGCCGCTGCACAGCACCGCCCAGGGACCGAGCCCGCTACCGAACACTTGGCAGACGCCGAACACGAAGAACGCGCCGAACGCCATGTTCCCGGCCACGTGAACGACGTCCGCGTGCAGGAACAGCGCAGTGACGCAGCGCCACCACTCGCCGGCCCGCACACGAGCGACGTCGAGCAGACCTTGATCGACCCAATCGACCGCGTGCACGCGCTGGAACTGGTAGAGCGCGAACAACACCAACACGAACGCGCAGGTCCCCGGCCAGCCCGAGCCGACCAACTCGAAGGTGGGCTCGGGCTCGGGCCAGCCGACGTTTTCGCGTTGCCAGCGCTCGAGTTGGAGGCGCGCCGCGCGCTCGTCACCCACGCGCACGCTCAGGGCGTGGCCGTCGCTCGTAGGGCGGACATCGTGCTCGATCCCCGTGGCGGTCAGCACGAGCGAACGGGCGCTGAGCGCGCTCACGTCGGTCGACCGCAAGATCTCGATCCAGCCGGCACGGGGGGGCTCGAACATGGCGAGCAAGCTAGCACTCGGCCCCGAGGCAAGAGGGGTCAGTCCCCGGCGGCAAGCGCGCAGCGACCGACCCCGGCCAACGCCAACGACCGCGCCGAAGCAAGGCCCGGGTGCTGGCCCGGGTGCTGGCCCGGGCGCTGGCCCGGGTGGTGGCCCGGGTGGTGGCCCGGGTGCTGGCCCGGGTGCTGGCCCGGGTGCTGGCCCGGGTGGTGGCCCGGGTGGTGGCCCGGGTGCTGGCCCGGGCGCTGGCCCGGGTGCTTGCCCGGGTGCTGGCCCGGGTGGTGGCCCGGGTGCTTGCCCGGGTGATGGCCCGGGTGGTGGCCCGGGTGGTGGCCCGGGTGGTGGCCGCTCACGTCCCCTATCATCCGCGGCCCCTGCCACCGCCTCCTCCTTGGAGCCTGCCATGCTTCGCGTCGCCGCCGCGCCCCTCGTGCTTCTCGCGCTCTGCACCACCGCTCCTCGATCCGCGCGAGCTGACGACGGCTTCGTGCCGCTGTTCAACGGCACCGACTTGTCCGGTTGGGTCAACGTCAACTGCGGGCCGAGCACGTGGAGCGTGAAGGACTCGATGATCGTGTGCTCCGGCCAACCGACCGGCGTGATGCGCACGGACCGCATGTTCGAGAACTTCGTGCTCGAGCTCGAATACCGCCACATGCAAGCGGGCGGCAACGCCGGGCTGTTCATCTGGTCCGACGCGATCACCGCGCGCGGCCAGCCGTTCACGCGCTCGATCGAAGTGCAGGTCATGGATGGCGTCGAGACCGCGAACTACACGAGTCACGGCGACATCTTCTCGATCCACGGTGCGCGCATGACGCCGGACCGCCCGCACCCCGGCGGCTGGGAACGCTGCCTGCCGAGCGAGAAGCGCGCGAAGCCCGCGCCCGAATGGAACCACTACCGCGTCATCGCGAACGACGGCACGTTGAAGCTCGAAGTGAACGGCAAGGAAGTCTCGGGCGGCCATTCGATCTCGCCGCGCAAGGGGTACATCTGCCTCGAGTCCGAGGGCTCGGAAGTCCACTTCCGCAACCTCAAGATCAAAGAGCTCCCCCCGTCCGCGAACCTCGACCCGCAGCACGTCGCACTCGCCGACGAGGGCTTCGTCGCGTTGTTCAACGGCGAGAACCTCGACGGCTGGAGGCCCGATCCGGCCAACGACGGTCATTGGACCGTTCAGGATTGGGTCCTCGACTACGACGGCAAGGGCACGCATCTGTGGAGCACCGAGGAGTTCGGCGACTTCGAACTCATCGTCGACTGGCGCCTCCCCGGCGAGGCGAAGGCGAGCGACGTTCCGGTGCTCGGCAAGGACGGCATGCAAGTCGTCGGCGCCGACGGCAAGCCGCAAACGACGCGTATCCGCGACTTCGGTGACTCCGGCATCTACCTGCGCGGCAATGACAAGTCGCAGGTGAACATCTGGTGCTGGCCGGCCGGCTCGGGCGAGGTCTACGGCTACCGCACCGACGCATCGATGTCCGCCGAAGTCCGCGCCGGCTGCATGCCGAAGGAAGCAGCCGACTTGGCCGCGGGCCAATGGAACCGCTTCCACATCACGATGATCGGCGATCGCCTCAGCGTGAAGTTGAACGGCCGCCTGGTCATCGAGAACGCGCAACTCCCCGGAGTGCCGGAGCGCGGACCGATCGCGCTCCAGCACCACGGGGACAAGTTGCAGTTCGCGAACGTCTACGTGAAGCGGTTGCGTTGAGCGAACTCGCCGCGCGTCCCGCTCCGATCCGTTCTACGTCCAATCGCCGCTCGGGTCAGGGCAGCGTCACCGCGACGTGCGCGGTCGCCGCCGGAACATCCGAATCCGTAGCGTAGATGGCGGACAGGTACACCGTCATCCCGGACAGCACGGAGCCGAACGGCGTCACGGTCGACGCATCGCCGTTCGCATCGAGCACGCCGCCGAGCGTCGGCGCGAGGGGTGGCGCGCGCAGCGACAGCGCGAGCCACGCATCGAGCCCGAGCGGGACGGACGGCGTCGCATACGGCGGATCGAGCTTCACACCGCCGCGACCGAGCAACGACAGCGCGACGAAGTACGGCTGATTCGAGCTCGCCGGCGCGTGGATCTGGATCGACACGGATCCAGCTCCAGGTGTCCCCGAGCTCACGGCGGTCATGGCCGCGGGAACACTCGCGACGTCGAGCGGATTCGAGCCGACGACGACTTCGACGCGATTCGAGACTCCGTCGCCGTCGAGATCCGCGGACGACGGCGCCAACTCGAGGATCAAACGCCCCGTCACGTCGCCTTGCGCCAAGCCGGAACCAGCTCCGCCGTACGAACCGAGCACGTTGCCGTGGACGTCGAATCGATCCGCGGCGAACTGGAAGATGCCCTTCGTTCCGTCGACCCAAAACGACCCGTCGGGAGCCTCGCGCACTCCGTTCACGGTGACACTCGTGCTGTTCGGCCACGGCAGCGCGAACGAGCGCAACTCGACTCCGTTCGAGCCGATCGCGTAGACCCGACGCGTCGTCGCGCTGTACGTCACCAGCGTCTTCGCCCGGCCCGGCGACACGAGATTCATCGGCGCGGACGTCGTGATCGACGAGATCACTTGGAACGATGCGTTCAACCGGCGAATCGTGTTCGTGCCGTTCGCCGCCCACATCGTGCCGTC
This sequence comes from Planctomycetota bacterium, assembly GCA_016709145.1. Lineage (GTDB taxonomy): Bacteria > Planctomycetota > B15-G4 > B15-G4 > JADJEK01 > JADJEK01. Next base: position 190,572 of record JADJEK010000001.1, read on the forward strand.
ACTCATCGCCGCGACCGACAACGTCACGAACGACGGGCTCGCGAACGGAATGGCGATGGTCGTGATGGTGCCGTTCTGGTCGATGCGATAGACGGTCGAGGTGTCGAAGTACGGCAACGCCCAGAGAGCGCCCGACGCATCGACGACTTCTTCGACGGGAGCCGTCGGAACCAACGCCGGTCCCGCGAGCACGGTCCCTGCGGCATCGATGCGCCAGTACGGAGTCTTGCCGCCGCTCGCGACGGAACGCACCCACAGCGACCCATCGGCGCACGCACGCAAGGACTGCGGGTCGGTCCATGCGATCGAGCCGACCTTCCCGGCCTGCGTGACGATCGCGATCTCGTCGTGGTTCGTGTCGGCCGCGTAGAGCTTTCCCTGCACGTCGATCGCGAACGAACTCGCCTGGATGCCGTTGTAGGTGTGGACCACACCGTCTCGGTCGACGCGAACCAGTTGTCCGCCGCCGAACGTCGTGGTCGGGAACCACACGTCGCCGCCACTCTGGGCGAATGCGGCGGGAACGCCCGCCAGAATCGCGACGGCGCACGCGCAACCGAGAAGAACTCGAGGAAGCATGGGGGTCTCCTTGCGTTCGGCTCTGTCGTCAGCAGGAACGACGTCGGGATCGATGCCGAACTGACGAGGATCATGGTCAACGCCACGCACGGGCGAGAGTCACGACGCGGCCCAGGTCGACCGATCGAGGTGGGCCGTCGGCGACTGGTTCGGACGCGGCAAGACCTACGATGCCCCGCATGACGCTCTCGACCCGCACCAGTTGGATCTTCGACCTCGACGGCACGCTGACGGTCGCCGCGCACGACTTCGACGAGATCGCGCGCATCCTCGGCGTCGAGCCCGGCACGCCGATCCTCGAAACCCTGCGCTCGATGGAGCCCGCACGCGCCAAACCGCTGTGGGACAAGCTCCACGCGTGGGAGCTCGAGGTCGCCGCGCGCTCGCGGCCCGCACCGTTCGCGCGCGAGTTGCTCGAAGACCTCGCCGCGCGCGGCCACGCCTTCGGCATCCTCACGCGCAACGCATGGGAGAACGTCGACGTCACGCTGCGCGCCGCGGGCTTGCTCGAGTTCTTCCCGCGCGACGTCGTCGTCACGCGCGACGACGCCGCGTTCAAGCCATCACCGGACGGCATCCATCGCCTGCTCGATCGCTTCGCTGCGAAGCCCGAGCACGGCGTGATGGTCGGCGACTTCATCTACGACTTGAAGGCCGGCAAAGCGGCGCGCGTGCTGACCGTCCACTACGACGTCAGCGGCGCGTTCGAGTGGAAGGACCACGCGGACTTGCACGTGCGCTGCCACAGCGAGCTGCGCGTGGGCCTCACGCCGGACCTCACGCCTTGACCGGAGCGACCAGCGCGAGCCGCTCGCGCGACGACACGACGACGCCGCCGGGCTTCTCGACCGTGATCGCGAACAAGTACGGTGAGTCGACCTTCAGCTTCGCGTCGATCGGGATCGTCACCGAGCCGCTCGAGTCGACGTCGAACACGCCGCCGTCGACCGGCGTCGCTTCGCTTTGCGCCTTGTCGAAGACCCACAACTGGTATTGAGCCTGCTTCGGATCGTTCGGCGCGAGCCCGGTGAACGTCATGCGGCCCGACTGCGTCGCGTTCGACCAGCGCACTTCGCCGGAGACGCTCGCTCCGAGCGGATCGGGTCCGGGCGACCATTGCGCGACGATCCAGTCCGCGGGCTCGACGTCGCCGCGCTGCGCGACGAGGCGCGGCCACCAACCGACGACCGCGAGCACGAGCGCCGCCGCGGCGAGCCACCATCCGACTTGCGAGCGCGAGCTGCCTCGCTCGATACGACGGGCCGGCGAGCCGGCGCGAGCGGCCTCGCTCGCGACGTGGGCTTGCAAGCGCGCACCGACGCGGGCCTTCACGTCCGCGGGCATGGGCTGAAGCCCACGCGCCGCGAGCAATGCGTGCGTCGTCGCGCCGACGGCGCGCTCGAAATCGTCGAGGTCCGCGGAGGCAGCGGGAGTCGCGGCCAACAGCCGCTCGAGCTCGCTCGCTTCGCCCGCCGTCAGGTCGCCGAGTGCGCGGCCCGCGAGCAATTCCATGAGGCGATCTTCGGGGCCGATGACGTCTTCGGGTTCGCGGCGCGGAGTGCTCATGCATCCCCCTTGCGGGCGACGGTCGCCCCCGCGGTCGCGACGCGCGCGAGCGCTTCGCGGATCTGCATCAGGCCGCGGCGCGCGTGCGACTTCACCGTGCCGAGTGCGAGCCCGAGCTTCGACGCGATCTCGTCGTGAGTAAGGCCGACGCGCAACGCGAGGTCGAGCACGCGACGCCGTTCGCCGGGCAGCTCGCGCATCACGTCGAGCACGCGCGTCACGTCCTCGGTGCGATCCGCGGTCGCGACGGCCTCGGGTGCGGGAACGTCGAGAGCTTCGTCGAGAGCCTGCGGTTGCGGCCGGGCCGCACGGCGGCGGTAGCGATCGATGAGTTTGCGGCGCGCCACCATCGTGATGAAACTCGCTTCGGCGCCGACGCTCGGATCGAAGCGGTCGGCCTTCGTCCAAAGGTCGAGCAGGATGTCCTGAACCGCGTCTTCCGCGTCGGCTGGGTCGGTGGCGAAGCGGCGCGCGATCGACCACAGCAAGCTGCCGTAGCGATCGAGCAAGTCCTGCGTGGCGCGCGGGTCGGAGCGCGCGATGCGAGGGAGGACGGGATCGGGCACCTCGGCTCCTGCTGCGGGGGGGATGGCAGGGGGGACTCTACGGGATGTTCGCGTCGGCCGGGGATTTGGATGCAGGGGAACGGAAGGAACGCTAGGAGGCGCGGGCGGGATTGAACGGGACTGAACGGGATTGAACGGGGAACGGGAGTGGCGCGGGGGCGCTTCGCTTTTCGTACCGCGAGCTGAGCTCGCTTCTTTCTTGGGATCGCAGTCGGTGAGAGATGCGGGCACTCGGACTTGGGCGCGGTGGGGACAGTCCCCTCATCTGCTCTGTCCCCGACTTGGGCGACTTCGGGGCGACTTGGGGACAGTCCCCTCATGTGCTCTGTCCCCACCCGCGGGCGGCCGGTCAGTCAGGTCCAGCGGAAGATGCGCAGCGCCAACGCAAAGGTCGCCGCGCCCCAGAGCGCGAGGATCCCGCATTCCGGGCCTAGCTCTGCCAGGGTTCTTCCTTCCTGGACGATCGCTCGCAGGGCGTCGTTGCAGGCTGTGAGCGGAAGATCTTCGATCCACGGCTTCAGCCACTCGGGGAAGTTGCGGCTTTCGAAGAACACCCCCGACACCAGGAACATCGGGAGCGTCGCGAGGTTGACCCAGCCGTTGCCCGTTTGCGGATTCTGCGCTCGCGACGCGCACAGTAGACCGAGGCCCGCGAACGACAGGCCCGAGAGCGCGACGATCGCCGTCAGATCCACGAGGCTGCCCGACACGCTCGTCGAGAACAGCAGCGCGCCGAGGCCGAGCAGCACCCCCGTCTCGATCAGCGACAGCAACACGCGGAACAGCACGAACGCGAGCAAGAGGTCCGCTCGGCGCATCGGCGTCGCGGCCAGGCGCTTCAGCAGCTTGCGGGTCCGCATCAGGATCAGGCCGAAGCCGACTCCCCACGCGCCGCCGTTCAGCAACGTCATGCCAACGAGGCCGGGCATCAAGAAGTCGACGTAGCGCGTCGTCGGCTGGCTCGGATCGACGGTCTCCGTGGCCTTCTCGCGGAACGCCAACGACAGCACCACCGCCAGCATGATCGGGAACCCGAACGTCCAGAACACGACGCCGGGTTCGCGCCAGAACTCGCGGAAGCGGTCGGCGAGCAAGTTCACGAGGGGGCGATCGGAGCGCAACTTCACGGCGACTCCGAGGGCGCGGCGGCACGGCGGCGGTCTCGCATCGCCGTTCTGCCGAGCGATTGGCAGATCACGCGCGCGTCGCCACGCATGCGGTCACGCGTCATTTGCCCGCCTGCCGCGTCACGATCGGCACGTAGCCCGTCTCCATGCCCTTCGGCGGCTTGACGAGCAGCGCCGGGTCCACGTCCGCGAGCGTGCCGACTGCGTTGGTCGGGAGGTACTCCTTGTCCTTCGTCCACGACCGGTGGATCAACTCGACGCGGCGTTGCAGCTCTTCGCGTTCGGCCGTCGTCAGGTCCGCGTGCTGCAGCGCCGGTTGGTCGGCGAATCGATACCACGCATACGTCAGCACGCTGCCGTCGCCGAGTTCGACCTCGAACGGTCCGGCCGCCGGGCCGGGCTTCTTCCACGCGCTGTCGGCGTCGTCCGGCGTGACGTACGGTTCGCGCTCGCCTCGGTCCTTGCCGCCACGACTCGGGAACTCGACGTCGGCCAAGCCGACCTCGGCGGGTACTTCGCTCGCGCGCACCGCCACCCAATGGTCGTTGCCGTTCGAGTCCTTCTCCAAACGGTAGTACTCGGGCAGCGTGAACACCCTCTTGCCCTTCGTCACAACGTCTTGCGCCCAGCGGTATCCATACGTCGCTTCGTCGAGCGCGAGCGGCGAGGCGTAGTCCTTCCACGCCAACGGCACCCTGTTCCGCTCGGACGCCGTGCCTGGATCGATCTCCCACGTCGCGTCGCCGCCACCTTGGAACGCATGCAGCGCGGATGCGTCCAACTCGATCCTGCCCGACGCTTCTGCGCCGCCGCCGAACCACGTCTCCACGCGATCCCACAGCGCGGCCTTCGAGTAGACGAGCATGCGGTGGATCAGCGGAGCCTCGCCGTTCGCGAGCGCGGGGAACTGCGTCGGTGCGATGCGCGCGTACGCGACACCGTTCGCATCGACCGCCGTGAACGCCGGCACGTGCTGCGTCTCCATCTGCACGGCGCGGTCGGGATCCGACGGACGGGAGTCGAGGAAGATCCCTGCGAGATCCGGCCGCTCGATCGTCGGCTTCGACCAGAAGTACGGTAGGAAGAACGCGACCGGTCCCTTGAAGTTGCCGGTGTTCAAGAACAGCGTCCAGCAGTGATTGCCGGTCGGCACGTCTTTGCCGGCCGTCGTCGTCTTCGGCGCGGTCAACGGCAACGGCAAGTATCCATAACCGAAGAGTTCGCCGGACGTGCCTTGCTTCAAGTTCAGGCCGTCCGGTGGCCACAGCATCCACGGGCTGAGTTGCGCGATCGCGTAGTGCCCGGCCGGCTCGTTCCAGTCGCGGCCCCTGCCCGCACCCGGTCCGTTCGCCCATTCGCTGAACTCGAGCGCGACGCCGCCCATGATGAACTTCGGCGTCTCGGTCGCGAACCGCGTGTCGCGCCACCAGCCGAGCCCACCCTCGATGTCGGAATACGTATGAGGACGCTCCGGCCCTTCGCGCTGCGCGAACATCCAAGTGCCGAACAGACCGCTCTGGAAGTCCTGACCCGGGTAGTGCTTCAACAGCGGCCACGCCGCGACGTACATCGAGAACCCGGCGTTGAACGACTCTGGCGCCTTCTCGTGCGGCACCAACAGGTAGCCGGCCATCTCGGTCGCGCGCGGCGGGCGTCGCTTCGGGAACAGCAGGGCTTCGGCGAACGCCTTGCCGATCGGCGCGAGGATCTTCGCGGCGCCGAGGTAGTGATATCCGCCGTTCGACACGCCGGCTTCGAGGCGCTTCAGCTCGGCGGGCTCGAACTCCTTCGCGATGGCCTGCTCCCGTGCCTTCTGTTTCGCGTGTTCGCTGCGCTTCGGATCGTTCTCGAACTTCCGATCGATGGCGTCGTTCAGGCGCTCCATGCGTTGCGCGAGCGCGTCCAGATCGGCGTCCCAGAACGGCGACGTCTCGACCACGTGGACGTTGCCGCGGAACTCGTCCTGCGTCGCCGGCTTGCGCTGCGCATCGCGGAAATGCTGCTGCGGAGCCTTCGCACCCTCGGCGTCGCCACCGATCCCCATCACGCCGATGACGACCGGGAGGTCCGGAGCGGACAAATCTTTGCGTACATCGCGGATCAAATCACCGAGCAAGTCCGCGTACTCGTCGTATCCGCCGAGACTCCCCTGGTTCGGATAGGACCAGTCGTCGACGTAGTCGTTGAATCCCTGGAACCACACGAAGCCCGACAGTTCGTAGCCCTGCTTCGGGTCGTAGCCGGGAACGACGCGCTTCGGGTCGTCGAGCGCGCGCTTCACGTGCTCGATCATGTGGCGATAGAACACGCCGTTCAGTTCGCGCTCGTGCCGCGCGGCTTCGGCGTCGGGGTCGATCCCGCGCTCCTTCCAGTGCTGGCGCATGCTGTCGCTGAACACGCGAGGACCGGCGCTCGGCGGCCGGAAGTCGGTGATCAAGCTGCGCCCGCCCCATGCCGTCTTGATGATCAGGATCGACTCGCCGTCGAGGTGCTTCTCGAGTGTCAGGCCGAACGTGAACTCGGGGCCGATCTTCTGCTCCGGCGCGCCGAAGCCCGCGGTCAGCTTGCCCGTGGCTTCCTGCAGGTCCTCGTACGCATCACCGAGACAGCCGATCGACGAGATCCACACGCGCTCGCACACCTCGCCTTGCCGTTGCGCGTGCGCATGTCGGCCAGCAGCGGCGCGGTCTTCGGATCGGTCGCCATGCTGTCGAACGTGCGGATCTCCGCGTGACCCTGCATGTTCGATTGACCGGCGAGGACGTAGACGCGCAGCGGCTTGCGCGGCGCGACGACCGCCTCTGCGGGCTCGGGCGTCGCGAACGCGGCGGAACTCGCCACGGTCACGACGATCGCGAGTGCCGTCAGAGCTCGGTTGCGCAGGTTCAACATGGTCGTGCCTTTCGTTGCATTCGGTCGTCTGCGGTGCGTGGCGTCACGCAGCCTCGGGGGTCGCGGGCGATGCGACGTCGGCTTCCGCGAACGTCGAGCCCGTGAGCTTCAAGAACACGTCATCCAACGTCGCGTGCCGCGTGCGTAGGCCGAGCAGCTTCGTTCCGTCGCGGTCGAGCCGCGCGATCAACGCCGGCACGACGTGGTGGACTTCGCTGGTTTCGATACGCAGCAAGCCGTGCTCGGCGCGCGCCGCGACGACGCCCGGCAACTCCGCGAACGACTTCGCATCGAACGCGCGATCGAGCTCGACCTCGACGACCGCTTCCGCGCCGAGCGAGAGGACCAACTCGCGCGGCGAACCGAGCGCGATCACCCTTGCCCTTGTTGACGATCGCGATGCGGTCGCAGAGCCGCTCGGCTTCTTCCATGTAATGCGTCGTCAGCAGCACCGTTCGCCCGCGTCGCTTCAGCCCGAACACGATCTCCCACAGCGATCGCCGCGCCGCGGGATCGAGCCCGGTCGTCGGCTCGTCGAGGAACACGAGCAGCGGATCGCCCACCACCGCGCACGCGACGGCGACGCGCTGCTTCTGTCCGCCCGACAGCGTCTTGATCCACGCGTTGCGCTTGTCCGTCAGGCCGACGAGCTCGAGCACGACGTCGACGTCGAGCTTCACTTCGTAGAACGACCGGAACGTGCGGATCGTCTCCTCGACCGTGAAACGGTCGTAGAGCTGCGTCTCCTGGAGCTGGATCCCGATCTCGCGCCGGATCTGCCGCGCGTTCTGCTCCCAACGCTTGCCGAGCACTTCGACGTCGCCGGCACTCGCCGCCTGCAACCCTTCGAGGATCTCGATCGTCGTGGTTTTGCCGGCCCCGTTCGGTCCGAGCAACCCGAAGCACTCGCCCTCGCGCACCTCGAGATCGAGGTGATCGACGGCCACGGTGGACGCGAAGCGCTTGACCAGGCCACGGACGCGGATGGCGGGCATGGCGGGGTTGTAGCGGGTTGGACGAGGCCTTGACGAGTATTCGCCTGGCCTTAACAATCCTGAACGCTCCTGCCGACGAGTTCACAGGCCTAGATCCCAGTCAATGTGCGTTCGTAGGGCAACGCTTGAGATTCGCCGAAGGCTCGGTAGCTGAAGCGAAGTGCTCAACCCGCATTCGAGTATGCCCTTCGAACGCATGTGCTGCTCATGGTTTGCGAGCGCGCTGCGTGGAGATGCGGGTCGATAGTTTCGTGCGCCACATCCACTTTCCAACGTAGCCGAGCCAACTTGGGGAGCATTATGACCGAGCCAGAGCGGAAGACTCCTGACGCATGCGAAATGGATCGCCTGCGTCTCGTGAATGAACAACTGCGGTTGGAGCTAGAGAACGCGGAACTGAAACGGAAGATCGCCAGCGTCGAAGAGCACCTCAACACGTTCAGCCCTCCCGAGGATGCTGAAATCGCGAAGTTCAAGAACAAATTGTTCGCCGCGATTTGGGAGGCAATAGACCGTCATGATCTAGAGACCCCGCATCATCCCGAACCACTCCAACAAAGTATCAAGACAACACGGAATCTTGACCTTCGCAACTTTGTTGATAACTATGTCGACGACAACTGGAGAGCAAGCCTGTGTGCATGGCACGGAGACATGACCATCCCACCCAATGTCATCAATCAGGCGATTGCTAGCTTCTACAGGGCGCGTAACGAGTCGCTTGGCACACTTGGAGAGTGGATAGAGAGACGAAAGCAACACAACGGGACTTCTTTGTTCGGCTGGCGACACTACTGGTGGAAGCCATCGAACCTGAGGCGACTTGCGATCTGCGGCCCGTTCCGCAATCGCGCTACCGAGCCGCTCGATCGCGAGGTGTCGATCGCCGTGAACACGAAGAAGGCAAACGATGCGCGCGGCGAGCTCGCGATTTTCCGACATCAGCGCTTCGTCTCCAGCTTCATCGTCAAGTTGACGACTGCGTCTGCGCTTCTCATGATCGTGATGATGTCGGTTGCCGTATGCATGATCTTGAGCGCAGCCCTGGTTGGAATAGGTGTGATCGACGAACCGGTTACCTGCCTAGGGATGGTCGATTCAGCAACGCAATTATTCGATCGCTTGACTGAGAACTCCCCTCAAGCCGCGGCGCGGGAGAGCGGACCAACCGTTGTCCATACGCTTCCCACAGCGGGTGCAGGGCTGGCTAGCGAAACCGCGGCACATGGTCCGTCGCACAATTCGATCTCCGTTGCCATGGAAGCGACGCTACACGCACTCGAAATGCTCATTCTGGCTCCGCTGCCATACCTACTATTGCTCGGCCTCGGTAGATATATCAAAGCTCTGGCGCATCGTGAGCGCATCAACGAGTACCGACGTGAGCTACTGGACTTCAAGGGGTTTGAAGTCGCTCTGTTCATATCAATCATCGCCACTGCTGTCGTTAGCCGCGTGCTCATGCCGTTGGACCCAAGCAAACCCGATCAAAAGGACCCTTTCTCTTTACCATTCGCAGTCGCAGCCGCCGTCGTAATGGCAGTGCTTGCCGGCTATTTCTTCGTCATCGAGCGCAGTGGATCGGAGGCCGAACTCGAGAGCGAGAAGGAACACGCTCGTATTGAAGCCGAGCAGGAGCGCATCCGGAATGAGCAGCGACCTCGCAGCAACCGTCGCGACTGGTTCAAGCCTCACGTCTGATCGCCATTCGAGCGCCTGCTCGCATCTGCTGCGGAGGCCCCGCGGCGTCGACGCCATCGCCGTCGCAACAGAGGGCCTCATGACATCAATCACTGCGTGGCCACCTGGTGCATCCGGTGATGCAACCGGAGGCCCACGTGATCAGCTGACTTTCCCGCACCCCGCCGGCTTCAACGTCCGCTTCGTCGCCGCGGGATACTTCGCGAGCATCGACGCCGGTCGGCGGGGACGAGCCACGAGTTCTCCGCCGCAGTTCGGGCACTTGCCGGCGAGCGCTCCGTCGGCGCAGGACGCGCAGAACGTGCATTCGAAAGTGCAGATCCGCGCCTCCGTCTACTCCGGCGGGAGGTCGCGGTCACAGCATTCGCAATTCGGGCGGAGTTCGAGCATGGGGTGCCGTGCCTTCCACGTGCTGGTTCATCAATCGTTCGACCGTCGTTGGAGGACGCGAACGCAGGCGAAGTATGCCCAGGCACTTCCGTAACTCACCAGAGGCAAGATCACAATGCGCGCCAGGGCGATCAGCTGGACCTGTTCTGGCGTCAGACCTCCGTCCACGGCGCGCATGCGATGTGGCATCACGATCACCATGAAGATGAGGCCGGCGACCACGACTCCACCTGCTGCCACGTGCAGCGCGACCTCCTTGGGAGGCAGATCGATCGGCATGCGCCTCAGCGCGATGAAGATCGCTACGGCCGTTCCAACGACCAGTCCCATCAAGTGCTTCGTGTTGTCGGAAGCGAAGAACGATCGCGCATCTTCGGGCGGAAACAGCACCGTCGCGAGGCAGCTTGCCAATGCGTAGACGATGGCAACGCGTAACGCGCCTGCCTGAAGCGCTGCCGTTCTGGTGACGCGTTGGTACTCCACGTGCGGGACGGGAACCGTCGGTACGGCCGGACGCGGCGGAGGGATGAGTCCGGGCACGACCATCGCGAGGATGAGGACGAGCAGAACGACCGCGGGCACGGCCGTGAGCAGGAATGACCCGATGCTCGGAACAGGAGCGTCGGGGCCAGCGCTCGCCGGGACGCACACAAGCCCCTCGAGGCGATCCGGCAACGTGTCGATGAGGCTTCGTAGGCTGTCGGCGTTCGACGTCGGTCCCGTCTCCTGACTCTTGAGCCAGTCGCGCAGCTTCGGCTTGCCAGTGTCCTGATACCAACTGCAGATGGCGCTCTGGACTTCACTCGGCGCAACGAATCGGTACCCCGCCGCCAGCGTCGTGAGGATGGCGACGTAAACCCAGAATCGAGCTGTCGTCACGACCGACTTGATCTGCGCGAACACAGTCATGGCCTTGGATCACCCCTTTGCTGAACCACGAACGCACCCATGGGGCGATCGAGAGGGACGGATCGAGGCCATTCCCTGAGTCGACCCACGACCGGAGAACCACGACGTGGGAGCGCCGAGGCCGCCAACTTTTCGCGAACTTCGTGGCGCGGTCGGTCGCGGGCCGCGCGGGCTCCCGGCCCGGAGGTAGCCGGGTTCGAGTTCTTTGCCCTCAGGCGAACTCGTGCAAGACACGCACGAGTTGAGACAGGTGGCGCCGCTGCGAAGCAACGACACTCAGTTCGGAGCGCCGCTGGCAAGCACTCGCATGAAGCGCGGAAGTGGAATGGCGGTGACCGATTCGTCCAACGCGAATTCGTGCTCACCGGGGTGAACGACATACAGGTGATCGAGCCCGAGGTCCTTCTGCGCGATCCGCATGGACTTCGTCGTGGTCGGCTGTTCCGAGTACTTGAACTCGATCCCGACACGGCGCCCGGCGTGGAGTAGCAATAGATCGAGCTCGGCGCCTCCGTGCGTTCCCCAGAAGTAGGCAGAGCGGTCGCCGGTGACGCTCAGGATCTGTTCCAGGCAGAAGCCCTCCCAGGACGCCCCGAGCTTCGGGTGCGATTGGAGTCCCGGTACGTCGACGATCCCGAGCAGCGCGTGGAAGAGTCCCGAGTCCCGGATGTACACCTTGGGCGATCGAAGCTGACGCTTCTTGATGTTCTCGAACCACGGCGGCAGTTGGCGCACCACGAACGTCCCGCTCAGGATGTCGAGGTAGCGTCGAGCCGTCGGCTCCGACGATCCCAGCGCGCGCGCCAGTTCCGCCACGTTCAGGACTTGCCCGTGGTCATGCGCGACCATCGTCCAGAACCGACCCAGCGTCGCCGCCGGCACTTGGATCCCAAATTGGGGAATGTCGCGCTCCAGGAAGGTTCGCCGAAAGTCGTCGAGCCACTGGCGCGCGACCGCGTCGTCGGACGCGAGGAGCGCGCGCGGAAATCCGCCCCGCCACCACAACCGAGACAGCGCAGCTTCGCCCAATTCCGTCAGCGTGAATCCGGTCACGTCGACGAACGAGACGCGACCGGCGAGACTCTCGCTGCCCGCTTGGACGAGCACCGGCGACGCACTGCCGAGGATGACGAACCTCGCAGGAGTTCCCGGCCGATCGGCGAGCACACGAAGCAGCGGGAGAAGTTCGGGGCGACGCTGGATCTCGTCGAGGATCACCAGCCCGGCCAGCGGCCGAAGCACCAACTCCGGATTGGCGAGGCGAGCCAGATCGACCGGCGACTCGAGGTCGAAGAAATGAACGGGAGCGTCCGACTCCTCCGCCAGCATGCGCGCGATCGTCGTCTTGCCCGCTTGGCGAGGACCGAGCAGTGACACGATCGGGTTGTCCTGGAGCCGAGCGCGGATGGTCTGCAGGTACGCGGTGCGCTGGATGTTCATTTCCGTGAAAAGCCAAAGGCGTGCTTTAGATTTTCAAGGATCTTGCGTCTCTTGGGCCGTTCCCGGCTCGACTACCGCGCCGGCCGGCCAGACGCGGATCCGGTACGGGGATCCGGATCTCGAACTCGTGCAAGTCATGCACGAGTTGACACGAGTGGCGGCGCGTTCGCGCAATCGTGGTCGGGCGTTCGTGCCCGTTCGGCCGTTCCCAACCACAGAACGAGCGGCGAAAGGAGTGATCGTTCGTGAGGAGGTAAACGGAGGACGCCTTGCGCAAGGCGTTCGCCGTGGCGCCCTTGGACGCTTGGAAGAGGGAGAGCCTGCTGATTTCGGAGTTCATCGTTCCCCTTGTCGTCGAGGGCGCGGGAGGTTCGGCGGCGACGGCATGGGAACGACGATTCACACTCCGTCCTGAAGCGTTCGTCGGCCCGCTACGGTGATTCGATACCGCTGCTTCGAACTCCTCGGCTTGTCCGGGATCGTCATTTCGAGAAGTCCTGCCTGGAGCAGGGGCGCGACGACTTGGTCCCGGAACTTCGTCCGGTCGGTTCGGCCCGACGGGATCATGAGCTCCGCAAGCGCGCGTGGATCGACTGCGAGTTCCAGGACTTCAACTTGGTTCGGACTTAGTGCCGACTTGGTGCCTACTTGGTGCCGGCCCGGCACCAAGTTCGTCACCGCAGCGACGATCTCGGCCTTGAACGTCACGGTGACGGCGCCCGAACCCTCGGTGAACGTGGGCTCCGCGATGCCGTACGCGCGGCACGCCTCAATGACCCGGTTGGTGCCTCGGCCCCAAACCTCGATGGCGCCCGTGCGGTGGAATGCGCCCGCGATGAGGGGGTTCCGCGGAATCGAGCGGTGCTCCTGCGTGAGCAGCTCGGCGCGAATGCCGGTCGGGAAGTCGCCGATGCTGTGGATCTCGATGCGATCGTCGAAGACGGCGATGGCGACGTACGAGCTCGGGTTGCTTACGTCGCGGTGGATGACGGCGTTGATGACGATCTCGCGCAGCGCCTCCGCGGGCACCGGCAGTCGGTCCTCGCGGTTGATCGCGCCCTTCGGGAAGCGCGCGGACAATGGCAGCGTCCGATCGAGCCACGCGATCGCCTCGCGGACCATCGCGAACGCGTGCAGGTGCTCCTGCTTGTTGTCGAGGATGTCGCCGGTGATCTTCGTGCCCCGGAAGCGCCCAAGCTTGAGCAGCGCCTGAGGATAGTCGGGCAGGAACTTCGTCCCGTAGAGCATCTGCGCGGCCTGCGTGATCTGCCCGTCGATGCGCAGGCCGAGCCGGTCGAGGATGTCGCCGACATCCATGCTCGTGCCGGCCGAGAGCCGCCGCTGCTCGATGGCCGTTGCACGCGTGCGCAGGATCTCCTCGCGGTCGAGGTCTCCGAGGCGCACACCCACCGCGGGCTGGTTCTCCCAGCGATGCCGACTGTGGTTGCGATCGAGGAGCAGGCGCGCGTACTCCACCTGCGACATCACCGTGGTCGTCGAGCCCACGCGCTTGTACGGCTTCGACTCGAAGACGAACGGCGCGAACTGCCGGGAGGGCGCGGCCTCGAGCACGATCACCTGACGGCCGCGCCCGACGTCGATCCGGATCATCTCGACGCGCGCCGGCGGTTCAAAGCGGCCGAGCATCGCCGCGATGTCTCGGAGCGCGATGTCGGCGACGTCCTGGCCCACGAGCTTGCCGTTGGGTGCGACGCCGATCAGCACCTTGCCGCCGTCGCCGTTGAGGAGGGCGCACAGCGTCTCGCCGGCGCGCTTCAGCTCGGCGGTCGAGCGCTTGAACTCGAGCGTCTCGGACTCGCCTTGGGCGATGAGCTGGGAGAGCTCGAATGGCACCGTCATGCCTCCCGCAGTGTTCGAACAAAGGGATCGTCCGCGTGACGATACCCACGAAGCAGGAAGGTCATCCATCCGCTGAGCTCGCGGCCCTGGACAGCTTGGGAGAGGGCGAGCTTGGGCGTCGGGGAGTTCATCGTCTCCCTCGTCGTCGAGCACGTGGGAGGCTTGACGTCGCGCGAATCTTCACGCCAGCCATCGTCGGCAAGCGTCGAACAGCGTCCAGACGTTCATGGCGACGCAGACCCCGAGGACGACGCGGCCGAGTTTCGGCGTTCGACGCCAGGACGCGTAGGTCAGCAGTAGCGCGAGCATCGCCGCGGCCATCGCCTTGAGCAGGATCGGTCGGTAGTCGCTGGTGGCGAACGTGACCGTGTCGAGACCCAGACCGTACAGGGTCAGCAACAGGGTGCCGACGTACGCGAACGCGACGAGCATGCCGCGGCGCCGGGTGGGAGGACTTGTTGCGGGATCTTCAGGCTTCAAGCTCTGCCGCCCACGCGATGCGACCGCGCGCCTCGGCCATGGCGAGCTCGGCCGATGCGCAGATCGAAGTCGCGTACTTGCCCTGCGGAATCCATGTCATCTCCACGGGGTCGTCGGAGAACCGCTGCTCTTCGAAGCCGTACGAGCCGTTGGCGCGCTGGAAGATCACGATCCGGCGCGAGGCCTACGCGGGATCCCTTCACCGGCCGCCTCCGCGCTTCGCGGCGAGCTTCGCCTTGCCAGCCTCGGTCAGCCGATAGCGCTGGAGGCGGCTGTTCGGCTTGTCGGGGATGGTCATCTCGATGAGGCCATCCGCGAGCGCCGGGTTGATGTAGCGCTCGCGCAGGTGGGTCTTGTCGCGGAGCTTCAGATGCGCGCGTAGCCCAGCTCCGTCGAGGTCTCCTCCCTCAAGAGCGACGAGAAGCCGCTCGACGGGATCGCCGACTGGTGGGGTGACTGGTGGGGTGACTGGTGGGGTGACTGGTGGGGTGACTGACTCCCCGGCGCGGACTTTCCCTCGGGGTCGGATGCGGTCGGCGTCCGACGTCGGGTTCACCCACGCCCACTTGATCCACACTCCGTTGCCGTCCGACTCGACCGTCGGCTCGGGCGTTCCTTGTGCGCGGCAAGCCTCGGCGATGCGTTCGTAGCCACGGCCCCATGCTTCGATGAGCCCGGTGCGGAAGAACGTGCTGGCGACGTCGGGGTTGTGCGGCTGGGAGTTGTGCTTGCTGAGCAAGGTCGCCGCCGTCCACGAGGGCGGCAGCGGGCCGGAGTTGAAGATCGACAGGCTGTCGGTCTCGACACGGATCTGGATCGGGTTCCCCGAGCTGTAGTCCTTGTGAATGAGCGCGTTCAGGAGCGCTTCGCGCAGGGCGTCGCGTGGCACCGGGAATGTCTCGCTGCGCGCGATGCCTCGGTAGCTGATCCACGCCACCATGTACTTCGTGTGGAGAAGCTCGAGCGTCTTGTCCATCTGGGTGAACAGGTCTCCGTGCACCTCGTCGTGGAACGCGAGGTCGGCGCCGCCCCGGAACATGCCGATCTTCACCCAGGCGCCGGTGACCCAGCGCTCGGGATCTTCGTGGAAGAGCAGCAGTGCCGCTCGCTTGAGCATGCCTGTCTCGGTCAAGCGAAGGCGCTCGATGAGTTCGGCGCGACTCACCGACAGCGAACCCGGCGGCATGCGATCGCTGTTGCGCGCGTAGGCTTTGAAGCGCCTGAAGGCCTCGGCGCTCAGGTCCTTGGCCCCCACGTTGGGGACCGGCGCGCCGTCCCACGTGCGGCCGAACTTGCGCAAGAGGAACGTCGAGAGTGCGTTGCCCGTGAGCTGCTGCTTCGTGCCGCCCGAGCGGAAGTGGTACTCGCCTTTGTAGCTGATCGGCGTCGGCGAGGCTTCGACGGCGATCTCGACGAGGTCCTTGCCCTTCTTAGTGACGGCACGCACCGGCACCACGAGGCCGAGTGTGTCGCGGATCTTGTTGGGCAGATCGACCAGCAGGCGATCGGCGTCACCTACACCGACAGGCTCGCCCTTGTCGTTCATACCAATGATGAGCGTGCCGCCGTCGGCGTTGGCGAAGCCGCACAACCACTTCAGATACTCGTCGCGCCACGACTCCTTCCACTCGACGAGGTGCGTCTCGCCGGACTGTCTCCGCGCCGCGGAGACGTTCTTGGGGGCAGCCGCGCGGGGACTTTGTGCAAGGGGGGCCTGCACGATTGCGGTCTTCTTCGAGGGCGCCTTCTTGCCGCGCGAGGTGGTCACTGCGACGACTCCTTGATGTCGCGCTCGGTGTCTCGGGCGCCCCAGCGCGGGGCGAGACGCAGGAGCGCCGCAGTCATCGCGATGGCGAGGTCTGCGTCCTCGCGCTCGTAGTGCGTCGCTCCGTGATGAACTGGGCTTGCGAAGATGTGGGTGGCCGAGCGAATCAGAACGAAGCGCTCGCGTTCTGAAAGATCAATGCGCTTGGCTTTCACGATGCGTTCCAGCTCGCCTGAGCCCTCTTTCGGGGCACCATTGAGGCGCTCCACCGCAATACGGCAGGCAGCGATAGCGTCGCTGTACCGACCTTCATTCCTCGCTGCGACGCCGCGTGCCAGGTGCCCTCCAGCGTCCGATGTCGCGGGCGGCAAACGCAGCTCCGTGATGATCGAGTCGCAGTAACCGACACTATTGAGCACCGCGAGCCACTGTTCCTTCGGCACCTCGAACGCACGTTGTTCGACCGTCGGCACGACCTCGATGCCGGGTGCATACCCTTGGTGTTGCGCAAGTCGTACCGGATGCGCGACCAGCGTCATGAACAACGCGATCGAGCCTCCATCGCGCGCAGTCTCCAGCGCAACGAGTGCCTGAGTCGACAGCGACAGCGTGAAGGGAACCGAAGCCGTCGAGGAGTGGATTGGGGGCGAGACCAGACTCGTTGGGTTCGGCAATGCGAAGCCGAGGTTCAGCTCGCCGCGAGCGAAGCGCGCCGTGACCTCGCTTGGCTGGGGCACGAGGGAGATCGGGCCGTTCTCCTTCCACGGCCATTCGACCAAGCGGAACGCGACGTCGATGTGCAGCTGCGCGCCGCCAGCGATTCTGCTTCCGCGCACGGTGGCCCCCGTCGCATCCGCGACGGTGCGCTGTCCGACCTGCCAGGTCATGAGAGCTTTCCTGAGAAGGCGCGGGCGACGAGGGTATTGAATAGGTCCTCGGTCGCTGTATCCGTCGTCATCCTCGCCGTCACCGCTCGTACACGAAGAGTCACCCTCGCGAACTCTCGCTGGCGTTCGATTGGAGGCACCGGAATCCGCAGTGCCTTGATGAGCCCGAGGTTGAGCCCGCTCATGATCGCGCCACGATTCGCAGCGGTAATCTGCTGAAGGACCTCAGGATGCCTGAAGAGTGCCTGGGATACGAACTCGGGTTCGGCTTGCTTCCGATCGAGGGTGATCGTTGCGAGGTGCTTCGTCGTGATTGCCGTCGGAATGTCGTCAGGCACAACCGCCGACCTGCCAGTGGTGCCCATGATCGTGACGATCACGTCGCCAGGGCGCACTGTGTAGCGTCGTAGGTCGTCGTACTTCTCCCGCGTGATGAAGCGTCGCTCCCCCCACGCGAAGCGGTTCTGCACCGCGTTGTCGATGCCCAGAACTGCGATGCCATCATCGACGAACTCGGAGTGACGAAGGTCGCTACCGAACGGGCCGGTACGCATCGCGTTGGGAACCTTCGCAGCAAGACTCTCGATTGTCCTCACCGGCCACGTCGGGTAGTCGCGCGCAGCAGGGCCCACCCTCTCCAGGAACGCCGAGCGCAGCAGCTCCTCGGTGAGGGCGATGGCCTCCTTGCGCTTGCGGCGAATGGCGTCGGCCTTGTCGAGGATGTCGGCGATGCGGCGCTGCTCCGAGGATTCAGGGAGCGAGACCTGAATCTCTGCCACCTGGGATGGTCTTGCACGGAGAAGAGAGCCCCCGACTCCAGCCACCGTGTTCATTAACTGTCTGTGAAAGCCGTCGCTCGTCAGAAAGTGACGGAGATAACGGGGGTCAGCTATCGCAGCGCGGAAGACGATCCATTCACCCGACGCGATGATTCGATGCGAGGTGTGTTGCCCAACTATCCATGCGCGACGAATGTGCGGAACGATTCGTGACAGCAGCACATCGCCAGTCCTAATGATCTGCTTTGCCGAACCGATCTCGGCGCCGCGCACGATCTCGGGCGCTCCGACGTCAAATGATGGGATGCTATATAAGCAGAACTTCTCATCCAGATGACGCGCCGGATCGATGCTTCCATCCCGAATGGGCATGAGCTCCGCAAGCCGAACACGGGCCTGACTCAAAGCATCGCCTCCAATTCGCCCAATTCCTTCGCGATCTCCGCTTCGAGCTTCCGCAGCTTGGCGATGATCTTCTTCGGCGGGTCGTACTCGACCGCTTCGTGCTTCGTCTCCTTGTAGCGGTTGATCGAGAGGTCGAAGTCCTTGGCCTCGATGTCGGCCACCGGCACCATGAAGTGCTTCGCCGTCCTGTCGGTGTCCTTCTTCGCGCTCCGCTTCCGCCAGCGCTCGAGCGCGTCGGGTAGGTCGTTCTCGCTCACCTCGTCGCGCTTGTCGTCGAGCGACAAGCCGTCGGCGCCGACGTCGTAGAAGAAGACATGGTCGGTCCTGCCGCCTTTGGTGAACACCAGGATCGCCGTCGACACCCCCGCGTACGGCTTGAACACACCGCTCGGTAGCGAAATGACCGCCTCGAGCTGGTGGCCCTTCACCAGCATGGCGCGCAGCGCGGAGTGCGCCTTGCTCGACCCGAACAGCACGCCGTCGGGCACGATGGTCGCGCTTCGTCCGCCCTTCTTGAGCATGCGGAGGATGAGCGCGACGAAGAGCAATTCAGTCTTCTTCGTCTTTACCGCCTGCGTCAGCGTCGGGTGAACGTCTCCCTCGTCGAGACTGCCCTTGAATGGCGGATTGGCGAGGATGACGTCGAAGCCGTTGGTCGCCTGCTTCGTGAATTTCTCGGGGAAGCTATTCGACAGCGTGTCCTGGTAATGAATGTCGGGGTTGTCGACCCCGTGGAGCATCAGGTTCATCGACGCGATGCGGAGCATGGTCGCGTCGAAGTCGAAGCCGTGGAACATCCCGTTCTGGATGTGCGCGCGGTACGGCTCCAGCTTGTCGCCGGTGTAGATGACCTCGCCGTTCTCGCCCTTGAGACGGCCCTGCGGCGAGGTGTGCTCCTTGAGCAGGTACTGCATCGTCTCGACGAGGAAGCCCGCCGTGCCGCACGCCGGGTCACCGATCGTCTCGGTGGGCTTGGGCTCCAAGAGCTCCACCATGAAGCGGATGATGTGGCGGGGCGTGCGGAACTGGCCGTTGATGCCCGCCGTCGTGAGCTTGCTGAGCAAGTACTCGTAGAGATCGCCCTTCGCGTCGCCGTCGGTGATGGGCAGCTTGTCGATCATGTTCACCGCCGAGACCAGGAGGCTCGGCTTCTGGATCATGAGCTGCGCGTCCTGCATGTACTCGGCGAACGTCGTCCCGCCGTTCAGCTTGCGGAAGTGCGGGAACACCTCGTCGCGCACCACCCGCAGCATCTCGGCGGCGTCCTTCTGCTTGAAGTTCTTCCAGCGACGCGGGTCGGTCGGGCCCTTGAAGCGGCCGCGGAACTCCTTCTTGGTGCGCTCTGCCTTGCGCTCGCCGGTGGTCTCCATCACGTCGAGCAGCCGCGCGAACATGAGGAACGAGATCTGCTCGATGACGGTGAGCGGGTTGGTGATGCCGCCGGTCCAGAACTCGGTCCAGAGCTTATCGATGTCGTTCGTCTGAGGCGTGGTCAGGGTGCTCATGCGCTCGCTCGTTTCGTCTCGAAGACGCTCAAGATGGCCAGCAGCTCATCGACGTCTTCCTTGTCGTTGAAGATGCCGTCCACGCTCTCGGCGTGGAGGGTAGTGAACGGTGGTTCGTACAACCGCTGAAGCTCGATGCCGCCGTTCTGGGCGATGTAGTTTTGGAGCACTTGCAGGAAGCGGAGCTGCTGCGACGACAGGCGCGGGTGCTTGTGGACGAAGGCCGTGAAGGACTTCTCGACGGCTTCAGCTTCGAGCCCCACGAGTCCACGGAACACGGAGAGCAGCGAACGACGCATCGAAGGATCGCTTCCGGCGAGGTGCGTGACGTTCGCCTTGTCATCGACCTGCAAGACGAGGCGCGCCAGATTCTCGAGCTCGGCCTCCTGCACCGCATGCCCGGCGCGAATGCGCTGCAGAACGGGGTTGTTGGCGAAGTGCTCCTTGAGCACCTTCTCCACCCGCGTGCGGTACTCGATGAGGTCAAGGCCTTCGAGCTTCGGGAAGTACGCCTGGACGACATGCCCATCGTCGGTCACATCGAAGACCTGCGGAGCCACGCGCGTCGTGGTGGGGAGTTGCTGGTACTTCATCACCGAGCGCAGCTCGTTCCGCAGTCCTTCGAGGTGCTGAACTTCGACGTCGCACCAGAAGCCCTTGTCGCGCACCTTCTTGATGGCGTCGGCCTTGGCCTTCACCGGCTGGAGGTTCTTGCCGAGGAGCTCCACAGCCTCTTCGACGCGGCCCTTCAGGTCCTGCACCTTCGGTGCGCGCGGGCCGCCCTTGAGCAACTCGATCTGCAAGCGCGTCACGAGCAGGTCGAAGCGATAGGCGTCCTCATCACCCCGAATGCTGCGCAAGTGCTGCAGAGGCGCGACGATCGAAAGCAAGTCCGCCTTGGTGGCGGCGGCGAAGTGATGGACGCGATCGCCGTCCGCGAGCTGCGACAGCTCCTTCCATTTGTCGCGAGCATCGATGGCGTTCGTGTCTCGGACAGCACGAATGTCGCCCAGGACCTGCTGCTCCGCGATACCGATCGCGGCCTCGTCCATCTTGTCGATGGCGACCGAGAGCAACGCGACGCGCGCCTCGAAGAGGTGCTGGAGCAGCGACTTCTGCTGGGCTGGCTGCGCCTCTTTGTACTTCTCGTCGAAGAACCAGAAGTTCCGCCAGTGGTCGAAGATGAGGAACTCGGTCTTGTCCTTGCCGATCCCGAACAGGTCTTTGCGCAGGCGCGTCCCGCGACCGATCATCTGCCAGAACTTCACGTACGACTTCACCGGCTTGGCGAAGACCAGGTTCACCACCTCGGGCACGTCGATACCGGTGTCGAGCATATCGACCGAGATGGCGATGGTCAGCTCATGCTCGGGGTTCTTGAAGTCGTCGATGAGCTGGTCCGCCTTCGCCTCCTGATTGTCGATGACGCGACAGAAAGCCGAGCCGTACTGCGGGTAGAGCTCACTGAAGACTTCGGCGAGATGCACCGCGTGCCGGTGGTTGCGCGCGAACACGATGGTCTTGCCGACATGCTGCCCGGTGGCTTCGCGGATGCCGTCCACCATCAGCGAGCGCCAGATGGCGCGCGTGGTGTCCTTGTTGAAGAAGTACTTGTCCAGGTCTTCGCTGTCGTAGTCGACGGCCTCCGCTTCTGGGTCCTGGTCTTCGAGCTGGTCGCGCTGCGCGGCGGTCATCTGCGAGTACCGGAACCCGCCGCGTGAGAACTTCGTGCTGACCTGCATCACACGGAACGGCACGAGGTAGGCCGGCTTGGACTCGATGGCCTGTTGGAAGTCGAAGGCCGACGTGGGGTCGCCGTTCTCGCAGGCGAACAGCTCATACGTGTTGCGCTCGATGAACTTCACCGGCGTCGCCGTGAGTCCGACCTCGAGCGCATCGAAGTACTGAAAGAGCGAGCGGAACTTCTTGTAGATGCTGCGGTGCGACTCGTCGGCGATGATCAAGTCGAAGAAGCCGACATCGAAGGCTTCATAGGCTTTCATCATCGCGGGGTACGTCGCCAGGTAGATGCGCTTGTCGCGATCGTTGGCCGTCGAGGCGGCCACGATCACGCGCGGCTCCCCGGGCATGAACTCCTTGAAAACGCGGTCGGCCTGGCGGCGGAGCTCCTTGCGGTCGCAGAGGAAGAGGATGCGCTTCACCCAGCCCGCACGCATCAGCACGTCACAGAGCGAGACTGCGACGCGGGTCTTGCCCGTGCCCGTGGCTTGTACCACGAGGGCCTTGCGGAAGTTGCCCGTGAAGCGCTCGCACACACGCTTCACCGCTTCGAGCTGGTACATGCGATCGGCGATGGCAAGGTTCGGATCGACGCGGGCAAGCACCTTCTTTCCCGTGCGCTGATGGACCAGGTACTCGAGGCTGTCCTTCGAGTAGAAGCCGTACAACTTGCGGTATGGATAGCTCTGCGCGTCGTCCCACAGGAAGACGTCGATTCCGTTGGTGAAGAAGACTACCGGGCGCACTCCGGTCGCCTTCTCGAGCGCGTCGGCGTACTGGCGCGCTTGCTCGCCTCCTGCTCGCGCATCCTTCGCAGTCTTCTTCGCCTCGATGACCGCCAGCGGCTTGCCGTCGTCTCCATGGAGTACGTAGTCAGCGAATCCATCGCCGCTTTTCGTGGGAAGGCCCTTGAGCTTCACCTCCTGTTTGACCTGTTCGGTATCGGCCCCCAGCAGCCCGACGTTCCAGCCCGCCGCGACGAGTTGTTGGTCGATGAGGCGGCGTCGAGTGGTGGCTTCGTTGAACTCGAGGGCCGAGGCGACCCGCTGGCCGGCGTCCCGGAGCTTGGTCAGCTCGGTCGCGTTCTGCTCAGCGGTGCGCGTCGCATCCGTCGCGGCGCGCTCGGCCTCGAGCCTCTTCTTGGTCTCCTCGTCGAGCTGTTTGAGGACGGACTCGTACTTGGCTTCAGCGAGTCGCAGCGTCTCGAGTGCATCCTTTGTCTTCGCCGTGCCGGCTGGCTCGGGCGGTGGTGGCGTGTACTTCGGCGTGGCCTCGAGCCTGCCGCCATCGAGCTGTACGAACAACCAGCGCGCGATGTCGAAGAGCTGCGCCAAGGACTCCAGCGAGAGTTGGTTGGTGATCGGCCGTCGCGGGTGAGCGGCGTGATTCCCCGCCTTGCGCACAGCATGGAGCTTGTTCTGGACGACCTCGGGCACCGCCTGTCGGAAGGCGGTCTCGTTCATCAGGTCGTTCAGGTTGTCGGAGAACGGCGGACGTAGGCGATAGCCTTCGTAGATGGCCTCGACAGCGTGCTCGACGAAGGTGCGCTGCTTGAGCAACGAACTCGCTGGGTCGTCGTGGACGTACCGCTCGGCGAAGCACGCGAGATCGGCGAGCACTGCGCGGTGCGCGCGCAGGAACTCGAAGTTCACGGACTTCATGAGTGGGCCTTCTTCTCGGGCCGTGCGTGGGAGCCGGGAAGAGCTCTCCTCATGGTTCGCCTCGCCCCTTCTGCACCGCGCACTCGGCCATCCGGCTCGCCGGAGAGCGATCGTTCGAAAGCCCCGGGGCGCTCAGCACATTGGTCGTGTTCATTTCGAGCATCGTCGCCGCCCGTCAAACATACTGAGCCGCCCACCCACTCCACCCACCACCACCACGCCCACCCTCCACCCCAACCACGATCTCCGCGGACCGTATCACGCCGCGCGAACGGCGGTCCACCGCACGATCCCATTCCTTCGCGGCACCCCCACCCCACCCCCACCCCGCGCTACACTCCCCGCCTTCGGCCACGATCGCCCACCCGGGAGTTCCTCGTGCGCAACCTTCTCCTTGCCCTGGTCACTTGCATGCCCTTCGCTCCGACTGCTCGCGCGTCCGACATCATGCCGTACCCCGCGATCGAGACGACCCTCGCCAATGGGCTGAAGGTGATCGTCGTGCCGACGGGGTTCCCGAACTTGGTGTCGCTGCAGATCCCGGTGCAGACCGGGTCGCGGAACGAGATCGAGGTCGGCAAGACCGGGTTCGCGCACTTCTTCGAGCACATGATGTTCCGCGGGACGAAGCAGTACCCGCCGGACAAGTATCAAGACATCGTGAACCGGGCCGGCGCGCGGCAGAACGCGTACACGACCGACGACTACACGAACTACCACGTGACGTTCGCGAAGGAGGATCTGGAGAAGATCCTCAGATCGAGGCCGACCGCTTCCAGAACCTCGAATACGACGTGTCGGCGTTCCAGACCGAAGCGCGCGCGGTGCTCGGTGAATACAACAAGAACTACGCGAACCCGATCCGCAAGCTGTTCGAGAAGCTGCAGGACACGGCGTTCACGACGCACACGTACAAGCACACGACGATGGGCTTCATCGACGACGTGCTCGACATGCCGAACCAGTACGACTACTCGCGCGAGTTCTTCAAGCGCTGGTACCGGCCCGAGATCACGACGATCATCGTGGCCGGCGACGTCGACGCCGAGTCGGTGATCCCGCTGGTCGAGAAGTACTGGGGCGCGTGGAAGCCCGGCGTCGCGAAGATCGAGATCCCGCAGGAGCCCGAGCCGACGGCGCAAAAGTCCGCGCACGTGGAGTGGGCGTCGCCGACGCTGCCGCTCATCGCGGTGTCGTTCCTCGGGCCGAAGTTCTCCGAGACCGAGACCGACTCGGCCGCGATGGAGCTGCTGCTGCAACTACGCTTCGGCGAGACGTCGGCCTTGTACCAACGGCTCGTGAACGACGAGCAGAAGGTCGACGTGCTGTCGGCCAGCAACGCGGACAGCGAGGACCCGAACCTCATCACGATCCTCGCGCGACCGAAGTCGACCGCCGACCTCATCGAGGTGCGTGACGCCATCCTGAAGACGTGCGCCGAGACGCGCGAGGCGTTGGTCACGGCCGACGAGCTCGCGCAGTGCAAGTCGAACCTGCGCTACGGCTTCTCGGCGACGCTCGACAACACCGACTCGATCGCGGCGACGCTGGCGCGCTACGTGCGCTTCCGCCGCGAGTACCACACGCTGAACCGCGTGTTCGATCTGTTCGACTCGCTGACGCCCGAGCACCTCCAAGCCGCGGCGCGCAAGTTCTTCACGACGAATCGACTGACCGTCGTCACGCTGCATCACGGCACGGCGGTGGCCGGCATCGAGCGCGCGCCGGAACTCGAATCGATGCACGCGTCGACCTCGGACGACCCCGGCGCCAACCGCTTCCTGGTCGTGAAGAACCAGAGCCCGCAGATCGCCGTGAAGCTCGCGTTCACGGTCGGCTCGGCGCACGATCCGGCCGGCAAGGAAGGCCTCGCAGCGCTGTCCGCGGCGATGGTCAGCGAAGCCGGTTCGGACGTGCTGACGTACGCCGATATCCAAAAGGCGCTGTACCCGATCGCGGGATCGTTCGGGAACTCGGTCGATCGTGAAGTCACGGTGTTCACCGGATCGATCCACAAGGACAACCTCGAGCGCTTCGCGACGATCGTGCTCGACCAACTCATGCGTCCGGGCCTGCGCACCGAGGATTTCGAGCGCAACCGCGACGCGCAGAGCAACGACCTCGCACAGGACCTGATCGCGAACAACGACGAGGAACTCGGCAAGGAATGGCTGCAGCACGCGGTGTTCGAGGGCTCGGGCTACGCGCATCCGGGCTCGGGTACGAAGGCCGGCATCCAAGCCATCACGCTCGACGACGTGCGGCGCTTCCAGAAGGCCAACTACACCTGGGACAACCTCACGATCGGCTTGTCGGGCGACGTCCCCGACGCGTTCGTCGAGCGCCTGCGCAAGGAGCTCGGCAGCAACCTCGCGAAGGGCAAGGCCGCGCCGCCCGACGTGAAGCCGCGCGCATCGAAGGGCATCCGCGTGCACATCGTCGACAAGGAGACTCGCGCGACCTCGATCTCGATCGGCCATCCGATCGCCGTGACGCGCTCGCACGAGGACTTCGTCGCGCTGTGGCTCGCGCGCACGTGGCTCGGCGAGCACCGCTCGTCGTTGTCGCACCTGTACCAGCGCATCCGCGAGCTGCGCGGCATGAACTACGGCGACTATGCATACATCGAGGCGTTCCCGGGCGCCGGCGGCCGCTTCTTCCCGCCGGCCCACGTGCCGCGACGCGCGCAACTGTTCGAGATGTGGGTCCGCTCGGTCGACCAGCCCGAGTTCGCGCACCACGCGATCCGCATCGCGCTGCACGAATACAAGTCACTCGTCGAGAACGGCCTCACCGAGGAGCAGTTCGCCGCGACGCGCGACTACCTCATGAAGAACGTGTTCCTGTTCGTCGACAGCCAGTCGAGCGACCTCGGCTATCGGATGGACGCACAGTGGTACGGCACACCCGAGTGGACGCAGATGATGCGCGATCGGCTGAAGACGCTGACGTGCGCCGACGTCAACGCGGCGATGAAGCGACACTTCACGCCGAACGACGTCGAGATGGTGCTCGTGACGAAGCACGCCGACGAGATGAAGCGCCGCCTGACGACCGACGCGCCGTCGTCGATGAAGTACGAAGGCGAGAAGCCGCAGGAGCTGCACGCCGAGGACGCGCTCCTGTCGGCGTGGAAGCTCGGCATCGACCCGGCGAACGTCACCGTGACGAAGGTCGCCGACGTGTTCGCGAAATGAACGACCGCGAGGTCCGAAAAGTCGCGACTTGACGCCATGAACGACGGCCCGGCACCCTGGTGCTGGGCCGTTGTGCGTTCATGGTCGCATCGGCATCACGGCCCCATCGTTCGGAGGAGAAGGTCATGTCCCGCTCGTTCAAGCGCGTCGTGCAGAGCATCCCTCTCGTCGTCCTGGTCGCGAGCGCGTCCGCGCAGGATTGGTTCTCGACCGCGAGGCATTTCCCGTACGTCGACCGCGGCCAGATCCGCGCGGCCGCGGACATGGACGGCGACGGCGACGGCGACTTGATCTGGATGAGCGAGACGTCGATCCAGGTGGCGTTCAACGACGGCGCGGGTGAGTTCACGGACGGGCCCGTCTTCACGCCGAGCGTGCCGCTCTATCTGCCCGAACCGACGTTCGACTACGCGAAGTACGTGAGCGTCGGCGACGTCGACGCTGACGGTGCGAACGACGTCGTGCTGCTGACGGACCATCCCTGGTCGAACGCGATCCTGTTCGTGTTCTTCAACCGCGGCGCCGGGACGTTCTCGGAGTACAGCGTCCAACTCCCCGACGCGCCGTACGCATTCGCCGGCTCGGCCTTCACGTCCGCGCTCGGCAACATCGATGCCGACCCGGCGCTCGAGATCGCGACGGCCCACGATCGCTCGCTCGGCGGACTCGTCGTCGATCTGCGCACCGAAGTGCGTTGGTGGAATTGGAACGGATCGGCGCTGGTCGGGAACACCCCGTTGACGTTGTCCGGCTCGCTCGCGCGCACCGAGTCGATCGTGGCGGTCGACATCGGCCACGACGGAATCGCCGACCTGGTCGCGTCGGGCTACAACGGCAGCGGATCCCCCATCAGCGCCATCGCCCTGCTGCCGACGGTGGCGGGAGCGCCGACGCTCGGCACGACGTATTCGGTCCCGGGGTATCGCGCGTGGCTGAGCGCCGGTGACCTCGAAGGCGATGGCGACGTCGACGTCGTCGGTGCCCATCGATGGGGTTGCCAGGACATCGACTTCATCGTGCTCGAGGATCAGGGCGGAGCGTTCGTCCGTAAAGACACACCGACGATCTCGATCCCGGCCGACACCTGCGCCGAGATCGCGCGCGTCGTGCTCGGCGACGTCGACGCAGACGGCGACCTCGATGCGATCCAGACCCACATGAACGCGCGCTCGTACTTGAACGACGGCACGAACCACTTCGTGCTCGGCAGCGCGACGCCGGTCGAGATCGATCCGGACTACGCGTCGACCGGTGTCGCCGGCGCCGACGTCGACGGTGATGGCTCGGACGACGCGATCACTTCGCGCGCGATCGCGTTCACGCACGGGCAGGACTTCAAGGCGATCTCACCGGCGTTCACCGGTCCGTTCGCGAACTTCGGCGCAATCGTCATCCACGACGTCGACGACGACGGCGACCTCGACCTGTGGTCGTCGAACGGACAGTTGGGCACGAACCCGGGCAGTGGGCTGTCGACGTCGGCGAACGCGATCGTGCCGCCGACCACGAGCACCACGCTCAGCTCCGTCGTCGCCGCGGGTGACTTCAGCGGGGACGGTCGTCTCGACGTGATGTGCCGTCGTGTGGACGGTCCGTACTTCCAACAGGTCTACAAGGGCATGTCGCTGATGGCCGACGACGGCACGGGTCTGTACCACGAGACCGGGATCGTCGTGCCTGCGCCGTCCTCGGTCGAGGCGCACTCCAATTACGCAATCCGTCGCGGCGCCGACTTCGACGCCGATGGCGATCTCGACCTCCTGGTCGGCAACGGCGCGTGGGTGAACTCCGGTCCGACGTCGCAGTGGTCGTTGACGCCGACGTATTCCGCGCACGACACGACCGACGCGGCCGACGTCGATGCCGACGGCGATCTCGACACGCTCGTCATGACGAACCCGAGCGGCGCGGCGGCCGTGAGCCTCATGCGCAACACCGGGAGCGGGTTCTCCGCACAAGTCCTCGCCACGGCGACCGCGCCAGGCTCCGCGTTCCGCGGGACGTTCCGCGACCTCGACGACGACGGCGACTTCGACGTCATCGTCGCGAACCCCGGCGGCAGCACCGCGGTGCTGCTGTTCGAGAACGTCGGCGGCGCGTTCGGCTCGAGCATCGCACTCGCGACGTCGCCCGGCGTGACCGGGTTCGTCGACGTCGGCGACGTCGACGGCGACGGACTCACCGACGTCGTCTGCGAGCGCAACCCGACCAACTTCTCCGGCCGTGTATTGGTCGAAGCGCATCGCCGCGTCGGCCCCGGCCTGGTCTACGAGCCGGCGCGCGACTGGCTCGGCGGCGGCGGTCAGGCGCTGCGCGACATGGACGAGGACGGCGACCTCGACGTCGTCGGTTCGGGGCTGGTGCGCTCGCGGCGCTTCGAGGGCGCGGACGACGGCATCGTGAAGCAGTACGGCACCGGTGCGAAGGGCCAGGGCAACGCGGTGCCGATCCTCGGCGCGAGCGGCCCGCTGCGCCCGGGCTCGACGACGGCGAGCTTCCGCGCGCGGCGCGGCCTCGGCGGCGCTCCGGCGATCCTGTTCATCAGCGTGGCCGGTCCGGCGAACTACGCGAACGTGCTGCCGGTCAGCTCGCTGTTGGTCCAGATCCCGGTCGTCGTGGTCTCGTTCCCGCTCGCGGGAGCGCCGGGCACGACCGCCGCGGGCACGCTCGACATCGACACGTCCCTCGTGCTTCCGGCCGTCGCGGGTGTGACCGTCTGGCACCAGTTGCTGGTCCTCGACCCGGCCGCCGTCGGCGGGATCGCGGCGAGCAATGGTCTGGAACTCCAATACGGGTTGTGAGCCGAGCTACTCGCTAACCTGCGCCGTCCGCACCCGGAGGGCGCCCCATGTTCTCGAGCCTCGTTCTCGCCGCGACCCTTGCACAGGTCGCCGACGTCTCCGAACTCGTCGATCTCGATCGTCTGACGCGACCGGCCGACTACGTCGCCGTCCAGGACTCGTCGTGGGACCGAGCCAGCGCGCGCGGCGCCGGCACCGAAGAATGGTGGGCGAACAACGACCGCGGGCAATACCTGCGCGTCGAGGACGGGCGCCACGTGCTCGTCGACGCGAAGGGACCCGGCGCGATCGTGCGCTTCTGGTCGGCGAATCCGAGCGGTGACGTCCGCATCGAGCTCGACGGCGAAGTCGTGCTCGAGGAAGACCTGACGAAGCTGCTGACCGGCGAAGCCGCTGGCTTCCCGAAGCCGTACGCCGAGATGACGGCGCGCGGCTGTTCGCTGTACGTGCCGATGCCGTTCACGAAGACCGCGAAGATCACCTGCAGCGCGGGCGATCTCTACTACCAAGTCCACGTGCGCCGTTATCCCGAGGGCACGCGGCTCGCGCGCTGGTCGCGCGCGGACCTCGCGAAGCTGCCGCCGTACGCGCCCCCGACCGCGACCGGCCGCACGACGACGGATCGCGAACTGCGCGGGCCCGGCGTGCTGCGCCGGCTCGAGATCGACTTGCCCGAGGACCAGGACGAATTGCGCTCGACGCTGCTGACGATCCGCGCCGACGACGAGTTGTGCGTGCAGTGTCCGCTCGGCGACTTCTTCGGCACCGGCCCGGGGCGCAACGTCTACGCGTCCGCGCCGATGCAGATCACGAAGGACGGCGTCGGCATCTGCCTGTTCCCGATGCCGTTCGAGCGGTCGCTCAAGATCTCCGTCGACGC
The DNA here is from genome assembly GCA_016709145.1 of Planctomycetota bacterium. Taxonomy (GTDB): domain Bacteria; phylum Planctomycetota; class B15-G4; order B15-G4; family JADJEK01; genus JADJEK01. The sequence continues at coordinate 220,697 of JADJEK010000001.1, forward strand.
CGACGTGCGCTGCACGGTCGAGGACGGCGCGACGCGACCGTTCCGCTTCTTCGCGTTCTATCGCGGCGAGAACCAACTGAAGTCGCATCCGCGCACCGACTGGCCGGTCGCGCACTTGTCCGGCAAGGCCGGTCGTTTCGTCGGTTGCTCGCTGTCGGTGCGCAATCCTGTGAAGGCTTGGTGGGGCGAAGGCGACGAGAAGGTCTACGTCGACGGCGAGTCGTTCCCGAGCTTCTTCGGCACCGGCACCGAGGACTACTTCGGCTACGCGTGGTGCGATCCGACGTTGTTCCAGCATCCGTTCCACGCGCAGACGCGCTGCGACGGGCCGGGCAACAAGGGCTACACGTCGGTCGTGCGCTGGCACCTCGTCGACGACATCCCGTTCACGAAGTCGCTGAACTTCGACCTCGAGGTCTGGCATTGGGTCGAGAGCGTCATGGGCTTCGCGACCGTCGCGTACTTCTACGCCGAGCCCGGCGTCACGCACGGCTTCGCGCGACCGACGCCCGAACAGCTCGAGATCCTGCCGTTGCCGAAGCCGTGGTCCGTCAAGAACGCGATCGAGGGCGAGACGTTCCGCGACGTCGTCTGCTCCGCGGGGCATGCAGCGCGCCAGGACCTCGACTTCGCCGAGGGCTTCTCGAACGAGGCGCACCTGTGGTGGCAGGGCGCGGGGCCGGGCGCGACGATGCGGCTGAAGTTCGAGATGCCGAAGGCCGTGCGCGGGAAGCTGCAACTCGGTCTGACCAAGGCGCCGGACTACGGCATCGTGTCGATCGCGCTGAACGGCAAGGTCATCGTGCCGTCGTTCGACGGCTGGGCGGAACGTGTCGAGCCCGCGCCGCAGATCGACGTCGACGCGGCCCTGATCGAAGGCGCCAACGAACTCGTCGTGACGATCACCGGCACGAACGACAAGGCGCGGCCGAAGAACTACATGTTCGGCTTCGACTGGATGACGCTGCGGCCGTGACGCGAACGACGCCGGCCCGCTCGCGCGGCCCGGCGTCGACGTCGTTGTGTTCCTCGCAGCTCGCGCGACCGCGCGAGCTCACGGCAGGATCACGGTCTCCGCCGGCGCGATGCCGCCGATGAACCCCGTCGGGTCCGCCGTGATCGCCGTGAAGCGCGCCGCGAACGCTCCGGCCGGCAGATGCGGCACCTGGAGCTGGAACGACTTCGTGCCTGCTCCATCGAGCACGCCGATCAGCGGCGCCGCCGTGAAACCGCCGCTCTGGATCCACTGCGCGACGTCGAGCATCGACAGCGGAATGCGCGGAGCGGGCTCGTTGCCGTTCACCGGGACTCCGTCGCCGGCGCTGAGGCCCGCGATCACCGCGTACGGCTGATTCGGCCGCGCCGCATCGGCGATGTCGAAATCCAGCACCGTCGGCGACGTGGCGATCACGTTCACGTCGATCGTCGGCGGCACGCTCGCGGGATCGAGCGGGTCCGACCCGAGTTCGAGCTCGCTCGCGTTGACGAAACCATCGAGATCCGAATCCTCGTTCGGCGCGTTCACGCTGACGCGAATGGCGCCCGTGAGATCACCGCTGCTCCCGATCGCGGTGAACGAGTCGCCGAGGCTCGCCACGAAGGACTCGACGATCCGTCCGAGGTAGTCGACGTGCTGCACGGTCACGAGCCCGGAGCTCTGCTGCACTCGGAGCAGCCAATGAGTGCGGTCGGACGCCGGATCGACGCGCGCCACCGCGTCCGATCCGGTGATCGGAATCGACGCGAGGGGAACGCCGTCGAGGCGGAACCGCACGAGCGAAGTCATCGACACTCCAGCGATCAGCGCACCGCCGGGCTCGATCGCCACGGCGTTCGTGGGAACCCCAGGGAGATCGAACGTCGACTTCAACACTCCATCCGCGGACACGACACGGATCGTCGGGGAACCGGATACGGCACAGACGACATCGCCCGAAGGCGCGAGCCACGCGCGATCGAACTTGAACGGCACGAAGTGTTCGAGCGAGGAGCCATCGGCCGCGAGGCGGCGCAGCTCCATCGACGTTCCCGGTCCCTGACGGAAGCTGACGTATTCGCTCTGCGCACTCACGCCGATCGGAGCGAATGGATCGGGCCCAAGCAGGAACTGCGTAGCGCCCGCGGGCGTCACACGTCGAACTTGGCGAGTAACGAACGAGACCTGCTCGACCAACCACAGGTGGTCGCCGGCATCGACGAAGATCCAGTTGATCGAGCCGAACGGGCCCAGCGTCGCGACCTGCCCGACTCCGTTGCGGAAGACGCGGACGGAGGCCGGCAACCCCAAGCCCGGCGTTTCCGCGACCAGGATGTCGCCCTGCGAGTTCCGGGCAACGGCCCGCGCGAGCACGCCGACCGGGTACGTCGAGTGCGTCCCATCCGAATCGACACGCTCGAGCGTCGTCGCGCCGAAGAGCTTGCTCTGCGGCAGCCAGAACGCGGGATCGACTTGTGCGAACGACGACGACGCACAGAGCGACACGACGCAGGCGCTGACGGCGATGCGCATGGAAACCTCTCCGCTGGAGCTCGATCATCGAACTCGCCCTTCGCCCCGACCCGCGAGGCACGTGGGCCAACACCGTACACGGACAAGGGTCGAGCGCGCCGGGCGCGGAGCCCGACGTCGACGACGCGCTCGCTCACACGGGGCGAATCCGCGCTCGAACGTGACGATCACGCCGTAGACGCATGACGGGGACGGAGGCGCGTCTGTCCCCGTCATGCGTTGAGTCGGCGCAATGACTTACGACCGCGCACGGACGGGGACAGACGCGCCTCCGTCCCCGTCATGATTCGGTTTGAGCCTTGCGACCCGTCGGTGGTGTTGCATGACCACCATGACGACGCACGACGCGCCGACGCTCGAACTCTTGCTGCGCCACCAATCGCTGGTGCGCTCGATCGCGCATGACCTACTCGTCGATCCCGACGCCGCGGACTACGTCGTTCAACAGACGTGGCTCTCCGCCCTGCGTCATGCGGCGCGCAGCGCGGAGGTCGGTCGGTCGTTGCTTGTGCGCATCGCGACGAACCTCGCGTTCTATCGACGACGCGACGAGCGTCGCCGCGAAACGCGCGAACGCCACGCGGCGAACGCCGAGCGCGACGTGACCGCAGCACAAGCAGAGACTTCACTTCACGAGGCCGCGGTCGCGGTCGCCCGCCTTCGGCGCGCTCATGCGGGACGAGTCCACGATGGAACGTGACGAGAACGCCGTCGGTCCGTTCGCGCGGACCGACGGCGTGGCTACGACTCTCGTCGATTCACGATGTCACGGCAGGACAACGGTCTCCGCGGGCGCGATGCCACCGATGAACCCGGTCGGGTTCGCCGTGATCGCCGTGAAGCGCACCGCGAACGCGCCGGCCGGTAGATGCGGCACCTGGAGCTGGAACGACTTCGTGCCTGCTCCATCGAGCACGCCGATCAGCGGCGCCGCCGTGAAACCGCCGCTCTGGATCCACTGCGCGACGTCGAGCATCGACAGCGGAATGCGCGGAGCGGGCTCGTTGCCGTTCACCGGGACTCCGTCGCCGGCGCTGAGGCCCGCGATCACCGCGTACGGCTGATTCGGCCGCGCCGCATCGGCGATGTCGAAATCCAGCACCGTCGGCGACGTGGCGATCACGTTCACGTCGATCGTCGGCGGCACGCTCGCGGGATCGAGCGGGTCCGACCCGAGTTCGAGTTCACTCGCGTTGATGAAGCCATCGAGATCCGAGTCCTCGTTCGGCGCATTCACGCTGACGCGAATGGCGCCTGTGAGGTCGCCGACCGCCGAGATGGACGTGAACGAATCGACGACCGCCGGCGTGAACGACTCGAGGATACGTCCCAGGGAATCGATGTGCTGCACGACCGTGACCGCGTCCACCGGATGCAGGCGCAGCAGCCAGTACGTGCGGTCGGTCGCCGGATCGACGCGATTCACCGGTTCCGATCCGACGACGGGGACCGACGCCAGTTGGACCCCGTCGAGTCGGTAGCGCGAGATCACGTTCGGCGCCGTGACGGTGACCGTGGCGAGCACGCCGGTCGGCTCCATCGCGAGGGGGCACGCCGGAAGGCTCGGCAGCGAGAACGTCGCGTGGACGGTGCCGGTCGGCGACACGACTCGAAGTACGGTCGAGCCGCTGTTCTGACAGACGATGTCCCCGGACGGCGCCAGGATGCCTTTCGTGAACTTGAACGGCACGATCAGATCGACGATCGAACCGTCGGGCTTGATGCGCCGGATGGTCGTGCTCGTGCTCGATGCCGCTGCGTGGCACATGTATTCGTTCTGCGCATTCGCCCCGATCGAGACGAACACGTCCGGCGCCGTCGTGAACAGCGTGGCTCCGGCCGGAGAGACGCGCCGCACGCGGCGCGTGAAGAACGACATGGGCTCCTCGATCCAGATGTGATCGGTCGAGTCCACGTAGAAGTTGCCGATCGTGCCGAGCGGGCCAATCGGTGCGATCTCCCCGACCCCGGCGCGCAGGACGCGGATGAACGACGGGACGCCGATATCGCGCGATTCGCCGACCAAGACGTCCCCGACCGAGTTGCGCGCGAGGCGCGGCGCGTAGACCCCCATGGGGTACGTCGCGTGGACACCGTTTCGGTCGACGTGTTCGACCGTCGTCGTTCCGAACAGCTTGGTCTCGGGCAACCAGTAGCCAGGGTCGACTTGGGCGATCGCGGCGGTACCGCATGCGATCCACGTTCCGACGGCAGTGGCGACGCGCATGGACATGGAATGGACTCCTCGGGCAACGGCCTCGGGTGGCCGCGACGCGTGGCGGCACCGATGAGACCGTGAAGTCGGCGCCGTCCCGGCAGGGAACGACGGCGATATGCGGGCACGCGCACGCGAGTAACCGACGAACTGCGTGGCACGGTCCTTGCACGGGTCGCGGTCGACGTGCGGGATGCCACGAACGGACGCGGCATGCGAGGATGCCGACCGACCGTCGGGGCCCACGATCGGAGTGCGATGAGTTCACGACTCGACGACGCAACCCGCTCCGCGCTGCGGCCCACCGTCGTGGCGTGGCTCGACCCCGACGTCGCGCGCGAACGGCTCGTCGCCGCCGGCCTTCCCGTGCGCGCCGCGCGACGCACGTACGTCCGGCTCAAGCCCGACCTCGACGCGATCTTGCAGTTCGACCTCGACGTCGAAGACGCGAACGAGCCCATTCCGGCCTACGTCCTCGTGTTGCCGGCGGCGCGCGCCGCCGAAGTCGCGTCGAAGATGAGCTCGATCGCCGCGCCGTCGCCGACGCTCGGGCCGGGTGCGCGTTTGCTCGACAGCGGCGACGCCATGTTGTTCCTGTTCCCCAACGATCGCCAACTGCGCGGACTGCGCTTCGTCGCCGGGCCCGACAAGCTGAGCGCTTGCTCGGAACGCTGCCCGCGTTCACGGGGTTGCGAGTGCGCGCGAGCCACTCGACGTTCACGCCGGTGCGGTGGAAACCGGAGCGACGCTTCCTGCTGCGCGGCGCGCTCGCGCTGAAGGACGACGCGACCGGCGCGAAGAGCGCTGCCGACGTGTTCGTGCGCTTCTTCGCCGACGAACGCGGTGCGCGCATCGAGCGCACCGCGACCGCGCTGAGAGCGGCCGGACTCGACGATCTCGTGCCGGAACCGCTCGGCGCGCTCGACGACGGCCGACTGTTCGTCGAACGCACGTGGCAAGGCGAGCGCGCTCTCGACGCCGTGCTCGATGGCCGTGGCGATCCGCACGCACTCGTCGCCGCGCTGTTGCGCCTGCGTGCGACGACCGTCGATCTGCCGAACGCGCCCGCGGTGATCCAACGCCTGGCGACGCTCGCCGAGGAATGGGAACCGGCGCTGCGCATCGACGCCGATTTGCGCTCCGTGGTCGGACCGTGGCTCGATCGTCTGCGCGCGGAAGCTCCGCGTGCGGGACTTCAAGCCACGGTCCACGGCGACTTGCACTTGCAGCAGGTGCTCGAACGCGATAGCCGCGTCGGCCTGGTCGATTGGGAGTGCGCCGCGCGCGGAGATCCGTTGTTCGATCTCGGATGGTTCGCGGCGCAGCGCGATGCCGTGCCGCTGCGCGACGCCGCGGCGCTCGATCGCGTGCATCACTACTTCGACTCCGTCGTCGCGACGTATCGCGCGCGCGCCGTGGTTCGATGCGTCGCGGTTCGCGTTCTGGACGAAGGCGTGTGGCGCATCCCTCGCGCTGTTGCCGTTCCGGCGACTCGAACCGGACTGGCGCTCTGCCGTCCGCGCGCGGCTCGCGGCACTCACGCGCTGAACTATCGACCGAGCGAGTCCCAGCGCGCGCGATCGAGGGCTTCGCGCTCTTGCTCCAACACGCGCACGCGTTCGGGGTCGACGTCGGCGCGCGTGAGGTAGAGCGCCTCGTCGCGCACGTGTTCGAGGTAACTCGTCATGGCTCCCGCCGTGCGCGCGAGCGGATCGTCGGAGTCGACGAACGTCGTCCACTGCAGCAGGCTCGAGCGCAGGTCGTCCGCGGCACGCGCCGCAGCTTCCGCGTCGCCGCCGAGCGCGAGCTCGAGGGCTCGCGTGCCGCGCTCTTCCAAGTGCACGGCGGCCCAGAAGCGGTACGAGCGCGAGAACGGCGCGAGCTCGGCCGCGCGCACGAAGTCTTCGACCCCGGCATCGAGAGTCGATCGCCCGGTCCCCGTGCGCCACGCGGCTTCGAACTCGGGGTACTGCTTGCCGCGCAACACGAGGACGAGTCCGCGCCGGAAGCGCAGGAACGCCGAATCGGGTCGAGCGTCGAGTCCTTCGTCGAGCACGCGCAGCGCTTCGCCGATCCACGCGATCCGACGCGCCGCGTCGAGTTCGAGCGGCGGTAGATCGAACGCCAACACGTCGGCCACGCGCGCGCGCAGTTCGGCGCGATCGGGCACCAGCGCGAGCGCTTCGCGCGCGTAGCGCAATGCCTGCTGCGGATCGCCAGCGCGCAACGCCGCGTTGATGCGCGCGACGCGCAGACCGCCGAGGAACTCGCGGAATGCCGGGAACAGCGGGTCGGGCCCGGCGCGCTGATCGTCGGACTCTCCGACGACCAAACCGTGGTCGTAGTTCGCGCGCAACCGCTCCGCCGCGCGATCCCCGCCGAAGAGCAACACGATCCCGAGCACGGCCGCGCCGACGCGTTGCACGGTCAGCGCTCTCGATACGGCACGGCGGCGACCGCGAGCGCGAGCGCGGCCAGCACGAGCGGCGTCGCGGCCAAGACTCCCGCGAGCACGACGCCATCGGCAAGCGCTTGCTCACGCCCGAGCCGCGCAGCGTGATGGAAGACCGACACGTCGGGCACGATGCGCACCAATCCGCCGAGCACCGCGCGCGCGAACAACACGCTCGCGGTCGGAGCCGACTCGCTGCTCGCGCCGATGCCCGCGATCAGGTCGAGCACGGCACTGCGCGCTTGCGCCAGCAACCACACGAATCCGGCGGCCAACGCGGCCGGCCCCAACGCGAGCCCGAGCCCGAGCGCGTACGCGATCGACGCCAGCACGAAGCTCGCGAATGCGGTCAGCAACACGCACAGCACGGCGTCGGGCCAAACGCCGGCGCTGCCGCCGAGCAGGAACAACCCTTCGGGCTCGATCGCGAGCACGCACCCATCCGACTCGGACCGCACCACCAGCGTGAACGCCGTCGCTCCGGGATCGTGGAAGTGCAGCGGGATCGGTTGATGCGGCCGCATCGGGCCGGTCGCGAACGACTCGACGATCGTCTGGTCGCGCTCCAAGTCGACGCGCACGGCGACTTGGCCGGAGAACTTCGTCCCCGGGATCAAGCGCGGACTCACGCGCAATTGGCCCTCGGGGCGAGCGCCGCCGTCGAACGCGAAACGTGCCGAGCGCGCCGAGTCGATCAGCGCTTCGGTTCCCGGCTCGACCACGCGTTCGCCGACGGTGACCGAGCTCGCCTCGATCACGCGGCGCAACGTCGGCATCGGTTCGAACGGCAAGCCCGATGCCACGAACGCGATCGCCGCGAACCAGGTCAGGCCGAGCGCCTGAGTGACGCAGAGCCCGAACACGCGCCCGCAGGCGAAGGCGACGCGCGATACCGGCCGCACGGCGCAAGCGATCACGAGTCCGCGCGCGCGATCGTCGTTCGCGAGGCGGATCCCGTCCGCGACCGCGTAGATCAAGGCCGCGCCGAACAGCGTCGACAGCAGGATCTCGATCGCACCGCCCGACAAGGGTGCGGTGTCGAGGTGCGAGTGTTCGACGGTTCCCGTCGCACGGACGAACAGGCCGAGCAGCACGCCGACGATCGTCAGCAGCGGCACGGTCGCCCCGCGCAACAGCACACGCACGACGTCGAACCCAAGGGCCGGGATCACGAACCACCCGATCCGAATCGGCGCCGGAAGAAGTCCTCGAGCGATTCCCGTTCGGGCCGCTGCGCGAGCACACGCCCACCATCGCTCTCGATCGCGGCGCGCCAACGAGCCAAGCTCGTCGCATCGCCGCCGCTGACGACGAGTCGCGTCACGGCCGCCGCGCCGAGCACGGAGTCGATGGTGCCCGCCGCGAGCTCGCGACCGCGCTCGAGGATGACCAAGTGCGAAGCGACGGCCTCGAGGTCATGCATCGCGTGCGACGTCACGAGCACCGCGACGCCTTCTCGAGCGCGAGCGAGGATCTCGTCCCGCACGAGCAAGTTCCCGAGAGGATCGAGCCCATCGAACGGCTCGTCGAGCACGAGCAATCGTGGGTCCTTCAGCAGAGCCGCGGCGATCGCCACGCGCCGGTTCATGCCCTTCGAGTACTCGACCAATTTGCGATCGGCGGCATCCCCGAGCCCGAAGCGCTCCAAGGCCCGCCCCGCACGAGCACCAGCCTCGGAGCGAGAGAATCCTGCAAGCCGGGCGAACAACTCCAACGCTTCGCGCCCGGTCCGTCGTCCATCGAGAGCGAACCGCTCCGGAGCGAACCCAGTCGAAGCGCGGGAAGCACTCGACCAAGGAGCACCGAACACGCGAACATCCCCCGAAGTCGGCCGCAACAGCCCGAGCGCACACCGCAGCGCGGTGGTCTTCCCCGACCCATTCGGCCCGACCAACCCCAACACTTCCCCACCATCGACCGCGCAAGACAGCCCATCCACCGCCACCACGCGACGACGCGTGATCGGTGCCGTGAACGTGCGAGAGACGCGGAGGAGCTCGAGGGCGGACATGGGAGGGCACATCGTAGGGACGAGCGAGGGGAGAGTGGATGAGCCTGGGGCACGGGACTGCGCGGGATTGAACGGGATTGAACGGGATTGAACGCGGGGGCGCTTCGCTTTTCGTACCGCGAGCGGAGCTCGCGCCTGGTGAACACGGGGCACCTGGACGAGGTTGCCGTCGGGGGACACATCGGGGACAGACCCGCCTCCGTCCCCGTCGCTCGCCCGTCCGTCCCGCCACGGGGACAGACCCGCCTCCGTCCCCGTCATGGCCGTCGAGCTCGGGTGGGGACAGTCCCCTCATCTGCTCTGTCCCCACTCCTTCAATCGCCACCGCGGAGCGCGAAGCGCGACCCGGAGTTCTCCCTCGGGTTCAAGCTCGCGCGTCCTAGTAACCACTCCGTCGCCAACGGACGTCGTGAAGTCTCACGCGCGACTCAAGGGCGCGGGGGGTTTCCATAGGGGGGCCTCGCTCGTTTGTGAGGCTCCCCTTTGGTCGCTCGACCGCGAAGCGGTCAAGCGAGGGGGGTGCGGGGGGAACGAAGTTCCCCGCCTTCGCCCTGCGGGCTCGAGCGAAAGCAAAGCGGTACGGCCTCCGGCCTCCGTGGAACGGGGCGTGGGGCCTGCGGCCCCACCTCGCCTCGACGCCCGAGCAGGCATCGGGCCATGCGGCCCGAGCCTACTCCCCTTCTCTCAACAACCTCGGATACACGGCGACGCCGGATGCTCCGACGCCGGCGTAGAGCTCGATCGGCCAGCCGTCGTGCAGCTTCGCGTACGTCTCCACCAATGCGGCCTTGCGGCGCCAGCCCCACTCGCGCGCCAGCGCTTCCATGCGCTTCGCCTCAACGTCGTTCAGCGTCACCTCGACGCGTTCGACCAAGCCCTCGCGTTCGACGTCCAGCGCGAGCTTGTTGCCTTCGAGAAGCACGCCGCGCGGCGCGACCTCGCCGTTCTCGCGCTTCCCGTCCACGATCTCGGGCGCGAAGCCGTAGCGCGTCGCGTACGGCGCCAGTGCGTACGCCGGGATCGTCGCGCCCTGACTCGCGAGTGCCGCGGCGCGACGCTCGTTCTCCTCGGCTCGCTCCGCGGCGCGCTTCGTCGCCGCGCGTTCGTATTTCGCCAGAGCGTTCGCGTCCGCGCCGGCTGCGCGACCGATCGCCAGCGCTTGCTCCGATTGCCCGCGCTCGTGCAATCGCACCGCGAGCTTGCGCAAGAGTTCGGCTCGCCGTGGATCGTCCTGCGCGAGGTTGCGCGCGTTGCGCGCCAACGCGTCGACCAACGGTTGATCGGCAACCGGATCCGTGAACGCGTTCAACACCGAACGGAACAGCGTCGCCGGCACCCACACGATCGGCTCGAGTCGATCCAGCACCGAGCGATGCAAGGCCGCGCGCGCCTCGGCGTGGCGGCGCAGCGGGTCGTGACTCTCACGTCGTCCGGTCCAGACGAACCGACTGCGTTCGTCGTCGTGTCGCGCCTCGGCCGCGGCGACGCGTTCGAGCGCGTCGGCTCGCTGCGCCGCGAGCAACCGCGGGTCGTCGCGCGACAACTGCGCCTTCGCGGTCGCGCTCGCCGCGAGCGCCGGAGCATCGCGCTGATCGAGGCCCAAGTCGCGCTCGATCGGCTCGACGCGCAGCGCGCGATCGAGCGCCAGGACGCGAGCCGTGACGCGCTGCTCGATCGCGAGCGCCATCGCCTCGACCTCCGATGCCGAGGGTCGCAACGCCCGCGCGACCGCCCAGTGCATCGCGGCCACGTCGACGCGATCGCGCTCCAGCGCACGCGTCGCGAGCCACAGCTCTTCCTTGACCGTCGCGCCCTCGAGTTCCTCGATCGCTTCGAGCACGTCGGGCGATTCGTCACCGCGCTTCGCCATGCGTTTCTTCAGCGCGGCGAGCTTGCGATCGCGCGCATCGAACGGTACGTCGCGGATCAAGCCATCGACGCCGTGCACGATGGGCTTCACCACGCCGATCGGATTGGCGTTCAGCAGCGCGTAGCCCGACGCGAGCACGCCGTTGAAGAAGCCCGCGACGACGTTCCACACCGAGTCGCGCTCGAGCGCGAGTGCGAACCAACGCTCGTCCTGCTCGAGCAGATGCTCGACGTACGTCGCGAACACCGGATCGTCGGCGTCGTCGCGCAACGCATCGAGCGCGTCGAGCCGCGCGTCGCGCTGCTCCTGCGCCAACGCCTCGAGCACGGCGACACGCATTGCGACGCCCGCCGGCCGGCGCGCGTCGATCGCGTACGTGCTGTCGGCCGCCGCAACCTCGGCCACGACACCCGCATCGAAGCCACCGACCAACGACTGCTCGACCGCGCGTCGCGTCACATCGAGCAGATCGCCGCGCGCCTCGCGCACGGCGGGGTCGAGCGTCAGCGATCCGCAACCCGCGAGTGCACCGAGCGTGGCGAGCGTCGCACAGCGCAGCACGTTCATGGTGCCGTGCTCGCGATGCGGTCGAGCAAGGCTTCGAGTGACGCGATCCCGGCGCGCGCTTCTTCACGTTCCGGAATGCCGTCGATCGCGGCGACCTCGGCATACATGCGGCCCGCGGCTTGGATCAGGTTGCGCGCACGCGCAGTGTCGAACGTCGCCTGCGTCGGATCGACCGCGACGACGTACCCGCGCGCGAGCTCGGCGTAGAAGTCGGCCAGGCGCAATCGATGCTCGTGCACGCGCCGACTGTCGACGTGGTTCGCGATCACGCGTTGCGCCGAGTCGAGAGCGAGTTGCGCACCGTCGTCGACGAACGCTCGCACGCGCCACAAGTACTCGCGCTCGCGGACGTCTTGACGTTCGATCGCGCATTCGATGAGGCACGCGCGCGGATCCGCAGCGTGTTGCGTCAGCAGTTCTTTCAGCGCCATGCGCTGCGTCGCGAGCGCGCGCACGAGATCGTCCGGCGAACGCGCCTCGTTCGCGTCCACCGGCGCGGTCCGCGCGGCCAGCTCCTCGCACAGCGCGACGCGCGAAGCCGCGGTCTCCTTCAGCTCGACCGATTCGGCACCGGGCAGCGACGCGACCTCGCGCCACAACGCGGCCGCCGTGGCGAAGTCGGCGAGGCGCTCGCGACACTCCGCCTGCGCGAAGCGCAACGCCGGGCGGAAGCGCGGATCCTCGACCAAGCTCTCGAAGTTCTCGAGGCGTCGCAGCGTCGCGCGCCAGACGTTCTCGCCGGTCACGTCGCGCGGCGCGTCGAAGCGGTAGAGGTCGACGTCGCGCGCGAGTCCGAGCTCCGCGACGATCTCCACCAAGCTGCGATACGGACCGAGCGCGGGATCCTCGGAGGGTGACGCACAACCCGTGACGAAGAGCAGCGGGGCGAGGAGCCGGAGACGAACGGACATGCGCGGATCCCTGCGGGTGCGGACGCGGAGGGGCACAGTGTTGCGGGTCGGGGAGGGGGATGCCAGGGGGCGCGCAGTCCTGTTCAGTCCCTAACAACCCCCGCCACCCGCGCCTTCCCGTGCTTCGCGAGAAACGCCTTCCTCTGCGTCGCGTCCAGCATCTCGGCCTCTCCCATCATCTCGAGCAGCGCCTTCTGTGCGGCGGGTTCGGCCTTGCGCGCATCGAGTGCCGCCTTCCACTGGTCGGCGAGTTTCGCGAAGCCCGCGGCCTTCGCGCGAGCGGCTGCCGTGGGAAAGCGCGCCGCGCTCGACAGCACGTCGGGACTACGGACCTCGTCGCCAGCGATGAGGGCGATCTCCTGTTCCACTTCGCTCTTGATCTCGTCCTTGCGGTGTGCGGCCGCTTTCGCCGCGTCGAACCACGGTGCAGCCTTCGCGGACTTGGACAGCGACTTGGCGAACTCGTCGCACTTGCCGTCGAACAGCGCGCGGAACGACGTCCGGACGTCCTCGCGATCGGCGCCGCACGCCATCAGTCCGGCGACGTCGAGACCCAGATCGAGGGTCGGGTCGAGCGCGCTCGCCTGGTCCTTCGCCTTCGGTTCGCTCCAGACGAAGAACGGCGGTGTTTGCACATCGGCCGGCCAACCCACGCCCTCGGTCTGCACGCGCTTCACCGGCGTCGGCCGCGCGTTCACGCCGAGGCGGAAGTCGACGAGGCCCGATGGGCACTTGAACCCGTTCGGGATGATGCCCCAACCGCCGGTCGCGCGGCCGATCGAGACGCAACGGCCGCGTTCGTTCACGGCCCACGTCAACGTCTCGGCCGACGAGACCATCGACGCATCCTGCAAGAACACGACGGGTCCCGCGAACTGCCACGAACCCGAGGGTTCGATGCGTCCATGCAGACCGTTGTCCTCGCCCTTGGGATAGAGCCGTCCCGCCATCTCCCAGGCCGCGGCGTCGCCGCCGCCGCCGGCGTTACGCGCGTCGAGCACCAGCGCGTCCATCTCCTTCAGCCGATCGAACGCTACGTGGAACTTGGTGACCGTCGCGGCGTCCATGCCGCCCGTGATCGCGAGCACGCCGATGCGCTTGCCCGAGCGGTGCTCGACGAATCCGGACACCGCGCCCTCTTGCCATTCGATCCCGGGCGCGAGCAACGCGCGCGACGGGTCGAAGGCCTTGCCGTTGGGCGCGAAGCGCATGAGCTCGAAATCCTTGGCCTTGCCGTCCGGCGTGGCCACGAGCACGTGCGCGACGTTGGCGCCGCGGGTCGGCAACAGCGCGTTGCCGAGGGACGCGTACAGGCTGTGATCGGAGGACGTGCCGAACCAACGCGTCAGGCGCGCGTGATCGCGGCCGAGCGCGATCCACGCCGGCTCGTGCCCGATCTCGATCAGCGCGGAGCCGAGCGGCGGCACGCGCGCGCGATCGACGCTGCCCTCGTAACCAGCGACGACGAACTTCCCGGCGTCGTAGCGCCACCACATCCCGCCGCCGAAGATCCCGTCGAACTTGCGCGGGAGGTCGTCCCACGGCACCGACGATCGCGTGATTCCGGTGTGCGCGTCACCGAGCGTCGCCAACAGCTCCATGACGTTTTTGACGTGGTCGGCGTCGCTCGTCGCGACCGTGAAGCGTGGCTCGAAGCGATCGCAGATCGCCTTCCAATCGAGCTTGCGCACGTGCACCGCCGCGCCCTTCTGCGCCACGGTGGTGCGGATGAAGTCGAAGTCGTCGACGTAGCGCGGATCACCCGCGGCGACGGCCAGCACGGAGCCGAGCAACAGCGCGATGGCAGCAGTCGGCATCGGTGCGCGCGCCTCGATCGATCAGGGGTGTTCGGACATCCCGACCAGCACGATGCCGAGACGCACGTCGATCGTGTCCTTCGCGTCCTTCGCACGACCCTTCACGGTCACGTCCGCGATCCACTCCTCACGTTCGGTGTGCTTGTAGAACTGCGGCCCGTCCTTCGCTTCGACCTCGGGGCGCAGCAGGAACAGCACCGTCGGGTGATCGCTCGGCGACGCGGCCATCGCGAGTTCTTCGAGCGCCTTCATGCTCGAAAGCGGCGCGGGATCGGGGTCGTGCTCGAAGTTCGTCAGCACGAGGAAGTCGCGGCTCGGCGCCGTGCCGAGGTGGTTGCCGTCCTGCGGCTGCAATCCGTAGCGCAGCACCCACGTGCCGGCCGGGATCGCGTTGTCGCGATAGTCGGCGCCGCGGTCGTAGCTCTTCAGGACGCCGACGAGCGACGTCACCGGGATCTGCGAGAAGTCGATCGCGCGGTTGTCGCCGGCTTCGCCGAGCGGCAGCTCTTTGACCAGCCAGAGGTCGTAGAGCGGCTTGATCTCGTCGCCCTTCTTCGTCGTCACGCGCATGCCGTTCTCGAGCAGCAAGGCCTTGAACGCTTCGGGCACGTCGGCCGGGATCGCGTCGTCCTTCGCGGCCGCGGGGTCGCGCGCGACGTCGAGTGCCTTCAGCGCGAACTCGGCCTTGTCCGCGTCGGGCTCGCTCGCGGGCGGCAAGTTCGCGACCGCGACCGCGTTCATGCTGGTCTCGGCGAAGCGCGCCGTGAACGCGCCGCGACGCTGGACCTCGGTGAAGTGCGTGTCGAGTTCGTGCGCCGCGACCGTGAACGTCTCTGCGACCGCGGGCGTCACGGCCGAGACCGACTGCAGCGGCGGATAGAAGATCGACTCGTTGCCGCAGTGCTTGTCCTCGTCGTGCACGCAGCGCGTCGTCGCCGACACGAACGACCCGGCGTCGAGCTTCGCGCAGCCGGCGTTGTCGCAACAGCCGGTCGCGAGTTCGATCGCGACCACGTGCTCGCCCGCCGACTTCGCGTTCATCGGCGCGAGCTTCGCCGTCGCGAACTCACGCAGCGCGGATTGCTGTTTCGCGTCGGCCTTCGCGTCGACGAGCAGCACCGAGCGGACGTCGGTCGCCGTCTCGTACGGATTGCCGAACGTCGCGTTCGACGACAGCAGCGCGACGACCGAGAGACCGGCGACGTCGACGCCGCCGATCGAACCTCGATCGACCTTCCACGCCAATGCGGCCTCACGGCCGACGATGCCGCACTCCGCGTTCGCGAAGCACGGCCCGGTGTAGACGTCGCAGGTGCGGATCTCGAGGTACTGACCGGCGACGTCGAATCGCGCGGCCGCGGGCTCGACGGGAACGGTCGGAAGGGCCAGGGCGCACAGCAACGACGGGAAGAACATGCGGATCCTCGCGGGAAGGGCCGATGGAGGAAGAGCGGCGACTCAGGTCGATGGACGCTCGCTTACGTAGCACTCGCGTTCCGGGCCGCAAGCATCCATGGAAAGCTCGCAGTTCCCCGGCCCGAGCGGCGTGCAGGTCTTCAAGCACCAATAGTGGTTGCGGTCGAGCTGGCCGGGCTTCACCAGCGAGTCGTCCTGCGGCTGGCGCACGACCTGCGTGTAGTACATCTCCTTGGCGCGGAGATGGACGCAGAGCTTGTGACCAGCCGGCGCACGCGTGTTCAGGAACGTCATCGCACGACCTCCTTGCCTGCCGCGCGCAGCAACGCGCGCGTCAACGCGACCTTGGCGAGTTCGACCTTGTGACCGTTCATCGTCAACGGCGTCGCGTCGGCGACGACCTCGGCCGCCACCGCCGCAGCGCTCTCTGCCGTGAGCACCGAGCCGACGAGGCTGGACACGTCGACGGTCCACGGCACCGGCGCGACGTGGCCGAGGCAGGCCGAAGCCGCCGTGACCTTGTCGTCGACGACCGTGACCGCGACGGATGCGGAGGCTTCGGGCCAATCGAGCCCGTGACGCTGGCGGATTTCGTACGTCGCGTTGCTCGAGCGCGAGATCGGGACGACGACGTGCGTGACGATCTCGTTCGACGCGATCGTGAACTCGCGCTCGGTCGCGGACGCCGGCGTGCGATAGAGGTCCTTCACGGCCAGCGAACGTTCACCGTTTTGGCCGCGCACCTTCACGCTCGCGCCGAGTGCGATCAACGCTGGCGCGAAGCTCGACGGGTTCACGTACTTCGCGGCGCCGCCATTGCCGAACACCGCGTGGTCGCGGTGATCGCCGGCCTCGACCATCGACGCGCCATCCTTCTGCGCCAGCAGGCCGTGACCGCGGCGGAAGTACCAGCAGCGCGGTCGCTGCAGCAGATCGCCGCCGATCGTGCCCATCGAACGCAGTTGCGGGGAGTGGACGCCCGCAGCGGCTTGCGTGAGTGCCGTGGGAACCGATGCGTGCGCGAGCAGCGCGTCCAACGTCGTCATCGCGCCGATCACCAGCGAGTCGCCTTCCGGCGCGATGCCGGCGAGGCCGACGTCGGCGAGGTTCACGAGGCGCTTCGGTTGGACGACGAAGTCCTTCATCAGCGACAGCAGATCGGTGCCGCCGGCGAGGATCTCGGTGTCGCCCCAGGCCGATCCGAGCAACTTCAGTGCTTCATCCAGGGACTTCGGCGCGGCGTATTCGAACGCGTGCATCATGCACCTGCCTTTCCGAGCGCGAGCAAGACTTCACGCGGCGTGATGGGACAGCGAGGGACGCGCACGCCGAGCGCATTCGCGACCGCGTTCGCCACCGCGGCCATCGGCGAGATGGCCGGTGGTTCACCGAGGCCGATGACGCCGCGCGAGTGATGGCGTTCGGTCTGCATCATGTGGACCTCGATCTCGCCGATGTCGCCGATGCCGGCGAGGCGATAGAACTCGAGGTCGGGGTTCAGGACCATTCCGGTCACGGGATCGATCACGCGCTCCTCGTAGAGCGCGCTGGTGATGCCCATGATCACGCCGCCGAACACTTGGCTCTCGGCGGTCTTGAGGTCGATGATCGTGCCGCAGTCCTGGACCGCGACGAACTTCGTCACGGTGACGACGCCGGTCTCGGAGTCGACTTCGACCTCCGCCATTTGGACGCCGCCGACGCCGGAGTTCATCAGCGAGCCGTCTTCCTTGCCGTGGCCGACGATCGGGTTCGGACCGATGAGGCGGCACGCGTCCTTGAACGCGATCGACTTGCCAGGCTCGTCGATCACGCGGATCACGCCGTCGCGCGCTTCGAGTCGTTCGGCGGGCGCGCCGAGTTCGGCGGCGACCTTCGCGAACAACTGATTCGCGGCGTCGACCGCGCCGACACGAGCCGAGCTCGACACGCCGCCGACCGTCGTCGAACCGCCGGATCCGCCCGACGGCGGGAACCGACCTTCACCGATGCGCACGGCGACGGCTTCGAGCGGGAGCCCGAGCGTCTCGGCGACGACGATCGCGACGACCGTCTTGGTGCCGGTGCCGAGATCCTGCGTGCCCATCGACAGATCGACGGTGCCGTCGCTGTGGATGCGGACGTCGCAGTTCGACTCGTGTCCGCCGCCGCCCCACGTGTGCAGCGACAGGCCGTGTCCGGTCCGGATCACGCCCTGCTTCGAGTCGCGCGGCTTCCACTTCGCCGACCATTGCATCATGCGATCGGCGACGTCGAGTTCTTCGGCATAGGTGTCGGCGAGCGGACCCGTCAGCGCGAGGTTCTTGCGCACGAGCGCGAGCGGATCCATGCCGAGCAGCGCCGCCGCGTCCTCGATCGCGCTCATCGTCACGAGGGCGCTCTGCGGATGGCTCGGAGCTCGCCACGCGCGCGCCGGGCCGGCATGCGTGGTGATGCCGGCATGCGAAAGGCGCACGTTCGGGATGCCGTTGAACACGTACGGCAGCGACAGGTTCGACGAACCGCCGGCGCCGGCCGAGCCCCACGATTCGGAGATCCAGCCGGTCAGCGTGCCGTCGTTCGTCGCGGCGATCTGGACCTTCGCGTACCCCGAGGGGCGCGAGCCCGCGATCATCAGCTCCTGATCGCGCTCGAGCATCACCTTGACCGGGCGCTTGGTCTCTTCGGCGATGCGCAGTGCGGTCGCGTCCCATGAGTCGAGCGAGAACTTCGATCCGAAGCCGCCACCGAGGACGTGGCACACGGCTTCGACGTTCTTCGCTTCGACGCCCGAGATCGATGCGACTTGCTCGGCGATGCCGGAGATCGCTTGCGTCGACGACCAGATCGCGACGTGCTCGTCGTCCTTGAAGTGGGAGACCGAGCCGTGCGGCTCGAGGCAGCAGTGCGTGATCTGCGCGCAGCCGTACTCACCGGTGTGCTTGACCTCGGCTTCGGCGAATGCCTTGTCGACGTCGCCGGCTTTGCGCTCGCGCGGCTTGCCGAGGAACTCCTTCGGCACTGCGGCGAAGTCCTTGTCCTCGGCGTTGTGCGGGAGGACCTCGTACTCGACGACGATGGCGCGAGCGGCTTCGCGCGCGCGCTCTTCGGTGTCGGCGGCGACGACGGCGACTTCGACGCCGGCGTAGCGCAGCTCGTCACCTTCTTTGCGCAGTGCGAATGCACTCACGACGCCGGGCATCTCCGCTGCCTTCGTCACGTCGATCGACTTGATCTTGGCGCGGCCGTACGGGCACCACGCGAACTTCGCGTAGAGCAGGTCCTTCGGGTTCTGGTCGTACGTGTACTTCGCGCGACCACTGACCTTGTCGGGACCGTCGAGGCGCGAGACGCGCTTGCCGAGCAAACGCGTGTCTTCGAGCTTCGGCCAGTTCTTGTCCATGCGCATGGAGCTCATCGGCGACCGCCCTTCGCGGGAGCGCCCGCGCTCATGCAGGCCTTCTTCAGGCCGACGTACGTACCGCAACGGCAGAGGTTGCCGCCGAGGCCTTCGAGCACCGCGGCGCGGTCCGGCGACGCGTTCGTGCGCAAGAGCGCTTCGGACGCGACGACGAAACCCGGTGTGCAGAAGCCGCATTGCTGCGCGTCGTGTTCGACGAAGGCCTTCTGGATCGGCGCGAGTTCGGCGCCGTTCGCGAGGCTCTCGACCGTTTCGATCGTGCGGCCCTGCGCGGCGATCGCGAGCGTCGTACAGGAGTACGCGGCCTTGCCGTCGATGAGGACGGTGCATGCGCCGCAGGTCGCGCGGTCGCAGACCTTCTTGGACCCGGTCAGGTCGAGGTGGTTGCGCAGCGCGTCGAGCAGCGTCGTGCGCGGCTCGACGGCGAGCTCACGCACGGAGCCGTTGATCGAGAGCTTGATCGGCACGGCGCCGGGGCCGACGCAGGGGTTCGCGGCTTGTGCGGCGGCGCGGGCTTCGGCGGAGAGGGCTTCGATCGAACCAGCGACGATCGCGCCGGCTCCGACACCCTTCAAGAAATGGCGTCGGGACAGACCATTCGGGTCGGACATGAGGACAGGGTCCTTTCCGGAGGGGACCGGGGGGCGCGGAAGTGTAGCGAACGCTCGGGCCGCTCGGTCGGATGGTGCTGACCATCCACGCAGGCGGGGGGAACGAAGTTCCCCCCGCACCCCCCTCGCTCGACCGCTCGCGGTCGAACGACCAAAGGGGAGCCTCACAAACGAGCGAGGCCCCCCTTTGGAAACCCCCGCGCCCTTGAGTCGCGCGTGAGACTTGACGCGAAGGGACGTCGTGAACGGCTCTCGCGGCAGCGGCCCAAAGCCGCGGCGGGCGAGTGGGCCGCTGCCGCGAGAGCCGTTCACGACGTCCGTTGGCGACGGAGTGGTTACTCGGGCACGCGCGAGCTTGAACCCGAGGGAGAACTTCGGGTCGCGCTTCGCGCTCCGCGGTGGCGATTGAAGGAATGCGCGGGCGGGCACGGACGGGGACGGAGGCGGGTCTGTCCCCGATGTGTCCCCACTGCCCGACGCCCGTGCCAGCGGTCATCGCTCGCACTCCAACCCTTCGACACGATCGCGCAAGTCTTTGGGCCGCCGTGATGTAGCCCGCGTGCATTTGCCGCCGGCAATCGCACGCGGGTACCCGCGTCGGATTGCCGGCGGCAAATGCACGCGGGCTGCCGTCTCACCCTTGCCCCCCGGTGCCACCGGGTCCCGCGCCGCCGTCACCGTTTTTCAGCGTCACCGTTTTCCAGAGTCCCGTTCCCGTTCACGATTTCCGACCGGCTTCGCGCTGGCGCGATCAGTCCGCGACGACCTCGAGCGCGTTCGTCGTCGTGTAGCCCCACGGCAGCGTCGGATCGGCGCACGCCGCTTGCATCGTGAACGTGACGCCCGACGCGAGGCTCGGCAGCGTCGCCGGCAGCGTCAGCGAGCCGTTGCCCGCTCCCGAGCCGAACAGCGGCAGCAGGCCACCGATGTGCAGCACGCAGCTCGTCGAGAACACCTGCGGCGTCGGCGCGAGTCCGAACAGCAACACCGCGGGGCCGCCGCCTCGCGCGTCGTCGATCGCGAACGTGACGCTCTGGCCAGTGCCGAAGCAACCCTGCACCGTCAGCTCCGGCACGAAGCCGCCGTCGCCCGCGCATCCATTGCCGAACTTCGCGGCCGCACCACGGCAGCGTTGTTGGACGACCGCGATCGTCAGCTTTTCGTACCGCACCGCTGCGATCTCGAGATCCGCATCGCTGTCGTAGTTGCCCACGTCCACGAACGTCGGGTCGCCGTTGACGAAACTCGCCGCGGGAGGTGCGAACGCGCCGGTGCCGTCTCCGAACGCGACCGCGACCGCACGAGCGGACGACGACCCGAACACGAGATCGACTCGACCGTCGGCGGTCGGCGGTCGGTCGAATCCGCGAAGATCACCCTCCGTTACCGCGACCCATCGGGTTCGACGCTCCCCGCACCGGAAGTGCGCAACTCTCGAACGAGTTCCGGCAGCACGCGCGCCCGCACCGTCCGGCGATCGCAATCGAGAGCGCGCGCGGCAGCGTCGTAGCTGTGCGTCTTGGAATAGACGTACGTCACGTAGCGCGACAGCATCTGCTCGGCCGTCAGCGTGGCCGAGGTGAACTCGCGCACCAATCGACCCGTCACGTCGGCATCGCCGGCCGGCGTTTCGGCCGGCGTGTACTCGCCTCGCAGCATGACGCTGCGCACGCATTGCTCGAGCTCACGGAAGTTTCCGGGCCACGCGTAGCCACGCCCGAGCTTGCCGTCGACGAACGCGATGCATTCGGCCGTAAGACGGTCGGCGTCGTCGCCCTCGACCCATTGCCGCGCGACGTGGCCGACGAGTCTCGGCAAGTCGTCGGGCTGATCCACGAGTTGATCGCGCAACGACGGCGTGACCAGACGGTCGGCGCAGAGGCGGTAGTAGAGGTCCTCGCGGAATCGTCGTTCACGCATCAGCGCCGGCAGATCGCGGTTGGTTGCGGCGACGACTTTGCCGTCGAAGCGTTGCGTCGTGTCGTCGCCGAGCGCGGCGAACTCGCGCGACTGCAGCACGCGCAGGAGCTTGACCTGGATCGCGGGATCGAGGTCGCCGATCTCGTCGAGGAACACCGAGCCGTACGGACTGCAGCGCGCGAAGAAGCCGACGCGATCGGCGAGTGCTCCCGTGAACGCGCCCTTGCGATGTCCGAACAACTCGGACTCGACCAGCGTCGGCGACGACGCCGAGAGGTTGATCGCGTGGAACGTGTCGACGAAGCGCGCGACGAACTTGCCCGCATCGACGTCGTACGGCACGTAGCGCGAATACGCGATCGCGCGCGCGACGAGTTCCTTGCCGCTGCCGGAGGGACCCGTGATCAGCGTCGGCACGTCGCCGAGTCGCGCGTACAGCGCCTTGCGATAGCGCTGCAGATCGTGCGTGAAGATCGATTGCCAGATCTGCTGGCGCAGCTCGACCATCGGCTTCGAGGCGCCGACCAGCACGTGGTAGATCGCGAAGAACGCGCGGTTCAGTTGGAAGATCAACGCGAACAGATGCGGGTCGGCCTCGACCTCGGGCAAGCGCTTGCCGCCGACTTCGAGCAGCTCGCGCGAACGGCGCTGGAATGCGTCGAATGGCGGTGTCCGCGCGCGTCCACGACCCGGCGTCAGCGCCGCGGCGATCGCTTCTTGCATCGGCGGATGCATCTCGTGGTAGAGCGCGAACAGCGCGACCTCGACGTAGAGAGAGCGCGCGTCGGCTTCCCCCCCACCGCTGCGCTCGAGCACATCACGCATGCGGCGCGCGAGTTCGTCGCTGCGCACCGCGAAGCGCGTGACCGCGTCGATGCGTTCGCGGTGCAGCTCGTGATGGAGATGCCACGACGGTCCGAGTCGACGCACGTCGTCGCCGAGCGCTTCGCGTTCGAGCGCGATGCGCTCGGGGCCGAACGGATTGCAGCGTGTCAACCGACGCAGCACTTCGGCCTGTCGGACGTCGGCGGCGGAGAACTTCGTCATGGCGCGACGCTCCCA
This sequence comes from Planctomycetota bacterium, assembly GCA_016709145.1. Lineage (GTDB taxonomy): Bacteria > Planctomycetota > B15-G4 > B15-G4 > JADJEK01 > JADJEK01. Next base: position 243,458 of record JADJEK010000001.1, read on the forward strand.
CGCACGCTGCGAAACGCGCGACGCCGTGGACCACGCCCGGTCACTCCGGCGTCGCCGAGCGTGCCCGCGATCAATGCCGATGCGCGTCCCAATCGTGCTCGTAGAGCGACAACGGCTCCTGCTCGAGCAGCGAGTCGATCATCGTGCGGACTTGGTCGGTCGGCGCGAACGGCGCGATCATCGCACTCGTGACGTCGACGAACTCGACGCCTTCGGCTCGGTACGCGACGTCCCACTTCGACATCAACACGTCGACGCCGGCCGCTTGCGCGATGGCCGGCAACTGGGCCTCGATCGGCTTCAGGATGTCGGCGATCGACGCCGTGCTGAAGCCCTGCCGATGCAGGCGTTCCTGCAGTGCGGCGCCACGCGCTTCGAGCGCGCCGACCTCCGCGGTCGCGTTCGACTTCTTGGCTTCGTCGCGACGCCGCATGAGGTCCTCGAGCACCGCGCGGTTCTGCGCCGAATGCGCGAACGCGACCGCGACCGCGCGGGAGTCGTAGACGCCGACCTTCACGGCACGCGGCGCATCCATCGACGGCAACAAGCACGAACCCACCGCGGCGGCGGCCAAGACCAACGCGATCGACAACGAAGAGACACTGCGAGCGAGCATGGGAGTCCTCGGTCCAAGCGAGCGAGCCGAAGCGCGAAGTGCGTGGCGCAACACGCCCACCACCGCCGAATGCACTCGGGATGCCGAATCGTCCGCGACGCTTCCCCGCCGCGCATCGCTGCTGGCCAAAACCCATCGAACTCTCCTCAACTCCAAGTTCGGCCACGAGTTCAGCGAAGCCGACCGCGCATCGGCCGGGACAGCGGCTGCCGGCTCACCGGTGGCATCTCAGTCGAAGTGCATGGACATTTCTTGCTCTGACCAGACATTTTCTGCCACTGCGCGGGCGAATCCGTCGGCGTCGACAGCGACGAAAGATCCTGTGGAACCGTAGGTTGTGCGTGCCGACGGCCGTGGCACGCGGATCGCACCTGAAAGGCGACTTCGCGGCGCGCTCCCCGTTCCTTCGCGCCTCGCCCCCCTCGATTGGAAACCCTCGACCCATGATCTCCCCCTCACTGACTCGATTCCTGCGCGCTGGCCTGGTGTTGGCCGCGCTGCCGACCGCGCTCGCGAACCTCGGCGAGGCCGGCGAGCGTTGGTTCGTGGCGCCGATGTCGTCGATCACGTGGACCGACGGCAATCCATCGCCGCTGGCGACGTCGCCGTGGTCGCTGCGCTCGTTCCGCTGGACGCGACCCGAACTCGTGCCGTTCATCCAGCTCGACGGGGAGGGCGAGGCGTACCTCATCGCTCAGACCGACGAGACCGGTGGCTTCCCGGAGTCACTGACCATCGTCGCGCGCACGACCGCGCCGGGCGACGTCACCGGCATGGTCGTCGCGCCTTCGGACGATCAGCGCGGATTGGTCTCGTCGCGCTTCGTGTTCCCGGCGGCGTCGGCGAGCGAAGCGTCGCAGCGCGTCCTGTTCCTGCGCGCGAAGGCCGAGCACTACGAGTTGCTCGCGGCCTCCGAGCTGCGGGGCCACGCGTGGTTCCAGCACGTCGCGAGCGAAGCGCGCGCCGAAGTCGCCGCGTTGACGGGTGAACCGATCGTGACCGACTCGCCGGTGACGCCGCGCTTCACGCGCTCGTTCGACGACGAGCAGGGCCTCGACACGACGTTCGAGCTGTTCTCCGGCGCGCGCGCGATCGCGGAGAACTTGCAATGGGATCGTGATCTGCGGCTGTCCGCGCAGTCCGACCCGACGGTCGCGATCGACACGATCCCGGGCATCACCACGCGCGCGTTCGACTGGACGAAGCTCGTGGCCGGCAAGCAGCCCGAACTCGATCCGCTCGCGGCGGTGATCCCCGAGGATCAGTACGCCGTTCTGTGCCCGAGCTTCGCCGCGTACCTCGGCCTCGCCGACGAGCTCGAGCGGCGCGCGTCGCCGCTGGTCGATCTGTTCGCGGTCCAAGCCACGCGCGGCCTTCCGCGCAAGAAGTACGAGACGCAGCTCGCGCTCGGGCTGTCGACGTTGTCGCGACTGTTCGGCGACCACTTCGTGAAGAGCGTCGCGATGACCGGCGCCGACGTCGACTTCGACTCGGGCACGGACCTCGCGATCCTGTTCGAGACGGACAAGGCCGATGCGCTGTTCACGCTGCTGAAGACCAAGTTGGACGCCGCGGCGAACGCGCAGTCGAATGCGACGCGCGAGGACGGTGAGATCGAAGGCGTCGCGTTCTACGGCGTCAGGACCGCGAATCGCGCACTGAGCTCGTACCTCGCGCGCATCGGCCCCGCGATCGTCGTGACCAACTCGAAGGCACAGCTCGCGGCGTTGGCCCGCGCGGCGAACGGTTCGCACGGTTCGTTGGCGAAGCTCGACGAATACCGCTTCTTCCGCGATCGCTACGCGCGCGGCAGCGGCGAGAACGCGCTCGTGCTGTTGACCGACCCGACGATCCGTCGCTGGTGCTCGCCGGCGTTCCGCATCGCGTCGTCGCGCCGCGCGCGCGCCGCGCTCGAACTGGCCGAGCTGCACGCGCGCTTCATCGACCTCGGCAAGCTCGACGAGGTCGACGCGAAGGCGAAGGCCGCGCTCGAAGCGACGTACTGCTCGATGCACTTCGTGACGCCGACGATCGAACTCACGGTCGATCGGGTCACCCAAGTCGAGGCCGACGCGTACGCGCGCTTCCGCAACGGCTACCAGGCCAACTGGAGCAACTACTTCGATCCGATCGCGCTGCGCATCGCGATCGACGACGTGGCGCTCGACACGGACTTGACCGTGATGCCGCTGATCGCGGGCTCGGACTTCCGCGAGTTCACCGAGGTCACCGAAGGAGTCACGCTGAGAGCCGGCGACGGCGATCCGCACCCCGAGTCGATCGCGCACTACGTGCAAGCGATCAACACCAAGGCGTCGGTGTTCCAGATGGGCCAGAGCATGTTCGAGAACATGACCGGCGAGATCGACGTCAGCCCGCTGGCGTGGATCAGCAATCACTTCGCGGTCTACTTCGACGATGCGCCGATCTGGGACGACCTGGCGAAGCTGCGCGCCGAGGACCACGAGTTCGAGGACCTGCTCGAAGAGCGGTTGAACGACATCCCGCTCGCGATCGAGGTCGGTGTGAAGGACTCGCTGGCGTGCGCGGCGTTCCTCACGTTCGTGCGCACCTACGCCAACGAGTCGGCGCCGGGGCTCGTGCGGTTCAAGACCAAGGAGTACGGCGACAGCGCGTACGTGCAGATCTCGGGCGACATCGGCGCGGGGCGCGGCGCCAACGGCGAACCGCTCGAGCATTCGCTGTTCTATTGCGTGTCGTCGAAGAGCCTGACGCTGTCGTTGAACGAAGACGTGATCAAGCGCGCGATGGACCGCCGCTCGGCGCCGGCGCAGGCCGCGGCGCCGCTCGGCGAGAGCTTGACGCTCGAGCTGAAGCGGCGCGTGCTCGACTCGCTCATGCGCGTGTTCCACGACGAAGTCGACGACAACCGTCGCACCGCGGCGTGGCGCGCACTGCCGATCCTGAACGAGTGGAAGCGCTTGTTCCCGAGCGAGGATCCGGTCGCCGTGCATCAGCGCTTGTGGGGCGAGACGCTGGTCGAGCCGACCGGCGGCAGCTTCGTCTGGAACGAACAGGCACGCACGATGGAGTCGACGGCCTTCGGCCATCCGCTCGCGGCGAAGGACGCACCGCAGGCCAAGCCGTTCACGGAACTGTTCTCGAACGTCGGCTTCGGCCTGACGTTCGAACACGACGGCGTGCGTGCGCACATGCGCATCGTGCGCTGACCGGCCCGCGACCTGGACGAAGGAGTCGCCGGCTGCTTCGTCCAGGTCATCGCTCGGTCAGGGGCCGACCTTCTTCGCGGTGTTGCCGAGCAGCGCGTTCTGACCGCCAGACGCGTCGTTGATGTCGAAGCCGGTCTTCGCACCCTTCGACGTGTTGCGCGCGATGAGGTTGTCGATCGCGGACGCGCCGATGGCGAAGCCGTCCTGCGCGGACTTCGACAACGTGTTGCTCACGTGCACGCCGGCGTCCGACGTCGACTCGATCTCGTAGGCGATCGCACCCTTCGTCGCCTTGACCGCGTTCGCGACCGACAACGCCGGTCCGGCGCAGTCGATCCCGACGACGGTGGCGCCGCGAACCTGATTGCCGATCACTACCGAGCCGAGGCCGTGAGCTTTCAGGCCCGAACTCGCGGAATCCCGCGCACGCGAGTCGCGCACGAGGTTGTCCGTGGTCGCCGCTGCGATCCACAGGCTGTGCCCGTCGCACGAGCGGACATCGCATTCCGACACGAGGTTCATCGAGTCGCTCCCGAGCACGACGATCCCGTCGCCGCCTGCCGCTTCGACTTTGGCGCGCGTGAGGACGTTGCGGGCACCTGCGACGATGATGCCACGGCCGTCGACCGCCTTCACCGCGATGTCGGCCAAGTACACGGCGTCGCCCGAGACGAACACGCCGGCATCGCCGCAATCGCGCACCGTGACGTTCTGGATCCACGCGGCGTCACCAGCACCCACGACGCCATCGTCCCCGCAGTCCTCGATCACGAGCTTGCGCAGCTTCACGTCCGTGGACGCGGTGTCGACGTCCACTCCGTCGTCGGCGGGACCACGGATCCTCAGGTTCTCGAGGCGCACGAACGAGCTGTTCTGGATCGTGATCGCGTCGGTCGAGCCGGTGGCGTCGACGATCACCTTGCCGGTGCCGAGGACCGCGCGATCGGGGCGATTCACGAACGTGATCGATCCCGAATACGTCCCGGGCGACACGCGCACGATGTCCCCGACCGACGACGCGTCGATCGCGGCTTGGATCGTGGCGAACTGTTGCGGGACCAAGAGCTCTGCCGCGTTCGCGCCGCCAGCGCCGATCGCGAGCAGGAGTGCGAGAGGAACGAGGTGTTTCGACGTCGTCATGGTTCGTGTTCCGTCCCGAGTGATCAGAATTCGTTGCCGAACTGGTCGTAGTTGTTGGCCGAGATCGACAACCCGAAGGCGTTGTCGATGCCGACGTTCTCCGCGAGCACGACGTCGTCGCCCGCGATCGAGAAGCCGTAGCTGCCGCTCTGCCGCACACGGTTCTCGAGCAACGTGATGCCGACACTCGCGGCACCGGTTCGCAGGCCGACGTCGCCGGGCTTCTTGATCGAGTTCTGCACCAGCTTCAGCGCATCGCCTTGGACGTCGATGCCGTCTTCGACCGCGTTCACGACCGAGTTGCGATCGAGCACGACTTGATTGGCGCTCGCGCGGATGCCGTCACCGCCGGTCCCGGTGACCTTGTTCAGACGCAGCACGAACTCGGCGCCGGTCGTCACGAGGATGCCGGTACCTCCGGCGTTCTTGACGACGTTCTTCTCGAGCACGGTGCGAGTCCCGACCGCGACGATGCCTTCGACCGCGGTGTTCGAGATCTTGTTGCCGATGCACGCCGCCGGACCTTCGAGCAGCACGATGCCGCTGCCGGTGGACTTGGGCACGACGCACTTGGCGATCAGCGTGTACGTGACGGCGCTGCGGATCGCTTCGTGGGTACCGCCGTCGACGATGCAGGACTCGATGCGCGCGCGCGCACCCGTCGTGACGAAGATCCCGCCGAGCTGGACCTGCGTGATGCGCAGCCCGATCAGCGTGAGGTCGGAGGAGTCCTCCGCGTACAAGCCGACGTCGGCGCGGCGGATGCGCACGTTCTTGATCACGAAGCCGTCGGACTGGTCGATCAGCAGCGCGGGTTGTGCGGCGTTCCCGCCGTCGATCACGACGGTGCCGACTCCGAGGATCGTCAGGTTCGGTTTGGTGTTCACGAACACCGTTTCCGAGTACGTGCCTGCCTTGATCCGGACGACGTCCCCGGCGCCCGCGGCGTCGACGGCGGCTTGGATCGTCGGGTGGTCCTGCGGCACGCGCAGAACGGCCGCCGGTGCCGACCCCGCCGCGGTCAGGAACACGAGGAAAAGCCAAAACCGAGCCATGGAAGCCTCCGATGCGCGTCAGCGCGAGGACACACCAGGACGCCCGTCGATCCGTCACGCGAAATCCGCGACGGCGCGAGCTTCCGAGGTTCGATCGCGGCTCGCCTACTCGCGACGCACGACCACCAGGTTCGGGAGTTCGTCGCGATCGGACGTGACGCTCGGGAAATGCACCGCCAGCACGTCGGCCACGATGCGCACGGCGTCGGCGAGCCCCTTCTTCAGGGACCCACGTCCGATGCCGTCGAGCAGAGCGCGCGTGGCGTTGCCCCAGAGTTGCGGGTCGACCTTCGCGGCGACCCCGGTGTCCCCGAGCACCACGGCGCATCGTTCGAACAGCGAGACGAACACGAGCACGCCGGTGTTGCCTTGGGTTTCGTGGAGGCGCAGGCGCTGGAACTCCTGCAGCGCCTGTTCCTCGGCCATCTCGGTCGCGCGCGCCGCGCCGACGAAGAAGCGCTTCAGGTCGGGCAACAGCGCCGTGAGCGCGAACCCCAAGCAGAACAGCGCGAGCTGCGTCGCGAGCGTGAGCACCGGATCGTGCCACGGCAACCACGGCATCGCCGTCACGGTGCCAGCCACGAAGAACACGAAACCCGCGAGCCAATTCGCGCCGGGGAAGCGGTCGGAGCGCTCGAGCACGACGACGACGATCTCACCGCTGGTGCGACGCTCGGCCGCTCGCACGACGTCGGTCAGTTCGTCGACGTCCGCCGCGCGCACTTGATCGAGCGCGTTGTAGCGCCGATGGCGGATCAACGCGCGCAACAGCAGGAAGCCGAGCATCGTCAGCACGATGCCTCGGCAGATCACGCAGTACAGCAGCCACCACGGCGTGGTCGCAGCGTGCGCCGGAGCGCCCCACACTGGCTGATCCGCGAGTGCGAGCAGCGCAGCAGGGTCCATCACCACTTCCCCGTTGCGCCGTGCGTGACGAGCTGAGACGCCGGACTCGGCGTGGGACGCCCCGCGCCGATGCGCGCGGGAACGACCGCCTTGCGGCGTGCGAACCAACCGCCGAGGCTGCGCCACGCGAGCCCGAGCAGGAGCAGCACGACGATCGGAACCGTCCACGCCCCGCGCCGCGATCGGCCGAGGAACGACTGCTCGAGCGGCGACGAATCGCCCGCGGCGACCGCCAGGATCGCTTCGGCGCCGAGTTCGAGGCCGGTCCGGAAATGGCCTTCCTTGAACTCGGGCACCATGAGCTCGCGCACGATGCGACCGCGCGCGACGTCGTCGAGGCGCGCCGCGAAGTCCGGCCCGACGTGGATGTGCACCATCTGGTCGGCTTGCGCGACGACCACCAAGACGCCGTTGCCGCGGTCGCGACCGCCGACGCTCCAGCGCTCCGCGACCGTGCGCGCGAACGCGTCGATCGCGGTGCCGTTCAGCGACGGCACGGTCAGCACGACGACCTCGTGCTCGTGCGTGAGTCGCAGAGTTTCGAGGCGTCGCTCGAGTTCGGCTTCCTCGCTCGGTCGCAGCAAGCGCGCGTGGTCCGTCACCCAGCCGTCGTTGACGACGGTCTGTGCATCGAACTGCACCTGCTGTGCGATCAGGACGACGAGGCCGACGAGCACGGACATCGCGGACGAGTTCCCCAAGACGGACGGAGCGGCTGTCCTTCGGACGCGCGAAGCAGCTCCGGGTTTCGGTTCAGGATTCCTTCATGCCGCGCACGAACGCGCGCATGCGGTTCTTCAACGACACCACGTGGAACGGCAGCCCGCCACGCACGCCGTAGAGATCGATACCACCCTTCACCGGATCGCGGCGCGGGTCGAGCGACTGCTTCAGCACGCGCTCCTTCGTCATCGGATAGGGCGCTTCAGTGGCCTTGCCGAGCGTGAAGCCGAGCCCGTACAGCAGGTCGAGCAACTGCTCGGGCTTGCAGCCTTGCAGCGCGTACGGCCAGAACTCGATCAAGAGTGCACACTGCGGACTCGACGCCAGCACCTTCTTCATGCCCGCGAGCGCGAACCATTCGAAGCCTTGCGTGTCGATCTTGAAGAAGCGCACGGGGCCGGTCACGAAGTCGTCGACCGGCGCGATCTGGATCGTGACGTTGGTGCCGTCGCCCATGTCCTTCGGTCGTTCGGCGCCGGCGACCACGCGGTTGTCGCCGAAGTTCTTCTTGCCGATCGCGATCTGCGCGCTGCCCTTCTCGGCGCCCGCGGCCACACGATGCAGCACGCCCTTGCCCTTGCCGCCGGACTTCGCGACGGCGTCCATCGCGCGCTTCATGTTGCGCTCGGCGACGTCGGCGATGCCGGGCACGGGTTCGAACGCGTGGACCTCGGCGCCCGCCATGATCGCCTGGACGGCGAACCAACCGACGTTCGCGCCGAGATCGACGACGCGATCGCCGGGGCGGACGTGCTTCAGGAACAGCAGAGTCTCGTGATCCGCCCACGAGCCCTTCTCGATGGACGGTCCGATGATGAGGTCGTCGGCGAGGACGTCGAAATCGAGCCCGAGCGACGGGACGCGGACGGTCTTGGTCTTGAAGTCCATGGAGGTTCGCAAGCGGATGAAAAGGGCGGGAGTGTAACAGCGGCGGCCGCTCGAACAGCCGTCGACGCGGCAATGGCGCCCTACCGCATGCGGACGGCCGATTCGCGGCCCACGTGTGCGAGGAGTTCGCCGCCACTCCGACCGCCTGCTACATTCCCGCGCTCTTCGATCCGTTCGCACTCTCTCTCCCGGGACTCACCGCATGCTCGTCCTCTCGACGCTTTCCGCGGATCATGAACGCCAGCTCGCGACCGGCGCACCGTCGGATCCCGCGCTCGCGCCGCTGTTCGCGGCTCCGAACACGGCCGCCGCTCCCGCGGTCGGATCGGTGATCGACGGATTCAAGGTCGTCGAGGTGCTGTCGAAGCCCGGCCGCCCGCTGACGCTGAAAGCCACCGCGGAGGCCGGCGACGAAGTCGTGCTGAAGTCGCTGCCGGCGAACAAGGCGGCGCGCGCGCGCGCGGCCGCGGCCCAGGTCAAACTCGCACGCGTGAACGATCCGAACCTCGCGGTGCCGACCGCGTTCGCTTGCGGCTCCGAGCACGCGTTCGTCGTGCGGCGCTTCGTGCCCGGCGTCTCGGTCGAGGCCGTGCTCGCGATCTTGCAGAAGGAGACGGTGCCGCCGGATTCGCCGACGTGGCGCCTCGCGGCGGGTGCGCGCGGCGGCGGCGCCAACGTGACCGGCGCGAAGGTCGTGTGTCGCATCGGCGAGCATGCGGCGAAGGCACTCGCTGCCGCGGCCAAGGTCGGGGTCACGCACGGCGCGTTGAAGCCCGCGAACTTGATGGTCGACGACACGCTGCGCCCGATCGTGACCGACTTCGCTTGCGGCGTCGCGCGGCCGCCGTACGAAGCTCCCGAAGTCCTCCAGGCCGCGGATCGAGCCGCCGCGCGCAACACGTCGGCCGCGGATCAATACGCGCTCGGCGCCGTGCTGTGGGAGTGCCTGACGCGGCGCCCGGTGTTCGACGGCGACGCGAAGGCGCAAGAGCAGGCGACGCTGAAGCAGAAGCCCGAGAGCCCGGTGAAGTTCAACTTCAAAGCCGGGAAGGAGATGGAAGTCATCACGCTCGCGCTGCTCGAGAAGGACGCGAAGGCCAGGTTCGCATCGATCGACGAACTGGTCGCGGAACTCGACCGCTATCACCGCAACGAACCGATCCAGCGCAAGGCGCCGGGCTTGTTCAAGAAACTGTTCGGGTGATCCCATGATCACGCGGCGCCGCTTGCTGACGTCGACGTTGACCGCGGCCGCCGCGAGCGCGGTGCTGCCGGCATTGCGAGGAAGCACGATGGCGGAGCCCTGGTTCAAGATCTCGCTGGCCCAGTGGTCGCTGCACAAGGCGCTCAACGCCGGAGAACTCGACGCGCTCGACTTCCCGAAGGTCGCGCGCGAGGACTACGGCTGCGACGGCGTCGAGTACGTCAATTCGTTCTTCAAGGACAAGGCCACCGACTTCGACTACTTGGCCGAGCTGAGGGCGCGCTGCGCGAAGCACCACGTCGAGAGCGTGCTGATCATGATCGACGGCGAGGGCCATCTCGCCGACGAGGACGACGAAGCGCGCCGCACGGCGATCGAGAACCACGTGCGCTGGATCGCGGCGGCGAAGTTCCTCGGCTGCCATTCGATCCGTGTCAACGTCGCCGGCGGCGGCAAGCCGGAAGAACAGGCCGCGCGCGGAGCGGACTCGCTGCGTCGGCTCGCGCGCATCGGCGACCAGTACGCGATCAACGTGATCGTCGAGAACCACGGCGGCTGGTCGAGCAATGGTGAGTGGTTGGCCGGAGTCATGAAGGCCGCGAACCACCCGCGAGTCGGCACGCTGCCGGACTTCGGCAACTTCCGGATGTCCGACAGTGAGGAGTACGACCGCTATCGCGGCGTCGAACTGCTGATGCCGTTCGCGAAGGGAGTGTCGGCGAAGTCGTGGGACTTCGGCGACGACGGCTTCGAGACGAAGATGGACTTCTCGCGCCTGCTGAAGATCGTCCACGACTCCGGCTACCGCGGCTTCATCGGCATCGAGTACGAGGGCGAGCGCATGAGCGAGCCGGACGGAATCCGAGCCACGAAGAAGCTCCTCGAGAGGATCCGCGACGGTCGGATCTGAGAGGCGTCGAAGGATCAGCTCGAGCCAGAGCGAGGGGGATCCAACCCGAGCACGGAGGGGAAGGTGCCGGCCCGGGTGAAGGCCCAGGTGGCAGCCCGGGTGCTGGCCCGGGTGACGGCCCGGGTGACGGCCCGGGTGGCGGCCCGGGTGGCGGCCCGGGTGGCGGCCCGGGTGGCGGCCCGGGTGGCGGCCCGGGCCAAGACCTCGGCCTGCACCCAACCCACGGTCCGTCGCGACCTTCGGTCGCGACGGCTCCTCTTACTCCCACAGAACGCGGGCTTCGCCCGCGAAACCCCAAAAGGCAAGCGGCCGCCCGCGGCCGCATCCCCAAGAAGAAGGCCCCCACACCCACGAAATCTCCCTCCGGCCCCTTCGCGGCAAGCCCCTGCCCATCCCAAAACCAATCCCCGTCAGCCGCGCGACGGCCCCCTCGCTTCGCGCGCCAGCGCCCGCGCGCGGCATCCCGTGGGCGGACGCCGCCAAAGGACTCCAAAACCACCCGCCCCCTTCGGGGGCGGGCGCGGCAACCCCAAACAGCACCCCCATCAAGCGCGCGGTCTGCGCTTCGAGGGGGCCGTCGCGCGGACCAATGTCCCGTTCCTTCACTCCCTCGACGTAGTCCTGCGGTTCCAAGGCGCGGGGGTCCAGGGGGCCGCCGCCCTGCGGCCCCATGGTGCCGGCCGCACAGGCCTCCTACTTCCTTGTGTTCTCGAGCATCGTGTCGACGGCCACGGTCGGCATCAGCAACTTGCCCTCCGACGGCACGTAGACGTCGTCGTCCCCATCGAGATCGAAGTCGGCGAAGATCGCGTCGGTCGAGATGAAGATGCCGAAGCTCGTGTACGTCGGATCGAGCGCGAACGTGCCATGGATGCCGCCCTGGGCGCCGCCGAGATTCAGGAACAACAAGTCGTCTCCACCGGTCTGCTGCCCGGTCGAGAAGTTGAAGTCGAAGAACTCGTGGCAATGCTCGAGCACGTCGAGGTCGCCGTCGAGATCGACGTCGACGAGTTGCACGCCGAGGCGGATCGCCGTCTCGCTCTCGTCGATCTGCGGGAACGACGCCGGGTCTTCGGTGAAGTTGCCGACGCCATCGTTGCGGTAGTACTCACCCGACGCCGCCGAGAGGATCGACACGCCGGAGTTCGCCACGATCAAGTCGAGATCGCCGTCGCCATCGAGATCACCGAACCGCGCGCCACGCGAGTTGTCGGAGAAGCCGTTCGTCAATTGCGTCGAGACGTCGGCGAACGCCAGGTTGCCGTCGTTGCGCAACAGCACGTTCGGTTGGCCCGGCGTACCGTCGGAGCCATTGGTGTCGGAGCGCGCGAACAACACGTCGAGGTCACCGTCGTTGTCGATGTCGCCCGATGCGACGCCGAGGTTCGCGAAGCCGAGCACGTTCCACGCCGCGTTCGTGAACGCGACGTCTTCGACGAACTTGCCGGCGATGCCGCCCTGCGCGAAGCCCTGATTCACGAGCAGCGTGTTCGGCGCGTGCTGCTCCTGCGAGTGCACGGTGTCCTTGCCGTTCGCGATCATGAGGTCGACGTCGCCGTCGCGGTCGAAGTCGGCCGCAACGACGTCCTGCGGAATGCCCGGCGTCGACGGGAAGCTCGGATCGAGCGCGAAGCCGAAGCCGCCGGTGTTCACGAGCAGCACGTTCGGCAGCGGGCCGTTGTTGGGATCGCCGACCGCTCCGCCGGCGAACACGTCGAGGTCACCGTCCGCGTCGGCGTCGAACAGCTCGACGCGATAGGTCGGCACTTGCGCGCCGAACGGCACGGAACTCGCCGTCACGTCGCCGAACGAGAACACGCCGTCGTTCCTGAACATCAACACACCCGCGTCGGTCGCGACCACGAGGTCGGGGTCGCCATCGAGGTCGATGTCGCCTGCCGCGGCACTGTGGCTCGCGGTCACCTGCGCCGCCGGCGGCACGCTGGTCGTTCGATCGGCCCACGACGGCCCAGGGCCCGGCGCGATCGTGAGCGCCGCGACGTTGGTCACGTCGGGAACTCCACCCGGCGCCAGCGTGAGCGCCTGCATGAACACGGTCTGCCCGGACAGCGCCGGCACGTTTGGCACCTGCGCAAGCGCACGGAACCGACCATTCGCGTCGGTCGGCACCGGCAACACGATCGTGTTCGGTCCGAGCACGCGCACGTACGGCAGCCAACTTGCGCCGTCGGGGTCGACGACGGTCAGGCCCGCGTCGAGCAACAGCACGGCCGGCGCGAACGGCACCGACGTCCGCAGGTCGATGCCCGACGTCCCGCCGGGGCCCGCAGGCAGAATGAGCAAGCTCGACGCGTGCGAAACGTCGTCGGTACCGCCGGCGAGTGCGCGAGTCGGGAGCGCGAGCGCGGCGAAGAACATCACGAGGGACACGAACGAACGAACGATCACAGGTGAACTCCTTGGGGAGAGGAAAGGAGCGCTGGGGGTCGACCACCGTATGCGATCGAGCCGAGCTCTCCTCGCGATGCGCCGCTTTGCCACAGCGCGGGTCGCAGCCGAGCACTCGGCGGGTCGCGAGGCGACGCGCGTTGGTCCGCATCGCCCCGAAGGCAGCCGCCGCGCACGTGATCCGCAACACGATGTCACGGGCCCCGCGGCACGGTTGATTCTGAGACTGATTCTCATTTACGACAGATGCGCGCCCTCTGCAAGCCGGGAAATCCACAGCGTGACCTCGACGTTCCGCGGTCGAACACGCGTCAGGACCACGCGGGCTCCCGTGTGAACGATTGGAAAGGTCGCCATGCGGCCCGTTGACGCCCTGCATGCCGTCTCGTAGCTTGCCCGATTCGCGCTCCGGGTCAGGATCGCGTGTGTCGGAGAGCCGTCATGGCCAAGAAGTCCAAGGGCAAGCGCGAATACGTCTGGCTCCAGTGCACGGAGACGGGCGATCTCAACTACCGCACGCAGATGAAAACCTCGGGTGGTCTGCCCGAGAAGTTCAAAGCGGGCGGCGGCTTGAAGAAGTACAGCCCGCGCCTGCGCAAGATCACGATGCACAAGGTCAAGCGCTCCTGACACTTCGTCGGTGACGCGACGCTGCCCTCGTTCGCGAGGCGGCGCGTCGCGCTACCGGCCCGAGGGCGAGAGATCCGCGCATGGTGCAGATCGACATCGTCTATCAGGGTCGACTCCGCACCGAAGCCACCCACGGTCCTTCGAAGACGACGGTCGTCACCGATGCTCCCGTGGACAACCATGGGCGCGGCGAGTCGTTCTCCCCCACCGACCTGGTCGCAACCGCTCTCGGCAGTTGCATGCTCACGATCATGGGCATCGTCGCGGAGCGGCGTGGACTCGACTTGTCGGGCACTCGGGTCGTGGTCGAGAAGCACATGGTCTCGGACCCGGTGCGCCGCATCGGCCGCCTGCCGGTCACGATCACGCTGAACCGCGCCTGCAACGCCGAAGAACGCAAGCTGCTCGAAGCGGCGGCGCTGACCTGCCCGGTCCACAAGAGCCTGCACCCCGACATCGACAAGCCGGTCACGTTCGTCTACCCGAACTGACCCAGCGCGGATCAAGCCGCGGGGCGACGCGCTCCGCCTCGGCAAGTACCACGTCGATCACGACGCATCACTTGAGGTAGCCGAGCTGACGCAGCTCCGCCTCCACCTCTTTCGGCAAAGCCCCCTGCGTGGTTCCGCTCGTCTTCAGCGCCTCGCGCAGGCGCGATTCGGCATCGCGCAGCGTGTCGAGTCGTCGACGCGCGAGCGCCTTCGACTCCTCCGCTTGCGGACCTTCGAGCGGCGCGTGTTCGCGACGGTCCTTCAGGATGTCGTAGACGCGCTCTTCCACACGCGCCGCGTTGCGAACGCGGATGTACTTCGTGCGGTCGAGCCGTAGCGACTCCCACTCGCCGACTTCGGCCGAAGCGAGCAACAGTCTCGACACCGCGGGCAACGACGCCGCGGTCGCTTCACCGCGCAACGCAGGCGCGAAGCTGTCGCCTTGCAGCGCATAGGGCGGGTCGAGCCCGACGAAGTCGAGCAGCGTCGGCATCAGATCGACGTGACGCGCCTGGGCCTCGACGACCGCGGCCTTCTTCACCACACCGGGCCAACGCACGATCCACGGCACGAGCAGCACTTCGTCGTACAGCGAGTTGCGATGGCCCTTCTGGCCATGTTCGAAGAACTCGTCGCCGTGATCGGACGTGACCATCACCAGCGTGTCGGACGCGAGTCCGCGCTCGTCGAGCGCCTCGAGCAACCGTCCGATGTGGTGATCCGTGTACGCGATCTCGCCGTCGTAGAGCGCGGCGACGTGGCGCAAGTCGGTCTCGTTCATCTTCACGTGGACCGCAGCGTTGCTCATCCAGTTGCTGGCATCGAGTTCGCCGGCGTACTTCGGATCGAAGGGCCGCCAGGACTCCTCGGGCGGGTCGTAGTCGTAGTGGACGTCGAAGAAGTGCAAGAACAGGAACAACGGTCGATCGTCGGCCGACTCGAGCGCGAGCACGGCTCGATCGACGATCTCCGCACTCGTGCGTTCTGCATACGACTGGCGATGCAGAGGCCCGATGACGTTCTTGCCGGTCGCATCCGCGGCGTCGTACGTGGCGTCCGTACCCGCGCTGATTTGCATGACCGACTCGTAGGCATCGAACCCCTGGTTCAACCCGAAGTAGGGATGCAAGTACGGCCCGCTCCAGATCCCGTGCGTCCGGTAGCCATCCGCACGCAGCAGTTCGGTGAGCGTGACGACGTTGTCGGACAGGCGCCCGCCGACCCCGAGTCCATGCACCGTTTGCGCGAGCCCCGTCAGCATCGTGGCATGTGTCGGGAGCGTCCACGAACTCTCCGCGACGACGGTGGCGACGCGTGAACCCTCGGCCGCCAGCCGATCGAGGTTCGGGCTGGTCAGGCGCTTCGCCCCGTAGCACGACAAATGATCGGCGCGCAGACTGTCGATCGAGATGAAGACGACGTGAGGGCGCCGCGGCCCGCGTCCGCGACCGCGGATCGCGACTCCGACGATCGCCGCGACGACGAACAACACGACGACGACGGTCCATCGCGTTCGCCCTACGCGCTTGTCGAGCATCACCGCAGACGACTCCCTCGGGCACCGCCGACGTCGTTTGGCCCGCGGCCATCGTGCCAGCACAACCCCAATCCGTCACGCACCTTGTGCACGACGGATCCCGATCGGCGCGGCGCCCGCAACGAACTTCCGCCGACCTGCACCACGGCCGACGGAGCGGCGTAGCAACGGGCGTCTCGAGCCGGCGATGCGAAGGCCGACCGCGGTCCCAAGGCGGCGACTCGAGAAAGACGTCGCGACGTTCGTGCTTTCCCGACCGGCTCCCCGTTGAGTCCACGCCGTCCTGGCGGTGATCCAGCGGTTCGAATCGAAAACGAAGAAGAAGACCAGCCCGACCGGTTCTCTCCCCCCGGTCGACGCTCACCCATGAATCCACAGCCCGAAGTCCTGCGGTCGACCGCTTCGTGCGTCCGACGCCTGATCTCCACGGCCACGGTCGCCCTCACGGCAGCCGGCACGCTGATCCCGGCACCCGTCGCCGCCACGGACGCGCCACCCCGATCCACCTACGCCACGGTCGTGGAGCGCGCGCGAGCCGTCGCCGCAACGCCGTACGTCGCCCCCGCCGTCGACGCGCTGCCGAAGGCGCTCGCCGAACTCGACTACGACCGCTACCGCTCCATCCGTTTCGCGCCGGATCACGCCCTGTGGAAGTCCGAAGGCCTGCCGTTCCAACTGCAGTTCTTCCATTGCGGCTTCTTCTTCAAGGAGCCGGTCCACGTCTCCACGGTGGACGCCGCGGGAATCGCGCCGGTGCCGTTCTCGACCGGTTCGTTCCAGTACGGCGCCGGCGGGCCGCCAGCGGACCTGCCCGAAGACCTCGGCTTCGCCGGCTTCCGCGTCCACGCCGCGCTGAATCGACCGGACTACCTCGACGAACTCGTCGCGTTCCTCGGCGCGTCGTACTTCCGCGTGCTCGGCAAGGGCCAGGTCTACGGTTTGTCCGCGCGCGGACTCGCGCTCGACTGCGGCGAGGATTCGGGCGAAGAGTTCCCACGCTTCACGCAGTTCTTCGTCGAGAAGCCCGCGGCCGACTCCACCACGCTGACGGTGGTCGCATTGCTCGACTCGCGCAGCGTCGCGGGCGCGTACGAGTTCACGTTCTCCCCGGGCGACTCGACGCGCACCGTGGTGCGCGCGTCGCTGTTCCCGCGCACCGATCTGGACAAGCCGGGTCTCGCGCCGCTCACGAGCATGTTCCTGTTCGGCGAAAACCGCGTGCGCTTCATCCCGGACTTCCGACCCGAAGTGCACGACTCGGACGGACTGTCGCTGCGCCTCGCCGACGGAACGAACGTCTGGCGTCCGCTCGACAACCCGCCGCAACGCCACCGCATCACTCGGATCGCTGCCGACGGCGTGACGTCGTTCGGCTTGGCGCAGCGCGACCGCGAGTTCGACCACTATCAGGACCTCGAGACGCAGCAGGAACGGCGACCGAGCTACGTCATCGTCCCGCGCGCGGGCTTCGAGCACGGCCACGTCGAACTCGTCGAGATCCCGACGTCGATCGAGACCAACGACAACGTCGTGGCCTACTTCGTGCCGGCGCAACCGCTGCGCGGCGGTGAGTCGTTCGAGTTCGCCTACGAGTTGGTCGCCACCACCGCGGACGACGCCCGACGCCACGGCGGCGTCGTGATCGCGACCCGCATCGATCCGGATGTCGCCGACGACGAAGCGCTGTTCGTCGTCGACTTCGACGGCGACGAGTCCAGTTCGCGCGAGCCGGTACTCGACGCACGTCGACTGCGCGGCGAGGTCCGCGCGAGCCGCGGTGAAGTCCGCTCGATCGTCGTGCAGCAAGCCGAGAGCGGCCGCGTACGACTCTCGTTCCGAATCCACCTCACCGACCGTGAGCCGGTCGAACTCCACGCGCGCTTGCTCGATGGCGACGTCGCCGCGACCGAGACTTGGACCTACCTGGCCGATCTGCCATGAACTTCATCGAACCCCTCACGCAACGCCGCACCGCGCATCCCACTCTGCTGTTGTCCGCGGCCGAGCAGTCGCGGCTGCGATTGATCGCGCGGCGCGCGGCGCTCGCGCTGGCCACGGCTTCGACCGCCGCGTTCGCGACCTCGCATCTGATCGACGTCGTCATGGAGAACGGCGTCAGCCCGATCGAGTGCGCGATGGTGCCGCTGTTCGTCGTGCTCGTGCTCCCGATCGCGTTGTCGTTCTGGATCGCGACGTTCGGCTTCGTCATGCGCCGGTTCCGGACCGACGAACTCTCGATCACGCGCGACCTCGCTCACTCGCGGTCGAACGCGGCGCTGTTCGCGCGCACCGCGATCGTGATCCCCGTGCACAACGAGGATCCCGTGCGCGTCGCCGCCGGCATCAAGGCCACGTTCGATTCGCTGGCGCGCACCGGCCAACTGCACACGTTCGAGTTCTTCATCTGCTCGGACACCACCGACCCCGACCTGTGGGTCGAAGAGGAAGCGTCGTACGCGCGACTCAAGGCGCGACTGACGCAGCCCGCGCGACTCACCTACGTCAAGCGCAGGCGCAACACCGAGCACAAGGCCGGCAACATCGCCGAGTTCTGCGCGCGCTTCGGGGATCGCTTCCGCTACATGGTCGTGTTCGACGCCGATTCGGTGATGTCGGGCGCGACGCTGGTCGACCTCGTGCGCATGATGGAGCGCCACCCCGACGCCGGCATCATCCAGGCGCCGCCGGTGCCCGTGAATCGGCAGACGCTGTTCGCTCGACTGCAACAGTTTTCGGCGCGCGTCTACGGCCCCGTGTTCCAAGCCGGCCTCGCGTACGTCCAAGGCGGCGAAGGCAACTTCTACGGCCACAACGCGATCATCCGCATCCAGCCGTTCAAGGAGCATTGCCGTCTTCCCAAGCTCGACGGCGAGGGTCCGCTCGCAGGCCACATCCTGTCGCACGACTTCGTCGAGGCCGCGTTCATGCGGCGCGCGGGGTTCAAGGTCTACTTCGCGCACGATCTCGGCGGCAGCTTCGAGGAATGCCCGCCGACGCTCGTCGACTTCGCAGCCCGCGAGCGGCGCTGGTGCCAAGGCAACATGCAGCACGCGCGCTTGCTGCGCTGGCCGGGGTTGAACTTCATCAGCCGCGTCCACATGGCGATGGGCGTGATGGCGTTCGCGTCGGCACCGCTGTGGCTGCTGCTGCTGGTGCTGTCGACGGTCGAAGGACTGCGCGAGCACTGGGTCGGCTGGTCCGGTGCCGCTCGGGAATCGAGCATCGCGGGCTTCGCCGATTCACCGCTGCGCTCGGGAATGCTGTTCGCGCTCGTGCTCGGCATGTTGTTCCTGCCGAAGCTCTACGGCTTGACGCTGCACCTGACGACGCCGGGCCGCGCACGCCGCTTCGGCGGCGCCGAACAACTCGGCACCAGCGTGCTGCTCGAGTCGCTGTTCTCCGTGCTGCTCGCGCCGACGATGGCGTACCTGCACACACGCTTCGTGCTCGGTGTCCTGCGCGGACAGGTGGTCCAGTGGACGTCGCAAGAACGCGACGACGTCGCCACGCCGTTCTCCGAAGCGGCGCGGCGTCATGCCGGCACGACCGCGCTCGGCATCGCGTGGGGCGCGCTGGCGTGGTTCGCGACGCCGAGCTTGTTCCCATGGTTGTTGCCGTTCCTCATCGGTCTGGTGCTCTCGATCCCGCTGTCGTGGTCCACGAGTCGAGCGAGCGCGGGCCGCAAGGCACGCGAGCGCGGTTGGTTCGTGACGCCGGAAGAAACCGATCCTCCGTTCGTTCTGCGTCGTCTGGCGGCGGAGCTGTTGCGCGAACAGCGCGCCGAGCCGACCGAATCGCGCCGCGGACTCGAGCGCTTGTTGCTCGACGACTCGCTGCGTGAGGCGCACTTCGCCGCGCTGCCGAGCGACGAAGACGCTCCGGATCCGCTGCAAGAGCACGCACGCCGTGGCATCGAGCTGAAGGCGCGCCTGCGTGGCCTCGCGACGCTGACGCCGAGGGAGCGCTACGAACTCCAAACGTCGCGCAGTGCGATCGCGGCGCTCTCGCCCTGACGCAGCATCGACGAGCGTGGACCGCGCGTCGGACACTCGCCTGTGGGTCCCGCGTCCAAGAGCGTCTCGACTCTTGCCGCGAGGGAACACCAGGCCGTAACGTCGCGTCGGAAGGCTCGGTCGCCGCGAGTCGTTCCGGTGCGACCGTACGAGAGCCCAGGCTTCGCTCGCGCCCACGGGTCCGATGGGGTACCCCGGCGATTCCCCCGAAGCCGCATCCGCAGCACGTGCGCCTCGCGCGCACGATCTCCCTTTCTCTCCCGAAGGAGTCCGTCATGAAGTCCACGTTCTTCGCCGCGGCGCTCGCCGTCGCCTGTCCTTCGTTCGCGGCCGCGCAATGCGACCCGAATGCCGACCTCACGATCGTGGTGTCGCCGTCGACCGCGTCGCCGGGCCAGTTGGTCACGGTCACGGTCACGAACACGTCGTCGACGTGCACCTACACGTTGCCGTCGGGTTGCGTGTTCAGCAGCGTGCTCGCGAACGACTGCACCGGCCCGGGCGTCACGAACTACTTCTGCACGCTCGCGCTGAAGCCGATCGGCCCGGGCAAGAGCGTCAGCCAGACCTGGGACCAGATCGACGACAACGGGCAGCAAGTCGCGCTCGGCACCTACGCGTTCCCGATCCGCGTGTTCGACCCGAACTTCACGATGCATGAGCTGTGCGCGACCGTCGACGTCGGTCCGACCTGCCCGAATCCGCCGAGCACGTACGGCGCGGGCGATCAGGGCGCCGGCGGCTTCGTGCCGTTCATCGGCACGATCGGCGGGCTGCCCACGCTCGGCAACAACACGTTCGCGATCGCGGTGTCGAACGGGGTCGGCGGAGCGCAAGCGGCGTTCTTCATCGGCGCGGCTCCGGCCAACCTGGTCGCACCGTGGGGCACGTTCTACCTCGATCCGAACCTGCCTCTGATCCAGCTCAACCTGACGTTGAGCGGCGCCGTCGGGCAGCCGGGCGCGGGCTCGGTGCTGTTGCCGACTCCGATTCCGCAATTGCCGCAGCTCGTCGGCGTCAACGTCTTCACCCAGATGTTGATCGCGGATACGGCGTCGATCGGTGGCATCTCGCACACGGCGGGTCTGACGTTCGGCATCTGCCAGTAACGACGCGTCCACGAACGCACGAACGGAGCGCCGCGCGGATCCGCGTCGGCGCTCCGTTTCGTTCCAAGAGCGACGCGCGAAAAAGCCGCGTATCCCGAACACGCTCACGCCTGCTCTAATGCCGCGCGCCATGCGCTACGGATCACGACTCGCGTTCGCGTCCATGCTGTTGCTGTCGTCAGGTTGCGATCGTGGCCCGGCGCAACCGGCCGCTGCGCGTTCGAGCCCCGAACTGCCCGAAGCGACGGTCGCCCTGACGACCGCGCAAGCGACGGTCTGGCCGCAGTCGATCGAGACCACCGGCGAACTCGATGTCGACGAACGCACGACGCTCGGCACGAAGGTGCCAGGACGCCTGGTCGACCTCACGGTCGACGTCGGCTCCGAAGTGCGCAAGGGCGACGTGATCGCGGCCGTCGACGCCACCGACTACGAACTGCGCGTGCGCCAGTCCGAGGCGTTCCTCGCGCAAGCGCGCTCCCTGCTCGGCTTGCCGTACGAGGGAGAGTCCGACGACGTCGATCCGCAACACACCACGCAAGTCCGCGAAGCCACGGCCGTGCTCGAGGAAGCCGCGGCCCGCAAGCGACGAGCCGAGACGTTGCGCGAACAAGGCATCTCCACCGACGCCGAACTCGACGAGGCGAACGCGGCCGCCCGCGTCGCGGAGGAGCGCCTTCAGGGCGCGTTCCAGGAGATCCGCAACCTCAGCGCCCTGGTGCAGCAACGTCGCGCCGAGCTCGCGATCGCGCGCCAGCAACTCACCGACACGCAGGTGCGCGCGCCGTACGACGGCGTGGTCCAAGCCCGGCTCGCGGGTCGCGGCGATTACCTCACCATCGGCAGCGCCGTCGCGACGCTCGTGCGCATGGATCCGCTGCGCTTGCGCACGCGCGTTCCCGAACGCGGCGCGACTCGCATCGCGCTCGGCCAAGCGGTGCGGTTCACGATCGAGGGCGATCCACGCTCGCACGAGGGAGTCGTGACCCGCATCGCGCCCGAACTCGACCGCGCGAGTCGCTCGCTCGTCGTCGAGGCCGAGGTGCAAAACCGCGACGCGGACCAGCACTACCGACTGCGCGGCGGTTCGTTCACGCAGGTTTCGATCGTGTTCGACGCCGAGTCGACGTCGGTGGTCGTGCCGACCAGCGCCGTGCGCTCGTTCGCGGGCGTCGACCGCGTCCTCACCGTGAAGGACGGCCGCATCGAGGAGCGCCTGGTGAAGCTCGGACGGCGTGACGCGGACCGCGTCGAGATCCTCGATGGGATCCGCGCGGGAGACCCCTTCGTCGCGACGCCCGGAACCCTGGTCGGCGGCCAGCGCGTCCGCGCGGCGGAGTGACGGGTGCAGTACCTCGCCGAACTCTGCATCAAGCGGCCGGTGTTCGCGGCCATGTTGATCCTCACGCTCGTGGTCGTCGGCGCGTCGAGTTATTTGCGCCTCGACGTCGATCGCTTCCCCACCGTCGACCTGCCCACGGTGACGATCCGCACGACGCTGCCCGGCTCGTCCCCCGAGGAAGTCGAGACGCAGATCTCGCAGCGCGTCGAAGAGGCGGTGAACACGGTCGAGGGCATCGACCAGTTGCGATCGATCTCGTCGTCGGGCACGTCCGTGGTGCTCGTCACGTTCGGCCTCGATCGCGACATCGACACGGCGGCGCAGGACGTGCGCGACCGCATCGCGAAGATCGCGCGCGACCTGCCCCGCGAAGCGGACCCGCCGATCGTGTCGAAGTTCGACAACGACCAGACGCCCGTGCTGACGCTCGCGGTCTCCGGCGACCGGCCGCAACGTGAGCTGACCGAGATCGCCGACAAGCTGGTCAAGATCCCGCTCGAGCGCAGCAAGGGCGTCGGTGAGGTCACGATCGTCGGCGGCGCCGAGCGCTCGATCAACGTCTGGGTCGACGCCGATCGTCTGGCCGCGTACCAGATCCCGATCACCGCGGTCCGCGACGCGATCCAACGGCAGAACGCCGAGGCCCCCGGCGGCAACGTCTCCGGCGTGACTCGCGAAGAAGTCCTGCGAACGCTCGGGCGCATCGACGACCCCGCGGCTTTCGACGACCTCGTGATCGCGACGGTGAACGGCGTCCCCGTGCGCGTCCGCGACATCGGCGACGCGGAGGACGGCACCAAGGAGGTGCGCTCCACCGCGCGGCTCGATGGCGTGCCGACGGTCACGCTCGAGATCCGCAGGCAGTCCGGCTCGAACACGGTTGCCGTCATCGACGGGTTGAAAACGCGTCTCGCCGAACTGCGCCAAGGCCTGCCCGCCGACGTGCGCGTCGAGATCATCCGCGACCAGTCGCGCTTCATCCACGCCGCGCTCGGCGAGATCAACTTGCATCTCGTGCTCGGCAGCATCCTCGCTTGCGTCGTCGTGCTCGCGTTCATGCGCAGTTGGCGTTCGACGTTGATCGCCGGCATCGCGATCCCGACCTCCGTGATCGCGACGTTCGGCGCGATGGAAGCGCTCGGCTTCACGCTGAACTCGGTCACGATGCTCGCGCTCGTGCTGATGGTCGGCATCGTGATCGACGACGCGATCGTCGTGCTCGAGAACGTGTTCCGCTTCGTCGAAGAGAAGGGCATGCATCCGTTCGACGCGGCGCGCGAAGGCACGCGCGAGATCGCGCTCGCCGTCATGGCGACGACGTTGTCGCTGGCCGTGATCTTCATCCCGGTCTCGTTCATGTCGAGCGTGTCGGGGCGATTCCTCTACCAGTTCGGCATCACGGCCGCGGTCGCGGTGATGATCAGCTTGCTGGTGTCGTTCACGCTGACGCCGATGATGAGCGCGCGCCTGTTGCGGCCCCTCGAGGTCCACCCCGACGGCGCCGCGCGTGCGCGCTCGCGCAGCGGCTTCTACTCCTGGATCGAGCGCGCCTACATGACGCTGCTGCGGGTCGCGCTGCGGGGCCGCATCCTGGTGCTGTTGGTCGTGGTCGTCGTGATCGGTTCGATCCCGCCGCTGTATCGGCTGGTGCGTCAGGAGTACATCCCGAGCGAAGTCGACGAAGCCGAGTTCGACGTCAACGCCACGGCCGCCGAAGGAACCAGCTCGGCCGCGATGCATGACGTCATGCTCGCCGTCGAGGCCGAGCTCCGCGCACATCCGGCCGTACGCGTGGTCCTCGCGACCTCGGGAGGCAACGGGTTCATCGCGAACTCGAACCAGGGCTCGGCCTACGTGCGCATCGCGCCGCACGAGGAGCGGCTGTTCTCGCTGCCGCGGTTCTTCGCGGCGCTCACGCGGCTCGAGCCCGGCGCCGCGTTCGAAGGCAACACCTCGCAACGCGACGTGATGAACGACCTACGCCGCCGGTTGGCGAAGTTCCAGGACGTGCGCTTCTCGCTGCGCAACGCGCAATCGTTCACGCTCGGCAGCGGACCGTTCGAGATCGACTTCAGCCTGCTCGGCCCCGACCTCGTGACTCTCGCGCGCTACGCCGAGGAACTGCGCGAGAAGGCACGCGCCGACGGCGGCATCGTCGACGCGGACACGACGTTGCGCTTGAACAAGCCCGAGCTGCGCGTGTTCATCGATCGCGATCGTGCCGCGGATCTCGGCGTGGACACCCAGGACATCGCGCAGGCCTTGCGCCTCATGGTCGGCGGCGACGAGCGCGTGTCGCGCTTCCGCGACGTGGCTCTGAACGAGGACTACGACATCCAGATCCGCTTGGCCGAACGCGACCGCGACCGCGCGTCCGTCCTCCCGCGCCTATTGGTGCCGTCGAATCGCGGCCAACTCGTGCGCCTCGACAACGTGGTGCGCATCGAGCCAGCGGTCGGCGCCTCGCGCATCGATCGACTCGATCGATCGCGCGTCGTCGCGCTGCGCGGCGCGGTGGCCAAGGACCGAGCGCTCGCCGACCGCATCCAATGGCTGAACGACACGGTCGCGGCGATGGGCCTACCGGCTGGCTACTCGACCAAGATCCAAGGCCGCGGCAAGGAACTCGAACGCACGATCGACGAGTTCCTGTGGGCCTTCCTGCTGTCCGTGGTGTTCATGTACATCGTGCTCGCGGCGCAGTTCGAGAGCATCGTTCACCCGCTCACGATCTTGCTGTCGCTGCCGCTGTCGTTGCCGTTCGGCCTGCTCGCGCTCTACCTCACCAACGACACGTTGAACCTGTACTCGGCGCTCGGCCTGCTCGTGTTGTTCGGCGTGGTGAAGAAGAACGCGATCCTCCAGATCGACCACACCAACAAGCTGCGCGAAGCCGGCCACGACCGTCACGCAGCGATCCTCGAAGCGAACCGCGATCGCTTGCGCCCGATCCTGATGACCACGCTGGCGCTCGTCGCGGGCATGTTGCCGCTCGCGGTCGGCACGGGTCCCGGCGCCGAGGAGCGGCGCACGATCGCGATCGTCGTGATCGGCGGACAGACGTTGTCGCTGTTGCTGACGCTGATCGTGACGCCGGTCGCGTACACGTTCTTCGACGACCTCGGCCGCTTGTTCTCCCGCGAGCGCGGACCGCTCGCACACGCGCCGAACGAGTCCGGTCGAACCTGAACGGGATCGTCGGCGGCCCGCGTTCAGCTCCGGGCGACCAAGCGGAAGCCGATGCTCGACGCCATCGTCGGCGCGCGCACGAAGTGCCGGTACGCGGCGTGGAACGCTTGCTCGCGCGGCGCGTTCCAGGCGCCGCCGCGCACGATGCGCAGATCCGGCGTCTCGGGCAGCACGTCCTTGCACCACTCGTTCAAGCTGCCGCCGAGGTCGAACGCGCCGTACGGCGACTCGTCGACGGGGAACGAGAGCACCGGCTCGAGATCGGTCACCGGTCGCGCATGGCGCGACTTCAACCAGCTCGCGACGAAGTGATTGCCGCAGACCAGCGTGCGACCGTCGACGCCGCGTGCGGCCTTCTCCCACTCGAGTGAGCTCGGCAGGTCGAACGTCAACGTCGACCCCGCCGCGCGTTCGCGTTCGGTGATCCACTCCGCGTACGCCTGCGCCGCATCGAAGCTGACGCCGTAGACCGGCAACGCGGCCAGGCCCGCGGGCACGACGAACGGTCCGTCGCTCGCTCGCTCCAGCACGCTCTCACGCGCATCGCCGACGACGCGCGGCGCGAGCCCCTGCGCCATCGCGCCGAACTTCGCGTGCGTGAGCGGCGAGTTCAGGAACTCGGCGTACTCGGCGAACGTGACCTCGCGCTCCTGGATCCAGAACGGCGCGACCTCGGCGGTCGACGCGACGACCGCGCCGTCGACGTCGAGATCGCCACCGAGCGCGAACGGTCCGCCGGGGACGAATACGAAGCCGGGCGGCGTCGTCTCCGCGGCGACGAGGTGCGCCGAGACCGTCGCATTCGCCTGACGTTCGACGACGAACGGAACGCGCTGCGTCTCGCAGCCCTCGGCCTCGACGATCGCGACGTACGAACCGTGCTCGAGCGTCCAGTCGTAGGTGCCGGGCGCGGTCGCACTCGCCGGTTCGAGCGTGGCGTCGGCCGTGTAGAACGGCGCGCCCGTCGCGCGTACCGCGACCCCATCGACGAGAGTCGTCGGTGTGAGCTTGCCCGCGGCGAACGCTTCGATCGCCACGTCGCCGAGTTCGACGAGCCGCGCGGGACTCGCGACCTCGATCCCGGCTTCCGCGAGCGAGGTCGCGTTCAGCGCGATCTTCTGCGGGTCGGCCTGTCCGGCGACGGGGCGCGCGAACACGTAGGCGTGACCCGTCGAAGCCTTCGGCGGCAGTTGTTCGTGGTACCAGGCCTCGAACGCGTCGCGGATCGGCTGGCCGTCGATGCTCACGAGCTTGTCGAAGCGCGCGACGTCGCCCGCGCCACGCGCCACGAGCACCGTGTTGCGGACCGGTTGACCGGCGACCTTCGTGATCGTGTCGCCGGGCCGCAGGCCTTGGCTCTCGCGCACGACGCGCAAGACCCACGCGCCGTAGGGCCGCGGCGGCGTGAACGAGCGCACCGCGATCGGGACGAGACGCGGCTCGCCTTCCTTCACGACGCTGCGTTGATCGACGTAGCGGAACACGTGCACGCGCGCATTCGCCGGAGCCACCGAGAACGCGACCGAGCCCGAGCCCGCGAGTTCGTCCCGGTACTCGCCCTTCGTGTCGAGTCGCGCGACACGCGACTCCAATCGGTCCGCCGCGGCCTCGTCGCGCTCTTCGACCGCCGCGCGCCACTGATGCATCCAGAACTCGAGGTGGGCTGCGCCGACGCGAGCCCGCGCGGTCTCCGCGCCGACGCCGAGTTCCACGCGCGCCGCGGACTCGACCACGGTGCGCATGTGGTAATCCAACTCGTCGAGCTTCGCCGGTAGTGCAGCGAGCTCGAGGTCGAGGCTCGCGAACTGCTTCTCCTCGGCGGCCGTCAGCACGCGCTCTCCCATCGCGACGCCCAGCGCGTCGAACGTGCGTCGCGATGCGGTGCGCTGCTCGAGCAACGTGCGCGTGTCGCGCGCGACGAGCTCGGCTTCCGAGCCGAGCATCGACTCGACGTACGCACGTCGCATCGCGGCGCGATCGCGCGGGATCAACGCGTTGGCGGGATCGAGTTCTGCGGCGCGCGCGAATTGCGCGTCTGCCTCCGCGTAGCCCTTGGTCTCGAGCAGCTCGAACGCGCCATCCGCGAGTTCACGCGCGTCGCGCTGCCGCTCCGCGCGCTCGTTGAACGTCGCCACGCCGAAGCCGCACAGGAGCACGAGCAGCGCGACCGGGATCGCCGCGAGGATCGGACTGCGGCGCATCCACTGACCAGTGCGGCGCATCGGCCCGGGCGGACGCGCCTTGATCGGCGACAGCGTGAGCAGCGCTTCGAGATCCTCGGCGAACTCCCTCGCGCTCGCGTAACGGCGCGCGGGTTCCTTCTCGAGCGCCTTTCGCAACACCGTTTCGACGTCGCGCTTCAGCAGCGGGTTCGACGCGCGCGGCGAGTCGGGCTCGTCGAACAGGACGCCGCGCAGCACTTCCTCGACGTTGTCGCCGGGGAACGGCAGTTTGCCCGTGACGCATTCGTACAGCGTCGCGCCGAGCGCGAACACGTCGACGCGACCGTCCTGGGAGTCGAACTTGCCGCCGACTTGTTCGGGCGCGACGTAGTACGGCGTGCCCTGGAACTCGCCGGTCTTCGTGAACGACGCCGAGTCCTTCGCACGTGCGAGACCGAAGTCGAGCAACAACGCGCGCTCGTCGGGCGTCACGCGGATGTTCGACGGCTTCACGTCGCGATGCAGGATGCCTTGCTCGTGCGCGCAATGCAGGGCGCGCGCGATCTGCGCGGCGATCTTCAGCGCGAACGGCAACGGCAGCGGCTTGCCGCCCTGCTGTTCGATCAGTTCGTTGAGCCCGCGGCCCGGCACGAGTTCCATGACCAGGTACGGGACGCCTTGGTCCTCACCGGCCGAGAACACCGTCACGATGTTCGGATGGCGCAAGTTCGCGACGGCGTCGACCTCGCGATCGAAGCGGCCTTTCGCGGCGCGAAAGCTGCCGAGCTCGGGGCGGATCACCTTCAGCGCGACCAATCGCCCGAGGAACTCCTGCTCGGCGAGATACACGGCGCCCATGCCGCCCTTGCCGAGCAAGCGGATCAACCGGAACTCGCCGAGTCGTTCGAAGGGCAGGCCCGCGTCCGCGATCATCGGGGCGCGAGCGCCGGCGCGCGTCGTCGGTCGCTTGGTCGTTCGCGCGTTCTTCGCCGCCGCGCGGAGTTCCGTGAGGTGCTCGCGCAAGATCGGCGCGTGGCTCGGGTGTTGCGCGCACAGGGCGTCGAGGTCGACGTCCTCGCCCCGCATCAGCCGGTCGACGCACGCGTCGTACAGCGCTTCGAGCTCGCCTGCGTCGATGGATTCGTTCGGGTTCGCCATGGTGCGTGATCTCCGCCTGCTGCCGCGCGTACCGAGCTGCACAGGCGACGCTCGCCGTCCGATCCGACGCGGATTTCGCGAGCGAGTTCCGACCGCCGATCCGCTCGCCGGCCCCTTCGACGGTCCGAACCCGCGCCAGCGCGAGACGGGCCTCACAGCCTGCTGGCCTGGACGTATACCGTGGCGCCTACCGCGTTCCTACGCCCGGAATCCCCCATGCTCACGCCTGCCCTCGTCCTCTGCGCCGCGCTCGCGGCGGATTCGAAGCCGCTGCCCGCACTCGATCCCGGGATCACGGTGTTCCGCCGCGTACACGTCCTCACGCCCAGCGGCGACGAGGTCCGTGAGAACGCGGCCGTCGTGGTCCGCGACGGCCGTATCGAAGCGGTCGTCGACGACGGCGACGTCACGGTGCCCGCGGGCGCGCGAATCGTCGACGGCAACGGCGAACGTTGGTTGATCCCCGGGCTCGTCGACATGCATGTCCACGTGCCTCCCGACGGTCCCGATGTGGGCAGCAGCGCGTGGCGCGCGCTGAACCTGTTGCTCGTCCATGGCGTCACGACCGCACGCGGGCTGTTCGGCCATCCATCGCATCCCGCGCTGCGCGAGACGATCACCGCGGGGAGCCTCGTCGCCCCGACGCTCTACGTCGCCGGGCCGGCGCTGCACGACGGCAATTGCGCGAGCGTCGAAGCCGCACGCGCCGCGGTCACGAAGCAGCACGAAGCCGCGTTCGACGCGATCAAGTCGCACGAGGTCACGGACCCCGAGGTCTGGAGCGCCATCTCCGCATGCGCGCGCGAACTCGGCATTCCGGTGGCCGGGCACGTCCCGAACGCGATCGGACTCGATCGCGCGCTCGAGTCCGGTCAACAGATCGAGCACCTCGACGGCTTCGCGTTCCAACTCCTGCCCGATCCCGACGCGATCGAGCCGTTCGGACAGTTTCCCTCGCCGCAAGCACTCGACGCGATCGACTCGACGCGCATCGAGCCACTCGCGCGGCGCGTCACCTCCGCCGGAGCGTGGAACACGCCGACGCTCGCGCTGTTCGAGTTCCTCGCCGATCCGAGTCCGAGCCCCGAGGCGCTGCTCGCTCGCGCGGAGATGCGCTATGCCGCGAAGAGCGGGCGGGACGCGTGGGCCAAGCAGTGGGAGCAGCATCGCCAAGTGATGGCGACGTTGCCCGAGGACTTCGGCCCGCGATTCGCACGCATGCGCGGTTCGCTCGTGAAGGCGCTCGATGCCGCCGGAGCCAAGATCATGGCGGGTTCCGACTCACCGCAACTGTTCCAACTGACGGGCTTCGCACTCCATGCGGAGATCGAAGCGCTCGAGCACGCCGGGCTCACGCCCCTCGCGGCGTTGCGCACCGCGACGGCGAACCCGGCCGAGTACCTGCGAGGGCTGCCGCGACAAGGATCCGCGCGAGGCTTCGCCGCGGACTTCGGCGTGATCGAGAAGGACCACCGCGCGGACCTCGTGTTGTTGCGCGCCGATCCGCGCACGAGCGTCGTGAACACGCGCGCGATCGAGGGCGTCATGCTGCGCGGCCGTTGGCTCGATCGGGCAGCACTCGACGCGCTCCAAGAGCAGATCGAAGAGTCGGTGCGCTGAGGCTCGCGGCGAGGTCGGGTGCGGGTCTCGACCCGTTCACCGCGTTTCGAGCAACGGCGACAGCACCGCATCGATCGCCGCGGCGATCGACCGATGACCGGCCGCCGTCGGGTGGCAGTGAT
Source organism: Planctomycetota bacterium (assembly GCA_016709145.1). Taxonomy (GTDB): domain Bacteria; phylum Planctomycetota; class B15-G4; order B15-G4; family JADJEK01; genus JADJEK01. The sequence goes on from JADJEK010000001.1 coordinate 273,873, forward strand.
CGACGAACAGCTCGCTCGCGGCCACGCGGTCGACGCGGCGCAACAGGAACTCGCGCTCGTCGACGACTGCGACACCCGCGTCGCGCGCCACGTCGATCATCGCGCTCGCGAGACCTGACGTGATGCGATGCGGCCGCGCGTCGAAATCCACGGCGAGCTCGAGCTCGCGGCGCGCCGCGTTCGCGTCTCCTGCGTCGGCGAACGCCAGGCCTTTCAGGTAATGCCCGACGGGATGCTGCGGCGCTTGCGCCAGCAACGCATCGGCGGTCGCGATCGCCGCATTCACATCGCCGTTGCGCAGCGCTTCGATCACGCGCGGGATCACGACTTCCGTGGTGAGCGCTTGCCCGGTGACCGGGGCCGGCGCATACGGGGGCGCGAACAAGTTCGGCGCCGGTAACACGAAGACGCACGGGACGCCCTTCGCTGCCGTGGCCGCGGCGATCGCACGCAGAGACGCGCGAAACGTCTCCTCGGCCGCGGCGATCGACTCCCGACTCGGCGCGGCTCGCGTCGACTCCGGGATCATCGACGGATCGAAGATCGCCAGCTCGCCGAGTCGGTCCGAATCCAAACGCGTCGCGTTCGCATCGCCGACCCACGCCGCACGCAACCAACCGAACAAGTACGAAACCGCGAGTCGGGATCGCCACGCGCGAACCGTCGGCGACGGCATCGGCTCCTCGACCGCCAGCGCCAACATCTCGTTGTGCCCGCAGTCGACGACGATCGCGTCGGGCTCGTAGGCCAGCACCGCGGTGAGGAGCTCCGCACAACGGTCACTGGCGAAGCCCGCGCAACCGAGATTCACGACCTCGACGGAAGGCTCGCCGGACCGTCCCGTGAATCGCTGCTGCAAGACGGAGGGATACGAGGCATCGCGATCGACGTAGAGGCCGAACGTGCTCGACCCGCCGAGGACGAAGACGCGTCGCATGCGCTCGTACTTGCGCGCACGGAACTCCGTTTCGCGGAATGCCGGGATCAAGCGGAACTCGCCGGGTCGGTCGCCCTCGCGCACGACCAGTGCGTTGCCGCGTGCGACCCACTCCGGCCGGATCGTCACTCGTCCCGTTCCGTCCTCGACGAACGGGTCGAAGCCGGCCACCGAACTCGCGGCATGCAAGACCGCCGGATCCGGCGGCGGCGCGCATCCACAGACCCGCAGGACGCTCTCGATCACGAGCAGCGCGAGTATGGGCAGCATCACGGCGATCGCCCGCCGAACGCTTCGTCGCGACCGCTCCGTGGGTTCCATCGTCCGTCGACCTCGGGTTCCCCTCACGCCACGCGCATCATGCCGAGCGACGTGCGCGAGAAGAAGCGCGCGCGCCCGCGCCGGCTCTGGTTCCGCCGATAGACTCCGCGCCCATGCCCGCCAAGCCCACGAAGCCGCGCCACGCGATCGCGATCGTCGAGCGATTGCGCGATGCCGTCGATTCGCTCTCGTTCCGCGCTCCGGTCGCGCACGTCTACAACCCGCTCGTCTACGCATGGCCGTGTACACGCGCATATCTCGAGCGCTTCGCGCGCCGCGACATCGACGCGCTGTTCCTCGGCATGAACCCCGGACCGTTCGGCATGGCGCAGACCGGCGTGCCGTTCGGCGAGGTCGGGTTCGTGCGCGATTGGATCGGCATCCACGAGCCGGTCGGCAAGCCGCCACGCGAACATCCCAAGCGGCCGATCGAGGGCTTCGAGTGCATGCGCAGCGAAGTCTCGGGGCAACGCTTCTGGGGCTTCGCGAAGGAGCGCTTCACGACACCGGAGCGGTTCTTCCAGCGGTTCTTCGTCTGGAACTACTGCCCGCTCGTGTTCCTCGAGGACTCGGGCCGCAACCTCACGCCGGACAAGTTGCGGGAAGCCGAGCGACGCACGCTGTTCTCGCACTGCGACGATGCGTTGCGTGCATTGATCACGGAGCTGGCGCCGCGGCGAGTCGTCGGCATCGGCCGATTCGCACGACTGTGCCTCGAACGCGTGGTCGACGGCGCGATCGAAGTCGGCGAGATCTTGCATCCGAGCCCGGCGAGCCCGCTCGCGAACAAGGGCTGGGCGCCGCAGGTCGAGCGTCAGCTCACGGCGCTCGGCGTCGACGGGTTCACGACCCGCGCGTCAGCAGCTCGAAAGCCTTCTTGAATCGCTCCATCGCGCGCCGACGCGCTTGTTCGGCCGCGTCGTAGGACACGCCGAGCAGCTTCGCGATCTGTTCGATCGGCATGCCGTCGGTCGAGTAACGCACGAGTTCCTGATCACGAGGCAGCAGCGTCTTCACGGCCTTGCCCGCGAGCTCGATCATCTCGCGCCGCATCGCGTACGTGGCCGGCCCCGTCATGTTCGCCGCGGGATCGACGCCGCTGCCGGCCCCGTTCGTCGTCGACGGCACCGCCGTGATGCGCAGCATGGCCCCGCCCTGGCGGCGCAACGCACTCCAATACTTCTGGCGGTCGAGCACGTGTTGGCGCGCGACGATCTTCAACCAGTTGAAGAACTCACCGTCGGAGCGGATCTCGAGCTGGGCCGCCTGACGCAGTGCACGCACGTGGACACCTTGAACGACGTCTTCGATCGACTCGCGCAGCAACAGCCCGCGGGCTTCACGCTCGAGGTACGCAGCGAGCGTGCCGCGCGTGCGCTCGAGCAGTGGTGTGAGTTCGGCTTCGGTCGCCATGGGAGCGCGGATTCTGGCACCTCCGCCACGAGCCGCCAAGCGTTTGAGAGCTTGGACTCGGTGGAACGCGGGGCCTCGCCGAGATGGTGAGCAGTGACGAGCACGGAGCGCGCACGGTAGTCCCTCGATCCTCGATCGGACGAACGGCGCGAGCATCGGAACCGATGCTCGCGCCGTTCGTCGCTCGGGATTCGATCCGGCGTGCGATCAGGTCTTCTTGAAGTCGACCAGTTCCATCACGACGCCCTGAGCCTGGCCAGCGCCTTCGGACTCGACCTTGACCATGGTCCCGGGGACGTCGTCACTCATCCAGCTCTTCGTGATCGACTTCTCGCCGTTGATCGTGCAGGTGCCGCGCGTGACCTTGCACTTCACCGACTTGCCGGCGATCGTCAGCGACTCGTCGCCGAGTTCCTCGGTCGTGCAGTCGCTCTTCACGACTTCGCCTTCGTACTTCTTCATGTAACGCGCCGACCACATCAGCGACGCCGCCACGAGGCCGCCGTTCATGTAGGTCTTGTTCAGCATCAGCAGACGCTTGTCGTCGAGGTCCTTGACCTCCTGCACCATCTCCATGCCGCCTTGCATCTTGTGGCGCACCATCCAGCCGACCTTCGCGTCGGACCAGGGCCACGACTCGGTGCCGCTGACGTCGACCGAGTCCTTCGAGTTCTGCGCTTCGGTCGGCTCGGCGACCGAGTAGCCGCCCGCGCCCGAACCGCTCGAGTCCGAACCACCCGACATGCCAGCGCTCCCCGATGAATCGGCCGATGCGCTCGAACCCGTCCCGCCGCTGCTCGACCCCGAACCACCGCTCGTCGAGGTCGAACCACCACTCGAAGCGGAGCCGCCGGTGGACGACGAACCGGTCGAGGACGACGCCGTGCTGCTGGCCTTGTTGGTGTCGGCTTCGCCGGTCCAGGACGAGAAGTCCGGCATCTTGAACTCGCCGTTCTGGCAACCGGACGCGGTGAGAGCGAGGACACCGAGCACGAACTTGGGAAGGTGACGCATGGGGGAAACTCCTGAAGGTCTCGCGTTGCAATGGACTGTGTCTGCTCTCGAAGATCCACGCGCGCGAACGAACGTCACGCGGGAAACTCGATGACCAAGGTCGAAAGGCCCGCGCCATGGCCCGGTTCGCAGTGCGGACGGTGCATCGGGTTCGCTCACGGGAGCGCCAGGACGTCGACGGCGAATTCCTGGACGTACGCAGCGACCTCGCGCCGCAGCCCATGCCCGCCTTCGTACACGTGGAGGCGCGCGTCGAAACCATGTCCACGGAGCACGTCGATCGCGGCCTGTTGCGGCTCGAGCCGGACCTGCGAGTCGGACTTGCCGTGGATCGCGAGCACACGGAGACCGCTCGCGGCTCGCAGCGCATCCGGCGTGAGCACCTCGGTCTTGATCCGACAGGAGACCGCGACGAGTCCCGCGAATCGTCGCGGTTCGGTCAGGGCCCACAGCCCCGCCAGATATCCCCCTTGCGAGTACCCGAGCAGCACGACGCGCGAGGCATCGAGACCATGCCGCGCAGCGGCGTCGTCGAGCACGCGGGACACGTGGTCGGACGCCGTGCGACACGACGCCACGAACGCCGGCTGATCTCCCGTGAACTGGTACCAAGCGTGGCCGATGCGCGCCGACTCGCCGGGCTTCTGCGCGCGGACTTCGACCGGATACGGAGCATCCGGTGCAAGAACCGCGAGACCGCTCGCGGTCAGGTGGGAGAACCGCGCCAGCATGCGCTCGCCGTCCTCGGAGAAGCCGTGCAGCACGACCAGCACCGGCGTTGGTGCGTCGGTCGTCGCGGCCGGCAGGGCCAAGGCGTAGCCGACGTCGTGCGTGAACGCGATCGATCCTCGCAGCACTCGATTCGGATCGCCGTCGGTCAAACGCACCCTCGTTCGCGGAGTCGGGTTCGTGCGCAGGGTACTGCGGGGCGTCGAGTCGTCCATGCGTCACAGCGTCCCTGGCGCGCACCATGCCTCCCCGTCCGTCGACTTGTTAACGTGCGGCGCGGCCTCGCCGCGAACTCGCACAACGCGCACCACGCTTCGGAGCGGATCCCCCATGAACGCCAACACGTTGAAGTCCTTCGTCGACAAGCAGTGGGACGAGTCGATCGTGCCCGCGATCACCGACTACATCCGCATCCCGAACAAGTCGCCGCTGTTCGACCCGCAATGGCGCGAGCACGGTCACATGGACAAGGCGGTCAAGCTGATCGCCGACTGGTGCAAGGCGCAGCCGATCAAGGGCCTGAAGCTCGAAGTCGTCCAGCTCGAGAAGCGCACGCCCGTGATCTTCATGGAGATCCCGGGCGAGGTCGACGACACGATCCTGCTGTACGGACACCTCGACAAGCAGCCGGAGATGACGGGTTGGTCCGAAGGACTCGGACCGTGGACGCCGGTGCGCCGCGGCGATCGCCTGTACGGACGCGGCGGCGCGGACGACGGCTATGCGGCGTTCGCGTCGTTGACGGCGATCCTGGGCTGCCAGGAACAGAAGGCGAAGCGCGCGCGCTGCGTCGTGCTGATCGAGGCGTGCGAGGAATCCGGCTCGTTCGATCTGCCGGCCTACATCGAGGCGCTGGCGCCGCGCATCGGCACGCCGAGCCTTGTGATCTGTCTCGACTCCGGTTGCGCGAACTACGACCAACTGTGGTGCACGACGAGCCTGCGCGGCATGGTCGCCGGCGACCTCGTCGTCGAGATCCTGACCGAAGGCGTGCACTCGGGCGACGCGTCCGGAGTCGTGCCGTCGTCGTTCCGCATCCTGCGACAGGTCCTTTCGCGCCTCGAAGACGAGCGCACCGGCCAGGTCCGCATCAGCGAGTTCCACGTCGACATCCCGCCGCAGCGCTTGGCGCAGGCGCAATCGGTCGGCGCGGTGCTGAAGTCGGAAGTGTTCGACAAGTTCCCGTTCGTGAAGGGCGCCACGCCGATGAACGCGGACCCGGCCGAGCTCATCCTGAACCGCACGTGGCGGCCCACGCTGTCGGTCACGGGCGCGGGCGGACTGCCGGCTCTGGCCGACGCGGGCAACGTGCTGCGGCCGACGACGGCCGTGAAGCTGTCGATGCGGTTGCCGCCGACGGCCGATGCGCAGAAGGCCGTCGCGGCGCTGAAGGCCACGATCGAACGCGACCCGCCCTACGGCGCGAAGGTGACGTTCAAGGGCGAGAAGGGCAGCGCCGGCTGGAACGCTCCCGACTTCGCCTCGTGGCTCACCGAGTCGATGAACTCGGCGTCGCGCACGTACTTCGGCAAGGACGCGATGCACATGGGCGAAGGCGGTTCGATCCCGTTCATGGGCATGCTCGGGCAGCGCTTCCCCGAAGCGCAGTTCATGATCACCGGCGTGCTCGGGCCGCATTCGAACGCGCACGGTCCGAACGAGTTCCTGCACGTCCCGACCGGCAAGTCGCTGACGGCCTGCGTGGCCCAGGTCATCGCGGATCACGCCAAGCGCAAGTGACCGGAGACGGCGAGGGGTCGCAGCCGGAACTCGGAAGCGCCCGATGTCGACGCTGGGGACAGACCCCAATGAGATGGGGACTGTCCCCGTTCCTTTCTTGGGGTCCGTCGCCGCCGTCGTTCGCCGGTGCGAGTGACTCGGGTCCGGCTGCTCGCTCTTTTCGCGAGCGCGACGTCAAGTTCATGGATCGTGGTGCCCGATGACCGGACCACTCGTGGTTCCGGGAGTCGTCCATGGTCCGTCCCACTTCGGCGCGCGCCCCCTCGACGTTCGCGTACGTCGCGATCAGCTTCGTGTTCGCAAGCATCGGTGCACGCGGGCATGCCCAAACGGTCGAGTTCTCGGCGAACCACGTGTTCGCGTCGGCATTCGCCGACAAGCAGATCCTGGAGTTCGACGAGCACGGCGCCCTCGTGCGTGCGTTCGACCTCGCGAGCGGGCCGAACATCAATCCCGTCGGTATCTCGTTCGGACCGAACGGTCAGCTCTACGTCGGATCCGGCTACACGGCGACGATCGTGGCGCTGGACGGAAGTGGTGAGGTCCAAAGCTCGATCAGCAACGGCGCGATCCTGAACGTCGAAGCCGTCGAGTTCGACACGATCGGACGCCCGCTCGTCACGAGTTACAACTACGGCGACCTCGTGCTGTTGTCGCACGACGGCCTTTCGTCGACGCAGCTCTACGACGGATCCACTCCGCTCTTCGACCTCGAGATCGACAACTTCGGCTTCCTCGTGACGTCGGCAGGCGCGCTCGGGCATTCGAAGTACTTCGACATCGACGGCTCCACTCCATTGACCAACGGGGCGTCGCTGGCGCTCGCGCCGCCGGCATCGACCCCTCACGGCGTCGCCGTCGAGTTCGGGAACACTGCGGCGGTCGGCGATCCCGCGAACACTCGAGTCGTGCGCGGAACGAGTTGGTTCGGCACCGCGCCCGAACCGGTCGCGGTTCCGCTCGCCGGCTACACGATCGAAGACGTCGACTTCGCACCGGACGGTCGCCTCTTCGTGGTCGATGCGAGCGAGGCGGAGATCATCGCCGTCGATGGGGACGGGAACGGCGACGTGTTCGCGACCGCCCCGAGCAACTCGGCGTACCTCCTCTATCTCGCCATCGCACCGTTCCGCTTCGACGCCATCGTGCGAGGCCGCGTTCGCGACGGTTCGGGCGAGATGGTGGAGATCCTCGAGAACGCCGTCGTCTCGATCCAACCGGCTTCGCGTCGCGTGATGTTCCACTTCACCGACGATCCGCTCGATGCGGCCGACTTCGTGTCGGTGACCGGACTCGATCGATTCGTCGCGAACGGCAAGGTGAGCGGCATCGAAGCCCCGGGATCGACGCGGTCGTTCCAAGCTCGCGCCCCGCGCGACAACAAGGCGCGCAACGACGTCGCGGTCACCTGCGACTACAAGCGCAAGTTCGACGACGCCGGATTCGAGCGCGTCGTGTCCGCATCGGGCTCGCTGTGGTGCGGCGGGGCCGACACGCAGATCCACCTGACGTACAAGACGAAGAAGGTGAAGAACCCATGATGCGCCGCCTCTTGGTTTCGCTTGCGCTGACACTCCTCCCGACGATCGTCCCCGCCGCGCAGGGTGGCGAGTTCCGACCTGGCCGCCCGTTCGTGTTGGCGTACGACCTCGACACCGGCTTGGTCTGCGTCGCGGAACTCACGGAAACCGGGGCGCTCGCGCGCTGCTTCGGGTCCGGCTTCGCGATGGACGTGGCGAGTGCGCTGCAGTTCATGCCGGACGGTTCGCTGATCGTGCTGTGTGGTCCGTACAACCTCGGTTACATCTTCAACGCCGCGGGAACTCTGACCGGCACGATGACGCTGACGGCCGGTTCGAGCGGCGGTTCGACGATCAGCAATCGAGGCTGGCTCTACTACACGGAGCCGGGCGTCGATGCGGTCGTCGAGCGCCGTTACAGCATCACCAACAAGACGTCCGTCGGCGTCTACGGCGGTGACGTCCCGCTCGATCTCGAGGTCGACTCCTTGGATCGTTTGGTGTTCTCGTCGTTCGGGACCGATCGCATCATCCGCTTCGACGCCACGACCGGCATCGCGGAAACGCTCGGCGACGACACCACGACCGGCGACGTGACTCGCCTCGCGGTCACGTGGGACGACGACATCTTCGCACTGCGCTCCGGGAGCAACTCGATCGCTCTGATCCGCGATGACGGCGTGACGACCGATGTCGTCGACGTGGCCGCCGTGACGCCGACCGACATCGCGATCGCCGCGGACGGCACGGTCGCCGTGCTGTCCCGTGACACGCACGAAATCATCCACGTCGATCCCGCGTCGAAGTCCGTCGTTCGCCGGGTCGAGTACCCGGCGAACCTGTACGCACTCCACCTCGCGTACGCACCCTCGTACTTCGACGCCAAGGTGAAGAGCGTCATGTTGCCCGACGACGAGACCTTGGCGCCGATCACCACGACCATCAAAGGCGCCCGCTTCGCGATGGACTCCGGCCGCGGCTGCGTGACGTTGACGATCCCGCCCACGTACGTGTCCGCGGACCAGGTGCCGTCGTTCTTCTCGAGCCCCGTGACGCTCCGACTGCAGCCGGGCTTCACGTCCGGCAAGCCGTTGCCGACGTCGGGCTTCGGCACGAGCGGTGGTGGCTACTTCTCGATGGCGACGGAGGTCACGAGCAAGGCCGGCAAGCCCGGCAACCCTCAACTGACCCGGCTGAAGGGCTCGCTCGACTTCTTCGGGATCGACGCCGCCCACCTCGAGTTCACGACGACCAAACGGCGCAAGTAGCGCGGTGGGGGCAACGGTCGAATTGCGCGCCGGCTGGTAACCTGCGCGCACCATGACCCAGTCGATCCACACCCCGCCCCCGCCGACCAACGATCCGATCAAGACCTACGCGCCGGGCTCGCCCGAACGCGCCGAGTTGAAGGCCGCGATCGCGGCGCAACGCGGCTCGCCGGTCGAGATCCCGCTGCTCATCGGCGGCAAGGAAGTCCGCACCGATCGCGTCGTCGACGTCCGCGAACCGCATGCGCACGCGAGGAAGCTGGCGCGCGCGCACCTCGGCGATCGCGAACACGTGCAAGCCGCGATCCAGGCCGCGACGGCCGCGTCGCACGAGTGGTCGCGCATGGCGTTCACGGACCGCGCGGCCATCTTCTTGAAGGCCGCCGATCTGCTCGCCGGTCCGTACCGCGCGGCCGCGAACGCCGCGACGATGCTCGGCCAGAGCAAGACCGTGGTCCAGGCCGAGATCGACTCGGCCTGCGAGCTGATCGACTTCTTCCGCTTCAACGTCCACTACGCCGCGCAGATCCTGGCGCAGCAGCCGGGCTCGAACGCCGGGATGTGGAACCACGTCGAGTACCGCAACCTCGAGGGGTTCGTGCTCGCGGTCACGCCGTTCAACTTCACGGCGATCGGCGGCAACCTGCCGACGGCTCCCGCGCTGATGGGCAACGTCGTGGTGTGGAAGCCGGCGACGACGGCGCTGCACTCGAACTGGGTCGTCATGAAGATCCTGCGCGAGGCCGGGTTGCCCGACGGCGTGATCAACTTCGTGCCGTGCGATGGCCCGACGCTCGGCGACGCGGCGCTGCCCCATCGCGACCTCGCGGGCGTCCACTTCACGGGATCGACCGGTGTCTTCAACCGCATGTGGAAGACCGTCGGCGAGAGCATGGCGAACTACAAGTCCTACCCGCGCCTCGTCGGCGAGACCGGCGGCAAGGACTTCGTGTTCGCGCATCCGTCGGCCGACGTCGACGCGCTGGTCATCGCCTTGTTGCGCGGCGCGTTCGAGTACCAAGGCCAGAAGTGCTCGGCCGCGAGCCGCGCGTACATCCCGCAATCGCTGTGGAACGTCGTGCGCGACCGCCTCGTCGCCGAGACCCAGAAGATCGCGATGGGCGACGTGGCCGACTTCCGCACGTTCATGGGCGCCGTCATCGACGAGAAGTCGTTCGACAATTGCGCGCGCTACATCGACGCGGCGAAGGCGAAGGGCGCGAAGATCCTGACCGGCGGCGCGTGCGACAAGTCGGTCGGCTGGTTCGTGCCGCCGACGCTGATCCAAAGCGACGATCCGCGTTCGGTCACGATGTGCGACGAGATCTTCGGACCGATCCTGACGGTGTTCGTCTACGCCGACGCGAAGCTCGACGAAGCGCTCGAACTCTGCGATACGACGTCGCCGTACGCGCTGACCGGCGCGGTCTTCGCCCAGGATCGTGCCGCCATCGTGAAGATGGCCGATCGACTGCGTCACGCGGCCGGCAACTTCTACGTCAACGACAAGCCGACCGGGGCCGTCGTCGGTCAACAGCCGTTCGGCGGCGCGCGCGCGTCCGGCACCAACGACAAGGCCGGTTCGTTCCTGAACCTGATCCGCTGGACCAGCGTCCGCACGGTGAAGGAGACGTTCGTGCCACCCAAGGACTGGTCCTACCCGCACATGCGGGAGGCGTGATCCGGTGGATCGACGACACGCACTCGCCCTGTTCGCTCTGACCGCGGTCGTCGCCTGCGCGGCGCCGCGCCGCGACGACACGTTCGTCGTCGCCTGCGACTTCGACAATCCTCCGTTCGCGTTCGTCGCGGCCGACGGCACGTTGGCCGGGCGCGACGTCGAGATGATGGAGCGCATCGCGCAAGAAGTCGGCCTCACGCTCGAGTGGCGCAAGCTGCCGTTCGACGAACTCCTCGACGCGGTCGCCGGTGACGAAGTCGACGCCGCGTGTGCGACGCTCGGGATCACCGAGGAGCGCGAACGCGTCGTCGCGTTCTCGATGCCGTACTACGAAACGCGGATCGCGTGTCTCGTCCGCAAGGGGACCGGCGAGCCGACGACATTGGCCGACCTCGACGGCATGAAGGTCGCGGCCGGCCGCGGCACGACGTCCGAGGCGGCGTTGACATCGGTGCTGCCGCGCGCGATCGCCGTGGTCACTGCGAAAGCTCCGAAACCGACGCGCGAGCGGCTGCGTCTGAAGGAGATCGACGCGGCCGTGATGGACGGTCCGGACGCCGACGATCTGGCGGCAGCGCACCCCGAGACGTTCCGCGTGATCGACAAGCCGCTCGCCGTCGAGCGCTACGCGATCGCGCTGACGCGCACGAACGGCGCGCTGAAGGAAGAGGTCGATGCGGCCATCGAGCGATTGCGGACGAAAGGTTGGCTGGACGCGCTCGACGGCCGTTGGGGGCTGTGATCCGCGACGCGCGCGTGCGGATCTCGCCGTTGCCGCCGCGTTCGCTGCTGGTTTGAATCGAGTCGTCACGCGCCGCCGCGCTACCGTGGCGGCCCCGGCGCCCGTGGCTCTCGACGATGTTGGTCGACTCCGATGATGAAGCAGATCACCCGACTGTTCCTGAAGGGCCTCGCGGTCATCCTGCCGATCGGCGTGACGATGTACCTGCTGTGGCGCATCGGCTCCGCGGCGGAGGAACTCGTCGGCGGACTGCTGAAGCGGCTGATGCCACCGGAGTACTACGTCCCAGGATCCGGCGTGATCGCCGGGTTCACCGTCATCCTCTTCGTCGGACTCCTGACCAAGAGCTACGTCGCGCAGCGCCTGATCGACTTCGGCGAGCATCTGCTGCGCAAGATCCCCGTGGTCAAGACGATCTACGGCGCTCTGCGCGACGCGATGTCGCTGTTCGCGTCGGACGATCCGCGCCGCCAGCCGGGGCGCGCCGTGCTCGTGCGCGTGTTCGACGGCAAGACGCGCGTACTCGGCTTCATCACGCGCGACGACTTGAAGGACCTCGGCGCCGGCGCCTCGCTCGATGGCGTGGTCGCCGTGTACCTCCCGCTCAGTTACGCCATCGGCGGCTACACGCTGCTCGTCCCGCGCTCGGCGATCGAGTCGATCACGATGACGGGCGAGGACGCGCTGCGCTTCGCCGTGACCGCCGGGATGTCCAAACCAGAGCGGTCATGACTCGCGCGCGTGTCGCGGTCGGACGGCCATCAAGTCAGCTTTTTTTGGATCAGCCATGACCGAGTTCGTCCGCCGCGCGTATCCGCATCACCTGATTCGTCGCACCGTGCGCCGTTCCTCGATTTCGTGAAGGAGACACTGATGCAATCCAAGACGTTGTTCCTCGGTCTGGTCGGTTTGGGACTCGCCGCTTCCGGCTTAGTGTTCGCGCGTGCGTCGCAAGACGGCGTCCAGGGCATGAAGCAGTACGCGGAACGCAATGCGTCGCGCATCGGCTGGTGGACGCCGACGTTCGAGAGCAAGGGCGAGATCTTCGTCCAGTCCGAGCCGGTCGCGTGGAAGGCCGAGTACGACACGATGGTCGGCCGCCTGAAGCCGGGCACGCGTGTCCGCCTCGGTGGCAACTTCTGGACGTCGCTCGACATCAGCCTGCCGGCCACGATCGGCGGCACCAAGGTCGAGCCGGGGTACTACTACGTGCTCGCCGAGAAGGGCGAGGGCGACGCGTGGAGCCTCGTGCTGCTCGACCACAAGGTCGCGCACGAGAAGAAGCTCGACGCGTACATGAGCGAGGGCGTCGAAGGCGGCTTGGTCTGCGCGACGGTCTACTCGAAGGGCGACGTCGAAGACGAGATGTCGATCGACTTCGGTCAGAACCGCGAGACGAAGAACTTCTCGCTCGACGTCGGGTTCGGCCCGCACAAGATCTCCGCCGAGATCGTGCCGTCGCTCTGAGCCGCACGCTCGCCGCGGGACTCGCGAAAGGGGACAGACCCCATCGCGCGGCACAGACCTCGCCGTGATCCGTGACGTGCAACGACAGCGCCCGTCGACCGAACTTCGGTCGACGGGCGCTGTCGTTCGTCCTGGCTTCGTTCAGCGGATCCGCGGGACGCGGAGCCCGCGCACGAGGTCGACCTCGTCGGGCGCGTAGACCTCGATGAAGTCGGCCGCTTGCAGGCGCAGCTCGTAGTCGTCGGGGAATTGAACCAGCGGTCGCGCCGCCTTCGCCACGACCTGCGCGGACGGCGCAACCACGCCTTGCGCGCGCGCCTTCGCCAGTTCAGCGCGGGCCATCGCCTCGGTCACGCGCTCGGGCAGGTCCGGCGTCCCGAAGAAGATCGGCGCCGCGGTCAAGTCGAGGTCCGGCATGCCGTCGGCTCGCGGCGGTGCGGGCACGAGAACGACGACGTGACCCGAGCCGTCGCCGACGTTGATCGGCTCGGCCGTCTCGGATCCGACGTAGAGCACGGGCATCGCGACTTGACGAGCCACGACCATCGCGGGGTCGACCTTCAGCACGAGCACGTAGCCGGCGCTGTAGCTCGGCTGTTCGGCTCGATGCCAATGCGTCGCGGCGCGCTCGAGCACGAACGGCTGCGCGAGAACGAGCTCGACCGGACTGGTGTGCATCGCCGCGGGAAGCGCAGGGCGCGAGTCGCCCTCACCTTCCATGACGGCGAACACGGCGGCGCCGACGGTCAACGTCGCGCCGAGCGACAACATCACGATTCGATGGGTGCGGTGCATCGTCTGGGTGCTCCGGTTCAATTCACGAACTCGATGTCGTCGATGCCGATGCGGCCTTGCACGCTGCCGTGGGCCGGGCCGAAGTCGAACACGACCGCCGCCACGTCACGCAAGTCGACCAGCGACCCGGACGTCGTGAAGTCGGTCAGGCGGATGCGGATCGTCTCGAACTCGTTGTTCCAGCCGGTGCCCGTGCCGCAGTTCAAGCGTTGATAGGGTTCTTCGATGCCGCCGCCGTACGAGTCGATGCGGATCGTGGCTTGGTGGCCGGACGTGTCCCGCAGCGTCACGTCGAACGTGAGGTCGCCGAGCGCCGCCGTCGTCAGCGGATGGCGCGTCGCCTGCGCCGCGCGGAACGAGAGGTACGCGAACTCGCTGGCGTTCCGGCCGGCCACCGGCACGTCGAAGCGCGCGCTGTAGTTCGCGGCGCCGTCGAACGAAAGCACGAGGCCGGAGGTGCCGCCACCCGCACCGGATTGGGTCATCCCGTTCATCGGGTCCGTCGCGAGATTCGTGAACGACGTGGTGTTGTCGTTGAACGCACCCTCGGTCGAATCCGACACGTTCAACACGACCGGAGCGCCCGAGCTCGACACGGTCAGGCTGGTATTGCCCTGGAAGTCGTCGACGACGAACCGGTCATCGTCGAACGGCCGGTATTGCAGGTTCACCGTCACGCACGCGTTCGAGACCGGCGCACCGACGGGATGGAACGACTCGTACTGCCGCCACAGGAACTCGCGCGCGACCTCCTCGTCCTCCATGAACGACTTCATCAGCGGCACCAGGTAGCCGCGCATGATCTGGTGCGCGTTCGCGCGACCGATCAGACACGGACCGGCCGCGACCGAGCTGCCCCCGCCGTCGTGGAAGTCCGCATGCCCGGCTCCGTACAGCGCGGTCGACATGCGCGTGCTGCGCGCGCGATTGAGGATCTGATACCACTGCAGCTGATCGTCGAGCGCACAGCCGTTGACGTCGTTGTCCGAGTTGCCGACCCACAGGTGGTAATTCACGAAGTGCGGGTCGGTCGAAGCCGCGCCGAGGAAGTTCGTCGGCGCGATGCTCGAGACCAGCTTGATCGACGCGAGCGTGAAGTTCACCGGCACGAACTGGCCGTCGAACACGCGGTCGTACGCGCGCACGACGCCTTCGCCGCCGCGGCTGTGCCCGATCCACGCGATGCGCGTCTGGTCGAGGTGACCCGCGAGCACGCCTCCGTTGATCGTGGCTTGGTTCGCGAACAGGAACTCGGTGTTCGTCAGCGTCGTCGTCGACGCGGTCTCGATGCCGGGCGACGTGTTGTTCTGGTGGCTCATCACCACGTAGCCCCACGACGCGAGCTGGTTGCCGATGTGGTCGTACCACTGATAGTTGTGGCCGTTGCCGTGGCTGACGACGACGACGGGCAACTTGCCCATGCTGGCGATGTTGGTCGGGTAGTACGTGTCCTGACCGAGGAACGTCCCGCCGCTGTAGAGGATCTCGGTGACGGCCAGCGGACCCGGGAGGCTGAAGTCGCGCACGACCACCGCGCCGGCGCGGTCGCCGTAGCCGTCGATCAGGTCGAGTCCCCCGAGGACTCCGTTGCGATCGACGTCGACCACGATGTCGTAGCCGATGCCGAACTCGGTGCCGACCGTGCCCGACAGCGCACCAGGATCGAGCGTCCGCACGTTCGATTGGATCGTGGGACCGAACGTGATCGTCTCGAACCCCGACGCGCTCACGTCGAGCAGAGTCGGATTGAGCAGCCACTGCGCCTTCGTCCGCGTCGGCACGACGTAGAGGTCCGCCGTCTGACCGAGCAGGAACGGGAACCGTGTGGTGTCGAGCGCGAACGAGATCGGCGCGGTCTCGTTGAACGCGTCGACGAACTCGAAGTGCGGGTACTGCGCCAGTGGATTGCCGGCGAGTTGGACGACGCGGTCCACCACCGTGACCTTCGCCGCGGCCGAGGATTCGACCAGCGGTCCCGATTGCGTCACGACGGCGAGCCAAACCTCCGCGCCTGCGAGCGTCGGGTCGAGCGGCACGGTCGCGGGGAACGCGAGTTCTCCCGACGGGCCGAGCGTCCCGAGATCGAAGGCGAGCAACGCCGGTGTGCCGGCCAGAGGGATGTTCACCCCGCTGACGACGATCGAACCCGGTGCGACGTCGAGCAGGAAGATCACGTGCGCGCCGGCGGGACCGGTGATCTTGAAGTCGATCGAGTCGCCGATCATGCCGGTCGTCGTCGAACCACCGTCGACGGTGAGAGTGGCGGAGACCGCGAGAGGCGCGGCCGCGAGTGCGGCGGCGAAGGCAAGCGCGAGGTGCGGCTTCACGGGGGAGTTCCTGAGTAGGCCGTGGGGGCGGCGCAGTATCCCCCGCTCCGAACCCCGCTGCAAGGATGGGTTTGCGGAACTGTCGAAAACACGGACGGGCGAGTCCGCCAGCGGACTCGCCCGTCGCTCGACCAAGTTCGTCGGGTCGGAGGTCTTACTTCGACTTCACGTACCGGTAGCCGCGCACGATCGCGAACTGGGCCACGGGGTTCGTCGACGGATTGATGACTCGACCCATCTGTGCGCCGGCACCAGGAAGGATCGTGCGTTCGAGGACCAATTGCGTCGGCGTGTGGATGACGTTGGCCGTCGCGTGCGTGATCTCGACCTGGAAGTTGGAGAGCGGAGTGCCCTTGTAGGAGGCGTCCGCGGGGAGTTGCACCTTCGTCACCGGCGCAGTTACTTGCCAAGTCCCAGTGGCCCCAGTGACCAACGAAGACAACGTGCAGTCCAGCGGGATGAGGACGTCGGCTCCGGCAGTCGCGTTGAACTGCAGCAGCGAGAACGTCAGCTTCTGCGACGGCGGTGCGATCTCGGCTTCCACCTGAACCGCCGCCGGGAACGGGCCCAACGTCGTCGGCACGTTGGTGGTCGGATCGAGGATCGTGAACTCGACGTCCCAGTTCCCGCTGAGGACGTCGTTCGCGACCAGAACCTCGACACGCTTGACGGCGGTCAGCGCGATCGGCTCCGGGATGTCCTGCGCGCCGGGGTCGAGCGACGGGTCGCTGCAGACGATCGGTCCGAGGTCGACTCCGACTCCCGTCGGAAGGTCGTAGCAGTCGACGCGGATGTCGCCCGCACCGTCTTTGCGGAAGAACGCGAGGAACATCTTGTCGAGGATGCCGAGGTGAAGCAGTCCGGATCGCGCGAGGAAGCCGAATCCGATGTTCTCGGCGCCGTCGATCGCGTTCACGTTCGTGTCGGAGCGGACCGGGGAACCGACTTCCGCGAACAAGCTGGCTGGCGCGTCGAACGCGACCAGTTGATCCGGCTGGCCCGAGCTGCGCTTCAGGCAGACGAGCTCTTGTTCAGGGTCTTCGTCGACGTCTTGGCCGGTCGGGAACAGGTACTCCTCGGTGCCAACGTGACCAAAGGTCGAGTCACTGCGGATCGGGAAGCCCATCGGGCGATTCTTCTTCGCCGGAAGTTCGCGCACGATCAGTGACCGGGACCCGTCGAGCGCTTCGATCACGATCGCGACTTCGTCGGCCGCATCGTCGTCGACGTTGATCGGACCCATCGCGACGAGCTTCGGTGCGCCGACGTAGAGCCCGAGATCGTTCTTCTTCGAGCTCGCGATCAGCTTGGCCTTCTTGCCGAGCTTCAGCGGCGTCGAGTACACGGCCAACTGCAACTGGTGGCTCTTTTGGTTTTCGCGCACGACGATCGTCTCGTCGCTGCCGTCGCCGTCTTGGTCCGCGTTGAAGTAGAACCGCACCGGCGTCTTGCCGCCGAACGCCTGGAACTTGACGTCGCTGGCCTTGATCGAGCCGATGCACGCCGCGGCGTTCGCCGGATCGAAGTCATGCGCTTGCAAGAACGTGTTCTTCCCGGACTTGCCCGGGAACTCGCGCACCATCGACAACTGATCGAAATTCGCCGTTTGCGCCATCGCGCTGACGAGGATCAGGGCACTCAGCATGGGGGTCCACCTAGCGTTCCGGGGCTGGTCGCAGGCTCAACGAACGGAAGAACCGTAGTCCGATACCCGGGGTGAGGCAAGTGGCAACACCGCCCTGCCTGTGCCCGGACGCCGCGGCCCGATCCCCGCCGCGGGTTCAGGGCCGGCGGCCCGACCACGTCAGCATCTGGTGCTCGATGGAGCACGGGTACTCGATGGTCGCGTCGATGACCGTCCCGTCCGCCGCGCGGACCGCGACGAGCTGCGGGAACACGAATCCGGTGTACGCGGCCACGTCGAGCTCGGCGTAGCGCGCGAGGACCTCGTCGCGCAGCTTGGGGTCGAACTTGACGCCGTAGTCGTCGAACAACTTCTTCGTGCCGGCGTAGTCCCCGGTGCTCTTCAATTTCTGCACCAAGGCCAACAACCGGCCCGCCGCTTCGCGCCACTTCGCGGCCGACGTCACGCGCAGGTAGGTCTTGCCGTCGCGCTGCACGGTCTCGATCGCGTCCGAGTTCGCCTGGATCCACCGCACCACCATCAGGCGGTTGCGCATGTGATCCTCTTCGAGTTGGTCGCCGTGCTTCATGCGCCGCAACTGCTGCATGCCGCCGTTGCGCGAGTACTGCTCGTAGGCGGCGAGGGCGCCCTCGGCCGGGTCGGACAACAGACCGAGCTCCTGCAGTTTCGGATCCATCATGAACCACAACGCGACGAGGTCCGCGCGCGCCTCTTCGAGCGCCGAGTAGTTCTCCTTGATGAACGTCGCGGGGTCGCCCTTCGCGCAGTCGTCCTGGCGGCCCGACGCGTGGCCGATCACTTCGTGCATGTTCGTCAACAGGTCGCTGGTCAGCGCCTGCCACGTCTCCGCGCGCGCCGTCTCGGCCGCGTCGAAGCAGAACTCGGCCCGCGCCGAGCCCGGCGTCGACTTGTCGTAGGCCTCGACGATGTTCGCGAGGCTCACGCTCTTGCTGCCGTGGTGCTCACGGATCGCCTGATCGTTCGGCAGGTTGATGCCGATCGGCGTCACCGGCCCGGAGTCGCCGGTCTCGACGATCACGTCGATCGACCGCGCCGAAATGCCCTTCACGTCGGCCTTCTTGAAGCGATCGTCGTACGGCATGTGGTCCTCGAACCACTTGGCGTTCGCGGCGATCGACTTGATCAGCTCGGCCTTCTTCGGGTCCTCGTAGGACACGATGCCTTCCCAACCACCCTTGATGCCGCGCGGGTCGACGTAGACCTCGACGAACGAGTTCACGGTGTCGACCGGCGAGTCCTTGTCGGCGACCCACGCGATGTCGTACGCCTCGCGGTCGGCGCGTTCGCCGGTGCGATAGAAGCGCACTTGCGCCGCCAGCGCCTTGCGCATGGGTTCGGTCGCGTACGGCATCGCCGCTTCGAGGTGGCCGATGATCGACTCGATCTCCTTCGCGTAGAGACCGGGCGCGACGCGATCCTCCGCCGAGCCGGCGCGCCACGGGATCTCCGCGATGCGTCCGCCGTCCTTGACGACGGTCGAGTTCAGGGCGTAGCGCTCTTCGAATCCTTCGAGGTCACGCATCGTCACGCCGGGCCCGTAGAACGTGCAGGCCGACGCTTCGAGGATGTCCTGGCCGCCCTCGGGGTTCTTCGCGGTCACCATCGGCTTGAACGCCGGATCGAACAACAACGGCGCGAGCCGCTGGACGAGATCGCGCGGTGCCTCACCGGGAGCGAGCGGCAAGCGCGCTCCGTTCTTCGCCGCGACGTCGGCCGCCGCGATCAGCGCCGATGCATCGCCCGCCATCACGAACTTGCGCGCCGTGATGTTGTTGTACGGCCCGTTGTTCACCCAGAACAACTTGGCGAAGTGGCGCACGTGCTCGAGCGTCGTCGCGTCGATGCCCTCGGAGTGCGTGAGGATCTCTTCGATCAGATCGCGCACGACGCGGCCGTCGGCGCAACGCTGCGTGAGGTAGATGTCGCGTCCCGCGAGCGCGGCTCGATAGAGGTGCCAGCACAACACGCGCTCGTTCTGCGCGAGGTTCGAGAAACCGTCGGCGTAGACCTGCACGATCGCGACGTCGTCGACGCGCTCGAGCAAGTACGGCCGTTCGCGGTTCATCGGCAGCAGTCCACACGACGTCGTCGCCAACAGCGATCCGACCAAGACCAGCGCACTTCGGGACAGCATGGGTTCACCTCCGAGCGACACACGGTAGCCAGTCGACCCCCGGCGTTCCCGTCCTCATGAGCGCCGATCGAGCGCATCGCGCACCGCCGTCGCCGTCGCCCGCTCCTGCGGATCGAGCGGTCGGCCCCCGAAGCGCGAACGCTCGAATCGCGGCACGAGCGCCGTGAACGGCTCGACGCGTGGCCCCAGCGCCCGCGAAGCCCCGCGCGCGAACTCGCGCAACGTCTGCGCACGACGGATCGGTTGACCGAGTCGCGCGAAGATCGCGAGCAACTGCGCGAGCAGACGTTGGTCCGGCGTCGGCGCGGGTGACGTCGATGTCGCGCCCTCGGCGTCCGCGACGCGACGTCGTCGATTCAAGAACCACTGCAGACCCACCATCGCTGTGGCCAGGGCCAGGACGAGGTGCACCAGATCGCGTTCTTCGGCCGCGAACCCACCCGCGGATCTCGTGGGTGTGGGCACGTCCTGGTCCGCGGCGATGGAGTCGATCGGGGGCGCATCGACGTCGGGGATCGGCGGCGTCGCGTCGAACGGCACCCAGCCCGCGCGCTCGAAATGGACTTCGACGAAGGCGTGCGCGTCGCGCGACCAGACGTCGTAGAGGCCGCGCTCTTCGTCGTAGTCGTGCACCAAGTGACCACGCGCGAGCCGCGACGCGATACCGGCGCGCCGCAACAGCACGAGCGCCGCCGTCGCGAACTGCAGGCATTTGCCGCGACGCTCACGCGCCAGCACGCCGACGCCCTCGAGCCCCGGAGTGGTCGCGTCGAAGTCGTAGCGGAACACGCCGTACGCCAGCCAATCGGTGATCGCCTCGACGCGCGCGAGATCGGTGCCGGCCGTGGCCAGAACGTTCGCGGCCGCATCGAACAGCACGTCGTCGCCGTCGAAGCGCGGCGCCGGTTCCACGTCGAGAGGCGACGTCGGCCGCGCGCGTTGCGTCGCGAGATCGCCGCGAAAGCGCTCGGCGCCGAAGCTCGCGCGCATCAGTGCACGCGACGCCACGCGAACGACGAAGCGATCGGCCCCCGACGTCGCCGGCTGCAGCGCGAGGTCGCCGCTGCCGAGACGCACCAACGTGCCGACGGAGCCGTTCGACGCTTCGATGCGGATCCCGGCCGCGGGCGAAAGATGCGGCACGAGGACGTCGACGCGCTCGTCGTCCCCGAAGCCGGCTTCCAGTTGGACCGGGACGCCGTCGATGCGCACCAGCACGTCGTCGTCCTGCGGCTCGTGCGCGAAACTCGCGGACAGCGAGCGACCCGTGCTCGCACCGAGACGTTCGATCACTTGCGCATCGCGTTCCGTCCACGTCCCCCACGGTGCCGGAGGATGGAAGTCGGTCAGCAGGAACGGTGATCGGAACGCGAGCGGGCGCTCGTCGACGGTGGACAGTCTCACTTCGAAGCGGTGGATCCCGCCTTCCAGGCCCGTCGGCTCACTCGCGAGCATGACGGGATCGATGCGGTTGCTGACGCTTTGGCGCATCGCGCGCAGCATCGCTTCGCGGTGCGCTTGTTCACGAGCCTCCTTCGCGAGTTCGCCGGAACGCCCGGAGTCGTCGTGCTCGCGCGCGACGTCGGCCACCCAATCCACGCCGCGATGCACCAACAACATCGTCGCCACGCAGACGGCGCCGAACGACACCAGCAGCGCGAACATGCGAAGCGGCGATACGCCAGCGCGCACGAGTTCGGGCTTCCCGAGCGGCACGCTGCGCGCCTGGGCACGCACGCGCAAGAACGCGAACAGCGCGATCGTGGCGAACAGTCCGAGCCCGTTCCACGCGGGCGATCCCGCCTGCAACGCGAACAAAGCCAGCCCCGTCGTGATCACGAGGATGCGTCCGCTCGACCGACCGCGTCGCGCGTCGGGCACGAACGTCGCGACGATCGCGACCGCGAGCGTCCCCAGCGCGAACGCATCGACGAATTGCGCGAGGTACCAACACGCGACGAGCAGCGCCGCGACCGCGCTCGTGGAATCGAACACGGCGGCGATCCGCGGAGCTCGTCGCAGTTGGACGTCGCGCAGCCAGGCGATCAAGGCGACCGCCGAGAGCGCCACGGTCCGCGTCGCGCTCGACGCGTCGGCCGCGACGAACTCGAGCCACCAGGCCAACGCGAGCATCGACGCCGACGCGGCCGTCCACGTGCCGACGTGACGCACCGCGGCGGGCACGGCGAACTCGGCGTCGCGCGCGCTCATGATGCCGGCTTCCACGAACCGCCCGCGAATCCGATCCACCGCGCCACGGTCGCGAACTCGGTGACGTCGAGATCGACGACGCCGGTCGCGACGCTCGCCGTGCCGCCGGCGCGCACGACGCAGGTCGCGTCGGCCGGAAGCACGAGCTCGGCGTGTTCGACGAAGCGGGGCGTCACGACCGCGAGTTCGCGCTGGATCGCGCGCGTCCCGTGCCGATGGCGCGAGGCGACGAAGAGAGTCGGCGCGTCGCGCAGCAGCGTCAGACGCACCGGATGCCCTTGCGCGTGGAAGTGTTCGACGAGGCTCGACGCCAGACGGACGCAGCGTTCGAAGCCCCAATGCGTCTTCACGCGGACACCGCCGACCGCCGTGGACAGCACGATGTGCATGGCTTCGCGCGCGTGCGACTCGAACTCGCGCGCCACGCGGATGCCGCGCTTCGCCGACAACTTCCAGTGGACGATGCGTTCGCTCTCGCCGGTGCGCCACGGCCGCACGGTCGCGAGGTCTTCGCTCGCGCGCGTGCGTCGGCCGTGCCGCACCAGACGACTCGCGGCGCGCGAGAGATCGTCGGCATTGCGCAATCGATCCACGGCAGGCAGGACCAGCAAGCGCACGGACAAGTCGAACGAGCGCTCGATCGTGAACCACCCGAACGGAGCCGACGACGTGAACGTGACCCGAGCCGTGTCGCGCATTCCGCGGAGGCCGAAGCGATGCTCGGCGCGGATCGGGATGACGCCACCGCGATCGGCGCGTTGGACGAACGCGATCGGTCGCGCGGCCCCACGGTCGAACGCGACACGCACGAGCACGTCCTGCGGCGCGAGCAGCGGGTAGCCGACCTCGACGCGCAGGTCGAACGCCATCGGCTCGCCGACGCGGACGTCGTTCGGCACGTCGATGCTCACGCGCAGTCCGCGCAGGTTCGCGAGTGCGAACACAACGCCGACGAGGACGAGCGCCAGCAGCGCCGCGAACGGCAAGCCGAACGCCTCGACGTCGATGCCGGTCGCGATCGCGGCGACGACCGTGAGCGCGAGCAGGATCACGCCGCTCGCGCCGATGCGCAGGCTCGATCGCGTCATCTCGGTCTCCTCGCGGTCGGCGCCCGTTCGATGTGGTCCGCTTACCGCGGAACAGGAACGCGTCCCAGGATCTCGTTCAGACGTTCCGTGCTCGCGACGATCGGCGTTTCGTCCGTGCCGCGCGTGAGTACACGATGCGCGAACACCGGCACGACGAGGCGCTTGACGTCGTCGGGCACGCAATACGCGCGGCCGTCGAGGAAGGCCGAAGCCTGCGCGGCGCGCCGCAAGCCGAGCGCGGCCCGCGTGCTCGCACCGAGCAGGAACGTCTTCGGGTCGCGCGTGGCTTCGACGATCGCGAGCAAGTACTCGATCAACGGCGCCTCGACCCGCACCGAACGCACGCTCGTCTGCCAGGCGACGACGTCCGCGAGCGTGGCGACCGGCTCGAGCGCGGCGAGCGGCGGCGCGTGTTCGTGCCGCGCGAGGATGTCGCGTTCGACGTCCTTGCTCGGGTAGCCGAGCGCGACGCGCAGCAGGAAGCGATCGAGTTGCGACTCGGGCAGCGGATAGGTGCCTTCGACCTCGATCGGGTTCTGCGTGGCGACCACGAGGAACGGCCGCGGCAACGGATGCGTCGTGCCGTCGATCGAGACTTGCGCCTCGTTCATGGCTTCGAGCAGCGCCGATTGCGTGCGTGGCGTCGCGCGATTGAGTTCGTCGGTGACGACGACGTGGCCGAAGATCGGCCCGCGTTGGAAGCGGAACGTGCCGGTCGCGGGGTCGAGCACCGACACGCCGAGGATGTCGGCCGGCAGCATGTCGGACGTGCACTGCACGCGCCGGAACGAGGCGTCGAACGAGCGCGCCAGCGCCTGCGCCAGCGTGGTCTTGCCGGTGCCCGGCAAGTCTTCGATCAGCACGTGGCCCTCGGCCAGCAGTCCGATCACGACGAGCCGCACGGCCTCGGACTTGCCCGCGACGACGCGTTCGATGTTCTGGATCACGCATCCGGGTTCGCTCATACGTCGGACGTCCCGGAGTTCATGTTCGGACCGACGCGGCGGCGAGCACGCGCCGGGACAGTCGGACGAGCCACACGGAAAGAACGCAGATACCCACCCACTTGAACCCGTCCTCGACGGTGTACGTCGCAAGCCGCCACAGCCCAGGGATCGTCGTCCTCGTCGGGATCGCGTCGCTGACCACGGAAGCCGCGAAGCAGGCGATCGCCGTCACGAACAGCGCCGGCTCTTCGCGTCGCAATACGTCGCGATGGCGCGCGAGCAACACCGCGAGCCAAAGTCCTTCCGCACCGATCACGACGAGCTCAGGGATGCCGAGCACGCGCGGCCCGACCGCATCGTGGATCAGGAATGCGTCGTCGACGCATAGCCAAGCCGACAGCAGGCCGAATGCGAACGCGCATGCGGCGGCGGGATCGGAACGGTGCGCGTCACGAATGGTGCCGGCGAAGATGCCGCACGCCGCAGCGATGCACCACAGGAGGATGCCCGCGGTCGAGAGCGCACCGGCGTATGGCGGCAGGCCGCCTTGCGTGACGGGGTCGACGGTCAGGACTCCGACGTCGACATGGGGTTGGAGGCCGATGCCCGCGATCACGGCAACCGGCAGCACGAGCACACGACCGACGACACCCCACGACCGATGACGCCCACCCATGGGCCGGCATTCTGGCGATCAGGCCATGCGAAAGGGCCGATCAAGCAGGTCAAAAACACGTCGCGAGGCGACCAGCCGGCCGGGGCATCACCGCCGCACCCCAGCCCCGTTCGAGGAGGCTGGGGTGCGGCCGCGTTCACGTGAGGAGGACCGGGCACAGGCGGCTACAAGTTCGCGGCCAGCACCACCAACGCGGACGGCGCGTGGAGATACGCCACTCCGCTCGAGTCGACGTAGGCCGGTTGGACGTGGAGCGTCACTCCTTCGATTCCCGGCGGCAGTGCTGGGAGCATGACCGAGAACGCATCACCGTTGCCG
Organism: Planctomycetota bacterium; assembly: GCA_016709145.1. GTDB lineage: Bacteria > Planctomycetota > B15-G4 > B15-G4 > JADJEK01 > JADJEK01. Next base: position 298,867 of record JADJEK010000001.1, read on the forward strand.
GGCATCGGCGGCAGTGCGACGTCCCCCATCGGCAACCCGAGATGCAGCGCTCCGGAGAACGACGGCGCGAGCAACGTCTGGAACGACGCCGCGAAGAACAGCACGCGCAGGTCTCCCGGCTCGCCGGAGAACTTCAGGGTCACGCTCTTGCCGGCCCGGACCGGCGAGTTGACGACGAACGACCGCGCACTGCCCATCTCCACGGCCAACGTGCCCGAGGACTGGTCGGCCGGAAGGCCATCGATGCCGGCGCCGCACGCCGCCGCCTTCGCGCCGCCCATACCGCCGTCGATCAGCGTGTCGATCACGACGACCGCCGGATCGTGAGCCGCCATCACCAGCGCGACGCCACCATCGCCGCCGGCCACGCAGGGTCCGCCGAAGTCGATGCCATCGCCGCCGGCGCCTCCGCCGAACAGGGACCCCGAAGAAAACAGCGAGCCTCCATCGAGCAGCACGCCGACCCCGCCGATGCCGGCGGGATTCGCGAGGCTGATCGCGTCCAGGCCCCTGCCGCCGACCGCGCTGACTCCATGGAAGGACAACGTCGCGTTCTGCGCGACTACCGCCGTACCACCGTCGACCTGCGTCAACGGCGTTCCGGGTGCGCCGTAGAACTCGCACGCGTGGGCGATGACCTCGGAGCCGTTCACGTCCAGGCCGGTGTTGAAGCCGTCGACCGACACGTTCTCGAGCCACGCAGCCGCGCCGCCGGCGACGCGCAATCCGACGTCGAACCCGCTCCCGGCGACCGTACTCGTGATGAGGATCCCGTTCACGACCACGCGCGTCGGTCCGGCCGAGCCATCGATCGTCAACGCCGGCAAGCCGGTCACGGGCGTCGCTCCGATCACCACAAAAGCCCCCGTGTCCGCGGTGATCGTCAACGACTTGCCGTTCACGATGAACTGGTCGTACGTGCCGTCCTTCACCAGCAGCACGTCGCCATCCGCGGCCGCGTTCACGGCCGACTGCAGATCGGCGAACCCGAACGGCGGCACGGCCGAGGCATCGACGACGATCACTCCCCCGAGCGCACCCCCACCGGCCACGACGATTCCGACGCTCGCGATCCCACGGATCGCGCCCGTCTTGCACCACGTGCGGAAACTCATGAACTCCTACTTCCGACGATTCGAGCGGCTCATGGCGCGGCGTCGCGCAGTCTGGCCGCCCGCGCCCCTCGCCGTCAACCCACGTCCCGCCACGAGGAGCCTCGCCAGCCCGCCCCCTTGGCAAGCCCCACGGGCCGCGTAAGATCCGCGCCCAGGCCGCAAGGCCACCCCAACGAGCGGCTGTAACTCAGCTGGTAGAGTGTCAGCTTCCCAAGCTGAATGTCGCGGGTTCGATCCCCGTCAGCCGCTCCACGTATGAAGACGCAATCCCTCGCATGGAGTCGTTCCGTGCGGGGGATTCGTCGTTTTGGGAATCCGACGTTTTGAACTCCACGATGCGCGGAGTCGTCTCGTTTCGCCCCGTTCCGCGCTGCGACTGCAGCTTGCATTGCAGCACGCCGTCAGTGCCGGTTGCAGACTGCGCTTGCGCGTCCGACGGATTCGCGACGATCGGTGCGAGCTTCGCAACCGCGCCGGAAAGGTCCGCGAGTTCGAGCTTCGTGTAGTGCTGCATCGTCACCTTCACGTCGGAGTGACGCAGCAACCGCTTCGCGATCTGCGGGGCGACGCCAGCGCGAGCAAGGCGCGTCGCAAACGTCGCGCGCAACGCGTGGAAGTCGAGCTTGCGACCGTCCAACCCGTCGTTGTTCACCTTCGCCGCTTTTAGATCGTCGTGGAAGCGGCGGATCGACGGGACGACTCGGAACACTCGCGCCGACGGCAACGCTGCCGTGGGCTTCGCAGCGCGCAGGGCGGCAACCACGTCGGGCAGTAGCGGAAGCTCCGCTTGCATTCGGTTCTTGGAAACACTCGCGCGCACCGTCACCGTCGGTTCGGTTGCATCGAGGTCCACGTCCGCCCAGCGCAACCCGCGCAGTTCGCTCCGTCGCAGTCCGGTGTTCACCGCGACGAAGTAAGCGAGCCACCGATCGGGGGACCGTGACTTCGACGCGTCGAGGAACGCCGTGAGTTCGTCGCTCGTGAACGCTCGACGCTCGCGCCGACGGTCCATGACTTCGTCCGCTCGCACGACGTTCGTCCATGGGTTGTGCGGGAGTCGATCCGACTTGACGCACCATGTTCCGAACGCAACCACGTCGGCCCGGACGATGTTCCGCGTTCGCGCTCCGCGCTTCAACGCATCGACGCTCAGCAGGTAGCGGTTCACGTCGTCAACACGCAGCGTCGAAAGCTGAGTCGCCTTCGTGAACGTAAGCACGTCGTCGAGGTGCTTCTTCTTCTGGTCGACGTGCCGCTTCGAGTCGCCGCGCAAACGGCACTGCGCGATATAGGCGTCGAGGTGCTCTTGGATCGGAGTGCGGTTCTGGTCCGCGTGGTGGATGCCGCGAGGATCGAGGATGCCGAAGCGAATGCGCTCCGCTTCGTTGCGACGCTGCGCAAGCAACTGCTCGGCAAGCGCACGATCGGTCGTGTTCGTTCGCTCTGTCTTCCGTCGCCCCGATGCGTCCGTGAATTGCAACGTGAAGCAAGCGCCGGGTCGACGCTGAACGACGCTGCCGGTGCCGTTCAATCGCCGCGCGCGTCGGCGCTTCGCGCTGCGCTTCGTCGGCGCGGGAGTCGCGTCGTTCGATTCGATCGGGTCCGTCGGTTCGTTCGTGTCGGTCGACATTGGTTCAACCCTTCCGACTCTTCAGTTTCGGCTTTGGCTTCGTCACGACTTCGATTCCCAGCACGGGCGCGAGCGCATCGATCGTCGAGGTGTTCAAGTCCAGCCCAGCCATGAACCGCGACAGGACGCTTTGCGCGACCCCGGTTTCTTGGCTGAGCTGATACCGCGACTTGCCGCACTCGCGGATGATTCGCCGCAACGTCTCGCTGAACGTCATGTCCGCACCGTATCCCTTGCATCCTACAACGCAAGCATCGGTTTTCTGACGACTCGTCCAAGAGTCCCTGCGTCCCAACAGTCCCAACGATCGCGCGCATCATGGATCGGATACCGATGGCGACGCAACGTCATGCGCGTCGTTGTCGGGAGTCGCGTCCACTCGCTCGCTAAACGAAGGTTCAAAGTCGAGTTCAAGAGTGCCAGCCCCTACACCCCCGCCGTTGGGATTCTTGGACTCGCCGTCGGAACCCGGCAACGCCCAGAACCATTTCCCGCCGCGCCTCGTACTTCTGACGTCGAGTTCGTCACGAGCACGGAAGCAGGTGTTGCGACTGAACCCCGACTCCTCTGCAAGCGCGAGTAACTCGGACGACGGCATGGGTCCGTCGGTCAACTTCGATTCGATGAATGCCACCGCGTCGTGGCGCTTCGGTCGCGTCGATCCGCCGCGCTGTGCTCGAAACACCGCATCAGCAGTCTCGGTTCTCGGTTCGACGCTCCAAATGATGATCGGTCGATCTTGCGAGTCGGTGTGAATGTTCCACGCGATGCCAGTCGGGGGTCCGCCGACGTTCGTTTTCATCGGCAGCAGCAGTCGTCGTTTCGGGTCGTTCGGATCGAGCACAACAAACCAACCCGTCCGGGCGACGGCAACGATCCCCATGGACCCACCGACGCGATACGCCGCGTTGGACTCGCTCTTGTTCAGATGCGCGACCAGAACGACAGCGACGTTGTGCCGCTCCGCAAGTTGGCCGAGCTTGCCAAGGATCGAGCGGATCTCGTGATCCTTGTGCGCGTCGACTTTACCGACGTACGCGTTGAGCGGATCGAAGACCACGAGTCGGACGTTGGGACGTTGCGTCAGCGCGTCTTCGAGCTTCTCAAGGTCGCGGTCGAGTGACAGCCACGATGGACCCTCTTTCCCTTCGGGCCGGGGATCGATGACGTGAACTTTGCTGACATCCCCACGCGTCGCCTCGATGCGGGGTCGGATCGTGTCTCCGAGTCCATCCTCCGCTGAAAACAAGATCACTTCGCCCTGCACCGGACTTGGCTGGCGATCGTCCGCGATGCGTTGCCCGACGGTGACTCGCGCCGCGAGTTCGTGCGTCAGCATCGACTTGCCGAGTCCGGGGTCCCCGGCAATCAACGTGATCTTTCCGCGCGCAATTCGCCCGGTCCATAACCACGTGATCGGTTCGGCTGCGATCTTGTCCAACGTCGTCAGTCGAAGTCCGTGCGCTCCCGATTCCGCCGGAGCGTCTTCCACGATCATCGAGGCGATGCGCAGCCGAATGGCTGCATCGTCGAGTTCACTGCTGCGCAGCTTCGCCACGCAGTCTGCAGCGTCGCCCTTCGGCGGAGCTTCGGTCCACTGAACGAACCGGATCGACTTCGCCTTGCCGCGAAGCGCAGACGCGATCTGGGCCATGTGCTTCCGGCCCGGCACGTCGTTGTCGGGCCAAAGCACAACGTCGGTGCCGCTGAGCACCGCGAGCGCCTGGCGCTCGGACAAGTGGCCGAACCGCCAACAGTCCAGTGCAAGAGTCCCAACTTCAAGCAACGCATTGGCACTCTTCTCACCCTCGCAAACGAATCGCACCGCGTCGTCGGGGAACTCCCTGATTCGCTCCGTTGCGAACAGCGGCAGCGTGTCGAGGTCAAGACTCCCAGAGTGCCAAGCCCCTGAGGGGTCCGCCCAACGGAAGATCTTCGATCCGTCGGAGTAGCTGATGCGGACATGCACCGCGCGAAGGGTCCCGTCGATGTCGCGAACTTCGTAGGGAGTCCGGCGCACCTCGAATCGTTCGGATCGCTTCGAGGACCCTCGCGAGTCGGGTACGAACAAGTCGGAGTCCACGCACCCGAGCGCGCGAAGGATGTCGCCCACGGCGCACCCGGCGAAGCACTCGAGGAGCGCGCGACCGTCGGCACCGATCGCGACGCTGAGGGACGGATTACGGTCCCCATGGGCGTGACTTGGACCGGGACATCGAGCGTTGACGCCCGGTCCCTTCCACGACGCGTCACGAGCCCGCAGACGGGTTACGGCGATAGGTTCAACCACGGGGCTTCCCCGTCGTGCGTGACGCGAGCCACGCTTCCAGCGCCGCCACGGGGTAGAGCAACCGCCGCCCGATGCGGACGTGCGGGATCTCCTTGCAGTTGGTGTGCGTCCACAAAAGCCGGGGCGAGATGTTGAGGATCAGCGCCGCTTCCTTGGCATCCACTGCCAACGGAAGTCGACTTGCGCTGTGGCGGGTTTCGGGAGGTTCGTGGGCTGTTCTGTCGTCATCGGGGCAGGTCATCGCGCTTCACTCCAAAGCGCGCAGCGTTGGAGTTGGACGCTCTTGGCGTCACTCGCAACGATCGATCACTCGCGACCGTCACGTGCCGGTCAACGTACCGGCGAGCAACTCCGTGCTGCACGCAACGGCGCGAAGCATGGAAATGCGACGCTCTGCCAACGCTCCAACAACGCTCTTTCTGCGTACTTTCGCATTTCGCGCTCCGTCCAAACACCCCGTGACGGAAGGTCCGGAGCGTTGCTCGTCCCCTCGGAGTTAGCTCCTTCACTGAGGAACGCGATGTTTCACCTGCGCACGCGCGCGCGCGTACCTCTATGCGCCTGCCACAAGCCACCAAGGCCCATCCGAACGCATCCACATCGCATTTCGTGACTTACACCGACGAGTCGACAGTTGTGAGCAGAGGGAGGTGGGGCGAGTGGGCATCACTTCCGACTGACGCGACGACGCTTCGATTCGCGCGCGTCGAGCGTTGTCGAACCAGGGAGACCGGTTGGCGGAGCAATCGTCCAAAGCCCACGTCGACCTTCAACCTTGACGATGAACTGACCCAGGGCCGGATGGTGCGAGAACAACTTCGACGGGCTGAATCGGTTGTCCGAACTCTCAGCACCCGCCCCCAACGCGGCGACTGTCACACCGTCGAGCCCCCAACGAACGCGACGATCAGTTGTTGCACTACCGCAATCTGCTTTCCCGTGAAGGTGAACGCCCGATCACCCCACCAAGCCGCCGTGAAGTCCTTCCGCCATCGAACGTCCCGAAAGCTCTCGAACTCTTTGCCCTCGACTGGAAGAACCGGAGGTGCATAGTTGGCAATTCGCGATGGATGCTGGATCGGTCGCGGCGGAAGCGCGCGGCGAAGCTGCGCGAGTTGGCTACGTGCGGCCTCGATGTCGCCACTTGTTCGCTTCCCATCGAGCAAAGCAACGAACGGACCCGGCGGTAGGCCATGCTCCCGTAGGGCGTCGAGAATCGTCGCCTTGTACTCGCGGAGCGCGAACAGCAGCAGTGTGGCACCGCTGATCTCGCGAATCGCTCGGTACATCGACTCGCGCAGCCCTCGCTTACTCGCTGGGTCTTTGCGCGCCGAGCGGATGCTCTTGATCATCTCTAGCGCGAGTCGGTTGCCGCGCTTCTTTGCCTCACGTTCGTCCGCTTTGATGTCCGATTCGGTCGCTTCCTCGATGTTGTTCAGCATCAGTGAAACTGACGAGACATGCGCGAGCTGCATGAAGTCGTTCGCAGTCAGCGGCTGGAATCCGAAGTCCGCCTCGACGTACTTCCACGACTCGGCCGTAATCGTCTGCGCCCATCGGTGAACGGTCGCGGTCGACGCGCGGGCGTTCGGGTGCTGGATGCGCTCGATTGCGCGCTCGATGGAACGGCATGCGTGTCGAGCTGAATGTTCGTGATCGGGACTCGCGGCGACGCGTCGCACGGTTCCGCTCCCTGTGACGCGACGACGCCAGTCTGCCTCGGAATCGCCGAGAACTCGACGGCATCCGTGCATGCCGTGACCCGAAACTTGCAAACGACACCCATCACAGACGGGATTCGCCGACCGGTCGTGACGCCACGGCGGTAGCCGCAAAGGCTCGCCCTTTTGGATCGGCTTCGCGACGCACCAACGATTTACCCGGTCGTGGGCGACTGGCGCGCGCCAAAACGAGGTCGCACGGCTATCCTCCCGCTCGACAGTTTCCGAGTCGTAGAGTCCGCCACCCGAACACACATCCGAGGCAGTCGGCGATGACCACCCGTGAGCGATTCCCGCACCCCATGGTCAAGTCCGTGGCGTTCGAAATTCGTTTCCCGCACCTGTTCTTCCTCGAATCGAAGATGGGGGATATCCAGCTAAAGGTGTTGGAACGTTTTCCCGAGACCTCGCTCTCGGTTCGGCGCCAGTTCATTGTCGCAGACACATCATCGGACTTCGCTACCAGCACACCCGCAAAGTCAGATGAGCCAGTGACAAAGAAATCTGGAGGTTCGACGACACTCAGGGAACGACTCTCTCGCTTGAGACGAACAGTCTGAGCATCGTTTCCACGAAACATACAACTTATAACACTCCAGGAACACACCCGTTCCGCGAGACCATCGAATTCGCCGTCGGCGCATTTCTCGAGGTCGCACAGCTGCAGAGCTTCTTGAGAATTGGACTTCGGTACGTCAATGAATGCCCAGTTCCTCAGAAGGACAACGCGACTATATCCAAATACTATGCCACGGCCCTACCTTTGGCCCGGTTTGATATTAGCCAAGCGTCCAAAATGGAATTCGAAACTGTTGGCGAGGCTTCCGGTTCACGCTTTCGTTATGCCGAGCGCCTGCAGGCCCTCAAGACGGAACGCCCACACTACTACTCGACTTGGACGCCTTCCGCGAAAAGACGCCAGCGGCCGACTATCTGAGCGTGCTTGACAAACTACATGAGACCATTTCATCGGAGTTTGATAAGACCTCAAGGATCCCGCGCGCGAACTCATGCGAACGCCACGGCCCTAGGAGAGCTTGCAAATGAGCCCCGACGATCCAACAACTTCAGAGACGTCTGGCCCGCTCAGCGATGACCAGCGCGTCAAGACTGTCGAAATAGAACGTTATCGTGTTACGGTAATACTTGACGCAAGCGGCAGATTTCTGGACATCGCTCAGGTCTCAGTAAACGCCGACTTTCGGTCTCTTGAACAACGACTCAATCACGCGCACGTTTTCGATGTCGACGACTTCTATCGACGGCAAGACTAGCCCTTCGTGTACTCCGAAAGTTCCAGCAGCGCGTTGCGATTTGGGGACATCGTCGGCGGATTCGTCGCCGCCAATCTGATCGTGTCGTTGCTGAAGGGCGGTAGCGCGAGTTCGGATTTCCGGATTGCGATCAACCACTCGCAGTTGATGGCCGTATTGTCTCCATGTTGCTCGATTGAGGATAAGACGCTTCTTCTGGCGCCGCTTCAACAACTCACGCCGCGGATTTACGAGAATCCCTACTTTGCAGAAGACGTTACGCGAATAAACCGCAGAATGCAGACAAAGCAATCGCTACCGCCAATTGCGTGGGAGTCGATGGATCCTGCTACTCGCGACAGGAAGCTCGCCGAGCCGGACGGATTCACATTACTAGACATGTTTGTGTATCGAGATCGCGAGTTGCTGCCTCCGTACAAAGTCAAGACCAAGCAGCAAGGAGAGTTGACCGTCTCAGCGTGCTCGATCGATTTTCGGAAAATCGTCAGCATCACGTGCGATCAAGTACAGCGCAACTCTACCAACTTGCTGGCAACGAAGCGACTAGAACTCACGACAGATTCCAGGAGTGAGCTTCGCGAGAAGATCGCGCACTTCTATGCGCGTGTTCCCGAGGAGGATCGATGAAGCTCAGATGACGCTGCCACGCAACCGGCGTGGTGGAACTCAGCTTGAGGAGCGGCGGACCTGGTCTGCGTCAGTTCGCTAGACGAATCCATTAAGTTCACGTGCGTCGTCTACTCCGACCAATCGCGCTCGCCGGGCTCTCGGCCATGAAACTGTCGGTGGCCCAGCATCCACTGCCTATTCAAACGCAATGGTTGCCGTTTCAGTCATACCGAAGCCATCTAGATATGATGAATTCAACACTGCCACTTGAAACGAAACTGAGATTGGGCCAGTGACAGGAGGGATGGAGAATGCTGCGTCAAAAGAATAAACTCCGCCGTTGTCAATGAGCGGAACCGCCACCGCAATCGGCAGTATCCCCGACAAGCGAACGGCGCAGTAGCCTCCTGTGGGGGTAAACCCCAACCCAGTGCCCGCCAGGATTAGGGCGGTAGACCCGACCGGCCCGTTGACGTGCATTTCCATCTTTCCACTTCCGGTGAAGCACCCGAATGCTGTCAACTCGGGCATATGCAGAAGGTCTGACGAGCACGCGGGATAATAACCCTGCGGGTTCACAACCCCGCAGGAACCGGAGAACAAGTATGCGTATGGGAGGCTATTTGGTGTTGTGTTCCCAGGAGCGCCAACGGCTATCTCCGCGATTCCATCGCCGGTTACGTCGACTCCAGAATGGACTGCGTAGCCGAAACCGCTTTCGCCCTCGATCTGTCGGATGATCTGGCCCGAAGATCCACTTAGTACATACACTCGACCGGCGAATGACGATTCTTGATCGTTACCGATGACCAAGTCTGGGGTCCCATCGCGGTTGACGTCGCAGCCGCCCGCGATACTGCGCTCGTTCTGGGATCCCAGTTTCAGGTCGGAGCGGGAAAAGATCAAAGCGCCTGTCGCGCCGGAGAAAACGGCGACGAGTCGCTGGGGCGCCGCGCCCCCGTATTTAAAAGCTGTGGTGGCGAGTTCCGCAATGCCATCGCCATTTACGTCGCCGCACGCCGCGACGTTTTGCCCGAAAAGTCCACTAGGCGTGTCGCCCCAAACGGATCGGATGGTGTTCAGATTGGTACCCGACAGAACTCGTATTACTCCCGCATCTACAATGGGGCCTGGCGCGTCCGCGACTCGGTCCCCGACGAGTAAGTCAGGTATTCCGTCCAGGTTGTTGTCTCCCACCGCCGATAGCGCCCCTCCAAACCCGTTCGTGCCGCGAAACGACTTAGAACCCAATAGCGATCGGTTACTACCCGAATAGAGGAACACTGCGCCAGACGAAGGCGCAGGACCATTGAACGCAATCGCACCAACGGCGAAGTCGCTGACCCCATCGCCATTCGTGTCGCCGACGTCGGAGGCTCTCCACCCGAATTGATCGCCGTTAGCGATTCCGCTCAACACCTGGATTATCGAACCGTCGGTACCACTTAGTATATAGAACTGTCCCGCGCCGTTCTGGGATTCGCCCACGCCGATATCTGCGATCCCGTCGGAGTTCAGATCGCCTAGTCCGATGACCTCGTGCCCGAATCCTCCCCAGAGCGTGGCCCCATCGCGGTGCCAGATTTCTGACAAGTCAGTTCCCGAGCGTAGCGTTGCCCTTCCGAGGACCGTTGGTCCTGCCGCGTAAGCGGGATCGCCCTCGATGACATCTGCGTGAGAGTCGCCATTCACATCAGGGACAAGCCAGATCGCGGAGCCAGTTGAGTAGTTAATTCCGGGGCCAGCCACACTCGCGAGGGGCCAGTATTGGACCTTGGATTGCGCCTGCGAAGCTGACGGCAGCAATGCGAGCGCGAGCGCGCCGACTGCGAGACCACGGGTCATCGGCTTCATTTTGACAATCCTCAGATTCGGGGAAGGGCTTCGGACAATGCTTGCGTAGCACGCGAGCGCCGGATCTATCCCGTCAGGCCCGCCAGTCCCCCCGGTAGTGCTGGACGAGCATCTGGAAGATACGCGGGCGGGGAGATTCGAGCAAGGCCGCGGGAGCCACCTAGCAAGCGATCGAAGGGGCTAGCACTCCTAGAAGGGACCGACGCGAGTTCGCCGGGTTTCGGAACCGACCCTCCCCCCTATCAATCGCACGCGGGGACCCTGGCGACGCGGGGAGCAGGTCGGAACTGACCCTCCGGGGGGTTGATCGCGAACCGGGACTCCGCCGAGATTCGCCTGCAGCCGGAACCGACCCTGCCACGTCGACTCGACGATTGAGGTCGACGCGACTCACGCGGCCGGGCGAGTACGATCCTCCCGGGTTCGATTGGTGCTTGGGAGGGTGTGTGGTGCTCAGCAAACGTGAAAGGGGCTCAAAATGCGCACTCTGGTTGTTGCCGCAATAGGTGCATTCGTAGGGATGGCGGTAAGCCAACTGTTCAGATTCGCGCTGGCAGCCACACCTGTCGCACCAACGGAAACGACACTCGTCGACAGCAACGGAGTCGTTCGATTCCGTGTTTGGGTCGACGACGCGAACGACGTTCGGCTCGGGCTGTTCGACAAGGACGGAGTACGGCGCGCCGGAATCTCCATACTCAAGGACTAGGGTGCCGTCATTTTCGCCCACGACGGCGACAACGCGCCTGGCCTCGTCTTCGGCAAGCCGACGCAAAAGAATCCCTCCATCGCTCTTCAGAATGGCGCAAGCGTCGTCGCGGTCGTGCCATTTGTGCCACTCGAAAACTCGTCGGGAACAGTGGGTGTCGAGCTCCTCGCCACCCGTGCTGAAAGTCACGGAGACGGAGTTCAAGGCGATCGGTTCCAAGATCGCGTACCGAGTGCGCGTGAAGAATTCGTCCGATATTGCGAGGACGGCGAGGGTGCGGGCGCAATTCGTCGACAAGCAAGGCTTCATGCTGGGGTTCAGTTTCGCGGACGAGCGGACGATTGAGCCCGGAGCTGGGACTTGGTTCTCGGAAACGACCATCGTTCAAGATGGCGATTCGACTGCCGTCGCTGCCGTCGAGGCCCGTGTGATCGAATTAAACTAGATCATTGCCCCTCGCCAAGCGTCAGGATCGCATTCCGCCGCTTCTGGGACATCCCGACGAGCGCCGCGACATGCGCGAGCACCCGCGCCCGCTCCGCCGCGTCGAGCGTCGTAAGCGCCGTCAGCGTCGCGGCAACCTCCGGGTCGACGGTCGCGGGACTCCCCAACTCCGCCCCGTTGCATCTTGCATTGCAGCAGCGGCAATCCGCGTTTTCGCAACCGGCGCTTGATTCGCCCTTTACGCCCCCCGGCATTCCGCTTCCCAAGCTGAATGTCGCGGGTTCGATCCCCGTCAGCCGCTCCACGTATGCAGACGCAATCCCTCGCATGGAGTCGTTCCGTGCCGGGATTCGGCGTTTTGGGAATCGGACGTTTCGAAGTCGATGACGCTTGAAGCGCCTTCGTTTCGCGCGGAGTCGCGCTGCGGTTGCGTCTTGCGTTGCAGCGCTTCGCCCGTGCCCGTCGCGGCGTTCGCGGTCGCGTCGTCAGCCTTGCGCGCGAGCGAAGGGAGCTTCGCGACTGCGCCCGACAAGTCCGCGAGTTCCAGCTTGGTGTAGTGCTGCAGCGTGACCTTCACGTCGGAGTGACGGAGCAAGCGCTTCGCGAGCTGCGGAGCAACGCCCGCGCGAGCGAGACGGGTCGCGAAGGTCGCGCGCAGCGCGTGGACGTCGAGCTTGCGACCGTCCAGCCCGTCGTTGTTCACCTTCGCGGCTTTCAGGTCGTCGTGAAAGCGTCGGATCGACGGGACGACTCGGAACACCGGCGCGGACGGCAACGCAGCCACGGGCTTCGCAGCGCGCAGCGCGGTCACGACGTCGGGAAGCAGCGGAATCTCCGCTTGGGTTCGGTTCTTCGAAACACTCGCGCGCACCGTCACCGTCGGTTCGCTCGCGTCGAGGTCAACCACGCGCCGGTTGTCCGTCCTGAACTGACAGGACAATGAATGACTGCCGTTGCACCGTTCACTGAATTGTGAAGACAACACCGTTCGTGTTCGAAAAGCCGTGAGCGATTCCCGCGTCGACCACGAACGCCTGCACGCCGATCGCAACCGGCGGGAGCGAGGGCGGAAGCGTGGCGCCGAAGGAGATCGAACCAGCGCCCGGACCCTGGGCCCCGAGCGGGAACAAGAGCAACGGCCCGAGCATGATGAGCGGGACCGGTCCGATGTTCAGCATGCAGCCGTAGCCCATCGAGACGGAACCGGCGCCGAGCCCGACCGCGAGAACGGTGCTCCCGCTCCCGACGCCGTTCGAGACACTGAGTTGAACCTGACTTCCGCTAGTCGGCGCTCCCGTCATGACGAGTTGCGGGACAACGCCGCCGGAGCCAGGACAGCCAATTCCGTGCTGCACGAACGTTGGTGGGCTGAAGTCGTAGAGGTACGCCGCACCGGCCTCGAGCCCGAAGTCAGCGTCGGCAGGCGCGCCGATCGCGGCAAACCCGCCGTCGAGCGCGACGACTTCGCCGAAGTTGTTGTCGCTCTGATCCGGCGCGGTCGCCGTGCCGGTGTGAACCCATGAGCCGCCGCTGTCGCGATCGAAGAAGAACGCTCTCTCCATCCCAGCGCCGACGAGGACGCGGTTACCGCTGAGCGCAACATCCGCGCCGAAAGCGTGTGAATTGTCGGTCGCTGGCGTCGCGAGCGTTGCCGCGAGTGACCATGCTCCGAGAGGCGAACGCTCGAAGATGTAAGCGGCGGAGTTCCCGCTCGGCGACAACTCTGGCGCGCCGACAACCACGTGCTCGCCCTTGATCGAAAGGCTCGAACCGAAGTTCACGGTCGGAGCGAGACCCGCAATCGCGAGTGTCGCTTCGTGAATCCAAAGGTCACTGACCCCGCGCCGAAAGACATGCGCGGTCTTCGTCCAGACTCCGCCCACCCATTCATTCGCAGAAGCGACAAAAGCATCGCCGTCAGCGGAGAGCCGAAACCCGAAGTGGCCCTGCGAAGCCGTGTTGCTGGCGAACACCGTCTGTTGGAGCGTCCACGATTTCGCAGCCGCGTCGAATCGGAAGACTCGCACTGCGCCCGCGTCCGTCGCCTTCTGGTCATCGGTGACATCGCCGACGAAGAGCCAGTCGCCCACGACCGCGACCGAACTGCCGAATCCAGTCGATATCGAGAGCTTGGTTTCCTGTTGCCAGAACCCGAGCCCGTTGCGGCGAAACACGTACGCTGAACCGATTGCACTTGAGAACGGGTCGAAGGTCGCGGGCCATCGCCCGACCGCCACGACATCGCCGCTCAAATCAACCGAGGTGAAGTAGCCGATCTCATTCGCGGCACCACTCGTGACGAGCTTCTGTTCCTCAACCCACGCGCCAGCGGCGTCCCGGCGAAAGACATACGCCGCGCCGTGGTCGTCGTCCGCGCGACGTGCCGCGACGACGGCGACATCACCGTACATAGCGATGTCGGAGCCGAAGGAGTCCGCGGGCGTTCCATCGCTCGCGTGGATCTTCTGAGGAACGGGGAGTGTTCCGCCGGCCGCGACCGGCACGAGCGCGGCGCTGACGAACAAGACGAACACAGTCGAGACGACGAACGATCGCGGCAACATCGGCGACCCTCCTTCTGGGAAGCGTCGAAGGCTACGCGGCTTTCCACGTCGCACGCAAGGCCACCGACCCGCGCGGTAGCACACGAAGAGACCGAGAGATGGCCGGGAACGTGGATTCCACCGGGATTCGCGAGTGCAATGCACCCACTGACCGAAGGCCGAACATCGGGGCGAAGTCTGAATTCCTGCGATCCTCAGTGCGCCGACGGCGGTCAGAGAGCCGCGATCGAAAGATGATCGAGATCGAGCGGATCGCTTTCGACATAGTCCGTCGCGGTCATGTCATCGAGCATGACGCACACGCCATCAACGCTCGTGAATCGGCCGCGCGGACGAATGAGGTCCATCCACTTCTGGATGTAACTCGTCGCGCTGGATCCGGCCGTCAGGATCTGGTCGGCCTCGACGACAAACCACAACCAGAGGTCGACCGACTTCGCGGTCCATGATGGCGAGGCGCGGATGCGAATCTCGCGCAGCGCCCTGAACGCCTCGCCCTCCTCCGACTGCCTTGAGTGCTTTTCAATCACTCGCTTTCTGAGGGGATCGATGAAGGCGCTGAAGTCGTCGGGGAACGCCATGCGTTCGCGCTTTCGCCCCAGGGCCCGCGCAAGTGCGCGGCGCTCCGCGTCCGAGGCGCACCCCGGCGTCCTGCTCCAACGCATGAGCAGACGCTTCTCGATCGTCATGCAACGGTCAAGATCCGCGACGAGCCCGAGCTGAGCGACCCCCGGCACGTAGGCGTACTGAGGTCGGCGCGCGCGTCGAATCTGGTCCAAAGCAGACGCATCGACGGCAAGGAGTGGGCAGGCTTCGACGTAGGGTCGATCGTGTCGAGCGGATCACGCCGTAGGTCGCACGTTTGGGTCGCCAGCATCAAGCCAGGTACGGCATCTTCGCGAAGATCAAGGGCTTCGCGGTCGTCGATCGCCGGTGCGTCGTTCTGGCTGTCGGCACTCGGTTCGGCCAGGTATGCGAACCACGAGTCGCCGACTACGCAGTCTCCTTGCGACCATTCGAGAGGTCGGTCCCCATCGGACTCCGTTGCTGTTTCACTTGGTCGGTCCGTCACGACGATTCCCCGATGTCTTTCGTGTACGCGACACCGTCGGTTTGATCCGCAGGGATTCCGATCGAGAGTCGAGCAGGTTCTCGGGCCTGGGCGGTCGACGCGCCGCCTTGCTCGCTGCATCGAGCGCGCCTGAGTAACGTCGGCGCGGCACGACAGGCATGTCCAAGTCCCTCCGCGCATCGTCGAACCGGCCCGTGACGAGGCTCTCGAACGGCACGCGACCGTCCTTCGCCGTGAACAGCGCGGAGCGGTTCGAGTTCACATCACCACGATCCGTGGCCTCGATAACGGCGAGGATGCGATGCAGGCGCTCCATGTTCGCTGCATTCATCCGCCCACCACTGATCCAGAAATGCACCGCTCGTCTAGACACATCGAACAGTCGCGCGAGCTGCTCCCAGGTAAGTCCAGTGAGGCGGCGCAGTCGCGCAACCGCATGACCACGATGCGTTGTTCGGTTTGCCGGCTCTCGGCGAGCGAATCCGTCGAGAGCTTGCGTCGACGGGACTGTTCTCGTCGATGCGTCCTCGCAGACGTATTCAGGCCAGGCGCGATCCGCCGCGTCGCTCGACGTAATCAGAGGCGCGAAACCAGCCACGACAGCCAAGGCGTTCAGACGGCGGCGGTGACGCAACGTGCCATACGCTGTCGTGCCTGTTTCTGCGGGCGCGCGGTTGCTCGTCGCGTCGGTCACGGCGCACCTCCGAACCGTCGCAGCATCTGGTCCGTCACCGACCAGCGGAACATCGCATAGATGCGGGTCGCAAGCATTCGGACACGGCTCGCGACGGCTTTCGGGTCGAGTTCTTCCCGACGCTCCGTGAATGCGTCGATGTCGAGCAGCCACGTTGGGTGATCGACTGGCCGAATCGCGGATGGATCGTACGTGTCGTCGATCGCGAGTAGCCCCGATCGCGTGAAGAGCACGCCCTCGTCATCTGGCAATTCGAAGCGCGTTTGAGTCATCGTTCCGTGAACTCTCGGAGCGAGTTCGCTGCCGATGATGCCGCGGACTTCCGAGCGCACGTACTCGGGCACGCGCTGAACGTCTTCGCCATGGAGTCGGTCCACGAAACGAACACCGATTCGCTCAGCAAACTGTGGGTGAACATGCTCTCGAAGCGCGATCAGCAGACGTTCAATGCGCGCGACGAAACCGTCCCGACTCGTGTACTTCAAAGTTTCGAGAGCAATGAAGTCGTCCGTCAGCGATGCGCGCCAGGTTCCGTCGCCGTTCGAAAAACGCCAAATGGTCTTCGACTTCCGATCGACAATCCCCCCATTCACGCGAACGGTCAGTTCGACGGATTCCGGATCGAGAATTGGGTATTCGTCTCGAATGGACTCCTGGAAACCACGGACCATCTCGCCGATCGAGAGAACGCTTCCGAAGCGCACCTGCGCGATCACTCGCTCAAGAGGCGGGTCCACGAGCGGAACCTCAATCACCGGCGTCGACGCGAAGGGATCCAGAGAAGTGTTCACGACCGGACTCCTCGAGGACGAATTCGGGTCCTCTCCCACGAGGCGGCATTCTAGACATGGGTCGGCATCGATGTGAAGAGAACTGTGAAGTCGTCGGCTGCGAATCAACCCCGACACGAGCCGAAATCAGCGACGCCCAAACAGAGCGCGGACTACACGCACGTCCGTAACCTGCTGTTTCAAATGTGGTTGCCACAATTCTCACAAGGCACGGATATCTGATCACGGCTGGAGAAACTGTTGGGGGGCTGTGGCTCCGGAGTCGACGAGGTACTCGCTCGGAACGCCGCGATCATCCGACGCCACTCGGGGGACGACGACCCGCCCGCTTCACCGAACCACGTGTCGGACGCCTCGCCAGCTCAACACACTTCCTCACCAGCCATGTCATCGCCCAGATGACCGCCCCCGCCTGCAGCCCGAAGACCAGGATGTTCGCGATGTAGATCAGCCTCAGATCGAAAGGAAGAAGCACGAAGGCGAGAAACACAGTCGCCATCGCGAAGGCGACCCTGCGTAGTGACGTTGGGACACTCACTGCCATGGGTTCTTCAGACCTCCACTCACTCCCCCGCCAACTCCACCATCGCGATCAGCACTATCCCAGCGCCGAAGTCCGCGCCGATGATCGCGTCATCGACGAACACTCTTTCCTCGGTGCGCATCGCGAGGATCGAATCGAGCATCACGTCGAGCACTGGCTCACGCTGCTCCACTTCGAGTTCCGCGAGGGCGGCCGCGGCGCCGACTGGTAGTCGCGCGCGAGTTCGGTCCACCGTCGCGTTCCGGCGGCCAGGTCGCGCGCCACGTACGCCGCGGCGCCGGTGCGTCCCGCGTCGGCTCGTCCCGCAGCGCACCAACGACGACAAGGGCCCACCCCGCACCCAGACTCACAGCGTCAATTCCATGCAGACGTCCGCGGTCTCGTAGCAGAGATCCGGCGGAACCGGCACGTGCCGGAAACCCATCGACGCGTACAGCGCGATCGCTTCGACGAGCGCCGAGTTCGAACTCAACGTCACGCGACGCGCACCGCGTTCCCGCGCGAACTCGACCACGCGCTGCGCGAGCTTGCGACCGAGACCGCGGCCGCGCGCGTGCGGCTCCACCGCGAGCTTCGCCAGTTCGAACGTCGCTCGTCCGGCCGGGATCGCCGCGCACGTACCGACGACGTCGCCGTCGCGGACCGCGCAGAACACCTCGCCGCCGACGTCGACGATCTTGCCGCGCGGATCGCGCAGGTAGACCTCGTCCTGCGGCTCGACGCGGACGAACCGTTCGAGCCACGCGCGATTCAGCCGATCGAATGCCGCGGCGTAGGCATCACGGAACGGTTCGATCGCGACTTCGGGTTCGGGTGCGTTCACGTGCGGGCTCCGATGAGGCGCTTCGGGTCGCGCTGCGCGCGAACACGAGGCGCGTCATGGATACGGAGCGCGGGCGAACTTTGCGAGCCCGCCAGCGAAGCGGCGTCGACGACGCTCGCGTACCGCGTCAGTTCCCGAGCACCCAGCGCAGACCGTTGGTCATGGTCAGGTGGTAGGAGCCCGAGGCTAGGAAGTTCGTCTGCCTGGCCTGGAAGTACACGCTGAGTCCGTCCAGTCCCGCGAACGGCGGAATCGGCGACCAGGACGTCTTCCTTCGGGAGTCGAACGGGGCAAGTACACGACGTACGTCGGCAAGACGTTCAGCGTGCCCAGGTCGAACGGCATGCTCGCCGGCTGGAAGCCCGCGAACAGGATCCCGCCGCCGCCGAACTTCACTCCACCGACGACGTTCACGGTTCGACGTACCGCCGATCGACGGCGGCGCCGTCGTCGAGTCAGGCGCGGCGGAAGAACGAACGGGTCACGGACTGCGACGCCGCAGGGCGTGACCGCGGCGAACGGGCCGCCGTGAAGACCTCGGCATGTTGCGCCGCTGTCGAAGTTCTCACCGCCGCCGATCACGTCGTCGAAGCCGTCGCCATTCACGTCGCCCGCGCCGGCGACGGACAGACCGAGGAACATGGCGTTCGCTTGATTGCCACCGCGCCCACTGCTGGTTCCTCGAGTCCATTCGCGCTGCCGAGGTAGAGGAACATGCGCCCTTGGATGTTGCTCGCGGGGACGTCGTCGTACTCGGACGCGCCGACCAGCAGATCGTCGATCCCGTCGCCGTTCACGTCCCCGGCGTTCGCGAGCGAGCTGCCGTAGGACGCGCCCACTTGCCCGCCGACTTGCCTCCACGCCGGCACCGCGCTGGGGCCGCTCAGCGAACCGAAGAACCTCGACCCGCCCTTCCTTCCTCGTTGTCGACTGCGTAGAGCCAAGTGCCGATGGCGAAGTCCGAGTAACCGTCGGCATTGAAATCGCCGCCATCACCGACGGAGCCCGTGGACGCCATTCCGGCGAGGCTCTCCGTGGACCACAGCGGCGGCGTGACGAGCCGGTCGCCGAACCCGCGTAGACGAATGCGCCACCTTCACCCTGCTGTCCGTTCGTGAATCCGGGGACGCCGACCACGACATCGTCGAAACCGTCCCCATCGACGTCGCCCGCGCAGTTCGATTCGAAGGCGAACGCGGCGTTCACGTTGGGGACCGGTGCGGGACGGACTGGCAACCAGGGCGATCCGCCGGACCGCCGTGATAGACGTACGCCGTGCCGCCGGCGTTCGATTCCGGCGCTCCGACGATCACATCGCAGAAGCCGTCGTTGTTCACGTCGCCCGCAGCCGCGACGTCGGCACCGAAATGCGATCCGGCGTCGTTGCTCTCGATGGCCCAACTCGCCCCGGCTGCCAGACCGGTCGCCGAGCCCAAGAACAACTGAGCGCGACCTTCGTACTGCTGGCCGTTCGAGTACTGCTCGGCGCCGACCACGACGTCGTCGTAGCCATCGCCGTTGACGTCGCCGACTCCGGCGACGTCGGACCCGACGGTCGCGAACGCGACGTCGTTCTCGATCGACCAATTCGGCGTCGGCGACAGGCCGGTCGCCGAACCGTGGTACGCGAACGCCTTGCCCTCGAACAACTGACCGCTCGCGAACCATGGCGCGCCGACGACGACGTCGTCGAAGCCGTCGCCATTGACGTCGCCCGCGAACGACACGGAGTGACCGAAGCCCGACGCGATGGCGCTGCCGCCGACCCATGCCGGCGTGAACGTGGGGAGGACGGCCGCGGTCCGGGCGACAGCGAGCGCGGCGACGACGGTCGCACCGCCGACGAGAACGAGGGCCTTTGCGCACGGAATACGGCTCATCGAAGTCTCCTAGTCTGCGATCTGGGGTGTCGCAGTCGCCCCGACGTCGAGCGGCGTTCGTCACGAACGGCCTGACGGCCGCGGGGAGGTCATAGGGTACGTCGGATCATTCCACTGTCATCGCGTTGCGTGATGGAACCCTGGCACGCTCGTCCCCGATCGGCCACTTCGCCGCTGCGAGGACAAAGCGCTGCTTTTCGTCCGACTTGGAGACGCCTGATGCTTTCCTGTGCCTGGCTTCGGACCACAGCGCCCGGATCGCGCGTGCGCATGCACGCACTCACGCTGTTCGGATGCGTGCTCGCAACGCTCACGATCGCGCCCATGGCGAGAGCACAGACTCCGCCGTTGTTCTCCGGAGGCGACTCGGGGCTGCCGCTCGCTCCCGTCGTGACGCAGGGCGACTTCGACGGCGACGGACGCACCGACATCGCGTCGTTCGACGTCCTCGATCCGGTCGCGAAGACCTTCTGCGTCCGGCTGTTCCGCGGCGATGGATTCGGTCGGTTCCAGCCCACGACGTGGACGTACCCGCTGCCGAACGGGGTCAACCAATCTGCGCACGCCCTCACGGCGCTCGACCTCGTCGGAGACGGGCGTCCTGAGCTCGTGTACTTCGTCTCGACCGCGGTGCCGATCTCGATCGAGCAGTTCATCCTCCGATTCGATTCGGCCACGGGATGGGTCTTGGTGGACCTCACCCCGATCGCGGGTGTGGGCGGATCGGTCGGCATGGTCCGCGGTGACTTCGACGCGGACGGAGATTGGGACATCGGATCGCTGCGCCATGGCAACGGGCTCGCGATGTACGAGCAGAAGTCGCCGACGGAATTCGTCGACTCCGGGCTCGTGTTGGTACCCGGGACGTTCTTCAACTCGATCGTCGCCGCCGATCTGAACGCCGATGGACGCGACGATCTGGTCGCCGGAGAGTCCTTCTTCCCGAAGCTCCACGTGTTCCTCGGGCGAGACGGCGGCGGATTCACGACCCTGCCGACGATCACGCTCGACCCAGGTTCACTTCCCCTGGCGAACCTCGCGGTCGGGCCGATGTCGATCGCGGACATCGATGAAGACGGTCTGCACGATCTCGTGATCGGCACCACGTTCAACGTGGTGGGCAGCGTGGGCGACGTCGCGTGGTATCGCGGAAACGGCGCTGGCGGGTTCTCCCCGATGCAGCACTTCGCGCAAGGCATCGGAGCGCGTGCGTTGGCCGTCGCCGACCTCGATCACGACGGCCACCTCGACGTGCAAATGGGCGGAGTCGGTGGCTTGCTCGCCGCGTTCGGGAATGGTGCCGGCGCGTTCTCGACTCCGTTCGCCCCCGATGTGGGCGGGACGGTCTCGACGAGTTTCTCCGGTCCCTCGATGGCGATGGGATTGTTCGACGGCGACGACGTCTACGACGTCGTGACGTACGACTCGGCCGTGGCAGTCCGCACGTACCTGGGCTCGGAGCCCGGTCGCTTCTCCACCGCCCCGCTGCAATCCGGCCCGAACCCGGCAGCGCTTGCTTCGACCGTGTTCGACGCGGACGGCGACGGCGACGTCGACTACGTGACGTACTCGCTGAACTCGGGGTATCGAGCTGCCTTGAACGACGGCACGGGATCGTTCTCGACGACGGTGACGACCCCGGGCCCGATCCAACCGATCTACGCATTCGCCGCCGCCCATGTGGACGGAGACACGCTTCCCGACCTCGTCGCCGTACCGTTCGGCTCGGCCGGGATCGAATGGCGCAAGAACCTCGGCGGCGGCTCGTTCGGCCCGCAGAACTTCGTCACGTCACCAGCGCCGAGCGGACCCCTCGATCTGATCGCCGCCGGCGACCTCGACGGCGACGGGGACGACGATGTCGTGGCGACGGCGCTCAACGCGGTCTCCGGCCTCTCCGTGTTCCACAACGTCGGCGGCTCCCTCGTGGCGGTTCAATTCGTCGCGAGTGGCTTGTTCCATGGGCCGCTCGACTTCACGCTCACCGATCTGACCGGCGATGGAGCTCTCGACGTCTTGTGTGCGTCGAATTCCACGAACCGCATTCGAGTGTTCCCTTCGCTCGGCAACGGCACGTTCGGAGCACCCTTCGATGCGGGTCCCGACGTCACCGTCCGCGACATCGCCAGTGGCGACCTCGATCAGGACGGCGACGCGGACCTGGCCGTGACGACGCATACATCGGTGCCGGCTCCGAGTGGCGGCTCGTTCATCAAGGTGCAGGTGCGCGCTTGGTTGCGCGGTCCCGGCGGCAGCCTGACCGAAAGCGCGGTCATCGATCTCAGTGGATCTCCCGAGCAGCTTTCGGTCGTCGACATCGACCTGGACGGGGATCTCGACGTCGTGGGCCGGTTCACCACGCGCGCGGCCGTGTTCCTCGGCGACGGTGCCGGCGGGTTGATCGTCGACGGCTACTACGGTCTCGGTGCTCAGAAGGCCGACGGCATCGCCGCCGCGAACTTCGACGCCGACCCCGACATCGAACTCGCCTATCACCGCTGGACCGATCCGACGGTGCATGTCCTCGATCACCTCTGCCCCGGCCGCGCCGGACGTTACGGACACGGTTGTGCGGGAACGGGTGGACTCGTGCCCGAACTCACGACGACGGGCTGCGTGCGTGCCGGCGAGACCGTGACGTTCGCGCTGCGCAACGCGCTGCCGAACTCGATCGCGATCCTGTTCTTCGGTGTGAATCCGGTGAACACGTCCACGCCGCCGGGCTGCGTGTTCCAGATGGCGCCGCTGTTCCCGGCGTCCATCGTGCTACCGACGTTCGCCTTGCCCGATGGAACCGGCGGCATCGAGTTCGCAGTGCCGCTCGGCGCGACGATCGTGCCCGGGACGCGCTGGACCGAACAGGCCGTTTGCGCCGACCCAGCGCTGCCGTGGGGTTACACGGTGTCGAATCCGCTCGAGTTCGTGAGCGGCTGACGGCGCGCTGACACGCACGCGGACGGCGGCGTATCCTG
The DNA here is from genome assembly GCA_016709145.1 of Planctomycetota bacterium. GTDB lineage: Bacteria > Planctomycetota > B15-G4 > B15-G4 > JADJEK01 > JADJEK01. The sequence continues at coordinate 321,853 of JADJEK010000001.1, forward strand.
CGCGGGATGCGCCGCCGTCTGCGTTCGTCGATCCGAGTCGTCGTCTTCGCCACGCTGCTCGCCGGTCTAGGCGTCGGCGCGGTGAACGCGTGGATCATCGTGTCGGCTGCCTCCGCTACGTTCACGCGCGTCGAGGACGTGCCGCACCACGACGTCGCGTTGGTGCTTGGGACCTCGCCGCGTGCGCCGTCGGGACGGAAGAACCGCTTCTTCGAACGCCGCATGGACGCGGCCGCCGCTCTGTTCGCGAGCGGACGCGTCAAGCACTTGCTGATCTCGGGGGATCACGGCACGCGCGAGTACGACGAGGTCGCCGCGATGCAAGCCGCGCTCGTCGAGCGCGGAGTGCCGGTCGACGCGATCACGCTCGACCACGCGGGCTTGCGCACACTCGACTCGATCGTGCGCGCGAAGGTCGCGTTCGGCCAGCACCGCGTCGTCGTCGTCACCGACGACTTCCACGCACCGCGAGCGCTGTTCCTCGCGCGCAGTTGCGGCCTCGAAGCCGTCGCGTTCCCGTCCAGCGTCGAGTTCTCGTTCGCACCCAGCGTTCCACTGCGCGAGATCCTCGCGCGCGTGCTCGCGGTGGTCGACGTGGCGCGAGGGGTGCGCCCGAAGTTCGAAGGACCCGAGGAAACGCTTTGGATCAAGTGATCCGCGGATGAGCACGGAGCGCGGAGATCACTCGCGCATCAACGTCTCGCGCGCTCGATCGAGATCCGCGCGCTGCGAGGCTCCGATCTTCGGATACGACAAGTCCAGCGCATCGAGCGCGTCGATCACCGCGGCGGCGACCACGGTGCGCGTGAACCACTTGTTGTCCGCGGGCACGACGAACCACGGCGCGTGCGGCGCCGAGGTTTGGCGTACGACGTCTTGATAGGCGTCCATGTACGCATTCCAGTGCCCGCGCTCCTTCACGTCCTGCGCCGAGAACTTCCAGTGCTTCTCGGGGTCCTCGAGCCGCTCGAGGAACCGCTTCTTTTGCTCCTTCTTGGAGACATGCAGGAAGAACTTGCGCACCAGGACACCGTTGCGGGCGAGGTAGCTCTCGAAGTTGCGGATGTCGGCGAAGCGCTGCGTGAAGATGTCCTTCGTCACGAGCGTCTCGGGCAAGTTCTGTCGATGCAGCAGCTCGTCGTGCACGCGCACGACGAGCGTCTCTTCGTAATAGGACCGGTTGAAGATGCCGATGCGGCCGCGCTCGGGCAGGTTGCGCTGACAGCGCCACAGGAAGTCGTGGTCGAGCTCCTCCGCGGACGGCGCCTTGAAGCTGAAGACTTGGCAACCCTGCGGGTTCACGCCGGACATGACGTGCTTGATCGCGCCGTCCTTCCCGGCGGCATCCATCGCCTGGAAGATCAGCAGCACGGACCATTGGTCCTGCGCGTAGAGCTTGTCCTGCAATTCGGAGAGCACGTCGACGCCCGCGGCGAGAGCGTCTTGGGCCTTGGATTTGTCGTCGTCCGAGAACGGGCCGGTGTCGTCGGGATCGATCGACTCCAGCTGGAACTTCCTGCCGTCGTCGATTCGATATCGCGCCGCGAGTTCACGCGCCTGCTTCACCAGCGACTTCGTCCCGTTGCCCATCACGCCTCACAAATCGGTGTAGACCGGACCGCCGCCGCCTTCGGGCGTGATCCAGTTGATCACCTGGTACGGATCCATGATGTCGCACGTCTTGCAGTGCACGCAGTTGCTGGCGTTGATGCGCAGCGCCTTCTTGCCGTCCTTGCGCTCGGGGGCATCGACCATTTCGTACACGGCCGCGGGACAGAAGTGCTGGCACGGATTGCCGTACTCCTCGGCGCAGCGCACGGCGCAGTGGTCGGCCGTCGCGTTCACGACCAGGTGGCACGGCTGATCCTCTTCGTGCGTCGTGCCCGAGTTGAACACGTCGGTCAACTTGTCGAACGTGAGCTTGCCGTCGAAGGTCGGCTTGCTCGGCGGTGGGCCGCTGACCTTCTGCATGCGCGTGTGGCCGGCCGCCGCTTCGTACTTGTTCTTGAAGCCGCGACCCTTCGTCACGAGCTGCAAGCCCAGGTGGATGCCGGCGATCGGCAAGCCGTGCTCGAACGCCTGGTGGAAGTTGCGCACGCCGAACAGCTCTTCCTTGACCCACGAGTTCTCGACGCGGTCGGCGTAGCCCTCGAGCACGGCGGCCGACGTGTCGCCCTTCGACAGCGCGTCGAGCGCGGTCTCGGCGGCGAGCATGCCGGTCTTGATCGCCATGTGGATGCCCTTCAAGCGCGCCGGATTCAGGTTCGAACCGGCGTCGCCGATGATCAGCGCGCCGTCCACGTACGGACGCGGACGCGACCACCAGCCGCCTTCGGGGATGGTCTTCGCGCCGTAGCGCACGAGTTCGCCGCCTTGCAGCAGTTGGCGGATGTACGGGTGCTGCTTGAACGCCTGGAACTTCGCATGCGGGTCGGTGGTCGGGTCTTGATAGTCGAGACCCGTGACGAAGCCGAGCGACAGCAGGTCGTCCCCCATGAAGTACGCAAAGCCACCGCCGAACGTCTTCATGTCGAGCGGCCAGCCGAGCGTGTGGATGACGCGTCCCTTGTTCTTCGCGTCGCAACCCGGGATGCGCCAGAGTTCCTTGATGCCCGTGGCGTAGACCTGCGGATTCTGTCCGCGATCGAGCTCGTGCTTCGTGACCAGTTGCTTCGTCAACGAGCCGCGCGTGCCTTCGGCCAGGATCGTCAGCTTCGCGCGGATGTCGATCCCGGGCTCGAAGTTCGCCTTCTTCTGACCGTGCTTGTCGACGCCCTTGTCGCCGGTGCGGACACCGACCACGCGTCGCCCTCGAACAGCAGTTCCGCGGCGGGGAAGCCCGGGAACACCTGGACGCCGAGTTCCTCGACCTTCGGTGCGAGCCAACGCACGAGGCGTGAGATCGACACGATGCGGTTGCCGTCGTTGTGGATGTAGGGCGGCAGGTACGGCGGCTTCAGCTTGCCGCCCTTCGTGAAGTACCAGACCTCGTCGGACGTGACCGGCACGCCAGGGCAACCCTGCTCTTCGTAGTCCGGCATCAGTTCCTTGATCGCGCGCGGATCCATGACCGCGCCCGACAGCACGTGGTTGCCGATCTCCGGCCCCTTCTCGAGCACCACGATCGAGAGCTCGCCGAGCTTCGTCCCACCGTACGCGCCGCGATCGATCGCGTCGTTGTGCTTCTGGATCGACTTCTGCAGCCAGTACGCCGCGGCGAGGCCGCCGGGGCCGCCACCGACGATCACGACGTCGACTTCGAGGGTTTCGCGCTGCTCGGACATGGAGACTCCGCGGTGTTCATCGCGTGGCGAACCGATCACGGACCGGTCGGGCGCGGAAGTCTACAGCGTCCCGCTCGAGGTCGAGACGTGCGGAGTGACGCAGGACGACGGGTTCGCGAAGCCCGTTCGCCCCGCCGCTCTGGCACACTGCCGCTCCGTCGACTGCCCCACCGCGGAGCGCCATGTCCCGTCGCCTGTTCGCATCGCTGTGCACGCTGATCGTGATCGGCGCGTTCGCGTGGCTCGCACACACGCGCATCCCGCACGAACAGATCCTGCGCTACGACGAAGCAACGCACGTGTTCGAGGGCATGGTCCTGCGCGACGAACTCGCGCGCGGCGAGTACTCGGACTTCGTGCGCCGCTTCGACGAAGAGATGACGATGAAGGGGATCCTGTACCGGGTCTACTTCGCCGTCGCGTTCCTGATCACCGAGGTCGGCACGGACTCGGCGCGCCACGCCGGTCTGTTCGCGTGCTTGGTCGCACTGTTCCTGATCGGTCGCCTCGCGCGCGAACTCGCGCCCGACGAGGACAAGGACGCGGCCGGGTTCTTCGCCGTGTTGTTCGCCGCGACGTCGCCGCTGCTCGGCTACTGGGGCCGCACGGCGATGGTCGAGCCGTTGAACCTGCTGACACTGCAGCTCGCGTTGTGGTTGTGCGTGCGCGAACAGCGCCTGCGGACTCGCGCCGCGTTGGCGTGGTGCGTGGTCGGACTCGTGGTCGCGTTCTTCACCAAGTACAACCACGCCGTGATCCTGTTCGCGGCGGTCGGACTCGACGCGTTGCTGCGCGCGTGGAAGCCGAGCGGCGAGTCGCTGCCGGGCGCGACGCGACTCACGCCGCTTCGGCCGATCCTGATCGCCGGCCTCATCGCCGCCGCGTGGCTCGCCGTCCCACGGCACTTCCACGACTTCGTCTACTACATCAAGACCGTGCCCGGCGGCTCCGACCCCGTGAACCTCGGCGGTTGGACGTATGCGGTGACCCTGCGCGATCGTGTGGCCGCGGGCGTGGTCGCGAGCCTGTTCCTCGCCGCCTGCTTCGTCGCCGCGCTCGGCCGAGCGCTGCGTGCGCGGACTCGACTCGTGCTCTTGCATCTCGGCATCGGGCTCGTGCTCGCGCAGATGAACGACCTCAAGCTCGAACGCATCCTCGTGCCGTTGTCCGGCGACGTGTTCGTGCTCGCGGGTCTCGGCGCGCCGCGACTGTGGGCGTTCGTCACGCGCTTCGCGCGTGGCTTCCCGGGCGCGGTCGGAGTCGTGTTCGGGGTCCTGGTGACCACCGCGTTCGGCGTCGCGACGTTCCGCGTCGAGACCAATCCGTTGCAGCAGCTCGAGCAAGTCGTCGACGCCGGCATCGACTCGATCCGCGCCGGCAAGCGCACGCTCTGGATCGGACAGGCGTTCTTCAAAGGCATGGAGAAGCACGGCACTCCGCGGATCACCGCATCGCACGTGATGATTCGCGCGCGCGAACGCGGCATCGACTTGCCGCGGACCACGTTCGAGGTGCTCAGTTACGAGCAACAGGAGCGCCTCGGTTACGAGACCTACAAGGGCAACCCCAGCAAGGTCACGAAGGCCAGCGTCGACGCGTTCGTTGCCAACTACGACTCGATCGTGATCGTCTACGACACGCCGACGAAGGAGCCAAACCTCATCGAGACCATCCCGCGCAAGTTCGCCGAGTTCGTGCGTGCGCATCCCGCGTTCAAGGTCGTCGATCGCGTCGACCTGCCGCTGCGGGACATCGAGGGTCCGGGGCGTACCGTGGTCTGCACCGTCATTCGGCTCACTCGCTCGAAGCGTTGAGCGGCCCACGATTTCGGGCGATCCCGCGCCGCGAGGACTTTTTCCTTTCACGCCGCCGTTCCGGCCGGGATCCTCGCTCACGGCCATGGTCGAACGAAGGCATGAACCCGCGGTGGACGTCGCTGCGGACGCGGCGATCGACCGCGCCCTGGTGAACCGGGCGCGGGCCGGCGATCGCATGGCGTTCGACGAACTGGTCGAGCGCCATGGGCGCGCCGTGCTCGGGTACTTGCGGCGGTTGGCGCCGCGACAGGGGGATGCAGAGGACTTGTTCCAAGAGACGTTCCTGCGCGCGTGGCGCGCGATCGCGAGCTCGACCGATCCGCAACGCTTGCGGGCTTGGCTGCTGACGATCGCGACCAACGTCGCGCGGCGTGGGCTCGCGCGCGCGAACGCGGGAGCGTTCGAGGGCCTCGATTCGGGTTCGCCGCACGAACCGGCCGCCGACGACGCGACCGCGCTCGAGCGCATCGCGACCGGCGAGCGAGCGAGCGCCGTACGCGACGCGATCGAACGCTTGCCGGCCCGCCAACGCGCGGTGGTCGCGCTGCGCATCGACCTCGACCTGCCGTTCGTCGAGATCGCGCGCGTGCTCGGCATCCGCGAGGACAACGCGCGGGCGCACCATTACCAAGCCATGAAGGCGCTGGAGCGCATGCTCCGACCCATCCTGTCGCCCGAGTCCGTGCCCGAATCCGTGGAGGAACGCCGATGAGTCCGACACCCGAATGCGTGCTGATCGAGCAACGCTTGCCGCGCGTGCTCGAAGACGACCTGCCGGTCGGGGAGACGGCGCTCGTGGTCGCGCACGTCGAATCGTGCGCGAGTTGCGCCGCGGCACGAGCTCGCTTCGGCGCGGTGCGCGCGGCGGTCCAGCTCGAGCGCCCGCGCGTCGACGACTTCGCCGCGTTGCGCGCGCGCGTCTCCGAGCAGCTCGAACCGCGTCGGTTCGCGTTCACGCCGCGCGCGATGCTCGCGGCCGCGGCCATGCTCGCGCTCGCGGTCGGCTCGGTGTTCGTCGCGCCGAGCGTGCTCGAGCACGCCGACTTCTCGACGATCCTCGGTCACGCGCGCGCGGGTTTGCCGGCGCTCGAACTCGGATCCAACCTCGATGTCGATTGGTCGATTCCGCGCCTGTCCGATTTGGGAGCCGCCCGATGAAGAGCGATCGCTTGTTCCCCGCCACCCTGCGCGCTGCTCTGCTCGGCGCACTCGTGTTCTTCGTGTTCGGCGCATTGATCGACCCGACCCGACCGGGCATCGCGTTCGTCGTCGGCGCGTTCGGAGCCGTGTCCGCCGCCATTGCGGTGCTGCTGCTCGCGCAGTTCCCCGTGGGCCCGGTCGGCAAACTCTTGCTCGGCCTGGTCTGCGGCCCGGTGTTCCCGGTCTTCGTCGTCCTGCTCGCGGCGCATCGCGGCGACAGGCCCGGCGACCACGTCGGCGGCGCGTGGTTCATCGGCATGTTGCTCGGCTTGTTCGTCGGCATCCTCGAGGCGTATCGCGCGCGACGCGCCATCCAGAGCGACACGGCTTGAAGAAGCGCACTACGATGCCGCGCGCATGGCCGAACTCCCGCACGAGATCGTGTTCTTCGACGGCGATTGCGGGCTCTGCCACGCGCTCGTGAAGTTCATCGTCGCGCGCGATGCGGCGGCGCGTATCCACTTCGCACCGCTCCACGGTGAGACGTTCGCTCGCCTCGTCGCACCCCGAGCCCCGTCCATCCCCGACACCGTCGTCTGGGTCGACCAGGCCGGCCAGGTCGTGTTCAAGTCCACTGCGGTCGCGCAAGTCCTACGCCGACTCCCCCAACCATGGCCGACGCTCGGCGCGATGCTCGCCGTCATCCCGCGGCCGATCCGAGACCTCGTGTACGACGCGATCGCGCGAGTGCGCCACCGACTCTTCAAGCGACCGAAGAGCCAATGCTCACTCCTACCGCCGGAACTCGCCGCGCGGTTCTTGCCCTGAGAGCACTCCCCGGAAAACACGAACGGCGCACCCATTCGCATGGGCGCGCCGCGCGCGGAGGGTTTTTGAACGAGCCCTGCCAAGGCAGGACAAGTGGTGCCGGGAACAGGACTTGAACCTGCACTCCCAGTGAAGGGAACCAGGCCCTCAACCTGGCGCGTCTGCCAATTCCGCCATCCCGGCACGCGGTGTCTGGTCGGAAAACGAAGCGCGGGATCGTAGCGACCAAGACGAACGTCACAAGGGCGAACGTGCGGCCGGCAACAGCCACTGCCGGCGATCCCACGCGGGTACTCGCGTCCGTTAGCCGGCGGCAATCGCACGCGGTTACCCGCGTCCAATTGCCGGCGGCAATCGCACGCGGGCTACGCCAAGGCGGCCCAAGGACTTGTGCGATCGTGTCGAAGGGTTGGAGTCCGGTTCACCGGCGAGCGAGCGCCGAGCGGGTCGGAGCCGGTGAACGTGAACGGGACTCTGGAAAACGCTGACGGCGGCACGGGACCCGGAGGCGACGGCGGCAAGGGAGAAGCGGCTGAACGCGCGACCCGGACGGAGGAGCCGCCGGGGACAGATGGGGGACAGACCCGCCTCCGTCCCCGTCATGTGGCATTCCTTCAATCGCCACCGCGGAGCGCGAAGCGCGACCCGAAGTTCTCTCTCGAGTTCAAGCTCGCGCGTGCCCGAGTAACCACTCCGTCGCCAAGGGACGTCGAGACCTGCTCTCGCTGCGGCCTCTCACTCGCCCGCCGCAGCTGTGGCGATCCGCTCTACACGTCTCGTCAGTACGTCACCCGGGGCGAAATGGACAGGGGTCGCGAATCGCGCCGTCGAGAAGCCACCCCTGCGGCTTTGAGAGGCCGCAGCGAGAGCAGGTCTCGACGTCCCTTCGCGTGAAGTCTCACGCGCGACTCAAGGGCGCGGGGGTTCCCAAAGGGGGGCTTCGCTCGTTTGTGAAGCCCCCCTTTGGTCGTTCGACCGCGAAGCGGTCGAACGAGGGGGGCGCGGGGGGAACGAAGTTCCCCCCGCCTCTTGTTGGGGTCTGGGGCCTTCGGCCCCAGCCTGGCCTACGGAGGCGGAGCCTCCGTATCACTCGCCGATGGCGGTCCGGATCTTCGCGCGCAGCTCGATGTTCTGCGTGGCTTCGTCGATGCGGGCCGCGAGGAACGCGTCCTCGATCAAGTCGACCCACGCCAGTCCTTGCTCGTAGGCCTTGCGCGCTTCGGCGACGCGCTCGGCGTCGACCGCCTCTTCCATCTCCTTCACCTTCGCGTCGAAACGCTCCTGCATCGCGGGCGGCATCGTCTTGCCGCGCCACTGCGCGAACTCGCCGGACAGCAACTGCTCGGTGAACTCCGCGCGCTTCGCGTCCCACCACGCGCGGTCGGCCTGCGCTTCGTACTCGGCGACTTCCTGAGCCTGATCGCGCAGCACGTCGCGCCACCGCGTCGCGTCGAGATAGACCGCGACGCTCGCGAACCCCGTGAGGAAGTCGCGACCGCGCTGGTAGCGCTCGGATTGGTAGAGCGCCTTCACGGTCCGCGGCTCCTGCGTGCTGAGGTCCGTCACGAGGATCGCCTTGTTCGGATCACGCGACAGAAGGAACATCTCGTTCAACATCTCGTAGCCGGTGCCGCGCAGCTCGCCTTCGGGATGATCCTTCGTCACGACCGTCTCCGCGCGTGGCGAGATCGTCACACCGAGCGTCCACGGCCCGGTCTCCTTCTTCTGCGAATCGAGGATCCCGAACGACACGTTGCGGATCATGCTGCCCGGATCGTTGATCACGACGTCCTGCGCGGCGCGGTCCTTGTTCTCGTACGACACCTCGAACCACTTCGCCATCGCGCCGAGCACGGGGTGCGCCTTGATGATCGGATGCACGAAGCCGTTGAAGCCCTTCGCCTTCGTCGGATCGCCGTTCGCCGCGTTCAGCACTTCCATCGACGGACCACGGTCCGTGACCTGGAAGAACAACGCGATGATCGGCATCCCGCGCTTCGGCGCGCCGAGGTACGTGTCGCGTCGCAACGCGAACACGATGTCGTCGCCGAGGAACATCGCGAGTTGGTGCGCGGCCTCCATCGCGTTCGTCGGTCGGAAGTCGGCGCGCACCTTGCGGAAGCGCTGCATCACGTCGTCGAGCGTCTTGCGCGTATCCGGATCGACGTCGGTCAGCGCCTTCACCAGCGTCGGCAGGAACTGCTTCATGTCGACGCGCGCCGCCATCACGAACCACGTGTCCTCGGGCAAGCGCGTCGCCGCGTTGTCGAGCATCGCTTGGAGTTCGAACGTCTTGCGGTCGTAGAAGCCGCTCTCGGTCGCTTCGGCCTTGTCCTTGTCGAAGCCGAGCATGCCACGCACGTCGATCGTCGAGTCGACGCCGATGTCGAGCGTGAGCTCGTCGAAGTAGTTCGGGTTGAACATCTTCGCCGCGACCATGCGCGAGACTTCGCCGCGCGGCTCGAGGAACGCCTCGTCCGCAACGGTCAGCGACAGCAGCGAACCGAGGTTCGCGTGCAGTTGCACACGATTCGACAAGTCGGCCGCGGTCGTCTCGTGCGTCGGCCGCACTCCGGCGAAGTCCGCGACGTCCTGCGCGACCGTGGCCGCGTACCGACGCGCGAAGCCGAGCGTCGCGTCGCGCGTGACCTCGAGACTCTCGACCAGGTGCTTGACCTCGTCGACGAGGTTCGGGCCCGACGACACCACGAAGAAGTCGAGGCTGCGCCAGCCGTAGATCGCCTTGCCGTCCGCGAACGCGAACTTGCGCGTGCCGGACTCGGTGTCCTCGACCTCGAACGGCATGGTCACGAACGTGCGGACGAGTCCGCTCCCCGCCGCCTCCCACGCGAACTTCGTCGCGTTCGTCCCGAAGAACGCGAGCGCGACTTCGGTGTGGTCGTAGCCGCGACCCTTCACGCGACCGAACACGGCGCAATCGATGCCGACGACGTCGTCGAGCGGCGACAGCAGCGGCACGTCGTTCAGTTGAGCGCGCAACTCCTCGATCTTCGCGCCGAGGTCGAGGTCCTGCGCGGCTTGCGCATAGAGCGGAGTCTTCGCGAACTCGCGGAACGTGCGCGCCGTTTCGATCTGACGCCACACGCGCGGCACCGGGAACTCGATGGCGTCGATGTCGTCGACGAGCCCGCGCTTGTGCGCGAAGAAGTCGATCGTGCGCGGCACCGTGTACTCGATCGCGACGGCCTTCTCCCGCTCGGACTCGAGCAGGCGGGCCTCGAACGGATCGAAGAACAGCACCGTGAACGCGAAGTACGACAGGCCCGCGACGAACGCGAGAGCGACCAGCACCTTCTTCCACGTGCCTTTGCGCCTCGAGCTGCTCGAGCCACCGTAACCCTTGGAGCGGGCCTTTGATTGGACCACGGACATCCCCGTGCGAACGTTGTCGGAGCGGAAGCGAAAAGCGCGAGATGCTACACGTCGTGGCACGTCGTCGTGCAAAGTGGCGCGAAACGCGGGCGCTCCGTCGTGCTTCCCGCGAAATCCGAACGCCCGTTTGCCCGAGGAACCCCGCCTGTCCGCATCGCGCCATTCCCCCACCGACGACGCGGAGACCGCACCACCGCCCGAAGGCCGTGGCGCGTTCGGTGGGTTCATCGGCCCGCGCACGCTGATCGACCAGGTGCGGGTCGCCGCGCCGTACCTGTTCGACGCGTCGCATCCACGCTCGAGCGAGCGACCGAACCGCGAAGCCCTGCGCTTGCACGAGCTCGCTCGACACCCTCTCGGCTGGTGGGAGATGCTGTTCCGCGCCGACTTGCTCCCGGCCCAGGAGCAACCGTCGCCCGCGGCGCGCACCGACTACTTCGCGCTCTGCCTGGCCGCGCACTTCGCCAGTTGCGCGACCTACGTGCCGACCGACGTCGACGCGAAGATCCGCCACGCGCTGTGGTTCGAGCAGGAGGACCCGACCGAGCGCGCGCACATGCTCAATGTCGCGCAAGCGTTGGCGCATTGGGACGTGCGGCGGTTCTCGGCGCGACTGTGTCGGACGCAAGCCGATCCGATCGATCTCGAGCCCGAACGCATCGTGTCGGGCCATGACGGCGAGCGCCTGTCCGTGCTGGTCGGCGCGATGCTGGCGTCGATCGCGTTCGCCGACGTCGAGGCCGCCGCTCGCTTCGAGGACCTGGTCGACCAGGAACTGCGCCGCGAAGCCGCTGCGTTCCTCGCGCTCGAGCGTGAGCCGGGCCGAGAGCTGGACCTCCTCGCGCTGGCGGCCACGCTCACGCACAACGTCGGCGACGTCAATCAGAGCTTGGAGTCCTCGTCGGCGAAGCGCGTCGGAGACGCGCAGAAGCACCGTTTCGGCAAGCTCGCGCAAGAGCGCCCCGAGCGTTACTCCGGCGCGTACGCGCGCGCCGCGTTGCTGTATCGCGAGTTGCTCGCGCCCGAGGGTCACCGTAACTACCCGCTGCGCCGCGTGAAGGCGCTCCGTACGCATCCCGACCTGCTCTATCCGCTGGGACCGTTCGTCGATGCGTGGGGCGAACGCGTCGCGACTTGGCCGACCTTCACCTCGGAGATCGTCGCGGACGTCGTCGCGGCGCTCGTCGATGGTTGCCGCCGACTCGGGGCGCAGGAGTCGTACTACCGCGCGCTCGCGGGCATCGACGCACGGACCAGCGGCGGTCTGCTCGGCCGTGGGCTCGACGCGCATCACGCGCCGGCGACGCGCCGTGCGCTGCGTGAACCGCTGCTGCGTCGCAAGATCGCGGTGCCGCGCGTGTCGTTCGAATCGAGCTACCGCAAGCGAGTGCGCGCGTTGCTCGGACGCTGATCGACGGGGAATCGATCCAGCGCCCGACGCTGCGCCGGATGAAAAAAGCTGGGCCACCCGACCATGAGTCGAGTGGCCCAGCGGAGCGAGAGCCGCGCGGCGTGGCATCCGCGCGGGTGGACACGGTCGAAGGTGAGGCCGGCGCCTCGGCGTCGCCGGGATCCGGTTCAGGATCGGGGATCGGGGGATCTCTTGCATCCCGACGGTTCCGAAACCGCCGACTCACATTCGACGCGACTCGAAGGACACGGTTGAAGAGACACGGTCGCAGGCAGCCGCGCACTGCCGCGAGACCCACCGTTCGACGAACCTCGTGCCCACGAACGACCCGCCGCCAGCTCCTCTCTGTTCGAACAACAGCACTGGGGCGACTCGGCAGTGGACGCGCGGAGCAGCCGCACGGTCGTCTCGAGTTCGATTCGGCAAGGCGCGGAATCAAACGTGCAAATCGTTCAGGCGCAAGCGATAGTCGCCGAGCGAGTCCGGGCAAGGTCCGGAATCGGAAATCTCTCGCGCCACTGCAATAGGACGCAAAGTGCAGCCATGGATGAGTCCTGTCTGAAAACCTGGTCCGGCAACGAGAGCGCGGTTGCCTGGAACCGAGCCAGCCCGTAAAACGCCCAAAACGACCGAACCAAACGGTTCGCTGGCCGAGCCCTTCGATGCCCAAATCCGCGTTGTCCCCTCGAGAACTCGCGCTTGCGATCGGCGTCAGCGAGTCCTCCGTGAAGCGCTGGGCCGACGATGGGCACATCGTGATCGCGAAGACGGCAGGCGGCCATCGCCGCATCCCGATCTCGGACGCGATCCAGTTCATCCGGACTCGTCGCCTCACGATCGAGCGACCCGAGATCCTCGGACTGTGCGAACTCGTCGGTCTCGACGAAGCCTCGCGCTCGATCGCTTCGCCACCCGCCGAGCAACTGCGCACGTTCCTGGTCGAAGGCAAGTCCGCCGAGGTCCGCGGGCTGGTCCTGTCGTGGTACCTCGCCGGGCAATCGATCGCGTCGATCGGCGACGACTGCGTGCGGCCGGCGCTCGAAGTCATCGGAGCGCTCTGGCTCGAATCGAGCGAGGGCATCTTCATCGAACACCGTGCGTCGGATCTCTGTCTCGCCGCGCTCCACCAACTGAGCGCCTACTTGCCGGCGCGGACCAGCGGACCGGTCGCGCTCGGCGGAGCATGCAGCGGGGACTCGAGTTTGTTGCCGTCGACGTTGGTCGCGCTGGTGCTGACGGAGCACGGGTTCCGCACGCAGAACCTCGGTGCTCGGACGCCGATCGATACGCTCGCGCACGCCATCGCTCGCGAGCGCCCCGAACTGGTCTGGATCAGCGCCAATCACATCGAGGACGCACGAGCGTTCGATCGCGACCTGATCGCGCTGACGGCGACGCTCGACCGCTACGACGTCATGGCGATCGGCGGTGGCCGAGCGCTCTCCGGACTCGCGAATCCGGTCGGCCCTCGGTTGCGCGTGGCCAAGTCCCTGACGGAGCTCGCAGCCTGGGTCGACGGCTGGAACCGCCGGGCCATGTCTCCGGACGACTCGGACGACTCTTCGAGCAAGGGCCGTCGCGGCGATTGATGTCGCGCGGTGTGGTCGGCAATCTGCCGGCATGAACGCACCCCACCTGCTGCTCGTGTTGGCCGTCGCGCTCTCGTCCTCGCATTGCGGAGCGCTGCAGGCACGCAAGACTCCGGCCGATCCGAATGCCGAAGTCGAGTCGCTGCTCGGCGAATCCCTGCGCGATCTCCCCATCCCCGCCGAAGCGATGGCCGCGCATCGACTGGCCTACGACGAGGCGAAGGCGCAGCTCGCGCGCGAGCCGAACGATGCGAATGCCTTGATCGCGCTCGGTCGACGCGCCGGCGCGATGGGCCTCGTGCGCGAGGCGATCGCGGTGTTCGAACGTGGCGCCGCGCAATTCCCGCACGATCCGCGCATGGTGCGCCACCTCGGCCATCGCTACATCACGGCACGTCGATTCGAGGACGCGGAAGACACGCTCGAACGCGCGGCGGCGATGGTCCAAGGCCAACCCGACGAACCCGAGCCCGGCTTGATGCCGAATGCGCAAGGCGTCGTGATCGACACGCTGCAGCAGAACGTCTTCTACCACCTCGCGCTCGCGCGCCATTTGCGAGGCGACTTCGACGGCGCCGTCGCGGCGTGGCGCGAGTGCATGGAGCGCTCGAACAACCCGGACTCGTCGTCGTCGTGCACGAACTGGCTGTGCGCGTCGTTGCTGCGCGCGGGGCGCGCCGACGAAGCGCGTGACGCCCTGCGCGCGATCACCGCCGATCTGCCCATCGTCGAGTACCACGCGTACTTCGCGCTGTGCCGCGTCTACCAAGGCGAACTCGACGGCGACCGCGTGCTCTTGGAAGCCCAGGCGAAGGGCGCCGCGAGCACGGACTACGCGACCATCGCGTACGGCGTCGGCAACTGGCATTTCGTCAACGGCCGGCACGAGCGCGCTCGCGGTCTGGGGCGAAGCCGCGCGCGCACCGATGTGGGCCGCGTTCGGGCGCATCGGCAGCGAGGTCGAGATCGCGCGCGGAGCGGACCTTTGAATCGGTTCTGTTGCGGCGCCGCGCTGGTCGTGATGACGCTCGGCAGCGGTGGCTGCGGCGTGCTCGGCGGCGGACCGCGCGTCGTCGGCTCGATGCGTGAGGTCATGCGCGACGGCGCCACCGAAGGTCGCATCGCCCTCGTCGATGCGACCGCGGGCGAACACACCGTCGCGATCGGTGCGCTCGAAGGACTCCAAGGTGAGTTCCTCTGCATCGGCGGCGACGTCTGGATCGGTCGCGCGACGAATCCTCCGGCGAGCACCGTCACGCACGGCGCGACCGACGCCGACCGCGCGACGCTCGTCATCGCCGACGACGTCGAGCAATGGATGATGGTCCCACTCGAACGCGATCGCGATCTGGCCGGCCTCGACGCCCAACTCGCGCAGGCCCAAGCCAAGCTCGGCCTGCCCGAGACGTTCGCGTTCGTCATCGAAGGCGGCTACTCGGACCTGCACGCGCACGTGCTCGCCGGGAAATGCCCGTATCAAGACCCCCACGTCGCCGTCGGCACGACGACGGGAGCACGCGGCCGTGGGCTGTTCGTCGGCTTCTTCACGAGCGGGCCGGCCGGGATCCTCACGCATCACGGCCAACGCTCGCACGTGCACGTCAAGCTCAGCGAACCGGCGCCGTTCGTCGGCCACGTCGATGCCGTGGTGTTCGACGCGGGTTCGACGCTGCGTCTGCCGCGGCGCTGACCCGACCGCAGGTCGGTCCTCAGCGCGAGGAGTCCCTCACGGCGAGAACGTGAAGTGCGTCGCGTTCGTCACGCCGCTGACGAAACCGAACTGCCGATCGAGCAGCACCGCCGCGTGATGCACGAACACACCGTCGAGCGGTAGGCCCGCGAGCGCGGAACTCGGCGGCAACACGAACGCGAGACTCGCGCGCCCCGCGGCGTCGAGCACGCCGACGCGCGGGATCAACGGGCCGCCACCGAATCCGCTCGTCGTGTACAGCGTGTAGGCATCGATGTTCAACGGCAGGTGGTACGCGCCGAGCGGAACACCGGGGTTCGTTCCGGTGACCGAGCCGAGCACGAAGTACGTCGAGCCGGCATACGCCGTGCCCATGTCGAGGAACAACGTCTGCGCGCCGCTCAGCCCGCACGACGTCCCGCACGGATTCAAGTACGCCGGCGTTCCGGCCAACTCGAAGTCCGCGTCGGACGGAACGAGGACGGACCACGCGGATCCCGACGACGAACCTTGGTCGTCGTCGCCAGGAACGCCGGCCGCGATTCGATCTCCGTCGAGCGCGACGTCGGCACCGAAGCGGTCGGACGACGCGGAGTCTGGCGCTTCGAGTTTCGCCACTTCGAGCCAGCCCGCCGACGTGCGGCGGTACATCCACACCGCGCCGCGCGCGTCGCCGTGTTGCTGCGCATCGCGTGAACCGACCACGAACACGTCGCCGTCGAGGGCGCAGCTCGTGCCGAACGAGAGACCGTTCTCGAGGTCGTCGAGATCGAGGTTCGCCGGCGCCACACGTTCGACGCGTGTCCACGTGAGGCCATCGAACTCGTACACGTCCGCGATGCCGGGCACGTAGTACGCACCCAGCGGACCGCCGAACGGCGAAGTCACGACGACGCGCTCGTCGTCGATCGCGATCGCGGTGCCGTACTCCCAGTTCTCGTGCGGGAACGTGTCGGACTGCAGCGTGTGCGTCACGACCCAACCCGCCGGCGAGCTCTCGCAGACCTGCGCCCGCCCCCTCGAATTGCCGCCGTGCGACGCGAACGGTGCGGTCGCGACGACGCGCGCTCCCGACACGTCGACCGCCGTACCGAAGCCGTCGAAGTCCTGGCCGTGCAGCGTCTCGACGACCTTGCCGGATTGCTGCCAGACGCCGGACGTGCGATCGAACACGTACACCGCGCCGGGTCGTTGGACGAACGGCGCGCCATCGGCGAGCGGCGCACCGATGGCGATCCGGTCGACATCGACGGCCACCGACGCTCCGAACCGGTCACCGGCGTTGCCGTCGTTCGGTTCGAGCGCGATGGTCGGCACCCACGTGCCCGACGACAGCTCGAAGACGTGCACCACTCCGGTCGCGATGCCCGCACCGTTCGACTCACCGGGCGCTCCGACGACGATCCGAGTCGACGACAACGCGACGTCGAAGCCGAACTGCCCGTTCGCCAGGCCATTCGTCGCGATGAGCTTCGCCGTCTGCGTCCAGACCCCGCCGCTGCGTTCGAACACGTAGACCGCGCCGGAACTCGCGCCCTGCGGGTCCGCGCTCGGCACGCCGACGACCATGCGGTTCCCGCGCAACGCCACCGTATGGCCGAAGCCATCCGCGACGGCGAGATCCGCGGGCACGAGCTTCGGATCGAACGCTTGGCCCCACGCGGCCACCGGCGGCACGAACAGAGCCACGCAGGCGACGAGACCGCCGAACGCTCCGCGGGCGAAGCGTTCGGAAAAACCGAGCGGGGAAGTCATCGGGCCGGCTCCGGCAGGCAGCGGGTCGTGTGGTCCGGGACACGAACCGTAACCCCACGGGTCCGTCGCCGCGTCTGTCATTTTTGTGACGGTTCGCGAATCGGCCCGATGGCCCCACGACCTCACGCGAGGTCGACCGCCGTGGGCTCGGTCAGGGTGAAACGCCGTTCACGTCGGCTTCGCCGTCGAGCCAGAGGTCGAGCATCTCGAACCAGCCATCGACCGTGCCGTCGGCCGGCGTCATCCCGTCCGCGAGGAACTTGAATCCGCCGAGCGGGACGCCGCGGTTCTCGTGCGCGACGGGCGAGTACCAGCGATAGTCCTTCCACGCGGCGCGATCGTCGGCCGGCATGACGACGAACGCGCCGCAACCGCCGCGGCGGAAGGTCGGGTACGCCGTGCCTCCGAACGACTCGAGCACGAACGCGTCGAGTGCGCGCATCGCGGTGCCGGCCCGATCGCGCACGGAGCGCGGGAACGCGTCGCTCGCTTCGATGCGCGCGCACAGATCGAACGGATCGACGTACGCACCCTCGTCCGTGTACTTCACGACGCCGCCGTTCGCGTCACCCTTGCGCAGCGCGAAGAACGCGTCGCGCGCGTTCGCGTTCACGAGTTCGATCGCGAGTCCGTCGAGCGCTCGCTTCACGGCTTCGACCTGAGTCATGTCGAAGCACGCCGCGGATTCGCGTAGCGCGTAGTCGGGATCGCGCGCCGCGGCAGCCTGGCGACCGAGCCGGCCTTCTTCGACCACGAGTTCGCCGAGTTGCCGCGGCGTCAGCGTCGCGGGGTCGAACGTCGGCCGATCGTCGGCCGCGGCATGGCCCGGCGAACGGAGTCGGGCGAACGCGCGATCCCAATCGAGCGGCGGCCCCGCGTTCGGGATCGCGACGAGCACGTCGGTGGAGAAGCCCGCGCCCGCGCGCGGACGCCACTCGTACGCGATCTCGACTCCGGCCATGTTGCACAGCTCGAGCCCGACGAAATCGAGCGACTCGTCGACGCGTGCGGCCATCTCCGCGATGCCCATCTCGGTGCGACTGGTCTCGTCCGGACACATCGCCTGCCCATCGGCGTGGCCGTAGATCATCAGCCCGTAATGCTGCGCGGGATGGTGCACCTTCGCCCACGCGATGAATTGCGCGAGCGTGTCGGGATCGGACGTGTCGAGTTCGACGTCGGCATCGAGCGTGATCGTGGGCAGCTCGCCCTCGCCCGACAGACGCTCGACCGAAGTCTTGTGCACGCGGTAGAGCCGCGTGCCGTCGAAGTCCTCGCCGAGGAACGCGTTGTCGTCGGAGAAGTACCCCGGGTGACGATCGAGCAGCAGCAACAGCTCGACGCCTGGATCGTCGTCGAGCGCGACACGCAGCGCGTCGAGGAACTCGAGGATCGGTCCGTCCGCGTTGTTGTCGGCCGCGCCGTAGACGAGGAACGTCCACGGCCGATCATCGGCGAACGAAGCTCGTGCCAAGCCGAACCCGATCACGAACGCGACCACGAGCACCAGCGCGCGCCGAACCATCGCCGAACTCCCGGAACGAGCAGCCGTGGTCTCGATACGCGACGGCGCCGACGCTGTGAGCCGGCCCCCGAGTTTTCATCGCCCTCGATCCCTACGAGCACGTCATGCCGCGCGCTTGCGCCATTGATCGAGCGCGACCGCGACGACGATGATCGCGCCGATCACGATCTTCTGGATCGGGTCGGGGACCTCGGCGAACACGCAGCCCGAGCGCAGCGTGGTCATCAGCAGCGCACCGATCAGCGAACCGAGCACCGAGCCGCGGCCGCCGTTCAAGCTGCCGCCTCCGATCACGACCGCGGCGATGACTTCGAGCTCGAGACCGGACCCGCCGGTCGGATCTCCTTGGCGGTTCAGGTTGGCGAATTGGAACAACCCGGCGATCCCGATGCAGAGTCCACACAGCGTGTAGACCAGCACCTTCACGCGATCGACCGCGATGCCGCACAAGCGCGCGGTCGGCTCGCTCGAACCGACGGCGACGACGTGGCGGCCGAGCACCGTGTTCTTCAGCACGAACGCGACCAAGACGCCGAGCAGTACGACGATCCACACGCCGGTGCAGACGAACGGCCATGCCCCCGCAGGCGGCGGATCGAGCAGGCTCGACAACCACGCCGGCGCCTCGGTCGCGATCTTCTGCTGCGACGCGATCTGCTCGGCGACGCCGCGGAACAGCAGCATCGTGCCGAGCGTGACGATGAACGGCACGAGCTTGAGACGCGTCACGAGCAGTCCATTGACCGCTCCGGCGAGCGCGCCGACGCCGAGCGTCGCCAGCACCGCGAACGGCGCGGCGACTCCGGCGCGCAGCAGCAATGCGAGCACGACGGACGTCAACGCCAACAGCGAGCCGACCGCGAGATCGATCCCGGCGCTGACGATCACGAGCGTCATCCCGAGCGCACCCATGCCGACGATCGCGGTCTGCTTCGCGATCAACGTCATGCGGAACGGCGTCAGGAACGTCGCATCCGGCTTGGCCACGCAGCCCCACGCCCAGAACGCCAACACGACGAGGACGAGCCCGAGGAACGGAGCGAGCGTGGAGAGGATCACACGCGGCACACGGTTCATGCGTCGCTCCGCGCGCTCATCGCGACCTCGGCGCCGGTCGCGACATGCAGCACCGCTTCTTGCGTCCATTCGTGCGCGGGTCGCACCGCGCGCAGTTCGCCCTTGCAGAACACCGCGATGCGATCGCAGACGTTCAACAGCTCCGGCAGGTACGAGCTGACGACGACGATCGTGCCGCCGGACGCGGCGTGCTCGCCGATCAGACGCCAGATCTCGGCCTTCGTGCCGACGTCGATGCCGCGCGTCGGTTCGTCGAGCAGCCAGACGTCGCCGCCTTCGTGCAGCAAGCGCGCCAACGCGACCTTCTGTTGATTGCCGCCCGACAACGCGCCGATCGGCTGGGTCACGCCGGTCGTCTTGACCCCGAGTCGAGCCGCCAACGCCGTCGCGGTCGCGCGGCGACGCGAAGTCGCGAGCACACCGGCACGCGCGAACGGTCGCAGGTGCGACAACGTGAGGTTGTCCTCGATCGACAGGTCGAGCGCGAGTCCTTCGCTCTTGCGATCCTCGCTGACGAATCCGAGCCCAGCGCGCAGACTCGCGCGCGGCGAGACGCCGACGGCGCGTCCATCGCTGCGCCGTGCGCGTCCGGAGTGGACGCGGTCGATCCCGAACATGCAGCGCAGGAACTCGCTGCGACCGGCACCGACGAGCCCCGCGATGCCGAGGATCTCGCCGCGCCGTAGCACCAGCGTCACGTCGCGCGGCGCGCGAACGCCGCTCAGTCCGTCGACGGTCAGCACCGGATCCCCGATCGCGTGCGGGACCTTCGGGAACATCGCGTCGACGGCGCGGCCGGCCATCGACGCGACGATGCGCTGCAACGAAGTCCCGGCCATCACACCGTCGTCGACGACGGCGCCGTCACGCAGCACCGTGAACACGTCGGCGACGCGCTGGACCTCTTCGAGGAAGTGGCTGATCCAGACGATCCCGAGGCCTTGCGCCTTCAGTTCGCCGACGACGCGGAACAGGTGCGAGGCATCGCGTTCGCCGAGCGAGCTGGTCGGTTCGTCGAAGATCAGCACTCGCGCGTCGGCGACCAATGCGCGCGCGATCTCGACGAGCTGCTGTTCGGCGAGTCCGAGGTCACCGGCTCGCGCGGCGGGATCGAGGTCGTCGCGGCCGAGGCGTGTGAGCGCCGCCCTTGCGATGGCGTATTGCTCGCGCTTCGCGGTCACACCGAAACGTGCATGCTCGCCGCCGAGCAGCACGTTGTCCGCGACCGAGAGATCGGGCGCGATCGCGAGCTCCTGGTGGATCATCGCCACGCGCGCCATGCGCGCGTCGTGCGGCGACCGCGGCGTGTACGGCCTGCCCTCGACCTGCATCGACCCTGCATCCGGTGGGACGACGCCGGCGAGGACTTTCATCAAGGTCGATTTGCCGGCGCCGTTCTCGCCGATCAACGCGCGGACTTGTCCGCGTTCGATCGTGAAGCCGACGCCGCGCAGCGCCTGCGTCGCGCCATAGCGCTTCGCGACGTCACGCATCGACAGCAGCGGCGGCTTCGACATCGCGATCCGCGTTCAGTCGGCCAGCGGGAACAACAGGCGGCGCATCGCCGGATCGTCGACGTTCTGCGTGGTCACGAGCGTCTCGCCGGTCTGCACACGAGCATCGACGGGCTTGCCCGTGAGTTGCGCGTGGATGGCGCGCACTGCTTTCTCGCCCATCGCGACCGGGTCTTGCAACACGGTGGCGGCGAGCCGACCTTCCTTCAGCGCGGCGACGATGCGGTCCGAGCTGTCGAAGCCGACGACCTTGATCTTCGACGTGAGCCCGCGCGGATCACGCGCGAGCGCGGTCAGCATTCCGGACGTGCACGACTCGTTCGAGCAGAACACTCCGTCGATGCGCTCGCCGAACGTCTGGGCGAGGTTTTCGCCGACTTCGATCGCCTTGCTCTCGTCGGGACCGCCGTGGCGATCGCTCGAGATCAACTGGATCCCCGGATGGCGCGCGATCTCTTCGAGGAAGCCGGCCTCGCGCTGCTCGGTGCTCGCCGAGCCGACCGCGTAGCGCATCAGCACGACGTTGCCCTTGCCTTGGAGTTGCTCGGCCAGGAACTTGGCCGCGATGCGGCCGCCTTGGACGTTGTCGGTCGCGACGTAACTCGCGATGCCGAGATCGGCGCTCGCCAGACCGGAATCGAAGATCACGACGGGCACGTTCTGCGCGATCGCCGTCTTGACCGGCGTCTCCAACGCGCGCGCGTCGAGCGGCGCGAGGCAGATGCCGTCGAAGCCGTCCGCGAGGAACGACTCGACGATCGCGATCTGCGCCGCGGCGTCGCCTTCGCCTTGCGGCCCCTTCCACACGATCTCGAGATCCGGCAGCGCCGCGTCGGCCGCGCGGGCACCCTTCTCGACGGCCTTCCAGAACTCGTGCGACGTGCCCTTCGGGATCACGGCGACGCGCAGCGTCTTGCCCGCGTTCGAGGTGCCGCCCGCCGATCCCGAGTCACCGCACGCAGAGAGGCTCGAACCGAGCACGAGAGGAAGGAGCACGGCGAGCGCGACACGCGACATGAGCGTTCTCCGACGAGTGGCGCGGGAGTGTAGCAGCAGGACCACGGCGACGATCCACGGCCGCAGGTCGTTCCGCGCCAAGAGCCTGGAGTCGGCGCAACGCCACGACAGTGAGTCGCTACCATGCGCGGCCTCTTCGCCGGCCATCCCCCAAGTCCCGGAGCCACCGTCCATGCTGTCGCGTCGTGTGACCGCCACTCTCACGTTCGTCCTCGGGTTCGCCGTCGCTGCCGTCGCGTTCGATGAAGACAACGGTCTGCATCGCGCGATGGAGTCGTTGAAGAAGCACATGAAGCCGTTGAGTCAGTCGATCGGCGACGCCGCCAAGAACGACGAGACGCTGAAGCACCTCATGGACATGCAGGCGCTGACGCTCGAGTCGAAGACGTTCGATCCGCCGACGGCGAAGGATCTGAAGGGCGAGGAACTCGCGAAGCACGTCAACGACTACCAGGCCGACATGACCAAGCTGTTGGTCGAGTTGGCGACGATGGAGCTCGAAGTCCGCGCCGGTGACAACGCCGCGGCGCAGGCGCGCGTGAAGGCGGGTCTGGTCAAGATGCGCGAAGACGGCCACGACAAGTTCCAGGGCGAAGAGGAAGACGAACGCCGCAAGTGATGCGCGATTTGGTCCCGAACACGACGCCCCGCGCTGCGTG
Organism: Planctomycetota bacterium; assembly: GCA_016709145.1. Classification (GTDB taxonomy): domain Bacteria; phylum Planctomycetota; class B15-G4; order B15-G4; family JADJEK01; genus JADJEK01. The sequence goes on from JADJEK010000001.1 coordinate 344,552, forward strand.
TCACGCAGCGCGGGGCGTCGTCGCTTCCGCGCGGAGTCCCTTCGAGTCATGACGTCGACGCACCAAAGTCCCCCACGCACGGCGCCGCTGTACGCGGTGCTCGCGTTCACCGCGCTCAACTCGTTCGCGGCGGGCACGACGAGCACGGGCATCTTCTTCGTCACGCGCAACGCGTACGAGTTCTCGGCGACCGCGAACTACGGGCTCGGGCTGTTGTTCGGCTTGGGCTACACGATCGGCGCGTTGGCCTCGGGCCCGCTGCTGCGACGGATCCGCGCCGCGTTCCCGACGCTGTCGAGCCGCGGCCTGCTCGCGCTCGTGGTCGGCACGTTGAGTCTGCTGTGCGCGCTGCCCGTGCTGTTGCCGTCGCCGTCGACGGTGTGGGCCATGCTCGGCGTCTACGCCGCGATCTGCGGCATGCTGTGGCCGATCGTGCAGACGTATCTCAGCGGCGGGCGCGCGGCCGGTGACCTCCAGCGCGCCGTCGGAGTGTTCAACCTGACGTGGAGTTCCACGCTGGTCGTGTCGTTCTGGCTGATCGCGCCGGTCCTGAAGAGCCATCCACTCGCAGTGCTCGGCGCAGTCGCGCTCGTGCATCTCGCGAGCTTCGCGTTCCTCGTGCCGCTCGGCCGCGAACCCGGAACGACGCCGCAAGTCAGCGCCGAGGCGCCCGCCGCGGTCTCGAAGTCGTTCCTCGTCGCGCACCGCGTGCTGCTCGCATCGGCGTACCTCGTCATGTACGCGCTGATCCCGTTCCTCCCGACGCTGCTCGACGACATCGGCGTCGCGCGTCTGTGGCAGACGCCGTTGACGTCGACGTGGTTGATCACGCGCGTCGTGACCTTCTATCTGCTGTTGCGTTCGCCACGTTGGCGCGGTCGCAATTGGCCGGCGATCGCCGGCACGGCGTGCATGGTCGCGGGCTTCGCGCTGACCGTGTTGGCGTCGTGGTGGGATGCGCGCGCGATCGCGATCGCGCAGTTCGCGCTGGGACTGGCCGCGTTCGGCGTCGGCGTCGCGGTGCTCTACTTCGCGGCGTTGTTCTACGCACTCGAAGCCGGGCGCGCGAAAGTCGACGCCGGCGGCCGCCACGAAGCGATGATCGGCGCGGGCTACACGTTCGGGCCGTTGTGCGGACTGGTCGCCTACGAAGCCGCCGCGCTGGGATGGATCGCTCCGACGGCGGCGGATCCGTGCATGCTCGCGGGCGTGTTCGCGTTCACGGTGATCGGCATCGTCGCCGCGCTGCGCGTCGCGCGTCGCTGACGCGCGCCGACCGACCCGCGTCAGGCGATCCGCTGGAAGCTGGTGCGCTGGATGCCGCGGCCGGCTTCGAGCGCATGCGCTTCGAAGTTGCTGACGACCTGCGGCAATGCCCGCTGTGGCTCCGCTCCGCGTTCGACGAAGCGCGGCGACGACAGGAACAGTTCGCGGATCGACTCGAAGCGGCTCGGCACATCGGACGCCGCATGCACGAAGCCGTCGGGCACGAGCGCGCGTAGGCACGACTCGACGAAGTCGGACGTGACCACCGCGCGCTTCTCGTGGCGGCGCTTCCACCACGGATCTGGGAAGTAGAGGTGGATCGCGCGCAGCGATTCGGGCTTCACCCAATCCTTGAGCACGTCCTGCGCTCGCGCGCAGATCAGTCGGACGTTCGCGAGCTTGCGCTTCGCGACACGGTTGACCGTGAACAAGTGACGCTTGCGCGCGACTTCGACGCCGAGGAGATTGACGTCCGGGCGCTTCTCACCGCTCGCGACGACGAACCAACCCTTGCCGTGCCCGATCTCCATTTCGACCGGATGGTCGTTGCCGAACACTTCGCGCAAGTCGAACGGCCACGGTGGGCCGACCACCGAGAGTTGGTACGGCGCAAGCTGTTCGGCGGTCAGTGGGTTGCGTAGGCGGACGATCATTGGGCCGCGCAGGGTAGCAGTCCGCCGGATCGGCGCGAGGTCGACCCCTGGCCGCCGCGTCAATCGATCTGCGGCGGGACCAGCGGGCCGCCCGTGCCGTACGTGTTCGCCGTGAACGACTGCAGCAGCGCGGTCGTCGCGAAGTCGATGCGGTTCTTCGACGAGACGTTGTTCTTGACGATCGCGTCGGTGCCGTTGATCTCGATGCCCTCGCCGAGGTTCTTCATCGCGACGTTGCCGTCGAGCACGACTTCGTCCGCGGTCGGCTCGATGTCGAAGCCGTCGACCGTGTTGTCGATCGCACGGTTGTTCGACAAGACGACGCCATCGGCCGAGATCCGGAAGCCGTCGCCGCCGCCGCCGCGCACCAGGTTGTCGGTGATGGTTCCACCGAGCGTCACACGGATGCCGGCATCCGTCGACGCCGTGCCGCAGTTGCGCACGTCGTTGCCCTCAACGTCGCCGAAGTCCATCGAGAGATAGAGGCCGTAGGTCGCGGCGTCGCGCACGACGTTGGAGCGCACGTCGACGAGCGCGATGTCCTCCTCGCCGACGCGGATGCCCCACTTGCCGACGCGTTCGACCTTGTTGTTGGCGACGGTCGCCGTACCGATCAACAGCACGTCGATGCCGATCCCGGTCGCGTCGGTGACGACGTTGTTCTCGATCGTCGCGCTGTCGCCTTCCCAGACGATGCCGGTCTTCGCGATCGGCCCGACGCAACGGTTCTTGCGCACGAACAGATCGGTGCCGCGCAGCGAGATCGCATGGCCCCCGGTGCGCCGCACGTCGTTGCTCTCGACGACGTATCCGTCGCCATCGACGAAGATGCCGTCACTGGTCGACGTGCCGCGAACGACGTTCTTGCGCAACAGCGCGCCGTTCGCGTCGACTTCGATACCGCGCGTCACGCAGCGTTCGACGCGGCACTTCTCGATCGTCGCCTGCGCGCCGGAGACGCGGATGCCGAGCTCGCTGTCGAACACCGAGCAGTTCTTGGCGATCACTCCCGTTCCGAAGATCGCAATGCCCGCGGCGTCGCAACGCCGCGCGACGACGCGATCGAGCACGATGCCGTCGCCGCTCGCGACGACGCCGTAGCCCGCGTCGAACTGCGACAGCGTCACCGCGTGGCGCACGGTGATCTTGCGGATCAGGCACGAGTCCGCCGTGACCACCAAGCCGCGGCCGACCGGCGAACCGTCGGTCGCGCGTGCGTCGATCACGACGTTGCCGACGCCGATGAGCTTGAGTCCGGTCTTGCCACTCGGGATGAAGACCGATCCGCCGTAGACACCCGAGAACACGCGCACCGTGTCGCCGGGACCGGCCGCGTCGATGCCCTGTTGGATCGTCGGCAGTGCGCCGTTGACCTTCACGTCGATGACGGCGCCCTGGGCGAGGCCGAGCGACGAGACACCGAACAAGATCGAAACGAGCGCGCGCATGGGACGACTCCGAAGGCAGGGGGTTCGCGCCAGGAACATCCGGAGGGCGGCGCGCGAATCACGGAGTCTTCCATGCATTCGCGGTCGGAACCGTGGCCGAACTCGATTCCCTGCGCCCCCGCCGACGCCGCGACAAGCGACGCAGTGGCGCAACCCAAGTCGTTTCAGACCAACGAGTAGGGCACGGATCGCACGCGCGCCATGAGGGCCGCGAGCTCGCGCTTTTCCCGGTCCGACAACGAGGGTCCGGCGATGCGGCCATCGTGGATCGCCGATGCGATGGGATCGAGTTCGTCGAGGACGTCCTGGATCGCGGCCGCGGCTTCGTCGTGGGACTCCACGTGCACGAGACCGGCGCGCAGGAACGCCGGCACGTCGCCGAGCAGGCCGCAGCCCGACAGCGCTCGCGCCGAAGCCAGCAGGAAACGCGTATACGCAGCCGGCTCGCGGAAGGGGCCGCAGCGCGACAGGGCTTCCAATGCGTGCTTCGAGACCCGCGCGCGATCCGACGCCGTGACGCCCTCCATGCGCAGGGCATCGAGGTCCCCCGCCACTTCGGCGACGATGCGCTCGTTCGACGCCGACGGATCCCCGCCGCGCTTGCCGGTCAACCACTCCCACAGGACGACGAACGTGCTCTTGCGCGCCATGGCCGCATTCAAGCACGGCGGATCGTGGGAAGCTCGATCGCCGCGAGGAGTTCGTATGTTCGCTCCGCGGTCGGTCGGGAAGGACGTGCTCATGCTCTCTCGCGTGTTCGGGTTCGTGTTCGTGGCGGTCGTGCTCGCCGCGCTGGCCTACGTGTTCGTGTCGGACGACGAGGCCACGAGTCCTGTGCTCGAGCCCGGCGACGCGGCGTCCGCGGCAACGGACGAGCCCGCTCCAGCGTCCGGCGCACTGCGCCCCGACGGGCCGTCGTACGGCACCGGGTCGGGTGCGGATTCCGCGCGCCGCGCCGATGCGGCGACGGACGAGCCGGAACCCGCCGCAGCCGGGACGACGACGCGCGTGCGCGAAAAGCTCGGCGACGCGTCGATCCGCGGACGACTGCGCGAAGGGACCAGCGGGCGTGCACTCGCCGGCGCGACGATCACGATCGTGCCGCTCGACGGACGAGCGCGGGACGAGTGGACCACGACGTCCGCGACCGACGGTGCGTTCCTCGTCGAGGGTGTGCCGAGCGGTGACGTGCTCGTCTGCGTGCGCGTGCCGAACGCACGATCGCTGGTACCACGGCGACGCGTGACGCTGACACGCGGTGAGCAGCGCGACCTCGGCGACCTCGATGCCGTTGCCGGCGCGTCGATCCGCGGGCGCGCGCTCGAGAACGACACCGGCGCTCCGGTGCCGGGCGCGCGCGTGGTCGCGTTCCAACCCGACTTCGTCGACAGCGGCGACGGCGGTCGGCACGTCACGGATGCCGATGCAGCGGGCCAGTTCGAACTACCCGGGCCATTCGGTCCTGGGCCCGTCTACCTGTCGGCGAGCGCGCCTGGACGCAAGACGCGCGCGCCTTATCCGAGTCTCCACGTCGCGCCGGGCATGGACGTGCCCGACGTCGTCGTGCCGCTCGCACGCGCGCAGAGCTTGCGTGGGATCGTGTTCGACGAGGATCGACGCGGCGTCGGCGCATGGATCGAAGTCCTCGGGCAAGGGCGGCGCATGGGCCCCATCGATACCGATCCGTCCGGCGCGTTCACGATCGACGACGTCGTCGGCGCGCTCGGACTGACGCGACCGACGTCGACGACCGAAGTCCTGGTCAAGGTGCATACCGACGGGTTCGTGCCGACCTCGAAGACGCTCGCGCTCGTCGACCTCGATGCCGTGGCTCCGCACGAGTTCCGCGTCGCGCGCGGCGCGTCGATCGCGGGACGCTGCATCGATGGCAGCGGCACGCCGCTGCGCGACGTGCGCGTCCGCGTGTATCCACCGTCCTTCGATCGGCACGCGCGATTGCGCGAAGCCACGACACGCGCCGACGGCTCGTTCCATTTCGATGGACTCGAAGCCGGTGAGTTCGCGGTCGAAGCCGACGCGGCCGGCAAGCTCGCTCCGCATCCGCGCCAGACCACGGTCGTGCTCGAACCCACGACGCAGCGCGACGGCGTCGAGATCGTGTTCGCGCCGGGTCTCGCGATCGCGGGCAGCGCGTCGACCGACGCGTTCGCGGCACTCACGGATCGCATCGTCACGCTGCATCACCAAGACTGGATCCGCGCGCGCATCACGCGGACGGGCGCCGACGGCTCGTTCCGTTTCGATGCCGTGCCCGAAGGGACGTACGTGCTGGCACTGCGCGGCACCGCGCTGCGGGAACGTCGAGCGCCGGCGCTGCTGCGCGACGTCGTCGCCGGAACGCTCGACAACCGCTTCGTGGTCCACGAAGAACCCGCCGACGGACGCCTGACGTTGCGACTCACCGACGCGACCGACGGCAGCGCGGTGACGGCGACGACGCAGGTGCGCTTCGTGTTCGGCGCATTCGGTTACCCGCAGGACGAGACCGAGGAGAAGCGCCCCGACGGATCGGGCGTGCTCGAGTTCGAAGGGCTCGAGCGCGCGGACTACACGCTCGTGGTCGCCGCGGCCGGCTATGCGCCGACGATGCTGCGCTGCGCGTTCGACGACGTGCGCCGCGAAGCGACGCTGAGTGTCGTGCTGGAACGCCCTGTGCCGTTGTTCGGCATGGTCACCGACGCGGGCGGCCTGCCGATCCAGGACGCGCGCGTGCGAGCGTTCGTCCAGCTCGTGCCCGGCGCGTTCACGCTCGATGCCGGCGCGACCACCGACGCGGGCGGACGCTTCCACCTCGCCGACGCGCCGAAGCAAGCCACCGTCGTCTGCGCCGTCGCGCCGGGATTCGCTCCGGGCCGCGCGACGCTCGACGCCAACGCCAGGCTGGTCGGCACGCGCATCCTGCTGCGTCCCGGCGCGCGCATCGAGGGCCTCGCGCGCTTCGCCGACGGCACGGCGGCGCGGGACATCACGGTGCAACTCGATGGCGCGATCGCGCGCCAGTTCGCGACCACCGACGCGACCGGGCAATTCGTGTTCGACGACGTCGAAGACGGCACGTTCGTGCTCGCGCTGCCGTCCGGAGAAGAACTCGGCAGCGGCACGATCCAGGACGCGCAGGGCCTCGTGCTCGCGGTCGAGATCCCCGCGATCGACGACGTCTGATCGCGCGGCGCCCCTCCGTCAGAGCTTGCCGGCACCGATCAGCAGCGCGGCCTTGAGCGCGCTCGCGATCACTTGCGCATCCTCGGGTTCGGCTCCGTACCGGCGCACGTCGAAGTCCACGACGAACATGCCGTCCTTGCCCGTGAGCTTCTCGCGCTCCTCGCGCAACACGGTCGCCGTCGGCCGCCGCCACGCGTTGGCGTCGAAGCCGTGACACTTGCCGCAGGCTTGCAGCACGTCCGCGACGACGACCTTGTCGGCGTCCGCGGCCTTGCCCTCGACCGCGCTCGCGAGCGCCGAGTCGATGCCGGTCTTCATGCCTTCGATGAACGCCTTGTAGGCCGCGAGGTCCTTCGGTTTGAACGTCTTCGCCATGTGCGGGACGAGTTCGCCCAAGCGCTCGAGCTCGGTGCGCAGCGCTTTCAAGTCCGCTTCGACCGGCTTGCCACCCTTGCGCGCCTCGTCGATGCGACGCTCGATCTCTTCGAACTTCCACATCTGTGCGCGTTGCAGGTAGAGCCCGTAGCGCAGCTTCTCGTCGGGCTTCAGCGGCGGCTTCGCCGCGTTCACGATCGAGTCGCGCAACTTCGTGACGTCGCCCATCGGCTTCAGCGAGTCCGACGACAAGCGCAACGAGTACTCGCCACGGAATTGCGCGAGGAACGCGTCGAAGTCCTTCGTGACCTTGCCGAACTCGTCACTGATCGACGCCGCGTGGAGTTCACCTTCGGGAGTGACCGCGACCGCGAAGCGCGCCGCCTTGCGACTCCACGCGAGATCCATCAGTACGACGCGATAGGTGCCGTCCTTCCCGTCGAGCTGTACGTCGTAGACGTCCATCTCCTTCGTGATCTCGCTCGGGATGCCGGAGGCCGACAGCAGCGTCGCGAGCTTTGCGGGCAGCAGATCCTGCTGCGGCGTCACCGCGCGCGTCTTCTCCTTGAACAAGCCGCGCAGCCGATCGCCGTCCCCTTTCGGCCCGGGCGCGAAGGCGAACGTGGCGACGGCGGCGCACGCGACGAGGCTGAAGACGACGGACGAACGCATGGAGGGGCTCCGAACGGGATTCGACTTCAGAGAATCGGCACCGATCTTAGATCGGCAACGGCATCGGCGTGAAATCGTCTGCGTGGAGTCACATGGCTCGCGAGTCGACTCGATCGGTCGTCGCGACTCCGTGCACCGATCACCGCTTGGGCCGCGCGTGGATCAAGAACGGGAACACCCAGGTCGACAACACGCAGCCGAGACCGGCCAAGGCGAGCGCAATCCCCGCATCATCGGGGATCGGCGAACCGGAGGTCACCGCGCGCACCACGCCGAGAAACGTCAGCAGTGCGAGCACGGCCGTCACGATTCCCGCGACCATGCGCGGCCAACCCGCCGTGGCATTCGCCGTGCCGCCGATCGGGACGACCAAGAGCAGTGCGACCAACGCGGTGAACCAAGCGCGGTCTCCGCCGCACAGCGCGACTCCGGTGCCGATCGCGGCCACGCCGACGCAGACTCCCGTGGCGATCGCGCCGACGAGTTGCTCGCGGTTCATCGCGCGACGACCGAAGCGGTTGAACGACAGCATCAGCTCGAAGTACGAGTCGGCCGTCCACGTCAGGTACACGAATCCGGCGTACGCGAATCCAAGCGGCACCAACACGGGCGACCACTCGGGATGCGACTTCTCCACGGAACGCAGTACGCGGAACAACACGTACGCGCCGATCACGAGTCCCCACCGCAGTTGCGGACTCATGCGCTGCAGCCAGAGCTGGAACGCGAGCACGAAGCGGAACACGCGGTACTTCGCTTTGAGCGCTTCGACCAAGCCGGCGCGCGCCCAATCGAGATTCGGGTCGTGGCGCAGCGCTTCCGAGAAGTGCTGCAGCGCGCTCGCGTGGCGGCCCGAATGGAGCTCGACCCAACCGAGGTTCGCGTGCGAGAACGCGTTCTCGGGGTTCTCCGCCAGCACGCCGCCGACCGTGATGCGAGCTTCGTCGAGCCGCCCGAGATGAAGCAATGCCTGCGTGCGGACGTTCAGGCAACCCTCGTGCGCGGGATCGAGCGTGAGGCCTTGGTCAGCCGCCGCAAGCGACTTGTTCCACTGCTGCTTCACCAGGTGGATCTGTCCGAGCACCGCGAACGACTGGACTTCGTGCGGATCGAGCCGGATCGCTTGTTGGATCGCCGCCAGCGCGCCGTCGGGGTCGCGCCGATCGAACAGCACGATCGCGAGCGCGCGATGCGTCGACGATTCGCCGGGCTCGCGCAGTACGGCTTCGCGCGCGCAGCGCTCGGCGTGTTCGTATTCCTCGAGCTGATCGTGCGCGAGCGCCATCACCGTGAAGCAATCGGCCGATTCGGGCTCGAGCTCGAGAGCGCGCGCGGCCTCCGCGATCGCGTCGCGATGGCGGTCGCGACCGAACAGGAACCACGCTTGTTGCAGATGGCGCTCGTAGCCGTTGCTCACGCGATCACAGGCCCATGTAGCGCGCGACGTCGTCGTAGATACCGCTCTCGTTCGAGTACAGCACGTAGTTGCGCGCGGTCGCGAACCACTCCTTCGTCGACGGCTTCACGCGCTTGATCGCATCGAGCAGATCCGACGTGGTGAGCGGCTGCGGCTTGCCGGTCTTGATCGCGTCCTTGAGTTTGGCCTCGATCGCGACGTCGACGAGTCCCTTCAGGTCGGCGCCGGAGTAGCCGTCGCATTTCTTCGCGACCTTCGCCACGTCGACGTCCGCCGCGGGCTTGCCCGCGAGCATCACGCGCAGGACCTCCGCGCGTGCGACCTCGTCGGGCGGCGGCACGAACACGAGGCGATCGAAGCGGCCGGGCCTGCGGAACGCCGAGTCGACTTGCCACGGCGCGTTCGTCGCCGCGACGATCAAGACGCCGTCGTTCGACGCTTTGGCGCCGTCGAGCTCGTCGAGGAACTGGTTCACGAGCACGCGCATGCCGCTGTTCGACATGCTCGAGCGCGTTCCGCCGAGCGCGTCGACTTCGTCGAAGAACAGCACGAACGGCGTGTGCGAGCGCGCGCGTTGGAAGATCGCGTGCAGGTTGCGCTCGCTGTTGCCCATCCACATGTCGAGCACGTCGTGGATGCCGACCGCCATGAAGCCGGCTTGAACTTGACCCGCGGTCGCGCGCGCGAGGTGCGTCTTGCCGCAGCCGGGCGGGCCGTAGAGCAGGATGCCGCCGCCGATCGATTTGCCGTACGCGCGGTAGAGATCCGGATGCAGCAGGGGCTGGATGATCTTGAGGTCGATCTCCTGCTTCACCGACTCCATGCCGCCGACGTCCTTGAACGTGATCTTCGGTCGCTCGACGAGACGCTCGGCTTGATCGTCGGAGGCGGCCTCGTCGTCGGCGTCGTCGCCGGCGTGCATGCGTCCTTCCGACACCGGGCCGGCCGCGTGGCGCCCGACGCCGAGCTGTTCGGACAGCGCGGGATCTTCGATGCTCGCGTCGGCTTCGATCGCGTCGCGGTACGCGCTGACCGCGCCTTCGACGTCACCGCTCTTCAACCGCAACCGAGCGAGCAACACGCGCGCGGCCGCGCTCGCGTCCCCTTTCGCCATCAGCGTTTCGAGCGCGACGCTGGCATGGCTGTCCTTGCCTTGGGCGAAGTAGATCTCGGCCAGCGCGAAGTAGAGCGCCGAGTTCGCGGCGTCGAGCTTCAGCCCCTCGCGCAGCAGCTTCTCGGCGTCGTCGAGACGGCCGCGCTCGCGCAGCAGCTTGACGAGGTGCAAGCGCAGCTTGGCGTTCGCGGGCGTGAATTGGAGCGCCTCGTCGAGAGCGCGCAGGGTTTCGTCGTCGTGCACGGCAGAGTTCCGATCAGGGGGGCGCGAGTGTAGCAGTCGGCCGCGTGCGGCCGTCGCAGCCCGAGTCCGGGGGCAGCATGCCCCAAAAAGGCGCAGGAACTCCACGCCCGCGGCGACCTTTCGGGGGCTCGAAGCGACCAAGTCCCCGTTTCGTCGCGCGCGTCCGTATGATCCCGCCCCGTTCATCCCCGACGGATGGCGGATTCCATTCCATGAGCGCGGCTGTTCCTCCGAAGCGACTCGCGGCGTTGACGCTGGGTGCGCTCGGCATCGTCTACGGCGACATCGGAACCAGCCCGCTCTACGCGATGCGCGAGTGCTTCGCGCCCGGCCACGGCCTCGATGCGTCGCACGACCACGTGCTCGGCATCCTGTCGTTGATCCTGTGGTCGCTGATCGTCGTGGTCTCGATCAAGTACCTCGCGCTCGTGCTGCGCGCGGACAACCACGGCGAAGGCGGCATCCTCGCGCTGCTGGCGCTGGCGCAAGACACCATCGCGAAGCGCCGCAAGCTCGCGCTCGCCGCGGCGATGGTCGGCCTGTTCGGCGCGGCTCTGCTCTACGGCGACGGCGTGCTCACGCCGGCGATCTCGGTGTTGTCCGCGGTCGAGGGACTCGAGGTCGCGGCGCCGGCGTTGCACGAGATCGTGCTGCCGATCACGGTCGCCATCTTGATCGCGTTGTTCCTGATCCAGAAGCGCGGCACGAGCGGCATCGGCGCGTTCTTCGGACCGATCACGGCGGTGTGGTTCGTCACGCTCGCGGTGCTCGGAGTGCGCGGCATCGTGCGTGAGCCGGCCGTGTTCGCCGCGTTCGATCCGCGCGCGGCGGTCGCGTTCTTCTTCGAGGCGCCGGAGCGATCGTTCCGCGTCCTCGGCTCGGTGATCCTCGCGGTCACGGGGGCCGAGGCCTTGTACGCCGACCTCGGTCATTTCGGTCGCGGCCCGATCCGCATCGCCTGGTTCGCGCTGGTGCTACCGAGCTTGGTTCTCAACTACCTCGGCCAGGGCGCGTTGATGCTGACCGATCCGAGCGCGGCCGAGAACCCGTTCTATCGACTCGCGCCGCCGTCGATGTTGCTGATGCTGACGGGGCTCGCCACGTGCGCGACGGTGATCGCTTCGCAAGCCGTGATCTCGGGCGCGTTCTCGCTGACGAGCCAGGCCATCCAACTCGGCTTCCTGCCGCGCATGCGCGTCGAACACACGTCCGCGCACGCGATCGGACAGGTCTACGTGCCGACCGTGAACACGCTCTTGCTGCTCGGCACGCTCGCGCTGGTGCTCGTGTTCAAGTCGTCCAGCGCACTCGCCGCGGCGTACGGCATCGCGGTGTCCGCGACGATGGTCGTGACGACGCTGCTGCTCGGCCTCGTGGCCGTGCATCGCTGGCATTGGCCGGTTTGGCTCGCGATTCCGTTGATCGGCGCGTTCCTGATCGTGGACGTCGGGTACCTCGCCGCGTGCGCGTTGAAGTTCGTCGAAGGCGGCTGGCTGCCCGTATTGCTCGGGATCGCGATGTGCGTGCTGATGGCGACGTGGCAACGCGGACGCAAGGTACTCGACGAGCGCATCCGCGAACGCCGCCTGCCGTTGCCGATCTTCCTCGCCGACGTGAAGAACTCGTCGTTGCCGCGCCGACCTGGAACCGGCGTGTTCCTGTCCGGCAATCCCGACGGCGTGCCGGTGTTCATGCTCCACCACTTGCTGCACAACGGCGTGCTGCACGAGCGGGTGCTGTTGATCTCGTTCCGCTCGGAGCCAGTGCCGCGCGTCGCCGAACGCGAGCGCGTGATGCTCGAAGACCTCGGCGGCGGCTTCTGGCGCGTGATCGCGCGCGTCGGCTTCTTCGAACGTCCGAGCCTGCCGGCGGTGTTCGCCGAACTCCGCCGGCAGGAGCTCGACGTCGACGTGATGACGAGCAGCTTCTACCTCGGGCGCGAATCGCTCGTGCGAGGCACCAACACGAAGCTGCGACTGTGGCAGTTCAACGTGTTCGACTTCCTGTCGCGCAACGCGCTGCGTGCGTCGATCTACTTCGACATCCCGGAGAACCGGGTCATCGAGATCGGCGTGCAGATCAAGTTGTGACGGCGATCGCGCTCACTTCATGAACTCGAACGCGAGCGGGTACTTCCACGCCTCGCCGTTGTTCGCCTTGATCGCCGCGACGACCGGGAACGCCAGCGAGATCAAGCCGAGCACCCACAGGCCCGGGATCCCGATGATCGCGCCGATCACCGTGAAGATCAGGACCATGCAGGCCACGGCGAAGATGAACGCGGTGATCATCCAGTTCACGGCGTTCTTGCCGTGACGATCGATCCCGGGGAACTCGGCCTTCTTCATCTGCCAGATGACGATCGGGATGATGTACCCGCCGAGCGGGATAAGAGCCCCGGCGAGCATCGAGAGGTGGAGGATCAACCCCCACGTCCGAGCCTGACCCTCGGGCAACGCGCCGTCGGGCTGGGTTTGATCGAACATGTCACTCATGAACAAGTCTCCCGAAGTTCGTGCGGAGTGCGATCGATCCCTGCTTCATCCGCGAGCAACGTAGCGAGTCACGCGCAACCTGGGACGATTCGCGTCGGCGGACGCGTGAGCTTTTCGTTACTGCGTCGCACGACGAGCGTAATCCCCGATCTCCGCGAAGGGACGAGGTGTGAAGGAGACCCCGAATGCGCGCGAGTGCGCTCCTGCTCCTGGTCTTCGGCTCCGGCTGCGCGATCTGGCCCACCGACCGCGAAGCGTGGCGCGTCGAGGTGCCGACGGCGCGGACGATCGCGTTCAGCGAGTGCGGTCGGTTCGCGATGTTCCAGGACGCCGAGGGCTACGTCGCGGCGATCACGCGAATCGAGACCGGGGAGACACTGCGCCCCTGCGAACGCTCATCGCCCGAGCTGACGCCGTGGCCGAGGCTCCAGCAGGTCTTCGGCTGGACGTCGATCGCGAACGCGCCGACGAAGCTGCGGGCGGACGAACAGAAGCACCTCGATTGGGTCGCGGCTCACTTCACCGAGCACGACCTGACGAAGCGGCACACGCTCGCGAGCGAGTCCACCATCGAGGGGTTGGACCGTGAGGCTCGCAGGTATGCGAGGTTCCAGGAGCGCGTCGCGGAGTTGTCGTACGAGGACGTTCCGGTGGTCCTCGAGTTGGTGGTGACCCTGCACGAGGTCACTCTCGGCGTGCGAGGCGCCGACGACCAGGAACCGAAAGTGCGCTGGCGAGCGCCGATCGTCGAGCACGATCTGCGAAAGCCTGTCTCGACGCCACTGCCAGGAACGCGATCCGTGATCACGCTCGAAGAGGGCTGGGTGGTTCAACGCGAGTGATCTCAGGTGGGTCTCGTCGTCCCTCGCGGCGGAACGCGCACGCATGACGGGGACAGTCCCCGATGCGGGGACAGTCCCCCGGACCCGCGTCCCTCGTCGTCCCATTCAACGAAAGAAGCGGCGAGCCGCTCTCGCGGCTCGCCGCTTCGTCCTCGATCGATCAGGCTCTCAGTACGCCGGCATCTGCGGCGCGCCGGCGCCCTTCTCCTTCTCTTCCGGGATGTCCGACACGAGCGCGTCGGTCGTCAGCAACAGCGTCGCGATCGAAGCAGCGTTCTGCAGGGCCGAACGCGTGACCTTCGTCGGATCGATGATGCCCGCGGCGACCATGTCGACGTACTCGAGCGTCGCGGCGTCGAAGCCCTCGGAGGCCTTCTTCGCGTTCTTCACGCGCTCGACGACGATCGAACCGTCGACGCCCGCGTTCATCGCGATCGTCTTCAGCGGCAGCTCGATCGCGCGGCGGATGATGTCGACGCCGATGCGCTCGTCACCGACGCACTTGACGCCTTCGAGGACCTTCTGCGCGCGCAGCAGCGCAACGCCGCCGCCCGGCAGGATGCCCTCTTCGACAGCCGCGCGCGTGGCGTGCAGCGCGTCCTCGACGCGAGCCTTCTTCTCCTTCATCTCGGCTTCGGTCGCCGCGCCGACGTTGATCTGCGCGACGCCGCCCGCGAGCTTGGCCAGACGCTCCTGCAGCTTCTCGCGGTCGTAGTCGGACGTGGTGCGTTCCATCTCCGACTTGATCGCGCCGATGCGGCCCTGGATGTCGGACTTCTTGCCGGCGCCTTCGATGATCGTCGTGTCGTCCTTGCCGATGATCACCTTCTTCGCCGAACCGAGGTCCGCGAGGCCGAGGCTCTCGAGCTTGATGCCGAGGTCCTCGAACACCGCGCGACCGCCGGTCAGGACCGCGATGTCCTCGAGCATCGCCTTGCGACGATCGCCGAAGCCCGGGGCCTTGACCGCGACGCACGTGAACACGCCGCGCAGCTTGTTCACGACGAGGGTCGCGAGGGCTTCACCCTCGATGTCCTCGGCGATGATCAGCAGCGGGCGGCCCGACTGCGCGACCTTCTCCAGCACCGGGATCATGTCCTTGATGCTCGAGATCTTCTTCTCGTGGATCAGGATCAGCGGGTTCTCGAGGACCGCTTCCATCTTCTGAACGTCGGTGACGAAGTGCGGCGAGAGGTAGCCCTTGTCGAACTGCATGCCCTCGACCCACTCGACCTCGGTCTTGAGGCTCTTGCCCTCCTCGACCGTGATCACGCCGTCCTTGCCGACGCGCTCCATCGCTTCCGCGATCTTGTCGCCGACTTCCTTGTCGCCGTTGCTGGCGATCGTCGCGACCTGCGCGATGTCGCTCTTGCCCTTGATCGGGGTGCTCATCTTCTTGAGCTCGGCCACGATCGCGGCGACGGCCTTCTCGATGCCGCGCTTCAGCGCGACCGGGTTGGCGCCGGCGGTGACGTTCTTCAGGCCTTCCTCGAAGATGGCCTCGGCGAGCACGGTCGCGGTCGTGGTGCCGTCACCGGCGACGTCGGAGGTCTTCGAGGCGACTTCCTTCACGAGCTGCGCGCCCATGTTCTCGTAGCTGTCCTCGAGCTCGATCTCCTTCGCGACCGTGACGCCGTCCTTGGTGACGGTCGGGCTGCCGAAGGACTTCTCGATGATGACGTTGCGACCACGCGGGCCGAGCGTCACCTTGACCGCGCGAGCGAGCTTGCGCACGCCGCTGCGGATCAATTCACGCGCTTCCTGGTCGTATGCGATCTTCTTGGCTGCCATGGATGTGTCCTGTCTTCGTGTCTGTCAGGTGTGAGGGGAAAGGAAGCGCGCGCTTCAGCTTTCGATGACCGCGTAGACGTCCGACTCCTGGAGCACCTTGTACTCCTGGCCGTCGATCGTCAGGTCGTGACCCGCGTACTTGGAGTAGATGACCTTGTCGCCGACCTTGAGCTGGAACGTGGCGCGCGAGCCGTTGTCCAGCAGGCGACCCTCTCCCAGCGCAACGACCGAACCCTGCGCGGGCTTCTCGCGCGCGGTGTCGGGCAGGATGATCCCGCCCTTGGTCTTCTCCTCGGCCTCGGCCGGGCGGACCAGGATGTGGTCGTTCAGCGGCTTCACCGACGTGGTCGTGCTCTTCGAAGTCTTCGTAGCCATCGCGATCGATCTCCTCTTTCTGCTCCGTTGGATTCCAATGCCAGAGTTCAAAACCGAAGGGTCGCCCCTCCGCCGAGCGTCAACGCGCGCGGCGGAAGTGCTGTTCGAGTAGGCGTTGCACGGTGAACCGCAGCAAGTCGGGCGCGACCGGCTTGTGCAGGAGCGAGAACGCTCCGGCCGCCAGTGCTTCCATCTGCCGCGCGCGCGAGTCGTCCCCCGTGATGAAGATGCTCGGCGGCGGCGTGCCGACCATGCGGTGGAGCGTGCGCAGCACGTCGAAGCCGGACATGCCCGGCATGTCGACGTCCATGATGGAAAACGACACGTGCTCCTTCTGCGCGATCTCGAGAGCCGCCAGTCCGGACGCCGCTTCGAACGTCACGAATCCATCGCGACGCAAGAATTCGCAGAGCGCGGCACGGACGAGGGTGTCGTCGTCCGCGACCAGGATGCGAATGGCGTTTACGGGCTTGCCTTTCATGGCGGCCGTCGGGTGGACTGGGGTTCTCGAAAGCCTCGACACGGGATCGGGGCGTGCCGCCGGGGCTATCAAACGGAGTGCCAGACGCAGAACTTGGCAGTCGTTCATTGCTCACGCCGGAATCGGTACTTAAGTTGCCGGGTTTCCGACCCCTAGCCGTCCGATCCACTCCTTTTGTCGCATGCGCCCCCCATCCACTCGATCCACAGTGACAACTTGTCGTGTAGCCGCGCGGGTCGAACGCCTGCGGCGAGCGCGGCTTTACCTCGTCATTTCGGGCTTGGCGGACGACGACGGCAGGCCCGACGGAGCCATGGCTCCCTCGGCCCTGCTGCGAGCGTTCGACGCCGGCGTCGACGCCGTCCAGCTCCGCATGAAGGGCGTTCCGACGCAAAAGATTGCGGAACAGGCACTTCGGCTTCGCGCCCTGTTGCGCGCGCGGCCGACGCTGATCTTCGTGAACGATGACTTCGAGGCGGCCATCGCCGGCCGCGCGGACGGCGTCCACCTGGGGCAGGAAGACGCCCCGGTCGAACGCGTGCGGCAGAAGGTCGGACCTGACCTCCTGATCGGCCTGTCGACCCACGGCTTGAAGCAAGCCCAAGCGGCTCGGGCGCGCGGTGCCGACTACATCGGCGTCGGCGCGATGTTCCCGACCACGACCAAGGGCGGTGCCAAGGTCGTCGGACCGGAAGTGCTGCCGCGCATCCTGCGCTCCGCGCGCATGCCGGTGTTCCCGATCGGCGGCATCGACGTGCACAACGTCGAGCGCATCGTGGCCCAGGGCGCTGGCCGAGCCGCCATCGCGCGCGCGATCGTTCGCGCCGAAGATCCGGCCAAGGCCGCGCGCGTGTTGCGCTTCGTGCTCGAGCGTGCGCCGCTCGTCGATGCGATGACCGGCAGCGGCGACTGAGGCGGCGCCCCGAGTGCCCGACGAGGTCCTCGAAATCCCCATCGGTGGTGAACGCATCCTGATCGAGGTCCTCGACCAGGACAAACTCATCGACCGCCTCATCGAAGAGGACGGCGGGTTCGATCGCCGCAACCCGTACTACGGCCAACTCTGGCCGTCCGCGCGCGTGCTCGGCGAGACGATCGCGAAGCTGCAAGACCTCACCGATAAGCGCCTGCTCGACATCGGGTGCGGTGCCGGCTTGCTCGGCATCGTCGCCGCGAAGAAGGGTGCGCGCGTGACGTTCGCGGACGTCATGGAAGAGTCGCTGGAGCTCGCACGCAACAACGCACGCAGGAACGGCGTGAAGGCGCAGACCTGGCGCTTCGATCTCGCCGAACCCGGCCTCCCGCAGAGCGACGACGAACGGTTCGACGTGATCGTGTCGAGCGACGTGCTCTACGAGCCGTGGATGGCCGAAGCGATCGCGAAGACGGTCGTCACTTGGTTGCGCCCCGACGGAGTCGCGATCGTCACGGATCCGATGCGCCCGTCCGGCGATCGCATGAAGAAGATCGCGCGCGCCGCGGGCTTGCAGGTCGACGAGTTCGAAGACCTCGTCGAGGACGAGGGCAAGATCCACGTGGTGCGGCAGTTCACCATGAGGCGCGCGGAGCGCGGGCCTACGGAGGCTCCGCCTCCGTAGGCCAGGGCGGGGCCGAAGGCCCCGGGCCCCATCGAGCGGTGGCGATTGAAGAAGTGCCGAAGGACGGGGACGGAGGCGGGTCTGTCCCCGATCTGTCCCCCGGTGCCGTTCTTGTCCGGCTGGCCGGACGAGATTGCCGGCGGCTATCTCGTCCGGGTCGTTCCACCGCTTCGCCCTTGCACTCGTTGCCCCCAGGTCCCGCGCCGCCGACCCCGTTTTCCAGAGTCCCGTTCACGCTCACGTCTTCCGACCCGCTCGATCAACTCGCGCAAGCTCTCGCATCTCTCGAGTCGAACGCTGCGCGGCTACGCACCCTCTCACTCCGAAACCACGAACACCGCCCAGTCGTTGACTCGGATCCGCTTCGCCTCGCGCTGCGCGGCCAGCACCCTCAGCTTCGCCGCTCGCGCCGCTTCGGCGACCGGCATGTGTTGCGTCCATAGCGCTTCGTAGAACGCGTCGATCCACGCGCACGCTGCGGTGTCGTCGAGGTCCCACAGCGTCGACACGACCGCGGCGGCGCCGGCGAGGTGGAACGCTCGCTGAAGGCTCGCGATCGACTCACCGCCGAGCGTGCTTCCGCGCGCGCTGCCACACGCCGACAGCACGACGAGCTCGCAGTCCGCAAGCGGCAGCCACGCCGCTTCGGCCGCCGTGAGTAGCCCCTGCGCCGGGTGCTCGGGAGGAGCATCGTTCGCTTCCGCGAGCACGAGTCCGGTCAACAGGCCGGGCAACAAGTCGACCGCCGCGTTCGGTTCGGCGCGCGCGCGGATCGTGCCGTCCGCGATCGACTGCTCCCAGATCGCGGCCAACCCCGACGGTCGCGCGAACGCGTGCGTCGCGAAATGAACGACGCGCACTCCGTCGAGGTGCGACTGCAGCGCATGCTTCGTCGCCTCGGCGCCGACCAACGTGCGCAACGCTGACTCCTCGCACCCTGACCCGACGAGTCGCGCCCGCATGAGTTCGAGCTCGCGCGCCGTGCCCGGCAAGGGCGCGAACCCCGATGGGCGACCGGCTCGCGCCGTGCCCGCGGGTCGGTCCGCGTCGTACGTGACGTCGCCGACGGCGAGGACTCCGTCCTGCTGTGGCGGCCTCTGCGGCTTCGCCTCCACGAGGCGCGACGCCGTCGGCAACAGAGTGACCGTCGTCCGCTCCACCACGTATTCGCCCGGCGACAGCTCGAGCGCATCCCACGGCACGTCGACCAAGAAGTCGTCGGGCACGACGTACAGCCGCGTCGCGGACGCCAACGTGCTCCGCAACGGCCCGAGCAACGCTGCCTCGAGTTCGACCCACGCGCCATCGCGCGTATCGACGTCGTCGCGCAGCGCGATCGACGCGAGTACCGCGTCGAGGTGAGCCCGCAGCGCGGCAGCCGACCCGAGCTCGATGCGGCGCGGTGCAGTTTCGCCACGCTCGAGGACGAACGCGGTCACGACGGGTTCGACGTGGCGACCTCGCTTCGCAGGGCTGCCGGGACGCAGCGGTTGATAGTCCGCCCGAATCACGAAGTCGACGAGCGCCGCACCCGGCCCGAGCGCAGCACCGATCTCGCGAGCGGACACGGTTCTCGGCGCGGATGAGGCGGGAATCGCGCGCGCACTCTCCGCGGCGACGACGGCTTCGAGGGCCTTCGCCAACCGCCGATCCCGCGACCAAGGCTCGATGGTCTCGTCCTGCAACACCGCGTCGGCGAGTTCCGCATGCAGCGCGAGCATCGACGCCGCGTCCTCTTGCGCTCCACGCTCCGGCCCGCGCGACGCGAAGAACACCAGGTCCTTCCAACGCAACACGGCCTCGTAAGCCTCGGTCTCGTGACCCGGCGTGAGTCCGCACCAGGTCAGGTACGCCGCCAAATGCCATCGCAGGCGGCGCAACTGCGCGAATCGATGTCCCTCGGAGCCCTGGCGCGACACGGTGTCGAGCGCTTCCGTCGCCAACTCGAACGCACGCCGGCCATGCGCGCGCGCATCGGCGACACGACCGAGATCGACTTCGAGCAACGCGACGTTCTGCAAGCCACCCGCGTACTGCAGATCGATGCGATCCGGAGTCGCTTCCGCGATCGAAAGACCGCGCACGGCCAACGCCATCGCGACTTCGAGATTCCCGAGCTCGTGCTCCGCGAGCGCGAGGTCGTTCATCGTCGCGAGCGTCGCGGGATGCGCCTCCCCGAGTTCAGCCACGTCGATCGTGAGCGCGCGGTCGTACACCTCACGCGCCTCGGGCGTCCGACCCTGGTCGCGCAACAGTCCGCCGAGCTGCACGAGCGCTGCGGCGACGTGCGCGTGCTGCGGCCCGAGAGCGGCTTCGCGCGCGGCGAGCGCCGCCTGCACGTGCCGCCTCGCACCGTCGAGATCGCCGAGCTCGCGATCGATCTCCGCGGCGATCAGGTGGTCGGACGCGACCTCGGCGTGATCGAGGCCCAGCGTCGCGGTGTGGATCGCGAGCGCGCGCTCGATGAGTGGTTTGCCGCTGGCCGCCGAGCCGTTGCGTCGCAGCAACCCGGCCAGCGTCGCGAGATCGGATGCGAGCTCCGGATGCTCTGGACCGAGCACCTTCTCGCGAATCGCCACGCAGCGCTGGAACCAGATGCGCGCACGCTCGGAGTCGCCGAGGACTTCGGCGATCAGCGCGCGATCGCGCAATGCTCCTGCAGCTTGCGTACTGTCCTCGCCGAGTCCGCGCTCGAACACCGCATACGCGCGTTCGGCCAGCCGCTCGGCCTCGCGATAGTCCCCGAGTTGGTACAGCACGCCAGCGAGCTCACGCGCCGTGACCGCGACCGCGAGCGGATCCGGCTTCGCCGCGGCCTCGGTGAGCTCGAGCGCGCGTTCGAGCAGCGGCCGCGCCGCCGCCGGATCGCCGCCGCCGTACAAGGTCGACGCGAGGTTGTGCATCGCGTCGATCGTGCGCGTGTCGCGCTCGCCGAGTAGGCGCGTGCGCAGCTCCAGGATGCGCCGAAACGTCGATTCCGCGGCCTGGTACTCGCCCGACTTCGCATCGACCTGACCGAGCAACTCCAGTACGGCGAGCGTGTCGAGATGCTCCGGGCCGACTCCGGCGGCGAGCAGGTCGACGGCGCGTTGCAGTCGCTCCCGCGCATCGACGAACTTCCCTTCGAGCAGGTCCAACTGCGCCCAGCGTTGCAGCGACGGCGCGATCCGCGAATCGTTCGCACCGAATTCCGCGACCGCGAGCCGCAGGACCTCCTCGAAACTCGCGCGCGCGTCGGCGTACAGCCCCGCAGCCGTTTGCGACGCGGCGAGTTGATCGATGCAGAGGCGGACCTCGCCGAGGCTCGCGCCCGCGACGTCGCGTGCGAACGCCACGAGTTCGTGGGCGAAGCGCAGCGCGTCGTCGCCGGCTCCCGCGTGATGCAAGATCTGCGCGGTTCGGCGCAGCGTCGCGAACCCGGAGGCGTCGATGCGGTCTGGATGTTCGCGTGCTCCGCGCATCAACGCGACGGATTCTTCGAGCGCGCGCCGCTCCAGCTCCTCGGCCGCGACCACTTCGGCAACGCCGCGCCGTACGCGCACCGCGAACTCGCCGACACCGGCATGCAGCGCGACGACGTCGATGCAGCGCGCTGCGCGCGCGACGTCGCCCTCGAGTTCGATCGCGGGATGGACGCCGTACCAACCATCGTCGTCCTGCGCGAGGCTCACACCGTCGTGGTCGCGGACGACGATCGCCGCGTCGAACCACGCGGCGCGGACCTCGATGGTGCATGGCGTCGGCAGTTCGGCGGGAAGCGCGAATCGCACGGCGCGCGGAGTCGCGTTGCCGGTCGCCTCGATCGCGAAGTCGTCGATCGTCGACGCGCGCGCGTCGACGACTCCCTCGCTCCACGCATCGAGCACGAGTTCGTGCGGCGTCTCGATCGCCATCGGCGCAAGCGACGCGGCGAGTCCGAACCACGCGACGAACGGCGCCACGACCATGGGAGTCTCCGGGCGGCGAAGGCTGCGCAGTGTACGGGACGCGACGTTCGCGTCGCGACGGCGCTACCGTGCGGGGCATGCGAACTCGACTCGGTCTGCATGTGGCTCTCATCGCGCTCGGTTTGACGTCCTGCGCGATGGACTCCGCGAGGGAACGCGAGCACGCCCCACCGATCACGACGACGCCGTGGATCCACGGAGTGCCCGAGGGCGTCACGCCGAAGGACACGCCGATCGAGGTGCGCTCGTTCGGTCCCGATACGTTCGTGCTGCGTCAGAGCAAGAGCGTGCACTTCGAAGCGCCGTTCCTGTTCCTGTTGTGCGGCGGATCGCGGGCGTTGTTGCTCGACACCGGCGCGACGTGCGACGCGGCGAAGTTCCCGCTGCGCGCGACCGTCGAGCGCTTGCTCGAAGAGCGGCGCGTCGCACGCGGCGATACGGCCGCGCCGCTGTTGATCGTGGCGCACACGCATGCGCATGGCGATCACGTGGCCGGAGATCGCCAGTTCCAGGATCGC
Source organism: Planctomycetota bacterium (assembly GCA_016709145.1). Classification (GTDB taxonomy): domain Bacteria; phylum Planctomycetota; class B15-G4; order B15-G4; family JADJEK01; genus JADJEK01. The sequence continues at coordinate 366,970 of JADJEK010000001.1, forward strand.
CCGAACACGACGATCGTCGGCCGGAGCGCGCCCGAAGTTGCCGCGTTCTTCGAGTTCCTCGAGTGGCCGCGCGACCTCGTGACGTTCGATCTCGGCGAGCGCGAGCTCACGTTGCTCGGCATTCCCGGACACGAGGACGCGAGCATCGCGATCTTCGACGAGCGCACCGGTTGGTTGCTGACCGGCGACACCGTGTATCCGGGTCGGCTCTACGTCCGTGATTGGGCCGCGTTCAAGGCCAGCGTCCATCGCCTGGCCCGCTTCGCGCGCACGCACGACGTGGCTTGGGTCGTCGGCACGCACGTCGAGATGTCGACGACGCCCGGCGTCGACTTCGCGATGGGCGCGACGTACCAGCCGAACGAACACGCGCTCGAACTCGCGCCGGTCGTGCTCGACGAACTCGAGGCCGCGCTCGATAACGCCGGCGAGTCGCCGACGCGCATCGTGCGCGCGTCGTTCATCGTCGAGCCGGTCAGCCGCTGACGACGACCACTTCGCCGGGGACGAGTTTCAACGGCAGGTCCTCGGTCGATTCGTCGGGGTAGCCGATGCGGATCGTCATCGCGCCTTCCTCGACCACGAACACGCTCGTGCACCCATCGAACAGCGCCAGTTCCGTGCTGTACGAGGTATGCGAACCGCGGATTTCGCTCAGCAGCATCATTTGCCCTCCGGCGTCCAACACGCGAATCCAACGCGCGCGCATCCGGGGCCCCGTGAACTCCACACACAGGTGGCAGCGCCGGCCGACGACGACCGTGAACTCCGCATCTTCGGCGGGGACCGTTCCGACGACGTCACTCGTTGGAATCACCGAGGGGCCATCGATCCCGAGTCTCAACGGTCCGCGCGGAACCTGATCGAGTGTGAACCGTCCGTCCGCGTCGGTCACCACCGGGTTCGTCGCCGCCATCAACTGCGTGCCGGAGCGGAAGACCTTGATGTGTCGAGTGATCACTTGGACGCTCACGGACACTCCCATCAGAGGCGTCCCGGCCCGGCCAACGACTCGACCGCGCACTCCGTCGACCAGAGCATCCGCGGGAAACGCGATCGTGACGTCCATCGAACCGGCGGGGATCGACTCGGAGTGCACACGTAGTCGCGTCGACGGATCGAACGCCTGGAGCACGTAGCTGCGATCGAGCAAGCCTCGCACGACGAATCCGCCATCGGCCCCGGTCACGACCACATCGTGCCGATCGCCGGCCACCTCCTCGACGAACGCCGGGTCCCGTTCCCATTGACCGAACGGCGTGCCGTCGACGATCGAGATCGCGATCCCGGACGCGGGCATCCCCGCCGCGTCGAGGACTCGACCTTCGATCGTTCGCGTGACCCCGTCGAGCACGATGGTGACGAATCCCGGAATGTCCTCCGAGCGGAACACCGTTCGTGTCGGCAGAAGACCGACCTTTGCAACCCACAGTTCCAGCTCCGACCCTTTGGGTTCGGCGGCGACGGAGTGCGCGTCGATGACGAATCGTCCGTCCGCAGCGGAAACCGCTTCCTCGAGCATGAACGCGATTCGAGCCCCTTCGATTGGTGAGTCGAAGCGATCGACTACCTGGCCGAGAATCCGACCCGGAGCCGTCTCTATGCGCGGCAACACGAGCTGGAGCCGAATCGGCCCCTCGCGTGGCACCGGCTCGGACGCCGATGCGTGTCCGACGGCCTTCGCGACGATGCGGGCACCGGGCAAGAGAGGCACTGCCCCGCGCTCGAAGCGGCCGAACGCGTCGGATCTCTCCTCGAACGAGCGGACGATCGAGCCGTCGAGCGGCACCGAGATCGATGCCGAGACCTGGCGCTTGAACTCGCATTGGATCGTCGCACCGGGGATCGGTGCTCCATTGTCGTCCACCACGAGTCCCGACATCGCCACCGCATCGGCTACGACCACGATCGACTCGCCGACGGGCGGGCCGTCGATGATCGGAGCGAAGAGCGTGACGAGATGCTCGTCGTCGACCGCGATCGATCCGAGGAGAATCGGGATCTGGAGCTCGAACCGACCGTCCGTTGCACTCGTCGCGCTCGGCGTGACCGACTCCTTCCCCGACTTCGACGTGAACGTGACGCGCAGTCCCCCTCGAGGCGTGCCGTTCGCATCGAGCACGCGTCCGCTGACTCGATGCGAATCGACCATTGCCGTCGGCGCGGCCGCGTCTCCCGAGCCGGACACATCGGTCCGCCTCGTTGCCCCGACCGACGGCACGGAGTTCACACCCTCGAGCTGTGCGATCGATGCCGGAGCCACGGTCTCTTCGGCGCGCGCGGTGACGACCACGCTGTCGCTGTTCGAGCGATCATCGGCAGCGATCCACCACCCGCCGGCCGCGAGCACGGAGACGACGGCACCACACGCGGCCCACTTCGTCGCAACTGCCATCGCAGTACCTCCGGCAACGAACCACCCGGCTTGCGCCGGCTTGGCGAACGGCGCCAACGCGACCAACCAACTGGAGCGACTGCCCCCGTGCCGCGCATCGAGTTCGGCGCGCAGTCGTTCGAGCGCTCGATGCAGTCGCGACTTCACCGAAGCCAACGGCTCACCGAGGCGGCGCGCGATCTCGCGCGGCGGCAGGTCTTCGTAGAAGCGCAGCAACACGACCGTGCGCGCGGCTTCGGGCAAGGTCAGTACCGCGTCGAGCACGCTGCGCTGCGTCGCCAGACGGTCGACGATCGAAGCCGCCGGATCGCCGGAGCCTTCGGCCGGAGCGACGGCGAGTTCGCGACGCTCGCGCGCGGAGTCCGACCGCCGCCATTGCGCCGCCGCGTTGCGCAACACGGTCGCGAGCCAGCCCCGCCCCGCTTCCCGCCCCTGACGCAACGCGGCGACCCAGGTTTCCTGCACGAGGTCGTCGGCGAGGGACGGATCCCGCACGAGCTGCCGCGCCATGCGGCGCAGCCAGCGATCGTCGGAGGTCAGGGAGTCGAGGAGGTCCGGTGGATGACTCACGCGAAGGAGGATGCTGCGGGATGGAATTCGGTGGCGGGGAAAATCGCGGCGGGCGGCGACGGACGAGCCGGGGACCTCGGTGTTCGGGAAGCCGCAAACCGGCAAGCGGTGAATCCGGGGCTGCGGTGGTAGCGGCGGACTCGGAGGAGAGGGCGGACTCGGATCAGCCGGTGGTCGCCGACTCCGCCGAACTCCACCGCTTTGAGGCCGGCGCGCCGGATTCGCCGTTTGCCGGTTCACGGCTTCTCGAACTCCGGGTCCGCCGGCGGGTCCGGCAAACCAGCACCCGGGTGACGGCCCGGGTGCTGGCCCGGGTGACGGCCCGGGTGCTGGCCCGGGTGACGGCCCGGGTGCTGGCCCGGGTGACGGCCCGGGTGCTGGCCCGGGTGACGGCCCGGGTGACGGCCCGGGTGGCGGCCCGGGTGGCGGCCCGGGTGCTGGCCCGGGTGGCGGCCCGGGTGGCGGCCCGGGTGGCGGCCCGGGTGACGGCCCGGGTGGCGCCTTTGACGGCCCGGGTGACGCCTTTGGGGTCGGGCGAACGCTGATTCGCGCTAGGCGGATTCCTGCAACACGGGTAGCACCGCGGCATGGTGGGACTTGGCGCACATGCAACGAGAGGTGGAGAATGCGCAGCGCGTTGAGTTCGATCGGCTTGGCGGCATGTTTCTTCGTCGGCGGGTGCCAGCGGACTGTCGAGTTCGAACGTCAAACGATCACGATCCGCCACGATCCCGAAGCCGACACGGTCGACGTTCGCCTGGTCCATCGCGGGGTCTTCACGCCTCTTCCCGCGGCGATGACCGAAGACGATCAAGAGCTGCTGAACGATGCCGTCGCAGCGATCGAGCGCATCGCGAGCGGAATGCGCGAGTTCATGACCGCCGACGGCAGTGCGCTGATTTCGATCGACGAGATGGCTGCGAAGGACGCCGAGGAAGTCGACGGCACGTCGATCGCGGATCCACTGTGTGCGTTGCGGCTCGAGATCTACCCACTCGTCCACCTGATCGACCACGCGGCATTCGTCGACGACGAACTGCGCCTGGGCTTCGTCCAACACTTCGAGATTCGACCGTGGTCGGAGTTCGAGCGGCGCACGAATGAACTCATCGGACGCGCGGTGATCACGCACGACGAAGCGATCCGCGCGGGCACGAGCCAACGCTCGGGAAGTAGCGATGTGGAGGGCGACGCCTTGCGCGTCGCAAAGGCGCGGGCTGGGACCCCGTGGTTCGCGATCCGCGATGGTCAGTGGCAACTCGATCTCGCGATGTCGCACGCGGAGTACGCGGACTGGGTCCGCCTCGTCCTGGATCCGCACGTCGCCGTCGCCTCGCCCGGATTCGCGAGTCTCGTGACGGAAGTTTTGGCCAGTTCGCGCCGAGTCGCCCACGACGACGAAGGTCTCGAGTTGGACGTCGGCGTGGCGGGCGAGCCGATTCGGCTGAACATCCAGAACCGCATGAACGAGTACGACCATCGGCTGTGTGAAGCCGTTCGTGCGCACGGAATCGAACTGCGGAACGCGGCGGAGCTCGCCGATCTGCTCGGGGACGAGTGATTCACTGGCGCGGTCGATTCGGTGGCGCGGCGGCTTGGCTTGGACGACGGCGGCGGCGGACGAGCCGGGGACTTCGGTGTTCGGGAAGCCGTAAACCGGCAAGCGGTGAATCCGGGGCTGCGGTGGTAGCGGCGGACTCGGAGGAGAGGGCGGACTAGGATCAGCCGGTGGTCGCCGACTCCGCCGAACTCCACCTCGGCGTCGCCGGCGCTCCGGATTCGCCGTTTGCCGGTTTACGGCTTCCCGAACACCGAGTCCGCCGGCGGCATCCGGGTGGATCCATCGAGGCGACCGTCAAAGCCGCCCCTCTCACCCGGCCTGCACCATCCGCCCCTCGCGCATGCTCACGATCATCGCGCGCACCTCCCTCCCCGGGCACACCGCACGCAGCGCCGCCCGATAGATCTCGATCTGCGCGCGATACGACGCCATGCGCTCCGGGCCGATCGCCGCGTCCGTCTTCCAATCGACGACGAGCAAGCCCTGGTCGCCCTCGTCGACCACGAGGTCGATCGCACCCTCCATCAATGAGCCGTCCTCGAGTCGCCGGACGAACGGCATTTCTGCGATCACGCGCTGCGCTGCGCGGATGCGCTTCGCCAGCGGGCTCGCGAGGAAGCGCGTGACGAGATCGATCGCCTCGCGCACCGCGGCCTCGCTGAACTCCTCGGCCGCGGCGCGCGCACGCGCGAACGCGCCGAGCGCCTCGAGGTCCGGCCGCTTCCAGTCGACGTCCTCGAGCATCGCGTGCACGAGCACGCCGAATGCACGGCCGTGTTCGTCGCCGCCTGCGGGCCCGGTCGGTCGCGCTTGCGCGCGCGGCTCGACCGTGTCCTTCGCGGCGCTCGCCGACGTGACGGCTCGCGCGTGATCCGCCCTCGACCACACGGCTTGCAAGCGCTGGTGGAACTCGCCGCGTTCGCGCAAGACGTCCCGCGCCGCGGCCGGCAACGGTGCGGTCAACGCCTCGGGATCGAACGCCAAGCGGAACGGCTGCTCGAGTCCCGAACGACTCGCGTCGGGATCGACCTCGATCCAGCACGCGCGGCGCGTGGCTTCGTCCGCATCGTGGAACAGCGCATCCCCGCTCAGCGCGGCTTGCGCACCCGTGCCCGCGGCCAGCCGATCCTCGGCGCGAGCATCGAACAAGCGCGGCAGCACGAGCACCGACTGCGCCCGCGTCGCGGCGACGTACAGCAATCGTTGCTCTTCCGCGGCCGACCGCGCGCGATCGCGCGCCTGGGCCTCGGCGAACCCCGGCGTCTCCAGCAACCGTGCGTCGGAGCCGCCGACGCAGAAATGCAATCGGGGTGGCGCACCCTCCGTGCGATCCACGAACGGCTCGTTGCGCAGCTGCGCGAACCGACCGAGGTCCGCGAGCACGACGACCGGGAACTCCAGCCCCTTGGCCTTGTGGATCGTCAACAGCGAGACGGCGCCGACCTCTTCGTCGAGCAACCCCGACTCCTCTTCCTGTCCGCTGTCGGCCTCGAGCTGTCGGATCTCGCTGACGAACGCGCGGAACGTGCCGAGCCCCTGGGCTTCCAGCCGCCGCGCGATGTCGACGAACCGCGTCAGGTTCGCCACGCGCGCCTCGCCGCCGGGCTTCAGATGGAAGATCTCGAGCATCCGCGTCGCGGCGTAGCAACCGTCGACGAACGCCGGCAGCGACGTCGCGTGCCGCCGCGCATGGAGCGCGGCGAGCAGCGCCGTCGCGACACGCACGGGCTCCGGTCCACCGACGCACGGCTTCGCCGTCGGATCGAACGAACCACCGCGTACCGACCAGGCCGCGAGATCGGAGTCCGGGATCGCGAACAGCGGCGAGCGCAGCGCGGCGACGACGGCGATCGTGTCCGAGGGTTCGTCGACGGCGCGGAACAGAGCGACCGCGCACTTCACTTCCGCGCGCTGATAGAAGTTCTTGCCGCCGGCGACGCGGAACGGGATGCCGCGCGCGCGCAACGCCTGCTCGTAGACGTGGACGTTCGACGTCGCGCGGAACAGCAGTGCGCAATCCCCGAACGTCGCCGGCCGTTGCGGCGCGCCGTGATGCGGTCGCACGCTCCACGCGCCGGGCCCGCCGTTCGCGAACTTCACCAGCAGATCGCCGATCGCGTTGGCCTCGTCGAGCCGCGCGCGCTCGACGTTCGCCGCCGGTTCCGCGCCCGCTCGCCGCCCGAGCACGACCACGCGCGCCGACTCGTCGGCGGCATCGGGCCCGCATTGCAGGGATTCGTACGGGGGCTGGAACGCGGCGACTTCGGGCTTGGAGAACAGCGCTTGGAACCGCGCGTTCACCCAATCGAGCACGGCCGGCGCCGACCGGAAGTTGACCGTGATCGACTCGGTGCGTCCGCCGCTCGCTTCGAGCAACTTGCCCGCGCGCCGATAGACGTCGAGGTCGGCGCGACGGAAACGGTAGATCGACTGCTTCGGATCGCCGACCAGGAACAGGCGGCCGGGACCAAGCTTCACCGTGTCCCACGACGTCGCCAGCGGTCCGTCCGGATCCTCGGCCAAATAGAACGCGATCTCGGCCTGCAGCGGATCGGTGTCCTGGAACTCGTCGAGCATCAACGTGTCGAAGCGCTGCTGGAACCGTCGGCGGACGTCGGGCCGATCGCGCAGCAGATCGCGCGTCTTGCGCAGTATGTCGTCGAATCCGATCACGCCGGCCGCGTGCTTGTCGCGCGCGAGTCGACGCGGGATCTCGAGCAAGCAGTGCGCGAGCGCGCTCGCGACCGCGGCGGCGCAGCTCGCTCGATACGCGGCGAACAGCGCCTCGAGCTCGACGGCGAATTCGCGCGCGGCGGCCAACGTGTCCTTGTCGGGCCACAGCCTCTGATTGCCCTTCTTCCCAGCCTTCGGCACCTTCGGCCCCGCGCACAACGCGCGCTCGAGCGCACTGCTGTCGAGCTCTTGGGTGCGCAGCTCGCGGAGCGCGTCGATCACCGGCGTCATCGCGACGACGTACGTGTCGGACGCCGACGTCCGCGCGGCCGCGACGACGATGCGGTCGACGAGGCGCAGCGCTGCCTCGAGGACGTCGTGCGCGCGCGGCGGAGCGTCCGGAGGAGGCAGCGCGCCGTCGACCTCGGCGAGATCGGCGTTCTGGGTCAGGAACACCGCGATCGCGCGAATCGCCTCGAGGCCGACACCGCGTTCCAGCGCGGCACGCAGTGGGCGCGGATCGACGGTCGGCTCGACGTCGCCCGCTTCGGCGAGGAAACGCGCGAACACCGTGTCGAAGCGCGCGTAGGTCGCCGCGCCCTCTTCGAGTTCGAAACCCGGATCGAGGCCGGCCTCGACCGGCCGTTCTCGCAACAGCGACTGGCAGAACCCGTGGATCGTCGAGATCGTCGCCGCATCGAGTTCGGTCAGCGCGTCGCGCAATCGCGCCGATTCGGTCGGATCGGTCGCGCTGCGCACTTCGTCTTCGAGCTTGCGTCGCAGTCGCACCCGCAGTTCGCCGGCCGCCTTCTCGGTGAACGTGATCGCGACGATGCGCGACAGCGATGTACCGCCGCGGATCAACGCGATCACGCGCTTCACCAGCGCCGTGGTCTTGCCGGTGCCGGCGCCCGCTTCGATGCGCAAGCTCGTGCGCAAATCGGTCTCGGCGGCCGCGCGAGCGCGAGCGTCGTGCAGAGGAACGCTCATGCGTCCTCCTCGCTGTCTTGCTGCTGCGCATCGAGGTCGAAGTACACCTGCGCGACCGGATCGCCGCGCTTGCGCTCGAAGCGCTCTTCGAGCCCGGCGCCGAGACCGCAGACGAGCCGTACGTCGCACGTGCCGCAGACCGGAACGCCGGCGCCGGCGTTCGCGAAGAACACGCCGCGCTCGATCGCCGTCACGATGAGCGCCAGCACGCGCTGCAGCTCGGGCTCGTCGGGACCGCTCCAGACCGGCGACACGCCGAGCGCTTCGGGCTCGGATCCGGGGCGGCAATGCAGGTAGGCCGCGCGCGTCACGCGGACGCCCGGCCGCAGCACGTGCTCGACGGCCTTCGCGTACAGCGGCAATTGCAGTCGCCTGCCGCCGTCGACGTGGATCCACGGCTTGCCGGCGCGGCCGGTCTTGTAGTCGAACACCGCCGCGGTGTTCGACGACGTGTCGACGTCGACGCGATCGATCTGCCCCTCGATCTCGAGCACGCGCCCGGCGACGTCGAGTCGCAGCCGCGGGACGTTCGAATCGAGCCCGAACGCGGCCTCGAGCAACGCCGGCAGTCCGGTACCGCTGTCGGCGACGCCGCTCGCCAGGAAGGTCTCGATCGCATCGAGCCATCGCGACCGCTCGACGTCCCACACGAGTCGCAAGCCCGTGGCATGCGCGATCTCGAACGTATCGAAGCGCTTCTTCGCGACGCGGCCGAGCACGGCACGCAGCACCGGTCGCTCGACCACCGACGGCGGCCATTCGCGGGCGGCCATCAGTTGTTCGACGGTCTCGCGCAGGATCGCGTGGACCAGCGTGCCGCGGTCGCGCGCCTCGATCGTCAAGCGCTCTTCCGGTTCCTCCGGCTCGTCGAGGCCGAGCGTGTGGCGCGCGAAGTATCGGAACGGGCAAACCGCGTAGGTTTCCAGTGCGGACGCCGACGTGACCGGTGGCGGGACCAGTCCGATCGTGGGCGCGTCGAAGACGCCGTCGAACGTCGTGAACGCCGGAGTCCGCCAGCGCTCGAGTTCGCCGCGCCACGCCAAGGCGAGTGGCGCGTGGAGTTCGCGCAGGAACAGCGCGCGCCCCGAGTCGTTGGCCGTGACCGCGGCGGCGACCGCGGCTCGGTCGAACTCGCGCAAGTCGATCGGCTCCCGATCGAATCGTGTCGGCGATCCCGAAACGCGCGTGGTCTGCGGCAACGCGTCGAGCGTGGCGAGATCGACGGCCTTCCCGGCCAGGGCTTCCGCCAGCGCCAGCACGAACGTCGACGGCAGCGACTCGCGGTTCTTGTCGGTGTCGAAGCGCGCCCAAGTCGCGACGAGCTGCGTCCGCGCCGCTCCGAGCACCATGCGGAACAGCATGCGGTCTTCGGCGAGCGTGCGATTCGCGAGGGGCAAGCCGATGCGGCCGGCATCGACGCGCGAGCGCGACAACGCGCGCCGCTCGTCGTCGAGCAGGATCGGATCCTGCGTGCCGCGCCGTGGGAACCGCCCCTGGGCCAAACCGCAGAGGATCACGACGTCGAATGACAAGCCGCGCGCCGCCGCGACGGTGCCGAGGAACAGTCCGCGCTCGAAGGCGCCGTCCTGATCCGTCGCGCCTTCGAGCTGCGTCCGCGTCGCGAGCGCGAAGGCCGCGGGGGTCGCGACGATCGAGAACTCGTCGAGCTCGCGCAGCGGCGCGAGCGTGTCCACGACGCGATCGAGATCCGCTGCATGCATTCCGCCGCACGCGAGGAGATCGCGGAACGCGTCGACCTTGGCGGAAAACGTCGGCGCGGCCTCGAGCGCCCGCAGGCGCTGCGCGAGTCCGTCGACGAACGGGTCCAGCGCCGCGATCGCGTCCCGCCGCCGCTCGAGCCGGCCGCGGTCCTCGGCTTCGTCGTCCTCGGGTTTCGCGGCCGCGGCCTCGATCTGGCGCGTCACCCGCAACCGGGCGTGCGACAGGCGTAGGCGCCATTCCTCGTCGCCGGAGCCACCGACGACGCCGGACAAGCGTGCGACGTCCTCCCAGGCGCGGACGTCGTTCGCCCCGCCGGCGAAGTGCAACCACTCGAACAACGTGCGACGCTCGAGCCCGCTCGCGACCACGTCGAGAGCGAGCAGCGCGGCGCGGATCGCTCGCCGCTCCTGCGCGGCGCGTCCACCGTGGACGTGGACCGGCGGCCATTGCGTGGGTGCGAGATCGCTGTGTTCGAGTGCGCTCCGCAACGCGGCGTCGACTCGTGCGACGTCGTCGGCGTCGCGCGCCAGGACGGCGATGCGATGCAACGGCAGACCGCGTTGCGCGACATCGCGGACGATCCGCACGACCTCACGGGCTTCGTGCGCGGCGCTGGCCGCCGACACCAGACGGACCGAGTCGTCCACGACGGCCGGCGTCGACGCGTCGGCGACGAACGATCGCTCGCGGACGAGTTCGAGGGCCGACGCCGGCGGCATGCGCTTCACGGGGACTGGCGCGAAACCGAGCGCCTCGAATGCGCGCAGAGCGGGCTTCGCGAACGAGCCGGCCGCCGACTCGTACGCCGGTACGAAGACGATCGCCGCGGAGCGCGCGACGATCGCGTCGACGAGCGCCCGCTGCATGGCGGTGAAGTCGTAGAAGCCGAAGATGAACCAGCGCGTCGACGCACAAAACGCCGGGCTCGCCGCCGCCTGCTCGCTGGCGAGTCGCAGCAGCGCGGCGTCGTCGACGGCGCGTTCGCGGTCCAGGCGCTGCTCGTAGGCGCGCAGCAGAGCGGCCACGTCCGCGATCTTCGCGCGCTCGTCCTGCGGCAGGTCCGGAATGCGCGCGCTGTCGAGATCGTCCGCGCTGAACGCGGCATCCCGCAGGTCCCGCAGCGTCGCCGCGAGCACGCCGGCGAATCGCGGCAAGCGCGCGACGGTCGCGAACGCCGACGCCGGGGGTACGGCGTGCGCGAGTTCCGCCGCGACCAGGTCCGCGGCCGCGGACGGCAAGCGGCGCAGCCCGGAGTCGAACAGCGGCCGCTCGGTCACCCGCGCGGCCAGGTCGTTCAGCGTCATGAAGCGCACGTCGACGTGGGCGCCGAGCCGCTCGGCCAGCAAGCGCCGCAGATGCAGCTTCAGCAGGTTCGACGGCACGACGACGTCGACGCGCGCGAGCGGATCGTCTGCCTTCGCGGCCCGCAACTCGGCGACGAGCGCGTCCTCGAGCGTGGGTTGGAAATCGCCGCGATAGAGTCTTCGAACCACCGAGCCCCTCGTTCGTTGGGTCCGTCGAGTCGCAGGCTACGTGCGGCGCGCGCGGATCGGGAGATGCCGATGTGGACCGTTTGCCTTGCCCTGCTCGGGACCCTCGCCGCGCCGTCCGACGAAGCGCCGGTCGTCCGCGACGTCGGCGCGCTCGTCGATCTGTGGGAGTTGGCCCGTCCGCGGGATTGGGAAGTGTTCCAGGAGTCGTCGTTCGATCGCTCGGGCGGCAACGACGACGGCTTTTCGGGTCGATACGGACCCACCGCGGACGTGAGTGGCTCGCGCATCGTGTTCGACTACGACGGTCCCGGAGCGATCACACGCATCTGGTCGGCGAACCCGCAAGACGACTGCGAACTCGCGTTCTTCTTCGACGGCGAGTCCGAACCGCGCATCCGAACTCGGTTCAAAGCGCTGTTCGGGGGCTTCGCCCCCGGGTTCGTCCGGCCGTTCGTCGACGATGCCCATGGCGGCTTCGTCGCGTACGTGCCGATCCCGTACGCGAAGCACTTGCGTGTGGTCGCGACCGGGCCGCTCACTTCTGGCAGATCACGGCCGCGCGGTTCCCGGTTGGAACGGACGTGGCTTCGTTCGATCCGGACGGGACGCGGACGCACACGATGATCGAGCACGTCGACCGCATCACCGTAGCGCAAGCGGCCGAGCGGTTCGCGGCGGCGACACCTTCGCCCGTGCCCGGGGACGTCGTCGACTTGCCGGCACGCAAGGCGTTCGCGACCGCCGACGGCAGACCGATCCCGACGTTCGCTCCGGTGCAGTTCCCGTGTTCGCTGGGGCACGACCAGGCCGTCGCGCTCGAACTCGAAGGTCCCGCGGTCGTCACCACGCTGCGTTTGCACGTCGAGGCCGAGGGCTCGCGCTCCTTGCGGACGACGTTGATCCGCGTGTTCGTCGACGACGCCAGCGAGCCGGCGATCGAATCACCGCTCGGCGATCTGTTCGCATTGGTCGACGCCAAGACGTCGACGCGGGCGCTGCCGTTCGTCGCGTCGCCGCCCGAGTACGAGCTGCGATTCGCCCAGCCGTTCGCGCGCTCCCTGCGCGTGCATGTGATCCAAACCGGCGACGGAGCGCTGCGCGTGGACGCATCGGCGGTCGGCGTGCGTGGTCCGATCGATGCGTTCGGCGAACATCGGTTCTTCGCGCGTTGGCAACGCACGCTGACGCGGCGCGGTGAACCGCTCGTGCTGCTCGATGCGCGCGGCAGCGGTCACGTCGTCGGCGTCACCTACGTCGGCAACAGCGCCGGCGGCATCACGTACCTCGAGGGCGACGAGGCCATCGCGATCGACGGTCGGCCTGCGACCGCGTACCACGGCACGGGCACGGAGGACTTCTTCGACTCGGGTTGGTATTGGCGCGCCGGCGCGTTCCAAACCGCGTTGTTCGGCCTCACGCACAAGGACGAGGCCGGCGGCTCGATCGCCACGTATCGGATGTTCACGACCACGGCGATCCCGTTCCGCGAGTCGATGCGCTTCACGCTCGAGCACGGCGGCGGCAACGATGCGCCGTACGTCGAGATCGCGACGGTCACGTACGGCTACGCCAGCGTCGGCACGACGTTGGGCTTGCCGCGCGTCGGTCCGCGCGATCTCGTGCCTGCGCGCGAGGTCATCGCGTTGCCTGCCGGAGCAACCGCGTTCGAGAACGTGGGGATCGCGAACGACTCGAGGTTCGTCCGCATCGAGGACCTCGCTCCGACGCACGCGGGTCCGCTCGTCGCCGTCGCGACGAAGGACCGGCCGTTCGAATGCGATCTCGACGTCGCCGTCTCCGATCGCGTGCGCGCGACGCTGCTCTTGGCGACGACGACCGGGTCGGGCTCGATGATGGTCGACGGGCTCGGCTTCGAACTCGCGGGAGTCGGTTACGGCGGCACGCAACACGGCTTCGTGCCGTTGCGTTCGTTGCCGATCGGCGAGACGCGCGTCGATGCGGGCAAGCATCGGATCCGCATCACTCCGACCGGCGACGGCGAGACGTACCTGCTCGGATTGCTGCTCGAGCCTGCTCGCGACTTCGTGCGCGAGTTCGACGTCGCCGGCCCGTTCCCGCTCGAGGACGGCGCGGGGTTCGCGCGAGCGCTCGGGCCCGAGGACGGCAGCGGCGAGGGCTGGTCCCCGCGCACGGCGAACGCCGACGGCTACGTCGACCTGCGCGCGAGCACGGCCTCGCAGCAGGACTTCGGCGAACACGCGGTCGCGTTCGTGCGCTTCGTCGCGAGCGCGCTGACGGCTCGCGAAGTCACGCTTCGCCTCGGCTCGGACGACGGTGTGGCGGTGTTCGTGAACGGAGCGGAGGTCTTCCGCCGTCAAGTCCATCGCGGCGCGGCGCCCGATCAGGACCTCGTGCCGGTCCAATTGCGCGCGGGGGCGAACACGATCGTGCTGAAGATCGCGAACGACGACGGCGGCTTCGGCGCGTACGTGCGGATCAGCGATCCGCAAGAGGGGTTGGCGGTCGGGAGACCCTCACGCTGACATCCGGTCGGCTCGCGCGCGTCGACCGGCGCGCTCCAGGATCACGCACCCGCTGCGGAGAATCTCGGGCTATTTGCCGCCATCGTCGACTGCGGTGGACGGTTTCACGGCACGGTCGCCCGCTCGCGACCCATATACACCCTGCCACGCCACGATCACGAACAGGGCAAACGTCAGCACGAGGGCCATGGGCGATAACCAACGGAGGTGGGGTCCAATCCGACTCTCGAGTTTTTCGCGCTCTATGCGCGTCAGAGCTATGACGCCGACCGCCGCGGAGAGCACTGCAAGGATCGGCGGCTTCGGACTGTCGGGATAGAAATGCGTGTAGCCGATCTGGATCAGAAGAATGACCGAGAGGCACATGCTCCAAGTGGTGAGCGTAATTAGCTTCGAGGCATCGAGGCCACTCGCCTTGTCGAGCCATCCCGGCACGCCGCAACCCGTTTTGGTTCCGTTCGAATCGAACTCGGCAGACAGATTGAAAACTTCGCGCCGGAACGCGGCGCAGCACACCTTGTCGATGAATCTCTTGAGGTCCGCCGCCGAGTCGTACTTGTGAAATCGCTGATCGTCGAGACCGAACGGTAGGCGGGACTGATCGTCGTGACTCACGACGAATACGCGCTTACTCATACCAATCGCGTAGCCGACTTCGAACAAGCAGGCACGCCTCGGATCCGACATGTCGGCGATCACGAATTCGGCGCTCTTCAGCATCGACTCCCAGTTCTTGCGAGCCGAGGTCTCGCCGCTGGTCGCATCGAGCGAGAGATGACAGGCCAAACCCGTCGACTTGAAGATCTGACTCGCGATGACGCGATGCAGGGACTCCTTCTTTGAAAACGGGAGCACGTTGAACGCGAAAACCGTCGATCCTCGATCGGGACATCGTTGGACGAAGTCCTCGATGACTCTCAGCGTGCTGTATGGGTCATCCCCGTTCGGGTATCGATGTGGGCCGTGGAACCGAGAGGCGTTCCTGATTGCGAAACCACCCGCACTCCTCAGGTAACCATCGAGTGCCTCATCGCCAGGCCGGAACTCCAGCAGATCGCTCGCCGTGACCAATGGGCCACGCGGTGGATCCCCGAACGCAATCTCGAGTCCCGCCGCAGTCGACTTTCGATGCAGCTCGACGCCGGGATTTGCCAAGACGAGAACTGGGATGTTCTGGCGATCGCCGATGACGATCTCCGGAACGATGTACGGGCTCGTGCCTTGACGCTCATCGCGCCTCCATGGCAATACGACTACGACACCGGCGCAGTCCTTGAGCATGGAGTCGATCCGCGTGATCCAGGTTCTCGACTCCTTCAGCGGGTCGTCGGTCTTGTTCGAGTCGTGGTCGCGGACGACCGTGAAACCCTGGCGCGCGATCAAATTCGCCAATTGAACGGTCTCAGCACGCTGATCCCCTCTCCAGGTCGCCGCCAAGTAGATCTTCTTTGGGTACTCATCCATTGGTTTGCCCCTTCTCGACGTCGTTCCCTGCCCGCGTCGGTTTCTAAGTGATCGATCCCCAAGAACGCAACCCTGGGAACGGTGGCAGCGTCACCTCGGAGTTGGCCGGCGCCGCCCTTCCCTCCTCACCCGTTCGACCACTCGAAGTTCTGCACCCTCCAACGCCCGTCGTCGCCCCGCAGCAGCGTCAACACGTACGTGCCGCTCGCCGCCGTCTCGACGCGGCCGTCGGAGCGTTCCTTCTTGTCGTCGAAGAAGCCGATCTGCGCGGCGATGTCGTCTTCGTGCGTCGTCTGTTGCGCGCGATGACGCTTGCGCTCGCCCATCGACGCGAACGCCTGTTCGAACGCGGCGAGGACCGCGTCCTTGCCTTCGTGCGCGCTGCCGTCCGGCACGGTCACGATCACGTCGTCGGACAGCAGCGGGCGGATCAACGAGACGTTGCCGCGTTCGAACGCGACCAGGAACGACTCGAACGTGCCGTCGGCGTCGAGGGCATCGCCCGACTCCGTCGCCTTGCATCCGACGAACCCGAGCACCAACGCGAACCACAGAGCGCGCATGACGAGGCTCCTCCACGACGAATGCGATCTTGACCGAGACGATAGAGACGGCGACACGCGAGTTGAACCGTCGCGTCACGCTTCCGCGAACAGGTGGTCGAGGATCAACTTCCGCACGTCGGTCGCCGCCAGTGCATCGCGCGCGAACTCACGGCGCGAGCCGAGGACGATCGGACCGTCCTCGGGATGGTCGGGCAGGCGGCCGTGCGAGCCGCGGATCAAGCGCGTGTCGAGCGGCACGACGTCGAGCAGGTAGCGGAAGCCGAGCGCCTTCTTCAGCAGGGTCCACGCGACTTTCAGCTTCGGCGCGGGCAACGTCGGATCGAGCAGGAGCTCGAGCGGGTCGTAGCCGGGCTTCTTGTGGATGTCGACCGTGCGCGCGAAGTCCGGCGCATTCGCGTCGTCCAACCACCACGGGTACGAGAACCAGCGGTCCGGCGCGGAGATCGCGACCAGTTCGCCGCTGCGCGCGTGATCGATGCCGAGCTCGGCCTTGCCGCGCACGTCCAGCACGCGTTCGACGCCGTCGGTCTTTTCGAGCAGCGCCTTCACGGCCGGCACGTCGCGCGCCTCTCGCACGTACACGTGCGCGCATTGGTGATCGGCGACCGCGAATGCGCGCGACGTGCCGTAGTCGATCAGCTCGCCGACGAGGTTGTCCTGCACGCGCAGGAAGCCCGCCTCGCGCAACACGCGGTTGATCGGCACCGCGTCGCGCACGGGCGTGATGCCGTACTCCGACAGCACCAACACGTCGTAACCGCGACTGCGTGCGACGTCGATGAGCCTCGCCGCGACGGCGTCGATCGCGGCGACCGCGGCCTCGCTGCGCGCATCGTCGGGACCGAAGCGCTGCAGGTCGTAGTCGAGATGCGGCAGGTAGACGAACGCGAGCGTCGGCGCGCTCGTGGTCAGCACGTGCGCCGCGGCGTCTGCGATCCACTGCGACGACGGCAGCCCTGCGCGCGGGCCCCAGAACTCGAACAACGGGAAGCGCCCGAGCTTCGCGTTCAGCTCCGGCTTCAGCTCCGCCGGATCGGTCCAGACGTCGGGCGACTTGCGCCCATCGGCGTGGTACGCCGGCCGCGGCGTGACGACCGAGTCGAAGTCGCCGGCCATCGCGTACCACCAGAACAGGTTCGCGCAGGTGAAGGCGGGATCGCGCGCCTTGGCCTCGTGCCAGACCTTGTCGCCCTGGACCAGGCGATTGGATTGGCGCCACAGCCAGACCTCGGCGAGGTCACGGAAGTACCAGCCGTTGCCGACGATGCCGTGCTCGGTCGGCATGCGGCCCGTGACGAAGCTCGACTGCACCGAACACGTCACGGCCGGGAACACCGGACGCAGCGGCGCGGCGAAGCCCTCGGCGCCGAGGCGTCCGAGCGACTTCGCCGCCCCACGAAGGTGTTTCGGAGTCAATCCGACGACGTCGAGGACCAGCAGGCGGCGCATGCCCCGCGTTCTACCAGGAGTGTCGCCGAGCGCACGTCGCGCCGCCGCGACGGAGGATCAACCCTTGAACGGCTCGTGCAATTGCAGGCGGTGTCCGTCGGGATCGAAGAACGTCATCAGCTTGACCGTCTGCGGGATCTCGACGATCGGTTCGGTCTTGACGCCGTGCGACTTCAGCCACGTCTCCGCGCCGACGATGTCGGCCGTGCCGAACATCAAGGTGCTGTCGCCGGCGCTGACGGTCTCTTGCTTCGGCTCGGCCTGTTGCAGCCCGATCAGCGTGTCCTTGACCGGAGTCGTCAACTCGACCCACCCCCCTTGGCGCAAGTCGAAGAACAGCTCGCAGCCGAGCACGTCCTGGTACCAACGCAGCGACGCTTCGAGGTCCTTGACGACGCGCGCCGCGATCACGGAGCCTTCCCAACGAATGTCGACGGCCTTGCGCTCGGGCGCCTTCGCGGCGCCGTCCTCCCGCGCGACAGCCACGTAACCCACGGACATGACCGCGGCGACCACGACGACAACGGGCTTCCACATGAACCTCTCCGATCCTGAGTCTTTGGGGGACGAGTTCCGGTGGAACTGAGTACGACTTGGGGCCGGTAGGGTTGGAATCGAAGAACGAGGAATCTCCGGACCGAGCCCGTCCCGGCCCGCGCGGTGGATAGATTCGCGGCATCGCCGGACCCCCTGCGAGTACCGCCTCATTCGGGAGACGATCATGCGTCCGATCGCGTTGTGCGTCGTGGCTGCGATGTTTGCGGGTTGCGAGACCGTCACGGACTTGATTTTGCGGGACGTCGAGACGCCCGCGGGCGCGCTCGGGTTCGACGCGGACCCGGTCGGCGGGGTGCCGAACGGATGGAAGGTCGACGGCACGAACCAGGACGGTCCGATGGCGACGTGGGAGATCGCGGCCGACCCGACCGCGCCGTCCGCGCCGAACGTGCTCCGCATGGCACGCGAGAACCACACGAGCGAGGGCACTTTCAACCTGTGCTGGACCGACCAGATCCAGTTCAAGAACGGCGAGCTGTTCGTGCGCTTCCGCGCCGACGCGGGCGTCGAGGACCAAGGCGGCGGCATCCTGTGGCGCGCGCGCAGCAACCAGGACTACTACGTCTGCCGCATGAATCCGCTCGAGCACAACTTCCGGCTGTATTGGGTCAAGGACGGTCGACGCAAGCAGATCGCCGGCTGCGACCTCGACGTCCCGATGGGCGAGTGGCACGTGCTGTCCGTGACGCACGTCGGCACGCGCATCGAGTGCTCGATCGACGGTGAGGTCCTACTCGCGACCGACGACACGACGTTCGACGACGCCGGTGGCGTCGGGCTGTGGACGAAGGCGGATGCGGTCACGAGCTTCGACGACTTCGCGGTCGTGCCGCAACTCAGCGCGGAGCCGCAGCAAGTCGGATACGTCGGCGGCAAGTGACCGCGTCGAACGCGCTCGCGCGCGTCACTCGATCGCTTTGGTCTCTTCGACGAGCTTCGTGAGGCTGGCCTTCGCGTCGCCGAACAGCATGCGCGTGCGCGGGTTGTAGAACAGCTCGTTCTCGATGCCGGCGAAGCCCGGGTTCATACCGCGCTTCATCACGATGATGTTCTTCGACTTGTCGACGTCGAGGATCGGCATGCCGTAGATCGGGCTCTGCGGGTTGCTGCGCGCCGCCGGATTGACGACGTCGTTGGCGCCGATCACGAGCACCACGTCGGTGCGGTCGAGCTCGCCGTTGATGCGTTCCATCTCCACCAGCTTGTCGTACGGCACGTTGGCCTCGGCGAGCAGCACGTTCATGTGCCCGGGCATGCGGCCCGCGACCGGATGGATCGCGTACTTCACGTCGACGCCGCGCTTCTCGAGCAGTTGCGCGAGCTCACTGACTTGATGCTGCGCCTGCGCCACCGCCAAGCCATAGCCCGGCACGATCACGACGCTGCCGGAGTAGGCGAGCAGTTGCGCCGCGTCCTCGGCCGTGGTCGAGCGGATCGTCCCCGTGATCGTCGCGCCGGCCGGCCCCTTGGCGGCGTCGCCGCCGAACGAGCCGAACAGCACGTTCGCCAGCGAGCGGTTCATCGCCTTGCACATGATGCGAGAGAGGATCATGCCCGAGGCGCCGACGAGCGCGCCGGTGATGATCAGCACCGTGCTGTCGATGACGAAGCCGGCCAGCGCGCCGGCGATGCCCGCGTACGAGTTCAACACCGACACGACGACCGGCATGTCCGCGCCGCCGATCGACAGCACGAGCAACACGCCGAGCAGCGCGGCGCCGACGTTCAACACCACGAACCAACCCATCTGCGTGGGATCGTGGACCAGGTAGGCGCCGATCGCGAGTAGGCCGAGCAACAGCAACGCGTTCAGCGGGTGACGCATCGGCCAATCGACCGCGCGGCCCGTGATCTTCTCTTCGAGCTTGCCGTACGCGACGAACGATCCGGCGACGGTCAAGGACGACAGGATCGCCGTGAACTGGATGATCCCGTTGTGCACCGGGTCGATGGTCCCACCGTGCGCGAGTTCGGCGACGAGCTCGGCTGCGGCGACGAGGCCGGCCGCGGCGCTGCCGAAGCCGTGCAGCACGGCGACGAGCTGCGGCATCGACGTCATCTGCACTCGCTTCACCATGATCGCGCCGATGGCGCCGCCGATCAGGGCGCCGACACCGATCTGCCAGTACTCGACGATGCTGTGCTCGCACAGCGTCGCGATGATTGCGATCAGCATGCCGAACGCGCTGAGCGTGTTGCCCGCGCGCGCGGTCTTGGGGCCCGACATGCGCTTCAGGCCGGTGATGAAGCACAGCGCCGCGACGAGGTACGCGAGGTCGAGGATCGCGCGCTCCATCAGACGCGCTCCTTCTTGCCGCCGAACATCTTCAGCATGCGGTCGGTCACGAGGAAGCCGCCGACGACGTTCATCGACGCGAGGATCATCGCGATCAAGCCGAGCCACGACGCCAACTGCGAGCGGCCGGCACCCGCGGACAACATCGCCCCGACGACCGCGATGCCGGTGATCGCGTTGGTGCCGGACATCAGAGGCGTGTGGAGCTGCGGCGGAACCTTGGTGATGATCTCGAAGCCCACGTACGCCGCGAGCACGAAGATCACGATCACATCGACGGTCATGCAGCACTCCGTGTCGTACCCGCGTGCGTGGCGCACGAGGCCTGGACGATGTCGTCGTCGAAGTTCAGCGCGAACTCGCCGAGCTTGCCGTCCTTGGTCATGTTGATGACGAAGGCGAGGACGTTGCGCGCGAACATCTGACTCGCGTGCGTCGGGATCGTCGCCGCGAGCTTCTCCGGACCGAGGATCGTGACGCCGTGATGGACGACGTCCTCGCCGAGCTTCGTCAGTTCGCAGTTGCCGCCGGTTTCGGCCGCGAGGTCGACGACCACCGCGCCCGGCTGCATCGTCTCGACGACGGAACGCGGCAGCAGCAACGGCGCGCGACGCTTCGGAATGGCCGCGGTCGCGATGACGATCAGCGCCTTCTTCGCGTGCTGCGCGATGAGTTGTCGGTTGCGCTCCTCGGCGTCCTGCGACAGTTGCTTGGCGTAGCCGCCCTGGCCCTCGCCTTCCTTCGACAGCAGTTCCTTGCCGATGAACTTCGCGCCCAGCGACTCGACTTGCTCCGCCGCCGCGGCACGCACGTCGAAGGCCTCGACGATCGCGCCGAGACGCTTCGCCGTGCCGATCGCGGACAACCCCGCGACGCCGGCGCCGAGCACGAGCACGGTCCCCGGCGTCAACGTGCCGGCCGCGGTCACGAGCATCGGCAGGATGCGCGGCGCGCGATCCGCCGCCAGCAGCACGGCCTTGTAGCCCGCGATCGTCGCTTGCGAGGACAGCACGTCCATCGTCTGCGCCCGCGTCGTGCGCGGCACTTGCTCGAGCGAGAACGCGCTGATCTTCTTCGCGTTCAGCGCCGCCAGCAGCTCGGGACTGTTCCAGGCCTGCAGGTGCGACACCAAGCACGCGCCGTCTCGCATGCGCTGCGCTTCGGCGACCGTCGGCGGCTGCACTTTGACGAGGAGGTCGGCGCCCCACACGGTGGCCGTGTCGACGAGCGTCGCACCCGCCTGCGCGAACGCGTCGTCGGACGAGCAGGATTCGACGCCAGCACCCTTCTCGACCAGGACCTGCGCGCCCGCCTTCACGAAGCGCGTCACGGTCTCGGGAATCGCGGCGATGCGCCGTTCGTTCGCCGCGATCTCGCGCGGCACTCCGATCTTCATGCGACTCTCCTCGGCGGGTGGGCGGCAGACCGTCGCCGGGCCTCGAAGGGTCGGGCCGACGCGGAAGCAGGGGATACTAAGGTTGGACGCGGCATCGTGCTATCGTCTGCCGCTTTCGCGGCAACCACGGATCGTCGTTTCGGCGCGAGGCTCGGTGATGTTCAACAAGCTGCTGTCGCTGTTCCGCGGGATCCCGGTCACGATCCACGACACCACCAAGATCGAGGAAGGCTCGGCGCGCACCGCGACGCTCGGCGACCTCGCGGCGGGTGCGACCCAAGTCCTCATCGCTCGGGTCGACGGCAAGTTGCACGCGATCGACACGATCTGCCCGCACCAGAACGGCCGCATCGAAGGCGGCAAACTCAAGCCCGGCAACGCCGCCGTCTGCGCCGTGCATGGCTACTGGTTCGACGTCACCGATGGCTCGGTGAAGCGCGGCACCTGCCGCAAGGCGAAGGTCTACCGCATCGAGGAAAAGGACGGCCAGGCGACGGTCTGGTTGTGACGGATTCCCACGACATGGGTGATCTCGCGCAGGACGTCACGATCCGACCCGCGCGGACCGACGACGTCGGCGCGATCGCCGCGCTGTGTGGAGAGCTCGGCTATCCGATGACCACGGACCAGTGCGCGCGGCGATTCGTCGCCTTGCCGGAACTCCACGTCGTTCTCGTCGCCGTCGACGCGGCACGAACGGTGCTCGGATTCGCGCATGCGCATGCGGCCGAACCGTTGCTGCTCGATCGCACCGCCGAACTCGCGACGCTCGTGGTCGCGGCAGATCGTCGCGGTCGGCGGATCGGGCATCACCTGGTCGATGCGATCGCGGCATGGGCGAAAGGCGCTGGGTTCCTCGCGTTGCGTCTGCGCTCGAACGTCGTTCGCGTGGACGCGCATCGCTTCTACGAACGGCTCGGGTTCACGCGGTCGAAGCAACAGGTCGTCTTCGATCGCGGCCTGTGACGGCGGTACCGTGCGCGCATGGTCGCCACCGTCCCGCTCCCGCTGCCGAACACGTTCACGGTCGTCGCGCACTTCGTCGGCGAACGCGTCGACACGCGCTCGATCGGCGTCGGCACACGACTCGCCGACTTCCCGGTGCTCGTGCGCTCGGGCCGTGAAGGCGTGGTCGCACTGTTCCGGTACGGCGTCGTCGTCTGTTTCGCGCTCGACGCCGCCGAACAGGCGTCGTTCCTGAAGCATCTCGGCGGTTTCCTCGCCGCGCCGCTCTCGGAACCCGAGACCGAGTCGGTCGACGTCCGCATCGACCCCGACACCAGCGAGCACAGCGTGAACGGAGTCCTCGTACTGCGCGACACACGCGCGCCGCGCCTTCAAGCGCTCGCCGAGATCCTCGCGAAGAGCGTCGTGCTGGCCTTCTACGAGAAGCGCATGAACGCGCTGTTCGAGCACATGGAACCCGTCGCGCGCGACATCGAGTCGGGCGGGCGCGGTGGAGTGGCCGGCAAGGACTTGCTGCGCCACATCGGTGGCGCTCTGTTGGTCGAGCACACGATGGTCGGCCGCGTCGAAGTCGGCGAGAAGCCCGAATTCCTGTGGGACGAACCCGACGTCGAGCGCTTGTGGGTGCGGCTCGAGGACGACTACGAGATCGTCGAGCGCAACGTCTCGCTCGAGCGCAAGCTCGACCTGGTGTCGAAGACGGCCGAGACGTTGCTGCAGTTGTCGAACGAGAACCGCGCGTTGCGCGTCGAGTGGTACATCGTCGCGCTGATCGTGTTCGAGATCCTGCTCACGCTGTACCAGATGTTCGTGCGCGATTGACGCCACGCCTGCGCGCGACGACGTCGGTGACGATGCGTACGAAGCGCGGGTCGCTGGTGATCTCCTCGACCGTGGTCCGCATACGGCGCGACCAGCACGGATACACGTCGTTGGTCGCGGTCGGGATGTTGACCGGCTTGGTCTCGCCGGCGAGATCGTCGAGCGCCAACCCCACCAACGAACTCGGGGTCCTGGCGAGGAATCGCGCGGAGGCGGCGACCGGATCGTCGTCGAGTGCGAGCTCGCCGTGCTCGCGCAGCGCGGCCAGGAACGCGGCGACCTCGCCGCGACGCGCGCGCCGTGAGGTCGCGAGCTCCTTCGCGTCGAGCAGACCGAGCTTCACGCGCAGCGGGAGATCGAGTCCGCGCAACCAGCCGAGCAGCGGCACGACGTCGTGGTTCGCGAACGTGGCGAGCGACTCGCGCGGATAGCGCGCCGGAGCGCGGAACGCGCCATCGGCGTCGCGCTCGAACAACATGAAGCGCGTCGACAACACGCCGTATTTGCGCATGAGTCCCGGCAACTCGCGCGGGATCGTCCCGAGATCCTCGCCGACGATCGGAGCGCGTCGCTGCTGACTGATGCGCGCGACGAGGCGGAACAGCGCAGGCCCCGGGAACGGCACGAAGGAACCACGACGACCGCTCTTCCCGCGCGCGATCCAGTACTGGCGCGCGAGCCCGATGACGTGATCGATGCGCAGCATGCCGCCGCCGTCGAGATTCGCCGCGACGAGACTCGCGTACGGCGCGCCCTTGCGGCGCTGGAGTTCGGCCGGATCGAACGGCACCAGGTTCCAGACTTGTCCGTTGCGCGAGTAGCCGTCGGGCGGAGCGCCGAGAAACGTCTTCGCCGCGTAGGCGTCGGTATCGGTCAAGACCTCGGAGGAACCCGGCGCGGCGCCGATCGCGAGGTCGTGGTACAGCCCGAGTCGCATGCCGAGCGCACGCGCTTCCGCATCGATCGCGGCGAGCTGGCGCGCGGTCTCGAATTGCAACCACGCGTGGAAGTCGAGGTCTTCGATGCGTTGCTCGATGAATCGGTCGAACGCCCGGCGCGTGCGCGGCGGCAGCGCCGCGTGACGATCGTCGCCTCCGGCCACGAGTGTCATGACGTGGCGCAGGAGCTCGTCGCCCGAGCGCTCGATGAACGCGGCATAGTCCTTGCCGCGTGGCGAGCGCGGCTCGAAGTGGTCCTTGACGAAGAACCGATGCGCCACGCGCAGTCGCTCGAGCTTGAATGCGTAGACCGTGTCGTAATCGACATGCGGCCGCGTCCGCACGCGCGCGCCGATGCCTTTCAGTCGGCCGCTGGCCGCGAGCTCGGGAACGGCGTTCAGATCGATGTACAGCGGGTTGCGCCAGCGGCGCGACAGCGGGAAGTACGGGCTGTTGCGCTGCGCCGTGTTCTCGATCTGGTGGAGCGGGTTCAGGCCGATGAAGTCGATCCCGAGCGGCGCCGTCGCGCGCACCAATCGCGCGAGATGACCGAAGTCACCGACGCCGTGATCACCGTCGGATCGCAGCGAGTAGAGGTTGACCCAGAGGCCAACACCCTTGCGGCCGAGGATCCGTCGCGGGTCCGCGCAACGGGGTGTGCGCGGCGGACGCTGCGTCACTGCGTGTTCATCGACGCCAGGAACGAGTCGGCTTCCGCGATCGACTTGTTCATGTCCTCGATGAGCTTGGTGACGTCGCCTTCGATCTGCGTGACCGTGCCCGACAGCGACTGGATCGCCTGGACGTTCAGGTTGTGCTTCAGGCGCAGCACCTCGTCCTTGAACGCTTGGAGCACGGGCTGCATGCGTTGTTCGGCGTTGCGCATCGCGCTGACCATCTTGGCCGAGCGGTCGCGGATGATCGCGAGGTTCTTCTGGCTCTCGGCGCGGTACTCGGGCTTGCTGATCTCGGCGATCTCCGCCTCCATCTCCTCCATCATGTCGGCGGCGACGTCTTCGATGGAGTCGATGCGGCCGGTGAGGTCTTCGGCGCGATCGACGCAAGCTTCGTAATCGGTGTTGAGTTGGTTGTAGCGGTCCTCGAGTTCACCGCCGTCGAAGCCCGTCAGCTCCTTGAAGCGCTCGAGCGTCGTCTTGACCTGTTCCTTCGCGTCCTCCTGCGCCTCGCGTCCTTCTTCGACGCGGTCGATGAGGATGTCGCGCTTCTCGACGCCGAACTTCTCCATCGTCGCGTAGTACATCGACGAGCACGCGGACAGCAGCGGCACGAGCACGAACAGGACACCGGACATCAAGCACGATTGGGGCACCGGGCGCATCGATCGGTTCTCCGCGAAAGGACGGTCGAGGACGAGGACCGCGATCGTAGCCGCGCCATCCGTCGCAGCCTCAATCGCTCTGGAAGTCGTGTTCAGCGCTCACCTTCGGACTTGGGTGGAACGCGCGGCAGGGGCCGCTCGCTCTCGCACAGCCACCAGGACAGTGCGGCCATGGCCGCTGAGCACTTCGCCAAGTCGGCCGGGACGACCTTGTCGACGGTGTCGGCCGGCGTGTGGTGATAGCGGAAGTAGGTCTCCGAGTCGTTCTTCATGCCGAGCATGGGGACGCCGCCCACGCGCATCGGCCCGATGTCGGCGCCACCGCCGCCGCGCGTGAACTGTCCCGCGCCGATCGTCTCGTCCAGGATCCGTGCGAGCGGCGCCAGCGACTCGAGGCCGCCTTCGCCGGCCGTCACGCCGAACCCGTCGAAGCCGAAGGAGCCCGAGTCCATCTCGACCGCGGCGACGTGCTTCGCCAACGAACCGGCGTTGGCTTCTGCATACGCCTTGCCGCCGGCGAGTCCGTTCTCCTCGTTCATGAACAGGACCACGCGCAGCGTGCGGCGCGGCCTGAGCCCGAGATCCGAGAACAAGCGGATGACTTCGATGCACGCCGCGATGCCCACTCCATCGTCGAGCGCGCCCTGGCCGACGTCCCAGGAATCGAGGTGCCCCCCGATCACGACGATCTCGTCGGGGCGCTCGCGGCCTTTGATCTCGGCGATCACGTTCGCGGACGGCGCCATGCCTTCGTCGCGGCAGTCCATCTTCATGCGCACGCGCACGGTGTGTCCCGCGGCGATCAGACGACCGATCAGGTCGGCGTCCTCCGACGCGATCGCCGCGTGCGGGATCTTGGTGACGTCGTCTTCGTAGTTCATGACGCCCGTGTGCGGCAGGCGATAGCTGGCCGTGCCGACCGAGCGGATCAACGAGCCCACGGCGCCGGCCTTCGCGGCCTCGATCGCGCCCTGCGTGCGTTGCGGCACGACGTCGCCGTAGCCGAGGGCTCGGCCGTCGGGCTGCGGGCCCATGGCCTTGTCGAACAACACGATCTTGCCCTTGGCCTGCGCCGCACGAGCCTTCAGCTCGTCGAACGACGACACGACCATCACGTCGGCGACGAGCCCCTCGGCAGACGTCGCGATCGAACCTCCGAGCGCGAGCCCGATCAGTCGATGGTGCGTCGGCGCGAGGATCTCGAATTCCTCGGGCTCGCCGCGCACCCACTTCGGCACCTTGATCGCTTGCTTCGTCACGGCGTCGGCGCCGACGCGCTCGCAGATTTGCGCTCCCCACTCGACCGCACGCGCCGCGTTGTCCGAGCCCGACAGCCGATGCCCGATGCCGTCGCAGAGTTCGGTCAGGATCGCATGGGCCTGACTGCGCGTCGTGGCTTCTTGGACCAGCCGCCGCGCCGTGGCCTCGACCGACTCGTCCGCCGCGCACGCGAGAGCCAGGACGGACGACAGCATCGAAGCGAGCACGCTCATATCGGGACCTCGGGCACGGAACGGGGGCCGCGAGGATAGCGGAGCCGTATCATGCGCGCCCTCGCGACCTGGACCGTTCTCATGCTCGTGCGCACGCTGATGGCTGTTTCAGTCTGCTCGGCCCTGCTCGCCGGCGCAGGATCCGTGCGTGCCCAGGACGCAACGCCCACACCACCACCCACCGAACCCGAGCAACCCGAACCGGCCGAGGAACCCGACACCGAGGCGCAAGACCCGCTCGAGTTGCGCGTGAACCGCGCGGTCGATTGGGGCTGCGAGTTCCTGTTGTCGAAGCAGAACCCCGACGGCAGTTGGCACGTGGAGGACGCGCATCCGATCGGACGCACGTCGCTGGCCTTGCTCGCACTCTTGCACGGCGGTGTCAGCCAGAGCGACCCGCGCATCCAGAAGGGCATCGACTACTTGATCAAGGCACTGCGCGCGTGGAACGTGACGCGGCCGACCGGCGTGCCCGAGCCGCGCCGCAGCGTCTACGAGACCGGGATCACTCTGCAGTTGCTCTACACGCTCGGGCCGAGTCCGCGCTTCGTCAACGAGATGAAGCCGCTGGCTGAGTTCCTCGCGCGCACGTTCCGGCCCGGCGAATCGCTGTGGGGATATCCGGACGGGGCGGCGGATCTCTCGAACAGTCAGTACGCGTTGCTCGGACTGCGCTGCGCCGCGATGCGCGACGTGAAGCCCGATCACGCGCGCGAGGTCTGGCTCGGCGCGCTGAAGGGTGTCATGCGCTGCCGCACGCCGCTGGGCGGCTTCTCGTACCGACCCGGCGAACTTCCGCGCGGCTCGATGACGGTCGCCGGCCTCGCGATGATCAAACTCTGCGAAGACGAACTGAAGGGCTTCGGCAAAGCGACGAAAGACCTCGCGAACGCGCGCGAAGCCGCGGCGGCGGCGCAGAAGTGGTTCGTCGATCGCTTCTCGGTGACGCGCAATCCCGAAGGCAACACGTGGACGAACCACGGCTTCTACTACTACCTCTACGGGATCGAGCGCTACGCGGTGTTCTACGACCTCAAGCAGATCGGCACGCACGCGTGGTACCGCGACGGCGCCGAGTTCCTGATCCGGGATCAGAACGAGAACGGCTCGTGGGGCGTGTACCAGAACATCGAGGACACGGCGTTCTCGATCCTGTTCCTGCGCAAGGCCGCGCTGACGATGCCGAACGAGCGCGATCGTGGCACGACGTCGACCGATCGCCCCGCGGCGAAGCCGAAGAAGATCGAGCCCGCGGCGGACGTGCCCTACGTGCGCACGTGGCTCGTCTGCGGCTCGTTCGCGGGCGACAAGACCAAGGACGACATGCTCACGATCGATCCGATCGGTGAAGCCAAGGCCCGCCCGCTCGCGAAGAGGAAGGCCGGCAAGTCGCGCTGGATGGCGTACACGTCGAGCGAGGACCTCGTCGACCTGTGGAAGGCGACGAGCGAACTGTGCAACGCGACGGTGAAGGATTGGATGTGCTGCTACGCGGCGGTCTACGTGACGTCCGATCGCGAGCAGGACGCGCACTTGTGGTTGCGCACCGACGACGGTGTCCACGTCTTGCTCGACGGGCAGCTCGTGTTCGACGGCCATCACCATCAAGCGATCGACCTCGACACGCCGCTGAAGTTGACGCGCGGTACGAGCTGCCTGATGCTGAAGGTCGAGAACCTCGACTACGACATCAACCTGAAGGCGCGACTCACCGACCCCGACGGACTGCCCCTCGAGGGCGTGACGATCGGACTCGAGCCCGGGAAGTGAGGCAACTCACTCCACGCGCACGACGCGCGCAGCGCGGTACTCGTGCCCGAACGGGTCCGTCGTCCTGGCCTCGATCAAGTGCCAGCCCGCGGGGAGTTCCGGCGGGAGCGGCGCGCGCCACAGGTGATTCGTCGGGATCTTGGTCGGGTTCAGTTTGCGGCCACCGTGGGGATACACCGCTTCTTCGGCCTTCAGTTCGAGGATGAACGGGTCCTCCCCGGTCACGCGCTCGAGCCCCCGCCACTCCCCTTCGTTCACGCGCCATTCGACGCGCGAGCGTTCCGAGCCCGTGAACACGTTCAGCGTGACGAACTCACCGTCGAGCGTGCCGGCCGTGAGGTGGTCGCGGACGTGGATCGTCATCTGGTGGTCGGCGGGTCGGCGCGCGGCCTTGTACTCGAAGCGATACGTGTTGCCGTCGAAGCGGATGCGCGTGTACCCGTTCGGCGCGCCGTCGCGCATCGTCGTGTGCGGGATCGTCTGCTCGTCGAAGCTGCCCTGCCACCAGTTCCCGCAGGCAGCGCCGGCGACGTAGTGGTGCAGCGGACGCTCGGCGGGGAAGCCGTCCTCGGTGCCGAACCAACCCTGTTCGAGGGCGTGGTAGTGCGCGGCGACCGCGAACACGTGCGAGCGCGATCGCAACAACGCGAACAGTTCGGCGCGGTTCTCCACGTCCCACAGCGGGATGTGCATCATCAGCACCACGAGTCGATCGTCGGGCACGCGCGCGAGGTCGTTGGCGAGGAACTCGAGTTCGCGAGGCGTGATCCTGCCTTCGTAGGTCGGCTCGTGGCTCTCGGGATCGCGGAAGAAGAACACGTCGTCGAGCACGACGAAGTGCACGCGGCTCACGTCGAACGCGTACGTCGCCGGGCCGAACACACGCTCGAAGCTGTCGTCCGCGTCGGCATCGTCGCCGGCATCGGCATCCTGGTCGTGATTGCCGTGGACGTTGTACCAGGGCACCCCGACCTTCGAGACCGCGGCGGTCACGTGCGAATACACCGACAGATCGTCGAACACGACGTCGCCGAGCGTCACGCCGAACAGCGCGTCGGTGCCGATCACTTCGGGCAGGACATCGTGTCCGAGGTAGCCGACTTCTTTCGCGTCACGCGTCTGCGTGTCGCCGAACAGCAGCGCTTCGAACACCTCCGGCTCGGGCCGCGGGTTCAACGCGAAATCGACGCTCGCGGGCAACGGACCGGTCGGCTCGATGCCGCCGAAGCGCATCGGCTTCGATCCACCGGGCCGATGCAGGTGGAAGAACCGCGGCAGTCCGAGCTCGTTCGTCGGCGTCATCCAATCGCGCGGCTTGATCACGAACACGACGCCGTCGTCGGCATCGATCGCGAGGTCGTACCGCCCCGCCGCGTCGGTCGACGTGACGTCCTGACCGTTGGAAACCGAGACCCCTTCGATCCCGGGCTCGTCGGCGTCGCGGACCCCATCGCGGTCCACGTCGTGGTAGACGACGCCGACGACGCGGCCGGGCGCCGGCGCACCGGTCGCGACCGACGCATTCCCGCCGAGCATCGAACACCCTCCGCCAGCCGCTCCAAGGAGTGCGACGAGGATGGCCGAGCGAGCCGGCGACAAAGGGGAAGGGCAGAACGTAGGCTTCAACGCATGCGGGTCCATGGTTGCCTCGGGATCATCCACGCTCTCGTGATCTTGCCGTGCGTGATCGCCGCCTCGGCGACGGCACCGCCCTCGGTGTACGAACGGGACGTCGCGTTCGCGCTCGAAGAAATCGAAGCGCGCTGCGGTCATTTCTTCGCCACCAAGTCGATCGATTGGTCGGCCGTGCGCGCGGAGTTCACGAAGAACGCGAAGGCGACGAAGTCCGACGGCGAGCACCTGGTCCAACTCGTGCGGTTGCTCGCGCGCCTCGAAGACGGCCACTCGCAAGTCCTGCCGCTCGCGAAAGGCGAGTCGGTGCAATGGCCGAAGGACGCCGGCGTGGAGACGGAACTCACGGGAGTCGGGCTCACGCGCATCGGGACCAAGCTCTACGTACGCAAGAACCTGTCGACGGCGAAGGTCCCCGCAGGTTCGGAACTCGTGTCGGTCGACGGTGTGAAGGCGGCGACGTGGTTCGAGCAGCGCGCGGCCGCGATCGCCGAGTTCGAGAGCTATTCGACGCCGCATCACCGCGAGTTCTCGGTGTTCGCATTCGGACTTTCCGGAGCGGACGGCGCAACCCTCCGCGTCGAAGTCGTTCCGCCGGGCGGACGCAAGAACGCCGTCACGCTGCAGTGCTCTCGCAAGATGCCGCCACCGCGTGGAGCGGCGGTCGTCCCCGCGAACGCGAAGGACTTGGGCGACGGTTTTCTCGCCGGCACGACGTCGAAGGGCTTCGGCTATCTCGCGATCCCCGCGATCCCGGAAGATCTCCCGGAGCGACTCGACGCCATCCTCGAGCGCTTCGCCGCGTGTCCGGGGCTGATCCTCGATTTCCGCGGCAACAAGGGCGGTGGCTGCGATCACGACGCCGTGTTCGCGCGCTTCATCCCGCTCGGCCACACGTTCGATCGCGTCGGCTCGTCGCCGATCGCGGGCGCGGGGCCAGCTCCCTTCGGTGGCCCAGTCGTCGTCCTCGTCGACGGCCTGACCGTCAGCTCGGCCGAAACCGTCTCCGGCATGTTCAAGGAGGACGGCCGCGCCTACATGCTCGGCGAGTCGCCGACCGCGGGCATGTCGGGTCAGAAGGAAGAACTCGAACTCCCGTCAGGACTCTTCGCCTTGCGCATCACGACCCAATCGAACAAGGGTCGCTTCAACGGCGGCAAGGGAGTCGAGGGCATCGGCGTGCCACCACTCGAGATCGTCGCCTTCACACCGAAGGACCTCGCGAACGGCGTAGACACCGTGATCGCGCGCGCCGAAGCCGTACTCGCGAAGTTCCCGCAGAACGAGGTCCCCTACGACCCCGACCGAGCGGGATGGAAGCGCGCGAAGCAGTAGGCCCCGCGCGCTCCACCGCTCCGCTCGACGGACCGTCAGGGGTTGAACTTCAGCTCGAGTCCGTTCGAGAACTCGAGATCGGTCGTGAGCCCGATCGTCGTGAACCGCGACGTCACGCCCTGCATGTAGATCGAGGTGCCGATCAGAGCGGGATCGTGCGGCAAGTCCGCGACGATCTTCGTCGAGCCGATCTGCGGCGGCAGCGGGATCACGAGGTCGGGCGAGGCCAGCAACGTGCAGCCGTTGGGCATGGGCACGTTCACGGCGGAGGTCCCGACCAGCAACCACTCCCCGTTCAAGAACACGTTGCAGCACACGGGCGGCGCGTTCAGGTCGATCGTGACACCGCAGACGAAGCTGCCGTTCACGCTGCCGTTCAGCACGGGCGCGGTCAGCGCCACCGGCGAACAGCCGACTCCGTACTGCGTGAACACGGTCGTGTACGGACACATCGCGACGGCAGCCGTGGCGATTCCCAATCCCATCAAGCAAACGAGACTCAATCGCTTCATGTTCGGACTCCCATGTCATCCGCGAGCACGCGAAGGAGAGTCGGGCTCGTCCGTACGTGCGCGTCGCGAGCGCAGTATGGACTTCGATGTCCGAGAAGAACAGATCGAGGAACGCGGAGCGGTTCGCGAGCCGAGGGCGAGCCCCGACACCCAGTCACCGAGGCCCGAACGGGATCACCCCCGGCAGCTCGACGCGGGTACCCGCGTGCGATTGCCGGCGGCAATTGCACGCGGGCTACGCCACAGTGGGCCAAGGACTTGCGCGATCGTGTCAAAGGGTTGGAGCGTGTGCGCTGACAACCGGCAACGGCGTGCGGTCACGGGGGACAGATCGGGGACAGATGCGCCTCCGTCCCCGTCCGTGCATTCCTTCAATCGCCACCGCGGAGCGCGAAGCGCGACCCGAAGTTCTCCCTCGGGTTCAAGCTCGCGCGTCATAGGAAACCACTCCGTCGCCAAGGGACGTCGAGAACGGGCTCTCGGAGCGGCCGCTCAGCAGCCCGCCGCAGCTGTGGCGATCCGCTCTACACGTCTCGTCAGTACGTCACCTTGGGTGAGATGGACAGGGGTCGCCACTCACGCCCTCGACAAGCCACCCCTGCGCCCCTGTGAGAAGGCGAACGGCCGCCGCAAGAGCCCGTTCTCGACGTCCCTTCGCGTGAAGTCTCGCGCGCGACACAAGGGCGCGGGGGTTCCCAAAGGGGGGCTTCGCTCGTTTGTGAAGCCCCCCTTTGGTCGTTCGACCGCGAGCGGTCGGACGAGGGGGCGCGGGGGCGGAAGCCCCTGCCTGCGTGGATGCCAGCGCATCCGGCCCAGCGGCCCGAGCGATCGGCGATCAGGGAATGATGCGCATCTCGAGGCCGTTCGACACCTCGATCTCGGTCGTGTTCCCGAACGTCGCGACGCGCTCGATGATGCCCTGCATGTAGAACGAGTGGCCGATCAAGGACGGATCGTGCGGCAGATCGCCCTGGAGCACGGTCGAGCCGATCGCCGGCGGCAGCGGCAGCACGATGTCCGGCGACGCGAGCAGCATGCATCCGTTCGACATCGGCACGTTGACCGCCGAGAAGCCGAGCACCAGCCATTCGCTCTTCACGTAGACGCCGCAGTGACCGCAGGGCTGCTGCACGTTCAGGTCGATCATCACGCCGCAGGTCATGCCACCGTCGACCTGACCGTTCAGGATCGGCGGGGCCTGCGTGCCCGGCGCGCAACCTGCTCCGTACTGGAAGAAGATCGTCGTGAACGGGCACATCGCGGCAGCGACCGAACCGAGCACGAACGCGGCAACGGCGGACGAAATCACGCGCTTCATCGGGAGGCTCCTGGGTGTCTGTTGATGCGGCGCTCGACCCGGCGAGTCGGGGGGATCTCGGGCCGCGCTCCGTCCTGAACGAAGTCGCCGGAGTATGCCCCGCTCCAACCGGGGTTGGCAAGCGACGGATCGTCGGCGGGACACGGAACGCCCCGCCTCTGGACACCCGCTCAGCGCCGTTTGGCGAGCACGGCGAGGGAGTCTTCGTTGAGGGCTTCGATCTGGATCGGGTCGTACCCCTCGGCGTCGAGCTGGGCCAGGACCTCGGCCACCTTCTTGGTTTCCGAGTAGTCGATATCCCTGTCCACAAAACGACTTGCGGCGGACAGCACCGGCTGCACGATCACCACGCGAAAGGGATCGCCGCGCGAGCTGTCGCGCTCCTTCGGACCCTTCTGCGCCAGCGCGAATGCCGACACCAGCCCGACCAACGCGACCAGGGCCACACCGCCGAGCATGACTTTTCGCACGAACCGATCTCCCGAACGACCTCGCCTGGCCCGAAATGGGCGTTCGCGAACAAGTCGATCTAGCCGAGGAATCCGAGGTCGGTGACCGTGTGGTTCGGGAAGACCGCGGCCAAGTTCGCGCCCGACTCGCCGAGGTGTCGCTTCACCACGGTGCCGAACACGTCGCGGAAGTCGACCGCCGTCACGGCTTCGTTGGCCTCGGTCAGGTTGCCGGGATCGAGCGACACGTGCGGATTCACGACGCCGCCGTGCCCGACCACCGGATCACCCACGATCAGGACCGGATTGACGGTGCCGTGATCGCAGCCGAGCGAACCGTTTTGATACAGCGTGCGACCGAACTCCGAGAACACCACGAACACCGTGGTGCTCGCGAGATTCACCGACGACAGATCGGCGTGCAGCGCGGCGATCGACTGCGAGAGCACCTCGAGCAGGTTGCCGTGGTAGCCGTCGACGTTCTGATCGGCGTGGGTATCGAAACCACCGAGGCCGCAGTGGAAGATCTGCAGCCCGAGGCCCGAGTTCATGAGGCGCGCACACAGCTTCAACGTGTCGGCGAAGCCGTGCTCGGGATAGGCGCCGACATGGTTGAACACCGGCACCGACTGGAATGCGTCGATCAACTGCAGGAGGTCGGCTCCGACTCCGGCGATCGAGCCGAGTCGCCCGGCCGCCAGCTTCGCCGCGTTCGCGAGCGCGAGGTACGTACTCTTGCGATTCGCGCCGTCCTCGACGTGGTACGGATCGATCGGGAACGTGAAATCGTCGAGGTATGGAATCGCCGGCACGAATCCGCTCGCGCCCGCGGTGACGAGCTGGAGCTGACTCTCGAGTTCCGCGGCATAGGGAAACGCCGGCGCAGGATAGAGCCCGAGATATCGACCGAGCCATCCGGTCTGCCCGAGCACTCCGGGCGTGCCCGAATGCCAATCGCGCTGCGCGACTTCGTGCGAGAAACTCGAATCCGGGTAGCTCACGCCCTGCACGATCGCGACGCGGCCTTGGTCGTAGAGCGCCTTCAGCGCTCCCATCTGCGGATGGAAGCCGATCGGCTGGCCGGTGATCTTCAGCACCTCGTTCTCGGGGACCGCGATCGCTCCGCGGTAGAGCGTGTAGTACGCCCCACCGTCGACGCCGAACGGCACGATCGTGTTGTAGCCGTCGTTGCCGCCGAACAACTCGATCAGCACGAGGTTCACGCCACCCACGCCGGGCGCGGCTCGCAACGTGCGCAGGAACGCGCTCGTGCTCAACGTCGCCGCGGCACCCGTCATCAGGCCGCAGCGCAGGAAGTCGCGTCGATCGAGTTTCATGGCGAGGGCATCCTTCACGCGAGCTGGTATTCAGGGGACGAAAGCACGAGCGCGACGAGACCGCGCACCTTCACGTCGATCGAGGCCGGCTCGACGAAGAACGTCACGGGCTGGCCGTTCTCATCGGTCTGGAGATAGGTTTCGAGCGCGGTGACGGTCGCGGGGAGCGTCGCGTCTTGACCGAGCGCGTCCAGCACCTTCGCGACGACTTCGGTGGCCGTCAGCGCGGCCTGCTTCTTCTTCGGCCCTAGCAACTTCGCCGGATTCCATTGGAAGCCCGCACCTTCGCTCGTGCGCGCATCGGCGATCGTCTCGGCGGTACGCAATCGCGCGAGCATGCCGTTGGTCGAGATCCAATGCTGACCTTCCTTCCAACCGAACACGGTCGGTGGCTCGAAGATCGATTGGCCGAGCGACTGCATCGCTTGCGAAGCCTGGTAAACGCCGGTGTCGGAGTTCGAGATCTTGGCGCCGAGTTGGCGCAGCGCTCCGACCACCAATTCGGCCGGGCCCTTCACGCGTGAACGCAGCGCGGTCGCCGAATAGAACTCGTCCCTGTTGAACAGCACGTTCAGCAGCGCCTTGATCGACGTCCCGCTCGCGAGGTACTCCGCGACGAGTGGATCGAGCACCGGGTCGTCGAGCGTGGTCTCGTAGGCGAAGAACGACCACAGCTTCCACGCCAGGCGCCGCGCGGTCGCCGGATCGACGACGAGCGCCGCGACGATGTCGGTGCCGTCGAAGTTCCCGGTCTGCCCGCGGAACGTCTTGCCGCCGAAGTCGTGGTTCTCGGTGTCGAACACGAACTTGTACTTCTCGTCGAGCGTCCAGCCCGTGAACGCGCGCGCACTCTCCTGGACGTCCTGTTCGGTGTAGTTCGGTTGCCCGAACTGGTCGAGCACTCCGGTCGTGAACAGCTCCATCAGTTCACGCGCGAAGTTCTCGTTCGGGTCGGAAGCGATGTTCGAGATGTTGTCGAGCCAGATCACCATCGCGGGATCGCGCGCCATCTCGAGACACAGCGTCGAGAACTTCCCGACCGCGTGCTTGCGCAAGGTGCGGTTCTGCTGATGCATCAACGGTAGGCGCCCGACCTTGCTCAGCGCGGTCGCGAAGTGGTTGTGCCAGAACAGCGCCATCTTCTCGACGAGCGGGCTCTTCGTGGCCACCATGCGCCGCAGCCACCAGACCTGGATGTCCTCGAGGGACTCGACCTTCGGCTTCTTCGGCAGCTTCTCGGACTTCTTCCACGGCTTGAACAGGCCGGCGATCGTCTTCGCCATGCCCTTCTTCACCGCGGCGGCGACGTCCACCGGGCGCGGGCCGAACCCGGTGCGCCGCAACAGATGCGCGGCGGTCTCTTCGTTCCACGACACGACCATGGCTGCTCCTCGACTCGACGACGACGAACGGAGTACGTCGTTCCAGGCGGCACTTGCGACGATCGGAACACGGGGCGAGTTCGCCGAAACCCGCGAAGTCGCCTGCCCTACCCGGACGCTCGAGCACAGTAACGGCCCGCGCCGCACCGCGGATGTCGGCTCGATGTCACGGCTGGATCGCGCGGCAGGCCGCCACGTGAAGTCGGAAATCCACGGAGAACGGAGCCACTCCGGCCGGCCGTAGGCGGGCGCGTGAGGACGCTCTTGCCTTCGGTCCGCTTCGCCGCTCCCCTATCGGCAGGAGACCGCCACCCGCGGTGGCAAAGGGAGTCGACGGTGATCACTGCAACTCTCGTGTGTGGCTTGCTCGCGATGATCCAAGCCCCGGCGACGGAACCGGTGGCCAGCCCGCGCAAGTTCGCGTTGTTGATCGGGGTCGACGCGTATCCAGCCGCGATCCTGGATCAGGACTTCAAGCAGATCTACGGCGCGACACGGGATGTCGCGGCCATGTCGGAGTTGCTGCGCACACGCTTCGCGTTCGACCCGATCATCGAGCTGAAGAACGAGGATGCCACACTCGGCCGCGTGATCCGTGCGTTCACGACGGACCTCGGCGCGAACGTCCGGCGGGGCGATGTCGTTTTCGTGTTCTTCGCGGGGCACGGCTCCACGGTCCCCGACATGGCCACGCACGCGGCTGGGTCGGAGAGCGCGCAAGCCGACAACACGCTCGTGCTCTTCGATAGTCGAAGTTCCAAACACCACGGCGACCGCGACCTGACCGACGACATGCTGCACTCGCTCGTTGCGCCACTTCTCGCTCGAGGTGCGCACGTCTTCGTGGCGACCGACGCCTGCCATTCGGCGGGCGTCATGCGGGGCGCGGAGGCGCGGACGGATCTCCCCGTGCGCCTCGCCCCGAAGGGCAGTGCCGGGGTCGGGGAGAGCTCGCTGCCGAACGAGTGGCCACCCGACGTCAAGTTCATCGACGACGAGGTTGCGCCGTCCCAGAGCGCGCAGTCCGGCACGTACGTGCACATCGCGGCGTGCGAGAAGGAACAGCTCGCGCAGGAGTGGTACTTCGAAGTCGAGAACCCGTCGACGGCTCGAGGTGCGTTCACGTGCTGGCTGCAGTACGCCCTTGAACACGCGGACTCGGCCACCACGACGTACCAAGACGTCTTCGCAGCGGTGCGTTGGTACCGACCCTGGTTCCATCTGGATCTGCCGCAGACACCGACGGCGGATGGCAGCCTCTCGCGACTGCTGTTCGACGGCGCCTACGTGGAACGACCCGGTCGCTACGTCTCCCGGCGCGTGACCGACGACCGACTCGAGATCGGTGTCGGTTCGCTCTCGGGCGTCGAAATCGGAACGGTGTTCCGCGTCCTCGACGGCACCGGAGCCATCCTCGGCGAAGTGACGGTCGACGAACTCCAGTTCGATCGCAGCTTTGCTGCGTGGAAAGAGGCGCGGTCGGTCGAGAGTGCTCCGACGCAAGCGCGGTACGTCGACTGGTTGACCCTGCCGCGCGACACCGAGCCCATCACGATCTTCGACCCCGATGGACTCGTGCACGATCTCATCGGTTCCCATCCCGCCGTGCGGTACGTGACGTCCGGTCTCTACTTGGCACAACTCAGCAAGCCCAACTCACCGAGTGACGAGCGGCGCGACGAGATCGAAGTTCGAGCTTCCGATGGCGCGAAACTCGTCAGTGTGCCCGTCCCGGATACCCATTCGAGGGGCGCAGCGCGGAAAGCCCTGATCGACGCCATCGAGGACGAGGTGAGCTTCCAAGCGCTGATGCGGCTGATGGGAACTCGATCGGAGCTTCGGGTTTCTGCGCGATTCGACTCCCCGAATCCCGACGAACTCGGTCGGTTCTGCGACTTCAGGCGCGTCGACGAAGCCAATCTCGGGGACCCCCCTCTCCAACGAACGGTCGATCGCAACGATCCCAACGCGGAACGCGTGACGCACGCCCCACTCTTCATTCGACGTGGCGGGGACGACCTCGAGTATCGCTGTGGTCATCACCGCGCATTGAATCGAAGACAACTCGGGATCTTGGAGGTCATGAACGAGGCTGACCGACCTGTGTTTGTCTACGTCCTGTCGTTGATGGATAACCACGAACGGGACCTGATCCACCCTCGACGAACCGCCGAGATCACTCGGATCGAACCGGGCCGGCCGGAACGCGTTCCTTTCCTGGTCGAAGTCCCGGACGATTGGCCGACCGCCAAGCCATTCCGTGACCACTACCTCGTCATCACCAGTGACGAACCGCTTCCGATCGAAGATCTGTTGCAGAAGAAGCAAGACCGGGGCGGACCGAGTCGCATGCCCGGAATCCTGCGGCGCGCGCTCGAGGGCGACGTCATGCGTGGACAACCCGTCGTCGCCGAAGTGGCGGAGTTCGGGCTGATCGGCCTCCAATTGACGATCCAGCTGGAGGAGTAATCGCGATCGGCAGCCGCGGCGCGCCGCGCCTCCACATCCTTCGTCTCACCCGTTCTTGCCGCAGCACTGCTTGAACTTCTTGCCGCTCGCGCATGGGCACGGGTCGTTGCGGCCGACTTTCGTGCCGCGACCGACGATCGGTTTCACGTCGCCCGCGATGCGCTCGCCGTCCTTCACCGAACGCACGCGAGAGACGAACTCCGAGTCCGCATCGTCGAACACGGCCTCGAGTTCGTAAGCGTGCGTGACCATCTCGTGTTCGCCGAGCCACGCGTAGAACGTGCGCAGCACGCGCGGAACGAACTCGGCGATCGTGTCCTTGCCGCCGATGCGGCGTGCCACGCGGTCGAACACCAGTTCACGCAGTTGATCGGCGTCGAGCAGACGCGGATGCGCGCCGAGGTCCCCGAACGACGTTTCGACCAACAGCAGCGCGGCGCGGCGTACCTCGGCGGGAGGTCCGAGCGCGCGGGCCTCGCGGCTGTCCTGGAATCGGGCGACGAGGGTGACGGCGTTGGTGTCGGTCATCGCGGCCAGGATAGCCAGGATCTGAAGACAGGAAGCTCGCGCCGACGACGCGTCGTCCGGATTCACGCGGAAGCCCGCGGCCGATCCCGCGTCCAGCCGCGGGTAGCATCGCGCCTCGTCGAGACCTCCGCGATCCTCTTCGTTCTTTCGATCCTTTCGACTGTCCTCGCACGCAAGACGACCGAATGAAGCCGGCCGAACCCGAAGCCATCGTCTGCCTGCATTGCGACGCGGAGCTACGCGACGCCGCGGTGTTCTGCGACCGCTGCGGAACGGCTCGCGCGCCGCGATCGCCGGCGCCACCGGCGCCGCGCTGGAGTCTCGTCGTCGCGCTCGCGAGTGTGCTCGGTGTCGCGCTCGGCGCCGGCATCGGATTCTGGCTCGGATGGCGCGCCGCTCCGGTCCGCGAGATCGTGCGCTTCGAGCCTCGGATCGAATCGGAGCTGAACCCGACGCCGAGCGCGCAGCCTTCCGACTCCGAGACGCAGGGGGCCACCGCTCCCGACGACGTCGTCCGCAACGACACCGCGGCCCAGCCGCCGTCCGACGCGGGCGCCGTCGCCGCGGTCGCGCCGCCTCCGTACACGCCGGGTGCGATGCGCCTCGCGGCGTTGACCGTGGATTCGACTCCTCTGCCGCTCGCGCCGGCCATCGCGGTCGGAGCGTCGCATGTCCTCGCTCCGCTCTCCGCGATCGAGGACGCAGCGCGTGCGTCGGTACGCGGCAGCGACGGGACGATGCACGACGTGCTCGGCGTGGCGCGGCACGACGTCGCTTACGACCTCGCGCTGCTCGAAGTCGCCGGCGAACTCGTGCCGGCCACGAAGGGTCTGCGGGCCGATGCGATCGTGCGGCAGGAGATCGGCGCTCTGCTCGCGGTCGACGGTTCCGACACGGCCGGGGACGAGCGGTCGACGTGGTTCTCTCCGGGCGACCCCGATCCGTTCAGCGGTGGTCCGCGACTGAAGCTCGAATCTCCCGCGGCGAGTCCGAGCCTGCTCGTCGACGACGACGGGCGCGTGGTCGGGCTCGTGCCGGGCCAGGACGGTCGCGCGCTCGCGGTGCATACGGCGGCGCGCTGGGCCGAGCGCCCGGGAGCGAGTGTTCCGCTCGAGCAATTCCGCCAAGTGCTCGGCCAGACGTCGGGTGGATCACGGCTGCGCGAAGCGCGCCGACTGCTCGCGCAACGGCGCTATGGGGATGCGGCGCGGGCGTTCCTCGACTTGGTGATGGTCGAACCGCGACGACTCGACGAAGCGCGCGCCGATCTCGTCCTCGCCGTGCGCGAAGCGGCGCGCGAAGCGACCGGAGCCGGCAATCCCGAGGCCGCACGTGCGCTGCTCGCGTCGGCATTGATGCGCGTGCCGGAAGCGGCCGAGCTTCATGCCGCACGCGGACGCGCGTTGGGAGCGCTCGGCGACACGACCGCGGCGATCGATGCGTTGCTGCACGCCGGCACGCTCGAGCCCGAGCGCGCGCCGACCTGGACGATCGAGGCGCGCGGCATCCTGCTCGATGCTGCGCAACGGTTGCGCACCCAGGCGCGGCTGCCCGAAGCGCTCGGGCTGTTGTCGAACGAATGCTCGAAGTTCCCGAACGACGGCGGCCTGCTGGTCGCGACGGGAGAGTTGGCGTTCGCGCTGCGGCAATTCGCATACGCGGCCGATCTGTTCGGCAAGGCCGCGCGCGTCGATGCTCGCGTCGCGGCGGATGCTGGGCCGCGAGCGCAACGCGCCGCGGATCTGGCAGGCGGGCCCGGAGCGATCGCGCTCGATTTCGCTCCGCAGGCGAGCGCCATCGTGGTGTCGGCGCGCGTGAACGGCTCCGCGACGTTGAACCTGCGCATCGACGCCGGCGCGAAGGACGTCGTGCTGACGCAGAGCGCCGCGCGCGCGGCGGGCTACACCGTCGCCGCGCTGCCGCGGGTGCGCAATCCAGCCGATCCGTCGGCCGACGAGATCCCGACCGCGAAGCTGCAATCGCTCAGCGTGAGCGGCGTGTCGACGAACGGTCTGCAGATGCTCGTGCAAGACGACGTGGTCGGAGCCGGCGCCGATGGCGTGCTCGGCCAGAGTTGGCTGAGTCGATTTCGCGTGGTCGAGGATCGCTCCCTCGGCCGAATGGTGTTGTGGACGAGATAGGCTCGGGTCGCAGGGCCCGACGCCCGCTCGGGCGTCGAGGCGAGGCGGGGGGAACGAAGTTCCCCCCGCGCCCTTGAGTCGCGCGTGAGACTTCACGCGAAGGGACGTCGAGAACGGGCTCTCGGCGACGGAGTGGTTTCCAGGACGCGCGAGCTTGAACCCGAGGGAGAACTTCGGGTCGCGCTTCGCGCTCCGCGGTGGCGATTGAAGGAATGCACGGGCGGGCACGGACGGGGACGGAGGCGGGTCTGTCCCCGATGTGTCCCCATGCTCGGACGCCGTTGGCGGCGGTCATCGCTCGCACTCCAACCCTTCGACACGATCGCGCAAGTCTTTGGGAGGCCGTGATGTAGCCCGCGTGCATTTGCCGCCGGCAATCGCACGCGCGGTCCGCGCGAAGCGCCGTCGGTCACCGAGTCTCGTTCTCGGGTCTCGGTGATCGGTCAGGTCTGGCTCATCGCGACGATGAGGTCCCATTGGGTGTCCGTGACCGGGACGACCGAGAGGCGT
The DNA here is from genome assembly GCA_016709145.1 of Planctomycetota bacterium. Classification (GTDB taxonomy): domain Bacteria; phylum Planctomycetota; class B15-G4; order B15-G4; family JADJEK01; genus JADJEK01. Next base: position 409,548 of record JADJEK010000001.1, read on the forward strand.
GAGTTGCGGAAGAGTTCGAAGCCCTCGAGCTTCGGGTTCGCCTTCATCTGCGCGAGCGTGACCGGGCGCGGCAGTTTCTTCACTGGCTTCACGTCGACGACGACGAGTTTCGGGTCGCCTGCGTTGGGGTCGGCGTAGGGCTTCGACGTGACTTGCGCGGTGCCGATCGCCGCTCGCTCGTCGTCCGTGTGATAGACGAGCGCTCGATCGCCCGGCACCATCGCGCGCAGGTGGATGAGCGCGAGGTTGTTCGCGACTCCGTCCCAGGCGGTCTTCTTGTCGCGCACGAGTTCCTCGAACGCGTAGACGGACGGTTCGGTCTTCAACAGCCAGTTCGCCATGGCGCGCGAGCATAGCGGCGGGTCTCGCTACGCTCTCGCGCTCCATGACTCTTCGCTGCGACATCGCGATCCTGGGCGGCGGCATCGTCGGACTCGCCACGGCTTGGCGCCTCGCTCAGGCGTTGCCGGAACGACGTCTGCTCGTGATCGAGAAAGAGAACGCCGTCGCGCGCCACCAGACCGGCCGCAACTCGGGCGTCCTGCACACGGGCATCTACTACAAGCCGGGCTCGGCGAAAGCCTTGAACTGCCGCGCCGGCAAAGTCGCGATGGAACGCTTTTGCACCGACTACGGCATCGCGTTCGAGCGCTGCGGAAAGGTGATCGTCGCGACCCGCGCCGATGAGTCGCCGTTGCTCGAGCGGTTGCTGGCGCGTGGCCGCGAGAACGGTGTGGTCTGCGAGTCGATCGGCCCCGAACGTCTGCGCGAGCTGGAGCCCCACGTCGCCGGACTGCACGCGATCCACGTGCCCGAGGCCGGCATCGTCGATTACGTCGGGGTGTGTACGACGCTCGTGCGCTTGCTCGGTGAGCTCGGTCATCGTGTGCTGCTCGCGACGCGCGTCGAACAGATCGCACGGGACTCGAGCGGTCGCGTGCGACTCCTGACCAGCGGCGACGAGATCGACGCCGGGTTCCTCGTGAACTGCGCGGGGTTGCACTCGGACCGGATCGCGAAGCGCTCGGGCGTCGCCTTCGACGCGCAGATCGTCCCGTTCCGCGGCGAGTACTTCGAACTCGACCCGCGCCGCCAAGCGCTGTGTCGGAACCTGATCTACCCCGTGCCCGATCCGCAGTTCCCGTTCCTCGGCGTGCACTTCACGCGCATGGTCAAGGGCGGCGTCGAGTGCGGGCCCAACGCCGTGCTCGCGTTCGCGCGCGAGGGCTACGCGAAACTGCACGTCGACCTCGGCGACCTCGTCGAAACGCTGACGTACCCAGGCTTCTTGCGGTTGGCCGCGAAGCACTGGCGCACCGGCAGCGGAGAAATGTGGCGCTCGTTCAGCAAGCGCGCGTTCACGAAGGCGTTGCAACGACTGATCCCCGAGATCCGCGCCGAGGACCTGCGCCCCGCCGAATCCGGCATCCGCGCGCAGGCCGTCGCGCGCGACGGCAGCTTGGTCGACGACTTCAAGATCGAGGAACAGGAGTTCGCGATCCACGTGCTGAACGCGCCGTCGCCAGCCGCGACCGCCGCACTCAACATCGGCCAAGTCGTGGCCGAGCGAGTTGCCGCCCGCACACGCTGACCCGGACGAAACGGCCGCCGGCGTTCTTGTCCGGGTCGAGTTCGGGCTGGCCGGGTCGCTCGTGAGTTGTTCTCCTGCGCCCATGGAAACGCCCGTCACCGTTCGCTTTCCGAGTTCGGTCCTGCGCGAGTTCTGCGTGCGGACGTTCTTGCACTTCGGCGTGCCCGAGGACGACGCGCGTGTCGCCGCCGAAGTGCTCGCGCGCGCGGACCTACGCGGCATCGATTCACATGGCGTCGCTCGCTTGCGGACGTACGTCGACATGCTGACGCTCGGTCGCATCAATCCACGACCGCAGCCCCGCATCGTGCGTGAGTCCGCGAGCACCGCGACGTTCGACGGCGACAACGGTCTCGGCCTCGTGGTCGGCCCGAAGGCGAACGCACTCGCGATCGAGAAGGCGTGCGCCGCGGGTTCCGGCTTCGTGTCCGTGTGCAACACGAACCACTACGGCATCGCCGGCTGGTACTCGCTGAAGGCTCTCGAACGCGGCTGCCTCGGCATCTCGATGACGAACTCGACGAAGCTCGTCGCTCCGTTCCACGGCGGCGAGCGCATGCTCGGCACCAATCCGATCGCGATCGCATTCCCCGGCCTCGAAGAGCCGCCGATCGTGATCGACTTCGCCACCAGCGCGACGGCTTACGGAAAGATCGAGATCGCGAAGCGACGCGGAACGTCGATCCCCGCGGGTTGGGCCGTCGACTCGACCGGCACCCCCACCGAGGATCCGGACGGGATGATCCACGGCGGCGCGCTCCTTCCGCTCGGCAGCTTCGCCGAACTCTCGGGTCACAAGGGGTTCTGCCTCGCCGCGATGGTCGACGTCTTGTGCTGCGTGTTGTCCGGAGCGAACTGGGGCCCGTTCGCGCCACCCTTCGCGCTGCGGCAAGAGATCCCCGCGCGCTCGGTCGGCAAAGGCATCGGTCACTTCTTCGGCGCACTGCGTATCGAGGCGTTCCTCGACGAAACCGAGTTCAAGCGCCAGATCGACGACTGGATCCGCACGTTCCGCGCGACACGACCGATGCCGGGCACCGAAGGCGTCCGCATCCCCGGCGACCCCGAGCGCGAGGCCGAAGCCGACCGCGGCGTCCACGGCGTCCCGCTGATCGAGCCCGTGATTCGCGATCTCGAGGAGATCGGGACGATCATCGGAACTCGCTTCGGGACGTAGCCGACCGACCCGATCGCGTCCAAGTTCCCGACACGATCCACTTCAAGACAACGGACTGAACGCAAGTTCGGTGTCCTCTTCGCGAACCTCGTAGAGTTTCCGCCTCGTCCAAACCACAGGACGGTCGAAGCAATGCACTGCTTCGTCCCGACTGCTGTCCGCAGCGTGCGCGCTCGGACGCGCGAAGGAGGAAGCTCATGCGTCTTCATCATCTCGTCCTCGGCACCTTGCTCGGGTGCGTCGGATTCGCGGGTTCCGTGGCCTGCGCGCAGGGCGTGCTCAGTGGCGCCGGCGGCGCGGAAGCACAATCGGAGTTCGGCGCGGCGCTCGCGTCCGGCGCGGATCTCGACGGCGATGGCGTCGTCGATCTGATCGTCGGTGCGCGCGCCGAGGATGCCGGACTCGTCGACCGCGGCGTCGTGCGCGTGTTCTCGGGCAAGACCGGCGTCGTGACGCAGTCGCTGCTCGGCTCGCAGGCGCAGGCGCGGTTCGGCACGTCCGTCGCCACGGTCGGTGACGTCAACAGCGATGGAGTCTCCGACTTCCTCGTCGCCGCGCCCGGCGCGGGCCTCGCGTCGATGCGCTCGGGCAGCAACGGTGCGCAACTGTGGACGGCGCCGTGCGGTTCGCCGTCCGGCGCGGCCTCGCCCGGGCTCGTCTGCGCACTCGGCGACGTCAACGCGGACGGCATTCCCGACGTCGCGATCGCTCGGACGAACGCCGTCGACGTGCGCCGCGGCCAGAGCGGCACGCTGCTCGTCTCGATCCCCGATCCGAGCCCCGGGCCGACACCGACGTTCGGAGCCGTGCTCGCGCCCGCCGGCGACCTCGACTTCGACGGCATCGTCGAACTCGCGATCGGCTCACCGGGAGCGTCGAGCTCGGGCCTCACGCAGAACGGCACGATCCACATCGCTCGCAGCGACACCGGCGTCGTGATCCGCACGCTGCACGGCGCTGCATCGAACGATCAGCTCGGCGCAGCGCTCGCGCTCGTCGGCGACGTCGACTTCGACTTCGTCGAGGACCTCGCGGCCGGCTCGCCGGGCTCGTCGTTGTTCAAGCCGAATGGCGGGCTCGCCGAGATCCGTTCGGGCGCGAACGGACTGCCGACGTGGATCCTGCTGCCGCCCGCCGCGAATGCGCGCTTCGGCGCCAGCGTGTCCGGCGCCGGACTCCTCGACGCGAACAGCGCGTTCGACTTCGCCGTCGGCGCGCCGAGCCTCCGCCGCGTGTTGGTCTACTCCGGCGCGTTCGCGTTGCCGCTGCATGAAGTCACGCTCGACGCCGCTCCTGGCTTCGGCGAGACCCTCACGTTCCCCGGCGACCTGAACCAGGACGGCGTCACCGACTTGATCGCCGGCGCCCCCGGCACCAGCGCGACCGACAAGGGCGCGGCGTACGTCGTGTCGGGGCAATGCGGGGGTTCCCCGGCGTACGGCACCGCATGCAAGGGCGCGTTCGCGAAGGCGCCGAAGCTGGCGTTCAGCGGCTGCCCTGCGCCGCTCGGCGTCGTCGCGATCGCGGTGACCGACCTCGCTCCCGGCACGTTCGGCTTCGTGCTGAGCGGCGCCCAGGCCGGTTCGACGCCGCTGACCGGCGGATGCACGTCGCTGCTGTCGCAGGTCTATCCCGGCGTGTTCCCCTTCGTCGCCGATGCGCAAGGTTCGGTGCTGTTCGCCGGCCAGATTCCGCTCGGCCTGACGGGCGCCGTACGACGCTTCCAGGACTTCGCGCTCGGAGCCGGCGGCGCCGTCGCGTCCACGAACGGCGTGACGCTGACGATCCCCTGACGATGGGATGACGGCGACTTCACGCCCCACGGTTCCCTCGTAGACTGCGCGGCCCCACCGGAACCGGGCCGCGAGGCCGCGAGGAACCCATGCTTCGACTCGACGGCAAGGTCGCGATCGTGACCGGCGCCGGCTCCGGCATCGGCGCCGCGATCACGGAGCGCTTCACGAGTCAGGGTGCCGCGGTCGCCGCGCTCGACGTCGACGAAGTCGCCGCGCAGCGCATCGTCGCGCGCCTGCGCAAGGACGGCGGCAACCTCGAAGCGTTCGCGTGCGACGTCGGCGACGCGGACTCCGTCGATCGCGCGATCCGCGGCGCAGTCGAACGGTTCGGCAAGCTCGACATCCTGGTCAACAACGCCGGCATCGCGCACATCGGAACGGTCCAATCGACGAGCGAGGCCGACCTCGACCGCGTCTATCGCGTCAACGTCAAGGGCGTCTACCTGTGCACCAAGGCGGCGATCCCGCACTTGTTGAACAACGGCGGCGGCTCGATCGTGAATCTCGCGTCGATCGCGTCCTTGATCGGACTCGAAGATCGCTTCGCGTACTCGATGAGCAAAGGCGCCGTGCTGACGATGACGCGCTCCGTCGCCGTCGACTACATGAGCAAGAACATCCGCTGCAATTGCCTGTGCCCCGCGCGCGTGCACACGCCGTTCGTCGATGGGTATCTCAAGCAGCACTACCCAGGGCGCGAAGCCGAGATGTTCGAGAAGCTGTCGAAGTACCAGCCGATCGGCCGCATGGGCCGCCCGGACGAGGTCGCGACGCTCGCGCTCTACCTCGCGTCCGACGACAGTTCGTTCATCACTGGTCAAGCGTTCCCGATCGACGGCGGCGTCCTCGTCAAGTGACGAGCCGCGCCTCGTTCGCCAGTCCTCGATTCGAGTCCCCCACGCCATGAAACTCATCCGCTTCGGTGAGCCCGGTCGCGAACGGCCCGGCGTCCTGCTCCACGACGGCACGCGCATCGACGTTTCGGCCGCCGTTCGCGATTACGACGAGGCGTTCCTCGGCGGCACGGGCGTACACGACCTCGAGCGCTGGCTCGCGACGAACGCGAACTCCGCGCCGCGCATTGCTCCGACGACGCGCCTCGGTCCGCCGATCGCACGGCCGAGCAAGATCCTCTGCATCGGCCTCAACTACGCCGATCACGCCAGGGAGACCGGCGCCGCGATCCCGGCCGAGCCCGTGCTGTTCGCGAAGGCCACCACCGCGCTGTCGGGGCCGAACGACCCCGTGAAGATCCCGCGCGGCGGCACCAAACTCGACTACGAAGTCGAACTCGCCGTGATCATCGGCAAGACGGCGCGCTACGTGCCGCTCGAGAACGCACTCGAGCACGTCGCCGGCTTCGCGCTGCACAACGACTATTCGGAGCGCGCGTTCCAACTCGAACACGGCGGGCAATGGGTGAAGGGCAAGAGCTGCGACACGTTCGCGCCGCTCGGTCCGTTCCTCGCGACGCAGGACGAAGTCCAGGACTTCCGCCGCCTGCGCCTGTGGTTGAACGTCAACGGTCAGAAGCGCCAGGACAGCAACACCGATCAAATGGTGTTCGACGTGCCGCAGATCGTCGCGTACTGCTCGCGCTTCATGACGCTGTTGCCCGGCGACGTGATCTCGACCGGCACGCCGCCCGGCGTCGGCCTCGGCTTCAATCCGCCCAACTACCTGAACGAAGGCGACGTCGTCGACTGCGGCATCGACGGGCTCGGGAGCGCGCAGCAGCGCGTGGTGCGCGAGTCCGACGGATGAGGCGATTCGGGCAAGTCATCGGCATCCGCAAGGAATGCCTCGACGAGTACCGCCGCATCCACCAGAAGCTCTGGCCGGAGATCGAGTCCGCGATCCGCGCCGCGGGGATCCGCAACTACTCGATCTTCCACTTCGACATGCATCGGGACGGGTTGCTGTTCGCGTCGTTCGAGTACGACGGACCCGACGACGAGTTCGACGCGCGCATGGCTCGCCTCGCCGCGGCTCCGCGCATGCGCGAATGGTGGGACATCACCGAGCCCATGCAGATCCCGCTGCCGGGCCGCAAGCCGGGCGCGTGGTGGCTCGATCTCGAGGAGGTGTTCCACCTTGAGTGACGCCAAGGCTTCGCGCTTCCAGCGACTCGCGCGTTCGCTGCCGCAAGCGTGGCCGCTGCCGAAGCGGCCGCGGCCGATCGTCGTGCTCGGGTGTGGCGGCATCGTCCGCGACGCGCATCTGCCGACGTATCGACGGCTCGGCTTCCCGGTCGCCGGAGTCTTCGATGTCCGCGCCGACGCCGCGCGCGCCGTCGCCAAGCGGTTCCGCATCCCGCGCGTGTACGCGACGCTCGACGACGCGCTCACGGAACCCGGCGTCGTGTTCGACGTCGCGGTGCCGGCGGATCGCGAACTCGAGCTGATCGAGCGTTTGCCGCGCGGCGCCGCGGTGTTGATCCAGAAGCCGCTCGGCCGCGACGAAGCCGAGTCGCGCGCGATCGTCGCCGTGTGCAAGCGCCGCGGTTTGATCGCTGCGCAGAACTTCCAACTGCGCTTCGCACCGAACATGCTCGCGCTGCGCTCGCTCGTCGATCGCGGCGCGCTCGGCACCATCACCGACGCCGAAGTGCGCGTCCATACGCACACGCCGTGGACGAACTGGCCGTTCATGCGCGGCATCCCGCGCCTCGAGATCCTCTACCACTCGGTGCATTACCTCGACCTCGTGCGGTCGTTCTTCGGCGAGCCCACGCGCGTCGCCGCGATGGCGCTGCGCTACCCGCTGAACGGTCCCGAGTACGCCGACGTGCGCTCGACGTCGCTGATGCGCTTTCACGGCGACGTGCGCGTCGTCGTCACGACCGACCACGACCATCCGCGCGGAAAGAAGCACGCGTGCTCCGAGTTGCGCCTCGAGGGCACGAAGGGCTCCGCGTACGCGTCGATGGGCGTCAACCTCGACTACCCGAAGGGTGAGCCCGATCGCCTCGAGTTTGCGCTCGGCCGCGGCCCGTGGCACAGCGTGCCGTTGCGCGGCTCGTGGTTCACGGAAGCCTTCGAAGGTCCGATGTCGAATCTGCAGCGCGTCGTCGCCGGCGAGGACGACGCGTTGATCTCGCCGGTCGCCGACGCCCACAAGACCATGCAACTCGTCGAGCGCTGCTACCGCTCGGCGGCGAAGAGGAACGACTCATGAGCATCACGATCACCGACGTGAAGACGATCCTGACGCGCGTGCCGCTGAACCAGCGCACGATCACCGACTCGCAGAGCACGGTCACGCACGTCGAGTTCATGCAGGTCGTCTTGCAAACCGACGCCGGCATCACCGGCTACGGCATGAACTGGAGCTACACGCCGGGGCTCCACGCCGCGCAAGTGATGGTCGACGACCACTACGCCGCGGTGCTGAAGGGCCAAGACGCTTTCCTGCGCAAGGAACTCGTGCGGCGCATGTTCTTCTCGAACCACTTCGTCGGCCGCGTCGGCGCCGCGCGCGTCGGCATCGCCGCGTGCGAGTTCGCGCTGTGGGACATCGCGTGCAAGGCCGCGAAGCTGCCGTTGTGGAAGTACCTCGGCGTCGCCAAGGAGCGCGTGAAGGCGTACTCGACCGACGGCGGTTGGTTGACGTGGAGCGTCGACGATCTCGTGCGCGACGCGACCAGCCTCGTCGAGCGCGGCTTCGACGCCGTGAAGATCAAGCTCGGTCGGCCCGATCCGCGCGAGGACTACGAGCGCATCAAAGCCGTCCGCAAGGCCGTCGGCCCGAACGTTCGCATCATGACCGACGTCAACTGCGCGTGGACGCTGCCGATCGCGAAGCTGTGGGGCTCGCGCCTCGCGGATCACGACGTGTTCTGGCTCGAGGAGCCGATGAAGCCCGAAGACGTCCGCTCGCACCAACTGCTCGCGGAGGCGATCACGACGCCGGTCGCGATCGGCGAGACGATCTTCACGCGCGAAGCGTTCCGCGACTACATCGTGTCGGGCGCGTGCGGCATCGTGCAGGCCGACGCGACGAAGCTGTTGGGCATCGACGAGTGGCTCGAGGTCGCCGCGCTCGCCGCGACGTACAACTTGCCGTTGATCCCGCACACGAACGTCCAGCAGAAGCTGCACGTCCAACTCGCCGCGGCCACGCCGACGGTGATGATGGTCGAGCACTGCTACGAGTCGATCGAAGGGATTTGGGAGGAGCCGATCACCGTGAAGGACGGCTACTACCAATTGCCGCAGGAGCCCGGCGTCGGATTGAAGCTGACCGACGCCACGATCGCGAAGCACCGCGTCGGCTGAACTCCGGCGCAGCGAGGACCGCATGCGCATCGACGCGCACCAGCACTTCTGGAAGTACGACCCGCGCGAGTTCGCGTGGATCGACGACTCGATGGCGGGCATCCGCCGCGACTTCCTGCCGGCGGATCTCGAACCGTTGCTGACGGCTGAAGGCTTCGACGGGTGCATCGCCGTCCAGACCCGACAAAGCCTCGCCGAGAACCGCTTCCTGCTCGATCTCGCGCGCCGATCCCCGTTCGTCCGCGGAGTCGTCGGCTGGGTCGACCTGCGGAAGTCCGACGTCGAACTCGACCTCGCCGACTTCGCCAGCGACACGAGAGCCGTCGGCATCCGCCACATCGCGCAAGCCGAACCCGACGACCGCTTCCTCGCGCACGACGATTTCGTCCATGGCGTCCGCAAGCTCGCCGCGTTCGACCTCACGTACGACGTGTTGATCTACCCGCGCCAATTGCCCGCAGCGATCGAGCTCGTCACGAAGGTGCCCGAGGTCCGCTTCGTGCTCGACCACTGCGCGAAGCCCGAGATCCGCAACGCGCAATGGGAACCGTGGGCCACGCAGATCCGCGAGTTGGCGAAGGCGCAGAACGTGAGTTGCAAGATCAGCGGCTTGGTCACGGAAGCGAACTGGGCGACGTGGACCAAAGAGACGCTGAAGCCGTACGTCGAGCACGTCATCGCGTGCTTCGGCATCGAGAGGTGCATGCTCGGTTCGGATTGGCCGGTGTGTTTGGTGGCCGGGGAGTACGCGAGAGTCGTCGGGGCGGCGATGGAGATCGTGACCGGCGTGGCGGGTGCGGGGGCGGTGGATGCGATGGGGATGTGCGTGGAGCGGGTTTATTTGCGGGTGGGGTGAGAGTAGGGACGCCTTTCTCTTAGCTTCGCTAGCGCGGCAGCATTGAGGTCGTCGTAGATCTCCTCCCACGATGGAGGTCGCTTCAGCTTATCCGCCAGATCCATGTAGACGCCTAGCGTGTACCGCCGAATCGGCTCGCGTTCCTTGTCCGACGCGTGCGTGCGCAGAATGCGACTGAGTTCGTCACTCGACTGCGCCTGGGCTTGTAGCTGACATGATCGAATGAAACAGAGCGCAGCCTTCTCGGCGAAGTGCTCGCGCCACGCTTGGATACCGGTTTCATCTATCCGCTGGCAGCGCTTGAAGTTCACTTGGAGATCCCGCAACCGCATCTTGAGATCGTGGGCTTCCGGTTCCACATTAATCCCCCATATGGACCAACCGGACGAGAAGAGCGCCGACAGAATTCGACCGAATCTCGACTTATCCTGTACGCACTCAATCCAGGCAGAGAAATCGTAACGTCCCAACGCCTTCTCGGGTTCGAATAGATCTGCCGGCGAACTTAATTCTGACCTCACCGTTCTCACGAAGTGCTCACTCTTGGATTTCCAGTAAGACTTGAACTTGCGCGCTGTATAGTCCTCTCTCTTGACCATGGAGATTGCCCCGGTCTGCGAGAATCTCACGCCCGGGAATGCAGCCACCCATACCCGATCAACGCATTGTTTGCCATCCGGACACGACTCGACGATACGCATGAATTCGTACATGCCGTGCGGTGATTCGAGATACTTGCGACTCAGGAAGACGTGCACAAAGTCTCGTGTGACAAGCATGTCAAGGTACGCTTTTCTATCCACTTCCTGCTCACACTCCGGCTTCGCTTGTTCGACACGATAGTGGTGGACGTACACACCAGCATCCTCCAGCGCCTTCGCCAGCGCAAATGGCCAGCGCTCAATGGAGCCCTTGGGCAATTGGTCCGCTGGCACCCCCGCGGGTTGATCACCGCCGAACAAGATCGATACCTCTACCATGTCGAGTCGTGCATCGCTGGAGTATTCAAAAGTCGGGCTCTGACCGTGGAACGCCTCTTTAGCTGGCAAATCGTCGAGGCCAAGTTCGCCCGGACGAGCGTCCCACTGCGGCTCCGAAACCGAGTCGCTCACTCCGTTGTTTTCCACAATGCCATTCAGCCTCGAGACCATCGCGCGCAAGAACGACTCGTCAGGACCGAATTGGCGTAGAGTGACCACGCCGCCGTAGCTACCGGGCGACGACTGCTTCCAGTCAATCAAAACGATTGTCTTGTTCGCTTCATCTCGGTCAATTCCGAGTTCGTCTCGGCGATATGACTCGAACTGTCCACCGTACTTCCAGAGTAAGCTGGCACGACCCCATTCCTGTGCATTCGCAGCCAGAAGACCGAGCACGGAGTCTCGTCCAACGATGGAGCCGTCGAGACCTTGGGGACCAGGGATGCGAACCGGATTCGCTGCCTCTTCCAGTCCCGCACGCCGAGCGACAGCCGCACGATCGATCTCTGGATCGCACGCAGGCAAAGCGCCTACGACGAGGTACTCCCTTGTTCCATCAGGGCGTCGCCACAACTCGACCGCCATCTTGCACCGCAGCATGAACTCGAGAAACACCTGCCTGTGTTCTGCGCCGAACTGGTCCCATCCCCATCGCGCGAGATCACGCTCGGTGCAGCGCCCCTTGCTCCCCACGAGTTCAGGCCAGCCGCCCTTCCGCTTGAATGCGGTGTAGATCCCACGAATCGCCCAGCGCTGGTCGAGCACGACCTCGTTCTTCACGTGCTGATCATTGAAATAGAGAAACCCATCGCGATGCAGACGGCGAAGGGCCAGAACTGGGTTTGCGTAATACATCCCGTGGGAAGTGTGCTTCCGAATCAACTCGTCGAACTGATCCCGCCTCATCGTAGGCACAGGAGGCCGTGGCTCGCCGTCCGCCTCTTCGGCCACGTCGTGCGCAGCGTCGTTCTTGCGCTTCAGCTCCGCGAGCGCCTCTTTCACCTCCATGAGCCGCGTAGGAATCTCGCGCTGCTCCTTCGTCCCGAGGACCTTGGCGATCTCTATGCGGAGTTCAACCCGCACTCGATCGAGCCCGATGAGTGTTGCCGCATCGAATTCGATTGGCTTGGTGAATCCCGCTCCTTGGATCTCCGCGCACAGTTCCGGGACTCTTGGCGCGACGTCTCGTTCGCCGTCCCGGGATGTCTTCGTGCGAACCATGATGATCGGTGCGTGGCCCTCGCGTCCGGGAGCACTACCGTAGGCTCGCACTTGATCTCGCCAATACGCGATCGACTTCGGCGCGTCTGCACCATCGGGTTGCTCGCTGTCATCGATCCGATCGGTCTCGGGACTCGCACCAGGCCCAGCACATTGGGCGCACAGGATGAAGACGGCTCGCGCCTGGTAGAAGAGCCTGTGCGTATGATGAAAGAGGTCCTGACCCGCGAAGTCCCAGATGTTAAGCGTCGCTGATGCGTTCTTGGTTGGCTCGTCGATCGGCGTGAACTCGAAGTCGGGGATCGTCCAGTGCCGAATGCCGTGCGTCGTTTTCTCGTTCTCGTCGAACTTCCCTCCCCAGAGCGCTCTTGCCAGCGACGACTTTCCCGCCCGCCCATTCCCGACGAGGATCACTTTGATCTCGTGGTCGCTCACCCACGGACCTTCGAGATGGGCGTGGATGTCCGGCGCCAGGTTCTCGTCTTTGTCGCCAAGGACGCCCGGTGGAAGGATGAGCCCAGATCCATAGGTGAAGATCGTCCGTGGACGTTGAAGGGGGTTAGGCAGCCGTTCGAGCGCGCGGCACCCTCGAAGGTCGATGTGGTCGATTTCCTCCGCGAAGCCCGGGATCTCCTTCAGCGCTTCCGCACCGCGCAGCCCAAGGCGACGCAACCGGCTCGGCCAGGCATCAGGCAGCCGTGTGAGGCGGAGACAGTCGTTGAGTTCGATGCGCTCGAGTCGACGCGGCCAGCGTTCGACTTTCGCGAGGTCGTGACAAGCGCCACACCCCGAGTAGTCCAATTCAATGACATTCGGCGAGCGTCGCGTCAATTCAACTAGGGCGGAGCTCAGGAGTGCTGCGTTTCCCTTGAGGCTGATCGACCGCAGAGACTCGTAGAGCTTCGCGAGGGTCAGGTTTCGGAGCTCGCTCGCGTCTTCGGCGACCAGTTCTTCGAGGCCACTCGGCAGCTTCGACAGCCTCGTGAGCCGTACGCACTCTCGTACGTCCAGGCACCTCAGTCCGCCCGGCAGGTCCGGCAGTTCTGTCAGTTCCCGCAGCCCCCACACATGCAAATGCGTCAAACCCGGGAATCGCTCGGCCAAGTCGTCGGGCAACGATCCGTCGATCTCTACGCTCAATTGGCCCACGACGATCTTTTTGATATGCGCGGACCCGACCGGCCACTGCGTCCAGTCCGGCACTTTTCCTGGTGCATCGATCACGGACTTCGTCGTGTCGTCCTTGGTCTTCGTCATGACTTCGCCTTCCGCTTGGTCTTCGACGGCGCCTCACTCCCGCGCTCGGTCTTCTTCGCCGCTCCGGCGGCCTTCGGCGGACGGTCGGTCGGCTTGATGCCTCCCTTCCCGCCGCCTACGGCAGCCTTCGCTCGCTGGGTCGCTCCGCGACTCGGGTTGTTCACCACCGGACCGGGGAGCAGACAGACTCGGAAGCCCAGAAACGTCCTGCGGTTCGAGGGCCCCCTCCAGTCCCGGATCGCCGAGCGGCAGTCCCCGGCCGAGTCGTTCCAAGAGCCGCCGCGCATGACGCGGTTCGGGTCGCTCTGACTTGCCGGAGCAGTCTCTTCCGGGTCGATCACGCCATCCTGCCGTTGTCGGTACGCCGATCCGTTCCATGCATCCAGACACCACTCCCACACATTGCCGTGCATGTCGTGGAGTCCGAACGCGTTCGCTGCCAGCGCACCAACCGGGTGGGTCGAATGACCGCTATTGCCGCTCCACCAACCCACCGACGACAACGCCGCTTCGCCATCTCCGTTCGAGTAGTCCGTCGTCGATCCGGCACGGCACGCGTACTCCCACTGGGCCTCGGACGGCAGCCGCGCCGCCCAACCCTTCGGCATCGCCTTGACGCTCTTCGTGATCCAGTCACAGAACGCCGTCCCCTCGTCCCATGTCAGGTTCTCTGCGGGATTCCAATCGCGATTCTGGAATCCGAACTCGTGGCGCTTGCGCGCGGCACGACTCCACACCGCGAACTCCCGCTGCGTCACGGGAAACGTGCCGAGCCAGAACTCGTGAGTCAACACAACGCGATGTCGTGGTTCCTCAAGATTTCGTGATTCACCGTATGAGTCGTTCCCCCGGCTCCCCATGACGAACTCGCCGGCTGGGATCCGCTGAAAGAGCATCTCCACACCCTTCGCGAGTTCGATGACCAAGTCGGCACGCTTTTTCGCCGCGCGCCAGCCGCGATCGTCAGCGTCGCCCATGATGGTCCCCGCCTTCGCGATCGACGCGGGGTGCCCCGACCGAGACCTTCTCCGCAGGGACGGACGAGTCCGAGCTCGCTCCCCTCTGGATCTCGGACTCGATCGGGGCCCGACCGCAGGCTTCGTCCCCACGATCCAGAGATCGTGGAGCACCGGAAGGCGCGTCGTCCGGTGGTACTTCGGCACCTCCGTGCCGGGGAGCAGACAGACTCGGAAGCCCTGATTCGTATTGCGGTTCGAGGGCCTCCTCCTGTTCCGGATCGCCGAGCGGCAGTTCCTGGCCGAGTTGTTCCAAGAGCCGCCGCGCATGACGCGGTTCGGGTCGCTCCTGCGCCTCCCTTGATCCACTCAACACCAGGCGACTGAACGAAAGGACGACTGACCTCCATGCCCGATCGTCCGCGCGCGACGCGTGCGCGAACATCGATGTCGTGCGATCTTGCAACTCACGCTCGGTCAACGTACCGCGGGCATGGGCGCGCTCGGCGGTGCCCCACCGCCGCCGGAGTCGCCGTCGGCCGCGGGCATCCAATCGCGTGCGCGTTGGATACAACGTGAATCCGAGCCACGGTACGCCGAGCTCACACCGATTCAGCACACCGCCGTGCTTGATCGACAAGTCCATGTCGGCGAGTCGCGCCTCGATTTCGAGGCGCACAGTGCGCAGGCGATCCAACGTGTCGAATACGAGCATGTCGTCCATGTACCGCACGTATCCATGGGGGCGCAAGGTCTCGACGATCCAGTGATCCACAGGATCGAGCACGAAGTTCCCGAGGTATTGACTCGTCAATGCACCGATCGGAAGTCCGCGCTCGGGGCGCGTCGAGTACGACTCGAGCAGTCGATCGAAGATCGCCAACAGCCGCGTCTCACGGAAGCGAGACGAGAGCCGGCGGCGCAAGTGTCGATGCGAGATCGAGTCGTAGTACTTCGCCACGTCGAGCTTCAGGAACGCTTCCGCACTTCGACCATGGCGACGCGCAAGATCGAGCGCCAGAGCCTGACCCCGGCTGGTTCTGCATGCGCAACTCGCGTGGATCGCGCCGCGCTCGAACACCGGGCCCGTCGCGGCGATCAATGCGTGGTGAACGACCCGGTCGCGGAACGAAGGCGCGCGGATCACTCGCGACTTCGGATCGCGGATCGCGAACGATGTGTACGGCTCGAACGAGAATGACCCTTCGCGCAGGGACTCCACGATCTCGGACGCACGTTCGGGAAGCGCGTCGAGGAACCTCGCGACCTCGGGCCGGCCGCGCTTGCCGATCGCTGCTCGTCCCGCCGCGTAGACGATCGTCCGCACGTCGGTCACGATGTCGAACAACCCGCCGATGCGCTTCATGCGGGATCGCCCCACGCGGGCAACAGTCGCGACGCGTACCTTGCCGAGCGTGACGCACCGATGCCATCGACGGCGGCCATGGCGTCGGCGGTTCGAGCATCGCGCTTCACGAACTCCGCGAGCTGCGCGTTCGTGAACACCGCGTACGCAGGAACGGCTTCCTCGTCGGCGATCGTCTTGCGGATCTTGCGCAGCCGTTCGAAGACGGCGAATTGAGGACCGGTCAGCACCTGTTTGTAGTCGATGCGCGTGTCGCCGCCCGAGGGGCGTTCCATCGTCGACCCCGTCGTCTGCACGATGAACAAGAGCATCGGCGCCGAACCGGCCGTGATGACGTGCTGCGCGATCGACGCAATCCGGTGGCTTGCGAGGAATGCGTTCAAATCGGGTAAGTCGGCCGGAGCCGGCAACGCGTACTGGAACAGCCTGAAGTTCAACGGGGCTCTCCCACACGATGAAGTTCGGAGTTGGCATCGCGCGTCATTGCCATGCTCCAAGGTCCGGCCCTGGCGAAGCGGAGCGCTCCGGCCTCCTCCGGCGGGCGGCCGGTCGGCTCGACGCCTCCCTTTCCCGCCGCCTCCGGAGGCCTACGCTCTTCATGGGGTCGCTCCGCGACCGGATTCCACCGGACCGGGGAGCAGACAGACCCGGAAGCCCTGAAGCGAATCGCGGTCCGAGGGCCACCCCCCGAACCGGAGCGCCGAGCGGCAGTACCCGGCCGAGTTGACCCAAGAGCCGCCGCGCATGACGCGGAACGGGACGCTCGTCGTCACTTCCGTGGTCTCCGGATCTCGAACACGATCGGGCCGTGAGCGGTATGCGCCTGCGTCGTACCAATCCGCACACCACTCCCAGACGTTGCCATGCATGTCATGTAGACCGAACCCATGCGGGGTCGCCGTTCCGGCAGGCACGCCGGGAGGTTCTCCAACGCGATGCGTCATTCCCCGACTATTCGCCTCATACCAGCCGACGTCCGAGAGCGCCGCATTGCCGTCGCCGTTGAAGTACTCGGTCGAGGTTCCCGTGCGACACGCGAATTCCCACTGAGCCTCCGTGGGCAGCCGTGCGTGGAGTCTCCAACCTTGCGGGAGTCCGACCTGGCGGCACAACGCGTCGCCAAGCGCAGTCCGCTCGAGCCACGCACAGAATGCGTCCGCCTCCCCCCAGGACACGCGCTCCGCAGGATGATGCGGCGTACCGCCGCGATCAACGCCGAACTCGTTGCGATGCGGCTCGTCCAAGCGATGCGCAGACTTCTCACGCTCGAACCACTCCGTGTACTCCGGGCTCGACGTCCACCGTGCGAACTGCGCCTGTGTCGTCGGAACCTCGGCCAACCAGAATGCGGGCCATGCCGGACGCGAGCCATCCGGTGATCGCCGTCGTGTGATCCAAACGGTATGGACAGGCTGTTCGTTGTTGGACTCGCCTCGACTCCCCATTCGGAACCGTCCGGGCGGGATGGGCCGAAAAACGAAGGGCCGAACGTCGGGACCGAGATCGGTCCAGATCGTGATCGGCTGAAAGTGATGGCGCGGTGCGCCGGATCGAAACCGTCGGGGTTCGGGCATCGGTACTTCCTACGCAGCCAGGAACGGCTCGAGCGGCCGCGTGCGGTGGAGGATCAGCCACTCGGCGTTTTCGTCGAGGGCCTCACGACCGAGCTGGAAAAGGATGTCGTTGATCTCGGCGAGATAACGGTCGTCGGCTGATTTTTCGTACTCATCGATCAACCTCTCGAGGCGGCGATCGGCACTGTAGAAGAGCTGCTCCATGCCCCGATAGCGCCGAGCGTCCTCGCTGTAGAAGCTTCGCTCCGACCACGCGATGACGAGTCCGCCGATGACGAGAACGACGCTCGTGAGAATCAGCCAGCGCGAATGAGCATTGGGGTAGGTATCGGGCAGGTCACCAATGGCGTGTGCCACCCAGTACGGCACCACTCCGAAGATCAGCGACCAACTCCATTGAACGGGGCGCCAGAGCAACCAGTGGAAGAAGCCGATACCCACCGAATCATGTTCGGCAGTGTCCCGCGCTTGTCGGTCTCTCCGCGCGACGACGACCGCTCGAACTGCGAGTATCGACGCACCTAGCCCCCACACCACCACTGAAATCTCAGCGTAGTCGTCATGGACGGAGTGACCGAGATGCGGCGAAGCGGCGGAGATGCACTTTCCGATGACGTTCAGTAGCCCGGCCGCGAGCAACGACCAACCCAGGTTGTGGCAGAAGTGCCGTGCGGCTCTTGCCGCATCCGCCGCCCGCTCGAAGTAGTCGCGCTGTCCGTCGACCCAATGACCACGAACCGCGCGCAGGACGCTGACCCGCTCTTCGGGCGTCAATCGACTGAAGCGATCCTCCCACATCTCGACCGGACCGGCCAATGCCTTGATCACGTATCGAATCCAGCTCAGTTCGCCACGTTGACGCTGCATCGTGTCGGTGGACACGGACGCCCCAACACCGGCGAGGCACCAGTTCAATTGAACTCGGATGCCCTCCGAGAGAACTCGCCAGTCGTAGCGATCCCGCTCGCATCCGGCCCGCTCATAGCGAAAAAAGAGAATGCCGATCGCGGCTAGCGCCACGAGGGTGCCGGCCAAGAGCCCGAATTGCGTCCAATGGAGAGCGTCGTCTGCCCACCATGCCGGCTCGGCCACCACCGACGCCCGACCGACGGGTGCGGACGGTGCCCCGTCCGCGTCGGATCTCGGCCAGTGCTCGTACGATCCAAGCGCTGTCGTCCCGATCAACACGAGCAGTAGAAGCCGCGTCATCAGTCTCCGCCGACGAATTGCCAACTTGTTCACTGCGCCGGTTGCCCACGCTCGAGCACGGATCATCGGCTCGAGCACCACCACGATGGAGCTCACCGCCTCGCTCGCGAGATTCCGGTCGTTCGATCCCCGCACACCGAACAGCTTTTCGTTGAGTCTGCTCGGATCAAGGGACGTGTTCCGAGACTCCCTATTGAATGCCTCGACACGCTCTAGGACGCTTCGTGAAGTGCGATCGCCCGCGCGCCTCACGTCGGCAAGGCTCGCGTTCGCTCGCTTCAAGGACTTACGCGCCTGCTTCGACATGGGCCAGGGGATGCCGATTTCCAAAAGCACCTTGCGCCATTTGGGTAGATCAACCTCCATCCATGGACATAGGTCGAATGGATCCAACAGATCGATGCTCGAGGAACCCGAGGCGGTCACGCGCGTTGAAGCTTCGTTCCGCCGAGTCGGAATCCGGAGCGTCGGTCCGTTGTCCGCCCAAGCGAAGCTGTTCGACGTCCTCAACAGCTCGAACGAGAGTCCCTGCTGCTTGATCTTGGCGATCGCTGCCGCCCCGGCCACGTAGAGATCGTGGACGTCGACATCTCTCTCGTCGTCGGCTGGGTCGTACGCGGCGATCAAGAGATGGCACGTCGTTGCGATGAGTTCGCCGGCAGCCCGATATCGAAGATGTCGGCGCGGCCCGTCGGCGGATTCGGCCTTCAGGTCGTCCGTCGGAACGCCATAGACTCGAGGATGGAGAGCGACGACAGCGAGATCTCGGTCCCGGACGAACGACGGTTGTTGCTCGATGCTCCAGACCAGCCGACGGAGCCGATCGATGCGCGCTCCCGACGGTTTCTTGTCCACGTGGAATGTCGAGGACTTCACATAGTCCTCCAACGGAAACGGAAGTACGGCCCGGACGGTGACGTCGGCTCCCGAACTCCTTGCGTAGTCGAGCGCGGCTTCGGCGACCAACGTGTCAACTCCGGGAGCCAGTGACGACAAGACGACGATCGGAGTGTGCTCCAGGCCGAGCGGCAACCACGGCACGACCGGACCGTGGTGCGTCTGGCCCGCTTTCTCGTCGATCCGCTCTCGCGTCCCGGTCGCGGGGTCGAGTCCGTGCTCCTCGTCCTTCGACCGCGCCCAGTCGAGGATGGCCCAGATCCTGTCGTACAGACTTCGCACTTCGGGGTGCATCGTGTCCGGCGTCCCGACGGCGTCCGTGTACCCGGCAATGTTCATGTTGCCCGTGACTCCGATGATGAACGGAGCCCCTGACTTCGCGGCGGTCATGTTCGATCGACCTTTCGTTCCGTGTGAGGACGCAAGCTGTGGCTGCGATTTCGTTTCACGCGACGGCTCGGCCGGCGCTCACCCGTCGCCCGACTCGTCCCGGATCTCGCGGAGCGTCCGCCCGGTCGCGTCCTTCCACTCCTGGCGACCGTTCGACGATCGGTAGGCAAAGCAGCAGGTCGGCGAGGTAGCCCTCGGCATCAGCCGCGTCGGCCTCCGACAGCGACGGCAACTGCGGCACATTGCCATTGTCGAGTTCGCAGCGTTTGGCCTCGGCGGCGAGCGCGACCAGACGCGCTTCGAGGTACTGGACGTGCGCCTTGTTGAGGTTCTGGTCCTTGCTCGAGAACACGACGGCGTGGGTCCAGAAGTCCTTCGATTTCGCGTGGCTGTCGAGCCGCGGCAACATCGCGTCGCCTTCGCCGACGTAGACGCGCGGGAATCGTCCGGTCTCGCCCGGTCCCCAGAGGATGTAGACGCCTGCGCGCTGCAGCGCGTCGCGCGACCGGACCTCCGCAAACAGCGAACGCGGGAAGACGAGCCCCTGCCCGGTCCAGTTCGACTTCTCGACGATTCGCACGCCGTCCGGATCGCCGGACGGAATGAAGATGCGGACCGAGAATCCCCGCGCCGTCGCCATCGATCACCCCCAAGGCAGGACGGGGCGGAGTGTACCGACGCGGTCGGCTCGCGCACCGCGGGGGTGCGCGAGCCCGACTCCGTTCCGCTCGGATCACTTCGACTCCGTTCAGTTCAGCCGCTTCGCCGCCTTCAGCGTCGCGTGCCAGCCGCCCGCCTCGCCGTGGCGGCCGATCGTCCCGATGATCGATTTGATGCGGAAGGCGCCGACCGCGTCGAGCTTGCCCGCAGCTTGCGCCGACATCGTCGCGGTCCCTGCGTCGACGTCGCCGAGTTCGATGCCACCGTACGTCCGCTTCTTCGGGGCGAGCGCGCCACCGCGCGCGTCGTATCCGTGGAAGACCAGTGCTTCCTGGCCGAACCGATCGTCGAAGCCCTGATTCGACTTCGCCAAGTCGGGGAACTCGATCATCACGGTGTGCGAGCCTGGCGTCACGCTGACGATGACGCGCTCCGCGAGCTTCGCGGCCGGCGTCGTTGCCGTCGTGAACGAACCGACGAGCTTGCCTTCCAGACGTTGCGGCGCGATCGCGAGGCCGGTCGGGAACGCACCGGGCGGCAAACCCATGGTCCAGACTTCCTCGAGCGTCGACGGATCGAACGCATGGAGTCGTTGCGACTGCCACGACGTGACGTAGATCGCGTCGTCGGGACCGATCGCGATGGCCGAGACTTGGTCCAACTGCGTGTTGTCGCCGAGCGTCTGGACGTGAAGGCCGTCGGCGTACTCGTAGATGCGGTTGCCGAAGACACCGCCGTCCCACGTGTGCGCGACACGCATCCCGACGTACAGGTGACCGCCGCGCCCGAACGTCAGCGCTCCGGGCAGGTCTTCGGGGTCCGGCAGCGCGGTCTCGCGCAGAACGATGCCGACCGTGCTCAGCTCGATGATCCTGCCGCGCGCGCCGACGAACAGCGTGCCTTGCGGACCCATCGCGAGCCCCCGCAGCGAATCACCCGGCACCGCGAACGAGTCCTCGACCGAGGACTGACCAGCCATCGACCGGATGCGCGTGATCGACGCATGGGTCGAGCTCACCACGAACAGCTCGCCACCGGCACCGAACGCGAGGCCCGACAACCCGGTGACTCCGACGCCGAGGTCCAACGTGACGTTGCCACTGCGATCGAAGGCCCGCACGGAGTCACCGACGATCGCGTAGAGGTCGCCCTCAGGACCGAACGCCAGCGGTCCGGGTTGGATCGCGACGATCGGATTCGCCCCCACGGCGGCTTCCGGCGTCGTCGCCAGCCGCGTGCGCGTGACGATCTGCGAGAAGCCCGACACACTCACGAGCAAGTCGTTCGCACGGAACTCCTCCGCCTGCGAAGCGACGGCCATCGTCATGACGAATGCACAACCATTGAGTCCGCGAAGCATGACGCCAACCTCCTTAGGTCCAACGTCGAGAGGACTGAACGCTCGAGGAAGGGGAGAGCGGTCAGCGATCGAAGTGGAATTCACCGGCGAGGGCCGCGAAGCGGCGCACGCCCACCTCTCCTCACCCCACCCACCGCGGCAACGGCGCCGCGTACTCGCCGAGCTCGATGACGCGCACGACTTCTCCATTCGCATCACGCACGGCGACGCCTGCTGTTCGCGCTAGGCGCGGATCGTCGAGCGCTCGCTGCAACCAGCCTTGGCGCGGCACGGCGCCGTCGTCCAGCAGGATCGCATTGAACAGCACGAGGATGCCGAGGTAGCACCAGACGACGCCCCACGGCGCGAGCGACAGCGCGAAGTGGCCGGCCAGCGACATCACGCTCGAGTGCCACCATGCCGCGAGATACGTGCGCGGATGGCGTGCGATCAGCCGCAGCGCCGCGCCGAGCGCGAATGCGTCGCGGTAGCGACCCGTCCGCGAGACTTGGCAGAACCCCGCGGGAATCACGAAGACGACAGCCGCGAACGCCGCGATGAACGCGATCGCTTCGACCGGCGAGATCCAGCGCTCGATTGCCATCGCGAGCAGCACGCACGCCGTTGGGAACGACAGCGTCGACAGGATCGGAATGGCGACGAAGCCCGCCGTCCACGCGAGCGTCGAGGAGTCGGGGACGAAGCCGCGTGAAGTGACTAGTGCGAACAGCGCGACGTAGAGCGGCGCGAGGTACCCGAACACGACTCCCATCGCGCGAAGGCCTTCGACGAAATGGCGCCGGAACTCGCCGCGCCATTCGGGAAGTGGGGTCGGCTCGTTCGCGAACAGGTGGCGCACGAACCGCGCGCGGTACCCCATCACCGCCGGCCATCCGATGATGGGGATCAGCAGCACGAGTCCGCCGCGGAAGATCTTCGCGCGCCACTGCGGATCGAGCAGCGCAATCAATCCGGCGACGCGGACGCGCGAGTTCACGCCGATGCTCGCCCGAGCCGACGGACCGCCCACGCATCCGCGAGCCCGGTCGCGAGCACGAGCGGAGCCGCGATGCCGAGACTCCCACGCACCGACCAAGGCGGACCGTCGTCGATCCACACCAACGCCGTCGGGAGCAGCCGCGCCGCAGCGCCCTCGTCGATCACGGTGACGACCAGTGCGCCGAACAGCATCGCGAGCACGACATGCAACAGGTACTCCCCGCGCGGCAGACCGCCGCGCTCGCGGCGACTCGCGGGCTCGAGCCAGAAGTCGGCGACCGAGATCGCGACGTCGAACGCGAGGATTCCACACAGCACGAAGAACCACGCGCCACGACACTCGACGTTCGGCACGAGGACGAACAAGGCCGCATACGTCGGCCCACGCAAGGCGTGCGTGACGAGTTCGGCTCGCGCTGGAACGTGCGAGCGCAAGCGATGCGCGAGCGTGTGGAACAAGAGGATGTCCGCTGCGCCGAGCATCGCTATGGCGAGCAACAAGAACGACGACACCGCCATGCGAGCAACTCCCCCGATGTACGAAAGAAGCGGGGGGTCTAGTTCGCGATCCAGTGCGATGCGCAGGACGACGGGGTCCCCATCGCTCAGCGCCGCAAGACCCGCACCACGACCGCGTCGAACTCGGCGCGCGACGCACACAGCACGGCGGCGTCGAACAGCTCGTCGAGCATCGCGAGTTCGGAGACCTTCGAGAGCGTGGCAGCAAGTGCCGCGTCCTGCGGCGCCGACTCGCCGAAGCGCTTGACGACGGCTCGTCGCACGCGGTCACGCGCCTCCTCGACGCGTCCTTCGAAGTGCCCTTCCACGCGCCCTTCTCCTCGCCCCTCCTCTTTGGCACGCAGCTCCATCGGCGACAGGATCAAGCCCACGGGTCCCTCCAACGATCGAACGCTTGCGTCGAACTTGCGCTTCGAGATTCTCCGGTAGCCGCATCAGCGCTGTCAACAGGCGGTACAGCGCTCGCTTGTTCTTGCGACTGAAGCGCGTCTCGAGCAGCAGCAACCGCGCCAACCGCGTCTTCTCGACGAGGCGCGCCTCGAGCTGCGCGCGCGTGCGCCGCGTGCGCAAGTCGATCGCGACCAACCATGCAAACGGATTCGCCGAGCGCTCGAGGGCGTCGATCTTCGGCTCGAGGTCCAGCAGCTTCACCGTCGCGAACTCGAAGCGCATGCGGGTCGACGACACTTCGGCCTCGAACGCCGTCGGCCGCCACTTCGGATCGTCGTCCGCAAGCACAGCGATCGAGAATGGGGCTTCGCCGAAGCGATCGAGGATCCGCACCCAGTACGTGAACATCCGCCACTCGAACGTCCGGTCGCGCGTGCCTTGGATCTCGACGTGGATCAGCAGGATCGAGGCGCCACCGTCGATGCGGCGCACCTGCACCAACTTGTCGACGTAGCGCCGACCCGCGACCGAGTCCGGGCTCAGCGCCGCCAGTTCCTTGTCGAGCGGCTCGATCCCGGCCTTCCAGTCGATCGCGGCCTCGACCACCGGCGCGGCGAACGTGAGCAGCGGTCGCACGTAGAGATCGAGCGCAGCCTTCCAGAAGCCATCGAAGTCGACAGCGCGTTCATCCGGTTCCATGCCGGAGTGAACGCGCGCGTGGACGCCGGGTTACCGCGAGATGTCGACGGCGGCTCGAAGCCTGGGCCTCGCGTCATCGCGAGAGCCTTCGATGCGATCAACGCGCGAGCACGCGCGTCACGACTGCGTCGAACTCGTCGCGCGACGCACACAGCACGGCGGCGTCGAACAGCTCGTCGAGCATCGCGAGTTCGGAGACCTTCGAGAGCGTGGCAGCAAGTGCCGCGTCCTGCGGCGCCGAATCGCCGAAGCGCTTGACGACGGCTCGTCGCACGCGGTCACGCGCCTCCTCGACGCGTCCTTCGAAGTGCCCTTCGACGCGCCCCTCGACACGCCCCTCGAGACGACCTTCCACGCGCCCTTCTCCTCGCCCCTCCTCTTTGGCACGCAGCTCCATCGGCGACAGGATCAAGCCCACGGGTCCCTCCAACGATCGAACGCTTGCGTCGAACTTGCGCT
Source organism: Planctomycetota bacterium (assembly GCA_016709145.1). Taxonomy (GTDB): domain Bacteria; phylum Planctomycetota; class B15-G4; order B15-G4; family JADJEK01; genus JADJEK01. The sequence goes on from JADJEK010000001.1 coordinate 434,160, forward strand.
CGAGATTCTCCGGTAGCCGCATCAGCGCTGTCAACAGGCGGTACAGCGCTCGCTTGTTCTTGCGACTGAAGCGCGTCTCGAGCAGCAGCAACCGCGCCAACCGCGTCTTCTCGACGAGGCGCGCCTCGAGCTGCGCGCGCGTGCGCCGCGTGCGCAAGTCGATCGCGACCAACCATGCGAACGGATTCGCCGAGCGCTCGAGGGCGTCGATCTTCGGCTCGAGGTCCAGCAGCTTCACCGTCGCGAACTCGAAGCGCATCCGCGTCCCTGAGATTCCCGTGTCGTAGGCGCTCGGACGCCACTTCGGATCGTCGTCGGCCAGCACCGCCAGAGAGAACGCGGCCTCGCCGAAGCGATCCAAGATCCTCGACCAGTACGTGAACATCCGCAATTCGAACGACCGGTCGCGCGTGCCTTGGATCTCGACGTGGATCAGCAGCACTGACATCGAGCCGTTGAGACAACGCACCTGCACCAACTTGTCGACATAGCGCCGACCCGCGACCGAGTCCGGGCTCAGCGCCGCCAGTTCCTTGTCGAGCGGCTCGATCCCAGCCTTCCAGTCGATCGCGGCCTCGACCACCGGCGCGGCGAACGCGAGCAGCGGTCGCACGTACAGGTCGAGTGCGGCTTTCCAGAAGCCATCGAAGTCGACAGCGCGTTCATCCGGTTCCATGCCGGAGTGAACGCGCGCGTGGACGCCGGGTTACCGCGGGGATTTCACCCGTCGCCGCGCGCGGCCTCCGACGACGGGTTCGGCGCAGGCGGCAGCACCGGCACTTCGGCGACGTCCGTGCGGCCGATCAAGACTCGCACGGTCGTCTGCGGCACCGGCGTGATCGTCAGTGGCAGCACCGCATCGGTCACTTCGCGCGGCACCGTGTAGAGCACGCGCAGGCCTGGCTCGAACCACGACTCGCGCCACGTGTCGACCATCGCCTGCGCCTCGTCTTCACGCAGGCCCTGTCCGCGCAGGATCTTCTTCAGATCGTCGAGCCACAGCTCTGGCCCGAACTGGAGCTGCGCGCGGCCGAACGCGAACTCTTCGTTCGGATCGAGGGTGCAGTGGATGTCGTACGCGAGCCCACGCTCGTCGCGCTCGAACAGCATCACCTGGTCGATGCGCTGCGCGCCGCGATTACGGACCTTCACCGTGCCGCCCTCGGCGACGACGAACAACGGCGTCGGGAACGACCCCGTGCCGCGATAGAACAGGAACTTCTCCGACTCGTCGATTCCCGCCCACGTCGTCACGGTGAGCACGGCCGCGTCGACACCGCGCGCGCAGTAGTACGGCGCGCCGGAAAGCGACGTCCACAGCCGCGCGTTCGACGTCGCCAGCGGTTCGGCGCGGATCCCCTTCCAGATCAAGCGGTCTTCGGGGCGCGTCCAGACGTTCGGCAACGCAGGGTCGAGCCCGAAGTCCGGATACCACTCCGTGATCGTGTTGCCGGGGAACCGCACGTCGACATCGAGAACGACCGGATGCTCGGTGTGCACGTACAGCACCGGAGTCTCCATCCGGACCGTGCCGGTGGCCGCGACCTTGCGACGGCCAGCGTTCTCGTAGTGCACGAACGGTGGCAGCTCGAAGCGGTCCGGCGCGCGCTCGAAGACGATCTCCTCGCCCCTCACGTCGACGCGCGTCGTGAACGTGCCCCATTCGTGGACCGTGAAGGGTGGCGCAAGGGCGGGCTCGTCCCGCCCGACGGCTGCCATCGATCCACCGACCAGGATCGCGACGAGCAGGGAACCAAGGATCGAGCGCATGGCGGAGTCTCCGGCGAGCGCGCCCCATCGCGTGCTCCGACCACGTCCGTGGAGCGAGGGCTCTCGATCACGACCGGGATTTGCGGTTTTCGTTCATTGGATTCGACGACCCGCCCCACGAACATGGCGGCGCGCATGGAACGAAACGATCGATCCGACCTCGAACTCGTCGCGGCTGCCCGCGCCGGGACGTCGCAAGCCTTCACGGACCTCGTCCGCAGGCACGGTTCCCGCGTCTGGGGCCTGCTGTGGTCGCGGACGCGGCGGCGCGCCGACGTCGAGGACCTGACGCAAGAGACGTTCCTGCGCGCGTACCGCCAACTGCCGACGCTGCAGCACGCCGATCGATTCGCGGGTTGGCTGCTGTCGATCGCAGCGCGCACATGGTCGGACTGGCATCGAGCCAAGGCCCGCAATGACGTCGGTCTCGAAGCCCTCGAGGTCGAGCCACAGCAGCCGGCGCTCGAGTCGACCAGCGACCGCGACGCGCTGCTGTCCGCCGTGGCGTCGCTGCCGGAGCCGCTGCGCGACACGCTGGTGCAGTTCCACTTCGGCGGCAAGTCGTACCGCGAACTCGCCGCACTGTTCGACGTGACCGAAGCCGCGATCAATGCGCGATTGACGAAGGCACGCCAACTGTTGCGGGAGCGCCTCGAGAACAGGATGTCCGACCATGGATGAACGCACGCTCGAACGACTGAACGCGTACCTCGACGGCGAGCTCGACGCGCGAGCGGCCGCCGACGCGCAGTGCCTGCTGGAGAGCGATCCGCGGCGCGCGACGCGTTCGAGGCGTTGAAGTCGCAACGGAGTGCGCTCGATCGCGCGTTCGCGCCGCTGGTCGCCGCCGCGGAGGGGCGCGCGTCGACGTGGGCCGCTCCCGCGACCGACGGCTCCAAGCACGCGACGCCGCGCGTTCCGTGGACGTTGCTCGTGCCCATCGCGGCCGCGGCGCTGCTCGGCTTCGTCGCTGGAGCGCTGTGGTTCCGCGAGCCGTCGTCGCAAGGATCGCCGTTTGCTCGCGTGACGATCGCGACCGCACCGCTCGAGGTCCGCGCGCGCGGCGCGACCACGTTCGCTCCGATCGCTTCGCAAGCGCCGATCGAACTCGGCGCGACGCTGCGGACCGCGGACGGCAAGGTCACGGTCGCACTCGCGGACGGCTCGAGTCTCCGCCTCGCACCACACACGACGCTGACGATCGACGATGCGCGCACCTGCTCGCTCGATCGCGGCGCCGTGCTCTCCGACGTCGCGCCGTCCGACACGATCTTCGTCGTGCGCTGCGATGGACTCGACGTGACCGCGCTCGGCACGAACTTCGAGGTCGCACATGCGGACGGCAGCGTCGGCGACGAGGCCGGCAAGCGCGTCACGCACGTTCGCGTCCTCAGCGGTCGCGTCCGCGTCGGCAACACCGAAGTCGGTGCCGGATATGGCGTGCGCGCACTCGATGGCTTGCCCGGCGAACCGACGCAGCTCCACGACCTCGCGATCCTGACCAATTGGGTCCACGAGCTGCTCGTGCTCGAAGGCGATCGCAGCGACGAACTCGGCACGCGCGTCAACGAAATGCTGGCGATGCTCGGACGCACGAAGATGGCGCATCTGTACGAGTACGAGATGCGTTCGCTCGGCGACCACTGCGTGCTGCCCTTGACACGCTTCGTCCAATCACCGCAGTCGAACGACGACGCGTACCGTCGGCGCGAGGCGGCGCGCATCGCGAGCGACCTCGCCTCGCCGGCGTACATCCCGGCGATGATCGAACTGCTCGACGATGCCGATCCGGACGTCCGGATCGCCGCAGCGCGCGCACTCGAGCGATTGACCGGATCGACGCGCGGCTTCGACGGACCCTACTGGCGTGGCGACGACCTCGAGGCCGGCCGCGCGTCGTGGCGCGCGTGGAGTCGGGCGAAGGACTGACGGTAGGGACGAAAGAAACCGCGGCGCTGGAGGGAAGCGCCGCGGTCACCTCGTTCGGCAGGACACCGATTCGCCGTACCTCTTCACAGCTTCTTCTTCGCCCGCACCATCGGCGCCGAGCCCAACTCGCTCGTCGGGCGCCGATGCTCACGCTTTGCCAGTGGAATTCGGTCACGGCGCAAGACACATCCGTCGCGGTCGAGTTCGACGATCTCCGTGCGCGAACGCACGACCAACCTCCCGTCCGGGGTCGCGACGAGACGTCGGGCACCCGCGATCGGCGCGACGCGTCGCGCTTCGACGTCCCAGCAGCCCCCGGGCCGGTGGTAGCAGATGATGATCCCGCTGCCGGCCTCGAGCACGTACAGCCGGCCGTGTCCGAACACGAGCGCATCGACGCGGCGCGGCGCCGGCAGCGTGGCGATCTGCATCCCGCCGGCGTCGTGGACCGTGATCACGCCCGGCATCGCGACGGCCTTCGTGCCGCCGGGGCCGAACGTCGTCGTGCTTCCCTTCGCCATCGCGAGATCGGAGGTCGCAAGCGTCGAGACCAAGAGGAGGATCGTGGCTTTGAGAATCATGGGAATCGTCCTTTTCGAGTGAACCAGTGACTTCACTCACTCGCAGGGGGATCGCCGTGAATCTCGAAGGACGAATTCGCGGTCGCCGGACGAGGAGCGACGCCGCCTTGCCACGCACGGCGCGGAACTCGCGCTGCGGGAACGGCCGTGTTGCCGTCCTCGCCCGTCGAAGTTCACGAGTCCGTGAGGCCGCGAGGTCCGACCTGTGGCGCGGTTGGTTCAGGTCGCGCACGAAGACGTCGTTCACGCCGTTGACGTCACCCGCCACCAGGTTGCTCGCGTCCGACTCGAACGCCACGTAGACGTCTTCGTTTCGAACTCGTTGGCCCATGACGCCACCCCGGCGACGCGGAGCTGGGTCAACGGTCGACTCGAGAACGATGAGGAACACCCTGCTCAGCGCGGGCTACGCCCGCAACCGAACGACGACGGCGTGCTCCAACGACCTCGTCGGACACCTGTGGATACGGCGGCTGCCGCCGCCTCGGACCCCTGAATCGGAGTCCACGATTCGGTCATGGCTGCGGCCGGCTACGAAGCGCGCATGCTTCGTCGGATCGACTCCGCGACTCTCTCCATGGAGTCGCCGCGTCGATCCTCCTCGCCTGCGCACTTCTCGCTCGGCCTCGCGGCATCACAGAATCGTGGACTCCGACTGAGTCGATCAGGTGGGTTCGGCTTCGTTCCGAAGGACGAAGTTCGGAGTTCCTTGCCGCGCCGTCACCCCGCCTTGGTCTGGACCACGCGCACTTCGCGCTGCGGGAACGGGATCGAGATGCCCTCGCGATCGAAGCGCTGCTTGATCGCCTTGGTGAGTTCGAACGCGATCGTCGCGAAGTCGTCACGCTTCGTCCACGCGTGAACGGTGAACTCGACCGCCGAGTCGGCGAGCTTGCTGACGTTCACTCCGGGAGCCGGGTCCTTCAGCACGTGCGGGTTCGACGCGACGACGTCGTGCAGAACGCTCGCGACCTTGTCGAGGTCGTCCTGGTAGCCGACACCGACGACGATCTGCGCGCGCCGCGTCGTGTTCGCGGACGCGTTGATGATCACCGCGCTCGTGATCGCCGAGTTCGGCACGATGATCTTCTGGTTGTCCGCGGTCGTCAGCACACACGTGAACAGGTCGATGTCGCGGACGACGCCGGACACGCCGGCCGCTTCGATCGCGTCGCCGACCTTGAACGGGCGGAACACGAGGATCATCACGCCGGCCGCGAAGTTCGACAGCGAACCCTGCAGCGCGAAGCCGACCGCGAGGCCAGCCGCGCCGAGCACGGCGACGAACGACGTCGTCGGCACGCCGACCTTGTCGATCGCCGCGATGATCGCGAACGCCATGATCGCCGCGTGGACCATCGACCCGGCGAAGCCGGCGAGCTCGAGGTCCATCTTCGCGCGCTCCATGCCGCCGCGCACGAGCCGCGACGCGAAGCGCGCCGCGAACCGGCCGCCGAACAGGATGATCACGGCGAACAGACACTTCATGCCGTAGTCGGCGATCGCGGGCACGGCGACGTCGATCCACGTCGAGATCTTCGCGCGCAGGACGTCGGGATCGAAGAAGCCGGGATCGAGCGCGGATGCGGGCGGATTCGATTCGGTCGCTGTCGGGGCGTTTTGCAAGAGCACGGACGAACTCCTCGAGTGCGGGTGGTTCAGTGGGCGGAGCGGAGGCCACGAGGTTATCGAGGCGTCGCGGCCTCGACGAGATACGCGACGTGTCCGCGCTCGAGACGCGCGACGATCACGAGCCCGTGTCGTGACCCGGATCCCGCGAACTGCTTGGCGAGGACGTCGGCGGGCGACGGATGCCCGCGCTTCTTCACGGTCACGGGTCCGATGTCGTGCTCGCGCAGCAGCGCGCGGACTTGCTTCGCGTCGGCGCGGACGGCGCCGAGGACGCGGAAACTGCGCGCGAGCGGCGACTCGATCGCGGCGTCGGCGCCGAGGAATCCGATGTCGGCATGCAGCGCGCGCGCTCCGTGCTCGCGCGCGAACGCCCCGAGGAGGTCGGCTTGCAGCAACGCGACGTCGGGCTCGATCACGTAGCGCACGGCTCGCGCCGCATCGTCGTCGAGCGCGTCGGCGCGACCGGCGACCGCGACGAACGCGTGCGCATCGCCGCGCGCGTCGATGACGACGGCTTCGAGCTCGTCCCGCGGCGCGAGCTGACCACGCCACAGCGTCGTCTCCACCAGCTCGCCGCGATGCGACACGATCGACCACGACGCAGCCGCGAGCGCGGGATCCTCGCCCGCGTGGCGGAGCCGATCGAAGCCGGGGGCGAGCTTGATGCACGCGCCGCCGAACTCCGCCGAGATGGCCAACAAGGCCGACCAAGGTGGCGACCACGATTCCGGGTCCGCGACGCGCTCGCCGTCGCTGCGACGATCCGGATCGAACAGCGCGACGTGGTCGGCGGCCCGTAACGGCGGGCGCGTCGCGTCGGCCCGAATCACGAGCGTGGATCCCTGCGCGCGTCGCACATTGGCGGCGGCGAACGACGCGACCTCGGGATCGCGTTCGCCGGCGACCACGCGAAAGCCCACGGCCGCCAGCGCGAGCGCGTCGGCGCCGAGTCCGCAAGTGGCGTCGAACGCGACGCGGCCGGCCGCGCGTTGCGCGAAACGCATGGCGCGCCAGCGGGACACCGATTCGTGCGTCGCTTGTTCGAGGCCTTTGCGCGTCAACCAATGCAGCGCACCACTCGGCGATTTGCGCGCGGCGCGCGGCCGCAACACGCGCTGTTCGAGAACACGCCGCGCGAGCTCTACTCCGAACTGCTTGCGCAGTCGATCGAGCGCGACGAGTTCGCTGACCGAAGCGGGCAGTGCATCGAGCGCGGCGTCGACGTCGGCGGAGAACAGGGGATCGAGCGACTCCATCGGCCCATGCCTACCGATTCGCGCGAGCGGCGCGAAGGGAAGACTCCGTTCGACCACCGGCCTGTCGAGCATCCGAATCCGAAACGGAGCGCCACCCGGACTCGGGACCGCGGTTTCCGTGGTCTCGCGCCGCGCCTCGGAATCGACGGTGCAGCCCGCGACCTTGTCTCGCGTCCCTCATCGTCCCCCATCGTCCCCCATCGTCCCCCATCGTCCCTGGATCCGGAGGAGGACCCATGCGTCTCGTCCCGTGTTTGATCGCGTTCGCTCCGCTTTGCGGAGTCTCGTTCGCCCAAGAACCCACCGTCGTCGCTCCGGCTCACGTCGTCCTCGCGGAGGGACAGACCCTCATCGATGGCGCGACGCTCGCCAACGTCCTGCACGTCGACGTCACCGAGGGCGGCGCCGTCGCCGCCCTCGTCGAACTGCTCGTCGACGACGGCGGCAGCGGCGTGATCACGCGGGCGTTGTGGCGAGACGGAGTCGTCGTCGCACTCGAAGGTCAGTCGTTGCCCGCACCGAACGGCGCGGTGCTGTCGACGATCGATGCGTCGCAATGCGAACTCGGCAACGGGGCGCAGGTCTACGCGCGCTACCAGCTCGGCGGTGTCACGGCCGGCGTCGGTCTCTACCGCAACCTCGCACCGGTGATCCTCGAAGGAGCCGCAGCGAACGGTCTTGGATTCGGGGCCGGCAGTGTCTGGCTCGATCCTCGCCATGCGGCATCCGCGTCGAACGGACAACTGCTCGTCGTCGGTCGCATCGACGATCCGACGGTGCCCTCGGAGAGCGATCCCGTGCTCGCGCGAGTCACGGTCGGCGGCGGCGGCCAGGTCACGGCACAGCAGGTCCTCTTGAAGGAAGGTCAGCCGATGATCGGAGCCCCCGGCCCGATCACCGAGATCGCCGACGGTCGCGACTCGATCGCGCTCGGGAACGATGGCAGTTGGATCGGCATCCCGATCACGCAGCCACCACAAGGACCGGCGCGCGCGTCGATCGTCCGCAATGGCCAGGCGATCGCGACCGACGACCAGCCTTCGCCGATCCCGGGCCGCAATTGGACGAACCTCGCGCAATCACGCGTCTCGATCAACGATTCGGGACTCCCCGCGTTCCGCGGACGACTGACCGGAACGCCGGGCACGAACGAAGTGATCGTCGTCGGCAATCAAGTGCTCGTGCAGCGCGGCGACGTGCTGGTCGACACGTCGCCGATCCCGATGACGAGCTTCGAGAACTCGCCGATCGAGGTCAGCAACGACGGGGATGTGTTGTGGTCCGGGCGCATCGGAGTCGCGCAGAAGGGCTCGGGTCGTGCGCTGTTCGTCAATCAGCGCGTGATCGTCCGTGAGCAGCAGACGGTCGTCGACGGTGCGTTCGTCGTCGCGCTTGGCGGGACGCGGCGTTTCGCATTCTCCGACGGCGGTCGGCGGGTCGTGGCTCACGTCCTGTTGTCGAACGGACGCGAGAGCGTGATCGCGATCGACCTCGGCAACTGGCAGGAGTTGCCGGGGCAATTCGGCAGTGCGTTCGGCATTCCGCACCTTTGGGGCTCCGGCAACTCGATCGAGGACTTCCCGGTCGCCGTGAACTTGCACGGCGCGCGGCCGAACGCGCCGACGGTGCTCGTCGTCGGCTTCGCTCCCGCGAACCAGACCGTCCTCGGGATGTTGGTCGTCCCGTCGCCGGACTTCGTCATCACCGATGTGGCCACCGATGCGTTCGGCACGGCGGTCGTCTCGGATCGTTGGCCGAAGGGCATCCCGGCGGCGACGCCGACGTTCGCGCAGTGGTTCGTCTTCGATCCGACCGCACCGAACGGAGTCGCGGCGAGCAACGCGGTCGTCACGCAGAGCCAGTGACGCCGCCGAGGGCGTAGCGCCGGAAAAGGGGTCAGCCCCCGTGCGATGGCGCACGGGGGCTGACCCCTTTTCGCGACTTCGCGGCTCGTTCGAGGCTCGAATCGTCGTCCTGTCGCCACGAAGCCGTGCGAACTCGAACGGGGGCTGACCCCTTCGCCTACACTCCTCGCCCCGATCGCTCGGGGCAGGGAGTGTCTTCGCCTATGCAGAGCATGGATCAGCCGGCGACTCTGACGATCCAGGTCTCGCATCTGCAGCGCGTGCATTACGCGATGCAGCAGAACGACGTGCCGATCGTCGGCGAGCTGACCGCGACGAACTCGGGTTCGGTCGATCTCGTCGATCTCGACGTGCGGATCACGATCGATGGCGGCCTCGCGAAACCGCTCGTGCTGCATGTCGATCGCATTCCCGCCGGCGGGACGTGGCGCCTCGGACCCCTGGCGCTCGACCTCGACGGCGAGTTGCTCGTGCGTCAGACCGAACGGGAGAAGACGAGGCTGCGCGTGCGCGTGACGACGAAGGACACACTCGTCGCCGAACACGACTCGAACCTCGAGATCCTCGCGAACGACGAGTGGAGCGGACTCGAGACGCTGCCCGAGATCCTCGCGGCCTTCGTCCAGCCGAACCACCCCGACGTCGCGCGCGTGTTGACCGCCGCGTCGGCCCTCTTGCTGCGCACGACCGGCTCCGGTTCGCTCGCGGGATACCAAGACCGGGATCCACGACGCGTGCGCGCGATCGTCGCCGCGATCGACGCGGCGATCGCGGAGCTTCACATCGCGTACGCGAATCCACCTGCGGGGTTCGAACAAGCCGGACAGCGCGTGCGCTCCCCCGACCGCATCGTCGAGACGAAGCTCGCGACGTGCCTCGACCTCGCGACGTGGTATGCGGCCTGCTTCGAGCAGGCGGGCTTGCACGCACTCGTGTTCCTCGTCGAAGGCCACGCGTTCGCCGGGGCGTGGACGCACGACGACTCGTTCGCCGAAGCCGCGCACGACGACGGACTGCGCGTGAAGAAGCGCGTACAGCTCGGCGAGATCGTCGTCGTCGAGACCACGTGCGCGACCGACGCCGCGCGCCCCGGCTTCGGGCACGCGGAGAGCGCCGCGCGCGCGCGCTTCGAAGACCTCTCGACGTTCCTGCTCGCGCTCGACGTCGCCGCGGCGCGCCGCGCCCGCATCCGCCCGCTCCCGCACCGCACCACCGCGGAGCGCTTCGCGAGCGCGCCCGGGCCGACGCCCGGGCCAGCACCCGGGCCGGCACCCGGGCCGGCACCCGGGCCGGCACCCGGGCCGACGCCCGGGCCGACGCCCGGGCCCGGACCTGGCCCTCAGCGCGTCGAGACTCCGCACGCGCGGCTCGAGCGTTGGAAGCGCAAGCTGCTCGACCTCTCGCTGCGCAACCGTCTGCTCAACTTCCGCGAAACGAAGCGCGCCCTGCCACTCGTGCGCGTCGACGCCTCGGCACTCGAGAACGCCCTCGCCGCCGGCATGGCCTTCACGCTGCGCTCGCGCGAGCATCTCGAGAAACTGCGCGGCCCGCGCGACACGACGCTGCACCGCGAACGCACCGGCACCGACCTCGTCGACGCGTTCGTCGCCGACGAGCTCGGGCACGGCCGGCTCTACGCGAACCTCGACGCCGACACGCTCGACGCGCGCCTCGTGCATCTGTTCCGCGAGACACGCGTCGAACTCGAGGAGTCGGGCGCAACGACGCTCTACCTCGCCCTCGGATTCCTGGTGTGGTTCGAGTCCCCGGCGTCGAACGAACCCCGCCGCGCTCCCATCCTGCTGCTTCCGCTCGTCATCGAGCGCGCGTCGGTCCGCGAGAGTTTCAAACTGCGCCTCGCCGACGACGACGCGCGCGTCAACGAAACGCTGCTCGAGAAGCTGCGCGCCGAGTTCCCCCACATCGACACGCGCGGCCTCGACGAGTTGCCCGAGGACGACGCTGGCCTCGACGTGAAAGCGATCCTCGATCGCTTCCGCGCCGCAGTGAAGGACCAGCCGCGTTTCGACGTCGAGGACTCCGCGACGATCGGCTCGTTCTCGTTCGCGAAGTTCCTGATGTGGCTCGACCTGAAAGCGCGCGCGGCGACGCTCATGCAGGCGCCGATCGTGAAGCACCTCGTCGAACGACCCGGTCAGAACTTCGCGCAGAGCGTCGAGTTCTCGACCGCCGAGCGCCTCGACCAGGACTGGCAACCGACGCGCTCGTTCTGTCCGCTCGACGCCGACTCGTCGCAACTCGCGGCGGTCGCGACCGCCACGGCCGGGGCGAGCTTCGTCTTGCAAGGACCGCCGGGCACCGGCAAGTCGCAGACGATCGCGAACCTCATCGCGCAAGCGCTCGCCGAAGGCAAACGCGTGCTGTTCGTGGCCGAGAAGCGCGCGGCGCTGTCCGTCGTCCACGAACGCTTGAAGAAGGTCGGACTCGACCCGTTCTGCCTCGAGCTGCACTCGAACAAGATCAGCAAGACGCTGGTGCTGAAGCAGCTCGAGGCCGCGCTCGACGTCGACGCCGGCGGCTCCGACGCGATCGCGAGCGCGCCGGCGTTGATCGACGTCCGCGCGCAGTTGAACGCGTACGTCGAAGCGAGTCATCGCACGCGACCACTCGGCGTCAGCGTGTTCGCGGCGCGAGCCCGCGCACTTTCCCTCGATGCGGCGCCGGACCTCGCACTCCCCTTCGATGGTCTCGTGGACATGGACGCGCGGCGACTCGAACGCGCCGCAGCGGCGCTCGAGCCGTTGGCCGCGGCGATCGAAGCCGCGGGCGATCCGCATGGTCATCCGCTCGCGGGCCTGCGATGCACGCAGTGGTCGTCCGCATTGCCGCAACAACTCGACACCAAGGCGGAAGGACTGGACGGAGCGATCCAAGCCCTCGTGCGAGCGCTCGAGCCATGGCGCTCCGCACTCGCGGCGAAGGCCCCCGCCGACGCCCCGCAGCTCTCGCGCAGCCAGATCCGCGCGCTCGTCGAATTGGCGCAGACGGTTCTCGCGTCGCCGGGACCGACGAAGGAGCTGGTCCTCGAGCAAGGCTTCGCCGAACTGAAAGCGCAACTGCTCGCGGCGATCGCCCGCGGCCGCGAACGCGACGCGCTCGCGAGTTCGCTGCGCATGCGCTGGACCGACGCATTCGTGCGCCAGGAGCCCGCGCCGTGGCGCGCGAAACTCGTCGCCGCGCGATCCGCGTTGCCGGTCGTGCGTTGGTTCAAGCTGCGCGCCGTGCATGGCGAACTGCGGCCGTACTTCGCTTCGGCGCAGCCCGACGACGAGCGCATGCTCGCGGACTTCGACGCGATCGAGTCCTTGCATCGCGAGACCGAAGCGCTGCGCACGAGCCTCGGCGCGCGCTTCTTCGGCACGCGCTGGAGCTCGGACGGAACCGATTGGGCAGCGCTCGACGCGCTGCTCGCGTACGTCGAAGTCCTGCGCGCCAAGCTCACGCGTGTGCTGACGGGTGACGTCACCGCCGACGCCGCGTTGCGCGAACGCGTCGCCGCGCTGGTGTCGACCGAGCGCGACGCTTGCGCCGCGGGCGCTCCGCTCCACGACGCGATCCGAACGCTGGTCGCGCACCAGTCCGAGTTCGAAGCGCTGCGCGCCGACTTCGCGTCGACGTTCCACGTCGCGAGCGACGCCGCGCTCGAGCAAGTCGATGGCCCGATCGCGGCGATCCAGTTCGAGCTCGCTCGCTGGCGGGGCGGACGCTCGCTGTTGCGCGAGTGGTGCCATTGGCAAACGGTGCGCGCGTGGATCGAGAGCGACGTCCATCCCGCGGTCGTCACCGCGATCGAGCAAGGCCGGCTCCGCGCGCAAGACGCCGACGCCGCGTTCCGCCGCGCGTTGCTGCGCGCTTGGCTCGACGCGACGGTCGACGCCGATCCCGTGCTGCGCCCGTTCATCGCGCGCGAACACGAGCGCAAGATCGCGCGCTTCCGGGAACTCGACACCCAAGCACTCGCCGAAGCCGCGCAGGCGGTGCGCTCGAAGCTCGCGGCACGCGTGCCACGCTTGCGCACGCAGGCGAGCGAGTCGTCCGAAGTCGGACTGCTGCTGCGCGAGATCGCGAAGAAGCGGCGCCGCCTGCCGGTGCGGCGCTTGATCGAGAAACTGCCGACGCTGCTGCCGCGCCTGAAGCCGTGCTTCCTCATGAGCCCGCTGTCGGTCGCACAGATGCTGGACCCCGCCATCGCGCCGTTCGACTTGGTCGTGTTCGACGAAGCCTCGCAGATCCCCGTCTGGGACGCGATCGGCGCCATGGCCCGCGGAGCCCACGTCGTCGTGGTCGGTGACTCGAAGCAGTTGCCACCGACGAACTTCTTCCAAAAGCTCGAGGACGACGACGACGAGGCGGTCGAGGACGAGGTCGAAGAACTCGAGAGCATCCTCGACGAGTGCGTGGTGTCGGGCCTCGCGCAGATGAGCCTGCGCTGGCACTACCGCAGTCGCCACGAGAGCCTGATCGCGTTCTCGAACGCGCACTACTACGGCAACAAGTTGCTGACGTTCCCGGGACCGGCGCCGGCGACCGACGGACTCGGAGTCCGACTGATGCATCTCGACGACGCGCGCTACGACCGCGCCCAGTCGCGCGCGAACCGCAAGGAAGCGGAAGCCGTCGTCGCCGATCTGTTGCGTCGACTCGCGTCCCGACCGGACGAGAGCCTCGGCGTCGTCACATTCAGTCAGGCGCAACAGACCTTGATCGAGGACTTGCTCGATCGCGAGCTACGTACGCGTCCGGAACTCGAGCGCTTCTTCACCGACGCGGTCCAAGAACCGACGTTCGTGAAGAACCTCGAGAACGTCCAGGGCGACGAGCGCGACGTGATCTTGTTCTCGGTCTGCTACGGCCCCGACGAACACGGCAAGGTCGCGATGAACTTCGGTCCGCTGAACCGCGAAGGCGGCGAACGGCGCCTGAACGTCGCGATCACGCGAGCGCGGCGGCAGGTCGTCGTGTTCACGTGCCTCCATCCCGACCAGATCGACTTGGCGCGCACGCGAGCGCTCGGCGTCAAGCACTTGAAGACGTTTCTCGACTACGCGCGACGCGGACCGCTCGCGATCGCCGAGGCGACGACGTTGCCGCGCGAGGACGGATTCGAATCGCCGTTCGAGCGCCACGTCCACGCGGCGCTCGTCGCGAAGGGTCATGCCGTCGACGTGCAAGTCGGCTGTTCGGGGTATCGCATCGACCTCGCGATCAAGGACGCGAACGAGCCGGGTCGTTCCGTGCTCGGCATCGAATGCGACGGCGCGTTCTATCACCGCGCCGCGACGGCTCGCGATCGCGATCGCCTGCGCGCGGAAGTGCTGCGCAGACTCGGCTGGACGCTGCATCGCGTGTGGTCGACCGATTGGTACGCGGACCCCGCCCGCGAACTCGCGCGCATCGAACAAGCGCTGGTCGCCGCGACGCGCGTTCGCACGCCGGCGACCGCGGCGAGCCCGGCAGTCGATGTCGTGAGCGACGTCGCCCCGCCGGCGCCCGTCGACGTGCAATCGCCGGCCGCGGATCCTGCGCCTCGCGAAACCGTCGCGACGGACACGCAGGCTCGGGTGCCTGCGAGCTCGATCCCCGCCGCGAACGCCGAACTCGACTCGAGCACTGCGACGCCCACGAGCGCTTCCACGCCCAAGGCCGCCACTCCCGCCGCGGTGAGTCTCGAACGCTACGTGCCCTACCACCGCGAGCGCCCGCTCGGCACGGCCACCGATCTCGCGACGGCGGCGAACGATCCGCGCGCGCGCGACGCGTTCTGCGCGATCGTGCTCGCAGAAGCGCCGCTGCTCGTCGACCTCGCGCTCGAGCGACTCGCGGGCCTCTATCAAGTCGGCCGCATCACGCAGCGCGTGCTCGATCAGCTCGAACCGGTCGCGCGCGCGGTCCTGGCCACGCAACAGGTGAAGTCGATCGACGGCGTGTTGTGGACTTCGGCCCAGGATCCGCAGCGCTGGCGCGCGTTCCGCGTGCAAGGCGACGACGGCGCCGGTGCGCGTTCCGCCGAAGAGTTGCCCGACGTCGAGATCGCGAATGCCGCGGCGTGGGTCCTCGCGCAGCAACTCGGACTCGACGTCGAGGATCTGTATCGCGACGTCGCCCGGACGTTCGGCTACGCGCGCCTCGGCAGCACGGTGAAGGCGCGCATGGAAGCGGGATTGCGTGCTCTCGTCGCGCGCGGGGACGCGACCAGCGATGGCACGCGCGTCGTCATCGTCGAGCGTCCGGGTTTGCCGCAGCCTTGAGAACTCTTGAGGTCCAGTTCATTGACTCGAAGGTCGCTTCGGTTACGGTTCCGGCCCTCCGAGTGATCTCGGGGACTTGGGGACCTCTGGAAGAGGGGTCGCGGGCAGAGTGAAGGGTTCGTTCTCGGGAAGCACCGCTTGGGGAATCTCGCGGTGAGGAACACGGGAACACCGGGACGCTCACCAAGGGATCGGGAACCGTCGAAGCAGCACGTGACGGCACGAGGCGCCCGCCTTCGCTCGGACACGACTGTCGCTTGAAGCCAGGGGGTCTCTCACAGTGTTCACCCATTTGCGCGCATTCGCGCTTTGCAGCCCGATCGTCCTCGGGCTCGCAGCGCTCTCGTCCGCGGCGACGATCCACGTCGACGCGGCGTTCGTCGGAGTCGAGACCGGTTCGGTCTCCAATCCGTTCAACACGATCCAAGAGGGCATCGTCGCAGCCGCGGCGAACGACACCGTTCAGGTGGCCGCCGGCACGTACCTCGAACAGATCGACTTCCTCGGCAAGAACATCGCGGTCGTCGGCGCCGGCGCCGAGACGACGACGATCCGTACGCCACTCGGTCGTTCGGTGGTGCTCTCGCGCACCGACCTGCCGGCCTGCGGCGGCAACCGCGCGGTCGACGCCGCGGTGTGGATCGAAGGCACGACGAGCGCGCGCTTGTCGGGCTTCACGGTCGATGGCAACAACTCGCTGATCTACACGTTCTCGGGCACGCCGGTCCGCACGGTCGGCATCGGCCTGAAGGCCGCGCGCGCCGTCGTGGAGCACTGCCGCGTCCAGCGCGTGCGCGATCCGTCCGGTGACGGCAATCAGGGCGGACTCGCGATCTACGTGTGCTTCAACGGCAGCAACGTCTCGATCACGAACAACACCGTCGTCGACTGCCAGAAGGGTGGCATCGTCATCAACGGCCACTCCGGCAACTTGATCACGCCGGCTTGCACCGCGGGTGACGCGCAAGCGCCGCACGCGCAGATCACGGGCAACGTCGTGCTCGGCCACGGCAAGACCTGGGCGATCGCGTTCAACGGCATCCAGGTCGGCTTCGGCGCGACCGCGGTCATCACGAACAACGTCGTCAGCGGCTGCTACTACGAGGGCACGTCGGCGGCGTCGGGCGGCATCCTGCTCGTCGGCGCGGGCTCGTGCACGGTCGAGGGCAACTTCGCCACCGCGAACAACGTGGGCATCTGGGCGACGGACATCGACTTCGGCTTCGGCAACATCGCCGTCGGCGCCGGCGTCTATCGCGGCAACGTGCTGAACAACCCGCAGAACGGCGATCCGCTGTCGTTCGCCGACAACGCGTTCGACGACAACGCCGCCAGCGTGTGGGACTCGAACACGTACCACAACTTCGATGCGCCGCACGGCTTCCCGGCCGGCTACGACATCGGCTTCTCGTCGATCGCGGGCATCGCGACGGTGGACGTCAACGCCACGCAGCTCGACGCGCTCGATTGGTCCGACCTGAACGGCCCGACGACGACGGCCACGGCGAACGACCCGCAAGGCGTCGCGCTCGGCCAGTTCAACGCGGACGGCAAGCTCGACGTCGCCACGGCGTGCGAGTCGTCGAACTCCGTGTCGGTGCTGTTGAACGACGGCAGCGGCGCGCTGCTCGCGGCGGCGACCACGACCTCGGCGACGCAGTTGAAGGGTGCGCGCGCGATCACCGCTGGCAACTTCGTCGGCGACGCGAACATCGACCTCGCGGTCGCGTGCAAGAGCGGCAACACCGTCACGCTGCTGCAAGGTGACGGCGTCGGCGGCTTCACGATCGCAGGCACGATCGCCGTGACGACGGGACCGTACGCGATTGCGTCGGCGGACCTCGACGGCGACGCGGACCTGGACCTCGTGGTGTCGACGGTCGGTACGCCGTTCTTCGTCCCGGGTGGCGTCACGGTGCTCACGAACGGGCCGTTCGGCACGTTCACGCCCTCGGCTCTCGCCGCTCCGGGCGCGGGCTTCGGTCAGGTGCAGAGCGTCGCGGTCGGTGACCTCGGCGGCACCTCGCTGCCCGAGATCGTCGCCGTCGACGGCGACACCGGCCTCGTGCTCGTCTACGAGAACGTCGCGGGATCGTTCGGCGCGCCGCTGCTGCCCGATCCGAAGCTCTCGCCGAGCGAGGTGGTGAAGCCGCGCAGCGCCGTCGTCAAGGACGTCAACTTCGATCGTCGCGACGACCTCGTGATCACGAACCTCGGCAACGTGCCGACGAACTTCGGTGACGTGCGCGTGCTGATGCACTCGCCGGTCACGACGATCACGTTCGGTCCGGCGTTGGCGTTCACGGCCGGTACGTTCCCGACGGCGGTCGCGGTCGGTGAGCTCTACACCGATCAACTCGCCGGTGGGGATCGAACGGGTCTGGACTTCGTCACGACGAACTTCGGCGCTTCGTCGCTGTCGCAGTTGAACGGCTTCCTCGGCGCAGTCACGCCGTCGGCGAGCATCAAGAGCGATGGCGCGTTCCTCGCGCAGAGCGACTATGCGCTCGGCGCGTTGCCGACGGCCGTCGTGATCGACGACCTCAACGACGACGGCTTCGACGACGTGGTCGCGACCGTCACGGGCGCGTCGAACTCGGTGAAGGTGTTCCTCGGTCCGGTCCAGGCGTTGGTCGAGCCGTACGGCTTCGGCTGCCCTGGCACGGGCGGGACGATTCCGGTGAACAGCGCGGTCGGTTTGCCGACGATCGGCAACTCGAACTTCACCGACACGCTGTCGAACGCGGCGCCGTTCCACGCGAACTTCCTCGCGCTCGGTGTCGGTCCCGCGAATGCCGAGTACGGCTTCTCGGGTAGCGGCTGCTTCCTGCTCGTGAATCCGTCGCCGATCTTCCTGACGTTCCGCTCGTTCACGGACGCCAGCGGCTCGTCGGCGATCGGTCTGCCGATCCCGGGCGCTCCGGTGCTCGCGGGTCTGCAGGTCTACACGCAGTGGCTCGTGTTCGACGCGGCCGGGCCTTCGCCGGGAATCGTGTTCTCGAACGGCCTGCGCATTCGCCTCGGTTTCTGATCGCTCGAGTCGCCCCCGCTCCGCCGCGGTCCTCGCCGCGGCGGAGCAGGGGCGTTCCTTCGCCGGAGCTCCCCGTGAACCCTCTCGTCGCCCGCACCCTGTGCGTCCTCGCGTGGTCCGCGACCGCCGCCGTTTCCTCGGCCACACCGCTCGCGAGTTCCGAACTCCCGCTACCTCGCATCGAGCCGTTCTTCGTCGCCAGTGGTGACGCGAGCGGATCACTGATCGGGATGTTCGCGCGCATGCCGATCCGCGTGTGTCCGAACGGATTCGAGCTCGCGACGCCCACCGGCGATCGCGTCGAGTTCGTGGTGGCGACGACCGACGGATCCCCACTGCACGGAATGCCTCGAGGCGTGGAGGCCACCTCGACGCGCATCACGCGCTTCCATGGCCGCGAGCCTGCCGCGTACACGATGCGAGCGACGGCATTCCGCGCGGCACGCGTGAACGACGCGAAGCGCGGTATCGCGCTCGATCTGCGCTCGACCCAGGGCGCACTGGAATACGACCTCACGTTGCACGCGCACGTCGCGACGCATTCGATCGCGATCGAGCTACGCGGAGCCCGCGACGTCGTCGTTCTCGCGGACGGTTCATTGCGCATCGAGACCGCTCACGGCGCGATCGAACAGTCGGCGCCGAAGACCTTCGCGCGCACGACGTCCGGCGAACGCCGCGAGCTCACGTCGCGCTGCGTCCGCCTCGGCCAGACGCGTATCGGCTTCGAAGTCGAAGGCCGCGCCGACGGCGAGTCGATCTGCATCGACCCCGTGATCGCGTTCGGCACGTACCTCGGCACCGGCGTGTTCGACGAGATCCGCGATCTCACGACCGACATCGCCGGCAACGTCTACGTCACGGGCTGGACGTCCTCGGCCGCGTTCCCGGTCACCGGGCGGCGCGTTCGACACCATCTACAACGGCAACCGCGAAGCGTTCGTGGCCGGCTTCTCGCCCGACTGCGCGAGCCTCGAGTTCGCGACGTTCCTCGGCGGGGGCGCGAACGACGAAGCGCTCGCGCTCGTCGTCGGCACGAACGGGTTGACGATCGCGGGCCGCACAGCATCGAGCGACTTCCCCACGACGCCGGGCGCGTTCGCGACGATCGCCGCGGGTGGCGACGACGCGTTCGTCGCGCGCATGTCGACCGCGGGCGACGCGTTGCTCGCCGCGACCCTGCTCGGCGGCGGCGGCGAGGACGTGCCGTACGGCCTCGCACTCGACGAGACCGGCGCGACGTGGCTCACAGGCGCCACGGCCTCGAGCGATTTCCCGAC
This sequence comes from Planctomycetota bacterium, assembly GCA_016709145.1. Classification (GTDB taxonomy): domain Bacteria; phylum Planctomycetota; class B15-G4; order B15-G4; family JADJEK01; genus JADJEK01. The sequence goes on from JADJEK010000001.1 coordinate 453,773, forward strand.
CACGCCCGGCGTGATCTCGACGTCGCTGCGCGGCGGGTACGACGCGTTCGCGACGCGACTCGACGCAAGTCTCGCCAGCCTCGTGTTCTCGACGTTCCTCGGCGGCTTCGGCACCGAGCGCGCGACCGACGTCCAGGTGCGCACGATCGGCCCCGGCAACATCGCCGGGTTCGTCAGCGGCTCGACGACGTCGAGCGACTTCCCCGCGACGCCGGGTGCGTTCGACCCGAACTACGACGGTGGCACCGACGGATTCCTGCTGCGCATTACCGCATTCGGCACGGCGTTGCCGTACGCGACGTACTTCGGTGGTGCAGCGTTCGACGTCGCGAGCGCGGTCGCGGTCGACGGCGCCGGCGAAGCGACGCTCGTCGGAGAGACGTGGTCCACGACGCTCCCCACCACGGTCGGCTCCGCGCAGACGACGTACGGCGGCGGTTTCGGCGACGGCTTCGTGCTGCGGCTCGGTGCGACCGGTACGAGTCTCGATTACGCGACGTATCTCGGCGGCCCCGGCGACGACGCGGCGACCGCGGTCGCGCTCGACTACGCGGGAGCCGCGCACGTCGGCGGCATCGCGGGCGACGGCGCGCCGCTGCCGGGCTCGTTCCACGGTGGCGATTCGGACGCGATGTTCGCGCGCTTGTCGGCGCTCGGCGACGCGATCGTCGACGGGGCGTTCATCGGCGGCTCGAACGCGGATGCAGCAGGCGCGCTCGCGATCGATTGCGTCGGTCGCACGTTGCTCGCGGGTTCGTGCTTCAGCGGCGACGTCGGCGCGATCGCCAGCGGCGCGGATCTCGCGTTCAACGGTCTCGTCGACGGCTTCGTGGTCGGCTTCGCGAAAGCGACGATCACCTGCGGCGGCTCACCGTCCGCGACGAACTACGGCGCGGGCAAGCCCGGCACCTTCGGCGTACCGACGCTGACGGCGCCCGTGCTGCCGACCGTGCCGACGCCCGCGTTCACGATTCGCTTGGCGAACGGGCTACCCGGCGCGTTACCCGTGTTGTTCCTCGGGTTCACGCCGCTGTCGATTCCGTTCGACGGCGGCACGCTGCTGGCGAATCCCGTGTTCGTGCTGCCGCTCGTGCCGTATCCGGGTTCGGGCCAGATCGACCTGACCTTCCCGTTCTGCGACGTCGCGGCCTACTGCGGTGCCACGGCCTATCTGCAAGCGATGTTCGCGGATCCGGGAGCCACGGGCTTCTACATGACCGCGCAGACCGCGGGCTTGACGATCACGCTCGGTTCCTGACGTCGTCGATCGGCGGGGTTCGCGCGCGGATCACTTCTTCACGCGGCACGAACCGCCGTGCTTCGCGTGATAGTCCTGGTGGTAGTCCTCGGCCGCGAAGAACGTCGGTGCTTTTTCGACCTGCGTGACGATCGGCCGATCCTCGTACTCGGCGGTCTTGCCGAGCGCCTCGATGAACTCTTTGGCCTGCGCGAGTTGCGCATCGTCGGTCGCGTAGATGGCCGAGCGGTACTGCGTGCCCCGATCGGGACCCTGACGGTTCGGCGTCGTGGCGTCGTGGTTCTTGAAGAACACGTCGAGCAGTTCGGCGTAGGTCACGCGCTTCGGATCGAACACGACCTTCACGGTCTCCGCGTGGCCGGTCTCGCCGGTGCAGACGAGCTTGTAGTCGGGTCGATCGATCGTCCCGCCCATGTATCCCGACACCGCGTCCATGACGCCAGGGATCTGCTGGAACACGTCCTCGACACCCCAGAAGCAACCGCCGGCGAAGTACGCGGTCTGCGGCTCGACGGGGCGGGACCCTTCGGGCACTTCGTCGCCGGTCTTGCCGGCCTCGATGAACCGCAACGCCGCCGAGTTCAGGCAGTAGCGCAGTCCGGTCGGCTCGGGCCCGTCGTCGAACACGTGGCCGAGGTGCGAGTCCGAACGCGCACAGCGGATCTCGACGCGACGCATGCCGAGCGTGTTGTCCTCGATCTCGCGGATGTGCGCGGGGTCGAACGGCTGGAAGAACGACGGCCAACCGGTGCCCGAATCGAACTTCGCCTCGGAGGTGAACAGCGGCAGACCACACGTCACGCAGACGTAGGTCCCGAGTTCCTTGTTCTTCAGCAGCCCGCCGCAGAACTTCGGCTCGGTGCCGTGGTCCTGCGTGATGTGGCGCTCTTCGGGCGTCAGCTTCGCGACCAGCGGTGCGAGCTGCGCTTCCGTCAACGGCGTGACGTCGAAGCCGCTCTTCGAGTAGCGCGGCACCGACGGGTCCGGTTTGAAGTCCTTGGCCGGCGCGGGCTTGTCGTCGCAGGCGCCGTGCGACATCGCGAGGCCGAAGAAGGCGAGGAGTTTGCTGAGCATGGCGATGCGATTCATGGTTCGGGGTCCTTCGAGAGCACGCGCGCGCCCTGTTTAGCACAGGTTCGCGGGCGCTGCCCCGCTTGGATGCAGCGGGCTGGGCCGCGTTTCGGTGCCAGCGCGATTCGTCGCGCCCTCGCAATCACGGAACATCGCGGCAGGATGAAGCCATCGAGGGATCGACACGAGGGCTCGATGGACCCCGCGCGCTTCGCCGCGATCCGTCTTTGGTTCGAACGACTCGCGCCGCTCGATGCGGCGGCGCGCCAGCGCGGACTGGCAGCGATCGACGACCTCGCGCTGCGGGCCGAGGTTCTGCGCATGCTGGAAGTCGACATGCGTCGCGACGCCCCCCTCGACGCCCCGGCGGCCACGCTCGCCGCGCCACTCGCTCCAAGCGATGACCCCATCGGGCCCGGAACTCGGATCGAACGCTACGTCGTCGTCCGCCGCATCGGCGGCGGTGGCATGGGATCGGTGTTCGAAGCGACGCAGGACGAACCTCGTCGGACCGTCGCATTGAAGCTCCTGCGCCTCGACACCGCGACGCACGAAGCGATCCTGCGCTTCCGCGCCGAAGCCGAACTGCTCGGTCGCATCGACCATCCGCGGGTCGCGCGGATCCATGAGGCCGGCACGTATCGAGCCGCCGACGGCACGCTGATCCCCTTCCTCGCTCTCGAATACGTCCGCGACTCGCTCCCGCTGACGCGAGGACTCGACGCGCGACGGGCCAACCTCGCGACGCGCCTGCGCGTGCTCGCCGACGTCGCCGACGCGATCCACCACGGACATCTGAAGGGAGTCGTCCATCGCGACGTGAAGTCCGGCAACGTGCTACTCGACGGCGACGGCATCCCGCACGTCATCGACTTCGGCATCGGCCGAATCGTCGACGCGTCGTACGAGTCCGGCCCGACGACCCGCACCGGACAGATGCTCGGCACGCCGGCCGCGATGAGCCCCGAGCAGTTCCGCGGCGACCCGAAGTCGATCGACGCGCGCACCGACATCTGGTCGCTCGGAGTGCTCGCTTACGAAGTGCTGTGCGGTCGCGCTCCGTTCGAGACCGCGGACGCATCGATCACCGCCATCGCCCGTGCGGTCACCGAGCGAACGCCGACGCCGCCCTCGCGCATCGCGCGCGAAGTGCCGAAAGCCGTCGATTGGGTCCTCGGCAAAGCGCTCGAGAAGGACCCGCAGCGCCGCTACGCGTCCGCCGCCGAGTTCGCCGCCGATCTACGCCGCTTGCTCACGAACGAGCCGGTCCTCGCGAGCCCGCCGTCGGTCGCATACCGGACGCTGTGCTTCGTGCGGCGACACCGACTCGGCGTCGCCGCGGGAGCGCTCGTCGTCGCGAGCCTCGTCGCCTGCGGGGTCGCGACCTGGCTCGGCAAGCAGCGCGCGGAGCGGGAGAGTGCTCGCGCGCGTGGTGCGAACCAAGTGCTGTTCGACGTCTTGCAGTCGGCGAGCGCGATGCCGAAAGGCCCGGAGACTCCGGTCGGCGACGTGGTCCGCACCGCGATCGCGCGCGCGGACAAGGCGTTCCGCGACGACGTCGAGGCGCGCGGGTTCGTCCACGTCGCGCTCGGCGCGAGTCAGCTCGAACTCGGTGAATCCGAGCAGGCTCTCGCCACGCTGCGAGCCGGCTACGACGCGCTGGCATCGACGCGCGGCGTCGACGACGTCGAGGCGATCGGAGCCGCCGCGTACGTCGTCCACGCGCTGCTCGACCTCGGTCGACTCGACGAAGCGCAGTCGTTGCTCGACTCGACCGCACCGATCGCCGTGGCATCGCTCGGCAAGAACCACGCGCACACGTACACGCTGCGCCATCACGCGGCGCTGCTCGCACACCATCGCGGCGACGACGACGCGGCGATCGCGGCGCTGCGCACGCTCGTGGCCGACGAGGAACGATCGCCGGGCGAGGGTCGCGGACTGCGCCGCGCGATCGGTTCGCTCGCGGTGTTGGTCCAAGCACGGGGCGACCTCGCCGAAGCCACCGCACTGCACGAGCGTGTCGTCGTGGCCGCCGAGGCCGAAGACGGTCCGACGTCGCTCGAGTCCGACTTCGCGCGCAAGAACCTCGCCAGCGTGCTCGTCGCGCGCGGCGAGTACGCGCGCGCCGAACCGCTGCTCCGGACCGCGATCGAGCACGAGAGTTCCGTGTTCGGCCCGCGCCACGAACAGACCCTCGCGACGCAGTGGAACTTGATGCAGTTGCTGCACCAGTCGGCGCGGACCGCCGAGGCCGTCGAACTCGGCGAGCGCGTACTCGACGGGTACGTCGAACGCTTCGGCGCGGACTCGTCGGAAGCCGCGCTGGCGCAAGCGGAGCTCGGTTCCGCGTACCTGAACGCACAACGGCCCGCCGATGCGCTGCGCGTGCTCACGGCCGCGCTGGCGACGTTCACGCGCGAGTTGGGATCGGACCACGTCAACACGCTGACGGTGCGCGGCAATCGCGTGTCGGCGATGCTGAAAACCGGAGCCGCGGACGGCATCGTCGACGAGGCGCAGGCGTGCGTGACCGCGCTGGTCGCGAAGGTCGGCGACGATCATCCGGCGACGCTCGCGGCGCGCTATCGGCTCGCCGAGGCGGCACGCAACTCGGGCAGTCCCGCGATCGCGATCACCGAACTCGAGCGCGTCGCCGCCACGCAGCGCACGCGCTTCGGCGCCGATCATTGGCAGACGATCCAGACCGAAGCCGCGCTCGCGATGTCGCACGCGAGCGCCGGCGATCTCGATGCGGCCGAGAGCCTGTTGCGCGGCGTCGTCGCGCGCGCGAGCACCGCGTTCCCCGCCGGCGACTGGCGGCCGCACTACTTCCGCTTCGAACTCGGCGACGTGTTGCATCGCGCGGGTCGCTTCACCGAGGCCGAGCCCGAGCTCCGCGCGGGCTACGACGCGATGGCGGCCGCGCTGCCCGCAGCGTCGTCGTACGTGCGCGACGCGCGGGCCTTGCTCGCGACGTTCTACCGTGCGACCGGTCGCGCGGACCTCGCGGCGACGTTCGAGGAGCGCGAACCGTGAGCGACGCGGACGACGTCACTCGAGATCTTGCGTCGTACGTCCGCGGCGACCGCGCCGCCGGCGAGCGTGTCCTGCATGCGATCTCGGCCGAATTGCGGGAACTGGCCGAGCGCGCGCTGCGGCACGCACGCAAGGATCACACGCTGCAACCCACGGCGCTCGTCCACGAAGCGTGGCTGAAGCTCGCCAAGGGAACGGTCGAGCCGGCGAAGGACCGCGCGCACCTGCTCGCACTCGCCGCGACCACGATGCGTTCGATCCTGATCGATCACGCGCGACGGCGTTGTGCCGACAAGCGCGACGGCGGCGCGCGGCTGGCGCTGGACGCCGTCGACTTCGGTGTCGTCGATCGCGCGCAAACGCTGCTGACGATCGACGACGAGTTGCGAGCCCTCGGCGAAGTCGACGCCGAACTCGCGCGCATCGTCGAGCTGCGGTTCTTCGGAGGGCTGACGATCGGCGAGACCGCCGACGCGATGGCCGTCTCGACGCCGACCGTCGAGCGCGGCTGGCGCACCGCGCGTGCGTGGCTCGCCGCTCGCCTGCAGTCCTGATCAGTTCAACGGCTTCTTGGTCTTGATCGACCCGCGGAAGATCACGCTGCCCGACGACGCGTGCAGCGTGCCCTTCGCCGACACGACGTCGACGACGCCCTTCTTGACCTTCTGCTTCACCGTCAAGCCGAGCGAAACCAGCGGCACCGCGTCGTCGCGCCGCGAAGCCTGCTGACCGCAGAACGAGCGTTTCGACTTCGACTTCGCGTCGCGTTGATCGACGCCGTGGACCACGAACGGCTCGGTGCCGAAATGCGTCGCCAGCGCGCCGCTCGGGTCGGGAACGACGTACGCACGTCCGTTGCCCGGGAACAACGCCAGGCGCACCGTCTCGTCGATCGCGAGCGGCGTCGACGATTGCGCCGGCAAGAGTTCGCCACCGACACGCGCTTCGAACCACCACGGCGACCATGCGACTCCGACCGGGAACGACCCGGGTTCGTCGCGCCACACGTCGGAGTCCGCGACGCCGAGCGCGAGCACTCGGCCGTTCGCGGCCGACGCGACGTAGATGCGACCGTCCGGACCTTCGGCCACGCCCATCGGTTTGTCCAGGTCCGGACTCGTTCGATCGAGATCGGGCAACAAGAAGCGCCCGGCCGCGAGCAAGCGGATCTTGTCGTCCGCCGACGACGCGACGAGCAGAGCGCCATCCGACGCGAGACTCACGGACTCGGGCGCCGACGCGAGGCCCGTCAAGTCGGCGGTCGCTTGGCCGTCGTCCTGGCACTCGAGCAGATGGCTGTTGAAGAACGAGCCGATCAGCAGGCGGTTGTCGGCGTTGAACGCGAGCATCGTCGTGCCGTCGATCGGCCAGACCGGAAACCCCGGGATCGCGTCGAACGGACCGAATCCGGGCGTCAGCACGACCACCGAGTCGTTGTGCGTCGACCCGACGTAGATGCGGCCGGCCGGACCGATGTCGATCCCTTGCGGCCCGTCGACTCCCGCCGGCGCGAATCCGCCTTGGAACGTGCGGTCGCTCGCGAACACGGCCATGCCGTCGTTCTCGCGCGACGCGACCAACAGTCGCCCGTCCGGCAAGAACGCGAGTCCCCACGCACCCGACAGCGGAGCAGTCTCGCCGAACGTCGCGACGATGCTGCCCGTCTGATCGAACTCGACGATGCGGTTCGTGCCGCCGAGCGTGACGAAGAGATGGCCGGCCTCGAAGTCCGCCGCCGACGCCAGCGGCGCGACACAGGCGCAGAGGAGGATCGAAGCGGTGAGTGATCGGATCATCGGTGCACCTCAGTTCAACGCCTTGCCGGACTTGATCGAACCGACGAACGTCGCGAACGCGTTCGAGGCATGCAGACTTCCTTGCGCGCTCTTCACGCGGACGAATTCGCCCACCGTGTCCTTCTTGTCGACGATGCGCAGGTCGATCGACGCGGTCGCGAACAGCAGACTCGCGTCGGGGCGTTGCATCGCGTGGATCGCGCGGCGATCGGGGAACACCCCACCGTCCTCGACGCCGTACGCGACGAACGACTGGCCGAGGAACGCCTTGCCGAGTTTCGAGTTCGGCGCGAACGCGAGCATCACGCGGTTCGATCCCGGCAGCACCGACAGCGTCGCGGACTGCGACACCGAGCGCGACTTGCCGCCGAGTTGAGTCAGCGTGCCCTTCACCGTCGCCTTGAAGCGATACGGGCAGACGGCGACTCCCGTCGGGTTCGACAGCGCCACGTCGACGAACGGGATCGTCGCGCTGGTCCAGTTCATGTCGAGTCCGCTGCTCGCGGTCGGCAGCACGACCAGCGGTGAGTAGTCCGGCTGGATCACGGCGTCGATGATCGGCGCTCCGAATGGACCGCCGACGTCTTCGGACGGGATCGCGATCCCGAAGCGGTCGAAGAACCTCAGTACGCCGAGTCCGTCGGACACGTACGAGGCCCCGTCCGCGAGCGTGATCAGTCGCTTCGGTGAATTGGCCGTGAGCAGCCCGACGGGGAATCCGGTCGGATCGAAGAACGCGACGACGCTGGACCCCTCGTACGGAACTCCGATCAATCCCCGAGCGGTGAACGTGACGCCCCGCGGCAAGGTCGCGTTGAGCCCGAACATCGAGTCGACGGTGCCGGCGGCCCCGATGACGTCGACCCGTTGTTCGAGGTACTCGGCGACGTACAAGCGGCCACCGGGGCCGACGGTGACGGCCACCGGAGTGCCGGTCACCGGTATCTCGGCGATCAACGCGCCATCCGCGCGGAACGCGCGGATCCGGGCCGACGAGATCGCGTCGGCGTGCTTCGGCACGTACATCAGCCCGTCGGGGCCGAACTCGACGTCGAAGACTTCCGTCGAACCACTCGCGTGCGCACCGACGTATTCGCCAGCGGGCGTGAACTCGCAGACCTGCGCAGTCCCGCGCGACGCGAAGAAGACGTTGCCGCCCTTGAATTGGGGATTCCCCGCCAGCGCCGAGGCACAGCAGGCGCCGGCCGCGGCCAGCAGCAATGAGTTGCGGAAGCGAGAGCGCATGCGGGGTTCTCCGGCGCGAAGCGAGTCGGGCTCGCAGCGGAGAACGCGGAAGCACCGCGCGTTCCATCACGGAGTCAGGGCGAGTCGGCAGTTTTTCTTCGCGTCACTCCCCGCGCGCGAGGATCACACGGGCGCCGCGCTGGTACGTCGCGTACGCCCACGCCCACTCGAACAGCACGAGGAAGCGGCTGCGGAACCCGATCAGGAACACGATGTGGATCGCGAGCCACAGGAACCACGCGAGGAAGCCGGAGCAGCGGAAGCGACCGAAGTCCGCGACCGCGCTCCTGCGCCCGATCGTCGCCAGCGAGCCCTTGTCGACGTAGCGGAACGCCTTGCGCGGTTCGCCTCGCAACAACCGCACGACGTTCTCGCCCGCGACGCGCCCCATCTGCATCGCGGCCGGAGCGACGCCGGGCACGGGCTTGCCGTCGCTCACGAACGCGGCCGCGTCGCCGATCACGAACACGCGGTCGTCGCCTTCGATCGACAAGTCCTCGCGCACCGTCACGCGACCGCCGCGATCGAGCGGGACTCCGAGCGTCGTGAGCAACGGCGACGCGCGGACGCCCGCGCCCCACAACACCGTGCGCGCGGCGATGCGCTCCTCGCCGAGCACGATGCCGCCGGCGTCGATCGCCTGCACGCGGCGCCCGAGCGTGACCTCGACGCCGAGGCGTTCGAGCTGGCGCTTCGCCTTCTCCGACAGTTCGGGCGGAAAGCTCGGCAACACGCGATCGAGCCCTTCGACGAGCAGCACGCGCGCCGTGCGCGGATCGAAGTTGCGGAAGTCCTGCGCCATCGTCGTGCGCGCGACTTCGGCGATCGTGCCGGCGAGCTCGACTCCGGTCGGCCCGCCGCCGACGACGACGAACGTGAGCCACTCCGCACGCTTGGTCGGATCGCTCTCACGCTCGGCGGCTTCGAACGCGCGCAGCATGCGGCTGCGCATCTCGAGCGCATCCTCGAGGCTCTTCAAGCCCGGCGCGTGCTCGGCCCAATCGTCGTGGCCGAACCACTGATCGACGGCGCCGGGCGCGAGGATCAACGCGTCGTACGCGATCTCGGCATCGGACAGCACGAGCACGCGCCGCGCGCGATCGACGCTCTTCACGTCGGCCATCAGCACGCGCGTGTTGCCCTGGTGCTTCAGGATGCGTCGGATCGGATGCGCGATGTCGGGTCCGGACAAACCGGCCGTCGCGACCTGGTACAGCAGCGGTTGGAACAGGTGGTGGTTGCGCCGGTCGACGAGCGTCACGTCGGCGTCGACGCGCCGCAGCGCCTTCGCGGCCGCGAGCCCGCCGAAGCCGCCACCGACGATGACGACGCGAGGCCGAGGCGCTGGACCGGGGAGAACCATGCATCGAGACTAGCCCCCTCCACAACGTCGGCGACAGAGGGAGATCGCGACCGTTCGACGCGCGCGGAGCGCGAATCTCGATCCCGGACGCGGCGTCGACCGTGGGATGCGGTACACCGGCGCCATGAACGCTCTCATCGCCGCATTGTTCCTGCTGCAGACCCCCGCCGAACCCACGCTCGCGATCGAGCACGTCGCGGTGATCCCGATGGACCGCGAGGTCGTGCTCGCCGATCAGACCGTGGTCGTCGTCGATGGACGCATCACCGCGGTCGGGTCGGCCGCGGAAGTCACCGTGCCCGACGGCGCGACGCGCATCGATGGACGCGGGCGTTTCTTGATGCCCGGGCTCGCCGACATGCACGTGCACGTGTGGGACGAGAACGACCTCTATCTGTTCGTCGCGAACGGCGTGACCACGGTGCGCAACATGTTCGGCGCGCCGCTGCACCTCGATTGGCGCACGCGCATCGAAGCCGGCGAGCTGATCGGCCCGCGCATCTACACGGCCGGGCCGATCGTCGACGGCGAGCCCGCCGTGTGGCCGGGCAGCATCGAGCTGACGGATCCCGACGACGCCGACGGCGTCGCGCAGGCGCAGAAGGACGCGGGCTACGACTTCTTGAAGCCGTACTCGCGCCTCACGCGCGAGAACTACGACGCGCTGGTGGCGGCTGGCAAGAGGGTCGGGCTACCGCTGATGGGTCATACGCCGGTCGCACTCATGTTGAACGACGTGATCGACGCCGGCCAGACGACGATCGAGCACCTCGACGGATTCTCGGAGGCCGCGCAGCGCGCCGACTCGCCGTTCCCGACCGTCGACTCGCGCACCGACATCCCGGCGTGGAAGACGATCGACGAAGCGCGACTCGTCTCGATCGCGCAAGCGATGCGTGACGCGAACGTGTGGAACTGCCCGACGTTGGTCGTGCTGCAGAAGTGGTCGCAAGGCGACGACGCGGCGGCGTTACTCGCGCGCGCCGAGATGCGCTACGTCTCGCCGTTCATGCGCGCGAACTGGAGTCCTTCATCGCCGATGAACTACCTCGCGAGGTTGCCCGCGAGTTACGTCACGGCCGCGCACGAAGCGCTGCCGTTCCAGCAGAAGGCCGTTCGCGCGTTGCGGGATGCCGGCGCGGGCATCGTCGCCGGCACCGACATGGGCAATCCGTTCGTGCTCGCGGGCTTCGCGTTGCACGAGGAGCTCGCGTTCCTCGTCGGCGCCGGACTCACACCGTACGAAGCGCTGCGCGCGGCGACGATCGACGCGGCGCGCTGCATGGGTGCGGCGAACGATTGGGGCTCGATCGCGGTCGGCCGCCGTGCGGATCTCGTTCTGCTCGCCGCGAATCCGCTCGACGACGTCGCTCACGCCAAGCGACGCGTCGGCGTCGTCCTGCGAGGACGCTGGCTCACCGAGGACGCGATGCGAGCCGAACTCGAGCGGCGCGCGAAGAGCTTCGAAGCGAACACGCCGCGCTGATCGGCGCACAGCCGCCGAGGCGGCAAAAGGGGACAGTCCCCTCATCTGCTCTGTCCCCGGTTCGGCGCCTCGCTCATCTGAAAGGGGACAGTCCCCTCATGTGCTCTGCCCTCATGTGCTCTGTCCCCTTTTCGGTGCCTCGCTCAGGCCTTCACGAACCAGATGTTCCGGTAGCGGACCGGGTTGCCGTGGTCTTGTAGGAGGATCGGTCCCGTCGCGCGCTCGGCGTCGCCGAGGCCGCCGCCGGTCGCTCCCGGCAATTCGACGTCGTCGTGGACGAGCACGCCGTTCCACCACACGCTGGCGCGCGCGTTCTTCGTCTTGTTGCCCTGCGCGTCGAACTCGGGCGCGCTGAAGCGGATGTCGTACGTCTGCCACGTCTGCGGCGGACGCGCGGCATTCTCGCTCGGCGGCGCGACGCTGTAGATCGCCGCGCAATCACCGCCGCCCGGGACCAGCCCGAACGAATCGAGCACTTGGCACTCGTAACGACCCGCGAGGTACACGCCGCTGTTGCCGCGCGCTTGGCCGGTGACCTCGGGTGGATACAGCGGGGTCATGAACTCGACGTGCAGCAGGCCGCTGCCGAACTCCGCCCTCGTGCGTAGATCGCCGCCACCGTCGACTTCGAGCGCGCCGCCATCGACCTTCCAACGCGGCGCCGAGCCGTCGACGTGCGTCCATTGCGTCGGCTTCGCGTCCGCTGCGAGCAGGACCGTCGCGCCATTCGGCGGCGCGGCCGGCGCATCCGGGCCACGGATCGCCCAGCCGATGCCTTCGAGCACGTGCGTCAGGAAGCGCGGATCGCGCCAGACTTCCTCGCGGTGACCGAGCGCCGTGTACAGCATGCGGCCGCGGCCGACGTTCATCCACCACGCCAACGCGTAGTCCTCGTCGGCGCGATTGCCCTTGGCCTTGTCGATCGACGTGACATCGAGCGACAGCAGCACGTTCAACGGGTGACGATGCCAGTTCTTGAACGTGTAGATCTCGTCGGTGATCTCGAAGTTCGCATCGAGATGGGCCGTCGCCGGGTGCTCGCCGTCCTCGACCGTCACGCGGATCTTCTCGTGCCACGGATGGCCGTTGAACTGGCCACCGATGATGCGCAGGTACCACGGCTGCTCGTACCACGTGTCCGTCGCCGAGTGGATGCCGACGAACGCGCCGCCGTCCTTCATCCAGCGCTCGAGCGCCTGCTGCTGCTCGTCGTCGATCGGCAATTCGCCGGTCGTGTAGAACACGACCGCCGCGTAGCGCGCGAGGTTCTCCGCGGTGATCGCCGCGCAATCCTGCGTCGCCGTGACGTCGAAGCGATCGCCCGCGGCTTCGATCAAGCGCAGCTCGGCGAAGCTCAGGTGCGTCGGCTCGGCGCGCGTGACGACCGAGTGGCGGAAGCCCGCCGAATGCGTGAAGAACAACACCTTCGGCTTCGCCGGAGCGGCCGCCGCGGACTCCTTCGCTCCCGGCACGTTCACGAGCGTGTAGTACGCCTTGTCGTGCAGCAGCGGATCGCCGGCGACGTTCTTCACGCCGGCGGCAGCGAGTTCGTGGACGTAGCTCGCGCGCATCGACGACACGCCGAGCCGGACCTTGCGCGGCGACAACACTTCGACGCGGTCGATGCCGACCGCGGCCTTGTCCGACTCCGGAGCGCCGTACTCCGCGTGGTACTCGTACGTGTACGAGCTCATCGCGTACGACTTCGGATCACTCGCGCTCGCGCGATCGACGTCCTGCGTGAACTCGAGCTCGAAGCCGCCCGGCACCGCGTGCATCGTCAGGATCTCGAACGGCGTGACGCCCTTGAACACGATGTGTTCGAGGCCGAAGCGCGCGCGCCCCACCGATGTCCAGCCGCGATCGGTCTCGCCGATGAACATCGAGCCGTCGGGCGCGAACGCGACGCGGTTCACGCCGCACGCGAGGTTCGACAGGAACGGGAAGCAGGCGCCTTGCCAATGCCCGTCGACTTCTTGCAGCGCGACGCGCATGACGACCGCGCCGAGCTGATCGCCGACGAACATCTGCCCCGTGAACGGGCCGAACTTGCCGCCGGTGCGATCGATCGCGATGTCGGCCGCGCTCTGGCCCATCTTCTCGTACGGGAACCAGATCGCCGGCGGTTGGCGCGCGGGGCGCTCGTCGGCGGACTTCAGGTCGGAGCGCCAACGCAGGCTCGACGGATGGCCGTGCCACGAGCCGGGCGCAAGCATCGACATGCGGTTCGTGCCGACGTAGTCGCCCTGGTTGTCGACGTAGAACACGTGCTCGTCGTCGAGCACGCCGATGCCGTTCGGGCTGCGCAGTCCATCGCAGACCCACGTCGCGTGGCCGGAGCGGTCGACCTTCAGCGCGGAGCCGCGCCACGGCACGAGCGCCTTGCCGAGCGAACCGCAGAAGCCGACGTTCAGCGTGACCCACGCGTTGCCTTGGCTGTCCCATTTCGGGCCGAACGCGAACTCGTGGTAGTTGCCACTCGCTTCCCAATCGGTGCAGAACGCGTCGTAGAGGTCGGCGCGATCGTCGCCGTCCTCGTCGACCATGCGCGTGAGCTCGCCGCGCTGCACGCAGTAGATCGCCTGACCGTCGGCATCCTGGCGCACGCCGAGGCCGAGCGGTTCATGCAGGCCACTCGCGAAGCGCTTGAACGTCACGTCGAACGGCGGATCCGCGTACGCGTTCTCGACGATGTAGACGTCGCCGCGCCGCGTGCAGACCACGGGCCGGCCGTCCTTCAAGAAGTCGAGTCCGCCGACTTCGAGTTCGACGCCGTTCGGCACACGCAACGGCAACACGTCCCAGTAGCGCCGATCGGCCGTCGGCGGGAAGTCGCGATCGAGCCAGTAGTACAGCGCCGCGCCGAGCTCGGGGTCGAGCGCCGCGCGCGAGTTGACTTGGAACGACCAACCGCCGAGACCTTGCCCGACCTTGAGCAGCACGTGGTTGACGCCGGCCTTCAGCTCGAGCTTCAGCGTGTCGTCCTCGGAGCTGAAGCCGCGTTCGACGTCGCGATCGAGCGCGAGCTTGCCGTTCACCCACGCGCGGCAACCGTCGTCCGAACCCATCGTCACGGTGACCGTGCGATCGACATCGGAGCGGACCGTCGTGTACGCGTACGTGCACGACGCTTCGTTGAGTTCCTGATCGTCGTAGCGCACGAGATCGACGAAGCGCGACGCGTCCTCGTCGATGCGCGTCCAGCGCGCCTCGACACCCTTCTTGCCGACCCACGCGCGTGCGAGGTCCGGCCCTCGCCCGTTCGCCGCCATCGCCGACAGTTCGGCCTCGGGCGCGAGCGCCGTCGCGAGGTCGTTCTTGCCCTGCACGTACGGGAACGGGCCGAGCAGATGCCAGTGGTCCCATTGGCCGGTCGGCGGCGTCAGCAGGTCGAGCATGCGCCGCTCGGTCTCGGCCCGCGTCGCGAGCTTCTGGTAGGTCACCGCGCCGATCTTCACTTCGGACTTCACGTCGGCGCGCGGAGGATCCGCGGGCGCCGCGAGCGCGAGCGCGAGCAGCAACGACTTCATGGGGACACCTCCAGCGTGAATCGAATCGTCGTCGTTCCTCCCGCGGTCGGCGGCGCGGTGATCGTGACCCACGTGTCGCCGTCGGCGCGCGTCTCCTGCGTCGCCGTGCCGATCACGTCGGAGACCGCGACCTTGCCCTTCCCCGCATTCAGGACGACCTGCGTGTTCGACCCGGTCACGACCTCGAAGCGGCGCACGATCTTCAATGAGGGGTTCAGCGCGCCTTCGAAGCGCTCGGACACCTTGGTTCCGTTCGACTCGTAGAGGAACGTCGGATGGCGCTTCGCGTCGAGGCGGTAGCCCTCGAACGTCCACGTCGTCGTGAACGCTTGGTCGCCGAGCCGCGGAACGAGCCTCACGGTCAACGGTGGCCCGGTCGGTGCTTTCCAGACGATCGGTCCGCGACCTTCGACGTTCATGCCGCCGCGACCCGACCATGCGCCGGCCGCATCGACGAACGCGCCGCGCCACGCTTCGACGAGGCGGCACGCGCGCGAATCGAACGCGAAGTGCAGTCCGACCGGCGTGCCGACGAGGATCGCCTTCGTGCCCGCGCTCTCGAGGAACGCGCGGAACACGATCGGCTCACGACTCGGGTCGAGCGTCAGCGTGCCCGCGGGTTCCACTCCGCTCGGCGGCAGCATCAAGTCGCGCTGCGCCATGTACGACCACAGCGCGTCGGCCTGGCGGTGCCAATCCCCGCCGTAGAGATCGAGCACGGCCGTCTGCCCGTTCAAGTTGAACGCGGGCATGCGCGTGCCGGGCTTGAAGCGCGAAGGCGTCGGGAAGTACGCGGTCCACCACTCGTAGCGCAGGCGCTCGTGGAACTGATCGAGCCGCGGTCCCGGCGTGCCAGCGGCCGGCAGATCCTTGAAGTTGTGACAGTTCACGCAGTTCAAGCCCTGTGCGCCGGCCAGCGTGCGGCCGTTCTGCGCCGCGTCGTCGGTCGGCGCGGGCGGCGAGCCTTCGCTCTCGCGCAGCACTCCTTCGGATGCGCTGAAGCACTCGGCGAGGCGCACGTTGGCTTGCGTGAACGTCGGCATGCGCACGGCCATGAACGGACGCGCACGCTCGGTGCCGCCGATCATCTCTTCCATCCACTCGGTGCGCAGCTTGAAGCCGACGCTGGTGAGGTCCGGCGGAATGCGGCCTTCGTCACCGAGGTCGACGCGATCGTCGGCGCTCTGGAAGTACGGCTTCAGCGCGGCGTTGACGCCACCGACGCCGTCCTTCGCGTGACACGCGGAGCACGAGTTGTACATGCGGCCGCGGCGCAGCTCGTCGAGGGGCGAGGTCTTGCCGAACGCGGCCTTCACGGCGGCGAGACCCGCGATCAACGCATCGCGTTCGCCCGGGCCGAACGCGTAGCGCGGAGTCGCGGTGTCGGCGCCATCGAGGCATCCGCGCGCCGGATCGAGTTCGGCGAGGTTCTTCGCGGGCGCGCGCGTCGACGGCGCGCCTTCGATCGTGTGACAGCTCGCGCAGCCGGCCGATTGGAATGCGGCCTTGCCGCGCGCGACGCGCTCGGCGGCCGGCACGAGCGCATCGAGCGGCCTCTCCATCGTCGTGTGCAAGTACGCGGCGATCGCCGCCGCTTCGCTCTCGGTCAGGTTCAGCGTCGGCATGCGGCCGTCGGGGTAGATGTGCGTCGGATCGCGAAGCAGGCGCTCGAGTCCGTCACGACGCCACTTGCCCGCGATCGCGCCGTATGCGCGCGGAACGCGCACTTCGGGCACTTCGTCGGCGAACTGCGGATCGTGGAACACCGCGAACGGCGACTCGAGCGGTCCGTGGCAGACGATGCAGCCGACCGTGTGGTACAGGCGACGGCCTTGCTCGAGCTGGGCGTCGTTTTGCTCGTCGGCCGGCGTGGGTGCGGCCGCAGGCGTACTCGACAGCGACGCGATGTAGTGCGCGATGTCCTCCGCGGCCGCGAGGCGCGTGGCTTCGTCGCCGACGAACACCGACGGCATGTCGCCCTTGCCCTCGCCGCGCGCATACGTTTCGAGCCAGTGCGCGGCCCACGCAGGTTCCGCGCGTTGCGCGAGCGTGTCCAACGTCGGGCCGGGACGACGGCCGACGACGGTCGCGAGCATCGGCGACGGTTCGTGACAGTTCGTGCAGCCCTTCTGCTGCAAGAGCACGCGACCGAGCACGTGCATCATGTCGCCGCCGACGTCTTGCATCTTGCCTTCGGGCAGGCGCACGGCCCACGACGGGATCGGCTCGAGCTCGAAGCCATCGACGCCCGAACGCGACCACAGCGCACGCAGACGCGCGAGCTCGCCCTGTCCTCGCGTGTAGACCACGCGCACGCGCACGGGCTCCGTGCCGAGTTGGAGTGCGCCGGTCGTCGCGCGAGCGCGACCCTGCGTCACGCACTTCGCGAGTTCCGCGCCGCTCGTGCTCTCGACGTGCACCTCGGCCTCACCACCGGCGGCGTCGACGCCGAACACGAACGTGCCCGCGATCGGCGGCGTCAGGGTCGCGCTGTAGGTCGCGGTGAAGCCGCGCGCGGGGATCGAGGGATGGACCGCCTCTTGATCGCGCAGCACGAACGCCGCGTTCGACGCCAAGCCTGCGGCTTGGACTCCAGCCGCGGAGTACGTCGCGTGCCAGCCCCCGGGTGAGGGCACTTGTCTCGCGGAACTCGTGTTCGCGCACCACGACAACACGGCGACCAGGACGAACTGCGGGCGGATCGTCACGCGCAACTCCTGTCAGCGAGGGAACCGAGTTCCGAGCGAAGGGGGCGCGATTCTATGGCGTGGACGCGTGGCGGCGAGTGCCGAGTTGGCTCGAGTCGCGCGATTGCGCGTGGGTGATCGTGAGTCGTTCCGCGTGACTGCACCGGCGGCGGCGGCCGAGTTCCCGCGGCTGCGGCTGTACGACGTCCACGTCGATCCGAACGAACGGAACTCGGTGTCCGACGCGGATCCTGCGACGACGGAGCGCATGCGCTCGCTACTGCGCGGGATCGAGACCGAGAGTCGCTCGCTGGCCTTCGCGCTGGAGCGTGCGAGCGAGGACGACGGCGACGACCAAGCACTCCGCGAACTCGGCTACCTCGGCGGCGAGTAACGCCCCCCCCGGCCGACGTCACCGAATCCTCCCGAACCCGGACCTCGGCAGCGCGGCATGCCGCGTGCATGATCCGGCACATCGTCCGGTTCGGAGAGGTGTCATGCGAGTCGCGACCATCGTCGTCCTGGTGCTGTCCTGCGCAACGCCATCCCTGAGGGCTCAGCATCTCCTGCGCACGATCGCCGCGCCGGCGGACGCCTACGAGTTCGGCTTTGCCGTGGCGGGTGGCGCCGACGTCGACGGTGACGGCTACGACGACGTCGTGATCGGGAGTCCGAGTTCACCGTCGGCGCAGTCGAGCGGGGGTCGCGTCGACGTCCACTCCGGCGCATCCGGGATGGCGCTGCATCAATGGGGATCGGGCGGCGCGTCCGATCGCTACGGAACGAGCGTGCGCTTCTGCGGCGACGTCGACGGCGACGGCTTCGTCGACGTCGTGATCGGCGCTCCGCAGTTCGCGTTCGCGAACGCTTCGCAAGGCGGCTTCGTCGAAGTGCGCTCCGGCGCGAGCGGAGCGATCCTGCGCCAAGTGGCCGGCAACGTCGGTGACTTCGCCGGATGGAGCGTCGACGGAGGGCACGACGTCGATCTGGACGGCACTCCGGATTTCGTGTTCGGCGCTCCGCAGCAGCAAATCGGTAGTAACGCTCCCGGCTACGTGCGCGTGGTGTCGGGCGCGAACGCAACGACGTGGATGCAGCGCGTCGGGCCGATCGCGAAGGGTCAGTTCGGTTCCGTCGTTCGGTTCCTCGGCGACGCGACCGGTGACGGCGTCTCGGAACTCGCCGTGTCCGCATCGAACGCCGGCTCGGTGCCGACGTTCGGTGGACGCATCCTCGTGTACTCCGCCAGCAATGCGTCGCTGCTCTGGCAGTTCGCCGGAACCACTGCCGACGAGCAGGTCGCAGCGTCGATCGCCGCTCCGGGTGACCTCGACGGTGACGGACTCGCCGACGTCGTGTTCGGATCGCCGGGGGTCGACCTCGCGCTCCAAGACCTCGGCCGCGTGACGGCGGCACGAGGCAGCAGCGGTGTGCCACTGTGGTCGCGCACAGGCTCCGCGGCAGGGTTCGGACTCGGCGGCAGCGCGGCCTCAGCCGGCGATCTGGACGGCGATGGAGTCGGCGACGTGCTGATCGCCAATCGACCGACCCAACCGTTCGTGATGGAGATCCAGGTCCTGTCGGGTTCCAGCGGCGCAGCGCTCGCGACGTGGTCCGATCCCTACGAGGCCAGCGCATTCGGGCAGGCGCTCGATGGCGCCGGAGACGTGAACGGCGACGGTTCGATCGAGCTCGTGGTCGGCGCACCCGCGGAGGGCGGCCCCGCGCTTCCGATCGGAGCGGTCGGCCTCGTCACCTTCCAATGCGGCATCGCGGTGTCGCTCGGTGCACCTTGCAACCCCGCGGCACCGCATCCGAGTCTCATGCTCGACGGCTGCGCGGTCGGGGCCGCTGCGATGACGTTGAGTCTCACCAACGGGGTGCCGCAAGCCCCGACGATCGTCTGCGCCAGCGTCAATCCGATGCAAGTCGCGGTCGGAGGCGGCTGCTCGTGGTTCGTCGGCGTGCCGTTCGTCGCGGTCGGGCCGTTCCCGCTGACGCAGAGCGGCTCGTTCTTTGCGGCCGTCGACCTGCCGGCGCAGGCGCAGCAGCTCACGTTCATCCTGCAAGCCGCGTTGGCCGACCCCGCCGCCGCGACCGGCTTCGCGTTGTCGGATGCCGTGTTCGTCGCCTTGCCGTGAGCACGCCGTCGTGAGCACGCCTCGCGGCGCGATGCCGCAGGCCCGACGCCTTGTCAGGACGTCGGGAGCGCGCGAGAACTGCGGCATGACTCGACCGCTCGAAGATTGGCCGTTGGCACAGCGGCGCGCCGTCGCCATCTGGCTGCTCGTGATCTGCGGCCTCGTGTTCGCGATGGTCGTCGTCGGCGGTTACACGCGACTGACCAATGCCGGACTCTCGATCGTCGATTGGAAGCCGATCGTCGGCGCGATCCCGCCGCTGACCGACGCGGCGTGGGCCGACGAGTTCGCGAAGTACCAAGGCTCGCCCGAGTACCAGCAGGTCAACACCCACTTCACGCTGGAGCAGTTCAAGCCGATCTTCTGGACCGAGTGGTTCCACCGCTTCCTCGGTCGCCTGATCGGAATCGCGTTCGCGATCCCGCTGATCGTGTTCGCGGCGCGCCGGTGGCTTCCGCGCCGATTGTTGCCGTGGCTCGTCGCGATCTTCGTGCTCGGCGGACTGCAGGGCGCGCTCGGTTGGTACATGGTGAAGAGCGGACTCGTGCATCGGCCCGAGGTCAGTCAGTACCGACTCACGGCGCATCTGTCGGCGGCCGTGCTGATCCTCGGCGTGACCACGTGGACCGCACTGACGTTGCTCGCGCCGCGACCGCCGCGATTCGACTCGCCCGCTCGCACATCGGTCGCGCGCTGGGCCCGACTCGCGCTCTGCATCGTCTGCGTGATGATCGTCTCCGGCGGATTCGTCGCCGGCACCGATGCGGGATTCCGCTGGAACACGTTCCCGACGATGGATGGCGCACTCGTTCCGAGCGAGCTCTATCCGTCCCCCGCGCTGATGGCGCCGTTCGAGGACGAACGGACGATCCAGTGGAACCATCGCGTGCTGGCGTTGGTCGTCACCGTGGTGCTGGTGTCGTTCTGGTGGCGCGCATCACGCGCGTCCGTGCCGGTTGCGGTCCGTGCGGCAGCGCACTTCGTCCTCGGCGCTTTGGCCCTGCAAGCGGCGCTCGGCATCGCGACGCTCGTTCTCGGCGTCCCGGTCGCGCTCGGTGTCCTTCACCAAGCGGGTGCGATCGTGCTGTTCACCGCGTGCTTGCTCGCCGTTCACCGATTGCGATCGGACGGCTGATCGCCGGCAAGTCGCGCCAAGGTGGCGTCGCGCACCGCAACGGCAACGGCCGACCACGACGTGCGCTGCTTGGTCGCGAGATCGAGCGCGGACGACTTCTGCGTGGCGGGGAATTCCTTCGCGCGTTCGCCGAAGCTCTCGGAGAACTGGGCCGCGAGTTCGTAACCGTTCCACAAGCGTTCCGGCAGCGGGCGCGCGGCGATGAACGCCTTCAGCTCGGTGAGCACCTTGCCCACGTCACCGTCGTTCAATTCGACCAGCACGTCGATCTGGTGGCGCAACGACAGCAAGTTCTGTCCGGCCGATTCGTAGTCGTACCGCGCGAGCCGCGCCGGCAACTTCACGTCGGACGGCAGCGCCAGCGCGTACGCCGACGCTTCGATGAAACCGCGGTACTGCCGGTACGCGAGGAACATGTTCTGGTTCTTGTCGTGGCGGATCTGCAAATCCCAGCGCTTGCCCTCGACCGCGGCGAACTTCACCACGAAGTCGGCAAGCATCGCGTCGTAGAAGAACGGCGCTTCCTGCGTACCGGCACTGCGATCGAGCGCCTCGTAGAACGATTCGTCGCCATGCGGTCCGCCGTTGCGCCAGCTCTCGAGGAACAACGCGTACTCGTCCGCGCCGTGGTCGACGTCGAGTTCACGCTCGATCGACGCGACCAGCAGTTCGAGTTCGGGGACGCAGCCGTGGGCGAGTGCCTCGGCGATCGCCGCGCCCGGGAGGTCCTCGACGGAGAGCGGCTTCTTCGCCCGCAGTGCAGATGCCAGCGCACGGTCGGCGTCGTCGACACCGACGACGTCGCGGAACCCGAAGCGGTAGCGCACGTGCGCCGGCAGCGGGAACACGCGCGGCTCCGCGGGCGGCGCGCCGGGCTTGCGCAGGTTCTTCTCCTTCAGCTTCGCAGTGGCGGCCGGTGCGCCGTTCATCAGCGTTCGCGCCAGAGCGCGCAGCGCCTTCACGCGGGCAGCTTCGTTCCGTCCGTCCGGCGAGAACGTCGGGACCGCGGATTCGATCGCGTGCAGCAACTCGATCGCCGCGTCATGGGCCGCTTTGCCATGGTGAGTCCGACGGAAGCCATCGAGGGCGTCCTCGACGGCGTCCGCACCCATGCGGACCGGGGTGATGTCCCCGGCACGTCCGAACTCGGCATTCCATAACGTGACCGACGCGATCAGAGCAGCGGGCAGCAGGCGCATCGTCTCGACTCCTTTTCTCCAAGACCGAGGCTTGTACGCGAATCACGGCTTCCAGTGACCGGGTGACCTCGACACTTCTTCCAATCCTTACGATCCGGCGACCATGCTCGACCTCATCGGCTCATCCTGCGTCGTTCTGTGCGCGATCCTCGGCCAGCCCCCGATCCAAGACGGGGTGGACGGGCGCGTGTTGCACGCGAACCTCGTGCATCTCGGGGACAGCGAGAAGTCCGACTGGAAGGACCTGCGGCTCCCGACCGCCACGACGCTGCAATTCGAGTTCGACGCCGAACGCAACCCTCGGCCCTGCGTGCTGTCGATCGTCAGCGCCGACGTCTCCGACGATTGGTCCGTCGTCCTGAACGGCAAGGTCGTCGCGTCGCTCGCGCGCGAGGTCGAGCGCGCGGCCCGTCTGTACGAATTGCCCGAGCGCTCGCTCGCCGACGGGACGAACACGCTGCTCGTCCGTTCGGAGCGTGGTACCGACGACATCCTCGTCGGCGACGTGCGCCTGCAAGCCGGGTCGATCCGCGAACTGAAGAAGCTGGCCGCCCTCGACGTCGTCGTGCTCGACGCCGATTCGCGCGAGCCTCTGCCGGCACGCATCACGGTCCTCGACGGGTCGGGGCAGCGCACGCCGCTGTGGTACGCGACGTCGCCCGCGACCGCCGTGCGAACCGGCGTCACGTACACGAAGGGCGGCGTGGCGCACATCGAAGCGGCCGCGGGCGCGCTGACCATCGTCGCCACGCGCGGCATGGAATGGAGCCTCGCGCGCCGTGAAGTCACGCTCGCCGTAGGCGCGCGCGAACGCGTCGAGCTGCTGCTGCGGCGCGAGGTCGACACACGCGGCCATGTCGCCGCGGATACGCACGTCCACACGCTGACGTTTTCGGGGCACGGCGATTCGTCGGTCGAGGAACGCCAGATCACGCTCGCGGGCGAAGGCGTCGAGTTCGCCGTCGCGACGGACCACAATCACCACACCGATTACGTGCCGACGCAACGCTCGCTCGGACTGAGCGCGTACTACACCACGATCACGGGCAACGAAGTGACGACCGACGTCGGCCACTTCAACTCGTTCCCGTTCGAGCCGGGCGCACAGCGGGCCGAGTACCGCGGCGACGATTGGACGAAGCTCGTCGCCGGGATCCGCGAGCGCGGTGCGCAGGTCGTGATCCTGAACCACCCGCGCTGGCCCGCGGTCGCCACCGGACCGTTCGGGCGCTATCGACTCGATCCCGCGACCGGCACGCTGACCGGCCAGACGTTCTGCGCGGACGCGACGGAGCTCGTGAACTCGACGCAATTGCTCGACGATCCGTTGCTGCTGTTCCGCGACTGGTTCGCGCTGTTGAACGGTGGCGTGCGCGTGTTCGCGGTGGGCTCGTCCGACTCGCACACGGTCGACGATCCGGTCGGACAAGGCCGCACCTACGTGCGCAGTACGACCGACGACCCGACGGCGATCGACGTCGACGCGACCTGCGAGGCCTTGCGCAACGGCAAGACATCGATCGCACTCGGCCTGTTCACGACCATCCGCGTGAACGAGGCCGCGAGCAGCGGCGACGTGTTGCGTCGAGCGAGCGGCGAGACCGTCGAAGCGCGGATCCGCGTTGCCAGCGCCCATTGGTTCACGCCGCGCGAACTCGTCGTGTTCCTGAACGGCAAGGCCGTCGAACGTCGAGCGCTGGACGCCACGCCCGGACGAGCGTTCGACGCGACGACGACCCTCTCGATGCCGTGGCCCGAGCACGACGCGTGGTTGGTCGCGGTCGCGCTCGGTGGCGGTTCGGGCGGATCGTGGTGGCCGATGCAGCAGGACTACAGCCTCGGCGCGACGAACCCCGTGTTCCTCGATGCGGACGGCGACGGTGCTTGGTCGAGCCCGCGCCAGACCGCGACCGCACTGGCATCGCGTTGGAACGGCGGCGCGGCGGCGCTGATCGCGCTGGTGCGTGGACTCGACGATGCCACGGCGATCCACCTCGTCGATGTCGCACGGACGCACGCCGCGTGGTCGCCCGAGTTGATCGACGCGATCGAAACCGCGGCAGCGGGCCGAGAGGAGCTACTTGCGTTCTTGAGTCGTTCGCGCGCTGCGGCGAACGCGCCGACGAAGTGACGGGATTCCGCGCATGAGTCGCAACGCACAGCCCGATGATCGCGATCCTCGGACGCAACAACGGCGGCGCAAGAGGACGGGTCGAACGCGCGGTGGATCGCGCGGGCCTCGAGGAAGGAACGGCATGAAGCGAACTTCGCGGCGCATTGCCATCAGCCTTCTGCTCGCGATTGTCGTCGTGCACTGCGCCACGCGGCCCAGGCCCGGCGAGCCCGCGCCGCGCGCGGGCGACGAGATCGTCGTGTGCGGCGAGCGCTTCCACATCGGCACGCCGGTCGTGCTGTGGACCGACCCGGGCGGGTACGACGCGTACCGCGTCGAACCGCGTTTTGCCGACGCGATGGACGAACGCGCACGCGCGGAGTGGAAGCCCGAAGCGCATTACGACTCGATGCGCCGTCACGTGCCTCTCGCTGAGCAGGCGCGCTTCCGGGGCGACGGCATGCGCGTCGCGGATCTCGCGCGCTACGTCGATCTGTTCGTCGTGCACTACGACGTCTGCGGGACGTCGCGACGCTGTTTCCAAGTCCTGCAAGACGAGCGCCATCTCTCGGTGCACTTCCTGCTCGACGTCGACGGCACGATCTACCAGACGCTCGATTTGAAGGAACGCGCGTGGCACGCGAGCGTCGCCAACGATCGCTCGATCGGCATCGAGATCGCGCAGGTCGGCGCGTATCCGCGACCCGATCACGAAGCGCTGCGCCAGTGGTACGCGCGTGACGAGCACGGTCCGTTCGTCGTGTTCGATCAGGAGCGCGACGCCCTCGGGATCCGCACGCCGAACTTCGTCGCTCGTCCCGCGCGCCCCGCCCTCCTCACGGGAGCGATCCACGGCACGCCGCTGTGGCAGTACGACTTCACCTCCGAGCAATACGAAGCGCTGGCCAAGCTCACCGCGGCACTGCATCGCATCCTGCCGCGCATTTCGTTGAACGCGCCCCGCGACGCGAAGGGTGCGATCCTCATGCGCTCGCTGTCGCCCGACGAGTTCGCGACGTACTCGGGAGTGCTCGGCCACTTCCACATCACCGAAGCGAAATCGGATCCCGGCCCCGCGTTCGATTGGGGACGAGTTCTCGCTACAGCCGCGAAAACGGCGAGTTCGGGCGACTGAGTTCCCGGGCCTGAAACACCGGCGTCGACGGCGTCGCGGCGATGCGCCGTCCCCATTCAGTCGGACACCGCTCCGGTTCGATCCACGCCCCAACGGGGTGTATCGGAGAAGGCGATGCCTGGGCTCGAAGCCAGCCTGTCGTGCAACTACGCGCTCTGTGCCGCTTTGGTGGGCATCGCGTTCGCCATTTGGGCGTGGTCGCTTCGCCGAGTCACGCGACGCTCGCGAGACGTGCTCGTCGTCGCCGCCGTCGTGACGAGCGTGACCATCGCCGGCATGGTCTGGTCTTCCCGCTCCGAGCGCGCCGAGATCCAGCGCTGTTTCGCGACTCTGACGTCGTTCGCGGAGACCTACGCGCAAGACCTCCAAGCCCAAGGCCACGCGCACCTCGCCGACGACGTGCGTGGCGACGACCCGACCTACCTCGCGTTGATCGAAGTGCAGAAGCGCTGGCTGGCCACGAATCCGATGGTCGCCGACATCTACACGTTCCGCATGCGTCCCAGTGGAGCGGTCGTGTTGGTGGTCGACTCGGAGACCGACTACGACCGTGACGGCAAGCTCCTCGGCGACCGCGAACAACGCATGAACCCCGGAGAGCCTTATGAGAGCGTCGACTCGGCGCTCGCCTCTGCATTCGAAGGTGAGACTGCGATCACGCCCGACTCGATCACGGATCGTTGGGGCACGTGGTACTCGGTGTTCGCTCCGATGCGCGCGGACGACGGCAGCGTCGAAGGCGTGCTCGGCGTCGACACCAGCGCCGCTGAACTCGACGCGACCATCGCACGCGGTCGACGCACTCGTTTGGGCGCGACGCTCGCGGTCGTTTGCGGCCTGCTCTCCGCATTCGGCGCGATCGGTTTGCTGAGAGCTCGCCTCGAAGAGCGCGAGAGCTACGAAGCCAAGCTCGACACGGCGCGCTCGCTGGCCGAATCCGCGAGTCGCGCGAAGTCGGCGTTCCTGACGAACATGAGCCACGAGTTGCGCACGCCGATGAACGGCATCGTCGGGATGGCGACGCTGCTGCTCGATGCGCCGCTGCTCGGCGAGCATCGCAACTACGTCGAGACGATCCGCGGGTCCGGTGAGCAACTGCTCACGCTGCTGCAAGACATGATCGATCTGGCTTCGATCGAGGGCGGCAATTTCGATCCGGCGGTCGGGCCGTTCGATCCCGTCGCCAGCGTCAAGACCGTGCTCGCCGTGTTCCACTCCGAGTGCATCGACCGTGGCCTCGATCTGAGGATCGACGTCGGCGAAGGCGTGCCCGCGGTCGTCCTCGGCGACGCCATGCGCGTGCGGCAAATGCTGCGGCACTTGGTGTCCAACGCGATCAAGTTCACCTCCCAAGGGCACGTCGCGGCCCTGGTCGACGTCGTCGCCACGACCACGGAGTCGACCGTGATGCGTTTCGTGGTCGAGGACTCCGGGCGTGGGATCTCGGGCCGTCAACTCGACGACCTCACCGATCGATTCACGCAGGCCGACGACTCGCTCGTGCGCGATCGAGGCGGCGTCGGGGTCGGTCTCGCGTTGACCCGGCGGCTCTGCGACGTGTTGAAGGGCTCGATGCGCGTCGCTTCGTCGATCGGCACCGGGACGACGGTGACGCTGGTCCTGCCGTTCGGGAGAGCGCCCGCCGATTCCTCGCCGCGGACGCAGCAAATTCGCCAACGCACGGCTCGCACGCGCGTCCTGGTCGTGGACGACAACCCGGTGAACCGCAAGATCGCGGCGAAGATGCTCGAGCGCATCGGTTGCATCGCGGACGAAGCCCGGGGCGGCGCCGAGGCCGTGCAGCGCGCCTCGCAGAGCGATTACGACCTCGTCCTGATGGATTGCCAGATGCCGGAGATGGACGGATTCGAAGCGACGCGGCGGTTGCGCGCGACGGAACGGGGAAAGGACCTGTGCATCGTGGCGCTGACCGCACACTCGATGGACGAGCATCGCCGCATGAGCCGCGAATGCGGGATGAACGACCACATCACGAAGCCGGTCCGCCTCGAGGACCTCGTGCGCATGATCGAGCTCGTCGCGCACTCGCGACCACAGCCGCAGGTCGTCTGACGGGAGGAGCGGCCACCACCCGGGCCGCCACCCGGGCCGTCACCCGGGCCGCCACCCGGGCCGTCACCCGGGCCGCCACCCGGGCCGTCACCCGGGCCACGGTCCCCCGAACGACCACATCGCGAGGCCGGTCCGCCTCGAGAATCTCGTGCACGACGTCGATCGCGTCACACGCTCGCGATCACAATCGCGTCCAGTCCGCCGCGCACGGGATCGCGAGATTTCCGCGAGACTTCATCGACGCCATCCGGATGCTCCTGACCGCCACCCGTCCCCGCCCCGGAGTTCTCCGATGTCCTTGCTCGTTTCGATCGTCGGCCCACTCGTCCTGTCCCTGATCGCGGAAGATCCGGCGCCCGTACCCAGCGCGGCCACGCTCGAGGGTCACTCACACGCCGTGCTGTGCGCAGCCGTATCGCCCGATGGCGGCACGATCGTGACCGGCAGCGAAGAGCCCACCGTCCGCGTGTTCGACGCGCGCGAGCACACGCTCACGAAGTCGCTGGAAGGCAACGACGGCAACGTCACGGCGCTCGCGTTCAGCGCGGACGGCACGACCCTCGCGGTCGGCGACTACTACAAGAAGGTGCGCCTGTGGGAGACGAAGAGCTGGACGCTGCAGCGCACGCTCGAGGTCGGCGGCGTGGTCACGGCGTTGGTGTTCTCCGCGGACGCCAAGACGCTGTACGTCGCCGACAAGGACAACGCGGTCCGCGTGTTCGACCTCGGCGCCGCCGAGGACGCGAAGCCACGGGTGCTCCAGCACGCGTTCGAGGTCACGGCGCTCGCGTTGACGCGTGACGGCTCCACGCTCCTGACCGGCGACGGCTTCGGGACGCTCACCGCGTGGGACTTGAAGACCTCCGAGAAGACCTGGTGGCGCACGCAGGGCGCGCAGATCGAGGCCCTGGCGCTGCTCGATTCCGACAAGGTGGTCGCGTGTGCGTCGATCGGCACACCGTTCGCCGCGTTCGACGTGATCGAAGGCGAGAAGATCGGGCGCTTCCACGCCGGCGAACTCGAGCCGTCCGCGCTGACGACGAGCCTGGATGGCAAGCTCATCTACGCCGGCACGCGCGAGGGTCCGATCCACGTCCTCGAGTCCAGCACCGGAAAGAACGTGCGCACGGTCGACGGCCACACGTCGATCGTGACCGGGCTGACGCGGACCGCGGACGGGAACACCCTGATCTCGACCAGCCGCGATGCCACAGTGCGCCTGTCTTCGATCGCGCCCGCCAAGCGCTGAATCGGAGTCCCCGATTTGCGTGGCGGACACCGGATCCGCGCGCTGCGTCCACCCTCCGCCAGGGCTCACCCAGGGGCCCAACCACTCCGCGGAGGCTGTCATGCGTTGGATTCCCGTCGTCCTGTGCTCGGTGCTCGCGTCGGTTGCATCCGCAGGGACCCTGCGTGTACCGAAGGACTTCCCGACCATCCAGGACGCCGTCGACGCCGCGAATCCCGGCGATCGCATCCGCATCGCGAACGGGGTCTACGTCGAGAACGTCGTCGTCCCGGTCGGCAAGGACGGACTCGTGATCGAGGGTTCGGGCAAGACGATCCTCGACGCGCGCCCGCTCGGAGGCCCGGGTTCGGGCCCTGGTCTCGCTTCGAGTTCGGACGGCACCGTGATCCGACGGCTGACCGTGCGTCACGCCAAAGGGGCACCCGGCGTCGGGGTCGTCGTGTTCGCGCACGACGCTCACATCGATCGAGTCACGACGATCCACTGCGAGGACTACGGCATCCAGGTGTTCGGCGATCGCACGCGGATCGAGCGCTGCTCGGTGATCACGAGCTCGGTCGGCATCGCCGTCACCGGCAATGACGCGCTTCTGCGCAAGAACTCCACGCGCTCGACCGTGAACGCGGGGATCTACTCCGTCGGCAACGACAACCGCATCGAGTCCTGCTCCATTCGGCGCTCCGACTTCGACGGCATCCTGGCCGCCGGGCTCGATCCATTCGTCACGAAGTGCGTCGTCGACGGCGCGCGTCACATCGGCATCGTCGCGACCGGTATCGGCGCGCCGCGGATCACGAACAACACGATCCTCGCGATCGCCGAGGGCGCGGCGATCGAAGTCGCCGGCGCGACGTCGGGCCTCGTCTCCGGCAATCCCGTCCGTGACGTCGCCGCGGAGGGCATCCATCTCGTGCCCGGCGTCAGCGCGGTCCAGGTGCGCAAGAACCGCGTCGAACGCGCGGGCTTCGCGGGCTTCCGCATCGCCGGCACGGGCAACACGCTGGAAGGCAACCTCGTGCGAGCCTGCGCCGGCGACGGCTTCCGCGTGTCCGGCGGCTTCAACTTGCTCGCGAAGAACCGCGCGCTCGGCAACGGCGAAGACGGCATCGACATCGTGATCGGGGCGAACACCGTGAACGCGAACACCGTGCTGGACAACGGCGCCGAAGGTCTCGACAACTCGGGCGCGGCATCGCTGTTCCTCGGCAACCGCGTCCTGCGCAATCGCTTCGACATCGCGAACAACGGCGCCGGAGCGACGTTCGACGGGAACACCTTCAAGACCGGTGGTCCGGCGTTCCTGCCACAGATCGACTCCTGATCCAGCCGTCTCGCCCGCACCTCGGTCGCCGCAGTCGATCGCGATGAGCGACCATTCGTGAGCGACTTGGAGCCACGGTCCTCTCGGCGCTGCCGGGGAGCACCGTGGCTCGCTGCGTCCGTGGACATCCGAGTTCGAATTCCCTGGCGGACCCGACCCACCGACACGGCGTCCCTTCCCACAACACGAATCGCACTCACTCGGAGAATCGACATGTTCCGCTCGTCCCTCGCCGCGTTCGTCCTCCTCACATCGGTCGCGTCGGCCTCGACCCTGCGTGTACCGAAGGACTTTCCGACCATCCAGGACGCCGTCGACGCCGCGGTCAGTGGAGACACGATCCGCGTCGCGAAGGGCACGTACTTCGAGAACGTGGTGGTGCCCGTCGGCAAGAACGATCTCACGATCCGCGGCAGCGGCCCGGCGACGATCGTCGACGCTCGCCCGTTCGGTCCGGTCGGTAGCGGTCCCGCGCTCGAGGTCACAGCGGACGGCTTCCGCCTCGAGAACCTCACCGCGCGCTTCGCGCTCGGCTTCACGCCATCGGTGATCCGTATCGCTGGCGACGATGCCGTGGTCCGCCGCGTTCGCGTCTACGGCGGCGACGACCAAGGCATCGTCGTCCTCGGGGAGCGAGCGCGCATCGAACGCTGCGCAGTGCGCGGCGGCGACGTCGGCATCTTCGTCGCGGGCAACGACGCTTCGGTCCGCGACTGCGTGGTGTCGACCGTCCACGGAATGGGGGTCGGCGTGTCCGGATCGCACGTGCTCATCCGCGGCTGCCGCGTGGCGAACGCCGGCGAGACCGCGATCGCCGCAGTCGGCCTCGACATCGCCGTCGAGAAGAACCGGGTTGCCGGCACCGGCGACGACGCGCTCCTCGTCTCGACGGATCACGTCCGCGCGATCGGCAACGTCGTCCGGCACAGCGCCGGCTCCCACGGCGGAATCGTGGTCGACGGCGCGACGTCGGGCGTCGTCGCGAAGAACGTCCTGTCGGACTGCGACGGCCCAGGGTTGGCAATGCTGCCGACCACGTCGTCCGTCGCCCTGGTCGGGAATCGCGCGGTGCGTTGCGGCCGCGCGGATCTCGCCGCGATCGTGCTCGACGGCGCCGACTGCTCGGTGGTGAACAACCGCGCGGTCGATTCCCCCGGTGACGCGTTCATGATCACGGGACTCGGCAACGAACTGACGAAGAACGTGGCGCTGCGTTCGGCTCTCGACGGCTTCGACGTCGGCGCCTCGACGATGCTCTCGAAGAACGTCGCGCGCGACAACCATGCCGAAGGCTTCGCGGTGGTCGTGCTCGGCGTGTCGATGAGCGGCAACCACGCTCAACGGAATCGCATCGACATCGCGTCGTCGTTCGCGCTCGACGCGTTCGTCGGCAACCAGTTCGGCACCGGCGGCGAGGGCGTCTCGCCCGTCATCGACGACTGACGCACTTCGTTCGCCACCCCGTCAACCCGTCCCGACATCCACTCGCAAGACCCAACGCCGAGGATCGCACCATGAACCGCTCGTCGCTCGTCGTCGCCTTGTTCCTCTCCCTGCCCACGGTCGCGTCGGCCGCGACCCTGCGCGTCCCGCAGGATCACGCGACCATCCAGCTCGCCGTCGCCGCGGCGAACCCCGGCGATCGCATCAAGATCGCGAACGGCACGTTCATGGAGAACGTGCTCGTCCCCGCCGGCAAGGACGGCCTCGTGATCGAAGGCTCCGGCAAGACGATCATCGACGCGCGCCCGCTCGGCGCGGCGGGCTCCGGCGCGGCGATCGCCGGGGTCTCGGACGATCTCGTGATCCGCCGGCTCACGGTGCGCCACGGCAAAGGCGTGCCGGCCATCGGCGTCTTCATCTTGGCGAACGGCGCGCACATCGATCGCGTGACGGCACTGCATTGCGAGGACTACGGCATCGACGTCCTCGGGAACGGAGCCCGGATCGAACGCTGCATCGTGCGATCGAGCGGCATCGGGATCGCCGTGACCGGCAATGACGCGACGATCCGCAAGTGCTCCGTGCGCGCGGTCGTCGAAGCCGGAGTGTTCGTCGCGGGCAACGACGCTCGGGTCGAGTCGGCGACCATCGTCGCGAGCAACGACGATGGGATCTTCGTGAACGGGCTCGATCCGGTCGTGACCAAATGCACGGTGGCGGGAGTGCGGAACTTCGGCATCTCGCTGTTCGGCGCGGGAGCGCCGACGGCGACGAACAACCGTGTGAGCCAGACGCGCGAGCAGCCGGGCCTGCTCGTGTTCGGTGCCAGCGGCGGCTTGGTGCAGGGCAATCGCGTCTCCGACCTCACGCACGCGGGCATGCTGTTCACGGGCGGCGCGAGCAACGTGCTGATCCGCAAGAACCGGGTGTCGCGGTGTGGCTCCGATGGTCTCGACGCCGGAATCACGTTGTCCGGCAACGCATGCACGCTCGTCGAGAACCTGGTCGAGGACGGAGCGAACGACGGCATTCGTGGCCTCGGCACGCAGCACGTCCTGATCAAGAACCGCGTGCTCGGGAATGCCTGCGACGGCATCGACATCGACGTCGGAGTCGTCACGCTCGACCGGAACGTCGCGATCGGCAACGGCGCGGAAGGCATCGAGAACCAAGGGCCCGGCGCCGACCTGATCGGCAACCGCGCGCTCGGCAACCGCCGCGACATCGCGAACGGCGGCGTGATCTCGACCTTCGTGAACAACGTGTTCCAGAGCGGTGGGATGGCGGCGCCGGCGCAGATCGACTTGTGACGGAACCCCGGGATCGCGGTCGTGGAGGAAGTCCTCGAAGCGCGGGAGTCCTTTACGCGCTGGCAGCGGATCGTTGTTCGATGCGGCCCATTCTTGGTGATTCGTGCGGAACCAGCGCGCAACCTCGCACCGTCTCGGAGGTTGAAGACCTTGCGTCGCGCCCGGACGTCGCCTCGCAACCCGCACGTCATGGGCCTTCGTGCCCTGCCGTGCCCATCGAAGGAACCTCCATGAAGCCGCTGACCGTCTGCTCTCTCGCGTTGTTGCTGACGTCCGCCGCATCCGCGGCCGTGATCAAGGTCCCACAGGACCACGCGACGATCTCGCTCGCCGTTGCTGCCGCCTCCGCAGGCGACACCATCCTGGTGAAGTCCGGCGTCTACGAAGAGAACGTCACGATCGGCGCCGGGTTGATCGGTTTGAAGATCCAAGGGCTCGGCCAAGTCATCGTCGACGCGCGGCCCAGTGGCTCCACCGGTACAGGCCCGGGCATCGAAATCCAAGCCGACAACGTCACGTTGCAGAACCTTATGATCCGCCACGCGAAGGGTGTGAACCCGCACGGCGTGCGCTCGTCGTCGCCCGGCACCGTCTTGAATGGCGTCCGCGTGCAGCACGCCGACGGCGCCGGCATCGCAGTGTTCGGCGACGACGCGTTCCTCAACAAGTGCGAGGTCGTCGATTCCGGCGGTGGCATCACCATCGCGGGCAACGGCGCGGAGGTCGTGAAGGCGCTGGTCCATCGCGATTCGGCGGACGGCATCACGATCACCGGCGACGACGCAAAGGTCACGAAGTGCACCGTGCGTGCGGTCGAAGGGCCGGGAATCACCGTGGTCGGCGCGAACGCGACGATCCAGACCAACGAGGTCCGTCGCGTCGTCGACGCGGTCGTGCTGAGTGGCACGGGCGGCCTGATCACCAAGAACATCGTCGACGCGTGCAGCGGCACTGGGATCTCGATCGGCAATGCGGCCGCGGGCTCGATCGCGAAGAACTCGGTGACCGACATGCGACAGGCGTGCCTGCTCGTGGAGTCGAATGCAACCGGACTCACGATCGACAAGAACGACCTGCGCCGCACTGGCTCGAACTACGCCGCCGCCGTGATCATGGAGGGGGACGGCAACACGATGACGAACACGCTCGTGCGGCAGTGCGCCGGTGACGGCATCCTCGTTTCGGGCGACAACAACACGTTCTTCAAGGTCACGAGCAGTGAGCACGGCGAGGACGGCATCCAGTTCACCGGAGCGGGCAACAGCGCCGACAAGTGCGTGTTCCGCAAGAACCAGGGTGAGGGCGCGCAGTGCGACGGCGCGAACAATGCGCTGACGAAGTCGATCGCGAAGCTGAACCGCATCGACGTCGCGGCATCGGTGCCGTTCGCGACGTTCAACCTGAACGCGTTCACGACCGGCGGCAACGCGACCGCACCCGAGATCGACGACTGACGGCACACCGTGGGTTCGAGCCCGGGTGCTGGCCCGGGTGACGGCCCGGGTGACGGCCCGGGTGCTGGCCCGGGTGCTGGCCCGGGTGCTGGCCCGGGTGCTGGCCCGGGTGACGGCCCGGGTGCTGGCCCGGGTGACGGCCCGGGTGACGGCCCGGGTGACGGCCCGGGTGCTGGCCCGGGTGCTGGCCCGGGTGACGGCCCGGGTGACGGCCCGGGTGCTGGCCCGGGTGACGGCCCGGGTGACGGCCCGGGTGAGCCGTGGCGGCGGTCCTCGTCGCGAGCGCAGCTCTGCGTACTCTCCACGTCACGTCCTGGACGCGAACGCCTCATGCACCGTCGTCGGCGCATGAGGCGTTCGCGTTGCAGCCGCTCTCGTCACGGCAGCGTGAGCGTCGAACGTCCAGTCGCCGCGAGATTCGGACTCGCCGAGTTCTGCCAGCCAGTCGATTGCAGATGCAAAGTCACCGGCATGCTGAAACTCGGGAGGTGAGCGCTCAGCGAGTCGTGGTCCCCGGTCTTCGGGAGCGGAACCACGATCGCCGGCAGGCCGATCGTCAGCGCGCACGATCCGGGCAGAGGGATCGACCCCGTGATCGCGGACACGAAGAGCAGCGGATCACCCATGCCGTAGGCGTCGATTCGAATGGTCCCGCTCGACTCCAGACAGCCGCTGATGACAAGCGCTGGGCGCGACACCGGCGAACCGCTGACCGAGCAACCATCTGCTTGCGCCGCCTGCAGCAACGAGCCTGCGCTCGCACGCACGAAGCGCAATCGACCGCTCGTGGACGGCGCGAACGGCTGGTTCTGCGACAGGATCGCGACTTCCGCCGCTCCGTCCCCATCCAGATCCGAGGCGCTTCATGCGGGGCGATTGGACCTCAACCCCTGCCGTCCGCGATCTCGCAGAAGCTTGTCCGTGTTGGCGCGAGCTAGCTCGTCGGCCCACAACCCACGAAACGACATGATCTTGGAGAATTCGGCCCCCCGGTGCTGCGACAGAAAGACCAGTCCAGAACACGAGCATCACGCCATCATGATGCTATGATCTGCGCGCCATGCCGACCGCCGACGTCACCCTGAACGACGTACTGAAGCTCCTCGCCGAGCCCGTACGTCTGCGCGTCCTCGCGCTGCTCGAGCGCGCGGAGCTGTCGGTCGGCGAACTCGCTCAAGCGCTCGGGATGGCGCAGTCGCGCGTCAGCAACCATCTGCGTCTGCTGCGCGACGCCGACCTGCTCCTCGAGCGGCACGTCGGCGCGTCGACGTTCCTGCGCGTGTCCGACGCGCGCGATGGCGACGCATCGAGTCACCACCGCATCTGGGCTGCGTTGAAGTCCGAGCTCGCGCAATCGCCCGAACATACCGCCGACCTCGCTCGTCTCGAACGCGTGCTCGCCGCGCGGCGCACGAAGGACGGCGACTTCTTCGATCGCGTCGCGACCGAGTGGGACAAGATCGCCGGCGACTTCGCGACGGGTGAAGCGCGTCAACGTCTGCTCTCGCACCTGTTGCCGCGCGAATTCGTCGTCGCCGACCTCGGCTGCGGCACCGGCTACATCGCGGATGCGCTGCTCGGCCAATGCTCGAAGCTGATCTGCGTCGATCGATCCGAAGCGATGCTCGAACAAGCGTCGAAACGCCTCACGCGCGCCGGACACACGGCGCTCGAGATGCGCCGCGGCGAACTGGACGCGTTGCCGCTCGCCGACGGCGAAGTCGACGGCGTGCTGTGCGGCATGGTGCTCCACCACCTCGCGAACCCCGACGCTGCCGTGCGCGAGATGCATCGCATCCTCAAGGCGGGTGGCTCCGCGGCCGTGCTCGAACTCGCCCCGCACAAAGAAGGCTGGATGCGCGAAGCGCTCGGCGACCGCCATCTCGGACTCGAAGCGAAGGACGTCCTCACCGCATTCACGCGAGCTGGGTTCGTCGACGTCGCGCTCGACCCGCTCAGCGATCAATACTGCCCGCGAACGCCCGATGGCGACGAGTGTTCACTCGCGCTGTACATCGTGCGCGGGCGCAAGAAGTCTCCGTAGTTCGTTCCCATAACCGTTCCGTTCCA
This sequence comes from Planctomycetota bacterium, assembly GCA_016709145.1. Classification (GTDB taxonomy): domain Bacteria; phylum Planctomycetota; class B15-G4; order B15-G4; family JADJEK01; genus JADJEK01. The sequence goes on from JADJEK010000001.1 coordinate 489,891, forward strand.
ACCAACGAAGGACCGTGGAGTTTCCGATGGCAACCGTGACGAAGGGCAACAAGCCCGCGAAGGCCGTGAAGAGTGCGCTCGATTTCAAGGTGAAGGATCTCTCCCTCGCCGCTTGGGGCCGCAAGGAGATGGATCTCGCCGAAGTCGAGATGCCGGGTCTGATGGCGACGCGCGAGGAGTTCTCGAAGCAGAAGCCGCTGAAGGGCGCGCGCATCCTCGGCTCGCTGCACATGACGATCCAGACGGCGGTCCTGATCGAGACGCTCGTCGAGCTCGGCGCCGAAGTGCGCTGGGTGTCTTGCAACATCTTCTCGACGCAGGACCACGCGGCCGCGGCCGTCGTCGTCGGCAAGAAGGGCACGCCGGAGAATCCGAAGGGCGTGTCGGTCTACGCCTGGAAGGGCGAGACGCTCGAGGAGTACTGGTGGTGCACGGAGATGGCGTTCGAGTTCCCGGGCGGCAAGGGCCCGAACATGATCCTCGACGACGGCGGTGACGCGACGCTCGCGGTCCACCTCGGCAAGCAGTGCGAAGCGACGGGCAAGGTCCCGGCGACGCCGGCCGACGCCAGCGAGGACTACGCCGAGCTGCTGAAGCTGCTGAAGAAGACCCTCGCGAAGGACAAGACCAAGTGGACGCGCATCGCCGCGGACATCAAGGGCGTCACCGAAGAGACGACGACGGGCGTCCACCGCCTGTATCAAATGCAAGAGCGCGGTGAGCTGCTGTTCCCCGCGATCAACGTCAACGACTCGGTCACGAAGAGCAAGTTCGACAACCTCTACGGCTGCCGCCACTCGCTGGTCGACGGCATCATGCGCGCGACGGACGTCATGCTCTCGGGCAAGGTCGCGGTGGTCTGCGGCTACGGCGACGTCGGCAAGGGTTGCGCGCAGGCGCTGCGCGGCCAGGGCGCGCGCGTCGTCGTCACCGAGATCGATCCGATCTGCGCGCTGCAAGCGCTCATGGAGGGCTACCGCGTCACGACGCTCGAGGACGTGCTCGCCGAAGCCGACATCGTCATCACGACGACCGGCAACAAGAACATCGTCACGGCCGAGCACATGAGCAAGATGAAGCACAACGCGATCGTCGGCAACATCGGCCACTTCGACAACGAGATCGACATGGCCGGCTTGCGCAAGACGAAGGGCATCAAGCGCAACCAGGTCAAGCCGCAGGTCGACGTCTGGACGTTCGCCGACGGCCACGCGGTGATCATCCTCGCCGAAGGCCGCCTGCTGAACCTCGGCTGCGCGACCGGTCACCCGAGCTTCGTGATGTCGAACAGCTTCACGAACCAGACCATGGCGCAGATCGAGCTGTTCAACAACACGGCGAACTACGAAAAGGCGGTCTACACGCTGCCGAAGCACCTCGACGAGAAGGTCGCGCGCCTGCACCTCGCGAAGCTCGGCGCGAAGCTGACCGTGCTGTCGAAGGACCAGGCGGAGTACATCGGCGTGCCGGTCAACGGCCCGTACAAGCCGAACCACTACCGCTATTGAGAGAACGGGATCGAACCGAAGGCTCGGACATTGGGGACTGTCCCCTTTGGACCCCTCGGTTCGCGATGGGGTCTGTCCCCATCGGTAGTTCCATGGTTCACACGGCGTAGGCGCGAACGGCGCGGCGGAGGCGACTCCGCCGCGCCGTTTTCGTTGCTCGAAGGGCGCACCCTCGGCACGAACTGCACCGGAAGCGCGCCGACGAACGGCCCGATCGACGTCGCGAGCACGACCGCGTTCGCGATCTTCACGGGCAACGTGTGCACGACGGACGGAACCTCGACGACCCCTGAGATCTCGAACTGAAGGGTCACTGGACGTCACTTGACGTCGACTTGCTCGGCTTGCGCTTCCGCCTCGTCGGCGAGTTGCTGCGCATGTTCGACGTCACGAACCGGCGAGGGACGGGCCCAGACTTCCCAGAACTCGCGCCGCCACCACGGCGCGACGTCGAGATCGGTGAACTCGCCGTGCTTCTGCGGGCCACGCGGTTCTTCCGAGTAGCCGAACGCGTGGACCTGCACGCGCCCGCGCACGCCGGCCGGGAACTCGTGCAGCGCGAGCATGAGCTGGATGAACGAACCGGCGCGACGTTCGCGACCGTCGGTCGGGTGCGAGAGGAACTGATCGATCCAATCGATCAGCGATCCACGCGGAGCCAGTTCGAACGCGTTCGATTCGTTGACCTCGGCGCGTGGGTGGAGCACGAGCACGTGCACGCGCGCGTCTTCCGCCAGTTCGAGATACGGCGTGATCGTGTCGACGAGATCCGCGACGGAGCACGCCGGCGCCATGTAGACGAGGTCGTCGAACAGCGGTGACGCGGGTTTTGCCCGGTCGGCCGAGAGCAAGCGTCGCGTATCGCGGCGCACGAGCTCGTTCAACACGATCGCGCCCATGCTGTGACCGCACGCGATGATGCGTGGCGGCGAGCCGCCGTCGGGCGGGGTCCATCGCGCGCGGCGCGCCACGGCTTCGTCGAACAGCCACGCGAGCCGCGCGGCCTCGAGCATCGTGCCGACCGTCGTCGGTCCGTTGTTCGTGCTCGCGACTTCGTGTGGATGCAACGCGTTCGTCGCCCCGATACCGCCCGCGAGATAGCGCTCTTCCTCGGCGAACAGCAGGTGTGTCCGGCGCAGCATCATCTCCCACGCCGGCGTGCCGAAGCCCTCGACGAGCAGTCCCGTCACGATCTTGATCGGCGCGGTCACGACCCACGTCGACAGGCTCCAGGCCTGCTCGCCGAACGAGCGGCAATCGGAGCCCACCTTGATCGGGAACGTCGCGATCTCCGGCGCCGCGGCGGTCGGATCGTTCCGCTCCGACGACGGTCGGAGTGCCTTGCCGAACTCGCCGAGTGCGGCCTTCGCCGTCGACTGCGCGGCAGTTTGCTCGTCGGTCCACGTGAACGGCAGACTCGCCCACATCGATTCCGCCAGTCGCCCGAGTGCGAGCGGCGCGCGCGCCAAGGTGCGAGCGGCGTCCGACAGCAGCACGACCGGGAACCACGGCACTCCAGCCCAGCCTTCGTCGCGCCCTTGCCGCACGAAGAACAGGTGTTCGAAGTACGAGCTGATCAGCGAGGACTGCCAATTGATGAAGATCGGGTAGTAGCCGTCGCCGAGCATCAGCGGCCGCAGCTCCCGCGCTCGCTCGATCGAGCCGGACTGCGTGTTCAGTCCGCCGTGGATGAACACGAACAAGTCCTTCGGCCCGTTCGTCGTGAACTCGGTCGCAACCGAGTCGAACACGTCGCCGACGTGGTGCTTGAACTCGTCGTCCCCCATCGCGCGGTACGGCAACAGCCAGTCGCAGGCGTTGTCGAGCGGGTCGACCGGTTGCCCGCTGCCGTCGAACATCACGACGTGACGTTTGAAGTGGACGTCGGCGTCGTCGCACTTCGATGCGCAACCGCACGCGAGTGCGGCCGCGAGAAGTCCACCGATCACTCCCCCAGCGCCGAACTTCATGGTCGATCTCCCCGAAGCGACGCCCCAGCGTAGTTCCCGGAACTTCGCACGCAACCGGGCCGTCGAAGCGCCATGCGCTCCATCGATTCCCTCACCCGCGTCGCATCCCTTCTGTTCGCGCTCTGCGCTTCGGCTCACGCGACGACGTACTACGTCTCCGCGTCCGGTTCCGATGCTGCCGCTGGAACATCGTCCGGGGTCGCGTGGAAGACGCTGCAACACGCGGCGAACGTCGTCCAAGCTGGAGACACCGTGATCGTGTTGCCGGGCACGTACGCCGGCTTCAACTTGTTCACGTCGGGAGCACCTGGCGCACCGATCACGTTCACCGCCAACTCCGGTGGTTCGACACCTAACTCGAACGTCGTCGTGAACACGAACAACACGTTCACGGGCAAGGATCGCATCAACCTCGAAGGCGCGTCCCACGTCGTGATCGAAGGCTTCACGGTGCTCGGCACCGGCGATCCCGCGACGAACCGGACCGGGATCCGCACCGTCCTAGCGTCGCACGTCACGATCCGAGCGAACCGCGCCGATCTGTGCGGACGCTGGGGCATCCTGACCGGATTCGTCGACGACGTCGTGATCGAGGACAACGAGTGCTCGCGCTCCGCGGCCGAGCACGGCATCTACGTCAGCAACAGCGGTGACCGCCCGATCGTTCGGCGCAATCTCATCTGGGGCAACCACTCGAACGGGCTGCACATGAACGGCGACGTCACGCTCGGCGGGGACGGCGTCATCAGCGACGCGCTGGTCGAGCGCAACGTGATCTACGAGAACGGCAACGGCAATCCCGCGTTCGGTGCACCCGGTGGCTCGGCGATCAACTGCGACGGCGTGCAGAACGCGACGATTCGGAACAACCTGCTCTACCTGAACCACAAGAGCGGCATCTCGCTGTACCGCATCGACGGTGGCGCACCGTCGAGCGGCAATCGCGTCGTCAACAACACGGTGCGCAATGCGTCGGACGCGCGCTGGGCTCTCAACATTCAGGACGCGAGTTCGGGCAACGTCGTCGTGAACAACGTCCTGTTGAACGACCACTCGTTCCGCGGCGCGGTCGACATCGGCTCGAGCTGTTTGCCCGGGATGATCGCGAACCACAATGCCGTGAAGGACACGTTCTCGATCGACGGCTCCGTGATGACGCTCGCGCAGTGGAAGGCGACGACCGGACTCGACGCGGCGTCGTTCGTGTCGAGCGTCGGCGCTCTGTTCGTGAATCCGAGCGCGGGCGACTACCAACTGAAGTCCGGCGCGCCCGCGATCGACAAGGGCCAGAGTGCGTTCGCTCCGAGCGACGACTTGCTCGGCAAGCACCGCCCCGCCGGACTCGGATTCGACATCGGTTCGTACGAGTTCGGCGCGTGCTTCGGAACCACGGCATCCATCGGCACGGGGATCGCCGGACAGGGCGGCCTCGCTCCGAAACTCGGCGCATCCGGCTGCCCCGACGCCGGAGCGAGCTTCGCGCTGAACGTGAGCCAGGGCGCGCAGAACGCCGCCGGCGTGCTCTTCGTCGGGACGCAGGCCGCTTCGATCCCCGCGTTCGGCGGCACGCTCTACCTCGTTCCGACGGTGCAGGTAGCCCACGCGCTCGACGCGTCAGGAGCCTGGTCCGTGGCGACGACGATTCCGTCGATCGCCGGACTGGCCGGTCAGATCGCGCGAGTGCAGGGCTTCTACGCCGATGCCGCTGCCGCTGCCGGTGTCTCGGCCACGGCGGCGATCGAGATCACCTTCGGTTGATGGGGCGAACGAGCCGATCTTCGGAATCGCGTCCAACCGTGGACGCGGTTTCGATCCATCGTGCTCGTCCCGGAGGGAATTCGCCCGTGCACTCCACGCTGTACCTCTCACTCCTCGCGCTGCTGTCCGTCGCTGTCCAAGCGAACGCGGCGACGATCACCGTCCCGACTCAACAAGCATCGATCCAAGCGGCCGTGAACGCCGCGGCCGCGGGCGACACGATCGTCGTGAAGCCCGGCACGTACGAGGAGAACGTCACGATTCCGACCGGCCTCGACGGCTTGACGGTGAAAGCGGTCGGCGGCGCCGGCAAGGTCATCCTCGACTGTCGACCGAGCGGCGCGACGGACACCGGCGGTGGCTTCCTGGTGAGTTCGTCGAACGTCACGATCCAGGGCTTCGTGATCCGTCACGCGAAGGGCGGCTCGAGCGCGACCGGAGTCTTCACGCCGATCCCGGTGAGCGGACTCACGTTGCGCAAACTCGTGATCGAACACGCCGACGGAGCGGCCATCCAGGTCGCAGGCGCCGACGCCACGATCGACTCGTGCGTCGCGATCGGGTGTGACGGCGGCATCCGGATCGCCGGCAGCGGTGGTCTCATCACGAAGTGCACCGTGCGCCAAGACGGTGAGCGCGGCATCGACATCAACGGGGACGACGGCACGGTGTCGAAGTGTGTCGTGGTCACCATCGAGGACGGCAGCGGCATCAGCATCAACGGCTTGAACGGCGTCATCGAGAAGAACGTCGTCGACGGAGCCGATGCCGCCGCGATCCTCATCAGCGGCAACAACCCGACGGTCCGCGGCAACAAGATCCTGCGCCAGTGCGACGACGACTGCGGGATCGAGGTGAGCGGCGCCAGTGTCGGCGTGATCGAGAAGAACCTGGTGCGCAATACGTACGAGGATGGCATCGAGATCCAGGCGACCGCGTCGGGCTTGACGATCTCCAAGAACACGATCATCGGGTGCGGCACCGAGGACGAGCCGGGGATCCAGCTCGACGGCAACAACTGCGTCGTCGCGAACAACGTCATCAAGGGCGCCTATGCCGATGGCATCAACGTCGGCGGCGACGGCAACAGCTTGGTCGACAACACGATCGTCGATTGCTTCGAGGACGGCATCGACATCCGCATCGGCGCCGACGGCACCACGGTCTCCGGCAACAAGTGCCTGAAGAACCGCGGCGAGGGGTTCGAGAACAACGGCGCGAACACGACGCTTACCGGCAACACGATGAAGAACAACCGCATCGACTTCGCCGATGACGGCACGTTCGCGACCACGCCGTCGGGCAACTCGTTCACGACCGGAGGCGTCGGCACGGCGCCCGAGATCGACGACTGATCGAGTCCGGAACTCGCACTCGATTCGGTGAGGCTGCGAAACGAAGAGGCCGCGACTCGACGTCGAGTCGCGGCCTCTTCGTGTAATGCCGGTTCGGGACGACGGCAGGCACGCTCACGCGCGCGCGTGCTGGCCCATGAACTCCGCGAGCACGCGGCCGACCAGGATCAGTTCCTTCGTCTCTTCGTCGGTGTACGTGCGCTCACCATGTACGCCGACTCCGAGAGTTCCCGCGAGCGAGTCGTCCTCGCGCAGGATCGGCACGCAGAGCGCGCCGCCGACTCCCATCGACTTCGCACCGGGTTGGACCACGCCGGTCGTGTCCTTCTGGATGTTGCACTGCGTCACGGGTTGCCTCGTCCGCGCGCACTCGCCAGCGATGCCCTTGCCGACGGGGACTTCCTTGACCAGCGCCATGACGTGCGGCGGCACGCCGCGCGCCACTTTCAGGACGAGCACGTTCCGCGCACTGTCGAGCGCGTGGATCGTCATCGTCTCGGAGTGGAAGTGCTCGAGGATGTTCCCGGCGACTTTGCTCCAGGCGCGATCCGAGTCGGGTTCGAACTCGAGCACGCTGCGGAGGAGGTTGTTGAAGTTCGTCATGGGCGTTCTCCGGATGCAGTCTGGCGCGATCAGGTGGTGCGCAGCTTCAGGACCGAGCGAAGCGGGGCACGATAGCGCCTGGCGTCCGGTCCTGAACAGCCGCACCACCTCGGTTCAGCCAAGCCGGGTCCACAGCGAAATGACCGGCCCGACGTCGAACAGCTCCGCCACGCGCGCTTTCAGCGCGGCGATGTGGGGCGTTTCGAGGTGTCGATCCAGTTCGGCCTTGCCGGTCCAGTTCTCGTGGAACAGGAATTGGCGCGGATCCTCCGCGCTCTGATGCAGGTCGTAGTTCACGCAGCCCCGTTCGGCGCGAGTCGGAGCGACCAAGGCCGTGAGCGCCGCCTTGGCCTCGGCTTCTTTGCCTCGCTTCGCGGTGAACGTGGCGACGACGGTCAGATGCGGCATGGGGACCTCCGGTTCGAGCGATCGGCGGAGACTACCGATCCGTCCCCACCCGATCCGCCCCTCCGACGAATCGCGCGAGCGATTTCGTTTCACGCCGCGAGCTCCTGCGGAGTCCACGCCGCGCGGAGGATCTCGCATGACCCGCGCCAAGCTCCTGTTCACCGTCGCGTCCCTCGTCGTCCTGCTCGCACGAGGAGTCCGCGCCGAGACGCGCGTCGTCCCGACCGACCACCTCACGATCCAAGACGCGATCGACGTCGCGCTGCCCGGCGACACGATCCTGGTGAAGAGCGGCGTCTACACCGAGAACGTCGTCATCCCGAAGGAGCTCGCCGGCTTGACCCTGCGAGCCAAGGGCAAGGTGATCGTCGACGCGCATGCGTCGATGGTCGAGCAGGACATCGGCCCGGGTCTCGTGATCCTCGCGCCCAACGTCCTGGTGCGAGGCATCGAGATCCGCAACGCGTCGTTCGGCGACAACCCGTACGGAGTCCTCGTCACCGAGACCGGCAACACCGTGCTGAAGAACCTCCGCATCACGCACTGCATCGGCGTCGGCATCCTCGTCAACGCCTGCCCCGACGTCCGCATCGAGAGCTGCACGATCGAGTCGTGCGGCGGCGGGATCCTCGCGAACGGTGACCGCGGCATCGTGCGCAAGACGACGATCCGCAACAGTTCGGGCCCTGCCGTGTTCGCCGCGGGCCTCGACCTCTTGGTCGAGCAATGCACGATCTCCACGGTGCTCGGCGACTTCGCGGTCGCGGCCATCGGGGACGGAGTGCGGGTGCGCAAGACCTCGATCTCGAACGCGGACGGATCGGCGATCGTGCTCGAGGGCGCAGGCGTCCAGACCGAAGGCAATTTGGTCCAGGACTGCGCAGGCGGGATCGCGACCAGCGGAGCGGCGCCGCTCGTGCGCAAGAACGTGCTGCGACGGTGTGGGATCGGCTCCGCCGGCGTCTTCGTCGCGGCGGGCGCGGGCGCCATCATCGAGCAGAACACCGTCGACGACTCGGCGGGGTATGGCATCTACGTGGGCGCGGACTCGCCGCAGTCGTCGCTGACGAAGAACGTGGTGCGGCGCTGCGGCACCGTCGGCGAGTCGGGATTCACGATCGACGCGAGCGACTGCACCTCGACGAAGAACCAGGCGCGCGAGTGCTTCCGCGACGGCTTCCGCATCCACGGTTCGAACTCTGTGCTCGAAGCGAATCGGGCCGAACGCAACGGCGAGGACGGCTTCGACGTCGAGCTCGGCGCACTCGGTTCGACGCTGCGCGCGAATCTCGCCACGGCGTGCGGAGCCGAGGGCATCGAGATCAACGCGACGGGCATCGCTCTCGAGCACAACGTCGCGAAGGGCAATCGCATCGACCTGGCTGCCGATGGCACGGTCGTCACGTTCATCGGCAACAGCTACGCGAACGGCGGCCTGTTCCAAACGCCGCAGATCGACTACTGACGACGCGCGAGTCGACGACGGGAGGGACCTCTCGTCCGTCGTCGAACGCTTCGACCCCCGATGCGCCGCCTGGGCCGAAGACCACGCCGTTCGCGATCGCCTCCCCTACACTGCGGCGCAACGCCATGCCGCAAGCCCCACGCGAGATCCGAACCTGCGCCGAGCCGCTCACTCTGTGGCGGCGGCACGATCTCCACGCCTTCTTGCACGGCGGCACGCTGCGGGCGGAAGTCGAAGCCGGTCGCCTCGCTCGCCTGCTCGTCGATCCCCACATCGCGAAGGTCTTGCCGTCCGATCGGCGCGTCACGGTCGAGCGCCACGACGAAGTCGTCGCGCGCGTCGTGACGAGTGCGTACCACCGCTACGTCGACGAGCCGCTGTATGCGCTGAACGACGTGCTCGAACCGTTCCACGGCAGTTGCACGCCGGGTGCCGGCCGTCCGCCGACTCGTGCCCGAGTCCTCGCGCGGCTCGTCGAACTCGTCGGGACGCCGTACCTGTTCGGTGGCACGTCGGAACGAGGAAGCTCGAGGCAGCGTGACGTTCTGCTCGAGCTCGGCACGTTCGCTCCGCACGACCTCGAGCATCCGGAACTCGACCGCATCGCGCGAGCTCACGGCGTCGACTGCTCGGGACTCCTGAACGCGGCGACGGACGGCGTCTTCATCGGCGACAGTCGCGACACGGTGCACCTCGGCCCCGTCGTCGACCTGCGTGACGACACGCCACCGGCGGAAGTCGCGCGCATGCTCGAGCCTCTCGACGTCCTCGTGTGGAAGGGGCACATGGTCGTCGCACTCGGCGACGGTCGCATCATCCAGGCCGTAGGCGACGGCACCAACGCGAACGCGTTCTTCGCGGAGTGCGGCGGCGCACCGACGGCATGGCAGCGCTACAACCGAGTCGCGATCGATCCAGCGCGAGCGATCCTCGACGCCCTCAGCCATCGCCTGGGAAAACGCCCATCGAGCCAATGGCCCCCGAGCAAGGACACCTACGCCATCGTGCGCTGCGGCAGGTCGTTCCAGACCTGAGAGCGCGACCCGAGGACTAGACCCGGTGACCGAGATCCGAAGACGAGACCGGAGATCCGGTGACCGAGCACCGAGACCCGAACGAAGTTGCCGGCGGGGACAGATCGGGGACAGACGCGCCTCCGTCCCCGTCCGGCTCGCGCCAAGAACCGTCACGCTTCCCTCGGTTTCAGGCCGCACGCTCGTTCAAGAACCACTCCGCAGCCAAGGGACGTCGGGAACGGGCTCTCGCCGCGGCCTCTCATTGCCCGCCGCGGCTGTGGCGATCCGCTGTACAGCTCGCGCAAGCATCGCACCCGGGGTTAGATCGACAGAGTCCGTCAAGCTCGCAGGGGTCAAGCCACCCCCGCGCCCTTGTAAGAAGGCGAGAGGCCGCGGCGAGAGCCCGTTCCCGACGTCCCTTCGCGTGAAGTCTCGCGATCGGCCCAAGGGCGCGGGGGTTCCAAAGGGGGCCTCGCTCGTTTGTGAGGCTCCCCTTTCGCGCGACCGCGAGCGGTCGAGCGAAGGGGGCGTGGGGGAACTTCGTTCCCCCACCTTGTTCGATGGGGCCCGGGGCCTTCGGCCCCGGCCTGGCCTATGGAGGCGGAGCCTCCGTATTCCGGCCGAAGGCCGACGCCCGAGCGGGCGTCGTGCCATGCGGCCCGAGCGTTCACCGTTTCCCGTAATCCAACGGCACGCCCTTGCGCTGTGCCGTGATGTACGCCTCGAGGGCGCGCATCTCCGGTCCGTCGACGGCCAGCGGCTTGCCGCGGACCGGATGTTCGACGCACCAATTGATCATGTCGCGCAACAGCGCCACGCGGCCCAACTGTGATTGGAACTTCGGGTACGTCTCGGGATGCGTGTTCGACGCATCCGGATGGCACATGTCGCACGAGACCGCGACGGTCGAGCCGAGACGCTTGCCGTCGTGGAACACGAGCGCGCCTTCGGCCACGAGCTTCTCGGTCTCGCGCTTCCACGTCACGACGTCGAGCGCCGTCACCGTGGACCACGTCCCTTCCTGCACGCTCTGCTGCCCGACGAGCGTGGAGTTGTCGTGCGACTCGACCAAGCGATGGCGCTCGCGCACGTCCTTCTCCCACTGCGCCTGCGGGTTCTTCGCCAACCACTCGGCCATCAACTTCGCGGCGACTTCACGCCCATCGTCCGCCGTGACCGGTCCGTTCGCGTTCAGCGTGACCTGCGTCTCGCCGTCGCACAGCATCACCGTCACCGGTTCGGCCGACGCGGAATCGCGCGTCGAGACCACCGCGCCGCCGACGACCGCCGTGAGCACGCCGAGCACCACCGCTGACTTCGTCGAGAGGATCGAGAGTTTCATCGTGGGTTCCCTCCGTGCTCAGTAGGTCGAGAGCTTCGTCGCGGTCGGCCGCGACGACGCACCGAGTTCAAGTACGCCGCGCTCACGGTGACCGGGTTGCGGTTCCACAGCGAGTAGATCTTGTCGACGTAGCCGTCCGCGAGGACGTTCACGACGCCGTCGCCGCAACCGTCGTGCGGGCTGAACGGATTGGGCCGGTTCATCTGCACCGTCAGCGGCGGCAGCCCTTCGGGCGCGTACGGCCACGGCCACGCGGTCGACAGCAAGCCGTGGAAGTGGATGTTCCCGACGCGGTTCGTCAGCAACTGGTGCGTGTGGCCGTGGATCACCACGCACGACTGGAACCGCTTCAGGATCGCCTGCACCTCGTCCGCGTCGTCGGTCCAGAAGTTCCAGTTCTTGTAGAGCTTGTAGAGCGGCGAGTGCGAGAACACGACGATCGGATGCGAGTCCGCGAAGCGCGCCAAGTCCTTCTCGAGCCACGCGCGCTGCGTGTCGCCGACGGTGAACGGACTCTGCACTCCGTTGTCGAGTCCGGCCACGGTCTGCATGCGCTGCTGCGGAGTCATGCCGCGCGCGGTCCAGAAGTCCTTCTCGACCACGCTGTTCAACACGACGAAGTGGATGCCCTTGTGGTCGAACGAGTACGTCGGCTCGCCGAACAGCTCGCGCCACTTCTCGCCCATGTCGAGGTACCAGTCGTGCTCGCCGACCATCATGCGCAGCGGCGCCTTGACGTTCTTCAGGATCTGCGCGCCGAGCTCGAGCTCCGCGGCCGCGCCGAGTTGCGCGAGGTCGCCGCCGTAGAACACGAAGTCCGGCTGCGGATCGAGTCGGTTGACGTCGTCGACCGCGCGCAGCAACGAACGCACGAAGCGATCGTTCACCTTGCGCTCGTACAGGTGCGAGTCGGAGATGTACGCGAAGCGGAACGGCTCGATCTTGCGATCGTCGGTCGTGTTCGGATCGATCACGACGTTCGCGAACGAGCGCGGATGGAAGATGCCTTGCGTCATCACGGCCGCGGCCGCGGCGCTCGCCACCTTCATGAACGAGCGGCGATCGAGGTTCATCAAGCCGCGCATGACGGCTTCACGATCCTCGTACCACTTGGTCTCGACGCTCTTGACGTTGCCGCCGCGACGGAAGCGAATCTTGTCGTTGCTCATGGTGTGTCTCCAACGAACCGCTGTTCAGCGGCTCCCCAGCCGATCTTCGAAACCATCACGGTCGCGCCGCGCGAGCCCGTCGTCGCGGAACGGACGCACGGACCTCGACCGCTCGAACTGGCGCTTCGTCTCCGCATCGTTGTCCTGCGCGAAGCGCTCGTCGGTCAACGCGAACAGGAACGCGACGAGATCGTCGATCTCGCTCTCCGTGAGCGCCAGCGGCTCGATCCCGCCGTCGAGCCACGGGTTGGCTTCGCCGCCCTTGTTGTAGTGGTCGACGACGTCCCACAACGTCTGCATCGAACCGTCGTGCATGTACGGAGCCGTGATGCCGACATTGCGAACGGTCGGAGTGCGGAACCCGCCGATGTCCGCGTAGTTGCGCGTGACGACGAATCGACCGAGTTCACCGACGTCGGTCTCGAGCGCGAGACGCTCGATCGTCTCGATCGAGCCGTCCTTCTGCAGCTCGTTGATCGCGCGCGTCGCGAGCTTCTCGAAGTCCTGGTGCCGTGCCGACACGCCGATGTTGTGGAAGCCGTGATCGCTGCCGACCGGGTTCGTACTGTTCAGCGGATGGCACGTCGCGCAGCGCGCCTTGCCCTCGTACAGGGTCAGGCCGTCGATCTCGCTCGGCGTCAGCGCTCCGGAAACCCCGGCACGCAACGCGTCGAAGCGCGACTTCACGAACACGAGCGTCCGTTCGAACGAGGCGATCGCGCGCCCGATGTCGTCGTAGTTCGGCGCGCGACCGTACGCGGCCTCGAACAGCGGGCCGTACTCGGGGATCTTCGCGATCGCCGCCGTGGCCTCATCGCCGTTCGCGAAGCCCATCTCGATCGGGTTCACGATCGGCAACTTCGCCTGATCTTCGAGCGTCGCCGCGCGACCGTCCCAGAACATCGATCCGAGCAGCGCCGCGTTCAGCGTCGTCGGCGAGTTGCGCCGACCGAGTTCGTCCCCGATGCCTTCGCTGACGGGTCGGCGATCGGTGAAGCCGCGCTGCACGTCGTGACACGTCGCACACGACACCGTGCCGTCCTTCGACAACCGCGGATCGAAGTACAGCTTGCGACCGAGCTCGATGCGCTCCTTCGTGGGTGCGTTGTCGGCCGGCAACAGCGAGGCCCACAGCAGCGGATCGACGCCGAGCGGCGGCTGCGTGGCATCGACTCCCGCGAGGTGCGCGTCGAGCGTGCGCTGCTGCACGTCGAAGTTCGTCGCGCCGTGCGGCGCCGGCTCGTCGCCGACGAGCACGAATCCGGACGCGGCGGATGCAACCGCCCACGCCATGGAAAGCGTCAGGAAACGATGGACGCGCATGGATCCCTCCTGTTCCGAATCGACCGCTCGAAGCCAGCGGGCGGAAAGCCGAACGTCTCGGTCGCCCGTCGGCGTCGCTCGTCTGCGCGTGACCCTATCGCGAACCACCCACCTGGACCGCTGCTGCTTCCGGTCATCGTGACGATGCCTCGCGGTCATCGTCCGGTCGTGGAACATCGCACGTGGGGGAATCGCGCGTAGAGTTCCGGCCATGCGACCCACGATTCGCCAACTCGAGTACCTGGTCGAACTCGCGGAGTGCCTGAGCTTCCGCGGCGCCGCCGCTCGCTGCCACGTGACGCAGCCGGCGCTCAGCAAACAACTGCAGCAGCTCGAAGCGCAACTCGGCCTGAAGCTGTTCGAACGCGACACGAAGCGCGTGCTACCGACGCCGGCCGGCCGCGAGATGGCTCACCTCGCGAAGCGTCTGCTCGTGGAACTCGACCGCATGGTCGAAGCCGGACGCGGGCTCGGCCCGGCCCTGGCCGGAACGCTGCGCATCGGTGTCATCCCGACGATCGCGCCGTACTTGTTGCCTCACGTCCTGCCGCACATCCGCCAGCAGTTCCCTCGGGTCCGCCCGCTGCTGCGCGAAGCGAAGACCGGCGAACTCGTGCGTGAATTGCTCGATGGCGGCCTCGACATCTTGATCCTGGCGCCCGACACGACGCTGGTCGGCGTCGAAGTCGATCGTCTGTTCACCGACGACTTCCTGCTGGCCGCGCCCGCGAACCACCCCCTCGCGAGCGCGCGCTCGCTGAAACCGAAGGACCTGCGCGGACACGACGTGCTGTTGCTCGACGAAGGGCATTGTCTGCGCGTGCAAGTGTTGCCGCTGTGTCAGAAGTCGGGCGCGAACGAAGTCGGCGACTTCCGCGCGAGCAGTCTCGCGACGTTGGTCGAGATGGTCGCGAGCGGCGTCGGCGTGACGCTGTTGCCCGAGATGGCGGCCGATCTCGCGCGCGAGCGCTCGGGCATCGTCGTGCGGCCATTCGTGGATCCGCCGACGCGCGACATCGGGTTGGCATGGCGACCCGGCTCGCCGCGCGCGCGCGAGTTCAAGAAGCTCGGCCGCACGATCCTCGAGGCCTGGGCGAAGAAGGCTTGAGCGAGCGCGCCTCGTCGGCCCAGGCGCGGTCCGTGGCTCCTCGACTTCGACGCTCCGTCACACCACGACGTCGCCGTCCTTGCGACCCGGCTTCTTCGTGCGCTTGCTCGGCTTCGCGGTCTTGTCGCGGATCGTGCGCGTGATGATCCGACGCAACTCGGTGATGGGCGTCGCGGGCGTCGTCGCCAGCAACTCCGCGGAGGTCGGCTTGCGCGAGCTCCGCGCGTCCTTCAGGCGCTGGTAGTCGAGGTAGTGCAGGTTCGCCTGGATGTTGTCCGAATTCGAGTGCAGCGACGCGAAGTAGAACTCCGCGATCGTCGCCTTGCGGTTGCGCAGTTCTTCGGCGAGGCGCAGCACGAGCGCCGGACGCGACGTGTTCTGCCGCTCGAACTCCGACCACCACACGCGCGCGGGGCCCGCGGTCTGGTCCCAGTCGATCTCGCGCTTGACGCGCTCGAGTTCGCGCAGGACGTCGGCGGGCGCCATGTTCGTCGGGTCGCAGAACGTCATCGTCGCGCCGGACGCCGCCACGCGCACGATCGGCGTGGACGTCAACGCGCGCTTGCGGAGTTCTTCGATGCGCGCGAGCGGCGCGGTGCCGGGCGCCACGGGCTCCTTGCGTAGCGTCGGCTCTTGGCCCTTCGCCACCGTGTCGCGGCCGATCTCGATGGACGTGACGCCGTCCTGCGCGAGTTCGTGCATGCGGTAGTCGACCGAATCGAGCACGCGCAGCACCGTCCGAGTCAGGCCGCGCGCACCGGTGCCGAGCTTCAGCGCTTCGTCGGCGATCGAGAGCAGTGCGTCGGGCGTGAACTCGAGCTTGATCCCGTGCAGTGCGAACATGCGCTGTTGCTTCAGCAGGATCGACTCCTCGGCGGTCTTCAGGATGTTGACGAGGTCGTCGCGCTCGAGCGCCCGCAGCGCGGTGATCGTCGCGAAACGGCCGACGAACTCGGGGATGAAGCCGAACTTGACCAGGTCGGCCAGTTCGATGCTGGCGCCGTCTTGCACGCTCGCGCGCTCCCGCTCCGCGGACTTCTTCGACCGCTTGAAGCCGATCTCGGCGGCGCCCATGCGCTCGCGCATGATCGCGTCGAGTTCGACGAACGCGCCGGAGCAGATGAACAGGATCTGCGACGTGTCGACCGAGTGCTCGTCGTTGCCGCGACCCTTCACGGTCACCGAGCAGCCGTCGAGCAGCGTCAGCAGCCCGTTCTGCACACCTTCGCCCGAAACGTCGCGCGACGAACCGAACGAGCGCCGGATCTTGTCGATCTCGTCGACGAACACGATGCCGCGCTGCGCGGCGCGCGCGTCGTAGTTCGTACTCGTCAGCAGGTTCTTCACGATCGTGTCGACCGGAGTGCCGACGTAGCCGGTCTCGACCAGGCTCGTGGCCGACGCGAACGACAGCGGGACGTTCAGGAACCGCGCGAGCGTCTTGACCAGATAGGTCTTGCCCGAGCCGGTCGCGCCGAGCAGCAGCACGTGCTGCTTGCCGAAGTCGGAGGCCTTGCCGTCGAGGTCGCGCTCGGCCAGGGCGAGGTAGTGGTTGTAGACCGCGACCGCGAGGTCACGTTTCGCGCGCTCCTGCCCGAACACGTAGCGGTTCAGGTGGTCGATCATCTCGCGCGGCGTCGGCAGCGTGCGTGGCTCGGACACGGTTCGGGCTCCTCCGCGCGCGTCGGCGCGCACCCATCGGCATCGGTCGATTCGGATCAACGCCCCGCGCAAGAGGCGGGCGCCCTGTTCCCGCGCGGATGGTAGCCGAGCCGGTTCGATCTGGCTCGCGCCGGTTCGTTCGTCGATGCCGTAGACTCCCCGCCCCATGCCGTCGACCACCCCGTTCCCGCAGTCGATCTCGATGGTGCTCCCCGCGTTCAACGAGGAGGAGAACATCGTCGAGGCCGCGCGCCAATGCCTCGAGTTCGCGACCAAACGCTTCGCTTCCGCCGAAGTCATCGTCGTCGACGACGGCTCGAAGGACGACACCGCGAAGGTCGTCACCGAGCTCGCGCGCGACTGGCCGCAACTGAAGCTGATCTCGTTCCCGCACAACCGCGGCTACGGCGCGGCGATCGCCGAGGGCTTCCGCGCCGCGACCGGCGAACTCGTGTTCTTCACCGACGCGGACTTGCAGTTCGACGTGCGCGAACTCGCCGACCTCGTGCCGCTGCTCGAGAACGCCGACGCGGTGATGGGCTTTCGCGTCTACCGCTACGACTCGGTGCTGCGCTGCATCCTGAGCTGGACCTACAACCGCATCGTGCGCGTGCTGTTCCGCGTGAAGGTTCGCGACGTCGATTGCTCGTTCAAGCTGTTCTCGCGCAAGGTCGTCGACCAGCTCCACCTCGAGTCGACCGACTTCTTCATCGACACCGAGATGGTCGCGCGCACGCGACGCCTCGGCTTCCGCATCGTCGAGAAGGGTGTGCGGCACTATCCGCGCAAGCACGGCCACACGACGGTGCGCGCGAGCCATATCCCGAAGACGCTGTGGACCGTGGCGCGCATGTGGTGGCGCATCCAATTCGGACGCGTGGCGCGCCCGGCGCCGACGAGCCAGGCGAATCGGGCGAACCAGGCGAACTCCGCGCGATGAAGGCCACGGTGCATGAGGTCTACCGCAGCGAGACCGACCACTGGTGGTTCGCCGCGCGACGCTCGATCTTCGCGCGCGTGCTCGACGTCTGGACCAAGGGCAAGCGCGTGCGGCGCGTGCTCGATCTCGGTCCGGGCTTCGGCGTGAATGCGCCGGTGCTGGCGCCGCGCGGGCATTGGATCCCGCTCGACGTCGCGGCGCCGTCGTTGAACGGATGTCGCGCGAGCGGGCCCGCGCTGCCGGTCCGCGCCGACGCGACACAGCCGCCGTTCCGTAGCGGGTCCCTCGATCTGATCTGCGCGCTCGACGTGCTCGAACACCTCGACGACGACGCTGGCGCGCTGCGCGCTTGGCGCGACGCGATCGCGCAGGACGGCACGCTGCTGCTCAGCGTGCCCGCGTTCCAGGTCCTGTGGGGACGGCAAGACGTGTTGTCCGAGCATCGCCGCCGCTACCGCGCGCCGCAGTTGCGCGCCCGGCTCGAAGCCGCGGGGTTCACGGTGCGCCATCTCACGTACTTCAACTCCGTGCTGTTCCTGCCGATCCTCGCGGTGCGGCTCGCGATGCGGCCGTTCCTCGCGCGTTCGGTCGCGGCCGGGGGATCGGACTTGTCGATGCCGATGCCGATCGTCGGCGGTCTGTTGCGCGCGCTGCTCGCCGCGGAGCGCTTCTGGATCGCGCGCCATCGCTTGCCCTTCGGCGTGTCGCTGCTCGCGGTCGCGACGCCGACGCCGCCTACGGAGACGCCTCGATGAGCAAGGGCTTGTTGATCGCGGCGCTGCTGTACCTCGCGTTGGCGTCCGCGTACGTGGTGAAGACCCCGGCCTTCGAGGGGCCGGACGAGAACGACCATTGGTTCTACGCGTGGCAACTCGCGAACTCGCAGGCCATGCCTGTCGCGCGCTTCACGGCGCGCGAACTCGGTCGGCCCGTCATCGACGAGGCCGGGCTCGCGCACCATCCGCCGCTGTACTACGCATTGCTCGCGGGAGCGATGGAGCTCGCGCAGCGGCGGGACACCGTGGCCTCGCAGCTCACGAATCCCGAGAACTTGCAGAGCACGCCCGCGGGCGCGTTCTTGTGGCTGCATGGCGCGGACGAGGATGCCCCGGTCTCGCGCGAGATCCGCTTCCTGCGGCTGCTGCGGCTGTTCTCCGTCGTGTGCGGACTGGTCACGTTGGTCGCGACGTGGGTGCTGGCGCGGCTCGCGTTCCCGCGGCGGCTCGCGGTCGCGGACGTCGCGGCGCTGCTGCTCGCGACGATGCCCGCGTTCTCGTTCCATCACGCCGTGCTCGACAACGGCAACCTCGCGGCGACGTTCGCCCACGCCGCGTTGGTCGTGCTGTGCGCCGCGATCACCGCGAAGCGCTTCGACGTGCGCATCGCCATCGCGGGCGGGCTGCTACTCGGGCTGTGTCTCGTGACGAAGTTGACGACGCTGGCGCTGTTGCCGTTGTTCGGCGTGGTCGCGGCGATCGCGGTCTGGAACGCGCCGCGGCGTGGTCCGGCGGCCATCGCGATGCTCGTCGGCGGCGTCGTCGTGGCGGCGATCGCGGGTTGGTTCTTCGTCCGCAACGTGCAGTTGTACGGCGATCTGCTCGGCGGCGCGGCGCACGAGCGTGTCTACGCCAGCATCCGCGTGCCGGATGGACGCGCCATCGAGTGGCTGCGCGTCGGCTTCTTCCCGAACATCTTCACGTCGTTGCTCGGCATGTTCGGCAACTGGACCGTGCCGCCGCACGCGGCGCTGGTGACGTTCGGCAAGGTCATCGCGGCCGTCGCCGCGTGCGGAGTGGTCTTCAACCTGGTGAAGCCGCGACGCGACGCACGCAAAAGCGTGGTCTGGGCGCTCGTCGGCGCCGCGGGGCTCGTGTTCCTCGCGACGCTGCACTTCAACCTGACGTTCCGTCAACCGCAGGGGCGCTACTTGTTCCCCGCGATCGGGCCGATCGCGATCGTGCTCGCCGCGGGACTCGTGCGCGTGATCACGCCGATGCGCGAAGCCATGCGGCACGGCGCGGGAGTGTTGTTCGCGTTGACGTTGATCGGCGTCGCGCTCCTCACGTACGAGAAGCACTTCGTGCCGGCGTTCGATCGCTCGTTGGTCCGCGCGCCGCCGCGCCACGCGAGTCTCGTGTCGGCGTGCACGGCGCGCTCGTCGCCGCCGGGCATCGTGCTGCGCGGCCCCGACGACGGGGCGCGACTCGACCTGCCGCCGCGATTGAGCTGGGAACCGCTGCAAGACCCGGACGCGCGGTACGCCCTCTACGTGTTCACGCCGGCGGGACGCATCTACTTCGCCTCGCACGAATGGTTGAACCTCGAGCTCGAGGGCGACGGCTACGACGTACCGAGCGTGCTGTGGGACTCGCTCCCGCAGGGTGAAGAGCTGATCTGGAACGTCCGCCGCATCGCGGATCGGTCTCGGCACGAGAGTCCGCACGAGATGCCGACCGGCGCCGGCCGGGCGTTCGTGCGTTCACCCAAGCCGTGACGTGAACGCGCCGAACTCCGTCACCGAGCACGCCGCGGACGCGATGGACCGCGGCGCTGCATCCGTTTCGCACCGCCCTTGAAAGAAAACGCGAGGCGGTCTACCGAACCCCTCAAGTCTTTTTCGGATCGGATCGAAATCGCCTTCGGTGAGCGCGAGCGTCGCGCGGTTCAGAGGGCAGGGCCGGCGACGACGTGCACACTCCGAAATTCACGCACCGAGTCCGCCTGCCGTGCAGCAAATCCCATGAGCCTCGCCGCAACCCGACTCCCCCGTGAACGTCTGGCCCGCCTGCGCGGAGCCGCCAATGCGAAGAAGGCCGGAAAGGGCATCACGCGCTGGCACCTGTCGTCGGACTCGATGCAGGTGATCCGCTACGTCTATCCCGCGGGCGCGTCGTTCACGGCGCACCAGCACCCGCAGGAGCAGGCGTTCTTCCTGATCAAGGGCTCCGTCGCGTTCATGGTCGAAGACCGCGAACACGTCCTCGAGCCCGGCGACGCCATCATCGTGCCGCCCAACGTCGCGCACTCGAGCCGCGTGCTGTCGGCCGAGCCAGCCGAGGGCTTGGTCGTCCTCTCGCCGCCGCGCGAGCGCTGACCCAGCACCGCCCCAACCGACCCGAGCCCGCGTGCGAATGCCGCCGGCAATCCGACGCGGGTACCCGCGTGCGAATGCCGGCGGCATTCGCACGCGGGCTAAGACCTTATTCCGGTGACACTTGCGGTCGAGCGATCGCCCGACCCGGACGAAGTAGCCGCCGGCTGCTTCGTCCGGCTGGCCGGACAGGATTGCCGGCGGCTACTTCGTCCGGGTCAACCGAAGACGCACGCGCCCTGCGGGAGCCAATAGAGGATCAGCATCTTGCCCGCGCGCACCGTCGGGACGTGACGGCTGGCCTTCGGCATCACGATCCACGTCGCCGCGCGCGCTTCGAACGTCGGCTGTCCCGTGATCGGCAGACACAGACAGAACTCGCCGTTCGGGTGCGTATGCACCGGACCGGCGACGTCGTCCATCAGCACCGCGTCGATCGAAACCCCCGTGCTCGACTCGGTCGGCTTCACGACCCGCGAGTACTTGAGGTTCGGCTCGCCGCGATTGCAGATCGCGCCCGACGTCACGGCCATCATCGCGGCCTTCGCCAACGCCTGCACTTCATCGGACGTCACCGGGAACTCCGCGTTGAGCGCGCGCTCGCACGCCTCGGGATTCGAAGCATCGAGCGTGGCGACGAACGTCGAGATCGGATCGAGCAGCGAGTTCAGTTCGCTCATGACGCGAGCCTCCTCACTTCGTCGGCCCGTGGGTGCGCTCGGGCACTTGGCCGACCGGAGCCTTGATCCACACGATGATGTCCTTGAACGACGGCGCCTTGCCGCTCATGAGGATGCCGACGCGGAAGACCTTCGCCGCGGCCCACATGACGATCACGATCGACACGAGCAACAGCGCGGTCGTCGTCACGTACTCCATCAAGGTGGGCGGACCGGCCGCGCGGTTCATCATCACGAACGGCGTGAACGGCGGGATGTACGACATGATCACCGCGAGCCGGCTGTTCGGATCCTGAGCCAAGAACGCGATCGCCATGATCGGGATCATCATGACCACGCTGATCGGGCCCATCAGGTTCTGCGCTTCCTTCAACGTGTCGCACGCCGCTCCGACGCCGACGAGCAGCGACGCGTAGAACAGGTAGCCGAGCGTGAAGTAGACGAGGAACGACAACAGCAAGTACGGATCGGTCGCGATCTGCGAGATGTCGAAGTCGAACTTGATCGCGAGCAGTCCCGGCAAGTACTTGAAGATCAGCACGAACGACAACGTCCACGACCCGACCATCAGCAGGCCGGTCATCGCGATGCCGAAGATCTTGCCCATCATCAACTGCAGCGGCGACACCGACGACAGCAGGACCTCGATGATGCGGCTCGACTTCTCCTCGATCGTGTTCGTCAGCAGCATCTGCGTGATCGTGAAGATCGAGATCCACAGGATGTAGGCGAACACCATCGGCGCCCATTGGCGCGCCTTGTCGGCCTTGGTCGATTCCTCTTCCTTGCCGCCCTTGCCGATCTTGCGCGAGTCGACGACGAGCGGCTTCTGGACCCACTGCGCCGTCAGCTTGTCGATGTCCTTCTCGTCGAGTCGCTTGTCGCGCACCACGGCGTTCGCGTGCCGCGAGAACCAATCGAGCAGGTCGCCATCCGTCAGGTTCGCCGACGCGTAGCGCAGCCCATCGCCCTTGAGGACCGGGTCGGTGCCGATGACGAAGTACGCAAAGAGATCGCCCTTGGCGATCTTCTGGTTCAACGCCTCGAACACTTCGTCTTCGCCACCCGTCGGCAGCTCGATGCGCTCGTAGAGCTTCTTCGCCGTGCGTGCTTCGAACTTCGAAGCCGCTTCGGGCGGCAAGCTCTTCCACCACTGCTGGACGCTGTCCCGCAACGGAGCGAGTCGCTCGGAAGCCTGGCGTAGCGCGTCCTTCATCGACGCGAGCGGCAGTTGGCACTCGAACGCCGACGGGTCGCCGATGAACATCGCGACGCCTTCGAGAACCTCGTCTTCCTTCTTCTCGCGCGCTCGCTTGCGGTCGGCCTCGGGCAGCGCGGGATCGGGAACGAGCGCGGGGTTGTCCCAGATCTGGTCGAGCGTGTCGACGAACTTGCGCAGCAGCTCCGGGAACTCGGCGTAGCGCGCGGGATCGTCGCGTCGCGCGTCGATCGCCTCGCGCAGCACGCGCTGCATGTCGGGCATCGCCGCGCGTTCGTCGATCGCGGCGAGCATCCAGCCGCTCCGATCGACGACTGCGTACTTGCGAACTTCCTTCTGACCTTCGAGGAACCGGGGCAGCGCGACGGACACCACCATGATGATCGGCAGCATCAGCACGCCGACCCAGAAGCCCTTGGTACGGATGTTCTCCAGCACTTCGCGCCGAGCGACGAGCCAAGTCTTGTTACTCATGGGACTCCCCCTTCACGGCGCGGAAGAACACTTCGTGCAGCGAGGGCTCGCGCAAATCGAAGCGGCGGATGACGAGACGACCGACCAGGCGCTTCAGGATCTCCTGTGGATCCGTCCCGGTGGCGAGGAAGATCTCGGCGTGCTTGCCGGAGTCGTTGATGCGCGTGATCCCGGGCAGTTCGCGCAGGATCGACGAGTCGCCGTCGTAGTCGATCTGGATGCCGCGATCGCCGCCGGTCTTCACTTCCGCGAGCGTGCCGTCGAGGACCTTCTGGCCGCGATGGATCATCACGATGCCGTCGCAGAGCTTCTCGGCGTTCTCCATGACGTGCGTCGAGAAGATCACCGTGCGCCCGTCGCGCTTCATCTTCAGGATGACCTCGCGCATCATCTCGACGTTCACCGGGTCGAGCCCGGAGAACGGCTCGTCGAGGATCACGAGCTCGGGGTCGTGCATGATCGTCGCGAGGATTTGGACCTTCTGGCCCATGCCCTTCGACAGTTGCTCGCACCGGTGATCGGAGAACTCACCGAGCCCGACGGTCTCGAGCAGTTGGCGCGCCTTGACCTTGGCGTCGGCCTTCGGCACGCCCTTCAGCGTTCCGAAGTAGGCGAGCAGCTCCCACGCCTTCATCTTCTTGTAGAGGCCCTTCTCCTCGGGCAAGTACCCGAGCCGGTCCTTGATGGACTCCGAGTTGGGCTCGCCGAGCACCGTGATCTGCCCCGAGTCGGGGTAGTAGATGCTCATGATCATGCGGATCGTGGTGGTCTTGCCGGCTCCGTTTTGCCCGAGGAACCCGTAGATCGACCCGGCGGGAATCCGCAGCGAGATCGCATCGACGGCCTGGTGGGAGCCGAACCGCTTCGACACGTGGTCGAGCGTCAGCGCGTCGGTCATTGGTTGCTCTTCATTCCGTTGGAGAGGGGTGCCGCCCTCGAAGCGCGAGAGTCTAGCGCTCCGGGGGTCCCTGTCATCCCTCGCGCCCTTCGCGTCCCTCTCATCCCTCTCGTCCCTCGCCATCCCCGCAGAATCCCCATCCCGCCCACCCCCGCCCCCGCGTTACCCTCCTTCCCTCGTTCCCCAGCGGGACCCACGCATGCCCGCGACTCGCGCCTTCCTCGCCGCGTCGTTCCTCGCGCTCGCGCCCTGCGCGCGCGCGACCGACGACGCGCGTTCGCTGCTTTCCTCCTCGTGCCTCCCGTGCCACGGCGCAACGAAGTCCAAAGCCGGCCTGAATCTCGATGCGCTCGACGACGCCGCGCTGCGCTCCGCGCCGGACTTGGTCGCGTCGATCCTCGAGCGTCTGCGCGACGGCTCGATGCCGCCGTCGGACGCGAGTCCGCTCGCGCTCGAGGATCGCGACGTCCTCATCGCGCACTTCGCATCGATCGCGGCCGCGCGCGCCGCGTCGGCCACACCGAGTGCGGGACGCACGTTGCCGCGTCGCATGACGCGCTCCGAGTTCCGCTACGCGCTGCGCGATCTGCTCGGTGTCGACGTCGCGGTCGACGCCATCCCGCGCGACCCGTCGGGCGGCGCCGGGTTCGAGAACGACGCCGACACGCTGTTCACGACGCCGCTGTTGCTCGAAACGTGGATCGACACCGCAGCGACCGCGATCGAGCGAGCGGATCTCGCGACGCTGTTGCCGCCGGGTCGCGAAGCCGAGAGCTTGCTCGCGATCGCTCGTCGTGCATTCCGACGACCGCTCGCGCCCGACGAGGCCGCCGAGCTCGTGCTGCGATTGAACGACGGCGCGCCGACCGCGCTGTTGTCGATCCTCGCGTCCCCGCGCTTCCTGATGCGCATCGAACGCGATGCGCCCCTCGCGACGCCCGCACCCGACACGCAGTCTTCGGTCCATTCCGCGCCCGTCGACTTCGCGATCTCCGACTTCGAACTCGCCGAGCGCCTGTCGTTCTTCCTGTGGTCCTCGGTGCCCGACGACGCGCTGTTCGAACTCGCCGCGCGCGGCGCCTTGCGCGAGCCCGCGACGCTGCGCGCGCAAGTCCGTCGCATGCTCGACGATCCGCGTTCGCGCGCGCTCGCCGACGAGTTCGCCGCGCAATGGCTCGACCTGCGCCGCCTCGAGACCACGTGCGAGCCCGATCCGGGCCGCTTCCCCGCGTACACGCGCGAACTCCGCGGCGCGATGGTCCGCGAAGTCACCGACGTGTTCGACGCGATCGTGCGCGAGGACCGCTCGCTGCTCGAACTCCTCGACGCCGATTGGACGATCGTCAGCGCGCCGTTGGCGGAGCATTACGGACTGCCCGCGCCCGTCGGCGCCGACACGCATCGCGTGCAGCTCGATTCGCGCGAGCGCGGCGGCATCCTCGGCATGGCCGCGATCCTGACGCTGACGTCGCATCCGTTGCGCACGAGTCCCGTGCTGCGCGGCAAGTGGATCCTCGAGACGATCCTCGGCACTCCACCACCGCCGCCCCCGGCGAACGCCGGCGTGCTTCCGGCGGAGGAAGTCCAGAAGGACGGCTTGTCGTTGCGTGAACGCCTCGAACAGCACCGCGCGCGCGCCGATTGTCGTTCCTGCCACGAGCGCATCGATCCGCTCGGATTCGCACTCGAGGGCTTCGATCCGATCGGACGCACGCGCACGAAGCTCGCGGAGGACAAGCCGGTCGACGCACGCGGCACGCTGCCCGACGGCACGACCGTCGACGGGATCGCCGGTCTCAAGGACGCGCTGCTCGCGCGACGCGACGCGTTCGCGACGCAGGTCGCGAGCAAGGTGCTCGCGTACGCGCTGAATCGCGGGCTCACGCGCGCGGACGACGACGTCGTGCGGGATCTCGCCTCGGGCGCCGCGTGGACCGACTACTCGTCGCGCGCGTTGATCGAGGCCGTGGCGACCTCGGTTCCGTTCCGTCATCGCAGCCCGCCCGACGTGGCGCGGACGCAGTCGACGCTGGAGGCGAATCGATGAGCACGCCTTTGTCGCGACGCACGCTGTTGCGCGGAGCCGGCGCGGCGCTCGCGTTGCCGTGGCTCGAAGCGATGGCGCCAAGGCGCGCTCACGCCGAAGCCGTGGCGCCGCCGCTGCGGTTCGCCGCGTTCTACGTGCCCAACGGCGTGCGCGCCGACACGTGGCGCCCGGACGGCGTCGGTCGCCGCTTCACGCTGTCGAGGACGCTCGCGCCGCTCGAGCCCTGGCGCGCACGCGTCGTGATCCCGACCAACCTGTGGAACGCACGCGCGAACGTCGGCGACGGCCATTACGTGAAGCTCGGCGGATTCCTCACGAGCACGCAGATCCACCAAACCACGGGCCGCGACCTCAACGCGGGCAACACGTCGATCGACCAACTCATGGCGAAGGCCGTGGGTGCACGCACTGCGTTGCCGTCGATGGAGCTGTCGATGGAGTCCGTGTCGACGGGCGTCGACGTCAACGTCAGCTACACGCGGCTGTACGGCTCGTACTTGTCGTGGCGATCACCGACACAGCCGGCGCCGCGCGAGACCGACCCGCGCGCCGCGTTCCAACGCTTGTTCGATCGCGGCAGCGCCGACGCCGCGGCGCGTGCGCGGCGCAAGAGTGTGCTCGACGTCGTCGCGGAAGATGCGTCGCGCCTGCGCTCGCGCCTCGGCGCGGGTGATCGCGCGCGTCTCGACGAGTTCCAGGAGGCGGTGCATTCGATCGAGACACGCCTCGCGTTCGAGGACGAGCACGCCGCGCGCGCGCAGTCGGCGCCGGCCGACTTGCTCGCGCGGCAAAGCGAACTCGGCAGCACGCTCGCGGCGCACGCAGCCGATCCGCATCGCGCCGGCGATCACGCCGAGCGCACGCGACTCATGCTCGACGTCATGGCCTTGGCGTTCGCGACGGACACGACGCGCGTCGCGAGCCTGATGTTCGGCAACGAGGTCAGCGGCCGCAACTTCGCGTTCCTCGACGG
This sequence comes from Planctomycetota bacterium, assembly GCA_016709145.1. Taxonomy (GTDB): domain Bacteria; phylum Planctomycetota; class B15-G4; order B15-G4; family JADJEK01; genus JADJEK01. Next base: position 516,900 of record JADJEK010000001.1, read on the forward strand.
CGTGACGACGACGCACCACGACGCGTCGCACCACGACAACGACGCCTCGAAGCTCGAGCAGTACGAGCGCATCACGCGCTGGCACGTCGAGCAGCTCGCGTACTTCCTCGATCGGTTGAAGAGCTTCCGCGAGGGCGAATGCGACGTGCTCGACCATTCGATGGTGTTGTTCGGTGGCGGGATCCGCGACGGCAACGGTCACGATCCGCACGACTTGCCGCTCGTGCTCGCGGGTGGTGGCGGCGGCAGCATCGAAGGCGGCCAGCACCTCGTGTCGCCGCCGGACACTCCGCTGGCGAACCTGCATCTCGCGCTGCTGCGCCGCATGGGCGTCGAACTCGACCGTTTCGCCGACAGCACCGGCGCACTTCCGATCGGATGAACGCATGAACTTCGGACGTCTCGCCGCCGTGTTCGGTTTGCTCGGCGTCGCGCTCGGCGCGTTCGGCGCGCACGGTTTGAAGTCGAAGGTGTCGGCCGAAGATCTCGCGATCTTCGACACCGCGGTGCGCTACCAACTCTGGCACGCGCTGGCGCTGTTCGGAGTTGCGCTCGCGCAGCGCCAACAAGCTTCGGCTTGGCTGCATCGCGCCGGGATCGCGTTCGTCGCCGGCATCGCGATCTTCTCGGGAACGCTGTACGTGCTCGTGCTCGCGAACCTGCGCTGGATGGGCGCGATCACGCCGATCGGCGGCGTCGCGTTGATGCTCGGCTGGCAGTGCCTGGCGTTGGCGTTCGCGAAGCCGAGGGGGTGAGGGCGACGTCCAGTTCGACGGAACGATGTTCTGCGGACGACTCGGTCGTCCGCGTGTGTCGCAGTCGTGTCGACTAAGTCGGAGTCCACGATTCTGTCATGGCTGCGGCCGGCTACGAAGCGCGCATGTTTCGTCGGAGACCCACCGACTCTTTCCCATTGAGTCGCCGCGTCGATCCTCCTCGCCTGCGCACTTCTCGCTCGGCCTCGCGGCATGACAGAATCGTGGACTCCGATTTAGCGTCACGCGCGAAGCTCGCCACCCGTCGCGAGTTCATGGAATCGCAGGCTCTGATCCGCCACGCTGCTGGTCCGCATCACACCGCTTGGCACTTCGTGCACGACCATTGAACGGACCAGATCTCCGTCCCCAGACTGACCGTGATCGTATAGGTCGAATCGCAAGGGAACTCTCGGAAGGCTGGGTTGGCGAACGTTCCGCCGGAGTAGACGCGAATCGGATTCCCTTGTGAGGAAGTCCCATTGTTGTCGATCGTCACGTCACCGGCCGGACATCCAGACGCGCCTGTATTCGAGGCACTGATCGCATATGAGATCTTGCAGCCGTTGCCCGGCACGCAGGGCGGCGAGCCCATGCAAGTGCCACCGATTTGTTGCTGATTGGCGACATTCACCGAGAGGCAATTCGGGAAACCTCCACCGCTCACGGTCTGCGTGCTGACGAAGCAACCCGAGCACGTCTCGGCGAAGAACGCCCCTTTGGAACTTCCCACGAGCCCAACGAGTCCAGCGACGACGATCACCGAGCTGCTCCAGCGAAGTACGTTCACAACACACCTCCTTCAAAGGCGAGAATCGGGAACACGTCACGCGCCGACTACTTCTGTGCATAGTGATCAACGACGAATATGCGCATGTCGTTGATCAAGTCCTCTGCAGCCTGCACCTGCGATCTCAGCAGCGGAGCGAGCTCGGGTTCGCTCATCGGTCGAATGGTCACGGAACGAAGCTCCGACCCAACTTGGACCAAACTCACCAGTTCATCGGCGCCCGCCGACGGTGATCGCACGGAGTGATCCGCACTGGGATTGAATCCCGGATCGCCCGGCTGAATTCTCTCCAGGGCGGAATGCAGGCCCTGTTCCGCACGGCTCTTGACCAGACGAGCCTGTGCATCACGAATTTCCGACTCGACCTGCGTTAGCGTCTCGAGCCGCTCTTTGAACGCGGCGACCGTACTTCGAATCGCGGATTCGCTCAGACCGATCCCCAGGGGGTCTAGGCACCGAACGATGATCGGATCATCGTTGCGGAGACTCGCGCCGTTCACCAAGTCCGTCAGGTTGGTTCCGACGTCGACGACCTGAGACCACGTCTGGGCGTGGTATTCAATCGCGTTCCCCGACTCTGTGGCCGCATTCGGCTCGGTCGAAGCCTCTGATCTCGCGATCTCGCGCGTTGCGACTGAGATCGAACTGGCTTCATGGTTCTCTTGTTCGAGGAGAGTTTCGGAGGTCCTGGTCTCTGCTTGAGTCGATGAAACCGACGGCTGTGGTGTTTCGCTCGTGACGTAGGCCACGACCAGCGTGCAACCTACCAACAGGCCAAATACGATTGAGATTCGAATCGTGGCCCGCATACATCACCCTTCGTTCCCGCGGCTAGCCGACGACTGTCGGCTGTCCTGCGATCTTGTGCTCACTTTTATCTACTGCCCTCTACCAAACCGCATTGCACTTCTGGTCGCACGATCTCGCAATGCAAGAAAAAAAAACAGCCCGCGGATCGACGCACGATCCGCGGGCATTCAATCGTTGGCGATCGCTCGCCAAGGCCCGATCAGCCTTCGTTCGTCCGCGCGGGGGCCTCGTCCTTCTTCTTCTCGGCGCGGTGCTTGATGCCGCAGCCGGCGGCCGGCACTTCGGCCTTCGCGACCTTCTCGCCCTTCAGCACCGACTCGAGCGCGTTGACGAGGTACTTCTCCTTCACCGCGTCGGCCGACTTCATGTTGTCGTCGACGGCGCCGTGGAACGCGAGCTTCAGCTCGGCGTCGAACAGGAACACTTCCGGCGTCTTCGTCGCGCCGAACGCGCGCGCGACGTCGGAGGTCGCGTCGACGACGTAGGGCACTTCGAACTTCTTCTCGCGCGCGCGGACCCTCATGTTCTCGAGGCTGTCCTCGGGGTACTCGACCTCGTCGTTCGAGTTGACGAGCATCACGCCGATGTCCTTCTTCGCGTACTCGGACGTGAGCGCCGCGATGCGGTCCTCCCACGCCTTCGCCGCGGGGCAGTGGTTGCACGTGAAGATCACGAGCGTGCCCTTCTTGCCCTTGACGTCGTCGATCGACAGCTTGCGACCGTCGACGTTCTCCATCTTCACGTCGGTCAACGGAGCGGCGTCATCGATCGCGAGGCCACGCTTCTTCTCGTCCTTCTTCTCCCGAGCCGGGGCGGCGCGCTCGTCCTTCTTGGTCTCGTCGGCGAGAGCCGGCGCGGCGAGCAGAGCGGAAGCGACCACGGCGAGATTCAGCAAGCGCATGTCCATCGATTCTCCTTCAACGAGTGCAGGTCGCCGGTCTGTGCCGGCGTGCCGAAATGTGGATGTTGCTCGGTCTCGACCTCGGGCGACACGTCACTTGGATGCGAGCACGGGGGCCACGAGGTCCAGGAACTCCTGGTACGTCGCGGAACCTTCGTGGAGCGCAACGTTTTTGCCCGACGCGTCGAACACGAACGTCGTCGGTAAGGTGCCATTCCAGTCCGGGTCGAAGCCGGGGATGAACGCCTCGTCGAGCTCCCCCTTGATATACGTCTGGAACGCCAGACCCTTGGCGGTCAACAACTTGCGCGCGGCTTCGGCGTCCTCGGGAGCATCGCAACTGACCAGCACGAACCGCAGTCCGCGCGCTTCGCATTCGCGCGCGGCGCGCGCCAGATCCGGCAGTTCTGCGACGCACGGGCCGCACCACGTCGCCCAGAAATTGACCAGGACCGGCGAGCTGCCAGTCGTCACGAGTTCGCGCAACTCGGCGGCGCGGATCGGCTTCGGCAACGGCGCCGGCGGCGGCGGCGGAGCTGGCACGAGGTCGACGAGCACTGCGCGGTGGTCGGTCGCCAACGAGTCCATCGCTTGCACACCGAGGCTCGCACGGGTGGCGTCGTCGAGCTGCGCCGAGTCGAACACGTACGCGTTCGCCGCTGCCAGCGCGGCATCGGCGTACAGGACGTAGTCGAGGCGGCCCGGCGAGAACTGCCCGTCCTCGCTGCGCCACGTGTCGTTGCCGGCGCCGGTCGCCGTGTACGCATCGGTGATCGTCAGCGTCGAGCCGTCGACGTCGAGATCGCGCGCGATCTGGTCGAGCGGGTTGCGCGTGCCGACGAGGTTCATGTCGCCGGTGATGACGACCGGCATCGGCTTGCTCTTGCCGAGTTGGACGCGCACGAACTCGTTGATCGCGTCGGCCTCGAGCTGGCGCAGCTCGTCCTCGGGTGAGTCCTTGGTGCCGCAGCACTTGAGGTGCGTGGTGCCGAACACGACCGGCCCGACCTTCGTCTCCACGCGCGCGGCGACGAAGCGCACCGGGCGGATCTTGCCGTTCACCTTGCGCGCGGGCATCACGCTGCCGTCGGTGAGCGGCTCGAGCGGCAAGGTCGTCGCGATCGCGACGCCGAGTTCGCCGTGCGTGTGGACGCGCCACGTGCCGCGTTCGGGCAACTGCGCCTTGAACCACGCCTCGATCTCGCCGGGTTTACTGGTCCATTCCTGGCACAGCACGACGTCGGGGGCGAGCGCCTTCAGGATGCGTCGGAACGGCGCCGGATTCTTCATCGGCGCTTCCTTCTCGACGTTCCACGTCACGACGCGCACGCCGTCGGCACGCGCGACCGGCGGTGCGATCGGGGCGGACTCGCGCGCGGAGTCGAGCGGCGGCAGCGCGCCTTCGATGCGGGCGCTACGCGCGATCTCCTTGCCGTCCGGCGCGAGCACGAGCACGCGGAACGCGGCCTTGCCCGCGGCCTGGAACAGCGCGGCGATGTCCTGATTGAGCTCGGCGCGGCGCGCGAGGCGCAACTCGAAGTTGGTCGCTGCGAACGACGGCGCGAACAGCAGTCCGGCGCGCGCGTGACCGATCGAACTCGCGGGGCCCTTCGCCGTGAATTGCTGGATCGCGACTCCGGTGCCGGGCGAGCCGCCACGCTTCGGGTTGGGCGGACTGAACGTGACTTCGAGATCGACACCCATCGGGCCGTCGTCGTCCTTGCGCACTTGACCGGTCGCGGCGTCGGCGTCGAGGTCGAACAACACGCGCGTCGTGGCGGTGCCGCCTTGGAGGGTCCGCTCCTCCGGCAACTGGAACCGCACGTAGACGTATGCGCCATCCGATCGCAGAGCGTGCGCCGACTCGGACCAGTCCGCGAACGCGCCGTCGACGACGACCCGATCGGCGGCCGGCGCCATGGCCGCGACCTGCGCGCTCGCCGGCCGCGCGTCGGCGTCGTCGAACGCCTGCAGGCGGAACCACACGAGCGCGGTCAGGACGGCCGCGATCAGGATGCGAATCGAGCGGGAAGCACGAGGAGGACGGGGCAGGGAGATACGCATAGGGCGGTCATCCTGGGCCGCTGGCGGAAGCAAATCAACGTCGCGTCGATGAAGACCCGGTCAAAGCGTGACGGCGCGAACGGCCGGGAGCAGGCCGTTCTGGTACGTTCCCGCGCCCTGGAGGACTGCATGAACCCGGTGAGTCCGTCGTCACGCCGCGTCCGCCGCGGATCGGTGCGCTCGTTGTCCGCACTGCTCGTGTCCTGCGCCGTCGGCGCGTGCACGAACTTCTCCGAGCCGCCGCCGAACTGGCAGGGCGAGTTCACGGCGCAAGCCGTACTGGACAAGTCGTTCGAAGCGATCGGCGGGGTCAAGTCGACTCCGGAGCAGCCGGCGCCCTCGGCCGCCGACTTCGTCGCGACGATGAAGGGTGAGTTGTTCGACGGTCCCGCGCAGGGCACGTACACGTACGTCGCGATGTGGAAGCGGCCCGACAAGTGGCGCCTCGACCAGACCGACACGACCGGCAAGCGCATGAGTCTCGTGTCCGACGGCGTACACATCGCGCAGTTCATCGACGGCAAGCTGATCAGCCGCAATCTGCCGCTGCGCGAAGCCGGTATCCAGCAGCTCTCTTGCTACCTGTTCCCGCTGAAGTTCTTCCGCGAGGGTGCGGGCACGCAGCCGGTGCTCGAGGACGTCAAGGACACCGACGGCGGCCAAGTGATCCGCATCTCGAAGGTCGACCCGTTCGGCAACCGTTACGTGCTGTCGATCGACGCGCAGTCGTACATGCCGACGTCGGTGCGGACGGGCATCCCGACCGGCGACGACCAGTACACGATTCGCGAGACCGCGCTGTCGAACTTCCAACCCGACGCGCGTGCGGGACTCGTGCCGCGCACGCTCGAGGTCTCGACCTTCGGCAAGCTGCAAGAGCGCATGCAGGTCGCAGACCTGCGCTGGGACCAGGGATTGCCGGACGGGCAATTCAAGACGGTTCAGTGATCGGAAGACTCGGATGCTGATCGCGCAACATCTTCGGCACGATCGCATCCGGCTCGAGATGGAGACGCAGCCGTTGTCCGTGGACGAGCTCGAGAAGCTCGGTCCGCGCGCGACGCGCGTGCAGAAGCACGCGGTGCTGGAAGAGATCGCGCACTTCCTCGAGACGCACGCTCGCGTGGGCAACGCGAAGCGCTTGTTCACCGACCTCGACCACCGCGAGCGCAAGGCGTCGACCGCGGTCGGTTCGGGGCTCGCGCTGCCGCATGTGCGCACGATGAACGTGAAGGAGCCCGTCGTCGCGTTCCTGCGCTCGACGCCGGGGCTGCTGTTCGACGCGCCCGACGGCTCGCTGTCGCACGCGTTCCTCGTGCTGGTGGCGCCGCCGTGGGACGATCGGCTGTACCTGAAGCTCTACAAAGAAGCCGCCGAGATCTTCCTGCGCGAAGAGGCGCTGCCGTACTTGCTGCGCGCGCAGTCGGAGACGGAGATCCTGCACTTCTTCCGCGATCCGACCATCGTCAGCGGCGAGTGGTGAGCTCGGCGCGACGGCGGCGCGTCGAGTCAACCGTCGCGGCGCAGGACGTCGACGACGTGTTCGAGTCGACGACGATCGGATTGCCCCTGGCCATCGCCTTCGGCCGCGGGCGGGATCGCGGTGAGTGAGCCGAACTGCGCCGCGATCGCGAGCAACGCCCGCAGTCGTTCGCGATCGTCGGCACTGACGTCTTCGAGAGCGGCGATCAAGCGCGCCGCATCGCGACGGTCCACCTCGGAGCGCAGTTCGCGGATCTTGCCGAGGAAGCGATCGTCGGGCGTGAACGACTCGGCCTCGAGCCATTGGCCTTGCGGGAACAGGTCTTCGCCTTCGAACACCAGAACGCCGAGCGCTCGCTCTCGAGGTACCCGTTCGTGCGCAGCAGTTGGCCCGGCAGCTCGACGGCGCAATCGAAGCGGAACTCGGCCTGCGCCGGCGGTGAGCCGAATGTCCCGGTGATGCCGAGCAACACGCGGCGCGCGACGGCTTCGGCTTTCTCGGTCGAGCCGTACTCGAACTCGGCGGCGCGCTTGGTCATCGTCTCCAAGCCGCTCCATGGCGAGTCGGGCGGGAAGAAGTAGTCGAAGTCCGACAGCGACGGACGCGAACCGTCGACTTTGCGCTTCAGTGAACTCGAGAACACGTCGCGCAACCACGCTTCGAGCAGCGCGAGGTTGTCTTCCTCGCTCTGATCCGTGGCGAACGAGACGCCGACGCGCTCGATGCGCTTCAGGGCTCGCGCGAGCGCGCGATCGAGACCCGACTTGCGCGTGACCGGATCCTGCTTCGAGAGTGTCTTGCGCTCGGACCAGTAGATCTCGATGAGGTCGCCGACGAGGTCGGCGGCGGGGCCGTCGACGAAGCGGTCGAGTTCGCTGGTGTCGAACGAACGACCGAACTCGCCGGCGATCATCGCGTGCGCGAACTTCTGCGCGAACTGGACGGCGTCGCGCTTGTTCTCCTTGAGGTCCTCGGGCTGGATCGCGTCGACGTAGCGCTCGCGGTAGACGTAGCGCTTCGCGAACAGGAGGTCCTCGACCACGAAGCCGACGCGGTTGCGGGCTTGCTGATCGAGGAGTTCGACGTCGCGCAGGAAGTCGGGCGGCATCTGTTCGGGATGCGCGAAGGTGCCGGACAGGCGGATCTCGAGGTCGCCGCGCTGGACCGAGCGGAAGCCCTCGCCGAGGGTTCGCGGCAGGTCGTCGACGATCGGGCGGTCGTTCCAGGTCTTCTCGTCGTCGTTGTTCGCGTTGCGGCGGGTCTTCGTGATGACGGTCTCGCGCGTGGTCGTGCCGTCGGCCGTGACGCGTGTGCGCGACTTGACCTCGAGGATGGGCAGGCACGCGCCGAGCGCGAGGCCGGCGAGCGCGATGGCCGCGACGGCACGCGTCATGGCGACGCTCGCGCGGCGAGAGCGCGGTCGATCTGTTCCTCGCTCAGGCCAAGGGTCGTCTCGAGCTTCGCCTGGGTCGGGAACAGCGCGACCATCAGCGCCAGACAGACGCCGGAACAGATGAGGAAGCGCACGTCTTGCAGGAGCAGCGAGACCACGGTCCAGAACAGCGCGGCGGCTTCGAGCGTCGCGGCGACGAGGATGCTCGTGAACACGACGTTGCGCATGCGCGATTCGATCGGGCGGCCGGCGAGGTACTTGTTCGCGAACATCGGCAGGACCAGCGCGATCGCGATGGCGCTGACGCTGAGGACGGCGCCGACGGTCGTGAGCATGGTCGCGTCGAGCGACTTGGCCGTGTCGAGCTTGCCCTTCAGGTACCAGGCGACGCCGATGAAGACGGCGATGCCACCGCACAGCATCGTGTGGATGATCTGCACGACGTTGCGCATGCGGCCGAACGTGAATGACGCAGTCAGCATGGAGAACCTCCCGGATGCCCGAGGGGGAGAGCATACGGGCTCGGGCCGCAAGGCCCGAAGACTGCTCGGGCCGCATGGCCGGACCGTGCGGACGGTCCATCCCGGTCGGGGCCGACGGCCCCGACGCCCCATTCCAAAAAGACGGTCGTAGGCCGCACCGCACCGCTGGTGCTCTGGCGCGAGTGGCTTGGCGGGGGGAACTCCGTTCCCCCCGCACCCCCCTCGTTCGACCGCTCACGGTCGAACGACCAAAGGGGGGCTTCACAAGCGAGCGAAGCCCCCCTTTGGCAACCCCCGCGCCCTTGGGCCGCTCGGACGACTTCACGCGAAGGGACGTCGGGAACGGGCTCTCGGAGCGGCCGCTCAAAGCCGCAGGGGTGGCTTCTCGACGGCGCGATTCGCGACCCCTGTCCATCTAACGCCAGGTCACGTATTCACGAGACGTGTAGAGCGGATCGCCACAGCTGCGGCGGGCTGCTGAGCGGCCGCTCCGAGAGCCCGTTCCCGACGTCCCTTGGCTCCGGAGTGGTTACCTGACGAGCGTGCGGCCTGAGACCGAGGGAAGGGTCACGGTTCTTGGCGCGAGCCGGACGGGGACGGAGGCGGGTCTGTCCCCGATCTGTCCCCGTGGCCAGAAGGACGGGCGAAGGACGGGGACGGAGGCGTATCCGTCCCCGATTTGTCCCTTTCACGATCTCGGCCTCCTGGCCCGCTCGGCCCGTGCCTCGCCGGTGAACCGGCCGAACCGGACTCCAACCGTTCGACACGATCGCGCAAGTCCTTGGCCCGCCTACGGGTAGCCCGCGTGCGATTGCCGCCGGCCAAAGGACGCGGGTACCCGCGTCCTTTGGCCGGCGGCAATCGCATGCGGGCTACAGTGTGAGTTGGGCTTGGGTTACGGCTGGTGGATTGCTCGACGCTGGTATTCCCCTTCGGGAGCTCGCCTTCCCTCCCCGCTATCCTCCTGCGCCCATGACTTCGACCGCCCCTGCGCAGCCTTCCTCGCCGCCTCCGCGTTCGGTTGCGCGGTCTGCCTCGATCGTGGGGCTCGCGGTGTTGTCTTCGCGCTTCATGGGGCTCGCGCGCGAGTTGTTGTTCGCCGCGTACTTCGGCGCTGGCGTCGTATTCGACGCGTTCGTGACCGCATTCCGCATCCCGAACCTGTTCCGCGATCTGTTCGCCGAGGGCGCGCTGTCGGCCGCGTTCGTGAAGACGTTCGCTCAGAAGCTCGACAAGGACGGCGAAGTGCCCGCTTGGCGGTTGGCTTCGCTCGTGTTCTGCGCGTTGACTCTGATCGTCGGAGTCGTCACGTGCTTGGGCGTACTCGCCGCGCCTTGGATCGTCGACGCGATCGCCCCCGGGTTCTCGCCCGAGAAGGCCGCTCTCGCCACGTCGTTGACCCGCGTGATGTTCCCGTTCCTGTTGATGGTGGCGCTGGCCGCCGTCGCGATGGGAATCCTGAACGCTCGCGGCGTGTTCGGCATCCCCGCGATGGCCTCGACGTTCTTCAACATCGGCTCGATCGTGTTCGGCCTCGGCGCGGCGTTCGTGCTCGCTCCCGACCTGATGATCGCGACGACCAAGTCCGTGCTGGCCGGCGAGACCCCGCCAGTGGACATCGACGGCGCGCAACGCGCGATCCTCGGCATGGCGCTCGGCGTGCTCGTCGGCGGGCTGCTGCAGTTCGCGTGTCAGATCCCCGCCTTGCGGCGCGCGGGCTTCCGCTTCAGCGCGCTGCTCGACTGGAAGGACCCTGGGCTGCGCGCCGTGTTCGCCCTGATGGTGCCGGCGATCCTCGGCACCGCCGCGACCCAAGTGAACGTGTTCGTGAACAACAACTTCGCCTCGCGACTCGGCGACGGCGCGGTGTCCTGGCTGAACTACGCGTTCCGCCTCATGCAATTCCCGATCGGCGTGTTCGGCGTCGCGATCGCGACCGCGACCCTGCCGTAGATCGCCCGCGCCGCCGGCCGCGAGCACGGCGGCGAGTTCGCTCGCACCCTGACCTCGTCGCTGTCGCTCGCGCTGTTCCTGACGATTCCGTCGGCGGTCGGACTCGCCGTGCTCGGTGAGCCGATCATCGCCCTCGTCTACGAGCGCGGCCGCTTCGACGGCGCCGACACGATCGCGACGGCCCAGGCACTCGCGTGCTACGCGCTCGGCCTCGTCGGCTACTCGCTGATCAAGATCCTCGCGCCGGCGTTCTACGCCGTCGACGACGCCAAGACCCCCGCGCGCGTGTCGCTGGCGTCGATCGCCGTGAACTTCGGGTTGTGCGCGCTCTTCGTCGGGCCGTTCGGGCATCAAGGACTGGCGCTATCCACGTCGATCGTCGCGACCGCGAACGCCGTGTTGCTGTTCGTGCTGCTGCGCCGGCTGTTGGTGAAGCGCCGCGCCGACACGTTGCGCGCCGCCCCGCTGCTGCGCACGATCGCGAAAGTCCTATTCGCTTCGGCAGCGATGGCCGCCGTCTGCTTGTTCGTGGGTGATCTGCTCGAACGCTGGCTCGGACTCGAACACGTGCCGCAACGCCTCGGCGTCGTGCTCGGTTCGATCGCGTGCGGCGGCGCCGTCTACATCGGCGTTTGCGCGCTGTTGTGCGTCGGCGAGCTCGAGTTCGTGCGCTCCCGCTGGCTGCGTCGCCGCCGAGCGTGACCGCGACCTCGACGCGCGCTACCGTGCCCTTGCCCGGTTCGCCGCTCGCGAGGTTCCCTGCATGCTCTCGCCGAACCGTCTCCTGACGGGCTTCGCCGTCGCCGTCGTTCTCGCCACGACCGCGACCGCGCAGCCCGCGAATCCACTTCCGCCGTCCGCTCCGGGCAATCCGCCCGACATCCCGTACCTCGAAGAGCAATGGGAACTGCTCTGGTACTTGAACCAGGACGTGCTGTGGAAGCGCGCCGCGCCGGTGCACGCCGTGACCGCGGACGATCGCAAGCGCGTGATCGAAGCGCTGCGCGCCGCGGCCGCGTCCGACTACGGCCCCGAGCGCGCCGCAGCCTTGATGGCACTGGCCAAGACCGGCGATCCCATCGTCCTGGACCTGCTGCAGGCCGGCGTCGACGACGCGAACCTCGAGACGCGACGCAACGCGCTGCTCGCACTCGGAGTGCTCGGCGACGCGAGTGCGGTCGACGTGCTCGCCACGACGCTCGACGCGAAGGCCGTCGAAGGCGATCTGCGCCTCGCGGCCGCGTTCGCACTCGGACTGCTGCGCACGCCCGACGTCGAGGCTGGCGGCGCCTCCCCCGCGCGCGCCGAGTTCGAGCGTCGCCTCGAACCAAAGGCGTTCTGGGCCGCGGATCCGCGCACACAGCAAGGCATCGCGTACGGCGCGGGGCTCAGCGGCGACACCGCCTTGGCGCTGCCGTTGGCGAAGCTGTTGAAGTCGAAGAGCGCGAAGAAGAACAGCTCCGTGCGAGCCTTTCTGCTGCTCGGAATCGGCAAATTGCGCGATCGCGCCCACGCCGACACGCTGTTCCACGCGCTGACCGACGACGACGTCAACGTGCGACGCAGTGCGATCCTTGCCGTCGGCAGCCTGTTTTCCGGCAGCGGCAACGCCGAGGCCGCACGCCGGCTGACGAAACTCGAAAGCCGCGAGAACGACGCGGTCGCGACCAACTTCGCGAACCTCGCGCTCGGCTTCGTCGGCGGCCCGGACTCGCAACGAGCCTTGGCGGTGCGCACGTTCGGAGAACGCAGATCGGGCGTCGATCCGAACACGCTCGCGCCGCGCATCTCGCTCGGGACGCGATCGCGATTGCCCATCGCGGGAATCGCGCTCGGCATCGCGCGCGGCACCGACTACCGCGCGTACTTCGAGCGCACCTTCAAGGAGGAACGCGACCAGCGCGCGAAGGCCGCGTTCGGACTTGGGATCGGCATGCTCGGGCATCCCGACAGCGCGCGAGTCCTGCTCGCCGCGTTCAAGGACACGGCCGATCAGCGCCTGCGCACGTACCTCGCGCTGGCGCTCGGTTGGGTGAAGGCCGCCGACGCGACGCCATTGCTGAAGGAGATCGTCGTGGCGGGCTCGGACGACGAGCTCGTGCCGGCTTGTGCGCAGGCGCTCGCGGCAATCGATCCCGCTCTCGCGCAGACCCTGCTGCTCGAGCGTCTCGCGCGCGAGACGTCCGCGGCGGCCCGATCGCTGACGCTCTTTTGCCTGGGGTCGGTCGGAGATCGCGATGCCATCGAGCCGATCGTCGCCGTCCTCGCGAACCGTGACGGCGAGCAAGCGCAAGTACGTACGTACGCGGCCATCGCGCTCGGGATGATCGTCGACGTCGATCGACCGAAGCGACTCGCCGACGTGAGCACGTTGTTCAACTTCACGCTCGATCCGGGGATGTTCCGCGGCGTGCTGTCCATTCCTTGATCGTGCCGCGCCTCGAGGCCACGAAGAAGCGGGGCGAAGTACCCCTTCGGTACCTCGCCCCGCTGGGCACCCGGGCCTGGGTTTCCCCCGACCCGTTGGCTGCATTACGCACGAGCGCGTGCGTTCTTCCTGTCAATGCTCAGTAAGTTTCGGTGATCCGTGACGCGGCGTGCATCGCGCGGACTTCCTCGCGCAGCGCGCGAATCTCGTCGGTCAGCATCTTGAGCTGAACGAGGATCGCCTCGTGCTCGCCGTGCGACGCACCGCCGGACGGAGCCGACGGCGCGGCGGGATGGCCGACCGCGATCTTGTAGGTGCCGGGAGCGACCGGCGTGAACGACGGCAACAGGTGTCCGCGGACCTTCTTCGCGCGCGCATTCGGGGCGGCCATGCCTCCGACGGAGATCTTCTGGCCCTCGACGACGATGGCGGCCGGCGCCTCGGCGGCGTAGACACCTTCCACCATGAGAGCGCTCGGTTCGTCGCCGACGTAGAAGCCTTCGACCGAGGTGACCGCGTCGGAGTCCTCTTCGCACTCCTCTGCGCAAGCTCCCTCGCAAGCCTCGGCGCAGGCTTCCTCGCAGACCGTTTCACACGCGTCGGCGCAGTCCTCCGCACACGCTTCCTCACAGGTCTCCTCGCAAGCCTCGGCGCAGGCTTCCTCGCAGACCGTTTCACACGCGTCGGCGCAGTCCTCCGCACACGCTTCCTCACAGGTCTCCGCGACCGGCGCCAAGGGCACTCCGGACACGTAGCCCAGCTCGCCGAGCGACTCGAGAGTCCGACCCATCGCGATGCGGGCCTCGCCAAGCGCTGCGGCCTCGTCCGCGAATGCGGCGGCCTTGGCCTCGACCGCGGCGCGCTCTGCTTCGACTTTCGCGCGGAGGCTCTCATCGAGCACCTGACCACGCACGCGCATCACCTGCGGCGCCAACGCGCGCGCTCGGACCGCACTGCGTTCCGCGGAGACCTTCGCGCGGAGCGCGCCGGCGCGCGCACGCTCGGCGGACTGCAGCCAGCGCTCGGCCGTCCGTCGCGCGAGCTTCTCATCGATCTTGCTCTCGAGCGTCGCCTTCGAGGCCTTCGCGCCGCGTGCCTTCGTGGCCGCGGGCGGCGTCGGCGGGCACGGGGCAGCCGGCTCCGTCGCCGCGCAGCACGTCGTGGTCGCGACGCCGGGGATCGTCATGGTGACCACCCCTCCGGTCGCCGAGAGGACCTGGCCGTCGAGCGTCAGTTCGTCGGCGCCGAGGACCGACTCCCCGCTCGGAGAGACTACGCACACGCCGTTGCTCGTGCCGAGCACGGTGGTTTGACCCTGTTTGGGCGGACAGAAGGCATACGTCGACGCTCCGACGAGCAGCGTCGTTCCGATTCCGATCCATAGTTTCATCGCGAGGTTCTCCGGGGGCTCTGGGTGGGCAGCGGGTTCACCGACGGATCGAGCCCTTCATCCGCCGCGAGTCGATCGATGTCGGCGCTCAAGGTCCGCCGCGCACGATCGAGGAAAGTGAGTCGGTCTTGCAACTTGGCCAGCACGTCGCCGACGGCCGGATCGAGATGGCCGGCGGCGTGATCGGCCGCCAAGGCATCGAGCTCGGCTCGCAGCGCGGCCAATTGGCCATCGAGTGCTTCGGCGGCCGTACGCAGCGCCGGCACCAGCGAAATCTCGTTCGTCCCCGCGGACGACGCGAACGGCGCCGGGAACGCACGACCTTCGACGAGCGCGAAACCCTGCACCGGTTCGCGCGCGACGGTCGCGATCGCCGGCGCGGCGAGGACCAGCGCGCCGAGCATTCCCAGCGGCACCAGCAGCAAAGCGCGCGTTCCGCGCTCCGAGCGATCGAGCTCGCCGTCTTCGAGCAAGCGTTCGATGCGTCGCACCAGGGCCGACGAGTGCTTCGCCATCGCCGTCGTCATCGGCCCGGTCGACGTCGGCCGCGCGCGCAACCACTCCGCGACCTGCGTCAAGCACGCAGCCAACGACAGCCCTTGGCCGGTCCAACGCACGGCGAGTGCATCGCAGCGGAACTCGACCTCCTCGAACAACCGCCGCCGCGCCAGGCGATTCAGCGGTTGGAAGAAGAACACGCCTTCGAGCACGCGCGCGAGCAACAGACGCAACGGATCGCGACGCACGAGGTGCGCGAGTTCGTGCGCGAGCATCGCGTCGCGCTGCGCGGGATCGAGTTCCACGAGCGAACGCTCCGGCACGCAGATCTCCGGGCGCAACAGCCCGAACGCGACCGGCACGCCGAGGCGATCCGACGCCGTGAGGCGCACGGATCGCCGCAAGCCAGCTTCGCGCGCGAGTCGCGCGAGCGCCGCTCGAGCGTCGCCATGCACCGGTCGGCGCGCGGGCAACTGGCGCCAACGCCACAGCGACGTCCGCAGCGCGAGCAACAGCACGAATGCGAGCGCGCCGACGCTCCAGGCCAACGCCGCCGACGATCCGAACGAGAGCGCGCGCAGCCGCGCGGCGGCCAGCGTCGCGAGTTCGGTGACACGTTCCCCGATGGACTTGGAAGGCGCGACACTCGGGCCAGGTGCGGCAGCAGGGACGTCGGCCGCGCGACGCGCCGCGGACGTTCGCTCGACGGTTCTCGCCACCGGGTCCTGCGGCGCGGAGCGCGTCCATTCGAGCGTGAGCGTGTGCGGCGCGACGATCCCGCCGTGCTGCGCCGCCGCCGAGATCACGCCGCCGCAGAGCGCGAACGCCCACAGCACTTCCCGCAAGCGCGCCGAGCGCGGTGCTCGCACGCGCATCCACACCCACACCAAGCCGATCAACAGCGTCGAGTGCAGCGCGTAGGTCAGCAGGAACGCGGCGATCGACTCAACGGGCGTCGCCATGGCTCTTCCTCCCGCGCTTGCCGGACTGGATCTGGGCTTTCAGGCGCCGCAGTTCGTCGGCGTCGACGTCACCGGCTTCCAACAGATGGTTCACGAGCGCCGTTCCGTCCCCCTGGAACAAACGATCGAGCAGCGCCCCGACCATCGACCTGCGCACGTCCTCGCGCGCGATCGTGGCCGAGTAGACGAACTGGCGGCCTTCGGCCCGGTGCGTGACCACGCCCTTCTTCTCGAGCTTTTGCAGCATCGTCGCGATCGTCGTCGGCGCGAGCCCGCGGCTCGGATGCAGCGCCGTGTGGACGTCGTTCGTCGTCGCTTCGCCGCGTTCCCACAGCACCGCCATGATCGCGAGCTGCAGATCCCCGAGTTCGTAGTCGGCCATCTCGAGCCCTCCGGAACGAAGTCGTGGACTTCGCCTGTCTGTCGTCCTGCGCGGCGGAATCGCTCGCGCACCGCGTACGGTGCCGTGAGTCCGCTCTCAACTACCGCGGTAGAACTACCACGGTAGTTGTCGGACGAGCCAGAGAAAAAATGTAGCCCTCCGCAACTTCGCCCCCACCCACCCCGGTACTGGCCGTCGAACGAACGTGGATGCCCGCAGCTTGACCGTCGACGACTGGATCGCGCGGCACGGCGACCGTGCGCTGGCCCTGTTGCGCTCCGTACTGCGGAACGCGGAGGACGCGCGCGACGCCTGGCAAGAGACGTTCACGGCGCTGTGGCGTTCCGCGCACCGCGTGCGTGACGACGTCGACGCGTGGCCGTACATCCGCCAAACCGCGTTGCGCAAGGCGCTCGACCGATTGCAGGTCCTGCGCACGCGCAGCGCGAACGAAACTCCGCTCGTCGCCGAGCCCGCGCTGCCCGTCGCACGCGAGATCGACGTCGAGTTCGACCTCGGCGGCCTCGGCGAAGAGGAGCGACTCGCGATCGTGCTGTTCTTCTGGGGTGGTTGTTCGATCAAGGAGATCGCGACGCGCTTGGCGCTGACGGAGAACACCGTGAAGTCGCGATTGTTCCGGGCGCGCGCGAAGCTGAAGAAGGACCTGTTGCACCGAGGATTCGAACCGTGAACTGCGCCGCGGTCGCCAAAGCACTCGCCTTCGAGGATGTCACGCTCGCGATCGATCCGATCGCGATGCGCGAGCATCTGCGCGCGTGCTCCGCGTGTCGCGCCGCGCACGGCGACCTCGTGGCCCTGTTCGGGATCGCCGCCGCGCCCGTTCGACGCGATTCGCATGGAACGCTGCGCATCGCAGCCGCGGCCGCCTTGCTGTGGTGTGCCGGCGCGCTGATCCATGTCGACGCCCCGCCGCGCGCGAGCGCTCCTGACACACCGCGGACCGCGGCGCTCCGCCCGCGCGCACCAGGAATCACGAACGCGTCGCCTCTCGCACGACCGCGCTCCGTCGAGCGCGTCGACGCACTCACGCACGAAGTGGTCGCCTTCGCGCACGGTCGCGAGCGATCCCTCGAAAAAGTCACCCGAACCATCGTCCGCGCGCGCTCCGCATCCCGCTGATCGCGTCGCGCGCGCCTCCGAGGAGAAGTCATGGCGTTCCTCCCGTCGTCCGTCGTGCTCGCAGTCGGGCTCTTCGCCCAAGTTCCCGCGTCCCCGCCGATGCTGCGCGAACTGCCGTTGGTCGGAGAGCGCTTCGAGAACGCGCGAGACGTCGAGGGCGCCCGCGGCATCCTCGCCAACGCACGCGTCGAATCGCACGTGAAGCTGCCGGGCGGCCGCAATCAAGTGCGCTTCTTGATCGACGAATCGACGATGCAGCCCGTCACCGAGTCGACGCCGGACGCACCGCGCAAAGCCAATCCACTCGAGACGTGGCTCGTCGACCGGGTCACGAAGGCCGCCCCACGACTCGAGTTCGTGCGCGTCCAACACTCCGAGCAGTCGCAACTCACGGCGACCGGATCGACGCGCACGGCGAAGACATGGCTCGAGTTCGCCGGGCCCGAGGACGACGTGAAACGCTCGTGTGAACTACTCACCGCGCTGGCGGCCGCGAATCGCGAGCACGTCGTCATCGACGGACTGTTCGCCACCAAGGCATGGAGCGACGACGAGAGTGCGGAAGGCGGTGTCCGCTTGCGCTTCTTGTCCGCCGACGAGGCGAAGGCCGTGCGCGCCGACCTGATGTCCGGCAAGGCCATGGACGTTCTGACCCAGCCGTCCGTGGTCACCGGCGGCGGTCAACGCGCGATGGTGTCGATCGTCAGCCAGACGTCGTACGTGGCCGACTTCGAGGTCCAAGTGGTCGAGGATTCGCTCCTCGTCGACCCGATCGTCAAGGTCGTCCAAGAAGGACTGATGCTCGATCTCTGCCCGATCATCGACGCCGACAGCAAGACCATCCACCTGCAGCCGCGCATCGAGATCGACGTGCTGCAACGGCCGATCCGCGAGTTCAAGACCACCGTGGCTGGCATGTCCGACGTCACGATCCAGATCCCGTTCGTCGAGAAAGTGCGCTGGGAGCCGGCGTCGATCGAACTCGCGCCGCCCCACGTCGCGGTGCTCGTCTCGGGCTTGCGCAGTGGTCATTACGACGAGGATGGCGACCGCACCGAGACCGCGATGACCGTGATGTTGATGCTGACGCGAAGCGGCGGCCCGGGCAGCGCTCCGGACGACGTCGACGCCGTCGTCGGCTGGTACGACCGCGAGCAGCGCCTCGCGGCGGCGACGCTCGCGCGCGGATCCGTCGACGATCTCGTGATGGACGAGCCGGTCGAGATCCGCTCGGACGCCGGAGTCGTGCAAGGCACGTTGATCGGTTGGCTCAACGAGACCGTGTTCATCCGCGCGGAGCACGACGCGGTCGAGGTCGGCAACACGATCCGCTTCGTGAATCGACGCCAGGGCGCGAAGTAGACGCCGACGCCGCGCGCGTTCCGGCGCGAGACGGGCGATCGTCGCGATTCCCGCGCGCTGTTTCAGCGCAGTTCGGGACCGTCGTCGTCGTCGTCGCCGCCGCCGTCGAGCGAGTGCAGGATCCGCACGTAGCCGTCGTAGCGCGCGCGCGGGACCTCACCGCGATCGACCGCGGCACGCAGCGCGCAGCCGGGCTCGTGATCGTGCGAGCAGTCCGAGTACTTGCAGTCACTCGCGTACGGACGCAGGTCCGGCATCAACAGGGCAAGTTCGCCCTTCGGGATGTCGTGTAGGCCGAACGCGCGAATGCCCGGGGAATCGATCAGGTAGCCGCCGCACGCGAGGCGTGTCAGCGACACGCTCGTCGTCGTGTGGCGCCCACGGCCGTGCTTCGCGAGCCCGCCGGTCGCGAGCCGCAGCGACGGATCGATCGCGTTCAACAGCGACGACTTGCCGACGCCGGAGTGACCGACGAACAGCGAGGTCTTGTCGCGCAGCCGTTCGATCAGCGCATCGATTCCGGTGCGCTCGAGCGCGCTGGTGAACGCGACGGCGTATCCCATCGCTTCGTAGCGCGCGAGTGCGGCGCGCAGTTCGTCGGTGACGCCCTGATCGCATTTGTTGACGACGAGCACGGCGTCCATGCCGTTGCGCTCGGACGCGATCAGGTAGCGGTCGATCAGACCGGCGCGCGGCGGCGGGTCTTTCGTCGCCACGACGATCAACAGTTGGTCGACGTTGACGGCCGTGATCTGGACTTCGGCCTTGCCGCGGCCGCCCGGGCGCAGCAGCGCGTTGCGCCGCGGCAGCACTTCGTCGATCACGCCACGCTCGCCCTCGACGCGCACGAGCACGCGGTCGCCGACCGAGACCGGCGTCTTCGCGCGGCGATCCTCGGTGAACAACTTCGGCTTCAACGAGCACGTGATCTCGCGCCCGTCGATCTCGACCGTGAACGCGCGGGCTTCGATGCGGATGAGGCGACCTTCGACCGTGGCACTCATGCGTCGGCTCCCGTTTCGAACGTCGCCGCGCCGGCACGCAGTCGCTCGAGCAACCACGTGCAGCGATCGTTCGCCGAGCCGTTCTGGATCGCAGTGCGCAACGCGCGCTTGCTGCCGACGATCACGCAGAGGTTCTTCGCGCGCGTGATCGCCGTGTAGATGAGATTGCGCCGCAGCATGACGAAGTGCTGGTTCAACAGCGCGATGACGATCGCCTTGTGCTCGCCACCCTGCGCGCGATGGACCGTCGTCGCCCACGCCGGCAACAGCAGGTCGAGTTGTTCGAACGTGACGTCGACGTCGCGCTCGTCGAAGCGGACCACGACCTTCTTCAAGGCGGCATTGACGTCGACGATGAAGCCCTGGTCGCCGTTGAAGACGTTGCGGTCGTAGTCGTTCTTGATCTGCACCACGCGGTCGCCGACATGCAGCGTCTTGCCGCGCCGTTCGACTTCCGCGGTCGGCGTCGGGTTCAGCGCCTTGCCGAGTACTTCGTTCAAGTTCTCGGCGCCGCACAGGCCTTTATGCATCGGCGTCAGCACCTGGACGTCGGAGCGCGGATCCAGGCCGTAGGCCTGCGGGATGCGCTCGACGACGAGCGTGCGGATCATGTCGACCGCGGCTTGCGGATCGTCGCGTTCGACGAAGAACATCTCGCCGCCGCGACCCGGTGGGTCGAACTCGGGCAGCTCGCCGTGGTTGATCGCGTGCGCCGCCTCCGAAATGCGCGAGCCCTCGCGTTGGCGGAAGATGCGCTGCAACCGCGTGACCGGCAGCGTCCCCGCCGCGCACAGCGCACGGAACACGTCGCCGGGGCCGACCGACGGCAACTGGTCGGCGTCGCCGACGAACGTCACGTGGGCGTGCTCGGGCAACGCGCGCAACAGCGACGCGGCGAGCGGCGCGTCGACCATCGAGCATTCGTCGACGACGAGGTGATCGACCTCGAGCGGCATGCGCTCGTCGTGGACGAACGCGTTGCGGAACGGGTCGTACTTCAGCAGGCGATGGATCGTCATCGCCTCTTCGCCGGTCGCCTCGGACAGACGCTTCGCGGCGCGGCCGGTCGGTGCGGCGAGGCGCACGTGCACGCTCTGTTGACGCAGTACGTTCACGAGCAGCCGCACGATCGTCGTCTTGCCGGTGCCCGGTCCGCCCGTGATGACGGACATCTTCTTCTCGAGCGCCTGCTTCACGGCCTCTTCCTGCTCGGGCGCGAGCTGGATCTGCGCGGCGCGTGCGGCGCCCTTCACGCGGTCCTTCGCGCCTTTCCACGGCGCGTCCTCGTGCGCGCGCATCGTCAACAGCGCCGCGATTGCGCGCTCGTCGTGGTGCATGCGCGGCGTGTACGCGACCGGGCCTTTGCGGTCCCAGTCGTTCAGGTCGAGCGGCGACCCTCCATCGCCCTCGACGCGCGTGGCGCCGGGCACGCCGGGCGGCGCGTCCTCGACGATGACTTGCTTCTCGTTCGCGAGTTGCTCGAGCGCTTCCTTGGCTCGGGCTTCTTCGATCTCGAGCAGCTGCGCGCGCATGAGCAATGCCTGCGTCGGCAACAGCGTGTGACCTTCGCCGCCGGCTTCGCTGAGCAAGTGGCAGAGGGCGGCGCGCGCGCGCTCGATCGAGTCCTTCGCCATGCCCATCGACAACGCGATGCGATCGGCGGTCTTGAAGCCGATGCCGCGGACTTCGTCCGCGAGGCGATACGGATTGGTCTTCACCATCGCCACGGTCGCGTCGCCGTACTGGCGCACGAGGCGCATGACTTGCGCCGGCCCGACGCCGTACTGCTGCAAGAACGTGTCGGCCTCGCGCACGGAGCGCTTCTCGTTCCACTGCTCGGCGATGTGCGAGGCCTTCTTCTTGCCGACGCCGGGGACTTCGCTCACGCGGCCGGGGTCGGCGTCGAGGATCTCGTACGTGCGGTCGCCGAAGTGCTCGACGATCTTCTCGGCCATCTTCTCGCCGACGCCGCGCAGGCGCGACGACAGGTAGCGCTTCATGCCCTCGGGCAGTCGCGGTCGGACCTCTTCGTGGCGCGTCGCCGCGAATTGGCGGCCGAACTTCGCGTGCTCTTTGAACGTGCCGAACGCCTTCAGCATCGTGCCCTCGCCGACGCCGAACAGCGCTCCGGTGACGGTCACCGGCAATGGCTGACCGCGCACCTGCACGCGGAGCACCGCGTAGCCGGTTTCGGGGTTCTCGAAGAGGACGCTCTGGACCTCGCCGAGGAGCTCGAGGGGAGGGGTGGTTTCGGTCATGTCGGACGCGCGGACGGCCGCGCGCGTCACCGGGTTATCATCCGCGCCGCTCGCCGTGCGCAAGAAAACCACTCCCCCCATGACCGTCGTGTTCTCCCGCGAGGTGGCCTACTCGGTCGACCCCGTCGAGAACGGGCTGCGTCTCGATGCGTTCCTGACCCGCAAGATGCGCTGGCGGTCGCGCACGAGCATCCAGAGTCTGGTGAAGGACGAGCAGGTCTCGCTGGTGCGCCGCGGCGAACGCTCGGTGCCGACGCGCGTCGCGATCACGGTGCTGACCGGCGACGTGTTGTCGGTCACGCTGCCGAAGCCGAAGCGCGACGTCGAGTTCGAGAGCGGCACGCGCTCGACCGACGTGACCTTGAAGAAGCTCTACGAGGACCGCTTTTTCGTCGCGGTCGACAAGCCGCCCGACGTCGCCGTTCACCCGGCCGGCCGCAACCTCTACCGGACCGTCATCGGCGAGCTGCACAAGGTCTATCGCAAGTTCGACGACCCCGAGCGCGACATCGTGCCGAAGCTGTGCCACCGGCTCGATCTCGAGACGTCCGGCGTGCTGCTCGTCGCGAAGGACGACGCGGCGCACCGCGCTGTGTCCGAGATGTTCCGCGAGCGCGAAACCGAGAAGGACTACCTCGCGATCGTCTACGGCGTGCCGGCGACGCGGCGCGGCATCATCGACGCTCCGATCGGCGAAGCCGTCGGCAGCGCCGTCGGCCTGAAGCGCGCCGTGCGTGAGGACGGCCAACCGGCGCGCACCGGCTACGAAGTCATCGCGACCGTGCCGGGCTTCGCGCTGGTGAAGATCCAGCTCTTCACGGGACGCCACCACCAGATCCGCGTCCACCTCGCGTCCATCGGCCACCCGATCGTCGGCGACAAGATCTACGGCCCCGACGAGGAGATCTTCATCCGCTACCAAGAAGACCGCCTCACCGAGGACGACCGCGCGCGCCTCTTGCTGCCGCGCCAGGCGCTGCACGCGCACCGCCTGAAGATCCGTCACCCGATGAAGGACGCGTTCCTCGAGATCACGTCGGAGCTCCCCGACGACCTGAAGGAGTTCCTCGAGAGCCGGGGGTGAGTCCGGGGGGCGAGGCGAACCTCCTCACGCCTTCCCACGCGCCGGCGCGGCGGTCTCGACCAGGGACGACAGCGGGATCGACTTCAGCGTGAAGTACGCCTGGTGCTCGATCTCGTCGAACACGCGCTTCAGGCGGCAGGCCGCCAGCGCTCCGCACGGGTCGGCGCCGTCGTCGGCGAGCAAGCAACGCTGCAGCTCGAGCTTCCCCTCGAACACTTCGACGACGTCGAGCAGCGTGATCGACTTCGCGGGCTTCGCGAGCCTGTAGCCGCCGGCGACACCGGCGACCGCGCGGGCCAACCCCGAACGCACGAGCTGCTGCAGCACCTTCGACAGATGGTGCGCGGACACGCGATAGCGCGATGCGATCTCGCCCTTCGTGACGAGGCGGTCCGGCGCCCGGGCCATCTCGAGGGCGGCGTACAGGCCGAGGCGGGTGCTCTTGTTCCAGTTCATGCGTGCGCGAACCATAGCAGCGAACGGGAAGCGCGCAGCATCGCAGGTGGCCTGGAAAGACTGGCCCGCACCGCTTCATGGGTCGAGTCGGAACGCATGCGCGGTCAGCGAGCCGTCGACCGCACCGTCACGTCAACTGTCCCCCATCGACGCGCAGCACCTGCCCCGTCACGTACCGCGCCAACGGCGAACAGAGGAACAGGATCGCGTCGGCGACCTCCTCGGACTTACCGATGCGGCCGAGCGCCGACTCGGCGGCCGCGCGCTGCGTGATCTCGGGCGGCAGATGGCGGGTCATCGGAGTCTCGATGTAGCCCGGTGCGACGACGTTGACGCGGACTCCGAACCGGCCGAGCTCCTTCGCGGCCGTCTTGCCGAGCGCGATGACCCCCGCCTTGCTCGCCGCATAGTTCGCCTGGCCGAACTTCCCGCGCTCACCGTTGATCGACGCGACCAGAACGACCGCTCCGCGGTGACGCGCGCGCAGATGCGGCACCGCGGCGCGCAGCGCGAGGAACGTCCCCTTCAAGTTCACGTCGAGCACCGCGTCCCAATCGGCGTCGGAGATCTTCCACAGCACCGCGTCGCGCGTGATCCCCGCGCACGAGACGACGACGTCGAGGCCGCCGTGCGCCGCCGCCGCCGAATCGATCGCCGCGTCGACGGCGCTGCGATCGGTGACGTCGACGACGAACGACTTCGCCCGCGCGTCGGCGCTGTCCCGGATGTCGAGCACGGCGACCTTCGCACCGCGCGCGAGGAACGCGGCGACGACGGCGGCGCCGATCCCCGACGCGCCGCCAGTGACGACCACGCTGATTCCCTCGAACGCGAACTCGTTCATGCCGTCGTGACCGGGGTCTCCACACCGAGGCGCGCGAGTTTCTCGACCCGGAAGCGCGCCCACAAGGCGGCGCCGATCGCCCCGGCGTGGATCGCGTGGCTCGGCGCGACGAACGAGAACGGCGCATTCGTGCGCTTGGCCTCTTCGTTCATCGCCGCGACGAGCCCGGCGTCGGACGCGAGTCCTCCGCAGACTGCGACCGTGCCGCGCGCGTCACAGGCTTCGAGAAGCTTCAAGAACCGCCCCGCCATCGACAGGTGGATGCCCTTCAGGATGTTCGCGGTCTTGATGCCGCGCGAGATCATGTTGATCACGTCGGTCTCGGCGAGCACCGCGCAGATGCTCGAGCACTTCTCCGGAGCATCCGCCTCGCACGACAACGGCCCGACCTCTTCGAGCGCGACACCGAGATAGCGACTGATGTTCTCGACGAACTGCCCGGAGCCCGACGCGCATTGGCTCGTCATCCGGTAGCGCTGCACCTTGCCATCGCCGTCGATGACGATCGCGCGCGCATGCAGCGCACCGACGTCGAGCGCCGCGTTCGCGCCGGGGACGAGGAACGACGCGCCTTTCGCGTGCGCGGTCATCCCGTAGAAGTGCCCGGTGCGGAAGTCGATCAGCTCGCCTTCGCCCGTCGTCGCGACGTACGCGATGTCGTCCGCGCGCAAGTGCGCGTCCGCCAGCACCGCGTTCCAGGCCTCGCGCGCGACTTCGACCACGTTGCGGTGCCGCAGGCGTTCGACCCGCTGGGCGGCGACGCGCGGACCGGTGTCCGCATGCTCGACGACGACGATCTTGACCGCGCTCGAACCGACGTCGATCCCTGCCGTGCGCATCATGCGACCGCCTCCATCACGCGCGCCGGCGTGCGACGCGCGAACAGCGCCGCTCCGAGCGCGCCCGTGTAGATCGAATTCGGCGACACGTTCATCGTGCGTTCGCCGTAGTTCTGCGTCACCAGGTCCCGCAGCACCTTCACCGCCGTCTCGTTCTTCGCGACGCCGCCGGTGAACGTGAACTCGTCGTGGACGCCGCCGGAGCGCGCGAGCAGCGACATCGCGCGCAGGATGACGGCGCGATGCAGGCCGGCCAGGATGTCCTCGCGCTTCTGGCCGAGCGTCAGGCGATCGCGGATCTCCGCGCCGGCGAACACCGTGCACGTCGAGTTGATCCGCACCGGCCGACACGACTTCTGCGCCAACGGGCCGAGCTCGTGCAGCCCGAGGTTCATCTCGTCGGCGATGTAGCCGAGGTATCGCCCGCAGCCCGCCGCGCAGCGATCGTTCATCTGGAAGCTCGTCACGAGCCCGTTCGCGTCGACCTGGATCGCCTTCGTGTCCTGTCCGCCGATGTCGAGCACCGTCCGCGTGCCCGGGAACATCGCGTGCGCGCCGAGCCCGTGGCACAGGATCTCGGAGCGGATCTGCTCGCGCGAGAACGGCAGCGTCGCGCGGCCGTAACCGGTGCCGACCGTCTGCACGGTTTCGAGCTCGGCCGACATCGCGGCCAGCAGCGGCCGCACGATCGAATTCGCCGCCGCCTTCGTGTCGAGGTCGAGCTCGGCCAGCGC
Organism: Planctomycetota bacterium; assembly: GCA_016709145.1. GTDB lineage: Bacteria > Planctomycetota > B15-G4 > B15-G4 > JADJEK01 > JADJEK01. Next base: position 542,912 of record JADJEK010000001.1, read on the forward strand.
ACGACCGATCGCGAACTCCGCCGACGCTTGCGGGCTGAAGTGCGACTCCTGGTTCTCGGCCTTCAGGATCGCCTTGTCGAACACGGCCATCAAGCGCTCGAACGACCCCGCACCGCGCTTCGCGAACGCTTCACCGAGCGTGTGGAACTGACTCGTCGCGACGTCGCGGAAGAAGTCGGACCGCCGCGGCGCTCCCTTCGCGTACAGCGGCTCCGCGAGATCGCGCATCTGCAGGACGATCGCGTCGACGTGCGGTCCCAGTGCAGGTCCCGCGAACAACGCTTCGACGACCGGCACTTCGCGCCGCATCGCGCCAGCGAGCGCGTCGAGCCGTTCGCGATGCCACGCCAAGCGGAACGCGCGCGCCAGCGCGTCGAGGAACGCCTCGCGACGGGTCACGTCGAGGACGCCTTCGGGCAGCGCGCGTTCGCACGACGTGAATCGCACGTCGGCGAACGCCTCCTCGCGAGCGACCGCGCACGCGACTTCGTAGTTGCTGCGGCTGTTCGTGATCCCGCGGCCGAGGATGCGGCCCTGATCGTCCAACACGACGGCCTTCGTCGTCGTGGACCCGAGATCGATTCCGACGAAACCCTTCATGCGTGCCCCCCGACGGCCTGCTTCTGGCCGAGCATCTGGAGATAGGACTCGACGCGGTTCTTGATGTTCGCGGCCGAGAAGTACCGCGGATCGACGAGGTCGCTCTCGATGAACGCGCCGGGCTTGCCGGTGCGCTTCTCGACTTCGCGGAGGATCAACAACTGCCCGGCCGAGAACGAGTCGCACGACTTGATCGAGTGCACGACGAACCCGTCGGCGTGGTAATCGCGCACGTAGTCGGCGATCAGATCGACGCGCGACGACAGGTTCAGGTTCGTGTAGCAGTTCAGGCAGTACTCGGCGAGGCTCTCGAGCGGGCGGTCGGGGTCGTGGCGGAAGCCGCGGTCGTAGAGGCCGCCGACCTTCGTGTACGTCGACGCGACGGCGACCGCGCCCTCGCTGTGGAACATGTGCCAGAACTCGCGGAAGTGGGTCCAGTTCGGCGGACCTTCGACGACGAGGCGGAACCGCTGTTCGCCCATCGGTCCGTCCGGCGTGATCGGGCCCTCGCCGCGCGCGATGCGTTCCTCGATCTCGACCCACGTGTCGCGGTAGTAGTCGACAGCTGCCTGCGTACCGCGGTACGCGGTGAAGATCGGCCCGACGTAGTAGACCGCGCCGAAGTAGCCGTCGATCGGCGACGGCTTGTGCTTGCCGGCCTCGAGCACGCGCACGAGGTCGTCCTCGGCGAGTGCCGACAGGCGCAGGTGTTCGCGAAGCTTGTCGATGTCGAACTTCTTGCCCGAGACCTTCTCGAGCGCGGGGATGACGGTCTCGCGCAGTTGCTTGACCACGTACGCGCGCATCTCGTTCGTGATGCCGCCCTGCGCCTGATACGGCACGTGCAGCATCACGGTCGGCGCCTTCGTCTCGCCGCGCAGCAGCTCGAACCACTTCAAGAACGTGAAGCAGCCGGTGTACGACAGCAGCAGCAGGTTCGGCTTCGGCAGCGGATCGCCGGTCGGCCCGACGTTGCCCTGGTGCCACGCGCCGATGCTCGCCTTCACGTACGCGCAGACGTCTTCCGAATGACCGAGCTTCTCGGCGTGCAGCACCTGCTCGCCCGATGTCTTGCGCATGCCGGACTGCAGTGCGTTGATCTCGGGCAGCACCGGCAACAGGTCGAACGTCAGCAGCAACTCGGTCAGGTTGCCGGGGACGAACGTCCACGGCGCGCCCTGGCCCGCCGCGGCGAGCGCTCCGAGCCGGCGGTAGTAGTCGGCGATCAGCGCCTTCTGCTGCTCCTGGCTGCGGTCTTTGCGGACCGATGTCGCGATCGAACTCATGCGACTCTCCTTCACGACAGGCGGATCGAGTCGGCGAAGGTGCCGGCTTGTTCGCGGATGACTTGGAATTGGCCTGTGTTCTCGGAGTAGAGGAACGACGTGGCCGGGATCGACGCGGCCTTCGCGCACGCCATCGCCATGGGCTGGTCGAGCAGCGCGGGATCGCAGAAGCTCGGCGCCGCGAAGATCACGCCTTCGGCCTTCGATGCGCGCACGCCGTCGACGAGTTCCTCACCGCGTTCCTTGCGCAGTTCGTACAGCGACGGGCACGGCATCGCGCGTTCGAGGAACGCGAGCACGAGGTTCCACAGCGGATCGCCGTCGGTCGCGATGTCGCCGTCGATCCACCGCGCCGACAGCACCCAGTCGTCGTCGACGATGAAGCAACCCGAGCGCTCGAGCGTCTTGATCAGCTCGAGCGGCGGCTGCTCGCAGAAGCAGCCGCGCACCGCGACGCGCGCCATGTCCTTCGGCCGCCGCGGCGACGCGTCGAGCGTCGCGCGATAGGCCCGCAGCATCGCCGTGTGGTCGTCGACGTCGAGCACGTTGCCGGCACGCACGAGCGCGTACAGCTCCGCGGACGGCACCTGCCACGGCTGCTCGGCGCGCAGTCGGTACAGCGCGCACACTTCGCGGCGGTTCGCGTTGAACTTCGCGAGCGACGTACGCAGGTCGTCGTCGGTGACGCGTCGGCCCGTCAGTGCGCCGAGGTCGGAGAGCAGCGAGCGCATCTCGTGCTCGAAGAAGCGGCCGCCGACTTCGGGCCTCGAAGTTCTGCGGCATGTCGAAGTAGCGCACGAACGACGTCGGGAACAGGATCTGCCACATACCCGACAGGTTGCGGACGACGTCGCAAATGCTCGGGAACAGCATGCCGTCGACGACGTCGAGCGCGCCGGATAGCCCGAGCTCGATCGTGCTGCGCGGCAGGCGGCAGATGTAACTCTGGAAGTACGCGTCGCCGCGGACGACCTCCATGTCGCCACCACCGAGGATCCCGACCGGCAGCGCGCCGGCGGCGTGGATCAGCTCGCGCGGCACGTACGGTGGCAGGAATCCGATCGCTTTGCCGCCGGGATGGTCCTGCTTCCAACGAGCGACCGACGCGAACGTCGTGTCGCGCACCAAGTCCTCGGCGCGCTCGATCAACGCGTCACGCTCGGGACACGTTGCCTGCGTCAGCGGTGCGTCCATACCGGACTCCTTTTGTCGAGGAACGCGGCGATGCCTTCGTTCGCGTCGTGGGTCGGAACCAGTTCGTCGAGGTACTGACGTTCGAGCACGTCGAGCGTCGCGACGAACGCGCGATGGAATCGCTCGCGTGCGGCTCGCGCCGTGTGACGCACCGCGACCGCGGACGACGTCTGCAGCGCGTCGGTGTGCCAACGCACTGCGGCCGCCGCGGGATCGTCGGCGATCTCGTCGACCAGTCCCTGCGCGAGGGCGTCGGGTGCGGCGAGCTTCGCGCCGGACAGCAGCAAAGCGTCGCCCTGCGCTTGTCCCATGCGCCACGGCAACACGATCGCGCCGACCGGGGCGAACACGCCGAGCTTCACCTCGGGGCAGCCAAGTTGTGCGTCGGGGGCGGCGAACACGCGATGCGCGAACGCCGCGAGCTCGAGCCCGCCGCCGAGGCACTGGCCACGCACCGCGGCCAGCACGACTTTCGACGACGCGATCAACTCGCGGAACAACGCGTGGAAGCCGTGCAGCATCGCGGCCACGTGCTCGCGTCGATGTTCCTCGACGGATGCGCCGAAGCTGAAGTGCGAGCCTTCTCCTTGGAACAGCAGCGTCGTGACGCGCGGTGACGCGGTGGCGTCCGCGATCACCTCGCGCAAGCGGCCGACCATCGCCGCGTCCAGCACGTTGCCCTTCGGGCGCGCCAGCACGAGGCGCACGAGCGAGCCATCGCACTCCACCGCGGTGCGGACGATGTCGTGCGTCGTCGTCATGGCGTCGCTCCGTCGCCGATCAGGAGCTCGAGCTCGACGAACGGTCCAGCCGCGAAGCCGCCGGAGCGGAAGAACGTCAACGTCGTCACGTCGTCCTTGCGCACCATCGTGCGCAGGAGCCGAACGCCGTCGGCGGCGAAGCGCTCCTTCGCGCGCTGCATCAGGGCCCGACCGATGCCGCGATGCAGGTGCTCAGGATGCACGCCGACGGCGTAGATCCATCCGCACTCGTCGGAGCCGAACTCGAACGCGCGCACTTGGCCGAGCAGGAAGCCGACGACGCGTTCCTTCGAGCCTTCGACCGCGACCAAGCCGACGCGACGCGACTTGCCGGCGAGGTGCCGCTCGATCGTCTGCTGCCACCATTTCGGTCGCGACTTCCCGGTGTGCGCGCCGTCGATCGCCGCGATCGAGCGCGCGTCCGCGGCGCGCAGCTCACGAATCCGATGGGTCGCTTCGGTGAAGATCGTCACGAGGAGCCTCCGGCGCGCTGCAGCGGCAGCACCGCCTCGATGAGTTGGTCGTCCCAGCTCGCGTCCTCGGCCAGCGTCTGCCGCAGGCGCACGAAGTCGACTTCGCGGTCCTTGCCGACACCTTCGTGGAACGCGCGGAAGCCGGCCTTGGCCTCGGTCATCATGTTCAGCGCGAGCCACGCGCGGTTGGTCTCGCGGTTCTTGTCCCAGTGCGCGAGCTTGTGCTTACGCATCGACTGGATCGTCTTCGACAGGCAGTTCGGCATCGTCATCAGGAACTTCGTGACGAGCCGGTCCACCGACTGATCGAGCGTCGCGAGATCGACGCGGCCGGTCTTCAGCTTCTGCTTCGCACTCTCGGCCGCCGCGCCGACCACGAAGTCGCCGCCGATCGGCCGCCCGAACGCGTCGACGGCGTTCGCCGGATGGACGAGCGGATTCGCGATCAGCACGCCGTCGACATGCAAGACCGGAACGATCTCCGCGACGAGCCCGTACTGCAGCGCCTTCATGGCGCTCCACGGCTCGCACAGCGAGCAACTGACGGTCGCGCGCTCGATCCCGGTGAACAACGGCAGGAAGTCGGTCGCGCCGCCGTCGGGTGCCGAGCCGTGTTTCGGGCCCGCTTGCCCGAACGTCGCGAGATCGGACGCGACGGTGACGTCGCACGCCATGCCGATCTCCTGCCCGCCGGCGATGCGCATGCCGTTGACGCGGCAGATCACCGGCACGTCGCAATGCAGGATCGAGGTGACCATGTCGTTGAACAGGCGCATGTACTGCGCGTACTCGCCGGGGCGACCGGCGTAGTACGTCGCGTACTCCGCGGTGTTGCCGCCGGTGCAGAACGACCTCGTGCCGGCGCCGGTGAAGACGACCGCGACCGCCGCCCGATCGTTCGACGCGCGACGGAACGCGAGGATCACGTCCTTCACCATCTCCGTCGTGTACGAGTTCAACTGCTCGGGATTGTCGAGCGTGATCCACACGGCATGCAGGCCGTCGACGACGCGACCGCTCGGGTCGCGGACCGGCTTGGCCTCGTAGCGCACCTTGTCGGAACAGAACGTCGCGGGAAGGTCGTGGTTCTTCGAGTTCATGGTTCGCTCCTCGGATCGGTTCACGCGTCGAAATCGGGGACGAGGACGGGACGGCGTTCGATTTCGTGACGCCGCATGCGCGCGAGGACGTCGTTGATCGAGCTCATCGGATGCAGTTCGACGAACGGGTCGACGTGGATCGCGTTGGTTTCGGCAAGGTGCAGCACGTCGTCGAACCACACCGGAGGACAGCCCCACGTGCCTTCGGCCTTCGCGGCGAACGCCATCAGGTTCGACAGTCGGATCGTGACGTCGCCGCCGTGGTAACCCACGACGCCGAGGTACGCGCCGGGACCGAGCAAGGCGAACGCGAGCTCCTGCCCCGCGGCGGTTCCCGACGTCTCGAACACGCGCCACTCCTCCGGCGGGATCGAGTGTTCCTTCGCGAACTCACGGACGGCCTTCTTGACGTCCTTCGCGGACTTGCCCTTCACGTTCATCGCGTGGCGGACGCCGTACTCGCCCAGTCGATCGAGCCGATTCGAGTCGACGTCGAGCGCGAGCACCGTTCCGCCGCGCGCGGACGCGATCTGCGCCGCGAAGCCGCCGACACCGCCGGCCCCGACGACGATCGCGAAGCCGCCGACGCGGAGTTCGGACTTCTTCACGGCAGCGAAGGCCGTCGACACCGCGTCGGCGCACACGGAGAGTTTCGCGAGGCGCCGGCCGTTGTCGCTCGAGGTGTCGACGCGGCACAGTCCGTCGGCCGGGACGACGAGGTGGCTGGCGAAACCGCCGTGGTCGTCGTTGCCGGGGAAGATCTGCTTCTTGCAGAGGTCGCCGCGGCCGCGCGCGCACAGCTCACATCGATTGCACGGCATCACCGCCGGCACGATGACGGCGTCGCCGACGCGAGCTTTCGCGGTCGCACCGGTCCTCACGACGCGCCCTGCGACTTCGTGCCCGAGCACGAGCGGCAGCGGATGGCGCGTCGGCACGCCGTCGAACAGGAAGCCGAGGTCGGTGTGACAGATCCCGCAGCCCGCGACTTCGACCACCACTTCGTGATCGGCGGGGTCGCGGAGATCGCGCTCGACGCGCTCCAACGGCTGGCCGACCGCCCGCATCTCGAACGCCGTGATCCGCATGTCGAACCTCCGGACTCGCCCACAATCGTGGTATCCACGCACCACTTTGCCGAGATACCGAGGGCCGTCAAGTTCCGCGACATCGAACCGCAGGTCCTTGCCGGGGGGTGCGGAGAGGTGACCCTTCGGGTTTCAGCCGCGCGCGGGCGCGCGCAGGGCGTGGAGCCGCGCCTTCACCGCCGGCCATTCCTCGCGGATCACCGAGTAGATGACCGAATCTCGGATGAAGCCGGTGTGCAGCCGGCGATGCCGTCGCAACACGCCTTCCTTCGTCGCGCCGATGCGTTCGATCGCACGCTGCGAGCGCTCGTTGCGCGCGTCGGTCTTCAATTGGACGCGGGCCGCGCCGAGCACGTCGAACGCGTGCGACATCAGCAGGTGCTTGCATTCCGTGTTGACGGCCGAGCGCCAGACGTCGCGGGCGTACCACGTCCAACCGATCTCGAGGCCGAAGTCGGCGCGCGCGATGTCCATGTACCTCGTCGAGCCGACCACGCGATCGCCATCGCGCAGCACGACGGCGAACGGCACGTCCAGGCCTCGCTCCTGTTGCGCGAGCGCGCTGCGGACGAACGCCTGCGTTTCCTCGACCCGCGTCGGCTGCGGGATCGTCAGCCATTGCCAGATCTCGGGACTCGCGGCCGCGGCGAGCAGGCCGGGTGCGTGCTCGAGCGCGAGTGGCTCGAGCCGCACGACCGAGCCTTCGAGCACGACCGGTCGCGGATCGAATGCCGTCATGGCGATGCGTGCGGTCGGCGCGTCACGCTCACGAATCCCACTTCTTCGCCGCGTCCTCGTCGCCGAGCGCACGGCACAGGCGCGCCAAGTCCTTCTTCACGGGTCCGGTGTTGTCGAGTCGCTGCGCCTCCGCGGCGACGTCCATCATGCGCTCGAGCGCGAACCGCGCCGCCTTCAGGTCGCCGGCCTGCTCGTGCAGGTTGCCGAGCGCGCGCAGACTGCGCAGCACGCCCGGATGACGCAGTTCGCCGAACACTTGCGCACCGCGCTTGTGGTGCGCGATCGCTTCGTCGAGGAGCGCCTTCTTCGCCGCCGCGTCGGCCGCTCCGGCCGCCGCGCCGGCCGCGACGTCGCCGAGCGACTGCTCCGCCTGCGCGACGCCCCACAGATCACCGAGCGGATCCGCGAGCTTCAACGACGCCGCGAACGCGGTCTTCGCCTCGTCGAGCTTCTTCGCGCGCATCGCCTCGCGACCGAGCCCGTACTGCTTCTGCCCCTCGCGGAACTGCAGTCGCTGCTCGCCGCTCCAGCCCTTCCAAGCGTTCGCATACCGCGAGTACGCGTCGGTCTTGAACGTCGCATCGGCCCGCTTCGCCGCATCCTGCGCCAACTCGAGCAACCGCGCCGGCGCCTTCGCTCCCGGCTCGGCCGACGCGACGGGGTTCTCCTGCGACGCCAGCCAACCCTCGAGATATCCGTCGACGAGGCCGATCACCTCGTACGGCCGCCCACGCATCAACCGCTCGATCTCGGCGTCGCCCTTCGCGGCGAGCAACCGCTCGTAGACGGCGTCGATCGCCTCGGGCTCGGCCTTCGCGGGGGGCGGTGCGGGCTTCGGATCTTGGAGCGACGGAACGAGGGTCAGCGAGAGGGCGAGCAGGGTCGAGAGCATGACGGACTCCGGAGCGAAGGGAAGCGCGGGAGTGTAGGGGTTTCCGGGGGGTGCGAGAGGGGTGCGGAGCGCGGCCCGAGCGGAGGAAGCTCCGGCGAGGGGGCCAGTGCGACGAAGACGCCCCAAAGTCGCGCTGGCCCCCTCGCCGGAGCCTCCTCCGCTCGGGCCTTCCGACTTCACGGTGATTGGGGGACCCAACAAAAACAGTTTGGTGTGACGGCTCGGGTGGCCTTCGCTGCGCTTGGCGACCCTCAGCTGGTGCTGGACGGGGATGTTCTGGGCTTGATCGTGGATACTCGAGGGAATGGCTTCATTGCGGAGTGTCGATGACACGTGAGTGGCGCGTGCGGCGTCGGGGCGTTCAGTCCGATGCGGAAGGTTCGAGTCCACTCTGGGGAGCCAATTCAAGCCGCCACGAGCGGCATCGAGCCCGCGGCCGGAATGGCCGCGGGCTTTTTTCTTGGGCGAGGGCGTAAGCAGCGGAACGCGCGAGAGATGTGGCGGCGGGTTTGTCGAGGCGAGGATGCCGTCCCGCTGTTAAGTGCAAGGCGCCAGAGACTCCGCCCGAAGGGAGAAAACGGCGCTCTCGGACTCTCTCCGGAGGTGCAGAGAGCGCGCACTTAACAGCCGAGACGTTGTTGAACACGTGCTGTTAAGCGCGTCGGTTCGAGTCCTGACTGGTGCCGAAACACCGTCGGGCGATTGAAGCCGTAGACGCGCTCCAAACCACGGTTTCCGGCAACACCGGGCCAAACAGGGGGCGATGCGAAATATGGCTCGGCGCTTAACAGCCGGGCCGTCTGGCCGCGGAATCGGCCCCGCTGGCGGGTGGCCATTTCCGTTAACCGCACGGGCGAAAGTTCGCACCGGTGGGGACTGGTCTCGACGGCGTGATGAGCGTCGAAGGAGAATGCCAGGATCGGCTCTGCGGCGCGCTACGCGGCCACGAATGCCGGTTCCTGTGGAACTCTGCCGCGGCAGACGTCGGCAACCGTCGGCTACGAGGCCGCCGAATCGCGCAGGGATGTGGCGGCAGCGGGCGGCGTGAACGACAACGGCGGCGGCAGGGAGCGCCGTGGGAGCCGCCTGGAACAGGTAGGAGCCATTCTGCCGGTGGCCGACGGTGGCAGCCTCAGCACCCAGCGCCGAGCGTTGCAACCAGCTGGGCGAGCAACGTGTCCGCAGCGCAAGGCGTCGAAGCCCGGCGCGACCGCGACGCGCACGCCCGACATGAGCGTCACGTCGAAACTCTTCGAGGAATCCAGGACGACGGCTTCGCGCGAGGGCGTGACCTCGACGAAGCCTGGATGCGTCTTGAACAGGATGCGGTGGCAGTAGGCCAGTCGCCAGATCGGCTCGCCGCTCAGTTCGGACAGAGATCTGAAGCTCAGGTGTTCGCGCTCACGCCGCTTGAGCAAGGCGAGCATGCGCTCGCGGATCGTTGTCGCCATCCTCGCGTCCTCCGGCGAGCAATGTCGACGATGCGATCAGAGGCGACAAGGTGCGCTTGGCCGAACGCGTACGAACGCCGCGGGTAGTTCACGGACTGACCGAGAGCGCGCGAAGCCCCCGCCATTCCGGTCAAACGCATCTACCGCCTACGACCGCCACGAATTGAGTGCGTCTTCAAGTGAAATGAACACGCACGCGTCTCGTGACCAAATCCTAAGTCCGATTCTCCGAATCACATCGCTCAGCGCGTCGATCGCACCCGGGGGAAATGCAGAACCGATGGGTTTATATATTGTCACCTGGTTCACGCCGAGCTGGACTCCATTACTCATGTGCACGTCCACGTACAAGTGCATTGCCTCGGAAGCGCTTTTGCTCATGTGCTCGTACTGGCGGGTATCAAACGTATAGCTTGCGTACGCCACATCCTCGCGGTGTGCAAATACACCCTCGATCTCCGCAAGAGTCTGGAGATCCGCATCCGGGGACACCCAACCGCCAATAGGAACCAGATCCCAACAGATGCTGTTCATGTTTGCTTCGCGTCCATTCCAGCGCAAACTAACCGCGCTGTCCACTTGACAAACCTATACGCATCCTACCGGATCTCGTGGCTCGATCGCCACCTACGACGCCTATTTAGCAACTTACAAGCCAACACCGCCTGGCGGCGTCGCAATCGGACCCCTGAACGTGTTCAAGCAACGCTCGACGGTCGCCGCCGGCCATGCCCCCCTTGGAGACCCATCCGTTCGGTTTACCGTCGCGTGAAGCGGATTGTTATTACTAGGAGTTGGAATGACGCTGAACCCATTGCCCCGTAGAAATGGCACGCTTGCCTCGCTCACTTGGAGTGACTTCTCGTACAACTTATTCTGATGCGGATTCAAAGTCGCGCGAAACAAGTCAGCCGCGGCCTGGGGCGTGGGCGCAATCTGAACGCTTAGGCCCGGAGCTTTTGCCGCCAAGTCACTTTCACGTGGTGTGAAATTCTCTGCGTTGTGAGCCCCAATTCTATATACCTTGAGCGCTCCGTCCTCTAAGTCTTTTGCTATCTGAGCGCGCTTTTCCTGCTCCGTCTTCTGCGCACTTGTCTCCACCGCCGTCTTCCCCTCGCTCATAAAGCGCTGCATGTCCATTTCATCACTAACGGCGCTTCCGACATCGAGTGCAATCTGCACAGCTCCCGCCAGCGCAAGTCCAGTAAGCACCGGGCCAGCCGCTGCCGCGGCCGCAGGCCCCGCCGCAGCACTCGCTTCCGCAGCAACCACCGCACGCGTTCCTACCTTCTTTGCGGCCTCTTTTGCGATTCGAGGTCCTTGCTCTTTCAATACTGACCCAACGGCTTTTCCAATCGACTTCACTGCTTCACCGACCTCTTCCAAGAGCCCGGAACCGCTCGAAGTCAATCCATGCGGGTCGCACCGCCAGGTCACGCGCATACCTGCGTAAACGTATGCATTGCCAACATTCAACACGTCACCCCAAACACCAACTGGATCCCGTGCCAGAAACCGTTTCAGAACTGGCGAATAATGCCGCGCACGCATGTAGTAAAGATTCGTCACCGAATCCCACCACTGACCCGCCATCGCTACTCGATTTCCGAGCAGCCCGCCCCCGTCGACATCAGTCGCATTCACCGCACCGTACGGATCCATGTCGTAACGTTCCGCGACGCTTCCGGCGGGCGTAGTAGCGCAATACGGAGACCCCATCTCATCGACGTGGAACGCGCGATTCGACCCCCCAATTCGCTGCGCCACGACGAAGTCCTGGCCAGGTCCATGTATATACTCTCGATCAACCGAGAAGGACGTAGGCGCGCTAGTTACGTTCACTTCCTGGAACAGCTGCTCTCCGTTCCAGACGAACGCACGCTTCTGCGAGCTAACTTCTCGGTACACGCGCCTGTCGAACGCATCCCGTACTTCCCAAGTCGGCACCACCGGTGACTCATACGGTCGAATCGTCGCTACGAGGTGTCCAAACACATCGTAGACGAGATTGTCACCGAACACTCAAAACCGGCCACGAGGGAACGATTCAAAACCGGCCACTCTGAGCGAGGGCGCGAAAGGCGCCCGGACGATGTCCGCTTCCTTCGAGGCATGTCGAATCAGCTCAAGATGGCGCAGATCCACACGATCGAGCAATTGCTGAGGCACGGATGGTCCCATCGGCGGATCGCCCGCGAGCTCGACATCCATCGCGACACGGTCGCGCGCGTTATGCGCGAGGTCGGCCGCCTGACCGGGGTTCAAAACCGGCCATTTCGACCGCCGGCTCGGGGCAGTCGATCGAGCCGCCGCCGGATTCAAAACCGGCCATTTCGACCGCCGGCCCGACCGAGCTGATCGAGCCGTCGTCCGACCACAACCGGCCATTTCGACGCCGGGGTTGCGGGTCGAAAGTGCGAGTGCGATCCGCACCGTGAGACGATCGTCGCCAAGCTCGCGCTCGGCCTGAGCGCGCAGCGCATCCACCAGGACCTCGTCGCCGAGCACGGCTACGCGCACAGCTACGAGAGCGTGAAGCGCTTGCAGCAAGCTGGGCGCGTCGAGGCCCATTCCGTTCCGGCGCATGGAGACGCTGCCCGGCGAAGAAGCCCAGATCGACTACGGAGTCGGCGCGTTCACGGTCAAGCCGGGCTCGAAGAAGAAGAAGCGACCGCAGTTGCTGCGCGTCGTGCTGAGCCACTCGCGCAAGGCCTACTCCGAGGGTCATGTGGCGCCAGGACACCGAGTCGCTGATCCGCGGCATCGAGAATGCGTTCCATCACTTCGGCGGCGTGCCCAAGACGCTGGTCCCCGACAATCTCAAAGCCGCGGTGCTCGAGCACGACTGGTGCGATCCGACGATCACGCCGAAGTTCGAGGCGTTCGCTCGGCACTACGGCGTTGCCGTGCTGCCGACCAAACCGCGCACGCCGCGCCACAAAGGGGTCGAGCGCTGCGTCGCCCCCGCTCAGGACAATGCTCTGAAGCGGCAGGCAATTCGCTTCGCTCGCCGCGCAGAACGAGCTCCTGCGCGATTGGGGAGACGAAAGTCGCAGATCAGCGCATCCACGGCACCACGAGGAAGCAGGTAGCGCGCCGTTCAGCGGATGACACGCGCCGCCGCTGCCCGCCGAGCGCTTCCCGTTGTTCACGAGACGCAGCGCACCGGCATCGCGACGGTCACATCGTGATCGTAGCGTTTTATTTCCGGTACCGCCCGAGTTCCCCGGCGGCCGGTGTGGGTGCGCTACGACTCGCGCCCGTGCGCATTTCGATCACGCGCTTCCGAGACGCTCCACGTCCGCGTCGATCCCGGACGCTTCAGCACCGATCGCGCGCACATCGTCGACGAGAAGATCTCCGCGATCGAGCGCGGCACCGAAATGGATGCTCGAGCGCGCGGCAGCATCGGAGAAGAGAGCGCGGCGCTACGCGCAGGCGCTGTTGTCGCATGCGGCATCGCCGGCATCCGCGTTGCAAGGCTTCCTCGGCTCACGAAGAAGCACTCTGGGAAGAGATCGAGCGCGCGTCGTGTCGCGCTGTCGCATCACGCGTACCGACCGAAGACGCTGGCGTCGGCTTAGTCGCGCAGCAGCCAGCAGCGACGCAGCAGCTCAGTTCATCGACAGCCATCCGTTGATCCGCGATCCGCACGAGTACGGCGAGTTCAAAGACGCGTTCTCCCAATCGACCTTCGCCAATCGGAGACCCGCATGAAGGAGTCCTTGAAGAAGAGTCTGCGCGAGCTGCGCCTCTCCGGCATGGCCGACACGCTCGACGTGCGGTTGTCCGAGGCCAAAGGCAACGGTTTCTGATCACGGCGAGTTCTCGAAGCCGCGCTGGGCGACGAGTTCTCGGTCAGAAGCAGCGACTTGTTCGAGCGCAGACTCAAGAGCGCGTGTTCCGCGACCAGAAACGCCTGACGAGTTCGATGACGTTCAATCCGTCGATCAAGAAGAGCCAGATGCAGACGACGCCGCGTGTCGCTTCGTGCGCGAATACAAAGATGTGCTGTTGATCGGTCCGCCTGGCGTCGGCAAGAGCCACCTCGCGCAGGCGATCGGCTTACGCGATCCAGCAGGGCTTGTCGTGCTTTATCGATCGATCTTCGACCTGGTCCAGGACTTCATAGGACGAGACTTTCTTCCGGCGACGACAAGGTCGACGCGAAGTATTCCGGCCGGACCTGCTGATCATCGACGACATGCGGTGAAGCAACTGCCGAAACGCTCAGGCGAGTACTTGTTCGAGGTCATCATGCGCCGCTACGAGAAGCGCCTCGACACTGATGACGTCGAACCGGTCGATCGAGGAGGGGGCAAGCTGCTCCAGGACGCCGAGCGCGACCGCCATCTTGACCGCTTCCTAGATCACGCAGAGATCGTCGCCATCATGGGCAAGAGTTACCGAATGAAGGACAGGGCCTGTACGAACGAAGACCGACGAGTGAGATCCCGGGTGCCCTGGGTGGCCGGTTTTGAATCGTTCCTCAGTGGCTGGTTTTGAATCGACCGGTGACAAGATTCATCAACCCCAGTTCGGACACATTACCGCGATCGTCGTGAGAAGCCGTGATTCCATCAAACGTCCCCACGTACGCGTTCGTAGAGTCCGTCGCATTCGAATGGCTCTGCCCGCTCGCGAGTGTGTGGTTCCTGATGCTGCCAGCGCCATCAAACCCCAGCGCTTCACTCAGCGGCGTGCCAGCAAACGTCGCCGTCGTCTCATTGAAGTCGCCCTGCTGAATCTCCATCAGGCGGTCGAGCGCGTCATGCTCGAAGACGTGGTCATCGTTCGTGACGTTCGGCGTCAGCTTCGACTCATAGAGTTTTGAGGAGCTCTGGCTATACCCGTATGTCCTTCCGTCCAACGTCACAGGCACCGGCGTAGTCGTCTCGGTTCGGATCTCGCGCACGCGCCCGCGCGCGTCCCGGTCCGTGAATCGCGTTCGCGTGGCGTTCCAGGTATGGCGAATCGTCTCGATTCGGCCGCGGGCTCCGGCCCAGTCGATCTCCGCGAAGACAGTGCTGCCCCCGTTCGAAATGTCAGTCACAGAGGCCAGGCGATTCACCGGATCAAAGGTGCGCGAAAGTACGAACTCGTTGTTCGCTGCATTACCGAGGTTTGAAGCCGTGACTGTCGGGTTTCCAGAATTGTCGAACCACGAGCCAACGCAAACATTCGAGAGCGTCGTGAATGTTGAGGATCCGCCGGTTTTGTGCTCCTGTAGTGCTCACGAAATGATTTCCGCTTCGCCGCGCCGGTCGGGCACGCCGCCTCGGGTCCTGAAAAGCACACCATACTCCTTGAGTACACGCAGCTTCGCCTCCCGGACTGCCCGCGGTCGATCACGCGCGCTCACGCAGCTTCTCATCGCTTCTTCCTCGGCGGCGCGCACGGCCTTCCACAGCGCTTCACGACGCTCGGGACTGTAGCGCACGCGCCGGCCACGGTCACGTTCCGCGGCGGTCCTCCAGCCATTCCTGCGCCGCAGGCGCCCATGGTCGAGCACGCGCACGGCTGTGTCGAAGCGCGACGTTCCTTCGGCGATCGACGAGAGCACCGTGTCCGAGCGCAAGTCCGACACGCCACGCATGTCGCCGTGCTTCTTCTCGGCCCACGGATTGTGCTGCGGCGTGTGCGGCACACTTCGCAGCAGGATCACGCGCCACTTCTGCGCCCACGCTGCGACGTCAGCGTTGACGTTCTCGCTGCCGCCGTCGTGCGCGAGCACGAGCGGCGCATCGCCCCTCAGTACACACAGTCGCTCGAGCATCGCCACGATCTCGGCGCCGCCCATACGCACGCCCACGTGCGCCGCGCACGTCACGCCAGAGTCGACGTCGACGACTTGCGCGACCTTCACCGCTACGCCGTGCGCGTCAAAGAGCCGGCCGAGCTGCGCTACGTCCATCGACGCCATCACGCCCGGGCTGACCGGCACGATGCTCACGCGCAGCGCGTAGACACGCTCACGAGCGCTCCGGCGATCACGCGCCTTCCACCTCGACAGTGCTTGGCGTACCAAGCGCGTGGGCACTTTGCCGTTCAGCGCCGCCAGCACCGCGCCTTCGCCCACGCTCTTGCCTTGCCGCTTCATTTGCCGGCGCACGTCACGCAGCGCATGGCGAAGCATGCGCTGCGTGTGCGGCGGCCGGCCGATGCGCGGCGGCTCTTCACCCGGCGGGCGGCTGCGCCACGTTCGGTGCGTGCGCGTCGTCACGCCGTTGTTCCGGGCGAGGAGCTCGCGTTGTCCCCGTGGGACCGTTCCGGATCGCAGTTGGGCTGCGGTCCGTTCGCGCTGCTCGCGGCTGGTTCGACGGCGCCCTGCTGCGCGCTGCTTTGGCATCGTGCTTGGTCGCATGCGGCTCCCCGCGGCGCTCCTTCGCCGGCTGCGTCAGCGCCGGAAACTGCTTCAAGAGCGCGTTCACTTGGCTGCTCGCCATCAGGTCCTGCTTCAGGCGCACGATCTCGCGCTGCAGCTGCGTCGTGTCCGTCGCCGGATCCTTCTTCACGATGCTCGCGACTCCCGCTCCCTGCATCACGCGTTGCCTCGTCCGTGGTTGGACGAGCAGGCCCGCGATCATCCCCGACAGCGCTTGCTGGCTCAGCTGCCACACCCGCAAGGGCGGGAGTTGAAGACGTCGCGAGATCTCCGCCTTGCTGGTCTTGCCCAGCCACAGCTCGAGGATCAGCGCACACGTCTCCTGCGCCTTCTTGCGCTCCTGCTCGCTCGCCGCTTCCAGCAGGCCCCGCACCGCGATCGCCGGTCTCGGCAGGTTCTTGAAGCGCCGCTTGCGCGTCCGGCGGCCCTTGGTCTCGATCGTCGTGCTCGGGCTCTGCTGCGCCTCGCTCGTGCTCGCTTGCATGCTCGCTTCGCTCGGCTTCGCGCTCAGCTTCATCGTCGTTCTCCGGAGTCGTGGAAAGTTCACTGGGCCGCGCGTGGACATCCACGCCGGCGTCTTCGAGATTCATCCCCTCCAACAAGCCCGCTTCGGTGTGCACTTCGATGCGACCGCGCTCGCCATGCAAAGACACTTTGCGATCCCCGATCTGGCCCATCAGGTACACGCGCTTGCGCGGCGCTTCGGACAGCGCGGTATCGAGCTCGTTGTCGTTGAAGGCTTGCTCGATCGTCTCGCGCAGTGCGTCTTCAGCGCCGAAGAAGCGGTCCGCCGGCAGCGCGCCATCGAGCCCCTGGTGCGGCCGGAAGTGGTTGTAGTGCGCAAAGTAGTGTGAGAGCCGCTCGCGCGCGTCGACCAGGTCCTGCGGCTTTGCGCGCTCCCAGAATTCCTTGCCGACCGTCTCCCACAGCCGCTCGCATTTGCCCACCGTCTGCGGGTGCTGTGCGCGCGCCAGCACGTGGCGAATGCCTTCGCGATCGAGCAGCTTCTGGAATGCGCTCTTGCCGCGCCACGCGAAGTACTGTGGCCCTCGATCCGAGAGGATCTCCTGCGGCTTGCCGAAGCGCGCCACGCCCTCCATCACGACCTCGCACACCCAAGCCGCCGAAGGTCGCGTCGCCAATCCCCACGCCACGACGTAGCGTGAGCAGTCGTCCAGAAACACCACGAGGAAGACCCTGGTCGAGTGGCGCGTCAGCACGAAGCTCGTGATGTCGGTCTGCCACAGCTCGGATGGCTTGGCGCGCTCGAAGCGCCGAATGCGATCGCTCGAGCGCTTACGCTTCTTCGTGACTTTCAGCGGTTGGATGTCTTCGCGCAGCAGCGTCGAGCGCACGCCGCCGGGACTGACCTTCATGCCGAAGAAGCGCTTGATGTAGTCCTTCACCTTGCGCATCCCGAAGTGCGGAAAGCTGCGCTTGGTTTCCAGCACCTGCGCGCGCACCGCTTCGGGCAGGAACGGCTTGCCGCCCGAGCCCTGCTTGCGGCCGCGAGCCTTGGGCTCGAGCCCCTTCGGCCCGTGCTCTTCGTAGGCCTTCAGCCAGTTGGCGATCGAGCCGGGCGAGATGCCGTACTGCGCGGCGAACACCGAGCGCGGCAGCTTCAGCTTCAGGAACGCTTCGATGATCGCGCGGCGCTCGTCGGCCGGCACCACGCGGCCGGTGCGCCCGCCCGTGTTGCGCGGATTGGGCTTCGCTTCGAGCCCGGCTTCGCCGGACTCTGCGTACTCGCGCCGCCAGCGGATGAACGACTTCGTGTTGTAACCGTGCTCGCGGCAGTAGGCGACGACGCCCAGTCCGCTCGTCTCGAAGTCGCGCACTGCCTCGGCCTTGCCCGCGGCCGAGTACCTGTTCCCGAATTGCCGGGCTTGCGCTCCGGCGGGTCGGGCCTTCGGCCCTCCCCGCCTCCGCGCAAGCCCGGCACCCCACGCCCGTCCGAACTCTCACGTCCTTCCTGCTTGCTCATCTCCGCCTCCTGCCCGGCCAAGGGCCGGGGTACGGAGGCGGCGTGCTACGTCATGGCGTAGCGGAAGTCATTTCGTTGAGCGGGACACGATCTCGGTGCGGTCCGCATGCGCGGAAAGGCCGTCGATCTGCTCGACCTTGGACCGCACGGCGACGTCCTGTCCAAAGATCCGCAGCGCCGTAGCCCCGTCCCGCAGCAGTCGTCCTCGCGTGCCTTCCGCCTGGTATCCAGCAAGAAGGACCGTCGTCCGCGAATCACCAAGGCGAGTCAGGAAGTGATGCAGGATGCGGCCCCCTGCCGCCATGCCGCTTCCCGCGATCACGATGATCGGGCCGTCTGCTCGGTTGATCGCTTTCGACTGTTCGGGTGTCTCGCACAGCACGTAGCGTTTGCAGCAAAGCGGGCACTCACGTTCGTCCATCTTCCTCAGCATGTCGGCGTCGAGATCCGCGGTGTGCCGACACGTGACCTCGGCGATCCGGTTTGCCATCGGGCTGTCGATGAAGACGGGCACCCGGGAGATGCGGCCCTCGTGTTCGAGCTCGCGCAGCATCCAGATCAGTGCCTGCGCCCGGCCGACAGCGAACGCTGGAATCAACAGCGCTCCGCCGCGCGCGTGCGCCTCGCTGACGACGCGCGCGAGCTCGACCTTCGAGTCCTTCGCATGCTCGCGGTCGCCGTACGTCGATTCGAGGAGCAGGACGTCCGCGTCCGCCACGGGCTCTGGATCGACGAGAATCGGTTGGTCGTAGCGGCCGAGATCGCCCGTGAACACGACGCGCGTACCCGACGACTCGATCTTCACGTCCACGGTCGAGGATCCAACGATGTGCCCCGCGGGTCGCAGAACGACGCGGGCGCCGCGCACGTCGAATGGATCGCCGTAGCGATGGACGCGCACAAGTTGCATGACGCGATCGACGTCGCGCGAGCAGAACAGCGGAAGCGCCGGCTTGTGCCGCGACCAGCCCTTGCGGTTCGCGTGGCGTGCTTCCTCCTCCTGAAGTCCAGCGGCGTCAGCCAGCAGGACTCCGAGAACATCGCGCGTGCCCGCGGTGCAGTGGATCGGCGCACGCAGGCCATTGCGAGCGAGCACTGGCAGGTAACCGGAATGATCGAGATGCGCATGGCTCAAGACGATCGCGTCGAGACCTGCGATGTCGAATGCTGGCGCATTCCAGTTGCGGGCCCGAAGCTCGCGCCCACCCTGGAACAGGCCCGCATCGAGCAGAATCCTGGAGTCACCCAGATCGAGCAAGTGCCTCGAGCCCGTGACTGTCCCGGCCGCTCCGTGGAACGTGAGTCTCGGAGTGGAAGGGTGCGTCGCAGTGGTCATCGCGTCCTCCTCGCGAGCTTGATTCCCTCGATTGCCAGCGTCGCCACGACGGCCACGCCAAGCAGCGCAAGGCAATGACTCATGCTCATTGCGGGCACTCGCAGCAGCTCGCCGAGCGGCCGGAAATGCGGAACCGCGAACTGCAGAGCGAGTCCGAGCACGACGACGCCGAGCAACTTCAGATTCGAAGCGACGGAGATCGTCCACAGCGGCCGCGACTCGCTGCGGAACGAGAACGATCGAAGCAGTTCGACGTAGATGAGCGTCGTGAACGCGTGGGCGCGCGCCATCTCGACGTCGCCGCTGCGGAGCGCATACAGATACACGCCGAGGGCAGCGGCCGCGGTCACGAATCCGGAACCGGCGATCGAGAAGACGAAATCGCGGTCGATGATCGGCGCGCGCGGCGATCGCGGCTTGCGCCGCATGACGCCTTCATCGATGGGATCGACGGCAAGGCACAGCGCCGGAAAGCCGTCGGTAATGAGGTTGATCCACAACAATTGGATCGGCGCGAGTGGAAGCGGCAGCAGGAAGGCGACGCACGTGACAACGAAGATCAGCTCGCCGAGATTGCCTGCAAGCAAGTAGAGCAGCGTCTTCCGCACGTTCTGGTCGACACCGCGCCCCTGTTCGATCGCTTCGACGATGGTGGCGAAGTGATCGTCCGTGATGACGATGTCCGAAGCTTCCTTCGTGACTTCCGTACCGCTCTTGCCCATCGCGATGCCGACGTCGGCGCCGCGAATCGCGGGCGCGTCGTTCACTCCGTCGCCGGTCATCGCGACGACTTCGCCCGCGGCCTGCAGTGCGCGCACGATGCGCAGCTTGTGCGCGGCGGTGACGCGGGCGTAGACCGCAGCGTCCCGCGCCGCACGTGCGAACGCGGCGTCATCCATCGCGTCGACGTCGGGTCCGGAGAGAGCGAGTTGCTGGCCGCCGTCGGGACCAGCGATCCCGAGTTCACGGGCGACGGCGATCGCGGTCCGCGGATGATCACCGGTGATCATGACGACGCGGATCCCGGCCTCCTTGCACTTTGCCACGGCGGCCTTCGCCTCGGGACGCGGCGGATCGACCATCCCGGCGATGCCGAGCCAGGTGAGATCCCGTTCGACGACCTCGGGATCGAGCCGTGGCGGCGGCCGATCCATGTCGCGCTCGGCGGCCGCAAGGACGCGCAGGGCGCGATCCGCGAACGCGCTGAGCTCGCCGTGGATCCAAGCCCGGTCTTCAGCGGTGAGCGATCGCACGCCGTCTTTATCGCGGATGGAGGAGCAACGCCCGAGCACGACGTCCGGCGCGCCCTTCACCACGAGTCGCACCGTCTCGCCGCTGCCCCGGCGCAGCACGCTCATGCGCTTGCGCTCGGAGTCGAACGGGATCTCGGCCAACTTGGGGGCGTCGCGCTCAATCGTTTCGGGAGCGATCGCGACCTTCGCGGCTGCGGCGAGCAGCGCGCCTTCGGTGGGATCCCCGACGACGATCCAGGCTCCGTCCTGCAAGACGAGGCTCGCTGTCGCACACCCAGCGAACGCCGCCAGCAGCGGCTGAATGATGGGCACTTCGGATGCGGCAAGCACTTGCCCGAGCGGATCCGCCGGCCGATTGCCGTTGTCGAGACGGATATCGCCCTCGGGTGCGTAGCCCTCTCCCGTCACGACGTAGCGCCGGCCTGCCGCAGCGAGCGCACGTACCGTCATTTCACCGACGGTGAGCGTGCCGGTCTTGTCCGTGCATACGACCGTCGCGGCGCCCAGCGTTTCGACGGCCTGCAGTTTCCTCACGAGTGCGCGGCGCCGAGCCATGCGCTGCACTCCAACTGCGAGGGCAATCGTGACGACCGCCGGCAACCCCTCGGGAACCGCGGCAACAGCGAGTGACACCGACGTAAGCAAAACTTCGAGCAGGGGCAGTCCGCGCGCGAGGCCGGTGGCGAACACGAGGCCGACCGTGGTGAGGGCGCACCACGCCAGCATGCGTCCGAGCGCCGCGAGGCGACGCTGCAGCGGCGTGACCTCGTCATCGCCGGCGTGTGCGACGAGTCTTGCGATCCTGCCGACTTCGGTCGCCATCCCGATTGCAGTCACGACGGCAACCGCGCAGCCCGTCGCCACGCTCGTTCCGAGATGGACCATGTTCGAGCGATCGGCGAGCGGCGCGTCCGCGCGGTCCAGTGTGCGTGCGTCCTTCGCGACGGGCAACGACTCTCCCGTCAGCGGTGCTTCGTTCGTCCTCAAAACAGCGGCTTCGAGGAGCCGAGCGTCGGCCGGAACGACGTCGCCGCTCTCGAGCAGGATCACGTCTCCGGCCACAAGCTCCGTCGCCTTCACGACCCGCGCGGCGCCCGCGCGACGCACGCGAGCCGTGCGGCCCGTGAGCTTGCGCAGCGCCGCGAGCGCTTTCTCTGCTCCGTATTCCTGAACGAAGCCGATGCCGGCGTTGATCACGAGGATCGCACCGATCGCGAAACAGTCGGTCCACTCGCCTGACACGCCGGAGACCACCGCCGCCGCGAGCAGGATCGCGATCAACACGCTCTTGAATTGCGCCGCGAGAAGCGCGAGTGGACGAATCGGCTTGGCGTCGGCGATCTCGTTGCGGCCGGCGACCGCCATACGCCGCGCGACCTCCGCATCGTCGAGTCCAGCCGCACTGGACGCGAGCGCCGCGAGCGTCTCGTCGGCTGACAACGCATGCCACGCGCGCGACGCCGCGCCATGACTCTGTTGTGTCGAGGGCGCGTGCTTTCGTTCGTCGGTGTTCATGGCGTCGGCAGCGTCGCAGCCGCGGCCAGCGACCGCCGCAACCGCCGCTCCATGACCGCGCAGTAGAGGCACGGCGCGACGAAGACCGTGATCAACTGCACGGCCATACCGCCGATCGATGGGATCGCCATCGGCCGCATGACGTCCGCGCCGCGACCGGTCGCGAGGAACACGGGGATCAGCCCGATGACCGTCGTGGCCGTCGTCATCAGACACGGGCGAATGCGTTTCAAACCGCACTCGACGACGCGTTCGCGAATCGCGGCGACGGACTGCGGCGGCTCATTGCCGGGGCCGAAGCGTTGCTCGAGGTAGGTGAGCATCACGACCGCGTCGTCATCGGCGACGCCGAGCAGTGCGATGATGCCGACCCAGACCGCGACGCTGAGGTTGACGTCCATCCACCAGAGCATCAGGAACCCGCCGGAGACCGACACCGCGATGCCGAGGAAGACGATGCCGGCGACCCACACTCGACCAAACCCGAGGTAGAGCAGAAGCACCATGGTCGCGAGGACCGCGGGCACCAGGATCGAAAGCCGTTGCGTCGCGCGCACCTGGGCCTCGAACTGTCCACCCCATTGGTAGTAGTACCCGGCCGGGATGCGAATCTCTCCCGCGGCGATCTTCTGCTTGATCTGTCGGTCCGCGTCCTCGACGACCGAGACTTCGTCGCGGTCGCGCGTGTTCAAGGTGACGTAGCCGACCTTCAGCGTGTTCTCGCTCTTGATCTCGGACGGGCCGTACTCGAAGCGAAACTTCGCGACCTTGGTGATCGGGATCTGCGCGCCGGACGCTCCCGGGACGAGGATCTTCTCGAGCGCCTCGACGGAGTCACGCAGCTCGCGTGGGTACCGTACGCGTACCGGGTAACGCGCCGGACCCTCGACCGTCGTCGTCGTGCGCACGCCGCCGATCGCCATCTCGATCACGTCGTCGACGTCTCCGACCGTGACGCCGAAGCGCGCCGCGGCTTCGCGGTCGATCACGCACTCGAGGTATGGTTTGCCGATGATGCGATCGGCGACGACGTCCACCGCGCCCGGCACGGTGCGCAGAACCCGTTCGAACTCTAGTCCGATGCGTTCGATCTCCTTCAGATCGGGTCCGAAGATCTTCACGCCCATCATCGCGCGGAAGCCCGACGACAGCATCACGAGGCGTGTCTGGATCGGCTGCAGCCACGTCGGCAGCACGCCCGGGATCGAGGTCTTCCCTTGGAGCTCGAGCAGGATTTCCTGCTTCGTCACCGTACGTTCTTCGGGCAACGCACGCGCGAGCTGTCGGCGCAACGGTTCGGGCCAGCCGGAGAAGAAGCGTTCCAGCGGCACCCTCCGCCACTCGTGCTCCGGCTTCAGCGTGACGATCGTCTCGATCATCACGACCGGCGCCGGGTCGAGCGCGGACTCCGCGCGCCCGATCTTGCCGACGACGTCCTTGACCTCGGGCACCTCGCGAATGCGCGCGTTCTGCTTGCCGATCACGTCGAGCGCCTGCGAGAGCGAAGCCGCGGGCAGCAGCGACGGCATGTACAGGAACGAGCCTTCGTCAAGCGGCGGCATGAACTCGCGACCGAGGCCCGGGAATGCATGGACGAGCGCGCTCCAGGGGCGTGTCGAGACGGGATCCGCGCCGACCTTCGCGAGCACGACGCGCACCGGTGCGAAGACGGTCGCGAAGCCGAGCCAGATGACGATGCCGAACGTCAACAAGGCGGCCGGAACCACCAGGAACGACTTCTTGTGCCCCAGCACGAAGCGCAGCGACGGGGTGTAGACGCGCGCGATCCCGCGCGAAACGGGATTCTCATCGAGCGGCTTCAAGGTCTCGCCGGTGATGCGCCAGCACG
Source organism: Planctomycetota bacterium (assembly GCA_016709145.1). Taxonomy (GTDB): domain Bacteria; phylum Planctomycetota; class B15-G4; order B15-G4; family JADJEK01; genus JADJEK01. The sequence continues at coordinate 566,817 of JADJEK010000001.1, forward strand.
CGAGCGCGGCGATCACGGCGATCGCGAGCGTCGTCGGCCAACCCGATGCGTCCGATGCATACGGCAGCGCGAGCCGCGCGGCGACGCCGGCGATGAGCGCGACGACCGCGGCAACGACGACGCGTCGTACTTTCGACCAACGGAGTTCCTGCAACGTCAGCAATGCGAGCGCCGGCACCACGGTCAGCGCGAGCAGCACCGACGCCGCAATCGCGAACGTCTTGGTGTATGCCAGTGGTTTGAATAGTTTCCCTTCCTGCCCTTCGAGGAAGAACACCGGCACGAACGACAGGATCGTGTTCAGCACGGCGGTCACGATCGCGGGACCGACTTGGTGCGCGCCTTCTTCCACGAGCTTCACGAACCCAGCGCGATCGCGCCGGCGCTCAGGATGCTCGGCGAGCCGGCGGTAGATGTTTTCCGTCATGATGATGCCCATGTCCGCGACGTCCCCGATCGCGATCGCGAGACCCGCAGCGGACATGATGTTTGCGTCGACGCCGAGGTAGTACATCCCGACGTAAGCAAGCGCCAGCGACAGTGGGAGGGTCGCGAGAATCGACAGCGACGCGCGCAGATGCAAGAGGAAGATCACGACGACCGCGCCGGCGACGAGTAATTCTTCGGACAACGCCTTCTTCAGCGTGACGAGAACTTCCTCGATGATCGTCGTGCGGTCGTAGTAGGGCACGAGCCTGACGCGACTCGTCGTGCCGTCGGCCAGCGTCTTCGACGGCAGGCCCGGCTCGATCTCCGTGATCTTCTTCTTGATGCCATCAATGACGTCGCGTGGGTTCGCGCCGACGCGCGCGAGGACGATGCCGCCGACCGCCTCGACGCCGTCCTTGTTCAGCGCGCCGCGCCGGAACTCGGGGCCGAGCGCCACGTGCGCCACATTCTTCACGAACAGCGGCGTGCCGGCTTCCTGCCGCACGACGACGTTTTCGAGGTCCTCCACGCTCTTCACGAAGCCCACGCCGCGGATGAAGAATTCGGCCCCGCCCTGCTCGATCACCTTCGCGCCGACATCAAGGTTCGAGCGGCGGATCGCGTCGAACACTTCTGGCAACGTCACGCGGTGCGCGCGCATGCGGTCGGGATCGACGTCGATCTGATACTCGCGGACGTGTCCGCCGATCGACGCGACCTCGGAGACGCCCGCGACCGCGTTCAACTGCCAGCGCACGAACCAGTCCTGGATGCTGCGCAGCTCGTCGAGAGAGAAGCCCTCGCCCTCGACCGTGTACCAGTACACCTGGCCGAGCGCGGTCGAATCGGGGCCGAGCACCGGCGCCACGCCTTCCGGCATCCGGCTTTGCGCGGTCGCGAGCCGCTCCAGCACGCGCGTGCGCGATTCGTAGTAGTCCGCGGCGTCATCGAAGATCACGAACACCATCGCGAAGCCGAAGCCCGACATCGAGCGAATCGTCTTCACGTGCGGTGTGCCCTCGAGCGCCGCTGTCAGCGGATACGTGATCTGCTGGTCGACGTCCTGCGGCGATCGCCCCGGCCAATCGGCGAACACGATGACTTGCTTCTCGCCGATGTCGGGAATCGCGTCGACCGGCGTGTTGCGGATCGCATACACGCCGAGCCCGATCGCCACGACCGAGAACAACGTGACGAGTAACGGATTCCTCAGACACCATGAGATGAGCGCGCGAATAAACATCTCAGTGGTCCTCGTGGCCGGCATGACCCACTTTGGCGCGGAGTCCCTTGGGGAACAGCAGGCATGGTTTGCCTGTGATCTGCGCCTGTGAATCGAGCAGGAAGCTGCCTTGAACGACGACGCTCTCGCCCTCGTCGACGCCGGACAGCACCGGATAGAAATCGCCGGCGCGCGGGCCGAGCTTCACTTCGCGTGCGATGTATCGCCCCGGTTGCTCCTCCACCCACACGATGCGTCGCAGCCCCGAGTCGAGCACGGCCGTTGCCGGCACCGCGACCAGCGGCGCCGCGACCGGCCCCGACGGCACGTCCTTTTCGAGCGCCATGCCACAGATCGGGCACGGGCCTGACTCAGTCGCGCGAATCTCGGGGTGCATCGGACAGGCATAGTCTCCGATCAAATCGGTGACGGCGCGCACTCCACCCTCGCCAAGCCGCGCGTGGATGCGCGCAGACGCGAACATGCCGGGTTTCAGCCGTTCGCCCGGATTGTCGAGGTCGATGCGCACGCGTACCGTGCGCGTCGCCTCGTTCACCATCGGGTCGACGAACGCGACCCTTCCTTTCAGAGTCTCACCGGGAACGGCTTCGACGTCGACGTCGACGGTCTGCCCGAACGCCACCCACGGTAGCTCGTATTCGTACACGTCGGCCTGCAGCCACACGGTCGCGAGGTTCGCGATCGTGTACAGCGGATCGCCCGCGGCGACGTAGCTTTGCTCGCGAACGTTCTTCTGGATCACGGTGCCGCCAATCGGCGCGAACACCGTGAGTACGACGCTTGGCTTGCCGTTCGTCGTCAGATCGTCGATCTGGGCGGCGGTCAGCCCGAGCAGTTCGAGTTTCTGGCGCGCGAGATCGAGATCCGCCGGCTCCGCGTCGCGGCGTCGCGACACGAGCAGGTATTCCTGCTGGGCCACCGTGAGGTCCGGCGAATAGAGGTCGACGAGGTGATCGCCCTGCTTCACTCGCATGCCGGTGAAGTCGGCGTAGACGCGCTCGACGCGTCCCGCGACGCGCGCGGTGAGGTATGCAACCAGGCGTTCGTTGAACTCGATGCGCCCGACGGTGCGCACGACGTGATCGAGGACACGCTTGTCGATGCTCGTGACCTCGATCGATGCGATCCGCTGGGCTCCGCTCGAAAGCGAAACCGAGTCATCGCCGGTTGCCGTATCTTCGACCTGTACGAGGTCCATCCCGCAGATCGGGCACTCTCCGGGTGCGGGGAGTCGAATCTGCGGGTGCATGGAGCAGGTCCATTCCTGCTGTTCAGCGCCGCTCGCAGCGGGCGCGTCCGCACCCGCGTGCTCCGAATGATCCTGCTTCGGTCCGCATCCGGCGCTGCATAGGACGGCGAGAACGGCAGGAATCGCGAATCGCGAGATTGTCATGGTTCACTCCATCCCGCTTCGGTGAATCGAAGGTCCGGCGGAACTCGGGCCAGCATTTCGAACTCGACTTGCGCACAGGCGACCTCGCGATCGAGCCGCGCGCGGGCGAGCCCGAGCTGGAAAGCGCGCAGGCTGCGTTCGGCATCGAGCAACGCTGTGAGGTCGATCGCGCCGCTGCCATAACCAGTGCGAGCGACGCCCATGGCGTCGTTCGCCTTCGGTACCAACCGATCGGCGAACAACGCGATGCGTCGGTTCGAATCGCGGTACAGGAACAATCCGTTCGCGAGATCGACGACGAAGCGAAGGCGCTCACCCTCGAGCCGTGCTTCCGCCGCCCGCTGTTCGGCGAGAGCCACCGCGATCGTGGCATCGATCTTGTCGCGGAAGATCGGAAGCGTGATGCCGACTTCCGGGCTCACCGAAAACGGACTCGACAGCGAGACACCCATCGGATCGGTGAGCCGTCCGGTGAGACCAAGCATGAAGTCGGGGTATGCCGACTTGCGCGCCAGCGCCACGAGGCTCTCCGCCGTTCGGATTTCGGCCGCCAGCGCAGAGAGTCTCGGATTGCGCACGAGCAGCTCGGCGAGCAGATCGCCTGGAGGGAGCTCCGTGCCGCGTTCGGGAAGAGCGGTCGGCAGCGGAGGATCCTCGCGCGTCGGATCGAGGCCGAGCGCATTCTTCAGTCGCGCCGCCAGGACGGTGCGGCCATCTTCGAGCGAGGCAATCTCGTTCGCGAGTTGGTCACGTTCGATCTCGATGCGCAGCAGGTCGAGTTGCGTGATCTGCGCGACTCGAAGCCTGGTCTTCGTGAGCTCGACCAATTCGTCGACGAGACCGAGGACTTCGCGGGCGATCGAGATCGACACCTCGTTGAACGCAGCTTCGACGTACGCTGCGCGCACGTTCGCGATCGTCGCCGCGACTTCGGCCTCGAACTCGAAGCGACGGGCGTCGGCCAGCGCGGAGCGCGCTTCGGCGGCGAGTGCGAGCTTGCCGGGCCACGGAATCGCGCCAGCGATTCCAACGGCGAGACCTTCGAGCACGCGGTCAATCTCGCCTTCGAACGTGAGCGTCGGGTCTTCAAGCGAACGGTCGATCGTGATCCGCTCGACTTCGGCCGACCACAGCGCAAACCGCTCGGCTACCGCCGGGCTCTGCAACACCGCGTGGCGCGCAAAGTCCTCGAAGCTTGCGCGAGCCTCGAGCGGGGGAAGGTCGACGGCAAGTGCGGCGGCCCGCGCCGCGCCGGCACGTTCGAGATCATCCCGCGCGGCGGCCTCGCTCGGCGTCGGGGTGCCACGGCAGCCGGTCGCGACGAGGGCAAGCGAAAGGGTCGTGAGAGCGAATAGCCGCTCCATGGTGGTCCCCCAGGAAATGCGAGTCGGACGGCGCGCCAACGCTCCGCGCTCGCCAGATTGATGCGCGGGATCCTCGCCACATCTGGGCCGAACCGCGGGGAAGAACGCGCAGAACGGTGGAAACGGATCCGCAGCGCTTCGACAGGAGCCGGCTATCGCGACTGGGTCGACAATCACGACTGCGCTGCCCGTAGCCGCAACGCGTTGCCGATGACCAACATGGAACTCAGGCTCATCGCTGCCGCGGCGACCATCGGCGACAGCAGGATGCCGAAGATTGGATACAGCACGCCAGCGGCGACGGGGACGCCGAGCGTTGTAGATGAACGCGAAGAAGAGATCCTGGCGGATGTTGCGGACCGTCGCTTCGCTCAAGCGGCGCGCACGCAAGATGCCGTGAAGATCACCCCTCAGCAACGTCACGCCCGCGCTTCCCATCGCGACATCGGTCCCTGTGCCCATCGCGATGCCGACGGCCGCTTCCGCCAACGCGGGCGCGTCGTTAATACCGTCCCCTGCCATCGCGACAAGCCGGCCTTCGCTCTCAAGCCGCATCACGACCTCGACCTTTCTTTCGGGAAGAACATCCGCGATGACGTCATCGATGCTGAGCTTTCGGGCCACGGCATCGGCGGTCCTCCTGTTGTCGTCTGTCAGCATCATGATGCGCAGGCCAGTACCCCGCAGAGCATGAAGCGCTTCGGGCGCCGTGTCCCGAATCGGATCAGCGACGGCGAGCAAGCCGGCCACGACTCGGTCGATTACCACGAACATCACCGTGTTGCCGTCCACTCGAGGCGCTTCTGCGCGTGCCTCTGCGTCGTCCCCCTGGACGCCAAGGTCAGTGAGTAGGCTGCGGTTTCCCAGGGCGACGTCGTGATCGTCGACGCGGCCAGTGACCCCCTTGTCGGTCATCGATCGGAACTGCGCGACACGCATGAGCGTCAATCCGCGTTCAGTCGCTCCCAGAACGATCGACGCGGCGAGCGGATGTTCACTGCCTTGTTGGAGACTCGCCGCGAGCCGAAGGACGGTGGCTTCGTCGAAGCCGTCGCGCGCAATTACGGACACGAGCTTCGGTTTGCCGGCGGTCAGTGTGCCGGTCTTGTCGAGGACGAGCGTTTCGACATCACGCAGTTTCTCGATGGCCTCGGCGCTTCGAAACAGCACGCCAAGTTGCGCGCCCTTGCCTGTCGCGACCATGGACATCGGCGTGGCGAGTCCCAATGCACAGGGGCAAGCAGTGACGAGCACCGCCACTGCGTTCACGAACGCGTGCGCGATCCACGGCTCAGGTCCGACGAACGCCCACGCGAGAAACGTGACGACGGCAAGACCGATGACGATCGGAACGAACCAAGTGGCGACCTTGTCGACGAGCCGTTGGATGGGTGCCCGGCTGCGCTGCGCCTCGGAGACCATTTGCACGATCCGTGACAACAGGGTCTCGGCGCCCACGCGCTCCGCACGAATCACTAACGTGCCGGTGCCGTTGACGGTGGCTCCGACGACGCGTGCGCCGGAGTCCATTTCGACGGGAATAGACTCGCCGCTCACCATAGATTCGTCGACCGTGCTCTTGCCTTCGATGACCAAGCCATCGACCGGGATCATCTCCCCAGGTTGCACGCGCAAGTGATCGCCGACGGCCACTACTTGAAGCGGCACGTCTTCTTCCGACCCGTCGTCGCGGATTCTGCGCGCGGTCTTGGGCGCGAGTCCCAAGAGAGCGCGGATCGCTTCGCCGGTTCGGCTACGCGCCCGGAGTTCTTGCACCTGGCCAAGCAGGACGAGAGTGACGATGACCGCCGCCGCTTCGAAATACAAACCCACCTCGCCGTCTTCACGATGGAAAGACGCGGGGAACAGGTTTGGAGACAAGGTTGCGACGACGCTGAATGCATATGCAGCGCCGGTTCCAAGCCCGATGAGCGTGAACATGTTCGGGTTGCGAATCAGCACCGACTGCCAGGCACGAACGAAGAATGTCCACCCCGCCCACAGCACGACAGGCGTGGCAAGAATGAGTTCAGCGAAACTGAGCACACGCGCGGGCGCGACAGCTTCGATCAAGTGGCCGCCGGGAATCATGTGGCGCATGGCGAGCAGGACGAGGGGCGTCGATAGGAGCGCCGCCCAATACAGGCGGAGTGTCATGGTTGTGAGTTCGGGGTTTGCCTCGACTTTGAGCGTGCTCATGCGCGGCTCGAGAGCCATGCCGCGGATCGGGCACGCGCCGGGATCACCTCGAACGATCTCGGGGTGCATCGGGCATACCCACTCAGCGTTCGCGGGGGCAACTGCCACTGGCGCATCGGGCGCTTGATACCCCTCCGGGTTGGTGCGGAATCTCGCGACGCATGGGGCATTGCAAGACACGATCCGGATGCCTTCACGGCCGACCTCGTGCGGCCCCGCAGATTTCACGGTCATTCCGCAGACGGAATCGCGAAAGGACTCGTGCAACGTCTGGTGGGACTCTTCAGCGTGTGCCTCTCGATGACCCTGCCTAGAACTCATGACGTTCTCCCACATCGGCGTACTCGGCTCTCCGCGGACTTCCGCGGCCTGCGGCCTTGGTGCGAGATCTCATGTGGCCCATTCGGATTCACGCTCATGCCACAAACTGGGTCGTGAGAGAGGTCGCCACTCGTTGACGTGGCGCCGGCACTTCGTGAGTTCATGCTCCAAGACCTCCGGCGCGGTCCCCAGGACGTTGTGACCGCTTGAGCTGACTCACACCGGACGCCCTGGGGACCCTTTTCTAGATCGCGTCAATGCGGTGCTTGCACCCGGTTACGACGATGTGGACGGCGCAACGCGCAAGCCCGGCCGCAACACGGATCCACGTCCATTCCGCTGCGACGGCGTACGCGCGAGTGAGCTGCCGTTTCAACATGACGAATCTCCCTTGGTTGTCCCCGGGGTGACTTGGAGCTGGACTGGTTCAGTGGTCGGACTTCGATTCCTCTTTCGTGGCAGCGTCTAGAACCCCGAGGTACTTCGCGGGGTCAGCCTCGAACTTTTCCACGCAGCTATCGCAGCCGAAGCGCACGAGCCGCGTTCCATAAAGGCGATCGATGGACTCTCCCATCTCGCCACTCAGTTCTTCACCGCTGACGAGACAAGTCTTGAGCGGATAGGTCTTGCGCTGCGCGTCGATCAACGCCTGGTCGACCTTGCCAAGGGCTGCCTTCGGATCTTTCTCGAAATCGGCAATCGACTCCTTCGACGCGAGCCGAACCAGACGCGTGCCGTACACATAGTCAATGGCGTCTTTTCCGAGCGCGGTGCCGGTGACAGGATCCGTCGTGAGCGGATAGCTTGGCTTCTGAGTCGAGACGACCGCTTCGTCGATCTTCTTGATGGCAGCCGCGGGGTCCTTGTCCACGTCGCTCTTGCAGTCCTCGCAGCAAAGCCGCATGAGCCGACCCTTCACGACGTAGTCGATCGGCTTTTCGCTCTTTCCGAATTCGTCGCCGCTGACCACACATTTGGTGAGCGGGTAGGACGGACCCTGATCCCGAATGACCTCGGCATCGCTTCCGGGTGCAGGCGGCGCGTGTTTCTCCGTATGACCTGACTCCTTGTGTTCGGGGTGCTGTGGCTTCTGGTCTTGGCGAGCAAATGCGCTGCTGGTCAACACGGCCAAGATAGCGGTTGTTACGATAGACAGCATGATTCTCATGGTCCTGACTCCTTTGGTTTCCAATGGAAATGGAATTCCGTTGGTCGGAGACATCAGTGCCCCGACTGATCATGGTGATGGGATTCGTCTCCTTCGTTCGCAGGCTTCAGCTGCTCGATTTCGTCCGCGGAGAGTTCCCGGAGATGCCTCACGAACGTCACGATTTTCCAAATCTCCTCTTCGCTGTGAGTGGGAGCGAATGCGGGCATCCCGGTACTTCGGATACCGTTCGCGATGACCCAGAACAGTTCGCCATCCGTGGCATCCCTGATCGATGGCGCCGTGAGCTTCGGCGGTGGCGGATTCAGCCCCTGAGCAAACTCGGCTTTGTCGATGCCGGATGCCGCGTGGCAAGCAATGCAGTTCTCCTTGTAGTGGTGAAGACCCGTACGCACTGCCTCCGGATCGGTTGCGAACGGGTTTGTCTGCGTGCCGGCGTGCCGATGAATCGACTGAGATGACGCATAGCCAAGCAATCGATCGAGAGTCCCGCTTTCACCGATCGCGGAAACGCTCACGATACCGCTCCACGCCACGACAAGGCCGGCAAGGCCAGCGAGGAAAAGCGAAGTCCCCATTCCTGCTATGAACACTTTCGCTTTCATGAGCCGACTCCTTTCATGCCACCGTGGGATCTGTCGTGGGCAGGTGCATCCGGGACCTCGAGCCCGTCACGACCAAAGTCATCATTGGACGCCACTTCGGCGACCGTCCCGGGCGGATTCGAGTACCAACCCGGATCTGCATCACTCGTGATCTCGTCCCTGACCTTGAGGATCGCGAACATGCCGCCCATCGTGATGTATTCGAATGGTCCCGTACCGCCGAGCATCGCGATGCTGTTCTTCGGCTCATCAATCGGCATTACGTCATCTTGCCCCTCGGTCATGCCGGTCGTGCCCATCGTCATGTAGTCAGGGAGCGACTCGCCGATCTTCTCGTCGAACAGGCTCGGATCCGCGCCGATCAAGTTCGGGATGCCATGGCCCATCTGGTTCATCAGGTGGTGCGTCATGTGGCAGTGCATCGCCCAGTCGCCGGCGTTCGCGATGAACTCGATGGTGCGCGTGCTTCCGACCGGGACGAGAACTGTGGTCTCGGGCCAACGACCGGCTTCGGGAATGACGCCTCCATCTGTCTCAACGATGCGAAAGTGGTGCCCGGTGCAAGTGCATCGGGTGGTGATCCATCGCGCTGAGGTTTCCGAAGCGAATCCGAATGCGTTCTCCGGTCTTCGCAACAAGCGGCGTCGTCGATGGAAACACCTTCCCGTTGAGCGTGACCACGTTGAAGTCCGTCATCTCGTTGGGATCGGGACGCAGCGTGCCGGGAGTGATCTTCCACTCGCTTAGCATGTAGACAAACTCGCGATCGGGCGCGGGATCTTGCCGCTCGCGCGGATGGACGACGAACATTCCCATCATGCCCATCGCCATCTGCGTCATCTCGTCGTGATGCGAGTGGTACATCAACGTTCCGTGCTGACGGAGCGTGAACTCGTACTTGAACGTCTCACCCTGTTGGATCGAGCGCTGCGACAAGCCGCCGACGCCATCCATTCCGCTGGGCAACAAGACCCCGTGCCAGTGAACGGTCGTGGGCGCCGGCAGGCGATTGGATACGTAGATTCGCACGCGGTCGCCTTCGACCGCTTCGATCGTCGGTCCGTGCACCCGGCCGTTGTAGCCCCAGCAGTGCGCTCTCAGTCCTTCAGCGAACTCGTGCTCGACTTCCTCGGCGATCAGATGAAAGACCTTCACGCCGTCGACGATCTTGAACGGCAACGTCGCACCGTTCGGAGTGATGACCGGTCGATAGTCGATACCGGGCTGACCGGGTGCGCGTGCAGCCGGATCCAGAACGCTTGCTTCGAACGTCGAGCCCGCTGTGGCTGCACGGGTGAGTGCGACGGCCCCCATGCTCGCGGCAGAAGCGGACAGCAGGAATCCTCTTCGGTTCTGACTCACGGGTGATCTCCGTTCTTGGAATTCCGCATGGTGTGCGACTCGCGGGAGTCCTCCGATGCCAGTCGCTCAGGATTCAGGTTGCCCGCAATGAGTTCTTCGATGTCGAGTCGCGCGAGGTGGGCGTCTCGCAACGTCTCGACGTATTCGCGTCCTGCCTGGATTTCTTGCTGCTTCGCGAGCAGGACTTCGAACGCGCCAATCTGCATCGCGTTGTAGTTCTGCAGCGTCTCCTGCACGAGGCGTGCGCGCACGGGAAGGTGAATCTGGCGCAGGTACATCGCGCGTTCGCTTCGCGCGAGCAACCGTTCGCGAAACACGCGGGCAGCGGAGCGAATCTCCACGGCTTCCGACGTGTAGTCGTGGAGCGCTTGATCGAGTTCTGCCTCTGCTGCAGCGCGCTGCGCTTGACCGCGATTGAACAGCGGAATCGGAAGACTGAAGCCCGGTCCGAAGCCCCAGCCCGCCTCCGACTCGTTCTTCGCAAAGACGCCGACCTCGCCGCTTCCAAAGATGCCTTGCCAAATTGCTAGTCCCGCGCGCTGCGCCGCCGCCTGCGCGCGCGACTTCGTGGCTGCGAGTGCAAGGCTCTCCTCGATCGCTCGGCGCTCGAGGTGCTCGGGCGCGTCCGCAGTTTCGAAGGCCGCGAGGCGCCCCTCGATTCGCCATGCGGTCGCGTCGCCCCAGAGTCCGAGCAGTACGTTCAGCGGCTCGCGCGCCTCGATTGCTTCGCTCACCGCCTTCGCGTGTTCGAGCTTCGCCTGTCCGAGTGCCGCCTCTTCCGTTGTGAACTGAGCGTCGGTGACGTTGCCGGCCACGTGAAGGGCCTGCATCAATTGGAACGAGCCGTCAGCGGCTTTCAGCACATGCGCCGTCAATTCCTGCACGTCTTGCGATGCGCGAACCCGAACGAACGCCCGCTTGACGTCGAAGACGATTCGTAAGACCGCGCCTTTGACCTCGGCTTCGCGCTCCTGAAGCAGCGCGGCTGCAACGCTTCGGCGCAAAGGGCGAAAGAACAGATCCACGAACGATTGAGTGAGGTCGAGCTCGATCTCGCGAGCGTCGTCGAAGAACTTCGCGTTGGCGCTGAAGACCGGATTCGCGAGCAGTCCAGCTTGGACGAGGTCCGCACGCGCGACTCCGAGCCGCTGAAGTTGAGCGCGGATCGCGTGATTGTTCAGCAGTGCGACCTTCACAGCGTCCGCTTCAGTCAATCCGTCAGCGATGAGCGCTAGCGCCTCAGCCGTGACCGCGCCCTCCGATGAGTCGAGCGGCGATTCCAGCCCCGAGGCGGCGAGCCGATTGCCGATCTCGGCTTCAACCCTCGATGTCGCGTGATGAGGCTCGTGATCGCTCGAAGCGCAGCCAGGTCCGGGCGAAGCGAGCGCAATACTTAAGAAGACAGCGATGCGGGAGGTCATCACCGGTGACCTTCGTGCTCATCGTGTCTGTCGTGGCCGAAACTGCTCTGCTGTCCCTCGTGACCTTCATGACCGGCGGGCTCTGCCGGGGTGACGGTCGGTTCACTCGAAGTTGATTCTGCGGCACGTTCGCTTTGGCGTTCCGCAGCGTCGCCGCTTGCGAGGATGCCGCTTCTCGGGGCTTCGGGTGCCTCGACGGCCTCCGGCGATGCGGGATGAGTCGAAGGTGGCGCAGGGAGCGATGGCACCGGAGTGCACCCAGTCGCAAGCGCAGACAAGACGAAACCGATCAGGCGCGGGACCATGGAGGGTCTCCTTCCGTTGGCTTGATGTCGACGCGATCACCCGGCGCGACGCGTGCAACGCGTCGCGCACGGCCGGGAGCGTGTGGACCCGATCAGCCGTCGTGCGACCGGCCGCCGTGCGCTTCGTGGCCTTCGTGGCCGCCGTGATCCGCGTCGTGTTCGCCGGTCTTCGCGGGGCCGTTTCCCTTCGAATCGCCGGGTTCCGTCGCCTTCTTCGCTGCGGCCTTCGTCGCCTTTTCCAGCGTCCCCTCGGGATCCTCCTTCACGGACTCCGCGCAGCCGGGAGACGACAAGCGGACGAGCGTGTCACCGATCAGGCAGAACGCATTCGCGGCGACTTCCTCGCCGGTGATCGGACAGATCGAGTTCTCGAGATCCTTCACTTTGGGATCGAGCGCCTTCACCAAGGTCACCTGAGGATTTGCGCGCGCCTCGGCAATGCAGTCTTCGCAGCAGAGTGCGACTTCGTACCCCTGCAGGACGATCGTGTGTTTGGCGTCCTCGTTCTTGTCTCCCATGATGGGGCAGGTGGCGTTGTTAGCCTTCTTCGTCGTCGGATATGCAGCCTGGTACGCGGTCTTCGGATCGCGCGCGATCTTCTTGATGCACGCCTTGCAGCAGATGTAGATGCGGCCGAATTCCGTGTCCGCGTAGAGCTTCATCGAGCTGGGCTTGCCCATGATCGGGCAGCTCGAGTTCGGGAACGTGGGAACCGCGACTTCGAGCGGGTCGCGCGGGCTCGGCTTGGATTTCTCCGGCGCCGGAGTCGTCGGCGCTTCGGGTGTCGGCTTCGGGTTCGAGTCTTGAGCCGCGCCGAGCGCGAGCGTCGTCAGGATGAGTGCAGACTGTGCAAAGAACATCGATCGTCTCCATGTGTTGAGGATGGGAGGTTCCCCCAAGCGCCGCGCCGAGCCGCAACTGCGCGGTCCGCACGTGACGCGAATCAGATGGGGGATGCAGAGTGCGTCAGACGCCCAACGCGCGAACGCGATGGCCGTGGACGACTCTCAACACAGGAGCGGCTGGTTGCGCGCGGGTCGGAGAGGGGAGGCGCGTGATGGGGGATGTTCCACTGTGCCGCGAAGGTCGCCAGCAGAGCGCGCGGAAGCATAATCGTGCGGAGGCAGAATTGCGGGCAGCGGTCGCTGGATCCGGAAGGCCGCATCCATCTTGGGGGTGGTTGACGAGGACGGCACCGAGGACACCTGACATTTGCAGTGCGGAGCGCATTCCTCTGCGACAGGTCCGCCTGCGTTTCGCGAAGGCTCGACTGGTGTCGGTTCAGATGTCGTACGCGGCGCGCCGCACTCCTGGTGCTGGTGTTTTCGCTCGCTCAAGTCGCAGCTGCATCGCGACTCGCACTTCGTCCCGGTTCCACAATGGCAGCCAGCGGACGACAGCCCTGGAGGCGCGAGGAGCCCCAGAAACAGAGAGCCGAAAAGAAGTCTTCGCAAGCCTCGCATGCTGGTTTGTACGTCCAAGGCACCAAACCCCGACAGGAAAACAGGCGCTTTCGCACGACCGCGCCACTTCTCCAGCAACCCGAAGGTACGCGCAACCCGAAGGTACGCGAAATACGCGTAAGCGGTCCGGGGCGATTTTTTTTTAGCCCAACCCATGGTGTGCAACCCGTCAATTCTGGTTCTTGGATCCCTCGTCTTCGCCGGTGCAGCGGGCCTGGGTTCGATTCAGCTCGCATCGAAACCGGCTTCAGCAGCCGCGTTCGTTCCGGCGTCGGTCGTCGGGCTCCGAGTCGCATCCAAGCCCATCTTTCGACGCTGCGAATGGCGCCCCGCAACTGACCAACTTGGTCACCGTTCTGATGACGCCGTAATGTCCGTTTTCGATTCCATCATCGATTGATTTCGTCGAGTTTGTGCGATCGCTTCAGGCGATCTCGAACTGTCGGCTCGCCCAGATCGCGCGGCACGGTTTCACGACCTGCGGATCGTCGAGCTTCGTTTCGTCGCGCATGAGGACCGCACGCATCGAGTACGCGGACGTGTCGCAGTGCATCGCATGCCTCCAGACGAACGCCTGGAACGACGTCAACAAGCATCACGCAGAGGACGCCGACTCAACCGCGCGATCTACGGTTCGGGAAACGACACCCGGTCTGCGTACGTCGCGTGGGGAATCGTCCGCGGACACTTAAGGAGGCGATCTCGGATCGGTGAGGAACCGCTCGATCTCGACGCGCCGTTTGCGCGTGCAGGCCGTTGAGCGAGCCGGTCCGGCGTTTGCGGGGACGCGCACCGTCGAATTGCGACTTTGGGGGCATCTTTCGCCATCGGCGAGACGCCATGCACACAGGGGTTGGTTCTGCGGAGATCTCTCATGCATTCGAAGCTGATGGTTTGCTTGCTCGTCCTCGGGATAACGTCGACGAGTTGCTGCATGGTTCCGCATCTCCTGCACTCGGGGTCCCACGGCAGCGGGCACGACGGTGGGTGCATGTCCGGGCACGGCGCCAGCGAGCCGGTCTCTCCCGGGTCGACCACGGATTCCCTGCCGGCCGGCGGCGCGGTGTACCGTTGTCCGATGCATCCGGCGATGACCGCGACGTTTCCGTCGCAGTGTCCTGAATGTCGGATGAATCTCGAGCGCGAAGTGCGTTGACCGCATGCGCCACGGACTGGTCTTCATTCCGTATGGTCCAAATACTCATCCGACTCTCCGGGCATAGAAGCTAAGTAGTCCGCCGAGGCTCGTCCGCCTGACCACCCGCCCCGTCACGCTACCCACCCGATCTTCCGGTCTCGGCAGCGGGATCACGTTGCCGATGCCTTGGTGATTGCGCTCGGTGTGGTAGTGCTCGACGTACGCTTTCAGCGCCCGCTCGACCGAGGATCGTCCGAAGAAGATCAACTTGCTCAAACACTCGTCCTTCACGGTGCGGATCCACCGCTCGACGAAGGCGTTCAGGTCGGGACTGCGTGCGGGCAACGCGACCGGACGGACACCCCCGTCGCGGATCAGGCGGCGGAAGTGCTCGCTGAACTTGGTGTCCCGGTCGTGCAGTAGGTACTTCATGCCATTCAAGAAGCCCACCCCTTCCATCGTCACGTTGCGCGCGACCTGCGCCATCCAATGCTCGGTCGGGTTGCGCGTGATGCCGGCAATCTCGACCCGGCGCGAGCCGAGCTGAATGAACACGAGGACGTAGTACCGCACGAGGCCCAGAATCGTCCAGGCGTCGACGGTCAGGAAGTCGGTCGCCACGAGGACACTGGTCTGCGTCCGCATGAACTCCGTCCACGTCGTGGTCCGCGCACGTTCCGGCGCCGGCGCCATGCCGTTGCGCTCGAGAATGTTGCCGACCGTCTGCGCGGCAACCGTGATCCCGACGTTTTCGAGCGCACCGACGATGCGGTCATAACCCCATGTGCGGTTCTCGCGAGCCATGCGCACGACGAGGCGTTCGATGCTCGAGTCGACGCGCGGACGTCCAGCACCGCGGGCGTTCGACGCGCTCCGCTCTCGCCGTTCGATCAAGCGGCGATGCCAGCCGAGGATGGTCTCGGGCTTCGCGATCGAGGCGATCTCCGCCAGCGTCCGCAGGCCAAGTGCCTTGCCGAGCCGCGCTAGGACGCTGCGCTCCTCGTCCTTCAACGGGACGCGCGATCCAAGTCGGGATCGCAACACACGGTTCTCGGCGACCAGGTACTCGTTCCTGCGTCGTAGTTCGTCGTCGACGGTTCCCGTGAGCGTGGCGAGGATGCGCTTCCAGGTCATGACGGGGCTCCACTCGAACTTGACGGACGTTCGTCCATCGTCCGAGCGGGGGTCCGGGCGCGAGACGATTCAAGCGTTGCGCACATGGTGCACGTGCGGGGCGCGACGGGGCGCCGCTCGATCGTTGCTTTGCGCAAGACCGATCGGCGAGGTCTCGAACCCGAGAACTACGAGGCGTCGTCCCTCCGCACTGCCGAAGCGATCCGACCCGTGACTTGCCCAGACCGAGCGAGTGAGTGACAGATCGCGCGGACCTCGCACCGCCACCGGTCGCCCATCCGCACCGCCCAGCTACCATGCGCCCCTCTGGGACGGAGGGGGCTGATCGTGACCACTGCCGACGACACCGCGACCGACGAACGCTGGCGCGACCCGTCGCGGCTCGCCGCGTTGCTGACGAGTTTCGCGCGCACCGAAGCGGAAGGCGGCGACGATCTGCGCGCCGCGGCGGCTCGGGTCGTCGACCCTTGGCTGCGCGAGCATCTCACTCGGCACGCGCAGGACGAACTGCGGCACGCCGCGCTGTTCCGCGCGCGGGCAGCCGAGCTGCGCGGCGATGCGCCGATCGTCGACGACGTCGGCGTGGCGCAACCGGGGAGTCCGACCGAGCGCGACTCGCACGGGTTCCTGCGCGTCCCCGAACTCAGCGCGGAGGGTGACATCGCGTTCGTCGCGTTCCTCCATGTCGCCGAAGGGAACGCCGAGGCGCTGTTCCGCAAAGCCATCCGCGCGACGCGGCACGACCCGCGTACGCAATCGGTCTTCGCGGAGATCCTGCGCGACGAGATCTATCACGTCGCGTGGACCAAGGAAGCGCTCCACCGCTGGCGCCAGGCCGGCCGTCGCGGCGAAGTTTCGCGTGCGCTCGCGGCGGCTCGCGGCAGGCGGTTCCTCGGCGGACTCGCGCTGGCGTCGGCGCGCGCCGGCCACGGCGTCGGCCGGACGTTGTTGCGCATCGCGTACTTCACGGTCTTCGCGCCGTTCGCTTGGGCCGCGCGTCGCAACAAGCCCCCGGCGGCCTACGTCGTCGCGCCGGATCCCGTGGGCACGCGATCGACGCACGAGTCGCAGTACGGATGATCGTCCTCGGACTGTCCGGATCCGTCGCGGACGCATCGGCGGTCGTGCTCGACGGCGGCGTCGCGCGCGCGGCGGCTCGCGAATCGTGGTTCAGTCGCGTTCCGGGCGACCCGGCGTTCCCCAAGCGCGCGCTGCGCTGGTGCCTGCTCGACGCGGGGATCTCGCCGTCGGACATCGACCTCGTCGCATGGGCGGAGAAGCCGCTCGCTCGCTTCGAGGCCACGCTGTTCGACGGATTGCGCCGCTTCCCTCGCGGGTCCGGACGCTTCGCGTGCTCGATGCAGGAGTGGCTCGGCGATCGGCTGTGGATCCGCACGCGGATCACGACCGAGCTCGGCATCGACCCCGGTCGAATCCGGTTCGTCCGAACGCCGCTCGCGCACGCGGCGGCTGCGTTCCATCTCGGGTCGCACGCTCGCGCGGCGATCCTCGTCGACGGCTGTTGCGGTGAGTCCACCGATCACTCGCACGCGCTCGGCGCCGAGCACGCGGTGCGTCTCGTGCGCTGGATCCACGGAACGCATTCGATCGCGGAGCTCCTGCGCATTGCGACCTCCGCGTTGCGTCGCGCCGCTGCGCACGAGTGCGGCGATCCGTTCGCGCTCGCGGGGGCGGCGACGACGCGCTCCATCGATGCGATGCGCGCGTGCGTCATCGAGTCGGCGGACGGTTCGTTCCGGTACGAGGCCGACCACGTCGCCGCGACGGCGCAACGAATGCCCGCGGCGGACGCGGCGGCGGCCATCGTCGCGCTCGCGACGGAGTGGTTCGAAGCGTCGATCCGCACGTTGACCGCGGACGCCGGCGCGCACGCCGTCCTCGTCGCGGGCGATCTCGCGCGCGTGATGCCGAACCTCGCGGCTCGCGTGACCCACGGCGCGTTGCCGGTTCTCGACGCTTCGCGCGTGACCGGAGGCGCCGCGGCCGCATTCGGCGCGGCGAGCGTCGTGGCCGGGGATGAGCTCGGAGCTCCCCGCCGTTGCGCGGCAGCGGTGCCCTGTGGACCCGCGGCCCTCGTGACCGACGACGGTGTGCCCGCGCCGAACGCTCTCGCACGCGCACTCGAAGCGTTGCGCGGCGGCGAGACGATCGCGTGCGCGTCGGGACGATTCGACTTCCTCGACGGCATGCCCGTCGGGCGCGTCGTCGTCGCGGACTCGATGCAAGACGACGCGGAGATGCGCTTGCGCCATGCCGTGCCCGGCGCGTTCGGCGCCGGTTGGCGACCGACGATCCTCAGCGACGCGCGCGTCGAGCCGGACGAAGTGCATGCGCGGTCGTCCCTCGCGCTCGTCACCGAACACCAGCCCGCATTGCTCGCGCTCGTACGAGCCCATGCACGCGCGACCGGTCGCGAGCGAGCGTTGCTCGCGGTGCCCATGCAACCCGCCGGCGAACCACCGGCGGTCGACGGCCACCACGCGATGCGCTTTCTGCGGTCGCATCGCGTCGCCGGGCTGTTGACCGACGATCGATTCGTCCCGAACGTCAGTGGCGCCGCGCGACGATCGTGACGAGTCCGGCGTCGGCATCGGTGATTCCGCGCAGAGCCCAACCGACACGCCGCATCCACATCGCGCTCGAGCCCAGCGACTCGACCGCGGCGAGTCCGCCCCGCGAGGACGTCGGCACCGGCGGCACGGCGCGCAGCACGTCGAATCCGAGGCCGCGCACGCGCGCGACGACGCGCGGCAGCGCAAGGCTCACTTCGACGGGGTGTGCGTACTGGTCCTCGATCCACGCGCGTTCCTTCGTCGGGTCGAGGTCGCGCGCGCGCAGGATCGGGTCGAGGACACGCAGCATCGCGCGGGATCGCGAGAACAGCGCGCGACGCATGCGATGCCATGCCCGCGCGAAGGTCTCGTAGAAGCCGAGCACGAGCAGTCCGCCGGGCGCGACGCGGTCGGCCGCGACCTCGATCGCGGCATCGGGATCGGCCGTGTGATGCACGACGCCGCGGCAGACGACGACGTCGAACGCGCGCGGCGTCAGCACCGGCGCGAACAGATCGATGCGGACGAAGCGGACGTTGGCGATGCCGGAGCGCCGACGGAATCCCTCGGCTTCGCGCAGCGAGGCTCGACCGAGGTCGGCTCCGAGCAGCGTGCGCCGCGGCGCCGACAGCGCGAGGAACGCCGTGACCTGTCCCGTGCCGCAGCCGAGGTCGAGCACGTTCGCCTCGTGCGGGATCGCCGCATCGAGCGCCTGTAGGAATGCGCTGCGGCGCACGCGCGTCATCAACCGAGCGACGTCGTCGTCGGCCGCGTACGCGGGGAACGGATTGCGGTCGTAGAACGCGCCGACGGCGCGACTCGCAGTTCCCGCGGTGCGATCGCCGACGAGATCGAGGACACCATCCACGGTCGGGAACTCGTGTCCGCCGCCGCATCGGCCGCGTTCGTCCACTGCGGCTCCGCATGCGGGACAACGGAGTGAGGTCGGCAGGGTCATCCGAGGCCTCGATAGCGATTCGCCGTCCTCGCGAGTAGCCTCGCGCCGGTCCTGGCCGAACGGGCCACGAAGGGGATGGTCGTCACCATGAGCGCCTCAGGCTCCCCGATGCGCGATCGTTGGCGCACGCTGACCGAACTCGTGCGCGCGCTGTGGAACGGACCCCATTGGTGGCTCGTCCCGGTCGCGCTGTTGCTGATGCCGCTCGCGTTCGTGTTCATCCTGCTGCAGGCGATGCCGCTCGTCGCGCCGTTCGTCTACTTCATTTTCTGAACACGCTCGGCGGCGCGTCGCGCGAGCGCGTCGAGCCATACGCGCTCCGCCGCGATCGCGTTCGTCACGGCGTTCGCGACGACTTCGTGTCCGAGTTCGTTCGGATGACCATCGCGTGGCTCGATCGACAGCCAGAGCGCACTCTGGTCCGAGTCGCCGCGCTTCTCCATCCAGTCCCGCAGAGGCTCGAACAAGTCGACGCACAGGAAGTTCGTCGTGCGGATGCGGGCGAGCAGGGGCTCGTGAAGATGCGTGAAGTGCTCGCGGCCGCCGTCGCCGGGATGCAGGAACGAGTCGTAGACGACGAACAGGACCGGCAGGCCGAGCTCCGTCGCCGTCGCGTCGACGCGCCGGATCGCGTCGATGTGGCGTTCGTACCACGGGCCGTCGACGATGTAGTTCTCGAAGAGTCCGGTGTCCTCGCCCTTGAAGCGCAGGCGCTCGATCTCGCGCTCCCGCCGTGTCCTGACGAACACCTTCCACGCCGCCGAGTGGAGCACGTTGTCGCCGATCTCGGGCGCAAGCTGGACCGGCCCTGCGTCGAGGATCACGGGATACGCGTCGCGATGGTCGTAGTGCCAGATCAGCAAGTCGGGACCCCAGTCCACCACCTCGCGCTGGATCACGGACGCCTGCTGCGTGCTGACGTACGTGGGCACCGAGTAGTTCTTCATCCAGACGTCGCGCCCGACGAGCGCTTCGAGCTCGCGACAGAACAGAGCGCCCCAGACGCGATCGCCCGGCACGCCGAACTCGAACGTGCTCGACCCGCCGACGAGCGCGACGCGCATGGAGTCTCGCGGCGGCTCGCCGTTCTCGGCGAGGAAACCGTCCGGGCCGATCCGCACCATGCGGCCCTTGAACATCAGCTCGTGGTTCGGACGTAATTCGTAGTACCGATCCACATCGGTACTCCAGCGCATCATTTCGTGCAGATACGTGGGGTTCAACGCCGCGCGGATCGCGTCGGGATCCCAGCGCTCGCGCGCGAAGACCCGGACGGCGATCTCGGCGCACGCCAAGCCAGCGACGAACGCGCCGAGAGCGATCCATGCCCGCTGGCGTTGGCGTTGAGAAGTCACGCGGACCTCGGCGAGCGCGAGTCCGTCATGCGCGCGGTCCGCGGGCTCACGAGACCCTCCCCGTTTGGCGACTCCGCCGTCGTCCACGCTCCACCCCTCGAATCACGATTCCCATCCTGCGCCCCACCCGAGTCCCACCGGACGCGACTCACCTCAAATCGATCGATGTCGGCACGCGCGGATCGACGGAAAGGCTGGACGTCGTGAGCACCGTCGCGTGCTCGTCGGACGCTCCCGGCCGTCGCAAGCGGAGCCTTGAGCCCGAGCCCGGAGGCAACCGCACTCGCAGAGTTCCTGCGGCGCCGACGCCGACGATCCGCCCATCCGGGTGATCGCGGAACGCGGAAGCATCGCCGTCGGAATACTCGATCTGCACGGTGGTCAGCGCTCGACGCACATCGACCGAGCGCACGTCGAGACAAGCCACGCGCGGCGGTGCGTAGCGCAACGCCACGTCGGAATTGCCCGCTCGACATCGACCCATCAGCCCATCGTCGAAGGCACTCGCCGCTTCAAGCCGAACCGGCACGCCGTCCGCGACACTCAGAGCGAGCGTGAACGTGCCGTCTCCCTGCGTGCGTCCCTGGCCGATCGAGGTGCCCTCTTCCGAGCGAGCGAAAAGGAGCAAGTCGGCGACCGCAACGCCGTCGTCGGTCCTCACCGTTCCGGACACGCTGGATGTGGCCGAGCTGCCCGCGAGTTCGAGCTGCTCGTGCGAACGGATCCCGCTTCGCACGTCGACCGACGTCGTCGTCGACAGTCCTTCGTGCCGCACGGTCAGCGCATGTCGACCTGGCGGCACGTTCGACAACGTGAACTTCCCGGAATCGCTGCTCGTCGTCTCGAATGCGCCCACGCCATCCACGTCGATCCGAACCGTGGCGTCGCGCACGTCGACTCCAGACCGCAGGACGAACCCACTCACCGCACCCCAGCGCGGGTCGCAGACGAGCGTGCCCATGTCGCAGGACTCACCCGAACTCCGAGCGACCAAGCTCCCCACACGGTGAACGAGATCATCCGGGCTGGAAGTCGTGCCCACGGTCGCAATGTATGGAGCGTTCGGTTCGAGTGCACGCACTTCGAAGGTTCCATCCTCTCGCGTCGTCGCCAGCTTGGCGGGAACGGGCATCGGCATCCCTTGCGCTGTGACGCGCGCGACCGAACGCTCAGGGTCCGGCGAGAGTTCGATCCACCAACAGGCGAGCGGCTTCCCTGCCGGATCGACGAGCCGACCGACCGCGACGACTTCGGGATGCATCTCGATCACGATCGGCCCCGCGCTCGAGACCCATTCCCCCGCGCTCGAGACCCATTCCGCAAAGGGCATCGAGATGTCCTCGTCCGCGTACCCGAGCGCACGGACGGTGAAGCGGAGGTCCACGGGTGGAAGGCGGACGGCTGCGTCTCCATACGTGTTCGTCACGACGGCCTCACCCTCTCCGATCTCCATGCTCGCACCGACGACGGGGAACCGAGACCCGATGTCGACGACGCGGAACACGCGTTCGGGGCACAAGGGCAATGCGATGTCGAACCGTTGGCGCTCGGAATCTCCGATGGGGACAGCTCGCACGAGCGGAGCGATCCCCGAGGCAGCGACCTTGAAGAACAACGTGGTGCCACGCGGCGCGCCGGCGATTTCATAGTGTCCATCGGCGTCGGTCGTTCCCGCGATCCCGGCGCCCTGGTCGTAACGCGAGCGCTTCATCGTGATGACCGCCCCCGCGACGGGTAGACCGTCGGGCACGGAGTTCACGGTCCCGAAGACCGAACACACTCGGGCGAGCACGATCCGAGGACGGTCCAATCCATACGACCGGATCCCGTCGTCCGCGTACCCGACCTTGCCGACGCGCAGGCGCACCGTCTTGCGTCCTCCGTGGTCGCGAACGACCGAGATCGGCACGGCATCGAAAGAGAACGATCCGTCGGCAGCCGTCGAACGGCGAAGGGGCTCCGGTTCGCCCGCAGCCGTTCCATCGACGAGTTCGACATCGGCATGCTCGATCGGCCGATGCAGGTCGTCGACGACGATGCCGGACATCGAACGAGTCTCCGTCGTTTCGACGTCGGTGGCCTCGCCGCGACTAGCGCGCACCGCATGCAGCAGATCCACCAAGTCGCTTTGGGGATCCCGCGGGTCCAACTCGATTCGATCCCGATCCGTTGGTGCGGGGCGAACCGTCGTCGGTGTCTCGACGTCGCGAATGAACCAGGCGACCGAGGCCACGAGTCCAACGCAAAGGACCGCGGTTCCCGCGATCGCACGTCGGTGTCGTCGGATGTTCCCCATGGTTCCCCTCGTCGAGTGGAGCGATGTCCGCCGAGGTGTGCTCGTGCGGACTCCCGATGAAATCAACGTGCCGAGGCATCCTATTTCTACCGGCCCCGCAGATCTGCCAGCTTGGTCCATGTCGTCAATCACATCGGTACGCCCCCCTTCCCCACCCACCCCGCCGACCCTCTATCCTCCGCCCAATGCCCTTCCTCCCCACCCACTTCGAACTCCCCACGCGATCCGGCGCACCCGCTTCGACGCTGTTCCTGCTCCACGGCATCTTCGGGTCGGGGCGCAATTGGCGGACGTTCGCGACCGATCTTGCCGGCGCTTTGCCTTCGCATCGCATCGTCGTCGTCGATCTGCGCAATCACGGCAATTCGCTCGGGGCGCCGCCGCCGCACACGTTGGCTGCAAGCGCGAACGATCTCGTCGCACTGGGTGAGCATCTCGGCGTGACGCCGGACGTCGTCATCGGGCATTCG
This sequence comes from Planctomycetota bacterium, assembly GCA_016709145.1. Taxonomy (GTDB): domain Bacteria; phylum Planctomycetota; class B15-G4; order B15-G4; family JADJEK01; genus JADJEK01. The sequence continues at coordinate 590,014 of JADJEK010000001.1, forward strand.
TTCGGCGGCAAGGTCGCGTTGGCCTACGCGCGGCGCGCGCCGTCGTTGCGGACGCTGATCTCGCTCGACAGTCCGCCCGGCCCGGGCTCGAGCGCGGAACGCGTGCCGCACGCCACCGAGGCGGGGCGCGTGTTGCTGGCTCTGCGAACTTTGCCGATGCCGACGAAGAGCCGCGCGGACGTCGCGAAGGCGATGGAAGGACTCGGCGTCCAAGCCGGCGTCGCCGCGTGGATGGCAACGAACCTGCGCGCGCGACCCGATGGCCAGTACGCGTGGCACTTCGACGTCGAGGCGCTGGCGGCGATGCTCGACGACTACTGGGCGTACGACGGCTGGCCGCAGCTGGAATCGCCGCGGGACGGGCTCGCCATCCACTTCGTGCGCGCGGCGAACAGCGATCGCTTCACGAGCGCGGAGATCACGCGGCTCGACGAGTTGGCGCGGCGCGGCACGATTGCGTCGCACGTGCTCGGTGACGCCGGCCATTGGCTGCACGTCGACAATCCGAAGGGGCTGCTCGCGATGCTGACGTCGATCCTCGAGGAACGCGCGATCTGACCGCGTCGTGACGCCGCGACTCGCGGAGCGTCACCGCGGCAACAAGTCCGCCAGCTCGGCGAGCGTCTTGCCCTTCGCGTCCTTGTCGGACAGCAGCGGTTCCTGTTCCGGCCACGGGATCCCGATCTGCGGGTCGTTCCAGATGACCGTCAGCTCTCCGCCCGGGTCGTAGACGTCGGTGCATTTGTATTCGAGTTCCGCGTGCTCGGACACGACGACGAAGCCGTGGACGAACCCTGGCGGCACGTAGAGCTGCTGCTTGTTCTCCGCGGACAACGTGACGCCGACCCATTCACCGTACGTCGGGCTGCCCTTGCGGACGTCGACGGCGACGTCCCAGATCTCGCCGGCGGTGCAGCGCACGAGCTTGCCCTGCGGTTTGCGCCACTGCGCATGCAGTCCGCGCAGCGTCCCCTTCACCGAGCGCGAGTGGTTGTCCTGGACGAACGTCGCGTCGATGCCGCCGGCGGCGTAGCGGTCGGCGCGATAGCTCTCGAAGAACCAGCCGCGCGGGTCGGCGAACACCTTCGGCACGACGACGATGCAACCGGCGAGCTTGGTCGGCTTGAACTCCACGATGCGCACTCCGGGACGACGCGGGGGAGAGAGGGGGCGCGAACCCTAACAGATGCCGTGCGCGACGAGTTCGTCGACGACGAAATCGACGACGCGCTGTTCGCCCCAGCGCCGATCTGAGCCGACCGACGTCCGCGCGATGAAGCCCAGATGTCCGCCGCCCGGCGCGACCTCGACTCGGACGTGACGCGAGCGCGGCGCGGTCGCGATCGGCTCGGCGCGCACGAAGCTGTCGTCCTCGGCGAGCTGCACGAGCGTCGGGATCCGCAGGCCCGCGAGCAACGGCAGCGCGCTCATCGCGGCGTAGTACGCGGCCGCGTCGCGGAACCCGAAATGCGGCGCCGTGTACGCGTCGTCGAACGCGCGCACCGTCGTCAAGCCCGCCAGCTTGCGCACGTCGTAGCGGCCCGGGAACAGCGCGGCCTTGCGCACGATGACGCGCCCCATGTCGGCGACGAAGCGCCGCGAGTACATGCGGTTCCACACGCCGCGCTCGATCGAGTCCGCGCAGCCGGCGAGATCGAGCGGCGCGCACAGCACGGCGGCGGCGACCAGGTGCGCGCGCTGCGGCGGCTCGTGCGCGAGATGGATCGCGACGCTGCCGCCGAGCGAGAACCCGATCACGCCGACGCGCTCGATGCCGTCCGTGGTCGCGAGCTCGTCGAGGACGGCGCGCGGATCGTGCGCCAGTCCGGCGTGGTACAGCGTCGGCGTCAGATGCTCGGTGCCGCCGCAGTTGCGCGCGTTCAACCGCACGACGTTGCAGCCGCGATGAAACGCCTTCTTCGCCGTCGCGAGCACGTACCCCGAGTCGGCCGAACCCGCGAGCCCATGCAGCAACACGATCGTCGGCGCCTTCGCGCGGTCGGCTTGCCAGTGGATGCGCGCGACGACCTGCGTGTCCGCGTCCGTGCGGAACGCGCGGACCTCGGCTTGGCGCGCGAACGCCGCGAGTCGACGGGGCAACAACGCGCCCGCGATCGTCTGCGCGTGCCCGAAGCGAAGGAATGGATGAGGTTGGAAGGTCGGCAGTGGACTCACGACGCCCTATCTTGGGGGCCGCACTCCGTCTCGGCCAGCCCGCCCATGATCCGCTACGTCGAACCGCTGTTCCGTCCGCCGTCCGAAGCCGACAGCCTGATCCTCCAGGCGACGCTCGGTTGCTCGTACAACGAGTGCGCGTTCTGCGGCATGTACCGCACGAAGCGCTTCAAGGTCCGGCCGATCGACGAGCTGCGCCGCGAGATCGCGTGGGCGAAGTCCGAACTCGGCGAGGACGTCGCGAAGGTCTTCCTCGCCGACGGCGACGCGCTGATCGCTCGGCCGGCCTTCATCCACGACGTGCTGAACGCCCTGCGCGAAGCGTTCCCGTCGCTGCGCCGCGTGAGCTGCTACGCGTCGCCGCAAGCGCTCGACGTCCGCAGCGTCGACGACATGCGCAAACTGCGCGAAGGCGGTCTGACGCAGTACTACCTCGGCATCGAGAGCGGCCACGACGCGGTCCTCGCACGACTGACGAAAGGCGTCGACGCGGCGACGATGATCCGCGTCGCGAACAAGGCGCACGAAGCCGGCGTGAAGCTGTCGACGATGATCCTGCTCGGCGCCGGCGGCCGCGCACTGTCGCGCGAACACGCGAAGGAGTCGGCACGCGTCGTCAACGCGATCGCGCCGCGCTTCGTCAGCACGCTCGTGATGACGCCGGTCGAAGGTACGCCGCTGCACACCGAGTGGATGGCGGGCAACGTCGACGAACTCACTCCTCTCGAACTCGCGCGGGAGCTGCGCTGGTTCCTCGAGGATCTCGACCTCGACGGTTCGATCTTTCGCTCCAACCACGCGAGCAACTACCTCGCGATCGGCGGCACCCTGCGGAAGGACAAGGCCGCGATGCTCGCCGCGCTCGACGCGGTGTTGAAGGACCCGCGCGTCGCGCGCTTCCGCGCGGATTGGCAGCGCGGGCTGTAGCCCTCCGTCGACTCAATGTCCTCACGCCTTCGTCGCGACGATCTCGAGCACGAGCGGCGTCAGCATCGCGGTCGCCGGTTGCTTCTCGGCGACCGTGAGCGCCTCGCGCGCCGATCGCGCGAAGTGCGCGTCGATGCGGCCGAGCTCCAGCAAGCGATCGAGGTTCGCGTGGATGAACGACCGCGGCCACTCCCACAGCGGCTCGCCGGGGCGCACGCAGTGGATCCGAGGCGTCAGCGTCCGCAGCGTGAAGCCCGCGTCGTGCAGTAGCTCGGGCAACGCGCGCGCGACGTTCGGTTCGCCGCCGTTGTTGCGCCAGCTCGACATCACGTGCTGGACGAATTGCTCGAGCACGTCGCTTGGGTGCAGCAGGCGCCACGTCGCGTAATCCGCGTACTCGTGGAAGATCGCGACTCCGCCAGGACGCAGCGCCGCCGCGATCTTCTGCACGAGCAGCCGCGGAGAATCGACGAAGCACGCGACCCATCGGCACCATGCCGCGTCGAAGCGGCCGGGCGGGAACGGATCGCGCATCAGATCGACCTCGTGGATCGACACCTGGCCGAGCCCACGCGCCGCCATCGATGCGCGCGCCGCCGCCGCGTAGCGCGTCGAGCGTTCGAGCGCGACGACGGTGCCGGTCGGTCCGACGAGTTCGGCGAGGTCTAGCGTCGCGTAGCCCGGCCCGGCGCCGACGTCGAGCACGCGCGAACCGGCCGTGATGCCGACAGCGCGCCAACACGACAGCACGACGTCGCGCCACACGCGGTGCTGCAACCCGAGGCGCGCGAGCTCGTCGTCGTTCGTCCCGAGGACGTAATCGCGCTCGATCGCGTCTTCGCTGTCGCTCATCGCAGGACCTCCGTCGGCGCGCCGCGCGGCGCGGTCTCCCACGCCAGCAGCGCGCGCTTGCGTTCCTTGCCCCAGCGGTATTCGCCGAGGACTCCGGTCTCGCGGATCACGCGATGGCACGGGATCAGCACGGCGATCGCGTTCCGCGCAACCGCGCTGCCGACCGCGCGCGCCGCCGACGCGTGACCGAGAGCACCGGCGAGCGCACCGTAGCTGACGAGCGTGCCGGGCTCGATGCGCAACAGCGCACGCCACACGCGGACCTGGAAGTCCGACCCTCGCACGTAGGCGCGCAACGAGCCCGTGCCGCGCGGCTGGCCGTCGCGCGCGAAGACGGGCGCGACGAGCTTCGCCGCGACGTCGTCGTTCCAGTCGATGCACGCGCGCGGCCAATCCGCGCGCAGCTCGGCTTCGGCAGTGGAGCGCGAGGCTTCGTCGACGAACGCGAGGCGACACACTCCACGCGGCGTCGACGCGACGACGCACGTGCCGAACGGCGTCGGCGCGAATCCCGCCGTGATCGTCAGTCCTTCGCCTTGCGCCTTGATCTCGCCCGGCGTCGCGGCTTCGAGGCCGACGCACAGATCATGCAGGCGCGACGGACCGGACAGACCGGAGTCGAGCGCGGCGTGCAGCACGCTCTCGCCTTCGCGCAGGCGCGCTTTCGCGTGTTCGACCGTCAGGCATTGCAAGAAGTCCTTCGGCGTGACGCCGGCCCACTCCGCGAACAGACGATGGACGTGGAATCGGCTCAGGCCGACGTGCGCGGCAAGCGTGTCGAGATCGGGCTGTTCGCCGCGGTGCTCGTCGAGGAAGCGGATGACGGTCGCGATGCGTTCGTACGCGTTCATGCGCGCATCCTGGCAGAAACGGCTGCCGGCGGCCCACCCGGTTCTTGCGGTGCTTCGCGGGACGCCGCCGTCAGGGCGTCGACGTCGCGATCGCGACCGCCTGGGCCACGTCGTCGCAGATCGGCACCGCGGTCAGTTGGCCGGTCGCGAACGCCTTCGCGATCAAGCGGCGCGGCTGCTCGAGCACGCCGGCGATGATCACGCGCGCGCCGAGCTTCTGGACGTTCACCACGGCCGACTCGAGCGCGACGAGTCCCGTGACGTCCATCGCCGGGACGCCCGAGAGCTCGAGGATCACCGTCTTCGCGCCCGACGGAACGCGCGCCATCGCGCGCGTCGCCTTCTCGGCGGCGCCGAAGAACAGCGGACCCGCGATGTCGTAGACGACGACACCGGGCGGGAGCGCGCCGTACTCGTGGCCGCCGCGCTCGTCGAGGATCCGCGTGCTCGTGATCTCGACCATGCGTCGCATGAACATCAGCGCCGCGAGCACGATGCCGACGCCTACCGCGATGACCATGTCGAACACGACGGTCAGCCCGAAGCAGACGAGCAGCACGAACGTGTCCGAGCGCGGCGCGACGCGCACGATGCGGATGAAGTGACGCACGTCCGACATGTGCCACGCCGCCATCAACAGCAGCGCCGCGAGCGCCGCCATCGGCACGTACGACAACCATGGCCCGATCGACACCATCGCCGCGAGCACGAAGCCCGCGTGGACGATCGCGGCGATCGGCGAGCGCGCGCCGGCTCGCACGTTCATCGCGGTGCGCGCGATCGCGCCGGTCGCCGCGATGCCGCCGAAGAACGGCGCGACGAGGTTGCCGATCCCTTGCCCGAGCAGTTCGGAGTCCGGGTCCGAACGCGTGCCGGCCATGCTGTCGGACACGACCGCGCACAGCAGCGACTCGATCGCGCCGAGCATCGCGATGGCGAACGCCGCCATCATCAGTTCTTCGATCATCTTGAAGTCGAGACCGAGCGGCTGACCGTCCGGCCCCGGCGCGTCCCACGGCCACAGGAACTGCGGCAACGACGTCGGCACGCCGGCGTGCATCAGGCCATCGGCGCCGACGAACGAGAAGCGCGAGCCGATCGTCGCGACGGAAAAGCCGTCCCACACGTGCGGCAACAGCACTCCCAGCACGGCCGCGAGCGGCACGGCGACCAGCGGTGCGGGAATGCGCTTCGTGAGCTTCGGCCAGACGATCAGCGTCAGCAACGCGACCGAGCCGAGCACGACGTCGGGGACGTGCGCGGTCGGGAACGCGCGCGCGAGGTCGGCGACGCGCTCCCAGTAGTGCTCGGGATTGCCGGTCATTTGCAGACCGAAGAAGTCCTTCACCTGCAAGGTCGCGATGACGACCGCGATGCCGCTCGTGAACCCCGTCGTCACCGGATGCGGCACGAACTCGATGAGCTTGCCGAGCTTCGCCAGACCCATGACGATCAGGATCACGCCCGCCATCGCGGTCGCGAGCAGCAAGCCGGCGAGGCCGAACTTCGTCGTGATCGGCACGAGCAGCGCGACGAACGCCGCCGTCGGCCCGCTGACGTTCAGCCGCGACCCGCCGAACAGAGCGCACAGAGTGCCCGCGACGATCGACGTGTAGAGGCCGTATTGCGGTGGGACGCCACTCGCGATCGCGAGGGCCATCGCCAGCGGCAGCGCGATGATGCCGACGACGCAACCCGCAAGGACGTCGGCGCGGAAGTCGCCGAACGCGTAACCGGAACGCAGCCGTTCTCGAAGCGCGCGCGCGAGCATGGCGATCCGTCGGTGGATGAAAAGACCGCGATCATACGCAGGCGCCGAACCCGCGCGCGGAATGCGTCACTCCTTCGCGAGTTCGACGGTGGCGAACGCCGCGTATTGGTCGAAATGCACCTCGAGTTGGATTCCCGTCGCATCCTTGCCGCCCATCGGCTGGATGTCGCAGCGCAAGTGCTCCGAGACCGGTTGCGCGTCGACGAAGCGCGTCGTGATCGCGACCGCTTCGTCGGACAGTTCGCGACGGAACGCCTGTCCCTTCGGATCGACCACGAGTTCCCACGCCGTGTCGTCGACCTTGCGCGCGAGCAGGCGATAGTCGCCGTCCTCGAACGTCTTGCCGCCGATCGTGGTCTTGCCCGTGAGTTCGAGCGCGGCGCCGCCGAGGTGCCACGTCGCCCCGGGCTTCGCGCTCGCGAAGCCTTCGGCGTTGAACGTCACCGTGATGTGTTCGACGGCGATCGTCGGCGAGCTCGGCTCGGTGCCGAGCCGCATCTCGACCGTCTTCGGGTAGTGCGGATGTCGCCAGCGCAGGGCGTTGCCCTGCACGAACGGGATCGCGATCACGCCGAGCAGGACCAGGATCCCGCCACGAACGACGCTTCGACGCATGGAATCACCTCGGGTTGAAGGCCTGGGGACGACGCCCGGCGTTTCACGGAACCGAACGGACGCACGGGATCGGCGATGACCGAATTCGACCGCCGCCGAGCCTATCCGCGCGCCGAGTCCACCGGCAGGGCGTCGACGCGGCGCCCGCACGGGGTCGCGCGAGTCGAACGCGGGATCGAGCAGACCTCGCGACCAAGTTGCGCCAGGCCGTCGCTCCGAAAAAGTGCCAGAATCCCGCCACGCTTTCGTGAGTCGTGCACAGATCCCGCGTCATGGACGAACCCACGCTCGAATCGTCGTTCGAACGCTACCGCTCCACCGGCGACTTGGACGCCTTGGGTGGAGTGTTCGATCGTGCCGCGCCGGATCTGTGGCGTTTCGCCCGGCGCTTGGTGCGATCGAAGTCCGCGGCCGATGATCTGGTGCAAGAGACGTTCCTGGTCGTGATCGAAAGCGCCGCGCGCTTCGAAGCGGGTCGACCGCTGCTGCCTTGGATGGCCGGAATCCTCGCTCGACGCGCCTCATTCGCTCGGCGGCGCGAGCAGCGGCCACTCGATGCCTCCCGAGTCCCCGCGCCGTCCGCCGAGCCTTCGCCGTCCTCGACGCTCGAGGCCGCGGAGATCGAAGCGGCCGTTGCCGACGCGTTCGCGCGCTTGCCCACACGCTACGCGCGCATCGTCGGGCCGCGGCTCGTCGACGGCGTCGGCGGCGCGGAGCTCGCGCGTCGGCTCGGCCGCGATCCCGCGACGGTGCGTTCGCAGCTCGCGCGCGGGCTGGCCTTGCTGCGCGGATTCCTGCCGCAGGGAATCGCGGGCATCGCGGTGGCGTTGTCGCCACGGCGCGCGCTCGGAGCGATCCGCGAACGAGTCTTGCACGCAGCCGCTTCGGCTCACGGAAGTTCGACCGCAGCGGTCTCGAGCCTCGGCGTCCTCGGAGGATGGTCGATGGCTGCTCGCGTTGCACTCGTGTCCGCGCTGACCGTGTCGGCGATGGTGACGTTCTTCACGTGGCCCAGGACGGGGACGACCCAGCCCGCGGTGGTCGCCGGCGCGGAGTCGGCGACTCCAACACCGGCACCGGCCGTCCCACGGATCGCGGGGAACGAACCCACCGAGCGGCGCCCGGTATCCCCCGCGCCCGATCGCCTCGGCAGCTATCGCGGTCGACTCGTCACCGCGGACGAGCGACCCCTCGCCGACGTCCCCGTCGCGTTGTGGGAAGCATCGATCGATCGATTGACCGACGCGCACGGTCCTCGCGACCTCGTGACCGCTTCGACGCGCACCGCCGCCGATGGCACGTTCGTGGTGACGGGCGCGCGCGGCGGACGTCTCCATGCGCTGTCGATCGACGAGGGCGGCCCGCACGCGGCGCTGCACGGGCTCGTCGAAGAGCCCACGCTCGACGTCGATCTCGGCACGATCGCGGTTCCCGCGCGAGTGCGCGTGACCGGCCGAGTCGTCGACGCGCAAGGTCGCGGGCTGGCGCGCGTTTCGGTCGTGGCGTTGGCGAGCCCGAGGCGGGCACGATCGATCGTCGAGGCCCTCGCCGAGGTGAGGGCCGGCGTGCCGCTCGCGATCCACGACGACGAAACGGCAGTCGTCGCCCCTGCCGCGTGGGTCGCCGACCTCGCCCGACGACTCCCTTGGCGCGCGACGACGACGGACGCCGACGGAGCGTTCGCGCTCGACGACGTCGCGATCGGACTCACGACGTTCGGCGCCTCGTGCGATGGTTCGCCGCGGATCGTGACGTCGACGCACGTCGCGATCGGACGAACCGCGACGTCGTTGCCGGCGCTCGTCGTCGAGCGCTCGTCGCCACGCTCAGGTCGCGTCGTCGATCCGAACGGTCACGCCGTCGCGGATGCGGTCGTGCTCGCGGGCGTCCGGCCGCGCGACGCGGCCTTCACGTCGTTGCCGTGCACGGCACGCAGCGACGCGAACGGCCAGTTCACGCTCGACGGCTTCGCGGCCGACGCGGAGCTCACCATCGCGGTGCGAGCGCACCCCGCGTCCGATTGGTCGACGAAGTGCACGAGCGCGTCGCGGTTCGACATTTCGATCGACGATGCGCCGGTCGAACTGGGGTGCACGTGGGCGGACGGCGCCGGGGGGGCGATCGAACGCGTCGGGATCGAGGCCGGCCGCCTGCGCAGCGAACTGCCGCTGGAGCCCGCGACCGTCGAACTCCCCCGCGACCACTGGTCCTTCGAGAACGACACGATCGCGCTGCGCGGACTCGCGACGGGTACATATCGCGTCGTCGTCGAGAGCGAGGACGGACGGATCGGAGCCGTCGAGTTCACGGCCGCACGCGGTGGACGTCGCGCCACCGTCGAACTCGGCGGCACGCTCGCCGCGCGAGTCCGTGTCGTCGACGCGTCGACGCAATCGCCGCGCGGAGGCAGCGAGGTTCGCATGCGCGGAGCTCGGAACCGCTCTGCGTTGGCGACGACGGATGCCGACGGAGTCGCGCGCTTCGAGCCCGACCGTTGGAACTCGCACGTGGTCGTCGATGCGAATCCGCGGACGCGTGCCCACGGGACGATCACGCCCGCCACCGTCGTCGACATCGTGGCCGAGATCGACGCAGCGGCGGCGATCGCGGGAACGGTGCGCGTCGACCCCGACGATACGTTGACGCACGTCGCCGTGTTCGACCGCGGAGCCGATGGTCTCGCTCGCTTCGCGCGGATCGGCCCCGATGGCTCGTACCGCATCGACGGCCTGGAGCCGGGCGTCGCGCGCGTCGAAGGTCTCGACGCGCCGAGCGCGACCGATCCGCTCGCGCTGGTGTTCGAGTGGGCGGACTGGTTCGACGCGGCGCTCGGAGCTCGCGACGTCACGCTCGAACCCGGCGCCATCGCGCGGGTGGATCTCGACCTGCGCACGCAGCAGGTCCCCATGCCGACCGGCACGGGGACTCGCATCGAGGGCTCGATCACCGAGTCCGGTCGAGCGTGCGCCGGCATGCACGTCGTCGTGCGCTCGGCCGGCAGGGATTCGTCGACGATCACCGATGCGCGTGGGCGCTACGTCCTCACCGGCTTCAAGCCGGGCGACGTCGTGCTGCGCGTTGCGCGCTCGTCCGTCCCGCGCGAGGTGGAGCCGACGTTGGTCCACGCGCAGCGTTTCGTGATCGCCGACGGCGCGACGCGGACCATCGACGTCGACTTCGCGCCGTTCGCGGCGCGCGTGCGCGTCGAGCGCGAGGGAACGGGAGCCCCATGTCCCGGGGCGCGCATCGAGCTCGCGCTCGTCGCGAAGTCCGAGGCGAAGAAGCTCTTGGCGTTCAGCGCCGGACGATTCGCCGGCATCACCGACGCCGCTGGCGTCGCGCGCATCGAAGTCCCTCGCGCCGCGGAGTATTTCCTGCACGCGACCGACGCGCAGTCATCGGTCGCGACGCGCGTGACGATCGACGCGGCGAATCCGGAGTGCGTCGTGCGACTCGACGGTTGGCTCCTCGCCGGCACGCTGATCGTCGAGCCGTCGATCGATCCGAACACGATCGACCTCGTCGAAGCGATCGACGCGAACGGCGCTCGACACTCGAACCCCGTGTTCGGCGGCATCGACGGGGAGCCGCTGCGCTTCGCGTTCGACTCCATCCCCGTGGGTCGCGTGACGCTCTGCTTGCGGACCAAAGACGGTCGCAGCAAGCCCGTCGTGGTCGAGGTCCCCGCGGGAGGTCTCGCGGACACGCTCGTGCGGTTCATCGCGCCGTAGGAACTCCCGCCGCGATCACGCCGCGTCGCTCACGGCCGGATCACGTCGGCCACCGGCCGCGTCAGCCCCGTATTCGGATCGAACACTTGCACGACCAGACCGATGCCGATCAGCGCGGCATCCGCGGGGATCGGCACGCTGGCGGCCGCAATACCCGATGCGATGCCGTCGACGAACACGAGCTGCGTCGGATCGACGAACATCGTGCCGTTGGCGTCGTCGGTCGGTGCTCCGAAGCCGGAGGACACGAGCACCAGTTGCGAGGTGCCCGGCGTCCACGCGAGATTCGCGGTGCCTCCGAGCTGGATCGATCCCGACAGCGCGAGATCGTTCCGCAGCGTCGTGACGATCGTGCCCGCGGCGAATGGCGCTCCGTCGGGCTGCGTACCCCACAGCGTCCCGCTGAGGCCGCAGGTGTCGGTGACGGTCATCCCCATCCCGCCGTTCACGATGCTGTTCGCGACGAACACGCGCTGCGCACGGATTCCGTCGCCGCCTCCGCCACCGAGCCACGCGCACGGGCACGGCTGGGCCGGTTGACTCGTGCCACAGAACGCGTCGAAGCACGCGACGTGATCGCTGCCGAGGCCGCCGGACACCACCGAGTCGAGGACGACGACGGTCGAGTTCGGCGCGTCGATGCCGAAACGACCACTCGGCATCGCCGCGCAACCGACGTCGGTCGAGTTTTCGCCGCCCGCGATCTGGCAATCGCAGAGGTAGAGCAGCGGCACCGTGGTCCGGATGGCCTCGGCACCCACACCGATCCCGGTGGCGTAGACGAGGTCCGGGCCCGAGACGATGCACTCGTGGATGCGCAACGCAGTGAACCCACCGCCTTCGATCGCGGCGTGGAAGACCGAGAACCAATCGGCGGCGCCGAGACCTCCGATGTCGAGATCGACGAGCGTCACGACACCGACGCCGGTCCCCGCGAGCGTGATGGCCGGAGAGCAATGGAATGCCGCTTCGGAGGGACTGGGTGGCCGGATGGTCGGCCGCGGCGCGCCGAGGATCGTCACGGACTTCGTGATCGTGATCGCCGCGTACTCGCCGCCGCGGACCTCGATGACGTCGCCCGGCGCTGCCGCGTCCAGCGCGGCCTGTAGCGAGATGAACGAGCCACTCACTCCCGCGGCATCGACGACGTGGAGACCTGCGAGCGCGGCGGTCGAACTCGAACCGAGCGCGGCGATCCACGCGCTCGCGAGGCAGATGGTCTTGGGCTGCACGGTGTTCTCTTTCTCGCGGGACGGCAAAGCGTCCTCGTGCGTTACCCGTGTCGCCCCGAGACACGCCCTTTCCGACGCGCCGGGAACCGCCCCGGTTCGGACTTTCACGAACCGAGTCCGCAACCACCGACTTCGCGACGTCGTGCGCTATCGTCGGCCGCGGCCTGGTCGGGATCGCTGATCGTCGACGTGACCCGCCTCCTGGGGGATTCCGATGCGTCGCTTCGTCGTGCTGATGGCGTGCGTCCTCGTCGCCGGTCTCGTCGCGTGGTTGGTCTGGGGCGACGAAGCGACCGGGCCCGTGATTCCCGCCACTTCGGTCGAGGCCCCGACTCCGGCGCCGACGACCGGAGTTTCGGACATCCCTGCCGTCGACGTGGCCCCGACGACGCGTGAGTCGGTCGCACCGCCAGCGCCGGCGCCGGGCCCGACCGAGCCCACGGACGCCGGCCCCACCGAATGCACGATCGTCGTCCGCGTCGTCGACGCGTCGACGGAGCACCCGGTGCCCGGGGTCGGTGTCGTGCTCGAGCGCAACACGAAGGCTGGCGACGTATCGATCTCGTTCGCCATGGAGGGCGGGGAATTCGTGACGGTCCGTCCCGACGAGATCGCGCGCAGGGCATCCGACGCACTCGGAGAAGTCCGCGTCGCCGCGCCGGCGGACACCGATCTCGTCCTGAGCGTCGAAGCTCCGTACCTCGCCGACGCGATCGAGTTCCACTCGGAGCAGAGCGGCGTGCATGACTTCACGCTGCGCGTGACGGCCGCCGCACGATTCTCGGGCAGCATCCAGACGGAAGCAGGCAAGCCGATCGCCGATGCACACGTGAGCGTGCACATGACGCGCCGCGACGGCATCACGTTGTCGGGATGCGCGTACGGGACGACGGATGCGAGCGGGCGCTACGTCGTCACGCCGTTCGTCATGGAGCCCGGAGCGATCTACCGCGTCGTCGCGTCGAAGGTCGGCTTCGCGACCGCGAAGTGCACGCCGCCCGAACCCATTGCGGGCAAGGTCGTGGACGTCGAGCCGATCGTGTTGGTCCAGAGCGGGATCCGCGTGTTCGGCACGCTCGTCGGCGACACGTTCGCGACCGCGGGACAGCGACTCGAGCTGCACGGCGAGGCGTTCGGGTTGATGTCGATCACGGTCGGCGACGGCGGCGCGTTCGAGTTCATCGTTCCGCGTGCGGGTGACTATCGCCTCGAGTTCGATGGGTTCTGCATCGGCGCGGCTGGCGTCGTGCCGATCTCGGTGCTTCCCGGCACGACGGCGCACGACTGCGGCATCGTGCGTGCCGCGAATCCGTCCGCGCACTACCACGGCCGCGTGCTGTTGGCCGACGACACACCCGCGACGACGGGCCACGTGCGCTTCGGTGATTTCATTGCGCAGATCCAGGCCGATGGCTCGTTCGACCTCGTGCTGTGCTCGCCGGGCCCGTTGCCGATCGACGTCTGGTGGAGCGCGGGCGGCGTGCACTCGAACGAGTGGATCCAGGACTTCGTGTTCACGGCGACGACGGACAACGTGCTGCGCGTCCAGCCGCGGGGCATCGTCGTTCACGTCGTGCACGCGGGCAAGCCGACGACGCTTGCCGCGGGCTCGCAGATTTCGTTCGACAGCGACGAACTCGGGTTCACGCGCATGATCGGCGAGTTCGGCGGCGAAGACGCCGGCCCATGGCGACTCCAGGGCGAGGAATCGGCGCCGAACTTCGCGAAGGCCGGCCCCGCGACCCTCACGTTGCGCGTGGCGGGCAAGGCGCCTCTCGCGCGCACCGTCGAACTCGGGCCGAACGGGCTGCGTGGTCCCGAGATCGAGGTCACGTTCGATCTCGCCGAACTCCAAGACGGGTGACTGACGCGTGAATCGCCGTTCTGCGAATCCTCCGCGGCTTGACGGCTGGTTCGACCGTAGTTGTCATCGCTCGCGATCCCCGCCGCCCGCCCCCCCTTCGTTCGAGGTGCGCCATGTCGCGCGTCGCTGGTTTCCTCTCGCTCACGCTGTGCGTTCTTCCCCTCGCTCGAGCCGATGAAGTCGCATGGACGGCGGCCGATCAGGCCCAACTCACGTCTTTGGCGAAGAAGGCCAAGAAGAACGGCGAGATGTTCACGGTGACCGGCGACGTGTTCGAAGCGCGCCTGCCGACGCGTGAAGCCGCGGCCGAGTTCTGTCTGTACTTCGAGCGCCTCGCCGAACGCATCCGCCCAGTGTGGGGCACGCGCGAGAACACGACGAAGGTCGTCGCGATCGCGATGCATCCGAAGGACAAGGCGTGGCCTGCCGACGCGTCGGGGCAGAAGATCGCGTTCGAGTCGGTGCCGACGAAGCAGCAGCCGGACGTACCGATGCAAGTCGCATCGATCCACGTCTGGGTCCACCCCGATCTCGCCGCGGATGCGCTGGCCCTCGCGGCGATCCCGCGCGCGGACTTGAATCGCGTCGGGTTGAACGCGTTGCTGACTCGACTCGCGGGGCGCAATCCGCGGCCGGCATGGTTCGACGATGGTCTGCATGGCGCGTTCGCGAACTGGTCGCCGGTGATGCCGGAGGGCGACGCGGGTCGACTCGACGCCGCCACGCGCGAACCGGGCGTCGTCGCCGCGATGAAGGAAGCCTGCGCGGCGAGGGACCCGCTCGACTCGCTGTTGCCGTACTTCGTCGAAACGAAGAAGCGCGCCACTCCGACGGCCGTCGATGCGCAGATCTTCGCGTCGTTCTTCGTCTTCCTGCTCGAGCACAAGAAGGGCCAGCCGTTGATCGTCGACACGGCGACGAGCCTGTCGCGCGGCAAGCCGCCCGAAGTCGAGAAGAAGCAGATCACGAAGCTCGTGCCGCTGTGGCGGGAATGGGCGGGGATCGGCGGAACTACCTAATCGACGTGAGCCGCCCTCGGTCGCGCGACGCACGACGAGCGATCGAGCAGGCTTGACGAATCGCGGACGATGGCGGTTCAATCCCCGACGTCTCCGGGGAACCACCATGATCACCGCGTCGTGCGCACTGCTCGTCGTCACGTTGCTGGCGCAGGACGCGCCGGTCCGATTCCAGGGTTGGCCCGAAGCCGACCGGCCGGAACTCGAGAAGCTCGCGAAGAAGGCCAAGAAGAACGGCGCGAACTACACGTTGACCGGCGAGGTGTTCGAGACGCGCTTGCCGACCCGCGAGTCGGCCGCCGAGTTCTTTCTCTACTTCGAGCGGCTGGCCGCGGACGTGCGCCCGCTGTGGGGCACGCGCGAGAACACGGTGAGGCTGGTGTCGATCGGTGTCTTGCCGAAGAACGCCCCGTGGCCGTCGGACGCTCAGGGCCAGAAGATCGCGTACGACCAGCAGACCACGAAGCACACGCCCGGCACCTCGATGCCGATCCAGATCGCGTCGATCGACCTGTGGCTGAGTCCGGAGATCCCGCCGGATCGACTGACCACCTCGGCGATCGACGCGAACCGACTGAACCGCGTCGGCCTTCGAGCGCTGATCGTCCGCCTGACCGGATTGAACAAGGCACCGGTGTGGTTCAGCCCCGCCGTACAGGGGTGCTTCGGCGGTTGGCGGGCCGATCGCGCGGCCGCACGACCCGCTGCCAAGGCGGGCGGCGAGCCGCCCGCTTCGACGCGTGCGGACGGTCGCCCGAAGTTGATCAGCTCCGCGATCAAGCGACTCGCGGAGCGCGACGCGGTGCAGGTCCTCAGCGCGCTGTTCGAGACCCCACGCGCGGATCCACGGTGGGACCCGGACGCCGCCGACTCGTCGATCCTGAACTCGTTCGCGGCGTTCTTGATGGAACACAAGCGCGGACGCGAGACCTTCACGCGGATCTGCGAGTGCATCTCACGCGGAACGCCGGTCGAGTTCGGAGAGAAGGAGATCGGGAAGCTCGTGCCGCACTGGCGGAAGTGGGCGGGCCTCGACGTCGCCGCGGAGAAGTGACGCCGAGCGCGGCGTCGCCGCCACGATTCATCGAGTCCTGATCGGTTGTGCACCGTGTCTTGCGCGTCCTGCGCGAGCCTTGCGACTCCTCGTTCGACCCCGAACCCACAGGAGTCCCCGATGAAGAGCCTTTTCTGCGCTTCGCTGTTGTTGCTGGCTTCGAACGCGGCGTTCGCCGCGGGTCAGATGCGCATCACGGAGTGGATGTACAACGGCAGCGGCGGCGAGTTCGTCGAGTTCACGAACGTCGGCGACGCCGCGGTCGACCTGACCGGTTGGAGCTTCGACGACAACAGCCAGATCCCCGGTGTGCAGCCGTTGTCGGGCTTCGGCATCGTCCAGCCCGGGCAATCGGTGATCCTCACGGAGGATCCGGCCGCGACGTTCGCCGCGGATTGGAGTCTGTCGGGAGTCGTCATCGTCGGCGACTTGACGGCGAACCTCGGCGCCAACGACCAGATCAACCTGTTCGACGCCGGCAACGTGCTCGTTGATCGACTGACGTACGGAACGAACAACGTGCCGGGCTCGATCGTGACGCTCGGCATCAGCGGTTGGACGACGCTCGAGCACCTCGGCGACGACACCGTGCTGAGCTGGAAGTTCTCGGTCGCGGGCGACGAACAGAACAGCGTGTTGTCGTCGAACGGCGATCTCGGCAATCCGGGCTCGTACGCGCCGTGGTCGGACGCGGTCGCGCGCTTCGGCAGCGGTTGCGCGGGCTCGGGCGGCTTCACGCCGAAGCTCGCACTGCTCGGGATTCCCGCGAACGGCCAGACCGTCACGTTCTCGATCGAGCAGGGCCTCGGTGGTTCGGTCGCGTTCGTGTTCTTCGGCACGGGCCCCGCGGCGATTCCGTTGGCGTCGCCCTGCACGCTGAACGTCACGCCGGTGCTGCCGCTGTCCTTGACGTTGCCGCTGTCGGGCGTCGGCCCGGGTGCCGGCGAGTTCGCGGTGTCGACGACGCTCGCGTCGATGACGCCGGGCATCACGGTCACGATGCAGACGTTCGTGATCGATCCGCAGGGCCCGGCCGGCTACACGGCGAGCGCCGGGGTCTCGGTGCTGTTCCAGTGAGCAATCAGCGCTGCTGAGCCCCGGTCGTTCCAAGCCCCGACCCGGACGAGATTGCCGCCGGCGATCGCGTCCGGGTCGGGGCGAACGCTGGCTCGAGGCTTAGAGCGGGATGTTGCCGTGCTTCTTGCTCGGCACGGACTCGCGCTTCGTGCGCAGCAGGCGCAGCGCACCGATCAGGCGCTCGCGCGTATGGCGCGGCTCGATGACTTCGTCGACGTAGCCAAGCTCGGCGGCCTTGTACGGATTGGCGAAGCGGTCCTTGTAGTCGTTCTCGAACTTCGCCTGCTCGGCTGCCGGGTCCTTCGCCTTCGTGATCTCGCGCTTGTAGATGATCTCGACCGCGCCCTTGTGGCCCATGACCGCGATCTCGGCGGTCGGCCATGCGAGGTTGAGGTCGGCGCGGATGTGCTTGCTCGACATGACGTCGTATGCGCCGCCGTAGGCCTTGCGCAGGATCACCGTGAGCTTCGGCACCGTCGCTTCGCAGTACGCGTAGAGCAGCTTCGCGCCGTGATCGATGATCGCGCCGTACTCCTGCGCCGTGCCCGGCAGGAAGCCCGGCACGTCCTCGAACGTGATCAGCGGGATGTTGAACGCGTCGCAGAAGCGCACGAAGCGCGCACTCTTGCGGGACGCGTCGATGTCGAGGCAGCCCGCGAGCTGGTTCGGCTGGTTCGCGATCACGCCGACGCTCTGACCGCCGAGCCGCGCGAAGCCGACCACGATGTTGCGCGCGAAGCGCTCGTGGACCTCCATGAAGTCGCCGTGATCGACGACGCGCGTGATGACGTCCTTCACGTCGTACGGCTTGTTCGACTCGGTCGGGATGATCGTGTCGAGCGCCGCGTCCGCGCGCGTCGGGTCGTCCGTGCATTCCTGGATCGGCGCGCTGTCGAGGTTGTTCTGCGGCAGGAACGCGAACAGCCGGCGCAACATCGCGAGGCAACTCGCGTCGTCGGGCGCCGTGAAATGCGCGACGCCGGACTTCGTCGCGTGCGTCTTCGCGCCGCCGAGCTGCTCGCTCGAGACCTCTTCGTGCGTGACCGTCTTCACGACGTTGGGACCGGTCACGAACATGTACGAGGTGTGCTCGACCATGAACACGAAGTCGGTGATTGCCGGCGAATAGACCGCCCCGCCCGCGCACGGGCCCATGATCGCGGAGAGCTGCGGCACGACGCCGGACGCCAGCGTGTTGCGCAGGAAGATGTCGGCGTAACCACCGAGCGAGAGCACGCCTTCCTGGATGCGAGCGCCGCCGGAGTCGTTCAGCCCGATCACGGGCACGCCGGTCTTCAGCGCGAGGTCCATGATCTTGCAGATCTTCTTCGCGTGCGCCTCGCCGAGCGAGCCGCCGAACACGGTGAAGTCCTGCGAGAACACGAACACCGGGCGTCCATCGATGAGCCCAGAGCCGGTCACCACGCCGTCGCCGAGGAACTTCTTGTCGCCCATGCCGAAGTCCTCGGTGCGATGGACGACGAAGCGATCGATCTCGCGGAAGCTGCCCTCGTCGAGCAGCAACGCGATGCGCTCGCGCGCCGAGAGCTTGCCCTGCTCGTGCTGCTTCGCGATGCGGTCGGCGCCGCCGCCGAGTTCGGCCTCGGCGTTCTTGCGCTTCAGGAGTTCGATCGGGTCGTTGGCTGGATCGGGCATCGGTGACCGGTTCTCGACGGATGAGAGGACGGAGTGAATCGCAGATCGAAGCGCCCGCGACGGGCGCCGACAAGCGCGAACTTCACGGCGAGCGCACGGCTGCGCAATGCCGCATCGACGAACGAAGGGGCTGACCCCAGTCACATGCGGGGGACAGAGCACATAAGGGGACTGTCCCCCTTTTCCGGGGGACAGAGCACATGAGGGGACTGTCCCCCTTTTCGCCTGGGCGTCAGTCGGCCGGTGCGAGGTCCGCCGGCTTCACTCCGCGCTGGAAGCCGCCGAAGCCGAACGGCGACGGCTCGTACGTCCCGACCAGCGCTACGTCCGTCTCCGCACGGATCGAGTCCTCGTCGCCGAGCGCCCAATCGCAGGCATTCACGAACAGCCGCCGCGAGCCCTCGCGCGTGAACGCCTGCGCCGATCCGAACGTCGCCGTGAACACGCGCTGCGTCTTGCCTTCCCCCATCGCGCGCTCGCGCACCCACGCGATCGGCATCCTCGGTTCGTTCGCGTCCACGCCGTCCCGTGCTGGTGCCAGCTCCGCGTCGATCGCCGTCGTCGCCAGGACCTCTCCGAGCACGAGCGGCGTCGCGTCCGCGACCAGCGGCAAGCGCACCGCGTAGACGTCGGCCGGATCCCAAACGTCGGCGCAATCGACTCCGCGCAGGATCGCGTGCGCTTCGGCGCCGGGCGCGACGACTCCGCGCGTGCCTTGCGAGCCATGCTCGCCGTGGTGCGCGATCCACGTCTCGCCGAGGATCGCGCGACCGAACCCGCCCTCGAAGCCCTCGACCGTCGACCTCCAGTCGTAGCGCGCGAACCGCGATGCCTCGTCGAGCTGGAACGCATGCGTCGCCGTGCGCAGTCCGATCACGGGCTTGCCCGATTCGACGTAGCGCGCCACGTGCTCCATGGCCGCGTCGGGGTAATTCCGGAAACGCACGAACAACACCAGCAAGTCGGCATCGTCGATCCGCTCGATGCCAGGAACGGAATCGGCTCGCTCGGGATCGATGGTCCGTGTGGCGGAATCGATCGCGAACAACACCGTGCATCGCAAGCCGCTTCGCGCCGCGAGGATCTTCGCGAGCTGCGGCAAGCTCTCCTCGGAGCGGTACTCCTCGTCGCCCGCGATGAACACGACGTGCTTCCCGCGATCCTGCGCGGGCGGCGGCTCGAACGTGAGCCACGGCTGCGCGTCGGACGCGAGGATCCCGGCGAGGACGATTGCGGCGATG
This sequence comes from Planctomycetota bacterium, assembly GCA_016709145.1. Taxonomy (GTDB): domain Bacteria; phylum Planctomycetota; class B15-G4; order B15-G4; family JADJEK01; genus JADJEK01. The sequence continues at coordinate 610,079 of JADJEK010000001.1, forward strand.
TCCATGGCGGGAACTCTACGCCGGACACGACCGCGGTCCGCGGAAGCGAACTTCCGCGGACCGCGCATCGGGAGAGTGCGACGAAGAGTCCGTGCCGATCAGAACAGGACCGGCGCGACCGAGCTCGACAACCACGGATCCGCGCCGGCCGGCGGGATGACGTAGTTCTGGAGCTGGGGCTGCAACCCGATGATGATCGGGTTGTTCGGCATCGCGATGTCCATGTCGAGGATGCCGTCGCCGTCGACGGCGACCGGCCACGGGATCACGACGAAGAACGACGGATCGATGTAGAGGTGACCGAGCGTCGTACCCATGTCGATGTACGCCGGCTGGACGCCGAGCAGCAGCAACAGATTGCTGCCGGGCGGCGCGACCTGATGCAGACGCAGCGTGTTGCCGAGGTTGATCGCCTGCGTGAACTCGGGATAGCGACCCGTGTACGCGAACGAGCCCTGGACCGAGTACACGCTCAACTCGCTGCCGTGCGTCAGCGCTCCGATCGAGCTGGCCGTGTCGAACTTCGACGGCGCTTGCGTCAGCGGAACCGAGTACCACTCACCCGACGGCTGACCGAAGCCGAAGCCCGTGGTGCCGTCGTGCGCCATGATCGTGTGGCGCGAGATCTTGATCGTCAGCGGGCCCTGACCACTCACGGTCGCCCAGCGATTCAAGCGCGCGTCGAACACGTGCACCGTCTCGCCGACGCCATCGATCGCGGCGAACGTCGCGCCCGACGTGGGCGCCTGGAAGCTGCCGATCAACGACGTCGCCAACGACACCCACGTGCCATGCCGCGCGGAGTACGCCTCGTAGCCACTCGAATGTCCGAGCACGACCGAGTCGCGCACGCACGACACGCTGGTCGGGTTCGACAGCGGCGCCACCGCGAACGTGTTCAGCACGGGGCTGTACGCATAGTCGCCGGTCGCGCTGTCGAGGTATGCGACCGCATCGTTCGCCGTCACCGAGTAGGTCCCCGGAAGCGTCGCGCCGTACTGGCCGGTCAACGCCGAGAACGGCGTCACCGAGCCCGACTCGAACACGAACGCGAAGTGGTAGTCGAAGTAGAACGACGGAGCGACGGCCGGCCGACTCACGAACTGGCCGCGGCCCGAGCTGTAGCAGACGACATCCGTACCGTCGACGAACCCTGCCACGCCCTCGGCGCCATCGATGTTCACGATCGGTGCGCTCGCGGTGTGCGAGGCCATCGTCCCGGTCAGACCCGAGTAACCCCAAGCCTGATTGCCGGACCACAGCATCGCGTACTCGTTCTTCTGGAACGACAGCGCGCCGACCGGGACGGCTTGCGTCGCCCAGGTGTTCTGCTGCGCGGAGAAGCCTCGGAACACGCCCGGGCTGCTCGCGGTCGCCGCTTCACCTTCACCGACGACGGTCAGCAACGCCGCGAGGTCCGCGGCGACCGGCACGAACGTGCCGTGATGTGCCGACAAGCCCCACACCGTCGAGCCGTCGAGCGCAAGGCCGATCAATCGGTTCGCGACCAGCGTCGGGTTCGGCTGCGACAGCGTCACCGACTCCCACTTGCCGTGGAAACCGCCGAAGCCGTACAGCGTCGTGCCGTCGGCGACGAGCGTGACCCACGACGAACTCGCCGGTCCGCTCACCATGGTGGCCGAACCGCTCGTCGTGATCGTGTCGACCTTGCCCGTGTGGGACGCGAACCCGTGGATGAGGTTGCCGTCCTGGATGATGCAGTAGTCGTTCGCCTGGAAGATCGGCGACGGGTTCGAGACCGGCAGCACCGTCCATTCCTTGGTGATGCCGGAGTACAGCCAGGCATCCGTGGTCGTCATGAACGTCACGGTCGTCCCGATCGAGTTCGGGATCGAGATTTGATTCGGCGGCAGGGTCAGCGTCGTCCAGTTCGACGGCGGGTCCGCGGCGGCGAAGGACGAGAACGCGACGACGAACGCACCGACGAGTGCGGGATTCCAGTTCGGACGCATGCGGGCTCCAGGAAGCTGCTTCAGGGTGCGATGGGTTGAGACAGGGGCAGGTGGCGCGCCACGAGAGTCGGAGCGCTCGATCCTGCCTTGGGCGGATCCATGAACGAACGAGTCCGCGTGCGGTTCGGCTCGGAAGCGCGGGATTCTCCGCTCATCGACCCCTACCGCGCAACGTTGTCGGCCAGAACTTGGACACTTCAGTGTCGCGGTCGTGCGACCGTACGGTCCTCCTTCCTATTCGCCGCGACACCGAGATCGACTTCGATCCGGACCGATCCGGGCGCACCGCGCGCGACGACGGGATTTCGCAGACCCGCTTCCGCCGGACAACTCCTAAAAAACTAGGAGACGCGACGGAAGCCGCCCCGCATCGCGTCCCTCGTGTCGTTCGGGATCCCCCACGCAGCCGTCGTCCGCACCGGTCCGCGCCACCGGTCCGTCCACGGCCGCCCGTCCCTGCTCGAGAAGGAGGAGCCATGCGCGTCGCAGGCCTGGCCGCGTTCGCCGTCGTCGCATTCACCCAGTTCGGCCACCTCGCTCGCGCGGAAGAAGGCGACGACCAGTACGCGTTCGTCGTCGGACTCTGCGAGAAGAAGATGTGGGACGTCGCGGCGCGCGAAGCCGGCCGCTTCCTCGACGAGTTCGAGGGACACGGCAAGACGACGCACGTGCGCTATCGCCTCGCGACGGCGCTGTTCGAACTCGATCGCGCGCACGAAGCGATCCCCCACCTCGACGCCGTGCTCGCACAGAGCGGTTTCGAGTTCGAATCCGAGGCCGCGTTCCGCTTGGCGCAATGCGCGCTGGCCGCGAACGAACTCGACCGCGCCGACGCCGCGATCGAGCGCTTGGCGACGAACATCAAGGAGTACCTCAAAGTGCCGGGCACGTTCCTGGCCGGCGAAATCGCGTTCCGACGCGAACGCTTTGACGAAGCCGAGAAGCGGTACGCCGCCGTCATCGCGGCCGATCCCGACGGGCCGACGACGAAGGACGCGCGCTATGGCCGCGCCTGGGCGCTGTTCCGCGGCAAGCGTTACGACGACGTCGACGGCGCCGCCAAGGAGTTCCTGTCGAAGCATCGAGGCGACGAACTCGCGCCCGAGATCCAGTACTTGCGCGGTGAAGCGCATCTGCTGGCGAAGCGACCGCAAGAAGCTGCCGACGCGTACCGCAAGGTCGACGGCGGACCGTTCGCCGACGCGGCATTGCGCGGACTCGGCTTCGCGCTCGACGAACTCGGAGACCATGCCGGTGCCGCCGAGGCGTTCGGCGCGTTGCTGGAAAAGTACCGTGACAGCAAGTTCGCCGCGGAAGCGCGTCTGCAGCGCGGAGTCCAGTGCCTGAAGGCGAACGACGCCAAGGGCGCGGTCGCGGCGCTGGCCGGTCGATCGAGCGACCCCGAGCTCCTGTACTGGCGCGGCAAGGCGCATGCGCAGAACAAGAGCGCCGAGAAGGCTCTCGCCGATTGGGACGCGGCGCTGCGCGCGCAGCCGACCGATGAGTTGAGGCAACGGCTGAACGTGGCTCGCGGCGACGTGTTGTTCGACCTCGGTCGGACGCAAGAAGCGAGCGAGGCATACGCGTCGGCCGGCAACGACTACGCCCTGCACGCGGCCGCGGTCGCGAGCTTGAACGCGGGCAAGCACGCCGAAGCCGAGAAGAACGCGCGAGCCCTGCTCGCAGCGAACCCGGGCAGCCCATACGCGATCCGCACGCAATTGGTGCTCGGTGAAGCGCTGTTCGCGCAGAAGAAGGCCGCCGACGCGATCGCGCCGCTCGAACGCGCAGCCGCGTCGGACGAAGCCGACGTCCGCGCCCGCGCGAAAGAGCGCCTCGGCTGGTGCTTCTACGAAGCCGGCGACAAGGCCAAGGCGCGCGCTGCGTTCGCCGAGATCAAGACCGAGGAAGCGCGACTCATGGAAGCGCGCTGCGCGGAAGAGAGCGGCGACGCCGAAGGCGCGTTCACCGCGTGGCGCACGTTCCTCGGCGAATATCCGCAGAGTTCGCAGATCGGCACAGTGCGCTACCGCGTGGCCTTCGCGCTCTACGAGCGCAAGCAGTTCGCGGACTGCGTGCGCGAAGCCGACGCGCTGCTCGCGACGAAGCTCGGTCCCGAGATCGCGGAGTCGACGCGCGAACTGCGCGTGTTCGCGACGCGCGACGCCGGTGATTGGGACGCGGCACGCGACGCCGTGGTCGAACTGGCGCGCTCGACGACGGACGCGAAGCGCACGCTCGCGACGGCGCGCGCCGTCGCGAAAGGCCTGACGGATGCGAAGCGCATCGACGATGCGGCGGCGCTGTGGCAAGCACTCGCGCAAGCGAAGTCGATGACGCCCGTCTCCGGCGAAGTGCAGGCCGAGATCGCCTACGCACTGCTCGACCAAGGCCGCGTCGACGAAGCGCGCGGCGTCGTCACGCGCATGCTGGAACGCGGCGCGACGCCGGCGCTTTCCGAATGCGCGTTCTTCGTCGCCGAAGCGCTGTTCGCGAAGGACGACGCCAAGGGCTCGGTCGCGCTCTACGACGCCGCGGCCGCGAAGGGCTCGCCGGTGCGGGATCGCGCGCTGTACAAGCTCGGCTTCGCGTGCCTGAAGTGCGACGACCTGGTGACCGCGGGCAAAGCGTTCGCGCTGGTCACGCGCGACTGCAAGGACAGCGCGCTGTTCGGCGAGAGCTTGTTCCTCGCCGGCGAGATGCTCTACCGCCAGGACGCGTTCGAGGACGCCGTGACGTTCCTCGCACGCGTGAAGACCGAAGCGCCGAAACACGACGTCACGCCGAAGGCGCTGTTCCGTCTCGGCTGCGCGCTGACGAAACTCGGCCGTCACGCCGAAGCCGAGCCCGTGCTCGCGGAGCTCGCGAAGAACTACCCCGCGTTCCCGCAGATGCTCGAAGCCGAACTCGTGCGCGGCGACGCACTCGCTGCCCTCGGCAACGCGCGCGGTGCGGAGCAGGCCTACCAACGCGTCGCCACGCAGGATCGCGGCGTGTTGTCTGCGCGCGCGCGCATCGGCCTCGGCAAGTTGCGCATGGGCTCGGGCCTCCACGAGAGCGCGCTGTCCGACTTCTTGAAGGTCAGCGTGCTGTACGCGCACGACGACGAAGTCGGCGAGAGCTTGCTGCTCGCCGGCGAATGCCTCGAGAAGATGGGCGACCGCGAGCGCGCCACCGAGCAGTACCGCGAAGTCGTCAAGCGCTTCCCGCAATCCAAGCACGCCGAACACGCGCGATCGAAGCTCGCGCGCGTCTCCGGCGTCTGAACCGCACATTGGCCGGTCGGCCCGTTTTCGTCTCGTCGAAGGGTGCCCCCAGAGAACAGCGAGGTGAGCCGACCGGCTCTTCCACCCGCGAGCTCTGAAGCTCGCATTCGATCGCTCGACCGTTCACCGCGTCCGTTCGAACCGTCGTCGTCCCCGTCCCGAGGAACCCACGATGCTGCAGAACTCGTCCCCACAACTCGATCCGCTGCATTCGCTGTACGACTTCGTCGTCGCCGGCGGCCCGGTCATGTGGCCGCTCGGTCTGTGTTCCGTGATCGCACTGACGTACATCTTCGAGCGGTCGCTGAACCTGTCGAAGACGAAGCTCGGCGCGCGCGCTCTCGGTGAACAGATCCTCGACAAGGTGCGCACGAGCGGCACGGGCAGCGCGCTCGAATGGTGTTCGAGCCAGCGCTCGGCCCTCGCGCGCGTGTTCTCGGCGGGCTTGAAGCGAGCCGGTGCGCCGGTCGCGGAAGTCGAGAAGGCCGTCGAGGACGCCGGATCGCGCGAGGTGAAGAAGCTGAACGCGAACCTGCGGCCGTTGTCGGTCGTGATCACGATCGCGCCGCTGCTCGGCCTGCTCGGCACGGTGTGGGGCATGGTCGTCGCATTCGTCCAGATCGCCGCGGCGGACGGACTCGGCAAGCCCGAGCAGCTCGCCGACGGCATCTCGCAGGCGCTGATCACGACGGTCGCCGGTCTCGTGATCGCGATCCCGACGCAGGCCGCGTACTACTGGTTCAAGGGCCGCATCGATCGCTGGGCGCGCGAAGCCGAAGAGCTGTTCGACCGCCTCGCCGAGCAGTTGCGTGCGGGGGGAGCGGTCCATGCGCATTCGTGATCCGGACGAGAGCGACGAGCCGTCGATCAGCATGACGCCGATGATCGACATGGTCTTCCAACTGCTCGTGTTCTTCATGCTCGCGACGACGTTCACGGATCCGGAGCGCCAGATCAACGTGAACCTGCCGGTCGCCGAGAGCGGTAGCTCGGAGGAAAAGCCCCCCGAGGAGATCGTGATCAACGTGCTGCAAGACGGCACGGTGCGTCTCGGCGAACGCGTCGTCGACGACAGCGGGCTCGAAGCCGCGCTCGCGCAGGCCGCGCAGCACGACAAGGACACGCCGGTCACGATCCGCGGCGATCGACTCGTCGCGCACGAACACATCGTGCGCGTGATGGACGCCTGCGGCATCGCCGGCTTGTCGAGTCTCGCGGTCGGGACGATGGAGAAGAACTGAACGGGCGTCCGCTGCGTTCGTCCGTTCGGAGTGGTTTCGGCCCCGTCGTCACGGGGCCGCGCGGATCGTGATCCGCCGGAGAGCTGCGATGTCGCGCCACCTCGGCAAGAACGTCGTCATCGTGCTCGCGCTGTTGTCCGCGGGCTTCTTCGCCGCGTACCTGCGCTTCCGGCCGTACCTCGGCCAGGTCGACGCGTGGAGCGACGGAGCGAACGTCGTCGACGATGCGTGGGCGCAGCGCATCCGCCACGCGATTTGGGACACGCCGCTCGCGCTCGGCGGCAACGTCAACACGACCGAGGTCGAGAGCAAGCCGACGCTGTCGCACGACGGCCGCTTGCTCGTGTTCGCGTCGGGCAAGCCCGGACTGAACCAGGACCTCTACGTCGCCGAGATCGAGGACGGCGCTCCCACGCGCGTGACGACGTTGGCCGCGGTGAACTCGGGGTTCGACGACGCCGCGCCGGCATTCGGCGCGGACGCGCTGTGGTTCGCCTCGAATCGTCCCGGAGGCGCCGGCGGCTTCGATCTCTATCGCGCCGCGTATCGCGACGGCACGATCGGCACGCCGGAACGCGTCGCGGGTGCGCTCGCGACGAAGGCCGACGACACCGACCCTGCGCCGCTGGCGGACGGAACGGTCGTGTTCGCGTCGAATCGCGAGCACGCGCGCGACGCGTCCGACTTCGATCTGTTCCGTGCACAGCGGATCGCCGTGGCGCCAACGGCTGCCGCGGGTGCGGACGCGGCGTGGAGCGTCGAGCGCTTCGACGCGCTGAACTCCCCCGCCGACGAACGCGAGCCCGCCGCGACGGCCGATGGTCGCGTGCTGTACTTCGCATCGAATCGATCGGGGAACTTCGACCTCTATCGCACGGGTCTCGACCGCGGTCGCTTCTTGCCACCCGCGCGCCTCGACGAGCTGTCGACCGCGCAGGACGAGCGCGGCCCGGGCCCGTCGGCCGACGGGTTCGTGCTCGCGTTCGATCGACCGGGTCTTTCCGGTCAGGCGGGCGACACCGACCTCGTACGCGCGCGATCGCTCGAGTTGTTCCGACTGCCGGGGCGACCGGTCGGATGGGTCGAACTGCTCGTGCTGCTCGGCCTGCTCGCCGTCGCGCTGCTGGCGTGGTTGGCGCGGCGTTGGGAAGCGCTCGAGCTGATCTACAAATGCCTGCTGTTCGCGCTGATCGTGCACATCCTGCTGCTGTGGTGGTTCCAGCGCGTGCCGGTCGAGAGCGAGCCCTTCCCGTCGATGACCGCGGGTCGCGGGGAAGCACTGTTCAAGGTGAAGGTCGCGTCGGCGAAGTCGCGCGACGGACGCAAGGAACACGGCGGCACGATCGAGACGGCGCGCACGATGGCCGCGGCCGACGCGCCCGCGGAGCCGCGGCAGGTCGCCGTGACCGGCGACGTGGCTCCGAGCTCGAACGCGATGGCGCGGCCGGAGCGCGCCGACGCGAACGACGCACCGGCCCGCACCGACGTCGACGTCACGCGCTCGCGTCAGGACGCGCAAGCCGCAACGCGCGGCGCGACGCTCGCGGATCAGGCCACGCCCGTCGAACGCTTGCGCGGAGAAGCGCCCGAACTCGCAATGAACGCGCCCAGCGCATCCACCGCGCCGGCGCGGGAAGCCGCAGCGTCGGCGTCGCCGCGCGCCGTGGATTCCGCACGAACCGCGATCGATGCCGGAGCATTGTCGGAGCGCACGCGAGCCGCGCGCGTCGATCGCGGCCGGACTCCCGCGGATGCACCGGCCGGTCCAGCGCGCAGTGAACTCGCGAGCGCGCCGTCGCACTCGGCTCCGCTGCGAAAGCCGGCGCTCGCGGACGGCGAGACGATCACTCCGATGCGTGGAGAGGCGAGCAGTGCGAGCACGGCGAGTCTCGTCGACGTGAAGAGCGCACCGTCGTTCGCGACCGTCGAACGGGGCGATCGCGGACATGGCGCGGCCGCCCCGTCGGCGGTTGCGACCGACGTCGTCGCATCGCCGTCCATCGCGGCGCTCGATTCCGGAGCGCGTCCCGCGGATGACGGCGCCGACTCCATGCCGTCCGCGGCGCGGTCCCCTTCGGATGCAGCGCCGACGCGCTCGAGCGAACTCCCGAAGACGGAACTCGCGGACGCCGAGCGCGTGACGCCGTTGCGCGGTGAGTCGAACGCGGACGGCGCGAATGCGCTCGTCGATCTCGGCGTGGCGCCGTCGTTCGCGGCGGAGTCGCGATCGAACTCGGGAGCGACAGCCGGGGAGCCCGGTCGCTGCGGCGACCGAGTTGCAGGCGCGGCCTTCGTCGGCGGCGCTGGAAGCCGGCGCACGTCCCGCGGACGGCGGCGCGCAATCGGCGCCGGCGCCGCGCGCGGAGACCGCTCTCGCACCGACGCGGTCCGGCGCTTCGCCCGATGTCGACTTCGCCGACGACGCGGCGGCCGAGCCGGCGACGGCCGCGGCCGCGACTCCGGCGCCGGCCTCGCTCGATCTCGTAGCGTCCGACACGTCGTTGGCGCGGCCGGCGTCGCGCGCGACCGCGGCCGACTCGGCGCCGATGGCGTTCGACTTGCCTGCGCCGACCGCGCGCTCCACGGCGCCGTTGGTCGCCGCGGCGGCGCCTGAGCGCGCGCCGGAACCCAAAGAGCCCGAGCGCCTCGACCACACGCCGTATCGCAACCGCTTCGGGCTCGCGAAGGAGCAGGCGCTGAAGGAGCACGGTGGCGACGCGAAGACCGAACACGCGGTCGACCTCGGGCTCGCGTACCTCGCCGGGCGCCAGAACGCCGAGGGGTTCTGGGGCGACGTCGAGCACTACGACGACAAGTATGGTTACGTGTCGGTCGGAAAGAGTGGACTCTGTCTACTCGCGTTCCTCGGCAAGGGACACACGCCGACGTCGAACACCGAACACTCCGCCGTCGCGGCGCGAGCCGTGCAATTCCTGATCGACGTGCAGGACGCGGATTCAGGACACTTCGGTTGGACGTCGGCGTACAGCCACGGCATCGCGACGTACGCGCTCGCCGAGTGCTACGCATTGACGCGCATGGAATCGTTGAAGCGGCCGATCGAGCGCGCCGTCGCCCATATCCTCGCCAACCAGAGCAAGAGCCGGGATCCCAAGCGCGGTGGTGGCTGGGGGTACTACAACCCGCAGGGCACCCATTTCGACAATTGGGCACGCGTGTCGATCACGTCGTGGCAGGTGATGGCACTGGAGTCGGCCCGACTGTCCGGGATCGCGGTGCCCGACGCGACGTTCGACGCGGCGAAGACGTTCCTGACCAACGCGTACGATGCACGACGCGGTTGTTATCGATACAGCCACGATCCGAGCAGACTCAACTCCGAGTACGCGGTGCTGCCGGGTTCGACGCCGGCGGCGTTGTTCGCGTTGTCGCTGCTCGGTGAGGACATCGCCAGCGACGCATTCGCGAACGCGCGAGCGTTCGTCAACGAACGCGCGCCGCGCGCTTACCGTAGGGCTAGCGAGTCGGCATTCGTCCACGACGCGGCCGGTAATCTCTACTTCTGGTACTACGGCACGCTGGCGACGTTCCGCGCCGGTGGTTCCGACTGGGAGCGTTGGAACGCGGCGATGAAGGCGACGCTGCTGCCGGCGCAACAGAAGAACGGCTCCTGGCCGATCATCGACACGTACGCGGCGGACATCGCCCAGGACACCGACCGCGACCGCTGCTACACGACCGCGATGAACGTCCTCGCGCTCGAGGTCTACTATCGTTACTTCACGCCGCTACTGAACGTGAAATAAGGGCGCTGCGCCCCCCTCTTCGGAAACCCCCGCGCCCTTGAGTCGCGCGTGAGACTTCACGCGAAGGGACGTCGTGGTTACTAAATCGAAGTTCACGATTCTGTTATGCCGCGAGGCCGAGCGAGAAGCGCGCAGGCGAGGAGGATCGACGAGGCGACTCAATGGAAAGAGTCGGAGAGTCGATCCGACGAAGCCTGCGCGGTTCGCAGCCGGCCGCAGCCATGACAGAATCGTGAACTTCGATTTAGGACGCGTTAGCTTGAACCCGAGGGAGAACTGCGGCTCGCGCTTCGCACTCCGCGGTGGCGATTGAAGGAATGGGGACAGAGCAGATGAGGGGACTGTCCCCACCCGAGCTCGACGGCCATGACGGGGACGGAGGCGCATCTGTCCCCGATGTGTCCCGTGCTCGGACGCCGTTGGCGGCGGTCTTCGCTCGCACTCCAACCCTTCGACACGATTGCGCAAGTCCTTGGGCCACCGTGACGTAGCCCGCGTGCATTTGCCGCCGGCAATCGCACGCGGGTACCCGCGTGCGATTGCCGGCGGTCATCGCGTTGGCGCTATGTCTTGAATCCGGCATGGGTTCGGCGGGGTTCGCTCCGCTTTTGGTCCCCTCTTGAGTCGGCGGTTGGTTTCGCTTCGTCGCTGGTTGGTGTGGCTTCTCGAAGGGCTTGTCAGCGCTTTGTTTAGGGTTGCCGATTTGGTGGGGAACCGCTCCGATCGACTTCGCGTTGCCCCGTGCCTCGCGTCCGCCTGGAGCCGCGCTTGAATCCGCCGCTGTCCGACGAACAACTCGCGCTCGATGCCGCGGCCGGGTCCCGCGATGCATTCGAAGAACTCGTGCAGCGCTTCGGTGCCGCGGTGCGCGGGGTGCTCGAGAAGAACGTGGAGGACTACCACCTCGCGTTCGACCTCGCGCAGGAAGTGTGGGTGAAGGTCTTCCGCGCCTTGCCGCGCTGGCAACCGACCGGATCGTTCCGCTCCTGGTTGTTCTCGGTCGCGCTCAACCACCTTCGGGACGCGAAGCGATCGAAGGCGCGCAGCCGCATCGTCTACCTCGACGAGTTCCGCTCCGCGCCGGCCGCGCCGAAATCGAACGACCCGCGCGGCCGGCTCGAAGAGCACGCCGCGATCACCGCCGCGCTGACCGCCGTGCCCGAGCCCTACCGCACCGCGGTCGTGCTCGTCGACGTCAACGGGCTGAGTTACGAGGAAGCTGCCGACTCGCTGGGCTGCGCCGTCGGCACCGTGAAGTCCCGCGTCAACCGCGGGCGGTTCGCGTTCAAGGATCTGTATCTGCGTCAGGAAGGGGACGCGCGCGATCCCGCGCGCGCATCCGAGTCGAGAGGAGTTTCGTCATGAAGTGCGATGCGATGCGTGAGTGGTTCAGCGATCGACTCGACGACTCGCTCGACCCCGATCGATCGGCGCAGGTGGATCAACACTTGGCCCAGTGCGCGAGCTGCCTCGCGGAGTTCGAAGCGCTGCGTCTCGCGATCGGTCGACTGCGCCAAGCCGGACCGCCCGTGACCTCCGCCGACGAACGCGCAGTGATCATGGCCGCGATCGACCGCGAGGCCGAGGATCGTCTGGTCGCCTCCGCGGTCGGCGGAGAGTCGATCGAGCGTCGCTCCGGTGTCTTCAAGCGCGCGATCTTGATGCCGCGTCCCGAGCCCGCCCCACGCAAGGCGATCGCACTCGTCACGCACGTCGCGAGCTTCGGCATCGGCATCGCCGCGGCCGCACTGTTCTGGTTCGGCGGTGCGCGCGACACGTCCTCGCCATCCGACGCGAGTCGCTCGACGCACGACAGCGCACGAACCCGGATCGAACCGGCCGTGGTGACGAGCCCGACGCCGAACCGGCCGATCGAGCCCCCGGTGGTCGCACCGCGCACCGAGTCGATCCCTGTGCCTGCACCGGCGAGCACGCCTCCGCAGGAAATGCTGCTGCGCGTCTCCAGCGACCTGACCGTGGTCCGCAACGGTGAGCGTGGCATCGGCTCGAGCGCGCCACTGACGCTGAAGCCCGGCGACGTCGTCGAAGCCCAGAGCGCCGGCAGGTGGCGCATCATCGTCGGCGATCACGGCGCGCTCGAAGTGCAGTCCGAACCCGCGAGCCCGGCTCCGCGCACTCCGACCATTTCGCGTGGTCCGATGATCGCCATCGATCTCGATCCCGCTCCGCTCCAACGGCTCGCCGCGCGCATGCGCTCGTCGATCGAACAACTCGCGGGCGCTGTCGACCGCGCCACCGAACGCATGCCGAAGACGCCGATCGCGAGCGAGCCGACGATCGCGAGCCCGAAGCCCGCGATCGCGAAGCAGCCCGCGGAATCGACCGATGTGAGTTCGGTCACGAAGCCGGTGGTCGCCGGCGCGCCGCCGAGCGCGCTCGCGGTGCGCGGCCCCGTCGTCGTGCGTCACGATGAAGCCGGCTTGCGCCTCCAAACCGCCGGCTCCCCGATCGAAGTCGTCCCGGCGCTGATCCAACGACTGCGCGACGACGACGCTCGAGTCGTGGCCCTCGTGGTCGCGCGCCTCGAACTCGTGCGCGAGGAGTTCGAGCGTGACCCCACGTTCCCGCGCGTCGCACCGAGAGTCGCGTCCGCGCCCGTGAGCAACTCGCTGTTCGGACTCGTGACGAGTCTCGTGGCGAGCACGCCGAGCGTGAACCAAACCGAAGACACCTACGCCTACTGGAACCGCTGGTTCGACACGTGCGCCGACGCGATCGTCGCGCGCGAGACCTATGGCACGTGGTGATTCCGTGGGAACCCGCGGCCACGGCTGCGCCGTTCCTGCCGACCGAACACCAAGCTCGAGAGGACGATCCATGAAGTTCAGAACGCTCGCATTGGCCGTTTCCGTGCTCATCCTCGGCGGTTGCCGTTCGTGGGAATCGACCACGTTCGAAGACGGTGGCCTGCTACTGCGCGAAGTGAAGTCGGCCGACGGCTCGGTCACCGAGTACCGCCTGTATCCGGGCGTGTCCGACAAACCCACGATCAACCGCACGCAGACCACTCCGTTCGAACGCCCCGACATCCAGGGCATCGTGGTCGCCGACGTCAACGCATCCTTGGCGAAGAAGCTCGGCACCAACGCTTGGCAAGGTGTGTACGTCCAGCGCGTGCTTCCGCGATCGGCGGCGGCCACCGCGGGAGTCACGAGCAACGACGTGATCCTCTCGGTCGCCGGCCAGTCGGTGACCAACGAGCAGCAGTTCTTCGAAGTCCTGAAGTCGACGGTCACGAGCACCGGACCCGTCGAGTTCACGATCCGTCGCGGCGTCGGTGCCGAAGCGACGGAGACTCGCGTCACCGTGGTCCCGACGCTGAACAAGGGCACGGAGTCGCGCACGGATTCGATCCCGCTCGAGAGTTCGAGCGCGGTCCAGCACTACACCGGGCTCCAAGTCGCGACGGTCCCGCCGACGCTGTCCGCCGAGATCTGGGGCAATGCGGAGGAGACGACGATCGTGTCGGGTGTGGTGACCGGCTCACCGGCGTATCACGCCGGCCTGCGTCGCGGCGATCGCGTCGTCTCGGCCGACGGCAAGACCGGGCCGAAACTGGCCGACGTGCGCAAGGCGGTCTACGCGCGCGCCGCCGCGCCGATCGCCGAATCGGACAGCTCCGAGGTCGTCGAAGCGAGCGCGCTCGGCTCCGCGAGCGGCGACCTCACGCTGACGGTCGAAGGGCCGCTCGGAGCGCACTCGGCGGCGTTGCCGGTCGACGACACCCTGATGAAGGAGACGAAGTTCCACTTCCCGATCCTGTTCGACTACTCCTCGGGAGTGGACTACACGCGCTGGTCCTGTCTCGACTTCGTGTTCCAGTTCATCGGCAACTACGACCAGCGCTTCCGGCCGTCGCCGACGCGCCAGGCGCGCGAAGAGTCGGAACTGTCGTTGTTCCCGCTCGGCATGTTCGAGTTCCGCACGACGCCGACGTCGCGCGAATACACGATGTTCTGGATCATCGACTGGAGCACGCGCAACGACTGACGGAACCCCGTGGGCTCGTGGCCGACGGCAGAACGAAGCGCGCGGATCCTCGCGGATCCGCGCGCTTCGTCGTCGAAGGCGATCGGTACGGGAACGTCAGGGGCCCAGCAAGGCGGCCCGCACTCGCTCGGCGAGAGCATCGTCACCTCCGAATCCCGCACTACCTTCGTTGGCGTAGAGGTCGAGCATCAGCACGTCGTCGACGAAGTTCACCGACTGCTGCGCTTCGTCCTCGACCGGTTGGAACACGATCAACTTCAGGCGCTCACGTGCCGACTCCGCGAACGCGGCATCCTCGGCGAGCAACGTCGCCAGGACGCGACCGAGCGGATCGATGCCGAGTTCCGCGAGTTGGTACAGCGCCCACTGCGTCCGCAATCCGTCGCCGTACGTCGTGAAGCGGATGAGCTCGAGATCGACACCCTCGAGCGGAAGCGCGAACCGTGAGCGCAGATCGAGCGCGAGGTCCTTCGCGTGATCGACGGGCAAGCGGAAGTGCTCGCGTCCTTCGCCGGACGATTCCCACTTCAGCCACGGTTCCAACTCGATCCACGAGAACGATCCGCCCGTGATGCCCGGCACGATCGTCAGCGTCAGCACGTCGTCCTCGACGCGGGCGCTGCGCAGCGCCTTGTCGCGCGTCGTCGCGACGTGGACGCGTGCGACACGCGCGACGAGTTCGACGCGACGTTCTTCGCTCATCGAGCGCACTGCGGTCGGAAGGTCGTCCCCGAGCAGACTGCGGACGTCCCAGATCAACGACGGTGACTCGTCGAGTCCGGTCCAGTCGATCGTCACGGCCACCGGCTTCTCGAACGCGTTCGCGATCGACTCGAGGATGCCCGGCAGATGGTCGGTGTCGAAGGCCGCCGTCGCGGCGGCGAACTCGGCCGCTTCGCGCGCCTTGCGTTCGCGCTCGAACTCGTCCATCGAGTCTTGCATCTGCTTGCCGACGTCGGCCAGCGCGCCGGTCATCGCGGCCTCGAGCTCCGCGCCCGGGTCGTGACCGGTGCCGCCCATCAAGCGCGCCATCGTGCGCTCCATGTCGACCTTGGCCTTGCCGTTCTCGCGCACGCTGACGAACGGCATCGTCATCGACTCGACGTCGCCGGCCGGGTTCATCGAGAACACTTCGGTCAGGACCACCGTCAGTTCGCCGTCGACGAGCACGTCGCGCACGAGATAGCGCTCGATGTCGGGAGCGCCGCCACCCTGCGCCTCACGCTGCACGTCGATCATCTCGGCGCGCGCCGCGGCTTCGTCCTTGCGCTTCGTGGCCTCGACGAAGCGACGCACCGTGGCGACGGCTTCCATCGCGTTTCGGTCGTTGCCACTCTCGATCAACTGATCGAGCGCCGCGAGCCTCGTGACGAGCTCGCCGGACGCGGTGTCGCCGTCGAACTGGCGCACGGCGTAGGGACCGAGCTGGCTCGACGGCGGGAACTCGCCGTGTTGCGCGCAGATCTCGCGAACCCTCGGCAACAAGACCCACTGCAGCCACGCCTCGAACGTCATGCGATCCGCGAAGAACGCGGCCTCGCTCTCGAACGCTTCATCGGCAGGTCGCGCATCGCCCCAGCGACCGAGCCGGCGCAGCTCGTCCTCGATGTCTTGGGCGCGCAGCCTGGCTTCGTCGTAGCGGGATTCGGCGGGCATCGTCGCTTCCTGTTGGATCGTGGTCACCGGTGGCAGGACGAACATGGGATCACCTCGCGGAACGGACGCCACGTCATCCGGCCGCCGTCGGTCGAGTCACGCGTGTTTCGAAGAATTGTCGGGATCGTGGTGCCGAGCGCACTCGCAAGCACGCGGCGACGGGGCGCTCGATACACTTCCGCGCTCATGGAACGAGCCGTCGTCACGCCCACCGCGAATCGGTCCGCGCACCGCGCGCTGGCGACACCTCTCGTCGCCGCGCTCGTGTTGCGACTGATCGCGCTGTTCTGGCTCGCCCCGCAGGCGGCCGTGCTGGGCGACGCGGTCGGCTACCTGTTGAAGGCGCGGGCGATGGCGGCGGGCGACGCATTGACGTCTCCCACCGACGGCCAGGTCCGCCCCCCGCTGTACGCGAAACTCGTTTCGCTCGGCCTCGACGGCGATCCAGCTCCCGACGACATGATGCCGGGCGTGTTCCTCCTGCAGATCCTGGCCGACCTCGGCACGATCGCGATCTCGATGAGCCTCGCGCGCCGACGCTTCGGCGACCGCGCCGCCGCCGCGACCGGATGGGCGCTCGCAGCTTGGCCGATCGCGATCCTGTTCTCGAGCACGCTGGTCATGGCCGAGACCGCCGCCTGCTTCACCGCGGCGCTCGCGCTGTGGTCGGTCGACAAGCTGTTCACGCAACTCCGCAGCGGGAAATCGGGCTTGAAGGCCGCCGCGCTGACCGGCGTCGCCCTCGGGATCTCGGTGCTGACGAAGGAGCTGATGCTGCTCTTGCCGATGGCCGTAGTCTGCGCACTGATCAAGATCGGCAAGACCCCCATCGAGGCGAAGCTGAAGGCGTTCGCCGTCATGGCCGCCGCGTTCTTGGCGGCATTGCTTCCGTTCTCGTGGATGACGGCGAACAAGCAGGGCAAGGCGTTGCCGACCGGCACGTACGGCTACCTCGCGCTGATCTACGACAACGCCCCGAAGGGCAAGTCCGGCCAGGATCTCTGGGTCGCGCAACCGTCGATCGAGAAGCGCGTCGAGATGGCGCAATCCGTGTTCGCCGACGCGTTCTTCGAATACCCCGGACTGACCGCGCATCGCGCCGTGCAGCGCTTGAAGACGCTGTTCGGCCCCGAGATCTACGCGCCCGCATTGACGCTCGCGATCCCGCACGACGCCTACGTCCCCGAAGGAACGACGCCGCGTTCGTTCCTCGCCGCGGCGTGGGAGTTCCCTTCCGGCACGATGTCGCGTCACGCGCAAATCGTGTTCTCGTTGCTGTCGTTCGCGTTGTTCGTCGTGGCCGCACTCGGCGTCGCGATCAAGCGCTTCGACCCGCTGGCCCGCGTGGCCTGGTACCACACCGCGATCCTGATCCTCGTCGCGGCGTTGACGGTCTCGATGGAGCGCTATCGCATGACGCTCGTGCCCGCGCTCGCTCCGTTCATCGGACTCGGCATCTCGACGCTGATGTCGCGCCGCGAGCGCGCCGAGCTCAAGCCGCGCGCGATCGTCGTCGCCGCGATCGTCGCACTGCTGCTCGCGCTATCCATGTTCGTGCTCGATCCACCGACGCCGGAATGAGCCGCGTCACTCCCGGGAGAACTCGCCGATGGACCGCCTGACGATTTCCACGAACGCGCCTTGGGAACCGATCGTGGGCTACTCGCGCGCTGTGCGCGTCGGACCTCACGTCCACGTCTCGGGGACCACGGCGACCGACGAGCACGGCGAGATCGTCGGCATCGGCGACCCCGTCGCGCAAACGCACCAAGTCCTGAACAACATCGCGCTCGCACTTCACCGGACCGGCGCGACGTTGAAGGACGTCGTGCGGACGCGCATCTACGTGACCAACATCGAGCACTGGGAAGCGGTCGGCCGCGTCCATGGCCTCGTGTTCAAGGACATCCGTCCGGCGTCGACGCTCGTCGAAGTCGCGCGCCTCGTGAACCCCGCCATGCTCGTCGAGATCGAGGCCGAGGCCATCGTCCCCGAGTGAACCGGCTCGAGCCGACGGCGGCCCGCTGCGCGCGAACTCGCGATCGGATCGCCGCGCTGGCTCGCGGGACCGGCGTTCAGAACTGGAAGTAGATGAATGCGGTCTGCGACGACATCGTCAGGAACAGCACGCCGGCGAGAGCTCCCAGCAACACGCCGATCAGCAACAGTGGCAGCCTTTGCCAAGCCCGCGCACATCGCTCTTCGATCCCGAACGGCTCGAAATGCGCGAACACCGCGATCGCGAACGCCGCCCACGCCCATGCCGCGACGCCATCCAGCGAGCGCTCGCCGAACGTCGACAGCATGGCGCGGAAGTTCGCGGTGTCGGACGCGCGCAGCAGCAACTGCGACAGCACGAAGAAGTGGTACGTGAGCACCCACGCGACCACGCGCCGCGGACCCGTGGTCGGGAAGGGCACGCCGCCGCGCGCGCGCTCGAGCTGGCGTTCGACGGTCATGCCGATCGCTTGCAAGACGCCGAGCGCGAGGCACAACGTGTTGCCGCCGTGCCACAGCCCCATCAGCACCATCGTCACGAAGTAGTTGAAGACGATGCGCGGCTCGGAGCAGCGCGTGCCGCCGAGCGGATACCACAGGTAATCGCGGATCCAGCTCGACAGCGAGATGTGCCAGCGCCGCCAGAACTCACGCACGCCGAGCGAACGGTACGGCGTCGCGAAGTTCTCCTTCAGGTCGAATCCGAACAGCTTCGCCGTGCCGATCGCGATGTCGGTGTAGCCGGAGAAGTCGCAGTAGATCTGGAACGTGAACGCGTAGCACGCGACCAAGTGCGCGAACGGCGTGTACGCACCCGGTGACGCCAGCACGGGGTCGACGATCGAGCGGCCGAGCACGTCGGCGATCAGCGCTTTCTTCGCGAGCCCGACGGCGATGCGCCACAGCGCCTGCTTGATCTCGTCGTGGCGCACGCTCGGGCGACGCATCATCTGCGGCAGGAAGTCGATCGCGCGCACGATCGGGCCGGCGACGAGTTGCGGGAAGAACGCGACGAAGAACGCGAAGTCGTCGATTCGACGCTCCGCCGGCAACTGTCGGCGGAACACGTCGATCGTGTAGGACAACGTCTGGAACGTGTAGAAGCTGATGCCGACCGGAACCGCGCCTGCCCACGCGTAGCGCACGACGCTCGCATCGCTGCCGCAAGCCGCGAGTAGCGGGTCGATCACCGACGTCGCGAGCCAGTGCGTGTACTTGAAGTACCCGAGCATCCCCAGGTTGCCGGCGACGCTGACGATCAACGCGAGCTTGCGCCGGCGCTCGCTGCGTGCGGCGTCGATCACCCGACCCATGACGTAGTCGAGCACGCACGACGCGATCAACAACCCGACGAACCAACGCGTGCCCCAGCCGTAGAACACGAGGCTCGCGGCCAACGTGGTCCACGTGCGCAGCGTGCGACGATCGCGCAGCAGCCCATGGAGCAAGAGGACGACGACCAACAGGACGCCGAACTCCGCGGAATGGAAGACCACGACACCACCTGCGACGAACCGCCGACGGTTCGTACAGCGATCCAGCTCGATCGCGTCTCTCCTCCACGTGGCGTTGCTGGCGCCACGGTTCCGGCTCCACGCCGGAGTTCGACCCACTCGCACTCTCTCGATCCGGGTCCGCGCCGACGGACTCGTCGATCAAATCGTCCGACCCACTCGTTCGCCGTTCAACGTCGTAGGTGCGCCGCGCGGTTCGCGGCGAGTTCGCGCAAGACACCACTGTCGTCGAATGCCTTCGTCAGCGTCACCGCGAACAACGCGGTGCCCGCTGCGCTGAGATGCTCGCCGTCGCGGCCTTCGTCCGCGTAGTACTGCTTGCGACTTGCCGCGGCACTCTCCTGGAATTCGGGAAAGAACCAACTCGGGATCCCGAGGCTCGCGAGCCGCGCGCGCAACGCCTCGATGGTGCGTTCGCGGCGCGTGCCGGGCTTGGGGCCGCGTCGATTCAGCTTGAGCTGGATGAATTGCTTCCAAGTGCTCTCGCTGGTCGCATGGGCGTCGTAGATCGCGACCGCGAGCACTCGGCCGTGCTTTCTCGAAGCCAGCACGCGCAGCCCCTCGATCGCATGAAAGGTCTGCTCGAGCAGGTACTGGACGTCGCCACCGGGATTCGGTTCACCGGTGAAGACGAACCCCGTGCGGACGTCGCCGAGCCCGCCATCGAGGTCGGACGCGACCCGGCGATGCCGCGCGTACATGCGACTGTGTTCGCTCAACCATTGGTGAATGCGCGCGATCTGCAACACGAAGCGCCGCGGCGCCCATGCTGCGAGATCGCGCGGCACGAGCACGTTGTCGATCCGAACGTTCTCGTACGTCGACGACGTGTCGAGCAGGCAACGCCCGCCAGGCGACAGGAACAGCAGGACGAGATCGGGCTCGACGACGTCCAAGTAGCGAATGCCGTGATGGCACGCCTGTACGGTCGAGAAGCCGCTGACCGCTCCGTTCAGCACGCGGACTCCGGCTCGCACGCGCGTCGCCAGTTGTCGCGTCAACTGCGCATGCAGGGCTTCGTCGTCCAGCGGACCGGGTTCGCCGCCTCCGAACACTCGCGAATCCCCGAGCAGCAGGATTCTCACTTCGCGCTTGTCCGCGTCCCTCGGCAGTCCCGGACTACGCAGCCCGAACGCATCCGTCGACACCCGTTCGCCCCGGTAATTCGAAGCGTTGCGCCACAGGGTGCGCTCGTCGGGAACATGCAATGCATCGCCGACCGCGCCCGCTCCTTGGACGACCGCGAGAGCGAGATCGAGCCCGATCAGTCCCAACACCATGCCGAGGACGAGAACACCGACGACGCGCGGCATGCGCGGTTCCGCGGGCGAAGCCGATGCCGAATCGGACTCCACCATGGCGATTTCGGACCAACAGTTCCTGGAACGGGACCGAACGCTAGCACCGCGGCCGTCGACATGCACGCGCGGGCCCTCGGCGGGCGTTCGTCAGGCACCTTCGCCGAGGAAGACCGCGACCGGCAACGGCCACGCGTCCACGCGCTCGAGTTCGAGAGTCCGCGTCCGACCTCGTGTGCGCACCGTCGCGGCTTCGCCGGTCAGGACCTCGCGCCAGCGCGAGAACGCAGGAACGTCGGCGGAAAGCGGCAACCCGACTGCGGATCCGCCTCTTGACGCGCTGCCCGCGGTTCCGCCGCCGAAATCGGGTCGACCGAGCATGTGCGTTCGGACCACGAGGGCCTGCGTCGCGGCCACGCGCGCGAACGCGAGATCACCGACGGCCGCGCTCGCCTTGCGCGACGCGACCTTGAGCGGCACGTAACGACCGCGCTCGAACGCCGGCTCGCATTCGCGTCGCAGCGCCAACAAGTCGGCGGTCAACGCGAGCTTGATGCGCCCGTCGCGCCACGCGCTTTGCAACTTCGTCCACTCGGCCAGGGAACGCGGGCGCGAACCGAGTCCTTCGAGCGCTCGCGCGCGTCGGCCGAAATCGACGGGTCTGCGGTTGTCCGGGTCGCCGAGGCTGAAGTCGAAGAACTCCTGGCCTTGGTAGACGTCGGGCACACCGGGGCACAGCGCCTTCAGCGCCACCTGCACCAACGACCACTGCGCACCGCGCGTCGCGATGCGTTCGGAGAAGCCCTCGAACGAAGCGCGGAACTCCGTCGCCGCGGCCGGATGCAGAACGCCGTCGATGAACGCGCGCACGGCCTCTTCGAAGTCGAGATCGGGCTCGAGCCAGCTCGTACGCACCCGGGCTTCGCGTGCGACCTTGCGCGTGTGCGCGACGAGGCGCGCCGCGAACGCGTCGACGTCACCGTCGCGCAGCGGCCAAGCCGCGACGAGCGTCTGGTAGATCAGCCATTCGAGTGCTCCGTCGGGCGCGTAGCGGCCACCGACCTTGCGCGCGAAGCGGCGATTCTGCGCGCGCCACGTCCGCACGAGACGCTCGAACTCCGCTCCGGCTTCGAGCAGCGCGAGCAGTCGAGCGCGCACGTCCTCGCTGCGCCGCGTGTCGTGCGTCGACGTCGCGTTCAACGTCTGCGGCATCGAGCGCGCTCGCGCCGTCATCACGCCGTGGAACCACTTCGCGGGATCCGGCGCGCGCAACGGTTCGGGCTCGCTGCCGGGCTCGTTGAAGCCGAGCCATTGCGTCTCGCGATTGAGGCGGATCTCTTCGTGTTCGCGCACGTGCAGCATCAGGCACAACGATTGCCAGCGCGCGACGAACTCGCCGTCGCGCGCTTCGAGGACGTAGCGGGCCGCCGCGGTCGCGTCGTCGACGTGCTCGCCGTCGTAGGCCCGCAGCAACACGCACGCGTACTCGATCGCGTCGCGATCGGAATCGCTGACCGAGCCGCCGCGCAGGAACGTCCTCCCGACCGGCAGGACTGCCGTGAGCAACTCGAAGCCAGCACGCACGGCGGCGCGATCCCTGCGCGTCGGTTGGCGTCGACCGCGCGCGTACTCGTACTCGGAAAACAGCACGTCGACGATCTGATCGACGTACGGGGCGAACGACTCGCGCAGCACGCGCAGCCGCTCGCCGAATCGATCGCGCGGACGCGTGCCCGCGATTTTCTGGAACGCTTCGTCGAGCCGCGTCCACTCGTCGGTCCGCGCGAACACGCGCGTGAACGCATTGAGGAAGTCGTAGCCGGTCGTGCCGTCGGCGTCGAAGTCGGTGGAGAGCGACTGCCCCGGAGCGTTCATCGTTTCGGCGAGGATCCAGACGTCGCGACGGCCGCGCCGCGCGCACTCGAGCCGCAGGCGTGACAGGTACTCGGCCGGATCGCGCAAGCCGTCGACGTGATCGATGCGCAGGCCGTCGACCGCGCCGCACCCGACTTGCTCGAGCGCCAGCTCGTGCGTCCAACGGAACACTTCGGGCTCGTCGACGCGTACGGCGACGAGTTCGTTGATCTCGAGGTAGCGCCGCCAATTGAGCCGCGTCGACTCCGTGTGCCAGTCGACCAGCGCGTAGCCCTGCTCGTCGAGGATCGATCGCAGCAGCTCGGCGCCGACCCGCTTCTCGCCGCCGTTCACGACGCGCAGGACTTCTTGCAGGTAGACCGCGAACTCCGGATGGCGCGCCATGATCGTGCGGACGCGGCCCGCGATCGCGCGCCGCGAGTGGTCGAGCTCCTGCAGCGAGCTCGGCCGCCCCTCCATCGACTCGCGCAATCGTTCGGCGTCCTGCATGACTTCGACGAGCGCGCGATGGCCCGGGTGCTCGGCGCCGAGCACGTTCACGAGTTGGGCCAAGTGGATCTCGAAGATCGAGCGCCATGAACGCGGGTGCACCGGGAGGTGCGTACCGCGGTAGATCACCTCGAAGCCCGGACCGCCGAACTCGACGTGGATCAGGCGCTTCGCGAGCGCCTCGCGCAGCGGCTCATGCAACAGCGGAAGCACGACGCGACCGGCGGGACCTTGGATCGGCTTGTCCCAATCGACGTCGAACCACATCGAGAACGGCGACTGACTGCCGGCCTCGAGCACGTCGCGGAAGTACGGGTTCTCGGGCGTGGCGGCCATGTGGTTCGGCACCAGGTCGAGCACGAGGCCGAGCCCGAGATCGCGCGCCGCGATCGCGAACGCGTCGAACGCTTTGGCCCCACCGAACTCGCTGCGGAAGCGCGTCGGATCGGTCACGTCGTAGCCGTGCTCGCTCCCGCGGCGCGCTTCGAACACCGGCGACAGGTAGACGTGCGAGACGCCCAGATCGCGCAGGTACGGCAACAGTCGCTGCGCCTCCGCGAAGCGGAAATGTGGCGTGAGCTGCAGCCGGTACGTCGCGATCTTGCGGCGCGTCACGGGCGCACTCGCAGGCGTTCGCACAGCCGTTCGAACGCGTCGAGCCAGGCTCGCGCATTCGCGTCGCCCGCGTTCGCGAGACGGCGGCCGTCGGCGCGTGCGTTCGCGCCGATGCGGAACACGATCTCTTGCACCGCGGAGACGTCGACTCCGAACGGAGCCTCGAGCGCGACGTCGAGCAGCCGCGCGAGTCGCGCCAGAGCGACGCGTTCGTCGGGCCGCGCGGCGAACGCGCGCGCGGCGCGGCGCAGCAGATCCTCCATGCGCATCGCGTTGGCGTCGGCGGCGGCGTCTTTGCGCTCACGCTTGGCCTCGGCGAAGCAACGCGCCAGATGCTCGAGGTCGGGTTCGGGCGCGGCCAGGGTCTGATCGAGTTCGCGCTGCAGCGCGAAGTGCATGGCGGGCTCGAGCTCGGTCGGTAGCGGCTCGCCGACTTCTTCGAGGAAGCGGACCAACGGCGCCGCGGATTCGAGGATGCGTCGGTACGCGGTGTCGACGTCGCCGAGCGCGGCGCGCAGCACGTGGCGCAAGACGTGCGTGCGTTCGTCGTGCCACAGCGTCCGCAGCGTGAATGCTCCGCGGCGCGACGCGGCTTCGATCGCGGCCGCGAGTCGCACCGGTTCGCCGCGATGCAGGCCCGCCGCGAGCTCGCGCGCCCACGCGTCGAACGTCGTCGCGTCGGTCGCGGGCCGTGCCGAAGCGACCAGCGACAGATCGCCGAGATGGGCAGCGACGGCCTCGAACGCTCCGGACTCGCCGGTCTGCGTCGACCGCACGTCGACGCGCGTGACCACGAGACTGCTGCGGCCGTGCTGTTCGCGGCGCGCGACCGTGCTCGAGATCGCGTACGCGTAGAGCGTCTCGTCGACC
The DNA here is from genome assembly GCA_016709145.1 of Planctomycetota bacterium. Lineage (GTDB taxonomy): Bacteria > Planctomycetota > B15-G4 > B15-G4 > JADJEK01 > JADJEK01. The sequence continues at coordinate 634,652 of JADJEK010000001.1, forward strand.
TGGACGGGTTGGAACAACCGCCGCACCGCGGCGTGCGCCGCGACGTCGGCGAGTTCGACGCGGCGCGGCGCGACCTCGCCGAGATGGATCTGCTTGCCATCGCCGCGCTGCGGCACGTTGCTGCGCGCGCGCTCGAGCACGGCGAGGAAGCTGCGCTCGACCGCGGCGATTTCGTCGGCGGCGAAACTCGCGGCGAGCTGCAGCACGCGATCCGCATGTGCGAGGACTTGCTGCGTCTCGATGCCGGCGAGGTCGTCGAAGAACCAGCCGCAGCTCGTGTACATCGCCATTGCTTGGCGCTGCAGTTCCATCAGTCGCAAGCCGACGACGCGCGCCTCGGAATCGGTCGGGCGCAGCCCGTGGCGCGCGAAGAAACGATCGAGCGTCGCCGGCGAGCGGTCGAGCACGACGTCGACGTACGCATCGCGCGCGGCCCAGACGTCCTGGAACACGCGAGCGCCTTCGCGTTCGAACATCGGCATCACGCCATCGCGCACGACGTCGAGCGCTTCGCGCAAGTGCGAGCGCCAGACTTGGCTGAAGCGCCCGTTCGGGCCGCTCGTGCCGAAGTTGCAGCCGCAGTCCGTACTCCATCGACCGACGCCGTGTGCGCAGCTCCACGCGCTCGGTTCGAACCACTCGATCTCGTGCTGCGGTGGCGCGAGCTCGAGGAACTCGGCGTAGTTCGTCAAGCGCACGTCCGATTGCGCTTCGATGTGATCGAGCGCGAACGCCAGCGCCATCTCGCCGAAGCGGTGATGGTGCCCGTACGTTTCGCCATCGGTCGCGATGTGGACGAGCTGCGACGCTCCGGCCGGTGCGGTCGCGTCGAAGGCTCCGAGCAAGCGCTGCGCGAACCGTGCTCCGTCGTCGAGCATGCGCTCGAACGCGACCGCCTGCGACAGCGCCGCGTGGTACGCGAACACCGCGATCGAACGTCCGGACGGCAAGCGCGCGAGGTACGCACGGCGCGCGTCGATGCGTCCACCCGAGACGTCGGTCCACGCACCCTCGCCGAGCTTCCGCACGCGCCGCACCTGACTCGGCGCGACGATCGTGAAGCGGATGCCCCGTTCGGCCATCGCCTCGAGCGCCGGCGTGTCGATCGCCGTCTCGGCCAGCCACATGCCCTCGGGCTTGCGGCCGTAGCGATGTTCGAAGTCGGCGACGCCCCATGCGATCTGCGTGTCGCGGTCGCGGGCGTTGCAGAGCGGCAGGATCGAGTGGTTGTACGCCTGCGCCATCGCGGCGCCGTGACCGCCGTGGCGCTCGCGGCTCTTGCGGTCGGCGTCGAGGATCGCGACGTACGTCTCGGGACGTTCACGCTCGAGCCACGTCAGCAGCGTCGGGCCGAAGTTGAAGCTCATGCGTGCGTAGTTGCACGACAGCCGCGCGATGAAGCCGTCCTTGTCGAGTACGCGTGCCGCAGCGTTGGGCGCATAGCACTCGGCCCAGATCTTCTCGTTCCAGTCGTGCCAGGGCGCCGCGCCGGACTGCGTCAACACGGCGTCGAGCCCCGGCGTCTCGCGCGGTGGCTGGTAGAAGTGGCCGTGGATGCAGACGTAGCGAGGCATGGGCCGCGACTCAGTCGGCCCGCGGCTTCGCAGGCTTCTGCGGACTCGGTGCGAGCGGATCGATCGTCGACTTCCGTTTCGATTTCGCGTTCTTGCGCACGGGTTCGTCGGCGGTCGCGAGCTGCGCTGGGAGCGGTTCGGTCTCCGGCACGCTCTCATGCACGAGGAAGACGGCGCCGAGCGGAGGCAGGTCGAAGACGAACGAGTGCGGCTTGCCCTGCGATTCTCGAGGCTCGGTATCGACGCGCGCGAGTTTCGACGCGCCGCTGCCGCCGTAGATCGCGTCGTCGGTGTTGATGACGACACGCCACGTGCCGCCCTTCGGCACGCCGACGCGGTAGCCCGGTCGCGGGATCGGCGTGAAGTTGAACAAGATCGCGACCGGCGGATCCGCTTCGTCGCCGTGGCGCAGCACGAGGAACACGCTCTGATCCGCGTCGCGGCAGTCGATCCACTCGAAGCCGAGTTTGCTCGTGTCCTTCGCGTGCATCGCGCGTTGCTCGCGATACAAGCGGTTCAGCGCCGCGAGGCAGTCCTTCAAGCCGCGGTGCTCCGGTTTCTCGAGCAGCGACCAGTCGAGGTCGGTCTCGTGGTTCCACTCGCGCCATTGGCCGAGCTCGGCGCCCATGAACAGCAGCTTCTTGCCGTTCTGCGCGAACATCCACGCGAAGCACAGCCGCAAGTTCGCGCGCATGCGCCATTCGTCGCCCGGCATCTTCGACAGCAGCGAGCGCTTGCCATGCACGACCTCGTCGTGCGACAGCGGCAGCATGAAGTTCTCGGAGTCCGAGTAGACCTGCCGGAACGTCATCTTGTTGTGGATGAACTTGCGATAGACGGGGTCGGACTGCATGTACTCGAGCGTGTCGTGCATCCAGCCCATGTCCCACTTCATGCCGAAGCCGAGCCCACCGAGGTACACGGGCTTCGACACCATCGGCCACGACGTCGACTCTTCCGCGATCACCTGCACGTCGGGGTAGGCCGCGTAGACGACTTCGTTGAGCTTGCGCAGGAAGGCGATCGCCTCGAGGTTCTCTTTGCCGCCGAACTGGTTTTGGACCCACTCGCCTTCCTTGCGCGAGTAGTCGAGGTAGAGCATCGACGCGACCGCGTCGACGCGCAGACCGTCGAGATGGAAGCGATCGATCCAGAACAGCGCGGAGCTGATCAGGAACGACACGACCTCGAAGCGGCCGTAGTTGAAGATGTTCGAGTTCCAGTCGGGGTGGTGCCCCTTCTTCGGATCGGCGTGCTCGTAGAGGTGCGTGCCGTCGAAGAAGCCGAGCGCCCAGCCGTCCTTCGGGAAGTGCGACGCGACCCAGTCGAGGATCACGCCGATGCCGGCCTGATGCATCACGTCGACGAAATGCATGAAGTCCTGCGGCGTGCCGTAGCGCGACGTCGGCGCGAAGTAGCCGGTCACGCCGTAGCCCCACGAGCCGTAGAACGGGTGCTCCGTGATCGGCATGAGCTGCACGTGCGTGAAGCCCATCTGCGTGACCCACGCCGCGAGCTTCGGCGCGACCTCGCGGTACGAGAGGTGTTCGCGGCCGTTGCGCAGCCACGAGCCGAGGTGGAGTTCGTAGACCGAGATCGGTTGGTCGAGCTTCTGCTTGGCGCCGCGCGCCGCCATCCACTCGGAGTCGTTCCACGCGTAGTCGTGGATCCAGACCTTCGAACCGGTCTGCGGCGGGACCTCGGCGTAGAACGCGAACGGGTCGGCCTTGTCGACCGTGTACCCGTTCAGCTTCGAGACCAAGTGGAACTTGTAGAGCGCGCCGACCTTCACGCCGGGAACGAACGCCTGCCAGACGCCGCTCTTGCCGACCCGCTTCATCGGGTGGGCCTTCTTGTCCCAATCGTTGAAGCCGCCGACGACGGACACCTTGGCCGCGTTCGGCGCCCACACCGAGAACGCGACGCCCTTGACGCCGTTCTGCGTGACGACGTGGGCGCCGAGCTTTTCGTACAGGCGGAAGTGCGACCCCTCGTTGAGCAGATGCAAGTCGGTCGCCGTCAGCCGATGCGAGGCCACGTCGTGCGGAGGATGCGCGTCCGTCATGGACCGAGAGCTTAAGGATCGGAAAGCGTCGGGAGCCGGGTCGAATCAAGGCCCGTCGATGCGCCTCAGCTCCACGCGTCCTCCGCGCAGCACGTGCGGGCAGCTCGCGACGATGGCCCGCGCCTCCTCGATCGACTTCGCGCGGATCAGGAACAGTCCTTCGACCGTGTCGCTCGTGCCCTCGGGCAGGCCTTGGACGCGGTCCCCTTCACCGACCAGCAGACGCTCGTCCGCGAGCTTCTCACCGAGCACGAGTTGGCCGGCCTTGCCGCGCGCCATGGCCCAGTTCTGGTATTCGCCAAACGTCTGCTCCGGCGTCCCCGCGACATAGCGCGGATCGTCGGTCTCGGGCCGCAGCAGCAGCATCGCGTAGTCCGACTGCAAGGGCTCGCCGGCCTGCGGTGCGGACGGGACGGTCGCACGACCGACGACGACGCCGAGCACGACGCACGCCGCGGCCAACGCCGCGCGACCGAGCCACGACCGCCGCGAAGCCGCCTGGACGAGGCCTTCGCGGCGCAACGCGCTCAACACGTCGGCAGCGAGCGCGGGCGGCAACGGCGGCGTGGCGCGCAGCCTCGCGAGCTCGCGCGCGAGTTCGTCGTAGCGACCTTCGGTGTCGCGAGCTTCGGTGTCGTTCATCGCCGTTCCTCCGAACCCGGTGCGAGTCTCTCGCGCAGCAGCGCTCGAGCTCGCGACAACTGACTCTTCGACGTCCCGGCGTCGATGCCGAGGACCGTCGCGATCTCGGCGTGCGTGAAGCCTTCGACGTCGTGCAGCACGATCACCGAGCGCGCTCCATCGGGCAGCGCCGCGAGCGCATGCTCGAGTCTCATGCGGTCGTCCGGCGATCGCTCACGCGCCGCGGGCGACGGCACCGCGTCGACCGACTCCGCGGCATGACGCACGCGGCGACGGACCTGCTCGCGAGCGCAGTTCAACGCGATGCCGACGAGCCACGTCCGCAGTCGCGATCGAGCCTCGAAGCGCGGCAGCGCGGCGATCGCGCGCAGCCAGGCTTCCTGCGCCGCATCGTGCGCGTCGGCGTCGTCGCCGCCGACGGTTCGCCAGACGACGCGGTACACGCACGCCGCGTGGCGCGCGTACAACGCCGCGAATGCAGCAGCCGAGCGTTCGCGAACGAACGCCGCCACCAGCTCCGCGTCGTCGTCCGCGCCCGACGTCTCGGGCCCGGCACTCTCCGTCATCGCGCGACTCCTTGGATCACCGGCTCACGAGGGCTCGAGGTCGACGCACCCTGGGTGTCGCGAGCCCGCGTCAGGGTTGGAACCGAGTTCGGATCCGTCGCGCTCGACTGCCGGTCACTCCGAGCGATTGCGGCTCAACTCGATGCCGCTGCCGATCGGCACGAGCACGGAGTCGAGGTCGGCCTTCGTCCGCACGTGCGCTCGGTAGATCTTGGCGGCCGGGATCGCGCCGGGTGGGAACGTCATGTTGTCGGCCGCGATCATCCCTCCGGCGGCGAGCTTCGGATGCACGCGCTCGAAGCACGGCACGTAGAGGTCCTTCCACAGATCGAGCAGCACGAATTCGAACGGGCCATCGAGGCGCTCCAGCGTCGACACCGCGTCGCCGACGTGGAACTCGACGAACCCGTCGAGTCCGGCCCGCGCGAGCTGCGACCGCGCGTATTCGACCTTGCTCGGCGCGATCTCGAGGCTGTGGACCTTGCCGCCGGTCACGCGCGCGGCGTCCGCGAGCCACAGCGTCGAGTACCCGTAGGACGTCCCGATCTCGAGGATGCGCGTGGCCTTCGCGCCGACGATCAGCATCTGCAGCAGGCGGCCGGTGTCGGCACCGATGCTGATCAGGAACTCGTCCTTGCGCCGATCGAACTCCTCGAAGTTCGCGATGCGCAACTGCGTCTCGGCAACGGCGCGCGTTTCGTAGTCGGCGAGGACGGCTTCGAAGGTCTCGAGCATGTGGATCCAATCCTCGGGGCGTTGCCGTGGGCAGCCAGGCTCATTCCATCAGTTCGATGCAGGCCGTGAGCGCCTCAGGATCGGCATCCCGCGGCGCGATGCGCACGATCATTCCACGACCGGCCATGCGGAAGCTGCGTTCGGTCGGGGCCGTGACGAAGTCGGAGGACTCGTGGTCCACGTAGTCCACTCCCACTCGATCGATCAGGCGTGTGAACACGAGTTGGAATTGGCCGGGTTGCCTCGGATGGGCCTCGACCGACAGCGTCACCGCGACCCACCGCTTCCAGGGATCGCGCGTCGCGAGGAACATCGTGTCGATCGATCCGAGGACGAGATCGACCTCCTCGATGCGGCCGGGCTCGAGGATCGTCCATCCCGCGTCGCGCATGGCGTCGTCGGTGAGGATCGGCTCCACCGCCCGGCCCTGTTCGACCACGACGTCGGCCAATGCGTCGGCCAGCTTCGCGGAGTCGGTGCGACGAACGGCTTCCACCAGCGCGTCGTCGACGAGGTCCGCGATCCGAGGTTGGAATTCACCGAACTCTCGCGTCGCTTGCGCGATCCACAGCACGTCTGCGGGATCGGATCGATCGATGCGTTCGAGCCAGTCCGAGGCGTAGTCCACCGAATGCGCGGTCAGGACCCTCGGCGGCATCCGCTGGACGCGATCGACCGTCGGGCCGCTCGCGAGCCAGTCCGCGATCACGGCGTCGCGCTCCGCGTTGGCGAACTTCCGCACGTGATACGCGACGAACGCACGCGGCTCCGAATCGTGGCCCGGCTTCACGATCACGGGAACGAGCCGGATCGACTCGTCGCCCCGCACGACGTGAACACGTTCGATCGAACTCGGACCGGAGCCCACGTCGCTCCGCGCGAAGCCGGCTTCCTCGAGGGTGCGTGTCCAGGCTGCGAGGCACTCCTTGACGTCGACATCGAGCGGAAAGGTCACTGCATGCGCCCGATGCACATGCTCGAGCGGCCGACGCACATCGCCGAGGAACGCGATCGCGGCGGAGGGTGGCCACTGCGGCGCCTCGACAGGTCCCGTGGTAGGCGCGAACCATTGCGGTCCAAGGTCATCCCAATCCCAGGCGCGTTCGAGCGTCGACTCGAGTTGTCCCGCGATCGCTCCCGCGGCGAACGTGCCACATGACGCGAACTCGTCGCGCGTCGAGGCCGGCGGGGTCCGAACGATCGAGGTCGACGAGCTGATCGAGCCCACGCCCAGCACGGTGTTCCCCGCATCGAAGTTCAACGATGCGGTCCCACACGGACCCGTCGTGAGGACGACATCGAACGAGCCGTCGTCGCACTCGAACAGGCGGACCACGAGGTCCGCATCGGGCACGACCGGGCCGGCGTTCACTTCCTCGCGAACCGCGCGCAGCCCCGTCGCTTGCGCGAAGGGGAGCGCGAAGGCTTCGGCGAACCACGCCAAGCGCTCGGATGAACTCGCCCGCGCGATTTGCATGGTTTCGAGCCGCAACAGGGTGTCGACGCCGTCGATCCCGATCACGACCCCGCGCGACGTGGTCGCGACAAGAAGGGGGTTCTGCGCGCTCGGACCGTCGTTCGCGGAGGGAGCCTTGTCCCACGACGAGACCCGGTCGTGAATCGCTCGGATCCAGGGTGTGATTGGATCCGCCGCGCTTCGAGCGGCGACGACGTAGCCGACCGTTCCGCTGACGACGAGGATCGAGGCGCTCCACGCGCGCCATGCATGCCACGCGTGCCAGGACTGGGATGGTCCGGAATGCGTCGTGATCGAAGTTCCCCCACGAGGTTTCGTGACGCTGTCCGGGTCGCGCGTGACTTTCGTCTCGGCCCGCGGATCCTTGAGTCGTGACTGAAAGGTATCCTCCGCCCCGAATCCCGAAAGCCCCCCGATGAACTACGCCGAATACAGCGACGCCGCACGCAAGGCCAACGCCCTCGCCGAACTCGATCGGCTCGACGATGCCATCCAGGCCTTCGCCGCACTGGTCAAGGAGAAGCTCTCGCCGATCGATCGCTCGTTGATGTCCTACAACGTCTTCACGCTGCATGAGCGCAAGGGCGACGTCGCCGGCGCGGAGAAGTGGATCGACCTCGCCGTCGAGTTCGAACGGCCGCTGCTGCGCATCTTCGCGGCCGAGCACAAGGCGTCGTTCCTCGCGCGCATCGGGCGACGGGACGATGGTCGGGCGCTGTACGAGGAGTTGCTCGAGCACCCGGCCGCGACCGAAGCCGAGAAGGAACGCTTCCAGCAGAACATCGCCGCGCTGAAGTGAGCGACTCGCGCGGGCTGCTACCCTCAGCGCCATGACCGGCACCGTGCTCGACCGAATCCTGACCGACCCGCGCGTCACGCAGCGCTCCACGCGCCCGCGCGATCCGAACGGGCGCTGCGTCGTCTACTGGATGCAGCGTGCGCAACGCGGACGCGACAATCCGGCGCTCGACCTCGCGATCGATCTCGGCAACGAGCTGAAGCTGCCCGTCGTCGTCCACCTCGGCCACGTGCCGTTCTTCCCGCACGCGACGGCGCGCGCGTACGCGTTCTTGTTCCAAGGCGTGGCCGACGTCGCGGCCGACGTCGAACGTCGCGGCTGCGCGTTCGCGTATCGCCCGTACCCGAACCACCGCATCGACGCGTTCGCGCGCGAGGTCGGCTCCGCGCTCGTGATCGGCGACGAGAATCCGCTGCGCGAGACCGAGCAATGGCGCAAGACCGCGGCCGAGCGCTTGCCGATGGCGCTGTTCACGGTCGACGCCGACGTCGTCGTGCCGACGTCGACGTTCGATCACGAGGAGTACGCGGCGCGCACGATCCGCCCGAAGATCCATCGCGTCTGGCACGAGTACTTGGTGCCGTCGGAAGAGAAGAAGGCACGCGTCCGCTTCGAATCCTCGCGGATCCCGCGTAGCGAGCCATGCGATGCGGACGAACTGCTCGCGCGTTTCCGCGTCGATCGCTCCGCATCGCCGACCGAGCACTACCGCGGCGGCACGAAGGCCGGCACGGCGATGCTGACGGACTTCGTCACGAAGCGCCTCGCGCACTATCACGAGCGGCGCAATCACCCCGAGGACGCGCGCGGCTCGAGCCTACTCTCGCCGTGGTTGCACTTCGGGCACCTCGGCCCGCGCGCGATCGCGCTCGCCGCGATGGCGGCCGACGCGCCCGACGACGCCAAGAATGCGTTCCTCGAGGAACTGATCGTGCGGCGCGAACTCGCGATCAACTTCGTGAAGTTCAACCGCGACTACGACCGCTACGAGTGCGGCCACGCGTGGGCGTTGAAGTCGCTCGAAGAGGCGCTGAAGGACACGCGTCCGGTCCTGTACTCCGAAGCGCAACTCGAGCAGGCGAAGACGCACGACCCGCTCTGGAACGCGGCGCAACTCCAGATGGTGCGCACCGGCCACATGCACAACTACGTGCGCATGTACTGGGCCAAGAAGATCCTCGAATGGACCAAGCACCCGCGCGACGCGTTCGACATCGCCGTGCGCTTGAACGACCGCTACGAACTCGATGGTCGCGACCCGAACGGGTACACGGGCGTCGCGTGGGCCATCGTCGGCAAGCACGACCGGCCCTGGGCTCCCGCACGGCCGATCTTCGGGATGATTCGCTACATGAGCCTCGCGAGCACGGGACGCAAGTTCGACAGCAAGGCGTACATCGCGCGTTGGACCTCGGGACTCCTTTGAATCGCTCGAATCCCGATCCTGTTGCGCCGCACGCCGCCACAGGAACGACCCGGGTTCGCGCCGACGTCGCTACCCTTCCCGAACCCATGTCCGCACCCGCAGGATTCCTCCTCGTCGACAAGCCCTCGGGTCCGTCGTCGCACGACGTCGTCGACGCGCTGCGCAAGGTCATCGGCGACGACCGCATCGGCCATTGCGGCACGCTCGATCCGCTGGCGAGCGGCGTCCTCATCCTCTGCGTCGGCATCGCGACGCGACTGTCCGAGTACCTGTTCGGCCACGACAAGGGCTACGAGGCGCGCGTGCTGCTCGGCGTCACGACCGACACCGACGACGTCACCGGCGACGAGCGCTCGCGCTGCGAAGTCCGCATCGAGCGCGATCGAGTCGAGAGCGCACTCGCGGCCTTCCGCGGCACGTTCGCGCAACTGCCGCCGACGTTCTCCGCGCGACGCTACGCGGGCAAGCGCGCGTACGAGCGAGCTCGCGCCGGCAAGGACGTCGTCCTCGAACCGACGCCGGTCACGATCCACGAGCTCCGTCTCGTCGCATTCGATCCGCCGCACGTGACGCTCGACCTGCGCTGCTCCGCCGGCACGTACGTGCGCAGCCTCGCGCGCGATCTCGGCGCCGCGCTCGGCTGCGGCGGCACGATCGAAGCGTTGCGCCGCACCAGCATCGGCTCGTTCACGCTGGCCGAGACCACGCCGCTGATCGAACTGACGACGAACCGCGACTTGTGGCGCACTCGTCTGATCGGACAAGCCGAGGGATTGCGCGACCTCGAACCGATCCATCTCGACGCCGTCAACGCGTTGCGAGTCCGCAACGGCCTGTACGTGCCGATCGGCTCCTGTGCCGCGACCGGGCCCGTTCGAGCGATCGGACCCGATGGCTCGCTCGTCGCGATCCTGCGCCGAGCCGACGACCCCGCGTGGCTGCGGCCGTCGAAGGTGTTCCACGACCACGCGCGCGCCGGGAAGCCACCGCGGGCTTGAACCATCGCCTGCGAAGCACCAAGCTCGCGACCTCACGCACACGCACCACGGGGCGAGAAGGCACACGATGACGGCAATCGTCGCGATCTCCGGCGCTTCGGGCCTGATCGGAACCACGCTCGCGACCCAACTCGTCGCGTCGGGGCTTCGGGTCCGCAAGTTCACGCGCAAGGACGGCGGCGGTCAGGAAGCGATCCATTGGGATCCCGCGCGCGGCGCGCTGCTGCCCGCGCAGATCGATGGACTCGACGCGATCGTCCATCTCGCCGGCGAGAGCATCGCCGGCGGCCGCTGGACCCAAGCACGCATGGCGCGCATCCGCGACAGTCGTGTCCAAGGCACGCGCCTGCTCGCGACCACGATCGCGCAGCTCGAGCACAAGCCGAAAGTCCTGGTCTGCGCATCGGCCGTCGGGTTCTACGGCGATCGCGGCGACGCCGAGGTCGACGAGTCGAGCGCGCCGGGCACGGGCTTCCTCGCCGACGTCGTTCAACAGTGGGAAGCCGCCGCGCGCCCGGCGCAGGACGCGGGAGTCCGCGTCGTGTGGCTGCGCTTCGGCATCGTGCTCGCGGTCCAGGGCGGCGCGCTCGAGCGCATGCTGTTGCCGTTCCGGCTCGGCCTCGGCGGTCGACTCGGCTCGGGCAGGCAGTGGATGCCGTGGATCGCCGTCACCGATGCGGTCACGGCGATCGAGGTCGCGCTCGCGCGCAACGAGATGCGTGGCGCGTACAACGTCGTCGCGCCGCAGGCCGTCACGAACGCGACGTTCACGCGAACGCTCGGCAAGGTCCTGCACCGTCCGACGATCCTGCCGGTTCCCGCATTCGCGCTGCGCCTCGCGCTCGGTCGCTTCGCCGACGAAGCTCTACTCGGTGGGTGCAAGGCGGTACCGAAGCGACTCGTCGAAGCCGGCTTCCGCTACAAGTGGCCCGAGCTCGAGCCCGCGCTGCGCCACGTCCTCGAAGGTGGGACGTGATGCTCGCGACCCTCTGCGTCGCACTCGGCGCTGCCGGCCTCATCCCGTTGCAGCGGGACGACCTCGCGCGTTCGTTCTTGAGGTTCGAAGCTGCGTTCGCGGCTCACGCCCCCAGCGCAGCTGACCGCGTCGCCACCGAGCGCGCGTTCGACGCTCTGTCGATGCAATTCCTCGCCGGCAATTTCGCGGACGCACTGGCGCAACTCGACACGCTGACGGCCCGGCTGGCCGAGCCCGAGACGGCGACGACCGCACAACGCATGGCCTTCGACGCCCTCGGCGTGCGCGTGCGCGGCGACATCGTCACCCTTGGCACGCTCTACCTCCCGGACCTCGACGAGCCGGTCGAGCTCGCGACGACGCTGCTCGCGCTCGACGCGTCGGGCAAGGAGCTCGCGAGGAAGTCTCTGACCCTCACGGTCGACGACCTCGATGGAGTCGAACTGGAGGTCGATCTCGAACTCGAGGTACCCGAGCGCCTCGACTCCGTGCGCATCGTCGACGCCAACGGTCGCTCGCGCGACACGCACCCGAACGGCGAGGAGGGCCGCGGAGTCCGCCGCCTCGTCGGCGAAGAAGCGCTCGCCAAGATCCCCGGCGACACGCACCGCACGTTCGAGCTCGGTGACATCTCGCTCGCGGCGCGTGTCTTCGTTCCGCAGGTTCAGGATTCGACCAAGTCTCTCCCTCTCGTCATCGCGCTGCACGGCGCCGGCGGCGACGAGCACATGTTCTTCGAGGCGTACGGCCAAGGCGCGCTCGTGCGCCAAGCCCGCGAGCGTGGCTTCGTCGCCGTCGCGCCACTCACGTACACGGTCCTCGCGCGACCGGACGCGCTCCTCCAACTCATCGAGGCCATCGCGCAGATCGCGCCGATCGACCGCAATCGCGTCTACGTCATCGGCCATTCCCTGGGTGGCATCACGACCATCGAGCTGCTGAAGCGCAATGCCGACCAGATCGCGGCAGCGTGCTGCATCGCGGGAGGCACACCCACCGCCACCACCGCGACCAAGCTCCCCAGAACCCTCGTCATCGTTGGAGCGAACGATCCGCTGATGCGAGGCGACACGATCGAGAAGAGCGCGAAACAAGCCATTGAGTCCGGAGCACCGATCACGCTGCGCATCGAGCGGGACCGCGGGCATACGCTGATGGTTGGCGAGTTGATGGGCGAGGTGCTCGAGTGGTTGATGAAGGGGTAGGAGGGGACGCGAGGGACGAAAAACTGCCTGCGGCAGTTTTAGGCGCGCTGCGCGCGCCAGTGAGAAGGCGATCCGCGGCGAACGTCAGTCGAAGCCTCACTCGAAGCCCCGGTCCGAACCTGTTGGTGATCCACGAGGTAGCGCGCGTGCGATAGCCGCCGGCAATTGGACGCGGGTACCCGCGTCCAATTGCCGGCGGCTATCGCACGCGGCTATCGCACGCGCGCTACCCGTAGGCGGCCCAAGGACTTGCGCGATCGTGTCGAATGGTTGGAGTTCGGTTCACCAGTTCGCCGGCGAGGCCGAGCCGAGCGGGCCGGGGGCCGTGAACGTGAAAGGGACAGATCGGGGACAGACCCGCCTCCGTCCCCGTCCTTCGCGTCGAACGGTTGGAGTCGCGCCGAGAACCGTGACCCTTCCCTCGGTCTCAGGCCGCGCGCTCGTTCAAAGACCATTCCGCAGCCATGGGACGTCGTGACCTGCTCTCGCTGCGGCCTCTCACTCGTCCGCCGCAGCCGTGGCGATCCGCTCTACACGTCTCGTCAGTACGTCACCTTGGGTGAGATGGACAGGGGTCGCCACTCACGCGCTCGACAAGCCACCCCTGCGCCCTTGTGAGAAGGCGAGAGGCCGCTGCGAGAGCAGGTCACGACGTCCCTTCGCGTGAAGTCCCTCGAGCGGCCCAAGGGCGGATGGGATTCCCAAGATGGGAAGGCCCGCTCGCTTGTAGGGACTTCCCTTGGGTCGCTCGACCGCGAAGCGGTCGAGCGAGGGGGTATGGGGGCCTTCGGCCCCCACCTCGCCTCGGCGCCCGAGTTCAGGGCGTTTGGACGAACAGCGCGTTCGAACCCTGCACCCCGAACGGCGCGGTCGGGTCGGGCAACCAGTACTGCAAGTACAACTGCAGACCCGAGGGGACTCCGGCGGGCCAAGCCGTCCACAGCAACAGGCTGCCGGCGCTGTCGGTCGGCAATCCCGCGAGCACGATCTGGGGCACCGGGAACAACGTGCCGCCGAAGAACGGCAGCGGGAACGCGCTCGCTCCGATCAACAGCGTCGCGGGCGTGGACGGCCGGGCGTGCGTCAACCCGACGATCACGTTCTGCCCCGCGTAGGGCGCTCCTTGCCCGCTGAGCACTGGCGTGCCGGTCGAGCCACCGACGCCGCCGCCTTGATCGGCCCACAGGTTCGGCAGCACGCGCACCGCGTACGACATGATGTCGCCGGCGATGATCTCGCGGCCGACCGCCATGATGCCGCAGGCGCCGTCCCCGGCGACGTCGGCCATCGACACGCCGAGCGCATCACCGAACGCGCTGACGATCGTCGACCACTGCGTGCCATCCCAGTGAGCGACGCTGCCACCCACCGAGTAGACGTCGTTCGACGCCACCGCGTACAACCCGGCGCCACCGGTCGGACTCATGAACTCGGTCCAGCTCGAGCCGTCGTAGTGGATGAACCACGTGCGGTACGTGTTGTTCACGAAGGTCTCGCCGCACGCCCAAATGTCGTTGCTCGCGATCGCCTTGACGTCGCGCAGCCGGCTGAGGATGCCGGGCGTCACGGTCATCTGCAGCGTCCAGCTCGAGCCGTCCCAGTGGACGATGTACGCATTGGGACCCGAGGCCGAAGTCTTGCCCCCACCGACCGCCCACACGTCGTCGTGCGCGATCACGGCGACGGCTTCGAGCGAGTCGCCCTTCGCATGCATCAACGGCGTGTCGAACATCGTGAAGTTCGAACCGTCCCAGTGCATCGCCAGCGCCGGGCGCTTGTTCTGCAGTGCTTCCATCCACTCGCCGACGAACCAGACGTCGTTCGGCCCCGAGGCATCGATGCCGTGGATGAACTCACCCGATCCGCCTTGCGTGCCCAGCGTCGCGGGCATCGGCGTCGGCACCTCGGTCCATTGCGAACCGTCCCAGTGGATCACGAACAGATGAGGTCCGACGTAGCCGGCCGCGTCCTGCTTGTATTGCCAACCACCGGCCCAGACGTCGTTCGACGCGATCATCTTCACGGCGTCGAGTCCGCAGTTCGCGCTGGCCGGACCCGGGCTCGGGATCGGCGTCGGCACGAGCGTCCACGTGGTTCCGTCCCAGTGCATCGCGACCGGCGTCGTCTGTCCCGGCAGCACGTCGTAGGCCTCACCGACCGCCCACGCGTCGGTCTCGTCGAGCACGTCGACGTTGCGCATGACCGTATGCGTCGAACCCGCGGGATCCGGAGCCGGCACGCCGGCCCACGATCCGCAGAGGTCGCTGCCGAGATCGGGCGGTGATCCAGTGGCACCGTAGACGGTGAAGTGCATGTGGGCTTGAACGTGACTGCTGACCCACTGCACGCCGGAGACCCAGCCTTGCCCCGTCGTCGCGCCGCGCTGATAGGCCGACGACCCCCACACCGACGGCGAGCTGAGCGTCTGGTTGCTCCAGTCGTAGTTCCACGCCCAGTAGCCGCCGCCCGTGAACGCCATCTGCACGCCGACGAACGCCTTACCGTTCGGCGTGAACGGTTGGCTCAGTTTCAAGTCGAGCGTGCCGTACTGACCGACGTGGAAGCCTTCGCTC
This sequence comes from Planctomycetota bacterium, assembly GCA_016709145.1. Taxonomy (GTDB): domain Bacteria; phylum Planctomycetota; class B15-G4; order B15-G4; family JADJEK01; genus JADJEK01. Next base: position 649,688 of record JADJEK010000001.1, read on the forward strand.
GTGGCCGGCAGGAACTCGTGCGAGAGCAAGGTGCCCGGACCGGTCGGGGTCCATGCGTAGAACCGCACGTGCGCTCCGAGCAGATTCGGGACCGTGCAGGAACTGCAAGAACTGCCGTCGACGTAGAGGCGCGTGACCACGCCCGCGCACTCGAAGTCGTCGGCGATCTCCGTGTCGACGGCGAGGCCGGCCTTGTAGCTGGCCCCACCACCGAACTGCGTCACGAACGGCTGGTTCCAGAACAGCAGTTCCTCCGCGGGGAGGGATCCACACAGCGCGAATGCGATCGCGCCGAACGAGGCGAGGACAGGGCGTTTCATCCGGGCGTTCCTTGGGTGGTGAGCGGCGGCGGGGGCTCTCGCGGACGTCGGCGTCCAGCGCGATCCTCGAAGGCTCATGCGCGGGAGCACGTCGAGTGCCGTCGAGTTCTTGATGAAAAGTTGCGGTAGAACTCGCTGGCCCCTGAACCACGCTCGGCTGAACTCGCGCGAAGGATCGGAGCTCGCCATGCGCCGTCGAGACCTGTTGGCCGCCGCACCCGCGGCGCTGCTGGCCGCTTGCTCGCAAAGTCCGCGGCCGGCGCGAACTGCGACGGACGCGATGATCCCATCGTGGCTCGACGCCGGACCGATGATCGGCCACGCGCGCACCGATGGATTCGTCGTCTGGTTCCGTCTCGCTCGGCCCACGCAGTGGACGGCCACCGCGCGTTTCGACGGTCGAGAGATCCCACCGGCCAGCGTCGTCGACCTCGGAGAAGGATGTGTCCGCGTCGAGTTCGCGGGCATCCCGTCGGCGACGACGACCGAAGTCCGCATCGTCCCCACCGACGTGACCGGCGATGCCGCGGTGCTCGTCGCCACCACCGCGCCGGCCGCTTCGACGATCGGCCGGGTCCGACTCGCGTTCGGCTCGTGCGCGAAGGACGTCGAGTTCGGAGCGGTCCCCGCGTTCTCCGCGATGGCGGAGGTGAAGCCAGACTTCGCGTTGTTCCTCGGCGACAACTCGTACTTCGTGCGCAGCGCGAGCGATCGGCTGTTCTCCACCGACGAAGGTCCCGGCGAATGGGAGTCCGAACCGCTCATGCTGGCGCGCCACCTGGCCACGCGCCGGCGGCCGGAACTCCAAGCTCTGCTGCGGAGCACGCCGTGCTACGCGATCTGGGACGACCACGACTACGGCCCGAACAACTCCGATCGCACGTTCGCGTTGCGCTCGGAGTCCCTGCGGTGCTTCCAACGGGTCTGGGCCAATCCCAGCTACGGCACGACCACGGTCCAAGGCGTGTTCTCGTCGTTCCGGCGCGGCCCGGTCGAGGTGTTCCTCACGGATGGTCGCTTCCATCGCTTGTCGCCGCGCCGTGCGAAGGAACTCGGCACGAAGCCCGTGATCTGGGGCGCCGAACAATTCGCGTGGCTCGCGGACGGGCTGCGCTCGAGCGACGCTCCGGTGAAGATCATCGCTTGCGGCACGCAGTTCATGAACCAGGGCGAACCCGACGACGGTCACTGGCACGAGGCGCGCGACGAGTTCTTCGCGCTGCTCGAACGCATCGACTCCGATCGCGTCGGCGGCGTGGTGTTCTTGAGCGGCGACCGTCACTACAGCGAGCTGATGCAGCTCGCTCGCACCGGCAAGCCATCGCTGGTCGAGTTCACCAGCTCACCGTTGCAGCAGGGTCGCTCGCTCGGACCGCGCGACGACGGTCAACCCACGCGGCGCTTCGCGATGGACGGCAACTCGTTCGGCATGGTCACGATCGACGTCCGCGGTCCGCGCGACGGCGAGATCACGTTCGAATGCCGCACCGAGACCGGGGAACGCGCCGTCGTCGCCGGTGAACCGATGCGTCTCACGCTCGACCTGCGCGAACTGTCGTGGGCGTGAGCGCGTCGCCGCGATCGAACGAGCGCTTGGTGGATCGTCGGCCGTGAGCGCGAGTCCATCGCGTCGTTCGACATTCGCTCATCCGTGCGCGAGCGCTTGCTCGAGCAGGGCCGTCGCCGCTGCGCGCTCGGCCGCGGCGGACTCGCCGTAGCGTTCGAAAATCGCGAGCGCGGCTCGCGCGCGCTCCTCGGCCTGCGTGGAATCGCCGCGGCGCAACGCGACGTCCGCCGCGTTGATCCGGAATCGGCCCGCCATGATGTGGTCCTTGCCGGCGACGTCCTCGATCATCGCGATCGCATCGAGGATGCCGGCTTCGGCGAGATCGCTGTGTCCCGTGTTCATGCGCACGGAGGCGAGATTCGCGAGCAACACCGCGAGTGCGATCGAGCGCTCGCCCTTCACGCGCCGACGCACGTCGATCGCGTGATCGAACAGGCGCTCGGCCTCGGCGTCCTCGCGACGACGCATGTGCGCGATCGCGAGGTTCGATTCGATCTGCACGGTCTCGATCGCATCGGCACCGAGGTGCTTCGCCGCGAGCTCGTGCGCCGTGCTCAGCGCCGCGAACGCTTCGTCGAGGCGCCCGAGCGCGGCCAGATCCGCGCCGATCGAGCCTCGCACGCGGATCGCGTTCGGATGGCCTTCGCCCCAAGTCGCTTCGAGCACGCCGAGCGCCGCCTCGTGCTGTTCCAACGCGGCATCGAATCGCCGCAGCGTCTGCAGCGCGAAGCCGAGGTTGCAGCGCGTGCGCGCGACTTCCGGATGCGACGCGCCGAGCATCGCGATGCGCCGAGCGAGCACGTCCTCGACCAGAGCGAGCGCGGGCTCGAGCTCGCCGGCTTCGGCCTTGATCGTCGCCGACAACTCGTCGCACGAGAGCACGCGCGGATGGCCTTCGCCGAACACGGTGCGGTACGCCGCGCGCGCGGCGACGGCATCGGCCTGCGCCTGCGGGATCTTGTCGAGCACGAGCAGGATGTTCGCGCGCTCCACCAGGACATCGCCGAGCGCGATGCCGTTCGCACCGGAGCGCCGCGCGCCGTCGACCGCGTGCGTGATGCGATCGAGCGCCTCCAACGGCTTACCGGCGGCGTCGAGCACGTCGGCGTACGCCGCGAGGAAGCGCACGCGCTCGGGAGCATCGTCGTCACAGGCCGCAGCGGACATACGCTCGCCTTCTTCGACGGCGCGCAACGCAGCCTCGCGCCGACCCTGTCTCGCTTCGAGCTCGGCCAGCGCGCCGAGCGCGCCCGCGAGTTCGCAACTGCCGTTCGGCGCGAGTCGACGCAACGCGTCGACGGCTGCCGCGGCGAATCGATGGGCTTTCTCGACGTCGCCGATCCCGCGGTAGGCCGTCGCCATGACCTGCTGCAGCGTGGCCAAGACCTCGGGTTGGTCCTCGAGCGCGCTGGCGTGGAGTTGCGCGAAGTCGTCCAACAGTCGCCGCACGGGGACGTCGATCACACCGCTGCGCGAGGGGTCGGCCTGCGCGAACATCGACGCGATCAAGTCGACGACCGTCTTCGCGCGGCGTGCTTCCGACATCGCCGACGCTTCCGCCGCGTTCGCGCGCTTCATCTCGGCCATCGCCTTGTCGCGTTCGGCGCTGGCTTGGAACAGTCCGTAGCTCGCGACGCTGGCGCCGAGGAACAACGTGCTCGTGATGCCGATCACCGCCGCGGCGACGCCACGATGTCGGCGCGCGAATTTCGCCAGGCGATACAACGTGCTCGGCGGGCTGGCCTCGACCGGTTCGTCGTCGAGGTAGCGCACGAGGTCCATCGCCAACGCGTCGGCGCTCGGATACCGCCGTGTGCGATCCTTCTCGAGACAGCGCAGCACGATCCAATCCAGGTCGCCGCGCAATTGGCGCGACAAGCGCGCCGCTGCGGCCAACGCGTGCGGATCGGGGAGTTGCGTGGTGCGCGGCCGACCGCTCGTGCTGACGCGGCGGCTCGGGGTCTGCGGTTCTTCCTCACGGATGATGCGCTGCAACTCGCCGTGCGGAAGCGACGCGAGTCTGGACTTGTCGAGCGGTGTGCTCCCCGTGAGCAACTCGTAGAGCAGCACGCCGAGCGAATACAGATCGCTGCGCGTGTCGACGTCGAGCCCCGACATCTCGGCCTGCTCCGGGCTCATGTACGCCGGAGTACCGATGAACTGGCGGAACTCGGTGAACAGCGTGCGATCCGTCAGCCGGCCATGCAGTGCCTTCGCGATCCCGAAGTCGATGACCTTCGGCACGGGCTTGCCGTCGTGCAGCGTGACGAGCACGTTCGACGGTTTCAGATCGCGATGGATGATGCCCTTCTGGTGCGCGTGCTGGATCGCCTCGCAGACCGGAAGGAACAGCTTCACGCGCGCACGCGGCGAGAGCTTGTTCGTCTTGCAGTACTCGGTGATCGGCACGCCGCGCACGAGGTCCATCACGAAGAACGGCCGGCCCTGCGGGGTCGCGCCGGCATCGAGCACGCGCGTGATGTTCGGATGGTCCATGAGCGCGAGCGCCTGGCGCTCGGCCTCGAAGCGCGCGATGACCTGCGCCGTGTCCATGCCCGGTTTCAGGATCTTCAGCGCCACCAAGCGGCGCACCGGCTTCTGTTGCTCCGCCATGTAGACCGAGCCGAAGCCGCCCTCGCCGATCTTCTCGAGCAGCTTGTACGGTCCGATCATCGTCTCGCCTTCGCCGTCCTTGCGCGTGCCGGCCCCGTGCAAGTCTTCGGCGAGGCGTTGGAACGGTGACGGAGCGGCGGCGCCTCGCAGCAGTTCTTCGACGGCGGCGCGCAGGTCCGGGTTTCCGGAGCACGCGCGTTCGAGGACGTCGTCGCGCCGTTCGAGCGCGAGGTCCTTGACCTCGAGGAACAAGCGTGCCGCGAGTTCGAATCGATCGCGCTCCGAGGTCGTCATGGCCGCTCTCCACGCACGCGGGACGCGAGCCACGCACGCGCGACGATCCAGTCTTCCGCGACCGTGGACCGCGCGACACCGAGCACGCCGGCGATCTGGTCGTTGGTCAGTCCGCCGAAGAAGCGCAACTCGACCATGCGCGCCTTGCGCGCGTCGAAGCGAGCGAGTTGCTCCAGCAAGTCGTCGAGCTCGAGCAGCTCGAACTCGGCGGCGCCGGCGTCGATCCCCGCCGAGGCGACGCTGACCGACGCGTCGGCGTGCTTGCGGCGACCCGTCGATCGAGCACGGGCGTGGTCGACGAGAATGCGTCGCATCGCCGTCGCCGCGACCGCGAAGAAGTGGGTTCGATCCGCGAAGCGTTGGTGTCCGGCCGACAGTCGCACCCACGCCTCGTGCACGAGGGCGGTCGGCTGCAGCGTGTGCTCGGCGCGTTCACCCGCGAGGTAGCGGCCGGCCAGCGCTCGCAATTCGTCATAGGCCTGGGGCAGCAGGGTGGCCGGGGATCGTTCGTGTTCGGACGACATGGGCGACGCCTCCGACCCGGTCGGGATGACCGGAGTCGCCACCGTTCGATGCCGCGGTCGAATGCGTGGGTCGAGAAAAGTCGACCGCATCCGCGATCGCCGACGACCGGAGCTGCAAAGATCGAGCCCGCTGCCTCGGCCTTGCGGCCAAGACAGCGGGCTCGGGTGCCCCTGTGTTCCGAATCAGGCGGCGTCGCGCCTTAGAGGCTGTGAAGAAATTGGGGGCCGCCCCCAATTTCTTCACGGCCGAACCCACAAGGTGTCCGAGGCGGCGGCAGCCGCCGTACTCATGGATGGTTCGCGTCAGTTCAACGCGAATCGTCTGTGAGTTCGGCGACTGCCGTCGCCGAGCAACACCTGGTGAGGCCGAGAGCGTGAATCAATCGGATTGATTCACGCTCTCTTACGGCACGAACGTCACGCGCTGCGACTCGCTGGCGAACACGAAGAAGTTGTTGGCGTCGAAGCCGAGCCACGCGTGATCCAGCGTGATTCCCGTGAGGATCGGGAAGCCACCCGGGATCACCAGAGCCGCCTCGGCCCGACCGGCCGAGTCGAGCGTGCCGAGCGTGTTCACGAACGCGCCCTGGTTCGGCAGCGTCAGCGTCAGGTTGAAGTACGCATCCGGGTTCAGCGGGATGTTGATCGCACCGACGTTGAGGCCCGGCGTCGTGCCGGTCGCGGAACCCGCGACGAAGTAGGTCATGCCGGCGCGCGCCAAGCCGCCGTCGACGTACATCGTGTGCACTCCACCGGTCGCGACCGAGATCTCGCGCGGTGCGCCGAAGAACGTGCCGACGTGGCCGCGCACGATCGTGCTGGCGCCGTCGCTCGTGCTGACGCGAACGGTGTAGTCCCCGTTGTCCGAGAAGCTGAGCGGCCGGCTGTTGCCGTTCGAGAACTGGATGCCGCCCGACGTCGTCATGTTCTTGAACACGCCGGTCTGCACCTCGAGCAGGTCGTTGAACACGATCACCGGCACGACGCCGACGATCGGATCCCACATGAACAGGCAGGAGTTCCCCGCACCACCGACCACCGTGTTGGTGATCAGGAGCTGACCCTTGTTGTTCATGAGCATCGAGAAGCCGGTCGTCTGGCCGAACGTGCCGCCGCCCGTTCCCGGAGCGACGTCACCTTCGCGCAGCACGAGCTGCAGGTTGCCCGGCGTGCCGGCCCAGATGCCCGAGTCGTCGGTCGTACCCGAGGTGCCCACCATCGACGCCTGGAACGCGACGAAGCCGGAGTCGTTGAGCTGGCAGCTCGTGTTGTTGACCGAGTCGATCGCAGCGTTGACCACGCCGGGAGCCGCGTCACCGCGGCGGATGACCAGCGTTTGAGCGCCACCCGGACCGACCAAGAACACGCCTCGATCGTTGACGCCGGCCGTGACGCCGAGGCCCTGGAGGTCCGAGTTGATGATCAAGTTGCCCGAAGCGTTGAACGTGCAGGCGCCGGTGTTCACGAACCACGAGTTCGTCGCCGAATTGTGGGTCACGCCCGAAATCGTGGACGGTGCACCCTCGCGCAGGATCTCCTCGACGCCGAAGCCCGGCGTGTAGATCCAAATCGCCTTGTCGTCGGCGGCGGTGGTCGCCGGGGAACCCGTACCGACGGTGTACGTGACCTCGGTCACGAATTGCCCGGTCGAATTCAACTGGGACACGAAGCCGAGCGCCGAGACCGTCGCGCCGGTCGGACCGGCGTCGCCCTTGCGCACGGCGATCGTCAGGTTGCCCGCCGGGCCCGTGAACCACGCATCGTTGTTGGTCGAGCCGACGACGTCGCCGCCGGTGAGGCTCGAACGGAACAGCACGTCGCCCGCGGCATTGAGGCCGGTCGGCTGCTGGCTCGGCGACGCGAAGCTCGACGAGTAGGTCGCGCCGGCCGTGGACGGAGCGAAGTCGCCTTCACGCGCGAGGATCTGGAAGTTGCCCGGCGTTCCGAAGTACAGCGCCGAGTCGTTCGTGGTGACGACGCCGCCGCCGCTGAACGCACAGCCGAACATCATCTCGCCGTTCGAATTGATGCGGTTCGAACCACTGACGCCGGTGCCGGAGGCCGTGTTGATCGTGACGCCGGGGAGTTGTCCCGACGGCTCCGCCGCACCCGAGCGCAGGATCATCTGGAGATCGGCGCGCGAGGTCCCGAAGAACAGGGCCCGATCGGTCGTCGTCGTTGCCGTACCCCCGGTGAAGCGACCGCGGAAGAACACGCGACCGAACTCGTCGATGACGCCGGAGTCGAACGTGCTCGACCCACCGAACACTTCGCCGTTGGTGAGGCCCGGGACCGGGTCACCGGTCGTGGCGATCACTTGGCCGTTGGCGGAGATCTGGCTTTGCGCGAGTCCGAGCGACGCACCGACACTGGCGGTCAGAGCGCACGCGGACGCGATGAACAGGCGACGCATCGCGATGGACATGAGGTGTGGTCCTTTTGGGAAACGATCGGTTCGAGGGGACCGCGGGTCCCGCCCGTCGCGGTGAGCCCTCGGTTCGATGGATGAGCACGTCGAAGTTGTGAGGATCCGACGGGCCGCGCGAGTGCTCGGGATCGTGGCATCGACCAGGCGCACGCGGCTCGTCGAATCCTCCATTCCCTGTTTGCCGTGGGATCGGTTTCCTGGCTCCACTTTTTCGAAATCATCCGGGACCCGCGCGATCCGGGGAGGCTCGTTCGTAACCCGTTCGCCCAGGCCCGACCGGGAACGCGGCAGAGCCGGTCGCACCGTTCCGTACCGTGCCGACCCGGCGATGGCGGCCCCCGCCTCGACCGGTCCCCCGCCACGGAGCCTCCATGTCCGCGCGTCACGTCGTTGAACACGCCGGAGCGAAACTCTCGTACTCCACGGCAGGACGAGGCGACCCGGTCCTGTTCATCCAGGGCGTCGGCGTGCATGGAGACGGTTGGCGTCCGCAGATCGATGTGCTCGCGGAGCGCCGTCGATGCATCGCGTTCGATCACCGCTGCATCGGAGCGAGCACCGGCGATGGAGCGAGCATCACCGTCCAGCGCCTCGCCGACGACGCGCGAGCGATCCTCGACGCGCAGGGGATCGGCGTCGCGCACGTCGTCGGGCATTCGCTCGGCGGCATGATCGCGGCGGAACTGGCGATCACGCACCCGACGCGCGTGCGCAGCTTGTCGCTGCTTTGCACGTTCGCGGTCGGTCGACACGTCGCGCCGCTGACGCCGACGATGGCGTGGCTCGGTCTGCGGACGAAGATCGGTACGCGCGCCCAGCGCCGCCGCGCGTTCCTACGTCTGGTGTTGCCGCCGAGTCCACGATCGCACGCCGAGCTCGACGTGCTCGCCACGGACCTCGCGCCGGTCTTCGGCCACGATCTCGCCGATCAGCCGGCCGTCGTCTTCCACCAACTCCGCGCGCTGCGTGAGGGCGACGTGTCGCGGCGACTGCACGAACTCGCGGCGATCCCGACGTTGGTCGTCAGTGCGCGTCACGATCTGCTGGCGCCGCCGAAACTCGGGGAGGCTCTGGCCCAAGGCATTCCCGGCGCGCAGTTCGAGGAAGTCGCCGACGCCGCGCACGGCCTCCCGATCACGCACCCCGCGTGGACCAACGCGCGGTTGGCCGCGCACTTCGAGCATGGCGACGAGTTTCACACCGGCAGCGCGTCGTAGCCCACCGCGGCGGCATCGTGCGTGCGGATGCCGAGCGACTCGGCGAGGCGATTCCCGAACCGTTCCTCGAGCGCGACCTTCAGCGCCTGCCGCGCCCGATGGACGCGGATCTTCAGCGCGTTGCGCGTGATCCCGAGCCAGCGCGCGATCTCGGCCGAGTCCCGTTGCTCGATGTCCCGCAGCAACAGGATCGTGCGGTGCTTCTCGGACAGCGTGTCGATGGCCTCGCGCACGCTCAGGGCGACGTCGGCCGCGTCCACGGCTGCGGACGTGTCGTCGGAATCGGTCGTGAACGCTTCGATCGACACCGAGCCGGGGGACGCCGTGTCGTCATCGGGACCCGTGGTCTCGAGGCGCACTTCACGCCGCGTCTTGCGCGCACGCATGCGGAGGAGCGCCGCATTGACGCCGATGCGGTGGATCCACGTCGACAACTGCGCACGGCCATCGAACTGCTCGATCTTGCGGAACACGATCGAGAACGTCTCGGTCAGCACGTCCTCGGCCTCGGCGCGATCCGCCAGCAACGACTCGAGCACGCGCAGGAGCCGCGGCGCGCGGGTCTCGACGAGGTGGCGATATGCGTCGTCGTCGCCGCACTTCAGTCGGGCGACGAGTTCGGGTTCGGACGACCAGGAAGGAGCGTTCTGCGCGAGTCGCGACATGGTCCAGCACTCCGAGAGACGCGGGGCGAATGCACCCGCCGAACTCCGAAGCGAGAACTCCGGGCATGCAGCCCGACGCTCACGGTGTTTTCTTCGAGTCCGATGCCGGGGGCCTCGGTCGACCGCCTGGCGTCACGGGCTCACGCCCGCGGCGACGCCGAACGCGTCACTGCCGCCAGCACGGCCTGCATCCGTTCCATCGTCACCGGCTTCGCGACGAACTCGTCCATGCCCGCAAGGCGGCAGGTGTCGATGTCGCCCGGCATCGCGTTGGCCGTCAGCGCGATGATCGGGACATGGCGCGCGCGCTCCATGGCACGGATGCGCTTCGTCGCTTCGATGCCATCCAACACCGGCATGTGCCAGTCCATGAGGACGACGTCGTAGTCACCCTGCGCGAACAGTTCGACCGCGACTTGACCGTTCTCGGCGACCTGCACTTCGCAGCCCAGTCGATCGAGCATGCGGCGCGCGACTTTCTGGTTGATCGGATTGTCCTCGGCGAGCAAGACCCGAAGTCCGAGCGCCGGTCGATCGCCGGCCGGCGACGCGACCGCTTCGAGTTTCGTCGCAGTCGACTTCGTGTCCGCGGCGTCGAACACGAGTTCGACGCGGAACGTCGAACCGAACCCCGCCTGCGAGTCGCACGTGATCGAACCGCCCATCGACTCCACCAGCCGCTTGGCGATGGCGAGGCCGAGGCCGGTTCCACCGAACGCGCGCGTGACCGCAGCCGACGCCTGCGTGAACGGTTGGAACAACCGCGACATCGTCTCGGTCGTCATGCCGGGCCCGGTGTCGACGATCTCGAAACGCACGCCGTGCTTGCGCCCGCTCGCTTCGAACGTCGTCAGTGCGATCTCGACGCTGCCCCGCTCGGTGAACTTCACCGCGTTGCCGACGAGGTTCAGCAGGACCTGACGCAGTCGGCCCGGGTCGCCGACGACGCGTTCAGGAACCTCGGCGCGTACGGTGGACTTCAGACCGATCCGCTTTTCCTGCGCGCGACCGGCGAACAAGCGCCGCGCGTCGTCGACGACGCGATGCAAGTCGAACGGGACGTGCTCGAGCTCGAGCCGACCCGCCTCGATCTTGGAGAAGTCGAGCACGTCGTTCAGGATCACGAGCAACGCGGCGCCGGACTCGTGGACCGTTCGCACGAGATCGAGTTGCGCGGCGTCGAGCTTCGACTCCATCAGCAGCGACGTGACTCCGATCACGCCGTTCAGCGGCGTGCGGATCTCGTGACTCATCATCGCCAGGAACTCGCTCTTCGAGCGGGTCGCCGCTTCGGCGGTGTCCTTCGCGAGTTGCAGTGCGGTGCGCACCGAGCGTTGTTCGGTGATGTCCTGGAACGCTCCGGCGACGCGCACGACACGATCGCCGTCGACGATCGGTCGGCCGATCGCTCGCACCCAGATCGACCGGTCCCGCGCGGTCACGAACGGCAGTTCGAGGTCGAAGTCCTCTCGATGCGCGATCGCGCGCTCGACGGCCACGCGGATCTCCTGCGCCGCCGCACCCGGATAGAACGCGATCGCGGACTCGAAGCTCGGCACCCAGTCCTCGGCGACGTCGTGGATCGCTTTGACCTGACTGGACCAATGCAGGACGCCGCTGTCGACGTCGTAGGTCCACGCGCCGACACGCGCGAGATCGGCCATCGCCGACAACTCCGCTGCCTGCGAAGCCGACACGCCCGCCAACGAACGCAGTTCCGCGGTCATCGCCGTCGCCAGCGCGCGGGCCTTCGCGACGGCTCCTTCGCGCGATCGGAACAGCAGCCCGACGAGACCCGCGACCACGAGACCGGCGAGCGTGAGGCCTGCCAGCACCCACCGCGAAGCCTTGACGAAGCCAGGCGTGGAGCGCATCTCCACGTTCCACGACTGGCCGCCGAACGTGAGCGTCGAGACCACGACCGAACGCGCCGCATCGCTCGGAGCGCCGACGCTCCGCTCGTGCTCCGATGGAGATTCGAACGCGCACGCGATCTCGCCGTCGGCTGCTGCTTCCAGAGCTTCCTGCACGGCAGTGTCCACGACCGGCATGTAGATCCAACCCACCAGCGCTCGCTCGCGCAGGACGTCGGAGGTCACCGGCTCACCATTGCGGTACACCGGCACCAGCGCGAGGAAGCCACGCTCGCTCGTCGCGGACTCGCGCAATGCGATGGGCCCCGACGCGGCCAACTTGCCCGTGTGTGCGGCGCGATGCAACGCGTCGAAGACGACCGGAACCGAGGAGTAGTCGAATCCGAGTGGCTTCACGCGCGCTTCGCGGGGCTCGAGGTAGCGCAGCACCGCGAGGTCGGCCGTCGAGGGGCGATCCCCGTCCGCATCGGCGTGGATCCGGAACTCCGAACTCCCGGACTCGCGGGCCCGCGCCTCGAACTCGACCCGGCGTTCCGGCGCGACTCGGTCGATGAAGCCGATGCCGAGCGCTCCGGGGAACTCGACGTCCACGTGCAAGTTCGCCCAGAGTCGCTCGAACTCGGCGCTCGAGACCGAGTCGCTGCCGACGAACAGGGCGAGGGCCGCCTGCAGGCCGCACTGGAAGCGATGGACACGCTCGTTCCACGCTCTCTCCACGCGCTGCGTCAGCTCGTCGAAGCGAGCTTCGTCGCTACGTGCGAGTTCGCGCGCGATCCACGTGCCGGCCGCGGCCGTGAGCAGGAGCACGCCAAGCGCCGCGACCCACGCCATCGCCGACCAGCGGCCACGCGGATGAGCCGCGTCGCTGCCGTCGGTCCGCGCGCGCGCGGATGCGCCCGCGACGTCGTGTCGAAGTTCGCGCGTGAGTGGCTTGCGCAAAGGTGGGTCTCGCTGCCTCGTCGTGGCACCGCGGCGGATCCACGGTCGAGACGCTCATCGACCAGCGCGAACACCCGTCTTGAGAGACCCGCGTCCGCGCAGAGTCAGGCGATACAGCCCCGTCCGGGCGGCCAGGACGAGCCGCGTCCGTCCGGCGTCTTCCCAGGCGAAGTTGGCGGGCAGCTCCGGAGTCACGATCGTGCCCAGATGGAGCCCGCTCGCAGCGAGCACATGGACTCCGCCGGGACCCGACACGAAGACGTTGCCGGCGTGATCGACCTCGAGCCCGTCGAGCGCTTCTTCGCCCGGAAAGTCCTTCGTGAAGTCGAAGAACACGTCGCTCGACGTCGCGCTGCCGTCGGTCTCGATCCGGAACCGGCGGATCTGCTTCGAGCCGGTGTCCCAATTGGCGACGTACAGGAAGCGCTCGTCCGGGGAGAACGCGATGCCGTTCGGACCGGAGAACTCCTTCGACACCAACGAGAGCACGCCGTCCTTCAGGCAGTAGACCCCGCAGAAGTCGAGCTCTCGCGCTGGGTCGTCATGGAGTCCCGGCAGGCCGAACGGCGGGTCGGTGAAGAACAAGGCCCCGTCACTGCGATACGTCAGGTCGTTCGGTGAGTTCAACCGCTTGCCGTCGAAGCGATCGGCGAGCACCGTGAGCACGCCGTTGCGTTCGAGTCGAGTGACGCGGCGGTTGCCGTGCTCGCAGAGCGTGAGTCGTCCCTCTCGATCGAGCGCGAGCCCATTGCTGCCGGGCTGGCGGTAGCGGCCGAGATCGACGCCGGAATAGCCGCTCTTCGTGCGGTACACGGCGACGCCCTCGTCCGCGCTCCAGCGCTGGACGACGTTGCGGTTCGGATCGCTGAACAACACGTCGCCGGTGTCCAGCACGACCGGGCCTTCGCAGAATCCGAATCCCGTCGCAAGTCGCTCGAGCGTCGCCTCCGGCGCGACGACCGCGGTGAACGCCGGATCGGCGACGCGCGTGGTGAACTCGACGAACTCCGCCCGACGCCAACGCTCGGGTCGATAGACGTCGAGCGTCGCCGAACGCATCCAGACGTAGTTCTCGGGCGGATGCGAGAGCGGCGCGTTGGCCGCGAACACGGCGACCGTGAACTCTTGGCCCACGTGCGCCGAGTTCGACAGCACGACGCGCTGGACCGCGTTCCAGCCGGCTGCGACCGCACCACCGGTCTGCCCGAGAGTCGGACGCAACGCGCCGTCGACCCAGATCTCGGCGAGGTCGTCGACGACGAGTTCGAGGACGACCACGGCGCCATCGACCGCGACGGTGCCGAGAGTTTGCGGCATGCGCACGTGCAGCCGGTACCAGACGAAGCTCGTGCGGCCGTCGCCGAGACGCGTTTCGAGTTGGTCGGCCGGGAGCTCGCGCCACGCGGAGTCGTCGAATCCAGGCGTGTGAGCGTGCGGCGTGGGCTCGAACGTGGAGTTCTCCGGACCGCTCGGCTTGAGGTCCGCGCCGACCGCGCGGAACGCGATCGGTGCGAGCTCGACGTCATGGACGCGCCACGTCGCGTTCACCAGCGCCGCTCCATCGAGGGTGCGCAGGTCGACGCAGGCATCCGGATTGTTGCGCGGCCGAGCGTTCTGCGCCGGACCGTTGCTCGGGTCGGCGAATGCGAGACAAGACAATGCGAGCGCGCTCGTGAGGAAGTCCATCGACTCACTCCCCACAGCGTTCGACGAGGCCGGGCCAATTCGCATCCGCATCGCGCGCGGACATCGCGACGTCGCCGTTCCACAGGCGATAGGCCTCGGGCGTGTGCTGCAGCACGAGCTGACCGTCGACGAACTGGAAGATGTGCACGTTCACCTTCGAGACCTTGCCGATCGACGCGGCGTAGCCGCAGTAGCCGCCGTACTTCGGCGCGTACTTGCTCGGCTCGCGTTCGAACTGGTCCTTGTGCTCCTTCGACACGAAGCGATACGTCGCACCGTCGTACGTCGCACTGAACTCGGCCTTGCCCGGGATCGGTCGGAAGTCCGTGAAGTACGCGACCGGATCGTGTCCTTCGAGCGCGATGCCGTCGTCGTCGACGTTCACGAGTCGCTTCGGCAGCGTGGCGTTCGCACGCACGAGACCGGGCCAGTTCGCATCGGCCAGCGCGAGGTTCTTGGTCACGTCCTCGTGCCAGAGGTTCCACGCTCGCTCGTTGTGCTGCAGCACGAGCCGCCCATCGAGGATCTCCCAGAAGTGCGGGTCGACCGGCGACAACTTGTCGATCGACACTGCGTAACCGCACCAACCGCCGAAGGCCGGCGCGTACTCGTGCGGGTCGGCTTCGAACATGCGCAGGTGCTCGCTCGACGCGAACTGATACGTCCCGCCGCGCCACGTCGTGCGGAACTCGGGATCCCCTTGCACCGGCTTGCCGTCGGTGAAGTACGCGACCGGGTCGTAGCCATCGATCACGAGGCCCGACGCATCTCGGTTGACGAGATAGCGCGGTTCACCCGATCGATCGACGAGCGCCGATGGGGTCGAGGCGCAACCGGAAGACAGCGCGGCCAAGCCGCACAGGAAGACGAGGGACGAGACGTTCATCGCGTTGCTCCGCATGAGGGTGGTTCGATCGGAATTCGGGTCAGTGACCGGACGACGCCGTGCCGACGGTCGGATCGAGTGCGCGGGCGCCCGCGAACGCGATCTCCTCGTCCTGTTCCGCGGACGCCGCGCCGGAGACGCCGATCGCGCCCACGACGTGGCCGTCGACGCGGATCGACACGCCGCCCTTCAGCGGCGTGAAGTCGGGAAGCGTGTCGGCGAGATCGATCAGAGGCGTGCGCCCCTCGCGGATCGACGCCTCGAACTTCGCCGTCGGGAATCCGAACGAGGCCGCGGTGAACGCCTTGCCGACCGCGATCCGCGACGACGCCGGGAACGTGCCGTCGACGCGCTCGAACGCGACCAGGTTGCCGGCTCCGTCGACGACGGCGAACGCTCCGGTCGTGGAGGCCGCTCGCGCGTGTGCGACCGCTGCGGCAAGGACCACGCGCGCACCTTCCAACGTCAGGGTCGAGCGCGCGACGACGACGTCGTGCGTCGGCGACCGCGGCTCCTCACCGGGTGCGATCGCGAAACAGGGGACGAGCAGGCCGAGACCGGCGAGGAGCGGACGATGCATGGACGACTCCGTGGACAAAACGAGTGCAGGGAGCCTTCGGATACTCGGGCGCCCGACGGGTTTCGTCGTCCGCTCCGCGCGTCGCGAAAACATCGAAGGCCCCTTGTCGGCCCGTACCCCCCTGGGGTATTCATGGCGCGCCGGGCAAATACCCCCTCCCGGTATCCGTCGGCACGGAGCGCCACGTCATGACCACCACGACCACGACGTCGAGAACTTCGAAGAAGTGCTGCTCGACCACCTCGGACTCGAAGGCGATGCGTGGCGACGCATCGGTGCGCAAGACCGTCCACGTCGACGTGGAGGCGCGCCGCCGCAACCTCGCACGGTTGCGCCGCATCGAGGGACAAGTGCGCGGCGTGATGAAGATGGTCGAGGACGATCGCTACTGCGCCGACGTCCTCGGGCAGATCACGTCCGTGCAAGCGGCGCTGAAGTCGGTCGGCGTCGAACTGTTGCGCCACCACTTGAAGCACTGCGTCGCCGACGCGATGCGCCGGGGCAACGTCGAAGCGATCAGCTCCGAACTGTGCGAGTTGTTCGACAAGGGCATTCGTTGATCGTCGCGAGATCGTCATGAACGGAATCGCCACACGCCCGTCACTCGATGCAACGCCGGCGAGCGCGTCCACGACCCCGGACACCATGCGCTTCGACATGCCCGTCGACGGGATGTCGTGCGGTTCGTGCGCGGCTCGCATCGAGAAGACCCTCGCGGCTCGAGCGGGCGTCGGCACGGCAGCCGTCAACTTCGCGACCGCGCGCGCCACGCTGACGTTCGACCCGCGCCGCACGAATCCGTCGGCGCTCGCCGACGTCGTGCGCGGACTCGGCTACCGCGTGCCGCAGCAAGCCGTCGATCGCGAGCAGGCTCGACTCGCGCGCAACGACGACGTCCGCGCGCTGGCGCGACGCCTCGTCGTCGCGGCGGCGCTGACGTCGCCGCTCGCGATCCTCGCGATGTCGCACGGCACGATCGCGGCATTCGAGTCCACGCCGATGCGCTGGCTCCAAGCGCTGCTCGCGGCGCCGGTGGTGTTCGTGCTCGGCGCGGCGTTCCATCGCGGAGCGTGGAAAGCGCTGCGCCAACGCACCGCGGACATGAACATGCTGATCAGCGTCGGTACGTCGACGACGTACCTCTCGTCGCTCGCCGCGCTGCTCGCACCCGACGCGTTCACCGTGCCCGGAGCGCACCCTGCACTCCATTTCGAAGCCGCGGCCGTGATCGTCACGCTCGTGCTGCTCGGGCGTTGGCTCGAGGCGCGTGCGAGTGCACGCGCGGGCGCCGCGGTCCTCGCGCTTGCGCAGCTCGCTCCGCGCACTGCGCATCGCCTCGACGGCGACGTCGAGCTGGACGTACCGGTCGACGCGATCACGATCGGAGCGCTCGTGCGCGTGCGCCCGGGTGAATCGATCCCCGTCGACGGCATCGTCGTCGCGGGCTCCGCCACCGTCGACGAGTCGATGCTGACCGGCGAGAGCAGCCCGATCGAGAAGGCACAAGGCGACGCGGTCCACTGCGGAACGCGTGCGACGAACGGAACGCTCGTCGTGCGCGCGACGTCGATCGGAGCGGACTCCGCGCTCGGCCGCATCGTTCGTCTGGTCGAGGACGCGCAGGGCTCGAAAGCGCCGATCGCTCGCGTCGCCGACGCGGTGGCGCGCGTGTTCACGCCGACCGTGATCGGGATCGCGATCGTCGCGGGTGCACTCTGGGCCGCGATCGGCCCCGACTCGGCGCCCTCGTCGATGGCGTTGCTGACGTTCACGTCGGTGCTCGTCGTCGCGTGTCCGTGCGCGCTCGGCTTGGCGACTCCGACCGCGATCCTCGTCGGCACCGGTCGCGCGGCAGCGTCCGGCATCTTGTTCCGCGGCGGCGACGTGCTCGAGGCGCGCCGCGCGCATCGACACCGTCGTGCTGGACAAGACCGGCACGATCACGCGCGGTGAGCCGCGCGTCGTCGGAATCTGCGCCGCGGTCGGACGCTCGGTCGACGACGTCCTGCGATTCGCCGCGTCGGTCGAGGATGCGAGCGAGCATCCGCTGGCTCGCGCGGTCGTCGACGCGGCTCGCGAGCGCGACCTAGCGCGGTTGCCGTCCGCACGGTTCTCGTCGAGTGCCGGGCTCGGCGTCCGCGCCGACGTCGAAGGCCACGACGTCGTGGTCGGGCGGGACCAGCACGTGTTCGCGGCGATCGGCACGCAAGCGACGTCGAGCACGTTCTCGGCTCCCGCCGCAGGCACCACTCGTCTGCTGGTCGCGATCGACGGCGACCTCGCGGGCGCGATCGATCTGCTCGACACGCCGCGACCCGAGGCTCGCGCAGCGATCGCCGCGCTGCGTGCCGCCGGCATTCGCGTGGTCATGGCGACCGGCGATGCGCTGCCGGCCGCGCGCGCGATCGCGCGCGCCGTCGGCCTCGACCCCGAGCGCGACGTGCGATCCGGGGTCCTGCCGGCCGACAAGGCCGCGTGGATCCGCGACCTGCGCACCAACGGTCATGCGGTCGCGATGGTCGGCGACGGCATCAACGACGCGCCCGCGCTCGCGGCCGCCGACGTCGGCATCGCGATCGGCACCGGCACCGACATCGCGATCGAGGCGGCCGGAGTGACGCTGCTGCGCGCGGACTTGAACGGCGTGCCCGCGGCGTTCGCGCTGGCGCGAGCGACGCTGCGCACCATTCGCCAGAACCTCGGCTTCGCGTTCGCCTACAACGCGTTGCTGTTGCCGATCGCGGCCGGCGCGCTGTGGCCGTGGTTTTGCTGGACGTTGTCGCCGATGCTCGCGAGCGCGGCGATGGCGGCGTCGAGCGTATCGGTCGTGACCAACAGTCTGCGCCTGCGGCGCGTCACGACCGTGATGCGCCCTGGCGCGGTTTCCTCCAACAAGTCGGTCGTGATGTGACGTTCGTCTCTCGCCCGTGGCCCTGAGAGGGTCGCGGGCTTCGACGGAAAGGACTCTCCGATGATCGCTTCCTTCGTATTCGCCGTGGCGCTCGTGGGCTCGTTCCCACAGAACACGCCGACCAAGCCCGCTCCGAATCCGCAGCCGGCCGACGCGGTCTCGTTCCGCGTGCCCGAGTTCGCCAACGCGACCTGCCCGATCATGGGCAAGCCGGCGTCGGCGTCGTTGTTCACGGACACCGAGTTCGGTCGCATCTACGTGTGCTGCAAGCCGTGCATCAAGAAGGTCCGCAAAGAGGCCGAGAAGTCGTGGAAGACCGCATACCCGGTGGTGAAGCCGGCCACGAACACGGCGTGCCCGATCACCGGCAAGGACGTCGATGCGAAGGTGCCCGTGGTCGCCGTCCAAGGCGTATCGATCGCGCTGTGCTGCACGGACTGCGTGCCGAAAGTCACGACGTCGTCGCAGATCGCATTGGCGAAGGCCGAGGACCCGAAGCTCGTCGATCTCGAGAATCGCGCTTGCCCGATCACGGGCGAGGAGGCCGACGCGAACACGATCGCGGTCATCGACGGCACGATCGTGCGGTTCGCGACGTCGAAGGCGCGCGATGCGGCGAAGGAGGACGCGAAGGCCGCTCTCGAGAAGGCGCGCACGTTGCGTCAGCAGGAGATCGACGGAACGTTGAAGCTCGTGCCGCATCCGGACACCGACGCCAGGGCCGCGGACGAAGCCAAGGACGAGAAGGACGACGGACGCGACGCCGAGGATGGCACGTCGCGCAAGAACTCGTGATGCGACGCCTCGCGCTGGTCGTGGTCGGAGCCCTGCTCGCGCCCGCATGCGCGAGCCCGGACGGAGAGATCACCGCGGATCGTGACGCGCTCTCGCGCACGGTCGCGGACCGCGTCGGCGCGGAGTTCGACGGTCCGGCCGCGAGCAACGACGCGGCCGCCGAGGCGTCGATCGCGGCCAGCATCGCCGCGTTGCTCGAGCAACCGCTGACCGAAGCGAGTGCCGTGAAGATCGCGCTGGTGCGCAATCCGCGCGTGCGCGCCGCGTACGAGGAACTCGGCGTGAAGAGCTCCGAGTTGGTGCAGGCCGGCCTGTTCTCGAATCCGGTGTTCGACGCGCAGGCGCGCTTCTTCGACGCCGGCACCGAGGTCGAGCTCGGCCTCGCCGCGTCGTTCCTCGACTTGTTCTTCGTCCCCGTCGAGAAGCGCGTCGCCGCCGCCGAGCGCGACGCGGTGAAGGCCGAGCTCGCGCGACGGTTGGTCGCGCTGACGTTCGACGTCCGGCGGTCGTTCGTCCGGGTCCGGCATGCGCAAGAGCTGGTCGCGATCGCGCGCCATACGGCCGATGCCGCGGAGCGAGCGCATCAACTGCGCGTGATGTTGCACCAAGCCGGCAATGCGACCGACCTCGACCTCGCGCGCGACACGATGGCGTGGACGGCGGCGTTGCTCGCGGCCGACTCCGCTCGCGCGGACTACGAGGCCGCGCGTGAGCCACTGATGCTCGGGCTCGGCTCGTCGTCGGCGACGCTGCGTTGGAGGCTCGCGGACGAGGTATCGCGAGCGCATGCCGACGCGCCGGTGGACGCCGAGTCGATCGCGATCGAGCGCAGTCTCGACCACCTCGCGTCGCGCGCGCGCGTGGAAGCGCTCGATGCCGGTGTGACGCTGGCGTCGTGGAACGGCTTGTTCTCGAGCGGATCTGCAGGCGTCGTCGCGAAGCGCGAGCCCGACGGAGCGTGGGGCGTCGGACCGGCTCTCTCACTGGCGTTGCCGCTGTTCGACCAAGGACAAGCGCGCACTGCGATCGCGGAAGCGCTGCGGCGACGCGAGCTCGCGCTGCAGCAGCAACTCGAACTCGAGCTGCGCGCGGCGGCACGCGTGTTCGCGCTGCGGCTCGACGAAGCGACGCGCCGACTCGCGCGGTTCGACGCCGAGTACCTGCCGGCGCGTGAGAACTACGTCACGGCGACTCTGCAGAACTACAACGCCATGCAGATCGGCGCGTTCGACGTCATCGACGCACAGAGGATGCTCGACGGTGCACGCCAGGAGCGCGTCCTCGCCGCGCGTGACGCGGCGCTCGCGCGACTCGATCTCGACGAACTCCTTGCGGGCAGTCTCGATCCCGCGCGCTTCGACGCGGCCACCGCGAGTCGCGGCGTGCGGAACGCGAGCGAACTCGAATCGACCGGAGGCCATCGATGACGACGCGACGACTGTTCTTGCAGGGTTCGGCGCTGGCCGGTGTCGCTGGCGCGTTGCGCAACGCGCAGGCGTTCGCGCCGGTACCGACGTTCACGGGTCCGGCCGCCGCTCCAGGGGTGCCGGGCACCGACTACTTGCCCGTGATCACGCCGAACGGCGTCACGCTGCCGTTCAAGGTCGTCGATGGGGTGAAGGTCTTCCACCTCGTCGCCGAGCCGGTGACACACACGTTCGCCGAGGGCCTCGTCGCGGAGTGTTGGGGCTACAACGGACGCGTGCACGGGCCGACGATCGAAGCCGTCGTCGGTGACGCCGTGCGCATCTACGTGACGAATCGACTGCCGGCTCCGACGACGGTGCATTGGCACGGGCTCGCGGTGCCCAATGGCATGGACGGCGTCGGCGGCTTGACGCAGCGTTCGATCGAGCCCGGCGAGACGTTCAAGTACGAGTTCGTGCTGCGGCAGAGCGGCACGTTCATGTACCACCCGCACCACGACGAGATGACCCAGATGGCCATGGGCTTGATGGGGATGTTCGTCGTGCATGCGCGCAGGCCGCCCGAGCCCACCGGCCCCGGAGCTCCCGCCGGCGGGCCGGATTCGATGCGCGCCGAGCTCGATGCGCCGGTGCAGCGCGACTACGTCTTCCTGCTCAGCGAGTGGAAGTTGACGCCGGGCATGCGCCGACCCGACCCCACCGAGATGACCGACTTCAACGTGCTGACGTTCAACGCGACCGCGTTCCCGTCGACGCAGCCGATGGTCGCGAAGACCGGCGAGCGCGTACGCATCCGCATCGGCAACCTCAGCTCGATGGACCACCATCCGATCCATCTGCATGGAGTGCCGTTCCAAGTGGTCGAGACCGACGGCGGGCGCATTCCGCGCTCGGCGCGTTGGCCGGAGGTCACGGTGTTGGTGCCGACCGGCAGCACGCGCACGATCGAACTCGTCGCGCGCGACCCCGGCGACTGGGCCATGCATTGCCACATGACGCACCACATCATGAATCAGATGGGCCACGGGCTGCCGAACCTCATCGGCGTCGATCCGAGTCAGTTCGATTACGCGCTCGAACACGCCGTGCCCGGGTTCACCGCGATGGGCGAACACGATGGGCCCGACGAGGACTCGACGGTGCCGAAGAACAGCATCGCGATGCTCGGCGGCGCGGGCCCGTTCGGATTCGTCACGATGGGCGGCATGGTGACGATGCTGAAGGTGCGCGACACGTTGGTCGAGGGCGAGGATCCAGGCTGGTACGTGCACCCTCCGGGAACCGTCGCCGACGTCGCGACGGAATCCGACCTCGAGCGAGACGGCATCGACCCACAGGGCGCCTGACGATTCACGCGCACGGCCCGGGTGCTGGCCCGGGTGCTGGCCCGGGTCACGGCCCGGGTGCTGGCCCGGGTGCTGGCCCGGGTGACGGCCCGGGTGACGGCCCGGGTCACGGCCCGGGTGCTGGCCCGGGTGACGGCCCGGGTGAGGGGCTTGCTGGGCCTTGGTCAGCGCGGCGCCGCGCTCTCGGCCTCTACGAGTGCGCGCGCTTGCGTGTGGGCGCTCGTGAGATCGAGGCCGCGCGTCTTGCGCAGCACGGCGATCAACGTCATCACGTCGCCTCGGCGCGCGATCTCGCGGACGTCGTCGTCGGAGCCGACCCTGACCAGCTCGGTGCGCGACGCCGCTGCATCGCCGATCGGCACGCCGCGCTCGCGCAACACATCGAGGAGATGCTCGGGCTTGCCGCGCGCACCCCACTCGATGCGCAGGATGCCACCTGGCTCCAGCGTGACCGGATGATGCGCCCAGTGCGCCGATCGCTTGGAGCCCGTTTGCGTGCGACCCGAACGCTCGAGCCGCAATGCCTCCTCGAGAGTGGTCGTGTCGACGTCTTGCAGGGTCAGCTCGACGAATCGATGCCGCGCACTGCGCTCCGCTCCACGTCGACCCGGCGTGACCCACTCCCGATCGTTGATGCGCGCGAGTGCGATCGCTCGATGCGGGAGCACGACGACGTCGACGTCGCCCTCCTCCGCCGGTGAGACGTTCTGGTACGAGCGCCATTTCACGTGCACGCCGCTGGCCCCGACGATGACCAACCACGCTTCGGGCCGAAGCGCCTTGCGCACGTCGTTCGCGAGGAGCAGCGCGAAGAGTCCGAGCCACGCCGCGCACCACCACGCGATCGCGGTCTGAAGGCCGTTCATCCCCGCCGACACCGCGCCCACCGCCGCAGCGACGCAGACCGCGGCGATCCCCCCGACGAACCCGATCCCGAGGATGCGGCCGATGATCGCGACGCGGAAGACGTGGTCCCCGAGGCTCGGCTCGACCGAGTGCGCGGACGTGAACTCGAGCCTCATGCGCGGCCTCCGAGCGCTGGAGATCGGTCGCGAGCCCCCCGCACGTGAGGCCCTTTCCGATCGATCCCCGAAAAGGCGCGGGATGCCCGCTCGAAGGGCCGGCCCGCGAACTCCGGGATTCGCGCCTTGAACGTGGGCACTGGGCCGGCCTACTCTTGCGCCATGACACAAATGAACAAGCGACGTCCGACCACGCCGAAACAAGCCGCGATGCGCCGCAATCCCGTCGACGACTTGCTCGACCCCGAGCTGTTCAAGGCCCTCGGCGACAAGACGCGCGTGCGCCTGCTGGGTTGCTTGGCGAAATGCGGCCGGCCGTGCGCCGTCGGCGAGATCGCGCAGTGTTGCTCGGTGGACTTGTCCGTCGTCTCCCGACATTTGGCCCTGCTCGCACGAGCCGGCGTGCTCGAGGCGTCGAAGTCCGGCCGCACCGTCTCGTACGCGGTGCGCTTCGGCGAGGTCTCGAGTCACCTGCGCGCGCTCGCGGACGCGATCGATGCGTGCTGCCCCGAGGGCTCGCGCGACGACATGAGTGCAACCTGTTGTCGACCGGCTTGAGGCGAAGCGCATGCGCCCGCTGATCCTCCGAACCAGCGACTCGTGCCGCTGTCCTCGTCCTTCCCGACCGAACCGAGTTCGAGTCCGAAAGGTGTCGCCATGAACCTCGACAAGCCGAAGTCCTCCTCCGATTCGAACGCCGGTTGCACTCCTTCGAGCGGTTGCTGCGACGGCACGCCCGACCCGCAAGCCGACGCGGTGCACGACCGCGTGCGCGCCGGTTACGCGGAAATCGCGCGCAGTGGCTCGTGGGGCGCGGCGAAGGAAGCCGCGGCCAGCGGTTGCTGCGGGCCGTCCTCGAGTTCAGGCGGCGGTTGCTGTGGGCCGACGACGTTGACGCCCGAACAGCTCGCAGCCGCGATCGGCTACACGCAGCACGATCTGAGCGCGACGCCCGATGCGGCCAACATGGGCCTCTCGTGCGGCAATCCGACCGCGCTCGCCGCGCTCGTCGCGGGCGAGACGGTGCTCGATCTCGGCTCGGGCGGCGGACTGGACTGCTTCGTCGCCGGCCCGCGCGTCGGCGCGAGCGGCCGCGTGATCGGCGTCGACATGACCCCCGAGATGGTCAGCAAGGCGCGCAAGAACCTCGCCATGTACCGCGAGCAGTCGGGCCTCGACAACGTCGAGTTCCGCCTCGGCGAGATCGAACACCTGCCGGTCGCGAACGAGCGCGTCGACGTCGTGCTGTCCAACTGCGTGCTGAACCTCTCGCCCGACAAGCCGCGCGTCTGGCGCGAGATCGCGCGCGTGCTGAGACCTGGTGGCCGCGTCGCGGTCTCCGACATCGCGTTGTCGCGGCCGCTGCCCGAAGCCATCGCCGCGGATCTCGAAGCACTCGTCGGCTGCGTCGCCGGAGCGGCGCTCGTCGCGGACATCGATGCCTCGATCCGCGCGGCCGGCCTCGTCGACGTCGTGCTGACGCCGAAGTCCGCGTACATCGACGCGATGACGAACGCCGACGATCCGCTCTACGCGAAGATCGTCGCGCACTTGCCGCTAGGCACGAAGCCGAGCGACTTCATCACGAGCCTCGACATCTCCGCGCGCAAGCCGGCCGACCAACCGCGCGCGACACACGGCTAAATCGGAGTCCACGATTCTGTGATGCCGCGAGGCCGAGCGAGACGTGCGCAGGCGAGGAGGATCGGCGCGACGACTCCATGGAAAGAGCCGGTGGGTCCCTCCGGTCGCGAAGCGACCGGATCCTGCAGACACGAAGCATGCGCGCTTCGTAGCCGGCCGCAGCCATGACGGAATCGTGGACTCCGATTTAGGCTCGGCACTCCCTTTTTGGAGATGCAGTCCATGGCAATCCGCGTCTCGTTCCTGCCGGTGATCGCGGTCGTGGCCGCTTGTTCGTCGACGCCCGAGTCCGAGTCGTTCAAGCATCGCCTCGGTTCGATGCATGTGGCGTGGGTCGACGACGGGAGCATCCGCATTTCGCGCGGCGACGGCGAAGAACGACAGGTGATCGCCGAGGCACCCGAGTCCGACGCTGCCGGTAGTGCGCGCGTGATCTGGAGCGACGCGGCGCTCGCGGCGGACGGTCGACTGCTCGCGGTCGTGCGTCGCGATGGACGGTTCGTTTCACCGAAGGGCGGATGCACGCTCAGTGAACTCGTTCTGTTCGAGCTCGACGCGTCGGGAACCGCGGGAGCACCGCGCGTCGCGTGGAGCGTCGACGCCTGCATCGAGACCTTGTCGTGGGCGCGCGACGGACGCCGTTTGCTGCTCGTCGTCCGCGAGTCCGTCGGCCCGTCGAACGCGCGAGCGATGCGGCTCCACGTCCTCGATCGCGACAGCGATGCCGCCGTGCGACGCATCGAGTTGCGACCCGACGGCGCAATCGATCTCGACGGGTTCTTCCAGACCGCGGGCTTCGAACGCGCGGAGTGGACACCCGACGATCGGCGCATCGCGCTTCGGTGGAAGCAGTTGCACCGACAGTGGTTCGGGATCGCCGACCTGGACGGGTCCCTCCGCGTCGTCGCGACCAGCGAGCTCGCGTTCCAGGGTGGAGGTCCGCCCGTCGCACTGTCGACGAAGCTCGCCGAGGACCCGGAGCGCGATGCGATCCTGAATCGCGACTTCTGGCCACTCCACGTCCAGTCCAAGCCTGCCGCCGCAACGCTGCTCGCACGTTCACCCGACCGCACGATCGCGTGGTTCGCCACGTCGCGTGCGATGTCCGTCCTCGGTGCGATCTCGTCCGCGTGGCGGACCGACGTCGTGATCGCCGAGGACGTCGCGACCGGAGAGACCTTCGAGATCGAGGCCCGCAACTCCTACCTCGATCTCTGGAACTGAAGACCGGGCCGGGCGATCTCGGGCTTCCCCCGACGCGGGATTCGTTCCCGAAACCCCCGCCCCACCCGCGCATCGAAGCGGCGTGCTCGTGCGGATCCTCCCCCGCGCGAGCGATCCGAAGCCTCCAACCCTGAGAGTGAAGAGAGACGCGCCGCCGGCCTCGCCCCTGGCCGGTGGCGCGCATTTCCTTCGCTCGCGAGGAACCGCCGATGAAAGCCGTGGCCGTATTCCCGTCGCGTCGTGAACTCGCGCTGCTCGATCGCCCGGAGCCGCGCCTCGCCTCACCGCACGACGTCGTGCTGAAGATCCGCGACGTCGGCGTCTGCGGCACCGACAAGGAGATCTGCCGCTTCGACTACGGCACGCCGCCCCGCGGGGACGAGTTCCTCGT
Organism: Planctomycetota bacterium; assembly: GCA_016709145.1. Classification (GTDB taxonomy): domain Bacteria; phylum Planctomycetota; class B15-G4; order B15-G4; family JADJEK01; genus JADJEK01. The sequence goes on from JADJEK010000001.1 coordinate 676,041, forward strand.
GCTCGGTCACGAAGCGATCGCGGAAGTCGTCGACGTCGGCGCGGGCGTCACGTCGATGAAGCGCGGCGATCTCGTGGTGCCGACCGTCCGTCGCCCCTGCATGCATGCGCATTGCGTCCCGTGCAAGTCGGACGCGCAGGACTTCTGCACGACGGGCGAGTTCGCGGAGCGCGGCATCCACGGCGCTCACGGCTTCATGACCGAATTCGTCGCCGAGCACGCGACGAACCTGCGGCCGATCGCGAGAGATCTCGCCGACGTCGCCGTGCTCGTCGAGCCGCTGACGATCGCGGAGAAGGCGCTGCTACAGCTCCACCATCTGCAGCAACGCCTGCCGTGGGCTTGCTCGATCGAATCGAACGCGAAGGAGCGCTGGTGCCACACCGTGCTCGTGCTCGGAGCCGGCCCGGTCGGCCTGCTCGGAGCGATGGCGTTCCGTGCGGCTGGTTATCGCGCGTTCGTCTACTCGCGCGAAGGGCAGGACTCGGAGAAGGCGAGCATCGTCCGCGCGATCGGCGCCGAATACGTCCCGGCGGACGACGTACCGGTCGAGCGCCTGCGCCAGACGCTCGGCGCCATCGACGTCGTCTACGAAGCCGTCGGCGCGTCGAGCTTGGCGTTCCAAGCGATCCACCAACTCGGACCGAACGGCGTGTTCGTGTTCACGGGTGTTCCTGGTCGCAAGGCCCCGATCGCGGTCGACACCGATCGCTTGATGCGCGACCTCGTGCTGAAGAACCAAGTGATGCTCGGCACCGTCAACGCGGGCAAGGACGCGTTCGACGCGGCGATCCGCGACCTCGGGCAGTTCATGATCCGTTGGCCCGACGCGGTGCGCCGACTGATCACGCGCCATCCGGTCGCGGACTTCCGCGCGCTGCTCGAGCGCGGTGGCGACGGCATCAAGAACGTCCTCACGTTCGGTGACACGTGAGCGCGCCGCGCTGGACCGTCGCGATCGCGTGGGTGCCGGTGGCGCTCGGCGCGCTCGGCGTCGTCGCGACCGCGCGCATCGAGGACGCATCCGCGAACGCACCTCACGCCGCGCCGATCGCGCGCGTCACCGGCGTCGCGATCACGGTCGAGGACCTCGAGCGTTCGCTCGACTTCTACACGCGCGTACTGCCGTTCACGGTCGTCGACCGGCGCACCGAGTCCGGGCCCGCCGTCGAATACCGCGAAGGCGTGTTCGGCGCACGCCTCGAAGTCGCGGCGCTCGTCCTGGGCCGCGAACGCATCGAGCTGCGCCAGTTCGTGGCCGCGAGCGGCCGACCGTTCCCGATCGAGGCCAAGCCGAACGACGCGCTGTTCCAACACGTCGCGATCGTCGTGCGCGACATGGACGCCGCGTACGCGCTGCTCGAGCGCCACGGCGTCATCCACGCGTCGAACGAGCCGCGGACGCTGCCGGAGTGGAACACGAATGCGGCCGGGATCTCCGCGTTCTACTTCCGCGATCCGGATCTGCATTGGCTCGAGCTCATCCACTTCCCGCCGGACAAGGGCGATCCGCGTTGGCACGAGACTGGCGACGCGCTGTTCCTCGGCATCGATCACACGGCGATCGTCGTCGACGACACAGAGACCGCGCTCGCGTTCTGGCGCGACACGCTCGGCCTGCGCGTCGTCGGCGGCAGCGAGAACTACGGGATCGAGCAGGAGCACCTGAACGGCGTGTTCGGCGCGCGTCTGCGGATCACGACGCTGCGCGCGGACGAAGGCATCGGCGTGGAGTTGCTCGACTACTTGAGTCCCTGCGACGGAGCGCTCGGCGAGCGCGATCGCAGAGCGAACGACGTCGCGCATTGGTGGACCCAGCTCGAAGCCCGCGACCTCGCCGCGATCGAAGGCGTCACGAAAGCACGCGCGCCGCGCTGGGTCTCCCCCGGTGGGATCGACCTCGACGCGACGCGCGTGTTCACGATGCGTGATCCCGACGCGCATGGCGTCGCGATCCGCATGGCCTCCGACTGAGTGGATCGATCAGTGGCTCGTGCCGAGCAAGCCGTTGCTCGCCGCGAAGCCGAACGTCGCTGCCGGATCCTGGATCCACATTTGCGCGCAGAGCGTCGTGCCGGCGGGGATTCCGACGGGCCACGTCGCACTCAGGGTCAAGCGACCCGAGGCGTTCGTCTGCAGCGCTACGAGGATCGACGGATTCGGCACCAGGATGCCGGCCAAGAACGGCAGGTTCACGGCGTTTGGACCGAGCACGAGGAACGTCGGCGCGTCTTGGATGGTGTCGGTCAACTCGAGCGACACCGGCGTGTTGGCCGACAGCGGACCGGTGCCCGCGAGATGCGGTGCTCCCAGTGCCCCGGGCTTCGCGAAGCCGAGATCCTTCCACGCCTGCGGTGCTGCGGGCAACACTGAGCTCCACGTCGTGCCGACGCGGATCTCGTCGGTCGTGAATCCCGTGCCGTTGTCGATCGAGATCGCGGTCGGCATCGCACCGCCGACCGACAGCGTCGCGGCGGCGAAGCCCGGTTCGTTCGATCCGATCGTCGGGTCCAAGAACAGCCGGTACGTGAGGCTCGCTCCCGTCGCGTTCTTCGTGATCTTGACGACGACCAGCGTGGTCTGACCCTGGACGAGCGGCTTGCTCGCCACGTCGCCGAGACCTTGGCTCATCATCAGGCCGTATTGGTAGTAGCCGAGCGGCGAGCCCACCGTGACCTTGGTCGGGTACTGGCCGAACGACACGCCGCCCCAACTCCCGTACGCCGCGTCGTCGCGCATGAGGAACGACGCATAGATCGTGTTCGTGCCGCTCGGCGGCGCAATGAACGAGCGTGCGTAGATCGTGCTCGGCCACACTCCGCCCGCGGTCGGTGTCACCGCCGCGCCGATTTGTGCGTCGAGTCCTGGGTACGACAAACCGTTGCCCGCGATCTTCGTGATGTCGGTGCCGGCATCGACCCACGCCGACGTCCAGCCGGTTCCGCCGGTGCTGCCGGCGAGGTTCGGGCGCGGACCATTGCCGAATCCGTCGTATGCCAACGACTGCGCGTCGGCGTCCTCGCTCGCGAATCCCGTGACCGAGACGATGGCGGCGAGCGCCCAAGCGATACGCGCTTTGCTCTGCGACATGACGACTCCTCCATGAACCTGAAATATCCGATGAACCGGGCAAGCGGCGCGTGAGCGCCGCGGCACGAGGAGTGGCGCAACCCTCGTGCCCAGGTCCACCGCGCGATCGGGGCGTGCGACTCTGGACGCGATCGTCGGGCGCGCGTCACGGCCGCGGCGGATCGCGCAGCAGGCTGAGCGGACGCGCGCGGCCGAGCTCTCCTGCATCGGCGCTACGCACTCCGCTCTTCGTCATGTTCGCGATGAACGTCCTGTCATCTCGCGGCGCTCCCGATGCGCGCCACACGTCGGACGTCCGATCCCACAACGCGCGAGGCGCTGCGCACGTGAGTTCGTGCGCAGCGCCTCGGTGTCGACGGTTGGCGTGCCGTCAGCTCTTGCCTTGCAGGTGCGCCTCGACCATCCACAGTTGCTTGTCCGCCGTGCGCGAGATCTCGGTGAACAGATCGGACGTGTTCGCGTCGCCGAGCTTCGCGGCGAGTTCGATGCCAGCCCGGATCTGCGCGCCGAACGTCGCCATCGCCGCGACGAGTGCGTTCACATGCGCGTCGCCATCGACGATGTCGAGCGGGTACTCGTCGAGCGCGCTCGCCTTCGCCGCGAGGCGAATGCTGCCCCGCGCCGTGCCGCCGAGCTGCACCGCGCGTTCGGCGAGTTCGTCGACGGCTTCTTCGGCCGACTCGGACACGGTGTCGAACAACTCGTGCAGCGCGATGAAGCGCGGGCCCTTCACGTTCCAGTGCGCTTGCTTCGCCTGGTACTGCAGGTCGATCGCCGTCGCGAGCCGCTCGTTCAAGAGATCGATCAGGGCCGCTCGCGCCTTGGCCGGTAGGTCGTTCTTCGTGGGGTTCAGTTTGGTCGCCATGGTTCCTCCGCGTTCGTGATGGCCGGACTCTACTCGACCCCCGCGCGTCCCGACGGATCGCTCGGCGCATCGTCTCGATGACGCGCAGGAATCAGCGCGGCGTGTCGGTCCCGCCGTGCGCTTCGAACCACTTCAGGATGTGCAGCACCTTGCTGACGAGCTGGCTCGGTCGGTTCGTCATCGAGTGCGACGAATACGGAACACGCACGAGAGCGGCGTCGACGCCGCGCAACTTCAACGCTTGGTAGTACTCCTCCGATTGCGAGATCGGTGTGCGCCAGTCCTCCTCACCCGTCATCAGCATCGTCGGCGTCTTGACGTTGCCGACCAGCGAGAGCGGCGAGCGCGCGAAGTAGTGGTCCTGGTGCTCCCACGGCGGACCGGGGAACCAGTAGTTGACGAAGAACGGATACGCGTCCGACGTCAGCACGAAGCTGGTCCAGTCGATGACGGGCTTCGCCGCGACCGCGGCCGCGAAGCGAGGAGTCTTGCCGACGATCCAAGCCGTGAGGCAACCACCGCCGCTGCCGCCGGTCACGTAGAGCCGCTTCGGATCGACGAACCCGCGCGCGAGCACCGCGTCGACGCACGACATCAGGTCGTCGTAGTCGTATCCCGGATACGCGTGATGGATGAGGTTGCCGAACTCCTCGCCGTAGCTCGTGCTGCCGCGCGGATTGGCGAACAGCACGCAGTAACCGCGACTCGCGAACGCTTGGTACTCGAACGCGAAGCGCGGGCCGTAGTTCGCGAACGGGCCGCCATGGATCTCGAGGATCAACGGATAGGACTTCGATGGATCGAAGTCGTGCGGCTTCACCAGCCATGCCCCGACGTCGCGACCGTCGTGCGTCGACTTCACGGTCAGCGCTTCGATGCGCGCCGAGGCGCGCTGCGCGAACAGATCGGCGTTCAGTTGCGTCAAGCGTCGCGGCGGGACTCCCGCGAGCGTCGTCAGCGCGACGTCGGCGGGATGCTCGAACGTCGTCGCCGTGAAAGCGATCGTCCCGTCGTTCGCGAGCGTGAACGAGCCCGCCGAGTACGGCCGACCGAAGTCCATGCCGCCGACACCGGTCGCGAGCGTCGTCACCTCGCCGCCCGTCACCGCGACGCGACCGATCTTGGTTTCGCCGCGGTCGTCGAACAGGAACACGATCGAAGCGCCATCGGGCGTGAACACCGGATCCTGGACGTCCCGATCGAGGCTCGCCGTGAGATCCGTCGGCGCTCCACCCGCGAACGGCACGACGTAGAGCCGCGTGACCTGATGTCCTTGTCGACGATCGTCGAAGCCGAGGTACGCGACGAGCTTGCCGTCGCGCGACAGCGTCGGCGCGTTGTCCGGCCCCCGTCGATCGGTCAGCGCCCGCAACGCACCGGTCGCGACGTCGACCACGTGGACCTCGGAGTCGAGCGGTTCGAGATCCGCGTCGGGTCGTCGATTCGACGCGAACACGATCGACCGGCCGTCCGACGTCCACGACAACGGGCCGGTCACGTCGAACGCGCCGCGCGTCACTTGGCGCGAAGTCCCGCCATCGGTCGGCACGACGAACAGTTGCGTGTTCCCTTGGCGCAGGTAGCCCGCGCCATCGGCGCGGTATTTCGCCTGCGTGATCACCTTCGCAGCCGGCGACCACGTCACGCCTTCGGGGGGAGGCGGCATCGTCACGAACGGCGCGGCGGCGGCTTCGACGAAGGACGTGTACGCGATCATGCTGCCGTCGGGAGACCAAGCGAGGTCGGCGGGACCTTCCGCGTACTCCGTCACACGCACGACCTCGCCGCGATCGAGCCAGCGCACCCAGATCTGCGGCGAGCCGTCGTCGATCGACACGTACGCGACTCGATGCCCATCGGGCGACCAGCGAGGCTGCGCGGCGTGACCCGAGCTCGACGCCAACGGCCGCTGTTCGCCGGTGCGCGTGTCGATGCACCACAGATCGTCGTGCCAGCGATCGTCCTTCGCGCTGGCGCCGTGACGCACGTAGATCACGCGATCGCCGTCCGGCGCGATGCGCGGGTCGTACGCGGCCTCGAGTTGGAATACGTCGGCAGGTTGGATCGCCACTTCGGGAGATTCATCGCGAGCGTGGACGATCGCTCCACTCCAAACGAGCACGGCGAGGACGAGCGACGAGCGGGACATGTTCGACTCTCCGGACGACTGTGGAACGGACGCACGGTGGTACGGACCGCGCAGCCTCGATGCGAGGTCGAACCTCGACTGCGGAATCCCTACCGCTCTGTCTCATATACGCGCAGAAGCTGGGCGTTTGGCTGTTTGCGCTGGTCCTCGAGGTGACGGATCTTTCATCCGGATCCACGCAACATGTCGGTCGGGACGGTCGTCGGAGTCGACGTCCTGCCTCGCGGCCATCCACGCCGCCGCGTCCGTTCGGCCACCTTCGCATTCGGTGTTCAGGGAGCTCGCTCATGTCCTCCGTCAAGCCCCTCACGCGTTCGCTGCTGCAGACGACCGCGTTCGTGGTCGCAACGATCGCGGCGTCGACGGCGTCGTCCGCCCCGACCAAGATCCGCGTGATCTCCTGGAACGACCTGGGCATGCACTGCATGGACCCCGGCTACCAGGTGTTCGCGCTGCTGCCGCCGTTCAACACGTTCAACACGCAGGTCGTCCTCGACGGCAAGCTCGTGCGCGGGCCCGGCGTGATCACGCTCACGTACGAGGCGACGCCGGATCCGACGGGATCGATCAACACCAGCTCGGCGGGGAAGACCGACTTCTGGACGTATCTGCCGTCGTTGTTCGGAGTGAGCTTGCCGGTCGACACCGGCCTCGCCGGCTTCGCGATGCCGGGCCCGACCAATACGCCGAAGGCCGTGCCATTCGTGCCGGGCCTGAACTGGTTCCACGCCGAGGGCATCCCGATCACGCCGTACGACGACACCGGTGCGAAGAACCCTTATCCGATGCTGAAGACCGTCGCGCGTGATCCCGTCAGCGGCGCGGTCTGGGGCTCGACCGTGAACGTCGCGCCGGTCTCCGACGAGATGGACTGCGCTCGTTGCCATGCTTCGGGCGGCAGCCCGTTCGCGATGCCCGAGAGCGGCTGGCTGTTCGACGGCAACGTCGTCGACGACTGGCGCTTGAACATCCTGCGGTTGCATGACGAGCGCAATGCCGGCAACCCGCAATACGCGAGCGCGCTCACGCAGAAGGGCTTCAGCCCGGCCGGATTGCTCGCGACCGTGCAGAGCACCGGCAAGGCGATCCTGTGCGCCGCGTGCCACGCGTCGAACGCGTTGCCCGGGACCGGCATCGCCGGCATCTCGATGCTGACGTCGGCGCTGCACGGACTGCACGCGGACGTCCTCGACTCGAGTGGTCTCACGCTCGACGACTCGACCAATCGCGCGTCGTGCTACACGTGCCACCCGGGTTCCGAAACGCGCTGCCTGCGCGGCGCGATGGGCAAGGCGGTCGGCCAGGACGGCTTGCTGTCGATGCAATGCCAGAGCTGCCACGGCGACATGACCGCCGTCGCGGATCCGAATCGCACGCCATGGCTCGAGGAGCCGGCTTGCCAGGAATGCCACACGGGCACGGCGACGCAGAACTCCGGCGCGATCCGCTTCACGTCCGTGTTCGATCAGAACGGCAATCCGCACGTGCCGGCGAACGCGACGTTCGCGACCAACTCCAACGTGCCGGCGGCGGGCTTCGACCTCTACCGCTTCTCGGCGGGACACGGTGGTCTGCAGTGCTCGGCGTGCCACGGCTCGCCGCACGCGGAGTACCCGGCGCTGCATCCGAACGACAACATCCAGAGCCAACAGATGCAGGGCCACATCGGCGTGGTGTCCGAGTGCACGGCGTGCCACGTGACGATGCCGAGCACGGTCACCGGCGGACCGCACGGCATGCACACGATCGGGCAGAACTGGGTCGGCCAACATGGTGACGCCGCGGAGAACGGTGGCACCGCGCAGTGCCGCACGTGCCATGGCACGGACTCGAAGGGCACGGTGCTGTCGTTCGCGCAAGCCGATCGCACGCTGAGCACGAAGTACGGCACGAAGACGTTCTGGCGCGGCTTCCGCATCGGTTGCTACGACTGCCACAACGGTCCGAACAGCGACGACGCGATCAACAACACGCCGCCGGCCGTCACCAACAAGTCGGTGTCGACGCCGGCCGATCAGCCGCTCGTGATCGCGTTGACGGGGACCGACGCGAACGGTCATGCGCTGACGTATCGCATCGTCGAGCAGCCCGAGCACGGCAGCGTCGCGCAGAACGGCGCGAGCGCGACCTACTTCCCCGAGGTCGGCTTCGTCGGCCCGACGACCTTCAAGTTCGCCGCGCGTGATCCGTTCACCGACTCGAACCTCGGCACGGTCACGGTCCAAGTGACGGCGCCGAGCTGCAAGGGCTTCGCGAAGCCGCACGGCTTCGGTTGCCCCGGCAGCGGTGGGTTCTTGCCGCAGCTCACGTGGACCGGTTGCCCGACGTCGAATGGCGCGATCACGCTGACGTTGTCGAAGGCGACGCCGAACGCGTCGGCGCTGTTGCTGTTCGGGACGACGTCCGCGACGACGATGCTCGCCGAAGGCTGCGTGCTGCGCGTGGGCGGACTCCTGCCGCTGACGCTGTCGTTGCCGACCGGTGGGGTCGCTCCGGGCAGCGGCGGTTTCGCGATTCCCGCCACGCTGCCGCCGGGCTTGCCGCCGGCGACACTCTGGATGCAGGCGTTCGTCCCCGATGCGGGTGCGCCCGCGGGCTTCGAGGCGACGCCGGCGCTCGAGCTCCACATCGAGTGACGGACCGCGAGTCGCTCCCGCGTCACGGCCCGGCCGACTCGATCTCCTTGCGCAGTTCTTTGGCGCGGACCACGACCGCGTGGTCCGCACCGAATTGCGTTTCGAGCGGAGCCAGCGCGCGGTCGAGTTCGACCCGCGCTTCGGCGCGATCCCCGCTCTTCGCCAGCGCTTCGGCGAGCGCCAAACGCGCCGTGGCTCCATCGCCGCGCGAGGGCTCCGTCGGCGAATCGATGACGGCGATCGCGGCCCGCAAGTTCTCGATGGCCGCATCGAGTTCGCCGAGATCGAGCAAACACATGCCGTACGCCGATTGCGCATTCGCGTGCGCGAGTTCGAGCCCGGCGACACCGCGTGTCGTGGCCAACGAAACCTCGTAGAGCACACGAGCTTCCGCAGCTCGATCCGTGCGCCGCATCACGTCGCCGAGGTTCGCGCGTGCTCGCGCCGTCACGCGGTGCTCCGGGCCGTACGTCGCGAGAGAACGCTGCACGGCCTCACGCGCGATCGGCTCGGCTTCGGCGAACCGGTCGGCGAACGCGAGCGCATCGCCGAGGTTCGACAACACATGCACGAGCCCATCCTCACCGGCCGCGCCGAGCTGGCGGTAACCCGCCGCAGCACGCTCGAGCTCCGCGATCGCCTCCGGCCACTTGCGACGCTGCGCGTACAGCGTGGCGAGATTCGCCTCGCTCTGCAGCGTCTCGGCCGCACTCGCGCCGAGCACGGCCGTGCGGATCGAGATCGCGCAACGCAACGCGTCTTCGGCCGCGTCGTAATCGCGCTTGCGCCACGACACTCCGGCCAGGTTGTTCCACGACTCCGCGACTTCGATGCTGCGTTCGCCGTAGCGCTCCGAGCGCAGCGCCAGCGCTTCGCGATGCATCGCCTCGGCCTCCGCGGCGTGGCCGAGGCGGTTCATCGTGGCAGCCAGGTTGTTCAGCACTTCGGCGACGTCGGTGTGGACGTCGACCGGCAGCGAACGCTGCAACGCGAGCGCCTTCTCGAGCGTCGTACGCGCCTCGTCGAAGCGTCCGCGATCGAACGCGAGTTGACCGAGCACGTTCAAGCTCATCGCGACTTCGAGGCTGTTCTCGCCGAACATCCGCACGCGCGTGTCGTAGGCCTCGCGCACCAGCGCCTCGGCGTCGTCGACGCAGCCGAGTTGCGCGCACACGCGTCCGAGCGCGTCGATGACGTTGGCGCGCAGGTGATCCTGGTCCGCAAATCGACGCCGCGCGACCTCGGCGCGGTGCAGCACGTTCTGGCGCGCGACGTCGCGCTCGGCGGCCGAGAACTTGCGCGCGCCGAAGAACACGGCGAGCAGGTCGTGGACCGTTTCCGCTCCCGACGTCGCTTCGATGCGCGCGTGATCGCGCTCGGCCAGCACCGTGTCGCGCTGTTCCTCGGCGAGCTTGCGCTGTTCCTCGGCAATGCGCTTCTGCTCTTCCGCCACCGCGGTCTGGCGCTCCGCGATCGTGCGCTGCTGCGTCGCGATCTCGCTCTGGTGTTCCGCGAGCTTGGTCTGATCCTTCGCGATGCGCGTGAGGCGCGTGGCGACGACGAGGCCACTCGTCAACGACAGCAGGATCAGCGACGACAGCGACACCGCGAGCCAATTGCGACGCACGAACTTCGCCGTGCGATAGCCGACGGTGTCCGGACGCGCGATGACCGGCAGTCCGAGCAGCCAGCGGCGCAGGTCGGACGCGAACTGCTCGACCGATGCGTAGCGGCGCGACGGCTCCTTGCGCAGCGCCATGAGGACGATGCGGTCGAGATCCCCGCGCAAATGGCGCGCGAGGCGATCCCGCGTGGTGCCGAGGTGTTCGGCGAACAGCGCCACGCGCTCGGTCTTCGGCTCGCCGGGGCGCGTGCCCGTGCGCGACTCGACCAAGGCGCTGGGCCGCGTCGCTTCGCGTTCGCAAACGATGCGCGAGAACGCCGGATCGGAGAGACCCGCGACTTCGAACGGCTTCACTCCGGTCAGCAGTACATGCAGCATGACGCCGAGCGAGTAGACGTCGGTCGCCGTCGTCAGCGGAGCTCCGGAGAATTGCTCCGGGCTCGCGTATTCGGGCGTGAACACGCGCGCGATCGTCTCCGTCGCACGATCGCCGGTGTCGTCGTCCGCGACGAGCTTGGCCACGCCGAAGTCGAGCAGCTTCGGTTGACCGTGCTCGTCGACGAGAACGTTCGACGGCTTCAGATCGCGGTGGATCACGAGGTTCTGGTGCGCGCAGTGCACCGCGTCGCAAGCGGAGATGAACAGCTTCACACGCTGCGAAACCGAGAGGTGAGCGCGATCGCAGTAGGCATCGATCGGCTCGCCGCGGATGTACTCCATGGCGAGGTACGGCGCGCCGCGCTCCGTCGTGCCGCCGTCGAACAGGCGCGCGATGTTGGGGTGCGCGAGACGCGCGAGCAGGCGTCGTTCGGACTCGAAGCGGCGCAGTTGGCGCTCGGTGACGAGCCCACCGCGCATGAGCTTGATCGCGACCTGTTGCGCGAACGCGCCATCCTCGCGCGCGGCGAGGTAGACCACGCCCATGCCGCCTTCGGCGATGCGCTCGACCAGTCGATACGGTCCGATGCGTTCGCCGCGCAACGGATCGGGGACCTTCTTGCGCATCCCGCCATGCGCATTGCCCGGGTCGTCGACGAACGCGCCACCGCGCGAGTCACTGCGCAACATCGCGACGAGTTCGGCGCGCAGGTCGGGATCGACGCGCTCGCGCACGAACGCATCGCGCTCGCCGTCGCCGAGTGCGGACGCTTCGTGGAACAAGCGCTCGAGACGGGCGAATCGATCAGCCGCGTTCATGGCTCGCATCGCCGACTCGAGCTTCCAGCCACGCGCGAGCGAGGCGCCAATCGCGAGCCGCCGTGCTCTCGGACACGCCCATGGCCACGGCGGCTTCCTCGACCGACAAGCCGGCGAAGAAGCGCAACTCGACGAGCCGCGCCTTGTCGGGTGCGACTTGCGCGAGCTCGGTCAGCGCGTCGTCGAGCGCGATCAGTTGCTTGTCGCGCCGAGGAGCGGCGACGGAGTCGAGTTCGACTTCGCCGGTCGTGCGGTCGTGGGAGCGCTTGTTCGTCGCTCGCTTGCGTGCGTGGTCGACGAGGACGCGGCGCAGCGCCTGCGCGGCCGCGGAGAAGAAGTGGCCGCGGTTGTCGAACGGCAGCTTGCCGTCCTGGAACAAGCGCAGCAGCGCTTCGTGGGCGACAGCGGTCGGTTCGAGGGTGTGGTTCTGGCGCTCCCCGCGCATTTGGTCGCGGGCCATCGAACGGAGTTCGTCGTAGACCGCCTCGACGAAGCGGTCCAACGCCGCGTCGTCGCCGTCTTTCGCCGCAACCAGCAAGCGCGTCAGGTCGACCATGGTCTCCGGGCGCCTCCGCCAGCGACCCCGCACGCACCGGGCGTTGCGGTCGGGATCGGGGAGGAATGCGCGGGGGGCCAAGCATAGCGCGGGCCATTCAGCACCTCCCTGGGCGCTCAGAGGCCGTGAAGAAATCCCCCGCGAGCGGCGGAACGAGCGAGAACGGCGAGCGCGAGGAGGATTGCCGAGGCGACTCAATGGGAAGAATCGGTGAGGCCATCCGACGAAGCGATCGTCGTTCGCAGCCGTTCCGACGCCGCGCGGGATTTCTTCACGGCCTCTCAGCCGATGGTCAGCTTCAGGCCGGGAGTCGCGGACACGCCGGACGGCGCGCCCGGATCCTCTTCGAGGACCTGGAGATACAGCTCGTTGCCGACGTAGATCGGATCGCAAGGGATGTTGCCGCCGAACATTGCGCCAGTGGTAGGGAGCACGAACGGGACCGTGATCGACGGTTGAACGAGCAGCGTCGCCGAGCCGAGGGGCAGGTTGGCCGGGAACGCCGAGAGGACGAGCAGGGCGTTCGCACTCTGGCCGCGCGAGTTGCCGATCGAGAGTTGGATGGGTGCGCAGATCGCCGGGCGCTTCGTCGACGTCAGTTTCGGGACGCCGAGGGTTCCGGGCGTGCCCTGCCCGTAGTTCTCGAAGCGCGGTCCGACCGGCATCAGACGGAACGCGACACCCGTGGCGATCGCTCCGTCGGGGTACCCGCCCGAATAGCCGCCGTCGACGCTGATCATGCCGTGCTCGTTGACGTCGGTGGCGGCGTCGAGGCTGTAGATCCAGCCCTCGAACGGATCGACCGCGTCGGAGAGCGCCATCAGGCCGTCCGCATCGGTGTGGAACACCGCGCGCGGCACGTTGCTCCAGTTCGACGACTGCCCGACCGTGATGCCGGAGTCACTGATCTCGTGCGCGATGCACGTTTTGTCGCCGGGCAATCGTCCGAGCAGTTCGTAGCCGAGGGCGGGTGACCAGCGGAACGCATCGAACTCGTTGCCGAACGGATTGGCCTGGGCGCCGACGACCTGATCGAGGTCGTTGATCCCGTACGCCTTGGCGTACAGCGAACCGGCGGGCAATCCGAGGCTCATCATGCCGACGCCGTCGACGTAGCGGAACGGCACGGTGCTGAAGCTCGTGGTCTGCGTCTCGCCGACGACGTGGCCGAGGTCGTTGACGTCGGCCGCGGCGCTGTAGCCGTTGCCGCCGATGTTGCCGAGGTTCTTCGTGCCGGTGCCCGGCGTGTAGCGCCATGCGCGCGAGGTGTTGACGTTGTCCATCATCCCGACCACTTGGCCGGAAGAGTTGATCGCCTCGGCGTAGTACCCGCTGAACCCCGACACGGCCGGGATCTGGGTCTCTGTGCCGGCCGCGGTGCGCACGTACGCCTTCGTACCGAGCTGGGTGCAGACCGTCCCGGCATCGTTGAGATCGCGCGCGTACGAAAGGTAGTCCGAGAATCCGGTCGCATCGCTGAACACGAATCCCGCGAGCGACCACAACGGATCGAGCGTCGAGAAGTGCGTCCCGGCGATCTGCCCCGACGCATTGATCGCGGCCGCGGGCGATCCGGTGCCGGGCGAGGTCGTCCCGAACTTCTCGATCACGTCGATCGCGAAGAACGGGCCGTGGACGATCTGGATCGTCGCGCTCTGCGACGTCCCGAGACCCGAGACCGTCACGGTTGCGGACGTCGGCGCGGGCACGAGGCCGGCGACGACCGTGACGTCGATGCTCGACGCACCAGCCGGCACGTGGACCACCGGCGGCACCGCGAGCGCGGGATCGGACGACGTCACCGCCAGTGTGAGCCCGCCCGCGGGAGCCGCACCATCGAGCGTCAGCACACAGAGACCCTGACTCCCGTGTCGCAATCGCGCGGGATAGGCGTCGAGCGCGATCTGCGTCGTCGCGGGCGTCGGATCGACTCGCACGAGATAGCCGTCCTCGAGTCCCGCGTTGAACGTCTGCAAGGCGCCGGAAGTCGCCGCGAACGTCGAACTCGCGATCCCACCGACCCACAGCGACTCGGTCGACGTCCGCGCGAACGCGAGTGCGTTCGCGGTGCCGCTCGGCAGGATCGTCTGCCAGCACTGGCGCGTCAGCCACGCGTTCCAGTGCGCGAGGCGCGCCGTCGAGTTGTACGGGAAGGAGTTGCCGGTCGACGTCATCAGCACGGTCGGCTCGCCGAACGCGTCGACCACGACGTCCCAGGCGATCTCGCTCGACGAAGCCACACCGAACAGCGACCCGGCTTCGAGCGCGCTGAGGTCGGGCGCGATGCGCTCGATCCACGCGTCGCTCGAACCACTCGCGCCTTGCGAGCCCGAGTGGAACTTCTGCAAGCACGCGTACGACGTCTTGATGCCGCTCGAGTTCGTGCCTCCGACGACCCACACGGCGTCGAGCGCGTCCGTGGCGAGACCGACGACCGGCATCTGCGTGTACGTCGATGCGACCAGCGCGCCGCCTTGTTGGAAGCGCGCGACGAAGCCGTTGCCGTACGTCTGCATCGGCGACACGCCGAGCGGGAGATCGTCGCCGTTGGCCGCGCCCGCGGCGACGACGTCGCCACCGAGACCGAACTCGACGTCGTTCGTCACGTCGACGAAGTCGGTTCCGAAGTACGTGAGGAAGTCGAGCGCGTTGGTCGTCGTGAAGCGCGCGACCCACGCGTCTTCGGTGCCGAAGTACGTGCCGAACGCGGCGTTCTTGATCGGCAGATCGGACGACGAGGTGTGTCCGCCGCAGGCGATGTTCCCGAGCCCGTCGACGCGCATGGCGCCCAGCGTGTCGAGCGCGGCGCCGCCGATCAGCGTCGAATACAGCAGTTGATTGCCCGAGCTCGAGAAGCGCGCGACGAACGCGTCGCGGTCACCGCCGAAGCCGGCCTGGATGGCGCCCGCCGACGTCGGGAAGTCGATCGAGTCGGTGTTGCCGCCGACGACCACGCGGCCACCGGCGTCGACGTCGACGTCGGTCGCCATCTCGACCGTCGTCGCCGATGTGCCGCCGAAGTAGGTGCACCAAAGCAGCGCGGTTCCCGCGGCATTCATGCGCGCGACGAACGCATCGGACTCGCCGAGTAGCACCGTTTGGTAGGCCTGTTGGAACGGCAGGTTCGGCGACTGAGTCGAACCCGCGAACACGATGCTCCCATCGGGCGCGACGGCGACGTCGCGCACGGCGTCGTTACCCGCCGCTCCGAAAAACGTCGCGTAGCCGACGATCGGATCGATCACGACACTGCGCTCGGCGTCGTAGCCCTCGAGCTGGAACCCGAGCGTGCCATCGGCCGCGAGCACGGGCTTCGCCGCCACGCTCGTCCGTGCGGCGCCGACGGACTGGTAGACGTGTGGCGCGCTGTGGATCACGGTCCCCACCGGCGTTTCGATGCGCAGTGAGCCGTCGTCGTCCAACGCGACGTGCGTCGCTCCGTCGAAGGCGATCCGCACCGCCGCGAGGTCCGCACCGGGAGCGACGATGACGTCGTATTCGAACGCGCCACGGTTCGCGTACATGCGGACGTCGAGGCCCGGACCGATCTCGTCGAGCACGACCGCGCTCGAATGCGTGACTCCGAGGATCCAGCGGCTCGGGTCCACGCCCCGCAGGTAATTCGACGTCGATTCCAGCGGCTCGACCGCGTCGATGGATCGCGCGCGTGCGCCGACGAATCGCAGTCGCAACGCGTGCGCAACCCCGTCGGCGCCGGTGCGCCACAGAGTCGCCCCGTCGTCGCCGACGTAGACGAGGTCCCGCTCGACGCGCGCGAGGTAGCGCACGTCGTCGGGAGCTTGGCCCCGGTTGGGTTCGAACACGATCGGAACGCCCGCGTGACCAACGTGCGGCGCGAGCCAGGTGAACGTTCCGATGAACAAGGCGATGACCGAGCGAGCATTCATGGGGTGGATTCCGGCGCACGCGCATGCGTGCGAAGAGGCGGCACCCCTGCATGCGTCGAATCCATGGTCGGGCTGGCGCGGTTTTCGGTTTTCCGCGCCGACCGCCGTCAACGGCCCAAGCGATCGAGCAAACGCTCCCCGACGCGCAGCGCGTTGGCCATGATCGTGAGCGAGGGATTCACGGCGCCGCTCGACGGGAAGAACGAGCCGTCGACTGCATAGAGGTTGTGCACGTCCCACGCGCGACACTCGGGATCGAGCACCGACGTCGCAGGATCGCCCCCGAACCGCAGCGTGCCGCTCTGGTGGCTGACGGCCTGGATGCCGAGCCGCAGATGCAAGAAGTCCGGGCGCGCCCGTCCGTGCGCGAGTTCGGCTCGCGCCACGATCGACTCGGTGCGCTCGCGCAGCGCTTCGTACGCGGCCAGGTTGTTCGGCAAGTACGACAGCGTGATCCCACCGTCCGCACCGACTGTCACGCGATTGCGCGGATCGGGCAGATCCTCGCTGGTCAGGAAGAAGTCGACCGAGTGCGCGAGCAGGTCGTCCGCGGTGCGGTTCGCGAGCGACGACTCCTTCGCCATGAACTCGACCGTCCACCGATCGGGCTTGCCCATCAACTGGATCGTGCCGAGCGGAAACTCCGACGCTCCGTGCCCTTCGTGCGCGCTCGCCCCGCGGTAGAAGTCGGTCAGTCCGAACGTCTTCTGGAACACCGACGGGTTCTCGACGTCGCAGACGGCGAGCAGCATGCCGTTGTGATGCAGCATCAGATTGCGGCCGACGAGTCCGGATCGATTCGCGAGCCCGTGTGGATGCGCGTCGTTCGCGGAGCGCAGCAACAGCGCGGCCGAGTTCACGGCGCCGCACGCGACGACGACGATGGAGCCACGGACGACCTCGGTCTCGTCGCCGTGTCGGACGAGGACTCCGGTGATCTCGCGTCCCGAGGTCGACGTGAGCAAGCGTTCGACGACACACTCCGTGCGCAGCGTCACACCTCCGCGGCTCTGCGCGGGCACGAGCGCGGCCACGTGCGCATCGGCTTTCACTTCGGTCGGGTCGGGGTAGCCGTCGAATCGCGCCAGCCGAATCGGCGCGGTCGCGTGCGACGTCTCGCCGAGACGAACGCCGAGCGGGATCGGGAACGGCCGCAGTCCTTGGTGCTCCAGATCACGCGCGAGTTCCGCGATGCGTGGTTCGTGTTCGAGCGCGCGGAACGGATACGGAGTCGACGACGGCGGATCGTGCGGATCCGCGCCGCGACGACCATGCACGGAATAGAGCCGCTCGGCGGCCGAGTAGTACGACTCGAGCTGTTCGTACGCGATCGGCCATGCCGGCGACGTGCCGCCGTGATGGCGCACTTCCGCGAAGTCGTGCGCGCGCAGTCGCAACAGCGCGGCGCCGTACATCTTCGTGTTGCCGCCGACGACGTAATGCACGGACGGCGCGAACTCGCGACCGTCCGCGTCGCGCCAGCGTTCCGCGGTCGCGTAGCGACGATCGAGGCAGACCGCCTTCTCGTCCCAGTTCTCGCGCTCGCGCGGCAGGAAGCCACCGCGTTCGAGCACGAGCACGCGCTTGCCGCTGCCCGCGAGGGCGTGGGCCAGCGTGCCGCCGCCCGCTCCCGATCCGATGATGACGACGTCGTAGCTGGTCGACATGGCGCGCTCCGCATCCTGGGCCGACTTGGATGCGCGAGGGCGTCGGGCGGTTACGCGTCGGTCAGCGTTGGCAGCGCGGACACCAATACGTCGAGCGTTGGCCGCTGCGCGCGCACTTGATCAGGGCGCCGCAGCGCGTGCATGGCTCGTGCACGCGTTCGTAGACCAGGAGTTCCTGCGCGAAGTAGCCCGGCTCGCCATCGCTGCGCGCGAAGTCACGCAGCGTCGTACCACCGGCCTCGATGGCGGCGCGCAAGACGTCCTTCACGGTGAGCGCGAGCGCGTCGAAGCGTTCGCGCGCAATGCGGCCAGCCGCGCGCAGCGGGTGGATGCCGGCACGATGCAGCGACTCGCTCGCGTAGATGTTGCCGACGCCGACCACGACGTGCCCGTCCATGATCACGTGCTTGATCGGTGCGGCGCGGCCGCGGGCCCGCGCGAACAGATAGGCGCCGTCGAATGCATCCGACAGCGGTTCGGGGCCGAGGTCCTTCAAGAGCTTCGAGTGCGCCGGATCGCCGGTGATCCACAGCACGGAACCGAAGCGGCGCGGATCGCGCAGGCGCAGCGCCATGCCGCCGTCGAAGACGAGATCGACGTGGTCGTGCGCGGCGGGCTCGGTCGCTGCCGGCACGATGCGCAGACTGCCCGACATGCCGAGATGCACGAGCACGTGACCGCGCTGCGTGCGCAGCAGCAAGTACTTCGCGCGCCGCTCCGCCGCCTCGATGCGCAAGCCCGGCAGCACGCGCGCGAGTTCGTCGGGAACCGGCCAACGCAGGCGCGCATCGCGCACGACGACGGCGCGCACGCGCTTGCCGACGACGTGGGGTTCGATGCCGCGCCGCGTGGTCTCGACCTCCGGCAGCTCGGGCATCAGAGTCCCTCGCGCACGATCAGGACGACCCAACCGATGCTGATCGCCGTCGCGAGCATGTGCTTCCAACGGAACGACGACTTCGACGTCTTGTGTCGGAACAACACGGATGCGCTCCACGAACCCACGCAGCCGAGCAGCGCGGCGGGGAGCAGCAGGGTCGACTCGGGGATGCGGCGCGCGCCGCGCGCGGCCTTCCACTTGTCGATGGCCATCATTCCGAAG
Source organism: Planctomycetota bacterium (assembly GCA_016709145.1). Classification (GTDB taxonomy): domain Bacteria; phylum Planctomycetota; class B15-G4; order B15-G4; family JADJEK01; genus JADJEK01. The sequence continues at coordinate 694,835 of JADJEK010000001.1, forward strand.
GCCAAGGCGTTGATGACGACGAGGTAGCCAAGCAGCAGGGGAGGCATGGCTGCTACCGTATCGACAAGTCGTCCCGTTCGAGGTGCTCGCATGGTCCGATCGCATCACGCGGTGTGGTTGTCGTTCGCCTGTTCATGGTTGGCGTCGTGTGCCTCCCCCGGAGATCCCGCACCGGTCGGGCCGACGCCGGTCGAAGAACTCGCAAAGTGGATGGAAGGCTCGTTCGATTCGGCCGCGCAAGCCGCGCGCGACCCGCACTACCTCGACGTCCACTTGTCGATGACGCGGATCTTCCCGGAGCGCGACGACGGCCCGTGGCTCTACGTCGAACAGGCCGTGGCGAGCGCACTGGATCGACCGTACCGCCAGCGCGTCTACCGTCTGGTCGCGTTGGAGGCAGGTCGGGTCGAGAGCCAGGTCTACACGCTGCCCGGCGATCCGCTTGCGTATGCGGGTGGGGGTCGCGATCCGGCGAAGTTGGCGACACTCGATCCCGAATCGCTGGTCGCGCGCGAGGGCTGCGCGATCGAGCTCGAACGCATCGACGCCAGTACTTGGCGCGGGTCCACCCGCGGTCGGGGCTGCGCCAGCAATCTGTCGAACGCGTCGTACGCAACCTCCGAAGTCGTCGTCACTTCGACGCTCCTGACCAGTTGGGATCGTGGCTTCGACGCGGCGGGCAAGCAGGTTTGGGGCGCCGTGGACGGGCCGTACGAATTCGTGAAGGTGGTCGGGGACCCGGCGCCGACCAAGCCGGATTCGATCCGTGAAGAGACCAGCGATTCCGAAACGAGCGATCCTCCGAACGGTTGACCTTCGTCGAACCGGGAGCAACCTTGCTCCACACTCCGCCCGCGGTCCACGTCCCATGGCGCGTGACACCGCTTCCTCGTCCTCGGTCCTCCGAATCGGGATCCCATCGCATGGCGCGCAACTCGAAGTCCAAGTCCGATCGCACCGTCGATCCCTCGTCCGAACTCACGCAACCCGACGGCATCGCGAAGACCGTCGATCGGCGCAGCTTCCTCGGGGGGCTCGGCTCGCTGGCCGCGGCGACCACTGCGGCAATGGGCCTGTCGCTGACGCCGGCGATCGTCGGTACCCCGGGCTCCAGTGCGGAGGCCGCCGAAGACGGCGGTCCTCTCGGGGCGAAGAAGCGGCGCTCGAAGGCGTACGCCATCCGGCGAGCCGTCGCGAAGAACAACCACAAGCGCCCGGTGTTCAAACCGCTGAACAACGGCGACGAAGACCTCTACGCGACGCGCATCGGCAACTTCCACAAGGGTCTCCCCCACGACGCCAATGGCAACGTCGACGCGAACGCGTACCAGGCGTTCCTCAAGGCGGTCAGCACCGGCAAGTTCGCGGACTTCGAAGCGATCCCGATGGGCGTGACGAACTTCGCCGATCGCTTCCCGCTGAAGAACCCGCAGGCCGGCCTCGCGTTCGACCTCGAGGGCACGGACGTCTGTCAGTTCTCGATGCCGGCAGCGCCCGCGCTCGCGTCCGCGGAAGCGGCCGGCGAGATGGTCGAGCACTATTGGCAGGCTCTGCTGCGCGACGTGCACTTCGCCGACTACGCGACCGACTCGGCGGTGGCCGATGCGTGCGCCGAGCTGACGGCGATGAGCGACTTCCGCGGGCCGAAGTCGACCGGCTCCGTGACGCCACAGTTGCTGTTCCGCGACAACTCGGCCGGCACGATCGCCGGGCCGTACGTCTCGCAGTTCCTGCTGCGCGCGTGTCCGTTCGGCGCCGTGAACATCGAGCAGAAGATGCGCACGCTGATCGCCGGCGACGATCACATGACCGACTTCGCGACGTGGCTCGCGATCCAGAACGGGGCGAAGCCGCTCGCGACGCAGAACTTCGACACCGTGCGTCGTTACATCCGCAATGGCCGCGACCTCGGCCAATGGGTGCACGTCGACGTCCTCTACCAAGCGTATTTCCATGCGGCGCTGATCCTGCTGACACCGCCGACGCCGGGCGACCTCGTGACGGGTGGCGGCATCGGTTGCCCGACGAACCCGGGTGACCCGTACAAGAACTCGTTGACGCAGTGCGGCTTCGGCACGTTCGGAGCGCCGTACATCATGACCATCCTCACGGAGGTCGCGACGCGTGCGCTGAAGGCCGTCTGGTTCACGAAGTGGTACGTCAACCGCAAGCTGCGCCCCGAGGCATACGGCGGGCTCGTCCATCGCGCGCTCGCGAACCTCGAATCGCTCCCGCTGCATGCGGACGTGCTGAACTCGCAAGCCGTCGACGACATCTTCACGCAGTTCGGGACGTACCTGTTGCCACAAGTGTTCCCCGAGGGCTCGCCGCTGCATCCCTCGTACGGCTCGGGTCACGCGACCGTCGCGGGCGCGTGCGTCACGATCTTGAAGGCGATGTTCGACGGCAGCACCCCGTACGCGAACCCCGTGGTCGCGTCGGCGGACGGACTCTCACTCGTGCCGTACGTCGGTGCGGATGCCGGATCACTGACGGTCGCGGGCGAACTCGACAAGCTCGCGTCGAACACCGCGCAAGGACGGAACATCGCCGGTGTCCACTGGCGCTCGGACGCGTACTGGTCGATGCGCCTCGGCGAACAGGTCGCGATCAGCGTCCTGCGCGATCAGAAGAAGACCTTCAACGAAACCGCGAATGGCGTGTTCGAAGGCTTCACGTTCACGACGTTCGACGGCGACACGATCACGGTGTGACCCCGAGGCGGCGAAGCCGCCGACCGCACCCGGGCCGTCACCCGGGCTGCCACCCGGGCCATCACCCGGGCCATCACCCGGGCCGTCGCCCGGGCCGTCACCCGGGTGGTGGCCCGGGTGGTGCGTTAGCCCGTCACCCTCGCGCATTCGCCTCGGCGATCGCCGCCTCGACGGCTTCGAGTTCCTGCGTGCCACGCAGCGTGGCGACGATATGGCCGTCGCGGCTCACCACGTACCAGATCGGCGTGACGTGCGACCACTCGGCGCCGTGGAACGCGTCGGCGAACGCCTTGTCGGCCATCAGCACCGGGTGTTCGAACTTCGAGCGCGCGAGCGTCGCCTGCGTGTCGGCCTCGGCGTAGCCCTGCAGCCGGTCGGTCATGATCGACCACAGCACCACGTCGTTGGGGTCGAGTTTGCTCGCGAGCGCGCGCACCGTCGGCTTCTCGCGTTCGCAGCTCCCGCAGAAGGAGCGCAGGAAGTGCAGCACGGCGACCTTCCCACGCAGATCGACGGACGCGAACGATCGACCGTCCGTCGCCGTCAGCGTGAAGTCCGGAAGCGCATGACCGACGTTGCGCTCGATCTTGCGATCGACCCAGGCGCGCACGACCCACTTGCTCACGGGGAACGCCGCCGCGACGGCCAAGATCACCACCGGCCAAATCCAAACGCGACGACTCATGGGCATCCTCGTTCGATCACGGCCTCTGGCGCCGGCGCACGAACAACATGCGTCCGGCTTCGTGACGCACTTTGCGGTAGCCGAACAGGCGGAACCACGAATGCGGATAGAGCTGCGCGAGTCCGCGCTCGGACACGGCCAGCGCGTGGGCTCGGGACTCGTGCTCCGCGACGCCGGGTAGCCAGGTCAGCACTCGATCGAAACCGAGTTTGCGCAGCAACGCGGAGATCCGCAGCCACGACCGTCGAATCGCATGACCGAGGAAGAAGCCGTCGTCGCCGAGCCCTTGGTAGAGCGGCATCAGCAACACGCAATCGTCGGGAGCGCGGATCGCTCCATCGCGATCCCGCGCAAGTTCTTCGCCGTGCTCGATCGTGTGGATGTTGTTGAACCCGGGCTTCATCACGAACTGGCTGTCGGCGCGGATCGCGTGGCGATAGGTCACTTCGATGACGCCCGGCGCGCCGCGGCCCGCGTCCTTCAGGATGCGCGCACGATCGGCGATCCGCGGGATCCGATCGCGAGTCAACGCGCCGATCGATTCGAGCAGGATCCAGATCGCTGCTTCGTGGCGCGTCTGCGTGCCCGGATCGCGATTCTGTCCGCCTTCGACGACGATCGCGGCGTGACCGCGCTCGGTCACGAACTCGCACAGGGAGCCCTCGATCGATTCTTCCAGTCCGAGCAGCAGCGGGATCGGCAACGACAGCGCGGCGCGGCGGTTCTTCAGTGTGTCGCCACACACCGAGAACGGCAGGCCGGCGCTCGACGTCGAGTGCAAGTCGACGAGCATGAACTCGCTCGCGCCGTCCATCAGCGGTTCGATCAGCGCCAGCAGTTCGCGCTGCTCGCTCTGCTCGGACGTGTCGAGTGCGGGGTCCTGCGCCTTCACGCGCGCGATCTCGGCCGCGGCCCAGCGCCGATTCAGGTCGTGCGTCAGGTAGCGCTTGTCTTGCAGCAGCGCGCCGATGTTCCCGGTGAATCCCGTGATCGACCCGCGCAGCGGCGGCCGCTCGCGATGCAGCTCGGCCAACACGGCGGAGATCGCGCCGACGCCGGCCGGTTCGTTGCCGTGCACTCCACCGACGAACACGAGCGTCGGCCCCGGTAGACCGGCGCTGTAGCTGCCGAGTTGCCGCGTGAACCGCGGCGCCACCGAAGCGTCGACCACCGTTCGACTCACGATCGAGAGGAATCCCGCAACTGCTCTTCGAACAGCTTGGCCGCGACGTCGAGAAAGTCGCGTTCGGTCACGATGCCGATCAGCCGCTGGTCGGCGTCGACGACCGGCAAGCAGCTCACCTTCGAGCGCCGCATCAGCGCGATCGCATCGAGCACGCTCGTGTCCGAGGTGGTCGTCACGATGCCGGTCTTCATGATCTCGCGGACCGGGATCGGCTCCTTGTTCTTGCCCATCAGGCCGCTCGCGAGGATGCGCATCAACGTGCGGTGCGACACGATGCCGACGACGTGGCCATCCTTGTCCTCGACCGGGACGTGGCGGATGTGCTCCCACTCCATGAGGCTCGCGGCGAGGTCGACGATGTCCTCCGGATGCACCGTGAACACGTCGCGCGTCATCACCTGATCGATCGTGCGGTACGAGCTGCGCCAGTCCGATCCTTCGCCGACGCGCGCGAGCTCCCATTCGTGCACCGGCTTGCCGGTGGTCTGGTAGTTCGCGGTCGTCACGACCAGCGCGCGATAGCGAGCGTCGCGGGTGCCTTCATGCATCGACGCCAGCGAGTCGAACGCCCATTCGGCGCCGGTGCGGCCGGACTTCACGCGACCTTCGATGACGCCGAGATAGCGCTCGATGTCGTCGGGGTTGACCTTTTGCTGCTGCAGACCTTCGCGCGCGCGCGGCAGCAAGTGCTTCAGGATCAGCTCGTCCGCGGCGATTTCCTCACCGTTGAACCAGTGGAACGTCGCCTTCAGTCCCGAGCGCGCCGCGATGAAGAAGTTGTCCTTGGCGTCGTCGAACGACATCACCTGCGTGATGTCCTTGTATTCCTCGATGTACGCCGACATCAGCCCGAAGAAGAACGCGGCGTTGCTCACTTCGTCGACGACCGAAGGGCCGGCCGGCAACGCGCGCACTTCGATGCGCAGGTGCGGCTTGCCGTCGATCACGCCGTAGCAGGCGCGGTTCCAGCGGTAGACCGTGCCGTTGTGCAGGCGCAACGCCGTCAGCGGCGGGATCTCGCCGCGGTCGAGCATCGCCGTCGAGGTCTCGCCGAGTTCCGTGGTCAACACCAGGCGGAAGCGCGCGATGTCCTCGCGGAAGATCTCGAGGACGGATTCGCGGACCCACGAATCACCGAACGAAACGCGCGGCCGGCGGCCGCGGCGCTGATGCGTGTCCGAGCGCTCGTCGACCGATTGCTGGAACAACGCGATGCGCGACTCGTGCCACAACCGGTTCTGCATGCAGACCGGCGAGTTCACCGCGGCCGCCAACACCGGCGCCGTGATCACTTGCGCGAGGTTGTAGAGCTTCGGGAACTCCTCGGCGCCGGACTGGAAGTGGATCTGGAACGACGTGTTGCACGCTTCGAACAGCACGTTGTCGTGCTTCACGTTCAACTCGTCGATGCCCTTGATCACGGCCTGGAACACGCCGCCGCGCATGTCGGTCATCACCTTGTTCAGGCGGTGGTAGCGCGGGATCGGGGTCATCGACTCGAGCCCGAGGTCGCTCTGCGTCAGCGTCGGCAAGATGCCGGTCAGCACGCAGCGCGCGTCGAATTCGGAGGCGGCCTTGCGGGCGCGTTCGAGCAGCTCGTTCAGCTCCTGCTCCATCTCGTACAGTCCACGCCCGGCCAATCGGCGCGGCGTGAGGTTGCACTCGAGGTTGAACTGCGCCAGCTCGGTCGTGAACTGCGCGTGCTTCAACGAATCGAGCATCTGCAGCGCGAGGTTGGCCGGCCGGTAGTTGCGGTCGACCAGGAAGATCTCCTGCTCGGCACCGATGCGCCGGACACCGGACTCGATCTTCTGCGACTCGATCATGCGCTCGAGAGCGCTGACGTCGTCCAGGATCGCGCGCATGAAGCCGCGGTATTCCTTGTCGTCGCTGGCACGGGGGACTTCGACTTTGGCCATGTGCGTTCCCTGCAAACCGAGGGGCGCAGAATAGCAGACAGATCGTCGCACCAACTGGATGGCAAGGAAGCGGTTTGCAGTGGCGAAGAGCCGGCGTCGTAACTCGATTCCAGGCACGACCCAAACGGACTGCGCTCGGCACGGGAAGGCAAACCGAGGGCCCCCCGTCCGGGTACCCGAACGCAATTGCCGGCGGCAATCTCGTTCGGGCTACACCACGGCGGACCAAGGACTTGCGCGATCGTGCCGAAGGGTTGGACGGCGGTTCAGCGGCGAGCGGGCGCCGACCGAACCGGTGGCCGTGAACGTGAACGGGACAATGGAAAACGCTGACGGCGGCGCGGAAGCCGGGGGCTACGGGGGCAAGAGTGAGACGGCGGACCGCGCTCAATCACCGCCGGCAACTCGACGCGGGTACCCGCGTGCGATTGCCGGCGGCAATCGCACGCGCCTTACATGGCGAGTGACCCATGACTTGCGCGATCGCGTCCAAACGCTGAACGCGCTCAACCTCTAGTCGAGCCATGGCGCGGAGCGAGAACGGTCACCCCTTCCTCGGTTTCAGGCCGCACGCTCGTCCGTGGAGAACCACTCAGTCGCCAAGAGACGTCGTGAAGTCCCCCGAGCGGCCCAAGGGCAGAAGGGATGCCCAAGGGAAGGCCAGCTCGCTCGTAGGGCTTTCCCTTCGCCGTCGGTGTCAAGCGAAGCGATTCGGCCTACTGCTTCTGTGTGACGGGCCATGCGGCCCGAGCCCGCTCATCTGCAGGCTTCGAGCTCGTCGTTCACCGTCTCGAGCTTGGCCTTCAGGTCGTCGGGGACCGGCGAGCCGGCGCGGACGTAGTTCAACTCGATCGTCACCACGATCGCGTTGCGGTGTTCGCGTTCGACTTCGTGGGCGAACAAGTTGCCGAGCCACGGGATGTCCATCAGCAGCGCCACGCCCGCGCGCTCCGTCACCTTGCTGCGTCGCGTCAAGCCACCGAGGATCGCGGCGCGGCCCGGTTCGAGCAACACGACCGTGTTGACCTCGCTGCTCGTGATGATCGGGACGCTCTGATTCGGCGTGTAGCCGATGTGGCTCGCGACCTGCGCGCGGACCTCGACTTCGACGTCGTCCGCGATGCGCGGCGTCATCTCGACGACGACGCCCTCCGTGAATTCCTTGATCAGTCGATCCGCGTCCAACGCCTCGGGCGAATCACGCAGCGGCGAGTCCGCCACGTCGTTGCCGACGAACCCCTGGATCACGTACGGCACTTGCGCGATCGACTGCACCGTCGACGCCTTGCCGTTGATCTGCGTCATGCGCGTGTCGGTGAGCACCTCGGCCTTGCCACAGCTCGCCAGGTAGTTCAGGAACTCGGCGGCGAGCAGCGGATTGAACGACAGCTCGGCCGTCAGCGACTCGAGGCTGAGGTTGGTCTGGCCGGCGTCACCCCACGCGAAAGTGAGGTTCCCGCCCGCGATGCCCTTCTTCCACGAGTACCAATCGAGTCCGACGTCCTTCGCGTTGTTCTGGTCGATCTCGAAGATGCGAACTCGCGTCTCGATCTGAGGCGGCGGAACATCGAAGCGGCGGAACGACTCGAGATCGAGGCCGAAGTACGAAGGCGTGTCTTCGAGGTAGAGCAACTGCCGCGAATCGTCCGGCATCAGCACGATGAACGGGCTCGCGGTCGAGTTGCGCACCAACTCCGCGATCTCCGACGGAGTGCGGTGCTTGCACTTCAAGTAGCAGATCGCGGTGCCGAAGGACGCCGCCTCGACCTTGGCCGCATCGAGGATGCGGATGGTCTCCTCGACGTGCTGCATCATCCATTCGGGCGCCGTCACGACGAGGATCGACTTGCCTTCGTACGTCGTCTTCGCGGTCAACGCCTTCAGATCGATTTCGCACGTGCTGCCGGGAGAGATGCGACTGACCTTGCCGCCCTCGAGCTCGACTGCGACCTGGATCAGCTCGAACACTTCCGACGCGTTGGCCTCCTCGATGACGAAGGCCTTCACGATGTAGTCGATGTGGTCGTCGGTCGTCTGGATCTCGATGCGCTCGGTCGGGCCCCCCGCCTTCTGCGCCAGCGTGTCCGGCGTCTTCTCGGCGAAGCGGTTGAAGCGCATGCCGTTCTCGTTGGCCGTCGTCGGCGCGGCAGCCGGCGTCTGGGCGAACACGCTCGAACAGACGGCGAGCGTCGCGCTCGCGAACACGATTCTCCGGCTCATGATCGACTCCTGGATTCGCGCGATCGCATCGCGCGAACGTGGCTGTCCCGGCGTGTGGCGACGCGGTGATTGGACGGCACAGACGACCCGCGAGGACCGCTGCGGGAACGAGGGCCGAGACGAGCCCTCCTTCCGGAAGTGCTCCTTGTGATCGGACCCCGACCGGCGTCGGCTTGAGGTGGAACTCGCGATTCCCGAGCAGATCGTCGCGGCCCGTTTCAGCCGTTCACCGCACGACGCAACGCCGGGATCTCGCGCGAGACGACGTCGCGCAGTCGCGCCTCGTCGGCGGCCGTGAAGCGTGGGAACGCCAGGGCGCCGAGCGTCTGCAACGCCTTCTGCGCGCGCGGCGCGGCCGCGTCGAATCGTGCACGCAACTCGTCCCCGCTGGCGCGCGTCAGCAACTCGCGCGCGAACACGCGCTCGAACAGTTCCGGGATGCGAGCGGCGACGTCGTGCTGCGCCGCGCTCTTCATGCGCTTGTTCGTCGACAACCCGTGCACCGCCGCGAGACCGGCGCCGAGCGCCGTGATCGCCCGCACCCACCACGCCGCGTCGACGGCGAACGTGAACCACGTCGCGAGACCGAGCAGGAGCGCAAGCCCCATCGACGACACGAACGACCGCATCAACAGCCCGCGCACGTGCGTCCGCGCGTGGCGGATGATCGTCGCGTGCAACTGCAAGCGCTCGACGTACTCCTGGAGTTGGGTCACCCGGTTGTCCGCGCGACGCGTCTTCGCGTCGACGACTTCACGCACGAGCGCTTCGCGGGCCTTCACGAACTCGTCGGCCGGCAACGCCGGCGGCACCGCGTTCTCGACCGGGAAGTAGGTCGTGAACACGAACGGCAGGTCCTTGCGCGCGATGACCTTGCCGAGGTTCCAGCACAGCGCGCCGTAGCAACGCGCGAAGTCGGACAGGCTTTTGAACAAGTCCATCTTGTTCATGACGATCAGCAGCTTGTGGTCGATGCCGCGCAAGGACTGCGTGACGATCGACAGCGCCTCGCCGGTCGTCCCAGGCTTGTCCGGATCGAAGAACAGGATCACGAGATCGGCACGCGCGGCGAGGAACCGCACGACCCCGGCGAAGTCGAAGCCGCGCTCCGAATCGGGTTTCGCCGCGTCGATCAGCCCCGGCGAGTCGATCAACGTCACGCTCTTCAGGATCTCGCTGTCGCGCCGCTTCAAGCGGAGGTGCGTGAGCAACTCGGGACCGAACACGCGCAGACCGGACCACGGCAACGACGGATCGGTGGTCAGGGCTTGACCGTCGACGTCGTTCTCGGGAGAGCCATGCGCGAGGATCGTGAACGCGTCGTCGGTCGGCGCCAGACCGGTGCGCTGCACGGTCTTGCCGAGCAGGTGATTGATGAAGCTCGATTTGCCGGACGAGTGATTGCCGAGCACGAGCACGCACGGCGCGCCCGCGACTTCGCCGTCGCTCGGCGCATCCTCGAAGGCGAATCGCTTCGCGATCGGCGCGACGACGTCACGCAGCACCTGCTGTACACGCGCGACGGAGTCCACGGATTCGCTCGCCATCGATTTCGTCACTCCATCGTTCGTTCGCGCGTTCGCGGCGGCGTTCGCGCGTTCGCGGCGGCGTTCGCGCGTTCGCGCTCGGCCCGGATCGTACCGGCACACAACTCGTTCACGCGTGCGCTTGACACGTCGTCGATCGACGACATCATTCGCCGCGCTTTTGGTGCGCAGGGAAGGTGGTGCAAGACCACCGCGGTCCCGCCGCTGTGAGTGGTGACGAGAGTCGTCGTTCCGGAAACGGTGCCACTGTCGGGTCGTGTCGACCTGGTGGGAAGGCAAGACGACTCGAGGTTGACCCACGAGCCAGAACACCGGCCCAAAAGCGTTCATCGTTCACCTCGCCCTCGCGGAAAGGGCATGGGGTCCGTGCGGCTTTCCGGGTCTCGACCCGACGGCGCGTCTGCATGCGTGGCGCATGCGTTCGTCCGCCGTGAGCACCGCAACACCTCCATGTCGTCCGTGCGAGCGAGGACAATCGCCGACGCGTCCGTTCGAGGCGCGTGCGGCACGGAGGCTGTCGTGTCTTTGGTTTTCCGTAGTTGCGCCGTGGCGATCGTCACGGCGTGTGTGGCGTCGTCGTCCCTTGCTTCGTCCGGAGCGTTCGCGACCTCGGTCGTGCAGTTCGTACCCGGCCCGAGCGCGAATCCGTCGTTCCCCGCGTCCAACGTGCTCGGTGGGCCGACCGGCGGCGGACTCGCGAACGGCTCGGTCCACGTCTGCGTCCTCGGTGTCGGCGGTTCCTTGACGCTCGGATTCGCCAGTCCGATCGTCGATGGTCCGGGCGCCGACTTCGTCGCGTTCGAGAACGCTCTGACCTTCGGCGGTGGCGTGTTCACCGAAGTCGCGGCCGTCGAGGTCTCGACCGACGGCGTGAACTTCGCGCGCTTCCCGACGCGCTACGTCGGGCCGCAGGTCGCGCAGCCGGCGTTCGGCACGTTGCCGATGGGCACGTTCTCCGGACTCGTCGGCGGCATGCCGATCCTCACCAACGTCGCGACCAACGCGATCGACCCACGCGACTTGCCCAACGGCGGCGGTGAGGGTTTCGACCTCGCGGAGCTCGCGAACGATGCGCTGGTCCAATCGAACGTCGTCGACCTCGGTGACATCCGCTTCGTGCGCATCGTCGACGTGCCGGCTGGGCTCGTGCAAGACAGCGCCGGCGCGCTGATCTTCGACAACGGCGGCGCGAACGGCAGCGCCGACATCGACGCCGTCGCGGTCGTGCGCGATCAGACCGACTCGTTGGTCCACGCGCCGATCGTCGACCTGCGGATCGATGCGAGTGGCTTCCTCGAAGTCGAGCTCGGCGACGCCGACGGCTTCGGTGACCTCGACTTGGCGACGCTGTCGGCATCGTTCGATCTGACGCCGCTGCCGCTCACGAGTTGGTTGCCGGCGTTCACGATCGTCTCGAGCGACGCGAGCAAGGTCACGCTGCGCTCGCTCGCGCCGACGGTCGGCTCGGGGATCCTCGGCGTCTTCGCGGTCTCCGCGCGCGATCACTCCGGTGATCTCGCCGCCGACCAAACGATGCTGCAGCGCTGAAGGCGACGGACGGACGCGGACGAACGGGTGCTCTCGCGCACCCGTTCGTCCGCGGTCGTCGACCCCCCATGCACACCGTCATCGCTTCCATCGTTTCCGTCGTGCTGAGCGCGACGGCCCTCGGCCCATTCCAAGTCCAGCCCGGCTTCAGCGGCACCTCGCTCGCGATCGCGCCTGCGTCCGCGTTCGTGGGCGGCCTCGCGCCCATGCCAGGCGGACATCTCGCGATGTTCGACGGTTCGAGCGTGGTCGAGATCGACCCAGCCACCGGCGTGATCGTGCGCGTCATGTTCACACCCGCGGCGTTCACGTTCGGGTCGTTCCTCGCGCTCGATCCGACCTCGACATTCCTCGTGTTCGGGGAATCGTCGAACGGAACGCTCACGCGCATCCCGTTGGACGGATCGCCCGCATCGCACCTCGCGACCGTGCAGTTCAACTACGACGGCGCGTTCGATGCGGGCGGCGCGCTCTTCGTCGCGCACGGCAACGTCACGTTCACGGGCACGAACCTCGTGCGCATCGACGTCGACACCGGCGCCGTCCAGACGATCGCGTCGCTGCCCGGTCCCTCGGGCCCCATCGCGATCGACGGGGCCGGCAACGTGCTCTACGGCGTGAACTCACCGGCGTTCCCCGCGCCGCCGGGCTCGGGCAGCATCGTCGCGTTCAGCGCGGCGCAAGTCGCCGGCGCTCCCGCGGGCGGAGTGTTGACCGACGCGGACGCGCAGGTGCTCGTGAACGGACTGAACGCGGTCAGCGATCTCGTCGTCGACGCCGAAGGGGATTGGATCGTTTCGGACTCGATCTACGGCACGGTGACCGAGTTCGAAGCCAACGGCGTCGTCGCGTCGATCCTCGGCGTTCCGACCGCCGCGAACGTCAGCGTCACGTACCTCGCGTTCGTCGACGACGGGGCCACGCACGCCGCGACGTTCGACGCGTTCCAGCCCGCCGCGGGCGGCGAACTCGCCGCGATCGTGTCCGACTTCGCGACGACGAACGAGCTGCACTCGATCCGACCCCAGCGTGCCGAGTTCGAGGTCCTACCGACGAATCCGGTTCCGATCGGCCCATTCACGGTCACGCTCGAGCGAGCGCCCGAGCAAGGCTTGGCGATGTTGTTCGCGGCAGCCGCGTCGAGCTCGAACGACGCCATCGTGCTCGTCGGCGACGTCCCGTTGTTCTTCGCGCTGTTGCCGCCGACCCTCGTGCAGCTCGGCGTCGTTCCTCTCGACTCGGGCGGCGCCGTGTCGTTGCCGGCTTCGAACCCCGGCGTCGGCGCATCGATCGCGGTCCAAGCCGTGGTGTTCGACGCGACGCTCACAGCGAGGGGCACGAGTCAGGTCCTCGACCTCGGGCTGCAGTAGCGAACGCGGATCGGGCGAAAAGGGGTCTGTCCCCATTGCGCGCCCATTGGGCGCCCATTGGGTGCGAGGAGGGGACAGACCCCTTTTCGCGTCGTCCCGTCCCTGCGGGGTCGCGCTCAACCGTCGGTATCGTTCGCCGCATGAACTCGCCCTCGACTCGGACTCGCCGTTCGTTCGTCGCGCTCGCGCTCGCGCTCGGCACGACCGGCCTGACCCGCTGCTCGAAAGAGCCGCCGCTCTCACGCCAGCCGACCGGTCACGACGTCGTGTTGATCGTCATCGACACGCTGCGCGCGGACCGACTCGGCTGCTACGGCTACGACCGACCCACGAGTCCGACGATCGACGAACTCGCGACGAGCGGCGCACGCGTCTCCGACTGTTGGTCCCAGTCGAGTTGGACCGGTCCTTCGATGGTTTCGCTGATGACCGGTCGCCACGTGGCGCGCGACTTCGTGAAGATGGCCGCCATCCCGACGCTCGCCGAACGCCTGAAGCGCGCCGGCTACGCCACCATCGGCATGCAATGGAATGGCCTGCTGAAGGAAGGCCACGGCTTCGAGCGCGGCTTCGACCGGTACCTGTTCAAGCCGCGCGCGCTCGAAATCGGCCAGGCGCTGATGGCGATGCCGCCGGGACCGCGCTTCGTCTACATCCACTTGACCGATCCGCACGACCCCTACGACCCGGGCCCACCGTTCGACGACTACGCGCCGCGGCCGCCTCGATCCGAACGCCTCGCCGAGATCGAACGGTTCCTCGCGACACTCCATCCGGACTGGCCCACGGAGCAGGTGCGAACGACCGCGCTGAACCACGAGCACGCCATGGCTCGGATGTCCGCTCTCTACGACGGCGAAGTCGAGCGCGCGGACCAGACGGTGCGCAATCTGCTCGGCGTCCTGGAACGGCTCGGGCGCCGCGAGAACTCGATCGTGATCATCGCCGCGGACCACGGCGAGAGCCTGTTCGATCACCGCGAGGCTCCGAGCGCGTTGACCGGCGACGAGAAGTTCGACCCGATGAAAGTCTGGAAGATGGGGCACGCGGCCCTGCTGACGGAATCGCTGCTGCGCGTACCGCTGATCTTCCAAGGGCCCGGGATTCCGCGCGGCGTCGTGCTCGACGGCCCGCAGGAGAACATCGACGTCGTTCCGACGGTGCTCGAGCTGCTCGGCCTCCCCACCGACGAACTGGCGGACGGTGAGAGCCTCGCCCCGAAGTTCGCGGCACTCGCTCGCGCGGAGTCCGCCCCCGGCAAGGACCTCGTGTTCGCGAACACTGCGATCTTGACCGCGGTCCGGTCCCGCTCGGGCTGGAAGCTCACGCTGCCCTGGCCCACCGCTCCACTCGAACGCGCGGCGCTGTTCGACCTGCGCAACGATCCACGCGAAGCCTCGCCGCTGCCCGCGCAAGGCGAGATCGCCGAGAAGCTCACGCGCGCGATCGAGCGGTTCCGCGAGTCGGCGTTGGTACCCGGCCGTTCCGAAGACGTCGTCGACGACGAAGTCCGCGAACGCATGCGTGAACTTGGCTACGTCGGCGGCAAGTGACACCCGTGGCCGAACTACACTGCGATCCCCTTCCGCGCGGAACCGCCGCCATGCGCGTCCTCGCCGCCACGATCGGCTTGCTGATCACCGCGCCGCTTCGCGCGGGTGACTTGGTCTACGACCGCGACGTTCGCCCCATCCTTGCGGTGCATTGCCTGCGCTGCCATTCCGGCCCCGACGCGAAGAGCGATCTGCGCCTCGACGATCGCTCGAGCCTCGTGGCGCCGCGGGGCGAGTCCGCGGCCGCGGTCGTCCCTGGATCCACAGCGCACGGTCTTCTGCTCGAGCGCGTGCGCTCCACCGGCGACGACCGCATGCCGCCGAAGGGTCCCCCTCTCGACACCGCGCAGGTCGCGACGCTCGAGCGCTGGATCGCCGAAGGCGCGACGTTCGCGTCGTCGGACGCCGACGGCATTCACTGGCATTGGGCGTATCGACCGATCGTGCGCGCGGAGCCGCCCACCGTCGCCCGGGTCGCCTGGCCGCGCAACGACGTCGATCGATTCGTGCTCGCGGGGATCGAAGCCGCGGGACTCGAGCCCGCCCCGGAAGCGGATCGCGCCACGCTCGCGCGGCGGCTCGCGCTCGACCTGACCGGCTTGCCGCCGACGATCGAAGCGCTCGACGCGTTCCTCGCGGACGCGCGCGAGGACGCGTACGAGCTCTACGTCGACGCCTTGCTCCAGTCGCCCGCGTACGCGGAGCACCTCGCTCGCATCTGGCTCGACCTCGCGCATTACGCCGACACCAACGGCTACGAGAAGGACGGGCGTCGTTCGGCGTGGCCATGGCGCAATGCGGTCATCGACGCATTCGACCGCGACCAGCCGTTCGACGTGTTCACGCGCAAGCAACTCGCCGGCGATCTCGAACCGGATGCGACCGCCGAGGATCGCATCGCGACCGGCTTCCTGCGCAACACGATGACGAACGAGGAAGGTGGCGTCGATCCCGAGGAGTTCCGCGTCGAAGCCGTGTTCGATCGGCTCGACACCGTCAGCACCGTGTGGCTCGGATCGACGCTCGAATGCGCTCGCTGCCACGACCACAAGTACGACCCGTTCACGCAGCGCGACTACTTCCGCTTCCTTGCCTACCTCGATCAGGACGAGCCGGACACGACGCCGACCTTGCATGGTTCGTTGGCGGCCGGCGCGATGGAGACCGTTGCCGGCCCGCCCGCAGCGGACGGCACGGCAACGACCGCGACGACCCTCGTGATGAAGAAGTCCGCGACGCCGCGCACGACGCACGTGTTCGCGGGCGGGAGCTTCCTCGCGCCGCGCGAAGCCGTCGATGCCGGCGTGCCTGCGTTCTTACCGCAGCCCCTCGCCGGCGGCGGAGATCGTGCGGCATTGGCCGCATGGCTGACCGATCCGAAGAATCCGCTGCCGCCACGCGTGTTCGCGAATCGCCTGTTCGCGCTGGCATTCGCCAAGCCGTTGGTTTCGACGCTCGACGACTTCGGCACGCAGGGCGAACCACCGACGCATCCCGAGTTGCTCGATTGGCTCGCATCCGAGTTCGTGCGGGACGGTCAGAGCATCAAGCGCTTCCTGAAGATGTTGGTGACGTCGTCGACGTATCGACAGTCGGCGAACGCCGACGCCGCGACGCTGGCGAAGGACCCCGGCAATCGACTGTTGGCACGTGCGCAGCGCGTTCGCGTCGAGGCCGAAGTCGTGCGCGACGTCGCGCTCGCCGCGGCCGGCATCCTGTCGGCGAAGCGCGGCGGTCCGAGCGTGTTCCCGCCGCAGCCCGACGGCATCTGGACCATGATCTACAACGACGATCGCTGGGTGGAGAGCGCCGGCGAGGATCGGCGACGCCGTGGGCTCTACACGTTCTGGCGACGAACGGCGCCGTATCCGACCTTCATGACGTTCGACGCACCGAGCCGCGAGACGTGCGTGGCGGTTCGCCCGCGCTCGAACACGCCGCTGCAGGCGCTCGTGTTGTTGAACGATCCAGCGTTCGTCGAAGCGCAGCACGCGCTCGCGCAGCGCATGACCGAACGGCCGGGACTCGGCGATGCCGAGCGTGTCGTGGTCGGCTTCCGGCGCGTGACCGCGCGTGTTCCCGAACCGATCGAGTTGGAGACGCTGCTGGGCTTGCTCGCGGAGCAACGCGCTGCGCATCCCGACGCCGAGGACGCCGCTTGGCGCGCCGTCGCCAGCGTGTTGCTGAACCTCGACGAAACCATCACGCGGAGCTGATCGTGCAAGACGACCTCGATTGTCGGCGGACGACGCGGCGGGAGTGGTTCCGCGAGTGCGGGGTCGGGCTCGGCTCGATCGCGCTCGGTTCGTTGCTCGCCGACGACGGCCTCGCGGCAAGCGGCGCGTCGGCGCGGCCACCGCACTTCCGCGCGCGCGCGAAGTCCGTGATCCATCTGTTCATGAACGGCGGGCCGTCGCAACACGACCTGTTCGATCCGAAGCCGATGCTCGTCGAGCGCGATCGTCAGCCGATCCCCGAGTCGTTCACGAACGGGGAGCGCTTCGCCTTCATCCAAGGCACGCCGAAGCTGCTCGGCTCACCATTCGCGTTCGCGCGCCACGGCGAGAGCGGCGCGGAGATCTCCGAGCTGTTGCCGCACACCGCTTCGATCGCGGACGAGCTCGCGATCGTGCGCTCGGTGAAGACCGACCAGTTCAATCACGCGCCGGCCGAGCTGTTCATGAACACGGGCTTCGCGCGCATCGGGCGCCCGAGTCTCGGCTCGTGGCTGTCGTATGGAATCGGCAGCACGAACGCGGATCTCCCGGCATTCGTCGTGCTGCTGTCCGGAGGCGGCCAGCCGAGCGGTGGGTACTCGTGCTGGGGTTCGGGCTTCCTGCCGACCGAGCACCAGGGCGTCGTGTTCCGCTCCGGTCGCGATCCGGTGTTGTTCCTCAGCGATCCTCCCGACGTCACGCGCGCATCACGCCGCCGTGTCCTCGACGCCCTGCGCACGTTGAACGAGCGCCGACTCGAGGTCACGCGGGAGCCCGAGATCGCGACGCGCATCGCGGCTTATGAAATGGCGTATCGCATGCAGACGAGCACGCCGGAACTCGCCGACCTCTCGAGTGAGCCGCGATCGGTGCTCGACGAATACGGTGCCACGCCGGGCAGTGCGTCGTTCGCGAACAACTGCGTGCTCGCGCGGCGCATGATCGAGCGCGGCGTGCGATTCGTGCAGCTCTACCACCGCGGCTGGGACAGCCACGGCACCGGGCCGCACGACGACTTGTTGACGTCGCTACGCGAACGCTGCGCGGAGACCGATCGAGCCTGCGCCGCGCTGGTGCGCGATCTGAAGCGGCGCGGCTTGCTCGACGACACGCTCGTGATCTGGGGTGGTGAGTTCGGCCGCACTCCGATGAACGAAGAGCGCGACGGCTCCCATTTCCTCGGCCGGGACCACCATCCGCACGCGTTCACGATGTGGTTCGCCGGCGGCGGTGTCCGTCGTGGTGTGACGATCGGCGCGACCGACGAGCTCGGTTACTTCGTCACGCAGGACCCGGTCCATGTGCATGACCTGCACGCGACGCTGTTGCACTTGCTCGGGCTGGAGCACACCAAGTTGACGTTCCGTTCGCAGGGACGCGACTTCCGACTCACCGATGTCCACGGCGAGGTGTTCCGCCCGCTGCTGGCGTGACGGAACGCGGATCCATCGGATCGTTGCGCGTTCCGGGCCTCACGCGCTCGTCAAGCTCCGCGCAGCGCGCCGTGGTCGAGTGCGCGCGCCGTACGCTGACGGGTCATGCGGCGGCGGATGCGCAGCAGATCGGCGATCGTGTGCGGTGCCTGCACCAGCTCGCGCCAAGTCGGTTTGCGACGCGCTCTCGCTGGGACTTCGACTTCGCCGATGCGCATCCCGAGCTGACGACCGAGCGCGAGGATTTCGACGTCGAACGCTCGACCATCGACTTCCGCGAGTCGCGCGAGCTCGCGCGCGATCGGGCCCCGCAACAACTTGAATCCCGTCTGCGTATCGCGAATGCCGGTCGGGACCAGCGTCGCCGCGATCATGGCGAATCCGCGCGACACGAGTCGAGCGAGCCGTGTCCCGACGGTCCGACCGGTGCTGCTCCGCGCGCGAGCTCCGATCACGATGTCGCAGCCTCGTCGCAGCGAGGGCTCCAACTGCGCGATCGCGGTCAGCGGCGTCGGCATCCCGGCATCGGTCGTAAGGACGAGCGCGCCGCGCGCGGCGAGCCATCCCGTGCGTAGCGCAGCCCCCTTGCCGGTCGGTTCGGTGAGGCGCACGACGCGCAGTGCGTCGAACAGCTCGGCGTGACCTTCGGCAACGGCCGCGGTCGCGTCGCGACTGCCGTCGTCGACCACGATGACCTCGGCGGAGTCCGCACGCGACTCGAGGAAACGCGCGACCTGGAGCAACAGCGATCCGATGCGATGCTCTTCGTCCCGAGCCGGGACGACGATCGAGAGAGTCGGCGGCAACGGCAGCTCGCGAGCCGGTCGAGGCGAAGGCTTGGGCTGGCGCTGCGCGAGCATCATCACGGGGCCGCCCTCACAACCCTCGCGTGACGATCTGGATCATGTCGTCACCGACCATGGTTCCCGATGCGCACTGGGTCGCGTTCATCTCGAACTGCAGATTCGGGCCGGCGCAATGCAGGACGATGCCGCCGCCGGCGCCGATCGCCGTGTTTTTTGCGTAGGTGTAGACGCGGTAGAGGTTGCCCCACGGGTCGACCAACCCCTTCGCCGCCGTCGAGCCCGATCCCGCCACGGCGATCGTCCAGTTGTTGCCGCTCGACACGCCGCTGTTCAAGTACGGCCCGTTCCAGCCCTTACGGTTGAACGCGTTGGAGTAGAGGCAGGCGTAACCGGTCAGGTTGCCGCTGGTCGAGCTGGCGGCGAACTGCTTCGGCGTGACGTTCGAATTGCCAGGCCACGTGCTCGTGTGCGAGTAGTAGCGATTGAACGCATCGGCCGCGGTCTTCATGTCGGTCTGGGCTCGTGCCATGCGTGCGGCATCGAGTTCCTTCGTGACCAACGGGACCAGCACGCCTGCGAGGAGCAGCAGGATCGCGACGACCACGATGAGTTCGATCAAAGAGAATGCGCGCTGTGCGAGATTGCGTTGCACCGTCTAGGTCTCCGGCTTGGACGATCGGATTGCCTCCACGTGGCGAGCGGGGAAGCGGGACTACGCGGAGCCATCGACGACGCATCGTCCAGAACTTGAGCCCTTTCGTGCGTATCGTCGCAAGGACAGGTCGTCCGACCGGTCGGTTCGGCGAAACGCTCGGGCCCTGGCCTTCGGCGTACCGTTCCCACTCCTTGCTTGCTTCGGCGACCTGAGTTCCTAAGTTGTCGACGTCTCCTTAATTCACAGACGTCTTTCCCACCCCTCAGAACACGAAACGAGGTCGAACTCCGTGGCGATTACTCTCAACGAACTCATGAAGTTGCGTGAAGACAAGCAGACCTTCTCCCGCATCGAGCAGCTCATCGAGCAGCGCAACAAGGCCTCGAAGGCCATCGAGAGCGCTCAGCTCGATCTGTCGAACACCGAGAAGGAACTCGCCGCCCTCGGCATCGCGGTGGACGGTCCCGCGGTCAAGTTGACGAAGAAGGGCGTCCCGGCGATGAAGCGCGGTCCGAAGCCGGGCGCGAAGCGCGGACGCAAGCCTGGCCGTCCGGCCGGGAGCGGCGCCGCGGCCAAGCCCGCGAGCAGCGGTGGCGGCGGTCGCATGGCGTCCGAGGACTATCAGAAGGCGCTCGACGAAGTCGGCCAGGAGATGAACAAGGCCGGCGTCGACGACATCAAGGGCCCCGACATCGTCGCGGCGATGGTGCGCAAGGGCTTCAAGTCGAAGCAGGTCGTCATGATCCAGTTGCGCCAGAACAAGGGCTGGAAGATGACCGGCGTCAAGCGCGCTGCCCGGTATCACTACAAGGGCAAGTGATTCGAACGACGAGTTCGGATGTCTGCGAGGCCACCGCGCCGCCAGAGGCGCGGTGGCCTCGTCGCTTCAATCGGCTCGCGTCGCGGTGACGACGTAGCGCGTGACGTGTCGCATCGCGTCGCCCGGCATCACGATCGGGGACGCGAACGACGGTTCGTTGACCGCATTGGGCGCGTACTGCGCTTCGAGACAGATGCCCGCGTGTTTTCCGTAGCGCTCGCCGCCCTTCCCGACGATCGAGCCGTCGAGGAAATTGCCGGTGTAGACCTGCAGCGCAGGCTTCGTCGTCCAAACTTCGAGCCGACGTCCGCTGCGCGGATCGGACAGTCGAGCCGCGCGGAGAAGCGACGCGCCATCCGAGGGCAGCAGCCAGCAATCATCGAATCCGCGGCCGAGCGGCTCGATCGCGCCGCGCAACGCGACCGGCGCGCGCAGGTCGAACGGTGTCCCGTCGACGGCTCGCACCTCGCCGGTCGGGATCAGCGTCGCGTCGACGGGAAGTCGCGTCGACGCATCGATCGACAACGTGTGGTCGAG
Source organism: Planctomycetota bacterium (assembly GCA_016709145.1). Lineage (GTDB taxonomy): Bacteria > Planctomycetota > B15-G4 > B15-G4 > JADJEK01 > JADJEK01. The sequence continues at coordinate 716,044 of JADJEK010000001.1, forward strand.
GACCGTTTGGCCGCGTGTGCCGCTCAAGCGGAAGTACGGATGCGCCGTCAGCGCGACCGGCGTGCGCCGTGTGACTCGGATCTCCTCCCGCAGTTCGAGCACACCGGCCCGCAGCGACACGCGCAGCGTGACGTCGACGTCGCCCGGGAATCCCTCGTCGCCTTCGGCCGAGTGCAATGTGAGCGACAGCGCCGGCGCGCCATCGCTTTCGATCTCCGTAACCCGCCAGAGTCGACGATCGAACCCGACGCGGCCACCGTGGAGCGTGTGCGCGCCGTCGTTCGCGGGCAACGCGTACGTCACTCCGTCGAGCGTGAAGCGCGCGTTCGCGATGCGGTTCGCGACGCGCCCGACGGTGCCGCCGAAGTACGGATGCGGTCCGAGGAACTCATCGAGTCGATCGAACCCGAGCACGATGTCGTCGACGGCGCCGATGCAATCGGGCGTGGTCCAACTCTGCAGCGTCGCACCCCAATCCAGGATCGACGCGCGCGAGCCGCGCCCGTCGTCGAGCGTGAACCGCGTGACCACGCGGCCATCGGGCAGGGCTCCGAACGGCTCGGGCGTCAGCGTCGGAGTCGGCATCGGCGGACCTACTTCACGAACTCACGCAGCGCGGCCCGCACGGCATCGCGCGTTGTCGGTGCGATGCGGTCGTTGTGTCCGCCCGCGGCGAACACGCGACGCTTCGGGCCACCGTAGGACTCGAACACGACGTCCTGATGAGCCGGCGGCACGATCGAATCGTCCTCGGCCGTGATGAAGACCACGGGCACGCGCGCGGTCGCGGCCGACTCCACCGCATCGAGTTCGCCGGGTACCGACAACGCGACCGGCAGCGCGAGCAGCCAGAGGTTCCACCAACCATGGCGCCACAGGATCAACCGCCGCAACGGCGGCGGATTCTGCAGCACGGCAGCGACCGCGGGACGCTTCGTCGCGACATGCAATGCGACGGTGGCTCCCATGCTGTTGCCATAAAGCAGGACCGGCTTGCCGCCCGCTGCGCCGTGCAGCTCGTCGTACGCGACCAAGCCGGCGGGCGCGAGCCGGTCGAGTTCGGCGTCGCCATCGCTTGCGCCATAGCCCGGGTAATTCACGGCCCACACCTCGACCGCGCGATCGTCGAACAACGCCGCGACGCGCCGCGCACACGCTTCCGCGCGCGACGCGTTGCCATCGAACGCGAGGACGTACACGTCGGCTGCAGCGCCCGCACGCGATCGAGCGATCCATGCCTCGAGCAAACCACCGCCGAACGCGATCTCACGCCGCTCGATGCCGGCGACGTCCTCGAAAGCGTCGCGCGAGGGATGCAGCAGCAACGAGTCCGCGCAACCGCACGAGAACACGACGAGCTGCAAGAGAGCGATCGCGGCCAGCGGGAGCGGCCAACGGCGAGACGTGGGCGTGATCATGGCGCGCACGATATCGGTCGCGGTTGCGAGAAGTCAGTGGCCGCCCCGGCGCGACCGATCGCGACCCTCACCCCTTCAAGTACCGCTTCAACATCGCCGTCGTGCTCGCGTTGAAACCCGTGATGGCCTTCGCGCCGGCTCGCGACTTCGCCAATTGCTCGCGGACCTTCACGCCGAGCACCTTGCCGAGTTCGACGCCCATCTGGTCGAAGCTGTTGTTGCCCCAGACGAAGCCCTGGACCGCCGTGCGATGTTCGTAGAGCGCGAGCAACTGCCCGGTCGTGTACGCGTCGAGGCGCTGGAGCAGCAGCACGTTCGACGGACGATTGCCCGGGAACATCTTGTGCGGGACCAGTTCGTCCGCGACGCCTTCGGCGCGGCACTCGTCGGCGGTCTTGCCGAACGCGAGCGCATCGGGTTGCGCGAAGAAGTTCGCCATCAACTCGTCGTGATTCACGACCTTTTCGCCCTTCACGGCGAGCGGCTGTTGACTCTCGACGAAGCCGATGAAGTCGGCCGGCACGACCCGCCCTTGGTGCAGCAATTGATAGAAGCTGTGTTGGCCATTCGTGCCCGGCTCGCCGAAGTCGATCTCGCCGGCGGCGAACGGCAGCGCCGAGCCATCGAGCGCCACACGCTTGCCGTTGCTCTCCATGTCGACCTGCTGGATGTGCGCGGCGAAGCGATGCAGCGCTTGGCAGTACGGCAACAGCGCGCGCGTGGCGTGACCGAGGAACGTGCTGTTCCACACACCGAACATGCCGAGCAGCACCGGCAAGTTCTTGCGCAGCGGTGCCGTGGCGAAGTGCCGGTCGATCGCGTGCGCGCCGGCAAGGAACCGCTCGATCGGTTTCCAGCCGAACTGCAGCGCGAGCGGCACGAGGCCGACCGCCGCGCACACGCTGTAGCGGCCGCCGACCCAATCCCAGAAGCCGAACGCGTTGGCGGGATCGATGCCGAACTTCGCGACCGCTTCGAGATTCGTGCTGACCGCGACCATGTGCTTCGCGACCGACTTCGGTCCGAGCGCCTTCACGAGCCACGACCGCACCGTCTTCGCGTTCAACATCGTCTCGGCGGTCGTGAACGTCTTGCTGATGACGACGACGAGCGTCGCCGCGGGATCGAGCCCTTCGAGCGCGCGCGCGACGTCGATCGGATCGACGTTGGCGAGGAAGCGCAGGCGTCGGCCTGCTGCGGCCTTCGCGCACGCCTTGTCGGTGCGCAGGGCTTCGGCCACGAACTCCGGACCGAGGTAGCTCCCGCCGATCCCGATCGCGACCACGTCGACGAGCTTCTTGCCCGTCGCGCCCTTCCAGCGTCCGGTGCGCACCGCTTCGGCGAACTTCTTGATGCGCGCGTTCACCGCATGGATCTCGGCGATGACGTCGACACCGTCGACGACGAGCTTGCGCGCCTTCGGCGCGCGCAGCGCGGTATGCAACACCGCCCGCTTCTCGGTGCCGTTGATGCGTTCCCCGCGCATCATCGCCGCGACCTTGGTGGCGACGCCGGCTTGCTCCGCGAGCGCCATCAGCAGATCCATGGTCTTCGCGGTCACGAGTTGTCGTGAAGCGTCGAGGAACACGCCGTCGTGCTGCGCCGTGAGGGCGCCGCAGCGATCGGGGTCTTGCATGAGATCACGCAAGTGCATCGAGCCGACTTCGATGGCGTGCTGCCGCAGGGCTGCGAAGGCGGGCGTCAGGTGGATCGACATGGCGGGTCGAGGCTCCGTGGTCATCGCAGGATTGCGAGCGCAATAGGCCGGGAGCGTAGCAGCCCCGTGAAACACCCGCATCGAGGCGCGTGGAACATCCCTATTGACTCCAGTTCCTGGCGGTGTCCGGCCGATGGACGGCCGCAGTCGTTCTCGTTCTCGAGTCGTCGACAGACCCAAACCGGAGTGCGATCCGCCGTGACTTCGACCCCGAACCAGTCGTTCCTCGCGCGAATGTCCATCTCCACGCGTGTGTTCTGCGTGCTCGTTCCCTTGGTCATCGTGATCGTCGGTGTTTCGGCGTGGCAGTCGTCGAAGTCCCTGACCGAGGAAGCCACCGCGAACAGCCTGCTCACCGCGCGTTCAACGATCGCCGAAGCGCTCGCCGTCCTCGATCAGCTCGACGAACTGCACAAGGACGGCGCGTTCGACAGGGCGAAACTTGTCGCCGATCTCGAGGCGCATCTCGAAGGTGCTCCGACGCTTGAGGCGCGCATCGAGCGAGCGCGCGACACCGTCTTCTACGACACCTTGCCGGTGGTCGCCGCGTGGAGCGCCGCTAATGAGAATGCAGCCGCGCTCGGCTACCGGTTCCGCACGCCGCGTGTCGACGCGCGGAAGGCCGAGAACGAGGCGGACGACGTCGAGCGCCGACTCATCGACGAAGCAACGGCGTCGAAGGACGGCGAAGCGTGGATGATCGACGAGGACTCCGACGAATTCCGCTACGCCCACGCCGTACGGCTGCGTGAGAGTTGCCTGCAGTGTCACGGCGCGGCGCGCGACAACCCGAACGGCACGGACACCGACATCCTCGGCCTGCCGATGGAGGGCTACAAGGCCGGTGACGTCTACGGCGCGTTCGAGATGATCTGCGATCTCAAGCCGACGCAAGCGCGGGTCGCTGCGGCGACGCAGCGCCTCGTCATCGGCGGATCCGTTCTGGCGATCGTGGCGATCGGAGCACTCTGGATGCTGTTCCGTCGCTTGCTGTCCAGGCCGCTGAACACGAGCGTATCGGCCCTCGGTAGCGTCGCCGACGGCGATCTCACGCAGCGCATCGACGAGTCGAGCGGCGGGGAGATGGGCCAACTCGCGGTCTCCTTGAATACCGCGATCACCCGCATGCGCGAAGCGATCTCGAACGCGAGCCGGACGGCCGCCGAGGCAACTTCGTCGTCACACGAACTCGCGAATGCCGCGACGCAACTGTCCGAGGGTGCACAATCCCAGGCCTCTGCACTCGAGGAGACCGCGGCGTCGCTCGAGCAGATCACATCAACGGCTCGTCAGAACGCCGAGAACGCGGATCAAGCGAGCAGCACGGCTGCCGCGGCCGCCGAATCGGCGGAGAAGGGCGGCGACGTCGTCCAACGCGCAACCGCCGCCATGGCTGAGATCAACAGTGCCTCACACAAGATCGCCGACATCATCACGACGATCGACGATCTCGCATTCCAGACCAACCTGCTGGCGCTGAACGCGGCCGTCGAGGCCGCGCGAGCCGGCGAGCAAGGTCGCGGCTTCGCCGTCGTGGCGGCCGAAGTCCGTGGCCTCGCCCAGCGCAGCGCAACCGCGGCGAAAGAGATCAAGGGCCTCATCGAGGATTCAGTCCAAAAGATCCAGTTCGGTTCGGATCTCGTCAACCAGTCTGGGACGACGCTCGCGGACCTAGTGCGGTCCGTAAAGAAAGTCTCCGACCTGGTCAACGAGATCGCGGCTGCCTCGAAGGAGCAGGCCGTGGGGATTGAGGAGGTCAATCGCGCGACCACCAAGATGGACGAGGTCGTCCAGGGCAACGCAGCGCAGACCGAGGAGCTCGCGTCGACCGCCCGTTCCATGCTCGACCAAGCGAACGCGCTGAATGAGATCGTGGCACGGTTCCGCGTCGATGCGTCCACGACGATGCCGCTCGCGGTCGAATCGATGCGAACGCGAGCACACCCTGGCACGAAGCACATGCTGACTGCCATGAAAGCAGAGACCCGCGCCGAGACGAAGACATCCCTGGCAGCGTGTGCGCGAGCGCCGAGGAGACACGGCGACGACTTCGAGGAATTCTGACGCCGATGATCATCGACGTGCCTCCCCCACGAGCACACTCGCGGCCGGGCTCCTGTAGCTCGGTGTCGTGAACCGCCTCCGTCACGGATCGCCACCGAGCAAGGGTGTCCATGTTCAGTCCCAAGAGCCTCCGCACTCGCATGATCCTGAGCTTCGTCCCGCTCGCCCTCGTCGGCCTCGGGTTCCAGGGTTACATGGCATTCCGCGAAGCGTCGGAGCAGTTGCTCGTCGCCCAGGGTCATGCAATGCAGACCGAAGCCGCGAACCTCGCGGACAAGCTCGACCGCACGATGTTCGAGCGCTACGGGGACGTCCAGGCGTTCGCGTTCAACCCGCTCGCGCACGGCGGCGCCGAGGACGTGCGCCAGGCGGCGAACACGTACACCAAGGCCTACGGCCTCTACGACCTCATGATCATCGCCGACATCGACGGCACGGTGGTCGCGACCAACGACGTCGCCTACGACGGCCGCTCGATCGATACCAGCCACCTGATCGGCACGAGCGTCAAGGGCGAGCGTTGGTTCGACGACATCGTCAGCGGCCGGACCCCGAAGGGGACGACCTGGATCGGCGACGTCGAAGTCGACCCGATCGTCACGAACCTCAGCGGCAAGACCACGCACACGATCACGTTGGCTGCTCCGATCACGGATTCCAACGGCCAGGTCTCGCGCGTCTGGGCGAACCGCGCGTCGCGCGACCGCCTCGTCGGCGAGATCGCGAGCGCGACGCAGTCCCTGATGCGCGAGGACGGGTACGCGTCCGCGGACGTGTACGTGATCAACAAGGACGGTCTGCTGATCCACGACGCCGGCGACTCGCTCGAGTCGATCCTCACCGAGAGTCTCGAAGACGACGGCGTCGAGGCCGCGGTCCTCGCACGTTCGCAGAAGTCGGGATTCACGTTCGAGGTGAACCCACACACCGGCAAGGACGTCGTGAACGGCTACGCGCATTCGGTCGGCGCACTCGGCTTCGTGGGACTCGACTGGTCCCCGGTCGTCAGCATCGATCGGGCCGAAGCGCTCGCCGGAGTCCTGCTCCTCGAGCAGGAAGTCATCGTGATCTTCTGCTGTGCGGCGCTCCTGCTGACCATCGTCACGCTGATCCTGACGACGTCGATCACGCGCCCGATCAACACCGCGGTCGGCGTGCTGGAGCAGGTCGCGAGCGGTGATCTCACCGTGCGCATGAACTCGGAGCGCGTCGACGAAATCGGTCGCCTCGGCAAGGCCGTCGACATGGCCGCCGAGAAGATGCACGCCGCGATCGCACAGGCCCGCAGCGCGGCCGACGAGACCTCGTCGGCGTCGCACCAGTTGGCGAACGCGAGCACGCAACTCTCCGAAGGAGCGCAATCGCAGGCATCCGCTCTCGAACAGACCGCGGCATCGCTGGAGCAGATCACGTCGACCGCGCGCCAGAACTCCGACAACGCCGATCAGGCGAGCAGCACGGCGATCGCGACGGCCGACTCCGCCGAGAAGGGCGGCAACGTCGTCGGCGAAGCCACGCGCGCCATGGCCGAGATCAATGCGTCCTCGCAGAAGATCGCGGACATCATCACGACGATCGACGACCTCGCGTTCCAGACCAACTTGCTGGCGTTGAACGCGGCCGTCGAAGCCGCGCGCGCCGGCGAACAAGGTCGCGGATTCGCCGTGGTCGCCGCCGAAGTCCGTGCGTTGGCGCAGCGCAGCGCCGGTGCCGCGAAGGAGATCAAGGGCCTCATCGAGGACTCGGTCGGCAAGATCAAGAACGGCGTCGATCTGGTCAATCGGTCGGGCGCCACGCTGTCCGAGGTCGTGACGTCGGTGAAGAAGGTCTCCGACCTCGTCGCCGAGATCGCCGCCGCATCCAAGGAGCAGGCGGTCGGCATCGAGGAGGTCAACCGCGCGACCACCAAGATGGACGAGGTCGTCCAGGGCAACGCGGCGCAGACCGAGGAGCTCGCGTCGACGGCGCGCTCGATGCTCGATCAAGCCAACGCGTTGAAGCAGATCGTCGAGAGCTTCACGATCGAGAACGAGGTCTCGCGAACCACCGCGACGCACTCCGCCCCGGCATCGACGCACGGCGCCGGCAAGCGCATGGTCAAGGCCATGTCGCACGGTGTGGCCCCCACGCCGAAGGCGCAGGTCGCCGCGTCGCGCTCGCGCAGCGACGACGACTTCGAAGAGTTCTGACGGACCGACCAAGGCCGGCCCAACCAACGCGCGCCGTCGGACGTCCGGTCCGGCGGCGCGCGGTCACATGGATCCAACCGGTGATCGCGACGATCAGCGCGGAGCCAGCCCGATCTCGGCCGCGTGGGGTCGCAGCGCTTCGATCACGAACGTGATGTGCGCGTCGAGCGCAACGCCGAGGAGTTCCGCCCCGGCGTTCACCTCCGAGCGCTCGACCTTCGCGGCGAAACCCTTGTCCTTCAGCTTCTTGATCACGCTCTTGCTCTCGAGCGAAGTCAGACCGTCTGGCCGAACGCGAGCACATGCGCCGACGAATCCAGTGAGCTCGTCGCACGCGAGCAGGGCCTTGTCGAGCATCGTGTCGTACGGGACGCCCCACTTCGTGTAGTGCGCCGACACCGCGTGCGCGACCGCCGGAAGGTCGCGATCGACCAGCCAGGCGACGATCTTCTTCGGATGCTCTTCGGGCCACTTTTCGTAGTCGGCGTCGTGCAGCATTCCCGCCAAGCCGAACGCCTCTTCGTCGGATGCGCCGTTGCCATAGCGATGCGCGGCGGCACGCATCACGATTTCGACGGCGCGCGCGTGGTTGCGCAGCGCGTCGGTCTCGGTCCACGAACACAGGTGCGCCCAGGCTTCGTCACGCGTCAGCATCGTCGTCGTCCATGGTTCGAGGTCGGGCCGCGAGCATAGAGCGGCTCACGCCGCTGGTACCCTTCGCGGCCACCGTGTTCGGAGCCTTTCATGATCCCGGCCCCTCGGATCTCTCCGGCTGCTCTGATCCTGGCACTCGCCGTTCTCGGCTGCGGCGAACGCTCGGCGGACGCGACGCGCGTCGCGTTCATCACGAACGGGTCGGCCGACTTCTGGGCGATCGCGCGATCCGGAGTCCAGGAAGCCGAGCGCTCCACGGGCGTGACCTGCGACTTCCACGTGCCGGCCGAAGCGAACGCCGAAGCTCAACAACGCCTGATCGAAACCGTGATCGCCCGCGGCGCGCGGGCGCTGGCGATCTCGCCGCTCGATTCGGACAACCAGGTGCCCATGCTCGACGAAGCGGCGAAGGCGCTGCAACTCGTCTGCGTCGACTCCGACGCGCCACGATCGAAGCGACTCGCGTACGTCGGCACCGACAACGTCGGCGCGGGGCGCGCGGCGGGCAACCTGTTGAAGGAGATCCTGCCGAGCGGCGGCCGCATCATGTTGTTCGTCGGTCGCATGGATGCGCAGAACGCCAAGGAACGTACGCAGGGCATCCGCGAAGCGATCGCGGGCTCGGGCGTCGAGATCGTCGACATCCGCACCGACCTCGGCGATCCCGCGAAGGCGAAGGCCAACGTGCAAGACACGCTCGCGGCGCATCCCGACATCGCCGGCTTGGTCGGGCTGTGGAGCTACGACGGCCCCGCGATCCTGACCGCGGTCGAGGAAGCCGGGCGCGCCGGCAGGGTCGCGATCGTCACGTTCGACGAAGAAGACGCCGTGCTCGCCGGGATCGAACGCGGCGTGATCGCCGGCACGATCGTCCAGGATCCTTGGCGCTTCGGCCACGACGCCGTCGTGCTGATGGCCAAACTCGCGCGCGGTGAGCCGACGGGCGCCCCGCCCTCGGGAATCATCGACGTCCCGGTGCGCACGATTCGTCGCGCCGACGTCGCGGCCTTCCGCGCCGATCTGCGCGCCAAGCTCGGACGCTGACTCGTGCCGTTCCTCGCGGTCGACGGGCTGTCGAAGCGCTACGCGGGCGTCGTCGCGCTCGACGGCGTGTCGCTGCACGTCGATCGCGGCGAGTGGCTCGCCGTGGCCGGCAGCAACGGCGCGGGCAAGTCGACGCTGATGCGCATCCTCGCCGGGCTCGAGACGCGCGACGCCGGACGCATCGTGTTGGACGGCGCGCCGATCGCCGCGCGTTCGGCGCGTGAGGCCAAGGCGCTCGGGATCGCGCTGATCCCGCAAGAGCGGTCGCTGTGCGCGAACCTCACGATCGAGGACCATTTGTTCCTGGGTCGCGAACGCACGCGCCGCTTCGGATTCGTCGATCACCGCGGACGCCGCGAACGCGCGGCGTCCGCGCTCGCGCGCGTCGAACTCGACGTGCCGCCGACTCTCTCGGTCGGGAAGTTGTCGACCGGCAATCAGCAGTTGCTCGAGATCGCACGAGCGCTCGACGAGCAAGCCCGCGTGCTGATCCTCGACGAGCCCACCAGCAGTCTGACTCCGCACGAATCCGAACGGCTGTTCGCGGCGCTCGCGCGCGAACGCGAACGCGGCGTCGCCTTGCTCTACGTCTCGCATCGCGCCACGGAAATCGTCGCGTACGCCGACCGCGTGGTCGGTCTCACCGACGGCAAGAACAGCGGTGAACTCGTCCGACGACCGCTCGCGACGGAAGCCGTGATCGTGCTGATGGCGGGTCGCGCCGTCACGCGCGCGACACCGACGCCACGCGAGTTCGGCCCGCCGCGCCTCGCGGTCGAGGAACTGCGCACGCGTCGCCATGCCCGCGAGATCGTGACGCTCGACATCCGCGCCGGCGAGATCGTCGGCCTCGCGGGATTGATCGGCGCGGGGCGCAGCGAAGTCTTGCGCGCCCTGTTCGGGGCCGACCGCGCACTCGGTGGCCGGTTGCGCGTGGACGGCACGCGCGTCGAGGTCGCGTCGCCGCGGGACGCGATGCGAGCAGGGATCGCCCTCGTTCCCGAGGACCGCCCCACCGACGGCGTCGTGCAGGACGCGTCGGTCCGCGCGAACATCGGCATGGCGTCGTTGCGCGAGGGAGCGCGGCGCGGATTCGTCGATTCAGGCGCCGAGCGCGCGCGCGCGCGCACTTGGATCGAGCGCCTCGGCATCAAGACGCGCTCGGACCGCAGCCTCGTGCGCAAGTTGTCGGGCGGCAACCAGCAGAAAGTCGCGTTCGCGAAGTGGCTGGCCCGCACGCCGCGTGTGCTGCTGCTCGACGAACCGACGCGTGGTGTCGACGTCGGCGCGAAGGAAGAGATCCACCGCTGCATCGAGGACGCCGCACGCCGAGGCGCGGCCGTGCTCGTGGCGAGCGGCGAACTCGACGAACTCATGCGCCTGTGCGATCGCATCGTCGTGCTGCAGCGCGGCGCGATCCGTGGCGAACTCGCGCGCTCGCAGTTCTCCGAGCGCGGCATCCTCGAACTCGCGACGGGCGCTGCCATCGCGCCGGGAGCGCACGCGTGATCAAGAACCTCGGCATCCTCGCGCTGTTGGTCGCCGTCTGCGCGTTGACCGCCTGGCAGGAGCCGAGGTTCTGGTCGGCCTACAACGTCGGCAACACGCTGTCGTGGACCGGACTGCATGGGTTGCTCGCACTCGGCACCGCCGTCGTGATCCTGACCGGTGGCATCGACCTGTCGGTCGGATCGGTCGCCGGGCTCGCTGGCGTGATGCTGCCGTGGTTGGTCGTCCGACTGGGTTGGCCGGTCGCGTTGGCGCTGCCGACCGTGCTCGTCGGTTCGGTCGCGATCGGGTTGCTGCATGGCGTGCTGATCACGCGACTGCGCTTGCAGCCGTTCCTCGTGACGTTGTGCGGGCTGCTCGTCTGTCGTGGTCTGGCGCGGTACGTGACCGGCGACGCGACCATCGGGTTCCGCGAGGAGGACGCGCCGCTGCGCTCGATCGCGACGGCGACGCCGTTCTCGGTCGACGTCCCGGGGCTCGGTGCGCCGGTCGCGGTCCCGATCGCGTTCCTGTGGCTCGTGGCGTTCGCGCTGCTGCTCGCCGTGTTCTTGCATCGGACCGTCGGCGGCCGGTCGTTGTTCGCACTGGGCAAGAACGAAGCGGCCGCGCGCATGAGCGGCGTCGCGACCTCGACCTGGACCGTGATCGCCTACGCGATCAGCGCCGGACTCGCCGGTTTCGTCGGCGTGCTGCTCGCGCTCGACGTGAACTCCGTGCAGCCGTCGACGCACGCGCAGTGGTACGAGCTGTACGCGATCGCCGCGGCGGTCCTCGGCGGCTGTTCGTTGCGCGGAGGCGAACTGACGGTCGTCGGCGTCGTGCTCGGGGCCGCGATCCTGCGCGTGCTCTACAACGCGATCAACATCCTCGGCATCCCGACGCAGCTCGAGTTCGCCGTCGTCGGCGCCGTGATCCTGGTCGGCGCCATGGTCGACGAGGGTCTGCGTCGCCTCTCCGCACGTTGACGGCCCGCTCGAGGACCACCGCCGCAGCCGTCCATCGACGCCCTGCCGACTGCGAACACTCGGGTCCAGCGGCTACCATGCCGCCATGCTCTCCGCCGCGCTGCTCTCCCTCGCCGTGCTGTCGACCGCCGATCGACTCGTGACGTCGACGCACGGCGGCGTGACGGTGGTCAGCGATGCCTCCCCGGCTCAGCGCGAACAGATCGTCGACGTCGCCGCGGCCGCGACGCGCATGGCCACGACGCGGGCCGAGACGATCGGACTCGAGCGCAAGAGCGATCAGAGCCTGCGCCTGCGCGTGTTCGCGCACGAGTCCGACTACGACGATTGGCGCCGGCGTACGCGCGACCAGAACACGAAAGTCAGCCCGCTGTCGTTCTACGACGACGTCGACCGCGAGGTCGTCGCGGCGTGGCAGGCCGGCTCGGACGCGGCGCGCTCGCAGTTGCGGCGCCAGGTCGCGCGTTTCGTGCTGCTGCAGTTCGCGAAGAATCCGTCCAACTGGTTCGAGGAGGGTTTTGCCGGGTACTTCCAAGGCCTCCACACCGATCCGTTCGGCGACGCCATCGATCGCGTCGACGCCGAAATGCTGAAGTCGATCCGTGAGGCGCTGGAGCGCGATCGCATCTGTCCGCTGTTCGAACTGCTCGATCTGCAAGACATCGAGTTCTACGGCCTGGCCGGCGCGAAACAGTCGCCGTGGCCGCGCTCCGTGCTCTACGCGCAGTCCTGGTCGCTCGTGTACTGGATGTTCGAGTCCGGAGAGGACGTCGCGAAGCGCCTGCTCGAGTTCGAGGTCCAGCGTTCGACGACCGGTCGCTGGGACCAAACCGCCGCGAAGAAACTGCTCGTCGAGGTGGAACCGGCGTGGCGGGCGTTCATCGGGCGCGACGACCTCAGCGGATTCAGTGGGCTCGTTCGCGATGCTTGGACAGCGCTCGGCAAAGGCAATGCCGAGGACGCCCGTTGGTTGGCGACGAAAGCGCTCGAGAACGACGAATCGTGCCGCAGCGCCCTGCGCGTCCTCGGCAAGGCCACGCTGGAGCAGGGCGATTTCGACGTGGCGGAGCACTGCTTCTCCGAGCTGCTGCGCGAGCAGGCCGACGACTACGACGCGGCGTTCGGACTCGCCCGCGCCCAGCACGGGCAGTTCGTGCTCGACCCGCAGGATCGAACGCTGCTGGCGACCGTGATCGCGAGCGGAACGCGCGCGGCGGAGCTCGCGCCACTCGGCCGCGCACACGAAGGCTCCGTGCTGGCCGCCGACGCGGCCGAGGCCGCCGGATCGGTCGACGAAGCCCTGCGTCTCGTGCGCGTGGCGCTGAAGTCCCGCGGACTACCGACGGACGTCGCATCGACGCTGCGGGATCGCGAGCGAGCGCTGATCAAGAAGTCGATCGGCAAGGGCTGACACCGTCCGGCGCGGCCCGACGAGTCCAGGAACGGCAACTTCGATCGAGCGGATCGGATTTCGCGGGAACTGGTGAGGCTTCACCGGGTCCGTCGCGATCCCGGAGCGTTGCGTCGGTGATCGGTCGCGTTCCGCGTTCCGTTGCGTACGGCGCGGGCCTTGCAGGGTCAGGAGGGTGCGATGTCCATCGGAGGGCTGACGATGCGTGTTGCTCTGGTCGGGGCGGTGGGTGTCGGAATCGCGGCGGTTGCGTGGTGCGGATGCAACTCGTTGCGGACCAGCGATCCGCCGAAGGTGGAGCCGCAGCGGGTCGCGTCGGTGGCCGGGGCGGAGCAGACGCTCGCGCTGCGGTTGCTCGTGCGCCTCGGGGCGCAGGCACCTGGCACGAACACGCTGATCGGGCCCGACTCGCTCCTGTCCGCGATGACGCTCGCGGCGAGCGGCGCGAACGCGGAGACCCGGGCGCAACTGCTCGGCGCGATCGGATTCGATCCGAGCCACGACGCCCCGCTCGAGGCGATGGCCGCGCTGCAACACACGCTGGCGCAGGCCTCCGCTTCCGATGGCGTGCAACTCGCCGTGGTCCACCGACTGTGGATCGACGAGGGTCAACGACTCACGGAAGCGTGGCGCCAACGGGTCGACGCCGTGTTCGAGCACGCGTTCGAGACGCTCGACTTCCGCAACGCTCCCGAGGACGCGCGCGAGGAGATCAACGAGTTCGTCGCCGACGCGACCGACGACAAGATCGTCGACCTCTTGCCGCCGGGATCCGTCGACGGGACCACGCGGCTCGTGGTCACGAACGCCACGTGGTTCAAGGGCCTGTGGGAGTTCCCGTTCGACGCCGAACTGACGCTCCCGGGCGCGTTCACGAAGCGCGACGGGACGCGCGTCGACGTGCCGATGATGAAGATGAACGCCTCGGTCGGCTTCGCGGAAAAAGACGACGAGGTCGTGGTCGAGTTGCCCTACCAGGGCGGCGAGCTCGCGATGTTGGTCATCGTCCCGAAGGACATCGCAGGCCTCGCCGAGTGGCCGGCCGACGCGTTCACGCGCAAGGCCGCGAGCTTGAACACGCAGGAAGTCGACGTCGTGTTGCCGCGCTTCACGTTCCGCGGCAAGTACGCGCTCGTCGACACGTTCCGTGATCTCGGAGTGACCGACGCGTTCGACCAGGGTCGCGCCGACTTCAGCGCGATGGAGGAGCGGCGCGAGCTGTTCATCGCGGGCATCCACCACCAAGCGTTCATCGACGTCGACGAACAGGGCACCGAGGCCGCAGCGGCCACAGGAGTGACCTGGGCGTTGAAGTCCGCTCCGGCACGCATCCCCGTGTTTCGCGCGGATCGGCCGTTCGTGTTCGCGATCCGTCATCGCGCGACCGGCGCGATCCTGTTCGCGGGAGTCGTCGAGGACCCGTCGAAGACGTGAGTCGCGCGCTCACGCGCGCTTCGTCCGAAACGCTCAGCGTGGCGACACGGCCCGCGCCGCTTCGGCGATCGCGTCGACGGTCCGATGCACGTCCTGCTCGGTCGTACGGAAACTCTCGATGTTGATGCGCAGCACTTTGCGCCCGCGCAGCACCGTCGTCGCGAACCACGCTTCGCCCGAGGCTTCGACGTGGCGCTGAATCGCGCGATTGAGGTCGTCCTGCTCTTCGAGCGTCGTGCCCGGCGGCGCGAAGCGGAAGCACTGCAGCGCGAAGTCGGGTTCGTGGCAGATCTCGAAGTCCGGCATCGCCGCGAGGCGATCCCGCAGCACCGAGATCAACGCCACGTGCTGCTCCAGCGCGGCCGCGAGCGCTTCGCGCCCGAGCACCTGCAACACGCCCCAGACGCGGAAGGCGCGCGCGCGGCGCGATCCTTGCAGACTCAGGCGGTAGTAGTCCGGCAGCATCTGATGGCGATCGGCCGAGTCCGCGAGGTAGCTCGGCGTCTCGCCGAACGCTTCCTTCAGCCACTCGCCGTTCTTCACCAGCAGCGAGCCGATCTCGTTCGGCATCAGCATCCACTTGTGCGGATCGATCGTGATCGAGTCGGCGCGCTCGATCCCGCGCAGCCGCGGCGCGAGTGCGCGCGACAGCAACGCTGCGCCGCCGTAGGCCGCGTCGACGTGCAGGTGGACGCGCTGCGCGGCCGCGATGTCCGCGATGGCGGGCAGAGGATCACAGCTTCCGGTCGGCGTCGTTCCAGCCGTGGCGACGATGGCCATAGGCATCAGGCCGCCAGCACGGTCCCGTGCGATGCGCTCGGCGAGCACGTCGGCGCGCATGCGGTAGTTCGCGTCGCTGTCGATCTCGACCAGCGCCTCGCGCCCGAGGCCGAGCACGTCGAGGCTGCGCGCGACCGAGAAATGGCATTGATCGGACGCGTAGACGCGCGCGCGGCCGAGGATCGACGCGACACCGCGTTGGCGCACCGAGTCGCCGAGGCGATCGCGCGCGATCTTCAATGCCGACAGCGTGGCCGCGGTACCGCCGCTCGTGAACTGGCCGTACGCCTGCGGACCTAGCCCGGCGAGCTCGCAGAACCACAGCACCGTGCGGTCTTCGATCGCGGTCATCACGGGGCTCTGCAAGAACGAGCCCGTGTTCTGGTTCAGCACCGACGCCACGACTTCGAGTTGCGCGGCAAGTGGGATCGGCGACGGATTGAACTGCCCGAAATAGCGCGGCGACCCGATCCCCATCGAATCCGGGAGCACGCGGTCGCGAAGCGTGTCGAGCAGCCGCGCCAGCCCGAAGCCGCGCTCGGGCAACGGTTCGTCGAAGGCTTTGCGCAGTTCTTCGGGATGGCGACCGGGGTAGACCCGGCGCTCGGGCAGCTCCGCGAGATAGTTCGCGAGCATGTCGCCGAGGACCGCGGACAGCCGACGGAACTCGTCCGGGGTGAGATCGAGGGACTGCGTCACGGGCGGTCTCGGGCCGCGAGAAAGGGCGGGAGTCTATGCTAGCCTCCCGCGTTTTCGCATCCCGACCGAGTTCTCGTGTCTCCGATGGACCTCGACGCCCTCGTCCTCGCCGCCCTCGCCGCGCGCGACCGCGCCTATGCCCCGTACTCGGGCTTCCGCGTCGGGGCGGCGTTGTTGTGCGCATCGGGACGGATCCACGCCGCCGCGAACGTCGAGAGCGCGAGCTACGGACTGACGGTGTGCGCCGAACGAAACGCGATCGCGCGAGCCGTGTTCGAAGGCGACTCCCAGATCGTCGCGGTGGCGGTCTCCGCCGACTGCGACCGCGTGGTCACGCCGTGCGGCGCGTGCCGGCAGGTGCTGTCCGAGTTCGCCGGCCCCGATCTGGTCGTCGTGATGACCAACACGCACGGGAAACGCGAAGTGACGACACTTGGGGCGCTGCTTCCGCACGCGTTCACGCGTACCACCCACCTCGATCCCAACGCAAAGACGACTCCGAATCTCTCGAAGGACCAAAGGAACGACTCATGAAGAAGCTGCTGATCCTCCTGTTGTTGCTCGCGGGCGGCGCGTTCGCCGCGATCTATTTCGGCATCGGTGGCCTGATCAAGACCGGCGTCGAGAAGGGCGGCAAGTGGGCGCTCGACACCGAGACGAAGCTCGACTCGGCGCACGTGAATCCGCTGGCGGGCTCGCTGTCGTTGAACGGTCTCTCGATCGCCAACCCGCCGGGCTTCCAGCAGAACCCGACGTTCGCGGTCGGCTCGATCGGCGTCGCGGTCGACACCGGCTCGCTGTCCGGGGACACGATCAAGATCGACACGATCGACATCCTCGAGCCGGAGATCGGCCTCGAGATCACGACCGGCGGCACGAACTTCGGCAAGCTGCTCGAGATCGTGAAATCGAAGACCGGCGGCGGCGAAGCGAAGCCCGATGAGCCCGCGGCCGACGACGGCAAGCCCGGCAAGAAGATGCTGATCAAGAAGATCCGCATCACGAAGGCGAAGCTCACGGTCGCGCAGTCGGTCCTCATGTCGACGTCGCAGTCGGTCGTGCTGAAGGACATCGAACTGAACGACGTCGGCAGCGAATCGAAGCCGGCCGACTTCGGCGCGATGCTGCAGCAGATCTTCACGGCGATCCTGAACGCCGCGGCCGAGAACCCCGAGCTGAAGCTCCCCGCCGACCTGCAGAACATCCTGAAGGGCGACGCGACCAAGTTCGTCGCGGACTTGCAAAAGCAGGCGGACGAGCTGAAGAACAAGGTGCTCGGCGACACTCAGAAGCAGGTCGACGACATCAAGAAACAAGGCCAGGACGCGGTCGACGAAGCGAAGAAGCAGGCCGAGGACCTGAAGAAGAAGGCCGAGGAAGGCCTCGGCGGATTGCTCGGCGGCAAGAAGAACTGATCGCCGTCAGCGACGTTTCCGCGTGAACCACGCGCGCAGCCGGGACCACGGTCCTCGCTGCGCGCGTGCCATTTCGAGGTCGACGTCCTTGATGCCCGTGCGATGGCATTGCGTGCAGTAGACGAACACGTGCACGAGGTTCGGATCGCCGGCGTCGAAGTGTCTGCGCCAGCGCGCCTCGCGGAACCGACAGAACGGGCAGTAGACCTTGCCGACTTCGAGCGTCGCGAACTGCGGCAGCGCCTCGCGCACGATGCGTTCGACTTGCGCGTCGTCGTAGCGCTGACTGGGGCAACCGTCGCCGAGCGTCACGTCGGGCATCGGCGACCTACGACTTCACGCGGCGATAGATCGCGATGTGCGGCTGGAACGCGGCCCCGCGGCGGATCGGATGCTCGCGCGTCGGGCCGAACTTGGCGGCGAGTGCGTAGTGCGTGCCGAACGCGTTCACTTCCGCGTGCGGCTCTTCGCGCGGCGGCGTGACTTCGAGCACGGTGCGTGGCGTCTCGAACACCGACATCACGATCCAATCCGGCACGCCGAGGTCCACGGGCAACGGATCGCCGTAGCGGCGCTGCACGACGCGAGCGCAGCGCGGTGGATCGATGTTGTGCAGCGGCAGATCGAACGAGGTCACGGCGAACGCGGTCGGCTCGATGTTCGCTTCGATCCAGCGCGTGGCGGGAGTCCACGGCTCGTCCTGCATCAGCTCGAGCATGCCGTAGGTCTTCCTCCCCGCGTCTTGGAGCACGAACGCGAGGATCGCGGCGGCGAACCAACGCAAACGCGCGTGCTCGATGATCGTGGCGAAGCCGACGCCGGCGGCGACGAGCAGCATCAGCAGGATCGGGATCGTGAAGCGCAGGTAGCAGTAGCCGATCGGCGCGATGAACGTCGCGTCGTACGAGATCGCGGGCACCAGCACGAGCAGCGCGCCGCGACCGAGCTTGCGGAACAGGACGACGAAGCCGAACACGGACGCCCACGGCAACACGAGGCCCATCGCATCGCGCAGGTGCTGCCCGGCCTGCAGTTGCAACTGGACGTGCCCGATCGCGCCGTGGAACTCGCGGAACGGGTCGACGCCGTCGCCGAAGATGTGGTCGAAGTGCTCGTGGAACGCGCGCATGTCCCACGGCACGCCGAACGCGAGCAGATACGTGACCGCGGCGATCGGCAGCGCGACCGCGATGCCGCGCCACGGGAAGGCTCGCTTGGGTCCGTCGTGACCGAGCGCGCCGGGACGCGCGAGCAGCCAGAGGATCACCGGGATCGTCAGGACGAACCAGCCGTAGACCTGGTCCTTCGTCGCTCCGGCGAGCGCAGCGAACACGCCCATCCAGACCAATGGCCGGGTGCGTCCGGTCTGGATCGCGGCCACGGCTTGGTCGAGCGCGAGCAAGCCCAGCGTCATGTACGGGACGTCGACGTTCAGCGTGTGCGCGTAGTAGACGACGGGGTACGACGTCGCCGTCAACGCGCCTGCGAACAACGCGGCGAGGTCGGACGCGAACCGCCGCGTGAACCGCATCATCGTCCAGACCAGCAGGATGCCGTACGCCGCCGCCACACAGCGGCCGACGACGTTCAACTCGCCGATCGCATCGGCCTGCTCCGCGAACTGCCTGCGCAGGACGTCCGGAGGCATCGTGCCGGCGCGATCGAACAGAATCAGCATGCGATCGACGCGCGCCGCGCTCTCGTCGGCGTCGTAGCGCACGAACAACCACGCGCGCTCCGCGAGCCCCGTGACGAGGTAGTGGAGCCGCGGGTACTTGAGCCCGACCTGACTGCGCTCGCCGAACGCGTGCCGCACGGCATCGAGCGCGAACACCGGATGCAAGCCGTCGACGGCTTGGTCGTAGTGCGCCGGTTGGCCGTAGTCGATCGCCGTGAAATTGAACACGCCCGAGAGCAACAGGATCAGCGCGGCGATCCAACGATGGCGACGGCTCGTGAGCATGGCGCGGCATCGTAGACGACCGCTCCTCGTCCCGTCTGCCGAGGACGTCCGCGTCCCGAAGACGACTTTGACGAAGCCGTGACGGTCCGGCCTGCGGGGATCGATCCAATACGGACGATGGAGTCCCCATGCTGATCCACGTCCTCGCTTTGCTCCTGGCACAGGTCGCCCCGGCGCCGCGCATCCCCTCGATCGAGTTCGCCTCGCGCCCCCTGTCCGCGTGGTGCGACGAGTTCGAGGAGTCGGGCCACCTCTCGCACGACGCGCTGTGGTGCGTCTACTGGCATGGTCCCGACGAGAGGTTCTCGACGAAGCTCGTGGAGTGGCTCGCCGCGACGCCGTCGGAATCGATCCGCGCCGCGATCCCCGCGGCGCGCACGGATTGCGACGAGCGCGTTCGCACCCTCGCGCAGGAATGACGCGGATCAGCGTTCGAGGTCGCGACGACGTGCGAGGTCGCGCGCGAGCATCGCCTTCAGTTCGGGATGCATGCCGAACCACTGGCGGATCTCGTAGCGCGATTGGCCGACGCGCGGCGGCAAGGTGCCACTGGTCCAGATCCAGTGCAGCACGTGCGCGAGCAATTCGATCTGCGCGGCGTCGACCGCGTCGCGCAGCGCGGCGATCGACGTGGCGTCCCCGAGCCCGACCACGCGCGCGACCAGCAGATCCCCGGTATCGATGCCCGCGTCGACGAGGTGCGCCGTGACGCCGACGGCGTCGCCGTTGAACGCGGCCCACTCGGTGACGTTCATGCCGCGGTAGTGCGGCAGCAGACCCATGTGCGCGTTCACGGTGCCGAGACGCGGGATCGCGAGCAGCGCGGGCCGCAAGATCCCCGCGCCCGCGCAGACGAACAAGTCCGGATCGAGCTCGCGCAACGCGGCGAGCAAGCGCGGATCGACGAGCGACGACGCGCGCAACACGCGGATCCCGCGCGTGCGCGCGAGCTCGGCCGCGCCGAGTTCGGCCGGCGCATCGACGTCCGCATCACCGCCGAGGCTCGCGTCTCCCGGCAACGGTGCCAACCGCGCGATGACGCCGTCGACGCCTTCGTCCGCGAGGATCTGCGCCACGCGCGCCGTTCCTCCGAGACCGGCGCGGTCCTCGAGCACGATCGCCGCGGGCTCGAAGCCGAACGCGTCGCACACGTTCAGGATGCGCGCGGCCTTGCGCGTGCTCGGCGTGGCCAACAGCACCACGCGCGGCTTGCGCGCAGCGCGCTGCGTGATCGGCGGCAGATGCGTCGGGACTTCGACCGGCAGCGGACGCGTGCCGAGCTCACGCGCTTCGAGTACGGCCGCGACGTGCCGCTTCAGCAGCAACGCGTCGATGAAGAACTTCGCGGCCCAATTCGGCAATGCGTTCGTGATGTAACCGCCCCACACCGGGTCGGAGCCCGCGATCGAGCCGAACAACGCGGGTTCGGACGCTTCCATCGGCTGCGCGCGCTTGACGTGATCGAGTGCCTTGAACGCCGCGTTGACGAGCCGCGGGTCGCCATTCCTCTGCCACAGGCGCATCCACAGGATCGCCATCTGCGCGTTGCCGGTGAGGCACGTCCACTCGGACGCTTTCTTCCAGCGCGCGTCGAGCGTGCCCGGCAGGAACCCCGAGAGTTCGAGTCGGCGCGCGATGCCGTACGCGGCGTGCTCGACGTGCTCGATCGCGTCGTCGCGGTTCGCGATCTGCGCCGTGAGCAAGAGCCCCGACAGCGTGTAGGCGATCGTGTGCGTAACGGCGCGACGAGCGGCATGGTCCTCGCCCGAGAACCCCATGCGATCGATCAAGCCGGTGGACGGATCGCGCGCCGCGAGCACCCAATCGAGGTGGCGCACCGCGGCCTCGACGAAGCGAGGTTCCTTCAAGTGCTGGCCGAGTTCGGCGAGCCAGCAGGTCGCGTGCGCCGAGTACGCCGTGGCGACGCCCATGTAGACCGCTTGGCGAAACGCCCCGTCCTTGTCCTGGATCGAGGTCAGCCACTTGCCGGCGCGCAACGCCGCGTCGGCCGCGCGCCAGTCGTTCGTGGCGCGATGCCACGCGACCAAGCCGTTCACGATCTGCGCGGTGTTGAAGAACGACGGCTGCGTGCGGTTCTCGTGGACTTCGAGCCCGGGGAACGCGCCGCTCGACAGTTGCAGACCGAGCAGGAACTCGATGCAGCGGCGCGCGCGCTCGTGCCAATGCGGCTCGTCGAGTTCTTCGCGCAGCGCGAGCAACGTCGGCACGCAGTAGCCCGTGGTCTCGGGGTAGCTCGACGTCCAGCCGCGATCGAGTCGATAACGCCCCACGATCCCGCCGTCGTCGGTCGCATCCTGCGCACGCGCGAGCCAACGCGCCGCGGCGACCAGGTGGTCGTGGTCCGAATAATCGCGCAGAGCGTTGCGCGTGCGATGCACGACGTTGCGCCACAGCAGATGCGCGTGCCCTGCGCGCCAGCACCGGTGTCGCGCAGGAACCGCGCGAACGACGTCAGGGTGCTCAACGAAGGCATGCGTCTCTCCGACCGGGGGCGAGGAGCTTCGGGATTCGCAGGCGTCGCTTCAAGGGCCGAGTTGCTCGGCCGCGATTTGCTTCACGCGCTTGAGGTCGACCTTGCCGGTGCCGAGCAGCGGGATCGCGTCGACGTGGACGAACGCATCGGCGCGCGGCACGAACAGGTTCGGCAGGCCGAAGGTCGCGAGTTTGGCCAGGACTTCGGCTTGCTCGGCGGGCGTGATCGTCGTCAGCACCGCGAGGCGTTCGCCCTTCTTCGCGTCGGGAACTCCGGTCACGGCGAAGCGTGGCGCGTCGCGTCGACCGAGAGCGTCGTAGAGCGCGTCCTCGACCTTGCCGTGCGGCACCATCTCGCCGCCGATCTTCGAGAAGCGCGACAAGCGGTCGGTGATCGTCAAGAAGCCGTCCTCGTCCTCGATCGCGAGATCGCCGGTCACGTACCAGCCGTCCCGCAGCGCGCCCTGCGTGAGGTCGTCCCGACCGAGGTAGCCGCGCATCACGTTCGGTCCGCGCACGAGCAGGAGGCCGGGCTTGCCGGTCTCGACCTCGACGCCGGTGTCGGGGTCGACGAGGCGCACGGCGATGCCGGGCAGCGGCCGGCCGACCGCGCCGCGTTTCGCGCCGATCTGGAAGAACCCCGCCGAACGATACGGCGGCACGCTCGCGGCGATGACCGGCGCGCACTCGGTCGCGCCATAGCCCTCGAGCGGGCGGATCCCGAAGCGTTGCTCGAACGCGTCGGCCACGCGCTCGGGCAGCTTCTCGGCGCCGGTCATGACGACGCGGACCGAGCCGAACTGCTCGGGAGTGCAGCGGCGCGCGTAGATCTGCAGGAACGTCGGCGTCGCGAGCAACAGCGTCACGCGACGCTCGGCGACGACTTTGCCGATCGCGTCGCCGTCGAGCGGATTCGGGCAGAACGCGATCGGCAGACCTTCGGTCAACGCGAACCACAGCGTCAAGAAGCCGAACGAGTGGAACAGCGGCAGCGAGCCGAGCACCACGTCGTCCTGCCGCGGTCGGAACACTTGCGAGAGGCCGCGCAGGTTGCTGTCGAGGTTGAAGTGCGAGAGCTGCACGCCCTTCGGCTCGGCGGTCGATCCGCTGCTGAAGATCACGGTCGCGATCGCGTCGACCGTGACGCGTTCACGACGTCCGCACAGGCGTTCGAGCAGCGCGGCCGGCAACGCCAACGTCGCCAACGCGGCGACGGCGCGCGCGCCGCCGCCGATCGATGCGGCCAGGCCTTCGAGGAAGACCGGCTCGACGCCCGGGGGCAGGGCGACCTTCGCGCGCTCGAGGAACGCGCGGCTCGTGACGACGTGGCGCAGCGCCGATTGCCGTGCCGCCGAGCCGAGCCCATCGACACCGACCGTGAAGTTCAGGTTCACGATGCAGCGGCCCGCGAGCAGGATCGCGAGATTCGTGACCGCAGCGGCGACGCACGGCGGCAGCAGCACTCCCACGCGGTCGGTCGCGGCGAACACGTCGGGGCGAGCTCGCGCCAACGCAACGGCACGCGTCAGCAGGCCGAGTCGCGAGATCCGCGCGCCGGTCTCGTCGCACGCCGCGAATCCGAACGGAGAAAACCGTGCGCGCGCCAGCGCGAGTCGATGCAGCGGCCTGGCCGTGTCGCACCGCAACGGCCACGCGGACGCCGCCAGTTCTTCGACGGCGCGACGCACGCGTGGCATGGTCGAGGAGCTCGGCAACGGCGCGCCGAACGACACCGTGACGCGATACGGCAACTGTCGCGGCAGCTTGGTCACGAACGTGCCGCGCTCGAAGCTGAAGATGCTCCCCCACAGTCGATCGAGGTGCACCGGCACGATCGGGACGTCGCGGCCGTGGACGATCTTCTCGAGTCCGCGCCGAAACGGCTGCAAGCCGCCCGTGCGCGTGATCTGACCTTCCGGGAAGATGCAGACGACCTCGCCGCGATCGAGCGCGTCGCCGGCCGAACGCAAGCTGCGGAGCAGCGCACGCGGCCCACCCGCCGCATCGATCGGGATGACTTCGAGCGCGCGCAACACGCGCGAGAACAACGGCCGCTCGAACTGGCCGCGATCGACGATGAAGCGGACCGGCCGTTCGATCGACGCCAGCAAGAACAGCCCGTCGACGAACGACACGTGGTTGGGAGCGAGCAATGCTCCGCCCGCGGACGGCACGAGCTCGCGCCCGACGACGCGCGTGCGATAGACCGTGTGCGCGAGCAGGACGGCCAAGGCGCGCGCGAACGCCTGCGGCAGCAGCGTCCACGTCCACGCGGTTCCGACCAGAGTCGTCGCTGCCGCGAACAGGAACTGCGCGCGCGGCGACGCACCACACTCGGCGAGGACGCGCGCGACGATCGAGCCCACCAGCATGCCGGCGTACGTGAAGACGTTCGCCAACGCGATGACCGCGCCGCGACGTTGCGCAGGTGCGCGCGTCTGCAGCAACGCGTTGATCGGTACGTTGACGAAACCGCTCGCGAGGCCGAGCAGCGCGAGCACGACGAACGTGCCGAGGACCGCCGGCGCGGCAACGCCGAGCCACAACGTGAAGACGCCGAGTCCGGTGGCGCCGAGCGGGACGAGGCCGACCTCGACTTTGCCTTGCGACCAGCGGCCCGCGACGTAGCTGCCGATGCCGACACCGATGCCGAAGATCGCGAGCGGGAAGCCCTGCTGCGCCGGCGGCAGCGCGAGGCGCGTCGAGGAATCCACGAGGAGCGCCTGGCCGAGCAGGCTCGCCAGAGCCCAGAACCACGTCGAACCGATCACGCACAAGCGCAACGTGCGGTCGGCACGCAACGCGGCCCACGCCTGCGCGACGCTCGCGGCGAGGCTGCCGCTGGCTCGCGCCGGTTCGGTCTTGGGAATGCCGAAGCTCGTCACGAGGCCGAGCGCGCCGGTTCCGAGCAACACGAGCCCGACGACGGCGGTCGAGTCGAACCCGGCATGGAGCAGGGGCCCGAGCACGGTTCCCGCGATGATCGCGAGGAACGTCCACAGCTCGAGCGCGCCGTTCGCTTCCGAAAGCCGTTCGTGCGGGACGAGTTCAGGGAGGATCCCGTACTTCGTCGGGGACAGCAGCGCGCTGACGCAGCCCATCGCCGCGAGCACGGCGATCAGCGCCTCGTACGACGGCGGCGACGCCATCAACACCCACGCGCCGAGCGCGAGCACGACGCACTCGGCGAATTTCAGCGCGACGATCCAACTGCGCTTGGCGACGCGGTCTGCGATCGCGCCGCCGGGCAACGAGAACAGCACCAGTGGGATCAACAACGCCGCGGTCGCGAGGAACGTCTGGTGCTCTTTGGCCGCAGCGAACTCCGCGGCACCGACGCCGCGCTCGCGAACGATGCGTTCGCCGATCACGATGACGAGCAGCTTCCAGGCGTTGTCGTTGAACGCGGTCAGGGCCTGAGCCGAGACCAGCGGCCACAGTCGGACTCGGTGGGCATCGCGCGGGGTCTGCACGGCGCGGAAGTAGAGCAGAGCCTTCGCGCGATTGCGACGAGGCCGTCACGGTGTTCGCGGCGCCCGCGCCGAGCCGGACTGCAAGGCGACGGCCCCCGTGCGATCGCTCGCACGGGGGCCGTCGACGCACTCGCGATCAGCGATCGCGGGTACGGATCAGGGCTGGAAGTCCAGCCGGACGCAATCGCTCATCTCGTAGCCCGCGCCGTTCGGCGTGATGAACTGCGTGTAGAGCGAGAACGAGCCGAATCCGCCGGGGACCGGCAGATCCAGGGTGCCCGTCGGCGAGGTCGGGAACGACAACGTCAACGCGGCCGGGAAGGCCGCGAGCGTGCCGCCGGTCTGCGGCAACGCGACCGGAGTCGAACTCAGCGACGCGAACAACACCGCGAACGAGTTGGGCTCGACGCGCGACAGCGACAACAGCGACGAGTCACCGGTGCCGAGGCCCGAGCCGCAGCACGACAGCGTGGCGTCGCCCGGACCCTGGAAGCCGATGCTCTGCTGGCAGATCTGACCGCCGTCGTTGACCCAGACGAACGTGCCGTTGCATCGACCGAGGATGAAGTCGAGGTCGCCGTCGACATCGATGTCGATCGTCGCGACGTTGTAACCACCGGTGAGATCGCCCGCCTTCGGGCCGACCGCGCCGAGCCAGCCCGAGTTCGACGCACTCTCACGCTCTTCCTTCAGCGTGATCTGCGCGCCGGTCGCTCCGCCGGGGTTGTGATAGATGTGCGTGCGACGCGAGCAGCCGCCGATGTCGACGTCGACGTCGGTCTGGATCACGTCACGCCAACCGTCGCCGTCGAGGTCTTCGAGGACCATCTGGTTGCCGAAGCCGTCGTCGCCTCCGGCGAGGAACTGATAGAACTTCGACGGACCCCAGACGACGCGACCGAGCGCGTCGTTGCCCGTGTTGTAGGTGTAGTTGTCCGAACCGTCGTCGCCCATCGCGAGGTCGATGCGACCGTCGTTGTTCAGGTCACCGACGCCGACGTGGTACGCCGCACCGGTCGGCGGGTTCTGCATCAGGTTGAAGTGACCGACGTTGAGCGGGTTGTTGTAGATGACCGTGACCGAACCGTTCTGGCTGCGGACGATGTCGTTCGCGCCGTCGAGGTTCAGGTCGACGATGTGTCCAGCCGTACCGAATGCGCTCGCGGTCTGCTGTGCGGTCATGCGCGACGCGGTCTGGTCGGAGAAGAAGCCGTTGCCGTCGTTCACGAGCAAGCGGTCACCGAGGTCCTGGCCACCGGGTTCACCGTTGTCGTAGTCGACGAGGTAGATGTCCGGCGAACCGTCGCCGGTCAGGTCGCCCGCGGCGATGCCGCACGCGTTGCCGCCGGTCGGCGTGGCGCCGACGAACAACTGCGGAATGCGGCCGTTCTCGAACTTCATGCCGAGCCAGTTGCCGTTCACGTCGTTGCCGAGGTTGCGATAGACGCGCGGATGGCTGATGTGCTTCGGATCGCCGAAGCTGATCACGACGGTCGTGACGAAGTCGAGCCAACCGTCGCCGTCGACGTCGACCACGACGACGTCGCGGTCGTTCGTCGGCGTGAGGAAGCCGTTGTCACCAGGGACGTCGGTCGCCGACGCGAACTCGGTGGTCTTGTTGGTGAGCACGCCGTTGTAGTTCATGAACAGGATGTTCGCGCGCTTGCCGGGCGAGGTGTTCGGCTGCTTGCGAACGGCGACGACGTCGGGGTACCCGTTCTTGTCGAGGTCGCCGATGCCGAAGTCGACTTCGTCGTTGCCGCTGGAGACCTGCGTGGGCGCGAGGTTCATGCGCGACGCGGTCTGGTTGCTGAACGTGACCCATTGATTGTCGAACTGTGCTTGCGCGGAATTGGCCAACGAGACCGCGGCGATCGCGATCGCGGAGACGACACCAGTACGGAAGTTCATTCCGGACTCCTTCGAAGTGGGGAGAGAGGGACGTGCGGAGACGGACGAACGCGGTCGGTCGTGGCGGAATCGGAGCCGATCGCGTGGGAGACTCCGAAACGAAGAACGCCCGTGATTGCCGCGGGGGGCCGTCGCCTCGAACCGATGGGAGCCCATTGGTATCCGAAGCCACGGGAATGGCAACGGCGACGACGATCAAGATCGGCCAAGCCCGGGGGGAGGGGGCAGGCTCGATCCGGGTCCGAGGCGCGGTCCCGGCGCCCGTCAGGAGCGCTTCGGAGGTCGCGGCGGGCCGAGCTCGAGCCAATCGCCCCCGACCAGATGGGCGTAGATCCGGCGCGCGACGTCTTCATGGCCGCGTGGGTTCGGATGCAGCGGATCGCCGCCCTTCAACTCGAGCGATCGCAGGTTCTTCGCGCCGATCTCGTGCCAAGCCCCGAGCAGGTCGATGAGCGGGGCACGCTCTTCGTCGAGGACGCGGGCGACGTCGTCGTGTACTCGGCGTGCGCTCGACTCGTACTCGTCGAACTCCCACGCGAGCAGCGGGAACATCACGGTCAGGACCGGAATGCCGCGTTCGCGAGCGGAACGTACGAGTCGGCGCAGCGACGCGTACGCGCTGTCGTGGTCGACGCCCTGCGGCCGGCCGGTCGCGTCACCGAGTCCTTTCCCCTGCGTCGCGGCGACGAACAAGCGCAACAGGGACGAGCGCTCGAGCCACAGCGGATCGAATCCGCCGATCTCGCGATCCGGGCAGAAGAAGCGCATCCGATCGCCGTCCTTGAACACGATCGGAGTGACCAGAACGTCGTTCGGGCAATACGCGAGCACGATCACGTCGGGCTCGAGCGCGAAGCCACGCTGCTCGAGGAACGCGAGCTCTTGCGTGGTGTTGTAGCCGGCGACGCCGCTGTTCAGCACCTCGACGGGCACGTCCGGGTGGTACGCGGCGAAGATCGCCTCGAGCACCGCGGAGAACGTCTGCTCGGCACCGACCCCGATTCCGTACGCGACCGAATCGCCGACCACGAGGACGCGCCGCGCTCCCGCGGGCTTCGCGACGGTCCGGTTCGGGCCACGCATGCCGAGGTTCGAGATCTCGGGCGTCGCGTTCGGGATGATCGCGTAGCCGCAGCGATCGTCGAGTCGGTAGAAGTCCTGGGTCAACCACGGCACGGCGTTGGAATGCGCGACTGCAACGCGCACGAGCGGCGTGAAACGCGTCAACGCCTCGCACGCGAGCAGCGACACCAACGTCGCGCCCACCACGAGGCTCGCGCGCGCGAGCATCGTTCCGATCGTCAAGCCGAGCACTCCGAAGTCCGGGCCGAGTGTGCCTCACGGCGCCCTGATCGGCCAACGGAAAGGTGCGACGCGCCCGTCCACGAACCCACGGCCCCACCCGGGCCGTCACCCGGGCCACCACCCGGGCCGTCGCCCGGGCCGTCGCCCGGGCCGTCACCCGGGCCGTCGCCCGGGCCGGGCCGCTATCGTCCCGTCCCCATGCCTTCACCCGACGCCTCGTCGAACTCGCGCATTCCCCTCACGATCGGCAGCCTCGGCGCCGCCGCTCTGATCGACGCGATGGCGGGACGGGACATCGCCAGGGATCCGCTGCTCGATCGGCTCCACATCGCGGCCGAGGCGGGCTTCGATGCGGTCGAGGACTACGTCGCGTTCGCGTTGTTCGAGCCGGAGCGCGGTCGCATCGACGCATCGCGCGTGCTGGAGCATCGCGACGCCGCTGCGCGCGCGGGCCTGCGCTACGTGATCTACCCGTGGCTGCACGCACTGCCGCGTTGGTTACGTGCGTCGCGAGCCTTCGACGCGTTCGTCTGCCTCGAGCACGACGCTTCGATCGAGGCGCCGTCGCCGTTCGCGCCGTCGACCTGGGAGTGGTTCGAGCATTTCTATGCGGGCCTCGCGCGCGAGCTCGGCGACGTCGACGGCCTGACCATCGCTCTGCCGTGCGACTACGGCGAGGTCGCCTACCCGACCGGTGTCGGTCAGTGGATCTTCGCGGCGACGCAAAGCTCGCACGCCGCGCACGAAGGGCATTGGTGCGGCGACGCGCACGCGCGGGCGGCATGGGCCAACGCGGACGTCGGACGCAAGGACGATGCGATCGCGCGAGGACGCTTCCTGCGGACTTCGATGACCGGATTCGTCGATCGGCTGCTGACGCTCGCGCGCTTGCACTTCCCGCGCGCACGACTCGCGTTCAAGTGCGGCCTCGCCGGCGAGAAGGCCTGCTTCGGCAACGACCTCACGGCGCTCGGCCGCGTCGCGGCGCGACACGGCTCCGACCTGTGGTCGACGCACGGCACGCTGCCGGTGTACTTCCACAAGCGCATCCAGAGCATTTGTCGCGCGCTCGACGTGCCGTACGTGACCGAGGGCGTCGTCGAACGCTCGCGAGCGATGGTCATGGACCGCCTGTTCGAGGACGCCGCGGACGGCGCACGAGGGTTCTTCGAGTTCGATGCGACGTGGACGCAATACCGCGCCGTGTTCGACCTCGGCCTCGCTTTCCTGCGCGGTGAGGACCCGTTCGTCGACGTGACGTTGTTGTTCCATTCGTCCGAGCACGAACGCGCGATCGGCCAATCGGTCCCGCCCGCGCTGTTCTCGTTGTGCGAGCCACTGCGCGACTTCCTCGACTTCTCGATCGTCGACGAGGATCTGGTGTGCGAGCCGCAAGCGCTTCGCACGACGCGCATCGTCTGCATCGCGGACGGTGGCGCGTTGCGCGCCGAGACGATCGACCGTCTGCGCGCGTTCGTCCGCGCCGGCGGCATCGTCATCACCGGCACACACGACGTGTTCACCGACCTCGCCGCGACGCGCGCCGAGCCGTGGCCGACCGCTCGCGAGCTGATTCGGTTCGGCGTTCCGCAGAAGTACGGACCGCGCGAGGTCCACGCCGGCGACGACGACGCGTGGCATCGATTCGGGCGCTGGCATGGCCTCGAGCGCGCGGCGAACTTCTTCCCCGACGCGACTTCCGACGAGCCCGCGCGTTGGACCAGCGGACACGCCGGCATCCGTGTGGCCTGTGCCCGCACGATCGTCCTCGAGCTGTACGCAGACGTTCGCGTCGATCCACGCAGTTGGCGCATCTTCGTCGATGGTCGTGAACAGTCGGCGCGCGTGGCGGTCGGGGCGCAGCGGATCGCGCTCGCCGCGTACACGACGGCGGGAACGAGCGACATCGAGTTGCGCGGCCCGACGTTCGTGCCGGCGGGCCTGGGTGAGAGCGCCGATGCGCGGGACCTCGGAGTCCTCGTGCGGCGCATCGCGTCGTTCGACGACGACGCACCACGAACGGCTGCGACGCCGCTGACGCGCCTCGAGTTCGACGTCGACATCGGCGCGCTCGAGAGCCGAGCGTGCGTCCGCGATGGACTCGGCGCTTACGTCGCGGCGCCCGAGCACGACGTCGCTTCGCTCGCAGCGGTCCTCGTCGACTTGACCTCGTTCGCGTCGCGGTTCACGCGCGCGGAGCCGTTGCAGCCGTGGCCGCGTGGGCGGCACGACGGACTGCGCGTCGCGCGCAACGCGTCGGGATGGCTCTTGCACAATCGCGGCGAGGTCGCCGCGTCGCGTCACGTGCTCCAGCACGATGGTTCGATCCGTCGCGTGGTCGTGGCGCCGGGATCGATCGTCTCGATCAGGTGAAGGTGATCCCGAAGCGCTCCTGGAACTCGGCGAAGACCTTCTCGGGTTCCTTCGCGTTGTGCAGGATCACGCGACGCAGGTGCGTCTCACAGCCCGGTTCGATGACTTCGAAGCGGATGCCGATCCCGTCGTTTTCCGTGCGTACCACCGAACCGAACGCCTGGATGCGCGGGCCCTCATCGGTTTCGCCGAGCAACACGCGGACCGTGACCGGCATCCCGACCGGCAAGCGGAATGGAGTGCGCACGAACACGCCGTTCGCGGACAGGTTCCAAGGCGACGCGCTGCGCATCCACGTGTCGGCCACGCGGATCTCGAGCGGCAACGTCAGATCGACGCGCGTGAAGATGCGACGGTTGGCCTCGCTGGTCATGACGACGCGCCCTTTCGAGTGTGGGTCCTCGATAGGCGTTTTCGGCCCAGGGCGAGCTCGACCTTGCGGGCAATCTCCGCCACCCCCGCGGAGTCCGGAGGTCGGAGCGCGCCGGAGGAACCTCGCCGATCACGGCGCGTGAAGCTCTCGCGGAGACCGCGAAGCACTCGCTCGCATCGAGGCAATTTTGCTCGGCCGAACCGTCAGCGGATCCCGGCGACTTCCTCGGCTTCGCGCACGTTCGCGACCGTGCCTTCGAGCGTGACGCCCGCGGCGCGCTTCACCAGCGTCGGCTTCTTCTTCAGGCCGATCATCTGCAAGGCGCGGTTGGTCCAGTCGAACAGCTTGAACTCGAGCGGGTAGCCGTAGTTCTGCGTGCGCAGTCGTTCACCGGCGCGCTTGCGCAAGAAGCGGTAGTAGCTGCCGTTGCCCTTCACCAGGCCGTCGTACCACGGCACCAGATAGGTGTAGCGGTTGTAGTCACGGCGGATGGAGGCGGGCAGACTGTCGTAGGTCTTGTTCTCGAACTTGTATTCGATCATCGAGCCCCACGTGTCGAAGTCCGTGGGCATGTGATAACCGAGCTTCTGCGCGTGCTCACCGCACTCGGTGCCGGGCAGCGGGCGATAGAGCAGCACTTCCGACGTGCAGTTCGGGAAGCGGTACTTGATCTGCGCGGCGAGATCGAGCGTGGCGCGCATCGACGCTTCGGTCTCGTTCGGATAGCCGATGATCCAGAACAGGCCGATCTTGATGTCGCGCTTCCACATGCGCTCCATCGCGGCCATCGTGTGACCGTCCTCGATGTACTTCTTGATGTACGTCTGCATCTCGGACGTGGCCGTCTCGGCGCCGACCCACATCATGTGACAACCCGAGTCGCGCATCAGGTCGAGCGTCTCGTCGTCGCACTTCATGATCGTTTCGACTTCGATCGTCGCGTTCCAATGGATGTTCAGCTTGCGACGGATCAGCTCGTTGCAGAACTCCTTGATGCGCTTCGGATTCACGCCGAAGTTCGCGTCTTGGAAGCGCACGACGTCGAACTCGTAGGTCTGCTTCAGCTTCTCGAGGCGGTCGACGAGGATCTTCGCGTCGAGCGCCACCCAACGCCGCTGCGTGATCTGCGGCGAGCAGCAGAACGAGCAGGCCTCGGGGCAGCCGTACGACGAGAAGAACGAGATCGCTCGGTACGGGTTGTCCTGCGAGTACCCCGGCGGATCGGGGAAGCGGTAGCGGACCTTCGCGGTGCGCGCCTGGCGATCCTGGATGTCGAGGTACTTGTCGACGTCGATCAACGAGAAGTCGGGCTCGGGCAGTGCGTTCATCTGCACGACCTTGCGCCGGCTGGTCTTGAACAGCTTGCCTTCGCGCCAGAGCGCGAGACCGTCGACGGCTTCGACCGGAGTCTTGTCTCGCACGGCGACGAGCCACTCGGTGAACGTCTCTTCACCCTGGCCGATGCAGACGGCGTCCGCGATGTTGGTGCCGAGGAACAGCTCGGGCGCGACCGACGGGAACCAACCGCCCCACATGATCGCGAGGTGCGGGAACTTCTCGCGGACCTTGCGTGCCATCACGGCGCCGTCGGCGACTTGGTAACCGACGATGCAGGTCGAGGCGAACGCGAACGCGCCTTCGCACGCTTCGAGGACCTTCGCGTGCGGGTTCGGCTCGATCATCGAGTCGATGATCACGAACTCGAAGCCCTGCTTCACCGCGGGTGCGCAAATCTGCAAGAACTCGAGCGGAAGGAGGTCCGCGGAGTACGGCTGCCCGAGCTCAGGGTTGCCGCGCTCGGGGTAGTACAGGACGACCTTCAACTTCTGACTCATCGTCGGTGACCCCAAGACGCACTCTGGTAGGCGGGCCCTAACCCTGTGCGCGATCTGACTTTGAAAAGGAGCGGTAGTTCCCTTGCTCGGCCAAAGCGGTCGTGAATCCTGAGGCAGGACTCGCGGAGCTGTTGCCGGACAAGGCGCCGAAGGCCGCGAAGTATAGCCCGTGTCCAAATGTCGGCAATTCGCAGCTCCGGCCGCATGGCCGGATGGTGCTGACCATCCTGGCAGGCGGGGGGAACGAAGTTCCCCCCGCGCCCCCTTTGGGAACCCCCGCGCCCTTGAGTCGCGCGCGAGACTTGACGCACAGGAGAACTTCGGGTCGCGCTTCGCGCTCCGCGGTGGCGATTGAAGGAGTGCACGGACGGGAACGGACGGGGACGGAGGCGCATCTGTCCCCGTGGCGGGACGGACGGGCGAGCGACGGGGACGGAGGCGGGTCTGTCCCCGATGTGCCCCCCGGCGGCGTTCTGGTCCGGCTGGCCGGACGAAATCGCCGTGTTGTTCGCGATCACGCAACGCGAGTACGACTTGCCGCCCACGAGCCCACCGCCGAACGTGCCGACGTTCTCCGTCACGTACGACTCCACGCACGAGGTCACGCTGACGAGCCCGGCCTCCGCGTTGCCGCGCACGATCGACTCGATCAACCGCGGGAACGGCTGAGCCGTCGGCGTCGCGAACACTTCATCGCCTGCGTGCGGGGACGTCAGGCCGAACTTGATCCGTCCTTCGACGATGACGTGGCGAATCACGGCCTGCGTCGGGCCGGCGATCTTGATGCCGGTCAGTCCTCCGCGCAGCGTGAACCCGGAGAGCGATGCGGTTGCCGGCTCTCCCGACGCCATCGAAACGAGGACGAGCGGGGACCCGCCCGCGTCGAGGATCGTCACCGCGGGTCCACCGACGCCGGGCCGAACGAGGACGCGGTCGCCGTTCCGTGCGATCGCGATCGCCGCCTAGATGCTCTGCCCGGGACCGACGACGTGGTCCGCACCGAGCGCGGAAGCGGCTACGGCGAAACTCGACGCGAAAGCGAGTCCGTGAGCAATTCCATGCATGTCGGCATCCCCTGTTCGTTGCTCCGAGAAGAACGTAGCGACCGTGGCCCGCGGGCCACCAGGAGTTGGAACCTCGAGGTTCTCGCTTCGGGCTCGTGCTCGACACACCTCCGCATCGTGATGTTCGGTTCACAGAGCGAATGGCTCGTCGAGCACGAGTTCGTCGGCGTCCGTCTCGATCGATCACCCGTCGCCGATCACGGCGTCGCGAAGAACTCCATGCTCAATCCCGGCGTCGTCGCGATGCCGTGCTCGGCGGCGGGGTCGACGGCGAACGCCTGCAAGAACAGGGTGAGCCCATTCAGCGTCGGATTCGTCGGGAGTGCTGCCGAGAACACGAGCCACCCCTCGCCTGCACCCTGGTCGGCATAGCTCCCGAGCGACCAGAGTTGGAACGCCGGACTGACCGCGAGATGCAACGGGATGCCGCTGATCGTCGTGCCCGGCGGCGCCGCCAGGACGTCGACCGCGAGGAAGGCCGGCGACTGGCCCAGGGTGTCCGCAACGCCGAAGCTGAAGTCCGGATTGCCGACGAACGGGGGCTCGACCGCGACGAAACGCGGGACGACTCCACCACTGCCGGCCGCGCCGACACCGAACGACTGCGGGACTCGATCGGTCTCGGTGTAGAGCGTCGGCCGATCGAACGGCGCGAGTTCGTTCGTCACACGCGGATCGGTGAGGGCGACGGACAGGAACGCGACGAGCGCGTCCTTCTGGCCTTGATTGAGATTGAGCGGATGGACGAGCGGGTTCTGGTTGACGTGGAAGTCGCCACCGCGGTTGTAGAACTCGACGACGTCGACGAGCGTCGCGGCCGAACCGTTGTGGAAGTACGGCCCTCGCAGGCCGACGTTGCGCAGCGACGGGACCTTGAAGCGTCCGTTGTCCACGGGATTGCCGGTGATGGCACCGCGACCGAGATCCTCGGCGATGGGTCGCACTCCGATGTTCTGGAACGAGTTGTTCGTGAACAGCGGGCCGGCGTGACAGACCGAGCAGTTCGCGTTCGGACCGTTGAAGATCAACCGCCCTTGATTCTGCTGCGGCGTGAGCGCGTTCTGCTGCCCGGCGTTGAACGCGTCGATCGGTGCTTGGTTCGAGACCAGCGTGCGCTCGTACGTCGCGATCGCCTCGACGATGCGCACGGGCGTCACCGCGTTCGAACCGAACGCCTCCTGGAACAACTGCGGATAGCTGCGGCCGTTGATCCACGCGGACAGCGCAGCGGGAAGGTTCGACGCGAGTCCGAGCGGCTTCGCCGCGCCGATGTGCGTCGCGACCTCGTTCCAGTCACGACTCGCGTGCGCCATCTCGACCGCGCTAGTCGGCGGTCCCGCGGCTTGCGATTCGAGAGCGGCGAACTGGTTGAGCACCTGCTGTCCGGTCAACGGGTCGACGAATTGCGGCGTCGCGCGACCGTCCCAGAACAACGTCGGACTGAACGCCGCGTTGATCATCGTCGGCGCCTTGCGATTCGTGACCTGCGGCACGAGCGCGAACGGAGCGGCCTTGGTCGTCTGCATGTTCGCGTCGGTCGCGATCACTCCGGGCGAGCCGCGCACGTCGTCGGCGCTGCCGAACACACCGTCCGCACCCGGGTGGATCCCGAAGCGCGGATCGGAGCCGCCCTTCGACGCGATGTGGCACGTCGCGCACGCGACGGTCCGCGTCGACGACAACTGTTCGTCGAAGAACAGCACCTTCCCGAGGTTGGCCTTCGACGGCGTGATCGGGTTGCCCGCGGGCACCGGCACCGGCGGGATCTGCTGGGCGGCTGCAAGGCCCGCGAACGACGAAACGAGCACGGCAAGAGCGATCGACGTGGCGGCGGCGCGCATGGCATGACCCTCCGAAGGTCGGGGACGACGAAGCCGAGAGGTTCCGGGGCGCGACGATCAACCGGGCGTCGTGCCAGCGGTTGCGCGCCAATTCCCGACCTTCGAGTCGCCCTTCGGGTCACGCCGCCAGGAGCGGGCGGCGAAGCAGGATCAGAATGCTGCGCCGACGATCGCGTTCGACATCGACACGCCATCGGCGGCGGACGGATCGGCGATCAGACATTGCAAGTAGAGGTTCGGGAGCTGCGGCCCTGGCGTCGGGATCGAGAAGCCGAAGCTGCCCGTCGGGTCGGTCGCGATCACCAGCGATACGGCCAGCGGCAGCGCGACGAACGTCCCGCCGAACGTCGTCACCGGCGTCTCCGCCAACGACACGCACAACAGCGTCGGCGCGTTCGCCGCGGCTTGCGTCAAACCGATGCTCAGCGGATCGCCGACGTCGAGCGTGCCCGTCCCGGCGAGTTGCGGAATGCCGCTGACTCCCGCGACGCCGTAGCCGAGATCGTGGAACGAGCGAACGCGGTGGATGTACGCGTCGGCCACGCCGGTCTTGTCGCCGACCACGAGGTTCGACGAGGACGACGACAGCGCGACCGCGGTTCCGTCGTTCGTCACGAATCCGACGGACGTCACGAATCCGTTCGGCGCTCCGCCCGCGTTCGGGACCGCACACGAATGCAGTCGGTTGCCCGCGCGGTCCTTCAGGATCACGCGCACCGTCGGCGCGACGTCTCCGGGAATGAAGTTGGTCGCGCTCGATCGCCAGACGACCCAGTTCCAGTCGCTCGACATCGTCGCGGTGAACGACGGAGCATCGCCCACGGCGCCAGCGGCGTTGCGGCTGACGAGCTCGACCGTCGACGTCGTTGCGTCCCACAGGAAAATGTCGCTCACGCCGTTGGTGTCCCCGGCGGCCCAACTCGCGTCGTCACTCGTCATGAGGACCTTCGACCCGTCCGCCGACACCGCGTGCGGAACGATCGAGGTCCACGGCACCGACTTCAGGGGATGGACCACGACGACGGCGCCGGTCAGCAGGTCCTTGCGGAAGACGTCGTCGCCCGCCGCCGTCCCCGGCGCGTAGGCCGCGGGGCTCGAGAACACGACGTAGCGACCGTCACCCGAGATCTGCGACAGGTACGCCGGCCCCGCCAGCGTCTGGCCGTTGGCGTCCTTGTTCACCAGCGACGTCGTGCCAGTGATCCGGTCGTGGACGTAAACGTCTTGATCGGTCGTCGGGTCCGCCGGATCGAGGCCCGTGATCTCCGCGGTGAAGGTGACGCGCGATCCATCGTCCGAACAGCCGCCGAGCGTGAGCACCGCGAGGCCGGTGCCGCCGTCGACGATCTGTTGGGTCACACCCGACGCGACGTCATGCACGAACAGGTCCGCCGGTGCGACCGACACGAAGTACACGGTGCTCCCATCCAACGAGATCACCGCCTGCGCGACGTACGCCGTCGGATCCATCGGATGCGCCGGGTCGTCGATCGACACGTGCAGGGTCGAACCCGTGTTGCGGTCGAAGACGTAGGCGTCCTGTTTGAACTCCGTATCGCTCGGCGCGAGGTTGTTCGCGGTCGTCAGGTACAGCACGCGCGAACCGTCCGCCGAAATCCCGGCCACCGTCACCGGACCGTTCGCCTGCCCGTTCGGGCCGACGGATACGAGGATCGTGTGCCCCGCGAACGAGGAACTCGCGACCAGCGCGAACGAGAACGACACGACGACGGTGAGGAGACGCATCGAGTTCCTTCCTGGCAGGGGCCGGCCCCTGGTGTAGCGGATGGCACAGGTGAACGTGAAGCCCTACGCCGAGGGCCAAAACGAACGCGACCCCGGACGCGAGCGCCTCCGGGGTCGCCACAACGGCCGATGGCTGCCGTTCGGGACGGTCCGTCAACCGTTCAGCAGGCCCTTCGTCTTGATGACGCCGCGGCACGTCTTGCCGTTGCGTGAGAAGTCGAACGAGCCGCTGCCCTTCGTCGGCCGCCACAGCCCGTTCACGACCTTGCCGGTCAGCCCGACCGAGACGTTGCCGATCCCGTTCTCCATGGTCTTGAGGGGGACGTAGCTACCGACGAACGAGCGAGCCTTCGTCGTCGGAGACGCACGCGATTCCTCGCCGTGGAACACCATGACCGTGGTCTTCAGCATCTCGTAGACGTCGACGACCAGCGGAGTGACGTCGGACTGTTGCGTCAGCTCGAGCTGGACGGAAAGAGCGCCGTTCGCGGGCCAGTACGTCAGCGCGAGGTTCTTCTTGAGGTTGATCTTCCGCGCGGGTTCACCCGTCTCCGCGATCACGCCGGTCAGTTGCGCCGTGATGCGATCACGTTGCCGGCCTTGAAGGAGACCGGGAGTGCTTGCGCGGACGCGGTCCCGAACGCCGTGAAGAGGAGGGCGAGAGACGCGAGGACGTGGATGGACTTCATGGGTGATCGCCTTTCTCGCGAGATGCGATTCACGTTCGCGCCGCGCTTCGTTCCGGTGCCCCCTCATCCGCGTGCCGTGGGAAGCATTACGCGGTTCGCGGTTTTTTTCCGGCGGCACGGCCCCGGAACGCGAACGGCCCGCGTCCTCCTCCACGGAGGGCGCGGGCCATTCACAGTCGCTTCAACCGCAATGACTTAGCGGCCTGTCGAAGCGCTTACTTCTTACCGAGCGCCTGCGAGACCTTGCCGACCATGTGGGCGCCGGGCTTCAACGTCGTGTCTCCCGCCTTCTTCCACTTCGCCGGGCACGCCTCGGCCGGGGCCTTCGACAGATAGATGTTCGCGTCGACCTTGCGCAGCAGCTCTTCCATGTTGCGGCCGAGGTTCAGGAAGTTGACCTCCGCCGAGACGAGCTTGCCCTTCGGGTCGATGACGAACGTGCCGCGCAGGTCGACGCCCGCGTCCTCGAGGTACACGCCGAACTGCTTCGACACGCGCGCCGTCGGGTCCGCACCCATCGGGTACGTCACACCCTTCAGCTCGCCCTCGTGCTCCTGCCACGCGAGGTGCGTGAACTTCGTGTCGGTCGACACGGTCACGACCTCGGCGCCGAGCTTCTGGAACTGCGGATACAGCTCGGCCAGCGACGAGAACTCCGTGGCGCAGACGAACGTGAAGTCGGCCGGATAGAAGACCAGGACGGTCCACTTCCCGGCGGCCATGTTCGCGGACAGGCTGAAGTCGCCGAAGTCCTTCTTGGTGGGGAGGTACGTGTCGAGCTTGAAATCCGGCACGGTCTGACCGACCTGGAGGTTCGTCATGGTCCTTCTGTCTCCATCGAATGGGGTGCGGAACGGAAAGGCGGAAGACTAGCGCACGCGCGGCCGCGGGGGAACGACGCACGGGGAGGGACACGACATCGACGATTCCTGCAAGGAATCGCCGCGGAGCCGGCTGCGACGCTGCGGGGGCAAGACGGCGCTTGCGTATTGAACCGATCGGTCTATTACTGCCTGCCGCTCGGGCTGGGAAATCCTCCTGAGACCGCTCGCGCGCCCCGCGATCGGAACCGCAGCCCGACAGGAGCTCGTCCCGTCGTGGCGCCGCAATCGAGGAGGTCGTCGTGGTTCGGGATCGTCGTTTCGAGCGGTTCGCTCTCGCGTTCGTGCTGGGGTCGATCGCGGGTTCGTGCACGGTCGGTCCGGATTACGTCGCCCCGGCGCCGCCGACCCAGGACGCGTGGAGCCGCGCGCTGACCACCTCGGCCGGCGGCGACGCGAGCGCACTCGACGCGTGGTGGACCCAATTCCACGACCCGGTGCTCGACGAGTTGGTCGCGTCCGCACTCGCGAACAACCGTGACCTGCGTGCCGCGCTCTGGCGCATCGAGGCAGCGCGTGCGCAACTCGGCATCGCGCGCGGCGAGTGGTTCCCCGACGTCGATGGGACCGGCAGCTACACCAGGCTTCGACCGAGCGAGCACGCGCTCGGCGCGCCGCCGCCGGCACCGGGAACGGACTCGATCGACGTCGACAACGGCAACTTCACGACGGTCGGACTCGACGCGTCGTGGGAACTCGACGTGTTCGGTCGCATCCGGCGATCCGTCGAATCCGCCGACGCCGCGCTGGCCGCGTCGATCGAAGACGAGCGCGATCTGCGCGTCGTGCTGCTCGCCGACGTCGCGGCGCTGTACTTCGAGATCCGCACGCTCGAACGGCGGATCGCGCTGGCCACGCAGAACGCCGACAGTCAAAGCAGCACACTCGGACTCACGCAGCGACGACTCGACGTCGGCATGGCGCCGTCGCTCGACGTCGCACAGGCCGAAGCCAACCTCGCGTTCACGCGCTCCGAGATCCCCGCGTTGACCGAGGCGCGCGAGCTGGCGCGCTTCCAACTCGCGGTGCTGCTCGGCGAAGAGCCCGCGAAGCTGCGCGACTGCAGCCACACCGAGTTCGCGCCATTGCTGGCGCCCGACGCGCTCGCGGTGCCCCCGCCCGCGGAACTGCTGCGCCGCCGACCCGACATCCGCGCGGCCGAGCGCCGTCTCGCGGCACAGATCGCGCGGATCGGCGTCGCCGAAGCGGATCTCTATCCGCGCTTCTCGCTGACCGGTTCGTACGGCTACGAGTCGACCGATGGCTCACGCACGCTGACGTCGGACAGTCGCACCTTCGCGATCGGCCCGTCGTTCCGCTGGAACTTGTTCGACGGCGGCCGGATCCGCAACGCGATCGCGGCCGAGCGCGCCTTCGCCGAGGAAGCGACCGCGCTCTACGAGAACATCGTGTTGCGCGCGTTGGCCGAAGGCGAGTCGGCACTCGCGTCGGTCGAACTCGAACGCAAGCGCATGGCCGAACTCGAGACCGCGGCCGCCGCGGGCGCGCGAGCCGTCGACGCGGTGCGGACGCTCTACGAAGGCGGCCTGACCGATTTCCAGAACGTGCTCGACGCGGAACGGACGCTGTTCCAGGCCCAGGATCGCCATGCCGCGAGTCAGGGCCGCGTCGCGCAGAACCTCGTGCGCCTCTATCGCGCGCTCGGTGGCGGTTGGTCCGCATCGACCACGTCGCCCGAGCCCTCCTCACCCACGACCGAGACGATGGACCTCCCATGATCGAACTCCGCTCCGTGCCTCACTGCGTCGCCGTCGTCGCGATCGTGCTGGCTCTCGCCGGTTGCGAGGAGCCCAAGAACGCCTACGTCCCGCCACCGCCGCCCGACGTCACGGTCGCGCGTCCGGCGAAGACGACGATCGACGACGCGCTCGAACTGACCGGCTTCACGCGCGGCGCGGAAGCGGTCGAGATCCGCGCGCGCGTGAAGGGCTTCATCGAGCGCAAGCTCGTCCAAGGCGGCGAACGCGTGAATCCAGGCGATCTGCTGTTCACGATCGATCCGCGCACGTTCGAGGCCATGGTGCGCCAAGCCGAGGCCGAGGTCGCCGCCGCGAAGGCCGCGATGAACCTCGCCGAAGTCACGGTCGCCCGCATGCAGAAGGCGCGCGAGAGCAACGCCGTCTCGGCGCAAGACCTCGACAAGGCGATCGCGGAACGCGACGCCGCGCTCGCGCAGGTCGCGCTCGCGGACGCGGGACTGCAGAGTGCGCGCCTCGATCTCGAGTTCACGCAAGTCCGCTCGCCGATCGCGGGACGCGTGAGCTTGAAGACCATCGACGTCGGCCAACTCGTCGGCGCCAACGACGCGACGCTGCTCGCGACCGTCGTGCGCGAGGACAAGATCTACGTCAACTACCGCGTCGACGAGCGCCAAGTCATCCAGTTGCGCAAGGCGAACCAGAACAAGCGCCCGGGCGAAGACGGTCGGCCCGCGCTGCCGGTCTTCGTCGCGCTGAACGGCGAGTCCGAGTACACGCATCGCGGCACGTTCCGCAACGCCGACAACACGGTCGACCCCACCACCGGCACGCTCGGTGTCGAAGCCGAGTTCGACAACGCCGACGGCGATCTGCTGCCGGGGTACTTCGTGCGCGTGAAGGCGCTGCTCGGCGAACGCGAAGCGCTGATGGTCCCCGATATCGCGGTCATGACCGACCAGACCGGTCGCTTCGTCTACGTCGTCGACGCGCAAGGCATCGCGCAACGTCGTGACGTCGTCGTCGGTCCCGTCGTGGATCGGCAACGCACGATCGAGAGCGGCCTCACCGTCGACGACGACGTCGTCGTGAACGGCATCATGCGCGTGCGTCCGGGCTCGCCGGTCGTCGCGAAGAAGGCCGACGGGAGTCCGCGATGAACGGTCGCTTCTTCATCGAGCGGCCCGTCTTCGCGGGCGTCCTCTCGATCCTGCTCGTGCTGATGGGCGGCGTCGCGTGGTTCCGCTTGCCGGTCGAGCAGTACCCCGAACTCGCGCCGCCGGTCGTGCGCGTCGAGGCGTTCTATCCCGGCGCCAGCGCGCAGACGATCGCCGACACGATCGCGGCGCCCATCGAACAGCAGGTGAACGGCGTCGACGGGATGATCTACATGACGAGCACGAGCGCCGACGGACGCTACGCGCTCGACGTGTCGTTCGAGAAAGGCACCGATCCCGACCTCGCCGCCGTGAAGGTGCAAAACCGCGTCAACGCCGCCGAACCGCGACTCCCCGAAGAAGTGCGCCGGCAAGGCCTCACGGCGAAGAAGCAATCGACGTCGTTCGTCGGCGTCATCGCGGTGTGGTCCGAGGACGGGCGCTACGACGACCTGTTCCTCGCCAACTACATCACGATCGCGATGAAGGACGAGGTCGCGCGCATCCCCGGGATCGGCGGTGTGAACGTGCTGCCGGCGAAGGACTACGGCATGCGCATCTGGCTCGATCCCGACGCGCTGCGCGCGCGCGGATTGACGATGACCGACGTCAACGCGGCGATCCGCGAACAGAACGTCCAAGTCGCGGCCGGCGTCGTCGGCCGTCAACCGGCGCCGGTCGGCACGGACTTCGAACTCATCGTCAGCACCGAAGGTCGTTTGAAGACGCCCGAGCAGTTCGCGGCGATCATCGTCAAACGCGATGCGCTCGGCGGCGTCGTACGCGTGAAGGACGTCGGCCGCGTCGAACTCGGCTCGCAGGACTACACGACGATCGCGCGCTTCAACGGCGAGTCGGCGGCGGTCCTGATCGCGTACCAGTTGCCGGGCGCGAACCTCGTCGACGTCGCCGGCGCGCTCGACGCGAAGCTCACCGAACTGAAGAAGGCGTTCCCCGAAGGCCTGTCCGCGCGCTTCTTCTACGACGCCTCGATGTTCATCCGCGCATCGCTGACCGCGGTGCAGACGACGTTGCTCGAAGCCTTCGCGTTGGTGTTCGCCGTCGTGCTGCTGTTCTTGCAGAGCCTGCGCTCGACGATCATCCCCGCGATCACGATCCCGGTCGCGCTGATCGGCACGTTCCTGCTGATGGCGCTGTTCGGCTACTCCGTGAACATGCTGACGATGTTCGGGCTCGTGCTCGCGATCGGCATCGTCGTCGACGACGCGATCGTCGTGGTCGAGAACGTCGAACGCAACCTCGCGCGCGGGGGCATCGCGCCGAAGGAAGCCACGCTGCGCTCGATGGCCGAGATCGTCTCGCCCGTGATCGCGATCACGCTGGTGCTGATGTCGGTGTTCCTGCCGACGACCGCGTTGCCCGGCATCACCGGCGAGATGTACCGCCAGTTCGCGTTGACGATCGCGGCCAGCACGGCGCTTTCGGCGCTGAACGCGCTGACACTGAGTCCGGCGTTGTGCGCACTCCTTCTTCGTCCGCATGAACACGGCAAGAAGGGCTTCATCCTGTTCCGGCCGCTGGCGTGGCTCGGCGCGGCGTTCAACTGGGTGTTCGGCCACGTCACGAACCTCTACGGCTGGATCTCGCGCGGCAGCATCAAGGCCTGGCCGCTGTCGTTGCTGCTGTTCGCCGGCGTGCTGTGGCTCACCGCGGACTCGTACCGCAAGGTGCCGACGGGCTTCGTCCCCAACGAGGACCTCGGCTTCGTCGTGGTCGGCGTGCAGATGCCCGACGGCGCGTCGATCGAACGCACGCAGGCCGTGGTCGGCCGCGTGCAAGAACTCGTGTCGGCCGTCGACGGCGTGAAGGACGTGACGTCGCTGTCGGGCTTCTCGGTCATCGATGGTCAAGGACCGACGTTCGGCAACGCGTGGGTCGTGCTCGATCCGTGGGACGAGCGCACCAAGACCGGTCGCGACGTCGAAACGATCATGAACGACATCCGCGCGAAGGTCGCGCCGATCGAAGAAGCGATGTTCCTCGTGTTCAGCCTGCCGGCGATCAACGGTCTCGGCAACACGTCGGGCTACGACCTGCGCATCCTCGACAAGACCTCGCTCGGTCGCGACACGCTGGCGCAATCGGTGAACGCGGTGCTCGAAGCGGCCAACACGCAGTCGAAGCTGCTGGTGTCGTTCTCGAGCTTCCGCGCCGGCACGCCGCAAGTCTGGCTCGACATCGATCGCGAGAAGGCGATCAAGCTCGACGTCCCGCTGCAGACGATCTTCGAGACGCTGCAGACGGCGCTCGGTTCGCAGTACGTGAACGACTTCAACCTGTTCGACCGCGTGTACCAGGTGCAGACGCAGGCCGACGCGCGCTTCCGCATCGACCCGCAGACGATCGAACGGCTCGAAGTCCGCACGCGCACCGGCGCGATGGTTCCGCTCGGCACGCTGCTCGACGTCAAGGACACGCTCGGGCCCGAACGTGTGACGCGTTACAACCTCTATCCCGCCGCCACGGTGAACGGCATTCCCGCGCCGGGCACGAGCTCGGGCGAAGCGCTCGCGATCATGGAAGG
Source organism: Planctomycetota bacterium (assembly GCA_016709145.1). GTDB lineage: Bacteria > Planctomycetota > B15-G4 > B15-G4 > JADJEK01 > JADJEK01. The sequence continues at coordinate 760,710 of JADJEK010000001.1, forward strand.
GATCATGGCCGAGCGTCTGCCGCGCGGCATCGGCTTCGACTGGTCGACGATGTCGTTCCAGGAGAAGCGCGCCGAGGGCCAAGGCACGCTCGTGTTCGCGCTGGCGTTGCTGCTCGTGTACCTGATCCTCGCGGCGCAGTACGAGAGCTGGCTCTTGCCGCTCGCCGTCGTGTTCTCGATCCCGCTCGTGATCGTCGGCGCGATGGTCGCGCTGCAAGTGCGCGGGCTCGACAACAACGTGTTCACGCAGATCGGGTTGGTGTTGCTCGTCGGCCTCGGCGCGAAGAACGCGATCCTGATCGTCGAGTTCGCGCGCGCGAACCGCGTGGCCGGTCAGTCGATCGTCGATGCCGCGGTCGACGCCGCGCACACGCGCTTCCGCCCGATCCTGATGACGTCGCTGGCGTTCATCCTCGGCGTCGCGCCGCTCGTGTTCGCGGAGGGCGCATCGGCGTCGAGTCGCCAAGCGCTCGGCACCGCGGTGTTCGGCGGCATGATCGGAGTGACGGTGCTCGGCCTGCTGTTCACGCCGTTCCTGTTCGCGGTGTTCCAGTGGTTGTCGGAGCGCCGCAAGAAGCGCGCGACCGCGGAGTGATTCACTTCGCGATCCCGCGGTACCCCGGGATCGCGAGCCGCCGCGCTCGTTCGATCGCGTCGACTTCGACGGCGGGAGGCTCGCCCCGCGCATCGAGTTCGAACGGCACACCCGTCGCGCCTTGAGCTTCGACGACCGCGAGCGCGCCGGCTCGGAGTGCGCGCGACGCGTCGAATCGCGCGCGCAGCGTCGCTTGCGCGATGGGCGCCGCGACCGCGGCATGCGCGACCCAAGCGATCGGGTCGCTCGCACAACGCAGCAGGAACGCGTGGCCGTCGACGACGCGATCGTCGACGTCGTGACCGCGTAGCGCGCGACGGATCGAACTGTGCGGTCGATCGTCGACGAGCGCGAGCTCGGGTGGCGCGAGCACCTCGAGGACACCGCGCTGCGCGAGCACCATGCATGCCACGTCGAGCGCGTCGCATCCGATCGCGCGGAACTCCGTCGCCACGGCCGGCCGCTCCGCGAGCACGCGCTCGATGCGCGCCGGATCGACGTCGAGCGGCTGATCGCGCAGCAACAGCCCCAGCGACGCTCTGCGCGTGCGAGGATGATCGGCGACGACGTAGACGTGTGGGAACACGGTCAGCGCCGCCGCGATGACGGGTTCGAGATCGGCGACGTCGACGTCCGCGAGGTCGTACCACTGGCACCACGTCCCGGTCGGGGCCAGCCGCGAACGAGCCAACTCGAACGCCTCGACGCTGCCGCAAGCCGCCATGCGCCGCCCCACACGCGGATCGGGGGCGAGCACGACGACGTCGTAATCGCCACGGTCGAGCGCGAGGAACTGACGTTCGCTGCCCGTCGTCGGCGGATCCGACCCGGCCCAGTCGGTCGGCGTCGGCACTTCGAACTCGTCGTACGGCCGCAGCCAATGCAGCGTCGTCGGTCCGTGGGCCCACGCGGCATGCGCCGTCTCGGTCGCGGCCGTGCCGATCACGAGCACGCGCTGCGCGGGACCGTGCAGCAACAGCGGCAAGTGAGCGAACCGGCGCTCCTGTCCCGATGAACGGCCGAATGCCGCGCGACCGTCGATCGCGACGAGCGTGCGCTGCGTGGCTTCGTCCCGCACCTCGCACGCGACGCCGTCCGCGCCGCGGAAGCGTCGCTCCGCGAGCACGGCGCCCGCGGGTGGTCGTGGTCCCCATCCGGCCAGGCTCGCGATCGCCGCGAGACCCAACACCAGGGTCGCGCCGACGGGGAACGGACGCGCGCGTTGCACCGCGACGATCACGAGCGCCGCGGCGCAGACGGCGAGCAAGCGCGGACCGAATTGGGGCAACACGGACCACGCGACGACCGGAGCGAAGCCGACCAAGACGAACGGTACGGCGTGCAACGCGAGCCCATCACCACGAGCGCACACGAGCGCACCGAACGCGAAGCCCGCCAGCGCCGCCGTCGTGATCATCCACCCGACGGCGCCGATCGCGATCGGATCACCCCCGCGCAGTACGAAGGGCTCGACCGGGAGCGCGCAGACGACGGCACACACGGCCACGGTGAGCCACACCGAACGACTCGCGCCGCCCACGTGCCGCCGCGCGATCGGCTGGACGCACGCCGCCGCGAGCGCCGCGACACCGAGGAACACGGCTCGCGGAAGTCCGCCCCGATCGAACGTGGCGTTCCACTCCTGACCGGCGGCCAGCGCGACCGCGCCGAGCGCGACGAGGGCGATGGCCGCGCCGCGCGGCAAGGAGCCACGGCGCGCGACCCACGCGCCATGCTCGACGACCAGCAGTCCCGCGACAGCGGCCAGCACGCCGACGACTTGCAGCGTGTGCGCCGCGCCGAGCACGTCGTCGACCAACCACGGCGCGACCATCCAGCCGACGCCGAGACTCGCGAACAGAGCCGCCAGCGGCGCACGCCGCTCGTCGCCGAGCACGAGGCCGAGCAACCCCCCGAGCGGAACGGCGATCGGCGCCGCGACCCCGCCGACGATGCAAGCGATCCACGGGAAGTACGGGATCGGCCACGCTTCGCGCAGGCCGCGCGCCGCGAGCTCGCGCCACGGGTCGAGCGCCAGGGCTCCGCCGCACGCGCCGAGCACCGCGAGTCCCGTCAGGACGAGTGCGAGCCGGCGCGAACGCTCACCGTCGCCGCGCCGCATCACGATCCAGGCGCCGCAGGAGAGCAACGCGCCGACCAGGGCCACACCGACGCTGCTCGTCGTGAGCCGATCGACGGCCGGACTCAGGACCGCCGCGGGCAACGCATGGGTCAGCAGCGCGAGCGCGAGGCCCAACGCGCTCGCGGCTCCGCGGAAAGTCGGGCGCGTCTGCGAGGGCGTCCCCATGGCCGCGCACGGTAACGGCGCGTCGTCGAGCGAGCGAGGGCGAGCGCGTCGAGGGGTGCGCGCGTCGTGGCTCGTCGAACGCGTGGGACGTTCGTGCTGGCCGCCCGGACCAAAGTCGGCATCGAGCCGTACCGAGGCCTTGGGTTCTCGCGGCGCGAGGAATATCGTCCGGCCCGTGGAACACCCAGACCCTGCCGGGCCGTTCCATTCACGGTGACCCCGAACGAAGTCCTGCCGGGCCTCGGTCACGCTGTGAGTTCCGAACCAGGGGGATGCGTGCACGTTCGCGAGCGATCGCTCCGCATCGACACGGCGCCGGCGCTCGAGCTGCCGGCGGCGGCAGGACCTTCGTTCGTCCACGTCGTCACTCCGAGTTCCTCGGCCGCGACGATCGCCACGTGGATCGCGCAGGGTTGCCTGCTCGCGCTCGTGCTGTGCATGCCGCTCGTGCCGCACGGCGCGACGATCTCCATCGCGAAGCACTGCACGTTCCTCGCGTTCGCGACGCTGGGAGCGACGGCACTGTGGATCGCCGTCGTGCGCGGCGCGGCGTTCGCGTCACCCGATACGTCGGTTGCGCGCGCGACGCTCGCGTACTTCGCCGCCGCGCTGCCCGCGGCGTGGTTCGCGCGCAATGCCGGCATCGCCACGTACACGATCGGCTTGCTGCTCGCGCACGCACTCACGTTCGTGCTGGCTGCGACGCTGCTGACTCGATCGCGCTCCATCGCTCGCGTCGCTCTCGCGATCCTCTGTGCGGGTTGCGTCGTGGGCCTGATCGGCATGTACGGCTACGCGCGACTCGTGGGGACCGACGCGCCGGAATCGTCGCGCACGAGCCTGCTCGCGACTCCGTTCTTCCGCCACAGCTACCTCGCCGCGCAATACGTCGTGATGATCGTGGTCGGTGCGATCGCGTGGATGCTCGAGCGCGGGCGGATGGATCGGAACACGCTGTTCGTCACGCTCGCGACGCTGCCGATGATCGGGTTCCTGGTCGTGATCGGCAGTCGCGCCGCGTACCTCGCCGTCGGCGTCGCGATGCTCGTCCACTTGGCGTTGCGAGGCGGGCGTGAGGCGCGAGCGCGCGTCGGTCGCGGCTTGCTCGGAGTGACGCTCGGCGTCGGCCTCGTCGTCGCGTTGATGCCCGGCGCGTTCGAGTTCGCGCGCGGTCGCGTGGCGTCGCTGTTCGACGTCGAATCGTCGACGAACAGCTTCGCGCGCCTCGCGATCTGGCGCGACACGCTGCGCATGGTCGCGGATCACCCGCTGTTCGGCGTCGGGCCCGGGACCTTCGACACCGCGTTCACGCGCTACCACGCGGCCTGGCCTGCCGTGCCGCACGCGCACAACCAACTGATCCAAGACCTCGCCGAGCTCGGACTCGAGGGGCTGATCGCTCTGCTGTTCGTGTTGCGTCACGCGATGCGCGCGATCGTCGTCGGGACGCGGGACCTTCGCGCGAACGGCGACGCGAACGCACAGCGAACCGACGACGCGACCGAACTCGCGCGCGTTCGACCTCTGTTCCACGCTGCCGTCGCGGCGCTCGTCGCGTGCGCGACGTACTTCGGGTTCGAGACGCCGTTGCGCTGGCCCGAAGCCGGCACGCTCGCGCTCGTGGCGCTCGCCGTCGTCGCGCGCTACGGATCGCATCGCCGGCCCGCGACCCTGCACCCGCGCTTCGCACTCGGTGGACTCGCCGCGCTCGCGGTCGCGCTCGTGGCCATCGGACCGAGCTGGACGGCTCATGCGCGCGCGTCGACCGAGATGGCCCGCTGTACGGAACAGTTGCGCGCGGCCGATGCGGCGCGAGCGGCCGGGCGGATCGAGACCGCGGACAGTCTGCGCGAGAACGCCTTGCAGCGCATGGAACGCGCCGACGCGGAGTTCCCGTGGAAGACGGCGCCACTCGTCGTGCGCGCCGAGCAACTCCTGCACCTCGGCCGCTTCGACGAGGCGCTGGCCGCCACGCGCGTTGCCGACTCGCGATCCCCGGGTCAACTCGACGTGTTGACGCGGCAAGCCCTCGCCTTGATGCAGCTCGGACGTCACGAAGAAGCGCTGGTGCCGTTGCGGCGCGCGATCGTCTTACATCACGGCGACGACGCGGTCGAAGCGATGATCACGCTGGGACGCGCGTACGCGGCGCTACACCGCCACGAAGAGGCGTTGCGTGTGTTCCAAGCGCTGATCGGCCCCCGCGTACATCACGACGCGCGGAGGCCCGAACTGTTGCTCGACGCGGTGCGCGCCCTGGTCGCCCTGCAGCGCGATCTCGACGTCGCCGCCGCGCTGCTCGCGCGCCATCGCGAGCGTGTCCGCACGGGCCCAGGGGCGCTCATGGCGATCGAACTCGAGCGCGAGGTCGTCGCGGCCGCCGACCGACCTCCGTGCCGCGCGCGAACGCCTTCGTGTTCCGCGTCACGCCATTGAACGGTTGACGCTTCGCCGTCCGCCGGGTCGACTGGCCGGTTTCCCATCGAGCGCCACGAGTCCCCGCCGACCACACCCGCGATGTTCGAAACCGAGATCCAACGGCGACGCACGTTCGCCATCATTTCGCACCCCGACGCGGGCAAGACCACGCTCACCGAGAAGCTGCTGCTCTACGGCGGCGCGTTGACGCTGGCCGGCGCCGTCACGGCGCGCAAGAACCAGCGCGCGACGGCGTCCGACTGGATGGAACTCGAGAAACAGCGCGGCATCTCGATCAGCTCGACCGTGCTGCAGTTCGAGTACCGCGATCGCTGCTTGAATCTGCTCGACACGCCGGGGCACCGCGACTTCTCGGAAGACACGTACCGCGTGCTGACGGCCGTCGACGCCGCGGTGATGGTCATCGACGCCGGCAACGGCATCGAGAGCCAGACGCGCAAGTTGTTCGAGGTCTGCCGTCGCCGCGGCATCCCGATCTTCACGTTCATGAACAAGCTCGATCGCCCGTCGCGCGATCCGCTCGCGCTGCTCGACGAACTCGAGGAAGTGCTCGGCCTGCACTCGTACCCGATGAACTGGCCGCTCGGCACCGGCGCGGCGTTCAAGGGTTTGCTCGATCGGCGCACGTCGCAGGTGCACTTCTTCGAACGCACGCCGGGCGGCGCGTACCGCGCCCCTGTCGAAGTCCGCGACTTGCAAGACCCCGCGATCCTCGACGCGATGGACGAGGAAGTGCACGCGCGCGTGACGAGTGAACTCGAACTCCTCGACGGCGCCGGTGCGAGCTTCGATCTGAACGCGGTGCTCGCGGGCGAACAGACGCCGGTGTTCTTCGGCAGCGCGGTCAACAACTTCGGCGTCGAACTGCTGCTGAACGCGTTCGTCGATCTCGCCCCCGCGCCGATGGCGCGCAACGCCGGTGATCGCCGCGTCGTGCCCAACGACCCGGGCTTCTCGGCGTTCGTGTTCAAGATCCAGGCCAACATGGATCCGAAGCACCGCGACCGCATCGCGTTCGTGCGTGTGTGCTCGGGCAAGTTCCAGCGCGACATGCCCGTGGTCCACACACGCACCGGCGAGCGCATGCGCCTGTCGAGTTCGCACAAGATCTTCGGCCGCGAACGCGAGACGGTCGAGGAGGCCTACGCCGGCGACGTCGTCGGCATCGTCGGCAAGGACGACCTGCGCATCGGCGACACGCTCGCCGACGATCCGAACTTGAAGTTCGACGGCATCCCGACGTTCGCGCCCGAGTGTTTCGGTTGGCTGATGAGCACGAGCACGGCGCAGTACAAGCGCTTCGGCAAGGGTCTCGAACAGTTGCTGCAAGAAGGCGTCGTGCAGTCGTTCACGCTCGAGGGTTCGTCGCAGCGCGGTCCGTTGCTCGGCGCGGTCGGCCCGCTGCAGTTCGACGTCGTGAAGTTCCGACTCGAATCCGAGTACGGCGCGACCTCGACGCTGGAGCGCGGCCCGTGGACGATCCTGCGCTGGATCGAATCGGGCGAGTTCGACGTCGAGACCATCCCGTCCGACATGCGCGTGGCGACCGACTCGCGCGGGCAACGCGTGGCGTTGTTCGTCGACCAGTGGACGCACGAGTACTTCCAGCGCAAGTTCCCCACTGTCCAACTGTCGATGTTCCCGCTAGGATCCTCCGGCGAAGCCGACCCCGTTCGTCCCTGAACGGCGCGACGAAGCTTCAGATTCGACGCCGCGCACTCCGATGAACGGAGCGACGGCGAACCCCGGGAAGAGCTCATCGAGACACGACGAAACGCTGGTCGCGATCCTTCGCGACATCACGCTGCGCGCCTGTTCTCGCGCCTTCCCTTCCATGAAAGAGATCGAGACCGACGCCTGGAGACTCCGTCTCCGGCATCCGTTCCCCCCCATGAGTCGACCGACTGTCCCCACGTCCCATTCCCGCCCATCCTCCGTTTCCAACCGAACTGACCGAACCGATCGCGGCGCGCCCCGAGCGCGCCCCGCCGCGCCGAGCGCGGCGACCGACACGCTGATCGTCGGACGCCTCAAGATCACGCCGCAAGGTCGCGCCTTCCTCGAACCCGAGGTCGCGGGCCTGCCCACGATCGTGATCCCCGCCGGCAAGACCGGCATCGCGCTGAACGACGACCGCGTCGCGGTGCGTCGTGAACCGACGAGCGCGTCGCAGCCCGGACTTCCCGCGAACGCGATCACGGCGCACGTCGTGCGCGTGCTGACGCGCAAGCGCACGCGCCACGTCGGCACGTTGCGCCGACGCGAGACGCGCTACGACGTGATGCCCGACGATCCGTGCGCGCCGCGCGCGATCCGCGTCGCCGAGCCGATCTGCGGCGACCGCCGCGCGAATGTCGGCGACAAGGTCGTCGTCGAGCTCGACGACGTCGATCCGCGCGCGACCGCGATCTTCGGCCGCGTGGTCGAGATCCTTGGGCCGCCCGACGCGCCTGGCGTCGACACGCTCTGCGTCGTGCGTCAGCATCAGCTCACGCTCGAGTTCCCGCCAGAAGTCGAACGCGCCGCGCGTGCCTTCGGCAAGACGGTGACTCCACGCGATCTCGTAGGTCGCGTCGATTGCCGCGAGCATCCGGTGATCACGATCGATCCGAAGGACGCGCGCGACTTCGACGACGCGTTCTGTTTGCGCAAGGACGGCAAGAACGGCTGGACGCTGTGGGTCCACGTCGCGGACGTCGGGCACTACGTGAAGCCAGGCTCCGCGCTCGACGTCGAAGCGAAGCGACGCGGGAACTCGACGTACCTCGTCGATCGCGTGATCCCGATGCTGCCCGAATCGCTGAGCAACGGCCTGTGCTCGCTGGTGCCGCGCCAGGATCGCTTGACGCAATGCGTCGAGTTCACGCTGCGGAACGACGGCACCGTCGCGAAGGCGCGCTTCTACGACGCGGTGATCCACTCGCAGCGTCGGTTCACGTACGAGGAAGCCAGCGTCGCGATCGATCGCGTCGCGCGCGACGCGATCGAGCGCATGCTGCATGACGCGCATACGCTCGCGCAGCGCATCCGCGCGCGCCGGTTCCGCAACGGGGCGCTCGAGCTCGACGTCCCCGAGACGAAGATCCACGTCGACGCGCGCGGTCACGTCACGCACATCGACCGCACGCAGCACGACGCCTCGCACCAGTTGATCGAGGAGTTCATGCTCCTCGCAAACGAGGCCGCGGCGACGGAGCTGATCCGCGCGCGCCGTCCAACGCTGCATCGCGTCCACGAATCGCCGGATCCCAAGCGCCTCGCGGACTATCGCTCCGAAGTCTTGCGCGCTCGCGTTCCCTGCGGCGACTTGCGCGAACGCGCGGCGATCCATGACTTGCTGTCCCGACTCACCGACGTGCCCGCAGGCGCGGCTCTGCGCTTCGGCTTCTTGAAGTCGATGCAGCGCGCGCGCTACGCGACCGACCCGATCGGACACTTCGGCTTGGCGAAGGAGTGCTACACGCACTTCACGTCGCCGATCCGACGCTATGCCGACCTCGTGGTCCACCGCGCGCTGCGCGGCGAAGGCGAGGATTCGCTCGACGCGCTGAACACGCTCGCGACGTGGATCTCCGAGACCGAGCGCACGTCGGCCGCCGCCGAACGCGAGAGCCGCATCGTGAAGTTGCTCGCGTACCTCGAAAGCCAACGTGGAGCGCGCGAGCCCGCGCGATTCACGGCGACGATCGTCGACATCCGCGACTTCGGCGTGTTCATCGACATCCCGAGCCTCGGTCTCGGCGGTCTCGTCCACGCGTCGAAGTTCGAGCGCGATGCACGCCGAGGACGCGGACATCGCCTCGGCGACGAGGTGCGTGTGCAAGTCGAGGAGATCGATCCGAGCAGCCGACAGGTGAGCTTCCGCTTCGTGCGGTGAGGGACGGCGCGTGAAGCGCGGAGTCGGTGAGTCACCGTGCCGCCGCGCCGCCAGCCCACCGGTTCGCCGGTCCGCCAACGGACTCGGATTTGCCGGGGGAGTCGGCAGATCCGGCCCTCCGCGAGTTCCACGTGTATGGATTCGATGGGCCGGCAGGCCCCCATCGGCGTCGAGAAAAGCGCCCTCCGCCTCATGGCGGACCGATCACTTTGGGGCACCCGACTCCACCGTTGCGACGCGAGCCCCGTCTCTCGCGCACTGGCACGGTCCGAGCACGAGGACGAGCAGGAAGATCCCCACCGAGCACCAAGCGAGGTTCGCTCGGATCCCGCGCAGGATGCCCTTCGTCTCATCGTCGATCATCGCGCCCGCCCTCGTTCGATCGTGGCCGTGGCATACATGCCGCGCGGTCGGCGTGCGTGCCCCGAATTCGGCAGATTCTCGACGTCCAGTTCCGATGACGCCCCCATCGATTCGCCCCTTCGAAATCGAAGTTCACGATTCTGTGGTGCCGCGAGGCCGAGCAAGAAGCGCGCAGGCGAGGAGGATCGACGAGGCAACCGGGACTTCTTCAACGGGCTGCTAGCCTGTCACGAGCGATTCTCTCCGATTCCTGTAACACCGCTACCGACGTCGCGGAGGGGAACTACGGAAGCGAACCGCGCGAGGACGCTTCGGTGATCGACTTGGACGATGCAATCCTGCTGGATCGTTGGCGAGAGAACCGTGATGGCGAGGCCTTCGCGGAGCTCGCGCGCCGTCACACGGCTGTCGTCTTCGACGTCGCGTGTCGCGTCGTGGGCGAGCGGAGCCTGGCGGAGGACGTCGTCCAGGAGGCGCTCCTCGACTTGGCGCTCGTTCGCACGCGCGCGCCCGTCGACGTCGGTGTCGTCGCGTGGCTCGTGCAATACGCAGTCCAACGTGGTCGGAACCGTCGCGCATCGGAGCATCGCCGCGCGGTGCGACAGCACGTGATCGCACGCGAGAGGTCGGAGGAAACAGTGCCGGACGCAACGCTGGAACGGAACGACGAGCTGGATCGTGCGCTTCGTGGGTGTAACCCCCAGGACCGCGCGCTCCTCGCGATGCGCTTCGTGCACGGTTTCGCGTACGGAAAGATCGCGGCCGCGCTCTCGATCCACGAAGGCGCGGCGCGCGTGCGCGTGCATCGTGCGCTCGAGGACGTGCGTTCGCGGTTGCGGGCGAGCACCGCCGAGTCGACGACGACATCGGTCGCGCGGGCTCTCGCGTCGTTGCCGCTCGCCACGCCCTCGCAAGCGTTCCTCGACGCGTCGATCCGCGCCGTCGTCGAGCGGGCCCAGCGTCGGCTCAGCCCGCTGAACCGCGAGCGAAGCGATGCTCGATCCCATCGCTACGCATTCGTCCTCGGCGGGATCGCGCTCTCGTGCGTGACGGCCATAGGCGTGCCCGCCCGACCCGCGAGCGCCGTGCCGACTCCACTCCCGCCGTCGTCGAGCCTCGTGTCAACTCACGTCGAGTCGCAGCTCATTTCCAGCGTATTCCTCGACCCTTCCGAACAGCCATGCGAGCGCTCCTCGAGCGTTGCGGGCCAAGGCGCGTCTCCGTCGTTCGATCCTCGTTGCGAGCCGATTCTCTCGTCTCGCTGACCCGCGGACGTCGTGGGGGCGAGTCCGTCCTGTCATGATTTCGTCCGGATCGTCCTATGCGCACACTCCTGTTCCTGGTCATCGTTTTCACAACGAGTTCGTCAGCGATCCGAGCCGACGACGACCGTCCCACTCAGAGCGCGCAAGCCGTCGTTGCTCCCGCTCCTCTCGAGCTCGTGCTCGGGATCCGGAGCCCGTCGCAGACCGATCGGCTCTCGCTCGCTCCGGACGGGAAGCACGTCGCGTACACGATCGCTCGTTCGCGCGCGATCGAGTCGTCGTCGCTCGACGCCGCATCCGCGGCCCCGGCGGCGTTCCGCGGGCTTCGCCTCCATGTGGTCGACGCGACGAACGGAAAGCTCGAGTGGAGCAGCGGGGAGTCCGTGAGCGCGTGGGCATCGAGCTGGTCGCCCGACGGAAAGCGCGTTGCGTTCTACTCCGACGAAGGGGGTGTCGTCGGCGTGTGGAGTTACCGCGTCGGCGATTTCGCGGCGAAGAGGCTGGGCACTTGCGTCGTCGGCGCGTTCCATCACATGCGGCCCGAGTGGACGCCGGACGGCTCCAGGATCCTCGTGCCCACGATCGCCTCGGTGGCGGATCGAGATTCCGCGCGATCGACCGAAGCCTCGACGAATCCGGCACCAACGGACTCGGCCCGGACGAATCCGGTGCAGCCGAACTCTGCGCGGAATGTCGAATCCGCTGCGGCGCCCAACGTCGTCGTTCGACGCACGGGTCTCGAGGTCCTCGCGGAGCCGCCGGCGACTCCCACGGTCTCGGAACCAGCGATCGGACCATCGCGGATGGAGCAGTCGCTCGTCGCCGGTCCGCCGGCCGCGCTGTCGGCGGTGGACGCGAGCGATGGCACCTGCACCGAGATCCTTCCCGCTGGCGCTCGCTCGCGATTCCTCGCGGCGAAGATCTCGCCTTCCGGCCGAATCCTCGCGTGCGAGGCATCGCTGCGCGCGGTCTTCGACGGCGGATTGAGCGTGCTCCTCGATCTCGAGCTCGTTCGCTGCGCCGACGGCGCCGTGCTCCATCGCGTCGAGGGAATCGCGATCGACGTCAACATCGATCCGACCTCGCCGACCTTGGCCATGATGGCGTGGCATCCGACCGAGGATCGTCTCGCGTACGTGCACGCGGGCAGGCTGATCCTCGTCGACCTCACGGCCCCAGAGCCCAGCGTGCGCGAGTTCTCGATGGGGACCAGCGCGTCCAGCGCCGCGCGCGTCTCCTTCACACCCGACGGGAGAACGCTGCTCGTGAGCGTGCTTGCGACGACGTCATCCGTCGAGGACCCGTTCCTCGAGCGCGTGCTCGCGATCTCGACGAAGGACGCATCGCAGCGCGAGCTCGTCGCGCCCGATGGAGTGAAGCTGCGCGGCGTCGTGTCCGCGAACTGGCGCACGACGTGGCAGCCGGAAGAGGATGCGATCGTCGCAGCGGGCACGGACATGAGCACGAACGAGGCACTCGTCCTGCGCATGCCCTTGGATGCGACGCCCGCGAACGTGATCCGCCGGATCGAAGGCCGCGTGCGCGTAGTCGCGGCGCTCGAGCGGGGACGCGCGGTCGCGCTCGTCGAGGGCGTCACGACGGCTCCGGACTACTTCGTGATCGGGACGGATCTCGTTCCAGCTCTGCGCCTGAGTCGCGCCGAACCGCTGCTCGCGACGGTGGACGTCGGTCCGGTCGAGAGCTTCGTCACCGAGATCGAGTCGAACGGCGAGCGACGTCGCGTGCACGCGAGCGTCGCGTTGCCTCCCGGGGGCAAGAAGGGCGGCGCGTATCCGACGATCGTCACCTTCTACCCCGGGCGGGAAATGAGCCGTGAGGCCCGTTCGTTCGGCGGTGGCGACGTTGCGTCGATCCCCGCGCCGATCTTCACGACGCGCGGATACGCGGTGGTCGTGCTCGACGTCCCGCTCGCGCCCTTCGGCGTGCCCTCGGATCCGCTGCGCGACATCCAAGCCGCTGTCGTGCCCGCGGTGGGTCGCGCGGTCGAGCTCGGCTACACGGACGCGCGTCGCGTCGGGGTCGTCGGTCATTCGTACGGCGCGTACGGTGTCGCTTGCTCCGTGTGCAGTTCGAGCGCGTTCCAAGGCGCGGTCGCGATCAGCGGAAGCTACGACCTCGCGGGTACGTATGCCGAGCAGCGCGCCGATGAGCCCGAGACGGACGGCCTGACAATGAACATGGTGTACGCCGAGCAGCATCAGGGCCGGATGGGGAAGCCTCTGTGGGCGGACCCGAAGCGCTACCTCGACAACTCGCCGTACTTCCGTGCCGACGAGATCCACACACCGATGCTCCTGCTGCACGGAGGCGCCGACACGAATTGCCCGCAATCCGAGGCGGAGAAGCTCTTCAACGCGTTGCGGCGACTTGGGGGCACAGCACAGCTCGCGATCTACGAGGGCGAGGGCCATGTCCCGAGCGAGTGGTCGCGTGCGAATCGACTCGACATGACGACCCGCACGCTTGCGTTCTTCGAGCGATTCGTGAAAGCAGACGGGACCGCACGTCGTTGACGTCGGCACTCCCGTCCTCGGGTGAGCGCACGTCCACGGACGTGGCTGAATCAGAGTCCGCGATTCTGTCACGCACGGTCTGCGGTTTGGACAAGGCAAGGTCTGTGCACGCAGGTCGTGGCCGTTTGAAAGGCCTCATCGCACGAGGAGCCGCATGACTGTTTTGCGGCGGAACAGAATCGCGGGCTCTGATCCCGGACCGCGACCCTCACCCCCATCGCAATGGTGCGCCCGGCAGGAGTCGAACCTGCGACCCCAGCTTTAGGAAAGCTGTGCTCTATCCAACTGAGCTACGGGCGCTCGCGCGAAGCGGCGCGGAGACTACCACACGGGTCGCTCGCCTGCGGACCGGGGGACGAGACCGCTCGAACGGATCGCGGATGGCCGGTTCGGCTCGAATTCCCGGCGCGGTTCGGGATTTGAAACTCGCGGAAATCGGCGACTGACACCTTGAACGTCGTCGATTCGTCGAGCGGAATGGGCGCGTGCCCCAACCCCAACTCCCCTCGTCGCGGTCCACGCTGTGGGCCGTGCTCGTGTTCGCGGTCTACCTGGCGATCGGCATCGGACTCCTCGAGCGCACGTTCGTGCGGGGCGAGTCCTTGTCCGGCGCCGGGCCGTTCCTGCGTAGCGGTCCGTTCCCGAGGGAGTTCCGCGAAGCGGCTCCGATCGGCGTGAACTGCATCCAGGACGCGGCGACGCAATACGAGCCGTGGATCCGCTACGGCGCGGCGCAACTCGCCGAGCACGGTCGCTTGCCGCTGTGGAAGGACTCCACGTACTGCGGTGCTCCGTTCTTCGCGATCCAGCAGTCCGCGTTGCTGTGGCCCGTGCATTGGGCCGTCTGGTGGATCGGCCTCGGTCCGACCTCCGAAGCATGGATGGCGCTGTTCCATTTCCTCGTCGGAGCGCTCGGCGCGTACGCGCTGTTGCGTCATCTCGGTTTCGGTCGCGGCGGATCGCTGATCGGTGGCGCCGCGTACGGCTATTGCGGGTTCGCGATCATCCTCGTGATGCACCCGCACCTGCACGTGTCGTGCTTGATGCCGTGGTTGACGCTGGCCGCGGATCGATGCGTGTTGACGCCGCGGCCGCGGCTCGTGGTGCAGGTCGCCGTGCTCGCGATGCTGCAGCACTTCGCCGGTCACTGCGAAACGTCGTTCCACGCCCAGGTCGCGATCGGCGTGTTCGCGCTCGCGCGAGCGATCGACGTGACGCGCGGCGAGTCTTGGCGCACGACGGCGCTGCGCCTCGTTCCGTGCGCGGGCGGATTCGTGCTCGGGGCCGGGTTGTCGCTCGTGCAGCTCGTTCCGTTCATCGAGTACTTGCGGCTCTCCGATACGTGGGCGTTCCGCCATCAATCCGGCAACAGCTTGATCCCCGACTTCACGCGCTGGCATTGGCCGGCGCTCGCCGGGATCCTCGTCGCCGTATTCGCGGCGCGGCGGCTCGGACGCGAGAGCGCGCGGCCGTGGCTCACGGCGACGATGTTGTGCGCGGGACTGGTGCTGGCCTTGCGCGCGAGCCAAGCCGCCGACATGCCGATGGACGCGGCGATGCTGCTCGTGCCGGACATGCAGGGTCCGGCGACCGGAGTTCGTGGCTCAGCCGTCACGTACTTCACGAATCACGGCTTCCTCGGCGCCTTGCTGCTCCTCGCCGTCATCGGAGCGATCGTCGGCCGACCGTCGCGCGTGTTGCGGTTCGCGATCTGGACGTTCATCGCGATCGCGGCGATCGGCCTGCGCGCACCGTGGTTCACCGACGTCATCCAACGCATCCCGTTGCTCGACGTGACGGTCAACGAGCGCTTCACGTTCGTCTCGAGCCTCGCCGCCGCGGCGCTGTGCGCAGCGGCGATCGATCGCTTCGGGGACTGCACACGACGCGATGTCGCGCGCGCGTCGGCAGGCACCCTCGCGGTGCTCGTGGCATTGTGGCTCGGCCGCGATGACTCGCCGAAGCCGACGGTGCAGTTCGACGAAGAGCGGATCGACGCCATCGCGGGAGCGAAGCGCGTCGAGTCCTCGATGCCCTTCGCAAAGCGCGCCGAGCATTCGTCGCCGGTCGAGCCGGCAACGACCTGGGATCTGGCGGGCTGGCTCGCTCCCCCCTCGCCAGTAACGCTGGTCGCACTCCAGGTCGGACGCGACGACGTGCTCTTGGGGAAGTTCGTTCTCGTGCCACGGGAACACCGCTCCCTCGATCCGACGCTGCCGACCGAGCCGGAGATCGTGGTCGCAGCGCGCTTCGAAGTGCCGGCGTGGGGCCAGTACCCCGCGCACGAACCGATCCGCATGCTCGCGTCGCTCGCGGACGGGTCGCTCGTGAGCTCGGGCTGGTACGACCAGAACGGTGACGAAACGTCGGCGCCGTCCGATTCGTTCTTCGCTCGACGACGCCCGCGCGGCGAACGCGGATTCGAGCAACTCTGGCTCGCTCTGGCCGCCGCGGCATTCGCGCTGATCGCGCTCGTCGTGCCTGCGCGGGTCGCGCCGTGGTGCGTCGCGATCGTGTTGGCGCTGTGGTACCAACCGACGCGGATCTTCGCCGAGGGCTACCTGCCGTTCGTGCGTGCCGAGGACTGGTATCCGGAAACCGACGGCATCCGCGCGTTGCGCGCTCTCAATCCCGACGGACGCAGCATCGCGATGGCGCCGCACGCGACGCTGCCCGAGCAAGCCGCGACGTTCGGCTTCCTCGAGCCGAAGGGCTACGACGCGCTGACGCCGGCGCGCATCGAGACGCTGATGCGCGCCGCGTGCGATCTCCCGCGCCGACTCACGCCGATGATGTTCCGGCCGTCGCATTGGGATCCGGATCTGCGCTTGCTCGGCGTGATGGCGGTCGGGGGGATCTTGCATCCCGACCCGGTTCCGCCGCGACCGCGCGATCGGCTCGGCAAGACCGAGTTGTTCCGGCACGAACATCATTTCGTCCTGACGAAGAACGACTTCGCGGTGCCGCGCGCACACTTGGTCGCTGGCATCGAGATCGAGCCCGACGACGCTCGTGCGATCGAGCGCCTACGCGACCCGTCGTTCCCACTCGCGAACCGTGCGATCCTCGCCGAGGGCAAACCGCGCGACGATGGCCTCGGCGACGTCGGCACGGCACGCATCGTGTCGACGGATCCCGATCACCTCGTCATCGACGTCGACGTCGAGCGCGAGGCGTATCTCATCGTCACGGACACCGACTTCCCCGGCTGGCGCGCGCGTCGATGGCCTCGAGCGACGCATCGAGCGCGCGAACGTGGCGTTCCGCGCGGTGGCACTGAAGCGCGGCGACCAGCGCGTCGAGTTCACGTACGAGCCGAAGTCGGTGCTGCTCGGCGGCATCGGCAGCGCTGCCAGCGCGTTGATCGCCCTGCTCTTGTTGGTGCGCCGACCGCGCGAGTCGATCGCGAACACGCCGACGGCCGGCTGATTTCGCGCGGTCACTTCGGAAGCTCACGGACCTCGAACCGCAGCTCGATGCGCTCCTTCAGTCCGACGATCCACTACGCGTGCTCGTCGCCGTCGATCGGATGGCGCGTCGGACACGGCGGGACGCCGAGCAGCGATGCATCGAGAAGACGCGTCTCGCGCGCACGCTGTTGCGCGTTCCACGCCTCGATCGCGACGACGTCGTCGTGCTGGCCCGACTGTTGACCTGGCTCATGACGCTGCCGCTGAATCTCGAGCGCCGATTCATCGACGAGGTCCGACGAAAGGAGGGAAGCATGAGCGAGGACTACGCGTTCCTGAAGACGCCACTGCCATGGGAGACGATCGCCCGCGAGGAAGGGATCGAGCTGGGCATGAAGAAGGGAGAGGAGAAGGGGATCCAAACAGGACGCGTCGAGGAACTCCGCGCGCCGCCCGCTCGCGGTTCGCACTCGACGAATCCACCGAGCTGTCGCTGCAGGGCATGCTCGCCGCGAACTCGGATGAGCACGTGCTCGAGAGCGCGTTCGACGCCGCGGTGCTCACCGTGAACCGCGCGGAGTTCGACGCACGCGTCCGCGCACTGCTCGGGGATCGGAACGCGGAGCTGCGTTAGAGAATTCTCGGAAGGGCCCCGCGACGGTCGCGTTCATCCGCGGCACTCGGAAACTCCGCGGGGGCGATCGCCATGGGGCCATGGACATTCACTCGGATCGTCGTCGTCGCGGGAGGTCTGCTCCTCGGACTCGCGTTGCTCTACGACTGCACGAATGGCGTTGTCTGCTCTCCTGCCAAGGGTCGGGACACCAAAGTGCGGTCCGACCTTGCGTGGTTCGCGGAAGCGTTGACCAAGTACCGAGGCGAGTTTGGACAGCTTCCCGAAGACCTCGAAGCGCTGCTCGTAACCGCGGCCGAGAATCCGGATGTCTACGACTCGTTCGCCGACGATGCGACCGACCCCTGGGGAAACCCGTACGTCTACGAGCGCTTGTCGCCGACCACCGCGGTGCTGCGGTGCCTCGGTGCGGACGGCATTCCCGGTGGGACCGAGCGTGACGACAGGGACATCGAGCGCCGCATCGAGTGACGCGGCCGCGCCACGCCGTTCACGGCTTCTCGATCGCTTCCTCGATCGTCTTCGCCTTCGCGTCGACGAACACGCCGACGCCCGCATCGACGACGCGCGCACCGTCCTGCCGACCCGCGCGTGAGTACGAGTCCTTGCCGCCACCGAGATCGACGAACACGCCGAGCGACGGCTCGCCGTAGTAGCTCGAGTCGCCGTTGCCGCCTTGCGTGTCCGCGCCGGTGCCCGAGCGATACGCGTCGTCGCCGCCGCCGTCGATGAACACCGCGAGGCCGGAGTTCGACGCGCCACCCACCGAGATGCCGCCTTGCTCGTCGTAGACGTCGTTGCCGGCGTCCTCGAAGAACCAGCCGATCCCTTCGTCCCACGACGCGCCGAGATTCGCCGCGCAGCGCGTGTGGTACGCGTCGTTGCCGCCGGCATCCCAGCGCACGCCGACGGCTTGATGCACGCCGTACCCCTGCGAGTACCGCGTGCCGAAGTTCTCGTCGTCGCCGCCGCCGTCGAACATCAACGCGAACGAGAAGTAGTAGGCGCCGCCCTGGCTGAAATTGCCGGCCTGGTAACGGTCCTTGCCCGCGCCGTCGAACAACGCCGCGATGCCGCCGGGTGTCGCCGGGCGAATGCCGATCGCCGAGCCCTGCGACGCGCCGTGGTACACGTTCGGGCCCGAGTCGCCGTAGCTGTCCGGCCACGCGAGATCGGCGAGGTACGTGTCGTCGCCCTTGCCGTCGATCAACGCGCCGAAGCCGTTGCCGAGCGTCGACCCTTGCGCGAACGCATGCGCCGTGTGCGTGTCGTTGCCGTCGCCATCCAGCAAGAGCCCGACGCCCTGGAAGCCGAAGCCTTGCGCGTAGTCCTCCGCGGCGTACGTGTCGGCGCCGACGCAGTCCGCGAGGATCGCGATGCCGCCGCTGCTCGCCGCCTGCGCGAACCGAGTCGACGTGTACGCATCGTTGCCCGCGCGATCGACGAGCAGCGCGATCCCCGCGATCGACGCCGCGCACTGCGCGTAGCGGTCGTTGCCGCCGAGATCGAGCACGATGCGCACCAGCACGCTTGGATCGTCGACGACGGCCGCGCGTTCGTAGACGTCGTCGCCGCCGAGGTCGATCGACAGCGCGACGTTGCCGCCATGCGTCGTCTTCGTCGGTCCGCCGAGCAGCACGCGATTCGAGTCCGTCGAGCCGACGACGGCGAGCACGTCGCCGCTCGCTCCGACCTTCGCGCCCGAGCCCGGAATGCGCTTCGTGCGCGAAAGTCGCGCCGCGAGTCCGTCGAGCACCGCCGGTTCCGACAGCCGCGCCAACACGCGCGCCGTCGCGAACAACGCGCGCGGCTCGACGCGCAGTTGAAGCGCGAGCACTTGCGACAGGTCCTGCTGCTCGGCTTCGGGAACCTCGGCCTTCGGTTCGTTGAAGCGCTTCCACGTCGCGAGCGCGTTCGCGTTCGCCGCGAACCAGCGCGTGCGTTCGTCGGGCTCGAGATCATGCAGTGCGAGCTCGACTCCGCGCTGCGCGACGTCGAGCAGCGCCGACAGTTGCGTCAGCAGCGCGAGCTCGACGACTTGCGGATCGACGACCACCTTCCACGCCGCGTCGAGTTCGGCTTCGAGCGCGGCGAGCTTCGCGTCGAGTTCGTCGTCGTCGCCCTTCGTCGCGTCGGCATCCGTCCAATCCGCGACCATCGCGAGCAGCGTCGCGAGTTTCGGCTCCTTCGGCTTCGCGACCGCGGCACCGAGCGCGTCGCGCAGTTCTTTCGCCAACGCTTGTCCCGACCATGGCTCGTCGAGCGCGCGACGCACGCGCGATCGCGTCGCCGGCAAGCGCCACTTCTTCGTCACGCCCGCGAGATGCGTCAACACGACGTCCTTCGCGGCGGTCTGCGCGTTCGTTTCGCACAGCTGGTCGACGAGGCGAGCAATCGGCGGCTGTGCATCGTCGAACGCGAGCGCGCCCCACGTCGAGAGCGCAACGGCGCAGAGCGCGAGCAGCGAGGACTTCACGAAGCGTGCGCGACGATTCATGTCGAGAGTCCTCGCGCTGTGTCCGTGGAGTTCAGGCGTCCTTCGCGGCGTCGCGGTGCGTGATGTGAACGGCCCAGCGTCGATCGACCAGCGCTTTCGCGAGCTCGCGCGCCATGACGACCGAGCGATGCTTGCCGCCGGTGCAGCCGATGCCGACGTTCAGGTACGCCTTGCCTTCGCGGATGTAGAGCGGCAGCAACGGCTTCACGAAGCCGATCAGTCGCTTCAGGAAGCGGCCGGCCTCGGGATCCGCGAGCACGTAGCGCTGCACGTCCTCGTCCTCGCCGGTCTTCTTCTTCAGAGAAGGGACGTAATGCGGGTTCTTCAGGAAGCGCACGTCGAACACCAGATCGCAGTCGAGCGGGATGCCGAACTTGAAGCCGAACGACAGCACCGAGACGACGAGCTGATTGCCGGCCTCGAACACTTCCATGAGGTGTTCGCGCAGCTGGTATTGGTTGAAGTTCGACGTGTCGAGGATCATGTCCGCGATGTTGCGGACGTTCTCGAGCAGCGCGCGCTCTTTCTTGATGCCGTCCTCGGCCCGCGAGTCGAGCGCGAGCGGATGCGGCCGCTTGGTCTCCGAGAAACGTCGCAACAGCGCCTCGTCGGAGGCCTCGAGGTAGACGACGTGCGGCCGCGGCTCCTGCGCGCGCAGCTTCGCGACCAGCGGGATGAACTCGTTGAGGAACTCGCCCTCGCGCACGTCGACGACGAGCGCCACGCGCGGAATGGACTCGCGCCGAGCACGCAGCTCTTCGAGGTACGCGGGGATCAACGTCACGGGCACGTTGTCCGAGCAGAAGAACCCCATGTCCTCGAAGCACTTTACGGCCCCGGACTTCCCGGCGCCGGACAGCCCGGTCACGAACACGAGTCGGTTGCGGTCACGCTTCGCGGGCTTCGCCATGGCGGGAGAGCATAGAGAGCGGAGGGGGGTTCGCGGGCGTGCGGTGTCGGGGCGACTCGAGTCCCTCGCCCGCTACGACCAGTCGAGCTTCAGGGGATTCCACGTTCCGTCGAAGCCGCGGAGCACGGGATCCATCAGCGACTTCGCGATTCCGTGGACCTCGGCCAGAGTCCGCCACGGCAGACGATCGATCCTCGCCATGCGTTCGTAAACCGGCACCCAGTGCTCGGGCGGAGGAGGCAGCGCCGTCGGAAGCGCATGGGTGGCTCTCCGACTGAAGACGCTGACGCATGCTTCGCGCAGTTCCTTCGCATCGATGCCCCGCGTGGTGGCGAGGAGTGCCAAGTCCGGCAGGTCTTTCACTCGTGAGTTCGGTCGCTTGCGAGGAAGGGTGTAGGCGTGGA
This sequence comes from Planctomycetota bacterium, assembly GCA_016709145.1. Taxonomy (GTDB): domain Bacteria; phylum Planctomycetota; class B15-G4; order B15-G4; family JADJEK01; genus JADJEK01. Next base: position 781,946 of record JADJEK010000001.1, read on the forward strand.
GCTTTTCGGCAACATGTGCCTCGATCGGGTAGATCCGAAATCGCGGACGCTGAATGCCGACGAACCGAAGAAGGTCGCTGCCGTCGATCGCGTCCGGAGTTCCCGGAAACGGTTCCGCGAGCGCGATGTCGACTCCGAAGGGGAAGCCGTACTGCTTCCCCGCGAGCGTGGCGCAAGCGCGGTATCGGCGCCCTCCATAGGTCAGACCTTCGGCGTCGATCTCGGGGTGCGTGGCATTCGGCGCGAGCTCGAACGTGAGCCAGTCACCGAGATCCTGCCTGCCGACGTTTCAAAGGAGCTCGAACACCGAGGTCGGATCGTCGGTCGCTCGCAGATCGACGTCGCGCGTGGTTCGAGCACGCTGGATGCGGAGTTCGAGAGCTACTCCCCCCTTCAACACTACGTCCCGTCCCAACGCCCGGAATGCGCGCTCGAGGAACCGTTCGAAGACAAGGATCTGTCGCACGCGCGAGAGATCGGAGTCGATCGAACTCGCGTGCGCACGCAGTCGCGATTCGAGCGCAGTCCGGAACGCGATCGGGGTCGCGTAGCGCTGGCTCATCCGGACACCCGGCTTCGATCTCGCCGATTCAGTGCGGCTCGAAGCTCGCGCGCGAGTTCACGTGACACGAGTCCTCGCTGCACCGCCTGCGCGATCGACTGGCGGATCAGGTCCGGATCACCTTGGTCGGCCACGAGATCGCGGATCGTCCGGACCACGCTAGTGATGGGAATCGACTGGAACCAAACGCGATCGGTCGTGCCGATCCTGGCGTGATGCACGACGACGCCGCTCGGCGTCGTGAGGCGGCGGATTCGCCATGATTCGGGCACCGTCAGGTGAGCGCGGTTCGGAAGTGCGTCCGAGAGCCCGTGGAGCACGAGCGCGGTTTCGTGACTGAACGTGCCGGCCTTGCCCGACCACAGCCAGACCACGACGAGATCCTCGGTGTCGGACGTCGGAAAGCGAGCCAGTCGATAGACGCCGCGCCGAGCCCGATGGATCGCGCCAGCGTTCACGTGGTGATGGAGAAGCGGCGCGGAGAACCCACAGTCAGCCGCATCCGCGCGACTGAAGTAGCCGGACTGGCTCTCGCAAATGCGGTAGAGATCGTCCCATTCGGGCCGTGTGTGGGGCTTGTTCTTCGACCTGGCGGCCATGCGCGAAGGTTAAGCCACACTGAACCAATCTGCAACGAGCCGCACGGCGGCGATTCGCCGGACGCAGCCCTCGGAATCGGGTTCAACCCGCCCCTGCGCTACCCTGCGCCTCCCCGAAGGGGAACCCGCCGATGCCGCGCACCCGTCCCGAACAACTCCTGCTCGAATACCTCGACGCGCGTGAACGCGATCCGTCGCTCACGTTCGTCGCGTTCTGCGCGAAGCACCCCGCCGAAGCCGCCCAGCTACGGGACGTCTTCCGCGGTTGGCGGCTCGCGCACGAGACCGGCGCGCAGGGCTCGCTGGCTGCGCGCATCGCGAAGCGTTTCGGCGCGAACGCCGATCCGCGCGTCGCGCTCGACGGCGGCACCGACGATCCGATGGACTCCTCGCTGCTCGAGGCGTTGAAAGGTCGCGGGCCGTCGTCGTTCCGTTATCGCCTGAAGGGCGAGGTCGCGAAGGGCGGCATGGGCGTGATCCTACGCGTGTGGGACGAAGACCTGCGGCGGCACCTCGCGATGAAGGTCATGCTCGACCACCCGCAAGGATCGTCATCGCGACTGTCGCGCTTCCTCGAAGAAGCGCAGGTCACCGGCCAGCTCGATCACCCGGGCATCGTGCCGGTCCACGAGCTCGGCATCGACGCGCGCGGCCGCGTGGGTCCAACACAACAAGGGCATGGCGAGCGCCGCGGCCGCGCTGTTCGTCGTGCTCATCGGCGCGACCACCGTCGTCCTGCGCAAGAACCACGAAGTCGAGGCGAAGAACGTCGAGGTCTCCGCGCGCAAGGCGGAGTTCGATCAGCTCGCCGGAGTCGTGCTGCTCGAGAGCGCGAAGGCGAGCGAGCGTGAGCTCTATCCCGCGCGCCCCGACCGCATCGCGTCGATGCGGCGATGGCTCGCGAACGACGCCGCGAAGTTGCTCGCGATGCGGCCCGCGCTGAGCGCGACGATCGCGGACCTCGAGTCGCGTGCCGAAGCGCGCTCCGAGCGTGCGTTCGACGACGAATCGCAGGAGTTCCTGCACTCGACGCTGACCGCGCTGCGGTCGGACTTGGACACATTCGACGCGGATCTCGTCGCCGGCGTCCGTCGACGCCTCGCGTGGGCGGAGCGCATCGAGACGCTCACGCTGCGGCATCCGAACGCGCGCGTGACGTGGGACGACGCGCGCTCCGCGATCGCGAAGGCCGACGGCGTCGTCGCGTCCTCACGCTATGCGCTCACGCCGATCGACCTGAAGCCACAGATCGGACTAGTGCCGATCGGCATGAATCCCGTGACGAAGTTGTGGGAGTTCTACGACCTGCACTCCGCGGGAGGTGGCAGCAGCGATGAGACCGACCCCGCGAGCCTCGAGATCCCGACGCATCGCGACGATGGCTCGATCGAGATGAAGGGCGAGACGGGCATCGTGTTCGCATTGATCCCAGGTGCGACGTTCGTGCAAGGCGCGCAGAAGGACGATGGGTCCGCGCCCCTGTTCGATCCCGCCGCCGAAGGAGACGAAGCGCCCCAGTCCGTCACGCTCGCGCCGTACTTCATGGCGCGGCACGAACTGAAAAGAGGTCAGTGGGCACGCCTGACGGGAGGAGGCGATTCGAGCGGCGCCCCACTCGGCATCACCTACGACGGTCCGACGCGAGCGATCGGCTGGGCTCATCCGGTCGAGAACGTGTCGTGGACGGACTGCGAGACGCACTTGCCGCGCGTGGGATTGCGACTGCCGACCGAAGCGCAATGGGAGTACGCGGCACGCGCGGGAACCGAGGCGCCGTGGTGGACGGGACGCGAACCATCGAGTTTGAGCGGAGCCGCGAACGTCCTCGACCAGCGCGGCGCGAACGCGCAGCCGGCGTGGGGCCAGCCGCAGGGCGACTTCGATGACGGTTACATCGCCTTGGCCCCGGCGGGCGCCTTCGCGGCGAACGCGTTCGGCATGCACGACGTGCACGGCAACATCGGCGAGTGGTGCGCGGATGCGTACTCCGGGAAACTCGCGGAACCGCGGGTCGGCGATGGGCTGCGCTCGCCGACGACGCCGGACGCGCTCTTCCGCGTGCATCGGGGCGGGAGCTTCAGCTCGAACGCGCAGACCGCCCGAGCGGCGTACCGAATGAACGTACCGCCCGAGTTCAAGAGCAGCGGACTCGGCGTCAGGGCGGCGAGGGATGTGGAGTGAGTCTCTCGGTAGCGGTGCGTGGGGGGCCGTCTCTCGTCGTCCCTCGGGGACGGAACGCGAACGCCTGACGGGGACAGTCCCCTCATCTGCTCTGTCCCCGTCTGGGCATGGCGGGCATGGCGGGGACAGTCCCCTCATCTGCTCTGTCCCCCGCATCCCTCGCGTCCCTCGTCGTCCTCCGTGTCGGAACGCGAACGCATGACGGGGACAGACCCCGATGCGGGGTCAGTCCCTGGACGCTTCGCGTCCCTCGCGTCCCTCGCATCCCTCTCATCCCTCGCTACCCTGCGCACCCTCCCGCGGGACCCGCCGATGCCACGCTCCCATCCCGAGCTCCTCCTTCTCGCGTACCTCGACGCGCGCGAGCGCGACCCTTCCCTCACTTTCGACGCCTTCTGCGCGAAGCACCCCGCCGAGTCCGCCCAACTTCGCGATCTCTTCCTCGGGTGGCGGCTCGCGCACGAGACCGCAACGAAAGCGTCTCTCGCCGATCGCCTTCAGCAACGCTTCGGTTCCCGAGCCGATCCGAGGATCTCGCTCGAATCCGGCGCCGACTCCGCGGTCGATCCCGCGTTGCTCGACGCTCTCAAGTCGCGTGGACCGTCGTCCGCGCGCTATCGCCTGACGGGCGAAGTCGCGAAGGGCGGCATGGGCGTGATCTTGCGAGTGTGGGACGAGGACCTGCGTCGCCACCTCGCGATGAAGGTCATGCTCGACGAGCCCGAGGGCGCGGCGTCGCGCCTGTCGCGCTTCCTCGAGGAAGCCCAAGTCACCGGCCAGCTCGATCATCCGGGCATCGTGCCGGTCCACGAGCTCGGCATCGACGCGCGCGGCCAAGTGTTCTTCACGATGAAGCTCGTGAAGGGCAAGACGTTCGAGCAAGTGCTCGACGCGGTGAAGCGCGGCGACGACGGCTGGAACCTCACGCGCGCGCTGTCCGTCGTGCTGCGCGTCTGCGAAGCCATGGCGTTCGCGCACGAGAAGGGCGTGATCCACCGCGACCTCAAGCCCGCGAACATCATGGTCGGCCGCTTCGGCGAGACCTACGTGATGGATTGGGGACTCGCGCGCGTCCTCGGCATGCACGACACGAAGGACACTCGGCCCCGTCCACACGACGCGAGCATGGTCCGCACGTCGCGCCGCGAATCGTCCGCGGGGAACCCGAACTCGCCGCTGCTGACGATGGACGGCGACTTGATCGGCACGCCGGTCTACATGTCGCCCGAGCAAGCGCACGGCGACCTCGAGCGCATCGGCACACCCAGCGACGTCTACGCCGTCGGCGCGATCCTCTACCAACTGCTGTCGGGCCAGATGCCGTACGTCGAGGCGGGCTCGGATTCGGCGCCGTACTCGATCCTCGAGCGCGTGAGGAGCGTCCCGCCGAAGCCGCTGCACTCGGTCGCGCGCGACGTGCCGGTCGAGCTCCTCGCGATCTGCGAGAAGGCGATGGAGCGCGAGCCGAAGCAGCGCTACGCGTCGATGCTCGATCTCGCCGACGACTTGCGTGCGTACCTCGAGCGCCGCGTCGTGAAGGCGTACGAGACCGGCGCGTTCGCCGAAACCAAGAAGTGGGTCCAGCGCAACAAGGGCCTCGCGAGCGCGGCCGCCGCGCTGTTCGTCGTGCTCGCGGGCGCGACGGTCCTCATCGCGAACAAGAACCGCGAGGTGGAAGCGAAGGCCGTCGAGGTCGAAGCGAAGAACGTCTCGCTGGGCACGGCCAACGCCGAGATCACGAAGCAGAAGGCCGAAGTCGAAGCCCGCCGCGCCGAAGCGGAAGCGCGTCGCGCCGAGGCCGAGGCGCGCAAGGCGGAGTTCGACCAACTCTCGGGCGTGGTCCTGCTCGATCTGGCGCGCACGAACGAGTTGGCGCTGTATCCCGCGATCCCCGCGAAGACCGAGTCCATGCGGCGTTGGCTCGAGAACGACGCCGCGAAGCTGCTCGCGATGAAGCCGACGCTGGCGCGGACGGTCGCGGACCTCGAAGCGCGCGCGTTGCCGCAGACCGACGCCGAGCGCGAATCGCGTCGCTTCCTGCACACGACGTTGAGCACGCTGCTTGCGGACCTCGCGACGTTCGAAGCCGACACCGTCGCGAGCGTGCGTCGCCGCGTGGCGTGGGCGGAGCGCATCGAGTCGTTGACGCTGCATCACCCGAACGCGCGCGTGACGTGGGACGAGGCGCGCGCGGCGTTGGCGAAGGCGGACGACGTCGTCGCGTCGTCGCGCTACCAAGGGACGTCGATCGACCTGCGACCACAGCTCGGCCTCGTGCCACTCGGCATGAACCCGGTGACGAAGTTGTGGGAGTTCTACGACCTGCGCAGGGCATGCGACCTGAAGGCGGGCGAGGATCCGGCGCACCTCGAGATCCCCGCGCATCGCGCGGACGGATCGATCGAGGTGAAGGACGGCACCGGCGTCGTGTTCGTGCTGATCCCGGGCGGGACGTTCGTGCAGGGAGCGCAACCGGACGACGAGTCGGCTCCGAACTTCGATCCGGGGACGAAGCTCGACGAAGTCCCGCAGACGGTCACACTCGCGCCGTACTTCTTGGCGCGGCACGAGCTGACGAAGGGCCAGTGGTTCCGCATGACGGACGGCGACGAGCCGAGTTGGTATCGCCGCGACCAGACGTACGCCGACGATCCTGTCGCGATCGGTTGGAGTCATCCCGTCGAAATGGTGACGTGGGACGACTGCGCGCTGCGCTTGTCGCGGATCGGCTTGGCGCTGCCGACCGAGGCGCAGTGGGAGTTCGGCGCGCGCGGAGGTACGCAGACTCCGTGGTGGACGGGGAAGGAGGCGTCGACGCTCGCGGGCGCGGCAAACGTCGTGGACCAACGCGCCGAGAGCGCGTTCCCGGCGTGGGGACGCCAAATGGGTGACTTCGACGACGGCTACGCCGGCATGGCTCCGCCCGACGCGTTCCGGGCGAACCCGTTCGGCCTGTTCCACGTCCACGGCAACGTCTGGGAGTGGTGCGCCGACCTCTACGCATTCCCCTACGTCGATCCACGCGAGGGCGACGGTCTGCGTACACCGCCGGTCACGGACGCACCGGTGCACACGCGCCGCGGCGGTGGCTTCAACAACACCGCCGCGTTCGCGCGCTCGGCGTATCGCGACGACGGCGCGCCGTCGAGTCGGCTGAACAACCTGGGAGTGCGCGCCGCGCGGGGAATCGACTGAGTTCGCGGGCCGGGTCGCCGACCGCGAGCACACCGTGACGTTCCCCGCCCTGCGTTCGCATCCGGGACTCCCCTCGCTACCCTGCGCCTCGCCACAGGGGGGACCCGTCCGATGCCACGATCACGGCCCGAAGAGTTGTTGCTCGCCTACCTCGACGCGCGCGAGCGCGACGCGTCGCTGACGTTCGACGCGTTCTGCGCGAAGCACCCCGCGGAAGCCGACGACCTGCGCAAGTTGTTCCTCGGCTGGCAACTCGCGCGGGAACGTGACCCCAAGGGTTCCCTCGGGGACCGCCTGAAGCAGCGCTTTGGGTCGGACGCCGACCCGGGAATCTCGCTGGATGGCGACACGGAATCCACGATCGATCAGGAATTGCTCGACGCGTTGAAGACGCGCGGCCCGTCGTCGTCGCGGTATCGCCTCAAGGGCGAAGTCGCGCAGGGCGGCATGGGCGTGATCCTGCGCGTGTGGGATGAGGATCTCCGTCGCCACCTCGCGATGAAGGTGATGCTCGACGAGACGGAGTCCGAGTCGAAGCGCCTGTCGCGCTTCCTCGAAGAAGCGCAGGTGACGGGCCAGCTCGACCACCCCGGCATCGTGCCAATCCACGAGCTGGGCATCGACGCCAACGGGCGCGTGTACTTCACGATGAAGCTCGTGAAGGGGAAGACGCTCGCGCAAGTCTTCGAAGCGGTGAAGCACGGCGACGACGGCTGGAGCGTCACGCGTGCGCTGTCCGTCGTCCTGCGCGTCTGCGAAGCGATGGCGTTCGCGCACGAGAAGGGCGTCATCCATCGCGACCTCAAGCCCGCGAACATCATGGTCGGCCGCTTCGGCGAGACGTACGTGATGGACTGGGGACTCGCGCGCGTCCTCGGCAAGAAGGACACGAAGGACATCCGGCCGCGCCGCCAAGACAGCGTCAGCATCGTCCACACGTCGCGTCGCGAGTCGTTGGGCGCGACTCCCAACTCACCGCTGTTGACGATGGACGGCGACCTCGTCGGCACCCCGGTCTACATGCCGCCCGAGCAAGCGCACGGAGACCTCGAGCACATCGACTCCCGCAGCGATGTCTACGCCGTCGGCGCGATTCTCTACCACTTGTTGTCGGGCCAGATGCCTTACGTCGAGCCCGGCACGAATCCCGCGCCGTACACGATCCTCGATCGCGTCAAGGCCGGCCCGCCGACTGCTCTGCATACCTTGGTGAAGAGCGCGCCCGCGGAGCTACTCGCGATCTGCGACAAGGCGATGGAGCGCGACCCCGATCGCCGCTATGCGTCCATGCTCGACCTCGCCGACGACCTGCGCGCGTACCTCGAGCGGCGCGTCGTGAAGGCGTACGAGACCGGCGCGATCGCAGAGATGAAGAAATGGGTCCATCGCAACAAGGGACTGGCGACGGCCGCGGCGATCGCGTTGATCACGCTCGCGGCGGGAGCGGCGCTGTTCGTGCGCAACACGTCGCTGAAGGCGGCGAACGCCGAGATCGCGCGCAAGAACGAACAGTTGGCGCGCAAGCAGGATGAGTTCGACCTCGTCGCGGCGCGCATCAAGCTCGGCAACGCGATCGCGATCGAGGAGACGCTGTATCCGCCGTGGCCGCGCAAGATCGAAGCGATGGAAAAGTGGCTGAACGGCGAGGCGGCGGAGTTGTTGGCGTTGAAGCCGACGCTCGAGCGGACGCTTGCGGATCTCGAACAACGCGCCCTTCCCTGGACCGACGCGGAGCGGGAGGCGGACCGTCGATCGTGTCCGGAGTTCGTGGAGTACGAGCCGAAGCGACGACTCGCCGAGGTGCTCGACCGTCGCGACGCGCGGCGTGCCGGTCAAGACGTACCGTTTCAGGCGAGCGTGCCCGCGGAGTTAGAGAACGCGGACTTGACGGACCTCATCCAGTACGGGTTTGGGCTGTTGCCAAATCTCGGTTCCGATCCCGACGAGATCGCCAAGTTCGCCTCACGGTTCGAAGTGGATTCAGGGTGGGACGGCTCGCCCAGCATCGATCCGGAACTCGCACTCGTGTGTGCGGAGGAAGCCCTTGCGCGACTTGCGGACGACGATCTTCCCTCGACGAGGGTCGACGCGCTCGGGCTCTACATCAAGAGCTCGCTCGCGTGCGGCTTCGAGTCGAGGATCCGTTCGGAGTTGGCGGTCCTCGTCACGCAACTGCGCATCGAGAACACTTGGGAGTGGGCGTCGCGCAATGAGGCGGTTCGGGGTTGGGCTGGATGGACCGGCGAACTCATCCGAGTCTGGTCGGTCGTTTCCGCGTCCACACCCATCGTCGCGATCCGCAGTGAGGCGGCGTTGTTGCGAGAAGTCGTCGATCGCCGGCGAACGTGGAACTTCGCCAATCAGACCGAGCACTTCCTCCACACGACGCTCCGTTCGATCCTTGATGAACTCCCGAACTTCGAATCGCGCGTCGAAAGCCTTCGGCGACGGATCGCGTGGGCGAAGCGCATCGAAGCCCTCACACTGCAGCATCCGAACGCCCGCGTCACATGGGCGGCGGCTCGCGACGCCATCGCCAGAGCCGACGGCATCGTGGCTTCGTCGCTGTATCGCGCACACCCGATCGACTTGAAGCCACAGTTGGGTCTCGTGCCGATCGGCATGAACCCGGTCACGAAGCTGTGGGAGTTCTATGAATTGCGCTCGGCGTGCGACGTGTTCTTGGGTCAGGACCCAGCGACGGTCGAGATTCCAGCGCATCGACCGGATGGATCGATCGACGTGAAGGACGAGACCGGCATCGTCTTCGTACTGCTGCCCGGAGGAACGTTCCTCCAGGGTGCGCAGAACGACGATCCGAACGCGCCTGGCTTCGATTCGATGGCGTCAAGCGATGAGTCACCTCAGTCGGTGACACTCGCGCCGTTCTTTCTCGCTCGACACGAATTGACGAAGGGTCAGTGGTATCGACTCACCGAGGGCGTCGAGCCCGAGGAGGGAAGCGCCCGCGGACCTCAGTATGGCGATGACCCCTACGTCATCGGATGGACTCATCCAGCGGACTCGGTCTCCTGGGAGGACTGCGAACCGTTGCTTCGCCAGTACGGCATCGGCCTCCCTACGGAGGCTCAATGGGAGTACGGAGCGCGAGCCGGCACGACCACACCGTGGTGGACCGGAGCGACGGAATCATCTCTTCGCGGAGCGGCAAACATCAGTTCCGATCGCAATGAAGACGAGTCCATGAGGGACGGCAATCTGGACGACGGCTTTGAGTACCGATCGCCAGTCGGCGAGTTTGCTGCGAATCCGTTCGGGCTCCACGACGTGCACGGAAATGTCTGGGAGTGGTGTCAGGACGTCTATGAAAGCGAGCGCTCTGTGCCGCGCGTCGGCGATGGGCTTCGGACTTCAACTGAGGTCTCGCCAGGCACCGCGCTCCGCGTGTACCGCGGCGGCAGCTACGACAGCACCGCTTCGAGCGCGCGCTCCGCGTTCCGCGGCAACGACCCCCCGTCGTTCCGCATCTACTACCTGGGTGTCCGCCCCGCCAGGGTTTTCGACTGAGCCCCTTTACCCCTTCTCCACTCTCCGCAGCCTGAGCCCGTCCAGCAGCCGGACGGCCGCGCGCCGTGCGAAGCCGGCGCGCCATGGATTTGGTCGGTGGACTTCGTGGTAGTGAGTCCGCCCGTGTGCGCAGTTGGGCATCGAGCTCCCACGATTCCGCTCGACGTCACACCACCTTCGCGACGGAACGCGAACGCATGACGGGGACAGTCCCCGATGCGGGGACAGTCCCTGAACGCTTCGCGTGCTTGGTCGACCTTCGACTGTCCCCTCGCGTCCCGCGACTTCGCGTCTTCCTACCCCTTCAGGAAAAACACGAAGTCCCCACTCCCTCCATCCTCGAGATGACTGAACGTCGGCATCGCGCCTCCCTGCGCCGGGCTCGCTTCCTGCACGCGCGCGAACAACCCCGCCGCCGTCAACGTCGTCCCACCACCGTCCAACGCCCCGAGCACCGCCCCCAAGAACGGCGACCGCTCGCCCTCGCCATCCGGCACGCGGTCGTTCGGGCGGCCCGAGGCGATCACGACGTGGGCCTTCTGCGTCAGTAACAATTCGTTCACGTGGGACTCGCCGCCCGAGCGGAAGCGCGTCATCACTCCGCCGTAGCAGCAGTCGAGCATCAGCAGCACGTGCTTCGCTCGCATGCGGCGGACCTTGCCGTTCAGTTCGTCGGACGCGATCCACGAGTTCTCGTCGTGCGCCGCGACGCGGGGTTTGCCGTCGGCCGGGACGAGGAAGCCGCTCTTGTCGTCCTTCGGGTCGCGTTCGCCGTGGCCCGCGAAGTAGATCAGCACGCGGTCGTCGGGATCGGTCTCGATGAGCTTCGCCAGCGCGTCGAGGATCGCTGGCTTCGTCGCGTCCGCGCCGACGAGCGTCGTGATGCGCCATCCCTCCCACGGCATCGCTTCGAGCTTCGTGCGCAGCGCGGCGACGTCGGACTCCGCGTTCTTCAGCGCTGCGAAGCCGTTCTTCGCATAGGTGTCGCCGATGCCGATCAGCAGCGCGTGCGAGGCGGCATAGCGCGGCTGGTAACCGGGGACGTCGTCGCCGGAAGTCACCGCGCGACCGCGCGTCTCCGCGTCGACGGGCGGCGCGTCCGACATCACGAACTGCCGCAGCGTCGTCAGCGCACCGGCGACGAGCCCCGCCGCCACGAGGCGCCGCACCCACACGACGCGCGCGTTCGACGGATCGGCGAGCGTCGCCGTCTTCGGCGCCGCGAGCTGCTCCAACTGCTGGCGGAGTTCCGCGGCGGTCTGCGTCCGTTGCAGCGGTGCGCGCGTCAGGCATCGCGCGAGGACTCGAGCGAGCGGCGCCTTCGCGTTCGTCAGCACGCTCGCCGCGTCGCCGTCGCGCGGCGGATCGCGACCGGTCCACGCGAACGCGAGCGTCGCGCCCAGCGCGTAGACGTCGGAGCGCGCGTTCGCGACTTGGCCCTGGCGCTGCTCGGGCGCGACGTAGCGCGGCGCGGGCAACGGGATGTGCGCGGTCGTCGACGTCGTGACGGTCGCGTATTCGATCGACGACGCGATCCCGCTCCGCACTGTGAACTTCGCGAAGTGGAATCCCGTCAGCACGGGTTCGCCGTCGGAGCGCAGCACGACGTGGTCGGGCTCGATGGCGCGATGCACGGCGCCGGCGTCATGCAGCGCGCCGAGCGCCGACGCGAGCTTGATGCCGAGCGCGACGACCTCGGCCTCCGCCAGCGGTCCCGCGGATGCGACGCGCGCGGCCAGGGTCTCGCCAGCGATGACTTCGAGCACGAGCAAGGGGCCACCGGGACACTCGACGACGTCGAGCAGTCGAACCACGTGTGCGTGATCGATGCGAGCCAGCATGCGCGCTTCGGCGAGGTAGCGCTCGAGGTCGCCGGTCGACGCGAGGTGCCGCGCGAGCGCAGAGCCGGGGGCTTTCAGGATGACTTCACGCCGTAACACGGAGTCATCGGCGCGAGCGAGGAACTCGGCGTCGTCGGACCGCAGGACCTCGCGCACGATGTAGCGCGGCGGGATTTCAGGCAGGCCGGTCATCGCAGGAAGCACCCCGGCGGCGGATAGTAGAGGAGGCGAGCCGGATCCGTTCGGCCGAGTTCGCTCGCGACTCTCGTCATCCTTCGCGTCCCTCGGGAAGGAACGCGAACGCATGACGGGGACAGTCCCCGATGCGGGGACAGTCCCTGAACGCCTCGCGTCCTCGGGCCCCTTCCGCCCCTCGTCGTCCCTCTCGTCCCTCGCGTCCCTCTCATCCCTCGTCCCCCTAAACTCCAGCCCTCCCCGAACCCGAAGACCCCTCCATGTCCGCGCCATCGCCGTCGTTCCTGATGATCTGCACCGGCCCGAACTGCGGCGAACGCGGCGGGAAAGCCCTCGTGCGCGGCCTCAGGGACCTGCTGATCGATCGCGGCCAGCACGGCCCGATCCGCGTCGCGCCCGTGAGCTGTTTCGGTCAATGCGCAACGGGGCCGAACGCGTGCGCTTGGCCCAATGGCGCGTTCGTGACGGGACTCGATGGGTCCCGGCCGGAGGTCGCGTTGGCGGCCTTGTCGGCGCAGCCGGCACCTGCGAATCCGGCCGATCCTGCGTAAAAAGCCCACTCCGCGCCTTCATTCCGGCGTGCCGTAGCGGTACTTCTGGACGTACCCAGCTACGGGAGATCCCCCGCATGGATCGCCTCCGGGACGCCATCTTGGCGTCGCGCCTCGTCGAAGCCCGCCAGGAAGCCGAGGAGCTCCTCGAGCGCGGCAATCTCGTGCACGAGGTGCTCGCGGGCCTCTATTTCTCGGCGTGCCATCACCTCGACGGTCCGTTCGACACGTCGTCGGGGTTGTTCGTCGTCTACGCGCTCGAGCGCGTCCATCACGAACTCGCGCGCCTCGGCGTGCTCGACATCGCGGTTCGCGGCGTGGTGACGTTCCTCGCGGAAACGCCGAAGACGACCAACGGCACGCTCGAGTGGAAGACCGAGATCCCGGACCGACCACTGGCCGAGTTGATCCAGCAGGGCAAGCTCGCCGACGTCGCGACGGTGCTGCTCGCGCTCGAGGATCGTCGGCGCGAAGCCGTCGTGCGCCAGCAGTTGCTCGATTGGGCGCTGCATCACATCGGTCGGCACGGCAACGGGCTGGTCTACGCGAACGCGTTCCTGCACGCGATCGAACGCGGCGGCCGCACCGAACGCATGCTCGTCGCCGCGCAGGCGGCGCGAACGCTGGTCGAGCGCGATCGCTTGTCCAACGAGAGCGATCCCGACGATCCGATCCCCGACGAGAGCCCGCTGCCCGGTGCGACGAGCGCGGGGCAACTGCTGACCGCGCTGCGCGAATTCAACGCCGCTTCGGCCTACGCCGCGATCGACGCGATGTGCCGACTCGATCGGCACGACGAAGTCATGACCGTGCTCGTCGTGCGCGCCGAGGAAAACGCGGGTGAGCACTTCGAGACGCTGCTGCTCGCGGACGCGGTGCGTGAAGTGCTGAAGCTCGTGCCGGAACCGAAGCGCCGCGACGCGTTGATCGTCGTCGCGCAGCGGCTCGTGAAGCGCGCGCCGGGCGTGCCCTTGGTCGAAGGCCTCGCGAGCGGCCTCGGCGAAGGCGCGAAGCCGACCACGCGCGAACGCGAGCGCGTCGAAGTAGCGCTGCACAGCGCGCTGGCGCGCAATCACCTCGAGCCCGCGCTCGAAGCCGCGCGCACCTTGTTGTTCGACGAAGAAGGCGCGGATCGCGTGAAGCGCTGCATCGTGCGAGCGGCCGTCGTGCTCGCGGTGCCGGAGCGGCCGCACTTGCTGCTCGTGACGCTGACGCTGCTGACGATCGCTTGCCGCGTCGGTTGGCCGTCGGCGCGAGCAAGTCTGCTGCGCGCCGTGTTCGCGTTGGCGGCCGAAACGGACGCGTGAAGCGACGGGCTCACCGCGCCGTGTCGACGCGGTCACCGACGTCGAGCGACTCGAAGACGTCCATGCCCGACACCACGCGCGCGAAGATCGTGTAGCGATCGTCGAGGCGCGGCTGCGGCCGGAACGTGACGAAGATCTGGCAACCGCCCGTGTCGGCGCCGGCGTTCGGCATGCCGACGGTGCCGCGCTCGTAGCGCTCGGCGTTCAACTCGTCGCGCAACGATCGACCGCCGGTGCCGTAGCCGTCGCCGCGTGGATCGAGGCCCTGGATCACGAAGCCGGGCTCCATGCGGTGGAACGACAGGCCGTCGTAGAAACCCGCGCGCACGCGCTCGAGGAAGATCGCGCAATGCGTCGGCGCATCGTCGACGAGCAGTTCGAGTTCGAACACGCCCTTGTTCGAGGTCAGCGTCACGCGCGGCCGCGCGTCGGAACCGAGGAAGTCGACTCCGGCGCGCGGCGTCGCCGCACGCAGTGGCGCTTCGCGCGGAGGGACGCGCGGGATCTCGCCGCCGAGTTTCGCGATCGCGTCGCTCGCGCCTTGGCGTACCGCGAGTTCAGGATCGGTCAGCGCGGCACGCAACGCCGGTAGCGCCGCGTTGCCCGCGAGCGCGGCGAGCGCTTTCAACCCGGCCAAACGCGCTTCGACGAACTCGGCGCCGGTCGATTGTTCGATCGCGCGCGTGATGTCGGGCGCGAGCTCGACCAGGCCGAGCGCCTCGGCGGCGACTGCGGCCGACTCGCGCAACGCGACGTCGTTCTCGGCGAGCGCCGCGCGCAAGGGCGTGACGAATCGCGACGCCGACGACGTCAGCCGCGCGGTCGCCGCGATGGCCGCGGTGCGCACGGCGATATCGGGATCGTCGAGCAGGGCTTCGACGACGTCGATCCCGCGTTGCTCCGCAATGGCAGCCGCGGCGGCGGCGAGGCGGGCACGCACGTAGATCGTCGGCGGCAGCGACGAGCGGCCTTCGAGCGTCGCGAGGAACGTCTCGATGGCGGCCTCGGGTGGCGCCAACAGCGCGAACGGCTCCAGCGCGCGACTGCGCACCGATTCGGCCGGATCGGTGAACGCGCCGCGCACGACGTCGACGGCGCCCGGTACCGAAGCGAAACCGCGCAGCGCTTCGACGGCCGCCGCACGCACGTGGAACGACGGATGTCCCGCGCTGCCGCTGCCACCGACGACGCGGGCGAGCGCCGACAGCGTCTCCGGGCTCGCGTCCTTGCCGAGCGCCTTCGCCGCTTCGACCGCGACACACCACGACGCGTCCGACAGGGCCGCGATCAAGCGCGCCCGCGACGCGTCATCGGGCTCGAGCGCCGCGAGTCCGACGCACGCGAACGCTCGCACCGTCGGATCGGCATCGGCGGACGCCGTCAGCAACGAAGCCTTGAACTCGGGCTGCGCGAGCACTCCCGCGGCATACGTCGCGCGCCATCGCACCGCCGCGTCGATGTCGTTCGTCATGCGATCCGCGAGCACGAGGAATCGTCCGACGCTGCGGCCGAACAGTCGATCCTCGCGCGCGAGTGCGAGCCGCGCGATACCGAGAGCCGCCGTGCCGCGCACGTCCGCGTCGTTGTCGGCGAGGACGGACAGCAGTGGGCCGAGCGCTCGCTCGTCGCGCGACAGGCCCAGAGCTCGCGCCGCGGCGACGCGCAACCGCGGCTCCTGCGCGGTCAGGTACGGATCGACGGCGTCGACGACTTTCGGATGCGCGCAAAGGCCGATCGCGCGAACCGCCTCGAGACGCACATCGAGGTCGGGATCGCGCTCCGCGAGTCGCGCGAGGCGACCGATCCCGTCGGCGTCACCGATGCGTCCGAGCGCGCGCACGGCAAAGCGCCGCAGCACAGGGTCTTCGTGCTTCAACGATTCGAGCAACACGGGGTCGGCCGGATCGCGCGCGTCCTCGGCGGCGAGGATGCGATCGATCGCGCCGTGGCGGTAACTGAGGTCCGGGACGAACCCGGACGGATCGGAAGCGCAGGCACAAAGCACGAGCGCGACGACGCTGAACCGAAGTGGGCGGAAGTTCATGGCGCGCGATCGTACGCGCATCGCACGCACGACGAAGAGGGGTCAGCCCCCGTGCGCATTCGCACGGGGGCTGACCCCTTCGCTCGTCAGTCTCCGAGCGTCCAAACCAGACCGTTCGTCGTCGCCATGTGGAACTTGCCTGGCGTGATCGGATCGAGGAACGCCGCTTGGAAGAACACGGGCATGCCGTCGAGCACAGGGTTCGCGTCGATGCGGACCGGCAATTCGAGTCGACCCCCCGCGCCGAGCGCGGGCAACACGGCGACGCTCAGCGGCTCGACGTAGATGGTCCCGGTATCGAACGCGAGCTCGGACGGTTTCAGTCCCGCGAACACGAGCACGGGTCCCCACGCCGAAATGCCGCCTTCGATGACCAGATCGCACTGCGTGCCGAGCACCGGCCGCTTCGTCGACGTCAGCGTCGCGGGGCCGTTCGCCGCGCTCTTGCCTTGGCCGTAGACCAAAGCCGCCGCGACGGGCGGCCCGCCGGAATACAGGAACGCTACGCCTTCGTTGAGTTGACCGTGGTCGTACGTCGGGGCTCCGACCAACACGTCGTCGAAGCCGTCACCGTCCACGTCGCCCGCGTTCGCGACGCTCGAGCCGAAGCCCGTGGCGTGTTGCCCCACCGTGACCGACCACGCGGACGTCGGAAGCAAGCCGACGCTCGACCCGAGCACGACGTGAGCTCGACCCGAGCTCGAGAACACACCGCTCGGCCCCGGAGATCCGATCACGACGTCGGAGAAGCCATCGCGGTCGAAGTCGCCGCGCGCGAGGGCTTTCCCGAACTGGGCGGCCGGCGACGCGCCGTGCGCGTGCCATCGCGGAGTCGTCGGCAGCGCCGACGCGGACCCCGAGAACGCGAACACGGCGCCGGCGGTTGGACTGCCCCCGACTCCGGTCGGAGCTCCGATCACGACGTCGTCGAAGCCATCCGCGTCGACGTCGCCCGCGCCGCTGAGCGCGAAGCCCGCACCCGGATACTCGTCCGGGCCCGGCAGCGCCGCCTTCCAGTTCGGCTGCGTCGTCATCGATGCACCGCTCGCCGCGCCGTAGAACGCGTAGGCCTTGCTCCATTCGAGGTCGTGCCAGGAGATGAACGGCCCGCCCGCGAGCACTTCGACGAAACCGTTCGCATCGACGTCGCCGCCGGACGCGGCGGTCCCTCCGGACGAGTCGAACTCGTGCGGGATCACGCCGACCCACGCAGCGGCGGCCGACGGCCCCTGCGCCGAACCGAGATGGAGCTGCATCGCGGCCGTCGGCGCACCGGCGAGGACGTCGGCGAAGCCGTCGCCGTTCACGTCACCTGGACTCGCGACCAACGCGGCCTGCTTCACGCCGAGCCCGCTCGGGCCGACGAACCACGTCGGCGCCGCGGACAGTCCCGTCGGCGATCCCGCGTAGATCAGCGCACGCGTCTCGTAGCCCGGCGATCCCGGCGAGGCGAACGGCGGCTTGAACCCGACGTCGGCGAAGCCGTCGCCGTTCACGTCGCCGAGCGCAGCGACGATGCGCCCGAAGTCGCCGTGGACTTGGTTGCCGGTCGCGATCCAACTCGGAGTCGCGCGCAGCCCGTGCGCCGTGCCGAGGAACAGGAACGCCGCGCCTTCGTTCAGTTGCCCATCGTCGTAGGCAGGCGCGCCGACGACGACGTCCGCGAAGCCGTCGCCATTCACGTCGCCGACGCCGACCACGGTCGTGCCGAATCGCGCATCGGCTTGATCGCATTCACCGAGCCAGACCGGCTCGGCGCTGATCGGGCCAAAGCTCGGCGGCGGGTCCGTCGGACCCCAAAGCCCGAACCAGATCGTCGACATCCAACCGGCAGTCGTTGCGCTCATCGTTGGCCCCTCTTCTTCGTGGTGAAGCGGCGACCATAGCGCAAGGAGGGCGTCTCGCGCGACGGCCGTGGGGGCTGTGGTCCCGACAAGGAGCGGGAGCGTGAATCAACCCGGTGGATCCACCCTTCGTCAGTCGACCGTCAGTCGACGTCGAAGCCGTTCTCGAAATCGAGCACGACAGCCATCGGGTCGACGTCGATCTCTCCGCCGACGCAGTTCTTCGCGGTGTTCTTCGCGAACGTCGTCGGGCTGCCGTTGACGTCGAACCCGACCCCCACGGCGCCCTTCACGGAATTGCCGTACACCATGGAGAAGACCGTCGACCCTTGCAGGAAGAAGCCGTCGGCTCCGACGTTCGTCGCCTTGTTGTTGCGGATCACGCAACGCAAGCCAGCGATCCAGTAACCGCTGTTCGCTGAGCCGATGACCTTGTTGTCGGTGATCGACGTGCCCGCGCACGTGCTCTCGATTCCGTAGCCTTGCGCACCCTTGACCACGTTCGACGCGATCGTGTTCCCGATGCCGTCGTCGCTGAGGAAGATCCCGTTACTCCCGGCATTCGATACTTGGTTCTTCGCGATCAGGTTCGCGTCGCAGTCGCTCCCGGTGTCGTGGACCCAAATGCCTTCACTGCCGGTGCCCTTCACCTTGCACTCGGTGATCGCGTTGTTGTCGCCGTCGACTTCGATCCCGCGCGTCGCCGAATCGATCGCGTCGCAGCGGCGGACGTACGACTGGCTGGTTTCGAGCAGGAAGCCGTGATTGCCGGCATCGCGGGCGACGCACTGGATGAACGCCAGACCGAAGCCGTCGCTCGACTGGAAGCCGTTGCCGCCGGCTCCGATCGACCGGACTTCCTTCAGCTCCACGAGGGAGCACATCGCGAGGGAGACTCCGATGGTCGTCGCGGAGCGCACTTCGACGTTCTCGATGCGTACGTTCGAACAGTCGGTGACGTTCAACCCGATCGCCTGACCGGTCGCGTCGAGGACGACCTTGCCCTTGCCTTGGATCGTCAGTTTCCCCTTCGAGTCGATGGCGACGGCAGTCGCGTACGTCCCGGCCTTGATCTGGATGATGTCGCCGAGACCCGCCGCGTCCACGGCCGACTGAATGGTCGGGTGCTGCGTCGATGGCACGATGCGCAGAGTCTGGGAGGATGCGGGCACCGCGGTGGCCAAGGCGAGCGCGAAGGCGGCGAGAAGGCGTCGGTGCATGGCCGGACTCCATCGGTGGCGGGGAACCGCCGCATGATCCGGGGTGTTCGATCCACGTCACGAGGTTATTCGTGACTCCATGACTCGAAGGCACGGCCCGAGCGTTCTCCGTCGGTCCTCGACCGGATACGCTCCCCGGCTTCGTTTCGGCTCCCCTGCGAGAAGGTGCCCCGTGCGACTCATCCGTTCTTCTCTGCTGCTCTTCGTCGCGTCCTCCATCGCCGGCTGTGGCCTTCTGGGGCTGCTGCCCCCGCGGACGCCGACGCATCATGTCGAAGCCGACGTCGTGTACCTCGCCGCCGATCACTTCGAGGGGCGCGACACGGGCTCGGCGCGGAACCTCGAAGCGGCCGAGTGGATCGCCGATCGCATGGCCGACCTCGGGCTCGAGCCGTTCGACGCCAACGCGGAAGGCGCTGCGTGCTACTTCCAGTCGTTCGAGATGCCGCTCGGCAAGACGTTGACCGACGGCAACCGTTTCGTGGCCGGCGAGTTCATGGGCAAGCTCGGCGACGATTACCTCCCGAGCGAGTTCTCGCGCACCGGCCACGCCGCCGGGCCGGTCGTCGCCGTGCGGGGCCGACCGGACGACGCGGTCGATCTCGCGGGCAAGCTCGCTCTGTTCTTCTCCGAACCGACCGCCGACGCGGACACGACCCGCGCCGGCCTGCCTGCGCACGTGGTCGACCCGAACGCCGCGGCGCATTTGAAGTCGCTCGAGTGGGCGTACGCGCACGGCGCCGTCGGTGCGATCGTCGTACTGCCGACCGATACGGTTCCCGCGTACACCGGTCGCGCTCCCTATGAAATGTCGATCCCGGCCGTGCTGGTCGGCGCGTCCGACGCCGCGAAGATCCTCGCACCGAGCAAGCTCGCACCCGACGCGGTGAAAACGCAGCTCGCCGGCAACGCCGTCGTCACGTTGGACGGAGTCCTCGCCGACCTCGCGATCGCGACCAAACCGAACTTGGTTTCCGTACCGAACGTCGTCGGTCGCCTGCCCGCTCGGAACCCGAGTGGGCGCCACGTCGTGATCGGCGCGCACTTCGACCACATCGGGTTCGGCGGCGACTCGCGCTCGCGCGGCAAGCCCGGCCAGATCCACAACGGCGCCGACGACAACGCGTCGGGCACGGCGGCGCTGCTCGGGATCGCGCGCCAGCTCGCCGCCGATCCGCCGGCGAACACGTCGGTCGTGTTCATCGCGTTCAACGGTGAAGAGTTGGGCCTGCTCGGCTCGCAGCACTACGTCAAGCACGCGTGGACGCCGCTGTCCGACGCGTGGGCCATGATCAACCTCGACATGGTCGGCCGCTCGAAGCGCGGCGCCGACGCGAAGCACGCGAGCGAGTGGAACTATCTTGCGGTCGGCGGCGCGCCGAGCGCGGAGCCGCTGCCGAAGCTCGTCGACGACGCGCACGCGGCGATCGGCTCGCCGTTCGAACTCGCGAAGGACATGGGCGTGTTCAACGGCAGCTCGGACCACATCAGTTTCTATACCTCGCAGGTCCCTGTGCTGTTCTTCTTCACGGGTCTCCATAACGAGTACCACACGGATCTCGACGACGCGCACCTCGTCGACCCGGTCGGCGCCGCGAACTCCGCGTCGTTGGCCGCGCAGGTCGTGCGCGGCATCGACCGACTCGAGTCGAAGCCCGCCTACGTCGCGTTCGAAAAGCAGCCGACCGCGCCCACGAGCGGTTCGCGCGCCGTCGACCCGAAGACCGGCTCGGCGTACGGCCCGTGGTTCGGCTCGATCCCCGAGATGGCGCAGCGCGACGATGGCGTCGGCATCCAAGGCGTCCAGCCGGGCTCCCCGCTGGAAACCGCGGGCGGCAAGCCGGGCGACGTGATGACGCACTTCGACGGCAAGCCGATCTCGACGCTGAAGGACTTCGCGACGCTGCTGCGCGCGAAGCAGGTCGGCGACGTCGTCGAAGTCAAAGTGATGCGCGACGGCAAGCCGGTGACGCTCAGTGTGAAGTTGACGCCGAAGATCCCGCGGTAAGGGAGAGGCATATTATGTCAAGCCTGCCTCATCTCGCAGATTCCTTGGTAAACGATGTCCGCACGGTATGCGCTGAGCTGACCGAGCGCCTTGATGCTGTCGACGGCGGACTCATCGGACGCTTCTGGCAAGGCTCGGGAGCGACAGAGCGTCTGCAGAGCATCTCGTTCTCTCCAGATGGCGAGGCTGAGTTCGAGTGGGTCGACGACCACGAACGCGAGCTGCTCTTGTCCGAAGAAGACAATCGCGCGTTGCTCTCTAAGTTCCTTGCCGACCCCCGCGGCCTTCGTGTGCTTGAAATCCTTACGCATCACCTGGGCGATTCCAGCAAGGCCGAGCACGCGCTTCGCGCGTGGGTTGCGGCGGAGTACCGAGACGCCCTATTAGGGGATGAAGGATTGGCGTCCGGCAAACACCGAGCGTGTCTACGGAACCTCATCTGTGCCGATACGTATATTTATCGCATCAAGCTGTTTGTTACATGCGTGAACGTAGTCGGCGGTCCTTTTGAGCTACCGTACAATATGTGCATCAGGAGCATTGTGCCCGATGACATTATTGTTGATGAGGAAGGCGAGGTCCGCAGGGGTCCGCGACACGTTGGATTCCCTTTCGGACCATCAACAGTAATCGAGCTTCACACGCCGCGCCCCACGCCGCAGGCGGCGCAGCAGTTCGGTCAGTCTATACTGCTTGCTATTAGGCTCTTTGCACCCTGTGCAGTGCGCATTTGCTGGGAGTCGTGGACTGAGTTTCGATTTGGAGGACATGAGCAGGACTTCGGTATGACGCGGGATGATCTGATGTTCGGATACCCCCTCGCCGTTAATCCGGACAACATCGACGCGTTAAGAGCGCATCTATTGAACAAGGTACCTGCGATCGAACAGCGCGCCTGGAATCTGTTTCTCGGTCAACCCAAGGATTCGCTCGATGTCTCGATTCAGCGCTACTTTATTGCTTGTGAGGGCCGATCCAGTCATGCGGCAAGAATGTTCTATGCCGTCTCCGCAATCGAGGCGATGTTGGGCGACCGTAACTCAAAATATATTAAGATAGGCTCAAGGTTTGCCGCGCTGATGGCAGCGCTAGGTGAAGACCGGTCGGAAGTGCATGCCTATTGGGCGAGGGCGAAGAAGCTCCGAAATTCATTTGCGCATGCTGGAGTTGACTCTGAGTCAGAGAGCGATCCAGACGCGGTCACCAGTGTCCTTAAATATCTTGTTAGAGGGCTTAACGCGATCGCGTCCTTCCCGGCGATGTCCAAAGCCGCACGGGTTGCTTTCATAAAGCACATCGACAACGCGATCGGCAATCCCCGCTTGTGCCCGCTCTTGTCGGACGCCATCGCCAAGATGTGTCCTTCAACGACGCCGTGAGAGAGCGTCCCGCTCGACATTGTCTGCCTCGCGACGTCCGGGTCATGTCGTAGTCTCGCTGCCGGTTTAGCCGTCCTCCCCCCACCCCGTCTCTTGCCCGTGCGCCCTCCAAAGGTTGAACTGCCCGGCCAAAACCGTTCGGACCCCCAGGCTGTAGGCGATGACCGACGACACCCCCCGCACCAGCGTGCGCATGACCGTCAACGGTGAAGACGTCGAGACGACGTTCGGCACCCACAAGACCCTGCTCGAAGTGCTGCGCGAAGAGCTCGGGCTGACCGGCACGAAGCACGGCTGCGAGCTCGGCGAGTGCGGCGCGTGTGCCGTCGAAGTCGATGGCAAGCCGATCCTGTCGTGCCTGCTCATGGCGGCCGAGTGCGACGGCGCGAAGGTCGAGACCGTCGAGGGCCTGATGGACGACGCGCGCCTGCATCCGCTGCAGGAGGCCTTCGCCGACCTCGGCGCGGCGCAGTGCGGCTACTGCACGCCGGGATTCCTGATGACGGCGAAGTCGCTGCTCGACGCCAACCCGAAGGCAACGCGCGCCGAGGTCAAGGAAGCGCTGTCCGGCTGCCTGTGCCGCTGCACCGGCTACCAGCAGATCTTCGACGCCGTGCTGTCGGCCGCCGACAAGATGGGCCGCGCATGAGCTCGACGAACTGGAACCGCGATCCGAAGAACAGCGTCGGCAAGCCCCGCCGTCGCGTCGACGCGCGCGCGCGCGTGACCGGGCAAGTGCGCTTCGCCGACGACCTGTCGTTGCCGCGCATGCTGCATTGCCGGCTGGTGCGCTCGCACGTGCCGCACGCGAAGATCCTCGGCATCGACGCGTCGAAGGCGCTCGCGCGCAAGGGCGTGAAGCTCGTGCTGACCGGCGAGCACTTCCCGATCGCGTACGGCGTGCTGCCGGTGTCGCACGACGAGCATCCGCTGTGCAACGACAAGGTCCGCTTCGTCGGCGATCCGGTCGCCGCGGTCATCGCGACGACCGAAGAAGAAGCGATCGACGCCGCGAACGACGTCGTCGTCCACTACGAATCGCTGACGACGATCGCGACTCCGCAGGAAGCGCTCGCGACTCCCGAGCCCCGCATCCACACGTACGGCGACGCGGGCAACGTGCACAAGAAGGTCCACTTCGAGTTCGGCGACGTCGACGCTTCGTTCGCCGGCGCCGCGCACGTGTTCGACGACACGTTCTTCTACGAGGGCAACACGCACCTCCCGATCGAGGAGCACGCGTCGCTCGCGATCCAGGACCCCGAAGGCAAGCTCTGCATCTGGTCGTCGACGCAGACGCCGCACTACCTGCACAAAGCGCTCGCGAAGGCGCTTGCGATGGATCCGGCGCACATTCGCGTGATCGCGACGCCCAATGGCGGCGGCTTCGGCGGCAAGAGCGACCCGTTCAACCACGAGATCGTCGTCGCGAAGGCCGCGCTGATGCTCGGCCGCCCGGTGAAGATCTGCCTGACGCGCCTCGAGGTCTTCTACTGCCATCGCGGCCGCCATCCGATCGAGATGCGCATGCGCACGGCCACCGACAAGGACGGCAACGTGCTCGCGCTCGATCTGCAGACGCTGCTGGATGGCGGCTCGTACGGCAGCTACGGCGTCGCGTCGACGTTCTATTCGGGCGCGCTGCAGACCGTCACGTACACGATCCCGCGCTACCGCTTCCGCGGTTGCCGAGCGTTCACGAACAAGCCGCCGTGCGGCCCGAAGCGTGGGCACGGCACGCCGCAGCCGCGCTTCGCGCAAGAAGTCCAACTCGACCGCATCGCCGTGAAGCTCGGCAAGAACCCGGCCGACCTGCGCCTGCAGCAACTCGCGCAGCCGGGCTCGCTGACGGCGAACTTCATGCGCATCGGCACGATCGGCCTCGGCGCCTGCATCGACAAAGTCGTCGAGGGCTCGCGCTTCCGCGAACGCTGGGGCAAGTTGCCGTTCGGGCGCGGGCTCGGCCTCGCGTGCTCGTCGTACCTGTGCGGCGCGGGCCTCGCGATCAACTGGGCCGAGTTGCCGCATTCGGGCGTCCAGTTGCGCCTCGACCGCTCCGGCGAAGTCACGGCGTTCTGCGGAGCGACCGAGATCGGGCAAGGCTCCGACGACGTGCTCGCGAACATCGTCGCCGAGATCCTCGGCATCCCGCCGTTCGACGTGCGCGTCGTGACCGGCGACACGGGCCTGACGCCGGTCGACCTCGGTTCGTACTCGAGCCGCGTGACCTTGATGATGGGCAACGCGGCGATCCAGGCGTCCGAGCGCGCGCGCGACCTCATCGCGAAGAGCGTCGGTGAGAAACTCGGCGTGCCGCCGAGTCGACTCGTGTTCGCGAACAAGCGCGTGTTCGACGCGCAGGATCCGAACGTCGGCATGACGTGGCTCGAAGCGCTGCACCGCGCCGAGTCGGATCACGGCACGCTCGGCACCGTCGGCAGCTATCGCCCGGCCGCGCCGGCCGCGAAGTACAAGGGCGGCGGCGTCGGTCCGTCGCCGACGTACTCGTACAGCGCGGCGGTCATCGAAACGCAGGTCGATCCCGACACCGGCTGGATCCACGTCGAGCACGTCTGGGTCGCGCACGACATCGGCCGTTCGCTGAACCCGACGCTGGTCGAGGGACAGGTCATCGGCTCGGTCTACATGGGTCTCGGCGAGGCGCTGATGGAAGAGCAGGTGTTCGGCCGCCTGCCGCCGCGCCTGTCGAACGCGCTGGTCCACAAGATCCCGTCGATCCTCGAATACAAGAGCCTGACGACGAAGGACATGCCCGACGTCACGACGTACCTGATCGAGGATCCCGATTCCGCGGGCCCGTTCGGCGCGAAGGAAGTCGGGCAAGGCCCACTGTTGCCGATGATGCCGGCGCTCGCGAACTCGGTGTTCGACGCGGTCGGCGTGCGCGTCGACGAGATCCCGGTCACGCCCGAGAAGGTGATCCGCGCGCTCGAAGCGAAGACGAAGCGCTACGGCCCCGGCGAGTTCCCGACCGTCGATTGGCCCGAGCCGTTGAAGGTCGCGCCGCCGTGGGAAGGTGGCGACGGCACCGCGCAGAACGAGAAGCCGCGCAAGTCGAAGATCGCCAAGGACGGAACGAGGATCGTCACGCCATGATGCGCGCCCCGCCGCTTCGCCACGTGTTCGCGACTTCGGTGTCGGAAGCCGCGCATCTGCTCGCGACCGATCCGCGCGCGATGATCCTCGCCGGCGGCACCGACGTGGTGCCGAACCTCAAACGTCGACAGTTCGCGCCGTCGATGCTCGTCAGCTTGAAGCGCATCGAAGCGCTGCGCACGATCCGTTCGCTCTCCGGCGGCGGACTGTCGATCGGCGCGGGCGTGTCGCTGAGCGATCTCGCGGTCGATGCGCGCTTCGCGAAGGCCGCGCGGGCGCTGCGGTCCGCGACGGCGCAAGTCGCGACGCCGCACATCCGCAACGTCGCGACGCTCGGCGGCAACCTGTGCCTCGACACGCGCTGCACGTACTACGACCAGAACCTCGAGTGGCGCCAGGCCATCGGCTACTGCATGAAGGCGCCGAAGAGCACCGGCGGAGTCGCGCTCCGCGACAAGGAAGACTGCATCTGCTGGGTCGCGCCGCAGAGCCCGAAGTGCAAAGCCGTGTCGTCGACCGACAGCGCGCCGGCGCTGATCGCTCTCGGTGCGAACGTCGTGCTCGAGAGCAAGGACGGCGAACGCACGCTGCCGTTGCGCGAGCTGTACGCCGACGACGGCATGGCGTTCCTGACGAAGCGCGGCGACGAGATCCTGCGCGAGGTCGTGCTGCCCGCCGACTTCGAACGCTGGACCAGCACCTACTGGAAGCTGCGCCGTCGCGACTCCTTCGACTTCCCGGTGCTCGGCGTCGGCGCCGCACTGAAGCTCGGTAGCGGCGGCACGATCACCGACGCGCGCATCGCGCTCGGCGGCGTGTTGTCGGCGCCGATCCTCGTGCCGGAATCCGCGACGCTCGTCGGAAAGACGCTGACCGACGACGTGATCACGGCGTTCGCCGAACTCGCGGCGAAGCACGCGAAGCCGCTCGACAACACCGACCTCGAGTTCCCGTGGCGCAAGCGCGTGACGAAGGTGTTCGTCGCGAATGCGCTGAAGGAACTGCGCGGAGACGATCGCGCCGCGATGGGACGGCTCGCGGAGCGCGCGGTCGTCGGTTGATCGCCCGACGGCTCGACCGGGGCGAGCGTCGGATTCAGACGGTGTTCTTGCGCGAGTCCGGAAGTTCTTCGGGGCGCAGCAGAGGCACCGCGATCTTGTAGCGATCGGTCGTGCCGAACAGCGGATCCGGGCTCAGCACGTCGAGCCGGGGCAGCGGGGCCGCCACCCCCTTGCTCTCCCGCCGGTTCGGCGAAGAGGGTTCGCGCTGCTCGGCCGTGTTCGCGAGGACGAGGTCGGAAGGCACCATGAGGCACCTCCTTCGGTTTCCGCGCCATCCGCGGTGAGGACCCGGTGTCCGAGCTCGAGCCGACCGCGGTGCTGGCCCGAGCGCTTTTCCCGAACGCCGAATGACGAAGGGGAGCCTAAACCCGGTTCGCAAGACTTGGCAACCCGGGTTTTCGGTCGAGGTCGGGGAATCGACCGGGGTCCCAGCCGGCGCCGGGCGCCGTGGCGTCGGCGATCCGCGCTATCCTTCCCGACTTCGCAACCGCCCCGGACCCGACGCCGCAATGGACACGCTCGAACCCCGCCGCAAGACCAACTCCGTGAAGGTGGGAAGCCTCGCGATCGGCTCGGACCATCCGATCCGCGTGCAGTCGATGACGACGACCGACACGGCAAATCTCGATGCGACGCTGCGCCAGATCGAACGCCTCGAGAAGGCTGGCTGCGAGCTGATCCGCATCACGGTTCCGAACCGCGAGTCCGCCGCGAACTTCGTCGGCTTCAAGAAGCACGCGAAGGTGCCGCTGATCGCCGACGTCCACTTCGACTACCGCATGGCGCTGCTCGCGATCGAGAACGGCGCGGACAAGGTCCGCATCAACCCGGGCAACATCGGCGACGAGCAACGCGTGCGCGAGGTCCTACGCGCCGCGAAGCAGAAGGGCGTCGCGGTCCGCATCGGCGTGAACTCGGGCTCGATCGAGAAGGACCTGCTCGAGAAGTACGGCTGGCCGTCGCCCGAAGCGATGGTCGATTCGGCGTTGCGCCATCTCGACACGTGTCGCGAGGAGGCGTTCGACCAAGTCATCGTCTCGATCAAGTCGACGGACGTGAAGACCTGCATCAAGGCGAACCGCATGCTCGCCGAGAAGATGGCGTTCCCGATCCATCTCGGCATCACCGAAGCCGGCCTGCCGAAGTACGGCAGCGTGAAGTCGGCGATCGGCATCGGTTGGCTGTTGCTCACGGGCATCGGCGACACGATCCGCGTGTCGCTGACGGCCGAGCCCGAAGAAGAGATCCCGGTCGCGTTCGACATCCTGAAGGCGACCGGCGCGCGCATCACGTCGCCCGAACTCATCGCGTGCCCGACGTGCGGCCGCATCGACATCGACTTGATGAAGTTGATGAACGACATCGAGAAGCGCCTCGGCGGCGAGACGCTGCCGGTCAAGATCGCCGTGCTCGGCTGCATCGTGAACGGCCCCGGCGAAGCGAGCGAAGCCGACATCGGCATCGCCGGCGGCGGCGGCATGGGCATCCTCTATCGCAAGGGTGTCGCGGTCGCGAAGGTCAAGGAAGCCGACATGGTCGACGCGCTCGTCGCCGAGATCGACAAGATCAAGCGCGAGCGCGCCGAAGCCGGAGTGCCGGCCGCGACGCGCTGATCACGAACCCGCCGTTCGACTCGTCGGTCGCGGGTTGCCGACGTGTTTGCGTATGAGCTCGGCGAACGCTCGCGGCGCGGGCGCCGGTCGGGCCGACTTCAACCAGATCAGTCCGAGCTCCAACCGCGGCGTCCAGCTCGACACCGGGATTGCGACCAGATCGAGGTCTTCGCGCCCATCGAGCACGACGCTCGGAACGAGGGTCGCCGTGTTGCATCGAAACGTCGTGCGCAACAGCGTGTCGATCGTCTCGAGTTCGTAGGCGATCCGAGCCCGTACGTTCGCTCGCCGCAGCGCTTCGTCGGTCATGTGTCGCCATAGGAAACTCGGCGACATCAGGGCGACTCGCTCGTCTGCAAGGGCCTTCAACGGGACCGACTTCTGAGTCGCGAGTGCGTGCGTCTTGGACACGACCAAGCACATCCGGTCTTCGCGCAGTCGTTCGTACCGGAGTCGTGGAGACGTGCGAGACAGGATGCCGACGCCAACTTCGTAGCGACCCGACTCGACCTCCGTCTCGATGTCGCTCGACGAGCGCTCGTGAACCGAGACGACGACCCCCGGGTACGTCCGCCCCATGTGCTCGAGCGCCTGCGGAATCCAAGGTGCGGCCAACGCGGGGATCACGCCGACGTCGAGGTGGCCGAACTTCAGGGTCTCGGCATCGGAGACGATGCGGCAGGCCTCGGCGAACTTGCCCGCGACGAGCGCTGCCCGCTCGCGGAAGGAACGGCCGACGTCCGTCAATCGAACGCGCGGACCGTGACGCACGAACAGCGCCGTACTGAGCGCAGTCTCGAGCTCCTTGATCTGTTGCGAAATGCTCGGCTGGGAAATCCCGAGTCGTTCGGCCGCGCGCGTGAAATTCTCGGTTTCGGCGACCGCGAGGAACGTCCGCAAGTGCCGCATCTCGATCGACGTGATCGCGCGCAAGGCTGCCTCCAAAACCGACTTCCCCTGGGCGCAGCCGGTCGAGCGGAATCCTATATCGCCCGTCGGCCGCCCTCCCCAACTCCGAAAAGTTTGGGAGAAGGACCTTGCCGGCCTCGACGTCTCTCCTAAAGTCCTAGGAGTTCTCGGATGTCCCGCGGAGGATCGCGATGCCGCGCACGAAACGCGTTCTGCTGACGAACCTCGAGCTCGAGGTCATGCATGTGGTGTGGGACGCGGCCGACGGCGCGCTCACGGTCCGTGAAGTCGCCGACCGGCTGAACGACGGGCGCGCGAAGCCCCTGGCCTACAACACCGTTCAGACGATGCTGACGATCCTGAAGGACAAGGGCGTCGTCGGCTCGAACCTCGGCGCTGGACGCGCGCATCGGTTCTTCGCCAAGGCGACGCGCGAGCAAGTGACGACGTCGATGGTCGGTGACTTGGTCGATCGATTGTTCCAAGGCGACGTCCAACCTCTGCTGCTGCAGCTCGTCGGCAACGAGCAGCTCACGCGCGAGGAACTCGAAGAGCTGAAGCGGAGGATCGAGACTCAACTCGTCGACGACGATGCGCCGGAGGCCGGCTGATGTTCGCCGAACACCTGGTGCTGCACGCGCTCGGACTCTGCGTCGCGTTCTTGCTCGCGCTGCCGGTCCTCTGGCTCGCACGCAAGGACCCCGTCGTCGGTCACCGTCTCCTGCTGATCCTGCTGCTCGCGAGTCTCGTGCTGCCGGCGTTCACGCTGCCGCTCGCGGGCAAGGCCAGCGCCACGGGCGATCGCGTGCTGGCGCGCTTCGCGGTCGAGCCGGCGGTCCTTGCGCGAGACTCCGCGCGCGGAGTCGACGACCCCCCGATCGTGGCCGCGGCGAAATCCGAGATCACGGCCCGTTCCGATGCGAGCACGAAGCGCGACGCTTCGCCGGAACGACGCGTCGCTCCAGCGACGGGCGCGGCGACGAGCGCGCGCCGCAACGATCCATCGACCTCGGCGAGCGCGGGCGATCGGTCGATCACTCTCAGCGCGCACGCCGAACGCGAGCGCACCGCCACGACCACGATCCCGCGAACGAGCGTGGCCGAGCCGACCCTGCGTCAACGGACGCGCGACGTCGCGGTCGGCATCAATGCCGCTCTGCGTCGATCGACGCCGTACGTGATCGTGGCGTGGGTGCTCGGAGTCCTGCTCGTCGGACGTAGGCACCTGCAGCGATTGGTGCGAACGGCCCGCCTCGTGCGCGACGCGGTGCCGGTCGACGACGAAGCCACGCTCTCGCGGTGGCGCATCGCCGCCGCGGATCACCCTCTGGCGAAACACATCGAACTCCGACGCAGCGATGCGGTCGAAGCACCGGCGTGCTGGGGCATCGCGAAACCTGTGATCCTGCTGCCCGCGGTCGACGCGGCGACGCCCGACGCGACGGTGTTCGCGCTGCGTCACGAACTGGTCCATCTCGAACGCCGCGACCCGCTGGCCGCGCTCGCGCAGGCTGCGCTGAAGACCGTGTACTGGTTCCATCCGGTCGCATGGTGGCTATCGGCGCAAATCGACCGCACGCGCGAACTCGCCTGCGATCAACTCGTCGCGGCGAATTCGTCGCAGCGCAAGCGGTACGCGCTCGCGCTGATCGACCACGCGCGCGCCGCGCTGCCCGCCAGCGCCGCCGCTCCGTCGATCCCTCGTTCACCCACGCTGCTGCACTGGGCACCCACGCTTCCGCAACTGCGAAGGAGAATCGAAATGCTGTTGAACAAGAACACTCCGCTCACGCTGCGTCGCCGGCTGCTGGTGCTCGGTGGTGCCGCGACCGCCGTCGTGCTGCTGCTCGCCGCACAGGGCACCGTCGCCGCCACGATGCTTTCGGATGCGCCGCTGTCCGAGCGTCTGGTCGCGTTCTGTCCGCCGAAGCCGAACTCGACGACGGTCGCGCCGCTCGCGCCCGTCGCGCCGATTCCTCCCGTCGCTCCCACTCCGCCGCGCAGGCCGGCGCGGGCCATGAAGCCCAAGGCGCCGCAGAAGCCGCACTCGTCGAGCGTCTCCCAGGGCACCACGCCGTCGCCGGACTCGTTCGCGCAGTTCGACGCTGCCGACTTCTCGTTCGTGTTGCCGACGAGCTCCGATCCGTTCGCGGCCGCGGTGAACCCGGGCGACGACAACCCGCTGCGCGATGCGCTGATCGAAGTGCTCACGGAGACCTCGGACCAGGATGCCCGTGTGACCGCGGCGAAGGCGCTCGGCACGCAACTCCACGACGCGGCCGTGCGACGCGCGTTCGCTCGAGTCCTGCGCGACGAATGGGAAGGAAGCGAAGTGCGCGAAACCGTCGGCGACGCGCTGCTGCGATCGCCGCAGTTCTCGCCCGAAGCGCACGAGATCATCGCGGCGTTGCTGAAGCGTGAGAATGGCGAGTTCGCCGACGACGTCGCGCCGGCCGAACTGGCCGACTTCGGCGACAGCGCCGACGCAACGGACCTCGACGACGAGGAACTCGCCGCCTTGCGGGCTCAGCTCGCCGCGGATCTCGAGCAACTCGAGATCTCCGTCGACTCGCTCGACCTCGACACGCTCGAAGACCTCTCCGAACTCAAGGCCGAGTTCGGTGACTTCGACGAGCTCGCGATCGACGTCACCGACGCGATCGACTCGCTCGAGTCCGACGAGGCCTGCGAGGACACCTGCGTCGACACGTGCGAGGAGTCGTGCGAGGACGACTGCGACGACGAATGCGACGACGAAGCGGAGGAGGCGGAGGAATCCGCGGAGGATCGGCGCGATGCGATCGTCGAGTTGCTGCGCGGCGTGCACGACCAGAACTCGGCCGACGCCAAACAGCATCTGCTGCAAGCCCTGCTCGCGAAGCGTGACGCTGGAAGCACCCAAGTGCGCGTATCCGATCTCCTGCGCGCGATGACCGCTCCGCGACCCGCGCCGAGCACGATCGCGACGCCGACCATGGATCGTGCTCTCGGGACCGAAGACACCTGAAATCGAGGTCTCCACCACACCGCCGGAGGGGCTATCGTTGTCGCCCCTCCGGCGGTGTCGTTTCTTGGGAGCCCTTCGTGGTCGACAACGCGCGCATCGAACGAGCGGTCCGGGAGATCCTGGCCGCGATCGGCGAAAACCCCGACCGCGACGGCCTGAAGGACACGCCGGCCCGCGTCGCGCGCATGTACGCCGAGGTGTTCAGTGGCCTGCATGACGATCCGTCCTCGCACCTGCTGAAGACGTTCGACGAAGACCATCACGAGATGGTGTTGGTGAAGGACATTCCCTTCGACTCGTTCTGCGAGCACCACCTCTTGCCGTTCACGGGACGAGCCCACGTCGCCTACATCCCGAACGGCAAGATCGTCGGGCTCTCGAAGCTCGCGCGTGTGGTCGAGTCGTTCGCGCGTCGTCCGCAGGTGCAAGAACGACTGACGGGCCAGATCGCCGACCTCCTGATGGAGAAGGTGAAGCCCGAAGGGGTCGCGGTCGTGATCGAAGCCACGCACACCTGCATGACGGCACGCGGGGTCCGCAAGCCCGGCGCGACGATGGTGACCTCCGCGCTGCGCGGGACCTTCTACACCTCCGAGAGCACGCGCAACGAAGTGATGGCCCTGATGCTGCGCCGCTGACGCTGCGCCGCTGAGGCAAGCGCGTGGGTCGCACGACGTGCGAAATCGCCGCCGAACGCGGCCTTCACGAACCGACGGGCCGTGGAGTAACGTGCCGCATTCGAAAGCGCACCGCCCCATGCTCGTCTCCAAAGCCTTCACGTTCGACGCCGCGCACCTGTTGCCGTACTACGACGGTGACTGCCGCAATCTCCATGGCCACACGTATCGCCTCGTCGTCACGATCGACGCACCGGTACAGAAGGACGGTCTGGCGATGGACTTCGCGATCCTCAAGCAGATCGTGAAGGACAAGGTCGTCGAGCGACTCGACCACACGTACCTGAACGACCTGCTCGAGAACCCGTCCGCCGAGAACGTCGTCCTCTGGATCTGGAACGAGCTGAAGGACGCGCTGCCGGCGAAGCTCCATCAACTGGAGTTGGCCGAAACACCGTCGTCGTGGGTCGTCTATCGCGGCGAGTGAGGCAGCGCCGGAGCGCGAAGAGCGGAGTCGCGGCGCACACTCCTCTCGACGTTTGCGCGCTCGTCGGTTGTCATCCCGTCACCTGCGCGGGAGGAGAACCATGCGTTCGTTCATGTTCGCGTTCGTCGTGGCCGCACTCGCTCGCAGCGCGAGCCCTGGCGTCATCGTCGTCGATGCCGCGCAAGGGCCCGGGTTCGAGTTCGCGACCGTGGCCCAAGCGATCGATGCCGCCGCCGACGGCGACGTCCTGCTCGTTCGCCAAGGCGTCTACGGCGGCACGTTGCCGATCACGATCAACGCGAAGAGCCTCACGATCGTCGCCGACACCGCCGCGAACGTCCTGCTGACCCATCCGCTTCGCATCGTGAACCTCGCGCCGACTCAGTCGGTCGTGCTGCGCGGTCTGCGGATCGAAACCGCGACCGACGTCACCGACGCGATCGATCTCACGGGCAACCTCGGCACGGTTTGGATCGAGGACACCTCGGTGACCGCGTTCGGCGGCCGGGGGGCTCTCTCCCTGTCCGATTCGGCTCATTGCGTCGTGGTGCGATCTGCGGGTACCGGAGGTGTGGCGCCATCGACCGGCAACTCGTTCGGTGGTCGGGGATGCTTCGTCCAGGGCTTCGCGTCGACCTCGCACTTGAGCGCGTTCGAGTCCCAATTCGTCGGCGGGAAGGGTCGGAACGGTGTCCTCAACACCCACGCCGGCAACGGCGGCATCGGCGTGGCCGCCGGACTGGGATCCGCACTGCGTTTCGACGGCGTGACCATCACCGGCGGGCCGGGCGGCGATCAGACGTTCTCGGGCTTGTTCGGGCCGTTGTTCTCCGGCAACGGTGGCTGGGGCCTGCTGCTGAACCCCGCTTCGCAGGGGCCCACCGGTCCGATCACGCTGCGTGACACCACGCTGAGCGGCGGAGCACCGGGAGTCGCGTCGGCGCCGAACTCCGCCACGGGCGCGTTCGGCCAGCCGTTGAGCGACCCGCAGGGCCTGGTGACGAACTTGCCCGGCTCCTCGGGTCACTACGAAGTCGAATCGCCGGGTCGCGCGGGCCAAAGCGTCCTGCTGACGCTCGCGGGGCAGGCGAACGACATCGTCTTGTTGTTCGGCGCACCCCGCACCGGCAATCAGCCGATCGAACCGTTCGGCAGTTCCGGTCCGCTGTTGCTGTCGTTGCCGATGACGTACCTCGCGACGATTCCGCTCGGACCGAGCGGCGCTCTCGCCGCGCCGGTCGCCATCCCGCAACTCCCCGCCGGCATCGAGGGTGTGACGCTCGTCACGCAACCGATCTTCCTGACCGCGGGCGGCCCGCGTTGGGCCGGCGGCAGCGCGATCACGGTGCTCGCGGCGGGGTTCTAGCCGCGCAGTCGGCGCGAGGCGGGCTGCTATCCTCGCGCCTCCATGCTTCCGACGCAGTCCGGCCACATCCGCAGCGCCATCAACCTCGACGTCCAGAACGCCCGCCCCGGTGAGTTCGCGCCGTTGCGGATCGGACCGCTCGTGGTCGATCCGCCCGTCGTGCTCGCGCCGATGGCGGGCGTCACGAACTCGGCGTTCCGTCGCATCTGTCGTCGTTTCGGCGCGGGCTTGTACGTCAGCGAGATGATCACGGCGCGCGGCCTGCTCGAGAAGAACCGCAAAACGTGGACGCTCGCGAGCTTCGCGCCCGGGGAATGGCCGCGCTCGATCCAGCTCTACGGCTCCGATCCGGATCGACTGCGCGAAGCAGCGCGCGTGCTCGCCGCCGAGGGTCACGTCGACCACATCGACATGAACTTCGGCTGTCCGGTCCGCAAGGTCACCGCGGCCGGCGGCGGCTCCGCGATCCCGGCCCGACCGAAGCTGATGGCGAAGCTCGTGCGCGCTCTCGTCGAAGGAGCCGGCCACGTGCCGGTCACGATCAAGTTCCGCAAGGGCATCGACGACCGCACGCTGACGTTCATCCGCGCCGGACGCATCGCGGCCGAAGAAGGGTGCAAGGCCGTCGGACTCCACGCGCGCACCGCCGCGCAGTCGTACTCCGGCGACGCCGACTGGAACGCGATCGGTGAGCTGAAGGCGGCCGTGCCCGAGATCCCCGTGCTCGGCAACGGCGACGTCTGGGAGGCCCACGACGCGCTGCGCATGATGCGCCAGACGGGCTGCGACGGCGTGATCATCGGCCGCGGCTGCCTCGGTCGGCCGTGGTTGTTCCGCGATCTCGTCGACGTGTTCGCCGGCCGCGAACCGCAAGAACCACCGCGCCTCGGCGAAATCACGAAGATCCTGCGCGAGCACGCCGTGCTGCTGTGCGAAGTGTTCGGCGAGTTCCTCGGCGTGTCGCACATGCGTCGCCACGGCGCCTGGTACACGAAGGGTTTTCCGGGCACGAGCGAGTTCCGCCTGAAGCTGAACCTCGCCAACACGATGGCCGAGGTCGACGCCTTGCTCGCGACGCTCGATCCCGACGCGCCGTTCCCGCCGGCCGCCGCACGCATCAAGCGCGCGAAGAGCGGCGGCGCACAGAAAGTCTCGCTGCCGCCGCGCTGGCTCGAAGACGCGGAGCAGGACGCCTGCGTCGTCGGAGAAGATGCCGAGGACGACGGCGGGGATGGCGGGTGAGCGCGGGACCGCGCCTCACCCGATCGCGTCGAAGAACGCGCGCAGCTTCGCTCCGTCCACCGCGCCTCGAAGACGAACCGACTTCGCGCCGACATTGAACCGAATCCGCGCTGGCCGGGGACTAGCCTCGTGCCATGACCCCCGGACCGGAACACCTGCTCGTCCACGACGAAGCGCTGCGCAAGCTGGCGCGCCGGCTCGTCGTCGATGCGGCCCGCGCGGACGACGTGGTGCAAGACGCTTGGCTCGCCGCGTTGCGTCGCGACGATTCGACCGTGTCGTCGTGGGCCGCCTGGCTCTCCGGAACCGTGCGTCGATTGACGCAACGCGCGCAGCGATCCGCCGATCGCCGCGCGAAGCACGAATCGGCCTCGGCGCGCCCGGAGCCCGCCCCCTCCGCCGCCGATCTCGTCGAACGCGAAGCCGCGCGGCGCCGCGTGATGGACGCGCTGCTCGCGCTGCCCGAGTCGTATCGCATCGCCGTCGCGCTGCGATACCTCGACGATCTGCCGCCGCGCAAAGTCGCCGCAAGACTCGGCGTCCCGACCGAGACGGCGCGCACGCGCATCAAGCGCGGGCTCGAATTGTTGCGCGAGCGTGTCGCGTCCGACCACGGCGGAGATCGCCGCGCGTGGGGACTCGCACTGGCGCCGCTCGCCGTGCCGAAGGCAGGCGCCATCGGCGCCACCCTCGCCACCGCCACGGAGGTCCTGCTCATGAACGTCGCGACCAAAGCGGCCCTCGTCACGCTCGCGTTCGGTGGTGCCGCATGGGTGATGTGGATCCTGAACCCACCCACCTCTCCGGCGATCGATGAGGCGCCGACGACGACCGCGAGCGCGAACTCGGACGCGACGCCGTCCGATGGCACCGACTCACGCGCCGCGGGCACCGAGAGCGACGCCACGCGCGCGCTCGTGACCGCTGCGTCGCCGGAGCCGCCATCGAACGCGACTGCCTCCGCTGCGAAGGGGTCGCTCGCCGTGCGCGTGCGCTACGCGTCGGACGGAGCTCCCGGCGCCGGCGTCGGCGTCGAGGTCATGAGCTTCTCGAACACCGATCCGTTCGTCACGACGAGCAGCGCGATCGCGGACCGCGAAGGCGTCGCGCGCTTCGCTGAATTGCCGCCGGGTCGCGCCACGGTGCGCGCCGATCGCGGCAGCGAGATGCAGACGTCGATCGTCGGCGGTACGAATCCCGAACTCACGTTCGAGCTGGAACCCGGCGCGCTGGTCGAGGGCGTCGTGCTGACGTCGGAGCGCACCCCGTTCGCGGGCGCCGAGATCTTCATGTCCCTGAACGGTCCGGAAGCACCGGGTTACGTCGTGGGACGCTCGCGCGAGGACGGCTCGTTCTCGGTGCGCGACGTGTCGTCGGCCCACTTGATCGGCGCGCGCGCGGCTGGCTACGCACCGTCGACCCTCGCGTTGATCATGGGGATGCATGGCGCGAAACACCGCTTGGAACTCGTCCTGCGCGGTCGCGGCAGCTCCGTCCTCGGACACGTCGTCGATCTCGACGGTGCACCGATCGCTGGAGCCGACGTCGAAGCGATCGAAGTCGGCAGTGGTGACGCGAACAAGTGGCTCGACCGCGACGACGGCGCGATGGGGATGCAGTCGATCGGCCAACGCACCAAGACCGCGAGCGACGGCACGTTCACGTTCGACGGGCTCGCGCCGACGACGCACCGCATGGTCGCGCGCGCTCGCGACTTCGCCGTCACGAGCACGACCCTCACTCCGTCGGAGGGGGCTCGCCACGAGTGCTCGCTGCAGCTCCCGCCAAGCCCGATCCTGCGCGGACGAGTCGTCGACTCGGCCGGCGTCGCCGTCGCGGTCGGCTCGGCGCGCGTCGGGAATTGGCCGGAACTCGATGGCGCGTGGGCCCGATTCGACGCCACCGGCTCGTTCGAACTGAAGACGCTTCCGCTCGGTCCGACGACCGTCGTCGTGTGGCCCGAGAACGAAGCGAAGACCGAACGCGTCGTGGACCTCGTCGCGGGGCGCGTGACCGAACTCGAGATCCGTCTGCCGCCGTCGTTCGCGATCCGTGGCCGCGTCGTCGACGTGGCCGATCGTCCCTGTGCTGGCCTGACCGTGCGCGCTCGCACGATGGCGGCGACGCGCTTCGGCGCCGACCATGAGACCACGACCGCGGAGGACGGCAGCTTCACGTTGCGCGGATGTCGCGACGAGCCGTACGGCGTCTCCGTGCACACGCCATGGTCGATCTCGGGGCCGGTCGCTCAGAAGCTCGACGTGCGCCCTTCCGGGGACGAAGTCGTTCTCGTGGTCGATCCGGATGCTCTGTCGACCGGGAGCATCGTGTTCTGTGTCGCCGGGCCCGACGGCCTACCTATCGGTGGCGCACAGGTCGTCCCACTCCGCGAAGGTGCGGACACGGCGTCCATCCACGCGACCGACCCGACCACGGGATGCATCGCGCTCCAGGGTCTCGTCGTCGGTCGCTACTCGCTGTCGATCCAAGCGAGTGGCTTCGCCGCGCTGCAGATTCCCGTGCGGCTGCGGAGAGACGAAGTGCTCGACCTCGGCACCATCCGACTCGGTCCACCGGGTTCCGTGAAAGTCGACGTGACCGGGCCCGGCGCGACCGCCGCGGCGCACGTCGTCGTCGTCGGAGAGAACGGCGAGCGTTACCCCGTCGAGCGTTCGTCGCCGTCCGGGGCGTTCTCGAGTGTCGCACTACCTGCCGGCCGCTGGACGGTCGTCGTGCACTGCGAGACGGCATACGCACCGCCGATGCCGATCGAGATCCGCGCAGGTCTCGAAACGGCGATCACGGTCGAGACGCGAGCGGGCATCCAAGTCACGGCGGAGATCGAGGGTCTCACGGCGTTGTCGGGCTCGGCGCGACCCCGCCTGCTCGTGTGGGCCGCGGACGGTGCGTTGGCCGCCGATCGGTTCGGTTGGCGAGCGGCCGGGCGCGACGACGTTTCATTCGCGCTCGTGCTCCCGCCGGGCGACTACGCCGCGCAAGCGAGCGTCGACGACGCGACGGACCGCGTGTCGTTCCGAGTGGAGAGCCAGCCGATCTCGGTGCATCTGCGACCTCGCTGACCGAGCGATCGCGTCGATGAAGCGCACCGCCCTCGACGCTTCATCGCTCCCAGACGAACACGCTCTCGTCGTGATGGTCGGCGACATCGGGCTCTCCGATGCGCGCGCGGCATGCTTCCTGCAGCGCCGTGTTCTCGACGTGCACGCGCAACCACACTTCGTCGATCGGCCAATCGCGTTCGATCCACGCGATCACGGCGTCGAGCAGCGCGGCGTCGCCGCCCTGCGCGTACTCCGAGTCGATGACCCACAGCTCGAGTTCGGCGCGACGTTCCTTCGGTTCCGTCTTGGGCGGATCGAGGTAGATGCAGCCGACGCATCGCGTCCTGGCCACATCTTGCACCGTGTACGCGTACGCGAGCCTTTCGTCGAACTCGCGGGCGTGGCGCGTGAGGTCCGCATGATTCCGCTCGCGCGTCATGTCCTCGCGCGGCCAACCGCCCCACCGCAGCGTGCTCCGCAGTCGCTCACGACTGCCCATGATCGCGGCGAAGTCGGAATCGGTGTGCTCGGGCCCGAGGCGCTCGAGATGGAAGCGCTCGGTGTCGAGATACGGCGGTGGCGTGAACGCGGGGCTCCAGACCTCGCCTTGCGGTCCGACCGGAGAGAGCGCGCACCCGACGAGTGCGAGCGCTGCGATGGCGGTGGTGATGCGCTTCATCGGGAGTCCCTCACGTCGATTCGCCGGGCCACGAGATCGGCATGCGCCGCCCGACGCCGAACGCGCGCGCCGTGATGCGGATGCCGGGCGCCGCTTGCCGACGCTTGTACTCGCTGATGCGCACGAGTCGCGCGAGCCGTTCCACCAGCTCGCGGTCGTAACCGCGCGCGACGGCTTCGTCGACTTCGACTTCGTCCTCGACGAGCAGATCCGCGAGCGGACTGACCGCCGCGTAGTCGAACGGATCGACTTGGCCAGGGCGCAATTCGGCCGATGGGACTTTGTCGATCGAGTTCTTCGGGATCACGTCGCGCCCCGCCGCGCGATTGACGTGACGCGCGATGCCGTAGACGCGCTCCTTGCTGACGTCGGCGAGCACGGTCAGGCCACCGTTCATGTCGCCGTAGAGCGTGCAGTAGCCGAGCGCGACCTCGGTCTTGTTGCCGGTCGACAGCAGGAGCAGGTTGTGGTGGTTCGAATGCGCCATCAGCAGCGCGCCGCGGATGCGCGCTTGCAAGTTCTCCTCGGTCAGCCCGAGCGGCTCCGACCCGAGCGACGGCACCAGCGCCGCGAGGTACGCCTGGTGCACGCCTTCGATCGGGATCGTGCGGTACTCGAGGCCGAGGTTCTGCGCGAGGATGCGCGCGTCGTCCTTGCTGTGGTCGCTCGAGTAGCGCGACGGCATCGAGATGCCGAGCACGTTCTGCGGACCGAGCGCGTGCGCGGCGATCACCGCGACGACGGCCGAGTCGATGCCGCCGGAGAGGCCGAGCAACGACTTCTTGAATCCCGTGCGCGCGGCGTAGTCCTTGACCCCACGCACGAGCGCGAGGAACGCCTGCTCGTCTTCCTCGACCGGATCGTCGGCGACGGCTTGCATCCCGGCGCCACTGACCGCGTCGAGGTCGAACGTGACCAGGGCTTCCTCGAAGCGCGGCGCATGCGCGACGACACGCCCTCGACCGTCGATCGCGAGCGAGTCGCCGTCGAACACGAGTTCACCTTCGTAGCCGTCCTCGGCGCCGACTTGATTCACGTAGACGATCGGCTTGCCGCAGTGATCGATGTGCCGGCGCAGCAAGCGGCGGCGCTCCTCGCCCTTGCCGATGTGGAACGGCGACGCCGAGACGTTGACGATGACGTCGGCTCCGGCCGCGACGATGCGCGAGGTCACCTTGGTCTCGTAGTACGTGTCCCACAGGTCTTCGCAGATCTCGAGGCCGATGCGGACGCCGTCGACCTCGACGACCGTCACGCCGGAGCCCGGCGCGAAGTAGCGCCGCTCGAAGAAGACGTCGTACTCGGGCAGCAGGTTCTTGCGGTGGACCGCGAGGATCTTGCCGTCCTTGACCAGCGCGGCGGCGTTGTAGACCAACGACCGCCCGTCGCCGCCGAAGCGCGCGGGATCCTGATCGATGAAGCCGACCACGGCCGCGATCCCGCTGGCTTCGCGCGCGATGCGCTCGAGAGCTTCCCGTTGTTTCTTCAGCAAGGTCGGGCGATACACGAGGTCGAGCAACGGATAGCCGACCAGCGCCATCTCGGGGAACACCACGAGTTGCGCTCCGGCAGCCTTGGCTCGACGGATATGCTCCGCGACCTTCGTCTCGTTGGCCGCGACACCGCCGACGACGGTGTCGATCTGAGCCATCGCGATGCGCACAGCTACGTCCTCCTCGCTCGATGTCCGGTTCGTTGGGAAGACAGCGTCGCGTGCGACGAAACGCGTCTCCGGCGAGCCCGACTCCTAACAGCCTGATGAAGCTGTCCGTTGAGCCTGGCGAGTCCGCTGTACGGGTCGAGCTTCGATCGGAAATCTACGGTACGACAATCGATGACGCATCTCCTCGCATCGTTTCTCTTGCTGGCGTACGCACTTGCGAACGGACCAGCGTGGCCGGAGCCGGCCCCGGCGGGACGGTCGCCGCAGGATCCGACCGCTCCCGCGCCCCTGCCCGAGCCGGGGACGGCGGACGCGGCCAAGCCGAGCGTGCCCACCCTCGAGGGGCTCGATCCACTGCCGTATTGGGTCGAGGAGACGCGCGAACCGCTTGCCGACTACGAGGGCTTCACCTCGATCGTGCGCATCACGAACACGAGCTCCGCGCCGATCACACTGGATCGCGTCGAGTTGTTCGGCGGTGCCGGCGTCCACATCGGCCGATTCGCGCCGGCCATGAACGTCGTCCACCTGCCGAGCCGTGATGCCTCGGACCCGAATCCGGACACGTGGTCCGTGGCGCCGTTGCCGACCGACGCGCGCGGTCACACGATCCTGGCCGCGGCCACGACGGATCGCCGAGTCGCGGTGATCGCGACGGTGCTGACGCGCGATCCGGCGACCACGTGGTTGCGCATGCATCCGACGGACGAGGGCGACGTCGCGCTGTACGCATCGGTGCCGGGCCCCACGACACCGCTCGAGCCAGGAGCCACCTGGACCGCGCCGACGCTGTTGTGCCTGCACCAAGGAGACGCGCTGTTCGTCCTCGATCACGCGCTCGAGCAGCTCGCGAGCTCGGCGGGCGTGTCGCTACCGGACCGGCTCGAGACCGATCCCATCGCGCTCTCGGTCACCGATCCACGCGCTGCCGTGGCCGCCGTCGCGCCATTCCTCCGCGTGAACGGCAGCGGGGACGCCGCGAGCGCGACCGCGTGGCTGCGCAACCCCACAGCGCTGCCGCTCGACCTGTTCGACGCGGCCGCGCGTGCGCGTCGCTTCGACCTCGGACACGTCGTGCGCGCGGACGGCGTCGGCGCGGAGCGCGTGTTCGTCACGAACCCGACCGCCGACCCCGCGCTCGTACGCGTGCGTTTCGTCGAACTCGGCCTCGATCCGAGTCGACGCTGCCGCGTGTTCGACGCCGCTACCGGAACCGACCTCGGCGTGTTCGAGGACTCGGCGCTGCTGCCGCTGGCGTCTCGCTCGCACGCGACGATCGACCTCGTGCCTCTCGCCGACTCGGCCGCGGGCGTGTTCGAGTACTTGCTCGTCGAGCCCGACCTCAGCGGCGCGTCGAGCGTCGTGCGACTGTCGCCCGGAGCGCCGGATGCGCCAGAACGGCTCGAACGAGCGTTTCAGCGCGGTGGCGTCGTGATCGCGCACCACGCCAGCGCCGACGTGATGGAACCCCCCGCCGCACTGATCGAGTTCGGGCTCGACCTGCGCGTGATGCCGTGGAGCAAGGCCGCGTTGCGGCCGGCCTCGAGCGCGACCGAGCGCCGCTTCGCCGAACGGGCGAGCAACGTCGAATGGGCCCTGCGCTTCGAACCGCGATCGACGCCCGCGACCTTGTTGTGTTCGGAGGCCGGGTTCGGCGCGTGTCCGCTCGGACCGAAGATCGCCGATGGAATGCCCGCGGCGACCGGTTTCCTGGCACCCGTCGGCGGTGGGCTCATCATCGCGTTGATCGATCAGGACCGCAGCGCCGTCGACACGTTGGCGCAACGCCTGTGCGCCGCGGACGAGCGGCGCGCTCTCGCGATCGCGCTCGCGCCGGCGCAGCGAGCCGTGTTCGCCGCGACTCCGAAGCGCGGCTTGTTCGAGCGACTCGAACTCCCGCGGGTGCAGCGCGAGGACTTCGTGCCCGCCGATCCAGCGTTCACGGTGTCGTACTCGGCGTACGCGATCGGACCCCGGCGCGCGACCTCGTTGCGCGACGACCGCGGCGAGTCCCTGACGGAACTCGTGCGCGGACTCACGCGGCCGTTGACGTTCGTGCTCGACGTCCCCGTCCGCGAACCCGACGAAGACGTCGTGCTCGTGGTGCGACGCTCCCCGCTCGCGCCGCGCGCGGCATACACGCTCTACGTCGATTCGACGCCATTGCGCGAGGTGCGGGCGAGTGCGGAACCGATCGACCGGTGGTGCGAGGACACGATCGTGCTGCCCGGCGCGACGATCGGCGAGCGCTCCCGCGTCGCGCTGACGCTCGCTCCCCGCGGCGCGCTGGTCGAGATCGCGCGCATCGGGATCTTCCGGGTCGACACCGACGACGGACTCGAGCTGTCGACGTTCGTGCCGAGCACCGGTGCGCCGCGCCGCGCCGTCGCTGCCGTCGACGGGCCGCTCCACGCTCGCTCGCGCTCGTTCTTGACGGGCATCGCGATCCAGGCCGGAGCGGAGGTCTCGTACGACCTCTCGGCCGGAATGCGCGCATTCCGCGCGACCGCGACGGCCGAGTATCCGTCCGCGTCCGTCGTCCTCCGCGTGTTCGTGGACGGCACCGAACGCTGGACCTCCGAGCCCGCCCTCGGGCCGGAGCGACTCGAGTCGATCGCACTCAACTTGCGTGGGGCCAAGACCCTGACGCTGCGCGCCGAAGTCGACCCCGCCGCCTTGGCGGGTGCATCCGGAACGGTCGTGCTCGGCGATGCGCGTCTGTT
This sequence comes from Planctomycetota bacterium, assembly GCA_016709145.1. GTDB lineage: Bacteria > Planctomycetota > B15-G4 > B15-G4 > JADJEK01 > JADJEK01. The sequence continues at coordinate 825,946 of JADJEK010000001.1, forward strand.
TCCGTGACGTGAAGGACGTAGGAACGGGCCGCGCGCGTCTTGATCGAGTCTTGATGTACGGTTCTCGGAATCCGCACGCGCACGCCATACCCTCTCGTCCATGAAGAAAGCGCGCATCCTCGTCGTGGACGACGAACCCGACGTCGTCGAAGTCCTGAAGCAACACCTGCAGCGCGAGCACTACGACGTCGCCACCGCCGGCGACGGCGAGGCCGCGCTCGCGGAGATCCGCAAGAAGTCGCCCGATCTGGTGATCCTCGACCTCATGCTGCCGGGGGTCGACGGACTCGAAGTCTGCCGGCGACTGAAGAGCGACCCGCGCACGTCGACCATCCCCGTGATCATGGTCACGGCGAAGGCCGAGGAATCGGACGCCGTCATCGGCCTCGCGCAAGGCGCCGACGACTACGTCCGCAAGCCATTCCTGCGCAAGGAACTGGTCGCGCGCGTCGCCGCTCGGCTGCGTGCCGCGGCGCAACGCGTGTCGACCGAGGACCGCAAGCTGCTTCACTTCGGCGACCTGTCGATCGACTCGGTGAAGCACGAGGTCACGCTCGACGGCGAAGTCCTGAAGCTGACGATGACCGAGTTCAAGCTGTTGCGCTTCCTGGTCGACAACCGCGGCCGCGCGTTCTCCCGCAACGAACTGCTCGATGCGTGCGTCGGGACCGACACGATCGTCATCGATCGCAACGTCGACGTCCACGTCGCGACCCTGCGCAAGAAGCTCGGCGACTACGGCCGGCACATCCTCACCATCCGTGGACTCGGGTACAAGTTCCGCGAGCATCCCGACGCGCCCGACGCCTGAACGACGTCGGCGACTTCGCCGCCATCCTCCTTCCGTTCGAGACTCGCGAACCGACCCGTGCAGCCCCAACGCTTCTTCAGTCGCATCCTCCTCGCATTCACGTTGCTGCTCGCCGCGGTCGTGGTCGGCGTCGACTGGATCGGCGAACGCCGTATCGAGGCGTTCCACCGCGAAGAAGTGCTGCGCCGACTCGATACGGCCAGTGAGCTGCTGATCGACCACGCCACGGCGCTGTTGCGGGGTGGCACCGAGGCAGCGAACGACGGTGCGCGCATCATCGAGCACGTGCACAAGAGCGGCCTGCGCGCGACGGTCGTCGACGCCGCGGGTGAAGTGCGCTTCGAGAGCGATGCCGTGCTGCCGGTGCAAAACCACGGCGGTAGGCCGGAGATCCTCGCCGCCGCGAAGGACGGTCGCGGGATGCACGAGCGCACGAGTGCGACCACGGGCGTGCCGACGCTGTATCTGGCGCGACGCGTCGGCGACGCGGCCGCGCCGATCGGATTCGTGCGCGTCGCCGCCGACCTGCTCGATCTCGAGGACGAAGTCACCGGGATGCGCAAGACGTCGGTCGTCGTCGGCTTCGGCGTGATGCTGCTCGCGCTCGGCGTGACGATGCTGTTGTCGCGTTGGTTCGCGCGCCCGGTCGAAGCGTTGGCGGTATCGGCGACACGCCTCGCGGACGGCGCGCTCGACGAGCGCGTGCACGTCGAAGGCCCGGTCGAAGTCGGTCGTCTCGCGGTCGCGATGAATCGCATGGCCGACGAACTCCGCGGACGCATTCGAACGCTGCAGACCGCGCGTGGTGAGGTCGAAGCGATCCTGCGCGCGCTGACCGAGGGCGTCATCGCCGTGGCTCCGGACGAGACGCTGCTGCATATGAACGATGCCGCGGCGCGCATGCTCGGTCTGGCGAAGCCGCTCGGAGCAGGCTCGACGCTGTGGCGCGCCGTGCGCTTCCCGCAGCTCGAGAACGCGCTGCGCGCGGTCCTCCGCGGCGCGCCGAAGCAAGCCGCGGACGCCGACTCACCCGCCGACGACGGTCGCACGCTGCATGTCTCGGTCGCGCGCGTCAGCGGCGAGATCGGCGCGGTCGCCGTGCTCGCCGACGTCACCGACGTACGTCGGCTCGAACAGATGCGCATCGACTTCGTCGCCAACGTGTCGCACGAGATCCGCACGCCGCTGGCGTCGATCCTCGGTTCGATCGAAACGCTCGCCGATCACGACCTCGACGAAGCGACGCGCGCGAAGTTCGTCGCGGTCGCGCAACGCAACTCGGAAAGGCTGATGGCGATCGTCGCGGACTTGCTGGAGCTGTCGCGCATCGAGACCGAAGGTGATCGCATGCAGACCGCGCCGGTCTCTCTGGTCGGCGTCGTGCGGTCGGTCGCTTCGGCACTCGGCAGCGCGGCGGAGCGCAAGCGGCTCAAACTCGACGTCGCGGCCGCGGACCCCGAGCGCTGCACCGTGCCGGGCAACCGGCAGCGGCTCGAGCAGGTCTTCACGAACCTGATCGAGAACGCCGTCAAGTACACGCCCGACGGCGGCGAGGTCCGGATCCGCTTCGCCGTCGACGCGGACACCGTATCGGTCGCGGTCGAGGACACCGGCGTCGGCATCCCTCAGGAAGCGTTGCCGCGCGTGTTCGAGCGGTTCTACCGCGTCGACCCGTCGCGTTCGCGCGACATGGGCGGCACGGGCCTCGGCCTCGCGATCGTGAAACACGCCGTCCGCGCCCACGGCGGCACGGTGTCGGTGAAGAGCGAAGAAGGCGTGGGCTCCGTGTTCACGGTGACGTTGCCGCGGGGCTGAACGGTTCGCCCAGCGTTACGCCGGCGGGTTGCGCGGGTATCGTCCCTCGCACCCACGACGCCACGATCCTGCGCGCGCGTCGTGAGCCCGGAGTTGGCCTCATGCGAAACCCGCTGTACGCCGTCCTGCTGACGGCTTCGATCGTTTCGTCGGCGAGCCATGCCGCGACGATCACCGTCTCGGCCAATGCGTCGATCCAGTCGCTCCAGACAGCGATCCAGATCGCGAATGCGGGCGACACGATCGTGCTGAAGGGCGGCGTGTTCCACGAGACAGCTCTGATCCCGAGCTCTCTCTCCGACTTGACGATTCGAGGGACGAACGGCGCCGTGCTCGACGCCAGGGTCGTCACCGGCCAGTCCCTCGGAGCCTGTCTCCTGATCGAGGCCGATCGCGTCACGATCCGCGACTTGACGTTCCGCAACGCAGCCACGCTCGCGGCCGACGAAGGCGATGCCATTCGCACGACGGGACTCGAGACGGTCGTCGATCGGTGCACGTTCATCGGCAACGAAGCCGGTGGCGTGCGCTTCTCGGGCAACGCGGGAGTGGTGCGTCGCAGCACGTTCGTGGGCAACGAGAGCGGCGTCATCGTCGACTTCGCACTCGGAATCCGAATCGAGAAGTGCAAGTTCGACTCCTCCACGACGGCGGGCGTGAAGCTCTCGGGCGCACACGACTGCGTCATCGAGAAGTGCACGTTCGGGGGCTCCGCGATCGGTGGAGGCGTCGACGGCGACAACGGGTTCACCAACGACGATCTCGTCGTGCGCGGCTGCACGTTCCGCAAGGTCGTCGGTCCGGCGATCCTGAACTCGGGCGATGGCGCGACGATCGAGAAGTGCAAGTTCACGGACAGCGCAGGACACGGCATCGCGATCTTCGACGCCGCCGACATCTCGATCACGAGCTGCTCGTTCTCGAACTTGCTGTACCAGTCCTCGGCGATCGTCCTCACGACGGTGACGAATGCGACGGTCGAGAAATGCACCGTCGCGGACGTATCGAGCCTGGGGATGTTCGTCACCGACGCCACCGCGGTCGCGGTCCGGTCGTGTTCGTTCAAGCGCGGTGGTCGCGATCTCGAACCGTGCGTCCTCGCGACCGGATCGACCGACATCTCGCTGGAAAAAGTCACGATCACGGAGTGGGGCGAGGGCGTCTGGAGTCTCAGCGGCGCCGTTCTCACCCTCACGTCATGCGTCGTCACGAACTGCGTGCGCGACGGCTTCGACATCGAGAACACGTCGGGCGCGGTGACTCTGACGAAATGCAAAGCCACGGGATGCTCGGCCGAGGGCATCGACAACAGTGGGCCGACGACGCAAGCCACGGACTGCACCTTCACCGGCAACCGCATCGACGTCGCGAACGACGGCACGCTGACGCTGACGGGTGGTTCATTCGGGACCGGCGGAACGAGCACGGCGCCCGCGATCGACTGACGCGCTCGGCGCAGTTCCAGATTCACAAAGCCATTTTCGAGCACTCTTTACGACGCCACGACGCGATTCACGAACGCCCCACCATGCCTTGACCGAATCTTGATGTTGCAGGGCCATGCTTCCGGCTCATGAGGCGCGACCACCCCCCTCCACCGGGTCGCGAGGAAGCCGATGGTCAACCTGCGCATGGCGAACGAGAGCCAAAACCGCATCGACGCCGCACTGTCCGGCACGGATGCCCGCTTGCCCGACGTGCTGCCGACGAAGGGTCACGTCATCGGCGCCGCGCAAGACCCGCGCGACGTCACGAAGCACGCGCCCAAGATCCGCATCGACAAGGCCAGCCTCTGGTACGGCACGAAGCAGGCGCTGTTCGACGTCGATCTGACGATCCACGAGCGTTCGGTCACCGCGCTGATCGGTCCGTCCGGCTGCGGCAAGTCCACGCTGCTGCGGTGCATCAACCGCATGAACGACTTGATCGACAGCGTGCGCATCGAGGGCAAGCTCACGCTCGACGGTGAAGACCTCTACCACCGCGACGTCGAGGTCGAGATCCTGCGCCGCCGCGTCGGCATGGTCTTCCAGAAGAGCAATCCGTTCCCGAAGTCGATCTTCGAGAACGTCGCGTACGGCCTGCGCATCCAGGGCGTGAAGAACCGCGCGCTGCTCGACGAAATCGTCGAGACGAGTCTGCGCCGCGCCGCGCTGTGGGACGAAGCGAAGGACCGCCTGCACGAGTCCGCTCTCGGCCTCTCGGGTGGACAGCAGCAGCGCCTCTGCATCGCGCGCGCACTCGCGACGAGCCCCGAAGTGCTGTTGATGGACGAGCCCGCGTCCGCGCTCGACCCGATCTCGACGGCCAAGATCGAAGACCTGATCCACGACCTGCGCGAGCGCTACACGATCGTGATCGTCACGCACTCGATGCATCAGGCGGCGCGCGTCTCGGACCGCACCGCGTTCTTCCTGAACGGCATCCTGGTCGAGGAAGGCAAGACCGACCAGATCTTCACGAACCCTCAGCGCAAAGAGACCGAGGACTACGTCACCGGGCGCTTCGGCTGATCCCATCCACGACCGACCGCGGATGCGACGCATCCGCATCTCCAACGAGGAATCGACCATGACGAAGAAGGCACTACTCCTGACCACGAGCATCGGCGCCGCGCTGTGCGCTCTGTTCGCGACGACGCGACTCGACGCGAACGACGGCACCGGCGATCTGCGTCCGTACGAGAAGTCCGGCGACGCCTTGAAGGGCACGCTGAACAGCATCGGCTCGGACACGATGAACAACCTGATGACGCTGTGGGCCGAGGGCTTCGCGCGCTACCACGCGGGCGTCAAGGTCCAGGTCGAGGGCAAGGGCTCGAGCACCGCGCCGCCCGCGCTCGAGCAAGGCACCGCGCAGCTCGGTCCGATGTCGCGTCCGATGAAGGCCGAAGAGGTCGACTCGTTCGAAGCCAAGTTCGGCTACAAGCCGCTCGAGATCGCGACCTGCCTCGACGCGCTCGCGGTGTTCGTCCACAAGGACTGCCCGCTCGAGCAGATCTCGCTCGAAGAAGTCGACGCGGTGTTCTCGAACACGAACAAGCGCGGCTTGCCGCCGATCGACACGTGGGGGCACCTCGGCCTCACCGGCGATTACAAGGACGCCCGCATCTCGATGTTCGGCCGCAACTCGGCCTCCGGCACGTACGGCTACTTCAAGGAGCACGCGCTGAAGAAGGGTGACTTCCGCAACCTGGTGAAGGAGCAGCCGGGTTCGTCGGCCGTCGTCCAGGGCGTCGCCGAAGACCGCTTCGCGATCGGTTACTCGGGCATCGGGTACAAGACCGAGAACGTCAAGGCGCTGAAGCTGTGCGAGAAGAAGGGCGGCAAGACGTTCGAGGCCAACCTCGAGAACTGCGTCAGCGGCGACTACCCGCTCGCGCGCAACCTGCTCGTCTACGTCAATCGCGCGCCGGGCAGGCCGCTCGATCCGGTCATCAAGGAGTTCCTCACCGTCGTGCTGTCGAAGGAAGGCCAGGAAATCGTCGCCAAGGACGGCTACCTGCCGCTGCCGGCGGAACTCGCGGCCGAGGAACTGAAGAAGCTGCAGTGACGTCGACGTCGCTCGCAGTTCGTTGAATCGACCCCGCGCCGGATCCCCGCGACGACGAATCGCGGCGGATCCGGCGCGACGCTTCCGCCGACTTGCCAACGAGGATCCGATCGGTGACGACCATCGCACCATCTCCACCCCGCCCCGAGCACCACGCGTTCGCGGACACCCCGCAGGCGCGCGCGCGCATCAAGCGTTTGCGCCGCCTCGACAAGATCATCGCGGGCTCGATCACCGCGGGCGGTCTGTTGATCATCCTCGCGGTGTTCGGGATCTTCGCGTTCGTGTTCGGCGAAGCCGTGCCGTTGTTCCTCGGCTCCAGCGCCGAACTCGTGACGACGCGCTCCGCAGTGACCGATGGCACGAAGGCGCTCGCGGTCGCGATCGACGAGTACGGTCAGCGCCCCGTGCTGCTGACGGACAAAGGCACGCTGCGCATCCTCGACCTCGTCGGTGGCAACACCGATGTCGAGGTCGCACTCGAGAGTCTCGGCACGGCGACGATCACGTCGGGCGTCGTCGCGCACGAATCGCCGGTGTTCGCGGCCGGGACGTCGGACGGACGTGTCCTCGTCGCGGGCATCGCGTTCGAGCCGCGCTTCGCCGACGGCAAGCGCGTCGGACAGGACGCCAGCGTCGCGTGGCAGTTCGCGCTGCCGATGGTGGATGGCAGCACCGCGATCGAACGCATCGCGGTGTCGTCGGACGGCAATCGTGTGGCCGTGGTCGCCGCGGCCAACGGAATCCTGAAGTTCGCGACGCGACGCGCGAAGGGCATCGGCACCTCGCCGAAGTTCGGCGACGCCGCCGAACTCGTCGCCGGCAAGACGATCACCGCGGTGGCATTGAACGGCGCCGCGGATCACGCGGCCATCGGCTTCGCGGACGGACGCTTCTTCCTGTTCGATCTCGACAAGGCCGACGCCACGTTGAAGGAGAACCTCGACTCCGGCTCGGCATCGCCCGTCACCGCGCTGTCGTGGGTGTTCGGCGGACAGACGCTGCTCGTCGGCAGCGCCGACGGTCGCGTGTCGGGATGGCAAGGCATCCGCAGCGGACCGTCGTCTTCTCGCACGTTGACGCGCGTGCGTGAGTTCGACGCGTTCGACGCGCCGGTCGCCGACTTCATGCCGTCGCAGCGCAACAAGTGCATCCTCGCCGCGGCGCGGGACGGAGCACTGCGCGTCGAGCACTCGACGACGCAACGCATCATCTCGGACCTCGGCCGGACCGGCTCCACGTTCACCGCGATCGGCTATGCGCCGAAGGCCGACGGTGTGGTCGCGATCGACGCGAGCGGCACGCTGCACGCGTGGCGCGTCGACGCGGATCACGCCGACGTCTCGCTCGCGGCGCTGTTCGCCCCGGTGCTCTACGAGAGCTACGACGAACCCGACTACGTCTGGCAATCGACCGGTGGCTCCGACGACTACGAACCGAAGTACTCGCTCGTGCCGCTGATCTTCGGCTCGCTGAAGGGCGTGCTCTACGCGATGTTGTTCTCGGCGCCGCTCGCGATCCTCGCGGCGCTTTACGTCAGTCAGTTCGCGTCGCCGAAGGCGCGCTCGATCGTCAAGCCGACCGTCGAGCTGATGGGCGCGCTGCCTTCGGTCGTCGTCGGCTTCCTCGCCGGACTCTGGTTGTCGCCGGCCGTCGACTCGGACATGGGTCACACCGTCGGACTACTGCTCGCGCTGCCGCTCACGATCGTGCTCGCGGCGTTCGTGAGTTCGCGGCTGCCGCAGCGCGTGCGCAATCGCGTCGCGTTCGGCCGCGAGGTGCTGTTCCTCGTTCCGTTCCTCGCCGCCGGCATCGGCCTGGCATGGCTCGCTTCGGGTCCGCTCGAGCAGACGCTGTTCGACGGTGACTTGAAGGGCTGGTTGGTGCGGACGTTCGAACTGGCCTACGACCCGCGCAACTGCGTGATCGTCGGCATCGCACTCGGCTTCGCGGTGATCCCGATCGTGTTCACGGTCGCCGAGGATTCGATGTCGAACGTGCCGAAGTCGCTGCGCGCCGCGAGCGAAGCGCTCGGCGCCAGTCGTTGGCAGACCGCGTGGCGGCTCGTGCTGCCGGCCGCGAGCCCCGGCATCTTCGCGGCGTTGATGCTCGGCTTCGGTCGCGCGATCGGCGAGACGATGATCGTCGTGATGGCGACCGGCAACACGCCGATCCTCGATCCGTCGCCGTTCAACGGCATGCGCACGATCTCGGCCAGCATCGCGACCGAGATCCCCGAAGCGCCGGTCGACGGCTCGCTCTACCGCGTGCTGTTCTTGTCCGGCTCGCTGTTGTTCGTGTTCGCGTTCCTGATCAACACCGCGGCCGAGGTCGTCGGCGCGAGTCTGCGCAAGAGGTACGGCAAATGGTGACCACGGCGTCGCCCACTCTGCAGGCTTCGTCGGGAGGGCGTGGACGTCCCGGCGAGACGTGGGTCTTCGTGACCGCGGGCTCGCTGCTGACGTTGATCGCGCTGCTCGTCGGCGTGATCCTGTTGCTGACGTTGAACGGCTTGTCGGTGTTCTGGCCGCATCCGATCGCGCGCGTGACGCAGAACGACGGCTCGGTGCTGATCGGGCAGGCGTGGCGCGGCGAGGCGATCTCGCAGGACTCGAGCGACACCGACGCCGTCCGCATGCGCACGCTGTATCGCATCGGCAATCGGCGCGAACTCGGCAGTGAGTTCCAGTGGGTCGACGACGACGCCGTGAAGTCGATCGAGCATCCGCCGGAGATCGTGTTCATCGAGCGCCTCGAATGGGGTCCGGCGCTCGGCACGATTCGCGGGGTGAAGCGCGCGGGGGTCCCGCTCGCGGATCTCGCGCCCGACGACTTCGACGCGTTCGACGACTTGGTCGACGAAGCGCGCGCGGAGCGCATCGGCGCGCTGGCGCCGCGCGTCGACGAGGCGAAGCTGATCACGACCCTCGAACTGGCCGATGGTCGCACCGTCGACATCCCGCTGGCGGCGATCGAGCGCATCGTGCCGGCGAATGCCTACGGGCCGGTCGATCGCGTGCTGAGTTGGTGCGCGTCGTTCGGGCGCTTCATCAGCGAGAATCCGCGCGAGTCGAACACCGAAGGCGGCATCCTGCCGGCGATCCTCGGCACGTTCTTGATGGTGTTGCTGATGAGTCTCGCGGTGGTTCCGCTCGGCGTCATCGGCGCGCTCTATCTGAACGAGTACGCGAAGCAGGGCCCGCTCGTGCGCTTCGTGCGCCTCGCGGTCAGCAACCTCGCGGGCGTGCCGTCGATCGTGTTCGGCATGTTCGGGCTCGCGTTCTTCGTCTACACGATCGGTGCGCACGTCGACGCGACGCTGTTCTCCGACAAGCTGCCGACCCCGACGTTCGGCACCGGCGGCCTGCTGTGGGCGTCGCTGACGCTCGCGCTGCTGACGGTGCCGGTCGTCATCGTCTCGACCGAGGAAGGGTTGCGAGCCGTTCCGCGCGCGCAGCGCGAGGGCTCGCTCGCTCTTGGTTCGACGCGGTGGCAGACGATCCGCACGATCGTGTTGCCGGCGGCGATGCCGGGCATCCTGACCGGCACGATCCTCGCGATCGCGCGTGGCGCGGGCGAAGTCGCGCCGCTGATGCTGACGGGAGTCGTCAAGCTCGCGGCGAGTCCGCTGATCGACGCGACGCCGCCGTTCCTGCATCTCGACGCCAAGTTCATGCACCTCGGCTTCCACATCTACGACGTCGGTTTCCAGTCCCCCAACGTCGAAGCGTCGCGCCCGATCGTCTATGCGACGGCGCTGGTGTTGCTCGTGTTCATCGTCATCTTGAACCTCGCGGCGATCGTGTGGCGCAACCGTGTGCGTCGCAAGCTGCAGGGTTCCACGTTCTGAGACCGCCCATGTCCAAGCAGATCGAACTCGACCTCGACTCCATCCAGAAGGCCATCCTGCACATCGGCGGGCTCGTCGAAGACCGTGTCGACAAGGCGTTGACGGCGCTGCTCCAGCGCGACGCCGCGCTCGCGCGCGAGGTCATCGACGGCGACAACGTGATCGACGATCTCGAACTCGAGGTCGAGGAGCGCTGCCTCGACATCCTCGCGCTGCGCCAACCGGTGGCGAAGGACCTGCGCCTCGTCACCGGCATCATGAAGATCAACTCGGACCTCGAGCGCATGGGCGACCTCGCGGTCAACATCGCCGAGAGGGCGGAAGTCCTGGCCTTCGTGCCGTCGCTGCCGTTCCGTCCGGACGTCACGCGCATGGCATCGGTCGTGAAGCGCATGACGCGCGACGGCCTCGACGCCATGGTGCGCCGCGACGAAGCTCTCGCACTGCGCGTGTGGGAGATGGACGACGAGGCGGACCGGCTCTACCGCGAGCTCATCGGCGAGGCGATCCAGTTCATGAGCAAGAACGTCGACCGTCTCGGCGACGTCATGCACTTGGTCGGCGCGCTCCGCAACCTCGAGCGCATCGCCGACCACGCGACGAACATCGCCGAGGACGTCATCTTCGTCGTCGAGGGCAAGATCGTCCGCCACCGCGTACTCGAGGTGAAGCAACACATCCTCGATCGCGCCAAGCGGGAGGGTGAGTCGACGCACCCGAAGAAGTGACGGGACGGGCGACGAACCCGAACAAGAGAAGACCCGAGACCCGGTGACCGAGACCCGATCGGGATCACCGCCGGCAACTCGACGCGGGTACCCGCGTGCGATTGCCGGCGGCAAATGCACGCGGGCTACACGACGACGGGCCAAGGACTTGCGGGATCGTGTCGAAGGATTGGAGTGCGAGCGCTGACCGCCGGCAAGGGCGTCCGGGCACGGGGGACAGATGGGGGACAGACCCGCCTCCGTCCCCGTCATCTACCCACTCCTTCAATCGCCACCGCGGAGCGCGAAGCGCGACCCGAAGTTCTCCCTCGGGTTCAAGCTCGCGCGTGCCCGAGTAACCACTCCGTCGCCAAGGGACGTCGTGGAGTCTCGCGCGCGACTCAAGGGCGCGGGGGTTTCCAAAGGGGGGCTTTGCTCGTTTGTGAAGCCCCCCTTTGGTCGTTCGACCGCGAGCGGTCGAACGAGGGGGCGTGGGGGCCGTTGGCCCCCACCTCGCCTCGACGCCCGAGCGGGCGTCGGGCCATGCGGCCCGAGCTCTCGCTACTCTCCCCCCTATGCCCGCCTCATTCGTCCTCGTCGATCCTCGTGGTGAAGCCAACGTCGGCTCCGTCGCGCGCGCGTTGAAGAACAACGGCTTCTTCGATCTCCGCATCGTGCAAGGCGTCGCGTTCGGCGACGAAGCCCGGCGCATGGCGTGTGGTTCCGAGGACGTGCTCGCTTCCGCGCGCCGCTTCGCATCCCTCCCCGAAGCCGTCGCCGACTCCTCGCTCGTCGTCGGTTTCACGGCGCGCGATCGACGCGATCTCCGCGAAGCGCTGTGGCTCGACGACGCGATCCCGCGCATCGTCGACATCGCCTCGACCACGCCCGTCGCGCTCGTGTTCGGTCGCGAGGACCGCGGCCTGACGGCCGAGGAGCTCGCGCCGTGCCAGCTCATCGTCACGATCCCCGCGGCGATCGAACGACCGGTCTACAACCTCGCGCAGGCCGTGTTGCTCGCGGCATACACGCTGCGCCGCGCGCTCGGCAGCGAGCCCGCGCCGAAGGCTCGCACGCAGTTCGCGCGCGAGTCGTCGTTGACCGCCGGCGAGCTCGCGGTGCTGTCGGCGAAACTGCGCGAAACGCTCGTCGCGCTCGGCTACGACGGCCACCCCGATCGAGGCCTCATCGATCGCATCGTCGCGCGCGCCGGCATCGGCTTCGCACGCGCTGCGCTCGAGTCGTCCGATCGCGACATGCTGCTCGGCGTCTTGCGGCGCGCGCTCCAAGTCGCGGAGCGCGCGGGCCAAACCCCGTGGGGTCGAGCGGCCGACGCTTCCGATCAGCGCGCGCCGTAGTTCGCGAGCTGCTCGAGCTTCACGTCCACGCCACGCACCCTCGAAGCACCCTTCAACACCGTGTCCTGCGCGATGCGCGTCAGTCCGTTGGCCGTACTGCGCAATCCGCCAGCGGCGTCCACCGCACGCGGATCGAGGTCGAGCGCCAGGCCCGACCGCCCCGCGACGAACGTCGACTTGCCCTCGATGCGCAGCATGTGGACGCCGCCGATCGAAACGAGCGGCGCAGCGCCGGTCTCGGGCGCGGCTTGGAAATCGCAGCCGTACACCACGAGGGTTTCGGTGCGTGCGTGGTCGACGCCGTCGGTGACTTGCACCGCGCCGAGTCCATACGCGACACCTGGTTGCGTGAGTCCGAGCAGCGCGGCATCGAACCCGGAGCGGTACTCGCAGCGGTCGAGCGCGATCGTGCCGAAATGGCGTCCCGTGATCGTGTACGCGTAGGCGCTCTTGTGATTCGCATCGGGGTTCAACCCGACGTCCCGCGCCACGCAATGCCGCAGCACCACGAGCCCGAGCCCCGGCGGTCCGTCGGTGCTCGCCGCCGTGATGCGCACGAAGGCGCCGCCGAGGCGCTCGCCGACCACGCGCTCGATGACGACATCGCCTTGCGTGTTCGCCAAGCGGATGCCGTCGCCGTTGCGCAGATGGGCGATCGCGACCGGCTGCTTCGTCCCGACGTACGCGAAGTCGATGACTCCGTACGCATCGATGCCGAGGTTCGACGCGAGCCCCTGCCGCGCGGCGTGGTCGTACCCGCCGTCGATCGGGCAATCCTCGAATCGGAACCCGACGTGCGTGCTGCCACGCTCGAGCCGGATTGCCGACTGCGTCGCGCCGTGCAGTGCGATGCCGCGGAACGTGACGTATCCGTTCGGGACCTGTTGCGCGATCCGGATGCAGTGCCCGAACGCTCCGCCGTGGATGCGCACGGCGCCGCGCGCCGCGACGACGATCGGCTGCCCGGGTGCGCCGCCGCGCGTGCGCGCGTTGTTCGGATCTTCCTTCGAGAAGCCGATCGAGAACGGCCGGTAGTCGCCCGCATCGAGCACGATCGTCGAGCCCGGCCCACAAACCTCGAGCGCGCGCACGATCGAGTTCTCGGCCGCGACGACCGCGCCACCTTCGACTTGGATCGACCGCGGCGTCACCATCACCAAGCGCTTCGGCTTGGCCACGGTCCACGGCGGCGGCAGCGTTGGGGTCGCTGCCCCCTGCGGCTTCGCTGACGCCTCGAGTGCCGCGAAAGGGGACGGCTTGCTCGACGAGTATTTGGGCCCCGGCTTGCCGGACTTCCCCTTCCAAGGACTCTTGTTCGCGCCGCCGTACTTGCCCGCCGCCTTCTTCTTCACGTCGTTGCGCGGCGGGGCGACCCAGGCCTTCCCGGACTTCTTGCCGCCCTGTTTGCCGTACCCACCGCCGGCTCCGGACTTCGGGGGCGCGGTCGACGGCGCCTTGCTGCTCGGCGCCTGGTAGGCCTGCGCGTCGGCGGACACCCCCCACGCCAACGCCCACGCCAACAGCAGGACGAGGCCCACGGTCGACGCACTTCTTCGACGCACTTCAAAAGCCGCGGTCATGAGCTCTAAGATCCTCGCTTCGCGCACCGCTCGCCGCGCACCGTATCGTGCGCGCGCCCGGTGTCGTTCTGGAGTCCCGCCCCATGGTGCACCAAGTTCGTCGTTCCGTCCTCGTCCTGACGCTGCTCGCGGCTGGATTCCTCGGTTGCTCGTCCGACACCAAGGTCGCCGAGACCGACGCCGCGGTGCCCCAGGCGAACACGACCTCGACGTCGACCACCGAGGTCGGCGGCTGCTGTGGCGGCGAGGCCAAGGAAGCCAAGGGCTGCGGCGACGCCTGCGTCGGCGAGACCGGCGGCGGCTGCTGCGCCGAAGAACCCAAGAACTGATCCACGCGTGACTTCCGCTCGCGAAGCGACTCGGCCCGTCAGCGCCGACCACGTCCTCGGATTGCTGCGACGCCCGCTGCTCGACCTCGTGTTCGAGGCGGCGTCGGTGCATCGTCGGCATCACGCCCCCGACCAGTTGCAGTGCTCGCAACTGCTGTCGATCAAGACCGGCGGTTGCCCCGAGGACTGTGGTTACTGCTCGCAGAGCGCGCATCACAAGACGCCGGTCGAGCGCGAGCCGTTGCTCGCGCTCGACACCGTCCTCGCCGAAGCGCGACGAGCACGAGAGAGCGGCGCCGACCGTTTCTGCATGGGCGCCGCCTGGCGCGAAGTGAAGGACGGACCCGAGTTCGAGCGCGTGCTCGACATGGTCAAGGGCGTCAAGCAACTCGGTCTCGAGGCGTGCGTCACGTTGGGCATGCTCGATGACGCCCAAGCCCGCCGCCTGCGCGAAGCCGGCCTCGACTACTACAACCACAACCTCGACACCGGCCGCAGTCACTACGACCAGGTCGTCACCACGCGCACCTACGACGACCGCCTCGACACGCTGCGCGCCGTGCGTGAAGCCGGGATCCACGTCTGCAGCGGCGGCATCCTCGGCCTCGGCGAGAGCGAAGCGGCGCGCGCCGAACTGATCGCCGAACTCGCGAACCTCGATCCGCAGCCCGAGAGCGTCCCGATCAACGCGCTGGTGAAGATCGAGGGCACGCCGCTCGAGCGCGAGCGCGACCTCGATTGGTCCGAGATCGTCAAGACGATCGCCGCCGCACGCATCGCGATGCCGAAGACCGTGATCCGCTTGTCGGCCGGCCGCACCGCGATGACCGAGGAAGGTCAGGCGCTGTGCTTCCTCGCCGGCGCGAACTCGATCTTCGTCGGCGACGAGTTGCTGACGACCCCGAACCCCGCGCCCGCGTCCGACGCGGCGCTGCTGACCAAGCTCGGCCTGAAACCGCTGCAGCGGGAGTCGTGAACGACGACCTGCGAGACCATCTCGCTCGCGAGCTGGCGCAGCAGGACGCGCGCGGCTTGCGCCGGAACTTGACGGGACGAGGCGACGGGCTCGCCGACTTCACCACGAACGACGTGCTCGGTTTGGCCCGCGACCCCGAGGTCGCCGCGGCGATCGCCGCGGCCGCGCTCGAGCATGGCGCCGGCACCGCGGCGTCGCGCCTGCTCGGCGGGGACCACGCGCTCCATCGCGCGGCGGAAGGCGTGTGCGCGGATTGGCTGCAAGCCGATGCGGCTCTGCTGTTCCCGTCCGGCTTCCAGGCCAACCTCGGCTTGCTCCAAGCGTTCGCCGAGCCCGGCGTCCTGTTCGTATCGGACGCGGCCAATCACGCGTCGATCGTCGACGGGTGTCGCATGGCTCGCGCCGCGCGCGCACACGTCGTCGTCAGCGCGCATCGCGACGTCGCCGCGGTGGAGCGCGCGCTGAAGCACGCGGCCCACGCGCCGCGCCGCTTCGTCGTCACCGAGAGCGTGTTCAGCATGGACGGCGATCGCGCGCCGATCGAGGCGCTGCTCGACGTCTGCGAGCGTCATGACGCCCACCTCGTCGTCGACGAGGCGCATGCCGTCGGCTTGCTCGGGCCGCGCGGCGCCGGTGTCGTCTCCGAGCTCGCGGAACGCGGGCTCGACGTCTCGCGCGTAGCCGCGCGACTCGTCACGGGCGGCAAGGCGCTCGGTCAAAGCGGCGCGTTCGTCGTCGGCGACTCCACGCTGCGCGCGTGGCTGATCCAGCGCGCGCGGTCGTTGATGTTCACGACCGCGCCACCGCCCGCGCTCGCGGCCGGGTTGATCGAAGCCATCCGTCGCGCGCGCACGGCCGACGCCGCGAGGTCGACCGTACTGCGCAACGCACGCCGGCTGGCCGCCGCGTTGGCTCTGCCCGAACCCGACGCGGCGATCGTGCCGTTCGTCGTGGGCTCGAGCGAACGCGCACTCGAACTCGCGCAGCGCGCGCGCGAGGCCGGGCTCGACGTCCGGGCCGTACGTCATCCGACGGTCCCTCGCGGGACCGAGCGATTGCGCCTCGTCGTGCATGCGTTCAACACCGACGCCGAGATCGACCGACTGATGGCGCGGTTGCGCGACGAAGCGCGCCACGCCACGAGGTCGGCGTCGCCGAGCATCGGCACCGCGCGCGCACTCGCCGTCGTCGGCACCGACACGAACGTCGGCAAGACCGTCGTCAGCGCGCTGCTCATGCGCCACGCGCGTGCGCGCGGCACGGCGCGCTACTTCAAGCCCGTGCAAACGGGGACCGACTCCGACACGCGCACCGTCGCACGACTCGCGGGCCTCGCTGCCGTCGAGTGGCTCGCGCCACTGCACGAGTTGCCGCTGCCGGCGTCGCCTCACGAAGCCGCCGCAGCCGCGGGAGTGACGCTCGACCCCGACGCGCTGCTCGACGGCATCGCACGCGCTCGCGAGAACGCGCGCGATGCCGCGCTCGTGATCGAACTCGCCGGCGGATTGCGCGTGCCGTACACGTTGCGCTTCGACCAAGGCGAACTACTGGAGCGGGCCGCGTTGCCGCTCGTGCTCGTCGCGCGCTCGGGACTCGGCACGTTGAACCACACGCAATTGACGCTGGAGGCGTTGCGCCGCAGACATCTCGAACCTCGAGCCCTGTTCCTCGTCGGCGAACCGCATCCTTCGAATGCAGCGACCTTGCGCGCGCTCGCGCACGTCGAACACGTCTATGAAGTCCCGCAGTTCCTCAGGCTCAACACGGAGGCGCTCGACGCATGGCTCGCGCAGAACGACCTCGAACCGGTGCTAAGCCCAAGGCCGAATCCGTCGATCCGTTGATCGAGCGCGATCGGAGAGCCATTTGGCATCCGTACGCACAGCATGCGCTCGAAGCCGACCCGCTTCCCGTGGCGTCGGCGCGTGATGCGACGCTGACGCTGAACGATGGTCGAGTCGTGATCGACGCGATCTCGTCGTGGTGGGCAACGCTGCACGGGCACGGCCGCGCGGAGATCGCGAGCGCGATCGCCGTCCAAGCGAAACGACTCGATCACGTGCTGTTCGCCGGAGCGACGCACGAGCCCGCGGTCGACGTCGCCGAGGCGCTGCTCGCGCTCGCGCCGCCCGGACTCTCGCGCGTGTTCTTCTCGGACGACGGCTCCACCGCAGTCGAGGTGGCTTTGAAGATGGCGCTGCAAGCGCACGCGCAACGCGGCGCGACGCGACGCACGCGGTTCGTCGCGTTCTCCGGCGCCTATCACGGCGACACGGCCGGAGCGATGTCGGTCGGCGATCCCGATCCGTTCTTCGTGCCCTACCGCGCGCTGTGCGTTCCGATCGAACACGTCGCGGTCGACGCCGCGGCGCTCGAAGCCACGCTGAAGGACCTCGGCGAAACGGTCGCGGCCGTGATCCTCGAACCCCTCGTCCAGGGCGCAGGCGGCATGCGCATGCACGAGCCCGCGTTCGTGAAGCGCGCGCGTGAGCTGTGCGACGAACACGGCGCGTTCTTGATCCTCGACGAAGTCATGACGGGCTTCGGCCGCACCGGCGCCACGTTCGCGGCGGTGCGCTGCGGTGTGACTCCCGACTTGTTGTGCGTGGCGAAGGGGCTGACCGGCGGCACGCTGCCACTCGCGGCCACGCTCGCGACCGAGCACTTGTTCGGCGCGTTCCTGGCCGAGGACCGACGCAAGGCTCTGTTCCACGGCCACACGTTCACGGCCAATCCGATCGCGTGCGCCGCGGCGCGTGCGTCGCTGGCGATCCTCGCGGCGGAGGACACTCCGGCCCGACTCGACGCGATCGGAACGCGGATCGAAGCGCGGCTGCGCGCGAGCTTACCCGACGCATGCGTCGCGACGTTGCGCCGCTGCGGCGGCATCGTCGCGTTCGACTTGCCGCGCGCCGATGGCGAGGTCGCGGGATATCTCGCAAGCCGCTCGCCGGCGCTGCGCCAGAGGGCGCTCGAGTACGGCGTGCTGCTGCGTCCTCTCGGCGACGTCGTCTACGCGATGCCGCCGTCCTGCACGACGAACGAGCAGTGCGACGTGATCGCGGACGCGATGCGCGCACTCGCGAAGTGACGTCGAGGTCTCGACGGCAAGAAGGGGTCTGTCCCCTTCACGCCCACGCCCTTCGCGCTCAACACGAAGGGGTCTGTCCCCTTTGGGGCTCCGTGCGCTGCTGCTCGCGGACCCACTCGTCGAATCGGCGCCCCTCGTCCCACGGCATCGGAGACGTCATCGGCACCTGCTGGTGATAGTCGCGGAACACGTCCGCGAACGTGCGCGCGTCCAACGCGAATCCGCGAGCCGCGGGCGCCGAGCCCTGCAGCAAGCGCTCGAACCGCAGCTTCGCGACGATCAGCGCGGCGATGCGGAAACCGTCCTCGTCGATCGCGCGCAGTCGCGTGCCCTCGTCCGCGTCGAGGGTCGGATCGTCGCGTCGTTCGCGTAGGCACGCGACGGGATCGGATGAGCGCATCGCGCGCGCGATGAACACGTCGAACGACTCGCGCGGAGGGCTCATCGCGTCCCCGCGTCGATCTCGGCGCGCACGCGGACGAGTTCGTCCCGCAACGACGCGACGTCGGCCTGCGTGACCGTGCCTTCCATTCGCTCGAGCACGACCGCACGCGCGTTCACGCAGCGCGGCAGCGTTTCGCGCAACAGCGCCCACACCGGCTCGGGAACGGCTTGGTCGTGGCTGTCGAGGCGCAGCGTCGCGTTCGACGGCAACCACGCCGCGTCGCTGGTCGATCCGCCGGACACGTGGAGTTCGATCACGCGCTCGAGCGGCAAGCGCTCGACGTACTCGCGCGGATCGACGCCGGCATTCACGCACGTCGTGAACACGTTGTGCAGATCGAGCAGCAAGCGCACGCAGCCGTCGACGGTGATCGCGCGCACGAAGTCGGCCTCGTCCACGACGCTTCCGTAGCGGAAGTAGAACACGCTGTTCTCGACTCCGACGTCGAGCCCGAGCGCGCCGATCCGCGCCATACGCTCACGCACGGTCACGACCGCGGCCATCGTCATCGGCAACGGCAGCGGCAACATGAGTTCCTCGCCGTTCCATACGTGGGCGCCGAGGTGGTCCGTGTACCACTCGAACCCGAACGCCGCGTGCGTGCGCGCGATCGCGTCGAGCCAACGACGTTCACGCTCCGAGCCCGACAACTCCGCGCTGCCCGGCGACCAACCGACGCCATGCGCGATGAAGCGCTTGCCGTGCGCCGCGCCGAACGCGCGAATCCGTTCGAAGAAGCTGTTGCTGGACCACGCCCCCGCGCGATCGAAGCGCCACAGCGTCTCCGGCGCGACCTCGATCACATCGGCGTGCTCGGCCGCGATCGGCTCGAGCAGGTCGAGGTACTCCGTCGACGGTTGCAGCGTGAAGCCGACCGCGGGCCGCATCGTGCGTCACGTCGCCGTGAGGAAGCCGAGGAAGCGGCGGCCCTCGACCGGCACGAACGACGTTCCACACGGGCCGTGCGATTGGATCGGTTCGCCCTCGGGCTGCGTCGAACACGCGTATTGGCGCATCCAGCGCGCACCGCTCGGAGCCGCGACGCGCAACCGTCGTCGCGCGGATTCGGCAAGCGCCGCCTGCGCAGCGGCTTCGCGCTTCGCGTCGCCGATCGCTTGCACGCGGACGAGCACGGCCGCGAACGCGAGATCCTCGGCCGCGAGCGTCGCCGGATCGTCGATCGCGTCGGCGACGCGCTTTTTCAGCTCGGCGTCGAGCGACTCGCGCTCGCGTGCTGCGAGCTCGTCGAGTCCACGGTCGAGTCGCAATGCCGCGCGATACTTCGCATGCACGATCCGCGCGACCTCGTCATGCCACGATTCACGCGGTGCGGCGTCGGATTCGGCTCCCGGCTCGGGATCCTCTTCGAGCCACGGGCGGTGCGGACGCGGCAACACGAATCGGACGGGGCTCGCGCTCCAGCGTTGCCTCTCCGCATTGGGTGTGGGATCCGAGGTCGTCGATTCCGCAGGTTCCTTCGGCTTCGGGTTCAGCACGAACCACCACGCCTCGTCGTCGAGTCCATCGATCGGCGCACGGCGCAAGGCGTCGAGCGGTGCGCAGACGAACTCGACCAGCGCGAGATCGGCGAGCTTCGCATCGTCCGCGGAGTCGAACCACGCCGTGATCACGTCGCCTCGTTCGGACTGATCGCGGTACGCCTTCGGCACCACGACGGCGATCACCGGACAGCCACGCTTCGTCGCGCGCGCGAGTTGCGTTTTGACGAGCTCGTCGAAGTCGACGGCGTCCTTGCGCTCATCCGCGAACGTCAGTCGCGATGCGGCGAGGCCGCCAGCGCCCGCGGCCATCCACTGCAAGAAGTCTCGGCGTTCCATGACGTGGCTCCGCGATCGTGCTTCGAGGGAGCGTCGCCGATCGCGAGCGCATGATGGCCGGGGCACCGCACCACCGCAACGCTCGAGACGCCGCGCACCTCCGCCGTCACCGCCCTCGGTCGGCTCCTTGGAGGAAGAACAGGAAGCGCTTGCCCTCTTCGGGCACGAATCCCATGCCGCACTCGATACCGGCGTCGTCGGAGTCACCGTGGCGATTGGGATCCTCGAACTCGAATCCGCAACCGCTCGAGCGCGCCCACACGGCCCCTGCAGGAGGCTTCGTGCGGATCGCATCGGCCGTGACCGCGGCAATCGCTCGGATCGCGGCTTCCTGTTGCTTCGTCTCGGCGACCGGAATCGCATCGCGCACGACCGCACCTGCGCGCTCCAGCAAGGTCCGATCGATCGCGGCCGGTTGCGCGAGGTCCTTCGCGATCTGCGCGCGCTCGTCGTCCGTCAGGGTCGCGTCGACTTGCGCGGCGAGGCGGGGCATGCGCTCGTCGAGCTTCACCGTGTCGCGCAGCCAGCCGGTCAATGCCGCGTTGCGCGCACGGATCGCGTTGCCCATACGGAGTTCGGCGGCCTCGTAGCTCTCGCCTTCTTGCGGCCACGGGTTCGCGAACGTCCGCACGAGTTCCTCGTCCAGCGCGCCGTCGATCGCGATGGCGTGCGGCGCGTCCTCATGCGTCTCGATGAACAGCACCACGGGTTCGGTCTTGGGGTCGACGTCGCGGACTCCGAGGTCGGCGAGCGCGGCCATCGGCACGCAGATGCGCTCGAACAGCGCGAGATCCGCGAGCAACGCGTCGTCTGCGAGTGCGAGCCACGAACCGAACCACTCGCCGCGTTCCGACGCCGGACCGGGCTCGGATGGAATCACGAGGACGAGCAACGGCTTGCCGGCCTTGCGCGCTCGCTCGAGGCCAACGCGCGCAATGCCTTCGGGCGAGTCGTCGCCGCGCCCGCGCGCGCAGGCCAGTGCCGGGAGCACCCCACTGACCCCACTGACCGCGGAGAACGACAACAAGGAAAGGAAGTGTCGGCGGTTCATCGCGATGTCTCCTTCATGACGGCACCCATACGACCGTGGAACGGCTCAGGCGTTCCGTTTCTTTGGAGGATGACGATGGCGGACTTGGCGTTGGCACGGGTTCCGGGGCATGATGCCGCCGGTCTCCGAGGGTCGTCGATGAGTTCGCAGGACAACGACGTCACGCGTTTGCTCCGGCGCATGGTGGGCGGCGATCCGAACGCCTCCCATGAACTCTTCCCATTGGTACAGGCCGAGTTACGACGCCTCGCCGACCGCATGATGGCGGGCCAGAACGCCGGCCACACGCTGCAGCCGACCGCATTGATGAACGAGGCATTCCTGCGCTTGGTGCAGCAGGAAGCCGGCACGTTCGACAACCGTGAGCACTTTTTCGCGATCGCCGCGAAGGCCATGCGCTCGATCCTCGTCGACCACGAGCGCCGCAAGCGGGCGGACAAGCGAACGCCGGGCGGCGATCGGACCCCGCTCTCCGACTCGCTGGCGTGGTTCACGCCGCGGCCGCTCGACCTGCTGGCGCTCGACGACGCGCTGACCAAGCTGCAGAGCGAAGATCCGCCGGCGGCATCGGTCGTCGAGCTGCTGTTCTTCGGCGGCCTCAATTCGTCGGAGGCCGGCAAGGCGCTCGGCGTGACGGCACGAACGATCGAGCGGCGTTGGCGCGCCGCGCGCGCTTGGCTGCTGCGCGAATTGGATCCTTCCGGAGCGACCTGACGCCGTGACCCCTCCGAAATCCGTGCTCGCACGGCAGATCTTCGAGGACGTCGTCGACCTCGAGAGCGACGCGCGGACTGACGCCATCGCGCAGCGCTGCGGCAACGACACCGAGCTGCGTGAACTCGTGCTCGATCTGCTTCGCGCCGACGCAGAAGCCGAGAGCGGGCAGTTCCTCGCGCGCACCGTGAGCGCCGATCTGACCGGCGCGAAGATCGGCAAGTACACGGTGCTGCGCGCGCTCGGCTCGGGCGGCATGGGCACGGTCTATCTGGCCGAGCAAGACCAACCGAAGCGTCAGGTCGCGTTGAAAGTGCTGCAGCCGATCTTCCGCTCGAGCAGCGTGCTGCGCCGATTCACGGTCGAGAGCGAGATCCTCGCGCGCTTGTCGCATCCTTCGATCGCGCAGGTGTTCGACGCCGGCGTCCACGAGTTCGACGGCGACGGCATCCGACTCACGCTGCCGTGGTACGCGCTCGAGTACCTCGAGCACGCCGCGCCGCTGACGCACTACGCGCAACAGCATGGCCTCGACACGATCGCGCGCGTGCAGCTCATGGCGACGATCGGTGACGCCGTGCATCACGCGCATCGAAAGGGCGTGATCCACCGCGACCTGAAGCCGGCCAATTTGCTCGTCGACGGCGGCGGTCACGTCAAGGTCATCGACTTCGGCGTTGCCCGCGTGGCCTCGACCGACGGCGCATCGACGCTGCATACGCAGAGCGGCGAACTCCTCGGCACCGTGCGCTACATGGCGCCGGAACAACTGGCCGGCGATTCCGACGCGGTCGACACACGCAGCGACGTCTACGCACTGGGCGTGATCCTGTTCGAGCTCCTGTGCGGCAAGCCGCCGCTCGATCTCGACGGCAAGAACGTGTCCGAGGCCGCCCGCATCGCGCGGGACGTCGAGCCGAAGCGCTTGCGCTCGATCGCTCCCGCGCTCGCGCAGGACCTCGAGTGGATCTGCGCCAAGGCGCTCGAGAAGGACCCGGCGCGCCGCTTCGCGTCGGCGGGAGAGTTCGCGGCCGACCTCGAGCGCTTCCTGGCCGGTGAACCGACTTTGTCCGGACCACCGAGCGCGACGTATCGCGTCGGCGTGTTCGTGCGTCGTCATCGCGCGTTGGTGGCGAGCACGCTCGCGGTCATCGTCGCGTTGGCGATCGGACTCGCCGTGGCGTTGAAGGCGCTGCAGCGCGCGAACGCCGAGGAGACGCGCGCGAATCGCGAAGCCAAGGCGTCGAAGGAGTCCGCAGAACGCGCCGAGCTCGCGGAAGCCGCCGCGAAGCTAGAAGCACAGCGAGCTCTCGACGCCGAGGCGTCCGCGAAGAAGGACGCGAACATCGCACAAGCGATCAAGCAACTGCTGACCGACTCGTACGCGCAAGCGAACGCGGAGAATCGCGGCCTCGACTTGAAGGTCGTCGACGCGCTCGAGTCGACGACCGATCGCATGTTCGACGCATTCCTGACGTCGCCCGAAGTGATCGCGCCGGTCAGCAACGAGATCGCCCGGCTCTATCAGTCGCTCGGGGACCGCGATCGCGCGTTGGACGTCCTCGCGCGAGCGACGACGATGTCACGCGAGGCGAACGTCGTCGACGGGCGCGACTACGCGGTGCTGCTGTCGAACCAGGTCGAACTGATGATCCTCGCCGGACGCATCGAGGAAGCGTTGACGTTGCTCGACGACGCCGACGCGGTCGTCGAGCGCGCCCAGGCGCTGGACCCTTCGGTGCGACTGCGTGGCGCACGCCAGCGCGGATCGATCCTGCAGCGACTCGGGCGCCTCGCGGAGGCGGAGCCCGCTCTCGAGCGCGCGCTGGCGGAACACGAATCCGCTCTCGGCGAAGACAACATCGACGCCCTCATCGTCGCGAACGATCTCGCGCTGGTGCGTAGCGGGCTCAACCGACTGGCCGAGTCCGTGGAGCTGCAAACGACCGTCGTCGAACGAGCGCGCGCGGCGTTCGGCGACGACAATGTCTGGACGCTCAGCTTCCGCGGCAACCTCGCCGCGTACCTGCGTGACTCGAATCGACTCGACGAGGCGATCGCCGAACTCCACGACATCGTGCGCATCCAGAGCGAGAAGCTCGGTGCCGAGAATCCGTACACGCTGTCGTCGCGCGCCGCGCTGGCGAAGTGCATGTGGCGAAAGCAGGACCGCGAGGCCGCGGTCGCCGAGTACCGCGACGTGGTCGAGATCCGGACGCGCGTCACCGGCGCGGGCGACCCGACGACGCTGAACGACGCGTCGAGTCTCGCCAACGCACTGAGTGTGATGGGCCGATTCGACGAATCCGAGACGGTCGCGAAGCGGCATCTCGAGGCCGGCGCGCTCGTGCTCCCGTCGAACCACCCGTCCATGATCGGGCTGTCCGGCACGCTCGGCTTCACGTACCTCGAGCAGAAGAACACGGACGCGGCCGAACCACTGCTGCTCGGCTCGCACGACGGCTTCGCCGCGACGTTCGGCAAGGACAGCCCGTACACGCTGCGCTACGCGCAAGCGCTCGTGCACCTCTACGAGCTGCGCGGCGACTCGGCGAAGGCGGACCTCTATCGCCGGACGCCGAGTTCACCGTGAACCGCGCTGTCATGGCATGATCGCCGCGGACCGCTCGCGACCGTGACTTCGGCGAGCGAGGTCTCGCACGATCCCGACGCGAGCTGTAAGGAGATCGCAGCGATGCGCACGCCGCCGCGGAAGTCGCGGCAATGGCCGATCCCGGCACACCGTGCGGCGCGCCCGGAGTTCGTGATGACCCCACCGTTCGATCCCTCCGCCGCCGCACCGGAAGACTCCGGGATCTTCGGACTTCCACACGGCGAGTCCGATGCGACCGTGCACATCGTCCCGGTGCCGTTCGACGCGACCACGTCGTACCGCAAGGGCACCGCGCGCGGCCCCGAGGCCGTGTTCCGCGCCAGCAAGCAGGTCGACCTGTTCGACGTGCTGACCGGCAAGCCGTACGAGGCCGGCATCGTGATGCTTCCCGCCGATCCACGGATCGTCGCGCTGAACGCAGAGGCCGGCGACCTCGCTCAGCCGATCATCGACGTCGGCGGAGTCGACGACGGTACGCGCGAGTTCAGGGACGCGTTGGCACGCGTCAACGCGATCGGCGCCGAAGTCAACGCGATCGTCGAGGCCTCGTGTTCGCGTGCGATCGCGGCCGGCAAGCTCGTCGGCGTGCTCGGCGGCGACCACTCGACTCCGTTCGGCGCGTTCGCCGCGGCGGCCGCGCGCTGGCCCGGACTCGGCCTGCTGCATGTCGACGCGCACGCCGATCTGCGCGTGGCGTACGAGGGCTTCACGTGGTCGCACGCGTCGATCCTGCACAACGCGATGACGCGGATCCCCGGCATCGCGCGCTTGTGCCAAGTCGGCCTGCGCGACCTGTCCGAGCCCGAGCACGACGCGATCCGCAATTCCGGCGGTCGGATCCAAGCGACGTTCGACGTCGATTGGGCGTTCGCTCGCGCCGAGGGTTCGAACCTGCGCGCCTTGGTGAGGCGAGCGATCGAGTGTTTGCCCGAGCGCGTCTGGGTGACGTTCGACGTCGACGGCCTCGATCCGGCGCTGTGCCCCAACACCGGGACGCCCGTGCCCGGAGGGCTGTCGTTCAACGAGGCGATGCTGTGGCTCGACGAGTTGACGAAGTCCGGTCGCACGATCGTCGGCTTCGACGTCAACGAGGTTTCCCCCGGCGACGCGGAGTGCGAACACGACTCATGGGACGCGGTCGTCGGCGCCCGGCTGCTCTATCGCCTGATCGGCTTCGCCCTGCGGACGCGTGGCATCCGGAGCTGACGTCGCGCCGAGCGGCCACGAGAACTTGTCGATGAGGACCGCGCCACGGCTCGTCGGCGCCGTGCGCAGGAACACGACGTAGCTCTCGTGCCCGGCCGCGACGCGCACGCGGACGCGGGTGGTGCCGTCGAAGACGAACTCGCGGTCGCCGGCCGGGACTTCGATGCGCGCGGCCTGGAAGCTCGCGGGCAATGCGGTCCAGTTGCGCGTGTCGGCGTTCTCGGTCGCGGTCGCGATGTAGTTCAGCATCGCCGCCGTGAGGAACGCGAGGCCGTTGTTCTCGCGTTCGTCGAACTTCATCTCCGCGATCGCCGACGCGAACGACTTCAGGCCACGACGCACCAGCGCGCGCGCTTGGATCCACGGCAGGTTCGCTTCAAGTTGTTCGATCGCGATCTCGTTGACGTCGACGAGCGGAGTCGTGAACTCGTTGCCGATGGCGTCACCGCCGATGGCGAGCGGTGCCAGCGTGCGATCCGTCACGGCGACCACGGGGACCTTGATCGGCGCCTGCAAGAACGCCGAGCCGCGATCCCGCAGCAGCGCGATGACGATGCCCGCGAGCTTGCTCGCTTGGTCGGTCGCGACGTCGACGCCTTCGACGAGGTGCGGGCCGCGGCCGCCGAGATAGAAGACGTGGACGACGCCGCAGCCTTCACGCGCGTAGCGACCGAACACGGTGCGCTGGATCGCGGCATCGAGCAACGCGGAGTCGCCGCCGTACTGCTTCGCCCGCTGATACGCGCGCGCGGCCTCGCTCGGCTGGTGCTCGGCCTCCTGGATCACGCCTTCGAGGTACGCGCCGATGGCGATGCGGCGATAGAGCTCGCGCGGCTTGTAGCCCTGCTCCGCGCCGAACTCGGAGCCGAGGATCTCCTCTTGCTTCGTACCGATCTGGACCGCGTACGCGAACGCGTCCTGCCCGCCGCTGACGAGATCGGCGAGCGCGAGCATCGCTCGCACGAGCACGTGCTCGTAGTCCGCGCCGGCGTAGTCGCGCGCTGTGTCGTCGGACAGCGTCATCTTCACGGCCTCGACCGCGCTGGTCGCGTAACGCGCGTCGAGTTCGTCGCGCGCACGCCGTAGCAACTCGATGCAGCCGTCGGGGTCGCCTTGCCCAAGGCGCGTCATCGCTTTCTCGAGCAGCAGCAGATGACCGTTCCCGTCAGCGACGTCTTCCGCGCGTGCGAGCGTCTTCGGTTGCTGGAGCAGCTCGTTGGCGATGCCGGTCTCGTCGGCGATCCGCTCGTCGAGCGCCGCCTCGGCCGACGCGAACTCACCCGCGCCGTAGCGCAGGCGGTACTCCTGGAGTTCCTGCGAGTACGACGCGCAGCCCGCGCTCACGCACAGTGCGAGCGCGGACACGGCGCGTGCGACGACAGCAGGACCGCGGAACGGCTTCACGGCGCTCCTTCGGGTCAGGACGCAGGGATGGACGCGACGACGCGACACGGACTCGCGGCAGCTCCTGGCGGCGACGACGCCGACGAGCTCGGCGAGTCGTTCAGCGTTCGTAGCCCTTGCGCACGCGGCCAGTCTCCTTGCGGACCGTTTCGCCGGAGTTGGCGTCGACGAGCTCCATCGTGAGCTGGTAGTTGCGCTGCGCTTCGTCGACGCCTTCGGAGCTCAGCGTCGTCACGCGCGCGAACAGCAGATAGTCGGGCGCGATCCCTTCGCGCGAGACCGCGGCGACGAAGCGGTCGCGGCCATTGCGCAAGAACAGGTCCTCCGGGCGCATGCCGGTGCTGTTCATCGCCGTCTCGACGAAGCGGCGCGACACCGGTGTGTAGGCCGCTTCGTTGACGAGGATGGTGTCGATGTTTTCGTACATCGCGGGGACCGCGTCGCGCATCTCTTCGGCGCCCGAGTTCTCGACGCCGATGAACGCGACCGTCATCGGTCCCTGCGCGCGGTTCGCGGACAAGTGGTTCGCGAGCAGCTTGTAGGTGACGTCCTGCGTCAGCCGATCCCAGACTTCGATGCCGCCGCGCGTCGCGTCGACGAGATCGGTCTCGCCGTCTTCCTTGATCCACGCGGCGTCGTAGCAGGCCGACGTCGACAGACCGAGCGCGATGGTGACGAGCCACGAGGAATGCGAGCGCGAGTTCATCCGAGGGGTCCTTCCGTACGCGACGGGACGAAACGGTGAGTGGTTGGGTGCGAGGGACGACGCGAGAGCGGGACGTTCAGCCGTCGATCAGCCACAGGCTTTCGCGGTCGGCGAGGTCGAACGTCGCCATGTTCTCCTTGCGATCGGAGAGCACCTGGAATTGCGTGCGCGCGAGCAGCGTCGCGTCGGCCACGCGCATCGCGTTCAGGTCGAACGTCAGCACGTCGCGACCATTGACCGGTTGATTGTTCTCGCGCTTCACCGTGCCGAACACGACCACGGTGAGATCGAGCCCCGCGGCGTCGTTGACGGTCGCGGGCAGCGTGGCGAACGCGGACTTCTTCATGCCTTTGCGCGCGATCACCACGTCGAGTTCGGGCGTCGCCAGCGTGCGCGTGAACGACGAGGTTCCGGCGAGACGCACCGTGATGTCGTCGGCGAGGCGCACTCCGAGCTCCGACACCCATGCGCCGTCGCGCCGTAGCCCGTACGAGACCAGCGGGAACGCGCCGACTCGATCGCCCGGCTGCGAACGCGCGGCGACCTGCGTCGCGAACTCGGACAGCCGCTGACCGACCGTGACGTCGCCGGTCGAGTCCATGACGTACGCCTCGGAGAACACGACCTGGTACGGCGCCTGGGGCGCGACCTCTTGGTCGATGTGCGAGAGCTTGACGCGATCCGCGTAGTTGTCGGACGCGCAGCCCGCGAGCACCGGGGCGAGGAGGGCCGCAAAGAGGGCGGTCGGACGGGTGAGGTACATCCGCATCGAGGTGGTTCCTGGGGGGTGCCGGAGGCGGGGGTGAACTTCCCCGAGGCCGGCTGGGTTCCGTGGCGCGCGATTGTAGCGGCGGCGGATCGACGAGATGCGCGGCGGCAGGCGCAGAGTGGGAACTACTTATCAGGTATAGAGTTGTGGCTGATCATGGCGTCGATCTGGCCGGGATTGGACCTGGGAGCGGCGGAGTTGGGGGGGGCGGACCGGCGTTCGGGAAGCCGTAAACCGGTCAGCGGCGAATCCGGCGCGCCGGAGACGAATCGGGGACCTCGGCGGACCCGGTGGACACCGGTGGCCACCGGCGGATCCGATTCCGCCCTCCCCTCCGCAGCCCCGGATTCGCCGCTGACCGGTTTACGGCTTCCCGAACCCCGAATCCTCCGGCTCGTCGGGCCCCCGCGGCCAGCCCCGATTCAAGCCACCGCCGTGACCATGGCCACCACGTCGTGCGCGCAGCCCCAGCTCAACGTCACGCCGGCCCCGCCGTGGCCGTAGTCGTGCACGACGCGCTGCCCGCGCTCGGCGCGCTCGCCGTCGACCTCGAGGCGGACTTCGCGACGGGCCGGCCGTAGCCCACAGTACGACTCCAGCACCGGCGCATCCGCGGTACGCGCATCGAGCAACGCGCAGCGTTCGCGGATCGCGCGATCGCGCTCCGGCGTGGGCGCCGGCGGTTCGAGCCCGTCGCGATCCGCGTTCCACGGCTCGTCGATCGTGCCGAGCACGACGTCGTCGTGACGCGGGATCACGTACGCCGGTCGACCCGGCGTCTCGTCGAGCGAGAACAGGTCGATCGAGCCCTTCTCGACCCGGATCAACTGACCGAGCGTCGGCACGAGTTCGGGGTCGGGCACGAGTCGACGTGCCCACACACCCGAGCAATTCACGATGACTCCGTCTTGCGTCGCCACGTCGTCGAGCGTCGCGAGTCGCCGGACTTCGATCGGGATGCCGAGGCGGCGGGCCTGCTCTTCGAGCCACGGCAAGTACTTCGGCATCTCGATGACGAACGTCGTGAACGCATAGCGATCGACGTAGGTCTCGCTCGCTCCGAGCGCGGCGCCGCCGCCGTGCGCGTAGGCGGGCAGCAGGTCCTTCCACCGCGATTCCGCGGTCATCGAGCGGAACAACTCGCGCCCATCGCACGGCTCGATGCCCGGCACGCCGTTGCGATGCAGAGCGCGATACGCGCGCAAGCTCTCGCGCAACCACGCGTCGATGCGCGGATGCGCGACGGCGTACGGGTACCAGACCGCCGCTGCGATGCGGGACAACGTGCGCGGACCGACGTCCGCGGCGACGATGCGGACGTCGAATCGTCGCGTCTCTGCGAGGCGGATGGCGGCGGAAAGGCCGACGACGCCAGCGCCGACGACGGTGACGGGGGTGGACATGGCGGAGAGAGTAGCGGGGGACCTCGGCAAGAATCGAAGTCGCACGAACTCCGCGGCCACTTCACTTCCTCGAGTTGGGATGGACCGCAGCGAACCTCTTCCGCCGCGGAATCACGTTCGTCGCGCGACGGCCCTCCTCCCCTACACTGCCGCGCTTCGGAGCCCCATCCCATGACGCAGTTCCTATCGACCGCTCCCTACAAGGGCACGCGCGACTTCCTGCCGGCCGAGATGTCGGTGCGCACGCAGGTCTTCTCCAAGTTGTACGCGGTGATCGAGTCGTACGGCTTCGAGCGCTACGACGGCCCGCTGCTCGAGCCGGTCGAGCTGTACGAAGCGAAGTCCGGCAGCGAACTCGTCAACGAACAGTTGTTCACGTTGACGGACCAAGGCGGGCGACGGCTCGCGCTGCGGCCCGAGATGACGCCGTCGGTCGCACGCATGATCGCGGCGAATGCGCCGCAGCTCGCGTTCCCCGCGCGGTGGTACTCGCATCCCAATTGCCATCGCTACGAGCGTCCGCAGAAGGGCCGCGTGCGCGAGCACTGGCAGATCAACGTCGACGTGTTCGGCTCGGAGTCGCTCGAGGCCGAGGTCGAGATCTTCGAACTCATCCACGACATGCTCTGCTCGCTGGGCGCGAAGCCGTCGCAGTACGAGATCCGCGCGAACGACCGCGTGCTCGCGCACTCCGCGTTGCGGACCTACGCGCGCATCCCCGACGAGTCGCTCGGCAAGGTCATGCGCGTGCTCGATCGCTGGGAGAAGTACCCGCGCGACGTCGTACTGAAGCAACTCGGCGAGCTCGGCCTCGACTCCGCGTCGATCACCGCGTGCGAGGAGCTGACGGCCAAGGACTTCGCCGGCATCTGCGCCGTGGCCGCGCCCGAGGACGTCGCCAAGTCGCGCCTCGCGACCATTCTGAACAGCGGCATGACGAACGCGGCGGTGCGCTTCGACCCGTTGATCGTGCGCGGGCTCGATTACTACACGTCGACCGTGTTCGAGGTGTTCGACACCAATCCCGAGAACCGTCGATCGATCTTCGGCGGTGGGCGTTACGACAACCTGACCGCGTTGTTCTCGAAGCAGCGCATCCCGGGCATCGGCTTCGGCATGGGCGACGTGACTCTGATGGACTTCCTGTCGGGTCACGGGCTCGCGCCCGCGCCGAACGCCGGAGCGCAGGTGGTCGTGTTGCCGTTGTCGCCCGCGACGCGCACGCCGCTGAAAGAAGCCGCGGCTCGCCTGCGCCGCGCCGGCCTGCGCGTGACGACGCCGCACGAAGACACGCAGCTCGGCAAGGAACTGAAGAAGGCCGACAAGTGCGGCGCGAAGGTCGCGGTGATCATCGGTGAGGACGAGCTCGCGCGCGGCAAGTTGGTCGTGCGCGACCTGCGCCGCTCGACGCAGCGCGAAGTCGCGCGAGAGGACATCACGGCAGCGGTGCTCGCAGTGCTCGAGCACGTCGACTGACGAAAACGGGGACAGTCCCCGCGCGAATTCGCGCGGGGACTGTCCCCTTTCGCCCCCCTTCTTGGAGTCCGGCATGCGCTCGATCGCTTGCATCCTCGGCGTGCTGTGCGCACTGCAGGTCTGTGCGTTCGCGCAAGCTCCTGTCACGCTGACGCCGCAGAAGATCGGCGACGGCGTTTGGTTCATCCAGATGCCGACCGAACCTGAGTTCATCGGCTCGAACGTCGGCATCGTCGAGCTCGACGACGGCGTGCTGGTCATCGACGCCGGATTCCCGCTGGCGGCGCGCCTCGTGCAAGACGCGGTCCGCACGCTCACGGACAAGCCGGTGCGGTTCGTGCTCGACACGCATTTCCATCCGGATCACGCGTTCGGGAACGCCGTGTTCGCCGATGCCGGCGCGACGATCCTCGCGACGAACGCCTGCATCGCCGAAGCGCGCGGATCGAACCCCGCGGCATTCGCGGCGCAAGCTTCGAATGCGCGCACTGCACGCATGGTCGAGGGCTCGCGCTGGCTCGATCCCGCGATCGGATTCGACGGCACGCTCGTGCTGGGGAACGCGACGCGTCGGGTCGAACTCATCGCGATCGGCCACGCCCACACGCGCGGCGACGCCGTCGTCTGGCTGCCCGAGCAGCGCATCCTGTTCACGGGCGACGCCTGCGTGAACGGTCCGCACAACTTCATGGGCCACGCGAGCTCGGAACCTTGGATCGAAGCTCTCGATCACATGGCGCGGCTCGAGCCCACCACCGTCGCGCCGGGACACGGCGCCCTCGGCGACGCGGCGATGATCGCGCACCAGCGCCGCTGGTTCCTCGAACTGCGGGAGCACGTCGCGCGCGGCCTCGCGCAGCGACACGACCTCGCGACGATCACGCGCGAACTCGACCTGCCGTGGTATCGCGACTGGGCCGGAGTCGATGCGTCCTCGCGCACGTCGAACGTGCAGCACGTGTTCATGGAGCTCACGGGTCAACTCATGCCACGCGCGTTGCGCGAGCTCGAACTCGAGCCCGGCACGGTGCGGCCGAAGGACGATGCGGCCTGGGTCGCGCCGTCGAAGATCGTGCTCACGGGATTCGCGGCGCGCATGCTCGACGAGCTCGCCCACGTCGCGCCCGGCGTCGAACTCGTCGCCCCGCAAGGCGATGACGCGTTGAAAGCGGCGCTCGCCGACGCGGACGCCGTGGTCGGCTCGGTGTCGAAGGTGATCTTGGACGCGGCTCCGAAGCTGCGCTGGGCGCAAGTGACGTCGGCCGGCGTCGATCGCTTCGTCGGTATCGAAGGCCTCACGGAGCGTCGCGTCACGCTGACGAACGCGCAGCGCCTCTACGGCCCGCAGATCGCGGAGCACGTGCTCGCCTTGCTGCTCGCGCTCGTGCGCGGGATCGATGACGCCGCTCGACTGACGCGCGCAGGGACATGGGACGACGACGCGGTCGGCGCGGGCGTCGGCCTCGGCGCCGTGCGCGGCAAAACGGTGCTCGTCGTCGGTCTCGGCGGCATCGGCCTCGAGGTCGCGAAGCGGTGCAAGGCGCTCGGCATGACCGTCCTCGCGACGAAGTCGACGAAGGACCGGCGCTACGAGGTCGTCGACGAACTCGAGACGCCCGACCGATTGAACACGCTCGCAGCGCGCGCCGACTTCGTCGTCAATTGCTTGCCGCTGACGCCAGCCACGACCGGCCTGTTCGACGATGCGTTCTTCACCGCCGCGAAGCGGGGTCACGTGTTCATCAACATCGGCCGCGGCAAGAGCGTCGACACCACGGCGCTGGTCGCGGCACTGAACGACGGCCGCGTGCGTGCGGCCGGCCTCGACGTCACCGAACCCGAGCCGCTCCCTGCCGGCCATCCGCTGTGGTCCGCGAAGAACGTGCTGATCACGCCGCACATGTCCGCCGGAGGTCCGGATCAACCGGAGTTGCTGCGCTTGCTCGTGCGCGAAAACGTGCGACGGTTCTGCGCCGGCGAGGCCCTGCTGAACGTCGTCGACGTCGCGCGCGGGTATTGAGCCCATCCGCCATCGCGGCATCATGCCGCGATGCGCCACACCCTCGCCGCCTCGATCGTCTTCCTCGGACTCGGGCTCGATCCCGCGTCGACACACGCGCAGGACGCGAGCCGACCTCCGCTTCCCGCCGATCTCGTCTGGACCTCGCCGTCGAAGGACGCCGCGGGCTCGATGCCGATCGGCAACGGCGTGCTCGGCGCGAACGTCTGGGTCGAGGAGGGCCGCGGGCTGTCCATCCTGCTGTCACGCACCGACACGTGGAGCGAAGCCAATCGGCTGTTGAAGGTCGGGCGTCTGCATCTGCGGTTCGACCCCGATCCGTTCGCGTCCGGAGCTCCGTTCGTGCAACGCCTCGTCGTTTCGCGCGGCGCGATCGAAATCGAAGCCAGCGCCGAAGCCGACCGCATGCACTTGCGCATCTTCGTCGACGCCGACGCACCGATCCTGCGCATCGTCGGCACGTCGCGCGTGCCGCGCACGATCCACGTCGAACAGACCGGTTGGCGCACCGAGTCGCGCGTGTTGCGCAGCGACGAGTTGCCGTCGTCGTGGACGATGCGCGACGCGCCGGGATCGATCGAGGTCGCCGAGTCCGCCGACAGCCCTTGGACGTTCGCCGCTGGCGCGGACGATCGCATCGGCTGGTTCCACCGCAACGAATCGTCGATCGTGCCGCTCACGCTGCGGCATCAAGGACTCGACGCCGTGGCCGATGCGGCGTTCGATCCGCTGCTGCATCGCACGTTCGGCGCTCTCGTCTCCGCCGCGGATTGCGTGCGACGCGACGCGTCGACCCTGGTGTCGAGTCGCCCGCTGACCGCGTTCTCGGTGCGCGTCGCGACGCACTGCGCGCAGACGCCCGATCTCGCCTCGTGGCAAGCCGCGCTGCGCGGCGTGCTCGAACGTTCACCCGCCGACGCCGCCGCGCGTGACGCAGCACAAGCGGCCTGGGACACCTTCTGGGGCCGTTCGTGGATCCGCACCGGGTCCATTCGACATCCTGACGCACGGGTTTCGCTCGAGGACGCCTACGCCCTGCAGCGCTTCGTCACGGCGTGCGCCGGCAAGGGCGAGTCCCCGATCAAGTTCAACGGCTCGATCTTCACGGTCGAGCCGAAGCCATCCGGCGGTCCCGACCTGAATCCCGACTGGCGCCGCTGGGGTGGGGACTTCTGGTGGCAGAACACGCGACTGCCGTACCACGCGATGCTCGCGGCGGGCGACTTCGACTCGATGGACCCGCTGTTCGCGATGTACGAGCGCGCGTTGCCGCTGTGCCGCGCTCGTGCCCGCCTCTACCACGACGTCGACGGCGCGTACTTCCCCGAGACCATGACGACGTTCGGGACGTACTCGAACGGCGACTACGGCTGGGACCGCGCCGGGCACGCGGCGAGCGACGTGCTGTGCCCGTATTGGCAATGGGCGTGGAACCAAGGTCCCGAGCTCGTCGCGCTGATGCTCGACCACTTCGACTACACGCAGGACGACGCGTTCCTGCGTGAGCGCGTACTACCGCTCGCGCGCGAAGTCCTCGCCTACTTCGATTCGCGCTTCGCGCGCGACGAGAGCGGCGTCCTGCGGATCACCCCGACGCAGGCGCTCGAGACCCACTGGCACGGCGTCGTGAACGACCTGCCGACGGTGGCCGGCCTACGGGCGATCACGGCGCGATTGCTGGCGTTGCCCGAGTCCACGCTCGCCGCGACCGATCGCTCGCGCTGGACCGCGTTCGCGGCATCGTTGCCGGCGCTGCCCGTGCGCGACGTCGACGGTGCACCGCGCCTCGTCGCCGCCGAACTCTTCGATCCGAGTCGCCAGAACTGCGAGTCCCCCGAACTCTGCGCCGTGTTCCCGTTCCGCCTTGCGACTTTGCGAACTCCGTTGCTCGACGCCGCCCGCGCCGCCTACGCGGCGCGCGTCGATCGCTTCGACCACGGCTGGCCTCAGGATGGCCAGAACGCTGCGTTGCTCGGCCTCGTCGACGAGGCGCGGCGCATCGTGTTGGCGAAGACCACGAACGGCCACCCCGCCCACCGCGTCCCGATCGTGTGGGGACCGAACTTCGATTGGCTGCCCGACCAATGCCACGGCGGCAACTTGATGCACACGCTGCAGCTCATGCTGCTGCAGTGCGAGGGCGACTCGATCGCGCTGCTGCCCGCATGGCCACGCGAGTGGGACGTCGCGTTCAAGCTCGCGGCGCCGCGCCGCACGACGGTCGAACTCGAATGGAAGGGCGGCAAGCTCGTGCGTCTCGTGGTGGAGCCGGCATCGCGACGCGCGGACGTCCTACTCCCCACCGACCTGCGCTGAACGCGAGTCCGCCTCGCTCGTGCTGCAAGCACGCGGCCCGACAGCGCGAGTGCGATGTCGGGCCACGTGGATCATCTCGCGCACAGGGCGCCGAAAGCGGCACCCTGCGTCGCGGGAAAGTTCACGTCACTGGATGACGACTTGCAGACCGTTCGACAGCGCGATGCCGCCGTTGTTGTCCGTCGTCGCCGCTTGGATCGTCACGGTGACCGGCGAGAACGTCAGCGGCAGCGCGCCCGCGAGAGCGACCGCACCATTCGCGTCGAGCGGGAACGGCCCGAACACGAACGGCAGCAGCGGGCTCACCAGGAGGTTGCAGTTGCCGAGCACCGCGGTCTGCGCCTGCTGCGTGCCGAACAGCATCAGGCCGATGCCCTGCGGATGACCGCCACCGATGTTGAACGTCGCGATCGTGCCGGGCGTCAGCGGTCCCGTCAGGCTCAGCGTCGCGCCGTTGCCGCCCGCGATGTTGCAGCCCGCGCCGTACTGCGCGGCCGTCATCGTCAGACCAGCCGGCGGGTTCGAAGCGCAGTCGTTGCGCATGTCGATGTTGAAGTCACCGGTCAGGCTGTTCGCCCAAGCATTGCCCGAGCCGTTGCTCGGCTTGCTGTTCACGGTCACGTTCAACCAACCCGAGCCGCCGTAGTTGATGTTCTTGCCGTTCGCGCCGACGCCGACCTGGAACGCGGGGCCCATCGGTGCGAGCGAGAGCGACGCGCCAGCCCAATCGCCGATGCCCGTCAGCGTTCCCGTCATCGCGGTGTAGTAGCACCACGTGTTCGTGTCGACCGGTCCACCGTTCTCGACGTACGACGACGAGCTGAGTTCCTTCTTCGGACTCATCGCCGGCGGGTAGTTCGCGTCGCCCGGGCACATCAAGCCGGAGTAGTCGACGTCCAGCGTGAAGCCCTTGTTCGGATCGCTGGCGCGCGCGACGACGCCGGTGTACTTCGCCGTGCCGTTCGCGTTCACGGTGAACGTGCCGGGGGTGAGGTGGACGAAGTCGCTCGCGATGCCGGGCAGCCACAACGCGTGACCGGCGACGTACTGACCGTACGCATCGTCCTCGGCCTCTTCGACGCACATGTCGGTGTCGAGATCGAGGTCGATGTTGCCGTCGCCGAAGAAGTTGGACGGGAAGCAGACCGCTTGGTTGTTCGGCTGCGTCAACGTCGTGATCGTGAACCAGCCCGATGCCCCGGGGTTCGCGTTGACTCCGTTCGCGCCGGTGCCGACTTGCCACGCCGGGCCGAAGCGCTGCCACTGCAGCACCGAGCCGGCGACGAGGTCGAGGCCCGTGAACGTGCCGCCCGAGATCAGGAAGTAGTGCCACGTCGACGGATCGACGGGTCCACCGTTGCCGACGTAAGCCGGCGGCGCGAGATCGAGTTTCGGGCTGCCGGCCGGCGGATAGTTCACGTCACCGGGGCTCACGCGACTCGCGAAGTCGAAGTCGACGATGAAGCGCACGCCGGGCGTGCTCTGGCTCTTCACGATGCCGTTCAGACGCGCGGTGCCGTCCGAGTACTCGATGTACGTGCCGGGCGCTTCCCATTGCAGGTCGGTCAGGACGCCCTGCGCGAAGAACGCGCGATTGCCGCCACCGATGGCATTGAACGAGTCGGCCACTGCGTCCTTGGCCGCGGAGGACGACGTGACGGCTGCGGAGGCGGTCGACGCCATGAGCGCAGCGGCGCAGCCGAGCGCGAAGGGGACTCGAGACAGGGAGAGACGAATCATGCGACGGAGTACTCCAAAGCCCCGAGCAGAGGGAGATCTGCGCGGGGTGAACCCAGATGTGTATGTGAGACCGGCAGGCCCCTTCCCGCAGGGCGACGGTCGTCGCTTGCAGGCATGGCTGTATACCCTGCAGCGGAACAGGTGCAAATCGCACACGAGGCCGATCCGACCGCGGGAAGCGATCGAACCGGCCTCGTGGGGATCGAACTCTCGGCTGGATCAGCGCTTCGCGAGCAAGTCGCGGATCTCGCTGAGCAGTTTCTCCGACGGCGTCGGTCCGGGCGGAGGCGCCGGCGGTCCGGCGGCTTCCTTCTTCTTCAGGCTGTTGATGCCCTTGATGAGCAGGAACACCGCGAACGCGACCAGCGTGAAGTCGATGACGTTTTGGATGAACGAGCCGTAGGTGATCGCGACCTCCGGCGTGATGACCTTCGCAACGCCGGCATCGACGGTCTGAACGACCTCCTGCAAGACGATCTTCTTGTCCTTGAAGTCGATCTTGCCCATCAACATGCCGAGCGGCGGCATGAGCAAGTCACCGACGGCGGACGCGACGATCTTGCCGAACGCTCCACCGATGATGATGCCGACCGCGAGGTCGATGACGTTGCCGCGTACGGCGAACTCCTTGAACTCTTTGATGAAACCCACGCGTGTTCCTCCTTGCTCCGATGCCGACGACGGCTGTGTGGCGAAAAGACGACGACGAACGCGGCGAGCGTAGGAACGGGTGGGCGCGGCAGGAAGTCCCAGGGACACTCCGTGCTAGTTTGTCGCGGCCCATGACCGATCCGAACGATTCGCCCGTCCCCGAACCGTCGTCGAGTGCACCGCGCCCTTTGGCACGCGGGGCGCGGAGCGCCGCGCTGCTCGGCGGTGCGATCGAGTTCGTGATCGGCAGCCTGATCGCCGGCGCCGCGGACGTCCTTTGGCTGAGCGGCAAGAGTGAGTGGCCACTGCCTCGCGGCGTCGCGGCCGCGGGCGTGATCGTGCTGCTCGCGTTCCGCGGGTTCGTCTACCCGTTCTTCTGGTTCCGATCGTGGCGCTGGCGGCTGGACGCTCGATCGCTCATCACGAGCTACGGCTGGCTCTGGCGCACCGAGCACGCGGTGCCGCTCGATCGCATCCAACACGTCGACGTCGACTCGAGCCCGATCGATCGGGTGTTCGCGGTCTCCAGCGTGACGGTGTTCACGGCCGGCTCCGGCCACGCGAGCCTTTTGATCCCCGGCCTGCTCGTCGAAGAAGCGGAGCGGCTGCGGGACGCACTGCTCGGGCGAGAGCGCGATGTCCAACCCGACGCATCCTGATCCCGACGACCCGGCTCCGCTCCCGGAACGGCGCACCGACGCCGCCGTGACCGAGGCGTCGCTCGACGACGCGCGCCCGTTGTCCCGCTTGCACCCGGCGACGCTGTTGATCGAGATCCCCGGCGCACTGCGCGGGTTCATCGTGCCGCTCGGGCTCGTGCTGTTGTTCACCGGGTCGTGGGACCGCGTCGGCCGCTCGCTGATGTACGCGGGTGGCTTCGTCGGGCTCGGCATCTTCTTCACGCTCCTGCGCTACTTCACGCTGCGCTTCGGGGTCCGCGGCGATCGGCTGGTCATCCGATCCGGTCTGTTCATCAAGTCGCACCGGACGATCCCGCTCGATCAGATCCAGAACGTCGATCTGCGTCGCGGCCTCGCGCACCGATGGTTCGGCGTCTGTGACGTCCGGATCGAAACCGCGGGCGGCACCGATTCCGAAGCGGACTTCTCCGTGGTCTCCGAGCGCGTCGCCGCGCGATTGCGCGAAGAGTTGATGGAGCGGCGCGCGCCGACCGCGACCGCGGACGCCGCGAGCGAGTCGGCGTCCGCGGAAGCGGCCGAATCGGTGCTGCGCGCGGCGACGTTGCGCGATCTCGTCGTCGCCGGCGCGACCGAAACGCGCGTCGGCGCATTCCTCGCGTTCCTGTTCGCGATCGGCGAGAACCTGCGCGACGGCGGCTTCGACCTCTCGGATTGGTTCGACTCCAAGTTCGAGGCCCTGCTCGGCGAAGGCCCGCTGGCCACTGGGCTCGTGTTCTCCACGCTGGCCCTGCTGTTCCTCGTGGTCGGCTGGACCGCGTCGATCGGACTCACGGTCGTGCGTTGGTTCGGCTTCAAACTGCTGGCGACCCCGCAGGGCTTGCGCCGCCGCTTCGGCCTGATCACGCAGTTCGAAGCCCTGGTGCGGCGCGAGCGCATCCAGCTCGTGTTGCTGGAAGCGAATCCGGTGCGACGCGCGCTCCGGTACGCGTCGATGAAGGTGCAGACGGCGGGCTCGGTGCAAGACCACGAGTCGTCGGGATCGACCGTACTCGTGCCGATGCTGCCCGAAAGCGAAGTCGACGACGTCCTGCGCCACGTGTTCGCCGGCGCCGCCTTCACCGACGACGCGCTCCATCGCGTCCATCCGAAGGCGTTGCGGCGGGGCTTCGTGCGCGCGTCGTTGCGGCTCGGGATCTTCGTGGTCGCGCCGGTGGCGTTGACCACGAACGCCGTCGGCGCCGGGATCGCGGCGGTCGCCGTGCTGCTGTTCTCGGCGTGGATCGCGTGGGCCCGGTATCGCGCGCTCGGTTACGCGGTATTCGACGACTACGTCGTCGCGCGCGCCGGCGTGTGGACGCGGCGCTGGTGGATCGTGCCGAAGGACGCGCGTGCAGACGCTGGCGTTGACGCGCGATCCGATGCAGCGGGTGTCCGGGCTCGCGACGCTCGTCATCGACACCGCTGGTGCGGCTGGCCACAGCGTCGCGCGCATCGTCGACCTCGACGTCACGCGAGCGCGCACGCTGTTCGACGATCTGCTCGCGAACGCGGCGCGAACGTCCTGGGGTGGCGGGCTCGTGCGGCGCCGGCGAGTCGCGAGCACGACATGAAGGTCGAACTCGCCTCCGTGCGGTCGATCCTGACCCGCACGAGCGGGTTCCTCGCCAACGTCACGTCGCATTCGGCCCAGCCGTACCGCGGCTGCTCGTTCGGAAAGACTGCGTGCGGAGTGGGCTGCTACGCGCAACACAACCGTTGGATCACGCAGGGCCGGGCATGGGGCGAGTTCCTCGACGCGCGCGTGAACGCCGATCAGTCGTATCGGACGAGCGTCGCGCGCGAGCGAGCTTGGGCTCGCCGCGCGCGCGGTTCGTTCTCGATCTTCATGTCGAGTTCGACCGATCCGTTCCTGCCCCAGGAGCGGTCGCTCGGAGTCACGCGCGCGCTGCTGCTCGCGATGTTGGACGAGCCGCCGGACGCACTCGTGGTCCAGACGCATTCGGATCGCGTGACGGACGCGATCGACGTCCTCGGCAGTCTGGCGTCGCGCTGTGCTCTGCGCGTGCATCTCTCGATCGAGAGCGATCGCGACACGCTGCCCGGCCTGCCACCACCGGCGTCGAGCGTCGAGCGTCGCTTCTCCGCGGCGGTCGCGCTGCGCGCCGCGGGCCTGCGTGTGGTCGTGACGGTGGCGCCACTGTGGCCGATCGCCGATCCCGACGCGTTCTTCGCGCGCATCGCGGAGTGCGCCGACGCGGTCGTGCTCGATCACTTCATCGAAGGTGACGGGACGCGCGACGGCGCCCGTACGTTCGCGACGGCGTTGCCGGCCGCGATCGCCGCGATCGATCCCGACGCGAACTCGCTCGCGTACCGCGAGCGCATGGTCGCGGTCGCGCGGCGGCACTTGCCCGGACGCGTCGGGATCGACGTCGACGGCTTCGCGGCTCGCTTCACGTGACGCGCGCAAGAGCGCGCGTCACGTGAAGCGAGCGCCGTCCGCGCACCGGTCACTGCAGGTGGATCTTCAACGGCTTCGGGCCGAATACGTGGTTCGTCGGCGTGAACAGGAACAGCGTCTGCACGTAGAGATCGACGGTCGGCACCACGGGCGGCAGCGTCAGCGGCAAGTACAGCCCGCCGGGCGGAGCGGCCGGAAGCGCGAACACCAAGCTCGTCAGCGGCAGGGTCTGCACCAGACATCCGGGCTGGACCACCGCGGTCGCATTGCCGGTGCCGACGACGAGCAAGCCCGGCGTGAACGGAATCGTCTGGGTCAGCTCGAGCGCGATCGGCTCGCCGCCACTCGGACAACCCCATCCGAGCAACAGCGGCGTCGGAGCCGAGCCCGGAGCCGGACACCCGCTGCCATAGACCGTGTACGAGCCGTCGCATTGCGGCAGCGCGACGAACGCGCGCGTCGATCCCATGAACTCGCCGTCACCGACGATGCGGCCGGACTCGTCGATGTCGCGCGCCGACACCAAGACCCAGCCGGAGTTCGGATCGATCATCTTGTTCATGTCGATCATCGCTCCGTTCTTCCACACGAACGCGCGGGCCTCGCCAAGCGTCGTGAACGAGAAGCCGCAAGCGACTCCGAGATCGTTGATCCCGTACGCGACGCTCTGATCGCCGCCGAGCGTGCCGAGATCCAGCCCACCGCCACTCGCGTTCCAGATCGTCGCGGTTTGCTTGTCGAACAGTCCGCCCGCGTGGTCGGCGCTGCCGGCCACTTCGCCGAAGCGGTTCAGATCGAACGCCTG
Organism: Planctomycetota bacterium; assembly: GCA_016709145.1. Classification (GTDB taxonomy): domain Bacteria; phylum Planctomycetota; class B15-G4; order B15-G4; family JADJEK01; genus JADJEK01. The sequence continues at coordinate 868,275 of JADJEK010000001.1, forward strand.
GCTCGACGCGCCCTGGATCTGACTGGACGTGTGCAGGTCGATCATCTGCGTGGTGTCCCACAGGAACGCGTGCTGCTTGCCGAACGGATCGAACGAGTAGCCGACGACGCGGCCGACGTCGTCGATGCGGACGCCGACCGTTTCGGAGTGGAACGAGATCGCCAACGAGCCGAGGTCGGTGACGAACCCACCGTCGACGATGACGGTGTGATTGCCGTCGAACGCCGTTTGGTCGAGCCCCAGGCAGACGATCTGACCACTGGTGTTGATCGACGTCGCATTGCGCAGATCGAGCGTGGTCGCGCCCGGCTGCACCAGCGAACGGACGTCGACGGGGACTCCACCCGTCCACATCACGGGATGCTCGAACTGGATGACCAGCGGGCCGATGTTGACTTGGTCGGTGCTCGTCCCCACCACGATGCCGGCCGCGTTGCGATCGTTCGCGACGCCGCCGTCGTCACCGGGCAAGGGGCTCAGCGCGTGTGCACCCGCGGAGCCGAACACGATCGCGTGGGTCTGGTTCGTGCCGGTCGGAATGCCGAGACCGACGGAACTGCCGTCCGCGCCGATGCGCAGGGCCTGTGCGCCAGCGAGCGCCCCTGTGCGATCGAGGTCCTCGGGGACAAATCCGGATTGGGTGAACGCGACATCGGCAACGCACGACAGTGCGATGAGCGCGACGAGGGATCGTCGGACGAAATGCATGGAAGTTCTCGACGCGGAGCGGCGTGAGGTTCCGGATCGCCCAGGTACGTCGGCGAGTTTCGTCAGACGGCGAACACCGAGCGGTATCCCCAGAACGTGTCGTACTTCAAATCGTTGGTGTGCAAACGATGGAGATCGAACGACGATGCCTCGTCGAAGGTCCAGCCCAGGCGCAGGGGCCGGTCCTGGTCCTTGCGCATCAGGACGAACGTCTCGACCTTCTTCGTGCTGGCATCGGTGGCGATCGACAGGTCGAACCCGGCCTTGGCCACGCGCTTCAGCGCCTTGCGCAGGGGCAGCCGGTCGTCGCCGTCGTAGACCACGAATCGCGGGGTCTCGAAGCGCAGGAAATCAGGCGCCCCGAGCTTCCACGTATCGACGTGCAAGTACGCACGCCCACCGGGTTTGAGCACGCGCCAGGTTTCCTCGAGCACGCGGTCCTTGCGTGCCACGTAGTGGATCGCGACCTGACTCACCACCAGGTCCATCGAAGCATCGGGCCACGGCAATGCGCTGGCGTCGCCGAAACGGATGTCGGGGGGCTCGAGCGTGGCCGCCTCGGCGGCGGTCTTTTGGCCTTCGGCGACGACGCGTGCGCGCAGGCTCTCCCCGCCCTCCATGGCTTGCCAGGGTGCCTTGTTCAGTCCGTGCAGGCCGAAATGCGGCCAGCGCATCCACAGGTCCTGGAGGACGCGGCCTTCGCCGCAGCCGATCTCGAGCAGGGACGGGCGCGGATCGCGTGCGAGCCGCTCGACGAACTCGCCGAGTTCCTGCTGCTGGAAGCGCTTGGTCAGCTCGGCGAACCCGCGATTACGCGAGAAGAAGCCCGTGCCTGGTCCACCTTTGACCAACTGCCGCTCTCCTCGACTTCGGATCGCATGAACAACCGATCGCGGTCCTGCGTCGGACGCGACGGGCGGATCATATCGGCGAGCGCCGGTTCAGCGCCCGCCTTGACTTGGTCGAAACCCGGGGGACGATGCAACCGTCGCGATGGCAAACAACGGCGACGAACGCTGCCGCGAGGCAGGGTCGGCCGACGAAGAAGGGTCCGAGAGATCGGCTCGGCCGTCGCATAGGTTGCGTAGAGTCCGCCCGCCGATTCCTCATGGAGGTGCTCTGGATGTTCTCGTTCAAGCGTTCCCACGTTCTCATCGCCGCCCTGTCGCTGTTGACCGCCGTCGTCGTGGTGAAGGAAGTCTTCCCCGCGATCGTGACCACCGGCACCAGCAAGAAGGTCCAGTTGCGCTTCGTGTTGCGCAACGTCAACGACTTCTTCAAGACGATCGAATCGTCGCCGGGCGTTCCGTACATCGTCCCGACCAAGCGCAAGTTCACGATCACCGACATCACGATCTGCAACACCGACGGCGACGACCAGACCGACGTCGCGACGCGCGTCGTGCTGTTGACCGACGTCAACGTCCCGACGCAGACGCTGATCGGTGACATTTGCGTCCGCGCGGACGAGAACGTGCACATCAACTACACGCTCGGACCGGTGCTGACGGCAGGTCAGGGCCTGTCGATCGGCAATGCGGGCGGCGGCGCGACGCCGCTCTACGTCTACATCTCGGGATACGAAGAGAAGGGCTGATCCGCGCCCGTTCGTTCCCGGAACACGCACGGGCCGCGCCGGATGCTTCCGGCGCGGCCCGTGTCGTTGCAGCGACCCTCGCGGCCGCGCGCGCGACTCACTTCTTGGTCGCTTCGACCTTCTTCCGGCGCATCTCGGCGGCGAAGCCCGAACCCTCGACCAAGTCCTTCTCGAACTGCGTGCCCTTGAACACGTTGAACGGGTCCTGGCTCGCGCCGAGGAAACTCGGGTCGTAGTTCTTCTTGGCCTCGGCGTTGTTCTCGGCGAATTGCTTCGGGCAGGTCTCGAGCAAGCAGAAGCTCTTCACGTCCTTGAAGCGGTCGTACATGCGGCGCCAGATCGCTTCGAGCGGTTCCTGGTGGATGTTCCCGAACGTGCCGTGGATGCGATCGCACGTCATGACGTCGCCGTCGTTGGTGACGTAGACCTTCGCCGTCCCGGCCGGGCAGCGATCCTTGCCGCTCCAGAACAGGTTGTCCTCGCGGACGTAGGGTTCGTAGCGGTACTTCCAGTAGACCTCGCCGTCGAGGCCGTCGTTGTTGAAGCGCATCGGGTAGTTGAACAGCACCGAGAAGTTCTCTTTCGGTGCCATTTCGAGCGCCGCGAGCACGTTGTGCCGCTCGGCCTTGATGTTGACGACGGACAGCGTGACGCCGAGTCCGACCTTGTTCGCGTAACGGGCGAGTTCGATGTCGAAGTGGTCCTTGTAGAACTCGCCGAAGCTGAACTGGATCGTGCTCACGCCGACCTGCTTCAGCTTGTCGATCTTCTCGTTCGTCAGCAGCGTGCTGTTCGTGACGATCGAGACCACGACGTCCTTCGGGATGACGTCGATGACTTCGAAGATGTCCTTACGCGTCAGCGGCTCACCGCCGGTCACGTTGACGTGGATGAGCCCGAGCTTCTTGGCGTCGTCCATCAACTTCTTCACCGACTCGACCGAGATGTTCGGCGGTCGCTTCTGCGCGTACATGAGGTCTTCCGCGTAGCAGAAGGTGCACTTCAAGTTGCACACCCACGTGACCGCGAGCTCGACGCTGCGCAGGGTCGGAACCCCGAGTCGCATCTTGGCTTCGGACGCCACGACGCGCGCGAGCTGACGCGGGTTCTTGACGCCCAGTTCGAGCTGTTTCAGGCCTTTACGGATCAACATGGGTGCGGCTCACTTCGCTGCGGGAGGCTTCGTTTCGTGGTCGACACGGGGATCGAACGGGGGCCAAGGATAGCCGACGTTCGACCCTCGGGGGGCGGCACGTCCAGCGGCGTTCCTATCGGCCAGCCAAGGCCCAGCGCGTGAGGGCTGCGTCGCGGCGGGGACGACCGGCGCGACCAGGAGGGACGCCGCGCCCCTGGCCGAGGCCGTCGCCCTGACCCGAGCCAGTCGCCCGCTCCGTGCACATCACGGGGGTCGAGGACTCCGCTCGCGGCCGATCGCGGCCACGATCGTGTCCCACCCCACGTACTTGAAGTTCTGGTGCTGCGGCTGGTTGTGTCCGTCTCGGATCACCATGAGACCGCAAGGCAAGTGGTCGACGCATGTCCGGAACGACGACGCGCACCGAACCGATCATGACTTCGGCGGCATCTCACCCTTGGCCCACGACGCGGCGCGCAACTGGCCGCAGGCGGCGTACTCCTCGCCTCCCATCGTCTTGCGCACCAGCGCGAACGCGCCATTCGCTCGCACCAGCGCCGTGAATCGCATCGCCTCGTCGCGCGTCACACCCTCGTAGGGCGCGCCGGCGACGGCGTTGTAGGGGATCACGTTCAGGTAGGTCTCGCGACCCTTCAGCAACTGGCCGACAGCGATCGCGTGGTCCTGCGAGTCGTTCACGCCCTTCAACAAGGTGTATTCCGCCATCGCCTTGCGACCCGTCGTCTTGATGTACCAGTCGACGTCGTCCATGAGCTCGGCCACGCGCGTGCCCTTCATCGACGGGATCAATCGAGCGCGCAACTCGTCGTCGGGCGCGTGCAGCGACAACGCCAGCGTCACCTTGCGGCCGTAGGCGCCGAGCCGGCGGATCGCGTTCTGCGTGCCCACCGTCGACACGATCATGCGTCGCGGACCGATGCCCGACTCTTCGATGAGGATGTCGAGCGCGCGGAACAGGTTCGCGGAATTGAGCAGGGGCTCGCCGATCCCCATGACCACCAGGCGGTCGATGTCGGGGCGCACGCGGCGTGCGTGGACGACTTGCTCGACGATCTCGTGCGCATCGAGGTTTCGCTTCAATCCGGCCGCTCCGCTCGCACAGAACGTGCATCCGACCGGGCAGCCGACCTGCGTCGACAGGCAGACCGAAACGCCGCGCGGCGACGGCAACACGACGGTCTCGACCGCATTGCCGTCGCGCAAGCCGACCAGCAGCTTGGTCGCTCCGTCCGCGGCCGTGTCGTGCTGCTGCAGCACTTTCGTCTCGAGCACGGTCATCGTCGGCGCGAACCGAGCCCACACGCGCGACGTCTCGCGTTCGACTTCCTCGAGATCGCGACCAGCGAGCAACAGGCGGCGCAAGCGCAACACCCACTCGGGGCGCGCGAACACGCGAGCCGCGAGCTCCTGCGATTCCCGCAGCGTCTTGGCCAACAACGGGGGCGCGGACACGTCGGTCGTCACGTCGCGTCTCGCAGGCGATCGAGGCGAGCTTGGATCGCCTGTGCGGCGTTCGCGAGGCCCGCGGGCGAATGCTGGAAGAACAGGATCGGCTCGATCAGTTCGAGTTCGCCGAGTCGGAACTGGCCATCCGCGTCCGTCAGCAGATCGACGCGCGCGTACAGCGTCGGCTCGGGCACGACCTCGAGCACGTGATGCGCGAACAGCAGCGCCGCGGTCGCCGGGACTTCCGCCGCGACCGGCCCGCCGCGTCGATGGAGCGCACGGAAGTCGCCGGGCGGTGCACGGCGCCGCGCCGCATGCGAGAACGCGCCATCGAAGTAGACGAGCGACAGTTCGCCGTCGCTGAGGATCTTGTCCAGGAACGGCTGCACCATGACGTCGCCACGCGCGACGAGCTCGTCGAGGTGCTGTTGGCCGCGTGCCGTTTCGTCACTGCGCACGCGATACGTGTCGCGGCCGCCCGCCGACACGGCGGGCTTCAGCACGACTTCGGACCACTCGCGGCCGCGCACGATCGCATCGAACGACGCAGCCGCCCCGCGCGCGACGAACTCGGTCGGGATGATCGAGACACCGCGCCGCTCGAGCTCGAGCAAGTACGCCTTGTGGGCGTTCCAGCGCAGGAGGCTCGGCGGATTGAGCAGCGTCGTTCGCGTCGCCGCACGGTCGGCCCAGGCCAGGAACTCCTCGCGACGCGCCGTGTAGTCGAACGTCGCCCGGATGAGCACGATGCGCGCCGTCGCGGGATCGAAGTTCGGATCATCCCAGACGACGGGCTCCGCGCGCAGACCGCGAGCGCGCAGCTCCTGCAACAGGAGTTGATTGTCGGTGTCGAGCGCGGCGGTCCCGCGATCGGCGGCAATGGCGACGTCGTGTACGTGCGAGTTCATGCGGACCGGGAAGGCTATTCGATCGGCCGCGATCCTGCTCGGGTCGCGTGAGGATCGAATGAGCCTTCGGCCCGGACTTCGCCGACTCGACGCCGGGCTTGCGCCCGCTCGAGTCGCCGGCTTCAGGCCCGCCGGGACGCGTAGGCCAGCAGGCCGACCAACGCCAGGAACACCAGCGGCGACAACGCGGTCTGGATCGGATCGTGGCGGACGTGGCTGACGACCGCGCCCAGCAACACGAACGCCAGCACGCCGCACCCGACCCATGTGAACCCGGGCACGAACAACAGTGCCGCACCCGCGAGCTGCATGACCGCAACCGCGACGCGGAACCAGTCCGGGAAGCCGAAGCGCTGGAAGTCGCTCGCGATCTGCGCGTCGCCCGAGAGGTTCTTCGCCGCGATGAACACGAAGAACAGCGCGAGCAGGATGCGCAACACGAGGACCGCGATCCCGAGAGCGCGCGGGGCCGCGGCGGCGTTGGACTCGGCGAGCTCCTTCAATGCAGACATGCGGCTTCCTCCGCGAACGGTCGCATCTTCGCGGCCTTGGCCACGAGCGCCTTGTCGACGAACCCTGGCAACAGCGCGTTGATGCGCACGAACAGGCACTCGGGGAAGCCGAAGTAGCTCACGTCGCAGTCGCGCTCGATCGTCTTGACGATCTTCTCGGCGACGACGTTCGGCTCGTCGACCGCCATCTTCATCGCGTCCGCCATGCGACCGAACAGCCGCGTGAGTCCGGTGCGCGTCGCGCGCGGCGCGACGTACGACACGCGCACGCCGCTGCCCTTCAGCTCGCGACGCAACGCTTCGGAGAAGCCGCGCAGCGCGAACTTCGTCGCCGAGTACGTCGCGAAATACGGGAAGCCGATCGACCCGAAGATCGAGCCGACGTTCACGAGCAAACCCGATCCACGCTTCTTGAACACCGGCGTGAACACGCGCGCGAACTCGATCGGCGCGAGCACGTTGACGTGGAACAAGCGCTCCGCGGTTTCGGCGTCCTCCGCTTCGAGCGGTGAGAACGACAGTTGTCCGGCGACGTTGACGATGGCGTCGGGCACGACGCCCGCATGCAGCACGGAGTCCGCGAGATCGCGCACGCCCTGCGCGGTGGCGAGATCGCCCGTGAACGCGCGCGCGGTCGTGCCGAGCGCGGCCGCTTCACCACGGACCTTCTCGAGTGCGTTGGCGTCACGACCACAGACGATCAGTCGCCCGCCGCGTCGTGCGAGTTCGGTCGCCGTCGCGTGTCCGATCCCGCCGCTCGCGCCGGTCACCAGGAAGGTGGATCCTCGAACGTTCATGCCGCGACCCCCGACCGAGCGGACTTCGGTTCGAGTCCGCGGAACACGTCGCCGTACAGGCGGAAGAACACGCGCGCGGCGTGGAGCACGACGCTCTGTTCGCGCGGATCGACCAAGCGATCCATCAGCCCGGCGAAGAAATGCACGTGCTCGACGTCGAGCGAACCGTGCGACGACAAGTACGAGAACGCCGACTTCGGGAGCTGCAGCGCGCTCGCCAGCGCGTCGGCCGCGCGCGTCGCGCCTTTCACGCTGGTGCCCTCGAGCACGTGGACCATGCCGAAGAAGCCGAGTGGATCGACGCGCGCGATCTGGTCGTAGGCGTAGGCGACCATCAGTTCGCACGGCAGGTCCGGTCGACCGAGTCGCACGGCGTCCGCGTCGGCTTCGCACGCGGCGATGTCGTCGAGGATCCAGCGCTCGTGCCCGTGTTCCTCGTCGACGTACTCGACGATCGCGTCCCGCAGCCACTCGTGACTCGACGGGATGCGGCTGCCCGCGGCCATCAGCAACGGCACCGTGTGCTTCACGTGGTGATAGGCCTGGGTCAGGAACGCCACGTACTGCGAGCGCGTCAGCGCGCCTCGCATCGCGGCATCGACGAACGGGATGCGCAGCAGTTCGTCCTGCTCACGCCGGGTTTCCTCGACCAAGCGGTCGTGGAATTTCATGACGCCATCTCCTTCGAGGCGACGGCTCGGTCCTCGAGCCGGTCGCGATAGGCGCGTTCGATCGCGCCACGGTTCAACTTGCCGAACGCGTTCCACTGATCGTTGCTGGTCGAGAACGGCTCGGACGTGACGATGAATCGCTCGATGCGCGCGTACGCGGGCAACTCCGCGTTCACGGCGGCGACGTCGGCGGCGAGTTCCGCGGGCGTCGCGTTCGACACCAACACGGCGACCGGGAACCGCCGCGCTTCGATCAGCGCCGCGGCTTGGCTCACGCGCGGTGAGCGCGCCAGCAGCTCCTCGATCCAACTGGGCTGGATGTTGCGTGCGAAGCTCGTGATGCCGAAGTCGCTGCTGCGACCACGCAACCACAGGTAGCCGTCGGCATCGAGTTCGCCGAGATCGCCCGTGCGCAGGAAGCCGTCGGCCGTGAGCGGATCGGGCGCGCCGAGGTAGCCGTCGAGGATCGCGCCGCGCACGAGGACTTCGCCATGCTCGCCGAACTTCACGGTCACGTGCGGCAGCGGCTTGCCGACCGAACCGACGCGCGAGCATCCGGCGGCGTTCAACGCCACGACCGACGCCGCTTCCGTGAGTCCGTAGCCTTCGAACACCGGCACCCCGAGCGACTCCGCGCGCTGATGGGAATCGCGCGGGACCGGCGCTCCGCCGACGCCGAGGAAGCTCAGTCGACCGGGAGCGGGATCGTGCTCGAACGCGTCGAGCAGGATGCGCAGCGACTCCGGCACCAGGATCGCGTCGGTCGCACCAAGGCGATGCATCGCGCGCGCCAAGCGTGCGCCGTCGACGTCACAGATCGAACGCATGCCGATGCGAGGAAGGTCCGGCACGACGGCGGTGGCTCCGCTGATCAGGCTGCGCAGCACTCCGCCCACGCTCTCGAGCAACACGGAGAGAGGCATGACACACAGATGGCGGCGGCCCGTGTCGAGTGCGGTGCGTTGCGCGAGCGACTCCGCGACGGCAAGCAGGGACCCGTCGGAGAGCAACACACCTTTGGGAGACGCCGTCGTGCCGGACGTGAACGTGATGAGGTGCGCGGAGCGCCGGGTCGGCCGGAGCGCATCCGGCTCGGCGCGCACGAACGCATGCAACGACGTGACGTCGTGCGTGCGCGTCGCGACGTGCTCGAAGCCGGTCACGCGCTTGGAATCGTCCGTGGCGATCACGTCGATCCCGGCGCGCGTCGCGACCGCGTGGAGCTGCGTCGCCGAGAAGAACGGCGGCAGTGGCACGACGGCGATGTTCGCAGCGAGCGCGCCGAGCCACGCGACCACGGTGTCGAGACCGTTGTTCGCGAGCAGCCCGCCGACGGTGGCTCCGGTCGCGATCCAGTCGGCCGCGGCGCGTCGCACCAGTGCTGGCAGTTCGGCGTACGCGATCGTGCGGCTCTCGCCGTCGTCGAGCGCGATGGCCGCCGGGCGGGCTCGAGCCATCTGGTCGAGCCGCTCGAGCAGGAGCGACGAGTTCACGACGCTCGCTCCAATCGGCGATGCTGCGAGCCGTCGAACCACGCTTCGTCCCACACGCCGCGCAACATCGTCGCCAGCGCCGCGTCGGTGCCGACGCAGGCGCGGAACGGCTTGAGGTGCACGGCGAGCACGTGCGGATCGGTGTCGTAGTACGCGCCCCAACGCGCTTTGTCGTCGCCGAGGCGGTCGCCGTTCGCCGGCCCGAAGTCGAACGTGGTCGCGTTCCACTTGCGGATCGAATTGCGCAATTGACGCGTCGCCGTGAACACGACCACGTCGAACCCGGCACCGTCCAAGTAGGCCGCGAGCGAACTCATCAACGCCTTGCCGAAACCCGGCGTGGTCGAGGCCAGACTGCCGACCTCGGCGATCCGCTCGCGCGGGACCGGCATCCCGAGGCTCGCGCTGACGAAGCACTCGACCGGTGCGTCGAGGTATTGCTCGAGGAACAACGTTCCGGTCGCGGCGGGACGCGCTCCGATCACGCCGACCGGCGCGTCGTTCGAGTCCGTGATCGCGGCGAGCAGCGGCGGGAACTCGTGCAACTCGGCGTGGTAGGCATGGGAGTAGACGTCGGTCACGAATCGCTCGAGTTCAGCGCGGCGCGCGACGCCACGCTCGGCGAGGATCCAACGTTGGGCGAACACCATCGGTGTTGTCTCGGTTTCTCGGCCACGGTCGATCTCGATCGCCGTGGCGCGACTGCATCGCGAAGTCTCCGGTTCGGCGCGGGAATGATCGGCGCGTTCACCGCGTGGAGGGCTGACGAAGCGATGACCGAAATGTCAGGTTCGCCGAGTCGTTTTCGCGCATGGGTCGGGGATACAACAGCGCACACCGATGCCTGCCCCGAGCCGATCGCGGCGTGCAAAGGGCGTAACCGAGCAACTCCAGGGGGTCCCGATGCGGATCTTGATCGTGGACGATGACCCGAAGTACCGGACCTTCGTCAGCAAGGGGCTGATGGAGAGCGGCATGGACTGCGCGGTGGCCGAAAGTGGTGAGACCGCGCTCCAATTCCTGCGCAGGGACAAGTTCGACCTCGTCCTGCTCGACGTGATGCTGCCCGGGTTGCAGGGATGGGACGTGCTCGAAGCCGCGCGCCGCGAAGGCATCGACACTCCGGTCATCTTCGTGACCGCCCGCGACGGCGTCGACGAACGCGTGCGCGGCCTGAAGGCCGGCGGCGACGACTACATCGTCAAGCCGTTCGCGTTCGCCGAACTGGTCGCGCGCATCCACTCCGTGCTGCGCCGCCGCAGCGTGCATCCGCGCAAGACGGTCGGCGACCTCGTGATCGACTACGTCGACACCAAGGTCACTCGCGCTGGGAAGCCGATCGACCTCACGCGCACCGAGTTCTCGCTATTGCGCTGCCTCGCCGAACACGACGGCAAGCCGACGTCGAGGACCGAGTTGCTGCAACGCGTCTGGGGCATCGACTTCGACCCCGGCACGAACGTCGTCGAGGTGCACGTGCGTCGCCTACGCAAGAAGATCGACGAACCGTTCGAGTACCCGTTGGTCCAGACCGTGCGCGGATCCGGCTATGCCCTCGCCCGCGCCGAGTGAGCGGCGCTGGTCGCTGACGCGACGACTGTCGCAGCGGTTCGCGATCGTCGCGGCCGCCGTGCTCGCGCTCTACGCGCTGTTGAACGGCTACTTCCTGCTCGCGGAATTGCGCGAGGACTTCAAGGACTTCATGGAGCACGAACTCGCGGAAGTCGAGTTCGGGATCCGCAGTCGCGACGGCACGCCCGAGGGCATTGCCGCCGCCGTCCACGTCGCCACCGCCGCGCCGAGCGAGCCGCCCTACGCGATCCGTGTGCGTCGTCACGACGGCACGGTCATCACACAGGGTGGCGACGCCACGTTGCTCGGCCTCGTGCCCGAGACGCTGCCCGAGGATCCGAGTTGGCGTGAGTTCCTGATCTCGCGCGGAGTCACGATCGGCACCGAGGACCTCGACGGACTCGACGCGAACCTCGAGATGATCGTCGACTCGAAGCGCCTGACCGACGAGATGCGCCAATACGTCACCTACGCGCTGATCTCGTTCGTCGTCGCCGTCAGCATCGCGGCGTTCGCGGGCTGGCTGACCGCGCGCCATTCGTTGCGCTCGCTTCGCGAAGTCGTGATGCGTGCCGAACAGATCCGCTCGCCCGACGAAGCCAAGCCGATCCGGCTGGAGGACGCGCCGCAGGAGATCTTCGACGTCGGCAACGCGTTGAACCGCATGATCGAGCGCGTCCACGACGCGTTGTTCCGCCTGCGCACGTTCACGGCCGGACTCGCGCACGAGCTGCGCTCGCCGCTGCAGAACCTGATCGGCGAGACCGAGGTCACGTTGCTCGCGGATCGCGCGCCGGATCAGTACCGGCAACTGTTGAAGAGCCATCTCGAGGACATGACCGAGCTCTCGGACGCAGTCGACAACCTCATCACGTGGTGTCGCTCGCACGAGCCGCGCAGCGGCGACACCGAGTCGTTCGACCTCGCCGCGGAAGCGGAACTGCGCCTGCAGCGCGAAGGCCGCAGCGCCGAGCGGCTCGGGCTCACGCTGCGGTTCCGCTCGAGCGGGGACGCGCGTCTGCGCGCCGACCGCGAGGGATGTCTGCGCGTGCTGCGCAATCTGGTCGGCAATGCGTTGTTCTGGACCAAGCCCGGCAGCGCCGTCGACGTCGCGCTCGACGGCCTCGCGGATCGCGTGCGGATCACGGTCGAGGACCAAGGCCCCGGCGTCGACCCGGCGGTCGCGGATCGCATCTTCGAGCCGTTCGTCAGCGGCGCCGCGAAGAGCGGGAAGCGCGGCAGCTACGGGCTCGGCCTGGCGATCTGTCGGCAAGTCGTCGACGAACACGGCGGCACGCTGCGCTGGGAACCGCGCGAGGGCGGCGGAGCGCGGTTCATCGCCGAATTCCCGAAGGCGCCTCGCGCCGCGTGAGCGGCCTCGCGTGCGCGGCCTCCCGTGAGCGGCCTCCAAAGAAGGCCGCGACCGTTCCGCGCGTTTTTCCGCTTGGACTGGTCGAGGGCGGCCGCTTTCATCTCGCTCGCCGATCCGCCGATCCGGCACCTTCCCGCGAGGTGAATCCCCCGAGAGCACGCAGGCACTTCGATCACGACCACCGCGGCGCGCTTGCCGCGTGGAGTGCCTCCATGGTCTCGGAAGTCCGAGCGTCCGCCGCGGCCTCGAGCCGCGCCGCGCGCTCCCGCCTGCGAGGAATCAACATGGGTCCACGTCGTCCGTTCCTCTTCGTCGCCGCGTGCACCGCGCTCGTGGCGCTCTCGACCTCCGCGTTCGCGGAGAACTTCCAGGCCCAACTCGGCAAAGCGAACTCGAAGCTCGCGAAAGCGATCGCCAAGCAGAAGGCGGACCTGCGCGCGTTCGACAAGCTCATCGTGAAGGAGTTCTCGCTGACGCTGGAACTCATCCTGGTGAAGCTGCAGAAGGAATCGATCGAGCCCGCCGCCGCGGTCGAGGCCGCGGCCGATGCGCTCACGGCTGCGATGACCGAGTTGAAGGGATCGGCCGACTTCGCGCTCGGCGCGGTCGAGTCGATCGCGGCCACGCAGATCGACGACCTCGGCGTCACCACGAAGAACTTCCGCGTCGGCGGTCTCGGCAAATGGGACGCGTTCGCCGCAAGCGTGGGCCAAGAGGTCGCGATGACGCGCTCGCGCATCGAGAGTCGCCTGCAGTCGTTCGCGAAGAAGCTCGAGTCGAAGGCGAAGAAGCGCCCGCTCGTGTTGCGGCTCGTGACCGCGCCGCTGCCGACTCCGGTCGCGCCCGGCGCCGAAGCACCGCAAGTGCTCCAAGCGCCCGTCGTGCTCTACGCCGTCTCCGGTTCCAGCACGACCGCACTCGCGGACGACGGTCGCTTGTCGATCTCCGGAACGGCCGACCCGGCTGCGAACGCCGGATTGGTCCACGTGACGATCCTCGCCACGGACGGCACGGCGTTCGACCAGGACGTCGTCGCTGGTCCGAACGGCGTATTCAAGGCGTTGTTCGCCGGCAACGGCTCGGGACTCGCCGAGGGCAATTACCGCGTGATCGCGCACCAGGGCGGAGCGCACGCGCTCGCCGCGGTCTCGGTGCCCTGAACGGCGTGTGCCGACTCGATCGACCGACGCTCACGACCTCGGAACGATCTTCACGCGGCCACGGTCGACAGCGGCAGCCGCACGACGAACTCGGTGCCGCCGCCGCCGCGCGGTCGATGCGAGACCGTCCCGCGATGCAAGGCGACCACGGCCGCGACGATGGCGAGTCCGAGGCCGGTGCCGCCCGACGCGCGCGAGCGCGACGCGTCACCGCGGCGGAAGCGCTCGAAGGCGTGCGAGCCGAGCTCGGGCGGGATGCCGGGGCCGCGATCGGCGACGACGAGTTCGGCGATCGCTTCGGTCGCGACGCGATGCGCTCGCACGTCGATGCCGTGCGGTGAGGCGCCGTGCACCAGCGCGTTCGCGATCAGATTCGAAGCGACTCGCTCGAGCAATGACGAACTGCCGGCCACGAGCAGCGGTTCGTCCCCGAGGTCGACCCGGATCCCCGCGGCACCCGCGGGTTCCGCGGCGCGCGCGAGATCGACGCTCGCGAGAACGGCCGAACGCAGGTCGACTTGCTGATCGAGTGCTTCGGCGTGTTCGAAGCGCGCGAGCAGCAGCAAGTCGTCGACGATGCGATTCAGCCGCAGGACGTGGGTCAGTGTGTCGCGCAGCACGACCTCGTCCTCGTACGCGTCACGCGGCTTCGTGAGCGCGACCTCGATGCACGCGCGCAGCACGGCGATCGGGGTGCGCAGTTCGTGTGCGGCGTCCGCCGAGAAATGACGTTCGCGTTCGATGGTCTGCGCCAGACGATCGAACGCGGCGTTCAGCGTCTTGGCCAGGTCGCTGAGTTCGCTCTCGACGCGGACCGCGTCGAGGCGGCGTTCTTCGCGTCCCGCCGCGATCGCGGCCGCGTCCGCACTCATGCGCGCGATCGGCCGCAGTGCGCGCGACGCCAGCAAGAAGACTCCGACGCAGCCGACGAGCCACGCGAGCGGCAACGCGACGAACAAGTCTCCGCGCAGTTCCTCGACCGCATGCGCGACGTCGTCCAGCGAACGCGCGACTTGGACAGCGACCAGCGCGGATTCCTCTTGGTTCGACGACGCGCTCGACGCGACGTCGCGGGCTGGGTCCGATTCCCACGGGGTTCGGGCGACGACGAACGTCAGCATCCGCAAGCGTTCGCCGTCGGGACCCACCGCGAAGTCGCGGTCGGTTCGGCGATTGCGCACGGTTTCGAGTGGTCGCAGCATCCCGGGATCGGGACGCGGCAGACGGAAGTCGCCGAGCGACCGCGAGCGTGCCACGGCTTCCTTCCCGTTCCAGATCTGGAAGTAGGCGCGGCCACCGAGTTTGCCGTACTCGCGCGCCGCGTCCTCGGGTCGGTCGATCGACACCGCACGACCGTCGAAGTGGACGAGGCCGGCGAGGGCTTCGGCTTCCGCGTGCAAGCGGCGATCCAGGCCGCGCAACGCGATCTCGCGCGTCTCGGTGCTGAGCGCGAAGCCGGCCAGCGTGAGCGCCACGAACAGCAACAGCGCGGCGCCAGTCGTGATGCGAGCGCGGATCGTGCGCGGCTGGGGCCAACCCATCAGCGCGAACCCTCGGCGTCGAAGCGGTAACCGACGCCGCGGACCGTGTGGATGAGCTCGGGCTTGCCGAGCTTCGTCCGCAATCCGTAGATCGACACGTCGATGAGGTTCGACGTCGACTCGAACTCGCGGTCGACGACGTGCTCGCCGATTTCCGTGCGCGACAGCGCTTCGCCGCGGCGATTCACGAACAGCACGAGCAGCGCGTACTCGCGCGGGCTGAGCGCGATGAGGCGTCCTCCGCGGCGCACGACGTGGCCGGCGAGATCGACTTCGAGGTCGCCGACGGTGACGACGGCGCCGGCCACGTTGGGGTTGCGGCGGCGCAGCAGAGCGCGCACGCGCGCGAGGAGTTCGTTCACCGCGAACGGCTTGGCTAGGTAGTCGTCGGCGCCGCGATCGAGACCACGCACGCGATGCTCGACGTCTCCCAGCGCCGTCAGCACGAGTACGGGCAGCGCGGGGCGCTTCGACCGCAGGCCGGCCAGGACATCGAGCCCGGCCTTCTTCGGCAGGAGCAGATCGAGGATCACCGCGTCGTACGTATGCGTGGTCGCGAGGTACTCACCTTCCTCGCCGTCGTGCGCGACGTCGGCGGCGAGCCCATTGCTCTCGAGCGCAGCCGCGATCGATCGCGCCAGGGAGGTTTCGTCTTCGATGACCAGGATTCGCATGGCGCCCACGGTATCGCCGAGCGGGCTCGGGCCGCATGGCCCGACGCCCGCTCGGGCGTCGAGGCGAGGTGGGGGCCGAAGGCCCCCACGCCCCCTCGCTCGACCGCTTCGCGGTCGAACGACCCAAGGGAAGGCCCTACAAGCGAGCGGGCCTTCCCTTGGGCATCCCATCCGCCCTTGGGCCGCTCGGGGGACTTCACGCGAAGGGACGTCGAGAACGGGCTTTCGGAGCGGCCTGAAACCGGGGATGGGTGACGGTTCTCGCTCCGCGCCATCGTTCGGCGGAGGTTGGGTGCGTTCAGCGTTTGGACGCGATCGCGCAAGTCGTGGATCACTTGCGATGTAAGGCGCGTGCGATTGCCGCCGGCAATTGCGTTCGGGATACGCCCTTGGTGGGGCTTGGGGGTGCGACGGCCGCTCACGGATTGGAATCGGCGGTGGTTGGTTCGACCTTCGGTTGTGCCGGCTTCAGGCCTCGGGTGGCGATGTCCGTGGTTCTCGCTCTCCTTCGGCTTTCGACCAGGGCCAGCATCGCCTCTCGAGCGACCACGCGCGCCGCGTGCGCTTCGGTCCACGCGAGCTGCCCTGCCTGCGCGGCGACCCGCGCGCGTTCCGCGAGTTCGCGCGCCTTGGGTTCCAGTTCGCGCTCCCGTCGCCTCCATTCGGTGAACGCTTGGGACTGGCGGTCGCTTTGGTCTTGCAGTTCGCGCTTCGCCTCCGCTCGCGCCGTTTCGAGTTGCGCGACACGCAGCGCGAGTTGCGCCTCCGCCGCCGCGATGCGAGCCGCCGACCTTCCGAACCACGGCAGCGGCACCGACAAGCTTGGACCGACGCGCGTCGGTCCGCGCTCCTCACCCTCCGGCCGTTCGGGGCGCAACACTCCCGCTCCGACTTCGAGTGCGGGGAGGACTCCTCCCGCGAGTTCGACCGCCGCGCGCGCTTCCAACACGCGTTGCTCCTGCGCTCGGATGTCGAGCCGTCGCTCGAGCGCGGCATCGATGAGTTCCGGACTCGCTTCGATCGGTCCGGCCGGTTCGAACGGCTCCAACACGAGGTCGCGTCCATCGCCCTCGATGCCGACGCGCTGCGCGAGCGCTCGCCGCGCCACGCGCGCCTCGACACGTGCCGCATCGTGCGCGAGCTCGGCCTCGATGGCCAAGAGCCGCGCACTCTCGGCTTGCGAAGCTCGCTCGGTTCCGGCCTCGACCTGAGCGGCGAGAGCGTCGGCGAACTCGCGCGCGAGCCGCGCGATGTGGCCACGAGCGATCACGGTCTCGTCGGCCGCGAGCGCCCGCACGAACGCGTCCTGGGCCTCCCGTGCCAACGCCACGCATTCCCGCGCGACGTCGAAGATCGCCGCGCGCAACGCCGCATCGGCCACGTCACGACGCGCCGGGATGCGCAACAGGTCGATCAGATCGAGGGCCAAACTCGCCTCGAGTTCCGGATCGCCGCCGCCGACCGGGAACAACGCGGAGGCTGCGATCTCCGGTTCGCGCGGCAGCACGGTCAGCGACCAATCCGCCTCCGCGACCCCGACGCGCGCCAACGCTTCACGCACGCGCGGCGAATGCGCGAGCGCGCTCGCGACACACGCGTCGATCGTCCAACGCGTCGGATCCACGACGTCGGCCGCCTCGATCGCCAGCGTCTGCTGCGCCAACACGCGTGCCGCATCCGCGCTGCCGGTCGGCCGATCTCCGACACAACTCGCGAGCGCGAGACACGCGCCGAGTCCCACGCATCGCATCGCCGTGAGCTTCATCACACGTCCTCCGTGGTGCTGGCGATGCCGCGACCGAAGCGCAGGTACAGCGCCGGCACGACGATCATGTTCAGGATCGTCGACGACAGCAGTCCGAACAGGATCACGCGCGCCATCGGCACGAGGATCTCCGTCCCGGGCTCGTCGCCGCGCAGCGCGAGCGGGATCAACGCCAACCCCGCGGCCAGCGCCGTCATCACGATCGGCGGCAGACGCTCGATCGATCCGCGCGTGACCGCATCGCGCAACGTACGCGCCTCGCCGGTCTCTTGCAGGTGACGCACGTGCGACACCAGCATGATCCCGTTGCGCGCGGCGACGCCGAACACGGTGATGAACCCGATCAACGACGCCACCGACAGCACGCCGCCGCCCGCGTACACGCCGAGCACGCCGCCGATCAGCGCGAGCGGCAAGTTCAGCAGCACGAACACCGCGTCGCGCGACGATCGGAACGTCTGGTGCAGCAGGAAGCCGACGCCGAGCACGACCGCGATCGAGAGCCACGCCAGTCGTCGCTGCGTCTCCATCGCCGTCGCGAACTGCCCGCCGATCTCCCATGTGCATCCGCGCGGCACCACTCCGTCCTTCGTGATCGCGGCACGGACCTCGTCGACGACGCTGCCCAGATCGCGGCCTTGGACGTTGCACGTCACGGAGATCGTGCGGCGCACGTTCTCGCGGCTGATGAAGTTCGGTCCGCGGTCCGGCTCGATCGAGGCCACGGCTTTCAACGGCACACGGGCTCCGCGCGCCGAATCGACGTAGGTGTCCGCGATCGCCGAGGACGGCATGGTCGCGGACGCGGTGCGCACCACCACGGGGACCGCGGCTGCGCCTTCGAGGATCGCCGTCGCCTCTTCGCCGCGACCGGTCGCGGCGAGCGCTCGATTCGCGGCATCGACCGTGAGGCCGTGTCGCGCCAGCGCGCGGCGGTCGTACTCGACGCGCAGTTGCGCGACCGTCGATTGCGACTCCGCCGCGAGATCGACCGTGCCGGCGATCGGTCGCATCGCGGCCTCGACGCGAGCCGCCGCCGTGCGCAACACGTCGAGGTCGTCGCCGTAGATCTTCACCGCGACCGCCGCGCGCGTGCCCGACAGCAAGTGATCGATGCGATGCCCGATCGGCTGCCCGAACGAGAACTGCACACCGGGGATCGCTGCGACTTCCTCGCGCAACGCGGCGAGCAGCTCGGCCGGCGACCGCTGCGGCGCGCCGCGCGCGCGGGCCTCCGCGAAGTCGAGCGTGATCTCGAGCTCGCTCGCTTCCGCGCCGAGCACGTGTTCGTCCTCCTCGGCGCGTCCCGTGCGACGCCCGATCGTCGCGACCTCGGGGTGCTTCATGAGCACAGCCTCGACGCGTTGCATCATCGCGTCGCTCTCGGCGAGCGCGGTGCCCGGCACGGTGACGGCCCCCACCACGAGCGCTCCTTCCTGGAACGGCGGCAGGAACTCGACCCCGACTCGCGCGCACGCGAAGCCGGCGCCGATCAACAGCACGAGCGTGGCACCGAGCACCGCGAACGGCCGATTCAGCGCGGCCTCGAGCGGACGTCGATACAGCGACGCCAACGCGCGCGCGGTCCATGGCTCTCGACCACGCCGCACTCCGCGCGAGCTCGGCAACAGCCACGAGCACAGCACCGGCGTCAACGTGATCGCGGTCAACAGCGACGCGGCCAGCGCCACGCAGAACGCGATGCCGAGCGGTCGCAGCAACCGGCCTTCGATGCCCGACAAGAAGAACAGCGGGGCGAACACGAGCAGGATGATCGCGGTCGCGACGACGATCGACGACCGGACTTCGATGCTGGCGTCGAACACGACGCGCAACGTCGACTGCCGGAGTTCGAGCGGTCGCAGCGCGTTCTCGCGCAACCTGCGCGCGACGTTCTCGACGTCGATGATCGCGTCGTCGACGAGCGCGCCGATCGCGATCGCCATGCCGCCGAGCGTCATCGTGTTCACGCCGACGTCCGACCAAGCGAGCACGAGGATCGTCGTCGCGAGCGACAACGGGATCGCGAGCAGCGTGACCAGGCTCGCGCGCCCCGACAGCAGGAACACGACGACGACGAGCAGCACCATCACCGCGCCTTCGATCAACGCCGCGACGGTGTTGTCGATCGCGGCGTCGATGAACGTCGCTTGTCGGAACAGGCGGTCATGCAAGCGCATGCCGGGCTGCAGCTCGGAGCGCACGGCCGAGAACGTCTCGTCCAAGCGCTTGGTCAGCTCGAGCGTGTTCGCGCCCGGTTGCTTCTGGATCGCGAGGATCACGGCACGCGCACTCCGCGGTGATCCGTCGGCCTCGCGCCAGGACGCCATCGCCTCGCCGCGCTTCTGTCCGGCGCCGAGCGTGACCTCGCCGACGTCGCGCACGAGTACGGGCGTATCGTCGTTCGAGCGCACGACCGTCGCCGCGACGTCGGTCGGATCGCGCAAGCGTCCGACGCCGCGCAGCAGCACTTCTTGGCCACCGTCGACGACGATGCCGGCCGAGACGTTCGCGTTGGCGCTCGCGATCGCGTCGGCGACTTGATCGACGCCGAGCCCGTGCGCGGCCAGTCGCGCCGGATCGAGCAGCACTTGGATCTGCTTGGCGTCGCCGCCGATCGGCGTGACCTGACTGACGCCGCGCACCGCGTGCAGTCTCCGGCGCAGTTCGTTGACGGCGTACGAGCGCAATGCGATCGGATCGTGCTGATCCGACGTCAGCGCGACGAACACGATCTCACCCATGATCGACGACGCCGGCGCGATGACGGGCGGACGGACGTCGTCGGGCAACCGACCCGTCAACGGACCGAGGCGTTCGGCCACGATCTGGCGCGCGCGCGCGGGATCGATGCCCCACTCGAACTCGACCCACACCACCGAGATGCCAATCGCGGTCGCGGAGCGCACGCGGCGCATGCCAGGCGCGCCGTTCACCGCGGCTTCGATCGGCACGGTGACGAGTCGCTCCATCTCCTCGGGCACCATGCCGTGACCTTCGGTCAGCACGGTCACGGTCGGCGCGGTGAGGTCCGGGAACACGTCGATGGGTAGCGTGCGCGCGACGAATCCGCCCGCGATCAACACGACGACGGAGATCACGAGCACCGCGAATCGTCGCGCCAATGCGATGCGCACGAGGCTCGCGACCAAGCCTCCGCGCGACGGTGGCGCGTCGAACGACTCGCGTTCGGCGGTTCCTTCGCGCTCAGTGGACATGGCCGTGCCCCATCGCGTCGGGTTGGAACGACGCGGCGTGGACCGCGCGCGCTCCGTGCGTGACGACGTGCTCGCCTTGCGCGAGCCCGGAGCGGACCTCGACGTCGACCCCGTCGGTGATCCCGGTTTCGATCACGCGTTTCTCGAACCGTTCGCCTCCGACTTGCACGTAGACGATCGCTCGCTCCCCTTCTTTCACGAGCGCTCCGCGCGGCACCGCGATGGCGTGCTCGACTTCATCGGTGCCGAGCAACACGTCGACGGCCATGCCGACCTTCAGGGTCCCCTCGGGGTTCTTCAGTTCGAACACGATCGGCGCGGTGTGCGTCTGCGGGTCGACGATCGCGCCGACTTGCACGGCGAAGCCGCCGACCGCTCGCACGTCGAACTCCGCGCGCTTCGGTCCGGGCAACACGACGCGCGCCGACGGCGCGACCGCGAGGGACGTCAGGTCGAACTCCGGCACTCGGGCTTCGATCCAGACCGCCGACGAATCGAGGACCTGGAACACCGTGCGGCCCGGTTCGAACTGTTCGCCTTCGATGCACTCGGCATCGACGACTTCGCCCGTGATCGGCGAGATCAGCGGGACCAAGTCGTCGGCGTCGCGCTCGTGTCGCGCCGTGTCGAGTTCGGCCCGCGTCGCTTCGAGTTGCCCGAGAGCGTCGTCGAGTCCGCTGATCACCGCGTCGAGATGCGCGGCCTCGGCGTGCGCAGCCGCCACCGAGCCGACCGCGGCCTCGTGCTCCGCGTCGGTCGCGAGGCCCTGTGGCTTCAACGTCGCGACGCGAGCGAGCGCCTTCTCGGCCAGTCCGAGCGTCACGGCGACTTGATCACGCTTCGCACGGGCTTCGACGCGTCGCAGGCGCCATTCGGCGGCACGCACGTCGAGCTCGACTCCGGTCTGTCGCAGCGCGGCGCGATCGGCCGCGAGTTGCGCGCGTGCGGCGAGCGGCGCCGGGGGCCGGATGTACGCGAGCACTTCACCTCGTTCGACCGTGTCTCCGAGATGCTTCAGCGGTTTGCCGGGCACCGCCACGAGCGATCCGGCCACCGGAGGCGTCACGAAGGCCTCGGAGCCGTGTTTGGCGCGCACGCGCCCCGCGACCGGCAGCTTCGCTTCGAGTCTGCGGCGCTCGACCTGCGTCGTCCGCAAGCCGATCGGCCACTGCTGCTCGAGCAGGAACGCGACGCTCGTCGAATCGTCGGCCTCGGTCGGGCCCACCGCACTCGTGGCGTCGGGCGCCACCGTGAACGTGCCGGCCTCGAAGCGCTCGACGCCCGTACTGCGCTCGACCGTGAATGTGATCGCGCTTTGGCCCGCGATCGTCGGCGTACCTTCGACCGGGTAGATGCCGGGCCGCAGCGCCGCGTTCGCGACCAACGCGTCCGACGTTCCGATCGCGACGCGCACCGTCGCATCACTCACGGCGCTGCCGTTCGTGCGATCGGTCAAGTGCACGAGGAAGCGCGCGGGCTGGCCGCGAACCAGGGGTTCGAACTCGACGAACAACAGCGACGCGGCCGACCATCGCGTGACCTGCCAGGGCGCCGGGCCGTCGCCGTGATCGTGGCCGTGGTCGTCGGCGTGATCCGAATCGTGCGCGTGCGCTTCGCCCGGTGGATGCTCGTGCGAGCACGACGTCAGCAGGAATGCACCGAGCAGGCAGGCCGCGACGAGCGGCCCCCGCGTGGAGGGTTCGAAGGAGATCATGAGCGGAAGCCCCGCACGCGCGGCGCGCGTGCCGTCGTTCGATTCACGAATGCATGGAGCAGAAACCGAGCGGAGCTCGGGCGGCGTCAGACGACGAAGGACGTCGCTGCCGGCGGGCCGCGAGGCAGCGCCGGAGTGCAATCGATGCGACCAGGGTCGCGTTGCGGATTCGGGCGCAACCAAGCGCAGTGCGTCGCGGCGGACTCGAGTTCGGCAGCGACGGCCGCCGCGCTCGCGACGACTTTCGCGCCGCTCGACCCGCTCTTGCTCGGGATCAGCAGTTGGTGGTCGTGGCCGCGATGATGCGGGTCGTCAGTTCGGTGCGCGAGCGGGTCGCACGCGCTGTCGATCGCGCCGCCGAGCACGATCGCGTCGTGCGGGTGATCGTGATCGTGAGCGTGGTCGAGAGCCTGCTCATGAGCGTGCTCGTGACCGTGATGGCCGTGATGATGATGGTGATGGTCGCTTCCCCCAAGGTGCGCGGGAACGACGAGCCCGAACACGAACACCGTGAGCCACGCGATGACGCGCGCTGCGCGGGGATGGAGCATCCATCGAATCGGTTCGGGGCGAATCACGCGCGGAAGATTAGCAGCCGCTCGACGCGTCGTCGCTGCGTCCCGTGTCGGGTTTTCGCCGCCGCGATCGGACCACCTCGGCGTCGGCGCTCGCGTTCGCGGACCGACCCAAACCAGATCAACACGACCATAAACCACGATTCAGAAGACTCTTGTGATCCACGGCCACGGTGCGCCCGCAGATCGGGCCGGACCCCGGCCTCGCGTTGCGCCTATTCCTTTGCCGAATCTTGATCCAAGGACCACGAACCGATCCGGTGCGGCCGGGGGAGAGGCCGACGAGAATGACCCGACCGAGTGGACCCAAGGACGCGCGACCCGTGGACACGAACGAGATCGACAAGACGACGACGCACCCGTCCGCGGTCGCTCCGGTCGACCTGCGCGATCCCGGGCTGTACCACAACCGGGAATTGAGCGTCCTCGACTTCAATCGTCGCGTGCTCGCGCTCGCGCAGGACGAGCGCATCCCGCTGCTCGAGCGCATGCGCTTCCTCACGATCAGTTGCTCGAATCTCGACGAGTTCTTCGAGATCCGCGTGTCGGGCCTGAAGCAACTGGTCGAACACCAGCTCGCGCGCTCGGAACCCGATGGCATGTCGGCGCAACGCACGCTGCGCGAGATCGGTCAGCGCGCGCACGAACTCATGGCCGAGCAGTACCAAGTCCTGAACGACGTGCTGCTGCCGGCGCTCGGCCGACACGGCATCGAGTTGATCCGACGCGACCAGTGGAACGACGCGCAGCGCGCGTGGGTGAAGCGCTACTTCGTCTCGGAAGTGCTGCCCGTGCTGACACCCGTCGGCCTCGATCCTGCGCACCCGTTCCCGCGCATCCAGAACAAGTCGCTGAACTTCGCGATCACGGTCGAAGGCTACGACGCGTTCGGCCGCGAGAGCGGTACCGCGATCGTGCAAGTGCCTCGCTCGCTGCCGCGCGTGATCCGCCTGCCGAGCGACACGTGTGCGCCGGGCATCCGCGGACTCGTGCTGCTCAGTTCGATCCTGCATGCCCACATCGACGAGTTGTTCCCCGGCATGGAGATCACGGGCTGCTGGCAGTTCCGCGTCACGCGCGACTCCGATCTTTGGGTCGACGAGGAAGACGTCGACGACCTCATGCGCGCGTTGAAGGGCGAACTTACGCAGCGACGCTTCGGCACCGCCGTGCGGCTCGAGGTCGCGCAGAGTTGTCCGCATCGCATCGCGCAGTTCCTGCTCGACAACTTCGGGCTCGGCGACGACGACCTCTACCGCTGCCCGGGCCCGGTCAACCTGAACCGCCTGTCGCTGATCTACGAGCTCGTCGACCAGCCGCAGTTGAAGTACCCGCCGTTCACGCCGCGTCTGCCCGCGCGGCTCGAGCACGCGCCGACGATGTTCGACGCGATCCGGCAAGGCGACATCGTGTTGCATCACCCGTACGACTCGTTCGCGCCCGTCATCGACTTGGTGCGCGGCGCGGCCGCCGATCCGAACGTGCTCGCGATCAAGCAGACGCTGTACCGCGTCGGCGCGCGCTCGCCGATCGTCGACGCGCTGATCGAAGCGTGCCGCGCCGGCAAGGACGTCACGGTGCTGGTCGAGTTGCGCGCGCGCTTCGACGAAGAGGCGAACATCGATCTCGCCACGCGCTTGCAGGATGCCGGCGCGAAGGTCGCGTACGGCATCGTCGGTTACAAGACGCACGCGAAGATGCTGCTCATCGTGCGCCGCGAGGGGCGCAAGCTGCGCCGCTACGTGCATCTCTCGACCGGCAACTACCACTCGCGCACGGCGCAGGCGTACACCGACATCGGCTTGATGACGGCGAACCACGCGATCGCCGAAGACGTGCATGGCCTGTTCAACCAGCTCACCGGGCTCGGCAAAGTGCGGCGACTGAAGCGCGTGATCCAGTCGCCGTTCGATCTCGCGGCGCGACTGATCCAGTGGATCGACTTCGAAGCCGACGAAGCGCGCGCGGGTCGCCCTGCGCGCATCATCGCGAAGATGAACGCGTTGACCGAACCCCACGTGATCCAGGCGCTGTATCGAGCCTCGCAAGCCGGTGTGCGCATCGATCTCATCGTGCGCGGGATCTGCGGATTGAAGCCCGGCATCGCCGGCGTGTCCGATCGCATCCACGTGCGCTCGGTGATGGGCCGCTTCCTCGAACACGCGAGGGTGTTCTTCTTCCACGCCGCGGGCGAGGAACGCGTGGTTTGCGCGAGCGCCGATTGGATGCAGCGCAACCTCAGCCGGCGCGTCGAAGCATGCTTCCCGATCGAGGACCCGAAGGCGAAGGCGCGCGTGCTCGAGGAGACACTGCGCCTCGGACTCGCCGACAACACGTTCGCGTGGACGCTCGGCGCCGACGGACACTGGCAGCGCACGGAGCCGGGCCGTTCGAAGCCGGTCTCGGTGCAGACGAAGCTGCTACGTCAGATCGCGCATCTCCGCGATCTCGAGGTCGAATCCTTCGCGCGCGAGCACCACGGACTCGGCGTCGAGGTCGGCTCGGGTCAGCGGGTGCTCCCGCAACCAATCGCGCGGGATGGCGAGTCGGAGGCCGCGGCGCGACACGCGAACGCCAAGCGTCGGAAGCGCTCGCGCGGTCCGGCTGCGATGCAGCCGGACGGCGAGGCGAAGCAGGATCGCAAGCCGCCGCGCCAGCCGCGTGCGTGACGCCAACAGTTCGGCGAAGGCCTCGTCGCGCAACTTGCCGCGATGCGCGCGAATGATCGTCGCGAGCAGGTTCTGATCCTCGCGCGAGAACCCGGGCATGTCGGAGTTCGCGACCAAGTACGCGCCGTGCTTGTGGTACCCCGAGTACGCGATCGACAGGCCGACCTCGCACAAGCGGGCCGCCCACGCCAGCAGCCGTGAGCCATCGTCGACGTCGAGTTCCCACGCCTCCGCCACGCCCTGGAACAACTGCTGCGCCGTGCGCTCGACGCGCGCCGCTTGTTCGAGGTCGACGTGGTAGCGCTCCGCGAACGACTTGATCGTGCGATCGCGGACGTCCTCGTGGTGGATGCGGCCGAGCAGGTCGTAGATCACGCCCTCGCGTAGCGAACCACCCGACGGATCCATGCGCTCGATCGCGAGGCTCTCGAAGATCGCCGACAGGATCGCGACACCGCCGGGCAGCGTGGCTCTGCGCTCATCGGGAAGACCTTCGAGCTCGATGCGCTTCATCGAACGCCCGTCGACGAGCGCGCGGCGCAGCCGCTTCAACCCCTTCGGCGTGATGCCACGTTCGGACCAGCCGTTCGTCTTCAGGATCTGCGCGATGGTCAGGATCGTGCCCGACGAACCGACGCACGTGTCCCAGCCGAGGTTCAAGAACCGGCGCTTGATCGAACGCATCTCGAGCAGCGCCGCGACGAAGGCCTTGTCCAGCGCCTTGTCCGTGACGTTGCCCGCGGCGAAGAACCGACGCGTGTAGGTCACGCAGCCCATGAACAGACTGTGCGTTTCCTGCGGTTCGAAGCGCTCTCCGAGGATGCACTCGGTCGAGCCGCCACCGATGTCGACGACGAGTCGCCGGCCCGCGTCGTCGGACAGATCGTGCGCGACGCCGAGGTACGCGAGACGCGCTTCTTCCTTGCCCGGGATCACTTCGATCGGATGGCCGAGCGCTTTCTGCGCCTTCGCGACGAAGCGGCCGCCGTCGCGGACTTGCCGCATGGTGTTGGTGCCGACCGCGCGCACGGCGCCGTGCTTGAGGTCGCGCAATCGTTGACCGAAGCGCTCGAGGCACGCGAGCGCGCGCGCCTGCGTGGCTGCGTCGAGTTTGCGGTTCTCGTCGAGTCCGTCGGCGAGCACGACGAGTTCCCGCAGCTTGTCGACGACGTGGATGCGGCCGCCGACGATCTTCGCGACGAGCATGTGGAAACTGTTCGACCCGAGGTCGACGGCGGCGACGTGCTGGAACAGGCGCGAGTTCATGCGGCGAGACAAGCGAAGGCCACGAGGGGATGCAAGAGGGCGGTGCGCGCGCGGATTCGGAGTTCTTCGCCGATCCAGCATTCTGCGTTCGTGGCGACGGCGATCCGGGCCGACGATCATCGCGACGACGCCATCGGCCTCCGCGCCTAGAATCCCGCGTCTTCGCCACCCGAGTGTTCCCATGCGCCCCATCTCGTTCGCGCTCGCCATCGGAATCTGCGCAAGTCTCGCGGCTTGTTCCGAATCTCCGGCGCCCGTCGAATCCACCGGTGCGATCACGGTCCCCGATGCGGGCAGCGGGCCGCGCGTCGCATTCGGTTGGATCGCGGCCGCCGGAGTCCGTCAGGACGTCGTGCTGACGCAGTCGTCCTCGATGGCGCTGTTCGCGGATGGGAAGACGGTGCCCGAGACCGCGATCCCGGCGCTGCATCTCGGGCTCGCCGTCGAACTCGTCGAACGCACACGCGACGCGTCCCGCATTCGCTTCGCGGTGTCCTCGGCGACGCTCGACGACTCCTCGCTCGGCGATCCCTCGACGCGCCATGCTCGGCAGGGAGTTGAAGACGGGTTCCGTGACGGGCCTCGGCGGCTTCCTCACGACCGCGGACGGCGGCATGACGCGACAGACGACGTCGAACCTCCCCGACAAGGTCTCGTCGATCCTGCGCAACGTGCAGAACCAGATGCGCCAATCGCTGGAGCAGAACGTCGTGCCGATGCCGCGTGAACCGATCGGCGTCGGCGCGCGCTGGACCACCACGCGGGGGTTCGACTTCTCGGGGATCGAACTGCGCGAGCTCGCGACGTGGACGCTGACGGCGCGCACCGAGTCGACGTGGTCCGTCCACGGCGAGTTCAGTACGGCGCTCGCTGCGGCGGTGAAGCTGCCCGGCATGCCCGACGACGCGAAGCTCACGCTGCGCGAACTGCGCGGCAAGGGCAGCGGCGACTACGAGCTCGATCCGAGCTTGCCCCTGCCGCGCTCGTCGACCGCGCAGGCGACGCTCGATCTGAAGGCGGACGCGCCGGTGAAGGACAAGGTCGAGCCGATCGACGCGACGATCACGATGCGCGCAGCACTGATCACGTCGCAGCGCTGATTCGAATCACCCGCCGATCGTCCACTCCACGCCGTTCGACAGCAACGAGCCGGCGCCCGACGTCGAGCCCGGGAACATCACCTGGAAGAACACGTGGCCGCCGGCGAACAGCGCGATCGGCGGCACTTCGACAGTGACCTCGGTCTTGCCGTACACGTCGACGAACGGCATCAGGATGAACGCGCTCGACTGCACGAGAAAGGTCCCGCCGTCGAACGGGACGGCGGTCGACTTCGCGCCGAAAAACAGCAGCGGCGGCACGAAGAACGGGCCACCGTTCACGCGCAGCGTTGCCGGCCAACCGAGGCGCGGCAAGCCCGCCGTGACGAGCACGACCGGACCGTTCTGCCCGACTTCACTGGGGCCGTACGAGTTCGACTTCGCCGCGATGTCCGTCAGCGGCGACTGATTGCCGCGGAACACGAACACGCGGCCTTCGTCGCTCTGACCGTAGTCGTACTGAGCCGCGCCGACGCCGACTTCGACCGCACCGTCGCCGTCGATGTCGCCGAGGATCGCGACCTGACTACCGAAGCTCGCCGACGGCTGATTGCCTTCGACGCTCCAGCGGGCGACCTTTGCTCGGTCCGGCCGGGCCACCCACGAACAATTGCGCGCGCCCTTCGTTCGACAAGGAGCCGTCGTGGAGCCGCGAACCGACCAGGACGTCGGAGAAACCATCACCGGTCACGTCCCCTGCCGCAACGACGCCGAAGCGCGACCCCGCTTGGATGCCGTCGCGCGTCCAGGACGGGCTTTGCGAGAGTCCGGCGGCCGAGCCGAAGTACGCCGAGACCCGACCTTCGTCGACTTGTTGACCATCCCATTCGAGCGCGCCGGCGATGACATCGTCGATGCCGTCGGAGTTCAGGTCGCCGACCGCGATCGAGCCGCCGAGACGCGCGCTCTTCTGACCGCTGGTGACCGCCCACGCGGGCGCGAGTTCGAGACCCGTGCCGTTGCCGAGATACACGCGGACTCCACCCTCTTCGCTCTCGATGCCGTTCAGCGTGCGTGCGCCGACGACGAGGTCGCGGACTCCATCGCCGTTGACGTCACCCGAGGCCAGCGCCACGCCGAACTCGTCGTATGCCGACGGGCCGACCGCCTGCCACGCGGGAGTCGGAACCACGCCGGTCGCGGATCCGAAGTGGACCGACACGCGTCCCATCTCGAGCAACCCGCCGGTATGGAAGGGTTCGCCGATCGCGATGTCGTCGTAACCGTCGGAGTTCACGTCGCCGATGCCGAGCACGCTGCGGCCGTAGTCGCCGACCGCGGATCCGAACAGGACCGTCGCTGGCGTGGACGCCAGACCCGTCGCCGTCCCGTGGAACACGAGGACGCGGCCGGTTCCGCCGACCAGCAGGTCGATCCGGCCGTCGCCGTTGACGTCGCCGGCACTGGCCATCGACCGACCGATCTTCTGTCCCGACGTCGTTCCGAACGTCAACCAGGACGGCGACTGGTTCGGGCCCGTGGGGCTGCCGAAGTACGCGAACGCAATGCCCTCGGCCGCGTAGCTCGCCTTGAACAACGGCGCCGTGCACACGATGTCGGCAAAGCCGTCGCCGTTCAGATCGCCCGGTCCGAGGATGCCTTCCATGATCGCGGAGGTCTGATTGCTCTCCGCGGTCCAGAACGGGTACGTGCCCGGAGTGCCTCCGGTCGGCGCGCTTTGGGATTGCCCTCGTGCCGTCGTCGAGCTCAGGGCGAGGACCACACCGACACCGATGGTCGCGACCATCGGATTCCGCAGGCGATCGAACATTCGAAGTCGTCTCCTCGAGGCGTTGCCGACCCCGCGAAGGCGCACTGGCCCGGGAGATCGCGGCGTCACCGCGTCCAGGCTCGAAGATCGACGCAAGACCTACTCGGAGCGACCAGAATCGCAGCTCAGGTCGCCACTCGACGACTAGGGAATGCTCGTAAGTCTTTCGAACGAATCGACTTCGATGCCGCATGGGGCTTGCGGGAAGTTCCAGTTCTGGCGCTTCGACGACTCAAGGCGCGCGGAAGTTCGAGGCGTCGGCCGAAGTTCCGACAAAACGTCGCACCACTGGAACAGACCTACGGCGACAGGGCAGCCCGGTAGGCGGCATCCAGATTCGAGGCCGGGGCTTCCGTCCGCCCATGGACGCGCGCGACGAAGTCATCCACTTCCGCGTCGGTGGGCATCGGAACGTAGCGCTCGAGCTTGCCTTGCGTCAGCCGGACCACTGGGCCCTTTGCCGGTGACGGGGTTCGGAACCACCGCGAACCCCGCGACGGTCCACGGAGCAGCTCCTTGTGCGAACGCGACCGTGCGGCCATCGACTGCGTTGAGCGCGCGCTGCCCTGCTCCCGACGGCACCGCGCCGTCGTAGCCGGGCGGCGGCATCTCGCGCCGAGCGCAGGCCATCGACCCGAGCGAAGCGAGACCTGCGGAACCCAACAGAAGGACGGCGGTGCGAAGCAGCATGGAGGACTCCGAAGTCGATCGATGGCGGCAAGACACCCCGACCGGCATCATGCCCGCCGGTTCCCAACTCGTCGGAGTTCGCCCCATGCGCGAAGGTCAGCCCAGCAAGACCGCCCTCGGGGTGGCGCGCGGGCTCGTGTTCGCGGCGGCCGACCCGACGCTCGGCCCACTGTGCCCGCCGCGCGCGGGCGACTACGCCGAGAAGATCCTCGGCGCGCAATCGCGGACACAGGCGATCGAGCTAAAGCTGCTCAGCCAAACCTGGTACCGGGCATTGGGTCGGGTGCATGAGCGCATTTGGGTGCGCGGGGGTTTTCTGCACCTCGCGCTGCGCAAGCGGTTCATCGACGACAGCGTGCGCGCCGCACTCGCGGACGGCGCCGAGCAGTTGGTCGTGATCGGCGGCGGGCTCGACACGCTGGCGCTGCGTATCGCCGAGGACGAGCCGTCGCGTCACGTGTTCGAACTCGACCATCCGGATTCCCAGGCCGCGAAGCGCCGCGGCCTCGATGCGTTGCCGCCGCGGCCCGCGAACTTCCACCTCGAGGGCGTCGATCTCGCGCAGCGCATTGCCCGACGTGCTCGCACGCATCCAGGCGTTCGAGGCGGCGAAGCCCACGGTGTTCGTCGCCGAAGGCTTGCTGATGTACCTCGACCACGACGACGTGAAGCGCTTGCTCGACGGCATCGCGAACACGGCGCCCGCGCACTCGCGCATCGTGTTCACGTTCCTGTCGGCCGACGAGCTCGGCCGCCCCGTCATCGGCCACGCGGCCGCGCGCACGCGTTTCCTGCTGAAACTCTACGGCGAACCGCTGCGATCGGGCATCCACCCCGAACGCCTCGGCGAGTACCTGCGCGAGCGCGGCTTCGCGCTGCGCGAGCACTGGGACGAGCGTCGACTGCTCGCGCGCTACTTGCCCGAACGCGATGCCGCGCGGACACCGCTGCTCGACTGGGAATACGCGGCGATCGCGGACCGCGGCTCCGTGTGACTCACGGCTTGCGCCGCACCATGACGACGGCTTGGCCGAATCCCATGGCCTCGGTCAACGTGACCGGCACGTCGTCGCCGACGTAGTCCGCATCGACGACGCGCAAGACGTACGCGCCGAGAGCGAGTCCGTCGAATCGGAGCGCACCACCACCGCCACTCGTGCCGCGCGCCAACACCGCGGACTCGGCCTGGCCAGCGCCGTCCCCCGCGCGAAGTTCGACGTCGCACCCGACGACGCGTTCGCCGCTGTCTTCGATCACACGAAGGTCGACGCGCGCCTCACCGGCAGGAGACGTCGCCGTCCGCGTCTCCTCGAGGGCGGCCGCGGGTTCGACGTGCGGCGTGCTTGCCGCAGGCGGATCGCGGGTCGGCGACACGCTCGGCTCCGCGGGCGGTTCGCGCATGAACACGAACACGGCCACGGCGAGGACCATGAACGCGACGAAGAGGATCAGAGGCCGTGAAGAAATCCCCCGTGTGCGGCGGAACGAGCGAGAACGGCGAGCGCGAGGAGGATGGCCGAGGCGACTCAATGGAAAGAGTCGGTGAGGACCCCCGGTCGCGGAGCGACCGGATCGTCCAGACACGAAGCGATCGTCGTTCGCAGCCGTGCCGACGCCGCGCGGGCCCCATTCACCAGGTTCACGGCCTCCCAGAGGCTGCGATCGCATCGAGTCCCCCGCCCGGTTCAGACGCTTGCGGCCCGCTGCGCGGTCCAGTGCCGATCGCTGGTCTTGGTCACGGTGACATCGGCGAATCCAGCGGCTTGCAGCATGCGCTCGACCTCGCTCACGGTGAACGCCGCGTGCAGGGAGTCGGCGAACAACTGCCGCTGCGTCGGATCCGCGTCGTGCGCGTGCGTCGCGACCAGATGGTCGAGCTCGGCGCGATCGGTCGGTCGATGCAGATCGCGGATCAGCAGCGCGCCGTCGGGCTTGAGCACGCGGCGCATCTCGCGGAAGCACGGCACCGGATCAGGGATGTGATGCACGATCGAGTTCGTCATCACCGCGTCGAACGACGCGTCGGGGAACGGCAGCCGCTTGCCGTCGCAGCACGCGAGGCGCACGCGATCCGCCAGTCCGGTGCGCTCGAGGTGCCGGCGACCGTACGCGAGCATGTGCCGTGCGGCGTCGATCGCGACGACCTTCGTCGCTCGGGTGCGCGTCGCCAACTCGATCGGGATGTGCGCGGGTCCGGTGCCGACGTCGAGCACGGTGCCCTGATCGGTCCGCAGCGCGAGCAAGCTCTCGACGAACGCTCGATTGACCGCCGAATGGTCCATGCGGTCGTAGGCGTCCGCCTCTTCGAACGTGTCCATCCACTCGGGTTCGAGGACGCGATCGAGCTGACTTTCCATCGTTGCGGACTCCAGCGGTGCGGGGCTGCGCGACTGGCGTACCTTAGCAGCGATGCCCGAATTGCCCGACGTCGCGATCTACGTCGAAAGCCTCGCGCGGCACGTCGTCGGTCGGCGGCTGCTGCGCACGCGCGTCAAGTCGCCCTTCGTGCTGCGCAGCGTCACGCCGCCGCTGTCCGCGTGCGACGGTCGGACCGTGCGCGGCATCGAACGACTCGGCAAGCGCATCGTGATCGCGTTCGAGGGTGACTTGTTCCTCGTCGTCCATCTGATGATCTCCGGACGTCTGCGCTGGCGCGCACCGGGCGCCGCGATCCCGGCCACGATCGGTCTCGCGGCGTTCGA
This sequence comes from Planctomycetota bacterium, assembly GCA_016709145.1. Taxonomy (GTDB): domain Bacteria; phylum Planctomycetota; class B15-G4; order B15-G4; family JADJEK01; genus JADJEK01. The sequence goes on from JADJEK010000001.1 coordinate 901,352, forward strand.
CTTCGAATCCGGCACGCTCCTGTTCACGGAGGCGTCGAAGAAGAAGCGCGCGTCGCTGCACGTGATCGCGGGCAAGGACGCGCTCGCGCAGCACGACCGCGGCGGCCTCGAACCGCTCGTCTGCACGTCATCCGAGTTCGCAGAGCGCTTGCGCCTCGAGAACCACACGCTGAAGCGCGCCCTGACCGACCCGACGCTGTTCTCCGGCATCGGCAATGCGTACTCCGACGAGATCCTGCATCGCGCGCGGCTGTCGCCGGTCACGCATACGCGGAAGCTCGACGACGACGCCGTCGAGCGCTTGTTCCAAGCGACCCGGACGACGTTGACGGAGTGGATCGAGCGGACACGCGCCGAGGTCGGCGACGGCTTTCCCGAGGACGTCACGGCGTTCCGTCCGCAGATGGCGGTCCACGGGAAGTTCGGCAAGCCGTGCCCCGATTGCGGCACGAAGGTGCAGCGCATCGTGTACGCGGAAAACGAATCGAACTACTGTCCGCGGTGTCAGACCGGCGGCAAGTTGCTCGCGGATCGCGCGCTGTCGCGTCTACTGCGAGGGGATTGGCCGAAGACGGTGGAAGAGCTGGAAGAGCGGAAGAGGGGGTGACGAGGAAGTGACTGCCTTGGTGCGAGGCGGTCGTGCTGTCGAAACCGCGTCGGTCCGCATCGAGTGCTGGCGTTCACTCGAACGAGAGCGACTGGTCTCGATGTCCGACCGGCGACCCTGCGATCACGACCGGCACGCCGGAAACTCCTGTTGACCGGGCCGCTTCGGTGTGTGAACGTTCCAATCGCTTCGCCGGGTTGGGACTCGGCGCGAATCCACCGAAGGGGAGATCCGATGTCGTGCCAATCATGTGTTCCGTTTCGTAGTGCGTCTCACGTCGTCGCCGTTGTCTGCACGATCGCGCTGATTGCGACCTCCCGGGCGTCGAGTGCTCAAACACCTCCGGGCAATCCTGTCCTATTACGCGCCGATCCACGGACAGTGGGCCGGACCGTACGACCTCGTCGAGATCACGAACGAGCACCGAAGCGTTCCCCTCAGCGAAATCACGCACGCCGTCGTGCTGCCGGATCCCGAGGGCGCCGTCCTCATGTGGTGCCACGTGTATCCGGCGAACTTCGATCCGAACGCGCACGGTGGGCAACCCGGACCTACGCACACGTTCCTTTGGAAACCCGGTGATCCGCAGCGCGTGACGAAGTTCGATGTGCCGAACAACGTGAACGGCAGCGAGGATCTGTTCTGCGGCGGACATCAATTCCTGCCGGATGGCGACGTACTGTCGTTCGGCGGTACGGACATGACTTCGACGTCACACATCTTCGGACACGCGGCGGCGTTTCGGTTCGACCTTGCGACGCAATCATGGTCATCCGCCGGAACCATGCATCGAGAGCGCTGGTATCCGAACGGGTTCCTGACTCCTTCCGGAGTCGTCGTGACGATCGGACACACGGAGAATCCTGTCTACGCGCTTCCCGAGTTGACAACGCAAAGGATGCAAGACCGGTTCTCGGCAACGACAGGTGCCTGGGCATCCTCAGCAACGGTTTCTGAGCCTAGTCTGCGGAACGCGCGACTGTCGAGCACCGCAGGCATCCCGTGCGGCGTTCCCGACAACGTTGTGGAGATCCACGACTACCCGCGGCGTCACCTGCTCGCGCGGGCTCGGCAACTCCGGTATATGGACCTGGAGACTTCGCAACAGGACTGGCATTTGAGTTTCACGACGAGTTGCACGACACTCCCAGCCGATCGATGGATCCTGCAGGCGGGGGGTCTGAACATCCAACACGCCGAGGGCTCCACGGGTCACGTCGTCGTACTCGGTCCATCCACCGACCTTACGTTTCCCCGGGACTACGGATTCGTCGCAGCGGGCCAGGAGCGGACCACGACGTATGCTGCTCAGACGGATGTCGATATGTGGTCCGACGTCGGAACTGCCGCGGTCTGGGACCCCACCTTTCCGGATCTGATCCAGGGCAGAATCAACCAGAATCTCGTCATCCTTGCCGACGGGTCGCTTCTCGTGGTCGGTGGCTCCGATGTCGACCCCATGTCCGGAGTTGAGGGCGTCGCGCGGCTCAATCCCGAGCGCTTCGTGTCAAGCAACTTTCCACTTCCCGGCACTGGCGACGCGTGGCTGGCGATGGCGCCCCAGACCCACGAGCGGCGGTATCATTCGGTCGCCGGACTACTTCCCGATGGTCGTGTGTTCTCCGCAGGCGGTGCGAATGGGGATCTACAGCCGCCGGCTCCGGAGCCCTGGCATCACTCCATCGAGATCTACAGCCCACCCTATTTGTTCAATGGGCCGCGTCCAGTGATCTCGGGGCTGACGGCGACGACTTGGCCTATCAGTCAGGTACCTCTTCCACCTAATCCGAGTTTCTCGGTCCAGCTCCGCCCCGGCTCGACCCTCGACCGGGTGGCTCTCGTCAGGACCGGCTCCATTACGCATGCGTTCGATTCGTCACAACGTTACGTCGTGCTGAATACCGCTGTGTTTCCCGACCCAGCGACGCCCGACAAGTACACGGTGATCGTCACCTTGCCACCAACGTTGTTCGCCACTCCTGCCGGAGACTACATGTTATTTGCACTCTCGTCGCTCGGCGTGCCCAGCGTTGCATCGATGATTAGGATCAACTGAGGTATCTTCGTGAACTTCCTCACGTTTTGCGCGATCGCTCTCGTACTTACCCCGCTCGCGACTAAACAATCGGTCGTCGAACCGCTCGCTGGTTTCGTCGCGAATCGTGGGCAGTGGGAATCGGAGATGCGGTTCTGCGCGCGTGACGGGAGTCTCGTGCTCGCGATTTGGGACGACGGGTTCCTGATTCATCGCATCGATCGCGACGCACCCTCCGAATCCGTCCGATTCAGGTTCGCAGACCAACCCTCGGAAAGCGTGCGAGGCGATCGCGAGCTTCCCACCCTGCATCACTTCTATCTGGGTGACGATCCGGCACAGTGGTTTCGCGACGTCCCCGGTTTCGAGCGCGTGATCCTCGCCGGTGCCATGCACGGCGTCGATGCGGTCGTGCGGAAGGAGCCCGACGGCTTCCATTACGATTTCGAAGCGCGCGACGGGCGATCCCTCAAGGCGCTGCGCATCCGGTGTGAAGGCGCCGTCGTGGAGCGCATCGATGAACTCGGAAACCTGATCCTCAGGACGCCGTTCGGCATCATGCGTCATCTTCGACCACGCGCGTCGTCCATGGCCGATGCGTCGGATCTGGTGCCGTGTGCATTTCGGATCTTCTCGGAATCCGAGTTCGGGTTCGAAATCGAAGCGCCGCCGGGGGGCGTCGTGCTCGATCCAGGGATCGAGTGGAGCACACTACTGGGTGGCTCGACCTACGGTACGACGAATCCGAGCTCCCAACATAACACCGCGGTCCTGGACGTGAAGGTTTTGGACGATCAGACCACGCTCTTGACCGGTTCGACCGGGCACGTGAACTTTCCGACGACTCCCGGAGTCCTTCAGGGTGCCTTCGCTGGCGAGCCGGACGACGTGTTCGTCACGCGACTCAACGCGAGCGGCTCCGCGTTGGTGTTCTCGACGTTCCTCGGTGGCAAGAAGTTTCCGTTCCCCATTGGAGGCGCGGGAATTGAAGTGGGAGAGGGAATTCACGTTGCCCCGAATGGGACGATCGTGATCGGAGGTTGGACGAGCTCGGCCAACTTTCCATCGACACCCGGAGCATTTACAACGCCGTCCGCGAACCACCAACGAGCATTCGCCTGCAGAATCTCGGCGGACGGATCCACGTTGTTAGCGAGTTCGTTGTTTTCGGCGGGTTCCCCCTTTGGTTTCGTGAACGAATGCGCCATCAGTGAGACCGGTGGGATCGCGCTCGCGGGTGATTCGCACGGGCCTGGCCTGCCGCTATCTCCTGGCGCGTTCGACTTTTCCTTCAATGGTGTCGCCGACGGTTTCGTAGTCGCGCTAACGCCCGATCTCACTGGCCTCGTGCTCGGTACCTATCTCGGAGGGTCTGCGTCCGAGGGCTGCAACGGTGTCGATTATCGCGGCACCACGATCGGTGTCATCGGGTCGACTCAGTCCACCGATTTTCCGACGACGTCTGGCGCGCTCGACGGAACGATGGAAGGTCTCGGAGACGCCTTCGTCGCGAAACTCGATGCCCCGACCGGGGCGCTTCTCTATTCCTCGTTCGTCGGAGGAACAAGCGCCGATGGTGGTGCCCTCATTGCGTTCGATGGTTACGGCAATGCGATCATCGGCGGAGGAACCAACTCCCTCGACTTCCCGACGACACCGCATTCGTTCATGCCCACACCGTGGCCGATTCCGCTCGGGGACTGCTTCATCGCGCGCCTGAATTCGACGGGGTCCGCGCTCGATTTCGGTACGTACTTCGGCGGAGTCGAGGGTGAGGAGATCTGGGATCTTCGTGCCGACGACGATGGTTTCATCACGTTCTGCGGGACGTCCCACTCCGATCAGGCCGGGTTCCCGACGACTCCGGGCGCGATCGAGGAGGATTGGATCAGTCCGTACGCTCACGGGTTCGTGTCGCGCTTGCTGCGTGACGGCCGCACGTTGGCGTACTCGACGGCGATCGGCGGCACGAGCGGGATCAGTGGCGCCATCGTCACCGCGCTCGATTCGGACTCGACCGGCGCCGTGACGTTCGGGGCCGGGGCGGGGCCGGATTATCCGATCACTCCCGGCGCGTTCGACTCAGTGCAGAATCAGTCCGGCAACAAGGCGGCGGTCACCCGCATCGACATGTTGCCGACGGGCGTCACCCGAATCGGCGCGTCGACGCCGGGCTGCCTCGGGCCGCTGGCCGTCGGCGTGATCCTCAATCCCAAGGCTGGTACGAAGACGTTCGAAGTGACGTGCACGCGCGGCCCTAAGTTCGGTTCCGGTCATCTGATCGTGTCGTCGTCCAAGCTCGCGATCCCGATCCTCGCGTCCGGTGCGACGCTGTACGTCGATCCCGCGGCCGCGACGCTCGTACCCGTGTCGACGGATGATCTGGGTTTCGCGCGACGAGCGTTGCCACTTCGCCACTCGCTGCAGGGCAGCAAAGGCTACGTCCAGTTCGTCTTCCCGGATCCGTGTGCGCCGGGCGGCTGGTCGGCATCGCCGGCACTGGAGATCATCGTCCAGCCGTGATGCGAAGCGGTTGGGCCGGCTTTGGCGGCCGATGGGCCGCCTCGCGATCGCGGAGGACCGCGATGTTCGCGGCAATCGTCGTCACGTCGCGCCGCACCGGGACTGCGCGAGAGTCCGGTTGCAAAGCGCTGGAAACGGTTTGTGCTCACCGCCATGCACCTCACACCTTCCGAACTCGACGCCGCACTCTCGACCCTCCCGCAGTGGACGGTGGCCGAGGGCAAGTTGCACCGCGCATTCCGGTTCACCGACTTCGCGGAGGCCTTCGCGTTCATGACGCGCGTCGCGGCGCTCGCGGAGCGTGCGAACCACCATCCCGAATGGAGCAACGTCTGGAATCGCGTGACGATCGACCTCGTCACGCACGACGCCGGCGGCATCACGGCGAAGGACGTCGAGTTGGCGCGCGCGATCGACGCGGCCGTCAGCCCTTGAACACCGGCTCGACGCGTTCGAGCTTGAAACCCTGCTTCTTGCCGACGTCGTCGAACCAACGCTCCGCTGCGTCCTTGTTGAACATCTTCTTGCCGCAGATCTGTTCGAGCGCGACCGCGACCGGGCCCTTCACGACCTCCCACTGCGCGCCGATCGCTTCCCAGTACGACGCCGGCGGGTTGTTCGGGTCGTTCGGATCGACAGGGCGCGGCATGTCGAGCATCGCGACGAGGATCGAGAACGCGCGCTTCTCCTTCTGCATTCCCCACGCGAACGCGAGCTCGGCGCGGACCTCGGGTTCGGAGCACTTCCAGAACAGGTCCTCGAGCAGCTTGAAGCCGTCCTTGCCGTAGCCGATGTAGCCGAGCGAGCGCACAGCCGCTCGACCGCGGACGGAGTCGTAGTTGCGCGCGAACTTGCACAGCGGCAGCAGGTGCTTCTCCGCGCCGACACCTTTCTGCGTACCGAGGAGAACCACGGCGCGCACGCGCACGCGGTCGTCCTTCTCCTTGACGAGCTTCGCGAGTTCGTCGGCCACGAACGAGTGACGGCCCTTCACGAAGGCGTCCAATGCCGAGACCTTGAGGTCCGGTGTCTTCGCCTCGCGCCAGGCGTTCTTGAACGCCGCGATCGCGGGCGTCGCCTGCTCGGCGGTCCACTCCGGGATTTCGGTGTCGCGCGGATCGTCCGCCGCGGCCTTGGTCGCCGCGGCGGGCGCCGCGGCCTTGTCCTGCGCGTGCGCACGGAGGTTCGATGCGACAACTGTGCTCAGGATGCAGCCGACGAGCACCAAGCGAGCCGACATGGCTGAACTCCTTTTGGGCTATGCGGTTCCGACGTTACCCGAGCGCCGGCGCCGTGTCGCCGCGTCATTGGACTTAGGTCGGTCGATGGGCTAGGCTTCCGCGCTTCGTCGCCGGGCTGAACAACGCCTGACGTGAACACGGTTTCGGACGGCTCCACGTGTGTCCGATCGCCTGGTTCACGCGGAGGATCCTCGCGTGGGCGTCATCGTCAACGACTTCAACATCATGGTGGGCACCGTCAACGGCTCGGGTTCGCAGTCGGCGAACTTGGTCCTGATGCGCTCCATCTTCAACATGGGCGTGCCGATCGCGGGAAAGAACATCTTCCCGTCGAACATCGCAGGCCTGCCGACCTGGTTCAACATCCGCGCCAGTGAGCACGGCTACATGTGCCGCCGCGCGGGAACCGAGATCCTGGTCGCGATGAACCCGGCCACGGCCGCGGACGACGTCGCCCAGATGGCGCCGGGCACGTTGGTGCTGTTGAACGACACGATCGGCCTACTGAAGGAACGCACGGATCTGCGTCTCCTCAAGGTCCCGTTCACGAAGCTCGTCGCCGAGATCTCTCCCGAGATGAAGCTGCGCAAGCTGCTCGTGAACATGATCTACGTCGGCATCGTCGCGCAGTACCTCGGCATCGAGTCCGACGCGATCGACCTCGCGATCGACAAGCAGTTCTCCGGCAAGAAGAAGGCGGCCGACCTCAACAAGGCTGCGGTCCGCGTCGGCCAGCGCTGGGCCACCGAGAATCCGATCGAGAACCTCGGCTACCGCATCGAACGCCGCGAGAAGACCAAGGGCAAGATCATCATCGACGGCAACGCCGCGGGCGCGCTCGGCGCCGTGTTCGGTGGGCTGCAGGTGCTGGCGTGGTATCCGATCACGCCGTCGTCGTCGGTCTGCGAATCGGCGATCGCGTACCTCGAACGCTTCCGTCACGACAAGAACGGCAAGGCGACGTACGCCGTGGTCCAGTGCGAGGACGAACTCGCATCGGCCGGCGTCGTGATCGGCGCCGGCTGGGCCGGTGCTCGCTCGATGACCGCGACCGCGGGTCCGGGCATCTCGCTGATGGCCGAGTTCGTCGGGCTCTCGTACTACACCGAGATCCCGGCAGTGATCTGGGACGTCCAACGCGTGGGTCCGTCGACGGGCTTGCCGACGCGCACGGCGCAGGGCGACGTCGCGTTCACGTACAACCTCTCGCACGGCGATACGGCGCACATCGTGCTGCTCCCGGCGACGGTGCGCGACTGCTACGACTTCGGCGCCGAAGCGCTCGACCTCGCCGAAGAGTTCCAGACGCCGGTGTTCGTGCTGTCGGACCTCGACCTCGGCATGAACAACTGGATGTCGGATCCCTTCCCCTATCACGACAAGCCGCTGCGTCGCGGGAAGGTGCTGTCGAAGGAGAAGCTCGACCAGATCAAGGAGTTCGCGCGTTACCGCGACGTCGACGGCGACGGCATCCCGTACCGCACGTTGCCGGGCACCGACCACGCGAAGGCCGCGTACTTCACGCGCGGATCGGGCCACAACGACAAGGCCGAGTACTCCGAGAAGCCGCACGACTACAAGGCGATCGTCGATCGCTTGAAGAAGAAGCACGAGACGGCGCGCTCGCGCGTGCCGCAGCCCGTCGTCGTGACCGAACCGGGCGCGTCGATCGGGATCATCGCGTACGGCACCACGCACCACGCGATCGTCGAGGGCCGCGACCTGCTGAAGAAGTCCGGCATCAAGACCGACTACATGCAGATCCGCGCGCTGCCCTTGTGCGAGGACGTGCTGCGCTTCATCGAGAACCACGAACGCGTCTACGTCGTCGAGCAGAACCGCGACGGCCAGATGCATGAACTCATCCGCTCGTACGGCCGTGCCCTCACGGACGACAAGCTGCGTTCGGTGCGCCACTACGACGGCACGCCGATCGACGCGAAGTCGTGTGTGGACGGCATCCTGGCTGGCGAAAAGGTCGAGGTGAACTGACATGGCCGAGCAAGACCAAGACACTCCCGCAGCGGCGCCGGCCCAGAAGATGAACAAGCTGGGCTTGTCGCTGCTGAACTACCGCGGCGGCAAGTCGACGCTGTGCGCCGGTTGCGGGCACGACGCGATCTCGGCCGCGATCACGCAGGCGTACTTCGAACTCGGCATGAATCCGCGCCAGGTCGCGAAGCTGTCGGGCATCGGGTGTTCGTCGAAGACGCCGGCGTACTTCCTCGGCGAAGCGTTCGGCTTCAACTCGGTCCACGGGCGCATGCCGTCGGTCGCGACCGGCGCGAACCTCGCGAATCGCGCGCTGAACCTCATTGGGGTGTCCGGCGACGGCGACACGGCGTCGATCGGACTCGGCCAGTTCTGCCACCTCGTGCGTCGCAACGCGCGCATGGTCTACATCGTCGAGAACAACGGTGTGTACGGCCTGACCAAGGGCCAGTTCTCGGCGACGGCCGACCGCGGCTCGGTGCAGAAGAAGGGCGAGCGCAACACGTACGAGGCCATCGACGTCTGCGCGCTCGCGATCGAACTCGGCTGCGACTTCGTCGCGCGCTCGTTCTCGGGCGACCGCAAGCAGCTCATCCCGATGCTGCAGGCCGCGATCATGCACAGCGGCACTGCTGTCATCGACGTGATCTCGCCGTGCGTGACGTTCAACGATCACGAAGGCTCGACGAAGAGCTACGACTACACGAAGGCACACGACTGGATCCTGCACGAGATCGGCTTCGTGCCAGGCGCCGACAACATCGAGGTCGAGTTCGATCCGGGCACGACGCGCGACGTGAAGATGCACGACGGCTCGCACCTGACGCTGAAGAAGCTCGCGACGGACTACGACCCGAGCGTGCGCTTGAACGCGCTGTCGGTGCTGCAGCAGGGCAAGGCCGACGGCAAGATCGTCACGGGCGTGCTGTACGTCAATCCGAACAGCGAGTCGTTCGCCGACTCGCTGAAGATGGTCGACGAGCCGCTCGCGCACTTGGCCGAGAAGGACCTGCGCCCCGCGAAGTCGTGCCTCGACCAGGTGATGGACGAGCTGCGCTGAGCTGACCCCCAAGCGAACAAAGGGGACAGTCCCCTCATGTGCTCTGTCCCCCTCCAGTTCGAACTGGGGCGCAAAAGGGGGACAGTCCCTTCATCTGCTCTGTCCCCTTCCGGTCGACGACCTCGAAGGGGACAGAGCAGATGAAGGGACTGTCCCCCTTTTGCTGGCGCGGCTCGGTGAGCCTTGGGCTCACTTCTCCTGGAGCACGAGCGGCGTCGTCAGCCGATGCGGTCCGAAGTCGATGCGCAGCTCGCAGACGTGGCCGTCGTTCGGCTTGCTGGGTGCGATCGAGATCGCGAGGTCCTTCGCCGGTTCGTCGAGCGTCTCGACGTCGAGCTCCGTGACGAAGGCCGGCACCTCGAGCGCTTGGCAGTAGTACGGATCGACGCGACGCGCACGCATGTCCTTCATGTCGTGCAGCTCGAGCAGGACGCGCTTGTCCTCGCGACGCAGCGTCAAGCCGTACTCACCCGCCGGCACGTCGAGGTCGCCGAGCGAGAGTCCGACGTTCGTGTCGAGCGTCGTCCAATCGTTCGCGCCCATGCGCCAGCGGCGACCCTCGAGCTCGGGATCCTCGAGCGCTTTCGCATAGCCGTCGCGCCACGGCACCATGCCGTGATCGATGACGACGCGCAGCGTGTCGAGCCCGCCGTAGAGCACGAGCCGCGCACTCTTGCGATCGGTCTCGGTCGAGAACATCAGGCGGTCACCGCGCGCTTGGGCGACGCGTGCGTTGTCCTCGATCTTCTTCAGGACGTCGAGGTAGCGCGCGTCACCCCGGATCGCGTCGAAGTTGCGGTCGATCCCGAGCTCGCTGGCCGACGAGAAGCCGCCCGCTGCCGCCTCGTCGAGCATGCGGATCGCGGAGTCGACATCACCCTTCTTCACGTACACACTGGCCGCCGCGAACCGCCCGTAGCCCGCGTAACCCGGTACCTTCGCGAAGGCGTCGAACGCCGCGAGCGCACCGTCGAATTCGCTCATCTGCGTGAGCGAGTTCCCGAGCACGTACCACGCGTCGGCGTCGTTCGGTTGTTCCTGGGTGCGTGCGCGCGCGAATTCAGCCGCCTGCTTCCAATCGCGATTCCCGTACGCCGCCTCCATCGGGGACTTGTCCTGTGCGGACGCCGCGCTCGGCGCGATCCCTCCGCAGACGGCCCATACCGCGACGAGAACCGACGACACGATCCGTGACGACATCGTGTGCTCCTGCAAGAAGACGAGTGGACATGCCGTACGCCGTGGCGGACGGCTTCACTTCGTCGCGACGCGCATCGCCGCTTCGGCGTGGTACGGACCGTAGTCGACGGTGATGGCCGCGTTCGGCGCGTCACCCTTTGCCGGCTTCGACGTCAGCGCGAGCGTGAGCTGCTGCGTCGGCGCATCGCTCTTCGACACCGTCATCTCGACCTCGACCGGCTGCGAGAGGAAGTCCTGGATCATGAACGGGTCGATCTTCTGCGTACGCGCCTTCACCGGATCGTGGAACTGCAGCAGCGTCTTGCCGTCGCGTCGCTCCATCGAGACGTAGTACATGCCCGGCGCGAGCGTCTTGTCGCCGAACGTCAACGGCACGTTCGTGTCGAGCGTGGTCCAGAAGTCCGCGCCCAAGCGCCAGCGCCGACCGTCGAGCTTGCCGCTGTCGATCGCTGCCGCGTATTCGTCCTTCCACGCGACCGGTCCCCATTCGAGGTGGACTTCGATCGAGCGTGCCCCGAACGCGAGGATGCGCGAACCCATGCGCTGCGTCGAGTACGCGCCGAGCTCGATCTCGGCAGCACGCTCCGCGGCGCGCGTGAGCAGGTCCTTCCAGCGCGGATCGTCGTGCAGCGACGTCAGATCCGCGTCGCCTTCGAGCTGTCCATCCGGAAGCGGCGCCGTCGCGACCGCTTCGCCGAGGCACGTGAACGCCTTCTCGCGATCACCCTTCAACGCGTGGACGCAAGCGGCGTTGTAGAAGCCGAGCGATTGGATCTGGCCCTTGCCGAACTCCGCGGCCTTCATGTGCGCCACGAGCGCTTCGTCGAGCTTCCCGGCCATGTGCAGCGCGTAGCCGTAGTGATGCCAGACCTGCGCATCGTTCGGCTTCTCCGCCGACGCCGCCGGTCCGAGTTCGACGACCTTCGCCCAATCCTGCTTCTGGAAGGCCTTGTTCAGCGCCGCGGCCGAACCGGGCACCGTGGGCTTCGCGACGTCATCGCCGGCCCATGCCGCGGTCGAGCACGCGATCGCGACGGCGACGAGACCTCCCCACGACCAACTCATGAAACGCGTCGACGTCATCGCGAACCTCCACAGTGCAGCAAGCGAACAGGGAACCAGCCGCGGATCTACGGCGGATCGCGCTCGTTGTTGGATGCGCGGCGGGTTCTCCGCCCACACGTTGCGCAGGACGGAAAACGCGAGCGGCTCGAGGTCGCGCGGAAACAAACGCACGGAAGAAGCCCGACTCTGCACGGCACGGAACATGTGTCTTGAGCGCGTTCGCACGCACCGGCCAACGCAGGCCGTTCGCCGCTCCGCCTTGCCATTCCGCGAGTTGCGTCGTCGCGACGCCCGCGCTGGCACAAAAACGCGGCGGGCTTGAACCCTGGCTTCGACCGGCCCTAGCTAAAGAGCCGCTCTCTGTCCGGAACTGCCGGCCGCGACCGAAGCGACTTCAAGACTCGTCGGCTTGAGTCGGATCGGTTCGGAATGTCCCGGCCGCGTCGTCGAGCGCGGGACATGTTCCGGGCACAACTCGATTCGAGTCGCCGATGGAGGGCGGCTCGGAACCGCCCTCAGGAGGGGCAAACACCATGAGCATCACCCGCGCGTTCCCCAGCGTTCTCCCGAGCATGCGTAAGTTCATGTCGACCGCCGCACTCGCCGGTGCGTTCGCGGTCGCCCCGTCCGCTCTCGCGGACACCCCGCCCGACCTCATCGCTCTGTCGGTCAGCGGCCCCGGCCAGACCCAGATCGGCACGCCGGCCACGGTCAACCTGTTCGTGGTCAACCTCGGCGGCCCGCTGGTCGGCTCGTACACGGCCAACATCTATCTGTCGACCGACACCACGATCGACGTGGGCGACGCGCTGTTCTCGAGCGTGTCGAGCTCGTTCGTCGGTGCGCTGACGACGACCGCGACGATTCCGGAGAACCTGCAACCGGGCATCTACAACTTCCTGATGCGCATCGACCCCGCCGCCGGCGAGACGGTGACGTTCAACAACGAGATCATCGGCAACTCGATCGCCGCCTTCACCGTCGACCTCGTCGTCGAGAACGCCGCGCCCGTGTCCGCGTTCGCGACCGCCGATGGCAACGACCCGCCGACCCACATCCTCTCGGTGAAGAACGGTGGCTCCGCGGACGGCATCCTCGTCTTCACGGCCAGCGAGTTCCCCGAAGTGAGCTGGCTGTCGATCACGCCGACGTCGAGCTTCGCCCTCGCGAACAACCCGGCGAACCAGATCGAAGTGCGCTTCGACGTCGATGGTCTCGCCCCGGGCGTGTACCAGACGCAAGTCGCCTTGGTGAACTTCAACGACGTCGACGACCACGAGCTCATCCCGGTCACGCTGACCGTCGGCCGCTCGCGCATGAACCCCGGTGATCGCCTCATCGGTGAAGTCGAGACGCCCGGCGAGAAGGACGAGGTCGCGTTCGACGCGGTGGCCGGCATGAAGGTCCGCGTGCGCGTCCAGTCGACGAGCGGCGACCTCAAGCCGAAGCTCACGCTGATCGACCCGAACCAGCAAGTCCTGAAGGAGTACGTGCTGAAGCACTCGGCGCGCGGCATCCGCAAGAACCTCGTGATGCCGACCTCGGGCGAATACACGCTCCGCATCGAAGGTGCGGCGGGCACGGTCGGTGACTACCTGATCCAGACCTCGCGCAAGCTGCCGAAGAAGGCCAAGCCGGCCACGCTGAAGATCAAGCCGTCGAACGGCGCGACCGTCGCGTACATCTCGCTGCTCGGCCTGCCGCTCGCGGACCTCGACTTCGTCGTCGCGCCGACCAAGAGCTTCAAGGCTCAGCCGATCGTGTCGCTGAAGAAGCCGGACGGGTTCTACCTCGACATCTCGGCGAACACCCAGGCCCAGCCGAACCGCAACGTGGTCGGCGCCGACGTGATGCTCGCCACCGCCGGTGAGTACGTCCTCGAGATCACCGGTTTCGTGTCGCCGAAGGAGACGCTCAAGGTGAAGTTGCTCCCGACGCAGCCGGCCGCCGGCAACGCCTCGGTTCTGCTGCCCTGATCGTCTTCGGACCAAGAAATGTTCTCGCGCCGCCGCGCATCTGAACGCGGCGACGTGAGTGGAAGCCCCCTCCTCCTCCACCCTCAGACCCGGCCGGGGGCCTCTCGCGCGAGCGAGGGGCCCCCGCCTTGTTTGCACGCGGGGACGTCCAACGCTTGGCGCGAAGGCTGGCGCGCGTCAGAGGCTGTGAATCAAGCCCTCGCTTCGAGGAATTGATTCACAGCCGAGCTCACAAGGTGCCGACGGCGGCGCCACGGTCGCAATGCGACCGACTTCATGGCCGCCGTATCCACAGGTTGTTCGCGCCATTCAACGCCGTTCATCAGTGAATTCGGCGACTACCGTCGCCGAGCAACACCTGGTGAGGCCGAGAACGTGAGTCAATCGGATTGATTCACGTTCTCTTAGACTCCGCGTCCATGACCCACGATCAAGCGATCCTGCTGCTGCACGTCCTCGGCGCCTCGGTGTGGACCGGCGGACATCTCGTCCTCGCGATCGGGTTCCTGCCCGGTGCGCTCAAGAGCGGCGACGCGACGCTGCTGCGCGCCGTCGAGACCCGCTTCGAGCGCGTCGGCATCCCGGCTCTGATCGTGCAGATCGCGACCGGGATCATGCTTGCGCGCAAGTACCTGCCGGATCCGTCGACGTGGCTCGCGTTCCAAGGCAAGGTCGGTGCCCACATCGGGGCGAAGATCGTCCTGCTCGGCGTGACGTTGGTCTTCGCGATCCATGCGCGCGTCCGACTCGTCCCGCACATGGGTGAGCGCCTGAAGGCGCTGGCCTTCCACATGATCGTGGTGACGGTGCTGTCGGTCCTTTTCGTCGTGCTCGGTCTCGGCATCCGGGCAGGCTGACGCACGCAACTCGTCCACGCGAACGACCCATCCGGACGGACTTTCAGCTCGGAGGTCCTTCGCCGGTTGCCGATCCCAGCGCCTTGGTTACAACACCCGACAGCCCTGGCTCGGATCGTCCAGCATCCGACTCGGCACTTGCCTAGATCGCCCCGCTCCGCTGCACCATGAGAGACAACTCCGGCTTCGCGACCACTTTCGAACGAGCGCGACAGCATGACGGCGACGCCTTCCTCGCTCTGATGCGAGACGTCGACGACACGCTGCGGCGCTACGTGCAGCGGCACATGTCGCCCGCACTCGGAGCCGTGATCGCCGTCGACGACGTCTTGCAAGACGTCTCGTTGTTGCTGTTCGAGCGCATCGACCGCTTTCCCGCCGACCTCGATGGCGCCGAGTTCGCCGCGTACGCGATGCAGATCACGAAGCATCGACTCGTCGACCTCGCGCGCTCCCAAGTCCAATGCACCGTCGACGGTCTCGGCGACGAACCCGAGGCCTCGGCGAGTCGGACCGGGTCGGTGACGTCGGCGGACGATCGCCGCAAGCTTCGAGAGGCCGTCGAGCGCCTTCCGTCGGATCAGGCCGCCATCGTCCGAGCCGTCGTGTTCGAGGGTCGCTCGGTGAAGAGCGCGGCCGAGTCGTGCTCCATCACCGAGGAAGCGGTGCGCCAGCGACTCGCTCGCGCTCGCAGTCGTTTGCGCGAACTGTTCGGCATCGATCCACGCTGAGCGCGATGTTCGGGGGGAATCGAATGGACCAAGACACCGCGCTGAAGCTGTTCACGGAGATCTACCTCGCCGATCTCGAGCGCGATCGCGTCCGTACGCTCGACGAGTATCGCCGGCTGTTCCCCGATCACTCCGATTCGATCGCGTCGAAGTACGAGCGGATGAACCTCGACGGGAATGCGCAACGCCCTGCGCTCGACGCGACCGACGGAGCGGTGTTCATCGGTCCGTATCGACTCGAACACCGTCTCGGCCGCGGCGGGCAAGGCGAGGTGCATCTCGCGTTCGACACGCGACTGAACCGCCACGTCGCGCTGAAGACGCTGCATGGGATCGAGAGCGACGACTCGCGCCGCGCGCTGTTGCGCGAAGCAGCCGTCGTCGCAGGCCTCGACCACCCGAATCTCTGCACGGTCTACGAGGTCGGCTCGGCCGACGGCATCGACTTCGTCGCGATGCGGTACGTCAAAGGTCGCACGCTGGCGCAGTACATCGAGACCTTGCGCGCGATGTCGCCACGAGAGAGCGCGGACCTGCTGAAGAACTGGCGCGTCGCCGTCGAGTGGATCGAGACCTGCGCACGCGCGCTCCACGTCGCGCATGCGACCGGCCTCGTGCACCGCGACGTGAAGCCCGGCAACATCTTGTTGTCCGAGGACGGCAAGCCGGTCGTCGTCGACTTCGGCCTCGCGCGCCAACAGCAGAGCGACGTGCTCACCACGATCGGACGCTCGGTCGGCACGCCGGCGTACATGGCGCCGGAGGCCGTGCACGGCGAGCGGACACTCGATCGACGTGTCGACGTCTGGGCGCTGGGCGTGATCCTGTACGAGCTCCTGACGTTGCGCCGTCCGTTCGTCGCTCCGACGCGCGACGGCGTTTGGCGTGCGATCCTCGAGACGACCCCGGCCGATCCACGCACGCACGTGCCGACGCTTCCGCACGCGGTCTGCGACATCGTTGCCGTCGCACTCGCGCCGCAACCCGATCGCCGGTACGCGACCGCGCTCGATCTGGCTGCGGATCTGCGGCGGCTGCTCGACGGCAAGCCGATCCAAGCCAAGCCGCCGCGCGCCTTCGAACGCGTCGAGATGTTCGTTCGGCGCAATCCAGTGGTCTCCGCGCTGACCGCGGTGTTGATCACCGTGCTGGCCGGAGGGCTCGTGTACGCGGCGATCACGAATCGTGATCTGAGCGATCGGCGGCGCGAGGCCGACGAAGCCGCGGCCACCGCGATGCGTGCTCTGGCCGAAGCGCAGTGGCGGGCGGATCGAGGATTCGTGGCGGATCTCGCCGACCGCGCGAACGAGGCGTACCCCGTCCATCCGCGCATGATCCCGGCGTGGGAGGCGTGGATCCGGGACGTCGAATCCTTGAACGGACGACTCGACGTTCACCGAGCGCTGTACGCGGCACCACCGAAGGGCGCACTGCAACCACACACCGTGGAGTGGGAAGCAGCGCGAACGTCGGACCTGCAGGAACTCGCCGGTCGCGAGCGGGACAAGCGCGAACTCGAGCGGGTCTTCCCGAACTTCCGCGGCCCGAACGAAGTCGCGATCGTCACCGCGATGATCGCGAAGGCCACGTCCGACATCGATCGGATGCGCGTTCGCACCGAGAGCGAACCGTACTTCGCCGAGCCAGCCGATGCGTTGACCCGAGAAGAACTCGGCGACCTCATCACACGCGTCGAGACCCTCGCGGGCCGTGGCACCGAGGACATCCGCCGTCGGATCGACCTGGCACGCCGCATCGAGCACGAGTCCTTGGTGCGACACGCCGACGAATGGTCGAAGGCCATCGCGGCGATCGAAGCCGACCCGCGTTACGCCGGTCTGGAACTCCAACCGCAGTACGGCCTCGTGCCACTCGGTCCCGACCCGCGCTCAGGGCTGCACGAGTTCATCGACTTGTTCACACACGATCCGAGCGTTCCGCTCCCGACGCGCAGCGATTCCGGCGAGCTCACGATGACCACCGAGTGCGGCATCGTGCTCGTGTTGATCCTGGGGACGACCTGCACGCTCGGATCGACGCCGGAGCAGCTCGAACGAGTTCGACTCGGAATGGCCCTGTCGGACCTACGCGAATCGCCCATGTTCGAGGTGACGCTCGATCCGTACTTCATCGGCAAGCACGAGATGTCCCAGGCCCAGTACGCCCGGCTCGACCCCACGCACCGCAGCGGGTACGTGCCGTCGGGGACGTTCGGGGTCCAGAACTCGAACCCGGTCGAAATGGTGACGTGGGCCCAAGCCCGCGGGATGCTGCGTCGAATCGGCCTCGGATTGCCGACCGAGGCGCAGTGGGAGTGCGCGGCGCGCGCGAACACGTCGACGATCTGGTGGTGCGGCGACGACTTCCACGACCTCGAAGGCGCCGTGAACTGGGCCGATGCGACCGCGGCATCCCGCGGCATCGCTTCCGGATCCGCCGACCTTTGGCCGGGCTTCGACGACGGCGACGTCGTGCACACCTGTGTCTGGACGAAGCGACCGAACCCGTTCGGACTGCATCACGTGTACGGCAACGTTGCCGAGTGGACGCTCGACGTGCTCGGTGACTACCGCCTTCCTCTTCGACCCGGCAGCGGCGAGCGAATCGGAAGCCACGACCTCAAGCGGGTCGCACGCGGCGGTTCCTTCCAGGAGTCCTGGTCGAAATCGAGGTCGGCGGCCCGCGAGACCACGCGGATCGAGGTCCCGAGCGCCACGATCGGCATCCGCGCCGCTCGCGCGATCGATCCGTGATCAGCGCGTCGCCGCGTTCGCGCCGGCGACGTGCCCGGTCGAGAACGCGGCCTGGAAGTTGAACCCGCCGATCGGGCCATCGACGTCGAGCACTTCTCCGCAGACGTAGAGCCCGGGGACGCGCCTCGATTGCATCGTGGCCGGATCGACTTCGTCGAGCGCGACGCCGCCGACCGTCACTTCCGCGCGCGTGAAGTCCTGTGTGCCCGCGATCGGGATGCGCGCGCCTTTCAGCAACTCGACGACGACACGTCGATGCGCGCGCGGGACCTCGGCGCAGCGCTGTGCGCCGCGAACGCCGCGCGTCGCGAACAAGACATCGAGGAAGCGCTGCGGGAAGTCGCCTTCGATCGCGTTCGACAGCGAGTGTGTCGGCATCACTTCGATCGAGCGGTCGAGTTCATGCTCGAGTTCTTGCGCCGACAGGTCGGGGAGGAAGTCGACGACGAGCGTCGTCGGCTCATCGCGCGTCGACACCTCGCGCGAAACGTCCATCGCCGCGGGGCCCGACAAACCGAAGTGCGTGAACAACAGCGGTCGGCGCCGCCGCGCGAGCTCGGCGCCGCTCGCGTCGACGAGGCGCACCTCGACGTCCTGGAACGCGATACCGGTCAGCGACTTCACCCACTCTTCGTCGACGCGCAGCGGGACGAGCGCGGGGCGCGGCGTGACGATCGTGTGGCCGAGCCGCGCCGCGATCGCGTAGCCATCGCCGGTCGAACCCGTGCCTGGATACGACTTGCCGCCGACGGCGAGCACGACGGTCTTCGTCGTGAGGCGATCCGCTCCCGCGTGGACCACGAACGTCCCGTCGTCCTGACGCTGCACGACCTCGACGCGCGACTCGCAGCGCATGCGCGCACCGGCGGCTTCGAAGCGTCGCAGGAACGCGGCGAGCACGTCGGTCGCCTTGTTGCTCTTCGGGAAGACCTTGTCGAACTTCTCTTCGTAGGTCTCGACGCCTTCGTCATGCAGCAGTTGAACGATCGCCGTCGGCGGCAGCGCCTTGAACGCGTGGCCGAGGAAGCGCCCGGCGGTCTTGCCGAAGTGCTTCGCCAATACGTGGACCGGCAACACCGAAGTCACGTTGCAGCGTGAGCCGCCCGACGCGAGCACTTTGACGCCGGGCTTCTTGTTGCGCTCGAGCAGCAGCACGCGGGAACCACGCCCCGCCGCTTCGGTGGCCGCGAACAGGCCGGCGGCGCCGCCACCGAGGACCACGACGTCGAACTCTGCGGACCTCTCGGCGGACATGGATGACGGACCTCGACGGCGATCGGCGAACGGAGCCCGAGATTGTGGCACTCGCATCGGCGTTGTCACCCACGGACCGAAGATGCGACCGACCGCACCCGCCCGGCCGCGCACGCTCGAGCGAATTCGGGGCTTCAGTGTGCTGCCGTACCAGTCCGATAGGACAGCTCCGCGTTGCCCGTGGAGATCTCCTCTCGTGATCATCGACATCGACAGCGGCGGCGATCGTTCGCCGTGCGAACAGATCCTCGAGCAGATCCGCGCGGCCATCGCGCGGGGCGGTTTGCGGCCCGGCGATCGGCTGCCCTCCGTGCGCGGGCTCGCGTCGCAAGCTCGCGTGAATCCGAACACGGTCGCGAAGGCGTACCGCGAGCTCGAGTGGAGCGGACTCGTCCTCACGCGTCCCGGGGACGGTGTGTTCGTCGCCGACGGCGCGGTCGCGAAGTGCAGGACCTCGGCGCGGTCGACGGCCCTCGAGCGGCTCGAGCGAGCGCTCGACGAAGCACTCGCCACGGGACTCGCCCCCGACGAACTCGAGCGGCGCGTCGGGCGTCACCTCGCGCGCACGGAGGTGCCGCGATGAGCGCGAACCCGATCGAAGTCAGCGACCTCCGGTTCGCGTTCGAGCGCAAGCCGGTGCTCGACGGCGTCTCGCTGCGTGTGCCACAGGGCTCGTTGTGCGCGATCGTCGGCCGCAATGGTTGCGGGAAGTCGACGCTGCTGAAGCTGATCGCGGGCATCCTCGCGCCCCCGCGCGGCGTGATCTCGACGCTCGGGCTCGATCCACGACGGCACGGTCCACGCATTCGTGCGCGGCTCGGCTACGTCGCCGACTCGCTCGACGTTCCGGACTGGATGCGCGTGAAGGACTACTTCCGCTTCATCGCGCCGTTCCACCCGAGTTGGGACGCGGCCGAGGAAGCGCGGCTGCGCGCACAAGCCGATCTCGATCCGCAGGCGCGCATCGCGACGCTCTCGCGCGGCGTGAAGGCGCGCGTCGCGTTGGTCGCCGCGCTGGCGCACCGGCCCGAGCTGCTGTTGCTCGACGAACCGTTCGCGGGCTTCGACGCGTCGGTCCGCGCCGATGTGCTCGACGCACTGCTCGCGCACGACGCGACACGTTCTCGCACGATCGTGTTCGTCTCGCATTCGACGGCCGACGTCGAGCGGCTCGCGGATCGCGTCGTCGTGCTCGATCACGGCAAGGTCGCGTTCCACGGCGAGACCGACGAATTGCGGCGACGATTCGCGCGCGTGATCGTGCGGCTGTGCCACGTCGACGCGCGATTCGAGCCACCACGCGGAGTGCTCAGCGAGCGCGCCGGCGACACCGTGGCACTGCGCTACCGCGACTTCGACGAGCGCGCGGAGGCGTGGCTCGCGCACCACGAGCTGGTCACGTCGTTCGAGGTGCGCGGTCGCGCTCTCGACGAGGTCGTACGCGCCTGCATCGAGGCGCCGAAGTCGGAGGTCCCGTCATGCGTCGGTTCGTGAGGTTGGTGTGGGCGGAGTGGCGCACGGCGCGCGCGACGGTGATCGCGGGCATCGTGTTCGCGGCGTTGTTCGTCGCCGCTTGCGATCTGGCGTTCACGAAGGGCGATCCGCGGTACCTGGGGGATTCCGCGATGCCCGCGATGTTCACGTTGGCGACCTGCGTGCTCGCCGCGGACCTACTTTCGCGCGGGCGAGCCCAATCCGCTCCGTCCCGCGACGCGCTGCTTCCCGTGAGCGCTGGATTCGTGCTCGCGGCTCGCCTCGCCTTCCTCGCCGGCGCAGCGGTCCTCGTCGGATTCGGCATCCTGGCGTCGAGTTGGTGCTGGTTCGCATGGTGCCGGTCCTACTCCGTTCCGTTCGCGGTCTGGCGCGCGCCGACCGTCGTGCCCCTGCATTGGGCGGCCGCCGTGCCCGCCACGGCGAGCGTGCTGTTGGCGTCCGCGTGTGGCGCGCGCGGCATGATCGCGCTGCTCGCAGGGTTGGGATCCGCGGCAGGCATCGCACTCGGTGTGCATGAGATCCGTCCGAGCGACTTCGGGTTCTCGGTCGGTTCGACCGACGTCGCGTGGATCGGCGCCGGTGCGGCGTGCGTGCTCGGATCGATCGCCGGGGGGGTGTTCGTGCGAGGGTTCCACCGCGCCGTCTCCGCTGCGCGGCGCGGCGCGTGGGCGACGATCGCGCTCCTCGCCGTCCTTGCACCCGCCGGCGTCGTGCTCGCGACCACCATCGACGCTCGGCTGAGCTGCGAGCCGGGCTCCGTCCGCCATCTCGTCGTGCTGTCCCTGTCACCGGATCAGCGCCATCTCTTCGTCGCAGCCCACGCCGATTCGCCGTTGTTCGTTCGTCAGTGGATCGTGGACGTCCATGATGGCGCGACGCGCGAGCTGCCGAACTACTGTCCCGCTTCCACACTCGATCCGGAATGGCTGCAGGCCGGCCTCGTCCGATCACCGTTCGCGACGTTGGTCTGGAACGGTCTGAAGCTCGAGTCGAAGATCGGCACGTTCGACGTCGCCTCGGGCGCACTCGTCAGCGTCGACGGTCCTTTCGATCCGGAGACGTGCGCGCTGCGCGGATTCAGGCGGCTGGCCGATCGGATCCCGGAGACGTTGGAGGGGTTCGATCGATCGTTCGTCGCCAACTCGTTGTCGATCGGCGATCGCGTCGGCGCCTGCGCCGTTCGCACGTCGCCGCGGCGGGCGGAGTTCTATCGGCTCGCCGAATCACCCGATCCGCACGCGGTGATCGACGACCTCGGTCAAGACGATCGGATCAGCCTGCTGTCGCAGTCGCTGGTGGCGTTGATCCGATCGGCCGACTGCGCTCGATTCGTGTCGTTCGACGACGCCACGGAGATCGCCCGGCTGCCGTTGTCCGCGCGAGAAGGCGTTTGGTTGCCGGGCTCGGGCTCATCGGATGCGTACGTGTGGCGCTATCGCTCGACCGGCCGTGTGAGCGAATGGTCGCTGTTCCACTTCGGGACCGGGACGGAGCGGCGGATCGATTTCGGCGCGCCGTGGCGAGTCTCGGAGCTTCGGGTGTTGGACGACGGCACGGTGATCGGAGTCGTCGAGCCCGGCATCCTGCGTCGATATCAGCCCGACGGCACGATCGTCGACACGCCGCTGCGGCTGATCGACGACTAAGAGAACGTGAATCAATCCGATTGATTCACGTTCTCGGCCTCACCAGGTGGTGCTCGGCGACGGCAGTCGCCGAATTCGAAAGTCGTTGGGGCCGAGCATGGCCGAATCGTCTGTGAATACGGCGGCTGCCGCCGCCTCGGACACCTTGTGGGTTCGGCCGTGAACCTGGTGAATGGGCGGGGGCTGCCCCCGCCCATTCACCAGGTTCACGGCCTCTGAAGCTCCGCCGAGTCAGCGCGCCGAGACGGGTCGTTCGCGCAGGGCCGCGAGCGTGCCGTCCCACAGCGCGATGCGCGCGCGCAGGACGTCGACGCCGACGAGCTCGGCGTCCTCGATGCGCGTCGAGTCGCTGCCGCAGGTCTCCGCCAGCATGCGTCGCGCGATCGGACCGTGCTCGTCGGTGTCGAGCACGATGTGGCGCTC
This sequence comes from Planctomycetota bacterium, assembly GCA_016709145.1. Lineage (GTDB taxonomy): Bacteria > Planctomycetota > B15-G4 > B15-G4 > JADJEK01 > JADJEK01. The sequence continues at coordinate 924,209 of JADJEK010000001.1, forward strand.
GAGGTACGCGCGGAACGAGCCGAGGCGGCCGGGATGGCGGCGATCGAGTTCGGCGACGAGCGCGACGAACATGCCGGGGATCACGTCTTCGCGGCCGAGCGTGAACGCGGCCGCAATGCGATGCAGCGCGCCGGAGTCGATGATGCGGAACGTGTGACGCACGAAGGTCTCGGCGCTCTGGGGCGCGCGAGCGAGCGCGAAGGCGTGGTCGATCGAGGCGCCGCTGCGCAGCGCGTCGATCAATCGCGTGATCGGTCCGACGTCGGCGCCGGCTTCGCGCATCGCGTCGAGGTAGAGCTCGAAGTGGCTGATGGAGCCGCCGCGCGGATCGACGTCGGACTCCTCGCCGAGCACGAGTTCGTTGACGAACCGGCGCACCGTCGGTTCGCCGACCGGTCGCCACGGCAGGGCGAGTCCCGTGAGTCCGTGCTGTAGCGCTTTCAGCAGCGACATGAAGTCCCACACGGCGAACACGTGGTGCGCCATGAACACGCGCACGTCGTCGAGCGTGCGCAACGACGCGGAGAGCGGATGGGAGAGCAAACGGTTCCGGACCACGGCGAGAGCTGGGGCTTCGATCATGGTCGCAGGGATAGCTGGAGTTCGCGCGAGTGCGCCGGACAGGATGACGCGGGGTCTGTCCCCACTCGTCCAACTGACGCGGATGACGGGGACAGACCCCCCTCCGTCCCCGCTCTGTCCCCTACGTCATCCACTTGGCGAGCATGCGGTGGAAGTGATGGACGCCGACCTCGGCCTCGGGCGCGTAGCGGCCGCCGCGGTACGAGCGCGCGCGCATGCCCTTTTGGACCTGCTGGATCGCTGCTTCGTCCTCCATCTCGACCTGGACGAGGCCCGAGCCGGCACCTTGCTCGCGCTTGGTCGGATCTTGAACGAACGACAAGAACCGGACGCGCGTGCGCGTCGGCGCCAGCGGTTCGATCACGTTCAGCGACAAGCCCCACGGGTACAGGTTCAGCATCGTGGCCGGGAACAGCCAGAAGTAGAACGCGGCGATGCGCTGGCCGAAGTTGGGATGACCTTCCGGCAAGTCGAATGCGAGTTCACCCGGCGCCGCGGGACCGATCTGCAACGTGCCGTAGGGCAGGTTCTCGTAGCCGTAGAGCTTCCAGTCGAGTTTCGCGTTGAGCGCCGGATGGATGAACGGGATGTGCAGACCTTCGAGGTAGTTCTCGACGTAGAGCGCCCAGTTCGCGTCGAACTCGAAGGTCTTGTCGAGCGTGGGCTCGTAGCGCCAATCGACGATCGCGAGGCCGGCGAGCCGGCGCTCGACCTCGGCCACGACCTCGTTGACCGGCGCGTTCGGCGCCAGCGACGCGAACAGCATCCCGCGCCACTCGGCGAGCGGCACCTTCGTCAGCCAGTCGCTCTCGGTCGGGAAGTGCTCGGCGTGTTCGAAGCCGGGCATGAACGCGAAGCTGCCGTCGAGGTGGAAGCGGCGCCCGTGATAGTTGCAGCGCAGCGCGGCCAGCGCGCATTCCTTCTCCACGACGAGGTGGCCGCGGTGCGTGCACACGTTCGACAGCAGATGGAGCTTCGTGTGCGTGTCGCGCACCAGGACGACCGGCTCGTCGAGGCAGCCCGGCAGCAGCGTCAGCGGCCGTGTGGCGCCGCTGCCTTCCAAGCCGGCGCTGACCGACGCGAAGTTCCACGATCGCGCGAACACGGTGTCGCGCTGCTGCGCGAACCATTGCGGATCGAAGTACAGCTCGCGCGGAGGCGTGCGCGCTCTACGGATGTCGGCGTCGACGTCGAAACGGCGTTCGGCCATGTCTGGCTTCTCCTGGCGGCGAGACTGTAACAGCCGCGCGGGCCCGCCGCGTCCTTCGACGTGATCCCTACACTGCGCCGCGTCCCACGCTGGAGCTCGATCCCATGGCCGCGTCGCCTCGCTCGAACCCGCTCGCACGCAGAGCCTCGGCCGCGCGGTTGCCGTGCGTCGAGCGCTTCGGCGCCGCGAACGCGAGCTGGGTCGCGAGCCCATCCCGCGCTGTCGCGGCAGGGTCGCACCGATGACTTCCGCGCTGCTCGACGCCACGTGGATCAGCTTGCGCGTGGCGTTGACCGCGACCGTGATCGACGTGCTGCCGGCGATCGCGCTCGGTTGGTGGCTCGCGCGGCGATCGACGTTGCTGCGCACGTGCGTCGTGACGGTCGTTTCGCTGCCGCTCGTGCTGCCACCGGTCGCCGTCGGGCTCGTGCTGTTGCATGGGCTCGCGCGCGACTCCGCCGGCGGGCGGATGTACGAAGCCGTGTTCGGTCATCCCGCGATCCTGACGATCGACGCGGCGATCCTCGCGGCAGCGGTCATGGCGTTCCCGTTGTTCGTGCTCGGGGCGCGTGAGGGCTTCGCGTCCGTGCCGCGCCGACTCGAACGCGTCGCCGCAAGTCTCGGAGCTTCGCAGTGGCGCGTCCTGTTCGAGGTCGCGCTGCCACTCGCCGCACGCGGGATCTTGCATGGTGCGGTGTTCGCGTTCGCGCGAGCGCTCGGCGAATTCGGCGCGACGATCCTCGTAGCCGGCCGCATTCCCGGCGAGACCGAAACGCTTGCGCTCGCGATCTACGACCGCTTCCAACACTTCGAGGACGCGCAGGCCTGGGGCTTCGTCGGCGTCTCGGTCGTGTTCGCCCTCGTGTTGACGTTCGCCGCCGAGCGCTTCCTGCGCCGGAGGTCCGCGTGAGTCGGTTCGCCCTGCGTGCGACGTATCCGGGCTTCACGCTCGACGCGCGTGCCGCGTTCGACGCGCCGTGCACCGCGTTGTTCGGAGCGAGCGGGTCCGGTAAGTCGACGATCCTCGAGGCGATCGCGGGAGTGCGTGACGACGTCGCCGGCGAGGTCGAGATCGCCGGAGTGCGCGTCGACGGCTTGCCGGCCCGGGCGCGGCGCATCGGCTGGATGCCACAGGACGGTGCGTTGTTCCCGCATCGCACGTTGCGTCAGCAGATCGCGTTCGCGACGGACGTCGGTGGCGCGGACGCCAACGACGCGACGCGCGCGATCGACGCGCTCGAACTCGGCGCGCTGCTCGATCGACGCCCGCACGAGCTGTCGGGCGGCGAACGCCAACGTGGCGCCCTCGCGCGTGCGCTGGCGGCGCGACCGCGCTTGCTGATGCTCGACGAGCCGCTCGCCGCGCTCGACCGACCGCTGCGCGCGCGCATCGTGCCGTTCCTCGTCCGCGTGTGGCGCGACCTCGGCGTGCCGATGTTGCTCGTCACGCACGATCCACTCGAGGTCACGGCCATCGCGCAGCACGTGCTCGTGCTCGAAGCCGGTCGCGTCGTGCGCGAGGGCAATCCGCGCGGGCTGTTCCCGTCGGCCGTGACGTTCGGTGGCTTGCTCGCGATGTCGGCGGAGAACCATTTCGTCGTCGACGTCGTCGGGCGCGCCGAAGGCAGCTTGCGCGTCCGCACGCCGCTCGGGCTCGAGTTCGAGATCGCGTCGCTCGAAGGCTTCCCCGACCCCGGCGGCGTGTCGTTGCGCGCCGAGGACGTGCTGATCGCGACCACCGAACCCCACGGCATCTCGGCGCAGAACGTGATCCCGGCGACGATCGAGCGCATCGAGGACTTGCATCCCGCACGCATGGTCGTCGCGACGGCCAGCGGCGAGACGATCCGCGCGCGCCTCGTCCCGAAAGCCGTCGCCTCGCTCGGCCTAGAGCCGGGCAAGTCGATCTGGCTAGTGATCAAGGCCAACGCCGTGATCCCCGTGCCGAAGCACTGACCAAGACCACCCACCGCCATAACCCCAGTCCCACGTGTGACCTAGCCCGCGTGCGATTACCGCCGGCCACCGCACGCGGGTACCCGCGTGCGGTGGCCGGCGGTAATCGCACGCGGGCTAGGTCATTCGATGGCAAGGACTTGCGAGCTAGGGTTGTCCAGGGCCGAATCCACAAGGTGTCCGAGGCCGCGGCTACCGCCGCCGAGCATCACCTCGTGGGGCCGAGAACGTGAATCCATCGGATGGAGTCACGTTCTCTCAATGCACGTCGGCCGCGATCTGCGTCGTCTTCCAGCGGCCTCGCTTGAACCAGATCACCGCGAGCACGGCCAGCAGGGACTCGGCGAGCGGGACCGACCAGAACACGCCGCGTTCGTGCAACGACGTCTTCGTCGCCAGCACCCACGCGAGCGGGACCTGGAACAACCAGAAGCAGACGAACGACAGCCGCGTCGGAGTCATCGTGTCCCCCGCGCCGTTGAACGCCTGGATGGTCACCATGCCCCACGCGTAGAACACGTACCCCGTCGCGAGAATGCGCAGCGCGCTCGCCGCCGAGGCGCGTGTGTCCACACTGTCGGTGAACACCCCCGCGATCTGCGGCGCGAACACCGTGAACGCGATCGTCACGAACAGCATGAACGCCGTGGTGTACATGCCGGTCAACCACACCGCGCGCTCGGCGCGTTCCGGTTGCTTCGCGCCGAGGTTCTGGCCGACGAGCGTCGCCGCCGCGTTCGACAAACCCCACGCCGGCAGGATCGCGAACATCACGACGCGGATCGCGATCGTGTAACCCGCGACCACCGTCTCGCCGAACGGCGCCACGATGCGCATCAACGCGACCCAACTCGCCGTCGCGATGAGGAACTGCGTCACGCCGCCGACCGACAGACGCAGCAGTTCGAGCATGATCTTCGGCACGAACGCGAACGCTTCGCCGTACAGCCGAATGCGGCCGACGCCTCGTCGCAGCATCCAGAACTGGAACAGGACTCCGCAGCCGCGACCGATCAGCGTCGCGACGGCCGCCCCGGTGATTCCCATCTCGGGGAACGGACCGAGCCCGAAGATCAGACACGGGTCGAGCAGGATGTTGATGCCGTTCGAGATCCACAGCGTGCGCATCGCGAGCACGGCGTCGCCTGCCCCGCGCAGGATCGCGTTGTTCAAGAACAGCAACAGGATCACGACGTTGGTCGAGAGCAGCACGCGCGTGTAACCGACGCCCGACGCGACCACGCTGTCGGACGCGCCCATGAAGCGCAGCAGTTCCTCGGCCCAGATGAAGCACGGGATGCCGAAGGCCACGCCGATGAGGACGCCGAGCGCGATCGCCTGCGTCGCCGCTCGCACGGCGCCGTCGACGTTCTTCTCGCCGATGCGACGCGCGACGAGCGCAGTGGCCGACATGCTGATGCCGATGCCGATCGCGTACACGATCGTCAGCATCGCTTCGGTGAGTCCGACCGTGGCGACCGCGTCGTCCCCGATCTTCGCGACGAAGAACACGTCGACGACCGCGAACAGTGACTCGAGTGCCATCTCGAGCACCATCGGGATCGCGAGCAGCAGGATCGAGCGCCGCAGACTGCCGGTCGTGTAGTCGCGGACGTGTCCTTTGAGCACGTCCACGATTTCGCGCCAGGCGGAGCGCGGTTCATTCGAGGAGGAAGCCGACGCCGTGGCGTCGGTCGATTCGTTCGACGATTGCATGACTGGGATTCTCGGGGTTGATGCGCGACGCGAACGGCGCGAGTTGCGGCGCATGGGCGCCGTTGCGGTTCACGAGCGTTGAATGGTCTGGAAGGGCGAAGAGTGCACGCGATCCCGGACGATTCCGGGCCGCGGAGTGGAACGGGTCAGCTCGCGCGCGGCGGCGCGACCCCGGTGTCGGTAAGCGTCCACATGGGCGACTCTCGCAGAAGACTCAGGAGCGACCGTCGACGCGTCAAGGACGGAGCGATCGGTCGCGAACGGGCGGGAAGATAACCCGCGACCGGGTTCGCGCCAGCGTTATTTCTTGCTGCCCTCGTCGCGCCACCAGGCTTCCCATTGATCGACGACCTTCGCGCGTTCGACGTCGGGAAGGTCCCACGCGTAGCCGAAATCCTGGCCGGTCACCGACTTCGTACGACGGTGCGCGTCCAAGCGCGTGTTCAAGTCGCCACTGCGCAAGCCCGCGAACAACACCGGGATGCCGCTCGAATCGCCGAGCGCGAACAGCGCCTCGGCGGCGGCGTGCTTCACGTAGAAGCTCGAATCGGCGAGCAGCGGCTTCAGCGCCCCGACCGCAGCGCTCGCCTTGAACTCGCGCAGTGCGTCCGCGGCCGCGATCTTCACTTCCGACGCTTCGTCCTTCAGCGCGCCGATCAGCGCGGAAGTGGCACTGGTGAACTTCTTCTCGCGCACGACGGTGACCGCGGCGAGGCGTACCGCGGCGCGCTCGTGCGTCAGCGCGGTGGCAATCGCTTCCAGCGCGCCGGCCTCGGGCTTCCCGGCCAGGTCCTCGGCGAGCTTCTCCTCGGCCGTGACCCAACGCCCGTTGCTGACGACGTGCCCGAGCGCGTCGTGCGCGAGCCGATGCTGCGGGTCGATGCGCACGACCTCTTCGAACAGTTGGCGCGCTTCGGCTTCGAGTTCGTGCTTCAAGCAGAACTTCGCCAACCGGAATCGCGTCTCCGCATCGCCGTCGCGCAACTTGGCCTTGCGCGTGGCGAGGATCGTGCGCGGCTCGCCCTTCTTGCCCTTCTTTCGCAGCGAGTCCGACGAGCCCGCCATCATCGTCCAGTGGCCACCGCCGGTCGACTGCCCGATCCCGAGTTGGCGCGAGCCCGAGCTGATCAGCCCGCGATGGTGTCCCGACGACGTGTACCACCCGTTGAACGCATCCTGCGCATCCCCCGAGATCGCGCAGTTCTCGAGCACACCGCCGTGGAAGCCTTCTTTGTTCGCGCGCTGACCGGGCGTGCGGTTCTCCGCGACCGGCGACTCGTGCGCGAAGTAGTTCATGTCCTGCATCTCTTGGCTGTGCTTACGCGACGCGACGACGAGGCGCTCGTCGAGCTCGAGCGCCTCGAGCCCGAGCATCACGCGATAGTCGTTCAGGATGCGCGCGTAGCGGCGCTCCTCGTCGGTCGCGGAGCCCGGATACGTGTCGTTGTATTCGTAGAGCTCGTCGAGCTCCTTGCGCTTCGCGCCGGGATGGAAGATGCCGAGCGTGTCGAACTCCTCGTCGAGCCGGTCCTTCGCGGCTTCGAGGTTCTCGAACGTGTTCGGCTTGAAGCCGGCCCGTCCGAGCCACTCGGCGGCTTCCTTCACGTAGTAGAGCTTCTCGTCGACGGTCGGGTTCTTCTCACGGAACGTGCGGCCCGGATGCAGCCAGAGGTCGCGCACCTTGCCGACCGCGCCGTCGACGATCGGCTGCCCGACCGCGCCGTGAGCGTCGTCGGGGTAGATCTTCGTGTCCTGGATGACCTTCAGCGCTTCCTTGCGTGCCGCTTCGATCTCGCCCTTCAACCACTTCCGATGCGCGGACGCGGCCGGCGACGTCGCGCTGGCCAGGAACTCGCGCGCGGCCTTCGCTTCGGCGTCGCGCAGCACGGGCTCGAGCGCCTTCTTGCCGGCATCGCCGAGTCGGACCAACGCGTCGTACGCGTCGAGGCGCTTCTTGTAATCCGACGCACGCGCGTCCTTGACGTATACGGCGATCGCCTCGGCGTCGAACGACGAGGACTGCGGGACGAGCAGAGCCAAGGCGAGCAGCGCGTGGAACACGACCGGCTTCCCATGGACAGGATGGCGAGCTGAGGGAGGCCGGCAGTGTAGACACCCGGTCGGCGCAAGCTGCGGGGTCGACGAACTCGATGCGTCACGGAATTGGCGCCGTCAGACCCAGTCGTTGACGCGTTCTTCCCCGCACTTCCAGCACACGGCGAATTGCGTCTCCACCGTCTCGCCGCAGCGCCAGCACGTCCACGTCGGCGTCGGGTCGCGCAGTTCCTCGGCCGCCGTGCGCGTCTGGCCACGGCGACGTAGGTACTTCGCGACGATGCGCTCGGCCTTCACGTAGTCGGATTCGCCGACGCAGATCCAGAGACCCATGACACCGCCGACTCCGGGCCCGGGCATCAGCCACGGGTTCTCGTCGCCGCGGACGTCGGCGACGATGCGCTCCGACGCCAACAATCCGCGCAACAGGTGCGCCTCGGCGGCGCCGAGCGGCACCGGGATGCGTTTCACGACGATCCCCGTTCCGCGCGACGCTTCGCGAACCAATCGAGGCGCTTCTTCAACTCGCGTTCGAAGCCACGCTCGACGGGCCGATACAGTTCGCGTCGCGCCAGTCGGTCGGGGAAGCCGTCGTTGCCGGCGACGCCGTCGGCGGCGTCGTGGTCGTACGCGTAGCCCTTGCCGTAACCGATCTCTTTCATCAGTTGCGTCGGGGCGTTCAAGAAGCGCGCCGGCGGCGGCAACGAGCCCGATTGCTTCGCGAGCTCGCGCGCTTCGCCGAGCGCCAAGTACGCGGCGTTGCTCTTCGGCGCCATCGCCAGGTAGAGCGTCGCCTGCGCGAGCGCGAGGTCGCCTTCGGGCGTTCCGAGGCGCTCGAACGTGTCCCACGCCGACAGCGCGACTTGCAGTGCCTGCGGATCCGCGAGCCCGATGTCCTCGACCGCCATGCGCGTGAGACGCCGCAGGACGTAGCTCGGATCCTCACCCCCTTCGAGCATGCGCGCGAGCCAATACAGCGCCGCGTCGGCGTCCGACGCGCGCACGGACTTGTGCAACGCGGAGATGAGGTTGTAGTGCTCCTCGCGCGACTTGTCGTACGCGAGCGCGCGACGCTGCACGACTCCGAGCAATCCCGCGGCGTCCAGCTTCGGCTCGCTCGGCAACGTCGACAACTGGTCGACGAGGTTCAGCAAGTAGCGTCCGTCGCCGTCGGCCAGCGCGTACAGCGTCGCGCGCGCTTCGGGCAACAGAGGCAACGCACGTTGCGTCTCGGCTTCGGCGCGCGCAACGATGGTCTCGAGTGCCGCGTCGTCGAGCCTTCGCAGCACGAGCACCTGACAGCGCGACAACAGCGCGGCGTTCAACTCGAACGACGGATTCTCGGTGGTCGCGCCCACGAGGACGACGGTGCCGTCCTCGACGAAGGGCAGGAAGCCGTCCTGCTGCGAGCGGTTGAAGCGGTGGATCTCGTCGACGAACAGCAGCGTGCCGAGACCTTCGCCGCGGCGTTCCTTCGCGCGCTCGAACACTTTGCGCAAGTCGGCGACGCCCGAGAAGATCGCCGACAGCGGCTCGAACGCGAGGTCGGTCTCCTGCGCGAGCAGTCGAGCGATCGTGGTCTTGCCCGTCCCGGGCGGTCCCCACAGGATCAACGACGACAGCCGCTTCGCCGCGAGCATGCGACCGAGGCCGCCGCGCGGATCGAGCAGATGATCCTGACCGACGACGTCCTCGAGCCGGCGCGGGCGCAGCCGATCGGCCAAGGGACGAGGACTTTCCGCGGAGAACAGCGAAGACACGAGCGAGCTCCGAACCGGCGAACGAGTGGCCGCAGCGTACCGGCGAACCAGGGCCGAGGATTGGCCATCCGCGCGCGTCCCGACCATCCGGCCGACCCGGGCCGCCCCTCCGGCCCGCACCAGTCCATGCACCGGTCCATGGACTGGCCATAGACTGGGCCGGCCCACGTTCGTCGGCTCGGAGTGCTCATCGCGATGACGATTCTCGGTTGCCTCGCGCTCGCCGCCGTTCTTTCCATCGAAACCCCGTCGCGGCACGAGGTCGTGCTCGACGGCGTCTGGCAGATCACGACCGTCGACGCGGCGTCCCCCGACGCGGAGTGGATCCCCGCTCGCGTCCCCGCGGCGTTCGAAGAAGCGCTCGGTGCCCAATTCGACGACGTCGCGACGTATCGCACGGCGTTCACGATCCCCGACTCGTTCTCGGGCGAGCGCGTGTGGTTGCACTTCGACGCGGTCGCGACCAAGGCCGACGTGTTCTTGAACGGGTCGTACGTCGCTCAACATCTCGGCGGTTGGACTCCGTTCCGCGCCGACGTGTCGCGCGTGATCCGGCGCGGGCAGCCAAACGATCTGGTGGTCAAGGTCGACGAACGCGTCGGCCACAACACGCAGGGCTTCCTGCCCGCGATCGGTCCGCACTTCGGCGGGATCTGGCAATCGGTGAAGTTGATCGGCTGCGCGTCGTCCGCGATCGACGATCTGCGCGTGCTCGCGGTCGGCGATGCCGCGGGCAAGGCGACGTTCGAAGCGCCCGTGCTCGGCGACGCCGCCGGAGTCAGCGTCAGCGCGGAGATCCGCGTCGGCAACGAGACAGCGCGCGTGCTGGTGCCGCAGGGCGGGCGCGCCACGCTCGACGCGCGCGGTGTGACGCCGTGGGAGCTGTTCGCGCCGACGACGTATCCGGTCGACTTCGTGTTGTCGGACGCGAGCGGCGTCGAGCGCGACCGCGTTCGCACGACGATCGCGTTCCGCACGGTTTCGACGCGGGGGCACGAACTGCTGCTGAACGGCAGGCCGTTGAACGTGCGCGGCGTCCTCGAATGGGGTTGGTTCCCGCCACGCCTTGCGCCCGCGCCGGAGCCCGAGGTCATCGCGGCGCTGATCGAAGAGGTCAAGGCGCGCGGCTTCAACCTCGTGAAGTTCTGCCTGTGGATCCCGCCGCAACGCATCGTCGAACAGTTCGATGCCGCCGGCCTGCTGACGTGGCAGGAGTATCCGACGTGGCATCCGAAGTTCGACGATCAGCATCAGGACGAGCTGCTCGCGGAGTTCGACGAGTTCTTCCACCGCGACCGCAACCATCCGTCGATCGTGCTACGCAGCCTCACCTGCGAGACCGGTCCATCGGCGTCGATCGAAGTGATCCGATCGCTCGATGCGCGCGCGAAGGAACGCATCCCCGGCGCGCTGATCGAGGACGACTCGTCGTGGATCGGTTGGAACCGCGTCTCCGACATCTGGGACGACCATCCGTACGGCAACAACGACGACTGGGTCCCGCGGCTGAAGGAACTCACGGACTTCATCGCGGAGCGTGAGGCGAAGCCGCTCGTGCTCGGCGAGGCGATCGCGGCCGACACGTGGCTGGATCCGGCGCAAGTCGCGGACGTCCACGCGCGCGGCGGGTACGAGCTGCCGATCGTGTTCGACGACCACGCGCGCTGGGAGCGCGCGATGCGCGCGCGCTTCGACGATGTCGCGATCGATCCGTTGCGCGCATGGTCGTTGCGGTTCGCGATGAACGAACGCAAGGACCAGATGGAGACGTTTCGCGAGGTCGTGCCGCACGGCGGCTACGTGGTCTCGGTCGCGCGCGATTTCCGCACCGCGCAGATGGGACTCGCCGATCACGCGAATCGTTGGAAGTGGCCGCGCGAGGACTTCTCGTGGCACGGCGACTCGATGCTGTTGTTGCCGCACGACGCGCCGCGTGCACTGTTGTCGGACACGACGGTGCGCGTGCGCGTGAAGCTCGCGCATCACGGAGCGAGCACGCTCCCCGCGGGGACGTTGACGTGGGCGTTCGGAACGGCAAGCGGCTCGAAGGCGACGAGTGCGATCGAACCCGGCGGAGTCGTCGAGCTCGGCCTCGTGCCGTTGGTCGCGCCGCGCGTGACTCAGCCGACGCCGCTCGACTTGACGTTGATCCTCGACGCCAACGGTGTGCGCGCGCGCAATCGCTGGACGCTGTGGGTGCTGCCGCGACATCCGGAGACCGCGCCGGACGTGCTCGTCGTCGACGCGCTGTCGGGCGACGTGATGCGCAAGCTCGTCGACGGAGCGCGCGTGTTGCTGAGGACCGCGGACGTGCCGTTCTCCTTCGTGACGTCGCGGCATTGGCTGTTGCGCGGTGCGCCGTGGTTCCCACCGCATGCGCTGACGCGGACGATCCCGCCCGAGCTGTTCCTCGACCTCGGCGTGACGGACCTGCATCCGAAGGGCTTGATCCCGGCGGCGACGTTGGTGCAGAACGTCGATCCGATCGTGGCGTTCTGGGACACGCACGACTCGCCGCTCGTGAAGGACTGGCTGATCGCGTTCGAGACGAGGGTCGGCGCGGGCCGCTTGCTCGTGAGTTCGTTGCGCCACGACGGCAGCGTCGCGGGTGCGTGGCTCGAGCGCTCGTTCTTGTTGCATCTCGCGAACGGTCCCGAGCCCGTGAGCGCGCTGCCGCCCGATCTGGTCGCGGCGATCGCGGACCGCATGGCCGCGCGCACCATGGACCTCACGCCGGACCCGTGGGAGTTCCGCATCGATGCGCAACCCGGCGTCGCCGAGAACCCGTGGCAGCCGATCCGCGTCGGGCAGAGCTGGGAAGGCCAAGGCTTCGCGACGCTCGACGGCTGGGTCACGTATCGGCGCACGATCGACGTCGCGGCCGATTGGGCCGGCGAACCGCTGTTCTTGAACTTCGAAGGCGTCGACGACGCGTTCGAGGTCCGCTTCGACGGAGAACTCGTCGGCATGGGCGGCGACATCGAGAAGCGCGAGACGGCGTTTGCCCAAGCGTCGACGCATCGGCTCAGCGAAGCGGTCACCGCAGGCCCGCACGTCATCGAGGTGCGCGTGTTCGATTGGTACGGAGCGGGCGGCATCCACCGCCCGGTCAGCCTGTCGACGCGTCCGCTCGGCATCGCCGCCGAGTTCCTCCGCGGCCGCTGACCCCATCCGTGAGCGAACGGGGACAGACCCCGCTCCGTCCCCGTTCGAACGGGGACGGAGCGGGGTCTGTCCCCGTTCGCTACCCTCCCGGCATGAGCACCGACGCCAAGAGCCTTCAGGACACGTTCGCTCCGAACCTCGCGTGCTTCGGGTGTGGGCCCGCGAATGCGCAGGGCTTGCGCATCAAGAGCTTCGTCGACGGCGATCGCGTCGTCGCGACGTGGCAAGCGCAGAAGCAGCACGAGGCGTATCCCGGCATGCTGAACGGCGGCATCTGCGGTGCGCTGCTCGACTGCCATCTCAATTGGGCGGCCGCGCATCACCTGATGGGGAAGCGTGGCGTCGCGGTTCCACCGTGCACGGTCACCGCGAACTACACCGTCACGCTGCTGCGTCCGACGCCGAGCGACAAGCCGTTGACGATCACGGCTCGTGTCGTCGAATCCACCGACGACCGCGCCACGGTCGAAGGCACGATCGAAGCGAACGGCAAGGTCACGGCGACCTGCAAGGGCTTGTTCGTCGCGGTGAAGGAAGGGCATCCCGCCTTCCACCGTTGGTGACGCGAGCCCGCCGTCTCGATGCGGACGCGCGGCCCTCGCACGTCACTTCGTGTACGAGAGCGTCGCTTCGAACGACGCCCATGGATCGCGCGAGAACAGCGTGACGTCCTTGCGCAGGCGCGAGAACTCGACCTTCGCCTCCGCCGTGTCCTCGCCGTCGTCGATCCACAGCGCGAGATCGGCGACTTGGACGATCGGCTCGCCGTTCCACTTCAACACGATGTCCCCGGGCTCGATGCCGGCCGCGGCCGCAGGTGAATCCGCGCGCACCGCGGCGACGACGAAACCGTACGGAGTCGCCGTGCTGATCATGCCGCGCCGCGTCTTCGATTGGGCGACGTCGAAGTTCAACCCGGTGATCGCCTCGACGAATCCGGACGGATCGCTCTGCGGATCCGGTCCCTGCCCGTCGACCGTCGCCGACTCGACCACGCGGTGCGAGAACGTCACGCCGCCGATCGACACGCGCATGCCGTCCTCCGACACCTCCGCTTCGCGGATCTGCGCGTCCTTGGGCACGCACGCGGTCACGGCGAACGCGCCGGCGTCGATGCCGTCGTTCGTCGACACGACCTCGAGCGTCATCTCGGCGAGAGCGATCGGGCCGAGCTTGAACTTGCCCTCGATGCGCTCGACGTTGCCGTGCTCCGCGTCGATCGTCACGCGCGCTTCGGTCCAGAACGGGCTGTCGTCGGCCTCGGGGGCCGGCGTCTTGCGATCGATGACGAACGTGCGCAAGCCCGCGCGCTTCTCGGTCGCGTTGGTCCGCTCGGTCAGTCCGTACTCGCCGGGCTTCTCGACGAGTTCGCGCACGAAGTCGAACGTCAACACGTGCATCCAGTCGAATTGCGATGCGCCGTCCTGGCCGCCCGTCGTGCGTTCGGCGACGTTCGTCGCGCGGTCGTAGCTCCAGAACTCGGCGCCGTCGAAGCCCGCGCTCGGCACCGTCGACGCGAGCGCGTCGATGCCCGCGACGTCCGTCCACAACAGCATCTGGTTCGGCGCCTTGATGCGAACCCACGCGACGTTCGTCTGCGTCTCCTGCGGTTCATGCTCGTCGGACAACAGCGCCGTCAGGATCTCGATCGCTTGCAAGCGCACGTCGATGCGCAGGGTCGCGTCGTCGAGCTCGAGGTACGCGCGGGCCGCCTGCTGCAGCGCGAGGCGCGGGTCGGCGGCGACTCCCTTGCGATCGAACACGAACAGCATGAACACGAGCGCGGCCGCGACCGCGAGCGCCCCGCACCACGCGGTCAAGCGGCGGCGCTTCGCCGCCGTCTCGTCGCGGAACGCGCGGACCAACACCTTCGGCACCGGCGGCGCCGCGCGCATCTCGTCCGAGAACGCGCCGCGCAACGTCCGCGTGAGTTCGTCGTCGTGGATCGGATCGGTCGGGTTCATCACTCGGCTCCCGGAACGACGCGACCGATGCGCTCCCGCACTCGCTGTCGCGCTCGATGCAAAGTCACGCGCAAGACGTCCTCGGTCATGCCGAGGGCTTGCGCGGCGTCGCGGTAGCCGAGGTCGATGCCGTCGACGAGGAACAACGCCCCGCGCCAATGCGGCGGCAAGGCCGCCAGCGCTTCGCGCACGAGCCCGCGCTCCTCCGCGACTCCGGCGAGTCGCAGCGGTGAAGTCGATTCGAGCGGACTCTCGAGATCGAGTTCATCCGTCGCCTGGGCGCGTTGCGTGCGCATGCGGCTGCGCGCGAGGTTGCGGACCGTCGTCAGCAGCAGCGGCAGCAGCGGACGCTCGAGGTCGAGCTCCGCTTCACGCGCCCACAGCTTCAGGTACGCCTCTTGCGCGAGATCCTCGGCGGCCGCCGCATCCCCCGTGAACTGTCGCGCGAATCCGTACACGACGCGCCAGGCGTCGAGTGCTTTGTCGAAGGCTTGGCGTCGCGCAGGGTTCACGAGTGGATCCTCGGCTTCCGTACACGCGACTCACGCTGCAGGCGGGCGGATCGTTATCGACGAAAACGCACGAGTTCGAATGCGCGCGCAGCGACCACGGCGATGCTGGCCGTCAGCATCGGCCAGATCACGAGTTGCGGCAAGACCACGAGCACCAGGAACTGGCGTAGCGAGCCGGGTGGCGCGACGAACACGGCGTCGACGAACGGGAGCGCCACGCGCTGGACGCGTTCGAGCGAGAAGTGCGTTCCCCACTCGTTGCGCGTGGCCAGCACGTTCAGCGCGACGACGACGAGCCGCGTCGCGAGCGCGAGACGAAGCGCGCTCATGCCGACGGAGCGGTCGCGGATGCGGAGGTACGGACCGATCGCCACGCTCCACCACAGCAAGCCGACGGCGTGCGCGACGGGCTCCGGAGCCGCGGCGCGATCGAGCGCGAACCGTCCGGCGATCACGCCGAGCCCGAGCACGAACGGCGGCACCAGAACGCTGCTGCGCCGCTCCGGCGACCACGCATTCGCCGTCCACGCCGCGATCCCCACACAGACCGCGCCGACCATGAACGGCAGCGCCCACGCCGGCGCGATCGGTCGATCGACCACGACGTGGTGATGGAACATCAGGGCGCGCGTGACCCCGACGCGCACCGTCCCGGCCGGAATGACCAGCGCGGTGGTCCACGCGATCAGGGCAGCGATCGCCCACGCCGCGGCCACACCGAGGCGCCAGCGCCGCGGGAGTTTTGCGGCGCACAGGCATCCGGTCAACGCCAGCGCCACGAGGCCGCCGGCTCCGAGCTCGATCAGGTACCGCAGACGGCCGTCCTCGACGAAGGTGCGCTGGCGTTTCGTATCGCAGCATCGGTCGGCGCGCGGCGCGACGGTGTCACGGCGACGTAAGACGAAAAAGGCGGAGGTCGATCCGATCGACCTCCGCCGAAGCTCTGGCTCGCGACCTGGTCAGGCCGAGGCCGTGGATCAACCGGGTTGATCCACGGTCTCCTGGGCCAGTTGACGCCTCATTCCGCGAGGACGAGACGCATCACGCCCGAGAAGCTCAGGCCTCCTTGGACATCCGTATCGGAGACCACGACTTGAAAGGGCACTTTCATGCCGTGGAACGCCGGCACGAACGGGATGTGAGCGTTCAGTTCCGCGACCGAGAAGCCTTCGAACACCTGGTTCACGGGCACCGGAACGATCAAGCTCGGAGAGACCTTCAACGTGCAGTCCGAAGCGGGCGACGGATCGAACTCCGCCCCGAACACGAACGCGCCGATCGACGGCTTCACCACGAGCGCCGAGATGGTGAGTTCGGAACCGAGCAACGGCATCGTCGCGAAGACGTTCGGGCCGCCATCGAGGCTCCAAGCACCCGGACCGCAGCCGGTGCCGACCTGCTCGGTGAAGGGCATCGTCAGCGGACGCAGGATGTGCGTATCGCCGAGCGGTTGGCCATTTGGGCGCCGACCGCCGAACAACACGTACTGCGAGTTGTTCATCGCCCAGTCCATCCCGATCGCCGCATCGACGCGCGGTGGGGGCGATCCGTGCGTCGCGTGCTCGACCCACTCGCCGGTCACGAGTCGCTCCTGCGTCGCGTTGCCGGTCTCCCCGCCGAACGCGAGCGGCCGATTGCGCCAGAAGTCCTCGGCGACGATCGCCGCATCCGCGAGCGGAACCGGCATCGGGTCGGTCTGCGTCCACTGCGTGCCGTCGAACTCCCACACGTCGGCGAGCGCGCCGGAATCGTCCTTGCCGCCGATCACGAGGAAGCGGCTGGCGTCGGCGCCGCGGACGAGCGCGTGGCCTTCCCGCGCGGACGGGCCGGCGTTCGTCGTCACCTTCGACCACTGACCGTCGGCGAAGCGCCAGAGCTCGTTCGACAGTCCGGTCGCCGTGCGACCACCGAACAGGTAGACGGTCTTCAGCGCGTAGTCGTCCTTCGTCATCGCATGACCGGTGCGCGCGCTCGGCGCGATCACCGTGTTCACCTGCGACCACGTCGTGCCGTTCCACATCCACGTGTCGCCGAGCACGGCATCGTCCACGCCACGACCACCGAACAACACCGCGCTGTCGTCTTCGAAGTGGTAATCGGCAAGCGCGTGGTCGTAGCGCGCGGGCGGGCCGGAAGTCGCCCGCAGCACCCAATTGGAGCCGGTCCACGCCCACGTGTCGGAGAAGACCTGCGTCGCGTCACGACCGCCGAACAGCAGGACGTGGAACGACGGGTGGATGCGCTTCAGCGCGTGGTCGTAGCGCGCGGGCGGCGATGTCACCGGCCTCAGTTCGGTCCACGCGAGCTGGGCGGATGCGCCGCTCGACACGCTGACGAATGCGCCGAGTACGAACAGGGAACGAGCGAAGCGTCGGATCATCGGGAAGTCCTCCACGGGGAGAGTCGTTGGGTTCGATGGGCACGCGTTCCTTGTCGCAAGTCCGCATGCGGTTGCGGTGCCGCGACGTTTTCGCGCGGATCGACGGCGACGGGAGTCATTCTCCGCCTCGCAGCGGGATCACGATCTGCGTGCGTTGCGGACCGCTGGCCACGTCGAAGCGAGCCGAACCGACGAGACCTTCACAACTGCGAACATCGATCCGATACGAGCCGGGCGAAGCGCGAGCACCGACGTCGATGTCGCCGACTACCCCGTCGGGGATCTTCACCACATCGCTCCACGCCCGCGCATCACCCGCGGCGTCCCGCTCGCGCAGCCAGCGCACATGCAGGCGCAACCCACCGCAGAGTTCGGTGTTCGCGAATCGAAGTACGACGGGGGCCGTGGCTTCGGCGATCCATGTGGCGTCGGTCGTGACATCCGATGCGACATCGACGCGCAGCGCAGGTGCGCCGAGCGATCGTTCGGTCACGAGTTGGTAGCTGCCGGGCGGGACCGGCGGGGACAGACCCTCGCCGGAGACGACGTCGAACACCGTCACGACGAACGCCGCGTCGAGCGTCGTCAACAGCATCCGGCCATCGAGCGGACGCGACTCGCGATCGGCGAGGCGCACGCGCACGCGCCCCGGCCGCGCGATGCTCAAGCCGTCGACGTCACGCGTCTCGCCATGGGCCAACGTGATCGGCCCGTGGACGAGGCGCGTGCCGGACTCGTCGAGCACCGCAATGAAATACGGCCCGGCGGGCAGGAGTCCGAAGCTCGTCCAACCCGCGGCGTCGCGCTGGCCCGGGATCTGCGTGGCATCCGCGGCCGACAGCACGCGAACTCCGTTGCAGTGCGTCCCGTCGACGTCGAAGGCTCGAACCCGCACGGTCGCAGACGGCAGTCGTTCGCGTGCGACGCGCAGCACGACCTCGCCTTCCTCGGCAAGCACGCGATGCGCGAGCGTGCCGGAGTAGACGCCTTTCGGGCCGTGGATCCACACGACGCGCGCGCCGGTTGCTTCGACGCGGAATCGTCCATCGACGCCGACCTCCGTCGGCGTCCCGGGACCCTCGTCGTTCGCGACGACGACGCGATAGCCGACCAACGGCGCTCCGGTGTCGTCGAGCGCGAGGCCGCGCACCTCGTCCGTCGCTTCGAGCGTCGGCGACCACGCGACGACATCTCCGGTGCGCGGCGCGACCGCGTGGTGCGCACTTTGACTCCGAGTGCGTGCCGAGAGTTCGACGTCGCCGGGGACGACGCCGTCGAGCTCGATCGGTGCGGCGCCGACGACGAACGCGCGCGGGGTCGCGAACGCCGGCGCGATGTCGTCAACCGATCGGCGCGCGTCCGCGTCGGACCGCGCTTCGACCAACACGGTCGTGTCGGGAGGAACACTCGAATCGCCGCGCCATCGCGCTCCGGCTTCGAGTGTCAGCACCGAGCCCGCGTCCGGTGCATCCACGATCGTGGCCAGGATCGCGCTCGTCGGGGACCGCGCCCAGACGCGCATGGGGAACGGCGGCAGCGAGTCCGCGCGCACGATGCCGTCCTCGTCCGCGCGCAGAGCTTGCGTCGGATACAGCGCGTGTTGCGGAACCACTCGCCGGTGGACCGCGTCGACTCCGGCGCCGAGCTGGACGAGCGCTCCGCGGCACGGACGCGCGCTCGCGTCGCGGACCTCGCGCACGAACGTGGAGCAACGTCGGTCGAGCACGAAGTCGTGCGTCACGGTCCGCGCGGCGAGGCCGTCGTCCGACGTGACGACAGGCCGCAACGCGGTGGCTTCGAAGCCCGGGGCCAGCACGGCGAGATTGCGCCGCGGCGGCACGTCGAACAGCACGAATCGGCCGTCGGCACCGCACACGGTCGCGACCATTCCGCGCGTGACCTCGTCGTGCTCCGACAGCCAGATACGGGCTCCCGCGAGCGGGTTCCCGTCGCTATCGAGGACTCGACCCTCGACGCGGATCCCAGGTTCGAGGTCGATCTCGATCTCCTGCGTGCTGGTGTCGAGGTCGACGATGCGCGGGACACCGCGATCGGGAACGAGGCGGTACTGGCCCGGTGCGAGCTGGTCGATGACAGCGCGGCCCGCGGCGTCGGTGCGGAGTTCGACGGCGCGGAACGAGGGTTCGACCCCGAACTGCGGCTCCAACCGGAATGCGATGCTCGCTGGGGATCCGGCCGCGTGCCGCGCCGCGACGAACGGTGCGGACGGCGCCCGCGCCGCGGGGGCTTCGACGCTCGAGTCGCGGCGATCGGTATCGGATACGGCCTCGGCCTGGACGACGCGGGCTGGCGGAGCGACCTCATGGTGTTGCGCCGTCGACGTCGATGGCCGCGCACCGAGCCACAACGCGGCGAAGAACAGCGCGAGCGCGGCGACGGCGGCAGCACCGAGCGACGGCTTCACGGAAGCCCACGCCGCAGCCTCGGTCGTCGCCGACGGCTGCGCGGAATGGAGCGTTGGCTGCGCCAGCTCGGTCCCGCGCGCATCGGCCGCGGCCAACACCACGTCCTTCGCTTGGGCGAGGCTGCGATCGCTGCCGACCAGCAGCACGAGCGCCGCGGCGAACCCGGCCGGCAACAGGGTGCGCAGCCGTTCGACGCCGCGATGGATCCAGCTCTTCACGGTGCCGACGGGTTCGCGCAGCGCGTGCGCGATCTCGGTCGGCGTCAGGCCGTGGACCAGGCGCAACGTCAGGACCTCGCGCTGGCGCGCCGGCAGGTCGTCGATCGCGCGCAACGTTTCGGCGGCGAGTTCGCGCGCTTGCGCGACCTCGGCCGGATCGTCGCGTTCGAGTTCGGGCCGCGCGGCGACGGCGTCGGATCGGCGGCTGCGCCGATTCGCGGCGCGCGCGACATTGACGAGGATGCCGCACAGCCACGGCATCAGCGGACGCATGCCGTCGAACCGCTCGGCGTTCTGGATGGCGACGAGGAACATTTGCTGGATCAGATCCTCGGCCTGGACGCCCGGAGCCGCCAGATGATGGGCGACGAGCAGCAATTCGGGCGCGCACAGGTCGAAGACCTCGGCCAACGCGTCCGGCCGTCCCGTCGCGCTGTACTCGAGGAATCGCGCCTGGGCGCGGGCGGACCGATCCGTGGCGTGCTCAGCCTGTGGCATATGCGGTCCTTGTCGCAACGGCCCCGGCGGTTGCAGTCGGGACGACGAAAACTCACGCATCGCGACGTCGGCACGATTCCACCCGACGCGGCGGTTGGTGAGATGGGCGCCTCTTCGCAGTTCGACGTCGGAAGTCCCTCCATGAGCAAGTTCGTCATCCACGGCGGCAAGCCGCTGCGCGGAACGCTCGCGGCCAGCGGCAACAAGAACGCGGTGCTGCCGATCATCGCGGCCGCACTGCTGACCGACGAAACCGTGACGCTCGACAACGTACCGGCGATCCGCGACGTCGCGGCGATGCTCGAGATCCTGACCGAGCTCGGCGCGGACGTGTCGCGCTCCGGCTCGCGCGTGACGATCCGTTC
The DNA here is from genome assembly GCA_016709145.1 of Planctomycetota bacterium. Classification (GTDB taxonomy): domain Bacteria; phylum Planctomycetota; class B15-G4; order B15-G4; family JADJEK01; genus JADJEK01. The sequence goes on from JADJEK010000001.1 coordinate 945,016, forward strand.
GGCGAACCTGCGCCACAGCGAAGTGCCGCGCGCGTTGTGCGAGCGCGTGCGGACGTCGTTCCTGTTGGTCGGTCCGCTGCTCGCGCGCTTGCGCAAGGCGAAGGTCCATCCGCCCGGCGGCGACGCGATCGGCCGACGGCGCCTCGACGCGCACTTCTATGGTTTGCGCTGCCTAGGCGCCGAGGTCGACGAAGGCGAGCTCGAGTTCTCCGTGGCCGGTCGCATGCGTGGCCGCGTGATGTTCTTCGACGAAGCCAGCGTGACCGCGACCGAGCACATCCTGATGGCGGCCGTGCTCGCGGAAGGAACGACGACGATCCTGAACGCCGCGTGCGAGCCGCACGTCCAGGACCTCGGCGTGATGCTGCAGAGCATGGGCGCGCGCATCGACGGGCTCGGTACGAATACGGTGACGATCGACGGCGTCGAACGTCTGCATGGCGCGACGCATCGCGTGGTCTCCGACCACATCGAGGTCGGCAGTTATCTCGCGCTCGCGGCCGCGACCGGCGGCGAACTGGTCGTGACGGATACGCAAAAGCCGCACTACTGGATGATCAACCGCGTGTTCGAGCGTTTCGGGCTCGAGCTCGAACTCGAGAGAGACTCGATCCGCTTGAAAGGCGGTCAGGTTCCGCGCGTGCATCCGGACGCGTTCGGCGCGATCCCACGCGTCGACGATGGGCCGTGGCCGCAGTTCCCGTCGGACCTGATGAGCGCGATGCTCGTGCTGGCGACGCAGTCGCACGGCACGGTGTTGTTCTTCGAGAAGATGTTCGAGAGTCGCATGTACTTCGTCGACCCGCTGATCCAGATGGGCGCGAACATCATCGTGTGCGACCCCCACCGCGTCGTGGTTTCCGGCAAGAGCCCGCTGCGCGGCTCGACGATGCGCAGTCCCGACATCCGCGCCGGCATGGCCTTGTTGATCGCGGCGCTGTGCGCAACGCATCGCGCGAGCACGATCCACGCCGCCGAGATCATCGACCGCGGATACGAGCACATCGAGGACAAGCTGAAGGCGCTCGGCGCGGACATCGTGCGCGAGGCGGACTGACGAACGGGGCGGTTGCGCGAAGCATGGGGAACGGGCCTTGGGGCAGACCGCCTGGGCGCGAGGGCCAGTGCGACGAGACGCCCCGAGGTCGCGCTGGCCCTCGCGCCCAGGCGGTCTGCCCCAAGGCCTTACGACTTCATGGGGTTCGGGGGTCGCAGGGGTAAGGGGGTTGGGTGACGACTCGGGTTGCCTTCGGCGCGCTCGGCGACCCTCGGTGGGCTTCGTCGCTCTTGGTCGTTGGTCGTGGTCGTTGAGCTCGGTGCGTCTCGGCTGCCGTTCACGAGGACGATGCGTACTCCCAATCCGACGCTCCGGTTTGGATGGAGTAGTACCCGTCGGAGTACGGATCGGGGATTCGCCAGCTCGATGATTGCGTGCTTGGGTCGCCGGATGCCTCCACGCTCAAGAGGAACAGGTCGAACTTTCGGCTGCCTAGGCCTGCATCCGGACGCTCTGCGAACTCGCGACCTCGATTCATCGTATGGCGATGGCGAATGGTCACGATCGCGACTTGCAGCGCGAGCGCGAGCAGCGCTCCGCAGCCCGCGAGCACGAGGACGTTGAAACCGCCCGACCGATCACGCTCCTGATGCTTGCCAACCAGCAACGCTGCAACGAGACAGACGATGAAGAACAGAACGGGTGCGGCGTACGTAAGCCTGTTCCCGACGATCGCGAAGAGAAGCGCGGTGGCGGCGCCGGTGCCGACAACGATGAGTTCGCGTCGGAAGAGACGCAGGATCGGCACGCGCGGCGGTTCTCTCATGAGAGCATCCCGCTTCCGTCGGTCTCGTCTCCCTCACTTCCCATCGCCCCGCACCATAGTGCGGCGATCATCGCGAAAGGAGCGGGGACGGGGACGGTGTCCAGGTCTGGACGGTTACGGTTATCTCCTGTCTGGCCAACGCTCGGCATCAGCGGAGGGCCGTGCAGCGCACGGTCCACCATATGCAGTTGTTGGGCGGCTGAGCGTCTGAGGAATCGAATGGTAAGCGCTCAGCAAGCCAGGACATGTCGACGTATTGTGTGTCTTCGTAGGTCTTCACGTGCATGGTATCCGAAACGTCGGAGCGTAATTTGCCCCGCCGGTGTGCTCGTAGCATTGGATCGTGCATGTCGCGTTCAACCGATGCCCGAGGAAGAGAGCGAACGGACCCGGCACGGCCAGAAACAGGTGAACGACACTCGCCCCGGTCCTGGAGACGACTGACGAGATCCGTTGCTTCGCCTCCTCAACGGCCAAGTTGATCTGATCTGCGCTGACCATGGCGTCCGAGCTGTGCAGAACAAGCTCCAAGGGCAGCGAACCAAGAAAGCCCCGCACATCATCAGCGATTACCCGCTTCACCGAGAGCACGACAGCGATCTCATCCGCCTGCTCACTCCCGCCTTCTTCAGCACCCCAGTCATACGCAGGCGTATCCGCGTCGGCGTGCTGATTGGTCCTTAGGAAAGCTCCATGATTCTCGACTTCAATGGCGAAGCCGCCAGTAGCTGAGAACGCGGAACCGATAGCCACTGAAGCTGAAAGCCTCCGGGTGCCCTCAAGGCGGATAAGGCGAGGCGCCCCACTGGAGCGAACCCAGTCACTCGTTTGAGCCAGCTCCTCAAGCCCGGCTCTCCAGTCGTCCGCTCCCGGAAAATCCCGCGCGCCACGCCCGGAAAAGCGCTCCCAATCCAAGACTAGCTCGGGCCGCTCTACCCAGCGGGACTCCGACTCGCTTGCAGTGAAGAGCCGAGTTCTGCCTAGCGTTGGAAACTGGACTCCCGGTGCGGCCGCTCGAATCGTCTCCACAAGCTCAAGTCGAGTGACCGGCTCCGCGACTCTCGACGCGATGAGGGCTCCGAGAGCAGCTCTGATCGCGGCGACCTGTGTACTGTTCAGCGCACAGCTCTCAGGAATATGGCGTTCCAGGCTGTCTCTGAAGCTGGCCAATGCGAGCTCGAGTTTCCTGGGCGCCTCGAAGTCGATCTCGACCATCTTGAAGACAAACTCAGCGTACGCACGGTCCCTGGTGCTGCCGTCCATGACTTTCTCGACGAGCTCATCGAATGTTCCATCGTGGATGGACGAGACCCCGTCATAGAACGGCAACGCCCGTCGGGCCCGATCGAGCGCCCGGCACAGGGCGCGCAAATCCTCGTTCACCTCGGGACAGACCAGCCGGTAGGCGCGGTACGCACCTGGATGTGCCTGCTCCAGCTCCAAGAAGTGACTTATCTCAGGCCAGAACTCGCTCGGGGTGAGTCGATGGTCCTTGTACTCATTGAACTCGCGCCAGTTCCCCCTCCCTGGAACGAAGAACCTGGCCTCAGTGTCACCGAGAGCTTCGCGAATCGCCTGGGAGAACCTACTCTGCGCGAGCCACACCGGTACTCGCGCAAGAAGCATGGCTTCCTGAAAGCTGAGACCATGCTCCGCGATCTCACCGCCAGTCGCCTCGTTTCCCAGGAGAGAGCCCGGCTTTGACTTCTTGTCAGACATGAGCATCCTCCCCTGCAAAGACAAGCGTCGCTGGCATAGGCGGCGTGTTGGCCCGGAAGATCGTCGCGCTTGCGTCGATTCGATGCTCAGCAGTCAGTTTCACGATGAGGAGGGCCACGAAGTTCGCGCCAACGTATTCGTCATCGGCGATGCTTTGAACTGACTCGATGTCGCGCGTGCTCGGAGTAGGAGCGAAGGATGGATGCGAGTGCCACTCACCGAGGTAGTTGAACCTCTTGTAGTCGCGCTCAGTACGGTCGAAGAACCGCGCCAATGCTTTAAGGACTGCACGCAGGGACCGAACGAACGTCGCAATCGTGCCGCCCCCGTGATCTACGGTGAAGTCAGCAACCCGGAAGCGACCTGGCTGAAGGCATTCCCCCATGAGGATGCCGCCAATCTCGCGCTGGCGACCGCGGCGCAAGTGCTCACGAAAGCGTGCCTCGATGTCTACCGAGACCTCAATCACTGCTTCCATGTGCACCTCGCTTGACTACTTCGCCAAGAAAGTCGATGTTGTCCTGCGAGAGCGATTCCGCCTTCCCTGCAGGAACGTCCGTCGGCGCACCGATGTCCAAGCCAATAGCGTGGAATGGTTCCTCAAAGAGCCACCCGCGCTCTAAACCGATGACGTAGAGGCTCTTGGGAAAAGTGGAAGGCTCGTGTTCCTCAAGGATGTCAAGAGCGAGCCGAGCCGCGTGGTGGGCGATGACCGCTACGTCCGCATCAGTCGCAATGAGTGGCTGTCCGTCGGCAGCGTCTGCTGCGTATGGCTTAGCTGGAGTCCCTGGAGCAGGCTCCTTGTCTTCGAGATATGAGTGGAATCGTGCTCTTGCCGCGAATGGGTCTGGGTCCTTTCCCGAGCGAAAGCGAGCTACGAATCCACCGATCCCACCGCCAAAGACCTCGAGCCAAACCATAGGTGTTTGTGCCTGCCTTACGGTCTCGGCGAGCACGTTGAAGGTGCGCGGGTTTGCCGTGGCATCAACGACTACGTCACACGCGCTAAGCTGCCCCAGCAGGTAGGATACGGTTGATGATGGCTCCTGCCCAGAAAGCCTAGACCTCGCGACCCGAACGTTCATGTCCGATGCCAAGGCTTCCATCTGGGCTTTCATCCCATCGACCTTGTGCTCCCCAACGTTGCGATAATCAAGTGTATGTCGCTCCAGGTTTCCGGGAAGAACTATGTCGTCATCGACCAGGAGAAAGTCGCGCACGCCACATCGCGCCAGGGAGAGTGCGATTTTGCTGCCCGCCGAGCCCAGACCAACTACGCCGACGCGCTTTCTCGACACGACTTCGGCACCATCACCGGTGCGAAGCGGCTCAGTCGGAATCCGGAACGTAGCAAGCTCAGTAACCCGGCCGTCTTCCTTGTTCGCTAGCCAGAGGACGTGCACGCCATGTGCGCTGTTTCGCAAGAACAGGAGCGTAATGGCACTCTCCTCAGCTGGCTCCAGCGCGTCGAGACAACCGCACTTTCGGAGCTCTTCCCTCAGGGTGGAAAGGGACTCTCCCGCGTATGAGTCTCTCGGGAGGTCTGTCCTGACAAACCTTGCCTTCAAGGAGAATCCAGCTGTGAGGTCGAGCGTCTTTGGTAGCGCCGGCGCCATCCAGGGCTCCTGACTCGCGCGCTGTGCACTCCGAACATGGAGAGTTGAGTTCCCACCTCGACGTACGAACCTCATGTCGAGGGTACCTACCGTCCCCGGAGGGAGGTCTGAGATGAACACCTCGAACTCGGGCGTGATCGCAACCCGCCAGCTCTCGCGCCGAAGGCTCTGTCCGAGGGACTCCTGATGCCGGGAAGCGACAACCCGGAGCTGATCCTCGGAATCTCCCTTCTCTGTCGAGAGGAGCTTATAGGCAGACTCCAGCAAGTCAGCGCCAGTGATTCCAGGCTCCCAGTTGTCGGGCCCCCATTCCAGGCAGAGCTCGCCACTGCCTCCAAGGTACTGGTGACTAGACCAGCGCTGGCCGGGATCTCTGGGTGAGACAGTCGGGGGAGCGGCCGGAAACAGCGCGGGGTACTCGAGAACAACCTCGTAGTCGACGCCTCCAACCTGGATGTCGGCTTGAACTGTGAGGTTGCTACCGGACAGGGCCCATGTGGGACCCTTCAACCAAGGCGCCTTCGCATCGAGTTGCTTGATCGCCTCGCGCTCGGTCGTCACTCGGGCGTCATCTTGTAGCCACCATAACGTCATGCGAATCCGTCCGGTTTGTTCGGGCGAATTGGCCGGTCCGGAAACGTAAGCGACTCCGTCGCCGTCGCGCCGGTGAGCAGCCCGACTGCTTTCTTCGCATCGCCGAACTTTGGAAAGCGGTCCCCGAAAATCTGACGCCACAGCGCCAAGGCCTTGTCCCCATCGTCCTCGTCGAGCGCCTTTCGGCCCGTCTCGGCGTGGGCTTTGGCTTTGTTGTAGAAGCCCTCGAAGGCATCGAAGCTGAGCCCGCCTGTCACGGAGTTCCCAGGAACACCGGGGTCAGCGATGAACGGCACTTGGCCCTGCGAGACATGCCAGGCGTAGGTGCTGACAAAAGACTCGAACATTCCGACGAACAGTTCACCGTAGTGCTTCTCGGTAAAGCTCATCGACTTGGCCGTGAAGCACTCGAGGACGAATCCCTTGGGCTTCTTGCTCACGGTCGGGTTTTGGCGCCGCCACCACTTGACCATCTTGACCGACGGCTTGAATCGACCATCCGACCTCGTGTTCACCTCGGTCGTCCAAGCGGTGTGCTGGGGCGGATTCGTTTCGATCCACTCCTCAAGCTTGCGATCAGCGATGTAGAGCTTTCCACCGTGCCCGACCGGCTCGATTACCGGAACCACGTCCATGTCCGCGTCCGCCGTCTCGATTCCGACCGAGCGCTGCTGCTTACGGATGACCCCGTACTTCTCCGTCAGCGCCTTGTACAAGAGCTCCACCACATCCGCCGGCGAATCGTCCAGCGAGTGGTTGGTCACAATGATGATGTCAACGTCCGGGCGTTCGACATCCTCGCCGTTCTTCTGGGGCCGGATCGCGGTGTCGCGTTTGTAGGATCCGGACAAGAACGTCCGAACATGAACTCCCTTGAAGGTGTCGTGCTTGGAGAGGAAGTCGCGCAGGGTCGTATGTGCCTGACTGGCGCGCGCCTTAGTGGTCTTGCTTGGCTCTATGTCCCTGACGAAGTTGTCGAAGGCTGACTGCGGAGTCTTGGTCATCTTATCCCCTAGAAGTCACTGACCGTATGGCCAGCAGAATCTATCGCATTAGGCGAATCAACTGCCAGCGGAAGTCCGTCTGTACAACGCTCCGGTACAGCCACGGGCCGCGCAGCGGACCGTCCGCTGCGATCGGTTGTTATGCCGCCTCATCGATCCACCTCTTCACGCCATCGTGGAGTTCGTAGCAACCATCGAGAATCGCGAGCGCTGTACGCAGGATGACGTGGTCGCGCGCAACATCCGCGATGGGGCCGTCGGGGTACTTCCCGCCGTGGAACAGGTTGTTTCTTGCGGTCTTGAGAAGGCGAAGGACGTACGCCTCCTCAGACTCCCGAGGACCCTGCACGATCGGGTCCCACCCAAGCTTGTCGCCGCGCACAACTTAGCACTGCGGAGTAAGCAGCTTGAGCTTGGCCACCGCTTCGGCGAACCCGGGAGCTGCGACCTGCGCGAACCGCCCTTGCACTTCGCTACCGAACCGATCCCAATCGGGCTCGGCTCCATTGTTTCGCCCCGTCCTGAGAAAGCCCTCTCGCTTGAGCGCGCACTCAAACACGGAGAACTTCCAGAAGAAGTCGAGAACGAGGTCACGGTCGAGCATGTCGGGTGGAAGTCTGAAAGTCATCCTCGGTCCTCACGCCTCCTCAGTCGGCCTAACGCGCAGCATCAGCTGCGGCGCGAAGCGCCGTCAGCTGCATGCTGTTGTTAGGCGCCTGTTCAATGGTGCTGTGGTCTCCCGTCAACGGCATCAGCTCTCTTGCCTTGGTGTGCTTGGTCGAATCTCGGTCACTCGATCTAGGCGCAGTAAAAGCCTTCTACCCTTCTTCACGCGCAGGGTCAGATAGGCTGACTCGAGCTCCTTCACGACGCAGTCTACCGCTCCGGAGAACTCGGTAAGGCGACCGCCGCGGTTATAGCTGACCGCGACCTCAGTCCTCTCTCGGGCTAGCAGCAGATGGGGATCTGTCTTGACTGATACTTGGGTGCGAACCGGCGGCAGCCCGGCAAGGGTCGCCAAGTCCCCCAGCGTCACGACCTCTGCGCGTGCTTTGAGGAGCTCATAGAGGCGAAGGGCCAGCTGAGCTGTGGCGGGACACCCTCTGGCGGTGGATGGCAAGGCGTTGAGGGCGAAGCACGTCGACCCCCAGCATCGGCGCGCGCGGAAGTTCCCTCATGGAATCACCCCGCTTCCGTCGGCCTCGTCTCCCTCATTTCCCAGCGCCCCGCATCATCCGTCCGTAGATCCCCAACATCCGTTCGACCATCGCGTCGACGGTCCCCTCGTTTTCATAATGCGCTCGCGCGTTCGCTCCGAGCTTCGCGAGGAGATCGGCGTCCTGCGCCAGGCGCAGCAGCGCCGCCGCCAGCGCGTCGACGTCGCCCTCGGGGATCACGAGGCCGGTATGGCCGTCGCGGACGGCTTCGCACGCGCCGCCCGAGCGCGACGCGATGGACGGGACGCCGACCGAGGCCGCTTCGGCGTAGACGATGCCGAAACCCTCGTAGTCGACCTTCGCGCCATCGCGCAGCACGAGCGGCGTCAACGCGAAGACGTCGGCCGCTCGGTACAGCGCCGCAAGGACGGTTGAGTCGACGCGGCCGAGGAATGCGACGCGGTCACGCAGTTCGAGACGCGTGGCTTGGGCTTCGAGGTTCGCACGCTCCGGGCCGTCACTGGTGATGACGAGCTTCAGGTTCGGCACGACCTCGCGCACGCGCGCGACCGCGTCCAGCAGCAAGTGCTGGCCCTTGCGGCGTTCGTGCCTCGCGACGCAGAGTACCAGCGGATCGGCCGCGCTCCGCGCGAACGGCAACGGCGGCGCGGCCGTGGAGGGCGGCACCGGCTCGACGCCTGGGGCGACGAGATCGATGGCTCGCGTGACGCCGCCGTCTCGCAGAGCCGCACGCGTGAACTCACTGATCGCGACCACCGCGGCTGCCGCGTTCAAGCCCTCGACGACTTCCGCCTTCGCCTTGTCGACCGCGAAGCCGAAGCGGATCCACGGACTCGTGAAGTCCTTGCCCGCGACGTGGACGAGCGCGGGCGGGCCGGACTCGTTCCAGCGTTCGCCGACGAGGCTGCCGCAGCCTGCGTTCAGCAGGTGGACGACGTCGGCCTTCGTCTTCGCGGCCAGCGCGAGCAGTTCGTCGCGATGTTCACGTCGCTTGCGCTTCTCGAAGTTGCCGCGGAAGTCGACGAACGTGACCGATCGCTCGCCTTCGCTCGCGGGTTGGGCTTGCCCGCGTTGGACCGCGACGTGGACCGCGGTGCGCGCCGCGAGTCCGCGCACGAGTGTCCGACCCAGCGTTTGCATACCGCCGGTCGTCGGTGGGTACTCCGGTGCCACGACGAGCACGGAGCGCGGAAGCGGACGAGACGCGGTCATCGAGCGGGCGGATCCTGCGCGCCGTGGGTGAGGCGCGCAGGATACCCGCGACCCGCGTGCGATCAGTCGATGACGGCTCGCATGCCGTTCGTCAGCGTCGCTCCGCCCGCGCCGGCCGCGTCGGCGATCGCCGCCTGCATCACGAGCGTCACTCCGGCGAACGCCGTCACGTCCGTCAGCACGTCGAACGCGAGCTCGCCCGTGCCTGGACCGTGGCCCGCGAGCGCGATCGGCAACGCGAGCACGGGCCCGGTCAGGTCGACGTAGAAATGCCCGCCGAACACCGGCGATTGGTCGAACTCCGACGTGCCGACGAACAGCAGGCCGACGCTGGGACCATCGGCGTTCGTGATCGCGATCGACCACCCGCTGCGGTCGCACGAGCCGCTGGTGCCCGCAAGCACCGGAGCGATGCCGCCGTTGCCGGGCGTGCCCACGCCGATCGACTCCAACGTCACCCAGCAGTCGCGGAACAGGAACACGTCGTAGACGCCGTTGGTGTCACCGGACACGAGGTTCGACGCGACGCTGGGGAACGCGATGTAGCGCCCGTCCAACGACGTCATCGGGAAGTCGCTCGATGCGTTGGCGACACCGGCTTGCGGCTTCGACAGGAGGTCCGTCAGTCCGGTGTTCAAATCGTGCCGGAACACGTCGTTCGTGCCTGCGACATCGCCGGCGTAGAACACCGTCGATTGGCTCGTGAACGAGACGTAGCGGCCGCCCTTCGACAGCGACCCGAGCCGGCTGACCTGGTTGCCCTGCGCGCCGCTCGAGCTGACACTGACGCGGCGCGTCGTGCCCGCGGCGATGTCGCGCACGAACACGTCGCGGAAGCCGTTCGTGTCGCCAGCGACGAGGTTGGTCGCGAAGCTCGTGAACGCGACGAAGTTGCCGTCGCTCGAGATGTAGCCGAGCGCCTCCGAGAACGAGCTGCGCGTTAGCCTGCGCTTCACCGTCCGACACGCTGACGCGCTCGATCACGCCCGTGAGGCGATCGACGCGGAAGATGTCTTCGGCGTTGTTCGTATCGTTCGGCACGAGGTTCGCCGCCAGGCTGTTGAACGCGACGTAGCGGCCGTCCCCCGAGATCCACGGCAACGTCGACGTCGCGTTGCCCGCGAGCCCGGATGCGTTCTTCGACACGAGTTGTGTGGTCTGCGTGACCATGTCGAACACGTAGATCTGGATCCCTGGCACGACTCCGGGCGGCGCTGGGCTGTTGTCCCACGAGCCGACGTACGCGACGAAACGGCCGTCGTCGGAGCACGTCGGCAGCGACGTCCAGTACGGGTGATTCGTCGCCGCGGGTTGCCCTTGCGCGAGCGCGACGATGCCGGTCTGGCGATCGAGGCGGAAGCACGCGAACTCGGTCGAGACGCTCTTGCCGATCAGGAACGCGTTGTGTGCCTTCGACTGGAACACGACGAAGCGACCGTCCGGCGTCATGTTGGGACCGACGGTGTCGCCGACGCCCGGTTGCCCGAGCACCGTCGGCTGGTTCAGCCAATGTGTCGTCGAGGTCTGGCGATCGCGCACGAACACGTTGCGCGTCCCGAACAGCACCGGCGCGCCCAGGTTCGACGCTTCGCTGTCGAACGCGACGTAGCGACCGTCGGCCGACACCGAGCAGATGTACGAGTGGCTGTCCGCTTGCCCGCCAGCACTGGTCAGACTGACGCGCGTGAGTTCGTCGGCGCCGACGAACTCTTGGAACGAGAGTGAAGCGAGCGTGCAGAACAACGATGTGACGAACCGGCGCATGGAAGAACCTCCGTGAAGTCACACCGGGAATCCCGCAGGACGCGCATCCGACTCGTGAATTCCGTAGAACTGCGGACCGCGGCCACCGTACCAGGCGCATCCACGGGCCGATCCGAACCGCGCCGTGACGTCTTCCCCACGAAAGGTCTTCCCATGCTTCGTTCGCTCGTCGTCGCTGGTCTGCTCGTGTTCCCGATCACCCGCGCATCGTCGGCTCAAGACGCCGCCGCCGAGACGGCAGCGAATCCGATGGAGAAGATCCTCGAAGGCGTCTACGCCGCTGCGCAAAGCGTCGAGAAGCCCGAGGACGCGCGCGCCGCGATCCGCGACGCGGCGAGGAAGGCGCTCGAAGAGAACACGGCCGTCCTGGCCGAAGGCGATGGCCCGCACTTCCGCGGTCAGTTGCTGATGATGGCCGAGGACAACGACGGCGCGCTGGCCGCATTCCTCGCGCACGGTGAATCGGCCAAGGGCAGCCCGCTCGGACTCGAGTCGATGATGATGGCCGCGATGTTGACCGAAGACGGTCCGGGCGGCGCCAAGGGCGCGATCGAACTGCTCGGTCGCATCGACACGGCGAGCCTCGACGACAAGGCCAAGGCGCGCCTCGATGGCATGCGCAAGAACCTCGAAGTGTCGCTGAAGCGCGACGAGTTGAACGGCAAGCCCGCGCCCGACTTCACGGCAACCCACGTCGTCAATGGCCCGGCGACGTGGAAGCTGTCCGATCTGCGCGGCAAGGTCGTCGTGCTCGACTTCTTCGCCACGTGGTGCCCGCCGTGCCGCGCGGTCGTGCCGGAGCTCGTCCAACTGCAGACCGACATGGGCAGCAAGGGCGTCCAGGTCATCGGCGCGACGCGCATGTACGGCTACGGCATGGACTTCTCGGATCCCAACGCCGAGCTGCCGCACGGCGGCAAGTCGGTCGGCGGTCGCAAGGACGACCAGAAGCTCGCCGAGGACGAGGAGCTGCGCATCAACGACGTGTTCGTGAAGGCGTTCAAGATGAACTACCCGCTGGTGTTCTCGGACGCGTCGGTCGGCAAGGACAGCTACGCGGTGACGGGCATCCCGACCGTGTTCGTGATCGGCAAGGACGGCAACGTCGTCGGTCACATCGTCGGCGGCGGTGAAGCGAACCACGCCAAGCTGCTGAAGTTCGTCGAGCAAGCGCTCGCCGCACGCTGATCCGAGAGTCCCGATCCACGACGCCCGCGGCCGAGGAACCTCGGACGCGGGCGTCGTCGTTCCGGTACGGTCCGCGCCATGACCGAACCCACTCGAAGCGACGACTGTGGCTGTGGTCCGGCGGGCTGCGCTCCGCAATTCGTGTCGATCGATCGGCGCTCGTTCCTGCGCGTCTCCGGCGCCGCTGCGGCCGCTCTCGCCGGGCGCTCGTTCGCCGGGCCGTTCGAGCCGGGGCAAGACGCCGACGCACTGGTGCCGAAGGACAAGAGGCTCGATCCGGGCTGGGTGCGATCGCTCTTCGAGCGCGGCGAGCCGACGCTCGTCCGCGGCGACGCGCTCGCGCACGTCGGCATGCCGGTCGGCGGCATCGGCTGCGGCCAGCTCTACCTCGGTGGCGATGGGCGCCTGTGGCTGTTCGATCTGTTCAACCAGCCGGCGCTGCCGGGCTTCTCCGATTCGGCCGGCCCGCACTACGCGAAACCGCTGAAGCCGAGCGATCCGCTGTCGCCGATCCGACAGGGCTTCGTGTTGCGGGTCGACTCCGGCGGCAAGGCGTCGACGCGCGCGGTCACGCGGGACGGGTTCTCGAACGTCACGTTCCGCGGTGAGTACCCGATCGGACGCGTCACGCTGGACGATCCCGCGATCCCGATCGACGTCGCGCTGACCGCGTACTCGCCGTTCGTGCCGCTCGACGTCGATCGCTCGAGCCTGCCGACGACGATCCTCGAATACACGCTGACGAACACGGGGCCGATCCCCGCGGTCATGACGCTCGCCGGATACCTGACGAACGGCGCGTCGCGCTTCACGGGCGTCGCCGGCGAAGGCATGCATCGCAATCGCGTGGTGCGCCGCGACGGCTTCCACGAACTCGTTCTCGATGCGACGCGCGCTGCCCGCGAAGGACGGAGTTCGCGAGGACATCGTCGTCGATCGCTTCGAGCGCGCGAAGTGGGCGCCGTGGACGACGACGGGCACCGCGTTCGGCGACGGGCCGACCGCGAAGGCCGAGATGCCGAAGTACCAAGGCGACGTCGGCGGCGAGGGTGAGCGCGTCGTCAACACGCACAACGCCCGCAACGGCGAGGACGTGATCGGCGCCGATCGTCACGTGGGGACCCTGACGAGTCCTCCGTTCGAGTTGGCGCGTGATTGGCTGTCGTTCTGGATCGGCGGCGGCAAGCACGCCGGGACGTGCGTCGAACTGTGGATCGGCGACGAGCGCGTCGCGCACGCGTCGGGCCGCGACGACAATCGCATGAGCCGCGTGCATTTCGACGTCCGCCCGCACGCCGGCAAGAAGGCGACGCTCCACGTCGTCGACAGCGTGTCGGGGCCGTGGGGTCAGATCGCGCTCGACGACGTGATCCTGACCGATCGCCCCGCCGGCGACGGAGCGACGCTCGAGGCGCGCGAGGATTGGGGCTCGATGTCGCTCGCGCTCCTCCGCGCAGTCGACGATGCCGACCTAGTGAGCTGGCCCGACTTCGATCCCAACGGTGACGTCCACGCGGCGTTGGGCGCGCGTGGGTTGGGCCGCGAACCGGCGCTCGAAGCCACGCGCGAACTCGGCAAGGACCTCGTCGGCGCGCTCGGCGTGCGCGTGCGGCTCGCGCCCGGCGAGTCGGTGACGTTGCCGTTCGTGTTCTCGTGGCACTTCGCCGGGTTGTGGCGCGATCAACTGCTGCACATCGCTGGTTGGCGGTCGTTGCGGCGCGAGTACGCCAATCGCTTCGCGAACGCGTCGACCGTGGCGCGCTTCGTCCACGAGAACTACGGCGAGCTCGCCGACGCGACCGCAACGTGGAATCGCACGTGGACCGACTCGACGCTGCCGCATTGGCTGCTCGATCGCACGTTCGCGAACGCGTCGACGTTGGCGACCGCGACGTGTCTGCGGTTCGACACCGGCCGCTTCTACGCCAACGAGGGCACCTACTGCTGCGCGGGGACGTGCTCGCACGTGTGGCAATACGCCCAGACCGTCGCGCGCGTGTTCCCGAGCCTCGAGCGCTTCCTGCGCGAGAAGATCGACTTCGGCATCGCGTTCCGCGCCGAGACCGGCGCGATCGACTATCGCGGCGAAGCGCATCAGATCGTCGCGATCGACGGCCAATGCGGCTGCGTGTTGCGCACGCTGCGCGAACATCAGATGAGCGCGGACTCCGAGTTCCTCGGCCGCGTGTGGCCGCGCGCGAAGCGTTCGATCGAGTACCTGCTGGCGCAGGACGTCGACCAGGACGGTCTGCTGGATGGCGCGCAATACAACACGCTCGACACCGCGTGGTTCGGCAAGAACGCGTGGTTGTCGAGCTTGTACGTCGCCGCGTTGCGAGCCGGGGAGCGCATGGCGACCGACGTCGGCGACCTGCGCTTCGCGGCTCGCTGTGCGCAGGTCGCGGAGCGCGGTTCGCGGGCGCTCGTCGAGCGACTGTTCGACGGCGAGTACTTCATCCACGAACTCGACCCGGCCCACCCCGAGGCGAACAACACGAACAAGGGCTGTCACATCGACCAGATGCTCGGACAGAGCTGGGCGCTGCAACTCGGCTTGCCGCGCATCGTGCCGCTCGAACCCTCACGCTCCGCGCTGCGTTCGTTGTGGACGTACAACTTCGCGCCGGACGCCCGCGGATACCGCAACGCGATGAACGCACAAGGCCACGTGAAGGGCGGGCGCTGGTACGCGATGGAGGGCGAAGGCGGCTTGCTGATGTGCTCGTTCCCGAAGGGCGGCGCGGAGCTCGCGACCGGCAAGAGCAACGACGCGTGGGCGGCCGGCTACTTCAACGAGTGCATGTCGGGCTTCGAACACATGGCCGCAGCGCACATGATCTTCGACGGGCTGATCGAAGAGGGCCTCGCGGTCGTCCGTGCGATCCACGACCGCTACGACGCCGCGCGTCGCAATCCGTGGAACGAGGTCGAGTGCTCGGACCACTACGCGCGCGCGATGGCGAGCCACGGCGTGTTCCTGGCCGTCTGTGGGTTCGAACTCGACGGACCGCGCGGTCACATCGGCTTCGCGCCGCGCTTGACGCCCGACGCGTTCAAGGCGCCGTTCGTCGGACCGAGTGGCTTCGGCACGTACGAGCAGCACCGCGACGAGAGCGGCTTGCGCGCGACGCTCGAGCCGACACGGGGCGACGTGCGCGTCCGATCGTTCGCGATCGAGCTCGCCGCGCAGGCGAGGGCTCGTGCGGTGACCGTCCTTGCCGGCGACGTCGCGACACCAGCGCGCTTCGAGCAGGACGGTGCCCGCGTCGTCGTGACGTTCGCGCACGACGTGACGATCGCGGCCGGCAGCGTGCTCGAGTTGAACGTCGTCACCGCGTGATCGGTCAGCGAAGAAAGAACTCGAGCAACGCCGCGCCGCGATCGACCTTCAGGTCGGACTTCGCGGCGTGAGCTTCGTCGAACGGCCATTCGCGCACCGCGGCGATGTCGGTGCCCGTGATGACGAACGGCGTCGGTTGCGGCGACGCGCGATCGGTCTCGCTCGGACTCACGTGGTCGGACGCCACCATCACGCGGGCCTGCGGCAATGCGGCGACCATGTCCGTGAGTGGTCGCACGAGCTTCGCGTCGATCTCCTCGAGCACGGCGACCTTGCGCCGCGGATCGCGAAGGTGCGTGGCCTCGTTCGGCGCCTGCACGTGGACGAAGATGAAGTCGTGCTCGGGCAACGCGGCCCGCACGGCCTGCGCCTTGGCGGTCAGATCGGTCTCGAGGTCGCCGCTCGCTCCGGGCACGTCGGCGACCGTGAATCCGGCCTTCTGCGCGACTCCACGCGCGAGTGCGGAACCGGCGACGGCGAGGCCTTTCTTGCCGTGCAGCGTCGCGAAGTCGGGCAGCGCCGCGTCGGCTCCTTGGCCCCACGCCCACAGGAAGTTGGCCGGGTTCTCGCCGAGGTCGACGCGCACGCGATTGACCTCGTGCTCGGCGAGCAGTCGCCGCGAGCGATCGAGCAGCACGGCGAAGCGGTGCGCGTCCTTGCCCTCGGGGTACATCGACCGCACCGGTTCGCCCGTGGTCGCGTACGGCGGCGCGGTGTCGACGTCGAGCATCGCCCCGTTCTTCACGACGACGAGGAAGCGGTAGCGCGACAGCGCATGGAAGCGGAAGCCCTCGGGCTCGAGTTCACGCGCGAGATCCGCGAGCAGGACGCGGGCTTCACCATCGGAGAGTCGTCCCGCCGTGGCGTCCGCGATGACCTCGCCGTCGAGCGTCACGAAGTTCGCGCGCAGCACGAGATCACCGGGTTCGAGCGCGACGCCGGCCGCCATGGCCTCGAACACGCCGCGCCGTGCCCGATGCGTGTCGGGGTCGTAGCCGAGCAACTGCAAGAGCCCGGTGTCCGACGCCGCTGCGACGTCGTCGTTGCCGGCGACGGCGAGCGTGCCGAGTCGCCCCGAACGCGCCCAGCGATCGAGATGAGGGGTCCGCGCTACCTCGAGCGGCGTCTTGCCGTCGAGGGCTTTACAGGGTGCGTCGGCGGCTCCGGCGAGGACGAGTTGGATGAACTTCATGGCCGAGATGCCAGCGGCCGCACCGATGCCGGTCAACAGGGCAGACGTCGAGTCGTGCCCTCGACGGACGTCGACAGGCGGTCAACCGGAGTCCGCACCGGATGCGCCGCGCATCAGGAAGTCCAATCCCTCGGCGACGGAGCGCGGCGGGTGACGCAAACAACTGCGGGCTCGCCCCGTGTCGAAGCTGAGGTCCGGAGGACGCTTCGGCACCAGGTCGGAATCCGCGAGCACGACCGCGTCGATCCCCGCGGGATCGAGTCCGAAGGCCGTCGCGACGGCTCGGCCGAACGCGTCGCGCGCGATGCGTTCGGGGCCCCCGAGGTGCAGCAACGTCGTCGTCTTGTCGGTCAAGAGCTCGAGGATCGCGCGCACGACGTCGTCGACGAGGATCGGCGAGCGGAACTCGTCGGCGAACAACTTGGCGCGACCGCCCGAACGCAACGTCGTGACGATCTGTTCGTTCGGAGTGCGCGTGCCACTCGGGCTCACGCCGTAGACGAGCGCCAAGCGCAACACGAGCGCGGCCGGATGCGCACGCCGCACCGCGATCTCCGCATCGAGCTTGGTGCGGCCGTAGACGTGGATCGGCACGGGCTCGTCGTTCTCGCCGTAGTTGCCGCGCGTGCCGTCGAACACTTGATCGGTCGACAGCAGGATGAAGCGCGCTCCGAGCGCTGCGGCCATGCGCGCGAGCTTCTCGCTGGCCGCGACGTTCACGCGTTGCGCGCGCTCCGGTTCGGCCTCGCAGGCGCGCAACTCGGACATCGCGGCCGTGTGCAAGATCACCTCGGGCCACGACGCGCGAAACGCCTTCTCGATCGATGCATCGTCGGTGAGGTCGAGCGCCACGCTCTGCGTGTGGCCCTTCGCGGTCGGAACGCGTTGCTCGTGCGACCCGAAGGTGCCGGTGACGCTGTGCCCGTCCGCCGCGAGCGCGCGGAACACGCGTGAGCCGACGAAGCCCGAGGCGCCGGTGACGAGGATCTCCGTCACGGCGCGCTCTCCGCGCCGAGCATGCATTGCTCGCGGATGCCGAGCTCGGGATCGAATCGGCGTTCGAGCGCGGTCTCCCCGCAGCGCACGTCGTGGCGCGCGGCGAACGCGAGCAGCGAGGCGACGACTTCCTCGCCCTTGTCGACGCGGACCATCCACAGGCGTTCGTCCGCACGCAGCACGTTCATCGCGATCCTCCGGGTGGGCCGGCCATTCTGGCGACACCCAAGGGCGTCAACCAGAAGCGGCGGTCCTCGCGCTCGAGGACGAGTCCGCGTGCCACGAGTTCGACCAACAAGCGGCGGGCGGTTCGGGGACCGACGTTCAACGCGTCGGCGACTTCTCGCAACGACTGCGCGCCGCCACGGCGCAGGGTCTCGAGCACGCGTCGTTCGTCGCGGGACGGGGCCCCCGCGACCATCGGGGCGCGCAGCGCTTTGATCTCGACCGGGCTCGCGGGCCGGCTGCTGCTGCCTTCGCGGACGTAGACACGGCGGGCGCCGCGCGAGCCGATGACCGCGCAGGCTTCACCGCGGCGCGGCCGAACGCGCGCTTCGACCACGATCGACGCCCCCACGACGTGGCTCTTGGCATGGATCGTCAGCGCCGGATCGATGCGAGTGCGCGCGATCTCCCGCAGTTGCGCGGCGACGACATCCGGATCGTCCACGCCGCAGATCGAACCGTCGTTGCGGACTCCGACGAACAACGACCCGCCGTTGCCGTTGGCGAACGCACACAAGGTGGCCGCGGCACGATCGTGCAGCGGCAAGCGTTCCTTCCACTCGAGTTCTGGGCCTTCGACCGTTCCGAACATGGCGCGAGACTCTAAGTCGGGGCTCACGATTCTGTCATGCCGCGAGGCGTGGACCGGGTCGGGCGAACACTCTCGACGAGGCGTGCATGCGCGGCAATCCGCCGCGACCATGAGACGTTGGTGATCTTCGGGCAGGCCCGAATGCCGTGGCTATCATCCGGCCGTGCTTCGGTCGTTCTTCGTTTTCATCGTGCTCGGGGCCGTCGGCGTAGGCGTGTTCATCGCGTCTCGGCGCGAGGATGTCGTCGTGCCAACGGACATCGCGCCGAGTCCCGCACCGACCTCGAGCATCGCTCGTGTCCGCTCTGCGCGAGAACATCTTGCTCAGGCGCGCGACCGTGCGCTCCTCCCCCCCGAGCAGAAGCCGACGGCAGGCGCCGAGCGAACCGCGTCGCTGCCCGACCCACGGCGAGCGGACGCCATGCAGCGACTCGGTCGCGGCGACAACGAAGGTTCGCTCGCATTGCTCCGAGCCATGAAGGTCGACCGACCGGACGACCTCGAGATCGCGCTGTTCGAGGCGCTGGCTCTGAAGGAGCTGAGGCGATACAGCGAAGCAAAGGTCGCGCTGGAGCGCGTCCTCGACGGGACACCGGAGTTCCGCAAGCCGTGGACGAGTCTCTACTACTACGGCTGGGTCCTCATGAATACCGGCGACGCCGACGGCTCGCGGGCTGCGTTCACAGCGTTCCTCGAGTTCGAACCGACCGAGGGCGACGCCTACTTCGGCCTCGGCCTCCTCGACCTGGAACGGCGTGATCTCGACGGCGCGGAGTCGAATTTCCTCAAAGCGATCGAACACGCCGAGTCCGCGATCCGCAGTGGCAAGGCGAACCGGGCAGCCGACTGGGCGAAGTGCAAGGCGCGGCTCGGTGAAGTCATGTTCGAGCGCGAACGATTCGTTGCCGCGCGCGACCTGCTGAGCGATTCCCTCAGGCTCGCTCCGCAGTCGCACGAGGCTTGGTACCTACTGCATCGGGTGTACAAGAAGCTCGGTGATGCGGAAGGCGCAGCGCAGGCGCTCGCTCGCCACCAGGCGACGAAACCCCCGGGCGTCCCGACGAACCCGTGAGCTCATCGATGAATCGGATTCGAAGTCTCGTCGCGGTCGCGGGCGTCGCGGTCGCGACGTCCATGTGCGACGGTGAAGCGACGCCGCCCGCAACGAGCGGGCTCTTCCTCGATGTCTCGGCGTCCAGCGGCATCGCGTTCTCGACGACCTCGGGCGTCACACCGTCGACGCAACTCCTCGAAGTGAAGTCCGGTGGACTCGCGGTCATCGACTACGACGCGGACGGCGACGACGACGTGTTCGTTCCCAACGGCGCGACGCTCGCATCTCCGAACGCTGGACCGGGTTGTCGGCTGTTTCGCAACGACGGCGGCATGCGCTTCTCGGACGTGACGAAGGACGCCGGACTCTCGTTCGATCGATTCGGCATGGGCGCGGCGGTCGCCGACGTCGACGGCAATGGGTTCGACGACCTGTACGTCACCGCGTTCGGGAAGGACGCTCTGTGGATGAACCGCGGTGGCCGGTTCGAAGAGACCACGGAAGCGGCTGGCTTGGCGGACGATGCCTGGAGCGTCGCTGCGAGTTTCGGCGACCTCGATGGCGACGGCGACCTCGACCTCTACGTGGCGAACTACGTGCGGTTCGATCCGGCGCAACCTCCCGCGAAGACGTACTTCCTCGGTGCCCATGTCTTCGGTGGACCGTTGGGGTTGGAGGGCGTACCCGATCGCGTCTTCGAAAACCGCGGGGATGGCACGTTCCGCGACGTGACGAAGGACTGGGGCTTCGGCGATGTCCCGGCCAGCTTCGGTCTCGGCGTCGTAGTGCTCGACTTCGATGGCGATGGCAAGCAAGACGTCTTCGTCGGCAACGACTCCCAGCCGAACTTCCTGTTCCACAACCTTGGTGCGCGGAGGTTCCAGGAGATCGGCATGAGCGCCGGACTCGCCGTGGGCGAAGAGGGCGCGGGCCAAGCGACCATGGGGATCGCGATCGGTGACGTGCGAGGGGACGGCTTGCCGTCGATCTTCACCACGAACTTCATGAACGACGTGAACACGCTGCACGTGAACGACGGCGGAATGCAGTTCGAGGACCGAACGAAGCGCTACGGACTCGGACTCGTGTCCCGCCCGTTCCTGAGCTGGGCCACCGCGTTCGTCGACGTCGATCTGGACGGTGCCGAGGACCTCGTCGTGTTCAACGGGCACACGTATCCGAAGGAGATCACCGAGCCCCGCGGCTGGAACCACGATCAGCTTCCACTGCTGTTCCGGCGGGTCGGCGATCGCTTCGAACGCATTTCCAGCGAGATCGGAGGAGCGTGGCTCGACGTTGCGCACTGCGACCGCGGCGCCGCGTTCTCGGACCTCGACGCCGATGGCGACGTCGACATCGTCGTGTCGGAGTTGAACGGCCCGATCCGAGTCCTGCGTTCGGAGGCTCGCGGTCGGTGGTGCGCGGTCGAGCTCATCGACTCGAGGTCCCCGATGAATCGACGTGGCATCGGGTCGAAGGTGACGTTGATCGACGGTGCGGGTGTCCGACGAACGCGTTGGATCCAGCCGTCCGGGAGCTATGCCTCGAGCAGCGCGCCACGCGCGCAGTTTGGCCTTCCGGCATCGAGTGGGTCGTTGGCGCTCGAAGTGGTCTGGCCGGACGGTTCGAAGCAATCCGTCGGCACCGTGCAGCCCGACGCGCGCGTCCGTATCGAACGCGCGCGATGAACGCGCTTCAACGCGGCTTCGTCACCCGGCCCGTGTCCCACGCGATCGTCACGCCGTCGATGCTCGAAGTGAACAACCGCGAGCCATCCGGGGAGAACGAGAGCCCGAGCGTCGGCGCCTCGTGACCCGTCAGCGTGTTCACGCGCGACCCGTCCGCGACGTTCCAGATCGCGACGTCGTTCTCGGATTCCGCGCTGCTCACGAGCCAACGACCGTCGGGTGAGAAGGCGACGTCCTTGACGCGACCTTGCGCAGCGACCATCGCTCGCACTTCGTCACCGCTCGCGCGGTCGTAGAGGTGCACTCTGGAGTCGGCGCTCGCGACGGCGAGCAGATGGCCATCCGGGGAGAGTTTCAGCGATTGGATCGGCGCGCGCGGCGATTCGATGGTGCGCAGCGGCTTGCCATCCGCGCCGCTCCAGCAGAACAACGTGCTGGCCGCGGTCCACAGTTCTTGGTCGCCCGGTCCCCACACGACGCCCTGGACGAACTTCGACTCGTGCGTGACGCGGTAGAGCTCGGTGCCATCCTCGACTCGGATCACGCGGACGGTGCCGTCGGCGAACGACACGGCGAGGCGCGTGCCGTCCTGCGAGAACGCGCCGGCGAGCGAGGCCACTTCTCCGCCTTCGATGCGACGCATCTCGCCACGGCCGGCGTCGCTCCAGAGTGCGACGAACGTGTCTTGCCCCACGGCCGCGAGCGTGCGCGTTTGCGGCGCATAGGCCAACTGGAACACGAAGCCCCCCATGACCTTCGTTCGGCGCTCCTGCATGCCCTTCGACCAGACGATGACGTCGCCGCCGTAGCTCGCCGTGACCAGCGTGTCCGCATCGACTTCGATCGCGCACGACACCGGCCGTTGGTGTCCGTGCGCTTCGAACGTGCTTTCGAGCGTTTCGGCGTTCCACAGTCCGAGCGTCGAATCGAAGCTGCCGGTCACGATCGTCTTGCCGTCCGGCGAGTATCCGATCGAGCGGACCCCGGTCGCGTGCGCTTGGATCGACTGCACGACCTCGAACGTCGACGCGTCGACGAGACTCAGGTGGGCGTCGTTGCTGCCGACCGCCAGCGTCTTGCCATCGGGCGAGAAGCGCAGCGCGATGACGACCGCCTCGTGGACCTTCTTGGTCGTGATGATCGTCTTCGCGACGGTATCGACGACGTAGATCGAACCGTCGGTCGCCCCACCGATGAGCTTCGTGCCATCGGGCGAGAACGTCATGCTCGCGAACAGCACGTCCGGCACCGGAAGCTCGACGACGTCCGGCTCCTCGTCCATCGACGTGAAGACGATGGCGCCGTCGTACTTCATGTGCCCCTTCTTCGTCTGTCGCCCGTACGCGAGCGACTTGCCGTCGGGGTTCCATGCCGCGCTGCGCGCCACGCCCTTCTCGATCGGGAACGAGCGCAGGAGTCGACCATCGGTGAGGGCGTCGTGGACGTGGATCCCGTTGCTCGCCGGTCCGAATGCCGCGATTCGCGTCGCATCGGCGGAGACCGCGAAGAAGTCGACGGCCGCGATCGCGCGGAACACGGGTTTCATCTCTTGGAGGTCGAATCGTCCGAACGCGTTGGCTCCGTCGGACACCAGCACGTAGCGCGGATCGGGACAGAACGTGATGCCGCCGATCGCGTAGCCGAACAGATCGACGATGCGTTGGAGTTCGTCGCCGGTCCTCGCGTCCCACAGGCGCAGCGTGCGGTCGAAGCCACCGGACATGATCCGCGTTCCGTCGGGCGTGAATGCGGCCGCGCCGATCGACCCGGCATGCGTGAATGCGCGCGACCCGTACGTCGTCAGCGCACCGTCGGGGCGACCCGAGGGGACGATCAGACGTGGAGTCGCGAAATCGTCCTGCCTGCGTCCAAGAGCATCGGGGGTCAGAGTCGACGCGGCGAGCACGAGGACCGTCGAGAGCGCGAAAGCCGTGATCGATCGCATGGCAGGCAGATCCGTTCGTGGAGCGGTAGTCGGGTTCGAAAATAGAATCGGCGCGCAGCGCTTGCGCGCCGCGCGCCGATTCTAGATCGAAGCGAACTCGGTGTTACGGCGCGCCGGTGAAGCCGCGCTGGAAGCGACCGAAGTCGGCGAGGTCGAAGTCTCCATCGAGGTCGCTGTCACCGATCGCGTTCGGCGAGTCGACGGTGAAGCCGCCCGCAGCCGGACCCGTGAACAGAGGCTTGAGGAAGAACCAGTCGATGTCGTCGCGGTCGTTGTCGCCTTCCGCGTCGAACTCGAGACGGCCGAGCGAATCGAGGAACGCGACGACCTTGGCCTGATCGGCGCCCGACAACGCCTGGTAGGCATTGCGCGAGGCCGCGGCTTCACCGTCGTGGAATGCGACCGCCGAATTGACGAGCTGCGTGAACGTGCCGGAGTTGGCGCGACCGTCGTGGAGCAGGACGTTGCGGAAACGGACGCCCCATAGGGACGACGTGCGCATTTCCTTCTCGGTGCCCTGACCCTGGACGATGCCGTCACCGAGCGAGCCCATGTCGTGCAGCAGGAAGTCCGAGTACGGGTGGATGACCTTCCCGCTCAGAGCCGCTTCCGGAGCCGCGCCGGTCACGAACGTCGAGACGTGGCAATCCGCGCAACCGACCTGGTTGAACAGCACCTCGCCCGCCATCGTTCCCTGCGGAGGCCATTGCGGGGGAGCCGCCAGGAAGCGCTGGAAGTCGTCCCAGCGGTCGATGATGCGCTGACCGACCGGAGCGTTGTCCTCCGGATCAGCCACCGTGTCGAACACCGCGAGCAACGCGCCGTTGCCGTTCGGGGCCTGCTCGGTCGGAACGAGATGGTTCGTGATGCCCATCTCGTTCAGACCGGCGTCGCCCGAGAACGTCAGCATCGTCGCGACCTGGGCCTTCCAGCCGAAGCGACCGACGACCTGCGGTCCGAGCGGATCTTCGAGCTTCGTCACCATGTGGGCGATGCCCGAGACGTTCGGCGACGGCGGATTCGCGGCGAGCGCGAGCAGCGTCGCGTCCGGGATCGCCTGGACGAGACCGGCACCGATCGCGCTCGGAGTGACGCGGCTCGCCGTCACGTCGGCTTGCGGCGGCACGAACTCCTGGACGTTCGGATCGATCGCCTGGACCTGCAGCAAGCTGCCGCCGAGCGAGTCGAGCGAGTCGAACGGATTCGGACCGTTCGCCGCCTTGCCGAAGCGCGTGACGAACTTGTTCGACGCGCCGCCGATGGCGGGAGTCGAGTGGCACGTCGCGCAACTGTCGTCGTTGAAGATCGGGCCCAGGCCGTCCGCGGTGTTGAACTGGCGCTTGAACTGCGTCTTGCCCAGAGCGAAGCGGTTCAGCTCGGCAGCCGACAGTCCGTGGACGGGTTCGCCCATCCGGAGCTGGAGCTCTTGAGCCTGTGCGATGGATCCCGTGACGAGTGCAGCCACCACGAGACTGGTCGAAGTGATGAGGTTGGTTTTCATGGGTGTGTTCCTTCGTTCAGTTCTTCGTGGGCCTTACGGGACGATCTGGACCGTGGCGGCGTCGCTGGCGAAGTCGCGCGCCGTCGTCAGCCACGCGTGGCTGATCTTCAATCCGATGGCCGCCGGAGGCGCGCCCACGGGCAACTGGAACGACGCGTTCGCTTGGCCGAGCGCGTTGGTGGAACCGACGTTGCCCGAGAGCAGGGCGTTCGACGGATTCGCGACCAGGAAGTTCAGGTACGCGTCCGGGTTCAACGGCAGCGTGACGTTCGGACCGACCGAAACGCCCGGAGCCGTCCCGCGGACGCTACCCAGCAAGACGTACGGACGATTCGCCCACGGCAGGCCGCCATTCAGCGCAAAGGCGACCGGCGCCGGAGCGCTGGCCGACACCGTCGTGACGTTCGCGCTCAGCGCCGACACCTTGACGGTCAGGTTCGTGACCGTGGTGGTGTCGACTGCTTCGCAGGCCCAGAACGGGAAGCCCGTCTCGCCCTGCTTGATCACGTTCGCGTCGACGTTGGACAACGACAGCGTGTACGAGCCGACGTAGACCGGAGCGGTCAGCGTGCCCGAGGCGACGACCAGCGAGTTGCCGGGCTTCGCGAGTCCCGTGATCACCGTGCCGACCGGAGCCGACGCGAACACGTTGTTGATCGTGTTCTGCGCGCCACCGACCTGGAGCAGGTTGCCACCGGACACCGTGCCGCCGAGGCCGGCCGGATTCGAGAACCCGAGCGGAGCCACGAAGTTGAGCATGGGGCTCGTGCTCGGTTCCGCGGCCTTGGCCAGCGGACCACCGGAGAAGCTGGCGTCGAAGCGGAAGTACGCCAATCCTTCGTTGGCGGCATCCGAGAGGTCGGCGACGACCTCGTAGTTCACCGTCGCCCCGGGCGCCACCACGATCGTGGTGTTGCCGCCGGAGCGGGCGGTCAGGTTGAGGTCGGTGGCTTGAGCCACCGAACCCGCGAGCAGGGCGATCGACACGAGGCTGAGTCGTTTCATGAAACACCTGGTTGCGGAAACGGTCGGTACGGAAAACCTCGAGCCGCGGGAGAGATTCGACGCGACTCGCTCGCCAGACGTGAGGACCGAGGATTTCCGTCGTTCCGGTGGGCTCGACACAACTTCAGCACGGGGCCGCGAGGCACGACGGACTGGAGGTGGACTGGTCGGGCTCGGGGCGACGGAGCAGTGGCGGAGTTGGGAGCGCAACTCGGTCCGGACACGGTGGAGAGATAGGACTCGGGGGACTGTATGCCACGATTTGGAAGTGGTCAAGGCGACCAATCGCCCAGCGTCGACATTTCGGACCCCTCACTCGGAAAAGACACACGGCCCCCGGAACCCGAAGGTCCCGAGGGCCGTGTCTCGCGAACCGGCGTGCGTGGCCGCTGGTTCGAACTCAAAGTCGCGTCAGTTGGCCGGATAGGTCATCTTGACCGCGTTCGACGTCTCGTAGTTGCCATTCGCCTTGGCGATGACGTACTGGACGTAGAGGTCGAAGTTGACCGGCGACGCCGCGCCCGGGACCGGCAACGCGAGGCTGCCGTCCGCGGCCGTACCGAGGCCGATCATGAACCACACCGGGAAGGCCGCGAGCGTGTTGTTGATCGCCGGGACGAACACCGGCGAGCTCGACAGCGACACGAACAAGTACGCCGGGCGCAGGGGCTCGGCCGTCGTGAGCGCCATCACCGCGTCGTGTCCGAGCGTCAGGTTGCCACCGCAGACCGTGAGGTTCGCCGTGGAGCCCGCGCTCTTGAAGCCGATGCTCGGCTGGCAGACCGGCGCCGGATCGAGCTTGTTCGTCCAGACGAACAGGCCCTGCATGTTGCCTAGGACGAGGTCCGTGTCGCCGTCGTTGTCGACGTCGAACGGAGCCACGTCGTGCATGTTCTTGAGGTCATCGCCGATCATGCCCTTCACGCCGCGCCAGCCGCTCGACAACGAGCTCGTCGACAGTTCGCGCTCGTGCTTCAACGCGATGTTGAACGCGCCCGGCGTACCACCCTTGTTGTGGTAGATCGCCATGATGCCGCTGTTCAGACCTTCGTTGATGTCGACGTCGACGTCGCAGTGCGCCGTGTCCATCCAGCCGTCGTTGTTCGCGTCGAACATGATGTTGTCCGAATCGAACCCGGTGTCGCCACCGGCCGCGAACTGATACGTGTTGTACGAGCTCCACGTCACGCGACCGAGACCGTCATTGCCGGTGTTGAACCGGAAGCCGTCCGAGCCGTCGTCCGACATGATCAGGTCGAGCTTGCCGTCCTTGTTCAGGTCGCCCGTGTTGACGTGGTACGGCGCGTTCGTGTGGAACACGTGGTGGATGTTGAAGAAGCCCTTGTTCGCCGGGTTGTTGTAGATCGCCGAGATGTTCTGCGGCGGGTTCAACGCGGTGTCCTTGATGACGTCGTTCGCGCCGTCCTGGTTGAAGTCGGCGATCAACGAAGCCATCGAGAATGCCGACAGCAACATGCCGCTCGTCATGCGGCCCGAGCCCACCGACTGGTCGGTGAAGAAGCCCGGGTTGCTGACGCCGCCGTTGATCCACAGGCGGTCGTTGAGGTCGTTCGCGCCCGGTTCACCCGAGCCGCCCGCGCCCGACGAGTCGTAGTCGCCGAAGAACAGGTCCGGGTAGCCGTCGCCCGTCAGGTCGCCCGCGGCGACCGAGCAGAACCGCGGGTTCTGCGGGTTGCCGGCGCCGTTCAGCATCTGCGGCGAGCGGCCGGCTTCGAACTTGAGTCCGCGCCAGTCGCCGTTCGCGTCGTCGCCGAGGTTGATGTAGATGCGCGGATGACCGATGTGCTTCGGGTCGCCGTCCGAGATCGTCGTCGCGGTGACGAGGTCCAACCAGCCATCCTGGTTGAAGTCGGCGAGCTGAACGTCGCGGTCGTTCGTCTGCGTGTTGAACCCGAGATCGCCACCGACGTCCGAGGCCGTCGCGTATTGCGAGGTCTTGTTCGTCAGGACGCCGTTGTAGTTCATCAGCAGGTAGTTCGTGCGCTTACCAGCAGACGTGAACGCCTGCTTGCGGACAACGACGAGGTCGAGCCAACCGTTCTTGTCGAGGTCGCCCCAGGCGAACTCGACTTCGGTCGTCTGCGACGAGATGGTGGTGACCGTGGGATCGAGGCGCGTGGCCGTCGAGTTCTGGTACTCGGCCCACTGGACGTTCAACTGCGCCGAGGCGCTGGATGCGGCGACCAGCGTGATCACGCCGGCCGTCATGACGAGCTTCGCACTCGAGAACATAACTCTCCCTTGGGAAAAACAACGGACCACACGAACAGTCCACGCAGGGCGGCGGGAGATCCGGACGCAGCGAGACTCGAGACCGGCCTGGAGAGATGAACCTGTTGGCAGGTCCAGGTCACGGGATCACTCGAAACCAGCGGCTGCCGTCGCCTTGCGGAGTTGGGTTGGGCGCGGACGTGGACAGTACGTGCAGGGTTTGTGGACCGCGGGAGTGTATGCCACGACCTGCCAGCTTTCAACCCGTGCCCTCGTTGTCGCACCCGATCGTCCCGAATCTGGAACACGACGGTCGAGCGAGCGGAGCGGGGAGCCGCTAGTGCAGGTCGACGCAACCGCCGGTTCCCGATCGCCCGTGTTCCTCTATTAATGGCCAGCCGGCCCACTGGCCGATCATGGCTTGCGCTCGCACGTTCTGAACGCCGGTGGTCGACCGCTTGGCGGCGACGGCCGGACTCGGGGCCGCAAGAAAATCTGCACAGCTCGGAGGAATTCCCGCGTGTCCCCTCTCTCGGTGGTGAATCCGTTCCGTAGCGCGACCGGCGCCGGCGGCGCGAAGAGCGTCGAGCCGACCCTGATGGTGTTGTTCGGCGCGACCGGCGATCTGGCCAAGCGCAAGATCATCCCGTCGATCGCGAACCTCGCGCACAACGGCCTGCTCCCCTCCGCGTTCGCGCTGCTGTGCGTCGGCCGCACCGATCAGACCGACGAGGCCTACCGTTCCGAGTTGAAGGCGACCCTTCGCGAGTTCGCGCACGGCGTCCCCGCGGAAGTCATCGATGCGCTGCTGCGCAACGTCTTTTTCGTGAAGTGTCCTCCGGACGATCCGAGCTCGGCCGCCGTACTGACCGAGCGCATGGTCGGCATCGACCGCGAGCGCGGGACGCGTGGCAACCGTCTGTTCTACTTGTCCACGCCACCCTCTGCGTTCTTCCCGATCCTCGAACTGCTGGGACGCGTCCGCACGTTGCCGGGCGCGAATCCCGACCGAGCTTCCTACCGCATCATCCTCGAGAAGCCGTTCGGGCGCGACCTCGACACGGCGATCGACTTGAATCGCCGTCTGCTCGACGTGTTCCGCGAGAGCGAGATCTACCGCATCGATCACTACCTCGGCAAAGAGACGGTCCAGAACGTCCTCGTGCTGCGCTTCGCGAACTCGATCTTCGAGCCGCTGTGGAACCACCGCTACATCGACCACGTGCAGATCTCGGTCGCGGAGACGCTCGGCGTCGAAGGTCGAGGCGGCTACTACGAGGAGTCGGGCGCGCTGCGCGACATGGTGCAAAACCACATCCTGCAGTTGCTCTGCCTCGTGGCGATGGAACCGCCCGCGGCGCTCGATCCCGAGTCGATCCGCGACGAACGCCGCAAGGTCCTGCGCAGCATCCGACCGATCCAACGCGACGACGTCGATCTGTTCGCGGTCCGCGGCCAGTACGGGCCGGGCTCGATCGGCGGCAAGCGCGCGCTCGGCTATCGCGAAGAGCCGAGCGTGAAGCCGAACTCGCGTACGGACACGTACGCCGCAGTACGGTTCGACATCGACAATTGGCGTTGGGCCGGCGTGCCGTTCTACTTGCGCACCGGAAAGCGCTTGCCGAAGAAGGTCAGCGAGGTCGCGATCGTGTTCCGCGACATCCCCCATCGATTGTTCGACGCGCACGGACCGACCGAGCTCGACGCCAATGTGCTGTCGCTGCGCATCCAACCCGACGAAGGCATCGCGTTGAAGTTCGGCACCAAGGTCCCGGGCTTCGACATGCGCGTGCGACCGGTGAAGATGGACTTCCAGTACGGCGCCGCGTTCGGCGTCGCGCCGCCCGAGGCGTACGAGCGCTTGCTGCTCGACGCCATGCTCGGCGATCCGACGTTGTTCATCCGCGGCGACATCGCCGAGGACGCTTGGCGTCTGGTGATGCCGATCGTCGACGTCTGGGCGAACACGATGCCCGAGGGCTTCCCGAACTACGAGGCCGGCTCGTTCGGCCCTGCCGCCGCCGACGAGATGCTCGAGCGCGACGGCTACTCGTGGCGGAGGTTCTAGGCCGTGGCCGCACCCGAAGTCGTCCCGGTCGGCCCCCCGGTCGCGATCGATCCGGCCCGCATCGCGCAGGCATTGCGCGAATTGTGGAAGGACGCCGAACATCGCGATGACGGCACCGAGCACGCACTC
Organism: Planctomycetota bacterium; assembly: GCA_016709145.1. Taxonomy (GTDB): domain Bacteria; phylum Planctomycetota; class B15-G4; order B15-G4; family JADJEK01; genus JADJEK01. The sequence goes on from JADJEK010000001.1 coordinate 975,081, forward strand.
GTGCGTGCTTGCGGTCTGACGCTGGTCGCCATCGCGTCGCACGGCGCGGAGTTCGCGCGCGTGCGCGACGATGTTGCCGAATCCACCGGCACGGTGCCCGCGCGCACGATCCTGATCGAGATCGGTGCCGATGTAACGGTCCCGATCCACGCCGACGTGACCGCGTACTGCGCCGTGACTCCTGGCAGCGACAAGCAGGTCTGCCAAGAACTGGTCACGCTGCGCGTCCGCGCCGAGGCCGCCGCCGATCTCGCCGCGGTCGTGGCACCGTTGATCGTGACCGATTTGCCGGTCGTGCTGCTCGTGCCCCAGGCGGATCTGTTGGCCGCCGCGTGGCTCGATCGATTGCTGCCGCTCGCGGACGTGCTCGTGACCGACAGCGCCCGATGCACGTCGTTGTCCAAGGCGCTCGAGCGTCTGCTGCGTCGCAGCGCGGACCCGCATCTCTCGATCCGCGACATCGCCTTCGAGCGACTCGCGTGCTGGCGCGAGTTGCTCGGCGACGTGTGGGACGAGACCCTCGGAGTCGGTCACCGGCTCGACGCGGTCGAACTCGCAGCCGAACGCGGCGACACGATGGGAGTGATGCTGCACGCGTTCATCGCGGTCGCGCTCGGACACGACGGCGCCAGTCGCACGCGTCGCGTCGAGTTGAGTGCTGCGACCCGCGCGGCCGGCGCCACCCTCGCTCTGACGTTCGCGACGTCGAAGGGCGGACAGGCGCATCGCGCGACGCTGATGCAGTACGGACGCCACGTCACGTACGCGCACGACGGCACCGAGTCGTGCGATCTGCCGCGTCCTGTTCCCGACGACGCCGAGATCCTGCACTCGATCCTGCTCGGCACCGACTGCGAGTCGACGTTCGAACGCGTCCTCGCCAAGGCACTCGACCTCCACGGACCCACCGCGTGAACGCTCTGTTCATCCAAAAAGCCACGTCCAAGGCGGCCCTGGCCGATCTCGCCGCCCAGTTCATCGCCGAGTCCGCGGTGATCGCGATCGCCGATCGCGGCCGGTTCGCGATCGCACTGGCCGGCGGTTCGACGCCGCGCGAGGCGTACGTCCGACTCGCGAAGCGAACCGACGTCGACTGGTCGCGCTGGCACGTGTTCTTCGGCGACGAGCGCTGCGTGCCGCCCGAACATGCCGACAGCAACTTCCGCATGGCGCACGAGGCGTTGCTCGCGCACGTACCGATTCCGGCCACGCACGTGCATCGACTCGAGGGAGAGCGCGAGGATCGGCAAGCCGCCGCTCTCGACTACGAGACCTGCTTGCGCGGCCTGCTGCCGAATCCCGGCGATCCGATCCTCGACCTCGTGCTGCTCGGCATCGGCGAGGACGGGCATACGGCGTCGATCTTCCCGGACTGCGTCGAACTCGCCGAGGGCCCGGACCTCGTGGTCCCCGTGCAGAAGCACGGACCCGGATCCGCGAGTCCGCAGTGGCGACTGACGATGACCTATCCACTGTTGAACGCCGCGCGTTGCGTCGCGTTCCTCACTGCGGGAGCGGCGAAGGCTCCGATCGTGAAGCGCGTGTTCGCGGTGCAAGAAACCGTTCCGCTCCCCGCGGCGCGCGTGAAGCCGACGCGCGGCGATTTGGTGTTGCTCGCGGACCACGCGGCGTCGGCGTTGCTGTTCGATTCGTGACGACGCCCCGTGGTGCCGTTCGCGGACGATTCGGCTCGCGCGCGATCCGTCAGAAGAACCAGACGCCCTCGCATCGCTGACCGAGCCAATTGCCGCTGGGTCCTCCCGTCAGCACGCACTGCAACCAGAGCTGAACGCACGACGGGGCCGACACGACGCTGCCGGTCGTCGTGAGCGCGAGGATGCGCGATGCGCCGATCGGTCCGAGAGGCCCGAAGACCGCGAGCGTCGCCGGAGCGAGGTGCAGCGGGTTCTGGTATCCGGCGATCGCTGCGCCAGGATGGACGAATCCCAACGAGTACATCCCGAACGCGAGATCGCTCGGCTCGCCGGCGAACGCTAGGCCCAGCGGACTCGGCGGGATCACGAGCTGACCGCTGGCGACACCGTTCGTCTGGAACTCGGTGTCGTTCGGCCATGAGTAGAAGGCGTGCAGGTCGCCGTCGCCGCCGAACGCGCAGAGTTGTGCGCTCCCGTCGACGAAATACCCGACGTTGTCTTCGGCCAGCGGCAAGACCATCGGAACGCTCGACGCGGACGACGGGGATTTCACCCAATCGCCGCGTGCGACGCTGTAGCCCGTCACCTCCTGCGGCGAAGCGGCCAACGAGATCAGCAGCACGTTCCGACCCGCCGTCATCTTCGACGGAGCGCCGGGTTGATACGGCGCGGGGTAACGGTCGCACCGTTCGTCGTAGACCAGGATCCCGCCAGCGCCGACGCCGTTCATCTGCTGTCGAGACACCAGTGATCCGGCACTCGCGGTGACGAACATGGCGCCGACTTCCTGGTTCGGGCTCGACGTGAAATGCCCGTGGCGTGCCGCGAACGAGTGGAACCGCGTGCCGGCGACCGACGACTGCCGCATCTCGCCGACCGCGTCTTGCTGCGCGAAGTCGTATGCGGTGGGAAGTGGCATGTCGACGAACGTGTGCGTCGCGGCGGAGTACGCGACGACCTTGTTCTGGTTGTCGACCGCGAGGAACTGATGGACACCGCCGAACCCGCCCGAGAAGGAGTTGGTGTACGCGTAGGGCTTGAACGTGCCACCGCAGAGACCGCTGAACGCGTGGACCGTCTTCACCAACAACGACGGTTGGCAGATCAAGTAGTCCTGTCCGATCGGGACGAACACGCCACCGATCGTCGACGCCAAGTACGCGAAGCCGAGACCTGGGCGCGCGCCGAACGCTTCGATCCCGGGCGGTGTGTCGCTCGAGCCCACGATCGCGACGACGTTGTCGGACAGATGCACGCTCTGCCCGAACGCGATCTTGTGCTTCATCGCGGTCGACGTGACCCAGCGGCCGTTGTACGCGCTGTACCCCGACGCGACCCACTCGGTCGCTCCTGCGACCGTGCGACACAACGCGACGTTGTGGTCGATCTGGACCGCGGAGCCCGCGAGGATCGGCGGCGACAGCGCCCAATTCCCGAGCACTCCCGAGAACGCCGCGGCCACCGGCGGACCGAGCGGATCCAACGGATTGAACGCGCCCGAGGTGACGGCCACGTTGCCATCGGCGGCCGGAGTGCTCGCCGCCGTCGAACTCGGCAGCAGGACCCACTCGCCCTTGCGCGCCGAGAACCCGTACACGCCGCCGGTCGTGCGCAAGGCGATGACGAAGCGCGAAACTGCCGCGTTCGAGGCGATCGTGCCCGCGAACGTCCCGGAGATCGACTTCCATTGGTTCGTCACGGCGCTGTAGGCGCACGCGACCGCACTCCCGATGCCGGTCCCGAACACGAGCAGCGCGACGTCGTCCCCGAACGCCGTGTGGACGAGCGGTAGGTTCTGCGCGATGTCCGCCGTTTGATTGAGGCGCGCCGACCACGCGCGGTACGCCGGCCCGACACGGACCACGACGAGTTCGTCGCCGCTGCCGAGGATCGATGATCCGGTCGGCGCGATCTTGGCGAAGCGCTGGCTCGTCGCCGAGAACGCGAACACGTCCCCGCCGTTGTCGTGGACGACCAACGATCCCTGCATCACGACGGGATTCGCCGCGGCGTACGCGATGCTGTCCCAGCGCGTCGCGGCTTTCGCCGAAGCGATGCTGAGGAACGCCACGAAGAACGGAATGAGACCCATCTCGAGCCTGCGCAGATCGACGGACATCGCGTGCTCCTGAACTTGGGGATCGTGCTGCTCCCGTCAGCCGCGTCGACTTCCGCGCGTTACGCCGCGAATCGGCGCGCACGACGGATTCCCGCTCCGCACGAAGGGTCGGTCATGCGCGAAGCATTTGGCCCGTAACGAACGCGGCCGCGCGCGGCTGGCGACGCGAGGACTCCGCGACCGCGCGGAGCGACGTCCCGAATCCTGTCTCGTCCCGCGCTCTCGAACCGATCGGAGGCTCGCCATGCGCTGTTCCCGTCCGCTCCTCGTCGTGTCCGTTCTCGTCGTGCTCGCGCCTCCGAGACGAGCTGACGCAGGCGATCCACTGACACCGATCGCCGCGTGGAGCGCCGAGAGCGATCAAGCGGGCGCCGACTTCGGCTTCTCGTCGGCGAGTGCCGGTGACGTGAACGGCGACGGCTTCGACGACGTCATCGTCGGCGCATTCACGTTCGGCAACGGCCAGAACCAAGAGGGCAAGGCCTTCGTGTACTTGGGTTCGGCGTCGGGGCTGTCATCGGTCGCAGCATGGACCGCCGAAGGGAATCAGGTGAACGCCGTGTTCGGCAAGAGCGTGGCGTGCGCCGGAGACGTGAATGGCGATGGCTTCGACGACGTCATCGTCGGTGCGGCGTGGTTCGACAACGGTCAGACCGACGAAGGCCGCGCGTTCGTGTACCACGGGTCAGCGACAGGGCTCGGTGCGACGCCGGCATGGATCAAGGAGATCAACCAAGGCGCCGCGGAATTCGCCAGTGCGGTCGCGTGCGCGGGGGACGTGAACGGCGACGGCTTCGACGACGTCCTCATCGGAGCACCCGTCTCGTCCAACGGTCAGTTCCAAGAAGGTCGAGCCTTCGTCTACCTCGGGTCCGCCAGCGGACTGGCGTCCTCACCGATCTGGGCCGCGGAGAGCAACGAAGCGTTCGCGGGCTTCGGCGCTACGGTCGCGAGCGCGGGGGATGTGAACGGCGACGGCTTCGACGACATCGTCGTCGGAGCACCGGACGCGACGAACGGTGAAGCGAGCGAAGGCCGGGCGTACGTGTATTTCGGCTCCGCATCGGGCCCGAGCACGACCCCGACTTGGACGTTCGAGAGCGACCAGGCCGGCGCCGCGTTCGCACTCTCGGTCGCCGGCGCGGGCGACGTGAACGGCGACGGGTACGCGGACGTCGCCATCGGCGCGGCGTACTTCGACGCGGGCGAGACGAACGAAGGGCGCTCGTTCGTGTTCCACGGCGGCAGTGCCGGACTCTCCGCGACTCCGGCTTGGACCGCCGAGAGCGACCAAGCTCTCGCGTCGTTCGGGACGTCGGTCGCGTCCGCGGGAGACGTCGACGGCGACGGATACGCCGACCTCGTCGTCGGCGCATGGCAATACGACGCGGGACAACTCAACGAGGGTCGCGTCTTCGCGTACCTCGGTTCGCCGACCGGACTCGGCTCCACTCCCGCATGGACCAGCGAGAGCGATCAGGCGAACGCCGCGTTCGGCTTCTGCGTCGCGACGGCTGGTGACGTGAACGGCGACGGCTACGCCGACGTGATGATCGGATCGCATTGGTTCGACGCCGGTCAGAACGACGAAGGTCGTGCGTTCGTCCATCACGGTCGATGCGACACGACGGCCTCGGCACTGCCCTACGGCACGGGCAAGGCCGGAACGAACGGCGTTCCGACGCTGTCGTCGCTCGCGCCGCCTGCACTCGGCACGACCAGCGACCTCACGGTCACCGGCGGTCTGCCCGCGGCGAACCCGGTCGTGTTGTTCGTCGGCCTCACGCCCGCGGCGATCTCCTTCGATTCCGGCACGCTGCTCGTCGCTCCCGATCTCGTCGTCGCCTTGCCGTCGCTCGGAGGCTCTGGCGTTCTCTCGCTTCCCGTCGCGATCCCGGCCGATCCGACGCTGTGTGGTCTCTCCGTCGCCTTCCAAGTCGTGTTCGTCGATCCCCTCGCGATCGGCACGTACCACACCGCATCGACGAACGGGTTGCTGTGGTCCCTCGGGAGTTGACGAGGGCACCCATGGGGCAACCGTCGAAGAGTCCCCTCCGGACCGGCGCCTATGATCCCCGGGCGTGAGATCCTCGGACGCACTCGTGCACGACGCTAAGAACGGCGATCGCTCCGCGCTCGACGAGTTGATCCGGCGTCACCTTCCCGGGCTCTGCGCGTTCGTTCGCCTGCAGCTCGGCGGGACGCTGCGAGCCCGCGAGTCCGCGTCCGACATCGCGCAATCCGTCTGTCGGGAAGTGCTCGAGCAACTCGATCGATTCGACAGCGGCGGCGACGAAGGCTTCCGCCGTTGGTTGTTCACGACCGCGATGCGCAAGATCCGCGATCGCGCGGCGTACTGGCGCGCACAGCGGCGCGACGTCGCGCGCGATCAGACGATCGACGTCGATGAGGCACTCGCGCACGCTTGTCGCGTGATCACGTCGCCGAGCGCAGCAGCCAGCGGCAAGGAAATGGTCGATCGCATCGAGCGAGCGTTCGACGGCCTCGGAGAGGACGATCGTGAAGTCATTCTGTTGAGCCGCGTCCTCGGTCTCCCGCACGACGAGATCGCGCGGCAGACCGGCCGCAGCGAAGGCGCGTGCCGCGTCCTGCTGCATCGCGCGCTCGGCAAGCTCGCGCGAATGCTCGACCAGCTCGAGGAGCCTCCGCCGCCAGGGTCAGCGCCGCGGAGCCCACCCCCATGACCCGATCCGACACCACGACGCCCTTGGGGCCCGATCCCGCCTCCGACCCCGAAGCAGCGCTCGAACGCTTGGTCGTGCTCGCCGTTGGTCGGATCGAACGCGAGGGAATGTCCGTCGTCGACGCGATCTGCGCGGAGCATCCGAATCTTGCCGACGCGCTTCGCCGCCAGCTCGAGCACCTCGATCGCCTGGGACTGTTGTCGTCGCCGAAGGCCGGCGAACTCGAACGGATCGCCGACGCGCCGCCCGACATCGCGGGTTTCCGGCTGCGCCATGCGATCGGCGGCGGCGGAATGGGCATGGTCTACGTCGCTCACGAGGAGGACCTCGGACGCGAGGTCGCGCTCAAGATCATCCGCCCCGAGCTGTTGCTGTTCTCTGGATCCCGCGAGCGCTTTCGCCGCGAAGTCGAGACCATCGCCCGGCTCGATCACCCCGGGATCGTGCCGGTCTACGCGTTCGGCGAGGAGCACGGTGTCCCGTGGTTCTCGATGCCGCTAGTCCACGGTGTGTCGCTCGATGCGGCGGTCCGCGAACTCGTCGGACGCGATCCCTCCGAACTCACCGGCGCTGACCTCCATCGCGCGATCGTGTCGGCGATGCGGCGCGGCGCCGACACGTCGCAGGCGTCTGCGCACGCGCGGGCGGCGGGCCCTGTTGCGGCGGACGAGCTCCCGCCGATGTTCCGGGGAACGTTCGAGGAATCCACCTTGCGAATCGTGCGCCAAGTCGCGGACGCGCTCGAGCACGCTCATCGTTGCGGTGTCGTCCATCGCGACGTGAAGCCATCGAACGTGATGGTGACGGAGTCCGGCCGGGCGATGTTGCTCGACTTCGGGTTGGCGTGGTCCGGCACCGCTCAGCGCGTGACCGGCTCGGGCTCGCACATGGGTTCGTTGCCGTACATGGCGCCCGAGGTCCTGCGCCAGGACTCTCGCGCGGCGACCTCGGGCAGCGACGTCTACGGTCTCGGCGTCTCTTCGTTCGAGCTGCTGACGCTCCGCCACGCGTTCGAGGGCTCGGAACAGCAGGTTCGCACGCAGATCCTCGAAGGAGCAGCTCCGTCGCCGCGGCGATGGAATCGAACTCTTTCCCGCGACACCGCCGTCGTGTGCGCGACGGCGATGGCCGCGGATCCCACGCGCCGCTACGCGCGAGCGGCGGACTTCGCTCGCGACGTCGACAACGTCCTCGACGGCCGGCCGATCGAAGCGCGGCCGGCCACTCTGCGATACGTGCTGTGGAAGTGGGCCACGAGTCACCCTGCGGCGGCGGTCGCGGCGATCCTCCTCGCGGTGCTCGTGCTCGGAGTGCCGTGGCTCTACGTCGTCCAGGCCGACCGCGCGAATCGGCGGCTCGAAGCGAAACAGGCGCGCGTGGACGCGTGGTTCCGTCGTGCGACCGAAGCCGTCGACACGTTGCTCACGCGAGTCGGCGACCGGTCGTTGCGCGACGTGCCTCAGTTCGAGCCGGTCCGACGAACGCTGCTCGAGGATTCGTTGGCGTTCTACAAGGACTTCCTCGCGAGCGAAGAGGGCGACGACCCCGAACTGCGGATCACCGCCGCGCGGGTCCGAATGAAGGCAGGACTGATCTGTCAGCAACTCGGCGATCTGGTGGCCGCCGAGCGATTCGCGACCGAAGCGGCGGTCGCGCTCCGTGCGGAGCTGTCAAGAGCACGTGACGAGGACACCGTGAGAACGGCACTCGGTGACGCCGCGTTCGCGCGAGGCGAAGCGCAACTCCTGCAGCACCGCGCCGCTGAGGCCCGCGACAGTTTCGCGATCGGGCTCGACGACGTCGCTGGAACCAGGTTCGTCGGGGCATCGAACGCTCGCATCCGTTCGGCCGCCGGGCTCCACGAACGCATGGCATATGCGTCGTCCAACGATCGCGACGCGCAGAAGGAGCACCTCGACGCGGCACGCGATCTGATGGCGCCACTCGTCGACGGCGTCGCCGAGCCGGCATCGGAGAGCATGCGGCTCTTCGCGGCGATCCACCGCGGCTTGTCGATGTTCGAACAGAGCGCGAAGCGATTCGCCGACGCCGAAGCACTGCAGCGCCGGGCGGTCGATCTGATGACCGCGGCCGTCGCACGTGCGCCACACGATCGCTACTACGCACGTCAGCTCGCCAACGCGCGGATGAACCTGGCGACGATCCTGGACGACTCGTCGAAGACCGCGGATGCGGAAGCGTTGTATCGAGCGAGCCTCGAGTTCTGGGACGCCGAGGCCCGTGACTTCCCCGCATCGCCCACGTGCCTCCAGTCCGCAGCGACGGCTCGGGAGAACCTCGGGTACCTGCTGCGCGTCGCCGAGCGACCGGCCGAGGCCATCGACGTGTTGATCCCCGCTCGCGACGCGCTCGAGTCACTCGTGGCGCGCTTTCCGAACGACTGGGGACATCGCCACGCGCTCACCGCCGTGTTGAACGAGCTCGGACTCGACTTCGAGAAGCTCGATCGGAAGGACGAAGCTCGAGAAGCTGCGCGCAGGGCCGTCCGCATCATCGAAGAGATCGTCGACCGTCAACCCGACGAACTGTCGTATCGCGAGAACCTCGGCGGGTTCCTCCACAACCTCGCTCGACTCGAGAAGTCGTTCGGCGACACCGCGGCCGCTCTGGAGTGCTGGAACCGCGCGGTGGCGCTCCAGCGCGAAGTGCTCGCCGCGACTCCGGCCAATCGTTCGGCGCGCGACCTGCTCCGCCACCACTGTTGGGCGCTCGCGTCGACCTACGTCGCACTCCGCGATCCCGTGCTCGCGGAGCGCGCCGCGGAAGACCTCGCGAGCGTGTTCGCCGACGGTGATCCGGAACTCGTCGACGAGCTCGTCCGCGCCGCGGGGTTCATCGCACAGTGTGCTCCCGTCGCCATCGAGGCCAGGCCCGACGATCCCGCGGCCGCCGAAGCCGGTGCGCTTCGGCTCGATCGACGAGCCCTCGAACTCGTCGATCGCGCGATCCGAGCCGGCTTCACCGACGCCGCGAGCATCCGAGCGAACGACGCGTTCGAACGTGTCGCTCGTTTACCCGAGTTCGAGGACGTGTTGGCGAAGGCCGACGCTCACCACTGATCGCGGCGCACGCGCGACGACACGATCGCAACGAGAGCGCCGTCGAGAACGCCGCGCTCAGTGAGCCGCACTGCTCGACGAGGCCGCCGCCGCTTGCGCTTGTGCCGCGGCCGCGAGCAGCGTCATCACCTTCTCCGTGCTGCTGCTCGCCGCGGTCGTCGCGTACACGAAGCCATTGCCGAGCCCGGGCAAGTCGTTCGTCCACAGGATCTCGCCCGTGAGCGGATCCAACGCGAACGCGCGACCGCCTGCCGCGCAGTAGAGCCGGCCGTCCTCGACCAGGATCGCGACCACGCCGTAGCCCGTCGAAGGCAGCGACGTCGACCACAGCGTCTTGCCGCTCGCTTTGTTCAGCGCAACGACGTGCCCGTGCGTCCCGAGATAAAGCAGTTCGGCGATGTCCATCGGTTCTCTCCGTGCAGGAGTGGGGAGTGCATGCGATCGGCGGCGTCGCGTCAACGCCCGCGACGTTCGTGCTCGCGCCGATTCCATTCCAGATAGGGCTGACCATCGACGAGGACGTCCTCGATGACGCCGCGACCGCTCGTCGCGTCGACTCGCAAGCGAACACGCAGACGCACGTCGGCGAGACCGTGCACGTCGAGGCCATCGTTCGGGATGAAGTACTGATCGAACGCGTAGTCGACCTCGATGCGTCCTTCGGACACCGAACGCAGAGTGCCTGCCAGCACCGCGGTCTCGCCCGTTTCCGATTCGATGAGTTCGAACGCGTAGCGGTACGGCCACCACTCGTCGCCCGCGCGCATGAACGCGACGTACACCGTCTGCCCGACCCGCGACGTCGCGTCGTCGAGAGGACCCAGCGCACCGTCGACGTGGCTCGCGGCGTACTCGAGTCGCAGGTAGCGGCCGCGCAACGGGTCGATCGGCGCCGTCGCTTCGACGTCGAGAGTGACCAAGCGCCCGAGCGCGAGCGTGCGTTCGCCTTGCCAGGTCAGCCAACCCACGAACCCGAGTTGCGGCAACAACGCCAGAAGGAATGCGGCTCGGCGGTTCACGGCGTCGCTCCACTTTCTCGGGCACGTGCGAGCAGTCGCTTGCGCGCCTTCTCCAATCCGAGCGCTCCTGCGATCAACACGATGCCGGGCCCGAAGAACGCGCCTCCGGGCAGCTTCTCGTGGAAGAACTCGAAGTACTTCGTGAACAGCGCGAGAGCGAACCCGAGCACGCCCCAATTCACGTACGACGGCACGCCGTGTTGGACTCCGCGCGCGATCAGCACCAGCAGCACGATCAACAGTGCGATGTTCGACAGCGGGAAGAACACCGCTGGCATCGTCTTGCCGACAACGATGACGAGAGCTCCGCCGAGCAGCAACAGCAGCGCGTCGACGCATTCGTGGCGTGCGACGCCGCGCATCCACGCCAGCGCGCACAGCACGAGCGCGATCGAGGCACCGATCGCGAACGGGACGAACGGCGTCCAGCCGTAGACCTCGAACCGCGGCAAGTCCTCCGCGACGTGCCGGAACGACAGCGCGTAGATCCACAGGATCACGAGTGGCGTCGCGAGCAGCCGTGCCGGCTGCTCGAGTTCGTGGAATCGCGACCGCATCGCCAACACGTGCGCGAGCTTGAACACGACGCCGATCACGAGCCACATGCACGGGATGACCAACCACTCGACGCGCCAACTCTCGCCGGGAAACTCACCGATCCAGACGACCGTGTGCGCGGTCCCCCAGATCGCGAGCAGCACGAGCACGATCGTCGCGATCCAACCGCTGCGCGTGAGCAGCGCGATCGGCACGTTCAGCGCGCCCCACACGAGCAGCGCCCACGGGTACTTCGATTCGAGTCCGTAGATCTGCGCGACCAGCGCGATGACCGCGCCGTACGCGAGCACACCGACCGCCGTCAGCGCGCGACCGACGCGAGGGTAGTTGCCGGGCCGCTCCGCGAGCGTGAACCCGAAGTGATGCATGGCCATGAACGTGCCGACGATCAGGCCGAGCTTCCACCACTTCGGGATCTGCTCCCAATTGCCCGCGACGACGAACAGGAGGCCCGTGCCGAGCAGCAGCGCGCCGAACGTCGCGATGATCGCCGTAAGGGTTCCGATGCGATCGGCTGCGGGGAACAACGCCGCCGCGAGGCGTTCGTCGACGCGACGGCATTGCTCTTCGTCGAGGACACCATCGGCGCGCAACCGATCCAATTCCGTGCGAAGGCGCTCTCGACTCATGGACTCTCCGAAGGTGGCGGCGGATCCTGCGCGGGCTTGTGCCGATGTTCGGCGAGCGCCTTGCGCAGCAGGAACTCGATCTGCGCATTCAGACTACGCAGGTCGGCCGCCGCCCAGCGCCGCAGTTCTTCGGCGAGGTCGGGGTCGATGCGGAGCAGGAATGCTTTGCGTTCGGTCACGAGTTCCATGCGCTGCGGTCGCGTGCGCGACCGCAGCCCTTCGAGTCATCGAGTCAGTTGCGTCGTCGCTTCACGATCGTCGCGTCTCGGGTCGTCGGGTCATTGGTAGAGCGTGCCGGCATTGATGACCGGCGTCGCGCGGTCGCTGCAGAGCACGACCAACAAATTGCTGACCATCGTGGCGCGGCGCTCGTCGTCGAGCTCGACGACTTTCTTGCGCGACAGTTCGTCGAGCGCGAGTTCGACCATGCCGACCGCTCCTTCGACGATCTTCGTGCGCGCCGCGACGACCGCCGTCGCCTGTTGGCGTTGCAGCATCGCCTGCGCGATCTCGGGCGCGTACGCGAGGTGCGAGATACGCGCCTCGATGATGTCGACGCCGGCCGGATGGACTCGCTCCTTCAGCTCGCGGCGCAGGTGTTCGTTCACCTCTTCGGTATCGCCGCGCAGCGTGCGATCGCCTTCGTCGCCGTCGTAGTGGTAGGCCTGCGTGAGCTTGCGGATCGCCGACTCGCTCTGCGTGTGGACGTACTCCTCGTAGTTCTCGACGTCGAACTTCGCCGCGTACGTGTCGGTGACCTGCCAGACGACGACGGCCGCGATCTCGATCGGGTTGCCCGCGGCGTCGTTCACCTTGAGCTTGTCGCCGTTCAAGTTGTGGGCGCGCAGTGACAGCCGATGCTTCATCGTGAACGGATTGACCCAGAAGAACCCCGAGCGCTTGACGGTGCCCTTGTAGGTGCCGAACAGCACCAGCACGCGGGACTCGTTCGGGTTCACGACGAACAGACCCGGCAGTACGAACGGGATCATCACGAACTGCGCGATGGCCGCCCCGACCAGCCAGGGGTTCGTCGGTTGCCTGGGTCCACCGTCGCTGATCACCGCGCACGTGATGCCGCTCGCCAGCAACAGCAGCATGAAAAGGAGTCCGGTAAAGCCCGACTTGACGTCGTCGGTGACGCGCTCATTGCTCTGACTCATGGTTCCTCCGTTGGAGCGGTGCCCTTCGCTCGTTGGTTGCAGAGTGATATCAGAGAGATTTCAAAGATCAAGGGCTCATCACGAAATGGAGTCGCGCCCGACCGCGGCCAACCAGGTGGCCCGGCGGTCCATGCATGCGACATAAACCTTTTGCATGGACTGCTTTGAATGCGAGCGAGGAGCCGCGCTGGCGCAATCGGTGACCGAAGAACGAAAGGCCCGGCTCAGCCTTCCGCGGACGCGGGCTCTTCGACCACCGCGACTCGCGGTGCGAACGCGTAGCGGAACATCGAGTGGCCCTCCGGGAGCGCATGCCAACTCGGGTGGCCCTTCAGGAACGCCATGACGCGCGCGCGATCGGGGAACCCTCGGTTCTTCATCGCGGAGACCACGGCCGAACTTCGGATCGCGACGGCGCCCGTGGTCCCGAGCTCGTGGCCGACTTCGTCGAGCGCATTGACGTATTCGTCGGCCGATCGCGGATCGCCGTCGTGGTCGCCCGGCAGTGCCGGCTTCACGCGCGGCGCGCGCGGACGGCGCACCGGGGCCTCCGCGATCTCGACCTCGTCGGCGTCGTCGAACTCGTCATCCGTCGATTCGAGCTCATCGCTGTGTTGCGCGCACAGATCTTCGATTTCGCGTTCGATGCGCGCGAGCTCGTCCTCGGCGGCCGCGAGCGCCTGGAGAGCCTTCTCGTGGCGGTCCGCGGCGGCGCAGATACGGGAGTAACGGGACTTGTCACCGACCAAGGAGATGAGGTCGTCGAAGGAGATGGTCATCGGATGCGACAGGCCTAGGCGGGAAGGAAGAGCGTTGGAGTGGGCCGGATTGTAGGGCTCGGACCGCCGGCCGCGAGCCCTCACCGGGCACCGGGATTCGCAGTTCGGCCGCTACACTGCCGCGTTCGAACGGCGGCAGGCACATTTCCACGAGGCGGTACGGTCCAGTTCCATGGCCATCGACTTCAAGCGTGAGTTCGGCGTCAACGCGGGTTACGTCGAATCCTTGTTCGAGAAGTGGCGCGTCGTCCCGGATCAGGTCGACGCCGAATGGCAGCGGTGGTTCACGCGGCTGACCTCCGCCGACGCGGGTGCCTCGGCGCAGCCGACCGTGGCAGCCCCGGCCGGGACCACTGCTCCCGTCGCCATCGCCCCCGCCGCGACGGAACGCCCCGCGACCGAGGCGTCCACCGAGAGTTCCGACACTTCGAGCCCGCCCGCGCCGGCCGCGGCGGACGACGACGTGGTGGCCGAGCGGCTGAAGGGCGTCGCCGCGCGCATCGCCGACAACATGAACGCGAGCCTCGAGGTCCCGACCGCGACCTCGGTGCGCACGATCGCCGTGAAAGTCCTGCACGAGAACCGCACGATCCTGAACGGGCACATGAAGGTGCGCGCGCTCGGCAAGGCGTCGTACACGCACTTGATCGCGTACGCGTTGGTACGCGCGCTGCGTGACGCGCCGAACATGCAGTCGTACTTCGAGGACCGCGACGGCGTCTCCTACAAGGTCACGCCGAAGCACGTGAACCTCGGCATCGCGATCGATCTCGATGGCCCGAAGGGCCGCAGCCTCGTCGTCCCGAGCATCAAGCGCGCCGAGACCATGGGCTTCAAGGAGTTCCACACCGCGTACGAGGATCTCATCCGTCGCGCGCGTGCGAGCAAGCTCGACGCGGCCGACTTCCGCGATACGACGGTCTCGCTGAGCAACCCCGGCGGCATCGGCACACACATGAGCGTGCCGCGTTTGATGAAAGGGCAAGGCCTGATCATCGCGACCGGGGCGATCGGCGTGCCGACCTCCAACGCGCACATGTCCGGCGCCACCCTCGCGGAACTCGCGATCGGCCCCGTGATGACGATCACGAGCACCTACGACCATCGCGTCATCCAAGGCGCCGAGTCGGGGTTGTTGCTCGCGCGCATCGACGACCTGCTCCAAGGCGCCGACCACTTCTACGAAGAGATCTTCACGGTCATGCGCGTGCCGTGGCAGCCGGCGAAGCCGGCCGAGGACGTGCGGCCGCCGCGCGAACACGAAGATAAGCACGCCGAGAAACAAGCGAAGGTCTGGCAACTCATCGACGCGTACCGCACGCGCGGCTGCCGCATCGCCGACCTCGACCCGCTCGAGTACAAGCCCGATCGCCACCCGTCGCTCGACCCGGCGTGGTACGGCTTCACGATCTGGGACCTCGATCGCGAGTTCCTCGCCGCCGGGCTCGACGGCAAGGACACGATGCCGCTGCGCGACATCCTCGCGACCCTCGCCGACACCTATTGTCGACGCTGGACCATCGAGTACATGCACATCGCGAACCGGGTCCGCCGCCAGTGGATCCAGGATCGCGTCGAGCTGCGCCGCAACGAGCAGGAGTTCGACTCCGAGGCGCGCCTGCGCATCCTGCGCCAGCTCTACAAGGCCGAGAACTTCGAGAAGTTCCTGCACACGCGCTACGTCGGCAACAAGCGCTTCTCGCTCGAAGGCGCCGACGCGCTGATCCCGGCGCTGTCCGAAGTGATCGAGCGTGCGGCCGAGAACGGCGTCGAACGCGTCGTGATCGGCATGGCGCACCGTGGCCGATTGAACGTACTCGCGAACATCCTGAACAAGAGCTTCGAGCAGATCTTCCGCGAGTTCGAAGGTGCGATGTTGCCGCTGTCGTCGGACGGCTCGGGCGACGTGAAGTACCACCTCGGCCAGCAGGGCGTGTTCACGACGACGACGGGCAAGCAGGTCTTCGTCGCGCTGTGCGCCAATCCGAGCCACCTCGAAGCGGTCGATCCGGTCGTGCTCGGCATGACGCGCGCGTACCAGGACGAGATCGGCGACTCGAGTCGCGAGAAAGTCCTCGCCGTGCTCGTCCACGGCGACGCGGCGTTCGCGGGCCAGGGCGTCGTCGCCGAAACGCTGAACATGTCGAACCTGCCGGCCAATCGCGTCGGCGGCACGGTCCACATCGTCGTCAACAATCAGATCGGGTTCACGGCCGGGCCGCGCGACACGCGCTCGACGTACTACTGCACCGACCTCGCGAAGGGCATCGACGCGCCGGTCCTGCACGCCAACGGCGACTACCCCGAAGCCGTGTTGCGCGCCGTGCACGTCGCGCTCGATTACCAGCAGACGTTCCGCCGCGACGCGTTCATCGACCTCGTGTGCTATCGCCGCTGGGGTCACAACGAAGGCGACGAGCCGGCCTACACGCAGCCCGCGCTGTACAAGAAGATCCGGCAGCACCCGACGCCGATCGAGAACTACGCGGCTCTGTTGATGCGCCGCGGTCAGTTGACGAAGCCCGATGCCGACGCGATCGGCAACGAAGCCAACGAAGAGCTGCGCATCGCGCTCGAGCACCATCGCGCGCAGGCCAACGAACCGGAGCCGGCCCTGCCGTTCGGCGAAGTCGTCGATCTCACCGACGACGATCCGCGCGACTACGCGCCGATGACGTCCCCCGCGACCGGTGTCGCGGCCGACGTGCTCACGTCGATCGTCGACCGATCGAACGCGATGCCGGCCGGTCACGTCGTGCACCCGAACCTGCTGCGCCAACTGCGCAAGCGCGAAGAAATGGTGCGCGGCGAACTCGCGGTCGACTGGGGCTGCGGCGAGGCGCTCGCGTTCGGCTCGTTGCTGCACGACGGCGTGCCGATCCGACTCGAAGGCCAGGACTCGCGGCGCGGCACGTTCTCGCAACGTCATGCGGTGATCCGCGACCAGGTCACGGAACAGGATTGGATCCCGCTCGCGCACATCGACGAGAAGACGTCGTTCGAGGTCTGGGACTCGCTGTTGTCCGAAGAAGCCGCGCTCGCGTTCGAGTACGGCTACGCCGTGATCCGCAAGCACGCGCTCGTGCTGTGGGAAGCGCAGTTCGGCGACTTCGTGAACGGCGCGCAGATCCCGATCGACCAATTCCTGATCTCGGGCGAGACCAAGTGGAAGCAACTCTCGGGCGTGACGCTGTTGTTGCCGCACGGGTACGACGGGCAAGGGCCCGAGCATTCGTCGGGACGCATCGAGCGCTTCCTGACGTTGTGCGCCGACGGCAACATCACGGTCGCGAACTGCACCAGCTCGGCGCAGTACTTCCATCTGCTGCGTCGTCAGGGACTCGAGTCGACCAAGCGACCGTTGGTCGTGTTCACGCCGAAGAGCTTGCTGCGCGATCCGCGCGCCGCGAGTCCGATCGAACGGTTCACGACCGGCTCGTTCCAACCGCTCATCGCCGATGACGCCACGGACGCGACCGCGATCAAGCGCGTGATCCTGTGCTCGGGCAAGGTCTTCTACGACCTCGACGAGTACCGCCAGAAGGAGAAGCGCACGGACGTCGCGATCGCGCGCGTCGAGCAGCTCTATCCGTTCCCGCAGGCGGCCGTGAAGGCCGAGCTGGCGCGCTTCACCGGCGCGAGCGTCGTGTGGGCGCAAGAAGAGCCGAAGAACATGGGCGCGTGGACGTTCGTGCGCAATCAGGCCGAGATCGCGGGCTTCGTCCCCGTCTACGCCGGTCGCGCGGCCTCGTCGAGCCCGGCCACGGGCTCGTACATGCGCCACAACGCCGAGCAGGAGTGGCTGGTCAAGCGCGCGTTCGCGTGACGCTGCCCGTCGACGACTCCGATCGAGTCGTCGGCGCCCGCCGTCGCAGCGCTCCTTGGCCCCCTGCTAGCCCCGACGACGACCCGCGTATCCCACGAGGAACACCCTCGCACGTGACCGTGGCGTCGCCGTTGCGTGGCCAAGCCGCGCTGCGCGGTTGGCGCCGACGGACGGACATGTCGGCGGGGACACCGTCGGTCGACCAGAAATCGAGAACCTTGTCGTAGCGCTGCGATCTCGAACCGTCGTGACGCAGGGCCGTTTGCGGTGAGCGGACGAAAGGACGATCCTATGGTTCGCCGACACCTCGCTTCGCTCGTCGCCGCGATCGCATTGTGCGGTGCCGCGATGCTGTGGGTCACGATCGGTGACGACACGATCGAGGCCACGCCGATCGCTGCTTCGCCGTCCGACGTAGTCGACGACGGCTCCACGCCTCCGACGAGTGAACCGGAATCGACCGATCCATCTCCGCAACAGCGCGCGTTGGTCGCTGGCGGCGTCGTCGACTCGTCGGTGCCGCAGGAGTGGACCCCCGAACCGATCGACGCGAACTCGATCGCGCTCACCGTTCGTGCGGTCGATCCTTCCGGTCGACCCATCTCCGACGCGGCGCTGTCCTGCTGCGCATTCGGATACCGATTCGGCCGACTCGTGATCGACTCGATCCAGGGCCTCGAAACCGCCCGAACGGACGCCCGTGGCATCGCGAAATGGTCCGCGAAGCGAGAGGACCTGGCGACCGCTGGCGTCACGTCGGTCGACGCGGATCGGCTGATGCTCACGTTCGTCATCGGGGCTCCGGGCTTTCGCACCGTCGAGCTCTTCCACGTCGCCACGTTCGGCGCGGCAGCGGATCGCGGTGAAGTCACGCTCGCCCCCGGGATCGCGCTCGAGGGTCGCGTGGTCGATGCCGACGGAGCGCCCGCGAGCGGCGTCGTGGTCATCGCCCAGCGAACGTTCGGTTCGACGGGTTCGACATCGACGCGGTCTCCGCATGGATGGCCGCGGCCATACGCGCGGACCGATCGAGACGGCCACTTCGTCCTCGAAGGACTGCAGCGCGCCGAGATCGCCATCGCCGCGTTCCGCACGAATCGCGCGATCGACAGCACGTGCCCATGGGGACGCAGCGGACCGATCGACCTGCGCCGCGATCTCGAGCCCGATCCAGTCATCATCCGCTTGGATCGTGGTGCCCCGCAGGAACTCACCCTGCGCGGCGTCGTACGCGACCGGGACGGCCGACCGATCCCCGGCGTGTTGCTTCGCGTCGACGGCACCGATGTGACCGCGCCGGCGTCGGGTCTGCGAGCCGCCGTCTCGATGGCGGGGGGATTCCCGATCTCGATGGTCTCGGACGAACACGGCGCGTTCGCTTGTGCTTGCGCACCCTCGTTCGCCGACCGCGTGCGAGGCGCCTCGCTCTCGCTTCACGTGCGGGACCCGAGCTGGCGATTCGCCGAACGGCGCGTCGAACCCGTCGCACTCGGACAGACCGAGCTGTCGATCGAACTGCAACCGGTGCGCATTCTCGAGGTCGCGTGCTCCGACACTTCGCGTGCCCCGCTCCACGGCTGCGACGGAATCGTCTCGCTCTCGACCGACGTCGGCTCGTCGCAACTCCATCGAGTCGACGCGCGCGCCGACGATGCCTCGCTGCGGATCCCGACGCCGATGTCGCCGTTCTACGTCCGCATCGGCAAGCGCGGCTTTCGGTTCGAGTGGCTCGGGCCGTTCGAACCGGCGACGGCTCCCGAGAGAGTCGACGTGACGCTCCAACGCCTCGCGGGATTCCGGGGAGTCGTGACCGCGAATGGCCTCCCGGTCGACGGCGTTCGGGTCACGCTCAGCGTCGGCGACGCGAACCCGCCGACATCGGCCGTGCCCGCACGTGTCTTGCGCGAGGTCGAAGTCGGCCAGCACGACGCCATGGACTCGACTCGGACCGATGCGTTCGGCGCGTTCGAGCTGTTCTCGTGGGAAGCAGATGGATACGACCACCCGACGTCCGCTCGGGAACGGGGGTCGTGGACCAAGCCGCCGATGCTGACCGTGCAATCGCCGACCCGAGGCGTGGCGCGGTTGCTCTTGCCGATCTCGGCATGGCGCGAACCCGTGGACGTCGGGACCATCGCACTGTCCCCAGGCGCCACGTTACGTGGACGTGTCATCGGCCCACACCGCCAGCGGCCCGTGCTCCTCGATCGCGGAGATACGACCGTCGTGGTCGTGCCCGTCGCCGCGGACGGCACGTTCGCCGTCGATGGGCTCGGACCCGGCTCCTATGCGGTCGGGTGCGCGAAGTCGAACACCGACGACGTCATCGGCCTCGCTCGAGATGCGAACCGAGTCTGGCGACGGATCGATCGCCGATTGCTTTCGACTCCGGCGAGCATCGAGATCCCTGACGCGGGCGAGACGAGCGTCGAGCTGATCACTGCGTGCGACCCGACGCCGCTTCGCGTGGCGATCGACTGGGGTGGATTCGCGATCGAGACGGCCTCCGGCAAACTCGTCCCTCTCGACGATCCGCACGGCGTGGAGTCGACGACGCCACCCGGCTGGAACGCGTCGCTCGCGTGGCTGGTCCAAGTCGATCGACCTGGCCGCTTCGCCATCACGTTGCGACTTCGATCGGCGGGGACCGACGTGATCGTGACCGACACGATCACGTTGATGCCAGGCGTCCCGGCATCGTGGGAGCTCTCCGTCGCGCTCGCCGAAATGACCTTGCCCATCTCGACGACACCGCATCGATCGGGATCGTGGGAAGCGCTCACGCAATCGGTTCGTGCGGGCTGTTCCATCACGACGACCGTGGTCCGCCAAGTCGACGGACATCGCCCCGTCCACGGCGTGGTCGGTGTCGCCGGTCGCGTCATCCGCTTGCCCGCGGGCACGAGCCCATGGCTGACGCCCGCCGTTCTCGAGAGCGCCGAGACGTTGTTGCTCGTTCCCGCGCCCTTGCCGGCGCACTGATCCGCTCGACGCCTACTCCGTTCGCCACGGCCCGTGGGCCGCCGCGGACGTTCGGACAGAGAAGCGCCTCGCGCACCCAACGAGTGGCGCGAGGCGCTTCGATGGCGACGAAAGGCGGGCGCGGATCCCATGACCCCTGCGCGCGAACGATGAGTTCGGACCCAACAGGAAGGAACATCCTTCCACGCTGGATACGGCCCACCGCCGCTTGATCATGTGACGTCGCGCCGCCGCACGTCGTCACCGCGCCCTTGCGTGACGGCGAGGTCGCACGTGACGCGAAAATCATGCGAGAGTTCGCGGCGACTCATTCTCGTCCGCGAACTCGACCGCATTCGCTCTCGTCCAGGCGCGCTTCCTCGTCCGCCAGGATCGCTCCGAGCACCTCGACCCCACGCGCGAGCTTCGGTCCGGGTGCGGAGAAGTGGTGTTCGCCATCGAGCAAGAACACGCGATCGGCCAAGACCGCGCGCAGTCGATCCCACTCCGGACGATCGCGCAACGCGCCGAGCTCGCGCGCCGCCCGCTCGACGTCCATCGAGCACGCCGCGAGCACGATGACGTCCGGATCCGCGGCGACGAGATCGCTCCACGCCACTTCCCGGGACGGTTCGTTCTTGCCGACGAGCAGCGACTCGCCGCCCGCCGCCTCGACCATCTCGACGATCCACTCGCCAGAGACCCACAGCGGATCGAACCACTCGAGCACGACGACACGAGGCTTCGGCTTTCCGACGCTCGACGCGCGAACCGCGTCGATGCGACGTTCGAAGTCCTGCGCGACGATCTCCGCTTCGCGCGATCGGCCGACCGCGATACCGACGCGACGGATGTCCGACGCGACGTCCGCGAGCGTGCGTGGCGTCAGCACGACGAGTTCGGCGCACTGCGGATCGCTTTCGGTCGAGAGGGCTTGCGCTTGCTCCGGCGGAACCGCGCACACCGGGCAGACGCCTTGGCTCAAGATCGTCGTCGGCTCGGTCGCGCGAATCGCGTCCTCGTCGAGTTGGTACAGAGAGACGCGCTTCTCGCTTGCCTCGCGCACGGCGGCGTGGATCGCCGGCATCGACAGCGCATCGGAGTCGACCGTCGTCGAGACCACGCGCGGCACCGTTCGACCTTCGGGCTGCGCGCAGAGATGCGAGACCGCGACGAGGTCGTGCTCGGCGCCGATCGCGAGCACGATGTCGGTCGCGGCGGGCAGCAACGACACGATGCGACACTTCGACGAGCGCTTCGGCGGGCGGTCACCGTCATTCCACGGCACGGCATCACCTTCCTTTCACGAGGGATTGGATCGCGTCAGCGAGCTAGGAGTGACGCGAGATCGAGTCATCGCAGAACCCAATTCACGACGCGCGTCTCGCCGGGGCGTTCGAACCCACTCACCGTCTGGCCCGCACGGCCGACCGTGGTCGCAGCCAACATCCCCAATGACTGCCACGCGGGGACGCCTCGGAGGCGGTATCGGCCCTGGGCGTCGGTGTGCGTCAAGAGGACACCGTACTTGTCGAGCACGAGGCCGACCGGAATGACATACGTCGGCACGAACTCCACGCTGCCGTTCGTGCTAGCGGCAACGGTCGCGCCGACCACGGGCTCACCGCGCTCATCCGTCACCGTTCCCTCGACGACGCATTCCCGCACGACCCCGAGCACGAGTTCAGTCGCTTCGCTCCAGTCCGTGTCCTCGTCGTCGAGTTCACGGCGTGTGCTCGCGTAGCCTTCCTTGCGTGCTTCGAAGCCGACGCCGTACCACGCCTCGAGATCTCCGCGCAGTTCGAACGCGCCAGTGGAATCGGTCGTCGTCGCGGCGCTGTACGCGATGTCGCCGCCCATACCGAGGGGCACGATCTCGGCGGCGGCGATCGGCTCGTTCGTCACGAGATCGATGACGCGCCCGCGCAACCGCGGAGCGTCCGCGATGACGAACTCGTGGTCGTACGCGCGAGGCTCGCGCAGTGCGAGCTCGGCCTGATGCGGAATGCAGCCATGCACCTGCACGACGAAGTCCGTCGCCAACGTCGGGTCGATCGCCTCGATCGTGACGTGTCCGTCCGCGCCGGACGTCGCGAACAGCGATGGTTCGGATCCGCCGTAGCGCACGAGTTCGACCCGCGCATCGCCGATCGGCGCACCCGTCGACGCCGAGACGACTCGGCCTCGCAGCGTCGCCGAGCGCGTGAGTTCTAACTTCGTCGTCCGCTTACGACCGATGCGGAACGCGTCGGTCGCGAACCCGGGCTTCGCGAGGAGGACCTCGTCGTCGGGTTCGAGCGCAAGTTCGAGTCGGCCGTCGGCGTCCGTGACCCCGACGAACGAGGGCTCGTCGAAGGAATCGGTCCAGACCGAGTCTCGATCGAGCTTGATCTCGACTCCCGCGACGGGCCGCTTCTCTTCGTCCTTCACGACGATCGCGGTCGGTTCTTCGCGCGAGGCCACGAAGAACCACAGTCCGCCCGCGACCGCGAGGCCGAGGACGCAAAGCGCCGCGATGCTCCGTTTCCTCACGACTTCCCCCGAGATCGACGCATCCGCGAGCCCGCGGCCGAGCGAGCGTTGCGGCTCACGCATCGCGCCGTACCGTAGTCCGCTTCCTCGCCGTTTTGAAGCCGCCGCCGGCCGCACTTGGGAAGTCCACACGATGAACCCGCTCTACGGCACGCTGCTGTTCTTCGCGGCGACGATCGCGAGCATCGTGATCCGCGCTCCGCACGCCAACCGCAGCAAGACGGTCAAGGTCGTGCGGAATGCGAAGACTCCGCTCGAAGTCGGCTTGCTCGTCGCCATGGGTGTCGCCGTGCTGTTGCTGCCGTTGCTGTTCGCGCTGACGCCGCTGCTCGACTTCGCCGATCACACGTTCCCGGTGTGGGCGTTCGGTCTCGGCATCGTCGTCGTCGTCCTCTGGCTGTGGAGCTTCCATCGCTCGCACGCCGACCTCGGCACGAATTGGTCGGTGACGCTCGAGGTGCGCGAACAGCACACGCTCGTCACGCACGGCATCTATGCGCGCATTCGTCATCCGATGTACACGTCGCTGTTCTTGAACGCGTTCGCGCAACTCCTGCTGCTCGCGAACTGGATCGCCGGGCCGGCGATGCTCGTCGTGTTCACGGTGATGTTCGCGACTCGACTCCAGCGCGAAGAGCGCTTGATGCACGACACGTTCGGTGCCGAGTACGCAAGTTACGCGGAGCGAACCAAGCGACTGATCCCCGGCATTTGGTGACGGCGCGGCGCCGTTCGCGGCGCGCGCGGTGCGGTCGAGCTACTTGCCGATCGGCAACACTTCGATGCGCGTCGGCAGATCGCCCTTCGCATTGCCTCCGACCGCGAGCAACGTGTCGCGCGCCGCGAGCAATCGATGCGACAAGCGCGGCTCGTGGAGCCCGCCGACCACCGCCCAGCGCTTCGCGCGCGGATCGAGGCGGAACACGTAGCCGGACATCCCGCTGTAGTAGAGCGCGTCCGCGCTCGCACACGCCGACGGCGCGAAGCCTTCGACGCGATCGAGCCCCGGCAATTCGGGAGCCAGCGACCACTGCTGCGTCGTCGGGTCGTAGACGTCCACGCGGCGCACGACCGTGTCGTCGGAGTCGAGTCCGCCGAGCGCGAACACCTTGCCGCCGAAGGCCGCGAGCGCGAGCGCTCGACGCTGGAACGGCTGCGCGAACGTGCGCCATTTCTGTTCCGGCGCGTCGAGATCGAACGCGAATGCGGTGTCGCAATACTCGGCGTCGTCGTCGCTGCCCGCGAGCACCCAGCCACCGACGACGTAGAGCGTGCGCCCGACGACGATCGCGTCGTGCGTGGAGCGTGGCCCCGGCATCGGCGCGAGATCGGTCCATGTCCGCGTACTCGGGTCGAAGCGCGCGAACTCCGCGACCGAACGCAGGTCCTGGCGTTCTCCGCGCGGGTTCACGGCCGACATGCCGCCGGTGCGATAGAGGTACGTCCCGTCGCTGACGAGCGCGACGCCTTGGAGGTCGCGCGCCATCGGCAAGTCTTCCCACGTCTTCAGGTCGTTCAGGTTCAAGCGGCGGAAATGCTTCGACGTGGTTTCGACGTCGTACCGGTGCATGCGACCGACGTGTCCGCTGTAGACGTACATCCAGTCACCGAGCACGGCACCGCCGAAGCTCGTCACCGCCGGATCCGGCAATTGCGGAGGTTCGACGCTCGGCCGCGCCGCGCTGATCGTCAGCGACGCGTAGTGGCGCGATTCGGAGTACGTCTGCTCGCCGACCGAACCGGGCGTCGCGTCGATCCACGTGGCCCACAGCCCCGTCGAGCCGTCGGCGATGCCCTCGATCGTCGCGCGGCCGCGTTCATCGGATCGCGTTTCGAACGCGTCGGCGCCGCGCGGACAAACCTTGAGGCGGGCGTTCGCGGCCGGCTTGCCGTCGAACAGGATCTCGACGAACGACTGCCCCTCGAGGGTGACGTAGCGCGCGTGAAGTCCCGCGACGTCGCACGCGGTCCACGCGTGCGCGGAGGTCTGCGTGCGCGCCGAGTAGAGCAGGCGATGGCTGGAGCCATTCCGCGTCCGGACGCCCATGTCGCGGCGCGCGCTGACGGAAGCGGGCAACGCACCCGCCCACGGAGCCTCGAGCGAGTCCATTCCTTCGGTCAGCGCGAGCTCGTGCCCGCCGACCTCGACGTGGACGCCATGCACGTGGTCGAGCGTGACGTCGAGATCGGGCTCGGGCTGTTCGGCGAGGAACACGCGGATCGTCGAGCTGCCCGGCGTCGCGGCCGGATCGACGCGGAGCCACAGGAAATGGGCGATCGCGGTCGGTGACGATGCGAACAGCGCGCACGCGAAGGTCGCGCCGGCGAAGAGCGGATGGATGCGCATGGACGAGTTCCTGGTTCCCGTGATTCGGATCGAGGACGCCGAGGGGACGGCAGTGCGCGGCGTTCCGCGCGATTCCGTCGGTGCGAGGTCCTCGCGACGATGTTGCGAATCATTCTCAACAACCGCGGGCTGGTCAAGCCGTCTCGCGAAGAAATTGAGAGACGTTCTCAACAGCCCGACCCCGGGCCCGCTACCCAAAGTGCGGCGTTCGACGTGGGGTGTTCGACGGACCTCGCGGCATCACGGGCGCCGGACTACGATCCCGGCCCCACCGCGTTCCGGAGCGTTCGCATGTCCATCCGCGCGTTCGAACCCAAGTTCATGAAGATCGGCGTGCTCACCGCGGCGTTGCAGGAACTCACTCCGCGCGAAGTGCGCGACGCGGATCCGGATCGCGCGATCGAGGACTGGCTCGCGTTCGCGCGCGAGCTCGAGGTCGACGAGATCCAACTCTCCGCGGCGTTGCATCCGTCGCAGGCCGACGTGCCACCCGAGGCGATGCTCGACCCGGTGGCGAACACGCTCGACCTGCGCCAGCCGTTCACGAACGAGCGCGCCGTTCGCGTCCGCGCCGCGATCGACGCGTCGCGGGTCGCGATCGCGGACCTCGCGTACTTCGACGACATGCTGCACGAGGACCCGACGATCCGGCGCAAGAAGCACGACTTCATGCGCCGCGTGTTCGACGCCGCGCAACTGCTCGGCGTGCGCGCGGTCTGCGGCTTCGTCGGTCGCAATCAGTCGCTGTCGATGGACCAGAACCTGCAGGACTTCGAACAGTCGTTCGTGCCCCTGCTGAAGGACGCGAAGGCGCGCGGGCTGGTTTACCGGATCGAACAGTGCCCGATGCCGGGTTGGACCACGCGCGACCATTGGCACAACAACATCGCGTACACGCCGGGCACGTGGATCGCGCTGTATCGCATCTGCGAGCGCCACGGCGTCGGCGATCAGTTCCGCATCCACTACGACCCGTCGCACGCGATCCTCATGGGCCAGGACACGCGCTCGTTGTTCCAAGTGTTGAAGGACGAGGGCTACGGCTTCTTGATCGCGGGCTTCCACGTGAAGGGGCAGGTGATTGACGCAGCGGCGTTTCCACCTGGGGCTACGGCGGACAGACCGTCGAACGCGGCGATATGATCAACGGCCAGCCTTCGCCAAATGCCGCCGACCACCTGAACGCCTGGAAAAAACAGGTCGTCCTATGCGAACACGAACTGCCCGGTACCGCCAAACACGATCCGCTGGCCTACCTGCAAAACCGCACCGTGGATTGGCTGGATCACCAGATCGCGGCGCGCGAATTACTCGAGTCTTGATGTCGCAAACACTTCGCTGATCGTCGAACACGAATACCCACCGGCACGGACCCAGGATAAGGCGAAGCTCAAACCGATCCTGAAGGGCTCGATCGCCTTCACGCGCGCGATCGACCGTGCCGCCGCCTGCATGGTCGCGTTGCACCACGACGTGCTGCCCGCCCAGGGCATCCCGGTGCAAGGGGTCGGGCGGCAGGCGTTCCGGAGCTGATCGAACGTGAATCGATCCGAGTGTTTCACGTTCTCGGACTCGAAGCGGTGTGGAGCGGTGAGTGCCGCGGCGACAGGATCGGCGCGTCCCGGCGCGCTAGCGAAGTCGTCGCTACCGCAACTATCGCAATGACTTACAGTACACCTACTCCTCCTACTTGGAGATCCGCCGACGCCGCGCCGCCAGCCGGGACCTCGGATTCTCACGACACGACCTAGAATCCCGCCGATGACGTCCTCGATCCCCACCCCTTCGACCCGCTTCGCCCAGGTTGGCCCGTACGCGGTCGGCCCGGGGCATCCGCTGCTGCTGCTCGCCGGTCCCTGCGTGATCGAGTCGCTCGATCTATGCCTCGAGGTCGCGCGCCGGCTGGTCGCGATCGGCAAGAGCACCGGGGTGCAGATCGTGTTCAAGGCTTCGTTCGACAAGGCCAACCGGTCGTCGATCGACTCCTTCCGGGGACCCGGACTCGAACAGGGCCTCGAAGTCCTCGCCGAAGTGAAGCGACAGACCGGCCTGCCTCTCGTCACCGACATCCACGAGTCGCACCAAGCCGCGCCGGTCGGCGAGGTCGTCGACCTGATCCAGATCCCGGCGTTCCTGTGCCGTCAGACCGACCTGCTCGTCGCCGCCGCGAAGACCGGCAAGGCCGTGAACGCGAAGAAGGGTCAATTCCTCGCACCGCTCGACATGCGGCACGTGGTGCACAAGCTGCGGCAAGGCGGCGCGTCGAACATCCTGCTCACCGATCGCGGGACGATGTTCGGCTACAACAACCTCATCACCGACGTGCGCGCGATCCCGCTGATGCAGGATCTCGGCGTGCCGGTGCTGTTCGACGCGACGCATTCGGCGCAGATCCCCGGTGGAGACGGGGCCAAGAGCGGCGGCGACCGCCGCATGATCCCGTACCTCGCGCGCGCCGCGATGGGCGCGGGCTGCGATGGCTTCTTCATGGAAGTGCATCCGGAGCCGGACAAGGCGCTGTCGGACGGCAAGAACACGCTGCGGCTCGAGGATCTCGAACCGCTGCTGCGACAGTTGAGCACGATCGCGAAGGTCGTCGCCGGCGGCTGAACGCGCCGCGACCCTTCGACGACACGAGACGGCACGACGTAAGGCAGGAATGGACCCAGACCGGACAGCTCACCTCGGCAGTTCTTCGGATGCTCGCGACTCGCGCGCCGGTGGCGCCAGCGGCGCCGAGGACGGCGAAGCCTTGGCGCGGTCGTTCCTCGGCAAGAAGCTCGGCGAGTTCCGCGTGCTGCGCGAGATCGGCCGCGGCTCGATGGGCATCGTGTTCGAAGCCGAGCAAGAAGGCCTGAAGCGCCGCGTCGCCGTGAAGGTGCTGCCGCCGAGCCTGTCGGTCACGCGCACCGTGATCCAGCGCTTCCTGCGCGAAGCGCAATCGATCGCGAAGCTCTCGCACGAGAACATCGTCCAGATCTACGAGATCGGCGAGTCCGAGAACGTGAACTGGTACGCGATGCAATTCGTCGAGGGCAAGTCGCTCGACCGCGCGTTCAAGGACCGCAAGTTCTCGCCGCAGGACTGCGCACGCATCGTGGCCGCATCGGCGCGAGCGCTGTTCTACGCGCACGAGAACGGCATCATCCACCGCGACATCAAGCCGGCGAACCTGATCCTCACGTACAAGGACAAGCCGGTCATCACCGACTTCGGGCTGGCGCGCCCGGAGAAGGCCGCGACGCTGACGGAATCGGGCGCGCTGGTCGGCACGCCGATCTACATGAGCCCGGAGCAAGTGCGTGGCGATCGCGATCACATCGATCGGCGCACCGACATCTATTCGCTCGGCGTGACGCTGTACGAGATGCTCACGGGCACGATCCCGTTCGAAGCGACCTCGACGCAAGAGATCCTGCGCAAGATCGAAGCCGAGGATCCCCGCCCGATCCGCAAAGTCGCGCCGCACGTACCGCGGGCGTTGGCCACGATCTGTCACAAGGCGCTCGAGAAGGAACTCGAACGCCGCTACCAGACCGCGATCGAGTTCGCGCTCGACCTCGAACGCTTCCTCGCCGGAGAGGCGATCCAAGCCCGCCCGATGGGCTTCTCGACACGCATGCTGCGGCGCGCGCGTCGGCACAAGGTCATCACGAGTCTGGTCGCGGCATCGATCGTGCTCGGCGGGCTCGTCGTGGTGCAGACGATGCGGAGCCGTACGCAACAGCGCGAGAACCAACTCGGGCGCTACCAAACGGTCCTCGCCGAAGGCCGCGCTGCGGTCGAATCCGGCAACACGGCGGACGCGCTGCTGAAGTTCACCGAGGCGATCGCACTGAAGCCCGACGACGCGACGTTCTACGTCGAACGCGGTAAGGCGTTCTACAAACTGAGTCGCTACGAAGAGGCGATCCGCGATTTCACGCAAGCCCTGACCCTGGATCCGAACCAGGCCCGCGCGCGCGTCTGGCGCGGCACGACGATGTGTCAGGAAGGCTCTCCCGAAGAACGCTCGCGCGGCTTCGAGGAAGTGATGCAGGTCCTCGAGCAGAACCCCGACAACTCCGAGTGCTTGAAGGTCGCGGTCAATCTGGTGATGTCGTTCGCACGCAACTCGGCGCGCGCGCAGCGCGAGGAACTCCTGAAGTCGGCCTCGCGTTGGGTGCAGCACGCGCTCGAGCTGAACGCGAACGACGACGAAGCGCTCGTGCTGCAAGGCAACCTCTACGAAGAGGACGGCGTGTACTTCCGCGACGCCAGCCTCATCGACCTCGCCTACGCGAACTACGACAAGGCCAAGCGCATCAACAAGCAGAACCTGCAAGCGCTGAACCTGCTGGCCCGCTCGAAGGACTCCCTGCTGCCGAAGTCGACGAAGGGCGCCGGCGGCGCGACGACCGCGGGCAACGCCCCGTCGTCGTGGTTGTTCACACTGGCCGCGGAAGGACTGACGTGGGCGAAGGACCGCGTCGAAGTCCCGACCGATCTGCTCAGCAAGACCGCGAGCCTGTTCGTGCCGAGCACCGGTGGCACGAACGAGCCTTCGCTCGCCGGAGTCGACCTCGATCAACTCGAACGGCTGCTCGAGCAAGCCAACGCCGCGTGGAACGAAGAGGACTACGCACGCGCGATCGCGCTGTACCAGAACGCTCTCGTCATGCACCCGAACACGCTCGAGGCCCACCACCGCATCGCGGAGTACTGCCTCGGCGCCGAGCACGAAGACCTGCCGCGCGCGCGCGCCTCGATCGACAAGGCGCTGGCCGCGGCGCCGTCGAACTTGCGCACGTTGATGCTCGCCTTCCGCGTCTACAACGCGCAGCGCGAGCCGGAGCGCATGAAGGAAGTCATCGAGCTCGCGACCAAGTTCCATCCGGCGCTGTTGACCGTCCCCGACGTGCAGGAGTTCCTGCGCGCCCAGGGAATCGGCGACGCGTCGCAAACGCCTCAGTCCCCGCCGTCGACGAACGACGGCGGCGCTTCGGGCGGCTCGAAGAAACAGACCTGATCCATCGCCCTTTCGGCCACGCCGCGCCATCGATCGGAGCCCGTGCATGTTGCGTCAACAGTCGAGTTCCGTGGCCGGCTTGGTCGGCTGCGTCCTGATGCTGATCCTGGGTGCGATGTGCGCGTTCCTGGTCGCGCGCGGTAACCCCGGGAACATGGGTCTGTGCGGAGCGTGCTTCCTGCGTGACGTCGCGGGCTCGTTGCGCTTGTCGGTCGAAGGCGCACCGAAGTACTTCAGGCCCGAGATCATCGGGCTCGTGTTCGGAGCGTTCGTGGCGCGGCGACGGCATTTCGACGCCCGCTCGGGCAGTCACGCCGGTTCGCGCTTCCTGCTCGGCATGTTGATGGCGTTCGGAGCGCTCGTGTTCCTCGGCTGCCCGTTCCGCATGCTGCAGCGCATCGGCGGCGGAGACGTCAGCGCGATGATCGGGTTGATCGGTCTCGTGATCGGCGTGTTCGTCGCCTACCAGTTCGAGAAGCGCGGCTACTCGATCGGCAAGACGTCCAGTGTGCCGCGCGCGGTCGGATTGCTGCCGATCGTTGCGTTCTGCGTGCTGGCGTGGATGTTCCTCGACGGCGGGACACTGGCAGGGCCTGGACCGAACGATGGCGGCGCTCCGGCGCACGCGGTGTGGAAGCACGCGTTCGGCTTGGCGCTGCTGGCCGGACTGATGCTGTCGGCGACGAAGTTCTGCGCGATCGGCGCGATCCGCCAAGCGTTTTCGCCGGGTCGCAAGTTCGCGTTGATCGCGCTGGTGTTGCTGATCGTCGGCTACGCGGCGACGAGTGCGATCGCCGGCAACTTCAAGTTCGGCACGGAAGGTCAGCCGATCGCGCATTCGGACGCGCTGTGGAACGTGCTCGCGCTGTTGCTCGTCGGTCTGACCGGAGCGTTCGCGGGTGGCTGCCCCGTGCGCCAGATCGTGATGACCGGCGAGGGCAACGCCGATGCGTTCATGACCGTCGCTGGCATCACGGTCGGCGGCGCGATCGCGCACAACTTCGGCTTGGTGTCGTCGGCGGCGGGCCCGACGCCCGCGGGCAAGACCGTCGTGGTCGCGGGCATCGTCGTGACGCTGCTCTACGCGGCGTGGATCACGCGCGCGTCTGCGACGCCACCGAGCCCATGAGCGACAGCAGAGCTCCGGAGCGACCCATCGCGCCGGAGCTCTGCCCTGCGACCCTGCAAGTCGGCGGGTCGGTCGATTCCTCGACGTGCGGCGTCCGCCACGTTGCTTCGTCAGTCGTCGAGCTCCGCGATGAACTTGGCGACCGCGTCGTCGAACTCCTCCGCGGCGTCGTCCATCAGCATCGCGCCGGACTTCGCGACGTGGACGATTCGGGCGAGGCCATCGGGGGCCTTCTCCACGAGCGCTTCCCACGGACCGCCGAAGCGAACGGCCTGCTTGGCGGCCTCGAGGCTTCCGAACTGCTTCTCGAGCTGACTCTTCATGCCGCTCGGGAGATTCTCGAACGTCATCCGCGGCTGAACTTCGATCGCGAGGAGCGGCGCGACGATGGCCGTGACGTGTGGCTCGATCCCATCGGTCGTCGCTTCCAGGTAGTAGCGGACCTGCGTTTCGATCGGAACGGCGACCTCGGCTTCGAACCAGGCGTGACCGCGAGCCTCGTCGTTCGAGAGTGACTTCGCGGGAAACGTGTTCGCGTTCCACGTCTCCTGGGACACGCTGCGAAAGAACGGCGCGCGGTCGTCTCGCACGTACTTCGCGCGTGCGTCGAGATCCTCGATCACGGGCCCGGAGCCGATCGGAATCGTGCCCTGACCGGCGACCGTCACGATCGCCTTGACCAACTCGGGACGATCCCGCGCGAGTCTCACCGCGTAGTAGTCGCTCGCGAGGTGGTGTCCGACGACGACCGGAGGCCCGAGCTTCCCGGCCCCGGCCATCTCCTTCTCGATCAGCGTCGCGAGATCGCCGAGCAGCGCGTTGGTCCATGGTTGCGCTGCGTAGTCCTCGTCCTCTGGCATCGCAGGGGGAGGAGTCGCGTCGTATCCCGCCGGAGTGACTGCCCACATCGTGTAGCGCGACGCATTGCGCTCCATGAACTGCTCCCACACCTTCCATCCGTACGGTGCTCCGGCAAGGAGCAGCATCGGAATCGGACCGTCGCCGCGGCGTTCGACGTGCGCGATGCCGGCGGGCCCGGTGACCGTGCCCTTCGGATGATGGAGACGATCGACGACGTCGTCGTCGCGAGCGGATGCGGCCGGCGACGCCACGACTCCGAGGATCAAGAACGTGACGACGACGCGACTACGCATGGAGACCGAGATCACGAGCATTCCTTCCGCCGTTCCAACGGGTCGCGCGATCCCTTCGTGGATGGCAGGGATCGTGCGGCGCGCGGCAACGAGCTCTGGTGCGGCTCGCGCTGCTACGTGCTCCCCTCGCCCGAGTTCCCGAATGACGCGTCGGAACGAGGAAGTTCGCCGAGTGCTGCGCGCGCGGCTCGGAAGCTCACCCTTTTTGGGGTCATTACCCCGGATGGGGTGGCGCTGTCGCCCGCCATCGATCCGTCGGCGGAGTCGCGTGACACTCAGGCTTGTAGCGTCGACGGCGTGACCGGCTGCGTCTTCTCGACGCGTTGCCAGACGATGTCGAGCGCAGCCGAGCGATAGCCTTCCGCGAGTGTCGGGAAGTTGAACGTGGTGTCGACGAACACATCGACGTCGCTGCCGTTCACGAGCGCGACCTGCGCGAGGTGGATCAGCTCCGCGGCGCCCTCGCCGAAGATCTGCGCGCCCACGAGCTTCTTGCCCTCCGGGTCGGCGACGAGCTTCAACATGCCCTCGGTGATGTTCGCGATCTGACCGCGCGCGAGGTCCTCGAACGACGCGCGGCCGACGATGCAACCGCCGTAGCGCTTGGTCGCCTGTTCTTCGTTGAGGCCGACCGACGACATCTCGGGGATCGTGTAGATGCCCATCGGGATCAGTTCGGCCGGCACGCCGACCGGGATGCCGAGGGCGTGCGCCATCGCTCGACGGCCCTGGTCCATCGAGGACGAAGCCAACGACGGCGGACCGATGACGTCGCCGACCGCGTAGATGTGCGGGACCGACGTCTGCAGGTTCTCGTTCACTTCGATCAGGCACTTCGCGTTCGCCGCGAGTCCGGCCGCCGCCAGGTTCATGCCCTCGACGTTGGCGATGCGGCCGGCTGCGCACAGCACCTTGTCGGTGCGCACTTCCATGCCGCTCTCGAGCGTGGTGACGACTTGGCTGAGGCCGTCGTACTCCATCGACTTGATCTTGCGGTTGCCGAGGAAGCGGCCACCCATGGTCTCGAAGCCCTCGAGCCAGCGCTCGACGATCTCGCCATCGAGGAACCCGAGTGGCTTCTCGTACTTGTCGAGCACGATCACGCGCACGCCGAGTGCCGCGAAGATCGACGCGTACTCGCAGGCGATGACGCCGCTGCCGAGCACTAGCAACGACTGCGGCAGGTAGATCATCGAGAGGATCGAATCGGAGTCGAGCACGTTCTGGTGATCGACCGGCAGCTCGGGCGGATTGCGCGGACGTGATCCGGTCGCGATCAGGATGTTGGTCGCTTCGGCGCGGTACTTCTTGCGCTCGACCGTGTTGACCTCGATGACGTGCGGGTCGAGGAACCGCGCGCGACCATGGACCTGTTCGACGCGGTCCTTGCCGAGGTGCAGCGCGATGACGCGCTCGTGCTCCCGGATCACCTGCTCCATGCGCGTCATCAGGCTCGCGACTTGCAGGTCCTCGGTGAGCTTCAGCGAGAACACGTTGCCCGTGCGACGACGGAAGTTCGTCAGCGCGAGCGCGGTCTCGCGCAGCGTCTTGCTCGGGATCGTGCCGCGATGCACGCAGGCGCCGCCGACGCCGAGTTCTTGCTCGACGATCAGCACGCGTTTGCCGGCGCGTGCGCCGTGGATCGCGGCCTTCTGACCGGCGGGACCGCTGCCGATCACGATGGCGTCGAACTTGCCCAGGTCCTCGATCATGCGACCGCCTCCACCGCGAGCTTGAACTTGTCCTTGTTGGCGATCAGGTCGTCGAGCTCTTCGGGGTAGATGTTCAGTTTCGCCAGCATCGGGTGGTCGCGAACCGCGGCCTCGTCGACCGCTCGCGGTCCGACGAGCCAATGCGCGATGTCGTCGGCGAGCCGCGTCATCATCGCGGTCTGCGCCGCGCTCGGCGCGGACGTCGGATCGTGGTGGAACAGGATCGTCTCGGACATGCGCGCCGGGAGTTTCCAGTTGTGGACGACATCGGCGCCGACGCGGCAGTGGAACTCGTCCGCGGCCGCGAACAGCGCTTCCTCCGACACCGTGACTTTGAGGCGCTTCGACGCGTCGACCAATGCCTGCAGCACGACAGGGCGACCGACGTCGTGCAGCAGCCCGCACAGGAACGCTTCTTCGACGTTCCAGCGCCGCATGCGCGCGACCTCTTGCGCGATCACCGCCGCACCCATCGAGTGGCGGAACAGCGCGCGGATGACTTCTTCGAGTCCGTCGACTTTGAACACGCGGCTCTGGCACGAGATGATCAGCGCCATCTCGCGGATCTTCTTCAGACCGAGGCGCGACAGCGCCTGCTGCAGCGACACGATCTGGACCTTGCCGGAGTACAGCGCCGAGTTGCACAGGTGAAGCATGTGCCCGGTCATCGACTGATCGCGGTTCACGATCGCCGTGAGCGCCTTGATGTCGCAGTTCTCGTCACTGCTCGCCGAGATGACCTGCGTCGCCACGTCCGGCAACACCGGCATCTCGAGCTTGCCCGATGCGAGCGCGCTCTCGAGGTCGGTCCGCAGGATCTCGGGCAGATTCGCAGGCGACGACTGCGTGGCGGTCTCGCTCATGAGGGTTCCAGGCTCCGGATTCGGCCGATCGGTCCACGCTGTGCACGCGAGCCTCTCGCGGGCTCGCGCGACAACGCCTCCCCTGTTTCGGCAGATCACCCGGCCGACTTGGGCCGTTCGCGCGGATTCGCCCCGCGCCGGCTGGAACACGACGGTCTCTCGGAGGCCACGAACGTGGATCCTTCGGACCGACTCACGCTCTCTTGGCGCCGTCAGGGACCGACGAATCGGACGCGCACGCCGCCGTCGAACTCCTCGAAGCGCAGCAGCGAGCCATGCAGCGCATCACCGAGGTCGGGATCGTCGACCCACTCGGTGACGACCTCGAGGATCTCCCGCACCGAGTCGACCACGTCTTCGTCCTCGCCCGAACGATCGAGCACGTCGGGCCACCGATGCACGAGCGCGACCCACGCGCTGAACGACTCCACGAAATGGCGCGGGTGGACGTAGGTCCAGCGCGTCGAGACCGCGTCGGCCGCGACATCGAGTCGGTCGTGGGCTTCGAGGAACTCGGACGATCCGCCGAGAGGTGCTTCCGCGTAGCGCAGCACGTCTCGCAACGCCGCCGCCGAACTCGCACCGACCATGAACCTGCCGCGCAGCGCGACGGCCGGCCGTGAGAACACGTTGCCGCCCGCGAGCACGCATTCGTAGCCGTCGTTGATGTCGTCCAATTCCCGCAACAGGATGCCCGGCGGGATGAATCGTCGGACGCGGCGCTCGAACAAGGCGCGCAACGCGTTCATGTCCTTCACCTCGAGCGCGAACGCCATGCGCGGAAGGAACTCACCGCCGCTGTCCTGGGCGAGCTGCGCCACCGCGAACTCGCCACCGAGCAGCGGAGCGAGCTCGTCGCCGAACTCGCCGAGGATGCTCGATGGGTTGGGCATGACGATGTTGGGCAATTGGATCGCGCCGGTCGTGAGCCCATACGCATACAGCGCCCGCGCGGCCTCGGTCGCCGTCGACAGCTTGGCGTCGACGAACGCGACGCGCGCCCCGAGACGCTCGTGGAAACCGAACGCGCGCGGCTCGCCACTGCGATCCCGGAACTGCGACGCCGGCTTCCGGATCGAATCGCTGGTGATCGCTGAGCGTTGTTCGAGGAACGCTTCGCACTCGAAGCTCGAGCCGACCGCGCGCAAGCTCGCCGCGATCCCGTCGACGTCGGCGAACGGTCCATCGAGCGCGGCACGGACCGCCCAATTCCCCACGGTGAACGCGCCGCTCGATTGACGCACACGCCGCAAGTCGACGAAGCAGAACAACGAGCCGTTGGCTCCACCGGCGTTGCGCCAGAACGTCTGGAAACGGCGATTCTGGGCCAGCGAAGCGACCGAGTCGTCGAGCGCGCGATCCGCGGCCTCACGCACCTTCGTCGCCGTCTTGCCGGCGATGACGAGGTCGCCGACCTGACACACGGCGAAGTGGTGGCCTTCGACTTCGTCGTCGACCTCGATCAGATCGAGCCCTCGGTGACTCGTGAACGCGACGTCGACGTCTTCGTCGAGTTCGAACGGCAGGTCGAACGCCTCGAGCGCTTCGAACGCATCGTCGCGCTTCGCATCGTTCGCGAGGAAGCGCAGCGTCGCGGCCAGACCGGTCAGTCCATGGGCGTCGGCCAGGACCAAGTAGTCGGGCTCGGCTCCGCGCTCCGTCGTCACGAATCCGTCGACGGCGAGCGCGACCGGACCGCTGCCCCGCGTGAACAACCACGATGCCTCGGCGAGGATCGGCAGCGGCACCAAGGCCCGCACCTGAGGTTCGAGCGCCTGCAGACAGTCGTCGAGCAGCGACCCGTCGACCGTATCGAACGCCTCGATCAAATCGGTGCGACGCGCACGGCGCGTGAACGCGGCGCGGTCGTCGACGAACAGCACGACGTGGGCATCGCGCGGCACGAGTCGAGCGATGCGCTCCAACGCGTCGGTGGGAGCCGCGGTCGCGTCTCCGGTCATCAGCATCGCCGACATCACCGCAGCGGCGACGGCCGCGCACAGCGCGGACGCCCTCGGGCGTTGCCATCGATACCGCGGACGTTCTGGTAGTTGCGAAGGCGTCATAGGATCCCGTACTTGCGCAGGCGGTTGTAGAACGTGCGGCGCGGCAAACCGAGTGCCTTCGCGGCCTCGCTTCGGTTTCCGGAGCAGCGTTCCAGCGCGGCAAAAATGGCTTCCTTCTCGAGCTCTTCGAGCGTCCGTCCCGCCAGCGACGCGGCGCGATCGCCCGCGCTCGGCGTGCTCTTCTCGAGCGTCGCGACGAGGTGCGACTCGATCGTGTTGTCGGTCGCGAGCGCGGCCATGCGGCGCATCTCGTTCTCGAGTTCGCGGACGTTGCCGGGCCAGTCGTGCGCGATCAGCGCGCGCATCGCGGCCGGCGTGATGCGGCGGCGTTCCTCGCCGGTGTCCTTCGCGATGCGGTCGAGCATGTGCTCGACGAGCAGCGGGATGTCGTCGCGGCGTTCGCGCAACGGCGGCAGTCGGATCGTCATGACCTTGAGGCGGTAGTAGAGGTCCTCGCGGAACTTGTTCTCGCCGACCATGCGCGCGAGCTCGGCGTTGGTCGCCGCGATGATGCGCACGTCGACCTGCGTGGGCTTGGTCGCTCCGACCTTGCGGAACTCACCTTCTTGCAGCACGCGCAGGAGCTTGCGCTGCATCGGTTCCGTCATCTCGCCGATCTCGTCGAGGAACAGCGTTCCGCAGTGGGCTTGCTCGAACAGACCCTTGCGGTCCGAGTCGGCACCCGTGAACGCACCCTTCACGTAACCGAACAACTCGCTCTCGAGCAGCGATTCCGCCAAAGCGGCGCAGTTCTCCGACAGGAACGGCTTGTCCTTGCGGCGACCGTGGCGATAGATCGCGCGCGCGATGAGCTCTTTGCCGGTACCGCTTTCGCCGAGCACGAGGACCGGGTAGTCGGTCTCGCTGACGATGTCGATCAGGCGGAAGACCTCGCGCATCGACGCCGACTGGCCGACGATGTCGGAGTAGTCGTGCTTGAGCGGTGGCAGATGCACCGAGGCCAGGCGTTCGCGCGTCTCTTGCAGTTCGGCTTCCTGCTCCTTCACGCGACTCTCGAGGCGCTGGTTCAGCTCGATGAGACGCAAGCGTTGCGCTTCGTTCTCGGCGTGCAGGCGTGCGTTCTCGACCGCGACGGCGGCTTGGTCCGCGAACACGCCGAGCAGCTCCCGATCGCCGGGCGAGAACGACCCGGTGCGGAAGCGGTGATCGATGTAGATGCAGCCGAGCACGCGGTCTTGCACCTTCAGCGGCACGCACAGGATCGAGCGCAGTTGCAGTCCGGCCACCGACGAGTACTTGCCGAAGTCGGGATCGTCCTGCGCCGAGTCGGTCAGGATCGTCTCGCCGGTCTTCATCGCGCGTTCTGCGATCGTGTGGCTGATCTTGAACTCCGGCGACTTCACGGCTTCACGATCGAGGTTGCGCGCGACCTCGACCTGCCCGCGACCTTGTTCGCTGGCGAGGATCAAGAAGCCCCGCTCCGCACCCGTGAGTTCGATCACCGAGTCGAGGATCAACGCGAGCAGCTTCTTCGGCTGCCGTTCCGAGACCAGTGCTCGATTGATCGACAACACGCGCACGAGGCGCTCGTTCTCACGCGCGAGCGCGTCGCCGCCGAGCAGCGAGTCGCGCAGGAACGACTTCAGATCCTTGCGCTTCTTGTCGGGGCGCTCCGGAGCGTCGGTCATGGCGACCCTCGCAACGCGCGTTTCAACGCGTCGAGCGCGAGGACGACTCCGTGGCGGCGTGCTTCGCTGCGCTCCCCTGCTTCGGCCCAGAGCGCGTCGGCGTCGAGCGCGAGGATCGCGTCGACACCGAGCGACTCGGCGCGCTCCAGCACGAACGACGCACCGGCGATCGTCGCCGAACATCCGCGCGCGAGGAATCGCGCGGCTTCGAGCACGTCCGCGACGACGCGCACTTCGACCTCGACGAGGTCGCCGCACCCGGGATTGTCGGCCGTGCCGCGCGCCGTCGGCGCTTCGAGGCGGCCGGTGCGGCGCGGGCGCTTGAAGTGATCGAGGAGGATCGGCGACAGCGTCATGGTTCGTCCGCCAAGCGTCGCGACGACGTCGTCAGCGGGGTGCCGCAGAGTTCGATCGGTGGCACTTCTTCGCCGCGAACGAGATCGTCGTACGTCTCGCGTCGCCGGACCACGCGGGAGCCCCACGGTTCGATCAGGATCTCCGCGGCGCGCGGCCGCGAGTTGTAGTTCGACGCCATCGTGAAGCCGTACGCGCCCGCGAGCTGGACCGCGAGCAGATCGCCGCGAGCAACGGGCGGCAGCGGACGATCCTGCGCGAGGAAGTCCGCGCTCTCGCAAACGGGTCCGACGACGTCGCACGGCGAGGTCGTGCCGTCCCGCTCGGGATCGATCACGGGTGCGATCGGATGGAAGCCCTCGTAGAGCGCCGGACGGATCAGATCCGTCATCGCGGCGTCGACGACCACGAATCGTCGCTGCTCGCCTCGTTTGACGTACCGAACGCGCGTGATCAAGACGCCGGCGTCGGCCGCGATCACGCGGCCAGGCTCCAGCACGAGCTTCACGTTCGAGCGCGAGAGCGCGGGCGCCATCGCCAGCGCGAACTGACTGGGCGTCGGCGCCGGCTGATCGGGCCGATACGTCACGCCCATGCCGCCGCCGAGGTTCAGCGTGTTCACGGCGATGCCGGCGGCTCGCGTGCGCGCGATCAGTGCTTCGAGGCGTTCGAGCGTCTCGCAAAACGGCGCGACGTCGGTGAGTTGCGATCCGATGTGCACGTGGAAGCCGTCGAACGCGATGCCGGGCAACGAGCTCAAGCCGGCCAGCACGGCTTCGACGTCGGCGACGCGCATGCCGAACTTGTTCTCGCGTTTGCCGGTCGTGATGTGGCGGTGCGTCTTCGCGTCGACGTCGGGATTCACGCGCAGGAGCACGCGAGCTCGCGTCGACTTCGCGCGTGCGATCGCGTCGATGGTCTCGAGTTCCGCGATCGACTCGACGTCGAACCACCCGATGTGCGCGTCGAGCGCGTCGGCGATCTCGTCGTCGCTCTTGCCGACTCCGGCGAACACCGCGCGCGTCGGATCCGCGCCGATCGCGCGGATGCGGTGCAGTTCACCGCCCGAGACGAGATCGAAGCCCGCGCCGCAGCCGCGCAACACGTCGAGCACGGCGAGGTTCGAGTTCGACTTGACCGAGAACGCGATCAGCGGAGCCGGCGCCGGCAGTTGCACGCGGAACGCATCCCGCACCGTCGCGAAGTTCTCGCGCAGTCGATTCGCCGAGTAGACGTAGACCGGCGTTCCGGTGCGCGCGACCGTTTCCGCGACGTCGATGCCGTCGCAGGTCATTCGGCCGTCGTGCCAGGCGAAGCCGGCCATCGCGCCCGCCTCGCGCGCCTCAGGAGGCGCGCGCTTCCTTCGTGGTCTTGCCGTTGCGCTTGGCCGGCTTCGCCGGCTTCGTCGCTCTGATCGGAGTCGACTTCGCGTGCTTCTTGATGAAGTCCGCGACGCGTTCGAGTCCCGCGATGATGTCGGCCTTGCCGGTCGCGTACGAGAAGCGCAGGTGCTGCCCTTCGCCCTCGATGCGTTTGCCGAAGTGGATGTCCGCGAGCACCGCGACGCCGGCCTCATGCAGCAGGCGACGGCGCAGCTCTTCCGAGTCCTTCGCGCCCACCATCTCGCAGGCCTGCGTGACGTTCGGCCAGACGTAGAACGCACCGCCCGGCGTGCGGCAACTGATGCCGGGGATCGAGTTCAGCAGCTTCACGATGATGTCGCGCCGTTCGTGGAAGCTCTTGCGCATCTCTTCCACGCACTGCTGCGACGCCGTCAGTGCCGCGAGCGCCGCGTACTGGCTCGGCGCGGGCGGGCACGAATCGATGTTCGTGTTCCAGCGCGTGAGGTGCGGCGCGAGGATGCGGTTCGCGGCGTAGCCGAGACGCCAGCCCGGCATCGCGTACGTCTTCGAGCAGCAATCGACGATCACCGTGCGTTCGAGCATGCCCGGCTCGGCCTCGATCGTCGCCAGCGGTCCGTCGTAGACGAGCTTCGAGTACGGCTCGTCGGAGTAGACCCAGAGCTGATCGTGCTTCGCGACGATCTTCGCGATCTGCGCCATCATCTTCTTGCTGAGCACGCCACCGGTCGGGTTGTGCGGCGAGCACAGGATCAGCAGCCGCGACTTCGCCGTGATCTTGCGCTCGAGGTCGTTCAAGTCGAACGCGAAGTCGTTCTTCTCGTGCAGCTCGAGCGGCACCGGCACCGCGCCCGCGGCCTTGATCATCGATTCGTAGATCGGGAAGCCCGGGTTCGGATAGAGGACCTCGTGGCCCTCGCCGTAGTCGCACACCGACATGATCGTGTTGCCGATGAACGGCTTCGCGCCGCAGCCGATGACGACGTCGTCGGCCTTCACCTGCACACCGCGCGTCTTCGTGAACTCGGCGGCGACGGCTTCGCGCAGCGGCATGATGCCGGCGGACGGCGTGTAGCCGGTCTTGCCTTGGACGATGGAGTCGATCGCCGCGATGCGCGCGTGGTCGGGCGGCGTGAAGTCGGGCTGCCCGATGCAGAACGACTTGATGCTCTTGCCTTCGGCGAGCAGCCGATTGACCTCGGCCAGGACCACGAACGCGTTTTCGGTGCCGAGAGCTTCGGTGCGCTTCGAGAGCGGGAGCACAAGACCTCCTGGGTGCGAGCGTGCGGTGCGCCGATCCGGCGCAGGGGCGGGCGAATGTAACTCACCGAAGGGTCCGGCGGGAGGGGGCGGTCTCAGGGTTCGACGGGACGCGCTGTCCGTCCG
The DNA here is from genome assembly GCA_016709145.1 of Planctomycetota bacterium. Taxonomy (GTDB): domain Bacteria; phylum Planctomycetota; class B15-G4; order B15-G4; family JADJEK01; genus JADJEK01. The sequence continues at coordinate 1,017,136 of JADJEK010000001.1, forward strand.
GGCACATGGGTGACAGCGCCCGCTGCCGACGCGAGCTCGGCGTCGACCGTTGGGTCGTGGATCGAGGGTCGGCGGTGGCCGGGGCGCGAGCGCAGGGGGCTTACCCCGACAAGACGTCGAGGCCTTGCGTCACCGTGTATCCCCACGGCAGCGCCGGGTCCGCGCACACAGCCTGCAGCGTGAATCGGACTCCCGGAGGCACCACGCCCGGAGGAATCGCCACGGAGGCTTCGAACGAGCCGACCCCGCCCGGCGTACCGAACAGTGGCAGGACGTGGAACGACGGCAGCAGCGGGGCGATCTGAATCACGCACCCCGCGTTGAACGCCGCCGGCGCGGGAGCCAGACCCTTCAGCAGAATCGCGATCGATCCACCGACCGCGTCGTGGATCCCGAGGTCGATCGTCTCGCCGTCGCGGAAGCAGCCGCCGAGGCTCAAGCGTGGGACGCGCGCGCCGGTACCCGCGCAGCCGTGGCCGAAGCGGCCCGCTCGCCCCGGGCAGATCGCGTCGAGGAGCTCGACGTTGGAGCCCGCGTAGTGGTGGTACGCGATCTCGATCTCGGGATCCGCATCGAAGTTCGCGACGGCGAAACCGTTGATGTTCGCGTTCGCGTCGAAGTCCTCGAACGGCGTCATCGCTCCAGTTCCGTCGCCGTGCGCGACGAGCAGTCGCGAGTGCTTCGTCACGAGGTCGGGATGCGCATCGCCGTCCGCGTCCGCCACGACGATTCCGTGGCACGGCGTCGGCACGACGAGGTGCGCAGCGAGGTGCCACGATCCGCCCGGACCGAGGGTGTACGCGCGGACTGCGTTCTGAGCGACGAGTTGCCCGTCGGGCTGCAGGAACGCGCCCTCGACGCCGAGCACGAGATCACGAACCGAGTCGTGGTCGAGGTCACCGGTCGCGAGGTCCCTCACGACGAACGACGTCGGCACGTCGAATCCGGTCACCGCGAACGACCCGCCGCCGAGTCCCGCGACCACGTGCACGCGCGAGTCGGCGACTTGCTCGATGGCGACCAGATCGAAGATTCCATCCCCGGTGAGATCGGCGACGTCGAGGTCGGACACCTTGAAGCCGGCGGGAAGCGCGCATGCTTGCCCGACGACAAGATTGCCGCCGACGTTCACGAACACGGCCAGGCCCGCTCCCGCGATCGCGGACGCCGCCGCGAGATCGACGTCCCCGTCGCCGTCGAAATCGTCCGCGGCGAAGACATCGAGCAACCCGACCGACGCCGGAGCCGTCGTCGCTTGCGCGGCACCGAACTGCCCCCCACCGAGGTTCGGACGCACTTCGATCGTGTTCGTCCCGAACGGCACGACGATGAGTTCCGGCAGCCCATCGCCACCGAGATCGCGCAGGATCAGTTGATACACCTGCGGCGGAGCAGCCGTCGAAACGTGCGTCCCGAAGTTCGCGTCGCCATCGTTGAGATCGACGCGGAACTCGGAGAGTGCGAGCGAGTGCCGGACATAGTCGACGTCGCCATCCGCGTCGATGTCGGCCGCATCACCGGCGATCGCGAGCAAGTGCGGCGACAGCGGCCCCTGCGGCATCGCGATCGTCCCGGTCTCGGTCCCGAGGAACGTCCGAGTGCCGAGCTTCGCGGATCCGGCGATCACGAAGTCGACGCGGTCGTCTCCGTCCAAGGCACAGTCGAGGACGCGCGACGCGGCCGTCGGGATCGGTTGTGCCGTCGTCGGAGTCAGCGTGCCCAGGCCGTCGTTCCGCGCGAAGCAGATCGCTTGGGATCCGCCGATTACTGCGTCCAAGAACCCGTCGCCGTCGACGTCGACGACGCGCGCCGTGGACCCGGACAGCGCGCCGAAATGCTGCGCGAACGTGAACTTCCCAAGCCCGTCGCCGGCGTAACGCGTGCCCCCTAGCTGGGCCGTCGCCACGACGAGGTCGATGTGACCGTCTCCATCGAAATCGCCGGCGGCGACCGACTTCGGCCCCACGGAGTTGGGTGGATACCCGCCTTGGTCGAGCTTCGTCGCGGGGCCCGCCGAGAACCCCGCAACGCCGCCGAGCAGCACCCGCGCGTCCTCGAGCAGCGGCGATCCGACCGCGACCAGATCCGGCCAGCCGTCGGCGTTCACGTCACGGACCGTGATGGCGATCGCGGTCGTCAGCGGCGACACCGACATCGCACTCGGAGAAAAGCCACCACTGGCCTGCTGCGCCACCAGGATGCCGTGCGACGAGTTGCTGGTCGCGAACACCAGATCGACGTCGCCGTCGCGATCGATGTCCGACGCGTGGAGCTCCGTGATGGACACGCCGGGCGGCACGAGGATCGAATCGAACGGCGCGAGTCCCGAGCCGGGCACGAGCGTCAAGACCTCGATCGAGGTCTGCGCGTTCGGCGCTGGCGAGAAGCTGAACAGGATCTCCGCCCGACCGTCGCCGTTCAGGTCGGCGCTGGTCAATGCCGTCAGCTTGTGCGTCAAGAACGTCCCCGGCAGTTCGAAGCCGAGGTCGCCGGGCTCGAACCGTCCGAAGCCGTTGCCGAGGTCCACGCGGATCCGCCGCTTCGTGCTCGTCGCCGGACCGTCGTAGACGACGAGGTCGGTACGGCCATCGCCGTCGACGTCGCCGACCGCGCATTCAAAGGTGTCCACGGTGCTCATCGTGGCCTGGCCGTGGAACGCCGGCGCGACTTGCGCGGTCGCGGACGAACCACCGCCCCACGCTGCGACGAAGCAAAGCACTGGATTCACGATCCGACGCATCGTCATGAATCTCGCCTCCGGCATGGCGGCAGGTCGCCGGCCCGCCGACGAAGAACGCCCGCCAGCGATCTCGAGCGCCGCTGAATCCGCGAACACGCGGAGTACGGTACTCGCCATGACGAAGTCATCCCCCCGATCGTCGGTGCTGAAGAAGCTGCTCGCTCACGCCTTGGCCATGCCCGGCGCCTGGGAAGACCATCCGTGGGATCACACGGTCGCAAAGGTCGGCAAGAAGATCTTCGTGTCCCTCGGAAGTGACGCCGACGGATTGATCTCCATGTCCGTCAAGCTGCCCGCGTCGGCCAAGGCCGCGCTGGCGCGCGAAGATTGCGAACCGACGGGTTACGGCCTCGGCAAGAGCGGCTGGGTCACGCTGGTCGCGACGAAGGACTCGTTCTTCCCGCCGAGAATGCTCGAGGGTTGGATCGAGGAGAGCTGGTGCGCCGTGGCCCCGAAGCGCGAGGTCGCGCGATGGATGGGAGTCGGGGCCGACGAAGACGTCCCGGCACGCAAGCGAACACCGAAGGCGCGTAGCTCGAAATCTCGCAAGCGCATACGCTGAAACGGTTTGAGGCGCGATCGAGCAACCACCGCCGCGCGGACTTCTCGGCCTTCATGAGGGGACAGTCCCCGCGCAAACTTGCGCGGGGACTGTCCCCTTTTCGCCTCGTCTCCGCCCCCGCCTGAACGGGGTCGGCCCCCGTTCGTCGGCATTTCCCTGTCACATCCCCGCCCCTCGCCAACTGGCACTCCTGGCCCCGATCGATCCCGATCCCACCCAGGAGTTCCTGCCATGCGTTCGTCGTTCCTTCGCGTCCTTCCCGCTCTCGCGCTCGCCGCGAGCCTGGCATCCCCTGCCACGGCATCCGAGATCCCTGGCGTCTACCTGCCGCTGAACGACTTCGCTCTCGGAGGAGTCGCGACGCTGAACGGCAACGTCACCGTGACGATGCCGAGCAACGCGGTGCAACCGACGGTCGATGGCAACGGCACGTTCATGGGACTCGGCGGTGGGCTCGAGCTCCACGGCGCGATCACCGTCGACGTCGAAGCGACCGCGAACGGGTCGTTCTCGACGACGATCCCGCTGGCCGTTCTGCCACTCGCCGTGATCCCGGTCGGTGGCTCGATCTCGATCCTGCCGATGGTCGGCTTGCTCGGCACGGTCTCCGGCACCGTCGAAGCCGGCGCGCGCTTCGCGATGTCCGAGCAATTCGAATCCGCCTTCGACCTGTCGCTCGATTCGGGCGGAGTCCACGCGTCGCAGAACGGTTCGCCGAACAACGTGCATCGGTTCGCGAAGCCGGTCGTCAGTGGCTCGACGCAGGCCAACGTCGAGATCTCGATCATCGCCGGCGTCACCTTCCAGATCCTGTTCAACGGCATTCCGATCGGCGGGCCGACCGCGGCGACCGAGTTCGCGATCGAAACCGTCGTCGACCCGACGGCGAACCCGTGGTGGGAGGTCAACGCGTCCTTCGTCATGACGTCGAGCTGGGTCGGGCCGGGCACCGTGTTGTTCACGCTGCCGCTCGGCACGTTCGCCGCATTCGACGTCGCCGACGCGGGCGGCCCGCTGGCGCTGCTCCCACCCTCGACCGATCGCTGGTCGCGCGTGTACGCGCTCGGCTCCGCCGAAGACGCGACGACGGTGCATGTCCTGCCCGACGGGTTCCTCGTCGCGGGCAACGGCGACGGCATCATCCATCGTCCGTATCTCGCGAAGCTGGGGCCCGACGGCACGCCGCTGTGGGAGAAGCGCGGTCAGCTCCTCGCGTTCAATTCGCTGCGACCGGTCGGAGTCGCGACGGCCTTCAGCGGCGACATCGTGCTCGGCGGCGCCACCGGCACCACGGCAGGCGCGCGCATCGATCGCTTGAGCTCGACCGGTTCACCGCAATGGGCGAAGACGTTCGCGGGGCCCGCCGGAACGATCGTCACGATGCGCTCGATGATCCGTTCGCCGAGCGACACGGTGCTGTTCGCCGGTGAGATCGTGCATGTCGGCCAGAACCTGTCGCGGCCGTTCGTGGCCGAATGCGACCCGAGTGGCGCCGTGATCTTCGCGCAGGAGTTCGACACCACTCCGATCGCGACCAGCGGATCGTTCAATCGAATCGTCGGCACGGCCGATGGCGGCGTGTTGCTCGTCGGTTGGATGGACTACGAGGACGCGCCGCTCGGCGGCGGCACGATCGACTCGCACAACTTCCTCGCGGTGAAGCTCGATGCGAACCGCGCGCTGACCTTCGCGACCGTCGTCGGCACGTTGGGCTGGGACGATGCGTTCACGGGCATCGAAGGCCGTGACGGCACGTTCGTGCTCGGGGGACAGACCCCGTCGTGGGTCGCTCCGAACGTCCACGCCGCGATGCTCGTCGCGTTGTCGCCGACCGGTGCGCTGCAGTGGACGAAGGTCTACTCCGGCGAATCCATCAACGGCGGGTCGGGCGACACGCCGTACGACGCGATCCGCGGCATCGTCGCGGTCGACGGCGGCTACGTGATGTGCGGCACGACCGGTCTGCCGAGCGCCGCGCGCGATGCCTGGATGTTCGGGACCGATCTCGACGGCGTGACGACGTTCTTCAAGAGTTTCCGCAGCGATGCGCGGGACGAGTTGGCGGGAATCGCCGCCGTCGGCCCGGACGGCTTCCTCGCATATGGATTCACGGCGAAGACCGATACGTCCGTCCCGTTCCCGACGTCGGACCTGTGGCTCGCGCGCACGTCGATCGACGGCTACCTCGACTTCGCACCGCAGTTCGGCATCGATTGCTTCAACGACCGCGCGGATTGGGACCACGCCAATGCGGTCGTCGCAGTGCCGATGCCGGGCGCGCTCGTCGACATCACGCTGACCAGCGCGAACGTGAATCAGGGCTACGACACGGTTGCCACGACGACGACGCTGCTGACGCAGTGACCGGTCGTCACGGCTTCGTCGCGGGCAGCGAACGTAGCCGATCGAGTTCCTTCGCCGTCTCGGCGTCGTCGGGTGCGACGCCGAGACGGCGTTCGCATTCGGCGATCGCCGCGTCGACCGCGCCGGTCTGTTCGAGCGAGAGCCGCAACAGCTTCGAGCCATCCGCATCGCGCGGATCGCGCGCGAGGATGCGTTCTGCCAGCGGGATCGCATCCGCGATGCGGCCGGCCTTCCGCAACGACGACGCCAGCATCTTCGTCTCGGGGATCAACGCGTCGTTCTGCCCCACCGCTTCCTCGAGCACGACGACGGCCGGGGCATACATCTTCGCGGTGTACAGCACGCGACCCCACAAGGCCGGCAGGTGCCAAGGCGCACGCTTGCCGCGCACGGCTTCGAGCCCGCGGCGGTAGGACGCGTCGGCTCGCTCGACGTCGCCGAGGATCAAATGCGAGACGCCGATGTTCAGCCAGGCCTCTGGGAAGTCGGGCTCGAGCTGGACAGCGCGTTCGAGAGCTTCGAGCGCCGGCTTCGGACCGCTCAGCTTGCCGCGGATCGTGCCGAGCGCGAACCACGCGTACGCCGACTCCGGCCACATCTGGACCAGTGCGTCGCCGCTCTCACGCGCGGCGTCGTCGGCGCCGGCTGCGAGCGCGGCGATGGTGCAGCGGTAGTGGAAGACGAACTCGGCGCGCGGCGCGAGCAATCGAGCGGTGCGGAAGTGGTCCCAGGCTCGGCTCAAGCTCATCGGATCCTCTTGGCGCTTGGCCTCTTCGAGGACTCCGAGCGCGAAGTGCTCCAGCGATCCCGCGCGATGCTCCGGGGCGTCGAGCGCCGCGGATTCGAGCTTCGCCGCGTCGGGCTGCGACAGGCTCTCGAGCGCGGCGGCGCGGACACGCGTCATCGCGGCCCGCGTGTCGAGGTCGGCGATCTCCGTGGGCTGCGCGAGCACGGCGTCGAAGCGGCCGGCTTCGAACAGTCCGAGGACCATCGTCACGCGCACGAGATCGAGTCCGGGATCCTCGGCGAGCAATGCGTCGAGCGATCGCGTCATCGGTGGCGCCTGCCAACCGGCGAACGCGGCGACGACGGCGCGATCCACTTCCTGCCGCCGCAGTTCCTTGCGCCCTTCGGTGATCTCACGCGAGCGCGCCGCGAGGAAGCCGACGGCTCCGGCCGCGACGACGAGCGCGAGCACGAGCCCACCCATCAACGCGGCCTTCGCGGGCTCGCGCGCGACGAAGCGCGCGACGCGCACGAACGTCGAGGGACGCCGCGCCGCGATCGGTCGCGATTCGCGCACGGCGCGCAGATCGGCGGCGAGCGCGGCCGCCGTCGAGTAGCGCTGATCGCGATCCTTCGCGAGCGCCGTCGCGAGGACGACGTCGAGGTCGCGCGGCGCATCGCGCACCAAGGAACGCAGCGAGGGCGGATCTTCCGACACGATCGCGCGGAACAGCCCCTCGCGCGTCGACGCATCGAACGGCCGGCGGCCCGTGACGAGCTCGTACAGCGTCACGCCGAGCGAGAACACGTCGGTGCGGCGATCGATCGTCGCGCGATGCGTCGCGAGTTGTTCGGGCGACATGTACGCCGGGGTGCCGTGCAATTCGCCGCTGGCGGTCAGCGACGGCGTGTCGGGATCGAGATCGCGCGCGAGGCCGAAGTCGAGCACGACGACGCGGCCCTCGGGCGTGACCATCAGGTTGCCGGGCTTGACGTCGCGATGGACGACGCCGGCCTCGTGCGCGGCGTGGAGAGCGTGCGCCGCGTCCTCGATCCACTCGAGGCGCGCATTCCATTCGGCTGGACTCGTCGGTGTGGCGATCGACGCGATGCGCTTCGCCAGCGTGTCACCGGGGACGAGGCGCATCGCGACCCAGGCGACGCCGCGCGCCTCCCCCACTTCGAGGATCGTGCAGATCCCGGGATGGTCGAGTCGCGACGCGACGATCGCTTCGCGTTGGAAGCGTTCGCGCGCGAGTAGCGACGCGCCGCCATGTCCGAGCAGGACTTTCAGTGCGACGTCGCGCTGCAAGCGTTCATCGCGCGCGCGGAAGACGGCTCCCTGGCCGCCGCGTCCGAGTTCCTCGACGAGTTGGTACGGCCCGAGAACTTCCCCGACGGCGTCGGGGATCCGCGGCGGGTTCGGCGCGGTCTCGTCCGTGAGCCGATCGAACTCCGCACCGACGACGTCCTCGTAGCCGGGATACAGCGCGCAGTAGTCCGCTCGCGTCTTCACCGTTCCGCTGGCGCGGTCACGGGCGATCCGTTCGAGGAACGCGAACACGATGGCTGGTGCGTCTGCCATGGGGCGCGAAACCTAACCCACGATTCCAGGCCGTGCGGGCACGGCCTCGGTTTGCAGGGCAGAATCCCGGCGATGTCGCGATTGGATCCAGCCTCGCCCACCCCCGACGCGCTGACGACCCTGCGCGTCCGCGAAGCCATGGGCGGCGACGCGTCCAGCACGGCGTGGCTGGTCGAGCGTTTCTCGCCGCTCCTGCTGGCGCAGGCGAGTCACCGCTTGCGCGGGCCGTTGGCCGCCTTGGCGCGCACGCACGCGCCCGAGGACCTGGTGCAAGACGTCTGGGTCCGCGCGTTGCCGCGGCTGGACGGGTTGGCTGCGCGCGACGGCCGTATGACGCCGGTCCTCGTGCGCTTCCTGGCGACGACGATGCTGCATCGATTGAACAGCTTGGCGCAAACGCACCTGCGAGCCGACGGCGCGCGCCGGCAAGACTCGCTCGATCCGGCAGCGGAGGCGCGCTTCGCGGAGTCCGCTCGCATCGTCAGCCAGATCGCGAGCCACGAGCGCATCGACGTCGTGCGTCGCGCGATCGACGCACTGGACGACGACGATCGGACGCTCGTCGTGATGCGCGCGATCGAGCAGAACCCCGTCAACGACATCGCGCTGTTGCTCGGTGAGAAGCCGAACACGATCACGGTGCGCTATCGCCGCGCGCTCGATCGGCTGCGCGCGCGCTTGCCGGGCTCGGTGTTCGAGGAGCTGCAGGACGAGGAGTGACGCGATCGCGGTGACTCGTCCTTGGTAGAGAAAACCCGCCCGACACCGTGGCTGCGTCGAGCGGGTCCTACCCCGGAGGCGTCGTCCGCTTTGCATAGGACGACACCCCCGCCATGATTCTTCGATCGCGATCAGCCGCGATTCAGTGACCGCTGCCGCGGACGCCGTTCGTCACGGTGCGACCTCCTGGTACAGCCGCGCCTTCAAGCGCGTCAGCATGCGGTTGTGGAGTTGGCAGACGCGCGATTCCGACAGCCGCAGATTGTTGCCGATCAGGCGCAGCGGCTTGCTGTCGTGGTAATGCCAGCGCACGAGGTTCTTCTCGGTCGAGTCGAGGTGACTGTCGACGAGCGACAGCAGCTCGCTCTGGAACGCGCGCTCGTACGGTTCGGGTTCTTCGTTGGCGAGATCGAACCGATGCGCGTTGCCGGAGTCTTCGTCGCTCGTGTCGAGCGGCATCATGTTCGTCAGCGTCAGTTCGATCGTGATGTCGTGGACCGCGCGCAGCGACAGGTTCATGCAGCGCGCGAGTTCGAAGTCCGAGGCCTCGCGGCCGAAGCGATCGCGCAGCTCCTGCTTCGCGGCGCGCAACGCTTCGACGCGATCCCGTGCTTCGCGCGGGATCCAATCCTGGCGGCGGAGTTCGTCGAGCATCGCGCCGGCGATGCGCTTCTTGCTGAACGCTTCGAATTGGACGCCTCGATTGACGTCGAAGTGATCGATCGCGTTCAACAGGCCGAGGACGCCCACGCTCTTCAGGTCTTCGAGTTCGACACACGGTGGCAGTCGGTGCGCGACGCGCGCGGCGACTGCGGAGACGAGGGGCAGGTACGCTTCGAGGATGCGATTGCGCAGCACGCAGTCGCGTGCTTTTTGATACCTGCGCCACAGGGCGGCGGTCGGGCGTCGCTCTTGGCTGGCACTCGAACTCATAAGGGTCCCCATGGGTCCCGCGGGCGCGATCGTGTCGTGGCCCTCATGACGTGCCGTTCGTTTTCTGCCCCGGGGGGCTCGGCACGTCGAGGATCGCGCGAATCTCGAGCAGCGTGTGCGTCTCACGCAGCGCTTTCACACGCTCGAGGCGGGCGAAGACCTCTTCTCCATACAAGCGGTGACCGGCGGGCGTGCGCCCGACGGCGTTGATCAGCCCCAGCATCGTGTAGTTGTGGATGGTCTGCCGGGACAAGCCCGTGTGCGCCATCACTTCCCCGATGCGGAACAGCTTCTTGGGGGCTACCGCCAAGGAAGAGCTTCGATCCAAGTGTTCGTCGCTCACTTCCAGCCCTGCGAGGGGGCAGGCGACCGTTCCGCCCCCGACTGGTCGATGCTGAGGTGCCACATCTTCGGTGCGGAGCGGAACCATACACAAGGGATTGGGGAGTCGAGAACGCAATTTACACTTTATAAAGCACGGTCCATTCGGTGGACGATGTGGGGTGGCGAACGGCGTGTCACCCGGGCCGTCAGCCGGGCCGTCACCCGGGCCGTCGCCCGGGCCAGCACCCGGGCCAGCACCCGGGCCAGCACCCGGGCCGTCACCCGGGCCGTCACCCGGGCCAGCACCCGGGCCGTCGCCCGGGCCAGCGCCCGGGCCAGCGCCCGGGCCGTGGCGTGAGCGTCCCGCGCCAGTCGGCTGTCGTGCCTGGTCGTGCGACCTCGTACGGTGGAGCGTCCGCTGGCTCCCGGAGAGTCGATGTCATGGCGATCCGTCGAGGTCCAATCGCGTCATGGGCGGTTTGCGTAGCCGCCATTTCCATCGCACCCCTCCACGCGGACACCGTCACCCTCGCGAACGGCAAGAAGCTCGAAGGCGTCGTCGTGTCGAAGAACGACGACACCGGCGTCATCGTCAACCCTTGGCGATCGCGGCATCCGGACATGACGTTCGAGATCCCCGACGCGAACGTGCTGGCGCGCGCAAAGGTCAAGGACGTCGTCGTCGCCGAACCGCCCGAAGTCGAATACCGCATGCGCGCCGCGAAGCCCGGGCTCGGCGCGCAGGACCACTTCGAGTTGTCGACGTTCTGCGCCGAACACGGCATGAAGGCCGAGGCCGCGTACCACCTCGAGCAAGCCGTCGTGCTCGATCCCGCGCACGAGGCCGCGCTCGCCGCGTATGGCGCGACGAAGCTCCAAGGCCTGCTCACACGCAATTCGAACCTCACCGAGCAAGGCCGCGCGCTCGAACGCCGCTACGTCGACGCGAAGACCGACGAGGAGGCGAAGGCCGCCCTCGCCGAGCTCGAAGCGTTGGCGACGAAGCCGCGCCTCGCATACCTCGAACGCGCGCGCCGCTCCGCGCAACTCCCGAAGGGCCGCCGCGACAAGGTCGCGCTGACCGTCGACTCCGAGAAGGTCCCCGGCGCCAACTACTGCATCTACGTGCCGAAGAGCTACGACGCGCTGCGTCCGACGCCGCTCGTCGTCGGCTTGCACGGCGGCGGCGCCGGCGGGGCGGACGACACGCTCGTGACCGGCTCCGGCGAGGAGGCGATGAACTTCTACGTCGCCGAGTCGGAGAAGTACGGCTGCATCGTCGTCTGCCCGACCGCGCTGGCCGCCCCATGGCGCAAGGATCCGAACGAGGCCTGGCTGCGCGCGCTGCTCGACGAAATGACGATGCGCTTCAACGTCGACCGCACGCGCGTCTACCTCGTCGGTCATTCGATGGGGGGCTTCGGTGCGTGGGACTTCGGTCCGCGTTGGCCCGACGTCTGGGCCGCGTACGCGCCGTGCGCGGGCGGTGGTGGGGGGCGCTCGTCACCCGAAGCCGCCGGCGTGCCGGTCTACTGCTATCACGGCACCGACGACCCGATCGTCGGCGTCGAGTCCGACCGCCAGGTCATGCGTCAGTTGCTCGGCGACGGCAAGAAGAAGCCGAAGCTCGACTTCGTCTACACCGAACTGAACGGCGTCGGCCACGGCTTCCCCGACTGGGTGCGCGACGACATCTTCCGTTGGTTCGGCGGTCGCACACGACCGCACTCGAAGAAAGGCGCGGTCGGCCCCGACTCGTCGTTCGACGCGAAGCCGAGCAAACGCGAGATCGCGCTGTTCGGCGATCCCGAGCAACCGTTCAAAGCCGCGGGCGCGCACGCGGACGATCCCAAGGAACTCCTCGCCGCGCTGAAGGTCGGCGGCCAACGCGGAGCCGACGCGCGCGACGCACTTGCGAAGCTCGACGACGACGCGATCGCGAAGCAAGTCGCCACACTGCTGAAGTCGAACAAGTCGAGCGTCGACACGCGCGTGCTCGCGGCGGAAACGCTGGGTGCGATGGGGCGGCCGAGCTGCGTCGCGCTGCTCGCGCCGGGTCTCGACGACGAGGATTGGCGCGTGTTGCACGCCACCATCACCGGACTCGGCAAGATCGCGTCGACCGACTGCGTGCCGCTGCTCGCGCGCGCGTCGAAGCGTCTCGTCGAGCGCTTCGAGGGCTCGAAGTTGAACGGCAATCAACTGATGTACGTCGAGTACGACACGCGCCTCGCCGGCTTCGCCGCGTGGTGCGACGCGGCCGCGCGCATCGACGCCGCGAAGTCGAAGGACGTGCTGCTGCAACTCGCCGACGCCGACCTCGTCGCCACGGTGTTCGCACCGAAGACGCCGTACGTGACGCCCGACGACGACGACCCGCGCTTCGCGACGAAGACGACCGAGTCGCGCCGCAAGCTCGTGAAGTCGCTGTGCGCGGTGCTCGAGCATTGGCAGGATCCGCGCGGCGTCGCGACGTTGCAGCGCACGAAAGAGCGCTGGACGAAGGATGCGCAACTCATCGCCGCGTGTGACGCGACGATCGCGGCGTTGGGTGGTTAGACCGTGCGACTCGGCGCCGCGACGACCCTATGCGTTGGCCTCGGCGTCACGGGTTGGTTGGTCTTCACGTTGCTCCACGACGACGCTGGAGAACCGGAGACCGCCTCGCCAAGTCTCGAGCAAACCGTCGCGCTGCCAAGGGATCCGATCGACGATGGCACGCAGCGCGCGGCCAGTCCGACGACGGATCCGGAGCGAGTGAACGCACCGGGCGACGCCATCCCCGCAGTCGCGCGCGAATCCGCTCGATCACCCTGGTCCACGCGCATCGTCGACGCCGACACCGGCGCACCGATCGCCGGTGCACGCGTGTGGTTCGTGCCGGACTCGTTGCTCGTCGATCCGCGTTGGCCCGAGCTCGGCACGCTCGTCGACGATCCATTGGTTCGACTCGCGCAGGAGCCTTCGATCGGGTCGTCGGCCGCCAATGGTTCGATCGCGCTGCCCGAACCCACCGTCGACAGCTTGGTCGCCGCCGCGATTCCTGGTCGATTCGGCGCTCGCTTCGTGCGCGTCGCCGCGACCGCGCGCGACACCGACCACCGACCCATCGAAGTTCGCCTGTTCCGCGACTCGACACTGCACGTCGAAGTCGTCGACTCCTCCGACACGCCGCGTTCGTTCGTGCCCGTCGACCTCGTCACGTACCCGTACGAATCGTCGTTCGGCGAGGGCGCGCTCGTCCACCGCGCGCTGCCCGCGGCGGGCGCGACGCGCGTCGAGATCCGACACGCGCTGTGGCGCCTCGCGGGGGGCGGTCGACCCGGTCTCGACGAGCACGGCTCGTTCGCGGTGCGGACCGGCGTGCTCTTGCTCGTGAATCCCGAGCGGACCGTCGAGGCCGCGCACGTCGAAGGCGAAGCCATGCGTCTCGTCGCCCCGCCGTGTGGACCGATCCGCGTGCGCGCTCTCGCTCCCGATCGCTCGATCTGGTCGGGTGGCGGCCGCGTCACGGCACTCGAAGCGCAGTGGTTCGGCCGACGCACGACGAACCTGCGCACGGGTGAAGCTCTGTTCCACGCCGTCAGCGTCGTCCCGGGGTTCTCCGCCGCGGTCGAACTCGACGACTCCGCATTCGCCGCGATCACCGTTGCCGCGGCGAGCGATCGCGTGCCATGGACCGAGACGCTGCTGCTCGCCCCCTTCGCCGAGCCGGGCACCGAGCACACCGTGTTCACGGGGCGCTTGCTCGACGTCGATGGACGTCCGCTCGCCGACACCGAGTGTCTGTTGCTGGTCCCGCCGAACCACGTAGCCGCATATGACGCCCGACTGTTCGACGAGCCGATCCGGTTCTCGACGACGAGCGACGGACGCTTCCGCATCCCGTTCCAGGACGTCAATGGTCTGGTCCCGCAGTCCATCGTCGTCGCCGACGCCGGCCGGGGAACGCGAGCGTTCGACGCCGGTCGATGCGCGAGCCTGAGCGTGGCGGCGCCGCTCCCGGCTCGACCGATCGATCTCGGCACGATCCGACTCGAGCGTGTTCCCGTTCTGCTCGCGGGTACGGTCCGCACTTCGTCGGGCCGGCCCATCGCCGACGCCAACTTGTTCATCGCCGTGGAAGGCGACGTGTCGCGCGCGATCACGTCGCGCGCGGATGGATCGTTCTGCGCATTCGCGAGCAGCTTGGGACGCGAGGTCAGCGTGATCGCGTCGTTCCGTTCGGTCGTGGCGGCCCCGCGCACGTTCGACGTCGGCGCGACCGACGTCGTGATCGAGCTCCCCGCGTTCGGCACGCTCGAAGGCCGTGTACTCGTCGATGACGGCGTCGCTGCCGACACCGTTCGCATCCGCACGGGCGAGGAAATCATCGCCGTCGACGCCGACGGCAAGTTCGCGCAAGTCTCCATGCCGGAAGGCCCGCACGATCTGCGCGTCGAAGCGGTCCATGCCCCGGCATCCGCGCTCGCGACGATCGACGGCGTCCGCGTCGAGGATGGGGCGGTCGTGCGTGATCCGCGGCTGACGATCGACTTGCGCGGGCGCCTGTTCCGCCTCGCCGGCCGCGTCGTCACGCCGAGTGGGGCGCCGATCCCGCGCGCGAAGGTCGAGTCCGGGTTCGGCGTGACGCTGACGACCGACGACGACGGTCGCTTCGCGTTCGTGCTGCCCGAGCGCTCCACACGCATCGAGGCACGCGCGCGCAAGTTCGCGCCGACCACGCTCGACGCAGCGACGGATGGCGTCGTGATCACGCTGGTCGCGCAGCGCGATTGACGAGCCCGTGACACGGCGCGGCTTGCGCCGACGGTGGCGGTTCGGGTGGACTCGGTGGTCGCCGCGCACGGGAAGCTTCGAGACGTTCCAGGTTCTTCGAAGGCGTCGATGTTCCGCATCCTCATCGTGACCAGTCTCATCGCCGGTTGCGGAGTTCTCGCGTGGCTGTGGCTCGCGAGCGACCTCGACGCTCCCACTGCAGCGGCTGCGATGCGCGCGCTGCCCGCGATCCCGTTCGAATCGACGCACTCCCCCGCACTCGATGACGAGAGCGTGCAGCCCGCGAGCGCGAAGGAGCCCGAAGCTGCCCTCGTGGCGCCGAGCGAGCCCAAGCGCACCGCAGCGACGACACCACCCTTGAACACCGTGACTCGTCACGTTCGGAATGCTCCGAGCGAGCTTTCGCTGTTGCTCGCCGGCCGCGTCGGGGTCGCGGACGGG
This sequence comes from Planctomycetota bacterium, assembly GCA_016709145.1. GTDB lineage: Bacteria > Planctomycetota > B15-G4 > B15-G4 > JADJEK01 > JADJEK01. The sequence goes on from JADJEK010000001.1 coordinate 1,032,310, forward strand.
AGCAGCGCCGCGGGCGCGATCGTCACGGTGTCCACGGCCGCGTCGTGGCCGAAGGGCGGAAAACACCGCAAGGCACGATCGTGGACGACGACCGTCCGCGACGACGGCTCGTTCCGCATCCAGGCGAACGACGCGAAGGAGACGAACGGGGCGAGCGAGGCCCTGCGCGTCGCCGTGGCTCTGCGTGATCTCCGGCTCGGCCCGCTTCCCGCGCAACGGGGCAACGCCGATACGGTGCTCACGTTGCCTGCGACCGCATGGGTCCACGGCCGATTGCGGTGCAACCGCGATGTCGACCCGGGCGCGCTACGGATCCTCGTCTCCTACGAGGTCGAAACGGCCGACGCACGCGTCGCGCATCACGTCGTGTCACGAGCTCCGACGCGCGACGGTCGCTTCGGCATCGAGGTTCCCGCCGACCGCGCGTGCACGTTGATCGTCGGCAGTGAGCGACCGGGCACCGCATTCGTGACGATCCCCGACGTCGGTCGCGAACCCGTGGAGCGTGCGCGCAGCTCGTCGGCGTCCGATCCGCGGCTCGCGCCGATCGACCTGCGCCATCTCGCGTTCGCGTTCTCCGGTCGCGTCGATAGCACGCGCGGCGAGCCGATCCGCAACGCGACGATTCGCACGTCGAACGCCATCACGAAGTCCGCCGCGCAAGGCCGCTTCACCCTCGTCCTGCCGCCTGGACCCGTGAAATTGCTCGTCAGCGCCGCCGGCTACGACGGCGTCCAGATCCCGGTCGCGACGCCGGGTGTCGTCGTGCGCCTCGAGCCCACACGCTCCCGATGAATGGAACGCTCTCTCGCATGCGCTACGGCTCGATCGTCGTCGTACTCGTGTTGCTCGTCGTCGCCGCCGCCTTCGTCTGGTGGACGACCAGCGAGGCTCCGCGTGCGCCGGAGATCGAGGTCGACGCACCGACGAGCGGAAAGCAAGCGGACGCCGAGGCATCCACGCCTGCCATGACGCCGTCGCCGAGCGCGATCGACTCCGCGCAGCGCGAGGAGTCGACGCCGGAGGTCGCGACGAACGACGGCGCGCCATCCCTGCCGAAGGCGACCGATCCGGTGTGGACGATCCGCATCGTCGATGCCGAGTCGAACGCTCCGCTCGCGGGAGCCCGCGTGTGGCTCGTCCCGCGCGAGTCGTTGCTCGAGCCGCGCTGGCCGGAAGCCCAGTTGTTCGTGCCCGATCCGCGGATCGTGTTGAACGACGTCGCGCCGCTCGGGTCGTCCCGAGCCGACGGCACGATCGACGTGCCGATGCCGTCGACGCCGCACGTGCTCGCCGCGTCCGTTCCCGGCGCGTTCGGTGCGGAAGCGGCCGACGCTCGACCGCGCATGATCCAGCGCGAGAACCGCTTGCGCGAGCTGCGCGTGTTCCGCGACGCGACGCTACGCGTCGAGGTCGTCGACGCCGGCGGCACGGCGCGGCCGTTCGTCCCCGTCGACCTCGTGACCCATCCGATGGCCTCATCGTCCAGGGCGGGAAGCGTCGTCCATCGCGCGTTGCCGGTGCCGGGCTCATCCGTCGTCGAGATCCCGCACGCGCGCTGGCGCCTGCACGGGGGTGGGCACGCGTACCTCGACGAGTTCGGCTCGTACGCCGTACGCCCGTGGATCACGGGAGTCGACGTCGACGAAGTCGGCGTGGAGCCGGAGTCCCTCGACGGTCCGCCGCTGCGCGTCGTCGCGCCTCCGTGCGCGGCGATCCGGATTCGCGTGATGCAGGCGGATGGTTCACCGTGGAAGGGCAGCGGGCGCGTCGAGACGTCCGGCGAGTGGTGGGACTCGGACGCGCGTCGGCTCGTGCGCGACGGCGAAGCGCTGTTCTTCGCCGTCGGCGCCGACGCGCCGTTCGTCGGCAAGTTGATCGTCCAGGACCAGCGCTTCCAGGCCATCCCGCTCGAGGATCGCGGACCGCGCGTGCCGTGGGTCGAGACCGTGATCGTGGCGCAACTGCCTCCACCTGGCGAAGGGCGACCGCTCTTGACCGGGCGACTGCTGAACGCCGACGGTTCGCCTGCCGCCGGTCTCGAGTGCTTCATCCGCCACGCGCGGCCGTCCGACGAGCGCGCCGGATTCGCGCGCACCGAACCGCCGCGCTTCACGACCGATGGGTCCGGCCGCTTCGTCGTGCCGTACGGCGACGCAGGCGAGCTTCGCGCGCGCGTCCTCGTCCCGACCGACGCGACGCGTGGCCGGCGTGGATACCGTCCCGACCTCGCCGCGGCGCTGACGCTTCCCGAGCCGCTGACTCCCGGAACGCATGAGATCGGAGACCTCGTGTTGCGTCCGCTCGGGACCTTGGTCGCGGGACGCGTGACGACGGCTGCGGGGACTCCGCTCGAAGGAGTCGAGTTGATCGTCGAGTTCCGCGACGACTACTCGTTGCCCCCGGCCACGAGTCCGAACGGCGCGGCCGTCGCACGCGGAACGGCGCGACGCATCGTCGCCGAGTCCGCCGCGGACGGCTCGTTCGCGATCCACGGGGCAGAGACGCTCGAGACCGTACGGATCACCGCGCGACGCGGGCACGTCACTCTCGATCCGTTGGACGTCGCCGCGTATCGCACCGACGTCGCGGTCGTGTTCCCGACGCCCGGTTGGATCCGCGGACGCGTTCTGTGCGACGACGGCGTGCCGCTCGAGCGCATCGAGGTCTCGTGCGCCTACGACGTCACGCTGGACGGAGGACGCAAAGGCACGAAGGTCCCTCTGCGTCCATGCCGCGCCGACGGCACGTTCGAGATCGAACTCGATTCGGCCGAGTCGGCACGCGTGCGCGTTCACGGGGGCGCGGGCGCGAGCAGCGTGTTCGAACTCGTCGGCGCCAAGTCCTCCGAAGAGCCGCCGGGGGCGACGTTCACGGCGTCCGATCCGCGACTCGAGTCGATCGACCTGCGCGGTCGCTTGCGCGTGATCCGCGGGCGCGTCGTCGACGCGAACGAACGACCGTTGGCCCAAGCCTGGGTCGCCGACGATGCGAACGGCAGCGCGAGTTCCGACGCCGACGGGCGATTCGTCTGGATCTCGACCGACGCGGCCCCGCGCTTGACGGTCTCGCATCCGATGTATCGCAGCGTGCAAGTCGTGGCCGACACGCTCGACCTCACGGTGAAGCTGACCGACCTCGCGGCGCGCCTCGAGGTCTCGCTGCCAGCCGACCTGCGGATCGACGCGTTCACGGCTCTCACGGTCTACGTGGAAGAAGCCACCGACGCACCGAAGCCACGCGTCGTCGCGATGCACGACCTCGAGGATCGCAAGGCAACGCTGCTGATCGCGGAGTCGGGCGCATTCCGCGTGCGCATGCTCGTGGCGCCGAAGGGCTCGTTCCGGCGCGTGCTCGAGGGGTTCGCGATGCCGCTCCAGGTGGAGGGCTCCGAACCGATCGAACTCGAGCTGCCGCTGACGCAGGCGATGTTGAACGCGGCGGCGAAGGGGCCGTGACGGCGACTGTCGTCACTGGCGGATCCGCCGCTTCTCCCAATCGGGGAAGAGTTCATTCAGCGAACGCGCCGGCGGGTCCTCGTTCGTCGTGGCCTTCTCGATCGAGCAACCGCGGTATTCGATGCCGTCCTCGGCCTCGGGAAACCGCCGCGCGCCGCGCAGAGTGCAGGAGTTGAAAAGGACCGTCGACCCGGACGGGACGTCGCCGAACTCGGTGTTCTCGATCCGACAGCGATCGAGACGGATCAGCACGCCGTCCGTTCGTAGGTCGAAGATCCTCCCGCCAGGATGGTGACCGAACCGGTCGAGGATCTGGCAATCGGAGAGCCACATCATCGTGGCCGCCGTCGCGAAGGCGCAGCTGCCGCCCGCGCCGCAGTCGTATCCGACGATGCGGACCCGCTCGAGGCGGATCAGCGCCGGTTCGGTCCGCAGATCGAACACGCAGCCACTCGGGACGAACACGGTGCAGTCGCGGATCGTGATGCGCTCGAGCGCAACGCGGAACGAGACGCTCTGCATCACGAGCAGCGTCTGATCCATGCCCGCGCCGGCGATCGCGACGTCGGTCACCGGGGCCTTCACGTCGTCGAATCGACAACGCGGTTCGAACACGCCGGCGGGGAACTGGATCGTGACGCCTGACAGTTTCGTGTCCCGCGTGAACTGCGGCAGCGCCGTGCCGTCGAGGACGCCTCCGCCGATGCGCGCCTCGAAGAAGCTCGGGAACGTCGTCGCGTCATCGACCAGTTCGACGAACGGTCCTTGACGAGTCTTCTGGATCGTCCGCAGGAACAACAGTCCGTCCTTGGTCGTGAGGGCGCGCTCGAGCGCTTCCGCGTGGGTCGCTCGCTCCGCGGCGTCGCGGCCGAGCGAGCGCGGCAAGTCGAGTGTGCGTGCGCGGAAGTCGTCGACGACCGCGGTCATCGTCTCTGCCGGCACCGGATCCGTGCGCGTTTCGCGCCAGCCCGCGTCGATCTCGTCGCGGGCGAATTGGAGCAACTCGCTCGAGAACAGTCCGTCCCCCGTGGCAAGGCGTTTTGGCGCGTCGGGTGCGGACTCCGTCACGCCACTCGTCGACGCGGGCGCGAGGTTCCGCGATGAGCTTGCGTCGCTCGCTTCTCGCGTGGGCTCGCCGATCGAGTCGTCGAGCCGCACCGCGCTCGCGGGTTCGGACTGCGCGAACCACACGCCTCCCGCGGCTCCGGCGACGAGTCCGACCGCCACTCCGATCCATGCCGTGCCCCATGCCATTGGTCACCCCCCAAGTTTGTCGCGAACGCGCCGCATTCGAATCCTCCGTGGTTGTACCGCTGCTAGCGGGTCATGGACATGGACGAGGGGCGTGAGCGACGAAGCAAGGGGGGCGGTTCCGAGCACGACGATGTGCGACTCCCGCGGTAGCTGCTGGCATCGCGGATCGTCGCTGGGCAATGCTCGATCTCGTCAAGTGATCGAGAAGAAAGAAGCGACGCACGACGGGCGCATCACGATCTACCTGCCAAGCCCTGCCGCATCAGGCGGGTGACCCAACCACTGCTGTTGGTACGCTCGTGCCCGAACTCGACCGGAGCGCCCCGTGCCAGAGCAGGATTTCGAGACTCTTCCAAACCCACCGATCATCGAGGCGATCATCGACCTTGATGTGGAGTTGAAGCCTGGCACGACGCTTGAAGGCGTGTTCGATAGCGCGGTGGCGGCGCTCGGGACGGACTACCCGAAGCACAAAACTGAGTCGGTGCAGACTCTCGACATCGGCGCTCCGGCGAGCAAGCAACAGCCCTCGGAGACGCGCGGCTGGCTGTTCTTCTCGACAGATGACAAGCAGATCGTTCAGGTTCGACGCGACGGATTCACGTTCAATCGCCTCGCGCCGTATCGCAAGCTCGACCACTACTTGTCCGAGATTCGTCGAACTTGGGGCATTTACAACGAAATCGTCGAACCCGCACGCGTCAGCCGTGTTGGGTTGCGATTCGTGAACCAAGTGATGCTGCCGCGTGAAGTTACGCCAGAGCAGTTTGGGGAGTATTTCACGACGCTGCCGCAACCGCCGCCAGCGGCCGGCATGTCTCTGTTGGGGTTCTTCTCCCAACAAAAAATCAAGGACAGTAAAACTGGACTCGTCGCAAACATCGTCTTGGCATCGCGCGACCGTGAAGCCGAACGGGGTAAAGTTCCGATCATCGTCGACATCGCAACATCGAAGCACGGCAAGTGGGAGCGGAATGACGGCTCTCTATGGGATGCGCTCGTGGAACTGCGGGATCTAAAGAATCGGCTCTTCTTCGGGTTGGTGAAAGAACAATGCTTGACGCTGTTTCGCTAATGCCGTGCGACATGCCTAGCACTCCCACTGTGTCGCTGGAATCGACGTTCGTTTCCGAAGCGCGACGCGACGCGCGCAAGTCCGCGTCTCGTTCGTTTGCGCTCTACGGGAAAAAGGCTCGTGAGGCGATCGACTCGATCTTCGAAATCGCAAAGTCTTGCTCAGTATCGAACTGGGACGACGCCGATGCGAAGCCGATCGGCCTCGGTGCTGCTACGCGCGCCGCCCAGTTCATCTTTGCCTTGCCGCAGAATCTACTGCCCGATGAAATCGACCCGGACTCGGAAGGCTGCATCAGCCTCCGCTGGGTAGGTGGGTACCGTCGCGTATGCTCAATCCTGATCGATGGCGGCGATCGCGTTGCCTGCGCTGGGCTAGATGGTGCCTCAAGCTGGCACTCCGCCGAACACTTCGACGGAAGCACGATCTCCGACGCCCTGACAGGATCGATTCGTCGTGCGATGGAGTGAACAATGCGATGGCGTCGCGGCCGCCTCGCGTCGACGAGGCAGAGAGCATCGCGCGCTTCGTGTTCTCGGAGAAGAACGAATACAACCCCCGAACGATGAAGGTGAGGACGGGGGCATTCAAGCCGCCCCCGAATCTCAAGATGTCCGTTTGCCGGGTAAGCGGACTTGACTTCGCGGCACGCAAGTCTTGCGGCGAAGCGGTAGCTGCCTTGAGCAAACGAGCGCTGAAGGGGGCTGCCATCACGAAGTGTCTGGCGTATCGCCGCGTGCAGCTTGAACTACTGCCATCGCCACCGCCGCCGCATCACGCCGACGCGGTTGGCTGGCCGACTAACCCGGATGAGATCGAACAGCGCGCAATGCGGCTCAAGATCGCTGAGTCATTGTGCGCGGAGTCTGAACTAGAGCTGTACCCGAGCGCCTGACGTTAACCTAGCAGCACGTTCAAAGTGAACCGACGCCGAGACGTCGTTCACCGTCGAGCGCGGCGGAACGCAGATCCACGACATCACGCTTCTCCGCGGGGCGAGTGTCTCCGGTCGGATCGACGCCGGCGGACCGATCGATCCGGACTTCTCGGTCATCGTGTCCCTCCGACGGCCTTCGAGGCCCGACGAGAATCTTCCGGGCATCGGGATCGATCGGAAGACCGGTTCCTTCTCGCTGCCCGACCTCGAGCCTGGCCGTTACGAACTGTCGGTGTGGTGGGTCAAGAACGCCAATCCGCGGACCCCGGGTCCACCGGGCAGTAAGCCGCGCTACGTGCGTTTCGACGGTCGCTCGAACACGCTGCTGACGAAGACGATCGTCGTGCCCGAGGGCGGACTGAAAGACCTCGAGTTCCGCATCGAGTGATCGGGGCGTTCCTAGCTCACTCCTCGATCGGCACGACTCCCGCCGCCGAGCCCGCGCGGCGGCCGTCCGCGCTCGCGACGTAGCGCTTCAAGATCGGATCCCAGCCGATGCAGTGCGCGTCGCCGATGCGCTGCACCGAACGCATCACGTGGCCGAGGGATTCGAGCTTCGCGTTCGCGGGCCGCGTGTGTGACTCCTCGAGCACGAGTTCGTCCGGGAACAACTGGTGATGCACGCGCGCGAGGTCGATCGCGGCGCGCGGGGACAGGCCGTGGTCGATGACGCCGGTGACGACGCGCAGCACCGTCGACGGGATCGTGCGGCCGCCGGGACTGCCGGCGATCAGCTTCAAGCGACCGTCGGGCCCGAACACGAGCACGGGGCACATCGACGACAACGGCCGCTTGCCGGGCGCGATCGTGTTCGGCGGCGTGCCGACGCGGCCCTTCGTCGTGCTGATGCCGGGCTGCGGATTGAAGTCGTGCAGCTCGTTGTTCATCACGATGCCCGTGCCGGCCGCGACGAACTTCGCGCCCCACGATTCCTCGAGCGTGTACGTGTTCGCGACCGCGTTGCCTTCAGAGTCGACGACGGAGAAGTGCGTCGTCTGCTCGGATTCGTCGACGATCAACGTGCCGTCGAGATCGCCCGCGAGTTCGTCCGAAAACGTCGACGCGACCGGATCGATGCTCGCTCGCAGTTCGTCGATGTGATCCTCGGCCAGCAAGTCGGCGACGGGCACCCCGACGAAATCGGGATCGGCGAACCACAGCGCGCGATCGAGGAACGCGCGGCGCAGCGTCTCGGCGATCAGATGCAGTTCTTCACCACTCCCTGCACCGAGCGCTTTCAGATCGAAGCCTTCGAGCTGCCTCAGCGCCGACACCAACACGAAACCGCCCGACGTCGGCGGCGGACCGGCGAGGACCACGTGATCGCGATACGACGCGCCGAGCGGTTCGCGCACTTTGGCCTCGTAGCGCGCGAAGTCGTCCTGCGTCAGCAGTCCTCCGCGCGACTGCGCGTCCGCGCAGATGCTCTCCGCGATCGCGCCGCGATAGAACGCGTCGGGGCCCTCGTCCGCGATCTGGCGCAACGATTCCGCGAGATCGCTCTGCACCAGACGCATGCCCGCACGCCGGTACGTGCCGTCGTCGAGCAGGAAGATGCGCCGCGCTTCCGGATCGAGCGCGAGTTCGGCCTGCTCGGCTTCGATCGACGCTGCCAACGCGTCACTGATCGGGATGCCGTCCCGCGCGAGCTCGTAGGCCGGTTCGACGAGTTCGGCCCACTCGAGCGAACCGAAGCGCTCGTGCGCCTCTGCGAGGCCCGCCACGGTGCCGGGCACGCCGACCGGCGTGTACCCGAGTCGCACGCGCACCGGATCGACGTTGCCGTCGGCGTCGAGGAACATCGTCGGAGTCGCCGCGGCCGGCGCGATCTCGCGATAGTCGATGAACGCCTTCTCGCCGTCGGCCATGCGCACGAGCATGAAGCCGCCGCCGCCGAGGTTGCCCGCCTCGGGCCACGTCACAGCCAGCGCGAACGCCGTCGCGATCGCCGCGTCGACCGCGTTGCCGCCTTTCGCGAGGATCTCCGCGCCGACGCGCGACGCGATCACGTCGACGGAAACGACCGCGCCGCCTTCGGCGACGACGTCGCGCGCCGAGATCACGCGCACGGGTGGCGCGGACGAACACGCGGAGAGGACGAGGGCGACACAGACCGAGGCGAGGCGATGCATGCCCGCATCGTGGCGTCGGCCGGGACGAGTTTCCAGAGAGGCGGCGCCGACGAGCGCTCGCCGACGGCTCACCGCGCCGTTTCGCGCTCCCATTCGGGACGCGCGTGGATGAACAGCGTGCGGCGGCCGCGCTGGACGAACAGCGTGACGCGTTCGGCGCGCGCCTCCGCGGCCATGGTCAACGCCGCGCACAGCGCTGCCGCGTCCGCGACCGGCTGGTCGTCGACGCGCAACACGAGGTCGCCGACGAAGAGCCCGGCCTGACCGAGATGCCCGGACCGACTCACGGCCGTCGTGCGCGCACCCACCGTGCTCTGCGGCAAGCCCGCTTCGGCGCGATCGCCGAACACGAGATCACGCGCGTGGACACCGAACGCGTCGCACGTCGCGCGCGGAGCCTCTTCGATCGCCATCGGCGCGGCCGCGAGCGTCGCCGTCACGGTCACGCGACGCTGCCCGCGCACGACGTCGAACACGAGCGTGTCGCCCGGGCGCTTCGCCTTCACGTACGCGGTCAGCTCCGAAGTGTCGCCGTCGCGCGCGAACGCGAGGTCTTCGCCATCGACGCCGACCACGAGATCGCCGACCGCGAAGCCGGCGGCCGCCGCGGGCGTATCGGGCCAGACGCGCGAGACTCGCGCCGCGGATCGATCGGTCTTCAACTCGAACCAGCTCGCGAGCTCACGAGGCAGGGCCTGGACGTCCATCCCGAGGAACGGCGCGGCGTGCGGCGCGCTGTCGGGGTCGGGCCCGGCCGCGATCGCTTCGCGGACGGCGCTTGCCGGAACGATCACGAGTTCGCGGCCCGTCGGATCCTCGCCGTGCACGGCCGCGAGCACGCTGCGCTGCGCGGCGCCGGTCACGGGGTCACGCGCGCCCGAGCGCGCCATGGACATCCATCCGATGATTCCGATGACGCGACCGTCGAGCGTCGCCACGCAACTGCCGAGGTAGTCCGACGCCGCGAACGACGTCAACCCGCAACGCGGGTCGTCGAGCATGCCCGACACCATGAACGCGTCGATGAACGGCGTGCGGCGGAAATTCGGCCCGGACAAGCGCACCGAAGCCACGAAGTCGCCGACGTGCATGGCGTCGTCGGTCGCGAACTCCACGGGCCGTCCCGAGAACGTGGGATCGTCGACCTGACAGAACGCCACCGACGCGCCGCGCGCCTTGCCGAGCCAACGCGCTTCGAAGCGCGCCCCGCCGGCCACGAAGACTTCGACGACGGTCACGCGCGGCGCGGCCGCGCCATCGCCGTCGGCGATCGACGCCGGCACCATGACGAGGCCGCGCGCATCGACGACGAGCCCGATCGCTTCGGTCTCGACGTCGATCTCGGCGGCGGAAGTCGAGTCGCGCCGTTGTGCGACGCGGACTTGGACCACCGACGGCGACAACGTTTCGTGCAGGCTGCGCAGTGCGATCGCGTCCTTCTCGAAGTCGCGCGCGACGAGCGGCGAGCCGACGCAGGCGAGAAGGACCAGTGCGCGAAGGGTGCGGGAGCTCATTTGCGCGCCTCCGCCAATTCGAAGCCTTCGAGCTTCAGCGCCAGGATCAACTCCTCGGTGCCGCGGCGCACGCGCAGTGGCACCGTCGGACGGTCGCTCGCGAGCGTGTGCTCGAGCATGATCGCGAAGGCCGTGCTCAGGTCGCCTTCGGCGTCGCCGATGGCGAGCAACACGTCGCCGGACTGCAGCTTCGGCGTCGTGCGCGCGAACAGGCCGCCGGCGCGGACTCCCGTGACCAGCACGCCGCCGCTCTCGTCGAGGAAGCGTTCGAAGCACTCTTCCTTCGTCAGCGCGCGCAACGTGATGCCGTACTCGACGAACGACTCGTCCTGCGCGGGCGGCGGGTCGAGTTCGTCGGCGGTGCATGTGCCCTGGATCCGCTCGCCGTCGCGCGACAGTTCGAACGCGACCGCACGCTCCACCGGCAAGTCCGCGAGCGTGCGTCGCGCGCGGCAAGTCCTCGGGGAACGCGATCGTGACGCTCGTGCCGTCGATCGACAGCAAGACGTCGCCGGCGCGCCAGCCGGCGGTTTCGGCGACGCTGCCTGGTTCGACCGACGCGATCAGTCCGCCGCGGACGTCGGCGTTCGTCGCGCTCGTGGCCGGGACCGGCTGCATCGTCACGCCGAGTTGCGAGCGCACCACGCGGCCATCGCGCAGGACGCGCAGCATGACGTCGACGACGACGTCGGCGGGGATCGCGAACCCGAGGTTCATCGCTTGCCGGAAGCCGCGCGTGTTGATGCCGACCACGCGCCCCGTGAGATCGACGAGCGGTCCACCCGAATTGCCCGGGTTGATCGCGGCGTCGGTCTGGATCCACGTGTTGTAGAGGCCGGTCTGTTGACCGCCGTCGAGCTCGAGGATGCCGAGGTCACGGTCGAGGCACGACACGACACCGAGCGACAGCGAGCGAGACAGGCCGAGCGGCGATCCCATCGCCACGACGAAGTCTCCGACTTCCAGCGCGTCTTCCGTCGCGAACGAGGCGTGCGGGATCTCGTCGACGCCGAGTTCGGCGAGGTCGAGCTGCACGATCGCGAGATCGGTCGCCGCATCCGCGCCGATGCGCGTGGCGCCGCAGCGGCGTTTGTCGGACAGCGTGCAGACCAGTCGCTTCGCGGTGCCGGCGACGTGGAAGTTGGTGACGACGATGCCGTCCTTGCTGACGACGACACCGCTGCCGTGCAACGCGGTCTCGATGGTGCGACCGCCACGCGCGACGTCGACGACCGGTTGGATGTGCACGAGGGTCGGGAACACCGCGTCGCGTGCGCGCCGGAGCTGCTCGTTCATCGGAATCGTCGCAGCGAGTTCGTCCTTCGCCGCGGTCGGTTCGGATGCGCGAACGACGGGCGTCGATGAAAACGCGACGATCTGCGACAGCAGGCCGATCATCAGGGCACGAAGACTCATCGGTTCCTCCGCGGTGCGGATCGGGAGCGGGAACGAGCGCGAAGCGTCCCTACATCGGCAGTTGGCGACGCTCACCGAAGCGCGATCCCGCGCGACCCGCCCTGAGCGGCACGCAGTAGACTCCGCCGCCTCGTTCCGTTCGCTCGTCGAGGCCACCGTCCATGGAGCCTGCTCCGCAACCGCAAGCCGATCCCGCGCGCGCGGAAGCGTTCCTCACGGATCTGGCGCACGCGTTGCATCGGCACGGCATGCCGGCGTACCGCATCGAGGACGCGCTGACGCGCGTGGGTCGTGCACTCGGAGTGCAGTTGCAGGCGTTCACGACGCCGACGGGCTTGCAGCTCGCGTTCGGTCCGCTCGAGAACCAGCGCCTGCGCTTGTTGCGCGTCGAGCCCGGGTTCGTGAACCTCGCGCGCGTCGCCGCGCTGTCCGAGCTGATCGAGGACATCGTCGAGGACAAGCTCGACGCCACCGCGGCGTCGGCGCGCTTGATGATCCAGGAGCGCGAGGCGTTGACGCATGGGCGCGGCTCGACGCTGACGGCGTGGGCGTTCGCGTCGGGTACGTCGGCCGTGTTCTTCGGTGGTGGAGCGCAGGACGCGATCGCCGCGAGCTGCATCGGGCTCTTGGTCGGCTGGATCGCCGTACTCGCGCGCAAGCACGATCGCATCGCACGCGTGTTCGACGTGCTCGCGAGTTCGCTCGCGGCGTCGCTCGCTGGATTACTGCACCTTCTGCCATGGTCGATCTCACGCGATGCGGTGACGTTGTCGGCGATCGTCGTGTTGCTGCCCGGGTACAGCTTCACTGTGGCGTTGAACGAGTTGGCGGCGAAGCACCTGTCGTCGGGCACGGCTCGACTCGGCGGGGTGTTCACGACGCTGCTGATGCTCGTGTTCGGCACCGCGGTGGGCTACACGGCGATCGACATCGCGGAGCGTGGTCTGGCACCGTGGTTCGCGCATCCGACGGTGCCCGAGTTGGCGACGCGGTCGCTGCCGCCGTGGATGGCGTGGGTCGCGCTCGTGCTCGCGCCGCTTTCGTACAAGGTGCTGTTCCAGGCGCGGCATCGCGATACCGCGATCATCGTCGTCGCGGCCGTGCTCGCGTTCCTGGCCGCGCGTTGGGGGCGCGGCAGTTCGAAGCGCTCGACCCGGAGCGCGCGATGCTCGCCGCTCCGTTCGGAGCGGGGCTCGGCGCGGTCGTGCTCGGCGTGTTCAGCAATCTGCTCGCGCGTTGGCGGCGCTTGCCCGCGGCGCTGTCGACGGTACCGGGGTTGTTGATCCTCGTTCCGGGATCGACCGGATTCCGCAGTCTGTCGAGCTTCCTCGGACTACGCGCCAGCGATGGAACGGACCCGACCGATCTGCTCGTCGGCATGGTCGCGATCGGCGTGGCCCTCGTCTGCGGCTTGCTCGTCGCGAACGTGCTGCTGCCATCGAGACGCAGCTTGTAGCTCGGGCCGCATGGCCGGATGGTGCTGACCATCCACGCAGCCGGGGCCGAAGGCCCCGGGCCCCATCGAACAAGGTGGGGGACTCCGTTCCCCCACACCCCCTCGTTCGACCGCTCGCGGTCGAACGACCAAAGGGGGGCTTCACAAACGAGCAAAGCCCCCCTTTGGGAACCCCCGTGCCCTTGAGTCGCGCGAGAAACTCGACGCGAAGGGACGTCGAGAACGGGCTCTCGGAGCGGCCGCTCAAAGCCGCAGAGGTGGCTTGTTCCGTTCGTGAATGGAGCGCCCTGTCGATCTAACCCGGGGTCACGTACTCACGAGAGTCGTACAGCGGATCGCCACAGCTGCGGCGGGCTGCTGAGCGGCCGCTCCGAGAGCCCGTTCTCGACGTCCCTTGGCGACGGAGTGGTTTCCTATGACGCGCGAGCTTGAACCCGAGGGAGAACTTCGGGTCGCGCTTCGCGCTCCGCGGTGGCGATTGACGGACATGACGGGGACGGAGGCGCGTCCCCCATCTGTCCCCCGGCGTTCTCGTCCGGATGGCCGGACAAGATTGCCGCCGGCTAATTCGTCCGGATGGGCGGACAGGATTGCCGGCGGCATTCTTGTCCGGGTCGTTCCACCCCTTCGCCCTTGCCTCCGGCGCCACCGGCTCTCGCGCCGCCGTCAGCGTTTTCCATTGTCCCGTTCGCGTTCACGTCTTCCGCCGGGCTCTGCGTTCCGCTCGTATTGCGACACGGCTGCGAATCGCGCGGTTCTGCGCTACCCCCGGCTCCGCTGCTGCATCCGCGAGCGCCGATCTTGCGAAGAGACCTCGATCCAGAACCGGAGGTTGCCCGATGCGACGTTGGTTGCCGATCCTGTCCTTGTTGCTCGCGTCGTGTGGTTCGACCCCTGCCGAACCACCGGTCCTACCGATCGGCAAGCCGTTCCCCGCCGTCGTCGGAACCTCGCTCTCGGGCGACACCGTGCGAGTGCCGCAGGACTTCTCGGGCAAGCCCGTGCTCTTGCTCGTCGGCTTCGTGCAGAACGCTCAGTTCGACTTGGATCGCTGGCTGTTCGGACTGCTGCAGGCTGGCACCCCCGTCGCCGTTCGCGAGGTGCCCACGATCGAAGGACTCGTGCCCGGGATGTTCGCCGGCATGATCGACGAAGGAATGCGCGGTGGGATTCCCAGCGAGGATTGGGGCTCCGTCGTGACGGTCTACGACGATGCCGAGCCCATTGCCGATCTGCTGGGTCGTGCTCCGACTTCGAATGGGCGGATCGTGCTGCTCGACGCGAACGGCGTCGTCGTGTGGTTCCACGACCGCGGGTACTCGGCCAGCAAGCTGAAGGAACTCGACGACTTCGTGCGCGCGATGATGTGAGCGGCGCTCGGGCCTAACTCTGATCGGGCTCCGCCCGCTCCGGCTACGCTTCGACCTGCTCGGTCGCCGCGGAGACGGAGGGGATAGGACGATGTGGCTGCTCGCATTGGCGCTGGCGTCCTCGGTCGACGAGCCCTCGGTCTCGCGGCTCGTCCCGGGGGATGCGCTCGCGGTGCTGGCCGTCGACGATCTCGGGCGGTTCGCCGACCGTGCTCGGGAGTTGCCCGCCGTCCGCGAGTTCTCGCGCGAGGAATGGCGCGCGTCGATCGAACACGTCGCAGCGTTCGCGAGTCAGTTGACCGGCGCGCTGCCGTACGCGTGGACCCAAGATGTCGTCGGACTCGAGTCGGTGAGCCGCGCGTACGCGGCTCTGGTCCCCGACGACGTGAGGCGCTGCGCCGTCGTGTTCGGGCTGCAGGGAAGGAACGGCGCTCCTCCCGTGTTCGACGCGGAATTGCTGCGTGATGCGTCGACGAGTGTCGAGGGCGACGTGCTCGTCGTGAGCTCGAGCGCTGCGGCCGCGGCTCGCGCAATCACGGTGCTGCGCGAGCCGAGTCTCGCACTGGCGAGCTCTCCACGGTTCCGCGCGCGCTCGGCGTCTTGGACGATTCCGACCCACGGCGTGTGGTTGTGGGCCGATCCCGCGGGACTCGAAGCGATGGTTGCGGACAAGCGCTTGGACCTCGGCGCGTTCCGCGCTCTCGTCGCGCAGCGGCTCGGGCGTGCATTCGCTTGGACCCTCGAGATCTCACGCGACACCCCGCCCACGATCGCCACGACGACGTGGATCGAGCTCGACCGCCTACCGCCGCCCTACGCCTTCGATCAAGAACTCCTGCGGATCGTGCCGCGCGACGCTCTTTGGATGCAGACGGTCCATTGGGATCGGGAGACCGTGCTCGTATCGGCCTCGGAAGAGATGAGGCGCTCGCGTTGGCTCGAACTCTTGTGCGAGTTGCCATTGCGGGCCTTCGACGCGGGCATGATGCCGCACCGCATCAAGGCATTGAGCGCGGCGCTGACGGACGACCTCGCGCGATTCGCGCAGCGCGAGCCCGCCTGGACCCGTCTCTTCGAACGCGCGCGACCGCCGTTGATCGTGTTCGCCATCGCGGATCGGCTCGCAGTCGTCCCCACGACCGTCGTGTGCGTGCGCATCGACGACGCCACCGACGTGCTCGAGGAACTCCGCGACCTGAACCTCATCGTCAGTTGGGAGACGTACTCGTACTCCGGCATCGACATCGCTCACGCGCCGTACGGGGACGTCTCGTTCGCGATCGTCGACGGTTGGCTCGTGGGCTCCGTGGATCGAGGCGTGCCGCTGTTCATCCAACAGGTGCGTGGTGCACGGCCCAGCATCGTCGACAACCCGCGCTTTCGCGAGTGCTTCGATGCCCTGCCGGAGGACGAAGCGACGATGCTCGATCTCGCGTTCTGCGATGCGCCGATGTTGCTCGCCGCGCGCGAGAATGCCGTCCTCGGACTCGTCACGATCCTCGGTCGCTCGCTGCACCCCGAGTTCGAAGCGTTCGCACTGCCCTCGTTCGACGAATTGCCCGCCGTCGCACCGGCCAGCGTCGGAATCGCGCGGCGAACATCGCAGGGCATTCGGATCGATCGCCGCGGCTTCCTCGGCGGAGAACTGACGGGCCTCGACGGAGCATTCGGCATCAGCGGCGCATTGGCGAAGTTCGTCGAAGAGCAACGCCGCAGGGAACCGCGCGCCATCCACCACGCGCTCGACGCCGTTTGCGTGCGCACCACGACGTTCCGCAGTATCCACGGCCGCTGGCCGTCCCTCGACGAGCTCCGGCGCTTCGACACCTTCATGAGCGAGGTCCTCGTCGACGACGTGGGTCCGCGCTTCTCGATCGATGTGATCGACGCGTCGCGCTGTCGCGTCGTGTCGTTGGGCTGGGATCATGCGATCGGCGGAGTCGGGCTCGACGCCGACCAGGAGCGCGTCCTCATCGCCGATCCTTGACGGACCCCCGATTCGCGTCAGCGACTCGGGTTCGCCACACGCGCGGCCGCTTCGGCCGAGGTGATGACGGGGATCACTTCGAACTCGACCAGGTCGTTCCAGTTCGCGATCCACGCGTCCAGAAGCGCCCGGTCCGCGCACTCCATGACTTGGTAGCAGTGCTTCAGGTCCGGCGTGACCCACGAGTTCACGTACGCGAGGCCCTCGGGCGCGAGGCGACCGCGGGCGCGGAAACGCGCGTACACGGGGGCCGGATCGCCGTTACGGAAGTGTTCGATGATCAGGAACAGCATGCCGCGTCCTCGTTCAGTGCGATCCGTCGTCGATCGCGACGATGTCGAAGGCCACGGCAGCTCCGAGCGCCGCGATGCCTTGCACACACTCGGGAGCGAGGACCGGCCCGGTCCCCGCGCGAAGGTACGACGATTCCCACAGGACGTCGAACACCGCCTCGCCGCGCTTCGCCCACTCGCGCAACTTCGACACATGCGGCAACAACAGATCGAGCAGGGCTCGCACGTGCGCGTCGATGTCCTTGTGGGACAGCGCGTCGCCTTCGACGCGCGACTCGATGCGCCACGCTCCGTCCGCGTGGAAGCCGAGCACGCAACCGCCGACGTTGCGCTTCTCGTCACCGACGTGATGCGCGTAGTCCGCTCGCACTCCCGTCGCGCGCGTCACCGCGTCCGGATCGAGGTCCGGCCCCGACAGCACATAGGCGACGCGCACGCGACCGATGTGTGCGGCATGGTCCGGTCCGATCGGCATGGTGAGCTGCTTCCCGGCAGGGGTGGTTTGCGTCGAGATCCTAAATCGAAGTTCACGATTCTGTCATGGCTGCGGCCGGCTGCGAACCGCGCAGGCTTCGTCGGATCGACTCTCCGACTCTTTCCATTGAGTCGCCTCGTCGATCCTCCTCGCCTGCGCGCTTCTCGCTCGGCCTCGCGGCATCACAGAATCGTGAACTTCGATTTAGGGACGCGCGTGTTCTGCGTCATACGTCACACCGAATCGCGCGAGATCTGTAGACACGTCGTTTCGCGGTCCTGCTCTCTACGGTGACCCCATGAACTACGTGCGCATCGAAACGGGCAACGTCCCGGTCAAGGCTTGGATCAACGGCGTCGAAGCCGACGACGGCGCCATCCGTCAGCTCAAGAACGCGGCGTCCATGCCGTTCGTGTTCCGCTGGGTGGCCGCGATGCCCGACGTCCACGTCGGTATCGGCGCGACCGTCGGTTCGGTGATCCCGACCGTGAGCGCGATCATCCCGGCCGCCGTCGGCGTCGACATCGGCTGCGGCATGGCCGCGGTGCGCACGAGCCTCGTGGCGTCGCAGCTTCCCGACTCGTTGAAGGACGTCCGCTCCGTGATCGAACGCGCCGTGCCGCACGGACGCACCGATCACGGCGGTCGCAACGACAAAGGCGCGTGGTCGAGCGAGATCCCGAAGCGCGTGGAACTCACGTGGAAGGAGCTCGAGCCCGGCTACGAAGCGATCCTCGCGAAGCACAAGAAACTCGACCGCGGTCGACACGCCGGCCAACTCGCGACGCTCGGCACCGGCAATCACTTCATCGAGCTCTGCCTCGACGAGGAGCAGCGCGTGTGGATCGTGCTGCACTCGGGGTCGCGCGGCGTCGGCAACCGCATCGGAACGCACTTCATCGAGCTGGCGAAGAAGGACATGGGCAAGCAACTCGGTTCGCTGCCGGATCGTGACCTCGCCTACTTCGAAGACGGGTCGAAGCACTTCTCCGACTACGTCGACGCGGTGTCGTGGGCGCAGAGCTACGCGCGGGCGAACCGCCGGCTGATGATGGAGAACGTCGTCGAGGCGCTGTCGCGCTCGGAGCTGCTGCCTGCGTTCGTGCTGTCCGACGAAGCGGTGAACTGCCATCACAACTACGTGCAGAAGGAACGCCATTTCGGCACCGAAGTGCTCGTCACGCGCAAGGGCGCCGTACGCGCTGGGCTCGGCGAACTCGGGATCATCCCGGGTTCGATGGGAGCGCGGACGTACATCGTGCGCGGCAAAGGCAACCCGGAGAGCTTCGAGTCGTGCTCGCACGGCGCGGGACGCGTGTACTCGCGCACCGAGGCGAAGAAGCGCTTCTCGCTCGCCGACCACGAGGCCGCGACGAGCGGCGTCGAGTGCCGCAAGGACGCCGGCGTCATCGACGAGACGCCGGCTGCGTACAAAGACATCGATCGCGTGATGGAAGCGCAGAAGGACCTCGTGGACGTCGTGCACACGCTGAAGCAGGTCGTCTGCGTGAAGGGATGAGTCGTCGTGCTGACGCTCGATGCGTCGCCCGGTGACCAGGCACGTCGACGGTTGGAATGCGTTGGCTCACCAGCCGGAGAGTCGCCGACCGATCCGCACGTACGCGTTCGTGCTCGCGGCGGCGTGGGTGGACGCCGTCCTTGAAGGCCTCACTTCGACGGATGCATCACGACGTCCGCGACCATGCGCGCCGGGCCGAAGTCGATCGTCAGCGTCGCGGTGCCACGCTCGCGATCGACGACGTCGAGTCGCATCGCGAGCCGCTCCGCGAACGACTCGACCTCCTCGTCACGCTTCAGCGGGATCGCGATGCCTCCGGTCGTCTGCGGCGCTTGGAACGCGTCGAGCTTCGCCTTGCGGATCGGGCCGGGATCGAGCGCGATGACGCGCAAGCCCGCCGTCGCATCGTGTTCGAGCACGAGGTAGTACTCGCCCGCGGGCACCTCGACACCGGCGATGGTGAGGTCGATGTTGGTGTCGAGCCGCGTCCAGAAGTCCTGGCCGAATCGCCAACGCGGCCCACCCGGTGCATTCAGGAAGCGTGCGTACGCGGGTTGCCAGCGCGGCAAGCCGTAGTCGATCGCGAGCTGACCCGCCGACCCGGGGCCGTACCAATAGAAGATTCGCGTCGAGCCGCGCGGGCTCGTCTCGGGGTAGGGCGTCTGCTTGGTCGGGACCGGTCCGCGGACCATGCCGCCGGTCGTCGGCACTTGATCGGAGAAGATGACGAGCGTCGTCAGCGTCTCTTCGATGTCGACGAAGCGGTGCTCCGTGTTCGCGGCGACGAACAGGATCGCGCCCGGCTTCGCGTCGTAGCGCGTCCCGCCGACGTCCAGCACGGCCTTGCCCGACAGCACGTGATAGATCTCGTCGCGCGAGTGCGGGGACTGCTCGTCGGCCGCGCCGGCCTCGAGTCGATAGATGCCCGCGCGCAAGGTCGGTACGTCGAGGAACGACACGTACGCCGATGGATCGGCGAGGCGCGACTCGAGCTCTTCGACCTGAAATGCCGCCGAGGTCGGCGGGACGGTCGGTTGTTGCCAGCCCAGCGTCGCCAACGCGATGCACGCGCTCATTCCGAACGTCATCGTTGCACTCCGAGTCGACTCGAGACGCCGTCGATACGGCGCGAGTCGACCGTGGGTTGGCCCGGATTCGCCGCCTGCTCGCGATTCAGGTCTTCCGCCGCGTCTCGTCCGCGATCTTGCCGTCGAGCTTCACGCGCCGACCCTGTTCGACCGAGCGATGCAACTTCCAGCCCGACTCGGTGTGCAGCAGCTGCGCGCACCACTCGCCTTCG
This sequence comes from Planctomycetota bacterium, assembly GCA_016709145.1. Lineage (GTDB taxonomy): Bacteria > Planctomycetota > B15-G4 > B15-G4 > JADJEK01 > JADJEK01. The sequence goes on from JADJEK010000001.1 coordinate 1,052,496, forward strand.
TATTCGACGTGGTGTTCCTGCTTCGTCGTCGGATCGACGACGACCATGTCGTCCATTTCGACGTACGTGACGATCGCGCCCTGCTCGTTCCGCTGCACCGACGTCACGACGAAGTCCGACTCGGCACGTTTGAAGTTCGACCACTTCGCGCGCGCACTCTCCTTCCAATCCGCAAGTGCGAGCTGGGTGCCGTCCGCGTACTCGACGCGTGCATCCGTGGCCGAGTGTGCCGTCACGCGCTCGATGTCGCGGGCTTCGATCCCGGCTGCGATCGAGTCGTAGACCGCCTGGATCTCCGCTTCGTCGGAAGCGATCGTCGATGGCTCGGTCGAGGCGCAGCCCGTGAGCCAGGCGACCAGGAACACCGTGAGCGCGATGCGAGTCATGCGGTCGTCTTCCTTCCGTGGGTCGAGTTCGCCGGGGTCGAGTGACGATCGGTCCGGGAATCGCCCGGCCCTCGTCGCGTTCATTCCGCCTCGAACGAGCGCCAACATCGGCATGCGTAGTGCGTTCTGCAAGAGGCCGCCGTGCATCCCGACAGGAGTTTCGTCCCATGCGCTCGATCGTTGCCTGCGCACTGTCTTGTGTCTTGTCGTCTTCGATCGCCGCGGCTCAGTCGCCCTGCTCACCCGGACTCGACCTCACGGTGTCCCCGGCCCAGCCGATGCTCGGCGATGTCATCACGGTGACCGTCACGAACAACACGGGTGTGGTGCTCTGGCACGCGCTCGGCGCTCCCGTTGGTGGCGCCTACACCGGGGGGTGCGGCGGAACGTGGATCTGGGGTCCGAACGTCATCGACGTGCCGGTCCCGCTGATGCCCGGCGCGAGCGCGAGCATCGTCTGGGATCAGACCGACATCATCTTCGGTGAACAGGTTCCACCCGGCCGCTACGGCTTCGCGAGCGGCATGACCGACGACCAAGCGCAGTTCCACGGCTGCTGCGTCGAGGTCGGGATCCACGGTCCGTGCCTGACGCCGCCCGCGAACTATGGTGCGGCAAGTCTCGGGGCGGGCGGTCTCGCACCCGGTTTGGCGGCGGCCAATGGACCCGCGTTCTTTGGGAACGACCAGTTCACGCTCACGGTCGGACACATTCGCGGCGGCGCGGCGGGTGCGCTGGTGATCGGTGCGGGGGCGGGTCAGCTCGCGACGCCGTGGGGCTCGTTCTTGATCGACGCGAGCCTTCCGTTCTTCATCGTTCCGTTCACGGCCAGCGGTGCACTCGGCGTTCCGGGCGCGGGTGGCGTCGCGATCCCTGCGCCGATTCCGGACGACCCGGCGTTGATCGGCCTCGTGGCCTATGCACAGGCGCTGATCGTCGACGACGCGGCGCAGGCCGGCATCGCGCACACCGCGGGACTCACGATTCCGATCTGTCCGTGAGGAGCTGAAGTCAGCTCTTGTACGTCGCCGCGTCGATGATCGCCCACAGGTGGACGATCAACGCGATGATCCACGGGAACATCAGGAACCACAGCGCATAACCACCGACGCAGATCACGAAGAACAGCAGCGCTTTGAAGATCCGGCCTTGGACCAACTGTCCGAGGCCAGGAATGAAGACCGTACACAGCGCCGCGATGACGTTGCCGGCCGAGCCTTGCTTGCCACCCATGGGAGCTCCTCCGTGTCGAGCGGAGGGATGATGGCGATGCGCGCTCAGCGCGCAATGGCGTGGTCACTGCGAATGCTCGATGCGAATGCTCAATGCGATTGGACGAGGAACTCGCGCAACTCGCATCCGCGCGGGACGTCGCCGCGTGCGGCGCGCGCGAACAACTCGGCCAGAACACCTTCGAACGGCTCGGCGCTGAGCAACACGAGCCAGCGCTCGGACGCGCTCGGCGTGATCTCGCGATCGAGCGGCAGCAGCGTCTCCTCGTTCGGGTTCAACTGCAGCGTGAGGTGGTCGGACTCGACCATCTCGACGATCAGCTTCCCGTCGACGACGCGGGCGAGCGCAGCATGCGCGGGGCGAGCCGTCGTCACGAGCACGCGGCGCGTGCCTTCCTCGGACAGTGAGCGCATCTCTTCGCCACTGCCACTGGCGATCCGGGCGTGCGAACCGAGAAGGGCTCCGCCCAGGGTTCCGGCGAGTCCGAATGCTGCGACGAGGATCGCGGCCGCGGCGGCCAGCACGATGAATCCACGCAGTGCGGGTGCGGGCGGCTCTTCGACGTCGTCGTCGGGAACCGCGAGCGCGGGCAACGCTCGTTCGATGGCACTCGCGCCAGCGATCAACTGACGCGCGAGCGCTTGCCGCTGCCAGGGTTCGCGGATGCGACCCTGCGCGAGCGCGGCGACGTCGACGCGGTCGGGCGCGTCGGCGTCTTTCGCGAGAGCTCGCTCCGAGCGGAACAGCTCGGAGCTTCGGTACTGATCGAACAAGCGTGCAAGCCGCGGGTCCAAGGGAGCATCCTCTTCGGGCTCAGGAGCACGTGGCGTGTTGGGCGACGACGTCACGACTCGGCCTCCGCGCTGGAACGTCCGAGGTCGGAGTCGGGGGCCATCGCTTCCGGGGCCAGCGACGCGAGCCGCTTGCGCAGGAACGCGATTCCGAGGGCATAGTCTCGCTTCATGGTGCGCACGCTGGGGCCAAGGCCCGCGAGGTTCTCGTAGGTGCGATGTTCGATGAGTCGCGCGCGAACGACGAGCGCCGCACGCGGATGTTGTTCGGCGAGTTCGAGCAAGGCCTGATGCACCATTCCGGCGATTTCACCGTCGAGGCTCGCCGCATCGGGTGCCGCGCACATCGACGCCGCCATTTCCCACTCCTCGCCGAGTGCTGCGGGCTCTCGACGCAGGAGGAACGACTGGCAGGCGGGGTCCAGCGCGCGAGGATCGGACACCGCGTCCAATCGACGGTGCGTCCACGGATGGCCGAGCTTCAGGCACAGTCCCGAGTACGGCGCGAAATGCCGGCAATTGCCGCAGCGGATGCGTCCGAGCTCGCGGCGTTCAGCGCTGATCGCGCAGCGGACCGCGGTCCGTCGCAAATAGGCGAGGAACGGCCGCAGTCCGCGGCCGAAACCGCCGGAGCGGATCTCCTCATCGGCCAGCAGTTGGTGCGAGACGTCGTTCACGAGGTCGTCCGGGTCGATCAGGGAGCGCGGTCGGTGCGCGAGGTACCGACGCGAGAACTCGGCCAGATGTTCCTTGAGGTAGCAGGCCGACCGTCCGAGGAACCCGTCGAGCGCGAGCGGTGGGTTCACTGCCGCGGTCGACATCGGCGTGGGCGTCGACGGCCGCGGTGGACGTCCTGGCACCAGGAGTGACGCAGGCTCGCCGCCTTCGACCATGGCGCAGCCCGCACCCGTGCGTCGATGGTGGACGCACGAGAAGCACGGCGGGTGGTCGACGAGGGACGACGGGATCGGAGCCACGACCGCATTCTGCCCGGGACTTGGGCAAGCGGCCAAGAACGGCCGCAGCGCGCGGGAGGGGCCGTGAAGAATGCGATCGCGTCGAGAGCTTCGTGGACGGCCGGATCCACGCCGAGCCCGAGGCCGAGGCCTCGAACGAATCGGAGGTCGGACCGAGTCCGATCCGATCCCCGGATCGCCCCCGGTACGTCAATCGCGCGGCTGGACCGCATGGTCTTCGATCCAGCGCTGCGCGCGCTCGAGGACCACGTCACGACCGGCGACGATGTCGTCCGCCGTGGGCTTCACGTCGATGTCGGGCACCACGCCGCGCGGGTCGCTCGCATCGCCGTTCGCACGCACGTAACGCGCGGTCGAAGTGCGAACGTTGAGTCCGCTGCGGGGGAGATCGAATGGGAACACCTCGCCGAACGCGTTGGGCGACTCCGCGGTCTCCTCGCCGATCAACGTCGCGAGGTCGTAGTCCTCGACCGCGTTCGCGAGCATCAGCGCCGACGAGAACGTCTGCGGTCCGATCAAGAACACGACCGGCCCGTCGAAGCGCAGGTCGTTCTCGCGCGGCGCGATCTCGTCGGCTTGCTCGAACACGGCGATCGAGCCTTCGTCGGCACCGAAATAGCGCCGCGTGGTCCCGTGGAACCACTGCAGCGGCAGCCATCGGATCGTCGGGTGCGCAAAGCTCTTCATGAAGCGCTTGTACGGTGCGCTGACTTTCCACTCCTTGCGCGCACACGCGCGGTACGGAGTGCTCGTCACGAAGGACAACAGTTCGTCGCCGAGTTGCGAGTTGCCGCCGCCGTTCTCGCGCAGATCGACGATGAGTCCGCGCGCGGACTTCTCGCGCATGCGAGAAAACGTCGCGCGGCAGAACTCCTCGAAGCGCGGCAGGTCGTCCATGGCGCGGAAGTCGAGCCGAACGACGCGACCGTCGAGCCAACTCGCGTCATAGTCCGCGTAGCGCTGCGGTGCCTGGCCATCCTGGCGATCGGCGAAACGCGCGTACGGCTGCCCTGCGAGCGTGTGCTCCGTCGCGGTCGAACTGCCCGGTTCGAACACCATCACGCGGAATGGCGGTCGAATGCCGGCGCTCCAGAGCTGCACGTGCAAGCTCTCCAGCACGATCGCTTCCCGCAGCGGAGCGGATCCCGCCGTCGCACGTCCGAGGTCGGCGACGATCTCTTCGATCGGACGACCCTGGACCGCGACGATCAGCGAACGCGGTGCGATCGGCGTGATCGCCTCGTCCTTGCCGACGACGTGTCGCACCACGACGACCCCGCCTTGATCGCGCCGTACGAGCAGGGGGAACAAACGCTCGCCACCACGATCGACGTCGCGCGACCACTCTTCCTGCAAGAAGCCGGCGCTGGTGTGGGCATCCCCGAGCAACGCGATCAGGCCTGCGAGGCGCCGATGGAACTTGCGCCGCGTCGACGTCGACGCCGGATCGGCGAAGATCGCGGCGACTTCGGCCTCGATGCGCTCCTTCGGCGTCCGTGCGTACGGATCCGGGTGGACTTCCTCGATGCGTTCGATCGCGAAGCGCAAGTCGTGCTCGACGTCCTGCGCGGACAACGGCAGATCGAGCCGCTCGTCGGCCACGATCTCGTGGAACGGCGGGGTCTGGACCAGCGTCGAGCAACCGGAGAACGCGAGCGCGAGCGCGGCGCAGATCGCACGCATCGGCGTCGACCTCAGCGTTCGACGCCGCCTTGCATCGGACGCGTGCGCGACTTCGGGCCTTCGGCCAAGCGCTTCTCGGCGACGCGATCGGCCGCGACCGCCGTCGTGACGCCGTCGGACTTCGCGGTCGCGAAGATCTCCTTCAGCGCGCGGTAGATGTTGTCGACCTTCGGGATCGCGCTCTCTTCGCGGTACCCGCCGGCGTCGAACTCGCACGACACATTGATGATCCCACCCGCGTTGATGACGTAGTCGGGCGCGTACAGGATGCCGCGGGCTTGCAGCACGTCGGCGTGGCGTGGCTCGGCGAGCTGGTTGTTCGCGCAGCCACCGACGATGCGCGTCTTCAGGCGCGGGATGGTCTGGTCGTTCAGGATCGCGCCGAGCGCGCACGGGACGAAGGCGTCGCAGGCGACGTCGAAGATCGCGTCCGGCTCGACGATGGTCGCGTTCAGTTCTCGCTTGGCGCGCGCGACGTTGTCGGGGTTGATGTCGCAGGCGACGATCTTCGCGCCTTGCTGCGTCAGCATCTTGCCGAGCGGCAACGCGACCGCGCCGACGCCTTGCATCGCGAACGTCTTGCCGCGGAAGTCGGCACTGCCGAACGCTTCCTCGATGCACGCCTTCAGGCCGACGAACGTGCCTCGTGCCGTGTACGGCGAAGGATTGCCCGAACCGCCGGCTTCGCGCGACAGGCCCGAGACCCACTTGGTCGACTGCGCGACCTTCTCGAGGTCTTCGACCGAAGTGCCGACGTCTTCCGCCGTGATGTAGAGACCGTTCAAGTGGTCGATGAGCTTGCCCATCGCGTGGAACAGCTTCGCCGACTTCTGCGTCCGCGAGTCGCCGATGATCACCGACTTGCCGCCGCCGAGTCCGGTCTGCGCGACGGCGGACTTGTACGTCATGCCGCGCGACAGGCGCTTCACGTCGTAGAGCGCCTCAGCCTCGTTCTTGTACGGCCACATGCGGAGGCCACCGAGCGCCGGGCCGAGCCGCGTGCTGTGCACCGCCACGATGCCGTGGAGACCAGCGTCCTTGTCGATCCCGACCACGATGCGCTCGTAGCCGTCTTCCTTGATCTCACGGATCTCCATCGCTGCGCTCCGAATCCTGTCGTGGGCGACTCGACTCCGCGTTGGTGCGGACGCGTGTCTTTGCATCGCAATGCAAGGCCCGGTGAAGAATCGGGAGACTATACCGTGCCGTCGCCAACGGCAAAAACCCCCGAGGAACGGCTCCGCGTGACCGACTTCGCGTTCGAAACTCGTTCGCTCCGCAAGCGATACGGCGACCAACCCGCGCTCGACGGCGTCGATCTGACCCTTGGTCGGGGTGAGGTCCTCGGCTTCGTCGGACCCAATGGTGCGGGCAAGTCGACCTTCATCAAGGCTTTGCTGGGACTGGTGTTGCCGACGTCGGGGTCGGCGATGGTCCTGGGGATGTCGGTCGCGAGGGAGGCCAGTTCGATCCGCGCGCGCATCGGCTACGTGCCGGGTGATCTCGGCGTCTACCGGAACTGGACCGCCGAGGACTTCCTCGCGTTCTGCATCGGCTTCCATCCGCGCGGCGATCTGTCGCGGGCACGGGAGCTCGCACGGTCGATGGAGTTACCCCTGCGCGCGCGCGTGCGGACGTATTCGACCGGCATGCGGCAGAAGCTCGCGATCGCGCAGGCGTTGAGCGTGCACGCCGAACTGCTGTTGCTCGACGAACCGACTCGCGGGCTCGATCCGACCAGTCAGTTGGAGTTCCGCGACCTCGTCCGCGCCGCGCAACGCAAGGGGGCCGCGGTGTTGCTGTCGTCGCACATCCTCGCGGAGATCGAGTCGATGTGCGATCGCCTGGTCTTCATCGACCGCGGTCGGCTCATCGATGCAGCGACGATCGACACGCTTCGTGCGCGCTGGCGTGGGCACGTCTACGTCGAGACGAACGGCTCGGACCTCGAGATGGCCACGGACCTGCCGCAAGGCACGCGCGTCGTGCGCGCCGGTCCGGGCTTCCGCGTGTCGTTCGAGGGCGACCCGAAACCCGTGCTCGAAGCCCTGATCGCACGTGGGCTGTCGGCCATCGAATACAACCGGCCGACGCTCGAGGACCTCTACCGCGAGCTGTACACGCGGGAGAGTGCGCGATGATGCTGCGCCGCATCCTGCGCGACGACGCCTGGAAGATCGCCGCGTACACGACCGTCCTGGTCGGGAACGTCGTCGCGACCGTGCTCGCGTATCCGACGTTCAAGTCGAACATCACCGCGATCGTGAACCTGATCCCGAACTTCGCGACGTTCCTGAAAGCGGTGCTGACCGGCGCCGGCGCCGACAAGTTCGCCGTGTTCGTCGCGCTCAATCACTTCTTCAAGGGCGCGAACGTCATCGGCCCCGCGGCCGCGATCATCCTCGCGCTCGGCACGATCGTCCGGGAAGTCGAGATCGGCACGATCGGCCTGCTGCTGTCGCGTCCGATCTCGCGTACGCGCATCCTGCTCTCGTTCGCCGCCACCCATCTGCTCGAGCTGACGCTGCCGCTGTTCCTCGTCGCTGCAATGACGCCGTGGCTGTGCGAACACTTGATCGACGAGACCGTGCCGCTCGCGCCGTTGATGTACGCGTCGCTGCACGCTTCGATCTTCATCGCGATGGTCTACGCGTTCGCGCTGCTGCTCGCGGTCGTGCTGGTGGAACAGTTGCGACTGGCGGCGATCGCGGGCGGCCTCTGCATCGTCAGCTTCATGCTCTACTTCGTGAACCAGACGCTGCCGTGGTCGATCTACGTACTGTCGTCGGTGCCGATGTACGTCGACCTCGCGAGCGGCAAGGCGATGCCGTGGGGGGCGTTCTCCGTATGCGCGGGCACGACGGCCGCGCTTCTGTTCGCCGCGGTCGTCGTGTTCCGACGCAAGGACTACTGAACGGTCTGGCGCTCGTGGCGGTGCTTCGATGCGTCGCTCAACCGCGCTTCTGGTTCTCGAACTGCGCGAGGCGCTGCTGCGCCTGCTCGCGCAAGTCGTCTTGCGCCGGCAGCAACTCGAGCGCGCGCTTCTGGACCTTGATCGCGTCGGCGACGTGACCGTTCCTGAACAGCGCGAGCGCGAAGGTGTCGAGCACGCGCGGTTCGCGGAGCTCCGTCGCTTCCGACGCGATGCGCGCCAGTCGCAGTGCGTTGCGCGCGTGCGAGGCCGTCGCGTCCTTCTGTTGCAACAGGTCGAAGGCCACGTTGTTCATGTCGGCGACGACCTCGTTGCCCAGACGGATCGGCAGCGAGCCGGCCCATGCTGCGAACGCGACGTCGAGCACGTACGACGAGCCGTCGGCCGAGCTCGTGATCGTGAAGGTCGGACGCGCCGAGTACGCGGCACTCTCGGATTCGGCACCCAGCGTGACCATGTCGCCGTCCGCTCCGAGTCGGATCGTCAGACCCGACGCGCTGATCGCGAGCGCAATCGAATGCGAGCCCGCGCCGAGGAACGCCGTGCCGATCGCGATCGGCGCGCTCGACTCGAGCGTCGCGACGTGCATCAGGTGCTTGTCGTTCAACGTCGCGAGCAGCTTCGGGTCGGCCGCGATCTTCGCCAGCTCGGCCCGCGGCAACGCGCGCGCGTTCGATTCGACCGCGACCACGTCGACACCGTCGACGCGCAATGCGGAGCGCAACGAGACCTGCGGCTTCGCAGGACTCTGACCAAGCGGTAGGGACGCGAGCAGGACGAGGGCGAAGGCGAACGACATATGCGGTCTCCTGGAACGGCGCGCGCGGTCTCCGACCAACGCGCGAAACCCGGCGATTCGACGACAGTTCGTGCTGCCGCTGTATCGGCAAGAGTCCGCCGAAACCGAAGTCGCTCGCGCACTTTTTTCATCAGGTCGACCACTCCCGCTCGCGCGTGTTCGCGCGAGGTCCGGACGGATCGTTCGGGTTTTTTCCTCAGGTTCGCTTCGCGCGACGGACGAACAAACGGCCCTCGACTGCCCACTCGGGAATCGGGATCGCCAGCGCGTTCGCGTGCGCCACGTCGCCCACGACCGCTCGAACGAAACCAGACGATTGAGTCCTTCAACCGAACCGGAGACGAACTGACCATGAAGTTGACGCCCATCGCTCGACGCCTTCTGCTCGCGCTCGCGAGCGCCGGACTCCTCACTGGTGCGGCACAAGCCGGCAAGGTGACGAGCTCGAACATCAAGAACGGGACGATCAAGAGCGTCGACATCGCGTCGCGCACGATTGCCGCGGACCGCATCGCCCTCGATGCGTTGACCTCCGCGGAAATCGCGGCTGGCGCCATCACGGCCTCGGAACTCGCCGATGACTCGGTCGACACCGCCGCGATCCAGGACGACGCTGTCACGAGCGCGAAGATCGCCGACGGCACGGTCGTCGCCGCCGACATCGCGGCCGACAGCATCGACGCTTCCGCGCTCGCCGCCGATTCCGTCGGAGCTTCCGAACTCGCCGACAACGCGGTCGACTCCGCCGCGATGCAGAGCGGCTCGGTCACGAGCGCGAAGATCGTCGACGGCACGATCGTCGCCGCCGACGTCGCCGCCGGCACGATCGACACGACGCGCGTCGCCGCCGACACGCTGACCTCGGGCTCGCTCGCCGCGGACTCGGTCGGTTCGTCCGAACTCGCCGACAGCGCGATCGACACCGCCGCCATCGCGAACGGCGCGGTCACGGCCGCCAAGCTCGCCGCCGACACCCTCGGCGACTCGAACGTCACCGACGACGCGCTGACGGCAGCCTCGCTGGCGTCGAACTCGGTCGGTTCGTCCGAACTCGCCGACAACGCGGTCGACACCGCCGCCATCGCGAACGGCGCGGTCACGGCCGCCAAGCTCGCCGCCGACACCCTCGGCGACTCGAACGTCACCGACGACGCGCTGACGGCAGCCTCGCTGGCGTCGAACTCGGTCGGCTCGGCCGAACTCGCCGACGATGCGGTCGACACCGCCGCCATCGCGAACGGCGCGGTCACCGGCGCAAAGCTCGCCGGCGACACGCTGGGTGACGCGAACGTGACCGACAACGCGCTGACCGCGGACTCGCTGAGCGCGGACTCGGTCGAGTCCTCGGAACTCGCCGACGACGCCGTCGACACCGCCGCCATCCAGAACAACGCCGTCACCACGGCGAAGGTCCTGGACGGCACGCTGGTCGCGGCCGACGTCGCCGCCGACGTGTTCGGTGACGGTCAGGTCACCGACGACGCGCTGACTGCCTCGTCGCTGGCGGCCGATTCGGTCGGCTCGTCCGAACTCGCCGACGACGCCGTCGACACCGCCGCGATGCAGAACGACGCGGTCACCACGGTGAAGATGGCGGACGGATCGGTCACCGCGGCCAAGATCGCGGCCGACATCATCACCGACGCGCACATCACCGACGATTCGCTCACCGCTTCGTCGCTGAACGCGAACTCGGTCGGCTCGTCCGAACTCGCCAATGGCGCGGTCGATACCGCCGCCATCGTCGACGCGGCCGTCACCACGGCCAAGATCGCGAACGACACGCTGACCGACTCCGACATCACCGATGACTCGCTGACCTCCGCGTCGCTGAACGCGAACTCGGTCGGCTCGTCCGAGTTGGCCGACGACGCGGTCGACACCGCCGCCATCCAGAACGACGCCGTCACTTCGGCGAAGATCGCTGCGGGCACGGTCGTCGCGGCGGACCTCGCTGCGGACGTGCTCGGTGACGGTCAGGTCACCGACGACGCGCTGACCGCGGCTTCGCTCGCCGCGGACTCGGTCGGCTCGTCCGAGCTGGCCGACGACGCGGTCGACACCGCCGCCATCCAGGACGGCGCGGTCACCACGGCGAAGATCGCCGCGGGCACGGTCGTCGCGGCGGACCTCGCCGCGGACGTGCTCGGCGACGGTCAGGTCACCGACGACGCGCTGACCGCGGCCTCGCTGGCCGCGAACTCGGTCGGTTCGTCGGAACTCGCGAACGACGCGGTCGACACCGCCGCCATCCAGGACGACGCGGTCACCGGTGCGAAGATCGCGGCCGACACGCTGACCGACGCGAACGTCACGGCGAACAGCCTGACGGCGGCGTCGCTCGCGGCCGACTCGGTCGAAGCCTCGGAGCTCGCGGACGGCGCGGTCGACACCGCCGCCATCCAGGACGACGCCGTCACGACGGCGAAGATCGCGGACGGCTCGGTCGGCACGGCCGACATGGGCAACGACGTGCTCGGCGACGCGCAGATGACCGACGACGGCCTCACGGCTTCGTCGCTCGCGGCCGACTCGGTCGAAGCTTCGGAGCTCGCGGACAATGCGGTCGACACCGCGGCGATCCAGAACAGCGCGATCACCGGTGCGAAGCTCGCCAGCGGGTTCATCAACGACTCGTACGTCGTCGACGACTCGATCAGCGCGGCCTCGCTCGCCGCCAGCTCGGTCGGTTCGTCCGAACTCGCGGACGGAGCGGTCGACACCGGCGCTCTGCAGGACGAAGCGGTCACGAGCGCGAAGATCGCGGACGGCTCGGTCCAGTACGTCGACGTCGACGTCACGAACGCCGGCTGGACCACGCTCGGCTTCTCGGACGGTCTGCGCGCCGGTTCGTTGACGGTCGGCGGCGTGACGATGTCGAGCGACTCGAACATGAGCATGCTCGTCGACTCGGACAACGACGACTCGAACTCGACGACGGACGCGGCCTTCGAGGTGCGCCATGCGACGAGCACGGGCACGCAGGGCCTGTTCCGCGTGCGTGAGAACGGCAACCTGGACCAGCTCGGCACCACGCTGTCGGGCAGCCAGACGTTCGACATCGCCGAGTTCTTCCCCTCGACCGGCACGCTCGAGCCCGGTGACGTCGTCGTCGCCGACGCCGGCTCGCTGGTCCCGGGCACGGTGATGCGTTCGAGCCAGGCGTACCAGAGCACGGTGATCGGCATCGTCACGACGAAGCCAGGCATCATCCTCGGTGGCGGTTTCTCGGACGAGGCGTTCTTTCCCGAACTGTGCGCCGCGGAGCGCGCCGCTCTGGTCGCCGGCGACGTCGCGCTCGCGCGTCAACTGCGTGAGCAGATCGACGCCGCCGTCGATGCGCTGCCGCGCGCGGCCATCGCGCTCGCGGGTCGCGTGCCGGTCAAGGTCAGCCTCGAGAACGGTCCGATCCAGGTCGGCGATCTGCTGACGACGTCCAACGTGGCCGGGCACGCGATGAAGTTCGTGCCGGGCACGCCGGGCGCGGAAGGCACGGTCATCGGCAAGGCACTCACGTCGAGCGCCGACGGTTCGGGCACGGTCCTCGTGCTCGTGGGCAACTTCTGAAACTCGCTCGGGTGAAGACCCGGGTCGCGCTCTTGCGCGACCCGGGTTCGACCCGATCACGGAGCACATCCAAATGAAGCACGCCCACATCAACCCCCCTACGTTCAAGACGGCAGCGCTCGTCGCGGCGTCGTTGCTCGGTTCGTTCTCGTTCGCGCAAGCGGCCGTGACGAGCAAGGGCATCCTCGACGGCACGATCAAGTCCGAAGACTTCGCGGTCCGCGCGATCAACGCCGATCGATTCGTCCTCGACTCGATCACGTCGGCCGAGATCGCGGCCGGCGCGATCGGCTCGTCCGAGCTCGCCGACGACGCGGTGGACACCGCGGCGCTGCAAGACGACGCGGTCACCAGCGCGAAGATCGCCGACGGCGAACTCGACATGAACCACTTCGGGTTCGACTTCACGACGACGGAGCTCGGCGCGAGCTCGGTCGGCGCGAGCGAACTCGCGGACGGCTCGGTCGACGCCGGCGCGATGCAGTCGGGCAGCGTGACGTCGGCGAAGATCGCCGACGGCACCGTCGTGGCAGCGGACTTCGCCGCCGCGACGTTGACCGATTCGAAGTTCGCGAGCGACACGCTGACGGCGAGCAATCTCGCGGCGGACGCGGTGACCTCGAGCGAAGTCGCGGACTCGGCAGCCGACACCGGCGCGTTCCAGTCGGGTGCCGTGACCTCGGCGAAGTTCACCTTCGCCGACACGCTGACCGACGCGCACTTCGGCGCCGACGCTCTGACGGCGAGTTCGCTCGCCATCGGTTCGGTCGGTTCGAGTGAACTGGCCGACGACGCGGTCGACACCGCCGCCATCCAGGCCGGCGCGGTCACCGCGGTGAAAACCACGTTCACCGATTCGCTGACCGACGCGCACTTCGGCACCGACGCACTGTCCGCGAGCTCGCTCGCGACGGGCGCAGTCGGTTCCGACGAGCTGGCCGACGACGCGGTCGACACCGGAGCGATCCAGTCCGGCGCGATCACCGCGCCGAAGCTGACGATCGTCGACGATCTGACCGATGTCCACTTCGGCACCGACTCGTTGTCGAAGAGCTCATTGGCCGCGGACTCGGTCGGCTCCAGCGAACTCGCCGACGACGCGGTCGACACCGCCGCCATCGGCAGCGGAGCGGTCACTTCGGCGAAGGTCGCGGCCAACACGTTGACGGCGGGTGACTTCGCCAACAACTCGCTGGGCAACGGCTCGTTCGTCGATAACGGCTTGACCTCGGGTTCGCTGGCCGCGAATTCGGTCACGTCGTCGGAACTCGCGAACGACGCGGTCGACACCGCCGCCATCCAGGACGGCGCGGTCTCCACGGCGAAGCTCGGGACGGCCTCGGTGACCGCGGCGAAGCTGTCGGTGGCCGATGCTCTTGGCGACGGCAAGTTCGCGGACGACTCCATCGGTGCGACGTCGCTCGCGGCCGGCGCGGTCGGCGCGTCCGAGCTCGCGGACGACTCGGTCGACACCGCCGCCATGCAAGACGGCGCGGTCACCAGCGCGAAGCTGTCGATCGCGGACGCCCTGAATGACGGCAAGTTCGCGGACGACTCCATCGGCGCGACGTCGCTCGCGGCCGGCGCGGTCGACGCGTCCGAGCTCGCGAACAATGCGGTCGACACTGCCGCCCTGGCGAACGATGCCGTCACGACGGCGAAGATCGCGGCCGGCACGATCGTGGCGTCCGACCTCGCCGCCGACACGCTCGGCGACGGTGCGTTCACGAACAACGGGCTCACGTCCGGTTCGCTCGACGCGAACTCGGTCGAGGCGTCCGAGCTCGCGGACGACGCGGTCGACACCGCGGCGATCGCGGCCGACGCCGTGAACAGCACGTTGCTCGCGGACGGCGCGGTCACGGCCGCGAAGGTCGCGAGCGACGTCCTCGGCGACGGGCAGTTCGGCGCGGACGCGCTGACCAGCAGCTCGCTCGGCGCGGACGCGGTCGGTTCTTCGGAGCTCGTCGATGACGGCGTCGATACCGCCGCCATCGCGGACGGCGCGGTCACGCTCGCCAAGATCGCGACCCCGGTGTTCGACGACTCCGACTTCGTGAACGACACGATCCTCGCGCGCGGCCTGGCCGCGGGCGCGGTCGGGTCGTCGGAGTTGGCCGATGCGACCGTGAGCACGGCTTCGATGCAAGACGGCGCGGTGACCTCGGCGAAGATCCCGGCCGGTGCCGTGACGATCGCCAAGTTCGGCACCGACCTCGGTGACGCGGACGTCGTCGACGATGGTCTCACCGCGGGTTCGCTCGCGGCGAACTCCGTCGCCTCGTCGGAGCTCGCGAACAACGCGGTCGATACCGATGCGGTCGTGGACGGCGCCGTCACCTCGGCGAAGGTCGCGCTCGACTCGGTCGTCGACGGCAACTTCGCGGCGAACTCGTTGACCACGAGCTCGCTCGGTGCGGACTCGGTCGAAGCCTCGGAGCTCGCCGACGCCGCGGTCGATACCGCTGCGCTGGTGGCGAACGTGGTCGACTCGGACAAGCTGCGTGACGCATCCGTGCGCGCCAGCGACATCGACGAGACCGATCCGCTGTGGCTCTCGACCGGCTTCAACCACGGTCTGCGCGTCGGTCAGATGACGATGTCGGGTCGACGCGTGTCGAGCGCCGGTGGCATGTCCATCCTGCTCGACGCCGACGACGACGACGTCGACTCGAGCACGACCGCGGCGTGGCAAGTGCGCCACGCTCCGGACTCGGGCCTGTTGCGCGTGCGCGAGAACGGCGACCTCGAGACGAAGGGCACCTCGCTCGCCGGCTCGATGACGTTCGACATCGCCGAGTACTTCCCGGCCGAGGGCAACCTCGACGTCGGTGACGTGGTCGTGGCGATCGAGCACGCGACGATGCCCGGCGCGGTGGCGAAGAGCGCTCGCGCTCTCGACCGCGCGGTCGTCGGCATCGTGACCGACAAGCCCGGCATCGTGCTCGGCGGCGGCTTCAGCGACGAGCTGTTCTTCCCCGAGCGCGTCGAAGCGGCGCGTGCGGCGGAAGCGGCCGGCGATGCAGCCACGGCGACGCAACTGCGCAGCGAGATCGAGCAGGACCTCGCGAAGCTGCCGCGTGCGGCGATCGCGCTGCGCGGTCGCGTCAAGGTCAAGGTCAGCGGCGAGAACGGCCCGATCCAGGTCGGCGATCGTCTGACGACGTCGAGCCTGCCGGGTCACGCCGCGCGCCTGATTCCGGGCACCGACGGTCGCGGCTTGGTGGTCG
Source organism: Planctomycetota bacterium (assembly GCA_016709145.1). GTDB lineage: Bacteria > Planctomycetota > B15-G4 > B15-G4 > JADJEK01 > JADJEK01. The sequence goes on from JADJEK010000001.1 coordinate 1,068,094, forward strand.
GCAAGGCGCTCGAGAGCTTCTCGGGCGAGGCCGGCACCGTGCTCGTGCTCGTCGGCGTGAACTGAAATCGTGAGCGACACGGGGCTTCGGAAGGAGCTGCCGTGATTCGCGGCCCGCGCATCGATCGCCACACGCGGCGGTGCGCGGGCCGCTTCATTTCCTCACCCCGCCGCGGCCTCCACGACGTTCGTGGGATAGGTTTCGGGCACACCTTCGATCGAGCATCCGGGACCACGTGACGCACCTTCGCCGAGCCATCTTGGGGCTCGTGCCCCTCGCGATCCTGTGCGGGCTGCTTGCGCTGCCCTCACGCAGGACGGGCACCGACGTCGTCGAAGTCCGGGTCCACGGAACCGCCGAGCGCGACCGCCTGCTGCGACAAGGCTTCGACGTCCTGCACGTCCGCTCGCGCGACGGACTCGAACGTGAAGACGTCGTGGTGCGCATGCTCGCGGATCCGGCGGCGCGGGCTCGGCTCGCGGCACTCGGCTTCCGCGCCGCACCACTCGCGCACGACGTCGACCGAGCGACGCGGCCTAGCGCGGGCGTGAGTTCGTTCGCGTCGACGCTGCCCGGACCGCCGGGCTTCGGGCAATCGGCGATGGGCGGCTGTTACACGTTTTCCGAAGTGATGGTCCTGCTCGACCAGCTCCGCGTGCAGTACCCGCAATTGATCTCGGCGAAGCAGACGATCGGCACGTCGGTCGAGGGTCGACCCATCGTCGCCGTGAAGATCTCCGATCATCCCGACGTCTCCGAACCCGAACCGCGCGCGCTGTTCGACGCGTTGCACCACGCTCGTGAACCCGCGTCGATGCAGTCGATGATCTGGTTCATGCACCACCTGCTGTCGAACTACGGCAGCGATGCGCGCATCACGGCGCTCGTGAACGAACGCGAACTGTGGTTCGTGCCGGTCGTGAATCCCGACGGCTACGTGTTCAACGAAGTCACGCAGCCCGGCGGCGGCGGACTCTGGCGCAAGAACCGGCGCGTGAGTGCCGGTGGCGCGATCGGTGTCGATCTCAACCGCAACTATCCGTACGCGTGGGGACAAGACGACCTCGGCTCGAGTCCGGATCCGGCCAGCGAGGTGTTCCGCGGCGCCAGTCCGCTGTCGGAACCCGAAACGACCGCGCTCGACGCGTTCGTCGGTACGCAACAGTTCGAACTGGTGTGGAGCGTCCACGCGCACGGTGAACTGATGATGTTCCCGTTCTCCGCGTCGAACGACATCGCGCTGCAAGACGTCGCGCTCTATCGCGAGCACGGCGCGTGCTTCGCCGCGCACTCGGACGATCGCATCGGCTCGGTGTCGAACTTGCTCGGACTCGGCAACGGCTCCGCGCTCGATCACCATCACGCCGCGCACGGCGCGATGTCGTGGACACCCGAAGTAGGCACGAGCTTCTGGCCCACGCCCGCCGAGTTGTTCGCGACCGCGATGGAACAAACCGCGGTGATGATGCGCGCGGCCGAGCTCGCCGGCAGCGCCGTCGACGTCCTCGCACTCGACGTGGTCGAGAGTTCGGGCGACGGCGATGGTGTGCTCGAGCCCGGTGAAATCGGCGACGTCCTCGTCACCTTGCGCAACCGCGGTCTGCGCGCGACCACGACGTCGATCACGTTGACGCTCGCATCGCAGGACGGACACGTCGCACTGACGAAGGGCAGTGGACTCGCGCCGCCGATCCCGGCGACGTCGACCGTACAGACGGCGTTCGGCGCGCTGCGCGTCGCGATCGCTTCGAACGCTCCGATCGGTACGCCGCTGGCGGTCGCGCTCACGCTCGGCGTGGATGGCTCCACGTCGACCGTGTCGGGCTCACTCGTGATCGGCAAGCCGCGACGACTCTTGTTCGACGACGTCGAGTCGGACCTCGGGTGGACGCGCGGCGTGCCGGGCGACACGGCCACCACCGGCAAGTGGTTGCGCGCCGACCCGAAACCGATCGCGCAAGGAGCCGACGTCGCCCAGCCCAACGACGACGCCACGATCGCGCCGGGCAAGTTCGCGTTCGTGACCGGGAACGCGGGCACGGCGGCCGGTCAGGACGACGTCGACGACGGCGTGACGACGTTGGTCTCGCCGCGTTTCGATCTCTCGCACGCGCACGAGCCGCGGCTGTCGCTGTCGCGCTGGTCCTGGTGTTCGAAGGCCGACGATCCGTTGCGCATCGAGTTGTCGAACGACGGCGGAGCGACCTACGTGACACTCGAAGCGAGCAGTGCGCAGGCGCCGACGTGGGAGCGCCGCACGTTCCGCGTCGCCGATTTCGTCCCGCCGACGTCCGCGATGCGCTTGCGCGTGCGCGCCGAGGACCCGACGAACGACTCGGTGACCGAGGCGTTGATCGACGACTTCGAAGTCCTCGAGTACGGCGACGCGCCTCACGTCGGGATCATGGGTCGCGTCACGCCCGGAGCTCGCTTCGAGTTGCAGCTCGCGTCGACGCCGAATCAAGCGGCGATCCTGCTGTACGCGCAGAGCGCGACGACCACGACGATTCCCGGAGTGCTCGGCACTCTCGGTCTCGAGCCGTCCCAGCTCGTCGCGCTGTTCGCGTTCACACAGACGCAGGACGGCTTCGTGCGGTTGCCGATCGATCTGCCGCCGGATCCACAACTGGTCGGAGCGACGGCCTGGCTGCAGTTGGCCGAGCTCGCGCCGATGCCGCGCCTCGGCCACGCGGTGCCGATCGTCATCGGCAACTGATCGAACGGGAATCCGTCGGATCGATCCGCGGCCACGCCTTTCGGACATCGCTGCGCCGTGGCGATCGCGATGGACGAAAAAACGGGCCGCGCGGAGACCCCGCGCGGCCCGTCCTCTCTCTCGTGTCCCTTCGCGGATCCGTGAAGACCCGGCGATGCCTGGCTCGCTTCACCCCCGAGCTCGAAGCGAATCAGGAACCGTCCCATCGGACTTCGTTCGGAGTCAGGCCGGGACCACCTTGCAGCGATCCTTCGGGAGGTTGGATCGGCTCGGCCGCGCGCGGAACTTGACGGCACGCGGCGAAAATCTGGGCGCGATCAGGTCGGCGGCATCGACAGCGTGACCTCGGCTTCCTTCTCTTCGAAGTCGCGCGCGGAGAAGCGCAAGTACTTCACCTTGACCGAGTCACCGGCCTGCTTGTTCTGCAGGATCTTGAACAGGTCCCAACGCGTGCGGACCGGCTCGCCGTCGATCTCGGTGATGACGTCGCCGAGCAGCGTGCGATTGCCGGCTTGGCGGAAGCCGACGAGCCCGGCGCGCTCGGCGCCAGCTCCCGAGGTCACGCTGCGCACCATCACGCCCTGCTTGCGGATCTGATACAGCAACGCGCCGATGCGACCGTTCTCCTCGGGGTCGACCAGCGCAACGCCGAGCTGCGGACGACGGACCTGGCCGAACGTGACGATGTCCGGCACCACACGATTGATGACGTCGACCGGCACGGCGAACCCGATGCCGGAGCTCTGCTTCGCGCCCGGCGCGAAGATCGACGTGTTCATGCCGATCAGGCGTCCTGAACTGTCGAGCAGCGGCCCTCCCGAGTTACCGGGGTTGATCGCCGCGTCGGTCTGGATCACTTCGTCGATCTTGTTGCCCGCGATGCCGACGATCGAGCGGCCGATCGCGGACACGATGCCCGTCGTCATCGTGTAGTCGAAGCCGAACGGGTTGCCGATCGCGAACACCTTCTGACCGACTTGGAGATCGGAGCTCGTGCCGATCTTGATCGCGCGCAACTTCGAGGCCGGCGCGTCGATCTTCAGCACCGCGATGTCGTTCTCCGGCGAGCCGCCGATGACGCGCGCGTCGTACTGGCTGCGATCGTGCAGCGTCACGACCAGCGAGTTCGCGCCATTGATCACGTGGAAGTTCGTGACGATGTGGCCGGCCTCGTCCCACAGGAAGCCGGAGCCCTCGCCGGCGGCCTCTTGCGTGGTGAAGTACCCGGACACCGTCTGCTTCGTGACGATGTAGACGACCGACGGCGCGGTCTCGCGGAAGACCGTGATGTTGCGCTGCTCGTCGGCGTCGAACCCATCGGCAGCGGCCACGGGACGCGGACTGGCGGCCGCGGGTTGCGCCCAGTCGCCGAGCATCGGCAGCACGAACGAGCCGAACAACACGCCGAGCGCGATCGAGAACAGCAATCCGGTCACGCGATTCATGGCTCGCCTCCTCGCAACCTCGGAATCACTCGTCCGCCGCCGCTCGTCGTTCGCGGTCGTCCGGTGACGACCGCCCGCGCGACATCGCCGGAGCCGCGGCTGATCTTATCGGCGACCCGTTCGGGGCCGCCGAGCGCACGACCGCATGCCGTGCAGACGTACGAACGGACCGGTTCCGGCGATGCGCGTCCGAGTCCGGCCCGAGCGACAGGGCCACCTCGGCGGACCTCCCCTGCGAACGGCGGGCCGAACCAGCGCAGCGTCCGACGGGCGCAACGATCGGCAGGGCCGTCCTTTAATGTGCCGGGCCCGACCCGCAGCCCGCCACCTACGACGATTCGTCGAGGTCGACCCGATTCGAGGTACGCGATGTCCGTCCTGACCACCCTGGTCCTGGCCTGTCTGCTCCAACCCATTCCCCAAGATCCAGCCCCGGCGGCGACCGTCACTGCGGCAGCGGGTGGTTTCTCGACGCACTTCGAAGACCGCGTGCTGCGCATCGACTTGTTCCACACGGGCCGCGAGGGGGAGGAGTTCGCGTCCATCGACCGCATCCGCACCGAAGGACTTTGGCCGGGCAACAAGGCGCGGCTGATCGACGGCACGGGGCTCGGCCTCTATCGCGTCGTCGTGCGCGACGCGGCGAGCGACGCGGTCTTGTTCTCGCAGGGTTTCTGTTCGCTGTTCGGCGAATGGATGACCACCGACGAGGCCAAGCAACCCGGGCGACGCACGTTCTCGGAAGCCGTCCGCATCCCCGAACCGAAGGCCCCGATCGTGCTGGTGCTGGAGAAGCGCAACGCCAAACAGGAGTTCGTCGAGTGGTTCCGCGCGCCGATCGACCCGAAGGCGCTCGTGGTCGAACGCCAGAAGCCCGTGAATCAGGACGTGCTGGTCATCGCCGAACACGGTGATCCGAGCACGCACATCGACTTGCTGTTGCTCGGCGACGGCTACACCGCGGCCGAGAAGGGCGCGTTCCGCGCCGACGCGGAGCGCCTCGCGCGCGCACTGCTGTCGACCGAGCCGTACAAGTCGCACGCGGCCAAGTTCAACGTGCGCGCCATCGCGCCGCCGTCGCCGCGTTCGGGAGTCTCGAAGCCTCGGCAGGGCGAATGGCGCCTGAGCGCTCTCGGCGCCGCGTTCAACACGTTCGATTCCGATCGTTACGTCCTGTGCCAGGACGATCGGCGTTGGCGCGACGTCGCGGCGGCTGCTCCGTACGACGCCGTCGTGATCCTGCTGAACGACCGTAAATACGGTGGCGGCGGCATCTTCCGTCTCTATGCGACCGTCGCCGCGCGGTCCGAGGTCAGCGAGTATTTGTTCGTCCACGAGTTCGGCCACTCGTTCGCCGCACTGGCCGACGAGTACTTCACCTCTCCGGTGGCATACACCGAGTTCACGCCGCCCCAGGTCGAACCGTGGGAAGCGAACGTCACCGCGCTGCTCGACCCCGCGAAGCTGAAGTGGCGTGACCTCGTCGCCAGCGGGACGCCGCTGCCGACGCCGTGGGACCAGGATGCGTTCACGAAGCTGTCGAAGACCTTCCAGGATCGGCGCGCTCAACTGGTCGCAGGCGGCGCGAAGGACGAAGAACTCGAGGCGTTGTTCGCCGAAGAGAAGACCGCGACCAAGCAACTCCTCGACGCGCAGCGTGCGCAGCACGCGATCGGCGCGTACGAGGGCGCGATGTACCAGGCGCGTGGGCTCTACCGCCCCGAACTCGACTGCGTGATGTTCAGCCGCAACCGCAACGAGTTCTGCGCCGTGTGCGCGCGCGGCATCGAACGCGTGATCGAGGAGCTGACCGTCCCGTGAAGAAGGCCGGCGCGGATCGAACCTCCGGTGCGATAGAAGGGTCGCGCGCGGCCTGCGTGCGTCGCGCTCGGAGCGTCCGACGACCATGACCGATCCATCCCTGTCCGACCTGCTCGGGGAACGCGCGGCCGCGCTGCTCGACGATTCACGGCGCGCGCTCGACGCGTTGATCGTGCTCGCCGAATTGTTGGAGCACGACGGCAACGCCGCGGTCGCCGCGCGCCTCGTGCGCGAGCATCTCGACGAGTTCTTCCTGCTCGTCGTGGTCGGCGAAGTGAAGACGGGCAAGTCGTCGTTGATCAACGCGCTGCTCGGTACGAAGGTCCAGGAAGAGGGCCCTCTGCCGCTCACCGATCGCATCTACGTGCTGCGCCACGGCGACACGCGCAGCGAGACGCTGCGGGCCGAGTTCGTGGTCGAGCGCGCATTCCCGAACGAGATGTTGCGGCTGTTCCAGTTGGTCGACACGCCGGGCACGAACTCGATCGTGCGACAGCACCAGGCGATCACCGAGTCATTCATCCCGAAGGCCGACCTCACGTTGTTCGTGACGTCGATCGACCGGCCGTTCTCGGAGTCCGAGCACCAGTTCCTGAACCTGCTGAACGACAAATGGCGCCGGCGGGTGATCTTCGTGTTGACGAAGATCGACGCGCGCGAGCCCGAGGAACTGCAACCGGTCATCGACTACATCAAGGAGAACTGCCGGCGCTTCTACGACTTCGAGCCGCGCGTGTTCGCGCTGTCGGCGCGACAGGCGGCCAAGGCCGTGGTCGCGAACGACGCGAGCGCGCTGGCCGAAAGCGGCCTGCCGGCGCTGAAGGACTACTTGCTCTCGAACCTCGCCGAGCGCGAGCGCGTGAAGCTCAAGCTGTCGAGCCCGGTCGAGTCCGGCCTCGCTCTGCTCGTCGATCTCGACGCGATGATGCGCGAGCGACGTGAACACCTCGATCGCGACTTCCAAGCGTTGAACGACCTCGACGCGCAAGTCGCGCAGAAGGCCGTGGAACTGCGCCAGCGCGTCGATTCGCACGTGGTGCGCATCTACGACCTGCTGCGCGAGTTCGAACGCCGCGGCCACGCGTTCTTCGAGGACCAGCTCAAGCTGTCGAACTTCGGCCTGTTGCGCGACGACGCCAAGTTCCGCGCGCTGTTCGAGGCGAAGGTCGTCGCCGACTTGAAGGATCGCATCGGCGACACCATCCACGACGCGACCGACTTCCTGATGAAGGAGCAGATCGCGCTGTTCGAGCGCGCACTGCGCTTCGTCACCGAGCATCTCGTGACCGGCAAGTACAAGGGTCGCGTCGTCGCGCCCGATCCCACGCAGAACACGTTCGACTACAACCGCGAGCGTCTCGTCGCCGACATGCGTGACGCGTTCGCGCAGGAGATCGCGCGGTTCGACGTCGAGGGCGAGTGCAAGCGCGTGGCCGAGTCCGCGTACCGCGGGATCTTGCAACAGGTCGGCGTGCACGTCGGAGCGGTCGGCCTCGGCGCGCTGTTGGTCGCGTTGTTGTCGGGCATCGCGCTCGACGTCACCGGCGTGCTCGCGGCGGGCGTGTTGTTCACGACCGGCTTCGTGATCCTGCCGAAGAAGAAGCGCGCCTTGATGCAGCGGTTCTCGCTGCGCGTCGACGACCTCGTGCGGGAGTTCCGCGCGCAGCTCTCGCGCACGTTCGAGCGCGAACTCGCGGCGATGGCCGACCGCATCAAGAAGGCGTACGAGCCGTACCTCGTGTTCTATCGTGCCGAGATCGAGCGCCTGACGAAGGCGCAGGAGCAGGGTCGCGAGATCCGGTTGCGGTTGCTGCAGATCGTGGATTCGGTCAAGGCGCTCGATCGGTAACGCCGACGGTTTTCGCCGTCTCGTCCCGTACCGATCGCCTGGCGAGGAGTGTCGTGCATGAAGCGCGTGTCGAGTGTGCTGCTGCTGATCGCGACGATGGGGTGTCAGTACACCCAGGATCGTGCGCTCGATCTCTACGACGCGATTCCGATCAGCGTCGCTGCGGGTTACGGAGCGTCGATCGAGGCCCGCCTCACGCCGTACCTCGGACTCGGCGCGGGCTGGAACGAAGCGTGGCGCGCGGGCATGGACGAGCAGCGCTTCGGCCCGCTGTGGTGGGAGAAGGAACGCGGGATCCCGGTCTTGCGCTACTACCGCTACCAGGACTATCTGGGCCGCTGCGAACGCTGGTCAGGCGGCGATCCGATCTGGTGGGGCGAGCTGAAGCGCAAGCGTGCGTCGTCGTTCCTTGTGGCCCCGGGGATGTCGCGCGACGGCGAGTTCCTGTTCCCGGAGCTGCCGCCGTACTACATCCGGTCGCCGTGGGAGTGGCCGAAGTGGGCGTTCGTCAACGTGCTGAACGCCGAGATCGGCGTGTTCGCCGGGGTCGTCGGCGTGCGCATCGCGATCTCGCCGCTGCAGTTCCTCGATTTCGTCGCCGGACTGACCACGTGGGATCCGGTGGGTGACGACTTCCAGAAGCTGCGCGTGCGCTGGCCGGACCCGGGTTCGCCGCCGTCGTTCGAGGACGACGAGGACGGCTACATCACGCCCGCGGACGAGGACGAGAACGAGGTCGACGAGAGCCCGTGAGACGGTGTCCGGAGCAAGCTCGCTCTTGACGCCGACCGCGGACTCTGCCACGAAGTCACCGAGACGAACGGCCGCGATGGTCCGTGAGTCGGAGCGGAGAGTCGCGTGAGTGCGAAGAAACTCGTGATCGTCGAGTCGCCGGCCAAGGCCAAGACGATCAACAAGTACCTCGGCAACGAATACGTCGTGAAGGCCTCGATGGGTCACGTCCGTGACCTGCCGAAGGGCAAGCTCGGCATCGACGTCGAGCACGACTTCCAGCCCGATTACCTCGTCATCCGTACGCGCGGCGACGTGATCAAGGACCTGAAGAAGCTGGCCAAGTCCAGTTCGGCCGTCTACCTCGCACCCGACCCCGACCGCGAGGGCGAGGCGATCGCGTGGCACTTGAAGGAAGCGCTCGCGCTCGAGGACGACACGACCTTCCGCGTCACGTTCAACGAAATCACGAAGCGCGCGGTCCAAGAGGCGATCGAGAAGCCGGGCCGCGTGCGCATGAGCCTCGTCGACGCGCAACAGACCCGCCGCATCCTCGATCGGCTGGTCGGCTACAAGCTGTCGCCGTTGCTGTGGGACAAGATCGCGCGCGGTCTGTCCGCCGGTCGAGTGCAGTCGGCAGCGGTGCGCTTGATCGTCGAACGCGAACGCGAGGTCCGTGCGTTCAAGCCACAGGAGTACTGGAAGATCCTCGCCCAGCTCACGAAGCGGGGCGGCGGCCAGAACCTGCAGAAGAACCCGGCGAAGATCGCCGTGTTCACGGCCGAGCTGAAGCGCAAGGACGACAAGGCGCTCGAGATCGACAACGAGAAGGACGCGCAGGCCGCGTTCGACGCGATCCAGAAGGCCGCGTGGTCCGTCACGTCCGTCGAGCAGAAGCGCAAGTCGGTGAAGTCCGCTCCGCCGTTGTCGACGTCGCTGCTGCAGCAGCAGGCGTCGGTGCGCCTGCGCTTCTCGGCCAAGAAGACGATGATGATCGCGCAACAGCTCTACGAAGGCGTGGAGCTCGGCCCCGAGGGCAGCGTCGGTCTCATCACCTACATGCGTACCGACTCGTACCGGCTGTCGAACGACGCGATCGGCGCGACGCGGCAGTTCATCGAGCAGACCTACGGCAAGAAGTACCTGCCCGAGAAGGCCAACCTGTTCGCCGCACGCAAGGGCGCGCAGGAAGCGCACGAAGCGATCCGACCGACCGACATCATGCGCACGCCGGACGCGGTCGCGCAGTACCTGAACAAGGACCAGATCCGGCTCTACACGCTGATCTGGGAGCGCGTCGTCGCCTGTCAGATGGCGAATGCCGAGTTCGATCAGACCTCGGTGTCGATCGCTGCCGGCGCGTACACGTTCAGCGCCCGCGGCCGCACGCTCGTGTTCGACGGCTTCCTGCGACTGACCGGCTTCGAGAAGAGCGAGGACGAACAGGTGCTGCCGCCGCTCGCGGCGAACGACGCGCTCGACCTCGTCGACCTCGCGAAGTCGCAGCACTTCACGCAGCCGCCGCAGCGCTATTCGGAAGCGACGCTGGTCAAGACGCTCGAGAAGAACGGCATCGGTCGGCCGTCGACCTACGCCAACATCATTTCGACGATCCAGGACCGCGGCTACGTGAAGCTCGCGGAGCGCAAGTTCTACGCCACCGAACTCGGCGAGGTCGTCAACGACTCGCTGGTGAAGCACTTCCCCGAGATCGTCGATCTCGAGTTCACGGCAGGACTCGAATCGAAGCTCGACGAGATCGAAGCCGCGCCCGAGAAAGACTCGGGCGGTAAGTCGCTCGGCTTGATGCGTTCGTTCTACGCGACGCTCGAATCCGACCTCGGCAAGGCCAAGGTCGACATGAAGAACCTGAAGGCCGTCGAGGTCGAGGGCGAGAAGTGCCCGCAATGCGGCAAGCCGATGCTGCTGCGCATGAATCGCTTCGGGCGCTTCAAGGGCTGCTCGGGTTACCCCGAATGCAAGTACATCGAGCGCACCGCGGCCGACGGCACGCCCGCCGCGCAGACCGCGCCGCCGGAACCGACCGACGAGGTCTGCGAGAAGTGCGGCAAGCCGATGGTGATCCGCAACGGCAAGCGCGGACGCTTCATGAGCTGTTCGGGCTGGCCGAAGTGCAAGAACACCTGCTCGGTCGACGCCGAGGGCAAGCCGATCCGGCCGATGATGGTCGAGGTCGCCTGCGAGAAGTGCCAGGCGCCGAAGATGGTCGTGCGCTTCAGCAAGCGCGGACCGTTCCTCGGCTGCTCGCGGTACCCGAAGTGCCGCGGCACCAAGCCGCTGCCGCCGGAACTCAAGGACCAGGTCAAACCGCCGCCGAAGGCGGCGCCCTCACCCGATGCGGAATCCGGTGGCGAGGGGCAGGACGAGATGGCGCCATCGGCCGACGACGGTGGTGGCGCCGGCGAAGATTGACGGAATTGGAACGAAGCGGGGGTCGGACGCATCGGGTCCGACCCCCGCTTCGCTCTCATGCCGGCGCGACCGACGCCAAGTCACTCGGATCCGTCGTCTCTTGTCGTCATGACGCCATGGGAATCGCGACTTCACGCACGGACTCCGTCCAATCGCGAATCCCGCTCAAGTCCATCCCGTACCGCGGCGAATAACCCTGCGAACGCGGGCACCGAGTCGTGCCCCGCCTAGGCTTCGCAGGAGACCGCCTTCCATGAACCGTTCCGCCCGTGGCTTCACGCTCATCGAGATGATCGTCGTCATCGCGATCATCGTCGCGCTCGCCGGTGTGCTCGTGCCGATCGTCACCAACGAGCTCGACGACGCCAAGAAGTCGTCGGCGCAGGCGACGGTCAATCGTCTGGCCACGGCCCTGACGCAGTACATGAAGGACACCGGGTTCGCCCCGACCGGGAAGAACGGCCAAAAGGAATTCCACTTCCTCGCGAGCAAGGGCGACTTGCCCACGCAGAACGACTTCGCCGACGGTGCCGTGGGAGGGATGGACGACTTCCTGACCAACGACACGTTCTCGGTGCGCAATTGGCGCGGGCCGTACCTCGGCGAGACGCCATCGGACCCGTGGGGCTCGGCGTACCTCGTCAACGTGAACGGCTTCTTCAACGGCAAGGAGCGCGTGTGGGTCATCTCGGCCGGACCGAATCGCACGCTCGAGACCAGCGCGAAGTCGACCACGCTCGGCGGTGACGACATCGGTCTGTTCATCGACTGAGAGGCGAAGAAGGTCTCCGCTTCCGGTGCCGGTGAACTTCGACGACGTCGGAGCCCGGACCGAAGCGCACCGCGCACTAGACCGCGCTGCGCCGCCCTGCTTCGACTCGTCTCGCCCACGCCTCTTGCCGGAGACTCGATCGTGCCCGAGTCCAACCACTCTTCGTCGCCGCCCTCGAACCCTCCGCTCGTCGGCGACAAGTCGCGCAAGCGCCTCGGCGACCGCTTGGTCGAACTGGGCCGCATCACCGCGGCTCAGCTCGTCCTCGCACTCGAGGAGCAGAAGCGCACCGGCGAGAACGTCGGTCAAGTGCTGCTGCGGCTCGCCTTCGTGCGGGAGGAAGACCTCGCGCAGATGCTCGCCGAAGACCTCGGCGTGCCGTTCGTCCGACTGCAGGATCAGGTCGTCGAACCGCTCGCGAACTTCGCGATGGACATCGACTTCCTGACGCAAGTCGCGGCCGTTCCTCTGCGCGAGGAAAAGGGCATGGTCGTGCTGGCAATGGCGCGACCGTCGGACGTGACCGTCCTCGACACGATCCAGCGCCAACTGAAGAAGCCGCTGAAGGTGCTGGCCGCGACCGAGACCGAGATCCGCGCGCTGCTGCGACTCGCGCCCGTGCAAGCCGGGGGGAAGTCGCTGACCAGCGTCGGCCAGGAAGGCGCGGCCGCTCAACTCGACGCGATCCTCGCCCGCGCACTGCGCGAAGGGTCGACCGACGTCCACATCGAGCCCGAAGAGCGGCTGGTCCGCTTGCGCTTCCGCGTCGACGGCATGCTGCGTTCGGTCGAGATGCTGCCCGTCGAGTCCGGCGCCGCCGTCGTCGCGCGCGTGAAGGTGCTCGCCCAACTCGACATCGCCGAACATCGGCGCCCGCAGGACGGTCGGTTCCGCACCGAGATCGCGGGCCGCGCGATCGACCTGCGCGTGTCGACGATCCCGGCGCGCCACGGCGAGAACACGGTGCTGCGCATCCTCGATCGCTCGTCGGCTGCCACGCGCATCGATCAGCTCGGCCTACCGACGCCGATGCTCACGCGGTTGAAGGCGATCGGCGAGTTGCCGTACGGGCTCTTGCTCGTCACCGGCCCGACCGGATCCGGCAAGACCACCACGCTCTACAGCCTGTTGGCGTCGATCGACGCGCTGGCGCGCAAAGTCGCGACCATCGAAGACCCGATCGAAGCCGAGATCCCGCTGGTACGCCAGTCGCAAGTCGACACGTCGATCGGATTCGGCTTCGCGGAAGGCCTGCGTTCTCTGTTGCGTCAGGACCCCGACGTCCTGCTCGTCGGCGAAATCCGCGATCGCGAGACGGCCGACATCGCGTTGCGCGCGTCGCTGACCGGTCACCTCGTGTTGGCGACGCTGCACACGAACGACGCGCTCGGCGCCGCGCCGCGCCTCATCGAGATGGGGATCGAACCGTTCCTGCTCTCGGCTTCGCTCGCCGGCGTCCTCGCGCAACGGCTCGTGCGTCGCGTCTGTCGCGCATGCGCGGTCGAAGTGGAACCTGGTGAGGACGATCGGCTGCTCTTCGATGGAGCACCGCCGCCGCGTGTCGTGCGCGGACAGGGTTGTGCGCAGTGTTCGAACTCGGGCCATCGCGGCCGACTCGGCATCTACGAGTTGTTCGAGCCCGACACGGAGTTCAAGCGCGTGCTGCTGGCGCAAGGCGACGACGTCTCCATGCGCGCGGTCGCCACGAAGCGTGGCTTCGAAGCGATGACGTTCGACGGTCGCGAGAAGGTCCGAGCCGGCGTCACCACCTCTGCCGAAGTGCTGCGTGTGACGCGCGTGATCGACTGACGGGGAACGACCATGCCGATCTACAAAGCACGAGCGATGCGCGGTGACGGCCGCCTGGTCACGGTCGCGCAGGACGCGCCCAACGAGTCCGAACTCACGCGTGAGTTCGAGCGCCAGGGCCTCACGCTGGCTCGCATCGTCAAGATCAGCGATGCCGCGAAGTCGACGCGCACGTCGTGGTCGGTCCCGCGACACGCTCTGATCGACTTCACCGATCGAATGCAGTTGCTCTACGCCGCGGGCGTGCCGCTGGCGGAGACCCTGCTCGAGATCGAACACGGGATGATCGACCCGCGCATGCGCGCGATCACCGGCCGACTGCGCAGCGAGGTCGAGAACGGCACGTCGTTGTCCGACGCGATCGGCCGCTTCCCGAACGTGTTCCCGAAGTCCTACGTCTCGTCGGTGAAAGCCGGCGAGAGTGCCGGCGCACTCGACGCCGTCCTCGAGCGCCTGCTCGCGCAAATGGAATGGGACCAGCAGGTGAAGAGCCAGATCCGCGCCGCGTTCACGTATCCGTGCGTGCTCGCCGTCGCGGTGACCGGCCTCATCACGTTCATGATCACGTTCGTGCTGCCGAAGCTGATGGCCGTGTTCGACGGCGCGCGCGTCGAGCTGCCTCGACCGACGCAGATCCTGCTGGCCGTCGCGTCGTTGGTCCAAAACCACGGCGGCACGATGCTCTTGGCTCTGGTCGCGCTCCTCGCGACGTTCGTGCTCGTGCGACGCACTCCCGCCGGCGGCAGGGTCATCGACTCGGCACTGATGAGGCTGCCGTTGGTCGGTGTCCTGCGGCGCAAGCTCGCATCGGCCCGCTTCGTGTCGCAGTTCCGCACGCTCCATCGCGCCGGAGCACCGGTCATGACGGCGCTGGAACTCGCGCGCGATTCGTGCGGCGATGCGGCGATCTCGCAAGACCTCGATGCGGTCATGTCGCACGTGTCCGATGGCATGCCGCTGTCCGATGCTCTGGCCACGTCGCGCGAGATCGAACCTCTCGTCCCCCGCATGGTGCGCGTCGGCGAGCGTTCCGGATCGCTCGACGAGGCGCTCGCGCACGTCGCTGCCCTCTACGACCGCGAAGTGAAGGCGAGCACGAAGCGCTTGGTCGCGATCCTCGAGCCCGGCGTCTTGCTGGTGGCGGGCTTCACGGTGGGTTTCGTCGTGTTCGCGACGCTGTTGCCTCTGTTCCGGTTGTTCGGAGCGATCAAACGATGAAACGACGACTGCACTCACGCGGCTTCTCCCTGCTCGAGATCGTCGTCGTGGTCGCGATCCTGGCGTTGCTCGCGGGCATGGTGGCTCCGGTCGCCACGTCGATCGTGAAGCAGGAACGCAACGAAGCCACCGCGACGCGCATGCAGCAAGTTGCAGACGCGGCGTATGCCTACTTCCAGGACACGATGGTCCTTCCGACCACGCTGTCGGCGCTCACGACCAACACCAACGTCACCGGTTGGGCCGGTCCCTACATCGTCGACGGCTTCGCGGCATCGGCGCAGGGTACGGCCAAGTTCTCGGAGGACGCGTACGGCACGACGCTGGTGCTCACGCGCATGAACTCGTCCTCGCTCCGCATTCGGAGCTACGGTCCGAACATGGCGAACGGAGGGGGAGACGATCTCGACGTGATGGTCAACGTGATCCCGATCCGGCGTGAGGTCACCCTCGCCCGCATCGCGATCTGGAACGCCGCCATCACGGCCTACAACCAGAACCGGACGTCGGGTCAGCCCGCACTCCCCGCGAACGTCCGCGCCGCGTTCACGATCCTCGTCGGGGCCGGCTATCTGCCCAACGACACCAAGTTGCAGAACGACGGATTCGGTTCGCGCTTCGTCGCGAATCCACCCGGCAAGACCCCGCTGGTCGCCGTGAAGTCGACCAAGATGTCGATCTGAACGCGGACCGGTCCGAGCGCGGCCCCACCGAGAAAACCGCAAGGACGAGTCAAGTTCGCAGCGTCGTGGATCCGAACAGTTCCGGAGTCCCTACTCCGGAGATGCCATGTCCGCCGTGCCACCGGCTGCTGGATCCAACGGAACCGCAGTCCTCCTGCTCGAAAGCGGTCGCGCCGACTTGTTCGTCGCCGATCGACGCGGCCGATCGTTGCGCCCGCTCGCCGCGCTCGAGACCGGCGACTGCGGAGATGGCCGCAACTCCGATGCGGCCCACGCGTTGGCCCAGCGACTCGCTCCATTCCTCACCGAACACCGGGTCACGCGCGTCGCCATCGGCCTGCCGGTCGCATGGACCGAGCAACTCGTCCTCGAGACTCCGCCGCTGCGCGGACTCGACCTCCTCGGGTTGATCCAGCGCGAAGTCGTGCGGCAGACCCATCTGTCCGCGAACGACCTGCTCATGGCCTACATCGACGAAGGTCCCGCGCCCAAGGGCGACTCGCGGACCATTCTTCGCCTGGTCTCCGGAGTCCACGAGGCCGCCGTGCTCGCGTTGGTCCGTGAACTCGCGCGGCATCGGATCGCCGTGATCTCGGTCGCTGCCGCACCGCTCGTGGCCCTGTTGCACGCGATCGACGAATTCGCGAAGCGCAGCGGGGACGATGCCGAGCCCGAGGTCATCGTGCTCGCACGCCGGTTCGGGTTCGCCGTCGGCGTCCACGTCGGTCGGCGCGTCGTTCAGTTGCGCGTGCTCGGCGTCGCGGTGCCCGAGGATCCGGAGCACCTCGCGACGGTCCTCACCGAGGAGATCCGCCGATCGTGCATGTTCTTCCGCGAGAAGACGCGGGGCCAAGACGTGCGTGCCGTGCATCTGGTCGGTCACGTCCCGTCGGACGTCGACGGCGTGCGCGGTTCTCTCGAACGAACGCTCGGCATGCCGGTCGTGGTCGATGCCTGCGACGGCGCGGATCGGACGCTGGAAGCCCACGCGATGTTGTCGTTGGCGACACGGCGTGGCCCGACGCGACTGGAACTCCTGCCCGCGGAACTGGGCCATCGGCATGCCGGTCGACTGCGAGGCCTCGCCGCCGCCGCGCTCGTGCTCGCGACACTCGGCGTCGCCGGCATCACCGCGCAACGCTGCGGCAACGAAACGCGTCACACCGAGGCCGAGATCGCTCGCATCGCCGAGGATCGGTTCCAACTCGAGGACGATCTCGCGCGGCACGCCACCGCGGTCGCGGCAGTGCAGCAGCACATCGTCCGTCGCGACGTGGTGCAGCAACTCGTCGGCGAGCGACTCGACCTCGCGGCGACGTTGGCCGAGCTTTCGGCTGCGGTTCCCGACATCGCCGCGATCACCGCCGTGCGGAGCCGCGACTTCCAAGGCGAGAGCGCCGTCGTCGAAGTGCACGGACGCGTCGCCGCGGGCGATTTCGAGGCCGACGAGTGCGTGCACGCGCTGATGGCGCACATGACGCAGCGTCTCGGTGCGCGCTGTCGTCTGATCGAACTGAGCCCGTTGGCGATCGAGCACAACGAGGCTTTCGAGTTCGTCTTCGAAGCCGAATGGCCGAGGGAAGGTGAGGAACTCGATGAATCCCCTTGAACGTGCCCTCGCGAGGCGGCGCGTGCTCGGCGCGCGGCTGTCGATCGTTGCGTTGGTGTTGCTCGTCGGCTCGAGCGGTGTCGTCGTTCCGAAGCTCGACGGCCAGCGTCGTGCGCGCGCGCAGCTCCTCGCCGAGCTCCAGACGTACGAATCGACCCTCCAACTGGTCGCCGACCTGCGTGCGTACGAACGCGATGGCGTGCGCGTGCTCGATCAAGCCCGGGCGGAACTCGCCACGTACGTACCTGCACCCCCAAGCCGAAGTGAACTGCGTTCGACCCTCATCGACGGCGCGAAGCGCGCGGGCATCGACGACGTTTCCGTCGAGATCTCGACGCTCGAGCCGTTCTCGCTCGAGGAACTCGGCGAAGGCGAGGAAGCACCGCTGCAGACGACGACGGTCGTCATGTCGGGCAAGTCCGACTTCGATCGCATCGTTCGGTTCCTGCATACGCTGGCCAATCCGCGGCCCTTGGTGATCGTGCGGCAAGCGGCGTTCGAGCGCGAGACCGCCGAAGAGGACGACGGCGAGTTCGGTCGGGTCAGCTTCTCGCTGCGCCTCGCGCTCGTCCACTCGCCGGTCGAGCCGGTCGAGCCAGTCGAAGAGAGCAAGATCGCCGGCGACACGACGGAAGCGGTCGACTCCGATCAGGAGGATCACTGATGAAGCCCATTGCGATCCTCGCGTCGTTGTTGACCTTGGCCGCGGCGCAGGACGTCCCGCAGTCGACCGAAGCCGATCCGTCGGCCGAGCCCACGTCGACGACCTCGGACGCGCCCCCGCACGCAGAAGGCCCTCTGTCCTCGCTCGTGCGCGATCGTTCCGCGCTGTTCGTCGACCTCGCGAAGACGAAGCACACGCCGGTGCGTTCGCGCGAACGCGATCCGTTCCTGTTCCCCGCGGAGCAGCAGGCCGGCAAGTCGCTCGATTCCCTCGAGGCCGAACGAGCCGAGGCCGCACGCGCGGAACGCGAGAGCGCCGCCAAGCAGGCCCAGTCCGAACGCGAGTCGGAGGCGGCGACACCGCCGCCCGATCCCGCCGAAACCGTGGTTGCGGCGCTCCAAGCGCTCGAGATCAACGCGGTCCTGGTCGCCGCGGATGGTGGCTCGTGCCTCGTGCGCGGCGACATCCTGCGCGTGGGTGATCCGATCCTCGGCGGTCGCGCCACATTGAAGCGCGTTGCGCGCGACGGCGTTTCGTTCAGCGTCGGTGACCGTGTCGTCGACGTCGCGCTCGTCGATCCGCGGACCAAGCGAGCGTCCGACGAGTCCCTTCCCACGAGCTCCGTCGAGAGCGAGGACATGAGTTCATGAGCCATTCATTCCCCCATCGAAGCGTGCTTCGTTCCGTGGCCGCGAGCCTCGTCGCGGCGCTGTCCGCCTGCGAGGCCACGCAGCCGCCGCGTTCCGACATGCCGCTGGACGTGCGCGAGCCGTTCGTCGCCGACGATCCGGTCGATCACCCGCCGCAACCGCTCCTCGACGTCATGCCTCCGCTCGTCACGAGGCCGCCACGGCCATCGATCGGTGACACGACGTACTACGCATTCGAGTTCCGCGACACCGCTGCGACCGACGCGTTGCGCATGATCGCCGACCGCGCGGGCCTGAACTTCGTCGTGCCCGAGAGCGTCGACGCGACGGTCACGGCCTCGCTGCCGAAGGTCACGCTCGATCAAGCGCTGAGCGTCGTGCTCGAGCGTGCACACCTCGACGTGACGTTGCATGACGGCATCTGGCAGGTCGAGTCGTCACCACCTCCGACCGTCGAAACGCGCGCGTTCCGCGCCGGCTCGATGGACATCACCGGCCTCGAAGTCCAGGTCCGCGCGATCCTGGGCGAGCAGGACGGCACGGTCACCATCAACCCGCAACAGAACCTGCTGTACGTGAGCGCCACTCCGGAGCTGATGGCTCGCGTCGTCGAGTTCTTCGATCGCCTCGACCGCGAACCGCGCGAGGTCTTGATCGAAGCCCGCATCGTCGAGGTCGCTCTCGACGAGAACTTCGAACTCGGCGCGAACATGACCTTCGGCGACAGCTCGGTCGCAGCCACCACGTCGCGCCTGCTCTCGGACTTCCTGCAAGAGTCCGACAACTTCTCGGTCCGCACGGTCGGCGACACCAGCCAGATCACTGCGGTCCTGCGCGCGATCCAGGAGTACGGCCGACTCCACGTCATCGCCAGCCCACGGGTCCTCGCGATCAATCAAGAGCTCGCGAAGATCGAGATCCTCGAACGCATCCCGTACATCGAATCGACCAACACCACGACGGGCGACACCACCGGAGTTTCCACGTCGAGCGTCCAACAGGTCGAGTTCGAAGAAGTCGGCATCCGCCTCCACGTCACGCCGGTGCTGGCCGAGAACAAGACCGTGATCCTCAAGGTCATGCAGGAGGTCAGCGAGGTCGTCGACTTCTTCGCCGGCGTTCCGGTCACCGACACGCGTCTCGTCGACACGCGCTTCGTCGTCAACGACCGCGAGACCATCGTCATCGGCGGCCTGTTGAAGGAGCGCGTGCGCAAGGACGAATCCGGCGTGCCGGTCCTGATGGACATTCCCCTCCTCGGCAAGCTGTTCCGCGGCGAGACCACCTCACGCGAGAACGTCGAACTGCTCGTCTTCATGACTCCGCGCATCGTCCGCCCGGGAGAGGTTTCCGGCGTGAACTCGGAGTTCAAGCGCGAGCTGCGGCGCAAGTCGGAGGAGTATCGGCAGGAGTATCGGGAGACGCTCGACGACGTGAAGTGAGGGGTGCGTGGGGGGAATGGGACTGGACGGGACCGAACGGGATTGCGCGGGACTGCGCGGGATTGAACGGGATTGAACGGGGGCGCTTCGCTTTTCGTACTGCGAGCGGAGCTCGCGCCTGGTGAATGCGTGGCAGCCGGACAAGGGTGCCGCCGGCGGACACATCGGGGACAGAGCGGGGACAGACGCGCCTCCGTCCCCGTCATGGCCGTCGAGCTCGGGTGGGGACAGTCCCCTCATCTGCTCTGTCCCCACTCCTTCAATCGCCACTGCGGAGCGCGAAGCGCGACCCGAAGTTCTCCCTCGGGTTCAAGCTCGCGCGTCATAGGAAACCACTCCGTCGCCAAGGGACGTCGAGAACGGGCTCTCGGAGCGGCCATTCAGCAGCCCGCCGCAGCCGTGGCGATCCGCTCTACGCGTCTCGTCAGTACGTCACCTGGGGCGAGATCCACAAGGGTCGCGAATCACGCCGTCGAGAAGCCACCCCTGCGGCTTTGAATGGCCGCCTCCAGAGCCCGTTCTCGACGTCCCTTCGCGTGAAGTCTCGCGCGCGACTCAAGGGCACGGGGGTTCCAAAGGGGGGGCTTTGCTCGTTTGGGAAGCCCCCCTTTGGTCGTTCGACCGCGGGCGGTCGACCGAGGGGGGGCGGGGGGAACGAAGTTCCCCCCGCCTGCCTGGATGCCAGCGCATCCGGCCAAGCGGCCCGAGCCTCGGTGTTCTATGGTCTCCGCCCCGATGAACCTTCCGCTGTTGCGTGACATCGTCGTCCTGATGGCCGTGTCGATCCCGGCCATCCTCGCGTTCCGTGCGCTGCGATTGCCGTCGCTCGCGGGCTACTTGCTCGTCGGCATCCTCGCCGGTCCGCACGCGTTCGGTCTCGTGCGCGAGACCGAAGCCGTCGAACGACTGTCCGAAGTCGGCGTCGTCCTGCTGTTGTTCACGCTCGGCCTCGAGTTCTCACCGGCGCGCTTCTCCGCGCAGAAGCGCGCGATCGTGTTCGGCGCCGGCTTCCAACTGGCGCTGACGACCCTCGTCATCTTCGCCATCGCGAAGGCGTTCGGCGTGACCACGCCGGTCGCGATCCTGCTCGGCTTCCTCGGCACCATGTCGAGCACGGCCTTCGTGCTGAAGGCGTACCAGGAGTCCCGCCAGCTCGAATCCCCGCACGGCACGCTCGCGCTCGGCGTGCTGCTGCTGCAAGACCTCGCGGTCATCCCGATGATGCTGCTGCTGCCCGCGCTCAGCAGCGGCGACGGCGCCGATCCGATGGCGCTCGGCATCGGCATCGTCAAAGGCATCATCGGCATCGCGATCGTGCTGTTGCTCGCGCGCTACGCGTTTCCGTGGGCCGCTCACCTGGTCGTGAAGTTCGGCGGGCGCGAGCTGTTCATCTTGTTCGTCGTCTGCGTCGCGCTCGGCTCCGCCGCGCTGACCGAGTCGTTCGGATTGTCGCTGTCGCTCGGCGCGTTCGTCGCCGGTCTGTTCATCGCCGAGTCCGACTTCAGCCACCAAGTCATCGCCGAGGTCGTGCCGTTCCGCGAGGTCTTCAACGCGCTGTTCTTCCTCTCGGTCGGCATGTTGCTGCAGCCCGGATTCGTCGCGGAGCATCCTCTGCTCGTGTTCGGCGTCGGCATCGCCGTCGTGATCGTGAAGTTCGCCGTGATGGCGCCGGTCATCCTGTTCCTGACCCGGAGCAAGCGCCTCGGCGTGCTCGTCGGCATCGCCGTCGCCCAAGTCGGCGAGTTCTCGTTCATCGTCGCGCAGCAAGGCGCCTCGATGCTGTCCGACGCCGAGGAGCAACTGTTCTACGCCGTCACGGTGCTCACGATGTTCGCGACGCCGTTCCTGCTGCAAGCGGCACCACGCGTACTCATCCGGCTCGGCGCGCGCGGTCAACTGGCCGAACGCCGCGGCGACGAGAAGCGCGGCGAGCACGACGTGCTCATCATCGGCTTCGGCCATTGCGGTCAGCAGCTCGCGCAAGTCCTCACCGCGTGCGGGATCCGTTACGCCGTCCTCGACCTCAACGCCGACAGCGTGAAGCGCGCCCGCGACGCCGGCATCCCGATCCGCTTCGGCGATGCATCGAGTCGCGAGACGCTGATCCACGCCGGCCTGTGGTCGACCAAGGTCGTCGTGTTCGCGATGTCGGATCCGCAGGCCACGCGACACGCGGTCGCGCTCGTGCGCAACCTCGCGCCGAACGTCCACGTCGTCGTGCGCACGCGCTTCATCCGTGAAGTCGACGAACTGCTGCGGCTCGGTGCCGACCAAGTCATCCCCGAAGAGTTCGAGACGTCGATCGAGATCTTCTCGCGCGTGTTGCAGCACCTGCATGTCCCGCGCGGCAACATCGTCGTCCAAGCCGAACTCATGCGTCGCGAGGGGTACCACGTGCTGCGTACCGGCACCGCGCCGACGCGATCGCTCGACGCGGTGCGCGAACTCCTCGCGCTCACGCAAGTCGAGATCGAGCGCGTTCCGGACAGCTCACCGGCCGCGGGCAAGACGCTCGCCGAACTCGAACTGCGCCAGCGCACCGGTGTGTCCGTGATCGCCGCCGTGCGCGACGGCGTCGCGTCCGCGAGCCCCGGCCCCGATCTCCGTCTGGCCGCGGGCGACGTGCTCGTGATCGTCGGTTCGCATGCTCAAATCGAGGCCTGTCGCAAGACTCTCCACGGGACTCCCTCGTGATGCAGCGCCTGGCCCTCGTCCTGCTCGCCGTGCTCGCACTCGCCGTCGGCGGTGTGCTGTTCGCGCGTTCGCGCATCGCCGCGGTCGAGACGTTCGCATGGCGCGACGGGTTCCCGCACCGCTTGCTCTACGAATCGGCGCCGACCACGCTGTTCCCGACCGCGCGGACCACGGCTCTCGGCCAGACCGTCGACGTCGACTACGGCAACGGCATGTCGATCCGCGTCGAGATCACGACTTCTCCGGAGACCGCGGCTGCGATCGCGCGGCGTTGGTACGACGGCGAGCGTGCCGCCGCGACCTCGGCGCGCGAGTCCGCGGCCGGATTCGAGCTCACGTCGAGCGCGGCTCCGCCGAGTCACGCGCGCATCGTGGTCGTCGGCGAAGCAGCCGTTCGCACCACGGGTACGCATCCCGACGATCGCGCTCGATTGCTGACCTGGATCCCGGGGTTGCAGCGCGGCGAGATCGAAGATCCGATCGCCGTCCTGCGCCGCGACCGACCCACGCTGTTCTGGGCGCTGCTGACCCTCACGGCCTGCGTCGCTGCGATCGCCTCATGGCGCGCACGCCATGCGGTTCCGCGCTCGCGTTGAGCGATCGGGCTCGCGACCTTCGTCCGAGGTTCAGCCGGCGAGCAATCGATCGCCGAACGCACGCAGCGTCGAGTTCCACGCGAGCGCCATGCCCGGCGTCCACTCGACGCGCCCGAGCCGCTTCGCGAACACTTTCATCAGCGAGTCGGCGAACGCCACCACGGCGGGACTCGGCGTTGCGGCCGAAGCACTCGGGGTCGGCGCGCCGGCGAAGCGTTGCAGCGCGGCCCACATGCCCGCGGCGTCCTTGAACGGCAACGCGGTCGCGCTCGTCGCGTGGTGCCGTCCGAGGTCGGCCAGGACGTCGGCGCAGAATTCGGACCCATCGCGCGCCACGGCCGCCAGGCTCGCCTTCAGGACGTCTTCGTTCTGCATGAGACTCGACCCACCTTTCGCGGCGGTATCCTCCGCCGCATGAACGCGATCCTCGAACGTCTGTCCGGCCTGCGCGGCGCGATGCGCACGCACGGGATTTCGCACTACCTCGTACCGAGCGCCGACGAGCACATCAACGAGTACCTCCCGCGCTGGAACGCGCGCCGCGAGTGGCTCAGCGGCTTCAGCGGCTCGGCCGGCGATCTGCTCGTCGGGATCGATCCGCACGAAACCGTCCTGTTCACCGATGGCCGCTATCACCTCCAGGCCGAACGCCAACTCGCCGGGACGTCGATCGCGCTGGAGCGCGTCGGCACGAAGGACGCGAAGACGCTGGGCCAGAAGATCAGCGAGTTCGCGAAGGCGCACGGCGCGAAGTTCGTGCTGGGCTTCGATCCTGCGGTGCTCGCGATCGGGACGGTCGAGGCGCTCGAGAAGCTCGTCCAGCCGCACGGCGCGCGACTCGCGCCGATCCCGGGCCATCTCGTCGACGCGCTGTGGCACGACCGCGAGCGGCCGCCGACCTCGCCGCTGATCGCCTGCCCGAGCGAATGGAGTGGCGCCAGCGTCGCGCAGAAGCTCGACGCGCTGCGCCGCCAATGCGCGAAGCACGACGCCACGGCGCTGACCGTCGTGAAGCTCGATCAGATCGCGTGGTTGCTGAACCTGCGGTCGCTCGACGACGTGCCGTACAACCCCGTGTTCGAGGCGTTCCTGTACGTCGACGCGACCTCGGTCCACGTGTTCGTGCATGGCCCCGACCAGCGACTGTCGCGCGAAGCCCGCGCGTCGATCCCGGGCTTGGTCACGCACGAGTACGCCGAGTTCGTGCCTTTCCTCGAACGCGTCGCGAACGCGCGCGTCCTGCTCGACCCCGACGCCACGACGCAATCGGTGCTGAACGCTCTCACGCGTTCCTCGAGCAACACGATCGTGCGCTCGCAGATCCCGATCGAATTGGCGAAGGCCGTGAAGAACGAGCACGAACTGCGCTGCATGGAGCGCGCGAACTTGCTCGCGAGTTTCGCCAAGGCTCGTGCGCTGCGTTGGCTCGATGAACGCGTCGCGGCCGGCGACCACGTGACCGAGGCGTCGTTCCGCGATCGCATCGAGGCGTACTACGCCGATCTTCCCGGCTATCGCGGCTTGTCGTTCAACACGATCTCGGCGACCGGCAAGAACGGCGCGATCATCCACTACGGCGAGGCCGGTGAGCATCCGCTGCGGGACGGCGAGCTGTTCCTGATCGACTCCGGCATCCAATGCGACGGCGGCACCACCGACGCCACGCGCACGGTCGCGGTCGGAACGCCGACCGCCGAGCAGCGCCGTTTGTTCACGCGCGTGCTGCAAGCGCACATCGGCGGCGCGAAGGCCGTGTTCCCCGAGGGCACGAGCGGCGCGGCGATCGACGCGCTCGTGCGCGCGCCGATGTGGAGCGATGGCCTCAACTACGACCACGGCACCGGCCACGGCGTCGGCGCGTTCCTGTGCGTCCACGAAGGTCCGTTCGCGATCGCGGAACCGAAGCGTCGCGCCAACGCGGTCATCGCGCTCGCACCCGGGATGATCACGTCGATCGAGCCGGGCTACTACCGCGCCGACTTCGGCGGCATCCGCATCGAGAACCTCTACGTCGTGAAGGACCTGAACAAGGTCGTGGACGGCAAGCGCTATTTCGGCCTCGAGTCGTTGACGTGGGTGCCGTTCGACGAACGCTTGATCGATCGCGCCGAGTTGACGAGGGCGGAACTCGCGTGGCTCGACCACTACCAGGCCGAATCGGCGCGCAGGTTGGCGACGGTGGGGTGATCCGCGTTAGGCCGGCTGCGGGTTACCCTGCAGCGCGCGCGGCGTAGTTCGATCCGTTCCGGTCGCGTTCGAAGAGGGGAACCCGATGCGCTCGACGATCCGAGTCGCGCTGTTCTTGGCCATCGTCGCGGTCACGTCCGACACTTCGATCGCACGCCAGCGACCGCCGTATCCGGCCGCGGTGACGAGCGCGCCTGTCTACCCCAACGGGGTGACGTTCGCTCGCGACTTCGATCGCGACGGCCGCATCGATCTCCTCGGCGTCGTCCCAGAACTCGTGACGACGTTCGGCGACGGGTTCGGCAATTTCGAGGGATCGGTGACGACCGAGCTCTTCTGCGCGCCACCTTGCACCGTCGGTGACATGGACGGCGACGGGATCCTCGATCTGGTCGCCAAGATCGGCGCGCAGACGCGAGTGTTCCGCGGTGACGGGTTCGGGAAGTTCGCGATCTCCGGCACGAACTTGCCGCTGCCGTTCCCCGTCGCGATCGCGGCCGCCGATGCGGACGACGACGGCGACGTCGACATCGTGTCCGTGGGGGCGCATCCGTTCGGATTCCGCGTGCTCGCGAACGGCAGTCCGTGGAAGGTCGTCCACTCGTCGGTTCCGCTGGTGCCCGAGCGTCTCGAGGTCGCCGATATCGACGGGAACGGCCACGTCGACGCGGTCGTGACCGAGCCGAGCTTGCACCGCGTGACGATCGCATTCGGAAGCGGCACGGGCACGTTCGTGAGTCCCGTTTCGATCGCCCTCGGGCCGGCGTTCACGGAGTCGCGAGACCTCGAAGTCGTCGACGTCGACGGGGACGCGCGGCTCGATGTGGTCGTGCTCGATGCGCAGGGCA
This sequence comes from Planctomycetota bacterium, assembly GCA_016709145.1. Lineage (GTDB taxonomy): Bacteria > Planctomycetota > B15-G4 > B15-G4 > JADJEK01 > JADJEK01. Next base: position 1,094,262 of record JADJEK010000001.1, read on the forward strand.
CGGTGCATGTCGCGCTCTACGTCGGCGGTGGGACGTTCGCGGCGCCCGCCGCCATCCTCACCGACGCCGAGTCGATCGCGGTCGCGGACGGAGACGCCGACGGGGATGCCGACATCGTTCTCGGAGGAACCGCGCGCCTGCTGCGCAACGACGGCGGCGCGACGTTCACGAGCGTCGTCGCGACGAACGGCTGGATCCCTGAACACGTGCTGTTCTTCGGCGCCGTCGACGGTGATCCGTGGATGGACGTGATCGCGAGGCAGGCGTCCGACCAACTCGCGGTTCTGACGCTCCTCGGCTCCGGGCCGCTGACGTTCGAGAGCGGTGTGGCGTCCGAGTTCGAGGCGAGCCCAGGCTTTCCCGCGATCGCCGACATCGATGGGGACGGCGATCTGGACGTCGCGCGCGTCCATGCGCCGTACACGCCGCAGGCGACATTCCGGTTCGCGCTGAACGACGGCACGGGACGGTTCGTCGCGCAGAACGGGCCTCCTGCGACGTTCGGTGTACCGAGCGCCGGTGATTTCGACGGCGACGGAATCGTCGATCTCGCGACGCGATCGTCGGAGTGGTCGAGCGCGAACACGAACCAGGTCGATGTGTTCCGGGGTTCGGGCGGCGGCGGATTCACGGCCCCCTTGTCGAGACAGTTCTCGGGGTTCGAGTTCGGTCCCATGCAAGTCGTCGACATCGACGCCGACGGCGTCGACGAGCTCGCGTACCTCGTCCGTCATGCCGCGCGGCTGGAGTTCGTCCACGTCTCCGCCGGGTCGCTCTCCCTCATGCAGATGCTGCCGCTCGGCTGGATCGTGTTGGGATCCCGCATCGCGCGGTTCGGCGACCTCGACGGGGACGGCTTCCCCGAGCTGGCGAGCGTGGATCCCTTCGTCGACGACACGATTCAATTCCACGCGAACGTGGCGGGCACTCTGGTCCCGACGGGATCGAGCGTGGTCGCGACGTACTACTTCGTACGGGACGTGCAACTCGGTGACCTTGATGGCGACGGCCTGGTCGATCTCGTCCATTCGCAGTACGTCGTCGGGTCACACCCCTTGTTCGCGGAGTTGTGGAGTCGTCGGTCGCTGGGCGCGGGAGCGTTCGCCGCTCCTGTCGTTTCGCCGCCGATGTTCTGGTTCGGATCGTTCGAGCTCGCGGATCTCGACGGCGACGCACGCCCCGAAGTGATGACGTTGCCCTACTCGTCGACCCGCGTCGCGCGCTCCGTGGGGTTCGGACAGTTCGAGCCGCCCTCGCCGACGTTCCTCGCGTACGCCAACGGGAAGGTGGCGGACTTGGATGGCGACGGCCGGCCCGAACTCGTCGCCGGGGGCTCGAAGCAACTGACGGTGCTGCGCATCGAATGCGTCGGCAGCGCCGGTCGCTTCGGCCACGCGTGCGCGGGGGCGGGCGGATTCGCTCCGTCGCTGACGCTGGAAGGGTGCGTCCGGCCCGGAGCCGCGGTGACGATCGGCGTTCGCAATGCTCCGGGCGGTTCGATCGCGTTGCTGATCGCCGGGACGGGTGCAGCGCCCAGTGCGTCGGGCAACTCGTGCCTGCTCCAAGTCGCGGCGTCGGCCGGCGTCGTGCTCGCGCTTCCGCTGGCCGGCACGGGGCCGGGCAACGGGCAAGGGACGATCACGGCGCACGTGCCGTCGACGATCGCGCACGCGTCGCACGTAATGCTGCAGGCCGTCGTCGCCGACGCGTCGCTCGCGCACGGCTTCTCGGTGACGCAAGGCCTCGACGTCTACGTCGAGTGACGAGGCCTCGCCGACCGCGTTCGAGCGTCAGCGCAATTCCCGGATCCGCAGGTTGCGCCAGCGCACGCGCAACGGCGCTTCGCGATCGCCGACGCCGTGGACTTGCAGCGCGATGAAGCCCTGCGCCGTCATCGCATCGTGGTGATCCGCGGCGGGCACGCCGTTCAACCACGAGCGGATGTGATCGCCGTCGCAGACGATGCGGAACTCGTTCCACGCGCCCTGCTTGAACGCCGCGCGCGCTTGCGGATTCTGCTCGAGCGAACACAACCAACCGCGGCGTGCTTCGTCGTAGAGGCCGCCGGTCCACGCGCGATCACTCGGATCGATCTCGATCTGGTAGCCGTGGACGCGACCGTCCTGATACGTCGTCACGCTCTGCGACCGGATCTGGATGCCCGAGTTCGCCTCGGCGTCGATCAGGAACTCGAGGCGCAGTTCGAAGTCCGCGTACTCGCGTTGCGTGCAGAGGAAGCTGTTGTCCGTGCGTGGCCGCGACTCGCCGACGATCGCGCCGTCCTCGACGAAGTACGCGGCCTTGCCGCCTCGCTGCACGAACCCGTCCAACGTCGAGCCGTCGAACAACGGCACGAAGCCGTCGTCGAGGGCTGTCGATCCTCCGTCGTCCTGCCACGATGCGAGCGAACAGCTCGTGAAGACCAACGCCATTCCCCATCCGACTCCCCATCTCATCGCACGGTCTCCAGCTCTTCGGGTGTCCAGGGTCGATCACGGCCGCGCGTCCGTTCGCGTTCGCGCGTGACGTCGGCCGGGCTCACGGGATCGGCGCGATTGCCGAACGAGCGGCGGACGTACGTCAACACCGCCGCGATCTCGTGGTCTTCCGACAACGGAACCGGCGGCATCGTCCCGGCGTACTCGGCTTCGCCGAACCTGTAACGGCCTTCGAGTCCGTGCATCACGATGCGGATCGCCGAGGCCGCCGGACCGGTGACTCGGGTCGATCCCGCGAGCGGTGGCGCGAGTCCGGGACTGCCACGCCCGTCGCCCTGGTGGCACGCGTGGCACGTCGAGTAGATGCGCTCGCCGCGGTCGAACAATCTGCGCTCGGTGTCGGACAATGGGCGCAGCGGAGGTTTGCGCACGACCGCGGGTCGTCCTGGCCAGTCGCACTGCATCAACGCCTGGGCGTATGCGACGCGTTGCGTCGCAGCTCGTTCGAACGTCCGCGGTCGGCTCGGCAATTCGAGCGTGCGTGGATGCTCCTCGTCGAGAGCGAGCGTCGCCGCGATGCGATCGAAGACCAGCGCCGCTCGCGCGTCCCACGCCAGCGCGAGTTCTCCACACCATTCGAGCGTCGCGAATCGTGTGAGGTCGGGCCGACGCAGCGCCGCCTGCACTAGTTCGCGGGCGAGCGCCGTCTCACCCTGCGATCGCGGCCAGCTCGGGTCGTCGAAGGTGTGGCGCAGGAACGCGAGCTCGCGATCTTGCAACCCCGACAGCACCGCCCCGCGGACGAGCGCATCGTCCCCGGACTGGTCGAGGGCGCGCGTGAATGCGTGGAATGCCCGGGTTCCGGTCTGTGCCCCGAGAGCGAGTAGTGCCGCGACACGTTCCTCACGGCTCGCGCTGGACGTGCTCCGCTCGACTCGCGCGCGCAGATCCGCGTGGTCGGCGAGCCAGGGTTCGGCGAGTTCGAGTGCCGCTCGACGCTGCGCGTCCCACGGATCGTCGAGCGCTCGCAACACGTCGGCGGGTCCTAGGCGACCGAGGCGAGCGAGCGTGTGCAGCGACGCGATGCGCGCGCCTCGCACCGGGCTCGCTTCCAGCACGAAGCGCAACGCGTCGTCCACGCGCGCACCGCGTTCCACGAGCAATCGAGCCGCGGTGTCGCGCCACCAGCCCTGTTCGTGCTCGAGCACGCGCACGAGTTCGAGATCGCTCGCGCGCGACAGCCGCGGCCATTCACGTGGACCCACGGGGACGTCGCGCACGACGCGGAAGATCCGCCCGCGCTCGAGCGGTCGCTCGAGTCCGCGTGCCGTCGTCTGATCGCGCAGGTACGGCGTGATGAAGTTCGCGTGCTGCAGCACGCCGCGGCCGAAGTCGACGACGTAGAGCGCCGCGTCGGGACCGAACGTCAACGCGACCGGTCGGAAGCGCGGATCGGTGGACGTCAGGAACTCGCCGCTGGTGCGCGGATCGACGGCGCGCAGGCGGCCATCGGTGTGCTCGAGCACCAGTTGCTTGACGAGGTTGCCGGCCGGTTCGCAGAGGAACACCGAGCCCGGCGATTCCGACGCGAACCATGCCGTGCGATCGACGACCGGCGAACATGCCGCAGTGAGTTGCGCGAGCTTGCCGTCGGCGCCGAGGACGCCGGCCTGGTAGCCGCGATTGACCGCGGGGTTCGCGAACGCGGGGCGAACCGCGTTGCTCGTGCCGATCGACACGCCGAGACCGGCGATCGAGTCGATGCGTCCGTTGCGCGCGCCGTAGCGCTTCGGCACGAGATCGGCGAGCAGCGCGGTCGAGTTCGGCGTCGTGTAGAGCCGACCGCCATCGTCGAACGTCAATCCCCACTGGCCGATCGACGGCACGGCGCGTTCGACGACGCGTTCGCCGTCGAACGTGAACTCGCGACGCGACTGTGCGAGGTGGATCACACCGTCGAGGCCCCACGTCAGTGCGTTCGGCGCGTGCTCGGGATTGTCGAGTCCGTCGAAGCCGCTGGCCACGACGCGGACGTCGTCCGCTCGTCCATCGCCATCGCGGTCGCGTGCGAACAACAGGTCGGGCGGCGCCAGCACCAACGCGCCGTCGAAGCACGGCAGCACCGAGCGCGGCAACACCAAGCCATCGAGGAACGTCGTCGCGGACTCGAACGAACCGTCGTCGTCGCCATCGACGAGCCGCACGACGCGGCCTTCTTGCGCCAGCTCGTCGCGACCCCAGACGTCCTTCATGAACGCGCGCATTTCGACGACCCACAGCGCGCCGTCGGCGTCGAACGCCGCGTGGACCGGCGCGGCAAGCGACGGCTCGCTCGCCACGAGTTCGACGCGGTAGCCCTGCGGCACGACGAACGTCGCGAGAGTCTCTTCAGGCGTCAGGCTCGAGACCCCCGCGCCGGTGGGCGCGTCGAGGTCGGTCGACCGCTGCTCGCCGCTGCCCCAAAGCAGCCACGCCGCGAGACATGGGATCGCGCCGGCCACGAGGAGAGAAGGAGTAGACATCGCCATCGTGGGCTCGATTGAAACGCCACCCGCACCGCGTGCAAGGGGCCAATCGAACTCCGCTCCGGATTGGCTGTCGCGGTTCGCGGCCTTCGTCGCCTCGGGGGACATGGACGACACCAAGAACACGGAGGAAGAACATGCTGCGCCGTCACTTCGCCTCGAGTTGCGTCGGATGGATCGGACTCGTCGGCACGTCGATGACGGCGGCTCGCGGCAGCGAGATCGAGCGCATCAGCGTGTCGTCCACCGCGGTCCAAGCATCGGCCGCGAGCAGCATTCCGGCGCTGTCCGCCACGGGTTCGTTCGTCGCGTTCGAGAGCCTCGCGACGAACCTCGTCCCGGGCCAGGACACGAATCAGCAAGAGGACGTGTTCGTCCGCAACACCCTCACCGGGTTCGTGATCCGCTGCTCGCGGACGCCGGCCGGCAACGCCGGCAACGGTGCGTCGTTCGAGCCGTCGATCTCGGCCGACGGGCGCTTCGTGGCATTCCACAGTTCCGCTTCCGACCTGGTCCCGGGGGACACCAACGGCAAGAGCGACGTGTTCGTGTTGGACACGGCGACGCAGCAGATGACGCGCGTGAGCACGAGCATGATCGGAGACCAGGGCAACGGCGACTCGGCGCTCGGGCGGTTGTCCGCGGATGGCTCCGTGATCACGTTCCAGAGCTCGGCGTCGAACCTGGTCGCGAACGACACCAACGGCCAGTTCGACATCTTCGTGAAGACGCTCGCCGATGGCGCGGTGCAACTCGTCAGTCGCTCACCGAGTGAGCAGGCGAATGGAAGCTCGTTCCGACCGGAGCTGTCCGGCGACGGACGCTTCGTCGCGTTCGCCTCGTTCGCGACCAACCTGTTCGCGGGCACCGACGGCAACGGCGTCGCCGACCTTTTCCTGTTCGACCGCATCCAAGGCACGCTCGAGACGCTCTCCCAGAACGCGTTCGGCACGATCGCCAACGCCGAGAGTCAACTGCCGCGGCTGTCGTTCGACGGGCGCTTCTGCGTGTTCCAGAGCAAGGCGACCAACCTGATCACATCGCCGGACTCCAGCGTCGACGACGAAGACACCGTGTCCGACGTGTTCCTGCGCGACCGTGATCTGGGTCGCTTGCGCGTGATCTCGACCGCACCGGATGGCTCGCCGTCGACGCTCGCAGCGAGCTCGCCCTCGATCTCGGACGACGGCAGCGTGGTCGCGTTCCTCGGAGTCGGCCAAGCCACCTCGACCCCGAGCGTGTGCGTGTTCGACGGCAATACCGAGGTGGTCGTCGAGCTCGCGCGCACCGACCTCGACGGCAGTGGTCCTGACGCGGCCTGCTCGGTTCCGGTGATCTCGCGCGATGGTCGGCGCGTCGCGTTCGCCTCCGATGCGAGCAACCTCGTCGCCGGCGACACGAATGGAGCCCGCGACGTCTTCGTCGCGGGCTACGTGCGCGCCATCGCGGGGGATCGACTGCTCGGCTCGCTCGGGGACTCCGATCCGATCGACGAGTGCTGGATCGCGGGCCTGCCCGGCGAGTCGTTGCGCCTGCGCTGTGTGGTCGAGGCGGGCGGCGCCAACGTGCTGTTCTCGGTCCTCGATCGCAACGACATCGTCCTCGGCCAGTTGACGGTGAAGCCCGGAAAGTCGAAGAAGAAGGTCGTCAAGATCTCGACCCAGTCCTTGTTCCGCATCGTCGCGCAGCGCGCGACGCTAGGTGGGCCCGACTCGTCGTGGCGCATCGAGACGTCGTCGAAGTTGCCGAAGCTCGCGCGTTCCCGCACGGTGAAGCGTTCGGGAGCGACGCTGGAGAGTCCGATCCCGTTCCTCGCACACGCGGGGACCGACGTGCGCATCGGAGCGAAGGCCCTCGGCAAGTCCGACTTCGTGCTCGCGGGAGTCGGCTCACCGGCGATGCCGCAGGTGGTGCAACTCCTCGTGCTCCTCGCTCTGCCGCAGCCCGAGTTCGAGTTCGACGACCTGCCGATCTCGGCGGGTTACACGGTCGAGACGTTCGCGTCACCGAACACGAAGGCGATCAAGATCAAGCTGACGCTGACGCCGCCGATCGGTGCGTCGTTCAAGACGGTTCCGTGACCGCGCGAACGTGAGTCGGCTCCGCGAAGCGACGCAGTTCGAGCGCGCACCTTCGTTCAGCGCTGCGCGATCTTCGCGAAGTACGCGACCATCGCCGGCACGCCGCCCTCGACTTGTCCCCAGTCGAAGTACTCGTTGGGCGCGTGGTAGCCGTGTTCGGGCAGCGAGAGACCGATGAACATCACCGGAGCCTTCAGCAGCTTGCGCATCGTCACGACCGCGCCGATCGAGCCGCCTTCGCGGACGAACGCGGGCTTCGTGCCGAAGCCGAACGTGATCGCGTCGACTGCGGCCTGCGCGAGTTCTCCGGTCGTGACGCCGCGGTACGGCTCGAGGCCGCTCTCGGCGTGGATCTTCACGTCGGGGTTGAGCTTCTTCACGTGCTTCGTCAGCAGCGCGAGTGCCTTCTTCGGCGATTGGTTCGGCACGAGGCGCATCGAGATCTTCGCTTCGGCGCGCGGCGGTACCGCGGTCTTCACTCCGGGTCCCTGGTAGCCACCGACGATCCCATGCACTTCGAACGTCGGTTCGGCCCAGATGCGCTTCATCACGTCGAGCGCGTCGTTCGTGCGCAGCTTCTTCAACCCATGCGCCTGCTTGAACGCGGCGACGGAGAAGCCGCTGGCCTTGAAATGCGCGAGCTCTTCCTTCGTGGGCTTGATCACCGCGTCGTAGAAGCCGGGGATCTTGACTTTGCCGGTCTTCGCATCGACGCACGCCGCGAGCACTGCCGCGAGTTCGGTCAACGGATTGCGCGCCGCTCCGCCGGTCAGACCCGAATGCGTGTCCTTCGATCCGGTCTCGAGCGTCAGCGTCGCCGACTGCAGTCCGCGCAATCCAGCGGACACCGCGGGCTTGCCCCGCTTCACCCAGATGGTGTCGGACACCAGCACCGATTGAGTGGGCACCTCGGCGGCGGCGCCACTGAGGAACGACTCGAAGTTCGGCGACCCGATCTCCTCTTCGAGTTCCCACAGGAAGCGGACGTTGATCGGCAGACCGTTTTCACGCGCATAGCGCGCTGCGTACAGCGCGGTCAAAGCGGGTCCCTTGTCGTCGGTCGCACCGCGCGCGTAGTAGCGATCGCCGTCGATCGTCATGCGGAACGGCTCGCGCTGCCACTCGGGACCACCCGCGGGTTGCACGTCGAGGTGGTTGTAGATCGTGACCGTCGGGAACTTCGGGTCGGAAACGAAGGCTCCGGTCACGCAGGGGAAGCCCTTGGTCTGACGAACTTCGGCGGTGCCTCCGAACTCCTGGATCATTCGAGCCGCTTCAGCGGCGCACTTCTGCATGTCGTCGTGATGCGAAGGATCCATGCTGATCGACGGGATCTCGACGAGCGTGCGCAGTCGCGCTTCGTAGCTCGCGCGGCGTTCACGGATCCAAGCGTGGATGGCGGCCTTCGACAGTTCGAACATCGGGCGGTCCTTGGGGTCGTCGGAAGTGCGGCAGGCGACGAGGAAGTCTAGATCGGCGAGCGCGATTCGGAGCTAGGCCCGAGCCGTTCGACGCACAGAGGCCGGCAGATGCTCGACATCACGTCGTGCGCGGATCTGGCCGATCCGGCGGCGGAGGCAGCGGATCGCGCGCCTCGATGTGCCCACACTTGGGACAACCCCACCAAACCACGTCGCCGTCGTCGCGCTCGATTTGTAGTCCGATCGAGCAGTTCGGGCAGTAGGGGTGCTTGGTGTTCGGCATCGGGAACTCGCAACGCGGGATGGAATCGATCCGGGCGGGGTGGGTGGGTGTCACGTGGAAAGGGGGAGAGGACGAGGGACGAGAGAGAAGACGATCCGCGGCAAGCGCCCCTCGAAGCTTAGGTCCGGACCTGTTGGTGAACGACGACGTAGCCCGCGTGCGATTGCCGCCGGCAATCGCACGCGGGCTAAGGTCCTGCCGGCCAAGGACTTGCGCGATCGTGTCAAGCGGTTGGAGTCCGGCTCACCGGCGAGCGAGCGTGGAGCGCACCGTGGACGGTGAACGGGACACATCGGGGACAGACCCGCCTCCGTCCCCGTCGTTCGCTCGACCGTCCGGCCAAGGGGGGCTTCGCTCGTTTGTGAAGCCCCCCCGCCTGCCTGAATGCCAGCGCATCCGGCCAAGCGGCCCGAGCGAACGGCTCAGCGCAGCGTCATCACGATTCCGATCGTGCACAGCAATCCCGCGAGCACGCGCTGCCTGGTCAATGGTGCGATGCGCGGCGAATACTTGCCGGACGTCAATGCGACGAGCACCGCACCCGCGGTGAACACGAGCACGTGCGGTTCGAACGCGCTCATGCGCTCCGCCGCGCCGAACCAACCGAACAACGCGTTGCCGGTGATCACGAGCAACGACGTCGCGACCGCACGGTCGAACGTCAGCCCCGCGCCGAGCACGAGTGCGGGAACGAGGATGAACCCACCCCCGATGCCGGTGATCCCCGTCAGCACGCCCGCGCCCGTGGCCGTCGCCAACACCCTTGGCCATGGCGCCCGATGCGGAACGCCGGTGCTCTTGCGCACGAGCAACAGAACGCCCGCCACGAGCATCGTCGCCGCCAGCACATGGAGTTGGAACTTCGGGTCGATCCCGCGCGCCGCGATGCTCGCCACCAAACTCGCGATCGCTCCGCAGCCACCGAAGATCGCCGCGGCGCGAAGGTCCACGGCACGTGCGATCAGGCGCGGCAACGCGCCGAAGAACGCCGTGACGGCGACGACGAACAAACCGCCGGCGATCGCGTGTTTCTCGTCGATCCCGAGCCCGAGCACGAGCAGCGGTACGGTCAGCGTGCTGCCGCCGCCACCGAGCACGCCGAGCACGAGTCCGACGAAGCCGCCGAGGATCGCCGCGAGGATCATCGCTGGGCGGGCTCCCGGATCGGTGCCGCGCACGGGGCGTTCGGAGCGCCTCCAGGAGCCGCGCACGTCGGATTCGGGTTCGATGCGCCGACCGGTGCGGCGCACACTCCGAACGCCCCGACCTTCGCCGAGCGCCGGTTCCACGGCATCCGCGCGAGCAGCAGCGCGAGACCGCACGTGCCCGAGAGGCCCGCGAACAGCAGCCCCGCGCCGAAGAACGCCGGCAATCCGAACCACGCCGGATGGACGAGCCACCCGAGCACCGAACCGAGCACGATGCCGGCGCCGATCGTGAGTTGGACTTGGCGATCGAGCGCCAGCGACTTGGTCCCTTCGCGCGGACGCCCGCCCTCGCGCCGCCACGCGTTCAGTCCGCCATCGAGCACCGTGACCTCGTGTCCATGTCGCAACAGTCGGTTCGCCGCATCGCGCGCTCGCGCGCCACTGCGGCAGACCACGGCGACGAGGCGGCCGTCCGGAATCGTGTTCATGCGCGCCTCGAGTCCGCCGAGTTCGATGTGGAGCGATCCAGGAACATGCTCACTTTCGTACTCCGCCGGAGTGCGCACGTCGAGGATCGTGATCGCCTCGGCCTTGCGCAGCACTTCGAACGTCTCCACGGAGATGACTTCGGACTCGCCCAGATGACCCAGGTTGAACTCGAGGATCGACGCCATGTGCGGCGGCAGCGGTGCGGATCCGGCGAGCTTCGCAACCAGGGCGTCCCGCGAAGGCTCGGCGAACAACGGGTTGTGTTGCCGTTCGGCTGCCAGCGTCGACGATTCGGCCGTGCCATAGACGTGGCCCGGGTGGACCACGGTCTCGGCCGGCAGCGCGTCGATGCGCCGGAAGGTCTCGAACAACTCGGTCGGGCTTCCCCCTGGGAAATCCGTGCGCCCGGCTCCGCCGACGAACAACGCGTCGCCCGTGAACACGTGCCCCGGAGCGACCACGGCCAGCGAGTCCGGCGTGTGACCCGACGCTTCGATCAGTCGGATGCGCGTCGCGCCGAGCGTGATCTCGGTCGGCGGCGAGCACGGCCGCACCGTGTAGTTCGTCTTGCTGCGTGGATGGGCGAGGTGGACCGCTCCCGTGACGGTCGCGAGCTCGTGCGCGCCGGAGAAGTGGTCCGCGTGCGTGTGCGTGTCGAGAACGTACGCGAGTGTCGCGCCTTGGCGCGCGAGCGCGTCGCGGATCACCTGGACCTGGTCGGCCCGTGGATCGATCGCGAGCGCCCGACGGCTGGCGTCGTCGACGAGCAGATAGGCCCGACAACCCTCGGCGTGCGCGAACGTCTCGACGTCGAAGCCCGTGAGGTGGACGGCATGATCTCGGCTCATCGTGGTGCTCCTTCGACTCGTGTTCTCGGAGGCTGCGGACGCGAATCGACCGGATGGATTCACGTTCTCACCCGACCGCGCGGAACGCCCCGCGCCGAGTCGTCGTCGGCACTATATGCGTGGATACTTGAATACACAAGTCGTTGATCAACGAAATGACCCGGGCTATCGTCCCGGCGTGAAACCCACCAAGAAGACCTCGAAGTCCACGCCGAAGCGGACAGTGGCGAAGGCCTCCAAGCCGCCGCTCTCGGACGCCGCGCTGGCGTTGGTCGCGCGACGGTTCAAGGCGCTGTCCGATCCGTCCCGGCTCGCGCTGCTGCAGCAGCTCATGGCCGGCGAGCGTTCGGTCGGGGACCTGGCCCGAGCCGTCGCGATGACGCACGCGAACGTCAGCAGGCACCTGACGCTGCTCACCACCGAAGGTCTGCTCGCCCGACGCAAGGACGGCCTGTTCGTGCACTACTCGATCGCGGATCCGTGCGTGGAACAGCTCTGCGAACTGGTCTGCACCAGCCTCACGAAGCGTTTCGACGGTGCGCGGGGCGCATTGCCCGACTGATCGACTAGGTTCGCGAATCGTCGCGTACAGCGACGATTCGCGAACCTAGTCGATCCCGATCAGGTGTCCGAGGCGGCGGCAGCCGCCGTATCCACAGGTGTCCGACGAGGTCGTTGGAGCACGCCGTCGTCGTTCGGTCGCGGGCGTAGCCCGCGCTAGGAGAACGTGAATCAATCCGATTGATTCGCGTTCTCGGCCTCACCAGGTGTTGTTCGGCTGTGAGCAAATCGGGGGCGGCCCCCGATTTGTTCACAGCCTCTGACGCCACCCCGGGGCACGAAGCCGACTTGCACGACTTGGCGTGAACGGTGCGGGACGAGACGAGGCAAGATCCACCCCCGACTCCGATCCGCGCCTGCGGCCGGTCGCGGAGCTCTCGGAGGATCTCCATGCGGCGATTCGTTTGCGCGATCGTGGCTGCGACTCTGTGGCCCTCTTCCGGCGGCGCGGGCGTGATCACGGTTTCGATCGGTCAGAGCATCCAGGGCGCGATCGCGGCCGCAGCCGATGACGACGTCGTCCTCGTCGGACCCGGGCAATACAACGAAACGATCACGATCGTCGACAAGCGCATCACGTTGCGCGGCGTCGCGGGGGCAGCGAACACCTTCGTGGACGGCGCGGGCAGCGGCACGAGCGTCGTGCGCGTCGAAGGGACCGCGAGTTCCGGGACCATCATCGACGGTTTCACGTTTCGCGGCGGCGAGGGTGGCAGCTACGGATTCGTGACGACGTCGTCCGGCGGAGGTTTGTTCGTGATCGACGCGGGGATCACCGTGCGCGATTGCGCGTTCTCCCAGAACCGCTCGAACGACCGTGGTGGTGGAGCCTACGTCTACAGCTCGACCGTGGCCGCTCCACCGGTGACGCGCTTCGAGCACTGCTCGTTCATCGAGAACCGCTCGAACGACGGCGGCGGCTTCGCCGAACTCGGCGCACGCTCCGTGTTGGCGCACTGCTCGTTCGTGCGCAATCAGGCGTTGGCCGGCGGTGGCGCGCACTTCGGCTTGCCGCACGATTCGCGCGTGGAGGATTGCTCGTTCGTCGACAATCGCGCCACGCTGCTCGCGGGCGGCGGGATCTCGGCCATCCTCGCGGCACAGGATCTCCTCACGGTCACACGGTCGACGTTCGTCGGCAACTTCGCTGGCGCCAGTGGCGGCGGGATCTCGATGGGGACGATCGGCGTGGTTTCGAACCCGCGCCTGTACGTCCTGGACTCGTGGCTCGTGCGCAACACGGCCGATCACGGCGGCGGCATCGGGGTGTTTTCCGGCATGCCGACCGTCGCCGAACTCGCGCAACTCCTGCATGTGACGATCGCCGACAACGTCGCGTTCGGGAACGGCTCCGGCGGCGGAGCGGGCGTCAATTGCTCGAACGGCGCGCGCATCCGCATCGACCATTCGATCATCGAAGGCAACGTGCCCAACGACCACATCGTGTTCCTCGGCACGGCGGTCGACAGCTTGATCAAGGGCGGCGTCACAGGACCCGGTGTGTTCGCGGCCGATCCGCAATTCGTCGATCGAGTGCACGGCGACTACCACCTGAGCGCGACGTCGGTCTGTCGCGATCAAGGCAAGCTGGTGTTCGCGCCCACCCTCGACGTCGAGCGCGACGCTAGGGCGATCGGCACGATTCGCGACTTGGGGGCCGACGAGTTCCATCCCCACCTTTACGGCGGACTCCCCGATGGCGGCGATGCCGCCGCGTCGGCCGACGTCGCGATCCGCGCGGTGGGTACGCCGGGCGGTGCCCTCCTCGTATTCGTCAGCGCGGGCCTCGCGCCGAGTCCGATGCCGACGTCGTTCGGCTCGTTCGCACTTTCGACGCCGGTCGCGGGGCCGATCGCCTTCGGGACGCTCGACGGCAGCGGCAGCCTCGATGTTCCATTCGCGGTCAGCCCGGCATTCGTCGGCGTCCAATTCGCCGCGCAAGGTCTCCTCGGTGCCGGCCTGACCAACGCGATCGTGTTGACGCTGCAGTAGGCTGCCGCGTCGCTCGCTCTGCCTTCGGACTCGCTGACTCGAACCCGCCCATGCCCACGCTCGATCACGTCGTGTTCCGCGTCGCCGACCTCGAACGCTCGGTCGCGTTCTACGAGCGCGTCCTGCCTGCCCGCGCGATCGCGCGCAAGGACGGCAAGGACCGTTGGCGCAGCCGTCTGGCATGGCTTGCTCCCGAGGGTCAGAGCGGTTTCGCCGTCGTGCTGATCCAGCCCACGCGAGTGCGCTGGGTGCTGCGGGTCCTGCACGCGATCGTCCCGCGCATGGCGCGAAGCTTCGAGCACTTCGGGCTCGCGTGCGCATCGCGCGAGGAAGTCGAGCAGCGCTACGCCACCGCGATCGCGGCCGGCGCTCGACCCATGAACCCGCCGGCATTCATCGACGAGAAGACCGGATTCATCGCCGAGGTCTGCGACCCCGACGGCAACCCGATCGAGTGGACATTCGGTCAACGCTGGGTGTGACGCGCGTCGTCAAACGTGTTCGATCACCGCCGCGGTCGGATACCGGACCTTCGGGGCCGTCGCATGCTTGTCGTCGGCCGCGCGGTAGCCCGCGGCGCATGCGCACAGCGTGACGTAGCCCTTGGCTTCGAGTCCGAGGATCGCGTCGTACTGCTTCGGGTCGATGCCTTCCATCGGGCAGGTGTCGACACCCATCGCGGCCGCCGCCGTCATGAACTGTCCGAGCGCGAGATACGCCTGGCGCGCCATCCAGCCGGCCGCGTCGAAGCGCGGCTGCTGGATGAATTGCACGATGACGTTGCGGTAGCCGTCGAACGTCGCGCGCGACATGCCGCGGACTTCGGCGGTGCGATCGATGAAGCGGTCGACGTCGGCCGGACCGAGTGTCGCCGGGCGTGCGAAGACGACGTAGTGCGATGCGTCGACCACTTGCCGCTGCTTCCACGATGCGGCGAGCAGTTGCTCCCGCTTCGCCGGCGAGTCGACGACGAAGAACTTCCATGGCTGGAGTCCGAACGACGACGGTGCCAGGACGAGCGATTGCTCGAGAGCGTCCCAAGTGTCGTTTGGGATCGTCTTCTGCGCGTCGAACTTCTTCACGGCGTAGCGCCATTGCAGTCGTTCGAGCACGGCGTTCGGGGTCAGGGTCGACGATGAAGTCATGGGGTTTCCTACGTGGGGGTCCGGCTCACTGCGCCGTGTGGCCGCCGTCCACCGTCAGCGTGTGACCGGTGACGAAGGACGACGCGGGAGAACTCAGCCAGATCACCGCTTCGGCGATCTCTTCGGGCTTGCCGGTTCTAACGATCGGGTGCATCGATTCGAGCGCCGCGCGCGGGATGCTCTGCGTGAAGCGGTCGGTCATCGGCAGTCCTTCGGTGACGGGTGCGACTCTGTTGCTCACGGGCTTCACGACAGCGCTCGTCGTCGTGGGACGAGTGGTCCGTGACGAGAGGTGGAGGATTCAGCTCTGCAAGAACGCGAGTCCGGTGTCGGCGACTTGACGCAGCTTGCTGCGCGTCGGGCCCGACTTCGACATGACGTGGAGTCCGAAGATCAGCGAGACCAGGTACGACGCCGACTGCGCGACATCGACGTCCTTCTTCAGCGCGCCGAGCTTGCGCGCGCGCTCGAGGGCGTCGGCGAACACTTGCTCCATGCCGCGGACGTGTTCGCGCACGATGTCGCCGACCGCGGGATCCTGCGGCGCGAGCTCGACGGCCGCATTGACGCAGAAGCAGCCTCGCTTGCCCTTCGGTGCCACGGTGTTGTCGACCATCGTGTGGAACAACTCCCGCACCGCTTCGAAGGGTGCGGCCGGTCGGTCGAGGGCTTCGCGCAAGCGTTGGATCCCGTCATGGGCGTAGCGCGTGAGCGCGGCCGTGAAGAGCTTGTGCTTGTCGCCGAAGGTGCCGTACAGGCTGGCCTTCTGAACGCCCATCGCCTTGGTGAGGTCCGCGAGCGACGTGGCTTCGTAGCCCTTGGCCCAGAACGCGTCCATCGCGCGGCGCAGAGCCTCATCGACGTCGAACTCTCGCGGTCGGCCCATGCCTCACCTCGCGTCGCGTGTCACGGCCGGCGGTTATAGACCGATCGGTCCACAACGCAAGGGTCGATGCGAAATCGGGGCGCGCAAGGCGTCGTTCGTCGATGCGACGGGACGGCCGAACGCGGCATCGCTACAGTCCGCCACCCCACCGCGATGGCACTCCTCGATCCGCTTCTTCGACGCCACTTCATCCGCTACGCCAGCTACGTCGTGCTGGAGCGGGCCATTCCCGATTTGCGCGACGGCCTCAAACCGGTGCAGCGCCGCATCCTGCACACGCTGTGGCAGATGGACGACGGTCGCTTCCACAAGGTCGCGAACGTCATCGGCGAGACGATGAAGCTGCATCCGCACGGCGACGCCGCGATCGGCGACGCACTCGTCGCGCTCGCGAACCGCGGGTTCCTGATCGAGCGGCAAGGCAACTTCGGCAACCCGCTGACCGGCCACGGCGCCGCGGCGCCGCGCTACATCGAGTGTCGGCTGACTCCGTTCGCACGCGAGCACTTGTTCGCGAAACACCTCACGCGCTTCCAGGCCTCGTACGACGGACGCAACGAAGAGCCCGTCGTGTTGCCCGTTCGATTGCCGTTGCTGCTCATGCTCGGCGCGGAGGGCATCGCGGTCGGCATGAACACGCGGATCCTCCCGCACAATCCGTGCGAGCTCATCGAAGCGCAGATCGGCATGCTGCAGGGCAAGCCTCCGCGCGTCGTGCCCGACTTCCCGTCGGGCGGGCTGATGGACGCGAGCGGCTACGACGATGGCCGTGGATCCGTCGTCGTGCGCGCGTGGATCGAACCGCAAGGCGACCACGCGTTGGTGATCCGCGAGATCCCGCACGGCACGACCACCGAGAGCGTCGTCGATTCGATCGTGCAGGCGGCAAGCGAGGGCAAGCTCAAGATCCGCGGCATCGACGACTTCACGACCGAGCAGTGCGAGATCGTCGTCCGCCTCCACGACGGCGCCGACGCGCACGGCGTGAAGCAACAGCTCTACGCGCACACGCAGTGTCAGCAAACCATCTCCTCCGCGATCCTCGCGATCGTCGACGGCAAGCCGCTCGACCTCACGGTGACGATGGTGTTGGCGTTCCTGACCGATCAGCTCCTCGACTTGTTGCGTCGCGACCTCGACCACCAGATCGCGACACTGACCGACGACCACCATTGGCTGACGCTCGAACGTCTGTTCATCGAGCACCGTGTCTATCGCCGACTCGAGGACGCCGAGACCAGCGACGCCGTGCGGCACGAGGTCCGCGCGGGGCTACGGCCGTTCGAGCCGTTCTTCGTCCGACCTCTCGACGAGCGCGACGTCGACCACTTGCTCGGTCTCCACATCCGCCGCATCTCGCTGTTCGACCTCGAGAAGAGCCATCGCGACGAAGAGCGCATCGTCAAGGCGATCGCGGCCACGAAGCGCAAGCTCGAGCAACTGCGTGCGACCGCCATCCGGTACCTGCGCAGCGTCCTCGAGGAATTCGAGGAGCATTGGCCGCGACGGACTCGACTGACGACGATCGTCGACGTCGACAAGGGCGAAGCGACGCACAAGGGTCTGACGATGGCGTTCGAGCCCGAGACCGGGTTCTTCGGCACGAAGATCAAGTCCGAGCACCACCGCACCCGCGTGAGTCCGTACGACCGCGTGCTGATCGTCTGCGACGACACGTCGTTCGTCGTGACCGGGCCGGTCGAGCGCGTGCTACTGCGCCATCCGATCCTGCACCTCTGCGTGTTGCCACCGGGCAAGGAGTACTCGTTCACGGTGGTCTATCGCGATCTCGTCGGCGTCGCGTACGCGAAGCGCATCCGCATCGCGAAGTCGGCGCGGGCGGCGCAGGGGCGCGCCTTGCCCGATGGCGTCGATCGCTTCGAGTTCTGGACGCTCGACGAGCGTCCCGGTCGCGTGCATCTCGAGTTCGTGGCGCAGCCTTGGCAGGTCGTGAAGGAAGGCAAGTACTCGCTGAACGATCTGCCTGCGAGTGCCGCTGGCGAGAAGGGGATCCGGCTCGCGCCGTGGCCGGTCGCGAAGATCGTGCGCCTGACGGACGCGCCCGCGAACGGGTGAAGGACCAGGCGTCCGTCGGCGCGGCTCGCGGGCCTGGCCTGACGCAGCGGCGCGTCCCTCGAGGGCGCGGCCGCGTGGGTTCAGCGCCGCGGCGGCGGCTCGATCTCCAAGTCGCGCCACCAACCTGCGCTCTTCGCGGCGGCTCCGATGCCGACTTGCCCACCGTTCGTGGGCGTTTCGATCTCGATCGACGAGACTTCGACGTCGTCGATGAACACCGTGGCCTTCGTGGGTTCGACGCGCACTTCGAACGCGAACGGGCCTGCGCCGGACAGCTCGCCCATCGGCCCCGGCGCTCCGCCCCCGCCGAAGTCGTTCCAGTGCGCGATCACGCCGACGTCCTGCACGAAGTGCACTTCGAGCTCGTGTCCGGCATCGCGCGCCACGTGCAGACGCAGATCGCTGCTCGCGCCGGGCAGGAACTCGATCGTCCCTCGCACCGTGTAGTTCGGCACACCGACGGGTTCGACGCGGATGCACGTCGCATTGCTGGTGTCGAACGCGATCGTGAGCCAGTCCTCGCCGCGTTGCTCGGTGGCGCGGAACGGTTCGTCCCAGCTCGGCTTCAGCGCGTCGACGAATTTCGCGAACTCCGCGTCGAGCGTCGCGGCGCGCTTGCCGAGGGCTTTGGTGAAGATCGCGGTCAGCTTCTTGCGCGCGTCGGGCGTGGTCGCGGCGATGCCACGGGCTTGCGCGAACAACGAGCGCCGCTGGTCGCGCAGGACCTCGTCGAACAACCAGCCGCAGAACACCGACCAGATCGCGTACCGGCGCGCGCCGTCGAGCGGACCGTAGTCGTCGGCGAAGATGCCAGCGGAGCCCGGCCACGTGCGGTCCGCGAGCATCGACCGCACCAGCACGAGACGACGCGAATAGAACGGTGGGTCCGCGATCGTCGTCATGCGCTGCGCTCGGCGCATCGTCTCGAGTTCGACCCAACACGCGAGTCCCTCGGACAACCACAGCGGTAGCTCCGCGCACGCGGGCAGGACGTGGTACGAGGCCTGATGGCCGACCTCGTGCGCGATCTGACTCTGCATGAGGAACGTCAGGCCGACCGCGTCTTGCAGCGGGGTCGCCATCGGCGGCATCAGAGCGAGGTAGCTCTCTTTGGTCGCTCGCGACGAGAACGCCCAGTTCGTGGCGAAGTCGCCGCCGGTCAGTTCCTCGTCCTTCGCTTGGTACTCGGCGAGGGTCTCGTAGAGCGTGACGACGAGCGGACCGCGCGAGCTGCGGCGGCCGAGGAGATCTTCCGCGACGACGCTCGCGAGATCGGCGAAGCGCTGGGCATCGGCGACGGCGCGCTCGCTGCTCATCGTCGTGACGATGCGGACGCGCGTGGCCGACAGGCTGGCCGCGACGCCCCATGCGATCGTCAAGAACGCGCACGTGACGGTGAGCACCGCGAGCCGCGGCGAGCGGCGATTGGTCGAGTCCATGGATCGATCCCACTCGGAGGTCCGGGTGTTTCCCGCGCGAAGCGAGCCCCCTTGCTCGTCGCGTGGCCAGCGCTCCGCCGGTCGTTGGCCGGCAGGCGAGTGCTGGTGGCGGTCAACTCTTCACGAAGCGATTCGCCCCGGATGCCGGGGCCCAGCCGAAGTCCGGCTCGAAGTGTTGCCAGAGGATGCTCGAGACGTTGCGGAGCAGGACGAAACCCTCGTTGTCGACGTCCCAGCTCTCGTCGAGCTGGTTCTTCGTGATGACGCTGAACACGTAGTCACCGTGCGGCGCGTTGACGAGGACGACCTCGGAGCGCGATCGCTGGAGTGCGCCTTGCTTGGACGCCGCGGTGACCGTCGGCGGGATCTCGGACAGCGCTTCGCCGTTCCAGTAGATCCGCGTGAGGCAACGGTACATCTCTTCGCTCGACGCCACGTCGACGGTTTTGTTTTCACGGATACGAACGAGCAGTTCGGCCATCTCGCGCGCGGTGGTTTGCCCCCAGCCGTACTCGCGGTAGGCCTGCTCGCGACCCTCGGTCCGCGAGTTGACGCGAGTGACCGGGAACCCCTCGGCGTCGAGCCAGGCGTTGATCGCGGTTCCGGAGCCCGCCAATTCCTGGCACCAGACGCTCGCGGTGTTGTCGCTGGTCGTGATCATGAGCAGCACGAGCTTCGACAGCGTCAGGACCGAGCCGGGCTCGCAATGCGCCAGCAGGTCTTCGCCGCCACGCGACCATTTCGGGTCGTACTCGAGCTTGGCGTCGTAGCGGAGGTCGCCGCGCGCGATCGCGTTCATCACGCCGCAGAGGATCGGGACTTTGATCATGCTCGCGGCGGGAAAGGTCTCGTCAGCCCGGAAGGCGAACGTCTCTCCGGTGCGCAGGTGTCGCACGTAGATGCCGACGTCGCCTCGCACTCGGCTCGCGGCGGCCTTCAGCGCGGTCTCGAGATCGGTCGCGTTCGATGTGGGCGAAGTGAGCTGGCAGCCGACCAGCGCGAGTCCGAGGAGTGCCGACCACCACGCGCGATTTCGGCCAGGGGTTCGAACTCCGCGTTTCATGGGATGTCGTCCTGGATCGGGTCCTCGATAGAGTCGGCCGCTCGATGTCCGTGTTCGCCGTCCCCCTCGCACTCATCCGCATCTCGTTCGTCGCGAACCTCGCGTATCGACTGCGGTTCTACACGGGCGTGATCTCGTACCTCATCTACGTGCTCGTGTACACGTCGATCTGGAAGGCCGTCTATGCGACCGGTGCGGCCGGCGGACCGCTCGCCGAGTTCCAGAGCTTCGAGGCGTTGTTCACGTACTTCGCGGTCGGTTGGCTCGCGCGGTCGTTCTGCTTCAACAACGTGGATCGCACGTTGACGGAGCTCGTCGAGAGCGGGCACATCGCCGCTCGCGTCGCGCGACCCGTCTCGCTGCACTTGCAGATGTTGTGCGAAGCGATCGGCGAGGCCGCGTTCCGCGCGGCGTTCTTCTCGCCGATCCTGCTGACCGTGCTCGTGGTGTTCTTCGGCTTCCAGCCGCCGGCATCGCTCGGTTGCTTGCTCGCGTTCCTCGCGTCGCTGGTGCTGTCGATCGTGGTGATGGCCGAGCTGAACTTCTTGGTCGGACTGACCGCGTTCAAGACCCAGAGCACCTGGGGCATCATGCGCGCGAAGCAGTACCTGATCGAGTTGTTGTCCGGACTGCTGATCCCGCTGTCGTACTTCCCGGATGTGCTGCGCACGATCGCGTACTGCACGCCGTTCCCCGTGCTCACGTCGATCCCGAATCGCCTCTACCTCGGATTGGTGACCGGAGCAGAAGCCTGGGCATCGCTCGGTGTGTCCGCGGCTTGGGCCGTCGGCTTGTTCGTGGTCGCGATCGTCTGCGACCGCGCCGTGTCGAAGTCGCTGCAGGTGCAGGGAGGCTGAGCGTGCGCACCTTGGCGATCTACGGCGCGTACTTCGCGCAGTTCTTGAAGGCGCGCATGGCGTACCGCGCGGACTTCTTCGCCGAGGTGTTCGCCACCGGGCTCGGTTCCGCGGCGTCGCTCGCGTTCGTGTTCGTGCTGTTCGTGCCGATCGACGCGATCGCGGGCTGGTCGCGCGACGAGATCCTGTTCGTCTACGGCATGTCGATGATCCCGTACGGACTGTTCGCGACCGTGTCGTGGAACCTGTTCGACTTCGGCGATCGCTTCGTGATCGAGGGTCATTTCGATCGCGTGCTGTTGCGTCCGGTGAACTCGTTCGCGCAGGTCGTGTTCGAGGCGTTCCGCATCCAGACACTCACGGAGTCGGCGATCGGCGTGGTCGTGGTCGCGACCGCCGCGCGGCGATTGGGCCTCGAGCTCGGGATCATCGATCTCGCGTGGATGGGTGTCGCGGTGCTGTCGGGCTGCGCGATCTTCGTGGCCGTGTTCGGCACGATCGCGTCGTTGTCGTTCCACTTCGAGGATCGCGTCGGCATCGCGCCGCCGGTGTTCAACTTGATCAACGCGGGGCGCTATCCCGTCGACCTGTTCCCGAAGGCCGTGCGCTTCGTGTTGCGCTGGATCATCCCGTTCGCGTTCGTCGCGTTCTATCCCTCGGCGTTGCCGCTGCACAAGGACGGGCTGCGGAACTTCTGCATGGCGACGCCGTTGGTGGCGCTCGTGTTCCTCGGCGTGCTCGCGTTCGCGTGGCGGCGTGGTGTGCGCAGTTACCAGAGCACCGGCAGCTGATCCGAGGCGGCGACCGCCGTCGGGGTCACGGCCGCCGCGAGCGAGTGCCGCGCATCACGGTGCGTCGGCTTCGTCGATCAAGCTCTCCTGCGCGTCCGGCCGGTCCTTCTTCACGAGGTGGTACTCGTACTTGGCGTTGGTCGGCGCGTAGCGCAGGTGCCCGCTCTTGCACTCGGGGCACGGCCACTCGAGCAGCGCGCTCATGTTGGCGTTGTAGTGCATGAGCAAGTTGTTGTTCTTGTTGACGTAGATCTCGAACTCGCAGTCCCGCTTGTCGCAGCGGAACTTCAGCAACGTCAGATGCGTGCTCTTCATGCTCGTCCTTCTCGTTCGGAGGTCGTGGCGGAACCGTCGTGGCGCGACTTCGGTCCGATCGTCCTCACGCTTTGGAACCGGTGACTTCGCGAATGGCGAGTCGATCGCCTTCGATCGCGGCGAGCATTTCCGGCGTCACGTCGCCGGTCGGATACTTGCCCGTGAAGCACGCGTTGCAGAACTTGCGCAGATCCGCGTTGCCTTCGCGCGTGCCGTCCTCGAGGTTCTCGAGCGGCTGGTAGACGACGGCGTCCGCGCCGATCTCGGCAGCGATCTCCTTGTCGTCGCGACCCTTGGCGATGAACTCGTTGCGCGTCGACATGTCGATGCCGTACACGCACGGATGGCGCAGCGGCGGAGAGTACGAGGCGAAGTAGACCTTGCGCGCGCCCGAGGCCCTCGCGAGCTGGATGATCTGCTTCGACGTGTTGCCGCGCACGATCGAATCGTCGACGAGCAGGACGTCCTTGCCTTCGAACTCGATCTGGATCGGGTTCAGCTTCGCGCGGATGGACGTCCGGCGCACTTTGTCGTTGGGCATGATGAACGTGCGACCGATGTAGCGGTTCTTCACGAACGCTTCGCGGTAGCGCAGGTTCAGCGCGCGAGCCATCGCCGCGGCGGCGGTCGTCGCCGATTCCGGGATCGGAATGACGACGTCGGCGTGCAGACCGGTCTCCTTCCAGACCTCGGCGAGTTTCTCGCCCAAGCGCTGGCGGGTCTTGTAGACGCTGACCTTGTCGAGGAACGAGTCGGGACGCGCGAAGTAGACCCACTCGAACAAGCACGGATGGTGCTCGTTCGCGATGACTTTGCGCTTGGTGACCGTGCCGTCGAGCGCGACGAAAACGGCTTCGCCGGGCTGGATGTTCGTGACCTTGTGGAAGTCGAGCAGGTCGGGGACGACGCTCTCGGACGCGAAGCAGTAGGCCGAGCCGTCCTTCTCGACGCGCTCCGCCATGAGGATCGGCTTGATCCCGAACGGGTCGCGGAACGCGAACATGCCTTCGCCGGCGACGATGCCGACCACCGAGTACGCGCCCTTCAGGCGTTGCAGCGAGCCCTTGATCGCGTCGAACAGGACGTCGACGTTGAACGGCACGCCGCCCTTCATGCTGAGTTCGTCCGCGAGGACGTTCAGGATGATCTCGGCGTCGCAGGTCGAGTTGATCAGTCGACGATCGCGCTGGCGCAGCGTCTCGCAGAGCTCGTGGTAGTTCGTCAGGTTGCCGTTGTGCGCGAGGGCGATGCCGTACGGGTGGTTGATGATGAACGGCTGGGCGTTCTCCACGCCGCCGCCACCGACGGTGGGATAGCGCACGTGTCCGATGCCGATCGAGCCGGTCAGCAGCGCCGTGTCCTCTTGGACGAAGACGTCGCGCACGAGGCCCGAGCCGCGCTTCAGGTGGAAGCGTCGATCGAACGTCGAGATGCCAGCGGCGTCCTGCCCGCGATGTTGGATCGCGATCAGTCCGTCACAGAGTTCCGGGAACACTTCGCCGGTGGGGCGAATGATTCCGATGAATCCACACATCAGGGACGCTCGCTTTCGAAAGTTGGCTGCTCGAAGTCGCGAAGGCTTCGCGGTGGCGTGAGCTTAACAGCCCGTCAAGAAAGTCTCGTGGGCCCTCACGTCGCCGACAACACGCGGTCCATTCCGTCGATGAAGTCGTCGATCTCCTTGGTCAGGACATCGGCGAGGAACAACACGCGCAGGCGGCCGACGCCGTCTTTCTCGGAGCCGGCGCCGAGCAGCTTCATCCCCTGCGTCCATGCCTTGCGGATCAGTTCGTCGCGGTTCTTCACCGTCACGCCGAACATGCAGCCGAGGCCGGAGAAATCCGAAACGACGTCCGAGTGCTTCTCGGCCAGCACGGCGAGGCGCTGACGTAGGTACTCACCCTTGATCCGCTCGTTCTCGAAATAGCCCCGGCCGAGGAACAAGGGGTCGGCGTCATTCGCGAGCGTCGTCAATGTCGCGTACGACACCGCGTTGTCGAACATCTTGCCGCCGCCCCACGTGTTCGAGTGCCAGCCGGTTTCGAGCTCGTCGTCGAGTTCGGCCGGTGCGATCGTCGCTCCGGTCCAGGCGCCCTTCGCCAGCGTGATGACGTCCGGTGCGATGCCCGTGTGCGCGATCACGAACGGTTGCCCGGTGCGTGCGAACGACTGGACCTCGTCGGCGACGAACAGGATGTCGTGTCGAGTACACGTGGCGCGGATCCCCGCGAAGAACGCGCGGTTCCCGAGGACGTAGCCGCCTTCACCTTGGAAACCCTCGGCGATGAACAGAGCGACCAGTTCGGCCGGGACCTTGCCGGCGTCGAGCGAGGCGCGCACGCCGCCGGGCTGACCGACGATGACGTCGAGCGGACGCGGGTCCAGGATCGCGTCGAGCGAATCCGGTGCGCCGTTGAACTTGATGTGGCGGGTCCAACGCGACTTGGAATAGCCGATCTGATGCGCGCGCTTGCTGCGCGTGAGATGCAGCGCGCCGAGCGTGCGGCCATGGAAGCTCGCTTCGCACGCCACGAGGAACATCGGGTAGTCCTCGTAGACCGGTTCCGGCGAGTTGCCGAAGTAGGCCACGGTGCCGATCGAGAGCTGTTGCATCAGCGTGGCCATGAGGGCCGTTCCGTACTTGCGGCCGAGCCGGCGCCAGCGCACGCGTTGAGCGAGCTTGATCGCGGCTTCGTTCGCCTCGGTGCCGCTGTTCGACAGGAACACGCGGTAGCCGCCCTTGCGCGGGAAGGCCTGCGCGGCGAGCTTCGTGAGTTCGTCGGCGACCATCGTCGTCGTGACGATGCCGGTCAGGCCTTCACGGACCGCGTGGTAGTCGTCGGTCATGATCTCGCGGCGAAGCGCGAGTCGGTACTTCACGAGCGTGTCGACGGCGGCGACGAGGCGCGGGTGGTTCTCGTCGAGCAGCTTCTGCGCGACGCCGAGGTACATGTCGAGATGCACGCCGTTGCGCGCCATCGCGTAGTGGCCGGCGATGGGGTAGCCGAGCTCGATGACCGGAGCATCGGCGTCGTGCGTCGTCTTGAACGCGACGCGCGTGTGCGCGGCTCGCGTCACCGTGGCCACGCCGTCGTTCGGATCGAAGCGGACGTCCACCTTCGCTGTGCCGCGGTTCAGTCGCGCGCCCGCGATCTCGACGTCGGGGAACGCGTATCGACTCTTCTCCGCGACGAGGTCGTAGCCATCGATCACACAGTGGTTCACGGGAGCGGTCGTCGTCATGGGGATCACCTGTCTCGGAAGTCGCTTCGGATACGGGCTCGGTGCGAATCTCGCGAACGCGTCGCGCAGGGCGTCGGTTCAGAGCAGCTCGACGTCGTCGGCCGCGATCGCGCGTTCGCAGTACTCACATCGCAATCGCAGCGAATCGCGTCGGAGCACGCGGAAGCGCGATTTGATGCGCTCGTGATTCGAGACGCACGATGGGTTGAGGCAGCGGACGACGCTCTCCAGCAGGTCGGGGATCTCGGGCCGGAACTTCCGCACGACGTGCGTCTCGCGGATGATCGACAGCGTCGCTTCGGGCGAGATCAACGCGATCTTGTTGACCTCTTCCTGCGTGATCTCGCGCCGCTCGATCTTGATCAGGTCCTTCTTGCCGAGCTTGCGTGAATCGAGCGCGAGGCCGATCGCGACCGGATACGTCGTCCCCTTGTCGAGTCCGAGGACGCGGAGGACGCGCAATCCCGTGCCGTCGGCGAGGTGGTCGATGACGGTGCCGTCGGTGAGCGCCGAGACCTTGATCGTCTTCTCTTCGCGCTGGAGCTTGTCGGTGGCCATCAGACGGCTCCGAGCACGAGGGAGAGCAGCGTCTTGCGGACGGTCACGCCGTTCTTCGCTTGCTGGAAGTACGCGGCGCCCTCGTAATCGTCGAGGTCCGGCGAGATCTCGTTCACACGCGGCAGCGGATGCATCACGGTGACGCGGGTCGGGTAGATCGAGAGCGCCTTGCGATCGAGCTGATAGGCGTTCTTCACCTTCTCGTACTCGACCGGGTCCGGGAAGCGCTCCTTCTGGATGCGCGTCGTGTAGAGGATGTCGACGTCCTGCGGCAGGATCGTCGGATTGAACTCCTCGCGTACGCGGACGCCGCGCTCGAACAGGTCGTCGAGGATGTCCGCGGGCAATCGCAGTTGTGGCGGAGAGACGCAGACGAGTTCGGTGTTGAAGCGTGCGAGCGACTCGATCAACGAGTGGACCGTGCGGCTGTAGCGCAGGTCACCGAGGAACGCGACGCGAAGGCCTTCGAACGCGCCGTGGATGCGACGGATCGTGTAGAGGTCGAGCAGGGTTTGCGTGGGGTGCTGATTCGCGCCGTCGCCGGCGTTGATGACCGGCAAGTGCGTCGACTCCGCGGCGAGACGCGCCGCGCCCTCGAACTTGTGCCGGATCACGATCGCGTCGCAGTAGTTCTCGACCATGCGGATCGTGTCGGACAGCGATTCGCCCTTCGACACCGAGGACACGTTGGCGTCGGCGAAGCCGATGACCTGGCCGCCCAGACGCGCCATGGCGGCGTGGAACGACAAGCGCGTACGCGTCGACGCTTCGAAGAAGAGGTTCGCGAGGATCTTGCCCTTGAGGCGCGGTTCGTCCGCGCGCTCGAATTCCTCGGACAGATCGAGGACGAAGAGCAGCTCGTCGGTGGTGAAGTCCCGCATCGACGTGACGTCGCGCCCGACGAACCGAGCCGCCATTTCGGCACGGGTGGCGGGAGAGGCGGGGGACTGGCGAGAGTTCATCGGGTCACTCGATGCAGCCGTCCTTGGACATTCGAACCGGCGGGTGGGCAGGCTAACCGACGTGTGGCTCGCCTTTCAATCGACGCGCGGATGCCGCGTTGTCGCAAGTCGAACGAGTTGCACGGCGTTGACGGCCCCGTGAGCCAGAATCGGGGCGAGTAGCCCGCCAGTTGCTTCAAACAACGCGCCGAGACCGAGTCCGACGGCGGTCGCAAACAGGGTCCATCCAATGAGTTGTCGATCGAACGACGTGTGCAGGGCGCCGAAGACCAGGGAAGCCGCCACCCAACCGATCGCCGGCTGTAGCGCACCGCGAAAGAACAGCTCCTCGCCGATCCCGGACAGCAATGCGATGGCGAGAGCCGCCTTGCGCGTAATGGGATGGAAGGCCGTCCGCACTTCGCGCCGAAGCAGCCGGGTCCATGGGAAGCGCTCGAGGATTCCGTCGGAGATCAGGACCACGACCACTGCGAAGCCGAGGCCGGCCGGGAGCGCGAGTGTCCAGCTCCGTCCCCAGAGGATGGATCCGAGGTCATCTCCGCGCCAGCCCATCCAAGCGAGGCCGATCACCGCGAGGGCGACATACAGCCCGATCGCGAAGCGCAGCGCTGGGCCCACGTCAGAGCACTCTGGTCGTCGTTTTGAAGTGAACTTTGGCAACTCTTGGTAGCACTTTGGATCCCAAGGCGCGCACGAGTTCACGGGCTCGGCGCTCGACCATTCCCGAGGCTCCTGGCAGCAATTTCATCCCGACTTCCGCCGAGAGCTGTTCCAGGGCTTCGACGAACCGAGCCCGGGCGAGGAACGAGGCGGCCGCGACTGCGGGGTTCGATTCGGCGCGGGGGACCATGGTGATCTTCAGTTCGGACGCCAGCGAACCGAGCCCGGAGCGGACGTAGTGCTCCCCGCCGAAGCGGTCGACGATCACGTTGCGTGCTGACGTCTTGCGCGCC
Source organism: Planctomycetota bacterium (assembly GCA_016709145.1). Lineage (GTDB taxonomy): Bacteria > Planctomycetota > B15-G4 > B15-G4 > JADJEK01 > JADJEK01. The sequence goes on from JADJEK010000001.1 coordinate 1,122,336, forward strand.
AGCTCGCCAATGCAGCGCGCGTGCGCGTCCCCCAACATGATGTTCACGTTGCCGACCTGGTCATGTCGGAGGTTGTAGGTCTCGGGCGAGTATTCCTCGATGGCGTATGCGACGCGCTCACGCAAGCTCGCGGCCGCCGTGCGGATGAGCGGGTCGGTGGCTTCCTTCGAATCGCGCACTCCGAGCTCGCGCACGAAGCGAACGTCTTCGGGTCGCAACATGCAGGCGGCTACGACGAGCGGTCCGAAGTAGTCACCCTTGCCCGACTCGTCGCTGCCGATGGTCGCGACGGCGAGTTCCGATCGCTCGCGTGGCGAGGAGTTGGCTTCGGTCGGGGTGAACACGCTGGCGAGCTTCTCGAGCCAAGCCTCGACCGCTTCGCCTTGCAGCAGCAGCTTCCCGCTCTGGTAGCAGGTGATGCGAGCCTTCTCGACGTGAGCGTCGAAGTGCGCATGGGGCGGTTGGCCGAAGGTCGCGCCGTGCTTCGCGAGCTGCTCGCGCACGGCCACGACTTGCGCCGGCGTGATGATTTGCACGTGCTGCTTCTTCACGTCGGAGCTCCGTCGGTGGGGTCGGTCTCGAGATTCGAAGCGATGGCGCGCAGGCGAGGATACGCAGCGACGAGAGTCTCCGGCACTCGGACCTTCGCTGCATCGTGCGCCGCTTTGAGCTCGAGCGCGTTTGCCGGTGCTTTGCCTTGGAAGTGGTTGTTCGCGATCACGATCGTCGTCTCGGTGCGCGCGACGAGATCGCGGATGACGGGAAGGAACGACGCGAGTTCGTCGGACGAGTAGAGGTAGTCGTACTTGGCGTCGCGACCTGCGTCTTTCGCGAACCACGCGGCGTGATTCCGACCGTGAAGTCGCACGTATCCGATCGGGCCGGTCGCTCGCGCATCGAACGCGAGCGACGTCGACGAGCGCGGTTGGTCCGTCGTGCACCACGAGATCCCGCGCGCGTGGAGTCGCTCGAGGATGTCGGCTCGATCGAACGAGTGATGTCGGAGTTCGACGACGAGAGGAAGCTCGGCGAACGCGTCGAAGATCGCGCGCAAGTGCTCGAGGTGTTCGCGACGAGCGTCGAAGAAGAACGGGAACTGCGCGAGCACGGCAGCCAGCCGCCCCGCATGTCGCAAGGGTCGCAGGCCCTCGTTGAACACGATGCGATCCTCGGCTCCCCACTCGCTCGGTGGGCGATGCGTGAAGCCACGGTGCAACTTCGCCGTGAACCTGAATCGGGGCAGGTCCGCGATCGAACTCAGCCAGCCCTTCGCGAGGTCGGCCGTTGGTGGCCGGTAGAAGGAGTGGTTGATCTCGACGACGTCGACGAAGGACGCGAGATGGCGAAGTGCGTCGAATCCGCGCGGTGGTTGCTGCGGATACACGATGCCATTCCAATCGGGATACGACCAACCCGCGGTGCCGAACAGCACGCGCGCGTTCGAGTTCATAGCGGCGTCTCGAGTCGACGCTGCGCTTCGCGTTCTGCTTCGGCGATCGAATCTTCGAAGTCCCGCAGGTATGGCGCGAGGTCTTGGTCGAGCGCATCACGCGGAACCTCGATCGTCCGACCGGCCACGATCACGACGCGCGCTCCTGGCTTCGGGATGACGAAGCGATCCCACGATCGCAGCCGCCACGCGTTCGAGCACGCGAGGCCGAGAGGCAAGATCGGGAAGCCGCTGACGCTGGCGAGGAACGCAAGGCCTTGTTGGGCGACGCGCGGTGGTCCCTTCGGTCCATCGGGCGTGATCCCGAAGTCGCCAGCGCGAGAGCGCGCGAATTGGACGAGGCCGCGCAGTGCTTTCGCCCCACCGCGAGTCGTCGAGCCGCGTTCGACGCGGTACCCGAGTCGGAGCAGCACGCGCACGATCAGCTCACCGTCGCCGTGTTGTGAAACCAGGACGTTCGCGCCCTCTCCGCGGTGTCTCCACGTCAGAGGCAGCAGCGTCGCGTGCCAGAACGCGACGACGAAGTTCCGAGTCGAACGGCCGTGCTTGCGCTCGACGTGCCCGTCGAGTCCATGGCGTTCGACGCGCCATGTCGCGGCGAGGAGCTTCAAGATCGCGGGACCGAGCCAGGACACCAGCGTGGGAAGGATGCGGTCGCGCAGCCGCTTACGCGGTGGGTTCACGGCGTCGGCCCGCTGGTGCGTTCGAAGTCCTTCACCGCGAGCGAGACGATGACGACCCCGACGAACGTCAGCAGCAGCGGCTCCCAAAGTTGGCTGACGAGCCAAAGAACGCTGCCGATCACGACGGTGAGTCCGAGGACGACGATGACCTTTTGATTCAGCGATCCACCGAGCAGGACGGCGAGCACGCGGGCGATCAGTCCCGTGCGTAGCGAACGTCGCAGAGAATCCAGGCCGGAGAACAACGACATCGACGGTCCTCGAGGATCGGTTGCGCGCGGAAGCGCGCGTGGTCCCATTCAACAAACCAGGGGGCCGCGGGCAATGACCCGGGCCCCCTGGCTCGTCGAATGATGCGGATCAGCGACCTCGCGATCGCGGAATCGCCTTACTTCTTCAGGAACACGTCGTCGCCCGCTGCGCTGTTGTCGACGCCATCGGGCCCGTTCGACCAAAGCGTGTACCCGGTTCCGTCGGCGCGGAAGTGGTAGTCACCACCCCACGGGTCCTTGGGAAGAGCGTCGGCGCCGAGGCAGCCCTTCGGATAGCTCGACGTCGGCTCGAGCAGTTGGGCCAAGTTGTCCGGCAGGCCGCCCTTCTCGAGTTTGTAGAACGTGATCGCTCGACGCATGTTCTTCATGTCCGTCATCGCCTGGTCCGCCGGCGTGGCCGCGAGCGGCTCGGGTTCCGACGGGACGGCTTCGACGGACGAGGGTTGAACCTCGGTCATCATGCGCCCGGGCAACATCACCGCGCCGATTGCCGCCGCACCGGCGACGGCGCCGATGACGACCTCGCCTCCGAAGGGTCCATAGCTCTCGGCGAGCGAGCCCTTGTCGGACGTCGTGCCGTAGGACATCGAACCGAACAGGTGCTTCGTGATGACGTCCTGCGTCGGAAGCTGCGAAGGGTCGAACGGAAGCTCTTGGCCCCCGGTGGCCATCGACAGCATCGGCAGCGTCATCGCGATCTGGCCGTAGGCGCTCTCGACCGCGTACTTCGTGTCGCTGTAGCTGAACGCACGCAGCGTGTCGTCCTTCGGCACCCGGTCCCAGAAGCGCTTGAAGTCTTCCGATTCGGTGATGGAAGGACCCGGCTTCTCCTTGCGCTTCAGTTGGCGCTTCAGATCGCCGACGGCGAGCGAGATGAGGAGCTTGCCTTCGAACTCCGCGTAGCACGGCGTGACCGCGATCGGCAGTTCGGAGCCCAGGTCGATCTGCGTGATCTTCGTGCCCTTGTAGTCGACGTCCTTGACGGCGACGCCGGAGCCCGACATCTGACCCGCCATTTGGATGAGCTTGCCGAGCACGCTCGTGACGGTTGCGCCGTTGCGCAGGTCGGCCACGAACAGCATCGACGGCATCATCGCGTTCTGGCTCTTCGGCTGGATGAGCGCGAACTCCGGACCGATGTTGGCGAAGATGTCGTTGCGGATGTCGACGGGCTTCGCGGGATCGCCCGAGAGTTGACCGCCGAATCCAGCGAGCATGCCCTGGACTTCCTGATGGGCAGACTCGTCGGCCGTCTTCACCAAGTCCATCGCGAGGTCGTACAGCTTCGCGACATCGAACTGGAACAGCGAGACGGACGCAGTGTTGTCGCCGGCCATCGCCAGTTGATCGAGGTTGATCGGCTTGTCCGGCGCCAGAGCCAGGAGCCCCTTGCGTTCACCCTCGTGGCCGACCCACATCCGCGTGTGGGAGACGCCGTTCTCGGGATGATCGGCGAACGCGATCGACTTCAAGGCGTTCAGGCCGAGCTTGTCGATGAACGTGTCGACGAGCGGGAGCGATTGGGCGTCGCCGCTCATCTCGAGACCCATCTTGATGCCCTCGGCCGCGGTCTTGACCGCGAGCTCGGCGTTGACGAAGAAGTGGACCGAATCCCCACCAGTGAAACCGATGCGTTCCTTCGCCGCGCTGTAGTTGCCGTTGTTCGCGAGCACGTCTTCCGCGTCACCGGCTCCTTGAGCGCGTGCGAGGATCGACTTCATCGACGTGGTGCTCAGCGAGAACAGCTGCATGCCGCCAGCCTTCGCGAACAGGAGGGGCGGCGCGTCGGGGGGAAGACCCTGAAGGGCTTCCCACGTCATTCCACCTTCCGTGACCGGTGCGAAGGAGAGGTTCTGACCCGATTGCTTGTTCGTGCGGGAGAGCAGGTCCTTGATCATCGAGCTCCAGTCGGGAGCTCCTTCTCGGCCCTCGATCCCGATGACCAGTCCGACGTCCGGACCGACACCGTTCTGGAAATCCGGCAGCGAGACGTGCGTCATCGCTAAGAAGATGCGGCCGTACTTGCCCGCCGTCAGAGCGTCGGCCGAGAGCTCGAAGTTCTCGAAGCCCTCTTCCTTCTTGATGGTGTCGCCGAGCTTCGTGATCGCTTCCTTCAAAGCCATCTTCGGCTTCTCGAGGAAGCTCTGCATGTCCGCCTCCGCCAGGATCTTGGCGAAGGGGAGCGATTCGGATGCCGCGGCGTACTTCTCGCAGTCGTCGACGGAGAACACGAACAGCGTGTTCTTCGGCAGCAGTCGATCGACGGTGAGGGTGTTGTCGGCGGCAGTGGCCGAGCCGAAACTCGACGCTGCGACGAGAATCGTGGGAAGTGCGATGCCGACGACTCGTCGAACTCGCGCCTCGATGCTGGTGAGCATGACGTACTCCACTCGCGTTCAGAGGAATCGCTGACAGGGACTCGATCCGGGTTCAGTACGAACCTGTGCGGATTGGTGACCTCGGCTGTAGGCAACGGGAGTGCCAACTGCGAACAGGTGTGGAGCAAGGGCTCCATCCGACTCATTCGTTGCGGGGTCCGATGGACTCATGATGACGGAATCCGCGATAGGCACTTGGCTTGCAGCGTTGGGTTGGTTGCGGGACAGAGAAGGCGCAACGCGCGAGCTCGATCACCCGAGACTCGCGCGTTGTGCTGAATCAGCACGGCGTCGTCAGACGTTCGAATTCACTTCTCGGTGAACTCGATAAAGGCGTCCTCGGCAGCCTTTTCGGAGAGAGCCTTCTCGAGGTCCTTGAAGGCCTTCTGCATCTTGCCGCCTTCGTTCACCGCCTTCACGCAGTCCGCAAACGCCTTGGTGACGGGCTCGGGGCACTCGGGGCTCTTGAGGAAGGCGACGATGATGCCGCTCGCGAGCACGTACTGCTCCGAGGGCGTGTAGGTCTTGAACAGCGTCTTCAGCTTCGGCACCCAGCCGACGGCGCGGAGACGTTGGCGGCTCCAGTCGAAGAGCTTCGGGTTCTGCCAGCGTTCGATGTAGGAGGAGACACCGTCGACGAACCACGTCGCCGGGGCCTCGGCGGAGGTTGGGCCGACCAGACGATTGATGAACTGCTCGACCGTCGCGTGGATCGTGTAGAGGTCGGTGTTCTGCTTGGTCTGGTAGTACATCGTGACCGAGGCCATATCGAGCTTCTGGTCGCCCGGCGGGTTCCAGGCGCTGCAGAACATCGACATCGACGATGACTTGTCGGCTCCCCACGCATTGCCGAGGTTCTTGTAGTCGTCGAGTGTGGCGACCACGAACACGTTCAGCTTCGCGCCCTTGAGAGCAGGTTCCTTGCCGAAGAACTCTGCGGCCTTGCGATACGCGCCATCCGCGGTCACGACCAGCGTGTCGCCACAGTCGATCACGCCCTTGTAGCCAGCTCCGTTGTTCGTGAACAACCGGACGTGATCGCCCTCGGCCATGTAGGGGTGCGTGAGGTCCTTGTAGAACGCTTCGGCCTCGGCTTGAGGCAGCCACTTGTCTCCGACGAGATACTCGCCCTTCGCGCGATGCTCTTCGGCTTCGGCGCGGAGTTGCGCGTCTCGCTTCTTGCGCTCGACGTCTTCCTTCTTCACCCATTCGCCATCGACGAGGATCTCGCCTGCGGCTTCGTGCTCGAGCGTCTCCTTCTCCTCCTTGGTGACCCACTGGCCCTTGTACTCGACCAGCCCGGCCTTCTCCTTCTCCTGACGTTCTTCCTCGAGCTTGATCTTCTCGAGTTCCTTCTCGGTCACCCACTTGTCGGCGTGCTTGACGTAGCCGAGCAACTTGCGGGCGTTCTCGTGATCGGGATCGACCTTGATGATCTCTCGCAGGATGCTCGTTGCGTTCTTGTCTTGGTCCTTCTGTTTGCACCAGAGGTACAAGTCGAAGAGCTTGCCCGCGTCCTTGCCCGCTTCGGTCTTGCGGCGCTTGAACTCTTGGTCGGGCGTTTCCTTCGTCTCGATCTTCGTGACGTCAGCGCGCGCGAAGCTCGCCGTGCCGGTCTTCGTTTGCACGATGACTTTCTCGGCGTCTTGCTCGATGACTGTGCCCTCGACCGTGCGCCCGTCCTTCAGGTGCACGATGTCAGGGAGCGCTGCGCCTGCGCAGAGCAAGACGATGCCGAACGAGAGCACTGCGAGCTTCATGACGATGTCCTCGAGCTTGATGAACGATCAACGCGACAGCGGTGCGACTGCTTCAATCTTCGAGTTCGACTTCCCAGTACCGGTCGGAAATGAACTGCGTCCACGAGCGCTTGACGATGCCGTGTGGCAACCCGATTTGCGGGATCCATCGTGGTTTGCGTGGCGCCCGCAACAGACCCATGCGCGCTTGCTCCGGCGTTCGGTTGCTCTTGCGGATGTTGCATCGGATGCATGCGAGCACGCAGTTCGTCCACGTCGTGCGACCTCCGAGGGAGCGCGGCACGATGTGATCGATCGATAGGTTCTCGGAGCCTGGCTTCTGGCCGCAGTACTGGCATGTGTACTGATCGCGCCGATAAAGGTTGCGACGTGTGAAGGGAACGTGGCGTTGAGGCGCCCGGTCGTAGCCGACGAGCACGATCACTTCCGGAATGCGAATCGAGCCACTCACCATTCGGATCGTCAGTTCGTGCTCGATGCGGAGTGCTTGGCGTGCCCACGACGAGAAGTCGTGCGTCTCGAACGTCTCGGGCGAGATGATGCGCGCGACGTTGCGGCAAACGAGAGTCAGCGCGTGCCGCACGGGAACGACGTTCACGACGGTCCACGACCGGTTCAACACGAGAGTTGGATGTTCGAGCGCCGAGATGCGCATCGCGCGAACGCTCCGATTGGGCCGCGAGAACGAGTGCGGGATGGTACACGAACCGCCCGTCGAGCTGAATCGATTCGAGTTCCCGATGCGCTGCATCGAGACGCTCTACGACATCGACGTGCGTCGTGTGAGAAGTCGATACGCGTCAGAGGCTTTCGCGAAGCGGCTCGACCATTCCGCTCGTTGTTCTTCCGTCGCGTACGGGTGAGCGTCGGGATGGAGCGCCCGAGCGAGCGATCGATACGCGTCCTTGATGGAGACCAGCGTCGCTGCTTCATTCAGTCCCAGAGTCTCGAGGGCGACGCGCTGCGCGTCCGTCCACACACGTTGCCGAGGATGGGGCGGCGGGCCAGGGCTCGGGGTCTTCGGCTGCGGTTGGTGCCGCCGAGGCGATCGCTTGCTCTCTCGTCGTGAGCGACTTGATCCGCCGAGGAACTCCACCAAGATGCGCCGTAGCGGAGACGTCGTGGGGAGGTCCTTTTCACTGCGAAGGACGTAGGCCGCCGTGGGACTCGATCGCTCGATGACGATTCGTTCGCCACAGTTCGAGCAGCTCAGCAAGTAGTAGGGACCACCGCGCGATGCGGCGCGCGTTCGCAGCAATCCGTCATGAAGCAGGTCCCCGCGCTGGATCGGACCGCGGCACCGCGGACAGCGCCCGATCGGTTGGAACTCGCTTCTCGGGTCGTATTCGTGACGTGCTGACATCGCGCCAACCAGCGTTTATGCTCTAGCCGCTTTTCGACGCTTGTGCCGAGGATCGGCGCAGGTGGTGCCGCAGTGTTCCGGGTTCAAGACCCGCGCGGAAGAGGTTTTCGACATGTCCACGAGTTCGCCACAGGCTCCTTCTACCCGTATCGATGTCGTGCTCGAGCCGAGCTTTTGGGTCAAGCACCGCGTCACCGTCATTGGGATCGTCGTGGCGGGGTCGATTCTGGTGCTCGGCATTCAGTTCATGAAGTCGCGGGCACAGGCGGGGGACACGAAGGGCTGGTCCGCGCTGGCGCGGCCGGACTTCCCGGTCCAGGCGAGCCGGGGTGCGATCGATCTCGACGCTGTTCGAGGAACGACGGCCGAACCGTGGGCCATCTACCAGTCGGCATTGAACAAGTTCGAGGAGTATCGTAAGACGTTTGATGGCAATCACTTGGACACATCGCTCAACCTGCTGAGTGAATTGGATTCCAAGTTCTCGACACATGGCGTGGTCAGGGACGGGCTTGCGAAGGCTCTGAGGTCCGACGTCGAGGCCGAAAAGGCTTGGGTGTCCTCCCACCCAGCCGCGGTCGCGAATCCGCAACCTGCTGATGGCAACAAGATTACGCTCGTGACCGAGCGCGGGGAAATCGAGATTGGCCTGTACCCTGACGTGGCCCCAACGTCGGTTGCCGCCTTCCTCGCGATGGTGCGCACTCCCGACAAGGCGAGTTTCGCCCAAGGCAATGCTGGCTATGCGCTTACGCTGACTGCGGAAGAGCCTGCACCGGCGGACGCCTCGAAGGCGGACGAGACGCCGAAGCCCTGGGGAAAAGACCGCAACGCGCTGACTCACGTCAAAGGCGCGGTGTCATTCCTTCGCTATAACCCCTTCTTCGACAGCAAGAAGCGTTCGATCAACGTTCACTTCTGCTTGCTCGATGAGGCGCGCCGCGACTCACAACAAGTGGTCTTTGGCGTCGTCACGAAGGGTCTTGACGTCCTTGAGAAGATTGCGAACGACGAGAAGTCGGAAGACAATCCGAGCAACTTCAAGACGGCGATCAAAGTCTCATCGGTTCACGAGGCCGCCGGGTTGTCGGCCCTGAAGTAGGCACCGTGGTCTCGGTCACACAACTACCGCGCTAGGATCTGCTCAGCGACAGCATTGAGCGTCTGAACATCGGGGCAGGTGACTTGAATCTCATACCCGCCGCCAACGGCGCGGATCCGAACGTCCGTATTCAGGGCAGTTCGGAGTTGGGTTTCTAGATCTGAAAGTGTTGCGTCTGGCTTCCCAGCCACCTCTTTGGAGGTCGGCTGCTTCACCGTCGGCCGCGCGGCCGTTTCCGACTCGCGTGCGAGAATGTCACGAACGAGCTCCTCGGTTTGCCGGACGCTGAGGCTCCGCTCCTTGATCTCGCGAAGCGCTTCTCCGAGACGTGGTGTGTTCAGCAGCGAGAGCAGGCTCCTGGCGTGCCCGGCGCTGATTGTTCCACGTGAAACTTCGGCGCGCACATCCTCCGGCAGGTCAAGAAGCCGAATCGTGTTCGTCACAGCCGTCCGGCTCTTTCCGACGCGCTTCGCGACCTCTTCATGGGTCAAACCAAAGTCACGGAGGAGCTGCCGAAACGCCGCGGCCTCCTCGATCGCATTCAGATCCGACCGCTGGAGATTCTCGATCAGTGCGAATACGAGCTGTTCGTCACGATCCGTAGAACGCACGAGCGCTGGAATCTGCGTCTTCCCAAGCTGTTTGAACGCGCGATATCGACGCTCCCCCGCGATCAGTTGAAACCCATCCCCGAATCTCCGTACTACGATCGGTTGCAGCAGCCCGTTCTCTGCAATCGACGACACTAGATCCTCGAGTTCAGCTGCCTTGAACTCGCGTCGCGGTTGATGGGGGTTAGGGACGATTCGCTCAACATCGATCATCTCGACGTGGGGAACGAGTCGATCCGACGGGCTGGACTGTCCCTGCGACCTTCCGAGCAACGCATCCAAACCCCGAGCGAGACGCTTCTCCATCGCGACCTCCGAACTTGACTAGGAACCCGTCGATCGACGCCCGCGCGCACCTAACGCGCGCACGGTACCGAGGTGACCGCGAAAATCCGATGGCGCATCGCTCGTCGCCAAGTGCTCGCGCGAGTCTCGATGGTGCGGCGGCCAACGCGTCTGCTTCGACCGGCAGGCCGAGAATTCTAGGCGTGCGGCGGTTTCCACGCGCTCGCAGCTTCGCTTGAGTCGCGCGGACAGCTAGCCGCCCGTCGAAGAGGCTCCGTGGCCGCGAGCACGTCGGCCTCGAGGCCGAGATCGAAACGCAGGGCTGCGGCAACTTCCGGGCTGGTTGTTTACGACGGGCGACGAGGTGTTCAGGCACAAGCCACGTCCCGACCCGCGCGACCCCTTCAGCGAGCGACTAACCTCGCAGGTAGTCGAGAGACACCGGAAGAAGGTCGAGGCCTTCTTCCCCGAGCCGGTGTTCAAAGAGCTGGCGAATGTCCTGTAGCGGGCGCGCGTCACCGCGGAATACAAAGCTCCGCGCATCCGCCCGGCCGCCGACAAGCATGATCAGTTCCATGATCGAACCAGCGTTCGCGGACTCTCCTTCGATCTCCATTTCGACGTGCGTGCCGTAATGCGCGACGATTCGCACGATCAACGAAATGGGGCGAGCATGCAGCGCCATCCCATCGGGGAGCACAAGTTCGAGACGTTGTACGCGCACAAACGTCCGCAAAGCCTCTTCCGCAAAGCGCTTACCAGACTCGAGTGAGAGGTGGGCGAAGCGCAAGCAGTAGTTCACCAAGCGATCGAGGAGCTCCGTCTTGTCGACGATGCGCGCAATTCGAGCCTTCGCAGCCTCGTAGCGAATGTCGTTCTCGTGCCTCTCGTAGAAGTGGACGAGCTGCGTTCCAACTTCGAGCAAATGCAGTGCGAGCGAGACGTGGCCGCGAAGCCGTGGCAGCGAACTGTGTCGCCCCTCGAGCGTCGTGTTCTTGATGTACGTGTCGTACTTCGACTGGAGGCTGTGCACCAGTCCTTCGTAGTGACGCGAACGCTCCTCATCGGTGTGCGCGAGCACGAAGTCCCTGAGCTCCTTGCGCCCGTCGATCCGAACGTCGCTTACCCAAGCCAACGATTGCGCTGCGGCGAGGTACTTCGTTGCGATCTCCGCGATTCGCTGCTCCTCCTCGACCACATCTTCCTCATCGATGTTGTGGTGGAGGTGAAGCCGAATCCCCTCATCGTGAACCGACTCCTCATCCGCTCGATCGGACGGCACCTTGATCTCGAGTCTCCCGAGTTCCTCGTACAGCGCGCGCAGCAGCCCTGCCATCGACTGACTGATGAATTGGTTCGTAACCTCTGTCTCTGAAAAGAATTGAGCCTCGACGTCCGTGCTGAGCTGAACCCCGTAACGCGGGAACCGTGCCAGCACGTGGCGCAGCGTCGACCCAACCGCCGCCAGCCCGCGCAGCGAGGCCACCAGTTCGGTGAAGTAGGAGTACGACTTGTTGTTTCGAGCGCCATGATCATCGAGCATCGTCTCGACGTCATGCGCCACCCGCCCGAGCTCGACGAAGTGCCGCCGATGCCACTCGGTTGGCGATCTCTGAACGAGGAGGTTGACGAAGCGGAGGCTGTCCTCGAGCTTCGAGCCAAGCACGGCTCGGAATTGCTCTTCCGAGATGATGCCCTGCCGCGCCCCGTCCGGTGTCGCTTCCGTTTGTGAGGGACCCACGGCTGTTCCTCGCGAGAAGTCGTTCGAAGATCGGCCTTATCGGCCCGGAGCATACCCCGCATCAAGCACGTCGGCGCCCGATCGTGGCCGACAACTCCTGGCAACGCCGCCTGCGGACAGATCAGAGGGTTCACGCGGTCCGTTGGGCTTTCGTGTCTTTGTGGGACAGGACCGAATCAAGATCCGGCGCTCGCAAAGCCGATGGTGGACCCCTGTCCGTCGATTCCTCGTCGACGCCCGGTTGTGTCCTGACGCTCGCACGGATTCGAGGGCGCCGGATCGCTCAGGACACCTCTCGCCGATTCTGCTTCGCACCCAAGCCCGCGGTGACACCCGTGCTCGAGACCTACCTGAAGGAAATCAACCAGGTTCCTCTCCTCACCGCCCAGCAGGAGAAGGACCTGGCGTACGACATCCGCAAAGGCAACGCGTCGGCGCGAGAACACATGATCCGCGCGAATCTCCGCCTCGTCGTCAGCATCGCCAAGCACTATTCGAACCGCGGACTCGCGCTGCTCGATCTCATCGAGGATGGAAACGTCGGCCTCTTGAAGGCCGTCGAGCGCTTCGATCCTGCTCAGAACTGCCGGTTCTCGACCTACGCGACCTGGTGGATCCGCCAGTCGATTCGCCGCTCCCTCATCAACACGGGCAAAGCGGTTCGAATCCCCTCGTACATGGTTGAGCTGATCGCGAAGTGGAAGCGCGCGCGCCAAGACCTGCTGGACAAGAACGGGCGAGCACCGAGCGAGTACGAGCTCTCGCGTGCTCTCAACCTCAAGCTCAGCAGCGTACGCGCCGTGGAAAACGCGGAAGCATCCGCGTCGGCTTCACGGCAGTCGTTCAGCATCGAGGACTCCGTCAATCTCTCCGATACGATCGCCGACGAACGGACCGAGCGACCCGACGACATCGTTCTGAACGAAGCCGAGTTGCGAAAGATCCGCGAGATCCTCGCCGCCCTCGATGATCGTGAGCGCCAGATCCTCAAGCTGCGCTTCGGTCTCGATGGATCGGAACCCATGACGCTCAAGGAGATCGGTCTCGAACTCGAACTGACGCGTGAACGCGTGCGCCAGATTCAAAACGAGGCCCTACGCAAGCTGAATGCGATCCTCTGCAAGGGATCAAAGCGCTGAATCATCGGTTCGGTCCTCACGCCGAGTCCGTTCGATCTACGTGCACAGTCCGTTCTGCCGCCGACGATGCTCCTACTGCGACTTTGCGATCGCGATCTTGCGGTCGAGCAGCGACGTCGACCGCTTCCTCGACGGGATCTCCCTCGAGCTCGAGCACTTCGGCGACTCCCTTCGGCCCCGCACGCTGTACGTCGGTGGGGGAACTCCATCGCGACTCGCACCCGCAGACCTGCGAGAGTTCTTCGCCCGACTCGATCGCACGATCGACCGCAGGTCGGTGCTCGAGTTCACCGTCGAGGCCAACCCGGAAGACGTGACTCCAGACCGCGCCGTGGTGCTCCGCGAGGCCGGTGTCACCCGGGTCAGCCTCGGCGTCCAATCGCTCGATCCCGAGACCCTCCGACAACTCGGGCGCCGTCACACCCCCGAACAGGTGCGTCACGCCGTGACCCTGTTGCGCGACGCCGGTATCCGATCGATCAACGTGGACCTGATCTTTGCCGTCCCTGGCCAGACGCCTTCGATTCTCGACGCCGACCTGACGAAGTTCATCGAACTCCCAACTCACCATGTTTCGGCCTACAACTTGACCTACGAGGACCGCACACCTCTGCGCTCCCTGGAATTGCTCGGCCGACTCACCCGCCAAGAACCAGACTCCGAGCTCGTTGCCTTTCGACTCGTCCACGAACGCCTCGCCGAGGCCGGGTTCGCAGCCTACGAGATCTCGAACTACGCCAAGCCGGGGCACCAGAGCCTCCACAACCTCACTTACTGGAACAATGAAGAGTATTTGGGGGTCGGTCCAAGCGCCGTCAGCTGCGTCGGTCACGTGCGCTGGAGAAACGAGCCTGACCTCGACGTGTGGTTCTCGACTCTCCGGCAAGGGCTCCGTCCTGTCGCGGACGCTGAGTCCTTGGCCCCCGATCGATTCATCGGTGAGTCGTTCGCCCTCGCGCTCCGAACGAGCAGAGGCGTTCTCCTGTCGCGCCTTGAGCGGCGCGCTCGAATGCCGATCGATCGGGAACGCCTCGATCGCATTGTGCGCCTGATGGAGCTTCGGCTCCTCGAGCGGGAGGGTCCCCGAATTCGACTGACCCCGCGTGGCCGAGAACTAGCGGACTGTGTTGCCGCCGAGTTGATCTGACTCTTCGCGGATCCCCTCTCGAAACTTTCCTGGGATGGCTTTCGCTGCCGTCTGTTGACCGCGTCGCTCGAGCACCGAACAATCCGAGCTCTGGACTCGGACGCTCGCTCGCACCAGCCAGACGAGCTCGCGTTGCGATGAAACTTCCGGACGCCGTCGCAAGTCGACCGACGTCAACACACGGAGCTGCATCGTGACCTCTCGTGACACGACCTCGTCGACGAACTCCGACGTCCGTCGCGCGTGGCGCGCCCTCTGCGAACTGAAGGGCGTCCGCGACCTCCCGTCAAAAGCCCCGAGCTCGACCGACGCCGTCACCGAACTCTTGTTCGACCACGTTCTGCGCTTCGACTCGTCTCGGTTCCTCTACCTCCTCACGAATCTCCAGATCGATCGCATGGACATCGCCGCGCGATCCTTCTGCGCCGAGCGAGCGCTCCTGCTCGATCCCGCGCTGCTGGCGGAGGAGACCCTCTGTGTCTTGTTCCAGCAGACGGTTCAAGGAGTACGCAAGAAGCCCTTCGCGGACTGGGCCCGTGCCGCGATGGAGGACGCAGCGAACGACGCCATCGATCAACCCGAACTCGCACCACCGCACGAACTCGGAAAAACGCCAGTCGATCGCCGTATCGTTCGAGAACTCGCGCACCTCGTCAATCGACTCGAACTCCGCGCCAGACGCATCGCATGGCAACACCTCGTCGAAGGAGCCGACGCCCGGAGCATTTCGGACGCGACCGGTCAGCCCTTCGAGTACGTGGAGTTCGTCTTGGCGCGCCATGTCGACCCGACGCGCCGAACTCTCGAGTCGCGGCGATCGTCGAAACGCCCTCGTCGCTCCGACGAAGATCGCTCGAGCGCCTGACGTCGTCATCCGCCGATGGAGACGTGGCCGCATTCCGCGGTCCACCTCTGTCCTCTTGCCGACTGCTACACTCCGCAACTCCCTCGGTTCCGCTCGGACTCCGCGCGCGTTGATTCTCGTCGTCGACAATCACGACTCGTTCACGTTCAATCTCGCGCAACTCTTCGGGGCGTTGGACGCCGATTGCGTCGTTCACCGAGCCGACTCTCGACCTGTTCACGAACTCCTCGAACTCGAGCCCGACGCGGTCGTCATTTCTCCGGGTCCCGGACATCCTCGAGACGCCTCCTACAGCCTGTCGATCTTGCGCGCGATTCTCGGTCGCGTGCCGGTGCTCGGCGTGTGTCTGGGGCACCAGTGCCTCGCGACCTTGCTGGGAGGAGACGTCGTTCCGGCGGTGCGCCCGGTCCACGGACTAGCCTCCGCCGTGACCCACTGCGGCTCGCATCTCTTCGCGGATCTTCCATCACCGCTCGACGTCGGTCGGTATCACTCGCTGATCGTTCGAGACCTCACGCTTCCTGCGTCGACCCATGTTTGCGCCCGCTCGACCGCCGGCGAAATCATGGCCTTCATCGAGCCCTCTGCGAACGCCTACGCCGTCCAGTTCCATCCGGAGTCTTTCCTGACTCCATTCGGATCTCAGATCATCCGCAACTTCTTGAACGTCGTGGAAACCGATGCAACTCTTCGCCGAGCGTCTCCACCAACGCTGCCGTGAACTCCGTTCCTCAGTCGTCGTCGGTCTCGATCCGAAACCGAACCTTCTCTCGTCGCGCCAAGAGCACGACGGCAAGGCTTCGACTCGAGCTCTCGCAAGGAGTTACGTCGCCTTCGCTCGGGACATCGTCGACGCTGTCGCCGACGTCGCTCTCGCGATCAAGGTTCAGGTCGCGTGCTACGAAGCCCTTGGGCTTCCCGGGATCCGCGCGTACGTCGAGACCCTTCGAGCGATCAAAGCCCGCGGGATCCCCGTCATCGGCGACATCAAGCGCGGCGACATCGGCATTTCTTCTGCCGGTTATCTGGATGGACACTTCGGTCGAACCGCCAAAGCAGGTGGATACGACGCCGACGCCGTGACCCTCAGTCCTTACCTTGGCTTCGACACCATCGAACCCTGGATGGAAGCGTGCCGGACCAACGGAAAGGGCCTATTCCTGCTCGTCCGCACGTCCAACCCTTCCGCTCGAGACTTGCAGGACCTCATCGTCGATGGCGCTCCTCTCTATGCATCGGTGGCCCGCCTCGTCGATCGCTGGGGCGAGCCCGTGCGGGGCAGCTCCGGGTATTCCTCGATCGGTGCTGTCGTCGGCGCCACGTACCCGGCCGAACTTCTGGCGATCCGACGCGCTCATCCGACTCTTTGGATCCTCGTCCCGGGATACGGCGCTCAAGGCGGAACGGCCGCTGACGTCGCCCCGGCCTTCGACGCCGATGGGGCGGGTCTCCTGGTTTCCTCATCACGTGGAATCCTCGCCGCCTACCGCGAATCCGAGAAGCTCGGCGTCCCCGCCGTCGAACACGTCCGACGAGCGGCTCTCTCGATGCGCGACGACTTGCTCCACGCTTGGAGACGGTGATCCACGGTGAACCTTCGACCGGCCGACCTTCCGCCTCAGCTCGCTCCGTTTCCAACGGAGCTGCTCTCCGATCCGTGGGTCGCCGATCGACTCGGCGGAGCGTGGAACGATCCGAGCGCTCTCGAACGCGCCATCGATCGCTTCGATCGCAGGAGCTACGCGCGGACCGAGCTCTCACGTCGACTCCGCGCCGATCAATCGCGGTGGAGAGCCGACGACTCCGCGCTCGATGCGTGCGACCGACTCGGTGACGCTCGATCTCTGTGCGTCGTCAGCGGCCAACAACCCGGCTTCCTGACCGGACCGCTCTATTCGATCTACAAGATCGCGACGACGATCGCGCTCGCGCGCCGCTGGACGACGCAGTTCGATCGACTCTTCATTCCCGTGTTTTGGATCGCGTCCGACGATCACGACCTCGCCGAAATGGAGTCGTGCTCCACCGTGACCCTCGACGGCGCTCTGCGCCGCGTACGCCTCTCGCTCGGTTCCGCCCACACCTCCGTCTCACGACTCCCCCTCCCCACCGAAGCCGCTGAACGCATCACCGAGTTCCTCGCCGCGGCCCAACTCACGGACCTCTCCGCCAACTTGCGCGAAGCCTTGGCGCCGGCGCCCGACGATCGACCCGTCGATCTCTTCGCGCGCATCGTGACTCACCTGTTCCGAAACACGGGTCTCGTGCTGTTCGAACCCAGGTCGTTCGCGGATCTCAGTTGGCCATTCCTCCGACGCCACGTCGAACATCCGGAGCGCATGACGAGCGCTCTGCGTGCGGGCGCCGATGCCCTGCGTGCACGCGCTCGTGCGGCACCGCTTCGCGACGACGTTCCATCCTGCGTGTTCGTCGCTCAGCACGACCGTCGGCGACGCTTCGATCCCGCAACTTCGTCCCTCGATGTCGTCGACGCTATCGCGCGAACCGATCCGTCGGCTGTCACGCCGGACGCTGCGCTTCGTCCACTGATGCAATCCTGTCTGTTGCCTGCTCCTGCGTTCGTCGGCGGACCCGGTGAGCTTGCGTACTGGCTGCAGCTCCAACGCGCGTTCGAACTCGATGACGTCCCACAGCCCCTGTTCATCCCGCGCCTCTCCGCTTCGTTGCTCGAACCCAAAGTGCGCCGCGCGTTCGAGTCCTCGGGCTCCGACCCCGTGCGAGCGCTCGAACCTCCTCCTGCGCAACCCGCAACACCAGCACCCGAGATCGACGCGGCCGCAAAGCGAATCCTCGGCGCGTTCGATGAGTTCGGCCGCTCGCTCCCCCCGTCGACGAACGTTCGTCGCAAACTCGACGACCTGCGCCGCGCATTCTCCGACTCGGTCACGAAGCTCGCCGATCTCGCGACGCGCGAGGCCGATCAAGACGCCGCGCTCGCGCGACGACGCAGCGAGTTGTTGACCGCCCACTTGCGTCCTGGTGGCCAACTCCAGGAGCGTGTCGTGAACGCCCTTCCGTTCGCCGCGCGCTACGGCGAGGATCTGTTCGCACGCATTGCCGAGCGCATCGATCCCTTCGACGCGCGCCACGTCTTCGTCGATCTCGTGCCCTCGGGAGTCTCCGGTGATTGACGTCCTCGCGATCGGTGCTCATCCAGACGACATCGAGCTGTTCGCCGGTGGGACGCTCGCGCACTTCCGACGGCGCGGCGCCAACGTCGGGCTCTTGCACCTCACACGCGGCGAGGCAGCCTCACGCGGCTCGCCCGAACTGCGCGCCCGCGAAGCGCGCGCGGCCGCCGACGTGCTCGGCGCGAGCGAACTCCGCATCCTCGATCTCGGCGACGGTTCGCTTCGCGATGACGACCGCTCGCGCGCAGCCGTCATCGACGTGATGCGACTTTGGACGCCGCGACTCGTGCTCGCTCAGTTGCCGACCGACGATCATCCGGATCACGCTGCGGCGGGCGCGATCGCCAAGTCCGCCTGGTACCTCTCCGGAATTCGCAACATCGCTCGCGGCTTGGATCCACACCGCCCGCGCTCCCTGTGGTTCTTCCCGTGCCACGAGGTCCCTCCTCCGCAACTCGTCGTCACGCTGACTCCCTCGGACGTCGAAACCAAGCGAGCGGCTCTCGCGTGCTACGACTCTCAGTTCATGCGCCGTTCGGACGCCGAGGTTTCGACGCGCATCTCGGACCCAGCGTTCCTCGACGGCATGGCCGCGCGGACCCGCGCATGGGGATCTCTCGTCGGCGCGCAGTTCGGCGAGCCCTTCGTATTGCCTGGGCCCTTGCCCGTCGACGATCCCATGGCGTTGCTGCGATGACGCGCCCATTGAAGATCGGAATCGCGTGTTACCCGACCTACGGCGGCTCGGGCATCCTCGCGACCGAACTCGGCATCGCGCTCGCCGAACGTGGGCACGAAGTGCACGTGTTCTCGTACGCCGAACCACCTCGACTGCAAGGCGTGACGCTGGTCCAGTTCCACCTCGTGCAGGTGGCTGCGTACCCCTTGTTCCGCTACCCGCCGTACGACCTTGCACTCACGTCGAAGATGCTCGAGCTCATGCGCTCGCGTGAACTCGACATCGTCCACGCTCACTACGCGATTCCGCACGCGATGTGCGCGTACCTCGCCAAGCAGATGCTGCCGGAATCCCATACGCGCATCGTGACGACACTCCACGGAACCGACATCACGGTGGTCGGCTCCGACGAGTCGTATCGCGACGTCACGCGCTTCGCGATCGAACAGAGCGACGCCGTGCTCGCGGTCTCGCGCTACCTCGCCGACGAGACCCGTCGCTTGTTCAACACGAACAAAGAGATCCACATCGCCTACAACTTCGTCGACACCGAGCGCTTCAAGCCCGTCGAACGCTCGAACATGTCTCTGCCGACTCTCGTCCACTTGTCGAACTTCCGCGCCGTGAAGCGCCCCTTGGACGTGATCAAGGCGTTCGCGCTCCTGCGCAAGGCCTTGCCTGCGCACCTCGTCCTGGCTGGCGAAGGACCCGAGCTCGGCCCGTGCCTCACGTTGGCTCGAGAGCTCGGCTTGTCCGCCGACGTCTCCGCGCTCGGAGCGCGACTCGACGTCGAACGCGTTCTCGCCGAATGTCACGTGCTGCTCCAACCATCGGGCTCGGAAGCCTTCGGTCTGGCCGCGCTCGAAGCGATGTCGTGCGGCGTGCCCGTCGTGGGTTATCACGTCGGTGGTCTGCCGGAGGTCGTGGACGACGGTGTGTCCGGCTTCCTGGTCCCGTTCGGCTCCGTCGAGCAACTCGCTCAGCGCTCGCTCGAGTTGCTGTTGGACGAGCCGCGTCGCCTGGCGTTCGGCGCGGCTGCTCGCGCGAAGGCCGTGTCGTCGTTCACGGTCCAAAGCAGCGTGGAGTTGCACGAGCGCATCTACCGTACGTGCCTCGGACTCCCTTGAACTCGATGTCGCGCGCGATCTACCTCGACCACAACGCCAGTGCGCCGCTGCTTCCGATCGTGCTGCGCTCGATGACTCCGTTCCTGCGAGGCTTCGTCGGCAATCCGTCGAGCATCCACGCCGACGGACGCCGCGCGCGTGCCGCGCTCGACCGCGCCCGTGCGACCATCGCTGAAGCGATCCACGCGTCGCCTCACGAACTCGTGTTCACTTCGGGCGGGACCGAATCGAATGTCCTCGCTCTCACGGGCTACGCCGCTGTTCATCCCGAGGCCGTGCTCGCCGTCGGCGCCGCGGAACATCCGTGTGTCCTGAAGACTGCGGACGCCCTCGCGAAACGTGGCTCCACCGTTCGCCTCGTCCGTGTCGACCACGAAGGAAGAATCGATCCGCATTCCGTCCTGCGTCAACTCGACGCGCCCGGCGCTCTCGTCTCGATCCAGCTCTCGAACCACGAGCTCGGAACCATCCAGCCGATCCGTGCGATCACCGAACTCGCTCACGCTCGCGGTGCCGTCGTTCACGTCGACGCCGTCGCCGCGTTCGGCAAGATCCCGGTCGACGTGCATGAGCTCGGCGTCGACTTGCTGTCGTTGTCCGCACACAAGCTCGGTGGCCCGGTCGGAATCGGCGCGCTCTTCGTGCGACGCGGAACGTCGCTCGAGCCCCAGATGCACGGCGGATCGCAAGAACACGGGCTCCGTGCGGGCACCGAGTCGGTCGCTCTCGCCGTCGGATTCGCGACGGCCGTCGAGTCGTGTGTTCGAATTCGCGAGCGCGTCGCCGCGCGCCACGTTCGCTTGCGTCGACGCTTGCTCGTTCGTCTTCACGACCACAACATCTCGTTCGTCGAAAACTCTCCGCGCTCAGATGTCGTGGCCAACACGATCAACCTCGCGTTCGCCGGCGCCGACCGCGAGTCGTTGCTGATCCAACTCGATCTCGCCGGCTTCCGCGTCTCCGCCGGTGCTGCGTGCGCGAGCGGTTCCCTCGAAGCCTCACCCGTCCTGCTCGCGTGCGGACTCGACGATTCGCGCACGCGTTGTGCACTGCGTCTTTCGTTCGGTCCGACCACGTCTGCACAACATGTGGATCTGTTCGTCGACGCACTCGGACCCGCGCTTGCGCGCGCTCGCAACGCTCACGAGAATTTTTGACGTTCTCAAAATCTCCACAAGCTCGGCGAACATCGCTTCTTTCACGAACGCGACGACGCGTCGGACGGTGCGCGCGCACGTCGACTCGTTGACAGCCTCCAAAAGCGTCCTTTAGAAACCCGCCCTCTCGGCGGAGAGACGTCGTCAGCGGTGTGACGTGGCGACAACCGTTCTTCGATCAGTTCGGCATCCGGTGCGTCGAGCGACGTGGCCTTTCGCGTTGCTCGTGGGGGTTGTTCATGGAGTCCTCGGAGCGCGAAGCGACGACGCGCCACGAAGCGCTCTTGCTGATCGTCAAGGAGCTGGTCACTCCGCAGCAGTTCCAGACCTGGTTCAACGCCGTCGTCGTCGAACTCCCCGCGTCGGGCGAAGTGCGCCTGCTCGCTCCGAATCCGTTCGTGCGGGATTGGATCTCGAACTACTACTCGAACGTGCTCGCCGAAGCGGTGCGCAACTGCTTCGGAGAGGACCGCGCGGTCTCCGTGTCGGTAAATCCCGAGCTGCCGCAAGTCGCGCCGATCGACGCGGTCCCTCCCACGGAGGAAATTCCACCAGCCACCTCGACGGCGGTGGTGTCGGTCGAACCTCCAACGGTTTCCGACACGTTCCTGCACTCGGACTACACGTTCGACAACTTCATCGTCGGGCGGAGCAACCACTTCGCGCACGCCGCCGCCATCGCGGTCGCAGAAGCTCGTGGTCAGCGCTACAACCCGTTCTTCCTGCACGGCTCCGTCGGCCTCGGCAAGACGCACTTGCTCCAGGCCATCTGCCACGAGATCCTGCGCCGCGATCCGCGCGCGAAGATCACGTACTTGTCGTGCGAGGCTTTCACCAACCACTTCATCCAGTCGGTGGAAGAGGGCGACCTCACGTCGTTCCGCCACAAGTACCGCAACGTCGACGTGTTGCTCGTCGACGACATCCAGACGCTGAAGAACAAGGACCGAACGCAGGAAGAGTTCTTCCACACGTTCAACACGCTCTACAACCTCGGCCGTCAGATCGTCCTCACGAGCGACGCTCCGCCGAAGGAGATCCCCGATCTCCAAGAGCGCCTCGTCTCCCGCTTCCAAATGGGGCTCGTCGTCGAGCTCACGCGCCCTGACTTCGAGACCCGTGTCGCGATCCTCAAGCGCAAGGCTCGCATGCGCGGCAAGGAACTGCCGGACGACGTCGCGTTGAAGCTCGCCGATCGACTCGAGACCAACATCCGCGAGCTCGAAGGCGCCGTGGTTCGCTTGCTCAGCTACGCCTCGCTCGTCGACAAGCCGATCACGGTCGCTCTCGCGGACGAGGCGTTGCGAGACACGCCCTCGGCGCGGACCTCGGCGATCACGATCAGCGACATCATCGAGGTGGTCGCCGCGTACTACGACGTGAAGGTCAGCGACCTCCAAGGCAAGCGCCGCTCGCAGTCGATCGTGTTCCCGCGCCAGGTGTGCATGTTCCTGGCTCGCACGATCACCAAGATGTCGTTGAACGACATCGGCGGGTACTTCGGTGGGCGCGATCACACGACCGTGCTGTACGCGATCGACAAGATCGGCCGCGAGGCCAAGAACAACGACGAGTTCAACGAGATCCTGCGTCGACTCAATCGCTCGATCAACGGTCGGTGACGGTCGACCGACGTGTCGAGGAACCCCCGCGCGCGACTCGTCGTGCACGTTCGTCCGGCGACTGCAACTCGTTCCGTCGGTGTCGCCCTGCGTCGGACCAACACTCGCTGCGTCGTGATCTCGCCCCGGTCGTTCGTTCGCTTTCTCTCGGCGCTTGGCGTCGAAGGGCTCCACTCCATGTCGATCTCACGACGCCATATCGAAGACGCGTGTTGCTCGCTTCGCTTCTCGAGCAGGGCGTCGTCGTGTCGTCGCTCGCGAATTCGCTCTCGTGCTCAGTTCCGTTCACACCGCTATGCGTCGTGGGTGACCCGTTCGATTTCCCGTGCACAACCCCTGTGGGAACCGCGCATGACCCAGGTCGTCGATGCGGCGGTTCTCCACGAAGTCGCACGCTCGCTGCTCGTTCGCTCGCGTGGCGGTGCAGAACTCGACAACTTGTGCATGAAGATTCACAGCCGTCCGCGAGCGCAGGTCTCGCGTCCCACGACACTTGCCCGCGTCGCTTCGGCGTTCTGCACGAGTCGAACGCACTGATGATGATGATGATCTGTTACTTTCTCTCATTCTTCTTCATGAGGAAGAACCGGAGACGACCATGAAGGTTTCCTGCCAGCGCGATGCTCTGCTCCACAGCGTGTCCATCGCGGCCAGTGTGGCTCCTCCCCGAAGCACGAAGCCGATCCTGTCGGGCGTGAAGATCGTGGCGAGCAAGTCGGGCATCGTCGTGCTCGCGACGGACCTCGACGTCTCCGTGCGAGCGAAGCTCTCGGAGATGATCGTCGAGACACCGGGCGAAGTCGTGATCCCGGCACAGACGCTGCACGAGATCCTGCGCTCGATCGAGTCGGACGAGGTCCGCATCGAAGTCAGCGGTCGCAACTGCGAGATCAGTTCGGACGACGTCGACTACAAGATCGTCACCGACGACCCCGACGAGTTCCCGGACCTCGCACCGGCGACCAACGAGGGTGTCGTCGTCCCGCGCAACTTCCTCGAGGAGATGTTCGCCCGTACGGCGTACGCGGCCGCACGAGACGTGGGGCGCTACGCGATCAACGGCGTGCTCGTCGAGATCGGGGAGGGTCGCTTGCGCTTCGTCGCGACCGACGGCCGACGGCTCGCCATGGCGACGCGCCCGCTTCCCGACGCCAACTTCCCGGTGAAGAAGGCCATCGTCCCGGTGAAGGGCCTGCAGGAGTGCCTGAAGGGCACCGAGGGCGACACGAACGTCCGCGTGTTCGTCTCCGACGACCGCGTCGTGTTCAGCTCCGAGAGTTGCGAGGTCACGACGAAGCCGGTCGAAGGGGAGTTCCCCGACTACCAGGCGGTCATCCCGCGTGAGCACAAGGGCCGCGTCGCGCTCGAGCGCGACGCACTGCTCGGAGCGATCCGTAAGGCCTCGGTCATGGCCGGCGACGAGATGCGGTCGATCCGGCTCCAGCTCGACAAGACGACGTTGAACCTGTCCGCCCGCGTGGAAGGTCGCGGACAGGCGAAAACCTCGAACGTCGAAGCCGAAGTCGAGGGCGAATCGTCACTTATGGTCGATTACAACCCGGACTTCCTGATCGACTTCCTGAAGCCGCTGAAGTCCGAGACGGTCGTCCTCGAGTTCCGCGACGCGAACTCGGCAGCGGTCCTGAAGACCGGAGCCGCCGACGAGGTTTACGTCGTCATGCCGATCACGACCAACTGATCGCGGCAACGACGGCGACCGCCGCAGCAACGCCTCCCGAGCTCGTCACCGACCTTCGTTGCAACCTTTAATGCCGGGAGCGCGAATGACGCGAGGACGCGAGCCCATCCCGATTGCTAAACTCCTCCGCGATCTTCTGGTCCGTCGCGGAATCGGGGGCAGCGTTCCCCTTCAATCGGTCACCGACGCGTTTCGTCAGGTAGCCGGTGAACGCCTCGCGAAACGTGTGCGCGTCGTCGCTCTGAAGGGCGGCGAGGTCACCCTCGAGGCCGACTCCGCGGCGCTGGCATACGAACTCAAGTCCTTCGCCGGCAAGAAGCTGCTTGCCGACATGAAGCGTCAACGGGGCGCCGAGTTCGTGACCAGCCTGAAGTTCAGAGCGGGAGCGGTCTCGGATGGCAGCGGCTGACGACAACGGTGTGAAGGCAACGGACGAAGGCAGCGGAGACTACGACTCCTCCGCGATCCAGGTGCTCGAGGGTCTCGAAGGTGTGCGTCGCCGTCCGGCGATGTACATCGGCGATACCAGCGTCGCCGGTCTCCACCATCTGGTCTTCGAGATCGTCGACAACGCGATCGACGAAGCACTCGCGGGCCATTGCTCGCGAATCAAAGTCGTCATCCACGCCGACAACTCCGTGTCGGTCGAGGACAACGGCCGCGGCATCCCGACCGAGATGCACAAGGCCGAGAAGATGCCCGCGGTCGAGCTCGTCTTCACGAAGCTCCACGCCGGCGGCAAGTTCGACAGCAAGTCCTACAAGGTCTCCGGCGGTCTGCACGGCGTCGGCGCGTCGGTCGTCAACGCGTTGTCCGAGTGGCTCGAGGTCGAGATCCACCGCAAGGGCAAGATCTTCCGCCAGCGCTATCAGCGCGGCATCCGCGCGAGCGACCTGCGCGAGGTCGGCACGACCGACAAGCGTGGCACGATCGTGCGCTTCCGTCCCGACGCGCAGATCTTCGAAACCACCGAGATCATCTTCGAGACGCTGAACAAGCGACTGCGCGAGATGTCGTTCCTCATGGGAGCGACCGGTCTCGAAATCGAACTCGTCGACGAGCGCAAGGACAAGGCGGAGACGTTCCGCTACCCCGAGGGCCTGCGTTCCTTCGTCGAGATGCTGAACGCGTCGAAGGGACCGATCCACAAGGAGATCATCCACTTCAAGAAGAGCTGCGCGACGCGCGGCAAGGTCGGCGAGGGGAACGCCGCCGAGATGACTCTCGAAGTCGCGATGCAATACAACGAGGGCTACCGCGAGGACGTCTTCTCGTTCGTGAACAACATCAACACGATCGAGGGTGGCACACACCTCTCGGGATTCCGCTCGGCGTTGACGCGCGTGGTGAACAACTACGCGAAGAGTCACAACCTCGTGAAGGACGAGGAACTGCCCGAAGGCGATGACGTGCGCGAAGGCCTCGCGGCCGTCATCTCGCTGCAGCTTCCCGACCCGCAGTTCGAGAGCCAGACCAAGATCAAGCTCGGCAATCGCGACGTGCAGGGTTTGGTCGAGACGATCGTCAACGATTGCTTGGGAACGTTCCTCGAAGAGAATCCCGCGACGGCGAAGATCATCGTCAATCGCGCGATGACCGCGATGCGCGCGCGTGAAGCGGCGCGCAAATCACGCGACCTCGTGCGCCGCAAGGGTGCGCTGGCGTCGGGCAACTTGCCCGGCAAACTCGCCGACTGCCAATCGCGCGATCGCGACGAGACCGAAGTGTTCCTCGTCGAAGGTGACTCGGCAGGCGGCTCGGCGAAGCAGGGCCGTGATCGCCGCTTCCAAGCGATCCTGCCGTTGCGCGGAAAGATCCTGAACGTCGAGAAGGCACGCCTCGACAAGATGCTCTCGCACCAGGAAATCACGACGATCATCGCCGCGCTCGGCACCGGGATCGGAGCGGCCACCGAAGACGACAAGGGCCTCGATCTCGACAACCTGCGCTACGGCAAGATCATCGTGATGACCGACGCCGACGTCGACGGATCGCACATCCGCACGTTGTTGCTGACGTTCTTCTACCGCCACATGAAGCCGTTGATCCAAGCGGGCCGCGTCTACGTCGCGGCCCCGCCGCTGTATCGGCTCACCAAGGGCAAGCAGATCCGCTACGTGCACAGCGATGACGAGAAGCAGCGCGTTCTCCTCGAACAAGGCCTCGATGGCGCGGAGCTCGAGACGCTGATGGGAGCGTCACCGCGCAAAGTCGAAGGCGACAACCTCCGCACGCTGGCGCGTTTGCTCGAGCGCATCGAACTCGCGGCGAACGCCGTGCTGAAGGGCACGGGGCTCGAGGTGTCCTCGTACTTGCGAGCCGCGATCGAACTCGGCGCGATGCCGCACTACTGCGTGCGTGTGCCGGGCGATGCCGATCGCTTCTTCATCGACGAACCCGACCTCGACCGCTTCCTCGCCACGATGCGCGAGAAGGCCGGTGGTCGCGAACTCGTGATCGTTCGTGACGGTCGTATGACGCGCAGCGCCGACGTCAGCATCGCGCAGATCGATGGGCACGCCGACCTCGAGCAGCACCTCGCGTCCCTCGACGAGTCCGGCTTCTCGAAGCTCGATCTGATCGGACCGGCGGATGCGAAGAGTCCCTCGCCATTCCGCGTGCACTTCGGATCCAAGAGCGAACTCGTGCGCGGACTCATCCACATGCTTCGCGTCGTGCGCGATGCGGCGACCAACTCGATCGACGTCCAACGCTTCAAGGGTCTCGGCGAGATGAACCCGGCCGAGCTGTGGGAAACGACGTTGAACCCGGCCACGCGTCTGTTGAAGCGCGTTCGCCTCGAGGACGACGTCTTGGCCGACAGCCTGTTCTCGATCCTCATGGGCGAGGTCGTCGAACCCCGTCGCGAGTACATCGAGAAACATGCGCTCGAGGTCCGCAACCTGGACGTCTGATCTTCGCGCTTCAGTCGCCCCCCCCGCGACGCCGAAAAGACGAGCGGCCCGAAGGCCGCGCTCCGCGTGCCCTCCGGTCTTGGACACCGGTTCATGCGAACTGCGCGCAAGCTCCTCGAACGCAAACTCGTGAACGAGCGTCGCCTCGGCGAGATGCTGATCGAGGAAGGTCTGCTCACCGAGGACCAACTGAACGCCTCGATGAAGGATCAGCAGGCCGGTCATGGCCCGCTGACGGAACTGCTGGTCCAGAACGGCTTCGTGAACGAGTGGGACCTCGCGAAGTGCCTGGTCTCGAAGCTGCAACTGCCGTTCATCTTCACCGAGACCTACGACATCCCGCGCGACGCGCAGGAAGTCCTGCCAGCGGCCGTCTTGCACCAACACCGCATCGTTCCGCTCGATCTGTTCGGCAAGACTTTGTTGCTCGCGACCACGGGCAACATCACCCAAGAGATGGTCGAGGAGATCGAGCTCTCGACGAACCACGACATCAGCCTGTACGTGGCGACGATCTCGGACGTCCAGCTCACGCTGCGCACCAAGTTCCCGCTGGCCAAGGTCGCGGACCAGGTCTCGCAGCGGTTCGATCAGCTCTTCAAGGAATGAACGCGGAGCACGACGCGCGCGAACGAGTCGCGGCGCGAACGGCTCACGTCTTCGGTTCCGAGTCCGGCGGCTTCGGCGTGTCTTGAACCGACGGCGCCGCAGTCGAGCTCGGCGGCTCGGCCGGCAACGCCGGCGGGCCCGCGGGGTACTTCGGCTCGCGAGCGATCGCGGACTTCGGCGGCTCGATCTTCAGGCTCGGCCGGTCGACCTCGGACTGAAGCTCGCGCGTCAAGCGCTGCGCTTGTCGCTTGAGCTCCCCGACGGTGCGACCCACTTGCCGCAACACGTCCGGCAACTTGCCCCCGAACAGCAGGAGCGCGACCAGGCAGATCAGGAACGCCTCCTGAAAGCCGACGTCGAGGAATGCGAGGTGGGGGGCGAACATGGGCACCAGCGTAGCGCGCTCGACCATCGCGTCGAACGACCGCGATCACTTCTCCGTGTCGTCGACCCGTTGTGCTTCGCCTTCGGCGAACGCAGGCTCGTCGAAGATCGGCGTCAGGTCGTAGCCGTCCGATAGAGCGGTCTGGAACCGATCGCGTTCGGCGCGGCGGAAGAACGCGATCGGCGTCACGGTGAACCCGAACCCGGTCCCGATGCCCGACGTCGGTCCGCCGATCCCGAACTCGAACATCCAATCCGCCGTTCGACGCCGCAACACGATGCGCGTCTGCGTCCCGGTGCCTTCGCCGAGATCGAACTGCTCGAGCAGCACGACCTCCCACAACCGCGTCGCCTGATACGCGATCTCGAACGTGATCGCGCTGAGGTCCTTCGAGCGTTCGGTCGGAGTGAAACCATCGAGCACGAGCGTCGGACTGGTACGACCGCGCGAGGCGTACGAGTACGACAGGCGCGTGTAGAGGTCCGGTCCGGGCTCGGTCTTGAACTCGATCTTGAACTTGTCGAACGTGCCGTCGTTCCAGTTCCACAGCGCCGTCGTGCGCAGCGACGATCGCCGCAGCAGGTAGACGTCGAGATCGGGGCGATAGACGCCTTCGACGAAGAAGTCGCCGATCGTGTCGGCGTCTTCGTCACGACCGTTCTCGAACACGAACGGCTGCTGCACGTCGAACTCGAGGAACGTGATCGACTCCGGCCCGAAGCGCGTCATGCGGCGCGTCTGATAACGACTGCGCACGCCGGGCACGATCGCGTGCAGCGTGTCGAAGAATTCCACGCTGTCGTACGGCACGAGCTCGGTCGAATCGGCCGTCGAGACGAACGTGTAGCGGTGGCGCAGCGTCGGCTCGACCACGTGGCGGATGCCGTGGATGTTCCAGAAGTCCGATTCGTACTCGGAGTCGGTGCGCCAGAACTGCGTCGTGACGTTGTAGCCGACGGTCATCGCTTCGCGGAACGCGCCGCCGCCGTCGATCTTGGCGTCGCCGAGCCACATCGTGACGCGGTTCTCGAAATACGGATCGACGCCGAAGATGCCCACCTCGAACGGCAGGTTCAGACGCTCGATGTCGTCGAACCGCAACGCGGTGCCCTCGGAGAACACGTAGTCCTCGTCGTCCTCGAAGTCGGCTTCGTCGTCGAACTCGTCGTCGTCGAAATCGTCCTCGAGGTCGTCGTCGTCCGTCGCCGAGCGATTGACGAGCGCGACCTCGGAGCGATGCGTCCAGTACAGGCGCGCGGGTTCATCCATGCCGAGCGCGTCGGCGAAGTCGGGGAACTCCGTCAGCGGTCGCGAGATCACGTCGTACGTGAACTGTGGCAAGTACTGCGTCTGTGTCTGCCACGAGTTCAACTTGAAGCGCGCGAGCGCGGTCGCCGCCGAGTCGCCGTCGACCTTTTTCAGGTACGCGTACGTCTCGGGCTCCTTGTCGCTCTTGTCCTCGTCGGGGATGAACTCCTTCAGGAAGCCCCGATCACTGATGAAGTTGACCTCGGTGTCGAACTGGTAGTCGTCGGGCAGAAAGAAGCGGTTCTGGCTCTTGAAGCGTCCGCGATTCCCGGACGTGCCGGAGTCGGCCACCTCGGTCTCGTCCTCGCCCGAGTAGTCGTAGATCCAGAAGAACTGCGTCGAACCGAAGTACTTCTTCTCGCCCTGGTCCGACGTCTCGTAGTCGATCCCGCCGCCGAGGCCGAGACCGCGCGCCGTGTAGAGGTTCACGTCGGCGAACCAGTTGCCCTCGAACTCACCCTCGATCCCGAGCTCTTTGTTGAACCGATCGCCCGCGTCGAAGAACGTGTTGCCCCAACGCGTGGTCGCGAACGCGCCGTACTTGGTCGAGAAGCCGAACGAGTAGCCGATCAACGGGATCGGACTCTGATTGCCCGTGCGGATCGTGAAGTACGGTGCCGTCAGCAGCGGTACGTCGCCGAGCATGAAGCGATTGCCGTAGCCCGTCGCGCGGCCGCCGTACTCGTTGGCCTTCTGCTCGAACACGAGTCGATCCATCTGGATCTCGTAACCCGGCTTACCGAGCGTCGACGTCGTGAAGCGCGCGTTCTCGGCTTCGTAGAGGCCGTCGGCGACACCGCGGATCTCGGCGGCACGGATCACGATCGGCGTCGGCGGGTTCTTCGGGTCGAACGGATCGGGCTTCTCCTTCTTCTTCTGCGAGCGCACGTCGGCGAACGAGGCCGATTGCAGATCGGTGCGGATCTCGCCGCCGACGATGACGCGGCGGTTCTCGATCACATTGAGGTAGACCTTCTCGGCCTGGAAGATCGTGCGACCTTCGAGCGAGAGATAGACGTCGCCGTCCGCGAAGATCTCGCGCACCTTGCCGGCCGAACCGGGCACGAGGAACGACGACATGTCGGTGGCGGCGTCGCCCGTTTGCGACTTCGATTCGCGCGGCAGCTCGGTCGCGAACGGGAAACCGTCCTTGCCCTCGGGCAGTTTCGACTTGCCCTGCTGATCGTCGTCGAACCAGATCAGGATGTTCTGCGCGATCAGGCGCATCTGCCCGTAGACGATCTCGGAACCGCCCGCGATCGCGAGCACGCGCACGGTGTCTTCGTTCGCCGGATCACCTTCGCGCAGGTTGAACAACTGACCGGCGACGTTGTTCACGTACAGCTCGGGCGGAGGTGGCGTCGTCGCGGGAACGTGTGCCTCGAGGCCCGTGATGTTGGAGCCCGTGTCCTGCGCGGCGCACGGCAACGCGAACGTCAGCGCGAACAGCGCTGCCGCCGGGATCGCCCGTTGCCATCGGCTCGTCGTACCGCTCAAGCCCAACCGCCTCTCGAACTCACAGCTTCGCCTTCGAGATCTTCTCGTACTCGCCCGGACCCGTACTCACGTCCTGCGAGTCGAGTCGGATCTTCACGCTGGTGCCGTCGTACCGCACGAAGTCGTTCGGTCCATCCATCTCCGCCCAACACAGCGGTGCCGGCGCGCGCAACTCGATGAAGTTATCGTTCTTGCCGGGCAGCCATTCCGCGACGTCACCGCCAGCGCGCAGTGGACGCTCGCCGGCTTGCTCGATCAGCACACGACCCTCGGCGAGGATGCGCTCGATGGCCGGCGCCGAACCGGTGAGGTCCGCGGCGTCTTGACCGTCGTCGCGTTTCGCGAACGTCACCGTGAGCTTGTCGCAGTGCATCGCGCGATCTTCGATGCCAGCCTGTTCGAACGTGACGACCACGTTCTGGCGCAGCAGCAAGCGATCGTCGGCGAATCGCACCGGACCCGCGGAGCGCGCGTTCATCGTGCGGAAGTCGGTGTCGGGATCCTGCGCGTCGACGGGCTGCATGATGACGACCGAGCCGCGATCCGGGCAATCGAGGGACTTCGTGTCCTGATGCAGGATCACGACGTTGCCGCCGACACCGAGCCGCTCCTGGACCTTCACCTTCGGATCGCTGCTCGAGCGCAACACGAGAGCGTCTTCTTCGTCGTTGCCGTAAACCGTCACTAGCGCGGTGGCCTGATCGAACACCAGGCGATGCCCGGTGGCGACGATGCCTTCAGCGGGATTCGAGTACCGCGCCCGACCCGTCGCTTCGAGCACGAGCGTCTTCGGCGTTTCGCCGGTCGCTTCGTCCTTGCGCGGCATCCGCACCACGAGGTGGTCGGAGTCGAGCGTGCCGGGCTCCTTCGGCGCATCGGTCGCGTCGGCCGAGTCCGTGCCGTCGGCGCTCACGACGAGCAGCTTGCTCGGCACGACCGCGTGCACCGCACCGTCGGCTTCGAGCACGTTCGTGTTCGGATCGAAGTCGATGCGTCGCGCGCGGATCTCGTTGCCGACACGCGCTTCGTCGACCAACGTCACGCGAGCGAGCGGCCCAGCGGGTGCCGCGAGGATCGAGACTTTCTGCGACTCGTCCTCGAGGATCTGCAGCTCGACGGTCTCTCCGTCGCCGTTCACACCTTTCAGCTCGCTGGCGAACGAGACGCCTCCGATCGCGGTGACCTTCGTTCCACCGGATCCCTTGCCGGGAGCGTCGATGGTCAGCGAGCGAGCCGCGTTCATCGTCAGGGAGCGCGCGCCGTTCTCATCGACCGTGAGGACGTTCTTGCCTTCGAAGTGCGCGCGGATCGGCGCGCCCTCGACCGCGGGCGGCGCGATCACAGCGACGCAGTCGGTGCCGACGACGACGATCTGGCGCTCGACGCCGGCGCTCTCGTCGCGAGTCAGATCGATGCGCGGATTCGGGCGCAGTTCGATCTCGAAATCGGAGGGATCGGTCGCGCCCACCTTCGGACGCACTGCGATGTCGTCGGCGGTGAACGAGCCCTGCGCGAACTCGCCGCGAGCGCGTAGCCTCGAGTTCAGCCGCTCGAGCTTCATCTGCTCGGCGCCCTCGTCGTCGGTCTCGCGCACGACGAACAAGTCGATCTCTTCGCCGTCGATGCGGAAGCTGCGCTCGGGCGTAGGGCTCTCGAGCGCGAGGAACGCCGCGTCGCGCAGCAGGATCTTCATGCGCTCGGGCGCGTCTTCGGTCTCGGCGGCGAGGGGCTCGACGCGGATCAGCGTCTTCGCCGCGGCGTTCAGCAGATCCGTCGCGCCTTCGGTGGAAGCGGTCGTGTCGGTGCCCGGCGTGCCGAAGCGAGCGTTCTCGATGCGCGCGTCGTTCTTCAGCACGAGCACGTCGCCGAGTTCGACTTTCTCCATCGACAACACTTCGGCGATGAACGTGCCGCGCCCATCGACGAGCTTCGAGGGTCGGTCGCGCGTTCCGGTCGCGACGACCTTCGTGATGCGAGTCCCGCCGCCCTCTCCGCTCGGTTCGTCGTCGGCCGGCTTGGAGTTGTCGAGCGTGATCTCGAGCACGGCGCAATTCAGAGTGGTTCCGTCCTGCGAACCGACCACGTCCTCACGGAACGTCAGCACACCGCTCTTCAGCGCGGGGTTGCTGGTTTCGGAGCGAACGCCGTCGTCGACCGCGGTGGCGGACGGCACGTAGTCGAACGCTCCCGCGGAGGTGATGCGACGCACCGCGGCATCGGTCGTGTCGTCGTCGGCGGTCGCGTTCGGGTCGGAGCTCGGCAAGCGGAACGCCGAGCCTTCGACCAAGACGTTGCGTTCGAACGAGAACGCGCCGCGGGCCTTCGAGTAACGCAGGCCGTCGCCCTCGATGTGCATGCCCTCTTGGTCGATGAACGCGCGCCGCGGCACGTACGTGTTCATCGTCAAGCCTTCGATCTGCAGCTCGTCGGTCGTGAGCTTCGCAGCGCGCTTTCCGGCCTCGTCGAGGTAGTCGACGACGACGTTCGATTGCAGCAGCAGCGCTTCGATCTCGGAGCCCGAGAAGCCGCCGGCGACGTCGGGAGCTTCGACGAACGTGATCGCGGCTTCGTCACCGCGCACGATCGCGACCACGCGTTCCTCGGACCCCGGCTTCTTGTTGAAGATCTGCACTTCGACGTTTCGCGCGCGCGTGCGCTTCGCGACCGCGCCGATCGTCTCGCCGATGACGATCGAGTACTTCTTCACCTTCTCGCCGGTCTCTTCGAGCGTCTCCATCGCGATGATGCGCGCGCCCTGGACCGCGAGGCTCGATGCGCCGCCGTCGGCGCGTTCGGACGACGACGTCAGCGGCGACGACGTCGACGCGTTGGCGTCCGCCGGCGGGGAGAAGCGTCGACGCTTGCCGAAGATGCTCTGCTCCTGGACGAGCAGCACGACGACGAACACGCCGAGCACGCCGGACAACAACAGCACGAAGCGAACGGAGCGGCGATTCAGCATGCGCGCGCTCCGAACCCGGCGCCGCGAGCGGCGAGGATCAGGTCCGCGACCTCGCGCACCGCTCCATCACCACCGTTCGCGCGCGTGATGAAGCGAGCGAGTTGGATGGCTCCGGGGTGCGCATCCGCGACGGCGATCGGAATGCCGACGCGCGCGAACATCGGAGCGTCGTTGACGTCGTCGCCGAGATAGCAGACCTCGTCCGCCGCGAAACCGCGCCGCGCCAGCAGCGCTTCGAGCACGGCGCCCTTGTCCTCGACGCCGAGGTGGATCTCCGACATGCCGAGATCGAGGGCGCGCGTGCGCACGTAGTCCTCGCCGCGGCCAGACACGATGCCTGTGGCGATTCCGTGCTTGTTCAGCAATTTGATGCCGAGGCCGTCACGGACGTAGAACGCCTTCATCGCCGTGCCATTCGCGCCGAACCAGAGCTTGCCGTCGGTGAGCACGCCGTCGACGTCCATCAAGAACAGACGGACGCGCGCGAACAGGTCGATCGTGAGAGGTTCAGGCTTCAACCGACCACCTTCACTTCGAGCAAGTCCTGGACGTCGATCAGCCCGACCAACACGCCGCGATCGTCGACGACGGGAAGTTGGTCGATCTTCTTCTCGCGCAGCACGCGCATCGCTTCGCCGACGAGATCGTCGAAGCGCGCCGATTGCGGATTGCGCGTCATGAACTCGGCGATCGGGCGCTTCAAGAACGAGAAGTCGTCACGCTCCTGTGCGGACTCCATGTTCCGGCGGAAGTCGCCGTCGGTGTAGAAGCCGAGCAGCGCGTCGCCGTCGCCGACGATCGAGACCGCGCCTGGTCGCCCGGGAGCACACGTCATCGCGTGCAACACTTGCGCGAGCGACATCGACGCGATGACGCGCGGCGACGCTTCGCCCTTGCGCATGATGTCGCCGACGCGCAACAGGCTGCGTCCGAGTGCGCCGCCGGGGTGATAGCGCGCGAACTCCGCGGGCGAGAAACCACGCGCCGACAACACGGCCATCGCCAACGCGTCGCCCAGCGCGAGCATCACGGTCGTCGACGTCGTCGGCGCGAGCCCGAGGTGACCCGCGTCTTCGACGTCGCCGTAGCACAGACAGACGTCGGCTTCGGCGCCGAGTTGCGAGTCGGCCTTGCTCGTCATCACGATCAGCGTCGCGCCGATCGAGCGCAGCGGTTGCACGAGACGCACGAGTTCCGCGGACGAGCCGCTGTTGCTGAACGCGAGCACGATGTCCTGCGCACGCACGCGACCGAGGTCACCGTGCGCGGCTTCGGTCGGATGCAAGAACAGCGACAGCGTTCCGGTGCTCGCGAACGTCGCCGAGATCTTGCGCGCGATGTGCCCGGCCTTGCCGATGCCGGTGCAGATCAATTGGCCGTCGCATGCAAGGATGCGACGCGCCGCGTCGGCGAACGGAGTGCCGAGCTCGCGCGCGAGACGCGCGAGTGCGACGGCGGCCGCGTCGAGCACGGCTTTGCCTTCGGACAGCACTCGCTCCTGGTCGTTCGTCGTGCGCATCGGCAGGATGCTGAACCTCAGCCGAAGAGGGTTCCGCGACGAGCTCCTCACCGGCGGACGTGAGGGGTGATTCGAGCCGTTCGCGTCGGGTCGCAAATCCTTGAGGTCCAACATGCTAGGTGAGTTCGAGTTCAATGCAAGCCGGCTCGGCACACTCGTCGTGCTGGTGCTCTCCGTGGCGCTGCACGAGGCTGCGCACGCCTTCGCGACCGACGCTCTCGGCGACGACACGCCGCGGCGGCTCGGACGCGTGACCCTGAATCCCCTGCCGCACCTCGACCCGATCCTGTCGGTGTTGTTGCCGGCGCTCGCGATCTTCACGGGGTCGCCGTTCCTGTTCGGCGCGGGGAAGCCGGTCCCGTTCGACTTCCGCAACTTGCGTCACCCGGCGCGCGATGCGGCGCTGATCACGTTGGCGGGTCCAGCGTCGAACTTCCTGCAGGCGGCGCTGTGGTCGACGGCGTACATCGTCGGCTGGCGCAACGACTGGTTCGACACCAACGACCTCGCGTTCGAACTGATCGCCTACGGCGTGCAGATCAACCTGGTGCTGGCGCTGTTCAACCTGCTGCCGATCCCTCCGCTCGACGGATCGCGCGTGCTGGGTTGGCTGTTGCCGCGGCAGCTCCAACCGATGTGGTACGCGCTCGATCGCTTCGCCATCGTGTTCATCGTGGCGCTCGTCTACCTGAGCTTGAAGGTCGACTTGTACGGCACGCTGTTCCATCCGCTGGTGTCCTGGTGGAAGGACTGGATGATCGAGCTTGCCGCGGGCGGATGAGCCTTCGATGACCGCGATGGCTTTCGGCGCATCGAGCCACAAGATCGCCGCAAACCTATTTCAGCAATGGACTAGTGCCAAAGCGCGCGGCGCCTCCGGCGGACCGACAGGCCGCGCCGAGCGCGTGCCGGCCCCGCCGCGGTCGCCCACGGCCCCGTGGCGAGCAACCTTACGCAACACGTCGCGCGAGCGGAGCCAGCTTCGTCACGCCGACGCTCATGCCTTCGCTGCAACCGGCTGTTAGACTCCCGCGCTTCGTCATGGACTACACCGTCAGCCTCTCCAACTTCAGCGGACCGCTCGACCTCCTCTTGCACCTCGTGCGCGAGGAAGAGGTCGAGATCACGGAGATTCCGCTGGCTGCGGTTTGCGACAAGTACTTCGCGTACCTGAAGACCCTGCAAGAACTCGACGTCGAGATCGCCGCCGAGTTCCTCGTCGTCGCCGCGACGTTGATGGTCATCAAGTCGCGCGCGCTGCTCCCGGCCGAGGAAGAAGTCGACCTCGACGAAGAGCTCGATCCCGAGGACGAACTCATCCAGCAGTTGCTCGAGTACAAGCGCTTCAAGGTCGCGTCGCGCGATCTCGAAGCTCTCGCGCTCGAGCGCACGCGCGTGTTCCCGTTCCGCGCCGAACGCCAGGGCGAGGAACAGGAGATCCCGATCGAGGAACTCGATCTGTGGGATCTGGTGAAGGCCTTCGCGCAAGTGCTCGAAGCGACCGGACTGACGAAGCCGCACGTTCCGCGACTGCTGAAGTTCGAGAAGTCGCTGCGCGAGTTCATCGACGAAGTGTTCACGGTGTTGCGCACGCGCCGTCGCCTCGCGTTCCGCGAGCTGTTCGAAGCGCCGCCCGATCGCTGGACGCTCGTCGGACGCTTCCTCGCATTGCTCGAGCTGATCAAGCGTCAACGCGTTCAGGTGGTCCAGGGCACGTCGTTCGAGTCGATCGACATCGTGCTCGTCGACGAACGCGAGTACTCGGTCGACGAGATCCTGGCCGCCGAGCAAGACAACCTTCCGGTCACTCCCGCCGACGACGAGTTGGAGCGAGCGGAAAACCCAGACGGAGAGGCGGCGCCGATCGCGGCGTCCGCCCGCACGGACGTCGACGCAGAGGCCGCGGACGAAGCGGTTGCGTTCGACGCCGAGTTCGAGGCCGGTCGCGACGACGCGTCCGAAACGGCTTGATCGTTCGCGCCGTCGAACGACGGACAAGAACAGGTAGACGGAGACGAGAGATGGCAGACAACGTGCAGGAAGTGACGGATCAGACCTTCGGCAGCTACGTGCTGAAGGCGGACGTGCCGGTGTTGGTGGACTTCTGGGCGCCGTGGTGCGGCCCGTGCCGCCAGCTCGCGCCCACCGTCGAGCGCTTCGCGGTCGACGTGAAGGGCAAGATGAGGGTCGCGAAGCACAACACGCAGGACCACCCGGAGATCGCGGTGCGCTATCGCGTGACGGCGATCCCGACGCTGATCATCTTCAAGGACGGCAACGAGATCCATCGCCTCATCGGCGGCGGTCGCACCGTCGACGAGTTGAAGCGCGTGTGCGAGCAGCAGCTCAACGTGAAGTTGAGCTGAGCAAACGACCCGTGCCCCGCACCGAAGCCCGCTCCTCCGGGAGCGGGCTTCGTGCGTTGAACGGGCCGGGCCATCTCGATCGGCCGCGTCATGCGCATCGCCTTCTTTGGAACCTCGACGTTCGCCGTGCCCGTGCTCGCGCTGCTCGCGCGATCGCGGCACACGGTGACGCTCGTCGTCACGCGTCCGGACGCGGAAAAGGGGCGCGGTCGCAAGATCGAGGCCTCGCCGGTCGCGGTGCTCGCGCACGAGTTGGGCTTGCCGACGCACAAGCCGGCGCGCGTGAACGTGCCCGAATCGATCGAGGTCCTTCGCGCTTCACAGCCCGACTTCATCGTCGTGGTCGCGTACGGCCAGATCTTGAAAGAGCCGCTGCTGTCGCTCGCGCCGCGCGGCATCGTGAACTTGCACGGTTCGTTGTTGCCGCATCTGCGTGGTGCGGCGCCGATCGCACGCGCGATCCAGCGTGGCGAGACGACGACGGGCGTGACGCTGCAGTTCCTCAAGCTCGAGTTGGACGCCGGTGACGTGATCGACGCGCAAGCGATGCCGATCCGCGTCGACGACACCACGGGCTCGTTGACCGAACGCATGGCGCCGATCGCGGCGGAACTGCTCGCGCGAAACCTCGAGCGACTCGAATCGGGAACGGCGCCGCGAACGCCGCAGGACGCAGCACGTGTGACGTTCGCGCCGCCGCTGACGAAGGACGAAGGCCGCATCGACTGGAGCGTGGGTTCCGCGAAACTGCGGGATCACGTGCGAGCGATGACGCCATGGCCCGGTGCGCACTGCATGCTGTGCGTGCCCGGCAAACCCGACGAGCGCATCGTGCTGCGCAAAGTCGATCTCGCGAAGGGCAGCGGAGCGCCCGGCACGATCCTCTCCGCCTCGAACGAATTCGTCGTCGCCACGGGCGACGGCGCGGTGCGCATCGATCGACTGCTGCGCGCAGGAAAGAGCGAACTCGACGCGGCCGCGTTCCTGCGCGGATTCCGCTTCACACCAGGGACGTGTTTCTCATGAGCGAGCAAGGATCCGGTCGCGGTGGTCACGGTGGACGCGCGGGCGGCGGCAAGTCGTTCCACAAGGGTTTCAAGAACCCGGGTGGCAAGGGCAAGCCGTTCGGCAAGAGCGGCACCGGCGGACCTGGTGGCGGTGGCGGCGGCTTCGGTCGCAGCAAGTTCGGCGGCGGTGGTGGAGGCGGTGGTGGTGCGCGTCGTCCGTTCGGCGCATCGGGCCCGCGCAAGCCGTTCGGTCCGCGTCGCTTCGATGGTCCCGCACAATCGCAGCCGCCGCGCGACGACGCGCGCTCGATGGCGCTGAAAGCGCTGATGCGCCTCGAGGACGAGCGCCTCGCGATGATCACGGAGCTCGGCGACGACTTGCATCCCGAGCAGGAACTCGATGCGCGCTCGCATCGCTTCTTCCTCGAGCTCGTCTACGGAGTGCTGCGCCGCCGGCTCACGATCGATTGCGTGATCGCCGCGCACTGCGAAGAGCCGATCAGCCGCGTCGAGCCCGACTGTTTGAACGCGATGCGCCTCGGCGTGTACCAACTGCTGTTCCTCGACGGAGTGCCGCCGTTCGCCGCGATCTCGGCGACGGTCGACCTCGTCGCGCATCGTCATCCCGGCATTCGTGGTCTCGTGAACGCGGTGTTGCGCACCGTCTCGCGCGAGACGAACAAGGTGCCGCTCGACCA
Source organism: Planctomycetota bacterium (assembly GCA_016709145.1). Classification (GTDB taxonomy): domain Bacteria; phylum Planctomycetota; class B15-G4; order B15-G4; family JADJEK01; genus JADJEK01. Next base: position 1,161,834 of record JADJEK010000001.1, read on the forward strand.
GGACCGCGGCGGCGCGAGCCCGCGCAAGCGCTTCATGCCGTCGGAGAACGCCGTCTGCTTCTTCTCGAAGAACGTGTTCGCGGACCCGACCGAGAACCGCGCGCTGCATCTCGCGCAGATCTACTCGCACCCGACGTTCCTCGTCGAACGTTGGCTGAAGCAGTACGACCCGGCGTTGGTCGAGGAGATGCTCGCGGCCGGCAATCGCAAACCGCGCGTGTCGGTGCGCGTCAATCGCTTGAAGATCGATCGTGAAGGACTCGCGCGTCGGCTCGAGACCGAGCAGATCGCGTCGGGCCCTGGCGTGATGCCCGAGTCGATGTTGCTCGACGCCTCGGCGGCCGAAGCCGTGAAGACCAGCGCGTTCAAGGAAGGCCTGTTCTACGTGCAGGACGAAGCCGCGATGAAGGTCGCCGCGGCGCTCGACCCGAAGCCCGACGAACGCATCCTCGATCTGTGCGCGGCGCCCGGCGGCAAGGCCACGCATCTCGCGGAGATCGCGGGCGATCGCGCGCGCGTCGTCGCCGTCGATCGCGATGCGGAGCGCATCCTGAAAGTCGGCGAGAACGTCGCCCGCCTCGGCATCAAGAGCGTCCTCACGGTGGTCTACAACCCGCTGCTCGAATCGGTCGAGGATCCGCTGCCCGAAGACCTGCGCGGATTGTTCGACGCGATCCTGATCGACGCACCGTGCTCGAACACGGGCGTGCTCGCGCGCCGTCCGGAAGTCCGCTGGCGCGTGAGCGCGGAGGCGATCCGCGCGTTGGCCGAACGCGGACGCAAGCTGCTCGACTTCGCGGTCAAGCATCTGCGTCCGGGCGGTCGACTCGTGTATTCGACGTGCAGCCTCGAGCCCGAAGAGAACGCCGAACTCATCGAACGCGCGCTCGTCGGTCAGCCGACGCTCGAGCTCGTGCGCCAAGAAGAGACGCTGCCGAGCGTCAAGGGTCCGGACGGTGGCTACTTCGCGGTGCTGAAGGCTTCGACGTCGGGGCGCTGAGCGCGATCCCGAGCTGACCAGCGTCGCGGACGAAAGCGCGACGAGTACGCTGCGCACGTGTTCCTCCACTACAACACCAACGGTTTCGCGCACCACCGGCTCGACGACGCGGTCTCGCTCCTCGCGGACCTCGGCTACGACGGCATCGCATTGACGCCGGACGTGCATCACCTCGATCCGTATCGAACCTCGGCCACCGAGATCGACGCGTTCCGCGCTCGTCTCGAACGCTTGAACCTCGGCGTGACGATCGAGGCCGGCGCGCGCTTCGTGCTCGATCCCGGCCGCAAGCACTGGCCCACACTGCTCTCGCCGCGCGGAGCGTTCGAGCGCCGCCAGGACTTCTACGTGCGTCTCATCGATCTCGCGGAACGCATCGGCGCGCCGCTGGTGTCGATCTGGTCGGGAGCGAGCGAGGACGTTACCGCCACGCAGGACGCGCAACTCGACGCGCTGGCCGAGCGCTTGCGCCCCGTGCTCGACCACGCGAAGAAGCGCAGCGTCGCTCTCACGTTCGAGCCCGAGCCCGGCATGCTCGTCGACACGCTCGCGATGTATGCGCGACTCGCGGAGCGCCTGCCCGGTCTGCCGCTGACGATCGACACCGGACACCTCGCCGCGAGCGAGTCGGAGCCGTACGGCGCGCACATCGAAGCGCACGCGAAGGACTTGCTCTACGTGCAGATCGACGACGCACCCAAGGGCCGCCACGAGCATTTGTTCTTCGGCGAAGGAGTGCTCGACTTCGCCGAGATCGCGCGCGCGCTCAACACGATCGACTATCGCGGCGTCGTCGCCGTCGAACTCTCACGACACTCGCACGACGCGGTCAACACCGCGCGTCGCGCCGCCGAGTTCCTGCGCAAGCACGACCACTGAGAGGCTCTCGGTGTTTCGCCGGGAGACCGCCGAAACGCCGACCCGAGTCGCCGAGGTCGCGACGCACTCTGCGCAGTTGCTTGCTCGAGTCCCGGCGCTAGTGTGGGCCCCGGAGTTGGTTGGCGGTGGCACCGTCGTATTCCCGGCTGCTCGGGTGTCACCGTTCGTTGCGGGGAGGCTCCCCGTTTGATCGACGACGTGAATGAAACTCGTGGAACGACGTCGTTCCGCGTCTGCCCGACGGTGCAAGACACCGCCGAGGCGCCACTGTTTCGACAAGTGATCACCGAGGACACCTGCTTCGCGAGGCAGGGCCGCGGATATCACAAGTGCTGCCGATGTCAGCACATCGAAGCGAAGCGGGCTTCCAACGGCATCCGCGCGGTGTCGCTGGAGTAGACGCGGGCGCGAAGTCCAGGGAACCGACACGCGCGAGCCAGCTCGCGCGCCGACGAAGCTCCGTCGGTTCGATTTCGTTGGCGGTCGCAGTGCAGCGACGACGTTCCCACCCGACAGTCCTCGGACCCGGCGGTTGGAGAAGGCGATGCGTCGTGCATCCGTGCGTTTGCTAGCGGCTCCTGTGATCGTGTTCGTCGGCTGCTCGGTCGGACCGACGCTGCCGCAGCCGAAGCCTGACGAGTCCTTGGTCGCCCAAGGACGCATCGCTTACGCGGTCTACAACGAGCACGCATTGCTCGTGTCGAGTCCGATCGAAGAGCTGGCGCGTGAAGTGAAGCGCCGCGAGCAGGTCGGTGAGCGACCGTTCAGCGACGTCTACGTCATCGCGCACGGCTGGAACTACACGTACTCCGAGTCGTCGTCGCGCTACGCCGAGTACATCGCCGACTTGCAGTCGCGGTTCCTGGACGGCGTGCAGGCGAAGGACCCGACGTACGAACCGTTCTTCATCTTCGTGATCTGGCCGTCGGTCTCGCGCCCGTTCTTCACGGTGTTCGACTCGGTGCTGCCGTATCGAGCCGCGGAGGCGGTGGCGCCGGCGGTCGAACTCGCCGATGGAGTCGTCCACTTCGTCTCGACGTGGCAGGAGTCGAACGACGCGTTCAACACGGCGATCGGACACAAGTTCCCGGCGTACTACGAGGGCCAAAGCTACGGCTCGATCCCGGTCGCGGACTACGCGGGCGACGCGCGTCGGCTCGGTCGCGACGCGCCACTCTCGGTCGTGCTGGTGGAGTTGATGCGGCGGTCGGAAGCGGCCGACGAGAAGCCGCGCCTTCACCTCATCGGCCACAGCTACGGCTGCAAGGTCGTCGCGCAGGCGGGGCTCGAAGCAGCGCGCCGCAACGCGATCGAGCACGGCGCGAAGACGTTCGACGAAGCGCGACAGCATCCGAGCTTCGACTCGATGTTGTTGTTCGACGCGGCGATGCACCCGACCGAGCTGCGCTATCCGCTCGGACTGGTGCCGCTCGGCACGTCGATCGGGCGAGCGTGGCGGAACGTGCGCGACGAACCGCTGGACGCGCCGCTCGAAGCTTGGTCGGAGACCGCGGCGAGCCTCGAGAACGCGTGGCTCGGCATGAACAACCAAGTCCGAGTGTTGGGGAACGACGAAGTCGCCGACCTCCTCCATACCGTCGAACGCAAGGCGGTGGTGTTCACGAACACCGATGCCGCGAACGGCTTCTGGTTCGACATCAGCGAGCTCCCGCTGCAGCGCGCGGGTCTGCAGGCGCTCGATCCGATGTCGAGTCCATCCCTGCGCGCGGCGCGTGGTCGGATGGACCAGATCGCACGCACGAGCGGCGGAAAACACCCGGCGCCGCCGCGACCCGAAGATCTGGAGTCGCGCAACCCCGTGCTCAACGCCGCGAGCTCGTTCGTCGGCGGGGTCGATTCGACGGCTCGCGCGACGATTCGTGTGGGGTGGATCGCGGCCGTCTCGGTGGTGCAGTGGACGTTGGAGAAGGTGACGACGACGGTGTGGGATCTCGGCCGCGTGATCGCCGACCCGTATCAGGACGAGCACGGGAACGTCGCGACGGACAGTGGCCGCGCGATCGTCAACGTCGCGAAGTTCGTCGTTCCCATGAACATGCTGTGTTGCCGCGATTCCGAGGATCTCGGCATCCTGCGGCATTCACGGCCGGCGCTCGGGCGCACGGGGATCGTCGGCTACGAACTCGGCCGGCCCGATTTCGATCTGACGCCGTGGAGCATCACCGACTTCCGCACGCCGTGGACATCGAGTTTCGTCGACGACGCGCAGGCGATCTCGACCGAGCGAGTGATGGCGGGGACAGCTTCGGCCTCGTCGCCGCAGTGGTTCAGCGGAACGCCGACGGACCGCGATCTCTTCCTGTCGATCGACGCGTCGACGATCTTCCACGAGACGATGTGGTGCCCGTGGCACTGGTTCATCGGTGCGCACAACGAACTGCGCTCGACGGACCTCGTCGAAGGCGTGTCGCCCGCCGATCGCACGATGAACCTCTCCTACGCGTTCACGCGTCGGCGCCCCGCACTCACACCCGCGCCTTCACCAGGTCCGTGATCTCGTCGTCCTCGAGCAGGCGCGGCGAGTTCTTGCCGGCATCGAGCAACAGCGTTACGAGGTCGTCGCGCACCGGGAAGCCGTGGCTCTCGAGCCACCACGACGCGTTGCTCTTGCCGCTCATCGGGCCGATGCGGATCACTTGCGCCTTGCCGAACGGCGTGGCCGGAACGCCCGAGTAGACCGCGTCGGCGAGTTCGACGTCGCCCTTCTTCAAGGCCTTCACGACCGCGGCGGCGTGGACACCGGTCGCGGTCTCGAACGCGTCGCGGCCGAACACCGGATAGTTGTGCGGGATGTCGACGACGGTCGCTTTCGCCGCGGCCTCGCAGTACTCGCCGAGCGCCGTGAGGTCGTTGTCGATCCAGCCGAGCAACTTGAGGTTGACGAGGATCAAGTCCATCGGCGCGTTGCCGGATCGCTCGCCGATGCCGAGCGCCGAGCCGTGGACGCGGTCCGCCCCGGCTTCGATCGCGGCGATGACGTTGGCGATGCCGAGGCCGCGGTCCTGATGGCCGTGCCAATCGATGCCGATGTCCTTGTTCGGCGCCTTGCGCTGCACGAGCCTCTTCGCGAAGCGGATCAGCGCGCGCACGCCATCTGGCGTCGCGTGGCCGCACGTGTCGCAGAAGCACAACCGCTTCGCGCCGAGGTCGATCGCGAGGCCGTAGAGCTTCTCGAGCGTCTCCGGGTTCGCGCGCGTGGTGTCCTCGGTCACGTACATGACCGGCAGGTCGTTCTTCTGCGCGAAGGACAGCGCGTCCTCCGTCGACTTCAGCATGCGATCGAGGCTCCACTCTTCGGTGAAGGCGCGGATCTTGCTCGAGCCGATGAACGCGCAGACTTCGAGCGGCATGCCGAGCTTCTGCGTCAAGTCGACGACGGGTGCGATGTCGGTGACGATCGTTCGACACGCGACGTTCGCGCCGATCTTCAGGTTCGACGTCTTGATCTCGCGCGCGAGCGCCTCGATGTGACTGAGGTGGAACGGACCGGCGCCGGGCAGGCCGAGGTTCGCCGTGTCGATGCCGAGGCGATCCATCAGGTGCAGCAACTCGATCTTCTTCGCGATGGAGGGGTTCGTGACGGCGGGGCTCTGCAGGCCGTCGCGCAGCGTCTCGTCGTCGAACATCACGCGCCGTTGCGGCTTCGGCGCGTACATGTCGGCCTTGTTCCAGTCGAAGATCAGGTCGTCGAGGCGTTCGGACATCGAGCTGCTCCCATGCGCCGCGGACCCGTTTCGAGCCGGGGCGGCGAATGGCGCATTGTGGGCGAAGACCTCGAGGGCAACAAGCCGCCACCGGGGGGGACTTCGTCAACGGGTTGCTACGGCCCGACCGTGAAGTCCTCGAACCGCGCGCGGATGCCCGCCGGTGCGTTCAGGGAGTACGTCATCGGTCCGACCTCGAGCGTCGCCGGAAGGTCGGGTCGTACGTGCGAGCGCAACAGTTGCCACTGCGGCGCGCCGACCGGCCTCGCGAACAGTGTGAACGTCGCGCCTTGCCGAACGATGCGTAGTTCGGAGTCCATCGCGGCGCCCGGGTGGAGCAGGAAGTCGCTGACCGAATCGTCCGTGGTCTTGTCCTCGAACGCGAACGGCACCGAGCCATCGCCGCCGCCGATCGCGACGTGGACCCAATCGAGCGCACCGGGCGCGTTCTGCGGCGATCGCGCGACGAGTCCCGCGAGGCGATAGAACGGCGCGGGCGGTTGATTCGGCGCCGCGGGATCGAACACGCGCACGGTCGAGCGGACGTCGAAGTCGCCGGTGATGGACCTCAGCAGCGCCGGGCCCTCGTGATCGTCGAACCAGATCGAAGCCGGTCCGGTCAGTGCGGGCTCGAGTTCGAGAGCGCCGCCGCTCAACGACCACTGCATCAATGGACCGTTGTGGATCGTCCATGCGGCGTCGAGCACGCCGGCCGCGAAGTCGTCGGACAGAGCGGAGATCGGTTCGATCGTCGTCGCGATCGCGTTCGTCGGTGTCAGCGTCGAACCGTGCACGACGGCCGCTTGCGTGTAGACCGGCACGAGCGGCAGCGCGCTCGGCAACACACCGTTCAACGCGACGGACCCCTGGGCGTCGGCGGGCAGGACGAACAACACCGTCCACGGCAGGTTCAAGGCGAAGCACGCGTTGTACGGCTGCACGCACGGTCCCGCGCCGAGGCCACTGAACCCGACGAACAACGCGATCGGATCACCCGGCTGCGCGCCCGTGATCGCCATCGTCACCGGTTGTCCGACGACGAACGCCGATTGGCTCAACGTCTGCGCCGAAGCGCCGCCCGAGACACCGACGAGCCAAACACCGAGCCAAGCAACGCGACGCATCATGGGGAGTCTCCGGCCTCAGGATGCCACGACCTTCGCGTCGGGCCAGGACCTACGCCGCATCCGTGGGTGGTTCCCGCCCACGGAATTCACGCGACCTCGCTCGGGAGCGGCTTGCGATCCGCCGTCCTGCCCCCCTCGGCTCGCGACCACGGTTTTGGTGCGCGATTGCCGCGGCGGGGCGGTTCGGACTACAACCGTGGCCATGCCAGCCGCTGCCGAAGTCACTCAACTGCTCGAACGCGCGTGCTCCGGCGACGGTGTCGCCGTGGAGCGACTGTTGCCGATGCTCTACGACGAGTTGCGGGATCTGGCCCAGCGGCAGCTCTCGCGCGAGCGCAAGAGCCACACGCTGCAGGCGACAGCCCTCGTCCACGAGGCCTTCCTGAAGCTCGTCGTGCAGGACAAGCAGTCGTACGCCAACCGCGCGCAGTTCGTCGCGCTGGCGGCGACCGCGATGCGTCGGGTCCTCGTCAATCACGCCGTCGCGCGCAAGACCGACAAGCGCGGTGGGGCGTTGGCGCGGGTCACGCTCGACGAGGTCGCGGAAGCTCTCGAAGATCGCGTCGCCGATCTCGAAGCCTTGGATGTCGCGCTGAAGAAGCTCGAGCAGTTGGATCCGACCAAGGCCCGTCTCGTCGAGCTGCGATTCTTCGCCGGTCTGACCATGGACGACGCGGCGCAAAGCCTTGGCATTCCGCTGCGTACGGCCGAGCGGCAATGGCGTATGGCGCGCGCTTGGTTGCAACAAGCGCTTGCTGATCCGGGCCCTGCATCGGACACTCCGCCCGCGCCTTAGAGCGCTCTGCCGAGGAACTTCGAGAATCCATGGCGGGAGAAGGACGCGCGTCCTGCGTCCAGCGGCAGGAGGCCAATATGCGTACCCCCATCGTCCCCACCCTCTTGATCGCAACCGTTCTCGGGTCGGCGCAGCTCGCGCACGCGCAGACCTGGGTGCCGCTGGTGTCGGGCTCGTCGCCCGGGACGCCGGCGACCGTCACGCTCGATGCCGCTGCATCGACGCCGCAAACCACGTGGATCGACGTCCGCGTCTACGGCTACTGGCAGTCGATCGTCACCGTGGCCGGAAGCGGCACGTTCCAGCGCATCGAGGTCCCCGGCCTCGGCGCCTACGGACAGGACGGAGCGCCGGGCCTCCCCGCATTCCGGTCGCGCCTCGGAGTCGTCACGAATGCGTCGACGCTCGCGGCAACGACGACTCAGATCGTGTCGCAGACCGTGCTCACGGGAGTCAACGCGTATCCCTCACCGCAAGAGGAACAGGACGAGAACCCCGACCCCGGCGCCGGTCCCGGTGATCCCGACGGCTCGCCCGAGGTGTTCGTCCAGGACATGGCGATCTACGGCGTGAATGCGCTGTGGCCGCCGTCGCACACCGGTTCGTTCGTCCTCACCGACATTGGCCTCGGCGGCCTGCGCGGCGGCGACATCGCGATCTACCCGTTCCGCGTGAATCCGCAGACGCAGCAGCTCGTCGCGGTGACGCATCTGCGTGTGCGCTTCGATCACGGCGGAGTCGCGACGCAACAACCCGCGCTCACGTCGGAGTCGGAGGCGCTGGTCGCGACCACGTGCTTCAACTATCCCGAGATCGATCCGTGGATCACGGCGGACACGCCGGCGGCGGGTAACCGCTACCTCGTCGTCACGAAGAGCGCGTACCTGCCGACGCTGCAGCCCTACATCGACTATCGCAAGAGCAACGGCTTCGTCGTCACCGTGATCACGACGGACTCACTCGCGGGCACGTGCCCCTCGATCCGCGCGGCGATCGCGCAGTGGGCGAGTGCGGGGAATCCGACCGCGACGCGCTACTGCCTGCTCGTCGGCGACGAGAGCGAGATCCCGCTGTGCCCGTCACCGACCGTGAACGTGAAGATGGGCGACGACGCGTACGGTTCGCCCGCGGGAGTCGCGGACTTGATCGATGAAGTCTTCGTCGGCCGTCTGTCGGTCGACAGTGCGAACGACCTCCAGAACCAACTCGCCAAGATCCGCTCCTACGAACTCGATCAGGATCCGAGCAGTCCGTACGACCGCGCCGTGCTGGTCGCGCACAAGGAAGGCGCGCCGGGCAAGTACGAGGGTGCGCACGAAACGGTCGCGAACGCCGCGTACGCCGTTCAGCCGCTGTTCACGAAGATCTACGGCTCGCAGTTCCTGTCGAGCAACATCGGCATCCGCGCGGCGTTGAGCTCCGGCTGCGGTGTCCTCGCGTATCGCGGTCACGGCTCGACGAACACCTTCTACGACTGGAACGTCCTCGGTCAGAACTTCCACAAGGACGAGCTGCTGCTGCTGAACAACCAGCCGACCGATCCGGTGATCTGGTCGTTCTCCTGCACCAACTCGAACATCGCGTACGACACGAACTCGGCCGACTGCATCGGTGAGGCGTGGCTCGAGAACCCGTTCAACGGCGCCGTCGCGCACTACGGTTCGACGACGACTTCGGGAACCGCGCAGAATCACGTCCTCGATCGCGAGATGTTCAAGGCGGTCTACGGCCTCGGGCTCACCACGCACTCGCACGCGATCGCGTACGCCGAGGCGAAGATGAACCAGGAGAAGCCCGGCCTGAACTCGTGGATGTACCACTTGCTCGGCGATCCGGTGATGAAGGTGCGGCGCAAGAAGCCGAAGCCGCTGTTCCTGACGTTGCCGCCGGTCGTGCCGACGTGCACCGGCCCGAGCTGCACGCTCACCGTCGTCGTCAAGGACGGCAACGGCATCCCGCAGCCCGGCGTGTTGGTCAGTGCGTGGAAGCCCTCGTGGCCGCCGACCGGAGCCGACGAGATCCTCGCGAGTGCGACGACGGGCACGAACGGCGTGGCCGTTCTCCCCGCGGGTCCGCAGACGCTGACGACGATCCGGGTCACGGGTCGTGACGACGATGGCAACGTCGCGGAGGGCGTCGTCCACGTGAAGAACGGAGCGTGGACCGCGCTCGGCGGCGGCAAGTACGGAACGAACGGCAATCTCCCGACGCTCGGCGGCTCCGGTTCGCTGCAAGTCGGCAACGCCGCGAACATCAACCTGCACGACGCGCCGCCGAGCTCGATGTGCTTGCTGATCGTCTCGGCGAACGAGACCCCGACGCCGTTCTTCGAGGGCACGCTGCACGCGTTCCCGATCGTCGCGACGATCGCGTTGATGTCCGACGCGCAAGGCGACTTGCCGATCGCGATCCCGGCGTGGCCCGCGTCGATCCCGTCGAATACGACGCTGGTGCTCCAGTACGCGATCGACGATCCAGGAGCATCGCTTGGAGTAGGCCTCTCGAACGGCCTGCGAGCCGACACGCCGTAACGAAGCGAACTGGAGAAGCGAACACCCGGACACGATCGCCGCCGGCGATCGTGTCCGGGTGTTCCGTTCATCGGCGAGCCCCAGCCGAACGGGCCGGGGGACGAGAACGCGACAATGGAAAACGCTGACGGCGGTGCGGGACCCGGCGGCGCCGGGGGCAAGGGTGAGACGGCAGCCCGCGCGCAATCACCGCCGGCAATCGGACGCGGGTACCCGCGTCCGATTGCCGGCGGTGATTGCGCGCGGGCTACACCGAGGCGGCCCAAAGACTTGCGCGACCGTGTCGAAGGATTGGAGTGCGAGCGTTGACCGCCGGGCAACGGCGTCCGAGCACGGGGGACACATCGGGGACAGACGCGCCTCCGTCCCCGTCATGTCCGTGGAGCTCGGGTGGGGACAGACCCCTCAAGTGCTCTGTCCCCACTCCTTCAATCGCCACCGCGGAGCGCGAAGCGCGACCCGGGGTTCTCCCTCGGGTTCAAGCTCGCGCGACTCAAGGGCGTGGGGGTTCCCAAAGGGGGGCTTCGCTCGTTTGTGAAGCCCCCCTTTGGTCGCTCGACCGCGAGCGGTCGAGCGAAGGGGGTGTGGGGGAACGGAGTTCCCCCACCTTGTTCGATGGGGCCCGGGGCCTTCGGCCCCGGCTCGCATCGATGCCCGAGCGGGCATCGGGCCATGCGGCCCGAGCCGTAAGCTTCTTCGATGGTCGACCCGCGGTTCGCTCAAGCCGAAGCGTTGTTCCTCGGGGCGCTCGACCTGCCCGCGAGTGAGCGCCCTGCGTGGCTGAAGCAGCGATGCGCGCACGACATCGTGTTGTTCGACGAAGTCCTGCGATTGCTGGCCGCCGACGCCGACGCCGAGCACGGCGACGGCGGTCGCTTCCTCGAACCGATGGAGGCGGACGAAATCGCGCGCATCGCGGCGCCCGACGATGCGGCGCGAGATCGTGGCCGCCGGGTCGGCCCGTTCGTGCTCGACGAACCGCTCGGCGAAGGCGGCATGGGCGTCGTCTGGTCGGCGCATCGCAACGACGGCCAGTTCGAACAGACCGTCGCGCTGAAGCTCGTCCGTCGATCCGCGTTCGACCGCGCGTCGCTGTCGAGCTTCCTGCGCGAACGCCAGATCCTCGCGCGCCTCGAACACCCCAACATCGCGCGCCTCGTCGACGGCGGCACGACCGAGAACGGTGTCCCGTGGCTCGCGATGGAGAAGATCGACGGTGCGTCGATCGACGTGTTCTGCGACGACCACGCGTTGTCGATCGCTGCGCGCGTCGCGTTGTTCGAGAAAGTCTGCGTCGCGGTCCACCACGCGCACAAAAGCCTGCTCGTCCATCGCGATCTCAAACCCGGCAACGTGCTCGTGACGCGCACCGGCGAGCCGAAGCTGCTCGACTTCGGCATCGCGCGCCGCATCGACATCGACGTCGCCGCGACCGTGGCCGCACATCGCGCGTTGACCCCGCGCTATGCGAGCCCCGAACAAGTTCGCGGCGAACCGGTTGGTGTCGCGAGCGACGTCTACTCGCTGGGCGTCGTCCTGCACGAACTGCTCGTCGGCGGCGCGCCGTACCCCGACGCGGCGACGTCGAGCCGGTTCGCGATCGAGCGCGCGATCTGCGACGTCGACGCGAAGCCGCCGAGTGCGTGCAACGTCTCGGCCGCGACCGCGGAGCGACGCGGCAGTACGCCGTCGGCGTTGGCGAAGACGTTCCGTGGAGACCTCGACGCGATCGTCGCCAAGGCGCTCGCGAAAGAACCCGACGTGCGCTACGCGTCGGTCGAAGCGTTCGCCGCGGATCTGCGCGCATGGCGGCTCGGACTTCCGATCGCGGCGCGACCGATCGGATGGACGACGCGACTCGCAAAACTCGTGCGGCGCAATCCGCTGGCGAGCGCGGCGATCGCGCTCGCGGTCCTCGCGCTGATCACGGCCACGATCGTCGAGACGCGCGCGGCGATCCGCGATCGCACGCGGCTCGCGGCCATCCTGAGTCTGTCGGACATGCAGCGCGTCGAGGACCTCGAGGCCGAAGCGAACTCAGCGTGGCCGCCGCATCCGGAGCGGGCCGCCGAGTATCGGAGTTGGCTCGCGCGAGCGCGCGAACTCATCGGTCGTCGCCCGCAGCACGAGCGATCCGCCATCGTGCTGCGCGCGGCCGGCCTCGACGAAACGTCCGACCGATGGTTCGACGACGCGCAAGAGCGACTGCTGGCCGGTCTCGCGCGCCTCGAAGTCGAGGACCCGTACGGCCCGACGATCGTCAGTGTCGAGCACCGACTGGAAGCGAGCTCGGCGATCGCGGCAGCATCGCTGACGGAACCCGCCGAAGCGTGGAAGGCCGCGGCGTCTTCGATCGCCGCGGATCCGCGCTACGGCGGGCTCGAGCTCGCGCCGCAGTGGGGCTTGGTCCCGCTCGGAGCCGATCCGGATTCGAAGCTGTGGGAGTTCGCCGTGCTCGCGTCGGGAACACTCCCCGAGCGCGATGCGAACGGCCGACTGCGCACCACCGACGCATCGGCGGCCGTGCTCGTGCTCGTACCGAGTGCAGCGACGCGGATCGGCGCCCAACGTTCCGATCCGAGCGGCGCACACTTCGATCCCGATGCGGCGGAGATCGAGAGTCCCGTGCGCGACGTCGCGCTTCCGGCGTACTTCATCGGCAAGCACGAACTGACGCAGGCGCAGTGGCGCACACTGTTCTTCCGCACGCCGTCCGCGTACGCACCAGGCACGACCGTCGGTCGCCAGACCACGACCAAGTCGAATCCCGTCGAACAAGTCTCGTGGCGCGTCGCCGACGAGTCGCTGAAGCGCTGGGGCCTCCGCCTACCGCGCGAGGACGAATGGGAGTACGCCGCGCGCGCGGGCACCGTCACGCCGTGGTGGACGGGCGCCGAAGCGAGCTCGCTCGCGGGTTGTGCGAACCTCGCCGATCGGTTCGCGAGCGAGAACGGCGGCAACGCGTCGTGGCAGTACTCGCTCGAGATCGACGACGGAGCGACACTGCACGCGCCGATCGGTTCGTATCGGGCCAACGCATTCGGTCTGCACGACACGCTCGGCAATGTCTGGGAACTCTGCGACGACGCGATCCAAGGCCAGGGAACGAAGGACCGGGTCGCGCGCGGCGGCGCGTTCTTCAACCCGCCGTCGGCGCTGCGCGTCAGTCACCGCTACTTCGTCACGCAGGACTTCAACAGTCACAGCCTCGGCGTGCGTGCGGCGCGCAGCGTCGAGTGACTCGAGTCACTCGAATGGTTCGGGGCGGTCGGCGTCGTCTTGCAGCGATACGTGCGTCGGCGCGTTCGTGGTAGAGAACGACTCGTCCACACCGCTCTCCGGATCCCGACGAAAGGGAACTCGATGCGACACGTCATGACCCTCGCTCTGTTCACGCTGCTGCCATGGACGTCGCCTCGGCAGGACGCATCGACACCGACGCCGCAGCGAGCCGTGCTCGTCACCGGCGCGAACTCCGGCATCGGGCGCACGACGACCGAGCTGCTCGCGAAGAGCGGCTTCTTCGTCTACGCCGGCGCGCGCAAGGACGAGGACCTCGCTGAACTGAACAAGATCCCGAACGTCCAGGCGATCCGCCTCGACGTGACGAAGCAGGACCAGATCGACGCGGCGGTCGAGACGGTGCGCGCCGCGGGCCGAGGGTTGTACGGACTCATCAACAACGCGGGCGTCGTGGTCGTCGGTCCGCTGATCGAGCTGCGCGAGCAGGACCTCGCGTTCCAACTCGACGTCAACGTGTTCGGCCCGTACCGCGTGACGAAGGCGTTCGCGCCGATGCTGATCGACAGCAAGGGCCGCGTCGCGACGACCGGCTCGATCTCCGGCACCGTGTCGTGGGCGATGGGCGGCGCGTACTCGATGAGCAAATTCGCGGTCGAGGCGTACACCGACGCGCTGGCGGCAGAGCTCGCACCGTTCGGTGTCGGCGTCAGCGTCGTCGATCCGGGGAGCTACAAGTCGGAGATCATGACGAACACGCGCCAGCGCATGCTGGACGCGGGGTACACGGGGAAGGGCTCGCGTTACGAGCGCCAGATCCAAAGCATGCTCGAAGCGCCGTCGGATCGCAGCGAGTTCGACGAGCCGGACGACGTCGCGCAGGCGTTCCTCGACGTGCTCACCGCAAAGGAACCGCGCCGCCGCGTGATGGTCGTTCCGGACCGCGAAGAAGCGGAGATCACGATCCGCGCGGCTCTCCAGCGCGTCGCGCAACTCAACGAGAACCAGCCGCACGCGTTCGATCGCGAGACGTTGATCCGCATGCTCGACGAAGAGCTCGCGCGGGAGTGAGCGAGCCGGGGGGGGGATGGGCCGCGAGTCGAGAGGTCAATTCCTGGAGCGATGGAATGCCCAGTTCGAATCACTCTGAGCCACGCGCTGTCGACGTGCGGGTGAGCGAACAGGCGCTGACCGTCGCTCTCGCGGACGGGCGCACGATCTCGACGCCGCTCGCCTGGTATCCGCGCCTGATGCGCGCCACGCCGGCCCAACGATCGCGCTGGGAACTGATCGGCAACGGCGAGGGCATCCATAGGCCCGAGGTCGACGAGGACCTCAGCGTCGAGGGCATGCTGCGCGGCGTTCCGTCACGCGAGCGAAGCGGCCGCGGGTCGATGGGGTGAGGCATTCTACGGCTCCAACGAGTGGCTCGGATTGAGTGGTCGGGTGGCTATGCGTCGAGATTCTCCTCGACGAGCTTGTCGATCGGTGGAGCGCCGAAGGGCCGCAGGGCACCCAAAATGGCGAGCGCCGTGGGTCGGTGTGACACGTCCTGCAGCAACTCGCGCAGTACGTCCGCGATGGACTCCGCGACCGCATTAGCGATCCAGTGCGCGACTTCGTCGCGTTTGGACGCCGAGACGAGCATCCGCAGGAGCACGATCGCGACCTCGGGAGTCGCCTGCGCACATTGCTTCGCAGCGCCAAGGACGAGACGACACGCGCGGAGATCCAAGCCGTACTGGTCATGAACGAGCGACTCGAGCGCGAAGAACGCGTTCCAGAACGCCTGTGGCGCGGTCCGAACCGGGTCGGGCTCGCAGCCAGATTCGAGCGTTCCGTTCGCCTTGGATTCGAACGTCCTCCGCGAGCGCATGATCCAGAGAGCGGCGTCGCTGATTGCGGCGTGCAACGTGCCACGCGAGCCCGGTTCCTGTCCGCGGCCGCGGCGCGCGACTTCCTCGAGTGCGATCGTCCAGAGTCGGAATGCCTCGTCCCGAGCTCGAATCGCGGCGACGTCAGCCGTTGGAGTTGCCGGCTCGAGTGCATCGCGCGCAGAAGTGCAGAGGCGTTCGAGTGCGTCGTTGTCCGCGTTCACGAACTCGGTGAGGACGAATTCAGTGTCTTGGCGCTCACCGGAGCGAATGGCCAAGCCGAAGAGGTCGTTGGAGCACGCCTGCATGGGATCGTCCTCGGCCTTGGCGGCCGGAAGTTCCGATCGACGACCCCACATCAACCGCAATGCGTCGCGTGTTCGTGCGCGGTCGTTCCAAAACGTCCAAGCGAACGCATGGAAGAACCCCGTCAGCACCCCACTGCCGAACGCGCCGGACTCGTGCTCCATCCGTTCCAGCACGACGTCCCAGAACAAATCACTGTGCTTGGAAAGCAACATTCCGGCATGGGCAGAAATCGCGAAGCGAACGGGCGCAACACGGTCGCCGGCAAGGCTTCGAACGGCGTTTCGTTCGTCGCCGTTCAGCGTGAGGTGAGACGCCAGGCGGAGCAGACCCTCCGCGCAATGTGCTCGAACCGACTGCCCGAACGAGCGAACACTCTCCGGCTCTACCGGGTCGTGCGATGGATCAGGGTCCGACGCGAGTCGCACGAGCAAATCGCGCGCGAGATCGACGAGTTGCGGCGTGCCTCGCGTCGGTGCGGCGACGACCAAGCTCGCGAATCGCGCCACGTCCCAAGCGATGGTCCGTCGCAGCGCTTCGTGCACCTGAGCCTCGCCGCACTTCAACTCGACACTCAACGTGAGCAGCGCGGTGAGTTCCTCACTCCTCCATGCGGGCCTCGACTCGGCGTTGCGGAGCGCCACTCTCGCAGCCAACGTTCGCAGGCGCAGTGGATCACGCTGATCGATGCCATGCGCGTGGTCCATGTGATCGAGAAGCAGTTCGATCGGCGGAGGGCCTGAAGCGCCAGCGTGGGCCGACGCGGTGGGTTCGCGAAAGGCAACTCGTTTCAGGCCAGCGGTATCCCAGCGGCGCTCGATGCGCGACGCGCAGCGCGCAAAGGTCTGGTTCCATTTCAGTGCGTCGAGTGCTTCATCCGCAGCTCGACGCAGGTCGCGCACTTGCACCCAACTGGTGCGCAGTAGGACACGGACAGAGCTTCGAAGCAGGGCCACGGGTATCGAGTCCGATGGTGGGGACTCGGCACCCGACGGTCGGACGGATTCCGTCATCCACTCGAGCAGCTTCGCTCGCGGATACGCGGTGACCCCACGCAACTCGATGGCCCGCAGGGCGGCCGGCAACTCCGCATGTTGTCCTTTCGACTCGCGAGGCAATGCCCTCAGCGCGCGCAGCATCGCGTCGAAAGCGTCCAGTTCCCTCTCGTCGGGGGAGAGGTAGCTCCGCATGATGCGGCTCGTCCCATCCGCGATGCAGACCGGCTTCGACGTCGTCAGAGGATCCGGGATCGCGCGTGGCCTTCCGCGCGCCTCGAGTCGCCGTTCCGTCCCGTGCGCCACCAAGGAAAGCACGGCCAATGTCATTGCTTCGGGCTGTGCATGGACGAGTTCTCCGATGAGCTTCTCGTCCTCGGCGAGAACATAGAACGACTGGTTGGCGAGCAGTCGATCCACGCTGCGACGCCACACTTGAACCGCGAACTTCGAGTGCGGCTCCAAGAGGTCAGGAACGGCGTCGTACAAGCGTCGAGCCAACACGTCGTCGATGTCGATCAGGCCCTCGATCCACGAGACACACGCGGCGGGCTGGATCGACGCGAGACATCGACAGAGAGCCCCACCGAGCATCGCGCGAACCACGCGAACGAATGCAGCCACAGGCCCGCCCAGCTCGCCGGTCAGTCGTTCGAACGCGCGAGACAGCGGCTCCGTGAGGATGCGTCGAACCTCCACTCGATGCGAGCGCACGAGTTCCCGTCGGGCACCGATGCGCGGTTCGATGACGGCGCGAGCAGCAACCTCTGCGATCTCGATCCACGGCGGCGGAATGTCGGACGCGAGAGCGGCACGGAGCAAGATTGCTTCGGCTCTCGGATCCGAGCGCGTGTCGTCCTGGAGTCGCTCCAGGGCCTTGAGCAACGTTTGGAGAGTGCGCCTTCGATCGTCGGCTGGAAGTTTGGTGATCCATGCGACGACGTCGTTGGCGAGATCCTCGTCGAATTCGGTCGCGACAGCTTCGGTCACTGCGTAGCGCAGATTCGCGGGCAGATTCGGAAGCTCGAGCAGTCGTTGGAAGTACGAGGCGAGATCGCCAGCCGACGAACCGTTCTCGCGGTCTTGAGCGCGCAGGATACCGACGATCGCACGGAGCACCGAAACCCGATCCAGCGCGTCGGGCTCGCGCGTGAGCCACGACACGAAAACCTCGAACTCTTCGTCGAGCAAGGACAGCGCGTTGAAGTAGTCGTGGAACACACGATGTCGGAATTGCCGACTCGATCCCGGGCGAAGGATCCCGAGTCCGACGAGGAGTTGCCAATCGGATTCCCCGATCCCCACGAGACCCTGATTCGCCCCCGCGACCGAGGTGGAACCACCGCGCATGCAGACCGCCAGTCGCTTGGCCGCATCCCGCGCTCTTGCTCCTCGGGGTTCGCCTTCGAGCTTCTCGCGGAGGAACGCATTCACCAAGGCGGTCGTCGTGGCAGGAAAGGACTTCGAACCAGGCGCTCCGGTGAACGCCGCGAGGAACAGCTCGAGCCGCAGAGGATTCGCGATGAGCTTGAGTGTTCGCGGATCGAGCCGATCGACGTCCGGACCATGGGGCGCGCACGACTTTCCTACGCGGCGGACTTCGTCGGTCGAGAGTTCGTCGACGGTGAGCCTGACCGACTGCTGGAGACGTGAGTCGAGCTCCGGCACGACAGAACGAGATCCGACGATGACGCGGAGCCCGGACGTCGCGCGAGCGGCCCGGAGGATCTCGACGACTTGCTTCCTGCGTTCGCTCGTCGTGACCTCGTCGAAGCCATCGACGACGAGGACGTATCCAGAACCGTGCTTCTGCACGAGCCCTTCGAAGACGACGCGAGCACCGCGAGGGTCCCTCGCGAAGCGGAGTTTGGTCGCGGCTTCCTCGGTCGCGAAGAGTGCGCTCTCGACGTAGATCGCGCGGCCGGATTCGAGGCTGTCGACGAAGGACCGCAACAAGTGGCTCTTTCCCACCCCAGCGTCGCCGAGCACGAGAACGTGGTTCGTCGCGACCGCAGTGTGGAGCTTCGCCCGCAGTGCCGATCGTTCCAATCCGTCGAGTCGGTCGGCGGTCGACGAAGCCCTGCGCGAATCGGAATCCTCGAGCCATCGGACGGCTTCGTGGATGAGACGAGTGGGGGAGTGCAGCACGCCGTCGGACTCGAGTTTGTCCTCGATCCGATCCAGCGTGACCCAGTCGAAATTCGAGTGCGAGGGAGCGAACACGTCGACCACCTCTCGCAGGCGAGCGAAGGGAGCGCCGTCGGCCAAGAGTCCCGCGCGACGCATGTCGTTGTCGACATCCGCACCGTCGAGACGGACGAAACGAACGGACGTTGCTCGCAGAAAGCGGTCGACCGTTTCCTCGTTGCCGTCGATGTGCAGCAACCGCCCCCGGAGGGCGAGGTCGCCGGCAAGGCCCGACCACTTCGCTCGCGCCGGTGGTTCGTCCTTCAGAACCATGACGAATCGATCGTCGTCTTGAGCTCGACCTAAGTCACGCCGCCGCTCGAATGCGCGAAACGCCTGTTCGATCGCGGTGAACAGGTCGTCGCGCTGAGGAGTCCGACTGCGAAGCTTCGCATCGTGCCAGCGCCACGCTCCGTCGACGGTCTCGCCGAGCACGTCGGCCTCGACGGTTGATCCTCCGACGACGGGCTCCTGAGCGTGCGTCCGAATCCGATGCAACGCTGGCTCGGGACGCGGTTGGTTTCGGGCGATCAGTGCATCGCAGAGCAGGCGCAAGATCAACGCACGCTCGAGCTCGTCGCCACGTTTCGGTCCGCGCCCGCTCATGACGACTCAATTCCGCAGTCGTCGAGGAAACCGCGCACGAGTTCGCGCGCGTCGGAGAGGGATCGCCTTCGCCGGACCAACTCGGTGTCGAGTCCCCGCGAGCGTGGGTCGAGGAACTGCTCACGCAGAATGCCCACACCGCGCTCCACGTCTTTGGCTGCGGAGCGTGACTGGGCTCGAAGCGAAGGGGCCAACCGCGCGAGTTCCTCGCCCCGACCGCGGAAGAGTGCTGCGACCTCGACGATCGATGCCGCATCCGACTCGGCCTTTCCTTGGCGCCGACGCCGATCGGCTCGAATGAGCGCCTTCTGGAGCACGAAGCTCAGCGGATTGGGTACCCGCACTTCGAAACGCGCGAACTCGCCGATGCGCAACAAGCGCGGCTCGGCGAATAGCAGATGCAACTGATCGACGATCTGAGGCACTGGCTCGGCACAAGACCAAGGCAGGCTGCGTGGGGGTCGCTGTCCTCCGCCGCGCACGGATGCGATGAGCTCGACTTCGGGCATCGTGATGTTGCTCGCGAGTGGCCCCCGCCGGAACTCGAGCGTGACGAACGGGCCGGAGCCGGCGCCGTAGTCCGCGCCACGGCGGACGGGCACATAACCAAGCTCACTCAGGTCTCTGGCCATGTCGCGCATCCAGGTGTCCTGCCGGGCAATCGATTCGCTTGCGCCGTCGAGGGCAAGGTCGAGATCGAGAGTCGCGACCGGATCCACGGTTTGAGCGAACGCCGACTGATAAAGCGCAATCGTCCAAGCACCGCACAGCACAGTGTGCTCGGGAAGCGGAGTCAGCCGTCTTAGAAGTTCGAGCACCGTGTCGAAGTGGATCGGCGTCATCGTCGACCTCCGTCCGCAGTCTCGAACAAGGCGGGGAGTGACTCGGCGAGCTTGTCGAGAGCTTCCTTGCCCTTGAACGGATCGAGCACGAGGTCGATCGCACACTGCACCACGTCGACGCGCGGGACGGAGCCGTCGGTCCCGAGATCATGGACGAAGCGCCAGACGCTCTCTGGGAACTGTGGCCGCACGAACAGCGCGTTCCAGCCCGGCGCATCGTCGATCTCGAAGCCGAGGTCGCGAGCCATCACGTCGACGTCGCCGTCGACGTAGATCACGAGGGGCGCTCCGACCACGTGCTGCAACGGCAAGCCCGATCGCAGTCCGTGCAGCGACAACGCGCGATGACTCGTCACGGCGAATCGATGTCCAGGTGTCAGTTCCAACTGAGGCCCATGGGCCCGGATCTTCAGTCGCGATGCGTCGTGCGGCCATTCATCAGGACTCACCTCGCGCAATCGAGCGCGCACTCCGTGGTCGCGCTGCCGAACCGAGCGTTCTGCGAAGGCTCGCAGGAGACGAGCACGATCGACGATCTCGAAGACGTCGCCGTCGGTCCGAAGGAACCCCAGGCGCCGGAAGGCGGATACGAATCGATGAGCCTGGTTCGGCGACACGCCTGCGACTCGAGCGAGTTCTCCCGCCGAGCGAATGTCGTCGCGACTCGCCGATGAGAGCGCTGCCGATCGCGACCATCGCGCCTGCAGGGAGTGCAGAAGCAGGGTCTTCGCACAGACGAGAAACTGATCGGAGAAGCCAGCGGCCCTCGGACTTCGGTGTCTCGAGGTCGCGGGCTTGTGCTTCGCGACCCCGGGGTCCGCGACGAACTCCGAACGGGCCTCTGGGCTGGACCACAGCAGATGGTCGCCGTCCGTGACCAGCCACCGGCACATCGACCCCAAGTTGCTCTCATCGATGAACGCCGCGATCCGTGCCGCACTTCGCGCCGAGAACCACTTGGTCGTGACGACGACGTACGGAACGTCCGTGGCAGCCGTCCGTCGAGCGTCGAATGCGCCGGCACCGCGCAGGCGAAACCAACCCCTCGCGAGCGCTCCTTCCAACTGTGCGACACCGGAGATGAGGCAACGTTCGACTGCAATCACCGCGCGGTGACCACGCTGATGGACAGCATGGACGACGGCGTCGTCGCGCCGCTCCGCGGACTCCACGCGGATCGACTCCGTCGCGAAGCCGAGCGCGGCGAGGGTGGTGTTTGGGTCGCGATTCATGGCACGAACTACTAGTCGATGTTCACCGACTAGTCAAGATTTCGGTGTTGCGGTGTTTGCGTCATAAGCCGTTGTTGCTAAGTAGTTCGATCACTCCCTCGGGGCGAACCGATACGCGGAGGATCGGATCCAGCAAAGGCCGAACGCCGCTCGGGTGATTCCCCTACGGATCACTCTCGAGATCGTCGAAGAACTGATCGCTCGAGCCCAAGTCCTTCAGGTACTCGTGGAAGTCGAGCTTGGTGTCGGCGTCGATCTTCTGCTTCGCGTCCTGGCCGAGGATGCGGTCGGTGACCCAGTTCGGCAGGTAGACCTCGGCGGTCAGTTCCTTGTCGTGGACCGTTTCTTCGAGTGCGACGAGGTTGTTCTTCACGAGCGTGCTGCGCTTCGCGAGGAAGCGACGCTTCTTCAGCAGATCCTCTTCGTCGGCGGAAATCAGCTTCAGCAGGTCGACCGCGTCGAGGAACGCGGAGCCCTCCATCAGTTCCTGGAACAGCAGGGTCACGAGGATCAGCGTCTCTTCGTCGCCGAGCTTGAACTCCGCGCGCAGTTGTTCGAGCGCGAAGTCCTGGCCCTTCTTCGTCAGTGCGAACGACTCGGTCATGCGGCCGCGGAAGCGGTCGATCTGCTGGCGCAGCGCGGTGACGGTCTCGGCGGTGCCGAGGCCGACGTCGTCCCAGTAGTCGAACTGGAAGATGCGCGCGGCTCGCTTGCGATACAGCAACGACAAGCGTCGCCAATCGAGCACGAACGCGGCGTTGTGCTTGTACGCCGTCGCACGCGAGCGTCCGCGCAACAGCGCCGCTCCGCCCGGATGCGCGAGGAACGCGCCGCGCACGAGGCGGAAGACGCGGTCCGACAGCTTGAACGGCATGTCGAGCCAATCGTCGTCGACCGCATCTTCGCGCACATCGGGGATGATCAACCCGGCGGATTGCAGCGCACCGGTCGGATCGAGGTAGTTCGCGCCGCGCAGGACGTCGAACGACGACTCGAACAGCAGCGCGACGAGCTCGCGCCCCTTCATGTACGGGTTCTCGTGGACGAGCCGTCGCCGCAGCAGGGCCAGCAGGATCACGAACTCGAACTTCGTGAGTTTGTAGCGCTGCAGCAGCGAGCCCAGTGCGGACGCGACCGGCAAGTGGTGGACGTCGCGGCCGATGGCGTCGACGGCGCGCCGACTCTTCAGCACGAGAGAGCGCGACTCCGTGGCGCTCGCAGAACCCGACAGCAAGCGCTCGCGCATCGCACCGAGATCGTCGTAGCGATCGAGGATGCGCTTCAGGACCGCCCGTTCGTTGCTCGCCGCCATGGTGTCGACCTCGACGTTGCGCGAAGTGGTCCGAACCGTCACCGCCGTGACCGACGGGTGCATCGGCGTTTCGGTTCGGGCGGATGATAGCCCTGGGCCTCCAGGGCGGCCGCACGCAGGGGGTGTACCTCGCGCGGAACGAATCGGGTGGCGTATGGTGTCCGCCGTATGGACGACTCCCCGGCAGGCCCAACCACGAAACCGACCCAAACCCATTCACCGAAACGAGCTGCGATCGATCTCGGCTCGAACATGGTGCGCTGCTCGGTGGGACGTCGCCTCGCCGATGGCCGCGTCGACCTGATCGATCGGTTCGTGGCCGTCCCGCGATTGGCCGACGGATTGGGCTCCACCGGCACCCTGAACGCCGCCGCCGTCCTGCGCACCGGGATGGCTTTGGTCGAGCACGCCACCCGCGCGCGGGCGGCCGGAGCCGTGTCCATCGACGTCGTGGCAACCGGCGCGCTGCGTCTGGCTCGCAATGGGGAGGAGGTCCGCCGCGAACTCGAACGTCGCAGCGGACTCTCGATCCGCACGATCGACGGCCAGACCGAAGCGCGGCTCGCGCTCGCCGGAGTGCGGACGCACGTCGGCGAACACGCCGATCTCGCATTGGTCGACGTCGGCGGCAGTACG
The DNA here is from genome assembly GCA_016709145.1 of Planctomycetota bacterium. Taxonomy (GTDB): domain Bacteria; phylum Planctomycetota; class B15-G4; order B15-G4; family JADJEK01; genus JADJEK01. The sequence continues at coordinate 1,185,122 of JADJEK010000001.1, forward strand.
ACCGAGTTCGTGGTCGCGCGCGGTCAGCGCATCGACGCCGTGTCGTTGAACGTCGGCGTCATCACGCTGTCCGAATGGGTCGCGGCAACGACCGACGAACGCACGCGCATCGCTGCGTTGAAGGAACGCGCGGCACAGGAAGTCGCGGCCGCGCGCTTCCCGGAACTCGCCGACGGACTGCCGTGCTTCGCGACCGGGGGAGCCGCCGTCGCGCTGGCGGCGTATCGGCGCGGCGTCAGCTACGTCGACTTCCAACCCACGACCGACGACGCGCTCGAGCGAGCCGAACTCGCGCCGATCTTCGATCGCTTCCTCGCGGCGCCGCGCGACGAGCGCGCACGCGCGTTGCGCATCTCGCCCGAGCACTGCGACCTCGTGCCGGCCGGCTTCGCGATCCTGACCGCCGTCCTCGCGCGCGCCGCGGTGCCGCGTATCCTGCCGACGATGCGAGGCGTCGCCGAAGGCCTGCTGCTCGAAGCCTCGCGTGGAGATCGGTGTTGACCGCGACCAGACCCACTCGACGCGTCGGATTGCTGGCATGGCGCATCGTCGTCGTGCTGCTGCTCGTCGTGCTCGTCGTGAAGTGGGGCGTCGTCGACGGCTACGAAGTGCGCGGCAATTCCATGCAGCCCGTGCTCGAGGATCGCGCGAGCGGCGCCGATCACGTGTTCGTGTTCAAACGCCACTTCGACCTGTTCGAGCCGAACCGCCTCGATCTCGCGGTGTTCGAGAATCCCGAGAGCGCGGCTTCCGAGACCGACCTCGCGGGCAACTTGCTGGTGAAGCGCGTCTGGGCGCTCGAAGGCGACACGCTGCTCATCGAGAACGGCGACGTCCTGGTGCAACGCGACGGCACGTTCCGACCGGTGCCGCGCACGCTCGAGCAGATCGAGTCGATGCTGATCCCCGTGTGGTCGCTCGCGAACGACGCCACGGCCTTCGCGCTGCCGCAGCGCGTCGGACGCGCGAACGACGGTTGCGTCCTCGACGCCCGCGGCGGTGAATCCCTGTTCGTGCGGCCGAAGGACAACGTCGACGACGGCGGCTTCGATCGACTCGGCGTGCGCGAACGAGGCGCGAACTGGGTGCGCGACGTCGCTGTGCGAGCCCGCGTGACGAGCCTCGACACCACCACGCGAGTGCAACTCGAACTGCGCGAACTCGGCGACACCTTCGTCGCGACGATCGGGGCGGACGGCACGATCGCGCTGACGCGACATCGCGGCCCCGCGCAGGACGAGATCGCGACCGCGCGCGTCGCGCCACTTCACGACGCACCGCACGACGTGCTGTTCCTGAACGTCGACGACCGCGTAGCGCTCGTGCTCGACGGTGTCCCCGTGCTCGACGTCGCATACGGCGCGAACACGGACGTCGCCGGCATCCCGTCGAACGTGCCCGCACTCGGCGTGGTCGCGGGCGCCGCGCGCGTCCACGCGATCGAGGTCCTGCGCGACGTCTACGTCACCGACGACGGCACGTTCGCGGTCCGCAGCCAGCCCTTCGTCGTGCCCGCAGACAGCGTGTTCGCCCTCGGCGACCACAGCAGCAAGAGCCGCGACAGCCGCCATTTCGGCGCGCTCGGCCACTCGCACCTGGTCGGCCGGCCCTTCTTCATCTTCATGCCGCTCCAAAGGTTACGGCCGTTGTGACGGACCGTGGACCGGGGCGGTCGAAAAGGACGACAACGCCGGACGCCGCCGCCGGTTCGAAGTCCATGGTGAAGCCCCCGACCACGAACGAGATCTCCGCCGACCTCGGCGCCGCACTGATGTCGAAGGTGCGCGCCGGTGATCACGCGGCGTTCGCGCGACTCGTCGAGCTGCACCAGCGCGCGGTGCTGAACATGGTGTTCCGCTACGTCGGCAATCGAGCGACCGCCGAGGAACTCGCGCAAGACGTGTTCGTGCGCGTGTTCCGCGCGCGCGAGACGTACGAGCCGAAGGCGAGGTTCGAGACCTGGCTCTACCGCATCGTGTTCAACGTGTGCGTGAACGCGAGTCAGTACGGCAGCAAGCGCCGCGCCCTGTCGATCGAACAGGACGGGGCGGAGAGAGAACACGACGAAGGTGAAGCGATGCAGCTCGACGATGAAACCGCGAGTGCTCCGCTCGAGATCGTCGAGAAGGACGAGATGCGCGCTCGCGTCCGCGACGCCGTCTCGCGCCTGCCGCCGCAACAGCGCGAGGCCTTGCTGATGGCGCGCTTCGGCAACGCGGCGCACACCGAGATCGCGGAGCACATGAAGACGACCGTCGAAGCGGTCAAGTCGCTGTTGTTCCGAGCGCGAGAGAACCTGCGCGAGATGTTGAAGCCTTACCTCCGGGAGGAGGTGCGCGATGAACTGTGAACGATTCCGATCCCACATCGGCCAAGCCGCACGCGTGCCGGACGCGGCGGATCTCGACGCGATGTCCGCGCGTCACGCGGCCGAATGCGCGGCCTGCGCGAGTTGGCTCGCCGAGCAACGGCGGATCGACGCGATGCTCGATCTGCTGCCGACGCTGGAGCCGTCCCTGGGATTCACGCAGCGCGTTCTCTCGCGTGCGTTGGCGAGCGAGAGTCCGTGGCACCGGGTGCAGCGCTCGCGAGCATTGCGAGCCGCGGCCGTCGTGCTCGTGCTCGCCGGGATCTGCGGAGTGTGGTTCGCGAACCGCTCGGATCCGCAAGACGCGCTGGTGTCGCAGGCCGAAGAGCCCAGTGCGGAACTGCTCGCCGAGATGGACCTACTGCTCGATTGGGACGTCCTCGATCAGAAGGGTGCAGCGCTCGACGTCGCCGCGGATGCGGACGTCGCGATCGCACTCGCCCAGTTCGACGTCATCGAGAACGGGGGCTGAGCGATGAAGAGCTGGTCGTTCATCGTCTGCGTCGGACTCGGCAGTGCGTTCTTCGCACCGCACATCGCGCGGGCGCAGGATCGGATCGATGCGGCGAAGCAGCGTTGGGACGAGCTCACGCCCGAGGAGCGCGCCGCGGTACAGCGCCGCTTCGAAGAGCTGAAGCGGTTGTCCCCCGAAGAACGCAAGGCGCTGAAGGCTCGGCACGACGTGCTTCGCCGCTTGCGCGTCGACGAGGCCGGGTCGATCGACGAGGCCAGGCCGCCGCGCAAGGAAGCCCGCGAACTGCCGCCGAAGCCGCTGCGCGCGCGGTTGAACGCGCGCATCCTCGAGAAGCTCGACGCGCTCGAGCGGAGCGGCGGCGGTCCGAAGGCCGAACAGTTCCGCGCGAAGGTGCAAGACCGCGTCGAGGACGAACTGCTGCGCCTCGAAGAAGCGGGCGTCATCGACGCGGCCGAAGCGGAGCGCATCCTCGCGCTACCGCCACACGAGCTCGCGTCGGCGCTGCGCGCGAAGATGAAGGACCTGTTCTTCCGCGATCCGCCGCCGAAGTTCCTGAACCTGCCGGAGGACGAGCGCAAGCGCCTCGAGGCTCTGCCCCCCGACGAGTTCGGTCCCGCGATCCACGCTGCGATCGGGCCACCTCCGGGTGAACGGCGTGGTGCTGGCGGTCCGACCGGGCCCGCCGCGCCGCCGCGCGGTCCGCTCGACGCGGCGCAGGACGGCGAGGCGGGCTTGCCGCCGCGGCCGTTCATCCCGAAGGAGGCGTTCGAACGCTTCTTGACGCAGGAGCAGCGAGCCGAGGTCGAACGCCTCGACAAGCGCGACCGCAGGAAGCGCGTCATGCAGTTCATGCACGAGCACGCGCGAGCGCGGTTGATCGAGCAAGGCGCAGATCCACGGCAGTTGGACGATTTCGGTCGGATGCCGGCGTTCGAGCGCGAGCTGCGGATGATGAAGATCCTCGATCCGAACTTCACGCCGCCGCCGCGACCGGAGCGCTTCAAGCATCGCGGCGACGGACGAGGTCCGGGCCGCGGACCGCGCCCCGAAGGCCCGCCGCCGGCGCGACCGCCGGGTTCGCGCGAGGTGTGAGCTCCGTCCAGCAGTGCGACCGCCGCGCGATCACTGTGCCGGCCACACGATGCGCAACTCGCCCGCTGCGGGCGGCCACGAGATCGGAACCCCGCCGGCAGCGGCCGGGTTCGTTACGCGGATCGACGTGTCGACGATCGAACCCGAGAACGACGGGAACAGCAGTTCGACGCGACCAGAACCGTCCGTCGTCCATTGCGCGGAACGAATACCGAGGCGCGCGAACGCGAACGATCGATGAGCGAGCGGAAGCCCCTGAGCGTCGTACAGCGCGATGGCGCCGCGGTGCAGCGCGATCTCGTGTCGTGCGGTCGTCGTCTCGGCGGCGCGGATCGAGACGCCAGCTTCGATCGTCGAAAACCATGCGTCGGTCGCGTGCTTCACGAGAAGTTCGTACGGCCCCGGCAAGAGCGGTCCGAGGACCACGTCGCCGTCCCCATCGAGCGAGCCGGTGGCGCGCGCTTCCGACGTGCTGGCGTCGACGCGTGCACGCGCGGCGATTTCGAGGCCCGCCACTTCGCTCTCGTTCGTGACGATCCGGACGCGCGCGAAGCCCGGATGATGTGCTCCGAGATCGAACTCCGCCGTCGTTTCGCGATCCGCTTCGATCGTGACGTTTCCGAGCGCGAGCACTTGAGGGTTGCCGAGTAGCGAGCCCGCTCCGAATCGGATGATCGGCGTGGGCATCGAGAGCCACAGCTCCACGACGCCGATCGGCACGGACTCGATCACGAACGTCCCGTCTCCCGCGATCTCGGCGAAGCTCCGCTTCGGCGCATCGCCGATCGATTCGAACAGCTCGAAGGCCGTCGGCTCTCGGCGGTCGTCCGCAGGAGGCACGCGCGCGGCGACGCGGATTCCCTTCGGCGGGAGCTCGGCTCGCCATTCGAGCCGGGCCCGCAACGATCCCGACGCGGGAATCACCAGGTCGTGCGAGATGGTCTCGCCGGCTCGAAGTTCGAGCGGCACCTTCGTGATGGCGAGTGATGCGTTGCGCTCGGCCCACAGCACGTAGGGACCCGCCATGAGTCCTTCGAACTCGAAGTGGCCGTCCGCATCCGTGACCGCGTCGCGCGAGCGTTCATCGAGCTGATTCGGCAGGAACAGCGCTCTCGGCTCGGGCGGTCGTCCCGAACGCAATCGCACCGTCACGCCGCCGCGACCCAGCGTCGATCCCTGCGCCGTGACGCGTCCGCGAAGCGTCGCTCCGCGCGCGAGCTCGACCGATCGAGCGGTCGTCGTACGGGGCTCGAGCTTGCCGAGTTCGACCTCCGCGGGCGCGAAGCCGTCGGCTTCGACGATCAACATCGTCTTGCCCTCGGGAACGATGCCGCCGTACACGCCGTCGACGTGGTCATCCGCGCCGTCTTCGAGCACGAACTCGTTCGGCGCGAAACTGGCCGCGACATAGCGCAAGCGAACGCGAGACGGTTTCACCGGCTGACGCGTCGTCGGATCGATCACGGTCAGCGCGACCGAACACGAGCCGACGAGCCTCGCGTGGACGACCTCGCCCGTACGGACTTCGCCCTTCGCCCACGGCAGGAATCGCGGATCGTCGATCGACAGCGAGTAGCGACCCACGGGTAGGTCGATCCAACGGAACGAACCCGATCCGCCGATCGAAGACGTTCCACCCGCGGCGGCCGTTCCGTCGAGCGGTCCGTTCGGGTGGCCCGAAAGGACGATGGACCGCGGATCGTGGACACCGAACACGTGCAGTTTCTCGCAGCGCGCGCTCAACCCGATCGCGCGCGAAGGATCCGGACCGGAATGCACGATGCGGCAACGGGTGACCGCATCGCGCGTGACCTCGACGTGCGCATCGCCGAGGGTCGAGCCGTCGTTGCCGAGAGCACACACGCGCGCGGCACCGGGATTCGCATCGTCGATCCGGAACGTGCCAGTCGTCGCGTCGACCATCGCGAACGAATCCCGCGGCGCGCCAGCGGAACCCATCGCGCGCGCGTTGGTCTCGAGCCGGATGCGAACGGGGAACGACACGGGTCGACCGTCCGCGTCGACCACGTCGCCTTCGACGACGCAGCCGCGGGTCAGCGAGACGACGCCGACGTCGGTCTCGCTGCGGGCGGCGAGTTCCACCCAGCGCCAGGACAGCGCGGAGTGACCCTCCGCGCGCACGTCCAACGTGAACTGGTACGCCGCGGGCGGTTCGAACTCGAAGCGGAACGAGCCGTTCGCATCGAGCTCGGGGATCGGGTCCTTCCAGCCGACCGGCTTGCCGTGGCGGATCACGCGTTCGGAGTTCGCTTCCCAGCCATGAAGGCGAAGGTCCGCGGCCACCCCGGGCTGTCCATCCGAAAGCACGACGCGACCTCGCACGATCGCGCGCGGCGTCGCCGTGGAGCGATGATCGTCCTCCGCGGTCACGTCGACGCGCGACGGCACCGCGGCCTCGACGGGCTCCGCGCTCGATTCGGCGTTCGTCGTGACGTCCGACGCGGCGGCGTCCGCGGCTGGCGCGACCGATTCCGTCACCGCGGCTGGCGTGTCCATGACCGCGACCGCGGGTTCACTCGACGACAGCCAGATCCACGACACGACAGCCGCACAGACGACCACGAACGTCGCGCCGATCACGACCGGACTTCGACTCATCCCGACTCTCCCGCACGTCGTTCCCCTCGAAGGCGTGGTGATGCTAACGCCCAGCGGGAATGCGCGGTCACGAGTCCGTCACGGTCGTGCCGCATAGCTCTATGCTCCGCGCGCGGAGGGCTCTCGCATGACGACGTTCGCATTCCTCGCGTTCACCGCGATCTTCTGCGCGCTCGTGATCCTGGTCACGAATGGCGGCAAGCCGGAGCGCGTGCTCGCGACGGTGTTGATCGTCGTCGAGCTGTACCTGTGGATGTTGATCTCGGACATCGTCGGGCCCGTGATCTCGAGCGAGACGTCGATGCGGCATTTCCTGTCCGCCGCCGCGACCTTGTGCGGACTCGTGATGTTGATGCGCCTGCAAGACCGCAGCTTCGGCTTGCTCGCGACGTGGGCCGCGCTCGCGCAGTTCCTGCTTTCGTTCGGGTTGTTGCGCGGTCTCGGGATGTGACCGTTCACGCAAGGCGAATGGGGGGTGAATGCCGGCGCAACCCCGAGCCAAGCGTTCGGCCAAGCGGAACCGGACTCGAAGCGGCTATCCCTCCGACCACGGGTGCCCAGTCCGGAACCGATCGATCGAACCATGACCAACGTCCGCAAAGTCCTACGCAACATCGCCGCCGTCCTGCTGCTCCTGGTCGGCGTGATCGGCGGCTTCATCCCGATCCTGCAGGGCTGGATCTTCGTCGTCGCCGCGTTCGCGGTCGCGGACTTCGAGCGTAAACACTCTCTGATGCGGTGGTTACTATCGCGCAAGCTCACCAAGAAGGTGCTCGGCCCGAAGCTGATCGCGAAGCTCCTGGCCCTCGACCCCGCCCGCAAGCGCCGGCTCGAGCAGGCAACGGCAGGAACAGGTCAGCCCCCGAGCGATGGCGCACGGGGGCTGACCCCTTCTCAGCCGTCGGCTACCCTGCCCGCTTCGAAACCGGAGTCGGAGTCATGAAGCGCACGATCGACCTCTACGGCGTTCCGATGGACCTCGGCGCCGACCGCCGCGGCGTCGACATGGGGCCGAACGCCATCCGGATCGCCGGGGTCGTCGAGCGCCTGCGCGCTCTCGGCCACGAGGTCCACGATCACGGCAACCTCGACGTCGCCGAAATGACGACGACCTCGTCGGGCAACAAGCGCGCGAAGTACGAAAAGCCGATCGTGAAGTGCTGCACGCGCCTCGCCGAAAAAGTCGCCGACAGCGTCCAAGCCGGCCGCTTCCCGCTCGTACTCGGCGGCGATCACTCGATCGCGGTCGGCACGATCACCGGGATCGCGAGCGTCCACCGCGATCGCGGCGAGAAGCTCGGCGTGATCTGGTTCGACGCGCACGGCGACATGAACACGCCCGAGACCAGCCCGTCCGGCAACATCCACGGCATGCCGTTGGCGTCGGTGCTCGGCTACGGCGTCGACTCGCTGACGCAGCTCGGCGGCTTCTCGCCGAAGGTCACGCCGGACCACTGCGTGCTCGTCGGCATCCGCAGCCTCGATCCGTGGGAGCGCGACATCGTCAAGAAGTCCGGCATCCACGTGTTCACGATGAAGGAAGTCGACCAACTCGGCATGGCGAAGGTCACCGAGCGCGCGATCGAGATCGCATCGAAGGGCACGAGCGGAATCCACTTGTCGTTCGATCTCGACGGGCTCGATCCCGACGTCGCGCCGGGCGTCGGCACGCCGGTGCCCGGTGGCATCAATTACCGTGAAGCACACTTGATGATGGAGATGCTCGCCGAGACGCAGAAGCTCGTCGGCATGGAGATGGTCGAGCTGAACGCGGTGCTCGACAACCGCAACGGCACCGCGGAGATCGCGGTCGGCTTGATCGCGTCGGCGCTCGGTCAGCGCATCTTGTGAATCCGACGCCATCGAACGCGAACACCGCGCCCGCCAAAGGCGCGCTGCTGACGATCTTCCTGACGGTGCTGATCGACACGATCGGCTTCGGTCTGTTCGTGCCGTACATCGCGCCGTTCGGCCGATCGCTGGGCGCGTCGGACACGATCAACGGCTTGCTCGTCGGCACGTTCTCGCTGTTCCAGTTCGTTTGCGCGCAGGCGTGGGGGCGCTTGTCCGACCGCATCGGACGGCGTCCGGTGTTGCTGATGGGGTTGCTCGGATCGAGCCTCGCGCATCTCGCGTTCGGATTCGCCGCGTCGCTGCCGCTGCTGTTCGTCGCGCGCGCGTTCGCCGGAGGTTTCGGCGCGACGATCTCGACCGCGCAGGCCTACATCGCGGACGTCACGACTCCCGAGACGCGCACGAAGGGCATGGGCCTGATCGGAGCCGCGTTCGGCCTCGGTTTCGTGCTCGGCCCCGCGTTGGGTTTCTTCCTGCTCGAACTCGGCCCGCGCTCGCCGGCGTACTTCGCTTCGCTGTTGTCGTTCGCTGCCTGCGTGTTCGGGTTCTTCAAGCTGAAGGAGCCCGCGCGCAACGCCGACCCGTCGTTGCGGCGCGTCGTCGATCGGCGTTCGATCGCGGTCGTGTTCGCGGACACGCCGCGCGTGCGACTGCTGTTCGGATTCGTCTTCGTCGTGTTGTCGTTCGCCGCGCTCGAGAGCATGTTCACGCGTCTCGGACAGGAGCGTCTGCATCTCGAGATGCGCGAGATGAACGGGCTGTTCGCGATCGTCGGCATCTTGATGGTGATCGTCCAAGGCGGACTCATCCGTCGACTCGCGCCGAAGTACGGCGAAGTCACGCTGGTGCGCGCGGGCAGCTTGCTGCTCGTCGCGGGAATGCTGACGCTGGCGTTCGCGACGCCGCCGTGGTTGTTGATCGGTGGCGGCATGCTCGCGGGAGTGGGCTACTCGGTGATGTTCCCCGCGCTGCAAGGCCGCTTGTCGAAGGCCGCACCGGCCGCGGAGCAAGGCGCGACGTTCGGCGTTGCGCAATCCGGATCGAGCTTGTGCCGCTTCGTCGGCCACTCGGGAGCGGGGCTCGCGTTCGACGTCTGGACCGGTTTGCCGTTCGTGCTCGCCGCGTCGATCGCGCTGTGCGCGGGCCTGCTCGGCTCGAAGGCCCGAGCGACCGAGGGGCCTCGAGGCTGATCCACGATGAGCCGCGCGTTCGTCAAGGAACAAGAAGACGGAGACCCCCGCTGCCCGACGCCGCGCGGCTGCGGCGGCAATGGCGTTCCCGTCGCGCGCGCGACGTTGAACGCGCAACTGCCGCCCACCGAAGCCTCGCGCTTGTCGGACGAGACGTACTACTTCCCCGACTCGGCTTGCGTCGTCGGCTACTTCGATCGCATGGGGACGATCGTCGGCGTCGAGCACGTGGCCACGCGCACGTTCCCGAAGTTCGACGACGCTCCGGTGTGCGGGTGCTTCGCGATCCGACGCGGCGAGATCGAAACCGCCGTCGACGCCAAGGACAACGATCGCTTGAAAGCGCTGCTCGCACGTACCGAGAGTACGGACGCGCGGTGCACGACGAAGGCTCCGGACGGGAGGCGATGCACTCCCGCGCTCCGACGCATCGTGATGGAACGTAAAGGCCTCTGAGCTTCGACTTCTCGAGGAGTGGATGACGCCATGGAGTGGATGACCCAACCGGAAATCTGGATCGCGTTCGCGACGCTGACGGTGCTCGAGCTCGTGCTCGGTATCGACAACGTGATCTTCATCTCGATCCTTGCCGGCAAGCTGCCGCAGCACGAGCAGAAGAAAGCGCGCAACGTCGGCCTGTTCCTGGCGATGTTCATGCGCATCGGATTGCTGTTCTCGCTGTCGTGGATCATCAGACTCACCGAGCCGCTGTTCAAAGTGATGTCGCAGGAGATCTCCGGCCGCGACTTGATCCTGCTCGCGGGCGGGTTGTTCCTGCTCGGCAAGAGTGTCCACGAGATCCACGACAAACTCGAAGGCGCGACCGGTCACGCGTCGGCCACGGTGCGCGCGTCGTTCGCGAGCGTGATCGTGCAGATCTTGCTGCTCGACGTCGTGTTCTCGCTCGACTCGGTGATCACTGCCGTCGGCATGGCGGATCACCTCGGCGTCATGGTCGCCGCCGTCGTGGTCTCGGTCCTGTTCATGTTGAAGTTCGCCGGGCCGATCAGCTCGTACGTCGACCGCCATCCGACGATCAAGATCCTCGCGCTCAGCTTCTTGTTGCTGATCGGCATGTCGCTCGTCGCCGAGGGTTTGGATCAGCACATCCCGAAGGGGTACATCTACTTCGCGATGGCGTTCTCGGTCTTCGTCGAGATGCTGAACCTGCGCGTGCACAAGAAGAAGAGCGATCCGGTGAAGCTGCGTGAGCCGTACGCGGAGACGAAGCCGGGCGGCTGATTCTGCGCGAGCTCGCGCCGCGACCGATCGACCGCCGTCGCCCGCTCCAGCGAGCGCGCTCTTTCTTTTTGCCAAGCGCTGGCGTCTCGTGTGCTGGGGCTCGCCCTCCGTGGCGCCCCGGTCCAGCTCCTGCGCTGGACAACTCAGGAAAGGACACGTCCCATGATCCGTCGCGATTCACGCGTACGCCGCTTCGGTCGAAGCTTGGCATTCGTCGGCGCTGTCGCGGTCACCGGCTCCGGTGCCGTCGCGCAACAGTCTCCTTCGTACGCAGCCTCGATGACGCTGGCGAACTCCAACCCGCGGGCTGCGGACTTCGCGGACTTCAACGGCGATGGCCGTCTCGATGTCGCGCTGGCGTGCGGTAGCAATCCGACGATCCTCGTGTTCCTCGGCGACGGTTACGGCGGATTCGAGGTGGCCGGGACGGCGACGTTCCCGGTTTCTTCCGAGGACGTGATCGCGGAGCAACTCGACGGTGACGGGATCCCCGACCTCGCGATCACGCGCGCGAACTCCGTGCAGGTCCTGCGCGGGGACGGCGTCGGTGGGCTCATCACCGGTCCGTCGTTCGTGACGGGGGCTCAGCCGCGCGCTCTTGCCGCTGGCGACTTCGACGGCGACGCGGACATCGACCTGTTCTCTTGCAACGTGCAAGCAGCGACGGTGACGGTCGCCCGCCGCAATGCGGCGTTCACGTACACCGTCGTGTCGACGCTCGCGTTCGGTGGACAACTGCGCGACGTCGAGGTCGCGGACGTCACCGGGGACGGAGTGCTCGACGTGGTCGTCGTCGATGCCGCGCAGATCGCCGGTCAGCCGAACGGTCGCGTCGTCGTGCAGCGCGGTCTGGGTAACGGTTCGTTCGTGCCGCACTCGGTGATCGCGCCGTCGGGGTTCCTCGGCGCGCTCGATCAGCTCGCGATCGTCGACATCGACGCCGATGGCGATCGCGATCTGATCGGTGGCGCTGGTGCCGGCATCGCGGTGCCGCTCCGGAATTCGGGATCGGGCTCGTTCGTCCAAGACCCGCTCGTCGGGTCGACCCCATTCTCGGCTGGACGCCTCACCATCGGCGACGTCGACGAGGACGGCGACGCGGACCTCGTCACGTTCGATGAGTTCGGCGGGATGGGACTCGTACCGCACCTGAACGACGGCAGTGGCGCGTTCCCCGTGGCGATGCCGAAGACGTACGTTCCTGGCGCCCCGGCCGCGATGCTGCTCGCGCGCGTCGACGGGGATCGGCACGTGGACGCGCTGGTCGCGGTGGAGAATTCGTCCGCGTTCTTCACGTTCCGAGGGACTGGCGTCGGGACCTTCGACGTTCCCGCGGCGTCGCCCCCGGTGAGCAACAGCAACCTGCACACGCTCGCGCTTCACGATCTCGACAACGACGGCGACCTCGACGTCGCGCGCACGAGAGCGATCAACTTCAATCCGTTCGTCGACACATTGCTGAACAACGGCGGATTCCCCGCGGTGCCGACGACGTCGGTTCCGTCGCCGTTCGTGTCGGCGGCAATCGTCGTGGGCGACATCACGGGGGACGGCTTCGTCGACGCTCTGGTCGGTGATCGGTTCTTCAGCCCACCGACGATCCAGAGGTTCGCCAACGATGGTGCGGGCGGACTGGTCGCCGGAGTGCCGATTCCGTTGGGACTCCCGACGGGCACGCTGAAGGACATCGAGCTGGCCGACCTCGATGCCGATGCCGATCTCGACCTCGTGCTGACCACGACCGCTCCGAATCGAGTCGTCGTCTACCACCAGATCGGCGGTGTCTTCGGCGCGCCGAACATCACCTCGCACCCGTTCATCAGCGGCGCATCCGTCGACGTCGATGACGTGACCGGCGACGGCATTCCGGACATCGTGGCAGCCGCGGGCGGCGGGGATTCGTCGCGATGTTGATGGTCGGGAACGGCAACGGGACGTTCGCGCCGCCGCAGGGCTTCCTGTTCGGACTCGGGGCGAACGAGGTCAACCTGATCGACGTCGACCAGGACGGCGATCTCGACTTCGTCGGAGTCAACGGTCTGAACCTCCAGCCTGGTGGCGAGATCATCGTCCTGAGTTCGGGCAATCTCGGCGGCGGCAACTTCGGTTCGACGCAGCAACAGGTATTCGACGTGTCCGGAGCGGAAGAACTCGTCATCGGCGACGTGACCGACGACGGCTTGCCCGATCTCGTGTTCTCGACGATCTTCAGCATCGTCGTCATCCCAGGAGTCGGCGCTGGCACGTTCGCGAACCCCTTCGGATTCAGTCCGGGTGCCGAGCCGACGTCCGTCGCAGTCGGCGCGATCGACGCAGTACCCGGGACGGATCTACTCGTGCAGCGGGCCTCGGATTCCTCGGTGATGCAAATCGAACTCGCGTGCGTCGGTCGCGCGGGTCGATTCGGCTCTGGCTGCGCCGGAAGCGGTGGGTTCACTCCCGAACTGTCGCTGACGGGATGCGTCGACGCGGGCCTCGCCGTGGAGCTACGCATCGAGCGCGGACTCGGCGGCGCGCCGGCGTTGCTGTTGTTCGGACTGAGTCCGTCGAGCACGCCGTTCGTCACGGGGTGCGCGCTGCAGGTCGTTCCGGTCTTGCCGAATGCGCTGGTTCTACCGCTCGGCGGCGTCGGTCCCGGCCAAGGCTCGATCACCGTACTCGGTCATTTGCCGACGACCTTGGTGCCGGGGCTGCACTTCGCGATGCAAGCGGTCTGCGCGGACGCAGGCCAACCGAGCGGCTTCACCTTGACGAATCCGCTCGACGTCGCGACCCAGTGAACGCATCCGGGCCCGTCGTCGAGCTGGGCTCGCGTGACCGTCGCCGCGACGGGCGGCGGCTCATCCGCGAGTCCGAATCGGTTAGCCTCGGGCCACCCTGCGCACTGCCGGAAAGCCAGGAGCCGCCATGTGCCGTTCCGCGTGCATCGCCGCGTCGTTCGTCTTCGCGCTGTCCACCGTCGAGGTCTTCGCCTCGGACGTGTCACCGCAATGGTCGACATCGCTCGCCGGGACGCAACTCGGTGCGGCGTTCGGTGACGTCGTCGCGACCGCCGGGGACGTCAACGGCGATGGGTACTCCGACACCATCGTCGGAGCACCGACCTACGACGGATCGATCGTCGACCAAGGCGCCGCGTTCGTGTTCCTCGGTTCGGCGAACGGACTGGCGACGACGCCCGCGTGGTCGGTGTTCGGAACGCAACCGGCGGAGTCGTTGGGAGTCTCGGTCGCGACCGCCGGCGACGTGAACGCGGATGGGTATTCCGACGTCGTGGTCGGCTCGTTGCTGTTCAACAACGGCCAGACCAGCGAAGGCGCAGCGTTCGTCTATCTCGGTTCCGCGGCGGGCCTGGCGCTCACTCCAGCGTGGGCCGTCGAAGGCAATCAGGCCGGCGCGCTGTTCGGGAGCAGCGTCGCGTTCGCGGGAGACGTGAATGCCGATGGCTACTCCGACGTGATCGTCGGTGCGATGAACGCGTCGTTCGGCCAAGTCGCGGAAGGCCGCGTGTCCTTGTTCCGCGGTTCGAGCTCCGGCCTCGCGACGAGCGCGGCGTGGACTTTGGAGAGCAATCAGGCCCTCGCGGCGTTCGGTGCATCGGTGAGCACCGCGGGCGACGTGAACGGCGATGGCTTCGCCGATCTCGTCATCGGGGCGCCCGGCTTCGACGACGGCGAGAGCGACGAAGGTCAGGCGTACGTGTTCCTCGGTTCGGCCAGCGTGTCGAGCCCGGCTGCGCAGTGGACCAAGCAATCGAATCAGAGCGATGCGCTGTACGGATCGTCGGTGTCGACCGCGGGCGACACCGACGGCGACGGCTTCGCGGACGTGATCATCGGAGCGCCCGCGTTCGACTTCGTTCACATCGACGAAGGCCTCGCGTTCTTGCATCGCGGCTCCGCCGCGGGAGTCGTGCCGAGCTCCACGTGGAGTGGTCGCGCGAACCAAGCCTCGGCCTTCTACGGCACTTCGGTGGCCACCGCGGGTGACGTGAACGGCGATGGCCACGGCGATGTGGTCATCGGCGCGCCTCAGTTCGGCCAAGGGCGCGTATTCGTGCATCGCGGTTCGACGCAAGGCCTGTCGAACACGGCGACGTGGAACTCGGCGCCGATCAGCGGCGCGAGTCATCGCGTCGGCGAGTGCGTCGCGACCGCGGGCGACGTCGACGGCGATGGGCTGTCCGATGTCGTCGTCGGCGCGCCGCTCGGTGGCACGGGATCGGCGTACGCGTTCCATGGGTTCGCGCTCGACCCCGTCGTCGGGGCGAATTGGGGCGCGTCCGGGGCGAGCGCGGGGTCGAGCCATGGTGCCGCTGTCGCGAGCGCCGGAGACGTGAACGCGGATGGCTGCTCCGATCTCCTCGTCGGTGCGCCGACGACCACGAGCCAAGCCAACGAAGAAGGACTCGTCGTCCTCTCGTACGGTTCACCCGGGTCGACGGCCTACTTCGCCGCGTGGCAAGCGCTGGGCGGTCAGGTGTCGGCGCATTTCGGCGCGTCGGTCGCGGGCATCGGCGACGTGAACGGCGACGGCTACGACGACGTCGCGATCGGCGCGCCGGGATACGTGAACGGCCCCGGCGAAGAGGGCGCGGTGTTCGTCCACCTCGGCGGAGCGACGGGCCTCGGCATCTCTCCAGCATGGGTCGCATTCGGCAGCCAAGCGCAAGGACTGTTCGGCGCGAGCGTCGCCGCGGCCGGGGACGTGAACGGCGACGGCTTCGCGGACCTCGTCGTCGGCGCGCCGAACTTCGACTTGGGTGAGGTCGGCGAAGGAGCGGCCTTTCTCTACTTGGGCTCGGAGTTCGGACTCGGCTTCGATCCTGCACGCGTGTTCGACGCCGATCAGGCGTTCGCGTCGTTCGGCTTCCACGTCGCCGGGGCCGGCGACGTGGACGGCGACGGCTTCTCCGACGTGATCGTCGGCGCGCCGCTGTTCGACTCCGGTCAACTCGACGAGGGCGTGGCATTCGTGCATCGCGGCGGTCTTGGCGGGTCGAGTGCCTCCGCGGGGATCGTCCTCGAATGCGACCGCGTCGGCGCACGGTTCGGAGGCGCGGTCACGGGTGCGGGCGACGTCGACGGCGATGGCTTCTGCGATGTCGTCGTCGGAGCGGATCAGGACTCCAACGGGGAAGCGAACGAAGGCCGCGCGTATGCCTACTCCGGAGGCAGTGCTGGTCCGAACTCCACCGCGACGTGGATCGCGGAGTCGAACGGGATCGGAGCGAACTTCGGCGCGAGTGTCGCGAGCGCGGACGACACCGACGGCGACGGCATCTCGGACGTCGTGGTCGGTGCGCCGCGGTTCGCGGTGGCGGGAATCAGCCGTGGAGCCGCGTTCCTGTATCGCGGCTCGATGACGGGTCTCGGAACGGTCGTCGCATGGAACATCGTCGGCGACGACGCGAACGCCAACTTCGGAGCCGCCGTCGCCAGTTCGGGCGATCTCGACGGCGACGGCGATCCGGAACTCGTCGTCGGTGCACCGCAGCAGCGGTTCATCGGTGTCGAGTTGGGCGCGTTCCACCAGTTCGTCGGCAATGGCGGGAACGGTACCGGCCAGACGCAGCGACAGGCACGACCCGACACGCTTGCTCCGATCGCGCTGCGTGGGGCGATGCCGGCAACGACGTTCGTGGCGCGTCGCCGCGTCAAGACGCCGTTCGGCCGCGCGGACGCGAGGCTGCAGATCGAAGCGAAGCCGCGGACCACGGCGTTCGACGGTCGTGGACTCTCGTCGAGCGCGAAGGTCGACAGCGGCGCGGCCGGGCTCGACGTCGCGAAGAGCGTGACGATTCCGGCGGCGGCGACACCGGTGCACTGGCGATCCCGCGTCGAGCACGACGGCGTCACGACGCCATTCCTGCCCGCCGGGCGCTGGCGTTCGTTCGGTTCGATCGCCGTGACCGAGGCTCAACTCCGTACCAGCACGTGCGGTACGCAAACGGCGACCGCGAGCAAATTCGGCAACGGCAAGGCTGGCACCTCGGGTGTGCCGGTCCTCGAGACGTTCGGCACTCCACGATTGGGGAAGCAGCTCGTCCTCGGGATCACGAATGCGACCCCGTCGGCCGGACCGGTCGTCGTGTTCGCGGGAGCGCAGTCCGCCACGATCCCGTTCGACGGCGGAACGCTCCTCGTGATGCCGATCCTGACCCTCGTGTTGCCGGCGATCGGTCCGACCGGAGTCCTGCTCCTGCCGATCGGACTGCCTGCCGATCCGGCGTTGTGCGGCATCGAACTGGTTCTCCAAGCGGGCTACGTCGACGCTGGCGCAACGGGCTTCTACCACCTCGCGTTGACCAACGGCGCGCAGTGGACGCTCGGGAACTGACGCCGGCGAGGAGCGGGGGAACTTCGAGCTTCGACCAAGTGGCTCGACGCGTCGTCAGCGTGATTCGATATCGTTCCGCCCCGATCGAGCTGAACTCCCACGGAAGAGGGCGAACCGATGGTGCACGCATCCGACGAACGATCCACGCAGAGTGATTCGGGCGCAACCGATCCATTCGCGCCGCCGCGCGTCGAGGTGGAACACAAAGAGACCCGGCCGATCGCGGGGCCGTGGCGGCGCTGGCTCGCGCGGTCGATCGACGTCGCATGGACCATGTCGGCGCTCTCGTTCGCGATCTACTTCGTCCTCGGCGCGACCCAGTCGGAGTTGTTGAGCAAAGTCACGACGCCGATGGGCCAACAAGTGGTCGCGGTCTTCCTCATGCCGATTGCGCTCCTACTGGACGCGGTATTGTTCGCGGTGTTCGGCAACACGCTCGGAAAAGCACTTCTCGGTGTGAAGGTGCTGAACGCCGATGGCACGAAGCCAGCGTTCGGAGACTTCGTCGCGCGCAATGTCCGCGTCTGGATCGCGGGCTACGGACTCGGGATCCCTCTCGTCACGCTGTTCACGATGGTCCGTCAGCATGGCCGTGTGAAAGCCGGTCGCGCGGCCAGCTACGACGCATCGAGCGCGAGACGAGTCGAAGGTAGCCCGATCGGCGCACTCCGCGTCGCGGCCGCGATCGCGTTGTACGTGGCGATCATGGGTGCTCTGTTCGCGTACACGAAAGACGACCTCAAGACCGGCCCGCGCGTCAATCGCTCGCGCGGGAACGCTTCGGCTCAGACGTGGCGCAACGAAGCGACCGGTCTCACGACCAAGATCGAAGGCTTCTGGACGCCGACGATCACGAAGGATCCTGCCGGCACCGACATCATCGCGTTCAACGAACCGCTCGATCAGGCCGGCGTCGTGATCTCGTACGAGGACGCGGAGGGCTTCTCGCTGCAGGAGTACGTTTCCGCGTTCATCGAAGCGACGAAGGGGACGTTCCAATTCGATGGCGACGGCTCGGCGGGAACGATGTCGGATCGCGACGGGCGCCCCGCGTGGACCTGCAACGGAAATCTGCAAGCAGGAACGTCGCCGCTGCGTTTCGAACTCCTCGTCGTCCAGTTCGGTGGTCGCTTCTGGCGCACGGTGAAGATCCAAGGCAAGCCGACGTCGGCGACGGATCCGATCGCGAACCGCCTGCGTGACGCGCTGTGGACCACGGTGGAGTGAGCCCGCGCGCGGTCAGTCGACGACGATCGTCAACGCGTTCGACGTGACGAAACCCATCGGCGAGACCGTCGTCGGAAGGATCGCTTGCAGCTCGACGGTCAGCGAAGCGAAGCCTGCCGGAATGGTCAGAGGGATCGAACTCTCGCCGGTCGCGGGATTCACCGGAACGAACACGCTCGCCGGCAACAACGAGGACATCGCGAGCGAGCACCCGCTCGAGCCGAGCGGAAGCGTTCCGGGCTGCGTTCCGAACACGATCCACGCCAGCGATGCGGTTTGAGCTCCGGTGACGACCAACGACAACGTGGAGTCGGCTTCGGCGCAGCCGCGGATGCGCAGACTCGGCGCGGGCACCCCACCGAAAGAACAACCGAGACCGTGAGCAGCGGCACTTCCGTGACACGTCGTCCGCAACACGAAGATCGCGGGATGCGTGAGCGGGGTGTCCAGCGCCAGACCGAACTGAACGACGTCGAGCCAGCCGTCGCCGTCGACGTCACCGACCGGTTGTCGTGACCACGGGAACGGCGTGAGTTGTGTGAACGCTCGGCCGGTCTCGAACTTCAGCCCGCCGATGCCGCGGAGGATGCGCGGTCCGTTTCCGATCAGATCGACGACCCCGTCGCGGTCCCAGTCGCCCGCGGCGCTGAGCTCCAGCGGCTGAACGACGTCGGAAGTCACGAACGGCGCGAACGCACCCTGACCATGTCGCTTTGCGACGGCGACACCCGTGGGATGCCACGTCACACCGGCGACATCGATCGCACCGTCGGCGTCGAAATCCGCCAGCAACGGGGACCACAGTGGCATTCCGATCGCCGTCGTCGCGCCGGTTGCCAACGGACCGGCGGACGTGCTGTGGAACACCGTCATGGCTTCGTTCACGACACTGAACGTCAGAGCGTCGTCGTCGCCGTCGCCGTCCGCGTCGAACACGACGAAACTGCCGATCTCGTTCGAAGCGAGCGACGGCAGCTTCGTCGGGACCGACACGAACGACGCCATCGAGGCCTGTCGATGGACCCACAGGGTCTGATCCGTCGCCAGCGCGAACACATCGAGGTCGCCGTCCCCATCGGCGTCGCCGAGCCGGACGTCCTCGTAGAGCGGGACCGTCCCGAGGGTCGGCAGCGGCAACGTCGCCGTTTGCTGGAACGCTCCGTTCCCGCTCCCGCGCGCAACGAGAAGTTGCGTTCGGTCGTCGACGACGACGTCGACCAGACCATCGGAGTCGATGTCGCCGACGATGGGGATCGGGGACGCAAGGAACGGCAGAGGGCTCAGTGGCGTGACCGGACCGATCACGAATCCGCCTCGGCCGTCACCCAGATGCGTCACGAGCGCGTTCGCGGAGCGCTCGGCCGCGACGACATCGAGGTCGCCGTCGCCGTCGACGTCTGCCAGTTCTCCTTGAAGGACAGCATTGCCGGCCTGCCCGCCGACGATCGAGAGGAACGTGTCCGTCGTCTCGAATGCATCGTGCGGGTGGCCTCGTACCGCCGTGACGGTCCACGTCGACTTGCCGATGCATACGAGATCGGGCGCGACGTCTCCGTCGACGTCCGCGAGCGCGAAGTCGAACGGATTGACTTGCATCACCGTGCCCACATCGAACGTCGTGTCGCCGAGGTTTCGATACAACACGCGTCCGACGAGGATGTCCTGATCCGAATCTCCGTCGAAGTCGCCCGCGGCCATCGGCGAGAGCTCGGACGAGAACTTCGGGGCGGTCGCGAACGGGGCCCCGATCGCGAACGCCCCGAACGTGCCGTCGCCGACGCCGAGAAGTACGCGACCGAAAGGCGCGGTGAATCCACCGTAGGAGACCAAGTCCTGCCGACCGTCGGAGTCGACGTCGTGCGCGAGCAGGTTCAACAGGCTGAACGTCGGTGTCGGAGTGACGATCGGTGGGCCGAACCCGCCGAGCCCGTTACCCGGCACGACCCACACGCGCAGCGGCAAGAAGTTCCCGCTGAACGCGAGGTCGACGATGCCGTCCCCCGTGAAGTCGGCGGCGCACATGTCGCGGACCGCGCCATGGTTGAACGCGTGCGTTCGCGTGAATTGACCGTTCGTGACGAACTGGAACACCGACGTGATGCCCGAACTCTGCGTGGCGATCACCTCGGCCGCCGGGTCCGAATCCAAGTTCGCCGAGGCCAACGCGAGCGGCTCGTACCCGATCGGACCACGCGCAGCGAACTCGATCCGTCCGGTCCCATCGCCGCGGAACACGCGCAGATCGAACGTGTCGCGGTTCAGCGTGCAAACGTCCAGGTGCCCGTCGCCGTCGAAGTCGTCCACGACGAGGCCCATCGGCTTCTCGCCGGCCTCGTGTTCATCGTGAAGGGTCAGCGCGCCGAATCCGTCTCCGAGCAATACGAAGACTCGCCCGGGGAATCGGGACGCGACGATCGCATCCACGCGGCCGTCCTCGTTCATGTCGCCGACCGCGACGCGTTCGGGCTCCTCGGTCACGACGGTGTACTCGGCCAGGTAGCGCGGTGGCGCGCCCTGCCGGGCCGCGGCGTCGGACACGAACAGCGAAGCAGCCGCGAGCAACACACGCGCACATCGGAACAAAACTCGATCGGACATGGCGGATTCCCCTGATCGACGGAAGAGATGAAGAAGTCGCGGACGGCGTCATGCGGCCTTCGACTTCAATCGATGACGACTTGCACACCGTTCGTCGCGATGAATCCGTCGGGCGCCGTCGCAAGCGGCAGAAGCGCCTGCATCGCGAACTGCAGTTGAGCCGTCGGCGGCGGCAGCACGGTCGTCGATGCGACTCGACCCGTCGCGGGATTCACCGGGATCCACAGTGAGTACAGCGGCGGAGCGACGAGCAAGGAGCAGCCAGTGCCGCCGATGGACGCATTTGCCATCGAGGATCCGACTGCGAGCAGCGCCGACGACGCACCGATCGCATCGTCGATGGCCAGCGTGACAGGTGCTCCCGCCGTCGTACAGCCGGTCAACGTGAGCCTCGGACTGAACGGTGCTCCACAACCCAGGCCGTAGCCGGCGACCCCTCCGGGGCAGATCTGGCGAGCCACTCGGATCCGTGGCCCGTTGGGCGTCGACGTCGCTGACACCAGGTCGAGCCGGCCGTCCTCGTCGACGTCGACGGCGTCGCCGGGTTCACCGAAAACGAGTCCCGCGAACACTCGCGGTGGACCGAAGCCCAACGCGCCGTCGCCGTTCACGATCGCGGTCGTCATCGGCAAGTCGGCGCTCATGTGAAGATCGACGCGCCCGTCTTCGTTCCAATCCGCGACGCCGAATCGATGGACGGTCAGCGGAGTCGTCGTCGTCACGACCGGTACGGCGAACGTTCCGGGACCGGTGCGCGCGAGAACGGCGATCTTGCCGGTCCCGCTACTCGTGATGATCAGGTCCTGAGCACCATCCCCCCCGACGTCGGCGAGTCGCGCGAGGTGCGCGACGACCTGCACGTTGATCGTCGACGTCGGAACCATGATGCCGCTCGCGTTGCTGGAACAGATCGTCACGCTGCGGTCGGCCGTGTTCAAGCAACCGACGTCGTCGTCACCATCCGCATCGGCGTCGAACACGACGAAGTTCGTCCATTTCGCACCGTTCGGCGCCGGAACGACCACGGTCACTGGCGCGGCGAACGTGCCGTTGCCGAGATTTCGATACGTGTACAAGCGCTGTTGATTGTCGACGGCGAACAGATCGAGCGCCTGATCGGCGTCGACTCGTCCGACGTCGAAGTTCTCGAACGACGCACCGGCAACGATCGGCAAGGTGGCGATCGGTGCGAACGCACCCGTACCGTCGTTCTGCAAGACCCGGATGGACGTCTGCAGCAGGACGAGCGCGTCGTCGAAGCCATCGCCGGTGACGTCGGCCGAACGCTGCTTCGCGACGCCGCTCCACGGATTCGGAGTCGAGATCACGGTAGGCGATCCGGCGACGAACGAGCCCGAAGCGTCGCCGAAGCTGCAGAAGACGCTCGTGTAGATCCTCTCGTATCCGACGAAGTCGACGTGCCCATCGCCATTCGCGTCCGTCGGAGTCCCGGTGAACCCGCCTTGTGGGAGCGTGGGAACAGGATCGCTGATCGTCGGCCCTTCGAAGTCGAGCGTGCCGTCGCCATGCATGACGCCGATCGCGAACGGCGACTTCAGCGTGAACGCGAAGTCGGAGAGCGCGTCGCCGTCGAAGGAACCGACCGCGAGCGCCTCCGTGATGATCGGGAGTCCGATGGCCGGCGCGAACGCGAGACCGCCGAGGTTCTTGGCGATGAACGCTCCGCCATTCAACTCGGGGAGGCCGTCCCCGTCGCAATCCTGCAGAGCCACGTCGAGCCCGTCGAATCCGATGTTGGTCCAGGGCAGCGTGCTCGGAGTTCCGAACGCGCCGTTGCCGTGATTCGGCAGGACGTACGGGTGCGCTCCGACCGAACTCCGACACGCGAGATCGAGGTCGCCATCGCCGTCCGCGTCTCCGGCGGCCATGCGCAGGACGAAGCTCGGGCTGGCGGCGGACGACACCGGAACCGCGAACGACCCCGATGGCGAACCGACGAAGACGTCGATCGTCGACGGGAATCGATTCGCGCACGCGACATCGAGGACGCCGTCCCCGGTGAAATCGCGCAGGAGCATCGCGTCCACGATGTTCGTGGACGCATGCCAGGTCGCGTGACCCGACAACTGACCGAACGCGTCGCATTCGTGGCGCACGAAGTCACCGTTCCCGTATGCCGCGATGACCTCGCCGAGCCCGTCTCCATCGAGATCCGCGGCCTCGACGTCGATCGCTTGCGCACCGGACGGCATCGAGGCCGCGAATTGGAGGTGGCCGAAGCCGTCGCCGAGGAACGTCCGCAAGTCGAACGACTCGCGATGGAGCACGACGACGTCGAGTTCACCGTCGCCGTTCAAGTCGAACAGCGGCAGGCCGACCGGCTTCTTGCCCGACGGTTGTTCGGAGCTCACGGAGAACCCGCCGAAACCGTCGCCGAGCAAGATGCTGATGCGTCCGGGGACCCGGGAAGCGACCACGAGGTCATCGCGTCCGTCGGAGTTCAAGTCGCCGACGGAAACCAACTCGGGTTCCTCGCCGAGCTGTCGAATCTCCAGCGGTAAGCGAGGGGCAGCGAGCTGCCGCGCGGGAGCGAGGGGCGCGAGAAACGCGGCGACCACCAGCATTGGGACGATTCGGAACATCTGGCCTTCTCCCATCGAAGTCGTCGACCGACGACATCGAACCCACGAATGCGCAACGGAACGAACCGCGGCGCGAGAATCAGCCTGCCCCGACCGCCGACCACGTCCCACCCCTTCCGTCACCCCGCCCGCGAGCCTACCCTCTGCCCTTCGTCCCGTTGGTGAGGGTTCTTCCGATGATGGCTCTACTGATCGCCGGTGGCGTGCTCGTCCTGATCTTGCTCATGCTGATGGGCGCCTACAACGGCCTCGTCGCGATGCGCAATCAGGGCAAGAACGCGTGGTCGCAGATCGACGTCCAACTGAAGCGTCGGCACGATTTGATCCCGAACCTCGTCGAGACGGCGAAGGGATACATGAAGCACGAGCGCGAACTGCTCGAGGGCATCGCGAAAGCGCGCTCGGGAGCCGCGGCGGCGACGACGATCCACGACTCGATCAAGGCGGAGAACGCGCTGTCGGGATTGCTGACGCGCTTCATGGCGGTGGCCGAGAACTATCCAGAACTCAAGGCCAACACCAACATGATGGCGCTGCAAGAAGAGCTGGCGTCGACGGAGAACAAGATCGCGTTCGCGCGCCAGTTCTACAACGACTCCGTGATGCGCTACAACACGAAGGTCGAGAGCATCCCGACGAACATCATCGCGGGCATGTTCAACTTCGAACGCATGGAGTTCTTCGAGGTCGAGAACGCCGCCGAGCGCGAGCCGGTGAAGGTCCAGTTCTGAGCGATCCCCGCTGCTCCGTGCGGCGAATCCGATGGATCTCTTCCAGCAGATCGCGAGCAACAAGCGCAAATCGACCGCGCTCTTGTTCCTGCTGCTCGTGCTGCTCGCCGGGTTCCTCGGCGTGCTCGGCGGCGCCTACGGTTCGTGGGAAGTCGGCATCGTCGTCGCTGTCGTCGTCAGCGTCGTCGCGTTCCTGGTCGCGTGGTTCGGTGGATCGTCGATCCTGCTGACGATCTCGGGCGCGAAGGAGATCCAGCGCACCGACCACCCGCAACTATGGAATGTCGTCGAGGAGATGAAGATCGCGTCCGGCCTGCCGCACATGCCGCGCGTGTACTTGATCGAGGATGGACAGCCCAACGCGTTCGCGACCGGTCGCGATCCCGGGCACGCAGCGGTCGCCATCACGACCGGACTGCTCGAGAAACTCGACCGCGACGAACTGCAAGGCGTCATGGCGCACGAGCTCGGGCACGTGCGCAACTTCGACATCCGCTATGCAATGCTCGTCGGCGTGCTGGTCGGAGCGATCGCTCTGATCTCCGACTTGTTCCTGCGCTCGATGCGCTTCTCCGGTCGACGCTCGCGTGGTGGCGGCAAGGGCAACCAAGCTCAAGCGATCCTGATGGTCATCGCGATCGTGTTCGCGCTGGTCGCCCCGATCGCCGCGCTGGCGCTGCGCATGGCGATCTCGCGCCAACGCGAGTACCTCGCCGACGCCAGCGCGGCCGAGTTCACGCGCAACCCGGCAGCCCTGGCGCGCGCGCTGCAGAAGATCAGCGGCGACCCCGAGCCGCTCGAGGTCGCGAATCGCGCGACCCAGCACCTCTACATCGCGAATCCGCTGCGTCTCGGCGGTGATCGCGCATCGTTGTTCGCCACGCACCCGCCGATCCAGGATCGCGTGAAGCGGCTGCTCGAAATGGCGTACGAGCCGCGCTTCCAACCGAAGATCGCGGGAGGCGCGTCGTGACGATCGAAGTCGAGAACCTCGGACACCGCTACGGTGAACTGGTCGCGCTGGACGGCGTCACGTTCACGGTGAAACCCGGCGAAGTGTTCGGCTACCTCGGTCCCAACGGTGCCGGCAAGTCGACGACGGTGCGCATCCTGCTCGGTCTGCTGCATCCGACGAGCGGCAGCGCGCGCGTCGCGGGCATCGACGTCGCGCACGATCCGGTCGCGGCCCGCGCGGCCGTGGGCTACTTGCCCGAGCTCGTCGCGCTGTACGAAGGACTCACGCCGAACGAACACCTCGACTTCGTCGCGCGCGTGCGACGCATCGACGACGCCACGGCGAAGCGCCGCGGCGCCGCGCTGCTCGAAGCACTCGGCTTGGCCGCCTGGGCCGACGAGCCGGTGCGCAGCTTTTCGAAGGGCATGCGCCAGCGCGCTGGTCTCGCGCTCGCACTGCTGCATCGGCCGCCGGTGCTCGTGCTCGACGAACCGCTGTCCGGCCTCGATGCGCAGGCCGCGCTCGTGCTGAAGGAAGTCCTGCGCGGGTTCGCGAGTCGCGGCACGGCGATCCTGTATTGCTCGCACGTCCTCGACGTCGTCGAACGCGTTTGCGATCGCGCGATGATCCTGAGCAAGGGCAAGGCCGTCGCGCACGGCTCGATCGCCGAACTGCGCGCGACGACGCGTGGGACGTCGCTCGAAGAAGTGTTCCGCAGCGTGGCTGCCGACGCCGATCCGACCGCGATCGCGACCACGTTGCTCGCGGCGATGGACGCGTGAGCGCGCTCGCCCTCGTCACACGCCGGTTCCTGGAACGCCGTCTGCTCGGCGACGGTGACGATGCCGCCTCGCCGGTGCCCGCAGCGGCGACGACGCTGACGGTGTCGACGCTGGTGTTCTTGCTGCTCGCGCAGGAACGCTCGCCGTTCGAGACGTTCGTGCTCATGAACGCCGCGTGCTTGGCGTGGTCGGCCGTGCGGACGTTCTTCGAGGCGCGAGAGCTCGACGCGACCGCGGCCGATCGGGGGGTGCTCGAACCCTTGCCGATCGCCGCATGGACGTTCGCGGCGGCGCGTGCGCTCGTGCTCGGCGCAGAGCTTTTGGTCGGAACGCTGAACGTCGCGCTGCCGCCGATCATGATCACGGCCGTCGTGGTCGGCCCGGCGGCCGCGGCGCGCGCGTTCGTGGCTGCGCTGTGCGCATCGCTGACCGGACTCGCGCTGGCGACGTTCTTGCGTGCCGTGTTGTTGCGGTTCCTCGGTGCGCGCAAGCTCGAGGAGTGGGAAGGACCGATCCGTCTCGTCGTCGCGGTCGCGCTGTTCGCGGCGTTGTTCGCGGCGCCCGACCTCGACGCCGCCGCGCGCGCCTCGGGGTTCATGCCGCATCTGCCGCCACTCGCATTCGCGCGTTTCTGTGCCGACGGCGGCGATTGGATCGCGACGGCGCTGGCCGCGACGGCGATGGTCGCGTTGCTCGGTGCGGCGTTCTCCCTTGCGCGCGCGCGGCGCACGAACGACGAGCGCCGCGGCACCGGTGGCGATGGTCCGGTCGCGAGTCTCGCGCGTCGGTTCCTCGCCGCGGACGAGCGCGCGGGCTACGAGTTCACGCGCGCCAATCTCGCGCGCGATCGCACGTTCCGCGCGCGTGTGTTCCCGCTGTTCGCGTTCCCGTTCGCCGCGATCGTGTTGTTGGCGAAGGAAGGCGCCGGCCTCGCGCCGTTGCTGATCTCGGTCTACGGTGCGTCGATGTACCTCGTGGTCGCGCAGACGTTCGTGCTGTTCTCGGAGTCGCAGCGCGGCCCGCGCCTCGTCGAAGCCCTGCCGATCCTCGACGCCGCCGCGTTCCGTGCCGGCGCCGAGAAGGCGTTCCATGCTCACGTCGTCATCCCCGTGCACCTCACCGTGTTGCTCGGTCTCGCGGCCCTGGCGGTCTTCGAACGCGGTCCCGGCTTGTCCGCGAGCGCGCAACACGTGCTGCTCGGCGCGCTGTTCGCGATCCTGTTCGGCGGGTTCTTCTTCGAACGGCTCGAGGGACTCGCGTTCTGCACCAGCGACGACGGCAAGTTCCCGGCGTCCCTGCAGAACCGGGCGTTCGCCGCGCTGCTGCTGTCGACGGTCGCGGCACTGGTCGGGATGAACGTCGTCGGCAGGCCAGTGCCGTACGCGCTGGCGGTGCTCGCGCTTGCACTTATGATCCGCCTGCGTTTGCGGAGGCGGAGTGCATGAACCGCGCGACGACGACTCGGACCGACGGAACCACGACCGAGCGTCCCAGGCCGAAACGGTTGAGTCGCGAGGCGCGTGGGCTCGTCTTCGTCTACGCGTTGTTCGTGTTGGTGAGCGGGGCGCTGGCATTCCAATGCGTCGAGCGCTCGGACCCGACGACACCTCGAATGCCGGCGCCCGCGTCGAGTCGTTGAGCCCACCAGGAAGTCCGAGGGGCGATGGCACCGATCTTCTCCACGGTCGTCGCGGTGCTCGCGGCCCTCCTGTTCGAGGAGTGGTACGCCGAGTCCGCGTTGCCCGCCGGGGACGTCCTGACGCAACTGCCGGCGTTGGCGTTGTGCCTGGTGCCGATCGGCGTCGTCGAGGGGTTGTTCCGTTACACGCGATACCGCTTCCGGAACGGTCGCCCGTTCGAGCCGCGACGCCATGCGCGTTGGATCGCGCAGCTCCCGCTGCCGCTGTACCTCGTCGCGCTGCTCGCGTTCCGTTGGCCGGAGATCCTGGTGCCGCTGCGGCTCGAAGCCGTCGTGCTGCTGGACGTGATCGTCGTGCTGTTGCCGTTCTTGCTGCTGCTGGTCGCGACATCGATCCAGGTCGAGCGGTTGAAGCGGCCGCTGCGCGTCACCGTGCAAGGCTTCGTCCCGGCGCCGCCGCGAGCGGTGCGCGCCGCCGTGCTCGAACAGTTGCGTCGACTGGCGTTGCCGCTCGCTCCGATGTTCGTGTTGCTCGCGTTGTTCGACCTGGTGCAAGACACGCGGCTCGACACGTGGTTCGACTACGTGCCGCTGCTGTCGGCGATCGCGACGTTGCTGCTGTTCGCGGCGTTGCTCGCGGTGTTCCCGTGGTTCGTGAAATGGGCGCTCGGCATGCAGCCGATGCAGGCCGATTCGCCGCTGCGTTCGCGGCTCGAAGCGTTCGCGGCCCGAACCGGATTCCAGTGCCGCGACTATCTTTATTGGCGCACGCGCCGCCCGCAGTTGAACGCCGCGCTGCTCGGCGTGTGGCCGCGCTTTCGCTACGTGATCTTCACCGAGGAGCTGCTGCGCCGCCTCACGCTGGACGAGATCTGCCACGTGTTCGCGCACGAGGCGGGACACGGCACACGTCATCACGCGACGTTCTCGATCCTCTACACGGGCGTCTTCGTCGCGGTGCTGCTACCGATCTCGTCGGCGCTCGGCGGATGGATCGAGTCGGCCAGTGGTGGTGCGTACGACGCCGCCGTGGCCGCGATGCTGTTCGTCCAGTTGCCCGCGTTCCTCGTGTTCTGGCGCCTCTGCGTGGCCCCGTTGTCGCGGCGATTCGAACTCGAGGCCGACGTCGAAGGCGCGCGGACGACCGGCGACTCGCAGCGCTTCGTCGACACGCTCGAGAAAGTCGGCCGCGTCGCGCACATCGAGCGAGCGGCGCATGGCAAGCGGCACTTCAGCATCGAAGGCCGCGCCGAGTTCATCTCGCGCGTGTTCGAACACGGCGATCGCGAGGCGCTCGACGTGTTCGAGACCCGCTTGCGTACGACGCGGCGTTGGATCGTCGCCAGCGCGCTCGCCGCGTTGCTCGGGATCGTGACGTGGACCGCGCTCGATTCGGTGACGGGGCTCGCGGCGCTCGCGCTGGAACGCGGCGACGTCCCGCGTGCTCGCCGCATGCTCGACCTCGCGCACTGGTGGAGTGCCGACTTACCGCGAGCCGTCGCGCTGCGCGTCGAAGTCGATCGATACGGCGACGTGGCCGAGGCCGTCGGCGCGTCGAGCCTGGAGGGCGCCGCGGCCGAGTGGATCGAGTCCGAGTCGCGCGCCGCGTTGGCGGAGTTGCGCGCGGGTTGGTCACGTGCGATCGCGAACCACCGACCCGATGTCGCGATCGCGCTCGTCGACGTCGCCGAAGCGCTCAACGCGCGCCCAGCGAGCCCGAGTTCGACCGGCGAGCCGTCGCTCGCTTCGCCGTCGGCGACACGTCTGCTCGATACCGATGCCAAGGCGGACTTGCCCGATCTGCGCGAGGTCGCCGAGCTGTTCGCGAAGGGGGATCGCGCGGCATTGCGCGCGTTCCTTTCGACCCAACCGCGCTGGCTGCGTCGCCCGGACGCCCGGGCCGCCGCGGCGACGCTCGCGACATGGTCGCAGGTCGATTCCAACCCCATGTCTGAAAACAGGTTACATTGACAAGAAAGGACAGAATTCGGCCAAGAAAGAGGTAGTCGATGAACGCTTCGGCCCGGACAATGGCTGGGTTCCTTGAAGGCCGTGACGCAATCGGGGGCATCCCCCGATTGCGTCACGGCCGAATGCACCGGGTGTCCGAGGCGGCGGCAGCCGCCGTATTCACTGATGACCGGCCATACTCGGCCCCAACGACCATCGAATTCGGCGACTGCCGTCACCGAGCAACACCTGGTGGGGCCGAGAACGTGAATCAACCGGATTGATTCACGTTCTCTTTGGATTCCCGCGGAGCGGATGCTGAATGACCGAACAGAACGAGCGCCTGGAGAACCTCCTCATCGAAGACGAGATGAAGGGGTCGTATCTCTCCTACGCGATGTCGGTGATCGTTTCGCGTGCGCTGCCGGACGTCAGGGACGGCCTGAAGCCGTCGCAGCGGCGCGTGTTGGTCGCGATGAACGACCTCGGCCTCGGCCCGCGCGCGAAGTACAGGAAGTGCGCGAAGATCGCGGGCGACACGTCCGGCAACTACCACCCGCACGGTGAAGCGGTCGTCTATCCGACGCTCGTGCGCATGGCGCAAGACTTCGCGATGCGCTCGCCGCTGATCCAAGGTCAGGGCAACTTCGGTTCGGTCGACGGCGATCCGCCGGCCGCGATGCGTTACACCGAAGCGCGCATGACGCAGGCCGCGGCGGACATGCTCGACGACCTCGAGAAGGACACCGTCGACTTCGTCCCGAACTACGACGGTGCGCGCGAGGAACCGACGATCCTGCCGAGCCGCTTCCCGAACTTGCTGTGCAACGGCAGCAACGGCATCGCCGTCGGCATGGCGACGTCGATCCCGCCGCACAACCTCGGCGAGATCTGCGATGCGATCCGTCGCGTGCTCGACGAACCCGGCGTGACGATCCCGCAGCTCATGGAGATCGTGCACGGTCCGGACTTCCCGACGGGTGCGCTGATCTGCGGCCGTAAGGGTATCCACGACGCGTATACGACCGGCCGTGGGCAGATCACGCTGCGCGCGAAGACCGCGATCGAAGAGGACAAGAAGGGTCGCAAGTCGATCGTCGTCACCGAGATCCCGTACCAACTGAACAAGACGCAGCTCATCGAGACGATCGCCGATCACGTCAAGGCCGGCGACATCCCGGCGGTGTCGGACATCCGCGACGAGTCCGACCGTGACGGCATGCGCGTCGTCATCGAGCTGAAGAAGGGCGAGGACGAACACGTCACGCTCAACCAACTGTTCAAGTTCTCGCAGCTCGAGAGCACCTTCTCGATCATCAACATCGCGCTGGTCGACAACCGTCCGCGCACGTTGACGCTGAAGGACCTGATCGAGTCCTACATCAAGCACCGCCGCGACGTGATCCGACGTCGCACGCGCTTCCTGCTCGCGAAGGCCGAAGCGCGGCTGCACATCGTCGAGGGCTTGCGCATCGCCGTCGACCACATCGACGAAGTCGTGCGGACGATCCGCGCGGCGAAGGACATCGACACCGCGCGCGCGCAGTTGATGGAGAAGTTCCAGCTCTCCGAGATCCAGGCGATCGAGATCCTGCGCATGCAGCTCCAGCGCCTGACGGGCCTCGAACGCGACAAGCTCGAGGAGGAGCGCAAGAACCTCATCGTCGAGATCGACAACTATCGGAAGATCCTGGCCGACCAGCGCCTCGTCGACGACTTGATCCGCGGCGACCTCGACGACATGAAGTCGTCGCACAAGAGCCCGCGCCGCACGCAGATCGTCGCGCCGATCGACGCGATCGAGGACGAGGACCTGATCCCCGACGAGACGATGGCCGTGACGGTCAGTCACGCCGGCTACGTCAAGCGCTTGCCGCTCGACACGTATCGGCGTCAGGGCCGCGGCGGCGTCGGCATCACCGGTGGTGATTCGAAGGACGAGGACTTCCTCGAGCACCTGTTCGTCGCGCAGAACCACGACTTCATCCTCGCGTTCACGGATCGCGGCAAAGTGCACTGGGTCAAGGTCCACCAGATCCCGCAGTTGTCGCGCCAGAGCAAGGGCCGCAGCTTCGCGAACCTGCTGCGCCTCGACGAAGGCGAGAAGGTCACGTCGATGATCCCCGTGCGCGACTTCACGCGCGGGTACCTGTTCATGGCCACCGGCTCGGGCATGGTGAAGATGACGCCGCTGGTCGCGTTCTCGCGACCGAAGATGGGCGGCATCATCGCGCTCGGCCTGAAGGAAGGCGACGCGCTGGTCGGCGTCACCGTCGTCGGTCAGAACGACGAAGTCATGCTCGGCACCAAGTCGGGACTCGCGATCCGGTTCCCGACCACGAAGCTGCGACCGATGGGTCGCACGGCGCGCGGCGTTTGGGGCATCCGCCCCGAAGGGGACGATCAGGTCATCGGCCTCGTCGTCGTCGACACCACGGCGCACGTGCTGACGGTCGGAGCGAACGGACTCGGCAAGCGCACCGAGTTCGGCGAGTACCGCATCACCAATCGTGGCGGCAAGGGCATCATCAACATGAAGGTCACCGAGCGCACCGGCGAGGTGGTCGCGATCAAGGCCGTGCGCGAAGGCGACGACCTGATGATGATGACGAAGGACGGCATGGTCGTGCGCATCGCGATCGGTGGCATCTCGGTGATCGGCCGCAATGCGCAAGGTGTGAAGCTGATCTCCGTGCGCGAAGGCGATCGCCTCGTCGCGGTGGCGCCGACCGTCAAGGACGACACCGAAGGTGAAGCGCCGCGCGCGCTGACCGACGAACCGGTCGTCACGGAACTGCCGCCCGAGGGCGATGACGCCGCCGACGAAGCGGACGACGACACCGAAGACGAACCGAAGGAGTGAGCCCGTGAATCCCGACCTCGACGCCGCCGACGAGAAGCCCGCCGATTCGCCGTTCCGGCCGATCGCGGAGCTGCTCGAAGAGATGCGCTCGGGGCGCATGATCGTGCTCGTCGACGACGAGGATCGTGAGAACGAAGGCGACATCTGCTGCGCCGCGCAGTTCGTGACGCCCGAGATCATCAACTTCATGGCGAAGCACGCGCGCGGCCTGATCTGCCTCGCGCTGCATTCGCAGATCGTCGATCAGCTCGAGCTGCCACTGCAGTCGAACGAGAACACGTCGAAGTTCGGAACCGCGTTCACCGTGTCGATCGAAGCACGCAGCGGCGTGACGACGGGCATCTCGGCCGCCGATCGCGCGCGCACGATCCAGACCGCGATCAAGGACGACGCCAAGCCGTCGGACCTCGCGCGGCCGGGCCATGTGTTCCCGTTGCGCGCGAAGGACGGCGGGACGCTGGTGCGCGCCGGTCAAACCGAAGGCATCGTCGATCTCGCCCGCCTCGCGGGCCTGAAGCCTGCGGGCGTGATCTGCGAGATCATGAACGACGACGGCACGATGGCGCGCGTGCCGGACTTGATCGGCTTTTGCCAAGCGCACGGCATCAAGATGGGTTCGATCGCGGACCTCATCGCGTACCGCCGGCGCCACGAGAAGCTGGTCGAGCGCACCGTGTCGGTGAAGTTGCCATCGCGCTTCGGCGCCGAGTTCGACCTGCACGTGTACCGGTCCCGGATCGATGGCGTGGCGCACCTCGCGCTGTCGCTCGGTCTGCCGCAGCCGTCGCACGAAGGTCCGACGCCGGAGATCCCGACGCCGGTCCTCGTGCGCGTGCACTCCGAATGTCTGACCGGCGACGTGCTCGGCTCGATGCTGTGCGATTGCGGCTCGCAGTTGCACCAGGCGATCGATCGCATCGTCGAACACGGTTCGGGCGTCCTGCTCTACGTGCGACAGGAAGGGCGCGGCATCGGGCTCGAGAACAAGCTGCGCGCGTACCACCTGCAGCAGACGCAGGGGCTCGACACCGTCGAGGCGAACACGGCACTCGGCTTCCCGCCCGACGTGCGCGAGTACGGCACCGGCGCCCAAATCCTGCTCGACCTCGGGGTGCGGCAGATGCGCCTACTGACGAACAACCCGCGCAAGTACCACGCGATGAAGGGCTACGGCCTCACGATCGTCGCGCGCGAGCCCATCCAGACCGATCCCAACCCGAGTAACGAGAAGTACTTGCGGACCAAGAAGGACAAGATGGGGCACATCTTCGATCACCTCGACGACGTGCTCGGTCCGCCTCCGAACGACCCCACCTGAGGGCGTCCTACCGGACCGATCCGCAGAAAAGTTGAACCACCCAGGGAAGCCGGACCCCGGTTCACCATCGAAGGGGGCGGTTCAGCCATGGAAGGCCACGTGTACGAGGATCAAGAACTCGTCGACCGAGCCAAGGCTGGCTCGGAAGAGGCCTTCTCTGCGCTGGTGGGTCTCTACCAGGAGCGCATCTGGCGCATCGTCTCTCGCATCCTTCGCGACGAGGACCTTGCGCTCGAGGTGACTCAGGAGACGTTCGCGCGAGCCTTGGTCGCGCTGCCGCGATTCGATTTCCGGGCGAAGTTCTCGACCTGGCTGATCAGCATCGCGCGCAACGCGGCGTTCGACATCTATCGGAGTCGCAAGGCTCGCGGACCCCACGTCTCGATCGACGACCACGCCGATCAGTTCGAGCACGAAGGCTCGATCGATCCCGGAGTCGCGGTCTCGGACGCGGAGTTGGCCGAGAAGGTGCGGAAGGCGATGACTCGCTTGAAGCCGCGCCATCGGATGCTCCTCGTACTCCGTGAGTACGAGGACATGCAGTACGAGGACATCGCGAAGGTCTTGGGAGTCCCCGTCGGGACCGTCGAATCGGGCCTGCATCGGGCGCGCAAGCGATTGCGCGAAATCCTCGGCGAGATCGAGCTCTGACCATGGACGACACACTCGAACGCGACATCGAACGGAAGCTGGACGGCCGCCTGTCGGCGACGGAGCGAGCGGCGGTGGACGCCGCGATCGCGAACGATCCGGCCGCGCAGCGCTACGAACGCGAGTTGCTCGCCGTGCGCGGCGTCTTGCGCTCGCAGCGTGGGCCCGCGATGCCGATCGACCTGAATCGTCGGATCCACGAACGGCTGGCCGTCGTGCGCGAGCAAGAGCGATTGAACGTGCGCGTCCTGCGACCCGTGCGCTGGTTCGCGGCCGCTGCGGCGATCGTGTTCACGGCGACGCTGGCGACACTCGCGCTCGGGATCGGCGGTTCGCCGTTCCGCAATGGTCACGTCGAGGCCGCGCCGCAGCGCTCGCTCGAAGACGATCTGCGCCAGGCGAACTCACCGCACGCCGACCCATCGCTGGTTCCGTTCTTGCAGCGCTGGTTGTTCGGTGCGGAGCGACGCGCGCGATGAGCAAGGTCGGCGTGGTGCTGCTCGCGGGATTCGTGCTGACGCTGCTCGCGGGCCTCGGTCTCGGCATCGTCATCGCCGGTCCGCCTGCGCCGAAGGCGGAAAGGACCTATCTCGATCGACTGGTCGAGGACTACGATCTCGCCCCCGCTCAGGCGGACAAAGTGCGCGCGGCCCTCGAAGCCGAGGATCGCGCGATCACCGCGGTGCTCGAGCGGCTGGACCTTCAAGTGCGGGACGAAATCGTCGCCGCGCGCGCACGCGCGCAGGACGAGATTCGCGCCGCGCTGACGGATACGCAACGCGCGCGGTTCGACCGTGACGCCGCGGCGGTCGTGGAACCCAAGGAAGAGGCAGGCAAATGAGCGTCTACGTCGGGCTCGACCTCACCACGGCCAGGGCTCGCATCGTCGAGACCGAGGGCTCGGGCAAGAAGCTGAAGGTCACGAAGTTCGTGTCGGCCGACGTGACCGAACCCGGCAAGCCGCCGTCGTCGGCCTTCGTCGACGAAGCGTTCGCCGAACGCTTGCGCGCGGTGCTGAAGGAACACGACTTCGCGACGGATCCGGTCGGGATGTCGTGGGACGCGTCGCTGACGACGTTCCGCGATCTCGATCTGCCGTTCACCGGCATGGAGCAGTTGCGCAAGGTCATCAAGTACGAGGCCGAGTCGCACCTGCACAACTGCGACATCGAGGACGTCGTCGTCAGCTTCTACAAGCTGTCGGAAACGCCGGACAAGAGCCACTTGATGCTGATGGCGGCCCGCAAGGACCACCTGCTGAACCGCATCGAGACGCTGCAGACGATCGGCGTCGATCCGATGATGGTCGACCTCGACGCGCTCGCGATGTTCAACACGCTGGCTGCGCTCGAGTACACGAAGGAGCACGAGACGTTCGCCGTGCTCGATTGCGGTCGGCGCGCGACCAATGTGCTCGTGGTCCACAAGGGCCGCATGGTGCTGACGCGCGCGATCCGCATGGGGTCGGAGCACGTCGCGGCACGACTCGCGCACGATCTGGCGGACTCGGGTGGCGTCGAGAAGGCGCAGGCGCTGCTGCAGAACCCGGATTCGAATCGCGACGACCTGCTGGTGCCCGCGCGCACCGATCGCGGCGATCTCGAGAAGGCGCCGTCGGAACTCGAGCGCGACCTCGCGCTGTCCCGCATCGGCGACTTCTACGGCAAGATGCAGAAGGAAGTGCGACGCACGCTCGCGACGTCGCGCACGGATTGGAAGCTCGACGCGATCTACGTGACCGGCCCGGGCAGTTTGATGCCGGGATTCGCCGAGGAGGCCGCGAAGGCGTTCCTCAGCGAAGCGCCGGTGAAGAAGCTCGACATCCTCGCGCGTGTGCAGCACGAGATCCCCGCGGCCGAAGCGGCGGTGGCCGAGTCGGAGATGGCGACGGCGCTCGGACTCGCGTTCAAGATCGCGGGCTTCGACGAGACCGCGGTCGACTTCCGCCAAGAGGAAGCGCGCTACGCCAAGAAGTTCGACCAGGTCAAAGAGCCGCTGGTCTACTTCTGCTCGTTCCTGCTGTTCTTCGTGTTGATCCTGAACCTGTACGACATCAAGAAGCTCAGCGTCGTGCAGCCGTTCCTCGTCAACAAGCAGAACTCGCACATCGCGCAGATCCACACGTACGTCAGCAAGAAGTTCCAAGAGGCGATGACGGCGGCGAAGTGGACGAAGCCGCTGCAAGAGCCGAGCGCGAAGTCGATCGACGTGATGCAGCGCACGATGGATCAACAGATGAAGGCGCTGATGGGCGAGCTCGGTCGTGGCGGCACGATCCCGCGCATGCCGTCGGCGTTCGACATGCTTCGCCAGACGTTCGACGCGATCAAGCCGAAGATGGGCTCGATCCAGAAGCTCGTGATCACGCAGATCAAGGTCGGTGTGCGTACGCAACCGCAGCGAACGGTCGAGATCTCGGGCTACGTGCCTGCGCAGTCCGGCGTCGACGACTTGATGGAAGCGCTCGCGGCGATCCCCGAGATCGGCCCCGCCAACGTCGAGCGACCCAAGACGACGGCGCAAGCGAGCGGCATCCAGTTCCAAGGTCTGAAGGTCAAGTTCCCGAAGCCGAAGCAGGCGGGGGAGTACTGAGATGGCTGGCACCGACTTCGCCAAGGGTTGGATCTTCACGTCGCTCGCGCTGTCCGTGATCGGCGTGGCGTCGCACTTCGTGCTCGATCACTACTTGGTCCAAGCGCGCAGCGACCGGAACAAGGCGTACAACCAACTCGGCACGACGTACAGCCTCGGCGAGGACATCGGCATCCTCGAGGACGAGAAGCAGAACGACCTCTACCGCGTGAAGTCCGCGGGCGGGACGCGCCAGGGCGAGTACTTCCAGAAGCAGGCGCAGGACGCCGGTCTCGACCTCGCGCCGAACCTCGGCAAGGACAAGGAAGAGACGCCGCGCGAGGCGAGCGGCTTCATCGACAAGTCGTACGAGATCACGTTCAACAAGCGACCGGGCCAGGAGAAGCAGGGCTTCGAGCGCCAGAAGATCGCGCGCTTCCTGTTCAACATCGAGGCGAACACGAAGCTGCTGACGGTCAGCGAAGTGACGCTGGACGCGGCGAACGTGAAGGATCCGACCGACGACATGTGGAACCTACGCCTGTTCGTGACCGAGCGGCGACCGAAGTCGAACGAGACGCCAGCGGCTCAGTGACCGTTGCGGCGTAGGCCGTTCGCATCGACTCGACCGCCGCGTACACTCCCGGCCCATGGCGGACATCGCAGAACAACAGGACTCCCACGACCGCATCAAGCAGGTGTCGGTGTTCCTGCCGAACCGGCTCGGCGCGCTGTTGTCCGTGACGCGCGTGCTCGAACGGTTCGACATCACGCTGCTCGCGATCTCGATCCTCGAAGCGGCGGATCACGCGGTCGCACGACTCGTGATGTGCAAGCCGACGCTCGCGCGCGAAGCGCTCGTCGCCGAGGGCTACAACGTCGTCGAGACCGACCTGCTCGGTGTGGTGTTGCCGCCGGGTGTGAAGCTGCGACGGCTGCTCAGCGTGCTGCTCTCCGCCGAGATCAACGTTCACTACATGTATCCGTTGCTGACGCCGACCAAGGGCCGCAACGTGATCGCGATGCACGTGGAAGACGCGGACTCCGCAGCACGCACGCTGATCCGCGAGGGGATGCGGATCATCAATCAGGATGATCTGACCTGACGGACGCTCGGGCTGCTGGACCCGACGCCCGCTCGGGCGTCGAGGCGAGCCGGGGCCGAAGGCCCCGGGCCCCGTAAGACAAGGCGGGGGCTTTCGCCCCCGCGCCCCCTCGCTCGACCGCTCGCGGTCGAGCGACCAAAGGGGAGCTTCACAAACGAGCGAAGCCCCCCTTTGGTAACCCCCGCGCCCTTGGGCCGCTCGCGAGACTTCACGCGAACGGACGTCGGGAACGGGCTCTCGCTGCGGCCGCTCAAAGCCGCGGGGGTGGCTTGTTCCGCTCGCGCATGACGACCCCTGTCGATCTAACGCCAGGCGACGTACTCACGAGAGTCGTACAGCGGATCGCCACAGCCGCGGCGGGCTGCTGAGCGGCCGCAGCGAGAGCCCGTTCCCGACGTCCCTTGGCTGCGGAGTGGTTTTTGAACGAGCGTGCGGCCTGAGACCGAGGGAAGAGTGACGGTTCTCGGTGCAAGCCGGAGGAAGGACGGGGACGGAGGCGGGTCTGTCCCCGATCTGTCCCCGTTCCGACCCGCTCGGCGCTCGCTCGCCGGTGAACCGGCGAACCGGGCTCCAACCCTTCGACACGATCGCGCAAGTGCTTGGCCCACCGACGCGTAGCGCGCGTGCGATTGCCGCCGGCCAACGGACGCGGGTACCCGCGTCCGTTGGCCGGCGGCAATCGCACGCGCGCTAGGTCGTTTGGGGCCAGGTTGTTATGGGCGCGGGGGCGCTCGGCGCTCGATGGACCTTACGGTGCTGCCTACCTCGCCGACGTCATCGCTGCGTGGAAGTCCTGCAGCGCTCGCACCTTGATGCCGTTCTTGAGGAACGCTTCGACCGCGAGCGTGGCGGCTCTTGCTCCCGCGACCGTCGTGATCGACGGGATGCCGAGGAGCACGCTTTGCGTGCGGATCTGGATCTCGTCGTGTCGGGTATCCGCATCCGTCGACGGCGTGTTGATGATCAAGCCGACGCCGCGGTTCTTGATGAGGTCGAGGACGTCCGGTCGGCCGACGCCGATCTTGTGGACCATGTCGACGCGGACGCCTGCTTCGTGAAGTGACTTCCACGTGCCGTGCGTCGCGATGATCGTGAAGCCGAGCTCGTTGAGCTTGCGGCAGATCTCCGTGACCGCCGGCTTGTCGGAGTCTCGGACCGACACGAACACCTTGCCCTCGCGCGGGAGTTGCATACCCGCGCCGAGGAAGGCCTTCGCCACCGCGCAGCCGAGGTCGTCGTCGATGCCCATGACCTCGCCCGTCGACTTCATTTCCGGACCGAGCAGGATGTCCTGACCCGGGAAACGGTTGAACGGGAACGCCGGCGCCTTCACCGAGAAGTGGCGCGGCCAGATCTCTTCGGTGAACCCGAGTTCCGCCAGCGTGCGGCCAGCCATGACCTTCGCCGCGATCTGCGGCAGCGAGACTCCGATCGCTTTCGAGACGAACGGCGCCGTGCGCGACGCGCGCGGGTTGACTTCGAGCAAGTACACGACGCCCTTCTGGATCGCGTACTGGATGTTCATCAGGCCGCGGACGTCGAGTTCCTTCGCCAACGCGTGCGTGTGATCGCGCAGTTGCGAGATCAGCGCGGGCGAGAGGGTGTACGGCGGCAACACACACGTCGAGTCGCCGGAGTGGATGCCGGCCTCCTCGATGTGCTCCATGACGCCGCCGATGACGCAGCGTTCGCCATCCGCGACCGCATCGACGTCGACCTCGATCGCGTTGTCGAGGAACTTGTCGATCAGGATCGGCGCTTCGGGCGCGACTTCGTGCGCGATCGCCGCGAACTTCTCGAGCGACGTCCGGTCGTAGACGATCTCCATCGCGCGCCCACCGAGGACGTACGACGGTCGCACGACGACGGGGTAGCCGATGCGCTCCGCGACCATCGCCGCGTCGGCGACGTTCGTCGCCGTGTCGTTGTCGGGCTGGCGCAGGCCGAGCTTCTTCAGCAGTTGCTTGAACTGCTCGCGATCCTCGGCGAGGTCGATCGACTCCGGCGACGTGCCGATGATGCGGACGCCGTTCTCCTTCAGCGCACGAGCGAGGTTCAGCGGCGTCTGACCGCCGAACTGGACGATGCAGCCGTGGACCTTCTGCGACTCCCACACGTTCAGCACGTCTTCGAGCGTGAGCGGCTCGAAGAACAACTGGTTCGACACGTCGTAGTCGGTCGAGACCGTCTCGGGGTTCGAGTTGACCATGATGGTCTCGTACCCGAGCCCGCGCAGCGCGAACGACGCCTGGACGCAGCAATAGTCGAACTCGATGCCCTGGCCGATGCGGTTCGGACCGCCGCCGAGGATCATGATCTTCTCGCGACCCGAGTCCACGACCTCGGTCTCACGCTCGTACGTCGAATAGAAGTACGGAGTCGTCGAGTCGAACTCGGCGGCGCAGGTGTCGACCTTCTTGTACGCCGGCTTCACGCCGAGCTGGTGTCGACGCGCGCGCACGACCTTCTCGCTACTTCCGGTCAACGTCGCGATCTGGACGTCGGAGAAGCCCATGCGCTTCGCTTCCCACATCACGTCTTCCGGGATCGAGCCCGGATCCGCGAAGCGCGCGATCTCGTGTTCGTAGTCGACGATCTCCCTCATGTTCTGCAAGAACCAGCGATCGATCCGCGAGTATTCGTGGATCGTGTCGATGTCGAGCCCTTGCCGCAGCGCATGGCGGATGTGGAAGATCCGCTCGGCGTTCGGCGTGCACAGCAGCTTCTTCAGCGCGGCCTTGGTCGGCGGCTGGACGCGGCGATCGGCCGGATCGGCGCCTAGGCCGAAGCGCTTGGTCTCGAGGCCGCGCAGCGCCTTTTGCAGAGCTTCCTTGAACGTGCGGCCCATCGCCATCGTCTCGCCGACCGACTTCATCGAAGTCGTCAGCGTGGGATCGGCGTCCTTGAACTTCTCGAACGCGAAGCGCGGGATCTTCACGACGCAGTAGTCGATCGTCGGCTCGAAGCACGCCGGCGACGCCTTCGTGATGTCGTTCGGGATCTCGTCCAGCGTGTAACCGACCGCGAGCTTCGCCGCGACGCGCGCGATCGGGAACCCCGTCGCCTTCGACGCCAGTGCGGAGCTGCGCGAGACGCGCGGGTTCATCTCGATGACGACCATGCGGCCGGTCTCGGGATGGACCGCGAATTGGATGTTCGAGCCGCCGGTCGCGACGCCGATCTCGCGGATGATCGCGAACGACGCGTCGCGCATCACTTGATACTCGCGGTCGGTCAACGTCTGGATCGGCGCGACCGTGATCGAGTCACCGGTGTGGACGCCCATCGGATCGAAGTTCTCGATCGAACAGACGATCAGGCAATTGTCCTTGGTGTCGCGGACGACCTCGAGCTCGAACTCCTTCCAGCCCGCGATCGACTCCTCGATCAGGACTTCGGAGTTCAACGAGAGCTGCAGGCCCTTCGAGACGATGTTCTCGAACTCGTCGATGTTGTAGGCGATGCCGCCGCCGGCGCCCGACAGCGTGAACGACGGGCG
Source organism: Planctomycetota bacterium (assembly GCA_016709145.1). Taxonomy (GTDB): domain Bacteria; phylum Planctomycetota; class B15-G4; order B15-G4; family JADJEK01; genus JADJEK01. The sequence goes on from JADJEK010000001.1 coordinate 1,226,794, forward strand.
GATGACGCACGGCAGGCCGATGATCTCTCGCGCGCGTAGCGCGTCGTCCATCGAGTACGCGATCTCGCTGCGCGGCAGGTCGATGCCGATCTTGCGCATCGCCATCTTGAACAGCTCGCGGTCCTCGGCCTTCTTGATGACCTCGTAGTCCGCGCCGAGCATCTCGACGTTGAAGCGCTGGAGCACGCCGGCTTCGTGGAGCTTGATCGCGGAATTGAGGCCGGTCTGCCCGCCGAGCGTCGGCAGGATGGCGTCCGGCCGCTCCTGCTCGATGACCTTGGTCAGCGCCTCGAGGACGATCGGTTCGATGTACGTCCGGTCGGCGAAGTTCGGGTCGGTCATGATCGTCGCCGGGTTCGAGTTGACCAGGACGACGTCGTAACCCTCTTCCTTCAAAGCCTTACAGGCTTGCGTGCCCGAATAGTCGAACTCACAGGCCTGCCCGATGACGATGGGACCCGAACCGATGATGAGGATCTTCTTGAGGTCGGTCCGTTTCGGCATCGTGGAGGCTCCTGCATCGCGGTGCCCCCGCCGTGTCGCTCGCACCCGAAGCGGCCGGCGGGCAAAATCGCGGGATTAGAGCACACGCATGCACGACGAACAACGGCCACGAGGAGCAGTGGACAACATGCATTCGAACGAGCGACCGACATCGAAGCGCCGCACCGACGGCGGCTCGATCAATCCGCGCTTCCTCATGATCGTGGCCGTGATGGCGGGCCTGTTCGGGCTGTTCTATGCCCTGGCGCAGTTCACCGTCGGGTTCTTCGGCTCCGCCCACGTGATGTTGGTCGAGGAAGGGACGCTTGCGCCGATCGACGGCGCCGAAGTCGTGCTCGAGGGCACCACGGGCGACAAGCCCGGCCCGAGCCGCAAACCGATCCGCCTGAAGTTCCTGCCCGAGAGCGGCGGCGCGTACCACGCCAAGGCCACCGTGAAGGGGACCTACACCCTGCTCGCGTCGAAGCCGGGTTACGAGCCGCTGGAGCGCGAGGCGATCGAGCTCAAGGACAAGGATCACAAGGACTTGGGTCGCATCGTGATGCGCCGCCAGGTGGCCACGGACAACGCCGTCCCCGTGGCCAAGTAGACGAGCAGCGCCCGGTCGCGGCTCAGCGATTCGGAGCGAGCCCGGCCTCGACCAGTCGCGCACGCGCAGCCTTCGCCGACGAGCCCACGTCGTCCGCTCCGACTTGCGTCGCCAAGTCGATCACGGCGCCGAGCCACTCGGCATCGAACATTCGATCGATCGGGAGCGCGCGCAAGCGCTCGGCGGCGACGGCTCGATCGTCGACGTCGATCGACGCGAGAGCCAACCAGACGTCGTCGGGCGCGCAACGCGTCGCAGCCTCGACCGCCGCGCGCTCCGCGCGAGCATCGCCGCGACGCGAGGCCGCGAACGCGCGAGCGAGGTGTGCCTCGGCGCGCAGCCGCTCACGCGGATCGAAGCCGTTCAGCGGTGCCGCCGCGCCCAACCGTTGTTCGAGCACGGCGCTCGAGTCGACGTCGAACAGATCCATGAGCGTCACGGCGTGCGCGTACAACGTCGCGGCGCGCTCGGGGTCGTTCTCCGTGTGTGCCCGCACCGCGAGATCGATGCAGCACCACAGCTCCCGACGATCGTGCTGCGGCGGCAACCGCAGCGCGAGTTCGAGGAACTCACGTCTCGCGGCTTGGAATTCGACGTGCGCGCCGTCGAGCTGCGCGGCCAGCCGGAAGAACAACAACTTCGGCAGCAAGTACAGCGAGCCGTCGTCGCGGCGCGCGTCGATCTCGACTTCGAGCGCCGCGCACACGAGTTCGGGTCGGTCGACGTTCACCGCGAGCTCGACCAGCGCGCGCAGCACGGTCTCCTCGTGCGCGAAGCCGCCGTCCATCGAGTCCGTGCGGTGCACGATCTCGTCGCGCCGCGCGAACAGGTCGGACGCGATGCGCGGTGCGGCGTCGAGCCAGCCGACGCGACACACGGCGCGTACCGCGGTCAACCACAGCAATTCGTCGTCGGGGTGCGCCGGATCGCGTGCGCCGGCGATCGCGTCGAAGAACGCCCGCACGGCCGCGCGAGCGTCGACGTCTTGCAACACGGACAGCGCGTCGACGGCATGCGCGCGGAGTTCAGCGGCTTCCCCCGCCTGCGTCAGAGGCACGAGGACATCGGTCAACGGCACGCGGAGATCGCCGATCTTCTGCACCAGCGTCGCGCGTAGTTCGTGGTCGGGTTCGAGCGCGAACAATTGGCGCAGGACTCCGGCGGCCGACTCGGTCTTCGTGTCACCGAGCACGTTCAAGAGCTCGCCCTTCTCGTCGGTGGCCGTGTCCGGCCAGACGCGCACGAGTTCGTGTTGCGCCGACGGATCCGCGCGTTGCAGCAGCGTGCGCAACGCTTCTCGCGCGATCGACGGGTTCGTCGCCGCGAGCGCATCGCGGATCGCCGACGTGACGTGCGCGCCGCCTCCTGCGCGCAGCCAACGCAACAACGTCGTCGCATCGTCGACCGCGTCGGCGACGACGAAGGCGCGCAACTGTTCCGCGACGATCGCGTCTCCCTGCGCGCTCTTCAAGCGCGTGAACAGCCGCAACAGATCGAGGTCGTACGGCGGCGCGAACGTCTCCGTGACCGCGCGCGTGACGTCGTCGACGATGGTCGGATCCCCGATGTTCTCGAGCGCGTCGCGTGCCTCGGACGCGTACGGCTCGCGCACGCGCAATCGCGTGATCAGCGAATGCGCGAACCGCTGGGCGGCGCGTCCGCGCGCGTGCGCTGCGAGCAAGCGGCTCATGCGCTTGCGCGTGGTGTCGGTGCGCTCGCCCGCGACGTGCGCGATCAACCAGTCGACTTCTTCCTGGTCCGGCACCCTTGCCTCGCACAACGCACGGAACGCTCGCAACCGCAGGTTCGAATCGGGATCCTCGAGCAGCGCGAACAAGCCTGAACGCCCGCCGTGACCGCTGGCGTGCTCCTCGAACGCGGCGAGCAGGTCCTCGCGGACTTCGTGCGGCAACTCGGCCGCATAGCTCCACGCCAACGCTTCGAGCGGCGCACGATCGCCGAACCGACGCAACGTGTGGATCGCCGCCGCACGCGCCGCGCTCGTGGCGGACTCGCGGCCGAGCGCGATCGACGTCAGGGGATCGAATGCGTCGGGTCCGCGCAGCCCGAGCAGCAAGTCCGCCAGGATCTCCGCCGCGGGCGCCGCGGCGGCCCGCAGACGAACGAGCACGGCGGTGGCAGCCTCACGCGGATCGAGCGCGCGCAACGTGCGTACAGCAGCACCTCGCGTCGAAGGATCACCTTGCGTCGCGGCCTCGGCGAGGAAGTCGAGCACGGCCTCGTCGCGAGGCAACGCCTGTCGCCGCCACAGCGCGTGAGCGGCGAACGTCGCGGCCCGCGTGCTCGTCCGCGTGCGCAGTTCGGCCAACAACGCGTGCGTCGCGTCGTCATCGGTGGTCGTGCGCAAGCGATCGAGGACGAGCTCGCGATCGGTGATCGACTCGACGTCGTCGAGCAGGCGCGTCAACGCGGCATCGAGTCCCTCGGCATCCGACGCGCACAGCGCGCGCAGCGCGGCCTCGCGGACGTGGACGTCGTCGTCGCGCGCGAGTCGCTCGAGAGACGCGATGGCGCGCGCGTCGTCGACTTTGGAAAGCGCGAGCGCCGCGGCACGACGTTGCGACCACAGGGGGCTCGATGCGGCATCGAGGATGCGCGGGTCGCACGGTACGACCTCGAATTCGGCGAGTGCCTTCAACGCCGCGGTCCGCACCGCACCGTCGTCGGCGAGGCGAGCCAGCGCGAGTTCCAACGCACGCGGCGTCCTGAACGTCGCGATCGACTGGAGTGCGAGCACGCGCAGATCCGCGGCACGACTGGCGAGCGCGATCTCGAACACCGGCAGAGAATCGGGCGCCTGCCCGAGCAACACGCGTCGCGCGTCCTCGCGCACGAACGGATCGGACGCGGTGAGGAACGTGGCCTCGGCATCGACGTGCTGAGCGCGCGCGCAGGTCGCGAACGCGAGCACGAGCGATCCCGCGCACAGGATCCAGCGTGAGCGTGGAGCCGGACCCGACGGCGCACTCACGGTGGCGCCTCGACGGCTTTCAGCGCGTCGCCGAGATGATCGACCAGATCGAGCGCGATCAGCGCGGTCTCGCCGCGCCGCTTCTTCGCCAAGTCCCCGGCGCGGCCGTGCATGTGGACCGCGAGCGCCGCGGCCTTGAACGGATCGTCGAAGCGCACGAGCAGAGCTCCGAGCAAGCCGGACAGCACGTCGCCACTACCGCCGGTCGCCATGCCGGGGTTGCCGGTGCGATTCACGTACGTCTTGGCGCCGCTCGCGACCACGGTGCCGGCGCCCTTCAAGCAGACCACGGCATGGAAGCGCGCGGACGCCGCCCGGGCGCGAGCGAGGCGTTCCTTCGCGTCGGCGCTGGCGGGCTTGCCGTCGAGGCGTTCGAGTTCGCCGGGATGGGGCGTCATGATCGTCGGGGACGAACGGCGCGCGATGGCCTCGGGTTCGGTGGCGAATGCGTTCAGTCCGTCGGCGTCGAGCACCAGCGGCTTGCCGAGTTCGAGCGCGAACGAGCGGATCGTGAACTGCGACCGCAGCGCCGGGCATGCGCTTCGATCCGGCCACGATCAGGACGCGGCCGAAATCACCTTTGTGAGCGTCACGCGCGCGCTTGGTCAGTCGGAACGGTGGCTTCATGGCCCCTCGAACGTGACGTCGATGTGGCCGACGTGGATGCCGGCGTGATTGAACGAGCGAGTGTCGAGGTAGCCCGAAAGCGCCTCGGTCTCCGCCTTCGACAGCACGCCGAGGCGTCGCAGGACGGTCAGCAGGATCGGCACGTACGGTCGCTCGTTGCCGTCGTCGATCTTGATCGCGATGCCGAGGTCGAGTCCTCGCACTCCGCACGCGAGGATGCCTTCCGCGCCGATCTTCGAGAACAGGCGACCGGCGCTGGCGCGGATGAAGTCGGTGTCGAAGCGGCGCGTGCCGCCGATCATCTCGGGATGCGCAGCTTGGGCGTCGCGCAGGCGCGTCAACGCCTCGCGATCGGCGGGCTCGGCGAGCGTCGGATTCGCGAGGCGCGCGAACCCGAGCGCGAGGTTCGCGAGCGGCAGGATCCACGTCGGCGCCGAGCAGCCGTCGATCGCGTGCGACAACGCGGCCTCCGGTGTGTCGGTGGTGCGCCGGACCGCATCGCGGATCGCGAGCTGGATCGGATGCTCGGGGTCGATGTAGCGCTCGGTCGGGGCGCCGATCGCGCGGCAGAACAGCAGCATGCCCGCGTGCTTGCCCGAACAGTTGTTGTGCAGCGCGGTGGGCGCGACGCCGACGCGCACGAGGTCGTCGGCCGCCTTGCGCCAATAGGGCGGGTGGGTGCCGCAGCGCAGATCGTCGGCCGCGAGCCCGCCCTTCGCGAGCATCCCGGCGGCGACCGCGACGTGCTCGGGTTCGCCGTTGTGCGACGCGCACATCAGAGCGAGCTCGACCGGGCCGAGTCCGAACCGCGTCGCGACGTCGGCGCGCAGCGCGGCGACGGCTTGGAACGCCTTCACGGCCGAACGGGCGAACACGGGCCTCGTCGCATCTCCCAGCGCGAACACGACTTCGCGACCGCGCACGATGACGACGCTGCCGCGGTGCTGGGATTCGAGTCGCCCGCCGCGGACGACGTGGGCGAGCACGGGGTTCTCGTAGGCCGACAGGGCGGAGGGGGACATGCGCTGGCTAGAATACCGGCCGCATCGTGAGGACTCGGACCGGAGAGGAGATGCCTTGGCGCTCGTCGAAATGGAGCTGGCACGCATCCTCATCAGCGAGACCAGCGAGAGCCAGGTCATCTATCTGAAGGAGAAGGGTGGCCAGCGCGGCTTCCCGATCCTGATCGGCATCTACGAAGCCTTCGAGATCAACCGCAAGATCACCGGCGAGGCGATGCCGCGCCCGATGACGCACGACCTACTCCGGAACACGATTCGATCGCTCGGGGCTGGCCTGGAGCGCGTCGTGATCGACGCCTTGCGCGAAGCGACGTTCTTCGCGAAGCTCCAGCTCAAGCGCGGAACCGAGACGGTGATGGTCGACTGCCGACCGAGCGACGCGATCGCGTTGGCGGCGGCCGAGCAAGCGCCGATCTTCGTCGACGAGTCGGTCATCGACGAGGCGACCAAGACGGAATGACGCGCGGCGGACGATTCCAAGCGGAGGGATGGCAGAGCGGTCGAATGCAACGGTTTTGAAAACCGTCGTGGCGCAAGCCACCGGGGGTTCAAATCCCTCTCCCTCCGCCACCATCTTGCGGCACGGTTTCGCAGAACTTCGCAATCGGGCCAGCGTTGCGGACCGACTCATCCTCCTTCGCCATTCGCACATATCCGCAAGGTGAAGCAGCTCCCGGCGTCACTGAGTGCCCTGCCTTCTGGGGAAACTGCTGGGGGGCGTTGGCACGTGCGTCAGCATTGCCGTCGTCCACCGTCCTTACGGCTCGCGCCATGTCGGCGCTGTCCGTGTGGGAGTATCGCCCGACGGTGAGCATCGGCGTTGAATGGCGCGCCAACTCCTGAACGATGCGAATACTCGCACCGCTTGCAACGAGCCAGGACACGAACGTGTGGCGGAGAGCGTGAAAATCAGGTTATTTGGAAGCAATGCGGTTGCCACTGCGGTGGTTCTCCTTATAGTCCGGGCAGAGAGCGTTCTGGGAAACCGTACGCGAACGAGTTGTGACACGCAGTCAACGACTCCTCCGCGTCTATAAAAGAAGGGTGAAATCACATGTTGCTAGGCGAACTCATTTTCAACAATAGTACAAGCGGCCAGGAGTGGGTCTATACGCCCCCCGCTCCGCGCGGTTCGGCAAGCGCGACTTTTGCGGTAGACGTACTACAGGTTGCCGGAAGCACCGGGCCGACCCTCACCATTGAAGTGCAGACCCGAAATGGAATTGAGGACTCCTAGACTACGGTGACGGGCGCGGGCAGCCCGTATACCAAGACCACGGTGGGCGTAAAGGAAACCGACAAGCTCACAGGGCTGGAGCAGTTGGTGAGAATGAGGTTTAAGCTCGCGAGCGGCTCGGCTGACGCATGGATGAGGATATTCGTCCTTACGCCCGTCTGGAGCGACTAACACGGTTAGCCCGACCACATCTATGGACCTCATCGAACCAGCGGGCTGGTCTACGCAAGGGGAAATCATCCGTCAGAATACGGTACGAACAACGACTGTGTTCGTACCGAGGGGCGGAGCGGCCCTGACTGTGAATGTACTCGTCCTTCAGAGAGTCGGCACGACAGCCGGCACAATGCGACTCGAAGTAGAGGGCCGAGGAAGGGTGCAAGATGCCTGGACAACCCTCGCATCAGGCGAAATCTCGGCCACTGGGCGCTTGAGCGTTCAATCGAGTCGCACAAGAGAATTCATGCGCCTGGTTGTCATCCACAAGAGCGGGTCGGCCGATTCTTGGATGCGCATTTACGTGGAGCCGCCAATTTGGGGTGTCGACTAAACCGCGTCAGGCGGAGAAACGAGTAAGAAGCCATGCGGCGTTCGCCGTCCAGACAGAGCCGCGGGGACAGTGCGACTCGATTAGGTTCGCCGGACCAAGGGTCCTCGGACTACCTCTTCGGACTCGATTTCAGGTCGGTAGGGTCAAGCGGGGCAAGTACGGCGAGCGCAGATGTCAGTGCTCCGACGCCTAGTAAGAGTGACAGCGGGTCAAGCGCAGCGGAGGAAAGTAGTTGCACGTGCGCAGATGGAAGCGCTCCTTTCGGAGAAGACCTTCCCCACATCGCGCTTCTGGTACAACCGACATACGGGTGGACGTCCGACCCGAGCGCGAGGTTGATTGGTCATCGGATAATGATGGCCGAGCAGCGGCTAGGGGGGAGTGCGGTTCCTAAGACGTCACCTGGAACACAGCTCGATGACGATATGGTCGGGCCGGACGTCTCGCAATTTCGCCGCGACTATGCCGTCGCGTTTGAGATTAGCGAAGCCCTCATCGGTTCTGTCTATGTAGAAGTGCTGGAGTCTCTGTCGGGAGAGGGTGAGTTCGCGATTTGTTCCTTTGGAGACAAAGCACTTGTGTCAAGCGCTCTTACTGCGAACACAACCGTTGACTTTACAACCGACATGCTAAAGGCGCCTGCCAGCTCGGTAACAGAGCCGGATACGCCTACTATAATCGACTGGGCTGGCACAATCGCCGGAGCATCGCCAGGCAACGTAAGTCACTTTAGCCCTATGTCCCAAGCTATGGGTTCGGGCGCACAACCCGGGTTCTTGGCTTTCCAAAGCGTTAGCGGCTATGAATGGAATATTGACCCGTTCAAGGAAAAAAGGTTGATGATAGGGAGTTGGACGCCGCTGAATCAGCTCGGGCGCCGACTTGTACGCAAGACCAACCAAAAGGCGCTGTTCGAAGAGCGGGCGGCTGAGAAAGGGAAGACCGACGCACCAGATACGAAGCAATTGCTGCGCACGTTCGATGCGATAGACGACGACCTAATTAAGGAAATCAAGAAAGCAGAGGCCGGAGCATATAATTTCCCAAACAAGGAGAAAATGCCAAAATACCTTATCAACTGGGAGCCGAAATACCCTAAGTGGCTACACGAGTAGATTCCGTAGCCTCTGATCTATCTTCGCCGAGCAAGAGGTACACATGTCCTGGAATTGTGTCTCAGTTGGAGCTATCGTAACCTGTATCGCTCACCTGATCTTCGTTGCGCCGACGAGGCAAGACACGGGAAATCCCGTCGCTGTGCCGTCAGAAACCAGGATGCGCGGCCCTTTGGTCATCTGCGACGCGAATGGAACGGCTCGCGTTCGGATAGGCCCCATCGCTACGTCGAATGCCAACATGTACGGAGTGCAATGTCTAGATGAAGAAGGTATAGTTACTGTCCAGTTGGCCGCCGAAGACGGAGGTCAATATGCCGAGCTCGTCGTGGGAAATCCGGCGCGGCAACCGACGTGTGTTGTAAGCGCCCAAAAGGAAAGCGGACTCATCAGTGTTAACGAATATGGGGGTAAGTTGCCGGGGGGATTGGAGCGTAATAGGTTTATGATGTCCGTGCAGCAAGACGGGGCGGCCATACTATCGTTGAGCGGCGCTAATGGCGAGGAGGCTGTCTCAACATTTATAAAATGAGCCCTGGGCCAATGGACATCGCTCCGGTGACGCTTGAGGCAAAGGTTAGCCAGTCGTAGTGCGCGGTTCTGTCTGTCGAGCCCAAACCAACGGATTTAGAAGTGGTCACTGCGTCCGCAGTACGCGCCTCGCGGTCGCAGAGCAAGTTCGCGCAAGTGATGTCTGCGAGGCGTACTAACCGAACGGCACGCGCGCACAATTGAGTCGCGAGCGTTGACCACGCGTGCCCGGATGCGCTCTTGGCCGAAGCGGGTGATTGTCGTCAAATATGGAAGTCCTCAAGCAAGGTTACGGCGTAGCGGAAATCATATCGTTGAGCAAGACAGCCACTGTACGCGCGCCGCAGCATCGCCACGCGCGGCTGCGGAGTGCGCCACCGCTTCGCACGCACCCTCGGGAGTCGTGGCTCGCCGGATTGACAGAACGCGGTTCGGGCCGTCAAGTGTCGCCCCTCCGCGGACCCATCCGCCGAGGCGAGCCGCGACCAACCGGAGAGGTGGCAGAGCGGTCGAATGCGACGCCTTGCTAAGGCGTTGAGCGGATTACATCTGCTCCGGGGGTTCAAATCCCTCTCCCTCCGCCACGCCCTGCGCGACCTGCGCAGCTATCGGCCCCGATCGCCGCGTTGCATCTCGCTCGCCGTGTCGCGGTGCAGACACTGTCTTCGCGAGATGCGCCTTGCGCTCGGGGCCGCTAGCTGTGCAGGGCTCTGCGGTTCGAATGGGTCGGGGACTTCCTTTGTTGGGGCACGCTCGAGGACTCGCGTGGGGACGGGGCTCTGCGATTCTCGGTGGTCGGGGACTTCTTTGTTTGGGGACGCTCGAGGACTCGCGTCGGCGGCACTGGCTTCACTGGATGCGCCTTGCGCTACCTTGCCGACCGTCGCCCGTCCGCCGCGCGGGCTTGGAGTCCCCGTCCATGGCCTCAGCCGAAACTCGGTCCATCTCCGTGCGCGGTGCTCGTGTTGGCGATGCCGCCGACTTGGCGCGACTGCTGACCGAACTCGGCCACCCGACGACGGCCGAATCCATCACGACACGTTGGGATCGTTGGTCGCGCAGCGACAGCGCCGCGTTCGTGGCCGAGGACGATCGCGGACGCGTCCTCGGGCTCGTCACGACGCATCGCATGGAAGTCCTGCATCGCCCGCGACCGGTCGGGCGGATCACGGCGTTGATCGTCGATTCCGCCGCGCGAGGTCTTGGCATCGGCAAGGCGTTGGTTCGCCACGTCGAGGCATCGTTCGCGGCCGCGGGTTGCGGTCTGCTGGAAGTCACGAGTCATGCCAAGCTCGTGGAGGCCCACGCGTTCTACGAGCACGTCGGCTACGAGCGCACCAGCACGCGGTTCGCGCGGGTCTTGATCTGAGGCGTTCCCCGTCGCCGTCGTGCCGCCCCGCATTGACAGAAGGCGGTTCGAGCCGTGAACTGTCGGCCCTCCGCGGAACCATCCGCTGAGGCGAACCGCGACCAACCGGAGAGGTGGCAGAGCGGTCGAATGCGACGCCTTGCTAAGGCGTTGAGCGGATTACATCTGCTCCGGGGGTTCAAATCCCCCCCTCTCCGCCAATCCAAGCTGTGCCGCCGCCGCTCGAAACGATCGAGCGGCGGCGCGCGTTCGCCGGGCCGACGCACGCGATTCCACGTGCATCCGCGGGTCGCCGACTTGTCGTAGAAGATCGGCGTGAAGACCTCCTGGTCAGCGGTGTTGTCGACGGTGTCGATGCTCGGCGTGCTGCGCGCGGCGCTCTGCGAGGACGCGGCGAGCGAGCCCGCTAAGGCGTCGATCGCGGACGTCGGAGTCGACACGCGGTGGTTGTTGCCCGAGTCCGTGCTCATGCGCGACGACTGCGAGCTGAAGCTCGCCGCGGACGTGCTCGCGAAGCGGTTCGACGCGCTCGACGTCGACGCGAGGTTCGGCGCGGCCAAGCAATACGGCGACGTCATCCGGATCGCCCGCGACGCGATCGCCGGGGGCACGAGCGTCGACGACGTGATACTTGAGATCGAGCAACAGCGGCCCGAACTCGCGTCGGCGTTCGCAGGGTGGATCGAACCGCTGCTGCGCGCCGATGGACTCACGAGCGAGGACTGGAATCCCGACGACGAGCGCGACGACGACGGCATGCGCATCGGCGCGCGCCTTGCGTTGACCGCGACCGACGGTGAACCCTGGTCGAGCCTCGACGGAGCGCGAGCGCTCACGCAGGGATCGACGCTCGTGTTCGCGGATCTAGCGCCGATCAAAGCCGTCGAGCGCGATTACGCGGCGTACCGCGAACGTGCCGGCGCGGCGTACGAGTCGATCGCGATGAAGCCCGACTCGTGGCGGACCGGCGAGGCGCGCGACGTCGGCGCGTTCACGCTGCATCACATGGAGTTCCGCGCGGACCTGCCGTTCCCGTTCACGACGTACTTCTGCGATCTCACGGTGCTCGATCGCGTCGACGCGGCGGGGCGGTTGCGCGCGGACGTGTACTCGACGAGTCCGGACTTCCATTGGTTGGCCGGCACCGACGTGTACCTGCCGGTCGAGGACAGCGACGGGACGCTCGTCGCGTGGCTGCTCGTGCGCGTGTTCGGCTTCGACCTCGACGACGTTCCCGACGGTGATTCCGACCGCGAGGCAGCGATCCGGGCCGGGATCGGCAATCTGAAGCGCTTGGCCGAGCGCCGGCCGCGCGCGGTGGACGCCGAGCCGACGATGCCGGCTGACCTGCTGGAGCAGGACGCGCAACGCTGAACCTCGGCCCGAGCCCCTGCTGGACCGCGGCAGCGCGTGCCTATACTCGCGCGCCATGAAGCGCACGACGGCTCTGCTGACGTTGATCCTGGCCACGCTGGCGTTGCCGGCTTGCGTCGAACGCACGTTGACGATCGTCACCGTGCCCGACGCGGCCGACGTCTACCTCGATGGTCGCTTCGCCGGCAAATCGCCGGTGACGTTGCCGTTCTCGTACTACGGCACGCGCGAGATCGTCGTGCGCAAGCCCGGCTACCGCGTCGAACGCCACCTCGAGACGATGACGGCACCGCACTTCCAGCAACCGCCGTGGGACCTCTACTACGAAACGCTGACGAGCAACCTCTACGTCGACGCCTGGACGTTTCCGTACGTGCTGACGCCGCAGACCGAAGCCGACGTCAGCGAAGAGGCCGTGCGGCAGAAGATGCTCGAAGCGAAAGAGCTGCGCGAGCGCTCGTGACGCGCGCGCGGTCGCGATGAACGCACCGTTTTCGTACTCGTTCCCGACGGACACGGCGCTGCGCGGCAAGCGCGTCACCGTGATGGGGCTCGGGCTGTTCGGCGGCGGCGCGGCGGTGGTGCGCTTCCTCGCGTCGCGCGGCTGTGAGGTCGTCGTCACCGACTTGCGCGACGAACGCGCGTTGGCGCCGACGCTGGCCGAACTCGAAGGCATCGCCTTCACGCGCGTGTTCGGTGAGCATCGGACCAGCGACTTCACGGCCACGGATTTCGTCGTCGTCAATCCCGCGGTGCCCGAGACCTCGCCGTTCGTGCGCGCGGCGATCGACGCCGGTGTGCCGCTGTTGTCCGAAATCGGGCTGTTCGTCGCGCGTTGTCGCGCTCGGCTCGCGTTCGTGACCGGCTCGAAGGGCAAGTCGACGACGACGTCGCTGCTGTACGCAATGGCGCGCGCGGCCGGGGTCGACGCGATCCTCGGCGGCAACATCGGCCAGCCGCTGCTGCATCGCGTCGACGCGATCACGGCGGACCAGCTCGTCGCGTTCGAGATCTCGTCGTTCCAGCTCGATCAACTGCGCGGTCTGACGCGATCGGTCGAGGTCGCGGTGGTCACGAATCTCTACGAGGTCCACATCGAGCGCCACGGCACGCTCGAGGCGTACGCGGCGGCGAAGCGGACGGTGCTCGAGGGAGCCAAGACCGCCGTGCTGCGATTCGACGACGCGCGCGTGCGAGCGTTCGCCGACGACTTCCGCGGCGACGTGCGTTGGTTCGCGAAGGGGGAGCGTCCGCCGCGCGGGCTGTGGCTCGACGGCGACGTGCTGCGCGATGAGCGTGGTACGCAAGTCGCTGCGCGCCGCGAGTTCATCCTGCCGGGTCGACACAACCTGCTGAACGTCGCGGCGGCCGTGCTCGCCGCGGAGGTGCTCGGCATCGATCGCGCGGTCGCACTCGAAGCCGCGCGCGCGTTCCGCGGCGTCGAGCATCGCCTCGAACTGGTCGGGGAGTTCGACGGCGTGCGCTACTACAACGACTCGATCGCGACGACGAACGAGGCCGCGATGGCCGCGCTCGAGGCGATCGAGGGCGGGCTCGTGCTGCTCGCGGGCGGCAAGGAAGCGACGCGCGACCTCGCTCCGTTGGCGGCGGCGATCGCGAAGCGCGTGAAGACGTTGATCACCTTCGGGGAAGCCGGGCCGCGCCTCGCGCGTGGGGTGCGAGAGCTTGGCCTACGGACTCCGGTCGTCGAAGTTTCGGACCTCGTCGCTGCGATGGATCACGCGAGGTCCTGCGTGGCGCGTGGGGATGCGGTGCTCCTGTCGCCGGCGTTCCCGTCGTACGACCAATTCACGAACTTCCGGGAACGCGGCGAGCGGTTCAAAGCCCTGGCCTCGCGATCGGGCCTTTCGGGCTGATTCGGCCGCAGGTCGCGTGATCGGCGCTCTGCCGGTCCCCGTCGCGCGTGGCTACACTCCTCAAGTCGCTCGGACGGGAAGCTCGAAACTCCCGCAGACGCCGACGCGAAGCCCACCCGGACCGACTCCCAGGACCCCGCCGCGCATCCATGAACAAGTGCCAGAAATGTCAGAAGGCGCGAGCGACCGTCCTGGTCACGGACATCGATCTGGCCAGTCACAAGCCGCAGCAGCTCCATCTGTGCGAGGACTGCGCGCGTGAGACCGGCATGGCCGCGGCGTTGAGCCCATCGGCGGCCGAGATGCTGAAGGCGTCGATCCTCTCGGTCACCGAGAAGGAGAGCAAGGCGCGCTCGGCGCAGCGCATCATGTGCGAGCACTGCGGACTCACGTACCAGGAGTTCCGCGTGAAGGGCCGCTTCGGCTGCACGGCCTGTTACGACACGTTCTCCGAACTCGTCGAGCCGCTGCTCGAGAAAGTCCACGGCGCGCGCGAGCACAAGGGTGAAGCCCCGCGCAAGCCGTCGAACAAGCGCAAGACGACGAACGTCGCCGAGTTCGAGAAAGAGCTGGTCGAGTTGCGGCGCAAGCTCACGCGCGCGGTCAAGGCCGAGGACTACGAAGACGCGGCGCGCCTGCGCGACCGCATCACCGAGGTCGAGCGTCGCATCGGCGAGGTGACCGATGGCTGAGACCGTCGGCAAGGACGCGTGGCTGCGCGGCGAAGGACAAGACGCCGACATCGTGATCTCGACGCGCGTGCGGCTCGCGCGCAACGTCGAGGGCTTCGCGCTGAAGGCGAAGCTCGCCGGCGACGAAGAAGTCGCGCTGCTGCAACACCTGCGCCAGCGCATCGGCAAGGTGAAGCTGGCCGAGAAGCAGCAATTCGTCGACCTGAAGCCGCTCGACGACGTCGAACGCCTGATGCTCGTCGAGCGCCATTTGATCAGTCTCGACCACGCGAACGCGGACAGCGAACGCGGCGTCATCCACGACGATCAAGGCTCGATCGCGCTGATGCTGAACGAAGAGGACCACCTGCGGCTGCAAGTCCTCGGCTCCGGCATGTGCGCCGAAGAGGTCTTCGACCGCGCGTTCGCGATCGAGGACGAACTGCAAGGCGTCGTCGAGTTCGCCTATCACTCGCGGTATGGATACCTGACGTCGTGCCCGACCAACGTCGGCACCGGCATGCGTCTGTCCGTGATGCTGCACCTGCCCGGGCTCGCGTTCACGAAGCAGATCGACAAGGTCTTCAACGCCGTCGCGCGCATGAACCTCGCGGTGCGCGGTTTCTACGGTGAAGGCACGAAGGCGCTGTCCGACCTCTATCAAATCAGCAACCAAGTGACGCTCGGCAAGACGCCCGAGGAGTTGCTGAACGACGTCCGCGGTGTGATCCCGGTGATCCTGCGTTGGGAGCGCGAGGTCCGCAATCAAGTGATGAAGGCGGACCGCGTCGGTCTCGAGGACAAGGTCTGGCGCGCGCTCGGCGCGCTGCGTTCGGCGCGCACGATGAGCAGTTCGGAAGCGTTCGAACAGCTCTCGCACGTGCGCCTCGGTGTGCATTGCGAGCTGATCCCCGACCTCACGATCGCGACGCTGAACGAGCTGTTCCTGCTGTGCCAGCCCGGCCACCTGCAAACGGTCGTCTGCGGCGGCAAGGCGATCGAGCCGCGCAAGCGCGACATCGTCCGCGCCGAGCTGTTGAGGTCACGTCTCGGCGGGCGGTGAAGGCGGGGTCAAAGGCTGATGCGCGCGGATTGCATCGGCGTAACCAACGCATCCAACGTGCTTTGAGATTGAACTTGCAAATCGGAAGTGGCGCTGACGATTTGCACGCGACCGACGTCAGGGTTCGAGAGGGACGTAGGAAACCACACGACCGAGGCTTGATGCGCGACTCGAGAGCAACCGAACTCGCACCACTTCGATCTCGCGAACCCACGCTCAAGGACTTTCGATGACGCCCGATCCCACACGCAAACTCGCGGACCTCGCGAAAGCCGAAGCCGACGCGCTCGGTCACGGCGCGATCTCGAGCGAGCATTTCCTACTCGCGCTGGCGACCGATCCGTCGTGCGGAGCGATGACGCTGCTTTCGCGCTTCGGAGCGACCGCGGACGCAATCCGCGCGGCCGTGATCACGCTCGCGCCGTCGGGACATGCGACTCCACGAGCGCGACTGCCGTTCACGCCGGATGCGAAGCGCGTGCTGGAAGCCGCGCTGAACGCCGCGACCGCGTTGGCGACCCAACGCATCGAATCCACGCACGTGCTGCTCGGTCTGACGTCGGACCCGGAGTTCACGTCGGCGCGCGCTCTCGCATCGATGGGCCTCGAGCTCGCCAAGGTGCGCGAGGCGGTGCTGCGCGGGTGACTAGCGATCGTGGCCGACGCCAACGCGTCGCTGCGCGACCTCAAGCGCTGACGTGATCTGATTCAGCGGGCGAACGTTCCCTGACCCGATCCGTCCGATCCCGTGGATCCCGACGTGCGTGGAACACAGCCGTGATTAACACGCGGTCCGCCTCGACGGCGTAGAGCACGAGGTACGGAAAGCGTCGGAGCAACGCCTTTCGCGTTCTCGACGCGACAAGTTCGTGACCGTCCGGGATCCGCCGGAGCTTCTCGATGGCGGCATCGAACGCGAGGAGGAACTCGAGTCCAAGGCCGCGCCTTTGACGCTCGTACCAAGCGAACGCATCCACCACCTCGCGCTCGGCCTCGGGAAGGAAGTGGATCGGGAGAGTCACCGCCCGTCTTCCAACCGCCGCTTGATGTCCTCCCATGAAGAGCACTCGCGAGGGTGTTCTTCATGTACGCGAAGCCGGCGCTCGGCTTCGTCCCGTTGAGCGGTGGTGATTTCGACGTCTCGTGGCGAGCGCGCAATGTCGTCCCAGAGGTCTTGGACTCGCAGGATCTTCTCCGGCACGGAGAGCCCGTCGAGCTCAGGAAGATTCGGAAGGTCGCTCATGTGCGTCTCCCCACGATGCGGTGTTCAAAACCCGCTGCATCCAACTCGCCGATTGCTGCATGCCTATGAAGCTGCGGACGCACGATAACCGGCGTCGCAGTTGGCGCGCAGCCGTCCCCACCACCCGACCCCCCGCCGTGTCACCCATGTGCCCGGACGGCCGCTCATCGGTTGCGTCCTCGCTGCCCTCCGCACCCGAACCTCGGACCCCCTCTGTCATCCCCGCGCAAACGACCCCACGTCCATCCTCACGCCCTGACCGGTCCATAGGTTGCGTGCGCTCCCCGCCGGGGCTACCGTCCCGGCGCACGAGTGACGCGGTGGTTGGGAACCTCACGATTGCGACCTGGAGCGAGGAAATCCTCACGTCCGGGCTCGGATCGGCCCGAAATACGGAGGAGCCCCTGCCCTGGACGGTCACCCGGCTTCTGATCCCCCTGAGGTAAAGCATCCATGTTCGACCGGTTCACTGATCGCGCCCGCAAGGTGATGAACCTTGCCAAGCAAGAAGCCCAGCGCCTCAACCACGAGTACATCGGCACCGAGCACATCCTGCTCGGCCTGATCCAGGAGGGCAGCGGCGTCGCCGCGTCCGTCCTGAAGAACCTCGGCATCGATCTGAAGAAGATCCGCGCCGAGATCGAGAAGATCGTCAAGGGCAGCCCGACCATGGTCACCATGGGCACCCTGCCGTTCACGCCGCGCGCGAAGAAGGTGCTCGAGCTGGCGCTCGAGGAAGCCTCGCAGCTCGGCCACAACTACATCGGGACCGAGCACCTGCTGCTCGGCCTCATCAAGGAAAACGAGGGCATCGCGGCCCGCGTGCTCCTGAACCTCGGCGTGAAGCTCGAGGAAGTGCGCGAAGAGGTGCTCGAGTTCCTCGGCGCCGACGTGCAGCAAGAGCAGCCGTCGTCCGAGGAAGAGCCCGACCAGGGCAACGTGCCGGGCACGAACGGCGGCGGCGCCAACGGTGGTGGTGGCAACGGCGAGGGCGGCAACGGCCCGAAGTCGAAGACGCCCGCGCTGAACGCGTTCGGTCGCGACCTCACGCAGCTCGCGCGCGAGAACAAGCTCGACCCGGTCATCGGCCGGCGCAACGAGATCGAGCGCGTGATCCAGATCCTGTCGCGCCGTACTAAGAACAACCCCGTGCTGCTCGGCGAGGCCGGCGTCGGCAAGACGGCGATCGTCGAAGGCCTGGCGCAGGACATCATCAACGGCAACGTGCCCGAGCTGCTGCGCGACAAGCGCATCGTCGTGCTCGACCTCGCGATGATGGTCGCCGGTACGAAGTACCGCGGTCAGTTCGAAGAGCGCATCAAGGCCGTCATGACCGAAGTGCGCCGCGCGAAGAACGTCATCCTCTTCATCGACGAGCTGCACACGCTGGTCGGCGCGGGTGGCGCGGAAGGCGCGATCGACGCGTCGAACGTGCTGAAGCCCGCGCTCGCGCGCGGTGAAGTCCAGTGCATCGGCGCGACGACGCTCGACGAGTACCGCAAGTACATCGAGAAGGACGGCGCGCTCGAACGGCGCTTCCAGACCGTCATGGTCGAGCCGCCGGGGCGCGACCAGGCGATCGAGATCCTGAAGGGACTGCGCGACAAGTACGAAGCGCACCACCGGGTCCAGATCACCGACGGCGCGCTCGAACTCGCGGTCGACGCCTCGATGCGATACATCACCGGCCGCTTCCTGCCGGACAAGGCGATCGACGTCATCGACGAAGCCGGTGCGCGCGTCCGCCTGAAGGCGCTGACGCAGCCGCCGGACCTGAAGGACCTCGACGCCGACATCTCGAAGCTCGAGTCCGAGAAGGAAGAGTGCGTCGCCGCGCAGGACTTCGAGAAGGCCGCCGCGCTGCGCGATCAGGCCGAGAAGCTGCGCAAGAAGCGCGACGACATCTTGAAGGAATGGCGCAGCTCGTCGAAGGAGATCGACGGCACGGTCGACGAAGAAGTCATCGCCGAGACCGTGTCGAAGATCACCGGCATCCCGCTGCAGCGCCTCGAGAAGGGCGAAGCCGAGCGCCTGCTGCAGATGGAAACCCACCTGCACCAGTCGGTCGTCTCGCAGCACTCCGCGATCTCGGCGATCTGCCGCGCGGTGCGCCGCTCGCGCTCGGGTCTGAAGGACCCGCGGCGTCCGACCGGCTCGTTCCTGTTCCTCGGTCCGACCGGCGTCGGCAAGACGCACCTCGCGAAGCAGATCGCGAAGTTCATGTTCGGGTCGGAGGACGCGCTGATCCAGGTCGACATGTCCGAGTACATGGAGAAGCACAACGTCAGCCGTCTGGTCGGTGCGCCGCCCGGCTACGTGGGCTTCGAGGAAGGTGGCCAGCTCACCGAGCGCGTGCGTCGTCGGCCGTACGCCGTCGTGCTGCTCGACGAGATCGAGAAGGCTCACCCCGACGTCTACAACATGCTCCTCCAGATCATGGAGGAGGGTTGCCTGACGGACTCGTTCGGTCGCAAGATCGACTTCAAGAACGTCATCTTGATCCTGACGTCGAACATCGGCGCCAACATCATCAAGAACCAGACGTCGCTCGGGTTCGTGAAGTCCAGCGAGCGCGCGAGCTACGAAAAGATGCGCCAGTCGCTGATGGTCGAGGTCGAGAAGTACTTCAAGCCTGAGTTCCTGAACCGCCTCGACGAAGTCATCGTGTTCGAGCCGCTGTCGATGATCGACATGAAGAGCATCCTCGGCATCCAACTCCGCGATCTCTTGAACCGCATCCGGGACAAGAAGCTCGAGCTGGAACTGACCGAGGAGGCGCAAGCACTGATCATCGAGCGCGGAACCAACCTCGACTTCGGCGCCCGGCCGCTGCGTCGCGCGATCGAGCGCATGCTCGAGGACCCGCTGTCCGAAGAGATCTTGCGCGGCAGCTATCCGGACGGGTCGACGATCCTGGTCGTCGTCCAGGACGGCGAGCTGAACTTCTCCATCGCGAAGCGCGAGCCGGTCGCACCGGCAGGCGGCGCGAAGGTCTGACGCCGACGCAACACTCGAGACGAGCCGCGTTCCCAAGGGAGCGCGGCTCGTCGCGTTGCATGGCGTCGCGCTGAATCGCGCGGTCTGTCCGCAAGCCGCGCGAGTCGTGGCCGAACCCGAGCGCGTACGCTCCGTTGTGAGTCCCCGCCGCCAGCGCTAGGGTCCCCGCATGTTCAGCACGAAGTTCGCCCTCGGTTCGAAGTCCGTCCTCGGTTTCGCCATCGCACTCGCGGTGTGCCGGCTCGGCGTGCCGCAGGACGATCCGCAGGACCACGATCACGACCACGCGCACGAGGACGAAGGCGCGCAGGCTGGCGCTCCGCCGAAGAATCGCTTGGTCGTGCCGATGGAAGAACTCACGCCGCTGCCAGTTCCCGACGAACTCCCCGACGAGATCAAGACAGTCGTCGCCGAGCTGGCCAAAGAAGGTGTGACCGTCGACTTCGCGGCGAAGAAGGTCGAGGTGCGCGGCATCGTGCTGCTCGACAAGATGAACGCGGGCTACCCGATCGAGTACTTGCTGGTGACGTCGGGCGGCTTCACGCACGAGGCGCTCGGTCTCGTGCGCTGCACGCCGTCGAAGCTGAATGCGGCATTCCTCGCGTTCGGCATGGTCCCGGGCAAGTCGGTGCAATACAAACAGCGCGAGCCGTTGCCGCCGCTCGAGAAGATCCAATCCGGCGAGGAGCGCGAGTTCGACGTGTTCGCGCCGCAGGGCGAAGTCATGGACGTGTTCGTGCGTTGGACCGACGCCGAGGGTCACGAGCGCATGCATCCGATCGAAGACCTGCTCGTCTACCTGACGAACGGTCAAGCGATCCCGCGCCGCGGATTCGTTTACATCGGCTCGCGGTTCCAAAAAGTGCTGGTCGGCACCAAGCGCGAGGAGCGCTTCATGGCCGACGTCGAAGGCAACATCCTGTCGCTCTACCTCGCCGGCTCGGGCAATTGCCTGTTCGACCCGAACAGCCTCGAAGGCGCCGAGGGCTCGATCTACGACGTCAACTCGGCGCTGTGCCCGCCGCGCGGCACGCCGGTCACGTACGTCTTCCAGCGTCGCTGACGCGTGGGGCCGGCGATCCTCAGCCGTTCTTGATCGCGACCAGGATCTCCTTCGCCGCGCGTTCGCCTTCACGCAACGCGCCTTCCATGAAGCCCTGGAAGTCCTGCGAGCAGTGCTCGCCGGCGAAGTGGATGCGAGCTTGCGCCGCCTTCTCGTAGCCGCCGAACGTCGTGTACTGGCCGACGCGGTAGTACGAATACGAACAGCCGAACGTGTCTTGCAGATGCGGAAGTGACGAAATCGCCTTGCCGCCGTACTGCGCGTTCACGCCTGGGAACACTTGGTCGAGTTGTGCGAGCGCGGCTGCCGCGTCGGTGGCGACTCCCGCATTCGACGCGTTCGCGAACGCCGCGGTCGTCGTCAAGGACGTCGTCGCCGCGCCGCCGGTGAACACGTTCAAGATGCCGGGCGTGCCCTTCTGACCGCGCGTCGCGTCCCAGCACGACTGCAACCCGAGATCGAAATACGAAGCGCCGTTCGACACGCCCGGCCACGCGCCCGCGCCGTTCCACACGCGCTGCGCGAACTGGAGCTGCAGCTTGCCGTTGCGGCCTTGCCCGAGGTCTTGGATCGCTTGCAGTTTCAGCGCGTCGAAGTCCGCTTCGCCGAGATCGAGCGTCGTCAGTACCGCGAACGGCAAGGCCAGGATCGCGAAGTCCGCGACGATCGTCTCCGTGCCACCCGGCGTGTCGAACACCAACGTGACACCGTTGGCGTCCTGCGAGACCTTCGTCATGCGGTGGCCGAGGAGCACCCGGGTGCCGATCCCGAGGTCCGCCGCGATGCGCTCCGGCAACTGCTCGTTGCCGCCCTTGATGCGGAACACCTCGTCGGATTCGCCGAACACTTCGAAGCCGTTCGGCTTCGGTTGGAAGCCGAGCAGGTAGAGCAAGTTCAACGCGCTCTGGTCGGTGGTGTCGGCGCCGTATTCACCGGCGTAGGCGATGTCGAGCAACGTGCCGAACGGCGAGGCCGCACCGCCGGGAACTCGCGAGTCGATCCAGTCACGCACGCTGAGCTGATCGAGCAGTTGTCCGGCCGCCGTCGACGAGTCGAACGACGTCGGATAACCCGCGGCGTCCAGATCTTGCTCGAGCAGAGGCAACAACACCTGCATGTCCGCGGTCGCTTGCGCCTCGGAGTAGTACGCGCCACCGAATCGGTACGTGTCCTGCGAACCCTTCGGTTCGGCCTTGTGGACGTTGACGAGCTTGAGCCCGTAGCGCTTCGCCATCTTGCGCATGCGCGTGTGTCCGGAGTCGATCAGCTCGCCGCACCATTCAGCGGTCTGGCCGCCGAAGTACGGACCGGTGTACGTGAACATGCGTCCACCGGCGCGCGCGCTGGCCTCGTAGACGGTGAACGGGACGCCGGCGCGATCGAGGCGCGCAGCAGCCGCGAGTCCGGCGATGCCGCCACCGACGATCGCGACCTCGATGTTCTTCTTGTTCAGCTTCGCGAACGCCTCGCCGGGCAAGCACAGGGCCGCGCCGGCGGCAGCGGACGCATGCAGGAACGACCGACGTGAGAGTCGGTGCGCCTCGATCTTCCCGTCTGCCCGCAGCCCTTTGAAGTCCTCGACCGGCAGACCAGCCGACCGTGCGGCGCGCACGTCGCGCGCGAGGGAGATCAACGATCGCATCAACGGGGTCCGCGCCATGTCGAGTCTCCTTCGATCGAAGCGGGAAGCGCCACATCGAGCGCGCCCCTACGAGGCATCCGCGGCCATCCCAACGCGTCACACTGAAAATGGAAATCGCGCGAGACGCGATGGCCGGTGCTGGTCCGCGACCAGCCCGCACCCCTCCTCGTTCGTTTCGTCGGTTACTCGCGGAACGCGCGCGTGGCGTCGAGCCAGCGCTGCCACGCGTTCGCGTCGAGCGAGAGGCTGACGCGATACGTCTCTTTCAACGCGCGATACGCCTCGTAGGCCGAGACGCCCTTCTGCTCGCGGATCGCGGCGATCAACGCTTCGATGGCTTCGTTGCGTCCGGTTTCGGCCAGCGAACGCGCGAGGACGGCCAGCACGTGCGCCTCTTTCTCGCGCTGGAACGCGTCGATCAGCGGCTTGATGCCATCGACGTGCCCCGAGACTCCGAGTGTCGCGGCACCGAGCCGGCGCTCGTGATCGTTCCCGTCGGCGACCATCTCGACGAGCTTCAACACCGGCGTCGTGCGGAGGCGCTGCAGTTCTTCCGGCGTCGCGAGCCGCAACACGGGGTTCTTCGTGCGACTCCGGAGAGCGTCGACGTCGAGCGTCGCGGTGGGTTCGGTGAACGTGAAGCGCTCCGTGATCGCGGGACGCCCGAGCGTGCTGGAAAGCACGCGAACGCCGACGAACAGTGCGCACAGCGCGAGGATGGGGAAGAGGAATCGACCCATGCGAACCGCCGGATACGCGGGAAGGGGCGGACGAGACCGCCGCGACTGTAACAGGCCGCTGTCGACCACGCTCGTTCCGGGCACGGCTTCGACGCGCGAACGAGGGGGGAGGTTCGGGTGGCTTGCGAGGTTTCTTCGACGACGGCTTGAAGCGACGACGACGAACCGTCACTGGTCCACGAGCGTCCGCTGCCGCAACTCGACGAGCGTTGCGCCGGCCACCGCGAACGCGAGCAGGAACGGCGCGAACACGAACGGCAACGCGAGTCCGAGCCACGTCGGCAATCCGGCGCGCACGAACGCGAATCGTTCGCCGGCCGGGAAGCTCTTGCGCGCGATCACCATGTCGCACAGGGTCACGGCGAGCAGCCACAGTGTGCCGACGAACGCCAGCGGCGCGAGCACTGCTGAGAACGACGACACGACGAACACGAAACCGAGCACCGCGGTGAACAGCGCGAGCACGGCGGCTTGGACGATCGGCAGGATCCAGAAGCGCACGACGTACGACAGCGAGAACTTGCGCTGGTCCTTCTGGCCGACGACGAGCGACTCGACGCCTTCGGACAACAGCTCGAGGAATGGCGCCGCGACGATCGGATAGATGACCCAAGTGGACAACGCGGCGAGGGCGAGCCCGAACAGCACACCGAACCACTGGATCGCGACGGCCGCGACGCTGCGCAACCAATCGAAGCCGGTCCACCACGGACCCTCGAACGCGGGTTCGAGCAGATGGCGGTTCGCCAGCACGAGCCAGACGAGTCCGACGAACACGATCGCGTTCAGCGCCAGCGGAACGATCGCGAGCGCGAACAGCGCGGGCGACGACAGCACGAGCTTCGTCCCACGCAACGCGAGTCCGATGCCCGCGAAGAACTCGCCGATCGCGCCGCGCCGCGCAGGCGCGAGCAAGTCGCAGCGATCGAGGGCCGACCCACAACGCAGGCACGTTGCGGACGGCGCGGGATTACCACAGACGGAGCAGCGAGACGTCGACATCGAGCACCGAGGATAGGGGACAGAGCAGATGAGGGGACTGTCCCCGTTGTCCGCGGGCATTCAGTCGCTGACCGTCCAAATGCAGGACGGTTGCTCGTTGCTGGCGTCACCCGACGTCCTCGTGCCGCTGCCGGCCACGATCGGCCCGACGAAGGTGATCGCGGACCTGCCGCCGACTCCGCTTCCCGGGGCCAAAACGCCGCATCGACGCTTCCGATCCTCCGGGCTAGACTTCCGGGCTTCCCAGGAGGTCCCTCATGTCGTCCGAGTACCGCGGCGTCGATTTCTACGCCATCGATGATCTGCTGACCGAAGAGCAGCGCCTGGTGCGCGACACCGTGCGCGACTTCGTCTCGGAACAGGTCTGCCCGATCATCGCCGAGCATGCGCGCGCCGGGACCTTCCCGCACGACCTCACTCCGAAGATGGGTGAGATCAACGTGTTCGGCGCGAACCTGCCCGAGGAGTACGGCTGCGCCGGGCTCGACAACATCTCGTACGGCCTGATCATGCAGGAGCTCGAGCGAGGCGATTCGGGCGTGCGCTCGTTCGCGTCGGTCCAGGGCGCGCTGGTCATGTACCCGATCTTCAAGTTCGGGACGGAAGCGCAGAAGCGCAAGTGGTTGCCGCAGCTCGCGAAGGGCTCGGCGATCGGCTGCTTCGGCTTGACCGAACCCGATCACGGCTCGGATCCGGCCGGGATGACGACGCGGGCGACGCGCAAGGGCGCGGGCTGGGTCGTCCACGGCAACAAGATGTGGATCACGAACGGCACCCTGGCCGACGTCGCCGTGGTCTGGGCGCAGACCGAGGATGGCATCCAAGGCTTCCTGCTCGAAAAGGGCATGAAGGGGTTCTCGGCCCCAGAGATGAAGGGCAAGCTCTCGCTGCGCGCTTCGGTGACCTCGGAACTGGTGATGGACCACGTCGAGGTCCCCGAGGAGAACCGACTGCCGAACGTGAAGGGCCTGAAGGGTCCGCTGTCGTGCCTGACGCAAGCCCGCTACGGCATCGCGTGGGGCGCGGTCGGAGCCGCGCAAGGCGTGTTCGACGAAGCCGTCAACTACGCCAAGTCGCGCATCCAATTCGGCAAACCGATCGCGAGCTTCCAGTTGAACCAGCGCAAGTTCGCCGACATGGTCACCGAGATCACGAAGGCGCAACTGGTGGTCTGGCGGCTCGGCAAGCTCAAGGACGACGGCAAGATGACGCCGCAGCAGGTGTCGCTGGCGAAGCGCAACAACGTCAAGATCGCGCTCGACGCGGCGCGCACCTGTCGCGAGATCCTCGGCGCGAACGGCATCCTCGACGAATACACGGCGATGCGTCACGCGGCCAACCTCGAGTCGGTCCATACGTACGAAGGCACCTACGAGATCCACACGCTCGTGCTCGGCGCGGCCGTCACGGGCATCGACGCATACCGGTGAGCCCCGTTTGAACGCACGCCTCGTCGCTCTCGCTGCCGCGCTCGTCTTCGCGCCCGGTTGCGCTTACGTCAAGGATCGCGGCCTCGACCTCACGCAGGTCGTCGACGCGTCGATGGGCGTGTCCGAGGGCTTCGAAGCGAACATCCGGGCGACCAAGGCGCTGCAAGTGGGGCTCGGCGGGTATCGCGGCATCGCGTGGTTCGGGTTGAAGGACGGCGTCCTCGACCTGTGGCAGGAAGAGCGCACCGAGCTCGGCATCGGTCCGCTGTACGTCCATGAGGTGTTCCGCACCGAGGGACATCGACTGCTGGACATCCAGCACCCGTTGTTCGGCGATCCGGGCTGGCGCGACGCGAGCTTCGACCTCGCGCACCTCACGGATCGCGGGCTGTTCGACGTCGGGTTCACGGTCAACGTGATCTTCATCGGTGTGAACCTCGCGGCGAGCCCGGCCGAGCTCGTCGACTTCGTGACCGGATTGGCGACGTTCGACGTGCTCGACGACGACGTGTTCTCGCCGTCGACGCGTCAGCTCGAACAACGTCTGTCGGGCGAGAACGCGCGCGTGCGTTCGGCCGCGGCGCGAGCGCTGCGGCTGCGCTTCGGCGAAGACTTCGGCTACGCGCAGTACACGGCGCCGGATCAGATGCCGGCCTGGCAGATCCTCGCGATCCGCCGCTGGCGTGAGTTCCTCGAGGGTGAGACGCCGGTGCAAGCGACGGCGCCGGCCGAGGCATCGGTGGAGACGGCGGCTTCTGCGCAACCGGCGGCGGACTCGGCTTCTCCCCATTGACGACGCGCACGAATTCGCGCGTCCGTCACGACTCGGAGGGTGCGTCATGCAGCTCGAATCCCGCGGTCCGATCACGATCCTGCGCATGAACGAGGGCAAGGCGAACGCCATGAACCCGGCGTTCATCCATGCGCTCGACCAGGCGTTGAACGACGTGGAGCAGCGCGCGCCGAAGGCGCTCGTCCTCACGGGCGACGGCCGGCACTTCTGCGCGGGGCTCGACCTCGCGACGCTGAACGCCGCCGAGCCCGCCGAGATGACGCGCTTCCTCGAAGTGTTCGAGCGCGTGATGATGCGCGTGTTCCTGATGCCACGCCCGGTCGTCGCCGCCGTGAGCGGCAACGCGATCGCCGGCGGCTGCATCCTTGCCGGAGCCGCCGACCTGCGCGTCGCGGCGCAAGGCGAGTACCGCGTCGGCGTCAACGAAGCGCGCATCGGCGTCTCGTTCCCGTCGGCCGCGCTCGAGATCCCGCGCGCTCAACTCGCGCCAGCGCAGTTCCGCAAGGCCATCCTCGAAGGCGACCTCATGACTCCGCACGAGGCGCTGGCGCTCGGCCTGCTCGACGAACTCGTTCCCGCCGAGCGCCTGCTCGACGTCGCGGTCGAACGCGCGACGAAGCTCACGAGAGCGCCGACGGCCGCGTTCGCGCAAGTGAAGCGCGAAATGCGTGCGCCATACGCGGATCGCGTGGATGCTCACGGCGAGGAGAGTCGCGACGCGTTCCAGGACCTGTGGTATTCGGACCAAGCCGCGCAATTGCGCGCGGAGGTGTTGGGGAAGAAGGCCTGACGGAAGTCGTCGAGCGCAGCACGATGCAACGAGCGAGGACCGAGTCGATGACCGAGACACGCTGGACGAAGATCGGCACGTTTACGACGCAGAGCGAGGCCGACGAACTCTTGGCGATCCTCGTCGCCGCGCAGATCCCGTACTCGCAATCGGGCGTGCTCGGCCCGCACCGCACGGGATCGATCGAGTTCCACGTACCGAATGAGTTCGTCGACGCGGCGAAGGCCGCGATCGCGCAGGCACGCGATCGACCGAGCCGAGCTCCTGCGCCACCGACCGCGGCGAACGTAGTCGATGCGGCGGACCAGGCCGCTCTCGATGCGGGCATCGCTCACGGACAGAACCGCAGGCGGAACTTCGCGCGAGTGATGATCGCCGCGCTCGCGATCCTGTGTTTCGTCGGAGCATTCGCGCAGCGGACGATGGCGGAGCGAAATTGGACGACGGTCGTCGTGATGCTCGTGCTCGGTACCACGTTGCTCGTGGCACTCGCCGCATCGTTCCGGCGACGCGGGACGACGTGAGCCGAGTGGTGGTGGGCTCGGCCCGGTGCGACCACCCCGCCAAGACCCGCGCTCGACGAGGAGAACCCCCTCACACAACCGTCCCTCCCCCGTACTCTGGTCGCCGGAATCGACAGGGGGGTGTCCACATGGTCATCGTTCGCGCGTCCGTCTCATCGACGGAGATCCAAGCCGTCGTCAGGTTGTTGCGCTCGAAGGGCATCGAGTGCGTCGTCGACGAGATCCACGGGGGCGGAGACCGACGGACGTACCGAGCACGCGTGAGGCCCGAGGATCGTTCGCGCGCCGACGCCTTGCTCAGCGCGGAAGCGGCGCGCGGCGCGGAGCTGTGATCAGCGCTGCGAGCTCGCGTCACTCGACGCGTTCGAACAGGATCTCGCGCTCACTCTGCGCCGCGAGCCCGATGTCCTCGACGACGCCGTCGTCCACGTAGAACTGTCCCGGGAATCGGCGGACCGTGCCGATGCGTGCTTCGAACGTGTCGACTCCGGTCGTGTGCAGCTCGCAGTCGAAGTCGCCGAGGCGGACACGCAGTGCACCGTTCTCGAGCGTCACTTCCACGTCACCCCACGTTTCGTCGGTGTAGTGCCCGACGTAGCGATCGGCAGCGAGGGACAGCGCGCCGTCGTGAAGCGCCGGGTTCGTCGACGGGCCGCTGACGTCGGGCCAGTCCGCGTTGCGCGCGGTGTCACGGACGCGCTCCATCAGCATCGGGCCGGGCTCGAGCCCGAGCAGCAGATCCATCGCGTCGGTCAGCGCGAGCGCCATGCAGCTCGTCGAGTCGCGGTTCAGCAGCACAGCGACGCCGACGCGATTCTCCGGTACGAACAAGAAGAAGCTCGTCGCGCCCGTGTAGCCGCCGCCATGCCCGAACGCGGGCCGATCGCGATACGTGCATGTCTGCCAGCCGAGTGCGAAGCCGTCGATCGAGAACCACGGCAGGATCGTGTCGCGCTCGACGGTGGATCGGCGCGTCCGCAGATCGGCGAGTCCTTCCGGCGACAGGACGACCTTGCCGTTCACGCGGCCGTCGCCGAGTTGGAACGACAGCCAGCGCGCGGCGTCGTTCGGCGTCGTGCCGAGACCGCCCGCCGCGTGCATCGTGCGATCGGATTTGTGCGGGACCGCGATCGCCCCGGTCGCGATGCCGACGTGCGGCTCCGCCGAGTCGTCGTCTCCCCACAGCACCGACGCGTAGCCCGTCGAACGCGTCATCCCGAGCGGCTCGAACACGCGCTTCGCGACGACGTCTTGCCAGCGCGCGCCGTCGACGACTTCGAGCACGCGCCCCGCCAGGGTGAAGTGGACGTTCGAGTACGTCGTCACGCCGGTCGGTTCCACGTCGCCGAGCAAACGGAAGTAGACGTCGTCGTCGATCTGTCCCGTGTACGCGTCGCGGAACACGATCGGGGTCGACTCGAGTCCAGGGCGGTGAGCGAGCAGGTCCTCGATCGTCGGTGACTTCGCGACGTCGTGTCCCGTCAGCGAGAACTTCGGCAGCCACTTCGCGACCGGGTCGTTCAACGCGAGCTTGCGCTCCTCCTCGAGGATCTTCGCCGTCGTCGCGATGAACGTCTTCGTCACCGACGCGATGTAGAAGCGCGTGTCCGCGTCGACGGGGGAGGCATCTCGAACTCGACGCTCACCGAGGCACTCGACGAACGCGACGGCGCCGTCTTTGACGCCGACGACGGCCATGCCTGGGACGTGGACGAGCTCCATCGCTTCGGTCCATCGAGCACGCGCATCGTCGAGGGCTGTGCGTGAGACGGGTGGATCCGCGAACAGCGGGGCGGCGGTGACGAGCAGTGCGAGCGCGAGCATGGCGTTCTCCGAAGCGGCGAATCTCGACGGTAGGAGTCGTCGCTCCGTCGTCTTGAACGCCAGCAACCGATCGTGCCGCCACAAGCGCGGGCGACTTGGGGGCGACTCGGGGACAGTCCCCTCATGTGCTCTGTCCCCATCTCACCCGCACGACTCGGGGACAGTCCCCTCATCTGCTCTGTCCCCATCTCTCCCGTGGTCAGTCGGCGATCGCGGCCAAGTACGCGGCAGGCGTTGTGCCGAAGGCGGCGCGGAACGCTCGCGTGAAGTGCGGTTGGTCGGCGAAGCCCGAGGCGCAGGCGGCGTCGACGGAGCGGGCTCCGGCACCGACGGCGGCGATCGCGCGTTCGATGCGAATGCGTCGGGCGTACGCCATCGGCGCGATCCCGAACCGGCGCGAGAACGCGCGGGCGAGCGCCACCGGATGCATGCCGAGGTCCAATGCGATCTGCCGCGTCGTGAGCTCGTGCTCCCGTTCGATGCGCCGCGCGATCGAGTCGAGCCACGAAGGCGTCGTCATCGTGTCTGCGATCGTCGAGAGGTTCGCGAGCAATCGGCGTAGATCGCGCGCGACGCGAGCGGATGGCGCTCCGTCGAACACGGACGTACGCCATGCGACCCACGCGCGCGTGACGGCGTCCGCACGAACGACGCGGTACGAGTGGGCGATCGCCGCGAGCTCACCGCGCGTGCGACGCGAAGCACCGTCGGCGCGAACGGCGAGGACGCGCGTCGTGGCGTCGAGATAGAGATCAGTGTGTGGCGTCCCGCGCGGCTTGATCAGCACCGAACCCGGTCCGAGCGAGCGTTCGTGCCCGCCGACTCGCTCGAGCACGCGACCCGACACGACGAGGGCGACGGAGTCGTGCGCGTGGACGTGCTCGTCCTGGCTCGAGTGTGCGTCGTACCGCGACTCGACGACGTGAAGGGATCCGAAGCCCGCATCAAAGGTGTGGCGTTGCATGACGTGGCTCCGGGACCGACGCGCCGCGAACTCCGGAGCTGCGGGACGAGTTCCCGCGAGTTGGGGGCGTGAGTGTCCAGACCGAGTCGCTTCGATGGAGATGGTGATACCGTTCTCGGTCTGACTGAACTCGGGATCGACGAGAACGAGCAAGTCGAGCCGGCCTTCAAGCTCAAAGCGATCGGCGTGAACCACGCGCCGAATGGGTTCGATCGTCATGAAGGGTCGAGGAATGCGCGGAACTCTGCCTCTGTCACTCGTCATCGCGTCGGCCATTCTGGTCTTCAAGTTGGCTTCGGATGCGACGGAACAGGACGTCGGCGAGCCAACTGTCTCTCGGGCATCGGAGGGTTCAGCCAAAGACGATCGAGCTCGACAGAAGGACTGCGTCGACACGGACGTTGCCGAACTTCGAGCCGTTGTCGAGCGACCCACCGATGACGCAACAGCCACCAATCCAAAACGGTTCGTTCCGGTCGTCGACGTCCCTGCGCGCTGCGATCGACTGAATGCGTTGCTCGACATGAAGAAACCGCCGCTGGGCGAAGTCGGAGGTTGCATCAGCTCACTGGGTGCGACCGACGACCCGCGCGGCCGGGAGTTCCTGATCGCGCTCGTGACGGATCCGCGGATGCGGGATCCACGCCACCTCCGCAGCTTGCGCTCCGCGCTGTGGCGGGAGACGGATGAGCGCATCGCTCACGCGAGCGGGTCGGTGGTTGCAGAGATCCTCGCCGGTCGCGGGGCGGCGTCGGGTGCCGAAGTGTTCTTCACGTTGATGGCGCACAACGATGCGGCGGGTCAGTACGCGGAGTTCGTGAAGCGGGGTCTGTGGTCGGATCGCGTCGACGTCGTGAAGGCGGCGGCGTCGAGCATCGAGTACTACGCGGGCTCGACGACGATCGACGACATCGTGACGCTGGCGTCTCGCTGGAGAGCGGATCCCGCGGCGGCGGGGACGAAGGATCTGTTGGTCGACGGCTACGCACAACTCGGTGACGAGGCGCGCTCGGCCTCGTCGAGCGCGCGACGCGCGATGCGACGACCGCTCGCGAGCTCGGCACGGCGATCGCGCGCTTCTCGGCGACGTATGGCGAAGCGGATGAAGTCGAGCGCTACGCCGACACGCTCGCGGCGATCGACGACTCGACGCCCGCGGCAAAGCCCTCGCGACGATGATCGGCGCGCTCGGCTCGAATCGCCGGCTGAAGCAAGACGACCGGGATCGCCTGATGCGCACGATCGTCGCTCGCGGAGCGCGCTGCGCGGATCCGACGACGACGCAGTGGCTCGTCGCGATGATGAAGGAGATCGGCGACCCGCTCGCTCACGAACTCGAGCGCACGCTGCAGCCGCGCTGACGCGTCACACCTTCGGCTGGAACAACGGCTTCCACGCCGGGTAGTGCACGCCGCGCACGCGGTGCCACAGCGCGGCGAACACGACGACGAGTGCGGCGCCGAGTTCGAGGTGCACCATCGACATCGGTGATCGGAACGAACCAACACCCAGGGCCACCTACGAACGGAGAGCAGTGGCTCCTCGGAATGGGTGTCGGCGAGCGGCGTCGCCGGAGGTCATGGATGGGAAGCTCCAGGAGGAAGCATGACCAGGCGCACGCCCGAGTTTTTCTTCGAGAGTCCCTTGAAGTGCGCCGATGGGGGGGGGGGGTAGCTTCCGTCCAAGTAAGGAAGAGGCCATCCGGTTCTGGGGAACCGGACCACGTTCCAAGTTCACTCGCGACCAAAAGAAGAGGCGGAGACCCGGTCACCGATCGCGAGTCGCTGCTTCGGGCTGCGGGAAGATCTTCGAACGTGGCTAGGCATCGTTTGACTACAGCATGAGGAGATGTGGGATGAAGTCGATCTACTTGGCGGTCCTCGGTGTCGTTTCGGTCGGCATCGCTCTCGCGGACTCTTGGAGTCCTGGCCCTGGGGCGACGAGTGGGTCCGATACGTACACCGGCGACGCGAACGACAACAATGGGATCCATGGCCTCAACGGAAACGACACGATGTCCGGGGGTGACGGCGACGACGAACTCACCGGCGGCAGCGGTGGCGACACGATCTACGGCGACGGAGGAGACGACACGTGTGTCGGCGAAGATGGCCCCGATGAGATCCATCCAGGCCCTGGGGTCGATGTTGTCTATACGGATTACCATCCGAAAGGTAGTCCGCAGGCGGATGGTAGTCGCGATACGGTCATCAACGACGCCGACGGCTCCATTGATCAAATCAAGTTGGGAGTCGGTGACTGCATCGAGGGTGGGGATCGGGTAGACGAAGTGGCCATCTACGATGCGGAAGGCGATTTGGTTTGGAGCGGAACACTTGCCCAATGGCAGGCACGATACGGAGAGGACTGCGAATGAAGTCCACGCACGCGTCCGGCTACTTCAGGAGCCTCGTATGTGGAGCCCTTTCGCCGTGCCGTCACGCGCTCTGAAGCGGCGGTTCAATCAAACGACTCTGTTCAGCTCGCTGCTCGTGGCGTTGATCCTGCTGATCGTCAACGTGGGCTCCGACACACTGGAACAAGACGACGGGGCGGCGTCACCAGCGCGCGTGAACGGGGTTCGAAACAAGGAAGTTCGAATTCGAACAGACTTATCGAAAGAGGGGGGTGACGGCGAAAACCGCGTCGCTGTCGAAGTCACTGCTGAACTCGGGAACGCCACCAAGCCAAGACGGTTCGTTCCGGTCGTCGACGTCCCTGCGCGGTGCGATCGGCTGAACGCACTGCTCGAGATGAGCAGCCCACCGTGGGGCGAAGTCGATGGCTGCATCAGCCGCCTTGGAGAAACCGACGACCCGCGCGGCCGGGAATTCCTGATCGCGCTCGTGACGGATCCGCGGATGCGGGATCCACGCCACCTCCGCAGCTTGCGCTCCGCGCTGTGGCGGGAGACGGACGAGCGCATCGCTCACGCGAGCGGGTCGGTGGTCGCGGAGATCCTCGCCGGCCGCGGGGCGGCGTCGGGTGCCGAGGTGTTCTTCACGTTGATGGCGCACAACGATGCGGCGGGTCAGTACGCGGAGTTCGTGAAGCGGGGTCTGTGGTCGGATCGCGTCGACGTCGTGAAGGCGGCGGCGTCCAGCATCGAGTACTACGCGGGCTCGACGACGATCGACGACATCGTGACGCTGGCGTCTCGCTGGAGAGCGGATCCCGCGGCGGCGGGGACGCAGGATCTGTTGGTCGACGGCTACGCACAACTCGGTGACGAGGCGCGCTCGGCCCTCGTCGAGCGCGCGACGCGCGATGCGACGACCGCTCGCGAGCTCGGCACGGCGATCGCGCGCTTCTCGGCGACGTATGGCGAAGCGGATGAAGTCGAGCGCTACGCCGACACGCTCGCGGCGATCGACGACTCGGACGCCCGCGGCAAAGCCCTCGCGACGATGATCGGCGCGCTCGGCTCGAATCGCCGGCTGAAGCAAGACGACCGGGATCGCCTGATGCGCACGATCGTCGCTCGCGGAGCGCGCTGCGCGGATCCGACGACGACGCAGTGGCTCGTCGCGATGATGAAGGAGATCGGCGACCCGCTCGCTCACGAACTCGAGCGCACGCTGCAGCCGCGCTGACGCGTCACACCTTCGGCTGGAACAACGGCTTCCACGCCGGGTAGTGCACGCCGCGCACGCGGTGCCACAGCGCGGCGAACACGACGACCAACGCGGCGCCGAGTTCGAGGTGCAGCATCGACATCGGCGTTCGGATGACTCCGAGCGCCACGACCAACGTCGTCGCGCCGGCCGGCGGGTGGTGGCAGCGCAGCTTCAACATCAGGCCCGTCGTCAGCGCGAGAGCCAGCGCGGACGCGAACACGTGCGACGCGCACATCGAGCCGGCGAGGGCCGCACCCATCTCCCAGGCGCCGAACAGGTACGCGGCGACGAAGCCGCACACCAGCCCGATCGCGTGGCCGTAGAGCACGTTCTTCGGGCTCGACGCCGGAGCGATCGGCGCCGATGCGCACAAGAACGCCGTTGCTCCGATCGGCGGCGCGATCATCGGCGCAGCGCCGAGCAGCGCGATCGAACCGACGAACAGCAACGCCAAACACGCGCCGAGCAGCCCGGCGAGCGTCAGTCGCGTCTTCAGCATCGGTTCACGTTCCGCGCACTTCGAGGAAGCGCTCGTGCAGCGACTTCATCGCGGTGAACAGGAACTTCTGTTCCTCTTCGTCGAGGTTGCCCTTCGTCTTCTCGTGCACGACGACGAGCAACTGAAGCAGGCGCAGCGCGCGCGGCAAATCGACGAGGACTTCACCCGACGCCGGATGCGGGACTTCACCGAGGCATGCGGCCGCGGCTTGCGCGAGCTCCGACACGAGCGTCTTGAACGTGGGATTGCCGGGATCCTGCTCGGACTCGGTCATGTCAGCGCGCCGCCACGGTGGTCGTCGCTTCGCGGGCGTGAGCGAGCGCAGCGCGGATGAAGCCGGCGAACAGCGGATGCGCCTTCGTCGGCTTCGACTTGAACTCGGGGTGGTACTGGACCGCGACGAACCACGGATGGTCGGGGATCTCGACGATCTCCGCGAGGTCGTGGCCGTCATGGACTCCGGTGACGACGAGGCCGGCCTTCGCGAGGATCTCGCGATACGCCGGGTTGAACTCGTAACGGTGGCGGTGGCGTTCGCTGACGACGCCTTGCCCGTACGCGGCGAGGGCGTGGCCACCGAGCAACCGGCACGGCTGTGCGCCGAGTCGCATCGTGCCGCCCTTGTCGACGACCTGCTGTTGTGAGTCGAGCAAGCAGATGACCGGATGCGGAGTGCGCTCGTTGTTCTCGGTGGTGTCGGCGTCGGTGAGTCCGGCGACGTGACGGGCGACGTCGATCACGGCCATCTGCATGCCGTAGCAGATGCCGAAGTACGGGATGCGCTGCTCGCGGGCCCACTGCGACGCGTTGATCTTGCCTTCGACGCCGCGCGCTCCGAATCCGCCCGGCACGAGGATGCCGTGGACGCCGGCGAGCGTCGCCTCCGGCCCGCCCTTCTCGACTTGCTCGGCGTTGACGCGACGGATCTTCACCCGTGCGCGATTCGCGATGCCGGCGTGCGAGATCGACTCGTAGATCGACTTGTAGGAGTCTTGCAGCTCGATGTATTTGCCGACGACGGCGATCTCGATCTCGGTGACCGGATCCTTGATCGTTTCGACGACGCGCTCCCAATCCGGGATCGGGCAGTCTTTGGGAGCGAGGTGCAGGCGCTGCGCGATGAGCTTGTCGAGGCCTTGTGCGCGCAGCACGAGCGGGACTTCGTAGATCGAGAAGTCGACGTCCTTCTCCTCGATGACGGCTTTGGTCTCGACGTTGCAAAACAGCGAGATCTTCTTCTTCAGGTCGTCGGTGATCGGTTGTTCGCAGCGGCAGATCAGGATGTCGGGCTGGATGCCGATCTCGCGCAGCTTGCCGACCGACTGTTGCGTCGGCTTCGTCTTCATCTCGCCGTTCGCGCGCAGGTACGGCAGCAGCGTCATGTGGATGTAGAGGACGTTCTCGGGGCCGACGTCGAGTCGGAATTGCCGGATCGCTTCGACGAACGGCAAGCTCTCGATGTCGCCGACCGTGCCGCCGATCTCCGTCAGCACCACGTCGACGTCCGGGCCCGCCAGCGCGTGGATGCCCTGCTTGATCGCGTCGGTGATGTGCGGGATGACTTGCACCGTCTCGCCGAGGTACTCGCCCGCGCGCTCCTTGCGGATGACTTCGGAGTAGATGCGGCCCGACGTGATGTTCGACGCGCGCGACATCGGCGCGTTGGTGAAGCGCTCGTAGTGGCCGAGGTCGAGGTCGGTCTCGGTGCCGTCGTCGAGCACGTAGACCTCGCCGTGCTGGAACGGGTTCATCGTGCCCGGATCGACGTTCAGGTACGGATCGAGCTTCTGGATGCGGATGCGCAGACCGCGACTCTCGAGCAGGAGACCGATGCTCGCGGTCGTCAGGCCCTTGCCGAGCGAGGACACCACGCCGCCCGTGATGAAGATGTGCTTCGTCATCGTGTCTCCTTGGCGCCGCTCATCCAGCGCTTCACGAACTTCGCGTAGTCGTCCGGCGTGTCGATGCCGGCCGAATCGGTGGGGGTGTCGAGCACGCGGATCGTGATGCCGTGATGCAGAGCGCGCAGTTGTTCGAGTCGTTCGCTGCGTTCGAGTTCGACCGGCGCGAGCCGCGTGAAGCGTAGCAGCGTCGATTTCGAATAGGCATAGACGCCGACGTGCTTGCGCACGAGGCCGGCCTGGAGCGCCGCGACCGGGTCCGCGGTCCACGGGATCGCGCGGCGCGAGAAGTACAGCGCGCGGCCGCGTTCGCCGACGACGACCTTCACCGCGTTCTGGTTCAGGTAGGTCGCCTCGTCGTGGATCGGCGCGGCCAGCGTGACGATCTCGGCGCCGGGCTCGAGCACGGCTTCGGCAAGACGATCGAGCTCGTGCGGATCGATCTCCGGCTCGTCGCCCTGGACGTTGATCACGGCGTCGACGTCGAGTTCACGCGCGACCTCGGCGACGCGATCGGTGCCGCTCTGATGTTCGATCGAGGTCATCACCGCGCGGCCGCCGAACGACTCGACCTCGGCGAGGATCGAGCGGTCGTCGGTCGCGACGAGGATCGGGTCGAGTCGAGAGGTCCGGCGCACGCGTTCGACGACGTGCTGGATCAACGACCGACCGGTCTCGCGCAGGAGAGGCTTGTTCGGAAGGCGGGTCGAGCCGAGGCGGGCGGGAATGATGGCGGCGACGCGGCCGCTCATTCGTTCGCCTTGCCCTTCTTGCGGTTCTGATTCTGCTGCTCGATGCGCTTCTTCTCGTTGTCGAAGTAGTTGCCGTCCGTGTTCGACGTCGAGATGAACTGCAACGACGAGACGTGGTTGTATTCCTCGGCGATCTTCTTCTGCACGTCGGTGAACGCCTGGACCTTGTCGCGATCGATGCGGCCTTCGCCGTACTGCAGCAGGAAGAGGTAGTTGCGCGCGTCGGCCGTCAGCGTGATCGCGCCGATCGCGTTGGCGCGATCGGGGGCTTCACCCGGCGCGAGTTCCTGCGCGTAGTCGAAGAAGCGGTGCGCGTCGGCGAACTCGACCAGCGAGACCATCATGTCCATCGGCGCGAGCTTGATGGACGCGTCCTTGCGCGGCTGCGAGTAGAGGTCCTGGAAGTCGGGATTGGTGTCGTTCACCAACGCGAGCGTCTTGTCGGTGCGGTAGTCCGTCAGCGACAGTGCGAGGTTCTCGGCGTCGGCGACCGAACCCGGTAGCGATGAACAGCCGGTGGCGGTGGCGAGGACGACCGCGGCAAGCGCGCGCAACGAAGTGGAGGCGAGGTTGAGGCGCATGGCGGATCCGCGCGTTTGCAAAGCGCGTGACGGTAGAGCGCGCCCGAAACAGCGTCAAGGCGACGGAGGACGCAACGAGTCGCCGGGCGGGCGCCGCTATCATCCCGCGCTCGCATGACGCGCACAGGAGCCAGCCCGAAACCCGACCCGTTGCGAGCGCGCGGCTTCATCGTCGGCGCCACGCTGCGGCACGGGGCCGTCTACAAGGCGCGTGTGATGGAAGTCACGCGTGACGGCAAGCGATACATCGCCAAGGACTTAGGCGCGATGCATCCGCTCTTTCGGACGCTGTTCGGGCGCCGGGTCCTGCGGCACGAGGCCGGCTTGCTCGAACACCTGACCGAGTCCGGGGTCGTGCCGCGGCTGGTCGAGCGCATCGGTCATGACACGATCGTGCTCGAACTCGTCGAAGGCGGACCGCTACGCAAGAAGAACAAGCTGCGGCCGCGCACGCGCATCGACTCGGTGCTGCGCTCGCTCGCGCACGCGGTCGAGACCTTGCACCGGCACGGCGTCTCACACCTCGACCTGCGCAATCGGCGCAACATCCTGGTCACGGCCGACGACCGCGTCGTGTTGGTCGACTTCGAGAGCGGTCGTCGCTTCGACCGCGGTGTGTTCGGGAGATTGCTGCGCTCGCTGCTCGTCGAGGTCGACCGACAGTCGGTGCTCGAGTGGCGTCATCGACTCGCGCCGGCCGGACTGACTCCCGACGATCTCGACGCGCGCCGCCGCTATCGCTCGTGGAAGAAGTTCTGGTTCGTGAAGAAGCTCGGCAAGCGCGTGCGGCGCGTGTTCGGGATCGGCCGCAAGCCGCGACTCCAAGCGCCATCGACGTGACGCGAGAAACCCATCGCCGACGACGGATCGCGGTTCCGATCGCGTAAACCGCCTAGATTTTGTGCTTTTCGAAATCCCGCGTGCTTGACGTTGCACGTCGATGTGACGACACTCCGCGCTCGCGGCGGAGGTGCGCGCGAGTGCGTCCTTGCTTCGCTCCGCGCGCGCCCTGTTCCTGGCGGTTCAGGCGGTTCAGGCGATCCAAACTCCAGTTCCGTTGCGAGCGCGTTTCGCGATTCGCGGGAGGTCGACTTCGTGGGGAACGTGGGCGGCATCGAGAAGATCCTCGTCGGGTGCATCCTCGTGATCATCCTCGCGATCCTCGGCATCGCGGTGTCCAGCTCGAACGAGCCGGACGACCCGGTGCTGCCGTCGGTCGCGAGCAAGCCCGAGCGCACCAAGGACCCCGCGAACGGCGGTCGCAAGAAGGACGGCGCGCCGGCGCTGATGGGCGACGCGAAGGAGAAGGACGCGGATCGCTCGGGCACGAACGGCGGCATGGTTCCGCGCCGCATCGAGGGTTCGACGCGCCAAGAGGAGCGCGATGCGCCGCACCCGGTGGACATCACCGACGACACTCCGCCGGTGAAGCCGAAGACCGAGCCGACCACCGCACCGAAGGTCGAGCCGACGCAACCCGAGAAGGGCCAACCGAAGTTCCACGTCGTGACGAAGGGCGACTCGATCGAGAAGATCGCCGTCCAGTACTACGACGACCGCCGCATGGCCGCGGAGATCCTCAAGCTGAACGAGGACATCCAGCCGACGAAACTCAAGGAAGGGCAAAAGGTTCTGTTGCCCGACGCAGCGATCAAGTCGCTGCTGAAGGACGAGCCGGAAGACGCCCCGTCCGAGCCCGAAGTCGCCCCGAAGAAGCCCGATCCGACGCCGTCGAAGCCGACCGCGACCAACAAGTACAAGGTCAAGAAGGGCGACACGATCCTGTCGATCTGCCGGGATCATTACGGCAGCATCGAGCGCTGGCAGGAAGTCCTGAAGGCGAACGGCTTGAAGGACGGCAAGGACCTGCGCGAGGGTATGGAGCTGACGCTGCCGTAAGCGCGCCGAGGCGCGAGTCAGGACGGCACCGTGGAATCCGATCGAGTCGCACGCCTGCTCGAACTGCACGCGCGCCGGACTCACGTCGTCGTCGGCTTGATGTCCGGGACGTCCGCGGACGGAGTCGACGCCGCGGTCGTGCGCATCGAGGACGCGCCGCCCGGCATCACGACCGAACTGCTCGCGTTCGTCGAGAGTCCACACGCTCCGGCATTGCGTGATCGCATCCTCGCCGCCGCGCGAACGACCGCAGCGGAACTCGCGCAACTCGACTTCGATCTCGGCGACGTGCTGGCCGCCGCGGCGGAGCAAGCGATCTCGCGAGCGAACACAGCGGTCGACTTCGTCGGCAGTCACGGCCAAACGATCGTGCATCTCCCGCGTGGCACCAAGTCACGCGGCGCGACGATGCAGCTCGGCCAAGCAGCGATCATCGCCGAGCGCACGGGTTTTCCGGTCGTCTCCGACTTCCGAGTGCGCGACATGGCGCTCGGAGGCGAGGGTGCGCCGTTGGTGCCACTCGTCGATCACCTCGTGTTCGCGCGGCCGGGTGAGCGCCGCGTGCTCCTCAATCTCGGAGGCATCGCGAATCTCACGTCGGTGACGGGCCGACTCGACGACCTCCTCGCGTTCGACACCGGGCCGGCCAATGCGCTCATGGACGCGTTGGTGCGCGAGGCGACGAAGGGAGTCGAACGCTGTGACCAGGACGGAGCGCGAGCGGCGCGAGGCCGAGTCCTCCCGGGCGTCCTCGCCGAGTTGCTCGACGAACCGTTCCAGCGCCAGCAGCCCCCGCGTTCGGCGGACCGCGACGCCTACGGTTCAGCGCGAGCGCGAACTCTTCTCGCACGTGGTCACACCCTCGACGACTTGGTCGCGACGGCGATGGAGTTCACGGTCCAGGCCATCGCGCGAGCGGCAGCATTCCTCCCACGCGAAGCCGTTCCATGGGATCGAGTGATCGCGAGCGGAGGAGGCACACGCAATCCAACGCTGATGCGCCGCCTGCGAGAGACACTGCGAGTGAGAGTCGACACGACCGACGACCACGGCATCCCGAGCCAAGCGAAGGAAGCCATCGCCTTCGCGATCCTCGCGCGCCAAACGATCCTGGGCCGACCAGGAAACCTCGAACGAGCAACGGGAGCGAGTCGCGCCACGATCCTGGGCACGATCACCCCGTAGAAAGGGGCGTTGATCGCTCGAGGGAGACCCGAGGGCGAGACCCGCTGACCGAGCACCGAGGCGAACGCGATCACCGGCGGCAATCGCGTTCGGGCTACACCACGACAGGCCAAGGACTTGCGCGATCGTGTCGAAGGGTTGGAGTGCGGTTCGATGCCGAAGGGACGCCGAACGCGCCGGGCGACGTGAACGTGAACGGGACTCTGGAGAACGGTGACGGCGGTACGGGACCCGGCGGCAACGGAGGCAAGGGCGAAGCGGTGGAACGATCCGGACCAGAGCGTCACCGGGGGACACATCGGGGACAGACGCGCCTCCGTCCCCGTCCCTTCGCGCCAAGTCTCGCGCGCGACTCATGGGTGCGGGGGTTTCCAAAGATGGGGGCTTCGCTCGTTCGTGAGGCTCGCCCTGCAGGCTCGAGCGAAAGCAAAGCGGTGCGCCTTCGGCGTCTGTTCGATGGGGCCCGGGGCCGTTGGCCCCCGGCTCGCCTCGACGCCCGAGCGGGCGTAGGGCCCAGCGGCCCGAGCGATCGCTACGCTCTCCCCTCCCCATCGTCCCAGCGACCTCAGCACCCGAACCGGAGCAGCGTCCTATGCCTCGAATCAGCGCGTCGATCGGTGTCATCGGCGGCAGCGGCCTCTACGCGCTCGACGACCTCAAGGTCATCGCCGAAGTGAAGCCGAAGACCCCGTGGGGCGAACCTTCCGACGCGATCGTCGTCGGTGAAGTCGGCGGCCATCGCGTTGCGTTCTTGCCGCGTCATGGCCGCGGCCACCGCATCACGCCGACCGAGGTCAACGCGCGCGCGAACATCGCCGCACTCAAATCGATCGGGGTCGAGAAGATCGTGTCGTTCTCGGCGGTGGGCAGCCTCAAGCAGGAATTGAAGCCGCTCGACTTCGTGGTGCCCTCGCAGCTCATCGACCGCACGCGTCTGCGCCCGAACACGTTCTTCGGTGACGGTTGCGTCGCCCACGTCGGCTTCGCCGATCCGTTCAGCGTGCCGATGTCGAACCTGCTTTACGAGAAGGCGCGCGGCCTCGGCCTGACCGTGCATCGCGACGAAACGCTCGTCTGCATGGAAGGCCCGATGTTCTCGACGCGCGCCGAGAGCCACCTGTACCGCTCGTGGGGCGCGGGCCTCATCAACATGTCCGCGCTGCCCGAGTCGAAGCTCGCGCGCGAGGCGGAGATCTCGTACGGCCTCGTCTGCATGGTCACGGACTACGACTGCTGGCACGAGTCCGAAGAAGCCGTCGACATCCAGATGGTCATCGCGAACCTCACGAAGAACGCCGAGAACGCCAAGGCATTGCTGCGCGCATCCCTCGACGACATCGCGCGTCTCGACGACACCAGCGGCGCGCGCACGGCGACTCGATTCGCGATCATCACGGCAAAAGAGCTGATCCCGAAACAAACGGTCGCCCGCCTGCGTTACTTGTTCCCGAATTACTTCCCCGCGGCCGCTGCGAAGGCGAAATCGAAGCCCAAGGCCGCGAAGGCGGCGAAGGCTCCGAAGAAGTCGAAAGCGCCTGCGGCGAAGAAGCCGACGGCCCGTAGCAAGCGCCGCTGACGCGCGAGCGCGGTCGTCCACTCGGGAGTTCCTTCGATGCATCGAGTCCACGCGGCCGTCGTCCACGGCGCCGTCCTGTTCGTGTGTTCGTTCGGCGCGGCGTCCGCACAGGACCAAGCCGCTGGTCGGTCCGGCCTCGAACACGTCGTCCCCGCCGAAACGCTGGCGTTCGCGAGCATCGACGTCGATCGCATGCTCGTCGAAGGCCGAGGGCTCGATCTCGCGCGCCTGTGGAACGACGAGGAGATCCAGGACTTCCTCGCGCCGGCGCTCGGCCCCATGCGGGCGGCGTTCCCGATGCGGCTCGCGCAAGGCTTCGCCACGCTGAGTCACGGCTACGGCTTCCCCGACATCATCGGTGGACGCGTCTCGTTCGCGATGCTCGGCAGTGGTCTCGTCGGTGAACAGGGCCCGCCGCGCTGGCTCGACGCGACGGAACGCTCGAAGACTCCGATCCAAATCGAACCGGGAACACTGTGGTTCCCGGACTTCGTGGTGACGGTCGAAACCTCGGGTCGCGCCGCGTTCGAAGCGTCGTTCGCGCGCGTCCTCGAACTCGAGCCGGGCATCGTCAGCACACCGGCGCAGATCGACGGACTCGACGTGATCGAGAGCGTCGTGCCGATCCCCGTCGACGCGAGTGGGACCGCGTTCCGCAAGATGTCGCTGTTCCACGGCTTCGCCGGCGACCTTTTCATCGCGTCGACGCGCG
This sequence comes from Planctomycetota bacterium, assembly GCA_016709145.1. Classification (GTDB taxonomy): domain Bacteria; phylum Planctomycetota; class B15-G4; order B15-G4; family JADJEK01; genus JADJEK01. The sequence continues at coordinate 1,270,049 of JADJEK010000001.1, forward strand.
CCGAGCGGGTCGCACAGATCGCGAACGCGGCGCGAGCTCCGAAGCAAGATGCGCTCGTGAGTCAGGCCACGTTCAAGAACCACCGCGCCGAAATCGTGCGCGACGGCTCGGTCGCGGAGCTGTTCGTGAACGTGCCCGCGATGCTTGCGCACGGGTTGCCGATCGCATCGGCGTTCGACGCGTCGCTCGGCGAAGTCGCGCCGATGCTGCAGCAAACCGGCGCGCGCGGCTTCGGCGCGTCGATCGCGTTCGAAGGCGGCCGCGTTCGCCAGAGCATCGGCTTGCTCGTCGGATCGTCGTCGATGGTGGGCGGCATGGCGCGCATGTTCGCGCGGCCCGGCATCCTCCAGCGCTCCGCGCCGATCGAAGGCAGCATGCTCGCGCTTTCGCTCGGCGTCGATTGGGAGGCCATCGTCAACGCGGCGGCGATGGACGCGTCATCGGGCGTCGACGATGCACTCACGCAAGCAAGCAACTTGCTCGGCGTGGACGTGCGCTCCGAGGTGTTGCCGGCTCTCGGCGACACGCTGACGATCCGTGCGAGCCTCCCCGAGCACGCGATCGTGCCGATCCCGGACTGGACCTTGGACGTCACGTTGCGCGACGCAGCGGGCATGGCCGAAATCCTCGGTGCCCTGCGCGCGAAGCTCCCGGAACTGTCGGGTGGCGCAGCGACGGCGAATCCGGTCACGCTCGAGGGTCATCCCGAAGCGTTCTCGATCCGCATCGCTGACGTGCCGTTTTCTCCGCTCGTCGTCGTGGAAGCCAATCGATTGGTGATCGCGAACAGCATGGCGACCATGAAGTCGACGCTGGCCCAACTGAAGACGCCGCCGCCCGCGGGCGACTTCGCCAAGAGTGGCGAGTCGACGTTCGGCGCTGGCGGAGCCGACGTGTGCTTCGCGCTCTACCTCGATCTCGCGCGCATCGCGGCGCGTGGCGTCCCGTACCTGCAGACGTTTGCGCCGGCCATCGAACAGGCGGGCATTCCGTTGCGCTTCGACGAGTTGCCGCTCGACGTCCTCGTCGAGCATCTCTCGGGCGCGATGACGACCGTGCGACTCTCGGAGCAGGCCATCGTGCTCGACGAGTCCTCGCCGTTCGGCTCGCAACTGGTGGCGCTCGGCGCCGTGGGCGTCGCAACCCAAGATCCGACCGCAAGCCTCCTCGCACTCGACGTCCCGGCTCCGGCCGACGAGGTCGGAACGGCACCGCAACAGGGTGCCGCGTTCATGGGCGTCCAAACCGAGTTCGGCCTCGAATCCAGCGATGGCGTGCCCGTGATCGGCATCACGGCCGGATCGCCGGCGGAAGCCGCGGGGTTGCGCGTCGGTGATCGCTTGCTCACGATCGGCGTCGACAAGATGCGATCGCAATCGGACGTGTTGCGCGTGCTCGGCTTGCGCCGGCCCGGCGACGTCGTGGTCGTCGCGTACTCGCGCGACGGCGCGGTGCGCGAAGTGACGGTCACTCTCGCGAGGCGCGGAGAGTTCGTGAATGCAGATGGAACCAAGCGCACGCCGCGCTGATCCGAACGGGACGCAGCCGACCGCGACGGACGACGCCAGCGAACTGCGTCCGTTGCGGCGCCAGATCCTGTTCGGGATCCTGCTGCTATGCATTCCGATCGCCGTCTCGGTCGTCGTTCGCGGGCGCTTGCCCGAGTTCGCGCTCTATCCGCACGAGCTGTTCCTGCTGCCGCTGCTGGCGTCGTTCCGCCTGATCTGGGCGTTGCGCACGCGGCGCCGACTGTGGCCGCTGGTCGACTTGCCGTTGATCGGTCTTCTGTTCGTCTTCACCGGCGCGGACGACTCGCCGCTCGATCCGGCCTTGTTCCTCGTCTACGTGCTCGTCGCGCTCTACGTCGAGCGCGTGCCGCGGCGTCGGTATCGCTCGACGTACCTCGTAGCGTTCCTGGCCGGCGTCATCGGCATGTACGCGCTGGTGGTCGCGCACGTGCGCCTGGATCAATCGGCGAAGCTCGATCTGGCCCGCGACGGCATCAAGCGGCAGATGGACTTGGTGAGGCAGGGACTCGAGGATCGCTCGGTCGACGCCGAGGCGGCCCATGCGGTCTACGAGGCCGTGCGGACCGAAATCAGCACGTGGGCCGAACAGGACATCATCCTGCGACAGAACACGTTCTTGTTCGCCGGGACGTCCGGTGAAGCGGGCTTGCCGCAACCCGTCCGCACGCTGGCACCGTTCGACATCGAGTACCGCCGCGCCGAGAACGCGATCGAAGAACGGCAGCGCCTGTTGATCGAGGCCGGCGCCGCGATCCACGCCGATCTCGACGCCGAGACGGCGTCGGCGATCCGCGAGCGACTCGGCACGCAGTTCGAGGAACAGCGAGCGGTCATCAGCACGTCGATCGAGCGCATCACGACCGCGGTCAACGAACTCACGACCGCCGACGAGTCGCGCGCGTTCTACACCGCGTGGGTTCCGCGCTACGTGCGGGCGTTGGTGTTGTCGGACCTGGCGCATCCGCTCGAGAACGCGACGACGCAGCAGGAGAACGTGCGGGCGGAGATCGAGGCGTTCGTCGAAGCGGTCTATCGCGCCGACGTGATCGAGCAGGCGCTGCCCGAGGACTTGCAGCGCTTGCTCACCGAGCGACTCGCGATGGTGTTGCTCGTGTTGGCGGCGCTGTCGCTCGTCGCCGCGCTGAGTACGCACTACGAGAACGAAGTCGCGCGCCGTGAGGCGACCAAGACCGAACTCGAGGAGCGCGAGAAGGAGAACTGGATCGCGCTGACCGCCGGCCTCACGCACACGATCGGCAACGACATCCTGGCGTACGACGCGTACGCACAGGAAGCGATCGACGTGCTGGCCACACGCAAGGACGTCGCGCCGGAAGCGGTGCGCAACGTGCGCTTCATCCTCGAATCGAACAAGGCCCGCCTCGCGTTCATCAAGTTCCTCGACGAGTTCGCCCGCGCGCGCAAGGCCGCGCTCGACGGTGACGGAGTCAAGCCGACCGGGCTCGCTCCGGTCCCGATCGAGCCGTTGCTGCGCGAAGTCCGCGCGCGCGTCGGGCAAGTCGAGATCGCCGATCTCCCGCGTGGATCGTCCGATCCGATGGTGAACGCGCAGATCTCGCGTTTCGCCGAACTGGGGCTCGAGGTGGAGTTCGCGAAGGCCGACGCGGAGTGCCAGCGGTTCAGCGCCGGCAAGCGCGGGATCCTCGAGTTCTTCGTCTACGAGCTGCTGAAGAACGCTCTGCGCAACTGCTCGGGAAGCGTCCCGTTGCGCGCGCTCGTGGACAAGGTCGAGGGACGCGTGAAGATCGCGTTCGTGAACGACCTCGAGGTTCGCGAGGAGAAGGCGGCGGACGGTTCGCCGCGCTGGCGCCTGCCGCGCATCGCGGGCATGAAACCGTGCAACGACGCCGAGCTGCGGGACGAGGTCGGTTCGATCCTTGCGCAGTGCTTCGAGCCCGGGCGTGGCGGCGGCACGGGTCTCGGCCTGTTCCTGATCCGCTACTTCGCGCGTGAGTACTACCGCGGTAGCGTGACCGCGGCGATCCACGATTGGTCGAAGCGTGAGGTCGCGTTCGTTCTCGACTTGCCCGACGACTTGAGTCGCTGACTCACGGGCTCATCGCCGTGACGGCGCGGAGTGATGCGGTGGCGACGATTCGTGTGTTGTTCTGCGACGACTCCGGCGGCGTGCTCAAGGGCTTCGAGAACAACGTCTCGAAGCCGCTCGAGAACCTCGTCGACGCGCAGGCGTCGTCGAGCATCGCGGGAGTCGAGGCGCGCATCGCGGCCGGCGAGACGTTCGACATCGTCGTCACCGACCTCAACTTCGAGAAGGTCGGCGGCAGCCCGCGCGATGGCCTCGAGATCCTGCGGCTCGCGCGCGAGCACTGGCAAGGCGTCGAGCCGATCTTGATGACGGCGTACGAGGGCTCGCTCGACGTGCGCGACGGACTGCGCTTGCGCGGCCTCGGCGTCAACGAAGAGAACCTGCTGGCGAAGACCGACGCCGAGGATCCCGGCATCACGTGGCTGCGGTTGCGCGAGCGCATCCAAGGCATCGCGCTGCGCAAACAGGCCGAAGCCAAGGAAATGCAGAGTCTGAAGCGCGAGAACCGCTACTTGCGCGAGACCGTCGCGCGCGAAGTGCGGACGTGGATCCTGTCGCAACCGTTGTCGGCTTCCGCGGCGCAGATCGCGGCCGACGCCGATAGTCATCTCGGCGAGCAGATCGGCCGCTCGTTCGTCATGAAGGAAGTGTTCCGTCGCATGCGGCGAGCGGCCGTGTTGCCGAGCGACGTGTTGATCCTCGGCCCGACGGGGACCGGGAAGGACCTCGTCGCGCGATCGATCCACAAGCTGTCGGTGCGCGCGAACCAACCGTTCGTCAAAGCGGACCTGACCACGACGACGCAGAACCTGCTCGAAAGCGAATTGTTCGGCCATGAGCGCGGAGCGTTCACGGGTGCCGACATGCGCAAGGAAGGTCTGCTCGCGCTCGCGGACAAGGGCACGTTCTTCCTCGACGAGATCGGGAACATCTCGCCCGAGGTGCAGGCGAAGTTGCTGCGCGTGCTCGAGGATCGACGATTCCGACCACTCGGCAGCCAGCGCGAACGTGTGGTCGACGTGCGCGTGATCGCGGCGACCAATGAAGACCTCGGGCGCGCCGTCGCCGACGGCTCGTTCCGCGCCGATCTGTTCGAGCGATTGAACGTGCTGCGCATCCTGCTGCCGTCGCTGGCGGATCGTGCCGAGGACATCCCGTTGCTCGTCGCGATGTTCGTCACCGCCGATCGCGAGCGGTTCGGCGTGCGCGGCCTCGATCGCATTTCGCCCGAGGCGCTCGATTTGCTGATGGCGCAACCGTGGCCGCGCAACGTGCGGCAGTTGAAGCACGTGATCGAACGCGTGTTCTCCGAGGCCGACACCGAGGCCGAGACGATCGACGTTCGCGCGATCGACGTCGCGTTGGCCGAGCCCGGCGTCCGCGCCGCCGCGTCGGAGTCCGTACCCGCGACCGACTTGTTCCGACGCATCCTCGCGCGTGAGGTGTCGTTGAACTTGCCCGACATCAAGCGCAAGTTCGGCGAGGACGCGGCGCGCGACGTGATCCGCAAAGCGATGATCCACTTCCGTGGGCTGCCGAGCGCCGAGGAATGCGACGAGCACTTCGGCGGATGCTCGCCGAACGCGTGGCGGCAGTTCGCGTTCCAGCTCGGACTGACGTGGAAGGCCGTGAAGGGCTCGTCGAAATAACCGCCGGCAACGACTGCGTTAGCGACCGCTAACGGAGGATCGCTCCGACGATCGACGACGCTCCGGCGATCGAGCTCCAAGTCGCTTCGCCATCGAGCCTTGAGGTGTTCGCACAGAGATTGGTCCGCGGCGGGAGGATTGGCACGCAGCGTGTTGTTCCTTCCCCCGGATTCCCCGAGTTCTCCGCTGGAGGCTCTCTCATGAAACTCAACGTCGTCGTCTCGTCGCTCGTCGCATTCGCCCTGATCGCCGTGGTTGCCCAAGACGCGGAAGCCGGCAAGGTGAAGGTGAACATCGGAGTCGGCATCGGCTTCGCCAACCCGCACTTCGGTTCGCACCTCGTCTACGACAACCACCACAAGCCGCACCACGGTCACGCGCCCGTCGTCTTCGCTCCGGTCTATCCGACGCCGGTCGTGGTCGCGCCGTACTGCCACAAGCCCGTCGTCTACGTCCCCGCGCGGCCGGTCGTCTACGCGCCTCCCGCGTTCACGTACGTCTACGAGCAACAGTGGGTGCCGCCGGTCTTCCAGACGCAGATCATCGGCTACGACCACTGCGGACGCGCCATCACGCAGCAGGTCTGCGTCGCGCAGGGCTACTACCGCACGATGCGGTATCGGCTGTACGGCAACGGCGCCAAGGTGTTCGACGGCTACGTCTGAGCATCGACCGCGGTAGAACTTCCCAGCCCGCGCCGCGCATCCGCGCGGCGCGGGCTGCGTTCGAGGAGAACCCCATGAGCGCATGCACGAACCGATGGCGCGGACTGCTCGTCCTGTTCGTCGCGTGCATCTCGATCGCCGCAGCGCCGGGCCGGGGCACGACGCGGTCCGACCGCTCGAGCACGCACGCGATCGTCGTGCGTGAGGACCACAAGCACCGCTACGTCAAAGTGCCGGACGGCAAGGTCTGGGTCCCGCCGAAGACCGCGAAGAAAGTCGTCGGCTACGACGCCAAGGGCAAGCCCATCTATCGCGAGGTCGTCGTCTCGCCCGGTTACTACCGGACGAAGTACGTCGACAAGTGCAACGTGTGCGGGAAGCTGAAGGGCTGAGCAGGATCGACGGTCAACGGAAGATCGTTCGCCTCGGGTTCGAGCTCGAAGGTTCCCGCGCGGGCTCGAAAGCCGCATACTCTCCCGCGCCATGAGTCCGACGTTCCGCCTGCGCTGGTTGAATCGCGAGGGGGGCGAGCTCGTCTATCACGTAGCGAGTTCGGCCACGATCGGCCGTGCAGCCGACAACGACATCGTGCTCGACCAAGAAGGCGTGTCGCGGCGCCACCTCGAAGTGCGCGTGGACGCGGGCAAGCTCGAAGCGAAGGACCTGTTCTCGACCAACGGCGTCTACGTCAACGGCAAGCGCGTGACCGAGACCGTGCTGCGGCCGGGCGACACGCTGCTCGTCGGTCGAACGCTGTTCCGCGTCGAAGAACAATCGGAAGCGCGCGTCGGCGAAACTCGAGCGCTCGGCGCGACGACGATCCAAGTCGCGCTCGACGCGAGCAAGACCGAGTACCCAGGTGGCGAGCCGCCGACGATGCGAGCGGCGGATCACCTGCGCGCGCTGTGCCGCATCCTCGAACTCGTCAACGCGGCCGGGCCGTCGGAAGAGCTCTACCGCCATACGCTCGATGCACTGTCGCAGACGCTCGATGCCGTATTCGGCGCGGTCTACTTCGGTCGCGACCCGCAGGCCGCGCCGGTGATCACGATCGCGAAGTCGAACGCGGTGCACACGCCGAGCAAGACCGTGCTGCGGCGCGTGCTCGAGAGCGGTGAAGCGATCCTCGCGAACGACCCGTTGGCGATCGCCGGGATCGATCCGTCACAGAGCCTCGTTCGCGCCGCGGACCTCGCGATCCTGTGCGTTCCGATCGGCCGCGGCACGGAAGTGACCGGCGCGCTCTACCTCGCCAGCGACGGCGATCGGCATCCGTTGACCGAACCCGAGCTGCGACTCGCGACGATCGTCGGCCGCACGCTCGCGCTCGCCGTCGACCAGCGACGCAAGGCCGAGCGCATCGCGGCGGAGAACGACGCGTTGCGTGCCGAACAGGTGCCCGTGTCGGACTTCTCCGGCAAGTCCCAAGCGTTCGCGCGCGTCGTCGACTTGGCGAAGAAAGCGGCCCGCTCGGACGCCACCGTGCTCGTGCGCGGCGAGACCGGGACCGGCAAGGAAGTGCTGGCACGCAATCTGCATCGCTGGAGTTCGCGCGCGACGAAGCCGTTCATCGCGATCAACTGCGGAGCGCTCGCGCAGAACCTCGTCGAGAGCGAACTGTTCGGTCACGAGAAGGGCTCGTTCACGGGCGCCACCGAGCGTCGGATCGGCAAGTTCGAACTCGCGGACGGCGGCACGCTGTTCCTCGACGAAGTCGGCGAACTGCCCGCGGACGCGCAGGTGAAGTTGTTGCGAGCGCTCGAGGAACGCCGGTTCTTCCGCGTCGGCGGCTCGCGCGAGATCCACGTCGACGTGCGCTTGATCGCGGCGACGCATCGAGATCTGGCGCGGCGCGTCCAGGACGGGACCTTCCGCGAGGACCTGCTCTACCGCATCCAAGTGATCGAACTCGCGCTACCGCCACTGCGTGATCGGCGTGAAGACATCGGCGACATCGCCGACGAGTTGCTCGAGCGCTGGGCTGCGACCATGGGCAGACCACGACCGCGCTTGTCGGTGGGAGCTCTCGATCGGCTGCGCTCGCACGCATGGCCCGGAAACGTGCGTGAGTTGAAGAACGTGCTCGAACGCGCTCTGATCCTCGGCGACGGCGACGTCGTCGAGGTCGACGACATCGTGCTCGGCTCGAACGTGGCCTCGACGGCGGGCTCGCCGAACGCGGCGCACGGCGCGATCGGCGACGCATCCCGACCGCTGCGCGACGTCGAACGCGACCACATCCGCGCCGTGCTCGACGCGTGTGGTTGGAACAAGGCGAAGGCCGCGGACATCCTCGGGATCGGGCGCACGAACATCTACGAGAAGATCAAGCAGTACGGACTCGAACCCGAGTGAGCACGGTCGACGCGGACATCCTCTGCTCGTGCGGTCAACGGTTCATCGTCGCCGACGACGGCAAGGGAGCGCCTCACGCGTGCCCGTCGTGTCGCGTGCTGAACGTGTTGCCGAGGCGGTCGGCGCGACAACTCACGCCACAACCCGCGCGAGGTGCGACGGTCGCGCGATCGACCGCGGTGCTGGGATCGCGCACGGGTGCGTACGGCCCATCGATCGGACCGGGCGCGCTGCTCGGGCCGTATCGCGTCGAGAAGAACATCGGCCGTGGCGGCATGGGACACGTGTTCCTTGCCGTGCACGAAGACACCGAGCAGCGCGTCGCGCTGAAGGTGCTGTCCCCCGAACTCGCCACGCATTCCGACTTCGTCGCGCGCTTCCATCGCGAGGCGCGTTTGCTCGCGACACTCGACGACGACTGTGTCGCTCGCGTGTTCTTTTCGGGCGCGGCCGACGGCGTGCCGTTCTTCGCGATGGAGTTCGTCGAGGGTCGCAATCTCGAAGAAGTGCTGCGCGACGAAGGTCGCCTGACTCCGACGCGTGCGATCGAGCTGATGGCCGCGACCGCGCGGGGACTGGCGGCGGCGGCGAAGCGCGGGTTGATCCACCGTGACGTGAAGCCGACGAACTTGCTGCTCGATGCCAAGGGCCGACTGAAGCTCGTCGATTTCGGACTCGCGCGCACCGTCGATTCGGAGTCGCGATTGACCGTGACCGGCGCCGTGATCGGCACGCCGTACTACTTGTCGCCCGAACAGGGCCTGGGCAAGCCCGTCGACGTCCGCAGCGACATCTACTCGCTCGGCGCGACCTTCTATCACCTGCTGTGCGGCTCGGTGCCGTTCGAGGCCGAGAGCCCGGTCGCGATCATCATGCGGCACGTGAATCAGCCGCCCGACGCGTTGACGAAGCGCTCCAAGCACGTGCCCGAACCGCTCGCGCGCATCGTGATGCGATGCATGGCGAAGGACCCCGCGCGTCGGTACCAGGACTACGACGAGTTGCTCGAGGACCTGAACGCGGCCCGCACGGGCAAGCCCGTCGTCGCGCCGCCGGAGACGGCGTCGATCGTCGGGAGCTCGCCGTCGTTCGTCGTCGATCTCGAAGACGCGGCGCGCGTGTTGCGCTCGGCGGGCCGGCGGCGCCGCATGTTCGCGTTCGCGATCGATTTCGCGGTCGCTGCGATCGTCGGCGCCGTCGCGGGTCGTATACCGGTCGCGGTGTCCGATCTGCCGCAATGGCTCGATCCCGCGATGGCCACGTTGCTCGGGACGGTGGTCTACTTCGTGCTCGCGGAGACCTTCGGTGGGCGAACGTTCGGACGTCGCATGTTCCGCATGCGCGTCGCGCGCGACGACGGCACCGATCCGGGGTTCATGCGCAATCTCATGCGCGCGATGCACGCCATCCCACTCGGGATCGCGATCGCACTGCTCGTGCTCGAGGACGACGCGTCGTTCCCGTTGATCGATCGCATCGGGCTGCCGCCGCGGCTCACGATCCTCGCGTTCTACGCGTACGCGGCACTCAACGCGTTCGTGACGATGTTCGCCGACCGCAAGCGCACGCTGCACGACCTGTACTCCGCGACCGGCGTGTTCCACGAAGCGCGCGTGAAGCGCAAGGAGAAGCGACCCGAGCGACCGGTCCGAACCGTGCCGCCGTTCCTCGCGCTCGTGTTGTCGATCGTGCCCGGCCTCGGCCAACTCGCGAACGGGCAGCTCGGCAAAGGCATCGTGTTCTTCTTCGGGACGTGGGTCTTGTTCCCGCTCGGCATCGTCTTGTGGATCATCGCCGCGGTCGACGCCTATCGCACCGCGCTCGACGCCAAGCGCGGCTCCGAACTGGTCTGACCGAAAACCGCTCGGATTCCGAACGCCGTTCGCTTTCCGAACGCGCGCCGTTCGCTCGCTCGGCGCGACCAAAGTCGGCGTAAGCACCTGTAGTTGAATTGTTTCCATCGGATGCCTGGCGCCCTCTGGAGATGGCACGGGCCGTGATCTGATCGCTCCTCGTTCTCGATCCCGGGAACCCGGAGCGACGCGATGGAACTCACCTGCAAGACGCATGGCGACCGCGCGGCGATGGCTCGATGTGTGGCGTGCGGCGCGTCCTTGTGCGGCGGCTGTCGCGTTCGCGTCGGCGGTCGCAACTGGTGTCGCCCATGCGTGCCGAGCGAACTGCGACGCGAACTTCCTGGCCATCGCGCGCCGCTGCTCGCCGCCCTGCTCTCGGTCGTACCTGGGCTCGGGCAGATGTACGCGGGGCGCGGACTGCGCGGAATCTTGTTCGTCGCGTCGGCCGTCCTGATCACCGCGAACGTCGAGTCGATCCCCGCGCCGGTCCCGCTCTTCCTGTGGTTGTTCAACCTGTTCGACGCGTGGTCGGTCGCGATCGAGCGCAACGCGCAAGTCGAGGGTCGCGACCTGAACCCGAGCGAAGCGCTGCAGCGCCGCTTCTTCGGATTGCTCGGCGCGGGCGTCGCGGTGTTCACCGTCGTGAAGAGCACGTTCGCGCCCGACCTCTCCGCCGACGTGCTGTGGCCGGCCTCGCTCGCGCTCTACGGGTTGTTCCTGCTGATCGATCGCAAGGGAGGCGCTCATGTCCAGCGCGTCTGAACACGTGTTCTGCGGTCATTGCGGCGATCGCTTGCCCGCGTACGGTTCGCAACTCGGATTCTGCGGCGGCTGTGCGCGACGCTTCAAGAAAGTCGCCGGCACGCCGCGGCCGATGCCGCTCTCGGGCGGCTTCGCGTACCCGAAGGACCCGTTGCTCGCGCTCGTGCTCGCCACGGTCTTCCCCGGCGCCGGTCAGGTCTACAACGGCCACTTCATCAAGGCGGTGCTCGTGTTCGTGCTCTCACCGCTCGTCATTCCATGGCTGATCGGCATCGCCGACGCCTTCTTCTCCGCGCGGCGCATCAGCGCCGAGTTCGCACTCGCGAACGGCGCGGTGGCTTGAAACGAATCCCACTAGCCGGTCGATGCGACCGGTCGTTCGTCGAAAGGAGTCGATCATGTTGTTGCGTTCCCTGATCCGCGTGGGGCTCTTGTCCACGCTCGTAGGCGGCAGTGCCGTCGCGTTGCTCGGCTCGGACCAGGTGAAGCTGTACCTGGCGCAGGGCAAGGCGAACATCGAAGACGCGATGCAGGACCTGCAAGGTCTCGAGTCGCGATTGAAGTTGATCCGTACGCAGATCCGCGCACTCGACGGCGAGGCGCGTGAATTGCGGTCGGCGTCGATCCAGCGCAAAGTCGAAGTCGAGCGCCTGCGCGCCGATCTCGATGCGCGCAAGCGCGAGCTCGAGCGCCAAGCGGCGGTCCTCGAACGTGCGTCGGATCTGCTCAGCCAGGACGAGACGCACTACGCGATCGGCCAGCGCACCTACGCGCGCGCCGAAGTCGAGCAGGACGCGGCCGAGAAGATGGCGCTCTACACGGTCCAGGCCGACACGCTGAAGTCGCTCGAGGAGACCTTGAAGACCAAGGAGAAGGCACTCGAGTTCGCCGCACAAAACGTCGACCGCGCGGCCGCGTTGCGCGTCGATCTGGCGTCGAAGGTCGAACTGCTCGAGGCCCAACTGCAGAAGTTGCGCGCGAAGGAAGCGTTCGCGGCGACGGTCGACGACCTCGTGTCGACGCAGGATCTCGATTCCGATCTTGCGCGCGCACGCCAGATGATCGCGGACTTCGAGAAGGAGATCGAAGTCAAGGACCGCATGCTCGACGAGACGCTGAAGGGCGCTGCCGAGCAGCCGAAGGGCGGCATCGACTACATGAACTCGGCGGGTGATTCGCAGGCTCTCGCCGATCGGATCCGCAGGACGCTGGGTCAACAGCCGCCGCTCGTGCCCGCGGCCGCGCTGTTGGTCCACGGTCACTGAGTGTCGAAGGTCGGGAGGGCGATCCGCAGGGATCGTCCTCCCGTTGTTCCGTCCGCGTCGACTCGCACGAGTGCGTTCGAACCGAGGATTGCCATGCGTACGTCCACTGCGTTCTTCTTGGTCGTCTTCCTCGTCGTCATGTCGTCGGCCGAACGCCGCCATTCCGTGCGGCAAGCGGTCGCGAGCGCCGCACATCAAGTCGAGCACGTGCTCGGTGGAGAGGGTCGACGTTCATGCGCAGACGTCGAGACCACCGATCGTGGGGCCGATGGCGAATTGGCAGCGCTGGCGGCGCGCGAGAACGCCACTGCGAAGACGCTGCGAACGGTCGAACGCGGCCTGAAGGCGCTCGACGATCGCATCGAGCGACTCGAGAGCGACGATGACGCGGAGTTGCGGTCGACGCTGCGCCTGCTGAAGGAACAGCGCGGAGTGCTCGATCGCGAGCGCGCCGAGTTGACGGTCCAAAAGAGCCGTCTGGCCGCGGAGCGGGTGCGCATCGAGACCCAGATCGACTTGAGTGGCATCCGCGCCGAGCGCGAGCGCACCGAGCAGTTCCTGGGCACGACGACGCCCTCGCCGATGGAGCAACTCGCGAACGTCCGCGAATCGCACTGATCGACGAGGGCGTTGCGCGGCTTCGCCGCTTCGAACGTGGATGAACCGGGGGCGGACCATGAGGTCCGCCCCGCTCGGTTCATCGACGTTCAGTCGCCGTAGACCTGGATCGTCTGCATCCGGAACACGCCGCCGAGGACGGACGTGGTCTGGATGTCGGCGAAGTACACGTCCGTGATGCCGTGCTTCTTCGAGGCTTCACCGATCGCACGGCTCTTCCACTCGATGCCGATCCCCGCAGCCGTGATCGGCTCGTGGATCTCCTTCGACGAGAGCTCGGCCATCTTCGATCCGACCTTCGTTGCGTTCATGTCGATCACGAACGGCTCGGTCTTCTCGGTGTAGATCCAGCCGATCGGCCCGCAGCCCGTCAGGGCCAGCATGCCGAGGGCGAGGACGAAGGATGCGGTGCGGGTCATGTCAGTCCCCGTACGCGATCACCGTGCGCTCGGCGTAGAGCCCGAACAGGATCAGGAAGTTCTCGCTGTCGAGATGGCGGATCGTCTTCAAGCCGCCGTCCTTGGCCGCCGCCGCGGTGCCGCCGTCGCCCCACGCGAACAGCCAAAGCACGCTCTTGACGGTCGAACGACCTTCCTTGTCACCGAGCTGGGTCTCCATCACGTCCGTGTCGAGCGGAGCGCGCACGTTCGAGTAGAGACAACCGGGCAAGGACGCCGCGGCGAGGACGAGGCCGAGGATCGCAGCTTTCGTACGCAGCATGAAGCACTCCAGCAGGTGTGGGCGCGGTGAGTCGACATCGGACACCGAGTCGTCGGTCTCGCCGGGCGATTCCAGTCGATGAGGGCGAAGAGCTTAATGCACGTGGATTCAATCTGCATCAGCGAGATCGGCCGCATCGGCCCGTTCAGGAGCGCGGGACGCCGCGTAGGATCCCGAGCGACCCGCCCATGAACACGATGAACACGACGAAGAACACGACGACCCCGAGTCCCCGCGTTCGGTCCTTGTCGATCCTGCTCGGTTTGGCGTTGGCCCCGTGCGATCTCGGCGCGGCCGCCGAGCTCGTGCTCGACGGGGCGGCCCGCGCGGTCCATTTCGCGGATGTCGATGGCGACGGCGATACCGACGCGCTCGTCGTGACGAGTCGTGAGGTCGATGGACGCCCGGAGCGAGGGGTCCACGTGTTCCTGCGCACCGAATCGGGACTCTCGACGAGTGCCGCCCGCAGCGTCGACGTCCCACGCGGCGTGCTGTTCATGGACCTCGCCGATCTCGATGGCGACGCGAGGGTCGAGCTCCTGCTCGTCGATCCGACCGGGCTGATCGCCGTCGATCTGGAGTCGGACGCGACCGATCTCACCCGCGTCCTCTCCGTGGAGTCGTTCTTCCGCGCCGCGTCGAGTCCGCTGCTGCCGCAGCTCGAGGTCGCGCGCGACTTCGACCGCGACGGCATCCTCGACGTGCTGCTGCCGTCGACGGCCGGCTATGCGTACCACCGCGGCAAACGCGGCGGCGAGTTCGAAGCCCCCGTCGCGATCGCCGCGGACGCACGCCACGGAGTGCGCAGCGGCGAAAACGTCTTCTTCCGCGCGACCGCCCGACTCGCGCGCGCGAGCGCGATCGATTGGGAAGGCGACGGCGTCGGCGACCTCGTGCTCGCGTTCGAGGAGAAGATGATGCGCGTCGTGCTCGCGCCCGGCATCGCGCCGGCCGCGGCGACGCTGTTGCTCGACCTCACGCGCGTGCTCGCGCAGGAAGACCAGGACGCGCAGGGGTTGGTGCAGACGGCGGCCACGCTGCGCGACGTCGATCGCGACGGTGCCTGCGATCTGCTGCTCACGCGGCGCGCGGCGCGCACCAATCTGCTCGCCGGCATGAACACGCGCACGCTCTTGTTCCTCGCCGCCGACTTGAGGACGAACGGCGGCGTGAAGCCACGACAAGCGATCCGCACGGAAGGGCTCTCGACGCGGCCGATCTTCGCGGACTTCGATCGCGACGGCGCCGACGACCTCGTGCTGTGCATGGTCAAGGCCGACGCGTTGAGCAAGCTGAAGGAACAGATCCTCGATCAAGCCGACGTGACGATGCTCGTGTTCCCGTTCGATCGCGACGAGCATCGATTCGCCAGCGAACCGATCGCGTCCGAGTCGTTGGTGATGCCGACGTCGGCGCTGCTCGAGTTCGGTGCGGCGGCCTACGTCACGTTCACGGCCGACTACGACGCGGACGGCCGACCGGACTTCGCGTCGTACGACGCGCGTTCGAAGCGCCTGACGGTGCGACGCTGCATCTCGGAGGACGGCCTGTTCTCGTCGACTCCGATCGCGTTCGACGACGACCCCTACTTCGAGACGACGATCGACCTGCCCGGACCGTTCGACGGCGTCGACACGAATGGCGACGGCAAACCCGAGATCGTGTCCTGCGGCGGCGCGCGTGCGCTGATCGTCGAAGTGAAGCCATGAGGCTCGTCATCGGCCTGCTGATCGGTTGGATAGGGGCGTCGCACGGCGCGACGGTCGAGTCCGACGCGACGACCGTGTTGAAGCCACCCTCGCCCGCGAGCTTCTGGCTGTCCGACGACCTCGACGGCGATGGTCGGGGCGACTTGCTCTGCGTCGGCGGCCGCGCTGTCTCCGTGTTCGTGTACGGCGAGCACGGGTTCGCCGAACAGCCGACCGCGTCGTTCGAACTGCCGGCCGACACGGTGTTCGTCGACCTTGGCGATGCCGACGGCGATCGCGCTCGCGAGTTGTGCATCCTGACGCCACGGGGCGCGTTGGCCGCACGCGTCGATCGACCCGGAGACATCGACTGGAAGCCGCTGCTCGCCGATGCGACCGAACTGCCCGCGGTCTTCGCCGTCGATCCCTCCGACATCGCGTGGAACGAGATCCTGCGCGACGTCGACGGCATCGGCTTCGAGGACGTGGTGGTGCCGGTCGGCGACGGCTATCGCGTGTTCACGCGCGAACTCGAAGCGGCACACTTCACGCCGGCGGGGATCATCCCGGTCCACCCGACCGGCAGCTTCGACCTCGGTGGCGCGAACGATCTCGGTGCGCTCGAGCAGACCATCGACTTGCCGCGCATCTTCATCGGCGACGTCGTCGGGGACCGCAAACCCGAGTTGCTGACGTTCGACGGCACCAGCGTGCGCGGCTACGCACGCCCCGATGGGGACGGCGCATGGACCGAGCGATTCACGCGCGTGCTGTACAGCGGCGACGCGTCGTTGCCGGAGCGCATCTTCTCCGCACGCAACGTGCGCATCGAGGCGCTGGACGGCGACACGCGATCGACGCTCGTGGTGGTGCGTTCGCTCGACGGCGAGATCGACTTCTTCTCGAGCTCGGCCGACGGCGCGCTCGACGAGACGAAGACCCTGCGCCTCGACGGCTGGATCCTCCCGCCGAAGCTCATCGATCTCGACGGTGACCGCGGCATCGACCTGCTGGCGCCGACGGTCGCTCGCATCGGAGCACTGCAGCTCGTGAAGGTGTTCACGACGCGGTCGTTCTCGATGCGGTACTCGATCTTCAAACACCGCGACGACGTGCGCTATGCGCGGACTCCCGACGAAGTGCGCGACATCGAGTTCCCGTTGCGCTACGAGACCGGCGATCGCGGCGTGCGCGTCGAGAACCAGATGGTCTACACGTTCGACGGTGACTTCACCGGAGACGGCGTGAAGGACTTCGTCGTGAAGGCGTCGGAGACGACGCTCGCCGTCCATCCGGGCGCGGCGGAAGCATCGTTCGCGGCGAAGCCCGCGTTCCTGCTGACCGTCCCGGACATGAAGCCGTACTTCTCGGTCGCGCCGAGCGCGTACGACTTCGATCACGACGGTCGCTGCGACCTCCTGCTGCACTACCGCGCGCAGAGCGGCGGCGCGGACCAGACCGTCGTCGTCATGAACCGTGAGGAATGAACGCCGCGCGTCCCGGTGCCGCACGCAGCCCCCCGCGCGGTCCGCGGCGGTTCGCGCTAGATTCGCGCCATGACCGAGACCGAACAGCGCAAAGTCTCGCTGCAACGCGAGGTCGAGTGGCTCGAGAAGTGCCTGAAGAGCCTCGACTCCGAGAAGCGCATGGTGCCGTGGTTGGCGCTGCTCTACGTGCTCATCATCCCCGGAGCGATGTGGAAGGGCGTGCTCGGCGTCATCGTCGTGCTGTTCGCGACCACCGTGATCCTCGGCACCGCGATGTACATCCAGGCCGGCCATCGCTCGGAGTACATGGAGCGCCTCGAGGAGACGAGGAAGGCGCTGGCCGAGATCGAGCGCGTCCCCTACGTCCCGCGCTGATCCGCGCCCGTTCGCGAGCGCGCGGGCGCTCCAACACTGATTCCTAGAACGGTGTCGTTCATGCCATCAGTCATCACCTGCGGTGATCGACCCGATGACGAGGAATGGTTGGCGCAAGAGCCTCGAACAGGCGATTCTCCCGTCGTCGATCACACCGAAGGCGGAGCGGGCAGCGGCGAGTCGCCGCGACGTTCCCCCCAAGACGAAGGAGAGTCGCGATGTTGACCGTAGGCGATCGTTTCCCCGAGTTCCGACTGACCGGCGTCGTCAGCAACGACAAGGACACCGCGTTCACGCCGATCGAGCGCTCGACGTACGCCGGCAAGTGGCTGCTCGTGTTCTTCTGGCCGAAGGACTTCACGTTCGTCTGTCCGACCGAGATCAAGGAGTTCGGCCAGGCCGCGAAGGACTTCGCCGATCGCGACACGCAGGTGCTCGGCGCGTCGATCGACAGCGAGTTCGTCCATCTCGCGTGGCGTCAGAACCACGCCGACTTGAAGGACCTGCCGATCCCGATGCTGTCTGACCTGAAGCGCGAGTTGTCGACCGCGCTCGGCGTGCTCGACAAGAACGAAGGCGTGCCGCTGCGCGCGACGTTCCTCGTCGATCCCGACGGGATCATCCGCTTCGCGTCGGTGAACGACCTCAAGGTCGGTCGCAACCCGAAGGAAGTGCTGCGCGTGCTCGACGCGCTGCAGACGGACGAACTGTGCCCCTGCAACTGGACCAAGGGCCAGCCGACCCTCGGCTGAAACGAAGGAGCACGACCATGACTCTGACCACGCTGAAAGACTCCCTGCCCGACTACGCCAAGGACCTGAAGCTGAACGTCGGCGCGATCGACACGATCGAGTCGCTCGACAAGAAGCAGGTGTACGGCATCGCGCTCGCCTCGGCGTACGCGACGCGACATCCGCAGGTCGTCCGCGCCGCACGCGAGAGCGCGGCGATGCACGTCGACGATGCGACGGCGCGCGCGGCGAAGATCGCCGCGTCGGTGATGGCGATGAACAACGTCTACTACCGCTTCGCGCACCTCGTGTCCGACCCGGAGTACGCGAAGATGCCGGCGCGCTTGCGCATGTCGGCGATCGCGAACCCGGGCATCGAGAAGCGCGACTTCGAGTTGTTCGCGCTCGCGGTCTCCGCGATCAACGGCTGCGGGATGTGCATGGACTCGCACGAGAAAGTGCTGGTCCAGGCAGGTCTCACGCGAACACAAGTCCAGGACGCGATCCGCGTCGCCGCGATCATCAGTGCGCTCGCGGGCACGCTGGCGATCGAAGAGGCGGGCTGAACGCATGACGACGACGCGCTCGCGCGGTCACGCATTCGATTGCGGCCGCGCGGGCGCGCTTCGTCCGATCGACGTCACGAGGATCCCGACGATCGCGTCGGCGGCGACGAACAGTTCGAACTGCTCTCGACCCGCGACGACGCGCGAGATCCCCGCACCGATCAGCGCGAGCACGAAGATCGCTCGCGCGCGACGGATGCGTCCCGACCAGTGCGACACGAGCAGGATCAACGTCGGCGCCAGCGACGCCCAATGCAGCGTTCCGATCGCGACGGGAACGGGTGTCGCGAACGACTGGAACACGCGCCACGGATCGTGGGTGCCGCTCCACGGCTCGGTCTCGCCGGACCAAACCGCGAGTCCACCTACGAGCACGCACGCGACGGCGGCGACGAGCCCGACCCCCGCCGCGCGCCGTGCGCCGGCATGGCGATCCGAGCCGTCCATGGTCACAGCTTGCGCAGCCAGATGTTCCGGAAGCGGATCGGGTTGCCGTGGTCCTGCAGTCCGAGCGGCAGTTCGGCCGGATGCGCCGCGTAGCCCGCGACCTTTTTGTGCGCCGTCGCGCCGAGCAGCTCGCGCGCGTGATGCACGAGAACGCCGTTGTGGAACACCGTCACTCGAGCGGGGCGCGTGAGCTTGTCGCCATCGAAGCGCGGGGCCTCGAACACGATGTCGTACGTCTGCCACTCGCCGGGCTTCTTGCTGACGTTCACGGCCGGCGGCGTCTGGCCGTACAGCGCGGCCGCTTGGCCGTCGGCGTACGTGCGGTTCTCGAACGAATCGAGGATCTGCACTTCGTAGCGGCCCATGAAGAACACGCCGCTGTTGCCGCGGCCTTGCGACGAGCCTTCGACCTGCTGCGGAGAGGCCCACTCGATGTGGAGCTGGCAGTCACCGAACGCGTCGCGCGTGGCGATCGATCCGGTGCCGTTCACTTCGGCGATCCCGTCCTTGACGACCCACTGCGCATCGCCGCCGCCGTCGCCGGCCCACTTCGACAGGTCCTTGCCGTCGAACAGCACGATCGCGTCGGCCGGCGCATCCTGCGGTCGCTCGCCAGGCATGACGACGGCGGGCACCGGACGATTCGCGTCGTGCACGCGCCACTTGCCGTCGGGCAACATCGGCGTGTCCGTGTAGCCGACCGGATCGTCGGCGAACCACGTTGGAACGAGCGTCGCACAGCACGCGGCGGAAGCGACACCGAACAGGACACCGGCGAACAGCGTAGGTCGGTTCATGCGCGGCACTGTATTCACTCGTGCTTCGGGCTGGAACGGCGCGGAGCCATCCCCACGAGGTTTCGTCACACGCGCTTCGCGCGTCCCCACTCCGACTCGAACACGTCGTGCAGGGCGCGGAACAGCGAGCTCTGCGCGTCGAGTTTCACCAACGTCTCGTCCGCCGATCCCGGCACCGTGAGGCGCAAGTGCAACACGTCGGGCAGGAAGATCATGCGGAAGCGCCACAGCGTCGCGGTCGGGGTCAAGCGCACTTCGAGCCGTTCGCGCGCCTTCGCGTCGAGTCGTCCGCCGATGTCGGCGAGGTGACGCAGCGACGACTCGATGCGTTGTTGGACCCCGCCGCGCAGCGGCACGTCGTGCGACACGGCGCGCTCGATGGCGTCGACGCTGCCTGACTTCGGATCGAGCAACAGGAAGCGCAGACGTCCACGCGCGTGCCGCGTCGCGTCCTCGAGCAGCGCGCGGAACTCCGGATTGCCGAGGAGCGACGAACAGCTCGCGGCGAACACGTCCATCCGATGAGGCCGCACTTCGCTGACGAAGTCGTAGAGCTCGCGCGTGATGCCGCCCGACGGCTCCGAACTCGACGCGAAGAAGCGCACGCCCGATGCTTTGCGAATACCGAAGAAGTCTTGCAGCACCGCGCTCGGCCGCTCCGTTTCGTCGCCGACGATCTGGATGCGGAACATCTCGGGCAGCAGGCGCAGGTCGGGAGCTTTGAAGAAGTAGCTGCCGAGCTTCTCGTTGATCGCGACCAGCGCCTGACGCACGGTCTTCTTGCGCGAGAGGTCGTCGTCGCGTTCGGTGCGCAACAGGGCCTTCGCGCGTAGGTGTTCGAACACGTCGACGAATGCGACCGGCACGGCGCGTTCGCGCAGGAAGCGCAGGATCTCGACCTGGCGTGCGGGCTCTCCGCGGAACGAGCGTCCTGCCGGACGGACGATCGCATCGCGCAGGATCCGTTCGAACGCATCGGTGGGAATCGTCGATTCGGTGGGGGACATCTGGACGTCCTTCAAGGGTCGGATCGAACATCCGACCGTGGCGGGAGTTACGACGCGACGGCCACCGCGGGAACTCGAGGTCGACGCATCGTCGACCTCTGGACGACGCTCGGTCGTTGCGGGATCGTGCGCCCTAGTCCCATCCATGTCAAGGACTTACGTTTGACGGATGCTCGCACGTGGGCTATCCATCAGCGCTGAATCGGGCGCCGCACGAAGCGCTCCTGTTCGATCCTCGGAGCGAGCCATGAGCGAAACCGCGGTCCTCGAAACGCTGAACGTCCGCACCAACATGAAGAAGAGCCGGCATTACCTCACCAGCGCGACGACGCTGAAGAAGGAGCTGGCGGCGGCAGTGCCACGCGAACAACTCATGCAGTTCCACCGCAAGAACGCGTGGCTGCACTTCCTCGTGCTCGCGCGGCAGTACGCGCTGATCGCGCTCGGCTCGTGGGTCAGCGTCACGCGCGACGAGTGGTACTTCTGGGTGCCGGCGGCGATCGTCGTCGGCTTCACGATCTTCAACTTCACGGTGCTGCTGCACGAGGTCGTGCACAAGGCCGTGTTCGAGAAGGGCCGTCCGCGCTGGGAGCGATTCCTCGGCCTGCTCTACGCATTCCCGAGCGGCATCTCGGCGAGCCAATTCACGCGCTGGCACCTCGACCACCACGACAACCTCGGTTCGTCGACCGACGACCCCAAGCGGTTCCACTTGTCGCCGAAGAAGAACGCGCGCTGGTTCAAGGCGCTGTACCTCACGCCGGCGTTGTTCCCGATCTACTTCCGCGCCGCGAAGGCCGAAGTGAAGACGTACGACAAGGAACTCGCGAACACGATCGCGTGGGAGCGACGCTTCACGATCCTCTTCCACCTGTCGCTGCTCGCGACGCTGTGGATCACGCTCGGACCGTGGCTCGCGTTCAAGCTCTACATGGTGCCGGTGTTCTTCGTGTTCCCGGTCGCGTTCGTCCTGAACCGCCTCGGTCAGCACTACAACGTCGATCCGGACGATCCGGCGAAGTGGTCGACGCTCGTCGCGAGCTCGTGGTTCTGGAACTTCGCGTTCCTGTGGTCGAACTTCCACCTCGAGCACCACTACTACCCGAACGTGCCGTTCTATCGGCTCGAGCCGCTGCATCAGGCGCTGTTGAAGGACTTCTATCGCAAGCGCGACATGAAGCCCGTCGGCTACGCCGAGCTGCTGTGGAACTGGTTCGGCAAGAACAAGCAACCGCACACGAAGTGGGGCTGCAAGGGGAGCTGAGCCGAACGCAAATCCCGCGATCGCTTGTCCTGACCCACCAGGACGTGCCGTTCCAGGTTCGCCGAAGACTTGGAACGGAGGTCGATCATGCGGATCCTCGCGAGCATCGTGTTCAGCGGTTGTGTTCTGGCGACGGCGCAGGCCGCGAATCAAGTCCACGTCGTCGATGGGGACGGCGGCCCCGGGGTCGACTTCGTCTCACTGCAGACTGCCGTGTCGACGGTCGCGGACGGGGACATCCTGCTCGTGCGCGATTGCGGCGTTCCGTACGCGGCGGCGAACCTCGCGTCGAAATCACTGACGATCGTCGGGGTCCGTGATGCGAACGGCGATCGCCCGGTCGCTCGCGGGTTGGCGATCGACGACTTGGGTGTCGCTCAAGGCGTGGTCGTGCGTGGCCTCGAGTTCGACGCGATCCCGCAGCACTTCATGACGACGTTCGCGGTCCGCGACTGCGCGGGATCCGTGCTCGTCGAGGACTGCGTCCTGGCCCAGAGTGCCCCGGACCACGTGCTTGCGCTGATGGTCACACTGTCCGCTTCGCCGCGGACGGTGTTCACTCGCTGCTCGATCACGGCGCATCCGAACGTCGGGATCCCCGTCGGTGGATTCGGCGCCGTGCATCTCGAGAGTGGTTCGGTGTCGCTGTACGAGTGCGCGCTGGTCGGCAGTGACGGTCGGAACGCGGCCGTGCCGCTCTTCGCGGGCGCGGCGATCCCGTCGAGTCCAGGAGGCGCCGCACTCTCGATCGTCACCGGGAACGTGTTCGCGTCGGGCTGCACGTTCGTCGGTGGAGACGGGGGGAACGGAGCGTTCCAAGCGTCCACCCTGACGTGCGTGGCCGCAGCGGTCGGAGGCCCCGCCGTCGTCGCGCAGGGCGACCCGTCGACGCGTGTGCTGACCATCCTCGACTCCACGTTCGCGATCGGTGCGAGCGGTGTCGCAGCCGGCGGTTGTCCTCCTCCGGGTGTCGCCCCGTTCGTGGTGGATCCGACCGTGACGACGATGCCCGTCGTCGGCGACATCCACCGTTCGTTCGAAGTCACCTCGCCGGCGCCCGAGGGTCAGCTCACGACCACGACGTTGACGGGCGTGCCCGGGGAGTTCGCGTTGCTGCTGCTCGCGTTCTCCGGCAACGGCGCGTACACGCCTGCGGTCGTCGGCGCGCTCGCCGGGTCGGCGCCGTTCACGGTGATCCCGCTCGGTTCGCTGCCTCCGTCCGGAACGCTCTCGTTCAGCGTGCCGATCCCGGTCGGTGGGTTGCCGGCATCGATCGATGGCGTGAACCTCTACGAACAGGCGGTCGTCGCCGGCGCGTCCGGATTCGGGCTGGTGTCGAGTCCGTCGGTCGTGACGATCGTGCGCTGAGCGACTCGTTCAGCGGATGTCACCGAGCACACCGAGCTCGCGCGCGACCGCATGGATGCAGGCGGAACGTCGCGCGCGATTCACTCGCGCGTAAAGCGCGCCGGCCTGGCGCGCGGCGGGCTGAAGTCGCTCGTCGGTCGCATGCGATTGGAACCCGGTCGCGACCAGGACGATCTCGTACGAGGCACTCGCGATGCGCTCGGAAATGCCTTGGATGCGCGACGGCTTGCTCTCGACGTGGTCCAGCTCCGCGAACTCGAACGTGGCGCGTAGGACGTCGTCGAGTTCGGGGTCGTTGCGGTTCGTCACCAATACGGCTCGCTTCCCGCGTGTGCTCGGCAACACCGCGTCGAGCAATCGCGTTTCGAGCGGTGGAGTCGCCGGCTCGTGCGATTGGACGTCGACCGGGAGTTGCTCGAGCTCGCGGCGTGCGTTCGCGACGTCCGAGTTCGGTTGCTGCAGGTGGCGGACGACGTTCTTCATGCGCCGCCGGTTCTGTCGCGTGTCGCGTTCTCCCGCGAGCACGAGTTCGCGGATCGCATCGATGCGCGATTCGAACCCCGTGAGGCATGCGGCGATCTTGGGTGATGGCAGGTCGTCGCCGGCGTCGAACGCCTCGAGCAACCACTCCGCGACCGACGCGTCCGCCGGGTTCGCCTCGGCGCGTGGCCGCCTCCCGAGCAAGTCGTTCTTGCGTTGGATGCGCCGGCGCTTCTCCGGATCCTGGCCGAGCTGCTGCGCCCACGACGTCGGCGGTCGATGGCGCGGATCGAGCAATTCACGCAAGGTCGAGCGCACCAGTCGAGGTGTCGCGCCTTCGAGCCAACGCATTCGGCCGATCGCGAGTCCCCAGTCGCGGAACGACGCCGTGCCGCGCAACCAGCGCAGGTGCTGAGCGCAGCGGATCAAGGCCGGGCCGTCGTCGTCGCGCAGCACGGGACGATCGAGCTTTCGCGTGGAGTCGTCCAGAGCCAGTCCCGAGATGCGCTCGATCGTCGCGACGACCTCGCGCAAGTCGGTGTCGGGGTGGTTCGACCGCGGCTCGAGCTCGCCTGCGTCGGCATAGCCGTACTCGTCGCAACCGTCACGGTCGTCGCGCTGCTCCGCGAGCTCAAGTTCCGCTAACGCCGCGTCGGAGACGTCGAACCAATCCGCGAGCTGCTTTGCGTGGGGCAGGGTCGACGCGCAATCGGCGGGGGACGCGTCCTTCCCGAGTGCGACGACCGAACCGGGCCAGAGCTGCTTCGACAGGTCACCGAGGATTGCTGCGAAGCCACGCATGCGCGCGTCCACGTCTCTCGCGTGACGCGACTCGTGGACGAGGCCGCGACCGCGCGCGGTCCACGCGAGCAACAGCAACCGTTGCCGCTCGGGAGATGCCAACGCGAGTTCGCCGAGGTCCTGTTCGCACGCGTCGCGCAACGCATCGAACTCTCGGAGGATCTCGGCGAGCGGTCGCCTCGGGCGAGAGGGCTGCTCGCTGCGAGCGAGAGCCGCGACGTCGGCTGAGTCGAGTTCGACCGAGCGTTCGTCGAGCGGCGGCGTCACCACGTCGACGTTTTCGACCGTGCTTGAGTCGATGGTGTGCGGAGGTGCACTCGCGTCGGCTTTCATCGCATCCGGCGCGAACGCGGCGACGGCCCCGCTCGCGCCGACGCGGCTCTCGGCGTCGGACGACTCGATGGCGGGTGAGGCTTCGTTCTGTGAGGGCTCGATCCGCTCGGGCGAGATCGAATCCGGGATCCGCGTGAATCCCACGCCGGTCGGAGCCGACAGCCACGCTTCGAACGCGACCCGAGCCGCGTGCGACGGCAAGGCGAGGGCCACGGCGTTCGCGAGAGCCGCGTCGCGCGTCGGGCCTTGCCCGAGCCACTGTTCACCTTCGCGCCACAGCAGGCACTCGCACCACTCGGCGTCGCGCCAACGCACGACGTAGCCGAGTTCCGTGAGCGCGGCGAGGATCGCGCTCTCGGACGCTCGTCGCAGGGATCGCACGAGGGCGTCGTCGAGGTTCATGGCGACCGAGGCTACCGAGCTGTGAGGCGATGCTCGCACGGTGTCGCGGCCGTGCCCACGGACGTCACTTCGCGCGCTGGAACTCGAACGCGAGATCCGTTGCCCCCTCGGGGGGGAGCGTGAAGACGAACGGCGCGGATTCGTTCGGGCCGCAACGGAACGTGACGGAGTACTCGCCGGGTTCCATGCCGGTGACGAGGAACGTGCGCGTGGAAGGAGACGTCAACGTGATCGACCGGAACTCCGCGTCCGCGGTGTCGATCGAAGGCAAGAAGTCCAGGTGATGACTCATGGCCGGATCCAACGGGATTCCTGGTCCGACCGTGAACGAGCCGGAACACGGGATCCCAGGATCGAGCACGATGTCGACGTCGGCTTGCGGCAAGTCGACCGAGATGTACCCCTCGCCGAACTGGTCGTGGTCCGCGGTGACGTGGAACTTCAGGGTGAGTTGATCGCGTCGATCAGCGGTCGTGGTCACGCGAACTTCCGCGGTTCCACTCGCATCGGATCGGCCGACGCCGAAGATCTCGCGGGCCAAGGGTCCGTTGCCCGATACGCGGACCATGGCACCCTCGACCGGTCCGCCCTCGGCCGTGCGCACGTGGACTCGCACCGTCGTCGAGACCAAGTCGAATTCGATGTACTGGGTCTGCCCAGCCGCGAGTGTGAAGGAGCGCTTCAACAGCTCGTGGTACGAGTGTCCGTCGTCCGTCTTCGTGACGGAGAGCAGTCGTAGGTTCGCCGGACCGGGCATCAACGATTCGACGACGAACTCGCCGCGGTCGTCGACTTCGATCCACTCGTTGCCCTTGGGGTGACCTAGCTCGATCATCGCCGTGCGATGAGGTTCGCCGTCGATCGTGACGCGGCCGCGTACGGCCGCCTTGCCTTGCGATCCGGGCGCCACGAGATGGACGTCGAGTCGCGAGGATTCACCGGCCTTCACGTCGATCGACGCTTCGTACAGCGGATCTGCTTGAGCCGAAACGCGCTCGATCCACGAGGCTGGTTCGCCGGACAGCAGGCGCTGGCGGATCTCGACCTTGTATTCGCCATCGGGGAGTCCGTGAACGCCGAAGTTGCCACGTCCGTCGGTCAGCGCGGTCATCGGGACCACGGGCATGGCCTGGACGCGACGCCCTCGCTTCTGGACCGAGATCATCAGCGGATCGGACGGTGGGCTACCCGAGAGCAGGACAGCACCATCGATCGAGCCGCCACGATGCATCGTGAGTTCGAACTCCGTCGAATCCGCAGGGAGCAGCGTCTCGATTTCGGCGAAGCCCGGGCGGTCGACGATGAGCACGAGCGGCTCGTCCCTTCGCAACCCATGAAGGGTCACGAGACCGCTGGCGTCGGTGAACCCGCGCGTGACGGCGTTGGCCGCCGGTCCCGAGCCGTTCTCGAACACCGATGTGCGCGCGGCCTCGATGGGTCCGCCGCCTTCCGCGGCGAGAACGCGCAACGTGATCACGCGCTCGTCGGTGAGTCGGATCTCGATCGGTTCGACGCCATCGGACACGACGATCTCGCGGCTCGACATCGCGAAGCCTTCGGCGCGAATCGTGAGTTCGAACTGGCCCGGCGGGACATCGCGGAGCAAGTGATGTCCGTCCATGGATGACTCCACGTCCACGACCAGGCCACCGGGGAAGCCCAGCAGGGCGGCCTCGAAGCGAGCTTCCTGCATCGGACGAAGGTGGAGTCTCGGGGCGATGACCGGACTCCCTCGTGAATCCAGGACGACGAGTTCGAGCGTCGCGCGGGCGGGCAGCTCGATCGTGACTTCGTCGACGTCTTCGGCAGCGGATGCCGTCCACGGTTCGCGGGTGCTCCGCCGCGCTGCGGCAAGCACGTCGTGGAACTCCGGCACGCGGGACACTTCGAAGTGACCAGCCGCGTCGGTGCGCTCGCAGCGCTGCGCGACGACGCCGGTGCCGACCTCCGGCACGACACCGACGACGACCTCGGCGTCTTTCACGGGGTGACCGAGCGAGTCGATCACGGTCCCGCGAATGGTCCGGCCACGGTCCAATCGGATGGCGCCGATGTCGTGTCCGCTCGTTCCCGACGGGAATGGGCCCACCACGGAAGCGACGAAGTCGCGGTGGTCGACGACGACGGACATCGTGCCGACAGGTACGGCAGGGAATCGGAATGCACCGTCGAGACCCGACGTGGTCGTTGGCAGGGGCGGACGGTCGATCAGTCGCTCCAACCACGGCGGCTGCGTCATCACGGTCACGGACGGATTCCCTGCGCGACTGTCCTGGCGCAGGAACACGCTCGAGCCCATCGTGTGCTGGATGCCGGTCGCGCCGACAGGGATGGGCAAAGGGACGATGCGAACACGAGCCCCGGGAACGGGCTCCCCGCTGTCGTCGACGACCGTGCCGGACACCTCGACGCCTTTCGTGAGGACGAAGTCGCCGATGTCGTTCGTGCTCCCCGCGCGCAGAGTTTGGTCCACCACACGGACCGTCGACCGAGTGCCAGCGGCATCGATTCCGAGCGCATGGTGCGTCGATGCGTTGGCGCCCGTCACCACGAAGCGACCGTCGGCGTCCGTTCGGCCGTGCGCGAGCTCGACATGGGCCGGGAACGAAACTCCGAACCTGGAGTCGAGTACGCCGACCCACGACTTGAAGTCGACTTCGAACAGCGTGACTTCCACACCGGCGACCGGACTGCCATCCGACTCGAGCACGCGGCCCTCGATGCGCGCGAGGTCGGGGTCGACGGCGGCGGGCCACGTCGCGCGGGGAACATCGAGATCGTCGATCCGCGCGGACGAAACCTCGCTGCGGAAAGCGTCGCCGCTTGGCGTTGCGATCGGCGGCACGGAGACGGCGCCATCGTTCGACTCGGCGTGCGCGACGGCGTTCGCATTCGTCGTCGTCACGAGTGCCGGCGGCACATCCTCGTCGTGCAACACGAACCACGCCGAAGCGGCGAGCACGAGGGCTGCGACACTGATCACGGGGAGTTTCGACACGACGATTCCTCCGACGACGGAAGCGGCCGCGGTCTGCGCCGCCGAAGCGGCGATCGGAGCCGGAGCGTGAGCGACTGCATGCTCGAGCACGGCGTGGCGCGCGGCCGCGAGCGAACGTCTCGACAACAGTGCGCCGAGAGTCAGAGCGGTCAGACCGTGGGGCAGCATCTGCTTCAACAGAGCCATTCCGCGCGCGATCTGCATGCGAACGACGCCGGGCTTGCGACCGAGCGCCCGAGCGATGTCGTCGCCGCGGCGGTCGTGCCGCAGTCGCGGCTCCAGCACTTCGCGGTACACGGTCGGCAACTCGGACAATGCGCGCTCGACCTCGGCCGCGAACTCGCGTCGCTCCGCATCCGTGTGCGGATCGGTCGGCGCGTCGCGGTCGAGACGATCCGCGTCGAGGAAGCGGTTCTGCTTCCTGCGAGCGTTCGCCGCGTGCTTGGCCAGGATGCCGACGAGCCACGGTTCGATCCGGCGCGATCCGTCGAACCACTGAGCCTTCTCGATCGCCGTGACGAACGTCGCTTGCAGCAAGTCGTCCGCGAGGCTGCGGTCGCGCACCAACAGGCGCGCGAGCTTCAGGAGCTCGGGCGCGGAGTGGTCGAACAGTGCGGCGAGCGCGGCGGTGTCACCGAACCGGCGATAGCGTTCGAACAAATGGTCTGGTTCGAGATCCCGCATGGTGTGCCCTCCTCGTCGGGGACGAGCCGAGCGCAACGCGGAAAATCAGACGAACCTCACTTGGCCGGCTTCAGCGACGCGACCAAGTCCTGGAAGTCCTTTTCCGCGCGCGCCGTCGCCTCGGTCCCACCGACGAGCTGGATCGAGAGCTTCCGCGACGGACCCGACACCGTGAGCAGCCCGACGACGCGACGATCGTCCTTCAACGCGGCCGTGTAGGTGATCGCTTTGCCGAGGGCCGTCTTCGCCTTCTTGAACTTCGGATCGATGAACCCCGACTTCACCACACCCTTCGAGAACGACTCGATGTACGCGTCGGTCGTGGGATCTCCGGCTTCCTCGAGATCGAGGAACTGGATCGACGTCTGGCGGTCGTCGCGCGAGTCGAAGAAATGCGCCACGGTCTTCGCGTCCTTGCGCGGCAAGCGCGCCCAATACGCCGGCAGCGCGCACTTGAAGCCGGACTCCTCGAACGCGTAGACGTTGTCGCGGAACTTGGCCGTGGTCGCGACAGCGGCCTTCGGATCGCCGACGACCTTCGACGTCACCGTGCTCGTGACCCGCAACGTGCCGCCGACCATGCCTTCGAAGCGTCCGGTGCCCGTGAACGTGACGGATCCCGAACTCGTGAGCTTCGTCAGCCGGCGTTCACCGAGGTTCAGCTCGGCATCGACTTCGACGACGAACGCGAGGTCGGCCGTCATGCCGTCGTCGGCTGCGACCGCGTCGCCGAACTCGAGATGCATCGTCAGGTGCGCCAGCGACGTCTCGGCCTCGACGCGATCGAGCGTCACCCAGGCGTCGCCGACCTTCGGCGCGCCCTCGGTCGCGAACATCGTCTGGATCATCGCCGCGGCGTCGAGCGGATAACGCGTGCCGGCGACGGCCGCCTCCGGAAGGCCCAGCCACAAGCCGACGAACTCGCTCTGGCGCAGGATCCCGTCCGTTTGCGCCTTCGGCAACATCCGGCCGCCGAGCGTCGCCGACTGCTTCGTGCCGTCGCTGACGTACGTCAGCGCGAGGCCGGTCCACGCCGGATCTTCGGTCGCGCCGTTCGCGGTCGCGCGCGCCTCGAGCCAGGTGCGGCGTTGCTCCGATGCGTTCGTCTCCGACTCGAGCGAGAGCATCTGGTCGAGCATGCGCTCGCTGCGGCTCTGCGCGACCTGCAGCGAGCGCTGTTCGCGCGGCAGCTTCAGTTCGAGGGCGCCTTTCACGTTCGTCTGCAGCGTGACTTCGATCGCCTTCCCGGCCGGGAATTGGCAGCGCAGGTCGACCGGAGTCGCGGTGGTCGGGATGGCGCGCGGATCCTGGACCAGGACCGCGAGGGAAGCGAGCAGCACGATCGACGGGGCGGCAGCGAACATGCGGACCTTCTCGAGGGGGAGTGGCATCGCGTCCGTGCGCGGATCGCGGTCGATCGCGAGGTCGACGAAGTCAGGGGAGGATAGGCGCGCGCTGCGGTTCAAGGAACTCCCCCCGGCGTGCCGATCGCATCGGATCCAACGCGCGTGCGGTAGAACCACGGCAACCGGCGGCCTCGGACGACCAGCAGCATGGACGCGGATCGAATCACGCAACGCAGCCGCGCGCCCGAGAGCGTCAACGATCTCGTCGCTCTCGTGCTCGAGCGCATCGAATCCGACGGCCCGCGTGTGATCGACGAACTGTGTGCGCAGCACCCCCAGCACGCGGAAGCATTGCGTCGCCGCGTGTCGCACCTGCGTGAGCTCGGACTGTTGCATGCCGGTCCGGATCAGGTGCCCGGCAAGCTGCCCGAGCAGATCGGCGGGCACCGCCTGAAGAAGATGCTCGGCGGCGGCGGCATGGGCGTCGTCTATCTCGCGCAGGACGAGAAGCTCGGGCGTGAAGTCGCCTTGAAGATGATCCGTCCGGAGCTCGACTACTTCCCCGGCGCACGCGCGCGATTCCGTCGCGAGATCGAGACGATCGCGCGGCTCCAACATCCCGGCATCGTCCCGATCTACACCGTCGGTGAGGACGGCGGTGTGCCGTACTTCACGATGGAACGAGTGCGCGGCTGCACGCTCGATCGTGCTCTCGACGCACTCCGCGTCCCCGGCACACCGTGCGAGACCGGCGCGGACTTGCAGCGAGCCATCGCGTCGAAGACCGACGATCACGACGCGTCGCTCGAGCCTGGCTACGTGTTCTGCGGCAGCTTCGAGGAGGCCGCGCTGCGCGTCGTGCGCCAAGTCGCCGAAGCACTCGAGCACGCGCACCGCCGAGGCGTGCTGCACCGCGACGTGAAGCCCTCGAACATCATGGTCACGCCCGAAGGGCGCGCGATGCTGCTCGACTTCGGCCTCGCCGTCGGCGAGGAGAACGCGAGGCTGACGCGCAGCGGCACACGCGTCGGCTCGCTGTCGTACATGCCGGTCGAGCAGGCCGAAGGCGACATGGCCGCGGTCACCGCACGCTCCGACGTCTACTCACTGGGCGTCTCGCTGTACGAGCTCCTGACGCGCGACGTTCCGTACAAGGGCGCGAGCCAACAAGCGACCGCGCAGGCGATCGCCGACGGCCGACCGCGTGCGCCCCGCCAACGCAACCCCGCCGTGACGTGGGAAACGGAGACGGTGTGTCTGACCGCGATGGCGGTCGACGCGAACGACCGCTACGCGAGTGCAGCCGACCTCGCGCGTGACCTCGACAACGTATTGGAAGGTCGTCCGATCGAAGCACGCCGCGCGGGTCTGGTACGCATCGCCGTCCAGTGGGCACGACGGCGACCTGCGCAAGCGGCCGCGGTCGCGCTCGGCGTGGCCTTGCTCGTGGCGGTGCCGACCACGCTCTACTTGAAGGAGCGCGACGCCAAGGACCGCATCGCCGACGAACAGCGCAAGACCCGGCTCGAAGCGGATCGCGCCGCCCGCCACTTCCACGTCGCGCTCGGCGCCGTGAACACGCAATTGCGCGAGCTCGCGGTCCGCGAGCTGCGCTTCGTGCCGCAGATGGAACCCGTGCGGCGCAAGTTGGTCGAGGAAGCCCTCAGCTTGATGAAGGAGCTGGGCGCGGAGACGAGCACCGATCCGGCCGTGCGCTTGGCGATGGCGGAGACCTACGCGGGCGTCGGAGTGATCCAAGGCGAACTCGGCGACTTCGTCGCCGCCGATCAGTCGTTCGCGAAGCAGCAGGAACTGTTGCGTGGGCTCGCGGCCGAACTCCCGCGCGACCGCGACGTCGCGCGCGAACTCGCCGTCGCGACGCGCAGTCGATTCACGTTGCCCCGGACTCGTGGGGATCGGACGGTCGGGCTGTCGATCCTCGACGATGCGCTCGCGCAGTTCGAAGTGCTGCTCTCGAGCCCGAACGCGGGCCCACGCGAGCACTACGAGTTCGCGATCACCCTCTACAACCGCGCGGTGGCGGTGCTGTTCCGCGATCCGAAGGCCGGTGAGCCGTTCTTGAAGCGCGCCCTCGACGAGTTCGAGCGCGCGGGCATGAGCCGTGGCGATCCGCGCGACGAGCAGGTCGTCAGCGCGAGCCAACGCCATGCGATGGCGCTGAACGCGCACGCGATCATCTGCGACGACACCGGACGCTGGAAGGAGTCGGTCGACGCGTACGAAGCCGCGCGAGTACTGCTCGATCCGGTCGCGAAGGCTTGGCCGCAGCGCGCCGACGTGATCAGCGAGCTCGCGTCGATCCTGCTGAACTCGACGAGCGCCTTCTTGAACGATGGCCGCACCGACGACGCCGAGGCCGCGGCGATCCAATCGATCGAGCTGCTGAAGCCACTCGTGCGCGACTACCCAGGCACGCAGCAGTACCGCATGGACCTCGCCAATGCGTACATGAGCTACGGCGTGGTGCTCGAGCGCGCCGACCGGCAATCCAAGATCGGCGACTCGTATCGCGCGGCGAAGGACCTGTACCTCGCACTCGCGGCCGAGGACCCCGGCAATCAAGACGTCCTGTCCGGCCTCGCGAAGGCGTGGGGCAACTTGTCGAACGGCCTCCTCGATGCCGGCGACGAGCAAGGGGCGATCGAGGCCGGCGAGGAAGCGATCGTGATCATGCGCCAACAACTGGCGGCGGATCCGGAGAGTGTCGACCTCGAGAACTCGCTCGGCGGCGCGCTCCACGGCGTCGCGCTCGCGCGCAAGAACCTCGGTGATCGTGTCGGCGCGAAGGCGATGCTGCTCGAAGCCATCGCGCACCAGGATGCGGTGCTGCAGAGGGCCCCGAACTACACGTTCGCGATCCAGTTCCGCTGCAACCACTACGTCAAGCTGGCGGAGGTGCAGCGACTCGATGGCGACTACGAGGCCGCGCTCGATACGGCACGGCGCATGACCGACACGGCGCCGAAGGACCCGATTCAATGGCGCAGGCTCGGCGCCGAGTACGGCGCGGCGGCGAAGCTCGCGGCGATCGATCCGAAGCTGACGCCGCAGGAACGCGAGGACCGGGCCCAGGCGTACGTGAAGAAAGCGCTCGAGCTGCTCTCCACCGCGCTCGACATGGGGTACTCGGATCGCAACTATCTCGAGACCAGTGAGACGCTCGACCCGCTGCGGGATCAGCCGGGATTCCAGGCTCTGGTCGAGCGCCTACCGCGCAAGTCGTGAAGGAGAACATGCGCAACGAACGCGACAGCCGCGCCGCCACGACGCGCGGAGCTCGACTCCGATGAGCGAGGACGTGCCGGCGCAGCCGTCGCCGACTCCCGAACGGGGTGCGGCGCACGACGTCAACGATCTCGTCGCGCTCGTGCTCGAGCGCATCGAGAGCGAAGGCAGCGCCGTCGTCGATCGCGTCTGCGCGGAGCATCCGACGCTGGCCGAAGCGCTGCGCCGCAGGTTGTCGAATCTGCGTCAATTCGGACTTCTCGACGATCGCACCGATCTCGAGCCCGACCGCATCCCGGAGCGCCTCGGTCCGTTCAAGCTCGAGCACTTGCTCGGCGGCGGCGGCATGGGCGTGGTCTATCT
Source organism: Planctomycetota bacterium (assembly GCA_016709145.1). Taxonomy (GTDB): domain Bacteria; phylum Planctomycetota; class B15-G4; order B15-G4; family JADJEK01; genus JADJEK01. The sequence goes on from JADJEK010000001.1 coordinate 1,303,919, forward strand.
CGCCGAACAGGACGGACTCGGGCGCAAGGTCGCGCTCAAGCTGATCAAGCCCGAGCACCTCTACTTCCCCGGCGCGCGGGCCCGCTTCAAGCGCGAGATCGAGACGATCGCGAAGCTCCAGCACCCGGGCATCGTCCCGATCTTCACGGTCGGCGAAGAGAGCGGGATCCCGTACTTCACGATGGAGCGCGTGGCCGGCTGCACGCTCCACGACGCGCTCGTGAAGCTGCGAGGCCGCGACCTGACCGAGCTGACCGGAGTCGATCTCAAGCGCGCGATCCTCGAGGCGTCGCACGATGAGATCCCGCTCACGATCGAACCCGGCTACGTGTTCGCCGGCACCTACGAAGAAGCCGTGCTGCGCCTCGTGCGGCAGGTCGCCGATGCGCTCGAACACGCGCACCGCAAGGGCATCTTGCACCGCGACGTGAAGCCGTCGAACGTGATGGTGACCGGCGACGGGCGCGCGATGTTGCTCGACTTCGGACTCGCGATCCACGGCGAGAGCGACCGCTTCACGAAGTCCGGCCATCATTTCGGCTCGGTGCCGTACATGCCGCCGGAGCAAGCGCGTGGCGACCTCGACGCGATCGACGGTCGCAGCGACGTCTACTCGCTCGGCGTGTCGCTGTACGAGATGCTGACGCTCGACGTGCCGTACCGCGGCGAGTCGAACGAGCAGACGATGCAGCGCATCTTCGAGGGACGACCCAGCTCGCCCCGGCGCCGCAATCCGGCCGTGAGCTGGGAGACCGAGACCGTCTGTCTGACCGCGATGGACGTCGAGCGCCCGCGACGCTACGCGACGATGGAGGACTTCGCGCGCGACGTCGAGAACGTCCTCGCGCACCGACCGATCGAAGCCCGGCGCGTCGGCTTCGTGCGACGCGTCGCGACCTGGATGAAGCGACGTCCGGCCGAGGCGACCTCGGTCGCGCTCGGACTCGTGCTCGTCGTCGGCGTGCCGTTCGCGGCGTTCTTGCGCGAGAAGGACGCGCGCGAACGGATCGGTCGCGAACGCGAGCGCGCCGAACACAACTTCGAACAGGCGTTGGCCGCAGTGGACGCGTTGCAACGCGAGGTCGGCGAAGTCGATCTGCGGTACGTGCCGCAGATGGAGTCGGTGCGGCGCCGCCTGCTCGAACGCGCGAGCACGTTCTACGAGCAGTTCCTCGCGCAGAGCGGCGACGATCCGCACCTGTTGTGGCAGCAGGCGCGTGTCTACGCCGGGGTCGGGGAGATCCGGCGTTCGCTCGGCGACCTCGACGCGGCCGCGGCCGCGTACGACCGAGAGATCGAGATCCTCGAACGCCTACGCGCGACCGACGCGGTCGATCCGCGCTTGTCGCGCGATCTTGCAATCGCGAACCGCAACCGCGGGTTGCCGGAGCGGCTGCGGGGCCGTGTCGTCGACGCGTCGCGCTTCCTCGAGCGCGCACTGTCGTTGCATGTCGAGATCGAACGCTCCGGGACGATGTCCCGAGACGATCGCCGCGCGTACGCCGAGACGCTGTACTCGTACGGAACGCTGCTGCTCGGCAGCGATTCCGAGCGCGGTCGGACGTACCTCGAAGGTGCGCTCGAACAGCAGCAGCGAGGGGGAGCGTTCGCGGCCGACGCTTCACCTCCGGCCAGCATCGAGGAGCGCACGCAGCGCGCATCGATCCTGAACATGCTGGCGTCGTCGCTCGCCGACGTCGGTCGCGTCGACGACAGCATCGCGGCGTATCGCGATGCGATCGACGAGCTCGAGCGATTGCGGTCCGAGCTCGACCAGCGCCCCGACGTCAAGTTCGAGCTCGCAGGCGTGCAGTTGAACCTCGGCACGATGCTCGACATGCAGCGACCGCAGCTCGCCGAGCGCGAGTATCTGCGGGCCATGACGCTGTTGCGCGAACTGGTGCGCGACTTCCCGTCGACGCCCGATTACCGACTCGACCTCGGCAACGTGTTCTTGAACCTGGAGCAGCTCTACGGCTTCCTGAAGCGGCCCGACGACGCGCGCCAGGCGAGCGACGATGGGTTCGCGATCCTCGACGCGCTGGTGCGCGAGTACCCGACGAACGACTACTACGCCAACGCGTTCGCGAAGCTGTGTTCGAACCGGGTCGGCCTGTTGCAGTCCGGAGGGGACGTCGAGGGGGCACTCGCGATGGGCGAGCTGGCGGTCCAGACGCGACGCGCGATGGCCGCGCGGCGGCCCGAGTCGGCGGAGACCCAGAGTGGGCTCGGTGGCGCTCTGCACAACTTCGCGCGAGCCGTACGCACGTCGGGCGACCGAGAGCGCGCGTACGCGTTGGTGCGCGAAGCACTCACCGTGCAGCGGGAGGCCCGGCGCTTGGCGCCGAGCCATCCGACCGTCGAGCGCTTCCTGCGGTTCCACTACTGGTCGATGATCGAGATGGACCACGATGCGCGCGACGACGCGGCGGCGACGACGCACCTCGACGAGTTGATCGACGTCGATCGAAAGGACCCGGAGACGTGGCGCATCGCGATGACGGTCATGTCGCGCGGAGCCGCGCTCGCGCGCGACGACGCGACGCTGGATGCACCGACGCGCCAACGATGGTTCGACGAGCGCCTCGCCCGAGCGCGCGAGTGCATGCGAGAAGCGGTCGCGCGCGGGCTCGATGACGCGAGCCGGCTCGACGACCGCGACCTCGATGCGCTGCGCGGGGACCCGGCCGCGAGCGCTCTGTTCGACGCGGTCCGGCAGGCGGCGGCGGCCAAGCCGCGCCAGCCATGAAGCCGCTCTACGTCGCCGCCGGGCATGTGTGCGTCGTGGTCGGGGCGATCGGGGCGTTCACGCCGATCCTGCCGACGACGCCGTTCCTGCTGCTCGGAGCGTGGTGCTACTCGAAGGGCTCGCGTCGCATGCATGCGTGGCTGACGAGTCACCGCTGGTTGGGGCTGCCGATCCGCGATTGGCACGAGGGTGGGGTGATCCGGACGCGGGCGAAGCTCGTCGCCACGGCGCTGATCGTGCCATCGTTCGCCTACGTCGTTCTGGCCCGCGACTACCCCGCATGGGGCGACGCGTCGCTGATCGCGTCGGGTGTGCTCGTGCTCGGGTTCATCTGGAGCCGACCGGGCCGGCCGCCGAGCCGCTGACCGACGCTGGTAGGATCCCGCGTTTTCGCGAGGACCCCCATGACGACCGACATGGATACGCGCTACGAACCGCAGAAAGTGGAAGCGGACATCTACCGCTTCTGGGAACAACGCGATGCGTTCCGCGCCGTCGTCGATCGTTCGAAGGTCCCGTACACGATCGTGATCCCGCCGCCGAACGTGACCGGTGCGCTGCACATGGGCCACGGTCTGAACAACACGATCCAAGACCTGCTGATCCGCTTCGAGCGCAAGCGCGGCAAGGCCGCGCTGTGGCTGCCCGGCACCGACCACGCCGGCATCGCGACGCAGAACGTCGTCGAGAAGCAACTGATGAAGACCGAGGGCAAGCGCCGCCAGCAGCTCGGTCGCGAGGCGTTTCTCGAGCGCGTGTGGGCGTGGAAGAACGAGTACGGCGATCGCATCTTGCAGCAGTTGCGCCGCATGGGCAGCTCGTGCGATTGGTCTCGCACGCGCTTCACGCTCGACGACGGGCTCGCGCGCGCGGTGCGTCACAACTTCGTCAAGCTCTACCGCGAAGGGCTGATCTTCCGCGGCAAGCGCATCATCAATTGGTGCCCGCGCTGCGAGACGGCGCTCGCCGACGACGAGGTCGAGAAGCCCGAGCGCGACGGTCATCTGTGGCACATCAAGTACCCGGTGAAGGGCAAGCCCGGCACGTTCGTGACCGTGGCGACGTCGCGGCCCGAGACGATGCTCGGCGACCTCGGCGTGGCCGTGCATCCCGACGACGAGCGCTACGCCGCGTTGCGCGGCGCGACGCTCGTGCTGCCGCTCTTGCAGCGCGAGATCCCGCTGTTCACGGACACCGCGGTCGAGAAGGACTTCGGCACCGGCGCCGTGAAGGTCACGCCGTCGCACGATCCGAACGACTTCGAAATGGGCGCGCGCGCGAAGCTCGGCCTGTTGCGCGTGATGGACGATCGTGCGGTGATCAACGAGCACGGCGGGCCATACGCGGGCTTGAAGCGCGAGGAAGCGCGCAAGCGCATCGTCGCCGATCTCGACGCGGCCGGGCTGTTGGTGAAGATCGACGCGATCAAGCACGCGGTCGGGCAGTGCTACCGCTGCGACACCATCGTCGAGCCGATCGAGTCGCTGCAGTGGTTCGTGAAGATGCGTCCGCTGGCCGACCTCGCGCTAGCGGCTTTGGAGCGTGGCGAACCGCAGTTCCATCCGTCGCGTTGGGCCGAGTTCTACAAGTCGTGGCTCGTCGACGTGCGCGACTGGTGCATCTCGCGCCAGTTGTGGTGGGGCCACCGCATTCCGGTGCTGTGGTGCAGCAAGGGCCACGAGTTCGCGACGGAAGACGTCGCGCCCACGCAATGCCCGACCTGCGGCGACACCTCGCTGCGGCAGGACGAGGACGTGCTCGACACGTGGTTCAGTTCGGCGTTGTGGCCGTTCTCGACGCTCGGCTGGCCGGAGAAGACCGACGACCTCGAGTTCTTCTATCCGACCGACACGCTGTCGACGGACCGCGGCATCATCTTCTTCTGGGTGGCCCGCATGGTGATGATGGGCCTCCACAACGTCGGCAAGATCCCGTTCAAGCACGTCAACATCCACAGCACGGTCCTCGACGAAAAGGGCCGCAAGATGTCGAAGTCGCTCGGCAACGGCATCGATCCGCTCGAGATCATCGACGGCTACGGCGCCGACGCGATGCGCTACTCGCTGATCGACCTGACGGTCGAGGGCCAGGACACCAAGCTCTCGATCACGAAGTTCGAGAAGGGCCGCAACTTCGCCAACAAGATGTGGAACGCGGCGCGCTTCGCGATCCTCAAGGTCGGCGAAGGCGCGGTCACGAAGCCGGCAATGCTGACCGATCTCGCCGACCGCTGGATCCTCTCGCGGCTGCGCGGGATGGTCGGCTCGATCACCGACTGCCTCGCGGACTTCCGCTTCAACGAAGCGGCGCGCGAGATGTACACGTTCACGTGGAATCACTTCTGCGACTGGTACCTCGAGATCGCGAAGAGCCGGCTCGAGCCGACGGCAGCGCCGGAATCGCGCGAGGCCGCGCGCTTCGTGGTCGCGACGGTGCTGCGCCACGTGATGCACGTCAGCCATCCGATCATGCCGTACATCACCGAACGCATCTGGCAAGTGCTGCGCCAGCAGAACTGGTTCACGGACCTCGAAGAAGCGTGCATCACGGCGCGCTGGCCCGACGCAGCGACCCTGCCGTACGACGCCGAGGCCGACGCGCGCGTCGACTACTTGCAAGAACTCGTGCGCGGGATCCGCAACGCGCGTGCGCGCAACGAAGTCGAACTGACGAAGACCGTCGACGTGCACATCGCGGTGCCGAGCGCGACCGAACGGGCGGCGCTCGATCAGGCCGCCGACTGGGTCGAGAAGCTCGCGAAGGCGAAGCTCACGTACGCGCAGGGCTTGAAGCGTCCGCCCGACTCCGACGTCGAAGTGATCGGCAGCACCGAGCTGTTCCTGTCGCTCGCCGGGTTGATCGACGTCGGCAAGCAGCGCGCGAACCTCGAGAAGGCGAAGGCCAAGCTCGAAGGCGCCGTGAAGTCCGTCGACGCGAAACTCGGCAACGCGCAGTTCCGCGAGAAGGCACCGGCCGAGGTCATCGCGTCGGAGGAGAAGCGCCGCGACGAACTGAAGGCCGAGCTGGCGAAGGTGCTCGCGAACCTCGATGCGTTGCCGAAAGGGTGAGGCTCGTGTCTCGTGCGCTCCCCTTCTCGCGCAGCACGGTTCCGTGCGGGGACAGGAGGGACCTAACCCCGGAACACTTCACGCGCATGCCAATCGAGGTGCTCGCGATTGGGGTGGAGTCTGGGGTCCTCCGGGACCGCGATGCGTGATCCGCTGAGTGCGTAGTACGTACGACCGTTGTCGAACTCTCGGCGAAGGCGATCGCCGACCTCGAACTCGTGGTCGGGAGTCACGGTGACGTACCCTCGGTCGTAGAGCCGGTGCAGGTCCGTACGAAGCAGCAGCCCGTTGTCGACGCGATGCGCGCCACCCCGTGAGTACGGAATGATGTGCGCGGCTTCGAGGACGGGCTCGGAGTGCTCGCGCGTGACGGCACATGATTTTCGATACGCGTCGCGAACTTCGAACTTGAACAGACCTTGACCAAGGCGGGGACGCACCAGAACGGGTTCCCCGTATCGAGGAGCTTCGTCCGCGACGCGTTCGACGTTCCAGTAGCGATGAGCGCGCATCGCGCGTTCCAAGCACTCTCGGTAGACACGCTCACCCTCCCCGGCCGCGAGCGGGTACGTCTTGCCCTGCTGGATTCCTGTCTTCGCCCAATCGGAAGGCGGACTGACCCATTCCTCGGGTTGGAAGAAGATCGGTGCGGCAACCATGACGCAGCCGATTCTGAAGTCGCCGACGTCCGAGTCGCCCTTCTGGCGGAGCTTGATCAAACCGTCGACGAACGTCTCGAATCGAGCGGCGCCGTTCATGGGGCCGAAGCACTCCCATGCGAGCCACGCAGGCAGTGATTCGAATCGCTGGAAGAAGCCGAAGCCCGCAATGGCTTTGTGCGGCGCGCGCAGCTTGAAGAAGAAAGGTGCGCCGGTCTGAATTGCGCGAAACGCCCGCTCCCCGTGCGGCTGCCAAAAGTTGACCTCGTCGACCCGCGGTTGTGACGCGAGGTATGCATACCAATCCGGATCGGTGAGTCCGAAGTACCCGCGCATGCCCCCACTCACTCCCGCCCAACCCCCGCCAGGAACTCGTCGATGGTGTCGCCGAACTCCGGATCGAGGAGCGTCGTCATGTGATCGGCGCCCTCGATCACTTTGATTTCGCCGCGGCCGAGCTCTTCCACGATGAGAGCTGCCCGCAGTTTCGTGGCCTCGGCCTCTTTCGATCCGTGGATGAAGAGGATCGGTGCCGAGCACTTGGCCAATTGGTCCAGCGTCACGTCGAGGTGCTTGATTCCGCGGCCCGCGGCGGCGAATGCTCTCACGTCCTTGCCGTCGTACAGCACCTTGGCCAACGCGTTGGCATAGTCCTCGCTCATCTTTGGTCTGTCGGCCGGCATCACGTCGATGAGGTACGACCCCAGGCCCTTGCCTTCCTCGACGGCCTTTGCGAACACCTCGATCTCACGGGCGTCGACTTTGACCTCGTTGACGTCCGTCGTGAGAACGGGAGCCTGCCCGCCGAACACGAGGCTCAGGACGCGGTCCGGGTGCGTCGCCGCGATCTTCCCCGCGACGATGGCGCCCATCGAGTATCCGACCAGGTGCGCCTTCTTCAGTTCGAGGTGATCGAGCAACCGGACGACGTCCTCCGCCATCTCGGGTCCGTACTGCTCCGGTTCATGCGGCTTGCCGCTCTTACCGTGTCCGCGCAGATCGACCGCGATCAATTGGTATTCCTCGGTCGCGGGGTTCGTGTCGAGGCGACCCCACATGCTCCCATCGCTCATCCAGCCGTGGAGCAGGACGACGGGTTCACCCTCTCCGGCGGTGACGTAACGAATCTCGACGCCGTTCGAGTCGAACACGGCGTCGGTTGCGTCGGTGGCGTGGGGGACGAGGCCGAGAGCGGCGAACGGGATCAGCAAGGACCACGACTTCATGAATTCGTATTCCAAGGAGGACCGGAGAGTACGGGCCTCGACTGAATCGTATTCGTACGAAAGCGACTCGCTGATGCACGTATTCCTGATGGGTTGAAGCACGACATCCGGGACGCCACCACGTTACCCTGATCCCCGTTCCAACCGCAGGACTCGCGCGAGGCTCTAGAACACCCCCGCCAGCAAGGTGGCCTCGGCCGGCGGTGCTTCGATGGTCATTCCGCCGGTCGGCGTCGCAGGGATCTTGAGGTTCGAGAGAAGTCGCGCGATTGCGGTCGTACCGAGCACCGGCGGCGGAAAGGGGGGTCACGCGATCGACTCCGCCCGCGATTGGATCACGGTTCCCGTCCGCTTGCTGGACGATCGCGTAGGTCAACTCGTCGCCCTCGGCGAGACCGTCGTCTGCGTCGAGATGAGCGTGCGGTCTCCCGGCAGGCATTGGACCGTAGAGGATGCGCTCGGGGTGCGAGAAGAAGCGGCCCGAGCGCTCGGAGCTGGTCTGGTCACTTCGCGCCGTGCTTGCCTTTCGGCAGAGAACCCGCCTTCGGCGAAGTGACTGTCGACTACGATCGTCGCGACTCGTCGTCCGCTCGAATTCCGGCGACCAGGACTTGCTGGCCCCATGGACCCCTCATGAACGCCGCTTCGACTTTTCTTCGCCGCGTCACGCTGCGCAATTACAAGAGCATCGCGGCATGCAGGGTCGAACTCGCGCCACTGACGTTTCTCGTCGGCCCGAATGGATCCGGCAAGAGCAACTTTCTCGACGCGCTTCGCCTCACTGCGGATGCACTACGAACTTCGCTCGATCACGCACTTCGCGAGCGCGGCACGATTCGCGAAGTGCGCCGACGTTCGGGCGGCCATCCGAATCACTTCGCGATTCGCCTCGACTTCACGCTGCCGACCGGTGAGCACGGTTGGTACGCATTCCGTGTGGGCGCGAAGAAGAACGGTGCTTACGAAGTCCAGGAGGAAGAGTGTTCGATCGGTGGGGAGTCCGCACTCAGCCTTGCACACTTTCGAGTCGAGAACGGCGAGGTCCGGGAAGCATCATTCTCGCCAACACCGGCGGTCGTTTCGGATCGTCTGTTCCTCGTCGCGGCGTCGGGGACACCCCAGTTTCGACCCGTGTACGACGCGCTGTCGCAGATCGAGGTCTACAACCTCAATCCACGTGCGCTCGCAGCACTGCAAAAGCCTGACCCTGGTGACATCCTGCGCCGCGACGGCAGCAACGCCTCGAGCGTTCTGCAGCACCTGAACGCAGCGTCGAAGGCGCGGATCGACGAGTATCTCGAACGGATCGTGCCTGGCGTGTCGTCACCGGAAGCCAAAACGTTCGGTCCGGAAGAGACGATCGAGTTCCGGCAAGTCGTCCGGGGTCAAGCCGCATCGTGGCGCTTTAACGCGTCTTCAATGTCGGACGGGACACTACGAGCTCTGGGAATCCTGCTCGCGATCTTTCAAGGCGGAGCCAATGGCGCGGTTCGCCGCGCTCCACTTCTCATCGGACTCGAAGAGCCCGAGGTCGCACTGCATCCCGCCGCAACTAGCGTGCTCCTGGGCGCATTGCGCGAAGCGTCGAGGCAGACGCAGATCGTCGTCACGAGCCACAGTCCGGATCTCCTCGATCACCCGGACATCGCACCCGAGAGCTTGCTCGCCGTCGATGCCAGCGACGGTTTGACGACGATCGGCGCGATCGACGAGGCCGGACGCTCGGCATTGCGCGACCGCCTATTCACTCCCGGTGAGCTGCTGCGGCAATCGCAACTTCAACCGTCGAAGGATGCCCTCCGTGACGTCCAGCACGACAAGCAACTTCGCCTCTTCGACGACGAGGGAGAGCGCTAGGGTGTACGTCGCACCGATCGTCGAGGGTCACGGCGAGCAGAACGCCGTCGCGCCGTTGCTGCGGCGTATTGGCGCGGAGCTCGGCATTGGGAGCATCCGCGTGAATCGGCCGCTCCGCGTCCGAGCGGACAGGTTCCTACGCGACGACACGGAATTCGCTCGCTACGTCGAACTCGCTGCTCGGAAGGCAAAGCCCGAACACGGATGCGTGTTGATCCTGCTCGACGCCGACGATGTGCGACCGTGCGAACTCGGTCCGTCGATTCTGGCGCGTGCGACGGCCGTCCGCCGGGACGTACCGATTGTTGTCGCGTTGGCGCACCGGGAGTACGAGACATGGTTCCTTGCCGCGGCACGATCGCTGCGCGGGTTCCGCGGCTTGCCTGACGACCTCGAGCCACCCGCGATGCCCACCGCGATCCGCGACGCGAAGGGTTGGTTGTCCGATCGAATGGGCGAACCCTACGACCCAGTCGTACATCAGGTTGCGTTCACCAGCGTCTTCGATTTGACCGAGGCTAAGGCTGCTCCGTCGTTCGATCGGCTCGTGCGCAAGTTGGCTGAGCAGTTCGGATCTTCCGCCCGCTGAATCCGTTCGACCATCTCACGGTTCGTTTTCCGCCTTCCATTCACCGATCTGCATCCCCTGACGGTCGTGGATCGTCCCGCACGACTCGCTGAAGTGGTCGCGGGTTGCTCCATTCGAAAGGGGTGCTTCGATGCTGCGGGGAGCCTTCGCGATCCTCGTTCTGCTCGGCGGTTCCGGTTGCTCGGCGGTGAATCACAAGCTGACGCCCGCACCGGAGCCCGCCCGTCGACAGCTCGCCGCGACGTGGCTGTTCGACGTGCGAGCCGACGAAGGTGTGGCCCTCGCGGCCGAGCCGGCGACGACGCATGAACCGGCGTCCGGATTCGAACGCGCGACGTACGTGGTGTGGGGCTTGCCTCGCGACCTTCTGGACGTGCCGTTCACGACGCTGAACCGGCTCGGGATCGGCACGTACTTCACGACGTTCGGATGCGAGCAAGGCTCGAAGAATGCACGCGGGAGCGAGGCCGTGATCATTGCAGCAGCCGTCACCGGAGGCATTGTCGGTTTCGCGCAGGGGTGGGGTGCGGCGGGGCCACACTTCTTCCAACGCGCCGTGTACACGCAGTACTACTCGTACTTCGGGGCCGCGGTTGGCGCAGCGGCTGGCTTTGCCGCAACGGGCGCCTATGGAGCGGCCGTCATTCCGCTCGAGACCGCCTTGCTGCGCTCGGGCTTCGACGACGCGTACCTGAAGGGCAACCATGCGCGCCTCGACGTCCACGCTGCCTGGACCGAAGCAACGGTAGCCGCGTACGAGCGCCACGAGCGCAGCCTCGCGTACTTCCCGAACTGGCGTTACGGCGTCTGCGGCGAACGGCGCGTGATGCCGGCGCCCGTCGTGCCCGGCGACGCGCCTCCGCCAACGGAACCTGCGCCCACGCTCGCCGACGCGACACCCTGAAGCGATCCCTTGAAACGCTGCGAGGCTCGCGGAGCATTCGCTCCGCGAGCCTCGCGCTGTGTCGTCGAAGAGTCGAAGCTCAGTTCTTCGCGGCTCCGGCGGGCTTCGCCGCCTCGGCCGGCTTCGCATCCGCAGGCTTCTCGGCCTTCGGCTTCGGCAGCGTCGGCGGCTCGTTCGAATCGAGCTTGCCCTGTTCGATCGACAGCGGCAGTTCGAACGCGACGGCCTTGCCCTTCATCTCCGTTTCCGGAACGAAGCGCACCGTGATGCGGTCGAGCGCCGGGATCTTGCGGACGCCGTCGGCGAGGACTTTCTCGGTCTTCAGCGACGGCTTCTCGGGCTTCGCCGTGTCCTTGAGGTCGTCCTTCAACGGCAGCGCCGCGACCGCGGTACCGCGGTAGCTCCACAGCACGACGTGATCGCGCGTCTTGTCGAACTGGATCGAACCTTCGGGGAGTTCGAGGACGGGCGTCGGAGCGGTCGCTTCTTCAGCGGCCGGTTCCTCGACTTCCGCGACCTCTTCCTCTTCCTTCTCGCGCTTGCCGCCCTTGGCGCCTTTGGCTTTTTCCTTGGCAGCCTTCTTCGCGTCGTCGACGGCCTTCTTGGCCGCGGCCTTGGCGTCGGCGGCCGCTTGATCCGCCGCGCGCTTCAAGTGGTGCGAGCCGTGATACACCCACAGGTCGTCGGCCGGGTAGAGCGGCTTCTCCTTCGGGTTCTTCGCGTGGAACTTGACGGTGTACGCGCCGGGCGGGATCCCCGGATTCACGATGGACTCGGAGACCACCAACACGCCGAGCGTCGTCGTCGAAGCGGGTTCGGCCATGATGCGCAGCTTCGGCAGCTTCGCGATCGGCGCGAACGCGAACTCACGGGAGCCGATGAACAGGCCGTGTTCGCCGGTGTACTCACGCTCGATCGCCACGGTGCTCTTGAGATCGAGCGGGTCGTTCGACGCGTTGTAGGACGCGAGCAGGGACAGTTGGTTGCGGATCGCATCGATGCCGGGCTGCACCGATTTCGCCGTGCGGAAACCGACGTCGTTCATCCACGTCTGCGCGGGCGCCGGCTGGCGCAACGCGGACAGCAAGCCAGTGCTGCCGAGGTTGAACGAGCCGCCACGCAGCACGTACTCGAGCTTGTTGAACGGGGCGACGAAACGCTCGCCTTCCTTGCCGCGCTTCGTCTGCAGCACGAGGTCCTTGTAGTCCTTGTAGGCCTCGTAGCGCGACGACGTCCATTCCCAGACGTTGCCCGACAGATCGTGGATGCCGAACGCGCTCGCGCCGCCGTCCCGGCCACCCATGGGCTGCGGACCGCGGGAGCCGCGCGGGAACGTCGTCGTCTCCGAGATGGCGAGCTCGCCACCCTTCTTTTCCTTGGTGTCGAACTCGTTGCCCCACGGATAGAGCAGGCCGGTCGGGCCGCGCGCCGCGAACTCGTGTTCGATTTCGGTCGGCAGTCGGCGACGCGCCCAGCGGCAGAAGCCCTGGACCTCGTCGTACGAAACCATGACGACCGGCGCGTCTTCGAGGCCTTCCGGGATCTTGCCTTCTTCCGCGAGTTTCAGCGCGGCGGGGGCGTTCGCCTGGGGATCGGTCGCGATGCTCTTCGGGTCCTTGGCGTTGAGGATGCTCATCCACCCGTCGGCCCAGTACTTCACGAGGTCCGGGCTCGCGGTCTGGCCGGTCGCGTCGAGGTAGTACTTCCACTGCCGGTTCGTGACCTCGCGCTGGTCGAGGTAGAACGCCTCGACCTGTTCCTCGTGCCGCGGCTGCGCGCCGGCCAGGATGTTCAGGTACTGAGGGTTCTCTTTGTGGCGGCTGTTCTTGATCTCGTCTGCGCTCATGCCGATCACCGCCTTGCCTGCGGGGATCAGCTTCATTCCGACCGGGCCGGTGCTCGCGCCGGAGTCCGCCGAAGCGGGGTCCGCCGCGTTCTTGTCGGCCTTGGCGGTGGCGGTTTCCTGGTCGGCTGGCCAGGCGAGCGCACCACCGAACAGGGACGGGACCACGATCGAGAGAATGGAGACTCGCTTGAAGACGCCCATGGAAACTCCCTGCCTTCACGTACGCGCGGGCTCATTGCCGAGGCGCAACCGACTCTGCCCATGACCGCGGCCAGGGGGTGTCCGGGGGAGAGTCGAGCGCGAACGGCAGGCTGCTGCGGCCCGTCAAGGCCGTCCACGAACTGGTGCATTAGGGATAAGCTGGGGGAGGGTAACAGGATTCGAACAAACCGCAACGGGCCCGAAATTGACCACGATCGACACCGACGACACACCTTCCAGCCAGTCCATTCGCATCGAGATCACGGAGACCGAAGCCGGCACGCGCGTCGATCGATTCCTGGGCAACCGCTTCTATCCGGCGTACTCGCGGTCGTTCCTGACCGACCTGATCGCCGCCGGAGGGATCACGGTCAACGGCCGGTCGGTCCGCCCGGCGTACCGACTGGCGCAGAACGACGTCATCGAAGCCACGCTGATCCCGCGCACGGAGCAAACCCCCGGGCCGGAGAACATCCCGATCGACGTCCTCTATCAGGACGAGCACATCCTGGTGATCCACAAGCCCGCGGGCATGGTCGTCCACCCCGGCTCGAACGTGCGGTCCGGCACGCTCGCGAACGCGCTCATCCATCACTTCCCGGAGATCTCCAAGGTCGGCCTCGTCGACCGACCCGGGATCGTCCACCGCCTCGACGCCCACACGTCGGGGGCGATGGTCGTCGCGCGCACGAACCCCGTGCGCGCCGCGCTCGTCGATCAGTTCAAGGCCAAGCTCGTGAAGAAGGAGTACCGCGCGCTCGTGGTCGGCGAGATGCCGCTCGACGCCGACTACATCGACCTACCGCTCGGTCCCGATCCGCGTCGCCCCGAGCGCATGCACGTCGACGCCGAGAACGGCAAGCCGTCGTCGACCTATTACCAGGTGCTCGAACGACTGCCGGGCGTCACCTGGGTCGCGGCCATGCCGCACACGGGACGCACGCACCAGATCCGCGTCCACCTCGCGCACCTCGGCTACCCGATCGTGAACGACCCGCAGTACGGCATCACGATCGGCCGCACGTGGCACAACATCCGCGAGGACCGCAAGAAGAAGGGACTGCCGTTCGCCGACATCCATCGGCATGCTCTGCACGCGTTCCGGCTGACGTTCCGCCACCCAGTCACGGGCGAAGAGAAGACGTTCGAAGCACCCGTGCCGAAGGACATGACCGATCTGCTCGAGTACTACCGCGCGCTCGTCCGCGGGCAGTGAAGGACCGACCCTCCGCATGAACTCCCCGGATGAGCAGAAGGCCGCGTACGTGCGCGAGCACTTCACCGACACTCCCAACGCGAAGACCAGTTCCGGCCTCTCGATCGATCCCGTCTACGTCCCGGTCCAAGACGGCGCCGCGCAGCACGCGTCGCTCGGCTTGCCCGGCTCGTACCCGTTCACGCGCGGGCCGTACCCGACGATGTACCGCGGCAAGCCGTGGACGATGCGCCAGTACGCGGGCTTCGGCGACGCCGGCGAGACGAACGCGCGGTTCCGCAAACTGCTCGATCGCGGCCAGACCGGCCTGTCGGTCGCGTTCGATCTGCCGACGCAGATCGGCTACGACCCCGACCACGAGTTCGCGGAAGGTGAGGTCGGCAAGGTCGGTGTCTCGATCGCGACGCTCGACGACCTCGATCGCCTGTTCGACGGCATCCCGCTCGATCGCGTGTCGGTGTCGATGACGATCAACGCGACCGCGACGATCCTGCTCGCGTTCACGATCGCGCTGGCGAAGCGACGTGGCGTCGCGAAGGACCACCTGCGCGGAACCGTGCAGAACGACATCCTGAAGGAGTACATCGCGCGCGGGACGTATCGCTTCCCGATCCGGCCGGCGATGCGGCTCGTGACCGACCTCATCGGCTACTGCGCGACCGATCTGCCGCGCTGGAACCCCATCTCGATCTCCGGATACCACATGCGCGAAGCGGGCTGCACCGCGGCGCAGGAGATCGCGTTCACGCTCGGCAACGGCTGCGCCTACGTCCAGGACGTGCTCGATCGCGGCCTCGACGTCGACGCGTTCGCGCCGCAACTCTCGTTCTTCTTCAACGCGCACAACCACTTCTTCGAAGAGATCGCGAAGTTCCGCGCCGCGCGCCGATTGTGGGCGACGTTGATGCGCGATCGCTTCGGCGCGAAGAAGGCGGAGTCGATGCGCTTGCGCTTCCACACGCAGACGGCGGGTTCGACGCTGACCGCGCAGCAACCCGACAACAACGTCGTGCGCGTCACGCTGCAGGCGCTGGCCGCGGTGCTCGGCGGCACGCAGTCGCTGCACACCAACTCGAAGGACGAAGCGCTCGGCCTGCCGACCGAACACGCCGCGACGTTGGCGTTGCGCACGCAGCAGATCCTCGCGTTCGAGTCGGGTGTGACCGACACCGTCGATCCGCTCGGCGGCGCGCCGTTCGTCGAAGCGATGACCGACGCGCTCGAAGACGCGGCGCGCACGTACCTGAAGCGCATCGACGCACTCGGCGGCGCGGTGCCGGCGATCGAGCAGGGCTTCATCCAGGGCGAGATCCACAAGGCCGCGTACCACCATCAACTCGCGGTCGAGAAGGGCGACACGATCGTCGTCGGCGTCAACAAGTTCACGGCGAACGAGCCGCGCGCCGACATCTTCCGCGTGAAGGACACACTGCGAGCCACGCGCATCCGCGAAGTCGAGGACGCGCGCAAGCGGCGTGACGCGGACGCGGCGAAGCGCACGCTCGAGGATGTCGTTCGCGTGGCGCAGTCGAAGCAGAACCTACTGCCGGCGTTGGTCGCGGCCGTCGAAGCCGGCGTGACACTCGGCGAGTTGTGCACCGCACTCGAAGGCCTGTTCGGCCGCTATCGCGCGCCGGTGCTGTGACCGGCGATCGGCTTCCCGAACCTCGGGATCGGCCGATCGCTACGGCCGACCGGACGAGCCCTGTTCCGCTTCCCAGTTGATTCCGCGCGCGTCGCCCGCGATGGTGCCGCGCCAAGTCGGTCGTCGGCTGCGCACGGATCCTCGGGCGCCCGCGCATCGACGCCGGAAGGGTCGTCGTGAACGGGATCCTCGTCGGAGTCGCGATCTACGTCGCGCTGCAGCTCGTGCTCGGCTTCGCCGTGTCGCGCGGGATCCGCACCGAGAACGACTACGTGCTCGCGGGTCGCAAGCTCGGCTATCCGCTCGCGATCTTCTCGATCTTCGCGACGTGGTTCGGCGCCGAGACGTGCATGGGCGCGGCGGGACGCGTCTACGAGGAAGGCCTCGCCGGCACGTCGGCCGACCCGTTCGGTTACGGCATGTGCATCCTGCTGCTCGGCGTGTTCTTCGCCGTGCCGCTGTGGAAGCGCGGACTGACGACGCTCGCGGACCTGTTCGCGCAGCGCTACTCGAGCCGCGTCGCGCACCTCGCCGCCGTGATCATGATCCCGACCTCGGTGATCTGGGCCGGCGCTCAATTGCGCGCGTTCGGCCACGTGCTGCACTCGGTGTCCGATGCGCTGCCGCTGAACGCGTGGATCGCGATCGCGACCGCGGTCGTGCTGACGTACACGGTGTTCGGCGGCTTGCTCGCGGACGCATGCACGGACCTCGTCCAAGGAGCGTTCCTGATCCTCGGGCTCGTGATCCTCGCGGTGGTCGCGGTCGGTGAACTCGGCGGAGTCGACGCGGCGGTCGCCGCCGTCGATCGGTCGCGACTCGAGTTGTTCCCCGCGGACTCGCATTGGCTCGAACTCGCGAACGCGTGGGCGCTGCCGATCATCGGATCGGTCACGGCGCAGGAGTTGATCGCACGACTGCTCGCGACGCGCAACGCGACCGTGGCGCGTCGATCGGCGTTGTCCGCGGCGGCGCTCTACATGGTGGTCGGACTGATCCCGGTCGGACTCGCGCTGTGCGCGAAATCGCTGGTGCCCGATCTCGAGGACCCGGAGCAATTCCTACCCGTCCTCGCGCAACAGAAGCTCCACACGCTCGCGTACGTGATGTTCATCGGCGCGCTGATCTCGGCCATCCTGTCGACCGTCGACAGTTCGCTGCTCGTCGCCGGGACATTGCTGTCGCACAACCTCGTCGTCCCGCACGTGCCCGGCATCCGCGAGATCACGAAAGTGCGCATCGCGCGCACGGGCGTGTTCGGGTTCGGAGTGCTCGCGTTCGGACTCGCGATCGCGTCCGACGGCGTGACGGCGCTGGTCGAAGAAGCGAGCGGCTTCGGCTCGGCCGGCATCTTCGTGATCTTCGTGCTCGGGCTGTTCGCGAAGGTCGGAGGGCCGCGCGCGGCCGTCGCCGCGCTGCTCACGGGCGTCGTCGCGTGGGAGCTCTTCCATCACTTGCCGATGCTCGCGAACAGCGATTGGATGGACGCGAACGCGCCGGAGTTCGCGCGAACGCTGCGCGCCGCGATCACGCCGTACGAAGCGACGATCGTGGCCGCCGACTACTTGCTGACGCTCGCACTCGCGTTCGTCGCGTACTTCGTCGCGGCGGCGTTCGAACGTCGGCGTCCCGTCGCGGCGACCGTTACAGCTTGATGCGATCGATCACACGCGCAGTGATCGCGGAGTCGACGGCGCCGACGAGCAGCGGCGCGCCCGAGGCCTGCGCCTTCTTCTTCACGTAACCGAGCGCGCGCCACGTCGCGAGATGAGGCGGACCCGCGAGGCTCGTCAGCACGCCGGCATCCTGGCCGTTCGAGAACAACGGAACGGGCGCGGTCAGTCCTTCGCCCTGCGAGAGCTCGAGCCGCACGAGGTGCTTCATGACCTTGTCGTAGGTGTTGAGCCGCGCGATCACTTCTTGGCCGACGTAGCAGCCCTTCGTGAACGACACCGAACCCCACAGCCCGGCTTCGAGCGGATGGAAGTCCTGCCCGAGTTCGCGCGCGAACTCGGGCAACCCTTCGTGGATGCGCGCCGCGGCGAAGGCCTCCGCGTCGCAAGCGATGAGTCCGTCCGGACCCGCGCGCTCGAGCAACGACGCGGCGACGGCAGCGGCTTCGGAGCGACCGCACAGCAGGAAGTAGCCGGGCGACGTCGTCAGCCCTTCGGAGCGGATGACTTGGACGTCGTGCGCGCCGACGCGGCCCGGGCAGACCGAGAACGGTTTCAGCTCGGACGCCGCCGCGGCCACGTGTTTCGCGACGATCGCGCTGGCGCTCGGGCCGAGGGCGTGCAACAGGGCGATCTCGGCGCTGACGTCGCGGACGTGGAAGTCCTCGGTGATCGTGTAGCGGTCGAGCCATTGCACGACGGGCGCGCCGTTGCCGGGCGAGGTCAGCATCAACACCGCGTCGTCCTTCACGAACAGGCGCACCCAATCGACGATGCGGCCCTTGTTCGTCGTGAAGCAATTGGCGTGTCCGTCCCCCGGCGCGAGCTTCTTCAAGTCGTTCGACGAGATGCGCTGCACCAGATCGACGCGGTGTTTGCCGGTCAGCACGAAGCTCTGGATCGAGGAAGCGTCGACGAGCCCCGCGGCTTGCAGCAGCGCGCGCGTCTGCGCGGCGGGATCGGCGGTGGGGGTCAGGATCGAAGTCATCGAGGCTCCGGCGGCGGTCCAGCGAAGCGGGGCGTCGACGACGATGCCATCCGCGGGGAGCCATCATTCGCCGACTCCGACGGCAAGCGCAAGGGCCACGTCCAACTCACGCTCCAGGCGGTATCGTTCCGGCCATGGTGAACCCAACCGACAGAGCGACGACGCGGGCGGGCTCGGTATCGAAGATCCACGCAGCGCGCCAATTCATCGACGAGGGCATCTGGCGCGACCAGGGCGACGGCCCCGTCACCCGGCGCATCGGGTTGCGCGTGCTGCGCATCGTGACCATGGTGGTCCAGGGGCTGCTGCGCACCGAAGGCTTCATCCGCGCGGCCGCGCTGACCTACATCACCGTGCTGTCGCTGGTGCCGTTCCTCGCGCTCGGCTTCTCGGTCGCGAAGGGACTCGGCGCGTACGAGAAGCTGCGTGGCGAGGTCGTCGAACCGTTCCTGAACGAGACGTTTCCTCCGGACGAGGTCGCGGCGACGCCGACGGAAGCGACGAACGCGGTACCGCCGGCCGATGGCACGGCGGTGCCGCAAGCCGAGCCGAAGAAATCCGATTCGGTCGGGACGAGGCAGGCGATCGAGAAGGTGCTCGAGTTCGTCGAGAAGACCGGATTCGGCAACCTCGGCGCCATCGGCTTGCTGTTCCTGATGCTCGCCGCGCAGAAGCTGCTGACGAGCATCGAGCAGGCGTTCAACCGCATCTGGGGCATCCGCAAGTCGCGGTCGTGGATCCGCAAGCTGACCGACTACACGGCGCTCATCGTGGTGACGCCGATCCTGTTGCTCGTCGCGACGACGCTCGGTTCCGCGCTGCAGACCGAGAAGGTGCAAGGGCTGATCTCGAAGCTGCCCGGCGCCGGCGTGGTCATGGCGTACGTGGTGCCGCTGCTCGTGCTGTGGATCGGGTTCACGTTCCTCTACGTCTGCCTGCCGAACACGAAGGTGCCGATCAAATCGGCCTTCATCGGCGGGATCGTCGGCGGCACGCTCTGGTACCTGTTCCAGATCCTCCACGTGCGCTTCCAGGTCGGGGTCGCGGGCTACAACGCGATCTACGCCGGCTTCGCCGCGTTCCCGATCTTCCTGGCGTGGCTGTATTCGGTGTTCGTCATCGTGCTCGTCGGCGGCCTGGTCGCCTGGGCGCACGAGCACGAACCGATGCACAGCACGCTGCGCCGAGCCGGCGTCGAAACGCTGGCCGATCGCGAATTGGTGGCCGTGCGCGCGGTCCGTGCGATCGCCGCCGCGTTCGCCGATGGCCGCGGACTGATGCCCGAGGACGAACTCGCCACGCGCTGCGCGGTGCCGATCTCGAAGCTCGCCGAAGTGCTCGATCCGTTGGTCGAGGCCGGCCTGCTCGCGCACGTGAACGAAGGCCGGACACCGGGCTGGTTGCCGACGCGGCCGCTCGACGCGATCCGCGTGCAAGACGTGCTCGACGGGCTGCGCGGTGCGCGCGCGAAGAACCTCGAGGGGGGCGACGAGGTCGCGGCGATCGTCGACGGCGTCCGAACGGCCGCGGCTGGGACCTCGGCGAACGTCACGCTTTCGCAAATCGCCGCCAACCGTTAGAAACCCGCGCTTCACCGAAAGCCGGCGCAGCTTCGCGCCGGTTCGATCGCGCGCATCGCGCTGCGAGGAGGACGCTTGAGCACTGCGGCCGACGTCGGGTCCGAAACGGGCCATCCGAAGGGTCTGTACGTCCTCTTCTTCGCCGAGCTGTGGGAGCGCTTCTGCTACTACGGCATGCGCGCGTTGCTCGCGCTCTACATCGCGGACCAGTTCTTCCGCGCCGATCCCGAAGCGCAGGCGAAGGCATCGGGTAGCTACGGCGGATTCACGGCGCTGGTCTACGCGCTCGGCGTGTTCGGCGGTGCGGTCGCGGATCGCTTGCTCGGGTATCGGCGCACGATCGTCGTCGGTGGTCTGTTCATCGCCGCCGGCGAGTTCATGTTGATGGTGCCGGCTGGCACCTACCTCGGCTTCGAGCAGAAGCAGTTGTTCTTCTTCGGCCTCGCGCTGCTGATCGTCGGCAACGGCCTGTTCAAGCCGAACATCTCGACGCTCGTCGGCAAGCTGTACAAGCCGAACGACCCGCGGCGGGACGGCGGTTTCACGATCTTCTACATGGGCATCAACGTCGGCGCGGCGCTGTCGCCGATTGCGTGTGAGCGCTTCGCGACGTTCATGGGAACGAACGGAGTTCCGGACTATCGCTACGGCTTCATGCTCGCCGGCGCGGGCATGCTGCTCGGGCTCGTGTGCTTCTGGAAGTTCACGTACCTGTTCGGCGACCAGGGGCTGCCGCCGAAGGGCAAGGAAGGCTTCGGCCCGATCCTGAAGGTGGTGCTCGGTGGCTTGATCGTCGCGCCCGGCGCGTACGCGCTGCTCTCGTTGAGCGACGACGCGGTCATCTACACGATGTACACCGCGTTCGGCGTGATCGCGCTGTTCCTGCTCTCCGTCGCGTTCCGCGAAGAGAAGGAAGGCCGCGAACGCATGTTCGCGCTGGTCCTCCTGCTGTGCCTGAACTGCGTGTTCTGGGCCGGATTCGAGCAAGCCGGCAACTCGCTGAACTTCTTCGCCAAGGGCCAACTCGAGCCGCTCACCATCGGCAGTTGGTCCATGCCGGGCGAGTGGTGGCAATCGGTCAACGCGGTGTTCATCGTGTTGTTCGGTCCGATCTTCTCGGCGGCGTGGGTCGCGCTCGACAAGAAGGGCAAGAACCCGACGATCCCGGCCAAATTCGGCCTCGGCTTCCTCGGCATGGGACTCGGCTTCGTCGCGATCAATCAGGGCATCGGCCAGGCGACCGCGGCCGGTCTCGTCATGTGGTACTTCCTGCTCTTGCTGTACGTGCTGCATACGCTCGGTGAGCTCTGCATCTCGCCGGTCGGTCTGTCGATGGTCACGAAGCTCGCTCCCGCGCGCATGACCGGAATGGTCATGGGTGCGTGGTTCGTGTCGATCGCGACAGGCAATGTCGTGGCCGGCAAGATCTCGAGTCTCGCGGCCGAAGCGAAGGCGCAGGCGACGACCGCGCTGGGCCAAGTCCAGGCGTACGGCAGCGTGTTCGAGTACGTCGCGTACGCCGGAGTCGGCCTCGGCATCACGGTGATCGTGCTGTCGCCGATCATCAACAAGTGGATGCACGGCGTGAAGTGACGCGGCCGTCCCCGCCCGCGCGAACGGCGAAGGGGACAGAGCACATGAGGGGACTGTCCCCGCGAGACCCGGGCCGTCGCGCACTCGATGCGCGGCGGCCCCTTCCATGACGTGACGAGACGCGAACCAGAACCGCGGACGGGGACAGTCCCCTCATGTGCTCTGTCCCCATGGCGCCCGCGACGGGGACAGAGCAGATGAGGGGACTGTCCCCACGAGGCGTGGGCTTCCCATTGCCCGCGCCGTTGGTTGCATGCGTCGCCATGCTCACCACACCTCTGTGTCTCGCCTTCGCACTCGTCGCGCAGGTCGCGCCCGTCTCGCCCGCGTCTCTCGCCAACCGCTTCGCGCGCTTCGATCTCGATGGGGATCGCGTGCGCGAGATCGAGGCTCTGACGCCGCTGCCGTGGTCCGACGCGGCTTTCGACGGGCCGCGCTCGCGTGCTCCGCTCGTGTTGATGTTCGTCGAGGAGCGCTTGCTCGCTTCGAGCGGCGGTGACGACGCGACGAAACTCGGCGAGGCTCTCGCGCGCTGGGCCGACGACGTGACGCGCGAGGGCTCGCGCGCGCTCGGGTTTTCCGCCCGCGTCTACGGCGGTGAGAAGCATCAGGACGGACGCACGCTGCTCGCTCTACGCAGCGTCGCGCAGACCATCGATCGCGAGTGCGGCCCGCTCGACGGCATCGTGCTCGTCGGCGCGTTCCCCGACGCGCTGCTCGTGCGAACGTGCAATTGGTGGCGCGACGATCCGATCACACTGCGCGCGGGTAAGCCCGACGCGGCCACGTACGACCAGCGCAGGTGGTTGCGCTCGATGCCCGAGATCGTCGCACACACCGCGGACGTGGTGCTCGGCGACCTCGATGGTGATTGGGAGTCGCGGTATCGCGTGGGACCGACGCGCCTCGAGTGGAACTTCTGCATCCCGAGTGGAACCACGCAGGACGGCGCGCTCGTGCTGACCGATCACGAGTCCGGTTCGTACCCGCTGACCGACTTCTTCGAAGTCGACGACGGCAACCTCGACCTGCGCCTCGAGACGAACGCGGACGGCACGAGCCGCGTGCTCGCGAAGCCGCGCGTCGAGTTGCGCGACTTCGAATGCACGCCGCGCGACCGCAAGCGACCGAACCCGATGGCGTTGCCGGACGTGTGGGTCTCACGCATCGACGCGCGCGGAGTCGCTTACGGGTTGCGCAAGGACTTGCTCGACGACGCCGGTCGCCCGAAGACCACGCCGCGCCCCGCCGACATCGATGCGAAGTCCGGCGCATTCGTCGGCTACGAGTACGACGAGGGCTTCGAACGCCGGCTGTTGCTGCGGTACTTCGCGCGCAACCACGCCTACCGCACCGGCGACCTCGAGCCGCGCGACACGGTCGCGTCGCTCGCATGCGGATTGCCGTCGGGCTTCCACGAATTGGTGCGTGCGCGCGCGGCGTGGTCCGACCTCGACGCGAGCCTCGACGTCGGCGGCGAACCCGACCTCGCCGCGGTCGCGCGCTGGTTCGCGGCGCCGGCGATCCTGCGCACGATCCGAGCCCACAGCGATCCGTGGGGCTCGGCGTTCACGGCGACGAAAGACGTTGCGCTCCTGGAGAAGGACGCCGGCGGCGTGCCGCGCGGCTTTGTGATCGAGAACGACCACCTGCGGCCGTCGCTCGCGCGCTGCGGCGGCAAGCTCGACTTCCTGTTGATGCGCACGCTGTACGAGAACGGCGTGACGGGAAGCGGCGCGTCGTTCTACGTGCACACCGGCTGCGAGGCCATCTCGCCGCCCAACGCGACGAGCCTGCCGTGGTCCGATCGCGGTCACGGCGCGTTCGGAGGCGGCAACGCCGTGTTGTTCTTCGCCGACGGCCTCGCGTTGATCGGTCGAGCCAAGGTGTTCTACGACGAACCGCGTGGATTCGCGGATGCGCTGCGCGAGGGTCGCACCTTCGGCGCGGCGTGGACCCGCTACTTCGAGCTCGAATCCACAGCGGCGAGTTGGGCCGAGGTCGGCGACGACATCGGTCGCAAACGCGCGTACTTCTGGTCCGTACTCGGGGACGGATCGTTGAGCCTGCGTGCTCCAACGCGGTAGAAGACTGCTCCTCGCGCGCGTTCGGCCGCGCCATGACGGGAGACTCGCGTGTTCAAGAACCACCCGGTGGGTCTCGCTCCACTCTTCTTCACGGAGATGTGGGAGCGCCTGAGTTTCTACGTCATCGGTGGATTGCTGCTGCTGTACGCGGTCGACACCGAGGTCGGCGGCCTCGGCATGACGCGGAGTCACGCCAACGAGATCGTCGGCACGTACCTCGCGTTCGTGTACTTCACGCCGTTCCTCGGCGGGTTGATCGCGGACCGCTACCTCGGCTACCGGCGCGCGGTGTTGATCGGCGGCCTGAGCATGGCGACGGGCCTGTTCCTGCTCGGCACGCCCGGTGAAGCGACGTTCGTCGGCGGCCTGGTGATGGTCTGCATCGGCAACGGCCTGTTCAAGCCGAACATCTCGGTCATGGTCGGCAACCTGTATCAACCCGGCGATCCGCGCCGCGATGCGGGCTTCAACATCTTCTACATGGGCATCAACATCGGCGCGTTCGCCGCGTTCTTGCTCGGCGCGTACGTGCGCAACGAGTTGGGTTGGAGCTGGGCGTTCCGCATGGCGGGCGTGGGACTCCTGCTCGGCGTCGGGATCCTGCTGACGCAGTGGACCAAGCTCGCCGTCGCCGACCGCAAGCCCGAAGTGAAGCCCGGCGACATCCCGCTCGCGCGCATCTTCGGCACGATCCTGCTGCCGGCGTTCGTCGTCGGCGGCATCGCGTACTGGCTGGTCGAGTCGAAGACGCTCGTGCTGCCGCCGGCGATGACGCCGCCGCTGACCGCGTTCATCGCCGGCATGATCCCGGTGATCATCTTCTTCGTGCGGCTCGGCCTGAAGGCGATGCCGACCGAGCGCCCAGGCATCCTCGCGCTGATGCCGATCTTCGTCGCCGGCGGCACGTTCTTCATGGTGCTGCACCTGAACACGACCGCGCTGACGACCTGGGCCGAGAAAGACACCGTCCGTCACGGCTGGAACATGTTCGATCTCGTCGGCGGCTCGCGATCGCCCGCGCAACCGAGCTACTTCCGCAACGCGGCATCCGACGTCCCGCGCCCCGACGAGCGCACGCTCGCGGTCGTCGAGTCCGACCTCGCCTTGATGTTCGGTACGTCGCGGCTCGACGAGCCGACCGTCGCGCGCATCGAGCAGGCGCTCGGTGCCGACGTCAAAGCGGTGGTCGTCTCCGGCGAACTCGGCACTCGGCAAAAAAGCGAGGACAAGGCCATCGCGAAGCGCGCGGCGAACGTATTCCCCGACGGCGCGGTCTCGATCGAGAACTCGGTCGACTCACACGGTTTGCCGACGGTCTCGGTGTCGGTGAAGGACGGCTCGACCGCGCGCGCTCGCGTTGCGTTCACGCGCGTGATCGACGGTCACGAACTGCCGCTGACGCTGGTCGACCAGAAGACGTTCGGCGAGGTCTACGCGAAGGCTGGCAGCGCGCGGCTCGGACCGACCGAGACCCTCGAGTGCACGAATCCCGAAGTGTTCCAGGCCGCGAACGCGATGTGCGTGATCCTGTTCACGCCGATCGTGGTTTGGTTCTTCGGGCGACTGCGCGATCGCGGCCGTGCCGTCAGCACGGCGCGCAAGATCCTGATCGGTCTGTTGCTCACGACCGCATCGATGCTGGTGATGGCCGCGGCGGGGTGGTTCTCCGACGGCAACACGATGAAGGTGTCGCCGTGGTGGTTGATCGGCGCCTACGCCGTCGTCACCGTCGGTGAGTTGTGCCTGTCGCCGATGGGGCTGTCGCTCGTGACGAAGCTCAGTCCGAACCGGCTCGTCGGCTTGATGATGGGCGGCTGGTTCTGCGCGACGGCATTCGGCAACAAGGGCTCGGGCTTCTTCGGCGCGATCCAGGACAAGCTCGATCCGGTGACGTTCTTCCTCGTGCTGTCGGGGTTCGTGGCCGTCGTGTCGCTGCTGTTCGGCCTGTTGCTGCCGAAGCTCGACAAGACGCTGAAGGAATACAACGCCTGACGGCCTGTTGACCGACGCGGCGGCAGCCACCGCGTCGTGACACTCGCTCAACCCGCGGTCGGGCGCTTCAAGACGAGCGTGCGTGCCATCACGTCGTGCACGCTCTGCGCGCGCGGCGTGAGCATCAGCGTCACGAGCCACGAGCCGACCAGGAACATCGAGACCGTGAAGCCGATCAACTGGAGTCGGCTCGGCTCGATCATGCCCTGCTCGTTGAGGCCGCCATTCGGCAGCACGTTCAGCGCGACGTGGATCAGTTCCCACGGCAGCAATTTGATCCACGTGCGAACGAGCGCGTGGCGGAACGACAGTCGCTGCGTGTCCATGTCGGTGACGACGATGCGCAGCAACCGCTTGCCGAGCGTCGCCTGCCACGAACTCGATTCGAACGCGGCGAAGTAGATCCACGTCGGCAGCGACATCGTCACCAGGACCCACACCCAGAGCAGGACGCTCGGCGGCTTCAGCTCGGGCTGGAGTTCGAGGTTCTGGATCAGACCGAAGTGCACCCCGCCGACCATGACCGCCGCGACCAAGGCGACGTCGACGAGGTACGCCGCAACTCGGCGCACGGGCTCGGCGTACGGCAGATCGGGGACGGGCTCTTGCGGCGGGGCTTCGGGATGTCGATCCATGGGGCGCAGAATCTACCGCCGAGGGACTCGGAACCCTTCACGGCCCCCGGCGTAGACTCCCGGCCTCTGATCGGCGCACGCGTGCTGCCCGCTCCGTGTTCCGCCGTTCCTCATGTCCACGAGGTGCCTCATGCGTTCGCTGCGATCACTCGGTCTGGTTGCACTCGTCGTCGGGATCGGTGCCGCATGCGCGGCGGCTCAGGACTCGGGCCTCGCGCCCGTGAATCCGAGTCCGCTCGCTCCCAAGCAGGATCCCGCCTCGCGGCTGAAGCAGAGCGGCGATGCCGCGAAGAAGGCGGACAAGCCCGAGAAGGCCGCGCCGACGCGACGACCGATGCCGGTCTTCGTGACCTTCAGTCAGATCGACTGGGCCGGTCCTGAGGCCAATCCGCGCGCGAAGATCGCGCTCGCCAAGTACTTCGAGGAGGCCTTTCCCGAGGGACTTCGCGTCGGCGTCGACGAGAAAGGGATGAAGTCGTTCGAGCTGAAGTCGCTGAAGGCGGTCCGCAAGTTCCTGCCCAACGGCGGCAAGTCGGGCGTCCTCGAAGACAGCAGCTACGAATCGCTCGAGGATTGCGGCTCGCTCGCGGGACACCTGGTCGCGGCGAAGATCAACCTGCGCTTCAACCAGCGCGGCTTCCTCGGCGAGCCCGAGGAAGGCGTGAAGAACCCGCTCGTGATGAAGGAGATCAAGTTCAAGCGCGGCGTCGACGGCAACATCCAAGGGATGTCGGTCGAGCGCTTGGTGAAGCTCTGCGATCGCGCGCTCGCGGGTGAGTTCGGCAAGCCTTCCGACACGAAGACGGACTTCATCGACACCAACAACGACGACAAGAAGGACGTCTGCCTGGACGACTTGCGTCGCGCTCTCGCGGTGTTCAACGCGAACTTCGAGGACGGCGAGAACGACGGCCGCTTCGTGGCCAAGGGCTACACGAACGACCCACCGGTCGCAGCGGCGACCGGTGCGGCAGCCGCGGGCGGAATTGCCGCGGGCGCGGCAGGCGCGGCGGATGCCGACGAGGACGAAGGCGACGATCGGGCCAAGCAAGCGCGCAAGGAGTTCGAGGAGGCCAACGCCGAACGCGATCGTGAGCTCGATCGCGCCGAAGCCGAGCACGACGACGAAATCGCCAAGGCTCGCGTCGAGGCTCGACGCGCGCGGGACCCGGCGATGTTCGAAGCGAAGAAGGCCGAGATCGACGCGAAGTTCCAGCGCCAGAAGGCCGTGATCCTGAAGAAGCACCAGGAGAAGCTCGAGAAGTTCCGGGCCAAGCACGGCCGCCTGCATCCGGGCAAGGGCAACGGCCTGCGGCTCGAAGGCGGCGAACGCGGCGCGGACGGTTCGGGTCGCGGAAACGGCAAGGACAAGGACGGGAAGGGGACGGGTCGCGAGTCCGGCGGTTGAATCGCGTCGGCGTCGCATCGACGCGCGGGAAGCGACTCGAATGACGGGCTGCTACAGTCCGCCGCTTCGGAGGTGGCCATGGAAGCGGCGGACCGCGTGGTGCTCGATGCGCACGAACGGCGTGTGATCGGGACGTTGATCGAAAAGGGCTTGACGACCCCGCAGGCGTACCCGTTGTCGCTGAACGCGCTCGCGACGGGGTGCAACCAGCGCAACAACCGTGAGCCCATCACGAACCTCACCGACGAACAGGTCGAGGAAATCGCGCAACGCTTGCAAGGGCGCGGGTTGGTGTCGGTGGTGCATCCGGCAACGGGCCGCGTCTACCGCTATCGCCAGGAGTTCGGCCGCAACTACGAGATGCGGCGCGCCGAACTCGCGGTGCTCGGCGAACTGCTGCTGCGCGGAGCGCAGACCGAAGGCGAATTGCGCCAGCGCGCGAGTCGCATGGAGAACATCGCGACGCTCGAAGACCTGCATCAGGTCCTGAATGCGTTGCGCGCGCGGACGCCGTCGTTCGCGGTGCGCATCACGCCCGAGGGCACGTCGCGCGGCGTGGTCTGGTCGCATGCGTGCTGCGAAGTCGCGGAGATCGACCAACTGAAGGAACGCGAGCGCGCGGGCGTCCCGTTCGCGGCCGCGCAACCGTCGACCGCGTCCGCCGCGGCGGAGGCCGCGCCGTCGCGCGAAGAGCTGATCGCGCGGATCGAAGCGCTCGAACGCCGCGTGGCTCGGCTCGAGCAGCACGATGGCCGTGGAGGTTCGAACGACGCATGACCCGAGGGCGGTTGCCGGCCGTCTTCATCGGGGTCGCCCTCGCCTGTTCCGGTTGCTCGCCGATCGAGCAGCTCGATCGACAGCCGTGGTTCGCCCTGCGCCGCGAGCGCGTCGTCTCGTTCGACGACGTGGCCGTCGGCGCGTTGCCCGAGCGGTTCGTCGCGACCGAAACCAATCCGACCGGCACGGCGTCGCTCTGGCAGGTCGAGCGCGACGAAGCACGCAACTCGAACGTGATGAAGCACGTCGAGGCGAAAGCCGCACCGAAGGCATTCGCACTGCTGTTGTCGACGACCGAGCACGGCCCCGACGTCGAGCTGTCGGTGCGCATGAAGTCGATCAGCGGCAAGACCGACAAGGGCGGGGGGCTGGTGTGGCGCGCGAAGGACGCCGGCAACTACTACCTCGCGCGCTGGAGCCTCATCGACAAGAACCTGCGCCTGTTCCGGGTGGTCGACGGCGCACGCACGCTGCTCGCGAACGTGAACGTCGACACCGACCCGAACGCGTGGCACACGCTCAGCGCGCGCTCGATCGGCGCGTCGCACGAAGTGCTGCTCGACGGCGAGAAGCTGATCGTCCACAGCGACGCGACGTACCCGGGCTCGGGCCGCATCGGGTTGTGGACGCGATCGGATGCGATCACGAGTTTCGACGATCTGCGCATCCGCGAGAGGTGAGGCGGCCCTTGGAGGGCCAGCGCCTTGGGTAGGCTCCGGTGCATGCCGCACCCTATCCTCAAAGTCGTCGCCGACCAGGGTTGCCAGTCCTACCTCGTGGGCTGCCCCGAGACACGACGCGCTCTCCTCGTCGACCCCAAGGTCGGTCGCACGAAGACGATCCAGGATGCCGCCTCCAAGTTCGGGCTGACGATCGAGCGCGTGGTCGACACGCACACCCACGCCGATCATCTGTCCGCCGGTCAGACGTACGCGGCAGCCGGTCTCGACGTCGTCATGAGCCGGCATACCACGTGTCTCCGCAAGGTGTTACGCGTTGGCGATGGGGACGAGGTCCGCGTCGGCTCGCTGCGACTCCGGGTCCTGGAAGTGCCCGGACATACGCCCGATTCGATCGCGTTGGAGGGCCACGGCCTCGCGTTCGTCGGCGATACCCTGTTCGCGGGCAGTCTCGCGCGCACCGACTTCCGCGGCGCGTCCGCGGCTCAACTGTTCGAGTCGGTCACGAAGCGCTTGCTGACCTTGCCGGACGACACCGTCGTGTTCGCGGGCCACGACTATCGCGACGTCCTGTTCACGACCATCGGGCACGAGCGCCGGACGAACCCGGCCCTGAAGCATGCCGACGCGGCGAGTTACGCGCGCGCGACCGCGGACGTGCCCGGCGCGGGCAATGCGCCGGAGGTCGATCACATGCTGGCGCTGAACCAGGCCGACGACGCACTGCCGGAACTTCCGTCGGCAGTGGTCGCAGCCTGCTGCGCGCCGGGCCCGAGCCCGGCCAACCCAGCGATGCACGTGACCGAACACACCGTGGCCGAGTTGCGGGACAGTGAGCCAGCGCGCGCCGCAGCCGGCCATTGGATCGACGTGCGCGATCCATGGGAGTTCGCGCAATGGCGCATCCCGGGGACCAGGAACCTGCCGCTGTCCGAGCTCGGCCTCCACCTCGCCGAGTTCACCCGTGGCGCCGAGCCATTCGTGTTCTCGTGCCTCGGCGGTGTCCGCTCGAAGACCGCGGCGAAGACGCTCGCGTTCCTCGGCGTCGTCGATCGCCCCATCAGTCTCGCCGGTGGCATCAACGCGTGGCGGGACGCCGGCGCACCGATCGAGCGCTCGTGACTCGCCCGCTTCGCGCACCGACCTCCCCCCAAACGAATCCAACTCTCTTTCGCGGCGAGGTTTGATCGCGCCGAGTCGCTGTCTACGATGCGGACGCCGATCCCGGCGTGCGCTCGAGCCTTCCTCCGGCTCCTCGCGTCGTCGGACAGACGACGCGGAGGTTTCTCGGAAGCGAGCGCGCGGGGCAACGAGGATCTCGACCACATCGATGGCCAACGCGGATTCATCCAGGCCGGCGCTTCCGAACTTGCATGAGCGAGTTCGTGAGATCGCCGCCGTTCTTCTTTTCGGTGTCGCTGCGTTCGCGCTCATGGCGTGCTCGTCGTTCCTCGAGCCGAACAGCCAGGCGATCGGCAAGTCCTTCACGAACTTGTGCGGACCCGCCGGCATCACGATCGCGAAAGCCGCGCTGTACGGCTTCGGGTATGCCGCGTACCTCGGCATCTTCGTCGTGTTCGTGTGGGCGCTCGCGCTGTTCTCGCGCCGACCGGTTTCCCTCGGCCCGTTCCGCTTGCTGTGGTTCTCGCTGTCGCTGCTGATCTGCGCGGCGCTGTTCTCGCACTTCCTCGGCAACGCGTCGGTCTTCGGGAACCCGGAGTATTCGTTGCCGGGCGCCGGTGGACTCGTCGGCTTCCAGATCGCGCGCTTCATCGAGACGACGCTGATGTTCGGCTCGTGGGGCACGGGCCTGACGTTGCTGATCCTGTCGCTCATCACGCTGCAGCTCGCGACCGACTTCGTGCTGTATTCGGCGTTCGTCGGCACGTTCCACTACGTCGCGAACCGGCGCCACGCCGCGACCGAGCTGATCAAGAAGACCGGACCGCTGTTCGCATCGCTGCTCGGTGAACGCTTCGGTGCGGACGCGGACCGCGACGCGGTCGACGACGAACCCGCGCCGCGCCGCCTGCGCCGCAAGCGCGTCGAGATCGGCGTGACCGACGACGAAGTCGAAGGCTTCGCGGCCGCGCGCGTTCCGGACGAAGACGAGCGTGGTCGACGCAAGTCGAAGCGCGCGGAACCGATCGACGACGACGTCGAGGACGCCGCGTTCGACGACGAACCCGCGGTCGCCGCGGGCCGTGCGTCGACGAAGTCCGCGCCGAAGTCGTTGCCTCCCGCGCACGCCGAGTTCGATCTCGACGACGAATCCGAAGTGGACGCGGACGAAGTCCCGGCGCCCCCCAGAGCATCGAAGGCCGACAAGAAGTCGCTCGCGCTGTCGGCGGTCCAAGCGGCATCGAAGGGCTCGCCACCGCCGATGCTCGACGAGGACGACGAGGCCGACATCGGCGCCGGACTCGACGACGACACGGACCTGCCGGAGTCGGACGACTCGCCGACGCCCCGCGAGAAGAAGTCGCAGGCGAAGATCCACTACGAGCCGCCGAAGGGCCCGGCCGGTGGCGCCGCGAGCATGGACAAGGAACACGTCGTCTTCGTCGCGCCGCCGCAGAAGAAAGTCGCGTACGAGTTCCCGTCGAAGCAGCTGCTCGAGAAGTCGACGCCGGTCCCCGCCGGTGAGTTCCAGGCGATGATCGAGCGCAACATCGAAGAACTCGAGCACGCGCTCGCGTCGTACAAGATCGACGCCGAGGTCGAGGAGATCCAGAAGGGCCCGGTCATCACGATGTTCGAACTGAACGTCGCGGCCGGCACGCGCGTCGATCGCATCCGCGCACTCGAAGACGATCTGGCGATCCGCTTGAAGGCGCCGTCGGTGCGCATCGTCGCGCCGATCCCCGGCAAGTCGACGATCGGCATCGAAGTGCCGAACAGCATCCGCGAAACCGTGCGCATGCGCGAACTGGTCGAGTCGCCGGAATACAAGTCGGAGAAGTTCGCGATCCCCGTGTTCCTCGGCAAGGACGCATCGGGCCGCGTGCTGATCGAAGACCTCGCGAAGATGCCGCACGCGCTGATCGCCGGCGCGACCGGGGCCGGCAAGTCGGTGTGCTTGAACTCGATCATCATGTCGGTGCTGTTCACGCGCTCGCCGGAACAGGTCCGCATGATCCTGATCGACCCGAAGATGGTCGAACTCTCGACGTTCGAGAACATCCCGCACTTGATGTGCCCGGTCGTGCGCGACATGAACAAGGCCGCGCAGATCCTCGAGTGGGCCTGCACGAAGATGGACGAGCGTTACGAGATCCTGGCCGAGGTCGGGGCGCGCAACATCTTCGCGTACAACAAGATCCCCGAAGACCAAGTGCGGTCGAAGCTCGGCATCTCACCGGACGATCAGGTCTTCGAAGCGCGCATGCCGTTCATCGTGATCGTGGTCGACGAGCTCGCCGACTTGATGATGGTCGGCACGAAGGACATCGAGACGCACATCACGCGCCTCGCGCAGAAGAGCCGCGCCGTCGGCATCCACGTGATCCTCGCGACGCAGCGTCCGTCGACGAACGTCATCACCGGTCTGATCAAGGCCAACATGCCGACGCGCATCTCGTTCCAAGTCGCGTCGAAGATCGACTCGCGCGTCGTGCTCGACCAGAACGGCGCCGAGAAGCTGCTCGGCTTCGGCGACATGCTTTACATGCCGCCGCGGTCCGCCGCGCTGATCCGCTCGCAGGGCACGTTCGTGACCGACGAGGAGATCACCGCGGTCGTGAACGCGGTCAAGACGAACTCGCCGCTGTACGCGCCGGAGCTGATCCAGAAGCGCGCGACGAACACCGAGGACCCGCGCGAGATCGACGACCTCTACGAAGAGGCCGTCCAGTTCGTGCTCGAGTCGCGGCGCGGTTCGGCGTCGTTGCTGCAACGGCGCTTCTCGGTCGGCTACACGCGCGCCTCGCGCTTGATCGACTTGATGGCGAACGAAGGCATCCTCGGCGAATACAAGAACGCGCAGGCGCGCGAAGTCGTGATGACGCTCGAGGAATACGACGAGATGCTCAAGGAGCGCTATGGCATGAACAAGCCGGCGCGCAACGGTAGGTCCTCCGCCGACGGCGGAGACATGGCAGCTGGGAGCTGAAGACACATGACCCCGACCCTGGCCTCATTGTTCATCGGTGAGTGGTTCGGCCCAGCGCCGACGATCATCGGCCTCGTCCTGCTCGCGTTCTGGGCGTGGGTGAAGTGGTCGAACCGACCGGTCGAACGGCTCAACTTCCGCTTCATGGGAGTGGTGCTGCTCGTCATCAGTTCGTCGTTGTGGCTCGGCTTCGAGAAGGGCGGCGCCAGCACGACGGGCTACGGCGGCGACTTCGGCGCGTTCTTCGCCGGTCGGTTCGCCGACGGGTGGATCGGCACGCTGGCGATGTTCTTCGTCGGACTCGCCGCGTTGCTGTCGATCCCGCTCGCGACCGATTGGCTGTTCCTGCCGATGTTCCTGAAGTACCGCACGAAGCAGGGCCTCGCGGCCGCGCCGGTGCTCGGCAGCGTCGGTGGGTACAAGATCGTCGGCGCGTACGCCCACGAAGGCAGCTCGCCGCCCGCGCCCCCCGCTGCGTCGGGCGCGCCGGATGCCGCAGCAGCCGACGCGGAGTCGAACGCCGGCGATGCCGCCGCGACGGCGGTCGCGGAACGCGAGCCGACCGAGTCCGACGAGGAACCGGCCCACGCCGCGCAAGCCGACGACGACGTCGCGCCGCCGGCGCCTGCGGCCGACGCCGACCTGCCGTGGTACATGCGTCGACGTCCGCGTGGCTCGGCCGCGAGTGCGCCGCGCACCGCCGACGACGATCTGGCGCCGCGCACCAGCGTCGCGCGCACGCGCGAAGAGACGACGGCGCGTTTCCAACTCGAGCCCGAGCCGGAACCCGCGCCGATGCCGACGTACGAGTCGCGCCGTCGGTCGCGTGCGTCGCGCTACGCGGAGCCCGAAGTCGAACCGGCGACGGAGCCCGGGGCGGAAACGCGCGACTCGGAGTCCGACGAGAACGCGACGAATGACGCGGACGCGGCTTCGTTCCGCGCATCCGCCGTCGCCGAACCCGAGACGTACGAAGAGACCGAAGCCGACGCCGTTCCGTCGATCGACGAGATCGCACGAGCTCCCGTCGCCAAACGCACGGAACAGCCCGAAGTACCGGCGGCCGCGACCGAACTCGACGCCGCGATCGACGATGCGTTCGGGTTCGCGGACGATTCGCCGCGCGCGACGGCCGCCGAGCCGGTCGTGCCGACGATCGAAGAGGCAGCCTCGGCAGCGCCGACCGAAGTCGAGCCGACGCGGTCGGAATCGCCGACCTCGGTCGATGCGGTCATCGCGGACGAAGCGACGGACGCGGACGACGATGCGCCGGACGACAGCGCGTTCGCGGCGGACGATGCAGCCGAGGACGACGACGAGGCCGCAGCCGTGGCCGAAGCCGAGCCGACGACGGCGCCCGCGCCAAGCGTCGAAGCCGAGCCCGCACCGGTGGCCGTGACGCTCAGCGACGACGATCTCGCGTTCGTGAAGGCCGGCGACTTGGTCGTCGGTCAGAGCAAGGCCTCGATCTCGTTCCTGCAGAAGCAACTCGGAGTCGGCTACTTCCAAGCCGCCAAGCTGCTCGATCGGCTCGAGAAGGAAAAGATCATCGGTCCGTACACGGGCGGCGTGAACCGCGACGTGCTGATCGACCTCGTCGAATGGCAGGCGAAGAAGTCGTCGATGGGCTGAGAGGCCGTGAAAAAATCCCGCGCGGCGTCGGAACGGCTGCGAACGACGATCGCTTCGTGTCCGAACGATCCGGTCGCTCCGCGACCGGAGGTCCTCACCGACTCTTTCCATTGAGTCGCCTCGGCCATCCTCCTCGCGCTCGCCGTTCTCGCTCGTTCCGCCGCTCGCAGGGGCCTGTTCACCAGGTTCACGTCCTCTGAGAGCGCGGTCGCGCGCGGTCCTACGCCGTTCGATGGCCCGTCCGCGGCCTCATCGCGGCGACGTCGGAGACGCCGGCAAGAACGTGGGTTACACTCCGCGCGCCTAGGGTCCGGCGCGGAGCGCTCGCCACGTGCTCGTCGTCCACGTCTCGCTGACTCCGCTCGCCGGATCGCCGATCCGCATCGTGAGCGCTCTCCAACGCCACACTTCGGTGCGGGCGCGGCTCGTGAACCTTGCACCGAATGCGTACGGCACGCGTCGCTTTCCCGAGGACCTCGATTGGTCGCGCGACGGCGACGAAGCCCGAGCCGAGATCGCGCGCGCCGACGTCGTGCACTTCCATCACTGGTTCGCGTTCGGCTCCGACCGGAATCCGTTCCGGTTCGACTTCCTCGGCGCGATGAAGCGCGGCGCGCGCCATCTGATGCACTGGCATTCGAGCCCCGAGTTCACCGCGCGCAATGCGGGCGTCGATGCGAGCGCTTTGCAGACGGCGTCGCTCCCGCAACTCGTCGTCGCGCAGTACCACGAGCGCTACTACCCGCAGGCGTTGCCGGTGCCGCTGATCGTCGACCACGTGCACGCCGCGATCCCGCCCGAGCGGAGCGCGACGTCCGTTCCGCACGTCGTCTTCACGCCGTCGCAATCGTTGAGCTGGCACGCCGAACGGTGGGAAACGAAGGGCAAGCCCGAGGTCGCGAGGATCCTGCGCGCGCTCGAGCGACGCGGAGTCCTGCGCGCCTCGATCGAGCAGGAGTTGCCCTTCGACGCTTGCCAACGCCTGCGCGCGACGGCCGACATCGTCATCGATGACGTCGTCACCGGCTCGTTCCACACCACGAGCCTCGAAGCGCTGTCGATGGGCAAGCCGACCGTGTGTTGGCTCGATGCCCGTGCGCGAGCGGTCCTCAGCGAACTGACCGGAACGACGGATCTGCCGATCGTCGACGCTCCGCTGCAATCGCTCGAGCGCGTGCTCGTCGAGCTCTGTGGGCAGCGCGCGTTGCTGCATCGGCTCGGCCGCTACGCGCACGACTGGATGCGCGAGTACTACCGCGAAGAGGACATGGTCGCGCGCTACGTCCGTGCCTACGACGAGTTGCTCGCGACCGGATCGCTGACACCACCCGCGCGTGACGAGCACGCGAGTGCGCGCGATTGGTTGAACGCCGGCCTGCCCGATCTGATCTGGAGTGCGCGTCGCAAGCGCTTCCATCCGCATCGCCTGAAGCTCGCTCTCGGGCGTTCCGTCCGCGGATTGCGCAAGCGCATCGAGAAGCGCGGCGGTGGCGCATGAGCGACGCTTCTGTCGGCGATGCTCGAGCGGATCACGGGCAAGACAACCTGTACGTCTGCTACACGGCGCAGAACTACTTGAAGGCGCTCTATCTCGCGCACCAACGGTTCCAACGCGGTGAGCGCTCGAAGATCCTCGCGCTGATCCCGCGCGGCGCGGAGGAGCCGAGCTTCTTCGCGACCGACGCCGTCCATTGGGCCGTGATCGAGCACGTGCCGCACGATCATCACTACGTGCGGATCCTGGCCCGTGATCGCGCCGCGCCGCTCCGCTTCGCGCGGTTGCTCGGCCGCAAGGCGCGACTCAAGCTGCAGCGATGGCATTCGGCGCGACCGGAGCGCGAGCGCTTGCTGGCGGAAGCCCGGCGCGCGACACGCGTCTTCCTGTTCCTCGAACGCTCGTACTTCTCGACGTTCCTGCTGCGTCACGTGCGGTGCGAACTCGTCGAAGAGGGCTGCAGCACGTACGTGCCGTTCCGCCGCGCGGTCCCGGCTCGGTGGTTCGCGCCGTCCGCGGACGCCATGCAGCATCCAGGCGAGCATCGGAACGTCGCTCAGGTCTGGTTGCGTCGCCCGGAACTCGCGAGTCCTCGTGTCCTGCCGAAAGTGCGGAAGCTCGAGCTCGACTACAGCGCACTGCCGATCGCGACGCGCGCGACGTTGCGCTCGATGTTCCCGCTCGAAGCGCCCGCCGACAGCACGCGTGCCGCGGTGATCGTGTCGCAGGCGTGGTGCTGGTCCTCGATTCCGGCGGAGCACGTGCTGGCTTGCTACGCCGAGGTCGTCGCGCTGCTGCGTCGCCACGGATTCACGGTCTGGTTCAAGCCGCATCCGGCCGAGGACCCGAGCACGTACGCACCGCTCGGGTGCCGCATGCTGAACCGTCGCATCCCGCTCGACGTGCTCGAACTCGACGGCGGCGGCGTCTCGTTCGCGTGTGCGTTCAGCATGCTGGCGTCGTCGCTGGAGACCGCGCCGCATCTCGCGGAGCGCGTCGTCACGGTGTTCGATGCGCGCGTCCCCGTGGAGCGCGTCGAACCCGACGCGTTCGACCGCGGCGCGCAGGACGGCATCGCTCGCCTCGCCGCGCTGCTGATCGAGTGGAACCCCACGACGAACGGACCGCGGCTCGCGCTCAACGCGGCAACGAATCGCGACGACGCGTGAGCGACGCGGCGAGTCGTCGGCGATGGTGGGGCTCGAACCCGAACCACCACGTCGCGAG
The DNA here is from genome assembly GCA_016709145.1 of Planctomycetota bacterium. Classification (GTDB taxonomy): domain Bacteria; phylum Planctomycetota; class B15-G4; order B15-G4; family JADJEK01; genus JADJEK01. The sequence continues at coordinate 1,341,757 of JADJEK010000001.1, forward strand.
TCCGACGACCACGATCGCGATGAACGCGTAGAGCGCGATGCCCGCGTAACCCGCGGCCGAGAACGGGAACGCGAACTCGATGCCCGCGAAACCCGCTGCCAGGGCCAACGGCAAGGCGTACGCGCGAACCGCGTAGCGCAACGGCGCGAGTCCGAGCATCCGGCACAAGGCCACCGGCAGGATGCCGGCGTTGACGAAGAGCACGGGAACGAGCGTGCCGAACGCGACGCCGACGAGCCCGTGATCGCGCACCCACCACAGTGACAGCGCGAGGTTGCCGAGCGCCTGAGCGATCAACGTGGCCGCCAGGAATCGGACGCGCCCCGTGCCTTTCAAGACGCCGTGCGCGAGCAACTGGGGCAGCGCGAACAGTTGCCCGACGACGAGGATCCGCAGCACGCCCGAGCCGTGCTCGGCGACGTCTCGTCCCATCCAGACCCGCAGGAAGTCGTCGCCGACCGCGTACAGCGTCGCGACGATCGGCAGCAGCAGCAGCGCCGCGTAGCGCGTTCCGGCCAGGTACAGCGAACGTTGGCCGTCGACGTCGCCGCGAGCGTCCTTCGCACTGATCCACGGCACCAACACCGCGATCCCCGCGAGCGCCAAGCGCTCGACGTGCTCGAGGATCGACGCGGGCACGGCGTAGGCCGTGACGTGCGCGGTGGACAAGCAGCGCGCGATCACGATCGCGTCGGTGTACAGCAGCAGCTTCAGCGCGAGCACGGCGACGACGGCGTAGGCGCCGTACGAGAGCAACTCGCGCGCGCAGGAGCCCGACCACTCCGAGTGTCGCCAGCGCAGGGTGGGGCGCTCGCGCCGCAACAGGACGTATTGCATCGTGTGCTTGCACAGTGTGGCTGCCACTTGGACGAGCGCGACCGTCGTCAAGCCCGCGCCACGCTCCAGCATCACGACGAGGACGACGCTCTTCGCGATCACGAGTCCGATCGTCGCAAGATTCACGCGAACGAACTGCTGCAAGCCCGCGAGAGCTCCGAGGAACGCAGCGCCGAACAACCCGAGCGCGAAGTCGACGGCGACGATGCGACACACGAGGATCGCTTCGCCGCGCGCGTCGGCGCCGACGCCGAAGAAGTCGACGAGACTCGCGCTGCCGAAGAACAACGTGGCGAACGTGACGGTCGCGAACGCGCCGAGCAGCGTCAACGCGGTCGAGTACGTGGCGCGCAGCGCCGACTCGTCCCCGCGCGCGGCGTGCATCGCGATCTGGCGCACGAGCGCCGCATGCACGCCGAAATCGAGTACGGCCAAAGAGCCGCCCGCGGACAACAGGGCCGACCACAAGCCATACGACTCGGGTCCAAGGCGCTGGACGACGACGGGGCTGACGACGAACGCGGCCGCGACGATGGCGATCGAGTACGACCAATACGACCCGAGGCTCTTGGCGAGGGCGTTCAAGCGGCGCCAGTGGTATCGCAACGAGCGGCCAGCCGCAACCGACGGAACCCGGGGACGGAGGGGGGACAGGTGCGCACCTGTCCCCCCTCCGTCCCCGGGTTCCATTCCGGTCGGGGCTCCCCTTCAATGGCGGGCCGAGGCGGGCCGATCGAAGTGGACGGGCGCGAACCTCGCGTTCGTCGATCCGCGTTCGGCCGGGAGGTGACGCGTGCTCGAGGGGTGGCTGCTGGCGACCTGGATCGCGTTCGCGGGTGGGGGCGATCTCGTCCTTCCGCCCGGCGGGACCATCCAAGCCCTCGGCCCCGGGCCGATCGTGCGCTACGTCGCCGATCGCGACGGCGCGGTCACGTTCGCGCTCGACTCGTTCGAGATGGACGCGTTCCTGTGCGTGACGGACGAAGTGGGGATGCTGATCGCCGCCGCGGACGACGGTGGGATCCGCCAGAACGCGCGCGTCGTCGTCGATCTCCGCGCCGACCAGACCGTGTGGATCGAATGCACGACGATGAACGTGAACCGCTGGAACGGGCGGTTCACGTTGAGCGCGCGAGCTGGCGACGTCCCGACGCCGACGGGGCCGCAGAAGGACGCGATCGAAGGCGAGTTCTATCGCGCGTACGCCGGGCGCTACTTGGTGAAGGGCGACCCGGTGCGGGCGGCGGAGGCTTGGGTCAAGGCGGCCGAGCTGTTGCTCTCGGGCGGCAAGCATGAGTCGGCACTGTGCGCCGCAAGAGAGGCGATCTCCACCGCCCGTCTCGTCGGGCGTTTCGACCTCGCGGTCGCCGCGGCGAACTCCGCCAGCGTCGCGGCGCAGAGAGTCGGTGACCTTCACGCCGCGATCGAGCACGCAGCGGCCGCATTCTCACTCGCGACCGGTCGAGCGGATCCGCGGGCGTCGTCGGTGACCGCCCACCACCTTGCGTCGATCCTGCTCGCATCCGGTCGGCTCGTCGAGGCACGCCTCGCGTTCGAGGTGGGATGCGATCTCGCCGCGACCGACGACCTCGCCGTGGAACGCGCGCTCCATCGGATCGGGTTGGCGCAGGTCGCTCGTCGCGACGAGTCCATGGAGACCGCCGCGCGACTCCTCGACGAGGCGGACGAGATCGCGCGATCGCACGCGGACAATGGGCTCGCGACCGACATCGAGATCGAGCGAGCGCTGATCGCGTACCAGCGCCTGCGGTTCGCCGAAGCGGATGCGAAGCTTCGGGCGGTGCTCGAACGAGCGCAGCAGCGCGACGATGCTTCGACGATCGGAGCCTGTCGGACGACGCTCGGGCTGATCCGCATGCACTGGAAGAGCGACTTCGACGCTGCGGAGCGCGAGTTCGCGGCCGCGGCCCGCGCGTTCGAAGTGGCAGGGGAGCCGGTCAACGCACTCGGTGCGCGGTTCCAACGTCTCGACCTCGTGCATCGTCGAGTTCTGGCCGCGGACTCAGTGGCCACGTCGATGCCGGCCGATGCCATGCAGCGCCACGCGTCCGAACTCCGCGCGCTGGCCGAATCGGCGCGCGATCTCGATGCACCCTGGCTCGAAGCGTCGTCACGACTCGCGCTGGCTTCCTGGAGCGATCTCGCGGGACTCGAAGACGACGCACTGCTCGAGGCGATCGCCGCGGAGCGCGTCTTCGCGGAGTCCGTCGGCAGTGGCAAGGGAATCCTGCGCGCGCGTCGACTCCAGGCGGAACTCCGGCTCCGGACCGGCGACGTGTCGTTCGCGACCGAAGTTCTCGATCAAGCGCTGGCCGAGTTCGCGAATGGTGAGGCAGCCCGCGACCGTATCGACGCGATCGGTGATCGCGTCAATGCGGAACCGTGGAGCAAGCTCGCCATCGACCTCGCCGCAGCACGGGTGCGTTCGGGCGCGGATGCGGCGGCCGAGTTCGTGAGGTGCGCACCATGGCGTGATCGTGCGCTGTGGTCCGGAGGATCCGCTCGATCGACGGTCGTCGACGCGCAAGAGTTCGTCGCCCGAGCATGGCCACCGACGACGCGGTTCATCGAGCTCGTTCGAGGCCAGCGTGTGCTCTACGCCTTCGTCGCCGACGAAGGTGGGATCCGGATGATCGAGCTCGGCCCGTGGGCCGAACTTGGCGAACGCGCCGACGCGTTCGTCGAGCTCGTTCGGGACCGGACGACGCTGGCTCCTGGACTCGTGCCCGAGGGCCGGGCGTTGTTCGACGCGCTGCTCGCACCATTGCTCGGGCCAGGCACCGTGACTCACGTCGTCGTCAGTCCCGGGGAGCGATTCGCGATCCTGCCGTTCGACGCGCTCCTGACTCGAGACGTCGACGCGGCTTCGAACTTCGCGGACCTTCCTTACGTCATTCGCTCGATGCAGGTCGACCTCGTGACTTCGTGGCGCTCGTACGTCGAGTCGCACTCGTCCCCGATGATCGCTGCCGCACCCAGGCTTCTCGTGGTCGGCGATCCGCGACCGACGTCGCTCGCGCCACTACCCGGGGCGAGACGCGAGGCGCACGGGATCGCCCAATTCGCGGGGGAGACCTTCACGGGCTCCGCACCCGTGGAACTCTGGACCGGTGAGGATGCGACACGGGCTCGAGTGCTCGGCCTGCTGGCGAACGCGGATTTTGTTCACGTCGCGGCACATGCCGAGGTCGACCCGGATGATCCGACGCGCACGGGAGTTCGTCTCGCGAACGATGAGCGTTTGTCCATCGATGACGTCGCTTCGCAGCGGCTGCGTGCGCGACTCGTCGTCTTGTCCACGTGCTCGAGTGCGGACGGTCGAGCGCGCAGTGGCAGTGGTCTGCTGTCGTTGGCGAACTCGTTCTTGTCGGCCGGGAGTCGGGGTGTCGTGTCGACACGATTCGACGTCGACGATGTCTCGGCCGAGCTGTTCCTGCAGCGCTTCTATCGCGCCATGTGGCAGCGCGATCTGTCGCCCGCCGCGGCCCTTCATTCGGCGAAGCTCGAGTTCCTGGACGGCACCGCGATCGATGGGTCCGGATGGGTCCGTGGCAAGCCAGCCGTCTCCGTGGACACGCCGCAACCCACCGCGACGGCGCATCCGGCGCGATGGGCGGCATACGTCTACTCGGGCACGGAGCCCTGATCGAGCACACAGCGCTATCGCGGGCGCTTGGGCGGCGGAATCCGATCGCGTTCGATCAGGCGGATCGACTCGACCCCGCCGCCGCGAGGCTTGTGACGCAGCTCGAACAGGAACGTGATCGCGCACAACGCATGTCGGCGACGGTCGAGGGCGACCGACCAGATGCGCACGAAGCGAGTGGTCCGGGTGTCCATCGGAATGCCGACGACGCGATGGACTCCGTGTCGCGCGCCTCGGGACCGGACGATCGCGGTCGCGGCCGGCACCGGGTACGGGGCCGGAGGAGTCGTCGGATGCCCGATGATCCCCGTGACGATCGAGGCGACTCGGCCGCGCTTGACGCCGAAGGGTTGGATGTCCGGCGGAGCGCTGATCAAGATGGGAATGAGCTCGGCCTTCGGTCGCGAGATCCACGCGCAGATCGCGGTGCCGTCGTCGACGTTTTCTTCGCAGGACCGACTCTGGTCGTCCTCGTCTTCTTCCCCGTCGTCCGGCTTGTTCTCGTCGTCCCCCTCGTCGCTCGGAGGGGGCGTATACGTGATGTAGGCAGAGGAGTTCAGCACGAACAGGGACATGTGGCTCTCCCAGACTCACCCCAAGAGGTCGCGCGAGTGTAGTTCGGCGCCACGCGGCAGCCGTCCCTCCGTAGGGGAATGGTCGGGAGAATCGCAGGGGTGTGGACATGCGGCCGCCGTCGATCTCGGACGTCGGGATCGACGGCGGCCGCCTTGCTCTCCGTGGTTCACACCCCGTGGAACTTCGTCACCGTCTGCCCACCCGTGGTGACGTCGACGCGCCAATTGCCCTCGGCGAGGTTGCCCGCGGGCGCTTGGCCGGGGGCGCTCGGGAAGTGCGCCTCGAACGAACAGTCGCCGCCGACCGGCACGTTCTGCGTGATCACTTCGCCGTTCGGTCCGCGCGCGGTGACCGTGGCCGTGCCGCCCGGCGTCGGCGCGAGTCCGCGGATCGACAACTTGCCGTCGTTCGCGATCGCCGCGTCGTGACCCGACGATGCGCTCGTGATCTTCAACTTCTTCGGTTCGACGTTCGGATTGCCGGGCGCTTGGACCGGCGGCAGCGTGATCGCGATCTGCACGTTGACGGTGATCTTGACCTGCGCGCCGTTGCCGATCGCCTTTGCGAGCGACCAGACGTCTTTCTGCGCCTTCATCAGGAAGCTCTGCGCCTTCGCGGCGATCGCCGCTTGCAGCTTGTCGAACGCTCCACAGTCGCCCGCGAGGAAGCCCATCGGGAACGTCCCACCCGTGGCCTGCAGCAGTTCGTTCGCCTTCGTCAGGAAGTTCGACATCACGAACAGCACGTGCGAATCGAGGTGGTTCGAGAACGTCGCGGCCGACTGCGCGAGCAGGATCTGCGCCTGCGCTTGCGTGATCGTGCCGGCCTTGAGGTCGGCCTTGATCGCCTTCAGCTCGGCCTTCAGTTGCTTCAGCGCGGTCTTGAAGCAGTTCTCGAGTTCCTTCTTCGACTTGCCGAGTTGCTGCGCGATGGCGACGCCCGGGCCGGGCGCGGCTTCGACGCGGGCAGGCGCGACGATCAACGCACAAGCGATGAACGAACCGGCGACGAACGAACGGATTCCCATGACGAGCTCCTTGGTGAGAGGACGAGTTCCTGCCCCTCGGAATCGTGAAGCCGTCCGCGGCGGGACACGAAAAAAGGAGCCGTACGCGTCACTGCAGCACGACGAGGCTCGTCCCCGCGGCCGGAGGGGTCGGCTCGATGCGGACCTTGGCCTTCTGTCCTTTCAGCGGGAACGCCGACAGCCGGAACGTCCATGAGCCCGCCAGCGCGAGCGGAACGTCGACGAGGCTGAGCCCATCGACGTCGACGTCGAACGTGACGTCTTGCATCGTCGCGTCCGGGCGAACGAGCTGCTTCACGAGCGTGTCGGGCGTCGAGCCCAGCGCGATCACGTGGACATCGAGCAGCGTGCCGGGCAGCGCCAGGAAGGATTTCTGCGCGAAGCCGCCGACGCCGTTCGAGGCGAAGGTCGACTTCGCGACCTTCGCCGCCTTCGGCAGCGAACGCGCGGTCTTCGCCTCGAAGCTGCCGCCGCCCGCCACGTGCTCGAAGCGCAACCGATGCGTGCCGGCCGCCGCGAGCTTCACGGTCCGCTTCGTCTTCGAACCCGGCTTGATCGAAAGCAACTTCACCGTCGAGCCGTCGGGTGCGACGACGTGGACGCGCGCGCTCAGCGCCTTCGGAGTCGCGACGACGAGGTGCAACTTCATGCCAGGGATCGCCGCGAATGCCGCCTCGAGCACCGGAGTACCGACGCCGAGTTGCCCGGAGAGTCGATCGCCGGGGGCGAAGCCCAAAACGCCACCACCCCCGGACCCAGCCGGAGTCGAGACGTTCAACGCGAGCGCGTAGCCGTTCGGAGCGCCGAACACGCGCACGAACCACGCACCGGACTCGGACGCCGCGTCGACGACGCACCATTCGTCGTCGTTCGCACTCGTCGAGCCGACGACGAGGTTGAAGGCCGGATCGAACAGTTGGAGCTCGAGGTTGCCCGCCGCGTGCGCGAACAGGATTCCCGCTTCGAGGCGCTGGCCCGCGACGAGCTCGATCGAGAACCAATCTTCATCATTCGCGCCGAGCACGAGTCCGATCGTCGTGCCGGAGCTGCGCGGCGTCGCGGCTTGCGGACCGTCGTTGGGCTCGAACGCGTCGTCGACGTTCGGTCCCGCCGTGACGGTCAACCACTCCTTCAGGTGCGAGACGTCGTTCGAAGCGTTCGCGTCCCCGGGTGCCGTGATCTCGACGACGACGGCCCACGCGCCGGGCGCGATCGACGCCGGCAACTGCCCGGCGAAGTCGTACGTGCCCGCGGTCTCCTTCGGGAACGTCGCGAACGTCCAATCACCGATCAGCACACCGCCACTCGGCGAGAGCTGGGACTTCGACAGCCACAAGCGCACGCGCAGGTTCGTCAGGTCGACGTTGCCGACGTTCTCGACGGTGACGCCTTTCGCGACGACCGCGCCGCCCTGCGGCACGACGAACGCCGAGAGCCCGGAGTTCGCGAGCTTGCCCGCGACGACGCGATGCGCGAACACCGCCGCGTCCTTCGTCGTCGGAACCGTCGCGATGCCCGAGTACGCCGCGCGCAGGATCTTCGCGTCGTGCGCGTGCGGCGAACTCGCCGGAGCCGCGACGTGCGGGTACAGCGCGTGCATCACGCTCGGCACGTCGTACGTGTACGACTCGGCCGACGTCTGTACGCCGAGCGCGTGGCCGAGCTCGTGCATCATCACCGCGGGCAGGTAATACTGCGTCGGGCTGAACTCGGCCGCCAACGCGCTCGACGTCCACTGGTACGCGGGGTTCACGCAGATGTCCGACTCGGTGATCTGGTTCGACCCTAGGTCGAAGTTGACGATCGTCACCGCGAGCGCGCTGCCGTAGTGGAACCCGTACGTCGCCGCGAGATCCGCGTCCGGCGCGAAGCCGGCGAACTCGCTGGCGCCGTTCGCGCCCCAGAACCCGTCGCTCCCGAACTGACGGAACAGGTCGACCGACGCGTTCCACGCGGTCATGCACGAGTCGTTGACGGTCTTCGCGAAGAACCCGGGCGGCAGGTTCTCCATGTTCGCGTAGGGCGGTCGCCATTTGTCGACGACGATCGGATCGCCGGCGGTCGCCGTATTGCAGAGGTTCGCGAGCACGAGCAGTCCGAGCATGCGCGGCATGGTGTTCTCCAACCGATCAGCGCGCGATCGCGCGCACGCACTCGAGGAAGGATGCGAGCGTGACGATGGCGTCGGGACGCGGCGGGTCGACGACAGAGCTCGCGCGGACGGCGCCACCGCGATCGGTGCGCTCGGGAAGTGGCGGCGACGCCGGCGTCGCTCGCGGTCGCCACGCGATCGTGCCGGCCTCGATCGACAGCACGACGTCGGTGAACACGGGCTCGTCCACCACCGGAACGGCGGCCGCACCGACCTGTCCCGGGGACTGTCCCCCGTGCTCGAACGAAGCGATCGCTCGCGATGCCGCGTCGACCGGGTACGCGACTTGGCTCGCACGGTCGCGGAGGACGCGGAGCAGCCCTCGATCGCCGCCGATGCACGGGTTCGCGTAGGTCTTGCCGTCGTGGTGCGCGAAGACGACCACCTCGTCGCCGACCGCGAACGTCGGTACTCCGGCCACGACGATGCGCGTCGACGCGACCGTCCCACCCGCGAACGTCAACATGACATGACCTCCGACGATGCCGGAGTGGCGGTCGACGATCGTGGAGTCGACGCGGAACCTCACGTGCGTGAACGCCATGCGCCCGCCGGGATGGACGGACTCATGGATCGCGACGACCGCTCCGTGGAACCCGAGATCGGCGCGCTGCACGACGTCGCGGAACGCGAGCGGCTCGAAAGTCGACGCTCGCGCGACGACCGCTCCGAGGACCAGACCGAGTGCGAGCGTGAATCGTCCGAGTTGCATGGAAGCCTCCGATGGGTCCGAGGAATCGGAGGCCGGTGCGTGCGGGGACACGAATTGCGGCTAGGTCCGCAAGGCTGAGCTCGAACGCGACGCCACGTCGCGCCGTTCGCCGCCTTGCCTACGATCCGCGCCCATGGCGGAAGGACCACGCGATGACGATGCGCTTGATGCGCCCGAGGACGCCGCGTTCGACGCGTTCGTCGCGGCGATGGCGCGCGGGGAGTCCCCGCGCGTCGACGATTGGGTCAGCCGCTTCGGCGATCCGACCGGCGAACTGCGCCGTCGCCTCGAGGCGTTGACGTGGATGACGGCGAACGCTCCGTCCGCTCCAGGGGCGGACGACGCGCCGCCCTTCGAACGCCTCGGCGACTTCCGGTTGATCCGTCGCATCGGCGAAGGCGGCATGGGCGTCGTCTGGCTCGCGCAGCAGGAGTCGTTGAAGCGCCCGGTCGCGTTGAAGCTGATCCGCGCCGAGCGCACCGGCTCGGCCGACGTCGAACGCCGCTTCGAGCGCGAGGCGCAATCGGTCGCGCGACTGCGCCATCCGAACATCGTCCAAGTCCACGCTTCCGGCGAGGAACGCGGAGTGCGCTACTTGGCGATGGAGTACGTCGACGGCCGCGCGCTCGACGACGTCGTTCGCGAAGCGATCGCGGACGGCAGACGCCTCGACGTCCCGCGGGTGCTCGGTTGGATCGCACCGATCGCGCGCGCATTGGCCGCAGCGCATGCCGAGGGCATCGTGCATCGCGACGTCAAGCCGTCGAACATCGTCGTGCGAGCCGACGACACGGCGATGCTGACGGACTTCGGACTCGCGCGCGACGTCGACGCGACCGTCGCGTCGCGCAGCGCGGGCTTCATGGGAACACCGAGCTACGCGGCGCCCGAACAAGTCGACGCGCGCATCGGACCGATCGACGCGCGCACCGACGTCTACGCGCTCGGTGCGACGCTGTACGAACTGGTGACCGGTGTCGTCCCGTTCTCCGGCAGCACCACCGAGCAAGTCCTGCACGGCATCGTCTCGTCGACGCTCTTGGCTCCGCGCCGCCGCAACAAGGCGCTGTCGCGCGACCTCGAAACCGTGATCCTGAAGGCCATGGAGCGCGAACCGCGCCGGCGCTACGCCGATGCGGGAGCGTTCGCCGCGGATCTCGAAGCCCTGCTCGCATTGCGCCCGATCGCCGCGCGTCCGCCGAACCTCGCGCGGCGCGCGGTCGCGGCGGTGCGCCGCCGACCGCTGCTGGCCACCGCCATCGTTGCCGCGATCGTGCTCGCCGTCGCGGTGCCGTGGTACGCGTCGCACCAGCGTCGAGCGGAAGCCGACGCGGCCTTCGCGGATGCTCGCGCGCGCATCACGGCCCATCGTGGAGCCGGGACGCGCGAGCGCGCGACGATCGACGAGCTGAATCCACTGCGCGCCATCTTCCAGAAGCACTACCTGCCGCCGGTGCACAAGCGCGAGATGCGCGAACTCGAGTCGCGTCGGGACGCGTTGGCGCAAGACCGCGACCAGGCGTTCTTCGGTGCGATCGGCGCACTCGAGCAAGCGGAGCGCCTCGGCGCCGATGCGAACGAGGTGCGTCGTGCGCGCGCGGAGCTGTTCATGGACGCGTGGCGCGACGCGGAGTCGCGCGCGGACTTGCTTCGCGCCGCGTCGTTCGCGGACCTCGTGCGGCGCCACGACGACGAGCGACGCTTCGATGGCGAACTGGCGGGGCTCGGCGCGCTCGAGCTGCGGACAGCGCCGGTTGCCGCACGCGCGTGGTTGTTCCGCTACGAAGAGTTGGGTCGACGTGAGCCCGGCGGAGATCCGCGCCTCGTGCCCGTTCCCGTCGGCGATGACGTTCCATTGATCCAGCCCGGGGCGACCGCGCTACGCGTCGCGCGAGGCGCGGGCGACGTCGCGACCGGAGCGTTGATCACGCACGTCCGCGGGCGGCCCGTCGTCGGGGTGATGTTCGCGGCGGACGACGCGGGAGACGTCCGTCGACACGATGTGTTGGCGCGCATCGACGGCGAGCGCGTGTTCTCGCGGTTCGAGTTCGACGTGCTCGCGGAGACGCAACGCGCGAGCGACGGTGTCCCGAACGAACGCGTCGCGTATGTGTTCGAGCGCGAGGGTTCGACGTACGAGGTGATCCGTACCTTCGACGAGGGTCCACCGGTCGCCGTCTTGGATGCCCGTGGCGTGTGCGAACGCGGTGGCGTCATGGCGCGCGTCGTCGACGATGGCGTCGCGCGCGAACTCGAACTCCCAGCGGGACTCGCCGTGCGCTTCACGGCCGCGCCGCTCGCGCGAACCGAGCGCTGCTGCATCGGGACGACTCCGTTGCGCACGGACGGGCTCGTGCCGGGCTCGTACGTGCTCGTGTTGCGCGCCGAGGGTTTCGAGGATCTGCGCGTTCCGTTCGTGCTCGGCCGAGGCGCGACCTGCGTCCTCGAGCCGACGCTGTTCCAGGTCGGCACGACGCCCGATGGATTCGCGCGCATCGCGGCCGGTGACGTCACCGTCGGCGACGACGAGAACTCGATGTCGTCCGACGAACGCTCGACGCGCTTCGTCGACGACGTGTTCGTCCAAGAGCGCGAGATCACGTTCCGCGAGTACTTCGAGTTCTTGAACGATCCGGTCACGAGGGACGAGGTCGAACGTTCGCGCACGCTGATCCGCTTGCCGCGGCGGCCCGAGAATGCGGCCGACGGCGGTTATCTACCGCGATCGCCCGAAGGGCGTCTGCTGCTGCCGCAGTTGTGGCTCGACTGGCCGGTGATCGGCGTGTCGCAGGAGGACGCCGAGGCGTACGTGCGTTGGCGCAACGCACGCGCCGAACGCGACGGCGAGTCCGTCATGTACGCGCTGCCGGCGCCCTACGAGTGGGAGAAGGCGGCCCGTGGCGTCGATGCGCGCAGCTATCCGTTCGGACAGCGCTTCGATCCCGGGTTTGGGAAGTTCCTGATGTCGCGGCCGGTGCGCTCCGACACGCCGTACGACACACAGCCGGAACCCGTGATGTCGTTCCCGATCGACGAGTCGGCGTACGGAGTGTTCGACCTCGCGGGATCGCAGAGCGAATGGGTCGGCGGTGTGCTGTCGCGCACGAACATCGAGATCCACGCGGAGTACCGCGGCGGATCGTGGACGCACAACACCGTCGACTCGGGTCGCGCGTCGGTGCGCTCGGGCATGAGTCCCGAACAGGCCGCGGGTTCGATCGGATTCCGACTGGCCGCGAAGCGGAGGTCGCCGTGACCGATGCGCATGCGTTAGCGGCATGGCTCGAGCAACATCGCGCGCGACTCCGCGCGTTCGTCGCGGCAGAGGCGAAGAGCCTGCTGCGCTTCGAGAGCGAGGACGACCTCGTGCAAGGCGTCCACGCCCATGCGCTGCGCGTGGCCGAGCGACTCGAATGGCGCGGCGAACGCGAGTTCCTGCATTGGCTGTTCACGTTGGCGCGTCAGCACCTCACCGATCGACGTCGCCATTGGTTCGCGTTGCGGCGCGACGGTGGCTCGGTGCTGCGTCTGACCGCTTCGCCACGAAGCGCCGACGATCGCGATCGCGTCGCGCATCCACGGGCCGCGAACACGGGGCCGGCGACGTTTGCGCAGAAGCGCGAGCAGCTCGCGCTCGCCGCGAAGGCGCTGGCCGTGTTGTCGGAGCGCGATCGTCGCTTGGTGCAGTCGTTCAGCGAGGACGCGCCGATCGCCGATCTCGCGCGCGAATGGAACGCCAGCGAGGAAGCCGTGAAGAAGGCGCGCCAACGCGCGGTGGATCGCTTCCGCGCGACGTATGCGCTGCTCGAGAAGTCACGCGGGGCGTGACGGCTCCACGAACACCGCGACCTCGTCCAACGACTTGCGCACGAGGTTCGGCACGGTCGCGTCCGGTGCGGCGTGGCCGATGGGGAAGAGGATCGTCGCCTTCTCGTGGTCGGGGCGATGCAGCAGCTTGCCGAGGAAGTGCATCGGGCTCGGCGTGTGCGTCAGCGTCGACAGGCCCATGCGATGCAGCGCGGCGATGAACAGGCCGCACGCGATGCCGACGCTTTCGGACACGTAGTAGTGCTTCTTGCGCGAGCCATCGGCGTGGACGCCGTGTGCTTGCGCGAACACGACCACGAGCCACGGTGCGATCTCGAGGAACGGCTTGTGCCAGTCGGTCCCGATCGGCGCCAGCGCGGCGCGCCAATCGTCGGGGATGCGTGATTCGTAGAACGTGCGCTCCTCGTGCTCCGCGGCCTCGCGGATCGCGCGCTTGGTCGCGGGGTCGGAGACCGCGACGAACGTCCATGGCTGCATGTGCGCGCCGGACGGAGCGGTCGACGCGGCGCGGATCGCGAGCTCGATCGCCTCGCGCGGCACGGGTTCGTCGGAGAAGAAGCGCACGGAACGGCGCGCCTCGAACTCGGCGAGGCAAGCCCGCCCGCGGGCGAGCATCGTGGTGTCGTCGACGCGAGGCGGTCGATAGGGAAGGTGCGAGGGATCGCTCATGGCGCGCCAGCGTAGGGGACAGACCGGGGACAGACACGCCTCCGTCCCCGCCGCGGGCCAGACGGGGACAGACACGCCTCCGTCCCCGTTGCGGGTTGCGGTCGGCGCGCTGGCTCGGCAAGCTCGGTCGTCACGGAGGAAACGCCATGCGCACCTTGATGCTCGCGATCGGATGTGGGATCGGGTTCGTGGCCGCGGCCGACGCCGGCGTGATCGTCGTCGACCAAGCGGGTGGAGGTCAGTTCTTCCACGTGCAGAACGCGCTGATGTCCGCGCAGACCGGCGACATCATCGTCATCAAGTCCGGCGACTACCGCGACCAGCCCGCCAACACGCCGACGATCACCGCGAAGTCCCTCGTGTTGATCGGCGAGGGGCCGACGCGCCCCGTGCTCAACAACCTCCACGTGAATCAACTCGGCGCGCAACAGAACGTCGTCGTGCGCGGGATCGAGTTCCGGCCGGTCGTGCCGGCGTTCCTCGCCGGCGGCTGGGTGGCGTCGTGTGCCGGCGGCGTACTGTTCGAGGACTGCGTCCTCGTCGGCGGTCGCGGCAACAACGGCAATCCGTGGTCGCCCTCGATCGACGGCACGCCGGGTCTCGAAGTCACGAACTCGTCGCGCGTCGTCCTTTCGCGCTGCGCGTTGACCGGCGGCGTCGGGATCGACGAGCACTTCACGGGTGGCGAGATCGACTATCACGCGTCGGGCGGAGGCTTCGGCCTGTCGGTGCAATCGTCGAGTGTTGCTGCGTTCGATTGCTCGTTCGTCGGCGGCGTCGGCGGCAACGGTCCCGGAGCGATCAACGTCCCCAACGACGGCGGCGACGGCATCCGCGCGAGCGCGTCGACGGTGCGACTCGCCGGTTGTTCGGTCGGTGGCGGCATGGGCGGGACGTTCACGAACATCGTGACCCTGCACAGCGGGGACGGTGGCGACGGCCTCGTGCTGACGAACGGAGCGACCTGCGAAGCGTTCGACACGACGTTCACGGGCGGTCCGATCGGCGTCGGCACCGGCCCGCTCGGCGCCGTGCCCGGCACCGGCGTCGTCGCGCCCCCGGGCGCGCTGACGCAATTCGCGGCGAACGCCCGCACGTTCGCGTTGAGTGCGCCCGCGCACGTCGGCCAACCCCTCGACATCACGGTGCTCGGCGAGCAGGGCGACGTCGTGCTGCTGCTGCTCGGCCGCGGCATCGAGATCCTGCAGCTCGGTAGTTCGATCGGCTGGCTGACGATGCAGCCGCCGCTGCCGGCGCCGCTGACGCTGACCACGATCACGGCGGCGAACGGCGATGGCAGCCTGACGATTCCCGCTCCGCCGATCCCGATCCCGGGCCTCTCGGGCATCGCCTTCCCGTTCCAGGCGTACTTCCTCGGCAGCGGGACGCCGGTCGCGGGGAGTCCTTCGGAACTCGTGCTGCTGCAATGATCGACGAGTTGGCGGCGCACGCGGACGCCGTAAAGACTTACTCCAAAGTTACTTGAGACACCGAACGCTCGACGTGGCACAGCCGTGCGACGACGTTCGACCGCTGCGATTCGTTCCGAACTCGTCCAGCGAAGGCCTTGCGCGACTCGACTCGAATCGTTCTCCGACGCTTCCGCGAGACCCTCCCGATCAGACGACCGCCTTCCTCTTTGGGTCTTCACGGAAACCCCTGCATCCCGGCAACATCGGAACCGAACCATCCCGGGGGTCTCCGAACGCAATGGGAGGCGAGGGCTTCACGGCCGTCGCCTTGCGCTCGGGGAAGGCGGTTGCGGTCCCGTGGAGGTGCCCGATGTCCCGAGTCCCGCACGCGTCGTTCCTCGCCGATCTGGGCGATGGGTCGCACGAAGCTCCCGGCCGCGCGTTCGCGCAGCGGCTGTCCGCGGCGCTGCTGCAACTCGGCTTCGACTCCACGCCGCCCGAACCGTGGCGGGACGTCGGCTGGACGGTCACGGGCTCGAGCGCGGAAGAGTCGTTCGAAGTCCTGCTGTCGCGCATCGAAGACAAGGCCGAACCCGGCGGCGAGCACGAGTATCTGCTCGCGGTCTCGCCCCGGCGCATGGGCTCGTGGTGGTCGAACCTGTTCGGCAAGCACGACGCCGAACACGACGACGACCTGCGCCGCGTGGCCGAAGCCGTCCATCGCGAACTCGTCGCCGCGGGCGCGAAGCACGTCGAGTGGTTCTGGAACGGCATCCCGCGGGCGCTCGAGAGCGCACCGACCCCGGGTCGACTGAGCTGGAGCGCGTGAGTCGCCGACCGCCGCACGACGACGCCGACTCGACCTCGAACTTCGATCCAAGCCATCAATGCAACGTGAGCTGCACGTCGATCGGAGCCGTCCCGACGATCAGGGTCGTCGAGACCTCGTTGCCGCTCGGCCCTCGCGCGACCGCGCGATACGAGCCCGGCTCCAGCGCAAACACCTGGGATGCGATTCCGGTGCGCGGATCCGTGAAGGCCTCGCCCGCGGCGATGCGCGTTCCGCTGCCCGTCTCGACGAACAACTCGACACGCTTCGTCCCGGACGGAACGGTCACGCGCAGCGTCGCGCGAGTTCCCTTCCGCGCAGGGCACGTGATCTCCGTGACGGTGTTCACCGTGACTTCGACGACGCGCGTCGACCACGCGCGGTCCCACGATCCGACGCAGACGCGATAGCGACCGGAAGGCAGGAGGTCGCTGCGCACGATGCCATCGGATGCGCCTGCGTACGTTCCGACGAGACCTCCGTCCGACTCGCGCAGCACGCTGATCCACGGGTTCCCGGTCTCGTCGGGCAGCCGTTCGACGTGCGCGAGGATCTGGCCTCCGGCCGCCAGCGCGACGTCGCCGAGGTCCCACGTCTCGGCGGTCGTCCCGAAGGTGTGGGCCGCGACGAACGGTGCGAGACCCGGCGCGCGGATCGTGAGCGTGAACGTGCCCGGAGTCAGCGGTCCGACGCGGAACGCGCCGGCCTCGTCGGCGCGACTCCATGCGAAGCCACCGCCGTCGGCTTCCGCGCGGTGGGCGTAGACCTCGATGCCGACCACTGCGCGGCCGTTCGCGTCGACGACCTGCCCGACGACCTGCATGCGCGCGAGTTTCGCCGTCGGCACCACGATGGTCACGGCCTCGCCGCTCGGCTCGATCGGGCCGTGCGCGAACGTCGGGAGATTCGTCGGCGCGTCGTGCGGCAGGACTTCGAGTCGCTGCGGTACGGCCTGCGTCTCGACGATCATGAAGCGACCATCGTCGCCGGTGTACGCCTGCCCGCCGTTGAAGTCGGCGACCGGCGGTGCGGGCATCGGCCGCACGATCCAGCCGACGAGCGGCGCACCTTGGTCGTCGACGACCGAGCCGATCCAGTTCGCCGCACTCGACAACGTGAAGTCGACGCGGCGTTCGTGCTCGCCCTCCGCCGGCGTGACGTCGATCTCCTGGGAGCCCATGGGCATCAAGTTGGCGCGGAGCGTCTGCGGCGTTCGCGGCACGCCCGTCATTTCGTAGCGCCCGTCGTCGTCCGCGTAGACGCCGCCGCCGGAGAACCACGTGGACGCCTTGCGCTCGACGTACGCGCCGGTCGCGGGCTTGCCGCTCCTGTCGGCGACGCGGCCGAACACGCGGACGCCGTGGTCGAGCGTGACGACGCGCTCGGCGTTGTTCCCGAGGGTCAGCGTCCAGTGCTCGACGTGCTCGGCGAACGGCGGCAGCGCGATCGTGACGCCGTGGTCCCCGTCGCGGACTCCGATGAACCGAGCGCGCCCGGTCCTGTCCGTCGTGGCAGCGGTGGTCGCGGCATCCAACGCGAGCGACCCGTCTTCGAGTTGCACCATTGCGTTGCCCGGAGGCTGCAACACGACGATCGCGCCCGCGACGGGGCGCCCTTCGGGCGACAACACGACGACGTCGACGTCGGCGCCGCCCGGGCGGAGCGTCAGGGTCAGCGAACGCTCTCCGCTCGCGGCGCCTTGGACGAACACGAACGGCGACGGCGAGTATCCGACCTTCACCGCGCCCAGCGGGCGTTGCTGCGAGAGGTCGCGGATCACGAACGTTCCGTCTTGCCCACTGCGCGCCAGCGTGAAGCCAGCGGGGTTCATGCCGAGGCCTTGTGCGCGGATCGCCGCGTCCGCGACCGGCTGGCCCGCCGAGTCGACCACGCGACCACTCACGCGCAGTCCGTTCGGCACGACGACGTCGAACTCGTGGTGCGTCGCGTCGACCTCGAGCGTGCTGCCGGAGCCGCGATCGAACTCGTAGACCGCCATGCCGAACTTCACGTTCGGGACGACGATCGAACCATCGCTGCGCGTCTCGTACGCGGTCGGGATCGACGAACGCGCGCCGGCGAGATCGCCGACGAAGTGGATTCCGATCCCGGCGGCAGGCGTGCCGTCGGAGGCCCAACGCGCACGCAGCGTGACGTCGACGCGCGAAGCCTCTTGCGCGCTCACGGTGTCGTCCGTCGGGAGCGGCGTGCTCGCGTCGACGGTCGTCGCGGGGACGGCGGCAACGCGCGAGGTCGGAGCTGCGTCGCGATCGTCATCGACCATGGGCGCAGCGGCCGAGCTCCGCTCGACGAGCTCGATCGGCAGCGGCGCCTCGGACTCGAACCACGGCACGAACGTCCACGTGACCGCGACCAGCGCGGCGACCCCGATTCCGACCTTCACCGACGTGTTCATCGCCGCGACTCCCGTGAGGATGGCGCCGATGCCGGCGCTCGACGTCTTCGCGAACGCGAGCGGCGCCAAGGCCACGCACGATGCGTGGCCGTTGCCTCCGTGCTTCGAGTCGAGACTCTGGCGCAAGCGGTCGAGTCCGCGCTTGATGCGCGTCCGCACCGTTTCGACCGGTTCGCCGAGGCGGCGCGCGATCGCGCCGGGCGACAAACCGTCGAAGAAGCGCCAGACGATCACCGTGCGCGTCGCGTCGGGCAACGCGAGCACGGCGTCGGCCACCGCGCGCCGCGCCGCTTCGCGAGCGACCAGCGCATCGGTCGACGGTGGAGTCTCCGGCGTCGCCGAGCCGAGCTCGCGCCGCAGCCGCCGCTCGTTCGAGCGCAGCGCCTTCAGCGAGAGCTTGCGGGTGACGCCGGCGAGCCACGCGCCGAGCGACGCACGTTGCGGGGCGCCGCGCATCGACGCGGTCCACGCGTCCTGCGCGACGTCCTCGGCCAGATGCGCGTCACGCACCAGCCGCCGCGCCAACGCGCGCAAGCGAGCGTCCTGCGCGACGAACCACTCGAGATCGGAGGGATTGCCGTTCACGTCCATCGAACCGGTGTGTTCCCACGGGAGCCCGGACCGGTTCACGGATTGTGCAGGACTCGGAGGGGTCTGTCCCCTTTCGCGCACGCCGGACCCGGAAAAGGGGTCTGTCCCCTTTTTCACTCCACGGAAAAGGGGTCTGTCCCCTTTTTCACTCCATCCGGAACAGCGCGACCTCGGACAGCGTCGGGCACGCCAGTGCCTCGTCGATGCGCACGCGCACAGCACTCGTCGTCCGCGGCGCGTCGAGCTTCACGAGGCGACGCGC
This sequence comes from Planctomycetota bacterium, assembly GCA_016709145.1. Taxonomy (GTDB): domain Bacteria; phylum Planctomycetota; class B15-G4; order B15-G4; family JADJEK01; genus JADJEK01. The sequence goes on from JADJEK010000001.1 coordinate 1,360,735, forward strand.
GCCGATCGTCGAGCCTTCGTGGATCGTGCGCCATGCGCCGCCTTCGGCGACCTGCAGCGTGAAGCGCGCGACGCGCTGACCGAACTCGACGTGTTCGCGCAAGCGGACTACGTCGAACGTCACGGGTGCGTCGAACTCGAGCGTCAGCTCGGCCGTCGTCACGTCGTCGTCCGTCGCCCAATACGTCGGAGCGTGCCCATCGACGACGTGCTGCGGCGAGAACGCGGCGTCCTCGCCGCGGACGTTCGTCGCGCGGGCGATCGCGCCGCGCGCGAAGTCCTGCGCGAACGTCGAACGCAGCGTCGCGGAGAACGCGCGCAACACGTCGACGTCGCCCGTCGGCATGCGTCCACTCGGATCGAGCACGATGCCGAGGTCGAGGCACGCGCCGCGCCCGACGGACGCGAAGTAGAGCTCGAGCAGTTGCGCGGGCGTCTTCGCCTTGCCCTCGTGTGCCGCATGCCAGAACCAACCTGGCCGCAGCGGCACGTCGCATTCGGCGGGGATCCAGAACTTGCCGCCGCGGTCGCCGGTCTCGCCGCGCTCGTATTGCGTGTCGCCGGGGGCGGGCGCTTCGGGCTTCGAACCGCCGATCGGTGTGTACGTCGCCCAATGCGGGTCCTTCGCGATGCCGGCTTCGTTGCCGACCCAACGGATGTCCGGCCCGACGTCGGAGAACAGCACGGCGTTTTGTTGCAGCTCACGCACCATGCGCCACGTCGTCGGCCAGTCGTAGTACGTCGTGCGGTCGATCGTGCGAGCCTCGCGCGCGCCGCCGTAGAAGCCGTCGCCGCCGTTCGCGCCGTCGAACCACACCGTGAACAAGTCGCCGTAGCCCGTCAGCAGTTCGCGCAACTGCGTGCGGTAGACGTCGAGGTACGCCGGTGTGCCGTACGTCGCGTGATTGCGATCCCACGGCGAACAGTAGATGCCGAGCTTCACACCGTGCGCGCGACACGCGTCGGCGAACTCGCGCACCATGTCGCCCTTGCCGTCGCGCCACGGCGACGCCTCGACCGAGAAGTCGGTCGTCGCGCTCGGCCACAGGCAAAACCCGCCATGGTGCTTCGCGACGAGCAGCAATCCCGAGAAGCCCGTCTCCTTCAACACGCGCACGAGCGCATCGGCGTCGAAGTCGCGCGGATCGAACAGACGCGGCGACTCGTCGCCGAACGCCCACTCGGCGTCGGTGTACGTGTTCAACGCGAAGTGGAGGATCGCGTAGCGCTCGAGCTCGTGCCACGCGAGTTGCGCGGGCGACGGACAGGCGCCGTAGGGGGCAGGGGGCTTCGAGGGTTCGTGGCGCATGGGGGAGGCTCGCGATCGGGACGTGGGTCGAGCACCGATTCACACGTCGAAGCCGCCCGCGTCAACGACGAGATCGCGCGCGATCGTCGATCGGTGCCGTCGCAGACCGTCGTCGCCGCGAGCCGCTGCGACACCCGCCGCGTTGCCGCGATTCGCGACACGCGCGTCGATCCCGCTGCCGCGAATCGCGGCGCACGGGCCGACGGGCCCTTCGGGTGATTCGTCGTAAGTCCTATCCAAGTCGTGACTCACGGCGAGCGCACTTCGCGCGCGACGTTCGGCACTCCGGTCGCAATGGGGACAGCGTCCAACGTCCTTGGTTTCGTCAGGAGAATCCCATGAGCCTCTCACTCCGCACTCTCGGCCTCGCCGCGTCCGCGCTGCTCGTCGCTTCGTCCGCGAACGCGCAGTCCATCTGGGGCATCTGCGGTCCGCCCGCCGGCCTCGTCAATCAGGCTGGCCCGCCCGCCGGCGCCTGCAACTACCCGACCGGCCCGAACATCGGCGGCTTCCCGTACGCGGTGCCGTTCGGTTGCCCGCTGCCCGGTCCTTTCCCCGGTCCGGCCGGCGGCCTGTTCCCGGCCGGCGACGTCACCGTCGACCGCATCAACGACATCGTCTGGGCGTCCGACGGCATCACGATCGCCAGCTACAACAAGGCTGGCGTGCCGCTCGCGAGCTTCCCGAATCCGCTGCCCGGCATGGTCACCGGCCTCGGCTGGAGCGCGCCGAATCCGATCGCGCCCGCCGTGCTGTGGATCACCAACGGCTTCCTGTGCTGCGCGGTCATCCCGCCGGCCGCCGGCTGCCCCGGTGGCGTGCCGTTCGTCGTGTTCCCCTTCGCCGTGCTCCCCGGTGGCGCCGGCGGCGCGATCGCGACGGACGTCGACTTCGACCCGAACAGCCTGACGCTGTTCTTCTCGCACAACACCGGCGCGATCACGAACCAGTTCCCCGGCGGTGGTGCCGGCCCGTTCGGCATCTTCTTCCCGAACGTCCCCTGCAACATGGGCCCGCTGACCGGCCTCGCGATCGACACCGCGCACTGCAAGACGATGTACATCACGAACGGCGGCAACGTCGCGCGCATCGACTTCGCGGGCAATCCGGCGCCGGTCACGTTCTACGCGCCGTTCGTCTGCTGGCCGTGGACCGGTCCGGCCCCGACCTCGGGCCTCGGCTTCGACGCGACGCCGGTCAAGTTCGGCACGGGCTCGGATCCGGCCGGCTCGATCCCGCAGATCGGCACGATCGGTGAAGCCCTGTCGCCGAACCCGGGCTTCGGTCTCACGCTGAGCAACGCGACGCCGGGCGGCCAGGCCTTCCTGCTGCTGTCGCCGGCGCCGATCTGCCCCACGGTTCCCGTCGGCTTCGGCGCGTTCATCCACGTGTTCCCGATCAGCTCGATCGTCGGCCCGATCGGTGTCCCGGCGACGGGTGGCTTCGGGATCCCGGCGGCGATCCCTGCGGGCTTCGCGTGCTCGGGTCTGACGGCCTACGTCGAATGGCTGGTCGTGAAGCCCGGCGGAGCCGGCCTCGAAACGAGCCCGGGCCTCCACATCCGCCCGGCGAACCCGTGATGCGCTGACGACGACGTCAGCTTCGAGCTGAGCTCGAACGAACCCGCAGATCGGTCGCCGGAAGGCGCTGGTCCGCGGGTTCGCGCGTTCGGGTGATCGCTATCGGCCAACGACGTCGAGAAGGATGCGCGGATGCGCCGCCCGAAATCGCGCGAGGTCGTCGTCGCAGAGCGCCCCATTGCGCACGACGAGGCGAGTCAGTGCTGGGAGGGTCGCAAGGTCCTCCAACCCCTCGAGGTCGAGGGGCGTGTCCGGGATCTCGAGGGTTTGGATCGACTTCAGTCTCGTCACCGCGCGCAGGACGTCGGCATCGCTGGCGACGCGGCGAAGCGCGAGGACGCGCACGCGGGCATCTCGCGCGACCAATGCGTCGATCACGCTCGCGTCGACGCTCAACCCATCCCCGTGGAGTTCCTCGAGCGTCGCGCACGAGAGCGCGGCGTCCACCAAACCTCGATCGACGACGCCGACGACGGAGACCCACGTCAACGGCGCCTTCGGCGCGGCCCATTCCTTCGCGCGTTCCGAAGTCGGCTCGGTGCGAACCCCGGTGAGATCGAGAACGCGGAGACTGGTCGAGTCGCAGACGAACCGCCAGTCCGTCGGAGTAACTCGGTGATGCCAGATCACCAAGGAACTCAGAGCAGGAAGTGACGCGACGAAGTGCGCCCATGCCGCAAACGGCGTTGCCTCATCGAGCGGATCCTCTCGCGTAGCCGCCGAACGAATGCCGGAGACGTGACCACCCAATCCAAGATCGACGGTGATCCGCATGCGCGAAAGTGCGATGAGCGCATCCCGCTCGTCCTGGCGGACATCGAGGATCGGATCCACGTCGTCGGGGGCATTCGCGAGGGCCGGCGTAGCAGTAGCATTGCCTACCGGTGAAGTCGGCGACGTCCGCTCCGTCGCATCGGCAGGGTGTTGCGGTGTCGGATCGCAACCGCCAACGAAGATGGCCGAGAGAGCGACGGTCCACGAGCCGGCGCCGATTAACCGACCGAGCCTGTTCAAGACGTGGCACCTGACGACTCGCCACGAGAATGAACTCACTCGAAGCCAAGCTGTCCTGCTTATGTAGTCGAAGGTACAGACATTCTGGCGCACCAAGAGTTCACTCTCTTGTCCGGTGCTCACGTTGCAGTTCCGAACTGAGCTCGATCGCTGCTCCTCGTCTGCACCATCACGCAGCCCAAGCGGATCCCGAATGCGAGAGCAACTGAGTACCCAATGATGTGCGCATACCATGACTCCGCGGGCTTCCGCTCCACGGCATTCCGCGTTTCATCGCCATTCTGGTATGTCACGCTTGTATGCGGTCGATCGATGCCCGTAACAGAAGCGCTCGTAAGAACATCGACAACATGCTCGACGCCCGGATGCAGACGAGAAGTCGCGATGAATAACTCGCGCCCGCGCACGCGAATTTGTGTTCGGTCCGCGGGAAAGGAGCTGTTTGAGTATCCGAGAATATCCGCTTGGTGAAAGTTAAGTACGCAGGTGGTAAGAAACGGACTACCGCACTGGCTAGTGACCCGAAGCTTGTGAATTGCCATCGACCCACGTACGCCGTCGAGAGCCCGAGATTCTATAGTGAAGCACATCTCGCCGTACAGATTACCAAGATGAGCTATAGTCGACTCTGCTGCCCATGCAACGAGTAACGTAATCACCACCGTGCCCAACCACAGCGCGGCTCGGGTTGACCGCATTCCAACGCGCTGGCAACGGCTAGTCAGAATACTTCACCGTGAACGAACACACACGACCAAACCGTCTTGTGATATCCTTGATCGAATCCGCCGTCCGGATCTGATTGCAACGGAGAGTCGAGCCAAACCCACTCAGATTCATGAACGAGTGCGAACTTCTTGTAGCGGTACTCCGACTTGCAAATTGGACACGACTCCGTGGCCAGCGTAGACATGTATTTTTTGATGCTCGCGTCGTTGAAGGAGAGGAAGATTGTGCACAACGTCTTCTTCAAGACGCCCTTGTCGTGAGTAGCGTGTTGATGCGCAAAGAAGCCGACCTCGGTTGCGGTCTTATCCATCGTCGAGTCACTTTGCCAGTGCATGATGAAATTCGCGAAGTCGGAGTCGCTGAATGCTATATCGAGGCCGACGGTCCCACCGAATGCGAAGCCGTAGAGTATATTGCCGGGAACGTCAGATCCGACACAGGTGTCGCAAAGTGTCACAGTGTCCGCGCAGTTCCCGCTTGATGGAGAGGGGCAATTTGGCGCAATGGCATTCTGGGCCTTCAGATCGGTCGGAGCGCTCGCACCGTGTTGGTATAGGACGCCTCCCCAATCTTGGCCGGTTGGTTGGGGCGAGCCTGTCATGACGCTATTCACGTAGTTGAGTAATGCAACTAGTGACTCGGTCACGTCAGGGCCACATCGACGTTGGTTGTCGGCCGGAACGGCCGTCGCCCCAGTGCCCTCTTCCGACAAGTAGAAAAGCGCCTCGGGTGGCGGCTCGGGCTCCGGCGGCGGTTCTGGCGGTGGATCCGAAGGCTTCGATCTCTTCTGGCGAGCAGTGCCTCCGAGAGCTAATCGGGTGTGTTCGTGCCACCAGCGGACATACCAATCATCCCATGGAAGTGGCTCGTCATGGTATGCGTCTACGCGCGGCCCTACGCTCGGTGATCGTAGCCCATGCTTCCGATACGATGATTCGGTCCCCGGCACGTACCACGGCACATGTCCTGCATCAGCCCTACCGAATGCAGAGGATGGGGCGTCGTCCGCGTCTCGCGCCGCACCGAAATCGCTGGCCGGCACACCAACCGAGGACCCCCGCAATCCGCCAGAGTTTGACTTGTCTTCACTGACTGCTGAACCAAGATCCACGGTCGACATGTGGATAACTACCCCTTCACCGCATCAAACCAAACACAAGGCAACGCCCGAAACGTCACCCACGACCCCGCCGCCGTCCGGCACTTGTAGCTGAACCGGACGAGGTCACTCAGTCCGATGCCGGTCGCGGGGTTCCACTCCACGCTGGCACGCCTTCCGGTCTGGCTCGCCGTGATCTTGGTGTTGCTGTCGACCTCGGTCCCGTTGCCGGTGTCCGATTTGGCCTTGGTGTAGGCCCGGACTTCGAGCACGCCGTTGTCGAACTCGCCGACGAGATCCACCGTCGCGATGACGTAGTCACCGCGACGTTCCTGCCACTCGCCGTAGACGCCGGTAGCACCGCCCTCGAGAATCAGCGGTTCGTCACCGCAACAGTCGCCCTGGCACTTCTCGTGTCCGCACGAGCCCATGGCTCACACCTTCACCGCGTTGAACCACACCGGCGTCAGCATCCGGAACAGCACCCAGTTCGTGGTGACGGTGTACTTGTAGCGGACCAGCTCCTTCAAGGCCGGCGACAGCGACGGTCCCCATTCCGTGGTGCCTCGCGTCGCGGTCGTCAGCGTGATCTTCGTCGTGGCACCCGAATCGGCGTTCGTGCCGTCGCTGGTGTCCTCCTTGTTCTTCGTGAACACTTCGACGACGAGCTGGGCTCCTGAGCCCAGTTAAGCGAGGTCCGCCGTGGCGCGCAGGAAATCGCCCTGGCGCTCGAACCACGGACTGAACACGGTTGCCCCGGACGGCAGATACTGGGCGCTGAACATGGATCCCTTCGCTTTCCCGCGCATCGCAAGACGATCGCGCGTTTTGATGCGGGGCCTCTTCCGATCCCGTCGTGAATCCCCGCGCTTCCCAAGTCGCTCATCCCCCGACGACGCCGAGCGGACGGTCGCTCGCGCCATCGAACGTCAAGGAAGCTACCCCCCCCCTTGGCGCCGCGTCAAGGCGCCGGCACACACGTGCTGCGAATACTCCCCAGCACGTCATGGACGGCGACGGGTCCACAACTCGGCTGCGTCGCGTCCAGAACGAGCGTCTCATCGCGCCCAGAGGTCAAACGAGATCGCGGCGCTCCGGTTCACGGCGCCTTCTCCTGACGCGTCACGATCGGCACGTATCCGACTTCGAGCCCGCGCGGTGGCGTCACGATCAACGCGGGGTCGAGCGTGACGAGCTTGCCGCTCGTCGGCGGCGCCATGTAGTCGCGGTCGATCGGCCACGCGCGATGGATGCGCTCGACGAACGACTGCAGGGCTTCCTTCTTGTCGTTCGACCATTGGTACTGCTGGAACGACGGTTGGTCGACGAATCGATACCACGAGTACGTCACCAGCGAACCGTCGACGAGCCGCGCGCGGAACGGGCCGGCCTTCGCGCCAGGAGTCGTCCACGCACCGGCGCTCGGTGACGTGAACGGTTCGCCCGGCGTCGTGACGCGGAACGTCGCGGTGCGGAGGCCCGTCTCTTTCGGGACGTCTTTCTCCGCGACCGCGACGCGTTTGCCGTCTTCGTGGCGGAAGTACTGGGGGAACTCGCCGCGCGGCGCGTGACCGCCCGCTTTCCATACGAGACCCCACGTGTTGTCGTCGAACACCTGAGTGTCGAACGTCGTCGAGACGCCCTCGATCGGCAACCCGTCCTGATCGAAGCCCGGAGTGCGCGTGCTGAGCTTCGCGACGAACGCACCGGCGGGGTCGAAGCGGCCGCTCGGCGCGTCGCCGCCGCCGCGCCACGCGAGGAACGCGTCGTACAGCGCCTTGCGCGAGTAGTACGTGACGTCCTGCACCAGCACCGCGCGGCCGTTGCGGTCGACCGGGAACGAGAACCGCGGGATCTTCGAGTAGCGCTTGCCGTCGCGCGCCGTGCCCACCAGTTGAGGCACGGTGTTGATCTCCATCGCGCCGCCGCCCATCAAGCCCGCGCGCGAGTCGAGGCCGCGACCGTGCAAGAACGGGTAAGCGAACACGTCGCCGATCTTGCTCCACGTTTCGGGGATGTAGTACGCGATCGGCCCTTTGAAGTTCGCCGTCGCGAGGAAGCACGTCCACGCCTGATCGCCGGTCGGAGCGCGCTCGCCCGATCCTGGAACCGGATCGGTGAACGGCAGGGCCATGTACGTATATCCGAGGAAACGGCCCTTCGGTTCCTCGGCGAACGGCAGCGCGTCCGGCGGGATCAGCAGTCGATTGGAGAGTTGCGCGATGCCCAGGCGGTGATCGGGCAGTGCCTCGGTGTCGTAGAAAAACGACCAGCCCGGCGAGCCGACTTCGTAGTCGTAGCATTGCGGCGTCGCGTTCATGCTGAACTTGGGCGGCCCATATCGAAAGCGATTGCCGCGCCAGTAGCCGAGCCCGCCTTCGATGGTCTGGAACACGCTGTCCCATGTCGGGCCGCGTTCCTTCCATTGCCGCGCCAACGTGCCCTCGGGCGCCAGCGGTCGATCGGTGTTGTCGCGGTTGTCCGGCAGGATCCAGCCGCTGGCGAGACCGATCTGGAAGTCCGCGAGCGGACCGTCGATCAACGACCACGCCGCCGAATAGAAGCCCATGCCGAGCCCGTACTCGGCCACGTCGGGCGGGTGGCTCGCGTCGTAACTGATGTAGCCGTGGAGTCCGCGATCGACTTGGGTCGGCGGCTCGGGTGGGGCGAAGGCGAGGACGAGCGGGACGAGGCTGAGTGCGTTCATGCGCGAACGGTATCGCGTCGACCCCTGAACACGATCGACCCTGCCGCGTTTCGCGACACCTGATGCGGAGGTCGCGTCGTCATTCGCTGCGGCGCGGACTCGACCGTTGTGGCGGACTTCCGTGGCGACCTCGCGCCGGGGAACGACTTACGGCCGATCCGGCACCGTCGATCGCCATTGGCACCGCGCTCGCTCTCGCGTTCCCGTGAATCCTCGAACTCGTCCACGATGAATGGGAGACCGCGATGAACCGCAACCTGACCGCTTCCTTGCTGCTGTTGGCCGCGACGTGGGTCGGCGCCGACTCCGCGACCGCGCAATCGATTTGGGGGACGCACGGCTTGTCCGCGACGGTCGGCAATCAGGCCGGTCCGCCGTTCGGGCCGTGCGCGTATCCGAATGGGCCGACGCTCAACGTCTTCCCGACGGTCGCGCCGTTCGGGTGCCCGGTCGCGGGACCGTATCCGGGAGCCGTGCCCGGCGTCGTGCCGATGGGGGACGTCGCGGTGCACCGCATCGCGGATCGCGTGTGGGTCACGGACGGCGTCGTGTTGACGAGTTATTCAAAGGCCGGCGTGCCGCTCGCGAGTTTCCCGAACCCGCTGCTGACCGTGATCACCGGCCTCGGGTGGTCCGCGCCGTTCGGCGCGATGCCGAGCTTGCTGTGGCTGACGGACGGCTTCGTCTACGGAGCGATCATCCCGCCCGCCGCGGGCTGCCCGTTCCCGGGCTTCTTGCTCGGTCCGTTCCCGGTCGTTCCGGCTGGGCCAGGCTCGATCGCGACGGACATCGACTTCGACCCGACGTCGGGAACGCTGTTCTTCTCGCACACGTCGGGATTGGTCTCGAACCAGTTCATCGGCGGCGGTCTCGGTCCGTTCGGCATCTTCGCGCCCGGCGCACCGTGCCCGCTCGGCCCGCTCGAGGGCTTGGCCGTCGACACCGCGTCGTGCGGTGCGCTGTTCGTCACCAACGGCACGATGGTCGCGCGCATCACGTTCTTCGGCGGGGCTGCGCCGACGACGTTCTATGCGCCGCTGCCGTGCTGGCCGTGGGTCGCGACCGGCCCGACGTCGGGCCTCGCGTTCGATGCGACGCCGATCACGTTCGGCACGGGCTCCGACCCCGCGGCGACGATCCCGACCATCGGCTCGATCGGCGAAGCGCTGTCGCCGAACCCGACCTTCGCGATCACGCTCGGCAACGCGACGCCGGGCGGCGCGGCGTTCCTGATCCTCGCACCGGCCTCGGCGTGCCCGGTGATCCCGATCGGGTTCGGGGCGTTCATCCACGTGTTCCCGATCAGCTCGATCACCGGTCCGTTCCCGATCCCGGCGACCGGAGGCTTCGCGTTGCCGGCGCCGATCCCCGCGGGCTTCGCCTGCTCGGGTCTGACGGCCTATCTCGAATGGCTCGTCGTGAAGCCGGCGGGCGGTGGCCTCGAAACCAGCCCCGGCCTGCACGTCCGGCCCGCGGCGCCGTAACGAAAGCACGTTGAACGATCGTGACCGCCGGCCGTCGGATCCGTGGAACGGATTCGACGGCCGGCGGCTTTCGTTCAGTGCGCCGTGTGGGGACAGAGGACATGAGGGGACCGTCCCCATTCCGCCTATTCCGACGGGGACAGAGCAGATGAGGGGACTGTCCCCAACGCCCCGGTGCCGATCGTTGCTCCTGCTGCGAACCGCTCCACCTGTCGCGATCGCGTTGTCCCCGATCGCTGCGGTCCCCGCGGTCCGCCGAGTTCGTCGTTCCGACGCAACTCGAGTCAACATCACTGGTTCGATCGAACCGAAGAAGTCCCCTCCGCATTGGCATCGCGGTCGCTCTTCGTCCTCCCGTTCTCGTCCACCATCCAACAACGGGAGACTGTCGTGAATCGCCTGCTCCGCTCCTCGATCCTGCTGACCACTTCGCTGTTCGTCGCGAGTTCCGTGGCCTCCGCCCAGTCGATCTGGGGCACGAATGGTCCGACCGCGTTCCTCGGCAATCAGGCTGGGCCGCCCTCGGGACCGTGCTCGTATCCGAATGGTCCGTTCCTCGGCGGGTTTCCGTCCGTCGCGCCGTTCGGCTGCGGCGTCGCGAATACGTACCCCGGCGCGCTGACCGGGGTCTACCCGGCGGGTGACGTCGCGGTCGACCGCATCGCCGACACCGTGTGGGCGACCGACGGCATTCGCGTGACGAACTACGCCAAGAACGGTGCGGTGCTCGCGAGCTTCGTGAATCCGTTCCCCGTGCCGCTGACCGGCCTCGGCTGGAGCGCGCCGTTCGGCTTGATGCCGCGTCTGCTGTGGCTGACGGACGGCCGCCTCTACGGCGCGATCGCGCTGCCGCAGGCCGGATGCCCCGTTCCCCCGCTGTTCCTCGGCCCGTTCTCCGCGGTCCTGACGACGACGGCTTCGGTGATGACCGACATCGACTTCGATCCGAGCAGCGGGACGCTGTTCTTCTCCGACTCGGCCGGTTTCGTGTCGAACCAGTTCATCGGCGGCGGCATCGCCGGGTTCGGGATCTTCGCGCCGGCGGTCACGTGCTTGCTGCCGACGCTCGAAGGTCTCGCGGTCGACACCGCGTCCTGCAACGCACTGTTCGTGACGGACAGCCTCACGGTCGCTCGCATCAACTTCCTCGGCAATCCGGCCGCGCCGACGTTCTACGCGCCGCAGACGTGCTCGCCGTGGATCGCGGGCGGCCCGACCTCGGGCCTCGCGTTCGACGCCACGCCGATCACCTTCGGCAAGGGCTCGGACCCCGCCGGCTCGATCCCGACGATCGGCACGATCGGTGAAGCCCTGTCGCCGAACCCGGGCTTCGGTCTCACGCTCGGCAACGCGACGTCCGGTGGTCAGGCCTTCCTGCTGATGTCGGTGTCGTCGGCCTGCCCCGTGGTCCCGGTCGGCTTCGGCGCGTTCATCCACGTGTTCCCGATCAACTCGATCACCGGTCCGTTCCCGATCCCGGCCAGTGGTGGATTCGCGATGCCCGCGCCGATCCCCGCGGGCTTCGCGTGCTCCGGTCTGACCGCGTACCTCGAGTGGCTGGTCGTGAAGCCGGCCGGCGGCGGACTCGAGACGAGCCCCGGCCTGCACGTTCGCCCGGCACAACCCTGAACCCAGAGTTTCGAAGTTCGAATCGCCCAGGATGATGGACCCGACGGGTCACGAACCACACGGTTCGTGGCCCGTTGGCTTTTGCACGAGCGTTGTTCGAATGGCGACGTCCGGCGGGGCTGCGCGAAGGAGGAAGCATGCTCGCGTGCGCGTCGTCGCTACAGAGCGTTCCTCACGCGGACGGGAAGGGCTTCCGCGTCGACGACGGCGTGATCGTGACGCGATGAACGCTCGCGCTCACGGATCGACCGGGACGACCAACTCCACGTCGACGTCGCCGTCCCGCGCCGGCACGGTGGGCGAATAGCAGTCGCCGTCGTTGCCGACGTCGGAGTCCATGAGCAGCTTCGTCTGCCGCGCGTACGTGCGAGCGCGCAACGAACCCACGGTGCCCGGCTCGACGGCGAGTTCGAAACGGCCGCCGCCTCGCGTCAGCGTCCACGTCCGCGGTTGACCGGCCGCATCGTCGAGGACGACGTGCGCCGACGACGCGGGCTTGCCCTCGGTATCGACGACGCGACCGCGGATCGACGCGCCGACTGGCAGCACGAGTTCGATCGGCGGGCCCGCGGGCTTCACGCCGTCGATCGACCCCGACAGCAGCGGAGGCTTCGGATCATCGAGATCACGCGACGGGCGCGCATCGACCGTGTAGATCCCGTCGACGTCGAGTTCGATCGTGAACGAGCCGTCCGGCTCGACGCGTCGATTGCCCTCGGGACCACCGGGCCCGTCGGTCCGTCGCGCGAGCACGGTGACCCACGACGGAAGCGAGCCGCTCGCGCTGACGACGCGGCCGCGAATCGTCAGCGTCGTCGGGATGCGGAGTTCGATTCCCTCGACGTCGTGCCCGTCCTCGATGACGACCGCGAGCTTCGTCGACTGTTGCTGCGACGGACGCGTGTGTCGCAGCGAGTACGACCCCGGCGCGACGCGATCGAACGCGAAGGTGCCGTCGGCGGCGCTGCGCGTCTCGAGCTCGTCGACGTATCCGTTGAACCACGGCTCATCCTGCTTCGAGTAGCGCGTGCTGTCCGCGTTCGTGCCGTGCAGCGTCAGCGTCGTCCGAGCGACAGGGTTGCCGTCCGCGTCGACGACTCGTCCGCGCACGCGTTGGCGCGACGCGAGAGCGATCCGCCCGAACGCCACGACGGGAAGGTCGAACTCGTTCGAGGGGAAGTCGAACACCGTCGTCCCGTGGTCTCCGTGCGCGATGTGCAGCGCGTGATGCAACTCGGGTCGCAAGTCTTCGATGGCGAACGACCCGTCGTCGGCGGACGTCGTCGTCCGCTGATCGATGCACTGACGCCGATTGCCGAGTAGCACATCCTTGCTCGCGGTCTGGATCGAACTGTTCGCGAACGCCGTGATCGTCGCGCTTGCGACGGGACGACCCGTGCGATCGACGACGACTCCGCTCACGCGTCTTCCGGGCCGCAGCACGAAGTCGATCACGTACGCGGTGCGCGCGGGGTCGAGCGCGAAGTCCTCGGTCTCCGTCCGGCCGTAGCCGTCCGCGCGACAGTGGAGGTCGTACACACCCCATTCGCCGTAGCCGCGGTACTCGTAGCGCCCGTCAGCATCGGAGCGGACCGAGGACCGGAACGTCCATCCCGCGCTGATCTCCGCGTCGGCGATCGGCGCCTTCGTCACCGCATCCGTCACGCGACCGCGCACGACCACACCGTCGTCGAGCACGACGTCGCGGCGGACGGCTTCGCCGGGCTTCAGGTCGAGGCGCTCCCATGGGGGATCAGCCAGATCGGCCGCCGCGACCGCGAGCGTGACGCGTCCTGGCACCACGGCGCGGAAGGAGAACAGCCCGTCCGCGTCGGGTGTCGTGGACAAGTCGCGCCACGGCTCCGCGGCGTTGAACAGACGTACGGTCGCGCGGACCACGGCCTGGCCATCGGCCTTGCGCGTGATGCGGCCGAACACGCTCGCATGATCCTGAAGGACGAGTTCGACTTCGTCGCCGACCGTCACCGCGACGGCCCCAGCGACCGCGTACTCGCGATGCGACGCGAAGACGTCGACGAGACGACCACTGCGGACCTCGATCGAGAATCGGCCGCCCTGCCCGGTCACCGAATCGGCGAATACCGGCGGAGCGGGTCGAGTCTCGAGCAGGCTCGCACCGAGTTCGTCGACGTTGCGTCGGAGTTCTACGCGGGCTCCGGCGACGGGACTGCTGTTCGAGTCGCGCACGATCCCGAACACGGCATCGCGCGCTCGAGAACCTCCGAGGCTCGTGCGCTGCGTCGACTCCGCGTCGCGATCGTGCGTTGGCGACGCGTCCGCGATGGCCTCGCGTTTTTCCGACGCACCGCCTGTGGCTGCGTCGGAGGTCGCCGCGACGGCGCTCGCGTCCCGCTGCGCATCGGTCGCGTCGTCACCCCACGTCCACAGCATGCCGACGACCGCGAGAGTCGTGACCGCCGCCGCACTCCACGCCAAGACCTTCATGATCAGCGCTCCCGTGATCCAGGTCGCACCGACGACCGCACCCGCGGCCGCCGCGTTCGCCGGCGCCGACCATCCAGCGAGCGGCGCGAACACCGCGCACCACGCGGAGCGGTCCCCAGCGTGTTCAGCATCGAAGCGAGCACGCAGCATCGCCAACGCGCGTTTGAGCCGCGTCTTCACCGTTTCGAGCGGCTCGTCGAGTCGCGCTGCGATCTCGGCGGGAGAGAGATCCGACACGTAACGCAGCAGCACGACCGAGCGATACGGCGGCTCGAGCTGCAGCACTGCGTCGATGACGTGCTTGCGTCGGGCTTCGAGTTCGAGCACCTCGTCCGGGGACGGCGCGACGTCGTCGAACTCGGCGCAGTCGCGGACACGTTCCTCGCGGCGCCGCTCGTCGCGGTGCGCGCGCCGCGCGAAGTTCTTCGCGATGATCGCGAGGAACGCGCGAGCTCGATCGACGCGTCGCGGCGGCCTGCGCAGCGCCGCGAGCCACGTCTGCTGCTCGACGTCGGCGGCGCGGTGCTCATCGGCGATGAGACTGCGCACCAAGGCGCGGACGAACGCGCCGTGCTCCAGCAGGGACTGAGGATCGACGGGCGCAGGACTCATGGCGTGCTCGAAGATCCGCAGGACCGGATCGCGGGTTCAAGAATCCGAACGTTTCGTGCTCAGTTCCGCGAGTCGAACGTTCCAGTGGGCTCGCTCGGCGACATCGGCGTCCGGCAAATCGGTGGTGAACTCGATGGCCCGCTCGAGCCACACGGACTCCGCCGCCCAGTCGCCCGAGTCGCGCTCGATGGCGATCCGTGTGCGTATTGCGTGAAGCGCTCGCAGTCGACACTCGCCGTCGTCCGGACTGGCGAGAGCGACGGCTTGCTCGCATGCCGCCCGCGCCGCGTCGAGATCCCCGGCGGCGCGCAGGGACTCGATCCACGCGTTCATCGCGGCGAGGGTCGGCAGGGCCGACGGGCCGAAGTGCTCGCGCGAGCGACGCAGTGCCTCGCCGCGACAGCGCGTCGCATCGGCGAACCGGCGCAGCGCGGTCATCGCCGTGGCCTCGGCCGCGGCGAGATCGATCTCGAGCGTCGGATGCGAGCCGGGCTTGCTCGCGAGAACGGCGCGCGCTTCGGACAGACTCCCGAGTGCGTCGCCAGCGCGGCCATCGTCGACCTGACACGCCGCGAGCGCGCACAGCGCGACGACCAGCGAACGCCGGGCGGGCGGCTCGCGCTGCCGGGTCAGCTCGACCACCGCTCGACGATCGAGCAGTGCGCGACCGTGATTCCCGAAGTGCGCGGCGATCGCCGCGCGCATCTCGAGCATCTGGATGTGGAACGGATGCGTTGGCTCGACGCGGCGCTCCGTGATCGCAAGCGCTTCCGCGATCGTCGCCTCCGCGAGTTCCGGTTCGGCCGCGAACATCTGTTGCCGCGCGATCAGCGCCAGTGACTCCGCGACCACGAGGTGCTCGGGGCCGAGGACGCGCCGTCGCAGCGTCAGCATCTCGTCGAGCAGCGGGAGTTGCGCGCGGACCGTCTCCGTCGTGTAGGCCAGCCCGCTGCTGGCGTCGATCGCGTCCGCCACGAGCAGGTCGGCATCGTCGAGGGTTCGCACGAATGCGAGCACGTCGATCAGCACGCTGCGGGCACCGGCGCGGTCACCGACCTCGAGCATCCGGCGCCCGAGTTCGACCGTGTACTTCGCGATCGAGCGCGGATCGCCGCTCGCACGAGCATCGGCCACCGCCTCGTTCGCGTACCGCAGCGCCCACTCCGACTCGCCGCGTGCGATCGACAGGCGCGCCAAGTCCTCGCGGTGTTCGATCGTCGCCGGATCCGTTCGCCCGAGCGTCGCGTCGCGCAGATACAGCGCGGCTTCGTACTCGCGCAATGCGTCGTCGAACCGCTCGGACGCGTGGAAGATCAGAGCGAGCTCGTGCCGGCACGCCGCGAGCGCCACCAGATCGTCGGGCGCGTCGCGTCGCAGTCGCTCGATCGCACTGCGCAGAATCTGCTCCGCCCGTGGGTAGGCGCAGATCTGGCGATAGGCGCGGCCGACCAAGCGCTCGAGGTGGGCGCGCGCGACGGGATCGACGTCGTCCGCGTGTTCGAGTTGATCGGCGCTGCGCGCGAGCAAGTCGAACACCGTGACGTTCGCACCGCTGAATCCGCGTGGATCGACCGCGACGAACACCTGCTCGCTGAAGTCGACGATCGAACGCGTGCGTGCGAGAGCCGTCGTCGAGCGCAACCACGAGCGCGTCGTGAACACGACGGCGACCGCGAGCATGGTCACGGAGAACGCGGTCGCCACGACCAACGTGCGATGGCGTCGCGTGAACAGCCGCAACGCGTGGATGCGACGCGGCGGCTGGGCCGCGACTGGCTCGTGGCGCAGCCAGCGGCGCAAGTCGTCAGCGAACTCGCCCGCGCTCGCGTAGCGGTCGCGCCGATCGCGCGCGGCCGCCTTGCGAACGATGGCGGCGAGATCACCGTCGAGGGCCGGACGCGTCGACGCCGGGTCGGGGATGCCGCGATCGACGACGAGCGTTCGCAGTGCGTCGCGCGAGATTCCGCTGGCCGGGAACGCGCGTGCCGCACAGAGCACTTCGAACGCGATCACGCCGAGCGCGTAAAGGTCCGTGCCGGCGAGCAGCGCCTCAGGTCGTCCCAGCACTTGCTCCGGACTCGAGTACGCGAGCGTACCGACGCCGGCCACGGCGACATCGTCGTGATCGCCCGCGTGGGCGAGGCCGAAGTCGAGCACGCGCGGGTCGCCGCGCTCGTCGACCAGGACGTTCGATGGTTTGAGGTCGCGATGCACGACCAGCGCGGAATGCGCGTACTGGATCGCCTCGGCGACTTGCACCAGCAGCCGAACGCGTTCGTCGATCCGGAGCCGGCGCGCGGCGACGTCCAGGCGTTCGCCGTCGACTCTCTCCATCGCGAACCAACGCGTGCCGTCCGCCGTGGTGCCCGCGTCGAAGATCGTCGCGATGCCGGGGTGCCGGAGGCGAGCGAGAGTCCGCACTTCGCGCTCGAACAGGTGTTCGCGCACCGGATCGCCGCGGGAAACGCGCGGCAGACGCTTCAGCGCGACGATGCTGCCGGTCGCGAGTTGCTCGGCTTCGTGAACGGCGCCCATGCCGCCGTGGCCGATCTCGCGCAGCACGCGATAGCCGGGTACGTCCGCCAGCGGCAGGTCGAGATCGGGCTCGGTGTGGATCAAGGGCTCCAGCACGTCACGGAGGTCGTCGTCGCCGCCGGCGAGCGGACCGAGTCGCGCCATGTCGCCGCTCCACGCGGCGCGCAGCGCGGCGTCGACGCGATCGGCGAGGTCGCCCTCGTCGCCGCGTACCTCGTCGGCGTCAGGGCCCGAGTGCGGCATTCGAGGTTCCTCGCGCCTTGCCCAGCGGATGGGAACGTGCCGGAAGGTGGCCGTCGTCCGGATTCAATCGAGCGCGCAGATCCCGCGTCGCGCGCAGGACGCGCATCGCCGCGGCCTCTCGCGTCGTGCCGAGGCGAACAGCGAGCGCCGTCGTGTCGAGTTGATCGACGTACGTCAGCAGCAGGACATCTCTCGTCTCCGGATCGAGGCGCTCGATCGTGCGCAGGATCAACGCGAGTCGCTCGTTGCGTGCCGCGGCCGCCGAGGGAGTGGTCTGACTCGCGGGCAGGAAGTCCGCGCGCTCGGCGAGCTCGGAGGCGCCGGTGACCTGCGAGTCGAGCGAGGCGATCTTGCGCCCGCGTTGGCGCGCTTCGATCCAGTCGGCGACCTTGTGCTGGACGATCGACGACAGGAACGCGCTGAAGCCGTCCGCGGTGCGATCCTCGAGCCGGGGCAGTGCGATCGTCAGCGCGGCCCAGACGATCTGAGCGAGTTCGTCGACGAGTTCGCTCGGGACCCGCCGCGAGGCGATGCGATGCGCGATCATGCGACGCAGGCGAGGGCGCAAGGACTCGAACAACTCGGCGATGGCCGTCCTGTCCCCGGCGACCGCCGCCGCAACTCTCGCGTCGTCGACCGCCCGGCTGCCGTCGTTCATGGCGGGCGACGATAACCGCAGGTTGTCAGATTTTCCTGTTAGTGCGGCAGGCAACCAGCGACCGACTCCCGGGACTCTTACGGAACTCCGGTGCCGGGGGGGGGGCGTGTCGGACCGGCGTTCACACGATGAAGCGCGGGGCGTCCGGACCGCCGGCTTGGCGAGCTGCCAGGCCGGCGGTCATTTTCTCATCGAGTCAGCAATGTCATCGGGTCAGCAAGGTCGGGGCGATCGGCGACCAGCGATTCGACGAGCGGCGCCGGTGGGGAAGAGGCGACGCCGCCGACCGATCCACCCTCACGGATCCAGCGTCACGACCTTCGCGTTCGTGGCTGCCGAGATGTAGGGCCCAACTTCGCCGAGCACGGCCGCGAACGTCAGCGGCAGACCGAACAGGGCCGGCTCGTTCACGCCTCCCGGGACGACGAACCGCGGGACCGCCTCACCCTTCGTGTCGAGCACACCTTGGAAGGCGACGAACACACCGGAATTGACGAACTGCAACCCGAATACGGTGGCGGCGTCGAAGTTCAGCGGAAGGTGGACCGAGCCTCCCGCGAACGGGATCTGGAGGCCGGGAGCGCTGCCGCTCGCCGACATCAGCATCAAGTACGGCGCTCCGGCGGCGAGCTTGCCGCGCTGGATCGCGAACTTGACGGTGCCGCCGGCGCTCAGCGACACGGTGTTCGCGGTCTGGAGCGACAGCGATTCGTGCTGCAGCAGGTGGAGGGATCCGCCACCCCACTCGCCGCCACACGCGACGAGGATTTCTCCGTACCCATCGCCATCGAAGTCGTGGACCACGACACCCTGGCCGAAGCGACTCTGGCTGTACTGTCCATAGATCGACTGCGTATTCACGAAGTCCGGCCCGAAGAAGATCGTGACGCGACCGTTCTTCGTGAGGTTGCCGGAATTGTTGTACGGAGAACCGACGACGATGTCGATCGTGCCGTCGCGGTCGACGTCACCGTACGAAAGGCCGTACCCGGAACCGGCACCGCTCGACTGGCCGGGAGGCTTCAAGAACGTGGGGTTCTGGAACGACGGGCCGCTGAAGACAAGGACTTGGCCTCCCCCGGACTTATCGGGATCGGAAGCGATGATGTCGAGATGCCCGTCCGAGTTCGAGTCGACGAATCTCATCTGAACTCCGAGCGAGGAACCTGCGGAGGTGATCTGCGGGATTAACTGGATCAGAGCGCTCGGATCGAGACTCGGCATGATCCCAAGCCCGATGAAGGGCAGACGCGAGTGCGTGATGAGATCATCGTGTTGATCACCATCGAAGTCAGCGACGGCAAGGTGTCGACCCCAGTAGCGCGATTGGCCGACGAATGGCGTTGCGATGGCGGATACGGGACCTCCCGCGAACTGCGAGGCAGCGGAGAAAATGTAAATGATCCCGGCAGCCGGACTCCCATTGATCGTGGACGTTTCTGCGCCCACGAGAAGTTCGACGACATTGTCGCCATCGTAGTCCGTAACGGCGAAACCGCTACCGAATGAGTCTCCGCTCGGTGTCAGGGGAGGCGTCGGGCGACTCAACTCAATCGTCGTTTGGAAATCCGGCGCAAGACTCACGATCGCTCGCCCGGCCGAAGTCACTCCGCCGACTGTTGTATATGGTCCGCCAAGGGCCATATCCGCGAGGTTGTCGCCGTTCAGGTCTCCAACGGTCCAGCGGGATCCGAGCCCCCAGATCCCGCTCGGAATTGACACGGAGATCGCCTGTGTGAAGTCGGGTCCCAAGAGAACGTAGGCTCGACCGTCTGTGTCGACTTGGGGATCCGCTACGTAGAGATCGAGTTCGCCATCTCCGTTGGATTCGGCGAGCGCAAGGTTGAAGCCGAAAGCGGGGAATGAGCCCGGCAGGGCTGTGTAGATCGTTGAGTTCGACAGGACGACCTGGGCGTCGATCGGTGCAGAGAGCGTGCTGACGAAAGCGATGACCATGCCGCTGAGGATTCGCATGATCATGGCTCCAGGACGATTTGCGGCCGCGCGTTCGTCGTTGGTGCGATCGAAAGCCCCGTCGCGACATTCCACGGCACGTTCGTCGTTCCGGATGTCGGTCGCAGGACCGGGAATCCAGTCCCCGTCGTGTTCGTGCCGAACGGTACGATCTGAGTGGATCCCGTCTTGTACTCGCCAGCGCTGTCGCAGTTCTGGTTATTGGCCCCGCCGCCGGAGTCGTACGTCCACACGTTTCCGACAGCGTAGACCGGATTCGGATGATTGGACCACAGGCCGCACGTCGACTGATTGTAGTTGTTGGGCCACGGGACGGTGATATCGGTCGAGAACAGGTTTTCACCGGGATCCGTTGTGAGATCGGTGCCAAAGTCGTAAATCGGCGATGCGGCGATTTCCACCGCGTCGTAGATCCCGACCGCGAGCTGGTTGTTCTCGAACGTGCAGCGCCTCACTTGCCAGCGCACGTTTGAACTCTGCGCCCGTGAACCAAGGGCGATGGTGAATGTACTGGTCGTGATACCGCCATCGGTCGATGGGTTGAATCGACCATTGTCCGTAAACACGCATCCAGCAACTCGCATCGTGCTGTCCTGCATCTCCAAACCGTTCTCGTTGCGGTCGAAAGTGCACTCCGTAACGATGAACTCCGCAGAATTGTAGGTACCGGACTGCCCACCTTCCATTCCGTCGTGATTCTCAGAGAACACACAGTCGGTAACGGTTGCGGTAAGCGTGTCTTTCGCGCCGATCATGAGACCTGCATGTCCCACGGTGTCTGCTCCAGCATTCGGCGTGTTCGTGGGCCCTTGGCCGGTGAACGTGCACCCTTCGATCGAGACGTCGCGCGGATTTGCGTGATGACTCGAGCTCCCCGTGTCCGCGATCCATACGCCCCAGTAGTTTTCCTTGATTTCGCACTCAGTGATTGTGATCGAAGTAGGCAGATCGTCGATGTAGACACCGTGGATCTTGTCGTAGGGAGCATTCGCGGACGACTTGTCGTACCCGTCGTTGTCAATGATCAACCCGTCTAGCACCCACTGATCGTTCGGGGCGATGCACGCGACGGGCTTGCCGCTGAAATGTCCGTTCGGGACTCCCGCCGCCGTGATCACAGGCTTCGCGCCGGTATTCCGAATCGCGATGCGGGTCTTGTTGCTGGTCAAGGGAAAGGTCTCACCATCCGCGGGAGTCGTCGAGTTGTAGACGTACGTTCCGGGTGCCACGTACACGGTGTGGCCGTTGGTGCCTAGCGAATCGATGTGGGTCAGCGCCTTGGTGATCGACTTCCAGGGATTCAAGACCGTCCCGTTGCCGGTCGTGTTGCTCCCATTGACGACGTCGACGTAGAAGTTCGTCGCGTGCGCGTCAGATGCCGCGAGTGCCGCGACGATCACCAAGCAGGAACGCAGGAACGCAGGAACGCAGGAACGCATAGTTGACCCCTTCTGGTCAGTTCCGCAGGTATGGCGGAGAGTACGCCGCGAGAGGGAATGGGCAAGGACGATTTGAATGGTGGGTCCGCTTTCGAGGGGGGCAGCAGAGCAGCCGGGCAGCGCGACTTGCGAAACGATTGGCGAGGTCTGCCTGAGGTCGTTCGCTCGACGACCTCCAGTGCGTTGGGGATCATCAGCAGCCGAGACACCACTTGATCGCTCCCGGTCATCACCCCGCCTCCGTACACTCCGCGCCACGATGACCAACGCACCTTCTTCGTCGCCTCGCGTCGGCGTGATCATGGGCAGCAAGTCCGATTGGGACACGATGCAGCACGCGGCCGACGTGCTCGCGCGCTTCGGCGTGGCCCACGAATGCACGGTCGTGTCCGCGCATCGGACGCCTCGGCTGATGGCCGAGTACGCGACGGCCGCGCGCGGTCGCGGGATCCAAGTGATCATCGCGGGAGCGGGCGGCGCTGCGCACTTGCCCGGCATGACCGCGGCACACACGACGCTGCCCGTGCTCGGCGTCCCGGTCGAGAGCAAGGCGCTGTCCGGCAAGGACTCGCTGCTGTCGATCGTGCAGATGCCGGCGGGGATCCCGGTCGGGACGCTCGCGATCGGCAAGGCCGGCGCGACCAACGCGGCGTTGCTGGCGATCGCGATCCTCGCGCTGCAGGACGCGGCGCTCGCGCAGAAACTCGCGGACTACCGCGCCGCCGAAGAAGCGCGCGTGCGAGGCGAGACGCTGCCGTGACGAAGGTCATCGCGCCCGGCGGGCGACTCGGCGTGCTCGGTTCGGGCCAGCTCGGGCGCATGTTCGCGCTGGCGGCGCGGCGGCTCGGGTATCGCGTGATCGTCTATTCGCCCGATCAGGATTCACCGACAGGCCAGGTCGCCGACACCGAGTTCACGGCGCGCTACGACGACCTCGAACGCGTGAAGGCGTTCGCGCGCACGGTCGACGTCGTGACCTTCGAGTTCGAGAACGTGCCGTTCCCGACCGCCGCCGCCTGCGCGCAGTTCGTGCCGGTGCGGCCGCGCGGCGAAGTCCTGCACATCACGCAGCAGCGATTGCGCGAGAAGACGTACCTGCGCGAACAGGGCTTCCCGGTCACGCCGTTCGCGCGCGTGACTTCGCTGGCGGAACTCGAGGCGGCGATCGACGCGCTCGGGCTGCCCGCGGTGCTGAAGAGCGCGGATTTTGGCTACGACGGCAAGGGCCAGCGCAAGCTGCTCGCGCGCGCCGACGCGCCGGCCGCGTGGGCCGTGCTCGGCGTGAAGGAAGCGATCCTCGAAGGCTTCGTCGACTTCGCGCTCGAGGTCTCGGTGGTCGCGGCGCGCGGACTCGACGGGTCGTTCGCGGCATTCGACGTGTTCGAGAACGCGCACGCGAACCACATCCTCGACGTCACCGTGTGCCCGGCGCGCATCGACCCGAAGCTGGCGCGCCAAGCGCTCGAACTCGCACGCGGCATCCTCGAGCGCCTCGACGTGGTCGGCGTGCTCTGCGTCGAGATGTTCGTGACGAAGTCCGGCGCGCTGCTCGTCAACGAACTCGCGCCGCGGCCACACAACTCGGGTCACCTGACGTTCGACGCCAGCCTGACCAATCAATTCGAGCAGCAAGTGCGCGCCGTCTGCGGTTTGCCGCTCGGCAGCCCGCAGTCGCTCCGGCCCGCCGCGATGATGAATCTGCTCGGCGACGTGTGGGCGAACGGCGAACCCCACTGGGCCGCCGCACTTGAATTGCCGAACGTGAAGCTCCACCTCTACGGGAAGTCCGATCCGCGCCCGGGCCGCAAGATGGGACATCTGACGGCGCTAGCCGACACCGTCGACGAAGCCGAGCGCGCGGTCCGCGAGGCGCGAGCTCGGCTCGTGCGGTGCGGGTGAAAGGGACGCGCGTCGCGATCGGGCTGCTTGCCCGCTCCGCCGGCGTCGGTTACCGCGCAGCGGGGTGATCGCACTCCGATCCTGCCGGACGGTCGATCCCCGTGGAGATCGCAACGCGGACTTGGATGCGAATCGCGGCCGTTCTTGCAGCATGCGTGGGGAGCCGAGCCGCCGCCGCCGTGATCGTCGTCGCCGGATCGATCGGCCCGGGCATCGACCAGACGTCCCTGCAGACCGCGATCGGAGTGGCGCAGAGCGGCGACATCATCCTGCTGAAGCCCAGCACCTACGGTCCGGCGTTGATCCAAGGCAAGTCGCTGACGATCGCGAAGTACGGCGATTTCGTCCAAGTCGGCGGACTCATCGTGCAGAACCTCGCCGCGGACCAGCGGGTCGTGCTGCGCGAACTCACGCTGACGCACATCGTCGTGACGCCGCCGCCGATCGTGTTCCTGCCACCCTTGCAGGTGCGTACGTGCGCGGGTGCCGTTTCGGTCGAAGGTTGTGAACTCGACTACTACTCGGCGCTCGGACCGGACCGGACCGCTGCCGTCGTCACGCAGTCGGAGCGCGTCGTGTTCAGCCAGTGTTCACTGACGGGCGGCGAGGGATCGCCGACCTTGTTCGACCCCTTCGTCGGCGGTGTGCCGGGGGGCGAGGCTTTGCGCGTGGTCGACTCGAAGGTCTGGCTGCACGGCTCGACGTGCCGCGGCGGCGACGGCGGGCTCGCGGTCGACGACGAGATGTCGCCGACCAGCGGCGGGGATGGCATCCGCGCGCAGAACTCGTGGGTGTGGGTGTTCGGCTTCGTCGGGGTCCCGCTGGTCCTCGGCATGCTCCAGGTGGGGCCGCCGGCCGTGCTCGTGGGTCTCGGGACGTTGCCGGCCAACGGCGCGGTCGAGTTCGACGCCAATGCCGGCCATCTTCCGCCGGGAGTCGACGGCTTGGCCGCAACCGCCCAGGTCCACGTCGCCGGCCAGACGATCTTGCCGGCGTCCCTGTCGAACCCGGCGACCTGCGTGATCGTGAACCCGTGAGCGGGCCGATCGGCGCAACGCGGGCGACGACTCGACGGAAGCACGACTAGGACGGGGGCGGACGGCGCGGAACTGTTTAGGCTCTTGCCGCTTTCCGACTCGATCCCACCTTTCGAGGTTCCGCCGCACCCGTGTCCCGTCCGCCGTCGCGTCCCATCAAGGTTTCGCTCGTCTCGCTCGGCTGTCCGAAGAACCTCGTCGACTCCGAGGTCATGGTCGGCAAGCTGACCGGCGGCGCGTTCGAACTGCAGTCGGCTCCGGAAGGTTCGGACGTCGTCGTCGTGAACACCTGCGGGTTCATCGACGCGGCGAAGGAAGAGTCGATCGACACCATCTGCGAGATGCTCGACCTGAAGGCGCAAGGCGCCGTCAAGGGCGTCGTCGTCGCGGGATGCATGGTGCGCCGCTACGGCTCCGAGATGCAGCAGGAGCTGCCGGACGTCGACGCGTTCCTCGACATCTCGGACTACAGCGACGCGCCGCGCGTGTTCAAAACGATCCACGCGCGCACCAGCGGCGAGACATCGCCCGCGCGCGCCGAGTCGATCGCGCCGTTCGTCGGCGGCGGCGCGGACAAGTCGCCGACGGCCGACCTCGGTCGCTCGCTGCTGACGCTGCCGCACACCGCGTACTTGCGCGTGTCCGAGGGCTGCGATCGCAAGTGCGCGTTCTGCGCGATCCCGCTGATCCGCGGCACGCAGAAGAGCAAGCCGATCGACGTGCTCGTCAAGGAAGCGAAGCGCCTCGCGGCCGCCGGCGTGAAGGAACTCTCGCTGGTCGGCGAGGAGACGACGGCGTACGGCTCCGACCTCGACATGCCGTACGGCGAAGGCATCGCGCCGCTGTTGCGCGCGCTGTCGAAGGTGAAGGGCATCGAGTGGATCCGGCTGCTGTACGCGCATCCGGGTTCGTTCAAGCGCTCGCTGATCGACGAGATCCGCGACAACCCGAAGGTCGCGAAGTACGTCGACATGCCGATCCAACACGGCGACGACGAGATCCTGAAGCGCATGAAGCGCGGCACGCCGGCCGGCAAGATCCGCGATCTCGTTGCGACGCTGCGCGCCGAGATCCCCGGCATCACGCTGCGCACGACGATCCTCGTCGGCTTCCCCGGCGAGACCGACACGCGCTTCGAACACCTGATGGACACGTTGCGCGCGACGCGATTCGAGCGCGTCGGCTGCTTCACGTATTCGCGCGAGGAAGGCACGTCGAGCTACGACCTCACCGGTCGCGTGTCGGGCAAGGTCGCGGCCGAACGGCGCCGCAAGGTCATGCTGCTGTCGCGCAAGATCACGAAGGAGCGCAACAAGGCGCTCCTCGGCACGACGATCCGTGTGCTGCTCGATGCCGTCGACGGTGATCGCGCGGTCGGTCGCAGCGAAGGCGACGCGCCGCAGATCGATTGCCGCGTCCACGTGCGCGCACCGGCGGGGATCACGCTCGAGGCCGGCGCGTTCATCGACGTCCGCGTCGACGGCGTGCTCGGCTACGACCTGAAGGGCACGGCCTGCGTCGGCGCGGGAGTCCCCGCTTGAACGTCGCGAACCAGATCACGGTCGGCCGCCTCGGCCTCTCGATCGTGCTGTTCGTGTTGATGGCCTTCCTCGACGACACGCTGACGCCGGGTCCGTGGCTGCTGTTCGCGGGCATGACGCTGTTCATCACGATCGTCGTGACCGACGCGCTGGATGGCTACTACGCCCGCAAGCTGCATCAGATCTCCGACTTCGGCCGCATCGCCGATCCCGCCGTCGACAAGATCACGGTCTGCGGGACGCTCGTCTTCCTCGCGGCGGCGCCGTGGGCGCGTCCCGTGCTCGATCCGTGGATGGTCGCCGTGATCCTGAGCCGTGAGTTCGTCATCAACGGACTGCGCAGCTTCCTCGAGTCGAAGGGCATGTCGTTCGGCGCCGACTGGGGCGGCAAGGCCAAGATGATCCAGCAGTGCATCGCGGTGCCTGCCGTGTTCTTCTTCAAGCTGATCGAGCAATGGTGCGCCGGCATCGATTGGGCCGTGTCGACGACGCTGATGTTCGCGCACGTGAACGTGTGGATCATGGTGCTGCTGACCGTCGGGACCGGCGTGTCGTACATCCACAAGGGCGCGCGTCTGTTGCGCCAGCAGGTCTGAGATGGGGGAGCGTTCGCTCGCCGATCGCGCGGCCTTCGTGCTCGGGACCGGATTCGGATCGGGGCTCGCGCCGTTCGCGCCGGGCACGTTCGGGACCGCGCTCGCCGCGGCGATCGTGTACGGCTTGACCTTCACGAGCCTGCCAGCGCATTGGACGCTGCTCGCGCTCGCGCTCGCGACGACGCTCGCGTGCATTCCGATCGGCGACCGCTTCGAGACGTTGGTCGGCGGCAAGGACCCGCAGCGCTTCGTGCTCGACGAGTTCGCCGGCTTCTTCATCGCGACCGCGACGCTGACGCCGGCGTGGCCGACGCCGCGCGAGCTGCTCGTGGCGTTCGTGTTGTTCCGCTTGTTCGACGTCACGAAGCCTCCGCCCGCGCGCAAGCTGCAAGACCTGCGCGGGGGCTTCGGCATCGTGATCGACGACGTGATCGCGGGGATCTACGCGCTCGTCGGCGTGCTCGTCTTCCGCGACGTCATGGCGAACCCGCCTTGGTGATTTGAGCCTCGAGCTCCGCGATGCGCGCTTGCAGCGGAGCGACGTAGGCCTCGACCTCGGCCTCCGTGAAGCGCGGCGTGATGTGCTGCGGGCAGTTCCAATCGAAGCCGACCACGTCGATGACGACGATCCGCTCGGCGCGCTGCGCGAGTTTCGGATCGAGCGCCGCGAGCACGGCCGGGCTCGCATCCTCACGGGCGACGACGCGCGCGTGGCCGATCAACTTGAGTCGACTCCGCTGCGGATAGTCCATGACGATCAATGCGACGCGGTCGTTGCCCGCGAGGTTGCCGCGCGAGATCAACTGACGATTCCCGCGCAGATCGGCGAACGCGATCGTGTGCCCGTCGACGACACGCAGGAAGCCCGGCGGACCACCGCGATGCTGGACATAGGGCCAACCGGTCTCGCCGACGCTCGCGACGTAGAACGAGTCGCGCGTCGCGAGGAACTCGGCCTCGACCTCGCCGAGCGCGTCGGGCGGTGCGTCGTTCCCGACGTCCTGCGACGCGCCGTAGGTCGACGCTTGCTGATCGCGAACGGACGGCGTGAACAGGACTTGGCGATAGCGCAGGGCCATGGGATCACTCCGAGTGAAAACGCGGGGGACGAAGGAAGAAGCGCGCGAGCGGCAGGTGCTTGAGGGAGGGACGGACCCGCCCGCGCGCTTCCAAGTTCCAGGACCGGATCAGAACGACAGAGGGATCCAACCGTCGGCGATCGCGGCGCGCAGGCTCGCGACACCGGACGTTCCCGCGAGCTCGTGGTCCTTCAACAGCGGGACGCCGCAGGCTTCGACCGCCTTCGTCGCGCCGAACACTTCGGCGCAACCGCACGACGCACCCTTCACGAGTTCACGCACGGACTGGAACAGCGCACGCGCCGGGTGACCGAGCTTCGTCAATTCGCCGGGCCAGCGCGTGCCGGCGCCGGAGAAGACGATCTGGACCTCGTCGCCGAGTTCCTTGGCTTCGGCTGCGAGCGACAGCGCGTTGAACAAGCGACCGAGCGCTTCGTCGCCACCGTGGGTCGGGTCGGAGAGGATCGTGATCGCGAGCTTCACGACGCACTCCCGCAGTCGGTGCTGGTGCATGCCTTCGCCGTCGGAGCGCCGAGCGGCGCGACTTCGGGGAAGTCGATCGGCGTGGCCGCGACGTGGTTGAAGTAGTTCGTGAACACGTTCAAAGCGACGGCGCCGATCACTTCGACGAGTTCCGCGTCGCTGATGCCGGCCTGACGTGCGAGCCGCAGGTCCGCGTCGCGGAGTTCGCCGCGGCGCAGCACGAGTTCGCGAGCGAGTGCGAGCAGCGCCGCGATCTTCGGGTCGTCCGACTGGCCGTGACGCGCGTGCTCGAGTTCGACCGTCGGCGCGCCGAGCATGCCGCCGATCGCGGTGTGCGCGGCGAGGCAGTAGGCGCAGCCGTTGACCTCCGCGACCTGCAGCGCGATCAACTCCCGCACACGAGCCGGGAGGACTCCGCCGCCGAGTGCGCCGGAGAAGTCGAGGTACGCCTTCAACGCGGCGGGCGATTGTGCGAGCCCACGCATCATGTTGGGCACGAAGCCGAGCTTGCTCTGGATGGCGGTCAGCAGGTCCTTGGCCTTGCCGGCGGCGGTGGTGGGGTCGACGAGAGCGATGCGAACCATGGGAAACCTCGGGGGTTGGAGAAGGATCGAATTCACGAACCGAGCAACGACAGTTCACCCGGCGTGCCAGACCACGCTCCGGTCCCTCCGAACGCCATAAAGCCATGTGGAACCTGGCGTCACGCCGATTCGACATGGCCATCTAGCAACTCACGAAAGCTCGTGACTCACGAAAGTCCGTGAATCAGCTCACGAACTCTCGTGTAGCCTCCGCCGCATGAACCTCGAGGCCATGCAAGGACTGATGCTCGCGATCGCGGGCGCGGACTCGACCGACGACGTGCTTAGGCGGGTCGTCGACGGGATCGCCGCATGCGAGACCGTTGCGCTGTGCCGCATCTGGCTGGTGCGGACCGCGGACGATGCGCATGGCGAAACGAGGTGGCTGCAACTCGCGGCCAGCGCGGGCAACCTGCGCGATCCGCAGGCGAATCCGCGCCGACTCGACGGTCGCTTCTCCCGCTTCGAGATCGGTGATCGCAAGGTCGGCCGCGTTGCGGCTCAGGGCACCGGCGTCCTGTTGGCGAACGTCGCGGACGATCCGCGCTGGATCGCGGACCCCGAGTGGATCGCCGCCGAAGGCATCGTGTCGTTCGCGGCGCAGCCATTGGTCGCGCGGGGTGCGACGCTGGGCGTGCTCGCGCTGTTCGACCGAACGCGCTTGCCGGACGCCGACTTCCGCTGGCTGCGCACCTTCGCCGACCACGCCGCGGTGTCGATCGCGAGTGCGCGCGCGTACGAGGAGATCGAGCGCCTGCACCGCCAGCTCGAGCTCGAGAACGAGTACCTGCGCACCGAGGTGACCGAGCCGTTCTCGGACATCCACGGCAGTTCACCGGCGCTGCAGAAGGTGCTGCGCCAGGTCGAGATGGTTGCGCCGACCGACGCGACGGTGCTGATCCTCGGCGAGTCCGGCGTGGGCAAGGAACTCGTCGCACGCGCGATCCACGAGCGCAGCGCGCGCCGCGATCGGCCGCTGATCAAGGTCAATTGCGGTTCGATCCCCGGCGAACTGTTCGAAAGCGAGTTCTTCGGCCACGTGAAGGGTTCGTTCACGGGGGCCGTGCGCGATCGCGTTGGACGCTTCGAGTTGGCGAACGGCGGCAGTCTGTTCCTCGACGAGATCGGCGAGATCCCGCTCGTGCACCAGTCCAAGCTGTTACGCGTGCTGCAAGAAGGCACGTTCGAACGCGTCGGCGAAGAGAAGACGCGCCGCGCCGACGTCCGCGTGATCGCGGCGACGAACCGCGATCTGGCCGTCGAATCGAACGCGGGCCGATTCCGCTCCGACCTCTACTACCGGCTCAGCGTGTTCCCGATCGAAGTTCCGCCACTGCGCGAACGACGTGAGGACGTCGCGCAGCTCGCGGCGCATTTCATCGAGCGCTCGGCGCGGTCGTTGAACCTGCGCAAGCCGAAGCTGACGCGTGCGCAGGCCGAGCAGCTCGAAGCCTATGCATGGCCCGGCAACGTGCGGGAACTCGGCCACGTCATCGAGCGCGCGATGATCCTGGCTCGCGGCGGTCCCCTTCAGTTCCCGGAATTGGGGCCCTCCGACGGGGTCTTGCGGCGTGGGTCGGTCGTGCGCGATCCGCCGATGCCGGCCGCCGAACTCCCGACCCTCGCGGACCTTCGGGCTCGCGAGCGTGAGGTGATCGAAGCCGCGCTCGCCCGGGCTGGCGGCAAGGTGGCGGGCAAAAGCGGCGCCGCGGCGCTGCTCGGGGTGCCCGCGACCACGCTCGAATCGAAGCTGCGTGCCCTGGGGCTCAAGCCCGCACGTCGCACCGTGCCGCGATGATCGCTCGCGCGGAGCGTTCGATATCATCCGCGCCGTCCGCGGCACCCACGCACGCATCCCCCTTCCGGATGCTCTGGCGCATCGCGCTTGCCGGCGCGAGAACGCCCCCGATGGACGACGAGGTCGCATGAGTGCACAGAAGCCAACGCGCAAAGGCGACAGCACCCTGATCGTGCCCGGCGCGCCCGGAGCCCACAGCGCGACGCAGATCCTGCGCGCGGCCGAACTCAAGGGCAAGAAACCCGGCGACTCGTCGATCCTGCATGGCGAACGCATCCGCCGCACGGGCTTGTCGGTGTCGGCGAAGTTCGCGCTGATCGTGTCCGCCGCGATCGCGTTGTTCATGCTCGTGTTCGGCATGGCGCTCTACAGCCAGCAGAAAGGCGCGCTGAACGAACAGATCGACGCCGCCGGCATCCACGCGGCGCGTTCGCTCGCGGCCGCCGACATCTCGGCCTGGTACCAGTTCAACGGCGCCTACGAGAACACCGACTTCGGCGGCTTCGAAACCGCGATCGCGAAGGGCGACAAAAAGATCCCCGAAGGCGCGCTGAAGAAAGAACAGATCGACGAGGCGAAGAAGCGCACCGAGTTCAACCGCCAGCGCCTGGCGAAGCTGATCTCGGAAGACGACCGCGTGCTCGACGTGATGATCACGGATCCGTCGCAACGCGAGATCATCCGCATCGCGTCGGGGAGCACGAAGCTCGCGTTCTCGCCGCAGTCGGCGCGTGAGGACCTCGGCGTCCAGATCGGCTACGGCACCTACGTCGCGAGCGCGGGCGAGATCCCGGCGCGCTCGTTCACGGCGTCGATCGTCGGGTTCCACGGCTCGGAAGTGGGCAAGGCGACGGTCGTCCTGTCCGAGCGCTCGATCCAGGAATCGCTGCAGGGCGTGCAGAAGCGCATCCTGCTGCTGACGCTGTTCTTCGTCGCACTCGGCGTCGGCGTGTCGTTCATGATGGGTGCGCGCGTCACGGCGCCGATCACCGACTTGACGCACGACGTCGAGGTCATCGCGAAGGGCGACCTCGACCACAAGGTCAAGGTCGGCGCGATGGACGAGATCGGGGTGCTCGCGAAGACGGTCGCGCGCATGACGCAGAGCCTGAAGGGCGCGCAGGAAGCGCAGGTCGAGCACGCCAAGCAGAAGCACCAGCTCGCGGTCGCGCTCGAGATCCAGAGCAACCTGTTCCCGAAGACGCTGCCCCAGGTTCCGGGCTACGACTTGGCCGCGTTCTATCGGCCAGGTCCCGAAGTCGGCGGCGACTACTACGACGTGTTCCCGATGCAAGACGGCCGCTTGTTCTTCGCGGTGGCGTCGGCATCCGGCAAGGGCATCCCGGCCGCGATGCTCACGGTGATGGCGCGGTCGTTCACGACGGCAACTGCCGAGCGCGAGAGCGACATCGCCTCGATCTTCAAGATCGTGAACCGCCTACTGTCCCCCGATCTGCGTCGCGGCATGTACGTGACGTCGCTGGCCGCGATCCTCGATCCGAAGACCGGCCACCTCCAGGTCGCGAACGCGGGGCATCACCCGCTGATCCGCTACGACGCGGCGACGAAGACCGTGACGCCGCTGCATGCCGACGGCATCGGACTCGGCTTCGACAAGGGGCCGGTGTTCGACCGCACGCTGCGCGTGATCGACGTCGAGCTGAAGCCCGGCGACCGCGTCACGATGGTCACGCCGGGCGTGTTCGGCATCAAGAACCGCGAAGGACACGAACTCGGCGAGGAGAACTTCCATCGCCTCGTCGCGCGCGAAGCCGCGAAGGACTCGAGCGCGTTCGTGAAGCTCGTGACGTACACGCTCGATCAGTTCCTCGGCGGCTCGGTGCCCGACTCCGACATCACGTTCCTGACGCTGCGCCGCGCATGAGCGAGCCGATGGACATCCGCAAGTTCCAGAAGCAGATCGAGGCGATCTACTTCGCGAAGGACAACGCGCGCGGCGTCGCCGGCACGTTCATGTGGTTCGCCGAGGAAGTCGGCGAACTCTCGCGCGCGCTGCGCCGCAAGAACGATGACGAATTGAGAGGCGAGTTCGCCGACGTGCTGGCGTGGCTGTCGACGTTGGCGTCGATCGCCGGCATCGACCTCGAGGACGCCGCCGTGGCGAAGTACGGCAAGGGCTGCCCGCGCTGCGCGAAGACGCCGTGCGCGTGCGCCGAACCGAAGAAGCCGACGGGCGGCGCGAGCTGACCAGGTGACTCCGCCGTGCACGCGCTGAGAAAACGTGAATCAATCCGATTGATTCGCGTTCTCGGCCTCACCAAGTGTGGCTCGGCGACCGCAGTCGCCGCCCCATTCACCAGGCAAAGACGATTCGCGCGGCACTGACGCGGTTCATCCGTGAGTACGGCGGCTGCCGCCGCCTCGGACACCTTGTGCGTTCGGCTGTGAGCGAATCGGGGGCGGCCCCCGATTCGCTCACAGCCTCTGAGCGCCGACGACACGCTCACCGTCCTGCTCGCCGTCGCGACGGTGTTGCTCGTCGCCCGCGCGCTCGGTGAGGTCGCGCGCCGCTTCGGCTTGCCGACGGTGCTCGGAGAGATCGCGGCCGGAGTCCTGCTCGGGAAGACCGTGCTCGCGCGCGTCGCGCCCGCCGCGTTCGATCGTCTGTTCCCATCGACGGGCGCCGCGCCGATCGTGCTCGACGGACTGGGCCAAATCGCGATCGCGTTGTTCCTGTTGGTCGCGGGCATGGAAGTCGATCTGTCGACGATGCGGCGGCGTGGGCGCACGGCGATCGCGGTCGCTGGTGCCGGCATGTTGGTGCCGTTCGCGCTCGGGTTCGGCGCCGCGCGCGTGTTCGCCGACGCGCTCGAAGTCGGCTCGCCGCTGCGGGGCGACGCGTTCGCGGCGTTCTTCGGCATCGCGTCGTCGATCTCGGCCCTGCCGGTGATCGCGCGAATCCTGATGGATCTGCACATCTACCGCAGTGACTTCGGCATGACGATCGTCGCGGCTGCGATCGTGAACGACTTGGTCGGCTGGGTCGCGTTCGCGGCGCTGCTGATGAGTCTCGATGGCGAGCACGCAGGCGGTTGGGTGACGACGGCCGGACTCGCGGTCGGGTTCACGGTGGTGATGCTCACGGTGGTGCGCGCGGCCATCCATCGAGCCTTGCCGTGGGTGCTCGCGTACGCGCATTGGCCGACCGGGATCCTCGCGGCATCGCTCGGCGTGACGTTGCTGTCGGCCGCGGCGACGCAAGCGCTCGGCATCCACGCGCTGTTCGGAGCGTTCCTCGCCGGCGTCGCGCTCGGCGACTCGACGCACATGCGCGAGCACACGAAGGCGACGATCGCGGACTTCGTGCACTCGTTTTTCGCGCCGTTGTTCTTCGGCGCGATCGCGTTGCAGCTCGATCTCGTGCGGCACTTCGACGGAGTCATGTGCGCCGTCGTGCTCGCCGTCGCCTGCGTCGGCAAGATCGGCGGATGCGGGCTGGCGGCGCGATTGTGCGGGACGCCGGTGCGCGAGGCCGTGGCGATCGGAGCGGCGCTGAACGCGCGTGGGTCGATGGAGATCGTGCTGGGCTTGGTGGCACTTCAAGCCGGCATCATCGGGGAAGCGTTGTTCGTCGCGCTCATCCTGATGGCGCTCGCGACGTCGTTGCTGTCGGGGCCGCTGATCGTGCGCGTGCTGCGGTTGCGAGCCCCGCGTCGAGTGCGCGACTTCGTGAGTTCCAGAGCATTCGTGCCCCGGCTGCGTGCGACCACCGCGACCGAAGCGATCGAAGAACTCGCGGCGTTGGCGGCCGCATCGAGCAAGTGCGACGCTCGCGCGATCGCGGCCGATGCGCGCGATCGCGAGGCGATGGCGTCCACGGGCGTCGACGGCGGCGTCGCGGTCCCGCACGGTCGCGACCCGTCGCTGAAGGCCCCGATCGTCGCCGTGGGCGTGTCGAGCGCGGGGATCGACTTCAACGCGCCGGACGGCGAGCCGGCGCAGCTCGTGTTCCTCGTGCTCACGCCTGCGACCGACGACGGCGCGCAACTCGAGTTGCTCGCGGAGCTCGGCCGTCGGTTCGAGGATCCGATCACGCGCCGCAAGGCGTTCGATGCGCGGAGCTACGTGGAGTTCAAAGCGCTGCTCGAGTCGGGGGGATGAGCGTCAGCGCGGCAGCGACGCGCCGAGCCGACCGAGGAACGCATCGAGGATCTGGAAGGTCATGCCCCACACCACGAAGCGGTCGTGGCGGAACGCCGGCAGCGATGCGTGCTCGGTCGCGCCGGGCAACGCGTAGCGCGTCGCCGCGGCCGGGTCGAGGATCGACGCCAACGGGATCCACACCGCGTCGGCGACCTCGTGCGAGAACGTCAACTTCGGGCGTTGCGCGACTCTGAACACGAACGGCGACACCACCAGCGCGAAACGTCGCCGTCCACCGCGCGCGTCGTAGTCGTCGAGTCGCGCCAGAGCGCGTCCCGGGTCGAGCCCGATCTCCTCGAGCGTTTCGCGCGTGGCGGTGGCCTCGGGATCCGGGTCGTGCGGCTCGCGCATGCCGCCCGGGAAGGCCATGTGCCCGGACCACGGATCGCCGTCGACGCGCGCGCGCTCGATGAACAGCAACTCGGGGAGTTCGGTCGGCGACGGTTGATGCAAGAGCAGGGCGACCGACGCTTGCCGCACGCCTCCGTCGACCGACACGACGCGCGGCGACAGGGTCTTCAGAGCAGGTTCGATGCGGTCGAGTCGAAGGTGGTCCATCGGGGCCGGCACGGATCCTATCACCCGCCGAAGAGACGCTGATTCATGGCGCCGGACCGGTGCGTCACGGTGATGCGGGGATCATCACGCCGTTCGTCATCGCGCCGCTGCGGACGATCCAGGCTTGCGCGTAGGTGGGCATGGCGTTCCCCGCGAGCGGGACCGACACGTCGAACTCCGCGCCGAAGTAGCCACCGGACTGCGGCAGCAACGCCAATGGCACGACGACGAGGCGCGGTCCGCCCACGTGCAACGCGCACGGGCCAGCGGACGTCGAGCCCGGTGAGCTCCCGAACGCGAGCAGCGCCGTCGACGCCGGCGGCAGCGACGAGACCCGGATCTTCAAGGACGCGCCGGGAGTCGCACACCCGGTGACGACGAGATGGGGCGCGGCGTCCGTCGTCCCGGGACACCCGGCGCCGTGAGCGGAAGGCATCGCATTGCAGATCGACGGCACGTAGCCCCGCGAGTACGCGTCGCCACCCACGAGGTCCGCGAGTCCGTCGCCGGTCACGTCGACGGCAGCGAACATGGCATCGACGCCGAGGAATCGCCGCGTCGAAGCGAACGACGCGTCGGCCAAGAACTCGTGCGACGCCAACTCCGTGCCGCGGGCATGCGCGAGCTCGAGTCGTCCGTCCGCGTCGAGATCGGCGAAGAAGATGGATGGGATCGGATCGAGCAATGACATGGGCGCGATGGGCTTGTTCGCCGTTTTCACCATGACGGCATTGCCGTCGTTGCGGAACACCGAGACGCTGTTCGGTGGGTAGTCGTCGCCGCGCAGCACCGCGACGTCGTCGTCGCCATCGGAGTCCACGTCGGCGCATGCGAGATCCGAGATCGGGCCGCGTTCGAACCCGAAGGACAGGAGAGGGCCCATCGTGAAGTCGCCGTGACCACGTCGCAGGTAGACCGGCGCCCCGTCGAACGTCGACAGCAGGTCGGCCATCAGGAAGTCGGGGAAGCCGTCGCCGTCGATCTCCGCGACCGCGAGCGGAGCCGCGATGGGCATCTCCGACCGCACGCGGTTCATCATCGTGAATCCGGCGGCTCCGTCGTTCGACAACAGGAAGATCGTCTCCGACTTCGATGCGACCAGGTCGAGGTCACCGTCCAGATCGACGTCCGCGGACGCCATGGCCCTCACAAAGATTCCGAGCGACGACAGATCGACGACCGGGGACAGGGATCCGGCGCCATCGCCTAGCGCGATCTTCGGTGAGTAGAAGGAGAGCGGAAGCAGAGCGTCGAGATCACCGTCGCCGTTGAAGTCGCCGACCTGGATCTTGGGGCGGTCGTACTTGATGCTGATCCCGGGAACGACGGAGTGGACGACGAACTTCCCGGCTCCCTGATTCCGCGTCGTCACGAGCGTCGCATTCCAGTCGCCGGTCGCGTTGATGCCGACGAGATCGAGATCACCGTCGCCGTCGAGATCCGCGGCCGCCGTGCTCGTCGTCTTCCAGACGGACCCACTCGCCGTGGGCAATGCGGTTTGTCCGAGGCCATCGAGCTCGTGTCGGATCGCGACGACCGCACGGCTATTCGCCCGGCAGACGAAATCCCGCACTCCGTCGCCGTTCAGTTCGACGCAGGAAAACTGCGCGAGCGATTGCCCCGCCGGCAGATTCGTCTTCACGACGTTGCCCGCGCCGAACTCGCCGTTGCCGAACGACTCGTGCCAAACGAATTGCCCGAGAGCATCCGTGGTGAGGATGTCGTCGCGTCCGTCTCCGGATACGTCGACGAGCGCGAATCCGGTCTCCGGAGAAGCCGTCGGCGGGAGCTTCCCGAGCTCGCGAATGTCCCAATTCACGTCGAACTGGAAGCACGCCGAGCCGATGAGGAACTCCAATTTGCCGTCGCCATCTACGTCGCCGACTCGATGGCGGAAGTCGTGGCCGATCGGGATGCCCGACATGGACTGACTCTGGACGAATTGGAACGAGCCCGTTCCGTCGCCGGTCCAGATCGAAGAGCCTTGAAAGAAGCCGTAGAGCGCGAGGTCGATCCGACCATTTCCATCGAAGTCGGCCGCAGTCACGCGCTCCAGCCAGCCGGTGTAGGGGTGACTCGATGCGACGACGGCTCCCGTGAGGTCCATGCGAACGGCGAACGAACCGGGGAGGACCATCGCGATGTCGTCCGCGCCGTCGCGATCGAAATCGGCGACATCGAGGTCCGTGACGCCCGCGGGGATCGCAATCGACGCATGCGAGCCGAAGGTCCCGTCATCCAGTCCGAGTGCGAACGCAAACTCCGGCGCGCCCGACGAGCGAACGACGCCGAGGTCGGTTCGACCGTCCCCGTCGAAGTCGCCGTGAACCGACTTCCCCGGACCGAGCGCCGACAGATGGGAGGCGCGCGCGAGAGGCTGGAACGAGCCCGTCCCGTCGTTTAGGAACACGCGGAGCTCCCCGCTCGGATCCCGGACGAGCACGTCGGGGAGGCCGTCGCGATCCCAGTTCGCAAGGTGGACCGACGTGGCATCCGCGATGACTTCGACTCGGAGTCGGGGTGACAAGTCCTGTGCACGCGCGGTCGCGCACCCGACGACGACCAGAATCCCACCCAAGCCACGCGTGAACGCGTTTCGCATGCGGCCCTCTCTCCCGATCGGCCTCGTCCGCGACTCGTTCGCGGAAAACCCCCGATTCGACTTCAGTCATCGGCACGGCCCGCTGGCAACTGAAGGGGCTCTTCCTCGGCGCCGGACGAAGTCGCCCGCTCGGCCGCGCGCCGAGTAGCCTGCTGCGCCAGGTCGCGGCCGAGGGCTCCCCGTTGCGCATTCGCAGCTTCCCACCGCTCGCCGACCCGCGGGCGCGCGCGCTGATCCTCGGCAGCATGCCCGGTGCGGCATCGCTGGCGGCGGGGCAGTACTACGCGCATCCGCACAACGCGTTTTGGCGCATCCTCGGCGCGCTGTTCGGCTTCGATCCCGGCGCGCCGTACGCGAAGCGCGTCGAGGCCGTGCTGGATGCGCGGGTCGCCGTGTGGGACGTGCTCGCGACGTGTGTCCGGCGCGGCAGCCTCGACTCGAACATCGAGCCGACGTCGCGACGCCCGAACGACTTCGAGCGCTTCTTCGCCGAGCATCCCCGCATCGAGCACGTGTTCTTCAACGGGACGACGGCGGAGGCTTGCTTCCGGCGCTCCGTGATCCCCCGCCTGCGCGAGTCGATCCTGCCGTCGACGCGGTTGCCGTCGACGAGTCCTGCGCACGCGTCCCTCGACTTCGCCCGCAAGTTGGCGGTTTGGCGCGCGGTCCCGCGCTTGCTCGAGAGTTCCTGAACGGCAGAATCCGGCGCATGCTCGACCTCCACCGCCTCGTCGACGATCCCGCGCGCCGTCTGCACTTCGTCGGCGTCGCCGGCACCGGCATGAGCGCGCTCGCCCAAGTCCGTGCGATGGGAGGTGGCCGCGTCTCGGGGAGCGACCGGTCGCTCGATCGCAAAGAGGCGGCGGAGGAGGCAGCGTTCTTGCGCGCGGCCGGCGTGGAGCTGTTGCCCCAGGACGGCGCGGGTGTCGTCGGCGCGGACCTCGTGATCGCATCGACGGCCGTGGAGGCGCGCATCGCGGATCTCCTGCGCGCCGTGGATCTCGGCATCCCGGTGCTGCATCGAGCCGATCTGCTCGCGCATCACGTCGCCGGCGATTCGGTCGGCATCGCCGGGACGAGCGGTAAGTCGACCGTGACCGCGATGGTGTTCGAGATCCTGCGCGCGGCTGGGCGCGATCCGAGCCTCGCGACCGGCGGGCGCCTGCTGCGATTGATGGACGAAGGCCTGCTCGGCAACGCGTGGTGCGGCCGCGGCCCGTTCGTGTTCGAAGCCGACGAGAGCGACGGCAGTCTCGTGAAGCACGGGCCGCGCCACGGCGTCGTGTTGAACCTGCACAAGGACCACATGGACGCGGCCCTCGTGCTCGAGCAGTTCCGCGTGTTCCGCGAACGCACGCGTGGAGGATTCGTGGTGTCCGACGATCCGCCGTTGGCGCCGCTGCGCGATGGCGCATGCGTCTATGGCTTCGGTCCCGACGCGACGCTGCGGGCGACGCGCCTCGAACTCACGCGAGGGGGCAGTACGTTCGAGATCGACGGGGTGCGGTTCACGCTCGAGCATCCGGGCGTCCACAACGCGACGAACGCCCTCGCCGCGGCCGCGCTCGCGCACGTGCGAGGCATCGGACTCGACGTGTCCGCGGCTGCGTTGGCGCGATTCGGAGGCGTGTTCCGGCGCTTCCAACGCGTCGGTACCGTCGCGGGCGTCGAGGTCGTCGACGACTTCGCGCACAACCCGGAGAAGGTGAAGGCGGTCCTGAGCGCGGCGCAAGGTCGAGCCCGGCGCGTGTTCGCATGGTTCCAACCGCATGGGTTCGCTCCGCTGCGCTTCTTCGGCGACGACTTGGTCGAGACCGTCGCGGAGACTCTGCGACCTCGAGACGAGTTCGACTTCGCGCCGGTCTACTTCGCCGGCGGCACCGTGACGCGCGACGTCGACAGTGGCGCGTACGTGGACAAGTTGCGAGCCCGCGGCGCCCGCACCGCGCTGGCCGAGGATCGGGCGAGCTGGGCGCGGGCAGTGGCGCAGCGCGTCGAGCCCGGCGACGTCGTGCTCGTGCTCGGTGCGCGCGACCCGACGCTGCATGCGTTCGCGCGCGACGTCGTCGCCGCGCTGCAGGCGCGCCTCAGCCCTTGAACAGACTCTCTCGTGCGCGGTCACAGATCGCGACGACGGCGGGGTTCTTCAGGCGTTTCTCGGGCGAGATCGCGAAGAAGCGCTCGCGTGCTCCGGTCAATCGCCCGATCTGCTGCACGTCGAACATCGACTTGACCGTGTCGGCGATCGCGAGCGGGGCCGGGAACACGCCGTAGCCATCCTGGCCGAGGACCTTCAGCAGCGCGCTGTCCTCGCACTCGGCGACGATGCGCGGGTGCACGCCATGGGCGTCGAACCAGTGATCGAGCGTGCGCCGGAGCTGCGTGTTGTCGGTCGGGAGCAGCATCGGAGCGCCATCGATCGACTGCGGGAACCGAGGCCTCAGCTTGCGCGCAAGCGCTGCCGTCGCGAACAGACCGACGTCGCACTCGCCGATCATGTGGTTGAACGCGCGTACGGCTGAGCCGCTCGGCAGCGGCGCGTCGGTCAGTACCACGTCGACCTCGAACGCGGCGAGCGCGGCGAACAGGTCGTCCGCTTTGTCCTCGCGACAGACGATCCGCACGCCGCTGTCGCCACGCAACGCGGGTTCGAGCAGGCGACGCACGACCAACTTCGGCATCACGTCGGCGATCCCGACCACGAGACGCAGCGGCTGTCCGGTCGGTCGACCGCGCACGGTGTCGAGCAACTCGCGACCGAGCGAGAAGATCTCGTCGGCGAAGCGGTAGACGACGCGACCCATCTCGGTGAGTTCGAGGCCGCGACCGCGCTTCTTGAACAGCTTCTCGCCGAGAGCGCGCTCGAGCATGCGGATCTGCCCGCTGATCGTCGGATGCGTGAGGCTCAGCGCCGCCGACGCGCGCGTGATGCCGCCCTCGCGCGCGGTGATCCAGAAGTAATGGAGGTGGTGGTAGTTGAGCCATTCCATGGCGGTCTCCGGGTCGAGCATCTGTCGAGAAAGCCGACAGATATTGCCATGACGATCGAATTCTCGACGTCCGGAGCCGCCCTATTCTTCGACCCGTCGATCGCGGCACCGGGCCGTGGTCGGACGAACGAACCCGCGGCCGAGCCGCACCACGACGAGGAGGCATCCCATGAACATCCGCGTTCGCGCCCATGCCATGACCGTTACCGAAGCCTTGCGCTTCCACGTCGAGCATCGCGTGGCGTTCGCTCTCGGCCGCTTCGAACGATTCGTCGACCGCGTGGAAGTACGGCTGCGCGATGTGAACGGCCCGCGCGGTGGCGAAGACAAGGTCTGCCGCATCGAAGTGCGCAGTCCGCGTGGGGAGTTCGTCGCCGCGGAAGCCGTCGACTCGGACCCGAAGCGCGCGATCGACCATGCTTCGGCTCGCGTTTCCCGCACCGTCGCCCGGCTCGCAGCGCGCTTCAAGCCGAAGCTCGGACGCAGTTACTCGGGCGAGTGAGCCCGCCCCATCCGCATTCCTCGAAGGTCTCTTCGCAACGGAGTTGGAACCCATGTTGAACCAGGCCAAGACGGTTTTGTTGCTCGGCGTGTTGTCGGCGCTCCTCGTCGGCATCGGCGGCGCGGTGGCTCCCGGCTCGCTGGGCCTGTTCCTCGTGCTCGCCATCGTGATGAACGTCGGCGCGTACTTCTTCAGCGACCGCATCGTCCTGCGCATGCATGGCGCGCAGGAAGTCGCGCCCGATCAAGCCCCCGACCTGCACCGCATGGTCGAGGAGCTGGCGCAGGCCGCGAACATCCCGAAGCCGCGCGTCGCGATCATCGACGACCCGCAGCCGAACGCGTTCGCGACCGGACGCAATCCGAAGCACGGCGTCGTCGCCGTGACGACGGGGATCCTGCAGATCCTGTCGCGACGCGAACTGCGTGGTGTGCTGGCCCATGAGATCGCGCACATCCAGCACCGCGACATCCTGGTATCGAGCATCGCGGCCGTCCTCGGCTCGGCGATCTCGGGCATCGCGCAGATGCTGCAGTTCGGTGCGCTGTTCGGCGGCAGCTCGCAGGACAGCGAAGAAGAAGGCGGTGGCGGGGGCGGACTCGCGCTCGCGTTGATCGCTCCGATCGCCGCGATGCTGGTGCAGTTCGGGATCTCGCGCTCGCGCGAGTACCTCGCCGACGAGGGTGGAGCGAAGCTCTCCGGCGATCCCGAAGCCCTGGCGAACGCGCTGCTGAAGCTGCATCGCGCGGCGGCGGAGATCCCGACCGAACAGCCCGTGCCCGCAACGGCAAGCCTGTTCATCGTCAACCCGTTCGCCGGCGCCCTGCAGAGCCTCGGCCGGTGGTTTTCCACGCACCCGCCGGTCGAAGAACGCGTGCGCCGACTCCTCGAACTCGCCGCGTGGAGCGGGACTCCGGTTCCGTCACGCGCCATCTGAACGAGACGCGCCAGAGTGGCGCGACTTGGGCTCCGCGGCGCGGCCGAAACGCCGCGGGGCCCTTCCTTCCTCCCGCAATCCCTCGTCGGCGTCCCAGTCCATCGATGGATCCAACCCCGAACCCGGCCGGCCTCGGCCATGGGAGCGCTCATGAACTGCCCACGTTGCAGGACGAAGACGCTGCACGAGAAGGAACGCGACGGCGTCACGATCGACCAGTGCCCCGACTGTCGCGGAGTGTGGCTCGACCGCGGCGAACTCGAACGCATCCTCGCGCGCACGCAAGCCGAGTTCGACGAACTCGAACGCGCGCGCCAGCCGCAGCCGCCGCGTCGTGACCACGACCACGACGAACGACGTCGCGAGAAGTCGCCGTACGACTCCGACGACCACTGGCAGCGGCCGCATCCGCAGTCGG
Organism: Planctomycetota bacterium; assembly: GCA_016709145.1. Taxonomy (GTDB): domain Bacteria; phylum Planctomycetota; class B15-G4; order B15-G4; family JADJEK01; genus JADJEK01. Next base: position 1,403,400 of record JADJEK010000001.1, read on the forward strand.
CGCCGTATCCGCCCAAGCGCCGCGGTTTCCTCCACACGCTCGGCGAACTCTTCGACTGATCGCTCCGCGCGCCGTGCTCCGCGCGCGCAACACCCCACACGGAACGACGACTCATGGAACTCGAATCGATCGGACATCCAGGCCTCTGGATCGCTTTCCTCGCCTTCGTGCTCGGAATGCTCGCCCTCGACCTGGGCGTGTTCCACCGCAAGGCTCACGCGATTTCGCTCCGTGAAGCGGCGATCTGGAGCGCGGTGTGGATCGGCCTCGCCGGCGTGTTCAACGTCTGGCTGTGGAGCTCACACGGCAGCGTCAAGGGCATGGAGTTCCTGACCGGCTACGTCATCGAGAAGTCGCTGTCCGTCGACAACATCTTCGTGTTCGCCGTGATCTTCTCGGCGTTCGCCGTGCCGCAGGCCTACCAGCACCGCGTGTTGTTCTGGGGCATCCTGGGCGCGCTCGTGATGCGCGCGCTGTTCATCGTGGTCGGCGGCGCGATGCTCGAGCGCTTCCACTGGATGATCTGGGTGTTCGGCGCGTTCCTGGTGTTGACCGGGCTCAAGCTGATGTGGCGCGACGACTCGAAGGTCGACCCGGCGCAGAATCCGATCGTGCGCATGGTGCGGCGCTTCGTGCCGATGACCCAGGGCTACGAAGGCGACAGGTTCTTCGTGCGGCAAGGTGGTCGGTGGTTGGCCACGCCGTTGTTCCTGGCGCTGATCGCCGTCGAAGCGACCGACGTGATCTTCGCGGTCGACTCGATCCCGGCGATCTTCGCGATCACGCGCGATCCGTTCATCGTCTTCACGTCGAACATCTTCGCGATCCTCGGACTGCGCTCGCTCTACTTCCTGCTCGCGGGAATCCTCGATCGCTTCCGCTACCTCAAGTTCGGACTCGCGCTCGTGCTCGTGTTCGTCGGCGCCAAGATGGTCATGCTCGAGGTCTACAAGGTCCCCGTCGGGATCTCGCTGATGATCATCGTCGGCATCCTCGGTGGGTCGATCGTGGCGTCCTTGCTGCGGCGCAAGGACGACCCGCCCGCGACCCCGGTGACCAAGCCGCAGCCGGGTCAGGCGTAACGCACGCGGCCGATCTCGATGGGCGCGAGCGCATAGCTCGAACCCGTCGCGACCGGCCGACCCGCGAGTCGTCGCAGCATCGCGAGCTGTCCGATGTGCGTGAGTACGTCGGTCAGCGGTCCTTGGAGGAGAGGCATCCACTGCGAGTCCGCCGACGCGCGACCGTCGGCGACGGCAGCGTCGATGCGCTCGAGCAGCACGAACGTCCGGTCGAGTTCGGTGCGCCAATCGGCGGCGTCGGTCTGCACGACCTCGATGCCGACGAGGCGCGCGTGTGCGGCACCGAGCACGGCATTGACGTGGGCAAGGACTCGCAATGGAGAACCCGCGCCGGCTCCCGGTTCGAACGTGCCGAACTCCTTGGGCGCGTCGAGCAGAGCGCGCGACGCGCGATAACCGATCGACGCGATCAGGTGGCGCAGCAGGGGGGTCGGGTCCATGCCCCGGAGTTTCGCGACGGAACACGGGGGATGCCAGCGGCCCGTCGAGAAAGCTCGACCGACGGAACGCCACTTCCGTGGACGGTTGGGAAGGCGGCAGCGGCGGGCGCGCTCGCTACACTCCCGCGCTCCCACCATGACACTGACCGAGATCGTCGATCAATGGGCTCTGCGGTCGTCCGCGATCCGTAGCACCAAGGCCACCTGGCTGCGGATGCGGACCGACGGTCGGATCGACGCGTTGATGCGTTCTTCGGATCCGATCGCGCAGCAGATCGGCCGCGCCCTGCGCCGCGCGCGCGATCGCGACCTGCGCGAGTCGCAGCCCTGGGTCGAACGGATCGAAGCCGAGCGCACTCGGCTCGCCGCGGATCGGTCGCTCGTGAAGCCGCCGGGCTCCACCGAGGGTGGTCCGTACGACGATGGCGTGACCGTGCAACAGGCCTGCGGCGTGAGCAAGACCAAGCGCGACGCGCTCGCGCTGCATCTGCTCGTGCGTGAAGTGCAACCGAATCTGGGGCTCGAGCTCGGCACGAACGTCGGGATCTCGTCCTCCTACATCGCGTCCGCCATGCACCTGAACGGGCGTGGCCGGCTGGTCACGATGGAAGGATCGCCGCTGCGGGCGCGCATCGCCGAGGGCGTCCATCGCACCTTGGGGCTGGACGTCGAGAGAGTGCTCGGGCTGTTCACGGAGACCCTCGTTCCGTTCGTCGCGCGCAGTGAGCCGCTCGACTTCGTGTTCATCGATGGGCATCACCAGTACCAACCGACGCTCGATTACTTCGCGGCGGTCGAGCGCAAGCTCACGGATGGGGCGTTGGTGCTGTTCGACGACATCCGCTGGTCGGAAGGCATGCTGCGTGCCTGGACCGAACTCGCGCGCGACGCGCGCTTCCGCGTCGTGGTCGATCTCGATCGCTACGGCGTGTGCGTCTACACGCGTACGCCAGGCCGTTCGCGCGAACACGTGCGCCTCAAGATCTGATCAACGGATCGAGGCGCGCGGGCCGGGGTTCATTTGCGACCGACGGCGAGCTCCGGGAATTCGCGGTCGAAGCCTGCGGCGCGCAAGTGCTTCACACCTTCGGCGTAGTGCGGATGCGCGATGCTCGCGGTCAGGTACGCCTTGCCGCCCTCTTGTCCGAGCAACACGCGCAGGTAATGGCGCGCGCGATCGAGCCCGTAGCTCGTGCGGTGTTCGAGCCAGAAGAAGATCAGGTTCAAGTAGTTCGTGCGGGCGTCGAGGCCGAGGCGTTCCTTCAGCATCAGCGAGCGTTCGCACCACAGGATCGCGAGCCGCAAGTTGCCGCGGCCGACGTGGACCGTCGTGAGGTTGTTCATCGCGTGCGCCTGCGTCTCGCTCTCGTACGAGTCGCGAGCCGTGCGCTCGATCACCGCGCGGAACAGCAGTTCGGCGCCGTCGAGATCTCCGGCGCGGGCGCGCAGGAAGCCGAGCAGGTTCGCGGCATCGAGGCCGAAGCGACCGCCGAGCGAGACGGATCGACGCAGCAGTTGCTCGGCGACCAGCGGATCGGGGGCGCCGCCGCGAGCGGCGTCCTCGACCAACATCTTCACGGTCATCGCGGCCTTCGACCGCGTCGTCGAACCTTCGGAGTACTCGGCCAGCACGCCGAGTCGCTCTTGCGCTTCGTGGACCACCGACTGGATCGGTCCGGGCTCGTGGTCGAACGAGAAGTCGGGGACACCGTCGTGGGCCGCCGCGAGGATCGATTTGGCCAGGCGGTAGAGCGCCGAGTTGAGACCGTCGAACAGTCGGTGGATCGGGTCGTGCTCGTCGGCGGCGGTGGTGAGGAACAGCTCCTTGATCTTGGCGAAGCAGGACGGGCAGCACGACGCATGCTCGAGGATCGAACTCGAATCACCCAGAGGTCGCAGCGCGGCCAACAGGCTCTTCGGATCGCGTGCGACGTCGGGACAACCCGACACCACGAGCGATGGTCTGACCGGCTTGCGCCGTGTCGTCTTGCGTTCCCGCGTCGGAATCATGGTCAGAACGACCCTCCCGCCGCTTCCTCGCCGTCGAATTGGAATGCCGAGCTCTCGGCATCCTCCGTCGCGAGGCGCGCGATGAACGACAGCGTGCTGGCGTAGAGCTCGAACAGCTCACGCACCACGCTCTCGCCGGCACGGCCTTCTTGCACCGCGCGTTCGAACGCGAGCAAAGCCGTTCGCAGCGTCCCGAACGGACGACGATCGGGGAAGAACCAGTTCCATCCGCGCTGCAGGTGCGCCGCGAGGCCGCGACAGAACTCCTGCACCGCCAGGCGTTCCGAGACGCCCGCTTCTTTCACCAGCCGCGGCCAGCGCGTGAACGCTTGGTCGGGGCGAACGGCTCGTAGCGGCGTCCACAGACGACGCTGTTCGTCGGCGGAGAACCCTTTGCGGTCCTTCGCCGTCGTTGCATTCGGGATCTGCGCGATGACGAGTCGCTGTTGCAGGTCGCTGAGCGACAGCGCGAACAAGTCGACGATCATCGTTGCGACGTAGTCCGGGGTCCGCACGTCGGCGGCCGCGGCGGGTGTGGCGTCGGCTTCGACGCGCAGTTGTTCGTCGAAGCGCGCGCGCACCAAGCGGAAGCGCGCGAGGTAGCCCTCGGCCAAGCGGAAGCGCCGGCCACCGTTCAGGCGCTCGGATCCTGCTTCGAGCAGCTCGAGCAGTTCGCCGCGGAAGCGGTTCCACGCCTGCGGATGTTCGCTCTCGAGTTCGAGTCGCGCCGCATCGTCACCGACGCCGCGGATGAACGACTCGCCGAGCACGAACAACCAGAAGGAGACGAAGTCGACGATACGACCCGAGCGGTAGCGAGCGCGCGCGGCGGCCTCGGCCACACCGTTGACGACGTCGCTCAACGTGCGTGCCGAACGTTCACGACCGCGCAGGTGGACGATGAAGTCCGCCGCCTTGCCGCGCTGCTCTTCGAGCGTCGCGTCGTCGCGAGCGATCTGCGCGACTTCGTCGAGCAGTTCGCGCACTCCGTCGCGCGCACGTTCGAGCAGCGCCGGGTCGGCACTGCCGCGCACGAGATCGCGCACGAGTCGAACACCGAGCTGCCGGCCTCCGGTTCGGAGGTCGGACAGGCTTTCAGTGTCCGGAACCTTGAACCGGTACTGGCTGATCATGGGATCCGTCGTAAGTGAAGGCCGAGCCCGTCTGTCGCATGACGACGGACATCGGTCCATTGGACTTCTTGGAATTGGAGTTGCCGGACGGCGTGCCCGACTGCACCGATGGCATGGAATTGGACGCGGTCGGCGTCGCCGTGCTCTGGCTCGCGGTCATCGCGAGTTGAGTCGCGGAGACCGTCTGGGCTTGCATCGATCCCGACGGCTTCGTCGCTCCGACGACCGCGTCGATGGCGGCGGTTTCGTCCGCGGCGAGCTCGGGCGCCTCGTTCTGCGCCGTCAGCGCGATCGGCTCGGACCACCACACGTCCATCGTGGTCGCGTCGACCAACAAGACACGCAGGTGGATCGTGGCCGAGAGCAACTGCTGCGCGTCGACCGTCTCCGGCACGACTCCGGTGAGGATCGCGGTCGGCATGCCCGGGGCGACCGGCACCGGGAGGAGCAAGCCGTGGGCGAAGTCGTCGGTGCTCGGAGCGATCCCGACTTGCGCCCCCGGGTCGCTCGGCGCGTCCGCGAACAGCACGGCCGCGAGGTGTCCCGCGGGAACCGGGAAGGCGAGCGTGAACGAGTCGCCGGGTGCGCTCGGTGCGTCGAACACCAATTGCACGGCGAGTTCGCTCGCGGGCTCGGTCGATGCCCACGTCGTGGAAGCATCGAAAGCGAGGAGGGCGAACAACGTGGCCCGCAGACGAGCGCGAGGTCCGACCTCGCGCAGCGGGCTTGGCGTTTTCGCCGGTACAGCGTCGAGCACGAATTCCTCCGACTCCCTCGACTTCGAGGGCGCCTGAAACTTCGAGGTCCGCACGGCGTCTTGCGGTTGCGATCGTTCGCCGAAACGAATCGACCGACGCCGAGGCGACTCGGTTGTTGGTTCGTCGCGGTCCGCTGCCGACGCTCCACCGGGCTCTCGACCCGACGGGCGTCTCCTCCGATCACTCGTCAGCGGATTCGCGTTGAAGACCACCCTGGACACTTCCCGCGCCGATGACGCGTCGCGGGCATCAGGAGGTGCGTGGCTCCGAAACCACGACTTCCTGGGGCCGCCTGCATCGGCAAGGACTTCGCCAACTGACGGACCATTTTCTTTTTTTGTCCAGTTCCACGGAACCGACGCCACCCTGGACCGAACGACTGACGGACGTTCGAATTCGTCGGCGCCCATCGACCGAGGCCCCGCAGGGCCGACCGAGGCATTCATGCAGTTCGCGGACGTCGCACTCCACCTTCCGCTCGACCAGACGTTCACCTACGCGATCCCGCAGGGACTGCGCAGTGCGATCGTGCCGGGAGTGCGCGTGCGAGTGTCGTTCCAGAATCGTGTGGTCGGAGCGACCTGCGTGACGACGCACGATCGCGCGCCCTCGTTCGCCGTGAAGCCGCTGCTCGCGTTGGTCGAACCCAAGCCGCTGTTCACGCCGACGATGCTGCGGCTCGCGCGGTGGATCGCACGGCGCTACGGCGCGGCGATCGGCGAGACGCTCGATGCGGCGCTGCCGTTCGCGGTGCGCAGCGGTGGACAGGGTCGATCGATCCTCGTGGTCGAACCACTCGCGGACCGCGCTGCACTCGACACGGCGATGACCGAGCTCGAAGGCAAGCAGCCGAAGCAAGCGCGCGCGCTGCGCTTGTTGCTCGAGGCCGGCGAGCCGCTCGAACTCCGCGAGCTCTGCGCGCGCGCGAAGACCGGCGAGTCGCCGATCCGAACACTCGCGAAGCATGAACTCGTGAAGCTCGTGAAAACCGCGGCGAAGCCGAAGGACATGTTCTCGGAGCCGATCCCGCACGAACCGGACAAGACGCTCACGACCGCACAGACGCTCGTGCTCGGCGCCGTACTCGACGCGATCGCGACCGGACGCCATCGCGAGTTCCTGTTGTTCGGCGTCACCGGCAGCGGCAAGACCGAGGTCTATCTGCAAGCGCTGTCGGAGGTCGTGCGCCGTGGACAACAGGCGATCGTGCTCGTGCCCGAGATCGCGCTGACGCCGCAGACCGTCGCGCGCTTCCGCGCGCGCTTCCGACGCGTCGCCGTGTTGCATTCGCACCTGACCGACGCGGAGCGCCATCAGCAGTGGCGCGCCATCCAGCGCGGGGAAGCCGACGTCATCATCGGGGCACGCTCGGCGGTGTTCGCGCCGACGCCGCGTCTCGGACTCGTGATCCTCGACGAAGAGCACGAGAGCACGTTCAAGCAGCAGAACTCGCCGCGGTACCACGCACGCGACGTCGCTCGGACGCGGTGCCGATTCGAGCGTGCCGTGTTGCTGCTCGGTTCCGCCACTCCGGCGCTGGAGAGCTACCAGCGCGCCCTCAGCGGCCGTTCGACGGTGTTGAAGCTGAAGGAACGCGTCGGTGGCGGAGCGTTCCCCGACACGATCGTCGCCGACCTCAATCAAGTGGTGCCGGGTACGCGCGTGCGCTTCCTGTCCGATCGCTTGCGAGCGTTGATGGACCACGTGCTCGCGCGCGGCGAGCAAGTCATCTTGTTCTTGAATCGGCGTGGGTTCGCGACCGGCGCGTGGTGCAACGCGTGTGGCGTCCCGCTCAAGTGCCCGCATTGCGACATCGCGTTGGTCTTCCATCGCCGCATCGGTCGCGTGCTGTGTCACTACTGCGGTCACGAGCAACGCCTACCGGAGACGTGCGCGACGTGCCAGAAACCGTTCCGACTGTCGGGCTTCGGCACCGAACGCGTCGAGGACGAGGTCCGCAACTTCTTCCCGCGTGCTCGGGTCGCGCGCATGGACTCGGACACGATGAAGGCGCGCGGGGCACACGAAGCCGTGCTGACGGCGTTCCGCGAGCGCAAGGTCGACGTGCTCGTCGGCACGCAGATGATCGCGAAAGGGCTCGACTTCCCCGACGTGACGCTCGTCGGCGTCGTCTCCGCGGACACGACCCTGATGATCCCGGACTATCGCGCGGCCGAACGGACGTTCTCGCTGCTCGCGCAAGTCGCCGGACGTGCGGGTCGATCGGACAAGGGTGGCATCGTGCTCGTGCAGACGCGCAATCCCGATCATTTCGCCGTGCGTCTCGCGCTGCTGCACGACTTCGAGACGTTCGCGCGCTACGAACTCGACGCGCGGCGCAAGGACGGTTATCCACCGTTCGGACACCTCGCGCGCGTCGTGATCCAAGGCCCGATCGAGGCCGATGCCGAACGTGCGGCCGCGCAGTTGCGCGACGGTCTCGGAGAGTGGTGCGCGGACGACACGGTCGAGATCCTCGGGCCCGCTCCGGCGCCGATCGCGAAGATCAACGAGCAGTACCGCTTCCACGTGATCGCGAAGTCACGACATCGCAGCGGGATCACGCGCTTCGTGCGTGTCGTGCGGACATGGCCACGCCCGCCCGGCCAAGTGCGGGTGCTGCTCGACGTCGATCCGTGGGGGATGCTGTGAGGCAGGAGGGTGCGACGATCGCGTGCGGCGGCGCAGAACGTCAGCCCTTGCGGCTCTCGTCGCGATAGGCGTCGCGGAACGGCACGCCGGCCTTCGCTCGTTCGAGCGCGCGCGCGGTGGCCGCGAGCTTCGGATCGGCGGCGGCCTCGCGCAGATGCGCCTCGTTCCACTCGACGCGATCGAGCAAGCGCGCGACCAACGGCAACATCGCGGTGACGCGGTCGTGCGCGCGGAACAGCGGGCCCTTCAACAACTGGAAGTCGCGGTGGTAGCCGGACGGCAGATCGCGCGTGACCTCGCGCAACTGATCGCGATCCCCGACGACCTGCCGCGCGTGTGCGCGCAGCAGCTCGACGACGTCGGGATTGCGCTTCTGCGGCATCATCGACGAGCCCGTCGTCAACTCGACCGGCAGGCGCGCGAACCCGAACTCGTCGGTCGTGAACAACCACAAGTCCGCGGCGAGGCGGCCGATCACGAGCGCGATCGACTCGAGCGCGGTGACGTACGCGAGTTCGGCGCGACCGCGCGTGAGTTGGACGTGCGTGACCGGTTCGTCCGCCGCTTCGAATCCGAGGCGCTGCGCGACGAAGGCTCGATCGAGCGCGATCGGCACGCCGTAGCCCGCACCGGAACCGAGTGGACAGAAGCGCACGCGCCGCGCTGCGAGCTCGAGATCGTCGGTGGAGTCGGAGAACGCACGCGCGTGCGCGTCGGCGAAGTCGCGCAACGAGGACGGCATCGCGCGCCGCAAGTGCGTGTAGCCCGGCAGTGGAACGTGCCCCGAGCGTTGCGCGAGCGCCGCGGCCGAGTCCGCGACGGCGCGCAAGGCGGTCGTCGTCGATGCGATCGCGTCGCGCAACCAAAGGCGGACGTCGACCGTGATCTGCTCGTTGCGAGAGCGACCGGTGTGCAGCTTCTTGCCGGCGTCACCCGTGAGCGCGATCAAACGGCGCTCGACGGCCGAATGGACGTCCTCGTCGCTGGGCTCGACAGTGAACGTCCCCGCGCGGAACTCGTCGACGATCGTGCGCAGTCCGCTGCGGATCAACTCGGCGTCGGTCGCGTCGACGACGCCGACTCGTTCGAGCCCGTCGACGTGCGCGAGGCTGCCGCGGACGTCGTGTTCGACCAAGCGGCGATCGAGCAACCAGTCGTCGCCGATCGTGAACGCGAGCATGTCGGGGTCGATGGCATCGCCGCGATCCCAGATGGGCTTGGATGAACTCATCGTGAAGCCTCCGCGGCCGCGGCCGCCGCGAGCGCGTCGAGCATCGCCGGTGCTGCCGCGGTGTAGAACGCGACGCCGGCGTCGACTTCACCGCGCAGGACGAACTCGTCGGGCGTGTGCGAACGCACCGACACTCCCGGACCGCACTTCACGCCAGGGACGCCTTGCAGCAGTGCGAGGTCGGACAGCGTCCGCGACGCGATCGGGTGAGTCTTGCCTGCTGCGCGCAACGCCGCTGCAACGATCGGATGATCGTCGCGCGTCTCGAACGCGAGCAGTCGCTTCGATCGGATCGTGACTTCGGCGTGGGGCAATCGCGACGCGAGCGCGTCGCGCACGTCGTCGGCGCTCGTGTTCGGCGAGAGGCGCGCGTCGAAGACCGCATTCGCGCTGTCGGGCACGACGTTGTGGCGATCGCCCGACGCGAGCTGCGTCGCGACCACGGTCGTCGTGCCGAGGCGCGCGTGCGGCGCTCCGACCGCGACGACCGGCTCGAGCCCGGCCAGATCGCGCGCCGCGAGCAACAGCGCGTTCGAATGCTCGACGTGCCCCGCGTTCGCGGCGTGGCACGACTTGCCGCGCCACGTGGCCGCGAGCACCGAGAGCCCGCCTTGCGCCGACACGACCTCGAGGCCCGTCGGTTCGCCGCAGATGCACGCGTCGGGCAAGCCGAGCGCCGCGATCGCCGCGGCTGCGCCCGAGTTGTTGGTCTCCTCGCACGCGGTCAGCACGACGTCGACGCCGCCGCGCAGCGGCTGGCCCGCCAGCGCGAACAACGCGGTCAGCATCGTTGCGGCGCTGATCTTCGCGTCGTTCGCGCCGCGCCCGACCAAGACGTCACCGTCCCACACGCCGCGCAGCGGCTCGCGCGTCCAGCCCGAGCCGACCGGCACCGTGTCGAGGTGCGACATCAGCCACACCCGCGGCCGCGCCTCCGGCGCGAGTCGCGCGACCACGGTGTCGCCGATGCGCACGACGTCGATGCCGCGCTCGACGACCAGCGCTTGCACGAAGTCCGCGATCGCGCGCTCGTCGCCCGAAGGGCTCGAGCACGCGACCATGCGCGCGAGCAAGTCGTGAGCGCCGTGCGTCGTCATGCTTCGTCGGTGGTCGCGGCGATCGCCGCGATCGGCTCCGGCGCGCGCTCGGGCTCGCGCGTGATCAGCGTGCCCGAACCGTGCGTCGTGTAGAGCTCGACGAGCAACGCTTCGGGATCGAGGCCCGAGACCACGTGGACGCGCACCACGCCGCGATCGAGCGCGGCGCGGATCGCTTGCGCCTTCACGCGCATGCCGCCTTCGAACGAACCGGCCGCTTCGAGGTCGGCGAGTTCCGCGAGCGACAACGCCGACACGAGCGAGCCCGGATCCGTCACCGAACGCAGGATGCCCGGCGCGCTGGTCACGAGCACGAGCTTCGACGCGCCGAGTGCTCCGGCGAGCGCAGCCGCGGCGAGGTCGGCGTTGATGTTCAGCACAGCGCCGGCGCCATCGCTCGCGATCGGTGCGATGACCGGCACGCGGCCGGCGTCGAGCATCGTCACGATCGTCGAGACGTCGACGGTCGTCAGATCGCCGACCTCGCCGAAGTCGACGAGGCCTTGCGACGTCTTCATCGGCGCGCGGCGCCGCGCGACCAACGCGCCGCACGAGGCCGCGACGATGCCGATCGCCGGGGAGCCCTGTTCGACCAGCGCCGCCGACAGATCGCCGTTCAGCTCGCCCGCCATCGCGAGCCGGAGCGCGCGCAGCGCCACGGCGCTCGTCACGCGGCGACCGTCGATCATGCGCGGCTCCTCGCCGAGCATCCGCTGCAGTTGGTCGATCTGCGGCCCGCCGCCGTGGACCACGACGACGCGCGCGCCGAGAGCGTGGATGACCGCGATCTGACGAGCGAGCTGCTTCAGCAGTGCGGGCTTCGCGATCGTCGCGCCGCCGGCCTTGACGACGATGACGCGGTCCTTGTGCATGCGCACGTACGGGGCGGCCTTGAACAGCTCTTTCATCGCGAAACCTCCACGGAGCGCATGCCGCCCGACGGTGCGGACGGAGTTGCGGGGGACGAACACGAAACGTTCACCGCGTCGAGCGCGGCGGCGAGCAGGTGCGCTCGCTCGGGCTCCAACGTCAGTGCCGGACACAGGCGCAACACGCTGGGATCGTCGCACGTGCCGACCAACACGCCTTCGCGCAGCAGCGCGTCGCGGATCGGTTTCGCGGTGAGGCCCGGCTTCAGTTCGAGCCCGAGCAGCAAGCCGGCGCCACGCACGCGAGCGACGGGGCCGCGCAGGCCGGCTTCGATCAACGCGGCCGAACTGGCGCGGACGCGCGCGAGGAAGCTCGGAGTCGCGATCGCGCGCGAAACCTCGGCCGCGAGCGCGAGCGGCAGCGGACCACCACCGAACGTCGAACCGAACAGCGAGCCCGGCACGCGCGTGGCCCACGCGGCCGTGGCGACGGTGAGGCCGAGCGGAATGCCGCCCGCCGCGCCCTTCGCGGTCGTGAAGAAGTCCGGCGTGACGCCGAAGTACTGCGCCGCCCACGGCGTGCCGAGTCGACCGTTGCCGGTTTGCACTTCGTCGAAGATCAGCGCGGCGCCGGACGCATCGCAGGCTTCGCGCAGTGCTTCGAGGAAGCCGTGCGGAGGATCGACGACACCCGCGAGCGATTGGATCGGTTCGAGGATGACCCCGGCCACGCGGTCCGTGATCGCCGCGCGCGCGGCGATCACGTCGCCGAATTGCACGCGGACGACGTGGAACGGTGAGAACGGCGAAGCCTTCTTGGTGGTGTCGGTCACCGCCGCGGCCGCTGCCGTGCGCCCGTGGAATGCGCCCGAGAACGCGACGACGGTGTCGCGACCGGTCGCGTGCAGCGCGGCCTTCAACGCGTTCTCGTTGGCCTCGGCGCCGCTGTTCGAACAGAACACGTGCCAGTCACCGGGCGGCAGGTTCGCTTCGAACGCGCGCAGGAACGCGTGGCGCGGCGCGTGGTCGATCAAGTTCGTCACGAACGCGAGTTCGTTCCACTGGCGCGTCAACGTCGCACCGAGCGTCTGATTGCCAGCGCCGAGCGAGAGCACGCAATGCCCGCCGTAGAGGTCGAGGATGCGGCGCCCGTCGCGCAGGATCAGCGTGTCGCCTTCGGCGCGCACGACGTCGAGCGGAAGGCGAACGTAGGCATTCCATTCGGTGAGCGTCATCCCGTCACTCCGAGGCCGCAGCGCGGCAGTCCAGCGGCTTCGTCGAAGCCGAGCATGAGGTTCAGGCACTGCAGTGCCTGACCGGATCCACCTTTCACGATGTTGTCGAGCGTCAGACAGACGGTCAGCGTCGAGCCGCGCACCGCGAGTCCGAGGCTCGCGCGATTCGAGCCGACCACGCGCCGCAGGTCGGGCACGCCGTCGTGCAGGAACTCGACGAACGGCTCGTCCGCATAGCGCGCCGCATACGTCGCGATCGCCTTGGCCTCGTCGACTCCCGCGCGCAACGGCAGGAATGCCGTCAAGTGGATGCCGCGCACGAACGGTCCCGAGTGCGGCACGAACGCGATCGCCGCGGAGCGCGCCGTCGTGGTCGAAAGCGTTTGACGCAACTCGGCCTCGTGACGGTGACCCTTCAGCGCGTACGCCCACAAGTTGCCGGCGCGATGCGGGTGGTGCGTGTTCGGCGCGGGCTTCGCGCCGCTGCCCGATGATCCGGTGATGCCGGACAGCACGAGCGGTCGCGAGGCGTCGATCGAGCCCGCGGCCGCGATCGGCCACACCGCGAGCTGCATTGCCGTCGCGAAGCAACCGGCCGCGGCGGCGCGGCGAGCGTGTCGGATCGCGTCGCGCTGCAATTCGGGCAAGCCGTACACGAACTCGGGCAGGCCCTCGGGGTCGGCGTGGGCTTCGCCGTAGGTCGCGTGGTGTTCGTCGGGATCGCGCAGCCGGTAATCGGCCGCGAGATCGACGACGACGACGTTCGCGTCGACCCTGCGTTCGCGCAGTCGCGTGCGCAACGCCAGCCAATGCCGCGCGGACTCGCCGTGCGGCAACGCATAGGCGACTGCGACGGTGCCCGAGCTCGCGAGCTCGAGCACGCGCTCGTTCGCGACGTCGAACGTCACGGCGACCGGCGCGACCGCCAAGTGCGGATGCGCCGCGGACAGCGATCCGCCGTCGCGCGTCGCCGCCGCCGCGAGTTCGAGTCCGGGATGCGCGTCGAGCAGCCGAAGGAGTTCGCCGCCGAGCAGACCGGAGGCGCCGAACAACACCAGCGGCGTCTTCATCGATGACCCGCGTGCAGCGCGGCTCCGTTCGTTGCGACCACCGACGACGTCGTCGACGCGATGTGCGCTTCGAGCGTCTGCACGAGGCTCGCACCGTCGCGCAACGCGTTCCACGCCGGCGTCTCGAGTCGTTCGCGGCAGAAGCGCTGACCGGTGATCGTGTCGGTGACGCGTCCGCAGATCGCGGCGGCCGCGAGGCCGTAGCGGTCACGCAGGATCTGTCGTCCACCCCACGCACCGACCGGATCCTGCGCACACAGCACGATCGCCGTCAGCGACGAGCGGAACGCCGGATCGTCGAGCAACGCGTGCACGCCGTACGTGCCGAGCAAGCCGTCGCCGAGTTCGAGCACGATCACGTCCGGCTCGCCGTCCGCGAGGTGCGCGAGCAGCGCCTTGCCCGTGGGCGCCGCGGTCTTCTCGCTGGTCGTCACCACGCCGAAGTCCGTGAACACGAGCGCCGGCTCGGCGCCGCTGTCCTTCATCTGCAACACGTCGCGTCGCAGCGACACGCCCGTGAGCTTGCCCGCGGCCACGCGGCGGCCGGCGCGCGAGAGTTCACCGATGATCACGCACGCGGCGGTGGTCTTGCCGGCGTCCATGCACGTGCCCACCAGCGCGATCACCGGCGGCAGCGAACCGCCGAGTTCGAGCGGCGGCAACGCGGCGCGCGCGACGTTCGCGGGCACGCCGACGCGGGTGCCGACGTACGGGAACTCGAGCACGCTGCCGAGGATCTCGACGCGGAACGGTTCACCGACGCCGGGAGCCGCTTGCGCGCCCGCGCCGATCACGCCGCCGAGGTTCAGCACGTTGAGCTCGTCGCCCGGCTTCACGGCTTCCGGCACGTAGCCCGAGAAGCCGTACAGCGCGTCGCGATGCCCGAGCGCTCCCGCGATGATGTCGCCGGGGTAGAGCTGGACCATGCGCCCGTGCACGTCTTCGAGCGTGTTGTACGTGGTCTTCGCGTTCTTCACGCGCGCGGCCACGACGGTGCCTTCGACGGCGGGGATCTCGTCGCCGAGCACCGCGTTCTTCTCGAGACCGAGACGCAACGTGACGGACGCGATCTTGTCGATCTGGACTCGCCTCATGACGACCCTCCTGCTTCCGCGAGCCGATGCAGGCGACCCGGCTCGGCGAGGAGCCGAGCGAGGCCGACCGCTGCGCGCGGATCCGAACGACTGGCCGCCCGTTCGCCGTAGCGAGCGTCGGACGCGGACATCATCGAATGCGGCGACGACACACCCTCGACGAGGGTGCGACCGTGCGCGAGGTTGACGCGGACATCGCCGGTCACGCGTTGCTGGCTCGACAGGAAGAAGGCTTCGAGGTCGCGCTGCAGCGGGTCGTGGAACAGGCCCTGGTGGACGCGCTTGCCGTAGACCTCGCCGAGGTGGTCCTTCCAGAAGCGTTGGTCTTCGGTCAGCACGAGCTTCTCGAGTTCGCGGTGCGCGCCGATCAGGATCTCGGCGGCGGGGGCCTCGAACGCGATGCGGCCTTTGATGCCGAGCACCGTGTCGCCGAGGTGATAGCCGCGACCGACGCCGAGCGCGCCGGCTTCGACGTTCAGCGTCTCGATCAGTTCGACCGGCGTGAGTGCGCGACCATCGATCGCGACCGGAATGCCGCCCTCGAAGCTCACGTGAATCGTGCGCTCGCGTGGAGTCGCGAACGCGCCGCGCGTCCATTGCCACGCATCTTCGGGCAACGGTTCGTCGCTGGTCGACATCTCGCCGCCGCCGATCGTCAGGCCCCACAAGCCTTGGTTCACCGAGTAGCGCGCGCCCGACGGCGGTAGCGGGAAGCCGGCCTGCGTGAGGTAGTCGCGTTCCGTGCCGCGCTCGAGGCCGAGGTCGCGGACCGGCGCGATCACCTGCAGATGCGGCGCGATGGTCGCGAGCGCGGCCTCGAAGCGGACTTGATCGTTGCCGGCGGCGGTGCAGCCGTGCGCGATCGCGTCGAACCCGCGCTCGAGCGCGACGCGCGCCAACACTTCGGCTTGCAAGCCGCGCTCGGCGCCGACCGACAGCGGATAGACCGCGCCGCGGCGCACGTTCGCGGCGATCAGGAAGCGCAGTACACGGTCGAAGAGTTCGGCACGCGCGTCGACGATCAGCGTGTCCACCGCGCCGAGCGCCTGCGCGCGTGCCGTCATCTCCGACCGTTCTCGCGGTGTGAAACCACCGCAGTCGACTGTCAATGCGGTGACCGCGGCGCGCTGCTCGCGCGTCAGCCAGGCCACCAGGAAGGAAGTGTCGAGACCGCCCGAGTATCCGAGGAGAACGCGCACGTCAGACTCCTTCCACGAGTTCGCGGACGATGCGGCGCATGCGTTGCGCGGCCGCGTCGGTTCCGAGGGCGACGAGCACCGTGTCGTCGCCGGCGACCGTTCCGACGAGGCCTTCGAAGCCGTCGTCGGCGAGCTGGTCGATCGCGCGGCCCACCGCCGAACCGGCGCCGGGCTCGCAGAACACCACGACGAATCGCGAGGCCGGCTCCGCGCCGCGCAGCAGCGGCTTGAGCTGATCGAGCGGCGTGACGCGCTCGGGCAGCACCGCGACGTACGCGCCGCCGCTCTTGCCGACCTTCAGCGCCGCGAGGTCCCGCGAGATCACGGGCTGCGAAGCGCGAAAGCCCTTCTTCGCCAGAGCGGAGCGCAGCTCCTTCTGACTCTTGATCTCACGATCGTTCAACAAGCTGAGGATCGCGCGTCGCCGCGCATGGGTCTTGGTCATCGCGGCGCGAAGAATAGATATGCGCTCGCGCCGCGCTACGGCGAATCTTTATGCGCATACTCCGCGACCGTGCGAATACAGCGTGGATGCCCGAGAAACCGCCCGTACGACGCGTTCCGTCAGGCTTCGGCAGCCTTGTCGAGCTCGATCTGCAATTCCAAATACGTGCGATCGTTGATCGTCCCGCGGTCGCGCAACGCGAGCAGGGCCGCGGACTGCGATTCGAGGACCGCGCGCTTGACGTCCTGGCTGACGTCGTGACGACGCTGCGCGAGTTCCTGCTCGGCCGCGTCCTTCTCTTCGAGGGCTTGCAGTTGGTCGACCATCGCGTGGCGCAGGTGGTGGACCGCGATCGGGCACAGCGTCTCGGTACAGAACGCGTCGAGCCGCGAGATGCCGGCGCGCAGCAGGTCGATGCGTGCGAGGCGGACTTCGTGTTCGCCTTGCGCGTCGGCCGGGATCCGCAGTCCGTCGATCATCGGCTTCAGCGTCAGACCTTGGACGAGCAGCGTCGCCGCGATGGTCACGAGCGTGCAGAACTCGACGACGCCACGCCCGGGGAACGCCGATCCGTCGGGCATGAACTGCGGGATCGACAGCGCGGCCGCGAGCGAGACGGCTCCGCGCATGCCGCACCAGCCGGTCAACAACACGCCTTGCCACGAGGGATAGCCGCCTTCGCGCTCACGCAGCCGCGGGCTCAGGAACAGAGGCAGATACGCGCCGGGGAACACCCAGACGAGGCGCGTCGCGATCACCGCGAAGGCGACGAGCAACGCGCCGATCAGGCAATGCGGCTCGTCCGCCTGCTGCTCGGTCAGCAGACGCGGCACGGTCAGCCCGATGTAGAGGAAGCAGAAGCCGTTCAGCAGCGCGGTGATCAGCTCCCAGGCGCTGTACAGCCGGACGCGACTCTCGGCCGGGATCTGATGGATGCGCCAAGCGACGAAGAACCCGGACGTGACGACGGCGAGCACGCCGGACGCGCCGATGCGCTCGGAGGCGAGGTAGCTCGCGTACGGCGCGATCAGCGACAACACGAACAGCGCGGTGGTGTCGCGGACCTTCTGATTGAGCCATGCGAACGACAGGCCTGCCGCGAGCCCGATCGCGATGCCGCCGCCAGCGACCAGCGTGAATTGCCAAACGACGGTCGACGCTTCGAATGCGCCGGAGAGCGCGACGGCGACGCCGATCTGCACGCCGACGAGGCCGGTCGCGTCGTTGACGAGGCTCTCGCCGCCGAGGATCGCCGTCGCGCGCCGAGGGATGCGCAGGCGTTCGAGGATCGATTGCGCGGCGACGGTGTCGGTCGGCGACACGACGGCGCCGAGGATGAAGCAAGCCGCCCAAGGCAGCTCGGGGAACATCTGCTTCGTGACGAGCCCGACGACGACGATGGTCGCGGCGACTAGCCCGACCGCGAGCATCGCGATCGGCCGGATCCAGCGCCTGAAGTCGACCCACGACGTGTTGAACGAGTCGGCGTAGAGCAGCGGAGGCAGGAAGAAGAGCAGGATCAGGCTCGGCTCGAGCGTGAGGCGGGGGATGCCAGGGACGAACGCGACGCCGAGCCCGACGAGCACGAGCGCGATCGGCGGTGGAATCCAAAGCCGCGGAGCGGCGATCGAAACGACGCCGACCAGCGTGAGAAGGAGGAGCAGCGTGAGCAGCGCGTCGTGCATGGGAGGCGAGAGAGTAACGGGCGCTGCGCTGGGCTGCAGCCCGCTCGGGCTGCAGGCGAGGCGGGGGAACGAAGTTCCCCCCGCACCCCCCTCGTTCGACCGCTCGCGGTCGAACGACCAAAGGGGGGCTTCACAAACGAGCAAAGCCCCCCTTTGGGAACCCCCGTGCCCTTGAGTCGCGCGTGAGACTTCACGCGAAGGGACGTCGAGAACGGGCTCTCGCTGCGGCCATTCAAAGCCGCAGGGGTGGCTTCTCGACGGCGTGATTCGCGACCCTTGTGGATCTCGCCCCAGGTGACGTACTGACGAGACGTGTAGAGCGGATCGCCACGGCTGCGGCGGGCTGCTGAATGGCCGCAGCGAGAGCCCGTTCTCGACGTCCCTTGGCGACGGAGTGGTTTCCTATGACGCGCGAGCTTGAACCCGAGGGAGAACTTCGGGTCGCGCTTCGCGCTCCGCGGTGGCGATTGAAGGAGTGGGGACAGAGCAGATGAGGGGACTGTCCCCACCCGAGCTCGACGGCCATGACGGGGACGGAGGCGCGTCTGTCCCCGATGTGTCCCCCGGCGCCAACCTTGTCCGGGTGCCAAGTATTCACCAGGCGCGAGCTCCGCTCGCGGTACGAAAAGCGAAGCGCCCCCGTGCAATCCCGTTCAGTCCCGCGCTCAGTCCCGTGAAGTCCCGCTCAATCCCGCGCAGTCCCTGGGGCGCGCCATTCCCGTTCGGTCCCGCTCACTCCCACGCCCACTTCAAGGACTCGCCTTGAACTCCCCGCCCGTGCACTTCGCAATATTCTCCAACTGCTCTCGATACCAATCCGAGTTGGTGTACGCGACGCAGTGGATCGTGACCTTGTGGAAGCGGTTCAACTCGCGCAGGTGCTCGGTGACGCGGTTCCAGTGAACGTACAAGCCGACTTCGGGTTCACCGGACGAGAGCAGGTACACCGTGTCGAGCTCGGGATCGGACAGGACGGTTTCCAAGACTCCCCAGATGTCCTTCGCGCCGTTCATCGGCACGGCCTCGACGAACTCGAGGACCTTCTTGTGGACCTTCTTGTCGAGCAGGACCGGTTCCTTCTCGAACTCGCGGAACTGACCTCCGTACGTGAACGCGTTGAACGTGAACGGCTGGCCCAGCAGGCGCGAGAGCGTCGCGTCGAGCTCGGCCTTCGCTCGCTCGTGCTTCGGTTTGCCGTCGGCGCTCTTGCCGGCCATGTCGCCGGAGCGGTCGATGACGAAGGCGACGTGATCGCTGACGACGAGCATGCCGTTGTACGTCGCTCGCGAGCTGCCCTCGAGCGCCTGACGCGGAGCGTCGCCCTCCGGGAAGGCGAACGACTCGCGGTTCACGCGCCACCACTCCTCCCATTGGGGCTTCAGCGTGAACTTGGTGCCGCTGATGCCTTGGAGGTAGTGCGTGGCTCGCGTTCCGACGATCGGCCGGCCGTCGGCCGTCGCTTCGATCAACGCGTCGATGGCCGTCTTCGTCTTCGCCGCGCACAAGTTGTCGACCGCCTGCATGCGCGCACGCCAATCCGCATCGGTGAGGAAGCGGCGGCCGAGCGCCTCGTTGCGCTCGGGGTAGAGCTCGGGCACGCAGCCGAGGACGAAGCAGCGCACTCCGCCGTCGCCGTCGGCCAACGCCGCCTCGAACGTCGTCCACGCTGCAACAGGATCGATGCGCGCGAGCGCCTCGGCCGCATACGCACGCTCGAACGGATTCGCCGCGTTCGCCATCGTCAGTAGCTTCGCGCTGGCCTTCGCGTACTTGAGGACGCCGAGGGAATGCGCGGCGGCCGTGCGCACGAAGTCCTCGCTGTCCGAGAGGGCGCGCTCGAGCGTCGGCCCGAACGTGGGGTCACCGAAGCGACCGAGGGCTTGCGCGCACCATTGGCGGACGCGATCGTTCTTCTTGTTCGACTTGAGTTCCTGCTCGACGCGCCTGCGCGCGTACGGATCGGTGAAGTCGGGCAGCGTCTCCCACACGATGTCGCGGTAATGCGGCTGCGGGGCGCGCAGCGAATCGAGCAGGAGTTCCATCGCGGCCACGCTGTTCAGCTTCAGGCACAACTGCGCGCCGGAGCGCACGACGGCTTCGCCGGGGCCACGCAGGAGTTCCTCGGCACGCTTTAGTTGCGCCTTCGGGCCCTCTTCGCCGACGGCGACCGAGAGCAAAGCGAACAACGCGCACGCGGTCAGGAATCCACGGCTGCCAAGGGTCGCCAACATGAGGCCTCGCGGTCGAGCGAATGGGGCGGCGCATTGTGCGCGCCGTCCTCGCCAAAGGAAATCGGTTCCATGGAGACGAGCGTCGATCCGAGGGATCCTCGCTCACGGGCATCGAACGCGCGGTAACTCCGACGAACGCGCGTCGTCCTCGGCGCGCCCGGCCACCGTCATCGCGCCGGCGGGAGGATGCGCCATGCTGAAGACCCCATTCGTCGAAGCGAAGCGAGGAACACCGTGGCCGAGCGAGCCCCCGGTGTGGGGCGAGATGCTCGCCCCGTTCGGTCCGCTGTGCGTGCTCGTCGGGCCGCGCGGGCTCGAGCGCATCGTGCTGCCGCGCAAACCACCGTGCGCCGTCGACGCGCAGCGGGACGACGCGGATGTCCGCGTGACGCGCGTGAAGGACCAACTGCGCGAGTACTTCGCGGGAACGCGCCGCGGCTTCGACCTCCCCCTCGACCCGAGCGGCACCGCGTTCGACCTCAGCGTATGGAGGTACGTGCTCGGCATTCCGTTCGGCGAAGTCCGCACGTATGCGAACCTCGCGCAAGCGTGCTCGGTCCCGAACGCATTCCGAGCGGTCGGCGCCGCGAACGGCCGCAACCCGCTACCGATCATCGTGCCGTGCCACCGAGTCGTCGGCGCGGGAGGCAGGCTGACGGGCTACGGCGGAGGACTCGAGTTGAAGGCGCGGTTACTGCGACTCGAGGGGCATCCGTTGGACGATGAGGTCGTGACGAAGGGGACGCGGGTTGCGATGGGGTGAGGGGGCTTGAGGAAGCGCGAGCATCGTGACGGCACTGGAGCGATGGCCGACGGTTGAGCTCCTGCTTGACCGGCGAACACCGCCGGACATAGCGGTAGTGCAGTGAGCCCCCCGCCCTACTCCACCGACTTCGCCGTCAACGCCACCGTCTCCGGTACCGCCGGCTTCGCGTCGTACATCCCGAGGAACGTGGCTGCTTCCGGCGTTTTCGACGTACGCAAACCGTCGGCCCAGGCCGGTGGGATCGTTTGATAGTAGAGGCGCACGATGATCAGCGGCGTGCCGGCTTGGCGGTCGATCTTCGGCACTCGGACGTGCACGACGTCGCCGCCGGCTTGGAAGTCGGTGTCGCCTTCTGTGCCGACGGGCTTGGTTTGGTCGGCGTAGGGGCCATCGGCGCGCCAGCCCTTCGGCAGCAGGCGCGTGTCCTTGGCTCGCGAGGCCATGGCGAGCAGCGACGTGGTCGGCTGGCCGTTCAGGTCGGCCGCGATCATTTCGTAGATCACGACGTCGTCGGCGCCATCGACGACGTCACGATGCGGCAGGCCGAGTTCTTGTGCGATGCCCTTCAAGCGACCGGTCGCCGGATCGAAGCCGCCGCTCTCGAACACGGGTTTGCGCGCTTGCTGGACCTGGATGTTCAGCCACGCGCGGCGTGACGGGTAGCCGGCCGGGAACTTGTGTCCGGTCAGGTTCTCGACGTGGATGTCGAACGCGAGCGCGTCGCCCTCGAAGCGTTCGTTCTCGATGGTCAGCGTCGCCGTCGAGTGCGCGAGCTGTGCGCGCGTCGCGCGGATCAGGCGGTCGAGCGCTTCGGGTGACGCGGTCACGCCGAGGTCGGCGGCGTGCTCTTTGTACAGCTCGAGCAAGTACGCATTGCCGCCGACCATCGCGTGGCCACGCACGTCGTCGCGCACGGCGATGTTGAAGTCCGAGCCGGCCGGGTTGCGCGCGATCTTCATGCGCCCCATGTTCGCCATGTGGCAGCCGACGCACGAATCTTCCTTCGTGCCCGAGCGCCCGAAGTCGCTGTTCAGCCACTCGGGATACACGGCCTGCTCGAAGAACGGGCTGCCATCGGCTCCCGTGTGCGTGACCAGCGTGTGGCACGAGCCGCACAGCGCCGAGTCCGAGATGTGCGCTCCATGCGTCGGCGTGTACGCCGTGTGCATGAGCATCGGTTGCCCGCCCGGCTCGGCGAATGGGCCGAAGATCGTGCGGCCGGGCTCGATCACGAGGTTGCCCGAGAACGACGCGGGATCACCGAAGTTCGACGGCTGCGCCTGGTGGCAGACCGTGCAACTGACGCCGTCCTGCGCCAGCGGGTCCTTGGCGAGCTCGGCCTTTGGCGGCAGCGGCTCGCCCTTCAACCGCGCGAAGTGACTCGCCATCGGTGCGTGACAACGGAAGCAGAGCGACTCGATCTGCGCGGTGTCGGCCGGATTCGTCTCGCACTCGCGCGCGAGTTGCGCGTGGAAGTACGGATCGCGGAACGCATTCGCCATCGGTGTCGCCGCCCACAGTCCGTGCGGCGACGCGTCGTCGCCGAGCTGCGTCGTCAACGCGCGTGCGCCGGGCGACGCCGCGTGGCATTGCGCGCAGCCATCGGCGGTCGCGAACACCTCGTTCGACGCGGTGGGCCTGCGCCCCGCGCGACCCCAGACGGGGCCCGACAGAGCCTCGGGCGTCTCGTCTTGCGCCGACGAGATCGCGAAGCCCGCGACGGACAGCGTGGCGAGAACGATCCAGACGATCGGGCGAGCGAGCGGCCGACGCATCAGGTTCGAACGGTCGACGGAGCTGCGTCGGACGCTTTGTGCTTCGCGATCAACGCGCGGAAGCGCTCGAACAAGTACATCGCGTCGTGCGGACCGGGCGCGGCCTCAGGGTGGTATTGGACCGAGAACGCCGGAGCGTCGAGGACTTCGATGCCTTCGCACGTCCCGTCGTAGAGGCTCTCGTGCGAGACGCGCGCGCGCTTGGAGTCGAGCGACGCCGGATCGACCGCGAACGAGTGGTTCTGCGACGTGATCTCGGTCTTGCGCGTGGTCAGGTCGATGACCGGATGGTTCGCGCCGTGGTGGCCGAACTTCATTTTGTAGGTCCGGGCGCCGAGCGCGAGCCCCGTGATCTGGTGCCCGAGGCAGATGCCGAAGAACGGCACGCGTTCGCCGAGGAAGCGCCGCACGGCCTCGATCGCGTACTCGCACGGCTCGGGATCGCCGGGGCCGTTCGACAGGAACACGCCGTCGGGCTGCATCGCGATCACGTCCTTCGCCGACGTCTGCGCCGGCACGACCGTGACGTCGAACCCGGACACGACCAGCGAACGCGTGATGTTCTGCTTGATGCCGAAGTCGTACGCGACGACCTTGTAGCGCGGCTCCTGCGCCCGCATGGTCTCGAAGCGGAAGTCGGCCGTGTAGGGCTCGGTCCAGCGATCCGTGGTCGTGCGCGTCACGTCCTTGGCGATGTCGGCGCCGACGATCTTCGGCGAAGCCTGGACTTTCTTGATCAACGACTCGACGTCGAGATCGCGCGACGAGATCACGGCGCGCAGCGTTCCTTGGACGCGCAGCTTGCGCACGATGGCGCGCGTGTCGACGTCTTCGATGCCGACCACGCCGTTCTGTGCGAGCCAGTCGTGCAGGTCCATCGTCGAGCGGTGGTTCGAACGGATCGTCGACAGTTCGCGCACGACGAAGCCGTTGGCGTAGAGCTGCTTCGACTCGACGTCGATCGGGTTGACGCCGTAGTTGCCGATCAGCGGGTACGTCATCATCACGATCTGACCGCGGTACGACGGGTCGGTCAGGATCTCCTGGTACCCCGTCATGGCGGTGTTGAAGACGACCTCGCCGAACGTCTCGCCCTGCGCACCGAAGCTCTTGCCGCGGTACACGGTCCCATCCTCGAACACGAGCAGGGCTACGCCGCGCTCCGTCATGCTCTCGACCTCGATGAGGGGTTACGGATCGTCACTCGCAGGCGTCGTCGGTCAGGTGCCCTGTCGCGGCGCCGCCGCCTCGTCACCCACCGGTTCGTCACCATTGATCAACGCGGCAAGGTAGCCCGCGCCGAAGCCGTTGTCGATATTGACGACCGCGACGTTCGGAGCGCACGCGTTCAACATCGACAGCAACGCCGCAAGTCCTTGGAACGACGCGCCGTAGCCGATGCTCGTCGGCACCGCGACGACGGGTCGGGCGACCAAGCCGCCGACGACGCTGGCGAGCGCGCCCTCCATGCCGGCCACGACGACCAGCACGCGGGCTTCGCGCAGCAGGTCGCGCTGCGCGAACAAGCGGTGGATCCCGGCGACGCCGACGTCGAACCGCGTCTCGACGCGAGCTCCCATTTGTCGCGCGGTCAGCGCGGCTTCTTCGGCGACCGGGATGTCCGCGGTGCCGGCCGTGAGCACGGCGACCAAGCCGACCGGCTCCGCGGTCGGCGCGTCGACGCGCTCGATCGTGATCACGCGCGCCGTCGCGTGGTAGCGCGCGTGGGGGACGGTGCGTTCGACGGCAGCGAACTGCTCGGCGCTCGCGCGCGTCAGCAGCACGCGGTCGGAGCGCTGCGCGAGGTTCGCGGCGATGGCGCCGACGTGCTCGGCTTCCTTGCCTTGGCAGAACACGACCTCGGCGAAGCCGCAGCGAAGTTCGCGATGGTGGTCGAGTCGCGCGAAGCCGAGATCCGCGACCGGCGATTGCGACAGCGCCGCGGCGGCCGCGTCGATCGAGGTCGTGCCGTTCTTCACGGCAGCGAGCAGGTCCTTCAGCGCGCGCTCGTTCACGAGGCCACCGCGTCGAGGGCCAGATCGTCCGCGCCTTGGCGATGGAACTTGTGGAACGCGAGGCCGGCGACCATCACGGCGTTGTCGGTCGACAGGCGTCGCGACGGCAGATGCAAGCCGAGCCCGCGCCGCTCGCATTCCTGCGTGAAGCGCTCGCGGAGCTGCGAGTTCGCGGCGCAACCGCCGCCGACGACGACCGCGCTCGCGCCGCACGTCGCCACGGCGTTCATCGTGCCGCGCACCAACGCTTCGACGACCTGGTGCTGGAACGACGCGCAGACGTCCTTCACGTTGGCTTCGGTCAACGGCAGTGCTTCCTTGCGCACGTTCATGCCGTTCACGAGGTAGAGCACCGCGGTCTTGATGCCCGACAGCGTGAAGTCGAGCCCGTCCTTCTTCAGCAGCGGCGACTTGAACGGGAAGCGCTTCGGATCGCCGCCCTTGGCCATCGTGTCGACGATCGGGCCGCCGGGATAGCCGAGCTTCAGCACGGTGGCGACCTTGTCGAACGCTTCACCGACGGCGTCGTCGATCGTCGAGCCGATCTCGACCGCCGTGAACGGATCGTCCATGCGGAACAACGTGGTGTGCCCGCCGGAGACGACCAACGACACGAACGGCGCTTCCGGGCGCGTCGGCGATTGCATCCACGACGCGTAGATGTGCGCGGCGATGTGATGGATGCCGATCAACGGGAGATCGAGCGCGAGCGCGAGCGTCTTCGCCGCCGCGACACCGACGAGCAACGCGCCGATCAGGCCGGGTTGATGCGTGACGGCGATCGCGTCGACGTCGGCAAAGCGCAGCGAGGCGCGCTCCAGCGCTTCCTCGATCACGGGTAACAGCGTCTCGAGGTGCGAGCGGCTCGCGATCTCCGGCACGGTGCCGCCGAAGCGCTTGTGGATGTCGATCTGCGACACCACGACGTCGGACAGCACGGTGTGGCCGTCTTCGACGACGGCGGCCGCGGTCTCGTCGCACGAGGTTTCGATGCCGAGGATGCGCACGGTCAGCCGATCGTTCCGACGAACTTCTTGCCCATCGACAAGTCGATCGCGGCGCGCAGTTGAGGGTCGTCGAACGTCCGCGGCTTGCGGCCGAGGCGTTGCTCGATGAGTGGCCAATCCTCGGCGGGGATCTCGGAGTCTCGCAGCCACGCGTCGTACGCGTTCTCATCGTCCTTCGTCCCGCGGCCGAGCACGACGTCGGGCACGATCCCACCGCGCCGACGGTCCTGGCGACCGACGCTCTTCTCGAGCTGTCGACCCGCCGGCGTCAGGTACTCACCGGTCGTGATCTTCAGCAGCGCGCTCTCGCGGTGGCCGTCGATGAGGTAGCTCTGCTCGATGATCGTCTGGACCATGCCCTTGCCGTACGTGCGCGTGCCGACGAGCACGGCGCGATGGTGGTCTTGCAGCGCTCCCGCGACGATCTCCGATGCGCTGGCCGAGCCGCCGTCGACGAGCACGACGAGCGGCAAGTCCTTGAAGCGTCCGGCGCCGGGCGTCACGCCGTAGACGCGATTCGCGTCCGGCGAGCGGCCGCGCGTGAACGCGACCACGCCTTCGGTGAGGAACAAGCTCGCGATCTCGACGGCTTGGTCGAGCAGGCCGCCGCGATTCCCGCGCAGGTCGAGCACGAGGCGCTTCATGCCGCCGCTCACGAGCTTCACGAGTTCGGCCTCGAGGTCTTGCGGCGAACTCTGCTGGAACTGATCGAGTCGCACGTACGCGAGTCCGTTGGCCGCGTCGAGCAAGCGTGCGGCGACGACCGACGGTCGTTCGATCTGCGCGCGCTTCACCGTGACCGTTCGGCGCGGCGGCGGCTCCTCGCCAGGAGCGACGTAGGGCTGGATCTCGAGCGTGACCGGCACGCCGTCGCCGTTCTTCAGCTTGATCTTCGACGTGACTTGATCGTTGGTCTGCGTGCCGACGGGTTCGCCATCGACCGCCGTAATGCGGTCACCGGGCAGCAGGCCGGCTTCGGCCGCCGGGGAGCCGGGGAACGCGTACAGGACCGTCACCGGCGCACCCTCGGGATGCAAGACGAAGCCGATGCCGACGTACTGGCCCTCGTTCTCCTCGCGGAAGCGCGCGTACTCCTCGGGATCGACGAACTCGGAGTAGCGATCGCGCGCCGCCATCCCGCGCAGCGCGTCGAACACGAGCTGGTCGCGCGGTACGTCCTGGAAGTAGCGCTCCTCGATGAGGTCGGCCGCTTGCAGCAGCCATTCGATGCGATCTTCGGCGCGGCGCTCGCGATCACGCACCATGACGTGGAAGAACACGAACGCCGCGCAGGTCGAGACCAGCGCGGGCACGACGAACGTCGACAGGATGTTGCGAGCGGTCGAGTTCATGAGCGCGTGCTTCCTAGTTCCGACACAAAGGTCGCGCATCGGCCGCGGCCGGCACGACGTCTCGTCATGCGATGGTCATGTCCGCGTGCGTCACTTCAGGCCGCCGATGAACTTCGCGATGCGCGCGCAGCCTTCTTCCAGGGTCTTCTGCGAGGCCGCGTACGACAGGCGGAAACATGTGTCGTCGCCGAACGCGGCGCCGGGGACCACGGAGACCAGGACTTCGTCGAGCATCGCTTCGCAGAACGTCGTCGAATCCGAGACGACGACGCCCTTGCTCGTGGTCTTGCCGAACAAGCGGCCGACGTCGGCGAATGCGTAGAACGCGCCTTCGGGCTCCGGCAGGCGGACGCCCGGCAGCTTCGACAGATGACCGACGACGAGGCGGCGGCGCTTGTCGAACTCGTCGCGCATCGGCGGCACGGCGCCGCGGCATTCGTTGAAGGCCGCGACGGCCGCGTGCTGCGCGATGGAGCACGGATTCGACGTGAGGTGACCTTGGAGGCGGTTCATCGCCGCGATGACCTCGGCCGGGCCGGCGGCGTAGCCGATGCGCCAGCCCGTCATCGCGTAGGCCTTCGACACGCCCGAGCACACGATCGTGCGCTCGCGCATCGCGGGCAGCGAGGCCGCGGGCGAGTGGTGCTTGCGACCGCCGTAGACGAGGCAGCCGTAGATCTCGTCGCTGACGACGACGAGCTTGTGACGCACGACGACGTCGGCGATCGCCGCGAGTTCGTCCTGCGACAGCACGGCGCCGCTCGGGTTGTTCGGCGAGTTCAGCAGCAGGACGCGCGTGCGGTCGGTGCAGGCGGCCTCGAGCGCTTTGGCGTCGAGGTGGAAGCGTTGATCCGCGGGACACGGGACGTAGACGGGGTTGCCGCCGGCGAACTTGACGAGCTCGGGGTACGTGACCCAGTACGGCGACGGGATGATGACGTCGTCGCCGACGTTCACGATCGAGAGCAAGGCCTGCGCGATCGCCTGCTTCGAACCGTTCGTGATCAGGATCTGCTTCTTCGGGTCGTAGTCGAGCCCGATCTCGTCGTGCAGCGTGCGAGCCACCGCCTGGCGCAGGGGCAGGATGCCTTCGTTCGCCGTGTAGTGGGTCTCGCCGCGGTCGATCGCAGCCTTGGCGGCGTCGCGCGCACCGGCCGGGGTGTCGAAGTCCGGCTCGCCGAGCCCGAACGAGAGCACGTCCTTGCCCTGCTCGCGCAATTCCTGCGATCGCTTCGCGAGCTTCAGCGTCGCGGAGTCGCCCATGCGAAGGATGCGCGTGCTCAGGGGGAGGGTCATGCGGAGTGGCCGCCTTACAAGGGTCAGGTCGTTCATTTCGACGCGGAGTGAACGGCGGACTCTAGCGGGCGCCGGAGTGGTTCTGAACGAGCGGGCGGCTTGAAACCGATGGAACGGTGACGGCGTTCGGTGGGGGCGGGAGTGAGCCAGCGACGAGCCGTCCACCGCCTGGACGTGATCGCGTAAGTCCTTGGGCCACCAACGGGTAGCCCCAACGCGATTGCCGCCGGCAATCGCGTTGGGGTACCCGCGTGCGATTGCCGGCGGCTATGTCACGCGGGCTACGTCGTTTGGTGGACTTGGTTTAGGTGGGGCGGGTCGGCAGGACCGCGCTGGGGGCGACGCGCGAAGGACTTCGCTGAACTCGGTTCGAGAAACTGAAGGGCCTGGCGCGTGCTTTTGCGCATGGACCCTCGGACTCGTCGTTCGAATCGACAGGGAGCCTCGGCAATGCTTCGACTTGGGTTGGCCGCGATCGTGGTTGCTTCGTTGGGTCTCGGCGTCGCGCGCGCCACGCCTCAGTTCAGTGCTCCGCAGGCGTTGCCGGGGGACGACCTCGTGCTGCCCTCCGCGGGCAACCAGGATGAGCCCGCCATCGCGTTCGGCCCGGGAACTTCGCTCGTGGTTTGGGAGGACGACCGCTCGAGCCTCGTCGACACCGTGTTCGGTGGGCAGGCATCGGGTTCGGCCGTCCCCGGCAACTTCGACATCTGCGGTGTGATCCTCGACGCGAACGGCCAGCCCACGACTCCCGCGCCCTTCGTCGTGAACGGCGACTCTTGGGATCAACTCGATCCGCGCGTGGCTTGGAACGGCACGAACTACCTCGTCGTGTTCAAGAACACGAAGCCGACACAGTTCTTCTACTCCGCCGGGATCTATGGAGTGCGCGTGTCGCCGAGCGGCGTCGTGCTCGACACCACGCCGATCAAGATCGACGACGACGACAACTACGATGAGATGTTCCCGGCCGTGGCGTCGCAAGGTAGCGACTGGCTCGTGAGCTGGACCGACCTGAACGTCAGCGTCACCGCGATCCGCGGCGCCGTCGTGAGCGCCACGGGCGTCGTGTCGAGCTCGCAGATCCTCGTGAACGGCGCCAGCGGACAGGTCCCGACCCAGGTCGAGCTCGCGGCGTCCGGGAATCGCTACTTGATGGTCTACGCACTCAACTACGGCGGACAGGTGCGCGGGCGGCTGTTCGACGTGACCGGAGCCGCGGTCGGGTCGGTGTTCACGATCGATTCCGGATTCGGGCGGCAACCCGCGGTGGCCGGGAACGGCGTCGACTTCTTCGTGTCCTGGTTGTCGGGTTCGTTCGCGCGCGGAACGCTCGTGGGGACGAACGGCGCGGTCGCCGTGCCCGGTGGACTCGATCTGGGCCCCAGTGCCGGAGGCGCCAACGGCGAGACCGGCGTCGGCTGGGATGGCGTCAACTGGACCATCGCGTTCGACGGCAATCCCGCGATGTACGTGGCGAAATGCGACGCCGCCGGCCAAGTGCTGTTCGATGGTCAGTCGTTCCACGTTTCGCCTCGCTCGCTCGTGAACGTCGCCGTCGGCAGCGGCGCCGGACGGACACAGATCGTCTGGACCGATCGGCAGCAGACCATCAACTCGTTCGGCGGTGATCACGACGACGTGTTCGGCGCGACGATCTCGCAGGTCGGCATTCCGGGGCCGATCACGCCGATCAGCGTTTCGACTCCGGCGCAGATCCGCACGCAGATCGCGGGAGATGCGCAGCACGGCTTCCTCGTGGTCTACGAGAGCCTCGTCGCCGGAACGACGACCATCATGGCCCACCACGTCGACGCGTACGGCCAATCGCTGGGCGCGCCGTTCGCCGTGCATTCGAGCGACCGATCGATCTCGTTCCCCGAGGTCGGATTCAACGGCAACGAGTTCTTGGTGGCGTGGCAGCACATCCAATCGACTCTTGCATCCGGCCCTCCACGACTGATCGAGTGCAAGCGCGTACTCGCCGATGGCACGCTGCTCGATCCGGCGCCGGTCGTGGTGATGGAAGGTTCGATTCCCGCGATCGACGCGATCGGGGACACGTTCATCGTGGTGGCGCAGTACCACCATCAGGTGCTGCAGTCGAACTCGGTGATTCGATACCGCCGGCGCTCCGGAGCGAGCGGCGCCTTCGTCGACGCCGGCCCGGTGGTCCTGAAGTTCGGTGCCGGCAACGTCGACGTCGTCGCGATGAACGATCGCTGGCTCGTGATGTGGGGCAACGTGGCCGGGCTGTTCGTGCTCGCCGATGGGACGGCGACGCCGTCGTTCGTCGCGGCGGACACCAATGCGTCGGGGACTTGGTTCAGCTTGTCGAGGAACGCGGCACAGGACGAGGCCGTGTTGACCTTTCAATACAACTCGTCGCTGTTCTACCTGGCGTCCGTTCGCATGCGCCGCTTCGACGCGAACGGAGTCTCCGCCGATCCGCTGGCGGGCATCGTCGTCAACGACGCGCATCAGGCCCAGCTGCGTCCGGTGGGTCTCGCGCTCGACGACGAGTACCTCGTGCACTGGGCGGACCATCGCGACTTCCTCGACTACGAGCCGGGGATCAGCGACGTGTACGCCGCGCGCCTCGGGACCAACGGAGCCGTGCTCGACCCCACCGGGATCGCGATCCACGACGACCCGTCCGGCGAAGGCAACACGGCCGTGGCTCTCGCCGGCGCCGGCCGCGCGCTGGTCGCCGTTTCGGACCTGCGCGACGTCGGCTTCGGCTCCTATCGAATCGCGTGCCATACGTATTCGACCGGCGCGTCGAAGGCCTGGCAGGCCTACGGCAACGGGCTGGCCGGAACGAAGGGAGTCCCGATCCTCGATGGAGAGGGAACCCTGCAGCCCAATTCGGCGATGGAGCTCGTGCTCGGGAACGCGGCGCCGAATGCGCTGAGCGCGATCGTGATCGGCACGAGCGCAGCGCAATCGCCCTTGCTCGGCGGTACCCTGCTCGCCGCGCCCAACATCGTGTTGGTCGGATTCGATACCGGCGCGCTCGGTCGATGGACGCTCGGCGCCACTTGGCCGAGCGGGATCCCATCGGGCATCGCGCTGCACTTCCAGGTGTGGGTCCCCGATGCCGCCGCGCCGTTCGGCACGTCCGCGACGCGGGGGCTGTCCGCGACGACTCCCTGACCGGCTCGACGACGACCGCAACGACGAACCATGCTCTCGGCACCGACATCCCCCAGGAGATCCGCTTGAAGTACTCGAACGCGCGCTTCGCCATCCTCGCCTCGTCGGTCCTGCTCGCTGCACTCGCGATCGCGAACCGCGCGGCCGTCGCGCAGGTCGCGTACGTCGACGCTCAAGGTCGCCAATGGCGACAGATGACCGGTACGACCGGGCTCAACTGGAACCAAGTCGACGCGGTCTGTCCGAACGACGGTGTGACGCCGTGCTCCGGCATGCTCAGCGGTGTGAACACCGACGGTTGGGTGTGGGCGACGCAGATGCAGGTCATGGAGTTGGTCAGCGAGACCGTTCCCGAGATCGCGGACACGCCGAGCGTCCGTGGGTCAGCATATGACTTGCATGGCCTGTCGTTCTTCGGCGGCTTCAAACCGACGTTCGAGTCGACGGTCAGCGAGGGTCCATCCCCGTTCGTTCGCAAGCTCCGAGCCGACGCCCAACCTTGAACGAACACGACGAGGCGTCGCCGCGCGTGGCGGCGACGCCTCAGTTCGATCACGGCACGACGAGCTCGACGCCGTTCGTGCTCGTGAAGCCGAGCGGCGACGTCGGATCCGAACACAGCGCTTGGACGAGGTACGTGCCGCTCGGGACGGGATCCGGCACGACGAATCCGAGATTGCACCAACCACTGCCGAGCCCGGCGCCGTTCAGCGGGAGCGGCCCGACGAGCGCAGGCAGGATCGGCCAGATCAGCAGCGAGCAACCGGCGCCCATCGGCACGCTCGCCTTCTGCGTACCCAGCGCGGCGAACGCGATGCCGCCGCCGAAGCCGTTCTCGATCTCGAATCCCATCTTCTCGCCCCCGATCGCGCAGCCGACGAGGTCGAGTCGCGGTACGACACCGAACTCGCCCGCGCACCCATTGCCGAACGGACGGTCGTCGAAGCGGAACACCACGAACTTGCCTTGGTAGTCCTGCGACTGCTGGATCTGCACGATGTTGGTGACGATCAACTCGTCGCCGACCGCGGCCATCGCGAACCCGAAGTACTCGTGGTTCGGGCCCGATTCGAACAGTCGATCGGTGCAGTTCCAGGTTCCCCCGACTTCCTCGTAGACGGCGATCCCCGGTACGAAGCCGTTTGCGCCACGCTCCAGCGCGATGATGCGGCCGCCGACGACTTCGATCTCTCCGCCGAACCCCCAGGCGTTCGGATCGTCCGAACCCGTCAGTGTCGTCTGCAACATCAGTCCGTTCGGCGTCACG
This sequence comes from Planctomycetota bacterium, assembly GCA_016709145.1. Lineage (GTDB taxonomy): Bacteria > Planctomycetota > B15-G4 > B15-G4 > JADJEK01 > JADJEK01. The sequence goes on from JADJEK010000001.1 coordinate 1,436,265, forward strand.
TCGTAGACGTGGACGAGACCATGCAAGCCGTCTTCGTTCGCCGCCGTGACGACTGCGCGACCGTTTGCGATCCGCAGGTCGCGACCGAACTCGCCGTCCGGTGCCCACGTCGGTGAGCCGAGCTTCTGCGTCTGGACGTAGCCATTCGCGCCGAGCTCGAACACGTAGACGGCACCCGGCCAAGACGTGTTGATCGCCTCGCCCGAACCGACCAGAAGCAGGTTGCCGTCCGCCTCGACCGAGTAGCCGAAGTTCTGACCGAGCTTCGAGTCGTTCGGAACGATCTCCTGGACCAGGGACCAACCCGCCGGCGACTCGGCGTACACGTAGACCTTGCCGTAGTGCTGCAGGTTGGCGTCTCCATAGAACGAGCCGATCACGAGCCTGCCGTCGACGAAGTCCATTTCGTATCCGAACGTGGGATCCGCGACGCCGGGCACGATGACGAACGATTGCGTCCACGTGTTCGTCACCGGATCGCGAGCGAACATGACCACGCTGTCGTCGTTGCGCGCGGCGGCGATGCGGTCGCCCTCGATCGCGACCTCGAACCCGAGCAGCCCATTCGGCACGTCGGCGGAAAGCGTCGCCGTCCACTGCCAACCTTGCGCGTCGCGCTCGTACACGAACACGCGGCCGACCGACTCGAACGACATCGACGCGATCGCCATGCGGTTGCCGTCGATGGCGACCGAGTGACCGAATTGTTGCGGCACGACGCTCGGCAGCGGCGGGGGCTCCGACTGCGACGAGCACTGGGACCACGCGGCCGGCTCGGAGCCGAGAAGAACGGCGGCGATGAACGCCGGGAGGAGGAAGGGCTTCATGGCAGATTCCTTGGAGGGGTTGGGGTCATCCCGATCGCGAGAGGAAGGCGCCGACGAATCCGTGGAAGAAAATCGGGATCCGATGGGCCTCCGCGCGCGAACCTCGGACGGACCGCAAGGAACGCCGCTGCGAGGGCTGCTACCGTGCTCGGCCACATGGGGACCGACTTCACACCGTTCGAACCCGGCACGACCGTTCTCGACCGCTACCGCGTCGTGCGCAAGCTCGGCAAAGGCGGCATGGGCAGCGTCTACCTCTGCGACGACCTGCGACTCGCGGTTCCGGTGGCATTGAAGTTCATGGACGGCGCGCTGCTCGCTGACGCGCGCTTCGTCGACCAACTGTTGACCGAGACGCGCCTCGCGCGGCGTGTGACGCACCCGAACGTCTGTCGCGTCCACGACGTCGGTGAAGTCGGAGGCGTGCCGTTCCTGTCGATGGAGTACATCGACGGTGAGGACCTGAAGTCGCTGTTGCGCCGCATCGGCCGCATGCCCGCGGACAAGGCGCTGCAGATCGCGCGGCAGTTGTGTCTCGGTCTGTTCGCGGCGCACGAGCACGGCGTGCTGCATCGCGACCTGAAGCCGCAGAACATCATGGTCGACGGCGACGGCGACGTCCGCATCACCGACTTCGGCATCGCGATCGAGCGCGATCGCAGCGTCGACGGCACGACCGTGCTCGGCACACCCGCGTACCTCGCGCCCGAAGTGCTCGGCGGAGCCGCACCGTCGGTGAAGAGCGACCTCTACAGCCTCGGCCTCGTGCTCCACGAGGTCTTCACGGGCCGTCGCGTGTTCGAAGGCACGTCGATGACCGAACTCGTCGACGCACGGTCGCGAGCCCCTCGTCCGCCGTCCGACTACGTGCGCGACCTCGACCGCGACGTCGAGCGCGCGATCCTTGCGTGCCTCGAGCCGGATCCGGTGCGACGACCCGAATCCGCGATGGACGTCCTCGCGGCGTTGCCGGGGCACGATCCGCTAGCGCTCGCGCTCGCCGCGGGCGACACGCCGTCGCCGGCGATGATCGCGGCGGCCGGCGCGCGCGGTGCGATCCCTCCGCGAGTCGCTGCGGCGTTCGTCCTCGCGCTCGTGGTCGGCGTGTGCGGGATCGTCTGGATCGCGCCCGGAGTTCGTCTCGTCGACCGCTTCGTCGCGCCGCTGCCCGAAGACGTTCTCGTCGATCGATCGCGCGAGCTGATGCGCGCGCTCGGCGCCGACGTCGACGCGCTGGTCGATGGGGACGAAGCGTCGGGATTCACCGCGGACGTCGAGCAGACGCGGCCCGAACGCGTGCTCGAGTTCTTCCATCGTCGAGCGGACGCGGGTCGCGTGCTCGAGCCGTCGGACGTCAAGGCGCGCGCGAGCTTCTCCGATCCGCCGTTGGAGACGACCGGCGGGATCGCCACGCGACTCGACGTCCACGGACATTTACGCGAGTGGATCGTCGCCGCGCACGTCGCGCCGCTCTTGCGCGAGACGACCGATGCCGATGCGACGCTCTGGCGAGCCGCCGCGCTCGATCGAGCCGCGTTCGCGCCGGCGACGGACCGTTCGCCGCCGCCGGTCTTCGCCGACACCGTGCGTGCATTCACCGGCGACGACGCCGGCGAATCGTGGCACGTGACGATCGCCACGCTCGGAGGTCGACCGGTCTGGTTCCGTGCTCGTCCCGCGCTCGAACCATCACCGTCGCCACCGGAACACGCGCCGTGGAAGGGCGTCGCGCAACTCGCGCTGATCGGACTCGCGCTCGCGATCTCGCTGCACGATGCGCCGCAAGCGCGGCGACATCGGCGGAGCACTGCGCGTCGGCGCCGCGGCGTTCGCGGCGGTGGTGGCGTTCACGCTGTTCCTCGGCGACCATGGCGGCGGCTTCGCGGGCATCGCTCGCCTCGCCGTGCGCGGCATGACGCACGGAGTCGCCGTCGGCGCGTTGCTCGCGCTGCAGTACTTCGCGATCGAGACGTTCGTGCGTCGGACGTGGCCGCACACCGTCGTCGGTTGGACGCGCATGCTGACGGGGCGTTTCGCGGACCCCGTCGTCGGCCGCGATCTGTTGGCCGGTGTGGGAGCGGGAGCCCTCGCCGCGTTCGCGCTGTGCGTCGCCACGACGATCGCGCGCGAGCATTCGTCGACGACCGTGGCGCCGTTGTTCGTGCGACCCGGCGCCGAGGAAGCGCTGTCCGGCGTCGGTCACTCGATCGGTGTCTCGCTCGAGCTGTGCGTCGACCTCGCGCGCGAGGCGTTCAAGTTGTTCTTCACGCTGGTGCTGCTGCGCGTCGTCCTGCGGCGCACGTGGCTCGTCGCGGTCGTCGGCGTCGTGGTGTGGTCGATCGTGTGGATGCCGCCGTTGCCCGCGCTCGCGCCTTTGTCGTGGCTCGTGGTCGAGGCGCTGTTCCTCACCACGATCGGACTGCATGTGTTCGTGCTCGTGCGCTACGGATTGCTCGCCACGGTGGCGTCGTTCGTCGCGATGGGAATCTCGTTGTCGTTCCCGCTCGCGATCGATCCCGGCCATTGGAGCGCGAGCGTCCAGGCGTTCGCGCCGGTCCTGCTCGCGGCCACGGCCGTGTTCGGCTTCCGCACCGCGACACGAGGCGTGGCGCGCTCGCGCGCGTGATTCACGGGCTCATGTCCCACAGAGTTTCCCACGCCGACCGCGCGTCGTCGTCGGCGGGGCTCTCGACTTCACGCACGCGCGCGGCGAGCACGAGCCGACCCGCATCGATCGAGTCGGTCGGATGACCGGCGAACACGAATGCGATGCCGGCGCGATCCTCGGTGGAGAACGCGAGGTCCGCGCGCTCGACGCCGCCATCGACGGGCGTCTGCGAAACGTGGATCCGGATCGATCCATCCGGCGCGCGTGCGAACGCGAGGTCCCAACTCGCATCCTCGTTCCAGCACCACGATGCGACGCCGAGCGCATTGCCATCGAGAGTGCGCTGCGACAGCTCCACCGTCGACACCATGCCGTCGTGATTGTCGATCGCGCGCAACGCGTCGGACCATGCGCGAGCGTCGCCTTCCGCGGCGCGGAACACCTGCAACGACGCGGGGTCGCGAGCGAGCACGGCGGAAGCCGGCGGCGCGAACGCGTCGAGATCGCGGATCGGCACGAGTGCGAAGTCGACGACCGTCGTGGTCGCGCCGCGCGTCTCGCCCGCGCGTTCGCGCCACGCACCGAGCCAGTCGGACTCCGCGGTGTTCCAGTCTTCGACGTGGGTGCCGAGCGTGACGGCGACTCGACGCGCGCGGATCAACACGATGCGGGACTCGTCGGGTTCCCCGAGCGCGGGCAACCACACGGCGCAAGTCGACGCCGTCGCGCCGGGGAGCGGACCGTCGATCGACCACGGCGTCGCGCTCGAGAGCCCGACCATGCCCGAGCGCTCGCGTTCGACGAGCACCGCGGCTGCGACCAGTTCGTGCGGCGGACGTACGACGTCGACGTCGACGAACAGGCGGTCGCGGTCCTCGTGAACCCGGACGTAGACGTCGCCGACGATGTGCGCCGCCGGCGTCAACGCGTGGTGCACGAGCGTTCCGCCCGCGGGGCAGAGCACGGGACGCATGACGTCGATCGCTCGCGCGTTGGCGCGCAACGCGGCGTCCGACTCGACGTCGAGCGAGCGGATCTCGGGCGAACGCAGTGCCGCCACCTCGGGCAGGCCACGAAGGACGACGCTTTCGACGACGACCGCATCGCGCGGCGTGGGGAGGGACGACGGCGGCGCGTCGACCGCGACCTCGAAGCCGCGGTCGGTCGACGCCACCGCCGCGTCGTGGAGCACGGCGCCGGCGGTCACGAACACGATCGAAACGAACCGGAACCAAGTCGTGGCGAACGACATGACGAACTCCGTGGTGGCGCAGCGTGGGGAGCTGGACCGACGTCGAGTCGTGGAGTTCCGGTGTTCCACAGCTCGCGAGCCAGCGGGCGTCGACCGAGTGCAGGCTATAACGGCGCCGTGCTCCGTCCAGCCATCCTCTTGGGCCTGGTTCTCGTCCTGTCGGCGTGCCGAGCGAATGCGCCGGTCGCCGCAGTGACGGCGCCGTTCGGTTCGGTGCGAGCCGAGACGCTCGCGGAAGCGCAGCAGGTCGCGGCGCGCGCCGCGGAACTGGTGCCGACGATCCGATCCGCCGTGCCGGGCATGCTCGATCGACCGATCGAGATCTGGGTCCAGCGACAGCTCGAGATCTTCGAGGGCGAGCCCTACGCCGACCACATCGCCGGCATGGCGGACTTCGAGGAAGCGCGCATCCACGTGCGCACCGGCGACGAGCGCGTCGCGTTGCATCTCGCGCACGAGCTGGTGCATGTCCTGGCCGGGCCGACGTGGGCGACGCTGCCGGGTGTGCTCGAGGAAGGGCTGTGCGACGTCGTCGCCGCGGCGGTCGTTCCCGAGCACGGGCTCGAGCAACATGTGAAGCGCCTAGTCGAAGCCGCGGCGACCGCCGGCGGACTCAGCGCGATCGTGTCGTTCCGCCAATGGCGTGGCGGCGACGCCTATCGCATTCGCGCCGAAGTCCGCCTCTCGCTCGGTGACGTCACGCCGATCAACCTGAATCGCGCGTTCCAATTGTCGGCGAGCGAAGTGTTCGCGAAGGCCGCAGGCGATTCGAGCGGTGGCCTGTACGGCGTCGGCTACCTCGTCGCGCATCGCATCGTCGAGCGTCAAGGATTCGCCGGCCTGCATCGCTTGTGCCTCGCCGCGACCGAGCGTGGTCTCGAGCGCGTGCCGGCCGCCGACATCCTCGCGGCCGCGGCGATGAACGCGTCGCCCGACTCGTTGCGCGGTGCGGTGGTCGATTCGATCGGGGACGACGAACTCGAAGAGCTCGCGCGCCTGGTCGCGAAGGACCTCGCGATCGCGACCGTGAAGCTGTGCAAGGACATGGGCGGCGAGGATCGACCTACGGCGTTCCTCGAGCGCGCCGATCTGGAACTCCGGCTGCCGCATCGCGCGCGTCCGGTGAAGCTCGCACGGCTGCGCGAGTTCCGCGAGGAGTTCCTGCGCGCGTGGGGCATCGAGGAGATTTGAGTTCCCGTGGATCGACGCCGTCCAGCGCGTCGCCCAGGAACTCGATCAGTTCGACGACCTCGGCCTGACGATCGAGGCGCAGCGCTGCTCGCGTCGGCCCGCGACCGACGTGGATCCCCAGCACGTCGATGCGCCCTGGTCGCGTGAAGACGTCTTCGTCGGTGGTGTCGTCGCCGACGTACAGAGCACGCGTACGACGGAGCGACCGACAGAGCCGCTCGAGCGCCGTGCCCTTGTGATCCGTGGCGTCCGCGTGCAGCTCGACCACGCACTTGCCGAACACGCTGCGCGCCGGCGCCAACGCCCGGACCGCGCGCAGGATGTGCCGCCGGGCGAGCGCGGGAGACGTCGCAGTGCGCCAATGCACGGCCAGCGTGTGGCGTTTGCGCTCGAGGCGCGTGCCGCGCAACGCGGTGACGATCGGCACCAGTGCTTCGGCATAGCGGTCGAGCGTCGCGCGCTCGCGGACCGACGGCGCTTTGCGATCGTGACCGTGGTCGCCGGAGAGCGCGACCAATCCGAGGCCACGCACGCGGAGTTCGAGGTCGACGCGCGCGCGACCGGACAGCACGACGCAGGGTGCGCGCGCCGTGAGTCGAGTCAGTGCGGCGCGCATGCGCGCGGAGAGATGCACGTGGTCCGGATCGCGTCGGATCGGCGCCAGCGTGCCGTCGAAGTCGAAGGCCAGCACGGCGCCGGAACGCACGAAGTCGCGGATGCGCGCGCGACCGAACCTTGACGACGCGTTCATGGGCTTCCGCATGTCAGGGTCGAGGGAACGGGCTCAGGCGGTCCGCGATGCGCTCGTGCCAGCGCAACCGCGCCGCGTCGGCGAGCATGCGCCCGGCCCACGCGTACACGTTGAACTCGGCCACGATCGAGCGCAGCGCGTGCATGCGTGCGCGCTGCTCGTCCTCAGGCATCGACACGGCCAGCGCGATCGCGTCGGCGCAGCGCTCGACGTCGTAGGGGTTTACGACCAGAGCTTCGCTGAGTTCCTTCGACGCGCCGGTGAAGGAGCTCAGGATCAGCACGCCGCGTTCGTCCTCGCGCGAGGCGACGAACTCCTTCGCGACGAGGTTCATGCCGTCGTGGAGGCTCGACACGAAGCAGAAGTCCGCGGCTCGATAGTGCGTCAACACCGCCGGCTGCTCGTGGTGCGCACGCAGCATGAGGATCGGCCGATACGCGTCGGTCGCGTACCGCGCGTTGATGCGCTCGGCTTCGGCGAGCACGCGACGATCGAAGTCCTGGTACTCCCCGATCAAGCTGCGCGATGGCGCCGACAACTGCGCGAAGCACAGCACGCCACGCAACTCGGGGTAACGGTCCAACGCGCGCTCGACGGCGTGGAAGCGCTCGAGGATGCCCTTGGTGTAGTCGAGTCGATCGACGCCGACGCCGAGCTTCGCGTGCGCGGGCAATCCGAGCCGTTCGAACACGACGCGGCGACACTCGGTCGGCGTGGGAGCTTCGTTCGGCCAGCGCAGCGGCCACTCGATCGAGATCGGATACGGGCGTACGAGGCAGATGTTGCCGCCTTGCTCGACGCCCTGCGTCTCGCGATCGATGCGCGATTCGAGGTAGCGGTCGGCGGACTCGAGGAAGTTGTTGCAGTGCTGGCGCGTGTGGAAGCCGAGGATCGAACTACCGAGCATGCCGTCGAGCAGTTCCCTGGCCCACGGGCAGATGCCCATGCGTTCGGCGTTGGGCCAAGGGATGTGCCAGAACGTGATGATGCTGGCCTTCGGCAGACGCTCGCGGATCATGCGCGGCGCCAACGCGAAGTGATAGTCCTGGACGAGCACGATCGGATCGTCGCTGCCGGCTTCGGCGACGACCGCGTCGGCGAAGCGGCGATTGACCGCGCGGTAGTGCTCGAAGTCCGACTGACGGAACGTCGGCCGCACGTGCGCGATGTGGCAAAGCGGCCACAGACCTTCGTTCGCGAAGCCGTAGTAGTACCCCTTCTCCTCCTCGGCGTTCAGCCACAGGCGACGCAGCGTGTACTGCGGCTTGTCCGGCGGGACCTGGACGTGATCGCTCGCGTCGACGGACTCGCGGTCGGCGTTGCCGGAGCCATGCGCGATCCACACGCCGGAGCACGCGCGCATCACGGGCTCGAGCGCCGTGACCAGGCCGCTGGCCGGATGCAGCACGCGCACCGTGCCGTCGTCGGAGCGCACGTGCATGTACGGCTCGCGGTTCGCGATGACGACCAAGCGCTCGCCCATGAGCTCGGTACGCAGGAGCTGCTTCAGTCGTGCGGGAGTCCACGGCACACCCGCGGCGCTCGAGCGCTGGTCGCCGATGCTCCTGGACAGTGCGCGCAGATCTTGAAGGAGTGGCCGGAAGCGCGGCTCCTTGGTCTCGCCGCGCACGTAGCTGCGCAGGCGCGCGGTCCAAGCGCGGAACGAGAGTCGCGAGCCGATCAACAGCGCCAGGATCCCGCAGACCGCGAAGGCGACGAACAGCGTGAGCAAGAACCGATCGACGACGTCCTGGCGACGCAGCACGAAGCTCAGATCGTGCACGACCAACGCGTGCGTCGCGGTTCCCGACGTCGCCAGCGGGACCGCGCTGATCTGGATCTGGTGTTCGTCGGCGTCGACGATGCGATGCGAGATCTCGTCGCCGAGCTCGACGCCGAGGCTCGGGCCATGCAGGTTCTTCGGATAGTCGCGCGACGCGACCAGGACGTCGCCGTGAGCGTCGCACAATGCGACCGCGAGGATGCGCTCGTCGTGCGTGATCGCTTCGAACAGCGCCTTGATGCGCGCCGGCTCGTCCGCGTGTTCGATCAACGACGAACGCGCGCCGGCGATCGCGAGCTGTGCGCGCAGCGCGAGGTCGCGTTCGAACCAACGCATCGTCGTCAGCGTGACGACGCGCGAGACGACGAACAGCGCGCCGGCGAGGCACAGCAACAGCAGCGCGACGATGCGGAGAGTGGAGAGCTTCATTGCCGCACACGGTTAGCATTTGCCCCGCGCGTGTGCGACACATTCTCAATCGGCGCCGCGCGCGCTACCGGAGCCCGTGACGACGATGACGCGACTCGAAGACATGGGATTGATCGGGAACTGTCAGTGTTCCGCGTTGGTGTCCGCGTACGGCGACGTGGTGTGGAGTTGCTTGCCGCGCTTCGACTCCGAACCCGCGTTCGCGTCGTTGTTGCACGACGACGGCGGCGGCGCGTTGTCGATTCGACCCGCGCTCGGCGAGAAGGGCACGCAGCGGTACATCGAGAACACGAACGTGCTCGAGACCACGTTCCACTGCGCCGATGGCGTGTTCCGCGTGCTCGATTTCGCTCCGCGGTTTCGGCGCTACGACCGCATGTACCGCGCGTCGCAGCTCGTGCGCATCGTCGAACCGATCGCGGGGACGCCCCGCATCCGCGTCTCATGCGAGCCCGTGACGGGATGGGCGCGCCAGCGCTGCGAGTCGATCGCAGGGTCGAACCACGTGCGGTACTTGCGCCCGGAGCACGCGCTGCGCCTGACGACGAACGTTCCGCTCGCATATCTCGGCGGGCCCGCGTTCGCGCTCGTCGAGAAGCGGCACATGGTGTTCGGCCTCGACGTCTCGCTGGAAGACACGCTCGAAGAAACGTGCGATCGCTTCCTGGCCTCGACGCTCGCGCACTGGATCCAGTGGGTGAAGCAGTGCAACGTGCCGCCTTGGTACCAACAGGCCGTGATCCGCTCGGCGTTGGTGTTGAAGCTGCACTGCTTCGAGGACACGGGCGCGATCGTCGCGGCGACGACGTGTTCGATCCCCGAAGCGCCTGGATCCGGCCGGACGTGGGACTACCGCTATTGCTGGCTGCGCGACGGGTACTACTCGTTGAACGCGTTCCGCCTGCTCGGGCAGTTCGAGGAGCGCGAGCGCTTCTTGCACTACCTGATCAATGTCGCGTCGCTCGATCCGCCGAACCTCGCGCCGCTGTATCGCATCGACGGCACGATCGACGCGAACGAGTGGGTGGCGACCGCGTTCGCGGGCTTCGAAGGCCACGGGCCGGTCCGCGTCGGCAACGCGGCCGCGGCGCAAGCCCAGCACGACGTCTACGGCGAGATGGTGCTCGCGCTGGCGCCGATCTTCCTCGACCGCCGTTTCGTCGCGGAACGCTCGAGCGCCACGGAGGCGCTGATCAAGCGGCTCGCGGATCGCGCGATCGCCGTCGCGGGGACGCCCGACGCGGGAATCTGGGAGTACCGCAGCGCGGCGGTTCCGCAGACGTTCTCGACGCTGATGTGCTGGGCGGCCGCGGATCGAGCCGCGCGGATCGCGCGTCTGTGCAACTGGCCACAACCGGAGCGTTACGCGGCCGAAGCGCAGCGCATCCATGCCGATCTCACGCAGCACGCGTGGAATGCGCAGCGCGGCACCTTCGTCGGCACACACGGCGGGGATTCGCTCGACGCTTCGATGCTGCAGGCGATCACGCTGCGCTTCCTGCCGCGGAGCGACCCGCGCCTCGCGAGCACCGTCGACGCGATCCGCAAGGAACTCGACCGCGACGGCTGGCTGATGCGTTACCGCCACGACGACGGACTGGGACATCCCGAGCTCGCGTTCCTCATCTGCACGTTCTGGTTGATCGAGGCGCTGGCGCAGCTCGGCCGCGTCGACGAGGCGCGTGAGCTCATGGAGCGTTCACTCGCGTGCGCGTCGCCGCTCGGCTTGCTCGCGGAGGATTACGACCCGCGGGCCGGACGTCTGTGGGGCAACTTCCCGCAGGCGTATTCGCACGTCGGGCTGATCCACGCCGCGTTCGCGACGGCGCCCGACTGGCACGACGAGTTGTGAACGAGGTCGCGACGGACTTCGTGCGTTCCCCGTCGATTTCGCTCGACGCATTCGACGACGTCCTCTAACTCTGCGCGCCCTGACGCCCGGCCGCGCAGGATCCATCGAAAGAACAGGAGCTCGAGGAATGCAGTCGACGACCCCCGGCGCAGGTCACGCTCAGGCTTTGGCGAGCGGATCTCTCTGGTTCCGCGTGTTCATGGGTCACTCGGCACCGTGGTACAAGCGCGCGATCCTCGCGTTCCTCGTTTTGAATCCGTTGCTCTACTTCGGGCTGAAGGCGGCGGTCGGCGCAGACACGGCGGGATTCGCGGTCGGCTGGCTGGTGTTGCTCGAGTTCATCTTCACGCTCGCTCTCGCGCTGAAGTGCTATCCGCTGTTGCCGGCCGGACTCTTGACGATGGAAGCCCTCGTGCTCGGGCTCACGTCGCCGGACCATATGTTCAAGGAGGCGGAGCACAACTTCCCGGTCATCCTTCTGCTCGTGTTCGTCGTCGCGGGAGTGAACTTCCTCAAGGAGTGGCTGGCCGTCGTCTTCACGGCGATCCTGTTCTCGACGCGGTCGAAGACGGTGCTGTCGCTGCTGTTCTGCATGGCGGGCGCGCTGCTGTCGGCGTTCCTCGACGCGTTGACCGTGACCGCCGTGATCATCGCGGTCTGCAAGGCGTTCTACGACGTCTACGCCGACTGGCGTTCGCGTGTCGGGCAGAGCGACGACGCGCCGCTCGATGAGTTCCGCGCGTTCCTGCGCAGCCTCGTGATGCACGCGTTGGTCGGTACGGCGCTCGGCGGCGTGATGACGATGGTCGGCGAGCCGCAGAACCTGCTGATCGCGAAGCAGATGTCCTCGCTGCTGCCGCCCGATCGTGCGGAGCACTGGGGTTTCGTCGGATTCGTGATCCACATGGCGGTCATCACGGTGCCGACGCTGATCGTCGGACTGACGACGACGATCCTGTGCGAGAAGCTCAAGCTGTTCGGCCACGGCGCGCAGATGCCCGACGAGGTGAGGCGTGTGCTTCAGGAGTCGGCGGACGCGCAGCGCGCGGCGCGTACGAGCGCGGACCGCTTCCGCCTGAACGTCCAAGGCGCGTGCGCGATCCTGCTCGTGCTCGGGTTGGCGTTCCACGTCGCCGAGGTCGGCATCCTCGGGTTGTTCCTGATCGTGCTGGCGACGGCGTTCACGGGCGTCAGCGAAGAGCACCGCATCGGGCACGCATTCACCGAGAGCTTGCCGTTCACGGCGCTGCTCGTGGTGTTCTTCGGCATCGTCGCGATGATCGCGGACCAGGATCTGTTCCGGCCGGTCATCGACGTCGCGCTCGCGCAGCAAGCGCGTGGTCAGCTCATCGCGTTCTTCGGCTCGTCGGCGTTGCTGAGTGCGATCTCGGACAACGTCTTCGTCGCCACGGTGTTCATCAACGAGGCGTCCGCGGCATTCACGGCGAACCGCATCGACGCCGACCAATTCGAGAAACTCGCGATCGCGATCAACTGCGGCACGAACGTCCCGTCGATCGCGACGCCGAACGGTCAGGCCGCGTTCCTGTTCATGCTGACCAGTGCGCTGGCAGCGCCGATCAAGCTCGACTACGTGCGCATGATCAAGATGGCGCTGCCGTACACGATCACGATGACCGCGGCGAGCTTGACCGCGGTGTGGTTGTGGCTGTGAGAGAACGTGAATCGATCCAATCGATTGACGGTCTCAACCGCTGAGCCGGCCTACGGCACGATCGTGAGGACGTCGAGGTTGGCAAAAGGGGTCAGCCCCCGTGCGTTCTCGCACGGGGGCTGACCCCTTCGAGGTCGGCGCGCGTGACCCGGCGGCCCCGCCTCGAGGCGGCGCGAATCGCGCTCAACGCGGCGTCAGCGAGTGGTTCATGGAGCCACGTCGTGTAATCCTCGATGCGCCGCAGCGGTTCCCACGTCTCGAGGACGACGCCGTCCGGCAGCCGCAGTGCATTGGCGCGCGCGGAGGAGAACTCGTACCGCTCCGCACGTGCGACGATGCCGGCGCGGACCGGGTTCAACTCGACGTAGCGAACTGCCGTATCCGCGACATCGGGGTCGAACGGGTTCGAGAAGAAGCGCTCGCCGAATAGGTGTCCCGTGAGCCCGTACTTCGCGTTCATGCGTTGCGCGTGCTCCGAGTGGAGACGCGAGATGAACTTCGAGAGCCCCGTCTCGTCCTTCGTGATGACGACGAAGTGGATGTGGTTCGTCATGAGGGCATACGCGACGAATCGAATGCCGAACAGGTCCGCGTAGTACCGCAGCGAGCGCAAGTAGCTGCGACGGTCGTCGACGGTATGGAAGATGTCTCGACCATCGTTGCCGCGATGAGTCACGTGGTAGAGGAGGCCAGGGACGATGATGCGAAGTGGGCGTGGCATGCGCCCAAGACGCTTCTCCGTCGCGCACGTGACCGCTTTCGGCACCCGCGTTTCTTAACTCACTGCTGAGCGGCGCCTTTGAAGCGGCACAACGAACTCGATGGGTGAGCGCGCGGCGAGCAAGCGTGCGCGGAACGTCGAAATCGCGAAGGGGTCAGCCCCCGTGCGTTCTCGCACGGGGGCTGACCCCTCTTCGGCGGACCCCTCTTCGGCGGACCCCTCTTCGGCGCGGGCCGATTGCGCAAGCTTCAGGACCGGCGAGGTCGCCGCGTCAGAAGCACTCGAGGTACTGACACCCCGGGATCGGTGGTTGGATCGTCATCTTGGTGACGTTCGACAGCAGCGGGAATCCGCTGACCGGGATGTGCGCCCCTTGGAAGAACACATCGACGCCGACCGCGGCGGGGATGTTCGGGATGAAGAAGCGCACGGCTTCGCAGACCGCCGTCTTCGGGCCGGCCGCGAACAGGAACATGAAGTTCGGATCGAGCAGGAACGTGCCGGTCTCCTGCGACACCGGGATCGTCGCGGTCGCGAACGAGCCGAACAGGACGTACGAACCGTCGATCGGCGACGGGCACATGTCCAATGACACTTCGCAGCCGAGCCCGGCCGCATTGCACGTGAACACCTGGAACGCGCTGTTCGTGGCACCGCTCGCGATCATGAATTCGCACGGCCCAGGCTGATTCAGGTTTCCGGTGACGGTGACCTGTTGACCGAGCCCGGACAGATCCACGGTCGTGACGAACGCGACGCCGACGCTGGTGTGCTCGACGATGATCCCTTGATTCCCGCAGTACGTGCCCGGAACGAGACGACCCGAGATGGACGCGGGGACGGACTGCGCCGACGCGGAGGACGCGACGAGCGCCAAGCAGGCGGCGACGATCGAACGGTGGAACGACATGGGTGACCCTTCTTCGAGAAGCAGCGGGGGAAGCAGCGAGACGACGGACTCGAGAGCATGGGCAGCGGTCGGACGGACCCGGTCTACGTCGAATCCGATCGAGTGACAACGTCGGAAGCGGCCCAGAGCGCCAAGTGTGACATCCCCGGGGGACCTTCGCCGGGTCGGCTGCTAAGCTCCCGCGCCATGCGAACCATCCTCACCGACTCCGAAGTCCGTGCGAACCTCGCCCACCTCCAGAAGACCGCTGACCTCGTCGATCAACTGATCGACCTGACGCTCAATTTCCGGCAAAGCGGACACCCGGGCGGGTCGCGCTCGAAGGTCTATCTGTTCACGAGCCTCTTGCTGTCGGGGGCGATGCGCTTCGACCTCGCGCACCCGGACAAGGCGTTCGGGGATCGGTTCGTGCTCGGCGCCGGACACTGCACGCCGCTGCTGTACTCGGCGTTGGCGCTGATGAACGAATTCTGGCTCGCCGCGGGCGCGAAGACCAAGGAGCCGCGCTTCTCGCTGTCGTCGGATCCGCATCGCGTGCTGCGCGCGGACGACTTGCTGACGTTCCGGCGCAACAAGGGCTTGCCCGGCCACGCCGAGATGGAAGGCAAGACGCTGTTCGTGAAGGCCAACACCGGACCGTCCGGTCACGGCGTTCCGGCGGCCGCGGGCCAGGCGCTCGCGCTGATGCACTCGGGAGCGCGGGACGTCAACGTGTTCTGCCTCGAGGGCGAAGGCGGCCTGTCGGCCGGCGCGGTCCACGAAACGAAGAACTCGGCGTACGGCCTCGGCCTCGAGAACTTCGTGATGCTCGTCGACTGGAACAACTACGGCATCGACGACCCGTGTCACGACTCGGTCGTCCACGGCACGCCGGAGACGTGGTTCGCGCCGTACGGCTGGCGCGTCGCCGGCACCGAGCACGGCACCGACTTCGCCGCGCTGATCGGCGCGTACCGCGAGATCGTCGGCGCCGCGAAGAAGGACGGCCGCCCCGGCATGATCTGGGCCAAGAACACGAAGGGCCGCGGCTACGGCGTCATCAACAACAAGAGCCACGGCACCGCGCACAAGCCGAACAGCGAGACGTTCTGGGCCACGAAGGCCGAGTTCCAGGACAAGTACGGCGTGAAGTTCGAGGGCTTCGGCAAGCCCGCGCCGGAAGAGAAGGGCGCGTTCCAGGCCCAGACGAAAGCGAACCTCGACCTCGTGCTCGACGTCATGAAGAAGGACGACGCGCTGGTGAAGTTCGTCGCCGGCCAGCTCGCGAAGAACGCGGACGCCGTGCCGACCAACCAGAACACGTCGCATCGCTGGACGTGCGTCGTCGATCCGGCGAAGGACGCGCGCGTCCTCGACGTGACGAAGTACCCGCAGGACTTGTTCGTCGCGCCCGGCAAGTCGGCGCCGAACCGCACGGGTCTCTCGGCGTGGGGCGCCTACGTCAACACGATCGCGAACGAAGTCGCCGGCCGCCCGCTGTTCGTCGTCTGCGCGGCGGACCTTGCGGAATCGACGAACATCGCCAGCTTCATGAAGGGCCACGGCACCTTCAAGGGCTTCGGCTGGTACGAGCGCTCCAAGTCGCCCGAAGGCGCGCTGCTGCCGCAGCAGATCACCGAGTTCACGAACTCCGCGATCATGTGCGGCATGGCGAGCGTCAACTTCGCCGAGCACCCCGAGAAGGAGTTCGTCGGCTACTTCGGCGCGTGCTCGACGTACGGCTCGTTCTCGTACTTGAAGTACGGCCCGATGCGTTTGTTCTCGCAGCTCGCGCAGGACTCGCAGTTGAAGGTCGGCAAGGTGCTGTGGATCGCCGGGCACTCGGGACCGGAGACGGCCGAGGACTCGCGCACCCACTTCGGCATCTACGCGCCGGGCGTGACCGATCTGTTCCCGCGCGGTCATGTCGTCGACCTGCATCCGTTCGACCACAACGAAGTGCCGGTGCTCTTGTGCGCGGCGATGAACGCGCCGCCCGCGATCATCGCGCTGCACCTCACGCGGCCGAACGTCGAGACGCCCGATCGCAAGGCGCTCGGCAGCGCCGACTATCACGACGCCGCGAAGGGCGCGTACGTGATGAAGGACTGGGACGACAGCAAGGGCAAGCGCGCGGGCACCGTGATCTTCCGCGGCACGAGCCCGATCAAGGCCGCGTTCGAACTCTTGAAGGACCACCGCGACGAACTGCCGAACGTCCGCTTCGTCGCCGCGCCGAGCCGCTACCTGTTCGAGCACCAGCCGCAGAGCTACCGCGACCAAGTCCTGTCCTGGAACGACTGGCAGGACTCGATGTGCGTGACGAACAACGCGCGCCGCTCGATGTGCGACTGGTACGCGAACAAGGTCTGCGAGGAGTACACGCTGTCGCCGGACTACGACGACCGCTGGCGCACGGGCGGCAGCGTCGACGAGATCCTCGACGAGTCGCACCTGACCTGGCCGTGGGTGCTGAAGGGCATCCAGAAGTTCGCGAATGAGCACGACGCGCGGATGAAGCGGGTGCGGGGGTAATCTCCACCCGTGGTTGTGAGAGGAATTGAGGGTTTCGGATCGAAGGACGCGCA
This sequence comes from Planctomycetota bacterium, assembly GCA_016709145.1. Classification (GTDB taxonomy): domain Bacteria; phylum Planctomycetota; class B15-G4; order B15-G4; family JADJEK01; genus JADJEK01. Next base: position 1,452,831 of record JADJEK010000001.1, read on the forward strand.
TGCGGCGCGATGTCGTCGTTGCGAGTCGAGGTATGCGATGAGCGAACGAGGCGACTCAGGTCGGGAAGCGGGCTAACGCGGATCGGAGTCCGCTTCGGTATCCGCGCGTTGTTCGTGAGCGGGATTCACTCGGGGCATGGAGCAGGGGGTTAAGCAAATGTGTGACTTGCGACACCGGGCGTGGGGCGTCATCGCTCTCACGGGGATGTGGTTCGTGTGGTTCCCCTCGGATGGTCTCGGGCAACCCGTGCCGTGGACCAACCCAGCGATTCGAGTGTTGGTGGTTGGCGAGCCAAAGATCAAGTGGTCGGAACCCGATCTCCAGACGCAGCGCATGACGGCTCGCTGCGTGTTTTCGTTCGACCGTGGCGATGGGACCGTCGTCGAGAAGTCCATCGAACTCGGGACGAAGGGTCCGATGGAATCGGTCACGACGGAGGAGCACCGTTACTCGGTGTCAGCTTTGGACCGAGAGACGTGGAAACCCGCGCGCGCATTCCCCGAGCTCGCTGGTCCGGGGCGTCCGACCGAGCGCAAAATGCTGGACGCGGCACGCAAGCACATCGAAGCCAGCGGCGAGTATCGCTACGGCGGCTCGGTAGCGGCTCCGTCGCTCAAACCGGACGCGAAGCAAATAGTGCTTCCGCACGGGAAGTTCACCGTAAAGAACGCCGCTTCGCGGCCGTTCGTGATGCGAGTCATCGCTTATCAGAACTACCGCGGATACTGGAACCGTGCGCTCGATGTGACTCCGCAGCTCACCCCCAAGAAGACGCAGACCATGCCGTTTCCGTCTCCGGAGTACGTACATGGGTTTGCATTCTTGCTCTGCACTCCCACCGGAGTTTCCGGGCCCTGGTGGGTCGAAGCCGGGAAGGGAGCACATGCCGTCACGATCGGGGAACCGATCCTGCCCCCGGTCGGGTATGTGCGAGCTGCGACGGGCAGCGCCGAGGACCCGACCGCACCGTGGGTGTTTACGTATTCCGCATGGCCCATGGCGCAGACACTCGTCGTCAAGGTCCACAACGAGGAAGGTGCTGGCGATCTGACGTGCGAAGTGCTCGATCCGGCAGGAAACGTCATTGCCGTGTCGCACGGCGCAGACCTCGCGAACGACGTCTGTGTGGTCCAGATTCCACGAGGGGGTGACCTCCCAATTCGTGTGCGTGCCCAGGGTGCTAGAGGGCCCTTACGCTTCCTTTGCGAGTTCCGAGCCATCGCACATGACGACCTCGCGACACAATGCGTCAATGACACTGCCTCGGAGGAATGGGCGTTTGGCCTCGTGGCGCTCGCAATTGCGGCCGCCCGGAATAATGATGCGGCCGCCGCTCAGATCATGTGGGGAATGATCAAGTCCGGAGCGGGGGTCGCTCTTTCGATCGCGTTGGTTCGCGAAGTGGTCGAGCAACTCGGAAACCACGCGGAGATCGCGTGGGAGAACGTCAGGACGGAAGAGGTTCGGGATCTCGTCCGACCGGCGACCGACCTGGTTCCCGACGGAGCGAATGCGGAGATCGGGATTGCCGCGTGCTTCGTCGACCGGCTCCTGGCGCAGATCGAGGCCCACGTTTACGACACCGCAATCTGGCAACCCGAAATCGACTTAACGCTTCGGAAGACGACCGCACCGCCGAAGTGAGGTTTGAGTTCCAGATGCCAATTGCGATCGAGTCGAGGCTCAAGCCCGAATGCCCAGCCCGCACCACACCAAATACTGGGCACACGAGCTCACGCTCCGCGGTGCGACGGGCACGATCGAGTCTCTCTCTCGATCCATCGCCGGCGCTCGCGTCGACCTGAATCCACACCAAGTCGACGCCGCGCTCTTCGCGCTGCGGTCTCCCCTCGCGCGCGGCGTGATCCTCGCCGACGAGGTCGGTCTCGGAAAGACGATCGAAGCCTCCCTCGTCATCGCGCAACGTTGGGCTGAGCGCCGCCGGCGCACTCTCTTGATCGTCCCCGCGATGCTGCGCACGCAGTGGTCGGTTGAACTCGAATCGAAGTTCTTCCTTCCGACCCGGATCCTTGATGCGCGGGTCTGTGCGGATCTTCGGGTGGCCGGTGTCACTCGCCCGTTCGACGACGGTGAGCGTGTGCTTGTGTGTTCGTACCAGTTCGCGGCACAGCACGCCGATGAAGTCGCGAGCGCGCGGTGGGACCTCGTCGTCGTCGACGAAGCGCATCGACTGCGCAACGTGTACCGGCCATCGAGCCGCACGGCCCGTGCGATCGTCGATGCGATCCACGGTGCACCGAAGCTCCTGCTGACCGCAACGCCGCTGCAGAACTCGTTGATGGAGCTGTTCGGGCTCGCCAGTGTCATCGATGAACACGTTTTCGGCGACGCGGATTCGTTCCGCGAGCAATTCGTAAGAGCCCAGGACGAAGAGACGCGAAACGAGGACCTGCGACGTCGATTGCGTTCGATCTGTGTTCGAACACTGCGTCGCCAAGTCGTCGAGTACATCCCATTCACCCGTCGCGTGCCGGTCACGCAGGACTTCCTGCCCGGGGACGACGAGCACGAGTTGTACGAGCGAATCTCCTCCTACCTGCAACGCGAGGATCTCGTCGCGCTGCCAGCCAGCCAACGGACGCTCGTCGTTCTCGTACTTCGGAAGCTGCTCGCCTCGTCGACCTTCGCGATCGCGAACACGCTCGATCGGCTCGTTCGTCTGCTCGAAGGCATGGTGCCGTTGGAGGAAACGGTCCTCGACGACGAGGACCTCGAGGGAGTCGACGAACTCGCCGACGAGTTGGAGGAGAACAGGGACTCCGATCCGAGCTCTCCGACCGACAGCACGGGAACCAATACAGAGCGAGGCCGGATCCAAGCCGAGCTCAGCGAGCTGCGGGAGTTCGCAAGGCTTGCTCGGACGATCGGAGTGAACGCGAAGGGGGAAGCCCTGGTCCCCGCTCTGAACCTCGCACTGCGTCGCGCCGAGGAGTTGGGAGCGGCGCGGAAGGCGGTCGTCTTCACCGAGTCGAGGCGCACCCAGGAGTATCTGTTCGAACTGCTGAACGCGCGGGGGTTCAAGGACCAAGTCGTGCTGATCAACGGCACGAACTCCGACGCCAAGTCGCGCGAGATTTACGAGACCTGGCGCGCACGGCATGCGCAGTCCGACCGGTTGACCGGCTCGCGCGGTGTCGACGCGAAAGCAGCCTTGATCGACCACTTCCGCGATCACGCCACGATTCTGATCGCGACCGAAGCTGCCGCCGAAGGCGTCAATCTCCAGTTCTGTTCGTTGGTCGTGAACTACGACCTCCCGTGGAATCCGCAGCGCATCGAGCAGCGCATCGGTCGCTGCCATCGCTACGGGCAGCGTCACGACGTGGTCGTGGTGAACTTCCTCAATCGGCGTAACGAGGCCGACCAGCGTGTGCTCGAGCTCCTCGCGCAGAAGTTCAAACTGTTCGACGGAGTGTTCGGCGCCAGTGACGAGGTCCTCGGGGCGCTCGAGTCCGGAGTCGACATCGAACGGCGAATCGCACGCGTGTACCAGACCTGTCGAACGGCCGAAGAGATTCGCGCCGCGTTCGACATGCTTCAGTCCGAACTGGACGAGCAGATCCAGTCGCGCCTTGCGCGCACTCGCGAGCAGTTGCTCGAACACTTCGATGAAGACGTCAGCACGCGATTGCGGGTGCACCGGGATAAGACCCTCGAGAACCTCTCGTCGCGCGAGCGCTTCCTCTTCGAGCTGACGCGAGTGGAGCTCGGCGTGGTCGCGCGATTCGAGGCGGACTGCCCGCGGTTCCACTACGACGGAAATGCGGCGAACCGAGGGACGTACCACCTCGATTGGCGGGAAGCGGAACGCCTGGGCGACACGTTCTATCGACAGGACCATCCGTTGGCGCGGGAGGTCATCGAGCGTGCACTCGCACGGGAAGTGGCGCCGTCCTCGCTGATCCTGCACTACGACGTCCAGCGTGGCCGACACGCAGTGATCGAGCCTTGGCTCGGCATGCAGGGCTGGATCACGGTCGCGAAGCTGTCGATCGAGTCGTTCACGACCGAGGAGTTCCTCGTGTTCGTCGCCCGGTCCGACGATGGCGACAGCTTGGACGAGGAAACGTGCCGGAAGCTCTTGTGCCTTCCCGCCACGATGGAGACCGGGGAAGCGCCGATCCCGCCTGACTTCGGTCCAGGGCTCCGGTCCGCTGGGGAAGCGAAGGCCGCGATTGTCGACGCGCGCAATGGTCAGTTCTTCGACGAAGAGGTCCTGAAGCTCGACCGCTGGGCCGAGGACCTGAAGCGCGGGCTCGAGCGCGAGTTGAAGGAACTCGATCAACGGATCCGGGAAGCGCGGAAGGTGGCCGCACTGAAGCAATCGCTGGCCGACAAGTTGGAGGCGCAGCGATCACTCAAGTCCTTGGACGCCGCACGCAGTCGCAAGCGCCGTGAGCTCTTCGACGGACAGGACGCGATCGACGCTCGCCGCGACGAACTGATCGCCCGCATCGAGAAACAACTCAGCCAGCGCCGGTCATGGACCCCGGTGTGTACCTTCCGGTGGAGGTTGGCATGACGGAACCACGGGCCATCACGCGAAAGGAAGTCGACGCACTCGTGCGCAAGGGCGAAGGCCTGCGCGTCGAGTTCAAGCGTTCGACTTCCGAATTGCGCGAGGGCATGCAGACGATCTCGGCGTTCCTGAACACGGATGGCGGTGCCGTCCTCTTTGGAATCCGCCCCGAGGGACGGATCGAAGGGCAGCAGATCTCCGATCAGACGCTGCGCGAGATCGCCCAAGCCATGGACCGCTTCGAACCTCCGGTGACGGTTACGACCGCCACGCTGCCGATCGCGGCCGACCGACAGGTCGTGGTTTTGCGAGTGGAGCGCGCACTCGACTCGGTGCCGGTGAGTTACGAGGGCCGACCCTACGAACGCATCGGCAGTGTCACGCGGCGCATGACGCAGGCGCGTTCCGAAGAATTGCTGTTCGAGCGCGCCCACGCGCGGCGGCGATGGGAGAACCAGCCAGCCGTCGGCGTGCGCGTCGCGGACCTCGATCGCGAAGAGATCCTCCGCGTTCGCGAGTTGGCGATCCAACAGCGTCGCATCTCGGCGGACACGGCGCGCAAACCCGAAGACGTGCTCGATCGGTTGGGATTGCGGCAAGGCCGATCGCTGACCCAGGCCGCGCTCGTGTTGTTCGGCACGAAGTTCCTGCCCGACTACCCCCAGTGCATGCTCAAGCTCGGCCGCTTTCGCGGGACCAACGTGCTGGGCGACATCCTCGACAACCGCCAAGAACACATGCATGCGTTCGCGATGGTGCGTGAGGGAATGGCGTTCCTCGAGCGCACTCTTCCCTTGGGCGCGACCTTCCCGAAGGGACGCATCGAGCGCGAAGATCGATTTCCGGTCCCGCCCGAAGCGATGCGCGAAGTGCTGCTGAACGCCGTCATGCATCGCGACTACGCGGACTGGGGCGGCTACATCGCGATCGCGGTCTTCGACGACCGCGTCGAGATCCGCAGCAGCGGCAAGCTGCCGTTCGGGATCACGCCCGAGATGCTCACGCGCAACCACCTCTCGCGCCCGCGAAACCTACTGATCGCAGAGACGTTCCACCGCACGGGCGCGGTCGAGATCTGGGGACGAGGCACGAACCGCGTCATCGACGCATGCCGCGCTGCGAGGTCGCCACTGCCCAAGTTCGCAGAACAGCAAGGCTTCGTGATCGTGACATTCCCGTTCTCGCGAACGCAGCGCGGCGGGGTCCAGGCCACCGGCTCGACGACGGTTGCCACGGATGAGACCCCCCAAGTCACCCCTCATGAGACCCCCCAAGTCACCCCCCATGAGACCCCCCAAGTCAGGCTCGTCCTCGAACTGCGCGGCGAGATGTCCCGCCGCGCGATCAGCGATGCGCTCGGATTGAAGGACACGAAGCATTTCAGGCAGACCTATGTGCTTCCCGCGCTCGTGAACGGCCTGATCGAAATGACGTTGCCCGACAGACCGACGAGCCGCGCACAGAAGTATCGATTGACCACGAAGGGCAAGCGCATCGCCGCCGCGGCGAAGCGTGAGCGAGGACACTGATGGCGCCGAAGACGAAGCTCGAACTCACTTGGATCGGCAAGGATCAGCGACCGCGCCTCGAACCGCGAATCCTCGTCGAGGATCCCACACGCGCGTACCACGCGGCGACGCGACGGAGCGAGAAGGACATCTTCGACAATCGCCTCATCTTCGGAGACAACTTGCTCGCGCTGAAAGCGCTGGAGCAGGAGTTCGCGGGGAAGGTGAAGTGTGTGTTCATCGACCCGCCGTACAACACAGGGAGTGCATTCGAGCATTACGACGATGGGATCGAGCATTCGCTGTGGCTGAGTCTCATTCGTGACCGTATTGAATTGCTGCGGTCCTTACTCTCTGAGACCGGAACATTGTGGATAACAATCGACGACAACGAATGCCACTACTTGAAAGTGGTGTGTGACGAGGTCTTCGGCCGTCAGAACTTTGTCACGTCTTTCGCATGGGAAAAGGACGAGGGTCGGCGGGGCGACACCCATATCTCCGTCGCCCACGACCACATACTTCTATACGCTAAGCGGTTCGACGCGTGGCGCGTGCAACGAAACCTATTGCCACGGACCGCTGCTCACGACGCCCGATACAAGAACCCTGACAACGATCCACGCGGTCCCTGGCTCCAAGGAGACAACGGAACGGCAAAGAGCGGTAGCGACAAGCTTCGGTATCCAATCGAGCTGCCATCTGGACGAAAAGTAGTGCCCCCGGCCGGCAACTACTGGAGATTCTCTACGGATACGCTTGCGAAAGCCCTTGAGGACGGTCGGGTGTGGTTTGGCAAGACAGGGGATAGCCTTCCGATCATCAAACGGTATCTCTCAGGCGTGCAGGATGGCCTCGTTCCAAGAACTTGGTGGCCAGCCGACGATGTTGGTTCAAATCAAGAAGCGAAGCGCGACCACCTACGAAAGCTACTACCCGATATCGAACCATTCGCCACACCGAAGCCAGAACGGCTGTTCACCTTCATCCTTCACATCGCCACCAACCCCGGCGACCTCGTCCTCGACTCCTTTGCCGGTTCCGGCACCACCGGCGCCGTTGCCCACAAGATGGGACGTCGCTGGATCATGGTGGAGCTCGGCGAGCACTGCCACACGCACATCATCCCGCGCCTCAAGAAAGTCGTCGACGGCGAAGATCCCGGCGGAATCACGGACGCGGCCGGCTGGAAGGGCGGCGGCGGCTTTCGCTACTACCGCCTCGCACCGTCGCTGCTCGAGAAAGACCGCTTCGGCAACTGGATCATCAGCAAGCAATACAACGCGGCGATGCTGGCGGAAGCGATGTGCAAGCTCGAGGGCTTCACGTACGCGCCCAGTGAAACCGAGTACTGGCAGCACGGCCGTTCGACGGAGCACGACTTCGTCTACGTGACGACGCAGACGCTCGGGCGCGAAGATCTGGAGCGGTTGTCCGATGACGTCGGACCGCGGCGCACGCTGCTCGTTCTGTGCGGCGCGTTCCGCGTGCGCAATCCCGACGACTTCTCGAACCTGACGGTGAAGAAGATCCCGAAGGCGGTCATGGCGCGCTGCGAATGGGGCAAGGACGACTACAGCCTCGAGATCCGCGATCTGCCTGCTGCGGTTGCGGATCCGGCCGCCGCGAAACCTGAACCGACGAAAGCCACGCCGCGCGGACGAACGAAAGCGGATCGCCGCGCGCAGGGCGATCTGTTCGGCGCGAGTCCGAAACCGACGGGGAAGACATGAACTCGATCGCGAACGGAGTTGCACAGCGGCTCAGCCTGCGGTCGCCGCAGCGGGAGTCGTTGGAGATCCTCGCGCGACTGTGCGAGATCTTGGACCTGCAGAAGGGCGGCGATCTCGTCGCCGCGATGGCCGAAGTCCGGAAGCATTTCTCGGATGCACCCGCGTTCGAGGACTTCGAGCGCACGTTTCCGTCGTTCTGCTTCGCACTGGCGACAGGCGTCGGCAAGACGCGCCTGATGGGAGCGTTCATCACGTATCTCCATCGCGCCGAACACATCCAGCACTTCTTCGTGCTCGCGCCGAACCTGACGATCTACGACAAGCTGATCCGCGACTTCACGCCGAACACACCGAAGTACGTGTTCCAGGGCATCAGCGAGTTCGCGACGCGGCCACCGACGATCATCACGGGCGAGACGTACAAGAGCGGCGAGGGCATTCGCAAAGGCGGTCTATTCGGCCACGAAGACGTTCACATCAACATCTTCAACATCTCGAAGATCAACGCCGAGGTCCGCGGCGACAAGGCGCCGCAGATCAAGAAGCTCAGCGAGTACATCGGCGAGTCGTACTTCGAGTACCTGTCGAAGCTCGACGACCTCGTGTTGTTGATGGACGAATCGCATCGCTATCGCGCGTCGGCGGGCATCCGCGCGATCAATGAGCTCCAGCCGATCCTGGGTCTCGAGTTGACCGCGACGCCGCAAGTCGAGCGAGGCACGAGCGCCGTGCCGTTCAAGAACGTGATCTACGGGTATCCGCTGTCGAACGCGATCGTGGACGGATTCGTCAAAGAGCCGGCCGTCGCGACGCGCAGGGACTTCGACGCGAAGAACTACGACGAAGCCGGACTCGAGCGCCTCAAGCTCGAAGACGGAGTACGCATCCACGAGGACACGAAGGTCGCGCTCGGTGTCTTTGCGCGCGAGTCGGGCAAGCACGTCGTCAAGCCGTTCATGCTCGTGATCGCGAAGGACACGGATCACGCGAACGCACTGCTCGCGACCATCGAATCGCCGACGTTCTTCGAGGGCGCGTACAAAGGCAAGGCGATCACCGTTCACTCGAACCAGAAGGGCGACGAAAAGGACGAGACGGTCAAGCAACTGATCGACGTCGAGAGCGCCGACAACCCGACCGAGATCGTCATTCACGTGAACATGCTGCGCGAGGGTTGGGACGTGAACAACCTGTTCACGATCGTTCCGCTGCGCGCCGCGAACTCGCAGACGCTCGTCGAACAGTCGATCGGCCGCGGCCTTCGATTGCCCTACGGCGAACTCACCGGAGTCGAAGCCGTCGACACGCTGACGATCGTCGCGCACGACCACTTCCAGGCGATCGTCGACTATGCGAAGCGGCCGGACTCGGTCATCCGCCGCGAGATGAAGATCAAGTACGTCGAGGATCGGCGCCTGAAGCCGATCGCGATCCAACCGGAGATCGACCGGCAGATCGCGGGCGACCCGCCGGTCGTTCCTCCCGCTGCGGGCGCGCCGACCCAACCCAGACTGTTCGACACCGAAGCCGAACGTCGCGTCGCGCGCGTGACGCTTGAAGTCATCCGGGAGTTCGAGCGACTGCCGCGATCCGCCGAGTTGCAGGCTCCCGAGATTCAACGCCAGGTGACCGAGCGAGTGGCCGCCCAGCTTGGGCCGGCGCAGCAGAGCCTCGAGGGCGTGGTCGAAACGGTCGATGTCGCAGCGACGGTCGCGAAGACCGTCGAACTCCGCAATCGGCTGTCGATCGACGTCCCCCGGGTCACCGTCCAACCGAAGTCGGAGGTCACGAGGCGCTACGCAGCGTTCACGCTCGATCTGACCAGTGTCCGCATGCGCCCGGTTCCGCATGAGATCCTGATCGAGACACTTCAGAAGGGCGAGCAGCGCCACCTCAACAGCGGGACGGGAGTCGTCGCGGAGGATCGGATCGAGAACTACCTGGTCCGTGGTCTCGCCGACTGCGACGACATCTCCTACGACGATCACAGTGATCTCCTGTTCGGGCTGGCGGGGCAAGTGGTCGCGCACTTGCGGAGCTACCTCCCGAACGAGGAGGACGTGCTCAACGTGCTCCAGTACCACCAGGACTCGCTGGTGCGGCTGATCCACAGCCAGATGCAGTCGCACTTCGAAGAGTCGTCCGTCGAGTACGAGGCGAGGGTCGTGGTCGGGTTCGTCTCGCACGAACCGTCCATGGCCTCGATGCAGGACAGCGAGAAGGTGCGCAACTTCAAGGATCCCGTCGCGAACGCCAGCGGCATCCGCGGCATGGCGTTCGGTGGCTTTGCGAAGTGCCTGTACGGCGTTCAGAAGTTCGATTCGAACCCCGAGCGAACGATGGCCGTCGTGTTCGAACGCGACAAGGACGTTTTGAAGTGGTTCCGCCCGCGGCGCGCCGACATTCGCATCCACTACAGCGGCGACGACACGTACGAACCCGACTTCATCGTCGAAGCATCCGCGGCGAAGTACATCGTCGAGGTGAAAGCTGAAGGCGATCTGGCAGACCCCGTCGTCGTCGCGAAGGCCAACGCTGCGGCCACATGGTGTGAGCACGCGTCGAAGCACGCGCTCGAGTACGGCGGCAAGCCGTGGTCGTATCTGCTCGTCCAGGACTCGGTGGTCGCCGAGAACAAGTCGCTTGCCGGACTCGCGGCGTCCTACACCTACCGAGTGCCGGAGCCCGAGACCGGGGACGTCGGGTCCACGGTCGAACCGTTCAGGCGGGTGACTCCGACCGATGGCGACCTATACCGAACGTGCGTACCGCTGCTCTCGCTCGAAGCGGCGGCGGGCGCGTTCGGTGTCGACCGCGAAGTCGAAGTCACGGACTGGGTCGTTCCGCACACGCGCCGGAGGATCGAGAAGGGGATGTTCGTTGCGCAAGTTCACGGCCGCTCGATGGAGCCGCTGATTCGCGACGGCGATTGGTGCTTGTTCATTCACCCCGTCACGGGAACGCGCAACGGGCGCATCGTCTTGGCACAGCACCGCGGGATCGCGGACCCCGAACTCGGGGGCAGCTTCACCATCAAGCGGTACGAGAGTTCAAAGCAGGCCGACGGAGAGCAGGGGTGGCAGCACGCGGAAGTACGGCTCATTCCCGAGAACCCAGACTTTCCCACGATCCGACTCACGCCGTCCGCGGAGGGCGAGGACTCGGTCGTGGCGGCTTACCTAGAAGTACTGCGGACGCCCATTTAGCCAACGATTCCTTAACTAGCTTCTTGAGCTTGGCGAACACAAACCACGCGCAAAAAAGATGTTGTGTCTCGCTGCGCCCGGCGCAAGTTCCGAACTCTTAGTTAAGGCCCGAGGCCGCGCGTCGATGGTTGGCCGGATCCGATCGTGTCGTTGGGGCCGAGCAGGGCCGAATCATCTTTGAGTCCGGCGGCTGCGGCCGCGCCGGACACCTTGGAAGTTCGGCCATGAAGACCTCGGGGCCACCCCCGACGTCTTCAAGGGCACTCACAGCGGGTCCTCGACGCTCTGGATCGTCGACTTGCCGAGGACGGTCACGTTCGTGATGGCCTCGACGACGTCCTGGCCGCCGCCGCCGTCGATCGCGAGGGTCGCGTTGCACTCGATGTCCGAGATGAAGTGGACGTGGTCGTTGCCGTCGCCCAGCTTCATCGCGACGCCTCGCACGAACAGCGAGTCTTCGATCTCGAGGAAATCCGCGGCGCCGCCGAGCACGAACTTCGTCGTCCCGCCGACGTTGACGTCGTCGAGGGCCATCGCGCCCGCGAGCTGCGCGCGGATCGACAGGTTCTTCGCGACGTAGATGTCCCGGTCGCCGGTGTTGCTCGACGAGCCGCCGCCGAAGATCGAGAGGTTCGAGGCTCCGCGGATCGACAGGTTGCCGCCGATCGTGACGACGTTGGTCGCGAGCGCGATTTCGCACTGGAACGTGTCGCCGAGCTCGTCGCCGAGCGAGGCGTCGACATTCCCACCGATGAACGGCGAGCGGTTCGTCGTGCCGTTCGCGTGCAGGTCGTCGATCCGGAGGAAGTCGGCTCCCTTGCCGAGCTTCGCCTTCAGCGAACCGGGGATCTCGATGCCCGACACGTTCACCGCGTCGTTGCCGTCTCCCGTCTCGATCGTGATGTCGCGCACCCCGACGAAGGACCCGACCAGGGATGGCGTGGTGCCCTGATCGACCTTGACCTTGCCGAGCGCGCCGCCGCCTTCGACGTGGATCACGTCGTTGATGGAATCGCCGAGGATCACGAGCTTCGTACCCTTCTGGACCGCGGTCACTTCGGCGTTCGCCGCCGCCGAGAACGCGAGGGACGAGGCGCCGACGCAGAGGACGAGGATCGAGGCGAGATTCATGGGGATGCTCCGTAGGGCTGGTTTCGGTGTTGTCCGACGAGGCGACGCCGACAGCCGGCGCCGACAGCGAATTCCCGCAACGTTCATGCGCCGGGTGCTGGTTGGAACCGCGGCCAATCGAACTCGGGCGCGACCGGCGGACCCTCGGTCCCGAACTCGTCGACGCCCGCGAATCCCCCGCTCCCCCGGACATCCCCCGCCCCGCGTCAGTTCTCGACGATCTCGAACGCCAGCACCTTGGGGTCGAACGCGGCGTCGAACTTGTTCTCGATCAGCTCGAGCGTGTCGTTGCCGCCGCCGCCCTCGAACTTCGCCGTCGACTGGAAGAAGTTGCCGAAGGTGGACGGACCGATCACGGCCGTGTCGTTGCCACCGTGCGTGTCGAGCGTGAAGGGTCCCATGAACTGGGAGTGCTCGATGCTGATCTCGTCGTTCGCGACTTGCGTCGACAGAATCGTCGCGCCGTGGACGCCGACGTTGGACACGTTGACGAACGTCGGGTTCTGACTCGACCCCAGGATGCGCAATTGGCCGCCGACACGGACGTCGCCGGGCTCGATCGAGGACGTCAGCCCGTCGCCGTCGATGCCGACCCCCTGTGCGCCGCGAATGACCAAGTTGCGGCCGATCGTGATGCCCGGCCCGTCGTTGTTCACGAGCAAGGCGACGTCGTCGGCCTGGCCACCGAGCGAGAGGTCGACGTTGCCGCCGATGAAGACGCCGCGCTTCTGGGCGGGCCAGGCGAAGAAGCGGACGGTGTCCGCGCCGCCCTTCATCACCGCCTTCACCGATCCACTGATGTCGATCCCGGTGAAGCGCACCGAGTCGTTCGCCGGGCCGCCGATGATGCGGATCTCGCGCACGCGCCGGACGATCTCCAGCGACACGCCGTTGTTCGAGATCGCGAGCATGCCGCAGTTCCCGAGGCCATCCAGTTGGAGGTCGTTGGTCGATGCGTCGCACTTGATCTTCAGCGTGCTGCCGGACTGCGTGATCTCCACGTCGGCGATGGCAGCCGTCGAGAAGAACGAGGTGCAGGCGATGCCGAGGATCCACGAGGTCGATGAGCGGTTCATGGGAGTCTCCTTGTTGGGGATGTCTGTCGTGAATCGAGGCGCAAGCTCGCGTCGGTCCCGACACGGAATCTCCAGCGTTCTCGTGGGGTGCCTGGCGCACGCCGGGGGTGCTAGGACACGGGAGCCACTGCCTCGGACCTGCAATGGCACGGGGGTCGGACCCATCGAGTCCGACCCCCCTTCGTGCTCCCGTTCGATCAGCTCGAAGTCTCGACGTTCTTCACGTTCGGAGCGATCGCCTGGATGCTGGCCGTCGCGCCCAGCCACTGATCGGCTCCGGCTCCACCGTCGATGACGAGGGTCGACGCGAAGCGGTTCTGAAAGGCGCCCGAGCTGAACCCGATGATGTCGTCGCCACCGAACGTCCGGATCGTGACGGGGCGCAGGAATTGACTGCTCGCCACGGACACGGAGTCGGCCTGGTTTCCGGTGTCGAGCTTCGTCGATCCATGCACGTTGACGGCGACCAACAGAATGCCGGAGTTCGCCGCGACTCCACATTGGATGCGCAGGTTCCCACCGATCCGCACGTCGGTCGCGTCGAGGTCGGCCGTGCCGCCGAACCCGGTGATTTCGTTGAAGCTGGCACCTCGCACGACGACGTTGCCGCCGATCGAGACCCCGTGAGCCGTTTCGGCTTTCAGCTCGAACGTGTCGCCAGCTTGACGGCCCATCGAGACGTCGACGTTGCCGCCGACGAACAGGCTGCGTTCGAAATGACCGTTGTCCCCATGGATGCGGACGTCGTCGACGCCGGTGCCGGTCTTGATCTTGATGGATCCACCGATCTGGACCCCGAGCACTTCCAGCACGTCGTCGCCCGCGGCCGTGTTGACGACGATGTCGTGGATGCCCTCGAACGAACCGACCTGCTGCGCGTCGACGACGAGCACGACGGATCCGGGGTTCCCGATACCGACGAGTTGAACCGCGTCGTTCTGAGCGTCCCCGGTCAGTTTCAGCGTCCCAGCGACCTTGGCGAACGTCGTGGTCGCGCGGGCCTCGGCCGCGAGCAGGATCAACGAAGCACACATTCCGATCGTGAGCGTGCGAGCAGAGTTCATGGCTTCCTCCGGAAGTCGTCGTGTTTCGTTTCGTGAGCCGAGGCGCGACACGCGCCGAAGTCCGATAGGTGTTTCGAAGGAAGACTTGGCTCGAAGGTCTTCCAACACGGGCTCGTGCGCGCCGAGGCGTTCGTCGGGCTTCGATTCATTGCTCCACGTCCGTGAACTTCGTGGCTCCAGCCACGGTGATCGACTGGGCGCCGAGCACGACGTTCTCACCCGCGCCACCACAAACGACGAAGTCGGCGCCGAACTTCGACGGCAAGGCGTCGAAGTGCAGCTCGTCGTTTCCAGCACGCAGATTCGCCTCGAAGTTGCGCACGAACGACGAGCGCTTGATGCGGACGAAGTCGTTGCCGGTCGCATCGTTGCGGTTCGAGAGCTTCAGGCGAGTCGCGCCGCCGACGACCACGTTGTCCAGGTCGATCGAGTGCGCATCGCCGTTCTGGTCGAGTGCTTCGTCGACCTTGATGCGCAGATCGCCGCAAAGGAGGATGTCGCCGACTACGTAGTTCGGGTCGGTGCCGTCGCCGTTCAGGTCGATGTCCGATGCGCCCTCGATCGTGGTGTTGCCGCCGATCAAGAAGCCGGCCTCGTCCTCGGTGTCGACGTCGACCTGCTCACCGACGTACCCGCCGAGTCGCAACGTGACGTTCTTGCCGATCATCACGGGGAACGCGAGGCCGTCGAGGCGCGTGTTGTCGATGTCGACCTGGTCCACGCCGTCGCCCGTGTTCACGACCAGCGAGCCGCCGATCTCGATGCCGTTGACGAACACCTGGTCGTTGCCGGTTCCGGTCGAGATCTCGATGTCGAACACGCCGAGGAACGCCTGCGGGTTCACGCCAGCTTGAGAGACGAGGACCCGGCCGATCGAGCCCGTTCCATCGAGTTGGATCGAGTCCGATTCCGGGGCACCCTTGATCTTCAGCTTCGAGCCCTTCTGCGTCGCGACGAGTTCGCAGCGCGCAGCGTCCGCGAGAACGAGAGCCATCAGGGTGGCGAACAGTGAGCGGATCAACGGACGATTCATGGGAGCCTCTGGTGTTTCGAACGGTGTGTCGTGCGCTGGGCAAGGCGAGGTCTTGCGAGGCCGCCGACAGGGCGATCTCGAGAATCTCCGCTCCGACGCACCGAACCTCCGGAACGCGAACCGGCGCGACGTTGGACTCATGATCCAACGTCGCGCCGGTGACGCTCGAGGAGCCGCGCCGCTGACCGCGGTTCGATCAGGGAACGAACTCGATCTGTTGGGTCGCGAACGCAGCGCCGAACTCGCAGCCGGCGGACTGGAGCATCGAGTCGAACCCCGAACCGCCGACGAAATCGACCGGTCCGTCGAACTTGGTCGCGTCGCTGTGGAAGTCGAGGATGTCGTCGCCGCCGCCCAGGCGAATCGTGACTTTGCGAGCGAACTGTGAATCGGTGATGCGCAGCTCGTCCTTCGCGTCGCCGAACTCGAGCTTGGATTCGCGACCGACCACGATGTCGTCGAGCATCGAGAACTCCGGCTGCGGATCGTTCACGTCGCCGCCGTCACAGACGATGAGGAGCTTGCCGCCGACGAAGAAGTCGCGCGCTTCCAGGCTCGGCACCGTGCCGCCGCCGTCGAGGACGCTCGACTCGGCGCCGCGGATCGTCAGATTGCCCATGAAGTTCACGAACGCGTTCGAGTTGGTCTCCGCGACGACGGCGTCGCCGACGTCGCTACCGAGCGAAATGTCGGCATCGCCGCCGACGATCATCGGTCGCACCACCGGAGCCGCGATCGTGCTGACGAAGAGGTCGTCGTCCCCGTCGCCCATCTTCACGCGCAACGAACCACCGATCTGCACGGCGACGAGGTCGAGCCGATCGTCGCCGGCGCCGGTCTTGACGTCGATGTCGCGGACACCAGCGAACTCGCCGGCGTTCGAGCCGTCGACCGTCACGGCGACGCTGCCGAAGTCGGTGCCGATGATCGCGATGACGTCGGCGTCGACTCCGCCGGCGATCTTCAGCTTGCCCTTCGAGATAGAGGTCGTGACGTCGGCCGAGGCCGCCGATGCGGCGAGGAAACCCACGGCCAGAGTGCGAATCAGGCGTGAGGCAAAGCGATTCATCGTTGGCTCCAAAGTGAGCACGTCGTTGAGAGTGTTCGAGGACGGTCGTCGAGGCGACGGTTCGCGAGCGGTCCGACACGGAAAACACCGAGGTCTCGGGCTCGAAAGCCCCGCGAGGCCACGGCCCGAGGGCCGGCAGATTGGCTCGACCCGCGCGTCAGGGGACGAACTCCATCTGCGGGAACGCGAACGCGGCGGCGAACTCGCAGCCGGCGGTGTTGACGAGCGAGTCGAATCCCGAGCCACCGATGACGGAGACCGGGCCGTCGAACTTCGTCGCGTCGTTCTGGAAGTCGACGGTGTCGTCGCCGCCGCGCAGACGCATCGTGACCTTGCGCGCGAACTGCGATTGCGTGATCAGCAATTCGTCCTTCGCGTTGCCGAACTCGAGCCTGGTCTCGCCGCCGACCAGGACGTCGTCGAGTTT
The DNA here is from genome assembly GCA_016709145.1 of Planctomycetota bacterium. Classification (GTDB taxonomy): domain Bacteria; phylum Planctomycetota; class B15-G4; order B15-G4; family JADJEK01; genus JADJEK01. Next base: position 1,469,619 of record JADJEK010000001.1, read on the forward strand.
CGTGAGCTCGAGCTGGCCGGGGTCGCCGCCGACGCGCACGGTGCGGAGCTTGCCGCCGATGACGATGTCCGAGGCTTCCAGCGTCGGCGAGCTGCCGCCGCCATCGATCCCGATGAACGGAGCGCCGCGGATCGTGACATCGCTCATCAGGTACACGGAGTTGGTCGCGATGGGTGCGATCCCGATCGCGTCGGCTGCGTCGCCGCCCAGATCGACGTCGACCTTGCCGCAGAGGACCAGCGGCTTCCCCGTCGGACTGTCGGTCGCGGCGAGCAGCACGATGTCGTTGCCGTCGCCCATCTTCGCGCGCAGGTTGCCGCCGATCTGGATCGCGAGGACGTTGAGCGTGTCGTCGCCCGACCCGCACTTGACGTCGATGTCGCGCACTCCGAGGAAGTCGCCGGCAGGGACCCCATCGACCGTCATCGTGAGCGCGCCGAAGCCCGCTCCCTTCAAGTCGATGACGCGGCCCGTCGCGTCGCCGGTGATCTTCAGCTTGCCCTTCGACAGGGTCGTCGTGACGTCGGCTCGGGCGGCGCACGTCGCGATCGTCGAGATCGCCAGCGCGCGGATCAGGTTCGAGGTGAAGCGGTTCATCGTCGACTCCGTGTTCTGCTTGGAAGGGGATGGGTGCGTCGGTGAAGGCGACCGAATGGGGCGCTTCCGACACGCGAACGAAGATGTCGCATGTGCCCGTGCGATCACGGGAACACCGAGATCTCCTCGAAGTTCTCGAGCGTCGGAAACGCGACGAGCGCGAGCGCATCGACGTCCTGGATCACGTCGTTGCCGGCGCCACCGTTTGCCTTGAACGTCGCATCGATCGCAGTGTCGACATTGCCGAAGTCGAGGACGTCGTCCCCGCTGCCGAGTCGCGCGTCGAGACCTCGCGACAACCGACAGTGGGCGAAATGGACGAGGTTCGGGTTCGCGCCGAGCGTGATGCGCGTCTTGCCGCCGACGTCGACGTCGGCGAGCACGACCTGGACCACGCCGGCTGCGTTCAGCGACTTCTCCGTCGACTGGATGCGTAGATCGGCGCCGACGACGACATCGTGAGGATCGAACGCCGCGGATCCGCCGAGGCCGGCGACCTGCAGGGCCGCGGCGCCGCGGATGGACAGGCGTCGCCCGATCAGCAGCGGACCGTCGCCGGACGCTGTCATCGCGCAGACGTCGCCGGGCTGGCCACCCAGAGCGATCGTGAGGTCGCGGCCGACGATCAGTGGGCCGTCGACGTCGCCGGAGTCGTCGACGATCGCAGAGTCCTCGCCCGCTCCGAGATTCGCGACGACGTCGCCGCCGACTTGGAGCGCGGAGAGCTCGAGTTCGTCGTTCCCGGCTCCGAGCGCGATCACGACATCGCGGACTCCGAAGAACGGCAGTGGATTCGCGCCGTTCACGCGGACCACGACGCGCCCGAGCAGGTTCGTGCCGTCCACCGTCACGACGTCGCTCTGGTCGTCGCCTTGGATCTTCAGCCGCGCGCCCTTCTGGGTCACGGTGACCGCGGCATCGGCGACGGACGCGAGCGAGAGTGCGAGGGCGAGCGAGGCGAGCTTCATGACGGACTCCGATCGTGTTCCAACGGGTGGTTCGATGCTTGTCGCGTCGAGAGGCGACGAATGCGTCGACGTGCGACAGGCGAAATCGAGGACCACCGGCGATCGATCGCCCTGGTCCGGCGCCCTGGTCCGGAGTCGTTCGAGATTTCCCGTCGGCTGCGTCCAGGTCCGTCGCCTGCAGGCATGGACGAACAACCCGAAGAACAAGGAACGAACCATGCTCCTCACTCGAATCGTCGTGACGTCGATCCTCGCCATCGCCCTCACCGCCTCGGCCCACGCGAGCGCGGTCGCGAAGAAGTCCGGCGCGAAGCTGTCGGTGATCGGCGACGACGGTCCGAACCTCATTTCGCTGACCAGCGACGGATCGGCGGGGGAGGTCGTCGTCGAGATCAACGGCGCCCCGCTCCAGAGTTTCATCGGTGTCCGCGACATCGTCATCGCGACCGGAGGCGGCGACGATTCGGTGGACGTCCGCGGGATCCACATCGGCGGGTCGCTGAAGGTGAAGACCGGATCGGGCGGGGACTCGATCCGCCTGTCCGACGTCAGTTCTCCGACGAAGCGCGAGCTGTTCATCGGCCGCAACGTCGATCTCGACCTCGGCGGTCAGTCCAACGATCGCATGGACTTCGAGTCCGTGACCAACGCCGGGATCTCGATCGGCGGCAATGTCACGATCCGCCGCTCGGAGCTCGTCAGCGCCGCAACCGGCAGCGGAGCGCACACGATGGACACTGCGGACCTGCGGATCGGCGGCGATCTCGTCGTTCGAGCTGCGAAGGGCGTCGAGCACTCGATCACGATCGACAGCACGAGCGTCTGCGGAGCGACGCGCATCCTCATGGGTTCGGAGTTCGACTCGGTCACTCTGCTGCGTTCGACGTTCGTCGGTAACGTCACGATCGCGCTCGGTGGCTCCGGCGACGCAGTCGAGTTCCAGAGCGCGGCGAGCCAGTGCCGTTTCGAGTCGGCCGTCGTCGTCGACGGTGGCCCGGGCAACGACAACGCGACGGCGCTCGGCGGGATCTTCGCGCAGCCGATCACGTTCAAGCAGTTCGAAGGCGCGCCGTGACGCTGCGAGCTCGGCATCGCCAGGACGCCGAGCTCGCAGCGGTTCGCACGTGCTGGCGATCGATCGTCGAGCGTGGTTCCCGATGTCCCGATGCCATCGGCCGACTCGATCGCTCCGCGCTCAGTCGATCTCGGGCAATGTGCTCGATCCGCCGGAGCCGAACTGATTGGCCTGGAACGTCGTCGGCATCACGCTTGCCGCGACGTCGATGCGATTGCTCTTCGCCGTGTTGTTCGTGAACGAGCAGCCGGCGTTGCCGATGTCGAAGCCCTCGCCCAGGTTCGACTTCGCCGTGTTGCCCTTCAAGGTGCAGTTTGGGCCGTCGACGTCGAATCCATCGACCGTATTGCCGGTCGCGACGTTGCCCGTGACCGAAGCCGCGGAGGTGCCGATTCGGAACCCGTCGCCGAAGCAGTCCTTTGCGACGTTGCTTTCGAACTCACCGCCGATCCCCGACAAGATGAACGCCGCCGAGTTCGATTCTGGGCGCCCGGAGCGACGGACCAGGTTCTTCCGCACGATCACGTTGTCCGCGACTCCCGCGAAGCCGGCGATGCCGGCGTACTCGACGATGTTCGCTTCGAGGATGGTGCTCGTGCCGTTTTCCACGAAGACGCCGGGCTGGTCGTGCCCGGTCGAGACCACACGGTTCTTCCGCACGAGCGCCGGGCTCGCGGCGCAGTAGATGCCCGTTCCGGCGACGTCGAAGATCGTGTTGCTCTCGACTTCGGCGTCGGTGCCGACCACGAGGATGCCGGTCGAGAAGAAGGACGTCCGGACCTTGTTGCGGCGCACGATCGGATGCGTTCCGTTCGCGTGGATCGCGGAGAAGGCGTTGCGCGTGATCGAGTTGTCCTCGATGCGGCAGTTCGCGCCGCCGACGCTGATTCCGTCCGACCCACAGTTCTCGAGGACGTTCTTGCGCACGAGCGCACCCGCACCGTTGGAGCACACGATGCCGCCGCTCGTGGTCGTCCGAATCGTGTTCTTCTCGAGCACGAGTGTGTTGGCCGACACGGCCGAAATGCCGTTGAAGCAACTGACGACGAGACAGTTCTTCACGACGACGTCGTTCGCGAAGATGGCGATTCCGGAGTCCGAGCAATTGAAGATCGCGAGCTTCTCCAGACGCGCACCGGGCGCGTTGATCACGACTCCGTTTCCTGCCTGAGCCATCGCCGTCTTGGCGTGACGGATCGTGAATCCGCGGATCGTCACGTCATCGGCGTTGCACACGATGGCCGGGCCATCCGCTCCGCCGTTGGCGAGGCGTGCGTCGATGATCACCTTGCCCGACGCCTTGAGAACGAGCCCGTCGAATGCGCCCCCGATCGTGGGAGTCTCTTCGTACACGCCTGGCTTGACGGTCACCGTACCGTTCGCACCGGCTGCGTTGATGCCGGCTTGGATCGTCGGGAATTGCCCGTTCTTCTGGACCACGACGTTGGCCGCATGGGCCATGGGGGCCGCGACGAAGCAGACGCATGACGCCAGAAAGCGAAGGGTTCGCATCGGAGATCTCCCAATGACCTTGGACTCGTGAGGAAACCGAGGACCCTGATCAGTCGATCTCGGGCGACGTGCTCGATCCGCCGCTGCCGAATTGGTTGGCCTGGAACGTCGACGGCATCAACGACGCCGCGACGTCGATGCGGTTGTTCTTCGCGGTGTTGTTCTTGAACACCAAGCTCGACCCGGACAGATCGAAGCCTTCGCCCGCGTTCTTCAGCGCGACGTTGTTCAGCACTTCGCAGTTCGGACCATTCACGTCGAAGCCGTCGACGGTGTTCCCGGTCGAGACGTTGTTCAAGATGTCGGCATTGCCGACGTAGAGCACGAAACCATCACCTTGGCAGTCCTTCGCGGTGTTCTTCTCGATCGTCGCGACGGTGCCGGAGAAGTGGAAGCCCGCCGAGCTCGCGTAGCGACCCGAGCGCAATGCGACGTTCTTGCGCGCGGTGACCCCGTCGGCGCTGACGTAGATCCCCATGTATCCGCCGCCATCGACGATGTTCGACTCGAGGACCACCGAGACTCCGCCGGAAACGTAGATCCCCTCGTCGGAGCCGCCGGTCGTCCGCACGCGGTTCTTGCGCAGCGTCAATTGACTGCCCGAGACGTAGATGCCTTCGTAGCGCGAGTCGAACAAGGTGTTGTTCTCGAGCGTCGCGCCATCGCCGCTCGAGTAGATGCCGTTGCCGTCGAGGGCCGAGAACACCTTGTTGCCGACGAACACGGCGTCGGAGCTGTTGACGTAGATCCCGCTCGATCCGGCGTTCGTGACGGTGTTCTTCTCGATCACGGCATCCGAACCGGCGAGGTAGATGCCGTATCCGGTCGTGTGCTTGACCGTGTTCTTGCGCGCGATCGGCGTCGTGCCGTTCAAGTAGATGCCGTACGACGAGCAGTACGTGACCGAGCAGTTCTCGACCGTGGTCTCGTTCGACGACGACGCGTACACGCCGTAGCCGGTCCCGGTGATGACGCAGTTCCGGATCACGGTCCCCGAGGTCTCGACTTGGATGCCGACCGTTTCGCAGTTGATGAACTTGATCTTCTCGATCAGCGCTCCGGGCGCGGTCACCCAGATGCCCGCGCCGGGCTTGCCCGCGCCGGCGTCCTTTGCGTGGCGGATCGTGAACCCGCGCACCGTGACGTCATCGGCGTTGATCTGGATGCCGGGGCCGTCGCCGCTGCCGTTCGCGAGCCGCGCGTCGATGATCACGTTGCCCGACGCCTTCAGCGTCAGGCCGTCGAGCGTGCTGCCGATCAGCGGGGTCTCTTCGTAGACGCCGGCCTTCACGGTCACGGTGCCGCCGGCGCCAGCCGCAGTGATGCCGGCTTGGATCGTCGGGAACTGCCCGTTCTTCTGGACGACGACGTTCGCAGCTTGGGCGGTGGCCGTGGCAGTGAGGGCGAGCAGGACGGCGATGCGGATGCTCATGGCGATCTCCGGTTGGGGTTCGCCATGATCACCCGCGCGCGGCGGCGAACGTCACGGGGAATCGACAAGAATGGCAGTCAGTCGATCTCCGGCAGCGTGTTCACGCCACCCGTGCCGTACGCGTTGGCCTGGAACGACGTCGGCATCACCGACGCCGCGACGTCGATGCGGTTGTTCTTCGCGGTGTTGTTCTTGAACGCCATGCTCGAACCGGACAGATCGAAGCCTTCGCCCGAGTTCTTCAGCGCGACGTTGCTCAGCACGTCGCAGTTCGAGCCGTTCACGTCGAAGCCGTCGACGGTGTTCCCCGTCGCGACGTTGTTCAGGATGTCGGAGTTGCCGACGTACAGCAGGAAGCCATCGCCGTGGCAGTCCTTCGCGGTGTTCTTCTCGATCGTCGCTCCGTTCCCGGAAAAGTAGAAGCCTGCCGAGGAACCTGAGAAGCGGCCCGAACGCAGCGCGATGTTCTTACGTGCGGTGATCCCATCGGCACTGACGTAGAAACCCGCGTATCCGCCACCGTCGACGATGTTCGATTCGACGAGCACGAACGTTCCGCCCGAAACGTAGATCCCTTCGTCGTTCCCGCCGGTCGTCCGCACGCGGTTCTTGCGCACGGTCAACTGACTGCCCGATACGTAGATGCCTTCGTAGCGCGTATCGAAGACCAGGTTGTCCTCGAGCAGCGCGCCGTCACCACCCGAGTAGATCCCGTTGCCGTCGAATGCCGAATACACCTTGTTGCCGCGGAACACTCCATCGAGCGAATTGACGTAGATCCCGCTCGAACCGATGTTCCTGACGGTGTTCTTCTCGATCACCGCATCCGGCCCGGAGACGTAGATGCCATATCCATTCGTGTTCTGGATCGTGTTCTTGCGCACGATCGGCGTCGCTCCGCTCACGTAGATGCCGTACGACGAGCAGTATGAGATCGAGCAGTTCTCGACCTTGATGTCGTCGTTGGACGACGCCGCGTAGACGCCGTACGCGCAGCCGGTCATGACGCAGTTGCGGATCACCGTGTCGCTGACCAGTGCCTGGAGTTGGACGCCGACCTCACCGCAATTGATGAACTTCGTGTTCTCGATCAACGCTCCATGCGAGCTCACGTTGACGCCCGCGCCGTGCTTATTGACGCCGGCGTACAACGCGTGGCGGATCGTGAACCCGCGCACCGTGACGTCATCGGCGTTGATCTGGATGCCGGGGCCGTCGCCGCTGCCGTTCGCGAGCCGCGCGTCGATGATCACGTTGCCCGACGCCTTCAGCGTCAGGCCGTCGAGCGTGCTGCCGATCAGCGGGGTCTCTTCGTAGACGCCGGCCTTCACGGTCACGGTGCCGCCGGCGCCAGCCGCAGTGATGCCGGCTTGGATCGTCGGGAACTGCCCGTTCTTCTGGACGACGACGTTCGCAGCCTGGGCGGTGGTCGCGGTGGCGAGGGCGAGAAGGACGGCGACGCGGATGTTCATGGCTGGGCTCCGAACGAGGATCGCCCAGGAGATCCTCTCGGAATCCACGCTGTCACGGGCATTCCCGCGGACATTCCGGCGAGGAGCGTTGTGAACTCACGCAACCTTCGATCATTGCTCGAGTTCGAACTGTTCGACTGCCGGCGGCGAGGCGTACGGTCCATCCCCGAGCTGAACGAAATCGGCGACTCCGGCGCCCCCGGAGAGGTTGACCGAGCTCGAGAACGCGGAGGCATGCGGCGCGTCCGGAACGATGAACGAGTCGTCCCCGCCGCCGAGTTTCGCGACGACCTTGCCGACGAATGCCGGCTCCCGCACCAACACCTCGTCGACGGCATTGCTGAGGATCCACTGCGAGTTGCCACCGACCGCCACGTCGTCGATCCGCAGAACGTGCAGCGACGCCGTGGTCGCCTTCGGCGTGTCGCTGCGGATCTTCAGATCGCTGCCGATCAGGAGGTCGCCGGACTCCGCATCGAAGCTCTGACCGATGCCGTCGACATTGATCGACGTCGCGCCGCGGATCGACAACGTGCGCCCCACGATGGCGGGGAACTGGGCCGAACTCAGCTCGCATTCGAACTCGTCGCCGTCCTGGCCACCGAGCTTCACGTCGAGGTCCCGTCCGACGAACACGCACGCGTCGTCGGTCAGTAGGCGGTCTCGATTGCGGATCTCGACGTCGTCCACTCCCGTTCCGGTCAAGACGTGCAGCGAGCCGCCGATCTTGACGCCGTGGATCCCGACCTCGTCGTCGCCGCCCTCGGTGCGCACATCGATGTCGCGAATGCCCGTGAACTCGGCGACGAGCAATCCGTCGACCATGACCTGGACGTCGCCGAGCGCGCCACTCCCGCCGAGGATGATCGCGTCGTTCGCGTCGTCACCCTTCACGGTCAACTTGGCGTTCGACTTCTTGGTCGTCACGGCGGCATGGCTCTCGGCGCCGATCCAGACCAGTGACAGGACGAGCGGGACGAGGACGCGGGGAAGGCTGAACATGGGGATCTCCGGTTCCAACATCGATCAGAGGATGAACTCGAACTGGCTGATCGTCGGCGTGACGTCGATGTTCGCGCCGACCAACTGGAGGACGTCGCCGCTACCGCTGCCACCGCGGAGTTCGACGGCTGCTGCGAACGAACTCGGCGAACTCGGAGGGCCGACGCCGAATTGATCGTCACCCCCTCCCAGCTTCGCTTTGAACGACCGTGCGAACGCGCAGTCCGTGACCGTGACCACGTCCACGTCCGAACCGAGTTCGATGCGCGTACTGCCGCCGACGCGGACACCGGTCAGTGAGATGGTGCGATCGTCGCCGTTGATATCGACGGCGCGCTTGCCGCGGATCGTGAGATCGGCGCCGATGGTGATCACTCCGGCATCGTCGTCGGCGACCGAACCGGAGGACTCCATGACGACGTCCGCCGCGTCGCGGATCGTCAGCTTGCCGCCGATCGTGACTCCCAGGACCGAGTCGTCGGCGTCGATCGTTGCGCGATCCCCGAGCTGGCCACCGAGCGCGATGTCGACGTTCCTGCCGACGAACACGGAGCGGTCCGCGGACTCGAAGATGCGGTCGGACTGCACGATCACGGTGTCGTTGCCGCCGCCGAGCTTGACCTTCAGCGAGCCACCGATCTGCAACCCGTTCACGAACAGCAGGTCGTTGCCGGCGCCGAGCTCGACCGTCACGTCGCGCACACCCTCGAGGGCCGCGGTCTCGACGTCGTCGACGTAGATGCGGAGCTCCCCGAATCGGCCGACCCCCTCGACGATCACGTCGTGCGCGGTGCCGTCACTCTGGATCGAGACCTTGCGATCATCGAACTCGATTGCGATGTCTGCGACCGCGAGCTCCGAGGCCGTGGCGACCGCGACCGCGACCAGAGCCGTACGAACGAACATGGCGACCTCCGCTGCGTCGCGGGGTCGCCATGTTGCCGCGTTCTACGCGGTGGCTGGGGCGACCCGCCGTCGACACCCCACGAGGCGACGATGGCGGTTCGGTCCGACAGACTCTTTTTGGGCCGGGAACAGGAATCCACCGGGCTGATTCACGACCTCTCAGTCGATCTCGGGCAGTGTGCTCAAGCCGCCCGTGCCGTACGCGTTGGCCTGGAACGACTGCGGCATCGCCGTCGCCGCGATGTCGATGCGATTGTTCTTCGCGACGTTGTTCGTGAACAGGGTGTCCGGGCTCTTCAGGACGAAGCCCTCCCCCGAGTTCTTGATGGCGAAGTTCTTCGAGACCGTGCCGAGCACGGAAAGTTCGAAGCCGTCGATCGCGTTGCGGATGGCGCTGTTGCCGCTCACGCTCGCCTGTTCCAGGGACAGTCGGAAGCCGTCGCCGAAACCGTCCTTGGCGGTGTTGCCGAGGACGACGACCGACGTGCCCGCGAAGTAGAACGCGCTCGCCCCGTTGCCGGATCGGCCGCAGCGCAGCACGACGTTCTTCTTCACCGTCGAGTCGGTCAATGCCCCGAGGATCCCGTTGCCGCCGACATCGCGGAGCACGTTCGCTTCGATGGTCGAGTTGTTGCCTTCGACGACGATCCCCTCGGCGATCGAGCCGACGCCGAGGATCCTGTTGTTCGCGACGACGACGTTGGAACCGTGCGTGTAGATGCCCGTGTTGCGCGTGTCGGCGATCTTGTTCGACGTGACATTCGAGTTGTCGCCGAACATCACGATTCCCGGGCCCGAGAACACGCTGGTGACCTTGTTGCCGCGAACGGTCGCGTCGACGACTCCGAGGGCGAGAATCGCTTCGGCCTCGGTGCGTCGGATCGAGTTGAACTCGACTCGCGGACGCATGCCCGTGACGTCGATGCCCTTGATCGACGAAGTGATCGCGTTCTTGCGCAGCACGATGTCGTCGCCGGCGGCGTAGATCCCCGTGCCGGAGCAGGCGTCGATCACGCAATTCTGAACCCGAAGGCGCGAGCCGAATTGAGCGAACACGCCCAGCGAGCAGGCCTCGAACCGGCAGTTCTGAATCACTGCGTCGGTCTGCGTGACGTGGACCGCGGACGAGCTCGCGTTCACGACGCGCAGTTTCTCGAGGCGGACACGGACGCCCTGGACGAGGACTCCGGCGCCGGGGTCGCCCGAGAGTGTGTTCTTCGCATGCCGAACGGTGAAACCGCGGACGACGACATCGTCCGCGCCGACGATCAGACCGGTGCCATCGGCGTCACCGTTCGCGAGGCGGGCGTCGATGATGACCGAACCGCTCGCTTTCAGTGTCAGGCCGACGTGGCTGCTCGCGACGATCGGTGTTTCTTCGTACACACCGGCCAGGACGGTCACGGTTCCACCGGGGCCGGCAGCGTCGATCCCCGCCTGGATCGTCGGGAACAACCCGTTCTTCTGGACCACGACATCGGCTGCTCGCCCCGACGCGGTCGTGACGAGGGCAATGGCGAAGACGAATCGAGTGATCATGTGTGGCTCCGACTTGCGGTTCGCCATGATCACCCGCGCGCATCGGCGTTCACCCGGGATATTCCGGTGGAAGATGCCTCAGTCGATCTCGGGGGGCGTGTTCACGCCACCCGTGCCGTACGCGTTGGCCTGGAACGACTGGGGCGCGGCCGTCGCCGCGACGTCGATGCGGTTGTTCTTCGCGACGTTGTTCGTGAACACCATGTTCGCGTTGCCGAGGCGGAAGCCCTCGCCCCAGTTCTTCAATGCCACGTTCTTCGAGACCGTGCCGAGCACGTCCATGTCGAAGCCGTCGATCGCGTTGCCGATGGCGCTGTTGCCGATCACGTCCGACTGTTGCAGCGACAGGCGGAAGCCGTCGCCGTGCCCGTCCTTGGCGGTGTTGGCGAGGACATCGACGGACGTGCCACCGAGATAGAACGCGCTCGACGCGCTGCCGATCCGGCCGCAGCGCAGGACGACGTTCTTCTTCACGGTCATGTTCGACGAGAACGCGTAGATCCCGTTGCCGCCGATGTCGCGCAGCACGTTCGACTCGATCGTCGGGCTCATGCCGCTGACGTAGATCCCGTCCTCGAACGAGCCGACGCCGAGGACCTTGTTCTTCGCGATGACGGGGTTGGAGCCGGAGATGTTGATGCCGTCCGCGCGAACGTCGACGATCGTGTTCGATGTGATCTCCGAGTCGTCGCCGGATGCGGTGATGCCACCGCCCGCGAACACGCTCGTGATCTTGTTGCCGCGCACGATCGCTTCGGCGAAGCCGACCTGGACCGCCATGTTGTCGATGCGCTGGAGCGCGTTCGATTCGACGTGCGGCCGCATGCCGGACAGCGAGATGCCCGTGCCGCACGACGTGATCGCGTTCTTGCGAGCGACGATGTCGTCGCCGCTGGCGAAGATCGCGCTGGAGACCGCGCCATCGATGACGCAGCCCTCGGCGAGCAGTCGCGCTCCCGTCGGCGCGTAGATGCCGTACACGCAACCTTCGAAGCGGCAGTTCTTGATGACCGCGTCGGTCTGCTCGACGTAGACGCCGTACTCGCTCGCATTCACGACGCGCAGCTTCTCGAGGCGCACGCGGACACCCTTGACGTGGACACCGGCGCCGGGCTTGCCGCCGCCCGCGTTCAACGCGTGGCGGATCGTGATGCCGCGCACGACGACGTCGTCGCCGCTGACGATCAGCCCGGGACCATCAGCACCGCCGTTCGCGAGGCGCGCGTCGATGATGACCGTGCCGGACGCCTTCAGCGTCAGGCCATCGAGGCTGCTCGCGATGTTCGGCGTCTCTTCGTAGACGCCGGCCTTCACGGTGACGGTGCCGCCGGCGCCCGCGGCGTTGATGCCGTCCTGGATCGTCGGGTATTGGCCGTTCTTCTGGACGACGACGTTGGCGGCGTTTGCGGTTGCGCCGGCGAGTGCGGCGACGGCGGACAGGACGAGGATGCGCGTGCTTCGCGTGTTCATGGGGGGTGCTCCTGCAAAGTGCCCAGAGGGAGCAATCCGGGCGGGAGCCTCCGCGTCACGCAGCCGTCCCCACGAATCGGGAAACGGCGGCGTGAGACTCACGAACAGCGATGGAACTCAGGGAGCGGTGGCGACTTCGGCGTTGCTGCCCGCGAGGCCGAACGGACCGGCCGGATCATCGATCCACGCCTGGAAGTACACGGCGAACGCACTCGGAACCCCTGTCGGCCACGTTCCCGCCAGCATCCATTCGCCCTGCCCACTGGTCACGAGTCCCGCCAGCACGACCTGCGGAGCGGGGACGAGCGTGCCGCCGTAGAACGGCGCATTCACGGTGGTCAGGCCGATCACCAGCGCGGACAGCGCGTTCGGTCGTGCCTGCTGCAGCGTCAGGGAGACCGGCGAGTTCGCGACCAGACTGCCGTCGCCGTCGAGCACGGGAGTTCCTCGTGAGCCCGCGAGCGCCGATCCCAAGTCCGTCCACGGCTCGGCGACTCCGACGACCGACGTCGCGATGCGGTAGTTCGCGAACGGGGCGTCGACGACGAAGTCCGAGAACGCGAGCAACGCCGAACCCTGCGCGAGCGGCGCCAGCGCCGTGAACGCTTCGGGCGCGAGATCGTCCGCGATCACGACTCCGTTCGGGTCGAGGACGACGCCGAACTCGGAGACGCGCGCGGCGTAGACGTCGGTGCGATGGTCGTGGATTCCCTCGGCCAGGCGGCTGTCCTGCCAAGCGACGATGAACTCGTCACCGTTCCACGCGATCGAAGGCGCGACCTGCGAGTACGCAGCCGACGACACGTTGAACACGGCCCCGAGCGGCGTGAGGTCGGCGGCGAAGAGGCGCGCGACGACGTTCTCGGCGACCTGAGAGGACGGGCCGCTGTGCCACGCGACCATCAGTGAGTCCGACGAGGCCGCGACCTTCGGCAGTTGGTTGTAGACCGACGACGAGACCGTCGAGACCTGCGCGCCGGGCACGTTGTTCACGCTGACCTTGCGCAGGAACACGTCGCACCACGGGTTGTCGTGCGACCAATTGCGTTGCCACGTGACCAGGAACCCGCCGTCGAACGCGATCACCTGTTGATCGACCGCGTAGGTCGAGCCGACGAAGACCGAGTTCGCGTCGAGCACGGCGCCGCTCGTCGCGCTGACGCGGCGCGAGTAGACCTCGAGGAATTGGAAGTACGTCGGGTTGTCGAGTGCCGTGACGAGGAACACGTCGCCCTGCGCGGCGACGTCGCTGCGCATGCCGTTCATGACCGCGATCGGCGCCGCATCGATCGGTGCGAGCGCGGCGTCGTAGCGTCGCGCTTTCACGCCGGTACCGGTGTCCCACGTGATCATCCACGTCGACCCGTTCCAGGCCGCGTTCGGATTCACGACGTCGGATCCACCGACGATCTCCACGAGGGATCCGACCGGCTGGCCCACGGAGTCCATCCGCTGAGCCAACACGCGCTGCTGCCCCGACGTCCGACTCTCGAACACGATCAGAGTGCCGTCGTTCGGCGCGCCGGTCATGTCCGCGAACAGTTGCGAGGGCGCGCCGGTGGCGGCGCAGCCGCGCGGAGTGGACGTGCCGTTCGCATGCACGATCGCGGCGTACACGTCGGTCGGAGCGAAGCTGCCCCCGCCGCGCGTGTCCTGCCAAACGGCCAGCGAGCCGCCGCTCGCGAGCGACGTGATGGCCGGAGTGCCCTGACTCGCCCCGGCCGGATCGATCGCGAAGCCGTTGAAGTCCAGCACGGTGCCCGCGACGGAGACGCGGCAGGCATTGATGAAGTAGCCGTTCGTCTCGGGCTCGCGGAACACGGCGACCCACTGGGCGCCGTCCCAACCGACGTCGGGATTCACGCCCTGGAAGCCGTAGCCGTTGGTGTCGTACAGCCCATCGCCGGTGGGGCCGTCCAACACGGCGCCGGCTTGCGTGACACGAGTGCCGTAGACCTTGCTCGCGCCGCCGACGCAGCACGGGTTGTAGCGGTCCCATACGACGTAGAAGTCCGTGCCATTGGTCGCGACGGCGGGAGTGACTTCGTAGTCCGTGTGGTTCGCGACGTTGAACGACGACCCGATCGCGCTCAGCGATGGATTCGCGAACTGCCCACGGATGTCGTCCTGACCGTTGCTGCTCCACTGCGACCAGACGACGAAGTAGCGGTTGCCCGCGAACGTCGCGCGGCCGTTGACCGGCGTGGCCGGCGAGCCGGAAGTGGTCGCGATCACTTTCGGCGTGGTGTCGACGAGCGCGCCGGCCGACGAGATCCGCGCCGCGCGAACCTGCGCCTGTGCGCCGGCGAAACCGGTCCAGAACACCGTCCAGTTCGAACCGTCGCTCGCGACGTCCCAGAAGTACGACGGCGCTTGACCGAGATCGACCGCGACGACGATCGCCGGATCGTCGACCAGCGAGCCGTCGGACGCGATGCGCGCGGCCTCGACGCCGTAGGCGTAGATCGAACCGGCGATCGCTTGCGACGACCACGCGACCAGCCAGTGGGTGCCGTTCCATGCGACGCGCGGTCGACCCTGATCGGCGGCCGCTTGACTGACGAGGATCGGAGCCGGATCGAGCAGCGTGCCGTTGGCGTCATAGCGCGCGGCGAAGATGTCGAAGCCACTCTGCGCGGACGCGGTGAATCCCGACGGATCCACGCGCTTGTCCGACCAGACCACGAGCGTCTTGTCGCCGCCTCGGCAGGCCGCGGGTTGTTCCTGAGTGCCGAACGCGGGCGAGGGAATGGCGTCGCCGGGCAACAGCGACGAGGGACTCACGGCAAGCTGCGCATGCGCCGCCGCGCACATCCACAGAGCAACGAACGCACTCGACACGGTGGACTTCGACATGGACTCCTCCGACGACAGGGACGGTTCTCCTCGGAGTGGTGCATTCCACGTGCCACCGCGCGATCCATCTCGATTCGGAACGAACTGTCTTGACCCCGGACGAACGCGGAGCAACAGGCAACGACTTGGGTCGACCGACGCATGCGTCGGTGGTGGGACCTTCTCGGCTCGATGCGGGAGATCGCGCATCGCGGCGCGCGCGGGACTGCCACGTCGCATCGAGCAAGACGACGGCGGCCGTGCTGTCGGCGCCGCGGCGCAGCAGCTCCGCGTACGTGCGATCGTTCCACTCCGACGAGTACGCGTCGGGCGGCAGTCTCGAGGTCGGCGCGACGCCCGCGAGTTCCTTGCGGATGCGATCGCTTTGGAACAGCTCGAAGCCCGCCTCGCGCGCGAGCGTCTCGAGCAGCGCGCTCTTCCCACTCGCGGGAGGACCGCACGCCGCGATGAAGACGCGACCGCGCTCCTCGAGGGCGGTCGCCGCCGCCAAGCGCAGATGGCGTCGCGCGGACTGCGCCGCGTTGTCGCGATCGTTCGTCGACAGCTCGCGCTCGTGAGCCGCGATCGCCGCGACCTTCGCGCGCACCAACGCGCGGTAGCGGATCAACGGCGGCATCAGCGCGATCTGCTCGGTATCGCCGCTGGCTTCGACGTACGCACGCACGAACCGGTCCGCGAGTTCGCGATGCCCGCGGTAGCGCAGGTCCATCGCCATGAATGCGTTCTCGGTCGCGACGTCGAGGCAGCGGAACTCCGTGGAGAACTCGATGCAGTCGTAGATCGAGGGCGGGTCCGTCATGCACACGTTGCGTGCGTGGAGGTCGCCGTGGCCGTCGACGACGCGACCTTCACGCGCGCGTCGCTCGAGGACGGGCAGCAGTCGTGTCGAGTCCGATCGTTCGAGCGCGGACAGTCGCGCATGGAGCTCGATGTCGAAGACCGTGCCGACGAACGGCTGCGTCTCGACGAAGTTCCGTCGCATCAATTCGACGAGCCGCCGCGGATCGCCGGCGGCGAGGACGCGCGGTCCACGGTCGGTGGAGCGGTGGAACGCGGCGACGCGGCGCGCGAGATCCTCGATCTCGGCCGCCGTGACCGCATCGCGCTCGAGCAAGCGGTCGAGCATGCGATCGGCCGGCAGGCGCTTCATCGACACGGCCGCGTCGATCGTTTCGCCGTCGCCGCGGAAGTTCAGCCCGCGCGCACTTCGGTGCAACGCGACGACTCCGCGATAGACGTCGGGGCACAGGCGCCGATTGAGTCGCACTTCGTCGTCGCACGCGCGCTGGCGCGCCGCGAGCGTCGAGAAGTCGAGGAACGGCAGCTTCACCGGCTTCTTGAACTTGAGCACGTGCTCGCCGGCGATCAGCACGATCGAGATGTGCGTCTGCACGATCTCGACCGGTGCGTCGGGCGCGAGCCCTTCGAGGTCGCGCACGGCGACGGTCAATGCGTCGAGATCGAGCATGGCGTTCAGTCCAGGACGACGCGACTGCGGGGCAGACGGCTCCACTCGAAACGCGAGATCAGCTCTTCCACGGCCACGCGAGCATCCGCGTCGATGCCGCAACTGCGCGCGAGGCGCGCCAGCACGCTACCCGCGTCGATGCCGGCCGCGCGCATGAGGCCGAGGTCCGCGTCGCCGTGGCGCTTGCTCAAGCGGCGCCCTTCGGCGTCGACGACGAGCGGGACGTGCGCGAAGCGCGGCGGCGTCGAGCCGAGCGCGTGATGCAGCAGGATCTGGCGCGGAGTGCTCGGCACGAGATCGTCGCCGCGCACGACCTCGGTGATGCCCATCGCGGCATCGTCGACGACGACCGCGAGTTGGTACGCGAACGTGCCGTCGAACGACCGCACGACGAAGTCGCCGCCCGTACGACTCGGATCGAGCGCGACGCGTCCGAGCACGAGGTCGTCGAACGGGACCTCACCGGGAGCCACGCGGAACCGCCACGCCGGCCGGCGACCCGCTGCGCGCGTCGCATCGTCCGCGGTGGCGAAACGGTCGCGACACGTGCCGGGATAACTCGGACCTTCGTCGTCCGCGTGCGGAGCGCTCGCCGCCGCGGCGATCTCCTTGCGCGTGCACACGCACGGGTAGATCGCGCCGGCTTCGACGAGACGCGCGAACACCTGCTCGTACGACGCCAAGCGCGCGCTCTGGAAGATCGGACCCTCGTCCCAGGTCAAGCCGAGCCAGCGCAGATCGTCGAGGCAGCGCTCGACGTACTCGCGGCGACAGCGTGCTCGATCGATGTCCTCGATGCGCAGCACGACCGCGCCGCCGGCTTGCCGCGCGCCAAGCCAATTGATCAGGAACGTTCGGGCATTGCCGAGATGCAGCGTCCCGGTCGGCGACGGCGCCAGCCGAGTCCGCACAGCGATCACTGCACGTTGGCCGACAACAGTGCCTTGAACACGTAGCCGGCGATCGCCGGGTTCTCGTTCAGGCGGCGCCGGCTGTAGGCGTACCAGTGCCGCCCGAACGGCACGTACACGCGCAGGCGATGACCGCCGTCGATCAACGTCTTGCGCAAGTTCGGCAGCACGCCGAGCAGCATCTGGAACTCGTACGCCTCGCGCGGCAACGCCAGCGCGTCGGCGATCCGCAGGCCTTCGTAGACGCAGGACTCGTCGTGCGTCGCGATGCCGACGTACGCGCCGGCGCGCATCAGGACCTCGAGGATGTTCGCGTAGGACTTGCGCACGACCTCGCGATCTTGGAACGCGACGTCGGGCTTCTCTTTGTAGATGCCCTTGCACAGGCGGATGTTCAGCGGCGCGAGCTTCAGCAGTTCGTGGGCGTCCGTGAGACTGCGGCGCAGATACGCCTGCATCACGGGTCCGATCTTCGGGAAGCGCTCGCGGAACTTGCGGAACAGGTCGAACGTGACCGTGGTCACGCTCGAATCCTCCATGTCGATGCGGACGAAGATGCCGCGCTCGTGGGCCGCGCGCAGCAACCGCTCGATGTTCTCGTGGCAGAAGCCGAGGTCGAGCTTCAAGCCGAACGCCGTGGCCTTGATCGAGATGTTGCAGTCGAGCTTCTTCGCGACGATCGCGTCGAGCACGCGCAAGTAGTCGTCGACCGTCTCGGTGCATTGCTTGCGCTCGAACACGTCTTCGCCGAGTACGTCGAGCGTCGCCATCGCGCCGGCGCGGTTCAGGTCGCTGACGACACGGATGGCATCGTCGAGCGTCTCACCGGCGATGTAGCGCGCGGAGATGCGACGAACGATGGGCTTCGGGACCATCGGGATCGACAGCGTGACCAGGCGGTCGAGGGCACTCATGGATCGGGCGCTCCAGGGAAGCCGGGCAGGCTACCGATTGCGACGGCTCAGGCCGAGGCCCTCGATCGACCGATCGAGCATCACTTGTCGTCGTGCGGGAACTCGTTTTGGGTCTCGGGTTCCAGCGGCAGCACGGCGTTCGGCTCGAGCTGGAGGAGCTTCGCTCGAACTTCCTTGTCCTTCGGGTTCTGCGTCAGCACGCGCTGCAGGATCGGGATCGCCTTCGAACCCTCTTCGGTATCGGCGAGGCACAGCCCGAACGCGCGCAGGACGGAGAAGTCCTCGGGAGCGACTTGGAGGGCGGCTTCCAACGCCGAGAGAGCCGCGGGCAGGTCCTTGCTGCGGTGATAGGCCATGCCGAGCACGCGGTACGCCTCGGCCGTCGCGTGTCCCGCGCTGACCACGAACTCGAGGTCCTCGATCGCGGCCTCGTCGTCGAGCAGCTCGAAGTTGATGCGGCCCGAGATCAGGCGCAGGTCCTCGTCGTCCGGGTGCGCGGCCAAGGCCGGGAGCAGGACGCGATCGCACAGCTCGTAGTTCTTCTTCGCGAACGCGAACACGATGAAGTTGAGGACGGCCTGATGCACGAACGGCACCGACGGCGCCGAGGCGATCGCCTTCGCCATCGCGTCGGCCTGCGGTTCGGTCAGACGATCGCGCTCGCTCTTGGCGTTCAGCAGCTCGACGTCGAAGTAGTCGATCACGTGTTGTGCCAGAGCGTCGAGGATCGATGCGACCGCTTCGCCGACCGCGGCTCGATCGGTACCCGAGGTCGCGGCGCGCACGCGAGCTGCCAATGCGCGCAGGCGTGCCTCGCTCGGCAGCGTGCGTTCGAGCTTTGCCGTCGGTCGCATGAGTTCGACGATCGGGTCGAGGACCGAGTTCGCGCGTGTGCCGCCGACGTCGAGCAGCGTCGATGCCGGCAATTGCACGCGGAAGCCCGTGTCGCCGGCAGCAGGCAGGGAGCCGGCCTCGAAACCCACGAACGGTCCGGCGAAGCCGTCCGCCGTCAACCACGTGCGAATCGTCGAGAACTCTGCGGCCAGCGCGCGACCGACTGCTGCGACCTCGTCCAATCCGATCGCCTGCAGATCGAGCCAGACGAACACGGAGCCGCGCTCGGCGAGGAGTGCCTTGGCGTCTCGGAAGCGTTCGCGCGTCAGCATGCGCGCGGATTCGTCGTCGAGATTCGGCGTCGACACGAACGTGATCACGTCGAAGCGCGCGCTCTCCGCGATCAATTCGGTGAACGAAGCGTGGCGTTCGTCGCCGAACATCGTGCGGTCGAGCAACGGAATGGTCGGCACGATCGCGTAGCGACCGAAGGTCGTGGCTCCGATCGACTCGCGGTGGTGCGCCGTGACGTTGCCGACCAACAGCAACGACGTTCCGTGCGTGATCTCCGCCGGCGTGAAGATCTCTTGGGACTCGAGGCCGGCGAAGGTCGGGATGCGCGTGGTGCGGCGGTTGTGCCACTGCAGATGATGAGCGCCTTCGGCCTGAGTCATGTTGCGGACCGAGCGCAGCACGCCGTCCTCGGTGATCCGATGGCCCGCGTAGATCTCGAGTGGCCCTTCGCGGACGAGCGCTCGCGGTTCGCCGAACAGTCGCGTCGGCCAGGCCTTGGCGCCGTCGGCGAGGGCGTGCGTCGCGCCGATCGCGCCGATGGCGGCGCCGCTGAACACCGCGGCCGCGGCCAGCGGACGGATGCGCGCACCGAGGACGTTCGTGAGCCACGCGCCCGCTGCGACCGACGCGAGGCCGGCGAGGATCTGCACGGCGCGGAACTCGGACCCGATGGGATGATCGCCGAGCCATGTTTCCTGCATCGCGCGCGCGCTCGATCCACGGATCAGCTGGACGCGAAACATCGCACCCAGTGCGGCGATCCCGAGCAGCGCCGTGACGACGCGTGCGATCGGACCGGGGTAACGACGGAGTCGCAAGAAGGCGCCGAGCGCGATCCCGAGCAGGAGCACGACGCCGACGACTTCGTGGCTGAAGCGAAGGCCGGAGGTCTGCTGCAGCAAGAACGGTCGAGCGAGCGCTAGCGCGAAACCGATGGCGATGCCGGCGAGCGCGGGCTCGAGCAAGCGGCTGCTCCAACCGCGTTCGTCGCGCACCGATTCGTCTTTCGTCGCGCCTTCCCCGATCTGACGCGTCGCGCACAGCAACACGCTGGCAAGCACGAGCCAGTCCCCGAACGGGAACAGCGGCAGGAACAGCCAGTCTTGGGCGAGGAGTCCGAGCGCGGCACCGAGCAGCACCAGGCCCGGCTCCAGCGAGCCGCCGCCTTGCATGCGAGCGGCGACGAAAGCCCCGGCCACGATCGCGCCGAGCATCCATGGCCCGTCGGCGTGGCGGATCGACTCGATCGAACCGCGCAGGACCAGCGCGAGTCCGACGAACGCGATCGCGCCGATCACACGCACCAGACGGTGTTCGACGCGTGGCACGAACGCCGCCAGGAGCGCACCGGCGGCGAGGAAGGCCGCGACGCCGATCAGCGCGGCTGCGGACGTCGGTCGAACTTCCGCGACGAGACGGAGCAGGAACGAGACGAGCGAAACGCCGAAGAAACCGGTGAAGAACGACGCGATCGGAGCCACGCGCGACCTCGGACGGAGTGAATGGACCATGGAAAGCGAAGAGGCCGACGAGACTAGCTCGTCGGCCTCTTCGGAACGAGTGAACGAGTCGGGTGCCCCCGCGACTCGCTGCGCTCGATTACTGGACCGTCGTGACCGTGACGTTCGACAGGTCGACGTCCGCCTCACTCGTCGCGGTCAGGATCTGCATGTGGAGCTGCAGACCGATCGGCGCGCCGGTGATCGGAGCGATGACCGAGCCGAGACCGACCGCGTTGGTGTTGCCGAACGGCACGAACCAGACGAAGTTCAGCATCGGCTGACCCTGGTACGTGATGGTCTGGCCAGTGAAGTTCACGAGCAGGAACTGCGGCTTGTTCGGATCGCCACCCCAGCTCCAGTTCAGGTTCCCGCCGTTGACGACGGTCGGCGAACCGACGAGCGTCAGCGGATCGGTCTGGACGACCGTCAAGAACACCTGGTTGCTGGTGCCACCCGCCGTCGTCGCCGTGATGCCCATGAAGCCGAGTTGCGGAGCGACCGGGTTCGCGATCGTGATCGTGTTGTCGTCGACCACCGTGAAACCCGACGTCAGCACGTTCGCGCCGTAGGCGACCGACGTCGCGCCGGTCAGGTTGTCACCGGTCAGAGTGACCGTGCCGCCCTGGAAGGCTTCGACGTTGAACGGGCTCGCCGTGAACAGGACCGGAGCGGGCGGAGGCGCCACGCCGCCGATGTCGATCGGGAACGGGTTCGACAGCACGCGCGGGCTCGCCGCGACGTTCCAGACCAGCACGTTGCCGTCGAGCGCGGTGTTCGGGATCGTCACGTTCAACGACGTCGCCGAGGTCGTCGCGACGTTCGTCACCACGCCCGGGATCGCGCCCGTGTTCGCGGTGGTGTTCGCCGTGAACTTGACGCTGACGGTGCCGGGGAACGGGAAGTTCGTGCCGGTGATCGTCAGTACCGAGCCGAGCTGCTTCGTGCCGCTGATCGCCGTGATCGTCGGCTTGTTGCCCGGGATCGCGCCGTAGATGTTGTTCAGACCGGCCTGGTCGTCGGAGGCGATGGTGCGCTGCTCCGTGCCCGTTCCGCAGATCGCCGGGCACATCGTCGTTTGCGACGCGCACGAGCCACCGCAGCTGACCGCCGAGTGACCGAGTCCGAGCGCGTGGCCGAGTTCGTGCGCCGCGACACCTTGGATGTCGATCTGGCCGCCGCTGACGGAACCCGGTCCGTCGGCCCACGTCCAGTTCTCACACATCAGGATGAACCAGCCGTCCGAGATCGGTGTGACGGTGTAGGCAAGCGTGCCGCCGCCGCAGCCATCGGTACCCCAGAACACGGTGTTGCTGTTGCTGTTGCCGGCCGACGTCGCGACGCCGCCTTGCCAGTCGTAGTCGAAGTTGCGCGCGGCTGCGGCCGTGCTCGAGTTCCAGGCCTCCGCGGCCTTCCACACCGACAGCGGTGCGCCGAGCGCGCCCGGGTGATTGGTTTCAGCCGTGACGTTGTTGTTCGCGGCTGCGTCGGCGGCGTTGTTCCACACGCGCACGTCGCGCTGGAAGCCGTTGCCGGTGGTGGCGATGCCGAGATTGCCACCGAGCGTCGAGAAGCCCGTCGACGTCGACGGCCATGCGAACACGAGCGAGAGCGCCGCGGCGCCCGACAAGACGAGGAAGCGAGGGGAGATGTTCATTGGAGTGTGCTCCTTGCTCACTTCGACTTCGACTGCGCGGCCTTGAGGACCGCGACGGCGTCGATGATCTGGGGGCTGAGGTCGGACAACTTGGTGTTGTTCTCGACGGCGAAACTCGCGCCTTCACCGAGGACGACGACTTCGCCCTTGCGGTTCTTCTGCGTGCGCAGGATCTCGGCGAACGAATCGATCTTGTAGGCCGCAGCGTCGTGGGTGCGGATGCCCGCGTCGGCGCGCAGGAACATCAACACGCTCTCGCCGACGCGCATCTCGTCGTCGGAAGGGGTGATCGACAGGCGCTCTTCACCGGCGCCGGGCACGTAGACCGTGAGTTCGTTCGGCTGGTTGGCAGGAGCGATCGCCTGCTCGACCTTCACCGTGAGGACCGTGAACGGAACGAACGACAGCACGTCGTCCAATTTCTGGGAGCGGGACGCGACGATGGTCCCGTAGACCACCGCGCCGTCCTTTTGGGCCTCGATCAGCTCGAGTTGCTTGGACATGTCACGCGGGATGACGGTCGCGACGGCGATGCCGGTCAGCAGGGCGACGCCAGCGACAGCGAGCGCGAGTGGTGATCGCACTCGTCCGAAAGAGCAGCGCATGCGGAAGATCCTCCAGGGTCGGATTCGGGAGAGGAATTTTGGAGCTAGGCTCGGGGCGAAAGCACGCTGAGCGATCGGAAACGCTGGGTAAGGGCACCGCCGAGGCTCAGTTCAAAAGAGTTTAACCCGATGCTGTCACCACCGGCAAACGTTCTCTAAACAGCAGTTTCGGGCGCTGGTTTCGGTGAAAATTCCTTTCAGTCTCGTGCTGGAAGTACGGCGAGTCGCCATCCATCGGGGCGGGAATCGATGAGCTTCGACTTGACCGGGGCGCGCGTGTGGCTGACCGGGGCGTCCGCGGGCATCGGAGCGGCGACCGCGGTACGGCTGGCCCATGCGGGGGCGCGGCTGGCGCTCTGCGCGCGACGACGCGACCGGCTGGACTCCGTCCGCGGGTCGTTGCGGGATCCGAGTTCGCATCTTGTTTTGCAGTGCGATGTTACGTCGCCCGAATCCGTGAAAAGCGCTGCCGCCGAACTCGAGGTGGCCTGGGGCGGTCTCGACGCGCTGGTGGCGAACGCCGGAGTCGGCGCCTGGACACCCGTTGCGGAAACCGACGAGGCGACACTCGACCACGTCGTCCAAACCAACTTCAACGGTGTGGTCCGGTGCATCCGCGCCGCCGTGCCGCTGCTGCGCCAGTCGCGCCGCGGCGACCGCCGCATCGTCCTGGTGACGTCCGGTGTCGGCTTCCGCGGCTACCCGGGGCTTGGCGTCTACTCGGCGACCAAGGCGGCGCTCCACGGGCTGGCGGACGTCCTGCGCGTCGAACTCGACGTGGATGCCATCGCGACGAGCATCGTCGCGCCGGGACTGACGGCGACCGAGTTCAAGGCGGCATCGCTCGGCGCGCCGCGCGATCGAGCCAGCGACGGGATCCCGCCGGAGGCCGTGGCGGACGTGATCGCGCGCGCACTCGAAATCGGCGGCCCCGTCTACGCGCTCAACGCGAAGGCTCGACTCGCCGGCATCTTGAACCTGCTGTGGCCGCGCTTCGTCGACCGCAAGATGCGGGCGCTCACGCGGAGCGACGCGTCGTCGCCGACGTGACGCGGGGCGCGCGAGGCGGAACGCGGATCACGCCGCGAACGTGACGCGATTGCGGCCGGCTTGCTTCGACGCGTAGACCGCTTCGTCCGCCGCCTTGTACAGCGCCGTGCTGTGCTCCATGTTCCCGGTGCGCACTGCGACACCGAGGCTCGCGGTGACATGTCCCTCGAACGACCCGTGTTGGATCACGTGGGCGGCGAGCGCGTTGCGCAGCCGTTCGGCGACGATCTTCGCTTCGTCCGGACTGGTGTCGGGCAGGATCACCATGAACTCTTCGCCGCCCATGCGGCACACCGTGTCGGATTTGCGCACGTTCGCGCCGAGGATCTTCGCCGCTTCGCGCAGCACCTGATCACCGGCGTCGTGGCCGAACGAGTCGTTGACGCGCTTGAAGTGATCGAGGTCGAGCATGATCACCGCGAGCGACGTGGTCTTGTTCCACTGGTCCTCGAGTTCGGCGACGCCGTAGCGGCGGTTCGCCACCTGGGTGAGCGCGTCGGTGTTCGACGAGTTGTTGAGCCGACGGTTCAGGATCGCGAGCTCGGCAACCTGGTCCTCCATCTTGCGGCGGTCGGTCGAGACCTGCTCGCGCAGACGCACGATGCGTTCGCCGGAACTCACGCGCGACAACAGGATGCGCGGGTTGAACGGCTTGGTGACGACGTCGTCGACGCCGGCTTCGAAGGCCTCGACCACGCGATCTTCTTCTTCGCGTCCGGTCAGCATCAGGATGTGGATGTCCTTGCCGAGCTCGATGCGGCGAATCTGCTTCACCAGCTCGAGCCCGTCCATCTCCGGCATCATCCAGTCGGTGATGATCACGTGCGGACCGTGCTCGAGCGCGGCTTGGAGGCCGGCCTTGCCGTTGGGCGCGGAGATCAAGTTGTGACCCGTGCGCTTGAGATGCGTGAGCAACAGCTTCAAGCACACCGGATCGTCGTCGATCGCGAGGATCGTGAGCGGCTCGATCGCGGCCGCGTTCGATGCCGGCGTTCCGTCCGATTCGTCCGGCGTGGTCGGAGCATCGGCAGCGAGCGCGATCTCGGGGGCCGCGGGCTGCGAGGCCTCGGCGGCGCGCGCCGCGATCTCGGTGAACGGATCGACCTTCGAGGTCCGGATCGCGAGCGTCTTGCCCCAATCCTGCCACTCGCGCGCGATCTGATCGCACGTCGCGATGAACTCCTGCGTGCTCATCTGGACTTCCTTGGCCCAGACTTCGACCTGAGACCACAGTGCGGGCCGGTTGGCCGCATCGTCGAGCAGGAGTTGCGCGATCGAGGACGACACGCGCAGCAACAGACGCAGCATCGTCGCGACGCGGTCGCTGTTGGCCGGATCATCGGCAGGGCTCGCCGCGAACGTCCTCGATCGCGTGCGCGTACGGGTCGGGCAGATGCCAGTCCCGCAGCATCGCGGCGCCGAGTTCGCGATGGTCCATGTCGAAGCTTGCTGCTCGACGCGCGCGAGTTCGAGGTCGTTGGTGCGCGGCGACGTCTGCGCGAGCACGTCCGCGTAGGCCTGCGGATGGACGCACGCGAGCGCAAGTCGGCCGATGCCGGACAGCAAGCCGCAGATGTACGCGTCGGACGGCGCGCCCATGCGCTTGCGCGCGCTGATCGTTTGGCACGCGACGGCACGCGCCAACGACTCGGTCCAGTAGCGCTGGTAGTCGAACGACTTGCAGCCACCCTGACGGTAGGCCGAGATCAGGGAGAACCCGAGCGCGACGTTGCGTACCGTTCGCGCGCCGAGGCGCACGACCGCGTCGTTGACGTTGGTGATGACCTTCACGCCGGCCGAAGCCGCGCTGTTCGCCATCTTGATGATGCGGCCGGTCAATGCCGGGTCGGTTTGGATCGTCTTCGCGATGTCGTCGGCGGAGAAGTCCTCCTTCTGCGTGAGAGTGAGGATCTTCATGCCGACGCCAGCCGGCGATGGCAGGTTCCCGGTGAGCTTCAGTTCGTCGAACGACTTCTTCATAGGCCGAATGCTTGCCTCGAAAACGGAATCAGGAACGGAACGAACCAGGAGATCGAGAACGACGACGAGCTGGGGTGGACGATCAGCCGCGCAGTCGCAGGAACACGGTGCGGATGCGATCGAACTCGGAGCGAGCACGCGCCGCGAGTTCGGCCGCGCCATCGATCAGACCGCCGCGACCGAGCGTCTCCGAGTTGCTTACACCGGGCTCGCCAATCCCAGCGCGCCCATGTTCGCGGAGCTCGACCTCAGCCCGTGTGCCGCTCGCTCCATCGCGCCGGCGTCGTTCGTGGCGAGTGCGGCTTCGACGGCTTCGAGCCGCGTCGGCGAATCGGCGAGATACGTGTCGGTGAGATCGTGGAACAGCGACAGATCACCGGGGTCGCAGAGCGACTTCAGCGACTCGATCGTTTCGGCGTCGATGACGCCGTCGAGATCCGCAGAGGATTCGGTCTGGTGGTCCATTCGTGGTCCAGTTCTGCGCAGCGCGCACGCATCCGACGGTTTCGGGTGTATCGGCGGCACTGTCGACATGAATGAAGGTGTTTTCTGGAGGGCTTCGGGACTTTTCATTCACGCATCGTTGCATCGCGCTTTGCCGCGTCTTTGCGTTCGGAGCTCACGATCCATCCATGACTTTCTCGATCCTGTGGTCGCTGTTGAGCTCGATCCTGCTTCCGTCGTCGCAGGATCAGGGAGCCGCCCCCTGGCTGACGCCGCTGGCGCGGATCGCGGTGGAACACGCCGAGATCCCGACCTACGACCCCGATACGAACTGCGCCTTCGTGGCGGCCGGTCGTTACGTGGTCATGATTCACGTCGGCGGTGGCGACGACGCGTGCGTGATGCGCACGATCGACGTGGTTGCGGCGGCCGGCTTGCCCGAGCAGGTCGAAGGCGAGATCAGCCACGTGGCGATCGACCCGCGCGGTCGAGGCTTCTTCGCCGCGACGGTGATCCCGTCCGAGCGTTCTTCGATGCCCGGCCGCGTCGTGTTCGTGTCGACGCGCACCGCCCGCGTGTTGAGCGCGGTGTGGGTCGGATTCCAGCCCGATGCGTGCGCGTTCTCCGCGGACGGCACGAGGCTCGTCGTCGTCAACGAAGGCGAACCGACGATCCTGCCGGGCACGCCCGTCGCCGTCGTCGATCCGCCGGGCTCGATCAGCGTGGTCGATTTATCGGGGATCGCGGTCGGCCGTGATCTGACGAAGTTGCGCCAACGCGCGGCGACCACGTACTTCGTCGCCGGACCTGACGTCGACGCAAGTGCTCTGCGCATCCACCCGTACCACGCACGCAGCCCCGGGCTCGATCTCGAGCCGGAATCGGTCGCCATCTGCGGTCATCGTGCGTTCGTGACGTTCCAGGAGAACTCGGCGCTCGGCGTCTTCGACCTCGACGCTCGCGCCTGGCGCGCCCTCGTGCCGCTCGCGCCGATGGCACGTGTATGCGACGTGTCGGATCGGGACAGCGGAGCCCACGTCGACGCGGCGATCGAAGCCTGGCCGATGCCCGATCAGATCGCGGTCGCGTCGGTCCCGGCGCAAGGCGGCGGCGAGCGCATCGTGCTCGTCGTCGCGAACGAGGGCGACGATCGCGGCGACGTGTTCGAGACCGCATCGCCGCTCGCCGACTCGGCGCGGATCGGCGATCTGCGCGCGCGTGGTCGGATCGCGGAGTCGGTGCCGGCGACGCTCGATCGTTTGAAGGTCGACGCCCATCACGGGGACGGTGACTGCGACGGCGTGATCGAGCGACCCCTCGCTCTCGGCGCGCGCAGCGTGTCGATTCTCGATGCGCAGACGCTCGAACTCCTCGGGGACACCGGATCGGCGTTCGAGCAGTCGATGGCGCGAGAGTGCCCAACGCTGTTCAACGCCGACGCGAAGAACGGGGCGCCGAAACTGGACGCGCGTTCCGACGACGCCGGACCCGAACCCGAAGGCGTCCGCACGCTGCGTCACGACGGGCGCACCTATGCGATCACGACTCTCGAGCGACCCGGCGCGCTCGCGTTGATCGACCTCACGCAGCCGTGCGAGCCCCGCGTGCTCGGCGTCGCGTGTGTCGCCAGCGACGGCGACTTCGCGCCCGAGGGCCTGACGATCGTCGCGGCGGAGGACTCTCCGACGGGCGAGCCGCTCGTGATCGTCGCGTACGAAGGCTCCGGCACCGTCGTCGTGCATCGACTGACGTTGCCGCGGCACGATTGACCCGATCCTGATTTCGCGCTGACACCGGATTCGCCCCGCGCGAAGTGGAGTCCGTCGATCCACTGGCTCTCTGTGCGGAGGTATCGACGGTGATTCGAACGGTGCTCACTGCGACTCTGGTCGCGATCGGTTCGGCGTGCGCGAGCGCGCAGGTCTTCATCAGCGAGGTGTTCAACAACCCGCCTGGATCGACCGACACGACGCGGGAATACGTCAGGCTGCAAAGGCACGCCGGGCATGAAGCTCGACGGCTTCGCGTTCGCGGTGGCGAACGGTGTCGACTCGTCCTACTTCCTGCAAGGCGCGATCCCCCCGGTGCCGACGCCGGCGCCCGAGATCGACGAGTTCTTCTGCCTCGACGGCCTCTCGCTCGGTGCGAACGGTCTGCTCGTGCTCGCGATCGCGAGTCAGAACAACTACCCGACGGTGTTGCCGGATTCGAACTTCGCCGAGTGGATCAACCTCGAGAACGGCTTGTCGCAAGGCTCGGCCGGCAAGATGCAGAACGACGGCTCGAACACCTTCTTCCTGCTGCGCCACCGCCCCGGTGCCACGCCGCAGGATCTCTCGAACCCGAAGGGTTTCGTTTGGCGCAAAGCCGCGCTGCAAGACTTCGAACTCGTGCTGTCGGTGATCGATCCCGACACCGGGATGATCGCCGATCGCTTCGGCGACGGTGAGCTCGACGAAGGCCAGCCGGACAACCTCGGTCCGAACTCGGTGACCAACGACATGCACGGTCTCACCGGCGGCGGAGTGTTCCTCGAGATCGTCGACGAGGTCTCGTACGAAGCGAACTCGGGCCTCGAGTACGACACCGACGACCGACTCGTCGACGTCGGCAGCTCCGGCCAACCGCTGCCCGAGCGCAAGGTCCACACGCTCGACGATCCGCAAGGCTTCACGCCCGATGCGGTCACGCGCGTCGACCATCGCGTGAAGGGTTCGGGTTGGGTCCCCGCGCCGGGCGCGGTCGGACAACTCGCGAACGGCAACAACTGGCAGGACACCGCGACCGAGCAGTGGATCCGCGGCGAGACCGTCGACGTCGGCGGCGCGTCGTACTACGACATCCAGGTCAACGTCGATCCGAACGCGCTGCAGCCGTACACGACGCACGTGCCGCTGTGGCTCGCCGATGGTCAGGCGCCCGACTTCAACTTCGCCGCGGCGACCGGCTACAAGCTCGAGGCGGGCCGCGTGAACCAATTCGCGCGCGCGTTCGTCCCGGGCGACGTCGACCGTGACGGCGATTGCGACGTCGACGACATCACGAAGATCCGTGTGGTGTTCGGCAACGACGACTGGAACTTCGGCAACTCGCATCCGCTCGCGCCGGAGACCGATGCCGGCGATCCGACGACGCAGACGCGACCGTGGGACGTCGATGGCACCGGTGACAACGGCATCGAACCGAACGACCTGCAGTGGGTGTTGAACTTCCAGGGCGACGTGACGGGTCGCATCGTCGGTCGCACGTACGACTCGACTACGCCGTCGACGTCGGGAGTGCACCTGAACTCGAACGCCGGCACGACGGCTGCGTTCGGTGCGGTGGCGACGCCGAGCTGCGGCGGATCGCTGAGCACGCTGCGCGTCGGTGACGCGGTCGAGCTGATCGTGTCGGGTCACGTCGCGTCGGGCGCGAACACGCTCGTCGGCGAAGAGAACGGCATCCAGCAGTTCACGCACGACCTCGTGCTGCAGACCGGCGGTGTGCTCGCGATCGAGACCATCGACCTGCTGAACGGCTTCGAGGTGACGCGTCCCGACCTGATGCAGCCCTATCTCGGCGGCGCTGGTCTGGAAGCGATCCACGGGTTCTCGACCAGCTTCACGCAGGGACTCGCCGGACCGCAGCCGATGTACCGCGTGGTGCTGCGCGCGGTCGGCGCCGGCAGCGAGACGCTGATCGTGACGACGTCGTCGCGCGCGAACTTCGCCGCTTCGGCGCCGTTCGGTGCGAAGCTCGCGCACACGCTCCAGAACGGTGATCCGGCCACGGCGCAGTATCCGGCGCCGATCGCGGTGTCGGTGTCGGCGTTCAGTGGAGCGGGTTTCGTCGCGCCGTACGGCATCGGTTGCGTCGGCACCGGCGGCTTCACGCCGCGCCTTCGTGGCAGCGGTTGCTCGACGCCGGGTGGTTTCGTGAATCTGGAGATCGAGAACGGGCAGCCCGGGAATCCCGGCTTCCTGTTCATCGGCGTCGGCACGGTGCCGGCGACGGTCGTCGCTGGTTGCTCGATCCAGGTCCTGCCGCTCGCCACGCTCGCGCCGGTCAACTTGCCCGGGTTGTTCGGCTCCGTGCCTGGCTCCGGTGAGCTGTCGTTGCCCGGCCTACCGATCCCCGCGATCGCACCGATCGGAGTCAGCGCGAACCTGCAAGTGTTCTTCTCCGATCCGACCAACTTCGTGTCGGGCACCAACCCGCTCGAGGTCCACATCGGTTTGTGAGGATCGAATTGCGAGGTCCGTGACGCGGACCGACTCCTGAAGAGTAGAGGCTGAAAAGAACACGAGCGGCGGGGCGTCGGAAGACGTCACGCCGCTCGTGTTGTCGGGGACGAGCTTCAACGCCGAATGCACTCGTCCTTTCGCGCGTCTTGATGCGCGCAGGTCTCCTACAGCTCGTGTTCTTCGTCCTGACACCTTTGGAGACCCGACCATGAAGCTTCGTTCGTCCATCGCGTTGCTCGCTGCCGCGTCGTTCGCGTCCGCGCATGCCGCGCAGACCCAGATCTCGCTCAGCGAGTTGTTCGTCAATCCGCCCGGAACCGACAACGGTCAGGAAGGGTTCGAGCTCTACGGCCCGCC
The DNA here is from genome assembly GCA_016709145.1 of Planctomycetota bacterium. GTDB lineage: Bacteria > Planctomycetota > B15-G4 > B15-G4 > JADJEK01 > JADJEK01. Next base: position 1,500,687 of record JADJEK010000001.1, read on the forward strand.
GAGCACGTCGCTCGCCGGCTACAAGCTCGTGATCGTCGAAGGGGACGGAACCGGCGCCGGTCTCGTCGACGTCGTGCTCGACCTCGGCGCGTTCTCGACGGGCAGCAACGGTGTGTTCGTCTGGCGCGACAGCGCCGCGGTCATCGCACCGGGCATCGATCCGAACTCGGTGGTCAACGTCGCCGACTTCGCGCCGGACATCGAGAACGGCTCGAACACGTACATCCTCGGCTTCGGCACCGCGCCGGCGCCGACGACGGACCTCGACACCGACAACGATGGCACGCTCGACGTCGCGCTCACGGGGTTCACCGTGGTCGATGCCGTTTCGATCGTCGAGAACGACGGTGCGTCGAACTTCGCGTACGCCGACGATCTCGGCTTCACGAACCTCGGGCCGTTCGCCGGTCCGACGCCGGCCGCGCACACGCCCGACGCCGCGTTCCGCGTCTACAACGACACGACGCCGTGCGGCTGGGTGTCCGGTGACGTGCTCGGCACGAACCCGGGTGGTCCGTACTCGTTCGCGATCGCGACCGGCGAGGCGTTCAACTTCGACCTGCAGGGCATCACCGCGGCGGACGTGAACCTCGGTCAGGTCAATCCGATCGCGGACAGCGACGGCGACGGCAAGGCCAACGGCTGCGACGGTTGCCCGACGGATCGGACCAAGGACGCGCCCGGCCTGTGCGGCTGCTTCATTCCCGAAGGTTGCTCGCTCGGCATCGACGTCAACGAGTTGAGCGCGACGACGGGCGGCACGCAGCAGTTGTTCCTGTACGGCGGCGCCGCGAACGCGGGCAAGCAGTACATCGTCATCGGCAGCGTCTCGGGCACGACCCCGGGTCTGCCGGTCGCGCCGGGTGTGACGCTGCCGCTGAACTACGACTTCTACTTGATCTATTCGATCGGCAACCCGAACACGTTCATCCTGTCGAACTCGCTCGCGAACCTGGACGGTGCGGGCAACGCCACGGCTTCGTTCAACCTGCCGCCGGTGGCGCTGCCGTTCGCGGTGACGATCCACCACGCGTATCTCGTGATCGAGGGTGGCTCGATCCCGGTGTTCGCGAGCAACGCGGCGCCGGTGACGCTGAACCCCTGATCGACTCCGACCGAGTCCGCGAGAAGCGAGAAAGGGCCCGGCACCTCGATCGAGGTGCCGGGCCTTCGTTCATTCCGCGCGCTGCGCGGAACGACGCGTCACGGCGAGACGATGTCGAGATCGACCGAGCCGTCGCCTTCGACGGGCTGGATCGGCGAGATCGTCACGGTGCACTTCTCCAGCGGGTTCGGCTTCAGGCCCGTGACCATGTCCTTCGTGTTGAAGCCCGAGAGGCGCAGCGTGTACTCACCACTCTGCGTCAGCGGCACTTGGACCAGGTACGCGCCGTTGCCGACCGACTGCGAATACGCACCGACGTTGTAGACCGACTCGCTCGGCGTGAGGAACGTGCGGGTCAGCGTGTTCGCGTTGAAGGTCGTGCCGACGACGTTCACGTTCAACAGGGCGCCCTTCAGCGACAGCACCGGCACTTCGACGATGAGGTAGTCCTCGGACGCGGTGACGTTCTTGAGCGAACGCGGCAACGCGAGCTTCGGCAACTTGCGCTGGGTGGTGATCTCGAACTCACCCGTCGTCACTCCGTCGCCGAAGATGCGGATCGCGTGCGTCGGTGTTCGCGCGAACGTGAAGGCCTTCTTCTTGAACTTCTTCGACGCCTTGAACACGAACGTCTTCAACTCGGCGCCCTGGCTGTCGAGGATTTGAATCCACGGCTAGAGGTTGCCGACCGTCGTCTTGATCCGGAACGTCATCTTCAATCCGGCGAGGACGTCGACGTCGATCGTGCGGAGCTTCTCGGGCGTCGGGATCGAGCCGATCAGGCGCTGACCAGGGATGAACTTCGGGTTCGCCACGATCAGCGTGACCGGGAAGTCGAAGCTCTGCGTCGCGTCGTTCGGAGCGTCCGTGTTGCGGAACTTCAGCGTCGTGGAGTAGGTGCCCGCGGTGAGCCCGGCGAGATCGAAGCTGCCGACCGAGTTGATGCCACCGCCGGTCGGTTGCGTCCCGCTGGTCGGGGTGAGCGAGAACCACGAAACCTCGGGGTCCTCCGTGACCGCCCAATTCAACGACGTGCCCGACACACCGCTGTTCACGACCGTCCAGCTCTGACCGGATGGCAGCGGGTCGCCGACGGTGTACTGCGTCTCGACGTTCAACGGTCCGGCGACGCTGAGCTTCGGCAGTGGCAGGATCGCGTTGATGTTGAACTCGAGGATCGCGATCTTCGGCTCGGTGGCCGCGGCCGCCGTGTACGTGTACTTGACGTTGTAGATGCCCGGCGTCGTCGGCATCAGCGCAGCGACGAACGACACGGAGACGTTCGTGGTGCCGCTCGCGACCAACGTTCCCGATTGCGGGGTCGGGTTGATCCACAGCGTGTTCACCGGATTCTCGGTGGACGTGTAGGTCCGGGCGATGGCCTCGCCGTTCTTCAGGCCGCGCACGACGTTCGTCGGAGCCGTCGTACCGATCACCCAATTGATCGTGGGGATCGTCAACGTCGACGACGTCGGACCGGCGACGAACGTGTCACCAGCCACTTGGTTGAAGGTAATGCCCGCTACCGCATCGGCGGCGAAGGCGAACCCGAGGGTGGTCGCCACGAGGGCGGAAACGAGACGCGTGTGATTCATGGTCGTCACTCTCCCAGTGACCTGGAGTCTATCCCGGGCTTTTCTGGCCGGCCAATCGGCCGACGCGGAAAGGTCCGCGGAATGAGCCGGGTCTCACCGGCGGTCGCACGCAAGGACACGGTTGCCGATCCGCGTCGAAATCTGCGTGAGCATTCACGAACGGACGCCGGCGGCTGTTGGGGCCGACGGGTACGGGATCACGATCGAAGGTCGCTGTCGAAGAACCGTTCCGGGGTTCCAAGTCGAACGCCGGGTGGGATTAGAGATCGAATTGGACGCCTTGCGCAAGGGGCAACTCCGCGCCCCAGTTGATCGTGTTGGTCTGGCGGCGCATGTAGGCCTTCCACGAGTCCGAGCCCGCTTCGCGCCCCCCGCCGGTGTCCTTCTCGCCGCCGAACGCGCCGCCGATCTCGGCTCCGGACGTCCCGATGTTGACGTTCGCGATGCCGCAGTCGGACCCGGCAGCGGACAGGAAGCGCTCCGCACGGCGTAGATCCAACGTGAACAACGCCGACGACAAGCCCTGATCGACACCATTGTTGAGCGCGATCGCCTCGTCCAGGTCCTTGACCTTGAAGACGTAGAGGATCGGGGCGAACGTTTCCTCGCGCCAGATCTTCATACCGGCGTGCGCTTCGACGATGGTTGGTTCCACGTAGAAGCCCTTGCCCTTCAAGCGCTTGCCGCCGGTCAACAGCTTGCCGCCCTGGGCCTTCGCCTTCTTCAGCGCGTCCATCATCCCGTCGACGGCGCCCTCGTGGACCAGCGGGCCCATCAGCGTGCCGGCCTCGAGCGGGTCGCCGATCCGGACGCTGCCGTAGGCCTTCACGAGCTTCGGCACGAGCTTGTCGTAGACGCGTTCGTGGACGAGCAGACGGCGAGTCGTCGTGCAGCGTTGGCCGGCGGTGCCGACCGCGCCGAAGAGGACGGCGCGCAGCACAAGGTCGAGGTCCGCGTCCTCCATGACGAGCAGAGCGTTGTTGCCCCCGAGTTCGAGCAGCGTGCGGCCGAGGCGAGCGGCGACGGCTTGCCCGATTTGACGGCCCATGCGACACGAGCCGGTCGCGGACACGAGAGCGACGCGACGATCGTCGACGAGCTTCGAGCCGATGCCGATGCCGCGGCCTTGGATCATGTTGAACACGCCGGCGAGGTCGTGCTTCGCGACGATCGGTTCGATCAAGCGCTGGACCGCGATCGCGGTCAGCGGCGTGACCTCGGACGGCTTCCACACCATGACGTCGCCGCAGACGGCCGCGATCATCGCGTTCCACGACCACACGGCGACGGGGAAGTTGAACGCGGTGACGATGCCGACGATGCCGAGCGGATGCCATTGCTCGTACATGCGGTGGTTCTTGCGCTCGCTGTGCATCGTGGCGCCGTAGAGCTGGCGCGACAGACCGACCGCGAAGTCGGCGATGTCGATCATCTCCTGCACTTCGCCTTTGCCCTCGGACAGGATCTTGCCCATCTCGAGGCTCACGAGCGTGCCGAGCGCGTCCTTCTTCGCGCGCAGCGCTTCGCCGATCTCGCGCACGACGTCGCCGCGCTTCGGAGCGGGCCACGCGCGCCATTTCGCGAACGCGGCTTCCGCGCCGGTCAGGATCTTCTCGTAGGCCTTCGCGTCGCATTCGCGCGTCGACGCGATCGGCGCACCGTCGCGCGGCGCGATCGACGTGAACGTCTCGCCGGTGGTCTTCACGAACGAACGACCGTCGTGCGCGCCGGACGCGCCTTCTTCGATTCCGAGTTCGCGGAGCAGAGCGGCGACGTCGACCATGGCGGGGGACCCTCGAGCCGCGCGGAGCGCGGCGTGGTGGAAAGGCGGAAGAGCGTAGCGATCGCTCGGGCCGCATGGCCGGATGCACTGGCATCCAGGCAGGCGGGGAACGAAGTTCCCCGCGCCCCCCTCGTTCGACCGCTTCGCGGTCGAACGACCAAAGGGGGGCTTCACAAACGAGCGATGCCCCCCTTTGGGAACCCCCGCGCCCTTGAGTCGCGCGAGAGACTTCACGCGAAGGGACGTCGAGAACGGGCTCTCGGAGCGGCCATTCAAAGCCGCAGGGGTGGCTTCTCGACGGCGTGATTCGCGACCCCTGTCCATTTCGCCCCGGGTGACGTACTGACGAGACGTGTAGAGCGGATCGCCACAGCTGCGGCGGGCTGCTGAATGGCCGCTCCGAGAGCCCGTTCTCGACGTCCCTTGGCGACGGAGTGGTTACTAGGACGCGCGAGCTTGAACCCGAGGGAGGACTTCGGGTCGCGCTTCGCGCTCCGCGGTGGCGATTGAAGGCGTGGGGACAGAGCAGATGAGGGGACTGTCCCCACCCGAATCGACGGCCATGACGGGGACGGAGGCGCGTCTGTCCCCGCTCTGTCCCCGGCGGCATTCTTGTTCGGGTCGTTCCACCACTCCGCCGGTGCCACCGGGTCCCTTACCACGGGCACCGTTTTCCAGAGTCCCGTTCACGTTCACGTCGACCGATCCGCTCCGCGCCACGATCGGGGGACGGTGGAACCGGGTGCGACCGCTCGACCGTCCATGCGTTCGCGCTTCGATTCGATTCGGGCTCGCCTGCGGGCTTGCTCGGTGTCGCTCGATGGACGATGCTCCCACCCGCCGCCTTCTCCACGCTCTCCCGCTTTGCCGAGGATCCGATGCGTTCGAACTCTTGGATCGGTGCGGTGCTCTTCCTTGCTCTCGGTGCTCCGCTGCTCGCCGACGACTGGACCAACGCCGGTGGTGGGCCTGGACGCAATGGATCCTCCGACGAAGTCGGGCCCGTGAGTCCGAACCTGCTTTGGTCCGGCGGGCGGAGTTCGATCATCGCTTGGCAGCCCGTGACGTCCGGTCGCCGCGTGTTCATGGTGCGGCAGCTCGGCTTCGTGCCGAGCGGTGTGCCGAACGAAGCGCCGATCGTCGCGCAGGATCTCGATACCGGCGCCGAACTGTGGGTGACGAACCTGCCGTACAACGCCGGCGACTGGACGACTTGGGTCGCTGGGTGTTCGAACGGACTGGTCTACGCGTCGCGCGCGGGCAATGGAGCCTCGGTCGCCGCGCGCTTGTACGCATTCGATCAGGTGACCGGCACACAGGCTTGGATCTCGCAGGAGACGATCAAGACCGGGGCTTACGACGGCGTGGTGTTCGCTCCCGATGGCGATCCGATCGTCGCTTGGCATCAAGCGATCCGGCGCATCGATGCCGACACCGGAGCTACGGTTTGGACGACTCCGCGTGTCGGTTCCGTGAGCGGCAACTGCGGCGTCGCGGTCCACGGTGACGCGGTGTACTCGTGCGAAGTCGTGCCCGGCGGCCACGCGATCAAGCGCTTCGATCTCGCGACCGGTGCTCCGCAATACGTCGGACCGACGATGCCCGGCTTCACGGTGCAGAACGTGCCGATGGTGGGGCCCGACGGCTCGATCTACCTGTCGCGCACGCAGAACAACGTGAGGGTCGACTTCTTCTACGCATTCGCCGACGACGGCTCCGCGATCACGCAGAAGTGGAGCGTTCCCGCCGGTTGGTCGACCTCCAGCGAGTTCGCGGTCGGTCCCGATGGCTCCGTCTACATGCTCGCGCCCGGCAACGTGCTCGCGCGGCTCGATCCCTCGACCGGAGCTACGCTGAACACCTCGGTCGTGCTCACGACGGGAGCGATCACGCCCCGACTCGCCGTCGACTGGGAAGGCAAGGTCTACGCATCGAACGGCGGAGGCTCGAACGGCCGCGTGTTTTCGTTCAACGCCGACCTGACGACGCGTTGGTCGCTGAACGTGACGAACGTGAACATCGGCGCGCCGCTACTCGGTGAAGGCGGCACGCTCGTGATCGCGGGCACCGGCACCAACGTGCGTGCTTACCGCTCGCCGTCCGCGTGGTCGTCGATCGACGGCGGCATCGCGGGTTCACTCGGCGAGCCCGCGCTCGTCGGCAAGGGCTCGGTGACGGTCGGCTATCCCGTCGCGCTGCGGATGACCGACGGCGTGCCGTTCATGCCGACGTTCGTGTTCGTCGGCACCTCGCGCATCGACGCGCCGCTGTTCGGCGGGACGCTCGTGCCGTCGCCGGACATCACGATCGGCCCGTTCGCCCTCGACGCGAACGGTGGCTTCGAATTCGGAGCGCCATGGCCCGCGGGAGTCCCGAGCGGAGTGCAGATCTGGTTCCAGAGCTGGAGCATCGACGCCGGCGCACCGCAGGGCGTCGTCCGCGACCGATGGATTAGCAACTGACGGTGCCGTGACGGTGACGAGTGCAGCATGACGACTGCTCAACTCTCGTGCTCGACGTCGTCGCATCAACGACATGTGCGCCGAGCGATCGTGGCGCATCAAAACGGCACTCATGTGCCCGTCCGAACACCGTCGACTGTCGTGTCCGATCGGGCACCCCCCCAGAACTACCTACCAACCCCAAGACGCAGCTTGCGTCGGCAGTGATCCGACGTACTCTTCGCTCCTCTACGCCGCTCGAACTTGAAGGGGTTTCAACATGCGTTCCTGCGTTCCTGCGTTCCTGCGTTCCTGCGTTCCTGCGTTCCTCGCTGATCGCGCTTGCCTTGACCGCCGACGTCTGCGCGACCGACTGGTACGTCGACGTCAACATCGGCTCCAACGCGAATACCGGTCTGTCACCGGTTCGGCCGTTCAAGACCATCACGTACGGACTGCTCGCCTGCTCCGCGGGCGACCGCATCTTCGTCGCGTCGGGCACCTACAGCTACGTCGCCGGCGCTGCGGGCACCGAGACGTTTCCCCTGACGACGCACAAGAACAACATCACGATTCAAGGTCGAGGATCGCCGAAGCCGGTGATCACAGCGGCTGGGTATCCACCGAGCGCATGGCTGTCCAACCTTGCGATTACGATACAGCCACGGGATGGTTGGACGCTGAAGGACCTTCGAATCGAAAACGTTGGCTACGACAAGAGGCCAGGAAGTACATACACGACGGTGCCGTTTCACGCGATCCATGGAGTTCACGTGCTCGATCTGGCGACGTCGTTCACCGCCCAGGGTCTCGAACTGTTCGACAACTTCTGGGGTATCTGGATTGAGGACCAGAGTATCAACTCGCACCCTAACGCTCGCACGGTGACCATCGATGGGTGCCTGTTCGAAGACCAAGGGCCTACAATTTCACCCTCACTTGCTGTGACCGACATCGGCCATGCCGCGCTCGTGATTGGCGGAGAGACGACGC
>JADJEK010000002.1 GCA_016709145.1 Planctomycetota bacterium
GGATCATCCAGCCAAGGATTTCGGGAAAAGGGGAAGAAGAAGAAGGAATGGTTGTTTTTTACGTGTTGGCACACAACCCTGGCCGGATGATTTTTCAGAGATCGGGCGCCGCGGAGGAGGACGAGAGTCGATGTCGGACTCAGGCCGCCGACCGCGCGTTCGAGGGGATGACCTCGGACTTCGGTGTAGCCCCCTAGCGGCCGACGGTCAACGACCGCTCCAAGAAATCTTCAGGTGATTGCATGAAATTTCAACCCGCGACCCCGTCCGACGGCCGGCGGTAACGCGGGACCCACGTCAGCATGGGCTCGACGGCGCCGCCGGGCGCACTGGAGGGGCGGTTCGGAGGCGTCACCGCGAGCGAACGACGCCTGCTCCGTGCGCCTTGGGGCGGAGAGCCGCAGCTGCCGCCGGTCGCCCCGACGTCGATCCTGCAAGAATGAGTGCCGGTCCGGCTTTGCGTCGATTGACAGAACGCGGGTCGACTGCCATCCTGCTCCGCCTTCAAACCCTGGGGCGGAGTAGCTCAGCGGTTAGAGCAGCGGCTTCATAAGCCGCGTGTCGACGGTTCGATTCCGTCCTCCGCTACCACCCACGACATCCCATGCCGGACGCGCGCGGGAATCGGATCGGCGAACGCTCGAAGACCGCGATCCTGCGGATGTTCGGTTGGTTCGGCCGATTGCGAGCCTCGCTCGTCGCGACCGGCGAGCTGGTCCGCGACATCGTCGGGTTGCTCGACTTCCTCGATCTCGCGAACTTGGCCGGCAAGTCGCTGCTGCGCGTCAACGTCAAAGCCATCACGCTGGCGTTGTTGGTCTCGCTCGGTATCAACCGCATCGCGCGCGCCGTCGTCGATCGCGACGCGCTCAGCGAAGAAGCGGTCAAGAGCTTCACGGTCGCCTACGCCGCGATCGCGGTCGTCGGCGGCATCCTGCTCGTGCTCACGTCCGTGCTGGTGCGCGGCTCGCGCATCGCCGCCGCGCAGGCGTACCACCTGAACTTGACCGAAGTCCGCAAGCGCAACGAGCTCGGCTTCCTCGTGCGCGGCTTGTGGACCGAGGCCTACCAGGAGGAAGCGCGACTCCTGTTGTCGCTGCCCGAGCGCCGCCGGCGTGAGCGCATGGTGCGAGCCTTGCTCGACAACGTGCGTGCGCTGCCGTGGTGCGGAGTCGAAGCGTGTCCGGGTTCACCGCGCGGTGGCGCGACGATGGACGCGCGCACCGCGTCGGCGTTCCGCGCGATCCGCGACGGCGGACTGCACCTGACTCGAGTCGGGTTCGAGTTCGTCGCCGAGAACGTGCTCAGCCACCCGATCCCGCCGCACCTGTACTCGATCTGGTCCGGTCTCGATTTCGCTCGGGTGGCCGACTACTTCGACGGCGGCTACTTCGACGTCTCGGACGATCGGCTGGCTCATCAGATCGCGGCCTCGCCGGTGCTCGCACGCGCAAAGGTCGACGTGCGCCTGCCGTTCGGTGTGCAGCTCCGCTACGGCGTCGGCGCCGGCATCCGACGGTTGTGGTTCGTGCTCGTGACGCGCGCGTTCGCGATCCAGATCGCGAAGCAGGTCGACGCGCTGAACGCCAGGGCCGCGCGATCTCGCGGTGGGACGCCGAGTTCGTATTTCAACGCGCTTCATCTGTTCTGGCCGACGTACGAGTCCGAAGAGGACATCGAACTGCGCTTCTCGACCGACATGCTCGTCGCGGTGCGTCAGGCGCGACAGACGCTGGTCCGTCGCGTGTTCGGTCGCGAGCGCGCCGGTGCGTTCCGCGGCGTCGATCGGATGTTCGTGCCGAACTTCCTCTACGTCTACGAGCTGCGCAAGCGGTGCGACCCCGACTACATCGACCGCTTGGTGCGCTCGAACCTCGACGAGCTCGAGTTCGTGCACTTGTCGCCCACACGGCTCGAGGCCGAGTTCGACGATCTGACCGCGCGCAAGTCCGCGCTCGACGCGTTCGTCGCCGTGTTGCCGCGCTTGGGCCTCGGGTCCGACGGCGAAAGCGCCGAGGCCGTTCGGACGCTGCGGTACGCGTTCCTGACCGATACCGGCTCCGTCCAGCGCGAAGCCCGGGCGGTCGCGGCATCGCAACCCGGCGCCGTCGACAGGCTCGGGCGCGCGTGCCGCAAGGCGCTCGAAGCGCGGGAGCTCGCGACGCAAACCTTGCGCGAATTGCGCATCCATCACTTGCTCTGCCGTGAACAGATCTTGAACTATCGCCGCCAGCTCGCGGACCTCCTCGGAGGAGCCGGGAACGACGCGGGAGTGGCACTGGCGTCCAAGGAGACCAGCGCATGAAGAAGTTCCTCTACGGGCTGCTCGGCATCATCGACAACCTGACCGCGATCAAGCAGTCGGTCGCCGATCGCGAGCACACCTTGATCCGGCCGTTCAACCAAGCCGTGCTCATGTACCCGACCGCTCTGCTCGGTCTGGTCGGCTTCTTCTTGCTGCGCTCGGTCGGGATCGACGAGGGGGCGTTCGGACGGGTCTACGTCTGGACGTTGTTCGTCAACCTGCTGGTGCTGTTCTTCGATCTGCGCCCGGCGAAGACCGTGATCATCCTGTTCTCGGTGGTGATCGCCGGCTTCGTGTTGCACACGTTCGGCAAACTCGCCGACGTGACGCATTTCTTCGGTCGACTCGATCCGCGCATGAACCCGAGCTTCTACTTGCTGGTTTCGATCATCTGGGCGGTGATCTTCTTCTTCGTCTGGCTCGACCGCCGCTCGTTCGTGATCGTGGTCGAAGCGAACCACGTCGTGATCCACGACAAGTGGATCGGCGAAGCGCAGGCCTGGCCGACCGAGGCCGTCACGTTCACGAAGGAGATCGGCGACGCGATGGAGCTCGCGCTCGGCTTCGGCACGATCAAGATCTGCAACGCGAACAACGGACAGTTGCTGCGCGCCGTCCCGCACGTGTTCCGCGTCAGCTACGTGCTCGACGAGATCAAGCGCGTCACGGCGGAACTGCACGTCGAAGCCGACGTCGTCGATCGCCCGAAGGCCTGAACGAATCACCGAAGGGAGCGTGCGGTTGGAACGCTTCGGCTACGCCAGCGTCGAGGACCTGCGCGAGGACCAGGATCGCCGGCTCGCGCGCTTCGTCCGCGAGCAGATCGAGCCGTACCACCCGCATTACGGCCGCGTGCTGAAGGAAGCCGGCCTCACCGGCCGCATCCGCAGCGTCGCCGATCTGCGCCACCTGCCGTTCACGAGCAAGGCCGATCTGTTGCCGCGTCCCGGTGAGCCGGAGCGCATCCGCGACTTCGTGCTGCAGCCGACGCGCGAGCTGTTGCGCAAGCACGCGCCGCTGCGCAAGAAGATCCAGTTGCTCGGCGACTTCCTGCTCGGCGGTGCGGAGCGCGCGCTGCATCGCATCGAGCAGGAGTACTTGCCGGTATTCCTCACCGCGACCACGGGTCGATCGGCGCGCCCGGTGCCGTTCCTCTACACGCTGCACGACATCGAGATCCTGAAGACGGCGGGGCGCCGGTTGATCGACGTGCTCGGCATCGCGCACGACGCGAAGACCGTCAACTTGTTCCCGTACGCGCCGCATCTCGCGTTCTGGCAAGTGACGATGGCGGGACTCGCGCACGGAGTCATGGTCATCGGCACCGGGGGCGGCCGCGTCTCCAGCACGGAAGCGAACATCCAACTCATCGAACGCCTCGGCGCCGAGTGCGTCGTCGGTGTGCCGTCGTACGTCTATCACCTGTTGCGCCGCGCGGCGCGCTCGGGCGCACGCTTCGCGAAGCTGAAGCAGGTCGTGCTCGGCGCGGAGAAGATCACCGACGGCTTGAAGGACAAGATCCGCGAGACCTGCGTCGAACTCGGCGCGCCCGATGTGCGCGTGTTCGGCACCTTCGGGTTCACCGAAGCGCGCATGGCATTCGCGGAGATGCCGACCGAGAAGTCGACCGGATACCACCTCTATCCCGACCTCGGACTGTTCGAGATCGTCGATCCGAAGACCGGCGAAGTGCTGCCCGACGACGCCGACGGCGAGTTGGTCTACACGCCACTCGATGGGCGCGGCACGTTGGTCATGCGCTTCCGCACCGGCGACCTGGTGAAGGGCGGGATCCGCTACGAGAACGTGCCGCAATTCGGCGGCATCGTGCCGCGGCTGTCGGCCGAGATCTCGCGCGTGTCGAACGTGCGCGAAGTCAACCTGAAGAAGGTCAAGGGCACGCTGATCGACCTGAACGAACTCGCGGCCGTGCTGCAAGACGCGCCCCAGGTCGAGGAGTGGCAGGTCGAGATCCGCAAGAAGGACGACGATCCCTACGAGGTCGACGAACTCGTGCTGTTGTTGTCGCTGAAGAACGGCGCCGCTCTGTCGGCGGAGTTCAAACAGCAGCTCGGCGAACGCATCCAAACCTCGTGCGAGATCCAGCCCAACGAGATCCGCGTGCTGCCCCTCGACGAGCTGGTGTTGCGACTCGGGCTCGAGACCGAGATGAAAGAGAAGCGCATCGTCGACGCCCGCCCGAAGAAGTGACGCAGGCGACGAGCTCGAACGCTTCGAGGCGATGGTGGTGTCCCGCGCGGCGCCGAGCCGAACGGCGGAATGCTCGCGCAGCTCGGGCGCTTCGCTCAGAGCAGCTCGTCCTCGGGGAATTGAGCTTCGTACTCCTTCGCGATGCAGCGGTTCATCACGACCAGCATTCCGCGGCGATGCGCGGCGTATGCGGCGGCGGGATCGCCGACGCCGGGTTGCAGCCACAGCACCCGCGTACCCCGTTCGTGCGCCGTCGTGGCGATCCGATCGAGATCGGCGTCGCGCTGCAGCACCACGATCAGATCGACGGGTTCGCCGAGGTCGTCGAACGATCCGGACACGGGTTCGCCGAGGATCTCACGCGCGTTGGTGGCGCAGTGGACCGGGAGCACGCGATAGCCATGGCTCTGCAGCGCACGCCCCACGCGGAACGTCGCAGTGCTCGGATCGGAGTCGATGCCGATCAACGCGATGCTCCGCGAGTCGCGCAGGATCTCGCGAATGGTCCGATCGGAGGCGAGGAACGAGCGCAGCGGGGGAAGCACGTTTTGCGGCGATCCAAAGTCGTTTGAGGTGCAAGAAGCACGAGCAGGACGCGTCCCAGGGTAGCAGCCCGTGGACGAATCCGACGGCGTTCGATCGGCTGCCTGCACGGCCCGACGCACATGGTCTCGGCGTCCCGACGCCGATACCCTCGGCCGGCGCGGTTCGCCGGGCGAGGCGTCTGCGAGATGTCGCGAAGTGTTGCTTTCCGGAGGGACCGATGCGGATTCGTGCGGTGCGGATTGGCTGGCTCGCCCTTGCGATGGGTTTGGGGCTCGGTGCGTCCGCGTGCGGCGGCGAAGCCGACGTCGCCGTGTTCGATCGAGTGTGGACGCTCGTGCGCAATCACTTCTACGACCGCGAACTGCACGGCGTGGATTGGGAAGCGATGCGCGAACACTACCGCCCGCGCTACGTCGCCGCGTCCGACGCTCGATCGAGCCGCGCGGTGTTGCAGGACCTGTTGGCCGAGCTGAAGGCGTCACACACGTCGGTGCTCGAGCGTTCCGTCTACCAGTCGATGATGGCCGAACTGCAGAACGAGCCGAAGCCGACGTTCGGGCTGTTGCTCGAAGAGAGTCTGCCGGGGCGGTTGTTCGTGCGATCGATGTTCGAAGGCGGGCCGGCCGCGGTGGCAGGCTGCGCGATCGGCGATCGCGTCGTCCACGTGAACGGCGTCGATCCGATGTCGAGTCCGCTCGTCGTCGACGCGGGATTCGATCCGGCGCTGCCCGGTCCGCGTTTGTTCGCGATCCCCGCGAACGCGGTCGGGAGCCGCGTGCGGTTGTCGCTGCAGGCCGATCCGGCCGGCGCGGAGGTCCGAGACGTCGACCTCGTCGGTGAGGCGATGACGGGCGTCGACGCGACTCGGCGTGGCGTGCGCGTGGAGCAGCGCGGCGGCGTCCGCGTCGGCGTCGTGCACGTCTGGTACTGCCAAGAGGGCGCGGTCGAGGCGGTTCGCGAGGCACTGACCGGCCCGCTCGCCGAGTGCGACGCGCTCGTGCTCGACTTGCGCGGTCGCGGCGGCATGACCGACGTCGCGTCCGGATTGCTCGATCTGTTCCGCGGCAAGACCCGTCGCGCGTTCGGTCCGGCGCGCCAAGCGCCGCTGTGGAACAAGCCCGTGATCGCGCTGATCGACGGTCGTACGCGGAGCGCCAAAGAGCTGATGGCGTTCCGGCTACGCAAGGCTCGGCTCGCCACGCTCGTCGGCGAACGCACGGAAGGCGCTGTGCTCGGCGCTGCGTTCCACGCACTGCCCGATGGCGCGTACCTCGAACTCGCGACGGTCGACGTGCCGATCGACGGGGAACGACTCGAAGGCATCGGCGTCGAACCCGACGTCGCCGTCGACTTCCCGGTCGCCTACGCGCGCGGCGCCGATCCGATCTTCGAGCACGGCGTGAAGCTCGCGGTCGAACAGGTCAAGGCGCGTCGCGCGCACAAAGCCCCCGCTGGCGCGAAAGGCCCGCTCTGACGCGAGCCAGCCCGAGGCTCCGGCGCACCGCGACTCGTCACCGGCCGCGGTCGAGAGTGGGGGCCGGTCCTCGCGGACTCAACGGGACGTCTTGATCGGCAGCGTCACGGACTCGCTGCGACCCTCGACGACGGTCACCGTCATCTGCGAGAACGACGCGATCGTGATCGCGGCGAGCGGGTGGTTCGCGAACGGATCGTTCGCGGGCGGAGATGGCACGAGCAGCCAGTCGCCGGGTTCGAGGTTGCGGAACTCGAACGCGCCGTCGGCATTGCACGTGGTCTCGAACGCGACCTGCGTCTTCGGATTGCGTGCCGTCACACGCGCCGCGTTGCCCGGCGCGCCGCGTTCGTTCACGACGTAGCCTTTCACGCCGCCGCCGACTTGCAGCGTCAACGTGCCGACGTCGTTCGCGCCCTTCGCGACGTCGACGTCGAGCTTGGACAGCGTCATGCGTTCGGGCGCTTGCACCTCGATCTGGTAGCGCTTCGGTTCGAGGTCGGCCATCGCGAACGTGCCGTCGGCTGCGGTCTTCGCGCTCGCGTAGTGCGTGTACGAGCCGTACAGCAACGCCGCGGCGGGGCCACGCCGATACGTGTTCTCGAGCAGCAGCACGGTCGCGCCGGCGGCAGGTCGCCCATCGATGTCGACGACGGTTCCCCGCAGAGTGGCGCCGACCTCGAGCACGACCTTCACGCCGTGCACGAAGATGCGCTCGACGTCCAGCGGTTCGCCCCAGGTCGGTCCGAATCCGCTCGCGAACACTTGCATGCGGTAGCGGCCTGGAGGCACGTCTTCGAGCGTGAACGATCCATCGCGCGCGGAGAACGACCGCATGCCGCCGCGGACACGGTTGGGATGATCGCCCTTGCCGAGTTCGTGCAGCATGATCCCGAAGGCCGGTACCGGTGTCTTGCCGTCGGCGGCGTAGACGAAGCCGGTGATGCCCGCGTTTTGCGCCAGTCGGAACTGCACGGTCATGGAGTCGGCCGCGACGCGATTGCGTTGAGCCGAGGAGTAACCGGCCTTGTCGACGGTGACGCGGTACTCGCCGACCCCGAGTCCATCGATGCGGAATCGCCCGTCGGCGCGCGTGAGCGCTGAACCGAAGCGGCGGCCGGCCTTCGTGACCTGTACCGCTTGGACGCGTGCGCCTTCGACCGGCGTACTCGACAAGTCGAGCACGCGACCGGCGATCGAGTGGCCGGGATGCAGCGTGAAATCGATGCGCTTCTCGCTGCGTGGGGCCGAAACGTCGATGTTCGACGTGATGGCCGCCTCGAACTTCGGTGCGACGACCACCACTTCGTAGACGCCGGGCGCGAGACGCTCGGCGTCGAACACGCCGCGCTCATCGGTCGAGATCACTGTCGCGGCGACGCGGTCCTGGGTCGCAGTCGTCGGGAACCCGCGCACCAGATCGAACACGGAGACGCGCGCGCCGGGCAGCCCGCGGCCATGCTCGTCGCGCACGGTGCCGAGGATCGAGCAGCCGACCACGAACTCGACGGCGGGCAGTTCGACGGTCTCGTCCTGGCGCGAGCGCATCGGCGCGGAGAACGCGGGCGGGTACTCGGGGTGATCGGCGCGCACGAGGTAGTTGGCACCGGGCTTCAATCCGGTGAAGCCGAACGAGCCGTCTTCGGCGACGGTGATCGGGTCCTGTGCGCGTTTGGTCGGGCCCGGGCCCAGGGCCGAACCCGCGAGTTGACGCAGGAGCGTCACGCGCGTGCCGCGAGCGGGGATCGCGGCCGGCGTGAGAACTCGGCCCGTGATCGCGGTCACCAGGTCGGCCTCGTCGATCTCGTCGAGAGGTTCCGCCACGGCGCCGACCGCCGGTTCGAGTTCGTCCTGCGCCGGCAGTGGCTCGATCGGATCGTCGACCACGGGGCGCGGCTTCGGACGCGCGGTGCGAGGCTTCGTCGGAACGTCGATCGGTGGAAGCGAGTCGTCGCGCGCCAGCGTCGTCAACAAGACGGCGGCGCCGGCGAGCAACGTGGCGACGAGCAGAATGGGGGCTAGGCGGGACTTGGGCATGATCTCGGGGTCGGGGAACTCCGCCGTTGGAACCTAACAGCCCGTCGATCGAGTCGCGAGCCTCCGTTCGCCGCTCGAGTGACGAGAGTTGCGGCGAGCGCGACCGCGCATTGGTTGCGTCGGTCCGACGCGCATCCGCGTCCGGTCCGTCCACGAATCGAGATCGTGATCGAACCTTGCCGAGTCCCATCTTGATTTCAGTTGGGCGCGGCGCTCGAATGCCGCGCTCGCTCGGCCCCATCGTCTAGCCTGGTCCAGGACGGATGGTTCTCAGCCATCAAACCGGGGTTCAAATCCCCGTGGGGTCACCAATACCACTCGAGGCCGCGTGCTCCCCACGAGAGCCCGCGGCCTCGCTTCGTCTTCGCGCCGTGCGACGCGAACGACGTCGTCAACGCGGCTGGGCCGACGGCGCGCGGCCGTCGAAACGCGACACCCAAATCCCGATCGCGAGCCCGGCGCCGAGGACTCCACCGAGGATGGCGAGACTGCCGCGATCCCCGGTTCTCGTCAGGGCCAAGGCGAGCGCGGCGCAGATCGTCGCGATGCCCCAGGTCACCGGCGCGACGACGCGCGCGCTGAAGCCGTTGCGGCGCAAGCGCACGGCGAAGTGGTCGGGCGAGCCGCGGAACGGCGAACAGCCGCGCTTCAAGCGATGGAACGACACCAGCGCGGTGTCGAAGATCGGCACCGCGAGCAGCACGATCGGCGCGGCGACGGCGTACGGCGAGTGCTTCGCCCACGATGCCTGCGTCGCCAGGGCAGCGACGAGGAAGCCGAGCAACATCGACCCGGCGTCGCCGAGGTAGATGCGCGCGGGCTGCACGTTGAAGCGCAGGAACCCGAACGCGGCGCCGGCCAGCGCGAAGGTGAACGACGCGATCGCGATGTCGCCGTTCCACCAGGCCATCGCGCCGAGGCCGAGCAACGCGACGCCTGCGGTTCCGGCCGCGAGCCCGTCCATGACGTCGATGATGTTGAACGCGTTGGTGAGGCCGACGATCCACAGCAGCGTCACGGTCTCGGCGAGATAGGGCACGCCTTCGAGCCACGTGATCTGGATGCGGATCCCCGCCTTCATCAGGACGAACACCGCGAGGATCTGTCCGGCGAACTTCACCGTCGGCGTCTGCGCTTCGAGGTCGTCGACGAGTCCGAGCAGCAGCACGAGCGTCGATCCGAGCAGCAGGCCGAGCACGCGCTGTTCGAAGTCGACCCACACGCCGAGCGTGACGAGGAACGCGAGGTAGATCGCGAGGCCGCCCAAGTAGGCGACCGGCGTGCCCTGCGTCTTCAAGCGACCATCCGGCTTGTCGACGATCCCGAACCGCTCCGCGGCCTGGCGCATGCGCGGCGTGAAGAACATGCCGAGGATCGCCGCGAACACGAGCGCGAGCGTCGGAGTCGCGTCGTGCCACGTCGAGAACGGCATGGTGGCGAGGCTCATGAGGACTCGTCTCCGGCAAGACGACGGCAGCGTTCTGCGATGCGCACGGCCTCGCGATCCGCGTCGAAGCGATCCTGGACTCGCTGTCGACCCGCGAGCGCGAATCGTGCCCGCAGCTGCGGATCGGCCAACAGTGTGCGCAAACTCGAACGCCATTCATCGGCGTTCTTGACCAGGAAACCGTTGACGCCGTGCTCCACGATCGAGGAGTTGACGCCGACCGGCGAGGCCACGACCGGCACGAACGCGGCGAAGTACTGCAGGACCTTCAGTCCGCATTTCCCGCGCGACCATTCGTCGTCCGCGAGCGGCATCACGCCGACGTCGAACGAGCGGATCGCATCGACTTCCCCGTCCAACGTCCACGGCACCGCCTCGACGCTCACGCCGGGCAGCATCGGTGCGCCGGCCGAGACCACGCGCAGGACGAACGAGAACTCGCGCGCGAGCTCGCGCAGCGGCTCCGCGATCGATGCCAACGCGTCGAAGTTGTACGGCAGGCCGATCCAACCGATCACGAGCGGTCGCGGCGGGGCTGCGGTCGCGAGCGCGGTGGGGTGGGTCGGGTAGCGCTCGAGGTCGATCGTCGTCGGCGAGATCTCGATCGCGCGCGCGAACGGCCGGGCGAACTCGGCCAGGAACGCGTTGCCGACCACCACCGTGCGCGCCAGCGAACACAAGCGTTCGAGTTTCGACCGATGCGCGAACGTCAGGTAGATCGCGTCGTCGAACTCGAGCACGAAGCCGAGCTGCCGTCGCGCCAACGCCGCTTCGAACCACGCCGGCACGTAGGGGAAGAGCTGGTGCTCGACGACGACGAGGTCGGTACGGCGCAACGCGAGCAGGTGCGCCAGGCGCACGAGGAATCGCCACGGCGTGTACGCCAGCTTCGCCAGCGTGCGCAACGGCGCCGCCAGGCGCAGCAAGTCGAACCAGAACGCGCCGAACAGCGGACGCAGCTCGAGTTCGACACCGAGGCGCCGCAATCGGCCTTGGTACTGGACGTACCGATAGCGGCTCGATGGACCGATCGCCGAGGTCTTGGTGAACGCGATCACGCGCACGCTCACGCCGGCCTCCGCGACGCCTGGATCGCGTCGTCGACGGACTTCGCTGCCGCGCGCAGGGAATGCTCGCGCGCGATCGTCCGCGCTGCGCGTGCCGCGATCGCATCGGTGCGCGCAGGATCCGCGAGCCGCTCGCGCAATGCTCGCGCGAGCGCCGCTGCGTCGCACGGCACCGGCGTGAACTCCGGCGCCAGGCGAGCGAGCACCGCCGGAGACGCTCCGGCGTCGGTGGCGACCACGCCGGTGCCGCACGCGAGCGCTTCGAGCGTCGCCATGCCGAAGCCTTCGAGCGCTCGCGTCGGCAACAGGAACACGTGCGCCGCGCGCAGCAGGTCGGGCAGATCGTCTTCGGCGACTCTGCCGAGCAGGCGCACTCGGCCCTCGAGCCCGAGCTCGCGCACGCGTCGTTCGAGTGCGTCACGCTCCGGGCCGTCGCCGGCGATCCAGTACCGAGCGCGCGCGTCTTCGTGCGCGACCGCGGCGAACGCATCGATGCCGGCGTCGAGGCCCATGCGCTTCACCAGTCGCCGCACGGACACGACCAGGCGCGCGCCTTGCGGCACGCGCATGCGCTGCTCGGCCGCGGCGCGCGAGTCGGTGAAGAACCGCGTCGTGTCGACGCCGGGATGCACCTCGTGTACGCGCGACAGGCAGCGCGGAGCGAGCGCCGCCACTTGGCCGCGTGAGAACTCGGACAACACCAGGATCGTGTCGGCCCGCGCGAGCGTGCGTCGATCGAGCCAACGCGAGACGCCGGCACGCACAGTTTGCGTCCACGACGCCCCGCGCTCGACGGCGGACTCGTCGGCGTACGGCGCGTAGAACGAGTGCACGCGCCGCGCCGCGCGATGTCGAGCGCGACACGCACTCTGGGCCGCCGCGGCGCTCGCGATCTGGTGGGTGTGGAGCACGTCGAACGCGGGCTGGCGCAGGACCGCAGCGCGGATCGACGTGCGCACGGCGCGCAAGAATGCGAGACCTCGCAGCGCAGGGTCGAGCGGACAACGCACGTGCGTGAAGCCGCGGCGAGCTTCGTGGTTCGGCGCTCCCGTAGCGGCGCAACTGATGACGGTGACGTCGTGGCCGAGTTCGGCTTGTCCTGCGGCAAGGTCCGCGACCACGCGTTCGGCGCCGCCCGTCCGATCGGGGTGTACGAACGTGGCGGCGTGGACGATGCGCAGGCGGGAGCTCATGACGGCGCGATCACGGCGCTTGCGCGGCCTCGAGAGCCAATGCGGCGGCGCCGAGCAGGGAGCTGTCGGGTTCGAGGATGACGCGCACCGGGATCGTGCGCAGTAGGTCGGCCAATACGCCGTTGCCGCAGAACGCTTCGAAGAAGCCGAGGCGGACCAACGCCGGCAGGATCTTCGGCGCGATGCCGCCGCCGACGAACACGCCGCCGAGCGCGAGCGCCTTCAACGCGAGATTGCCGGCTTCGGCGCCGTACAGACGCACGAACAAGGCCACGCTTTCTGCGCACAACGGCGAGCGACCGTCGATGCCGAAGGACGAGATGACTTCCGCGGCGTCGCGACGCGCGAACTCGGCCTCCGCCTGCGCGATCTCCTCGCGGCCGGGCAACGTGCGCAGGAATCCATGCAAGTTGACGAGCCCAGGGCCCGACACCACGCGCTCCCACGACACCGCTCCGAAGCGCCCGCGCAGGTGGCGCAGCAGCGCGTCTTGCAAATCGTCGCGCGGCGCGAACTCGGCGTGGCCCCCCTCGGACGGCAACGGCGTGAAGCCGCGCTCGCGCGCGACGAGGATCGACTCACCGAGGCCGGTGCCGGCCGCGATCAACGCGGCGTTGCCCGGACGGACAGTGCCGGCGTTCAACACGTACACCTGATCGTCGCGGAGCCAGGACACGCCGTAGCCCGTCGTCTGCAAGTCGTTGCGCACCGCCACACGGTCGATCTTCAGCAAGTTCGCGAGCTCGCGCTCGTCGACGCTGAAGCCGAGATTCGTACCCACGGCGCGGCCGTCGAGCACGGGGCCGGCGACGCCGAACGCGGCGGCGATCGGGCGGCCCGGTGCCTCGGCGAGGAAGCGCTCGAGGATCGGTGCGAGGCCGCCCGGCTCGCGTGAGGAGTAGCGGCGGTCGAACACACGGTCGTGCGGCGTGCCGCCCGCCCGAACGAGGATGAGTCGGGTGTTGGTACCCCCGATGTCGCCGGCGAGGATCATGGCCGCCCGTTCTACCGAGGTGTTCGCTGGAAGTCCCTCGCGTGCCGGCCGCGATTCGGAGCGTCGCCGTGTCGACGGATCACGAACCGCAGCGCGTCGCGGCAGCCACGGGACTTCTTCGACGGGCTGCTATGCTCTCGCCGCATGAAGAGACATGGAGTCGGGGCGCTGATGCTGGCGACGTTGCTCGCGGGATCGGGTTGCGTGGCGCAGCCGATCGGCGTGAATCCGACCCCACGCGGCTGGTTCGCGGCGCGCGGGATGGACCTCACCGACATCGTGTCGATCCGCGTCGCGCTCGGGCCCGGACTGCTCGCGCACGCGCGCATCACGCGGTTCATCGCGCTCGGCGCCGGTGAGCTCGGCTCGGTCGCGGCGACCCGTCCTGGCTTCACGCTCGACCACTATCAATTCGGCTGGATCAAGCGCGAGGGCGGGCTGTGGACCGAGCGCCGCGTCGAGCTCGGCGTATCCACGCTGTACCTGTTCGAAGCCGAGGGTGAGTCGTTGGCCGGAGATCGCGCAACCTTCGGTCCGCGCGCGCGACGCCCGCTCGACATCGGGGTCGACTTGCATCTCGCGCTGATCGGAGTGGCCGCCGAAGTTCGCGTCGACGAAGTGTTCGACTTCCTCGCGGGGCTGGTGGGCGCCGATCCGCAGGTCGACGACGCCGAGGGCATGCCGATCTCCACGCCGTTCGAGGGTGGGGCCGCGGACGAATAGGGCGAAGTCCTCGATCCAGGTCGAACGCGCGAAGCCTTCGGATGGACCGAAGTCGTCTCCCAGAGCGTGAGTCTGGTTCTGTCAGCGCTCTCCCGACGGCGGAGCGCTCGCGTCGAGTTCGGCCAGGATCGACCGCGCGAGCGTGATGCTGCGCTCGTCGCGGGCGATCCGGAGCACCGCTTCGAGCGCGACTCGAGCCTCGGCCGCGTCGACGGCGTCGGAACCATGCAGTGCGGCGAGGTCGAGCAACGCGTCGGTCGGATCTTCACCGAGCAACGGGATCGCGGCGCGATAGTGCTCGGCCGCGGTCAAGGCGTCGACGTGCTTTTGCAGCGGGTCGCCGCGTTTGCCGGCCGCGCACTCGCCGAGCGTGATGTGCGCGGGGCCAGCCCATGGGTGCTTCGCGTCGATGCGCAGCGATTCGGACAGGTGGAACAGCGCGCCCTTGAGATCGCTGCTTTGGTACTCGATCTGTCCGCGATCGAAATAGAGCCGGCCCAGCACGTAGTGCGGATGCGCGTCGCGCGGCGATGCGGTCTGTGCGTCCTGCCACAGCGCCACTTCGTCGCGGAATGCCGGATTGCGCAGCCACGTGGCGATCAGGCCGCCAGCGACGGCGATCACGACGAACGTTCGCGTCACGCGGCGCGCGCCCGAACTCGGCGAGTCGAGCGGGAGCAGCGCGGCCACGGCGATGAGGAAGCCGGCGCTGCCGAGGTAGACGAAGCGATCGCCGAACACCGCGCCGATCGGGACGAGCTGCAAGAACGGGAGCGCCGCGACGGCGCTCAGCGCGAGTCCGCACGCGAGCGGTCGCGATCGTCGCCGCCGGGCGACGACGCCAAGGAACGCGCCGATCGCGATCGCGACGAGTCCGAGGAGCTGGGCGGCGGCATCGACGAAGCGTTCGGGGTTGTAGTAGATGGAGGAGTCGACCGGCCAGACCAGCGACTTCAGCCAGCGCCCGCAGACGCCGAGGATCAATGCTCCTCGAGCGGTTTGCTGCACGTGCGCGAGGTCGGGCAAGGTCGGATCCGGGACGAAGTGTCCGAGCACGGCGACCCGCGTGACACAAACACCGATGCACACGAACGTGAGCGGGATCTGTCGGAAGAACACGCGTCGCCACGGCGCGCCGTCGCGGCGAACGACGTCGAGCACGAACAGCGCCGCGGGTAAGGGCAGCGCGGTCTCCTTGGCCAGACACGCGAGGGCGTACGCGACCGCGGCGAGACTGGCGCCGCGCATCGGCCCGGGCTGCGCAGGAGTCCCGAACAGCAACACGCCGGCGAGCGCGAATGCCGCGGTCAGGAGTTCCGCACGGCCGACGATCCACGCCACGGCTTCGACGTGGATCGGGTGGACCGCGAACAGGACGCCGGCCGTCAACGCGGCGACCGGCGCCGCGCCGAACCGGTGGGCGACGCGAAGGACGAGCACGCTCACGAGAACGTGCAGCAGCACGTTCAGCGCGTGGAACCACGACGGCACCAGGCCATGCAGCGTGAATTGGAGCCAGTACGTCCACACCGTCACCGGCCGGTAGAGCCCGAGGTCCGCCCGCTGCGGTGGGGTCGGCTCGGTGAAGATCCCGGCCTCGCCGATCACGGACTGATTGGCCGTGACGAACGCCGTGTCGTCGTAGACGAAGCCGGCATCGACGGCGTTCGCGAACGCGATCAGCGCCAGGATGCCGACGAACCACGCGAAGCGCGGAGGGAGAGGTGTGCGGACGTGGTCCATGGGCGGCCGATGGTATCGGGCTGCTGCGTGGAAGGGCTGTTCAGTCGGGCCGTCTTGCGGCCGATAAGATCGGCGCGTCTTCGGGCGCCCGGTGTCCGCAGTTTCCCGCGCCCTTCATCCATTCACGGAGTCGTCGTGTCGTCGAACGCCGAGCCGTCCTCGCAGGCCGACGAACCTTCGGGCATGCGCCGTCAGGGCCCAGACCGCCGCCAGCGGCCGACGCCGCTGCTGTCGCGGTACACGTTCCTCGGTGGCCGGCGTAAGCAGTTCCGGCGCGAGGCCGAGGGCCGCGATCAGTTCGTCGATCTGTACTCGCCGCGGCTGGTCGCGCTGCTGATCACGTTCTTCGTGCTGACCCTGATCGACTCGATCGCGACGATCATCTACCTGGGCAAGGGCGGTCACGAACTCAATCCGATCGCTCAGGCGATGCTGAACACCGGCAACGTCGGCTTCGTGCTCATCAAGGGCTCGTTGACCGGCGTCTGCGTGCTGTTCGTGATGATGCACAAGAACTTCCGCTACGCACGCGTGGCCATCGTCGCGGGGTTCTCGTTCTACTTCGCACTCGCGATCTACCACCTCGTGCTGCAAGTGCAGTCGTGGCACGTGCCGATGCAGCTCGCGGCCAATTGATGGTTCGTCGGTCGCGCGTCGGCGCGGTCAGAGCCGCTCGGCCAGGAGCTGCGGTCCGGTTTCGCCGAGCGTCGATTCGATGCGCGGCCAAGTCGTGCGCCGTGCGCGCTCGAGATCTTCGGGGAAGTCGATCTCGATCCACGGCAGGCCCGCGGTCGGGACCACGCCGATCTCGTGATCGCCGCACATCGCGGAGAACGCGCGCGGCGCCCACGCGTTGACTTCGCCGGCTTCGATCAAGCGCGAGACTTCGCGAACCAGGCGTCGTGCGCCGGGCGCGGAGAACTTCAGCACGCCGAGGTTTTCGCCGTCGTAGTTGCCGCGCGGGAGGTCCTTCGCGAGTTCACGGACGCGGCCGCCTTCGACGCGGACCTTCATCTCTTCGTCGCCGAGCTCGCGATTGGGTTCCATCAGCAACGCGTCTTGCGCCGCATCTTGGATCAGGCGCGAGAGCAGGCGCGGATGGAACAGCACGTCGGCGTTGGTCAGCACGAAGCCGGCCCGCGCGGACGGAAGAGCCAGATGCAGCGAGTAGATCGAGTTGGTGCGGTCGTAGATCGGGTTGCGGACGAACCGAACTCCCGGGCCGGCCGCAGCGCGCTCGACCGCGTCGGCGAAGTAGCCGGTGACGATGACGATGTCGTCGATCCCGGCGGCGCGCATCGCACTCAACTGGTGTTCCAGCAGAGTCTTGCCACCGACTTCCAGCAGGCACTTCGGGCGATCCCGCGTCAGCTCTTTCAGGCGCTTGGCCGAGCCGGCGGCCAGCAAGATCGCGGTGCGGGGCGGTTCGTGCACGTCCGTTTCGTCCTCGCCGGGAATACGCGGCTGGACGATACCCGCGGCGGGGGAACGCGCTGACGTCCAAAATCCACCGCGGCTCCGATCGAGAGTCGCTGGTCGAGAGTCGCTGGGGTGCGAATGCCGCGATCTAAATCGAAGTTCACGATTCTGTGATGCCGCGAGGCCGAGCGAGAAGCGCGCAGGCGAGGAGGATCGACGAGGCGACTCAATGGAAAGAGTCGGAGAGTCGATCCGACGAAGCCTGCGCGGTTCGCAGCCGGCCGCAGCCATGACAGAATCGTGAACTTCGATTTAGGGCGAGAGGAGGAGGAGGCGGTTGTTCCTTCGGGTCAGCGAAGGCGGTGGCCGCCTCCCCCCAACGCCCTTGTCCCGATCACGTCGATGGCTTCTTCTCGCTTCAATGAACGCTGGGGATCGGCGTGGCGGGGTTCAGGGGGTCTTACTCGACACTCAAAACACCGGTTCGATCAGTCATGGGGTGATCGAGGGAGCACCGTACACGACCGCGGGGATACGACGCCGGGACCTGCACGACAAGTTCGGTCGGAATCCGATCAAAGTTCGACGGTTTTCGTGCAGGGCTGCGCGCACGCCATGTGTCGCACGTCTGAAACGCTGCTAAGTTCGTGCACGACGGCATCCATCGTGTGGATATCTGGATCGCGCCCGCAGCGGCCGGGCTCGGCGACGCCGAGGGGCACAAGCGCTTCTCCAACCATTGATCAGATCTTTGCTTGCGCCGTGACCGGTGTGGCGGAAGGGTGGCTAGGTCCCCTCCGGAGCGCGATCGGGTCGCGACGCCCCGTTGAGCAACATTGACTTTGGCGTCAAGGTGCATATCGTCCGGAGCCGAACCAGAGAACCCCGGGCCGCAGTCGATGCGGGCAGCGAGGGCAATGTGGGCAACGTGGAAGTGTGGGGCGATCCCCGCCGAGTCGACAGGAGCGCGAGGACATGAGCGATCCCAATCGTCCCGACGCCGGCGCTGCCGACGCATCCGAATCCGAACCCGCGTCTCCTGACGTGTTGCTGAAGATCGGCGACTTGGCGCGGCTCGCGCAGGTGACGCCGCGCACGGTTCGCTTCTACGAAGACCTCGGCCTGCTGCAGCCGGACAGCCGCAGCGAAGGCGGCTTCCGCCTGTATCGCGCGGCGCAGCTCCATCGCTTGCGCGCAGTGCTCGCGTTGAAGGACGTCGGGTTCTCGCTCGACGACATCCGGTCGTACCGCGATCTCGCCAGCGAAGGTGGCATGGCGTTCGGAGTGATGGCGCGGTTGAAAGAGCGCCTGGTCGCCGGCAAGGGCCAGTTGCGCGCGCGCATCGAGCGCCTCGAAGCCGCGATGGTGGACCTCGAATTGGCCGAGAAGGTGCTCGGCACCTGCCACGGCTGCGACGCGAAGAAATACGACACGGAGTGTCACGACTGCTGGAAGCAAGTCTCGGGCGGCGTGCTGCCCGAGGCGTTGAAGGCCGTGATCTGAATCGATCGACGACGCGCAGGAATCGCACTCATGATCACAAGCACCATGGATCCCCGCTCGCTGCTCAAGTCGATTCGTGCTCGCGGATTCGCGACGCACGACGACCTCGACGCGCTGCTTTCCGACGCGACCACGCCGAAGCGCTTCGAGAAAGCCACGAAGCCGATGCTCACGCAACTCGCCGGCGTCGAGATCCGCGCGTGGGGTACCTACACGGTCGCCAAGGCCGTCCCCGGCAAGAAGGCGCCGGACGGCTACGGCTTCGAGTTCTTGCTGAAGGGCCACGCGAAGAGCGATCCGCTGCACGCGTACATCAGCGAGATCGTCTGCATCCCGCGCATGGAGCGCGAGGACGAGCTGCGGCTCGCGCGCCGCCTCGAGTTCGTGCGGCAGCGCTTCCAACGCGCGATCCTCGCGGCCGGCGTGCCGATGCGCACGGCGCGACTGATCTTGAAGAGCAGTCGGATCCGCTCGCTGGTCGAGCACTCCGAAGGTCGTGAGGGTCTCGCGCGGCACTTGCCGGAAGGCAACCGCTCGATCCCGGTGCGTCGCGCGTGCCGTGAGTACAACGCGGTGCGCGAGGAGTTCATCGAGCGCAATCTGCACCTCGTCGTCGCCGCGGCCACGGCGTATCGCACCTACGGCGTCCCGGTGCTCGATCTGATCCAAGAAGGCAACGCCGGTCTGATCCGCGCCGTGGAAAAGTTCGACTGGCGCAAGAACGTGCGCTTCCGGACTTACGCGACGTTCTGGATCCGCCAAGCGATCGAACGCGCGATCGCGTTCAACAAGGGCATCGTGCGCGTGCCCAACTACCTGCAGCAGAAGATGCGCAAGCTGCGGCGCGAGGGCACGATCGCGAAGAAGAACGAGTTCGTCTCGGTCAGCGACGTCTCGCGCGCCACGGACCTGAACCACACGGTCGCCGGCAGGCTGCTCGAGATCGAACGCACCACGCGGTCGCTCGACGCACCGATGGGGGCCGAGGGCGACGGCTACTTCGGCGCGACGCTCGAGAGCGAGCGCGAAGAAACCACGATCCACGCGTTCGAGATGCCGCTGTTGCGCTCGCGCGTCAGCGAGGTGCTGTCGGCGTTGTCCGAACCCGAGCGCTCGATCCTCGAGCACCGCTACGGCCTGAACAAGAAAGCGCCGATGACGCTCGAGGAAGTCGGCCGCATGATGAAGGTGTCGCGCGAACGCGTGCGCCAACTCCAGGTCCGCGCATTGCGCAAACTGCAAGCGCCGAGCCTGATCTCGAAGCTCGCCGGATTCGTCTGATCGTCGAGAACGGGCGGTCCCTGCGCCGGTCGACCGCCTCATTTCCCGGTGACGAGGTGTTCGATCCACCGAAAGATGCCCCGCGGAGGTCCCTTTCGGACCGACCGCGCGCCGAGCCACTGCGCGAACGTCTCGCCGTACGCCAGTCGGCGTGCGAATCGCAGCTGCGCGTCGCGCTCCCGCGGCGGTAGATCGAGCGCATCGACTTGCGCGCGATAGACGCCGAATTGTGCGCGGCTGTTGCGGCGCGCGTCCGCGAACGTCGGCACCGTCAGCACGCCGAACAAGTCGTGCAAGTTGGCGTGATCGAGGTAGATGCGCTTCGCCTCGGCCCACGCGCCGTCGTCGTGCGAGTGGATCACCGTGGAGCGGGGTTCGAACACGAGCGCGAGCCCGGCCTCGATCACGCTCTTCGCCCAGGCCACGTCCTCGCCGAAACGGCGCGAGGGCAACGGGAATCGCCGCCAGACTTCACGCCGCATCGACGAAGCGACGTCGTCGAACGCGCAGCGGAACAGACGCTGCATCGGCTCGAGTTGCGCCAGCGACTCGCCCGGCGCGAGGCGTTGGATCTGCCGTTCCGTGCGCCCCGCGGCCCAACGCTCGAGGCGATGCTTCAAGAACGGCGAGCAGTCCGGATACGGCACTTGCCGGCTGTAGGCCCCGGCGACGTCGTCGATCGCGTCGTACGCGGAGACCAGCGCTTCGAGCCAGTGCTCGTCGGCAGGCGTCGCGTCCTGGACCATGCACACGATCACGTCGCCATCGGTTTCGGAGATCGCCTGGTTGCGCGTGCGGCCGTGGTCGAACTCGGACTTCGCGATGCGCTTCCTGCGCACGTTGCGGCGCTCGAGTTCCTCCCAGGTCCCGTCGGCCGACGCGGTGTCGACGCAGTACAGCTCGAACGGGAACGAGCAGCGTTGCGCGAGGATGCCGTCGAGGACGCGCGAGAACAGCGGCATCCCGTTGTGCGTCGGTAGGACGATCGAGACCTTGCGCGGCCGCATCGTCCCTCCGTCAACGCGCCGCGGCGAGCAGTCGGTCGACCGTCGCGCGTGCGGCGATCACGCATTGGTCCGAGTTGAAGTAGTCGAACCGCCCGAACCGCCCGAGCGGCAGCACGCCGAGCGCCTCGATGCCGTCGATCGCGGTCCGCCGCTTCTGCGTGAAGTCCTGGTCGAACAGGATGTACGCCCACTCGTTCTGGAAGTGGTGGACCAGATCCACGGCGTCCTTGCGCAGCAGACCCTCGCGGTGGAACGCATCGCGCAACGCGTCGAGCCAGCCCTGCGTGATCGCGAGCGGACCCGCGTGCGTCACTTCGGCAAGGATCGATGCGCGTCCCGCGGGCGCGTTGTCGGGCGAATAGTTCGACAGGAACGTGATGCGGTTCGCCGGGCCCTGCGACGCGTGCGGCAGGTAGATCCACGAGTACGGCTTGACCGACTCGCGATCGATCCCGAACAGGATGCTCGTCAACGAGCGATGCTGCAGCGACTTCGCCGCCGCGCGCGCTTGCGTCGAGAGTCCGCGCAACACGTCGGCGAGGATCGGCAGCGGGATCGTCGAGATCACGCGGTCGAACGACGTGCCGTCGACGTCGTAGTGCTCGCCCTTCTTCTCGACCGACTTCACTTCGACGTTCGTGAGCAGCGCCGCGCCGAGCGGTCGCGCCATGCGGTCGTAGAGGTCTTGGAAGCCGCCACGGCGCGGGTAGTGGAAGTTCAGTTGGTGCGTGTAGCCCTCGACGCGCTGCCCCAGTGCCGCGCGCAGCACGTCCTCGAGCGGGGCATCGGGCACGCGGCCCTCGACCCAGTCGATGCCGACGTCCGCGAGGTCCGCTTTCCAGATCTTCTCGTTGTACGGGACCATGAACAGCGCGGCGATGCCGGCGCCCATGCGGTGGTCGATCCAGGCGCGGAAGTCGCGCGGCGTCGGCGCTCCGCCTTTGCGCGCGACGTAGGCATCGACGTACCCGTTCAAGCACGCGATGCGGTCGTCGAGATCGAGGTCACCGAGTCCGTTCTCGAACGGGTAATGCACCCAACGGCCCTTGAACAGGATCTTGGTGTCGCGGCGCGTCGCGACCAGTTCGCCCGGCCCGTAATGGCCGTGCATGAACTGGCGACACCAGTCGTTCTTGGTGAACAGGATGTGACCGCCGGCGCGGTCGAACACGTAGCCGTTCACGGTGTCGCTGCGGACCAGTCCGCCGGGCTCGCGGTCCTTCTCGAAGATCGTGACGGCGTGTCCCGCCTCGACCAGGAATCGAGCCGCCGCAATGCCGGAGATGCCGCCGCCGAGGATCGCGATCTTCATGCGAGAGAGGTTCGGACCGTGGTTGGGTCGAGCTTGACGGGCTCGGCGGATGCGGAAGGCGGGGAGCATAGCAGCCCGCTGAAAAAGCCAGCCGGCGGAGCATCTCGATCGCTCCGCGCGCCGTTCCGCCGGAATTCCGGCGGACGGAAGATCCCGCGCGCGAGTGTCGCGCGCTGCGTAGAGTCGCGCTCCGTGAAGTCGTCGCCGACGCCCACCGCACTGTCCCGCGCGCAGTACTTCGGCCTGTTCCTCGCGGTCTTCGCGGCGGCAGCGGGCACGCAGGCGCTGGTGTCGTTGCATCCGCAGCTCGAGGCCGAGTACGACATCGACGTCGTTTCCGCGCGTGGCCTGACGGCGGTCTACACGATCGGCTACGGCGTCGCGGGCTTGCTGCTCGGCCCGTTGGCCGCGCGCTTCGGCAAGGCGCGCCTGCTGCGGCGCATGCTGGTCGTGTTCGCGATCGCGAATGCGGTGTTGTTCTGCGGGCCGCCGCTGTGGGCGTTCTACGCGCTGCGTTTGCTGTCGGGCGCCGCCGCCGGCGCGTTGTTCGCGTCGCTGCAAGTCGTCATCGCCGATGCCGTGCCGTTCGAACGTCGCGGTCGCGCGCTCGCGATCGTGATGGCCGGGTCGTTCGTCGCGGCGATCCTCGTGTTGTGGGCTTCCACGCGGTTGTCCCGCTTCGGCGTGTTCTCGGTGTTCGCGTTGATCGCGGTCTGCGCGCTGTTTTCCTTCGCGCTGGCGCCGCGCCGCTCGTCGGGAGGCGCCGAGCCCGCGCGCGTCGGTGCCGCCGCGTTGTCGCGCGATCGGCGCGTCCTTGCCGCGCTGGGAGTCACCGCGCTGAACACGTTGGCCGCGTTCGCCGTGATCGGGTCGTTCGCGGGCCATCTCGACCAGCAGTTCGCGGTGACCCCGGCGCAGAAGGAGACCTTCTTCCTCGTGCTCGGGCTCGCGAGCCTGCCCGGCGTGTTCCTGGCCGCCACGCTGTCGGATCGGCTCGGCAAGCGGCGCAGTGTCGCGATCGCGTTGGCCGCGTCCCTCGCGCTGTCGCCGGCGTTGGTCGCGACCGATTCGTTCCAGGCCTTCGTCGTCTGTGGTGGGGTGCTCGCCGCGTGCTCGGCGCTGCGCCAAGGACCGTTCGCGGCGCTGCTGACGCAGCTCGTCGATTCGCGCCAGCGTCCGCGCTTGCTCGGATGGAACGGCTTCGCCTCGGGGATCGGCATCGCGCTCGGTCAATTGCTCGGCGGCTTCGCGCACGAACGCGGCGGTTTCTTGGCCGCGGTGACCGTGTCGGCCGTGGCATTGGTCGGATCGCTCGTGCTGCTGCTTCAGGTCCGCGTCGACGAATCGCCGAAGAGAGTGCTTCCCGCCGGAGGCTGAACCCTTGTTCGCGTGCGTCGTGCTTGCCTTGCTCGTGGCCGTGTCCGATCCACTCCCGCGCGAACGCGTGGTGCTGTGTGGACTGTCGTCGGCCGCGGCGACGCGGCTTCAGGTTGCGTGCGACGGTCGACCTGACCTCGTGGTGCGAGCGATTCCCGCGAACGCATTGGCCGACGTGATCGCGGCCGATCAGGCCGCGGTCGTGATGGCGTTCGGGTTCCCCGTGCCGAGCTTGCGCGCTGCGGTGCGCGCCCAACTGCTCGCGCCGCTGCCGGATTCGGTCGTCGTCGCGTGCCCGGACCTGATCGACGCGCAACGATCCGCATTGCCGTTGTTCATCGACCCGCTCGTCGTCGCGCGCGGCGCCGACGGCACGGCCGCGTGGATCCCGACGTGGGACGCGCTCGATGCCGACGGCGTCGCCGACGCGCTGGTGTTCGAGGCGCCCCGAGCCGGCACCGCCAGCGCGGCGTGGTTCGCCGCGCTCTCCGCGCGCGACGGACGCGGCGCGTCCGAGCGCATCGAGCGACTTCTGCGGGCGGCCGGACCGAATCTCGTGAACGATGCCGGCGCGGTCGTCCAGCGCGTGGCGGCCCTCGGTCCGCGCGCGCTGGCGTTGCTGCGGCGTAGCGATGCGCGCAGCGATGCGCGTCTGGTGTTCGACGATCTCGCACCGGCGGCCGTCGAGGCACCGGCGGTGCTCATCGGAGTCTCGCTCGGGTTCGGCGCGTCCGGCATCGATCCCGCGTGCATCGCGGCCTTGCTCGACCCCGCACTCGCGCGTGACCTCGCGGAGTCCGAGGGGCTGCTGCTCGCGCTGCCGGTCGATGCGACGCCGCTCGACGTGATGCCGACGCGTCGTCTGCTCGCCAAGACGCTCGAACTCGAGGACGAAGTCCTGACCGACCTGGCGCGGCAGCGACATCGCGGCGAGTCGGAAGGCGCCGCGAGCGCCTCGGAGTGGTTCGACGTCGTGGCGATCGTCGGTCTGGTCACGGCGATCTCGATCTACCTATGGCGGCGTCGCCGCATCGACGCCGCGTCGGGTTGACCAGGGGCCACGATCCGTCCCTCTCGGGCGACCTCGGCCGACCCCGCGCAAGGCGCGTCGGGACGCCCAGGAAAGATCGGTTTTCGACTGCCCGGCATCCAGTTCGGCCCGTAGAACCGTCGATTCTCACCACGAACCCAGGATGCCCGTGCCCATGGCCGACGAGAAGCGTACGAAGCCCGGAACCGACGAAGCACCGGCGGGAAAGCCCGGCGCCGATGGTCGCCGTCCCGATCCCAAGCTGCGGTCGTACGCGTTGCTCGAGAAGGACACGATGGCGCTGTACATGAGCTTCTACAAGCACACGTACGGCAAGAGCGTGCTCGACCGCAAGACGAAGGAACTGATCGCGATCGCCGTCGCGCTGGCGACCAACTGCAAGAACTGCCTCGAGGGGCACCTGAAGAAGGCGATCAAGGGCGGCGCGACCAAGGCCGAGATCTCCGAGACGCTGGCCGTCACGCTCGGCGTGGCCGCCGCGACCATCGTCGATCGCTCGGACATCGCCGCCGCGAACCTCGGCCTCGACCTCGACCGTTGGTTCCTGCCCGACGAAGACACCGCGAGCTGAGAGAACGTGAATCAATCCGATTGATTCGCGTTCTCGGCCTCACCAGGTGTTGCTCGGCGACGGCAGTCGCCGCCCTATTCACCAGGCACAGATGATTCGCGTTGGACTCACGCGATTCATCCATGAGTACGGCGGCTGCCGCCGCCTCGGACACCTTGTGGGTTCGGCCGAGAACAAATTGGGGGCGGCCCCCAATTTCTTCACGGCCTCTGACTGCAGCGGCGAGTCGACCTGGCGCGTAGACACGCACTGCGGAGTCCCGATGCGGATTCCGGTCGTGACTCTGCTTCAATCCTCATCCTCAATTTCGGTCCTCCTGAAGGAGATCCTCATGTCGTCGAATCGTTGGTTCGTCGCGGCCGCGGCCGCCGTCGCCCTCTCGTCCGTCGTCTTCGCCTTGCAGCAGCCGGCCCGTCCGGGCGTCGTCGGCGCGACCACCTCGCTGGCCGTCGACGCCGAAACCGGCGGCAAGGTCGAGATCACCTACAAGACGCTGCCGTTCGGCGCGAAGACGTTCGAGAACGTCAAGGCCAGCCCGGACATGGCCGCGCGTTGGGAGCAGATGCTGCCGCGCATGCTCGGCGCGAAGCTCCACAGCGACGCGGCGCTGAAGCTCGGCGACAAGGACGTGCCGGCCGGTGATTACGACGTGTCGTTCACGCTGGCCGGCGAAGCTGGCATCCAGCTCAAGCTGTTGCCGAAGGAAGGCGAGGCCCACGTGTTCGCCCTGCGCGCGAACACCGGCGCCCCGGCGACCAAGTTCCTGAACCTGAACCTGATGTCGACCGGCGGCGGCGAGTTCGCGCTGGCGATCGGCTACGGCACCGAGCAGTTCATCATCGACGGCAAGGTCGCGCCGAAGACCGGCGGCTGATCGAGCCGCGCTCGGCAGTCCTCGCGATCACGGGGCCGCGCTCCTCTCGAGGAGCGCGGCCCCGTGTGTTGCGGGTGCGGCGCGTTTTGACGCGCGGATCGGAGCACGCATGCACCGGCCATGTCGTCCCCGTTCACAGGTCCGGCAAGCCGAACCGCGCGAGCACGCCGCGCAAGGAGTCGATCGAGGTGGTCGCGGAGCTCTCGCCGTCGGCGTCGGGTTCGCGGCGCAGCCACAGCGCGGCGGCGCCGACCGAGCGCGCGCCTTCGTAGTCGTTCTCGATGTGGTCGCCGACGTGCAAGCAGTCCTCGATGGCGACGCCGAGGGCTCGCGCTGCTTTGCGGAAGATCGACGGATCCGGCTTCTCGACCTGCGCCAGGGCCGATGCGACGATCGCGTCGAAGTCGCCGTGGAAGCCGAGCTGCCCGAGCACGCTCGGCAGGTGCGGACCCCAGTTCGACACCACCGCGATCGGGATCCTGGCGCCGCGCAGGCGCTTGATGACGGCGCGCGCCTCGGGGTACGCGCGGAAACTCGACTTGACGCGGAAGGCCGTCAGCAGCTCGTGCGTCAACGGCTCGAGCTCACCGTCGAAGCGCAAGTGCCCGGCGACCTCGGCCGCGTAGACGCGGAACCAGCCCTCCGTGTAGCGGAAGTGGCCATCGATGCGCCGCGGCAGGCTGGCGTGCACGGCGCCCATGATCCGCGCGATCTCGTCCGGCGTGGCCCGCAAGCCATGGCGGCCGAACGCGGCCGCGTAGATCAGGTGCCGTTGGGGGTGCTCGTGGAACAAAGTTCCATGGGCATCGACCAGGAACGCCAACGGACGGCGTTCTCGTTCGTTGGGCATGCGCGCTCCGTCGCTCGGGCTCGAGGTGACGGAATCATGCCAGTTCGAGCGTCCTTGCGGTCGCGCGTCCCGAGTTCCAGGCCGATCGCGGGCTTGATCCCGGTCGCGCTTGCCCTTTGACTCACCGAGTTCGGGACCGCGCCCGATGCGCTCCCAGTCCGATCCGAGAAAGGTTCGCTCCGCATGACGGTCGACGTCCAACTGATCCGTGATCGCGTTCTCGCCCAATCCGACGCACTGCACCGCCTGCGCGCCGAAGTCGGCAAGGTGCTGGTCGGGCAGACCGAGATGGTGTCGCGACTGCTGACGGCGCTGCTCGCGGGTGGGCACGTGTTGCTCGAAGGCGTCCCTGGTCTGGCCAAGACCACGACGATCAAGGCGCTGGCGCAGGCGATCGCCGTCGATTTCAAGCGCATCCAGTTCACGCCCGACCTGCTGCCGGCCGACCTGGTCGGAACGCTGGTGTTCAATCCGCGCGAAGGGTCGTTCACGACGCGCAAGGGGCCGATCTTCTCGAGCTTCATCCTGGCCGACGAGATCAACCGCGCGCCGTCGAAGGTGCAGTCGGCGCTGCTCGAAGCCATGCAAGAACGCCAAGTCACGATCGGCGACGAGACGTTCAAGCTCGACCCGCTGTTCCTGGTCATGGCGACGCAGAACCCGATCGAGCAGGAGGGCACGTATCCGCTGCCCGAGGCCCAGGTCGATCGCTTCATGCTGAAGGTCAAGGTCGACTACCCGAAGCAGGACGAAGAACGCCGCGTCATCGACCTCGCGCTGCAAGGCGGCGGAGCGACGGTGCAGGCAGTGGTGCAACCGGCCGACATCGCCGCGATGCGCGAGACGGTGCAACTGATCTACGTCGACGACAAGGTGAAGGACTACATCCTGAACCTCGTGCGAGCGACGCGCGCTCCGGCCGAGTTCGGTCTGAAGGACCTCGCTCCGCTGATCGAGTTCGGCGCGTCGCCGCGCGCGACGATCTTCCTCGCCCTCGGTGCGCGCGCCATCGCGTTCCTCGAAGGGCGCGGTTACGTGACGCCGCAGGACGTCAAGGACGTCGCGCACGACGTGCTGCGCCACCGCGTGCTGCTGTCGTACGAGGCCGAGGCCGAGAACGTCGACGCCGACGACGTGGTGTCGAAGATCCTCGGCGAAGTCCCGGTGCCGTGAGCGCGCGGAGCCGCCGAGCATGGAACGCGTCGCCGTCGCCGAGTTGCTGAAGAAGGTCCGCCGCATCGAGATCGTCGCCCGCCGCATGGTCGACGATCTGTTCGGCGGCCAGTACCACTCCGTGTTCCGCGGTCGCGGCATGGAGTTCGACGAGGTGCGCGAGTACCAACCCGGCGACGACGTGCGCTCGATCGATTGGAACGTGACGGCGCGCAGCGGCACGGCGTTCGTCAAGCGCTACCGCGAAGAGCGCGAACTCACGGTGTTGTTCCTGGTCGACGTGTCGGCCTCGCAAGGCTTCGGCTCGAACGATCGCAGCAAGCTCGAGACCGCGGCCGAGGCCGCCGCGCTGCTCGCGGTGTCGGCGCTGAAGAACGGCGACAAGGTCGGCATGGCGTTGTTCGCGCACGACGTCGTCGAGTTCATGCCGCCGCGCAAGGGCAAGGGCGCGGTGCTGCGCCTGCTGCGCGAACTCGTCGGCGCGCAACTCGTGCAGCGCGAGACGCGGCTCGACGTCGCGCTCGAGTTCGCGCATCGCGTGCAGCGCCGCCGCGCCGTGGTGTTCCTGTTGACCGACTTCCTCGCCCCGCTGCCGGAGTCGTCGTTGCTCGTGGCCGCCAAGCGCCACGACCTGGTCGCGATCGGTCTGCGCGATCCGCGCGAAGGCGAGTGGAGCGACGTCGGCCTCGTGCGCGTCGTCGATCCCGAGACCGGCGTCGAGCGCGAACTCGACCTCGGCCATCGTGGCGTGCGTGCGTGGCTCGCGCAGCGCCGTACCGACCAGGTGGCGAAGCACGAGCTCGCGCTGAAGCGGGCCGGTGTCGACACCTTGATGCTGAGTACGCACGAGCCCTGCATCACGAGTCTGCAGCGCTTCTTCCGCATGCGGGAGCGGCGCCGATGAAGCGCGCGTCGGTCCTCCTCGTGGCGGCGTTCTGTGCCTCGGCGTGTTCGCCTCGTGCGGACGTCGATTCGGACGCTGCGGACGACGTCCTGCGCGCGAGCGCGGCGAAGGGAGGCGTCGAGCTGGCGTTGACGCTGACGCCGAAGCAGCCGCGCCTGTCCGACGAACCGCGACTCGAACTCGTGGTCACCGCGGACGAGGCGGTCACCGTGACCGCTCCGGCCACGTCGTCGACGCTCGGTGGCTTCGTCGTGCGCGCGTACGACGAATCGCCGGCGGTCGTCGCCGGTGGCCGCAAGATCACGACGTCGCGCTGGACGCTGGAGCCGCAGACGATCGGGCGCCACGTCATCGCGCCGTGGACGCTGTCGTACGCCGATCCGCGACCGCAGGCCGAGCACGCCGCGTTCACGCTCGACACGCCGGAACTCGTGGTCGAAGTGACGTCCGTGCTCGCGAACGAACCCGCGACGCTCGACGCGCTGCGCGGGCCCGGAGCGCCGTTGCCAGTCGTCGCGCGCATGCGTTGGGGGCCATGGATCGCGGCGGCGGGGGGCGTCGTCGCAGTGGCCGTGCTCGTGGCGCTGTGGATCCGCAATCGCCGTCGACGGGTCGAGGCGCCGATCGTGCGGACGCCGACCGAGTTGGCCGCGGACGAGTTCCAGGCGCTCGCGCGTGCGGGCTTCCTCGCGCGCGGCGACCTCGCCGGGTTCTACGTCGAGTTGACGGCGGTGGTGCGGCGCTACATCGAACGCACGACGTCGATCCGCGCTCCCGAACAGACCACCGCCGAGTTCCTGCGCGCGATGCGCGGCCACCCCGCGTTCGACGCCGAGCAGCAGACCCGCTTGAAGGCGTTCCTCGAAGCCGCGGACCTGGTCAAGTTCGCCGCGGTGCGCCCTGGCCGCGACGCCGTCGGCGCGAGCTTCGCGCGCGGCCAGGAGTTCGTCGGACTCGCAGCGGCCGTCCCGTTGGAGGCCGCCGCATGAGCCTGCGCGATTTCCGCTTCCAGGATCCCCTGTGGTTGCTCGCGCTGGTGCCGGTGCTGGCGGTGTTCGTGGGTATGCGCGTCCGCGCGCGCCGCGGCGGCTCCGCGCCGGCGCTGATCTACTCCAGTCGGCTGTTGTTCGATGCCGCGCCGCGCTCGATCGCGCAACGCATCAAGGCGATGTTGCCGTACGTCCAGGTGCTCGGCTGCGCGCTCGTGATCCTCGCATTGGCGCGACCGCAGCAAGGCCGCGCGGAGACGCGCATCACGCAGGACGCGATCGCGATCCAGATGGTCGTCGACCGCTCCGGCTCGATGGAAGCGCTCGACTTCGTCATCGACGGCGAACGCAGGAACCGCCTCGACATCGTCAAGCGCGTGTTCAAGCGCTTCGTGTTCGGCGACGGCGACCGCTTGAAGGGGCGACACGACGACCTGATCGGCCTGATCGTGTTCGGCGGCTATCCCGAGACGCGTTGCCCGTTGACGTTCGACCACGAGGCACTGGCCAAGATCGTCGACGACGTCGAAGTGCCGGGCGGCGATCCGGCGCTGCCGGAACAGCGGCTCGATCCCGAGTTCTTCAAGGAGGAACGCGCCACGGCGATCGGTGACGCGCTCGCGGTCGCGGTCGACCGACTCGCCGAGGTCGCCGCGCGTTCACGCATCGCGATCCTGTTGTCCGACGGCGATCAAACCGCGGGCACTCTGTCGCCGGAGCAGGCGGCGGCGGTCGCGAAGAAGGCGGGGATCCGGGTCTACACGATCGCGATCGGCACGAACGGCTTGGCGCCGGTGCCGATCATCGACACGTTTGGCCGCCGTCGCATCGAGCAGTTCCCGGTGACGATGAACGAAACCACGCTGCGCGAGATCGCTTCGGCGACCGACGGCAAGCATTTCACGGCGCAGGACACCGAGTCGCTGATCGACGTCTACGCGACCATCGACGAACTCGAACGCACGCGCATCGAGCGCTCCGTGTTCACGCGCTACGACGATCGCGCGTGGTTCGTGCTCGTGCCGGGCGTGCTGCTGCTCGCACTTCACGTGCTGCTCGTGACCACGCGATTCGCGGGGGTGCCATGAACGGCATCGAGTTCGCGCACCGCGAGGTCCTGCTCGGCGCGTGGGCGTTGCCGCTCGTGCTCGCGCTGGCGTGGTTCGCCGTGCGGCGTCAGCGACGTCTGCGCGCGCGCATCCTCGCCGCGCCGATGGCGGCGCGCCTGCTGCCGCCGTTTTCCGCTGCGGCGTACGTCACGCGCATGGCGTTGATCACGCTCGCGCTGGGCGCGTTCGTGGTCGCGGTCGCGCGGCCCCGCTTCGGCACCGACGTCGAACCCGTCGAAGAGACCGGCGCCGACCTCGTCGTGCTGCTCGACGTCTCGCGCTCGATGCTGTCCGAAGACGTGTTCCCGAACCGCCTCGAGCGCGCGAAGACGTACGTGCGCGACTTGATGCTGCGGCTGCGCGGTGACCGCATCGGCGTGGTCGCGTTCGCGGGGCGACCCGTGCTCGCGTGCCCGCTGACGTCGGACCACGCGTTCGTGAAGCTCGTGCTCGAGGACCTCGATCCGGACTTCGCGCCGCGCGGCGGCACCGCGATCGGTGACGCGATCCGGCTCGGCCTCGACTTGACCGACGACGTGCCCGAGCGCGACAAGGCCTTCATCGTGCTGACGGACGGCGAGGACCACGAGTCGTTCCCGCTCGAGGCGGCGCGACTCGCGGCGCAGCAGAAGGTGCAGATCTTCACGATCGGCATCGGCGATCCGGTCGGCGGCGCGACGATCCCGGTCGGCGCGGCCGGCGGCGGCAAGCGACTCGAGTACCAAGGCGAGCTGGTGCGGTCGAAGCTCGACGAGTCCTTGTTGAAGGACATCGCCGTCGCGACCGGCGGCGCCTACGTGCCGGCGGGCACCGGCACCTACGATCTCGGTCAGATCTACGTCGATCATTTGGCCAAGCTGCGAGCCTCGACGCTCGCCGGAGAGCAACGCGTGCGGCTGAAGGAGCGCTACCAGTGGTTCGTCGGCCTCGGCCTCGCGCTGTACTTGGGCGCGCTGGCGATCCGTCCGACGCGCAGGCTCGCGCTCGCGCTGGTGCTGCTGATCGCGTTCGGCGCGGCGCCCGCAGCCGATGCTGGCTCGACCGACCCCGAGGTCGTCGACGGCGGCGTCGCCGCGATCCATCGTGAAGGGCTCGACGAGCTCGCGGCCGGCCGCTTCGATCGCGCGGCCGAGCTGTTCCGCGAGGCTCGATTGCTCGCGCCCGGCGTGCCTCGCTTGCAGCTCGCGGCCGGATTCGCGGCGCGCGGCACGGGCGACCTCGACGCGGCCGAGTCCGCGTTCCGCGCGGCCGCGGGCGGCGCGGATGCCGCAGCCACGCGGCTCGCGTTCCAGTGCCTCGCCGATCTCGAGGTGCAACGCGCGAAGGAGAAGATCGGACCCGATCCGGAAGTGCTCGAAGGCGACGCGCGTTCCGAAGTCGAAGCCGCGATCGAGCGCGCCGCGGCGCATGCGCGCTCGGCGCTGCGCGTCGATCGCGACTCTGCCGATGCGCGCCACGACCTCGAGTTGTTGCGCTTGTGGCTCGCGCGCATGAAGGAAGCGTGGGCGCGGCGCGACGCGGCGAAGGCGCAGGAGGAAGCCGCGCGCAAGGACGTCGTGCAACTGTTCGCGGAGTTGATCGCGCAGCAACTCGCCGTGCGCGAAGTCGTCGAACCGCTGGTGGACGCCGCCGCGACGCCGCAGCGCGCGGACGCGGCGCGCGGCGCGGCGACGACGCAACGCGAGTCGCTGGCGACGCTCGACCTCGTGCGTGCGAAGTTCGACGAGGCCAAGCGACAAGCCGAAGCGGAGCCCGCCAGCGATGAGCGCGATCACGCGCTCGAGAACGCGAACGCGAACCTCGCCGGGGTCGCGGCCCTCGTCGCCGCCGTGGAAGCGTCGGCAAACGCGCTCGACGCGGACGAGGTCGGTCCGGCGCACGCGCAGGGCTTGGCGCTGCTCACGCAGTTGCACGGTGTGTTGTTCTCGATCGCGACGTTCGAACCGACGTTGAAGCACTTGGTGGAACGTCAGGACGGAGTGGTCGAGCGCGCGCGTGCGGCGACCGCGGCCGGGGTCGCCGACGCCGTGCGCGCCAGCGCGAACGCGGATCAACGCATCGTCGGCTTCGGCGCCGGCCTGCTGCCGATCAAGGCCGATCAGTACGTCGAACTGTTGGTGCAGCTCGAGCAGGAGCAAGCCGCGACACCGCCCGCGGCGGCGGGAGCGAACGCCCCTCCGGATCCGCGCGCGCAATTGATCGAGCGATTGCGTTCGCTGCGACCGGCGTTGGACAAGGCGAAGGAGAACGCGCCGAAGATCCCGCCGTTCGCGCAGTCGGTCGTCGCGAGCCTCGATGCCCGCACCGATGCCGACGCGCTGCGCGACGCCGAGGAGATCCAGCGCCTGTTGCGCGAGATCACCGACGCGTTGCCGAAGCCGCCCGACGACGAGAAGAAGCCGCCGCAGCAGGACGGCGAGAACGGCGAGAACGACTCGAAGGACGACGCGTCGGACGACGCGAACTCCGAATCGAAGCAAGACGACGATGCGGCGTCGGAGTCGAAGGACGCGAAGGACGCGAAGGACGACAAGGGCAAGCCGGAGCCGCAGCCGGAAGAGGACGGCGCCGAGCAGGATGCGAAGCAGGACGACGAGGCGAAGGCCGCGCAAGAAGCGCAGGACGCGAAGGACTCCGGCAAGCTCACCGACCGCGCGTTCAAGGAGCTGATGCAAAGAGCACTCGCGCGCGAGAAGGCCTACAAGGACAAGAAAGAGAAGTTGAAGCGAGCGCTCGCCGTCCCCGCCAAGGTGGAGAAGGACTGGTGATCCGCGCGCTCGCCATCTGGATCTTCGCGGTCGCGTCGGCGCTGGCGTCGGGAGTCCGTCCCGAGCTGCGCTGCGCGCTCGCGCACGCGCGTCTGTTCATCGGCGAGTCGACCGAACTGACGTTCATCGTGTCCGACGCCGAGTCGGAACCGACCGTCGACGTGTCGGCGCTGACGCAATTCGAGGTCGAGAAACTCGGCGCGCAGCGCTTCTCGAACGCGCAGTTGCGCATCGTGAACGGTCAGGTCACGCAATCCGAGCAGCGAGGGTTCGAGATCGTCTATCGCCTCACCCCGCGCGCGGCCGGGATCTTGCGCATCCCGAGCTTGACGGTGAAGGTCGATGGCGAGTCGATCGATAGCCAGCCGCTCGCGCTGCGCGTGGATCCGCCGACTCCCACGGAGCTCGCGTACGTCACGACCGACCTGTTGGAAGCGCCGAAGTACCCGATGCAGCGCGCGGTCCTGCGAGTGCGCGTGTTCTTGCACCGATTGCCCGGTGAGTACGTGAAGACCGATCCCCTGCAAGGCACGGCACGGCTGCAACTGGAGTGCCCGTTCTTCGACGTGCCCGACGGCTGGCGCGCCGAACTCGAAGTGCGGGACTGGCTCGGTCCGCGCGCCAAGGCCGCGTTCCGCGCCACGGTCGGCTTCGAGATCAACGGCTACTCACCGCAGTCGCCGGGACTCTCGCTGTTCGGCGGGGGGCAGGCGTTGTTCTCGCTCGATGGTCGCCCTGCCACGGCGGCCGACGTCGCCAGCGTGCCGGCGCTCGATGGACGCCATGCCGACTACTACGTCTACGAACTCACGCGCACGTTCCAGCCGCGGCGCTCCGGCCGCGTGTCGTTCCCGCCCGCGGCGTTGAAGGGCGGCGTCTGCGCGACGGTGAAGGGTGACGAGCCTCAACGCGAACTCGTCTACGTCGTCGGCGAACCGCTCGAGGTCGTGGTGCCGGAGCTGCCGACGGCAGGGCGCCCGGACGGGTTCGTCGGAGCGATCGGCCGCGTGTTCGCGATCGAGGGCGCCGTCCTTCCGCGCCGCTGCCGGGTCGGCGATCCCGTGGTCTACACGCTGACGCTGCGCGGCCAGGGCAACTTGGAAGAAGTCGAGCCGCCGGACTTCGCGGCCCTGCCCGCGTTTTCGGAACGCTTCGCCGTGGAGACGCCGACGGCGGAGAACGGCACGGCAGAACGCATCCTGCGCGCGACGTTGCGGCCGCGCGTCGCCGGGGAGATCGAGGTGCCCGCGATCCCGTTCGCGTACTTCGACACCGAGCGTGGCGAGTACGTGCAAGTCCAATCGAATCCCGTGCCGTTGACGGTCGAGGCCGTGGCCGCGCTCGGCGCGGGTTCGATCACGAGCGGTGCGCCGATCACGGGGACGCCCACGGCGATCACGCGCGCTGCCGGCGCGTTCCCCGACGTCGACGATCCGGCGAGAGTCCGCAACGATCAGTTCCCGAAGCGCGCGTACGCGTCGATCGCTGGCGCGTTGCCGCTGGCGTGGCTCGCCGTTCTGCTGCTCGCGCACCGGCGCCGCGCTCATGCGCAGGATCCGCATCGACTGCGGCGCAAGACCGCGGCCGAGACCGCGCGATCCCGGATGCGGCAAGCCAAGGCGTCCGCGGATGCGCTCGATCCCGCGCGTGAAGCGCTGGTCGGGTTGGTCGCCGCGGCGGCTGGCGTCTCGGAAGCCGCCCTCGCGAGCAAGGATGTCCGCCGCGTGCTCGAGACGGCCGGCGTCGACGCGGCCCTCGTGGCGCGCGTCACCGCCTGGTTCGAGCGCCACGACGGCGCGCGGTTCGGCGGCGGAGAAGCCGCGCGGGCCATGGTCGACGAAGCAGCCGTGTTGGTCGACGAACTCGCCGCCGCACTCACCGTGTTGCGGAGGATCGGTACGTGAGCGCGGTCTGGATCCTCGTGCTCGTGCTGGGTTCCGGGTTCGACGACGCGCGTTCGTCGCGCTTCGTCGATGCGGTGCGTTCCGCGCATGGCGCGAGCACGACGCAGGAATGCGAAGCCGCCGCGCGCGCGTTCGAAGCGCTGCTCGACGCCGAGTTCGACAGCGCCGAGGTCCGCTTCAACGCCGGCAACGCTTGGCTCGCGGCGGACCAGCTCGGTCGCGCGATCGCCCAGTACGAGACCGCCACGCGCATGCGCCCGCGCGACGCGGCGATCGCGGCGAACCTCGCGCTCGCGCGGCGCCGCGCGGGCCAGGTCGAGCCCGAGGTCGACCCGCTCGACTCGATCGTGTTCTGGCAGCGATGGCTGTCCTACGCCGAGAAGGCGCGCGTCACCGTGATCGGCCTCGTGTTCGCGTTCGGCGCGTTGTGCATCGCGACGTGGACCGGACGGCGCGCGTGGCGTCGCGTCGGGCTGGTCGGCCTGGCATTGGTCGCGGTGTTCGCGGTCGGTTTGGTGCGTGACGTCGTCGAGCACGAGTGGACGACGCGCGGCGTGGTCGCACGCAACGGCGAGATCGCGCGCAAGGGCGCGGCCGCGGAGTTCGCCGCGGCCTTCAACGAACCGCTCCCCGAGGGCACGACGTTCCGCGTGCTCGAACAGCGGCCGGAGTGGATCCACGTCGAGATCGACGGCGGGCTCGACGCGTGGTTGCCGCGCGCGGC
Source organism: Planctomycetota bacterium (assembly GCA_016709145.1). GTDB lineage: Bacteria > Planctomycetota > B15-G4 > B15-G4 > JADJEK01 > JADJEK01. The sequence goes on from JADJEK010000002.1 coordinate 36,557, forward strand.
CGTCGCGTTCATCGGGTCGAACTGAACCAGGTCGAGAACGCGTCGCGTCGCGCTGCGTCGTCGATGCGCTCCCAGCGCAGCACGAGGACGTCCGACTCCTCGAGCGCGAGGACCTGGAAGGCGACGAGGAATACGCCGCTCGACTCGCCCTTCCACGCGATGCGTTCGACGAAGACGTCTCCCGGCGCGACGATCGCGCGCTCGTCCGGCGCGATCACGCTCGCGGTCGCATCGACGGTCGGCGGCCACGTCGAGTCGTCGCAGCGCGCGAGCGCATGGAGTTGGTTCGTGGTCATACGTACGTGGACGCGACCTGGCGAATTGCCGTGCTGCAGTTCCCACGTGTTGCGGACTTCGGGCAAGGCACGACGCGTGCCGAACACGAACGAGAACGTGGCCAGCTCGTAGGCGTCGTCCGTGTGCAGCCCGAGGTCGAGCGCGTGGCGTCGGCCGAGCAGGGCGACGACGGTGGAGGGCTCGCCTTCGAAACGCTCGAGCGCGTCGGCCCAAGTCGACGCGTGCGCGTCCAGCCCCTCGTGCCATTCGCGAGCGCTGGCATCGATCGGAGCCGTGAACGTCGGCGCGACCCAGGGTTCGTCGGGTGCGGCTTCGTCGATGGGAGCGTCGTCGACCTCGAGGTCCGCCGCGGCGCTCGACGTACGGTCGGCATCGCTCGGGCAGGGCTCGTCGAACGTTCCGCGACGCGGCGGTGTTGGCGCGACGATCGTGGCGACGGCGGGCGCGAAGCCGACCGTGGGCGGCGTGGTTGCGGCGACCAACTCCGCGAGTTCGAGCGCGAGCACGGGCGAAGACGCGGCGCGCGAGCGCAGTGCGAGGGCCCGTTCACGGACGGCATCGTCCTCGCCGAGACGCAAGCGAGTGGCGAGACCCAGCAGTTCCACGCGCAACGCCGCGGCGGAGTCGGGTTCGGACACCGCGCACTGCTCGAGGTGCACGAGCGCGGCGCGCGGATCGTTCGCGTCATGCAAGGCGCGCCACGCGCGCTCGTACGCGTTCGCAGACGCCGGCGGTTGCGCGAGCGCGAATGCGATCACGAGCGTGGGGAGGGCGATCACGGCAGCCCATCCTTGCGCAGCTCGAGGCAATAGCCGACGCCATGGATCGTGCGCAGCACGCGCGGCGCGTCGGGTTCGGGCTCGATCTTCTTGCGCAAGCGCAGCACGTGCGTATCGAGCGCGCGCGTCGAGCGTGGCCCGAGATTCCACAGCACGCGCAGCAGTTCGTCGCGCGCGACGAGTTCCCCGGGACGGCGACCGAGCATGCGCAGCAGCTCGACTTCGGTCTTCGTCAACGACACGTCGCCGGTGTCGGTGCGCAGCACGTGCGCCTTCAGATCGACGACTCCCGATTCGAGCCGCAAGCGTTCGGCGACGTCGGCGCCCGCGGCATGCGCTTGCAAGCGCACGCGGACGCGTGCGAGCAGTTCGCCGAGCGCGAACGGCTTGGTGACGTAGTCGTCGGCGCCGAGGTCGAAGCCCTTGACCTTGTCGAGTTCGCCGTCGCGTGCCGAGAGGATCAGCACCGGGAAGCGAGCGCCGGATTTGCGCAGCGTCGCCAACACGTCGAAGCCGCTGCGGCGCGGCAGCATCAAGTCGAGGATCATCAAGTCGGGCGGCGTCGCGCGCGCGGCCTGGATCGCCGCGGCACCATCGGTCACGACGTAGACGTCGTAGCCCGCGCGCCGCAGGTTGTAGTCGAGTCCGGTCGCCAGCGCCGCGTCGTCCTCGACGACCAGGATGCGTGCCATCGATCAAGCCTCCGCCGGGAGAGCGATGCGGAACGTCGCGCCGCGGATCGCCGGGGTCACGAGCAACTCGATGCGTCCGCGCAGTCGCTCGACGCAGCGCCGCACCAGCGCGAGACCGAGACCCGATCCCGGCGTCGCTTGCGAGACGGCGGAGCTCGCGCGCCAGAACGGTTCGAACACGTGCGGACGGTCTTGGGGAGTGACGCCTGGCCCTTCGTCGGAGACGTCGATCCAGACTTCGTCCTGCGCGGCGCGTACGCGGATGCGCACCGTGTTCGCGCCGCCGAACTTCACGGCGTTGTCGAGCAGCCCGCCGACGGCCTGCGCCAACAACTCGAGCGAGCCGCGCACGCGCGGGATCGGCGCGTGGCTCGCGATGACGAGTGTGGCGCCGATCGCGCGCGCGCCGGGCGTCGCTTCGCCGAGCACGGCTTCGACGACGGCGAGCGGGTCGAACGAGGCTCCCGGCGCGGCTTCGATCGAGTCGCGGCCCGCCGCGACGTCGAGCACTTGCTGGATGCGTCCGCGCAGACGTTCGGCCTCGGCTCGAATCGTGCGGGCGAATTCCGGCACTTTGGCCGGATCCGAACCGTCGAGGCGCTCCAACGTCTCGGCGTAGAGCAGGACGTTCGACAGCGGCGTCTTCAATTCGTGCGTGACCGAGCAGACGAAGTCGTTGCGCTGGCGATCGAGGTCGCGTCGCCGCGCCGACAGACGCACGAGCAAGGCGGTGGCGGCGCCACACGCGAGCAGAGCCGCGATCACTTGGGCGAGTCGCGTCGCGTACGCCCTCGTGCCGGCCGCGTTCGCGCGCGCTTGCATCGCTGGGCCGGGCACGAAGCGCAACGGCACGGTGCGTAGCTCGATGCTGCGCTCGCCGCGAGCCGGGCCGATCGCCGCGGCGGTGACCAGATCCGGAGCGCGAGCGAGAGCCGAGTTCGTCGCCGCGGTCGCGCTGATCCAGGCCAGACGCGTTTCGTCCGTGCGCGTCGAGTGACGCCACGCGTAGCCATCGCTGGAGTCGGCGCGAGTGAAGCGCACCGCGCCGCCGCGATCGGGTTCGAGCAACGACGCGTCGAACGCGCGCAGATCGTCTTGCAGCGGCGAGTCGGGCGCGACGTCGTGCACCGCGTAGGCGCGCTCGAGCGGCGGGACTCCGGCGTACGCGTCGGAGCCGATGCCGCTCGATCGCGTCAAGAACGCGTCGACGTCGAGGCCGGATCGTGCGCGTTCCCGGTCGATCGAGAAGCGCGCGCGATCCCCGCGCGGATGGATGTCGTCGGCCACACCCGCGGTCGATGGGTCGACGCGCGCCGCGGCAGCCCACGCCAGCGCGCGCACGTCGTCGTCGATCGAGGTGTCTCGCGCCAGCGTCGTCCACTCGCGCAGTGCTTCGTCGCCATTGCGGTCGGCGCGGAACGCGGAGCTCAGGCGCGGATCGTGCGGGCGCGGCTGGGCTCGGAACGCGAGTGCGACGGCGCGCCATCCCGCGGGCGGCGACGTGTCGTCGCCGGCGCGCCAGCGTGACCATTCCGCCGCGCATTCCTCGTCCCAAGCGACGAGTTCGGCGGACGCCGAGCGCCATGCCGCGTCGAACGCGTCCGCGGTCGCACGCCGCCGCGCCTCGTCGGCGCCCGACCATCCGAGCGCGGCCAGTGCCGCCAAGGCGAGCACCGCGGTGATGGCGGTGACCGATTCCCAGGATGGAAGGGCGAGTCGGAGCGGCATGGCCGCATTCGACCCTGCGGAGAGTGCGGAACACAACTCACCGCCGCCGAGGTCGCGGAATGTCACAAGGCCGTGAGAAGCTCGCTGCGCACCTGGGGATGCGGGCACGCGGGGATGCCGGAAATGGGGGGGAGCAGCGGCACCGGGGAGCACCGGCACTGGGGGGGGGTGCCGGCCGCGCAAGAAATTCCGGCGGACCGGCTGCGTTTCCGTCGTGCGCTCCCCTCGAGCGTGCGTGGTTCGATCATGCGCCTACGATGCGGCGCCGGCCTGGACCAGAACCCATCGCGGTACCCGAGGAGAACACGACCATGTCGGACATCGCGACGCGCGCAGGACCGAGCGACGACTCGGTGCATGCCCTGGCTGCGGAGTACGTGGCGCTGCGCGTCGGCGGGGAACCGGCGCAACTGAGCGCGTTCCTCGAGCGCTTGCCCGGCGTCGAACAGAAGGCGCGTCTGCGCGAACTGGTCGCCGGAGTCGAATCCGTCAGTGCGCTGCTGCCGCGTCAGATCCGACCCGGAGTGACGGTCTCGGGGCGGTACCACGTGCGCAAGGAACTCGGCAAGGGCGGCATGGGCCGGGTCTACGAGGCGTTCGACGAGCGTTTGCATCGCCGCGTCGCGCTGAAGGTCCTCGACCAACGGACCGCCCACAAGGCCGAGTTCGCGTCGATGTTCCAGCGTGAGTCGCACGCGCTGGCCGCGCTGCAACACCCGAACATCGTCGCCGTGCACGAGGCCGGTTCGGACGGCGACACGAACTACATCGTGATGGACCTCGTCGACGGCGTCGCGCTGAAGCACGTGTTGGGGACGTTGGCCGATCGCCTCGGGCGCGGCCATCCACCGGCCGCGGGTTCGGTGCTCGACGAAGCCATCGCGCGGCCACTGCCGCCCGGCGGCGAACGCCTGATCGACCCGACGTCGTACGTGCGCAGCGTGGCCCGCATCGTGATCGAGATCGCGCGCTCGCTCGAGGCGGCCCACGCGCGGGGTGTCGTGCATCGCGACTTGAAGCCCTCGAACGTCGTGCTGCGAGGCGGCGGTCAGCCGGTGTTGCTCGACTTCGGATTGGCGGGCTGGCTCGACGGCGATCGGTCGGATCCCGCGCAAGGTCTGTACGGGACCTGCGCGTACCTCGCGCCCGAGCAAGTGCGCGAGTCCCGCACCGGCTCGGATCCGAAGTCGGATCTCTACCAGCTCGGGCTACTGCTCTACGAGATGCTGACGCTGCAGCGCGCGTTCCCCGGCGACGACGCGTCGGAGCTCATGGAACGCATCGTCGACGGCCGCTTCGACCGCCCGCGCAAGGTCGCGCAATACTTGCCGCGTGATCTCGAGGCGATCGTGCTGAAGGCGATCGAACTCGATCCCCGCGCGCGCTACGACTCGGTGCGCGCGATGCGCGAAGACCTCGCGCGCTTCTTGGCCGGCAACGAAGCGCCGCTGGCCGCGCGTGATGGAGCCGTCGCGGGGCTCCTGCGCGAACTGCGTTACTTCGTGAAGCGCAATCGACTCGTGGCGGGTACCGCGTGCGCGTTCGTCGTCGGACTCGGGGTCACGTTCGCGTTGATCCGCCCCGTCGACGCACCGGATCTCAAAGTGTTCGTGCGCGCGGCCGGATCGACCGCGGCGACGTTCGCGGAGGTCCTCGACACCGTCGCGGTCGGCGATCAGATCGGCGTGCGCGTGCGTTGCTCGAAGCCCGTCGTGCTGTACGCGGTCTCCGTGTTCGGTTCGACGATCACACCGCCCGAACGCATCGCGCCGCTCGCGTTCTACAAGGCCGATCGGACGATCGGCGACGTCGGCAGTCGCTTCCGCAAGGAACTCGAAGCCGGCGAGCATCTGGTCTTGTGCTCGCGCATCGACGCGGCCGACCTCGCAGCCGATCCGCAGCGACGCTTCGAGGGAGTTCGCGTGTTCGTGTCCGACGAACCGTCGGCGTCCATGCAGAGCTGGCTCACGAGCATGGAGCTGACGGCGCGCGCGGCCCCGGGACTCGGTGTGCCGCGCGAGAAGGCGCTGGCGTTGCTCGATCGCAAGCCGACGCCGACGCGGGGCTCCGCGATCGACGAGGCCGACGTGCGCGCGTTCCAAGCCATGAAGCGCGAGTTGGCCGAATCGCTCGCGCGTCAGGACGACGTGCCGACGCTGTTCCGCGAGCTGCAGTCGATCAGCGCGTACTTCCGTTTGGCTGGGCGTTGATCGAGTTGGTGACGACGCCGGACGCACCCGGGGTCGCACGTCCGCTCCGGCACGCCGCGCCGCTTCGATCGTTGCCCCGCGGCCTGCGGACTGCTTCACTGCGCGCCATGAACAGCGACGTCACGCGCTCGCTCGACTTGATGGCGAAGGCGCAACACGGGGACAAGGACGCATTGGCTCGACTGATCGCGCGGTACTACGACCGCGTGCGGCGCATCGTGCGTGCTCGCATGGGAGGCAAGCTGCGCGCGACGCTCGAATCGGGCGACATCCTCCAAGAGGTGTTCGCGAAGGCGTGTCGCATCTACGACCGCTTCGACGTCGACGAGGAAGCGAGCTTGATCGGTTGGCTCGCGCAGATCGCGCAGCACCAGATCACGGATGCGGCGGACAAGCTCGCGGCCGAGAAGCGCAGCGCGGCGCGCGAAGTCGCGCTCGACGCGGGATCCGATGCCGCGTCCGGAGCGGTCACGATCGATCCGCCCGAACCTTCGCTGCCGCCGCCTGCTCTCGCCGAAGCCGGTGAACGCGGGGCCGTGGTCGAGGAATGCCTGCGCACGTTGAAGGAAGAGCATCGCGAGCTCATCTTGCAGCGCGACTACATGGGCGCTTCGTGGGAGGCGGTCGCGAAGGCCGTCGGCAGACCGTCGGCCGCGGCGGCGCGCATGATGCATGCGCAGGCGCTGATCGAGCTCGGGAAGTGCGTGAGCGCGAGGTTGCGTTGAACGGACGAATGGGGGATGCCGTGTCGCGCAGGGGGCCGGTGTGACGACTCCGTAGGCCGGCCGATCACCCGGGCGATCACCCGGGCCAGCACCCGGGCGGTGGCCCGGGCCGTCACCCGGGCGGTGCCCGGGCCGCGGGCTTCGACCGGCGGGCGGACCTGTCGGGAGCGAGCCAACGGCGCGCGCTTGCCGCCGTATGATCCGCGCCCTTCCTTGCTTCGATCGGAACGAACGATGTTGAACCGCCGCTCGCTGTCGTGGGTCTTGCTGCTCGTTCCGTTCTGCCCGCTCGCTCGCGCCGTGGAAACGACGCCGGCGGAACTCCTCGTGCTGGAACCCACGGCGATGCCGCCGGTGACCGCCGCGAACGAGTCCGCCGCGCGCGCGCCCGCGTTCGTCGCCGAGCTCGACGCGCGAACGCTGTGGCCGCGCGCGGGCCAAAGCGTCGCGTTGCTGCCTGGAGCGTCGACCGCGTTCGCGGCGCGCAGCGTCGGCGACGGGTACGTCGCGTGGAACTCCACGCGCGGTTCGGTCGGCTTCGTCGCGGCGTACCTGCACGTCGATCGTTTCGGCGCCGTGAAGCTCGGGGTCGAGGCTCCCGGCGACGTGCGGCTGTTCGTCGATGGCAAAGAACTCGCGCACGCCGGCAGCGCCGGCGCGGCGACCACGAGCGTCAACGCGGAGCCCGCGCTCGCGACCGGCCTTCATCGGTTGCTCGTGCGCATCGAGACCGACGCTGGCGGTCGCGTCCGCGTCGTCGCCGATGCACGTGCCGCGCAGACCCTCGCGTTCACGATCGATCCGCAGCATGCGCCGGCCTCGTACGAGGCATGGCGCGATCTGATCGGGATCTCCGGGTTGGCGATGTCGCCGGGCGGCGGAATGCTCGCGTTCCGCGAGACGCGGCGCGACGTCGAAGGCGAGGGCTCGCAGACGCACCTGCATGTCGCCGACGCCGAGACCCGTCGCATCGTCGCTCCGGCCCTGCTCGGCGCTGGCGCGACCGCGGTGGCTTGGCGGCGCGACGGCGATCAACTGCTCGTGCGGCGCGGCACGACCCTGTTCACGTGGAATCGCGCCGACGGCGCGGTCCGCGAAGTCCTGCGTGACGAGCCCGGCCTCGGCGCGATCGCGTGGTCCGACGACGGCTCGTTCCTCGTGTTCGCGTCGACGCGCGGCGCGCCCGCCGCACCGCCGACGTCGGGCAGTGCGAAGCGCCGCGTCGAGTTGCGCGAGAAGCTCTCGGACTGGCCGACCGAGCCACACTTGCACCTGCTGATGCTCGAATCCGGCGCGCGCCGCCGCTTGACGTCGACGGGCGATTGGACGTTCGACGCGTTCGCGATCGGCCCGCAAGGCGTCAATCTCGTCGTGCTGCGTTCGACGCCGCTCGCCTCACGCCCGTGGATCCGCTCCGAGCTGCACGAGATCCGCATCGCGACGGGCGAGGATCGCCTGGTCGCGACGCTGACGATGGGGTTCGAGAATCGGCCGGGCTTGACCAGCTTCGCGCTGTCGCAGGACGGCCGTCGCGTCGCGTTCACGGGACCGCCCGCGGTGCTCGGCGCCGGCGTCGAGCCCAACGCGTTCGACCCGGACGCGTGGGTCGTCGACCTCGCGGACGGCCGCACGTCGAAGGTGACCGCGGACTACGCGCCGGCGTGCGACGGACATCTGCAGTGGTTGAACGACGGACGGCTCGCGTTCCTCAGCACGGATGGCGCGCTGCAGCGCGTCGCGATCGCGTCGGACACGGGTGGCGCGTGGGAGATCACGCAGCTCGCGCCTCCGCGCGACGTCGAAACGATGCTGGACGTGGCGGTCTCGAACGATGCTGCGCACGTCGCGTTGGTCGGAAGTTCCACGGATCGGTTGCCGGCGCTGTTCATCGACGATCAGCTCTGGCTTGCGCCGAACGCGGCACTGCAAGAGCGCTGGTTGCTGCCGGCGCCGATCGACGCGACCTTCACGAACGCGAGCGGCACACGGATCGAAGCGTGGCTGTACCGGCCGGCGCCGTCGTCGGTCCGCCAGAGCGGCAAGCTGCCGGTCATCACGTACTACTACGGCGGCGCGAACCCGACCCTGCGCGGCTTCAACGATCTGCATCAGTTCCTGGTCGCGAACGGCTATGCGGTGTTGGTCGTGAACCCGCGTGGTGCGTCGGGCTACGGCGAAGCGTTCTCGGGCGAACATCCCAACGACTGGGGCACGAAGGCCGGCGCCGACATCCTCGAAGCGCTGTCGAAGACGCTCGCGCAACACTCCGATCTCGATGCGTCGAAGGTCGGCGGCTACGGCGGTTCGTACGGCGGCTTCATGACGATGTGGCTCGTCGCGCACAGCAAGGCGTTCGCGGCGGCCGTGTCGATGTACGGGATCTCGAACCTCGCGTCGTACTACGGCGACGGGCAGTGGGGCTTCACCTACGGCGACCAGGCGATGGCCGCGAACCTGCCGTGGCAGAACCCGCAGTGGTGGACCGACCACTCGCCTTTGTTCTCCGCCGACGACATCACGACGCCGCTGCTGTTGCTGCACGGCGAAGTCGACTCGAACGTGCCGGTCGGCGAGAGCGAGCAGATGTTCACGGCGCTGAAGTTGCTCGGAAGGCCCGTCGAACTGGTGCGCTTCGCGGGCGAGGACCACGGCCTACGCGGCACGTGGGCGAACCGCGTGGCGCATCGCACGATGCTGCTCGAGTGGTTCGACAAATGGTTGAAGGGCCAACCCGCGGCCTGGGACGCGCGCTGGAAGTGATCACTTCGAAGGCGGAGCCGGCTCCGTCTTCAAGTTCGCGTCGAGGAACGCCTTCACCTTCTCCCACGCCGCGGCGGCGTGCTCGTGGTCGTAGCGCGGGCTGCTCGGGTTCGCGAAAGCGTGCTCGGCCTCGTACGAGTGGATCTCGTGCACGACCTTGGCCTCGGTCAGCGCGTCGTCGAATTGCTTCACCGTCGCTGGCGGGATGCTGCCGTCCTTCGTGCCGAATACCCCCAGCACGGGACAGCGGATCGATCCGAGTACCTTCGGATCCGTGACGAGGCGGCCGTAGTAGAGGACGCACGCGTCGAGCTCGGGCACGTTCAGCGCGGTCTGCAGCGACATCGCGCCGCCGAAGCACCAGCCGATCGAACCGACCTTCACGGCCTTCACGCGCTCGTCGGTGGTCAAGAACGCGTACGCGGACTTCAGGTGTTCGACGGCCTTCGCGGTGTCGACGGCGCGCATCGCTTTCATCGCTTCGTCCGACGTCGTCGCGACCACGCCGCCGTAGAGATCGACCGCGAGCGCGGCGACGCCGGTCTCGGCCAGGCGGTCGCACCACAACTCGATGTTGCGATTCAGGCCCCACCATTCGTGGATCACGAGGACCGCCGACAGCGGCCGCTTCGTCGGATCGGCGCCCTTCGGCAGCACGAGGTAGCCGTTCGCGCCGGACTCGAGCGTGACCGTGAGGCCGCGGCGTTCGCCTTGCTCGTCTGGTTTCAGTTCGTGGAGTTTCATGAACTCGTCCTCGGACAGCGCGCCGGTGAGCCCGGTGTCGCCGGTCTTCGCCGGCGCGGGCTCGATGGGTGCGGGGTCCTGCGCGAGGCAGGACGACAGGCTCAACGCGATGGCGTACGCGATCATGACGACCTCCGGGGTTTCGCGACCGTGCGTCGCGATCTCACTTCGACGCGCGACCGTTGCGGGCGGCCTTGCGCACCAATGCCGTCGTGCGCTCGACGCCGCCGATCGCGTACTGGCCGCTCTTGATGTCGTCCCACAACACCAGCGTGCTCGGACGCAGGCCTTCGCCCTGGATGTCGACGACGGCCTCCGTGATGCGGCGCACGAGTTCGCGACGTTGCTTCACGGACCACGCGCCTTCCATGGCGCGCACGTGGATGAAGGGCATGGGGACCTCCGGTTCGGCGACGGTGATTTGCGCGACGTGCGTGGGAACGAGGGCACGTACCTTACCGGGCCGTCGCACGGATCGACGGGTCGGAGGGCCGGGGGCGAACTCGATGAGCGAACCGCCGAAACCAGACGTCGAACCGCTGGTGCCGTTCGACGCGGTCTACGACGAGCGCGTGCGCATCCGACCGTTCGACGTCGGCGTGTTCGTCGTGCTCGTGGCGCTGGTCGCGAGCGGCCAAGGCCGCTGGTTGAGCGTGCCGATCGGGACCTGCGTGCTCGCGTTCGTGTACGCGTGGCGCGCGCGCCGGGTCATCGACGTCCGCGAGCGGTTGGCCGCAGTCGAGGTCTTCACGGGAGTGCTCGCGTTCACCGCCACGGCGTGCATCGCGTACCGATCGAGCATCGAGATCGACTACGTCGCCCGCACGTTCCTGCGCCCGTCACTGACCGCGCGTCTGGTCGCGCTCAGCCTCGGCGCGTTCTTGCTCGGGACGGCGGTGGCGTTCGCGGGGCGGCGTTGGGCGTGCGTCGCGCACCGTCGAGACGACCGGCTCGTCGACGTCGAACTCGCCGCTGGATTCTGGGCGCCGGAGTCGAGCCGTCGACTCGACGTTCGTCGCGTCGTGAGCGCGGGATGTGTCCCGTTCGTCGTCGTCGCAGTCGCTTCGGTGATTCCGTTCTCGCTCACGAGCCCGTTCGGATTCGTCGTGCCGATCGCGCTGGGCGTGGGTTGGTGGTGCGGTCCGCGCTCCTCGCTGTTCCTCGTCGTCGGTGCGGCCGCAGCATGGGCCATCGCGGTGCAACCCGGTCGCGTGGCATCGAGCGTGCCTTGGTGCGCGGTCGTCGGCTTCGTCGCGGCGGGTCTGGCCGTCTGGTTCGAATGCGCCCGAAGCGCGAGAGCGGCCGACGTTCGATTGGGGGGCGGTGAACGCTTCCGTCTCGAGATCGGCGGGCTCGGGACGCGCGCGGAACCGATGGTGTTGCGCACCGAGCAGCAACTCTCGTTCGTGGCGTGCGTCATGTGGGCATTCGTCGCGATCGCGCTGATCGCGCTCGCGGCGCCGCACGCGATGTGGACCGTGCACGCGAGTGCCTTCGCCGCGACCGCGTCGATCGTCGTCGTCGGTCTCGCGGCAGCGGCGGCCGCGATCGCCGCGACGGTCCTCGTGAGCTCGCAGTGGGTCGGCGCGTTCGGACTGTTCGTGGTCACGCCCGGGGCCGTGGGACTCGCACAGCTTTGGGGCGGGATCGCACCCGCGCTCGCTCTTGGCGGCGGGTGCGCGATCGTTGGAGCGAGTGCGGCGACGTTCGTCCTCCAAGTCGGCGTCCGCGCCGGAGCGACTCCGCACCGGACCCAACGTGCATGGCTCATCGGCGCGTGTCTCGGACTGATCGTGCCCGCGGTCCTCGGCGTGGTGTCCGCGCACGCGGACCGTGAGTCGTTGGGGCCCGCCGTCGCCGATGTGGTGTTGCCGGTGGAGTGGACGCGCGTTCGGACTCTGCTCGCTGCCGACGTCGTCAAGCCGACGACCCTCGCTGCGCTTGTCGGATTCGGACTCGAGGTCGGAGTCGGCGGCGGCGCCGGGGTGGCGGTCGCGCTGGGATTCCTGCTCGGGCCCGTCGGCGCGATCCTCGTGGGACTCGCCGCGTTCGTCGCGGCACGCCTGCGCCGTCGAGGCTTGTCCCTCGAGCAAGATCGCTCGATCGGCGCCGGCCTGACGCTGGGCGGCCTGCTCGCGTTCGTCGCGCAGTTCGTGTGGCTGCGTTGGTGAGTCCGGTCCAACGCCACGCCGTCCTCGCGCGTTAGACTCCGCGCCCTCTCGGCCCGAAAGGACATCGCATGCGCCAAGCTGCCGCGTTCGTCGTCGCACTCGCCGGTCTGATCCCGTTCATCCCCGCGGGCCACGCGGGCGAGAAGCTCACGCTCGACGATGCCCTGTCGGCCGCGTCGAAGTGCCGCGCGCCCGGCGTGCGGCCGATGGCGTGGCTCGACGGTTCGCACTACCTCGCGTTCGACCAAGCCGACGGCGGCACCGACCGCATTCTCGTGTCGGTCGACGCGCGCACCGGCGCGAAGACGGCGTACCTCGACCCCGCGGTCGTGCAGAAGTCGCTCGCGGCTCTGCCCGGCATCGGCGACGACGGTGCGAAGTCGATGGCGCGTGGCGGCGGGTTCGCGTTCAGCGCGGATCGCGGCCGCGTGATGTTCAACGCGTTCTCCGACCTGTTCGTGTGGACGAAGGAGAACGGTCGCGCGCGGCGACTGACCGACGATCCCGGTGAAGAGGTCGGCGAGTCGTTCTCGCCCGACGGCTCGATGATCGCGTACGTCAGCGATTGGAACTTGTGGGTCGTGGGCACGGACGGCGGCAAGGCGCGCGCGCTGACGTCCGAAGGCCACGAGAACCTGCTGACCGGCCGCCTCGACTGGGTCTACCAGGAGGAGATCTACGGCCGCGGCAACTTCGGCGCGTACTGGTGGTCGCCGGACTCGAAGCGCATCGCGTTCTTGCAGCTCGACGAGTCGAAGGTCCCCGACTACGCGATCGTGCGCAGCGAGGGCACGCTGCCCTCCACGGAGCATTGGCGCTATCCGCGCGCGGGACAGCCCAACCCGACCGTGAAGGTCGGCGTCGTCGCCGCGGCCGGCGGCGCGGTGAAGTGGCTCGACTTGTCGCGCTATGCGGGCGGCGAGATCCTCGTCTCACGCGTGAGTTGGACTCCCGACGCGAAGCAGGTCGTGCTGCAGGTGCAAGATCGCATCCAGACGTGGCTCGACGTCGTGGTCGCCGATCCGCGCACGGGCAAGGTCGACGTGTTGTTCCGTGATCGCACGAGCGTGTGGATCGAGCCGAACGACGGCCCGTACTGGTTCGACGCCGGCGAGCGTTTCGTGTGGCCGTCGGAGCGCGACGGCTTCGAGCACCTCTACGTCTACGCACGCGACGGCAAACTCGAGCGCCGCTTGACCGAAGGCCCGTTCGAGATCGACGACGTGCATGCGATCGACGAATCGAAGGATGTTGTCTGGGTGTCGACCGACAAGGACGACGTGAAGGGCAAGCAGCTCTACACCGTGCCGCTGGACGGTGGCGCGATGACGCGGATCACGAAGGAGCCGGGCTCGCACGCGGTGAAGGTGTCGACGGACTTCTCGCTGTTCTTCGACGAGTTCTCGGCGTTGAACGACGCGGGCTTCGCGTCGATCTGCGACGCGACCGGCGCGGAAGTGCGGCGCATCGGCACCGGCACGAAAGAGCCGCTCGCGAAGTACGGCTTGCGCGAGCCCGAGTTCCGCAAGGTGAAGACGCGCGACGGCTTCGAGATGGAAGCGCTGCTGATCCTGCCGCCGGATCACGATCCGGCGAAGCGCTACCCGGTGGTCAGCTACACGTACGGCGGCCCGCACGCGCCGTCGGTCGCCGACTCGTTCGCGCCGCGCTCGTACCTGTGGCACCAGATGCTCGCGCAAGAGGGCTACGTGATCTGGGTCTGCGACAACCGCTCGGCATCGGGCAAGGGCTTGGCCTCGGTCCAAGGTGTCTACAAGAACCTCGGCGAGCAGGAGCTGCGCGATCTCGAGGACGGCGTCGACTACCTCGTCGCGCAAGGCATCGCGGATCCCGCGCGCATCGCGATCTGGGGCTGGAGCTACGGCGGCACGATGGCCGCGTATGCGCTGACGCACGGCACGAAGTTCAAGGTCGGCATCGCCGGCGCGCCGGTCACCGACTGGAGCATGTACGACTCGATCTACACCGAGCGTTTCATGGACATGCCGCAGAACAATCCCGAGGGCTACGCGAAGTCGTCGGTGACGAAGGCCGCGGCGAACCTGAACGGCAAGTTGCTGCTGATGCACGGCACGATCGACGAAAACGTCCACATGCAGAACTCACTGCAGTTCATCGAGGCCTTGCAGCGCGCCGGCAAGAGCTTCGAGGTCATGCTCTATCCCGGCAACCGCCACGGCATCGGCGATCCGGCGCAGCGCAAGCACCAGTTCATGACGATGACGGAGTTCATCCGCAAGAACCTCTGAACGCGACGAGCGCTCGATCACCTCAGATCGAACTCGTCAGCACGAACTCGGTGGTGCGCAACTCGTCGGCGATCGCGGGAGTCGCGAGCAGCGTCGCCGTCGCCGACGGTTCGAGACCGCTCGCGCGCGCTCGTCGTGCGAGATCGCCATGCGCGAGCGCACAGAACATGTGCGTCGAGCCGTCGCGAGGTTCGCGCACGACCGAGTCGCCGTCGATCGTGCCGTGCGGGCCGAACTGCGCATGCAGCAGCGCGAGCGGCTTCCGCGTGCTGTCGAGCACGATGTCCTTGACGCCCGCGAGCGAATACCACGCGAGGCATGGATCGAACGCGCGCATCGCGTCCGTCGCGGGCCGCGCGCCGGCGGCGTCGAGCGAGAACAACTCGAGTCGCGCCACCGCGGCGACGACACCTTCGCGTGTCAGCATCGACACGACACGGTTCTCGCCGTCGGCCGGATCCATCGACACGGCGTACGCCTGAGCGCCCTGCGCGATCGTGGCGGCCGCGAACGCGTGCGAAAGACGCAGTCCGACGTGGCGACCCGCGCTCGTCGTCGCGACTTTCAGATCGCCGACGTAGAGAGCGCGCCGCCCCGAGGGCAGTGTGCGTTCGACCGCGGTGATCGTGCCGACGAGTTCGCCGCGATCGTCCCGCGCGATCCATGTCCGCAGCGGGCGCGCGGCGTCGTGCGCAGCGAGTCGCGCGAAGAACGCGAAGTAGTCGGCCCCGTGATCGATGTGGAAGAAGTCGGCGCCCAGCGGATACCGCGCCGCGGCGTCGAGCCGAGCGAGCTCGAGGCCGACCGCGCGGCGCTCGTCGTCGGCGATCTCGCACACCGAGATCGTCATGCGCGCGTGTGCAACCCGTGGTTACCGTGGCCGGCGCAGGGCACGCGCCGCGTCCGCGCGCGCCACAGATCGTCGTACAGCCGCAAGAACACGTAGGCGCCGAGCTCGAGGCCCTGCTCGATCACGTACGCGTCCTGCCCGCCGCGCGCGTAGGCCGGACGCAGCAACGCGAAGAAGTCGTCGGAATGACGATGGTCGAGCTTCTCGTGCAGGTCGTAGTGGATCAGTTGCGACTTGGGCAGGAACCCACGCGCGACGATGCCGCGACCGATCCACGTCGAGATGTCGGCGAACAGTCGCTCGATCATCCCGAGCACGCTGGCGCCGACGAGGTACTCGTCGAGCACGCAGGCGCCGACGAGCACGGTGTTGAACGCGCGCACTTCGGGCCACAGCGCGCGCGCCTCGACGTCCTGCGGCGTGATGCCACCGAGGCGGCGCAGCAGTTCGAGGAACGTCGTGCCGTGCATGAACGAGCGCTGACCTTCGCCGTGCTCTTCCCAGACGTTGCGCAGGATCTCCACGCGCTGCTCCGCGTGCGGGACCTTTGCGGCCAAGGCCGCCATCGGCCGACTGAAGAACACCACGGCGAAATAGAACTGGATCTGCGTCTCGACGAAGTCGTCGCGCGCGAACGAGCCGTCCTCGAGCGCGTGGAAGTACGGGGTCGCCGACGCGTTCTGCGCGGCCACGAGCTGCTCGACCCGATCACGCAAGGGATCGCTCATGCCATGCCTCCAGCGTTCGGACGCGGATCTGCAACGCGCGTGCCGAGATGAAGGCTGTCGTAGAACAAGCTGCGCTCGGATGCGAGCAACGCGGCCGCTCGCGTGGCGTCGAACGTGAACCAAGGCGCGAACCGAGCTTCGAGGTCCTCGGGGTCGTTCAGTTGGCGCCAGAGCACGCGCGCGCTCGGCCGCAACTCGTGTCCCAGTCGGCTCGCGAGCGCGTCGATCTGCGCGCGATCCGACCAGTCGAGGACGTTCGAGAGGTCGACGAAGTCGAACGGCGCGAACGACGGGACGGTATCGAGCGTGCCGTCGATCCACGTGGCGCGCAGTGGCTGCGGCGCCAGGCGCAGGAACTCCGGCCACGACTCCCGACGTTCCATGTACCGACCCGACAACACGTGCTGCAGGTACGGGTTGTCGAACGCGTCGTCCCGCAGCAAGCCACGCTCGATCACGCGCCGGAAGTAGTCGGGGTAACTCCCCGGCCGAGCGTGCTGCGTGGCGGCCGGCCCGAACATCGCGTGCAGCATCGAATCGGCGAAGAACAGTTGGAACGCGACCGGCCAATAGCGCTGAGCGAACACCGCGGGCGCCGAAGCCGCGAGTGCGCCGCGCTCGCCGAACCAAGCCTCGAACGTCGAGGCCGGCGCGACGAACTCGCGCAGGAACGAGCGCAACTGGCGGAACAGGGCTTCGAAGTTGCCACGCTCGGAGAGCCCGCTCGGATCGGCGGCACCGACGTTGAACACGGACGGCGGTTCCGCCGCGAGCCAAGCCGCTTCCTTCGCAAGGACGTGCGCCTTCTGCGCAGGGTTTGGTTCCACGAGCGTCAGCTCGAGGTCCGGCAGGTGAGCACGCAACGCCAACGCGGTGTCGCCCGCGGATGCGATCATCAGCGCGTGGCGCGTGGGGCGCTCGCGCAGGAGGGCGAGCTCGACGAGAGGGTCTTCGCGGACGGTGGCGAACTGGAGGAGCGGCATGGTCGGGGAGGGTAGCGACCGCGGCCTCACGGACCACCCGGGCCATCACCCGGGCCGTCACCCGGGCCATCACCCGGGCCGTCACCCGGGCCGTCACCCGGGCCACGCGCTGAGCGCCACGTCCGGAGTCGATCGAGGTGACCACTTGCGTCCTCGTGTATGGGTGATACCATACACCCAGAACACCGCCACCGAGCGGGTCCGGAGTCGCGCGTGCTGCTACGCATCAACACCTCCAGCGGAGTGCCGATCTACCGCCAGATCGTCGACCAAGTGAAGGTCGCGATCTCGCTGGGGACGCTCGCTCGGGGCAGCAAGCTCCCTTCGGTGCGGCAGCTCTCCGAAGACCTCGTCGTCAATCCCACGACCGTGCAACGCGCTTATCTCGATCTCGAGAACGAAGGCGTCATCGAGACGCGGCGCGGGCAGGGGACGTTCGTGAAGAGCGACGGGGACGCGCTGCCGCGCCGCGAGCGGATCGCGAGGTTCCGCGAGCATCTGCGCAACACGCTCGCGGAAGGCCACCGACTGCAACTGTCCGAGGACGACCTGCGCGCCGCGTTCGAGCAGGAATTGAAGCGGATCGATCTCGATCAGGAGGTTCGCGATGGATGACGTCGTGGTTCATTTCGACGCCGTGACTCGGCGTTTCGGCTCGACCGAAGCGTTACGCGGTTTCTCCGCGCGCGTGCCGGCCGGCTCGGTGACCGCGCTGCTCGGCAGGAACGCATCGGGCAAAACCACGCTGCTGCGCTGCGCCGTGAACCTGCTGCGCCCCGATTCCGGGCGCGTCGCCGTGTTCGGCGTCGGCAGCACGCAGTTGGGGCCGGCCGAGTTCTCGCGCATCGGTTACGTCTCCGAGCGCCAGCAGCTCGATCCGCGGCTTTCCGTCGCTCGCACCATCGAGTGGACGCGCAGCTTCTACTCCGAGTCGCGGTCGTGGGACGACGCGTTGGCGGCCGACCTCATGCGGCGGCTCGACCTCGACCCGAACGCGCGCGTCGGATCGCTGTCGCTCGGGCAAAGCCGCAAGCTGTCGCTGCTCTTGAACCTTGCGTATCGGCCGAAGCTCCTCGTGCTCGACGAGCCGGCCGCGAACCTCGATGCCATCGTGCGCCGTGAGTTCCTCGAGCTGATCCTCGATCGTCTGCGCGACGAGGGTCTGACCGCGTTGTTCTCGACGCATCACTTGACCGACGTCGAGCGCGTCGCCGACCGCGTGGTCCTGATCGAGGACGGGCGCTGTCGCGTCGAGCGCGGACTCGACGATCTGAAGGATCGCGTCAAGACGCTGCGACTGCGCGCGCGCGACGGGGAAATCGTCGCCGAGCCGAAGTTCCCCGACGGCGCGGCCGTGCTGCGCGTACGGCGCACGAGCGCCGATCTGCAGATCACGATCGACGGCTACGACGACGGCTTGCCGTCGCGGCTGCGCGAAGTCACTGGTGTGGACGTCGACGTGATCGACTTGCCGCTCGAAGACGTGTTCATCGCGTACGGGCAGTCGCATGTTCCGGTCGCGCGGGAGGAGGTGGGCGCATGAGCCTCGTTCGAACTCTCGTGCTGAAGGAGTGGTCGCTGCATCGGGACACGGTGTGGGACTCGGTCGTGTTCGCGGTCTGCGGCAGCCTCATCGCCCCGTGGTCGACCGTCGTGTGTTTGCTCGTGTTCTGCGGCCTCGTCGCGGCCCGCGTCGGTGCGCGTCTCGGTCACGACCTGCGCCAGTTCGACACGCTCGAGTTCATGCTGACGCGACCGATCGACCGGCGCTCGTTCGTACGGCAGCGCCTCGCGTTCGGCGCGCTGCCGGTCGCGCTCGCGCTGGGACTCGTCGCCGTGATCCGGGGCTTCGACCTGCGTTCGCTGGCACTCGACGCATTCGCCGGCGCCGCGCCGTGGCTCGAGCGCGAACCGACCACGATCGCGAATCCGTCCGGTTACGCGATCGCCGTCGCGATCGTCGCCTTGGTGTACGTCTGCGCGTTCGAGATCGGACTGACGCGGTCGACGCTGGATTCGCCTGCGAACGTCGCGTTCGAAGGCGCGGTGCGGGCCGCGCTCGTGGCCGTGTCGACGTGGCTGTTGTTCTACGTCGCGCCCAACGCGATCGGACTCGTGCTGCGACGCGGCCCCGAAGTCGATTCGACTGCGGAGGCCGGTTCCGCCGTGTCGTCGGCGTTCGGCCCGCTCGCCGTGCTCGTGCTCGTGGTCGCAGCGTGGTTCCGCGTGCGGAGCGCCGAGCGCCATGTCGCGAACTACGAGGCGAGTGTCGGAACCTCCACGAACGGCACATCGAGTCCCGCCGCGTGGGTCGTCGCCGTGGTCGTCGTCGTCTTGGTCGGTGCGTTGCTGTTCGCGTGGTTGCTCACGCCGGTCTTGCCGAGCGCGGCGCCGTCGGCTCTGCCGTCGAACGGAGGGAAGTGATGAATCCAGGTCGTCCGAACGAATGGCTGCTGATCCTCGTGGTCGCGATCGCGATCTTCGTCGTGAGCGTGGCCTGGGCGTGGCGTGCTGCGCGCGCGGCGGAACGGCGCCACGCGCCGCGCCGAATGCCTCTGTTCGCGCGACTCGCCATCGTCATCGCGATCGCGTTCGCGGTCGGCTGGTCCGCGGTTCGCGTCGAACACGATCGCAGCTCGATCGCGAGTGTCGGACTCGTAAGAGGAGCGCCGACGTCGAACGTGCCCGATCGCTTGCACTGCGTCGTCGCGTTGACGGACGCCCAGATGATCCGGTCTCCCGTGCCGGTCCACGAGTGCGTCGTGGAGCTCGCGAGGATCATGGACGAGCCGCACTCGTTCTCGGTCGCGGCGGGCCTCGGGTGCAGCGTGCGGATGTTGGGCGGGGCGGTGGACCTCGATCACGTCCAAGTCACGATGCGCTCGTTCGGTCTCATGTCGTTCTCGATGTCGATGGGCAATGGAACGACGTGGCGGACGTTCGACGTCGGCGACGGTGGCTTGCCGTTCGGCATGCAGGCCGGCCAGATCGAGGTCGGATCGCTCTGGGTGCCGCTGACGACCGAGGACCTCGAAGCTCGCGTGTTCCTGCGCCTGCTGCGGCCTGGCGAGCGACTGGAACCGGCCGCGGCTTCGGCGTGGTCCACCGCGGTCGGCCGCTCGCTGCGCGAGGCGGCTCGTGCCGACGCCGCGGACTCGAGCTCGTTCTTGCGCGAACCGCAGCCGACGCCCCACGACGCTGCCGCGCGCCTCGCCGAGTCGTTGGACTTCCAAGGTTCCGCGCTGCTGTTCTGCGGGCTGTGGTGCTTGCTGCATCGGCGTGGCGCGGGCCTCTCGGCGGCGGCGCTCGCGCTGGTCGCGACGTTTTGCATCGGCGGCACGATCCTCCATCTGCGGCACGCGGCGTGGCGTGTGCAGGTCGCGTCGGTCGAGTCGGATCCGACGCGCGCGATCGAAGCGGCCGCCGCCATGGGTGGGTCCGTCGTCTTCCCCGAGCGGAACGGAGCCGCGTTGCTCGACGCGTACGCCAAGGCCGCGGATCCCGCGACGCGGTTCGACCTCGTTCACGCGGCGGGGCGTGGCAACGATGCGTTGCGCACGAGTCCCGCAGTGCTGGACCTGTTGATGCGTGCCGCGCAGGATGTCGATCCTGCGGTGCGCGCGCTGGCAGCGCGCTCAACGGGGGCGCGCTGATTCGGAGGCTTCGATGAACGTTGCGTTCGCATGCGTCGTCGCGTTGGTCACGCAGTCGACTCCCAAACCGCTGTCGTCGACCGAACTGCCGAAGTTCGTCGCCGGCCTCGACGCCGCGATGCGTGCGCCGAACGAGAAGCAGGCGTTGGCCGCGTTCGCGAGAGTCGAAGCACTCGCCGAACGACTGGACCCGATGGACTTCGAAGTGCTGCTGCGCGACGCCGTTCCGGGGCGGCCGAAGAAGTGGAAGCCCGGGTTCACGCACGGACTCGAGTTCACGTCGGGCGACACGAAGTTCCGGTACTCGATCCACTTGCCGAAGAAGGCGCCGCAAGGACTGCTGCCGCTCGTCGTCGATCCCGGTCACATCTCGTTCGCGAAGAAGACCGACGCCGAATGCGAAGCCGTCATGACGACGTGGCTCGGACTCACCGGCGCGACGGACGACGTGATCTACGTGCGCACGCGCGTGTTCGACCAGCTCGAGGTCGCCGGCGACTACGCGACGTACTGCGAACCGCAACGACCGAAGGGGAAGCCCGATCACGATTGGATGGCGACGGCTCTGCTCGATTGCATCGCCGACGCCAGCCGGCGGTTCCCGGTCGATCCGGATCGCGTCGTGATCCACGGGATCTCGATGTCGGCGTACTGG
Source organism: Planctomycetota bacterium (assembly GCA_016709145.1). Classification (GTDB taxonomy): domain Bacteria; phylum Planctomycetota; class B15-G4; order B15-G4; family JADJEK01; genus JADJEK01. The sequence goes on from JADJEK010000002.1 coordinate 57,802, forward strand.
GCGTGGTACGCGGCGGCGTTCGCTCCTGATCGATTCGCGGCGGTGGTGCCGGTCGGCTCGCGCACGTGGCACGTGCGGAAGTTGCTGCCGTCGTACCTCGCCACGAACGTGTTCGTGCTGCACGGCGAGAAGGACGAGGTCTGCGCGTTCGACGAAGCCCGTGAGACGGTCGCGGAGTTGAAGCAACTCGGCGCGCCGGCGACGCTCGTGAACGTCCAGGACGGCGAGCACGTCAAGAACACGTTCCCGCGGTGGGCGAGTCTGTGGACCGACGTCGCCGCGTGCGTACGCAAGAGCGACCCGAAGACGATCGCTCGCGTCGGCCACTCCGCGGAGCGTTCGGGTGCGTTCTGGCTCGACGTCGAGCGGTTGCAGCAGCGGGCGTACTCGGTCGGCGCTCCGCCGATCGAGTTGAAGGCGACGCGCGACGGCAACTCGATCTCGATCGAAGCGAAGGGAGTGGAGTCGCTGCGCGTGCTGCTGTCGCCGCGCTTCGTCGACTTGGCGCGGCCGGTCACGATCACCGTCAATGGGGCGAAGGTCCACGACGGCAAGGTCCCGTTCGATTCGAAGGCCGCCTTCCGTGCGGTTTGGCGGCGTGGCGATGGTGGCGCGGCCTATGCGGCCAGCGTCGTCGTCGCTGTCCCGAAGCGCTGAACCGCACTGCCAATCCGCGGTCGAGCTTCCTATCCTCGTGGCCTTGCCCCAAGCCCGAGGAGGAGCCGATGCGTGCCGTCCTGTCGATCGTCGTGAGTTGTCTCGCTGTGTCCGCGTGTGGCGATTCATCGCCCACGCCGAAATCGTCCGGCTCCAGTGGTTCCGGCGCCGCGACGACCGCGGCCACCGACGATGCCACCACCAGCGCCGATCCCGCGATCCAGCAGATCGACCGCTTCATCGCCGAGCAGAAGCAGTACGCCGTCGACATGAAGGCGAAGGGCGGAGCGGGCGGACTCGACTTCTCCGATTCGTTGTGGCGCCGCTCGTGCCCGAAGCCGCCGCAACTGACGTTCACACCCGGCAAGACGTACTTCTGGGAACTCGAGACGAACAAGGGCTCGATCCGGTTGCGTCTGATGCCGGATGTCGCGCCGATGCACGTGTCGAGCACGATCTACCTCACGCGGATCGGCTTCTACGACACGTTGATCTTCCACCGCATCGTCACCGCCTTCATGGCTCAAGGTGGCGACCCGCGCGGCGATGGTCGCGGCAGCCCGGGTTATTCGTACGCGGGCGAGTTCTCGCCGACCGTACGTCACGACCGACCGTTCTTGCTCAGCATGGCCAACGCCGGGCCGAAGACGGACGGATCGCAGTTCTTCATCACGTTCGTGCCGACGCCGATGCTCGACGGCAAGCACACGATCTTCGGCGAAGTCGTCGAGGGCTCGAGCGTCGTGCAAGCGATCGAGACGGTCGGCGTCACGCCGCAGCAGGATCAGGGCGGCATGAAGCCGCGCGAGCGCATCGAGATCAAGAAGGCGAGGATCTTCGTTGAGTAGTCCACAGCACGTCCTCGGAGTCGTCCTGGCCTGCGCGTTGTCCGCGTGTGGTTCCACACCCTCGCAGTCGCCCGCCGCTCCGGCCGCGGAATCGGCGCCGATCGCCGCCGCGTTGCCGAAGCCATCGTCCGATCCCGCGATCGCCGCGATCGATTCCGCGCTGGCCGCGGCGCGGTCTGCAGGGGCCTTCGAAGTCGGCGCAATCGGTTGGCGCACGCGCATGCCGCCGCCGCCGGACGTCGCGTTGACGCCGGGCACGAACTACGACTGGGTCCTCGAGACCGACCTCGGCACGATGCGCTTCGCGCTGTTGAAGGACGTCGCGCCGCGGCACGCGATCAGCACGATGTGGCTGACGCGGGCCGGCTTCTACGACGGCCTGACGTTCCATCGCGTGATCCAGCAGTTCATGGCGCAAGGCGGTTGCCCCGAGGGCAGCGGTCGTGGCTCGCCGGGCTACCGCTACGGCGGCGAGTTCGCTCCGTCCGCGGCGCACGACGCGCGCGGAACGCTGTCGATGGCGAACGCGGGGCCGAACTCCGACGGCTCGCAGTTCTTCGTGACGTTCGTGCCGACGCCGATGCTGAACGGCAGACACACCGTGTTCGGCAAGTTGGTCGAGGGCGACTCCGTGCTCGATGCGATCGAGCAGATCGGCAGTGCGCCGCGCACCGAAGGCAAGCCGAAGCGCGTCGTGAAGATCCTGCACGCCGCGATCGTCGCGCGCTGAAGGCACACATCCGAATCGCCGCCAACGTCGGTGCGATTCGTTCGTCTTCGTTCCTGTCGCGGACTTCGAGCCGCGACCTACCCCGTGGAGTCCCCGTGTCCGAACACGTGCTGCCCGCCGGCAACGCTGCCGTCGACGAGTTGAATGCGTTCATCGCCCAGCAGAAGATCGACCGCGCCGGTTCGTGGCGCTCGAAGCTGCCCAAGCCGCCGCAATTGAAGCTCGACGACAAGTCGAGCTGGACTTGGCGGCTGCAGACGAACGTCGGCACGCTCGACGTCAAGCTGCTGACGAAGACCGCGCCGATGCACGTTTCGAGCACCGCGTACTTGACGCTGCTCGGCTTCTACGACGGCCTGCTGTTCCACCGCGTGATCACGGGCTTCATGGCGCAAGGCGGTTGCCCGCTCGGCACCGGCACCGGTGAGCCCGGCTACCGCTACAACGGCGAATTCGACCCGAAGGTGCGCCACGACAAGCCGGGCTTGCTCAGCATGGCGAACTCGGGGCCGAACACCGATGGCTCGCAGTTCTTCCTGACGTTCGTCGCCACGCCGTGGCTCGACGGCAAGCACACGATCTTCGGCGAGGTCGTGTCGGGCCAGGACGTATTGAAGGAACTCGAGAAGTGCGGCTCGCAGAGCGGTCGCACGGCGTCGCCGTTGAAGATCGAGAAGGCCACCTTGATCGTGAAAGCGGGTTGAACATGCTCGGATCGGTCGTCGCGTTGGCGTTGCTGTCGCCCCAGGCCGTCGAGGATCTCGGAGCGCGCACGCGCGCGATCGCCGAGAGCTCGAAGGCCGTCGTCGAACGGATGGGCACGAGCGTCGAGGGTCGACCGATCCACGTGTTGCGTTACGGCGTCGATCCGGCGACGAGTCCGGCCGCGAAGGCCGTGCTCGTCGTCGCCGGCATCGACGGCCGCGCGACGTTCTCCGTCGACGCGGCGTTCGCGTTGTGCGAGCGCATCGGCGCGAAGGCCGGTGAGACGCTCGCGCGCTCCACGCTCTACGTCGTGCCGTGCCTGAACCCGGACGCGCGGGTGCGCGTGCTCGGCGGTGCGGCGCGGACGGACTTCGGCGGCGCGATCGGCGCGTTCGACGACGATCACGACGGCCGCGTCGACGAGGACGGTCCGCGTGACGTGAACGGCGACGGTCGCATCGGCTGGATGCGCGTGTTCGATCCGCCGCGCGACGTGCCGCGCACGCACGTGGTCGGCAAGGACGATCCACGCACGCACCACGTCGCCGAGGCCGGCAAAGGCGAGGTCGCGCAGTTCGCGCTGGTGATCGAAGGCATGGACGGCGACGGCGATGGCCGCGTCGCCGAGGACGGCATCGACGGCGTCGATCTCGACCGCAACTTCCCGCATCTGTGGAAGGAACACGCCCGCACGTCGGGGGCCTATCCGCTGTCCGCGCCCGAGACGAATGCGCTCGTGCGTTGGATGCTCGCGCACGAGGAGATCGCGAGCGTGCTCGTGTACGGCACCGGCGACACGCTCGTGAACGTTCCGGAAGCGGGGCGCACCGACGTGACGAAGCAGGCTCCGCTCGGCATCGAAACCGACGACAAGGTCTGGCACGACGCGATCGCGGACAAGTTCAAGGAACTCACCGGTCAGAAGAAGGCGCCGAAGAAGGACCTCTCCGGCAGCTTCGTCGCGTGGGCCTATGCGCAGTACGGCGTGCCCGCGTTCGAGACGCCGATCTTCGTCGCGCCCGCGGATCCGAAGTCCGCCGCGGCGGATGGTGAAGGCGGCAAAGACGGCAAAGACGGCACGGAAGGCGCCGACGGCAAGGACGCCAAGGGCGCGACCGAACCGGGCCCGGGCGATGGCCCGGGTGCTGGCCCGGGTGGCGGCCCGGGTGGCGGCCCGGGTGCGGGCCCGGGTGCGGGCCCGGGCCGTGGGCCGGGGCGGCGCGGTGGGCGGGGACCCGGCGGTGGCGCGGGCCCTGGCGGCGGAGATGCCGGCAAGCCCGCCGAGTCCGAGGCCGAAGAGAAGGCCTGGATCGAGTACGCGATCGCTCAGAGCTCGTTCACGCCATGGACGGCGTTCACGCATCCGCAACTCGGCCGCGTCGAGATCGGCGGGTTCGCTCCGGGAGCACGCTTGGTTCCGCCGGCCGCGGAGCGCGATGCGTTGATCGACCCGCAAGTCGCGTTCGTCGCCGCGCTGCTCGAGAAGCTGCCGCGCCTCGAAGTCGCCGCCGCGAAGGTCGAGCAAGTCGACGCCGCGGTCTGGCGCGTGACGGCGACCGTGACGAACCACGGCTTCCTGCCGACGACGAACGCGATCGGCTTGAAGGTGCGACGTCAGTTGCCGGTCGTGTTCCGGCTCGACGTCGCGGACGACGCACTGCTGTCGGGCTCGCGCGTGCAGCGCGTCGACACGATCGCCGGATCCGGCGGCGAGGCTCGAGCGACCTGGCTCGTGGTCGGCGCATCCGGTTCGACGCTGAAGTTGACGATCCGCCCACAGACGCAGGCGGCGATCACGCACGACGTGCGATTGACGGAGGCCGGACGATGAAGCGCTCGACGATCCTGCTCGGCCTCGTGCTCGCGCTCGCGACGAGTGCATCGGCCCAGCCGTACCAGCCCTCGCGCGTGCCGATCGCGTTCGATCGCTACTACGACCACGACGAGCTGCTCGCCCACGTGCGTGCGATCGCCGCGGCGTATCCCGAACTCGTGCGGCTCGAGTCGATCGGCAAGAGTCTGCAAGGGCGCGAGATGGTCGTCGCGATCGTCAACGCTCCGAAGACCGGCCCGGACACCGCGAAGCCCGCGATGTGGATCGACGGCAACGTCCACGGCAACGAGATCCAAGCGTCCGAGGCCGTGCTCTACACACTGTGGATGCTGACGAAGTCGTACGGCAACAACGTCGACCTGACGAAGCTGCTCGACCAGAAGAGCTTCTACCTGCTGGTCTCGCAGAATCCCGACGGCCGCGCGTACTGGTTCGCCCACGCGAACAACTCGAGCAGCAGCCGCTCGAACCAGCGTCCGGTCGACGACGACCGGGACGGAGTGTTCGACGAGGATCCGCCCGACGACCTCGATGGGGACGGCTCGATCACGCAGATGTGGAAGGCCGATCCCGATGGTCGCTTCGTGCGCGACACGAAGGACCCACGCGTGTTCCGCCGCGTCGGCGACACCGAGACCGGCGAGTGGACGATGCTCGGCTCCGAAGGGATCGACAACGACGGCGACGGCGACGTCAACGAGGACGATCCCGGCGGCGACGACATGAACCGCAACTGGCCGAGCGATTGGCAGCCCGAACACGTGCAGTTCGGCGCCGGCCCTTATCCGCTGAGCCATCCGGAGACGCAGGCCGTCGCACGTTTCATCGCGGCCCGTCCGAACATCGGCGCGGTCCAGAGCTACCACAACTCCGGCGGCATGATCCTGCGTGGGCCCGGCGCCGACTACCTCGACGGCGAGTACGCGGCCGACGATCGCCGCGCCTACGACGAGATCGCGAAGGTCGGCGAGCTGCTGCTGCCGTACTACCGCTCGATGGTGATCTGGAAGGACCTCTACACGGTCCACGGCGGGTTCGTGAACTGGACCGCCGAAGGGCTCGGGATCTTCAGCTTCACGAACGAGATGTGGCCGGCGGAGAAGGCGTTCCAGCGTCCGCTCGACGAATCGCCTGCGGCCGGTGGGCCCGGCGGCGGCGGTTTCTTCGGCGGCTCGCAGGAACAGCAGGACCGCATGTGGACGTTCCGCGATCGGTTGCAGTTCGGCGCGGTGTTCAAGGACTACACGGAGTACCAGCACCCGCAGTACGGCAAGGTGCTCGTCGGCGGCTTGAACAAATGGTCGTCCCGCGTGACGCCGACGTTCATGCTCGAAGAGGAATGTCACCGCAACTTCGCGTTCACGATGCTGCACGCCGATCACATGGCCGTGCTCGCGGTCGAGCGCAGTCAGGTGCGACGCATCGCCGACGGGCTGTGGTCGATCACGACGACGATCGCGAACGAGAAGATCCTGCCGTCCCGCAGCGCACGCGCGGCCGACCGCAACATCGGCGTCCCCGATCTGCTGACGTGCGAGGTGCAAGGCGGCACGGTCGTCGCCGGCGGCACGGTGCGCCGCTTCGACGACAAGGCGATGGACGTGGTCGAACACGAACCAGCCCGACTGGTCGTGAACCGCGGGATCCCCGGCCGCGGGCAGCGGATCTTCCGCTTCATCGTGCGCGCTCCCGAAGGCGCGAACGCGACGCTGCGCTACACGGCCGAGAAGGCCGTCGACCTGGAGTCCACCGTGGAGCTGCGCGACGGGTTGTGAGCGCGTCGTACAGGCCCTGTTCCGAATCGCGCTGGGCGTCCTGGCACGATGTCCGACCAGGATGCGACCGAGCGGCGTGACTTCCGCGAATGGCTGCTAGCATGCGCCGCTTCGTGCCACCGGAGAGGTCTCGCGTGCGTTCGATCCTGGTCGCGTTGCCGTTCGTCTGCGCAGGCTGCTCCGTGCTGTTGCCGCCGGATCGTCCGGCGCTCGTCCCCGCACAGGACAAGGCCGAAGCCGCTGCATTGGCGCCGGTCGTGGAGCAGCACCTCGAGCACGGGGATCTCGACTCGGCCGCCGAACGCTCGCGCATGCTCGTGCTCTACGACCCGGTGACGCCCGAGATCAGCGTGCTGGCGGCCCGCGGGATCGCCGCCAAGGCGAAACGCGACGGCGACTCGAAGAGCTACGAAGACGCCGTGAAGCTCGCCCGCAACGCCGTGGAAGCGTCGCCGCGCGACGTCTCCACGCAGATGGTCTACGCGGATCTGCAACTGGGCCGGCAGTACTTCACCGCGGCGCTGTCCGGCTATCGCACGGTGCTCGAGCTCGACCCGAAGTCGATCGCCGCGCGCCGCGGGATCGCGTTCGCGCATCGCGGTCTGCGGCAACCGAAGGCCGAACGACAAGCCTGGGAAGAGGTGCTGTCCGCGGCCCCCGACGACGCCGAAGGGAACGCTCGGCTCGGGTTCCTGCTGCTGCAAGGCGCCGGCGGCGAAGGGACCGACGAAGAAGCGGAACGCGGCCGCGAGCTGTTGCAGCGCGCGGTGACGGTGAACTCGAACGACGCCTACACGCTGCAAGTGGTGGGCCTGCTGGAAGCGGAATCCGGCGATCTCGACGCCGCCGAAGGGCATCTGCGCCGCGCTCTGGTCGCCGCCGTCGGCAACGACACCCGGCTCGAGAACGACGCCGCCTTCAACCTGGCCGTGCTGACGCAAGCGCGCGGGCGCATGAACGAAGCCCGCGATCTGTACGAGCGCTGCCTGCTGCTCGACGGCAACGACGTCCGCGCGACGACGAACCTCGGGTTCCTGCTCGTCGACCAGGGGGCAACGGTGCAAGGTCGCGCTCTGCTGAACGAAGCTCTCGCTCTCGGCGTCGACAAGAAGACCGCGACCGCGATCCGCGCGAAGCTCGACGGCGGATCGCCATGACCGACGGGAAGAAGTTCGACGAAGGCGACGCCGTGCTCCTGCGCGCGAAGTTCGTCGTCGACCGCGTCGACGGCCGCCCACTGCTGCTCGGCCACGCGGACTGCCCGGTCTGCGCGATCCGCCTGAAGCTGAAGCCCGTCGGCAACATGGAACTGCGCGACGCGGAGATCAAGATCCGCTTCTTCGTGGAATGCGGGCAATGCTCCCGCGAGCTGAGTATCGAAGACTCGTTCCACTGGGGCCCGTAGCTCAATCGGTTAGAGCAGAGGACTCATAATCCTTTGGTTCCAGGTTCGAGTCCTGGCGGGCCCACTTTGTACCTCGGTGGAATCGTCCGGCGCTGAGCGGCATAGTTCGTCAATCGGCTTCGAGTTAGGTTCGCTGGCGTCGAAGTCGATCGATGCGGCCGACTCGCAAGTTGCCGCAACGTCTTGAGCCGCGTCGAGCGATGAACGCTGGGGAATTCGCTGGGGGTCCGGTGGCGCCGTCGTGTCGTCGGTGCCGGTGCGGGCTGCCTTCGACACGTCGCGCGCGACTTCGTCGAGGCTCGGCAATGCCTCGACCACACGCGTCAAGTCGTGCAGGCGTGTGTGCGCGTAGACTTTGAAAGTCAGCGCCGGGTCCGCATGCCGCGCCAGCGTCTGGCACTCCTTGGGGCTCGCGCCCGACTTCACGAGAGCCGTGACGAACGAATGGCGCAACGCGTGAAAGTCGACGATGCAGCCTTCCGCGTCGGCCACCTCGATCTTTGCAGCCGCAAGGTCTGCGCGGATCATTCGCGCTGACTTCTCGGAGAGTCGCGGGACATCGAACACAGGACGGAACGGGGAACGGCCGGCGAGCCATCCGCCGATGGACTTCGCGAGTTCCCCTTGGATCGGCTGCCGATCCTCGCGGCGGCTCTTCGCGTAGGCGGCAGAGACAGTCACGGTCGGCGGTTCGCCTGCGAGGTCAAACGATTCGCGGCGCAGCGAAGCGAGTTCGGAGACCCGGAAGCCTGACCCCAGCGCAAGTCGGTAGAGCATCGCCCGATCGGGGCCCGGCATCCCCAGTACCGTCGGTCCGCGTTCGGCCGCGGCGAGCAGTTTCCGTGCCTCGTCGGCGGTCAGTGCACGACGGCGTCGCTTGCGGTCGACGGCGACGTTTCGAAGCGTCACACTCGCGAGCGGATCACTGATCATGCGGCCGTCGCGCACGAGCCAGTGCGAAAACGACTTCACGGCGACGGCGAGCTTGTTCGCCGTGCGATGGGAGAGTGGAGCGGCAGGGACGGTCGGCGGATCCGGCTCGGGTGCCGTGTTTGGATCCTTCGGATTCTTGTCCTTCTTCGGCTTCTTGCGCGGCAACGCCCCTTGCAGGCGAACGTCGTCGACCGCGGTCTGCACCCGCGACCCAGTCAATTCGGCCAAGCGGGTCACGCCCGCGGACTTGAGAACGCGTCGGACTAGTTGCACCGTCACGGCAACGTGCGACGCTGTGCGGCCTCTGGCTCGCATCACGGCTTCGAACGCCGCGACGTGTTCGTCGATCGGACGCCGCGCGTCGTTCGCGGTGGCTTCCATGCGCGGATCCACGAGCCCGGCGCGACGCTCCGCAACGCGCGCTTCGATCTCGGCTGCGATGCGTTCGGCGACGCGGTAGTCAGTCGTCCGGCTCGACTTCTCGCGGGTGCGACCATCATGGTCGACGTAGCCGATCAGGTACTTGCCCTTGTTCGCGCGCTTGTAGATCGATGCCACAGGTCACCGTCCTTTTCGCGTCGCGCGCTTGCGCGGCGCAAGTTCAAGCTTCAGGTATGCGGCGAGCCGGTCGACCGCGTCGAGGCTCAACGTCCGCTCAGCACGAAGGAATCGAGAGAGTTGCCCTTGGCTTACGCCGCACTCTTGCGCGAGTCGGTAGCCCGAGAGGCCCGACCTGATGATCGCCCGCCTGAGTGTCGCACTGAGCTTCATGTCGCAGACTTTAGCATCGGTATGCGACTTGACAAGTATCGGCACTGCACGATGCACGCATCGATCAAATTCCGACTCGATGTCACCGTCGACGCGCTTCATGGCCCGGACTCGACGACGGACCACTCGACAACCTCCGGTAGTCCCGTCCACGGGTGACACGTCGCGCAGACCCAGCGGCATCCGGATTCCCGGCGTCGGAAGTACCGGCCACCCCGGCACGACCAACACGGTTCACGTCCGGGCTGCGGGGCGAAGTCGACCTCGCGCGGGTCAACGCGGACGCCGTCGAAAATGGCGATGGCGCCCTCGACGACGATGTCAACTTGCGCGACGTCCGCCTCGGCGAGCGCAGCCAATACGTCAGCTTTTCGTCCGGCAATCACGCGCTTGAGTGCATCGAGCCGCGGCGATCCGACGAGCCGAAGGCGGTCACCCTCGACGACGATCCTCAGAACCAACCGGCTGCGCTCGAAGGGAATCGACGTGTTCATACGATCGTTTCCGTCGCGTCCGGACCGACATCGTCGTCAAACTTCGCGTCCGGTTCGTCGCGTTCGGGGGGCGGATCCGATGTGGACTTCTTCGCGTCATCGCTCGCAGGGTGCGCCGATTCCTCATACGACGATTCGACGTTTCGACGAATCCCGGCCTTCGTGTCAAAGTCGGACGCCGAGGTGTGCGGAACCGTCGATTCTGTCGAGTCGTCGATCAGCCGCAGCGTGCGACTGCGGCGTCCCGCTCGGCGCACTACGGGTTCCGGATCCCACGCGCCGAGGCCCGCGCGGACTATCGACTCAAGCCGAGCAACTGAGACCTCGCTCGTTGGTCCGCCGCAACGGACGCGTTGAAATTCGCGAACTGTGACCGATCCGCCATGACGACGGATCCAAGCGACATCCGCCGCGACTAGAGACTCCTCCTGCGAGCCGCTGAGCAGCGCATGTACGCGTTTCGCCTCGTGACGAAAGAAGGCGGCGATGCGGACGGCATCCCGCATTGTCGCTGCGTCCAGCGCGTTCGGATCTACTGCGTGGTCGCCGGCGGCAAGCCGAACGGCATGAAGGACGAGTGCCAGGCGCACCGCCCATGGACGCAACTTGATGAGAGATGCTTCCAGATCAGGTGGGGCGTCGCGATCGTCTTCGAGGTTCGCGCTGACGTACGCGTGGTATTCCGCGCGGGCGTCGTCAGTGAGCGGGATAATCCTAAATCCGATTCGTATCGACCCCAACGGCGGCTTTCGGGCCGCGATCAAGCACCGATAGAGATTTGCGACCTCCGCAACTAGTTGCGGATCGACCTCCGCCGTCGAAAGCGGATCGGCCTCGCCAGGCGGGAGCGTGACCGCGAAGCGGCCGAAGAACCCCGATTGATGCTCAGCGTCGCCAATGACCTTGCGCAGGATTCCAGGCTGGCACCCAGAGAGCACCCATGCCGCGGCGCTCGGAATGCGAAGCACTTCCTTGGACTTCTTTCGGTCCACGCAAAGCGGGCTGGCGTCGTATAGCTCGATCCATCTCGATCGATCGGACGCGCTACGCGCGCGGTATGCGTCGAACGCGCCCACGAAGCCGGCGAACTCATCGATTTGAAGGAAGAGCCCGTCGGGGTTGAGTGCGAGCACGGCGTGTAGCGCCTCAATCGTGGCGTCCTTGACGATCAGGCGACGCAAGGTTGGGGGAGACTGGGGACGGGACTCGGGGGCGCCGTCGATTTCGCTTTCACCGTCATTGCCGTCGTCAGCGCTGCGGCGCTTCCACTCCCGCAGTTCCGCCTCGTAGGCGGCGAAGAACTCACTCTCGATTTCGACGAGTGGGGACATCACGGCACCAAAGATTGGCGTTTTCCCCAAGCCCGCCCGCCCCAAGAGCAATCCCCATAGAAGAGGCGGTTCGTCGTGACCATTCTTGATCCGCGCGCGGCGCGTGTTGCCGACGCAGGCCGCTAGAACTATCAGGAAAGGGAGCGCGACTGCCGCCGTCTGCACACCAATCGACATCGCGACAGATTCGACGAATCGACGACAGATCGGCGGCAGCGCGTCGATGGGGAACGGCCGGAATCGAAGAGGTCGTTGGACGCGAGCTGGCTTCACGACCACTCGCGTCGTTTCCAGTTCGGCTACGAACCGGCGCCCGGCGGCGAGTCGCGCGTCGTCGTCGCCGAGGTCGAGGCCATTGGCCGACTGCACGCGTAGCCATTCGCGGACGTCCTTCACGCCCTCCGGCGGCATGACGTAGGCAACTGGCTTTTGCCACGCGTCCGCTAGATCCTCGGCGACTGTCTCGGCGCCCTCGCGGCCCGGCCAGAAACCGTCAGGCTTGCGGTCGTTCTCGCCAGCGATGCGCACGTCGCGCCCGCGAAGTTGTGAGGCAAGTTCGGCGGCGCCTGTGGCGTTCGACGGTCGACCGACTGCGGCGATGCCGAGAGACAGCAGCGCGGCAACATCGGTAGCGCCTTCGACCACGAAAACCGGGTCGGTGAGGTCGGCAAGGTTTGTTGGGAGGATCAACCCCCGTTCGCCGCCGGTGGGCCCGCCCTTGCGGCCGGCGCGGTCTCGAAATGACAAGCCGACAACAACGCCCGCGGCGTCGTATTCCGGAAAAGTGAAGGCGCCGTCCGGGAAGTCCTGCGTCCAACCACGCCCTCCGGCGCCAAGTTCGCGCAACTCGGCCTGGCTTGCCCAACCGACGCCCAGCAGTACGAGTTGGTCAAACCGAACGCCGAGCGACGACGAAAGGTCTGCTAGCTGCCCCCCCGAGATCGTGGCATGAAAACGGAGAGCAACCGCGCGCCAGTCGTGTCGCGGCTGCGAGTCTTCGCGCGCGCGCGTCGGGCTTGTTTGTCCGGGCCTGTCGGCGACCGCGTACAGACCGCCCGCGTCGCGCAGCTCAACCAGTCGGAAGCCGGACGGCGGGGCCGTCCGACGCTCGCACTTGAACATGCGGCCGTCCGGCGAACGAGTGCACCAGTCGGGCTTCCCGCATACCGGGCACGGCCGTTCCTCCGTCGAGCGTTCCCATGCGAGCGTCATGGCCGACCTCGCTTCGCGCGCTCGATGAAGGCGTCGATGTCGTTGATGTCGATGCGACGGGACCGACCAATCCGAACTGATCGAATCGATCCTGAAACCGCGAGGCTCCAGACGGTGCGCTCGCAGACGCCGAGGTATCGCGCGGCTTCGCGGCAAGTGAGCAACCGCACGTGATCGCGATTGGCGGTGGTGGTGCTCGAACTTGGGCGGCCGGACTCAGCGACCATGGCTCCCCCCTTCCTTCCGGGGGGCAACCGTCTCCTGAAGAACGCGATCGACCGCGTCGGGGTCGAAGCGAACGATCTTGCCGGTGATTCGGATCGACGGGATGCGTCCTTCCCGCGCCCATGCCTTCACTGTCGCTGCGCGAACGCCGTAGCGTTCACCGATCTCGTGTGCCGTAACGAAACGCGCCATGGTCTGCTCCTGTTGAAAAGGATGCAGACCAGGGACGGATCGACGCGGACTGGGATGAACCGCGTCGAAAGCGCCGGTTTAGAGCGTTTTGCGAGACTCAGAAATCCGCTTTGAGTCCGCGGATTTCTTTAGCAAGTCAGATTTCGTCAATACCGTGCACAGTTCCTGTGCCGTCTCGGGGCTCCTGCGGACGCGCAAGCGCTTCGCGAATGTACCGCGACCACGTTCTGAACTCCGGCGTGTGACCTGAGTAGACGGTGCCGTGATTTCGGATCCAATCGTGCTGCAGCCGACGAACCTGTCGATGCGGCTTCGCGTCCATGGATAGGCCGGGCCTCTCGCTGATGCATTCGTTCAGGCTCGCTAGCGCGAGTTCGACGCACGCGCGTAGCTTGCGCGGCGAGGCCTGTCGCGCGGAGACTGTCAGCGTCGCCCGCGTCGCCCGAGACGCTTGTTCGATGCGACGGGCGAGTAGGCTCAAATCGACGATCGCCGAGCGCAGCGTCGCGGGCACGCGATCACCCGCAAGGACACGCAGGAAGTTGGCGGGACTGACACCGCAGTGATCCATGGCCGCGAGCGCGGGCTCGCTGTGTCGCGCGGCAAAGATGTAGAAGACGTGTTCCGTCTCAACCTGCCGGAAGTCCGTGGCGGCATGACGCTGTAGCGACCGCCGACCTGCCGGCCGAGTAGCGTTGAGCGTGTCGAGATGGATCAGATCGAAGAGCCGCCGTCGACGCCGAGCAAGGCGGACTCGATTCCGCAGGTCCGCCTTGTCGATCGTCTTCGCATCGTGCAGCGCACTCACGAGGGCTGCTGCGCTGATGAGCTTCGGCCAGGACTTCGAGCCGTTCGGGTCGAACGCCGCGAACCGCTTTTGCGCGGCTGTCCATGCCACGAGGTCGGCGTCTTTGAGGATCGCCGCGGTCGATTTCGCGCTGATATCCCACCGTGGCGTGACCTCACGGGTGAGCAGGTCGTGAAAGGTCGTGATGCTGCGATGCCAATCTCGAAGCGTGCTACCGCAAGGAGGCTCAGGCGGAGCTGCAGAGAGGGGAGACGCACTTGAGGTCATTCTGTCCTCGTGGTTTGGGCGAGGACCCGGCGCGGAGGACGACCCAACCCGACGAATCCTCACGGACACGCGGGATAGTAGGTCGAACTAAACCCGAACACAACATCTTGCGAGTCAGTTCAGGGTCATATCAGAGGTAGTTGCGGGCTCGTTCCTGTCCTCGCTCTGCGGCTTTCCGCGAGCCGTCTTGGCGCCATGGAGCTTGCGAGCGATGGGGAGGTGGAAGAACCAGAAGAACTCGTCGCCTCGGTCAAGTTCGTCGCAACGCGCGTAAGTTCGACCTTCGGCACCAAGCTTCCTTCGGACGCCGATGACCTTCAACAGTTGTGCGGCCTCACGGCGGCACCACTCGCTGACAACTTCGTCGCGCCCGAACGTCACGCCGTACGACCCGTCTGAGATTGCGCGCAAGACGTCGAGGATGGGTTCCTTCAAGCGATCATGGCGCGCGAGGTACCGATGACAGTCGGCGTCGCGGAATCGCCGTAGAACGCGGGAAGCTGGCGGAGGCAGAAGCGAATCGTCGCGCGCGCGTGCACGAACGCGGTGCCAATCCGTGTCGACGTACTCGAACCCATCTCGATGCAGGCGGAAGACGAGCGCGTCGCGAAGCGCCTCGTCGATCACCAACTCGTCGACCGCGAACGACACCGCAAGTCGCCTCTTTTCGTCCGGACGGATCATCCCTCGACCGTCGCGAAGTCGGCGGAGACGCTGCGCGGATATGCCCGTGCACTTGGCGAGATGGTGCAGCGGCAACGAGCGGCTACGGTGAACGAACATTCGCAACGCGACGGGCTGATTTCGACGGTACGTTCGTGGAAGCATCGTCACGGATTGGCCCCCCGATTTGTGAAGCCTAAAGGCGTTGCAGTAGCGCGCACGGCGAGAGGATGTCGTGTCCGACTAGGTTGCACTTCTAGCTCGTCTCGACGTGTCGTGCGAACGGCACCGCGTAGAAGTCCCGCAGACGAATGCGCTTCCGCGATTCACAACGCAGCCAGGGCCGCCATCGCCGACCGAAGTCCGGCAATAACCCCGGGGGTGACACGACGGCCGCTTGCCGCGCACAGTGGTTCGCGGTTACCATCGACTGTTCATTCGTGGGCATCATTGAACTGGGGGGTCGGTATGAGTGCCGCGCATCGAGCGTGCGTTGGGGTTGCGATTCTGCTGTCCGTGCTGTCCGTGCCGTCCGCGAACGGGCAGTGCGAGAACAAGCAGCTCGCGAAGTTGCTCTCTCCCGGGCCAGCGGTATTTGGATCCGCGGTCGACCTAGACGGCGATCTGCTTGTCATTGGAGCTGCTGACACTTCGAGCGGTGGGCGTGCGTACTTCTACGAGCGCGTATCCGGTCTCTGGCTTCTCGCGCACACGGTCTCCGGCCCATACGCCCAAGTCGGGGAATCAGTTGCCATCGCTAACGGTCGTGTGTTTGTCGCTCGCAGGGGGGTCGCGGTCGACGTTTACGAGAAAACTGGCGGCCAGTGGATGCTCGCCGCGAACATCCCGAACCCGATCCCAAACGTTCCGTTCACCGCCTTTGGGTCCGCGATGAGTGCGGATGGCGACACGCTCGCAATCGGCGACTTGAATCAAACTCGCACCTACGTCGTCTCAAAGTCTGGCGCCGGGTGGACATCGCCCACCCTGATTCTTCCCACGGATTCCAGCGCGTTTAGCAACTTTGGTCAGTCGGTCAGCCTCGAAGGCAATACCCTCGTCGTCGGTGCATATACCGCTGTCGGAGGGCAAAACTCTTCGGGTGCGGCATACGTTTTTGCGTTTGATGGAAACACGTGGATTCAACGTGCGAAACTCACCGATCCCAGTTCGACAGTGAGTGTCGGCGTCGGACACAGCGTGTCGGTCCGATCCGGACTCGCCGCTATCGGATCGCACAGTGGACGTGTTCTTGTTTACGAAGATCTAGGTCTGTTCTGGGCACTTCAGGCGATCATCGACCGCCCTTCGAACTTTGCACAGGAATTCGGACGCTCTGTCGCGATCGCTCCTGACCGCCTAGTAATCGGCGCATACGGCGACACGTCATATGCAGCTGGGGCAGTGGGGTCCTCGTATGTCTACGCAAAGCCTGGAGGAAGTTGGAAACCGGCGCTCCTACTGACGCCGGACACGGCACTCGGGTTCGGGACGGGCTTCGGGTATGCGATCGCCCTCTCCGGCAGCGAAGTGGCTATCGGGGCTCGTACCGAAGGCGCTGGCGCGACCTATGTGATGAGATCGACACCAAACCCGGACCAATCCTTCGGTGCCGCGTGTCCTGGGAGCGGCGGATTCTCCCCTACCCTCGCGATCCTCTCAAGCTTTGACGGTTGCAAGCACCCCGGCGAGTCGGTGTCAATTCAACTCCAATCCGCCCTGGGAAACACGGGCTGCTTGTTAGTGCTTGGAACCCAGTCCAGCTCAATACCGCTTCCGAGTGGCTGCACGCTTCTCACGGTTTCCGCCGCGACTCCCATTGCCCTTCCGGTCTTCGGCAGTGGGCCTGGTAATGGATCCATCACCGTGGGCGCATCGATTCCAGTGAACTTCCCACTCGTCTCCGTATTCATGCAGGCGTTTGTATTCGACCCAGGCGTGGCGCAGGGCTACTGCGCGACGAACGGACTTCGGTTGTCGGTTTACTAATGAGGACGAATGCGAGGTGCGCGACGGCTGGATGTGCGACGGCACCCGCGCTGCGCAGACGCCGAAGGAGCAACGCAAGACTCGCACATCCCCGCCTCCTCCTCAGTAAGGCGCGATGAAGAGCATCTTCGACACCTGCCAGCCCCACGATGAGGCTCCGACGGTCGGTCCCGGCCATATCCGTCGCTCTCGGCACGAGCAGCCCCGAACGCCGGCTCCGGCATCGCAACGGTGCTGACCATGGTGGACGCGATCGCGCCCTGCGCGCGCAAGGCGAGTGACGTTGCATCCGCAGTCTCGCGGGGTCACGTGGCTGTGCGCGCCAGCACCTTTCTCGCGAGTCCGAACGAATCCCCGCCCACTGGAACCAGGTCCTGGAGGTCAGGCGTAGTAGAACGCCTCGAAGTGCACATGCTCTGGACGACACCTTTGCAGAAGCGAACTGCGTAGCGATGGCCATCAAGAAGTCCGAACTCTACTCATCCCTCTGGCAAAGCTGCGACGAGCTGCGCGGCGGCATGGACGCCAGCCAGTACAAGGACTACGTCCTCGTGCTGCTGTTCGTGAAGTACGTCAGCGACAAGTACGCCGGCCAGCCCTTCGCGCCGATCACCATCCCGCCCGGCGCCAGCTTCGCCGACATGGTCGCGCTCAAGGGCAAGAGCGACATCGGCGACCAGATCAACAAGAAGATCCTCGGGCCGCTGGCCAAAGCCAACAAGCTGTCCGACATGCCGGACTTCAACGACGCGACCAAGCTCGGCAGCGGCAAGGAGATGGTGGACCGGCTGACCAACCTCATCGCCATCTTCGAGAACCCCGCGCTCGACTTCTCGAAGAACCGCGCGGATGGCGACGACATCCTGGGCGATGCCTACGAATACCTGATGCGCCACTTCGCCACCGAGAGCGGCAAGAGCAAGGGCCAGTTCTACACGCCCGCCGAAGTCAGCCGCATCATGGCCCAGATCCTGGGCATCGCCAGCGCCAAGACCAGCGCCGACACCACCGTCTACGACCCCACCTGCGGCTCGGGCTCGCTGCTGCTCAAGGTGGGCGACGCGGCCACCGCCAAGGTCACGCTCTACGGGCAGGAGAAGGACTCCGCCACCGCCGGCCTGGCGCGCATGAACATGATCCTGCACGACAACCCGACGGCGCTGGTCAAGCAGGGCAACACGCTGACCACCCCGCTCTTCACCGACACCTCGGGCCAGCTCAAGACCTTCGACTACGTCGTCGCCAATCCCGCCGTTCAGCGACAAACGCTGGAGCACCGGCCTCGACCCCGCCAACGACCCGCACGAACGCTTCAAGCACTACGGCACGCCGCCCGCCAAGCAGGGCGACTACGCCTACCTGCTGCACATCCTGCGCTCGCTCAAGAGCACCGGCAAGGGCGCCTGCATCCTGCCGCACGGCGTGCTCTTCCGCGGCAACGCCGAGGGCGTGATCCGCAAGAACCTGGTCCAGCGCGGCTACATCCTGGGCATCATCGGCCTGCCGGCCAACCTGTTCTACGGCACCGGCATCCCCGCCTGCATCATCGTGCTCGACAAGGCAGGGACGCCGCCGGCCGCAAGGGCATCTTCATGATCGATGCCTCCAAGGGCTTCATCAAGGACGGCCCGAAGAACCGCCTGCGCGAGCAGGACATCCACCGCATCGTCGACACCTTCACCCGTCAGGTGGACATCCCCGGCTACGCGCGCATGGTGCCGCTGGCCGAGATCAGCGACACGAAGAACGACTACAACCTCAACCTGCCGCGCTACATCGACAGCAGCGAGCCCGAGGACCTGCAGGACATCGACGCCCACCTGCGCGGCGGCATCCCCGACCGCGACCTCGATGCGCTGGAGCGGTACTGGCAGGTATTCCCCGGCGTGCGCGAAGCGCTGTTCCAGCCAGCCGACCGCCCCGGCTACAGCCAGCCTCGCGTCGCCGCCGCCGACATCAAACCAACCATCTACGGCCACCCCGAGTTCACCGCCTTCATCGCCACCGCCACCAATCTGTTCGCGCAATGGAAGGCCGCCAACACCCCGCAGCTGTGCGGCTTTGCACAGGGCGGCCACCCCAAGGCCCTGATCGAGACGATCGCCGAGGCGCTGCTCGCCACCTTCGAGCACGCCCCGCTGCTCGATGCCTATGACATCTATCAGCACCTGATGAACTACTGGGCCGAGACGATGCAGGACGACTGCTACCTCATCGCCTCCGATGGCTGGCGCGAGGCCGCCCAGCCTCGGCTCCTGCTCGAAGACAAGTCCAGTAAGACCAAGACCCGGCCCGACTTCACGCTCGGCAGGAAGAAGTACGCCGCCGAGCTGATCCCGCCCGCGCTCGTCATCGCCCGCTACTACGCCCAGGAGCAGGCGGCCATCGACGCGCTGGAGGCGCAGCTCGCCGCCCTGGCGCAACAGATGGAGGAGATGGCCGAGGAGCACGGGGGCGAAGGCGGCCTGCTGGAAGACGCGAAGAACGACAAGGACAAGCTCACCAAGGCCAGCGTCGCCGCCCGGCTGAAGGAGATCGGCAAGGCCCACCCCGACACCGCCGACGAGCGCAGGGTACTCGGCAGCTACCTGGCCCTCATGGAACCGGACGCCGCCACCGGCGCAAGCTCAAGGCGGCGCAGGAAGCTGCTGATGGCCAACCTCGCCGCCAGGTACGGCCAGCTCACCGAGGCCGAGATCCAGACCCTCGTCGTGGACGACAAGTGGCTGGCCACCCTTGCCGCCGCCGTGCAGGGCGAGCTGGACCGCGTCTCGCGGACCCTCACCGGGCGCATCCGCCAGCTCGCCGAACGCTACGCCACGCCGCTGCCGCAGCTCACCGGTGAAGTGGCGACGCTCGCCGCCCGCGTGGACGCCCACCTCAAGCAGAATGGGGGCGGTATGGCAGTGAAGCCCGGCTACAAGCAAACCGAGGTGGGGCGTCATCCCAGAAGAGTGGGAATCAACCGGCTCAGGGAGATCTGTGGACCACGCAGCATCCCTACAGGGATCGTCCAGCCAGGGCGCGAGTTCGAAGCGATGGGCTGGACATGCTCCGCAGTCCGATTCTCCAGGGGCTGGGCTGGCCCAGACGGGGTCGCAGCGAGTCTCTCGCCATTGGCCCAAACTCAACCCGTGCGCCACAATTGGTCTCAACTATCGGGGCTGGGATCGGGCAGTCGTGGTAGTTCCCGAATCACCCGATAACGCCATCTTCCTGCGACTGCTCGCATCGAGTTGACTAAGACAAGGCGGTCTCGGCTGCGCAAAGGATCTTGGAAGGCCCAGGCCGGCAAGCGCCAGGTACCGACCGTCAAAGAGGCAGCGCAGTTCCCCGGAGATGGCGGTCGCAGCCTATCCACCCCTCCCCGAACAACGCGCCATCGCGGAGGCGTTGAGCGATGTGGATGCGCTGCTGGGCGCGCTGGACCGGCTCATCGCCAAGAAGCGCGACCTCAAACAGGCCGCCATGCAGCAACTCCTCACCGGCCAAACCCGCCTCCCGGGCTTCCACGGCGAGTGGGAGGTGAAGCGGCTGGGGAATCACGTCGCCTTTCTGCGAAACGGAGTTAACGCCCGCCGAACCTGGAGCCTGGGATGGAAATTTCCTGGTGCCGCTACCTCACGGACATCGCGGCGCTCAACGCCGCACAATACCTCTGGCAACGACGCGCTCGACCGCCTTAGCCAGCCGGACCTCAAAGCGATGCGGCGGAAATGATCCCAGCGCATGCAGTCGGTGACATCGCGAGCCACGATCGGCGAGTGCGCCACCAACGCAGTCCCTGGCTCGACCAATCAGGCCGATTCAAGAAGCAGGTTCCGGCGACGACTGAGTGGCTTCCTTTCAGCTCCTTGCCCATCGATTCATCAACCTCTGCGGCGACTCGCCGCTGGAACCATCGGCAACCCTGGGCATGTCGCATATCAGTCGATGGTTGCCCGATCGGAGGCCGAACAAACCGCCATCACCGAGGTCCTGTCGGACATGGACGCGGAGCGCCGGGGTTGGAACAGCGGCGGGAGAAGACCCGCGCCCTCAAGCAGGCAATGATGCAGGAACTCCTCACCGGCAGGACGCGGCTGATATGAGCAAGGGTTTAAGCCAATCCCCAATGTTGGGGGGGGGGGGGCAGCGGAGCCAGCCGACGCATAACCAGAAAAGGCCATCGGGCCCCCAACGCATGAGGCACTTGCTTTCTGGCGATCCCATCGCGGCCTGGAGGCCTGGCACGGATGGCAGGCGCAAGACGAGGAGCTTGGCGGGGGGGGGGGTGAACCTCGAACTGGGATTTTCCTCCAAGAGCAGTGCTGGCGCCAGGCAGCTGGCAGCACACGCAGCCATCAGAGGATTCATCGAACGCTCCAACATACGGGACTGAACGGTGAACGTCATCGGCACTCCCGAGCGCGCCACGCAGAACCGCGTGCTCGCCCTGTTCCGCGACGAACTGGGCTATCGCGCGCTGGGCGACTGGACCGACCGCAACGGCAACAGCAACATCGAGGAGGGCCTGCTCACCGCCTGGCTGGCCAAGGCCGGTTACTCACCCGATCAGATCGGCCGCGCCCTTTACCTGCTGCGCACCGAGGCGAACAACCCGAACCGCAGCCTCTACGACAACAACAAAGCGGTCTACAGCCTGCTGCGCTACGGCGTGCCGGTCAAGACCGAGGCTGGCAAGGTGACCGAGCAGGTCAAGCTCATCGACTGGCTGCAGCCGCTGGCCAACGACTTCGCCATCGCCGAGGAGGTGACGCTGCGCGGCGGGCTGGGCGGGCACGAGCGGCGGCCCGACCTGGTGCTGTACGTCAACGGCATCGCGGTCGGCGTCGTCGAGCTGAAGAACAGCCGCACGTCCATCGGCAACGGCATCCGGCAGAACCTGTCGAACCAGTCGCCGGAGTTCAATGCCTGGTTCTTCAGCACGGTGCAGTTCGTCTTCGCGGGCAACGACTCCGAGGGGCTGCAGTACGGCACCGTCGGCACGCCGGAGAAGTACTTCCTGAAGTGGAAGGAAGACGAGGCCGACAACAGCCGCTTCAAGCTCGACAAGTACCTGCTGAAGATGTGCGCCAAGGCGCGGCTGGTCGAGCTGATGCACGACTTCGTGCTCTTCGACGGCGGCGTCAAGAAGCTGCCGCGCGTGCACCAGTACTTCGGCATCAAGGCGGCGCAGGAGCACGTCAGCGCCCGCAAGGGCGGCATCATCTGGCACACCCAGGGCAGCGGCAAGAGCATCGTGATGGTGCTGCTGGCCAAGTGGATCCTGGAGAACCGGCCCAACGCGCGCGTGGTGATCGTCACCGACCGCGACGAGCTGGACAAGCAGATCGAGGGCGTGTTCACCGAAGCCGGCGAGCCCATCAAGCGCACCAGCAGCGGGCACGACCTGATGAGCCAGCTCGGCCAGGCCACGCCACGGCTGCTGTGCTCGCTGATCCACAAGTTCGGCCGCAAAGGCGTGGACGACTTCGACGCCTTCATCAAGGAGCTTGCCGCGCAGCCCAGCCCCACCGTGGGCGAGGTGTTCGTCTTCGTCGACGAGTGCCACCGCACGCAAAGCGGCAAGCTGCACAAGACGATGAAGGCGCTGATGCCGGGCGCCGTGTTCATCGGCTTCACCGGCACGCCGCTGCTGAAGCAGGACGCGCAGACCAGCCGCGAAGTCTTCGGCGACTACATCCACACCTACAAGTTCAGCGAGGCCGTGGAAGACAAGGTCGTGCTCGACCTGGTCTACGAGGCGCGCGACATCGACCAGCGCCTGGGATCGCAGGACAAGATCGACCAGTGGTTCGACGCCAAGACCAAGGGCCTGAACACCTGGCAGAAGGCGGCGCTGCGCGAGCAGTGGGGCACGATGCAGAACGTGCTCAGCTCGCGCTCGCGCATGGAGCGCGTGGTCGAGCGACATCGTGTTCGACTTCAGCGTGAAGCCGCGCCTCGCCAGCCAGCGCGGCAACGCCATCCTCGTGGCGTCGAGCATCTACGAGGCGTGCAAGTACTTCGAGCTGTTCCAGAAGACCGCCTTCAAGGGCAAGTGCGCGGTGGTCACCTCGTACAACCCGCTCGCCAGGGACGTGACGCTGGAGGAGACCGGCGCCAACACGCAGACCGACAAGCAGTTTCTCTACGACACCTACACCGCGCTGCTGAAGGGTGTGGACGCGCAGCCGGGCAAGTCCAAGATCGAGACCTACGAGGACCACGCCAAGAAGCTGTTCAAGGAAGCAGCCGGCCAACATGCGGCTGTTGGTGGTGGTGGACAAGCTGCTGACGGGCTTCGACGCGCCGAGCTGCACCTACCTCTACATCGACAAGAGCATGCAGGACCACGGCCTGTTCCAGGCCATCTGCCGCGTCAACCGGCTGGATGGTGAGGACAAGAGCTTCGGCTACATCGTCGACTACAAGGACCTGTTCAAGAAGCTGGTCAACGAGGGGACCGGCGCGCTGCAGGTGTACTCGTCGGAGCTCGATCACAGCGCGCCCGGCGCCAGCCCGGAGGTGCTGCTGCAGGACCGCCTGGCCAAGGGCCGCGAGCGGCTGGACAACGCGCTTGAAGCCGCGGCGCTGATCTGCGAGCCGGTGCAGCCGCCCAAGGGAGAACTGGAGCACATCCACTACTTCTGCGGCAACGTCGAGATAGCGGCCGAGCTGGCCGCGCACGAGCCGCAGCGGGTGGCGCTATACACGGCGACGGTGTCGCTGGTGCGGGCCTACGCCGCCATCGCCGATGACCTGGAGGCCGCCAGGTACAGCGCCGAGGACATCGCCCGCATCAAGAAGGCGGTGCAGCGCTACCTGACCCTGCGCGAGATCATCCGCAAGGCCAGCGGCGAGACGATCGACCTCAAGGCCTATGAGGCCGACATGCGGCACCTGATCGACACCTACATCGAGGCCGACGAACCGCGGCAGATCTCGGCATTCGGTGACATGCCGCTGCTGGAGCTGATCGTGAAGGCGGGCATCGCCAGCGTGGTCGACAGTCTGCCCAGTGGCATCAAGGCCAGCAAGGATGCCGTGGCCGAGACGATCGCCAACAACGTGCGCAGCCGGATCTTGCAGGAGCACCTCAACAACCCGGCCTACTACGACCGGATGTCGAAGTTGCTGGAAGAGATCATTGCCGACCTGCGGGCCAAGCGCGTGGACTACGAGGCCTATCTGAAGCGCATTGCCGATCTGGCGCGGCAGGTGCAGAGCGGGCAGGCCGATGACGCCCCAGCAGCTCAGGACGCCGGCCGGGCTGCGCGCGCTTCAACAACCTGCTGGCAAAGCCCAGCACTGGCTGCGGGACCGATCCGAGAGACGCCGCCAGCCTACGGCGCACCGATGACGTCCGGCTGACGCTCGCCCTGGCGCTCGACGAAACCGTGAAGCGGGTGCGGCCCGACGACTGGCGCGGGCACCAGGCCGCGGAGAACGAAATCAAGCGCGCCCTGCTGCCTTTGCTCGGCAACGATACGCCGGAGGTCGAGCGCATGTTCCTCATCATCAAGCAGCAGCGCGAATACTGATGGCCCTGACGCTGGACGTTGGAGGGATCGCCGTCGACGTCATCAGGAAGGACATCAAGAACGTCCACCTGAGCGTCTATCCGCCGACCGGCCGCGTGCGTCTGGTCGCCCCCGAACGAATGACGCTCGACACGATCCGGCTGTTCGCGATCTCCAAGCTCGCCTGGATCAAGCAGCAGCAGAAGAAGCTGCGCGAGCAGGAACGGGAGAGCCGGCGCGAGTACCTAGATCGTGAGAGCCACTACGTCTGGGGCAAGCGGTTCCTGTTGAAGGTGGTCGAAGGGCGGCGCGCCTAAGTGCAACAGTGCAGCACGGCACCCCGCTCTGCGGGTCCGCCCTGGCACCGAGGCGGGCAGACACGAGCCGCCGTGCGCTGACTGGTATCGCCAACACCTGAAGACCGAGGTGGCGCCTCTGGTCGAAGCGTGGGAGCGACGACTCTCGGTCTCCGTCGATGGGTTCTACGTGCAGCAGATGAAGACCAAGTGGGGTAGCTGCAATCCGTCGGCCTGCACGATCCGCCTGAACACAGAGCTGGCGAAGAAGCCGAAGGAGTGCCTGGAGTACATCGTCGTGCACGAGCTGGCCCACCTCCTCGAACCGACGCACGGCCCGCGCTTCGTCGCGACAATGGATCGAGTCCTGCCTGGCTGGCGCGAAACGCGCGATCTGCTCAACCGCCTGCCCGCAAGCCATCAGCGGTGGAGCTACTGAGTGGGATGCGCGCGCCGCGGCATCAACCAGGCCGCGCTCCAGCATGGCTGAGAGAGTCATACCCATGGGAACTCTTGTTGAGTGGAAGGGATCGGCCGGTGCGCGGAAGCTCTCCGCGCTAGCTAGCGGAGTGGGTGTCAAGAGAAACCCAGCGATGGGACCCGCGAGCGTTCGCCGGCCGTTGGAACCGACCCTCCCACTCCCCGGGGTCCGGCAAGCGCGAACCTTGCTCGACAGCAACGCAGCACCGTGTTCCACTCGCGACTCTCACCACGCCCGAAGTAGGGGTCCACCATGCGCGCTCGAATCGTCTCGGTCTTCGCTCTTGCGGTCGCTTCGTGTGTTGCGATCTCGCTCTACCGCGATGCGGACGCGCAGGCCCCGCCGTTGCTCCGCTCACCGAGTTTTCCGCCGCATCCGGCGGACATCGTGAACATCGACGGTGGGCTGAGCATTCCCGTTGGCCAGTCGATCGAGGTCGTCCTATTCGCGGTGCCGGGTAACCGGTGGCTGGTCGTCAACGACCTGTGCATCGTCGGACCCACATCACCTGGTACAAAGCTTGTCGAGCGAACTAGCGCTGGCGATCTCGTGAAGGTGGGGCCGACCGCTGTTGCAAGATGGCAGTTCGACCGCATCATCCGGCAGTCGTCGATCGGATACAGCTTTAGGCCCGGCTCAAGCGTTGTACTTAAGCTTGACGGTACAAATTCGAATCAGAGCGACGGCATCTGGAACCTCGTCGGCTACCTCGCGAACTGACGCGCAGGGCGCGGGACTTCATCGATGGGACCCGTGCAGCATCGCTCGCGCGCGGAACCGACCCTCCCACCCGAACTGGCTTCAACAGCCCAGGAGAACACGATGAGCAACACTGATTCAAATACCCTCCTCGCGCGCATCGAGCGACTAGAGCGGAGCAATCGCGCTCTTCGTGGGATTGTCGGACTTGTGCTCGTCGGGTTGGTCGCCGCTGCGACCGTTGCTTGGACTGCGGAGCCAGGCGTTATTAATGCGCGGGAGTTTCGCGTAGTCGACGACGAGGAACGCGTGCGCGCAGTTCTCGGTACGTGGTCATCGTCGGAGCAGGCGTCCAACAGCACTTTCTTGGAGCTGCGATCATCCACGGGTGAACAGTGCGTCAACTTGGAACAACGCGAACTCACTGACGCAAATGCTTTGACGGGCAATCAATCACTGTTCGAACTGTCTGACTCGCGGGGTCGCCCGAGAGCGCAGTTGCGGGGATTCGACGATGGGAGCGCGTCGCTCGTGCTTTTTAGAAAAGGAATCAGATCCAAACGGGAATCGATCCGTAGCCGAGAGACTTCAGCGGAACGCGCAAGCGAGGTGGTGGATCACCGAGCCCTGAAACTAGAAGTCGAAGACACTGGCGCGCCAACGATCCGGCTCTTCGATTTGGCTTCTAGGACACGGGCGCTGGTCGGACCAACGGCAATCGTTGACAAGCGTTCTGGGATATCGGAAGACATCCCCGTCTCATCGATCACCTTGTTTGATGAGACGGGCGGTGTCGTCTGGGCAAGCCCTCAGCGGTAATTGGTCCGGCGCTTGACCTAGTCCGTTGCAGTAAGCGCCAGGATCGCTCCGCGCCGCTTCTGCGGCATCGCGACGAGCGCCGCGACGTGCGCGAGCACCCGGCGCCGCCGATGTAGGGCAAACGCACGCCGCTTCGATCCAATCACGCTCACGACTGTCGAGGTGTCGAGCTGTCGAAGCGCTTCAATCGCTCGCGTCCGTGAGCGCGACAATCGCGGCCCTGCGCTTCGCCGACATCGCGACGAGCGCGAGCGCATGGCCGATGATCGCGCGCTGCTCGGCGACGCGCAGTGAACTGAGTGCATCGAGAAGCGAGACCATCGCGGTATCGAGAGGACGTATCGATCGTTCGTTTTGAGGCCGAACGCTGGGGAATCCGCTGGGGTTCGCCGTGTCGTCATCACAAGTTGCGCTCGCATCACTCGTTCCGTTCGCCCTATCGGGACTCATAATCCTTTGGTTCTCGGTTCGAGTCCGAGCGGGCCCACCATTGGATGGCTGTTGGCGAGGGATGCGGGGCGCGGGCCGTCGCGGAGGAGTCCGATGGCGGCGCCCGGTGCGGCGAAGACGCCCCAAAGCCGCGCCGGGCGCCGCCATCGGACTCCTCCGCGACGGCCATACGAAGGCATCGGGTTCGGAGGGGGTCCGGAGGGGGTTGGGGTGGGTGTGTCGGCTCGGGTTGCCTGCGCTTCGCTTGGCGACCCTCGGTGAATGATCCGGCACGGTTGTTTGTGCATTGTGGGGATGGAGCGCCGTTGGCTTCATTGCGGAACGTCTTCGGCACGGGTGTCGTGCCGTTCGACGGAACGAGAGGCGGGATGCGTCGGTGGATCGGGAACGTCATCGCGCTGCTGATCCTGACAGTTGGCGTCGTTCACTGGTTCGAGGGGTGCGTACCCCGAATTGGTCTTCCCTCTTCGCAGCTTGAGGAGGACGCGCGCTCCGAGCTCCGCGACGAGGCGAGCGGCGGTGTCCTCGAGCCTTCGGTCGCCCTTGGATTGCCGCTGCGCGAGGCTTCCGCGCCGGCTCCCTCGAGTGAGCCGCGCGTCTCCGTCACTGGGGTCGTGGTCGACGATCTCGGGGTCGGGGTCGCCGGCGCGAGCATCGAGCTCCTTGATGCGAACGGTGTGACGTTGGGCACGAGTGTTTCTTCGAAAGGTGGGGCGTTCGCCGTCGAGGGGCCGGATCCCGGCGATGGCTCTGCGGCAGCCGTGCGAGGGTTGACGATTCGGGCGCGCAAGGTCGGCCATGCGGTTTGCGAACAGCGCGTGAGCGATCGATCCCGGGTGCGACTCGTGTTCGCTCGGCCTTGATCGATCCTGGGATCGGTGTTGAGCGTGCGGGATCTCGTTCCCACCGCGGGTACGTGCATCGGGGTCTGTGCCTCGAGCCTCGCGCAACGAACACCGGCGATCCCCGGTCATGCGTCGAAATCACGGAAGGACTGCTCGATGCGTCGAGTTACCGTGCCGCGAACGCATCGCGAACGGCTCACCCTTGCAGCCACGCGACCGTGGGAGGGGCTTCGTCATGCAGATCCCGTGCATCCGAGCGTTCGCGGTCGGTGGGTTCGCGCTCTTGGCTTCGTGCTCGGCCACGCCTTCGGCCACCGTCGATGGAACGGAGCGGTCGCTGCGCGTCGCCTCGAGCCCGCGCTTCGTCGACGCCATCGCGTCCGACGACGCGACGATCCTGGTCGACGGCGCGGTGTTCCTCCGGCGCGGGTTCGTCGAGACGGCGCGGTCGTACACCGCGCCGTTCGTGTGGACGACGCGCGTCGTGGCCGGAGACGACGACGTGCGCATGCGCTTCGGCGCGACCGAGTGCATCTGGACCGCGAACGGCGCTTTGCGCATCGAGGGCGGGCCGGCCGCGGGAGCGCGCGCCGAGGGTGCCTCAGTGGAATGGCGCGAGTGCAGCGTCGAACTGCGCGTGGTCGTGCACCGCGACGGAATGGCCGTCTACGTCGGTGGCGCGTACCGCGGCGCTTGGACCGGCGAGTTCGCTTCCGCGTCTTCGCCGATCCACATCGCCTCGGATGGGCCGTTTCACGTCGAGTCGATGACCGTCGCGACGGAGGGGCTCGGTGCCGGATTGATCGATGCGCTCGATCCCGTGAGTCGGCTCGCGCGCGGCGTTGCGACGAGCGGTGCGGCGGGCGGGTTGCGCGTCGTCGGCGAAGTCGATCCGAGGAAGGGCGACGCGCTCGAAGTCTCCGCGCCGTTCGACCTGCGGCGCGATTGGCGCCTCGACCTGTCGATGATGCC
Organism: Planctomycetota bacterium; assembly: GCA_016709145.1. GTDB lineage: Bacteria > Planctomycetota > B15-G4 > B15-G4 > JADJEK01 > JADJEK01. The sequence goes on from JADJEK010000002.1 coordinate 86,708, forward strand.
GGGCGAGGTGACGAACTGGGGACAGATGGTCTTCGTCTGGGGCGATCGACGCGCGGGTCGCGACACGATCTGGGTGCGACAGCGCGCGCGCGGACTCGAAGCCGGGACCTGGGGCGATCCCGACGCATACGTGGTCGCGATGCTGCCGGAGTCGAGCGAGCCGCGTTGGATCGCCGTGTCGTTGAGCTTCGAAGCACGCACGCGGCGTCTGTCGCTCGCGTTCGATGGGCGCACCGTCGCGGAGTGTCCGGCGGGATGCGCGTTCTTCGACCAGACGATGCCGGCGTGCGTCGGACAAGCGTTCGGCAACGACCAACTGTTCACGGGCCGCGTGCGCGACGTCGTGCTCGAGAACCGCTGATCGTGCGGCGCAGCCGCTCACGCACGAGACCACGCATCTCCATCGAGGGACGTGCGCCGTTCGTCGCCTGACATCTTCGTCATGCGCGATGGGTCGACGCGTCGACCGTGTGGAACGGCAAGCTCGTCGTCGGCGGCGCGTTCACGCATGCGAGTGGGCGGCCCGCGAGTCACGTCGCGATATGGAACGGCGCGGCGTGGTCGCCGCTCGGTTCGGGAACGGTGGGTGGCGTGTATCCGTACGTGCTCGCGCTCGCGAACTACTGCAGGGACTTCTTCGCCGGTGGTCTGTTCAAGTCGATCGGTGGCGTGTCGGCCGAAGGCATCGCGCGCTGGAACGGGACGGAGTGGACGCCGATGTCGATTGGCGTGTTCAACGGCGGATCGACGTCGGGCGTGTACACGCCGTCGCCGTACGGAAGCTCGCTCGCGGCAGGCGGCATCTTCGATTCCGCGGGCGGCGTGTCGGCGGGCGACGTCGCGATCTGGAACCAGCCGTACTTCGATCACGGTGTCGGTTGCGCCGGCATCGCCGGAGTGCCGGAACTGTCCGGAGTCGGAATCCCCGAAGCGAACTCGATCGCGGGATTGCACGTGGCGCACGGTCGTCCGAACAGGGCGGGGCTGCTGTTCCTCGGCTCGCAAATGCGCGCTCAGTTCTTCGGGCTCGACGCGAACGCGGCGAATGGGCAGTTCGCGGCGTCGAGCGAATTGCTGCTCGTCGTCCAGTGACCCGCGTAGGTCGTACGGCGCTACAGTCCCGGCCTCGTCGGCGGAGACTCACGCGTGCGCACGATCGTCCTGCTCGTCCTGTCCAACGTCTTCATGACCTACGCCTGGTACGGGCACCTGAAGATCAAGGGCGACGCGAAGCCGTTGCTGCTGATCATCCTGACCTCGTGGCTGATCGCGTTGCCCGAGTACTGCCTCGCGGTGCCGGCGAATCGCATCGGACACGTCGAGCACGGCGGGTCGTTCACGGCGCCGCAGTTGAAGGTCATGCAAGAGGGGATCAGCCTGCTCGTGTTCCTCGGCTTCTCGATCGTCGTGCTGCGCGAAGCGCCGACGTGGCGCGACCTCGTCGGCATGGGGTTGATCTTCGCGGGCTTGGTCGTGGCGCTGTCGAACGGCGCGAAGTGACGAGATTTCGCGCGCGGCTTCCGGCAGCGCCGAAAAACCCGTGCTAGGTTCCGAGCAGTCGCGCGGCTTTGGCCGTCACAACGTCTCCCCGCGCGATGCGCGCTCTCTCCACGCGTCGCACTCGGGCAGGCCGAGGCGAAGTCGGCGTTCGGTGTTTTGTTCGCGGATCGCCATCCGCAGCAGACAGGAGAGCTCATGCACGTCACGTTCACGATCAAGTCCGGTCGCAAGGATCCCGCGCTGGAAGCGCTGTTCTCCCGTGCGCGCATGCGCATCGAGCGACGGCTCGAGGGGACGCCGCCCGATTCGGTGACCTTGCATGCCGAAGGTTCGCTGAACCCACACTTGAAAGAGTGTTACTTCACGCTGGCACTGGCTCTGCCGTCGACGCGCTTGGCGTCGCACGGAGTCGGGGCGACGCTCGCGGCGGCGTTGCGTGATGCGACGCGCGAGCTCGTGCGCGAGCTCGACCGGCACCGCAGCCATTTGGCGCGTTCGAGCAGTACGCGAGCTGCATTCCGTGCGGCCGTCGAACGCGACGGGTTCTCCGCGTTCGACGCGTTGGAGAAGCCCGTGGTCGAGGATCCACGCGCCGAGATCGAGCAGGCCTTGCCGCAGTTGTTGCGCTTCCTGCGCGCGGAGCTGAAGCGGCATGGTCTGTGGGAGCGTCGCCCGGCCTATCGCCTCGACGTACGCGAACTCGCCGACGAAGCGGTGCTGCATGCACTGCAGCAGCGCGCGTCGAAGCCCGAGTCCCTGACGTTCTCGCGCTTCCTGATCGGTTGCGCATACGACGTCGTGCTCGGCGTCGAGGATCGCGCGCGCCTGCGCCACGCGGAGTCGTGACGGAACGCGGAACTCTCCGGGACGACGCACGTCGTCCGCTCCCGGAAGCGACGAGGCCCGCCGCATTCGAGGAATGCGGCGGGCCTCGTCGTGAGCGCGACCGGTCGGGTCGATCAGAAATCGTCGAACGGCTCGCGGTACGAACCGCTGTCGTACTCGTCGTAGCCCTCCTCCTCGTCGTAGGCGGGCTCCTCGTCGTCGTCGAACTCACCGCCTTCGCCATCGTCCTCGACTTCGAGCGCGGAATCGAGGTCGCCGATGTCGGCGTCGTCGAGACCCTCTTCGTCGGGCTCCGACGTCAGTGGGGGGAGACCGTCCTCGTCGACGTCCCCCTTGTTCTTGGCGGCTTCCTTCTTGCGGCTCGCGAGCTTCTCTTGGAGCGCGGCGCCGGCGGCCGACGGCCCTTTCTTGGTGGGCTTGATCGGAGGCTTGGGCGGCTTTGGCGGTGTCTTGGGTGGTGTCTTGCCGTCCGACTTCGCAGGTTTCGCGTCGGTCTTGGCGTCGGCCTTCACCGGTGTCTTCGCTGCGGCCTTCGGGTCGGCCTTGGGCGCGGGAGTCGGGGCCGGCTTCGCGGCAACGGCGGGCTTTGCCGCGGACTTCGGCTCGGCTTTCGGCGCCGGCTTCGGGGTGGCTGCGGGCTTCGCTGCCTTGCTGGCCTTGGTCGGTTGCGCCGGCTTCGCGGAGGCCTTCTTTGCAGAGGGCGCGGCGGCGGCCTTGGCCGGCTTGCCGGCCTGCGGCTTCTTCATCGGTTTCGCGATCGGCTTCGACGCGGACGGCTTCTTCGCCGGCGTGGCCTTGGCCTTCTTCTGCGATTTCGTCGGCGCGGACGCCTTCGACGCTTTCGGCGCCTTCTTCGCTGGGCGCGCGGCCTTCTTCTTTCCTGCCACTGGTTTCGAGCCTCCGCGTGGAGCGCGACCCGCCACGCTTCCGGGCGCGGTCTTCGGGTCGGCGGCGGACACTAGCGACGGCTCCATGCCTATGCAAGAAACGTCAACCCGTGAAATGGGCGAAAACGAAGGAGCCGATCGCGACGCATGCTCCGGCTCGGAAAACCTTTCTGGCCACGATGTTGCGAGCGTGGATCTGGGTTGGTTGCATCCGCGGCGGGTACGCGGTGTGCGCAACGCTTCGGTGCTGAAGGCGGCCGGAGCCGGCGGAGAGTCGAGTCGTCCGGCCGCTGGCCTCCATCGAGGGGGCGGTCGCGCGGCGAACGGCGAGCAAATCGGAGGGTCGATCCCACGGTGGCGAACGAAACGCGGAACGTCACGGGCTGGAAGTGGAGTGCCTCGGTCCTGCTCGCGGCCGCGCTCTCCGCGTGCGCGAGCGAGCCGAATCCACTCGATGCACCCGGCATCGAATGGAGCGAGGACGAGGTTTTCCGCTACCGCGACTTCCCTGGACACGCCGCGGACGAGGTGTTCCGGATCGCGCGCGGAGTGTTGCGACTGCGATTCGCTGGCGGGTCGATGATCGAGGACGCCGCGGCCGGCAAGCTGCAAACCAGTCCGCGCGGCTTCTCGCGCATGAACCGTCGCGTGACGATGTACGCCCAGATCAGTGCGATCGACGGCGGCGCGCGCGTCGAAGTGTTCGCGCCGATCGAGGAGATGCTCGACGATCCGCGGGAAGATCCCGAGAACCCGTGGCGCACGATCGGTCGCGACGGCCTGCTCGAGAACGTGATCCTCGAAGACGTCTACGCGGCGATCGAGACCCGCCGCTGATCGACGCCGCCGAGGCGGCACGTTGCACGCCCGAGGCAGTCGGCGCGGACGACGAGACGGTCCGCGAGGGAATCGGAGATTGCGCTCAAGCGCACGCTGCACCGCGTTCGAAGAGTTCTTCGATCGCATGGACGCCCACACGCCGCTCCCTCACAAACCGCGCGCCGGGCCGCGGCCCGCTGGTGGATTCGGGTCACGCAGGCAACGCCTGTCGGGTCGCCCGCTGACGGTCGTGGCGTTGTTCGGGCTCGGACTGTTGTTCGCGGCCTGGATCCTGCTGCACCGCATCGAGCACCTGATGGGGTGGGCCCATTGCATCGTCGCGATCGCGGCATGTGCGCCGTGGCTGATCACGCCGCGTACGCGCTGGCGCCGCATCGACCGACTCGATCGTCTCGGCAGTCTCGCGCTCGCGCTCGGCGTCACGCTCGGCTTCACGCGCGACTTGCTGCCCGGCGACGCCGCGACGTTGCTCGTGGTCGAACTCGGCGTCGAAGCCGTCGGTGCGATCGCGTTCGCGATGGTGTTCTACCGGCGCGCGTCGCTGGCGCGCTTGCGCCTCGGCATCGACGGCGGCGAACTGCTGAAGACCGCATGCGAATCGGTCGGAGAGCCGATCGTCGTCGTCGGTCCGGGTTGCCGCGTGCTCGAGGTCAATTGGTTCGCCGAGATCCTGTTCTCGACGCGCTTGATCGGCAAGCTCGCCTGCGAGACGCCGTACTTCACGCGCGACCGCTGCGACGGCTGCCCGGTCGCTCGCTGCTTCGACGAGCGTCGGCCCGTGTTCTTCGCGCATCGCGGTCACGACGGCAGAGCGCAGCACGAGATCGCCGCATTCCCGGTCGTCCACGACGGTGAGTTCATCGGTCGCCAGATCCAGCGCGTCACCGACGTCGCGATCCGCACGCAGAGCGAGCGCCACCTGCGATTCCTCGCGCACGTCGTCGACGCGGTCAGGGACGCGGTGCTCGGGCTCGATCTGCGCGGCGTGGTCACCACGGCGAATGCCGAAGCCGAGCGCCTGCTCGCGGGCGCGGGCAACGCACTGGTCGGCGAAGACGCGCTCGACGTGCTGCGACTCGAACCCGGCGTCGACCGTGAACGCGTGGCGCAGTTGCTCCAGCGCCGCGAGGCCGGGCGCTTCGAACTCGCGCTGACCCTGCCCGGACGCCCGGGCACGCGTGACATGGTGGTTTCGCTGTATCCCGTCGTCGACGACGACGGTCACGCCGCGGGTGCCGCGTTGTTGATGCATGACGAGACCGAGGCGCGCGTGGCGCACGAGCGCTTGCGGCAGGCCGAGCGCCTCTCGCTGCTCGGCCGCTTCGTGTCGAGTGTCGCGCACGAACTCAACAACCCGCTGGCGGTCGTCTACGGCCGCGCTGAGCAATTCGTCACGGTCGCTCGAGCGGAGTCGGTGCCGGCCGGTCCGACCGTGCGCGCCGCGCAGGACGTCCTGGACGCGGCGGAGCGCTGCCGGCGCATCGTCGCGGGGTTGCTGCGTTACGCGCGCAAGGACGGCTCGAGTCGCGCGGTGGTCGATCTGCGCGATGTCGCGCGCGAAGCGCTCGAACTGGTGGCGCAGTTGGAACTCGCGCGGCGCTGCGGGGCTCGCGTCGAACTCCAGACCGATTCCGATCCGGTCGTCGTGCAGGGCGACGCGGTGCTGCTCGCTCAGGTCGCGACCAACTTGATCACGAACGCGTGTCATTCGATCCGTCGCGGTGGAGGGGCCGGAACGGTGAAGGTCATGGTCGCGCGCCACGGCGATCAGTGCACGCTCGAGGTGGCCGATGACGGACCCGGGCTCGATCCGGCGGCCGCGGCGCACTTGTTCGAAGCGTTCCACACCACGAAGCGCGAAGGTGAGGGCACCGGCATCGGGCTGTGGTTGTCGTTCGCGCTGGTCGAAGACCATGGCGGCTCGTTCGAGTTCCAGGAGCGGCGTCCACGCGGAGCGCTGTTCCGCGTGCGCCTGCCGGCGACGACGATGCCGCTGCCGGCCTGCGCGATCGACCCCGCGCACGAGCCGCGGCAGTCGGACGCGCCATCGCCACGCTTGGACTTGCTGGTCGTCGACGACGAGGAAGGCATCCGCGATCTGATGGACGCGCAGCTCACGCACGCGGGACACGGCGTGACGGTCGCGGCGGGCGGGCGCGAAGGCCTCGCGCTCGCGGGGTCGGGTCGTCACTTCGACGCCGTCGTCTGCGATCGCATGATGCCGGACCTCAGCGGCGGCGATCTCTACCGGCGCGCGATCGACGCGGTGCCCGCGCTGCGCGGACGCTTCGTGTTCGTGACCGGCGACGTGCTCGGCGAGGACGCGAACGACGTATCGCGCAGCGACGGCAACGAAGTGCTGTCGAAGCCGTTCCGCGCCGTCGATCTGCTCGCGGCCGTCGAGCGCGTCGCGCGGCGAGCCGTCGACGCTTCGGCGTCGTGATCATCGGCGCGCACGCGGCATCGAACGCCGCGGACTTCAGGACCGTCGGACCGGTGCCGGTGCTGGCGGCCGCGGGGGCCGCGAAAAAGGAAGCGGGGAGACCCGACGTCGTCGAGCCTCCCCGCGTCACGGACTGCTGCGCGCCCCGCAAGGGGCCCGCCGGCCAGCTTGCCCTAGGCGAGCAGCCTCCGTTGGTCGAAACAGCTACACATAGCCGGACCACCTCCTTTCAACATGGGGCCATCGGTCCGCGCGATCCATCACGTCGAGGTCGCCGCGAACCAGCTCCAAGCCATCGCGCCGCGTACGCGCGAACGAAGATCACCGGTTTCAGCCGATGACCGGACCGCCTTCCGCGCGAACTTCGAGGTGCTGGTTCAGTGCGCCTCGGAGCCACCGTGCGGCGGAAACGCGCCGGGCCGAGCAATACGCTAGGCTCCGCCCGTCGCCGTTTTGATGATCGGTGGAAACACTTGAACTCCGTACCGAAAAAAACATTCGATCTGCGCACGCTGATCGTGGCGCTGGCGGTCCTCGCCGCCGTCGTCGTCTACTTCCAGCGCGTGCGCGGGTCCGTCGAGGCGCTGCTCCCGGTCGTCCGGGAGAGTCGCATCGCGTTGATTCCGCGGCTCGATCTAGCCCGCGAGGGTGCGGGGTTCCATGCGGGTGAACGCTTCCTGACGATCCTCGGCGACGAGCATCGCAGCATCGATCACGACGGTCTCGGGTTCCCGCTGCCGCAGACCGGCGACGTCACGTTCGAGGACCTCCCGGTCCACGCCGCGGCGCGACTCGACTTCGCGTACGGGTTCGACTGGATCAAGGCGCCGGAAGCGCAAGGCGCGACGGTCGAGTTCATCGTGCGCGCCCGCGTTCGTCGCAGTGGCGAAGAGGCCGAGTTGTTCCGCGCAGCGTCGACGCTTCCCGCGCCCTCGACGAGCGCACCGCGCATCGAAGCGTCGGCGCCGCTGCCAGCGTCGTTCGTCGGCGAACGCGTCGACCTCGTGTTCGCGACGCGCTGCGATCGCGAACTCCCCGAGTTGGCGTTCCTGCCGGTGTTCCTGTCGCCGGTGCTCGTGTCGAACGGGATCAAGGTGCGCGTCGGCGAACTCGCGCAGACCGTGACCGTCGGCGTGCGCGATCTGTTGGCCGACTACGACGCGGCGCTCGAGATCGACGACGAGATCGTCTACCGCGTCAGTGGCCCGCCCACGCGCGAGCAGTGCTTCGCGGTGAAGACGGTGCAAGCCCTCGGCGGTCCGCGCGTCGAATTCCTACCGCTGATCTACTCCGAACTCACCGGGTCGTTCAGCACGACCGAGCACGAGTTCCGTCATGCACATGGCGGCGCGTGGCCGGCGCTCGCGTTCTGCGGCGACGACACGATCGTGCGCTACGACGTCGACGTGCCGAAGGAAGGTGCGCGGCTCGAGTTCATGATCGGTCAGGACTTCCGCACGCTCGCGGTCGGTGACACCGAGTACGTGATCACCGTCGATGGCTCCGAGGTGTTCCGCGAGCGGCTCGAGCCGAACCGCGTGCCCGCGCACGTCGGTTGGCACGAGCGGGCGATCGATCTGCTCGAGTACCGCGGACGACGCATCAAGCTCGGCTTCGCCGGGCGCGTGATGCGTCGTGCTCCGGCGACGATCGAGCTCGTCGATCTCTCGCGTCCGCTCGGTCCGCCGCAGCCGTACGCGTTGGAAGTGCAGTGGCCGCGTGGCGCGTTCGCGCTGCCGCGGATCCTCCGCCGTGTCACGGTTCCGCGCCGCGCCGCTGCGAAAGATCGGCCGAGTGTCGTGTTCGTCTGCGTCGAGACTTGGCGGCGCGATGCCGCGGGGTGCTACGGCGGCCCCGATGGAGTCACGCCGACCGTCGACGGTCTCGCGGCCGAAGGTCTGCGCGTCGACGAGTGCATCACGAGCGCGCCGTGGACGGCGCCCTCGGTGGCGTCGATCCTGACCGGTCTGTATCCGCAGGCGCATGGCGTGACGGCACACCGCAAGGCGTTCCTCGCGCACGGGGTGACCACGCTCGCGGAGCGCGCGCAAGCCGACGGCGTGACCACGGCCGCGTTCACGACCAACGAGTACGTCAGTCGGCGACGCAACTTCGACCAAGGCTTCGAGACGTTCGTGTGCGCGAAGTACGCGAACGCCCGACAGGTCGTGCGCGAGTTCGAGGACTGGCTCGTCGATCACCGTGATCTGCAGTTCTTCGCGTACTTGCATCTGTTCGAGCCGCACGATCCCTGCAACGCGCCGGGCGACGACTTCGATCGCTACGTCGATCCCGAGCTGAAGGGCGCCGACTCGCGCGCGGCGTTGGCACGCATCACGGGCAACGTGCTCGCGGGCAAGCCCACCGATCCCGCGGATCCCGACGTGCGGTTGTTGCGCGGGCGCTATCTCGGCGAAGTGCGCTACTTCGACCGCCAACTCGCGCGACTGATGCGCGCGCTCGCCGACGCGAAGTTGGAGCAGCGCGTCGTCGTGGTCGTCACCGGCGATCACGGCGAGGAGTTCGGCGAACACGGTCTGATCGGGCACGGCTCGCAGGTCTACGGCGAATCGGTTCGCGTGCCGCTCGTGCTGTGGGGGCCGGGGCACGTCGCCCCCGGCAAGACGATCGCGGGTCCGATCGAGAACTCCTCGCTGTGCGCGACCGTGCTCGACGTGATGCGCGTGCCGTACCCGAGCGACGAATTGCGGCCGAAGCTCGATCTCAGCGGCGGCACGAGCGGGGGCGGGATCGCGTACACGTCGACGGCTCAAGGGATCTTGCGCCTCGAACCACCCGACATCCTGACGCGTCCCTTGCACTCGGTGCGCAGCCGCGACGCCTCGCTGATCTACTCGCCGATGGGCGAGAACTCGGAGTGCGCGATCCTGCGCTTGTTCGACCTCTCGGTCGATCCCGACGAGCGGACGAACGTGCGGGTTGCGCAACCCGAATTGCTGCGCAAGGCCAGCGATGCATTGCGCCGCGTGGTCGCGCTCGCCACGAAGGGCCTGATCGGCATCGACGTGGTCGACGAATTCGGGCAGGTCGGCTACGTCCACGGGACCGGCGCGGACTTGAGCGCGGACGAGATCCTGCCGGACGGCGAGTGCTACGAGGAGCCGTGACGCGCCTGCATTTCGCCTTCCTTGATTGTGTTTCGGGCCACCCGTAGCATCCGGCTTTCAACACGGCGGATCGATTCCATGCCCGTCACGTGCGTCATCGGCACCCAATGGGGCGACGAGGGAAAAGGGAAGATCATCGACCTGATCTCGTCGCGCGCCGACGTGGTCGTTCGCTACCAAGGCGGCGCGAACGCCGGCCACACGGTCAAGGTGCGTGACCAGAAGTTCGTCTTCCACCTGATCCCGTCCGGGATCCTGCACGGGAAGATCAACGTCATCGGCAACGGCGTCGTCGTCGATCCGGCCCAACTGCTGGCCGAGATCGAGGAGTTCAGCACGCGCGGCGTGAAGGTCGAAGGCAACCTGTTCGTCTCCGAACTCGCGCACGTGGTGTTCCCGTACCACAAGGCCATGGACAAGCTGTCCGAGGGCCGACGTGGCGGCGCGCGCATCGGGACCACGGGCCGCGGCATCGGGCCGGCGTACGCGGATCGCGCCACGCGCGCGGGGATCCGGTTGGCCGAACTGTTCGACCGCGATCACTTCGCGCGCCGTGTGCATGCGAACGTCGCCGAACGCAACGTGATCATGAAAGCGCTCTACGACGGCCCGCCGCTCGATGCGGACGCGATCGTCGAGGAGTACTACGGCTACGCGCAACGGCTGAAGCCGTTCGTGACCGACACCGTGCGTCTGTTGCGGCGCGCGCTCAACTCGGGGCGTTACGTGTTCGTCGAAGGCGCGCAGGGCGTACTGCTCGACGTCGATTTCGGCACCTACCCGTTCGTGACGTCGTCGAACGCGTCGACGTTCGGCGTCGGTATCGGTTCGGGCTTGCCGCCGCGCCGACTCGACGAAGTCATGGGAGTGACCAAGGCCTACACGACCCGCGTCGGCGAAGGCCCGTTCCCGACCGAGGACCTCGGCGAGACCGGCGAGTACCTGCGCAAGAAGGGCGGCGAGTTCGGCGCGACGACGGGCCGCCCGCGTCGGTGCGGTTGGTTCGACGGCGTGGCCATGCGATTCGCGGTCGATCTGCTCAGTTGCGATTCGATCGCCCTGACCAAAGTCGACGTGCTGACCGGGCTCGACGAACTCAAGATCTGCACCGCCTATCGCGTGAACGGCGAAGTGGTCCACGACTACCCCACGAACCCGCTGCTCTCGAGCCAGTGCGAGCCGATCTACGAAACGCTGCCGGGCTGGAGCGAGGAGACGCGCGGCGCGCGCCGCTTCGAGGACTTGCCGGCTCGGTGCCGTCAGTACATTGAGGCCATCGAACGCATGATCGGCCGCCCGATCGGTCTGGTCTCCGTCGGACCGGATCGCGAAGAGACGATCTACCGCTGAACCTCCGATGACCGAGCCGCAACCGAAGAACCTTCCGCGCCACGTCGCGATCATCATGGACGGCAACGGTCGCTGGGCGGAGCGCCAGGGACTGCGGCGCGTGAAGGGTCATGAAGCCGGCATTCGCACGATCCGCGAGATCACGGAGGAGTGCGCGCGACTCGGACTCGAACGGCTGACGCTGTATTCGTTCTCGGTCGAGAACTGGAAGCGCCCGCGTCCCGAGGTCCTGTTCTTGATGAAGCTGCTGAAAAGCTACCTCGTCGACGAGCGGCCGACGCTGGTCAAGAACGACGTACGGCTCACGGCGATCGGACATCTCGACGATCTACCGCGCGTCGTGCGGCGTGAACTCGACAAGACGATCGAACTGTCGTCCGCTCATCGCGGACTGAATCTGTGCCTCGCGTTGTCGTACGGCGGGCGGGCCGAACTCGTCGACGCCATGCGAACGCTGGCGGAGCGCGTGCGCGCGGGTCGTCTGCGGCCCGAACAGATCGACGAAGCAACGGTCGCCGGCGCGCTGTACCAGCCCGGTCCCGATCCCGATTTGCTGATCCGCACCGCGGGGGAGTTCCGCGTGTCGAACTTCCTGTTGTGGCAGATCTCGTACGCGGAGTTCGTCATCAGCGATCTGTGCTGGCCCGAGTTCCGCGTCGAGCATCTGCACGACGCGCTGGCGCGCTTTCGCGGCCGCGTGCGGAAGTTCGGTGGCTTGGTCCAGACCGATCCGCCGTCCACCGCGCCGGCGGCTCGTGCGCGATGACGGAGCTGGCTTCTCCCCGCATGCCGTCGATCGCGCCGACCGGATCCGAGCGAACGAACCCGCCGGCGCCGAGCATGCTGGCGCGCATCATCGGCGGCACCGTGGCCGTAGGCATCCTCGTCACCGTTTGGTTCGTCGACAGCTCGACGCGCGTGCCGTGGATCGCGACCGGATTGACGCTGGCGTTCGGCATCGTCGCGGCGATCGAGTTCGCGGCGCTCGTGCGGTTGAAGGGATTGGTGGCGCGCGGCGCGCTGCTGCCGATGCTGTGCGCGCTGTACCTGCTCGGTCGCGCGATCCTGCTGGAGCGCGGTCTCGATCCCGGCGCCTATGCCGAATGGGGCATTCTGGTCGCGACGATCGTGGTGTCGTTCGTCGAGTTGCGCCGGGCCGACGCCGTGGTGGGGGTGCCACGGGCAGCGATGCAGATCTGGGGCTTCGTCTGGATCCTTCTGTTCGGCATGCTGCTCGACGTCCTGCTGATCCCGACCGCGCCGCGCGGAATCGAATTGACGCTGTTCTTGTTGTTCACCAGCAAATGCAACGACATCGGCGGCTATCTGGTCGGCAAGCTCGTCGGAGGGCCGAAGCTGGCGCCCAAGGTGAGTCCGGGCAAGACCGTGAGCGGCTCGATCGGCGGCGTCTTGCTGTCGCTCGGGTTCACGTTCGCTGCCGGTGGCTCGGTCGTCCCGGAGTGGAGTCCGTGGCAGCTCGCGCTGTTCTCCGTCGTGATCTCGGCGGTCACGCAGCTCGCGGATCTGGGTGAGTCGTTGTTCAAGCGGCACTGTGGGGCCAAAGATTCGTCCCACATCGTGCCGACGTTCGGAGGAGCACTCGACATGATCGACAGCCTCGTGCTCGCCGCTCCGGCGGGCTGGGCGCTGTACGACGCGTTCGGCGTTTGGTGAGTTCGCGGGAGACGATCGGAGGTCCATGGAACAGGTCATCGCGTTGCGCAGCGTCGACGAAGAGCGAGTCCTGCTCGGAGCTCGCGATCGATTGCGGAGGATGCTCGGCCAACGCTTCGGCGTCGAGGTCGTGAGTCGCGGTGGGCAACTGCGGATCCTCGGTCAGGACGACGCGGTGGCGCATGCGCACGTCGTCGTCCTGCGGGCGCTCGAGGCGATCCGCCGTGGCGTCGACGAAGGCGTCGTCGAACGCATCCTGTTCGAAGCGTCGGTCCCGGAACCCGACACCGAGGCGACGCCGCACGTGACGCTCGCGCCCGGCATCAAGCCGCGCTCGGCCGGGCAGCAGCGCTACGCGGAAGCTCTGCATCAGGATCAGATCGTGATCTCGATCGGGCCGGCCGGCTCCGGCAAGACGTTCCTCGCGGTTGCGTGCGCGGTCGCCGCGTTGAAGCGCGGGGAGTACCGCCGACTCGTGCTGGCGCGGCCCGCGGTCGAAGCCGGCGAGAAGCTCGGCTTCCTTCCGGGCGACATGCAAGCGAAGGTCAATCCGTACTTGCGTCCGCTCTACGACGCGCTGTTCGCGCTGCTCGATCCCAATCAAGTGCGGCGCTACCTCGAGAGCGACGTGATCGAGATCGTGCCGCTCGCGTACATGCGTGGTCGCACGCTCGAGCGATCGTTCATCATTCTCGACGAAGCGCAGAACACGACGCCGAAGCAGATGAAGATGTTCCTGACGCGCATGGGCGAAGCGTCGCGCGTCGTCGTGACCGGCGATGTCACGCAAACCGACTTGCCGCCTGGCATGGTGTCCGGACTCACGCATTGCGTCGACGTGCTGCGCGACGTGAAGGGCATCTCGATCGTGCGCCTCGATCGCGAAGACATCGTGCGCCACCCGCTGGTGCAGAAAATCGTCGACGCCTACGACAAGCTCGAGGGCAACGACGTCGAACCCAAGCAGAAGCCGCTGTTCGGGAGACGACCGACGTGATCGCGCGCGCCGCCGCGCGCAGGCCCGCGAACCGGGAGCCGAAGCCAGCGAGCGTCGTCCTGCATTGCGGAGCGGAGCTGGCGGCGCGCGAGCGCAAGGTCCTGCTCAGCGCGGCGAACGCGGCGACCCCGCGCGGACGGCGGTGGTCGCTGGTCGTGGTGGGGGACCGCAGGATGCGTCGGCTGAACCGTGAGTTCCACGCGGTGGACGAGACCACTGACGTCCTGGCATTCGAGCTCGAGCGCTGGAGCACGGATGGGTTCGACGGCGAGGTGATCGTCTGTGCACCGTACGCACGCCGCGAAGCGCGCAGTCGCGGGCTCGCCTTCACGACCGAACTCGCGCTCTATGCCGTTCACGGCATCTTGCACCTGCTCGGAGAAGACGACCACGAACCCGAACGAGCGCGACGGATGCGTCGGCGTGAGCGCCAGATCCTGGCCCGGGTCAGGATCGAACTGCCGCCACACCACCTGGACGAGCTCAAGTACCCGGAACCCCGGCCCTGATCGTCTGCGTCGTAATGGCGGGCGAGAGAAGCCGCATCGAACACGCGGGGTCTGGCCATTTCTCGCCCGGAACTTGCCCGAAACCAGTGACTTGGGACTTTCCGTGACTATCGGAAGGTGGCGTTCTCGGCCGCGCCGCTGCGGCTCGAGCTCCAGCTCGCGCGAGTTGCGTGAGTTCGAAGATTGCCTGGTTTGACTCAACTTGTGATGCCGCGTAGACTTTCGTCGCCGCAGAACTCGACGCGGCGCCCCGGAACCAGACTTGCGCCCAGGGGGCAGCTGCCCTTGGAGAATCACCGATGATCAGGACTCTCCGTCCGCGTCGTTCGTTCATGGTTGCTCTGCTCGCGTCGGTCAGCTTCGTGCTGGGCGGTGTCGCGCACAGCCAAGACGCCGACGTGACCTTCAATCAGAAGTTCAAAGGGCTGATCTCGGACCCGCTCGACACCGACACGGTCGGCTTCGAGGAAGTCCAAGGGTCGAAGCTCACGATCACGGTGAAGCGTGACAAGGGCAGCGTGCTGACGCCGGCCGTGACGCTGCTCGACGGTACGACGCTGGTTCCGATCAACGTCGGCACTGCGCTCAAGCAGTCGTCGAAGTCGGTGACGATCAAGAACTTCGTCGCGCCGTTCTCGGGCGCGTACGTCGTCCAGGTCGGATCGCTGTCGGGCGCGACCGGCGGCTACACGGTTTCGATCACGGGCAAGCCCGCGACCAAGTTCAGTGCGGTCGGCGACATCACGGTCGGCGGCGAGATCGACGAGATCGAGTTCGTCGCGCGCAAGGGTGGTCTGCTGTCGGGTTTGATCACGCCGACGGCGCCGACGCTGACGCCCGCGCTGATCGAGATCGAAGATCCGAGCGGCGCGCTGGTCGCGATCGCGGGCTTCAACTCGCTGGCGGCGAACAGCAACAAGCTGACTCTGAAGAAGGTCGTGTTGCCGCGGACCGGCACGTACGTGCTGCGCATGACGGGGCTCAACGCGTCCACGGGCACGTATTCGAGCAAGCTGACCGTGAAGCCCGCCAAGCCCGCGAAGGGCACCGTGCTCGAGCCAGGTCTGCCGGCGGGCGGCGGCGGGGGCAGCGGCGGCGGTTCGTTCACGCTCAGCGAAGTCCAGTTCGGCCGCGGCATCCTGGCGATCGACGGCCTGTCGATGCAGGTGGTGTCGCCGCTGACGACGCTCGACACGAACCCGATCTCGGGCGTGCCGATCGACGGCACGCTGCAGAAGCTCTACCCGCAAGTGGACATCGACGAGCGGCTGGCGTTCGGGCTCGGCCCGTTCTTCACGCCGCCGATCGTGCCGCGCAATGCGGTGCTCGAACTCGTGTTCAGCAAGCCGATCGACCTGGATTCGCTGGCACTCGACGCCGATCGCCGACTGACGGCGAACTCGCCGGTGCAGCTCGCGGTGAACGGCCAGAGCGTGTTCGCGCAGGTGTTCGTCGCCGGTTCGCGCCTGATCCTGAATCCGGTCGTCGGTGACGACGTGGGCTTGCCGGCATCGCCGGTCGTCGTGAACGCGCTCGGCAAGGGTGTGGCGTCGACGACGGGCGCGGCGACGCTGACGTTGAACCCGGTCGGCAACAACGCGCTGAAGTCGCAAGGCGGCGGCACGCTGAAGCCGCGCTCGGACCTGCTCGGTTCGACCGCGGCCGGCGGAACCGCGATCGGATTCAACCCCGGCAACTCCGCGCTCGACTTCATCGATCAAGGCAACCAGGGCGCGGTCGACTTGACGTTCAACGGCTTCCTGCCCGACGTGAAGGCGCCGCGTCTGGTGCGCGAATACCGCTTCGACGGCACGTTCACCTACACGAACGGCGACTCGATCGGCGTGAGCTCGATCACGTTGCGCACGACGGTCGGCTTCAGCAATCTCGCGAAGAACGGCAAGGGCGAGTGGGCCGAGGGCATCATCCGCCTGCGGCCGCAAGGACCGAACAAGGAGACCGTGGTCATCCTGGCCAGCCAGACCACGAACCTCGGCGGCGGTCTGTTCCAGACCACGTTCCAGCTCGCGACCGGCATCAAGGTGCCGTTGGCCGACGGCCAGAAGTACGAGCTCGCACGCGCCGAGTTCTACGAGCCCGATCCGGGCAAACCGCTCGACCCGCTGGTGTTCGACCCGGCCAACCCGCTGATCCTCGAGAACGAGCTGATCAACAACTTCCTCGAGCTGAAGGACGAGAACGGCAACGTGATCGAGCTGACCGACGGCGTGCCGTCGACGGGCACCGTGACCGTGCGCTTCTCCGAGCCGATGGAGTTGGGTTCGTTCCTGCCGTACGAGACGTTCTACGTCACCGACGATCCGGCTCCGAGCAACCCCGGCATCAACAACATCGGTCGCGTGATCCCGAGTGAAGGTGGACGCGCGATGACGTTCGCGCCGGACCGCGCGATCCAATTCGGCCCGCAGGCCGGCACGTTCGAGCGCGTCGGCTTCGGCCCCGATCCGCGCGCGCTGCTCTTGCACCTGCAGATCGTGCCGCCGCCCGACGTGCTGATCGGTCTGCTCGGCGAAGCGGGTTACCAGGAGTTCGTGAAGGAAGGACAACGCGGCCTGACCGACCTCGCCGGTCGCGCGGTCGGCGTCGATCCGACCACGCTGTCGTCGCAGGAACCGATCCTGAACATCCAGATCCCGGTCGAGACGCTCGGTGATCCGTCGCTCGACAACATCGGCGCCGTGGTGCTGCGCTTCCGTGGCCGGCCGATCACGGCGTTCGCGCCGGATGGATCGGCGGGCGTCACGTATCGCGACGTACCGGAGTCGATCTGTGGTCCGAACGGCAACGTGTTCGGTCCGCACATCCCCGACATCAACCTGTTCTCGAACGGGTTCTTCTCGGGCGCGCCGGTCGCGTTCTTCCAGAAGATCCACGACGACTTCAATCCGCCGCCCGACGGGCAGTTCTCGGCGTTCGCGTTCGGTTCGTCGACGCCGATCGGTGGCTTCTCGGTCATCGGCGGTGCGCGTTTCCAGCACGTCTACCGCGCGCAGGACTGCTCGCCCGACTCGGACGGTCTGGCCGGTACGTTCCTCGATCTGCGTCAAGTGAACTACGCGCCGTCCGGTGGCAACGTCGTCAACACGACGATCCCGGACTTCCAGGTCCATGGTGGCCACACGCGCTACATCCCGGTCACGGCGCAGGGCGGCGGCATTCCGCAACAGCCCGAGACCGGCCTCGGGTTCCTCATGGGCGGCACGTTCAACACCGTCGGCAACCCGAACTCGGGTGTGCTCGCCGGCAACTACAACGCGACGAACGTCGAGACCGGTGTGCCGTTCGAACGTGAACTGCTCTACGGAACCGAAGTCAGCCCGGATGCGTACACGGGCGGCTCGTTCGTGATCGACAACTCGAACCTGTTCACGCCGGCCGGCACGTCGCGCGTGTACCACCCGATCCCGCACGTCCCGTTCACGAACTCGCTGCCGTACGACAACGGCGCACTCGAGAACCAGACGCCGCCGAACGGTTCGGGCGCGAGCGGTACGCACTCCTTGCTGCTCGAGTATCGCGTGCGTGGCGCGGCGTCGGGAACGGTGGCGACCGGCAACAGCTTCACCTTCGCCGTCGGCATCCTGACGTCGGCTCGTCCGCGCTTCCGCGTCTACACGGTGGGTGCGGGTTGCGGCTCGTGTCTGTTCCAAGGCACGTGCTTCGCAGGGTTCACGTCCGCGGTCAACCCGCCGTTGAATCCGGACAACATCCGGAATGCGGCTGGACCGAACCCGGCTCCGCCCGGACTCGCTTGCGATTGCCCGCGCAATCCGGCGACCGGAAACGTGCTGCCGCCCGGTGCTCCCGCAGGCTGCACGTTGACCGGGTCGGGACAGTCGATCGTCGTGCTGTCGACGACGACGAACAACGTCTTCACCGCGGACCAGCACAACTACGGCGACAACTCGCGGTACTACATGGTCTTCGACTACGTGAAGAAGACCTCGTTCGTGCGCTCGCCGTGGATCCGTGCGCAGCCCGGAACGGTCAGCGCGTTGACGTGGCTCGCACCGATCTTCGATCCGCCGCTGTCGAACCTGCCGGAAGGCTCGATCTTCGACATCCGCTTCCGCGCATCCACCGATGGCGACGGCGGTCTGACGACGAACTTGTTGACGCCGGACGACCTCGTCGACGAGAACAACGAGTTCAACCAAGGCACGGCGCGTCCGTTCATCCAGTTCGAAGTCAACATCGACGGCAACGTCTCGTCGCAGCTCGTGCCCGTCGTCGACACGCTGGTCATCCCGTTCCGCAAATGACCCGAGACCAGGTGAACCAACCCGATTGATTCGGGTTCTCGTCCTCGTGCTGAACCGGGCGCGTTCCTGAACGGGAACGCGCCCGGTTCGCGTTTGCCCGGCCATCCGAATCGCTCAAGAGTTTCGCCGGACCGCCCGATCTACGGCCCCTCCAACTATTGGACGGGAGCCATCCGTGGCCGTCATCGCGTGTTCGAGCTTGAGCGGACTGGTGCGATTTCTGGCGGTGGCCGCGTGCCTGGCCATCGCGAAGCCCGTGACCGCGAACGAGCTGGTGCCCGGCGACCAGTACTTCGGGCGCATCGCATACGCGGACGACGTCGACACCATCGTCGTCAGCGGTCTGGGTTCCGCGCGTCTCGAGATCACGGTTCGCGCCGAGAACGGTTCCACCGTGCGTCCGCGGATCGAACTCTGGAAGGACGGCATGCCGCTGCAAGGCGTGCAGAGTCGAGTCTCGTCGAAGGGGCGAAAGCACCGAGTGCGCACCGAGCCTCTGCAAGGCGATGGCGAGGTCGAGGTTCGCGTCTCGAGCGTCGGCGGGACCCTCGGCCCGTATCGTGTCACGTCGAAGGAGCGCGTTCCGAAGCAACGCAGCGCGTCGGTATGGCTGGCGACCGGCGAGATCGAAGACGTCGAGTTCCCGGCACGCAGCGGCGACGTGGCGCGATTCGTCCTGCGCTCGCAGTGGAAGTCCTTGTCGCTGCCGGTGCCGCAACTCGAACTCCCCGGCGGCGCCAGCCTCGACCTCGCGAGCTACGCCGCCACTGCGACGAGCCCAGGTGTCGTCGAGGTCGGACCGGTGCCGTTGACGCAAGACGGCACCTATCGCCTGCGCGTCGCGGGCGTCGCGCCCCAGCCGACGAAGATCCGCGTGCGGTGCGACGTCGCGCAGATCCACGGGGGCTACCTCGTGCAGACCGAACCCGCGGGAAGCGCGACGATGAGCGCGTCGCTCGCGCTCGAAGACACCAGTTGGCTCGGCATGGACGGAGTCTTCGTCGCCGACGAGATCGTGGTGAAGGTACGTCAGGATGCCGAT
Organism: Planctomycetota bacterium; assembly: GCA_016709145.1. Classification (GTDB taxonomy): domain Bacteria; phylum Planctomycetota; class B15-G4; order B15-G4; family JADJEK01; genus JADJEK01. The sequence goes on from JADJEK010000002.1 coordinate 106,207, forward strand.
CGCGCGGCGCTGGCGCGTGCCCTCGACTGCGCGGTCGCGGCCGCGTCGCCGTCCGGTTGGATCCGGATGCGCACTCACGCGGCCACCGCGTCGGAGCCGCGGCGCGCCGTTTCGCGAACCGAGCGGCGCGCGGTCGCGGACCTGTGCGAGCGCGCGCGGCGAGATGCGCGCGTCTTGGTCGCTCAGCCCAACCTCGTGCGTCATCGCTTCGACGTCGACACCAATGTCCCCAACGACCCGTTGTTCGTCGAACAGTGGGATCTTGCCAAGTGCCGCTTCGTCTCGGCGTGGGAGGTCGAGGCCGGGGACGATCAGCGCGTCGTCGCGGTGCTCGATACCGGGATCCGACCCGAGCATCCCGATCTCGCGGGGCGGCTCGCTTTCGGCTGGGACTTCGTCAGTGACGCGTGGAACGGCGGGGATTCGACGGGCGTCGATCCGGACCCGACCGATCCGTTCATCTCGTCGGGAACGCATGGAACGCACGTCGCCGGCACGATCCTGGCTCGCGTGAACGATGGGGTCGGCGTGTCCGGTGGAGTGAAGTTCGGCAAGCTGATGCCGGTGCGCGTGCTCGGAGCATTCGGCGGAACCGACTTCGACATCGCGGAAGGCGTGCGCTTCGCGGCGCGGCTGTCGAACGTGTCGGGACATCTGCCGGCCAAGCGCGCCGAGGTGATCAACATGAGCCTCGGCGGTCCCGGCGACTCGCCGCTGTTGCGCGAGGCGATCGAGGATGCGGTCGACGCCGGTGTCGTGGTCGTCGTCGCCGCCGGGAACGCCGGTAGTGCGCAGCCGATGTACCCCGCGGCGTACCCGAACGTGATCGCGGTGTCCTCGACCAACGCCGGGGACGCGCTCGCGTTCTACTCGTCGTTCGGCGATCACGTGGACGTGTCGGCGCCCGGCGGCGATTCGACCAAGGACACCAACGGCGACGGTTTCGCGGACGGCATCGTCTCGACGGTCGTGACGGCCGCCGATGGCCCGAGCTGGGGCATGAAGATGGGCACGTCGATGGCGACTCCGCACGTCGCCGCAGCGGCGTTCCTCGTGCGTTGCGCGGATCCCGGCCTGACGCCGCTCGAGGTCATGGCGGAGTTGGCGGCCGCCGCGAAAGACCTCGGGCCCGTCGGTCTCGACGCGAAGTACGGTCACGGCCGGCTCGACGTGCGGGAAGCCGTCGAGATCGCGACGGCGTCGACCGGACTGCCGTCGGCGCCGTTCGCGGCGCCCGCACGACTGCATTTCGGGCTACATGCGACGGCCGTCGAGTTCGCGTTGATCGACCGTGCCGGCAGCGCGCCGTTGACGGTGCAGAGCGTCGCGTCGGACGTGTTCTGGTTGACGCCGCCGCCGGCGGGCTCGGTGACGCCGTGCGAACTGGCGGCCAGCGTGTCGCGCCTCGGCCTCGCGCCGGGCGAGTACGTCGCGCACCTCACGCTGGTCACGAACGCCGGCACGCTCGTGGTCCCGGTCGAAATGACGGTCGGGACCCAGGTGTCCCCGATCCCGGTACGCGAGGCGCACTTGCTCGCCGTCGACGTGGTGTCGAACCAAGTGGCGAAGTACGTCACGGTCGACGAGGACGGCGCTGTCGACGCGGTGCTCGCGGGATTGCCCGAGGGCACGTATCGGATCGTCGCGACGACCGACCTCGACTTCGATCACATCGGCGCCGAGGGGCACGACTACGCCGGCGGGTACGTCGATCCGCTGACCGGTTCGGACTTGTTCGTGTTGAAGGACGGGGACGTCGCCGACCCGATCGAGTTGCTCCTCGTGCCCGGTGGCCCGTACTGGCTGGCGACGGGGATGAACCTGGCTTTGCCGTAGGCGTTCGGCGCGACGGCGTCGTGACGAGCACACGCCGCGTCCGTGTCCGTTGTCAGGCGCGCGCGTTCGCCGTAGCGCGAGCTTCCGTCGCGTCGACGATCAGGTATCCACGTTCGGCCAACGCGGCGACCGCGCGTGCGGCGTCCTTCGGCGTGACCTTGATGTGGCGCGCGGCTTCGCGCACGGACGCCGTGCCGTCGAAGCACGACACCAGCATCCAAACCCACTGCGGGACCGGGACGGGGCCGCTGTCCTGCGGGAACAGGTAGTACGACTCCGTGGGCCGGACCATCGGGATGGCGGCGGCCTGCGCCTCCCACGTCGAGCGGCGCACGTCGCGCAGTTCGTTCTCGAGTCGATTCGTCAATTCCGCGGTGTGTTCGCCGACGTGCGCGGCGAGCTGTTCCAAGTCGTAGGGCAGGTCGCCGATCGAGAGGCCGGGAGTGGGCCGTGGGTACGCGTCGAGCACGCGGAACGGATCGAGCTTCGCTGCGCGGCGCGGTCGCAGCTCTTCGGCCACGCGTTTGAACACTTCGCGACCGAATCGATCGAACCACAGCATCGTGTGCGCGACCGAGACCGAGCCGGCGTACGGGTACGAGCGCCGTCCGTACGCGGACGCCAGCGTGTCCATGCGACGCTTCAGACGGCGGTACTCGTCGGCGTTCTTCGCCTCATCCTTCATCTGGAAGCGCGCACGCAGCTTCAGGCGATCACCCGCGGGGAAGTAGATCTCGCGGACGCCGTACTCGTCGGGGAAACGGAACACGCGCGAGCCGACCTCGAGGTCGAACTCCTCGACGAAGAACAGGTCGATGCGGTCCTGGTTGTGCTCGAGCAGGTCGAGGGTCAAGTTGGCCTCGGCCGCGGTCTCGGTCGGGAAGTCGATGAACGTCATCGCTTGGACGGCGACTCCGGCGTTCGAGAAGTTCTCGAACACCGTTCGATTGGCCTTCGGGTCGGTGCCCTTGTCGATCAGCTTCAACATGCGCGGTGCGTCGGACTCGGTCCCGAACGCCGCCGCGACCAGACCACTGCGCGCGAGTTTCTCGCAGCGTTCGGGTGTGAACGAGCGCTCGATGCGCAGGTCCGACGTGTAGCGCACCTGGAGGCCGGTCTCGACGATGCGCTCCGCGAGTTGCTGCAAGTAGCGCGGGTCGATCAAGTCGCCGGCGAAATAGAACATGCGCGCGCCGTGGCGCGATTGCATCGCCCGCAAGTCGTCGACGAACCGATCGACGCTGCGGCGGCGGTACGGCGCCGTTCCCGCGTCGGTGAGCCCGTAGTGGCAGAACGCGCACTTCTCCCAATAACAACCTCGCGTCGGAGCGAGGTAGAGCATGGGCTCGGGCGCGAAGTACAGGTCGAGCGGCATGTCGGAGTAATCGGGCGTCGGCCAGGCGTCGAGGCTCTCGTTGGTCGGCTCGCGGACGTGGCGCGTCGGATCCGAGACGACGAGTACGTTCTTCACGTCGACCGCGGCACCTCCGGCGGCGACACGGTCGAGCAAGTCGTTGATCGTGCGCTCGCCTTCGAACAGCACGATCGAGTCGACGAACGGCGCGAGCGAGCGCAGGACCTCGGCGTCGGAGCGCAACGCGAGCTGCGTCGGAGCCGTTCCACCCATCGTGACGTGGATGTCGGGGAAGCGCTCCTTGACGAGGCGACCGAGCGTGAACGCCTGCAGGAGTTGCGCATTGAACGTCGCCGAGATGCCGACGACGTCGGGTCGCTCGCGTTCGAGCCGTGGGATCAGGTGTTCGAGATAGCTGGCGAAGAACGGATTCGCATTGGCGTGACCTTCGCGCGCGATCTCGTCGGCGTCGTTCAGGTGGAACGGCGTGCGCATCGTCGTGAACGCGAGCTCGAGCGGGTGATGGCGAGCCGACAGCAGGTTCAGCGCGCCGTCGAGCGTCCGCACGATCTCGTGGTACCGCGAGCGGTCGTAGAACTGCTGCGGGTCGCGCAGTCCGACCACGGCATCGTCGATCGAATGCACGACGCGCTCCGCATCGGCGAGCGCGAGCTGCAAGGCCAGGTATTCCGCCGCGTGCTGGAACCGCAAGCCGTCCTGCGGCAGACGCTGAACTCGATCGCGGCATTCCTCGGTGACGCGTTCCAGCGTCGATCGCCGCAGCAGCGAGCGGTAGCCGAGGATGTTGAGGTCGAGCACGCCGGCCGTATGGCCATGCGCGCGGGCGGCCGCGACGAGATAGGGGATCGAGAGGTACGGTCCGGTGGGATCCGCAGTGGGTGGATACAGGAACAGGATCGACGCCACGGCGAGACTCCGGACCAGTCGCGCCCGATGCTATCCGGCACGGTGATCGTGCGGCACGACCAACATCGACGTCTTGACGGCCGGCCGCGGGCGAAGTCCGTGCTCGCGCGTCCTCACTCGGCGCGAGTCTTGTCCAACAGAGCTTTCGTCTCGGCGCTGTCGGGCCAGATTTCCAGCGCGCGCGTGAACGCGGCGGCTGCATCGTCACGGCGCCCGAGCTTCACGAAGCAGCGGCCGCGCGCCAAATGGAGGCGACCATCGTCCGGCGTCAGCGCGATCGCGCGGTCGAGATGCGTCAGAGCTTCGTCGGGTGCCGCGTCGAGCGCGATCAAGGCGCGCAGGTAGCGCGCCTCCGCCGCGTCGCGCGCAGCCAGCGAGCGATCGAGCGCCGCGGCCGCGGCCGTCGCGTCGCCGCGCTTCAGCAGGTCGTATCCGATGGACGCTTCGCGTTCGGCGTCACCCGCGGCCCACGCCAGCGCGTGACCGCGCGCGCGGTCGATCTCGGCCTCGAACCCAGCGGCTCCGAGGCGGAAACCCCAGCGCAAGATCGCGTGCCCATCGGCGCGCGTGAGCGGCTCACACACCCAAGCCCAATACGTGAGTCGCAGGAGGGCAGCCGGCTGCGTCGCGGCGAACAGCACGGGCTCGCGGTCGAGGAACTCGACGGCAGCGGCATCGGAGTCGTCGCGCAGCAGCGTCAATCCGCGTGGTTCCGCCGAGTCCTGCGACAGGCATTCGAATCCCGCATGCACCAGGGCTTTCGCTCTCCGCGTGTCCCCGGCCACGCGCGCTGCTCTGGCACCGAGGAAGAGCGGGAGCGGCTGGCCCGGCATGCGGTCGATCGCGCGCTGCAACGCCAGCACTGCTTCGATCGGATCGGTTGCCGAGCGGCACCAGCCTTCGACCACGTCGCGCAGCGGCGCATCTCCCGATGGAGTCGTCAGCACCGCATCGGCGCGAGCGCGGTCGCCACGCAACGTGGCGCGCAACACGCACAGTTCGCGCGCAGGCAGTGGAGCCTCGAAGGACTCGAGAGCCGCGAAGCGACGATCGTGCGCCGCGTCGAGCGGCGCATCGACCACCGCACGCAACAGTTCGAACGCCGGGAGTCCGGTGTCTTCGGGTGCGAACGCTCGGAGCGGCTCCTCGAGTTGCGGCGCCGTCGCCGCGATCGGGCCGTGACGCATGAGTTCGCCGATGACGTCGAACGCGGCACGACGCACTGCTGCGCGAGTGCGCGCAGCGTCGGTCCGTGTCTTCTGAGCGACGCGCTCCTTGACCGCCGCGTCCCCGAGCAACGCATCGACGAGCGTGCGGGCGACGATGGCATGTCCCCGTTCCGACAGCCGAGGCTGCGTCGTGCAGAACGCGAACGCATCCGCGCCTAGCGAGCGCGCGGGATCGACGTGGCCGCAGCCGCTCGCTCCGGCGACGCGGCGCACGCACTCGCGGTACAGCGCGAGCGAAGTGTCGCGTGCTTCCTGGCCGACGCGTCCAGTCGGCACGGTCGGCGCGAGCAGCAGCGGCTCGGCTCCGACTTTGCGCACGTCGCCGACCAAGGCGGCCAGCGCGTCGGCGAACTGAGTGGCCGAGACGCGGACGCGCGCGGGCGCGAACGACTCGGCAGGAGTCGCGGCGAATGCGTCGCGGACGACGTCGAGCACGCGCAGCCAAGAACGCGTGCGCAACGTCCGCGCCGCGCTGATCCACTCCAGGTCGCTGCGGCCCTCGCTCGCGGGTTCGAGTTCGGTGCCGTTGCCGAACGCGATCACGACCAAGTCGGGCTGCCACGCTGCGAGTCGCGACGCGAACCACGCCGATGCTTGCGCGACCGTGTGTCCGGGTACCGCGCCGTTGCGGATCGCGACCATGCCGCGCCCGAACGATCGATCGAAGAAGTCCTGGAGGCGTGCGCAGTAGGTGCGCGCCGCCGGGACGTCGATCCCGAACGCGTTGCCGTCCCCGAGGACGAGGATGCGCAACGCATCGTTCACCGGATCGTCGCCGTGCGGTGTGCGCAGTCCGAGCGAGTCGAGTTCGGCCGCGACGGTGGGTGCGGTCGACCACAGCGCAGCCGCGTCGTGGATCGGACGAAACGCGCTGCCGACGTACTCGATCGGAGTACCGATCGCTGGCGGAGCGACCGGCAACGGATCGATGCGGTGGGCGATCCACTCGCCCGCGACCGCGAGTGCGACGATCAACGTCGAGACGAACGCCAGCGAGCGCGCTGGGCTCGTCATGGGACCTCGATCTCGAGTTCGACGTCCTGAGTGCCACGCCGAACGGTGAGCCGCAGGACACGCGTGTCGACGTCGAGGCTGCGTTCGAGGGCGTCGGAGAACGCGTCGGTGGTCGACACGGCGGCGCCCTCGACGCTCACCACGACGTCACCGACGCGCAGGTCGGCGGCGGAGCCCGGCGCGCCGCGGACGACGCGCGAGACGTGGATTCCGAGCTCACCGTCGCGCAACGAGAAGCCGAACACGTCGAACGGGATTTCGCCGAAGTTCGTCGAGAACCACTGTTCGAGCAAGGGGCGAAGTTCGTCGATCGTGATCAACACGACTTTGCGCCGGCTGTTCTCGTACTCGTTCGGGTCGCGGTCGGTCGGCCGCTCGAGGCGGCGCTCGGGGTCGGTTGCCCACGCCGGAACCGGCGCCGATTTCGCCGCGATGCCGATCACGGCGACCAGTTCGCCCGCGCGATCGAACAGCGGCAGACCGAGTTGGTACCGACCGATGCCGGGCAGCGCGGGGCGTCGGAACGCGTCCTTGCCGTCGGGGACGTGGATCACGAACGCGTTCAGCGATCCGTCGCGGTACGGATCGGTGAACAGCGTGATGCCGACGTACGACGAAGCGGCGGGGCGATGTCCATCGGCGATCGCGAGATCGATCTTCCACTCGGCCGGCGCGTCGTCCGGCTCGATCGGCCGGAGCAGCAACATGTTGAGTTCGTCGTCGCGCGCGACGACTTCGGCGGGAACAGCTCGATTGTCGCGGGTCAGGACTTCGTAGCGATCGGTCGACAACTCGGAATACGGCGAGCGCGCGACGGGATCCGGCAATTTCGGCAGTTCGACTTCTGCGATCGACCCCGACACCAGGATCAACGGATCGGAGCGCACGATGATGCCGTTGCCCTGGACGCCATTGATGCGGCGACGGTCGTATTCGACGCCGTCGACGCGGTTCGAGACCAACTCGTACCACGTCTGGACCCGCACGACGTGCGGAGCGAACTTCGTCAGGTGCGGGCCGATCTCGGCTTCCGCGACTTTGAGCTTCTGGCGTTGTTCACGCCGCGCGCTGCGTGGGTCTTGCGACGGCGTCGGCAGCGGCGATGGACTCGGTTCGGCTTGTCCCGCGGCGTCGTTCGACCCGACGGTCGGCTGCGGAGGTGTGGGCGGGACGCTCTGCGCACTCGAACACGACGTCGCGACGAGGCACGCGATCACCAAGTGAGCGAGGCCTGTGAGGTGTGCGAGGCCTGTGGAGCGCGTCGCTGGAATCATGCGCATGGGGGCGAGTCTCCACGGAACGAGAAGGGCGATGCGACGATCAAAGTCCGGGCTCCGACGGCAAGACCGTCGTTGCAATCGTCACGGTCGGGATGTCGCGTCGCGGCTTCCATCGCACGTAGCGACCTTCGGAGACGACCACGCCGTTCACGAAGACTTCATAGCGGCCGGGCAGGCGCATGCCGTCGACGAGTGCGTGGTCGTGGAAAACGGTCTCGACGGCTTCGCGGCCGCTTTCGCCGACGCCGGTCCAGGTGTTGCCCGCGATCGAGATCAAGTCGAACGTCTCCGCATCGAACGTCAGCACGCGTTCGGAGACGGCGACGCTGCCCACGATCAATTGCACGACGTCGCGACCGGCACGCGGGGCGGGCTGTTCGACCAACTCGCGCGCGAACGAGGGCTCGCGCAATTCGGCCAGGAACAACAGCGCCTCGTCGAACACGACGTCGCGAAAGATCTGCACGTCTTCGGCATGCATGCGCGCGCGACCACCGCGTTCCTCTCGGAAGATCTGCTTGCCGTCGGAGACGGTGACCTCGGCGCGGCCGAATCCGAACGGCTCGAATTCCTGGCGGAGCAGAGTCGGCCGGCCGTAGACGACGTGCGAGCGGAACGGCATGCCGCGCCAGGTGCCCTCGACGTCGCGCTCCCAACCGCCGAATCCGACCAGCGGCTCGGCGGGCGCACGTGCAGCGAACGCGCGATCGATCGTGCCGCGCACCGGGTCGTCGCTCGCGCAGCCGCACAGTCCGATGGCGATGAACAGGAACGCGACGCTGAATCGGCGCATGGGGCGGTCTCGTTTCACGGGCCGAACTGCGACGTCGGGCGCTGGGTGAGGCCGAGGCCGAACGCGCCGGGCACGGAGCGCCGACGCGGGGGAGTGCACTCGAGCTCGGACCAAAGCCGTCAGACGCTTCCTCGATACGGTCAGGACGGAACGAACACGGGTTTGCCGTGCGGCACGCTCCGGCCGGACAGCACCTCCGCCAGCGCGGTCAGTGAGGCTTCGTCGGAGTCGTAGACGAACACGCACGGCGCCGAAGCAGCGTACGGCAAGGCGGCTTGGGGACAACCGATCGATGCCAAGACCGCTCGAGTCCCCGTCGTGCGCAGCCAGGTCGAGAGTCTGGTCGCGCGTTCCGGGTCGAGCAGGACTCGACCCTTCCACGCGCGCACGTCCGAAAAGATCGCGATCAAGCACGGCAACTTGCCGCTCGGCGCAGCCACGCTTCGCACACGGAGCCCGAACGCCAACATGCGATCGATCAAGTGGGGCAGGCTCGCCGCCGCGTCGCCGTCGTCGATGCACGCGCATTCGATGTCCTCGTTCCGACGCAGCACGATTCGCTGCGGCGTCGTGCCGGGCGCGACCGTGACGCTCGCGCGCGCGATCCGCAGCGCCAAGTCCGCCCCGTCCGCCTCGGCGGTTCGGGCTGGCAAACGACGCGCGGGCACGCGCGCAACCGCGGCGCGAATGCGGGCCGCCGCTTCCAGCAATCGCTCGCGTGGCAGGATGCCGCGTTGCACGGCCAGAAGCATGTTGCGTGCCGCCCGTGCGGGATCATCGGGCAGCAGTGCGACGTCGGAACCTGCGTTCAGGCAACGCACTGCGGGTTCCGCACCCGGATCGTCGCCGGTCGGCCGTGCGATCGCGCCCATGTCGAGTGCGTCCGTGAACACGAGGCCGTCGAAGCCGAGTCGGCGGCGCAGGCGCTCATGGATCACCGCCCTCGACAGCGACGCGGGCGCATCGGCTTCCGTTTCGATGCTCGGTACGTGGAGGTGGCCGATCATCATCGCGCCGACGCCGGCCGCGATCGTGGCCGCGAACGGGACTTCTTCGAACGCCGCGAGTTCCGGCTCGGACCGACGCAAGACCGGCAACTCCAGGTGCGAGTCCTCGGTGGTCGCACCGTGTCCCGGGTAGTGCTTTCCGGTCGCGATCGCTCCGGTCGACTGGCAACCGCGGATCCACGCGTTCGCCATGCGTGCGACGGTGGCGGGATCGGCCGCGAACGCGCGCGTCGCGACGATCGGATTGCGCGGCTCGTTGGCGACGTCGAGCACGGGCGCGAACACGAACTGGACGCCGGCCGTGAGCGCCTCGAGCCCGGTGTTGCGCCCGGCTTCGAACGCCAGGGCTTCGTCGTCCGCGGCGCCGAGCGCGAGCGCGGGCGGGAGGCGCGTCATGCCGTCGATCTGTTGCCCGGCCCCGCGTTCGAAGTCGGAACAGATGTACGGCCAGCCAGTCTCGCCGCGCGCTCGCCGCAGATCGCTCAAGCCGTCGAGCGCGGCAGGCAAGGTGGCGCGGAACACGCAGAATCCGCCCGGGTGCAGCAACGGGCCGCCGTCCGCGAGATCGAGACCATCGCGTCCGAGCGGCCAGCGCGGACACAGGACGACTCCGATCGCAGCTCTCACGTCCGGATCGACACCCATGTGCGGACTCCCGGAATCCGGTCAGACTGCCGCGGTGACGCCCTTCGTCGTGCGGGTGGCGGGCTGGCCGACCGTGCGGTCGAACGCCTTCACCAGTTCCGAGTTCAGCGAATGTGCACGCGCGACGGCTTCGGCGCGCGGGAGGCGGTCACGGCCGGTCGGCTTCTTGGCGAACTCGGCCGCGCGCTCGAGCGCTTTCACGGCTTCGGCCGGAGCGCCCTCGCCCAGCACTTTCGCCACGCGTTCGTGGGCGTGCGCCAGGCCGTCGAACAACTCCAAGCCGATCGTTCCCTCGCCGGCCTTGGTGTCGTGCAGCAGCGATGCAGTCAGCGCGATGGCGCAGGACAACTGCTGGCGCAAGCGCTCGCACTTGGTCGTGCCGTCCTGGAACGCGGCGCGATAGAGCCGACGCAGCCAGAGACCGCGCCCGATGACCGGGTCGATCGCGTCGGCCGCGTAGTTCGCGTCGATCAACGTGCGCCCGTGGGGCGCGAGACTGCGAGCCGCGAGCGCGTCGGCCGCCACCAAGCGCATGAGGTCGAGGGGGTAGCCCTCGGCCTTGACGTCGAATGCCGGCGCCGTGTCACCACCGAACGTCGCGACGCGCGCGCCGTGCGTGAGGATCTCCGTGACGAACTTGTCGACTGCGCCCATGCGGCCCTGCGTCGGCTGCGCGAGCTTGACGTCGTTGCGCGACTTCAAGTGATCGCCGAGGCGGCTCAGCGCCGCTTCGGGGTCCGCGCCGCTCTCGATGCCGACCAAGTTGATGCCGAGCACCGCGGCGTCGCCACGGAACAGACCGGCTTCGCGAGCCAGGTTGGTCGCCGGGTCGGCGCTCCAGAACGTCGTGCGAGCATCCGTGCGCGGGATCGGTGCGAACGGCGGCGTGATGAACGCGAGCTTCCACAGGTCGACGTTCATGCGGACGTCGTCGGAGATCTCGACCAAGGACAGCAGCTTCTGTTCGCAACCGAGTCCGGACGTCGGCACCGGCAAGATCTTCCCGCGCGACAGTCCGTCGGTCAGGGCCTTCTTCTCGGCGGGATCGGACAGGGCGCGCAACAGGCGCTCGTTGGTGAGGCTCAGGTAGATCGGGGTCCCGAGGCTGTTGGCGAGGCGCAGCACGGCCGGCAACGAGCGCCGGGCGGGCAGGGCTTCCGCCGCCGTCTTGTCGAGCGCCTTGCGCGCCGACCGCAGGATCGGTCCGTCGGTCTCGTAGCCGTGGAAGTAGAGGGAGAGCAGAGGCTTCGCCATGGTGTGGATCTCCTCGGGGCGTCCGGGCTCAGTTCCGCGGTCGCCCCGCGCGCAGCTGCGATGCACGCGGGGAAACGTCCGACACCGCACCGGCGGTGCGGACCGAAGGACGAAGAGCGTTGGAACGACTTCTTTGCATGGGTTCTCGCGTGCGGCGCGAGAACTCGACAGTTTCCACGAGCCAGGGGTCGACCACAACCGAAAACTCGACGCCGTGATGGAGAGTGTCGACGGCCGTCGCTCTCCCGGCGCTGACGCGGGAGTCGTCGGGGCTGCGGGTCGGCGACGCCGTCTTGCATGGCGCACGACTGCGGCGTCGCGCCCCGCTTTGGCCGAGCCGTGCTACAAGCTGCGGCGAGGCGGCGCACCGTGCGCCCCCGCGCCCGCCTTCCCGAGACCGATTCATGAACCGACTCGAGCACGAGACCAGCCCCTACTTGCTCCAGCACAAGGACAACCCGGTCGACTGGTACCCCTGGGGCCCCGAGGCGTTCGCCAAAGCCGCCGCCGAGGACAAGCCGATCTTCCTGTCGATCGGCTACTCGTCGTGCCATTGGTGCCACGTCATGGCCCACGAGTCGTTCGAGAACGACGCGATCGCCGCCGTCCTGAACCGCCACTTCGTCTCGATCAAGGTCGATCGCGAAGAGCGTCCCGACGTCGACGAGATGTACATGAAGGCCGTGATCACGCTGACCGGCCAGGGCGGCTGGCCGCTGTCGGTGTTCCTCACTCCGGATCGCAAGCCGTTCTACGGCGGCACGTACTTCCCGCCGGTCGACCGCTGGGGACGGCCTGGGTTCACGTCGGTGCTGACTTCGATCGAGCGCATCTGGCGCGACCAGCGCACGCGGGCGGTCGAGAGCGCGGACGAACTGCTCGCCCACGTCCAAGCCGAGGCCGCGCCGGCGGCCGGCACGCGTGCCGACCTCGATCCCGGCTTGCTCGATGGCGCGGTCGCGGCGCTCGACGCATCGTTCGATGCCGTCGACGGCGGCTTCGGCAGTGCGCCCAAATTCCCGCACGCGATGGACCTCGCGTTGTTGCTGCGCCTGGAAGCCCGCAGGCCGGCGGCGCGCGTGCGCACGATCGTCACGCACACGCTTCGGGCCATGGCCTACGGCGGCATCTACGACCAACTCGGCGGTGGCTTCCACCGCTACTCGACCGACGACCATTGGCTGGTCCCGCACTTCGAGAAGATGCTCTACGACAACGCATTGCTCGCGCCGGTCTACGCCGAGGCGTACCAAGTCAGCGGCGATCCGCTGTTCGCGCGCATCGCGCGCGAGACGCTCGAGTGGGCCTTGCGCGAGATGCGCGACGCGAAGGGCGCGTTCCACTGCGCGCAGGACGCCGACTCCGAGGGCGAGGAGGGCAAGTTCTTCGCGTGGACGCGCGCGCAGTTCGACGTCGTGCTCGGGAAGGCCGACGCCGAAAAGACCGCGCGGTTGTTCGGTCTCGATCGTGGCGCCAACTTCGAGCACGGCACGAACGTGTTGCATCAGACCGGCAGCGAAGCCGATCGCGCTGCGTGCGCCGAGGCGATCCAGGCGCTCGAGCGGGCACGTGCCAAGCGCGTGCGCCCGGGCCAGGACGACAAGATCCTGGTCGAGTGGAACGGGCTCATGATCTCGGCGTTCGCGCGGGCCGGCGCGGTACTCGGCGAAGTGCGCTACGTCGACGCGGCGATCGAGGCAGCCACGTTCGTGCTCGACACGTTCGGCTACGAAGGTGCGGGCGAGCTGCGCCTGCTTCGCACGTACCGCGCCGGCAAGGCGCGCGTCGGCGGGTTCCTGTCGGACTACGCCAACCTCGTCGAAGCGCTGCTCGACTTGGCCGCGGTGTCGGACGATCCGCGCTGGTTGAACGCCGCGCGACGTCTGCTCGCCACCGTCACCGCTCGCTTCGCCGATCCAGCCGGCGGCTACCACCTGGTTGCCTCCGACCAGGAGCAAATGCCGGCGCGGTCGAAGGACCCGTACGACAACGCGGTGCCGTCGGGGAACTCGACGATGGCCGCGAACCTCGTGCGCTTGTACGCGCTGACCGGCGATGCCGCGCTGCTCGACGCCGCGTGGGCGACCGTGGCCAGCGTCGCGCCGTTGCTGCGGCAAACGCCGCATGGATTCGGACGCATGCTGCAGGCGCTCGATCTGCTGGTCGAGCCGCCGACGACGGTCGTGATCGCCGGGGAGCGCGGCGCGGACGACCTTGCGGCGACCGTCCTTCGCACGTTCCGACCCGGAGTGTTCGTCGTGCGCGTCGGCCCGGTCGCGGCGGCGCTGCCCGGTCTCGACGAGAAGGTCCCGATCGACGGGGCAGCGGCGGCGTACGTCTGCGTCGGTTCGGCGTGCCGAGCGCCGGTGACGACGGTGGCCGCGCTCGACGCCCTGCTCGAGAAAGCACGCTGATGGAGCGCGAGGACGACGTCGCCGAACGGCATCACCTCACGTACAGCATGAACGTCCACGCGACCGAGTCGGTCGAGGCGCTCGTGCATGCGCTCGACACGATCACTGGACCGGTGGCGCGTGCGGTGAACGCCGAGCGCGCGATGGGGGCCGGCATGTGGTTGCCGGCGCCGCTCGCGAACGAGTTGCGTCACGATCCGCGGGCGCTCATGGAGGTCCGCCGCGCGCTCGCTCGCAATGGGCTGTTCGCGCTGACGCTGAACGCTTTTCCGTACCGCGGGTTCCACGACGCGCGCGTCAAGGAGCGCGTGTTCGCGCCGGCCTGGGACGATCGCGCCCGAGTCTCGTACACGCTCGACTGTGCGGCCGTGCTGGCCGAGCTGTTGCCGCTCGGCGTGGTCGGCTCGATCTCGACCGTACCGATCGGATTGGCGAGTGCGTTGAGCCAGACGGCGCGCTTCGCCGCGTTGTCGAACGTGCGCGCGGCCGCCGAAGGGCTGGTCGAACTCGAGCGTGTGAGCGGTCGCCGCATCGTGCTCGCGCTCGAGCCCGAACCTTGCGGTGAACTCCAGACCGTCGACGATGCGATCGCGTGGATCGAACGGCTGTTACCCGATCGCGACGATCCTCTGCGCGCGGTCCTCGGTGTCTGCCTCGACGCGTGTCACGAAGCGGTGGCCGGTACCGACGCCGCGGCCGCGCTCGCGCGCCTGCTCGACCGTGGAATCACGCTCGGCAAGATCCAGGTGACGTCGGCCCTCGAAGTCGAGGCGCCTGGCAGCAACGCGGCCGGACTCGAGCGGTTGCGCGGATTCATCGAGCCGCGCTACTTCCACCAGACCAGCGTGCGCGCGGCGGACGGCACGATGCGCATGTTCCCGGACCTCGAGGTGTTCTTCGCGGCATGGGATGCGGGCGACGTTCCACGCGCCGCCTCGCGCGTGCGATCGCATTTCCACGTGCCCGTGTTCGCCGCGCCACGTGGCGGCATGACGACGACGCGGCGTGAGACGGAGGCGTTGCTGGCCGCGGTCGCTCGCGCGGGCATCCGCACGACGCTCGAGGTCGAGACCTATACGTTCGACGTCGTTCCGGCCGACGAGCGCGCGGAACTCGGCGCCACGACGCTGGCGCAATTGATCGAGCGCGAACTCCGTTGGACCGGCGAGGCGCTGCGATGAGCGACCGCCACCGAGTCGGCGGTCAACGCGCGCGCACGTCCAGCACGGAACGATAGACGGCTTCGGTGTGCGCGACGCGCACGTCGGGATGCATCAACGACAGCACGAGCTCGCGACCCGCGCGCGCCATCGTCGCCGCTCGATCGCGATCCTGAACGAGCTGCGCGATCGCGTCTGCCATCGCACCGGGATCGCGCGGCGGGACCAGCAAGCCGGTCACGCCCGGACGCACGAGTTCGGGATTGCCGTCGACCGCGGTCGCGACCACGGGTCGTCCCATCGCGAGGGCTTCACGGAGCACGCCGGTCAAGCCTTCCGAATCGGTCGACGAGTTCACGACGACGTCGGCCGCTGCGTAGAGGTCTTGGACGTCGCGCCGGAAACCGAGCAGGCGCAAGCGATCGCCGAGTCCGAGCTCGGCCGCGAGCTCTTCGCAGCGCTTGCGCAGCTTGCCCTTGCCGACCAGCACACCGACGACGTCGGGCTCGAGTTTGGTCAGCGCGTGGATCGTGCGCACGAACGTGCGTGGTGCCTTCTTGCGGTTCAGGTGTCCGACTTGGACGACGAGCGCCGTCGCTGCGTCGAGTCCGAGTTCGGTGCGCACGCGCTCGCGGTCACCGGCCGTCGGCGTGAACCGTTCGACGTCGAACGAGCCGTAGACGACTTCGATCTTGCGCGCGTCGACGCCGAAGTCGATCAGCGCGTCCTTCACGGCCTGCGCCACCGCGACGATCCGATGCACGCGCGGGGATCGATGGACCATGCGTACGAGCGGACTCGTGAACGCGTGCGTCGTGCCGCGCTGGGACACGAACGCCGGGAGGTCCATGCCGGTCGACGCGAACCACGTGAACAGCAGCGCCGTGTCTCGATGCGCGTGGATCACGTCGGGCCGCAGCGCGCGCAGGAACCGCCGGAACCGCAGCAGCTCGGTGGCCTTGCCCATCGCGAACGGTTCGGGTGCGAGGCCGGCGGCGAGGAACGGTTCGAAGCTCACGTGCGGCTTTGCGTCGCGGGCCGCGTTGACGACGACGCAGACGTCGTGGCCCGTTTCGCGTTGGGCGCGCGCGAGCCACAGGGCTTGGAAAGCCCCGCCTCGCGTGACTTCGCCGTGCGACAACACGTGCAGGATCCGGAGCGCAGTCATGACGCGCACCATACCGACCGCGCGTCCTGCCGCTAATCTGTGCGGCTCGACACTTGGTGGAGGTCGGACTTGTCGGATGCCGGCGTGATGTCGCGAAGTCGATCGATCCATGTCGTCCTTCGGGTCGGGACGTGCATCGCGCGGGCGTTGCCGCTCGCGCTCGCGCTGCATGGCCTCGAGGCGCTGCTCACGGTCCGCATCGACAACGCGGCGACGCGAGCACTCCCGGACGACGTGTTCACGCGGTACTGGATCGCCGTCGTACTCGCGGCCGGTGCGACCGCGTTCGTCTGCGGCCTGTTCTGCGCCGTCGTCGACCTGGTCGCGGAACGACTGGTCCGCGTGCTGGCGCCGGCGTTGCCCGGAATCGCGCTCGGCGTCGAGGCCTTGCGCAAGCTCGAGGACGTCCGCGGCCCGGAACTCGGCTGGTTCTGTGCGGCCGCGTTCGGTCTCGGCGGGCTCGTCGCGGCGTGGATGTGGTTGCGTCCGCCGGCCCGCGCGCGTCTCCAACACGACGCCACCGCGTGGTGCGTTCTGATCGGCACGCTGATCGCAGCCGTCGGGGCCGCCGTCCTCGCGCGGGCGCCGGCGATCGGCGACTCGCGCGAATCCACGCCGCTCGTGCCGTTGCCGAGCGCGCCGCGCGCGGATCTGCCGGTCGCGAAGAACCTCGTCGTGGTGCTGATCGACACGCTGCGTGCGGATCACCTGTCGTGCTACGGCTACGCGCGCAACACGTCGCCGCGGCTCGATGCGTTCGCGTCCACCGGCGTGCTGTTCGAGCAGTGCATGTCGCCGAAGCCGCAGACGACACCCGCAGTCGCGTCGCTGTTCACCGGACTGTTCCCGCGTTCGACCGGCATCGTCAAGACGATGACCAGGCTGCTGCCGGAGTTCCGCACGCTGGCGGAGTGCACGAAGGACGCAGGGTTCGTCAACGTCGGCTGGTCCGCGAACGCGATGATCACGAAGGACTTCGAGTTCGATCAGGGTTTCGATGCTCTGACGTTCGTGCCGAACGCGAACCGCAGCGCGGAAGGAGCGGACGGCAAGCTCGTGACGACGGCCGCGTTGGAGCGGATCCGCGAACTGCGCGCCGACGGCAAGCGTCACCTCGCGTACGTCCATATCGTCGAGCCGCATTCGCCGTATACGCCGCGACCCGAGGACCTGAAGCCATTGCGCGGCGATCCGCTGTACACGGCGACGCCGGACACCGACCTCCGCCGCAACACGGTGTCCTATCTGGACGGCATCGTCGCGCACGTTTGGCACGATCAGGAGAAGGGCAACGGCAAGGGCTACGTCGCGCGCTACGACGCCGAGATCATGCACGCCGATCGCATCGTCGGCGAGTTCATCGATGCGCTCGATGCGCTCGGTGCGAAAGACGACACGGCGATCGTCGTCGTGGCGGACCACGGCGAATCGATGCTCGAACATCACGCGTGGTTCAACCACGGCATCACGGCGTACGAGGGCCAGGTGCACGTTCCATTGATCGTCCGTGCGCCCGGCGTCGCGGCCGGGACTCGCCGCGGCGACGTCGTGTCACTGGTCGGTCTGATGCCGACGTTGCTCGACCTCGTCGGAGTCGACCACGCCGGGGTCCCGGTCCAAGAACCGTCGTTCCACGCGCTGCTCGCGCCCGCGAACCCGACGTCGAACGATCGCTGGACGATGTTGTCGTCCGGCTACCACATGCAGAGGCTCGCGTTCGCGATCCGCACCGTCGGTGAGAAGTTCGTCGACAACAAGACGCGCCGTTCGCCGCTCGCGTTGTGCGCGACCGGAACGGTCTTGCGGCCGGGCAAGCGCTTCGAGCTCGCCCTGTCCCAGTTGCGCGACTACGAACTCGACGTCGAGCTGTACGACCTCCGCGCCGACGCGGGCGAGACGCGGAACCTCGCATATGAGCGCCCGGATCGAACCGCGACTCTGCGCCAACACCTCGAGCGCTTCCGCGCGACGATCAAGCCGCCGAAGGTGCTGCCAAAGGTGCTGACCGGCGCGGAGTTGAGTCCGGAACTCGCCGCGGACGCTGCCGCCAACGGTTACATCGGCGGAGGCAAGGGCGGCGCGACGGGCGGCGACGCGACCGAATCCGAGGAATCCGAGCGCGACGAGAGCAAATAGCGCCGTCCCCGGTCGCCGCCGGGGAACCGTCGCGCGGCGCGACACCCCCCGCACGGGCGGGGTTGTCCTAAGAATGATGCGACGTCGCAGCGCGTCGAGCCGATATCGTGGGCAAGCGCGTTCCGACCGACGTGAACCGAACGGCGCCGTTCGGGTTCGGTGCGGGCGCGAGTTCGATTCGTCTCAATTTCATGGAGGTCATCGCGATGAGCATGTCGAAGTTCTTCTTCGCTTCGCTCGCGATCGCCGTCGCCAGCGTGGCCACGCTGGTGCCGGGCGCGAACGCAGGCTGAGGCGGCGGAGGCCGCAGCTCCGCCAGTTTGGCGAAGCTCACGATCGAGTGGGGAAAGCTCGCGAGTCCGACGGTCACCACCGGGAAGGGTGCAACCGAAGTCACGGACATGTCCAACGTGCGAGGGGTGTTGGAACCTTCCTTGCGTCAGTTCGAGCGTCCGATCCTCGTCTACCTCGAGTCCGCTCGCACGGAATCGAAGACGGACAAGGACAACATCGAAACGACGACCTTGAAGGACGAGCGCGTCGCGCTGTCGGCCAAGCTCTTCACCGCGGTGAAGACGAACGCCGACGAGATGACGCAAGGCCATCCGTATTGGAAGTTCTTCGAGGGGCCGGCCCGACCGCGCTTCATGGTCTTCTCGTCGCAAGGCGAGTTGATCGGCAAGATCGAGGGCAATGTCTCCCCGACCAAGCTGTCGGATCTGATGAAGCGCGCGCTCCACGACGAGTTCGCCTTCTCGTTCGACCGCTGGGTCAAGGACTACCAGAAGGTGCTCACGGGCATCGACAAGCTGGAAGGCCTGAAGAAGGCGCTCGATCAGAAAGCCGAGCGCGATACCTCGACCTCCGCCAAGCGTGAGATCGCGGAACGTCGCGAGAAGCTCGAAACCGAGTCGACGGCGCTCGTCAACGAGGAGAAGAAGCTCCTCGACCTGAAGCGCAAGGACGCGGTCGCGAAGAACTGAGATCGTCCGGGGCCGGAATCCACGGCCCGCGAGAACACAGGCGGTGGGGCTCGTCCCCGCCGCCTGTTTCGTTGTCCGACGGGTGCCTGCGACAAATCGTGCTCGCTCGCGGGGATACCTTGCCGGTGGAGTCGACGCGGGCGATCTGGTTAGATCCCCGATCCTGTCCTTCACCCGGAGCGCCGTGGTGCGAAGTCGCGCCAACCTCGACCGTCCGCAAGGCAAGAAGCCGGCCTGGATCCGCGTCCAGGCCCCGGGCGGCGAGAACTACGTGCGCATCAAGGAGACGCTGCGCGAGCGCGGGCTCCACACCGTCTGCGAAGAAGCACGCTGCCCGAACCTCGGGGAATGCTGGCGCGGGGGCACGGCCACCTTCATGTTGCTCGGCGACACGTGCACGCGCGCCTGCGCGTTCTGCGCCGTCAAGACCGGCAACCCGAAGGGCATCGTCGACGACGGCGAACCCGAGAAGATCGCTGCGGCCGTCGGCGCACTGAAGTTGCGCTACGTCGTGCTGACGACCGTCGACCGCGACGATCTCGCCGATGGCGGAGCCGCGCACTACGCGGCATCGGTGCGAGCGATCCGCACGCACGACCCCAAGGTCCTGATCGAAGTGTTGACCGGCGATTTCCAGGGCAAGGACGACGCGTTGCGGACGCTGCTCTCCAGCGAGCCCGACGTGTTCGCCCACAACCTCGAAGTGGTCGAGCGCTTGTCTCCCGTCGCACGCGATCGGCGCGCGTCGTACCGCACGTCGCTCGACGTGCTGGCACGCGTCAAGCGCATCGCGCCGCACCGACTGACGAAGTCGTCATTGATGGTGGGTCTCGGCGAGACCGAGGCCGAGTTGATCGCCGCGATGCGGGACCTGCGCGCAGCGAACGTCGACTTCCTCACGATCGGCCAATACTTGCGGCCGTCGCCCCTGCATCTTCCGGTCGCCGAGTTCGTCGAGCCCGACGCGTTCACGCGTTGGCGCGATCTCGGGTCCGAGTTGGGATTCCGTTACGTGGCGTCCGGACCGCTGGTGCGGTCGAGCTACAAGGCGGCCGAGCACTTCATCGAGAGCATGCTGCGCGGCGAAGGCCGCGCTGCCGGCACTGAAGCGGAGATCGTCGTCCGATGACCCCGATGGCTGAAGATCTGCTGAGCGTCCTCGAGCCGAAGTCGGCGAAGGGCAAGAGCGCGAAGATCGCCCTGCCGAAGGGCCTCGACCGAGCCAAGGTGCAGCGCATGTACCGGCTGATGGTCCAGACCCGTCAGCTCGACGACCGTGCGATGAAGTTGCAGCGCCAGGGCCGCATCGGCTTCTACGTACCGTCGATCGGCCAGGAAGCGTGCGCAGTCGGATCCGCGTTCGCGCTGTCGGACAAGGACTGGTGCTACCCGTCGTATCGCGAGCCGGGCGCCGCGCTCGCGGTCGGCGTCAGCATCCAGGCGATGATCCACCAGCTCTACGGCAATGCCGAGGACGTCACGAAGGGCCGCCAGATGCCGGTCCACTACGCGTTCCGCAAGCAACGCTACGTGTCGGTCTCGTCCCCGATCGGAACGCAGATCGTCCAAGCCGTCGGAACGGCGATGGCGCAGCGCATCCGCAAGGAGAAGGCGATCTCGATCACGTACTTCGGCGACGGCGCGACCTCGTCGAACGACTTCCACACCGGCCTGAACTTCGCGGCGGTCTACAAGGCGCCGACGATCTTCCTGTGCTCGAACAACCAGTGGGCGATCTCGTGTCCGCTCGGCCAACAGACCGCGTCGGACACGATCGCGGTCAAAGCGAAGGCCTACGGCATGCCGGGCGTGCGCGTCGACGGCAACGACGTCCTCGCGGTCTGGCAGGCGACGAGCGAGGCGCGCGCACGCGCGCTGGCCGGTGAAGGCCCGACGCTGATCGAAGCACTGACGTTCCGCATCGGTCCGCACTCGTCGTCCGACGACCCGTCGCGTTACCGCCCGAACGAGCAGCTCGAGACCTGGCAGAAGAAAGACCCGATCGAACGGCTGAAGAAGTTCATGAAGAGCGCGGGGATGTGGACCGAGGCGTTCGAGAAGGAGGTCGTCGAATCGGCGATCGACGAAGTCAACGCCGCCGTGAAGCACGCCGAGACGGTGCCGCTGCCGGCGTCGTCGACGCTGTTCACGGACGTCTACGCGACCATGCCGCCGCACCTCGTCGAACAGCAGGAGCGCCTGCTCGCGCTCGAAAAGGCGCAGGGCGGCGCCGAGATCGACAAGAACGCCGCGTTCCCGCTCTGACGCTCGCCGTCGCTCCTCGTTCCTCTCCCCGCCAAGCACGTGACCGCATACGCCAGTCAAGAAACGGATCCTCGCGATGACCACGATGACCCTGCTCCAGGCCGTGAACTCTGGTCTGAAGGACATCATGCAAGACGACGACCGCGTGGTCGTCTTCGGTGAAGACGTCGGCATCAACGGCGGCGTGTTCCGCGCCACCGAAGGCCTGACCAAGCAGTACGGCGAAGAGCGCTGCTTCGACACGCCGCTCGCCGAATCCGGGATCATCGGCGTCGCGATCGGCATGGCGCTCTACGGCATGCGACCGGTGCCGGAGATCCAGTTCGCCGACTTCATCTTCCCGGCGTTCGACCAGATCGTCTCGGAAGCCGCGAAGATGCGCTACCGCTCCGGCGGCGAGTTCACCTGTCCGATGGTGATCCGCACGCCGTACGGAGGCGGCATCCGCGGCGGGCATTACCACTCGCAGTCGCCCGAGGCGTACTTCTGCCACACGCCGGGCTTGAAGGTCGTGGTGCCGTCGACGCCGTACGACGCCAAGGGACTGTTGATCAGCTCGATCCGCGACGAGGATCCCGTGCTGTTCCTCGAGCCGAAGCGCATCTACCGCTCGACCAAGCAGGACGTGCCGGAGGGCGTGTACGAAGTGCCGCTCGGCAAGGCTCGCATCGCGCGCGCCGGCAAGGACGTCACCATCGTCACGTTCGGCGCCATGGTCTCGATCTGCGAGAAGGCCGCCGAAGACGCGGCCGCGAAGGGCATGGACGTCGAGATCGTCGATCTGCGCACGCTGTTGCCGTTGGACGAGGAAGCGATCCTGACGTCGGTCGCGAAGACCGGTCGCTTGGTGGTCGTCCAGGAAGCTCCGCGCTTCTGCTCGTTCGGCGGCGAGATCTCGGCGATCGTCGCCGAGAAGGCGATCGAGTACCTGCAAGCCCCGATCCTGCGCGTCGCGGGTTTCGACACGCCGTTCCCGTATTCGCTCGAACACGTCTACATGCCCGACGCCAAGCGCGTGCTCGCGGCCGTCGAACGCGCCGTGAACTTCTGACGCGCGATCGCGAAACGTCGGTTCCACACACAACGCACGAGGGTTCATCGTGATCAAGGAATTCAAGCTCCCCGACATCGGCGAAGGCATCCACGAAGGCGAGATCGTCCGCTGGCTCGTGAAGGAAGGCGACTCGGTCAAGGAAGACCAACCGATCGCCGAGGTCATGACCGACAAAGCGACGGTCGAGATCACTTCGCCGTTCACCGGTCGCGTCGCGAAGCTGAACGCAGCGGAGGGCGCCACGGTCCTCGTCGGCGCGACGATCATCGAGATCGACCAGGGTGGCGCGGGCGCCGGCAATGGCCAGACCGCAGCGCCCGCGGCCGCCGCGGCGCCCGCTCCGGCTGCACCGACCGCGCCGGCTCGCCCTGCACCGAGTGCTCCGGCTCCGGCTGTCGCCACTCCGGTCGCCGTCGCTGCGCCGGCCCCGATCGTCCACGACGGTCCGATCCTCGCGGCGCCCGCGACGCGCAAGCTCGCTCGTGAGTTGGGTGTCGACCTGCGCACGGTCCCCGGCACGGGTCCGCGTGGTCGCGTCCAGCGCGAAGACGTCCAGCGCGCCACGCCGGGCGCAGCGCCCGCTCCGCGTGCGGCTACGCCGACCGCTGCGCCGGCACCCGCTGCCGCGGCCGCTCACCGCACGCCGCCGCCGGCTCCGAAGGCGCCGCCGTTGCCGATCGGGCAGCCCGGCACCGAGACCCGCATTCCGTTGCGCGGTCTGCGCAAGAAGATCGCCGAGCACATGGCGCTGTCGAAGCGCACCGCGGCGCACTTCACCTACGTCGAGGAAGTCGAGGTCACCGATCTCGTCAAGTTCCGCACGCAGGCGAAGGAGAGCGCGGCGGCGCGCGGTGTGAAGCTCACGTATCTGCCGTTCATCCTGAAGGCGATCGTGGCGGGCTTGCGCGACTTCCCGATGCTGAACTCGTCGCTCGACGAAGAGCGCGGCGAGATCGTCGTGCGCAACACCTACAACTTCGGCATCGCGGTCGACACCGAGGACGGACTGGTCGTACCGGTCGTGAAGGCCGTCGATCAGCGCTCGATCCTCGACTTGGCGCGCGAGATCGATCGCGTCGCGACGGCCGCACGCGAAGGCAAGCTCGCGCTCGACGACCTGCGCGGTGGCACGTTCACGATCACGAACGCCGGCAACATCGGCGGCTTGTTCGCGACGCCGGTCATCAACTTCCCCGAAGTCGCGATCCTGGGCATCCACAAGATCGCCAAGCGCCCGATCGTGAAGAACGACCAGATCGTGATCGGCGACGTGATGCTGCTGTCGATCTCGATCGACCATCGCGTCGTCGACGGCGCCGACGGTGCGCGCTTCATGAACCGGGTGGTCGCGTTGCTGCAGGACCCGCGCCTGCTGCTGCTGGAGTGATGGCTGCGTGGCAACCGTGAAGTCGAAGGCCAAACCGAAGCCCAAGGCCAAAGCGGCCGCTGTGCGCCGGCCGAAATCGCCGTCCGCGAAAGTCGCGGCGGCGACCAAGTCCAAGTCCGCGCCGGCCGTGGCCTCGAAGCGGGCGATGTCGAAGCCGTCGAAGAACGTCCTCGTGCCACGTGGCGCGCCGCGCACGGACGACGCGCCGTGGTCGGTGTTGCGAGCCGACGGCACGGCATTGCCGGGCCGCGATCCGAAGCTCGCGCCCGAGTTGATGCTGCGCATGTACCGCGCGATGACGCTGATCCGAGCGCTCGACGGGCGCATGTTGATCCTGCAGCGTCAGGGTCGCATCGGGTTCTGGGGTCCGACGCGCGGCCAAGAAGGCGCGACGATCGCTTCGTGCGCGGCGTTCGAGGACCGTGACTGGATCTTGCCGGCGTTGCGCGAAGGTGGCTGCGCGCTGTACCGCGGTTTCTCGCTGACCGAACTCGTGGCGCAGACGATCGGCAACGCCCTCGACCGAGTGAAGGGCCGGCAGATGCCGTGCCACTACTCGTTCAAAGAGGGCAACTACGTCGCGATGTCGAGCGTGATCGGCACGCAGATCCCGCACGCGGTCGGCGTCGCGCTCGGCGCGAAGACGCGCGGCGACGACGTCGTCGCGGCTGGCTACATGGGCGATGGCGCGACGTCGTCGTCGGACTTCCACGTCGCGATGAACTTCGGCGCGGTGTCGAAGGCGCCGGTCGTGTTCATCTGCCAGAACAACCAGTGGGCGATCTCGGTGCCGATCGAGAAGCAGACCGTGTCGAGCACGATCGCCGTGAAGGCGGTCGCGTACGGCATGGAAGGCGTCCGCGTCGACGGTAACGACGTGCTCGCGGTCTACAGCGCGACGAAACGCGCGGTCGACAAGGCGCGCGCCGGCGGCGGACCGACGTTCCTCGAGCTGCTGACGTTCCGTGTGCTCGGGCACTCGTCGTCGGACGACCCGACGCGCTATCGCGACGAGTCGTGCGTGAAGGAGTGGGAAGCGAAAGACCCGATCGTCCGCTTCCGCCGCTACCTCGAGTCGCGCAAGTTGTGGAACCAAGCGCTCGAGGACGAACTCGACGGGCAGCACCAAGCCGCGATCTCGCAAGCGATCAAGGCCGCTGAAGCGGCGCCGGCCGTCCCTACAGCGACGATCGTCGACGACGTCTACGCGACGGTTCCCGCTCACTTGAAGGAACAACTGCGTCGCACGCTGGACGACCTCGGCGGCTGAACGCCGGCCCGTCCGCGTGCGCGCACGACCGTCTCGTCCAAGCAATCGCGCAAGCACACCGACAGAAGGAAGCTCATGGCCACTCGCAACGTGCAGACTCTCGTCCTCGGCGCCGGTCCCGGTGGTTACGTCGCGGCGATCCGCGCCGCCCAGCTCGGCCGCAAGGTCACCGTGGTCGAGCGCGAGTTCATCGGCGGTGTCTGCCTCAACGTCGGCTGCATCCCGTCGAAGGCGATGATCCACGGTTCGTCGGTGTACGACCGCATCCAACACGCCGCGGAGATGGGCATCGAAGTGACCGGCGCGCGCGTCGATCTCGGCAAGTTGGTCGATTGGAAAGCCGGCGTGGTCTCGAAGCTGACCGGCGGCATCGGGCAATTGTTCAAAGCGCACAAGATCGAGTCGGTCATGGGGACGGCGACGTTCAAGTCGGCGAACTCGCTCGAGGTCAAGTCGAGCGCCGGCACGGACACGCTCGTGTTCGAGGAGTGCGTGATCGCGACCGGTTCGTCGCCGATCCAACTGAAGGGCTTCGAGATCGACGGCAAGCACGTCATGGGCTCGACCGAAGCACTCGCATGCAAGACGTTGCCGAAGCGCGTCGTCGTGCTCGGCGGCGGCTACATCGGCCTCGAGATCGGGACGATGTGGCGCAAGCTCGGATCCGAGGTCACGGTGGTCGAGTTGATGCCGACGATCCTGACCGGCATCGAGAAGGACTGCGCGCGCGTCGTCCACACCAAGCTGAAGAAGCGCAACGTCAACGTGATGCTGGAGACGAAGGCGGTCGGCCTGGAGAAGAAGGCGAACGGCAGCGTCGTCCACGTCGAAGGCAAGAGCGGCGTGAAGTCGACGATCGATTGCGACGTCGTGCTGGCCACGATCGGCCGACGCCCGAACTCGGCGAATCTCGGACTCGAGACCATCGGTGTGCAGATCGACGCCAAGGGCTTCGTCGTCACCGACGATCAGATGAAGACGTCCGTGAAGGGGATCTACGCGATCGGAGACGTCGCCGGCCAACCGATGCTCGCGCACAAGGCGAGCTACGAAGGCATCGTGGTCGCCGAAGTCATCGCCGGCAAGAAGCGCTACCGCGACTGGAAATGCGTCCCCGCCGTCGTGTTCACCGATCCCGAGATCGGCTCGGTCGGCATGACCGAGGACGATTGTGCGGCGAAGGGCATCGAAGTCGCCGTCGGCAAGTTCCCGATGGGGGCGTCGGGACGCGCGCTCTCGCTCGGCGAGGCCGAGGGCTTCACGAAGGTCGTCGCCGACAAGAAGACCGGCGTCGTGCTCGGCGTCCACATCGTCGGACCCGAAGCGTCGGAGATCATCGCGGAAGGTGGGCTCGCGATCGAGATGGGTGCGACCCTCGAAGACCTCGCGCTGACGATCCACGCGCATCCCACGCTGCCCGAGACGATCATGGAAGCGGCCGAAGCGGCGATGGGTCACGCGATCCACATGTTCCAACCCAAGCGGTGACACACACCGCCGGACCTCTCGTGACGGTTCGACTCGGCCGCGTCGGGTACGCGGCCGCGCGCGCGCTGCAGCTCGAGTTGGTCGAGCGTCGAGCCGCCGATCGCATCGGCGATACGTTGCTGCTGCTCGAGCACGACGACGTCGTCACGGTCGGGCGCGGCGCGGACGTGGGTGCGGCGACGGGCGTGCCGTATCCCGTGGTCGAAGTCGAGCGCGGCGGCGAGGCGACGTGGCACGGACCGGGGCAGATCGTCGGCTACGTGATCGTGAAGCTCGAGGGCAAGGAGCGCGACTTGCACCGCGTGTTGCGCGCGGTGGAGGAGGGCGTGATCGAGACGTTGCGTGAGCTCGGCGTTTCGCCGTCACGCAATCCGCCGCACACCGGTGTCTGGATCGGTCCGAAGAAGGTGTGCTCGGTCGGCATCGCCGTGCGCCGGTGGGTGACCTATCACGGCTTCGCGTTGAACGTGCGCGCCGACCTGGCCGCCTATCGCACCTTCAAGCCCTGCGGACTCGACGCCGCGGTCATGGACTCGTTGCATCGGATCGTCCAGCAGTTGCCCGCGAACTCCGTCATCGAGACGATGCTCGCGACGCATCTAGCGGCCGTGTTCTCGCGCGACGTCGAGTTCCGCGCGGCCAATGATCTCGACCTCGATCGGGAGTCGCCGTGAGCTCCAGTCAGGTTCCGTCCACAGCCCAGGTGCGTGCGTTGGTGTCGTTGCTCGACGATCGCAATCCGGACGTCGTCGCCAAGTGCCGCGACCGCTTGATCGAACTCGGCGATGCAGTGGCCGCGACCCTGCGCGAACTCGCGGACGGTGGTGGGCCTCAGCGAACGGCACTGCTGCAGATCCTGCGCCGCATCGAAGCGATGCCCGCGGAGACCGAACTGCTCGGACTCACGTCCGACAAGCAAGCCGACATCGATCTGGAGACCGGCGCGATCCTGCTCGCGCGTTGTCACGACCCGCGGGCGGACGGCGCCGCGATCCGCGCGGGTCTCGACGCGTTGGCGGCCCGCTTGTCCCCGCGGTTGCCCGATGCCAACACGCCGGGCGCGCTGGCCGCGCTGCTGTGTGCGTTCTTCGCCGAAGAGGAACGCTTCCGCGGTAACGACGAGGACTACTACGACCCCGACAACTCGTTCTTGCACCGCGTGCTCGTGCGCCGCACGGGGATTCCGATCTCGTTGTCCGCCGTCTACCTGTTGGTCGGACGCCGACTCGGATTGAGCCTGTCCCCGATCGCGATGCCGAGTCACTTCCTGTTGCAGTGCGGGCCCGAGGGCAATCTGTTCATCGACGCGTTCGGGCACGGTCGCACGCTGACGCGTTCCGACTGCGTGCGCTTCCTCGTCCAACTCGGGGTCGGCGCCGACATGAACTACTTGGCGCCGGTCTCGGACCGCGTGATGCTCACGCGCATGGCGGCGAACCTCGTCACGATCGCGTCCCGCCGCGAGGACACCTACGAGTCGGCGCGATGGCGGCGGTTGTTCGAAGCCCTGCGCGGGATTTGAGCTCGATCCGCCCGCCCCCTGCGGAGTTGGGGGCAACGACAGCCTGATTCGGTCCGGCGCGACGGATCGAGGGGGTCGGCGGGGTATCGTGGCGCACCGACCTCGACTGCGGGGGTCGCGGGTCCCGGGGGGGATCCGTAGAGCTGCCGGAGCTCCTCGATGCTCGAGCCTGTGGACTCGCTCGTCCACGGTGCGCGCTTGCCTGGGCGTGCATCGGATGCGGATGGACACGTGCCGTGGTTCCTACCGCGGCCGCCGCACCTCCGTGAACCCGGTGACGCGCTGCTCGACGCGACCATCGCGTCCGACCGCCTGTTGCGGCCGTCGCAACACGCGAACCTGCGCGCGATGGCCGACGACCTGTTCCTGCGACGCTCGATCTGGAACAGCGTTCCGGTCCGCGTGCTGTTCGAGTTCAACCGCCGCTGCAACGTGAAGTGTGCGCACTGCGACATCCGGAGGGCGGGGACGAAGGACCTCGGGCAGGACGTGTTCGAGCGACTGATCGAAGAGATCGGTCACGGTGCATTCGAAATCATGCCGTTGGTCGGTGGCGAACCGACGTTGGCGCCGATCGCGCAAGCGGCGCAACTGTGCCGCAAGCACGGTCAGTGGCTGAACTTCATCACCAACGGGATCCTGTTCACGCGGGAGTGGTTCGAGCCCGTGGCCGACGTGACCGCGCGAGTGCAGTTCTCGCTGCATGCGCACGAAGCGAACGTGTTCGAGCGCGTCATCCCGGGCGCGGACTTCGCCACGGTGGTCCGCAACTTGCGCGACACGGCGGCGATCGGCCGTGCCCACGGCACCCATGTGCTCGCGTGCATCGTGCCGATGTTCGGGATGCTGGATCGCCTGCATGAGTACGTGCGATTCGTCGCCGACCTCGGAGTGACGCGCGTCATCGTGCAGAACCTCTATCCGCACACGGCGCGTAAGGGTGCCCTCGATCCCGACGGTGCGAACGATCCGGTCCGCCGGCGCGACGCGTTCGCTCGCGCGTTGGAGACGGCGATCGAGGTCGGTGTCCACGTCGAGACCAACGTGCCGGAACTGTGGGGCGATCCGCGGAACCACGCCCGCGAGGCGAGCCGGTTCGACCTGCTGCAAGACTCGGCCGAACTGGTCGCGCAGTTCGCTCCGGAGTTCTGCATTTCGACCGCGATGCAAACCGTGATCGAACACGACGGCACGGTATTGCCCTGCATCCGGGATCGCATTCCGCTCGGGAACATCCACCGGAGCTCGTTCCTCGAGCTGTGGAACGGAAGCGCGATGCAGGCGCTGCGCGAATCGCACTTCCGAGCGACGCCGAGGCCCGCCTGTCGGCTGTGCCGCTCGTTCTATTTGGGGCATCCGTGATGACCGTCCGCGTCTTCGTCACCGGAGGTTCGGGGCTGCTCGGCCGAGCATTCGTGCCGCTGCTCGTGGCGCGCAGCGACGTCCGCGTCACCTTGCTGACGAGGACGCGCGGTTCGCGCATGGCCGGCCTCGACGTGATCGAAGGGGACCTGCGCGAGCACGAACCGTGGGAGAAAGCGGCGCGCGCGGCCGACGTGATCGTGCATGCGGCCGGCGTGATGCACCACGACGCCAACGCCATGGACGCCGTGAACGTCGACGCGACGCGTCATCTGCTCGATGCGGCATTCGTCGGTGCGGCGCGGCGATTCGTCTACGTCTCCAGCGTCGCCGTGTACGGCGACGACCCGCACCGCACGATCCCGGAGCAGACCGTGCAGGCCGCGCGCAGCGCTTACGCGCGATCGAAGGGCGCTGCCGAGGACATGGTCCGACGCGCCCACGACGAGGGGCAGTTCACGACGTGCGTGCTGCGGCCCTGTCCGATCCTCGGTCCCGGCGCCGGGCATTTCGCCCACGGGATCGCGCAGCTGGTCCGACTCCCGGTGGTGCCCCTTCCCGACGGGGGAGTGCGTCCGCTCGACCTCGTCGACGTGGTGGATGCCGCGCGGGCGGTCGTGGCCGCAGCGTGCGATCGGCCCACGGTCTGCGGTGCGGTGAACCTCGCGAGCGGTGAACCGCGAGCGTTGCGCGACCACGTCGAGACCGTCGCGCGCGCACTCGGGGTGGCTCCCGCCTTCGACTGCATGACGATCGAGGAAGCTCGCGTCCGCAATGGCCACGCCGAGCGCGCGGGAGCGCCACTTCCCGTTCCGTCCGCGCTGATCGAGTACGCACGCGTCGAACGCACCTACGCGACGACGCGCATGCGCGACGAACTCGGTGTCGTGCCGCAGCGCTCGATCGACGACGCACTGGTCGCCGCCGTTCGCGTGACCGACTGAACGGCGAATGGCCCCGAGCGTTTCCGGCGCATGCTCGCAGCCGGCCGAATGCCGGCGGACTTCTTCGGCAGGCTGCTAGGCTCGTGCCCCCGTTGTCCCAGGTCGAGGGCTGGCACATGCCGCACACCGTTCCGCATCAGAAGTTGTTCCTCGCAGGACGCTGGGAAGAGACCGACGATCCCATCGACATCGTGCATCCGTTCAGCGGTGAGCGCGTCGCGACCGTGAGCGCCGCCGCCTCGACGACGGCCGTGGAAGCCACCGCGGCAGCGGTCGCCGGGTTCGAAGTCATGCGTCGGCTCTCGGCCTACGCGCGCGCCGAGATCCTGCGCAAGGCGGCGTACTGGATCGCGCAGCATCGCGAGGAGTTCGCGCGCGTCATCACCGGCGACAACGGCAAGCCGATCCGCCAGTCGCGCACGGAAGTCGATCGCGCCGTCCACACGATGACGGCCGCCGCCGAGGAAGCGACGCGCATCCACGGCGAGACGATCCCGCTCGACGTGCGCCGCGGTACGGAGGGCCGGTTCGGAGTCGTCCGACGCTTCCCGATCGGTCCCGTGCTCGGCATCGCCCCGTTCAACTACCCGCTGAATCTGGTGGCGCACAAAGTGGCGCCGGCGCTGGCGGCCGGCTGCTCGATCGTGCTGAAACCCGCGTCGCGCACGCCGCGCGCGGCTTTGATGCTGGCGAAGGCCCTGGAAGAAGCCGGTCTGCCGCCGGGTGGACTCTCGGTGATCCCGTGCTCGCGACACGTCGGCGACCTGATGGTCCAGGACGACACGTTCAAACTGCTTTCGTTCACGGGGAGTCCCGAGGTCGGCTTCGCGTTGAAGGCGAAGGCCGGCAAGAAGGCCGTCGTGCTCGAACTCGGCGGGAACGCCGCGGCGATCGTGCACAAGGACGCGGACCTCGATCTGGCCGTTCGCGCGTGCGTGACCGGTGCGTTCACGTACGCCGGCCAAGTCTGCATCTCGGTGCAGCGCGTGCTGGTCCACGAGTCGCTCTACAAGGCCTTCAGCGAACGCTTCGTCCACGCGACGGGCAAGCTCGTGATCGGCGATCCGATGGAGGAGATCACCGACGTCGGTCCGATGATCGACGACGAGAACGCCGCGCGCATCGAGCAGTGGATCCGCGAAGCGAAGCAACATGGCGCGCGCATCCTGGCCGGCGGCGAACGCCGCGGCCGTCTGGTCGATCCGACCGTGCTCGCCGACGTCGATCGCGGTCTGTCCATCGATTGCCGCGAAGCATTCGGCCCCGTCGTCAACCTGCATCGCTACAAGGAGATCGACGAGGCGATCGCGCACGTCAACGACTCGCGCTACGGCCTGCAAGCCGGCTTGTTCACGCGTGATCTCGGCGTCGCGTTGCGCGCGTACGAGCAGCTCGACGTCGGTGCGGTCGTGTTGAACGATGCTCCGACGTTCCGCGTCGACACGATGCCGTACGGCGGCACCAAGGACTCCGGGCTCGGGCGCGAAGGCGTGCGCTACGCGATCGAGCACTACACGGTGCCGCGCTTGCTCGCGGTCCACGTGCCGCACGACGCCTGACCTCGCCGCTCCCGTCGGCGCCTTCGATCGACTCCTTCCCCACGAGCGCCGCGACGACGGCCGCTCCACGAACTCCGAGATCCTCATGTCGCAATCCGCCGACGACCGACTCGACGCCTTCGCGAACTTGCTGCGCATCGTCGATCGACTCCGTGACCCCGGTGGTTGTCCGTGGGACCGCGACCAGACGCTCGAGGCGACGGCTCCGCACGTGCTGGAGGAGGCCTACGAGGTCGCCGACGCCATGGCCCGCGGCGATCGCGGCGTCATCGCCGGCGAACTCGGCGACCTGTTGATGAACGTCCTGTTGGCGTGCCGCATCGCGCAGGATGCGGGCGCGTTCAGCTTGAAGGACGCGGCGGCAGCGATCGCCGACAAGCTGGTGCGGCGACACCCGCACGTGTTCGGCGAGGTCAAGGTCGAGGGCGTCGAACAGGTGCTCGCGAACTGGGAAGAGATCAAGCGCGCCGAGCGTGCGCAGGACGTCGACCCGTCGGTCTTCGCGGGGGTGCCGGCTGCCTTGCCGGCCTTGCTGCGTGCGTTCCGCATGGGCGAGAAGGCCGCGCGCGTCGGCTTCCGCTGGCAGGACGGCCACGGCGCATGGGCCAAGCTCGACGAAGAGCTCGGCGAATTGAAAGCGGCCCTGGCGTCGAACGAGATCGACCGGGTCGACGAGGAGATCGGTGACGTGCTGTTCTCCGTGGTCAACGTCGCGCGCCATGCCGGCGTGAATCCCGAGACGGCGTTGCGCCGCGCCGGGACGCGCTTCTCCGAGCGTTTCCGCGTGCTCGAACGCGAGCTCGGTGCGTCGATGAAGGGCCGCTCCGAGGCCGAGTTGGCCGAGCGGTACCGCGCGGCGAAGCGCGTCGTCGATCCCGATCTGCGTGCCCTGCCGCCGCATGCGCCGGTCGAGTGGCTCGAGCCGGTGCGTCAGGCCGCGCGCGAACGACGACTGCTGCTGGATCAGGTCCGCGATCTGCCGACCGATCTACTCGGCAAGGCACCCCAAGACGGCGGCTGGTCGATGCTGCAAGTCGTCGAGCACGTCGGCCTCGTCGAAGCGCGCGTCGCGCACGGGCTGCGCACGGGTTTCGCGGCACTGGCCGCGGCCGGCCCGATCGCACCGTTCCCGCCGGAGGGGCTCGCCGCGTACCCGCCGAAGAACCGCCTCCACGAACCGATCGAGCGGGTGAACGCACCGGAACGCGTGCTTCCGTCGGCGACCGTCGACCGCGGTCAGGCATTCGCGGCACTCGAGGCCGCGCGCGTCGGGGTGTTCGAACGACTGCCGGAGTTGGTGCGGATCCACCCGCGCGCGCTGACGCTGCCGCATCCGTACTTCGGCGATCTCGACGTCTTGCAGTGGTTCGAGTTCCTCGCGATGCACGACCGCGTGCACCGCGGTCAGATCCTGCGTCTGCGCGCCGCATTCGCGAAGGACGGGTCATGAAGAAGACGCTCGCTCCGCTCTCGGTGTTGTTCGAGCCGCGCTCGGTCGCCGTGGTCGGCGCGTCGAGGCGTCCCGGATCGATCGGTGCGGAGATCCTGCGCAACCTGATCTCGTTCGGATTCCGCGGCCCGGTGTATCCGGTCAACAAGGCCGCCGAGGTCGTGCTGTCGTGCAAGGCCTATCCGCGCGTCATTGCGATCCCCGATCCGGTGGATCTCGCCGTGATCGCCGTCCCGCGCGAGTTCGTGCTCGAGGTCGTGCGCGACTGCGGTCGCAAGGGCGTGAAGGGCTTGGTCGTCATCACGGCGGGCTTCAAGGAGGCCGGCCACGAGGGCGTGGCGCGCGAGATCGAACTGCAGCGGCTGACGCGTGAGTTCGGGATGCGCGTGATCGGGCCGAACTGCATGGGACTGATCAACGCGGCCGAAGACGTGCGCCTGAACGCGTCGTTCGCCGGCGGCGTGCCGCTGCCGGGGCGCGTCGCGTTCGCGACGCAGTCCGGCGCGCTCGGTGAAGCGATCCTGGCCGATGCACGCGATCTCGGGCTCGGCATCGCGAAGTTCGCGTCGATCGGCAACATCGTCGACGTGACCGCGACCGACCTCGTCGAAGCCTTCGGCGCCGATCCCGCGATCGACGTGATCCTGCTCTACATCGAGTCGTTCGGCGATCCGCGGCGCTTCACGCAGATCGCGCGTTCGATCTCGCGCGACAAGCCGATCCTCGTGGTGAAGTCGGGACGCAGCGCGGCCGGCGCTCGCGCGGCTGCGTCGCACACCGGATCGTTGGTCGGGCGCGACGTCGCCGTCGAGTCGGTGCTCGAACAGTGCGGCGTGCTGCGTGCGCAATCGGTTCGCGAGCTGTTCACGATGGCGTCGGCGTTCGCGAACCAGCCGATGCCGAACGGGGATCGCGTCGCGATCGTGACCAACGCCGGCGGCCCCGGCATCCTCGCGACCGATGCGTGCGCGGGGCTCGGCCTGCGGCTCGCGACGTTCTCGAATGCGACGCGGCGTGCGCTGGAACGAGCCTTGCCGCAGGGCGCGGCGACGCAGAACCCGGTCGACCTCATCGCCGACGCGGACGCGACACGGTTCCAGAAGGCGTTGACGGCGGTCGGCAAGGACCCCGGCGTCGACGCGATCCTGGCCTTGTTCGTGTCGCCGGTCACGACCGACGCGCTGGCCGTGGCGCGCACGATCGCGGCAGCGCCGAGCGCGAGCGGCAAGACCACGCTCGCGTGCTTCATGGGCAAGGAGCAGAGCGACGAAGGCGTGAAGATCCTGCGCGGCGCGAAGGTGCCCGTCTATCGCTTCCCCGAAGAAGCCGCGAGCGCGTTGGCGGCCATGTGCCGCTGGCGTCGCTTCCGCGAGCGCAAGCCCGGCGAACTGCCGCGCTTCGACGTCGATGCGGCGGCCGCGCGACGCGTGCTGGCGAAGGCGCGCAAGGCCGGCAAGACGCTGCTTCTCGGTGGCGAGTGCGAGCCGATCCTGCGCGCTTACGGGTTGCCCGTGGCGCGCTCGATCGTCGCTGCGGACGTCGGCGCGGCGATGCGTTTCGCGGGCGAAGTCGGCTATCCGATCGTGCTGAAGGCCGAGTCCTCGGCGTTCGTGCACAAGACCGAAGTCGGCGGCGTGCGCGCGAACCTCGAGAACGGGGACCAACTGTTCGAGGCGTTCTCGGACCTCGAGCGCCGCTTGCGGCCGAAGGCGAAGGACCTGCGCATCCGCGCGCAGCAACAGGTGAAGGGACACGCCGAAGTGATCCTCGGCGCCAGCTTCGATCCGGTCTTCGGTCCGCTGTTGCTGTTCGGACTCGGCGGGGTCTACGTCGAAGTGCTGCGCGACGTCGCCGTGCGCGTGCATCCGATCACGGACGTCGATGCCGCCGAGATGATCCGTTCGATCCGCGGCTGGCCGTTGCTCTCGGGCGCGCGTGGGGCGAAGCCCGTCGACGTCGCGTTCCTCGAAGAGATGTTGCTGCGCCTGTCGTGTCTGGTCGGCGACCTCGACGACGTGGCCGAACTCGACTTGAATCCGCTGATCATCGGCGCCGACGCGAAGCGCGCCGCCGTCGTCGATGCCCGCATCCGCCTGCGACCGAAGGAACGTGGATGAACCCGCTCGTCGGACCCTCCGACACGCTGCGCGTGTCGGAACTCGCGCTGTCGATCCAGGCCGCGATGCGGCGATCGTTCCCGCGTCGGGTTTGGGTGGTCGGCGAAGTGGCCGAGCTCGAGCGTTCGTTGTCGAAGCGCAATTGGTTCTTCACGTTGGCCGAGACCAGCCCGGCCGATGGCCGGCGCTACAGCCTCGGCGCGGTGTTGTGGCCCGACGAGCAGCGGCGCCTGTTCGGGCCCGGCGGCACGGTGCGCGGTGCGATCGAACCGAAGGACGGCATCGAGATCCGCGCGCTGGTCTCGATCGACTTCTACGCGCCGTACGGTGCGCTGCGGCTCGTCGTGCATGACGTCGATCCGGCGTACACGCTCGGCAAGCTCGCGCTCGAACGCCGACTGTTGATCGAACGGTTGACGAAAGAAGGCGTGCTCGCGCGCCAGCAACGTCACGTTCTGACCGACGTGCCGTTGTCGATCGGTCTGATCAGCTCGGCCGACAGCGCGGCCTACAGCGACTTCGTGCGCACGCTGGAGGCGAGCCAGATCGCGTTCCGCATCCTGTTCGTCGATGCGCGCATGCAGGGCGAGGACACCACGCGCACCGTCGTGACCGGGTTGCGCACACTCGCCCGGCGTTCGCCCGACGTGATCGTGATCGCGCGCGGTGGCGGTTCGGTGCTCGATCTGTCCTGGTTCGACAAGGAAGACCTGGTGCGTGCAGTGGCCGACTCGCCGTTCCCGGTGTTGACCGGCATCGGGCACGAGATCGACACGTCGGTCGCGGATCTCGCGGCGCACCGGCAGTTCAAGACTCCGACGGCGGTCGCCGGTTTCCTCGTCGAGCGCGCGCAGGATGCCATGCGTTCGCTCGACGATGCGCGGCGCCGCTTGCGAGCCGCGGGCGATTCGATCCGCGACGCTGCGCGCGGGTTGCGCGAGGACGTGATGCGGCTGCGCCACGCCGTGTCGGCGTTGGTCCAGCGCGAGCGTGCGTTCGTCGGTGGGGTCGCCAAGGACTTGGTGCGATTGCCGATCGCGCGCTTGCTGGCCGAGGCCGGCGTGATCGAGCGCGGATTGCTGCGCTTGCGCATGAGCGGCGGTCTCGAC
This sequence comes from Planctomycetota bacterium, assembly GCA_016709145.1. GTDB lineage: Bacteria > Planctomycetota > B15-G4 > B15-G4 > JADJEK01 > JADJEK01. The sequence continues at coordinate 142,934 of JADJEK010000002.1, forward strand.
CGTGGGCGCGATCGCGTCCAGGACCTCGCACGGCGCCTCGTGCGTGCCGCGATGCAGCGCATTCGCGAGCACGAGGTCGCGCTGGAGTCGTGCCGCACTCGCGTGCGCTTGCTCGATCCGGCCGCGGTGCTGCGACGCGGCTATGCGCTGCTCGAAGATTCCAAGGGTCGCGTCGTGACCGACGCGCGCAGGGTTTCCTCAGGTGACCGGATCGTCGCGCGCATGCGCGACGGCCAAATCGCGGCACGCGTCGAACGCGTCGAAGCGACTTCCGGAATGGAGAACGTCGATGGCGAAGCGAAAGAGCGGCGGCGACCAGGTCGCGGTCCGAAGCATCCCGGGCAACTTGAAATATGGTGAGGCGAAAGAGCGCCTCGAAACGATCCTCGCCGAGATCGAGTCGGCGGAAGTCGACGTCGACGATCTCGCCGAACGCGTGAAAGAGGCCGCCGCGCTCGTGCGCGTATTGCACGACAAGCTCACGCGCACGAAGGCCGAGGTCGAGAAGGTCGTTGCCGAGGTCGGAGAGAAGGACGACGACGACGAGGACGAGGAGGATCCGGACGAGGACGAGGACGAGGATGCCGACGACGAAGACGAAGACGAAGACGAGGAGGACGACGAAGAGGACGAAGAGGGCGAAGAGGACGACGACGAACGCGGTGGGTCGTCCGACGACGACTGAACATGAACGAATCGGGGGGGCGGACCATCGGTCCGCCCCCCGATTCGTTCACGCGCGAGGTGCGCAGCCGCCGGTCGCGCACAACGGCGGAGATCCGGCCAATGGCGGGCCGGCGCGCGTCGGGTTACCGAGCCGTCGCCTGGACGATCCGTTCGGGAGATCGGTGCCTGCAGGCGACGGTGGCGGGGGTGTCGAGCCGTCGCGGAACAGTCGAAGGGGTACGGCAAAACAACCGCATGCGGAAGCGGCGGCACGATGCATGCTCTCCGACCCGACGAACCGAGTCGCTTCGGAGGGTCGCCATGAGCACGGATTGGAACGTCTCGCGGGTGCTCTGTCCCTGCGATTTCTCGCCGTCGTCGCGCGCGGCTCTGGGAATGGCTACCTCGATCGCCCGTCGATTCGGCGCGGAACTCATCGTCGTCCATGTCATCGAGCCGCTGCTGTTCCCAGTCGAGTACGGCCTCGTGACGGCGCCGCCATTCGACCTCGAGGAACAAGCCGCCGGGAATGCGCGGCGCGAACTGGACGCTCTGCTGGCCAAGTCTGGCCAAGGACTAAGGAGCGCACGCGCCGAGGTGCTGTTCGGCTTGCCGTGGCAACAGATCCTCGAATGCCAACAGCGGACCGAGGCCGATCTGGTCGTCATCGGAACGCACGGGCACACCGGCTTGAAGCACCTGCTGCTCGGCAGCACGGCCGAGAGGGTGGTGCGGCACGCAACCGTTCCCGTGTTGACGGTCAAGGGCTGCGACAAGGGCGCGCAGGACGGCAGTTGACCGGGCGAATCTGCGTCATGCGTGGGAAAAGCACACCAATACGGGTGCGCGGGATTTCCTAGGTCTGTACGAATCGCGAAGGATGTGACTGTGGCAACGACCGCGAACGCGAACAAGACTCTCAAGGACCGCCGGATCCTGATCGTCGACGACGAGCTGGCGATCCGTCGCGCATTGAAGGAGCGGTTCACCGAGGAAGGATCCCGGCCGGACACCGCCGAGGACGCCCAGACCGCGCGCACGCGGCTTCGCACGGACGAGTACGACTTGATGCTGCTCGACCACCGGCTGCCGGACGGCACGGGCTTGGCGCTGCTCGAAGAGCTGTCGACGAACGAACGCCGGCCCGAAGTGGTCATGATGACCGCCTACGCGTCGACGCAGGACGCGGTGCGCGCGATGAAACTCGGCGCCGCCGACTACGTCATGAAGCCGTTCGACCTCGACGAGATGGTGCTCGCCGCAGAGCGTGCGCTCGACCACCGCGAACTGCGCGGGGAAGTGTCACGGCTGCGAGCGCAAAACCGCGCCGCGTTCACCGTGGACCAACTCGTCGGCTCGAGCCGACAGATGGCCGAACTGCGTACGCTCATCCCGCGCATCGCGGCGAGCGGTGCACGCACGATCCTCGTGACCGGCGAAAGCGGCACGGGCAAGGACTTGGTCGCGCGTGCGATCCACTTCGCGAGTCCCGAAGCCGACAAGCCGTTCCTGAACATCACGTGCACCGCTCTGCAAGAGACCCTGCTCGAGAGCGAGCTGTTCGGGCACGAGCGCGGTGCGTTCACCGACGCGAAGACCGCCAAGATCGGCCTGTTCGAACAGGCGAACGGCGGCACCATCTTCCTCGACGAGATCGGCGACATGTCGCTCGGTCTGCAGGCGAAGCTGCTGCGCTTCCTCGAGTCGAAGCAATTCCGACGGGTCGGCGGGCTGAAGGACATCACCGTCGACGTCCGCATCATCGCGGCGACCAACAAGAACCTCGAACGCGCGATCCAAGACGGCGCGTTCCGCAGCGACCTCTACTACCGACTGAACGTGATCCCGGTCGAGATCTCGCCGTTGCGCGAACGTCCGGAGGACGTCGTCGACCTCGTGCGCTTCTTCGAACGGCGCTACGCCGAGGAACTGAAGAAGAGCATCGCGGGATTCGAGGGCGACGCGCTCGAACTGCTCCGTCGACACCCGTGGCCCGGCAACGTGCGCGAATTGAAGAACGTCGTCGAGCGCGCGGTCTTGCTGTCGTCCGGCCCCGCGCTGACCATCTCCGACCTGCCGATCTCGGTACGCGGCGGTGCCGGCGCGACGCACAAGCCCGGCCGTCTGCTCGATCTGCCGACGGCAGGACTCGTCGTCGACGACGTCGTACGGGACTTGCTCGATCAAGCGCTCGAACGCACGCAGGGCAACAAGAGCCACGCCGCGCGCTTGCTCGGGATCCACCGCGATCAGGTCCGCTATTGGGTGCACAAGTACGGCCTCGAGCGTTGGATCCGCACGCGCGAGGGGAAGGGCGACACCGCCGACGTCGATGCGGTCGAGAGCGGCGAGAAGGAGCCCGATTGATCGAGCCGGTCGTCCCTCAGGAGAGCGTGCGCGTCCTCGTCGTCGACGACAACCGTGACTTCGCGGACAACGTCGCCGAGCTCGGAGCCTCCGCGGGCTACGAGGCGCGGATCGCGTCGAGCTTGCGCGAAGCCTTGGGCGTGCTGACGCGCGAAGAAATCGACGTCGCTGTGCTCGACCAACGCCTGCCCGATGGCAGTGGTCTCGACTTCCTGGCCGCGGCGCGCCGTGCGCAGCCCGACTTGGTCTCGGTGGTCGTCACCGCGTTCGCGTCGCTCGACAACACCGTCGCGGTGCTGAACGAGGGTGCGTTCGCGTTCGTCACCAAGGACCAGGATCCCGAAGAGCTGCTCGACGCGCTACGCCGAGCGGCCGAGACCGCGCGCTTGAAGCGCGAGAACCGCCGCCTGCGCACGACGCAACAGGGGATCCTGCGCGCGCTGCCCGACTTGTTGTTGCTCGTGAACGAGCGGCTCGAGATCCAGAGCGTGAATCGCGAGGACCCGCTGTTCTGCCCGGACGACCCTTCCGTGTTGGGTCGCGTGACGTTGACCGAGGTCGTCGCTCCCGTGATCCGCGAACGCCTCGATGCGGCGGCGCTCGTGCGCGGCGCGCTCGAGCATCACCGCTCGACCGAAGCGTCGCTGACCGTGCGCGACGAGTCCGGGACGTCGCGGTTCTTCTCCGTGCGAGCGTCGGTCGTCGCGCAATCGCCGCGGAGTCTGGTCCTGGTGCAGATCATCGACCTGTCGGACCGTATGCAGCTCGAACGCCGACTCGCGGAGACCGAAGGACTCGCGATGCTCGGACGCATGGCGTCGATCGTCGCCCACGAGATTCGCAACCCGATCGCGGGTGTCCGCGCGCTCGCGCAGGTGATGCTGAAGCGCCTGCCCGCCGGCACCGAAGAGAGCGAGAACGTGCAGGAGATGCTGCAGCTCGCCGATCGCATGAGCGCGACGATGGCCGACCTGCTGTCGTGGGCGAAGCCGAAGCACGCCGCGTTGGCCGAGGTCGACGTGGTCGCTCTGTGTCGCGACGTGGTCCGCGAAGGCCGACGCTGGCCGGCGTCCGAAGGGCGTCACCTCGATCTCGAGCTCCGCGTCGACGAAGCGCACGTGGTCGGGGAGCGGGATCGCTTGTTCTCGGCGCTGTCGAACTTGACCGAGAACGCGCTGCACGCGGTTCCCGAGGGCGGTCACGTGGTGGTGCGGGTGTTGGCCGATGCGACGCGCTGCATCATCCACGTCGACGACGACGGCAAGGGCGTCGCGCTCGACGACGTCGGTCGCCTGTTCGAGCCGTTCTTCACCAAGAAGAAGGGCGGGACGGGGCTCGGTCTCGCGATCGTGAAGAAGGTCATCGACAGCCACGGCGGAACGGTGCGGCCGGGCAAGGCGCCGCAGCTCGGCGGTGCGCGCTTCACGGTCGAGTTGCCGCGCGAATCTCCCGCGCGACCGACCGAGGAACCCGACGCATGAACGCGGCGGCGAAGAGCCGCGGCGTCGACGCTTCGATCAAGGCAAGGGGCGCTGCGGCACGCGCAAGGTGAAGGTCGCGCCGTGCCCCGGATCGGATCGCACGTCGATCGAGCCGCCGTGTGCATTCGCGATGTCGCGACAGAGGGCCAGCCCGAGTCCGACGCCGTTCGATCGCGTGGTGAACAGCGGTTCGAAGATCTGGGTGTGCAATTCGTGCGGGATGCCGGGCCCGTCGTCGGTCACCGAGAACGTCGCGACACCATCGGCGAGCTCGGCGCGCAGCGACACCGTGCCGGGCCGTTCGCTGTCCACGATCGCGGCGACCGCGTTGCGCAGCAGGTTCGTCAGTGCGCGCGAAACGTCGGCGGCGTCGAGCGTGGCGATGGCTTGCGGCGGAACGACGGCCGTGGTGACGGTGACGGAGTCCGGCCGATCCACGTGCGCGATGGCGTCGGCGACCAATTCCTCGAGCGCGACGCGCTGCAATCGCGGTTCCTTGGTGCGCGCGAACTCGAGCAACTGCGTGCAGAGGTCGGCGGCGTGGCGCGCGGCGCGCGTGATGCGTTCGACCGGCTTCTGGATCGCCGCGGAAATGTCTTGGGGCAGGCGTTGCTTCAGCAACAGCAGGCTCGTGTTGACCACCCCGATCGGGTTCTTCAATTCGTGGCTGACGCCGGCCGCCAACTGACCGATCGTGGCCAGGCGCTCGGTGCGGATCAGGCGCGCTCCCCAATCGGACGCGTAGGTCTCGAGCATCACGGTCAGCTCGAAGTCGAGCAACTTGTCGATCGCGCAGACCGCGCGAATCAGGGTCGCGCGATCCGCGCCCTCGACCTCGATCGCGATGCGATGGAGGTGGGTGCGCATCGCGTTCATCGCCAGCGGCATGAACCGCTGCGGAAGCCCGACTTGCACGTGGCGGTGTCCGATGCGCGCGCGCTTCTCGACGTAGGCGTCGTCGTAGGGCGGCTCGAGCAACGAACGCGCCCAATCCCTGAGGGACTCGCGCAGCGAGTCGATCATGCGTTCGTCGCGCAGCACAGGGCGGGCGTCGGAGTCGTTCAGTACGCGACCGTAGAAGTCGTCGAGCAACCGCTCCTCGTTGCGTGCGAACGCGGGCTGCAGGCGCACCAGAGCCGCCTCGTCGGCCGCGTCGAAGCGCAAATATGCAAGCGCTCGCGTGCGGAACGAAGGATCCATGCCCTCACTCGTCCCCGTCGTCCGGACTCGGTTCGGCCGGCGACGGTTCGGCCGGTCGCCGCGGCGCGTGGACGCGCGTGCGCGGCACTCGCGGGCCGGCGGTCGCGAGCTTCTTCAGACCTTCGATTTCCTGACGCGACAGCGGCCGCCACTCGCCGACCTTGAGTCGTCCGAGCGTGATGTCGCCGATGTGCGTGCGCAGCAGGTCTTGCACGTCGAGGCCGACTTTCGCGAACACGCGACGCAGGTGGCGATTCTTGCCCTCGCGCAGCGTGACGTGGAGGATCGACATCTCACGGCCGCGCTTGACCACGTTGACGCGAGCGGGCGCGGTGCGTCCCTCGGCGAGGTGGACGCCCTTGCGCACTTTCTCCAGCAACTCGGGGGACGCCCGGCCGCGCACGCGCAAGCGATAGGTTTTCTCGACGCCGTAGCGCGGGTGGGTGACCAAGTTGCAGAACTCACCGTCGTTGGTGAGGATCAGCGCGCCTTCCGAGTCGTCGTCCAAGCGGCCGACGCAGAACACGCGTTCCCCGGCCGGGGTCGGTACCAGCGCGAGCGCGCTCGGGCGGCCGTTCTCCGGCCGTGCAGAACAGATCGTGTGGGCGGGCTTGAACAGCAGGAAGTAGACCAGCGATTGGGTCTTGATCGCGTTGCCGTCGACGACGACTTCGTCGATCGCGGGGTCGACCTTGGTCCCGGGTTCGGTGACGGGCTTGCCGTTCACGCGGACGCGACCGCCTTCGATCAACGTCTCGCAATAGCGGCGCGAGCCCACGCCGCCGCGGGCCATGACTTTCTGAAGGCGTTCCAGCATCGTCGTTTCCGTTCCGGTCAAGACATCGCGCGCGCGCGCGTTCGGATCAACTCCGTCGCACCCGTCGGTCTCACGGTGAGAGCACCGCGCGACGCGTGGACGAACTCCCCAGCTTGCAGCACGAGCGCGTCTCGTCCCAGCGCGAATTCGGCTTGGCCGGAAGCGACGAACCAGATCTCGTCCGATCCGAGGGTGAACGTGCTCGCGTGCGTCCCGTGGACGACTTCGAGGTCGAAGTACGGACACGTCAACGATCGGGTCAGCATCACGCAAGGCCCGACTCCCATCGGGTCGCGGGCGGCGCGCTCGAGGACCGTGCGCGCTTGCGTCAGATGCAGCGGTCGCGGCGGCTGCCGATTCCAGTCGTACACGCGCAGCGTGAGGTCGCTGTCTTGTTGGACCTCGAGCAGCGTGCATCCGGCGCCGATGGCGTGGATCGTGCCGGGCGGGATGAACAGCAGTTGGCCGCGCAACGGCGTAACTTCGTTCAACAGCGCATCGACGCCGCTGCCGCGTTCCGCGGCGGCGAGGAACGCGTCGACCGTGACTCCCTCGCGGAGCCCGAGCAGGATGCGGCTCCCCGGCGTCGCGTCGAGCACGTACCACGCTTCGGTCTTGCCGTGCGGCCCGAGCTTCAACGCGCGTGCGGTCGCGTCGTCCGGATGCAATTGGATCGAGAGGTCTTCGCGCGCATCGAGCAGCTTGACCAGGAGCGGAATGCCCGGTGCCTGGACCCACCATTCACCGATGCGTTCGCCGGCGGGGGAGTGCAGCCCGAAGCCGGCGATCCCGTCGCCGCCCCAGGGCCGCGAGCGCGGCGAGCGCTCGAGACGCGTGAGCGCGCTCATGCGTCGTCCCCGGCTGCTCGATCGAGGAGTTGGCGCGCTTCGCGTCGCGTGACGTCCGACGCGGTGCGGCCGCGCATCATGGCCGCGAGCTCGGCCTCGCGAGCCGCGGCGTCGAGTGCCTCGACGTGCGTTTCGCTGACGCCCTTGACGACGCGCTTCGCGACGCGCAAGTGCGCCTGCGCGAACGCGGCCACCGGCGCGAGGTGCGTCACGACGACCACTTGGCGACCCTCGGCGAGGCGACGCAGCACCGACCCGAGCGCTTCGCCGAGCCGCGCGCCGATGCCCGACTCGATCTCGTCGAACACGAGCACGGGGACGTCGAGGGCCTGGCCGAGAGCGGCCTGCAGGGCGAGCGCGATGCGCGCGTTCTCGCCGCCGCTCGCGACTTGCGCCAACGGCTGTTCCTTGTGACCGGGATTCGCGGCGAGCATGAACTCGACGGTCGCGGTGCCGAAGGGCCGTGCGCGCTCGAGCGCGGTGGCGCCGTCGTGAGCGGTCTGAGTCACGCTGAAGCGAGCTTGCTCCATGCCGAGCTCACGCAAGCGCGCGCGCACCGCGTCCGCGAGCTTCTTGCCGACGCGCTCGCGCGCCGTGCGCAAGGCGTCGCCAGCGACCGCCAGGGCTCGATCCGCGTGCCCGAGCTCACGCTGGATGCCGTCCAGTCGCAGGTCGGCATGCTCGACGTCGTCGAGTTCGCGCGCGAGTTCGGCGCGCCGCAAATCGAGCGCGGCCTCGTCGCCGCCGTAGCGATCGAGCAGGCGACGCACGTCGGTCAGTCGTCGCTCCACGCCTTCGGCCTCGCGCGGGTCCAGGTCGGCGGAACTCGACGCCGCGCGAAATGCACCGACGGCTTCGTCGAGTTCCGTGAGCGCGCGCTCCAGTGCCGTACGCGCGGGTTCGAGCAAGCCGGCGTCTGCCAGCTCTTGCGCCCGATGGGCGAACCGGCCGATCTGCTCGACGATCGAGCCGTCGGCGTCGTTCAGTGCGAACACGGCCTCTTGCGTCAGCGTCGAGATCGCCTGCGCGCGATCGAGGATCGCCATGCGGCGTTCGAGTTCGGCCGACTCACCGGGCTTCGGGTCGACGGACGCGATCTCGTCCTGCTGGAAGCGCAGGAACTCGATGCGCCGCTGCCGTTCGGACGCGCTCGCCGCCAGCCGCTTCGCTTCGGCCGCGACGGCACGTGCGTGCTCGTGCGCGATTTCGAAGGCTTCGCGCTCGGTCGAGAGTCCGCCGAACGCGTCGAGCAATCGGGCGCGCTCGCCGGGTTGCTCGAGCGCCACGGCTTCGCCTTGGCCGATTCGATCGAACAGCCGGGCTCCGACGGCCTTCAGCGTCGCCAGCGGCACCAGCCGCCCGTTGGCGTGGCAGCGGCTCTTGGCGTCGTGGGCGATCGTGCGCGACAACACCAGTTCGCCGTCGTCGTCGAGAGTGGCCGGCTCGAGCAGCGGCGCGAGCGCGGCATGCAGTCGTTTGGGGACGCGCACCAGCGCGGCGACGCGGCAGTGATCGGTGCCGGTGCGCAGTTCGTTGCGTTCGGCGCGATCGCCGAGCAAGAGCTCGATCGCGCGCAGCACGAGCGTCTTGCCGGCGCCGGTCTCGCCGGTCAATGCATTGAGGCCGGCCGCGAATGGAATGCGCAGGCGGCTCACCAAAGCGAGGTTTTCGATCTCGAGTTCGACGAGCATGGTGGGGAGGGTCCGGCGACGCGTCGATCCTCGGGACGCGGCGAGCGGCCGGAGGATACCAGCCCGTCGAAAAAGAACGGCGAGCGCATGTCTGCAACGACGGAACCCGCGGGCGCCTCGGGGGAGTGCGCCGCGCGGGTTCCGTGCGGGAGCTTCGTCAGCTCTTGCTCGCCGCCGGAGCCGGCGTCTCGGCCGGTTCCTGCGTGGCCTCGACCGACGTCGACGGAGCGGCCGCCGTCGGCGTCTCCGTGTTCGTCGCGGCCGGCGCTTCCGCAGTGCTCTCGTCGCGCTCGATCGTCACCGACTCGGTCGCGGCGCTCGGCGTGGCCGAAGCGGTCGTCGCGTGTCCGGTGCGACCGGCCTCTTCCTTGGCGTGGACGTCGCAGCAGGTCGGGTCCTTCGGCGCCTCGAAGCAGCGATCGATGTCGACGATCTCGATGAACGCCTGACCGTCGAACACGCTGCGCACCACACCGACGCAGAGGAACGCCTCGTACTTGCCGAGGCGGCTCAGGTTCTCGATCGCGTCGATGTTCGTCTTGGCGACGTACAGCAACGCGTGGTGCTTCATGAACCCGGCCTTCGTGTGGATGTCGGTGGCCGCATCCCAAGCCGAGAAGTTCATGTGCTGGAACGCGTCGAACACCGTATAGAACGGCTGATAGACGTCGCCCGTGCGGTGGAAGCGCGCTTCGAACCGCACCTTCTGGCTGAGATACGTCTCCGGCTGCGCGCGCATGGCGTCGAGCGTGCCGTTGATGATGTGGTCCTCCGGCACGCACATGCCGGGGACGATCGTCGAATGTTGCCCGAACGCCGGCGCTGCGAGCGCAAGCGTCACGAGCCAAGAAAACCCGTACTTCATCTCTGACCCTCCGAACGCGTGGGACGGCGGAACGGAGGGCGCCCCACGATCAGCTTGACCCGTGCTGGATCTCTTCCAGCATCCGCTCGAGGGCGGCGTCGAGCCGGTCCTCGCTGATGTAATCGTCATCGCGAATGCATTTCTTGATCCATTCGAGTCGTTCCGAGCGCTCCATCGGGCGGTCGGGGATCCCGAACAACATCTGGTCGATGCTCGAGCGATTCATGGTGCGGTCTCCAAAGGTGTGCGTGCGGTGCTCGAGGAAGAGGACGATTCGATCGACGCCGGCGAAAGCGGTGCTCCAGAACTTGGACGTGGGCCCACTATCGACCGCGGCCCGGTGTCGCTTGAGCACGTTCAAGCGCGCCCCAGAAAATGAAGGACGGTCTCGCCGTATTCGCGAAATCGTTCTGCAGAAAGACCTTCCAGCGACGGTGAGAATCCCGGCGGCGACTCGACGACGACCATCCCACCGGTGTTGAGGAGCCGCTCCACGCGGGGTAGGACACGCTCGAACAGACCGGCGTCGGCGGACAGGAACAGCGGGTAGGGCGGCCCGAGGTACACGACGTCGAACGCCTGCGCGGGAGCGGTGGCGACGAACTCCTCGACCGGGTTGGCTTCGATCGTGACGACCGGCTCGGCATCAAGGTCCGCGACCGACCGGCGCAGCGCGGCCAGGGCCGCGCGGTCGCGTTCGACCAACACCACGCGTGTCGCGCCGCGCGAGTACGCCTCGAATCCGACCGTACCGGCCCCGGCATACAAGTCGAGGAACGTCGAACCCTCGATCCTCGGACCCAACATGTCGAACAGCGAGCGACGTACCAGCGCCCGCAGCGGGCGCGTGGCGAGTCCCGCCGGGGCGGTGAGGGCGCGGCCTCGTGCGTGACCGCCGAGGATCCGAGGCGAGTGGTCGTCGTTGGAGCGGCGCGTCATGCGCCGCGAGCTTCGGAGTTTCGTGCGCGGCGCGCAAGCATCGGTCGCGCGACCGATACGATTCGCGCTCCTCCGTCCCGCGAGAGCTCGGCCATGGCGCGACTGCAAGTGAACATCGATCACGTGGCGACGGTGCGCCAAGCGCGTCGGACCGTCGAACCCGACCCCGTCCATGCGGCGGTGCTGGCGGAGCTCGCTGGCGCGACCGGCATCACGGTCCACTTGCGCGAGGATCGCCGCCACATCCAAGACCGTGACGTCGAGATCCTGCGCCGTACGGTGCGAACGCGCTTGAATCTGGAAATGGCGGCCAGCGACGAGATGGTCGCGATCGCGCGCCGCATCCGACCCGACATGTGCACGCTGGTCCCCGAACGTCGCGAGGAACTGACGACCGAGGGCGGTCTCGACGTCGTCACGCATCGCGAAGCCGTCGCACGCGCGGTGCGCGCGCTGGCGGCGGACGGCATCGAGGTGTCGTTGTTCGTCGACGCGCGCGTGCCGCAACTCGACGTCGCCAAACTCGTCGGAGCGCACGCGGTGGAACTGCACACCGGCACCTACGCGCACGCGACGGGTGCCGCGCTCGAGCGGGAGATCGAGCTGCTCCGCGCCGGCGCGGCGCGCGCGCAGGCGCAAGGGCTCGTCGTCCACGCCGGACACGGACTGACGTACTGGAACACGGCTGCGGTCGCCGCGATCTCCGCCATGTGCGACCTCAACATCGGTCATTCGATCGTGAGTCGCGCGGTGCTCGTCGGCATGGAGCGGGCCGTGCGCGAGATGATCGCGATCATCGACGCCGCGACCGTCGGCGGCCGGGGCGCGCCGCTGCCGATGGCCTGAACCAGCCCAGCGCGGCCAGCGCCGGACTCGAACGATTCCCCGGCTGCGTGCCTTGTCACGGCAGGTGGGGCGGCGGCTATAGTCCCGCCACAGCGTCTCTCCCAGCGACGTGCTGCTGCCGGAACGGGCCGTCGCCGGGGTCACCCGAAAGCGGGCTCGAAAGCGTCCAGGCGTTGAGCTTTGACGCTGAAGAGCCGAAGAACCAGGCATGGCGAACGCCGCCTTCGCTCCCGAACCGGTTCCCGATCGAGCGGTACCCGTGGTGCCGCCGGTAGGAGCGTTCTCGGCGAGCTGGCGACTGGTGCTCCCGCAGACCACGCTGCCGCTGCCGGTCCTGCGGCCGCTCGTGATCGGCTCCGACCCCCTGGCGGGGCTGCAACTCCAACACGCGTCGATCCACTCGTTCCATGCGCGGATCACGCGCGCCGGCGAGGTGCTGGAGCTGGTCGCCCTCGGTGAGGGATCGGTCGAGGTCGACGGCCGCCCGGTCCGCAAGTGCACGTTGCGCGGCGGCGAGGCCATTCGCATCGGCGACCTGCGGCTCCGCATCGAGCGCGGTGAAGCCGTGCCCGCGATCGTCCAGGCGCCGGCGCGCGTGCCGACCCTCGACGAGGAGTTCCGCGAACTGCTGCGGCGCGAACTGCGGCGGGCACCGTGGTTCCTCGTGTCGATCGCGTTCCACGTCGGTCTGTTCCTCGTGATCAAGCAATTCGACGACCCGCCGCGACCGCTGGCCCAGAAGCTCTCGATCCAAGCGTCGCTGACCAACTCCGACGACGCGCTCGACGTCGAAGAAGTCGTGCGCGTCGAACCGAGCGAGCCCGAGCCCACGCCGACCGACGTCGAATTGCCCGACCCGGTCGAGGCCGAACTCGATCCGGCGGAGTTCGCGGGCGGGATCGAGTTCGCCGACGATCCGATCGCAATGGTCGACCTGCAGCGCAAGTCGTCGCTCGGCACCGGCGCCAGCGGCGGTCGGCAAGGCATCGGCTTCGTGCGCGACGGCGTCAGCTTGAATCGCGTCGGCGGGCCGCTCGGCACGAAGCTGCGTGAATTGCGCGGGACCGGCGTCGACCTCGTGTTCCTCGTCGACACGACGATGAGCATGGACCCGTTCATCGACGCGGCCAAGCGCACGGTCGACCAGATGATCACGGAGTTGTCGCGGCTGATCCCGAACCTACGCATCGGCATGGTCGCGTACCGCGATCGCGGCGACGAGTACGTGACCAAGGCGATCCCGATCGGCACCGACCGCTACCAGATCCTGAACTTCCTGCAGGGACTGCGCGCGTTCGGCGGCGGGGACACTCCCGAGGACGTGATGTCCGCGGTCGAGTTCGCGTTCGAAGAGCTCGAGTGGCGTCCGCGCGCGCGCCGCGTGGTGTTGATCGTCGCCGATGCGCCGCCGCACGCGGAGGACATGGCGCGACTGCGCATGAAGCTGCGCGCGGTCACCGGTCAGTCGCAATCCCCGACGGTGATCAGCACGATCTTCACGGGTTCGTCGGGCCTCACGGCCGCGCAGCAGGACGAAGCCGAGAAGGCGTTGCGCGAGATCGCGCAAGTCGGCGGCGGCGAGTACGCGCCGATGGCGAAGCCCGACCAGATCAAGTCGCAGATCGTCGAACTCACGCTCGGCGGCAAGTACGCGAACGAGGCCGAGCGCATCCTGCGTGAGCAGGAGAACTCGTCGCGCCGGCTCGTGGTGGCTCGCTTGCGCGAGGCCAACGACGTCGAAGCGCTGGTGCGCAAGCTGTATCTGTTGCCGGTCGAACCCCTCGTCGTCAGCGCGTTGGTCGAGCTGGACTCTCCCGGAGTCGCGATCCGCTGCCTCGACATCGTGCAGAACAAGGCCGTCGCGCCGTCCACGCGCGAGGCCGCGCTCTACGTGTTGAAGCGCACCACGAAGTTCGAGGGCGAGATCGACTTCGGCCGCCCGATCGCGACGCAGGAAGACGTCCTGACGATGCTGCGCGATTCGATCGACGACCGGTATCGGCCGAAGCCGAAGCGACGCCGCGGCGGCTGACGGAACGTGAGTCAATCGGGCGCGAGCTCCGGTCGCCCGCCGCGCGCGGGCCGTCCGCGTCCGCCACGGCGACAACGCACGCCTCCGAGCGAACACGCACGACGTCGGTGCTGGATGCGCACGGAACGCGTGCGGCGCCTATGATCCGCGCCTTTGCGCGCTGGCCCTCCGCTTGCTTCGAAGGCAGACGCAACGCACGGCAAGAAGTTCAACGGATCGAAATCGCACGTCATGAACCCCACGACGGAGACCCAGCGCATCGTCGGCCCCGCGCTCCTGTTCGTGACCGGTGCCGCGGCGCTGGTGTTCGAGTCGGCCGCGATCCGATGGCTGACGGCGCAATGCGGCGGGACCGTCGAAGCCATCGCGATCGGTGTCGCGGTGTTCGTGGTCGCGCTGGCCGTCGGCGCCGAGGTCTTCGGCCGCATCGCCTCGCGCGTGGAACGACCGGAGCGGTGGTTCGCGGGCCAAGTCGCGTTCGCGGCGATCGGGATCGGGTCCGCTCCGTGGGTGGCCGACGCCGTTTCCGCGATCGGCCTCGTACCGGCGCTCGACGCCACTGCCTTCCATCGCATCGCGATCGTTTGGGTGTTCGCGACCCTCGTGATCGCGCCAGCGGCGTTCGCGCTCGGCGGAACCGTCCCCACGATCGCGGCAGCGACTCCTCCCGTCCTGGCCGTGGGTTGGCTCGCGGCCGCCAACACGGCAGGCGCCGTGCTCGGTGCGATCGGCTTCGGTTTCGTCTTGTTCGAACGCTTCGGACTGACGCTGACGTCGGTCGTAGCGGCCGCGGCGTTGGTGGCGACGGGCGTGGTGGCGCTCGTCGTGTTGCCGTGGCGCTCGAACGTGTTGGGCTCGAGTTCCGTCCCCGTCACGCACGCCGAGTCGTCGTCGAGTTCGCCAGCGAGTTCGACCGTTGCGTGGATCGCCGGGTTCGTGACGCTCGCGTTCGAGGTCGCCGCGTTCCGCCTGCTCGCTCAGTTCGTTCCGTCGTCGGCGCCCCTGTTGGCACTGCTGTTGGCGTCGTTCGTGTTCGGGCTCGCACTCGGCAATGCCGCGGGAACGTGGATCACGCAGGACGGCGCCGACGCGACGCGCCGCGCCCTGTCGTGGCTGCCGTGGCTGGCTCCGACCATCCTGCTGGTGCCGCTCGCGGCGCATCTGCACGACCGCAGCAGCGAAATCCTCGGCGTGGTGCGAGCTGCGTGGATCACGCCGCTGACGCTGTCCGTCGTGCCGGCCGCGTTCGTGTCGGGCGCGGTGTTCGCGTCGTTGCTCGCGAGTGCGGGGAGTGGCGCCCGTCGCGCTCGCGGCAGCGGTCGGCTGATCGCGGTCAACGCCGTCGGCAACGTGGTGGGCTCGCTCGGCGCGACGTTCCTGTTGGTTCCGCAACTCGGTCTGCGCGGCGCGTTCATCGCTCTGGCTGCGCTGGCTGGAATCGTCGGCCTGGTCGGCGTGCTGCCCTCGCGATCGCTGGCTCGGATCGGCGCCGCGATCGCCGCGTGCGTCTGCGCGGCCGGCTTGGCGTTCGTCGATCCGAAGCTGTTGCCGCAGCATCCGTACTTCCCGCTGGTGCTCGCGCACGTCGATGCGCCGGATGCCAGCGTGACCGTGGTCGGCCCGCGCTTGAGTGGGCGACCTGCGCTGATCCTCGATCGCTGGCGCGTGCAAGGCGGCGGCGACGCGGCGCGTCGGACGGAACGCCGGCAAGCGCTGTTGCCGCTCGCGCTCGCCGGCGAGGTGCGATCGGCTCTCGTGCTCGGCGTCGGGACCGGCGCCAGCACCCAAGCCCTGCTGGACGGTGGAGTCGGCGACGTCGTCGGCGTCGAACTCGTGCGCGGCGTGCTCGACGCTCAGCCGTTGTTCGACGACGGTCGCGGAGCACTCTCGCATCGCAGTGGCTGCTCGCTGGTCGAGGGCGACGCGGTTTCCTACGTGCGACGTTCGTCGCGCAAGTTCGACCTGATCCTCGGCGACCTGTTTTTCCCGGACGCGCCGGGAGCAGGCGCGCTGTACTCGCGCGAACACTTCGAAGCCGTGCGCGAGCGTCTGTCCGACGGCGGCGTGTTCATGCAGTGGGTGCCGATGCACCAAGTGCGCTTCGCCGAGTTCGGCTTGATCGCGCGCACGTTCGCCGACGTGTTCCCGACCACGCTGATGTTCCTTGCCGACGCGGACGTCGATCAGCCGATCGTCGGGTTGTTCGGCTCGAACGGCCCGCAGCGTTGGCGGGAGTCCGCACTCGCGACGCGACTGGCATCGCCGCGAGTGCGCGCCTTGTTCGAAGAAGTCGAGCTGGCGACCCCGACCGACGTGTTCTCGTCGTTCCGAGGCGATCGCTACACGATCGACGCCCAGTTCACGATTCCGGGCGACGAGCGCGCGAACGCCGAACGCAACACCATCGACCGTCCGCTGGTGGAGCTGCGTACGGCGATGAAGACGGACGGGGAGACGCGGCTGGCTCAGGCCAACTGGCGAATCGTGCGCGATCGCCTCGCCGACACGTTCGATGCCTACCTGACGTTCGACTCGCCGGAGATCGCGCCGAGCACGAACGCGGTCAGCACGGCCACCGACGTTCCGTTGCCGGAGAAGCTGCGCGAGATGCGCGCGGCATGGACGGCGACGAACTGGGTGCTGCAGGCGCAGGTCGCGCGCATCGAGTACGCATTGCGGACGGCGGTCGGCGGCATCGATCCGCGCGAGGCCGAACGCGCCGAGATCGAGGCGTACCTGTTCGGACTGAAGTACTCCCCACGCCACGCGCTGATCAATCGGCGTCTGAACGAGATCTCCGCGCGCTGCGCGTTGGAGCGCCGCATCGACGACATGGCCACGCTGAACGAGAACGTGATCACGTTGAATCCGGCGAATCCGCAAGCGGCGCGTGACCTCGCACTCGCGCGTCTGCTGCTCGGGCAGTTCGATCGAGCCGAGCGCGTGTTGCTCGCGACGATCGGAGAGCGCCAGGACGCGGGATTCGAACAGCGGCTGCTCGCGGTCGCGCAGTACTTGCTCGGGAACCGCGACGGCGCGCGCGTGGCCTTGGAGCGCGCACGAGCGTCGGCGGGCGGTGGGTTCGCGCTCGCCGAGAGCATCGGCGCCGAATTGGCCGGAGAGCGGCAACACGCGCTCGAGTGGCTCGCGCTCGCCGAGCGTTCTCCGAGCCTCGCCGAACTCGCCGGCCGCGTGCGTGAGACCATGAAGTGATCGCGCTGCTGGCCGTCATCCTCGGCGTCGTGCAGCTCGGCGCCCAGGTGTTGTTCCTTCGCGTCGCACAGCCGGTGCTCGGCAACACGTCGATGACCGCGGCGATCGTGCTCGCGACGTGGCTGCTCGGTCTCGCGTTGGGCTCGGCCACGGCGCGCGCGCGAGCCGGCATCGGTCTGCGAGCCGCATTCGCGTGCGGAGCGCTCGCGATCGCGCTCGGCCGACTCGCGCTGCCAGGTTTGGCCGTGACGCTCGACGAGTCGGCGGGAGCGGTGGCGGTCGCGGCGCGCGCCGTCGGTGCGTGCGCGGTCTTGTTGCCGATCCCGTGGGCGTTCGGCGTCGCCTTCGTCGCTCTGGTCCGTCGCGCGCGAGGGAGTGGGGCGGCGGGGCGGATCTACGGCATCGAGACGCTCGGAGCCGCGCTCGGTGCGTTGATCGCGGGGTTCGTCCTGCCGCGATGGCTCGGAATCACGCACGGCTTGAACGCGTTGATCGGCCTCGCGCTCGTCGCGGCGGTGTGCGCGGGCAAGGAGCGCGAGCCCGAGGACGACGACGCTGCGACTACCGATTCCGCGCCCGCCGTGAGTGCGCCGCGTGCCGCGTTCGCGTTGTTCCTCTGCGGCGTCGCGGTCTTCGCGCTCGAGTGGATCGCGACGCGGATCGCGATGTTCTTCGTGCCCGGGCTCGTCTCGGCGTTGTCGGGAATCCTCGCCGGCATGTTGATCGGGACCGCGCTCGGTGGCGCGATCGGCGCGGCGTTGGCGCGTCGAGGTCGCGGAGATCCCGCGGTTGCGCTCGCGTGCGGCGCGATCGGTTTGGCGTTGTCGCTGTGGTGCGTGCCGATGTTGGTCGACCTCCTCGGGCTCGTGCCGCGAGGCGCGGGCGGCGGCTTCCCCGCCGGCTACGAGATCGTGGCCGGCTGGTGGGTCGGATGCGTGCTGACCGCGCCGGCGACGTGTGCGTCGGCGGTCGCGTTCGCGTTGCTGTCGACGCGCGGTGCGCATGCGGCGAGCGGTTCGTACACGGCATCGTGCGTGGGTTCCACGCTGGGCGTCCTCGTCGCGGCCCTCGACGTCCCGTTGCTGCAAGATCACGTCGATCTCCGCATCCAAGCGGCGCTGTGCGGAGTCGTCCTTCTTTGCGCCGCGGCGTGCGTCGCGGTCCGACCGCGTCGAGCCGGATTCCTCGCCCCGGTGGCGATCGCGGTGCTCGCGTTGGTCGGCATTCCTCACGACCAGCCCTTGCTCGCGCACACGACGTTCTTCCGCAAGGCGCAGGATCGGCGCATCCTCGAAACGAAGCAGGACGCCGAAGTGGTCGCCTCGGTCGTGGAGTTCGGCGACGGCAGCCGTGCGCTGTACACGAACGCGTTCTTCGCCGCCGGGACCGGACCGCAGTACGGCTACATGCGCATGCTCGGGCATCTCCCGCTGTTGCTCGCGCGCGAAGCCGACTCGAGCCTCGTGATCGCGCTCGGCACCGGGACGACCGCCGGCGCGATCCGCAAGCACCGCGGCGACCGCGTCGACATCGTCGACGTGTCGAGGGCCGTGTTCGGTCTGGCGTCCGAGTTCGATGGGACCTCCGGGCTGTTCCTCGGCAACGGTCACATTCAGGTTCAAGGATCGATCTGGGGCGGCTCCCCGTACGCGTTCTCCGTGCTCGCCGACGGCCGTGAGTTCGTGCAACGCCGCGGCCGCGAGTACGACGTCGTGACCCTCGAGCCGCTGCCGCCGCAGACTCCGGCCGCGGTCCACTTCTACACGCGCGAGTTCTATCGCGCGGCGCTCGCGCGACTCGCACCCGGCGGGCTCGTCGTGCAGTGGATCCCGCTGAATTGCGTGCCGACCCCGCAGTTCGCCGTGCTGCTGAAGTCGTTCGCGGTCGAGTGCCCGACCGCGTGGACGTTCCTGTTCGACGAGTCGGTCGTGTTGGTCGGCGCGAACGAGCCGGATGCGAGGATCGATGTCGCGCGCATCCGAACGCGGATCGACGAAGACGTTCGGCGCGATCTCGCGGCGGCGCACGTCGGCGACGTCGCGCAACTGCTCGCGGCATTCGTCTGCGGTCGGGATGCGTTGCTGCGTGCGTGCGGCGACGCCGAGGCGATGACCGACGATCGTCCGAGCGTCGCGCTCGAGTTCGGGCAGCCGAACGCGCGAGCCTTCGACAACGTGCGGACCAACGCGGAACTGCTCCGCGTCGCGCAGGAGAGCGTGAAGCCGTGGCTGGTCGCGGCCGACGCGGAGGTGCTCGGTCGACTCGACGCGGCCGACGTCGCCGAGGACGCGCTGTTGCGTGCGCGTTCCGAGCCGGAACGAGCCGCGGAGTGGGCCGCGCGTGCGTTGGCCGCGTATCCCGACGACCTCGAGGCCAAGGCGCGAGTGACGTCGGTCCCGCAACCGGCGATCGCCGCTCCGCGCGCCGACGCCACGGTGCTGGCCGCGCCGAACTCCGATCCGCTCGCGCTGCGCAAGGCGCTGGCGGCCGCTGGAACCGACCTCTCGGTCGATTTGACGCAGATCGTCGCGTACCTCGGCCACGCGGACCGCTCCGTCCGCCTCGAAGCGATGGTGGCGTTGACCCGGCGCGGGGTCGACGCCCGCGCGTTCGACCCCGATGCGGTGGAATCCGCGCGCACTGCGGCGATCGATCGCATCAAGCGCGAACTCGCCGCGCGCCGATGAGTCCGGTGCCGCCACCGCGTGGCGCCGCAACGTCCTCGTCGATCGTTGCGTGAGCCCGCGGAGTTGGCGCTAGACTCCCGCACTTCCCGGTCGCTGCGAGTTCGGCTCGTCGCGTCCCATGACGGCAGACCCGGCTTGGACCTGTTCGAGTCGTTACGCACGGTTTTCCTCGACTACGGCTACGCGGCCGTGTTCGGCGTCCTCGTGCTCTGCGGAATCGGTTTGCCGTTGCCGGAAGACGTGCCGCTGGTCGGCGCCGGCGTCGTGATCTACGAAGGCCATGCGACGTACCCCGGCATGGTCGCGATCGGCATCCTCGGCATCCTGGTCGGCGATTCGATCCTGTTCTGGCTCGGTCGCCGCTACGGCCCCGCGCTGCTGCGCAAGAAGCTGTTCGCGCGCATGCTGCACGCCGAGCGCATGGCGAAGGTCCAAGGCCAGTTCGACGAGCACGCGCTGAAGGTCGTGTTCTTCGCGCGCTTCATCGCCGGGATCCGCGCCTGCGTCTACTTCTCCGCCGGCACGCTCGGCATGAAGTACCGCACGTTCGTGCTGCTCGATTTCCTCGGTGCGCTGGTGTCCGCGCCGGTGTGGATCTGGCTCGGGTGGCGTTTCGGCGGACACATCGAGAGCGCGTTCTCCGCCATGGCGCAGGCCGATCGCGTGATCCTCGCGTTGATCGTCGGCTTCGCGGTCTACTTCGGGTGGCGTTGGTGGCGCAATCGCCGGCGCGCGGCGGCCGACCCCGCGTCGTGAAGTTCGACGCGCGCGGTCACCGCACCGTTCGCAAGCAGCGCGCGGCGCGATCGGGCTCGTTCGTGATGATGCCGTCGACGCCGAGTTCCAGACCGTGGTCGATCTCGGCGTCGGTGTCGAGCGCGTAGACCCACACGCGTTTGCCGGCCGCGTGCAGCGCAACGACCGCGGCGCGCGTCGCGATCGACTTCGACAACACGGCCAATCGCGCTTCCGACGCCACGCAATCGCGCCAGCCGTCGTCGCCGTACTCGCGATTGCGGATCAGTCCGACTCGCGCGGGTTCGATCGTCCGCAGAGTTCGCGCCACGATGTCGGACTCGAACGAAATGAACACGCTGGCGGGATGCAGCAGCGTACGGCGGACCAGAACGGCGTCGGTCAACGCGAGGTTGCGGGCGCGCGCGGACGCCTTCAGCTCGACCACCAGGGGAACGCCACGTGCGACGCCCGCGACGTCCTCGAGGGTCGCGAGGCGTTCCGCATGCGCGGAGCCGAACGTGAGTCGCACGGCGCGCAGGTCCGCCGCCGTGAGGTCCTCGACCCACGCGTCGATCCCGGCGGAGCGCTTCAGGTCGGAGTCGTGATGCACGATCACCGCGCCGTCCTTGGACAGGTGCACGTCGATCTCGACGGCGTCGGGCGCGAACGCGAGCGCGGTTTCGACCGCCGCCGCCGTGTTCTCGTGCCGCAGGCGTGGAGCACCGCGGTGCGCGATGATGCGCGGGCTCATGGGTCCGTCAGCGCGACGATCGTCGGCCCACTGGCCGCGGGCTCTGCGCGTCCATTGCCGCGCGTCGGGCCGCGCGCGCGGACGACCACGCCCTCCTGCGGTTCGGGAGCGAAGCGGAATCGACCGGCGCCATCGGCCAGCACGGTGGTCGCGAGTTGCGCGCCGGAATCGCCGGTCAGTGAGACCTCGGCTCCGGCCACCGGACGGCCATCCGCGTCCGTCACGACGCCTTCGAGATCCGCAGCCGGAGCGATCGAGAGATCGACGCCGGTCAGAGCGCCGCGTTCGCCGAGCACCAGATCCGAGACCGCCGCGGGGGCGCGGCCCGCGCGCGCCGCGGTGACGCGATACGTGCCGGGCGGTAGCCCGCCGACGCGATAGAAGCCGCTCGCGCTGGTCAGGACCGGTCGCACCGTGTGGTCGACGAGGCGTTCGAACCACGGATCCAGCGATCCATGCACGCGCACGAGCGCGTGGGCCAGCGGCGCGCCGTCATCGCCACGGACGACGCCCTCGATCGAGCCGGCGGCGCGCTGCGTGAGTGCGACCGCCGTGATCGCACCGTTTTGTTCGAGGCCGAACGGTTGCGACTTCACCGGTGCGCCGCTGCCGCCGGCCGAGAGCAGCACGAACCGTGCGGGGGCCGCGAGGCCGCCGAAACGAGCGATGCCGTCGTCGCCCGAGGTGACCATGCGCGCACCCGAGTCGTCGGCGGCGCCGTCGGCCATGAGCGGGATCGCGACGATCGGGACGTTGGCCTCGGCCACCTTCTCGGGTGACAACACGGTGACTTGAAGGACGTGCTCTTGCTGCAGGTTGCACTCGACGAACGCGGTCTCGCGCAGTCGCACGGTGTAGCGCTGTTCGAATGGCCGGCGGCCGGGCCAGCTCGCGCGCAACACGACGTCGCCCGGGGCGAGGCCGGAAATGCGGAAGCGCCCGTTCAGGTCGGCGAGTTCGCGACGAGCAGGCCACAGGGTTTCCACCAACGCTCCGGGCAGCGGTTGTCCGACCGGGTCCTGGACGACTCCCTCGAGCACCGTGCTACCGGCGAGGCGAACCGCGACCGACGTCGGCGCCCCAGGCCGCAACTCGACGACACGCTCATCCGCGCCTTCGGTCGGCGCGACCACACGCAGGCGTGCCGCGCACGCGGGCAGGCCTTCGATGCGGTAGCGCCCGTCCTTCGCCGTCGTCATGCGTCCGATCGGAGCGCCGCGACGCTTGCACCAGATCTCGACCGCGGCGTGCTCGACCGGCTTCTGGTCGGAGTCTTGCACGGTGCCCTCGACCACGCAGCCATCCTCGACGCGCAAATGGAGCGGCGCATCGCCGCCGACGTTCCACGGTCCCGAGACCATCGTCGCGGCGCCGCCGACGCGCGGGATCGCGACGTGCGGCAAGGCCAGGATGCGCGGGATCGAGAACGAGCCGTCGCGCGCCACCGGGACGTCCGCGACCGACAGCAGTTCGGCGCCGGGGGCGGGGAATTCGAGCAACAGCAAGCGCGATCCATCGACACCGAGTGCGGACGCGTCGGCACGGGCGAGCGTTCCGCCCGCTTGGATCCCGCCGGCCACCGGGACGTGCAGGTACGCCCCGCGACGCGTCAGGTCGATCTCCGGAACCAGCAGCGTGGCGGCGGCCGCGACCTCGATCTGCAACGCGAAGCGGCGCGGCTCGAGGTTCCCGAACACGGCTGCGCCGTCCTTGCCCGACGTCGCGGTCGCGCTCGGCGACGAGGCCAGAGCTTCGGCCAGACGCGCTGCGCGCTCGAATCCGTCCGAGCGCGGCAGCGGGGCGTCGAGCGCGAACAGTGAGAGCTTGCCGTCGGCGACCGGCTTGTCGTCCGCGCCGAACAGCGTGACGTCCAGTCGACGCAGTGGTTCGAGCGCGATGACGCCGAGGTCCTGGACACGGCGGGCTTCGCCGCGCAATCGGTTCAACGTCGCCGAGCGATAGCCGGCCGCCTGGATCTTCACGCCGAACGTGATCCCCGGCGGCAGCATGTCGACGGTGATCCCACCGGCCGGCAAGCGCGTGATCACGGGCTCGGCACCGACGTCCTCGGCGCCGAGCAACGTGAGGTTCGCGTCCTCGACCGGTCCGCCGTGGATCGCGTCGAACACGTGCATGCGCAAGCCGAACATGCGCTTCGCGGCCTTCGGTCGCAGGTCGGTGGCGTCGTCGATCGCGTCGTCGTCGGTGGCCGTCGCGGTCGACGGCGTCGGTGTCGCGGCCGACTCCAGGGCCGGCTTCAACACGAAGAAGTACAAGGCGAACGCGCCGAGCGCGAACACCAGCAGCAGGACGAGAGCGTTGCGTTCTTCGCGGATCACAGAGCGATGGTCTTCGGAGTTCCTTCGGTCGCGATCGCGGCGCCCGTTCGTTCGCGGACGTCGTCGACGCTGACGCCGGGCGCGAGTTCGACGAGCAGCATCGGTGCGCCGGGGCGCACGTCGAGCACACACAGGTCCGTGATCACGCGATGCACGACGCGTCGGCCGGTCAGCGGCAGCGTGCACTCGCGCAGGATCTTCTTCTCGTCGCCCTTGGCGACGTGCTCCATCGTGACGACGACGCGTCGCGCGCCGGCGACCAGGTCCATCGCGCCGCCCATCCCCTTCACCATCTTGCCGGGGATCATCCAGTTGGCGAGGTCGCCGTCCTGCGAGACCTGCATCGCGCCGAGGATCGTGAGGTCGACGTGACCGCCGCGGATCATCGCGAACGAATCGGCCGAGTGGAAATACGCGGCGCCCTTGGCTTCGGTGATGGTCTGTTTGCCGGCGTTGATGAGGTCGGGATCGACTTCGGCCTCGGTCGGGAACGGCCCGATGCCGAGCATGCCGTTCTCGCTCTGCAGCACGATGTCGATGCCCGGCGGGATGCAGTTCGCGACCAGCGTCGGGATGCCGATGCCGAGGTTCACGGAGTACCCGTCTCGCAACTCCTGCGCGGCGCGGCGAACGATCTGTTCACGAGTGAGGGCCATCGTCGTTCCTTCGGGGTCGCCAGTGCGGACGGTGTCAAGCCGAGCGCGTCGTGCGTTGCTCGATGCGCTTCTCGTAGGCGATGCCGCGTACGAGTCGCTTCACGTAGATGCCAGGCGTGTGGATCGCATCCGGGTCGAGTGTGCCGAGTGGCACGAGCTCCTCGACCTCCGCGATCGTGATCTTGCCGGCGGTCGCGATCATCGGGTTGAAGTTGCGCGCGGTCTTGCGGAACACCAGGTTGCCGCTCGGATCGGCCTTCCAGGCCTTGATCAGCGCGAAGTCCGCGCGAATGCCGCGCTCGAGCACGAACTCGCGCCCATCGATGACGCGCGTCTCCTTGCCTTCGGCCACGCGCGTGCCGACGCCGGTCGGCGTGAAGAACGCCGGGATCCCCGCGCCACCGGCGCGAATGCGTTCGGCAAGCGTGCCTTGCGGAACCAGCTCGACCTCGAGCGAACCGTCGAGGAACTGGCGTTCGAACGTCTTGTTCTCGCCGACGTACGACGAGACCATCTTGCGGATCTGACGGGTGTGCAGCAGCAGGCCGAGACCGAAGTCGTCGACGCCGGCGTTGTTCGACACGATCGTCAGGCCCTTCACGCCGGAGTCGCGCAACGCCGCGATCAGGTGCTCGGGGATGCCGCACAGGCCGAAGCCGCCGACCGCGAGCGTCATGCCGTCGGTGATGCCGGCGATGGCGTCCTTGGCGGAGGGGAAGAGCTTGTTCATCGGGGGATCCTCGGAAGAGGCCGGATCATACGGCGGTCCGCGCTTTGGCGAAGGTGTCGGTGCTTTTCTCGTGACGCCGGTGGCGGCGCGCTCGATCCACCGGGCGCGCACGGCCAAGTCGCGGCGGCTGGAGACCCTCGGACACGCGCGCAATGGCCCACCGCCGCGCGACCGATTCGGCGAGCTCCATGGCTCGATCCAGAGGATCCCGGAGGCTTCGGTCCTCGCCGCTTCACGGCCCCGTGTGCGTCAGAACTGGAAGTAGAGGAACGGCGAATAGCGTTGGAAGTAGAGGTGGCAGATCGCGAGCGGGAACACCAGTGCGGCGCCGATCACGATCCACGGCGTCTTGTTGCGCGCCACTTCGTTCGAGTTGGGCAGGAACCACGCGATTCCGGCGCACAGCGCGAGCGCGAGCCACTGCAGTCCGTCGACCGCGAAGCGGCGCGAGCCGGCGTCGCCCTCGCCGAAGCCGACCATCGCGGACAGGAAGCGACCGGCCTGGCCGATGTCGGTGGATCGGAACAACACCCAGCCGCCGAGCGTGATCGCGAAGGTCAACAGGACTTGCACGACGACCGGAGTGCGCCAGTACAGCGGCCGGCGGTTCGTGAAGCGCTCGAACGCGAGCAGCACGCCTTGGTACGCACCCCACGCGACGTACGTCCACGCTGCGCCGTGCCAGAGGCCACCGAGCAGCATCGTGATCATGAGGTTGACGTAGGTGCGCTTCTCGCTGCCGCGATTGCCGCCGAGCGGGATGTAGAGGTAGTCGCGCAGCCACGTCGACAGCGACACGTGCCAGCGCCGCCAGAACTCGGTGACGCTGCGGCTCTTGTACGGCGAGTCGAAGTTGACCGGGAACTCGAAGCCGAACATCAGCCCGAGTCCGACCGCCATGTCGGAGTAACCCGAGAAGTCGAAGTAGATCTGGAACGCGTACGCGAGCGTTCCGAGCCATGCCTCGCACGTCGAGGGCGCGGCGAGTGCATACGCCGAGTCGGCGATGCGCGACACGGTGTCCGCGAGCAGGATCTTCTTCGCGAACCCGATCTGGAACAGCGACGTGCCGAGTGCGAACTTGTCCCACGTGTGCGTGCGCCCGCGTAGTTGGTCGGCGAGCGTCTGGTACCGCACGATCGGTCCGGCGACGAGCTGCGGGAACAACGTCACGAAGCACGAGAAGTCGACGATGCTCGCGACCGGAGGTGCTTCGCCGCGATACACGTCGATCGCGTAGCTCATCGTCTGGAACGTATAGAACGAGATCCCGACCGGAAGGACCACGCTCGGCCAACTCACGCCTTCGAGGCCCATCGCCGTGAGGATCGCGCTCAGCGACTCCACGCCGAAGTTCATGTACTTGAAGTAGCCGAGCAATCCGAGATTGGCGCAGATCGACAACGTCAGCACGAGCTTGCGCTTGCGGATCAGTCGCGCGGCTTCGGCGGAGTCCGGCGGAACGGTCGCGAGACGCTGCCCCGCGCGTCCGATGGAGCCGCCGATGAAGAAGTCGAGCACGGTGCTGAACAGCATCAAGACGGTGAAGTCGATGCGCCACCACCCGTAGAACACGAAGCTCGCGATCGTCAGCAGCAGCGATCGCGCCCGCACCGGCACGATGTAGTAGGCCAGCAGCACGAGTGGCAGGAACCAGAACAGGAAGATCTGACTGGCGAAGATCAACGCTGCGCCTCCGACCAAAGCCGGATGCGACCGACGTGGAACGGCGCTTGGACCGTGATCGGGTCGATGCGCAAGGCGCGGATCGGCGCGTGATCGGGCGTCAGCAACGGCACGACCATGATCTGCTCGGCGTCGAAGCCGATCTGCCACGACTCGAACTTCGTGCGGCCGTCGATGCCGTTCCCGACGTCGAAGTGGACGCGCATCATCGTCGGTGTCGGAGCGCGCACTTCGAACACGAGCGCGCGCGAGCCGTCGCCGACGATCGGTTCGCGCAACCGCAGAGTGAACTGCGGCGCGGCGGACGATGCGACCGCGTCGAACTCACCGGCTTCGACCTTCGTCATACGCATGTTGCTGACGGGGCCGGGATCCGCGGACAGCGGCACTTCGGTGCTCGGGTCGTATTGCGTCGCGCGCAGCAGGTTCTCGAGCGGCGGACGCAGGTCGCGTTCGGCGCTGACGAACAAGAAGCGTTCGGGGACTTCCCAGATCATCAGGCGCGGGAACGCGCGGCGCTTCAGCAGCGAGTCCTGCGCAACCTGCAGCAACGGCACGATCGGGCCACGGCCGATGATGGCGCGATTCTCGACGCGCCGATGCAGCAGTGCGGAGAACACGCTCGGCAAGTAGTAGCCGTGCGAGTAACTGGTCCCGACCAGCACGACGTCCTCGGATTCCTTCGAGTCGAGGATCGCTTGCGTCTTCGGCTCGCGACCGACGATCGTCGAGGTCATGACGCCGAGCGAGAGTTCCAGTTCGCCGCCGTCCTTCAGGCCGAGCATCTTCACGAGGTCGCCGACGTGGCGCCGCGGCGCGTTCTCGGTGATCTCGCCCGCGATCACGGCGCCGGGAACGGCGTCGGCGCCGCCGTAGTGCTCGACGATGCGATCGGCGGCGAGTCGAGCCGCAGCGACCGCGCCCTCGCTGGTCCAGTGCGTGTCGTTCTTGTGGTAGAGCAGCCGGCCGTCCTTCGTCAGGACCGGGCGCGGATCGATCACGCCGAGCCCGTGGGCGCGGAATGCGTCGCAACTCGCGTCGTACATCGGCCGGAACGTCGGCTCGGTCGCGCGGACCTGATCCGGCAGCAGGCTCGACTTCTCCGGCACGAACAAGACCACGACCTTGGTCCCGTTGCGCTCGAACCAGCGCACCGTCGACGCGACCAGCTCGGCCGTGCGCGGCAACGCGTCCTTCTCGAGCGCGACCGGGAAGTCGCGCGTCGACGCGCCGAGGAAGAACCACCCGTCCGCGCCGAGCAGCACCTCGTGAGGCGTGTGCTGGAACGAGCGGAACATGAACTCGTTGTACGTGCCGCGGATCAACCCCGGGACGCGTTCGTGTCGCGACAGATCACGCTCGACGGCCTTCGCCCACTCACCGCGCCGGATCGCATCGGACGAGAACGGTTGATCGAGTCCGCTGCCGGGCCAAACGCCGCCGGCCAGCTCGTAGCAGGGGACGGCCAGGACGACGGCGAAGAAGATCGAGGCGGCGACGACGAGGCCGAGGCGACGCAGCATGGTTCCGGCCGATGAGCGGGTTGCGAGGGGCGCGGAGTCTACACCCGACCGCGGCGGTTGCGGATGTAGTCGACCAAGACGAAATTCCCGAGCCGTTCAGGGCTCGCGTAGTACGCACGTCCGTGGTTCGTGCGCGTGAACGTCTCGATGAAGTCGACGAGCGTCGGGTCGTTCGTGAGCATGAACGTGGTGACCACGACTCCGTCGCGCCGCAGTCGCGCAGCTTCGTCGAGCGTCGCGACGACGACACGGTCGTCCAGGCCGAACGGATTCTTGTACAGCCGGCCGTCGGCTTCGGTCAGCGCCGACGGCTTGCCGTCCGTGATCATCAGGATCTGCTTGTTCGGGTGCTTCTTGCGCGCGAGCAGCTGCGCGGCCACGCGTAGGCCAGCGCGCGTGTTGGTGTGGTAGGGACCGTTGCTCACGTACGGAATGCGATGCAGCGGCACCTCGGTCGCTTCGTCGCCGAACAGCACCACGGCCAGGTCGTCTTTCGGGTAACGCGTGCGGATCAGTTCGACCAACGCCAGCGCGACCTGCTTCGCCGGCGTGATGCGGTCCTCGCCGTAGAGCGTCATCGAATGCGAGACGTCGATCAGGATCACGCTCGCGCACGACGTCGTGGCTTCGGTCTCGAACACTTCGACGTCGCGCTCGCTGAACTCGACGTCGAGTCCGCCGCGACGCATCGCGTTCTGCATCGACGTGCGGTAGTCGATCGAACCGGGGTCGTCACCGAACACGTAGGGCCGCGTTTCCGAGGTGCGCTCGTGCCCCTGCCCGATCGTCTTGGATCGATGCGAGCCCTCGCTGCCGCGCGTGCCCGGTTTCAGCGCCGAGAACAACCTCGTCAACGCATCGCGGCGGATCGCCTGTTCTCCGCCGGGTGCGAGCTTCATGCTGCCGCCGCGTTCCTTCTCGATCATTCCCTCGCGCGCGAGTCGAGCGAGGAAGTCGGCTTTGGAGAACTGTGCGTCGAACACGCCCATGCGCCGATCGACCTGGTCGAGCCACCGCTCCGTCTGCTCGAGGTCGCCGTCCGCCATCAGCGCGAGGTGGAGCCACAGCTTGCGCGTGCGTTCGAAGCGCTGCTCGCTGGACAGGGACTTGGGGTCGAAGCGGGCGTAGGTGATTCGGACCAAGGCTTCAGTCCTTCAGGCCCTTGACCATGCGGTCGAACTCGTCGCCGTACGTGGCGCCGTCGAGCGCGACGTCCTTGCTCAAGATCGAAGCCTGATGCAGTCCTTCGAGGATGAACTCCATCGCTGCAGCGATCTCGGCGTCGTCGTGGCTCGCGAAGAAATTGCGCGCGAGCGCTTCGAGATCGGGCACGACGGACAACGCTTCCTTGGACTGCGCGTCCGACATGCGGTCGGAGACGGTGACGCGTCCTCCGCCGCGGAAATGCCCGAGCAGCTTCTCGTAGACCTTGGCTCCGCCGCCGTCCTGGTACGGGTCGGGCAGCACGCGATCGAACACGACCTTGATCGCCTTGCCGATCAGTTTGGCGGCGACCGCGCGCGGACCTTCGCGTTCACCCTCGTAGACCAGTTCGACCTTGCCCGTGATCGCGCTGTCGGCGGCGTAGAGATCCGCGGTACGAGGCGTCACGCGTGCGGACTGCGCCCGCAACGCGCGTCGCTCGGCGTTCGACACCACGAGTTCGAGCAGCGCGATCGTCATGCGCGCGGACACGCCGGAGTTCTGGTCGACGAAGCTCGACGTGCGCGCCTGGATCGCGGTCTCCTCGATGACCTCGCGCAGGTAGCGCGGGACGACGATCCGGGGGCCTTCGCCGCGTTCGATCCAAGCCTCTTGCGCCGTGATCGCGAGACCGTCGTCGAGCGTCAGCGGATAGTGCGTGCTGATCTGCGACTCGATGCGATCGCGCAGTGGCGTGATGATCGAGCCGCGATTGGTGTAGTCCTCGGGATTGGCCGAGAACACGAGCAGCACGTCGAGCGGGATGCGTACGGGGAAGCCGCGGATCTGCACGTCGCGTTCTTCGAGCAAGTCGAGCAGGCCGACTTGGATGCGCGTCGGCAGATCCGGCAGTTCGTTGATCGCGAAGATGCCGCGGTTGGTGCGCGGCACGATGCCGTAGTGGATCACGCGTTCGTCGGCGAGGTCGAGCTTGCGCGCCGCCGCCTTGATCGGGTCGATGTCGCCGATCAGGTCGGCGACGGTGATGTCCGGCGTCGCGAGCTTCTCGCGGTAGCGCTCGCTCCGCGGGATCCAGCGCAACGGCAGGTCGTCGCCGAGTTCGACCACGAGGCGCTTGGCCTCAGCGGACAACGGCGCGAGCGGATGGCTGTTCAACGGGCAGCCGTCGATCGCCGGGATCTCCGGGTCGAGCAGGTCGGTCAATTGGCGCAGCAACCGGGTCTTGGCCTGACCGCGCAAGCCGAGCAGGATGAAATCGTGGCGCGCGAGCAGTGCGTTCACGATCTGCGGCACGACGGTTTCCTCGTAACCGACGATGCCGGAAAACAGCGGTTTGCCGCTGCGCAGCGCCGCGATGAGGTTTCGGCGGATCTCGTCGCGTACGCTCTCCGGCGGTCGCGCCAGCCCCTTCGCCTTCCACTGACCGAGAGTTCGAATGGTGTTCACGGCAGCCGTTTCGTCATGGGTGAGCCGGGAGGATAGCAGGCCGCGCCGTGCGGCTCGTGCGCCGGACGCCACGCCGAGCTCGCGTGGGCACGCTGTCATGCAGCCTCCGCGCGCACGGATGCGATCGCTTCTCGTGTGGCTCGCGCTCGCGATCGGCGCCGCTGTGTCGATGCAGGCGCGCGCGGCTGGCGCGCAGGTCGAACCGACCGTGACCTGGATCCGCGACGTGCGCGTCTGGAGCGGGATCCCCGGCAGCGCGGTCCGCGAACGCGCGTGGGTCGAGTTGTGCGGCGATCGCGTCGGACGCATCGAGGACGAGGCGCCGACGCCGCGTCCGGACGCAGCGATCGATGGGTCGGGCTGCACGCTGCTGCCCGGTTTGTTCGACCTCCACGTCCATCTCGGAGCGACGGCCGCACCGTTCGAGGCCAGCGCGGCGCCGCGGTCCGAAACGTTTGCGCGCGCGGCGCTGGCTTGCGGCGTCACCACGTTGTTCGACTTGCACGGGGACGAAGACGAGCTCTTGCGGCTGCGTGCCGTGAGCCGGACCGACGTCACGCTGCCGCGCGTGCTCGCTGCGGGCAGTGCGCTGACCGTCGTCGGTGGGCATGGCACCGAAGGCGGCCATCCCGCGCGCATCGTGAACGACCCGGAGTCCGCTCGCGCCGCGGTGGCGGATGCGATCGCGCATGGCGCCGACGTGATCAAGGTGATGTTCGAGCGGGGCGGCTGGGGTGGCATGCCGGCGCAGTCGTGCATGGACGAGGCGACGCTGCTCGCGGTGATCGAATCCGCGCACGCCCTCGGAGCGCGCGTGGTCGTGCATGCGGTCGAACGGGATGCCGCGCTGTTCTCCGTCGAGCACGGAGCGGACGTGCTCGCGCATCTGCCGTTCGAGGGCGCGCTCGACCAGGACTTCGTCGAACGCGTGCGCAAGAGCGGAGCGGCCGTGATGCCGACGCTCGCCGCGTACGGCGCGCTCGCCGGCGACGACTTGGTCGGTGGTGAACTGGAGGCGTACGTCGACCCGTCGGTGCGCCGCGCCGCGGCCGCCGCGCAGGAGTTGTCGGAGCGCGCCGCGGCGTTGTCGATCTACTTCAACGAGCGCCTGCCGCGCCTGCGCGATGCGCTGTTCCGGTTGCATCGCGCGGGAGTCGTGTTGTTGCCGGGCAGCGATGCCGGCATGCCCGGGGCTTTCCACGGGCCGGCGACCGCCGCGGAGTTCCGCGCGTGGATCGATGCCGGGATCCCACCCGAGGACGCGCTGACGGCATTCACCTACGGCGCGGCCACGTTCCTCGGCGAGGCCGAGCGACGTGGGGCGGTCACGTCGGGGCGCGTAGCGGACTTGCTTCTCGTCGACGGGGATCCCTGCGCGGATGCGAGCGCGTTGACCAGGGTCCGCGCGGTCTGGCGCGCGGGCGTACTCGTGGATCGCGCTGCGGTCGCCGCGCTGTTCGTCGCGTCGCGGCCGCTGCAGCCCGTGGCCGACGCGAAGGACCGCGGCGTGTCGTTCGACTTCGAATCCGAGACCGGCGCGCTGCCGCGACACACGCGCTTCCCCGAGTCCGACGAGCCCGGCAAGGCGGAGCTCGTCGTTTCCGCCGTGCGCGACTACGGCGAAGCGAACGCGACGAGTTTCTTGCGCATCGACGGCACGCTCGCGCGCGGACTCCCGCATCGCCGGCGCCTCGCGGTCACGCTGCTGCCCGCCGCAGGCGACGTGTTCGAGGCCGTCGGTGCCGAGGACCTGCGCTTCCGGCTACGGGCGTCCGCTCGCGGCGAGTTCCGCGTCCGGCTGTTGAC
Source organism: Planctomycetota bacterium (assembly GCA_016709145.1). GTDB lineage: Bacteria > Planctomycetota > B15-G4 > B15-G4 > JADJEK01 > JADJEK01. Next base: position 175,425 of record JADJEK010000002.1, read on the forward strand.
GCGAGACGTCACCGACGGCGACGCGTTCGCCGCCACGATCGCGGTCGACACCGAGTGGCGCACGTACCGCGTGCCGTTCCAGGGATTGGCGCAGGTCGGCTTCGGACGTCGCGTCGCGTTCGACTCGGGCGCGATCTTGGGCATCGAGTTCGCCACGCCGATCGGAGCGGTCGGCACGTTCCGCGTGGACGTCGACGATGTCGAGTTCGGCCCACAGAATTGAGAGCCGGATGAGTCCATCCGATGGATTCACGTGGTCTCTTCCGCCTCACGGCGGCGCGGTCGAGACCTGTTCCACGTGTCCGAGGATCGTCGCGTCGACCGGGACGAATTGCACCGGCAACGGATACGTGGCCTCGCGGCCACCGATCCAGAACACGACGTCGCCGATGCCGGAATGCACGGCGTCGCACGCGACGAGTTGCGCTCCCTTGGGCTGCAAGCGCTCGTCGAGCGGTTGCAGCCACAGCAGCTTCAAGCCCTCGAGGCCGGCAGTCCGTCGCGTGGCGACGACGCGGCCCGTGACACGACCGAGATTCATCGTCAGGCCTTCACTGCGGGCGCCTGGCGATCCCAGACCAGCTCGCCGTCGACGTCCCACGAGTCGATGATCGCCATGATCACCGCGTCGGCAGGTTTGCCGTCGGTGGCCGGCGTCTGGCGCGCCGACGAGCCGGTCGCGTAGAGCACCATGTCGCCATGCCCAGCGCCGACAGCGTCGATCGCGACCACGTATTTGCCGGTGGGCTTGCCGCGCTCGCTGACGTCGCGCACGACCTGGAACTTCAGGCCGACCATCTTCTCGTCCTTCACCGTCGAGACCACGGTGCCGACGACTTGACCGATCAACACGAGCTGCCTCCTTCAGGGACCGACGGAGCGTCGCACGACGCCCGCGCCGTCCTTCAGTGTCTTGAACAGGTCCTCACGCGCACGCGCACGGACCATGGTCGCGAGTTGTTCGTATCCCGGCGCCGCTTGCACGTCGAGCAACTCGACGAGGTAGACCCCTTCGGTCGCTTCGAGCGGACCGGCGAGGCCCGGACGCTCGTCGCGCGCGGCCAGCGCCTTCTGCGCGATCGCTCCGAGCGGAGTGCGCGCCGCAGCGACCAATTGGCCGACGTTGCCGTCTTGCGCTGCCGAGGGATGCTCGGAGATGGCCTTCGCGACGTCGCCGAACGTCGTGGTGCCGGCATGGAGCGCCGTGAGCTTCTCGTCGAGAATGCGCTTGGCCTCGTCGTAGCCGCGTGGGACGAACTTGGCCTCGACCGCGCCGGGCGCGCCGGCTTTCAAGAAGATCACGCGCATCGTGACGGTGCGACCTGCGCGCTCGTTGAACTCGGCGCGATGCGCGCCGAAGAACGCACGCAGCTCGGGGTCGGGGTAGAGGTCGTCGACCAACTTCTCCATGAGCAGCTTGGCGCGGAACAGTCGACTCGTGCGCAGGGCCTCGATCGACAGGCCTTTCTCGGCCAGGAGTCGACGCAGGTCGACGTCGGCATTGCGTTGCCGCTCGCGGTACTCCTTCTCCCATTGATCGAGTCCGGCGTCGACGTCGCGGTCGGTGAGGATCAGTCCTTGGCGCGCGGCAGCTTGTTCGACGACGTAGCAGCCGATCAACTCGTCGAGCCATTCGTCCTGCTTCTTGCGCTGACTGGCTTCGACCAAACGCCGACCGAGACGCGTGAGGTCGATCGGGACACCGTCGACGCGCGCGGCGATGCCGGTGTCGACTTCGGTGCGATCGATGCGCGCGCGGGCCATGCGATCGCCGATCCACACGTGCATCTTCTCTTGCGGAACAGGGTCGTCGTCGTCGAGCTCGAACTCCGCGCGGACGAGCCGCTCGAGCAACAGCACCGGGCGCAGCTTGCTGCGGAACAGCCCGAGGTCGATGTGGTTCGCGGCGAGGTACGAGGTCAGGTCCTTGGCGCCGGCTTCGCGGGCGCTCTTCTCGAACTCGCGTTCGTAGGTGGCGAAGCGAGCGGTGACTTGTTCGTCGGTGACCGACAAACCGCGGCGCTCGGCTTCGAGGAACACGATCTGTTCGCTGATCAAGTCGTCGAGCGCCTGTTCGGCGAACTCGGTCGCGCGATGCTCACGCGCGACGAACGTCTCGAATTCCTGGCGCGGGATGGTGGCCTCGCCGACGCGCGCGATCGCGTCGTCGGCGAGTTGCGGGGCCTGGAGCGCGGCGACGTGGATACAAGCGGAGAGGACGACGGCGATCACGCGTGATTCCGGCAAGAGCCCGTGGATGCGGGGATCGTAACGGTCGCGTCCTCGAGGTGCAGCGGCGTGCTTGAGTGCGTTCCGCGTCGATCTTCGTGAGATCGTGCGCGGTCGAACTCGCGGGCGCAGCACGAGTTGCGCGGTGGCTGCGCGGATCGCGGGAGATTCACGGGGATCGCGTGCATCGAATCCGCCGAAGAAAGGTCTGCGAAGCACGGTCCTCTCCCGAACGGGCACGGCGAGGGGACGAGGGGTCGGCGGAATCGTTTCCGCCGGCCCTTTTTTCGTCGCCGCGCAACGCCGGTCGCCGTGCGCCCGCCCCGCGTGGAACGGGACGACGGAGAGCCCGCAGCGCGCACCGATCGCGACTTGAGCACGAGCTGACGCGGTTTCCGCCGACGAGCGCCAGTCGATCTCACGCACGCGTCGCGAGTTAGGGCGAGTGCGGTCAGCAAGTGCGGCCAAATCGAATCCACGAGCGCGGCGGCGCTCCGATAAGCGAACCGTCGACGTCCCGCGCAGTGCGGGACCGAGGAGCCGTTCATGAAGTCGTTCGAGAAACCACCCGTCGCCGTCGTCGCCATGGCCATGATCGCCGTGGGCTTGTGCGTCGCGCACTTCGTCACCGACGAGGGCGCGGAACCGACGGCCACCAAGGCAGCGAAGTCGGGCGGCGGTTCGATCCCGAGCTGGACGCGCGAAGAGGGCAAGCAGCGCGACGCGAAATTGATGGAAGAGTTCAAGGAAGGGCGTCGACCGTCGCTGCTCGACTCGAAGGAAGAGAAGGCCAACAAGGACCTGACGCGCAGCCTGCGTCAGTACGGCTTGAACCCGATCGAGATGCCCGGCGGACCGCTCGGCGGTTCGTCCCAAGGCATCAAGGTCATCGACTCCGCCGCGGACGCGAAGGCGTTGATCGAGTCCGGCGGTTACGTCGCCGGTATGCGCCCCGAGGAATTGGCGGAGGACGGGAAATGAAGCGGCACGTGCGGCAACGCGGTTTGACCTTGATCGAGATCTGCGTGGCGATGGTCGTGCTCGCGACCGCCGTCATGGGGATGGCCGCGACGATGATGACGGGCATCGCGGCCAATCGTCAGTACCAGATGAACACGATGGTGCTGGCGCGTGCGCAGGGATACATCGAGCTGCTGAACAACTTGCAGTTCGGTGACGGCGACGACGACGCGTTGGCCGAGCCGGACTCGCCCGACGACACGATCGCGGCCCTGTTCGATCCGGAGAACGAAGTCGGCGCCAGTCCGCCGTCGCTGTACTCGCTCGCGCGCACGATCAACGACCTGCCTGGCCAGGTCCTCGACCTCGGCACGATCGACGGCTTCCCCGCGGCCGGAGTCCCGGGCGACTTCCTGATCCGGGTGACCAACAACGTGCAGTCCGCGCTCGAGTTCCCCGCAGCCGTCGATCCCGACGGTGACGGTGTACCGGACGGCGCCGCCGCGTTGCTGCTCGGCAGTTTCGTCGAACAAGAGGCGGGCGAAGGCTGCTTCGAGGACGACGACGACGCGGACCAGAGCATGGAGCTGTTCGGCTTCGAGGTCTTCTACCGGCCCAATTTCCCAGCGAACGCCCAACCCCGACTCGTCTTGCGCGGCATCCGCGCGCAGGACCCGTGATGACGACTCGACCCATGGACCCAAACGGTGCCCAATCGAAGGGATCCTCCTCAATGAGCTTCCATCGCACAGGCAAGCCGCGCAGTGAGCGCGGAACCGCACTGATCCTCGCGGTGGTGTTCGCGTTCCTGATCATCTCCGGCACGGCGATGTTCATGGATCGCAACCACTACGAGCTGCGGGACTCCAACCAGAAGGCTGCGTCGGTACGCAGCCTGTTCTCCGTCCACGGCTCGCTCGGTCGCGCGCATCGCGTGATCAACGAGTTCGCGAAGGGGACGAGCGGCCAAGCGAAGAACCCGAAGCTGACCGACCCGGAACAGGGCGCGGACGGCGAGCAGTTCGTGGCCGGGACCAACCGCATGGTGCGCCTGCGCACGGACGAGCCGAGCAACGTCTTCGACGGCGACGGCAACGAGGTCGGCGGTGAAGGCGACGAGCTGCCGCAGGACTGGTACGTCCTCGAGGCACGCGTGTCGGAGCCGCTCTACACGCGCGCCGACGGCGTGGAGATGGGCGTGTTGAAGTTGGTGCGTCAGTACGTGCGCGATGGCACGCCGCTGTCGAACAACTTCGTGGCGGTGGTGGACGACGACCTCGGCCTCGGCGGTTCCGCGGTGAACCCCGGCAAGCCTGCCGAAGGTGAGATCCACACCAACAAGCACCTCTACATCATGACTTCGAACCCGTACTTCGCGAACCGACTGCTGTCGGTGACCGGAGTGTCGTACACGGCCGGCGCGACGGAGGCCGGAACGGTCTACCTGCATCCCGACAACAACTTCTCTGCCGATCCGCTGTACCTGCCGTTGCCGTCGTCGTTGACGAGCAACCCGGACGATCCGGACGACACGCTGAAGAACTACGCGTCGGGTTCGTCGCCGAGCACGATCAACTTGGCCGCCGGCAGCGTGTCGGGCATGACGATCACGTACTCGGGCATCGCCAGCGTCAGCGACATCAAGAAGAACGCGTCCGACCCGACGCCGACTCTGAAGATCAACTACCAGAGCGGCGAGGTCGCCGGCGTCGTCGTCGACGGCTACGTCGATTCGTCGGTGACGTTCGTTCACGACCCGAACGGCAATCCGAAGAACACGATGACCGTGAAACTCGTGAAGAACGGCACGCCGAGCAAGTACTTGACGGTGACCGGTGTGCCGGTGCCGGAGACGGGCGTGGTGTTCTTCGACACCAACACGGCGATCGGCGGCTCGGCCGCGTACACGTCGATCCAAGGCAAGGTCAGCGAGCGCGTGACGGTCGCGACCACGGGCAACGTCGACATCGTCGGCTCGGTCCAGTACGTCGACGACTCGGGCGACCTCGCGACCAAGATGGTCTACAAGAACCAGCTCGACGGTGTCGACGAGGCCGACTACGGCGCGCTCACGAACATCCCCGAGACCACCGTGATCGCGGCGAACGAGGACGTGTCGTACTTCGCGAACAAGCGGCCGCCGGGACTCGCGGAAGAGTCGGGCGACGGGTTCTACGACGGCGATGCGGTGCTCGGCGTGGTGGCGGCGAACGACGTCATCATCCGTTCGACCGTGCCGCAGAACGCCGAAGTCGCGGGCGCCTACATCTCGCTGCAGAAGCGTCTGACGCTCGAGGGGCTCGGCTACAACGCGGCCGGCCAATTGGCGTCGGTCTCGGGCTCGAACCCCTTCTACACCAACAACGGCGGACGCTCCTCGATCCGTCGGTTCGGCAGCCTGGTGTCCTACAAGCGACCGTGCACCACGGTCGTGACCGGCAGCGGTGCGTTCTATTACGGCTTCAAGCGCGGCTTCTCGCTGTTCGACGAGGACATGAAGCAGGCGCCGCCGCCGTTCTTCCCGAAGGACAAGCGACCGCAATACCTGGGTTGGGAACTCCGCGACCTCGGCGTCCGGCCGATCGCGAACTGAACGGAACGAGGTGGCACTCCGATGATCGACAACGAACGCATGACGCGCGTGCGAACGCGCGGCTTCTCGATGGTCGAAGTCTCGATCTCCGCGACGCTGCTGTCGCTGATGTTCTACGTCGCGCTGTCGTCGTACACGGGCAGCATGCGTGGAACGACGGCGGGCACGGCGCAGCTCGAGGCGATGGCGAACAGCAGCAAGGCGCTGATCGCGATGAACCTCGAGCTGCAAGAAGCGTCGGTCCGCGACGAGACCGTCCAGATCTGGCCGATCGACGCGGACAACACGTTGTCGCTGACGCCGGTCGACTCCGCGGCGACGCCGCCGCCCGGAACGCTGTATCCGACGACGAATGCCGTCGCGAACTCGAACTTCGCGATCCGGTTCATGACGATCGGCGGCTTCGTGAACGTCGGCGGCAACGCGATGGAAGTGGAGGAGGCCGGTCCGTTCATCTACCGCCTCGGCTACGGCACCGCGGGCGACTACCCGCTCGATCATCTGGTGCGCATCGACCAGAGCGGAGAGCAGCAACCGCGGACGCTGTGCCGCGGAGTGCAGCAGATCGTGTTCCAGCGCGACTCGCGTGGCGGTCAGATCTTGATCCGCCTGGTGACGTCGAGCCGCGATCCGATCTCCGGTCGGGACATCCAGACCACGCAGCGGCTCGTGGTCACGCCGAAGAACGACTTCTCCGCCAACTTGTCGAACTTCGACATGAACGGTGAAGAGTTCTGAACGAGAGAGCGTCCGAGGCGTCGAAGCCGCCGGACGTACGGGGCGTCGCGAGGCGGCGGTAGCCGCTGACCTTCGCGCTCACGCGCACGACGCTGGCTCACTCCGCATCGGGGCGCCAGCGTCGTTCGCGTTTGATGCCACTGCGCAACTTGCGCGCCTTGATCTTGCGTTCGATCGAGCCGCGCGTGGGCTTGGTCGCGACGCGACGCTTGTCCGGGGTCAAGGCCTGCTCGAGCATGGCTCGCAGGCGCTCGAACGCGGCCGACTTGTTCTGCGATTGATCGCGGTGCTCGGCGCCGTGGACGAGCAGCTCGCCGGCGGTCGTGAGCTTCGGGCCGAGCTTCGACAGCAGTCGCGCGCGCGAAAACTCGGACAGACCTGGAGCCGTGCGCAGGTTCAAGCGCAGGGTCACGCGGCTGTTGACTTTGTTGACGTTCTGTCCGCCGGGTCCGCTGTTGCGCGAGACCTCGACCTGGATCGCCCACAGGGGGATCTTGGCGCCGCGGACGGCGAGCACGTCGGTCATACGGGCCTCGTCATTTGCGGTCGCGCACGATCGTGCTGCCGCACAGGGTGTTCGCGGTCTCGTCGATCTTGGCGACGTCGCCGCCGCGCAGGACCTTGAGCGCGGCCTCGAGTGTCGACTTGGTGCTCGGGTCGGGCTCCTTCAACGCTGCCGCATCCAGCATCGCTTCGTGCGCCTCGCGATCGCGTCGGATCGCGAGCGCGCAAGCGGCCGCGGAGCGGAACGCGGCGAGATCGTTGGCGAGTGCGGGCTCCAACAGCGCGCGCGCAGCCTTGGCGTCTTCCAGCGCGGCTGCGCCGATCAACGCTGCGCATCGCGTGGCCTCGTCCTTCGCCTTGGTGAACTGTTCGGTGAGCGTCGCCGCGGTCTTCTTGTCGGCGCGACCGGTCGACGCGATCGCGCGCAGCAGCTCACGCTTCACCGAGTCCTCCTTCTCACGCTTGAACGCCTTGGTCACGTCCGCGAGCGATTTCGGATCGGCGAGTTGCTCGAGCGCGACGGCGGCCTCGGCGCGTACTTCGATGCGCGCGTCTTCGAGGAACCGAACGGCGAGCTCCGACCAGTCCTGCGGCGACGAGCGCCCGAGCTCGTGGACCAGGATCGTGATCCAGTTCTCGCGATTCGCGGCTTTCGACGACAGCAGATTGCCGACGTACTCCTTCGCGCGCGGATCGTCGCTCTTGAACAGGCGCAGGATTTCTTCGCGCATCTCCCGTGCGGGTTCGCCGCGCTTCAGTCGCTCCAGGATCTGCTCGACCTCCTGTTTGGTCGGCGCCTGCTCCATGGCTTCACCGGAAACCACGCCGTCCATGACGAGTCGTCGAGGGGCGCGTGCTCCGCCCGACAGTGTCCAGACGAACGCCGGATCGACTCTGCGCAGTGCGGTGACGAAGCACCACTCGAGCTCGGCCTTCGAGATCTCGTACTGGACCGAGAGGATCACCTTGCCGTCGGGATCGAGGAAGACGTGCTGCGGCGACACGACGTCGCCGCCGTCCGCGGGCTTCAGGATCTTGGCGCGCACGGCTTTCTCGACGGCCATGTGCGCGGAGCACGCGACCGATCCCGCGCGCGGGCACGGCTTCTCGCCGGACGCATGGTCGAACCGCGAGCAGAACAAGTTCAGCGTGTGGCTCGCGAGCTTGACGAGCGTGGCGTCCTTGTAGTGGTCAGCGACGAGGCGGTCGTTGGCGCGCTCGCGGTCCATGTTCACGGCGATGAACACGACTTTCTTCTCGGCCTTCGCGCGCGCGAGGACGTCGTCGAACGACGGCTGCCATTCGATGCCGGCGGCCGACGCCGCGCCGACGAACGCGACGAGAGCGACGAACGCCGATAGGACGCGAGTGCAGCGCATGGGGGAGCTCCGGACGGGACCGCCCGGATCGTAGAGGCTGCTCGCGCCAAAGGAGCGGCTACGTCAGACCGGAGCGGGAGCGAGCGCCGTTTGCTTTTCGCCGGTGCCCTTCACGATCGCTTCGAAATGGAGCTTGGCGCGACGGACCGAGGCCAGGACGGTGTCGCCCGCGCCGAACGTGCCTTCGAGCAGGAGTTCCGCGAGCGGACTCTCGACCTGCGCGCGGATGATGCGGCGCAACTCGCGCGCGCCGTACTCGGCCGAATAGCCCAGGTTGGCGATGAACTGGTAGACGCGCGGCGAGAACTGCAGCTTGACCTCGGCGTGCTCGAGGTACGACGACACCTCGTCGAGTTGGATCGACGCGATGCGCTGGCAGTCCTTCTCGGTCAGCGGGTTGAACAGAACGACCTCGTCGACGCGGTTGATGAACTCCGGGGTGAAGGTCGACTTCATCGCCGCTTGGATCGCGTCTTGCATCTCGCCGCGGCTCAGGTCCTTGCGACTCGCCGAGCCGAAGCCGCACCGGTTGCGCAGATCCTCGATCTCGCGCACGCCGAGGTTCGACGTCATCAACACCAGCGTGTTGTCGAAGCGGACTTGGTTGCCCTTGCCGTCGGTCAGGGTTCCCTCGTCCATCAATTGCAGCAGCAGGTTGTGGACCTTGCCGTGCGCCTTCTCGATCTCGTCGAACAGCACGACGCAGGTCTTCTTGGTCTTCACCGCTTCGGTGAGGAACCCGCCTTCGTTGTGGCCGATGTAGCCGGGCGGCGCGCCGATCAGCTTGGCGTACTCGTGCGGCAGCGCGAACTCGGAGCAGTCGACGCGCACGATGTTCGACGTGCCGCCGAACACCTTCGACGCGACGACCTTCGCCAACTCGGTCTTGCCCGTGCCGGTCGAGCCGACCAGCAGGAACACGCCGATCGGCTTGCGCGGGTCCTTCAGTCCGACCGCGGCCTTCTTCAAGGCCTTCGAGACCGACAGCACCGCTTCCTTCTGACCGACGATGCGGCTGGTGAGCTCGCGCTCGAGTCCGTAGACCTGCGCGAACAACCGCTGGCGGACGCTGGTGTTGCCGTTCGCGTCGGGCGTTCCCTCGCCGCCGAGCGGCAGGCTGACTTGGTGGATCTCGAGGTGCGGGTTCACCTCGACGCAGATCTGGTACAGCACGTCTTCGAGAGCTTCGGGCTTGTAGATGCGGTTGAACTTCTTGAACAGCGGCAGCACGCTGTCCTCGTAGTCCAGGACGCAAGCCTCGACCACCGAGCGTTGGTAGCTGCGGCGGTTGCTGACGCGGTCCTTCGCGACGAGCTGACCGATCTCGTCGTCGGCGAAGACGCGAACCTTGATGAACTCGTCGATGACTTCGCAGTACTTGAGTACGACCTGCGTGTCGTGCTTGCCCGCCATGATGCACCCCGAAGGTGGTGTCGTGGCGTGTGGATCGGCACCTCGGCGAACGGGCCTTGAGCCGATGTCGAGAGTTCGCGCGATCGTTGGCAGCGTGTTGCGCGCCCGAGGGACGCACCGAAGATGCCGTGCGGGCGCTTCCCTGACTTCCCCGCCGATGTGGGTCAAGCTGCAGGCGTGCGGCGCACGATGCTGGTTCGGAACGAGCGTTCTGGTGTTGGCGCGCTTGACCGTGTTTCTCCCGCGCAGCTATCGTGCTCGGTCATGGGTGGCGAAGCTGAAGCGAATGTCTCCGGAACGGAGAGGTCATGCTGAGTCCTGACGAGGTTCGCTTCCTCGCCGTCTTGGTCCAACGCGGACATCTCGGCAAGAGCGAGGCCGAACAGGCCCTGGCCGCGTGCTCGCACGGCGGCACCGGCGAAACCGTCGAGCAACTCATGACGCGTCTTGGGCTCATGAGCGCGGAGCAGGTCCGCTTCCTGCGCACGACGGGGGGCGAGGACGTCCCGGTCGTTCCCGGCTTCACCTATCTGTCGAAGGCCGGAGTCGGTGGCACGTCCGTCGTGATGCGCGCACGCGAGGACAAGACCGGGCGCGAAGTCGCGATCAAGGTCATGCACGCCGCGTTGCATCAGGATCCCGAGCAGCGCCGCCGCTTCGTGCGCGAGGCGAAGCTCCTGGTGAAGTTGCAACACGAGAACATCGTCGGCGGACACCGCGTGGGCTCGGTCAAGGACAGGTCCGGCGCCGAGCGGCTCGTGTTCATCATGGATTGGGTGCCGGGCGATTCGCTGCTCGCGCTGCTGCGTTCGGGCATGCAGTTCCACGAGGACGCGGCGCTGTTCATCATCCTGCAGGCCGCGCGTGCGCTCGAGAGCATGCACGCGCAGGGGATCTTGCACCGCGACGTCAAGCCCGACAACATCCTGCTCACGCGCGACAACGGCGTGAAGCTGATCGACCTCGGCTTCGCCACGTCGATCCACGAGGCGCACGACGTCGGCTCGGACACCACGCTCGGCACCGCGGCCTACATGTCGCCCGAGCAGGCCCAAGGAACTGCGGACCTCGACGAACGCTCCGACATCTACGCGCTCGGCGCGACGCTGTATCAGATCGTCGTCGGTGAGTTGCCGTTCACGGGCGAAGGCACGCAGGAGCAACTCGCGGCGCGCATCCTCGAGACCCTGTCGTCCCCCGAGCTGCAGTCGCGGCGCATCTCGCCGCACATGAACTACTTCATCCGCAAGATGATGGAGCAGGACCGCGCCTTCCGGTACCAGACCACCGCGGAACTGATCGCGGACATCGAAGAGCAGATCCGCGGCAAGAAGACGTTGAGCTTCCGCGAAGGCGGCAGCGACACGACGTTGGACATGCCGTTCCAGTCGCCGCCCGACGCGCCGCAGAACCCGCGATTCCCAGTCGTGCGCAAGCGGCCGCGATGAGCGCCGCGACGCGCGCCACGCTGCATCAGGAATTGGCGGCGCTGTACGCCGCGCTCGACACCGAAGTTCGCGCCACCGCCGTGCGGTGCGACTTGCGCGGTGTCTGCTGCGATTTCGAGAAGGCCGGGCACGTGCTGTACGCGACCGATCTCGAAGTCGACTTCGCTCGCGACCACGGCGGCGCCGCGCCGCCCGAAGCCGCCGCCGATGCGTGCCCGTTCTTCCAACGCAACCAGTGCCACCTGCGCGAAGGCCGTCCGCTCGGATGCCGCGTGTACTTCTGCGACCCGGCGTATGCCGAGGCGATGCATGACCTGGCCGAGCGCTACCATCGCCGCGTCGTGGCGCTGCATGAAGCACACGGAGTCGCGTACCGCTACGCGCCGTTCGTGCGGACGATCCGCGAGGAGCCTCGAACATGATCGCGATCCGCGTCGGGTTCCTCGCCATCGTCCTCGGGTCCAGCGACGGTGAGAAGTCGGCGGCGGAGTGGAACGCGCTCGGTATCGAGCGGCTCGAGGCCAAGCAGTACGACGAAGCCATCCAGTTGCTGCAGCGCGCGACGCAAGCCGATCCCGCGCACGTGACGATCCGCGAGAACCTCGGCGTCGCGTACCACAACCGTGGGGTCGCGCGCCTCGAAGCCCGTTGGGTCGGCGAAGCGATCGCCGATTTCGAGCGCGCGCTGAAGCTGCGCGACGACGTGACCACGCGCCGCCACCTCGCGCGCGGCTGGATGGAGTTGCGCGACTTCGGTCGCGCCGAAGCCGTGTTGATCGAAGCGCGAGCGAAGGCGCCCGACGAGCCGACCGTGCATCGCGACCTCGGCTTCCTCTACTACGCCAAAGACGACCTGCCGCGCGCGATCGAGTGCTTGCGCCGACGGCTCGAACTCGGCGACGAAGCGGTCGTGACGAACTTGCTCGCGCGGTGCGAGCGCGAGAACGCGGTGTCGAGCGAGTACGTCGACCGTTCGTCGAACGACTTCACGCTGAAGTTCCTCGGCAAGCCCGAGGATTTCGCGGTCGCCGATCAGGTACTGGCGCTGCTGCAAGACGCGCGCGCGAAAGTCGGCAGCGAACTCGGAGCGTTCCCGCGCGACAAGACCACCGTGCTGCTCTACTCGCGCGAGGACTTCCAGAAAGCGACCGCGACGCACGGCTGGGTCGGCGGTCTCTACGACGGCAAGATCCGCCTGCCGATCGACGACTTCGACCGCGAGCGCGAGGAGATCGCGCGGACCGCGAGCCACGAGTACGCGCATCGCGTCATCGCCGATCTCGCGCCGCTCTGCCCGCTGTGGTTCAACGAAGGGGTGGCCGAGTTCTTCGAGGGCCGCGATCCGCATCTGGCGGTGCGCGCGTTGACGGAGAAGGGCGCGAAGCCGACCGCGTTCGCGGCGATGCCCGCGGAGTGGGTCAGTGAGAGCGACGTCGACAGAGTGCGCCTGTGGTACGCGCAATCCCGCTCGTTCGTGGCGTTCTTCCACGCGCGCTACGGCGTCGGCGCGTTGCGCGCGGTGATCTCCGATCTCGGTCGCGGCCAGACGCTCGACCAGGCGTTCGTGCGCGCGACGAGTCTGGACGTGGCGCAACTCGACGAACTGTGGCGAAGCGAGATCCTGCATCGATGAGCGCGCGCATGCGGCTCGCGATCACGCTCGGTGATCCCGCGGGAATCGGTCCCGAGATCGTCGCGTCCCTGCTCGCGTCTCGCGAAGTGGAGCGGGCCGGCGTGGACGTCGTGGTCGTCGGTGACCGCGCGACGCTGGCGGCGTTGCCGGCGCCGCTCCCGGGTGCCTCGTCCGTGGTCGCATCCGACGTCGGTCCGATCGAACTCGGTCGTCCGAGCGCGGCGTCGGGCGCGGCCGCGGCCCGCGCGTTGTTCCGCGCGATCGAACTGGCGATGGCGGGAGACGTGGCCGGCGTCGTCACTGCGCCGACGTCGAAGGAAGCGATGCATCTGGCCGGACACGCGTATCCCGGGCAGACCGAGATCCTGATCGAACGCAGCGGCACGCCGCGCGGCGTGATGCTGTTCGTGGGTGGCGGGATCAAAGTCGCATTGGCGACGCGCCACGTCGCGTTGCGCCGAGTCGCCGACGCGCTCGACGCCGATGCCATCGCCGCCGACCTCGGTCTGCTCGGGACGGCGCTTCGCCGCGAGTTCGGGGTCGCGGTCCCGCGCATCGTCGTGACCGGCCTGAATCCGCACGCCGGTGAACACGGTTTGTTCGGGGACGAAGAGGCCCGCGTGATCGGGCCCGCCGTGGAGCGTGTGCGATCCGCCGGCGTGGCCGTGACCGGGCCGTTGCCGGCCGACACGGCGTTCGTGCGCCTGCGCAAAGGCGAGTTCGACGCCGCGTTCGCGATGTACCACGATCAGGGGTTGATCGCGGTCAAGCTGCTCGCGTTCGGGTTCGGCGTCAACGTCACGATCGGCCTGCCGTTCGTCCGGACGTCGCCGGACCACGGCACGGCGTACGACATCGCCGGGACGAACCAGGCCGACGATTCCTCGCTGATCGAGGCGTTCCGGCTCGCGGTGGACTGTGCGAAGTCCCGTGGGAGCCCCCCCGAAGCGCTCCGACGAGGTCTTCTGGAGCCTTGATCGGACGCCTTGCCCACGGTTGAATGCTGCGTTTCCGCCGCGTGGCGGAAGGCCGCTTCCGTTCGACCGCGCCCGACCCCGCCGAATCGAGACCCCGTTGCGCAATCCCATGACCGGAAAGAAGAGCCATCCGCTCGAGATCTTCCGTTCCAGCGGGACGTTCCAACGCCCCGATCCGCTGCGGAAGGAACCTGGGATGGGGGGCATCCACACCTCCGACGTCCCCGAGCGTCCGGCCCGCGTGGTCGCGCCGCCGCAGGAGTTCGAACTGCGTCTGTCGCTGGTCGGCGGCGTGATCCTGCTGTTCGCGTGGGTGGTCTTGATCGGCGCGGCCTACCTGTACGGCTACAGCAACGGCGAGTCGGCCCACCTCGAGTCCGAGACCGAACGTGCGCTGGCGAAAGGCGCGGAGATCGAGAGCGGCGACTCGTCGGCGCGTCCGGCCGCAGAAAACGTCCCCGCCGCAGCGCCGTTCGGCGTCAAGCTCATCGCCTACGACCGCACGCCGGAGCAGGAGCGCATCCTCGACGAGATGCGTGGGCTGTTGACCTCGCGCTACGAGATCGACGCCGACGTCATCACCGACTGGCCGAACGAGAAACGCAATCAATGGGTCGTCTACGTCGGCGAGTTCGCCGGCGCGGACGATCCAGTGCTGACGCAGTTGCTGAACAAACTGCGCACGATCGACGACTATCCGAAGGGCCGGGACAAGAGTCCGTTCCGCAACGCGAGCATCGCGCGGCATCCGGACGACCCGGCCAAGTACCGCAAGCAGTGAAGAACGAAGCGGGCCCGCGCGTCGGCGCGACGGCTCAACGACAGGAGTTGCCATGACGGTTCACAGCAGTCTCAAGATGAAGAGTTCGCTCAAGCGCTCGCGCAACGTGTTCAAGCGCGTGGAGCGTCTCGAGGTGCTCGAGAAGGACGGCAAGCGCAAGACCGAGGATTCGGTCTACAACCTGCCGAAGGTGCGCACGCGTCTGAAGGTCAAGAAGATCAAGTCGGCGGCTCCTGCCGCTGGCGCGGCAGCGCCGGGTGGCGCTCCGGCGGCCGTTGGTGCGAAGCCTGCGGCGGGCGCGAAGCCTGCGGCCGGTGCGAAGCCCGCGGCAGCCGCGGCTCCGGCCAAGGGTGGCGCGAAGAAGTAAGGTCGGATCAACCCGCGCGACGCCTCGCGTTCCACGCGATCACGTGGGGCGCGAGGCGTGCGCGTCGGCGAGCAGTCCCTCGAGGAATCCATGCACGGCAGTGGAACGGCGACACGAACCGGAGTCCTGGCGGAGGTGTTTTGCACCTTCCAGGGCGAAGGTCCGCACGTCGGCAAGCGCCATCTGTTCGTGCGCCTCGGCGGTTGTTCGATCGGCTGTTGCTTCTGCGACACTCCCGACGCCTTGCGACCCGGTCAGGGGTTTTGCGTGCGCATCCCCGGACTCGAAGGCACGCGCGCGAATCCGATCGACTCCGAAGCGGCGGCGGAACTCGTCCGCGCCGCCGCGGCACGGGTCTGTGCGCTGCACGCCGTCTCCGTGACCGGCGGCGAGCCGCTCGAGCAGATCGACTTCCTCGAGGCGTTCCTGCCGCGGCTCGCGCCGTTGCCGGTGCTGCTCGAAACCGCCGGCACGCTGCCCGACGAACTCGAGCGAGTCATCGATGCGGTCGCGATCGTGTCGATGGACATCAAGCTGCCGTCGGTCGCCAACACGGTGCGAAGCATCGATCTGCATCGGCGGTTCCTTCGGATCGCGCTGCGGCGCGAGGTGTACGTCAAGGTCGTCGTCAACGAGCGCCTCGATCGCGCCGAGTGGGACGACGCCGTGCGGCTGATGCTCGACGAGGCTCCCTGCGTTCCGTTCATCGTGCAACCCGAGACGCGCCGCAACGGCACGCTCGCGGTGCCGTTCTCGTTCCTCGCCGAGCTCGCGGACCACGCGACGCGGCAAGGACTTTCCGACGTGCGCGTGATCCCGCAGGTCCACAAGTTCCTCGGTGCACCGTGAAGCCATTCCACGTCGTGATCTGCGGCCGCCCCAACGTCGGCAAGTCCTCGCTGTTCAACGCCGTCCTGCGCCGTCGCGTCGCGATCGTCGATCCGACCGCAGGTGTGACGCGTGACCGCGTCGAGGCCCGCGTCGAGCGACCGGCCGGCGCGTTCTACCTCATGGATACCGGCGGCATCGGCCAGTTCGACAACGCCCTGTTGAAGGACGAGATCGAACGCCAGATCCAATACGCCCTCGACGGCGCCGACTTGATCGTGCTCGTCGTCGACGCCGGTGACGGTTGCCTGCCGACCGATGCCGAGATCGCGCGGCGCTTGCGTCAGCTCGACAAGCCGGTGGTGTTGGTCGCGAACAAATGCGATGGCGTGCAGCAGGAGCGTGCGACGTCGGAGTTCATGCGCCTCGGCTTTGGCGATCCGATCGCCGTCTCCGCGCGCGAGCGCTACGGCGTCGAGGAGTTGGTCGAGACGATTTTCGACCACATCCCGACGGACGACGAACCGGAGGCCGATCCGATCGACCCGGACGATCCCAATCGCCCGATCCGCGTCGCCATCGTCGGCAAGGTCAACTCGGGCAAGTCGACGCTGATGAACCTGCTCGTCGGCAGCGAGCGCGTGATCGTCTCGCCGATGGCCGGGACGACGCGCGACTCGATCGACGCGCCGTTCGACTGGCACGGCCGCAAGTTCGTCGCGGTCGACACCGCGGGCATCCGCAAGCATCGCGCGGTCGACGGTACGCCCGACTTCTACAGCCAGGGGCGCGCCGAGGAGTCGATCCGTCGCAGCGACGTCGTGTTGTTCCTGATCGACGCGACGCGCGAGATCTCGCAGATCGACAAGGGCATCGCACGCACGATCGCCGACTCCGCGCGGCCGGTCGTGATGTGCATCACGAAGTGGGACCTGGCCCAACAAGCCGGCAAGACACCCGACGAGTACGAGCCGTACGTGCATCAGCAATTGCACGCGCTCGCGTTCGCGCCGGTCTGCTTCATGTCCGCGCTGACGCGATTCAACGTCGACGCGGCGTTGAAGACCGCGATCGACCTCTACGTGCAGTCGAGCTATCGCGTCGGCACCGGCGAATTGAACCGCGTGATCGAGCAGTCCGAGTCGCGGCAGGTCCCGCGCGTCGGCCGTGGCAAGTTCCCGAAGATGTACTACGCCACGCAGACCGGCGTGCGCCCGCCGACGTTCGTCGTGTTCGTGAACGAAGGCAAGCTGTTCGGCGACGAGTACGCCCGCTACATGTCGAACCGGATGCGCCAGTGCTTCCCGTTCGGCGAGGTGCCGCTGCGCGTGTTCTTCAAGGAGCGCCGCCGCACCGAGAAGGGCAAGCCGAACCGCCGCAGTCCGTGATCGACGCAAGCCCGCGCGCGGCGCGTGGGGGAGCTCGATGCACGCTCGTCCGCGAACGCGGGCGACTCCGATTCACGCGTGATCGCGCAGCACGTCCTTCTGCACCTTGCCCATCGCGTTCTTCGGCAGCGCCCGCACGACGCGCCAGACCTTCGGCTTCTTGAAGCTCGCGATGCGTTCGACGAGGAACGCGTCGAGCGCGGCCGACGTCAGCGTGGCTCCCTCGCGCAGAACGACGGCAGCGGCGACGGATTCGCCGAAGTCCGGGTCGGGCACGCCGAACACGGCGACCTCGGCGACGTCGGGATGGTGCGCGATCGCTTGCTCGACTTCGGCCGGGTACACGTTCAGGCCACCGCTGATCACGAGTTCGCGCGCTCGACCGACCAACGCGGTTTCGCCACCGTGCGCGTCCCGGCGCGCGAGGTCGCCGGTCTTGAACCAGCCGTCGACGAACGCTGCGCGCGTCGCGGCCTCGTCGTTCCAGTAGCCCCGGCCGACCGACGTCCCGCGCACTTGGAGTTCGCCGACGGCGCCGTCGGCGACCGGCGTGTTCGTGGCGTCCACGATGCGCGCCTCGATGCCGGCGACCGGGAAGCCGACGTGTCCGCGGATGCGAGGCCGGTCGTGACGCTGCGAGAACGTGATCAGCGTTTCGGTCATGCCGTAGCGCTGCAGCGGTTCGATGCCGAAGCGGCGCGCGAACCGCTCCGCGACCGCGTCTTGCAACGGCGCCGAGCCGCAGATGCAGAGGCGCAAGTCGGGCAAGCGCACGGCGGTCGCGACATCGGCGAGGCGCGAGAACATCGTCGGCACGCCCATGAACAACGTGGCTTCGAAGCGCGCGAGGTGCTCGAGGATGCGAGCTGCGTCGAAGCGCGACTCGAGCAGGACCTCGCTGCCGGTCACGAGCGCGCCATGCAGCGCGACGCACAAGCCGTGCACGTGGAACAGCGGCAACGCGTGGACCAGGCGATCGTGCTCGGTCCAACCGAACGCGTCGATCAGCGCCAGCGCGTTGTCGATCAAGTTCGCGTGGGTGAGCAGCGCGCCCTTCGGCTTGCCGGTGGTGCCCGAGGTGTAGACGAGCAGTGCGTCGTCCTCGCGCTCCACGGTCACGTCGAGCGGTCCCATACCGGTCTTCCGCAGCGCGCTCATGAACGCGTGGACCGGCCGATGGGTCGTGGGTCGCTCCACTTCGCCGCGTTCGATCTCGAGCACGGCGACCACGGCGTCCGGAGCGACGGCGTCGACGCGGCCGAGGCCGTCACGATCCGCGACCACCAGGCGCGGCGTCGCATCGCCGAGGATGTGCGCGAGCTCGGCGTCGCGATACGCCGGATTGATCGGCAACGCGATCGCACCGAGCTTCAGCGTGCCGAGGTACGCGAGCACGAACTCGAGCGAGTTCGACGCGTACAGCGCGACGCGATCACCGCGCTTCACGCCGAACGCCGACAACACGCGCGCCGCCGCGTTCGACCCACCGTCGAGATCGGCGAACGTCGGATGGCGCTCGTCGAACGACAACGCCGTCTTCTGCGCGAAGCGCGCGCACGAGCGGTGGAGTCGGTCGAGGATCGTCATGCGCCGGCCTTCGCGAGGATGCCGTCGATCGTGTTGGCCGACACCGTGTGGTAGCCGGGCCGGGCGCGGTCGTAGATGCGCCGCGCCAACGCCTTGCCCCAATCCGTGCGCACCAGGTCCTCGTACAGCGGCTTCAGGAACTTGCGCCGCCCTTGCTTCACCAGGAAGTCTTCGAGCGCGGGGAACGCGGCCTCGTAGCGTTCGCGGATCGCGATGCGCAGCCACTCGAATCGGATCTCGCTGTTGCCGGTCGCGGTCAGCGCGAAGCGTTGGTCGAGTTCCGCGAGTCGCGCGAGCGACGTGCCCGCCGGCAGCTTGCGCAGCAAGTGCAGCCAGTGGTGCGTGGTGAATCCGCTGACGTCGAGCGAGGCGACGGCCGCGCCGGACTCGAAACGTACGCGCTCGGCGTCGACGCGCGCGAACTCGGCCGACTTCGGCTCGATCGCGTTGTCCGGCAGACCGGGCGAATGGATCCACTGGCGCAGCTTCAAGCGCTCGATCGCTCCGGCATCCGCGGCGAACAGCGTGTCGCGCAGGTGTCGCTCGAAGCGCTCGGCCGACATCGGCTGGAACGCGTAGCGCGCGAAGTAGTCGGCGAGGAAGGTGTCGAAGCGTTCGCGGCCCACGTCGCGTTCGATCGTCACCAGCAACAGCTCGCCCTTCTCGTACGGCACGTTCGAGAACGCGTCGTCGGGGTTCCGACCGGAGACGTCGATGTGCAGCGTCGTGTCCGGGCCGTTCGCGAACGCCGTGAGATCGCTTTGCAGATCCTGCCAGCCGAGCACGTGCAGCATCTCGGCGTACGGCACGCCGTAGAGCGCTTCCATGATCCGGCGCTCGAAGTAGACGGTGAAGCCCTCGTTCAGCCACAGATCGGACCACGTCGAATTGGTGACGAGGTTGCCGGACCACGAGTGCGCGAGCTCGTGCGCGATCAACGCCACCAGCGAGCGATCGCCGGCCAGGATCGTCGGGGTCGCGAACGTGAGGCAGGGGTTCTCCATGCCGCCGAACGGGAACGACGGCGGCAAGATCAGCACGTCGAAGCGACCCCAGCGATACGGGCCGTACAAGCGCTCCGCGAGTTCGACCATCGTCTCGGTGTCGGCCAGTTCCCACGCCGCGCCCTCGACCACCTGCGGCTCGGCGAATACGCCGGTGCGCGCGCCGATCGGTCGGAACGCAAGGTCGCCGACGGCCAGCGCGATGAGGTACGAGGGCACCGGCTGCTCGAGCGCGAATCGGTAGGCGATCCGGCCGTCGGCCGTCGCGACGCCGTCATCGAGGCGCGCGGCCGACATCACGGCGCGCAAGCCGGCGGGGGCCGTGATGCGCGCGTCGTACGACTGCCGCACGCCGGGCGTGTCCTGGCACGGGATCCACGTGCGCGTGAGGATGGCTTGGCCTTGCGTGAACAGGAACGGCTTGCCGCTCTGCGTCTGGCGCGGCTCGAGCCACTGGAGTGCCGCCGCGTCCTTGGTCTCGTACTCGATGACGACCGTGTTCGACGCCCCGAGGTCGATGCGCAACGCCGAGCCGAGCACCGCGTCGCGCGGCGACAGCGCGTGGACGAGCGCAGCCCCGTCGCCGTCGCGCACGGCCGCGATCTGGAGACCCTCGGTGTCGAGCCATACCGAGGACGCGCCCGGCGCTCGATCCAGCGTGAGGCGCGCCTTGCCGCGCAGCGCCTTGCCGACGAAGTCCGCGTCGAGGTCGAGAGCGATGTGCGTGACCCGACACTCGTCCGGGCGCGCGTAGGAGTGGATGTCGCGTTCCATCGTGATCTCCGAGGGGGCGGGCGGTCGCGAACCGGGGATGCCGCAACCGTTCGGGGCGAGAACCGCGACCCAAAGGCCGAGGAACCAAGGACGGCGAGCGGACGAACTCATGAACCAGGCTCCGGACGACCGAAGAAGTGACGGCGATGGGAGGTGCGCGCGGACTCTACGCAGCTCGCACGCCGGATGCGGGACGCGAGGGCGGGCTTTTTCGTCGCGACCGCCGGGCCGCGCGAAAATCCGCTGGCGTTCGGCCCGGATGTCGGTATCTCATCTCCGATTCCGCGGCATGCGCGGATGGTGCGGTGCGGTGACGAGAAGTACTGAAGCACGACGTAGCGGCAGGAGCGAGCGATGGGCGAGGTGGCCAAGCTGACCTTCAACGGCAAGACGATCGATCTGCCGGTCATCGAAGGAACGGAACACGAGAAAGGGATCGACCTCGCCAAGTTGCGGTCGGAGACCGGTCTCATCACGTACGACCCCGGCTACATGAACAGCGGGGCGTGCCAGAGCTCGATCACCTACATCGACGGTGAGGCCGGCATCCTGCGCTACCGCGGGTACCCGATCGAAGAGCTCGCCGAGCGCTCGAACTTCCTCGAGGTCAGCTGGTTGTTGCTGAACGGCGAGTTGCCCGCAAAGGGCGCGCTGGACGGCTTCGCCCAGGACCTCCGCATGCACTCGATGCTGCACGAGGACATGAAGGCGTTCTTCAACGCGTTCCCGAAGAACGCGCATCCGATGGCGGTCGGCGCCGCGGTCGTGAACGCGATGTCGACCTTCTATCAGGACTCGAGCGACCCCTCGAATCCCGAGCACGTCCGGATCTCGACCATCCGCCTGCTGGCGAAGATGCCGACGATCGCGGCGTACTGCTACAAGCACAGCAAGGGTCAGCCGTTCATCTATCCGAACAACCGGCTCGACTACTGCTCGAACTTCCTGCACATGATGTTCGCGACGCCGTGCGACGAATACGTCGTCGATCCGGCGGTCGCGCGCGCACTCGACGTGCTGTTGATCCTGCACGCGGACCACGAGCAGAACTGCTCGACGAGCACGGTGCGCATGGTCGGGAGTTCGCTCGCGAACCTGTTCGCGTCGATCTCGGCGGGCGTCGCCGCGCTGTGGGGACCGCGTCATGGTGGCGCCAACCAGGCGGTCATCGAGATGCTCGAGGAAATCGCTGCCGAGGGCATCTCGGGCAAGACGTTCCTCGAGAAGTGCAAGGACAAGAACGACACGCGCCGCCTGATGGGCTTCGGCCACCGCGTCTACAAGAACTACGACCCGCGCGCGAAGATCATCAAGACCGTCTGCATGGACGTGCTGTCGCGCATGAAGCGGTCGAGTCGATTGCTCGACATCGCGATGGAGCTCGAGGGCGTCGCGCTGAAGGACGAGTACTTCGTCACGCGCAAGCTCTACCCGAACGTCGACTTCTACTCGGGCATCATCTACCAGGCGATCGGCATCCCGACCGACATGTTCACCGTGCTGTTCGCGATGGGGCGCCTGCCCGGCTGGATCGCGCAGTGGCAGGAGCTGCAGAAGGACCCGACCAACAAGATCGGTCGTCCGCGGCAGATCTACACCGGTGCGACCAAGCGCGCGTACTCGCCGATGGACAAGCGCTGACGCGACCGCGCGCGATCACTTCGAAGCGTCGCGAACCGCCTGCGCCAGCGCCTTGCTGGTGATGGCGCGGTGCGAGGCGTTCCACACCAACTTGCCGTCGCGGACCAACAGGGCCTGCGGGCTTTCGTGCCGCACGCCGAGTTCGGTCGCCGCATGGTTCGACACCGGGCGTTCCTCGATCACGCGGATCACTGCGGAGCGCGTGGAGCGGCCGGGGCCGCCGAGGAACTCGAGGTACTCGTCGTAGGCAGCCGCGCTGATCGGGCACGCCGTGGAATGCTTGAACAGGAGCACGACACCCGGCACCGCAAGGGCCGCGTCGAGCTCGGCGACCGACCGCAGCAGGGTGGGGCTGGACTTCTCGTTGCCGCTCATGGAGACCTCCGCGTCGCGCCGGGGCGAACACGCGCTATAAGTAGCGCCTTTCCATCCTGACCCATACGCGCGGAATCGACGCAGCGGAGGAACTCGTGAATCCCCAAGACGTGCCGAACTACGACGAAGATGCCGTGAAGCCGATGCGCGACGAACTGACCAGCGTCGGTTTCGCCGAGATGCGCTCGGCCGAAGCCGTCGATCAGGCGTTCTCGAAGCCGGGTACCGCGGTCGTGATCATCAACTCCGTCTGTGGTTGCGCGGCCGGCGGCGCGCGCCCGGGCGTCACGATGGCGCTGCAGCACGCGAAGATCCCCGACCAACTGCTGACGTCGTTCGCCGGACAGGACAAGTCGGCGGTGAACCGGATCCGCTCGCACCTGAAGGACTTCCCGCCGTCGTCGCCGTTCATCGCGGTGCTGAAGGACGGCAAGCCGGTCAAGGTCATGCAGCGGACCGACATCGAAGGCAAGGACGCCGATCGCGTCGCGGCCGAACTCAAGGCCGCCTTCGAGGCGCACTGCTCGCGATCGGGTCCGTCGATCTCGCCCGAGGAGTTCGCGAAGCTGAAGGGCGTGAAGGCCTGCGGTTCGACGATCCCGCCGGCGACCGTGAAGATCCAGGGCATGGCCAGTCACGGTCAGCCGAACTCGGGCGGCCAGGCCGGCGACGACCCGACCAAGCCGTGGTGGAAGAAGTGGTGAGCGCGTAGTCGCCACGATCGCGCCACCGCGAGCCCGAGGCCGACCGCGACAGGTTCGCGGTCGGCCTCGGGCGTTCCACACGCTGTCGACGCCGCGCGCGCCGGCTGCGACCGAAGTCGATCCGACCGCAGCTCGATCGTGATCGCTACGATCGCGCGCCTTCCTTCGCGGAGTTCCCTCATGCGTCGACTCGCGCTCGTTGCGTTGCTGCTTGCGGCCTTGCCTACCGCCGGTGCACGATGTTCGCCCTGATGGGAATGGCGGGTGCTCCGATCTGGCAGGCCGACGTCTATCCCGACCTCACGTTCGATGACGTCTTCGTCGTCGCCGAGGCGCAGATCGACCGCGACTACGAGATCGTGCGCAGCGATCGCCAGAACGGCGTGATCGAGACCGCGTGGGATCACGGTTCGATCTCGCCGCAGACGCGTTTGCTGCAGCGCGAGCAAGTCGTCGTCAACGTGTCCGCGACCGAGGACGGCGTCGAATTGCGTCTGCGCGTGCGCCGGCAGGTGAAGGAGCGGCTCGGACTGCTGGCCGGTGAACAAGAGAACCAAGAGGGGTGGGAGGAAGGCCGCGACGACGTCGAGCGCGCCGAGGTCTTGTTCGGGAAGATCCAGGCCGTGCTGAAAGTCGGCCGACCGTCGGAGGAGTTCTATCGCCGCCGCCGTGATCCGTCGGCGCCCTCGATCGACGCGTCGGATGCGCCGCCGCCGGGCGCCTCGGAGCCATGAGCTCGGCGAACTACAACCTCGCGCAAGACGTCGTCGATCGACACGTGCTCGCGGGACACGGCGAGCGGGTGGCTCTCGTGTTCCGGGACAGCGCCGGTTTCGACGCGTCGTGGACGTATCGCGATCTCGCGATCCTGTCGAACCGCTTCGCGCGCGTCCTGCGCGGCAAGGGCGTGACGCGCGGCGATCGCGTGTTGTTCCGTGTGCCGAACCACCCCGCGTTCTACGTCGGAGCGCTCGGCTGCGCGAAGCTCGGCGCGGTGTTCATTCCGACCAGCACGTTGTTCAAGGCCGACGAAGTACGGACTCGTCTGGCCGATTCGGGCGCGGTTTGCGCGGTGACGACGCGTGCGTTGTCGCCGGAGATCGAAGCCGCGAGCACGTCGTGTCCCGAGTTGCGCGAGATCCTGATCGTCGACGACGCCGGTGAAGAGACCGTGCGCGGCGATCGCTCGCTGTCCTCCTGCATGAGCCGCGTGTCCGACCACTTCGTCGCGACCGCGACTCGTGCAGACGATCCGGCGTTCCTCGCGTACACGAGCGGCACGACGGCCGAACCGAAGGGCATCGTGCACCTGCAGCGCTACGCGCGCAGCTACGACTACCTGATCCGCGATTGGCACGACTTCCAGTTCGGCGACGTCGTGACGTGTCCGGCCGAGATCGGCTGGATGCTGCCGGTGGCATCGACGTTCCTGTACGCGTTCCGTGCCGGTGTCACGGTGTTCCTCTACCGCGAGCGCGAGCCGCGTTTCTCCGCGACCACGTGGTTCGAGCTGATCGAGCGCCACGCGGTGACGAACTTCGTCGGCACGCCGACCATGTGGCGCACGCTGCTCGCCGCGGCCGAGCATCCCGGCTCGCAATCGTTGCGGCGCCTGCGCCACGGCACGTCGGCGGGAGAACCGCTCGCGGCCGATACCGTCGAACGACTGCGCTCCGGCTTCGGACTCGAGGTCCTCGACGGGCTCGGCATGAGCGAGTGCATGGTCTACGCCCACAACCGCACGGGCGCGGTCGTGCCGGGTGCATGTGGCCGCGCCGGGCGCGGACTCGTCTGCCAAGTCCAAGACGACTCGGGTCGCGAAGTCGGCGTGGGCGAAGAAGGCGTGCTCTGCCTCGAGCGCGCGTCGCATCCAGGCCTGATGCGCGAGTACTGGAATCGACCGGACGCCACGGCCGCCGTGTTCCGCGATCGTTGGTATTGGTCGGGCGACGTGGTGATGCGCGGCGAAGACGGCGTGCTGTGGTTCCGCGGCCGTGCCGACGACGTCATGAAGTGCTCGGGTTACCGCATCTCGCCATTCGAGATCGAGAACTGCTTGCAGAGCCATCCGGCGGTGCTCGAAGCCGCGGCCGTCGAGAAGTCCGATGCCCGCGCCGGCGCCATCGTCCGCGCCGTGGTGACGCTCCGTGCGGGTGCGCACCCCACCGCGGAACTCGAAACCGAGTTGATCGCGCACGTGAAGAGTCGACTGGCGGCGTTCAAAGCTCCGAAGCAGATCGAGTTCGTCGCCGCGCTGCCGAAGACGCAGAGCGGCAAGATCCAACGTCGACTGCTGCGTGCCTGAACGCCGCGCTCGCGTGCGCGCGACGCGGCGGCCGACGACGTCGATGCGTCGCCGATCAGTCCTTCTCCGGGATCTCGATGCCGTAGTCGCCGATCTTCTTGTTCAACGTCGGCCACGAGATGCCGAGGGCCTTCGCCGCCGCGCCCTTCTTGTAGTGGCAGAACGCCAGCGCACGTTCGATCGCGATCTTCTCGACGTTGTCGAGCGCGAGGTCGCCGGGATCGAGCGGGAACGGGAACAGCTTGGCCGTGACTTCCTCGCTGGAGGACAACATCACGGCGCGCTCGATGACGTTCGAAAGTTCGCGGATGTTGCCGGGCCATTGGTACGACGTCAGCGCGCGCAACGCGTCGTGCGACAGCGTGCGGGCTCGGCGGTTGATGCGGCGCGAATGCAGCTTGAGGAAGTGATCGGCGAGCAAAGGGATGTCGTCGCGGCGATCACGCAGCGGCGGCAGCATCACGGTGTCGGTCGCGATCAACGCCAACAGTTCTTCGTGGAAACCGCCGGTCTTGACCGCCGCCGCGAGGTCGTGCGCGGACGCGGTGATCAACCGGACGTCGAGCGGCGGCTCGCCCTCGGCGCGTTGACTGCGCTCGCGCAACACCGCCGCGAGTCGGGCTTGACTGGCCAAGTCGAGTGCGTCGATCTCGTCGAGGAACAGCGATCCGCCGCGCGCGCGCTCGATCGCGCCGAGTTGGTCGTCGGTGATCGCTTTCGCGTGCGAGCGCTTGCGGCCGAGGATCTCGGCCTCGAGTTGCGAGTCCGGCGTCGCCGAGCAGTTGATCGCGACGAACGGGCCGTTGCGACGCGGCGAGAGTTCGTGCAGGTGGCGCGCGAACAACTCCTTGCCGGTGCCGGTTTCGCCGACGAACAGCAGCGGGCCGGGTGCGGACGCATTACGGCGGAGATGACGCAGCACGTCCTTCAGCGGCGGGCTCTCGCCGACGATGCGCGTCTCGGTTTCGTCCGGGCGCTGCTGCTTCGCGACCTCGCTGCGCAGGCGCTCATGCAAGTCGGCGGTGTGCAGCAAGCTGCCGCCCGCGGTGACGAGCCGCGCCGCGAGCGCGATCTGCGCGGCCGAGAACGGCTTCTTGCGACGATCGACGTAGAGCAGCGCCAGTGGCTCGGTGCCGCGGCGTAGCGGCGCGACCAGCGCGAACTGACTCGACTTGCCGCTCTGCTCGAGCAGCAACAGCTTGTTCTCCGCCATGCATTCGCGCACGAACGCGCGATCCGGATCGAGCCGCAATTCGGTCCGGCTGACCACGATCGGAGTGCGGCCATCGCCGCCGTCGTGGCGGTAGATCAACATTGCCGCGCGATCGGGTTCGAGCAATCGTTGCGCGGCGTCGACCAGCGCGAGCGCCAGCACGTGCAAGTCGGGCGTGCCGCGCCCGGTCTCGAGCACCGACTCGAGAGCCGAGAGCAGCGGCGCATCCGCGGCGCTGGAGCCAGCGGCAACGAGCTCGGCGATCCCACGGCGATCGACGATCTTGGCGTCGTCCTTCAAGGCTTGCTCGAGCACGACGGTGGCGCCGGGATCGCGCTTCGCGAGCAAGACGCGGAACACGGTGTTGCCGACGAGCAGTCGATCGCCGTCGGAGAGCACTCCGCTCGCTTGCTTGGTCCCGTTGACGAACGTGCCGTTGGTCGAGTCCATGTCCTCGAACCGGCAGCCGCCGCCTTCGGGAACCACGCGCACGTGATGCCGCGAGCACGACTCGTCGGCGAGCACGACGTCGGCGGTGGGGGACCTCCCGATGACGGCCTCGCGCGACAGTTCGAACTCGCGGCCGCGCCCGTCGGCGCTCTCGATCAACAACTTCACGGTCGACACGAGCATCTCCGGGGCTGCGAGGGCGGGCGCAGACTCTACCAGCGCGAATCCGACCGTCGCGCGTGCGCCTGCGTCGTGCGCGAGTCCACCTACGTCGCATTCCGCGCGGCTGGTAGAGTCCGCCGCGTGAAACCGCTCGACGCACTGCTCATCTTGGTGTGCCTGCTGTTCTCGACCGGCGTCATCGTCGATCGACGCTGGGCGCACGAGCGCGCGCAGCATCGAACCTGGGTCGAGTTCCAACAGGAGGCGCTCGACCTCATCGAGCGCCGGGTCCGTGGTTTCGAAGAGAAGACCGGCCGCTTCCCGACCACGGCCGAAGGCCTGTCGATCGTCCCGAGCCTCCGCACCGAATTGATGAAGGGCAAGTTCGCGCCGGCCCAAGCGTTCCTGCGCCAATTCGAAGACGTGCGCACGATCCAGGGGATCCCCTACGTCTACGAGAATCGACGCGAAGCGCAAAAGGGCGCATTCGACGCCTCGCCGCAGCTGCAAGACCGCAAGAAGAACCCGCGGTTCTCGCGCAAGATCGCCGACGGCATCGTCGTCTCGAGCCTGGGTCTCATGAGCGACTCGCAGTCCCCGTTCGGTCCGATGTGGGTCGACGCGCTGCTGATCCTGTCGGGCGGCGCCGTGCTGCTGCTGACGCTCGGCTACGCGATCGCGCGCAATCGGCGCAGCACCGATCGCGTGCGCGGCGTGAACGCGATGATCATCCTCGGGGTCGCCGTCCTGCTGACCATCCTGATCGCCGTGACGAACGTGACCTCGACGACGAAGTCCGACGGCTTCGAACGCTTGGGCGCCGTGGGCGTGTTGCGGCAGGACTTGCTCGAGGACTTCCTGACGTTGCGACAGCGCTTCGTCGCCGACGGCGGACTCGACGCGGCCGTGGTGTCGGCCGAGGCGGACGCGCTGCGAGCCGAGTTCGCGCGCCTCTCGAGTCCGTGACGTCTCGGATCGCACCCGCGCGGCGCACGGATCGGCGCTCGCGTTACTGGTTCGGGCGACCGCGCTAAAGCGCTGCGCCTCGGCTCGCAGCCGGCCTCGGACAACCGCGTTGTCTCGGTTTCTGGCCGGTGGTACAAGGGCCGTTTTCACCCGAGCGCGAACCACGCCATGGCCCGACTCATCCTCGAAAGCGGGAAAGAGCCGCAGGAGTACACGCTCAGCGATCTCACCCGCCTCGGTCGCGAGCCCGGCAACGAGATCGTCGTCAACGACGGCGGCGCGTCGCGGCGTCACGCCGAAGTCGCCCGCGACGGCGACGGCTTCGTGCTGAAGGACCTCAAATCCGCGAACGGCACGTTCCGCAACGACGAGCGCATCGACACGGTGCGTCTCGCCGAAGGCGATCGCATCAAGATCGGCGCGGTCGTGTTGCGCTTCACGATGGAGTCGGCGTCGGCTGGCTCGGGTGGAGCGGGCGGCGGCGCGCCAGCGGGCAAGGACACGCGGTTCGCGCTGGTCTTCACCGGCGGCGAGCGAGCCGGCGACAAACTCGTGGTCAAGGAGGGTCGAACGACCTTCGGCCGCAAGCCGGGCAACACCGTCACGGTGAAGGACCCGAAGGTGTCCGGGGTCCACTGCGAGATCGTGTTCGAGGACGGCCATCCGACCTTGCGCGACCTCGGCTCGACCAACGGCACGTTCCTCGAAGGCAAGAAGGTCGAAGAAGTGCCGCTGTCGCACGGCGATCGCGTGCTGGTCGGCGACCTCGACTTCGTCTTCACCGACACGTCGCGCCCGTTGCCCGAATCGCTGGGGAAGGGTCCGTCGGTCGCGGCCGCGCAGACGCTCGTCGACGTTCCCCAGGTCAAGGTCGTGAAGGCCGTGTCCGGCTCACGCAGCCCGCTCGCGGCGCTCGGTCTCGTGTTGTTGCTCGGTGGCCTCGGGACCGCGGGCTTCTTCCTGTGGAAGATGCGCGGCGAGGCGGCTGCGGTCGAAGCGCCCGCACCGAAGGCGACCAACCTGCTCGCGGGTCGCTGGTCGTTGGAATCGAGCGAAGGTCCGGACGATCCGGGCAGTGCGTTCGATCTGGTCGCCGGAACCGAGGGGTTCCGTGAGGACGCCAGCACCGCGAAGAGCGGTCGCCAGTGCTTGTCGGCGTCGCCGGCCGGCACCGAGGCGATCGCGACCCTGCGCCAACCGTTGCCGGTGTCGCCGGGCCGCGGCGTCCGAGTCGCGGGCTTCCTCAAGGCCAGCGGCGGAGCGAGCGCGATCCTCTCGGCCGTGTTCACGAAGACCGGCGATCCCGAGTTCGTGATCCCCGTCCGCATCGGCGCCACGTCGCAAGCGGATTGGCAAGCGGTCTCCGCCGAAGTGACGACGCCGTCCGGAGCGACCCATCTCGCGATCGAACTGATCGCGGCCGGCAAGGAAGGCAAGGCCAGCTTCGACGATCTCGAAGTCGAGGAGTCGAACTTCAACAAGGTCGCCTCGGTCACGCAGAGCGGCTTCGAGTTCGAGCCGTCCGGACACGTGCTGTTCGTGCGTCGCGGCGGTCAGGACTTGCTGCGCGTGTTGCCGAGCGAGTTCGTGAACGAGGCCGGATTGCGCCACGACGCCACGCGCTACTTCGCCGAGGCCGCGACGCGCGACGCCGGTCGTGTGCTGCTGTGGAACGGCGCGTCCTGCGAGTTCTCGCACGCGTTCGAAGCGACTCCGCCGACGCCGTCGGTGCGCGCCGAATGGAAGGCGCCCGGGGCGGGCATCGCGGTCAGGATCCCGATCGTGCTGCTCGGATCCATCGCCGAAGAAGCCGTCCACGTCATGCGCGGTGGTGCGCTCGAGCCGTTCCGCGAATCGTTCAGCGCCGAGGAATCGGTCGGACTGGTGCTCGGCCGCGGAGCCAATCGCTTGAAGATCGCGATCGATCCGCCGTGCCGCGTCAGCGGAACGCGCGAAGGCGCGCTGTTCCGCCTCCACGTCGAACCCGCGCCGAGTGCGGGCAAGGCGATGTTGCGCTTCCAGGTCGACTTCACCGAAGAGAAGGCGCAGGCCCAGAAGCTGCTCGGCGACGCCCGCACGGCCGAGCAGAGCAAGAAGCTCGGCGCCGCGCTGGCCACGCTCGAGACGATCGCCAACGCGTTCCCGTTCGACGAGGCCGTGTTGGCCGAAGCCCAGGAGCGCACGCAAGCGATCCAGAAGTCACGCGAGGCGATCGAGAAGCGCGTCGCCGACGCGGTGTCGCGCGCACGCTTCCTCGCCAGCCCGTCCGCGTACGCGGTGGCCGAAGAACAAGCCGAGGCGGCCGCCGTCGCGTTCGACGGCACGGCCGCGGCGAAGGCGTTCGCCGACCAGCGCGCGAGCCTCGCGCAGGAGCGCGAGAAAGTGCAACGCGGCTTCGCCGAGGCCGAAGCCAATTTGTTGTTCCAACAGATCGAGACCGCGCTGGCACAGGATCCGCCGCAGAAGCTGAAAGCGAAAGCGATCGCGGCATACCTCGCGCAGCGCTACCCGTGGTCCGAGGCGGCGTCGAAGGCTGCTGAGAAGGTGGGTCAGTGATGGGTCGGCTCGCGATCGGTATCGACGTCGGCTCCGAACGCATCCGCATCGTCGCGGGCGAAGCGAAGAAGGACGGCTTCCACGTCCTCAAGATCGCGTCCGCGCCGGGCGTGAAGGAAAAAGCCTCGGATCCGCAAGCGGTGGCGCAAGCGGCCCGCGACGCGCTCGACGCGACCGGATTGAAGGGCCAAGTCGCCGTCGGTCTCACCGGCCGCGACGTGGTCGTGCGCTACACGCAGGTCCCGCAAGTGCCGGACTGGCAATTGCGCAACCTCATGAACTTCGAGATCCAGGAGTTGATCCAGCAGTCGGGCGATGCGCTCGCTGCGGACTACAACCTGATCCCGGTGTCGTCCGACGTCTCGAGCGACGACACGGTTTTGCTCGCGCTGGCCAAAGAGACGTTGCTCGACGCGCAAGTCGAAGCGATGAAGGGCAGCGGCGGCGAGTTGGTCGCCTTCCAGCCCAATTCGATCGCGCTGTACAACGCGTATCGACGCGCCGGCACGGAAGACGGCGTCACGCTGCTCGTGAACATCGGAGCGCGCAACACCGACATCGCGGTGACGAAGGACGGCGACCTGCTGTTCGCCCGCAATCTCTCGGGTGGCGGCGATCTGTTCGACGAGGCGCTGGTCGCGGCGTTCAACGTCAGTCGCGACAAGGCCCGCAGCCTCAAGGAACAGTTCGCGAACGTGTCGCCGTTCGACGTCGCGAAGCGCTCCGCGCAAGAGGACAAGGTCTCGCGCGCTCTGGCCGGCGCGACCGGTCAGATCCTGTCGATGGTCCAGTCGTCGATCCTGTTCGCGCGCTCGCAGACCGGCCAGAACGAGCTGAAGCCGAGCCGCGTCCTGTTGTGCGGAGGGACCGCGCGCCTGCGCGGCCTCGACAAGTACATCGAGTCGAACCTCAACGTGCCGGTCACGATGTTCGACCCGTTCGCGTCGATGGAGACCGGTGAGGTCGGATCCGAGCTCGACGACGATGCGCGCGCCGCGGCCGTGGTCGCGCTCGGCCTCGCGCTGGGAGCGACCGGCGCCGACGTCTACTCGATCCAGATCCTGCCCGCGGCCGTGCGCAAGGCGCGCGAGTTCAAGGAGAAGACGGTCTGGATCATCGGCGCCGCGGCCGTGCTCGCGCTGTGGCTCGGCGTCGACGCGTTCTTGTCGAAGCGGGACGCCGATGCGGCCGGCACCGACGAACGCACGTTCGCCGTCGAACTCGAGAAGCGCACCAAGGCCAAGAAGAACTATGAGGAAGGCGTCGACTTGCGAGCCGCTCAAGCCGCGCAACTGTCGGAGCTCGAATCCCACGTGGTGTCTGGCGTCGGCTTCGAGCGCACCCTGACGCTGCTGCAGAAGCACCTGCCGTTCGAGCTCTACGTGCGCTCGGTCGAACTCGAGAGCATCGTCGATTCGAACCTCGGCATCCCCGGCCCCGAGACGCGTCCCGTCATCGTCGTGCGCGGCGAGGGTCGCGAAGGCGCGACCGGAGTCGAGGCCGTGTTCAACCGCTTCGTCCAGGCCATCGCGGCCGATCCGTTGTTGCCGCGCACTCCGGTCACGTCGACGAAGCCGGCGAGTCCGAAGTCGCCGTTCGAGTGGACGGTCACGCTGAACTTCTCGAAGCCGACCGGTGAGTCCGCGGACGCGGGCGACGCCTCGGCCACCGCGTCGAAGGAGAAGAACTGATGGATCTCAACGACGTCTGGCAGAACCATCGACGCTTCATCCTCGGGGTCGGGGCCGGCTTGCTCGTGCTCGTGGTGGGCAAGGTCGTCATCGGCACCATGTGGGATGCGTCTGGCGCGGTGACCGCGGCGAACGGCCGGTTGGGGAAGGTGAACAAGGCCGAGACCGTGCAGAAAAGCGAGCTCAGCGCCGTGCTCGGCGCGAACACGCGCGACGGCGAGCGCATCACCGAGCTCTCGCAGCGGATGCGCTTCAAGCCCGACCCGCGCTACGTGCTCGACAAGAACGAGAAGACGCCCGACCTGCGCTTCACCGAGATCCGTTCGCAAGCGACCGAAGCGCTCGTCGACGTCGCCGCGCGCGGCAACATCCGCGTCGACGAAACGCTCGGACTGCCGCCGTTCACACCGGCCGGACGTGAGGCGATCCAGCGCTATCTGCTGGGATTGAACGTCGTCCAAGAGGTCGTCGAGTCGGCGATCCTCGCCGACGTGCGCTCGGTCGATACGATCGAGGTGATCGACGCGCGCGGCAAGAAGTCGAAGGACAAACGTCAACTCGCCGAGACCTTGACCGTGAAGTTCAAGATCAGCGGTTCGCCTGCGGCGCTGTCCGAGCTCGTCTCGCTGATCGTGCGCGACGAAGATCAATTCCTCTCGATCGACGATGCGAGCATCGAGGTCGACAAGAAGAAGGCCTCGGGGTTCGCCACGATGCAACTGTCGATCTCGGCGCTGTTGTTCGAACCCACCGCGGACGAAACGGGGTCGCGCGCATGAACCTGAAGCGCGAGCAGATTCTCTTCCTGGGCACGCTCGTGATCGCCGGCACCGCGTTGGCGATGCAAGCGAGCGAGGCTTACCAGCCGCGTGCGATGGGCAAGGGCAAGTCCGTCGAGGTGGTCGCCGCGCCGCCGGTGCCTGAGATCGTGTTCGCACGCGACGGCGATGCTCGTCCCGACCCGTCCGGTCGCGACGTGTTCCAGCCTCCGCGCGAGTGGACCGAGCTCGCGCCGCTCGTGCTCGATGCGCCTCCGTTGCCGGAGATCGGCGCGCTCGGACCGCTGCCGTTGCCGGCCGCGGAACCCGAGCAGGCGGCCATCCACCGCCATGGGCCGTTGCCGCGCGAACTCGCTCCGACCTCGGACGCGACCGCCGCGGACGACGGCGGCGGGCGATTCGAATCGGCCGGCGATGGCAGCGCTCCCGCCGCGGCGAGTGGTCCGACTTCGGCCTCGAACGTGCAACTCGAACAGGCGTACGACTGGGTCAAGCGCGGCGGCCAATCGCGCATCTGGGGATTCATCCTGAACAAGGACCGGATCGGTCTGCTCGACCGCACCGGCGAAGCCGTCGAGTTCCAAGGCGTCGACACGAAGTCCGGCAAGCGCACCGTGAAGACGACGCTTGCGCGCACCGACCTCGAGAACGGCGGCGTGTTCGCGCAAGGGTTCGGGTTCGCCGACACCGTCGCCACGCGCGCGAAGCTGCTGTGGCGCGAAACCAAGCCCGCGGTCAGCAACGTCAAGACGCAACTGCAAGCGGCGCGCACCTGCTTGACCTGGGTCGACGAAGATCGCGCCGCTGCTCTTGCGGCCGCCGAGCAATTCGTGCGCTCCGCGCTTTCGTTCGATCCGGGCCTCGCCGAGGCCTACGAACTCCTGGCCACGGTGCGGGAGTACGACTTCGACGAGGAAGGTGAACTCGCGATCCTCGACGAGGCGAAGGCCAAGGGCATCGAGACGTCGTACCTGATGATGCGACGGGGCGTGCGATTGCGACAGCTCGGGCTGAACGCCGCGGCGCACGACATCCTGGTCGCGGCGACGGACGCGAACCCGAACGACCACGCGGCGTGGACCGTGCTCGGTCGCATGTCGTTGGAGGATGGCGATCCGACGGCGGCCATCGACGCGTTCGATCGCGCGTTGAAGTCCGCGAACATCGGCGCGGCCGACAAGACCACGGTGCTCGTCGAGTTGGCCCGGGCTCACTTGGTGCGCGACGACAAGGTCGAGGCCGAGCGTGCGTTGAAGCGCGCCGAAGCCCTCGAAGTCGCGACCGCCGATTTGTCGGTGGTGAAGGGCGCGTTCGCGCTCGCGAGCGGCAAGCCGCAGGACGCGGTCCTGCCGTTGCGCCAGGCGCTCGCGCGCGACGCGAACGACGCCGAGGCGGTCTACAACCTCGCGGTCGCGCTCAGCGTGACCCCGACCGCGGAAGCCATCGCGGAGGCGCGCAAGCGCTTCCTCGAGGCCGCGGACCTCGCTCCGCTGTTCGCCGCGATGCCGACGTGTGGCATCGGCATCCTCGACGAAGCTCTGGGCGGCGACGACCTCGCGGCCGATGCGTTCGCCAGCGCGCTCGAGATGGATCCGAACGATCCGTTCGTGCTCTATCGCGCCGGCCGCAGCGCTCGCCGGCGCGGCGATCTCGAGCAGGCGGCGACGTGGCTGTCGCGCTCGCTGAAGGAACACGGTCGGTACACCGACGTGCTGAACGAACTCGGCTACGCGATGCTGCTGTCCGATCGACCGGAGACGGCCGAGGAGTACTTCCTCGAGTCGTTGAAGCGCGAGCCCGGCAACACCGAGGTCCAGACGATGCTCGGCATGGCGCTGCTGCGCCAGCAGCGTGCGCAAGATGCGCGCATCGCGTTCGAGGGCGCCGGCAACGATCGTCCGGCCGCGCTCGCGGGCGCCGCGTGGTGTCTCTATCGCCTCGGCGATGCGGACGTCGCGCTGCAGCGATTCGCGGAAGCGCGCGCGGCGGCGAACGACGAGACCAACCCGTTCTCCGCGTACGCGGACCGCTATCAGAAGGCGATCAGCGATCATCGCGCGAAGGAGCAGTGGGTCGACGTCTACGACCGTACGCAGATCAAGAACGGCTGGGACCTGCGCGAATCGTTCGGCCCGACGCTGAAGCCGCCGACCAACGGCCGCGTCGTGATCGAGGGCATTCAGCGCGCCGGTGATTCGGATCGCTGGACGGAGTTGCGTCGACTCGCCGAAGGCAAGACGCTGGTGCAGTTCGATGCCGAGGTCACGGCCGGCGGCAAGAACGAGGGTTTGGTCGGGATCGCGCTCTATCTCGAGCGGCCCTCGGGCGCGGGCGCGCAGGAAATGGAGCCCGGCGGGCTGATCGCCGTGGCCCGGTTCCCCGACGGTTCGGTGCGCCTGTTCACGCAGGACAGTTCGAAGCAACCGCTGAAGAACTGGGAGACGCTGCCCGACGCGAAGATCGCGGCGCAAGCGCCGGCCCGCCTGACGATCGAGTTCACGAACAAGGACAAGGGCGTGTTCAACGTCAAGCTCGACGAACGCACCATCGCGGCCGACGTCGAGGTGCCGAACCTGAAGAAGCCCGGCACCAAGCCGTTCCAGCTCTCGGTGTTCGCCACGGCCAAGGAACGCCAGAGCGTCGACGTCAGCACGGGTTACGCGCGCGTCGTGCGCTACCGCAACTGATCGGACCACGGCGCGGCGCCGCATCCGGGCACAAGCGCCGACAACCGTCGCCGGTGCCGGTTCCGGGTCGACGTAAACGTCCAGTTACAACCGGGTTGGCCGTCCGATAGAGTCTCTCGCATGCGTTGCACCAACTCCCGCGGCTTCACACTGATCGAAATCTTGGTCGTGCTGGCGATCCTCGCCGGCCTGCTCGCGATGGTCGCGGTCCAAGTCGGCAAGTTCCAGGCGCGCGGCCAGGAAACCAAGACCGCGACGCAGATCGAGTCGTTGAAGGTGATGCTCGAGCAGTACCGCAACGCGATGGGCGATTACCCACCGTGCGACCTGTCGAGCCTCGGCGTGAAGGCGAAGAACAAGACCAACGAGGGCTGCGAAGCGCTCGTGCTGGCGTTCTACGACAAGCGCTACGACGGTTCGAACAAGCCGAACCAAGCCGACCTGCGCAACCTCGAGGACGACACCGGCGACGTGAACATCACGACGTTCGGCAACAACGCCCTGCAAGAAGTCGTCGACGCCTGGGAGAACCCGATCGTCTACATCCGCCGGGATGCATACGAGCGCGACCACGAGTACGAGTTCACCGACACGCAATCGTTCGAGCTCGTGACGGTCCAGGTGAAGGCGGAGAAGGACTCGAACACGGCCAGCTATTGGGCCATGGACAGCTATCAACTGCGCTCGGCCGGCGCGGACGGCAAGTTCGACACCGACGACGACATCTGCTCCTACCGTTGAGCGAGGGATCCACGTGAACGACGCGCTGCGACAGGACTCCGACCGACAGCGCGCGCAGCGTGGTTTCACCCTGCTCGAACTCCTGACCGTGCTCGCACTGATCTCGGTGCTCATGGGCATCGGCGTCGGCGCGTTCCGCAAGTTGAACCCAGGCCGCGCGATGGCGGTCGCGCAGGTCAAGGACGCGCTGCGCTCGGCGCGGTTGTTCGCGCTCGAACAAAGCGTCACGTCGCGCGTGCTGCTCGACGCCACGGAGAACGTGATCGCCGCGTCGGGCATCGTCGCCGTCGGCGATTGGCATTTCGAAACCGAAGACGGTCGCGGCTGGCCCGTGAACGCGAGGTTCGACGGCGGCGCGAGCGTGCAACCCGATGGAGCGATCGGCCGCTGCGTGGTGTTCCCGCCGTCGGATCCGGGCACGGTGCGGCTCGGTCGCGGTCCGGCGTTCGACTTCGTGGCCGGCATGCGCATCGAGGCGTTCGTGCGCGTCGGCACCGAAGCCGCCGGCAACATCGTGTCGAAGGGTGAAGCGTTCGTGCTGGCGATCGGCCCGGGTCGCACGCTCAAGGGCAGCGTGCTGGTCTCGGGGCGCAAGTCCGGCGAAACCGCGGAACCCCTCGTCGTCGCTTCGACCGAACCCTTGCCGGTCGACCGTTGGGTGCGAGTCGGACTCACGCACGATGGCCGCTCGTTGAAGCTCTGGCAAAACGGCGTCGAAGTCGCCTCGGTCGACGATCAGGAGAAGCGCTCGCCCATGCCGGCGACCGACGCGGAGATCCTGCTCGGCTCGGTGCGCCCGACGTTCGTCGGCGCGATCGACGAGGTCAAGATCGGGTCGTTCGTCACGCAACAGGCGCCACCGTTGCCCGAAGGCGTGCGTCTGAGCGCCGGTGGCGACGTGTGGTTCGATGCTCGCGGTCGACTCGACTCGCGCTTCCACACCAAGCCGGTCACCATCACGCTCGTGTACGACGAGGAATCGCGTATGCGCGAGATCACGGTCAGTCTGCTCGGAGAGATCCAATGACGCGGACTCGACGCTTCCGACGCGGCATCGCGCTCATCGCGGTGATCCTGGTACTGGTTTCGCTGGCGGTCATCGCCACGCCGTTCGCGCTGTCGATGCGCAACCAAGACCGCGCTGCCGCATTGCTCTCGTACAACAACCGCGCCGTCGAGGGCGTCCGCTCCACCGCGCGCGTGGCGATGGAGCAACTCGCGCTGTCCGATCCGGCGTTCGATCCGACGCCGCATTGGGACGGTCCCGACGAACTCGCGATCCGACTCGACCTGAAAGCGTTCTCGACCAACGTCAACGATCCGACCGGGAGCATCTGGTCCGCGCGCGCGGACGACGCGCAGGGCAAGATCCACGTCAATCAGTGCTCGCCGTTCCTGCTCGGCAATCGGCTCGGCGCCGGCTTCGTGACCAGCCCGATCGAAGCCGACGAGGTCAACGAGCTGCGCATGAGTTCGGGAGAGGGGTTGCCCGAGCAAGGCATCGTCTGGGTCGACGGTGAATTGATCGCCTACAAGACTCGCAGCGGTTCGACGCTGAGCGGACTGACTCGCGGCTTCGACACCACGGTGATCAAGAGCCGCGTCGCGGTCGCTCACGGCATGGGTGCCGCGGTGCTGCCGTACCGCGCGATCCTCGCGACGGTGTACCCGTGGAAGAGCGTCCAAGACGGTTTCTCCGGGTTCGCGACCGTGCTCGCGCTGAAGGACATCGCCCGCTTCGGCGAGGACGTGTTCACGACGTCCGAACTCGAATCGATCGAGAACGACCTGACGACGTACGCGGCGCTGCCCGGCGGTGGGCGCTTCATCGGCGCGGCTCGTGCGAAGTTCGCGTTCGGTCCCGCCGACGAGATCCCGGAGATCTACGTGACCGGCGGCCGCAATCTCGGCCCCGGCACGGTCGTGCACATCCGCGACGCCAAGGACCCGAAGAAGCAGGAGTGGAACCTCGTCGTCGAAGCGCAGGAGTCCGGCAACGATCAGGTGCATCTGATCCTCCAGGAGCCCGTGCGGAACGACTACACCGCCGACGAAGCGATCGTGTCGGGACTGGCCCGCGCGCCGGTCAACGTCAACACCTGCTCGCGCGAGGTGCTGATCGCGCTGCTCGAAGGCTTGCGGCTGTCGTCGTCGGAAGCGCGCGTCGACTCGATGAAGGCGCAATCCGTCGCCGACCGCATGCTGAAGGCCCGCCCGATCACCGCGGAACAGGGTCTCGATGCACTGCTGCTGGAGATGGAGACGTCGGGCGCGCTGACGCCGCAGGATCGGCAAGCGATCATGATCAACGCGTTGAACGCGGCGGACACGAGCCTCGCGTTCTCGACCGCGCCGTTCGCGTTTCGCAGCTACGGCGTGTTCGAGATCGAGTCCGCCGTCAGCGAGAACTACCGAGCCGGTCGTGAAGCGACGCGCATGTTCGCGCGCGACGTGATCGAAGCGCGGCCGTCCGGCGCGCAGACCACGTTGTTCTCGTCGCAGATGGACTTCGACGAGTCGATCCGGTTGTCGCGCTCGGGCAAGTTCTGGTGGACGTTTCCGCGCAACACGCTCGGCTTCGACCGCTTCAATCAACCGCCGTTGCCCTTGGTCCCGTACACCG
Source organism: Planctomycetota bacterium (assembly GCA_016709145.1). GTDB lineage: Bacteria > Planctomycetota > B15-G4 > B15-G4 > JADJEK01 > JADJEK01. The sequence goes on from JADJEK010000002.1 coordinate 214,921, forward strand.
TGCGCGGGCGCTATCCGCTGCGCGAGGACGAGGAATCCGAAGATGCCCCGTTCGCGCGGCTCGCGCCGGCGCGCATCGAAGGCAAGCGCGACGCGACGGCGCTGGCCGGCGACCGCGTGATCCACTTCGACGAGTTCCAAGGCACGCGGGCGCAATACGACGCGGATCACGCCGACGGCTGGCGCGTCGACAAGCTCGGCCCGCTGTCGCTCGCGGTCAACGGCGAGATCGTGAACCTGCTGAACGATCGCGACTGGGTGCAGCCGTTCGAACTCGAGATGTTCTGGACGCCTGGCGAAGGCGCGGGCGGCGCCGAGACGTACTTGTTCGACACCGGCGAGAGCGAAATCTCGAACCGGATCTTCGCGTACGTCGCTGGCGGCGTCCTGTACTTCCGCGTCGCCGACGCGACCGTGCCGGACCTCCCGGGAACCGGCACCGGAACGACCGGGGGCGCGCCCGCCGCGGAATCGCCGACGCAGATGGCCGAGATCCGACTCGACTTCGCCGAAGAAGGCCTGCCGCTCGAAGAGGAGGTCCCGTACCACCTCAAGTTCTACGCGCGTGGCACGAAGCCCTCGGACATGGCGATGTTCGTCGACGGCGTGCCGCGTGGTCGACGCGCGTTCCAGACGCGCCTGAAGCAGAGCCTCGACGCGCCGGTGACGCCGGGTCCGCTGTCGACCATCCAGGGCTACACGCCGGGTCAGAACGTCACGATCAAGGTCGAGGACGCGCGCGCGTTTCCGTCCTACGGCGTGATCCGCATCGGACGCGAGTTGCTCGAGTACACCAGTCGAACCGACGACAGCTTCATGGTCGGCAGCACGACCTCGGGCGCCGGGTTCGGTGGTCGATTGCGGCGCGACTCGCGCCGAGAAGCACTACGAGAGCGAGGCCGTCGAGCTGTACGGATACGCGGCGGTGCTGCACTCGAAGATCATCCCGAAAGGCGATCAACCGCTGGCGTCGGAGTTGGGGCCACTCGGCATCGCGATGGTCGACCCGAAGTCGAACGCCGTGAAGAAGCCGATCAACCTGCAACTCGAGGACCTCCCGCAGGGAGCGCCGCCGTCGATCCAGATCGGCGAAGGCATGGACGAGACCGTGACCGAGATCCCCGTGGTCGCGGTGGTGAAGCCGAAGCCGAGTGGCGCTGGGTCCGCCGGATCGCTCGAGGGTGTGTTCCAGAAGGACGGCGGCTTCGCGCTGATCGTCTCGGCCGCTGGTCCGCCGCCGAGCAACGGCGGCAATTCGCAGATCCAACTCGGGCCGGGCATCGAGATCGACATCGGCTACTCGCGCGCCGGCAAGACGCCGAAGGGCGCGATCATCGGCCTCGGCGAAGTCATCCGCTACAGCGCGTTCGACGGCACGCGCCTGACCGGTGTGCAGCGCGCGCCCGCGGCTCTGAACGGCACCAAATGGTCGCCGCAATCGAACCTGAAGGCGACCGGCACCGCGAGCGAAGTCGATCAGATGGCGACCGCGCCACGTGTCCACGTCTACCGCTGGATGCTGATGCCGCCGGCCGCGTCGAGTCACGATCCGTACCAGCCGATCTTCGTGCTGCCGATCAGCATCGGCGCCGGGGGCAACGTTGATCTGGCCAAGGACGACAAGTTCGCGATTCCCGAGTTGCTCGACGGGAACGGCGGCAACAAGCCGTCACTGCCGACCGGCAATCAGGGCGCACTCTCGGTCGGCACGCGCCCCGAGCTCGTCCAGATCGGCCTGTCCGGATCCGGCACGAGCAAGACCGAATGGGTGCGTTACGACACGATCGGCGACGGCTTCTTCGTACGCGACAACCCGATCCGTTTGCGCCGTGTGATCGAGATCCTCGGTCGTTACATGACCGAGAAGTACACGGCGAAGTCGGGCAACGTGCCGAAGGCCGAGGACCTCGCCAGAGCGCTGAACTACGAAGAGATCGGCGCGACGCAGGGAGACAAGAACGACCTCGCGACCGCGGCCGGGATGCCGGCGACCTTGCTCGACGGCGGCGTGCTCGCATTCCGCGGCGTGCTCGGCACCACGGCACAGAACCACGCGCAGAACGAGCGCATGATCCCGGTGTTCCGAACGCATCGGCGCAACGAGATCTACACCGGTCGTCCCGGCGCGCGAGACTTCGTCACCGCGCTCGATCCGAAGACCGGCGCGCGCGAGCAACACCGCGTGAACTGGGCGTACTGCGACGACGACGCCGAAGGATGGTTCGGCAGCGCGTGCCACGTCGCGTTCGAGGAGGGCACGGCCGGCGACTTCGAATCGAACTTCTGGCAGATGTTCAGCGAGGTCGATCCGTCGAATCCGAGCGCGGCGGTGAACGCGCTCGCGAACTTGAACGTCGAGTCGCGCGACGTGACCCGCCTCCTCAAGTTCCCGTCGGGCGAACTGCCGACGCAAATCGGCGAGGAGATGTACTTCGGCGCGGACTTCCAGGGCTCGCCGTCACCGGCGCCGCTGACGATCGACGAACTCGAGTTCTTCACGCCGCTGACTCCGGCGCAAGAGCTGCCGCGCCATCCGCGTTTCATCTTGTCGCGTGACGACGGCCTGGAGAAGAACAAGCTCTACCTCGAGCGCGACGAGCTGCGTTACAACCTCTGGTCGCGCGGCGGCGCCGCGGTCGAAGCGATCGATCCGACGTCGAACTTGCCGCAGGACGGCTTCGTGATCCTCGTCGACGACGAACTGATCGCGATCCGCCAGGTCGACATGATCAACGACGAAGAGGCAGAACTGACCGTGGCCGAGAACGGGCGCGGCTGGCTCGGTACGCCGATCCAGTACCACCCCGAAGGCTGCTCGGTCCGCGAACTCACGTTCCTGCGCGTGTCGCGACTCGATCGCAACATGAGCGAGAAGGACGAGCGCATCGAGATCGCCGACCCCATCGACTTCCCGATGCGCGGCACGGTGCTGGTCGGCAAGGAGCTGCTCGGCTACTCGCACGTCGAAGGCAATCGGCTGTTGATGCCGAGCTGGCGCGATCCCGACACCAAGGCCGAAAGCGGTCTGTTGCGAGGTCGGTTCGGCACGACGCCAGGCTCGCACCAGCAGGACGGCTTGGTCTACCTGTTCCCCACGCGGTACGAGGATCGCTGGCACCCGCGCTCGGACGATCCGGAACTCGGCTACCTCGGGCTGCGCGTCCAAGGCCGCGGCGCGTTCTTCCGCGAAGTCACGTGGGAGACGACGGGCGGTTCGAAACTCGTCGACGTCGTCGTCCAAGCCCGTGTCGGCGGCCGCGGTTCGTTCACGGATGATCCGGCGGTGTCGAAGGACGTGTTCCAGTTCGATCAGCCGGCGACGCAGGATGCACGCAATCTCGTGTTGCGCCAGGGCGACGAGCTCGAGCTGCGCGTGTTCACGCGCTTCCGTGACGGCGCGTACGACACGAGCGTGCTCGATCCGGATCCGCCGCGACTGCGCGGCGGGAACAACGACTGGAAGAAGGCGCCGCGAGTGATGGCCGTGGGCGTCGAGTGGATCGCGGGCCCAGCCGGCATCCGCCACGAGGAATGGCGATGAACCCGATGCACGCACGCCGCGCGCGCGGCTTCACGTTGATCGAACTGCTCGCGGCGATCGCGCTGTTCGGGATCCTGTCGGCGATGCTGTTCCAGATGATCAAGAACGGCCTCGACCTCTGGAAGACCGGCGAGACGCGCAAGGAGTCGATCGAGAAGACCACGGCGCTGATCGACCAACTCGCGTCGGACCTGTCGATGCTGGTGTCCGAGCAGCAGCCCGGCGCGGTCGACGCACCGGTGCGCTTCGTCAGCGACTACGGCCTGTTCGATCTGGACGGCGACAAGGCCGAGGAAGCGTTCGTCCAGCGCTTGCGCTTCGTGCGTGCGTGTCCCGAAGAACGGTTCGACGCGCGTCTGCGCAGCGCGGGCGAGACCGCGGGCGCAGCCGGGACGTCGGACGATCTCACGGTCGGTGGTGGGGCCGCGGCCCGAGCGCCCGGCGGACTCGCGGAGATCGCGTACACGACGATCCGGCTGCCGGCGTCGAAGGGCACGGATCCGGCGCCGATGAAACTCGTGCGCATGTTCCGCACGCCGATCGCGAGCGCCGACTCGGTGTTCGCGCAGAACGCTCTCGACGACGTCAAGCGCGTGCTGCAAGACGGCACGGTGATGGCGGACAACGTGCTCTACCTCGGATTCGTGTTCTGGTCGCGCGACACGCGATCGTGGGACGACGAGGTGAACTCGCCCGAGGGGCCGCTGTCGACGTGGGATTCGACGCGCGCGACCCTGCTGGACAAGAACGGTCCGAACCGCTTCCTGTTGGCGAAGGACAAGACCTCGCTCGCGCGCGCCGACGACGACGTCGTCCCGCGCTTCGTGCGCGTGACACTCGTGCTCGAGCAGGACGAGGACGAGGCGCGCCGCTTGTTCCTCGGTGCGGATCTGCCTGCCAGCGCGAAGTCGATGCGCGTGTCGGACCTGCGCGCGTTCGAGACCGGTTCGCGGGCTCATAAGTTCGTGAAGGTCGATTCCGAGTGGATCGCGTACACCGACGTCGTCGCGGGCGAAGTCCGCGCATTGCGCGGGCAACGCGGCACGGCCGCCGTCCAGCATGCCGAGGGCGCGCGGATCCACTTCGGCGAGACGATCGAGCGGACGATCGAGATCCCCGTGTATCGCGAAGACTGGAACGACGAATGACGCGCTCGCATCGAGGCTTCACGCTGCTCGAAGTGCTGGTAGCGATGCTCGTCTTCCTGGTCGGCATCGTCGGTGTGCTGGGCTTGTTCGCCGCCGCGCTCGGCATGCACCGCGACGCGACCCGCCGCGCGCGCACGGCGATCGCGTCACCGGAAGTTCAGGCATTGATCCGCGCCGAACTCGACGCGATCGTCGATCCGAACGCCGAGTTGAAGCCCCTGGTGAAGGTGCCGATCCCGGGCGAGCGCAACTTGTTCTACTCGGCCACGTTCTCCGTGGACCCTGTGCGTGGGGTGTCCGGAGGGGTGGTCGCCGCGGTCTCGGTGTTCGCGATGGACGCGGGACGCGAGCGCGGCGATTCGTTTACGTTGTACCTGCGCCCTCGAGCCACGCCCGAGGCGCTGATCCGCAAGGCCAAGAAAGACCGCTCGTCCGTGTCGCCCGCGTCGTCGGGCGGCTCGAAATGAGCGCTGGGAGTCCGCCATGCTGCTGATGCTGCTCGCTCCGGTGTTGTCGGTCGCGCTCCTCGCCCCCGAGGAGAAGCCGATCACATTGCATCTCGCCGACGGCACTCCGGTGTCGGGCGTGATCCTCGACAACGGCTTCGACGAAGCCTCGGGCGTCACGCTGCGCCGCGACGACAACGGTGGTCTGTTGCGACTGCGCTGGGACCAAGTGCTCGGCAAGGACGTCGAGCGCATCAAGCGCGCGTACGGGTTCGCGGGCGACGAGGCGCCGGTGGTGCAGATCGACGCGTTGCGCGTGACGACCGCGACCGGCGAGATCATCGGCGTCGACGCGGGGCGCGAAGGCGACGCGGTTCTGATCCGTCGCAAGAGCGAGGTCACGCGCGTCCCGCAGTCGTCGATCCGCAACATCGAAACGATCCTCGTCGACGCACTCGACGTCGAGGAGCCGACCGCTCTCTACGAGCGGTCGCTCGCCAAGATCGACCAGACCCGAGCGGTCGACTGGTACAACCTCGCGCTCACCGCCGAAGGCCTGACGTTGTTCGAGCAGGCCAAGCACTGCCACGACACCTGCCTCGATCTCGATCCGGACTTCCCGAAGAAGGACTTGATCCGCGAGCGCAAGAACCTGCTCGACGTGAAGCTGGCCGAGCGCGAACAGACCGAAGTGCTCATGCGCGTGCGTTCCCTGAAGGGCCACAAGCGCTTCGCCGAAGCCGCGACGCTGGCGCAGGAGTTCGTCGCCAAGTGGCCGTCGTCGCGTCAGCTCGCCCAGGCACAGCGCGAGATGAAGGACATCGCCGCACGCCAGAAGGAGGCGATGCTGCAGGGAGTCCGCACGAACTTCGTGAAGTACCTGCGTGACGACGTGCTGCAAAAGTACGCGTACGACCGCAAGCGTGGGCTCGGCGAGTCCATGACCTATGCGCAGGAAGAGGCGTTCGAGGCCACGATCGAACTGCTGGCCAAGTACCTGAAGACGGACACGGCCGCGACGCTCGCACTGTGGGAGGAACGCGGAACCGAGGGTTCGCCGGTCACGGCGTCCTACGGTGGCGGCACGTTCATCCTCGGCGAGGACGCGAAGAAGGGTTACGACAAGAAGGCCCTCGCCGCGGCGAAGGAAGCCAAGGAGAAGGAAGCGAAGGAAGCCGACGACGCCAAGAAGAAGGGCGGCGAGAAGTCGCTCGAGGACAAGATCAACGAGAAGCTCAAGGAGAAGGCGAAGCAGCGCGAAGCACGCAATGCCAAGCGCAAGCAGGCCACCGACGTGATCGCCGACGTCCCGCCGACGCCGGACGAATGGTGGGCGGCGGCCAGCACCGACGAGCGCTCGTCGTTCCTGCTCGCGTTCTTCGCCGAGAAGTCCGGCAAGGTGACGGTGATCTCGCTCGACCAGCGCGTGTGTTCGACGTGCTCGGGCAACGCGTCGCTCGAGTTCTACAACACGAATGCCGGTCCGAACGGCGAGTCGGAACAGGAAGTCCCGTGCCCGCGCTGCAAGACGCTCGCGTTCGACCGCATCGTCAAGTTCAAGTGATCGTCGCTCTCGCGCTGGTGTTGGCGACGGGCGCGTTGGCTGCGACCGCTGATCCGCCCCGCGTCGGCGCCGAGCAATTGCGCGCGTGGAGCGAGGCGGACCCCGTGCACCAGCGCGGGCTAGCGACGGTCGACGGCGTCGAGATCGGCGCCGACGAAGTCTTGGCCAAGTTGTTCTCGACCCACACCGAGTTGGTCTACGCCGCACTCGAGTCGACCGTGCGAGCGCAGGTGTTGCAGCTCGAAGCCGAGCGGCTCGGCGTCGTCGTCGACGTCGCGTCGCTCGAACTCGAGGTCGGCCGCGTCCTGAAGACGCAGCAGGACCGATTCGCGTTCGAGGCGGGACCCGACCAGGACTTCGAGCGCTACGTCGCGAACCGCTACCGCATCACGCCAGAGGCGTATCGCAGCGTGATCCGTCGCGAAGTCCTGGAACAGATGCTGCTCGTGCGCACGGTTCGGTACGCGAGTCGGCAGAACGAGCGCATGGTCTGTCGCGTCATCGTCGTGAAAGAGAAAGAGAAGGCCGACGAGTTGGCCGAGAAGCTCGCCGAAGGCGCGAATTTCGCGCGGCTGGCCGAGCAGAACTCGATCGATCGCTCGGCGGTCCGCGGCGGGCTGCTCGCCCCGGTCGCTCGTTCGAGCGGGGAGCCCTTGCTGGTGGGGGCGTCCGCGCTGGAAGCGGGCGCGCACGCGCCGGTGGAGCCGTTGACCAACGACGGCGTCACGTTGTTCCGGTTGCTGAAGGTCGAGCGCCACCTCCCGGCCGACCCGCGGCCGTACGCGGAGCAGCGGGCCGAGCTCGAGGCCGAACTCGAAGAACGCCCGGTGGAGGCCATCGAATTGGCCGAATGGGACCGCACGATGCGCGGGCGTCACTCCATCGAGGTCAAGCTCGCCAAGCCATGAGTTCGGCAAATCCCACCACCGCCAGCGGCCCGTTGCGGCGTGGCGGTCGCCCTGATACTGTCGCCCGATTGCCGACAAACGGCGCAACCGATGATCGGAAGCTGCGTTCGGTCGAAACGATGGCTCGAAAGAAGCGCGAATCGAAGACGGAAGAGACCGCACTCGCCGACGGTGGCGACGTGACGGCCGAGGCCTCGTCGTCCGCTGCGGCTCAATCCGCGGTGCCGGAGTCCGAAGCACAAGCGGCGGACGGTGACGAACCCGCGCCATCGGACGAAACGATCCTCGATCCGAGCGCGGATGTGTCAGCGGAAGCGGCAGTGCAAGTCGACGCATCGACCGAAGGCGCGGAATCGCCGCCGGCAGAAGTCGTCGCGGAGCTCGAAGACGAACAGCTCGACCGCGTCGTCGAGGCGTTGCTGTTCGCGGTCGCGGAACCGCTGACCGCGCTACGCATCGGTGAGGCGGCCGGCGCGTCGCCGCGACGCGTGAAGTCGTCGGTCGACCGGCTGCGTCGCGATTACGCGGTCACGAATCGCGCGTTCGGCATCCTCGAGATCGCCGGTGGTTTCCGGCTCTACAGCAAGCCGGAGTTCGCGGACTACGTCGCGCGGCTCGACAAGGTGCGAGCGCCGGAGCGGCTGTCGGCCGCCGCGCTCGAGACGCTCGCGATCGTCGCCTATCGCCAACCGATCGTGCGCGCGGACATCGACGCCATCCGCGGCGTCAACTCCTCGGCACTCCTGAAAACACTGATGGAGCGGAAACTCATCCGCGCCGTGGGCCGCTCCGAGCGGCCTGGCCGGCCGCTCGAATACGGCACGACGAAGCGGTTCCTGGACCACTTCGGGCTGGGATCCGTGAAGGACCTGCCGCGCGTCGAAGACTTGAAGACCCCCTGACGAGGCACGCGATGGCTCTGCGCTACTTCCGCAAGAACAAGAAGATGACCAAGTGGATCTACATCGGTCTCACTGTGGTCGTGATGTTGACGTTCTCGGTGACGGGGTCGATCTACGACTTCCTCAGCGGCGGCGGCGACGATCTGGTCGGCTCGTTCACGACGCCGCAAGGCAACGAGATCGTGGTGCGGCGCCCGGAATGGGCACGCTGGAACCAGCGGGTCTCCGGCATGAACCAGCAATCGCGCATCACGGACGACGCGGTGTGGCAGATGCTGATGATGGACGCGGTCGCGCGCGAGAGTGGCGTGAATCCGTCCGACACGATGATCCACGCGTTCGGCAAGAACGGCCTCGGTGTGGACCTGGCCGATCCCGAGCAAATGAAGATCGTGCGCCAGGTGACGGGCTTGCCGGAGAAGGAGGTCGTCGAGTTCTGCCGGTCGGCGTTGCGCATCGCGCTGTACGAGGATCTCGTCAGTGGCGGCGGCAAGCGCGTGCTTTCGGAGCAGGTCTACGACCGCTTCAAGCGCGACCATGAGCTGTTCACGGTCGATACCGTCGCCATCGCGGACGCCGACAAAGCGGCGGGGCTCGACAAGGCGGCAGTCGCGCAAGCCGACCTCAAGACGTTCCTCGACACCGAACTGTCCGCCCTGCGGCGCGAGAACGAGTTCTCCACTCCGATCAAGTTCGTCGTCGACGCCGCGCTGCTCGCGGTCAAGGACGCGAAGCCCGAGGATCTCGCGGCGAAGCTCACCGACGCGCGACTGCGCGAGGTCACGGACACCGAGATCCAGGAGTTCTACGACGACAACAGCGACCGCTTCGAACGGCCGGTGACGAAGGCCGAAGCTCCGCCCAAGGATGGCGAATCGAAGGAAGGCGAGTCCAAAGAAGGTGACGCCAAAGAGGGTGACGCCAAGGCCGGCGATTCCGAAGCGACCGACGACGAGGAGATGGAAGAGATTCCCCTCGCCGAGGTGAAGGAACAGATCCGGTCCGAGATCCTGATCGAGCGCGTCATCAATGCAGCCGCGCAGTCGTATCGCGACGCGATCAAGGCCGAACGCGAAGCCGCCGCCAAGAAGGCGCTCGACGAGGCCATCAAGAAGCAGGATCCCGCCGACCCCAATCAACCCGCCGGATCGAATCCGTCGGAACCGGCTCCGGCCGAAACTCCGAAGGTCGATCACCTCGAGAAGGTCGCGAAGGACTTCGGACTCGAACTGGTCACCTACCCGGACGCGGTCGCTCTCGCCGACCTCGGCAAGCTCGATCGCATCGGCGGTGGTGAGGACGAAGACGGTGACCTCGAGCCGTTCGTGCGCGGTCTCGCCAACGGCGACATCACGACGCGATCGCCGTCGTCGAAGGTCCCGTTCGGGTTCATCCTGCGCGTCAAGGATCGCGTCCAACCCGTGGTGAAGCCGATCGAAGAGATCGAAGCCAAGCTGCGCGACGTTTGGTTGGAAGAGAAGTCGAAGAAGGCCGCCGAGGACGCCGCGAAGGCGCTCGACGATGCGTTGGTCGCGAAGGCGCGTGAGAAGGTCGCCGCGGACATCGCCAAGCGCGAGCAAGAGGCGAAGGACGCAGCGACGAAGCGCATCGAGACCGAGAAGGTCACCGACGACGCTCGCAAGACCGCGATCACCGACGAGGAGTTGGCCAAGGTCAAGCCGGCCATCGACGACCTCATCGCATCCAAGAAGGGCGAGGTCTTCGACGAAGTCGTCAAGGCCGCCGGCATGCTGCCGACGACGATTGCGGAGTTCCGCAAGTCGTACCGGACCACGGCGTTCTATTCCGACGACGACGCTTCGGTCGAGAAGTTCGTCAAGGGTCACGCGCCGTTGTTCAACCTGATGCCAGGCGCGATGCTCGGCCGGTCCGCGACGACATGAACAAGGGCTACGTGTTCATGATCGTGCGCTCGAAGCGTGAGCCGCCGTTCGAGATGATGCGCCCCGGCGATCGCGTGATGGCGGAACAGGCGCTGTCGTCCCCCGATCCGTTCGGTCAGCGCGCCAGCGGCGTCGACTTCTCGTTCCCGACGATCGCGCAGCGGTTCAACCTGAAGCGTCCGGCGCCGGAAGCCGAACCGCAGGGTTGATCGCTCGTCGAACGCGGATCAGCCGCCCGCCGAAACCCGGACGTCCTCGGCTTCGGTCGTGGTCGTCTCGGAGTTCACGGCCGAACCCACCAGGTGCCCGAAGCGGCGATCGCCGCCGTAGTCACGGACGAACGGCGTTCGCACGACACGATTCGTCGTTCGACTCGGCGGCTGCCGCCGCCGAGCAACACCCGGTCAGTCGACGGGGTCGTAGCCGCCCGCACTGAACGGGTGGCAGCGCACGATGCGCCCGATGCCGCTCACGAGGCCTTTCACGATGCCGCGGCGCTCGAGCGCTTCGCGCATGTACTGCGAGCAGGTCGGGCTGAACTTGCAGGTCGAGCCTTTCCAGGGCGACACGGCGAGCTGGTAGAAGCGAATCAGCCCGACCAGGATCGCGAGCACGGCCGAAGACGCTGCGCGCAGCGGCTTCATGGACGCGGTCGCTGCTCCGGGCCAGGGCGTCGCGCCGCGGTGGTCGTGGCTTTGGTCGCCAGGCGAAGGAACTCGCGCGCGACCGACTCCATATCGGTCGGCATTTCCGAACGCGGCACGACGACGTAGTCGAACCCGGCATCGAGCTGTGCGCGATGGAGTCGGAACGCTTCGCGCAACAGCCGCTTCGCGCGGTTGCGGCGCGGCGAGTCTCCGTACTTGCGTCCGACCGAGATGCCGATGCGCGCGATGTTCGCCGCGTTGCGCGTCACGAGAACGAGCATCGCATTCGAAGCTGCCCGCGTGCCGTGGGCGAATACGTCGTCGAACGAATCGTGCCCGTGCACGCGATCGCGCTTCTTGAACGTTCGCGCCGGAGTCGGCGCGTCGTCGCTTGGCTCCGGGGTGTCGGGACTCACGGCGTTTCCGTCGGCTTCGCCGCGTCGCTCGGTGTGGGCGATGGGGCCGGCTTCTTGCCCTTACCGCTCTTCAGCTCGTCGATGCGGCGCATCGCCGCGGTGATCGCGTCGCCGTGCCGCGTGAAGTCGGTGGCGACGGCGGCTGCGCGCAGGAAGCGCTCGTAGTCCGCGATCGCGGCCTGCGTGGCGCCGAGCTCGTCGTACGCGCGTGCGCGGTTCGACCAATCGGCTGGCGTCATCGCTCCGGCCGACTCGACTTGCGCGTAGACCGAGACCACTTCCTCCCAGCGCTTCGACTTCGCGGCGACGGTCGCGAGCAACGTCAGCGCCGACAATTGCTGGCCCTTCAACGCCTCGATCTCGCGGTCGTACAGCGCGCGGCGCTCGGGCGGCAGCGTGTCCTTCGACATCGACTCGTTGCGTACGCGGATGCTGCCCGCGATCGACGCGGTCAGGGCGCGCAGCACGGCGGCCGAGTCCTCGTAGCGCCCTTGAATCGCGAGCAGGTTCGACAAGGTCGACTGCGCGGTGAGATCGTCCTTGCTGCGCGGGTTCGCGAGCACGGCGCGCAATTCGGTCTCGGCACCTTGGTACGCCTCGTCGCGAGCTGGCGTGTACGCGGCGACGCGCTGCTCTTTCTCCTCGACCGAAAGCGCTTCGTCCGAGCCGGTCTTGCGGATCGCGTCCTCGAGCACGCGGCCGTATTGGAAGCGCGCAGTGCCGAGGCCGAGATGATTGCGGAAGTCGAACTCGTCCTCTTGATCGACGCTGCGCTCGAACACCCGGATGGATTCCTCGATCTGCTTGTTCTGCCCTTGCTGGAGCAGAGCGAAGCCGAGCACCTGATGAAGCGAGGTGTCCTCGGGGTCGAGTTCGAGGCCCTTTCGGCACTGGTCCTCGGCGCGCGCGAAGCGGCCCTCTTCGAGGAAGCGCTTGCTGTTGTATTTGAAGCTGTCGAGGCGCGCCTGGTCCTCGGGCGTGAGACTGTTGCATCCGCACAAGAAGGCCGCGCAGAGCGCGAGAGTTGTCTGGAATCGATTCATCGCGGGTTCTCCCGGGGCGGACTTAGGCGCAAGCGGCCGGCATGGTAACAGCGCTCGTTGCCGGTGCAGCGGCGCCGGTCGAGGGAGCGGCGGTCGTCCGATGCCTCCGGTGCCTCCGGTTCAGTCGTCGTTCGCCGTCTGTGCCGCCGTCGCCAGGACGGACTTCAGGCGATCGGCGTCGAGGTCGATGCGCAACGTCTTCGAGCGTTCGACGAGGACGGCGCCGGGCCGCGCTCCTTTCGGCTTGCGCACGTACTTGCGCGGGGTCCACATCACCTCGCACCGAGCGGCTCCGCGCCGTTTCGAGTAGTGCGCCGCCAACAGCGCCGCATCGATCAGGTCTTCGGGCGCGGCCGACTTGCCCTTGTCCAGGCGCAGTACGACGTGCGAACCGGCTTCGTGCGCGAGGTGGAGCCAGACGTCGTTCCCGCGCGCGATGCGCGTCGTCAGGCGGTCGTTGTCGCGATCGGTGCGTCCGACCAGGATCTCGGCGCCGCTGCGCGCGCGGAACCGGCGTAGTCCGGCGTACGGATCGCGTGCGGCCTCGCGCTTCGACTTCGCGTCCTGCTTCGCGGGCGAGCGCGGTTTCGCCTTGGTGAACTCGGTGGCGTACGCCGCCAGCGCTTCGGTCTGCGTCGCGTCGAGCGCTTCGACCGCGGCGACGGCGCGGGCCAGCGCTTCGACCGTGGGCTCGAGTTCGGCGATGCGCGTCGCTGCGCTCTCCGCCTTGCGCTCGAGCTTGCGCGCGCGGCCGTACCACGCGTCGACGTTCGCGCGCGGGTCGAGCTTCGGATCGAGCGCCAGCGTCACACGGCCGCCGCCGAACAGATCGTCGACCTCGATCGAAGCCTGGCCGCGCTTCAGCGCGTGGAACTGCGCCATGAGACAGTCGGCGAGCTGACGCGTACGCGCCGCGGTCCGGCCATCGGCGAGGTCGGTGCGCGCGTGAGCCAGTCCTTTGCGCTCGCGCGTCAGGCGTTCGGTCATCGTCGCCAGGACGAGCTGCTTGGTCGCGCAAAACGCGGCGGCCTCGTCCTCGGGTTCGAGCCAAGCCGTCACGGCCGCGGACAGGGGGAAGCGTTCGGCGAACTCGGATTGGGGTGCCGGAGGTGGGTCGGCCGCGATCGCGATCGGCCGCGCGCGATGGGTTTCGCTCGAGGACTTCACGGGCGCCGAGGGAGGAACGTAGGGCAAGCCCGGAGCGATCGCGCGCGAGCCGTGGCGCGTGTGCTCGGCCGCGACGATGCGTTGCTCGGAGTCGAGCAACACGGCGTTCTGCGCCGCGCCGAACAACTCGGCGACCAGGGTCGCCGACGATCCGTCCGCACGCGAGAACGCGGCGCGCACGACGCGATCGCCAGCGGTCACCGCGAGTTCGAGCAAGCGAGCCTCGAGGAAGCGCGCATGCAACGCGCGCGTGAACGCCGTCGGCGTCGCCTTGTGTTTCGGGGCGGCTTCGGCCGCGACGAGTTGGACGCGGCCGCGTCCCGGCGCGGCGAGGACCAACAGCCGCAGAGCCGTGCGCGGGTCGTCGGCCGGGGACAGCCCGAACAGACGACCGCCGAAGGGACGATCCGCGATCCAGCGGACGATCATCCCTTCGGCGGCCTTGGCCTCGGCGACGAGGCGGAACAGCAGGTCGGCGCCGAGCGTCATGGTGTTCTCCGCGGCGCGGAAGCTCCGCGCGCGGTGGTTCGCGCAGCCCGGACCGCGCGCATCGTGCGACGCGGACGGTCAATCACCTCGCGACGGTTTCTCGGGACGCGTCTCGCAACACGGGGTGAGTCCGACAACGCGAATCATCCGGATCGACTCGCGTTTTCTCACTTGAGCTCGTCGGCGTCGTAGATCCAGCCGGCGCCGATCAAGTCGTACTGGACCAGTTCGCCGGGTTGGAAGAACAGCGCGAGTTCCTTCTCGGCCGCGGCCGGTGAGTCCGAGCCGTGGATGAGGTTGAACGAATCGGAGATGCCGTAGTCGCCGCGGATGGTGCCGGGCTCGGCCTTCGAGCCGAACGTCGCGCCCATCATCTTGCGGCAGATCGCGATCGCGTTCTTGCCCTCGAGCGCGAGCACCAGCACGGGGCTCTTCGCCATGAACGAGACCAAGCCCTCGTAGAACGGCTTGCCCTTGTGATCGGCGTAGTGCTTCTCGAGCGTCGCGCGCGGGATCTGCGTGAACTTGGTGCCGACGATCTTCAGGCCCTTGGTCTCGAAGCGGCCCAGGATCGCGCCGGCCAGTTGGCGCTGGATCGCGTCGGGCTTCAGGATGATGAGGGTGCGTTCCACGGGACGTTCTCCGGTCGATGAAAAAGGCGGGCAGTATAGTGTCGGCCGCGGCCGGACTTGAAGAGGTGGTTTCGGATCGGCCCGCTCGAGGAGTTCCGATGCGACGAATCGCCGTGCTGTTGTCGTGCTGCGTCGTCGGCGCCGTGCCGGCATGTCGCCTCGAGCGCAAGCAGGATCTGCGCGACCAGGAAAAGCTGATCGCCCGACGCGACAACACGGCGGCCGCGCGAGCGACGTTGCTCGAGGAGATCGAGCGCGAGCGCAGTCACCTGCGCGCCATCGACGACGAGATCGCGCGGTTGCGTGGCGACGAGGAAGTGTTGGCGCAGGAGCTCGCGGCGGAACGCGAGGCGCACGGCGCGATGCAGCGCTCGCTCGGCGAAGCGCGGGCGGCCCGCGTCGCGCTCGAAGCCGAGCTCAAGGCCGAGCAAGACCTCGCGGCAGCGACGACCGCGGCGATCGCGCAGGCGAAGACGCCTCAGGACAAGGCTGCGTTGGAAGCCCGGCTCGCGGCCCTCACGGCCGAGGTGAAGCGCATCGAGGAATTACTGGCGAACACGCCGTGACCGGCGGCGGCAGTCGTCGCCCTGCAACACCGGGTGAGGCAGAGACCGCGAATCCACCGGGTCGATTCACGTGTTCAGGGAACGAGCACGATCCCGTCGAGCAGCGCGCGCAGCATCCGATCGGCGTCATCGGCGTCGGCCGATGAGCCGTTCCAGCGCAGAGTGAACAGCACGCCTTCGCGTCTCAGGTAGAGCGCGGTCTCGGCCGGCCCAGTCTGACTCGCTTGCCGCACTGCGCGCAACGTGCGCGGGGAAGCGGCCACCTCGTCGACGCGTGCCGGACTCGCCAGTCGACCGAGTCGCTTCATGCGCTCGTCGAACGCCACGCCGTCGGCGGCGACGAACGACTCGAGGTCCTGGCTCGGGTCGAGCACGCGGATCGCATCGATGCGGACATCGGGCCCGGCGCCGGCGCTGCGCGTCACATGCAGGGTGAACACGGCATTGGTCGCGACCGGCAGCATGCGGTACGCCGAGCCGACGTCGATCGCGAAGCCGATGTCGGGGCGATCGAAACGTCCGCACGCGGCGGCCGAGCCGAAGCGATTCCGTGCGAGTCGCGCGGCGAGTCCTTCGTCGGCCGGCAAGTCGATCGTCAACGCGGCGAGCATGCGCTCGAACTCGCGCTCTCGTTCGCGCGAATCGCGTGCGTCCGCGCGCAGATCGAACGCGAGCAGCAGCGTGGAGTCGACGAGCACGTAAATGCGGTCGAGGCGGCGTGGCCGCGTTCCGGCTTCGGCGTTCTTGCCCGCGAGTCCGCAGCCGGCCCCGTCGTAGCGCGCCTTGGCCCGGCGCGCGGGGAGACCAGCGATCGTCACGGGCTCGATCGTCTCGACCTTGCCGAGCGGGGTGCGGCGCAAGAACGCATCGAGGTCGGTCTCGAGCGCACGAGCGAGGTCGATCGGCGTGCATTCGTTCACGAGCATGATGTCGAGCTCGGTCGACAGGCCATCGCGGCGCAAGCGGAGATGCTCGATGCACGGCCCGGACGGCGGAGAGGGGACGGCGAGCCAACCGGCGGGGAGCGGCAGGCGCAATGAACCGGCGGCTCCGACGTAGGTATCGCCGCGCATGCGCTCGAGCGCGGCGACGTCGAGTTCCTCCATGCCGACGATGGCCATCGCGCCCGACTCGGCGGCTCGCATGTGGAACACGAGGTCGAGGATCTCGCCGGCGCCGTCGGTCGGATCGAGGCGCCGCAATTCACGGCGCACGAAGATCGAGACGATGGGGCCGTCCACGTGCGTGCCGAGGACGTGCGTGACGCTGCGACTCTCGCCGAGGTCGTCCCGGAGTTGGCGCAACGTGGCTTCGAGGTCGGCGACTCCGACTTGTCCGAACAGCTCGCAGCCGAAGTCGCCCGCGATCGGTTGCATCATCGCCGCGACGTCGTTCGCGGCCCACCCGGCGTCGAAGTCGCGCAGGGTTGCGACGGCGGCGTCGACGTCCGGCGGCGGAGCGACTTGGGCCTGGCTCGGCGCCAACCAGAAACAGAGGGCCACGAGGATCGACGTCAACGCTGATCTCCACCGGCTGCGTCGCGTCGGACTTTGCGCAACGCGCGATGGAACCCGGCACCAGGTTGTGACGGGGCGCGCTCGAGAGCGACGGCGGTCGGAGCGAACGAACCGATGCCGGCCGGGAATTGCGCGTTCATGACGTTGACGACGTGCACGTCGCCGCCGAAACGGTCGATCGCGTGCTCGACGTCGACGACGGCGACCGGCGGCGATGTCGGCGCCGGCAGAACGCCGAATCCGAGCCACGCGAACGTGCCGAGCAGGATCGCGGCGGCCGCCGCCCACGCCATGCGCATCCGCAGCGGAGCGCCGTGCAGAAGACCGCTGACGCGCAGGCGCGCCAGAACCGCGTCGACGAAACCGTGCGGCGGAGTCGGCGCCGGCCACGCGCGCAAGAGACGATCGGCGACGTGATCGGTCGACCATGCTTCGGCGCAATGCGCGCAGGTCGCCACGTGCGCGCGCAGCGCCGCGACTTGAGGATCGAAACGCTCGTCACGCAGAGCGTGCTCGAGTGCCTCGCGCTTGCGCGCGCAGACCGCGCGTTGCGCACCGTCGATCGCGATCGCGGCGACGAAACGATCGGTGCTGCGCGAACTCGGCGCCGGGACAGACCATGCGCGCAGCAGGAGCTCCTGATCACGGGCCTGCGCGAACTCGGCGGCACAGGTCGAGCACGACGCGCAGTGCGACTCGAGGGCGGCGAGCGTTTCGCGATCGAGGTCCCGTGGGAACGCGGCGATCAACGCGGTGCTCGCGCGCGAGCACGCTGGATCGAGTGGAGAACGGGATTCGGTGGCCATCGACGATCCTCGGGGTTCAGACTTTGAGCCGGCGCAGGCGTTGGCGCAGGGCTTCGCGGGCCCGATGCAGACGCGACTTGACCGTGCCTTCGGAGCACTCCATGACCTGCGCGATCTCGCGATAGTCGAGATCCTGGTACTCGCGCAGGACGAACGCGACGCGCTGATCCTCGGGGAGTTCGTCGACCGCGGCGCGGACCAGACGATCGATCTCCGCAGCCGACATCTGATCGCTCGGTTGCAGCGTCGCTCCCTCGGGTTCGAATCGAGGCTGCATGTCGTCTCCCGTCGAAGATGCCTCGGCGTCCAGCGAGATCGCGTTCAGCCGGCGCTTCTTCAACAGGTCGAAACAGTGGTTCTTGACGTAGGCGTAGACCCAGGTCGTGAATCGCACCCCGCGCCGGGGGTCGAAGCGATCGAGCGTGCGGAACACCTTCAGGAAGATCTCCTGCGTCACGTCTTCGACGTCGTTCGCGAGGCGACCGCCGATCAAGCGATGCACGGTCTGGTACATCGGCACCTGCAAGTGCTCGACGATGGCGCGCACGGCGCTTTCGTCGCCGGCGCGCGCGCGCTCGATGATCTGTTCGGGCACGTCGTGCATCGGATCCCGCGTCGGTGGACCGTCCCCTCATAAGGAGAGGCGTGGTCGTGGTTCCCGCAGGAATGTGCAGGAATCCGGGGCGGGCGTCGGTTCGCCCGCCCTCCGTGGCCCACGCGCCGCCGAATGTGGCATAGGGTCGCAGAACGCGATCCTTGTGCTCCGCGACCGCTTGCCCCGTTGAAACGGCATCGCGGCCCATTATGCTTCCGGCCCTTTCTTGCACCAGACGTGCGAACGAATGAGTGCAAGGGCAGCGAGTGCGTGTGGTCCACGACGACACTGGGACTGGGAAGGACGGTCAGCGTCCACCCCGTAATGCTCTGGCCGAGGCGTATCGCGTCCTCGACCTGGGCCTCCGGATGACGTTGTCGGTCGCCGCGTTCGCCGCGGGTGGCTTCTGGCTGGATCGCAAGCTCGGTCTTGGTTTCCCGGTCGGAACTCTCGTGGGATTCGCGCTCGGCTTCGTCGCGGGCTTCTGGGCCTTGATCCGCGGTCTCGATCGACCGCGCTCGAGCAAGGGCAAGGGCGACGCAACGAGCGAGGACGGATCCGGCCGATGACGACGACCCGCGCGCGCTCCAACCTCGGCCCGTCGATCACGGGAGTGACGGTGGGGGCGTTGATCGCGAGCCTGGCCCTCTCGGCCTGGATCGACGGAGCGCGCGGGATCGTCGCGGGTAGTGCGGGTGCGCTCGTGGCCTTGCTGGTTCAAGGCCTGTCGGGTTGGCTCGTGCTGCGACGCTGGCGCGACAGTGACGCGGCCTTCCTCGGCGCGTTCGCTGGCGCGATGGCGGTCCGTGTCGGCGGCGGCACGCTGCTCGTGCTGATCGCCTTGGCGAGTCGTCGGCTCGCGCCGTTGCCGTTCCTCGCGGCCTTCGGCGTGGTCTACGTGGTGCTCGAAGTGGTTGCGGACGTGCTGTACGTCCGCATGGAACGGCAGAAGTCGGACAAGGACGCTCGATGCTGACCGCCCTGACCGTGCTGACGACGCACCTTGCGCTGACTGCGAGCGAAGCTCCGGCCGCGCAATCGGACGGCAAGCTCAGCGCGACCGAGATCTACTCGCAGTTGTTCGGCCACCTCACGCCGCACACGTACTTCTCGGTGCCGTTGTTCGGCCTGACGTGGAACTTCACGAACCACACAGCCGTCATGCTGCTCGCGGGCGTGATCCTCGTCGCGCTGTTCTATCTCGGTCACGGCATCCGCAATCTGCGCGACGGTTCCGCTCCGCGCGGCCGAATGCCGAATCTGCTCGAAGCGCTGGTCGGCTTCATCGTCAACGAGATGGTCTATCCGACGATGGGCAAGGAAGTGGGGCGCAAGTTCGCTCCGCTGTTCCTGACCCAGTTCTTCTTCATTTGGCTGGTCAACCTGCTCGGCAACTCGCCGCTGCCGCCGATCATCGCCGGCGCGCCGACGTCGAACCTCGCGGTGACCGCCGCGCTCGCGTCCACGACGCTGCTCGTGATGCTCGCCGCCGGCGCCAAGGCCTCGGGCGTGTTCGGCATGTGGAAGGCGCTGGTGCCGCACGGTTTGCCGCCCGGCATCCGCGAGGTCCTGTTCCTCGTCGAACTCGTCGGCTTCTTCATCAAGCCCATCGCGTTGACCATTCGTTTGTTCGCCAACATCTTCGGCGGACACCTGGTCGTGCTGTCGATGTTCGGCCTCATCTACTACTTCGACAGCGTGCCGATCTTCGGCGCGGTGCTCCCGATGTCGATCTTCGTCGGCATCCTCGAACTCCTGGTGGCGTTCCTCCAGGCGTTCATCTTCACGTTCCTCTCGATCATGTTCGTTCAGGCTTCGGTGCATCCGGAGCACTGATCCGGTTCTCGTTCGATGTCTTGCGCTCCAGTCAGGCGCGCGTTCAGCAAGGAGATGTTCATGCTTCAGGAAACGACTCAGGCGGCGATGGACCTCATGCCCGTCGGTGCGGGTATCGGCGCGGGCCTCGCGGTCATCGGTGGTGCGCTCGGTATCGGCAAGCTCGCGGCTTCGGCCTGCGAAGGCACGGCTCGTCAGCCCGAAGCGGGCGGCGCGATCCGCACCAACATGCTGATCACGGCCGGCATGATCGAAGGCGCGACGCTGTTCGCGATCGTTCTCTGCCTGCTGCTCAAGTTCATCAAGTGACCGTCCGTCGCGTCCTGTTCGCGTTCATCTGACTGACGGAGATCGGCCATGGATTTCTTGGTCCCGGCGCTGGCGTCCGGAGGGAGCTTGAACCCTCTCGACTTCGATCCCAGCGCGTTCATGCTGACGCTGATCGTGTTCTTGATCCTGTTCGGGCTCCTGCTGAAGTTCGGCTGGAATCCGATCCTCGACGCGCTCGACGCGCGTGAGAAGCGGATCTCCGACGCGATCGCATCGGCCGAGAACGCCAAGCGCGAAGCGGAGCGTCTGCTCGCCGAGCACAAGAAGTCCGTGGCCGACACCGAACGCCTGGTCGCCGCTCGCCTCGAAGAGGGGCGCAAGATGGTTCAAAAGCAGGCGGACGATCTGATGGCGCGGGCTCAGGCCGACGCGGCCGCGGAGCGCGAACGCGTCCGCAAGGAGATCGAGGGCGAGAAGGTCAAGGCGTTGTCGGAGCTGCGCTCCGAAGCGGTGCGCCTGTCGCGTCTCGTGGCCGAAAAGTCACTCGGACGTCAGATCGACGAGAACGACCACCGTCGCCTCGCGAACGACGTCCTGGCCGCGTTGAAGTGAGCTGAAGATGGCCGTTGGTCTCGCAACCGTCCGTTACGTGAAGGCCCTGTTCGCGCTGGCGAAGAGCCGCGGAGAGCAGGACGTGCTCGGCCAGGAGGTCGCGCGGCTCGGAACATTGTTCGAGACCTCGCCCGAACTGGTCGCGCTCGTGCGCAACCCGAAAGTGGCGGTCGAGGCGAAGAAGCGCGTGCTGCGCTCGGCGCTGCTCGATCAGAGCTCGGCGACGTTGCGCGATTTCGTCGAGTATTGCTTCGATCACCGCCGCTTCGACGTGGTCCTCGAGACCGCCGAGGAGTTCGCGCGCGTGGATCGAGAGGATCGTGGCATCGTCGTGGCGACCGTCGACAGCGCGCAAGCGCTCGACGACGCGACTCGGGCGGCGCTCGTTGCGCGGCTGCAAGAGACGACGGGCAAGTCGATCGTGTTGAGAGAGTCCGTGGTGCCGGGGTTGATCGGTGGCATCGCCATCCAGATCGGCTCGCGGCGGTGGGACGGCAGCGTGAAGCGTCGTCTCGACGATCTGGAGAAGCATCTCCAGGTCGCTCGCATGGCCTAAGGGTTCGAACGTTCGGAGGATTGGATGGACCTGCGTCCGTCGGAAGTGTCGTCGATCATCGAGCGCGAGCTGCAGAACTACCGCGGCGAGCTCAAGGCCGAAGGCGTCGGAACCGTGCTCCAGGTGGGCGACGGTGTCGCGCGCGTCCACGGTCTCGACGACTGCATGGTGTCGGAAATCCTCGAGTTCCAAAACGGCGTGTTCGGGATGGCGTTGAACCTCGAGCAGGACAACGTCGGCGCGATCCTCTTCGGCGAGGACCGCCTCGTGAAGGAAGGCGACGCCGTCAAGACCACCGGCCGCATCATGTCGGTGCCGGTCGGTGAGGCGCTGCTCGGTCGCGTGGTCAACGCGCTCGGCCAGCCGCAGGACGGCAAGGGACCGATCGCCGCGTCGGGCTGGCGCCCGGTCGAAGGACCGTCGCCGAGCGTCGCGGAACGCAAGGGCGTCAACGAGCCGCTGCAGACCGGCATCAAAGCCATCGACGGCATGATCCCGATCGGCCGCGGTCAGCGCGAGCTGATCATCGGCGACCGCCAGACCGGCAAGACCGCGATCGCGATTGATACGATCATCAATCAGCGCGGCGGCGACGTGATCTGCATCTACGTCGCGATCGGCCAGAAGCTGTCGACGGTGAAGTCCATCTCCATCGCGCTGCAGAAGGCTGGCGCGATGGACTACACGATCATCGTCCAGGCGCCGGCGTCGGACCAGGCGTCGATGCAGTTCCTCGCGCCGTTCTCGGGCGCGGCGATGGGCGAAGAGTTCCGCGACAACGGCAAGCACGTCCTCATCATCTACGACGACTTGTACAAGCACGCGCTCGCGTGGCGTCAGGTCTCGTTGCTGCTGCGCCGTCCGCCGGGACGCGAAGCGTTCCCGGGCGACATCTTCAACCTGCACTCGCGCTTGCTCGAACGCGCGGCGAAGCTCGCGGACAACGCGCCGCAGCTGAATCCGCGGTTCAAGAAGGGCGGCGGCTCGATGACGGCGTTGCCGATCGTCGAAACGCAGGAAGGCGACGTCTCGGCGTACATCCCGACCAACGTGATCTCGATCACCGACGGTCAGATCTACCTCGAGACCGACCTGTTCAACGCCGGTATGCGTCCGGCCGTCAACGTCGGTCTGTCGGTGTCCCGCGTCGGTGGTTCGGCGCAGACGAAGGCGATGAAGCACAAGCGCGTCGCCGGCTCGCTGCGTCTCGACCTCGCGCAGTACCGCGCGCTGCAGGCGTTCGCGCAATTCGGTTCCGACCTCGACAAGGCGACGCAGGCGCAGTTGAGCCGCGGTGAGCGTCTGGTCGAACTGCTGAAGCAGGGCCAGTTCACTCCGCTGCCGTTCGAAGAGCAGGTGCTCAGCATCTTCTCGGGTACGTCGGGCAAGCTCGACGACGTGCCGGCGAGCCGCGTGTCGGAGTTCGACGACAAGTTCCTCGCGTACATGCGTGCGCAACGCGCGGACATCCTCAAGGAGATCCGTGAGACGCGTGCGTTCTCGGACGAGCTGATCAAGCGCGCCGAGGCCGCGATCGACGACTTCAAGAAGACGTTCCTGGCGGCGGGCTGATCGTCCATGGCCAAGGGCATCAAGGAACTCCGCCGCCGCATCCGAGGCGTCAAGAACATCGCGCAGATCACGCGCGCGATGGAGATGGTGGCGTCGACGAAGCTGAAGCGCCTGCAAGAGCGCGCCGAGGGCAGCAAGCCCTACGGCGAAGCGCTGCGGATGCTCGTCGGACGGCTCGCCGGCAAGGTCGAGTCCGAGCAGTTCCCGCTGTTGCGCGGCAACACGAGTGGGGCCATCGGCCTGCTCGTGGTGACGGGTGACAAGGGCCTCTGCGGCGCGTACCACAGCAACTTGTTCAAGACCGTCACCGCGCTCGTGCAGCAGAACCCGGGAACCCCGATCAAGCTGTTCGTGTACGGCGGCAAGGGCCGCATCTACTTCCGTGGGCGTAAGCCTGGCATCGAGCTCGCGTATCCGGACGTGGTCGAGAAGATCCCGTTCGTGTCCGTGCGCGATGCCGTACGCGGCCTGGTGAAGCGTTTCCTCGCCGGCGAGATCGGCAGCCTGAAGCTGGTGTCGACGCGATTCCTGTCGGCTGCGCAGCAGAAGCCCGAAGTGCGGGACCTGCTGCCGATCGATCCGGCGTCGTTGCTCGGCGATCCCGTCGCCGCGAAACACTTCGACCCGATCCTGGAACCGTCGACCGAGGTGATCTTCGAGCGCCTGTTGCCGAAGTACCTCGAGATGCAGGTCTACGGCGCGGTGCTCGAGGCGCTGGCGTCCGAGTTCGCGATGCGCCGCATCGCGATGAAGGCGGCGACCGATGCCGCGAACGACATGATTTCGTCGCTGACGCGCCAGTACAACCGCGCGCGCCAGGAGACGATCACGAAGGAACTGCTGGAAATCGTCGGAGGCGCCGAAGCACTCAAGGGTTGATCGCTTCGACAGGAGTGAGCATCCCGTTTCGGTCGCGAGTTCGATTCAAAGGAGCATGTGGTGGCACAGGGCAACGTTCTCGAAGTCGTCGGTCCCGTCGTCGACATCAAGTTCCCGGCGGGCAGCCTGCCGGCGATCTACAACGCCCTCAAGATCGAGGATCAGGGCAAGAGCATCGACCTGACGGTCGAGGTCGCCCAGCACCTCGGTGACGACGTCGCGCGCTGCATCGCGCTCGCGACCACCGATGGGCTCGTGCGCGGCATGAGCGTGCGCGACCTCGGCGCGCCGATCTCGGTGCCGGTCGGCAAGGGCACGCTCGGTCGCTTGATCAACGTGCTCGGTGAGGCCATCGACGGCAAGGGCGCGATCAAGAGCGACAAGCTCATGCCGATCCACCGCTCCGCGCCGACCTTCGAATCGCAGCAGGCGATCTCGGAAGTGTTCGAGACCGGCATCAAGGTCATCGACCTGCTCTGCCCGTTCGCACGTGGCGGCAAGGTCGGTCTGTTCGGCGGCGCAGGCGTCGGCAAGACGGTGTTGATCCAGGAGCTGATCCGCAACGTCGCCGAAGTCCTGAAGGGCTTCTCGGCGTTCGCCGGCGTCGGCGAGCGCACCCGCGAGGGCAACGACCTGTACGTCGAAATGTCCGAATCGGGCGTGTTGAACAACACGGTGCTCGTGTTCGGCCAGATGAACGAGCCGCCGGGATCGCGCCTCCGCGTCGCCCTGACGGCCCTCACGATCTGCGAGTACTTCCGCGACGAGCTGAAGCAGGACGTGTTGTTGTTCGTCGACAACATCTTCCGCTTCGTCCAGGCCGGCTCGGAAGTCTCGGCTCTGCTCGGCCGCATGCCGTCGGCCGTCGGTTACCAGCCGACGATGGCGTCGGAAATGGGTGCGCTCCAGGAACGCATCACGTCGACGAAGGACGGCTCGATCACTTCGATGCAGGCGATCTACGTTCCGGCCGACGACTACACCGACCCGGCGCCGGTCGCGACGTTCGCGCACCTCGACTCGACGATCCGCCTCGAGCGTTCGATCGCCGAGCTCGGCATCTACCCGGCCGTCGACCCGCTGCGCTCGACGTCGCGCATGCTCGATCCGAACATCGTCGGCAAGGAGCACTACGGCGTCGCGCGTGAAGTCCAGCGCGTGCTGCAGCGCTACAACGACCTCAAGGACATCATCGCGATCCTCGGCATGGAAGAGCTCTCGGACGACGACAAGAACACCGTCTTGCGCGCGCGCAAGATCCAGAAGTTCCTGTCGCAGCCGTTCTTCGTCGCGCAGCAGTTCACCGGCGCCGAAGGCAAGTACGTCAAGCGCGAGGACACCGTGCGCTCGTTCAAGGGCCTGGTCTCCGGCGAGTACGACTTCCTCAGCGAGCAGGCGCTGTACATGACCGGCAACATCGACGAGGCCGTCGCGCGCTTCAAGGCGCAGTCCTGAGCGACTCGGAGTCGAGCGGTTCCTCGGTGTAGGTGAAGGAGCGATCGATGGCGGACGCCACCACGACGACGACCGGACGCACGTTCCGGCTCGAGTTGATCAGTCCGGAGCGCGTGCTCTTGGATCGCACGGTGCGTTCGGCACAGGTTCCCGCCGAGGATGGCTTGGTCGGTGTCCTTGCCGGGCATGCGCCGCTGGTTTCGCCGGTGGTCCCGGGCGTGCTCACGCTGGTCGACGAGAACGGTCAGCGCCATCGGTACGCGGTGGGGCAGGGCTTCGTCGAGATCACGAAGGACCGTGTCCGCGTGCTCGTCGATTCGGCCGAGCACCCGGATCAGATCGATCGGACGCGCGCGCAGAAGGCATTCGATCGTGCGCGTGAACGGCTCGGGAAGCGCGGCTCCGACAAGGATGTCGACTTCGCTCGTGCGGAAGCGTCGCTGTACCGCGCGATGGCGCGTCTCAAGGTCGTCGCTTCGCTTTGATCGACGGCGGACGCCGAAGCGGCCGCGGGCGGGACGCGAGTTCCGTTCGCGGCCGTTGAGTTGCACGTCGGGCGTCCGTAGCGTTTCGAGCTTCACGAGTCGCTTCCGCGTCGAACACGCGGAAGGGACGGGAGGGTCCTGTGGCGCATTTCCCGAAGCGGACGATGACGTGTGGCGACTTGCGCGCCGAACACGATCAGCAGGTGGTGACGCTGAACGGTTGGATCGACGTGGTTCGCGACCACGGCGGTCTGCTGTTCTTCGACGTCCGAGACCGGTTCGGTCTGACGCAGGTCGTGCTCGACCCCGCGGAAGTCGCGCCGGCGTTGGTCGAAGACGCACGACAGTTGCGGCCCGAGTGGGTCGTCGCCGTGACCGGTCGGGTGCGCCGTCGGCCCGGGGCTTCCGTGAACGCGGCGCGTCCGACCGGTGAGGTCGAAGTCGTCGCGACCGCGCTGCAGATCCTCAATCCGTCGAAGACGCCGCCGTTCCTGCCGACCGACGAAGGTGGCGTGAACGAAGAGCTGCGCCTGCGCTACCGCTACCTCGACCTGCGCCGTCCGGCGTTGCGCGAGAGCCTCGAATTGCGCCATCGCTTCTTCCTCGAGATCCGCCGCGTTCTCGACCGCGAGAAATACATCGAGGTCGAGACGCCGATGCTGACGCGCATGACGCCGGAGGGCTCGCGCGAGTACCTGGTGCCGAGTCGCGTCCATCCCGGTCGCTTCTACGCGCTGCCGCAATCGCCGCAGGTCTTCAAGCAATTGATCATGGTCGGCGGCATGGATCGGTACTTCCAGATCGCGCGCTGTCTGCGCGACGAGGACTTGCGCGCGGATCGTCAGCCGGAGTTCACGCAGCTCGATCTCGAGTTGTCGTTCGGCGACGAGGAAGACGTGTTCGCGATCATCGAAAAGGTGCTCTCCGAGTCGATCCAGGCCGTGTTCCACCGCACCGTGCCGACGCCGTTCCCGCGTCTGAAGTACCGCGACGCGATGCTGCGCTTCGGCGTCGACAAACCTGACTTGCGCTTCGGACTCGAGATCCAGGAGCTCAGCGAGATCTGGCGCGGGGCCGGATTCCGCGTCGTCGACGACGTGCTCGCTGCCGGAGGTGTGGTGCGCGGCCTCCGCGTCGAAGGCGGCGCCGCGCGACTCTCGCGCAAGGAGATCGACGCGCTGACGCCTTTCGTGCAGGGGTTCGGCGCGAAGGGCGTCGCGTTCCTCAAGTTGGAAGCCGGGCAGCTCGTCGGACCGCTGGCGAAATTCACGGACGCGAGCCGTCTGGCCGCGCTCACCGCCGCATGTGGTTTCGCCGAGGGCGATCTGCTGCTCATCGTGGCCGACCGCGAGCGCGTCGTCTGTCGGAGTCTCGGCGAGTTGCGCAACGATCTGGCGCGCAGGCTCGACTTGCTGCCGAAGGACGGTCGGCTGGCGTTCTCGTGGATCGTCGACTTCCCGATGTTCGACTGGAGCGACGAAGAACAGCGCTACGTCGCCGCGCACCATCCGTTCACGACGCCGCTCGAGGAGTACGCCGGTCAAATGGCGAAGGAGCCGGGCAAGGTGCTCGCGCGTGCCTACGACTTGGTCATGAACGGCTGGGAACTCGGCAGTGGGTCGGTGCGCATCCACCAGCGCGAGATGCAAGGCCGTGTGTTCGAGTTCCTCGGAATCACGGCGGAGGAAGCCCGCGAGAAGTTCGGGTTCTTCCTGGAAGCGTTCGAGTACGGCGCACCGCCGCACTGTGGGCTCGGACTCGGTCTCGAGCGAACGCTCGCGTTGCTGCTCGACCGGCCCAACATTCGAGACTTGGTGGCCTTCCCGAAGACCGCATCCGCGTCGGACTTGATGAACGGTGCGCCGTCCGAGGTCCCGCTGAAGCAGTTGAAAGAGCTGCATCTCCAGGTCGTGGACGTCGAGCCGAGCGCCGGAGGTCCGAAGAAGCCGTGACCGTTGCCGTTACGGCGGCCGAGGGCTTGCTTGAGCCGGGCGCGGTCCGTATCATGCCGCGCTCGTTTCGGGTCATCACGGCAACGTGCCAGGGCCCGGGACCACTTACGACACGGCGCGATTCGCCCCGCGGCCACGCGGGACGGCGCGTCTCGTTTCGTTTCGCGTTTTCTTCGGGAGACTCGCTACGCACCAGTATCGACTGAACGACCAGATCAAGATCCGTCAGGTTCGTGTGATCGGCGACAACGGCGAGCAAGTGGGCGTCGTCACGATCGAAGAAGCACGGGCCATGGCGGAGGAGCGCGGACTCGACCTCGTCGAAGTGGCTCCGGAAGCGCGTCCTCCCGTTTGCAAGATCATGGACTACGGGAAGTTCAAATATCAGCTCAAGAAGAAGGAGCATGATCAGAAGAAGAAGACGCACACGAGCTTGCTGAAGGAAGTCCGAGTTCGCCCGAAGATCGACAAGCACGACATCGAGTACAAGGTCAACGCGGCGCGTGAGTTCCTGAAGGAAGGTCACAAGGTCCAATTCAACATGCTGTTCCGTGGCCGCGAGATGGCGCACCAGGATGTAGGTCGCCGGGTCATGGACGCGATCATCGAACAACTCAAGGACTGCGGAAAGGTCGAGCGCCCGCCTCGGATGGAAGGCAAGCGCATGACCGTGATGCTCACGCACGTGTGAGCGCGGCCCGTTCGGGCCAGAGGACGTCATGAAGAAGCCCAAGAAGTACAAGATGAAGACGAAGAAGGCGCTCGCGAAGCGCGTGAAGATGAACAAGCGCGGCACGCTCAAGCGCGCCATGGCCGGTCGCGGCCACCTGCTCTCTCACAAGAGCAGCAAGCGCAAGCGCCATCTTCGTCGTGGTGCCCTCGTCGAGGGCAAGATCGCCAAGAACTACCGCCTCCTGCTTCAGCCCGGAGCCTGACGTCCCATGGTTCGCTCACCCAACGGCATGCACCGGCGTCGCCGGCACAACAAGTTCCTGAAGCTCGCGAAGGGCTTCCGTGGCGGACGCAGCAAGCTGTACCGCACGGCACGCGTCATGGTCCTGCGCGCGGGGCGGTTCGCGTACCGCGACCGTCGCGCGAAGAAGCGCGAGTTCCGCGCGCTCTGGATCGTCCGCATCAACGCGGCGTCGCGTTCGCGCGGCCTCAGCTACCGCGACCTGATCGCTGGCTTGCGGAAGGCGGGCATCGCCCTCGACCGCAAGATCCTCGCGGACATGGCGGTGCGCGATCCGGCCGGTTTCGACGCGGTCGTCGAGCAAGCCAAGCGAGCGCTCCCGGCGAAGGCCGCCGCCAAGGCCTGATCGTCGTGAGTTCCGATCTCGATCGAGCGCTGGACGAGGCCGTACTCGCGGCCAAGTCCGCGCTCACGCGTTGCACCACCGTCGACGATTGGGAAGCTGCCGCGACCGCGCACCTCGGGCGCAAGAGCGCCATCAACGGGCTGCTGCGCCAGATCGCGACACTGCCCACCGATCAGCGCGGTCCGTTCGGTAAGCGCGCGAACGAGTCGTCGCGCACGCTCACCGCGGAGTTCGACGCGCGCAAGGCCGACCTGCTCGCGAACAGCCTCGCGGCAGTACGCGATTTCGACCCCTCGACGCCTGGCGTTGCCCTGCGGCGTGGCCACGAGCACCCGGTGCTCGCGATCCGCCGCGAGGTCGAGGACGTGTTCGTCTCCATGGGCTTCCGCGTCCAGGACGGACCGGAGGTCGAGACCGAGGCGTACAACTTCGAAGCGCTGAACATCCCGAGCCACCATCCGGCGCGCGATTTCCAGGACACGTTCTGGGTCGACGATCCGGCTGGGCGCAGGCTCGTGATGCGCACACACACGTCACCGATGCAAGTTCGCGCGATGCGCCAGTTCGGTGCTCCGCTGCGCGTGATCGTGCCGGGTCGCGTCTACCGCAACGAAACCGCCGACGCGACGCACGAGAGCGCGTTCCACCAAGTCGAAGGCTTGGTCGTCGATCGCGGAATCTCGGTCGCGCACCTCAAGGGCGTGATGGCCGCGGTGCTCGGTCGCCTGTTCGGTGGCGAGGTCGCCGTGCGCTTGCGTCCGCACTACTTCCCGTTCGTCGAACCAGGGTTCGAGCTCGATTTCCAGTGCCGCTTCTGCGCTGGCGCGGGCTGCGCGGTGTGCAAGGGTACGGGTTGGATCGAACTGCTCGGTTGCGGCCTCGTGCACGCGCACGTGTTGAAGGCCGGCGGCGTCGACCCCGAAGCGTTCACCGGCTTCGCGTTCGGTCTCGGTCTCGATCGGCTCACGATGATGCGGCACGGAGTCGAGGACATTCGCCATTTCCACGGCGGCGATCTGCGCTTCTTCGAACAGTTCTGAGGTCTGAGGGGTCCGATCGTGAAGTTATCGCTCGGCTGGCTGCGCGAGTTCGTCGACCTCGGCGGCCGATCGGCCGAAGAGATCGCCCAGGTCCTGACGATGCGCACTGCGCTGATCGAAGGCATCGAGTGGCGCGGACGCGGTATCGAAGGAGTCGTGGTCGGCAAGGTCCTCGCGAAGGCGAAGCATCCGAACGCCGATCGCCTGAACGTCTGCACGGTCGGCATCGGCGCGGAGACGTTCGAGATCGTTTGTGGCGCTCCCAACGTGGACGCGGGGCAGACCGTGTTCGTTGCGCAAGTGGGAGCGGTCCTGCCCGGCGACTTCCGCATCAAGCGATCGAAGATCCGTGGAGTCGAATCCAACGGGATGATCTGCTCGTCGAAGGAACTCGGACTCGGCGAGGACCATGACGGCATCCTGGTGCTCGAGGACGAGCTCGCGTCGGGAACCGCTCTGAGCGACGTTCCCGGCGTGGTCGACGCCATCTTCGAGATCGACAACAAGTCGATCACGCACCGCCCCGACTTGTGGTGTCACGAGGGCTTCGCGCGCGAACTCGCGGCGATCTACGGGATCGAGTTCCGACCGGCCACGACGGCGACGGAGCCGCGGCCCGGCGATGCCGGTGTGCGTGTCGTGCTCGAGGCCGACGACCTCTGCGGCAAGTACCACGCGCTCATGTTGCGCGGGTCGCTCGGTGGCCCCGCGCCTGCGCTGGTCCGCCGTCGACTCGAAGCGTGCGGTCTGCGGTCGATTTCGCTCGGAGTGGACCTCACGAATTACGTGATGCTCGAGATCGGACAGCCGACGCACTTGTTCGACGCGCGACACGTCGGTGGCGGCACGATCCGCGTGCGCCGTTCGACGGCTGGAGAGCGTCTCCGAACTCTCGACGACGTCGACCGCGAGCTTCCCGCCGACACTTGCGTGATCGCCGATGCGACGCGCGCACTCGCGATCGGTGGGATCATGGGTGGCGTGGAGTCGGGCACGCGCGCGGATACCACCGAAGCGATCCTCGAGGCGGCGTGGTTCGAGCCCGTGCGCTTGCGACGGACGTCGACGGGGCTCGGTCTGCGCACCGATGCGTTGGCGAGATTCGAAAAGCACCTCGATCCGGGTCTCGCCGAGCGCGGCATGCGCCGCTTCGTCGCACTCCTGGCCCGCTTCGCGCCCGCGATCTCGGCGGCGCCGACGTACACGGTCGCCGGCTCGCGCGCGCAGGGAGTTCTCCGGTTGCAGGTGCGACCGGAACGCGTGCGTTCTCGGCTCGGCGTCGCGACGAGTGTCGAATCGATGATCGATCCGTTGCAGCGGCTCGGGTTCCGCGTCACGGTGCAAGGCGACCAACTCGCGATCGACGTTCCGACGTGGCGGGCCACGCGCGATGTCCTCGGCGAAGACGATGTCGTCGAAGAAGTCGGGCGCATGATCGGTTACGACACGATCGCACCCGTGCTTCCGCACGTCGTTTGTGCGCCAGTGACGCTTGAACCGAGCCTCGTCGCTTGGCGCGCGGCTTCGGCGACGTTGCGCGAGCGCTTCGGATTCGCGGAAGTGTTGTCGCACGCGACGGCGGACGATCAGCAGTGGGCACGCGCGGGAATGTCGGAGACCGCGCCAGCGGTCCGGCTGAAGAATCCGCTGCAGCAGAACGCGGCTCGCCTGCGGCGCAGCCTCGCGCCCGCATTGCTCGAGTTCGTCGATCGCAACATCCGCACGGTCGAACACGTGCGGATGTTCGAATGCGGCCGCGTGTTCGTGCCTGAGCTCGGTGACGGTGAGATCCCGGCGCAGCCGCTGGCGTTGTGCGCCGTGGTTGCGGATCGTGTGACACGCAAAGGCGAGGGTGGACTCCTCCTGCGTCAGTTGAAGGGAATGCTCGAGGACCTCGCGCGAGTTTGGACGGCCACGCTGCGGTTCGAGGCCGGGATCGGTGTCGACGCGAGAGGATTCGCTCACCCGAGTCGCTGTGCTCGGATCGTCGACGAACGTGGTGAGTTCGGGTTCATCGCCCAGGTCCGTCCCGACGTTGCCGATCGATTCGGTTGGCGCGGAGAAGTCGCGATCTTCGAGATCGACGTCGATCGCGCGGTCGAATCGGTCTCGCGAGCATCGACGTACGTGCCGCTGGCACGCTTCCCGGACGTGAAGGTCGACCTCTCGTTCATCACGGACTTCGAGTTGGACTTCGCTCGCATCGAGCGCGAGTGGCGCGCCGCGTCGACACTGCTGGCCGACGTCGAACTGGTCGACGAGTACGTGGCTCCGCCGATTCCCGCGGGCAAGCGCAGCTTGACGATGCGACTGCGATTCCGTGCCGTCGACAAGACCCTGACCGACGCCGAGGTCGGCGTCGAGATCGAGAAGTTGAAGACGTGGCTGGCGGCGCAAGGCGCGCAATTGCGCGCGTGATCCGCTTGATTCGCGCCGATTGGCGCCGCGGATTGCACCGACTCGAACCGCGGGCTACTCTCCGCCACAACTTGGCGAGACAGCCCCTGCTGTGTTCGACGGGCGAAGCAATGTTCGAACCTTAATCGATCTCCATCACGGGGACCTACATCAAGTCCGCTCCGATCACCATGCGGCCCGAGGGCCGATCGTGAGACGACGGAGTGCGGTTCCCACCTCGGAGTCCGGTTTCGATCACGCTTCCAACCGACGGCATTGGTGGAGGCTCCTTCTCGGGCGGGTCGGGACTTCGGTTCCGGCCCGCTTCTTTGTTTCGAGACGGAGTGCCAGGCTCGATGCGTTCGTGTTTGCGATCGGCGTCGCTCCCTGGGGCCCGCGAGAATCGGCAGCGAGCTGACGGCGCGCAGGAACGATCGGGCTCGGCGCCGCTACGCTGCGTGAGTTCTGGCGTTCGAGTTCACCTCACAGTTGCAATCATCCAGGGATGCGGCGCATGAAGTGGTCGTGGTTGTTGGCGGTCGCGACGGTCGTCGGAGTGTTGGTCTACATCCGCATGAGCCAGGATCCGGCTGCGGAAGCTCGAGAGAGCGAAGCGGGGGCGGCACGGCAGGCGCGCGAGAGCAAGGATTCCGCAGCGAACGAGGCTGCGAGTCCGGCTCCTGTCGATGCGGAGTCGAAGCTCGAAATCGCATCGGGAGTGGATCGAGAGGCGAGAAATGGGGGAGGGCGGGGGGACAAAGCGGCCGAAGTGCGCGCCGTACCGTCGTCGGGGCCGGTCATCGAGGCGTTCCGCGCGATTCTGGATGGTCGAGAGCCGGATGCGGAAGCGCTTGACGCGATCGCGTCCCGGGGCGGGCCGGATGCCGAAGCGGCTCGAGCCGCCGCACTCGCGGCTAGTGCGGACCCGAATCTGAGACGGAACGGTTTGCAACTCGCGGTCGAGTTGGGCGCCGGAGGCCTCGACCTGCACGACCGGATGTACCGGGCTCTGCTCACCGCGAACCAGAAGACCCTACTTGGATCAAAGGGATCCCTGCCGGGAACCGCGTACACCGTGGCCTCGGGCGATTCGCTCGACCGGATCGCGAAAAAGCACCGGCAAGCGACCGGGATCGCGGTGTCTGCGGGGCTGATCCGGCTGGTCAACGGCTTGAAGAACAACACGATCCACCCGAATCAGACGCTGCGCTTGCCGTCGACAGAGCCCGAGATCCAGGTTTCCAGAGAGTCGCGGCGCTTGCGGGTTTACGTCGGCGAGGCGCTCGTTCGCGAATACCAGGTCTGCATCGGCAAGGACGACAAGACCCCGATCGGGACGTTTGAAGTCGAAACGCGTCAGGAGAAAACGCCGTGGCGTAACCCCGAAACCGGCAAGCTGTTGTACTTCGGCGACCCTGACTACGCGATCGGGACTCGGTGGCTCGGGTTCGAGACCACGAAGGACGCACAAGGCATCGGGATCCACGGGACGAACGAGCCGGAGAGCATCGGAAAGGCGGAATCGCTCGGATGCATCCGCATGCGGAACGAGGAAGTCGAAGAGCTCTTCGAATTCATTGCGATCGGCACGTCCGTCCACGTGCGGAATGAGGCCTGGTTCGCCTGGTAAGGCCCTCGCGGATCAAGGACTTACGTCCGCTTCGCGAAGATCGCAGAAGGAATTCCATCTCGGAGCGAGTGGCCTATTGACTCTCTGAGGAACGGCCGGCTAATATGCCCCTTCGCTTTCGGAGACGAAGGTTTCGCGGCGGTCGGACCACTCGGGATCAACCCGAGATGGAAAGAGCACAAAAAAGTCGAGAGACCGATTGAACTGAGGCGGCGAACCTTTAAACTCGCCCGCCTCAATTCGCCGAAATGGCGAGCCGGAAATCGAAGCCCGGCACTCATTGATCTTTGACAAGTAGATAGCCTGAAGCTTGTTACGTGAGCTATGGCCCATCCCTTTTCTAAGGGTTGGGACCTTGCGATAATCAATAAAGCATCACGTCCTTCGGGACGGATGCTCATCAGTCAGACAAATCTTTCAACTTCATGAAGGGTTTGATCCTGGCTCAGAGCGAACGGTGGCGGCGTGGATTAGGCATGCAAGTCGAGCGCGAAAGGCCCGCAAGGGCTGAGTAAAGCGGCGGACGGGTGAGTAACGTATGGACAACCTACCTCCAACCCGGGGATAACAGCTGGAAACGGCTGCTAATACCCGATAGCTCCGGTAGCGTATTTCGCAGCCGGATAAAGGGGGGCAACTCCCAGTTAGAGAGGGGTCCATATCCCATCAGCTAGTTGGCGGGGTAATGGCCCACCAAGGCAACGACGGGTAGCCGGACTGAGAGGTCGACCGGCCACATCGGGACTGAGACACTGCCCGGACTCCTACGGGAGGCTGCAGTCGAGAATCTTCCGCAATGTGCGAAAGCATGACGGAGCGACGCCGCGTGCAGGATGAAGGCCTTCGGGTTGTAAACTGCTGTCACCCGTTAAGAACGTTCAGTTTAACAAACTGAGCTGACGTTAGCGGGTAAGGAAGCCACGGCTAACTTCGTGCCAGCAGCCGCGGTAAGACGAAGGTGGCAACCGTTGCTCGGATTCACTGGGCATAAAGCGCGCGTAGGTGGCTCGGCAGGTCACTGGTGAAATCCCACGGCTCAACCGTGGACCCGCCAGTGAAACCGCCTTGCTTGAGGACGAGAGGGGAGAATGGAACTCTTGGTGTAGCGGTGAAATGCGTAGATATCAAGAGGAACGCCGGTGGCGAAAGCGATTCTCTGGATCGTTCCTGACACTGAGGCGCGAAAGCTAGGGGAGCAAACAGGATTAGATACCCTGGTAGTCCTAGCTGTAAACGATGAGCACTGGGTAGAGGTGGTAGCTGATGCCTCCTCTGCCGAAGCTAATGTGTTAAGTGCTCCGCCTGGGGAGTATGGTCGCAAGGCTAAAACTCAAAGGAATTGACGGGGGCTCACACAAGCGGTGGAGCATGTGGTTTAATTCGAAGCAACGCGCAGAACCTTACCCGGGTTTGAAATGCTGGGATTAGGCTCCTGAAAGGGAGCTGACGCCGCAAGGTGGAACCAGCACAGGTGTTGCATGGCTGTCGTCAGCTCGTGTCGTGAGATGTCGGGTTAAGTCCCTTAACGAGCGAAACCCTTGTCCTTAGTTGCCAGCGGGTAATGCCGGGGACTCTAAGGAGACTGCCGTTGTTAAAACGGAGGAAGGTGGGGACGACGTCAAGTCATCATGGCCTTTATGTCCGGGGCTACACACGTGCCACAATGGCCGGTACAAAGGGAAGCGAGACCGTAAGGTGGAGCAAATCCCAGAAAGCCGGTCTCAGTTCGGATCGAGGGCTGCAATTCGTCCTCGTGAAGTCGGAATCGCTAGTAATCGCGGATCAGCTACGCCGCGGTGAATATGTTCCTGAGCCTTGTACACACCGCCCGTCAAGCCACGAAAGCTGACAGTACCCGAAGTCGTGCACCCAACCAGCAATGGAGGGAAGCGCCCACGGTAAGGTCGGTGATTGGGACTAAGTCGTAACAAGGTAGCCGTAGGGGAACCTGTGGCTGGATCACCTCCTTTCTAAGGATAACTTAGGCCTCCGAAACCTCTATCAGAGGTGGACGAGGAACATCAGACACGTAATGACTTCAGGCTATCTACTCTCTTATTCAGACGCGCGAGCCTTTTATCGGGCCTCTAGCTCAGGTGGTTAGAGCGTACGCCTGATAAGCGT
This sequence comes from Planctomycetota bacterium, assembly GCA_016709145.1. Taxonomy (GTDB): domain Bacteria; phylum Planctomycetota; class B15-G4; order B15-G4; family JADJEK01; genus JADJEK01. Next base: position 251,338 of record JADJEK010000002.1, read on the forward strand.
AAGGTCGGTGGTTCGAGTCCACCGAGGCCCACCATAATCGGTCGCCGCAGACGGCACCGATTCATTGGTGACGGCCGGTGGTCGTACCCCAGCGCGGGGGCGTAGCTCAACTGGTAGAGCGTCTCCTTTGCAAGGAGAAGGTCGCAGGTTCGAGTCCTGTCGCCTCCACCAGCTCTGCGGCGCAACGTATTCGTGTCTTGTGGCGTCGTTCGCGATGCGAGCGTGCCTCGGACCTATGTCCGAAAACGTCTGATCTTTGACAAGTGAACCGTGGAATCATCCACTGCTGCGATTTCCTTGAGCGCAAGGAAAGATTCCCATGGTGGCGGCGTGCGCAAGCACGTCGACACTCGAGGATAAATGTTGTCAAGCTACGAAGAGTGCATGGTGGATGTTTTGGCGTCGGCAGGCGATGAAGGACGTGGGACGGCTGCGTTAAGCTCCGGGGAGCCGCCAACCAGGCTTTGATCCGGAGATGTCCGAATGCGAAAACGTTTCGCGGTGTTGCCGCGAAGCATTGTCCTGAACACATAGGGACAATGGGCCAACGCAGGGAACTGAAACATCTCAGTACCTGCAGGAGAAGAAAGAGTCATCGACTTCCTCAGTAGCGGCGAGCGAAGAGGAATGAGCCTAAACCCGCTGCGTGCAAGCATGCAGGCGTTGCGTCGCGGGTGTTGTGGGGTGCCTAATTCCGTGCTGCGTTGCGGAAAGAGAGTTACAAAGGGTCGAACTAACTGAAGGTTCTGGAAAGTTCCGCCATAGCGGGTGATAGCCCCGTAGGTGAAAGTGAAACCCCTCTCTTAGGTTACCCCGAGTAGTGCCAGGCACGTGAAACCTGACACGAATCCGGGAGGACCACCTTCCAAGGCTAAGTACTCGCCGACGACCGATAGCGCACAAGTAGCGTGAGCGAAAAATGAAAAGTACCCCGGCGAGGGGAGTGAAATAGTACCTGAAACCATGCACTTACAAGCAGTCGAAGCTCTATGGCTCTTCGGAGTCACGAGTAACGGCGTACCTTTTGCATAATGGACCGGCGAGTTATTGTACGGAGCGAGGTTAAGGGCCTTAGGTCCGAAGCCGAAGCGAAAGCGAGTGCTAACTGCGCGATCCAGTTCCGTGCGATAGACCCGAAGGCAAGTGATCTATCCTTGGCCAGGTTGAAGCGGATGTAACAGTCCGTGGAGGACCGAACTCTTTAGCGTTGAAAAGCTATGAGATGAGCTGAGGATAGGAGTAAAAGTCTAATCAAACTTGCAGATAGCTGGTTCTCCCCGAAACAGCTTTCGGGCTGGCCTTGTGCGACAAGAGACGGGGGTAGAGCTACTGAATGGGTTTGGGGGCCTAACCCGCTACCCTGCCTAATCAAACTCCGAATACCGTCTCTAATGCCACAGGAGTTAGTCGACCGGGGATAAGCTTGGTCGACGAGAGGGAAACAGCCCAGATCGCAGGCTAAGGTCCCGAAACCGTGCTAAGTGGTTAAAGGAAGTGGAAGTGCTAAGACAGCCAGGATGTTGGCTTAGAAGCAGCCATCATTTAAAAAGTGCGTAATAGCTTACTGGTCGAGCACTTCTGCGCCGAAAATCAACGGGACTAAGCATGGTACCGAAGCCGCGAACTGAAACGACGTGTTACGTCGTTTCATTGGTAGGGGAGCGTTCCACACTGGGATGAAGAGAGACCGTAAGGACTCTTGGACTGTGTGGAAGTGATAATGCCGGTATGAGTAGCGATAAAGTCAGTGGGAATCTGACTCGCCGTAAACCTAAGGTTTCCTGGGCAAGGTAATTCCTCCCAGGGTTAGTCGGTCCCTAAGGCGAGGCCGAAAGGCGTAGTCGATGGACAACGGGCTAATATTCCCGTACCACCTGTCAGCGTTTGAGCGATGGGGGGACGGAGTCTAGATTGTCAGCGCACCGCTAGTCGTGTGCGTCCAAGTCTGCGGGGTGGCCGTTGGTAAATCCGCGGCACCAACACCTCGGGGATGATGGCGTGCGTCCTCGTACGCGAAGTGACATGAAGGACTTCCAAGAAAATCCCCTAGCGAGCATGACAGGTGACCGTACCGCAATCCGACACTGGTAGGTGGGGTGAGTAACCCAAGGCGCTCGAGAGAACTCTCGCTAAGGAACTCGGCAATTTAACTCCGTAACTTCGGGATAAGGAGTGCCCTTAGGGGTGTAGTCGTACAGACGAAGCCCCAGGGGGCCGCAGTTAAAAGGCTCTGGGAACTGTTTATCAAAAACACAGGACTGTGCTAAGGCGGATAAGCCGACGTATACAGTCTGACGCCTGCCCAATGCCGGAAGGTCAAAGGGAGCGGTTAGCCGTAAGGCGAAGCTGCGAACTGAAGCCCCGGTGAATGGCGGCCGTAACTATGACGGTCCTAAGGTAGCGAAGTTCCTTGTCGGGTAAGTTCCGACCCGCATGAATGGCGTAATCACTGGAGCACTGTCTCAGCGAGAGACTCGGCGAAATTGCAGTCGTGGTGAAAATACCACGTTCCCGCGCCAGGACGAAAAGACCCCGTGAACCTTTACTGTAGCCTAGTACTGGGTCTTGACTCGATATGTGTAGTATAGGTGGGAGACTGTGAAGCGGAGGCGCCAGCCCCCGTGGAGTCATCAGTGAAATACCACCCTTATCTTGTTAGGATTCTAACCGATGCCCGTGAATCCGGGATCGGGACAGTGCTTGGTGGGCAGTTTGGCTGGGGCGGTCTCCTCCCAAAGAGTAACGGAGGAGTCCAAAGGCACCCTCAACGCGGTTGGCAATCGCGTGTAGAGCGCAAAGGTATAAGGGTGCTTGACTGCGAGACCTATAAGTCGAGCAGGTGTGAAAGCAGGGCTTAGTGATCCGGCGGTCCAGTGTGGAATGGCCGTCGCTCATCAGACAAAAGGTACTCCGGGGATAACAGGCTGATCTCCCCCAAGAGTCCATATCGACGGGGAGGTTTGGCACCTCGATGTCGGCTCATCGCATCCTGGGGCTGAAGAAGGTCCCAAGGGTTTGGCTGTTCGCCAATGAAAGCGGTACGCGAGCTGGGTTCAGACCGTCGTGAGACAGGTCGGTCTCTATCCGGCGTGGGTGCAGGAGATTTGAGGAGTTTTGCCCTTAGTACGAGAGGATTGGGGCGGACGAACCTCTGGTGTACCAGTTGTGCCGCTAGGTGCAGTGCTGGGTAGCTAAGTTCGGAAAGGATAAACGCTGAAAGCATCTAAGCGTGAAGCCCTCTCCAAAACAGGATCTCCCTATGAGGCTCGTGGAAGACTACCACGTTGATAGGCCGGAGGTGTAAGTGCAGCAATGCATTCAGCTCACCGGTACTAATCAGCCCATTGGCTTGACTACATTTTTTCGCTACTTCCTTGTGAAGTAGTCGTTCCGACGCCCAAGGCGTCGCGGCAGGGATCGATTCCACGGTTCACATTTTATTCATCTTCCCGGTGACTATATCGGGCTGGATACACCCGTTCCCATTCCGAACACGGTCGTTAAGCAGCCCGAGCCGATGGTATTGGCTACCGCTGAGAGAGTAGGTCATCGCCGGGATTTATTCAGTGAAAGAGGCCTCGATCGCAGCAAGCGGTCGAGGCCTCTTTCGTTTTGTGGTCGGGGCGACAGGATTTGAACCTGCGACTTCGTGCTCCCAAAGCACGCACTCTACCCCTGAGCTACGCCCCGTCATGTCTGGTTGCTCAGAGGCGCGAGATTGTCGTGATTGAGTCGGTTTGAATCAAGACTCGACGCGCATTGCGCGCGCAAATCCGCACCTTTGACCCCGCGCCCGCCTTTCCCCATCTTTCGAGCACCGCGCCGCGCAAACGTTGTTGCGGCCGTCCTGGGATCGTCGCACTGCTCCGTTTTCTGCGTGGGGGCTCTCGCGACAATCGCCATCGGCGCCCGTTTGGCGTGTACTGCAAGTCCGAAGTGCGAAGAACGCGCTCGATGCTCGCGTAGCCAGTCGGCGTTGTTCGCCTGTGTGCGAACCCGGCCTTCACCACGCGCGGCCGGTGGACAGTGAGTTGTTGATGGCGACATCGGTGTGCCGGTCGCTCGTCTCGAGTTGACGCCGCTCTCGAAACCCGCTCTCGCACCCATCGGGGACGCGATGCCTCGATGCGCGAGCTGAAGGTGACTTACGGTGCCGCTCTCGGAGAGATCTCGGATCGGACCAGACTTGGCGTTGAGTGTTGCCGCGAAGCGGAAGTGACCCCATTTGTGTTGTCACCGGTCAATTCAAAACCAGCCACTGAGGAACGATTCAAAACCGGCCACCCGGAGCACCCGGGATCTCACTCTTCGGTCTTCGTTCGTACAAGAGCCCTGTCCTTCAGCCGGTAGCTCTTGCCCTTGATGGCGACGATCTCGGCGTGATGCAGGAAGCGGTCCAAGATCGCGGTCGCGCTCGGCACGTCCTGGAGCAGCTTGCCCCACTCCTCGATCGGCCTGTTGTGTGCGCCGACCTGACTGTCGTGGGTTCGTGGTCCCGCGAGTGCCGCAGCGCGAACGCGGCGTAGCAACCCGCTGCGCATCCACCAGATTCGATCCGGCGACGATCAGATGAACAGGAGCAGCCCGACGATCAGGGTGATGATCAAAGTTGCCATGCCGTCACGACCGAGAATGGAGCGAAGCATGAGGTCTCCTTGGTTTCGAGTGTCGCGCTCGGCACGTCCTGGAGCAGCTTGCCCCACTCCTCGATCGGCCTGTTGTGTGCGCCGACCTGACTGTCGTGGGTTCGTGGTCCCGCGAGTGTCCGCAGCGCGAACGCGGCGTAGCAACCCGCTGCGCATCCACCAGATTCGATCCGGCGACGATCAGATGAACAGGAGCAGCCCGACGATCAGGGTGATGATCAAAGTTGCCATGCCGTCACGACCGAGAATGGAGCGAAGCATGAGGTCTCCTTGGTTTCGAGAGGCAGGTGCCTTGGCCTGAGGTCGTAGTCATGCTGGGCGAACGCCCAACGAACGAACGGAATACTAACGACCATTCCGATCTTGCCAAGGGCTTGTGCGCAAAATGTTCGGTTCCTGGCTCTTGCTTGGAGTTCCCGCATTGGGGTCCAGCATCTGTGGTCGGCGCGCATTCTGGTTCGAGAGGGCAGACGACTCAGGCTGTGTCGGCGCGATGGATCGACGGTGCGATGCGGTGGGTGATCGCGGCGTGGACAGGTCGATCGAACGGCGGTTGGTCTGGTCAACCAGCCGCTGTTCGGATTCGGATGGACCAGCTCATGCCAGTTGTTGCGTGGCTTGGTTGACCGGCCGTGGTGGTGGGGCTGGTGTTGGTCGCGTGTTCTACTTCGAGCGTTGGTTCGCGTTCAGTTCGTCGCTGTAGCCGATTGCGGTTGGAGTGCGTGATTGTCGCGCGAAGTTCACTTCGGTGAGATCGGCGGATTGCCCCGATCGCGGATTCCACGGTTCAGAAGGAGTGTCGAGTGTCGTCAGAGCAGGTGATCGAGCAACGTCGTATCCATGTTCCGCCCGCGGCCAAGCGGTTCATTTCGCTGCGTCCTGACGACTGCTCGAGTGTGCTCGCGTGCGACGTGCTTGTCGTCGGAAGCGGTGTTGCCGGATTGACTGCGGCTCTGGCTGCGGCGCGACAAGGGTCCGTGATCGTTGCGACCAAGGGGGCCGTCGAGGAGTCGAACACTCGTTGGGCGCAGGGCGGGATCGCGGCCGTCATGGGCAAGGACGACTCCGTCGAAGAGCACGTGGTCGACACGCTGAATGCGGGCGCGGGACTGTGCCATGACGACGAAGTGCGGGCGATCGTCGCCGAGGGCGCTCTGGCGATCCGCCGTTTGTCGGCGATGGGTGGAGCGTTCGACGAGGTCGCCGGCGAAATCTCGCTCGGTCGCGAAGGCGGTCACGGCCGCAATCGAATCGTGCATGCGCGAGGCGATTCGACGGGGCTCGAGGTCGAGACCGTTCTCGTCTCGCGAGCCCGCTCCGAACCGCGCATCCGCATCCTCGAGGACACGTTCGCGGTCGACCTTGTCACCGCGCAAGGCGCGGCGGCCGGCATGATCGTGCGATCCGCGCGCGGTGAGTCGGCCCTGATCCGCTGCAAGGCCATCATCCTCGCTTGCGGTGGGGCTGGGCAGATCTACCGCGAAACGACCAATCCTCCGTGCGCGACAGGTGACGGAATTGCGCTCGCCTGGCGCGCCGGCGCCAGCATGCGCGGACTCGAGTTCGTCCAGTTCCACCCGACCACGCTGTACATGCCGGGCGTTCCGCGCCTGTTGATCACGGAAGCTGTTCGGGGCGAGGGTGGTTACCTGCGCGACCGCAACGGAGTGCGGTTCATGCTCGAGGTCGCCAAGGATGGCGAACTCGCGACGCGTGACGTCGTCAGTCGTGCGATCGTGCGACGGATCATCGAGACCGGCGACTCGTGCGTGTACCTCGACGTGCGGCATCTCGATCCGGTGCGCTTCCGAGCGCGCTTTCCAGGCATCACGAAAACGCTCGACCGATACGGAATCGACTTCGCGAAGGAGCCGATCCCCGTTCACCCCGCGGCGCACTACACGATCGGCGGCGTCATTTCCGATGTCGAGGGGCGGACGTCGATTCCCGGCTTGTTCGCCGTCGGAGAGGTCAGTTCGACTGGCCTCCACGGTGCGAATCGCTTGGCTTCCAACTCGCTGTTGGAAGGGCTCGTCTGCGGACATCGCGCCGGGATCGCCGCCGCGAACGAAACCCGCTTCCCATCCGGCGAGTTCGACGAAGGCGACCGGCCCGACGAAGTTCCGCCGGAGAATCTCAATCGCGCGGACCTGTGGAACTCGCTCCGATCGACCATGTGGAAGCGCGTCGGAATCGAGCGCGATCGCGCTGGGCTGTCGATGGCGGTCGAGCGACTCACCCGTTGGCAAGCCTTGTTGGACGAAACCCGATTCGTCGAGCGCAGCGATCTCGAACTCGTCAACGCGATGAGTGTTGCGCAGCTCGTAGCGCGTTCCGCGTTGGCGCGCGAGGAGAGCCGCGGGACGCACACCCGAACGGACTTCCCCGAACGGAACGACGGTCGATGGACCTGCGACCTGGTCATCGACGAGCGCGACGGAATGGTGCGGTCGTCGGCGACTTCGCCCGTCAGCGGGGAATGAAGACCCGCGTACCCTTCGCCGGCCGCGACGACGGCGCGCTGCCAAGCTTTGGATTGAAGCGCACGAGGGGTGCCAGAGCTTTGATCGAGTTGAACCGCGCTTGCGCGATGTCCGCCAGCGACTCGGTGCCGGAAGCCACGTGGACGTCGAACCGCTCGACCGGGATCACGAGTTTGTCCCCGGGGCGGATCGCGTTCCTCTCCCGCAGCGCGTTCCGTGACGCAATGCGGGTGACGAGACGAGCGTCACCCGATCCGAAGTAGTCCTGCGCGATGCGCGTCAGCGTCTCGCCCGAACGCACGACGTGAGTGATCTCGCGTTCTGGCGTGAGTTCGGCAGGATCCGGGGATGGCTGTGGGTCCGGCTCGGGGTCGACCGGCGTGCGGCTGCGGCCGTTCGTTCCGTCCAGATCGGGTCTTTCCGGGGCTTCGGAATCCGTGCCGAGGGCATCGTCGACCGGTGCGCGCGGCGCCGAGCCACCGAGCACCGCGCAGAACAATGAATCGTTCGCGGTGCCGGCGGCGGCGATCTTGTTCGCGCGCCCGCTCTTCAGTTCGACGAAAACGATTCCGGCACAGACGATCAGCGCGAGCAGCAGAAAGCCGACGACCTTGCGGCGCATGCCGTCCCTCCGCTCCCGAAGTGCAGCGACCCCGTGTCCGTCAGGACGCGGCGGGCTGCGGTTTCTGCGTGGATCGCTGGCCGCCGCTCGAGGCCGCCAGTTTCTCGGCGCGCGTGTGATACGCCAACAGCAACGGGCACGCGACGAAGATACTCGAGTACGTACCGATGATCACGCCGGCGAACATGACGAACGCGAAGCCCTCGATCACGCTGTCGTAGCCGACGTTCATGATCAGCATGACGAGCAAGGCGAACATCACCGATCCGCCCGTGAGCAACGTACGGCTCATCGTCTGGTTGATCGACAGATCGACCACCTCGCGGAACGGCTTGTCGACCTTCGGCAGGTTCTCGCGGATACGGTCGAAGATCACGATCTTGTCGTTGATCGAGTAGCCGATCAGCGTCAGGAACGAGCCGACCATCGTCAGGTCGAGCTCCATGTTGATCAGACCGAACTTCGCGAAGATGGCGACGAGACCCAACGTGAGCAGCGCGTCGTGGGCCACAGCGATGGTCGCCGCATAGCCCCACGTGACGTCGTGGAAGCGGATGCGGATGTAGATCAGCATGCCCAGGATGGCGAGGACCATCGCCTTGATCGCCGAGTTGCGCAGTTCTTTGCCGACGCTGGCACCGATGAACAGGCTGTTCTGGATCGGGTTGGCCAACGCGACCTCATCGGGCAGGTTCGCCAGCGCGGAAGCGATCTCGGCTTCGATGCGACCGGAGTCCCGGAGCAGGTTGAACGCACCCTTCACGCGGTAGTTCGTCGTCGGAGACGTACCACCTTCGGCCACGACCGCATCGACCGTCATCCGGGACTTCAGTCGAGACTCGACGACGTCCTGCGCCACAGGGGCCGTGAACGACAGAGTGAACTCCGCGCTCGACTTCGAACCATCGGCGGACGGAGTGACGACGACGTTGGCCAGACCTTCGGAGATGAGGCGATCACCGAGCGACGCCTTCAGATCGTTCAGGAACGTCGTGCCCGACGTCTCTTGCTCACCCGCACGGACCTTGATCAAGAAGTCCCGACCGTCGACGCCATCCACGGTGCGCATCGACACGACCTGGACGTTCTCGAAGCGCGAAGCGACGAGCTTCTCGACGTCACCCGTGTTGGTCGAGTCCTTGAAGCGCACGTGGGCCTGCATGCCGCCGGCGAAGTCGATGCCGCGGAGATCCGCGTAGGCGATCGCGAACACACCGAGCCCGATCACGGTCGCGATCGCGCTGCCGATGAGGCCGCTACGCCCGTAGTTCGAGTAAGGAACGGTCATGCGACCGAGCGGATCGCGGAACTTGATGGTCTCGAACCAACCTCGATCGAGACCGATCGAGAACAGGACCTTCGAGCCGAGCACCGCGGCGAACATCGACGTCATGATGCCGAGCATCAGCGTGACGGCGAACCCCTTGATGGGACCGGTGCCGAGGTAATAGAGGATCGCGCCGGTCAAGAACGTCGTCGCCTGCGAGTCGAAGATCGTGACGACCGCGCGTTCGAACCCGTTCTTCACCGACTGGAACAGCGTCTTGCCCTTCGCACGCTCCTCGCGCACGCGTTCGAGGATGAGGATGTTCTGGTCGACCGCCATGCCGAGCGTGAGGATGATGCCCGCGATGCCGGGCAGCGTCAGCGTGGCACCGAGGAAGCCGAGTCCGCCGATCAACAGGAACACGCCGAGGAACAGCGTGAGCAGTGTGATGATCCCCGCGATCCCGGGGTAGTACGCCATGATGAACAGGATCACCAGTGCGCCGGCGATGGCGCCGGACAGCAGGCCGCGCGAGATCGCGGCTTCACCGAGCGTCGGTCCGATGGTGGCCTTCGATTGCAGTTGCGGCTTCACTTCGAGCGAGCCGGATCGCAAAGTCGCGATGTAGCGCTTCACCGTCTCTTCGGGGAAGCCGCGTGCGCCGCCTTCGATGATTCCCTGGCTGTCGATGCGCGAGTTCAGATTGGCCGCGCTGTTGATCTCACCGTCGAGCACGATCGCCATGCTGCGATCGATGTGTGAACCGGTGAACTCGCCGAACGCGTCGGCGCGGTCGGGCTTCATGCGGAAGCCGATCGCGTTCATGCCGCGGCGATCGGTGTCCGGGAAGACGTTCTCGAGATCGCGGCCGGTGATCTCCTGGCTCGGGTCGATCGTCACCAGGGCGAACGGGAACTCCCGCGCGGCGCTGCCTTCCTCGATCGCGCGCTGGCTGTACGGATACCAGCGGTAGACGACGTTGTTGCTGCCGACCACGTCGAACGGGCGCAGGTCGAGGCTCTTGACCGTCCAACCCGGATTCGCGTCCAGGTGCTTTTGCAGTCGTTCGCGCTCTGCTTCGTAACTGACTTCCGGAGTGCTCTTCGTCACCAGGATGCGGAACTCGAGGTGCCCGAGGCTCTCGATGACCTTCTGGTACGACTCCGCTTCGTCCATCGTGACGCCGGGGAGTTCGATGATCACCTGGTTGGTCTCGTAGGACGGCGCGATGCCGATTTCCTTCACACCCAGGCGGTCGAGTCGGTCACGGAACGTGTCGACGGCTCGATCGAGCGACACCCGCGCGTCGGCGGTCGGGTCGGTCGGCGGATCGACGCGATAGCGCAGCGTGGTGCCGCCCTTCAGGTCGAGGCCGAGGCTGAGGTCGACGTCGACACGGAAGCGGCTCTCGCGCTCGATGCGATCGAGCGCGACCTGCTCGGTTCGACCCGACACCAACGTGAACGGAAGGACCTTGTCGTCCCGTTCGCCGGCGGTGCCGACGAGCACGGTGCCGTCCTTCAGCACGACTTCGTGTCGGATCTCGAACAACCCGAACAGCGCGACGACGATGGTGGCGCCGATCAGCGCGACCTTCGACCAGACGTTCGGCACCAGGACCTGATTGGAGGCCATGACCTCGTTCTCCGCACGGGCCACCGTTCAGGGTGAGCCCAATTCCATCGTGATGTTCGAGCCGAGGGATGCCCGACTCGTCGCGCCCGCTCCGCACGGCATGGTTCGCAACCGTCGCAGGACGGCGCCGTCGCGACCACAAGCACCGGGACAGCTCCTGCGTACCAGGGTGCTGATCCCGTCGGTCCCGACACGGCGCTCGCGAGGATGACTTCGCCGTGTCCGGAACTTACTCGCCCTTGCTGACGCGAGCCTTCTCGTCGATGCGCGCGGCACGGCCGGTACGACCGCGCAGGTAATACAGCTTCGAACGGCGCACGCGCCCTTCGCGGCGAACGATGACGTTCGCGATCTTCGGGGAGTGCAGCGGGAACACGCGCTCGACGCCCTCGCCCTGGACGATGCGGCGCACGGTGAACATCGTGCGGATGCCGCTCCCGCGCAACTGGATGACGACGCCCGAGAAGAGCTGGATGCGCTCCTTGTCGCCTTCCTTGATGCGCACCTCGACGTCGACGTTGTCGCCCACGTTGAAGGTCGGCAGGTTCTGCTTCGTGTACTTCGATTCGAGTTCGCGGACCAGCTTCATGACGTTTCCTCGGCTTCGTTGGGCACGCGCGGCGCGCGGACCATTCGGATAGTTCAAACCTGTGGCGCACAGGACTGCGGCGACGTGCCGGTCCCGAGCGCTCGTTCTTCGCTGCGGCGGGCGGCCTCTTGCGAGCGCCACGCGTCGATCTTGGCGTGATCACCGGACAGCAGCACGTCCGGAACGACCATCCCGCGGAAATCGCGCGGGCGGGTGTATTGGGGAAAGTCGAGCGCTCCGGCGCTCGAGAAGGACTCCAGCTCGGCGGATTCGGCGTCGCCGAGGACTCCGGGCAGCAAGCGCGCGACACCGTCGATCAAGACCATGGCCGGCACTTCGCCGCCGGACAGGACGTAGTCGCCGATCGAGAGTTCTTCCCACTCGATGCCCGCGCGGACTCGTTCGTCGATGCCCTCGTAGCGGCCGCACAGGATCATGAGCTGCGGCAACGCGCTGAGGCGTCGCAGCGTGGCTTGATCGAGCGGCTTGCCGCTGGGTGTGAGCATGACGCGATGCATCGGTCCGTGGGTTTCCTCGAGAGCTTCGACGGCCGTGAAGATCGGTTCCGGCTTCAGCACCATCCCGGGACCGCCACCGAACGGTCGATCGTCGACGGTCGCATGGCGGCCGGCAGCGAACTCCCGGAAGTCGCAGAGCGACACGTCGACCGCCCCCTTCTCGCGGGCGATGCGCACGATGCTCCCCTGGAGGAACCCGTCGAAGATGCCCGGAAAGAGTGTGAGGACGTGGATCCGCATGGCCCAAACAGCGGGACCGTCCCGCCCTTCGGCATCGCACCTTCACAGTGCGGAGAAAAGCGGCGTATGCTAGCGGAACCCTTTGCTCGGTCAAGCTTCCGTGGTTGCGTGATTTACGGAGATCTGGAGTGTTCACCGGCATCGTCGAGTCCACGGTCCCGATCACCGGTCTGACCGGGGGGAATGGAGGGCTTGCCCTGGAGTTGGACCTGGGCGCGATCGCGTCCGAGATGAGGCTCGGCGCATCGCTCGCCGTCGATGGGTGTTGCCTCACCGTCGTCCGGAAGTCCGGATCGAAACTTGGCTTCGACGTGGTGCCGGAGACCCTCGAGCGAACCACGTTCGCACAGCGGCGGGTCGGGGATCGAGTCAATGTCGAGCGCGGCTTGGCGTTCGGAGATCGTCTGGACGGGCACGTCGTCACCGGGCACGTCGACGGTCTCGGGGTCGTCGTACGCGTCGAGCCGCGTGGCGACGAATGGCGGCTGGCGTTCGAACTCCCGACTCCCTTGCGGCGCTACGTGGTCGAGAAAGGCTCGATCACGATCCACGGCGTCAGCTTGACCGTGGCCGCGCTTTCGCCGACGGGTTGCGAGGTCGCCGTGATCCCGCATACGCGCGCGGTGACGACGATCGGATCGATGCACACCGGCGATCGCGTCCACGTCGAGGTCGACGCCTTGGCCAAGTGGGTCGATCGACTGCTCGGCGACAAATCGACTGCGAGTCCCGCGCGAGCGTGAGAACGCGCGGATCGGACCGAGCTCAGCCCCGAGGACGTCGTATGCAGCGACTGCCGTCGCCGAGCAACACCGAGCCAATGCCGAAATCGTAGGTCGATCGGATGGATTCGCGTTTTCAAAGCCGCGGCAGAGTCAGACCGCGCACGATCGCACTCGAGTTCCCGACCGGGTCGCCGCTCTCGGGGCCACCGCCGTTCACGAGCAGGCGCACCCCGAAGCCGAGATCGACTCCGCCGATGAAGTAGACCAGCATCGGGCGGCCTTCGAACGGAGGCTTCACGCGCGCGACGGTGAGCGACAGGGTCATCCCGTTGCGGAGCGCCAGGGTGCGCTCGGGCAGGACTTCGACGTTCGGCTGAGCCAGCATCATCGTGCGGGCGCGGAGCTCGGCATCCCGGAGAACCGCATCGTCCCCGCGGATCAGGAACACTTCGGCCATCTCGTCGCGTCGCGTGAAGAACGCGACCGCCGAGCCGGCCGGCGGAGCCTCGGGCAGGAACCCGTAGCCGTAGTACGGGTAGTCGACCGTGAACGGATCGACGAGCTTCCAATCGTCCGGGCACGGCACGCTGAACATCGGCCCTTCGAACGTCGACCACGTCGACTTCATCGACATGCTCGGTGAACTGCGAACGTCCGGCAACGCGATCGAGATCGCGGTCGAAATGCTGAGCAAGACCGTCAGGCAGACGGATACGCGCGTGATGTTCATCGAGGGACGAACCTCCGGCTCCGATATCGGAACGAGGCCGCATCGATCCGAAGGCAGAAGATGGGCTGGAACACGGCGACGTCGCGCGCGGCGAACCTGCGCCTGCCCATGTTGGCGGAAAGCAGCGTCACGCCACCCGATTCAGCCGGTTCGGCCGGCCGCGACCCCGATCGCCGCGGCAGGCGCCGCACCGCGACCCGAAGAGGTCAGTTCGAGGTGCCGAACGCCCGCGCCAACATCGCGTCGTAGCCGCGCGGTTCGAATCCCAGGGCCGCGTGGGTCTCGGCCAAGGGATAGACGTGATCGGTCGAGTAGTACTTGATCTGTGCCTTGATCGGCCCGGCCAAGCCGACCACGCCGGCGAAGATCGACGCGACCCTCATCGGCAGGAGGGAGACCCCGCCACATGAGCCGCTGGTGCCGAGCAACTTGCGCGCGCGATCGATCCACTCGCGATAGGCGATTCCCGGTTCGGGTCCGGCCACGACGTAGCACTTCCCGACCGTCTCCGGTCGATCCAGCGCCGATACCGCGGCATCGGCCACGTCGTCGACGTCGACGGGCTGCACCTTGATGCGGCCACCGCCCGGGATCCAGAACGTGCCGCCACCGCGCAACCGTTCGACCAGCCGTCGCAGGTCGTCACTCTCGGCCCATGGACCGATCACGGCGGTGGGGCGCAGCAACGTGAAGGCCGGGGCGTACGACCGCACGGCGGCCTCCTGCCCGATCTTGCATCGCCGATACGGCGTGTCGCCGGCTTCGAGCACCGCGGCGCTCGACAGCACGACGACGCGCGTGATGCGCGCTTGCCGGCAGGTCGCGACCAAGTTCCGCGTGCCTTGGACGTTGATGCTCTGCATCGCGGCTTCGCTGTGCGACGGGCCGAGACCCGCGGTGTGGATGCCGGCTTCGCAGCCCTTCATCGCCGGCAGGATTTGATCGAGTTTCAGCAGATCGACCTGACGCACTTCGATCCGCGGATCGGCGGGCAACTTGCTGGGATCCCGCGTGAACGCGACCACGGAATGCCCTCGTTCGAGCAAGCGCGCGACGACGTGTCGCCCGATGAACCCGCTGGCTCCTGTGACGTAGACCTTCATGAACGATCAGTTTCCCGGCAGGAGGATGGGTTCGTAGGCGAAGAACGCGGCAGAGTAATTCCCCGGCCGCAAGTTTTCCACGAACGCCGCGGCGCCGTCGCGCAACCGGCGCGAAGCGACGCGCACGCGCTCGATCGTCGCGTCGGACGTGCCCGGCGCGAACGCGGGTTCCTCGGTGGAGCGAGCCAACAGCGCGATGACGTCGCGCGAATACTGGTCCAGCCGACGCGGAGACGTGAACTCGAGCCATGGCTTGTTGTCGGTGATGAGGCTCGGCGCCGCATCGGCGAGTGCCTGAGCCGTGGTTCCCGCACCGAAGCAGCAGGCCAGCAGATCGGCGACATCGCGGACTCCGATCGCGCGCAAGGTCGAGCGCACGGGCTCACGCTGCATGCGCAGCTCGATCGCGCGCGGATCGAGCACGAACGGATCGAGGCTGCCGAGGAGCACGAGGTCGTAGCCGGTGACCCACAGGGTGAGGTGCGGGAACGCGGATCGGAACGTCGCGACGATGCCGCCGATGTCCGCGGTCGACAACTCGTACAGCGGGATCCACTGCGACATGATCCCGCCCGGCGCGAGGTGCTCGCGCGCGAGCGCGTAGTACTCGCTGGTGTAGAGCGACGCCGAGCCGGCCGTGGTCGGGTGCACGGGGTCGGCCATGATCAAGTCGTAGACGTCGTCGGAACGAGCGAGGAACGAGCGGCCATCGTCGACGTGCGCGTGCACGATCGGCTGATCGAGCAGGCGGCCCGTGTACGCGTCGAATCGGCGTGAGGCTTCGAGGACGGCAGGGCTCAGTTCCACGAGATCGATCCGCTCCGGTCCACTCATCGCAACGGCAGCCGTCGACATGCCGGTCCCGAGCGCGATGGATAGCACGCGTCGCGGGTTCTGGTGGATCAGCGCCGGAATGAAGCCGAGCAAGTACTGCAATCGGCGGTCCAGCAGCGTCGTGCTGGCTTCCACGCGGCCGTTCACCACGAAGGACAACAACGGCACGGAGCCGACCGAGTCGGCGCTGCTCTCGACCTTCACCGACGACACCGGCGAATCCGCGGCGAACACGGTGGTCACTCCAGCGTCGATCTCGCGCTGGTCGGGAACCCGCAGCGCGTGCGCGCCGACGGCGCCGGCACCGCACAGCAACAGTGCCGTCGCGATGCGCACCGACCACCGACTGCGTGTGGGCTCCGCCAACCAAACCGTGACGGCGACGCACCACGCGATGGCGAACAACCACCAGAACGACGTGCGGAGCCCGAGCGCCGGCAGGAACGCGAAACCCGCTGCGAGCGCGCCGCAAGTCGAGCCGAGCGTGTTCGCGAAGAACAGGCGGCCGATCGCCGCGGTGGTGTCGGTCGCGGATACTGCGACGCGACGCATCAACAGCGTGAAGACGGCGCCGCTGGTCACGGTGGCGGCGAGGAACAGACACGCCGATCCGAGCACGGCTTCACCGACGTAGAGCGGGAACGACGCCGGTGGTTTGCGATTGCGAGGGCCGAACAGGATGTCGCCCGCGCCGGCCCAGGCCTGCGTCAGCTCGATGCTGACGCCCATGCAGGTCACGAGCAGCGCGAGTCCGATCCCGATCGCGCGCCGCGACGGCGTCATGCGCGGCCACCACGCGCCGCCGAGCGCGCCGCCGAGCGCGGTCCCGCCGAGGAACACCGCGAGCGCAACCGCGAACGCGTACACCGTGGCCGCGAGCAGGCACGCGAGCACGCGAGTGCCGAGGACTTGGAACGCCAACGCGACGAAGCCGGCGGCGAAGGCCGCGATCGCCTCGGGAGCGGCCAAGCGCTCGGCGCGGGAAGGCACCGAGGGATCCGCTGCCGCGGGCCCCGACGAACGGGCCGCTCGGAACGCCAGGAACGCGGCGAGGAAGTTCAGTGCAGCGGCGACGTGCGTGGTGCCGACCTTGCCCGCGTTCGGCAACAGCACGAATGCAGCGAGCAGTGCTCCGACCGCCGCGCCGAGCGTGTTCGCTCCGTACACCGCCCCGAGTCGCGACGGACGCCGTTCACCATCGGGACCGCGCTCGAGCGCGGCCGCGAGCAGCGGGAACGTCGCTCCCATGAGGATCGTGGGTGGCAGCAGCAGGACGAACGAGAAGCCGAGCGTCCACGCCACGTACTCCGGCGAGCCGGCCTCGCCGCGGTCGAAGCGGTTCGCCGTCAGCCACCAACCGAGCGCGCGGAACAAGAACGGTGCGGCGATCCCGAACGCGCCGATCCAGAGTTCGAGGGTCGCGTACGCGCGCAACGGGGCTTCGCCGCGCTGCAGGCGGCGCGCCCACCGCGCGCCCAATCCGAGTCCGAGCAGGAAGGTCCCGACGACCGCCGCGACCGCGTGGATCGCGACGCCGAACAGCACGCCGAGTTCGCGGAAGAACACGAGCTCGTAGACGAGCGCGGCCGCTCCCGACAGCGCGGCGACCGACAACAGGCGCGCGGTCGGCAGCGGCGAACTCATGGGCAGTGGTGGTTCCATCCGATATCCTCGCCGCGCCGTCGACGGGCGTCGTCGGCAGTTGTCGCGACCGATTGCGTCGCCGCCAGAGGGTTCGTCGTGGCTTCGTCGTCGACCAAGACTGCTCCTGCCGCCGCGATGCACGTCGCTCGACGCTCGTCGATCCTCGAATCACGCTTCTTGCGTCGGTACTTCGTCGGACTGGCGCGCGTCACCCAGGCGCTCGTCGACGTGTTCGCCGTGTTCGCCGCGTGCCTGACCGCCTACGCGGTTTGGGCGCGCATGCAACCCCATACGCGCGTGCCGCCGCTCGCGGAATACCTACCGATCTTCGGCGGGATCGCCGCGATCGTTTTCTTCCTGTTCATCCAGTTCGGGATGTACCGATCGCAGAAGTCGATCCTGAACATCGAGGAGTTCAAGGGCGTCCTCAAGACCTGTGTGCTCGGGTTCCTGCTCGCCGTGGGTCTGCAGTTCGTGCTCGAGGAGTCGGCGATCGGCGGCCGCGGGGCCGCGAGTTCGCCGTTGTGGCAAGGTCTGCTCGAACTGCATGAACAGGTCGCCGTCGTGCCCGCGAACACGTACTCCCGGTTCGTCGTCCTGCTCGCGTTCGTGCTCGCCTTCGTGTTCCTGTCGATCGAGCGCTGGGTGTCGTTCAAGGGCCTGCAGTACCTGCATCTGCGCGGCATCGGCACCAGCAACATCCTGATCATCGGGACGGCGCAGCCCGCACGGATCTTGCAAAAGCGACTGTTCTTGTCGCCGCGCCTCGGGTTCAACCTGGTCGGGTTCATCGACGACGATCCCGCGATGGTCGGCCAAGCGATCGGCAAGTCGCGCGTAGTGGGGACCACGGATCGACTGGTCGAGTTGGTGCAGCGCTTCAAGGTCGGCCAAGTCCTCGTCGCGTGCGCCGACATCGACAAGGCCCGGCTCGCGCACCTGGCCGAGACGTGCCGTTCGCTCGACGTCGAGATCGCGTTCATCCCGCCGTTCGTGCTGTCCGGCGAACTCCCGCCGTTGCGGCTGTCGTCGATCGAACTCACTCCGGTGCTGACGTTTTCGCCGGTCAAGCCGGGGCCGGGATACCGCTTCGGCAAGCGACTCTGTGACGTTCTCGCTTCCGGCTTCGGCCTGCTCGTGAACCTGCCGATGTTCGTGCTGCTGCCGCTCCTGATCAAACTCGAGAGCCCGGGGCCGGCGCTGTTCCGACAGACGCGCGTCGGCAAGGACGGCAAGCCGTTCGAGATCCTGAAATTTCGCACGATGCGCGTCGACGCGCCCAAGTACGCGACGACGCCGCGTTCCGGCGACGATCCGCGGTTGACGCGACTCGGCAAGTTCCTGCGCCGCACGAGCATCGATGAACTGCCGCAGTTGCTGAACGTGCTGCGCGGCGACATGAGCATCGTCGGCCCGCGCCCCGAGATGCCGTTCATCGTCGACAACTACGATCCGTACGTGCGCCAGCGGTTGAACGCGAAGCCCGGCATGACCGGTCTGTGGCAGATCTCGCACGCGCGCGACGAGGACATCCACGAGAACGTCGACTACGACCTCTATTACGTCCAACATCCGTCCCTCACGATGGACTTCATGGTCCTCGTGCTGACCGTGTTCTCGGTCCTGCGCGGCGTCGGCGCGCATTGATGCTCGAGGCGGGATCGACGGTGTCCAACACGACCAAACTGCGCGTCGCGCAGGTCATGGAATGCACGATCGGCGGCACACGTCGGCACATCCGCGAGCTCACGAGCGGGCTCGCGGGGCGTGGCGTCGACGTCACCCTGTACGCATCGGCCGTGCGCGACCCGACGTTCCGTGAGGACCTCGGCGCGATCGCTGCGGCCGGAGCACGCGTCGTCGAACTGCCCATGGTGCGAGCGATCACGCCACGCCTCGATCTCGCGCAGATGTTGCGCTTGCGCGGCGCGTTCCGCGCCGAACGCTTCGACGTCGTCCACACACATTCGAGCAAGGCCGGAGCTCTCGGCCGAGTGGCGGCGTGCTTGGCGTCGCCACGACCTCGATTGGTCCACACCCCGCACACGTTCGCGTTCAACTTCACGGCGCAGTTCTCGGCGAACAAGCGCCGGTTGTTCCTCGGCATCGAGCGCGTTCTCGGCCGTCGCACCGACGCCCTCGTGCACGTCTCGGCGTCGGAGCGCGAGGAAGGACTCGCGCTCGGCATCGTTCCTCCCGAGCGCGCGGTCGTCATCGAGAACGGCATCGACGCGTCCGCGTACACGCGTGGTGCGCGCGATCGCGTGCGACGCGAGTGGGGCATCGGCAACGACGAGTTCGTGCTCGGCACGGTCGGGTTGTTGAACGAGGCCAAGGGCCATGCCGACCTCATCGACGCGGCGGCGGTGCTCGCGCGACGCTTGCCACGGCTCCGAGTGATGATCGTCGGTGAAGGCGATCTGCGCGCATCGCTCGAGCGGAGGATCGCCGAGCATGGGCTCGAGTCCGTCGTGCGTTTGCTCGGGTATCGCCGCGACGTGCCCGACGTCATGGCGGCGTTCGACGCGTTCTGCCTGCCGTCGTTGTGGGAGGGCCTGCCGTACGTGGTGCTCGAAGCGCAGGCTGCCGGGCTCGCCACGATCGTGACGGACGTGAACGGCAGCCGTGACATCGTGCGCGCGGACGCGACGGGCCTGGTCACGCCGAAGGCGAATCCGAACGTGCTCGCGACGGCGATCGAGCGGCTCGTCGGCGATCGAGCGTTGCGCGATCGTCTGGCGGCGGCTGGGCGCGAACGCGTGACGTCGCACTATGCTCTCGCGCGCATGATCGACGAACACGTCGCCCTCTACGACCGCTTGGTCCGGCACCCGCGCGCATGAGCCCTCCGACACCGGTTCGACCGCGGCGCGTCTTGATGGTGGTCACGACGCTCGACGTCGGCGGCGCCGAGAAACACTTGTTGTTGCTCACACAGGGGCTGTTCGAGCGCGGCGTCCACGTCGATGTCGCCTACCTCAAGGGCAACGGCACACTGGTCAGCGCGTTCGAGCGCCTCGGCGCTCGCGTGACCAAGATCGCGTTCGAGGGCAACGGACAACTGTTCGGCGCGATTCGCGGATTGGCGGCCGCGATCCGTGCGGGCCACTACGACGTCGTCCACACGCATCTGCTGAAGGCCGACGTCCTCGGTGCCGCGGCGTGCGCACTCGCGCGCCATGCGTGTCTCGTCGCGTCGAAGCACAACGAAGAACAAGTGTTGAAGAAGGCCAGCGTCGGGTTCGTGCATGGGTTCGTGTCGCGACGAGCGCGGCGCGTGATCGCGCTGTCCGATTACGTGCTCGAGTTCGTCGCGACGGCGGGGCGTTGTCCTCGGGATCGATTGCGGCGCGTCTATTACGGCCTCGATCCGCAACGCTTCGAACACGGCGATGCGGATGCGGTGCGGCGCGAGCTCGGGCTGTCCGCAACGACGCACGTCGCGCTCTGCGCGGCGCGCTTCCATCCGCAGAAGGACCACGCCACGTTGTTCCGCGCGGCGCGCCGACTGCGCGACGCCGGTCTCGACTTCCGACTCTTGCTCGCCGGCGACGATCCGTTCTACGGACTCCGGCCGGGTTTCGAGCGACTCGCGCGGGAGTTGGGAGTCGCGGATCGCATCCTGTTCCTCGGCGTTCGCCACGACATCCCGAACTTGCTCGCGGCCGCGGATCTGTTCGTGCTGCCGTCGCTGTACGAGGGGCTCGGATTGGTGTTCCTCGAAGCGATGTCCGCGAGCCGACCGGTCATCTCGACCGCCGCGACCGCGATCCCCGAAGTCGTCGCCCACGACGAGACCGGACTGCTCGTGCCCGTCGGCGACGACGAGGCGCTGGCAGCCGCGTGGCTGCGCTTGGCGCGCTCGTCCGAATTGCGGGCGCGATTCGGTGCGGCTGGTCGCCAGCGCGTCGAGAGGTCGTTCCTGCTTCCGCGCATGGTCGACGAAACGCTCGCCGTCTACGGCGAAGCCATGTCCAAGCCTCGCTAGTCGTCTGTGCCGAAGCTGCCCACGGCGGCTCGGAATGCGCAGCCCGGGACGTCCGTCAGCGTCCTTGACCGAAACCGGCGAAGGCACGTCCCCGCGTACGTTCGATCGGCTCGGCGAAGGCCCAAGGTGCGCGGGTTGCCCATCCGGTCACTTCTGCGCAGGCAAGTCTCGCAACCCTGTGGCGACCACGACAGAATCGGCACACGCCGTGCGAACACCGCGGCACGCTCGCGAGAGCCCTTCGCCTCGTAGCGCCCCCCTTCGGAGAACAGCACACATGAAGTCGACGTCCGTAGTGGCACTGTGCTTCGCACTGACCGCGATCTTCCCGGCGGCTCTCGGTCTCGCTCGCACGGGTGAAGAGAGCGGCAGCAGTGCCGCCACGCAACCGGCGAAGGCCAAGGTCGTGGAACTGCGACTCGGCGGTTTCGGAGAGGACCCCAAGCCGCAGAACCCGTTCGGTCCTTCGGCGATGAACTTCCGCGCGCGGCTCAAGATGCTGCAGCAGTTGGCAGCCGACCCGGCCGTCGCCGGAGTCGTGCTGAAGATCAACGGCTCGCCCGACTTCGCGCGCAGCCTCGACGTGCTGCATGAGATGCGGCGCGTGAAGGCGGCCGGCAAGAAGATCGCCTGCTACCTCGAACTCGTCGACCAGCGCAGTCTCGCGTTCGCATCACTCGCCGACGTCCTCGCGGTGCCGCCGTCCGGCGCCATCATGCTCGAGGGCCTTGCCGCCGAGGTGATGTACATGAAGGACCTCCTCGAGATGCTGAACGTGAAGGTCCACGTGCTGCACGTCGGCGAATTCAAGACCGCGTACGAGGAGCTGACGAAGCCGGGCATGACGGCCGAGCAGCGCAAGACGCTCGAATCGATCCTCGACGAGCAGTTCAAGCAGCTGATCGCGACCATCGCCGAGAACCGTGGCATGCAGCCGCAAGCGGTCGAGGCATTGTTCGACAAAGTCATGGTCCAACCCGACGATGCCAAGGCGGCGGGTCTGATCTCGCACGTGGCGTACGAGGACCAGTTCGACGCGCAGTGCGAACGCCTGTTCGGCGGTCCGTTCGACCTCGACAAGAAGTACGGCCGCGCGCAGGGCGAAGACATCGAGAAGATGTTGGAGAACCCGTTCGGCGTGTTCCAACTGATCGGGAAGATGATGAAGCCCCAGGAGGACAAGCTGCCGGCCGAGCCGCGCGTCGCCGTGGTCTACGCGACCGGCGCGATCTCGAGCGGCAAGTCTCAGTCGGGCTTCGACGGCGAGGTCTCGTCGATGGGCTCGGAGACGATCGTCGCGGCCCTCGAGAAGGCTCGGAACGACGACTGGGTCAAGGCCGTCGTGCTGCGCGTGAACAGCCCCGGCGGATCGGCGCTCGCGAGCGACATGATCTGGCGCGCCGTCGAACGCGTGCGCGAGAAGAAGCCGATCATCTCGTCGATGGGCAGCGTCGCGGCGTCCGGCGGGTATTGGATCTCGATGGGCTGCGACCGGATCATGGCGCAACCGTCGACGATCACGGGTTCGATCGGCGTGGTGTCGATGCTGCCCGACCTGTCCGGCGTCATGAAGCGCTTCGGCGTGAAGGTCGAAATCGTCGGCAAGGGCCCGCGCGTCAACGACCTCGCGATGATGGGCTCCGGCCCGAGCGAGTTCCTGAAGAACCTGATCACGACATCGATGCAGGACACGTATCAGGAGTTCCTGACCAAGGCCGCGACCGGGCGGAAGACGACGAAGGACGCGATCGACGCGATCGCGCGCGGTCGCGTCTGGACCGGACGTGAGGCGCTCGACCTGAACCTCGTCGATCGACTCGGCAGCTTCGAGGATGCGATCGCGTGGGCGTGCGAACTCGGCGGCAACCTCGATCCGAAGACCACCGCGGTCGTCGAGTATCCGAACGCGCCGAACTTCCTCGAGCAGTTCCAGGACCAGATGGAAGAGATGACGGTCGCGCAGATCGTCGTCGAACGCGGCCTGATCGAACTGGGCTTCGGCGACTTGGTCGCGGTGGCGCGCACGTGGCGCAACCCGAGCTCGACGTGGAGCAAGGACAACGTGATGGCGCTGATGCCGTTCACGGTGTCGATCCGCTGAAGGACGCGGGCTCCGGAGTTCCGGACCCGTTCGAAACGAAACGGCCCGCGCCGGACGCACGTCCTGCGCGGGCCGTTCTCATGGGACCCGGCCTCAGCCCAGTTCGAGCTGACGCTTCGCGTCGACGACGTCGCGGTTCACGAGCAGCAGCGCTTCGTCAAGTTTGTCCGTCAACGGTTGGCGACCGCGCACGGCCTTCTTGATCTGGCGGATCAACTGGATCACGAGGCGGAACACGCGCACGACGTCGCCCTGCGACGACGACGTGTATTGGCCGAGGTCCTCGAACGACGCGCCCGTGGCGAACGCGTGCGCGACCGACGCGATCAGCCAATTGGGTGGCCGGACCGTCGGGCCGATCTGGCGATCGAGTTCGGCCTGGATCAGGCGACCGACCACGCGCTCGACATCGGCGCGCGTTTCGCGCAGCAATTGGCGCGGAGGACGGCGGTACTGGTCGCCGCGGCGTTCCTCGAACACGAGGCTCGCGAGGACGACGACGAGTTCGACGGCGCTCATCCAATCGAACAGCCCGGAGTCGAGCAGCTCGGTGACCGGCAACTCGAAGCCGTTGATCAGCGCCGCGAGCTTGCCCTTCTCCTTCAGCTCGCGCTCGCCTTCGATGTATTCGAACGTGCGCAGCAGATCGAGCCGCGTCGCGATCGCGTGCTCCTGCTTCTTGCGGTTCTTCTCCCGCTTCTTCGCGGGCATGCGGATCCACTGGAAGTTGTTGAACGACTGCTCCCACGCTTCGAAGATCTTCGGCCCGAGCGTTCGATGCAGGTTGAGCAGCGTCGAATAGGACAGGTTGAAGCGACTGCGGATCGGCTCGACTTGGCCGAAGATCACGCGTCGCACTTCTTCGAGGTCGAGACGGTCGTCGTCGATGATGCTGTAGACGAGGCCTTCGTCGTCGATGCCTTGGCGACCCGCGCGGCCCGCCATCTGTTGGTACTCGCGCGCCTTGATCGTGTCGAACCCGGTGCCGTCGAACTTGCGCAGCGCCGAGAACACGACCGCGCGCGCGGGCATGTTGATGCCGAGCGCGAACGTCTCGGTCGTGAACAGCAACTTCAAGAGCCCGCGCGTGAACAGGCGCTCGACCAGTTCCTTGTGCAGCGGCAGCAGGCCGGCGTGGTGGAAGCCGACCCCTTCGAGCGCGAGGGCCCGCAGTTCCGCCTGCGTTCCGTCGGGAGCGATCTGGAACATCGCGCAGATGTCGTCGAACTCGCGCGCCATGTCGCGTTGCTCGTCGGGCGCGAGCAACCCGCGTTTCTTGTTCTCACGCGCGCGCGCTTCGCATTCACGGCGCGAGAAGCAGAAGAACAGCGCCGGCTTCGAGTCGTTCTGTTCGAGCAAGTCGATGACGTCGAACTTGGGTCCGCGGCCGCGATTGCGCTGCAGGCGCGGGAACTTCTTCACGTCCTCGGCGCGGCGCGGGCCGATGCCGGGCATGAACAAGTAGTGCTTGAGCGGCACCGGGCGATGATCGTGACGGATCACCTGGACTTCGGTGCCGCGCGCACGCGCGATCCACTCGCCGAACTGCGTGAGGTTCGACACCGTCGCCGACAGGCAGATGAAGCGGATGTGGGGCGGCGCGAAGATGATGGACTCTTCCCAGACCGTGCCGCGGTCGAGGTCGTCCATGTAGTGAATCTCGTCGAACACGACGTACTCGACGTCGTCGAGGTCCCGCGGCGCTTCGAAGATCGTGTTGCGGAAGATCTCCGTCGTCATGATCAGCAACGGAGCTTCGGGGCGGATCGTGACGTCGCCGGTCATGATCCCGACTTCGATCTCGGGCCGCGCTTTGAAGTCGCGATACTTCTGGTTCGAGAGGGCCTTGATCGGCGCCGTGTAGATCGCGCGCCTGCCCTTCGACAGTGTTTCCTCGATCGCGTACTCGGCGACGAGGGTCTTTCCCGCTCCGGTCGGCGCCGACAACAGGACCGAGCGACCGGCCTCGATCGCGGTCAGTGCTTCGAGTTGGAACGGGTTGAGCGTGTAGCCGCGAAAGCGCCGCGCGAGGGGCGGGGTCGCGTCTTTCGGGGTCCGTGAGGGTGGGCTGTCGTCCTGGGGCAAGATTCACCGAGTCGTCGAAGTCGGCATGATTCAGTGCGGCGCGCCGTGATTCAAGCCGCGGCACGGGTTCACGCGAAGAACGCACGATTCACCGGGGCGCGGGTGGCGGCGAAGCGAACTTCGACGCGCGACTTCTGGAGCGCCCTGTTGAGAGTCGAGCGCTGTGGCGCTTGAATCTGGACCCTGGACCGGGTCGCGGGGCGTCCCGGACGTTCCATTCCAATCCTTTTCATCCCCGACTCACCACCTACGGGAGAAGTCGAATCATGGACAAGCCGACGGGCGGCACGCTGGAGAAGCTCGGTCGACGTTTGAACTCGGTCAAGGTCATCGTCGACCTGTTCGGACACGAGCTCGACGTGAACAAGGCCGATCGCAACATCACGCTCGAGCGTGAGCGTCTCGACGCGATCGTCACGACGCTCGAGATGTACATCGAGGACTGCGAAGCGCTGATGCGCGGCGCGGGTACCGACGATCGCCGCGTGATCGAAGCCTCGCGGCCGGCGGGTGCGACGACGCGGGTTCCGTGAACGGAACCGGTTCGCGTGCGTGAACGCGGCCCTCCGGCACGGACGATTCGTCCGGGTCGGAGGGTCGCTTCGATGATCGGTCGATCCGGAGCGAGCGAGAGCGTTCGCCGCCTCCGATGAATGAACTGTGACGACGGGACGGCGATGAAGGCGGCGCGCAAGACGACGAGCAAACCACGCATCGATCCGCGGATCCTGCGCGACCGGTTGACGCCGATCGCGAAGATCGTCGCGGGCGTGTTGGTCCTGGTCGTGTTCGGATTGGCGAGCGAACGCGTCGCGGACGCCGCACGCAAGGACCCGCGCTACATGGTCGATCCGACGCTGCTCGTGCAGCAGACGTTGCCGCATTGGATGCCGAACGAGGTCGTCGCGAACGTCCGCGAGCATCTGCGCAGCGTTCGGCCGCGCTCGATCTTCGCCGACGATTTCGAGGACGACCTGCGTTCCGACCTGCGCGCGGCGTCGTGGTGGATCGAGGACGTACACGGCGTCGAGCGTCTGTTCCCGAATCGCGTGCGCGTCGACATGATCATGCGCAAGCCGGTGGCGACGATCGATCGCGGCGACGCTCGCTACTTCGTCGATGCCGAGGGGCGCGTGCTCTACAGCGAGGCTCGATCGAAACCGACTGCCTTCGTGTCGTTCGCACCGCGGCTGCACATCCGCGGCACCGACGAGACTGAAACGTTCGAGCTCGGCACGATCGCATCCGATCCGCAAATCATCGCGGGCGCACGGGTGGCTGCGGAAGTTCTCGAAGTGTGCTCGTCGGATCGTCGGATCCTGCCGCGCGTCCAACTGCTCGCCATCGACGTCGCGCATCCGACCACGGGTCTCGGCGCGATTCCGGGTGTCGTGCATTTGGTGACCGATCGGGACGTGTTGATCCGATGGGGGCGTGCGCGGACCGATCCGAGCGGCAGCACCGAGCAGCCGGTCGAGCGCAAAGTGAAGGCGCTCGAGCGCGTGGAAACCCGTTTCCCCGGCTTGTCCGGCCTGGACGAGGTCCGCGTCGATCTCGAGGGCGACCCGATGTACAAGGCCGGCGGCGGGACCTGGATCCGCTGCGAGGAATACAAGGACGAGGCGCCAGCGCCAGGCAAGCCTTGACTTCGCAGGTTTAGCGCCTAACTTGCCTCGTTTTGCGCACGGACCTCAGAACATGATGCGGCGGCACGGCATGCGTCCGTTGCCGACGCCAGCAACGGACAGGAGTCGTCGATGAGCGCGTCCACGGCAAAGGCGAACAGCCAGAAGCCGACCGACAACCGCGAATGGCTGGTTCTGGACGGCACCGATCAGGTGCTCGGTCGCATGGCCACCAAGATCGCGACGGTCCTCATGGGCAAGCACAAGCCCACGTACGTCCCGAACGTCGACACCGGCGACTTCGTCATCGTGATCAACGCCGACAAGGTGCGCATCGCGCCGCCGCAGAAAGAGCGCAAGCGCTTCCTGCGCACGCACTCGGGCTACCTCGGCAATCAGCGCTCGGCGCCGTTGACCGAGACGTTCAAGCTCAATCCCGCGCGCGTGATCGAGCAGGCCGTGAAGAAGATGATGCCGAAGAACGGGCTCGCGCGGCACATGGCCGCGAAGCTGCGCATCTATGCGGGTGAAGCTCATCCGCACGTGGCGCAGCAGCCGAAGCCGTTTCCGGCGTGGGTTTGAATTCCGTGACGGAGCCGCACGACATGACCGAAGTGTCCGAGACGATCAAGACGTTGGCTGGTGGCTGGACCGTCGCGACGGGCCGACGCAAGAGCTCGGTGGCGCGCGTGCGCGTGCGTCCCGGCGACGGCAAGTTCGAAGTGAACGGCCGTCCGCTGAAGCAGTTCTTCACGACGATGCCGACGATGCAGACGGTGCTCGGGCCGTTCGACGCGACCAAGACCGCCGACAAGTTCGACGTCTCGGTGACGGTATCGGGCGGCGGGCCGACCGGTCAGGCCGGCGCGATCGCGCTCGGCATCGGCCGTATCCTCAAGATGCTCGAATCGTCGCTGGAGCCGATCCTGCGCGAGAGCGGGTTCCTGACGCGCGACAGCCGCATGAAGGAACGCAAGAAGTACGGTCAACGCGGCGCTCGTCGTCGCTTCCAGTTCTCGAAGCGCTGACGCGCCAGAGAGAGCGGACGCACCGGGAGCCCGGTCGCGAGAGTGTCCGTCGCGTTCGCACGCGGCGGGAACTTCGCGGACGGGCTCCTCGGCTGTACCGTCCGGTCGGTCCGATTTCGGAGACTTGCTCGTCATGGCCGGTCACTCCCACGCCTCGAACATCAAGCACCGCAAGGCCGCGGTCGACGCGAAGAAGGGCGCCGCGTTCTCGAAGCACTCGAAGCTGATCATGTCGGCCGCGCGTATCGGCGGCGGCGATCCGCGCTTCAACGCGAGGTTGGCGCTGGCGATCGAGAAGGCGCGCGCCGCGAACATGACGCGAGACACGATCGAACGAGCGATCAAGAAGGGCACCGGCGAACTCGAGGGCATGCGACTCGAAGAGATCCGCTACGAGGGTTACGGCCCCGGCGGTGTCGCGTTGCTGGTCGACGTGTTGACGGACAACCGCAATCGCACCGGTCCCGAGATGCGCACGCTGTTCGAGACGCATGGCGGCAACCTCGGTGAAGCCAACTCCGTGGCGTGGATGTTCGAAACTCGCGCCGTGCTGACGATCCCGCAAGCGAGCACGACCGAGGACGCATTGACCGAAGCCGTGATCGATCTCGGCGCCGACGACCTGCGGCCCGCGGGCGACGCGTTCGAAGTGCTCGGGGAGCCGGCCAAGCTCGCGCTGCTACGCCAAGGATTCGGCGACAAGGGGTTCAAGGTCGAGAAGGCCGAGCTGGTGCCCATGCCCAAGACGTCGGCGGTCGTGGGGCGCGAAGACGCCGTGCTCCTGCTGCAATTGCTCGACGCGCTCGACGAGCACGACGACGTGCAGAGCACCGTGTCGAACGTCGAGATCCCCGACGACGTCGCGAAGGCCATCGAAGCCGACGCGGAGTGATGGATCGCGGCCGCGACCCGCGGCGATCCGACGCATGCGATCGGGCGAACGCGGTCGTTGGCTGCCTTTTTGATGTTTTCCGCTCAAGATCGCGCCGATCCGAGCCGATCAGAGCCCGCGTGTCCCCGCCGCGTCCGCGACACGACGGGTGGTGACCACGGAGGAGTGAATCATGGGCGCGAACAAGCGAGCACTCGTCAGTCGATTGGATCCGGCTGGACTGGCGACCATCGCCGATTTCCTGCGCGGCAAGGGGTACGAGGTCGACACGGCCGACAACGGCCGCGACGCGCTCGAGAAGGCGCGCGATCATCTGCCCGACCTCGTCGTGGCCGATGGCGTCCTGCCGAAGATGTCCGGGTTCGAACTCTGCCGTGAAGTGAAGACGCTCGCCGACGCGCACACGGTGCCGGTCGTGCTGATCCTCGAGCAGGGCGACAATTACGGCCGTGGCCGCGCGCGCGTGGAAGGGGCCGACATGGTCGTCGGCGACCCGATGCTCCACGACGATCTCGACGAGATCCTGCGCCTCGCCGAAGGCGGCGACGATCGCGGTGAAGCCCTGCTCGGTCAGGGAGGGGCGCGTGATCGCTTCGTGAAGGCGCTGCTGCGCGACACCACCAGCCGCAACGACGGCTTCTTGGCCAAGATCTCCGATCCGTTGACCGGTCTGCACCACCGCACGTACACGACCTTCAAGCTCGAGGAAGAGTTCAAGAAGTCGCGCCGCTACGGCAACCCGTTGGCGATCCTCTTGGTCGACATCGACAACTACGCCGAACTCGACAAGACCCCGCACAAGAGCGCGGCGCAGGAGATGTTGCTCGAAGTGTCGGGCATCTTCCTGTGCGAGTCGCGCGACGTCGACGTCGTCGGTCGAGTCGACGACGCGCGCTTCTTGCTGATCCTGCCGAACACCGATCTGAACGGTGCGCGCATCATGGCCGACCGCGTGTTCCAGCAGGTTTGTCAGCGTCGTGTCCATGCCGGCGAGACCGAGATCCCGGTGCGCGCCAGCGTCGGCATCGCCGCGTTGCCGAGCGACGACGTCGCGAGCGTCGACGATTTCGTCGAGCGCGCCGTGCGCGGCGTCCGCACCGCGAAGAGTCTCGGTGGCAACCGCATCTGCGCCTGGAGCGATACGGTCAAGGCCTGAGCGGGACACCTCGCGCTCCGAACACGCGAAACGGGTCGACGCGGCGTTCGCCGCATCGACCCGTTTCGTCGTCGTTCGTCGCGCCGTCTCCGAGGCCGTGAACAAATCGGGGGCCGCCCCCGCCCATTCACCAGATTCACGGCCGAACCCACAAGGTGTCCGAGGCGGCAGCAGCCGCCGTACCCACAGATGAACCGAGTCAATTCAAAGCGAATCGTCTGTGAGTTCGGCGACTGCCGTCGCCGAGCAACACCTTGTGAGGCCGAGAACGTGAATCAAGCGCGTTGATTCACGTTCTGTTACTTGCCGCGCTTCTTCGACTTCTTCTTGTCGGCCTTCTTGTTCGACGCGTGGATCGCGGCCTGCGCCGCCGCGAGGCGAGCGATCGGCACGCGGTACGGCGAGCACGACACGTAGTCGAGTCCGATCTCGTCGCAGAACGCGACCGACTTCGGATCGCCGCCGTGCTCTCCGCAAACGCCGCACTTCAGCTTCTTCTTGGTCTCGCGACCTTCGTCCACGGCGAACCGCATCAAGCGTCCGACGCCACGCGCGTCGACGGTGCGGAACGGGTCGACCTCGAGGATGTTCTGGTCGACGTAGGCCGACAGCAGGGCTCCGGTGTCGTCGCGCGAGAAGCCGAACGTCATCTGCGTGAGGTCGTTCGTGCCGAAGCTGAAGAAGTCGGCGTGCTTCGCGATCTCGGCCGCGGTCAACGCAGCGCGCGGGACCTCGATCATCGTCCCGATCAGGATGTCGCCGCGGTAGCCGGTCTCCTTGCGGACTTCGCCGATCACGCGCTCGGTGAGGTCGCGCAGGATCGACAGCTCGCGCGCCGTGCCGATCAGCGGGTGCATGATCTCGGGCACGACCTTCGTGCCCTTCTTCGCGCACGCCGCGGCGGCCTCGACGATCGCGCGGACCTGCATCTCGTAGATCTCGGGATACGTGATGCCGAGACGGCAGCCGCGATGCCCGAGCATCGGGTTCATCTCGTGCAGCTCGGCGACCTTCTTCTTCACGACGTCGACCGACACGCCCATGACCTTCGCCATCTCGGCCTGGTTCTCGTCGTTCAGCGGCAAGAACTCATGCAGCGGCGGGTCGAGCAAGCGAATCGTGCACGGCAGCCCGTCCATCTCCTTGAAGATCCCGACGAAGTCTTCGCGCTGGTAGGGCAGCAGCTTCGCGAGT
Organism: Planctomycetota bacterium; assembly: GCA_016709145.1. Classification (GTDB taxonomy): domain Bacteria; phylum Planctomycetota; class B15-G4; order B15-G4; family JADJEK01; genus JADJEK01. The sequence goes on from JADJEK010000002.1 coordinate 282,443, forward strand.
GCCTTCTTCCGCGCCTCCAGTGTCGACGCGAGGATCATCTCGCGCACGGCGATGATGCGATCGCCTTCGAAGAACATGTGCTCCGTGCGGCACAGACCGATGCCTTCGGCGCCGAAGCGTCGCGCGACGTTGCAATCCTTCGGCGTATCGGCGTTGGTGCGCACTTTGAGTCGACGGCGTGCGTCGGCCCACTTCATGAGCGTGCCGAACTCGTCGGAGAGTTGCGGATCGACGGTGGGAACTTGGCCGAGGATGACCTCACCGGTCGAGCCGTTCAGCGACAGCCAGTCGCCTTGCTTCAGGACGGTGTCACCGGCCTTCAGCGTCTTGGTCGCGTAATCGATCTCGAGCTTCTCGCAGCCGGCCACGCAGCACTTGCCCATGCCGCGAGCGACGACGGCCGCGTGCGAGGTCATGCCGCCGCGAGCGGTCAGGATGCCGCGAGCCGCGTGCATGCCGCCGATGTCCTCGGGCGACGTCTCGTGTCGAACGAGGATGACCTTCTCACCGCGTGCGTTCGCTTCCTCGGTTTCGTCGGCGTCGAAGTAGATGCGTCCCGACGCGGCACCCGGCGACGCCGGGAGTCCCTTCGCGATGACCTTCTTCTCGGCTTTCGGATCGAAGTCGGGGTGCAGCAGTTGGTCGAGCGACGCGGGTTGGACGCGCAGGATAGCCGTGTCCTTGCTGATGCACTTCTCGGCGACCATCTCGACGGCGATGCGCACGGCGGCCTTCGCGGTCCGTTTGCCCGAGCGCGTCTGCAGGATGTAGAGCCTGCCGTCCTGGACGGTGAACTCGATGTCTTGCATGTCCGTGTAGTGCTGCTCGAGCGCGTCCTTGTACGCGACCAGTTGCTCGTAGACCTTCGGCATCTCGTTCGCCAGCTCGGCGATCGGTCGTGGCGTGCGGATGCCGGCGACGACGTCTTCGCCCTGTGCGTCGACGAGGAACTCGCCGTAGAACAGGTTCTCGCCCGTCGACGGATTGCGCGTGAAGCACACGCCCGTGCCCGACGTCGGCCCCATGTTCCCGAACACCATCGCCTGCACGTTGACGGCAGTGCCGAGCAAGCCGCGGATGTCGTTCAGTCGGCGGTAGGTGACGGCGCGGTCGTTGTCCCACGACGCGAACACGGCATCGATCGAGCGCGTGAGCTGCTGCCACGGATCCTGCGGGAACGCCTCGCCGGTCTCCTTGCGGAACATCTTGAGGAAGCGCTGCGTGAGTTCTTCGAGCGCCGCGGCATCGAGATCGGTGTCCTTCTGCGCACCGCGCTCGCGCTTCAATTCGTCCATCAGGTGTTCGAACTTGTCGTGCGCGACGCCGCAGACGACGTTGCCGAACATCATCACGAAGCGCCGGTACGAGTCCCACGCGAAGCGCGGGTTGTTCGTCTTCGCGGCCAGGCCGCGCACGGCCTTGTCGTTGAGTCCGAGGTTGAGGACGGTGTCCATCATGCCGGGCATCGACACGGCGGCGCCCGAACGCACCGACACGAGCAGTGGGTCGGTGGCCGCACCGAGCTTGCGATTCATCTGCTGCTCGAGCTTGGCCAGCGCCTTCTTGACCTTCTGGTCCAGTCCCTTCGGCCACTTCTTGTGCTTCGAAGCGTAGGCGCAGCACTCGGTCGTGATGGTGAATCCGGGCGGCACCGGGATGCCGAGGTTCGTCATCTCGGCCAGGTTCGCGCCCTTGCCGCCAAGCAGCGCTTTCATCGTCGCGTCGCCGCGCGCTTTGCCGCCACCGAACGAGAACACCATCTTGTCCGCCATCGGTCACCCTCGCCGTGAAAGACTATTCCTGGAGTTTGCGTGGATCGCGCCCGTTGCGCGCGCGCTCGATCGCGTCGACGAGGCGCGGCATTTCGGCGATCACCCAACGCGGACGCAGATCGACGCGTCGCTTGAGTTCGGCGCTCGCCGGAAGAGTGGTCTTCAGCGCGTCGTCGACGACGCGGATCGTCACTTCGTCGTCCGCCGTGCGCTCGACGTCGACGTCGGTCGCGAAGCCGCGCAGCACTTGGCCGTTCGCGAGGTGGAGCACGTATTCGGGCTCGTTGTGGAGCAGCAGCTCGAACACTTGATCGCCGTCGCTGATGCGCGCGATCGCGTGCACACCGTCGGGGAGCACCGTGATCTTCGTGCGCGCATCGAGGTCGACGACGCGCAGCAACAACATGAGTTGCGGATTGTCGTGCAGCAGGATCGCTCGGCCGATCTGGTAGCCCTGGAAGCCGCCGAAGCGGTCCTTGACGTCGTCGGACAAGCAGCGGTACTCGACGTTCACGGCGCTGTCGCACGCGAGCGCATCGCGGAACGTCGCGATCGTCTGCTGCGGCGTCTCGAGTTGCGCCTCGGTCGGACACGGCGTTGCGCATCCGGCGAGGCCGGCGAAGAACGCGAGGATGGAAGCTGCGCCGCGCATGGAGCGCGAGACGTTAGCAGCCCATTCCGCGACGCGCGAGTCCCAGAACGAGGGTTCGTCGAACGGCCGAAGAAACGGTACGGCGTACGCCGAGGCGCTGCGCGAGAGGGATCAGGCTTTCCATCGTGACCCTTGAGGGGATCGCGAGACGAGACCTAAGATCCGCGTTCCTCGTCCGGCCGTTACTCGCTGCGACCGGGGGTGATACACGGGCGTGCGCGCTCCCCGCCAAGGGAGGCGCGGTCCGACCGCCCTCTGCGGCAGCGAAGGCGCACAGCGCCGCGGTCGTCCAATTCCGGGCTCCTGGCCCCTGCGTGAGATCGACCGCCGCACCATGACGCGAAAACTGCTCGGCCAGATCCTCGTCGAACAAGGCGTCGTCACGGAAGAGACGGTCAACAAGGCCCTGACGTATCAAAAGGGCAAGAAGATGCGCATCGGCGAGGCGCTGATCGCGCTGAACGCCTGCGACGAGGAAGCCGTCACCAAGGCGCTCGCGACGCAAGCGCGGTTGCCGTACGTCGACCTGCGTAAAGGAAAGATCAACGAAGAGTTCGCCAAGCTCGCCACGCGCGAGGCCGTCGAGCAGCACCGGTTCATCCCGCTGCTCGAGAAGGCCGGCAAGCTCGTCATCGCGATCGACGATCCGTTGCGCGTCTTCGAACTCGACAACCTCGGGTTCATCCTGAATCGGGATCTGCAGCCGGCATTGGCGTCGCCGACGTCGTTGCGCGCGAAGATGCGCGAGGTCTACGGCATCGGCGAGGAGAACACGGTCGCGAAGCTCGTCGGCGGCAACGCCGAGACCGAGTCCGAAGACGCGCCGATCATCCGCATGGTTCAGAAGATGATCGAGACCGCGCTGAACGAGCGCGCGTCCGACATCCACGTCGAACCGTTCGCCGACCGCATCCGCGTGCGCTTCCGCATCGACGGCGTGCTGGTCGAACGCGCCACGCATCCGCCGCACCTGCAAGGTCCGTTGCTGTCGCGCTTGAAGATCATGGCCGGCATGGACATCGCCGAGAAACGCAAGCCTCAAGACGGCCGCATCTCGGCTCAGGTCTCCGGTCGAGACCTCGACATCCGCGCGTCGATCTTGCCCGGCAACCACGGGGAGACGATGGTCATGCGTCTGCTCGATCAGCAGCGCGGCCTGGTTTCGCTCGAAGAGCTCGGGTTCGATCCCGGCGACTACGCGCGCTTCAAGTCGATCATCCGTCGACCGAACGGGATCTTCCTCGTCACGGGCCCGACGGGGTCCGGCAAGACCACGACGCTGTACGCGTCGCTGAAGGAACTGAACCGGCCCGACGTGAAGATCATCACGGCCGAAGACCCGGTCGAGTACCAGCTCCAAGGCGTGAACCAGTGCCAGGTGCGCCATCAGATCGGGTTGAGCTTCGCCAAGATCCTGCGTGCGATGCTGCGCCAGGCGCCGAACATCATCCTGGTCGGCGAAATCCGCGACCGCGAGACCGCCGAAATCGCCATCCAAGCCGCGCTCACCGGTCACTTGGTGTTCTCGACGCTGCACACGAACGACGCGCCGTCCGCGCTGACCCGCCTCATCGACATGGGTGTGAAGCCGTTCCTGGTCTCGGCCTCGGTGCAGGCGATCCTCGCGCAACGGCTCGTCCGGATGCTCTGTCCGCATTGCAAGCAGCAGTACCAGCCCGAGGATTCCGAACTGCGCTCGATCGGTCTGCAGCGCTCGCAGTTGCCGCCGCACGGGCTCTACCGTCCCGATGGTTGTCCGCAGTGCGACATGAGCGGGTTCCGCGGCCGCAAGGGCGTGTACGAACTGCTCGAGCTCGACTCGGGCTTGCGCGATCTGGTGTTCCGCGGCCAGCCGCACAGCGCGATCCGTGATCGCGCCAAGGCGACCGGTCGCATGTCGACGCTGCTCGACGACGGTGTCCGCAAGGTCGTCGCCGGGCTGACCACGATTCCCGAGATCTTGCGCATCGCGCACGCGTTGGAGTGAGAGACGTGAAGGTCGACCTGGACAAACTGCTCGAGACCGTCGTCGAAACGCGCGGATCGGATCTCCACATCGCGGTGGGGCGACCGCCGGTCATCCGTCTGCACGGACGCCTGCGATCGCTGAACCTGCCGAACCTGACGCCCGAGGACACGATCGAGATCGTGCGCAGCTTCGCGCCGCGCGAGAACCTCGACGAGATGGAGCAGGTCGGCACGTCCGACTTCGCGATCCCGTTCCGCGACAAGGCGCGCTTCCGCTGTTCGATCTTCAAGGAGCGCGGCTACCTCGGCGCAGCCTTGCGCCTGATCCCGAACCAGCTGCTGAACCTGAAGGCGATCGGATTGCCGGACACGGTGATCAACCTGCTGCTGCGCCCGCGTGGCCTCATCCTCGTGACCGGGCCGACCGGTTCGGGCAAGACCACGACGCTGGCGTCGATGATCGACTACCTCAACGAGAACTACGACAAGCACATCATCACCATCGAGGATCCGATCGAGTACCACCACCCGCACAAGAAGTCGGTGGTCATGCAGCGCGAGATCGGGCGCGACGTGTCGGGCTTCAGCGAGGCGCTGCGTCGCGCGCTGCGTCAGGACCCCGACGTCGTGTTGATGGGCGAAATGCGCGACACCGAGACGATCGCGACCGCGATCACGGCGGCCGAGACCGGTCACCTCGTGTTCGGAACGTTGCATACGACCGGCGCCGCGCGCACCGTCGACCGCATCATCGACTCGTTCCCGCACGAGCAGCAGGAACAGATCCGCACGCAGCTCTCGGTGTCGATCGTCGCGGTCATCTCGCAGGTGCTGATGCCGAAGGCCGAGGGCAAGGGACGCGTCGCGGCGTTCGAGATCCTGATCAACACGTCGGCGGTCGAGAACCACATCCGCAAGAAAGAGACGTTCAAGATCCCGTCGGTCATCCAGACGTCGAAGAAGCTCGGCATGCAGCGTCTCGACGACCACCTCGCCGAACTCGTCGCCTCCGGCCAGATCACGCGCGAAGTGGCGTACGAGTACAGCCTCAGCGCCGCCGATCTCGCGATCAAGCTCGGTGAGCCGGCGCCGAGCCAGGGGACCTGAGATGGCGCAACGCAAGCTGCTCGGCCAGATCCTCAAGGAGATGCGCAAGATCCACGAGGGCCACATCCAGGAGGCCTTGCAGATCCAGCGCAAGCAGGGCGGAGCGATCGGCGAGATCCTGGTCGGACTCGGCGCGATCAACCGCCAGGATCTGGCGAAGGCGCTCGGTCTGCAGGCCGGCATGGAAGTCGTCGACCTCGACGTGGTCGAGCCGTCGAAGGATGCGCTGGCGAAGATCGACGGCACCACGGCGACGCTGTTGCGCGTGATGCCCGTGCGCCTCGAGGGCAAGCGCCTGACGGTCGCGCTCGCCGATCCGCTGAACGCGAGCTGCCTCGACGAACTGCGCTTCCTGTCGGGCTGCGAAGTGATCGGCGCGATCGCCGACGAGAAGGCCATCGAGAAGGCGTTGGCGAAGCACTACGGCGCCGACGACGTGCGCTCGATGAAGAACGCGGTCGAGGAATTGAAGAAGGAAGCCGCGTCGAGTTCGCTGAACCTCGACGACAAGGCCGCGCTCGCGCACGCCGCGCCGGTCGTGAAGCTGCTGAACTACATCCTGTATCAGGCGATCAAGGACCGCGCGTCGGACATCCACCTGGAGCCGTTCCAGAACGAGTTCCGCGTGCGCTACCGCGTCGACGGCGTGCTCTACGAGATGGAACCGCCGCCCGTCGCGCTCGCGATCGCGTTGATCTCGCGCGTGAAGGTCATGGCGAACCTCGACATCGCCGAGACGCGAATCCCGCAGGACGGCCGCATCGAGCTCGCGATCGGCGGGCGCCCGGTGGACTTGCGCGTGTCGACGCTGCCGACGGCTCATGGCGAGTCGTGCGTGATGCGTGTTCTCGACCGCTCGGTCGTGCAGCTCGACCTCGAAAACCTCGGTCTGCGCGCCGACGACCTCGCTTCGATCCGCAGACTCGCACAGAAGCCGAACGGGATCGTGCTGGTGACCGGACCGACCGGCTCCGGCAAGACCACGACGCTGTACTCGGTCTTGCAGGAAGTGAACGAGATCGACACCAAGGTCATCACGACCGAGGACCCGGTCGAGTACGACCTCGACGGCATCATCCAGATCCCGATCAACGACGAGATCGAGGTCACCTATGCGCGCGTCCTGCGCACGATCCTGCGCCAGGACCCCGACATCATCCTGGTCGGCGAGATCCGTGACCGCGAGACCGCGCAGATCGCGGTCGAGGCCGCGCTGACCGGTCACTTGGTGTTCTCGACGCTGCACACGAACGACGCGCCGTCGGCCGTCATGCGGCTCGTCGACGTCGGCGTCGAGCCGTTCCTGATCTCGGCGACGCTCGAGGGCATCGTGGCTCAACGTCTGGTGCGGCGCATCTGCCCCGAATGCCGCGAGGCCTACCAACCGGATCCGGAGCTGTTGCGCGAACTGGAACTCGACCCGGCGCAGATCGCCGGTAAGACGTTCTTCTACGGACGTGGTTGCGACAAGTGCAACTTCAGCGGCTTCAAGGGCCGGCGTGCGATCTACGAGATCATGCCGGTGACCGAGCGCATCAAGCGCGCGGTGCTCGAGAAGGCGTCGGGCGGGCGCTTGCGTGAACTCGCCATCGAGGAAGGCATGCGACCGCTGCGCGCGGCCGGCCTGCTCGCGATCTTCGACGGCATCACGACCGTCGAAGAAGTGCTGCGTGAAACCGTGGTCGAAAGGTGAGTCGCGATGCCTGAGAAACTCGAACGCAAGAAGGCGAAGCCGGCGGCCGGTGCGAGTGGCGCGACCAGCGCGATCGAAGCGCCGCGCAAGCCCGGCGGGTTCACGCGCGGCGTGTCGGACAAGAAGCTCGCGCAGTTCACCAACCAGTTGTCGATCCTGCAGGCGTCGGGCATCCCGATCGTGCGCAGCTTGCGCATCTGCCAATCGCAGCTGCGCGAAGGCCCGTTGAAGACGGTGGTCGGCGCCGTCGCCGACGACGTCGAGGGCGGTGCGTCGCTGTCGGAAGCGTTCGCGAAGCACGATGCCGTGTTCGATCGGCTCTACGTGAACATGGTGCGCGCCGGCGAGAAGGGCGGCATCCTCGACACGATCCTCGTGCGTCTGGCCGACTTCGCCGAGAAGAGCCAACGCATCAAGTCGAAGATCCGCGAAGCCCTGACCTACCCGGTCGTCGTGCTGTTCTTCGCGATGGCCGTGCTCGTGTTCGTGATGGTGTTCATCGTTCCCAAGTTCGAGGACATCTTCAAACAGTTCAATCAGGACCTGCCCGCGATCACGCGGCTGCTGATCGACGCGTCGCGCGCGATGCTGACGTACTGGTACATCTTCCTCGGCATTCCGATCGTGTTGTTCTTCGTCTACCGCATCGCGCTGCGGTCGCCGAAGGTGCGCTACGCGTCCGACAAGGTGAAGCTGCGCGCGCCGATCATGGGCGACCTGATCCAGAAGACGATCATCGCGCGCTTCTCGCGCACGCTCGGGACGTTGCTGCAAAGCGGCGTGCCGATCCTCGAAGCGCTCGAGATCGTCGAGGCCTCGATCCCGAACGCGGTGCTGTCGGGCGCTCTGTCCGACGTGCGCGCGAGTGTCCGCGAAGGCGAGACGATGGCGGCGCCGCTGCTCGAGTCGCGCGTGTTCGACGACATGGTCGTGAACATGATCGACGTCGGCGAAGCGACCGGCTCGGTCGACAAGATGTTGCTGAAGATCGCGGACACCTACGAGGACGAAGTCGACACGCGGGTCAGCACGCTGTTCAAGTTGATCGAACCGGTGTTGTTGCTGGCGCTCGCCGTCATCGTCGGTTTCATCGTGCTGGCGTTGTTCCTGCCGATCCTGAAGGTCATGGACACGATGGGAGCGCAGGGCTGAGAGAACGTGGATCCGATGGACTCGTGTTCTCGGCCTCACCAGGTTCACGTCCTCTGACGCGACTCCGCGGATTCGGGACGACCGGGTCCGCTCGCGGAACGGAAACGGGCGAGGTCAGGCGTGCAGCTACGGACGAAGCTCCTGCTCGCGGTCGTGGCGGCCAACTTCGCGGCATTCGCCGTGTTGGCCGTGGCGATCGCGCGCGACGTCGACCGTCGCGGTGAACTGGCGCGCGAGGAGAGCGCCCGGATCCGTGAGGAGCAGGTCGCCCGCGTCGGCGACATCTTCATCAAGTGGTTCCAGGCGTTCGACTTCGACCTCGGCCCGTCGCGTTCCAACGAAGCGCGCGCCGAGCCGGCGCGACGCATCGTGCGGGAGATCCTCGCGCAACCGTTCTGGACCGCCGCGCGCGATGCCTACCTGACCGACAACCCGTTCCGCTTCAACGAGCAGTACCAGCCCGGTGAGTTCGAGTTGAACCCGATCGGCGCTCCCGACGCGGAGTCGGAGCAGTTGCGCCTGCGCGCGCTCGACCTCGTCGAGCGTGCGTATCGGGATGGCGTCGAGCAGCGCGACGGTGAGATCCTCGCGATCCCGTTGTTCGGTAGCGCCGGGCGAGGTCGCGAACGCAAGAAGGTCGGCGCCGCGTACATCCGCGTCGACGTGCCGCAGATCCAGCCGCCGCAGAGTGGCATCGAAGCCCGCATGGTCGCGATCGCGCTCGGCGGGTCGACGGTGATCGCGATCGCGGGCATCTTCTCGTTGCTCCACGTGCTCGTGCTGCGCCCGCTGCATGACGTGTCGGCCGGCGCTCGTCGCGTCCGGTTCGGCGACTACTCGCGACCGGTTCCACGCACCGGCCGCGCCGACGAGATCGACACGTTGGTCGCCGCGTTCAACGAGATGATGCTCGAAGTCGGTCAATCGCGCGAAGCACTCGAGCGCCGCGTGCGCGAAGCGGTCCTGCGCGCGCGGGCGAGCGAGAAGCGTTTGATCTTGACCGAGCGTTTGGCGGCCATGGGAACGCTCGCCGCCGGGATCGCGCACGAGATCAACAACCCTCTCGGCGGCATGATCAACGCGCTGCGCGTGGTCGAGCGCCCCGACACGAAGTCCGACGTCCGCCAGCGTTACTTGAAGCTGATCGGTGACGGCCTGGATCGCGTGCGCGGCGTGGTGGCGCGCGTGCTGCGGTTCGCGCCGAACCGTAAGCCGAAGGAGACCGTGCCGATCGCGGCGCTGGTGGACGACGTCGCGCGCTTCCTCCAGTTCCGGTTGAGCGAGAAGGTGGTGACCTTCGTCGTCGACGTCGACGACGGACTCGCCGTGCGCGGTGATGCCGCGGCGCTCGGCCAAGTGTTCCTGAACCTGATCGCGAACGCCATCGACGCTCTCGACGCGGCGCCGCGTCGCGTCGAGGTCATCGGGCGGCGGCAGGGCGATCGTGCGCGCGTCGAAGTGGCCGACAACGGAGTCGGCATGAGCGCGGAACAAGTCGCGCGGGCCTTCGATCTGTTCTTCACGACCAAAGTCACGGGGAGTGGTCTCGGCCTGTTCATCGTCCACGAGATCGTCGCCGAGCACGGCGGCACGATCGAAGTGCGGTCCGAACCTGGCGCCGGGGCGCGCTTCGTGCTCGAGTTCCCGGCTCCATGACCGGCTTGATCTACCTCGCCCCGATGGCCGCGCTGCTCGCGGGGTCGGCATTCAGCTCCGCGGTCGAGACCGCGTTGTTCGCGCTCGACGCCGATGGCCGAGCGCGTCTCGCCGGAGCGTCGCGCGCCGGCGCTCGGCTGGTCGAGAAGCTCGATCGCGAGCCCGAGCGCTTCCTGCTCACGCAATTGCTGCTGAACCTGCTCGTGAACCTCGGGTTCTTCACGGTGTCCGGCGCGTGGGCGATGGAACTCGACGGCGTCGGAGCGTTCGCCGTTTCGAGTACGGGCTTCCTCGCGATCCTGCTGCTCGGCGAAATCCTGCCCAAAGCGTTCGCCGTGCGGAACTCGGCCGTGGTCGCGGTGCGTCTGGCCGCGCCCGCGCTGTTCGTGACCGAGCTGCTGCGGCCCGTGTTGACGCCGTTGATCTTCCTCACCGACGTGTTGACCGGGATGGTGTCGGCGCGTCGTGGGGGCCGGGAACTCGAGCCCGAGGAGCTGCATCAACTGTTGTCCGCGGCTTCGGCGCGCGGCGCGGTCGGCAGCGGCGAGGCCGCCGTTCTCGGCCAAGTACTCCACATGACCGAATTGCGTGCGCGCGACGCGATGGTGCCGCGCGTCGAGATCGCTGCGATCGACCTCGACTCGGGCCGCCAGAAGGCCGAGCAACTCGTGCGTGCGACGCGGCGCTCGCGGTTGCCCGCGTATCGCAAGTCGATGGACCACATCGTCGGCTACGTCGAGGGCCGTGACTTGCTCCTGTTCCGCGACAAGTCGCTCGCCGAACTGGTCCGGCCGATCGGCATCGTGTCGGAGAGCGCGCCGCTCGACGCCGCGCTGCGCCTGCTGCGCGCCGAAGGCCGCGAGATCGCGATCGCACTCGACGAGTACGGCGGCACGTCGGGCGTGCTCACGGTCGAGAGCATCGCGTCGGTGCTGTTCGGCGGCTTCGCCGACGAACACGCCAAGGCGCGCGGTTTCCATCGGGAGCGTCGCGACGGTTCGGTCGTGTTGCGCGGGACGTGTCCGCTCGCGACGTTCAACCGCTTGCGCGTCGAGCCTCGCGCGATCGAAGCGCGGCGCGCGGTCACCCTCGGCGGCTACGTCGCGCAGCGCCTCGACCGTATCCCCCGGCCCGGCGACGTGGTGTTGTTGAACTCGGTCGTCCTGCGCGTGCTGCGCGTGAAGAATGGCGCCGTGCGCATCCTCGTGGCCGAACCGTTGTCGGCCGGGGAGACCACCGAATGACCGTCGCGCTGCTGTCGATCGCGTTGTTCGTGCTGCTCGCCCTGTCGTTCCTCGCAGCCGGGACCGAGACCGGTCTGTATTCGATCCATCCGTTGCGGGTGCGCCTGCGCGCCGAGGCCGGTGATCGCGGGAGTCGCGTGCTCGCGCGGCTGTTCAACCGTCCCGTGGTCATCGTGGTCACGGTGCTCGTGCTCGTGAACATGGTCGAGATGGGAGCGGGCTACGTCGGTCAGCGCATCTGCGTCGAACTCGGCGTCGAGTCCGAGGAACTCGTGTCGTTCCTGTTCCTGACGCCGCTGTTCTTCGTGTTCGGCGAGGCATTGCCGAAGAACGTGTTCCGGCTCGAAGCCGATCGCATCGTGCCGCGACTGGCGCCGGGGCTCGCGGTCTTGATCACGTTGTTCCGGCCGCTGACGATCCTGCTCGAGTTGCTCCTACGCCTGCCGTTCTTCCGCGAAGGGGACGAGAAGAAGGTCGACGTGTTCACGCGTCCGGGATTGACCGACGCGTTGTCGGGCCCGGCCGCGGAGGACGCGCTCTCGGCGACGCAGCGCACCCTGGTCGGCAACGTGGTCGGGGCCACGGCCGGCTTCGTCCGCTCGGCGATGGTGCCGCTGTCGAAGGTCGCGCGAATGCGTTCCGAGTTCGGGTTGGCCGCGGCGAGCGCCGTCGCTCGCGAGGCTCCGGACCGGCGCTTCCTCGTCGAGGGCGACGGCGGCCGCATCCTGGGCATGGTCCACCTCTACGACATCCTGCTGCACCGCGACCCCAACGTCGTGGTCGGCGATTGTCTGCGGCCGCTGCCTGCAGTGCGCGAAGACGATTCGGTCATGGCTGCGATCGAGCATCTGCGCGCCGAGGAGAGCCAGATGGCCCTGGTGACGGATGCCGCCGGCGCGGTGGTCGGAGCGGTGACCCTCCGCGACCTGCTCGACCCGATCATCGGGGGCTCGAAGCGGTGGTGATCGGCCCCGGCCGAATCGACGCAAGGGAGACGGGAATCGCCGCTTGCGGGCGCTGGGGGCCGCCAGTATCCTCCCGCCGTCGCGCGAAATTGGACTCTCGCGCGAACCCTCGGAGACGCATGACCGACGCGCGTTCTTGGTCGCATCGAATCGTCGACGTGCTCGGCGGTGCCGCTCTCGCGGTGCTGTTGATGCGCGCATTCGTCGGTGGTGGTGCGATCTCGGCCCGCGAACCCGTCATCGCGTCGCAGCCCGAATACATGATCAGCACGAGTGCGTTGCCGCATGGCGGGGTGCTCATCGCGGTGTTCAACACCGAGACGGAAGTGCTGACCACGTACGAGGCCGAGGGCGGCACGAAAGCCACGCGCGGACTGACGTTCGTCGGTGCGCGCAAAGTCGCAAGAGACATCTTCGTGACTGGTTACAACGACAAGTCCGAGTACTCCTATCAGGAACTCGTCGAGCGCATCGCCGAAGTCGAGCGCCGCACCGCTGGATCCGCCGAGTCGTCGGCGGGAGCGGGCGAGCCCGGCGGTGCCGACAAACAGGGCAATTGAGGCAGTTCGGAACTTCGAGCGGAGGCGAACGGTGGCCGACGATTTCATTTCCTTCGAGAAGGTCCTCAAGGAACTCCAGCTGCAAGAAGCGCAGCTCAAGAAGCTGGTCTCGGAAGGCGAGATCCGCGCGTTCCGCGACCAGGACAAGATGAAGTTCCGCAAGGAAGACATCGATCGGTTCCGCAAGAAGGCCGACGATCTTCCGACGATCGAAGCGCCGTCGGGCGAACTCACCGAAGAGCTGTTCGGTGACGACGACGGCGGTGGCGACGTCGGCATGGTCACGCAGCAGATCTCCGACAAGTCGTTCCTCGAAGAGGACGGCGGCGTCGAACCGATCGAGCTCGACGACTCGCCGCGCGTCACCGACGCCAAGATGGCGGCGGCCGCGGCCCGTCCTCGTCCGGTCAAGAAGGCGCAGCAGGCCGAAGAAGCCGTCGAGGGTATGGGCGTTCGCGTCTGCCTCGTGCTCGGCGCGGCGATCATGCTGTTCGCGGTCATCGTGGCGTTGGACGCCGCGCAGGTCCAGCCGAGCGGCTTCTCGCGCGGCTTCATGAACATGATGGCGAACATGACGAAGTGACCTGATTCTCAGGTCGCGACGTCGACACCCAATCGCTTGGGTGGGGCAGGGCGGCAGGAACCCATCCTGTCGCCCTGCTTGAATTCTCGCCGAGAGTTACGAGGATTGCGGCCACGGCGCTGATCCGCAGGGCAACAGCGCGCGCGAAGAGCGGCCGAACGGTACACACAACGGTTTCCGGCACGGAATGCGATGCGTTCCGCCGGGGAGGTCAACGAGTCGTGAGGATGGCATTCCGCAGTGGTTCCTTGCTGGCGCTCGCGCTGTTCGCGAGCGTTGGTTGCGTGTCGAAGAGCACGCACGAGAAGACACTCAACGAACTGGACGAAGCCCGCAACGAGTTGCGCAATCGCGAAGACATCGCGAGCGGCGCACTCTCCAGCAAGAGCAGCTTGGAGGCCGAGGCGAGCCGCTTGCGCGGCGAGACCGACAGCCTGCGCAACGCGAACACGCAGAGCCAGATCGAGCTCGATCGCTTGCGTCGTGAACTCGAAGACGCCAAGGCGCGCATGGCCAAGGCGAACGAGAACACGGGCATCCCGGGCATCGACGTCAGTGCCCGGGACGGCATGATCGTCTACGGCATGAAGGACTCGGTGCTGTTCGATTCGGGCCGTGCGGAGATCAAGCCGGCCGGCAAGAAGACGCTGTCCGATCTCGCCAAGGTCTTGAAGCAGACCAACGGCAAGCTCCAGATCGCAGGCCACACCGACACCGATCCGGTGACGAAGACGAAAGACAAGTACCCGCTCGGCAACATCCAACTCGGCGTGGCGCGTGCGCTCGCGGTGTGGGATGCGTTGAAGAGCGAGGGCATCCCGGCCGCACGTATGCACGTTGCGTCGTACGGCGAGCACGATCCGCTCGAGGCCGGCAACAAGGCGAAGAATCGCCGCGTCGAGGTCAAGGAAGCGCAGTCGTGATGACGTGAAGTCGACGTCGCGCAGCGAGTACGACGCAGCGGATGCCGAGACGGCGGGAGTCCAACCGGACTTCCGCCGTTGGCGTTTGTGCGTTGCCGGATGCGCGCTGATCGCGGCTTGCCTCACCGTCCCGAGTTGCTCGGACTCGGGTGAGGACGATGCGCGTCGACGCGTCGATGCGCTGCTCGCGCGACTCGACCGCATGGCGCTGGTCGTTCCGCGCCGCGCCGACGCGATCGACGACGCGTTCTTCGTCGATCGATTCGAAGTCACGAACGAGCGCTTCCTCGCGTTCCGCCGGGACAGTGGTTACGAGCCGATCGACGGTGACAGCTTCCTGCGTCATCTGCGCGAGCCCATGGAGCGCGACGTCGGCGATCTGATGCAGTACCCCGTGGTGTTCGTGTCCGCAGCGGATGCCGAAGCGTTCGCGACGGCCGAAGGCAAGCAGCTACCGACCCAACAGCAGTGGAGCGACGTGGCCGCGGCGTTGAGTGCCCGCGGCACCGCGTGGGCGAGCTTCATCGCGAACGTGTCGCAGCACGATCTGCGCGGCCCGACGCGCGTCGGGACGTTCCAGAGCGGTCGGACGCGCGCGGCCTCGGAAGTCGCGCCGCCGGTCTACGACCTGGTCGGGAACGTCGCCGAGTGGACCAAGACCGCGGGAGTCGTCGCCGATCAGCGTCGCGTGTGCGGCGGGTCGTTCGCCGAGAAGTTCCTCGAGAGCGATGCATTCGCGGCGTCGCTGCGCGAGCCCCCGGTCGAGTTCGTCGACGACCGTAATTTCGCGCTCGGCTTCCGTTGCGTGATCGGCGACGCGAAGGGCTTGGTGCGCACGTTGCTCGCCGACCTTGCCGTCGTGATGCCCGAGGATCGCGCACGCGCGTTCGATGCGCTGGTCCCGTTCGGCGAGCCGCTGCGTCGCGTCATCGACGCGTTGCGCTTCGAGAGCGGTACGCGGGACATCGTGCGCGCGGGAAGCGGCGACGACGACCTCGTGATCCCTGTCGAAGACGGATCGGTCGTGGTGTGTGCCGTCTCCGGCAGCATTCGGCGGTTCGATCCGCGCAGCGGCGCGGTGCTCGCGCAGCGCGATGGGTTCGCCGAGTTCTATCACGCGATCGCTTGCGACGTGGATCGGGACGGCACGAGTGAACTGCTGGTCGGTACCAACGCCGATCCACGCGACGGGAAGCTCGATCCCACGACGTGGCGCTTGCTGTTCCTCGATGCCGATCGAGCTCGACTCGATCTCGTGCGCATGGACGACTTCGAGCGCACTCCGCTCGACGAGTTCGTTCCGGACGGACTCGAGGCCGGACTCAACGCGTTCGGCTTGCCCGATGAGACTCTGCTGCGTGCGCGCTTGCTGCCGCGGCGACTCGATCGAGCGGAACGCGGCTTGGCGCTCGGATTCGTCGCGCAGTTGTCGCAGGACCTCGTGTGCCTCGACGCTGCGACGCTCGAAGAGCGCTGGCGAGTCCGTACGCCGCACTCGTACGGCGTCGCGTTCGCGGCCACGCGCGGAGAAGTCTGGGTGCCGGGACATTGGTGGGCGTTCTCCGCCGATGGGGTGCGCGAGTGGCCGCGAATCCTCGATCTGCGCATTCTGCGCGCGAGCGACGGCAAGGAGCTCCGCTCTGGGCGCGCCGCCGGCGGCGCGTGGTCCTCGGCGTTGCTCAGCGGCGAGTCTCCGCGCCTGCTCTCGGTCGCGGGGAACGGAAGTCTGCTCGAGTCCGTGATCGACGACGGTCGCGTGCGGACGAACGTCCTGCGTTCGCCGAGCGCGACGGGACACGTGGCCTTGCAGATCCGGTCCGGCCCGGCGCCCGCGGCGGCTTCGCTGCTCGAAGCCAACGAAGCGGCGGACGCGGTCGCGCTGACCACGTGGCGCCGCGACGGCGACGTGATGGCGCGTCGCGAACTCCCGGCACCGGGGCCGTACGATCCGCGCCACTTCGTTCCCGAAGGCGGCGACGTCTTGTTGTTGAAGGACTCGACGCTCGGCTTGCAGGCCTTCGACGCACGCTTGCGCCCGCGCTGGAGCAAGGACGAGAACTTCCGCGCCGAACTCGATCAGGTCACGCCGATCACGGTCGACTGGGACGGGGACGGGACGAGCGAACTGGTGTGCTCGCGCGGATTCGACGAATGGGTCGTCGTGGATGCCCGCCACGGCTCGGTCGTCGATCGCTTCGTCCTCCCCGGCACGAGTCTGCGGCGCTTGATCCGCGGACCCCGGGAGGAGCGCGGCGAGTCGATCTGGGCCGGCTACCGCGACGTCGGCCTGTTCCGGCTCGGGAAGATCTCCGGCGCGGAAGCGCGGATCGCGAGCGAACTGCGTGACCGCGTCGATCCGGGCGAGGTCGCGCGGTGACCGCGAACGTGCGTGTGCCGACGCTCGCACAGATCCGCGAGGCGCTCGGGAGTGTCGATGCCCATCCGCGCAAGCGGTTCGGTCAGCACTTCCTGACCGATCCGAACTTGCTGCAAGCGATCGCTGCCGCGGCCGACGTCGGCCCGGGGGATCGCGTCCTCGAGGTCGGGCCCGGCCCCGGGGCATTGACGGCGACGCTTCTTTCCCGCGGTGCGCACGTGCTCGCCGTCGACATCGATCGCACGATGCTCGGCGTTCTCGCGCGACTCGTCGGCGCGGTCGACACGCTCGAGGTCGCCGAGCTCGACGTGCTCGAGCGCGGGCGACTCCATCCGGAGCTGCTCCAGCGCTTGTCCGCGTTCTGCCGAGGTGGGGCGTACAAGCTGGTCTCGAACCTGCCGTACAACGTCGCCTCGCCGTTGCTGATCGAGTTGTGGAAGCACCGTCCGCCGAGCGTCGGTTCCGTGCTCGTCCAGCGCGAGGTCGGTGAGCGCATCGCGGCCATCCCGGGAGGGCCCGACGTCGGGGTCCTCAGCGTGCAGATGCAATGGCGTGCGGAGACCGCGCTCGTGCGCAAGGTCTCGGCAGGGTCGTTCTGGCCGCCGCCGCGCGTCGAGTCGGCTGTCGTGAAACTCGTCACGCGCGCACAACCTCTTTACGAACAAGATGATCCGGCGGCAGCCGAGTCGCTGCTGAAGATCGCGTTCCAGCACCGGCGCAAGACGCTGGCGAATGCCCTGAAGGACGCGTTGCCGACCGAAACGGTCGAACGAGCGGGCGCACTTTCGATCGTCGTGGGGGAGTTCGACGGAAATCGGCGCAGACCCGAGGCGCTCGCACCGATGGAATGGGTGACGCTAGCTCGAAGGTTGGCAAGGCGGTCCTGAAACGGGTGTGTCGAGATCTCGGCTCCCGCCCACGCGCGAACCGTCGTTTGCGCAGAGTCGACGGCAGGCGAGCGCAGCTCGGGGCGAGCGCGTGAGATACGGCAGCGACCGTGGAATCGGCAGCGATCGACACGGTGGATCCCTGGTGTCATGGTGCGCGGCCCACTTGGGATCGGCCAAATATTCGCAGTCGGGCTAGCGCCGAGAGGGACGTTGCAGGCCAAACTGCACCGTCGAACGCGGTTCGCCGCACGGCGCGGCGTCGTTTGACCGAATCCAGGTCCGGCGGTAGAGTTAGGCGTTTCGGTCGCAGCCTGGAACCCGAGTGCACGAAAGCCGGCTCGGCGCGCGGAAAAGCGTGCGCGAGTTCGGTTTCGGTGCGCACTGGTCCGTGCTTCGGAATCCCGAGGGAGGAATATGGCGGCGGGCGACCGAGCCATCGTCGAACAGGTGAAGGGCGCGGTCGACATCGTCGACATCGCGACGCACCTGCTTCGCGTTCCTCTGACCCGCAAGGGCGAGCGCTTCGTCGCGCTCTGCCCGTTCCATCGTGAGAAGACTCCGTCGTTCTCGGTGAACCCGAGTCTGCAGATCTTCAAGTGCTTCGGTTGTGGCAAGGGTGGCGACGTGCTGACTCTCGTCATGGAGCTGGAACGACTGACCTTCCCCGAGGCGCTCGCGCACCTCGCGGCCAAGGCCGGCATCGCTCTGCCCGAACACGGCGACGGCGCCAAGGTCTCCGCGCGCCAGCGCCGACTCGCGATCCTGAACGAGACGGCGACGATCTACACCGACTGGCTCGGTCAACCGATGGGAGCCGGCGCGCGCGAATACCTGGCGCAGCGCGGCTTCGGCGAGAACACCATCCGCGCGTTCGGGATCGGGTTCGCGCCCGATGCTCGACTGGCGCTGTACCAAACGCTCAAGAAGCGGGGTCACGAGGACGAGGACATCTTCGCGACCGGAGTCGTGCGTCAGAAGGACGCCACGACCACGTACGACCTGATGCGCCACCGCGTCGTGATTCCGATCCGCGACCTGCGCGGCCACGTGATCGGCTTCGGTGGGCGGGTCCTCGGCGACGGCGAACCGAAGTACTTGAACTCGCCCGAGACCGAGTTGTTCAGCAAGCGCACGGTCCTGTTCGGACTCGATCGTGCGGCCGACGCGGCCTCGAAGCGCGGAACGTTCGTGATCGTCGAAGGCTACATGGACGTCATCGCCGCGCACCAACACGGGGTCGACCACGTCGTCGGCACGCTAGGAACCGCGCTGACGCCGGAACACATCCGCGTGCTGCAGCGCTACGCCAACAAGGTCGTGCTGCTGTTCGACGGCGATGCCGCTGGCCAGCGCGCAGCCGACCGTGGAGCGGCTCTGCTGCTGCAAACCGGGATGCAAGTCGCCGTCGTCACTCTGCAAGACGGCCTCGACCCCGACGAGTACCTCGCTCAGCATGGCGCGGAGGCGTTCGAGGCGTTCTTGGCCGAACACGCCGAAGAACTGCTCGACTACCTCGTGCGCCGCGCCCGCGAGCGTCACGCCGCCGCCGATCCGATCAGCGGGACGGTGAACGCCATCCGCGAGCTCGTCGCGAACCTCGAAGGCGTCGACGATCGACTCGTGCGGGACGTGGTCCTCGACCGCATCGCCAGCGCGTTCGGTGTGCCGGTCGCGAACGTGCGCGCCGAGAGCGCGAAGCTGCGCCGTGTCGATACCGCGACCCAGGCGGCGACGTTGCCGATCGACGTGCGTGCGCCATCGCGCCGCGTCAACGGGACGGAGCTCGACGAGATCTGGGTCGTATTGGGAGCGCTGACGAAACCGGAGTTCGCCGAGCAGGCGTTCTCCGTGCTCGTGATCGACGATCTGCGCGATCTCGGCCGCCGCCAACTGTTCGTCCGATTGGTCGAACTGTGGCGCGCCGGACACGCGCTGAGCTTCGTGTCCATCGAAGCTGCCGTCGCGCAGGACGTCGAGGCGAAGGCCGCGCTGGACGCGATCCTGCGCCACGACATCCCGGACGGCGAATCGGCGGCGCGGGCGCTCGAACGCGTCGTGGCTCGCCGCGCGGACCACGAATATCGCCGCAGGCGTACGGAGTTGGCTCAGAACGGCACCTTCCGCACCGGCGAAGCGGACGACGTCGATCGACACTTGCGCGAGATCATGGAGTTCCAGAAGCGGCGCGTGCGTCGCAGCTTCAAGAACTCCGACACGGACCCGACGTTGAGCGAAAGCGACGCGTCGAACTGAACGAACAGGCAGAACAAGGAACCGACGCGAGCCAAGCGCGTCACGAACCCGCTGAGGGTTGAGGAGCGACGGACGGTGGAAAACCTGGAACGACTGGACCCGGCGACGCGGCTCTTGATCGAGCGTGGCCGCAAGAAGGGCTACGTCACCTACGAAGAGATGAACCAGATCCTCCCGGACGAGGTGGTCTCGGGTGACAACATCGACGGCATCCTGAACCTGCTCGAAGAGCAGGGCATCGAGATCGTCGACGAAGCCGAAGTCACCGAAGACACCGCCGCGGCCCCGGTGAAGAAGAAGGTCGTCGAGACCGAACGCTTCGAACGCACCGGCGGCTCGGAGAAGATCGACGACCCCGTGCGTATGTACTTGACGCAGATGGGCGAGATCCCACTGCTGACGCGCGAGGAGGAGATCGAGCTCGCGAAGCGCATCGAGACCACGCGGCGCGCGTTCCGCAAGATGATCCTGTCGAACGGCTTCGCTTTCCGCGAGTCGATCCAGATCCTCGAGGAAGTGCAGTCCGGCGAGCTGGCGTTCGACCGCACGCTGAAGGTCGCGACGTCGTCGTCGGGTTCGACCGACGCCAGCAAGAGCGAAGTCGCCGACCGCCTCGCGGTGAACATCGGCACTTTGAAGAAGCTCTACGTGGCGACGCAGCGCGACTACAAGCGCGTGCTGCGCGACAAGCTGCCGGCCGCCGATCGCGTGAAGCTGATCCGCCGCATCGGTTGGCGCCGCCGCCGCGCGTCGATGCTGCTCGAAGAGCTGAACCTGCAGCTGAAAAAGGTCAAGCCGATGATCGACATGATGCGGGACACGCACCGCGCCATGGAGCAGGTCGAATCGCGCTTCAAGGAATACCGCGGCAGCAAGAACTCGAACGAGTTCAAGACGCGCAAGCGCGCGTTCGAGAAGATGCTGATCCGCTCGTTCGAACCGACGCGGCGCGTCGGCATCCGCATCCAGCGCATCCTCAAGCGGTACCAGGAATACGAAACCGCGAAGATGAAGCTGTCGAGCGGCAACCTGCGCCTCGTGGTCTCGATCGCGAAGAAGTACCGCAATCGCGGCCTGTCGTTCCTCGACCTGATCCAGGAAGGCAACACCGGCCTGATGAAGGCGGTCGAGAAGTACGAATACCGCCGCGGCTACAAGTTCTCGACCTACGCGACCTGGTGGATCCGTCAGGCCATCACGCGTTCGATCGCGGACCAGGCCCGCACGATTCGCATCCCGGTCCACATGATCGAGACGATGTCGAAGCTGCGCAACGTCACGAAGAAGCTGATCCAGGCATACGGTCGCGAACCCTCGATCGAAGAAGTCGCGCTGGCCGCGAACATCTCGGTCGAAGAAGCGAAGCGCGTGATGAAGATCAGCAAGCACCCGATCTCGCTCGACCGTCCGATCGGCGAGGGCGACGACAGCTACTTCGGCGACTTCATCGAGGACGAAACGGCCGAGAGCCCGGTCAACGCCGCGGCGTACGTGATGCTGCGCGAGAAGATCAACTCGGTGCTGCAGACCCTGTCGTTCCGCGAGCGCGAGATCATCAAGCTGCGCTACGGCATCGGCGACGGTTACACGTACACGCTCGAAGAGGTCGGCCGGATCTTCAAGGTCACGCGCGAGCGCGTGCGCCAGATCGAGGCCAAGGCGGTTCGCAAGCTGCAGCACCCGGTGCGCAGTCGGCTGCTCGAAGGCTTCCTCGAGAGCATGGAAGGCTGATCCCGACGACGTCCCAAGTCACGAAGCGGCGCGGCGATCCCACCCGGGGTCGCCGCGCCGCGCGCGTCATGGGAATCGACCGTGAAGCCGCGGGGATGCGGTTGGTAGACTCCGCGGCCGATGGAACCAACTGCTGAAGGCGCCTCGTCCTCCGCACTCTCGCGCCTCGCGACCCTCGTGCGCCTGCAGGCGCTCGACCGTGATCGCGACGGCAAACGCGAATTCACCGATGGCCTGCCGCGCATCCTCGCCGCGCGCCGCCAGGCCGTGACCGCGCTCGAATCGAAAGTCGCGAAATCCACCGAAGCCGTGACGCACGCGAAGTCGTCGGCGCGGCAACGCGAACTCGAGCTGAAGTCGAAGACGGCCGAGATCCAGAAGCTCGAGCTGCAGCTGAACACGGCCAAGACCAATCAGGAGTACCAGGCGCTGACGCAGCACATCCAGCGCCTGCGCGAAGCGACCGGGCGCGAGGAAGAAGAGACGCTCGTGCTCTACGACGAGATCACGAAGCTCGAAGCGTCGCTGGCGAAGGAGAAGGAAGCGCTTTCCGTCGCGCAGAGGGAATTCGACGCGTACCAGCTCGCCTGCGAACGCGACAAGGAAGCCGCGCTGCTCGAGATCGGTCAGACCGACGGAGCGCGGGCCGAACTGGTCGCTCGCCTGCCGCGTGACGTGGTCGAGACGTACGAACGACTGCGCGTCGGCAACGGCGGCGTCGCGGTTTGCGCGCTCGACGTCCGCACCTGTTCCGGCTGCGGCATGATGCTGACGTTGAACGACCAGGCCAAAGTGCTCGGTGGTCGCGAACTGGTGCCATGCCGCGCCTGCAGTCGCATCCTGTACGACAAGACCACGATCGCAAGTTTGCGGTCCTGAGAGGCTCTCGCCGACCGTGGCGTCGCAACTCCACCGCGTCATCCTCGGCACGGCGGGTCACATCGACCACGGCAAGTCGTCGTTGGTGCGCGCCCTGACCGGCATCGATCCCGATCGCCTGAAGGAAGAGCAAGAGCGCGGCATGACGATCGACCTGGGCTTCGCGCCGTACAAGACGGCGTCCGGGCGACTCGTGGGCATGATCGACGTGCCGGGCCACGAGAAGTTCGTCAAGAACATGGTCGCCGGCGCGGCGTCGGTCGACGTGTTCCTACTCGTGATCGCCGCGGACGACGGGGTCATGCCCCAGACGCGCGAGCACGTCGAGATCCTCGAGTTGCTCGGCGTTCGTCGCGGCGCGGTCGTGGTCACCAAGGTCGACATGGTCGACGCGTCGCTGCGCGAACTCGCGTTCGCGGACATCGCCGAGTACTTGGCCACGACGGTGTTCGCGCAAGCTCCGGTCGTCCCGGTTTCGTCGGTTACGGGCGAGGGCTTGGACGTGCTGCGCGGCGTGATCGACCGCCTGGTCGAAGAGGTCGTGCCGCGTTCGAAGGATGGCCTGTTCCGCATGCCGATCCAGCGCGTGTTCTCGGCCAAAGGCCACGGCACGGTCGTCACCGGCGTCCCGATCAGCGGTGAGGCGCACGTGGGCGACGTGCTCGAGATCCTGCCCGCGCAGGTCCGCGGCAAAGTGCGTGGCCTGCAGGCTTACAAGGAAGACCGCGACGACGCGGCCGCGGGGCACTCGAGCGCGTTGAACTTGTCCGATGTCGACTACCGAACCGTCGCTCGCGGGCACGTCGTCGTCACGCCCGGTTACTTCACGGCGTCACGATCGTTCGACGTCGAAGTCAGACTGCTGGCGTCGGTCGAGCGGCCGCTGCGGCACGGCACCGAAGTGCGCGTGCACACGGGCACGGCAGAAATCATCGGTCGCGTCGTCCTGCTCGAACAGCCGACGTTGCAACCCGGAGCGAGCGCGCTCGCGCAATTGCGCCTGCGGGAGCCGGTCGTCGCGATCCGTGGCGACCGCTTCCTGCTGCGTCGCGTGTCCCCGGCGACCACGATCGCGGGCGGCACGATCCTCGGGGAATCGCGCACTCGAGCCGGGGGCCGCCGGCTCGACGTCGCGCGTTCGGTGCGGCGCAAGGCCGAGGCGGTCACCGATCTCCCGGCTTTCCTCGAAAGCGTGCTGCTCGAGCGCGCGACGCATCGGCCGCTGCCCGAGAAGGAAGTTCCGGTCGCGTTGCGCTGCGACGACGCGGCGGCCGCGGCTGCGTTGGCCACGCTGGAACGCCGCAACGTCGTGCGCCGCGTCGGTCGTGGGGGACTCGTCCACGCCCAGACGCTCGCGGTGGCGCAAGCCGCCGTGCGAGCGGCGTTGACGCGGTTCCACGCCGACCAACCGTTGAAGGCGCTCGCCGACGCACTGCCGCTGCGCGCGGAACTGCGGCTCGACGAAGCCGTGTTCGACGGCGCCTGCGAGGCGATGGTGGCCGCGGGCGAGCTCGTGCTCGAAAAGGGCGGCAAGCTGCGATTGAAGGCCGCCGGGCCGACGTTGTCGGACTCCGACCGCAAGGCGCTCGCGGGTTTGTCGGCGGCCGTGGGTTCCGGTGGTCTCGCGCCGCCCGCGCTGCCCGACCTCGCGCGCACGTGCGGCGTCCCCGAGGTCCGCGCGAAGGCACTGCTGACGCTGTTGGTCGAATCGGGCGATGCCCATCGCGTCGGCGAGTTCTGGTTCAGTCGCGACGCGATCGAGCGCGCTCTCGAATGCGTGCGCGCCTCGGCCGCCGAGAGCCAAGGAGAGATCCTGATCCCGAGCGTGAGGGATCGACTGCAGACGACCCGCAAGTACTTGATCCCGCTGCTCGAGTGGTTCGACGCGCGCGGCTGGAGCGTGCGTCGCGGCGAGCGCCGCTACGTGGTCCTGAAACCGACGGAGCGCAAAGCGTGAAGTCGAGACTCGTGGTCGGATGCGTCGGCCTGGCGCTGCTCGGTTGGGCGGTCACGCATTGCGTGCAGCGCGCCGAGGCGAAGAAGCCGCCGCGCGCCGTCGTGCTGATCACGCTCGATACCGTGCGAGCCGACCGCCTCGGCGCGTACGGGTCGACCGCGGGTTCGACGCCGACGCTCGATCGCATCGCGGCCGAAGGCGTCCGGTTCGCGCGCTGTCTCACCGTCGCGCCGATCACGCTGCCGGCGCACGCGTCGATCCTGACCGGTCTCGATCCGATCGAACACGGTGTCCGCTTGAACGGAGCGTTCGCGCTCGACGCGGCCGTACCGACGTTGGCCACGCAACTGCGCGAGCAGGGCTACCGCACGGGCGCGTTCGTTTCGGCGTTCGTACTCGATCGGCGCTTCGGGCTCGACGAGGGCTTCGACGTCTACGACGACCAGATGGTGGGTGGCGGAGCCGTCGACGAGCTCGGTCCGGAAGAACGTCGCGGCGGCGATACCGTCGCGCGCGCGCTCGAATTCGTCGACCGCGCCGGCGACCAACCGTGCTTCCTCTGGGTGCATCTGTTCGACGCGCACGCTCCGTACGAAGCTCCCGCGCCGTTCTCGACCACGGCCGGCGATCCCTACGGCGCCGAGGTCGCGTACGTCGACGACTGCGTGCGGCAATTGCTCGATGGTCTCGATCGCCGCGCGCGCCTCGACGATGCGCTGGTCGCCGTGGTGGCCGATCACGGGGAAGGGCTCGGCGAGCACGGTGAACGCACACACACGCTGTTCCTCTACGACACGACGATGCACGTGCCGTGGATCCTGTGGTCGAAGCACGACCTTCCGCGCGGACGCGTCGTCGAGCCGACCGTCTCGACGACGGCCGTGACGCCGACGCTGCTCGCGCTGCTCGACGTCCCGCGGCCCGCCGAGATGACGGGCGCGGCGCTGACGGATCTGGTGCGCGGTACGGCGACCACGGCGCCAGCGGGCGCGTTCGTGCGGCTCGAGACACAGGCACCGGCCTACTACTACGGCTTCGCGCCGCTGTCGGGAGCCGAGGTCGATGGCGCCAAGCTGATCGTGGCGCCGCGGCCGGAGCTGTACTTCCCGCGCACCGACCCCGACGAGCGCGACGATCGTTTCGCCAGCGATCGCGGGCGAGCCGATGCGGTGCGCCGTGCTCTCGACGAGTACGAGCGCTCCCACGCCGGCAGCCGAGCGCATCGCCACGAGCTCGGCGCGGACGACGAGCAGATGCTCGCGCAACTGGGGTACGTCGGCTCACGCGCGAAGCCGTCGAATCGTGATCCGAAGGACGGCATCGCGTTGTTCGACGCGCTGATCACGGCTGGCGAACAGTCGGGGTCGGATCCGGCAATGGCCGAACGGACGCTGAACGCGCTGCTCGATCGCGATCCCGACGTCGCCGAGGCCTACGAACTGCTCGGCGACGTCCAAGCCGCGCAGGGACACTGGCCCGACGCGCGCGATTCCTATGGGCACGCGATCCGCCTGCGTGCGAAGGATCCGGTGCTGTACACGAAACTCGGCGAGGTCCTGCTGCGTGCACAGCGCGCGGACGAGGCGAAGCAGGCGTTCGAGGTCGCGATCCAATTCGATCCGACCACAGTACGGCCGCGCATGTGGCTCGCCGGCATGCTCGAGGCCGATGATCGTGCCGCCGCGCTCGCGCTCTACAACGACGTGGTGGCGTTGGCGCCGCAGTTGGTGGCAGCGCGCAAGGGGCGCGCTCGCTGCCTCCTTGCCAACGGCAACGCGCGACTCGCCGAGCAGGATCTGCGCAAGGGACTCGACCTCGAGCCGAACGACGTCGACATGCTCGTCACGTGTGGCCGTATCCACGAAGAAGCCCTGCGCAATCCCGAATCCGCGCTCGAGCTGTATCGCAAAGCTCTCGCTCAGCCGACGCTCGCTGCGGAGCTCCGCAGCGATCTCGAGCGACGGGTGCGCCAGCTCGAGCACTGATCGCGGGCATCGCGCCTGGTTCGCGCGGACCCGCCGGATCCGTCACTTCGCGGGCGTGGCCATCGCGGCTTCGATCTGGCGCGCGATCGCGGCTTGCTCGGCGACGATGCGTTGGACCTCGCGCCTGGCGGTCTCGGCGAGGATGCGCGCTTGCGCGACGTCCTTGGACGCGGTGTCCAGCACCTGGCCGGCAAGGCGCTGCGTACTCGCCGATTCCGAACTGAGCTGATCGAGCTTCACCACCAAGGCGTCGAGTTCAGGTCGCTTGGGCGCGGCGAGGGCGGGACGCGACGCGAACAGCGCGCCGGCGTTCGCGAGCATCTGGTTCAGTTGCGGCTCGGTCTGCCGCACGAACTCGTCGAGCAGCGTCACGCGGTCCCGGAACTCGGTGCATGCGGTCGCCAGCTCGAGGGCTTGGCGCTTCGCCAGATCGCGTTCCTCGAGCATCGATTGACGGCGGGCGTCCCCCTGGGGCCGAGTCGATGAAAACTGTTGCAAGCGGGCGTTCTGCGCACCGAGGTTGCGCCGCAGTTCGGTCAGGCGCTCGTCCAGGCGCAGCATCTGTGGACGCACCGCGCGCAACGCCGCCAGCGCCGTCGTGCTCTGGTTGAGATCGGCCTGCGCCGTATCGAGGGTGGTGCGGACGTCGGCTTCGAGCCTCGCCAGATCGGCGTACGAGTCCTTGAACAGGACGAACAACGCCGCGCCGAGGCCCACGAGCAGGCCGAGAACGATGACCAGGGCTTTCACGGACCGCGCTCCGAAAGGACGAGGAGGTGCAACCGTTCCGGGGCCGGTAGCTATACCCGAACTTGTCGGAGCGTGACGGCTGAACTAGGTTCGTGCGCCCGGGCGTGACCGCTGGTGCCTCCGACCGGGCCAGATTCGGCCGACAGGAGTCCTTCCGCATGCATCGATTGTTCATCGCCGCGTTGCTCGCGACCTGTTTCGTGAGCGGAGCCGCTCGCGCCGACCTCGTCGATGACCTCATCGCGGAGTTCAAGCGCTTCTACAAGGGCAACGCTTCACCGGCCGAGAAGATCGAGGCGATCCACGTGCTCGACAAGGCCGATCGCGACAAGGCGGTCGAAGCGCTGGTCGACGCGTTCGACGACTCCGACTTCACGGTGCGCCAAGCGGCCGTCGAGGTCGTCGGCGCCTATCGCGCACCGGAATGTTCGAAATGGCTGATCGACAACATCATCGCGCCCAAGCGCGGCGTGGCCGGGCCGGTGCGCGCGATGGCCGCCGAAGCGCTCGGACTCATGGGAGCGACGGACGCGGCGGAGCCGCTCGCGGTGTTGCTCGCCGACGCCGACGCGGCGCTGATCGCGAGCGTTTGCGCGGCGCTCGGGCGGCTGAAGAGCGTCACGGCGATCCCGGCGTTGACCAAGGTGCTGAAGGACGCGGGTGACGCGACGCAGATCGCGGTCATCGACGCGCTCGGCGAAATGAAGGCTCCCGAAGCCAACGCCGCGGTCTTGCCGCTGCTCGACGACGCACGCTGGCAGGTGCGGGTCGCCGTGGCGGCCGCACTCGGGAAGTTGCGTCAGAAGGAGAGTGTCCAACCTCTGATCGATCGACTGCGCAAGGAGGACGGTCGCGTGCGCGACGACATCAGCAAGGCGCTGTTGTCGATCACGACGTTCGATCTCGGCGTGGAG
The DNA here is from genome assembly GCA_016709145.1 of Planctomycetota bacterium. GTDB lineage: Bacteria > Planctomycetota > B15-G4 > B15-G4 > JADJEK01 > JADJEK01. Next base: position 310,454 of record JADJEK010000002.1, read on the forward strand.
CCCGACCGCTGGCAGACGCAATGGGATCGCGTGAAGGAGCGCTTCGTCGTGCCGACCGATGCCGAGGTCGAGAAGGCCAGGGCGGCCTTCGAAGCCGCGCAGTTGCGCTATCAGCCGCGCGGCGACGACTTCGCCGGCATCCCGACCAAGTCCACGCGCATCATCTACGTGATCGACATCTCCGGCTCGATGGAGGACGCGATCCTCAACAAGGAGAAGTTCAAGCTCCAAGGCCGCACGTATTCGTCGTTCGTGAAGATGGAGGTCGTCAAGGACGAGTTGATCCGCACGATCCAGAACCTCAACGACACGGTGTTCTTCAACGTGCTCGGCTTCGCGACCGAAGTGAAGGCCTGGAACAAGTACGGCTTGGTCCAGGCGAACATCCTGAACCGCAACAAGGCCGTCGAGTGGATCAAGCGCCTGCAGCCGATCGGTGGCGCGTCGCAGAACCTGAAGAAGAAAGCGGGCCTGTCCGGCTCCGCCGGCGGCGGCCTCGGTCGCACGAACACGTACGACGCACTGATGACGGCGCTCGATGCCAAGGCCGCGCAGGCCGGCTACGACACGAACCTCGGCTCGCCGGTCGACACGATCTTCCTGCTGACGGACGGCGAGCCGACCGCGGGCCCGATCACGGAGGTCGACCGCATCCTGGCCGACGTCCGCCGCGTCGTCCAATTGCGCAAGGTCTGCATCAACACGGTCCAAATGGGGCGCAGCGAGAACGGCCGCGTCCTGCTCCAGGGCCTCGCGCAGCAGAGCGGCGGCACCTACCTCGATCTCGGCGAGTGAATCCCGTCGCCGCGAAACCGAAGCCGGCGCGCCCTTGCAACGGCCGGTTCCGCGGGCATACTGTTCCGCCTTCGACGCGGATCGATCACAGGTCCGGGGTGTAGCTCAGCTTGGCTAGAGCGCTTGCTTCGGGAGCAAGAGGTCGCAGGTTCGAATCCTGTCACCCCGACCAACCGCGACGCCGGCCGGATCGCATGACGACGGCTGCGGCTGCCGCGAGGACCAACGCGAACACGAGGATCGCGACGTGCGCCCCGACCGCCGTCGCGGCTGCGGCGCCCTGCTCCATGCCGGCGAGGCGATAGCCCGCGACCCATCCGGCTTCGAACGTGCCGACGTTGCCGAACGTATTGAGCGGCAGGATCAGCGCCAACGACAACCCGGTCGAACCGAGGATCGAGCGCAGGAACGGGAAGTCGACGCCGAACGCGACCAGGATGCACCAGCACGTCACGAACGTGCACAGCCACTGAATCTGCGTGACGACGAACACGGCGACGTCCGTGCCGCGCGCTCGTACGCGACGGGCGTGCTCCGCCAGCGCTTCGAGTTTGCGACCGACCGCGAGACGCCAACCGCTCGCGCCATCGCCGAGTGCGATGCGACCGGCGAAGTTCGCGAGCGGAGCCAAGGCGAACGTGATCGCACCCGCGACCGTGAACACGAGGCCCGCGACGATCCACAACTCGGTGCGCGCCGCGGCCGGCGCGTGCATCAGCAACGCCAGCAGGAACCACGCGGCGATGCCGCCGACGTCGAACAGGCGCGACAACAGCAGGGTCACCGCGCCCTCCCCGAGCGGAACGCCGTAGCGTTCCTTCGCCAGCGCGAGCCAGGAGAGTTCGCCCGTGCGCGCCGGCAACAGCATGTTCGAGAGGTTGTGGACGGCCATCACCGCGGTGAGGTCGACGAGCGGCGGCGCGGCGCTGACCAAGAGCAAGCGGAAGCGCACGGCGCGCGCGAAGTAACACAGCACGTACGCGCCGAGCCCGAGCACGAGCGGCAACGCCTGCGCATTCGCGAGCGTTCGGCGCAGGAGTTCCAGGTCGAGCGCGCGGAGCGCGAGGACGAGCAACCCGAGCGCGAGGCCCGCGAGGACGATGCGCTTCCAAGGGCGAGGCGGGCGCGGCGATGGAGGGGGTGCGTGCACGGCGGGAGTGTATCGGCCGTCCGGGGTGCGGCTCTCGACTGCTTGCGCGGGATCAGGGAGCACCTCGCCCGACCCCCGTCCCAGCCGGTAAAGTCTTGCCCCCTCGCATTCCTGCACCGAAGGACCCCGCCGGCATGGGACGACTGTTCTGGCTCCTCGCGGCGGCTCTGGCGTTCGCCGCCGTCGTCGCCGTCCCTGTCGTCTTCGATCCGGCGATCCTGCAGGACGTGATCGGACTGAACGGCACGCTCGAGGCGAAGCACGCGGTGTTGCGCGCGGCGGGCTTCCTGGCGGCCGGCTGCGCACTGCTTTCGGCCGCGATCGGCGGACGCCGGATCGTGCAGTGGAGTGTCGCCGACGTCCCGGTGTTCGCGTGGTTGGCGTACTGCGCATCCACGTTGTCGTTCGCGTCCGACCGTCCGAGCGGGATCGGGGCGCTGTTCTCGCTGGTCGCGGCCGTCGCGATCGGCGTCATCGTGCGCACCGTCGCCGCGATCGAAGGACCGGGCCGCGTCATCCGAATGCTGCTCACGAGCGCGCTCGTCGCCGGCGCGATCAACTTCGGCGTGCGGATCCTCCACGGCGGACCGGCGCTGACGCCCGGCAGCGAGAAGTTCGCGTCGCACCTGTTCTCGCACGACAACGTCGCGGCGCTGCTGTTCGTGCCGCTGATCGCGCTGGCAGGCATGTGGGCGTGGCGCGCGCGTGGCAGTGGACGCGCAGTCGTGGCGATCCTCGCGCTCTCGTGCGTCGCCGTGCTCGCCCTGCTGAGGAGCAAGGCCGGACTCATCGCCGCCGTCGCCGGGCCGATCGGTTTCGTCGCAGCGATGGCGTTCTGGCGGCTCGCTCGCGCCAGCATCGCGCACAGCCGCGCTCGGGGCGCACTGCTCGGGCTCGCGACGACGGGGTTGCTCGTGGCTCTGGTCTGGCTGCCCTCGCGACCCGGTGTCAGCGCGTTCTTGAAAGAGCAGTTCAACCGCTTCGTCACGGCCGCGGACATCAACTACAACGCCGCGTACATGCGCCCCGCGATCTGGAAGAGCATCTTCCGCATGGTCGAGGAGCACCCGCTCGGCGTCGGGATCGGCAACTTCACGGTGGCGCTGCCGCCGTACGACCTCGAAGTCACGTTGCGCAGCCACGCGCACAACCAGTTCCTCCAGGTGCTCGCGGAAACCGGCTTGATCGGGTTCCTGTTGTTCGCGGCGTTCATCGTGTTCGTGGTCGGCGCGATGCTGGTGCGCGCGACCGCGCCGCGGCCACCCGGCGACGACGAGTCGTACGCCGTCGATTTCGGCGTCGGCGCGGCGTTCTTCGTGATGCTGCTGCAAAGCGTGTTCGAGACTCCGCTCGTGTTCCCGTTCACGGCGTTGACGTGGTTCGTGCTCGCGGGCATCGCGACGCGGCGCACTCCGCCAGCGGAGCCGCGCGCGATCGGCGCGATCGGACGAGGCGTCTGCGCGGCGCTCGCGCTCGGGGCGTTCTACGCCGGCACCGTGCCGGCAGCGGCGCCGATGATCCAGTTCGAGTGCTTCCGCGCGGGTTCGGCCCTGTTACGGGCCAACGAGTTCGATGCGGGCGTCGCGCAGCTCGAGCGCTCGATCGAGGTCGGCTTCGACAACTACTCGGTGCGCGAGACGCTGGCCCAGATCTACAGCGCGAAGGCCGACTTCGGTCGCGCTCTCGTGCATGCCGAGCGCGCGATCGAGCTGTGTCCGAACAAGTACGAGTTGCACAAGGTCGCGGGGATCTGTCGCTCGCGCATGGGCGCCACCGACGATGCGCTCGCGAGCTTCGATCGCGTCGACCGGCTGCTGCGTCATTCGCGCGAGACCGGGTACCTGCGCGGCGAAGCTCTGTTGTTGGGCGGCCGGTTGGATGCCGCGATCAAGGCGATCGAGGACTTCCGTGAGACGGTGGCGGAGTCGAGCGCGCTGCTTCTGCTGCTCGCGAACGCTTACTACGAGCGGGCCGTGAAGACCACGACGCTCGAGGACGGTCGGAAGGCGGAAGAGCTTTATTCACGGTTCCTTGCGGTCGGTGGATCGCAACCCGGCGGATGGGTCAGCGAGCGCATCCGGCAGATCGGGCACTGGCGCCGGACCGGTGAACTCTTGGGTGTTCCGATCCCGCCGAAATGACCGCCGGATCGCGCAGCGAGCCGGGTCGACGCCTGCGCGCGACGCCGTGACAGCGTCTTCGTCGCGCTTCTTCTTCGCGCCGTGTGGCCTCGCTATGCTGGCCCAATGGCACGCACATCGACGAAGACGAAGACGAAGACGTCCGCACGGTCTCGCTCGACCACCACGCGCAAAGTGGTCGTCGCACCCGCCATCAAGATCATCGGCGAAGGCATCACGTTCGACGACGTGTTGATGGTGCCGATGCGCTCCGACGTGCTGCCGTCGGACGTTTCCACGGCGGGTCGGCTCACGCGCCGCATCGCACTCACGATCCCGCTGGTGTCCGCGGCCATGGACACGGTCACGGAGTCGGCGCTCGCGATCGCGCTCGCGCGCCAAGGCGGCATCGGCATCGTCCACAAGAACCTGCCGATCGCGCGACAGGTCGCCGAGGTCGAAGCCGTCAAGCGCTCGGCGAACGGCGTGATCCAGGACCCGATCACGCTGACGCCCGATGCCACGATCGGACAGGCGTGGAAAGTCATGAGCGAACAGAAGATCTCCGGCCTGCCGGTCGTCGCGGACCACGCGGTGGTGGGGATCCTCACGAACCGTGACCTGCGCTTCCATCGCGACGCGGAGATGCGCGTCGCCGAGGTGATGACGAAGAAGCTCATCACCGCGCCGCCGCAGACCACGCTCGACCAAGCTCGCGACATCCTGCATCGCAACAAGATCGAGAAGCTGCTGCTCGTCGACGATCGCATGCGCTTGCGCGGCTTGATCACGATGAAGGACATCAAGAACCTCGCCGAGTTCCCGAACGCGGCGCGCGACTCGCGCGGTCGATTGCGCGTCGGGGCCGCGGTCGGCGTCAAGGACGACGGTCGCGCCGGCGCGTTGGTCGAAGCCGGCGTCGACGTCCTCGTCGTCGACACCGCGCACGGGCATTCGAAGAACGTGATCGACGCCGTGCGACGCATCAAGGCCGCGCACGACATCGACGTCGTCGCCGGCAACATCGCGACCGCGGAAGCCGCGCGCGAACTCATCGCTGCCGGCGCCGACGGGATCAAAGTCGGCATCGGTCCGGGCTCGATCTGCACCACGCGCATCGTCGCCGGCGTCGGTGTGCCGCAGATCTCGGCTGTGCTCGCTTGCGCCGAAGTCGCGCGTGCCGCGGGCGTGCCCGTGATCGCGGACGGCGGCGTGCGCCATTCGGGCGACATCGTCAAGGCGCTCGCGTGCGGCGCCAGCACCGTGATGCTCGGCGGCCTGTTCGCGGGCACCGAAGAGAGTCCGGGTGAAGTCGTGCTGCATCGCGGCCGCACCTACAAGGCCGTGCGCGGCATGGGCAGTCTCGGCGCGATGATGCAAGGCTCGGCCGATCGCTACCGGCAATCCGAGGTCTCGGAGCGCGACAAGTTCGTGCCCGAAGGCGTCGAAGGCATCGTGCCGTTCAAGGGCCCGCTCGCGAACCTCATCTACCAACTCGTTGGCGGCCTTCGCGCCGGCATGGGGTATTGCGGCGCGGCGACGCTCGACGAGCTCTACGCGAAGAGCCGCTTCATCAAGATCTCGAGCGCGAGCTTGCGCGAGAGCCACCCGCACGACCTCGAGATCACCAAGGAAGCCCCGAACTACTCGAACTCCTGACGCGACTCCGGTCGCAGGCGAAACGCACCCATGTCCGAGCCCCTGATCGCGATCCTCGATTTCGGTTCGCAGTACACGCAGCTCATCGCGCGACGCGTGCGCGAGCAGCGCGTGTTCTGCCGGATCTACCCGTGGTCCGTCGACGTCGCCGCGCTCGCGCGCGAGCCGCTGGCGGGCGTGATCCTGTCGGGCGGTCCGGCCTCGGTCTACGAGCCGAGTGCGCCGCGCGTGGATCCACGCGTCCTCGACCTCGGCGTGCCCGTGCTCGGCATCTGCTACGGGCTGCAGTCGCTGGCGAAGGAACTCGGCGGCACCGTCGAACGCGGTGCGCAAGGCGGTGAGTACGGCCGCGCGACGCTCGAGATCCTGCGTCCGAATCCGCTGCTGCGCGACGTGCCCACCAGTTCGACGGTGTGGATGAGCCACGGCGATTCGGTCACGGCACTGCCCGCCGGATTCACGTTGCTCGCGCGCTCGCCGACCTGTCCGTTCGCCGCCGCGATGCGCGACGACGGTCGCGTGTACGGCATCCAGTTCCATCCCGAAGTCACGCACAGCGCGTACGGCACGCAGATCCTGTCGAACTTCCTGTTCGACGTCTGTCGCGCGCGCGGCTCGTGGACCATGGGCAACTTCATCGATCAGGCGATCGAGAAGGTCCGCACGACGGTCGGACCACAAGGCCGCGTCGTGCTCGGGCTCTCGGGAGGCGTCGACTCGTCGGTCGCGGCCGTGCTCTTGCATCGCGCGATCGGTGATCGGCTCGACGCGATCTTCGTCGACAACGGACTGCTGCGGAAGAACGAGCGCCACGAAGTCGAGCACTTGTTCCGCGAGCGCTTCCCCGTGCGTTTGCACGTGGTCGACGCGAGCGAGCAGTTCTTGACCGATCTCAAGGGCGTCGTCGATCCCGAGCAGAAGCGCAGGAAGATCGGCCATCGCTTCATCGACGTGTTCAGGGACGAGGCCAAGCGCTGCGCCGGCGCTCAATTCCTCGCCCAGGGAACGCTCTATCCCGACGTGATCGAATCGACGTCGGCGAGCGGTGGCCCCTCGGTCACGATCAAAACGCACCACAACGTCGGTGGCTTGCCGAAGGACCTGGGCTTCACGCTGGTCGAGCCGTTCCGCGAACTGTTCAAGGACGAGGTCCGCCAACTCGGCGCACTGCTCGAGTTGCCGGAGTCGGTGCTGAAGCGCCACCCATTCCCGGGCCCGGGGTTGTCGGTCCGCTGTCTCGGCGAGATCACGCGCGAGCGGCTCGACGTGTTGCGCGAAGCCGACGCGATCTTCCTCGAGGAGTTGCGCGCTTCGGGTTGGTACGAGCGCACGTCGCAGGCCTTCGCCGTGCTGTTGCCGGTGCGTTCGGTCGGAGTGCAAGGCGACGGTCGCACGTACGGTCACGTTTGCGCGCTGCGCGCGGTCACGACCGAGGACTTCATGACCGCCGACTTCGCGCCGCTGCCGTTCGAGTTGCTCGGACGCGTCGCGTCGCGCATCACGAACGAGGTACGCGCGATCAACCGCGTCACGTACGACGTGACCAGCAAGCCGCCCGGAACGATCGAGTGGGAATGAGCGCCCCAGATGCAGCCAGCGCCACGCCGCGTTGGCCGGCGTGGCGGCGCAATCTGTGGGTGCTGTGGATCGCGAACTTCCTGACCTCGGTCGGGTTGATGGCGCTGTTGCCGTTCTTCGCGCCGTTCGTGCGCGACCTCGGCGAGACCGATCCGCGGCGCTGCGAGTTGTGGGCGGGCATCATCGTCGGCGCTGGTCCGTTCATGGCCGCGGTGCTGTCGGGATTCTGGGGTGCCGTCGGCGATCGGGTCGGCCGCAAGCGCATGGTCATCCGCGCGCTGATCGCGATCACGATCTTCGTCGGTGCCATGGCGTTCGCGCGCGCCCCGTGGCAACTGCTCGTGCTGCGCATCTGGCAGGGAGCGTTCTCGGGTTACGTCGCGCCGACGCTCACGCTGGTGTCGGTGTTGGCGCCGCTCGATCGGCAGGGGCGCGTCGGTGGCTCGCTGCAGACATCCGTGCTCGCGGGCGCCGTCATCGGTCCGTGGCTGTCGAGCCTCGTCGAGCCCGCGATCGGTTACGGCGGGATCGCGATGGTGTGTGCGCTGTTGTCCGCTCTCAGCGCCGCGATCGTCGCGACGTTCGTGGTGGAGCCTCCACGCGTCGAACCCACGATCGCACGGCGTCGGGGCGTGTCGCGCATGTTCGTCGACGCGTCGCGCGAACTCGTCGCCGCGCTGCGCAAGCCGGGTGTCGGCGGCTTGCTGATGGCGCTACTGCTCGTGCGCACCGCATCGGCATCCGTGAACCCGACGCTGGTCACGCACGTCGAGGCGCTGCTCGGCGGTGTCAGCGTCGAGGCCCATCGCATCGCGTCCTGGGTGTTCTCCGCGCAGCCGCTCGCGACGCTCGCGTTCCTGCCGCTGTTCGGGCGCATCGCGGATCGGCGCGGCTCGCGCGTCGTGCTGCTCGCGTGCGTGTTGTGCGGAGCGCTGGCGACGCTCGCGCAGGCGTTCACGCATTCAGCGTTGGCGTTGGGCGTGTGGCGACTGGTCGCCGGCGGGTTCCTCGCCGGCGTGCTGCCGGCTTCCGTCGCCGCGACCGCGCATGGAGGTTCGGCGGATCGCCGCGGTGGCGAGCTCGGCCTGACGTTCTCGGCGTTGACGTTCGGGCTCGCGTTCGGCCCGTGGGTCGGCAGCGCGATCGACGCGTTCTTCGGTTACCCGAACCTACTGCTGACGTCGGCTGGACTCCTGTTCGCCGCGTTCGGCTTGCTGTGGGGGCCCTGGCGCGGACGCGCCGCGGCCCCGTGATCAGCCGCGGGCCAGTAGTTCGAGCAGGATCTCGCGCGCGAGGTTCGGGTTGGCTTTGCCCTTGCTCGCCTTCATCACGTTGCCGACCAGCGCGTTGATCGCGTTGTCCTTGCCCGCGCGGAACTCGCCGACTGCCTTCGCGTTCGCGGCGATGACCTCGGCGGCGATGGCTTCGATGGCGCCTCGATCGGAGACCTGCTCGAGGCCGAGTTCCTTGACCAGCACGGCCGCGGATTTGCCGGTCTCGAGGATCGCCGGCAACAGCTTCATGCGCGCGGCCTGACTCGAGATCGTGTTGCCGGCGACGAGGCGCACGACTTCGACCAGCGTCTCCGGCCGCAACGGAACGTCTGCTGCCGAGATGCCGCGCTCGTTCGCGACCGCGAGCACGCTGCCGAGCACGAAGTTCGCGAGTTCCTTCGGATCGAGGCCCTTCCCGAGTTCGAGGCAACGGTCGTAGTAGTCGGCGGTATCGCGTTCGGCGACGAGGGTGTCGGCCGCGGCCTCGGATACGCTCAGAGCGCCGACGTAGCGCGCGCGGCGCGCATCCGGCATTTCCGGCAATTCCGCGCGCACCGCGTCGACGAACGCGCGCGTGATGGTGAACGTCGGCAGATCAGGTTCTGGGAAGTAGCGGTAGTCGTGCGCTTCTTCCTTGGAGCGCATCGCGACCGTCGCGCCCTCGGCGTCGCGCCACTGGCGCGTCTGCTGCACGACGGTTCCGCCGGACTTGACCAATTCGATTTGGCGCAGGATCTCGAACTCGATCGCGCGCTCGACGTTCTTGAACGAGTTGACGTTCTTGACCTCGACGCGCGTGCCGAACTTCGGGTCGCCCTTGCGTCGCACGGAGACGTTGACGTCGCAGCGCAGCGAGCCCTTCTCCATGTCGCATTCGGACGCGCGCGCGTAACGCAGCACGTTCTTCAGGCGATCGAGGTAGCGATGCGCTTCGGCCGCGGAACGCAGGTCCGGACCCGACACGATCTCGAGCAACGGGATCGACGAACGATTGAGGTCGACAAGCGAGAAGCCCATGCCGTCGGGATGGATCGTCTTGCCGGCGTCCTCCTCGAGATGGGCTCGCACGATCGAGATCGTGCGCAGTGCGCCGTCGTCGCCGAGGATCTCGAGTCCGCCGCCGACGTTCAACGGCTGGTCGAACTGCGAGATCTGATAACCCTTCGGCAGGTCGGGATAGAAGTAGTTCTTGCGGTCGAACTTGGTCTTCTCGGGCACCGAGCAGTGCAGCGCGAGTCCGGCTCGGATCGCGAGTCGCAGGGCTTGCTCGTTCAGCACCGGCAGCACGCCGGGCTGCCCGGTGCAGACCTGGCAGATCTGCGTGTTGGCTTCTGCGCCGTACGCGTTCGCGCAGCCGCAGAACAGCTTCGTGCGCGTCGCGAGCTGGACGTGGACTTCGAGGCCGATGACCGGTTCGAAGGTCGGATCGTACGCAGTCACGCGGACACCTCCGCGAGCGGCGCGAGCTGACCGCGGGCGCCGCTCTTCGTCTCGAACACGTGGGCCACGCCGAGCACGCGCGCGTCCTCGAGCGGTGGTCCGAGGATCTGGAAACCGACCGGCAGGCGCGACTCGGTGAAGCCGCACGGCAGCGAGATCGTCGGCAGTCCCGCCAGCGATGCCGGGATCGTCAGCACGTCGCAGGCATACATCGTCAGCGGATCGGCAGCCTTCTGTCCGATCGGGAACGCTGGGATCGGCGACGTCCCGCCGGCGATCACGTCGCAGCGTTCGAACGCCTTCGCGAAGGCCTGGCGATACAGCCTTCGGACCTGCAACGCCTTCATGTAGTAGGCGTCGTAGTAGCCCGACGACAGCGCGAACGTGCCGAGCAGGATGCGGCGCGAGACCTCGGCGCCGAAGCGGTCACCGCGCGTCTTGCTGTAGGCCTCGGCCAAGCCTTCGGCCGCGGCGCGCTTGCCGTAGCGCATGCCGTCGAAGCGGGCGAGGTTCGACGACGCTTCGGACGTGGCCACGAGGTAGTACGTCGGCAACGCGTAACGCCCGAGCAGATCGATGTCGTCGATGCGCACGAGCGTCGCGCCGGCGTCCTTCATCCAGTCGAGTCCGCGCTGGACCAACGCTCGCACTTGAGCGTCCGGGATCTCGTCGACGTATTCGCGATGCACTCCGACGCGGATGCCCGAGAGGTCGGAGCGTCGGCAATCCTCAGCGGCGGGAACCGGAGCGTCGACGGTGGTGGAGTCGCGCGGATCGTGTCCGGCCATCGCGGCGAATGCGGCTGCGGCGTCGTCGACGCACGCCGAGAACGGCCCGATCTGATCGAGCGACGACGCGAACGCGACCAGGCCGTAACGCGAGACGCGGCCGTAGGTCGGCTTGAAGCCGACCACTCCGCACAACGCCGCCGGCTGGCGGATCGAGCCGCCGGTGTCGGATCCGAGCGACAGTGGGACGATGCCCGCGGCGACGACGGCGGCCGAACCGCCCGACGATCCGCCCGGCACGCAATCGAGGTTCCAGGGATTGCGTGTCTTCTGATACGCGGAGTTCTCGCACGAACTCCCCATCGCGAATTCGTCGAGGTTGGTCTTGCCGACGAATACGGCACCGGCCTGCGCCAATCGTTCGACGACGTGCGCGTCGTACGGTGCGACGTAGCCCTCGAGGATCTTCGACCCGCAGGTCACGGGCTGACCGGTCAGGCAGAGGTTGTCCTTCAGGGCGACGGGGACGCCGAGCAACGCACCGGATCGATCGCCGGCGGCCACGCGCGCGTCGACCGCGTGGGCCTGGCGCCGGGCGGCGGCTCGGTCGAGAGACAGAAACGCCGCGAGCTTCGGCTCGAGGCGATCGACGCGGGCCAGGGTCTCTTCGAGAATCGCGGTCGCGGAGGTCGCCCCGGTGGCGACGGCATGACGAATGTCGGCCGCGGAACGGAAGGCGGGGCTGCTCATTCGATCACCCGGGGGACGACGAAGAAGCCTTCGCGGTGGGCCGTGGCATTCGCGATCAGGGCGTCGTGACCTGCGGTCGCTCCGGGCTCGTCCGGACGCGGGCGACCGGTGAGATCGACGGCGTAGACCGACGGTTCGATGCCGGTCGTGTCGAGGGCGCGCAGGCTCTCGAAGTGCGCCAGGATCGCGGACAGTTGGACCGCGTACTGGTCGCGCTGAGCGTCCGTGAGCTCGAGTCGGGCGAGGCGCGCAACCTTGTCGACGGTGGCTCGATCCATCGGGAAGTCCTGTGCTTTCGCGGCCCGAAGGCCATGGAAGACAACGGTGTAGAGCGAATCGGGACGAAGCGCGGCACCCTAACGCTGGGCTCTGGACCTCGCAAGGCCGGCCGCAAAGCTTGAGCTTGCGGGGGGCGAGGGCGTAGACTCCGCGCGCCGGTCGATTTCGCAGGGGACTCCCCTGCCGGAAAGGTCCCGAGGATGATCGAAGATGTGAAGTTCGACCCCCAGGTGGTCGGCCTGACCCTGAACATCGTCGGTGTCTTCTTCATCCTGAACAGCCTCGTCTTCAAGAAGCCGAAGCGCTTTCTCCAGGACTATTTCGGGATCGACAAGAAGCGACCGCTGCGCGACATCCGCGACCACGTGCTAGCCCAAGTCCAGTTGATGGTCGGCTTCGTGTTCCTGGTGTCCGGCTACCTGCTGCAGATCGCCTACCACCTCTCGAACGAACTGCTCGACCGCGACCAATGGCTCGGCGACCCGAATGTGCTGACGATCGCGGGCGTGCTGATCCTGTCGATGCTGGTCGTCACGCTGGTCCTGAAGGTGTTCCAGATCCTCTGGACCAAGTGGACCTTCCGCCGCCTGTTGACCGACTTCTTCCGCCAGTACCCGGAGCGGCTGGCCCAGGACGCCCAGGTCGCCAAGGAAGTCGGTGACGTGCTCGGCGTCGTCCAGCAGAAGGAAGACTCGATCGCGGACTACCTGAAGCGCCTGCACAAGTTCCTCGACATCGAGGCCGCGGCGCCGCCGTCGGAGCGCGAGACCCAGCAGATCCGCGTGCGTGCGGCGAGCCTGCGTCGCGACGCCACCCAACTCGTCGCCCCGCATCCGGCCACGCCGCCGCGCATCGGCGGCTGACGCGCCGCGATCACCGTGCCTCTCCCCGCGATCCCGCTCGGCCGTCCCGGCGCGAAGAAGCTGCTGTTTTACGCCGAGTCGCCGGTCAAGCTGGCGATCTTCAAGCCGTTGCTGCGTGAGCTCGCGCAGGACGACCGCATCGAGCTCTACTTCGCCGGCAAGCTGCAAGGCAACGTCGGATCGAAGGGCATGGCCGATCTGCTCGGCCTCGAGGGCGTGAGGCCGATCCGTCGCGGTTGGTCGGCGATGCATCGGTTCGACTTGCTCGTCACGGCCGACTACGAGATTTGGGCGCCGTACGAGAACCCCCTGTTGCCGGCATCGCGTGTGCCGAAGCTGCAGTTGTTCCACGGCGCGTCGGTCCGCAATGGCGCGGTCGCGCCGAAGATGAAGCGGTTCCAGCATTGGTTCGTGATCGGTCCGTACATGGAGCGTGCGTTGGTCGGCAACGGCTACGTGCGATCGGACGACCCAGGCTTGCATCGCGTCGGGATGCCGAAGACCGACCGCCTGCTCGATGGCAGCCTGGACCGCGCGGCGATCGCGCGCGAACTGCGGCTCGATCCGGCCCGCAAGACCGTGATGCTTGCGCCGACATGGATGAAGCCGAGCCCGCTCGACGAGTACGGCGACGCCTTGCTCGACGGTCTCGCGCGCGGCGGGTGGAACTTGTTGATCAAGTTGCACGACAAGTTCTTCGACCCGCGCTTCAACGTGACCGATTGGAACGCGAAGCTCGCGCCGCACGAAGCGCGCGAGAACGTCCGCGTCGTACGCAATTACGACGCGGTGCCGGCGATGTTCGCGTCGGACCTGTTGATCTCCGACGTGTCGTCGATCGCGAACGAGTTCGCGCTGCTCGATCGGCCGCTCGTGTACCTGCGCGTGCCCGACGAGGAGAAGCTGCGCGGGCGCTATCGCCACATGGATCTCGATACGTGGGGGCAGCGCGCCGGTGAGAGCGCGGGCAACGCGGCCGAATGCGTCGCGGCCGTCGAACGCTCGCTCGCGCACCCGGACATGCGCGCCGAGACGCGGCGCGCGTTGGCGCAGGACATCTTCTTCCATCCGGGCAAGGCCACCGCGGCGGGAGCCGAGGCCTTGCTGCGGATCTTGGGGTTGAGCGCGCGCTGAAGCCGTCGCGCGGTCTTTCCACCGGCCGGGGCGGCAATCCCTCGTGATTCTGCGGTGACTCGCGGTTCGTGCGCGCGTTCGGCCAGGCATGGGCCCGATCGTTCGGTTGCGCGCGTGGTTGTGTTCGACGCTCGACCTGTTCTTCCCGCGCCATTGCCTCGGTTGCGAGTCGGACTTGGTCGGCACCGAGTCGCTCGTGTGCGGTCGCTGTCGCGTCGTCGTCGAACAGCGCAACGCGCAGCGGTGTGCGCGTTGCGCCAGCGAGATCGACGCTGCTCGCCGCACGCGCGCGTCGTGTCGCACCTGCCGCGACGTGGTGTTCGCGTTCCGCGGCGCCGTCGCTGCGTTGCGCTATCGAGGACCGGTGCGTTCGATCGTGCTCGCGATCAAGTTCGGTCGGCGTGCCGAGGGCGTGGAGGTCCTCGCCGATCGCCTCGCCGACGCGATCTTGGCGCGGCGCACCGATCGGCGCATCGACGTCGTCGTGCCCATCCCGCTGCATCCGCTGCGGCGCTTGGTTCGAGGCTTCGATCAAGCCGAACGACTCGCCGTGGCCGTGGCTCGGCGCCTGCAGAAGCCGTGCGTGCGCCTCGCTCTGCGGCGCGCGCGCGCCACACGAAGGCAGGCGACGCTACGCCGCGCCGAGCGAGTGCGGAACGTGCGCACGAGTTTCGTCGCGGGATGGCTCGCGTTCCGCGTGCGGGGTCGTCGCGTCCTGCTCGTCGACGACGTGATGACCTCGGGAGCCACGGCGCAGGCCGCGGCCGCCGTGCTGCTCGCTGCCGGCGCGCGCGTCGTGATCGTCGCCGTCGCCGCGCGAGGTTGACCTCGTTCGCGCGAGCGCACGACGAACGCGTCGGCGCTCGGCTAGTCGGGCCGTGATCCTCGGATCAACCCGCGCCCTTCTTCACTTCCGCGCGCAGGAACTCGAGGTCCGCGAGGAACTGGCGGATCGCCGTGAGATCGTCGGCGTTGATCGCCTTCGAATACCGCGTGTCGATGGCGCAACCCTCGGCGTTCGGCGTGGCTTCGACCACGTTCGCCTGGACTTCGAAGTAGTAGGACTTGCGCGCGAGCGGCACGCGGAACTTCAGGTGCAGCGCGGTGCCGCTCGGGAAGTACGTGGCCGCGGCGTTGGCCTGGAAGATCATGCCGTCTTCGCGCAGCGTGAGCATGCGTCCGACGATCGGCTTGCCGAAGGCGTTCTGGCGGAACTGCTCGACGAACTTCACCAGCACGCCGTTGCCCGACAACAGGTTGTCCCCAGCATCCGCGCGACCGAGTTCCGCGACCGCGTTGTTGTTCTCGTCGAACATCCGGATGACCTTCGAGATGCCGAGCGAATCGAACACGTCGCGCACGAACGGCGACGGTCGCGACACCGCGAGGTCGCCACCGACTTCCTTGCAGCGCTTGCGCGCCTTCACGATCGCGCCGATCGCGGTCGACATGATGAAGCGGACGGCGAGCATGTCGAGGACGACACCCTTCACGCCGTTGTTGACCAGGGCTTCGATCTCCTCGAGGAAGCCACTCACCGAGAACGAGTCGAACTCGCCGTGCAGGGTCAGGACGGCGACGTCGTCGTTGATGGAACGGTCGATCTTCATGGCATGCCTCGGAGTTCGGGGAGGGCGTTTTGTATGGGAGAACGAGGGCGAGCGCAAGCGCCGGGGAGCAAACCAGAGCGGTTGCGGCGCCCCCCGTGCGGCCGTGCCCCGTGACGGCCGCGCCGCTCGATCCGTCGCGCGCATGATTGCGGACGCAGTTGCCCGGTCGGTTGCTAGAGTCCGGCGCTTCGCGCGGGCGCACGCGTCGTCCTCCACGACCTGCACGACCTGATGGGATCGAGACCGGATGGGTTGGTTCAAGAGCGGCAAGGACGAACCGAAGGCACCAGTCCCCGCGCCGGCCGACGACCGCCTGACGGCGGATCAGGTCCACGTGCTCGTGGACGGCATCGCGGAGCTGATCTCCACGGTCGACCACCAGCGCCTGCTCGTGTCGATCGTCGACAAGGCGATCGCGGCCGTGGGCGCCGAGCGCGGCATCCTGTTCCTGTTCGGGGACGGCGATCCGGAGAAGCTCGTGATCCAGGTGGCGCGCGACAAGACCGGGCGCGACTTGCCGCTGCCGGTCCAATACTCGACGACCGTGACGCGCAAGGTGGCGACCGAAGGCACGCCGATGTGCTGGAAGGTCTCGAGCCACGAAGGCGCGGTCGACCTGTCGCGCTCGATCGTCGACATGAAGCTGCGCGCCGTGATGTGCGTGACGCTGCGCGTGAAGGAGCGTCGACTCGGTCTGATCTACGTCGATTCGCGCGCCAATCAGCGCGAGTTCACGGCGGCCGACCTGCGCTTCTTCGACGCGCTCGCAGGCGCGCTGTCGATCGGCGTCGAGAACGCTCGCCTCGTGCAAGAAGCGATCGCCGCCGAACGCATGAAAGAGCAGATGAAGATCGCGCGCCACATCCAGGAAGGCCTGCTGCCGCGCGATCCGAAGGGGCTGACCTCGTTCGACGTCGCGGGTCGCGCGATTCCGGCCGAAGAAGCGCTCGGTGACTACTACGACTTCATCCCGGTCGCCGAACGGGACCTGTTGGTCGCGATCGGCGACGTCTCGGGTCACGGGCTCGGCCCTGCGCTGCTGATGTCGTCGGCGCGGGCGCTGCTGCGCTCGGCCGTGCGCGGTGCGTTCCGCCTCGACGAAGTGCTCGGGCGCATGAACGATCAGTTTGCGCGCGACTCGGACGGCGCGATCTTCATGTCGTTGCAGTTGATCGAACTCGACGACCGCGAGCGCGTGCTCCGCTTCGCGAACGCGGGGCACACGGCACCGCTGTTGCTGCGCGCCGACGGCGCCATCGAGACACTGCCCGGCGACGGGCTCGCGCTCGGCATCGAAGAGGGCATGCCCTACGACGTGTCGGAGCCGGTCCAGATGAACTCCGGCGACGTGCTCGTGTTGATCACGGACGGCATCCTCGAAGCTCGCCAAGGCGACGTCGTGTTCGGCCGCGAACGCTTGGCGCAGTCGATCCTGCGCAGCCGCGACGGCGGTGCCACGGCCGTGATCCGCGCGATCCACGACGACGTGATCCAATTCACGGGCAACACGGATCAGGACGACGACGTCACGCTCGTCGTGATCAAAGCGCGCTGAGGCGCGAGCGGTCTCGAGTCAGGGCACGAACGTCGGACACGGTGAAGCATGGTCGATCTCGTCATTCGTGGTGCGCGCGTCTGGTCCGACTCGGGAACTCGCGTCGCCGACGTCGCGATCGAAGCCGGTGAAATCGTCGACGTCGGAGCCGCGGTGGGTGGCGGTAGCGCCGAGATCGACGCTTCCGGTCTCATGCTGTTGCCGGGCCTCGTCGACGATCACGTCCACTTCCGCGAGCCGGGCCGCGAGGACAAGGAAGACTTCGCGACCGGATCGCAGGCGGCTGCGCACGGCGGCGTGACGACGATCGTGGAAATCCAGAACAACGCGCCGCTGATGACGAGCCGCGCGGCCGTCGAAGCGAAACTCGCGCTGGTTCGGCCGAAGTCACGCGTGAACGTCGGCATCTACGGCAGCGCGACGGTGGCATCGCTCGGCAAGCTCGGCGAAATGGCCGACTTCGTGCTCGGCTTCAAGATCTTCCTGGCGCCGTCGCACGGGGATGCCGGCGTCGATTCCGACGAGATGCTGCGCGCCTTGTATCGCGAAGCCGCGCGCGCGGGACGGCCCGTGGTCGTGCATGCCGAAGACAAGGCGACGATCGAGAAGGGCTTGGCCCAGTTCTCCACCGACGGTCCGCGCGGTTGGAGTCGAGCGCGGTCGCCGGCCGCGGAGGTCCTCGCGGTCGAGCGCGCGCTGCGGCTGTGTGAAGAGACCGGTGCGCGTACGCATGTCTTCCACCTGTCGGCCGCGGGTTCGGTCGACCGCCTGGCCGATGCCAAGGCCAAAGGCCTCCCGGTCACGGGAGCGACCTGCCCGCACTACTTGCTGTTCACCGACGACGACGTCGCGCGCGTCGGTGGCCTGTTGAAAGTAAATCCGTCGATCAAGGGCGCGATCGATCGCGATCGACTGCGCGAAGGCGTCCGCGACGGAACGCTCGACGTCCTCGAGACCGATCACGCTCCGCATCTGCCGGGCGAGAAGAGCGCGGCGTTCAACGACAACCCGTCCGGCATCTCGTCGGTCGACGTGTTCCTGCCGGTGTTGCTGAAGCTCGTCGCCGACGGCGTCCTCGGTCTCGATCAAGTGGTGGAGCGCGCATGCCGCGCGCCGGCCCGCTTGTTCGGCATCGCGAACAAGGGGTCGATCGCGCGCGGGTTCGATGCCGACCTCGTGCTCGTCGACGACCGCACGCCGTGGACGCCTCGCAGCGAGGAGTTCCGGTCGAAAGCGAAGTTGTCCCCGTACGTCGGATACACGCTGCCCGCGCGCGTCGTGAAGACGTTCGTCGGCGGTCGCGTCGCGTACGCGGAGTAGTGCGGATCGCGAGCACGGCACGCGGACCGATCCGACGGATCGACGTCCTCCCGGATCAATGCGCTTCGAGCCAGTTCCGGCCGACGCCGATGTCGACGACGAGCGGGACGTCGAGCTGCAGCGCGTTCTCCATCGTGTGGCGCACGAGGCGCGTGACGGGTTCGACGTCGCGTCGCTTCAGCTCGAACACCAGTTCGTCGTGGACTTGCAAGATCATGCGCGCGGACGACTTCGCCGCGGCGAGTTCGCGATGGATGCGGATCATCGCGACCTTGATCAGGTCGGCCGCGGTGCCCTGGATCGGCGTGTTGATCGCGACGTTGCGTGCCGCTGCAGCGACGCGCGGATGCTCCGAATCGAGTTCGGCGATGTACCGGCGCCGACCGAGCAGCGTGGTGACGTAGCCGAGCTTGCGCGCGGTTTCGAGCGTGCCGTCGAGGTAGGCCTTCACGCCGGAGAACGTCGTGAAGTACGCCTCGATGAACTTGGCGGCCTCGGCGACGCTCATGTCGGTCTCGGCCGCGAGCCGCTGTGCGCCCATGCCGTAGATCACGCCGAAGTTGATCGTCTTGGCACGTGCTCGCAACTCGGCAGGTACGTCTTGCGGCTTCATGCCGAAGATCAGTCCCGCGGTCCAGCGATGGATGTCCGCGCCTTCGCGGAACGCGCGGACCAGGTTCTCGTCCTTCGACAGGTGCGCGAGCAGACGCAATTCCACCTGCGAGTAGTCGGCCGACAGCAGCACGCCGTCGTCGATGCCCGGGATGAAGGCGCGGCGGATCTTCTGCCCTTCCTCGGTGCGGATCGGGATGTTCTGGAGGTTCGGGTCGCTGCTCGACAAGCGACCCGTGGCCGCGACCGCTTGGTTGAACGACGTGTGGACGCGACCGCTCTCCGGATGCACGAGGGCCGGGAGCGCGTCGATGTAGGTCGACTTCAGCTTCTGCAGCGCGCGGTACTCGAGGATCTTCGCCGGTAGCGGGTGGTGCTTCAGACCTTCGAGGACCGCGGCATCGGTCGACCAACCGGTCTTCGTGCGCTTCGGACGCTTCGCGCCCTCGGACTTCTGGACCTCGATCTTCTCGAACAGGATCTTGCCGAGCTGGATCGGCGAGTTGATGTTGAACGGCTCGCCGGCGATCGCGTGGATCTCGTGCGTCAGCGCTCTCAGGCGTTGCTCGAAATCGTCGGAGAGGTGGCGCAACAGCGGTAGATCGAGCGTGACCCCGTGTTCCTCGACGTCCGCGAGGACTTCGAGCAACGGCATCTCGACGTCCTTGAACAGCGGTTCGACCTGTGCGCGCGCCAACTCGTCCGCCAAGACGGGCATCAGTCGGTTGACGACGTCCACATCTTCGCAGGCGTAGTTCCCGACCTTGTCGACGTCGACCAGGTCCATCGTGATCTGCTTCGCGCCGGTCCCGATCAGTTCGCTGGTCTTCACCTTCTGGAAGTTCAGGTACTTGAGCGCGAGGTGGTCGAGGTTGTGCTGCAGCTCGCCCGGCGATACGCAGTAGCTCGCGAGCATCGTGTCGAAGTCGATGCCGGCCATCGGCATGCCATGCCGGCGCAGGACCAGCAGGTCGTACTTCACGTTCTGCCCGTGCTTCTTGCGTTGCGGGTCGGCCAGGATCGGCGCGAAATCGCGGGCGACGCGATCGAGGTCGCGTTCGCCCGGGAACAGCGGAGGATCCAGGTTCACCGGGACGTACCACGCTTCGCGCGGTCCGAACGCGATCGAGATCCCGACCAGTCGCGCCCGCAGCGGGTCGATCGCAGTGGTCTCGGTGTCGATCGCGAAGGCGTCGGCGTTGCGCATGCGCGCCAACAGGTCCGCGTACCGAGCGGCGTCACGGACGACGTGATAGGTGTGCTCGTCGTGCGCCTGATCGACGCTGACCCGCTTCATCAACGAGTCCATCTCGAACGTGCGGAACAGCGGCGCCAAAGCGGAGGGATCGGGGCGCGTCGCCTTGTAGCTGGCCTCGTCGAAGCGCACCGGAGTCTCGAGGTCGAACGTGACCAGTTCGAGCGAGAGGAAGGCCAGGTCGCGGTCCTTCTCGAGCTTGCCGCGCAGCGCCGCGCGATCGATTTGATCGAGGTGGTCGTAGACACCCTTCACGCTGCCGAAACGCGTGATCAGCTCGGTCGCGGTCTTGGGCCCGATGCCGTCGACGCCGGGCACGTTGTCGGACGCGTCGCCCATGAGCGCGAGCACGTCGATGACCTGATCGGGACCGACTCCGAACTTCGCGCGTGCGGCTTCGGGACCTTGGATCTCCACGTCCTTGTCGGGGCGCAGGATGTTGTAGAGGCGGATCCGGTCCGACACGATCTGCAAGAAGTCCTTGTCGCCGGTGACGATGAAGACTTCGTGGCCGGCGTTCTCGGCTTGGCGTGCCACGGTCGCGATGACGTCGTCGGCTTCGTAGCCGGGCAACTCGAGTACGGGGATCTGGAAGCCTTGCACCAGTTGCTTGATCGCAGGAAACAATGCGATCAACTCGTCCGGGGTCTTGTCCCGCGTCGCCTTGTAGTCGGCGTAGCGCTCGTGCCGGAACGTCTTGCCCGGCAGGTCGAACGCGCACGCGATGAAGTCCGGATGCTCCTTCTCGATCAGCCGGAACAACGTCTGCGCGAACAGGAACAGGCCGGAGATGTTCTGGCCCTTCGACGTCAGCAGCGGAGCGCTGATGAGCGCGAAGTGGCTGCGGTACGCGAGCGCAGTGCCGTCGATCAGGAACACCCGACCCTTGCGGGCGCGCCCTGGACGGGCCGCTCGCGGATCCGTGCGCTTGTCGTCGGGGAACAACGAACCGGTCTGCATCACCGCGCTCCAGGGCCGGGACGAACCCAAGCGAACGCGCATGGATCGGCGGGCCGGCGGGACTATATCCGCGCGGCCGGGAACGCACGGCGCGGTCGTCGGTCGAACCCAATCGGTGTCGACGATGTGACTTCTTGCTCGCGCCGCTGGAGCCCGCGGATGCCCGTGGGGTACTCTCCCGGCTTCCGTCGTCCGCGCTCGGAGTGCACCTGCGATGACCTCGCCGCCCGCCATTGCTGGTCTCGAGATCTTGGCCGAAATGGGGCGGGATCGCTTCGTGCGGCGCTTCCGCCTCGGAGGCCGAGACGCGCGCCACTTGGTGCTGCTCGATGGTCTCGACGCGGCCGCTTCCGGTGACGTCCTGACCACTGCGCGGCGATTCGTCGGGACGTCGGTCCGAGGCGTCGCGCCGCTGCTCGACATCGTCCAGCACGACGGCGGCGCCGGGTTCGTGATCGGGGTCGAGCCGGGTGAGTCGCTGTGGCGCACCTTCGGCGTCGGCGAGTTGGCGACTCTTCCCGTGTTGCGCACGTTGGCGGAGGCGGTCGCGCGGTTGCATGCGCGCGGCTTGGCCCACGGTGCGCTGTTGGCGGAGGCAGCCCTCGTCCGCGACGCTTCCGGCGATCCGTATGTGCTGCCGCCGGTCGTCGCGCCCGAGTCTCTGCCCGCGGTCGGGCGCAGCGTGGGGCGGCCCGAGTCGGAGTCCGATTCGTACGCGACTCTGCCGCTGGTCGCTCGCGACCTGTCGGCGCTCGCGCAGTTCGCTTGCCAATGGATCAGCGGCGCGCGGCCCGAACTCGCCGCGGGTGTCGGCATCGTGCCCGAGAGCGTGCAGATGCTGGCGTCGCCGGCGACGGCTCAGGCCTTGCGCTTGGTGTTCGATCTGGCGTCGAAGAATCCGACGGCGGCGGCGAGTCGCGAATTGCTCGAGCGGATCGGTTGGGCCCGCGATCTCGCCGATGCCCCGGTCGCGAAGCCGGCACCGGTCGCGGTGGCCCCGACTCGGGCTGCCGTGCGCAAGCCCGAGGCCAGCCCAGCGCCCGCCGCGGTCGCAGCAGCATCGGGCCCGAGCGCAAACGTCGGAACCCCGGCTGCGAGCGCTGCCGTGTCGAACCCGACTGGGGACGCGAGTGGATCGCCACGGCGGCGACCCGCTCGAGAGCCGGCGCCGAAGAAGACCCGGATCCCGTTGATCCTCGGGCCCATCGCGGTCGCTGCGATCGGCGCGGTGCTCTATGTCATGGGCGGGGACAAGGCCGTCGACGAGTACGCGAACGCGCCGCGTGGCACGACCGACGCGACTTCGGCCAACCATTCGGCGCCACCCGTCTCGCTGCCGAAGCCGGCCCCGCCGACCCCGGTCGAGGAAGCTCCTGTCGATGCCGACGCAGCGGCGGAGGCGGAGCGCGTGATCCAAGCGCTGAAGGCGAAGAAAGAAGGCAAAGTCGAGCCGGCGAAACCGACCTACGACCGCACGTTGATCGACGCGGGGGACAAGCTGAAGGCCGAGGGAACCGCGATCCTCAACGACCTGCGCGAGAAGAAGATCCCGTTCGAGCAGACCGGCGCCAAGATCGACGAGGCGATCCAGAAGCTCGAAGCCGCTCGCGACGAATATGTGAAATTCGGCGAACAATACGAAAGTCGGGCTCGTCTCGTGGAGAAGAGCATCGAGGACGTCAACTCGCTCCTCTACTTCGCGTACCGCAATCGGAAGACACTCGGAAAGAAGTAACGCGAAGCACGGGATCGGGCGCAACCGGGAAGGAGAAAGACTCGCGAGGAGCCGGTCCTTGCGGGCTTTCCATGGCTGGGTGGTACGCGCTCGTGTCCCGCGAGGGACGCGCGCATGTGCCTTTTGCGACGCGGGGGGAGTGATGAAGTCCTGTCATTGCAGCATCCTGGATGTCCGCGAAGAGCAGATCTACGAGCCCTCTGGGACTCTGGAGATCCGGCTCATCTGCAACATCTGCGGGCGAATCCTCGAAGCCAGGTCGGTGCCTCACGCGGCGGGTTCCCCGCCCGATGAGGGCAGGCACCAGTCGCCTGGATCGCAGTCGGTGTCCATGCAGTTCTGAACGAAGGCGACCCGACTCGCTGTCTCTTCCGTTCGCAACTCTGGTCGAAGGGCCGCCATGGCCGCCTTGTGCCATTGCATGGGCCTCCCCAACTGCGTCCAACGGTGAGACGGCGAAGCCGCACGAATGAGGTGGACGCAGTCGGAATCCGCGGGCTGCTAGAGTGCCGCGATGAAGTGGAATCTCCCAGTCGCCTTCGTCGTCGTGGTCGTGTTGGCCGTTGATAGGTGGTTCGGCAATCGTGCCTGGCTCGACGCCGGAGACCGCGCCGACCGTCGTGATACTGCGGTCACGGCCGCTCGAGAGGCCCTGCGAGCGTCTCCGGATGGCGCCGAGGCGCTGAAGGCCGCGCGCGCCGGTCTCGACGAGTTCCCCGACGAGCCCGCGTTACTGCTCGTCCAGGGCGCCGCCCTCGTCCGGCGCGGTCGCTACACGGACGCCGAGCTCCCGCTCGATCGCGTGCTGCAGTTGGCCACCGACCCGGAGATCCGCGAGGAGGCCGAGTTCTACGCGGCCGCGGCTCGCTGCTCGCGCTACATCGAGACCAAGGAACGGGCGGACCTGAACCTGTCGCAGGCATTCCTCGAGAGAGCAGCGTCGAGTGCGACGCACGGCGCGTACGCCAATGCTCTGCTCGGCCGGGCGTTCGCGGTCGCTGGGGCGCAACGCGATCCCGCCAAGGCGCTGGAGCGCATCGACGCCGCCCTGGCCGCACCGCCCGGCAGCGATGTCGTCGACCGCGCGAAATTGACCGCGTTGGCCGAACAGTTGCGTACCGAGCTCGGTCCCTGATCCAAACTCTGCCGAGGGTTCGTCCATGCGTTTCCAGTGGGTGCTGCGTGCGTCGCTGATGTTCCTGCTCGGTGCCAGTGGCGCGTGCAGTGACTCGCAGGAAGTCGTCGTCTACTGCGCGCTCGACCGCAACTACTCCGAGCCGATCCTGAAGGAGTTCGAGAAGCGCACGGGGATCCGCGTCAGGGCGCAGTACGACGCCGAAGCGACCAAGTCGATCGGGCTGCGCCGCGCGCTCGAGGAGGAGGCGAGTCGGCCGCGCTGCGACGTGTTCTGGAACAACGAGATCCTGAACACGATCGCGCTGAAGCAGCAGGGGCTCTTGGACACGTTCCGACCGATGGCCGCCGAAGGCATGCCGGCCACGTTCGTCGACGAGGACGGCCAGTGGTTCGGGTTCGCCGCGCGCGCGCGCGTGCTGATCGTGAACACGCAACTGCTGCCCGATCCGAAGGATTGGCCGACGTCGTACCGCGACCTCCTCGATCCGAAGTGGAAGGGCAAGGCCGCGCTGGCGAAGCCCGTGGCCGGCACCACGCTGACGCACGCCGCTGCGTGGTTCACGCGGCTCGGCGAGGAAGGCACCTGGAACTACATCGACGGGCTGTTCGCGAACGAGGTGATCTTCACCGCGGGGAACGCGGCGTCGATGCGCGTGGTGCGCGAGGGGAAGGCCGCGTTCGGATTCACCGACACCGACGACTTCAACGAGGCCAAGCTCGGCTCGTATCCGGTCGCGGCCGTGTATCCGGACAACGGGCCGGCCGGACTCGGAACGCTCTTGATCCCGAACACGGTCTCGATCGTGAAAGGCGCCCCGCACCGCGCGCAAGCCGAGCGCTTGATGGAGTTCCTGTTGTCGGAGTGGGTCGAAACGACGCTCGCCCGCAGCAGCTCGGTCCAGATTCCGCTGCGGCCTGGGATCGAAGCGCCGTCGAGCGTGAAGATGCCGAGCGAGTTCAAGGTCATGGACGTGGATTGGGAGCACGTCGCCGATGCGTTCAAGGCGCACGAAGCGGCGCTGGCGAAGCGGTTCGTCGCCGGCAGTTGATGGCGTCCGGATCGAGTCGGTCGAAAGGACTCACGGCGTTCGCCGCGCGTTCACGGGTCGATGACGAGGCGCTCGCTGACCATGGGCGCGCGACCCGGCTCGAACGTGGCGACGACCGCGAACAGGCGATGATTCGCCGCGTCGCCGATCCGAGTCCGCTCGATGCTCACGTCGGCCGTGCCGCTCGCGTCGGTGCGACCGCGCAGGTTCAACAGTTCCAATGAACTGAACAGCAGCGGATCGGCGCCGAGCGGAACGCGGAAGCCGGGCAGTTCGAGCGGTGGATCCGAGCGCGGCGACAACACGATTTGGAAATCCGTGTTCGCGCCGCCGCGCACGCGCAACGCGATCGAGTTCGCCGCCGCCTCGGCTCCGAGTTCGAGGAACACGGGCTTCGCGGGTGGCGCGTCGACCCCGGGCGCCGTGAGCGGAGCGACCAGACGCCGGCGCGCGAGTTCCTCCGCGACGATGCGGGCGACGTGCTCGTAGCCGCGCGCGGTCGGATGGTCGTCCTGCGTGAAGAACAGGTTCGCGTAGCCCTCGGCCGCGATCGCGGCGCGCATCGGTTCTGCGACCTCGACCAACGCGACGTCGAGGCGATGCGCCGACTCACGGGCGTTCGCGTTCAGCTCGACGAACAATTCACCGTGCTCGGTTGCGTACGTCAGCAGGACGGGAATGGCGCCGTGGTCGCGCACGCGCGCGACGATGTGTTCGACGTTGCGCGCGACCCGCGCACGCAGCGCTTCGCCGCGAAGCGGTTCGAGGCCCGGCGTCGAGGTCGCGACGACGCGTTCGACGCCGCCTTCTTCGACGCGGACCTTGTCGTCACGCTCGAACACGCGTGGCGCTGCGGCGCGATCCGTCTCGCCCTCGAGGTTCAGCCGGATCAAACGCAACAAGCGCACGACGCGGAGCGACGTCCACCACGGCGGGGCGTCGTCGTCTCCCGCTGCCGCTTCGAAGTTCCACGAGTCGTTGAACCCGACGAGGACGAGGACGACCGCGGGTCGCACCTGCTCGAGGTAGTCGGGAATCTGTGCCAGCAAGGCGCCCGAATTGCGACCGGGCACGCCGTAGTTGACGACGCCGATCGAAGTCGCCGTCGGATCGAGGCGTTGCTGCAGTTGCGCGGGATACGAGAAGCTCGGTAACACGTGGAGACCGAACGTGTGCGAGTCGCCGACGCAGAGGATCGTCGTTCTCGCGCCCGTGCCGCCACCGCGCAAGCCGGAGAGCAGCGGTGACGCGATGCGCAGGCCGAGCTCGAGCGACGCGATCGCCAGCACGCAGCCGAGTGCGAGCGCCGCGCCGCGACGAGCCCAGCGGCGGCCGCGCTCGCTCATTTGTCGGCCGGGTCCTTGTCCGACTTCGGAGCTTGGTCGTCTTTCGGCGTCGTCGCCGGATCCGTCTCCGAGGGCTTCGTCTTCCGCGGCTTCTTCTTCGTCGACGGCGCGGGTCCTAGGTAGCCGTTCTCGGCCGCGATGCGTTCCATCTCCTTGGACATGGCCAGCGGTTGCCGATCGCCGCCGGTCGTTTCGATCTGCTGCGCGCGACGGGCATGGTCCACCAACACCTCGACGTGATGGCGCTGAAGCGCTTGCAGGCGGTCCGAGTCGGTCGTCGCGCGATCGTGGCGCTCAGCGGGGTCGGTCCCGAGGTCGTACAGCGCGAAGCGCGCAGGCTGCGTCTCCGCACCGGAGAAGTCGAGCGGCGCGTCACGCAGGTCGTACTCGCGCGTTTGGACTTCGAGCAGCTTCCAGCGTTGGGTCGACGTCGCGATGTGCTTGTCGTACGCATCGGCCGTGTCCCACTCGCCCTCGTCGTTTCGGACCTTCGGCAGGTAGGTGAGCTCGGCGATGATCGGCAGGTCGCGCAATGCGCTCGGATCCTCGCCGCGCAGTAGGGGGGCCAACGACTCGCCGATGCAGTCCGGTTCGGCCGGTAGGCCGCACAAGTCGAGCAGCGTCGGCATCACGTCGATCAGGCGCACGCCGTTCTCGATGACGCTGGGGCGAATGCCTGGTCCCGCGAACACGAGCGGGATGCGCAGGGTCTCTTCATGCAGATTGAGCCGGTGACCCTTGCTGCCGTGGTCGAAGAACTCCTCGCCGTGATCGGCGGTGACGACGACGAACGTATCGTCCGTCAGTCCGAGTGCGTCGATCTGTGCGAACAGCCGGCTCAGATGATCGTCGACGAAGCGGATCTCGGCGTCGTAGCAGCCCTTCACGTACGCGAGCGACTCGGGGTCCATGTCGGCGCGGATCGCGGGGTTGACGTAGAAGTTCGACACGTCGATCCGACCACGTCCGCCCTGCGTGAAGCGATCGACGTACTCCTTCGGCGCCATGTAGTCGAAGTGCACGTCCCAGTGGTGCAAGAACAGGAAGAACGGCTTGTCGGCGTTCCGCGTACGCAGGTAGTCCTCGGCGAACGCGGTCGTACGCGGTGCGGTCACGACGCGGTGGGAATCGTGCTCGGCCTGGGCTGCGTTGTTCGGCGTCACCGGGACGCCGCAGTTCACGTAACTGCGGAAGCCGCGATCGAAGCCGAAATGCGAATCGAGGTACAGGCCGCCGTACGCGCCGGCCGTGTCGTACCCCGCTCGCTGGAACGCCTCCGCGAGCATGGTGCGCTTGCGATCGAGCGCCGCGAAGTCGACGACGACGCCGTGCACGTCGTTCGGCAGCCCTGTCATCAACGCCATGTGCGACGGCAGCGTCCACGACGTCGTCGAGTGTGCGGTCTCGAACCGCGCGCCGCGCGCGGCCAGCGCATCGATCGCGGGCGTGGTCGGCTTGTCGTAGCCGTAGCAGCCGACGTGGTCGTAGCGCAGCGAGTCGATCGAGATCAGCACCACGTTGAAGCGCTTCGGTTCGCGCACGAAGAACCACCACGCGGCCAACACGACTAGGCCGAGACAGCCGGCGACGGCCGCCTCGACCTTCCACGACGATTTACGCGGAGCTGCGCTCGCCTCGTTCATGACCTCACTTGCGGACCCAGCCGAGCAGCGTGATCAGCTTCTCCGGCGTATCGGGGTGGCTCGCCTTGATCTTGAGGTTGCCGCGGAAGTACTTGGCGTCGAGGTCCTTCGCCGTGGTCACGTCGATGCGGTACTCGACGCCTTCGGTGATCGTGACGACGTCGACCTTCAACTTGTCCTTGTGCGCGGATTCGACGTCGACGCCCGTGACCGCGTAAGGAATGGCCGGGTTCAGGTTCTTGATCGTCAACGAGCGCGTGCGCTCCTCGCCGAACTTGATGACCTGGAAGTCGAGCTTCTCCTTGTTCGTCGCGCTGCCCGAGTCGAACACCACCTGCGACTTGATGTTGGCGTAGATCGGCACGCGAATCGACTTCAGCTTCGCGTCGTTCGTGTTCGCGACCAGCGTCGCGCTCTGATAGCCGAGCGGCGCGGTGCCCTTGATCGTCACGTCGAAGCGCAGGGCCTTCTGGTTCGTGTTCGGCATCGTGATCGCCTCGACCTTGACGTCGATCCACTCGGGCTTCTGCTCCCAGCCGGTGATCTCGAGGTTCTCGACCCGCGACAACACGCCGGTCGCGCTGACGGTCTTCTCCTCACCCTTCACCAGTTCACCGAACTGCAGCAGGTTCGGCTCGAGCGCGAGCGGCATCACGACGTTCGCGCGCAGCGACAGGCGCAACGCCGGCTGTTTGTCGTCCGACGAGATGACCATGATGATCTTCTCGAGCTGGTGCGTCGGCTGTCCGGCCGAGTTGAATTCGATCGAGACTTCGCACGTGTCTCCGGGCGCCAGAGTGTGCAGTGCCTTGCCGAGAGGCAGCTTCTTCGGGTCGATGACATCGCCGCTCTTCGTCTTCAGGAACGCCACCGTGCAGCCGCACGTCGGGTTCACCGAGCGCACTTCGATCGGGTCCTTGCCGCGGTTGCCGATCGTGAAGGTGTGTGGCTTCACTTCGCCCTGCAGGATTTCGCCGAAGTCCACCGACGGCTCGGGCGAGTAGATCGAGGACTCGGGGTTGACCGCGTAGGGATTGGCCGGATCGCCCTGGCCGGGGACCGGTTGGTGTGGAACCGCGGGGACCTGAGCCGCTGCGCCGCCGGCGAAGCCGTACGACGCCGCGATCAATGCGATGCTCATGAAGCCACGAGTCACGGACGGGGAACGGGACATCTTCGACACTCCTTCGATCTCGGTTCGGGCCATCGGCTCGAGCGCGCGGGGCGGGCGACGATCCGTCCCCACGTGGAGCCAAGGATGTACACGTGCGCTGGGCATTTCCGTCAACCGGGCAGCCAAAAAGTCACGGATGGGCAAGGCCGGTCGTTTGCGGTCATCACTTGTCCCCGTCCCCGGCGGGAGCCGGTGCCGCGTCGGCGGGTTTCGTCACCCACGCTTGGAACGGGACGATCTTGTCCGGCATGAGCGCGCTGTCGCTCTTCAGCACGAGGCTGCCGCGGACGGACTTCGCGTCGGCCGGAGCGACCAGCGTGACCTTGACGCGGTACGAACGTCCGGGAACGCCGACCTCGATCGCGGTACTCACGCTGTCGGCTCGTTTCGAATCGACACGGACCTCGACCAGATTCACCGCTTCTCGAGCGCCGTTCTCGACGCGAATCGTGCGCTCGTGCTTGGAACCGGCGGCGATCGGTCCGAAGTCGAGGATCTCGCGCTGGCTCGCATCTCCGGTGTCGATGACCACGGGCGACTTGACGGTGATCGCGAATTGGACCGGGATGCGCGGGAACGTGGCGTCGGAAGTCGTCAGGTGCAACGTCGGCTGCAAGTAGCCGATCGGGGCATCGCCGCGAATCGTCAGCGCGACCTCGAAGTGGTCGCCGACGCGAGCGAGCGTCGGCTCCACGTAGGGCGGCACGTCCGCGAACCCGAGCAACTCGACCGCGGCCATGGTCTCGTCGGGCACGATGTGGACGGTTTTCGTGACGGTGTTGCCGCGCACGATCTCGCCGAACACGATCGACTGCGGATCGAGCGTGAACGCCTTGATCAGGTTGACCTCGATCTCGAGCACGAGCTCGGATTGGATCGGGTCGTTCGTGACCACACGCGTCTGCTTCCGCAATCGCGTGGCGGGCTGGCCGGCCGACACGAAGTGGAGTTCGACGGAGCAGGCGGCACCGGGTGTGAGCGTATGGACCGTGCCCGACGACGCGGATGTCGCGCTCTCGATCACGTCGCCCTTCGCGTCGAGGATCCGCGCGAACGTGCACCCACACGTCGTCTCGATGCGGCGGATCACGAGCGGCTGTGTGCCGTCGTTGCGGATCGGGAAGGCCACGGTGCGCTCGGCGCCGAGCAGCATGTCGCCGAGGTCGAGGAACGTCCGGTCGGACGCGATCTTCGCGCCCTCGGCGGCGACGGGCATCGCTGCGGGAGCAGCAGCCGGAGCGGGGGATTCCGCGTGGGCCGCAGCGGCGGGCTCGGCCGACGTCGGTGCGGCGTCCTCGCCGCAACCCGCGACGACGACGGCGATGACGAACAACCCGGACAAAGCGCGTGCAAGACTCGACATGGAACGTCCGCGGGGCGGTGTTGGGGGCGGGATCGAACTCGCTCGGGAGTCTAGCCCGGATCCGCCACCCCGGCTGTGGGCGGTGCACTGGCGAAACCCGGCTCTTTTTTTCGACAGAACGCGACAACCACGACGGACAGACTCGATCGATCCGTCCGAGCAGTTTCAAGCCGACGGCAGAGTGGCGCCGAAACACGCCTCCTTGAAGCTTCGCTCGGGTGCGGGCTAACCTCGGTGGTCAAGAGCTCCCATCCCGACCCTTTGGAAGGATCATCGCGTTATGGCAAAGATGGCGCAGAAGGCGACCGAACGTGGCGCCAGCAGCAGCGTGTGGACCATCGGTGGACTCATCGTGGTCGTCGTGGCGGGCGGGCTCTTCTACCTGAACCAGGACTTCGGCAAGTCGGCGCCGGTCAAGGCGACGACGGGCGTGAAGGCTGCTCCGGCGGTGACCGTCGCCGAGGACAAGCGCGAGACCGCCGCGGCTCCGGACGAGGAGATGTCGGCCGAGCTGACGAAGTACACGGACAAGAACGGAGTCACGCACTTCGTGAAGCGTGATCCGGTGAAGTCGGTGACTCCGGACGGCAAGACCACGCAGTGGACCGCCGAGGTCAAGGTGTCGAACTTCTTGATGGCGCAGGACAAGATGAAGGCCCCCGGTGTCGCTCATGTGCGCGACCGCAAGCTCAAGATGCCGCGACTGCAGCGTGACGCCGCGACCGGCAAGTACGTGACCGGCAAGGGTCGGAATCAAGGCACGACGACGACCACGACCGACACGACCGGCGGGGACGCGAAGAAGTAAGAATCGCGACGTGAGTCGATCGACGGCCCGGCCAGGACTCGTTCTGGCCGGGCCGTTCGCGTCATCGTGGCGCATTCCATCGGACGGACCGAACCCGTCCGTTCCCGCCGCGAGCGTTCACGGGCCGGCCGGTCGGTCCTCGAGCGCGGTCAGGGCCTCGCGCGCTCGGACGTAGGTCGGATCCCGCACGAGGATCTCACGCAGGTCGGCCAGCGCCTGTGCGCGCAGCGCCGGGTAGTCGGCAAGGATCGATGCGCGATGCAAGCGTGCGGGGTGATGATCCGCGTCGATCTCGAGGGCGCGCGTGAACTGTGCGATCGCGGCACGTGAGTCGCCGCGCGCGCGCTCGAGTTCGCCCCATGCGTCGAACCACTCGGCGCGCGGCGGTTCGTGACGCGACAACTCTTCGAACCGAGCAGCGGCGGCGTTGAGCTCGCCAGCGAGGCCGAGGGCTTGGCCGAGCCGGTACAGCGCTTCGGGGACCAGAGTCGCGCACGCGTGCGCGACGCGGGCTTCGGTCTCGACCGCGTGGAAGAAGCGCTCGTACTCGCGCGCCGCCCGCTCGAACTCCCCATGGGAGAGCCGGCTCGCGGCTGCGGCCAACCGGCAGCGCCAGCTCTGCGCCACGTCCGGCAATGCGGCCTCGGCGGCGGCGTCGAAGCCCGCGGCCGCGGCCGCATACGCGCCGCGTTCTCGATCGAGTTCCGCCAACCCCATGAGTGCGGACGACGACTTCGGCCACGACCGCAGCGTCGCTTCGTAGAGCGATCGCGGCGTGGCGAAGTCCGCGGCGCGCTGCCACGTGAGCGTGCCGAGCACGGCAACCAGGACGGCCGTCGACGCGAGGCGTGCCACGCTGGACACGCTGCGCAACGCACCCGCGAGTGCCGCGGCGATGCCGATCATCGGGACGTACGCGAAGCGCTCGGCCAACATGGTGCGCATCGGCAACAGCACGTTCGCGGCGGGCAGCAGCGCGACGAAGAACCAAGCCACGCCGAGGCCGACGAGCGGGATCCTGCGCCGTGCCGCGACGACGAGACCGACGACGAGCGCCGCCGCGGCAAGACCGCCCCAGACGATCGCGGCCGGAGCGGGCGAGAACAGCGCCGGCTCCCACAAGAAGTGCTGATCGACGGGCCACACGACGAGGCGCAACATCGTGGCGAGGCCGAGCAGTGCGAACGGGAAGTGCGTCGCCACCGAGCCGCCGTACCAGTCGACCTGCGCGCGGATCCCTGGGCGGAACGCGACGCAGTACAGCGCGAGGTACACGGCCGCGCCGATCGCCAATGCCACGAGCGGTGCGCGACAGTCGCGCGGTAGCCACGTCTGCCGTCGCATGCGCACGTCGAGCACGTAGAGCGCGGGCAGCATCACGCCGCTCTCCTTCGCGAGACCCGCACCGATCGCGAGCAGCGCGAGTCCGATCCATCCCCGGCGCGTCCGTTCGCAACGCCGTGCGAACAAGAGTGAGCCCAACACGAACGCTGCGACCAGCAAGTCCGCACGACTGGAGATCCACGCGACCGCCTCGGTCGCCAGAGGGTGCACGCAGAACAGCGCTGCAGCGCATGCAGCCGAGATGGTGCCGACCAGCGCGACCAGCCAATGAAACAGCAGGACGACGACCAGTGCGTGCAGCGCCATGCTGACCCCGTGGAAGCCGTGTGGATCGAGGCCGAATGTTTGCAGCTCGATCGAATACGACCACGTCCGCAGGGGACGCCAGATGTCGGGGTCCGGCGGCGTCGCAATGGTGGCGGGATCACTGAAGAACGCGCCTGGTGTGTCCGCACGCGTGAGCTGCGCAGTGTGGTCGACGATGAAACGGAAGTCGTCGGAGACGAACTCGCCGGACCGGACCGGCCAGTAGACCAGCAGCGCAAGGAACGCGAGCAGGCCCGCGATCGCGCTGCGGACGGTCGGCGTGGAGGGCTCAGCCGCCATGGACATCGGGGACGGGATCCGAGTTGGCGTGCTCGTCGCGTGCGCGCGACGCGCGCGCAGCCGCACGCGGCAGTTGCGACAGGATGGTCGGGAACGCCTCGCACGGCGTCCAGCAGTTCGGGCAGCGCAGCGCCCGAGCGTCCGCGGCTGCCGCCCGAGCGTCCGGTCGCTCGAGCGCTCGCGTCAGCGAGTAGTCGACCTGCTGCAATCGCGCGAGCGGATGGTCCCACGTCGCACACGGGTACACGCGCAGCTCGGGATCCACGAACACGGAGCTACGCAGCGCGGAGCAAGGCAGCGGGGAGATCCCACGGTCGAGGTAATCGAGCGCGAGTTGCCAGTAGGTGGCCTCGAGCCAACGCAATGCGAACGGCGACGCATGCGAACGCCGACGGTGCGCTTCGTCGCGCAAGAACGCGGTGATGCGTTGGCGGTCGGGCACGTCGCCCGCTCGGTTGCGGTAGTAGTGCGGCGCGTGGTGCGCGACGTTGAAGTGCAGGTGCTCGCGCGGGACGCCGGGCAAATGCTCGAGCGTCGCGTCGACCAGCGCGGCCGGTCGCGCGTCGTTGCGCGACGAGAACGTCAAACCGGCGAACACCTCGAACCGCGCCGAGCGCAGCGCGCGCAATCGTGTGAGTGTCTCTCGCGCGCGCTCGAACGCGCCGTCGCGGCCGCGCAGTCGATCGTGGAGTTCGGGTGGACCGTCGATGCTGACGGTGACGACGAGCCGTGGCAGCGGCAGTGCGAGCACCGCGCGGACGGCTGCCTCCACGCGTTCGGGGTGCTGGCCGGCCGTAGGGAAGTCGAGCACGAACACGCGCGTGTGACGGACCGCTGCCGCGACGATGGCCTCGAAGTCCGCGCGTTCGACGACGTCGCCGCCCGAGAGGTTGATCCAAGACAACTGCGGATTGGCCGCGAACAGGCGCTCGATCTCGTCGATCACGGCGCCGGGCCGCGGCTGTTGCCACAGCGAACAGATCGCACAACGGCACGAACACTCGTCGGTGACGATGTACGTCAGCTTGAACGGCGCCGCACGACCCCATTGCGCTGACGCGAGGTCTCCCCAGAAGCGCAGTTGCCGCATCTTCGTCGACATCATGGAGCGTGGATCCCGGCCGCGACCGGCTCGTCCAACGCGGCCAAGGCCGCCGATGCGACCAGCGCGGGGCTGATCGCGCGCATGCACAAGGGCACGCGGCACAGCGACGTCTTCGCATTCGAGTTCGTGATGCACGGCGAGCAGCCGAGCCCGAGGTAGAACGCACGCGACCCCTGGGACAGCGGGCCGTAGAGACGCGGTTGATTCGGTCCGTACAACCCGATCACGCGTCGCCCGAGTGCCGACGCGAGATGCACGGGGGCCGTATCGTTCGAAACCACGAGGTCCGCGCGCGCGAGGAACTCGATCAAGTCGAGGATCGAGAACAGTCCGGCCACGCTCCGATGCGGCGCACCGATCTTGCGGGACAGCTCGGTGACCAACGTGCGCTCGCTGCGTCCGCCGGTCAGAACGACGAACGCGTTGCGCTCGCGCACGAGGTCGTCGGCGAGGCGCGCGAAATGATCGAGCGGCCAGCGGCGACCTTCGAAGTGATCACCGCTGCCTGCGTGCAGCACGACGAGGGGCCGCGCGCCGATCGGCCATGCGCGCAGCAGCGCGTCGACGCGTGCGGCGGCGTCGACGCATCGCGGGACGCGCAGCGGCGCGGGTCCTTGGACGTCGGCGCCGACCGCGGCGACGAGCCCCTGGAAGATCCGGCTCATGTGCCGATCCTCGCGGTACGGCACCGCGAGGTCGTAGGCGAGATGGCGATGTTGGCCCGGCGTCTCGAAACCGACCGCGAACCGAGGTCGGGCCAGCGCGACCAAGATCGCGCTCGTGGTGAGGAACTGCTCGAAGTCGACGACGAGGTCGTACTCACGCTCGCGCAATTGGCGCGACAGCCTGGACAAACGCAGCGCGACTCCGATCGTGCCGCCGGGATCGAACGTGAGGACTTCGTGGAACACGTCGGCCGAACGCGCGAACGTGGCGTTCGACGCGAGCGTCAGCAGATCGATGCGCGCATCGGGGAATCGCCGGCGCAGCGCATCGGCACACGGCAACACCATCGCGAGATTGCCGAACCCCCAGAGCTTGATCACGAGGATCGAGCGCGGTTGCGTCGGTGGCGCCGCGGCCGCGGGGTGGCGTCCGCGCGTCAGTGCCGCGAGCAGGGGGCGTCCCAGCCGGCGGTCGAGCAGTTTCTTGAGTTCGATGCGCAGGGACATCGCGTCAACCGAATCGCCGGCTCACGGCCGGATGATCGAACTCGGAACAGCGGGCGCACGGCCCCTCGAACGCGCGTTGCGCGTGTTGACGACGCAGCGCACGCATCTGCGGACCGTCGAAGATCGCTTGCGGCGCGGTCGAGAACGCGTTGCCGAGGTCGAGCGCGCCCTCGCGATCCGCGCAACACGCCGTGGTGCGTCCGTCGGCCAACACCACGAGCACGCCGCGCCAAGGCTCGCGACAGCTCCGTGTCCGCGGTCCATCGACCAGGCGTGGGATCGTCTGCACGCGGTCGACGACGCCGGTCCACGCCCGCTCGAATTCGGCGTGCGCGGGGGCACTGTCGGCGTCGAGCACCATCGAGACGTCGATCCCGAGATTCGCGCCAGCGGCGTCGCGTTCACGCCGCAGCGCGAGGACGTGTTCGCGGACGGGAGCGAGCTCTTGCCCGCGCGAACGCAGGTGCGTGGCGTCGTCGCCGTCGACGCTGATCGTGAGGCGCGTCAGTCCGCAGCAGAGCAACGCGCGTCGCGTGTCGGCATCGAGTCGCGATCCGTTCGTCGTCAGGTACGTGCGCACTCCGCGCCGCGCCGCGAAACGCACCATGTCGAACACGCGCGGATGCAACAGTGGTTCACCCCACTGGAACGGCAACAAGGTCGTGAGCGTGGGCGTGCGCTCGATCAAGTCACGAAACGCCTCGAACGGCATGTCGGATTTCTTGCGTTCGAGATCGCGGTTCACGGGGCAGTAGACACAGCGCAGATTGCAGCGGTTCGTGATCTCGATGTTGAGTGTCGTGAGCCGGCCGGAACGATCGAGCCGCGCCCGGAAGGCGGCTTCGTTGAGCGCCGCGTGGCCGATCGATTCCCAGGTCGGGAACTTGACCCGCAGCAGGCCAGCGAGGTCCGGTTTGCGCAGATACCGGCGAGCCACCCAATCGGTGAGGCGACCGGCGATGTGTGGACGTCGCGCCCATGGCGGGATCCTAGATCGGAGTTCACGATTCTGTCATGGCTGCGGCAAGCTGCGAACCGCGCGGGCTTCGTCGGGACGTCCGTGCGACTGTCTCCATGGCCGCGTGACGCGCGAGTCCAATGCCTCACCGACGGGCGGCTTCGGTGTCTCCCATAGACCGCCCGCACGAGACGGCAACGGCCAGCGTCCCGCACGGTCGAGCGAATCCGCGGTCACTTCGGGGCAGCGCACGCGTCCGCCGGTTTGGAACGGGTGTGCGCCCCGGAATCGGTCGGTGCCACACGCGCTCCACGGAGGTGCCCGTGTTCAAGCGAATCCTCGTGACCCTGTGCGCGCTCGCGACGATGGCCGCCGCGCCGGTCTCGTACCGGTCAATCGTCGATCCGGCCGCGGCGAAGGCGTTCTACGCCGATGGGGGCGCATCGCGCCTGCATCAACGCGTCCACTTGCACGTGCCGGCCGAACGCGTCCTGGCGCGCGCGGAAACCGTCGTCGATACCGCCTGGGGGCGCATGGTCGTATTGCGCAACCGCTCCGTGCCGCTGCTCGTGGCGCCGGGCGACGTGTACTTCCGCAAGATCCGCCAGCGCGTGAATTCCGGCGACACCGTGTGCGTGAAGGGCGTGGTGAAGCCGGACCCACGCGGAACGCCGGGGCGCACCGTGCTCTACGTGCATCAGTTGAAGAAAGCCGACGACGACGACGCGATGCCGCGTGCGAAACGCGGATCGTCGAAATCGAAATCGGCGTCGAAGCCCGGCGGATGACGGCGTGAGGCGCACGTCGCGGTACGTTCGCGGCGCGACGAGAAGTCAGGTCACTCGCTGCGGCGCGACGGTTCGACCTTGCGCCAACCGAGGTCGTAGAGCAGTTCGAGCGCCTCGGTCCAACTCGGGAAGTTGCGGCTGGTCTTGCGCTTGAACGCGTCGATGGCCTTCAGGAACTCGAGCATCTCGGCGTCGGTCGGCATCGGCTTGTCGCCGCTGTTCGCGGGCGCCGGCGCGGCCTTCGGCTTGTCCTTGACGGTCGTGTCCGGA
This sequence comes from Planctomycetota bacterium, assembly GCA_016709145.1. GTDB lineage: Bacteria > Planctomycetota > B15-G4 > B15-G4 > JADJEK01 > JADJEK01. The sequence goes on from JADJEK010000002.1 coordinate 348,034, forward strand.
GCAGTGGGGCGTAGGTTGCGCAACGTCATGGGATTCTCCGCGGGGCCGGACTTGGACTCGGAACGAGCCTGTTCGGCCGAAACCGACGCGGAACTTGAGCCTGCGACGACGGCACACCCGGACCACGCCGCCACGAGCCGGATGGACCGAGGCGGGCGAGATCGAATCGCCCGCCCGCCGATCCACCGACGTCGGGTCAGCGTCGATGGCGCTCGAAAAACGCCGGGACGCGCTCGGCGTCGGGACGTTCGATCAAGCCGAGCTCGGTCACGATGCCGGCGATGTTCGCGTGCGGCGTCACGTCGAAGGCCGGATTGAACACGCGGACGCCGGTCGGCGCCGTGCGCTTGCCGAAGCCCTCGGTCACTTCCTTGTCCTCGCGCTCCTCGATCGGGATGTGCTTGCCGTCGGGAATGGTCAGGTCGAACGTCGACACCGGCGCGACCACGTAGAACGGGATGCCGTGCGCCTTGGCGAGCACCGAGACGCCGTAGGTCCCGATCTTGTTCGCGGTGTCGCCGTTGCGTGCGATGCGATCGGCGCCGACGAACACTGCACCGACGTCCTTGTCGCGCATGACCATCGCGGCCATGTTGTCGCAGATCAGCGTCGAATCGATGCCCTCGTGCTGCAGCTCCCACGCGGTCAGGCGCGAGCCCTGCAACAACGGTCGCGTCTCGTCGACGTAGACGTGGAAGCGCTTGCCGAGTTCCTTGGCGCGGAAGAACACGGCCAACGCGGTGCCGTAGTCGGCCGTGGCCAAGCCACCCGCGTTGCAGTGCGTGAGCGCCGAACGACCCTGAGGCACGAGTGGCGCTCCGATCTCGCCGAGCTTGCGGCAGATCGCCTTGTCCTCGGTCAGGATCGTCTGCGCTTCCGCGAGCAGGCGCTCGCGCGCCGCTTGCAACGGCATCGTGCGCAGCCCTTGCGCGACCTTCGTGATCGCTTCGAGATCCCGATCGAATTCGGCCGGGGTCGTCGCCTTCGAATCCTTGAAACCGAGCACCACGCCGAACGCGCCGGCGATGCCGATCGCGGGCGCGCCGCGGACCGCGAGGCGTTTGATCGCGTCCCACATCTGGCGTTGGTCGGCGAGGTCGACGTACTTCAACTCGGTCGGCAACAGCGTCTGCTCGATGATGCGGCAGATGCCGTCGACGCCGCCGTGCCATTCGATCGTGGAGACGGGCATGGATCACCCCGGGAGCGGAGAGCGGTGCGGACACCGATCGGGACGAAGGAGCGAGCACACTACATCGGCGCGCGGACGGCTCGCACTTCAACGCCGCGCGCTGGTTTCGAATCGATCGACTTCAGACGACGTCGACGCCGGTGAGGATGCGCGCCGTCTCGCGATAGCGTTGCGCGGTGGTCTCGAGGATCGAGGCCGGCAACGGCGGCGGCGGCGGCGCCTTGTTCCAGTCCTTCAAGCCGAGCAGGTAGTTGCGCAGGACCTGCTTGTCGAACGGGTCTTGAGCGACGCCGGGGCGCCACGCTGCCTTCGACCAATAGCGCGACGAGTCCGGCGTCAACGCCTCGTCGATCCACAGCAAGCGACCGTCGAGTTCGCCGAACTCGAATTTGGTGTCGGCGAGCAAGAGCCCGCGCGACTCGGCGTAGTCGTGCGCCGCGCGATACAGCGCGAGCGCGGCTGCCTTGGTCTCGCGTGCGCGGTCCGCACCGAGGATCGTCGCCATCTCGTCGAACGTGATCGGGCGGTCGTGCCCGGCTTGCTCTTTGGTCGTGGGGGTCAGGATCGGCTCGGGCAAACGCGAGCTCTCCGCGAGACCGGGCGGGAGCGACACGCCGCAGATCGATCCGGCCGCGCGGTACTCGGTGAGGCCCGAACCCGCGAGGTATCCACGGACGACGAACTCCACGGGCAACGGGCGCGACCGGCGTGCGAGCATCGCTCGCCCGCGCAGGATGCGCGCGTGGCGCCGCACCGCCGCGGGCATCGCGTCGACGTCGATCGTGATCTTGTGATTCGGCAGGATGCCGCGCAGTTGGTCGAACCAGAACGCGGAGACCTGGTTCAACACGCGGCCCTTGCCCGGCACACCTTCGTTCATGACGACGTCGAACGCGGAAATGCGATCGCTCGTCACCAGCAGCAGATCGTCGCCGACGCGGAACAGGTCGCGGACCTTGCCGCGATGGATGCGCTCGAGTCCCTCGAGTTCGATCGTCAACAGAGGTGGGTCGGTGTCGTGCATGCGCTCTCCACTGGATCCACGGCCGCGCGCACCGTGCGTCACTCCGTGGCGACGCCAGGAACGCGCGAAGGCCGGTTACCCGCTTGCGGCAACCGACCTTCGTGCTCACGTTTCGAGGCCGCAGAACGATCCGCGGCCATCACGTCGTCAACGGTCGTCGAGGTACTCGATGGTGAGCCGAAGAACGAGCGCGATCATCACGATGGCGACGAACAACGCAACTTGCGGAGTCATGAGCGACCCTCCCAGAGACGTAGTCCGCAGACATGGCCTGCGAACGGTCGAGCCAAGGCGCCCGCCGCGCCCGTGCCGAACACCAGAACGATGAGTCTCAGGGAAACGTACCTCCGTCGGCCGTCGCGCGCGGGCGGATGAGGGAAACCGCACGCGACGGCCCCGATGCTAGGGCGCGCCGATGCTCGTTCAAGTGCCGCGTCCGACTGATCTCGCGTGCGGCCGGGGGTGCGGAACGGGGCTCACCGGCACGGACGATGCAGGGTGCCGGACGTCGGCCGTCCGCAAGGCTGCGCGCTCGTCGCGTGTTTCGCGGAATGGTGGAGCTGCTCCGCGCGGGCTTTTCACCTCGGCCCCGTATGATCCCGGCCCGCTCGGGCGCGGACGCTCGACTCGGAGTTCCTCGTGAAGATCTTGGTCACCGGCGGCGCCGGGTACATCGGTAGTCACACCCTGAAGGCGCTGCTCGGGCGCGGTCATTCCGCCGTCGTCGTCGACGACTTGCGCACCGGTCATGCGTCCGCGGTCCGCGGCGCGCCGCTGGTGCGCTGCGACATCCACGACCGCGCGCGCCTGATCGACTTGATGCGCAGCGAGCGCGTCGAAGGTGTGTTGCACTTCGCCGCGTCGTGCTACGTCGGCGTCTCGGTCACCGCGCCGCTCGACTACTACGACAACAACGTGGTCGGCACGCTGCGTCTCGCCGAAGCCTGCGTGGCGAGCGGAGTGAAGACGTTCGTGTTCTCGTCGACGTGCGCGACGTACGGTGAGCCCGAACGCGTGCCGATGGACGAGTCGACGCCGCAACGTCCCGTGAATCCCTACGGCGCGAGCAAGTGGATGGTCGAGCGCGTGTTGCTCGACACGGCTCGCGCGCACGGCCTGCGACCGATCTTCTTGCGCTACTTCAACGCCGCCGGCGCGGATTCATCGGGCGAACTCGGCGAGGACCATCGGCCCGAGACCCATCTGATCCCGAACGCGTTGCGCGTCGCGCTCGGCCAACTCGAGCGGCTCGAGATCTACGGCAACGACTACCCGACCGCCGACGGCACCTGTGTCCGCGACTACATCCACGTCGAGGATCTGGCGAGCGCGCACTTGCTCGCGCTCGACAAGGCCGCGCAAGGACTCGGCTCGGTCGCGTTCAACCTCGGCAACGGCAACGGCTTCTCCGTACTGGAAGTGCTCGAGGCCGCGCGCGCCGTCACCGGCCACGCCATCCCGGCGCGGTTCGAACCGCGCCGCGCCGGCGATCCTCCCGCATTGGTCGCGAAGGCCGATCGCGCGCGCGACGAGCTCGGCTGGCGCCCGCGCCACGCCGCGCTGCGCACGATCGTCGAAACCGCGTGGAACTGGCTGTCGAAGCATCCGAACGGATACCCGGACTGAACGAGCCGCTGCTGCTATCGACCCCACACGCGGGGCCAAGGAGTCGTCCCGATGCGAAGGATCGCGGTCTCGTGCTCGACGTGGTTCGTCCTCGTGGCGACCACACCGTTGGACGTCCGCGCGCAGGAATCGACTCCTGAACTCAGCGCCGCGCTGAAGACGATCAACGGCAAGGACGTGCAAGCGACGATCGACTTCCTCACGAGCCGCGAGTGCGCGGGCCGCGACACGGCGCAAGCCGGACTCGATCGCGCGATCGGACTCGTCACGGAGCGGTTCGAGCGGCTCGGCCTCGAGTCCGTCAGCGATTCCGGCAACGCATTCCTCGCGCCATGGAGCGTTCCGGTCGTCGATGCGGCGGCGTGTTCGCTGGAACTCGCGGGCGAGGGCCAGGCGCCTTCGGTCTGGGCAGTCCGCGAGGACTTCGTGCCGGCGAAGGGCTGCCCCGACGGCAGCGTCGAGGGTGACCTCCTGTTCGCGGGCTTCTCGGTCTCCGAGCGCAAGTACCACTGGGACGATTTCGCCAAGGTCGACGCCAAGAAGCGCATCGTCGTCGCGCTGCTCGGCGAGCCCGGCGACGGCAAGAACAAGAAGTTCTTCGAGGGCAGCGAACTGACGGCGTCGGCATCGGTGCTCGAGAAAGCCAAAGCGGCGGCCGAGGCCGGGGCGGTCGGCTTGATCCTGTGTCCGAGCAGTGCCGAGGAATCGACGCTCTGGCTCGGCAGCCAAGTGCCAGTGGTTTCGCAGTCCGGGCGCGGCGGCGGCGGCGCCCCGTTGCCGATCCCGACGGTGGTGGTGTCGCTGAGCGTCGCGGAGTCCTTGCTCGGCGAGCCCGCGGACGCCGTGCGCGAACGCGTCGTGGCCCGCGGACGCACCGCGTCGGAGCCGTTGCGCACGGGCCGCGCGAAACTCGCGGTCGCGATGGAAGCGCGGCAGGCGCCGGTCGCGAACGTGCTCGGACGCTATCGCGGTCGCGACCCCGATCTCGCCGGCGACATCATCGTCATCGGCGCGCACATCGATCACATCGGAGTCGACGACCGTGGGCGCATCTGCCATGGCGCCGACGACAACGCCGGCGGCGTCGCCGCCGTGCTCGAGATCGCCGAGGCGTTCGCGACCGCGAAGCCCGCGACCAAGCGCTCGATCGTCTTCATGGCGTTCACGGGCGAGGAGAAGGGCTTGCTCGGCTCGAAGGCCTACTGCAAGGACCCGTTGATCCCGATCGCGCGGACCTACGCCATGATCAACCTCGACATCATCGCCCGCGGCCGCAAGAACGCGATCGAGGCCACGCTGCCGCCGGGCAAGTCGGCGATCGATCGTCTGCTGCCGGCCGCGTCGCGTCTGTCCGGCGCGAACTTGAAGATCGGCGATGGCGGCCACGAGTACTTCCAGCGCTCGGACCAATACTCGTTCCACGAGGTCGGCATTCCGACCGTGTTCTTCAACGAGGGCGCGACCAACGAGGACTACCACCAGCCGAGCGATACCGCGGACAAGGTCCTCGAGGACAAGGTCGCGGCAGTCGCCAAGGTGTCCTGTACCCTCGCGTTCCTGTTGGCGAACACCGACATCAAGGGAGGGCTGAAGTGAGCATGCGTCGCCCGTCGGGGCTCGGAGTCATGGTGATCGCCGCGGTCGTCGCGATCATGGTCTGGAGCGCATTCGACGCGCGCGAGACCTCGACCGCCGTGCCGGTCGCGGAAGCCGCCGGCCACGATGTCGACACGCCCGCTGCGGCGTTCGTCGAAGCGGGCCAGGGCGATGCACAGGAGTCGAACGTCGAAGCGTCGACCGCGTCCCCGAGTCGAGACGACGCCGAGGTCGCGCCCCGCGGCGCGCTTTCCACCGCGGACGTCACGAACGCGTCGACGACGTCGGCTCCCGCGGCGAGCGTGGAGCCGTTCCTCGCTCCGCGGCAAGGACTGAAGACGCGCAAGATCGCGCGCGCGCAACTCGGCAGCAAGATCGAGGCCGAACTTCAACGCAAGTCGCTCGCGGGCGCTTCGGTCGGCATCGCGGTGCGCTCGGTGACGCACGGCAACGAACTGTTCGCGCGACTCGGCAGCACGCCGCTGAAAGTCGCCTCGAACGACAAGCTGTTGACCTCACTGTCGGTCTTGGAAGCGCTCGGCGCGAACTTCCGCTTCACCACGCGCGTGCTCGCGCGGGGCACGATCTCGAACGGCGTGCTCGACGGCGATCTGGTGATCCAGGGCGACGGCGATCCCGGTGACGACGTGCTCGACGAAGCGCTGGCGAAACCGTTGATGCTCGAGCGCCTCGTGCGCGTCGTGAAGGACGCAGGGATCACGCGCGTGACCGGCGGGTTGATCGTCGACGACACCATCTTCGATCGCGAGTACGTGCCGCCCGGATGGCCGAAGGACCAACTCCACAAGGAGTATTGCGCACCGGTCGCGGGCTTCTCGCTGTGTCAGAACATGCTCACGGTGCGCATCCAGCCCGGCAAGGCCGTCGGTGATCCGGGAGTGATCAAGCTCGAACCCGACTCCGGAGCGTACGAAGTCCGCAACGCCGTGAAGACCGTGGCGAAGAACGGCAAGCACGAGGTCGGCCTGCCGGCGCCGACGCAACCCGGCAAAGTCACGATCTCGGGAACGACACCGTTCAACTCCAAGCCGGAACCGATCCGTGTGCCGGTCGCCGATCCCGCCAAGACCGCGGGGCAACACGTGAAGCGCGCGTTGGAACGTGCCGGGATCACGATCTTTGGCGCCGTGGCGCTGACCGAGGCTCGCGTCGCGTCCGGCGCGGGCGTCCGATTGCTCGGCAAGGTCGATGCCCCGTTGATCGATCGGCTGCGCGTGATGAACAAAGACAGCACGAACTCGGTCGCCGAACACTTGTACAAACGCGCGGGCGCGCAGTTGCACGGCGTCGGTTCCGCGGAAACCGGTGGCAGGGCCGTGTTGGCCGCACTGGCGAAGCACGGCATCGACACCGATGGCGCGATCAGCGAGGACGGCTCGGGGATGGGGCGCGGCAACCGCTTCACGCCGCGCCAGATCGCGGCCCTGCTCGCCGTGCTGTATCGATCGACGCACCGCGATGCGTTCCTCGACACGCTGCCGATCAGCGGCGTCGACGGCACGCTGAAGAACCGCATGGACGAACCGCAGTACCGCCAGCGCGTGCGCGCGAAGACCGGCTACATCACCAAGGTCTCGGCTCTGTCCGGCTACGCGCAGACCGACGCGGGCGAGGTCCTCGCGTTCTCGATCCTCATCAACGACTTCGACGTCCGCAAGGTCGGCAACTCCGAGATGAAGGACGTGCAAGACGACATCGCGCGCCTGCTCGTCGACTTGGCTGGCGTCGACTCATGAGTGCGGTGCCGGATCGCGCGACGCTCGCGCGCTTGGCGCTCGCCGCGGGCGAGCGGATCCTCGCGCACGAAGGGCGGATCCGGCACGAGGACGCGGAGCGCAAAGGTGTGCGCGACCTGGTGACCGCCGCCGACCTCGAAGCGGAGCGCGTCGTCACCGAGGGTCTCGCGCGCGCGTATCCCGACATCGCGTTGGTCGCCGAGGAAGCGGTGTCGCGCCTCGGCGATCGGCAAGCTCACGCACGTCGCATCCTCGAGCAGAACGAGCTCTGCTTCGTGCTCGATCCACTCGACGGCACCACCAATTTCGCGCACGGTCACCCGTTCTACGCGGTGTCGCTGGCGTTGGTCGATCGTGCCGGACCACGCATCGGCGTGGTCTATGCGCCGCGGCTCGGCGAGTTGTTCGTGGCCGAGCGCGGCGCCGGCACGACGTTGAACGGTCGCCGCGTGCGCGTGTCGCGGACCACCGACCTCGCCGACTGCGTGTTCGCGACCGGATTCCCGTATCGCCGCAATGAACTGAGCGCGCGCGAGAACAACGTCGAGCACTTCCATCGCTTCGTCATGGACGTCCGCGACGTGCGCCGCTGCGGCTCCGCGGCCATCGATCTGGCCTACGTCGCGTGTGGCCGTTACGACGTGTTCTTCGAGGCGCAGCTCGAGGCTTGGGACGTTGCGGCGGGTGCGTTGCTCGTGCGCGAAGCCGGCGGTGTCGTGACGGACTACGCCGGCGGCGATGCATGGCTGACGGGCCGCCAAATGCTCGCGACGAATGGCGCGGTGCACGAGGCGGCCCGTTCGAGACTTCAAGCGCCCTGAGCGTGGATCAGATGTTCTGCAGCAACGACTGCAGCAGTTCCTCGCTGGCGCGGATGATGCGCGCGCTGGCCTGGTACCCGCGCTGCGCTTCGATCAAGCGCACGAACTCCTCGGCGAGGTCGACGTTGCTGGTCTCGAGCACGCCGGCCTGGATGAACCCACCCGGTCCGCCGCCGTTCGAGATCAGCGGCACGCCCGAGTTCGTCGTGGCCGAGAACATGTTGCTTCCGTCGCGCCGCAGGCCGCCCGGGTTCGCGAACGACGCGATGCCGATCTGGCCGTAGTTCTCGGTCTGACCGTTCGTGAACACGCCGAGCACCGAGCCGTCCTGGCCGACGAGGACGTCGGTCAGCGTGCCCGCGCCGAAGCCGTCCTGGTTGATCGCTTGCGCGGTCGCCGGGCCACCGAACTGCGTCAGGCCGTCGATGCCACCGAGCGAGCCGAGGTTCAGCGTGATGTCCTGCTGACCGATCGCGAATTGGATCTCGATGTTGAGGTCGGCGTCGCCGGGGCCGCCGTCGGCGATCAACGAGCCGTCCTGATCGAAGCGGATGTTGCCGACTTCGGAGTCGAGCAACGTTCCGTCGGCGTCCGGCAGCGAAGCGGTCAGCTTCCACGACGCGGCGTCCTCGCGTTCGAACGTCAAGCTGACGACGTGGGGCTCACCGTTCTTGTCGTAGATCGTGATCGCGGTGTTGACGGAGTCGGGAGGAGTGCCGGCCTGCGTCACCACGAACGCCGTCGAATTGAAGTCGGACGAACCGGTGTTGCCCGGCGGGTCCTCGAGCGTCAGCGAGTACTCGGCTTCGCCGGGCTCGTTGCCCGTCAGCACCATGTTGCCGTCGAGGTCGATCGAGACGGTCGCGTCGGGGACGAGGTTCGCGATGTACGCACGCAGGTCCTCGAGCGTGGTGCCGTCGACGCCGTAGATGAAGGTGCCGCCGAAGTCGTCGCCGCTCATGTCCGAACCACGCACTTCGATGCCGTCGCCGCTCACGTAGTCGACCTTGGTCGAGACCAAGTCGTTCAAGTCGAGCGAGCCCGTGGCCGGCGAGTCCGTGCCTTCGGTGAGGATCGTCGACAAGCCGAGCGTGAACGCCGGCTGACCCGAGACATCGGTGATCTTCACTTTCGACGTCGAACCGATCGAGTCCGACGCGATCACGAGAGCGCCGGACGACGCGCTCGCGGTCGCGCCGACGAGCTGCGAGTTGATCACCTGCGCCACCTCGGCCGCGGTCGCCGACGCGATGTTGCCGCCGATCGCGGTGAAGTCCGCTGCGGTGAGCTGGATGGTCTGGATGACGCCGCCGTCGACCGAGACCGAGAACGAATCGCCGGCCGTGAACGCGAACGGCTGGGATGCCGTACCGGTCACCGTCGCTGCCGTACCGGTCTGGAACGGGTTGTTCGACGTCAGGATCTCGGCCAGCGGGCCGGTCACCGTCGCGGGCAAGTTGCCCTTGACGTTGATCTCGGTGGTCGCCTTCGGCGGCGCGATCGAGTTGGGCTCGACCACGATCGACTGGCCGGCGGCGGATTGGACGCGGAAGCCCGAGCCCAGTTCGACCAACGTGCCGTTGGCGTCGAAGCCGAACGTGCCCGCACGCGTGAAGACGTTCTGCGCGCCGTCGTTCAACACGAAGAAGCCCGCACCGAAGATCGTCAGGTCGAGGTTGCGGTCGGTCGCGACCAGCGAGCCCGCGTTGGTGTTCATGTCGACCGACTTCACGCCGACGCCGAGGCCGACTTGCGTCGGGTTCTTGCCGCCCAGCGAGGCGGTCGGCGCCGAGGCCGGCGACGTCGTGATCGACAACAGGTCACCGAACGTGACGCGACTGCCGCGGAAGCCGGTCGTGTTCGCGTTCGAGATGTTGTTGCCGATGACGTCGAGATAGGTCTCGTACGAACGCAGACCCGACAGGCCCGTGAACAGGGAGGTACTCATGCTGCGCGACTCCTCGGTGGGATGAGGTTGTGTTTGACGATTCGGTCGAGTGGGGGAGCGGGACGACGACTCAGGTTTCGGTCTCGTCGGGGTCGGTGGGCGAGTCGGTGTTCGACGTTTCGCCCGCAGGCTCCGCGACGATTCCCGACACCAGGTTCAGCGGCACGTCCTTGCCGCCGATCTCGAGCATCACGCCGTCCGGCGTGACGCGAACGGCTCCGACGTTGCCGGTCGATTCCGCACCGCTGGTCGGGTCGACGTACTCGACGGCCTTGCCGATCAGCATCGCGGCCTGCGTGAACGCGTTCTGGCCCGCGACCACTTCGTTGATCGCGACCAGGTCGCCGAGCTTGCCGTTCAGCGCCTGCGTCTCCTGCAGCGACGAGAACTCCGCCATCTGTTGGATGAACTCGGCGTTCTCGAGCGGCGAGAGCGGATCCTGGTTCTTGAGCTGCGTGACCAGGAGCGTCATGAACATGTTCGACCCGTCGGCGCTCTGGGCGTCGTTGGGGGACTTGCCGAAGCCGTACTTGTCGAACAGGACGTTGTCGTTGGACGAAAGAGCGGACGTGTTCATCGGAAGGTCTCCAGCTTCACGCCAGGATGTCGACGAGGCCGTCGTGGACCCGCGAGCGCGACGGCTCGGCGGGATCGACGGTGGTGAGTTCGGGGTCGCGATGCGATCCGCCTTGCGAACCGGATTCGCCGAGCAAGTCCGCGAATGCCGGCGTGGAGTCGCCATCGCGCGGAGCGGCCAGATCGATGTCGAGTCCGGTCAAGTCGATGCCGGCATCACGCAGCGTGTCGGCGAATGCCGACAGATCCGCGCGCAGCGCTTCGACGACTTCGGGCCGCGACGCGCGCACGGAGACATGGAGCTGATCGCCGTCCATGCGGAAGCGCAGCGTCAAGCGGCCGAGTTCGGCCGGATCGAGGCGCAGGTTGATCGCATGGGCTCCGCCGCGCACTTGGCTACGGACTTGCGCAAGGATCGCTTGGATCGGGACGGCATGCGGCATGGCTGCTGGCGCCGACGTCGCGGGCGCAGCGGGGCCGCGTGCGATCGCTTGGGCCGTGCTCGACGCGTTCACGACGTTCGGTTCGCGCATCCCGGACTCGGCGCCGCGCTGCGGCAGGGCCGGTGAGGAACTCGTCGAGTGCGTGACGCTCGCAGTCTCGGCGCCGCGAGCACGCGACTCGGCGGGAGTCGATGCATCGCGGGTCTCGCCGTCGTTCGGAGAGCGTCGCGCGGAGTCGCTCGCCGCTTCGTGCTCGGCACGCTCGGTGACGACTTCTTGCGTCGCGGCTCGCGTCGACTCGGTGCGGCCGAACGCTTGGTCCGCGGTCCCGACCGCAGCGACCTTTCGTTGCTGGGCCGCGTGCTGGGCGAGCAGCGCACGGACGTCCGTGCCGTCGTCGAGGCCGCTGAAGTCGACGGTGGCCGAGTCCGAGAGCGCGTGTTCGTCGCGATACGACGCGGTCGGCATCGGCGCGGATCGCGTGGTGCGTTCGTCGCCGTCGCGGCGTGGTCTTGTCGCGTCGCCGGCGTCCTGCGCCGTCGCCGCTGCGCTGTCGGCCGATTGCGTCGCTGCATCCGCCGAGGCTGCGGCCGGGGCGACGGAAGCAGTCGCGGAGCGCGCCGCGGCTGCGAGCGTGCCGCTCGCGGCGGCCCTCGCGTCCGGCACCGGAACGGTCGGCGTCGAGGCCGCAGTCGGGTTCGCCGCGCTCTTCGACTCGGGGTCGACCGCGGCTTCGGTGGCGATGCGCAGGAGCGCCTCGAGGTCGAGTTGCGTCGGCAAGCGCGGCGGCTCGCGAGCGATCGTTTCGGTGGTAGAAGGGTTCGGCGTCGCGTCGACCGTCTCTGGTGCGTCCGCAGACGGCGTTTCTCTCACTGCGCTCGATCCCGCGCTCGAGTCCTGCGGGAGTTCGTCGGACACGCGGACACCGTCCTCGTCGGGCTCCGCCTCGGTCGACTCGGAGCGCTCGGCCCGCTTCGCGTCGTTCGCACGTTTCGCGTTGGTCTCGCGCTCTTCGTTCTCCTGACGCTTCGCGGCGCTGGCGCGCTCTTGTGCCTGTGTCGCGGCGGCGTCGGACTCGGCCGCCTGGGCGTTCGTGCCGCGATCGGACGCCGGCCGCGCCTTCTCCAACTCGAGGGCGAACGGGCTGCCGTCGTGGCCGGCATTCCGGTCACGCCCGCTGCCGGGGCGCGGCGCCTCGGGTGCGGAGAACAGATCGATGGCGGGCAGGGACGGGTTCACGGCGGAGCCTCCAGTGCTCGTGCCCTCCATGGCACCGGCCGTGCCCAACCGAACCGAGCTCGTCCGATCGTGGACGAAACCGACCTAAGTCCCTGTCGGCCTATGGCCTGGCCCGGTGCGCACCAGCCGCTGGACACGGCGTGGTCCGCGACGACCGGAGGAAGAGATTTCGCCGCGCGGGAAAGTCGTGCGCCGGACCGCGATGCGGGAGGCTGGAGACTTGCCGGAACTTCGGCTCAAGATCGGAGGGGAAACGAGTCGAAAAAACCACCCTCAAGCGCAGCGAAGCCGCGCCGAATCCCTATCCGGTCGAACACTTGGAGACCGCCATGGACATCCGCAAGCTGAACCCCTCGACGAGCGCACCGGCGGACCGGGCCGCGGACTCCAAGGAAGCACGCCGAATCCACGACGCGCGCCGCGCCAGCGAGGCTCGCCAGGCGTCGAATCGCGCCGACAACACCGACGTCGTCGACACGACGCACGCGGACAAGGTCGAGAAGATCGCGTTGCGGGCACGCGCTCTGATCGACGACCGCAGCGAGAAGATCCGCGGCCGCGAGGACGAGCTGCGCCGTCGCGGCGACGATTCCGACGCGATCCGTCGCGCCGCCCGTCGAGTCCTGAACTTGCTCGATCGTGGCGAGTTCACGGCGCGCGGCGAAGGCGGCCCCAAGACGCCGGGTGACGACGCGATCTGAACGCGCACCGAACGCGCCACGAGCGCGAGCGAACACGGCCGTGCCGGACTCGAGGTCCGCCACGGCCGTTCGCATTGCACGGAGTCACGGCAGCGCGGGAGACACCGCGTCGTTGTCCGACTCGGATTGCTCGAGCACGACCGCCGTGTCGTCGACCACGGCGAGGACGAACAGACCGGTCGCGACGATGCCCGCGGGCAGCTTGACCTTCAGCTTCAACGTGCGTGCGTGTCCCGCGGACGTCTTCTTCACCGAGCGCACCGCCAACGTCGTGTCGGCGCCGTCGGCGACGGAGTCGGACGACAGCAGGATGCGCACCTTCGACTTCGCGGCCTTGCCACCGCCGCTGTTCACGATGCGAAGCTTCGCGATCAGCGTGCACGACGCGGTGCTGGGTGCGGGCGGGCACTTCAGTCCGACCGCGAGCCACTGCGCCGTCAGGTTCGCCGAGTTGCTGCCAGCCTGTTGCAGCGTCGCGTCGACGCCGCGGATCGTCACGCTGCCGGTACGAGCGGGCCCCGCGTTCGCATCGACGTGAACGGAGAGCGCCTGCGGTCCGGCGAATGTGGCTCCGGACGGGAAGTCGATCCAGGTCGGGACGCTCGTGGTCGCGGTCCAGTCGCACGATCCCGGCATGGCGACGTCGAGCACGCCGTCCCCGCCACTGGCGTCGAAGCGCAGCACGTTCGGCACGAGCGTGGTCGGGCATTGCGAGTCCGTGACGGTCAGCGTCACCTTGCCGAGGTTCGAGTCGACCTTGCCGTCCCACGCGGCGTACGTGAACGCCGCAGCGCCGGCGTAGCCGGACTCGGGGTAGTACGTCGCGGTCTTGCCGATCAAGCCGACCGTGCCGTGGGCCGGTTGCTTGACCACGCGCAACTGCAAGCTCTGGCCGTCGCTGTCCGTCGCCTTCAGCGCGATCGCGACCGGAGTGACGTCGTTCGTGGTGGCCGTGCGGTCGTAGACCTTCGGTACGTGATTGCCTGACGAGCCTTCGCCGTCTGGGCCGCCGTGGCACGCGTAGCACGACACTTGGAATCCTTGCCACCAATGCTTGGTGCCGAACTCGGTCGACAACGTGCGCGGGCCCAGCGTGCGCGACAGCACCGAACCCTTGTACGTCGGGCCGTGGCACGTGCGGCATTGCGCGGCGCCGCCTTCCTCCGCGACGTCCTCGTGGGCGTGGACCCACGAGCTGCCGACCGGATGCATCCCGTGCGGTCCGCCGCTCACGGTTTGCGGCACGGTGCCATGACACGTCGAGCACTCGGCGATCGTGCCTTCATGGCCTTGGAGTTGGATCGACTGCACGTTGTCGCTCGCGTGCGAGCTCGGGTACTCCGCGTGCGTCGAGCCGTGGCACGCCTCGCAAGCGAGGCCGCCGTGCCCGGTCGAGAACTGGTAGAGGTCGAACCCGGAGCTCGGCGTGTTCGGATCGGTCGCGAACGTGGAGTCGGCCGGAACGCGCCACTGGCCGTTGCTCGTGAACGCATGGGTGAACCGGATCTGTCCGCTGTTCACCATCGCCGTCCCGGTGTGGCAGCTCTGACAGGCCGGCTGGTCGAGCCAACCGACGCGGCCGGATTTGCCGACCGTGCTCATCGAGCCATGACAGTCCTGGCACTGCATGGACAGCGTGCCATCGGTGGCGACCGCCGCGCCCATCGCGCCGCGCAGGCAGCGCGTCGTCGAACCCGGATGGCACAAGTAGCAAGCGGAGCGGCTGTCGGCGGCGTCGAGCGGCCCGCTCGTGCTCGGATCGATCACGTCGGCATGGTGACCATGCAGTGCTTCCGTGAGTGGCTCGACCCCCGCGAAGCCACTGCCGGGCAACGCGTTCGATGCGTGACAGCGTGCACAAAGGATCGACGTGCCCGCGTCCGCGGTCGCGAGCAAACCCGCGGGTGCATAGCCCGCGGTCGCGAGCAGCGTGGGATAGTTCGCGTTCGCCTGCTGCTTCTCGTCATGCAGCTTCAGGATGTTCGAGCGGTAGTCCTTGATCGGATCGACGTCGTTGCGCCAACCGCCGAGTGGCTTGGCCGCGTCCTGCGTGTTCGAACCGTGGCAGGTGACGCACGTGAGTTCGTCGGAGACCGGCAGCACGACATCGGCGGACGCCAGCACCGCCTGCGTGGTCGAGTCGCGCACGACCACGCGCATCATCGGATAGGTGTTCTTGTGACCGTCGTCGTCGTACGGCGTGATCGGGATGCCTTCGGCGACGAACACGTCGCGCACGGGGTCGAACGTCATCGGCTGCGGCGTGTTGGCGACACCGGGCATCGCGTTGCCCGCGAGGCCTTGATCCGGAGCGAGAGCCACGCCGAACAGCGCGAACACGTGTTGCCAGAAATCGCTCTTGCCGGTCGAGGTCGAGTTGATCGAACCGTTGGCGTCGGCGACGGCTTCGTACGTGACCGTGACGCCTGCGCCCGACTTCAGCAGATGGTCGTCGCGGATGACCTGCGCGACGATCGTGTTGAACGGCGGCAGGATCGAGAAGGTCTGGAACCGATCGTCCTCGCAGTGCATGCCGAGGTTGTTCCACGCCAGCACGAGTGTGCGTGGCGGACCAGCGGCGCCTCCGGACTGGCCGTCGTCGTCGTCGTCGCGAGCGAACGGCGTCGGCGTGAACGACCCGAGGAGGAACAGGGTGAGCGCGACACGCGCACGAATCGGGCGAAGGTCCATGGCGGCACCTCATGCAAGTCCGGGCTGCATGAGGTGTACGCACGCGCTACGTGCCATGCGATCAAGTGACGCAAACGTCAGCGCAGCCTCGCTCCGGCACGAGCGTCGATGACGGATCCGTCAGGGAGCGACGACGTCTGCGCCCCGGGCCACGCGATCGGCCCCGCGACTCCAGGTCATTCGAGCAGCGTGCGCGCCGAGCGCCGCAGGGCGTAGCGCGCGAACATCTCCGGACTCGTGACCAGCAGTTCGTCGCCGAACTCGGTGTTCTGGTCGTCGATGACTCCGTCGAAGAACTTGCGCATCGAGTGCGCAGTGCGCGCGTCCGAGGCGTCGATGAAGTCGTCGACCTGCCACAGCACGCGGCCGGTCTGCGTGTCGACGAGGCTCAGCTTCAGCGCGACACGCGGCGGCGCGTAGGGCCGGTACTCGGAGATCGTGCCGAACACGACGGCATCGACCGAGTAGCGCCGGCCGAGTTCGATGATCGATTGGATCGGGACTTGCCCGAGTCGATGCGGTGCCTCCCCGGACTTCAAGCTGGCGTCGCTCGAACTCGGCACCACGACGTCGAAGCGCCGCAATCGCGACAACTCCTCGCCGAGCGTGCGGGACAACAGGGTCGTGGCATCGCCCTGCTCGGACTCGTCGTAGAGCGGCAGCGCCAACACGCGGCGCACCGCCGCGAAGTCCACGGTGCCGTCGCGATACGCGGTCGGCGCCGGCAGTTCGGGCGGGGCCGGCGAAAGGTCCGGGATGCCGAGCTCGCGCTTCAGCGTCTTGCAGCCCGGCGCAACGAGCGCGAGCAGCGCGCCGATCGCGAGCAGCGTGGAGCGCGGTGACTTCACGGCTGGTCTCGCTGATGGGTCCGCTCGGCGATCTCGCGTTCGAGCAGCTCCTTCTCGAACGCCAAGCGTTGCTTCTTCTCGAGCGCGTACATCTCGGCCAGCGCCTTGCGGTCGTTCGCCATCTTGTCGCGCTCGGCCGTCATGTCGGCGAGCTGCTTCTTCGTGCTCGCGAGCTGCTCCGAGAGTTGAGCGATCGCGTCCTCGCGGTCCTTGCACTGCTGGCGCAACTGCGTGAGCTCGTCCTGCTCCTGGCTCAGCGCGGTCGTCAGCTTGCGTCGATCCTCGAGCGCCAGCGACAACTGATCGCGCAGTTGCTCGTTGTCCGCGAGCAGCGTCGACTTCGCCGTCTGCTGCATCGGCGACATCTCGGCCGCCGAGTACGCAGAGGACGGCCGCGCCTCGTCGTCGGTCGGATAGGGCTCGGGGAGCCGCAGGTACTGGCACGAGGTCAGAGTCAACGAGCACAGCATCAACGTGGCTGGAAAGCGCTTCATGGCGTTCCTCCGGGCGGAGTCTTCTGCACCGTGGGTTCGTAGTCGCAGTGGATGACGATGCGATCGCCGCAGCCGCAAACGGCGACGATCTTCTGAACGCGTCCGTCGACGCGCACGACTTCGAGCTTCGGCTCGCCGTGCGCGCTCGCGGGACTGGCCGGTGCGGTGGCCGTGGGCGCCGCCGCGGGAGCGTCGAGCGACGGCAGCGTCGCGCGTGGCTTGTCTTGCATCGCACGCAGGATGGAACCTGGGCGCACGGTCTCGCGCGCCTTGGGATCGTTCGTGCGATCGGGTCGCGGCTCAGCCATCGTCCGCATCCTCGTTCGTCGTGCGACGCGTCAACGTGCGGCCGACGCGAGCTTTGATCTTGCGCTGGGCGCAGGTCAGGATCTGGCAGATGCGCGACTCGGTGACGCCGAGCACGGCGCCGATCTCCCGCAGATACATGCCCTCGGCGTGATAGAGGACGATGACTTGCCGCTCACGCGGACTGAGGTCGCAGATCGCGTCCTCGACCTTCTTCAGATCGTCCATGCGCTCGGCGTGCGCGGAAGGATCTTCGGGCGTCGGATCGGCCGGCTCGAACGCGGCCTCGTCGCCATCGTCGCCCACGGCGGTGTCGACGCGCAGGTAGCGCAGCGTCTCGGCTTGTTCGAGCAGTTCCTCGGCGTCCACCGGAGACAGCGCGAGGTGCTCGGCGATCTCCTGCGGCGTCGGGACTCGGCCGTGCTGGCCGCGGAACTCCGACTCGTACGCGTTCAGTTGGCGAATCCGCGCCCGTGCGCCACGCGGCAGCGGATCGTGGCGACGCAACTCGTCGAGGATCGACGCGCGGATCGCCATGTAGGCGAACGTGCGGAACGACGCACCGCGCATCGGTTGGTACGTCCGCGCGGCGTGCAGCAGACCGAGCGTGCCGACCGAGATCAGATCGTCGCGATCGAGTCCGGCCGGGATCGAGATCGGCAGGCGTCCGACGACGCGCGCGACCAGATCGAGGTGCTTCACCGCGAGCTCGTCGCGAGAAGACTCGTCGAGCAGGTCGAAGGCCGCGGTCGGAGGATTCTGGTTCGAATCGTTCATGCGGCACGGCCCTTCGCAGTCTTGGTCGCCGAATGGACCGGGACGAGTCGACTGCACAGCCAGGCGGCACAGCCACAGAGGGCGCCGGACCCGGATGCGCGTGTGAGCGCGGTTTCGGCGCCGGCGCCGACCGACAGCGACAGGCCGAGCCCGAGCGCGAAGCCCAGCGCGAACACCTGCGTCGTCACGCGCGCGCGGGCTTTCATGCGCGACCTCCGGCCAACGTCGGCGGACGCAGTCCGAGCACGAGTTCGGCGACGAGGCGCCGCGTGCCTGGAGCGAGGTGTCCATCGAGCGACCTGCCGTGTCCGAGCGCCGCGATCGGCAACTCGAGCGCGACGGGCACGTTCAGCAGCGAGCCGAGTCGCGCCGTCTCGTCGACCTTGGTGAACACCAGCGTCGAGGGCTTCATCGGTTGGAACGCGCGCGCGCTCATCTGCATCGCCTGCTCTTCGAGGTTCGCCGGCAGCACGAGGTGCACCGCGACCTTCGACTCGTCGCCGAGGCGTTCGCGCAACGCATCGAGTGCGACCGATTCGCGCGGGCCGATGCCGGCGGTGTCGATCAGCACCAGGCGCGGAGCGCCGACGACTTCGAGCGCACGCTGGATGTCCAGCGAGCCGCGAACGGCCGCGAACGCGATCCCGAGTCGATCGGCTTGCTTCGCGAGCAAGTCCGCGCCGCCCGGACGATCGGCGTCCAGCGACAGGACCGCGAAGTTCTTGTCGCCCTTCGCGGCGCGTTGTTCGACGAGCTTCGCGATCGTCGTGGTTTTGCCGGCGCCGCCGGGGCCGACGAACGCGAAGCAGCGCGCGGTCTTCTCGGGTGCGGGGCCGATGCCGGGCAGCATGCCGGCCACGGCGCTCAGCGTGAACGGGCTCTTGCGTGGATCGATCGGGTCGCCTTCGGCGGCGGGTGCGTTCGCCACCAGATCGAGGATGCGACGCAGCAGCGGTTCGGAGACGCCCATCGCGCGCAGACGCAGCGCGATCGGTCGAAGGCGTGGAGCTTCTTGCGGCGTGCCGGGTGCGGGTTCGGCCGCCGGCATCGGCAGTGGCGCTGCTTGCGCACCCGGAGCGAGTCGCTCCAGGTCACGGCGCAACAGGGCCACTTCGGCGCGCAGCTTCATCACACCCTCCGCCGGTTCTTCGCGTTCGACCTCGGCCGCGACGATCTCGGTCGCGTCACCGCGCGAACGGGTCTCGAGCACCAATGCATCGGCTCCGAGCTCCTGCTGGACGCGGTCGAGTGCTTCCGCCATCGATGCGCCCACGAACGTCTTCAGTCTCATCGGACGGCCTCCCGCGTTTCTTCAGTCATTCGCACGACCGAAACCGGTTCGATGCGCTTCACGCTCGCGATCTCGTTGTAGGACAGCACCGGAACGCGCGGCTTCTGCTCGAGCAGATGCAGGGCGAGCACGCGTCGCAGCGTCGGCCGGACCACGAGCACCGGGTTCTTGCCGGTCTTCGCCTGTTCGGCGAACGCCTTCAAAGTCAGTTCGGACACGCGCCGCACGATCTGGCCGAGCCGGTTCGGGTCGTTCGCCGATTCCGCGACCTGCTGCTCGAGCATCGGGTCGAGCGTCAGCGCGACCAGCGTCCCCTTGGGGTCGGTGTACTCGTTCACGATCGACCGCGAGATGCGCTCGCGCACGAACTCGGTCAACACGTCGGCGTCCTTGGTGCGCGCGGCGTGGTCGGCCAGGGTCTCGAACACCGGAGCCAGATGCTTGATCGAGACGTTCTCGCGCAGCAGGTTCTTCAGCACGCGATGGACGTCGCCGAGTCCGAGCGGGCTCGGCGTGACCTCGTCGACCAAGGCCGGCGACGTCTTCTTCAGTTGGTCGACGCGCGACTTGGTGTCGTCGCGCGACAGGACGTCGTGCGCGTGGATCTTGATGCTCTCGGACAGATGCGTCGCGAGCACGGCGGACGGTTCGATGACCGTGTAGCCCTTGAGCTCGGCCTCGTCGCGATCGTCGTCGCGCACCCAGTACGCGGGCAAGCCGAACGTCGGGTCGCGCGTGAGCACGCCGGGCACCGGCTCGGCGCGGTCGGACGGCGGCATCGCCAGCACGCAACCAGGATGGATCGAGCCTTCGGCGACGCATTCGCCGTTCACGAGGATGCGGTAACCGCGCGCGTCGATGCTGGCGGCGTCGCGCACGCGGATCGGGGGCAGCACCAAGCCGATGTCCTGCGCGAAGCGCCGGCGCAATTGCCCGATGCGGTCGAGCAGACCGCCGCCCGGTCCGCTCTGGACCAGTCCGACCAGGCGATAGCCGACTTCGACGAGCAGACGGTCGGTCGCGAGCAGGTCTTCGATCTGTTCCGACTCGGGCTTCGCGGCCGGTGGTGGAGGCGGCGGCGGCTTGGCCGCTGCCTTGCGGTTCGAGACCACGCGCGCGAGTGCGTAGACCGCGCCCCCGAGCAGCAAGAACGGCAGCATCGGCAAGCCCGGCATCAGGCCTAGGATCGTCACGGCGATCGCGACCAACGTGAACACGCGCTCGTTCGCGAACAACTGCCCGCCGAGTTCGGCGGCCAGCAGCTCTTCGGACGACGACTTGGTCACGAGCAACGCGCCGGCCGTGGACACGATCAGCGCGGGCACCTGGGCGACCAGACCGTCACCGATCGTCAGGATCGAGTAGCGATGCATCGCCTCGCCGAGGTCCATGCCCTCCATGAGGCCGAGCACGAGACCGCCGATGAGGTTCACGACCGTGATGATCAAGCCGGCGACGGCATCGCCGCGCACGAACTTCGACGCGCCGTCCATCGCTCCGTAGAACTCGGTCTCCTTGACCAGTTCGGAGCGGCGCTTGCGCGCTTGTTCGCCGTCGATCATGCCGGCGTTCAGATCGGCGTCGATCGCCATCTGCTTGCCCGGCATGCCGTCCAACGTGAATCGTGCCGCGACCTCCGAGATGCGGCCAGCGCCCTTGGTGATGACGACGAATTGGACGATCACGAGGATCGAGAACACGATCACGCCGACGACGAGATCGCCGCCGACGACGAACTTGCCGAACGCTTCGATCACTTTGCCGGCGTCGCCGTCGAGCAGGATCAAGCGCGACGACGCGACGTTCAGACCGAGGCGATACAAGGTCAAGAACAGCAGCAGTGACGGGAACGACGTGAACGCGCGCGGCGACTCGGTCAGCAGCACCGTGAACAGCACGACCAGGCAGACCGTGATGTTCAGCGCCAGCAGCGCGTCGAGCAGCGGCGTCGGCAACGGCAGCAGCAACAGGCCGAGGATGATGCCGACGCAGGCGATCAACACCAGTTCGCCGCTGCCGCGCTTCTTGGCCGGAATGGATGCGGATGGAGCTCGCGGGCTCACGCGGACCTCCCGAGCTTGTGCTTGGCGCGGAAGATCGCGGCGAGGACCTCAGCGACGGCTTGGTACAGCGTCGGCGGGATCTCGTCACCGATCTCGACGCTGGCGTAGAGCGCGCGCGCCAACGGCGGGTTCTCGATCAGCGGGACGTTCGCGGCCTTGGCCAGTTCGCGGATCTTCAACGCGATGAAGTCCGCACCCTTCGCGACGACCTTCGGCGCGTGCTGGCCGGCCTCGTACTTGAGCGCGACCGCGAAGTGGGTCGGGTTCGTGATCACGACCGACGCCTTCGGAACGTCGTCCATCATGCGTTGCATCGCGACTTCGCGCTGACGGCGACGGATGCGCGCCTTGATCTCGGGATCGCCGGCCGCGTCCTTCGCCTCCTGCTTGACCTCTTCCTTGGTCATGCGCAGTTCCTGCTCGAGCTGGCGGTGCTTCAACACGTAGTCGAGCGCGCCGATCGCGAGCATCATCAGGCCGAGCACGAACATGAGGTGCAAGAGCAGGTCGTAGGCGCGGCTCGCGACCGTCAGCGAGTCCGCGGCTTCGAGCAGCTTCACGACGTCGGGCTCGAGGAAGAACGTGCCGACCCCGGCGAGGGCCGCGAACTTCAGGATCGACATTCCCATCTCGGTGATGCTGCGCTTGCTCACGAAGCGTGACGGATCGAGGTTCGGCGCGAGCTTCTCGAACTTCGGGCCCAGCTTCGACGGCACCGGATGCCAACCGATCTGGAACAGCGCGGTGACGAGTGCCGCTGCGAACAACACGACGAACAGCGGCAGCAACGCCAGGACCATCTTCACCGGCAGTGCGCGCGCCAGGGGGCCGACGTCGCCGGCGAGATCGGGACGGAACATCGCGATCGCGGCGGTCAGCACGTCGCGGAACGCGGCCGTGACCGCAGAACCCGACATGGCCAGCGTGGCCGCGCACGCGAGCGTGAGCACCGCGAACACGAGATCGGGCGACTGCGTGACGCGACCTTCTTCGCGCGCCTTGTCGCGGCGCTTCGGGGTCGCTTCCTCGGTTTTCTGTTCTTGGTCGACTTCGCTCACGGTTCACCGACTCTCCCGCAGCGCCGCGAGGAACCGGGTCGCCGCGGCGTCGGCGAAGTTGGAGAACGCGGGCAGTACGCGCGGCAACATCGCCGCGACCAGCAGCAACGCGAGCATCAGGCGCGCCGCGTACGCGAAGTCGAGCACGTGCAGCTTCGGGACCGTGCGCGCGATGAAGGTCGTCGCGACCGTCACGATCATGAGCACCGCGGCAACGGGCAGCGCGAGTTGGATGCCGGCGGCGACCGCGCTCGTCGTGGTCTCGATCAACGACTGGTACAGCAGCGGCGGATCGAGGATCGACCCGGGTGGCACGGCCTCGAACGACGCGGAGACCGTGCGCAGCAGCAACTGCATGCCACCGGCCTCGACGAAGAACACGAGTCCGAGGATCTCGAACAGACGCGCGAGCAGGGGCACGGCACGGCCCGAGACCGGATCGAACTGCGTGGCGGTGTTCAGGCCCATTTCCTGGCCGAGCAGGTCGCCGCCGACGGCGAGCACTTCGAACGGCAACGAGAACAGGTAGCCGAGCGCGAGCCCGAGCAGGACTTCGAACGGCACCAACACCAGCATCGCGGAGACCGACAGGGCCGGCGTGGGCGGCATCGACTGCAAGATCAGCAACGACAGCGTGAGCGCGATCGCGAGTCGCACCATGCGCGGTGCGCCCGGTCCGGCGAGCAGCGGGAACGCGGTCGCGACCGCGAGCACGCGGAACACCGGAAGGATCGGCACGCCGTCGAGGACGCTGCTCATGCGCCGGCCCCGTTCGACAGCATGTTGCCGAGCATCGGCACGGTGAAGTCGATCAGCGAGCGCAGCACCCACGGCGTGAGCAGGAACGTGACGAGCACCGCGATGACGATCTTCGGGATGACCGTCAGCGTCTGTTCTTGCAGGTTCAAGATCGTCTGCACCAGCGCGAGCACGAGCGCGAGCAGCAGCGTCGCCGCGAGCAGCGGCGCCGCGATCGTCAACGCGGTGAGCAGCGTGTGGCGGGCGAGTTCGACGGCGAAGTCGGGGTCCATCGCGTTCGTTCCTTCAGGCCGGAGTGAACGAGAGCGCGAGCGAGTGGACGACCAGCGCCCAACCGTCGACGAGGACGAACAGCAGGATCTTCAACGGCGTGGCGATGATCGTCGGCGGCAACATGAACATGCCGAGCGAGAGCAGCACGCTGGCGACGATCAGGTCGATCAACACGAACGGCAGGAAGATCAGGAAGCCCATGCGGAACGCCGTGCGCAGTTCGGACAGCACGAAGGCCGGGACCGCGACGGACAGCGGCATCTGCGCTTCGGTCTCGGGCCGCTCGGTCTGTGCGAGATCGAGCGCGAACAGCAGGTCGTCTTCGCGGGTTTGCTCGAGCAGGAACGTCTTCAGCTCCGCGGAGGATGCGGAAAGTGCGTCGATCGCTCCGATCTTCTGTTCGAGCAGCGGGCCGAGGGCTTTGTCGTAGACGCGCGAGAACGTCGGCGACATGACGCCGGCGGTGAGGAACAAGGCGATGCCGACCAGCACGGGGTTGGGCGGCAGTTCGGTCGTCCCGATCGCTCGGCGCACGAACGACAGCACGATGATGATGCGCGTGTAGCACGTCACCGTCAGCAGCAGTGACGGCAGGAACACGAGCACCGAGATCAGGAGCGCCATGCGGATCGGCGGTGCGAGATCGTTCATCTGTTGTTCGATCGAATCCTCGAGGGCGGGAGGGACCGCGCTCGTGACCGACGGGCCGACCGTGGCGGGGTCCTGCGCCGCGGCGCAGGTCGCGGCCGCGAGCATGAACCCGAGCACGGCGAGGAGCCAAGCCCAGCGCTTCATGCGTTGCTCCCGGCCGGCTCGAGCAGGCGGCGGAACTCGGAGTCGGCGTCGGGGGTCTTCGCGATCGCGTCGACTTCGGCTTCGTGGAGTTCTTGCGGGAGGGTCGCGAGGCAACTCACGCCGGCCTCGGAGCTCGCGAGCAGGAAGCGGCGGTCGCCGCAGCGCACCAAGTGGACCAGGCGCTTCGGGCCGAGCGCGATCGAGTCGACCACCGCGAGTTGGCCGTTACCGGCGCGCGCGAGTCCGCTGCGCTTCGCCGCCACGACGACGGCGACTCCGCCCGCGGCGAGCGCGAGCAGCAACATCCAGACTCCGGTCAGCGAAGGAGTCTCCGGCAGGCTGGGATTCGAACGCTTGCCGAGCGCCGGGCGCGCGGTCTCGGTGGTGGGTTCGGTCGTGGGGGCGGTCGACGCGGATGCCGTCGAGTCGCGGTCACGCGCTCCGATGGCGACGCCGAGCACGAGCGCGGCCGTGAGCGGCAAGACCAGGAGTTTGGCTTTGGCGGCGAAACTCGCGCTGCGAAGCGTCGCGAACATGGGAAGCCCCGGACGAGCCGACCGCGAAAGTGCGGTCCGCGGAACCGGCTTCTTGCGTCGGCTCCGGGGGAGTCCGGTCTTGAGACGAACCGAAAGTTTTTCCCTCGTGGGAAGGACGGGCGCGAAAAAAGTACCGAGCGGGCTCGGGCCGCATGGCCCGACGCCCGCTCGGGCGTCGATGCGAGCCGGGGGCCAACGGCCCCCGGGCCCCGTCACACAGAGGCCGTAGGTCGTACCGATTCGCGCGACGCGGGAGGCGAAGGCGGGGGGAACTCCATTCCCCCCGCACCCCCCTCGTTCGACCGCTCGCGGTCGAACGACCAAAGGGGGGCTTCACAAACGAGCGAAGCCCCCCTTTGGGAACCCCCGCGCCCTTGAGTCGCGCGTGAGACTTCACGCCAAGGGACGTCGAGAACGGGCTCTCGCGGCGGCCGTTCGCCTTCTCACAGGGGCGCAGGGGTGGCTTGTCGAGGGCGTGAGTGGCGACCCCTGTCCATCTCACCCAAGGTGACGTACTGACGAGACGTGTAGAGCGGATCGCCACAGCTGCGGCGGGCTGCTGAACGGCCGCCGCGAGAGCCCATTCTCGACGTCCCTTGGCGACGGAGTGGTTACTCGGACGCGCGGACTTGAATCCGAGGGAGAACCTCGGGTCGCGCTCCGCGGTGGCGATTGAAGGAATGCACGGACGGGCACGGACGGGGACGGAGGCGCGTCTGTCCCCGATCTGTCCCCCGGCTGGCCGCACAGGATTGCCGGCGGCTACTTCGTCCGGATGCAGCCCACGACGACGGGACTCTGAGCACCCCCTCGGCGCGTTCATCGTTTGGATGCGATCGCGTAAGTCGTGGAGCGCTCGCCATGTAGCCCGCGTGCATTTGCCGCCGGCAAATGCACGCGGGTACCCGCGTCCGATTGCCGGCGGTGATCGCACGCGGGCCGGGTCTCGGTGACCGGGTCTCGGCCTCGAGTCTCGGTGATCGCTCCCCGGGTCTCCCCTCGTGCGATCACCGCGAGAGTCACTCCATCCAGCGCGACTTCCTCAAACCAGTTTCGGCTTCGGACTCGTCGCCATGTGGCCGCGGCGAGTGCGCAGCGTGGCCAGCTTGCGGCCGACTTCGTCTTTGCTTCGCTGGACTCCCTCGAGCAGGAGTCGCACCGACAGCATGAGGTCGTCGACGCGGGCTCGGACCGGTTGGTGCAACTCGGCTGCTAGCGTCGTGGTCTCGAGAACGTGGAGCAATCGGTTGACCGCTCCGACGACCCGCATGACCGTGGCGGGCTCGTCGACGTTGGCCGCGCGTAGCGTGGTGTCGACCGTGCGCAGCGCGCCGGTCAACGCGTCAGGCCAGTGTGCGTGCTTCGGCACCGGAGGCGAGGACGCCATCGAAGCCCTCCTTCAACTTGCGCAAGACCGTCTCCGCCGCGGAGATCGATTTGAGATCCGGTTGTGCGCGCGGGCGCAGGAGTTCCGTCAGCAGGAACTCGTAGAGACCGGTCAGTCGGTTCGCGATGTCGCCGCCGTCGTCGTGATCGACTGCGCCCATGAGCTCGCCGATCAACGCACGCGCGCGCCAGAGTTCCTTGCGGTGCGCGGTGTCGTCGCCGCTTTCGTGCGACTTGCGCGCTCGCTCCAGCGCGGTGATCGCGCCGGCGTAGACGCGGCAGACCAGGCGAACGGGAGAGGACGTGAGGATCTCGTCGCGCTGATAGGCAGCGGCGGGACTGGAGTTCGGATTCGCCATGTTCAACCCTTGTTGATCGTGAAGCCCTGCGAAGCCGCGGTGAAGCCCGCTTGCTTGGCGTTGAGTTCACCGATGATGGATTCGAGAGCCGCGAACTTGGCCTCGAGTTGGGATTCGTACTGCTGCAGGCGGTCGGTCATCGAGTCGATGCGCTTCTCGATGTCGGTGATCGTCTTGCCGATCCCGTCGAGGCGCGCGTCGACCGAGCCGTCGTTCTCGAGCGCGTCGTCGAGGACTTCGAACAGACGGACGAAGAAGCCGTCGGGGCCGACCGTCAGCGTGCCCGCCGTCGCGCCGGGCGCGGTCGAACGGACCTCGACGTCCTTGAACGCGCCGGTGCCGGTGAGCACTTGGCCGTCGCCGGTGGCTGCGACGCCGCCGATCGTGCCCGCGACGTTGGTGCCGAAGGCCGAGAAGCCCGCGGTGTCGATGCCCGACGACATCAGCGATGCGGCGACGTCCGAGGACACCGTGAAGTTCGACTTGGTGCCGTACGAGTTCGCGGCGAAGCGCAGGAAGCCACTGTCGTCGCTGACGGTGATGCCGATGTCGGCGTCGTCGAGTGCGTCGTTCAGCTTCGTGATCGCGGCAGCGAGGTCGTCGCCCGTCTTCAGTCCGACGACGATGGACTTCGTGCCCATCGTGATCGTGATGTTCTCGTCCTGGAACAGTCCAGACGGGCCGAACACGTTGCCGGCCGTGGTATCGGCCTTCGACGCCGCTTGCGTGATCGAGACCGCGTAAGCGCCGGACGCGACGTTGTCGGGCACTTTCAACAGGCTGAGGCCGGTGCCGCTGATCTTGTCGCCGGTCGTCGTCAGCATCGCGACCAGCTCGTCGAGGTGATCGTCGACCGCCGTATCGAACTTCGCCTGGTCGAACGTCAGCGAGTTGTCCTTCTGGACCGACAAGCCGATCGCGCCGAGCGTCTCGAGCTCGCCACCCGGGTAGCCCGTGGACGCGAGCAGGTTCATCACGCGGTTCTTGAGGTTGCGGACCCCGGACTCGCCCGACAGCGTGCCGGCCTTGTTGGTCGCGTCGTTGAACTTCAACTGCGAGTTGACGAAGCCGACCAGGTCGTTGTGCGCCGCGACGTACTTGCTGACGGCGTCCTTCATCTTGGCGACGTCCGGAGCGAGCGTGACCGTCGCGGTGCCGAGCGCCTGCGCCGTGAAGTCGACGCCCGGGACGACGTCGTCGATGATGTTGCTGGAGCGTTGGACGGTGATGCCGTTGACCGTGATGCTCGCGTCGGACGCATCCTGCGTCTCGGAGAAGGTCAGCGGCTGCGTGCCGCCGGTGAGACCGCTGACGTCGATCGTGATCTCGTTGACGTCGCCGGTGTCCTTCGCGGTCACGAGCAGTTTGAACGGAGTCGTTCCGGTGCCGACGTTGACGATCGAAGCGTCGACGTCGAGATCGGAATCGTTGATCGCGTCGCGGATGCCCTCGAGGGTGTCCTGTCCGTTCGCGATGGTGATCGACTTGGTCTCACCGCCGACCGTGAGCTGGATGGTGCCGGTGCCGACGTGCGTGGTGTCGAAGTCGGCGAAGCCTTGCGACGACTCGATCTCGGACTTCGCCAGCGCGGTGACGGTGACGGAGAACGCCGTGGCCGTCGCGGTTCCGTCGGCGGACGCGGAGACGATCTTGTCGTCCGTGCTCGAGACCGCGTACTTCAGCAGGTCCTTGGCGTCCTTGAGCTCGTCGGCGGCGTTCTTGAGGTTCGCGATGCGGCTCTGGAACGCCTGATAGGTCTTCTTGAGGCTCTCGAGGCCATCGCGACGGTTCTCGAGCAGCGCGATCGGCTTGGCGCGCACGCCCATCAGCGCGGAGATGATCGACTTGGTGTCGAGTCCGGTGTTGAGCCCGCTGAAGGAGATGCCGGATGCGCTGGTGGCCATGACGTGTGTTTCCGCGGGGACCGAGGGAAGGTCGCGAGTCGCGCCGAGAGGGGGCGGGCGAAAGCAATCGCGCCGCGGACACGAGTCCGATGTCGGTTTCGTGCCCGCGGCGCGATTCTGCGTCGATCACGACGCGCGCGAAATCAGCCTTGCAGGAGCTGGAGAGCCGACTGCGGCTGCAGGTTCGCCTGGGCCAAGATGGCCAGCGACGCCTGCTGCAGGATGTTGTTCCGCGTCAGGTCCGCCGATTCCTTGGCGACGTCGACGTCGCGGATACGCGACTCGGCGGCCGTCAGCGACTCGACGCGCTGCTGCAGGTTCGCGATCGCGGAGTTCAGACGGTTTTCCGTCGAACCCAGGCGACCACGGAACTCGCTGATCGTGTCGATCGCGTCGTCGATCGAGCTGAGCGCGACGCTGACGTCGCCCGTCGACCCGATGTCGATCGAGTCGATGCTGAGGTCCGACGTACGGACCGAGTCCAGCGTGACGCTGATCGTGTCGACGCCAGCCTCGTCACCGATGCCGACCGCGAATTCGACCGTCGTCGACGAACCGTCCAGGAGGGCGATGTCGTTGAACTCGGCCTGCTGCGCGATGCGGTCGATCTCGTCGACCAGTTCCGACAACTCGTTCTGCAGCGTGTCCTTGTCCGAGTCCGACACCGTGCCGGTGTTGGCCTGGACCGCCAGTTCGCGCATACGGATGAGGATGTTCGAGACCTCGTTCAGACCGCCTTCGGCCGTCTGCGTCAGCGAGATCGCGTCGTTTCCGTTCCGTTCCGCCTGCGACAAGCTGCGGATCTGGGAACGCAAACGCTCCGAGATCGCGAGACCGGCGGCGTCGTCCGCCGCGGTCGCGATACGAAGACCGGAAGCCAACCGCTTGAAGTTGCCCTGGAGCCGACCCGAGACCTGCGCCAGGTTCTTCTGCGCGGTGAGCGACGCAACGTTGTTGTTGATGCGAAGTGCCATTGCTTGCTCTCACCTTTCTCAAGGCAGCCGACCCGGCGCTGCCGTCCCGAAAGCGGGCATTCGGAGAATCCATCACCGCTTCGGGCTTGTGATTCGGCGGGGACGCGGAGCGCTTGAGGGTGCATGTGGGCGAAAAGCTGCGGACTCGCGGATGGCGACCCGCTCTCCCCTCATGCATGCAAAAGGGGTCGCGGAGGCATCCCGGTCGCATGCGGATGGGCGAGGAGTTCCTTTCGACCGGAAACTCTCGAGTGCGCCTCAAGTGCACCATGGGGAGTGGACGATCAGAGATCGTTCGATTCCATGGCCGGGGCTTCCTCGTGGACAAGTTCTCGCTGATCGGCTTGGTGCTGGGCATGTTCGCCATCTTCGGCGGTGCCGTGATGGAAGGCGTGCACCTCACGTCGATCCTGATCCCCACCGCGGCGATCATCGTGTTCGGCGGCACCATCGGCGCCATCCTGCTGCAGTCGAGCTCCGAGGAGATCCACGACGCGAAGACGTTGGCAGGTTGCGTGTTCAAGGAGAAGCACACCGACACCGGCAAATTGGTCGAAGAGATCGTCGAGCTGTCGAAGATCGCGCGACGCGACGGCATGCTCGCTCTCGAATCCAAGCTGCACGACATCAAGCATCCGTTCCTCGTGACCGCGCTCGGCATGCTGATCGACGGCGTCAACGCCGAAGAGCTGCGCTCGCGGCTCGAGGTCGCGATGGAGAAGACCGAGGAGAAGTTCCAGAACGCCGCGCGCGTGTTCGAGGCAGGCGGCGGTTACGCGCCGACGGTCGGCATCCTCGGCGCCGTTCTCGGCCTGATCCACGTCATGGGATCGCTCGACGATCCGTCGAAGCTCGGTCCCGGCATCGCGGTCGCGTTCGTCGCGACGATCTACGGCGTCGCGTTCGCGAACCTGATCTGTCTGCCGATCGCCGGCAAGCTCAAGGCGCGCATGCGGACCGAAGCCGGCGAGTCCGGCCTCGTCGTCGAAGGCGTCGTCGGCATGGCCAACGGTCAAGCCTCGTCGGCGCTCGAGCAGACGCTGAAGCTGATGCTCGGCGAGGAGTCCCACGGCAAGAAGGGCGACGCGGCCTCGAAACAGGCGGCGTGATCGGACGCGCTCATGGCGAAGAAGCACAAGCACGAGGAACACGTCAACCACGAGCGTTGGCTGGTGTCCTACGCGGACTTCATCACGCTGTTGTTCGCGTTCTTCGTCATCCTTTACGCGCTGTCCGAGGTCGACAAGAACAAGCTCAAGAAGTTCTCGCAGTCGGTCCAGTTCGCGTTCGCGCACGTCGGCTCGGGCGGAACGATGACGATGGGCAAGAACCCGAAGACGTTCTCGCCGAAGATCATCGGTCAGACCTGGCCGATGGGGCGGCGCGACTCCGATCCAGGTCCGTTCGAAGGTCTGCGCTCGATCGTCGAGTTCCTCGAGAACTCGATCGTGAAATACTTCGTCGAGCGCGAGCGGACCAAGGTCGAGGTCATCGACGAGGACAAGGGCGTCATCCTGAAGATCCCCGCCGAACGCTTGTTCGCGCGCGGATCGGGCTCGCTGCAGAACGACCGCGTCAACTTCCTGCTCGACTTCGGTCGCGTGATCGCGAAGAACAACGTGTCGTTCCACGTGCATCTCGATCTGAAGATCCCCGAGACCAAGGATCGCGTCGCGGAGCACGATCTCGGCAATCGGCGATTGGCCGCGCTGGTGCGCGCGATCTCCGGCGAGACGCGCGAGTCGCGCGCGAGCTACATGACGTCGAGCGAGATCATCGTGGCCGAGGTGTCGCCGTCGGACGGCGAGAACTCGCGCCAGATCTTCGAGTTCCGCATCCTGCCGGACTGAGGGACCGGCTGCGCCGGTGCCGCGAACTTCCACGACTCCACAGCGTCGAGCGGTTCAGGCGCGAGCGGGACTCGGTCGGCTCAGTGCGGTCCGCACCAGCTTCAACCAACGCAGGGACGCCGCGTCGTCGCACGACGCGGATCCTTCCGCCAGCGCTTCGAGGACGCGTCGCCCCGCGGCGCAGTCGGTGTCGTTCGGGACTTCCGTGAGCGCGAGGTAGGCCGCTTCGAGGTCGCCGCGCGCGATGCGCGCCTGCGCGATCATCGGGATCGCGGTCGCGGCCGGCAGCCCGTGTTCGAGGCCGGTCAGGAGCTCGTGCTCGGCCCCGAGCGGATCCTCGGCGGACAGCAGCAACCGCGCGATGCGCAAACGCACCGCGTGCCGCTTCGGGTCGAGCGCGAGCGCTGCGCGCAAGGCCACGACGGCGCCGGCGATTTCGCCTTGCTCGGCACGGACTTCGCCGAGCAGCAGTTGGTTCTGGATGCGGGATGGATCGAGCGCGACGGCGTGCTCGAGGCAACGGGTCGCGGCGCGCGAACGCTTGAGACCGCGCAGCGCGAGGCCGAGCCCAGCCATCGCGATCGGACCGGTCACCCCGGGTTCGGGAGGGATCGCCGCGAGCTTGCCGTCGTGGGTGCGCAGCCGTGCGTACGCGACGAACGCTTCTTGCCAGCGGCGTGTCTTGCTGAACAGATGACCGAGCACGTAGAGGAGGTTCGGACTCTCTCCGAAGCGCTCGCGACCGCGCATCGCGGTGTCCAACGCGGCATCGGTACGGCCGAGCTTGTCGCGCTCCACGGCGAGCAGCGCGTGGACTTCGGCCGGGAACGACAGGTCGCGCGCGACGGCATCGGGCATGGTCGCGAGCAGTCGTTCGGCGTTCTCGAGCATGCCCACGGCCTCGTCGCGGCGCTGCGGGAACCGGCGCAGGAAGTCGCCGAACTTGTACCAGCTGTACGTGTGGTCGGGGAACCGCTCGACCTGCTTGCGGAACAGCCGCTCGTTGCGCTCGTCCTTGTTGCGCTCGTCGCGTCGCGTCGGCAGGTAGCCGTCGTGGTAGACGCGCACCTGATCGAGCTGTGTGAGTCGAAGGCCATGCGAGCGCGCGAACGCCGCGATGGACGGCAGCGCTTGTTCGTGGATCACGTAGTCGAAACGGATCGACGGATCGTTGCGGAAGAAGCGCATCAGGCCGCAGACGTGCGAGCGTCCACCGCCGAGGTCGTTCTCGAATCGCAGGTAGGCGCCGGCGAGCCGTTCGTCCGCGGCGGCCGAGCGCAGGATGCGCCCGCTGCCGGGCGCGAGGACCTCGTCGGCATCGAGCACGAGGATCCACGGATGCGTGGCCGCGGCGAGCGCGACGTTGCGGACGGCCGAGAAGTCGTCGTCGAACGACTCGTGCAGGACGCGCGCCCCGAAGCTCCGCGCGACGTCCACGCTGCCGTCCGTCGATCCGGTGTCCACGACGACGATCTCGTCGACGACTCCTTGCACGGAGCGCAGCATGCGCGGCAACACGCGCTCCTCGTCCTTCACGATCACACAGAGCGAGATCTTCGGTGCATTCATCGTGTTCCGTCCCGCCGGGGGTATCGGCTCGCCGTTGCGTGAACCTTGTGGACGAAGGCTCGATCTCTTCGCGTCGGAACGCTTTTCATCCGTCGTGAGAAGAAGTTTCCCGAAGCGCTCAAGTCCAAAGCGTCGATCGTCCGAATCGTGGGGCACGCAAGAAAGAGCGAGTCCGCACGCGGCATGGAGCCGCGAGGTCGCGACGCGAACGTGACATGGCTGATTCATCCGATCCGGGCGCGATGGCGCCCTTCGATGCAATCCCCGAACCGCCTCCGGCCGAGGCGGCCGGTGGTGCGGGTCATGGCGCGGAGTCCGCGGCGCAGCCGCGTCGATTCGCGTTCAAGCTGAGTTCGCCGGGGACTCTCCTGGCGCTCGTGCTCGCGCTCGGTTTCGGACAAAGCCTCGCGCTGCTCGTGTTCTTCGGCGGCCGCGGCGACGACTTGAGCGAGTCGCACGGAACGAACACGAGCGCCGCGGACCCGACTTCGCACGACAGCGAGCACGA
Organism: Planctomycetota bacterium; assembly: GCA_016709145.1. Classification (GTDB taxonomy): domain Bacteria; phylum Planctomycetota; class B15-G4; order B15-G4; family JADJEK01; genus JADJEK01. Next base: position 381,398 of record JADJEK010000002.1, read on the forward strand.
GGCCGCGCCGGCCACGGATCCGCATGCCGCCGAGCCGCACGGCACCGACTCGCACGCCGCGGAGCCGCACTCCTCCGATCCGCACGAAGCTCCGGCCGACCACGCATCCGTGGTCCCTGAACACGATCATCCCGCCGAGCCGACGCCCGCCCCGGAGCAGAAGTCCGTCAGCACGCGCGTGCCCGACGTGCTCGACACCGCGCGCGACATGCTCGACCGCGGCGACGTCAGCGGCGCGCGTCGCATCGCGACCGCGTACCTGCTCCGCGTCGACGGCATGAATGCCGCGGCGCGCGAACGCGCTTCGGCGGCGTACGCGATCCTCGGTGACGCCATGCGACTCGACTACGAGCTGAGTCTGCGCTTGCGCGGAGACGACCCATGAGTGCCATTTGGCTCGGTCTCGCGCTGTTCTTGCAGCACGACGACTCGATGGCGGACTTCTTGCCGCCGCGACCCGAGGTCGTTCGCATCGAGCGCGAAGGCACCGATCCGGTGTTCGACGTGCGCGGGCGCGACTGCAAAGTCATCGACGTGTTGATGGCGCTGACGCGCGACGGCCGCATCCCGATCGTGGTCGATCCGCTGGCCGAGCAGCCGCTGCGCGGCACCGTCGTGACGGTCCATCTGTCGGGGCGCGGCGCCGACGAGATCATCGTGCTGCTGTCGGCGGCCGCGGGTGTCGACGCACTGCGCGAAACCGGAGTGTTCCGCATCGAAGGCCCCCCGAAGCCGGCCTCGAGCGCCGAACGCACCAGCCTGTGGCACAACTCCGAGCGCTTCTACGAACTCGCGCTGTCGCACGTGAAGGACGACGAGAGCGCGGCGCGTGCGCAACGCGGACTCGCCGAACTCAACCGATTGGTCAAGGACTACGTCAGCGCGTACAGCCAGTACGAGGCGCTGCTGTCGCGCTTCCCGCGTTCGGAAGCCGCGCGCAATTGCGAAGTGTTGCTGGCGGACATGTACGTGAAGGCCGGAGAAAAGGTCTCGGCGCAGACGTTGTTGCGCCAGTTCCTCGATCGCTGCACCGACGACACGGTGCGCGAGGAGGCGTTGCGGCGCTTCCTCGATCTGTTGCTCGACGCCGACCGCTTCCGCGACCTCGAGGACTTGCGCGAGTCGTTCCTCGCCGTCGGCGAGCTGAGCGCGCAGACGCTGGCCTCGCTGTCGCAGGCCGCCTCGGTGATGGTCGAGAAGGGCTACCACAGTTCGGCCGTCCTGCTGCTGCAAGAGCTGTGGGTGCGCGACCCCGAGCGTCACGCCGTGCTCGGTCCCGTGCTCGCGCTGGGTCTGGTCGCGCAGGACGATCTCGAAGCCGCGTTGGCGGTGCTCCAGGTCACGGTTCAACATCTCGAGAACGCGACGACGTCCGCGTCCGCGCTGCTCGCGTTCGCGGAGATCGCCGAGCGCACCGGTCGTCGGCAGGATGCGATCCTGTTCGGCCACAACGTGCTCACGGCCGAGGACCGTACGCCGCGCATCGAACTCCGTGCGCACCTCATGCTGTTCTCGGTCTATCGCGACCTCGGCCTCGGTCAGCGCGCACGCACGCACCTCTATGCCGCGGAACGCCTCGGTGGACGCGATGAAGGCGGCGAGCTCGCGCTGCAGTCGGCGCAACTCGCGCTCGACGGCGGCCAGCCGGTCCAGGCTCGTCTGCTGTTCCAAGAAGCGCTGCAGTACGAATCGATCGCCGCGCGCGCGGAGCTCGGCATCGTGCGTTCGCTGATCGCGGGCGACGAGTCGAAGCGCGCGTGCTCGGTGCTCGCCGACTTGTTCGAGCGCAACGCGTTGCCGTCGGATGCCTACGCGCTCGCGGTGGATCTCGCCGTCAGCGCCCTCGAGAAGGCTGGTCGCTACGAGGACGCCCGTCGCGTGCTGCGGGGCGACACCAGCGTGCTCGACGCCGGGGAGGACGCGCCGTGATGTTCGACGTACTTCTGCTCTGCGGGATCCTGCTGCAGGATCCGCCCGTTCCGGCGTCGTCCGATCCGCCCACGCACGAGGAACCTGCGCAAGGCAGCGGCCCGACCGCGGACCCGACCTCCACGCCGCAAGACCCCGCTCCGGTGACCCCGGTGCAGGATCCGCCGGCGCAACCGTCGGCCACGCCGGCGACGACTCCCGCACAAGATCCGGTTGCGACCAGCGGCGCGGTTCCCGCATCGGAGGCGGGCAAGGACCAGCCCACGCCGCCGGCGAGTCCGCCTACGACCGTCGACCCCGCTCCGAACCCGAACCCCGCGGTCGAGACGCTCGACGCTGGTGCTGCCTCGATCCCTCCGATCACGGAGCAGGATCTCGCCGATGTCCTCGAACTCGCGGGCATGAACGCGGTCAGCTCGCTCGAGCGCGAAGTGAAGTCGCTGCAGCAGACGCTCGACGGTCTCGTGCTCGCCGACGACGAGTCGGTCGTGAAGATCCACGGCGCGAAGGGCTCCGAGGACGATCTCGAGAGCTTCGGAGTCGACGACGCGGTCGCGCGCCAAGTGCGCCGGCTGCTCGACGAGGTGAAGTCGAAGCGGGCGAAGCTGGCCTTGCTCGATCTGCGCGGAGCGTCCAGCAACAACCCGAACGACGGACTGCGGTCGGTGGCCGAGGTCGCCGCGACCGCCGCCGCGAACACGACGACCGCCGGGACCGAGCACGGTGCGCCCGCTTCCGTCCCCACGGTCGCTGCACCGATCGCGGATCCATCGAGCGCTCCCGAAGACGTGCTGTCCGCGCCGTCGCCCGACGCGCAGCGCGAGGCGCTGATCGCCTTCCGCGACCGCGACGTCCGCACGGTGCTCGAGCTGCTCGCCGATACGCCGATGCTGCGCATGAAGCCGCTCACGCTGTGGGCGTACGGATCGTGCCTGATGTCGGAGCGACGCTACGCCGACGCCAAGGCCGTGTTCGCGCGCCTGGCGGACGAGCGCGACCACCCGCAACTCGCGCATGGCGCGAAGCAACAGCTCGCGCGCATCACGTTCATGGAGAACGCCCTCGTGGGCGAAGGACCTAGTACGGAGACCACGAAATGAGCGGCCTGACTGCCACGCATCCGCCCACCGACGCCGCGAACGAGCAGGTCGGCGAGCTGAAGGACGCGTTCTGCGCGTTCTCCGAAGTCGCCGATCGTCTGCGCGCCGCGTACGAAGGGCTGTCCGCGAGCGCGTCGCGTCTCGACGCAGAACTCGCCGCGGCCAACGAACGGCTGAAGGGCCAGGTCGACGAACTCGAGAACCTGTCGGGTGCGTTGGCCGCCGTGCTGCGCGCGATCCCGTGCGGCGTCGTCGTCGCCGGCATGGACGGAGTCGTCGTGATGGCGAATCCGGCCGCCGAGCGCATCCTGGGCCGCAAGGGTCGTGAATTGATCGGCAGCCCCGCGAACACGTTGACGGACGTCGACGGTCGACCGCTGCTGCGCCTCCACGAAGGACCGGGGCCGGTCGCGGAGCGCATGATCGCCACGAGCGACGGCGCGCGCGTCGTCGACGGCGGCGTGGTCGGCGTGACCGATACCGACGGCCGTGAGCTCGGCATCGTCGAAGTGTTGAACGACCGCAGCGAGGTCCGCGCGCTGAAGGAAGAAGTGCGGCGCCTCGACAAATTGGCGGAGCTCGGCCGCGTCGCCGCGATCATCGCGCACGAGATCCGCAATCCGTTGTCGGGGATCAAGGGCTTCGCCAGCCTGCTGCTGCGCGAGCTCGAGCCCGACAAGGAGCACAGCGGCGCGGTGCGCTTCGTGCGCCGCATCCTCGAAGGGGCGGATCGCGCCGACGCGATCATCGACAGCGTCCTGTTCCTGGCGCGTCCGCGCGCTCTCGCGATGACGATCGTCGACGCGGAGACGCTGTTGCTCGACGCACTCGAAGACGTCGCCGCGGCCAAGCCGATGACGATGCGCTCGGTCGCGGTCGTGCGCCGCGTCGAGCCGGTCGGGTTGGAAGTCGTCTGCGACCGCGTGCGCATGCTCCAAGCCCTCGTGAACCTGATCCAGAACGCGGCCGAAGCCATGGGCGGCAAGGGCCGTCTGGCCGTGTCCGCGATGGCGAGCGGCAACAAGGTGCGATTCGTGATCGAGGACTCCGGCCCGGGCGTCCCGGCCTCGCTGCGCGCACGGCTGTTCGAGCCGTTCTTCACGACCAAGACCGAAGGTGCGGGGCTCGGCCTCGCGCTGGTGGCTCGGATCGCCGAGCTGCATGGCGGCACCATCACCGTCGGCAGCGCCGATGGCGGCGGTGCCGCGTTCACGTTGACCGTGCCGACGTCGCAGGATCCCAAGGAGGCGTTCGCTTCATGATCCGCCGAGTGCTCATCGCGGACGACGATCCGCTGGCGCGTGACTTCCTCGCCGAGGTCATGCTGTCGAAGTCGATCGAACCGCTGGTCGCGCAGGACGCGGCCGAAGCGTTCCGCCTGCTGACGGAACACGAGGTCGACCTCGTGCTGACCGATCTGCGCATGCCGGGCGACTCCGGACTCGTGCTGCTGCGACGCATCCGCGCGTCGGGCCGCGATGTCCCGGTCGTGGTGGTGACGGCGTACGGCGCCGTCGACACCGCGGTGACCGCGCTGAAGGAAGGCGCCGACGATTTCCTGACCAAGCCGCTGTCGATCGAGCAGATCGAGACTCTGCTGCGCACGCTGGAATCGCGTGGCGCGCCCACCGAGGCCCCGACGATCGACGACACCCTGCGCTGCCGCGAACAAGCGCATGCGATCGTGGCGAAGAGCCCGCAGGTCCGCGCGCTGCTCGACACCGCGATCCGCGTGGCGCGCTCGAAAGCGACCGTGCTGATCACCGGCGAGAGCGGGACCGGCAAGGAGCTGTTCGCGCGCATCATCCACGACGAGAGCCCGCGCCGCGACGGCCCGTTCGTGCGCGTGAACTGCGCCGCTCTGGCCGAGACGCTGTTGGAGAGCGAACTGTTCGGTCACGAGAAGGGCGCGTTCACGGGCGCGATGGCCCGCCGCGAGGGCCGCTTCGAACTGGCCGATCGTGGCACGATCTTCCTCGACGAGATCGGCGAGACCAGCCAGGCGCTGCAGGCGAAGCTGTTGCGCGTCCTCGAAGAGCGCGAGTTCGAACGCGTCGGCGGCAGCAAGACGTTGTCGGTCGACGTGCGCACCGTGGCGGCGACGAATCGCGACCTCGCCGCAGAGATCAAGGCCGGCCGCTTCCGCGAGGACCTCTTCTACCGCCTGCAAGTGGTGCAACTGCGCTTGCCGCCGCTGCGCGAGCGTCGCGACGACGTCATCCCGCTGGCCGAGCATTTCCTCGATCGCTTCGCTCGTGAGAACGGCAGCCGCGTGCGCGCGTTCTCGACCGCCGCGATCGAACGCCTGCGCGGCTATGCGTGGCCCGGCAACGTGCGCGAGCTCGAGAACACGATCGAGCGCGCGGTGGTCATGGACCCTGGCGTCGAACTCAAGCCGGAGCATCTGTTCCTGGCGACCACCGAACAGGACGACGCACGGCTCGACTTGTCGAAGCACGTCGGTCGCACGCTCGACTCGGTCGAGAAGGCCCTGATCCTGAAGACCCTCGAATGCACCGGCAACAGCCGCAAGGACGCCGCGCGCCTGCTCGGCGTCACCACGCGCACTCTGACGAACAAGATCTCCCGCTATCGCAAGGAGGGCATCGTCGTGGGCTCGTCGCAACGATCCAAGGTCTCCGGTCTGACCGGAGGTGCCGCATGACCGAGCTCGATCTCGTCATCAACAAGGCGCTCGACGGGCTGACGATGCGGCACAAGGCCATCGCGACCAACCTCGCGAACGGCAGCACGCCGGGCTTCAAGCGCTTCGAAGTGCTGTTCGAGGACCAACTCGAGAGCGTGGCCGAAGGCGGCAGCTTCGAGCCCGACGTCAAGCGCGACAACAGCGCGGGTGGGCCGGACGGCAACAACGTCGTGCCCGAGTCCGAGCTGTCGGCGCTGACGCGCGTCGAGATGAGCTACCAGATCCTGACCCGGGCCCTGTCGTTCAAGGCATCGTGGATGCGAGCCGCACTCAGCGGTCGCTCCGGTTGAAAGGGTGGGCTGAACCATGAAGTCGAACCCGATGAACGCGTTCCGCATCCTCGACATCGCGTCGTCCGGCATGGCCGCCGAACGCAAGCGACTCGAGGTCGTCGCGACGAACATCGCGAACGTCGAGACGCTGCGCACGCCCGAGGGCGGGCCGTATCGCCGCCGCGAAGTCGTGTTCGAGGCGATGCTCGACTCGTACGCGCGCGACAACGAAGGCCTACCGATGGTGAAGGTCGACGAGGTCCGACTCGATCCGTCCGAGTTCAAGCGCGTGCTGATGCCCGGCCATCCCGACGCGGACGCCGATGGTTACGTGCGCATGCCGAACGTCGACCTGATGACGGAGATGGTGGACCTGATGTCCGCCATGCGCTCCTACGAAGCGAACATGCGCACCGTGCGCGCGTTCAAGAGCATGGTCGAAGCCTCGCTCGCCGTCGGGAGGGTCTGATCCATGCCTCTCGACGGAATCGGCGGCGTCGGCGCGTTCTCGCACGGCGACTTCGTGCGCGGCTTGACCGAGTCGTCCAGGACGCCTCGGGCGCCAAGTTCACGCAACTGCTCGAGGGGTTGGTCCAGGACGCGAACACCGCGCAGAAGCACTCCGAGGCGTTGGTCCAAGGCCTCGCGCGCGGTGAGCCGGTGGACTCGCACCAAGTGATCACGGCGTTGACCGAGGCGGACCTGTCGTTCCGCACGCTGCTCGAGGTCCGGACCCGACTGATCGAGGCGTACCAAGAGATCCAGCGCATGCAGGTGTGAGTGGTGTCGCGGTGAGCGTCAGAACCGAACCGTTCCGCAGGACGAGGTGAGAGCTTGAAGGACGTGTTTTCCCAACTCCAAGCGATCTGGAAGAGCGCCAGTGGCGCGCAACGCGCGTTCGGTGTACTCGGCATCGCCGTCTTGGCGCTCGGGCTCTCGTTCGCCGTGTGGATGTCGTCGCGGCCGGACTTCGCCCTGCTGTTCGGCAACCTCGATGAAGCCGATGCCGGCGCGATCGTCGACAAGGTGCGGCAGGCCGGCGTCGAAGCCGAGATCCGCCAGAACGGCCGCGCCGTGTTCGTGCCGCGCGAGAGCGTCGCCGAGATGCGCATGCTGGTGTCGAAGGACGGCGTGCCGAACGGTTCGGTGAAGGGTTTCGAGCTGTTCGACCAGTCCGACTTCGGCGTGTCCGACTTCGAGCAGAACGTGAAGCTGCTGCGCGCGCTGCAAGGCGAATTGGCGAAGAGCATCATGGGCTTCGACGCGGTCGAGTCGGCCAAGGTGTCGATCTCGCGTCCCAAGCGCAGCGCGTTCGCCAGTCGCGACCAGAAGGCGAAGGCCAGCGTGTTGGTCGGGTTGCGCTCCGGTCGATCGCTGTCGCGCGAGAACGTGCGCGCGATCGTGAACTTGGTCTGCGGCGCGGTCGAAGGACTCGAAGCTCGCTCCGTCGCGGTCGTCGACCAAGAAGGTCGCGTGTTGTCCGACACCACCGACGACAGCGTGGCGTCCCAGGCGAACACGCAGTTCGACTTGCGCCAGCGCGAAGAGGAATACCTCAGCGCGAAGGCCCAGGAGCAACTCGACCGCATCGGCGTGAAAGCCGACGTGCGCGTGGCTTGCGAGATGGACTTCCAGAACGTCCGCGAAACGCAGGAGCGCTACAGCCCCGAGGATCGCGCGGTCTTGTCCGAGAAGACCGAATCGAAGACGAGCAAGTCCGGCGTCACCGGCACGAACGGCACGACGTCGGCGAACGCGCAGCTCCAGCAGGAGGCCACGCTCGGAGCGAGCGGCGAGGCCAGCGAGGAAAGCGAGGAGTCGGGCTCGATGCACTTCGCGCCGAGCAAGACGCTGCGCAGCTCGGAACAGGCCGGCGCGCGCGTGGCGCGCTTGTCCGTGAGCCTCGTGCTGCACAAGGAGCACGATGGTGAGCGCCAGCAGATCGAAGACATCGTCAAGCGTGCGGTCGGTTTCGACGACACGCGTGCCGACAGCATCAGCACGATCGTGCGCGAGTTCAGCGCGGTCGACGTGCCGATGGAGGAGATCGACGCCGGCGGATCGGCGCTCGTACCGATGTTGCTCGAGCGCGGTGTCCAGGTGCTCGGCATCCTCGGCGCGCTGTTCATCGTGTTGAAGATCGTGAAGACGGCGCAGTCCGGTCGCACGGCCTCGGCCGCGGCCGCAGCGGCGGGATCGACGCCGGCCACGCCGGCGGTCCCGGTCGACGAGGAATCCGAAGAGGACATCGCCGACTTGTTCAAATTGCGCGAGCGCGTCAACCAGTCGGTCACCACGAATCCGGTGACCGCTGCGCGCGTGCTGCGTGAGTGGTTGCGCGACGGAGGCAACAACTGATGTCACGCCCCGGACCGGAGCGCGTCGCTTCGCTCCTGCTCACGATCGATCGTGGCAGCGCCGCCGAGCTGCTGAAGCGTCTGCCCGACCACGAGCGCCGCGCCGTGACGCAAGCGCTGTCGCGCCTCGCCGACGGCTACATCGATCGCCCGACGCAGGAGCAATTGCTGCGCGAGTTCCGCGGTCGCATCCGCGCGATGGACGGCTTCACGCCGGACGCCGCCGAGATCCAACAACTGCTGTCACAGGCACTCGGCCGCGAAGGCGCGAGCCTGACCCAGCAGCTCTCGGCGCAAGACCGCCACGGCCGCGCGCGAGCGACGCTGGCCCGCCTGGATGGGGCGTCGTTGAGCTTCGTCCTGCAAGGCGAACACCCGCAAGCGATCGCCGTGATCCTCATGGAGCTCGGCCCCGAAGCATCGTCGGCGGCGCTGCCGCGCTTCTCCGAAGCGATGCAGCAAGATCTCGTCACGCGCATGGTCGGCATGCAGAAGCCGACCGGCGAGTACGTCACGCTGCTGCTCGAAGCCGCGGTCGAGAAGGCGAAGACGCTCGAGGACACCGGCGGGTCGGTACCCGAAGGCGACAAGCTGAAGCAGGTCGCCGCGATCCTGAACAAGTTCAAGGACGAGCAGCGCCAACTGCTGATGATGAACGTCGAGATGAACGACCCGGAGCGTGCGCAGAAGGTCAAGGACCAGATGTTCACGTTCGAGGACCTGCTGAAGCTCGGCCCGAAGGACATCCAGCGCATCTTGTCCGGAATCGACACCAAGGTGCTGGCGACGGCGCTGAAGGGCGCGAGCCCGGCGTTGTCCGAGTTCATCTCGTCGAACATCTCGAAGCGCACGCAGGAGCGCGTCCAGGAAGAGCGCGAGACGATGGGCGCGATCCGCCTGTCCGAGGTGCAGAAGGCGCAACTCGAAATGGCGACGGTCGCGCGCGACTTGATCGGTCGCGGCGAGATCCAGTACGGCGGCGGCGACGATGAACTCGTCAGCTGATCTCCATCTGGCACTCGGCGCGCCGCTCCACGGCGCGCGTTTGGACGGCGGTGGGGCGGCGGCCGCGAACGCGAGCGCCAAAGCGCCGTCGGTGCCGAAGGAGTCGAGCGAGCTGGATCCCGCGCAAGCCGAGATCGCGCGTCTGCGTGCGGAGCTCGAGGCCCGTGGCGCGAGCGACGACGCCCTTGCGCGACTGTCGACGCGCGTGGACGCCGAGCTCACCCGTATGGCGGATGCGGTGCGCGCTCAGCTCGACGCGCTCGGCGGCGAGCTCGTCGGGTTGGCATTGGCCGCGGCGGGCAAGGTCTTGCACGCCGAGTTGACGAGTCCTCAGTTCGACCTCGGCGCGGTGGTCGCGGACGCACTCGATCGCGTGACCGCGGGGGTGCGTACCGACCGACCGATCCGCGTTCGCGCTTCGAGTCATGACCTGCAGACGCTCGACCGTTCGACGCGCATGCATCCGACCGCGAGCGAGCGCGTGCAGCTCGAAGTGGATCCGGCCCTCGCGCCGTCCCAGGTCGTCATCGAGTGCGACCTGCGTCGCGTCGTCGTCGACGTCAAGGCGGAGTTCGAACGCCTGAAGGCCGCGCTGTCGGCCGAGGACGATCCCCATGGTTGATCATGGATCCTCGACCGAGTCGACGGCGCCCGGCGCGAGCGTGCTCGCGCGGACCCAGGGCCGACTCGCGCGCTTCCGGACCTATCCGGTGTTGGGCACGCTCACGCGCATGATCGGCGTGACCGCCGAATGCCGTGGGCTCGATGCCGAGCTCGGCGAATTGTGTGTGATCTCGCGCCGCAACGGCGCCGCGGTCGCCGCCGAAGCGATCGGATTCCGTGACGGTTCGACGGTGCTCATGCCGCTCGCGGATCTCGACGGGGTTCGCCCCGGCGACGCCGTGCGTGCGATCGGACGCCAATTGCTGGCGCCCGGCGGGGACGAGTTGCTCGGCCGCGTGCTCGATGGCATCGGTCGGCCGCTCGACGGCAAGCCCGGATTCCTGCGACCGTACTCGTATCCCGTCCACCGCGCGGCGCCGTCGCCGTCGGAGCGCCACGCGATCCTCGAGCCGTGCGTGACCGGAGTGCGCGCCCTCGACGGAGCGTTGACGCTCGGCCGAGGCCAGCGCATCGGCATCTTCGCCGGCGCCGGTGTCGGAAAGAGCACGCTGCTCGCCGCGTTGTCGACGCGATCGAACGCCGACGTCACCGTGATCGGTCTGGTCGGCGAACGCGGTCGCGAGGTCTACGACTTCGTGCGCGACTCGATGGGACCCGAGGGCATGAAGAAGGCCGTCGTGGTCGCCGCGCCGTCCGACGCGCCGCCGCTGCAGCGCTTGAAGGCGCCGTACGTCGCGACTGCCATCGCGGAGAGTTTCCAGCAGCAGGGCAAGCACGTCCTGCTCGTGATGGACTCGATCACGCGCTTCGCCGCCGCGGCGCGCGAAGTCGGGCTCGCGCTCGGCGAGCCGCCGACGGCGAAGGGCTATCCGCCGTCGTTGTTCTCGCACCTGCCGCGGTTGGTCGAACGCCCGGGCAATTTCGCCAGAGGCAGCATCACGGCGATCTACACCGTGCTCGTCGAAGGCGACGACCTCAACGACCCGGTCGCCGACTCGGTGCGATCGTTGCTCGACGGTCACGTGGTGTTGGCGCGCTCCCTCGCCGAGCGCGGGCACTTCCCGGCCATCGACGTGCTCGCGAGCGTGAGCCGTCTGATGCCGCATCTCGTCAAGCCCGAGCACATGGGCTTGGCCGCGAAGATGCGCCGACTGCTCGCGCTGTACCGCGACCACAAGGACCTGATCGACGTCGGCGCCTACAAGGCCGGCGCCGACAAGGCCGTCGACGAAGCGATCAAACGGATCCCCGCGATCGAGGCCTTCCTGCGCCAAGACCTGTCGAAGCCGTCACAGCTCGCCGAAACCCTGAAGGGATTGGAGCAAGCCATCGGAGGCGCCGCATGAGGGCGTCGACGCTGGAGCGCTTGCTGGAGTTGCGGCGGCACGAGGAGCAACGCTGCCGGCAAGAGCTCGGGCTCGCGATCATGGCCGAACGCGAATCGCAGGTCGCCGTCCAGCGAGCACGCGATCGGCTCGAGTCCGAGCGCGAGCGACTGCGTCAGGCCCTGCGAGCGGGGTCGGTCGCGCCGGCGCGATTCGTGGCCTGGATGGAGGACGTGCGGGTCGGCGAACGCGACGTCACGCAGGCCGCCGCCGAGCAGGAACGCCGCCGCCGGCTGGTGGTCGAGGCGGAAAAAACTCACGACTCTGCGAGACAGGCCAAAAGGTCTCTGGAGAAATTGGACGAAAAAAGGCGTGAGGCTCGGGAGCGCAAGGTCCGCCGGATCGAGCAGAAGGCGCTCGACGAGGTCGGTCTGCGGCGCTTCCGCGAGCAGGCCGAAGCGGCTGGGCTCGTGAACGAGGAGACGCCATGAGCGGTGCGACGAAGGTAGTGCGCGGCTTGATGCTCGTGCTCGGCGCGGTCGGTCTGTTCTCGGCCGGCTTGGTCGGGACGTTGGCTGCCCGGGGCAAGCTCAATAAGGAGTACCTCGGACCGATGTTCGGCATGGAGATGCCGAAGGAACACGATCCGCTCGACCTGAAGCCCGCGGTACGCACGAACGAGCCGAAGCCCGAGAAGAAGCCGGAGCCGATCGAGCCGAAGGTGATGCCGTCGATCATGCTGCCGTCGCCGTTCTCGTCGGAGGAGACCGACCAACTGTTCGGAGAGATCCGCCAGATGCGCGACGATCTCAAGATGAAGCTGGCCAAGGTCGAGTCCGATCGACGGGATCTCGAACTCGTGCGCGCGGACCTCGATCGTCGCTTCGACGAGCTCAATCTGCGCGAACAACAGCTCGAACAGGAAGCTCGATTGCTGACCGGCGAGCGCTCGGAGTTGTCCGAGAAGTCCGTGTTGGTCCAAGAGGCCGAGGTCGAGAACCTGAAGAAGCTCGCGGCGGACATCGAGAAGATGCCGGCGCAAGCCGCAGCGGAACTGCTGCAGAAGTACACGCCGGACCAGTCGGCGAAGATCCTCACGCACATCAAGGCCCGGGAGAGCGGCAAGATCCTGGCCGCCTTGCCCGCCGACGTCGCCGCGAAAGTCGCGGAGCGGATGTTGGGCGTCATGTCGGGCGACACCAAGAAGAAAGGCAACTGACCATGGCCGACGAGAAGAAGCCGGCGGACGCCGCCGCAGCGGCAGCGGCTGCAGCGGCCGAGCCGTCGAAGATGAAGGCGATGCTGCCGATCCTCGTCGCGGTGCTCGTCTGTGTCGCCGGAGCGGTGACCGTCGGGATCATGGCGTTCCCCGACGCGCACTTGCCAGCGGACACGCACGGCGCCGCCCCGGTGAAGAAGGAGGCGAAGGAGTCGTTCCAAGCGCCGATCCCGAAGATCCTCGTGAACCTCGCCGAGGACACGCGCGGCAACCGCATCCTGCAGGCGGAGATCACGCTCGAGATGAACGTGATCGATCCGCTGCTCGCGCAGGCCGAGTTCAACAAGATCCTGCCGAAGGTGCAGGACAAGCTGATCGCGACGCTGTCGTCGTACACGGCGACCGACCTCGAAGGCTCGCAGTCCAAGGAGATGGCGAAGACGCGCATCAAGGACGAGATGAACCGCGACCTGTTCGCCGAAGGCGAGATGAAGGTGGCCAAGGTGCTGTTCACCGAATTCGTGGTGCAGTGAAAGGCGACGCCGATGGCTGACGGCAATTTCGGACACGACAGCGCGGACTCGGCGCGGCGTCGACGCAAGTCGGACGCGACGCCGGAGCCGGTCGATTTCCGCCGACCGCCGCGACCGACCGGCGAGCGCCTCCATGCGATCGAGCGCACGCAATCCCGGCTCGGGTCGCGCGTGCAGAGTTGCATCGCGAACTACTTCCGCCGGCTGTTCGCGGTCGACTCGCAGGCGATCGAGGTGCATCAGTTCGATCTGTTCGTCGCCGCTCGTTCGGCGAAGGACTGGATGGTGCCGCTGGCCGCGAACAACGGGCAGCGCGCGCTGCTGGTGTTCGACGAACCGCTGCAGTCCCATTTGATCTCGCGATTCCTCGGGGATGGTCCTCCGAAGGAGGAAGCCGAGGAGCCTCCCGCTGCCGAAGCGCCGCCGATCGAGATCGGTGTGGTGTCGCGCGCGGTGTTGAAGCCGCTGCTGCAGTCGGTGGTGCGAGAAGTGAACATCGTGCTCGGCGACGCTGCCGAGGAACGCTTCGTCATCGACGAGTCGCGCGCCGGCGTCTCGCCCGGGCGCATGTTGCGCGGCGGCGACGCCGTGGTGTTGCTCGCATTCCGCGTGGCCGAAGGCAAGAAGCAGGGGACGTTCGGCCTGCTCGTCGAGATGCGCAGTCTGATCCAGCGGTTGCGCCTCGACACCGAAGCGCCGACGACGCGGACCGCGACTCCCGAAGCGCAGGCGAAGCTCGAACAAGTGGTGCGCGGACTCGACGTGCCGGTCACGGTCGGGCTCGGCTCGGCCTCGATCGATCTGCAAGAGTTCATGCGGTTGACGCCCGGGGACGTGCTCGTCCTCGATCGAAGGCTCGGCCAGCCGCTCGACGTGGCCGTCGGCGGCAAGGTCTTGTTCGAAGGCCAGCCAGGGCGTTCGGTCGGACGGCTCGCCGTGCGATTGACGGGCCGCGCGGAACACGACGCGCGCAAGGAGCGATCATGACCAGCGAGACCGACAAGTCCGACTCGACGACGCAAGGAACGGACGAAGGCGCAGCGCCGGTGTCGTTCCCGGAGGTCGAGGGCAAGCAATCGAGCCAGGGCGAGGCTCCGCTCGACCGCGTCTACGACCTGACCGTGCCCGTCACCGTGGAGTTGGGGCGGACGTCGTTGTCGGTGCAAGACGTGTTGAAGCTCGCGCCGGGTGCGGTCGTCGAACTCGACCATCCGTCGGAGACGCCGGTGAATCTCTACGTCCATGGCAAGCGCGTGGCGAAGGGTGAGATCGTGGTCGTCGCGGACTTCTATGCGATCCGGATCACTTCGGTAGGGGACTGACGCTCGGGCCGCTTGGCCCGTTGCCCGCTCGGGCGTCGAGGCGAGCCGGGGCCAAAGGCCCCGGGGTCCCGTCACCCAGCGGCCGTTGGCCGTACCGCTTCGCGCGAGCCCGCAGGGCGAGGCGGGGGAACTCGCTTGTGGAGTGTGAGGAGGCTCCGCCTCCGCGGGCCCACACCCCCTTCGCTCGACCGCTTCTCGGTCGAGCGAACCAAGGGAAGGCGCTACAAGCGAGCCATCCCATCTTGGGAATCCCTACCGTCCTCGGGCCGCTCGGGGACTTGACGCCAAGGGACGTCGGAGTGGTCTTGAACCGGGAGCGCGCGGCCTGAAACCGAAGGAAGGGTGACGGATCTCGCTCCGCGCCATGGCTCGGTCGAGCTTCGGCGCGTTCATCGTTTGGATGCGATCGCGCAAGTCGTGGAGCACTCGCTGTGTAGCCCGCGTGCAATTGCCGCCGGCAATCCGACGCGGGTACCCGCGTCGGATTGCCGGCGGTGATCGCACGCGGGTACCCGCGTCGGATTGCCGGCGGTGATCGCACGCGGGCTACGTCGTGGCTCCACAACGGGTTCGGGTAACGCGGTTACCGGCGCCCATCGTCCTCGGGTCTCGGTGATCAGTACCCAAGAGCGCGCACCTCTGCATCCCCACCAGACACGTCGCGCTCTCCTGCCGGTCGTGCGAAGCGCGATCGCGAGCCCAAGCGAGCGAACACGGTCCGCGCGAACCGCGGTCGGTCGGCGCGATAGCCCCGTCGGTCACCGGGTCTCGGGTCCCGTCCGTCGGGTCTCCTCTGCATCCCTCGAAGCTTGGAGCTTGTACCGTTCGCTCTTCGGGGTTGGAGTTTTCTCGCGATCCCGATGCAACGATGCAGGGAGTTGCGGCACTCGTCGAACCGATGGAACCACTTCGAACCATTCCCGATGTCGAGCTCGTGCTTCGTAGTGCGGAGCACATGGACTGGATCCGTCGGTTGGCGGGGCGGCTCGTTCGTGATGCGGACATGCGCGACGACCTCGTCCAGGAGAGTCTGCTCGCGTCGTGGATTCGACGAGCCTCGTTGCGCTTCCCTCGCGCGTTCGGCGCCTCGTACCTGAGACGCGGCGAAGCTCGCGCTGCCCGTGGGAACGATCGGCGGTCGCGGCGCGAACTCGCGGGCGGTCCTCGGGCGATCGGCTCGCACGATGTCGATCCCGCCGACGCCGCCGAACGCGCCGAATTGTGCAGTCGCGTGCTCGCGGCACTTGCGGCGCTCGACGAGCCTCACCGGTCGACACTCGCGCTGCGGTTCATCGACGGACTCGAGCCGGCTGCGATCGCCGCACGTACCGGTGTGCCGGCGGCCACTGTCCGATCGCGGATCGGGCGCGGACTCGATCGGATGCGCGAGGCTTTGGATTCCGCGTACCACGGCGAGCGCCGCACGTGGGTCCGTGGACTGGTCGCCCTGAGCACCTCACGCTGGCCTTGGGCCGCTTGGATGGCCGCCGCCGGTTTGATCGTGGTGTGCACCGTGACGATGTGGCCCACTTCGTCGCACGAGGTGGTCACGTCCCATGCGAGCGCGAGGGAGGTCGTCGCGTCGCGTGAAGACGAGGCAACGACGGAAGTGGACGTCGCAACGCCGACGGCGAATCGGAACGAAGTCACCGTTGCCGTCGTCGCTGACGCGGTCACGCACGCGCGCGAACACCGCGTGCTCGTGACGACGGAAGGCGGGACGGTCTTGCCCGGCGCGACCGTGGCCTTGTGCGCGGCGAACGGGGCGCTGGACGAACGTCATCTCGGGGATCGCACGCTGACCTCCGCGATCTCCGGTCCGGATGGACGCGCAGTGCTTCAACTCGACGGCTTCTCCGACGACGAAGCGGACCGCGAGGTGATCGTGACCTGCGCGGGTCGCGGACGAGTACGGGCCGCGCTCGCGATCGATCAGTACGAGCAACGCGTGGTGTTCCCGGACACGGCGGCGACGTTCGGCCCGCTGCGCGTGCTCGCAGTCGACGACTCCGGCAACGCACTTGCCGGCGCGACTCTCGTCGGAGTCGATGACTTCGGCGCGCGCGACGTCGTGACCGATGCGTACGGGCGCGCGCAGCTCACTCACGGGAACGTCCACGCGACGCGCTGCACGCTCGTCGCGCACGACGGGATCCCCGAAACTGTGACCATCGAAGCCGATCGGTTCGATGCAGGCGCTCGCGTGATTCGCGCGAGCGCTCGCATCGCGATCGCCTTTCGCGTCATCGACGCCGTTTCGCGGCGACCCATCGCCGGCGCGGTGTGGCGCGAAGCGGGACGCATCGCATTTCGCGACGTGCCGTATCGCACGTTCGCACGCTCCGACGCGTTCGGCCACATCGCCGTGAAACTGCCCGCGGCCCGTGTCCGTGGCAACGTCCCGTGCCTGGTCGTCATCGACGCGCCTGGTTTCGCATCGACGGAGGTGCTCGTCACCGACGTCGCCGGCGCAGAGCGCGAGGTTTCGCTCGAACCCGAGCGTGTGATTCGCGGCCGCGTCGTCGATGGTTCCGGCGAACCACAGCGCGACGTCGACGTGCTCGTGAACTTGAATCCCGTCGGGATCTTCCCCGTCGCCGATCCGGCTCGGCCCGAGTCGGCCGCTCAGCAGTGGAATTGGATCGGCAATCGCGGGGCACTTCTTCGCACCGACGCACGGGGAGTGTTCGAACTGCGTGGCGCACCGGCGGCCGTGCGCGGGCGCGTCGGGATCCGCGACGTGGACGAGTGGACCGCCGAGCCGGTGAGCATCGAACCGACGCCAGGCTCGAGCTTGCTCGAGTTGCCCGACCTCGTCAGGGCGCCGCGCGCGGAGGCGGAGTTCGCCGAGATCCGCGGCGTGGTGCGCTTCAACGGCAAGGCTGGGCCGATCCCTTGGGTCTGCGTCGGCGGTGGCGTGATGCGCCGCGGGCACGCGGACGTCGATGGGACCTTCCGAATCCCGCGCGTTGCGCCAGGGAAGGCGGTCGTGCGCTTCCTGATCCCCGGCCTGCAGATCGATGAACGCGTCGTCGACGCGCAAGCCGGAGAGACGATCGAGTGCTCCGTGAACATGGAATGCCCCGTGACCGCCATCCGCGGGACGGTCGTCGATGACGCCGGTCGTCCGCAGGCAGGCATCCTGCTGACGATCCGTGCCGAAGGTCGAACGCTGGCCGCGTATGGGACCGCTCAGGCCTGGACGCGCACTGATGGGTCGTTCGAAACGCTTGCCGCAATCGAAGCCGGGGCACCGCTTCGCGCGGTCGTTCTGAGGCCGGGCAAGAGGGATGTGACGATCGAAGGCACGGCCGGCGTCGATCTACGGATCACGGTCCCTCCGGACTCCGCCGACTGAGGAGTTCTCGGGGCCGAAACGACGAAGGGCGCGGCCTGGACCGCGTTCGCGCGGTATCCTCCGACCCCCTGTCGGAGACTTTTCCTCGATGCTCGCGGCCCTCGCGCTCGTGTTCTCGTGCCTTGGCGCGCTCGTCGCCACGACCGATCCGCCCAGCGACGGCGATTGGACCACGTTGACCGCAGAGACCGCGACCGCCGAGGGCGGCGCGACGCTGCGTCGTCTCGACGATGGGTCGTACCTCGCCGAAGGCGAGAACCCCGACGTCACGACCTACGAGTTCCTGTTCGCGACGCAGGTGAAAGGCATCACCGCGATCCGCGTCGAGGCGCTGGCGCATCCGAGCCTGCCGTACGGCGGACCGGGCCGCGCCGAGCAGGGCAACTTCGCGCTGTCCGAGGTCGACCTGACGGTGCTGCCGATCACGTCGCTCGGCAGCGACAAGGTGATCGGATTCCGGCGCGCGGTCGCCGACTTCTCGCAGAGCGACGGCGCGACGTTCTACCTGCCCCGCTTCGCCGTCGACGGCAAGATGAACCCGAACGAGTTCTATGCGCCTGCGGGTCATCTGCGGCACGAGGCGCGCGAGCTCGTGTTCGAGCCGAAGGAGCCGTTCGGCACGACCGACGGCACGCGCTGGAAGCTGCGATTCCACTTCCGCTCGAGCTTCCCTCGACACTCCGCGGGTTGTCTGCGCATCTCGATCACGACGCGGCCCGAGACCGAACGGTTGATGCCGCTGCCCGCTGCTCCCGAAGACAGCCGCATCTCGAAGGCAACCGAACGCGGCATCGATTGGTTGCTGTTGAAGCAAGAGCCCGACGGCTCGTGGCTCGGTCCCGATGGATCGATCTACTACGGCATGACGGCGCTCGGCGCTTACACGCTGATGCAGTGCGGCCTGCGCTTCGACCATCCTTCGGTAAAGGCGGCTCTCGCGTACCTCGAACGCGTGCCGGTCGTGCGCACGTATGACGCGGGGTGTGTGCTGATGGCCTACAAGGCGATGGGCGAGAACCGACCGAAGGAGCGCGTGAAAGCGATCACGCGCTTCCTGCTCGACACGCTCGGCAACGGCGCCAATCAAATCGGAGCGCGTTGGGGCTACCCGTTCGGCCACATGAACCCCGCCGAACGGTTGCACTGGGACCTGTCGAACACGCAGTACGCAGTGCTCGGCCTCCGCGCCGCCGCGCAGAGCGGCGAAAAGATCCCGACCAACGTCTGGGAACGCATCGCCGCCGACACGATGGAACTACAGGGCGACTACGGCGAGTTCGGTTACCGGCCCGACAAGAAGCCGACCGCGAGCATGACGCTCGCCGGCATGACGATCGTGTTGATCTGCGCCGAACAGCTCGCGCAGGTGAAAGGCAAGGAAGCCACCGTGCGCCGCTTGCAAGGCGCACTCGCGCGTGGCGAAGGCTGGCTCGAGCGCAATTGGTCGGTCGAAGCCAACGTCGCTCCCGGCAGCGATGGTGGCGATCGGCGCTGGTACTACTACTACCTCTACGGTCTCGAGCGGTACGGCTCGATCTCGAACAAGAAGGTCGTCGGCGGGCACGATTGGTACGCCGAAGCGTCGGATGCCGTGCTGCGCCGCCAAGGCGACGACGGCTCGTGGGCCACCGAGTACGGCGAAGGCGACGCGAACACGTGCTTCGCACTGATCATGCTGAAGCGCGGCTCGCGCACGACCGGCGTCGAGCCGCGCTCGCGCACGAGCTCGGACGCGAGCGATGCCGACAAGCCGACGATCGCGTCGAACGGTGAGAACCCGATGCTGGCGTGGGTCCGTGGGCTCGGCGCCGAGGCAGAAGAACGCGTCGCCGCGGGTGAGTGCGTCAAGTCGGTGCAATGGAAGCTGAACGGCCAGGTGGTCGCGACCGTCGTTCCGCCACCCGACGCCGATGTGCGCTTCGAGCGCTTCTTGCTGCATCAACCGTTGCGCCGCAACGGGGTCCAGGAGCTCGAAGCCACGGTGCAATTCGTGGGCGTCGAGGGTGAAGCGCCGATCGAGTTCGTCTCCCAGCCGCTGATCGTCCGCGTCGACAACGTCGAGGAACCGCGTCATCGCGAAACCGTGCGCGACCATGCCGCGGCGTTGACGGAGTTCGGCGATTGGGACGCGGTCGCTTCGTCCGTCGATGGGGGACATGCGGCCACGCACGCGGTCGACGGTCGCAATGGCACGTCGTGGGTCTGCTCCGACGTCGATCGCGAACCGTGGATCAAAGTCTCGCTGCGCCGCGCCGTCGCCGCCTGCGCGATCAAGGTGGTCGCTGCGCAGCCGTATCTCGGCGCCGACGGCCAATACGGACGCCCGCAGGACATCGAGGTCCAGGTGAACGGCGGCAAGCCCTTCAAGGTGCGCCTGCTCGACACGACGCGCGCGAAGCAGCGCATCGAGTTCCCGAAGGGCGGCGTCAAGAGCATCCGCATTGCGATCAAGAGCACGTATCCGGGCTCCGACGGCTCGCGCCGCTGTGGCTTCAAGGAGATCGAGTTGCTGCCGGTCATCGCGGCCGATGACGAGATCCGCGCCGCGTCGACGTCGCGCCTGATCGTCGGGCCGGGTTCAGCGGCCGGCGACGAGTGGCGCTACACCAGCACGAAGCCAGGCGCTGGTTGGGAGCAGCCGATCTTCGACGACAGCGCGTGGCCGAAGGCGAAGGGACCGTTCGGCGACGCGAACAACGCGAAGCCGCATGCGGGCCCGTTCGAAGGGGGTGGGCTGTGGATCCGCAAGACGTTCGTCACGGAGAAGGAAGTCGCGGGTCGACTGCTGGTGCAGATCTGCCACGACGACGGCGCCGAGGTGTTCCTAAACGGCATCCAGGTCGGCACGTTGCCGTCGTATTCGGCGGGCGCGTATCGCGGCGTGATCGTGCCGCAGGACGTCGCGGCGTTGGTGAAGCCCGGGCCGAACACGCTCGCCGTGCACTGCAACAACATCGGTGGGGCGGCATGGCTCGACGTGCTGTTGCTCGAGTACTTGCCGTGAACGCCGTGCGCCGCGTCGTCGCGTGGTGGGTGCTGACGTGGCTCGTCGCGATCTCGTTCGCCCAAGCGCAATCCGCCGTCACGTTCGGCGCTCCGGACTTCCCAGCGGTCGGCATCGATCGCGTCGTCGACGTGCCCGGTGCTGTCGTCGCGACGACGGTGGACGAGCTGAACGCGGCACTCGCATCGACGCGCGTGCTCGTGTGGCGCCACGGTTCGACGATCCCCGCTGCGTCATGGCCCGCGATCAAGCAGTTCCTGCTGCGTGGCGGTCGATGGGTGCATCTCGGCGGCGAACCGTGGACGCGCGTCGTGACCGGCGGCCCGGGTACGTGGCGCGTCGAGGATCGCACGACGTCGATCCTCAAGGAGCTGCGACTGAACCAGAGTCGCGTCGAACCGGCCGCCGGATCGCGCGTGCGCGGCGTGGACGGCGCCGCCAGCGCGTTCCACGTCGACGCGTTGCCCGATGGCGCGACGGTGTCGATCCTCGAGCCGCGGTTCACGGACACCAAGACGTACCCCGACGAGGACGGATCGCCCGGAGCGCGCGAGGCCGTGGCGCATCCGCTCGCGTTCGTGCTCAAGCCGAATGACGACGAGGCCTTCCCGTTCGCGTCGGCGGCGTTCGCGATCGATCGGATCCGGGGCTTCTTCGCCGGGGGGCGCTGGGTGCTGCGCTTGTTGTCCAAGGCTCCTTCCGCCGCGGAGATCGCCGCGCTGCTCCAAGAGGCCGAACGCGAGGCCGTCGATCTCCGCGTGCGTCCCGCTCGCGGTTGCCTGCAACCCGGCGAACCCGCGGTCGTGTGGGTCGAGGTCGAAACGGCCGCGGAGACCTACGCGACGTATCCGGGCGCGATGACGATCACGGCACCCGACGGTGCACAGACCGTGATCCCCTTCGCATGGGCGAGCGCGTTCGGCCGCAACGAGCCCGTCGCGGTCTCGATCGGCACTCCGAAGGCTGCGGGGATCTGGCGCATCGACGCCCAATTCGAGAACGGCCGCCAGAGTTCGAGCGCGTTCTGGGTCATGGACGACGCGCTGTTCCGCTCGGGCGCGACGTTGTCGTTCGACCACCAGATGCTGCGCAAGGACGGCGCGCCGTATCCCGTCGTCGGCACGACGTTCATGTCGCCGTCGGTGCATCGCGATTTCCTGTTCGAGCCCAACGTGGCCGAATGGGACGAGGCCTTCGCGACGTTCGCGCGCTTGAACTTGAACCTCGTGCGCACCGGCCTGTGGTCGGGCTGGGATCGCGCGGCGGAAGCCGACGGCACGCCGAAGGAGGATTTCCTGCGTGCGCTCGAGGCGTACTACCTGACGGCGCGCAAGCACGGGATCATCGTCCTGTTCAACGTGTTCGCGTTCATGCCGCCGCGCTTCGGGGGCGAGAACGCGTACCTCGATCCGAAAGCGGTCGCCGCGCAACAGCGCTTCGTCGGTGGCATCGCCGCGCGCTTCAAGGACGCGCGGGAGTTCCACCTCGACCTCATCAACGAGC
This sequence comes from Planctomycetota bacterium, assembly GCA_016709145.1. Taxonomy (GTDB): domain Bacteria; phylum Planctomycetota; class B15-G4; order B15-G4; family JADJEK01; genus JADJEK01. The sequence continues at coordinate 403,656 of JADJEK010000002.1, forward strand.
CGTCCTTCTGCAGTGAAGCGAAGCTGTGGTTCGCGCGCCCGAGCGGCGATCGCTTCGAGCGCGATGCGTTCCTCGCGTGGCTCGAGCGGACCTTCGCGAGCGAAGGCCGCGTCTGGCAGGACGAAGTCCGTTCGCGTTGGCGCCTGTTGCCCGACGAGCCGATCGGTTTGCCGGCGATCGAGGATTTCGACGACGGCACGACGTTCGGCTCGAAGCGTCCGTATCGCGCCCAAGATTGGCTGCGCTTCGCGAACGGCGCGTTCCGCGATTGGTGCTTCGCGATGCGCAAGGCCGTGCGCGACGCTGGCTCGCCGATGGCGATCACGGTCGGCCAGGACGAAGGCGGCCTACTTCAGCGCCCGCATCCGCAACTGATGGCCGACGCGCTCGAGTACACGTCGATCCACACGTGGTGGTGGAACGACCGCCTCGTGTTCGACGGCCTCGCGGCCAAGCGACGCGGTAAGCCGATGCTCGTCTCCGAGACCGGCGTGATGAATCGCGAGTTGCTGTCGGGTGACGCGCTGCGCTCGCTCGACGACGCGAAGGACCTGCTCGAGCGTAAGCTCGCGGCGGCGTTCGCGGCCGGCGCGTTCGGCGTCGTCCAGTGGTGCTGGGACGTCAATCCGTACATGGCGTCCGACAACGAATGCGCGATCGGCATCCATCGCGTCGACGGCAGCTACAAGCCCGAGTGGAAGGCGCTCGCTCGCGTCGCGGAGTTCGTCGCGGCGACGCGGGACGAGTTCGACGGCTACGCCGAGCCATCGACCGTCGTCGTGATGTCCGACGTGGATCGATTCTCGCCGCGGGCGCTCGAAGGATTCGCGGCAGTGCATGCGGCAGCACGCAACGGCACGCGCGTTCGCATCGTCCTCGAGCCTCTGGCTCGTCACGATCTCGATCAGGCGACCCACGTCGTGCTCGCCTCGACGACAGGGATCTCCGACGACGCGTGGCGTGCGCTCGTCGACGCCGCGCGAGCCGGCGCACGCGTGAGTTGCTCCGGCTACTTCGAGGCCGACGAGGTGGGGCGGCACCGCGAGCGACTCGGGACCAAGCGACAACGCTTGGGCTTCGCCGGTGCGGAAGGTGTGGAGTTGCCTCGCCTCATCGCGGAATCCGGGTACGGCGTCATCGACGTCGACGAATGGACGTCGCACGAGATCGACGGCGCGAGGATCCGGCACTGGACGACACCGATCGACTGGGCCATGCGTGGGTATGGGCGGAGGATCTCCACGAGTTCCGTGGGCATCTCGTTCGTCGAGCCCGACGGGGACCTTCCGAACGCCCTCCGCTTCAGTCCGTTCGGCGTGCGCATCCACGACGTCCGGTATGCGAAGGCGACCCTGACGATCATGCTCGACGAGCGCACCGGAGGAAGTCAGGGCCTCTCGTTCATGAGCTTCGGCCGACCATGACCGCGCTCCTCGCGCTCGACGTCGGCGGCACGCGCACGCGCGCGATCGTGTTCACCGAGGCCGGTCACGTGCTCGGCCGCGGCGATGCCGGACCCGGCAACGACCACGATCGCCCGACGCGCGACGTCGCGCGTGCGCTGCGTTCCGCGATCGACGCGGCATTCGCCGACGCTGGCCTGCGCCGCGCGCGCGTCGACGTCGCCGCCTTCGCGATGGCGAGCGCAGCGTCGCGCGTCGACCTCGCGCGCCTCTCGCCGATGGTCGGCGCACTGCGCGTCGCCGACGACGCGTTCGTCGTGCATGACAGCGAGGCGACGCTCGCCGGCGGACTCGCGCTGCGTCCCGGCATCGGCATCATCTGCGGCACCGGATCGTCGGTGATCGGCGTCGATGCGCGCGGCCGTTCGTGGCGCACCGGCGGATTCGGCGGTCGCATGGACGACGTCGGCGCCGGCGCGTGGGTGGGGCTCGAAGCGTTGAAGGCGGTCGCACGCGCGGCCGACGGCCGCGGGCCGAAGACGACGCTGACGCGGCTCGTGCTGCGCGAGCTCGACTTGCGCGAGCCCCGCGCGATGCTCTCCCGCATCGAGTCGCCGACGTTCGAACGCAAGGACGTCGCCGCACTCACGCGCTGCGTGACCCGCGCGGCGCAGCGCGGTGATCGCGTCGCGCGCTCGATCCAAGCCCACGGCGCGGCCGAGCTCGCGCTCTGCGTCGCGACGATCGTGCGCAGGCTCGCTCTCGGCGGCGGCCCGATCGAGGTCGTCATGACGGGCGGCGTCGCCGAGTCCGATCCCGCGTACGCGCGCAAGATCCAAGCGGCCGTTCGACGCGCGGTTCCCGGCAGCCGTTGGCGCGTCCCTGCCCTCGCTCCGCTCGGCGGAGCGGCGTTGATCGCGCTGCGTCGCGCCGGCATACGCATCGACGGCGACGTCCTCGACCGCTTGCGCGCCGCGACGTCCTGACGCGTGAATGCCCGCGCGCGGACGCTACGCTTCCGGCCCAAACTCCCCCGGTGATCCCATGCTGCACCAAGACAACCTGACCACGCTGCAGTCGCACATCCTCCAGGAAGCCCAGCGCTTCCCCCAAGCGACCGGCCAGTTCTCGTGGATCCTGTCGGCGATGTCGCTGGCGACGAAAGTCATCGCGTCGAAGATCCGCCGCGCGCGCATCGACGATGTGCTCGGCGCACTCGAGTCGTCGAACGTCCAAGGCGAGCGCCAGCAGAAGCTCGACGTCATCGCGAACGAGACGCTGCTGCGCTGCCTCGGTACGCGCTCCGGCGTCGCGGTCGTCGCGTCCGAGGAGAACGAAGAGCCGATGATCCTGCGCCAGGACACCGGCGGGGCGGAGCGGCCGTATTGCGTGCTGTTCGATCCGCTGGACGGTTCGTCGAACCTCGACTGCGCGGGCGCGGTCGGCACGATCTTCTCGATCCTGCGCTACGACCGCCGCGCGAAGACGCCCGAGGGCTCGCTGCTGCAGCGCGGCGCCGAACAAGTCGCTGCCGGCTACATCCTGTACGGCTCATCGGTCGTGTTCGTGCTGACGACCGGCAACGGCGTGCACATGTTCGTGCTCGATCCGAACATCGGCGCGTTCGTGCTGGTCGCGAAGGACGTCAAGGTCCCGGCCGCGTCGAAGATCTACTCGACGAACGAAGGCAACTGCCTCGGCTTTCCCGACGGCTACCAGCGCTACCTGCGCTTCGCGCACGAGCAGGGCTACTCGACGCGCTACTCGGGCGCGATGGTCGCGGACGTGCATCGCATCCTGCTGAACGGTGGCGTGTTCCTCTACCCGCCGACCAAGAAGTCGCCGGACGGCAAGTTGCGCCTGATGTACGAAGCGAACCCGATGGCGTTCTTGATCGAGCAGGCCGGCGGCAAGGCCTACGCGGGCACCGAGCGCATCCTCGACATCCAGCCGAAGACGCTGCACCAGCGCACCAGCGTGATCCTCGGCAGCCCGGACGAAGTCTGTCACGTGCTCGCGCATCTGTGATCGTCGGGGGATCGTCGGGGGATCGTCGGGGGATCGTCGGTCACTCTTGATGAGGGACTGACCGCGCGTTGACGCGTGGCGCCTCACCCCGTGGTGAGTTGCCCCGTGGGACGCGATGCCGCAGCGAGGTCCTGGGCGTTTCCGGATATCGTCGGCCGCGTCGCGGGCCGCAGCGAACGCGCTGACGGCGGTCAAGCCGGTTCGGCGCCGCGAGTTCATGGAAGAAGACGAAGAGCTCGACGCAATCGAAGCGAAGGACGGGTCGTATGGCGAAGCCGACGGATGTGGCGTTGTTGGTGGGTGAGGAGTTCGCGCGTCTCGAGCAGGAGCTCGCCGCGCTCCAAGAGCGTGTGAAGCAGCGCGCGTTCGAGGTCTCGCAGCGCGAGGCCGCTCGCAAGGATCACGTGCGCGATTGGCTCGACGCCGAGTGCGAGACGTGCTGGCGCGCGCCGATCAACGTGCACGAAACACCGGACGCCGTCGCGATCGAGATCGCGGTGCCGGGCATGATGCGCGAGCACCTGACGATCGGCGGCCGCCCGGGGCGGTTGATCGTGCGGGGACGCAAGTCGAGCTCGTCGAGCCGCGAGAGCGGTGATCTGCGCGTGCGCGAGTACAACGCGCAGGAGCTCTATCGCGAGATCGGGTTGCCGCAGGACGTCGATCCGTCGCGCGCGCAGGTCGCGGTCGAACACGGTGTCGCGACGATCCGGATCGCGCGTGGCGCGGCGAAAGCTCCGCTCGCGAATGCGCCGGCCGCGAGCACGCCGACCGCTTCGAATCTCGAAGCGAAGAAGTCCGAGCCCGCGAAGCCCGCGGTCGCCGCGGCGCCCACCGCTTCGAGCAAGCCCGTGCCGAGCAAGGCCCCGACGCCGAGCGCTCCGAGCAAGCCGACTCCGGCCGCGAAGCCCGCAGCGGTCACGGCGCCCACGGCGCCCACGGCAAAGAAGCCTGCAGCGCCGCCATCGAAGTCGACCAAGCCCGCGAACAAGGCCAAGCCGAAGTCGTTCGGCGCGAACGGCTGACGCGTCCACGTGAGCCCGATCACGGGCTCACGTCGCGACGCCGCCGCGGCAGGCAAGCGAAAGGAGCCGGCTCTTCTTCCGAAGAGCCGGCTCCTTCACTTCGAGGACACGTCGTCGGTCACGCGGACCGACTCCGAGCGTCGACTCAGCGACCGCCGCCCGCGGGGGCCGGGGCCGGCTCGTCCGACGCCGGTTCTTCGGCTTCCTCGTCGTCCTCTTCGTCCGGCGCGCCGGTGCCCATCATCTTGGCCATCTCGAGTTGCTTCTTGATGCCTTCGATCTGGGCGACCAGTTCGCTCTCCGGCTTCAGCTTGACCGCCTCGTCGAGCAGGCGGATCGCTTCGTCGAAGTTCTTGTCCTGCGCGAAGGTCAACGCGCGGATCATTTCGGCCTTCTGCAGCAGGCCGGGCTTGCCCTGGTGCTCGGCGATGAACGTTTCGATCGCGCCGCGCATGCCGGCGAAGTCGTTCTTCATGCCGAACTCCTGCGCGATCGTCTCGAGTTTGCGGCCCTCGGCGGCCTCGGCGAAGTCGGCGAGGCGTGCCTCGTACTTCGTCTTCAGACCGGCTTCGTCGCGCGCGTCGAGCGCCACGATCGAGTCGACCTCGGTGCGATAGAACGGCAGGACGGTTTCTTCGGCGAGCATGCCGAGCGCGTTGTCGAGCGCCTTGGCCTTGTCGACGCCTTCCAGTGCGCCCGCGGCCGTGAAAGCCTCGTCGCGCTTGATCTTGGCGTCACGCAGCGTCGCGAGGTTCTCGAGGTACGTCTCCGGTCCGCCCGGTTCGTAACCCGTCTTCGCGTACGGGCGACCCGACGCGTCGAGCAGGTAGATCGTCGGGAAGCCCTGGACGCCGAACTCGGCCATCAGCTTCGTGTTCTGCTCACGCACTTCGTCGGTGACCAGCGACGGGTCGTTCGGGAAGTCGAGCTTCAGCAGCACGAAGTGCTTCGGCGCCTCGGCCTTGAACGTGTCGGTCCCGAAGACCTCTTGGTCGAGGCGCTGACACCAGATGCACCAGTCCGAGCCGGTGAAGTCGACCAGCACGTCGTGGTTCTCGGCCTTCGCCTTCTCCAACGCTGCCTTGTAGTCCTGCGTCCAGAGATCGTCGCCGGCGAACGCCGCGACGGACAACGACAGACTCGAGAGGACGGCCGCGAGGGCCGTGCGGAACGCGCGCGTCATGGGGGATCGGACTCCGCGGATGGGTCGGATGCGGGGCTGGGCTCCGCCGGGAGTCCGCTCGGTCGCATCGGAAAGCGGAGGATGGTACGGCTGGCCCTGCGGGCGCTCCCCGTGGAAACCTCAAAAAACACGGCAGGGTGAGCCTTCCGACGCACTTGGGCCCAGGCGCTTCTGCGCCGGCAGCGGGGATCGGGTGGGGCGAACTCGAGGCGGCGATCGCGCCTGCCGTTCAGGAACCGAATTCGACGGTGAACGGCAAGCTCAACCGATGGGCACCGAAGGTGGCGTCGAGGCGGACGTGGGTCGGTTGCTCGGGATCCGGCACGAACGCGAGCTCGAGGCGGACCTGCGTCGTGGTGGTGGCTTCGTGTGCGACCGGCACTTCGACCCCGCCGCGAGTGGTGTGCGCGAGCATCGCGTCGAGGCGCTGGTCGCGAACGAGTGCGGCGTCCATGAACACGAGCGCGAGCGAGCCGCCGGACTGCCGCGTGAGCATGACGTAGTAGTGCCCGGCCGGCAGTTTCTTGTCGCCGACCGACACCGTCAGGCTCGAGTCCCACGTGGTCCAGAAGTCCTTGCCGAAGCGCCAGCGTCGATCGTTCAACGACTCGCCGGTGAAGTGCGCCTCGAACTCGGGCTTCCATTCCACCGGCCCCCAGTCGAGGGCGATCTGTCCCGCGCTGCCGGTCGCGCTGCTGAACACGAGTCGAGCTTCGCGTCGATCGGATTGGCTCGCGGTCGCGCGCTGCGTCGATGCTTCGTGGGCTGCATCGCGCACGAGGTCGGCCAGGAATTCCTTGAAGCGCGGATCGGCATGCAGGGACTTCAGGTCCTGGTCCTCGCGCACGCGACGCAGGTCCATGCCGCCCGCGGCCATGGCTTTGCGCAGCCACGCGAAGGCCTGATCCGATTCTCCGCGCAGCGCATGCACGCAGGCGATGTTGTAGGCCCCGATGCCGGCGACGCCCGGCAGTTGCGCGGCGCGCCGATGAGCTTCGAGCGCCTCGTCGACGCGACCCAGGGAGTGCAGCGCGTAGCCGAGGTTCACCCACGCTTGCCCGTCGCGCTCGTTGCGGGCGATCAGACCGCGTGCCGCCGCGATGACGTCGTCCCAACGTTCCGACGTCAGGGCATTGACGAGATCGGCGCGCAGCTCGTTCTCGGTGCGTGCGGGCGGATCCTGTGCGAGGGCGAACGCGAGCGTCCAGACCGACACACACGCGAGCAGAGCGGCACGCATCGCGAAGCCTCGGGGAGTGGGATGTTGCGTCGTGTACGGCGTGGGCCGCGGCGGTGTTGGAGCGAATTCCCCGCCGCTCACGGCAGTTGGAACGAGATCGCGTTGGACGCGGTTGCACCCTGCGGTCCGGTCGGGTCCGAGATCCAGACCTGCGAGTACAGCGTCGCGCCGCTCGGCAGTCCGGCCGGCCACGGCAACGACCACGTGAACGTACCGGTTGCCGACGTCGAAACCGGGAACGCGACGGCGGGCACCCCGATCATCGCCGGTACGAGCGTGCCGCCGAGAACGGGGGTCGGCGCCATGGCGACCGAGAACAGCAACATCGTGAACGCCTGAGGCGCGGCGCCCGACAACGAGAACGTGGTCGGGGAACCGGCGACGAGCGGACCTTCGCCGAACCACTTCGGTGCGCCCGCCGCGCCCGGCAGCGACTCGCCGAGCCAGGTCCACGGCTTGTCGGAGACTTGCATGATCCACATCGCGCCGCGCAGCGGGCCGCCGTCGTCGTCGCCGATCGCACCGACGGCGAGGTCGAGGACGCCGTCGTGGTTGAAGTCGCCGAGGTTCGCCATCGAGTGGCCGAAGCGACAGCCGTCGTCGAGCACGCCGGTGAAGTTGCCCTCGGTCTGAGTGATCTTGCGGATGCGCGCGATCGTGCCGGCCTTCGTCAGCGAGAAGATCCAGATCCCGCCCTTGTCGGAGAACATCGTGTCGCCGCCGCCGTCGTCCTCGCCGGTGGCGGACACCGCGAGTTCGAGGATTCCGTCGCCGTCGATGTCGCCGAGACTCGTGACGGCGTGGCCGAGGAAGTCCCAGTTCTGCAGTTCATTGAGCAGCACGTCCGGCTGGGTCGCACCGCCTTCGAACGAGCTGATCTTGATCTCGTTCTTGACCGTTCCGTTCGGTTTCAGGAACAGCACGTACGCCGCGCCTCGAGACCAACCGCCGTCCTGGTCGATGATCGCGCCGACCGCGATGTCGGTGACACCGTCCTCGTCGAGATCGCCGAGGCTGCAGACCGAGAAACCGAAGCGGTCCTGGTTCTTCAGCGTGTGCTGGAAGCCGCCGTAGTAGTTGCTGATCTTCGACCACGTCTTCACGGTGCCCTGCGGCGTCAGGTAGATCACGTACACGGCGCCGGTGTTGACGCCGCCGTTCGGCGAGGCCTTGGTGTCGCTGTCGTACAACGCGCCGACCGCGAGATCGACGACGCCGTCGCCGTCGAGGTCGCCGAGGTTGCACAGCGACTGACCGAAGCGATCGCTGTCGTCGATCAGGATCGCGGGCAAGTTGCCCGACGTCGACGACACGTGGTTCCAGGCCTTCACCGTGCCGTTGCGATTCAGCCGCAGGATGTAGAACGAGCCACGATCGGCGCCGGGGCAGCAGCCACCGTCGTCGTCGAGCCACGCTCCGACCGCGATGTCCGGAACGCCGTCACCGTCGAAATCGCCGAGCGGCGCGATCGAGTTGCCGAAGCCGTCGCCGTCCTCGAGCACGGCCGTGAAATTGCCCTGCGTCGAGCTGATCTTCTGTGTGGCTCTGGCGGTTCCGTCCGCCTTCATGAAGTGGATGTACAGCGCACCGCGCTCCGGCCCGCCGTCCGCTTCGACGTAGGCGCCCACGGCGATGTCGTCGACGCCATCCAGATCGACGTCGCCGATGTTCGCGACCGAGACTCCGTACAGCGAGAAGTCCGGGAGCGGCGTGATGCCGCCCGAGAGCGAACTCAACTTGGTGTGCGACAGGACCTTGCCGGGGTCGCAGACGCCATCGGAAGCCAGTGCGGTCAACATCAAGCAAACGAACGTCGATTTCATCGCGAGCATCCTGCGTGCGCCGAAGTCGGCCGCCGGTCGGGGTCGGGGCCACAGAGTAACCCGGAAATCGGCGGTGTGCGAAGCCCGGCTGGGACATCGCCCGATCGTGCGGTAACCTGCCCGATTCCGACCCAGGGGTGTCGGACCGGAGGCAGTGATGGGATTCAAGTGCGGCATCGTCGGTCTGCCCAACGTCGGCAAGTCGACCCTGTTCAACGCGCTCACCGAGAGCGCCCTCGCGCAAGCGGCGAACTACCCGTTTTGCACGATCGAACCGAACCTGGGCCAAGTCCCCGTGCCCGATGCACGGCTCGAGGTCCTCGCGCGGTTGGCGAAGTCGAAGGACATCATCCCGACGCAGCTCGCGTTCGTCGACATCGCCGGCTTGGTGCGCGGCGCGTCGAAGGGCGAAGGACTCGGCAACAAATTCCTGTCGCATATCCGCGAAGTCGACGCGATCGTCCACGTGCTGCGCTGCTTCGAGAGCGGCGACATCGTGCACGTCGAAGGCAAGGTCGACCCGGTCGCCGACGCGAGCACCGTCGAGACCGAGTTGATGCTCGCCGACCTCGAGTCGCTGGAGCGGCGCCGCGACGGATTGCAGAAGCGCATGCGCGGCGGCGACAAGGACGCGACGTTGCAGTACGGCCTCTGCGAGCGCGTCATCGCGGTGCTCGCGGCCGGCAAGCCCGCGCGCATCGTGGAAGTCGCCGAGGACGAGAAGAAGGCGTTCCGCGAGCTGCAGTTGATGACGTCGAAGCCCGTGCTCTACGCCTGCAACGTCGACGAGCGTTCGGCCGCGACCGGCAACGACCATTCGCGTCGGGTCGCCGAGAAGGCCGCGGCCGAAGGCGCGGTCGCGGTCGTGATCTCGGCGGCGATCGAGAGCGAAGTCGCGCAACTGCCGGCCGAAGAACGCGCGACGTTCCTCGAAGACCTCGGCTTGCGCGAAACTGGCCTCGCTCGCGTCGTGCGCGCCGGCTACGACTTGCTGCACCTGATCACCTACTTCACGGTCGGTCCGAAGGAGACCCACGCGTGGACGATCGTGCGCGGCACCAAGGGCCCGAAGGCGGCCGGTGTGATCCACACCGACTTCGAGAAGGGCTACATCCGCGCCGAGACCATCGCTTACGACGACTACGTCGAGTACGGCGGTGAAGCCGGAGCGCGCGAAGCCGGCGTGTTGCGCATGGAAGGCAAGGACTACGTCGTCGCCGACGGCGACGTGATGCACTTCCACTTCGCATGAGCGACTGGATCGACGACGGCGTCCGGTTCTCGTGCAATCGCTGCGGTTCGTGTTGCACGGGGCCGGCCGGCGAAGTCGCGTGTTCGCCCGACGAGATCGTCGCGATGGCGAGCATGCTCGGGCTGTTGCCGTTCGAGTTCAAAGCGCAGTACGTCGTCGAACTGCAAGGTGGTCCGGGACTACGGCAGCTCGAACGCGGACCCGGATCGTTCGATTGTGTGTTCCTCGATCGCGAGGGCGGCCTGGCGCGGTGTCGCGTGCATGCGGCGCGGCCCACGCAGTGTCGGACGTGGCCGTTCTGGCCGGCGTACCTTGCGCGCGCGGGCGATTTCGCGGCGTTGGCCGAGCATTGCGTCGGGGTGCGCCGTGGCCTCGAGGGCGTCGGGCTGCTCCACACGCGCGACGAAGTACTGCGCGCCGCCGCGGCGACTCCCGGTGGATTGGTGTCGCATCACGACGTCGAGGACGTCGGCGGGCGCAACGGCTTGTCCTGAAACAACTGGCACGGCATCCCGGTCTCGCGCAGGACGACGACGGATGGGTAGTCCTTGCCCTTGAAGCCGTACGCCTTGCAGCCGCGCGGCGCGGCCGGGTTCCAGGTCACGATGAAGTGCTCGCAACGCGCGCAGTCGGGCCGCTTCGCAGGTTCGCTCACGACGACAGCTCCCGGACGATCGCGGCGGCGACGTCGGCCGCGAACGATGCTCGGACCGGGCGGGGGGCTGCGTCGCGCAGCTTCGACGCCCAGATCGGTTGCGGGAAGTACGCGTCGTCCACGTAGCGCGGGACGACGTGCCAATGCACGTGCGGCACGACGTTGCCGAGACTGGCGACGTTGATCTTGGCCGGGGCGACCACGGAGCGCAGAGCGGACTCGGCGGCACACACGAGCGTGAAGACGCGTTGGCGTACGGCTGGCGCGAGGTCGGTCAGTTCGCGCACGTGCGCGGTCGTGACGACGCGCAACAGGGCCGGATGCTCGGCCTCGTGCGGCCAGACGATGCGTGCATCGGCTTCCGCATGCACGACCTGTCCGCCGCTGGTGGAGCAGAACACGCAATCCATGGCGCGGCAGGGTAGCGACCGAGTTCTCGGAATGGCTTGAAACGTCGATCGGACGCTCGCATCGAACCGGCGTCGAGGGCGTCGCCCCCGGCAGCGTCATTTCCTCCGCAAGGAGTCCGTCGTGACGGTCGTTCAGGCCATGGAACTCGGCCTTTGGGCCTATGTGGCGTTCGGCGCCGCGTTCGGTCTCGCGTTCGTCGGTCGAGGCGCGGGCCTTCTCGACCCCGGCGCGGCCGCGGCACCGCTGTCGGTGCGCATCGTTTGGTGGCCGGGGGCGCTCGCGTTGTGGCCATGGCTCGCCGTGGCCTGGTGGCGCGCGCGGAGGTCCGCGTGATCGCCACTCTGCGTTGCGCGCATCGATGGATCTGGGGTGTCCTGAGCCTCGCCGTGCCCGCGCTCGTGGTCGCGGCGTGGAGCGTTCGCCCGCGCGCCGAACTCGACGGGCGAGGGGGTTCATCGAGCCGCTTCGACCGAATCGATGGCGAGGACGGTCGCATCGTCGCGCTCGAGGGGACGGCGTTGACGTTCGTTCCTGCGCGGGCGCACGGTTCGATCCGACAGGACGGCACCGTGGCGGTCGTCTTGCGGGAGCAGGCGCCGCTCGCGCTCGCGTATTGGTCCAAGACTCCCGCGGACGGGTCGTCACTGCCGAACGACGCGGTCCTGCTCGGGCCCGTCGACAGCGAGCGCGTCGCGGAGCTGAAGCCCCCGACCGGCGCCGGGACCCTCGTCATCTACAGCCTCGGTCATCACACCGTGCTGACACGCGCGTCATGGCCGCTTGACGAAGCTCGAGGAGGATGACGCCGTGAGCACGACCTATGTCCGCGTGTCGTGGAATCGACAGAAGCGTCGGTACGACACCGTCGTCGTCGCCGCAGTCCTCGCCTTCGTCGCGACGTTCGTCGCCTGCGGCTTGGTGCTGGATCCACGCGCGACTGCCGAGACCTTGCTGATCCGCGCGTTCGGCGCCTGCGCGTTCGTGCTGCTGCACGTCGTCCTGGCCATCGGCCCACTGTGTCGCCTCGACCGTCGCTTCCTGCCGCTGCTCTACAACCGCCGCCATCTCGGCGTCGTGACGTTCGTGGTCGCGCTCGCGCACGGCGTGTTCTCCGCGGTGCAGTTCCACGCGTTCGGCGACGTTTCGATCCTCGTCAGCCTGTGGTCCAGCAACACGCGGTTCGACAGCCTCGCGCATTTCCCTTTCCAACAGCTCGGTTTCGTCGCGCTGTCGGTGCTGTTCGTGATGGCGGCGACGAGTCACGACTTCTGGCTGAAGACGCTGAGTCCCCGCGCGTGGAAGACGCTGCACATGGGCGTGTACGTGGCGTGGGCGTTGGTCGTGATGCACGTCGCGGTCGGCGCGTTCCAAACCGTCGTCAGTCCGTTGCTGTGGGGGACGCTGCTCGTCGGGACGATCGGGCTCGCCGTACTCCATGGTCTCGCCGCACGCGCCGAGCGCCGGCGCGATGCCGCGCCCCAAGACGCATCGGGCACCGAGATCGACGTCGGTCCCGTGGAGTCGTTGCCGCTCGATCGTGGGCGCACCGTCGTGGTCCGCGGCGAACGCGTCGCGTTGTTCCGCCACGCCGGCGGGATCTCCGCGGTGTCGAACGTCTGCCGCCACCAGAACGGCCCGCTCGGCGAGGGCCGCATCATCGACGGCTGCATCACCTGTCCATGGCATGGGTACCAGTACCGGCCACACGACGGGACGTCGCCGCCGCCGTTCACGGATCGCGTGCCGACGTATCGCGTGCGTGTGGTCGACGGCCGCGTGCGACTCGACCCACGCGCGCTGCCGGCGGGCACGCCCGTCCCTCCGGCACACGTCGGGGTTGGGCGATGAGCGGCGACGACGCGGAGTTCTACGTCGGCTATCGGCCGCGAGCCGATGCGGGCACGGCGCGCTTCGTGCGGAAGATCGTCGTCGCGGGCGTCGCCATCTGCATCGCGACTGCCGTCGTGGCCGCCGCACTGCATCCGCGCGCGGACGCAGGCGTGTTCGAGTGGGGCACCACGCGTGAGTACGAAGGCGTCGTGCGCGCGCAGCCCGTGCCTCGGCTCGAACTCGAGGTCCCGGGCACGGGCACCACGCACGACGTGTTGCTCGTCGGCGCGTTCAAGCACGGCGCTGCGCAACAGGCCGCGCCGTTCGACGGACACCGCGTGCGAGCCCGCGGCACGCTGATCCACCGCGGCGACGCGGCCATGCTCGAGCTCGGCGACGCGCCGTTCTCGGATCTCGGTCCTGCGACGGCGGGACCCGTGGTCGAACCGCTCGGGCACGTCGTCCTGCGCGGCGAGATCGTCGACTCGAAGTGCTACCTCGGCGTGATGAAGCCCGGCCACTCGAAGCCGCATCGCGACTGCGCGGTGCGCTGCATTTCGGGCGGAGTGCCGCCCGTGCTGATGGTGCGGGACGCCGACGGCGTGCCCACGTACCACGTCCTGATCGGAACGCACGGCGAGCCGGTCAACGCGGCCGTTCTCGACCATGTCGCCGAACCCGTCGAGGTCCCCGGAACGCTCGAGCGTTCCGGAAACCTGTTGTTCCTGCGCATCGACCCCGCCACGATCCGGCGGCGAGTCCCGGAGGAGGGAGCCCGATGACGAGATCGAACGCCGTCCCCGTCGCCCGCACGCCAGCGCTGCGCGAAGTGCGTGGCGACTATCGACTCCGCTTCGCCGCGAACGCCGACGACGTCCGCGCGGCGAAACGGCTGCGCTTCGAGGTGTTCCACGACGAGTTGCACGAAGGGCTCGCCGCGAACGCCGGGTCGGGACTCGACGCCGACGAGTTCGACGCGCAGTGCGATCACTTGCTGGTCGAGCGCGCCGCCGACGGCAGGGTCATCGGCACGTATCGACTGCAGACGCAGGAGATCGCCACGAACGGCCGCGGCTTCTACAGCGCGACCGAGTTCGACCTGAGCCCGATGGGCGAGATCATCCTGCCCGCCGCGGTCGAACTCGGTCGAGCGTGCGTCGCGGCCGATCATCGCAATCGGAACGTCTTGTTCCTGCTCTGGCGCGGACTCGCGGCCTACTTGCTCGCGCATCGCAAGCGCTACTTCTTCGGCTGCTCGTCGTTGACGAGTCAGCACCCGGCCGACGGCTTGGCCTTGGCCGTGCGATTCGCGCGCGACGGAGTCATGTGGAGCCAAGGCGTCGTGCTGCCCCGGCCGGAGTTCGCGTGCTCCGCCACGGAGGCCGAGATCGCGCGGGCGCGCGTCGGAGTGCCCGCGCTGTTCTTCACCTACCTGCGGCACGGCGCGGTGCTGTGCGGCCCGCCCGCCATCGACCGAGCGTTCGGCACGATCGACTTCCTGACGCTGCTCGATTGCGCGCGCATGCCCGCCTCCCGATTCGAAGCGTTCGCGCGCGACCTGCCGGATCGACCGACTTGGTGATACTTCGACGCGCCGTGCGCTTGCTCGCTTTCGCCGTGTGGACCGCGTTCGCGTTCGTGGTCTGGGTCACGTCGCGCGCGCTCGTGCTCGTGTCGCGTCGTGCGGCGGATCGCGCTCGTGCCTCGCTCCTGCGCGCGTGGGCTCGCGGCGTCGCGGTCGTGCTCGGCATGCGTGTCGTCGTGAACGGCACGCCGCCGCGCGGTGCGTTCTTCCTGGTCGCGAACCATTTGTCGTACCTCGACGTGTTCGCGCTGTGGACGGTCGTCGAAGGCACGTTCTTGTCGAAGGCCGAGATCGCGCGTTGGCCCGTGATCGGCTTCCTCGCGCGCAGCGTGGGCACGATGTTCGTCGCGCGCGATCGACGGCTCGAGGTCGGCGCCGTCGTCGAACGGTTGCAGACCGAACTCGATCGCGGCCGCGGCGTGATCGTGTTCCCCGAAGGAACGAGCTCCGCCGGCGAAACCGTGCTCGCGTTCAAACCATCCATGTTCGAGGCCGCGCTGCGCATGGACGTTCCGGTGCGCGTGGTCGCGTTGCGCTACGAGGCGCCGAGCGGACATCCCGCCGCGGCGCAATCGTTGTGCTGGTGGGGCGACATGGACTTCCTCCCTCACTTCCTCGGCGTGTTCGCTCTTCCGCGCTTCGCGGTGCATGCGACGTTCGCGCACGAACCCGTGCGCGCATCGGATCGCAAGCAACTCGCGCGAGCCGCCCACGCCGCGACGCTGGCCGTCTTCGAACCCTCTTCGATCGAGATGAACCCATGACCGCGAACTCCCCTTGGATCGCCGACAACCTGGCCCTGCTCGACCGCGCGCTCGTCTTCCTCGACGCGATCGACGACGACGCGTTCCGTCTGCCCGACCCGCAGTTCCAACTGGCCGCGCCCGGCTCGCACCTGCGTCACGTGCTCGACTTCGTGCGCTGCGTGGTCGACGGAGCGCGCCTCGGTCGCATCGACTACGACCAGCGCCGACGCGACGAGCGCGTGGAGCGAGATCGGGAATTCGCGCGCTTCGAGCTGTTGGCGCAACGCCGACGCCTGGCGGCGCTGGCCACGCTGCCGCCGACTCGACGCATGATGGTGCGCGCCGAATGCGAATTCGGCGACGGACCCTGGAGCGAGTCGACGTTCCACCGCGAATTGCTGTTCTTGCAAAGCCACACGATCCATCACTTCGCGCTGATCGCTCTGCACGCGATGCGACT
The DNA here is from genome assembly GCA_016709145.1 of Planctomycetota bacterium. Classification (GTDB taxonomy): domain Bacteria; phylum Planctomycetota; class B15-G4; order B15-G4; family JADJEK01; genus JADJEK01. The sequence continues at coordinate 419,297 of JADJEK010000002.1, forward strand.
CGGGATCGGTGTCGGGGAAGACTTCGGCGTGGCGCCATCGACCTTGCGGCATCGAGCCGCCATGGATGCCGCGCGCGCATGTGCTCGGTGACTTGGATCCGCGACGACGCCGGCCTGCACGTGTTCATGAATCGGGACGAGCGCCGTTCGCGCGCGCCCGAGCGCCCGCCTCGCGTGTTCTCACGCGACGGCGTGCGGCGCATCGCTCCTGAAGACGGAGCCGCTGGCGGTACCTGGATCGCCGCGAACGAGCACGGTCTCGTCGTGCTGCTCGTGAACGGGTACTTGCGCGACGACGCCGAACGGACGGACGAACCCCGCAGTCGCGGTCGGTTGGTCGACGAGATGGCGGCCGCACGTTCGAGTCTCGAGCTGGCCACAGCGCTGCGTGCGAGCGACCTCAGGCCGTATCGCTCCTTCCGGATGCTCGCGCTGCATCCCGAGGACGAGGGGTGCGTGGCCACGTGGGACGCGCACACGCTCGACGTCGTCGACGGCGCCGATGCGCATTGCCCGCTGTTGTCGTCGTCGCACGCCTCGTCCGCGGTCGCGGCCGCGCGGCTTTCGACCTGGCACGAGTGCCTCGCGGAACGAGGTCGCGACGTCGGCCTGCTCGAGCGGTACCACGCGAGCCATGCGCGCGGGCCGAGCGCGTTCTCGGTGTGCATGCATCGCGATGACGCCGAGACGCGCAGCTTCGTGCGCGTCCGCGTCGACGCTCGCACGGTGTGGTTGACGTGGTCGCCCGGCTCGCCCTGCAGGGCCCTGCCGAGCACGGAGTGCGAACTGCCGCGAGTCGCGGCGCCATGAGGCGTCGTCACGCGTTGGCCGTCCTGTACGTCGTTGCGCTCGCGGCATCGATCGCGTTCGAGTCGTGGCACGGAACGCCGCGAACGCTTGCCCCGGGAGCGATCGAGGTCCGGCTGCCGACCGGTCGCGGCGTGGTCGAATTGCTCGCGCACGGGGATCCCGCCCAGCCCGTTGCGGTGTTGTTGCTGCATGGCTGCCCCGGTTCCGCTTCGGACTACGTCGACTTCGCGAGCGCACTCGCCGAGCACGGCCGACGCGTGCTCACGCCGAGCATGCCGGGGTTCGGCGCTTCGACGCCTCCCGCTTCGTTCGCCATCCCTGCGCAAGCCGACGCATTGATCACGCTGCTCGATGTTCTCGCGATCGAACGGGTGGACCTCGTCGCGCACTCGCTCGGCGGGTCGGTCGCGATCGACCTCGCCGCGCGCCATCCGTCGCGCGTGCGGTCGCTGACCGCGATCGGTGCGACCGGCGTCGTGGAGCTCGAGTTGTTCGGACGCCATGGGCTGAATACGGCGGTCCACCAGCTCCAACTCGCGGCGCTGACGGGCGTGCGTTGGGGCATGCCGCATTTCGGCGCGTTCTTCGACCAGCCGTTCGATCTGGCCTACGCGCGCTCGTTCGCGGAACTCGACCAGCGCCCGGCGCGCGCGCAGTGGTCGGCGCTCACGATTCCCGTGGCGATCGTCCATGGCGTCGACGACTTCCTCGTGCCGCCCGCAGTCGCACGCGAACACGCGCGACTCGCGCCGCAGGCCGTGCTCGATGTCCATGAAGGCGACCACTTCGACGTGTTCCGCGCGCCGGGTTCGCTGGCCGCTCGCATCCTGCCGTTCCTCGACGCCGTGGACCGCTCGGAGGCTCCGACGCGGGATCGCGCGAGCGCGGAGCGCGTGGCCGCCTCGACCGCACCGTTCGATCCGGCGACGATCCCGCCGTTGTCCGGACCCGCGCTCGCGCTCGTGCTCGTGCTTCTCGCCGCGGCCACGTTCGCCAGCGAGGACCTCGCTTGCATCGGCGCGGGACTCCTCGTCGCCGACGGTCGGCTGGCCTTCGTTCCGGCCGCGCTCGCGTGCGCGTTCGGGATCTGGTTCGGCGACGGCTTGCTGTTCCTCGCCGGACGCACGGTCGGACGCTCGATCGCGAAGCGTCGGCCGTTCTCGTGGTTCCTGAGCGCGGCCGCCCTCGAACGCGGTGCGGCGTTCTTCGATCGCCACGGCGTGCGGTCGATCTTCGTGTCGCGCTTCACGCCGGGTCTGCGGTTGCCGACGTACGTCGCCGCTGGACTGACGCGCATGCCGTTCTCGCGCTTCGCGGCGTGGTTCGCATGCGCCGCGTTGCTGTGGACGCCAGCGTTGGTCGGCTGCGCCGCAATCTTCGGGGAGCGCGCTTTGAGTGCGCTCGAAGGCGTACGCGCGCATCCCGTTCTCGCGATCGGCCTCGTGATCGGCGGCTTGATCGTGATCGAGCGCATCGTGCTGCGCTTGCTGACGTGGCGCGGACGCCGGTTGTTGTGGTCGTCGTGGCGTCGGTTCACGCGGTGGGAGTATTGGCCGGCCTGGGCGTTCTATCCACCGGTCTTGCTCTACGTCGCGTGGCTCGCGCTGCGGCATCGCAGTCTGCGTGTCCTCACGGCCGCGAACCCCGGCATCGACGCCAGCGGCATCGTCGGCGAATCGAAGAGCGCGATCCTTCGCCTGCTCGACCACGACGAAGCGCGCGAGCACGTCGCGCGCTTCGTCGTGGTCGAACGCGGCGGAGACCCCGCAGCGCGAACAGCCCGTGCTCTCGAGTTCATGGAACGCGAGTCGCTGACGTTTCCCGTCGTGGTGAAGCCCGACATCGGGCAGCGCGGTTCGGGCGTGCGCATCGTGCAGGACGCCGACGAACTCGCGCGCGCACTGGAGTCCGCGCGCTCCCTCGACCTGTTGGTCCAGGAACACGCACCCGGACCCGAGTTCGGCGTGTTCTACGTGCGTCACCCGAGCGAAACGCGCGGCCGCATCTTCTCGATCACCGAGAAGCGCTTGCCGCACGTGCTCGGCGATGGGTGCAGCACGCTCGAGACGTTGATCCTGCGGGACGCGCGGGCGGTCTGCGTCGCTCCGACCTACTTCGCGCTCCATGGCGACCGACTCGAGCACGTCCCCGCCGCAGGAGAAGCGGTGCGCCTCGCGCACATCGGCAACCACTGTCGCGGTGCGTTGTTCCTCGATGGCGCGGCGCTGCGCACGGAGCTCCTGGAACTCGCGCTCGATCGCGTTTGCGTTCCCGCGCGCGGGTTCTTCTTCGGTCGCTTCGACCTCAAGGTCGCGTCCGTCGAGGACCTCAAGGCCGGGCGCGCCTTCAAGATCGTCGAGCTGAACGGATTGACGTCCGAAGCCACGCACATCTACGACCCCAAGCACGGGCTGCTCACGGCGTACCGCGTCCTGTTCGCTCAGTGGCGTCATGCCTTCGCGATCGCCGAGCACAATGCGCGTTGCGGGGCTCCGACCACGAGCGTCGGGACGATCCTGCGGCGGTGGTGGGACGATCGCCGCCGCAACAGGACACGCGAACGAGCGTGAAACCTCCGTGCGGCGCGCGCATCGAAGCGGGCCGGAGGTACTCGAGATGTTTTCGTTCCATCGATTCACCATGGTGTTGACGTTGGCGCTCGCCGGGTTCGGCGAAGAAGCGGCCGACAAGAAGCCCGCCGTCGACGACGGCAAGGACCCTGCGGTCGTGCGCGACGTTCGGTCCTTCAATCTCGACGACGACGGTCTCGCGCTGTCGGGCTACGACCCGGTCGCGTACTTCGAGATCGGCGGAGGCAAGCCCGCGAAGGGCGACGCGAAGCACGTGTTCACGTATCGCGGGGTCAAGTACCGGTTCGCGAACGAGGCGAACCTGGCGACGTTCAAGGCCGATCCGCGCGCGTACGAACCGTGCTACGGCGGTTGGTGCGCCTACGCGATGGCGCGTGGCGACAAGGTCGAGATCGACACCGAGTCGTTCCTCGTCGTCGACGGCAAGCTCTACCTGTTCTTCAACGGTTTGTTCGCCGACACGCGCGCGAAATGGCGCAAGGAAGGGCACGAAACGCTGCGACCGAGCGCGGACGAGCACTGGACCAAGCTGCTCGCGGAACAGGCTGCCGTGAAGTGACTGCTGCGAGTGACGCGGCGGCGATCGTGGCGTTCGAGCGAACGCCACGATCCCGTGCCGTCACCGACCGCTTTGGATCGACTCGACGCGGTAGAGGCGCAGTTCGCGATCGAACGCGGACAGCGCTTTGCCGCGCGTTCGGTCGAACTCGATGGCCGGCGGCAGTGGATTGGGCAACGTCGCGAGCAGTCGCGCGCGTGCGGAGAGTGCCTTCCACGCACTCTCGACCTCGGGTCGCCGCGCCGGGTCCTCGTCGAACACGATCCACGCGCAATCGCCGGCCGCGAGGCGACGACGGCCCTCGGGTTCGTTGATCGCGATGACGCGCGCTGCCGCTTCGCGCGACAAGTACGGCACGAGCGCGTACTGCCCGACGAGCACGACGACTCCGTCGTCGGCGCCGAGTCGCGCTTCGACGAGTTCGGCCATGCGTTCGTACGCATCCGAGCGGAACGCCGCGGCGGCGAGCGGGCTCGTGCGCCACGGCACGAGCAGCACGACGAGCAACCCAGCGAGCACTGCGGCGCGTCTGCGCGCCGCGACGTTGCGCACGATCGACGCGACCCCGCACGCGGCGAACACGGCGCAGAGGCCGACCGCGGGCACGAACAGCCGCGTGTAGTTGCGGTACGCGATCAGGATCAGCGCCAACACGACGCTGGTGGCGATCACGACGCCGACGCCTCGACGCCGACGCAAGGCGAACGATCCGAACCCCGCTGCCACGGCGACCACAGGCAGATCGAAGGCGAGCACGGTCTCGACGAAGAACGTCGCCGCCTGACGAACGGTCCACGGATGCAACCCGACGGTCCACGTCGCGCGCGTGGCGCGGAAGGCCTCGAATCCCATGTCGTGCGCGACGAACAGCAGCGCGCCGACGAAGAACGGCGTGTACGCGAGTCCGGCCGCGAGCACGAGCGCGAAGCGCTTCCTGGCGTCGATGCGTGCCGCGCCGCGTGTCCACGGCATCCAAGTCGCCGCGAGCGCGAGCAGGAGCCCGGCGATGGCGAGGAAACCGTGGTACTTCGTCAGGGTCGACATCCCGGCCAGGACGCCGCCGAGCACCGCGTAGCGCACGCTGCCGCGACGTTGCGCGACGACGAGCGCGGCGAGCGACGCGAGCAGGAACGCCGTGAACGGAACGTCGGTGAGTGCCATGCGCGAGTACGCGATCGACAACGGCGACAGCGCCAAGCACCACGCGGCGACCATGCCGGCGACCGAACCGGCGAGCGCCCGCGCGAGCCACGCTGCGGCCGCGATCGACGCGATCCCGAACCCGGCGATCACGACGATCACGGCGCCGGGTCGCGGGTCCGAACGCTCGCCGGGCTCGATCCCGATCGCGCGGCGCGCGATCTCGAGCGCGTACGGCACCATCGGCGGCGCGTAGACCGCGAGCGGCTCCTCGCGCGCGAACGGGCCGATCCCTTGCGGGCCCGCCACGTACGCGCCTTCGTCCCAGTGCGTGAAGCACGCATCGGTCGGTACGCGCAGCCACGCACCGCAAACCAGAGCGATCAGGACCACGACGCGTTCGAAACGCGTCCACCGGCGGCTCGCGCAGAAGGTCCGCGAAGTCGCCGTCCTGTCGTCAGCCATGCTCGGGTCCTCGCCGTCGCAAAGAGGATCGCACCATCTGCAGGATCCGCGCACGCTCACCGCCGTCGAGCTGCACGAAGAACAACGCGACCGGCGCGATCAGCGCGAGCAGAACACGCAGCGGCAAGGACGACGGCGCACGCGGATCGAGCGCGAAGCACGCCGTCAGCGCGGCGATCCAGCACGCGAGCGGGAACACGATGCGAGACCAGCGCAGCGGCATGGCTTCGAGCTTCGACGCCGTGCGCCAGGTTTCGCCGGCAAGCACGGCCAGCGCGATCGCCGTGGTCCAGGCCGCGGCGTCGACCCCGAAGGTCGGCAGCAGGAGCACGTTCAGTCCGATGTTCACGACGGCCGCGAGCAGCACCAGGCGCGGGACCGCGCGCGTCAGTCCATGCACGTAGAACGGCGTCTGCGCGATCTGGAACGCGGCCCAGAACACATATGCGAACGCGACCACGGGCACGAAGCGCCAGGCATCGTGGAAATGCGCGTCGGTGAACAGACTCACGAGTTCAGGCGACAGCAGCACGAGCGGCAACGACAGCCCGGTCACGAGGGCCGGGATGTGCACCAGCGCTCGGCCGATCACGTCGCGCCGTTCGCGCTCGTCGTTCAGCGCGAAGATGTACGGGTACCAGATCAACAGGAACGCGCTCAGCACCACGGCGTTCACGGCGTAGCCGAACTTGTATCCGATGCCGTACAGGCCAGTGTCGCCGAGGCCGCAGAACGTGTTCAGCAACCAGCGATCGGACGTGTGCAGCGCGAACTGGCACAAGCCCGAGACGACCATCGGCGCGGAGAACACGAGCAGTTCGCGCAACAAGCCGACGTCGAAGCGGCCGCGGTGTCGCACGGTCAACCAAGCGGCCGCGACCAACGCTCCGAACGCGGCGACCGCCGCTTGACCGGCCAGCACGCCGAACGCACCGAGCGCGAAGCCGACGACGAGCACGATCTTCGCGGTCAGCTCGAGCACGAGTCGCAACAGCGAGACCGTCGTGTTCGCGAACGAACGCTGCTCTGCTTTCAGCACCGACAACGCGACCTCGACGACGCAGGTCGCCGTGAGCACCACGGCGACGAGGCGCACCAGTCGCGCATCCTCACTGCTGCCGAACGCGAATCGCGCGATCGGCTCGGCGGCTGCGTACAGCGCGCCTCCGGCCAGGCAGGCGAGCAACGTGACGGCGCGGAAGCACGTGCTGACCACGTCGCGCTTGCGCGCCGGATCACCCGCGCGGGAGTGGAAGCGCGTCAGTGCCGCATCGAGCTGGAAGCCGACGAGTTGCAGGGCGAGCAACAACACGAAGTCGGCGATCTCGAGCCGCCCGTAGTCCTCGCGCGTGAGCAACGGCGTGAACAACGGCAACAGGAAGAACGCGGCCAAGCGCGAGGCCAACTGGCCGACCAGATAGACGATCGTGTGGAACGACAGCGTCCGCAGCGCTCCGCCACTCGTCGCGCCCGCCGGATCAGCCACGTTTCAGCGCTTGTCCCGGAAGCGCTCGACGCGAGCGGCGAGGTCGTAGAGCTCGGCGCGCAAGCGGCCTCGCCACATCGCCGTGATCAACACGTCGATCGTGTGCAGAGGAATGACGACCGCGTAGACGTAGACCATCACGGTCGTGAGCGGCCACGCGCGATCGAACGCGATCAAGGGCTGCACCCAATGGTCGACGAGTGCGGCGACGAGGAACAACGGCACGACGATGTCGAAGTTGACGAAGAACGCGCGGATCACCCACGGCCGCAGGCGGAACTCCCCGCAGAACATCCGCGCATCGTCGCGTTCCTTCGTCGCTTGCGAGACGACGTCGGGCCGACGCATGTTCTCGAGCAGACGCAGGTAGGCCGGGTTCTGTTCGCGACCGTCGTTCATCACGATCTTCTTGGCGAAGATCGCGGTGGGGAGGTCGCGGATCACGAGCAACGCCAACCAGAAGATCGACAGCAGGCCGCCGGCCGCGATCGCGAACGGCTCGCCGTGCTCGAGGTGGATCCCGAGGCCGAGGCAGAAGAACGCGAGCGACTTCGCGGTCAGGTGATGCAGGTTGTCGAACGCGGCCCAGCGGTACGAGTCGATCTTCGCGAAGCGCGCCATCTCGCCGTCGACGCAGTCGAGGATGAACGCGCCGACGAGGAGCACGAGCCCCGCGATGCGCCACCAACCCGGGCCGAGCAACAGCAACGAACCGATGAACCCGCAAACGAACATCGCCAGCGACGCGAACGACGCCGAGCATCCGCGGCGCAACAGGAAGCGCGTGACGTAGATCGAGACGCGCCAGCCGTACAGCGCGCCGGACAGGTCGTTGTACTGCCGGACCGGGTCCTGACAGATGCGACGGAGTTCCGCGATCGAACCGACGGTTCGGGCGGCAGGTTCGTGGGAGGGGGAGTCGACTGGTCGTTCGATGGTGCGCTCGTTCACGGCCGGGTGATTCTTCCCCCGGATCGTTTCAAGTCAATCGCCCCGCGAAAACTCGATGACAGGACGGGGGTTGGAACCGTCGAGGTCGACCACGACGAAGGTCTGCGAGCCGACGGTCAGAGTCCGGGGTTCCGTCGCGACCCCGTCGACCCGGACTTGGACCGGTCCCGGCATCGGCAATCCGACGGCGAACGCTTGGGCTCCGTTCGCTTCCGAGTTCGTCGCGCCGAGGTCGAGCGTCACGGCCAGCCGCGACTCCGTGGGCCGCGACGTCATTCCCAGTTCGAGGCGTCCGCGCCAGAAGCCGAGCATCTCGTCCATCGTCCACGAGACGTGCCCGGACTGCTTCGCGACCGCGGCGATCGAACGGTAGAGCGCGAGTCCGGCCTCGGTCTCGAGCTCGAGGTGCGGGTGGAACAACGTGACCAGGGAGCCGTGGTGGATTCCACCGTTCGCTCGGAACAGGCGATCGAAGTACGCGGCGTCGGCGCCGCCCCAGTCTTCCTGGTTCACGAAGGGCAGCTCGAAGATCGGTAACGGCAGGCCGTTCTCCGCCAGCGCCCGGTACGGCCGGGCCGTGCCGAACAAGTACCCGCGGCCCTTGTTCGAGCCGTACGTGGTGTCGAGCTGGATCCCGTTCGCGGCCAACACGCGGAAGTGTTCGGCCCAGTGTGGCCGCACGATCAGGTAGTGATTGCGATTGGTGCGCGCTCGGCCGATCGCGTCCAGCCACGGCACTTCGTTCGCGTCCCGAGCCGAGCGCGCGAGCACGTCACGCAGGCGTCCGATCTGGGCGTCGCACGACTGTTCGGTCAGGAACGGCTCGATCGGCCCGATGCCGCGGCCGACCATCGGGTACTGGTTCCAGTGCAAGCCGATCGCGTCGCCCAGTGCCTCGATGTCGGCGACGTAGTCGTGCCCTTCGACCCAGTCGTTCGCGATCCGCGGGACCGGGATCACGAAGAACGTGCCGTCGACGCCGAGCTCTTGGTTCAGCGCGGCGATCTCCGCGCACCGCTTTCCGGCGCGGAAGTCCTCGTCGTGCGTCGACAACCAGATGCCGTTCGAACCCGGCGGGAACCACATCAAGCGCGGGATCGGCCAGCCCTCTGGCGGATCGAGCAACGCGGCGAAGTCGTGCGCCATGCGATCGGCGAAGGGATCCTCGTTCGCGCGCAGCGCGGCATCGCGCACGAGGTCGTCCGGCTCGAGGATGTCGGGATAGTCGCCGAAGCGCGGCACGATCGAGAAGTCGTCCTCGGGTTCGCCTTGGACCTGGGTCGTGAAGCGCCGGGCCACGCTCGCCACGAACCGCACGATGCGCCCGCTGCCCGCCGCTTCGACGGAGTACGGCGGCAGCGTTCGCCCGCCGTCGCCCGGTCCGTCCCCATCGAACACGACCACCTTTCCGGCCGCGGCGAACGCACGCAATGCGTCGACGTCCACGTGGGGGCGAGCCGAGGTCGTGACCACGATCGCGCGCGGGGGCGAAGCGACCAGATCGACGGCTTGCGGCGGCACGACGCGAATCGGCCCGAACTCGGCTTCGAGCAACTGGACCAGTCCGAACGACAGGTCGAGTGCCGAGAACGACCGCGCGGGAGCGATCGGGCCGCAGATGACCATCACGTCGGCGCCAGCCGCACGCGGCGGGATCGGCCAGGCTCCATCGACGGAAATTTCGTCGGGGTGGCCGGGAAGACTCACGGGATGCAGGTCGAACCAGCGCGCCGCGGCAAGCAATGCGATCACGGCGACCAAGCCTGGGATAAGCTTCGCCATCCAGCCCGCCCGACCGTTTCGCACCGAGGTTCACTCCCGATGAATGTCCGCCGTTCCGTCGTCGCCGCCGCTGCGCTCGCGGGTCTTGCCCTGGTCGGGAACGCCGCGAGCGCGGGGACTCTAAGCCCCGTCGGTCCCGAGTTCACGCTGAACAGCCTGCTCTCGTACGTCCAGAAGCAACCTTGGATCGCCTGCGACCAGCACGGCAACTTCGTGATGGTGTATTCGCAGGACGACATCTACTTCCGTCGCTTCGACCGCAACGGCACGCCGCTCGGACCCGACACCAAGGTCAATCCGACGATCAACCACTCGACGCAGGACGAGCCCTACGTCGCGATGGACCCGGTCACCGGGGATTTCGTCATCGGCTGGTCGGACCGCAACGGCAACGACGGCTTCGACATGGGTTGCGGCATCCGCTTCTATCACGCCGACGGCACGCCCTACGGCCCTGAGTTCTTCTGCCACACCGTGACCTCGTTCTCGCAGTTCGAACCGCACATGGCGTACTCGACGCAGGGCCACGTGATGGTGGTGTGGGCCGACGCGGCGCTCGACGGAGTCTGCGGCGTGTTCGCGCGCGTGTTCGACCGGGATGGCACGCCGCTGACGGGGCAGTTCCTCGTCAACACGCCGAACTCGGCGTCGCAGATCGACCCGACGGTTTCGTGCGACCAGGACGGCCGCTTCGTCGTCGCCTACGTCGACGCCAGCGGCCAGACCGGTCCGCCGCGCGAGGTCCAAGCCCGTCTGTACGACAACGACGGCAATCCGCTGTCCACGCCGTTCCTGGTCAACAGCACGTCGGTCGGCATGCAGCGCGATCCCAACGTGGTCATGGCGTTCGACGGCTCGTTCGTCGTCACGTTCGTCGACGAGAGCGGCCTCGACGGCGACAAGTTCGGAGTGTTCGCGCGTCGCTTCGACAAGAACGGTGTCGCGCAAGGACCGCAGTTCCTGGTCAACCAGACCACGATCGGCGATCAACGCGATCCACAGGTGTGGATGGACCACGTCGGCAACTTCACGATCTGCTGGGAGGACAACACGACCGGCACGGACTCGAACGTGATGGCGCGGCGCTACGACCGCTTCGGCACCGCGCTGTCCGGCGAGTTCGTCCTGCATGCGAACACGGCCGGGAACCAATACGAGCCGAAGGTCGCGTGTTCGCGCAGCGGCCAGCGACTGATCGCGCTGTGGGCCGCGAGTTCGACCGACGTCCATGGCCGCGTGTTCGACCTCGAGACCATCGTGCCGTCGGGGCCCGCAGCGATCGGAACCACGATCCAGCTCGGCCTCGATCTTCCCGGTGCCGGCAACGAGACCTACCTGCTGATGGCGTCGCTCGGCTCGACGCCGGGCCTCCCGTTGTCCGACGGCCGCACGCTGCCGCTCAACTTCGACGCGTTGATGCAGTTCACGATCCAGTTCCCGAACACGTCGTTGTTCGGCGGCCTCACGGGCACGCTGACGCCGACGGGCTCGGCCACGGCGACGTTCTCGGTGCCGAACACGCCGGTCGCGATCGGGATCCCGATCACGTTCGCGGCGATCACGCTGAATCCGCCGAACTCGACACACATCGTCCACGCGCTCACCGACGCGCGAGTCGTCGTCATTCAATGACGTCGAGGCCGACGGGGCGCTGACCACGTCGGCGCGGTATCGTCCTCCCCGAGTCGGGAGGCTGTGCGCGAGTGGATGTTCCTTGGAACTGGTCGGCGATCGCCGTGGCGACCTGCATCGCCGCATTGGACGTCACCGCGATCGTGAAGGTGATGCGCCGCGGCGGCGACGTCGAAGGCACGCTGGCGTGGATCTTCTCCGTCATCGCGTTCCCGGCGATCGGCGCGATCGCGTACCTGATCCTGTCGGGTCCGAGTCTGCACCGGACGATCCGGCGACGGCGCTCGTCGAACGCGCAGGTTCGCGCGAGCGGCGTCATCGAGCCCGCGCATCTGGCGCGCTCGGCCTCGGTTTCGGACACGGTCCTGAAGACCGTCGTGTCGCTGACCGGCATGCCGGCGACGCTCGGCAATCTCGTGGTCCCACTGATCGACGCCGACCACGCCTTCCAAGCGCTGGAGACGGCGATCGAACGCGCGACGCGGCGCGTCCACGCCGAGTACTACATCGTCCGCAACGACGAGACCGGTCGGCGCTTCCTCGACCTGCTCACGCGACAGGCCGCGGCGGGCGTCGAAGTCCGTTTCCTCTACGACGCCATGGGTTCGTTCGGACTCGATTCGGGGCGGCTCGACGCGTTGCGACGCGCAGGGGCGCGCGTCGAAGCCTTCCTGCCACTGTCGCCGTGGCGCCGCCGATGGGCCGTGCAGCAGCGCAATCACCGCAAGATCGTCATCGTCGACGACACCGTGGCGTTCACCGGAGGCATGAACGTCGGCAACGAGTACTCGGGACGCGTGCGCCGGCGCGGCGATCTGTTGTTCCGCGACAGTCACGTGCAGATCGACGGCCCGGCGGTGGCCGACCTCGCTCAAGTGTTCCGCGAGGATTGGGCGTTCGCGACCGGCGAGGCGCTCGATCCCCCGCAGTTCTGCGGCGTGCCGCAGGGCGCGGCCCGCGTCGGCATCGTTCCGAGCGGCCCGGACCAGTCGGTGAACGCGAACAGCATGGTGTACTTCGCCTCGATCAACGCGGCGCGCCAACACGTGTCGTTGACCAGCCCGTACTTCATCCCCGACTCACCGACGATGCGGGCGCTGATGGCCGCCGCCCTGCGCGGCGTCGACGTGCGGATCCTGGTGCCGGCTCGATGCGACGTCTGGCTGGTCGGCATGGCCGCTCGCACGTACTACCGACCGCTGCTCGCCGCGGGCGTCCGCATCTTCGAGTACGAGCGCTCGATGCTCCACGCCAAGACCATCGTGGTCGACGACGAGTTCTGCGTGGTCGGCTCGGCCAACGTCGACGTCCGCTCGTTCCGCTTGAACTACGAGTTGTCGGCCGCCGTCGCCGACGAGGCGTTCGCGCGCGACATGGAGCGCCGCTTCCAAGAAGACCTCGAGCACAGCCGCGAAGTGACTTCGCGCACGGGCCGCAACGCGGCTTGGTGGCGTCGCTTGCGCGATCAGGTCGCCCGCTTGCTGTCGCCCTTGCTGTGACGGAAACGGCGCCACTCGACGCGCCGAGGGTCGCGCGGCAGCACCCGCCCGCGAATCGGGTCGTGCAGGGATCCGGTGCTCGCTGCGACCTCGCTGCCGTCGGGAGAGCGGGTGTGAATCCGACGATCGCCGCAGTTCCGGCGTGACGCGGCGGAACGCATCGGGATCCAACCGCTATCGTTCCGCACCGAGCCCGTGAGCCAGCCTCGGAATCGAAATCCACGATTCGCGACTGAGCTGCTCGGCTTCCGATCGCCGCAGGACCGCTTCCCGTGACCGCTCCCGATCCCAACGACACCGACTCGAACGCGACCGACCCCGAGCTCAACGCGCTCGTGACCGAGTGCCTCGAGCGTTTCGAGCGGGAGGGCATGAGCGCGGTCGACGACCTCTGTACGCGCAATCCGTTGCTCGAAGGCAAGCTGCGCCGCCGCGTCGGCATGCTGCGCGCGATGGGACTGCTGACGGCGGAAGGCCAGGCGGCCGACGACGAGATCCCGAAGCGGCTCGGTGAGTTCCGCCTGTTGCGCCGGCTCGGTGGCGGCGGCATGGGCGTGGTGTTCCTGGCCGAGCAGCCGTCGCTGAAGCGTCGCGTCGCCTTGAAGGTGATCCGGCCCGAGCACCTGTACTTCCCCGGCGCGAAGCAACGCTTCCAGCGCGAAGCGGAAGCGGTCGCGCGGTTGCACCACCCGAACATCGTGCCGATCCACGTCGTCGGCGAAGAGAAGGGCCTGCCGTACTACGCGATGGACGTGGTGCAGGGTTGTTCTTTGGCGCAGGTCATCGACCAGTTCAAAGACCGTGACCCGGCCGAGCTGACCGGCGCGGACTTCGTCGGCGCCATCGCGGCCGCCGCACTGATCCCGAGCGAACAGGTCGTGCCGAGCGCCTTCGGCCACAGTTGGACGGAATGTGGACTGCGCGTCATCGCGCAAGTCGCGCAGGCCCTCGCCCACGCGCACGAACGAGGCGTGCTGCATCGCGACCTCAAGCCGTCGAACGTCATGGTGACGATCGACGGGCGCGCGTTGCTCTTGGACTTCGGGCTCGCCGCGTTGACGGGTGAAACTCGCCTGACCAAGTCCGGCTCGCAACTCGGATCGTTGACGTACATGGCGCCCGAAGCCTGTTGGCAGGACGGCGTCGTCGACGCGCGCTCCGACGTCTACAGCCTCGGCGTCACGCTCTACGAGCTGCTGACGTTGCGGCCGCCGTACCAGGCTCCCGACATCGCGCACCTGCAAGCCGCGATCGTCGGCGGCGCGTTCCCGCCGATCCGCGGCATCAATCGCGCGGTCCCGTGGGATGCGGAGACCGTGTGCCACAAGGCGATCGACGTCGAACCGACGCGCCGCTTCGTGAGCGCCGCGGAGTTCCACGACGATCTGCGAGCCGTGCTCGAACTGCGCCCGATCCGCGCTGCGCGGCCGTATCCGTGGCAGCTCGCGCGGCGGTTCGCTCGCAGGCACCCGGCGCGCGCGCTGTCGGTCGCCGCGCTGTGCGTCGCGCTCGTCCTCGGACCACTCGTGTACGGCTTCGTCCAGCGCCGCACGAACGAACGTCTGCGCGACGAACGCAACCGCACCGAACTCGAACGACAACGCGCCGAGGAGTCGTTGCAGATCGCGCTCGACGCCGTCGAACGCTTGCAGTTCCGCTTCGGCAACGACCTGCTGACCGATGTGCCGGGCAGCGAGCGCTTGCGCGAGGAGTTGCTGAACGAGGCCCTGTCCCTGTACGCGAAGGTCGCCGAGCAATCCGCGGACGACTCGCGGCTGCGCTTGTCCAAAGCGCGAACGGAGCGCCGCCGCGGCGACGTGTTGTCCCAGCTCGCGCGCTACGACGAAGCCCTGGCCGCGTTCGATCGCGCCGAGCATCTGCTCGCGACACCGTTCTCCGATCCCGCGGAACAACGCGAGGCTCTGTTCGAGCGCGCCAGCGTGCTGTGCAATCGGGGCGCGCTGGAGCTCATGCGATCGGCGGACTCGGCAGCGGTCGCTCCGCTCGAGCAGGGGCGGGCGCTGATCGAACCTCGACGCAGCGAATCGGAAGTCGCCCATGACGAATTGATGCTCTACGCCCGCATCCTCGACAACCTCTGCAACGCGTACGACGGCTGTGGTCGGCCCGACGACGCGCAGGCAGCCGGAGTGCTGGCCCTCGATCTGCTCGAGCGCATCACGGCCGACGGTGGTGGGGACTTGACGGTGGACACCCTCGTCGGATCGTTGTTGTCCAACATCGGCGCGAGCTACGCGTCCGCGGGCCGCAACGTCGAGAGCACGGCGATGATGCGTCGCGGGCTCGAACTCGGTGAGCGTCGACTGGTGCAGCACCAGGACGTCGTCGCGCTGCGCTACGCCTGCGCGAGCCTGAACTACAACTACGGACGCATGGTCCACGTCGGCGACGGCGATGCGGAGGAAGCGGAGCGTCACGTTCGTCGCGCCCTCGAACTCTTGCGCGGGGTCGCGCGCGACTTCCCGCAGTCGCCGCAGTACGCGATGGCGTGTGCCCAAGCGCGCGCGACGCTCGCCGAGATCCTGATGTTCGCGACGCGGTACGACGAGGCGGAGGCACTCCTCGTCGAGAACGACAGGGCGTTGACGGAGATCGAATCGTGGGCGCTCGACCCGGACAACGTCCGCAAGCGCCGTTCGGCCGCGGCCAGCATCTGGGGCGAGTTGTGCCGGCGCGCGGGTCGCATCGACGATGCGCGCTCGCAATACGAACGATCGTTGCAGTTGCTCGAGATGTTCGGCGAGCCCCAGGACGACGTCGTGTTCGTGCAACGCTTGCGCTCGATCGCGTCGTTCGAGTTGTCGCGATTCGCGTACGAGGCGGGTGACGTCGATCTCGCGCTCGATCACATCGAACGCTCGTTGCGTGCGACCGCGTCGGCGCGTGCGTTCAATCCGCGCGACCCTCAGCTCCAGGAGTCGGCCGTCGAAGCACGCGGCCTGCGGATCACGTTCTTGATCGCGGCCGGACGCTACGACGACGTCGAACTCGAGCTCGAGCACCTCGTGGCATCCGCTCCGGAGGGCAGTCTGAACGTCCACGTGCTGCGCGCCGACGTCCACCTGCGCACGCTGCGGGCCGCGATCGCGGAGCATGCCGACGACGGCGTGGTCGAACGCTTGCGGTCCAGTTCCATCGACGATCTGCGCCAGGCGATCGCCACCGGTCAGATGCCGCGCGAAGCGCTGACGACCGAATCGGACTGCGATCCGCTGCGCGACGACCCGAGGTTCGCCGCGCTGCTCGGCGAGGAGTGAAGCGCGTCAGCCGCGCTTGAACCCGAGCAGGAACCCGCCGCAGAACGCGCCTGCGCTCGGCAGCTTCGCCTTCATGAACTCGATCCAGCCGGCGTGTTGATTGACGTTGAAGATCAGGTCGTTCGCGAGCGCGAGCGCCTTGTTCCAGTCGACGTCGGCCACGCCCGCGACCGCGAGCCCTTGGACCGCGGCGAACACCAAGGCGAGCAGGATCAAGAACAGCTTCACGATCTTGCGCGACGTGTAGCCGAGCGCGAAGCCGAGGATGCCGAAGAAGCTGCCTTCGGTGAGGTAGGGCAGCACCGATTCGGGCGTGGTCGCGCCGTCGGTCGTCGTCGACGTGCCCCCGACCGGGACCGACGTCGGCGAGGAGCCGCCGCCGGTTCCGCCGACGAAGCCCTGCGCCGCGTCACTTCCATCCGAGGACTTGGACAGCGCGTCCAGCGCGACTGAACTCGATGCGGGGGAGCTGGAGGTCGTCGCCGCACGCACGGCGATCGAGCCGACGAGCACGACCAACAGGGTCACGAAGATGAAACCGCGAAGCGTCACGCGCGAACTCCGACGAGACGATCAGGACAGTGGCACGAGCGGATGCGCCGGGAAGCGGGGATCAGGATCCGTCCGCCGAGCGCGACTCATCCTGCCAAGCCTGACGCCACCTGAGAAGGCGCTCGACGTAGACGCGCGGATGCTCGCCGAACAATCGGCGGCCGAGATGCCGCGCTCGTGCGCGCAGTTCGCTGCGCACCCCCTCGATCGCACCGAGGCAATCGGCCCGCGTGCTGGCGGCCGCGCGCAGCGTCGCGTCATGCAAGATCTGGCGCGCGAGCAGCGCCGCGTCGTGCTCTTCGCCGAGGTCGTCGCCGAGCGACTTGGCGGCACGGATGTAGCCGTCGAGCACTTCGGGCCACAGCGGTCGCAACATCGTCCACTGATGCAGGACGTCTTTGGTGCGGCGGCGCCAGGCGTGGAAGCGGTCGGTGGTGGGTTCTTCGTACGCCTCGCGCATGGCGCGCCGGGCCCGGCGGTACGCGCGCTCGAGTCCGAGCGAGAGCGCCTCTCCCGCATCGTGCGTCGCCACCCAGCTCGCGACGTCCGTCGCCAGGGCGTCGAGATCGGTCGCGACGGCGAGGGCTCGCGCGCGCTCGTCCGGATCGTCCAGTGGCGTGCTCGAACGCAGAGCCGTGCGAAACGCGTCGAGCGGCGCCTCGAGTTCGGGATGACGCGCGAGGAAGGCGTCGAGCGCCTCGAGTTTCGCGTGTCGATCTCGGATCATGCCGAGCGTCCGGCCGGCGGCTCGCAACGCTTCGGCCATGGAGCGCTCCGAGGCGCCGAACGCTGCACGAAACGTCCGCAAGGCAGCCCGCGAACGCTTCAGTGCTTTACGCGCGTCGTGTACCGCATTCACCAGGTCGTCGCCGCGCAGTGTTCGAGCAGCCTGCTGGATGGGCTCACTCACGAGGTGCCGGGCTTGCTCCGCGAGAGGGACGTGGCGCTGGAGTTCGAACACGATCATCGTTCCAAAGCTGTAACGCGACGGACGAGAGCTTAGCCCAGCCCGATCTTCGTCCGACTTCGCGCTGCGATTTGGCCCGAACCCGGCCGAAAGCCAGGTCGTCTGACCCGCGTACGTCGCTCGCCCAACGGCGCCGTCGCAGCTCTTCCTCGACCGAGCCTGGATGAACCCCTCGACCCTTGCGTCGCACCGACGCGGACTTCGGTTCCGCGCAGGCGCGTGGTGTGTTTCGGCCATCCTCCTCAGCGTTTCGTCTGCTCTTGCTCAAGTCGCCGTGCCTCCGGTCCGCTTCGACTTCAAGCCGAGCGGGTTCGAGACCGTGCCCGGCTACAAGCCGGTCCATGCCGACACCCTCGTCGGTGTCGGCGGCGACTACGGCTTCGTCGCGCCCGCAGCACTCGCAGTGGTGGGTGGAAACGTCGCCGCTGACGTCGTCGAACCGACCGACGACGACATCCCGTTGTTGCGTGGATGCGTGCGCGTGCAACCCGGCGGCGAGTTCCGCGTGCGCATCCTGCCGAACCAGACAGTCCGGCTGCGCGTGCTGCTCGCGAGCGTGCCGTTCTACTTCCAGCCGGGGACGACTCATCCGATCGTCGAACCGACCGCTCTGTACGGCCTCGGAGTCGCGGCCTCGAAGGGTGCGACGCTGACGAGCGTCGCGAGCGGGATCGACCTGCGGACGACGACGACGAAGGGCAGCCTCGAGACCACCGTCGGTTCGTACCGCAAAGTGTGGTGCACCGCCGTCGCCGACGCGGCGGGTTGGCTGCGCGTGCGGTTCGACTCGACCCAAGCCGCGTTCATCCCGGTCAGCGCGATCGAGGTGCACCCGTTCGTGCCGCTGCCGATCACGTACAAGCGCAAGACCGGCGCGTGGCTGTCCGCGTCGACGACGGTTCCGGGTCTCACCGAGTTCAATGCCGGCAACTTCGCTGCGGCGAAGATCAAGTTCGCGACGATCGCCGATCCGCTGACGCGGGGCACCGCGTACTTGTGGCTCGCGGGATGGCTCGACGGCACCGAACTCGGCGCCACCGACGCGCTCGAACTCGCGACCAATGCACTGCGGCATCCATCGCTGAGCGCCAACCCACGCGCGTTGGAGCTGCTCGACGTCGCGACCGACTACCGCTTCGCGGCGTTGCACGACGCACTGCTCGGCTACAGCATCGGCTACGCGCTGCCGCCGGAGGGCTACGGCTACTTCAACCCTGCCGTACCGGGCAGCGTGTTCGCCGACGCGCACGAACCCGCGGCGGGCGGAGCCGATCACCTCCAATTCGCCGAGGCGCTGTATCGGCAGGTCGCGACTTCGCTGCAGCCCGCGATCGCGCACAATGCCGGCACGTCGATCGATCCCGACTTCGAGTGGCATCCACTCGCGTTCCGAGCGCTGTACCGCACTGCCGTCATCGGCTTCGCCATGAACACGAAGCACAACGTCTACGACGCCGCGGGCTCGCCGGTGCCAGGCGTGGCGGCAGCGCTCGATCAGAGCGAGGCGATCCTGCAGGCGTTCGACAACGGTGGGTTCTTGTCCCAGGAGTTCGCCAAGGACGAAGAGCTGAGCCTGTTGTGTTGGATGGCGAAGCCGGAAGTCCACCAGCACGCGTCGAACGGCGGGATCATCGCGCACTGGGACGGACTCGACGTGCCGTCGTCGCATCTGTCGCTCGACGACGCTTGGTGGAAGGACCGTGTGCCTCCGGCCGAGGCTCCGGCTGCGGGAGTGCCGCTCTGGGCACACTCGCAACGGCGCTACTTGCAGGCGTACCGCGGCGCGGTCGACTGGTGGATCGAACGACGACTGAAGGCCGGTGAGTTCGGCGGCGGCCCGGGCGACGACCCGGAACTCGTCGCCCAGTTGATCGCACCGTTGTTCGCGATCCGGCAAGCCAGTGACGCGCCGCTGCGCGCCGCGCTCGTCGGCGCCGCCGACACGGTGCTCGAGAGCGAGTCGGTCGCGAACGGCTACTTCGCCGGCGATCCCAACGACGTCGAACACACGGCCGAGTACACGTCGTATCCGCTGTTGGTCGCGCTCTTGCTCGAACCGAGCGAGCCCGAACATCTGCAACGCTGCCTCGACACGTCGCGCTTGCTGCGCAACGTCGGCGATCCGAGCAAGGCCTGGGCCACGCCGGATCCCACCGGCAAGCTGCGGTTCCGCGCGTACTGGTTCAACAACCAAGGACCGCCGACCACGCAGAACGTCCCCAGCGACGTGTTCACGGACGTGCCGTTCGACGGCAAGGCGATGATCCCGGCGCTGCTGTATCTGCAGCACGGACGCAACGCGACGCTCGAGACCGACGTGCTGTCGTGGACCGCGGGTTGGCGCGACGAGGCGTTGAAGACATCGTCCCAGCGCCCGCGCGGACTCCTACCAGCGGCCGTGCGCTCGAACGACCTCGCGGTCGGCTTCGGCGGACAGTGGTGGAAGGCGGGGGCCGACGCACCCGAGTACCAGTTCCCCGCGAACGTGCCGACCCTCGACTACTTGATGAGCGGGTTCTTCGCCGCGGGCCATCGACTCGGCGGCACCGAGGGTTGGACGTACGTCGTGCCTCTCGTGCAACTGCTGAAGGGGCTGATCACGCTCGACCAACAACTCGCCGCCGGCCAACCGCCGGCCGATCTCGGCGTGGTCGGCGGCAAGAACTGGGCGCTGCATCAACTGCTGTTGAACGGCACGTTCCTCAGCGACGTGGTGCGGACGCTGCCGCTGCTGTGGACCACCCCCGAGTTGCAAGCGTTCGACGACCCGTACGAGGCAGGCACCGCTCCGTACGTCACGCCGACGTTCCTGGCGCAAGCCCAGGCCTTGGTGAAAGCGCACACCGGTTCGTATCCGGCCTACCTCGCCGCGATCCACACCGGGCCGGATCCGACGAACGGCAAGTACATCCGCAAGGGCAAGCCGACGATCGAGACGACGCTCGCACGAGGAGAGAGCTGGCTGCGCAACTTCTTCCCACTGGCGACGTCGACGGTGTTGTTCACGGACCGGGCGTACCTGTTCTCGATGGCGTCGCACGAGATGTTGCTCGGCACGCTGACCGGCGGTGACCTCGGCTCGGGGCAGCCGACGCAGATCGTGACGTGGGAACCATCGCCGCCCTCCGCGCCGGATCTCGACGTCGCGATCCTGGTGAACGACCTCGCGGTGAAGGAAGGCACCACGCAAGATCGCCTGCGCGTCCTGCTGTGGAACTTCGAGTCGACGCCGCGCGCGATCAACGCGCACTTGTGGAACCGCATGCGCTTCGGGCGCTACGCGGTGCGCGTCGGCGCGGCCGATTCCAACACCGATTACTTCCTGCAAACGCCGGCGCCGACGACGTTCGACTTCAATCAACGCGGCGCGGGGCACGCGTTCACGCTGCAACCGCAGACGCTGGTCCTGCTCGAACTCGAGCGCATCGGCGACCTGCCGCAATCGAGTCACTTCGACTTCGCGGTCGGTGTCGGGTTGACCTCGGTGATCCTCGACGGAGCATCGCTGCGCGCGGAGTGCGTGGTCCACAACTGTGGGGCTTCGCCGTTGCCGGCGCAGTCCGCACGTGCGTACGCGACGCTGCTCGCACCGGATGGCACTGCGGTCGCGATCAGCCCGGGTGTCACCGAAGTCGAGGTCCCGCTGACGGTGAACCACCCGACGCTGCCCGGAGTCGACGGCTACACGATCGCGAGTGCCACCGTGCGTTGTGATCTGCCGCTGTCGCCGACTCTCGCGAGCATGCTCGACGCCGGCTACACGATCGCGTTCCGGTTCGCCTCGGCCGCCGGCCCGGACTTGTCGACGTTCAACGACTCCGCGATCGTCGTCGCCACCGACGCCGTCCTACCGCGCTGAGTGGCCGCGCTGAGCGGCCGCGGTGAACGGCCGTACCCGCGCCGTAGCTCCACGACGTCTTGCCCGTCCGAGCGATCAACGGCGCAGCGCGTCGACGGCCGTGCGCAGCGCGCGAACGGACGCTTCGTCGACACCGGTATCGGCGCGGCCGTACTCCGCGAGGTCGAGGCCCGGGCTCGCAGGATGCATCGCGAGCTCGCGTCTTCCACGCGCGCTCGAATGCACTTCACGCACTCCGCTGCGCGCGATCAGCTCCGCGACGTGATCCGCTCGGACTCCGCCACCCGAGAGGATCTCGACGCGGCCGGCCGCGAGCGCGACGAAGCGCGCCAGCTCCACCACGCCGTCGATCGCGCGCAGCGCGCGTCCCGACGTCAGCACGCGCGTGATGCCGAGAGCGCAAGCGTGATCGAGAGCGCGCGCAGGATCGCGCACGTGGTCGAACGCGCGATGCAGTGTCAGTGGGAGTGACCCGATGCGCCTCTTCAAGCGTTCGAGCCGCGGTCCGTCGAGTTCTCCGACCCGCGTCAGGGCGCCGGCCACGATTCCGTCGACGCCGGCATCCATGGCGCGCGCGGCATCGTCGATCACGACGTCCCACTCGAACTCGTCGTAGGTGAATCCGCCGGGCCGCGGGCGCAGTAGCACGAACAGCGGCAACCGTGTGGCGGCCCGCGCGCGATCGATGAGCGCGGCGCTCGGTGTGAGCCCGCCGCAATCGAGCGCACAGCACAATTCGATGCGATGCGCCCCGCCTCGGGCGGCGGCGGCGACGTCGGTCACGGACTGGGCGCAGATCTCGAGCTGGTGCGAATCCATGCGCAGAGCGTAGGGCGTGAACTCACTTCGCGTCGCGGCTCTTCTCGTCCTGGGTGCGACAGCTCTCGAGCAGCAGCATCGGCACGCTGATGCGCAGTCGATGGTCGGAGCTCTCGGCCGGCCGCTCGGTGAACACGAACGTCGCGTTGTCCTGCGCCATCAGTCGTTCGAACAGGCGATGGACCTGGTACTCGAGCGCGGCCGAGAGTTGCGCTCGTGTCACGATCTCCTCACGCTCGAGCACGCCACCAAGCTTGCCTGCCGCAGTTCGGTAGCGCGCGAGGAACGCACTGAATTGCTCTTGGGTCAACGCGCCCTGAGCGACCAGGATCTCGCCGAGGCGCAGACCGGCCGGACTGCGGTCGGACGCGGCGTGCACGACCACGCCGTCTTGCAACACGATCGAGAACGTCTCGCCGTTGCTTTGCACCCAGAGGACGCCGGACTTCGCCATCCCGCCGAGCAATCCCAACAGGTCGGCGACGGTCATCGTCGTGGTCGAACCGCGCAAGCAGTTGTGCACCTGCGATTCGTGCGGCGGCAGCAGGTTCGGCGAGTTCTGACCCTGCATGCGCAGTGCCATGCTGCTCGCGACTTGCGACGGAACGAACGAGGAATGTGAGGCTCCGATCGGGGCGTCCTCTCCGAACCTCTTGACCTCAGGAATCGGTGTTGCCGGAGCGACGAGCGACTCGGCTGCGGCAGTGAGGATCGACGCGACGTCGTCCATCGCCTTCTTGAAGCGCATGCTGACGCCGCGATCGGCGGCCGCGGACGCGAGAGCGGCCGCCCGCTTGGCCAACGATCTCACCGAAGCGGACAGTTCGTCGCGCTCCTGTGTGATCTGCTGCGTCGACTTGCCGACACCCGTCATCACGGCTCCGCTCTGGATTCCCCCGCTCCGCATGTCGAACGAATCGACGGCGGGACTGAAGCCCGTCCGAACGCACGCGGTCGAGCGCGCAGTGGTGGGGCAGGTTCGGGCGGCCCAGTCGGGGAGATGGTGAGGCGTCCGCCGGCATGCCGCTGGCTGCTTGGCCAAGAGCGATCGACAGGCGGTTTCGCAAGCACTTGCGGCGGCGACCGATATGCTCCCGCGCAAACCGCGAGACCACGCATGACGCACGCTCCGATCGATCGATCGACCGCTTCCCCGTTCCTTGGCCTCCTGCGCTCGCCAGCAGGCGGCGGCGTGCTCTTGTTGCTCGCCACGGCACTCGCGATCGTCAGCGAGAACTCCGGGTTCGCGCCGCTCTACGACGCATTCCTGACCACGCCGATGGTGATCCGGATCGGCGCGCTGGAGCTCGCGAAGCCGCTCTTGCTGTGGATCAACGACGGCCTCATGGCCGTGTTCTTCGTCCTGGTCGGTCTCGAGATCAAACGCGAGGTCTTGCTCGGCGAATTGCGTACGTCCGATCGCGCCGCGCTGCCCGCGTTCGCTGCGCTCGGCGGAATGCTCGTGCCGTGTGCGGTGTTCGCATGGATCACGCGCCACGCACCCGACGTGAGTCGCGGCTTCGCGATCCCGGCGGCGACCGACATCGCATTCGCCCTCGGCATCCTCGCGATGCTCGGGTCGCGCGTGCCGCGCGAACTCAAAGTGTTCCTGACCGCATTCGCGATCCTCGACGACCTCGGCGCCATCGTGTTGATCGCGTCCGTCTACACCGAGGACCTCTCGCGCGTGGCGCTGGCGTGGGCAGCCGGCTTCGCGGTCCTGCTGTTCGTGTTCCAGCGCGTCGGCGTGCGCCGCATCGCACCGTACGTGGTGCTCGGCGTCGCGATGTGGATCTGCGTGCTGAAGTCGGGAGTCCATGCCACGCTCGCGGGCGTCGTGTTCGCGTGTGCCTTGCCACTGCGCGGTCCCGAAGGACCGGATCGATCCCTGGCCGCGCGCGCCGAACATGCGCTCGAACCGTGGGTGAAGTACGCGATCCTGCCGTTGTTCGCGTTCGCGAACGCAGGGCTCGCGCTCGACGGGATCGACGCCGCCGCGCTGACGGAGCCGCTCGTGCTCGGCATCGCGCTCGGCTTGTTCGTCGGGAAGGCGATCGGCCTGTTCGTGCCGGTCTGGATCGCGGGACACACGCGCTTCATCCACCGCCCCGCGGGCATTCCCCTCGGTCAGTGGTTCGGCACCTGCCTGCTCGGCGGCGTCGGCTTCACGATGAGCCTGTTCATCGGCGGGCTCGCGTTCGAGGACCCCGACCGACTGCGCGCGATCCGCCTCGGCGTGCTGATCGGTTCAGCGTGCTCCGCGCTCGCGGGCGTCGCCGTGCTGTTCGCGTTCACTCCCCGCTCTGGAGGATCTGGAACGACAGCGACGACGCATGCGACTTCGACCGATGCACCCGATGCGTCGCCGCGATGAAGTCCTGTTCGCGCGCGTTCCAGATGTTGTCGACCCACGACTGCGGGTTGCGGTCGATGAGCGGCAACCAAGTGCTCTGCACTTGGACCTGGATGCGATGGCCACGCTTGAACGTGTGGCAGACGTCTTGCAGCGGCACGGCGACGCGCGTCACCTCGCCCGGTACGAAGGGCTTGGGCTTCGCGTAGCTGTCGCGGAAGCGGCCGCGGAACGTCTCGCTGCGCACGAGCATGTGGTAGTTGCTCCAGCGCGCGTCGTCGACGATCGCCGTGCGCTCGGGCTCGATCTCGCCCGGGAAGACGTCGACGAGCTTCACGATCCAATCCGCATCCTGGCCGGTCGTCGACACCGCGAGGTCCGCCAGCAGCGGCCCGAGGATCGTGACGTCCTCGTCGAGGATCGGCGTCGACCAGGTCAGCACGTCGGGGCGGCGGGCGGCGAATCGCTGATCGGCGGTCATGTACTCGGGGGACATCCCGATCGAGACCTCTTCGCTGAGCGGCACGGGCTTGGCCGGATCGGAGACGAACGCGTCCGCCGCATCGGGCGCGGTGGGTGGCTGCACGCCGAGCATCGCGTTCTCGGACATGAAATACGCGCGTTGTGCAGTCGATTCGGGCGGCCACGTCGTGAACGTGCGCCACGCGTTCGTGCCGGTGTCGAACACGGTCGCTTCGGGCAGTTCGATCGAGCCGTCGCCGCGCAGGTGCGATTCGAAGAACGGCAGCTCGAGCGTCTCGCGGTAGTACACGGACGTCGGCGCACCGAAGCGCGCGTGCCCGAGTTGATCGCCGTCGCCGCGCGCCCAGCCACCATGGCGCCACGGACCCATCACGAGCACGTTGTCGACCGTCGGGTTCTCGCGTTCGACCGTGCGGTAGATCTGCAGCGGACCGTAGAGGTCTTCGGCGTCGAACAGTCCGCCGACCGTCATCACCGCCGGTGCGACGCGATGCAGGTGCGGCAGCAGATTGCGCTCGGCCCAGAACGCGTCGTAGTTCGGGTGCTCGGCGAGGTCGCGCCAGAACGCGACGTTGCCGCGCATGTGGAGCTCTTCCGCGCGCGCCAACGGACCGAGGTCCAGGAAGAACTGGTACCCGTCCTTGGTGCGGTGTTCGAACTTCGGGCCGCGTTCGGTGGTGGGTTCCGGCCGCGGCTGTCCGAACGACACCAGGAAGTTGAACGCGTGCGCGATGAAGAACGCACCGTGGTGGTGGAAGTCGTCGAACCACCAATCGGCGATCGGCGCCTGCGGTGAAACCGCCTTCAACGCCGGATGCGCGTCGATCATGCCGGCGGCGGCGTAGAAGCCCGGGTACGAGATTCCCCACATGCCGACCCGGCCGTTGTGGTTCTGCACGTTCTTCAACAGCCACTCGATCGTGTCGTAGGCGTCGCTGCTCTCGTCGACCACCGTCGGATCGGTCTTGTTCGCGCGATGAGGCGTCATGTTGACGAACGTGCCCTCCGACATGCAGCGCCCACGCACGTCCTGGTGCACGAACACGTAGTGCTTGTCGTGGAACAGCTTGCTCGGGCCGAGCGTCGTCTTGAACTCCTCGGCCCCGTACGGACCGACGCCGTACGGCGTGCGGTTCATCAAGATCGGCGCGGGCGTGCTGGTGTCCTTTGGTTCATAGATGACCGTGAACAGCTTCACGCCGTCGCGCATCGGCACGAGTTCTTCGCGCTTCGTGAAATGCGCGCGCAGGTCGAACTCGTCTTCGACCCGCGCGGAAGCACAGGCCGCGAACACCAGCGCCACGACGAACGTCGCACCGCATCGCAAGGAACCACGCATGGAAGTCTCCAGGGCGAAGCGCCCGCCGATCAACGGCGCGGGGCGAGCAGATGTTTGAGCGCGGTCTTCGGCTTCAGCAGGTCTTGCAACGTGACGCCGTCGAGCGTCTGCATGAAACGCTCGAGTCCGGTCGCGAGCGTGTCCATCAATCGACACGCGGGTATGATCGCGCAGCGGTTCTGGCGCGGATCGAAGCACTCGAGCAGGACGAAGCCGGGCTCGGTCGCGCGTACGACGTCGCCGACGCGGATGTCCTTCGGCTCGCGCGCCAGGCGAATGCCGCCCTTGCGGCCACGCACGTTGTCGAGGAATCCGAGGCGGCCGAGCTGGTGCACGACCTTGACGATGTGGTTGCGCGAAATGCGGTAGGCGTCGCTCACTTCCTGGATCGAGACCAGGCGCTCACGATGGACGCCGACGAAGATCAGGACGCGAAGCGAATAGTCCGTGAAACGAGTGAGGTTCATGCGTCGAGCACGACGGCATCAGGACAACGCTCCGATGGCCGCGAGTGCGTTCGCGAGATCGGCATCGGCTAGGCCGCTGTTGTCCCTCATCGCCTGCACGAATCCTTCCTTGGGTGTGGCGGAATCGGGAGCATCGAGCGCCGCACGCACGCAGCGCGGATGGACGTTGATCGGACCCGAGCGGGTCTGGTTGTAGAACTCGACGTTGCGCAGCACGATCACGCGCCAATCGCCTTCGGCGATGAGTTGATCGCAGACGCGGCACTTCGAACGGCCGGTCTTCGCGCGCTCGACGTACGGAGCTTCTTTCTTCTTGGCCTTCTTCTTCTCTTCGACCTCGAGGTTCTGCTTGAGCTCGTTGAGCGGCGGCAGTTCCGGATCGAAAAGCTTCGGCGCCTCATCGTACGCCTGGACGACGTCGTCGAAACGTCGCCGCGCCGCGCACGAGAGGTGGTGCCACAGGTAACCGGGTCCGAACGGACCTTCGATCAGGACGCCGAGCCGGAACTTGTCCTTCTGGATCGGCTTCTTGCAGGCCTTGCAGCTCGAGCGTGACGAGCGGGCGCGCTCGAGCACGAGGGGGGCCTTGGGGGCGTCTGCGGACGGATTGCCGGTGGGTTCGTTGGTTTCGGTCATGGCGGGTACGAGCCTAGCAGCCGGGCGCGGCCTGTCCTTCTCTAGATTTGGCCGCTTGACAGTTGCGGGCCCTCGGTCATTCTTGGCCATTCGTCCATCCGCATGAACGAATCAAAGCCCGTCAACCTCAGTCAAGCTTCGGACCTCGCCCGCACATTCGGCGACGAGAACCGCCTTCGCCTGCTCGCGCTCTTGGCCGAGGAGGAGTTGTCGGTCGCGGAGCTCACGCGCATCACGCGCTTGGCCCAATCGCGCGTTTCGACCCATTTGGCGCGCCTGAAGGAGGCGGGCTTGCTGGCCGACCGCCGCAAGGCCACCTCGACGCTGTACCGCCTGAAGAACGGCTCGATGCCCGAGGCCGCGCGCCGCATGCTCGACCTGCTGCGCGCCACGGCCGACGCCGCGTTGGACGACGATCGGGCCCGTTTGCGCGATGTCATCGCGGAACGCGCGGGACCCGAAGCGCCGAGCTGGGCCGAATCGGTCGCGGGAGCCATGGATCGGCACTATTCCCCGGGCCGCACCTGGGAGGCGACGGCCTGGGGGACGCTCGGGCTCGCGCGGCTCGGGCACGTGCTCGACATCGCGTCGGGCGACGGCGTCATCGCGCAATTGTTGGTGCCGCGGGCGCGCTCGGTCACGTGCCTCGACGTCAGCGCGAAGGTCGCGGCGGCGGGGCGCCGACGTCTGGCGGCCTACGCGCCCCGCGTGCGTTTCACGCAGGGCGACATGCACGCGCTGCCGTTCCGTACGGCGTCGTTCGACCAAGTCGTCCTCATGCATGCGCTGACCTACGCCGCGACGCCCGACGCCGTGCTGCGTGAAGCGGCTCGCGTCCTGCGTCCCGGCGGCACGTTGGTCGGCGCGACGCTCAAGAAACACGCGCATCACGCCGACGTGGAGCCGTACGACCACGTCTGGCTCGGATTCGACCCGTCCGATCTCGAAGCGCGCCTGCGCGCCGCGGGATTCGCGGTCGAACTGTGCGCGGTGACGTCGCGCGAGCCGAAGAAGCCCCATTTCGAAGTCATCACGATCCACGCCCGCATTCCCCACGATCCCGAGGCATTCCATGACCGAGCGTGAAGCCCGCCAACGCGCCTTCTTCGAAGCCCTCGAGCGCCGCATCCTGATCCTCGACGGCGCGATGGGCACGATGATCCAGGCCTATGGCCTGCAGGAAGCCGACTTCCGCGGTCCGCGTTTCGTCGAGCACACGAAGGACCTGAAGGGCGACAACGACCTGCTCAGCCTGACGCGCCCCGACGTCATCCGCGCGATCCACCGCGAGTACCTCGAGGCCGGCGCGGACATCATCGAGACCAACACGTTCAACTCGACGTCGATCTCGCAGGCCGACTACGGCCTCGAGCACGTCTGCTTCGAGCTGAACCGCGCCGGCGCCGAGATCGCGCGCAAGGAAGCCGACGCGATGACGGCGAAGACGCCCGATCGCCCGCGCTTCGTCGCCGGGATCCTCGGACCGACGAACCGGACCGCGACGATCTCGCCCGACGTCAACAACCCGGGCTTCCGCAACGTGTCGTTCGACGATCTGCGCGTCGCCTACGTCGAGGAAGCGCTCGGCCTGATCGAAGGCGGTGCCGACGTCCTGATGGTCGAGACGATCTTCGACACGCTGAACGCGAAGGCCGCGCTGTTCGCGATCGAGGAAGCGTTCGATCGCGTCGGCTTCCGCTTGCCGATCCTGATCTCGGGCACGATCACCGACGCCAGCGGTCGCACGTTGACGGGCCAGACCGCCGAAGCGTTCTGGACCTCCGTCAAGCACGCGCGGCCGGTGTCGATCGGATTGAACTGCGCGCTCGGCGCGAAGGAACTGCGGCCGTACCTCCAAGAACTCGCGCGCATCGCCGACGTGCGCGTCAGCGCGCATCCGAACGCCGGATTGCCGAACGCGTTCGGCGGCTACGACGAGACGCCGGCGTCGATGGCGGCGATCCTGCGTGAGTTCGCGCGAGCGGGCATGCTGAACATCATCGGTGGCTGCTGCGGCACGACGCCCGCGCACATCGCCGCGATCGCGAAGGCCGTCGCCGACATCGCGCCGCGCGTCCCGGCGCAGCCCGCGCCGACGTTGCGTCTGTCGGGTCTCGAGCCGCTCGAGTTCCGCCCCGAGACCAACTTCGTCAACATCGGCGAGCGCACGAACGTGACCGGTTCGGCGAAGTTCGCGGAACTGATCCGTGCCGAGAAGTACGACGAGGCGCTCGACGTCGCGCGCCAGCAGGTCGACAACGGCGCGCAGATGATCGACGTCAACATGGACGAGGGCATGCTCGACTCGGAAGCGGCGATGGAGCGCTTCCTGCGACTCATCGCATCCGAGCCCGACATCTCGAAAGTTCCGGTCGTCATCGACTCGTCGAAGTGGACCGTCATCGAGCGCGGGCTCAAGAACTGCCAGGGCAAGGGCATCGTCAACTCGAT
Organism: Planctomycetota bacterium; assembly: GCA_016709145.1. GTDB lineage: Bacteria > Planctomycetota > B15-G4 > B15-G4 > JADJEK01 > JADJEK01. The sequence continues at coordinate 449,416 of JADJEK010000002.1, forward strand.
CTCGTTGAAAGAAGGCGAAGCCGAGTTCCTGCGTCAGGCGCGCTTGGTGCGGCGCTACGGCTTCGCCGTCATCGTCATGGCGTTCGACGAGAACGGCCAAGCCGACACGGTCGAACGCAAGGTGTCGATCTGCAAGCGCTCGTACGACCTGTTGACGAAGGTCGTCGGCATTCCGCCCGAAGACATCGTGTTCGACCCGAACATCTTCGCGATCGCGACCGGCATCGAGGAGCACGACGGCTACGGCGTCGCGTTCATCGAAGCGACGCGGCGCATCAAGGCCGAACTGCCGTACGCGCGGATCTCGGGCGGCGTGTCGAACATCTCGTTCTCGTTCCGCGGCAACAACCCGGTTCGCGAAGCGATCCACTCGGTGTTCCTCTACCACGCCGTGAAGAACGGCATGGACATGGGCATCGTCAACGCCGGCCAGCTCGCGCTGTACTCCGATCTGGCTCCGTCGCTGCGCGAACGCGTCGAGGACGTCGTGCTCGCGCGGCGCAAGGACGCGACCGAGCGTCTGCTCGAAGTCGCCGATTCGCTGAAGGGCCGCGCCAAGGAGAAGGTCCAGGACCAAGCGTGGCGCCAAGGCACGGTCGAGGAGCGCATCACCCACGCGCTCGTCCACGGCATCGATCAATACGTCGACGTCGACACCGAGGAAGCGCGCGCGAAGTACGGCCGGCCGATCCAAGTCATCGAAGGTCCGCTGATGGCGGGCATGAACGTCGTCGGCGACCTGTTCGGGTCGGGTCGCATGTTCTTGCCGCAGGTCGTGAAGAGCGCGCGCGTGATGAAGAAGTCGGTCGCGTACCTGTTGCCGTTCCTCGAGCAGGAGAAGCTCGCCGGCACCTCGTACCAGGCCAAGGGCAAAGTCGTGATGGCGACCGTGAAGGGTGACGTCCACGACATCGGCAAGAACATCGTCGGCGTCGTACTGCAGTGCAACAACTACGAAGTCATCGACCTCGGCGTGATGGTGCCGTGCGCGCGCATCCTCGAAGAAGCGCGCAAGCACAAGGCCGACGTCATCGGACTGTCGGGACTGATCACGCCGTCGCTCGACGAGATGCGCCACGTCGCCGCCGAGATGGAGCGTGAGGGCTTCCGCATCCCGCTGCTGATCGGTGGCGCCACGACGTCACGCATCCACACCGCCGTGAAGATCGAACCGAACTACCGCGGGCCCGTGGTCCACGTGGTCGACGCCTCGCGCGCCGTCGGCGTGGTGACGAATCTGTTGGCCGAAGATCCCGCCTCACGCGAACAGTTCGCGAAGGGCGTGCGTGGCGAGTACGAAGTGCTGCGTGCGCATCACGCGCAAGGCCGCGGCGCGCAGAAGCGCATCCCGATCACCGAGGCGCGCAAGCGTCGCCTGGCGACCGATTGGTCGAAGCACCATCCGCCGCAACCAGCGTTCACCGGGTTGAAGGTGTTCGAGGACTACGACCTGAACGTGCTCGTCGAGCGCATCGACTGGACGCCGTTCTTCCACGCGTGGGAGTTGAAGGGCAGCTATCCGAAGATCCTCGACGACGCCAAGGTCGGCGAGCAGGCGCGTTCGTTGTTCAAGGACGCGCAGGACATGCTGAAGCGCATCGTGACCGAGCGCAGCTTGCGCGCGAAGGCCGTGATCGGTCTGTTCCCGGCAGCCAGCACCGACGACGACGACATCGAGGTCTACACCGACGATTCGCGCCGCGAAGTCCTGACGGTGATCCACTCGCTGCGTCAGCAGTTCGAGAAGTCCGACGGGCAGCCGAACTTCGCACTGTCCGACTTCATCGCGCCGCGCAGCGCGAAGACGAAGGACCACATCGGTGCGTTCGCGGTCACGTGCGGCATCGGACTCGACGACCTCGTGCGCAAGTTCGAAGCCGACAACGACGACTACTCGGTGATCCTGGTCAAAGCGCTCGCGGATCGCCTGGCCGAAGCGTTCGCCGAGCACCTGCATGAGCGCGTGCGGCGCGAGTTCTGGGGCTTCGCCGAGGGCGAGGCGCTGACGAACCAGGAGCTGATCCAGAAGCGCTATCAGGGCATTCGCCCGGCACCGGGATATCCCGCGTGCCCGGACCACAGTGAGAAGGTCATCCTGTTCGAACTCCTCGGCGCGCCGAAGCACGTGAACATCCAGCTCACCGAGAGCTTCGCGATGCTGCCGACGGCCGCGGTGTGCGGGTACTACTTCTCGCATCCGGACTCGACGTACTTCGGCCTCGGCAAGATCGACAAGGACCAAGTCGAGGACTACGCGCGCCGCCGCGGCGTCGACCTCGAGACCGTGGAGCGCTGGCTCGCGCCGGTGCTCGCGTACGACGCGTGAGCCGATCCTGAAGGCACGACGAGCCCGCTTCACTCCGAGCGCTTGCGTCCGGCCAGCCGGACGAGATTGCCGCCGGCGTTCTTGTCCGGGTGCGCGGGGCACTCCGGTCCATGGGGGTCGGCCTGGACGGGACGATGGCGACTTCCATCGGGGCCGCGTACGCTCGCGCCCGGAGGAAGGCCCATGCGTTTCACGTGTTTCGCCATCGTCGCGGCGCTGTCCGCGAGTTCCGCGCACGCTCAGTTCGGGAGCCTGCCGTGGACATTGAAGGGTGAGCCGAACGGGATCGCGACGATCTCGGCGGCTGGCATCCACATCGTCACGTCCAACGTCAGTCCGTGCGTGGCACCGCAGGGCGGGCTGACGTACTTCGAAGCGATCGCGCCGCTGAGCGGCACCGTGAAGGTGCGCCTCGACTTCGTGAACCAGGACACCTGGGGACAGCCGGAGGTGTTCGAGAACGCCGTGGTCCTCGTCAACGGCGTCGTGACGTTCGTGACGCCACTCGGGGCCGGGCCACTGAACGACACGCATGCCGACGTGAGCTTCCACGTCGATGCGGGCGATGCGTTCGGGCTCGGAGCGTGGGGCGTGGCGTGCAACGGCGGGCCGAGCATCACCGACTTCACGTTGTTCACGTTCACTCCGGACGCTCTGCCCGCACTTGGAGATCCGACGCTCTACGCACGCTTCGGCAAGAAGAACGAAGCGTTCGGCACGGCGGTGGCCGGCGCCGACGTCGACGGTGACGGGCTGGCCGAATCGATCGTCGGAGCACCGCAAGCTCCGGGCGGCGGTGCGGTCTATGTGTACTCGGGCCTCACGGGGACTCAGCTCTACGTCCTGCCTTCGCCGCAGCCGGGCAGCTCGTTCGGCGCTGCCGTCGCCAATCTCGGAGACGTGGATCAGGACGGCTGCGACGATCTCGCCATCGGAGCGCCGCTGTGGACGAGCGCGGGTCAGGCGGTCGGTGCGGTGTTCGCTCGATCCGGCCAGACGGGCACGCCGCTGTGGCAGCGATCTGGGCCCGGCGCCGATGACCAGTTCGGTCAGTGCGTCGCGAACGCCGGAGACGTCGACGGCGACGGCACGAACGACGTCATCACCGGCGCCCCTGGTTTTGGATTCGCGACCGCGCACGTCTTCTCCGGGGCGACCGGCGCTCCCCGGTTCACGTTGCAGCCACCGACGAGCAGTCCGAACAGCTTCTTCGGCTTCGCGGTATCGACCGCGGCCGATGCGAACGCCGATGGGTTCGACGACGTCGCGGTCGGCGCGGTCTTCGACAACGCGGGGACCCCACAGGGCGGCAGCGTGCGCGTGTTCTCGTCGGCGACGCAGCAAGTCCTGACCACCGTCTACGGATCGGTGGGCGCGTCGTTCGGCGGGTCGATCGCGACCGCGGGCGATCTGGATCACGACGGCGTCATCGACCTGATCGCGTGTTCGAAGACGCAGACGATCGCGCAGGGGGCCGTGAAGGTGTTCTCGGCCGCATCGGGACTGTCGTTGCTCGATCTCAGCACCAGCCCGTCCGGCGCTCTCCGCGTCAACAGCGTCGGAGCGACCGACGACGTAGACAGCGATGGCACACCAGACGTGCTGCTCGCACTGGTGAGCGCCGCAGGCTCGGCGCGCGTCATGTCGGGCGCCACGGGCGGCGAGATCCTGTCCATTCCGATCTCGCCGCCGGGTTTCACGTCGACCATGTCCTTCAGTCTGCGCGCGATGGGGATCCCCGACGTCAACGGCGACGGAATCGGCGACGTGGTCGTCGGATCCAAGGAGAACTTCGACTCGCAGGTCAACCCCGGCCAGTTCGGTTACGGACGCGTGCTGGTCGCATCCGCGTGGTGTTCCGCGGCCTCGAACATCGGGACGAGCTGCACCGCGACGACCGGATCGACTCCGCGGCTCGAAGCCGGCAGCTGCATCGCGCGCGGTGCGACCACCGAACTGCGCGTGCTGGACGGTGATGGCGGCGCTCTGACGCTGCTCGCGTTCGCGACGCAATCGAGCGTGACGCCGCTGGGTCTCGGCTGCTCCGCGTATCTGACGGCGCCGATGTTCGTGTTCTCGATCCAAGCGCTGCCGGGTCTCGGCGTCGGCCACGGCGCGTTGTCCATCGTCGCGACCCTGCCGCCGATCGGGCCATACGCGTTGTATCTGCAGGCATTCATGAGCGATCCGGCGCATCCGGCCGGTTTCGTCGCCACGAACGCCGTGAAGCTCGACGTGAATTGACGCCACGACGCGCGGCGCGTCACGATCCGCCCGGCAGAGTTCCGAGTCCGGGAGAAGTCGCATGAGTGGGAAGGGCGCGATCGTCGTACTCGTCGCGAGTCTTTCGCTGTCAGCGTCGAGCGCATGGGCGCAGTTCGATCCCAACGCGTGGACGTTCGTCGGCGAACCGCACGGCAGTGGTTCGCTGACGCCGGACGAGATGATCGTCGTGTCGTCCGACGTGTTCCCGTGCGTCGGGACGCCGCCCGGACTCTCGGCGTACATGACCGTCGCTCCTCATGCGGGGATCGTGCATGGACACGTGCGCTACCTCACGAAGGATGCCGGCGGTGCCCAATGGGACATCGCCGTCTACCTGCACGAGGACCAGAACTTCAGTCTGGCCGGTAGTTCGTCGTACGAGGAACACGATTTCAGCTTCGAGGTCGCAGCCGGCGACTCGTTCGGGTTCGGCGTGGACTCGGTCGACTGCGCGCAGGGCGCGGCAACGGCGACGTTCAGTCATTTCTCGATCGCGCCACTGCCACCCGCGCCGCTCGTCTCGCCCACCCTGTACGTGCAGAACGGACTCGCGTCGCAGTTGGGTGTCGGCGCCGCGCTGGCTCCGATGGGCGACCTCGACGGCGACGGTCGCGGCGAAGTCGCGGTGGGTTGCTCGTTCGACGAGAGCGCGGGGATGGTTCCAGGTTCCGTCGTCGTGCGCTCGACGCGGACTGGCTTTCCGCATTTCCAGCTCAGCAGCCCTGCCGCCGGATTCTCGTTTGGGCGCGCGCTCGCTGCGATCGGCGACGTCGACGGCGATGGCATCACCGACTTGGCGATCGGAGCGCCGTCCCATTCCGCGACGACCAGCGGCATCGGTCTGGTCCGCTTGGTTTCGGGGGCCACGGGATCGCCGCTCTGGACCATCGTCGGATCGATCAAGGACGCCAAGCTCGGAGCGGCTCTCAGTCAGATCGGGGACGTCGACGGCGACGGCATCCCCGACGTCGCCGCGAGTGCTCCCGGCATCTCCACGGTGTTCGTGCTTTCGGGTACGTCCGGTGCATCGCTCGGCGCGATTTCGGTGGCCCCCTCGCTCACGCAACTGGAACTCTGCGCAGCCGGCGATGTCGATGGCAACGGCTCCCCCGACGCGGCCGTCGGCATTCCGTACACGCCGATCGCAGGCGGGTCGGCGGTCGGGAAGGTCACGATCCGCGATGCCATTACCTCCACCGAATTGGCGACGGTCGTCGGTCCGACGCAGTTCGGACTCGCGATCGATGGTCCACGCGACGGCGACTTGAACGGGGCTCCGGAGTTACTGATCGGCTCGCCGTGGTCGCCGTACTTCGGCCATGCCTCCGGCGACGCGATCTGGGTGACACCGCAGAATGGCAAGGTCGCACAGACGTTCGTCGGCAGCGAGGTCAAGACCGGCTTCGGGCGCGCTCTCGCGTTCATCGGTGACCTCGATGGCGACGGGACCGAAGACGTCGCGGTTGGCGGCTATGGCTACGCCCAAGTCCATTCCGGCAGCGACGGCGCCGTGCTCGCGACGTTGACGGACCCGACCAGTGGGACCGCGTTCGGAGCCACCGTCGCTGCCGCACGCGACTTCAACGGCGATGGGTTCGACGACGTCGTGATCGGCGCACCGAACGCGTCGGTGTTCGGAGTCACGAAGGCCGGACGAATGGTCATCGCGACCGCGGTCTGCGGCGATCTCACGACCGTCGGTGCCGGTTGCGTCGGTTCGAACGGGAAGATCCCGACGCTGACCGCGACCGGTTGCGTCGCGATCGGCACGACGATCGACGTGCGCGTCGAGAAGGCGCCGGCGCTCGCGTTCGTCGCGGTGCTCGCGTCGACGACGGCGGTCGCTCAGCCGCTTCCCAACGGCTGCTTCGCGTACGTGCCGACCGGAACGTCGACCGTGTTGTTCTTCGGCAAGGTGAACGCGCTCGGCAACAAGGCACTCCCGGTGAAGCTGATTCCCGGTGCTGTCGGCAGCTTCGTCGCGCAAGCGTTCGTCCAGGACGCCGGCGCGCCCGCAGGATTCACGACCACGAACGCCGTGCAGGCGACGCTGCCGTGACGTACGGCACGCATCGCCGCGACGCGGCGGGAGTCCGATCGTTCGAATCGCGTTCGCGTCGATCGATCAGCGGGATACGAGCGGAAACGCTCCGACCCGCTCGTACACGACGATGACGGGATGCACCGCCGCGCCGAGCACGATCGGATGCCGGACCGGCGGGACGAACTCGCGAGCGCGCACGAATCGCGCACCCAGGTAGTCGACGTTCGCGTCGCTCTCGACCGAGAAGCTCGCGCGATCACGCGGCATGTCCGACAGGAACCACGACAGGATCAGGACGTCAGGAGCCGGCGGTGCCCGTCGTCGCGTGGCATCGGGGGAGAGCGCTTCGACGCGCGGCCACGACGGCAGCAGGAGATCCGCGCCGTTCATCGACAACGACGCGACGATGGCGTGCTCGGGTCGATAACGCTCGCGTACGAATCGTTCGGCTGCGACGCGCGAGTCGGTCGCGGCGAGGACGCCGAATTCTCCGACAGTCGACCACGCGTTCGAACCCAGCACCAACACGGCGCACACGGCCGCCGATTGCGTCCATCCCCGACGTGCGAGTGCATCGATCCCGCCGCCCGTGAGCGCGATCGCCGCGAGTTGCATCGGCAACGTGAAGCGCAGCATCACGTACCCGATCGGCGCGAGGAACGACGCGAAGTACGCGAGCGAGGGCGCGACGATCAGCACGACGGCACGCGGCCGCGATCTCGCCAACGCGATCGCCGCGATTCCGCCGCAGACGGCGCACGGCCAACCGACGCCGTCGACGACGAACCGACCGACCATGCCCGCCAGGTGCACGATCCCCGCGAACGACGCGTCGACTTGACGGAACGGCACGGAACCATTGCCGCGCAAGAACGCGACGTGCGCGCGGAACCAATCGGCGTCGAACGGGACTCCGGGCAGGAGCAACACCGGGATCACACCGACGACGATGGCCAACGCGATCGTCCGGCCGGGCAAGCGACGCTTGCGGCCCTCGGACAGTTCGCCCGGGCGCGCGAAGGCCCACAGCGCGATCGGTGCGAATCCGACGAACAGACCATACGCCTGGTCCTTCGTACCGACCGCGAGTCCGGCGCACAGCGCGCCGGCGAGCAGTCGTTTGGCGGCGCCGCTCGCGATCGCCTCGTTCACGAAAGCGAGCCCGAGCATCGCGAGCGCGAGGTACGGCACATCCGTGTTCAGTTGCTTCACGTAGTGCACGACGACCGGCGTGCACGAACACGTCGCCGCGGCGATGGTCGCCGCTTCGACGCCGAACACCGAGCGGACCCAGCGCCACAGCGCGTAAACGAGCAAGAGGCCGAACGCCGCGACGACTGCGCGGCCGACGAGGATCAACTCGGAGACGCGTTCACCGACGGCGTCCCGTTGAGCGAGGTCGACTTCGGAGCGCCAAACCTCCTCGGCGCGTCGATCGAGGTCCGCGTACAACGCGTCGATCGAGTCGGGTCCATGCACGACGAACATCCACGCGCATTGCGCAGCGCCGACCACGCGGAACAGCAGCGCCGGATAGCGCAGCGCCGACAGCGACCAGCCGTGCGGCCCGGGCTCGAACGGGGCCATCGTCGTCGCTGGATGCAGCGCATCGATCGAGCGATCGACGACGAGGTCCGAGAGGCCGTGGTCGAGGCGAAACCCGAACGTGGTCGCGGCCGCGAGCAGGATGGTGATCAACCAGCGGCGTTCGCGACTTGGTTCCATGCGATTCCCCACGCATGTCGACGGCCTCGCGGGGTACCGCGCGACCTGGAGCAATACCAGGACGGCAGGGTCCCGGCGCACTCCGCGATCTCGAGCCGAGCTCGAGTTCCTTCTCGTGGGGCAGCGTAGCCACAACCCGCGGCGAACGGCTGCGGCGAGTTCCACGTGCTCCCGGATCGCGCGGGCAGGGATCGCTATCGTCTGCCGCCCATGACGTCTTCACTGGTCGGCAACGCGTTCGCCCTCGGCGGAGCCACGGTCTGGGCGATCTCGAGCCTGCTGTTCGCGAAGACTCACCTGTCGCCGTACGCGCTGAACTTCGGCAAGAACACGGTCGCGCTGATCGCGTTCCTCGCGACGCTCGCGTGGCTGACGCGCGGGACCACGATGTTTTGCGCCGACGCCACGATCGTCGCGACGCTCGCCGTCAGCAGCCTCATCGGACTCGTGCTCGGCGATTGGTGCCATTTCCGCGCGCTACGGTTGCTCGGTCCGCGCAAGGCGCTCGTGCTCGAGACCTTTGCGCCGGTGTTCGCCGCGGCGATCGCGTTCGGATGGCGGGGTGAGACGCTGACGCCGGCGCAACTCGCGGGCATCGCCGCAACCGTGTCCGGCGTCGTCCTCGTGGTCGGCGAAGCGCACGGAACCCAGCGCATCTTGACGCCGCGCGAGCGTTGGGTAGGAGGCGCGTTCGGCGTGCTCGCCGCGCTCGGTCAGGCCAGTGGTGCGACGCTGTCGAAGATCGCGGTCGTCGCGCTCGAGTCGTCGCCGGGCGCGCCGGAACACGCGGCCCTCGAAGCTTCGACGTGGCGGTTGATCGTCGCGGCCGCGTTCGGACTCGGCATCGCCGCGTTCGCGCGTGGGCCGCGTCGCGAGGCCCGTGAGATCATGACGCGCCGGCAGTGGCCGTTGCTCGTGCCCGCGGCGTTGTTGGCGACGTACGCCGGGGTCTGGTGCAGCTTGCTCGCGTTCCAGCATGCGCCTGTCGCCGTCGCGTCGACGCTGCTCGCGTTGAGTCCGGTGTTGATCCTCCCGCTCGCGCGATGGCTGTTGGACGAGAAGCTCTCGGCGCGCGCCATCGTCGGAGCGCTGATCTCGGTCGCAGGGTGCGCTGCGCTGTTCCTCGCGTGAGCCAGGGTCACGCAGCGCCGCTCGGGGACAGACCCGGGTCTGTCCCCGCTCTGCCCCTCATCTGTCCCCGGCGCGCCAGGCCTCTTGCGCTTCGAGTGCGGCGTGCGCTTCGGCGCGCTCGGCGTCGCCGCTTCCCGTGAGATCGCGCAACGCGCGCGCGATGTCGTCGATCCGCTGTCGCACTCGCTCCGGCGCATCGAGCCCGAGATCGCTGCGCCGCCACAACACGTCCGCTGGCGCGTACACGTCGTCCGTCGCGACGAGTCGCTGCAGCGTCGCCGCATCGAGCACGCTCGGGCCGTCCATCGGCTCGGAGTCGACGTCGAGTCCGAGCCCACGCGTCGGCGAACGCGCCGAGGCGTCGCCGCGGCCGAGGCTCGCGCAAACCCGCGCTCCGAGGCGCTCGGCCATCGAGCGGAAGCCCGTCAGCTTGCCGCCCGCGATCGTCCACACCGGGCCTTCCTGCGTGATGCACTCTTCGCGCGAGCGCGCCGACGCGCGCTCGTCCGACGCCAACAGCGGGCGCAAGCCCGACCACGTCGCGATCACGTCGCTCTCGGTCAACACCGCGTCTCGCACCAGCGCGTTCGCCGCATCGAGCAAGTAGCGCACCTCGCCGCGCGTCGCGCGCACGGGCTCGTCCGGCTTCGCGTCGAGGTCCGTCGTGCCGATCACGGTGTGCCGTTCTCGCCGCAGCAGGAACATCACGCGCCCGTCTTTCGGCGCGAGCAGCGCGACCGACGCGGAGATCGGCAGCCGCTCGCGAGCGACGACGACGTGGGAGCCACGCGTCGGCGCGAGCCACCGGCCTTCGAGGCCGGCCCGAGCTCGCAGCGCTTCCGTGCTCGGCCCTCCCGCGAGCACGACCGCGCGGGCAACGACGACGAACGACTCGCCCGTCGTGCGATCGTCGACGTGCGCGCCGACGCCGAACTCGGTGCGATCGACGCGCGTCAGCGCGAGTCGGCTCACGCACGTCGCTCCGCGCGCGACGGCGCTGCGCACGACCGCGATCGTCAAGCGACCATCGTGCGTGCGCGCATCGGCGTACGACGCGCCGCCGGCGATTGCAGCCACGTCGATGCCAGGGACGGTCCGCGCCAGCGACCGCGCCGACACGAGCGCGGGCCACGACAGCGGCCGCGGCAACGCCAACGCCGTGTACGCGCACAGGCCCAAGAACACGGTGGTGGGGCGCAGTCGGTCGCCGCGCCGCAGCGCGAACACGAACGGCTCACGCTCGACGAGCCCGGGCGCCGCCGCGAGCATCCACGCACGCTCGCGCAACGACTCCCGCACGAGCCCGACCTCGCCGTGCTCGAGGTAGCGCAGTCCGCCGTGGATCAACCGCGACGAAGCCGACGACGTCGACGACGCCCAATCGCCGCGCTCGATCAACGCGACTTTCAGGCCGCGCGCGCTCAGGTCGAACGCGCACCCGGCGCCCGTGATGCCCCCGCCGACGACGAGCACGTCGAACGGCGCCGCGCGAAGCGCGTCGATGCGATCACGGCGGGCTGGAAACGCGAAGGGGGTCAAAGGCATGATCCGTCGTCCCACGGATCGGCATTCTCGCGACCCGAATTGGAGTCGCGAGCGACGCGTGGGGATTTCGCACGGGGAGGGACCTGGGGATGCGCCGTTGGCTCGCACCGAGTTCGGGCATCGGGGCCGCGTTGGGCCTCGTGTGGCTCATGGGTTGGATCGGAGGGCCCGAGCCCGCTCCGTCCGACACGCCATCTCCCGCGGGCGTCGCGGCGGATCCTCGCGTCGACCCGATGGAGGACTCGGACGCGAGCGTGTCGCAGCGCACCGCGGTCGTAGATCCCGAGATCCGAAAGCCTGCGTCCGGTGCGTTCGCGACGATTCGCGTCAGGGTCGTGAATCACATCGGCCAGGCGCTTCACGGTGCGCACGTCGAGGCGTGGGCGCGGCGCGGTTCGCGCGACGCAGTGCGCGAGTCCCTTCCCTCGATCGAGCCTGAACCCGGATCCGACGAGTACGCGGAGGCCTTCGCGTTCCTGTGCCCGAGCGACGCGGATCTCGTCGAGTTCGAGGCGTCGTGTCCGCGTCACGAGCCCCGCCGCGACAGCCGCACGCTCGGCGACGCACGACGCGGCACGCGCATCGTATTGTTCGAGTCGGGGAGGGCCGTACTGCACGGCCGATTGCTGGACTCCAGCCGCGAGCCGTGGCCGCGCGACGCCTTGGAGCGGTGGTTCGGACGCGCGCAGCATCAGGCCTGGACGATGTCTCTCGTGACGATCCGAGGCACGGACGCGCAGGCGTTCGGTGGGGCGAACGTCGACTTCGACAGCGCGGAGTTCACGGCCGTCGTGTCGCGCGGGTTCGACGGCGAAGTCGCGTTGCTGGACGGTTCACGCAAGGCGGCATTCGCACGCTGGCGCGACAGCGACGCACCGGTCGAGTTGATCTTCGACCCGCACGAGAGCCTCGCCGACCGCGCGCGGTTGACGGTACGCATCGAGCCTGCGCCGGTGGAGGCCATCGTCTGGCGCACGCGCCGCGTGTCGCCTTGGACGACGGAACCGTTCACCGAAGTGTCCACGGACGACTGGATCGAGACCGCGGCAGGGGAATGGACCGCCGCATCCATCCCGAAAGGCACGTACGTCCTGCGCTGCGAACGGGAGGAAGAGAAGGAAGAAATCCTCGCCGCGAAGTCGATCGTCGTGCGACCGCGCGACGATCTCTCGGTGACGCTCACGACGCGGTCCGACGTCCCGGTGGAGATCCGACTCTCGAACGACGATCCACTCGGCGCGAGGCACGACGATGGTCACGTGTTCGAAGTCGGCGTGACCGACGACGATGGATGCTCGTGGGGGGAAGGGAAGCTCGAACTCGACCGTGACGGCGTGACGCGCCTGACCGGCTCCCTTCCCGTCGGGTCGTGGTGGCTCCACGCGGAAGGAGCCGCGGCCCACGTCGTCGTCGATCGAAGCGGTCGGGTGGAGCCGGACGTCGTAACGTTCGCATTGAAGAAGCGCGCGCGCCTGCGCGTCGGTCCGTGCGAGGCCGGCACGCGTGAGAACGGTGGACGCTGGGTGAAAGCCCTGGTGTTCACGGCCACGGGTCACTTCGTCGACGACCAGGTCGTTTCCAGCAATCTGGACGCCGCCGGCTTCATGCCCCTCGAAGTCCCGCTGCCGCCGTTCCCGGTCCGCATCCACGTCACGGCGCGCTCGTTCGCGGAACCGACGATCGTCGACGTCGATCCGCGTGCGATCGACGATCGCGTGATCGACGTGGTGCTGCGGTGAGCTGCGCGTTGCGAATGCTTGAAACGAACGACTCGTCGGCGGCATGCTGCGCGCCGAACGCAACACGCCTCGCGCGCGATTGGAGTCCACGATGAGTGCCGTCCCTATGCGCTTCCTCACCTGGACCAAGACCGCCTCCCGCGTCGCGGTGATCGCGTGCATTGCGGGGCTGCTGACGACGCGCCTCTACCTCGGGTATTGGCTCGCGCCGCCGGACGTGTCGCCCGTCGTCGCGCCGCTGAAGTCCGTCGAACGCTTCTCGTCGTTCACGCGCTGGTTCCCCGAGAGTTCGACGCCACTGAAACGTCGGAGTGGACCCGAAGTGCAGCAGGAGTACGCCACGATCGACACCGGGTCGCACTGTGATGATCCGCTGCCACGCGTCTGCCGCGCACTGGCTGCGCGCGGGCTCGAGCCCGCCGGCGCCGACCCGATCCGCTTCGACGAGTTCCACGCCGTCGAGGATGCGCTGATCGCCGCTGGGCTGTTGGAAGCTCGGAACGCATGGGACATGGAGCTGTTCGGCGATCCGGTCCTGCATCTCGTCCAGGGGACGCATGTCGACGGACGAACGGTCTACGTCGTGGCAGCGGTGGGCAGGAGGTACTCGCGCGAACACTTCGGCTATAGCGAGTCGATGCTCGTGGAGTCCGCGGATGGGACCCTCGACGTCCTGGCGTCGAATCAGTTCCGGTTCGATGGATCGGTTCCGCTCGGCTTCGTCCCGTGGGCCGTCGGTGGACTCGTCGCGGCGCTGATGTCCGTGAAGCCGCTCTTGCTCGCGCTCGCTCGCGGGTTCGATCGCATCGTGGGCGCGTTCCGCGCGCGACGGAGCACTTTAGGATCTCAGCCGGTGTGAGTTTGACGCCGGCACGACGCGGCGCCCGGTTCGACGACCGATCTCGATCACCGCGGAGCGGTCGTCGACCACTCCGTGCCCTCGAGCCGCAGGAACTCGCCCCCGAGCCGCCAGACCAGCGTCTTCTTGCCCGGTCCGTCGTCCGTGTATCCGATCGCGGGAACGGTGGACCATGCCTTCTTCAGCATGAGGCCGCCTGGAATGTTTCGGCCGTCCGTCATCTTGCCGTCCGTGAAGATGCGGAACTCGAGCGGTGCCGGAGCGCGGAAGTACCAGCCGTCGTCGTCCTCGCCCTCCAGCGCGTACGTGCCTTCCGGGAAGCGAATGCCGCGCGTCGGAGGTTGCTGATCCATGAACACCATGCCACCCTCGACGGAGAGCGTCATGGACTCGTCCGTGGCCGGCGTCACCGCGCGCGCCTCGACGACGACCGGATTCCGGGACCCGAATGCGGAGCAGCTCGCGAGCAGGAGCATCGCGAGTACGGAGCAGTTCCGGACGAGGTTCACCGTTCGACTCCCCTTGGTCACCGATGGACGCGATCCAAGACGATCCCCCAGCGCCCACCGCCCGAACTTTGCTCGTGGCGGACGGCGCTTCGCGCCGTCAGGCGCCGAGATACTCCTCGCGCTCCGTCATCTCCGGGCTCCACGTGCAGCACAGGTTGCGGTCGCCGTAGACGTTGTCGACGCGGCCGACGTGCGGCCAGAACTTGTGTTCCTTCGTCCACGGCGCCGGGAACGCGGCCTTCTCGCGCGAGTACTTACGGTCCCAGGCGTCGGAGACGACGACCTGCGCCGTGTGCGGCGCGCCCTTCAACACGTTGCTCGTCTTGTCGGCCTTGCCGGTCTCGACCTCGCGGATCTCCTCGCGGATCGCGATCATCGCGTCGCAGAAGCGATCGAGCTCGGCCAGCGATTCGCTCTCGGTCGGCTCGATCATCAGAGTGCCGGGGACCGGGAACGACATCGTCGGCGCGTGGAAGCCGTAGTCCATGAGGCGCTTTGCGACGTCGTCGATCTCGATGCCGGCCTTCTTCGTGATGTCGCGCAGGTCGACGATGCACTCGTGCGCGATGCGGCCGTGAGTTCCGCGGTACAGCACCGGGTAGTGCGCATCGAGACGCGTCGCGACGTAGTTGGCGTTCAGGATCGCCGTCTTCGTCGCGTGCGCGAGGCCCTCGGCGCCCATCATCGCGATGTACGCGTAGGGGATCGGCAGGATGCCGGGGCTACCCCACGGCGCCGCCGAAACCGCGCCGACGATCGAACGACCGGTCGACACCACGGGATGCGCCGGCAAATACGGCGCGAGGTGCGCCGCGACGCAGATCGGACCCATGCCGGGACCACCGCCGCCGTGCGGGATGCAGAACGTCTTGTGCAGGTTCAAGTGACAGACGTCGCCGCCGATGTCGCCCGGTCGGCACAGGCCGACCATCGCGTTCATGTTGGCGCCGTCGAGGTACACCTGCCCGCCGTGGTCGTGGACGATCTTGCAGATGTCCTTGATCGACTCCTCGAACACGCCGTGCGTCGACGGGTACGTGACCATGATGCAAGACAACGTGTCCTTGTGCGCCGCGGCCTTCGCACGCAGGTCGGCGACGTCGATGTTGCCCTTGTCGTCGCACGCGACCGCGACGATGCGCATGCCCGCGAGCGCGGCCGACGCCGGGTTCGTGCCGTGCGCCGACGTCGGGATCAAACAGACGTCGCGCTTCATGTCGCCGCGCGCGTGGTGGTAGCCGCGGATCGCGAGCAGCCCGGCGTACTCGCCCTGCGAGCCCGCGTTCGGCTGCATCGAGCACGCGGCGAAGCCCGTGACCTGGCACAGCCA
Organism: Planctomycetota bacterium; assembly: GCA_016709145.1. GTDB lineage: Bacteria > Planctomycetota > B15-G4 > B15-G4 > JADJEK01 > JADJEK01. The sequence goes on from JADJEK010000002.1 coordinate 464,889, forward strand.
ACCTTCGAGGCGGCGGATCATCTCGCCGTAGCCGTTCGCCTGCGCGACGGGCACGAACGGATGCATGTTCGCGAAGCCCGGGAAGCTGACCGGCGCCATCTCGGCCGTCGCGTTCAGCTTCATCGTGCAGGAGCCGAGCGAGATCATCGACGTCGTCAGCGACAGGTCGCGCGACTCGAGGCGCTTCATGTAGCGCAGCAGCTCGTGCTCGGTGTGGAACCGCCGGAACACCGGATGCGTGAGGATCTCGCCCGAACGTGCGAACGCGGCCGGCGGACCTTCCACCTTCGCCGCGGCCGCTTCGGGAGCGAATGCGCCGGCCTTGCCGCCGAACGCTTCATGCAGATCGAGCAAGTCGCAGACGGTCACGGTCTCGTCGAGCGCGATGCCGAAGTCGCCGTTGTCGAAGCGGCGCACGTTGATCTTCTTCGCGTCGAGCGCCGCGAGGATCGCGTCGGCCTTGCCGGCCGGCGGCGTCACGCGGATCGTGTCGAAGAACGTCGCATGCGCGAGCTTGCAGCCGAGCTGGACCAAGTTCTCCGCGAGCACGCGCGTCGCGCGATGCACGCGCAGGCCGATGTTCTTCAGGCCTTCGGGCCCGTGGTAGACCGCGTACATCGACGCCGTGACCGCGAGCAGGACCTGCGCCGTGCAGATGTTGCTCGTCGCGCGATCGCGGCGGATGTGCTGCTCGCGCGTCTGCAGCGCGAGGCGGAGCGCCGGGTTGCCGTTGCTGTCCTTCGACACGCCGACGATGCGGCCCGGCATCTTGCGTTCGAAGCCGAGCTTGCCGGCCATGAAGCCCGCGTGCGGACCGCCGTAGAACAACGGCACGCCGAAGCGCTGCGAGTTGCCGACGACGATGTCCGCGCCGAACGTCGACGGCGGCTTCAGGATCGTCAGCGCGAGCAGATCGGTCGCGACGCACAGCAGCGCGCCGGCGTCGTGGACCTTCTTCGAGAACGCGGACCAGTCGACGAGCGCGCCGTCGGTGGTGGGGTACTGGATCAGCGCGCCGAACACGTCGTCCCCGAACGTCGCGGTCGCCGCGTCACCGACGACGACCTTCAGTCCGAGCGGCTCCGCGCGCGTCTTCACGACGTCGATCGTCTGCGGATGGCAATGCGACGCGACGAAGAACGTGTTCGCGTTCGGGCGGCGCTCGAGGTGACGCTTGCACAGCGTCATCGCCTCGGCGGCGGCGGTCGCTTCGTCGAGCAACGACGAGTTCGCGACTTCCATGCCCGTGAGGTCGAGCACCATCGTCTGGAAGTTCAGCAACGCCTCGAGTCGGCCTTGCGCGATCTCGGCCTGGTACGGCGTGTACTGCGTGTACCAGCCCGGGTTCTCGAGGATGTTGCGCATGACGACCGGCGGCGTGATCGTGCCGGAGTAGCCGAGGCCGAGGTAGCTGCGGCGCACTTCGTTCATCGCCGCGAGACCGCGCAGGTCCTCGAGCACTTCGCGTTCGGTGCGCGCCGGCGCGAGATCGAATTTGCCCGTGAAGCGGATCGCTTGCGGGATCGTCTCGCCGATCAGCGCGTCGAGCGACGTGGCCTTCACGGTCGACAGCATCCCGGCGGTGTGCGCGGCGGGCTTGCCGAGATGGCGGTCGATGAAGCGGTCCGAGGACGCGAGACGGTCGGATTCCGGGTGCGAGGTCATGAGGGTCCTTGCGAGGGCGGTTCACGGGGCGAAGTGAAGCCGGAGAGGGTAGCCGGACGGGGGTGGGTGTCTCAACTGCGGCATGGGGGCGCGGGAGAGGTCGGGGGGAAACGGGCGTCGGATCCGCACGATGTCGGCTGCCGATTCAAGCCTCTTGCCCGACTTGACTTGTCGCGGGAACCAGTCGCGCGGTCAGACCAAACGGTCGAGCATGGCCCGCTGCTCGGGAGTCAGAGCGTCGGCGAGCGTGGGCTCCGACTCGATCAAAGCTTGAACGTCCGCCAGATCTTGCATGCGCTTGGAGCGCCTCCGCGCGGGGTCCGACCCAGCGCGCAACTTCTCACGCAGCAAGTCGGGTTTCGCCAATACGCGGATCGTCACTCCGTCGAGTTCGACTGCGATCGGACGGGTCAGCGCGGAATGCAGCGCCTGATCATCCGTGAACTGGATCGGAATGCCGTCGGAGCTCTTCCAGTTCTCCGAGTGCTCGAATCGCCCGACGAACGCGAATCCACCGGCCGTGAGGCGATCCCTGGGAAGGTCGTCGATCCGCGTAACGGCAATTTCAATGTCGAGGCTGGTGCGCGGCTCTTCGTGGTGAATTTGCAGTGCAAGGCCGCCGATCACGGCATGCGAAGTTCCCGCATCGACGAGGATCGTCGCCAGCGAAGCCAGAGCCGGGCGCTTGGATCGTTCCCCGTCGCCTCGCAAGGAATGCCAGAGCTGGTCGAGCTTGAAGCCCGTGTCGAGTCCCTTGTGGATCACGAACGGAAGATACCGCGCGGAGCGGCAGTCAGAGCGAGCAGTCTCCGCGGTCCTCAGACTTCCACGTCCAGGCGCGCGTCGGGATTCAGCCGGATCGGGATCCGGCGTGGCGGCGCGTCCTCCGGATCGGACTCGGACTCGACGAGCAAGGCGTCGACCGACTCCGGCAGCCACAGCGTGTCCGAGGGTTCGGTCGAGTCGAGCCGCAACCTTCCCGAGCCGCCGGTGCGAGTTCCCCGCGAGGTCTTGCGCGCGAAGCTGGACTTCGAGGGTTGAACCCAACAGGGGATCGACGATGGGTTCGTCACGAGAAGGCGCAGCGGGCAGAGCAATTCGACGACGAGTTCGATCGTGTCCGGCACGGGGTCGAACGTATATCGCGAGCACTCGATGTCGTCGCTTCGCGCGACGATCTCGACGGCTCCGTCCGCGACGTCCTGGAGCTCGAATCGGCCTTCGGCATCCGTGCGAACCGATCCACCGATCGCGCTGAGCGGATTCACCGAACAAGATTGGTTCGGAAGCAGCCGCACTTCGATCCGCGCGCTGACATCGACTCCTTCGACGGGGAGCCCATCCCGCGTTCGAATGACGCCGCGCACCGTGCGTCCATTCGTGTCTGCCGACGCGAATCGCACGACGACGTCGACCGCGCCGGCTGGCGTCGCTCGCACGACGGCGTGGCGCATCGGGCGCGAGGTCACGGCATGGAGGTCGTACGCTCGGCCCGCGAATGCACCGAACCAAAACGTTCCGTCGGCGCCGGTTCGAACGACCGAGCATCCGTACGCAGCGTCCTCCCACCGCAGCGCTTGCCAGCCGGTGAGGTGATAGCTCGCCACCCAGGCGAAGAACGTGCCGGATTCGATCGCGACGTCCGCGTCCGCGACCGGCGCTCCGGCCGCATCGACGACTTTGCCTTGGATCGTCGTCAGCGTCGAATCGAGGACGATGCGAACTTCCGGCTCGCTCGACGCGCGGGGACGCAGGTCTCGCACGATCGCGAAGCGACCGTCGCGCGCCAAGGCATGCAGGGCGTCTTCCTCGACGTTCGTCCATTGCGCGTAGAACGTGGCTCGATCGACCGCGAACGTGAACCGACCGTCGGCGCCGGTCCGCATGCTTTCGAGGTTCCAGTGCACGAGCGCGTCCGCGACCGCGGCGCCGTGGAGGTCGACGACGCGACCACGCAGCATGGACGTGTCGGGAATCACCCGCGCCCGCCATTCCGCGTGCCGCACGCGCCATGCATCGAGCGGCACGGCTTCGACGGCGCCGTGCGCGTCGCGGGTCGGCCATGCGTCTGCATCGATGGCGACGAACGCAAGGTCCCCGATGGCGTCATGGTCGAGGTGCGCGAACGGCTCCGCGCACGTGGCGCCGAGGAGTCTCCCACACGTGTACACCCACAGCGCGTGCTCGACGTCGGTGGACCACGGGTGACCGGCTCGCTCGAGCGACCATTCCTCGACGCATCCGGCGAGGACACGGAACGCCGTCGTCGACGCCGGCAACGTTGCTTGCCGACGCAGCAACGCCGCGACGACGCGCCAAGTCGACGCCTCGATCGCGATGTCGATCGGCAAGAGGCCATGTTCGTCCGGCCTGACGGCGAGCGTCCAGTCGTCGCGCAACAGCGCATGGACGCGGCGTAGGCGCGCCGATGGCGCCGTCAGCGAAGGATCGGCGATCGCGGCGATGAGGGGGTGACTCGACTCGATCATGCGAGTGCCTTCCGGGACGCCTTCGCTCCGCGTCACTGCACGGTCAACCGCATGCCGTTCGTCGCCGCGTATCCGCCGGGTGCTCCGCCATCGAGCACGAACCCCTGCATGAAGATCGACGCGGCCGGCACGCCGACCGGGATCGACGCGTTCAGCGTGATCGACCCGCCGCCCGGTCCGACGCCGAACAGCGGCACGACGACGCTGAGCGGTGACGGTGCGACCAGCAGCGAACAGCCGTTCGCGAGCGGGACGTTACTCATGCCCGGTGAGATCAGCAGGACGCAGGTGCTGCCGCCGAGGCCTTGCGCGACCCGGTACGACACCGACGCGCCGTCGACGAAACAGCCGTCGTACGAGGCGAGGTCGCTGAGCGTCGGGACGATGGCGCCGCTGCCGGCGCAGCCCGCGCCGTAGATCGGCGGCGGATTCGGGATCGTCGAGAACGACAGGATCGTCGCCGGCATCGAGTTCGGCGGATTGCCCGCGTTCGGGCATTTCGCCAGCAGCACGTCGCCGAGCAGATCGAGCGACTGACCGAAATCGGTGCCGCCGATCGCGTCCGGCGTGTGCAGGAACTGCCGCGGGATCCAAGCGCTGCCGACCCGCTCGTAGAGGTGGACAGCGCCACGGTTCTGGTACGTCAGCGGGTACGACGGATCCGAGACCGCGAGCCTCGGACCATCGAGCGCGACCACGCCGCCTGGCCCGAAGGAACCGGGCGGAACGAGCTGATGCGATTGGAACCAGAACGGCCCGATGCGTTCGAACACGAGCGCACCCGTGCCATTGCTGGAGACGGCGAGCGTGTCACCGTCGAGGTCGACGTAGTGACCGATCGAGCCAGGCGCCGAACTCGCCGCCGTCAGCCGCGCGGTCTGCGTCCACTGCGAACCCTGGCGCTCGAACACGTGCAGCGCCCCGACGCTGCCTGGTCCCGTCGTCTCGCTCGTCGCGCTGATGACCAGCGTGTCCCCGTCCAACGTGATCGACGTCCCGAAGTGCGCACCCGAGATTGGTGTGGCTGGCAACAGCGTTTGCGTCGCGACCCAAGAGCCAGCGACGCGCTCGAACACGTAGGCGGCGCCGGACTGGACCAGTCCGAGCGTCGGATGGGTGCTCTCGCGTGCGCCGATCACGACCGTATCGCCGTCGATCGCGAGCGCAGAACCGAGTGCGTCGCCGTTCGCGACTTGCGGCACGTGCTTCACCTGCGTCCACACGCCGCCGATGCGTTCGTAGATCCACGCGTTCTGGATCTTCGAGCCGCCGACGACCAAGCGATCTCCGTCCAGCGCAAGACGATCGGCGAAGTACTGAGGTGAGTTGCCCGCGATCGGCGGGCCGACGATGCTGCTTCCTGGGGACCAAGTGCCGTTCGACTGGCGCAGGTACTCGTACGCGACGCCGACCGTCTTCCCGGAGACGAACTGGCGACCAGCGATGAACGCGCGATTCCCGGACATCGTGATCGCCTGAGGTGCGACGAACGTGTTCGCGATCGAGGTGAACTCGACCGCGAAAGCGCCGACCGGAGCCACGAACGACTGCTGGAACGGATCGACGCATTGCGCCGACGCCTGCCCAAAGACACTGCCGCCGAGCACGACCGACAGGACGACGAACGACGTGGAGCGCATGGATTCCCCCGGCGGAAGAAGACCGTCCGAGTGTAACGGTGCCGGTCTGGTACAAGGCCGGCCCGATTTGGCTTCACCCGAGCGTCCTGGGAGAGTCGCGACGTCGCGCTCGGCCGCGTGCTCGGCGGTGCTCGCGATCTCGCGATTGCGCCAAGTGACATCCGCTCGCCGCGTCGAAGTGTGGACGAGCGGCGCCTCGCACGGCCTCCGCGCCGTGGATGCGCTCGAGCGGTGACGGGCGCCGTGTCGCTCAGGTCTGCCCGATCCACTCCGGCTTCGCGACTTCCTTCCAGCGCGCGCGGATCGCGGCTTCGCGCTCGGCGGGCAAAGGCCCGGCCTGAAGCAGTGCGGCGTTCTGCGCCCAGCGCTCGGGCTTCGTGGTGCCGACGATCAACACGTCGACGGCGGGCTGCATCGCGGTGAAGCGCAGCGCGATGCCCGCCGGGCCTTCCGCGTCCGACCGCTTGCGCGCGTCGCCGCTGGCGAACTCGTACTTCAGCGCTTGCAGACGATTCCAGTACTCGACGTGGTAGCCGTCGCTCGGATGTTCGTCGTACCGCCAAGCCGCGTTGGCGATGGGGCGTTTCGCGATGACGCCCATCTTCTTGTCGCGTGCGAGGGGCAGCGTCAGCTCGATGCACTCCTGGTCGGCGAAGTTCACCGAGGTCTGCAGCGCGTCGAAGCGACCGCTCTCGACGGCCCAGCGTGCGGCCTGCGAGTCGCCGCTGTAGCCGATGTAGCGCGTCTTGCCGGCCTTCTTCGCGGCCTCGAGCGCGTCGATGCACTCGCCCTTCTTCAGTTCCTCGAGCGAGCACGAATGCAACTGCACGAGATCGACGACGTCGGTCTTCAGTCGCTTCAAGCTGCGTTCGATCGACCGCGTGACACCGTCCTTCGTCCAGTCGGCGCCGCGGCCGGCCTCGGTCCAATGCCCGCACTTCGTGAACAGGAAGAACTCCTTGCGCCGATGTCCGATCGCGCTCGCGATCTGCACTTCCGAATCGGCGTAGCACTCTGCGGTGTCGACGACGTTCAAGCCGGCATCGAGCGCAGCGTTCAACAGCTTGTCGACGATCGCTTGCTCGACGCCGCCGTAGCCGATCTCCGCGCCACCGAATCCGAGCACGGTCACGTCCATGTCGGTCGAACCGAAGCGGCGCTTCTCGAGAGTTCTCGCAACAACGGCACCGTCCTGCCCGAGCCCGAGCCGAGCAAAGGGCACCGAGGCGGCCAGGACGGAAGCGCTCTTCAAGAACCCACGACGCGATGAAGTGCTCGGTGACATCGAACGGAACTCCCGAAAAGGATCGGCTGCGAAGGTTCTAGCCGATGCGTGATCGACGAGCGGTGGAGGATCGTAGGGAGGCGATGCGGCGCGAGGTTCCGTGGGCGACAGGACCCAGTGACCGAAAATCGAACCGGACGAAGGTGCCGCCGGCAATCCTGTCCGGCCCGCCGGACGAGAACGCCACCGGGGGACACATCGGGGACAGACCCGCCTCCGTCCCCGTCATGGCCGTCGAGCTCGGGTGGGGACAGTCCCCTCATCTGAGCTCGGGTGGGGACAGTCCCCTCATCTGCTCTGTCCCCACTCCTTCAATCGCCACCGCGGAGCGCGAAGCGCGACCCGAAGTCCTCCCTCGGGTCCAAGCCCGCGCGCGCCCGAGTAACCACTCCGTCGCCGAGGGACGTCGAGAACGGGCTCTCGCTGCGGCCATTCAGCAGCCCGCCGCAGCCGTGGCGATCCGCTCTACACGTCTCGTGAGTACGTCACCCGGGGCGAAATGGACAGGGGTCGCGAATCACGCCGTCGAGAAGCCACCCCTGCGGCTTTGAATGGCCGCAGCGTGAGCCCGTTCTCGACGTCCCTTCGCGTGAAGTCTCACGCGCGACTCAAGGGCACGGGGGTTCCCAAAGGGGGGCTTTGCTCGTTTGTGAAGCCCCCCTTTGGTCGTTCGACCGCGAGCGGTCGAACGAGGGGGGGCGGGGGGAACGAAGTTCCCCCCGCCTGCCTGGATGCCAGCGCATCCGGCCAAGCGGCCCGAGCGTCACCCTGACGCTTCCTCCCACTCGGCGATCCGGGCCTCCAGGTCCTTCTTCGTCTGCGCCAGCTCGCGCGTCTTCGCGTCCGCCGACGCGCGGTCGTCCCACGCTCCGGGCGCGGCGAGCGCGTCCTCGATCGTCTTCGCCTTCGTCTCGAGCTGCGCGATCACCTGCTCCAATTGCGCCACGCGCTTCTCGCGCTTGCCGCGCTCCTTCTCCTTCTGGCGTTGCTCTTCGCGCAGACGGATGCGCTCGGCCTTGTCGTCTTCTCTCTCCGTCGGCGCCGCGGACTGGCGCGTCGTCTTCACGTCCGACTGTTCATCGAACGACGCGAGCCAATCCTCGAGCGTGCCGGGGAAGTGGCGCACGCGATGGTTCTCGACGACGAACACGCGATTCGCGAGACGTCGTGCGAAGTCGAGGTTGTGGCTGACGAACACGATCGCGCCGTCGAACGCTTCGAGCGACTCGGTCAATCGCTCGGCGGCTTCGGTGTCGAGGTGGTTCGTCGGTTCGTCGAGCAGCAACACGTTGCCCGGCTCCACGAGCAGGCGCGCCAGTGCGACGCGCGTCTTCTCGCCGCCGGACAGCACGCCGATCGGTTTCTCGATCTCGTCGCCCGAGAACAGGAACGAGCCGCAGATGCCGCGGATCTCGGCGGGCAAACGCTTCGGCGCGGCTCGCTGGACCTCGTTGTAAACCGTCGACGACGGCTGCAACTGATCCGCGTGGTGCTGCGCGAAGTAGCGCAGCTCGACGTTGTGCCCGCGCTTCACGCTGCCCGCCGCGGGCGGCAGTTCACCGGCGAGGATCTTCAACAGAGTCGTCTTGCCCGCGCCGTTGCGGCCGACGATCGCGATGCGTTCACCCGGACGGATGGAGAGATCGGCGCCGGCGAACACGGGGTTGCCGTCGTACGCGTGCCCGACGCCGATCGCTTCGACGGCAGGATCCGAGCAGCGCGACGCCTTCGGGAACACGATGCGCACCGAGCGCCGCGGCGGCGGCAGGTCGGGCATCTCGGCTTCGAGCTTCTCGATCAGCTTGGCCTTGCTCTGCGCTTGGCGTGCCTTGCTCGCCTTCGCCTTGAACCGGTCGACGAAGACTTGCAGTTGCTGTCGCTTCTTCTCGTCGCGATTCGCGCGCGCCTCCATCACCTCGAGGTCGATCGCGCGTTGCGTGACGTAGCCGTCGTAGTTGCCGCGGAACGTCTTCAAGCCCTCGGGCTCGAACGCCGCGACCCGGTTGATGTGGCGATTCAGGAACTGACGGTCGTGGCAGACGAGCACCAGCGCATGGGGAAACGCATCGAGGAAGCGATCGAGCCAACGCACCGACGGCAAGTCGAGGTGGTTCGTCGGTTCGTCGAGGAGCAGCACGTCGGGCTCTTGGAACAGCAGCGACGCCAACGCCGCGCGCATGCGCCAACCGCCCGAGAACGCCGACAACGGCGCGATCGAATCCTCGGGCGTGAACCCGAGGCCCGCGAGTACACGCTCGGCGCGATGGCGCGCGAAACGGCGTTCGACTTCGGCGATCTCGTGTTCGAGATCCGCCAACGCCTGCGCCAACTCGTGCGCGCGCACGCCGTCTTCCGCCGCGGCCGCGTCGATCTCCTCGAGCAGCGCGTCACGGCGCTCGATCAGCGCGCTCTTCTTCGGCGCCGCGGCCATCACGGCGTCGATCAGCGAGCCGGCGCTGCTGTTCGCGATCTCCTGCGCGAGGTAGCCGATGCGGACTCCGCGCGCGCGCACGACCTTGCCGCGCTCCGGCTCGACCTGTCCGGTCAGGATCTTCAACAGCGTGCTCTTGCCCGAGCCATTGGCGCCGACCAGACCGAGGCGCTCGCCGACTTCGACGGCGAGCGACGTACCGTCGAACAACACCTTGGATTGGAACTGGACGTGGAGGTCGTAGGCGGCGAGCAGAGGCATGGGTCAGCCAGACGGTAACAGGGACGGACGAACGGCCATGCGCTGCAGCAGCGCGGCTGCGATGAAGTACAGCGCAGCCGCGCCGCACAACGTCGCGGTGAATCCCCATTGCAGTGCGGCCGCCGTGGCCAGCGGGCCGGCGACGGCCGCCGCGGCGCCGTTCAACGCCAAGGCGCGCGACACGAGTTCGGGCCGCGACGCGGCGAGCTCCCGCAACGCGAGAGTCATCGGCATGCCGAGCGCGAACGCCGGGAACGCGAGGAATGCCGTCACGGCGAGGGCGCGATCCGCCACGGATTGCCCACGCGTCGCGTCGGCCAGCAGGTCGAACGCGAGCACGCCGATCGCGACCACCGCGACCGCGGCGACGGAGCAGGATCGCACGGCACGTGGGTCCGGCAGGCGCAACGCCATGAACGCGCCGGCGCCCGAGCCGATCAACAGCGCGCTCAGCGTCACGGGCACGGCGAGCGCCGGCGATCCGAGCGGCAACGCCAGGCGAGCGAGCAACACGACTTCGACCGCGCTGTACGCGGCGCCGAACGCGAGGAACGGCGACAACGCGGACTTGCCGGCGCCACGCGCCGCGAACACGCCCAGCGGCACGGCCAGCAGCAGCAACGCGCCGAGCGTGACGATCAGCACTTCGACGCCGCCGACTCGATCGTGGATCCAATCGCCTTCGCCGCGGAACACTCGCGAGAGACGGGTGTGTTCGAAGAAGAACGGTCGATCGTCGGTGGTCGGCTCGATGCGGTACGCGTACGTCCGCACCAGTTCGCCGGCGCGCTCCGGGTCGAGAGCGCGCGCGAACAGCGGATCGGAGGGCCGATCCCGCGCGAACACGCCTTCGATCCCACGCAGCATCGCCGCTTGGTCCAAGGCGCGCAGCTCGGCGTCTTCGAACGGGCCGTTCTTCACCAGCACGTAGGAGTTGGTCTGCGCGCGTCCGACGAAGATGCTCGCCGCGGGATCGAGTCCGCGAGCGCGCAGCGCTTCGGCCGCGGTCAGCACGAGCCGCACGGTCTGGCGCTCGGGCTCGTACCACCAGCGCGAGAACGCCGCGATGCCGCCCGGCTTCAGGCGCGCGAGCAGCACGTCCAACGCCTGCCGCGTGTAGAGGTAGTTCTCGGACAGTGCGAACGCACCGGCTTCCGTCGCCGCGAACGTGTCGACGCCGGTCAGCACGACGCGGTCGTAGACGCGCGGATCGGCTTCGGCGAACGCACGGCCTTCGGCGCAATGCGCTTCGACGCGCGGATCGTCGTAGAGGCGACCCGCGAACTCCGCGTAGCGACCGCGCACGGCATCGACGATCGCGGGATTGAGTTCGACCGCGGTGACGTGTCCGGCCTTGGCCGCGAGCGCGCCGAGCACGTCGAGGCCACCGCCGGCTCCGAGCACGAGTGCGTCGAACCCCTCCGGCGCGGTCGCGTACGCGAGCGTCGGCGGATAGGCCGCGAGGAACCGTTCTTGCTCGGGAGTGGTGGGGCGGCGCCAGATCGACGTGATCGCCCAATCGTCGATCGCGACGCCGACCGAGTCCGGCACCGGGCCGGCGAAGTCCGGCCGCAACTGCCACAGTCCGTGGCGCTCGGGGTTGTCGTAGAACGTGACGCGCGACAGCGCGTTCCACACGCGCTCCTTCACGCGCGCTGGTTCGATGCGTGGGAAGTGCTTGCGGCTCTCCATCGGGAACACGACGTCGGGCGCGAGCGCCGCAGCCGCAGCGAGCACCAGTGCGAACGACCACGGTCCGCGCGCGGCGCGTGGCGCGTACAGCAGCAGCGGCACGAGCGCGACGACGCCGAGCGCGCGCGGCGCGCCGCACGTCGACAGCAGCGCGAACGCGCCGAGTCCGCCGACGCCCGCACCGACGAACGACGCGGCGTAGAGCCGTCCCGCGTTCGCGCCGGACTCCGCCAAGGCGGTCGCCATGAAGCGGCCGGCGAAGAAGAACGGCGCGCACAGCAACGCAGCCATGACGAACACGAGCGCGGCGGGGCCGGGCTCGTGCATCGTCGCGCCCGGGTCGAGCGGCAAACGCAGCGTCAGCGCGAGCGCGATCACGATCGCGGCTGCGGTCGCCGCCACGTCGACCTCGGGGTTCGACGCGAGCCCGCGCGCGGACCGACGCGATGCGGACAACGCGCCGAGCGCGCCGCCGAGCAACGCCAAGCTGACGATGAAGAAGCCGAGGTGGTACCAGAGCACCACCGAGAACACGCGCGGTAGGACGACCTGCAACGCGAGAACGGCGGCCGCGACGAGAACGACGTGCAGCGTGCGGCGCATGGAACGGAGTTCAGCGCCGCGCGCCGTCGCCGCGGCCTCGCATCAGCCGTCGCCCGACAGTTGCTTCGGCCGCGCCGCCCACAGGGCGCCCTTCGCGTAGTCCGCGTTCAGCAGAGCGATGTTCTCGACGCTGATGTCCTTCGGGCAGGCTTCGCCGCACTCGAAGTGGTTCGTGCAGTGGCCGAACGCTTCGTGGTCCATCTGCTCGACCATGGCCGTCACGCGCAGGTGGCGTTCGGGCTGACCTTGCGGCAGGTGCGCGAGGTGCGAGATCTTGGCGGCCACGAACAACATCGCCGCGCCGTTCGGGCAGGCGGCCACGCATGCGCCGCAGCCGATGCACGTCGCCGCGTCGAACGCCGCGTCGGCCGCGACCTTCGACACCGGCAAGCAGTTGGCGTCCTGGACCGAACCGGTGTTCACGGACACGTAGCCGCCGGCCTGGATGATGCGATCGAACGCGCCGCGATCGACGCAGAGGTCCTTCAACACGGGGAACGCCTTCGCGCGCCACGGCTCGATCGTGATCTCGTCGCCGTCGCGGAACTTGCGCATGTGCAACTGGCAGGTCGTGGTGCCCTTCTCGGGCCCGTGCGGCCGGCCGTTGATGACCATCGAACACATGCCGCAGATGCCCTCGCGGCAGTCATGGTCGAACGCGATCGGTTCCTTGCCGGCCGCGATCAGCGTTTCGTTGAGGACGTCGATCATCTCGAGGAACGACATGTCGGGCGACACGTCGCTCATGCGGTGGGTCTCGAACCCGCCCTTGTCGTGCGGACCCTTCTGACGCCAGACGTGAAGCGTGAGGTTCATTACTTGTAACTCCGCGTCGCGAGATGAACGTGCTCGAAGGCGAGCGCCTCTTTGTGCAGTTTCGGCGTGGTGTTGTCGCCTTGCCATTCCCACACGGACGCGTGGCAGAAGTCGTCGTCGCGGCGCAGTGCCTCGCCTTCGGGAGTGCGGTACTCCTCGCGGAAATGGCCGCCACACGATTCCTCGCGCGTCAGCGCGTCGGTGCACATCAGGTGCGCGAACTCGAGGAAGTCCTGCACTCGGCCGGCCTTCTCGAGACTTTGGTTGAGGTCCGTGCCGCTGCCCGGCACGCGCAGGTTCTGCTGGAACTCGTCCTTCAGCGCGCGGATCTGCTCGATCGCTTCGTGCAGTCCGTCGCGGTTGCGCGCCATGCCGCACTTGTCCCACATGATGCGGCCGAGCGCTTGATGGAACGAATCCGGCGAGCGCGAGCCCTTGATCGACAGCAGACCGTCGATGCGGTCTCGCACCTGACCCTCGACGCGCTCGAAGTCGCCGTGATCCGTCGTCACGTTCGACTTGCCGACGCGGGCGAGGTAGTCGCCGACCGTGTACGGCGCGATGAAGTAGCCGTCGGCGAGACCTTGCATCAGCGCCGACGCGCCGAGGCGGTTCGCGCCATGGTCGGAGAAGTTGGCTTCGCCGAGCACGAACAGGCCCGGGATCGTGCTCATGAGGTCGTAGTCGACCCAGAGTCCGCCCATCGTGTAGTGCGGCGCCGGGTAGATCACCATCGGCGTCGCATACGGATTCGAGCCGGTGATCTTCGAGTACATGTGGAACAAGTTGCCGTACTTGGCGGCGACCGCGTCCTTGCCGAGCCGCTGGATCGCGTTGCCGAAGTCCAGGTAGACACCGCGTCCGCTCGGGCCGACACCGAAGCCGTCGTCACACATGCGCTTCGCGGCGCGTGAAGCGACGTCGCGCGGCACGAGGTTGCCGAACGACGGATAGATGCGCTCGAGGTAGTAGTCGCGCTCGGCCTCGGGGATCTGATCGGGCTTGCGCGCGTCGCCGGAGTTGCGCGGCACCCACACGCGGCCGTCGTTGCGCAGCGACTCCGACATCAGCGTCGTCTTCGAGCTGTGGTCGCCGTGCGGCGGGATGCCGGTGGGGTGGATCTGCGTGAAGCACGGATTCGCGAAGCCCGCTCCGCGCCGCCACGCTCGCACCGTCGACGTGACGTTGCAGCCCTTCGCGTTCGTCGACAGGTAGAAGACGTTCGAGTAGCCGCCGGTCGCGAGCAGCACGACGTCGCCGGCATGACGCTCGATCTTGCCGGTGATCAGGTCGCGCGTGATGATCCCGCGCGTACGCCCGTCGACGACGACCACGTCGAGCATCTCGGAGCGCGTGTGCATGGTCACGCGACCGGCGTGGATCTGGCGCGACAGGGCCTGATACGCACCGAGCAGCAACTGCTGTCCGGTCTGACCGCGCGCGTAGAACGTGCGCGAGACCTGGGCGCCGCCGAACGAGCGGTTGTCGAGCAGACCCCCGTAGTCGCGCGCGAACGGGACACCCTGCGCGACGCACTGGTCGATGATGTTCACCGACAACTGCGCGAGGCGGTAGACGTTGGCCTCGCGCGCGCGGAAGTCGCCGCCCTTGACCGTGTCGTAGAACAGCCGGTACACGCTGTCGCCGTCGTTCTGATAGTTCTTCGCCGCGTTGATGCCGCCCTGCGCGGCGATCGAATGCGCCCGGCGCGGACTGTCCTGGAAGCAGAAGCAGTCGACCGCGTAGCCGAGCTCGGCGAGGCTCGCGGCGGCGGATGCGCCGGCGAGTCCGGAACCGACGACGATCACGCGGAACTTGCGCTTGTTCGCCGGGTTCACGAGCTTCATCTCGAAGCGGGCGCGGTCCCACTTCTCGTCGATCGGACCGTCGGGGATGTGAGCGTCGAGCTTCATGCTGGCCTCGTCACTTCACGATCCCGAGCAGCACGGCTGCCGGGATCGACACGTAACCCACGAACACGAGCAGAGCGAACGCCGGCCCGACGTAGTTCTTCACGTTCTCGAACAGCGGGCCGCGCACGCCGAGCGTCTGCAGCAAGCTGCTCGCGCCGTGCGACAAATGCATCGCGAGCACGGCTTGAGCGACCACGTACACGATCGCGATCAGCGGCTGCTGGAAGCCCGCCACGACCATGCCGTAGACGTCGTGGCGCGCGGCGCCGTCGACCGTCTCGGTCAGCGCGAACGCCTGCGGCGCGACCCAGCCCCAGGTGAAGTGCATCAGGTGGTAGAGCACGTAGAGCACGACGAGGATGCCGGACACGACCATCGTGCGCGCCGCGTACGTCGTCGCGGAGTGGCGCGTCTTCGCGTACGGCACCGGCCGCGCGGCCTGGCTGCGCAGGGTCAGACGCACCGCGGCATCGATGTGCAGCAGGAACGCCGCGAGCAGACCGATGCGCGCGACCCACAGCAGCGGGCCGAGCTTGCGCAGGCCTTCCGCGTAGTCGTTCAACGCGGTGCGCCCGAGGAAGATCTGCAGGTTTCCGACCAGATGTCCGAGGACGAACAGCAGCAGCAGGATGCCGGTGACGGCCATCACGATCTTGCTGCCGATCGTCGAGACGAAGAACGCTCGCCAGCGGTTCATTCGGCGATCCACACGGGGAGGAAAAGCGTGGGAGTGTAGCCGCGCGCGAGCGGACCCTGATGCCCTTTCACGCGCCGCTCATCACGTCGACGACGATCAGTTCTTACCGCGCGGGTCCAGGGCGCGATCGGCTCGGTCGATCAGGTCCGTGAGATGGACCTGCGTCGCGCGATCGGCGGTCTTGATCAAGACGTCGTTCATGTGCTGCAAAAGCACCTTCAGCTCGGCCCGCGCCAGCGCGGAAACGTCCGAGTCGCGCGAGTTCTGGGCCACGTAGTCGACCATCAGGTCGACCCAGGCCCGCTGCGTGTTGCGGCGGTAGAGATCGACGGTCACGCGCTCACGGTCGAGCTCGACGAACAACCCGCGGCGAAGGTCCTCGAGCAACGCCGCCGGGCCGTAACTGGCGCCGGGTGCGCGCGCTTCGAACTCGGCCATGCGACGCAGTCGAAGGGTGTTCGTCAGGTAGCGCAGGATGTTGACCTGACTGGCGCGGAAGCGATCCACGGCGCCGTTCGGCTGCAGGCGGTCGACGATCTCGGGCGCGATCAGCGTCGGCGGCACCTGGAACGCGTGCTGCAGCAGGAACGCGACCGCAGCGCGCTGGCGCTCGACCGGGACCGGATCGAACTGGCGCTCGCTCTGGCCGTACCAGAGGTTCGAGTACACGACGCCGCCGACGATCGCGACCACGTGGTTCAGTTCGAGATCGCGCTGGCCGACCAACGCGTCGTACATGTTGCGCAGCAGCTCGTAGTCCTTGCCTTCCTTGCAGGTGGCCTTGACCAGGTAGCTCGCCACGCGATCGATGTTCTTCAGGCCGAGTTCGGTCGCGGCGACACCGTCCGAGCCGAGGTCTTCGGTTTGCGCCGACGGGTCGAGGAATGGATTGGGATCGGAGAAGCGCAACACCGGATCGTCGACCTGTCGCGCGACGATGCGATTCAGCTCGGCCTGTTCCTGCTCGGCGCTCAGGCCCGCGGCGAACTCGCGATACCCCCAATCGACCGCGAAGAAGTCGTACGGCCCGATCTTCGGGATGAGGCGCGCACCGTCGCCCGGCTGCGCGACGTAGTTGAAGCGCCCGTAGTCCATGATCGACGCCTCGCAACCCCACTTCTCGGTGAAGTCCTTGCTGCGCAGTTGCTCGATCGTGAACGCGGAGCTGGCCTTCATGTTGTGGGGAAGCCGAGCGTGTGCCCGACCTCGTGCGCCACGATGTACGCGAGGAGTTCACCGAGCAAGTCGTCGGGCAGTGGCATCGTCTGCGCGCGCTCGTCGTTGGGCGAAGCCTGCACGAAGTACCAATCGCGCGCGAGCTTCAGCACGTTGTGGAAGATCTGGATGTCGGCCTCGAGGATCTCGCCCGTGCGCGGATCGTGCACGTGCGGGCCATAGGCGTTCTCGACGATCGACGGCATCCAGCGGATCGACGAGTAGCGCGCGTCCTCGGCGTCCCAGTCCGGGTCCTCCTGCGGCGACGGCGCATCCTTCGCGAGGATCGCGTTGCGGAAGCCGGCCGCTTCGAACACCGGCTGCCACGACTCGATGCCCTTCTTCACCCACGGCTTCCACTTGTCCGGGACCTCACGCCCGACGAAGTAGACGATCGGCTTCACCGGCTCGGAGACCGCTGCGTTCTTGTCGCGCTTCTCGAGCCGCCAACGGTTGACGTAGTTGACGCGCTCGACGCCTTGCTCCTGCGAGGCGTAGTCGAGGAAGCCGACCGTGAAGAAGCCGACGCGCGAGTCGTACTTGCGCGGCTTCATCGGCTGCAGCGGCAGACGCACCATCGAGTGGTGGATCAGCGCGGTCAGCGCGGTCTGCGGCGGTCCCCACGATTCGGTCTCGAAGTCGAAGCCGCCCTTGTTGACGCGATACGTCATCAGGACCTTGGTCTCGATGTTCTCGGGGAACGATTTGATCGACTCGATGAAGCTCTTGGACGGATCCGCGCCCTGCGCGTTGAACGCCGCACGCGCGGAGAACTCGGTGATGTCGCCCTTGAACACGTCGGTCACGTCGATGACCGGCGCCTTGTCCTTGCCCCAGGCCTTGACCGGGAACAGCGCGATGATCGGCGCGATCGAGATCGCCTCGATCGCGTTCTTGATCGAGTCCTTGGTGTCGGCGCGCACCGAATAGCGCACGTCGCGCAGCAGGACTTTGTCGTCGCGCAACTCGAAGCGCACGATGCGCTCCGCGGCCGGCGTGCCGCCGTAGCCCGATCCCGCCTGCGTCCCTGCGATCTGCACCAACCACAGGAAATCGTGACCGAGTTCGGCGGCCGGGATCTCGTAGAGGATGCGGTCGTCGATGCGATGCACGAGGAACACGCCCGGATCGGACGCGGCGTCTTTCGTGACGACCTCTTCGTACGGCTTGACGTCGCCCTTCTTCTTGTCCTGGGCGATCGCGGACGACGCGCAAACGAACGCGACCGTGAACACACACACGCCGCGAACGAGCGAATGCACTGACTGCACGAGCGACTCCTGATCCGGCAAGGGGTGGCGCAACGAGAGTGGCGCGACACGTTACCAGCCGCCTCATGAACTTCGGAGGGGGCCGAAGCGAACCGACGCAGAACCGCGAACGGACGCGGGCCGACGACCTCGCGTGGAGATCGTCGGCCCGTGCGTGTCGGCGACCGAGTGGCGTCAGTTCGCCGGTGCGGCCGGCAACACGGTCAAGGACGACGCCTTGTCGCGCACCAGGTACTGCGCGGCGAGCTTCGACATCGTCGTTCCGTCGATCGCCAGGTAGTCCGACTCCGCGGACGCGATCTCGCCGAGCGCGTCCTTGCGGTGGTGCAGAGCGGCCAGCGTCTGCGCCCAGAACGCGTTCTGACGCTGTTGATCGCGCAGTGCGGCCAACAACGGCGTGCGCAGGCGTTCGACTTCGTCGTCGGTCACGCCGTCCTTCGCGAGCTTCTCGGCGGTCGCGAGGCATGCATCGAGCAGATCCTTGGCCTTGATCGGATCGCCTTCGGCCTGGATCGAGAGCGTGCCGGCGTTCTTGTAGACGAGGCTCGCCTGCGCCGAACCGCGCGGCGAGTAGCTCGCACCGAGACGCTCACGGACCTCGAGTCGCACTCGATCGTTCAGCACGCGGCCGAGGAAGCCGATCTGACGGCGCGTCTTCGCATCGAACCCGTCCGGAGCCGGCCACTGCACGTGGACCAGCGCCTTCTGGATCTCGCTCGGGATCGTCTCTTCCATGTGCACACCCGACTTCATCGTCGGCACGGTGCGCAGCGCGGTGTCATCGGCGACGGCGTCGCGCTTGCCGAGGCGACCGATCGTGCGTGCGGCCGCGGAGACGACTTCGTCGGAAACCACGTCGCCGACGATGCAGACCGAGAACGGCGCGCGCGCGAGCTGTGGCTCGAGCCAGCCCTTCACGAGTTCCATGCCGATCGCGTTGACTTCCTCCAACGTCGGCATGCGGAAGCGCCAGTCGCCGTCGAACAGCGCCGGCAGGAACTTCTGCGTCATGGGGCCGGTCGGCTGCACGCGCATCATTTCGTAGAGCTGCGGGATCTGCTTGCGGAAGCGATCGAGCGCGGTCTCGCGCCAACTCGGATGCTCGAGGTAGGCGCTGAGCAGCTCGAGCTGGAACAGCAGGTCGGCCGACGTCGTCGCGCCACCGAACGTGAACGCGTCTTCGGAGACGTCGAAGCCGACTCCGACGACGCGGCCCGCCGTCAGGCGGCGCAGCTCGTCCTCGTCGTGTTCGGCGACACCCGTGCTGCCGTACGCCTCGCCCGCCACCATGCGCAGCGCGGCATCGCCGGCGGTCAGCCCGCCGTGTCCGAGCAGGCCGATCACCATGACCTGCGCCTTCTTGAAGTCGGTCGGATAGACGTGCAGGCGCACGCCGTTCTCGAACGTGACGTGGCGGATCGGACGATCGGTGTCGACGACGTCCGACGCGATCGCGCCGGTCTCGTCGGCTTTCGACGCGTACGCGAACGCCTCGACTTCGATCTTCTCGCCGGCCTTCACTTCGACCTTCTGGCTGTCCTCGTACGCGGCCTTCAGCGTGGCGCCACCGTCGGCGCCGAGATCGAGACCGCCCATCGCCGTGATCGAGAGCGTTCCCTCGGCCCAAGCCTTGCGGATCGCTTCCGCGCATTGTTCGACCGTGACCTTGCGGATCGCCGGGCCGAACAGCTCGCGATCGAAGCTCGCGGTGGTGGGGACCGAGCGTTCCTCGGCCGCGTTCATGATCTCGTTCGCGAACGACAGCGACGAGCGCGTGGCCTCACGCGTGACGCTCTCGTCGAGATCGCGCAGCATGTCGGCGCGCAACTCCTCGAGCTCCGCGTCCTGGAAGCCGAACTTCAGCGCGCGACGCAGTTCCTGCTCGGCCTGCGCCATCGCTTCGCGCCACTTCGACGGTTCGGCGACGACGCTCAGCGTCTCGGCCGACGCGGCACGCAGCATGTCGCCGTCGCTGACGCTCGCCGACAAGAACGCGGCTTCCTTCTGGCGCGCGAGCTTGTTCAGGCGCAGGTTCACCATTCCGTGCGCGAGGTCGAGCGGCAGATCGCGCAGCGCGATCGCGCGCGTCGCCGGTTCGTCGACGGATTCCTTCATGCGCGCGACCGACATCGACACCGTCGGGATCTCGGGGTGATACAGCGCGAAGAACACGTCGGCGAACGTCGGCTTGCCCATCGCCGGTTCGGGGAGCGGTTCGGCTTCCGGCACCTTCATGCCGCTGAACAGCTCGCGGATCAACGGCTCGGGATCGAATTCGCCGAGATCGCCGACGACCGCGACCGTCACGCACTCGGGGCGGTACCAGCGCGACCAGAACGCGCGGACCGATTCGGCCGAGAACGCGTCGCGCGCGACCTTCGTGCCGATCGGCAGGCGCTCCGCGAGTCGCGTTCCGTCGAACTGACGCTCGAGCGCTTGCTCGAACAGCCGGCCCGCGGCGGACTCGCGCTCGCGTTCCTCACCGTCGATGACGCCCTTTTCGGCGTCGACTTCCTTCTGCGTCAGCAGCAGTCCGTCGGCGAAGTCGCGGAACACGGTGAGGCCTTCGCGGATCAACTGCGGATCCGACGTCGGCAGGTCGAGCATGTACACGGTCTCGGAGAACGACGTGTGCGCGTTCGTGTGCGCACCGAAGTCGAGGCCGCGGCGTTGCAGCCACTCGACCAGCGTTCCCGGCGGGAAGTTGGTGCTGCCGTTGAACGACATGTGCTCGAGGAAGTGCGCCATGCCGCGCTCGGACTCGTCCTCGGCCAAGCTGCCGACGTCGAAGTGGATGCGCAGGTAGCAGCGCTGCTTCGGCTCGGAGTTCTTCGACCACGCGAAGCGCACGCCGTTGTCGAGTGCGCCGAAGCGGATGACGGGGTTCACCGGGAGATCGGAGGTCTCGTGTTCCCACGCGCGCGGCTTGCCGCGTCGGGTGGCCGCTTCGTCGGCGGCATGCAGGATCGAGACGAGCGCGAGGCCCGCGGACAGGAACGCGACGAGACGCTTCGACATGACGGCTCCGGGATGGCGAGCGGCCGTGCGTCCATGCGCACGGGCCTCTGCTCCAGTGGGCGGAATCGGGGGAGACTACAGGACGACGCACGGGCACAGAAGCGCCTGCGTGCGCGCGCCGCGTGCAGGAATACGGAACGGCGCGACGAACGTTGCAGGCTGATATGTTCCGCGTCCATGTCCGCCCGACCCGAGCCACTCCGGATCGTCACCTGGAACATCCATAAGGGCATCGGCGGCGTCGACCGGCGCTACCGCCTCGAGCGCGTCGTCGACACCCTGCTCGAGCTGCGCCCGGACGTCCTCCTGATGCAAGAGGTCGACGAGGGTGTGCCGCGGTCCCGCGGCGAGCGTCAGGTCGACCTGATCGGGGACGCGCTCGGACTGGAGCACCGCATCTACGTGCCCCACAAGACGCTGACGCGCGGACATTACGGCAACGCGATCGTCACGCGGTTCCCGCTCGAGCACTCCGGCAAGCTCGATCTGAGCAAACGGTTGCGCATCAAGCGCGCCGCGCTGCACGCGCGCATGTCGCTGCCGCTGCCGGGCTCGGGCCGCAAGCACTTGCACTTGTGGATCTACAACGTGCATCTCGGGCTCGAGGAATGGGAGCGGCGACGGCAACTGCGGCAGGTGCTCGATTGGCACGCGGCACATCATCCGACGTGTCCGGATACCGCGGTGCTCGTGGCGGGGGACTTCAACGACGTCTGGAACAGTCTGGGCAAGACCGTGCTCGAGCCCGAGGGCTTCCGCGGCCAACGGGCGCGGGCCCTGACGTTCCCCGCGTTCCGCCCCCTGCGACCATTGGACGCGGTGTTCGTGCGCGGCCCGGCCCACCTCGAGAGTCTGCGCGCCGTCCGCGACGGCGACGCCGCGCGGGCGTCCGATCACCTGCCGTTGCTGGCGCTGCTCGTTCCCGTGGTTTGACACGGAGGATCGACCCGGTTGATCCACGCTTCTTGCGTTCACCGCGGACACCTCCGTGGGTGCGGGCGCGTGGGTCGTCGAACGCGTCGATCGCGTCGAATGCCACCGGACTTCCACGTCGCGCTGCTACCCTGCGCCCCTCGCGCGAGGAGCCACCATGAACATCGTCTGCGTCGGCGGCGGACCTGCCGGTCTCTACTTCTCGATCCTGTTCAAGAAGGCGCATCCCGACGCGCACATCGTCGTGCACGAGCGCAACCGGCCCGACGATACGTTCGGTTTCGGCGTGGTGTTCTCGGCGGAGACCCTGTCGCACTTCGGCGTGGCCGATCCCGAGACGTATCGAGCGATCCAAGACCACTTCGTCTACTGGGACGACATCGACACGTTCTTCCGCGGCAGCAAGGTCACCTCGACCGGCCACGGCTTCTGCGGCCTCGCGCGCGTGAAGCTGCTCGAGATCTTGCAGCGCCGGGCTCGATCGCTCGGCGTCGACGTGAGGTTCCAGTCCGACGTCGTCGACCCGTCCGCGTATCGCGATGCCGATCTCGTGCTGGCGTGCGACGGCGTGAACAGCGCGATGCGCGAGCGCTACGCCGCGACGTTCAAGCCCACGATCGAGTGGGGCAAGACGCGCTTCACGTGGCTCGGCGCGCGCTGGCCGCTGACGGCGTTCACGTTCCTGTACCGGCGCAACGAACACGGGTTGTTCCAAGTGCACGCGTACCCGTATCAGCGCGGAGCGGGCGCGGACGACGTGCGCTCGACGTTCATCGTCGAGTGCACGGAGGACGCGTGGACCAAAGCCGGCTTCGAGGCCATGCCCGAGGCCGACATGGTGCGCTACTTCGAGCGCCTGTTCGCGGACGACCTGAAGGGTGCTCCGCTGCTGACGAACCGCTCGATCTGGCGGCGCTTCCCGTTCATCAAGAACGAACGTTGGTACCACGACAACGTCGTGCTGCTCGGCGACGCCGCGCACACCGCGCACTTCTCGATCGGATCGGGGACGAAGCTCGCGATGGAGGACGCGATCGCGCTCGCGGATGCGTGCTCGAAGCACGCTCCCGACGTGCCGCGCGCGTTGGCCGCATATCAGGAGTCGCGCTGGCTCGACGTGGCCAAGCTGCAGCGCGCCGCGAGCACGAGCCAGTCCTGGTTCGAACACACCGAGCGCTACGAGCGACAGGACGCCATCCAGTTCACGTTCAACCAGATGACGCGCAGCAAGAAGATCACTTGGGACAACCTGCACCTGCGTGATCCGAAGTTCGTCGACACCGTGAAGGGTGCGTACGCGACGCACGTCGACGCGAAGCCCGACTCCACCGGTGCGATTCCGGTTCCCGCGTTCACGCCGTACTCGATCGGTTCACTGCGACTCGCCAATCGCATCGTGGTGTCGCCGATGTGCATGTACTCCGCCGTCGACGGCACCGTGAACGATTGGCACCTCGTGCACCTCGGCAGCCGCGCGGTCGGTGGTGCGGGCCTGCTGATCGCCGAGATGACGGACGTCAGCGCGGACGGTCGCATCACGCCGGGCTGTGCCGGCCTCTACGCCGACGCACACGTGCCGGCGTGGAAGCGCATCGTCGACTTCGTGCATCAGCGCAGCGCATCGAAGATCGCGGTCCAACTCGCGCACGCGGGTCGCAAGGGTTCGTCGCGCATCCCGTGGGAGGCCGGCTACGACGAGCCGTTGACGCAAGGCGCGTGGCCGTTGATCGCGCCGTCGGCGATCCCGTGGAGCGATCGCCATCCGACGCCGAAGGCGATGGACGCGGCCGACCTCGCGCGCGTGAAGGCGGATTTCGTGCGCGCGACGCAACGTGCGAACGAGGTCGGATTCGACCTCATCGAACTGCACATGGCGCACGGGTACTTGCTGTCGTCGTTCCTGTCGCCGTCGTCGAACCAGCGCACGGACGCGTACGGCGGCTCGCTCGAACACCGCATGCGCTTCCCGCTCGAAGTGCTCGACGCCGTGCGCGCCGCGTGGCCGGCGTCGAAGCCGATCGCCGTGCGTATCTCGGCCAGCGATTGGCTCGAACCGCAGGGCATGACGGCCGACGACGCCGTCGTCGTCGCGCGCGCACTGAAGCGACACGGTTGCGACATCGTCGACGTTTCGGCCGGTGGCACGACGCCGCACGCGAAGCCGGTCTACGGCCGCATGTTCCAGGTGCACTTCTCCGACCAGATCCGCCACGAAGCCGACGTCGCGACGATGACCGTCGGCAACGTGCAGTCGGTCGACCACGTCAACACGATCCTGGCGGCGGGCCGTGCGGACCTCGTCGTGTTGGCACGCGCGCACTTGGCGGATCCGTACCTGACGCTGCACGCGGCCGAGCGCTACGAGTTCGCCGACGCGCCGTGGCCGAATCCGTATCTCGCGGTCAAGCCGAGTCGACGCAAGGGCGGCTGATCTCCGAGTCCTACGCACCCGGCGATCGCATGCGCGAGCCGACCGTCAGTCGAGGACGGGCGTCGGCGCGCTCACGGTCGAGAACGAGTTGCCCGACACCGTGCCGAGCGTGCCGTCGTCGGCGAACTCGGTGCGATTCTGCTTCGCCGTGTTCTTGGTCAGCACCGTCGCCGTGCCGCTGTTCTCGAAGCCCTCGCCGTGATTCCCCACCGCGACGTTGGCATCGAGCGTCGTCGCGAGGACCCCGGTCTCGACGTTGAAGCCATCCTTGCCGCAGCGTTCGGCGCGGTTCTTGCGCAGCACGCAGTTCGAGCTGAACACGACGAACGCGCTGCCGGCGCAGTCCTGGACCACGTTGCCGGTCAGTCGCTCGGTGTCGCCGTCGATCCAGACCGCGGGAGCGCCGTTCGTGCCGCAGCGACGCACGACGTTGTCGCGCACGTCGAGGTCGTGGGCCACGGCGCCGAAGCGGATGCCCGAGCCCGCGCAATCCTCGATCACGTTGCCGCGCACCAACCCGTTCGCGCCGTAGACGACGAACAGTCCGTTGAACGCGCCAGCGATCTTGTTCTTCGCGATGTCGGGGTCGCTGCCGGTCGTGCTGATCGCGCTGCTGTCGTCGGCGTGCACGGCTTCGACCACGCACTTGGTCACGGTCGGCCGTTCCCCGGTGATCGAGATGCCGCTGCCGACGCGGATCGAGCGCACGGTGCACTTGGAAACGGTCACGTCCGAACCGAGCACGCCGATGCCGCGCAACCGATCGTTGCGCACCGCGGTCTTCGTCACCGAAGCGAAGTCACTGGCGAGATCGATCCCACCCTCGCAGCCGACGATTTCGCACTGCGTCAGGGTCGCGAAGTTGCCGGCGATCTGCACCCCGGCTTCCTCGCAGTCGACGATCAGCACGCGATCGAGTTCGACGTGATCGCTGTTCGTGACGACGACGCCCGCGCCGCTGCCGGTCGCCGCGCGCGCATGACGGATCGTGAGTCGCTCGAGGCGCAAGCCGTCGCAATCGTCGGCGATCAGTGCCGGGCCGGACGGCGTCGGCGCCGATGGCATCGCGTCGAGGACCGTTTTGGTCGTGCCGGCCCCGCGGATGCGCAGACCGGCCTTGCCGCTGACCTGCGCGTTGCCGAGATGGACGCCGGCCGCGAGCACGATCGTGTCACCCGCGGAAGCGGCGGTGAGCGCTTGCTGCAGCGTCGTGATCCCGAGGCCGGGATCCGGCACGTGCAGCGTGCCGGCGCGAGCCGACGCGCTCGCCAGACACACGAACGCGAAGGCGATGCCGAATCGGCGCGTCCTCATGGGTGCGAACTCCGCCCTGTTTGTCGAAATCGCGAGGGGGCGGATGAAGCTTATTCCCGAATCGGCGCGAGGCCAGAGCGGCGGCTCACGCAGCGCATCGGAGACCGCGCAGCCGTGGGGGGACCGATCGCTGGATCAGTCGAGGACGATCAGGGCGGTTCCGAGAGCGGGCTGCTTCGGCGTCACGTTCACTTTCACGCGCGCCTTCGCGTGATCACCGAAGTTCTCGGCACGCAACGTCAGGTACGGACCACTGGGCACAGGCAGGTCGGTCAGGACCAGCGCATCGGGCGTCGCCAGCACGGTGTATTGACCGAGACCGCTCATCGAACCCGCCGCGCACGTCGCCGTGAGCGCGAGTGGGCCGGTCACGTAGTCGTTGGCGAGGAACGTCGCGTCGGCGGTGGCGCCGGGCAGCAACAGCGCGGTGATCTCGGGCGCGGCCTGGCGCAGCGTCGCGACGCGCGGCAGCGCGGTTTTCGGCAGTCCCCGGCCGGTGGCGAGTTCGATCGTCACGGGGCTCGACGTCGGGTTGGTCAGCCGCAGGAAATAGATGCCCGAGGTCGGCGTCTTCAGCACGACCTTCTTCTTCACGGCCTTCAACATCTTGTGCGGGACGGTCACGGGCTCGGCCGGGTCGTAGTTCTCCGGACGGACCCAGGATTCGACGCGAGCGCCCTTGTTCAACTCGATCGTGGTCAGTGCGAGCTTCATGCCGGCCAGCGTGTCGAAGCGCAGTTCACGCGCCGCGCCTGCGGCGAGCGTCGTCCGCACCCGATCGCCGGGAACGAACCACGGCGCGCCGATCGTCAACGTCACGGGCAACGCTTGAACGGCGTGCGGAGCGCCCTGCTGCGTCATCAGCAGTACGTTGGCGTAGACACCCGGCACGAGGCCTTCGGCATGGACCAACACGGTGAACGTCGCGGGCGCACTGCCCGCGACCGCGACCCCCGACGCGCCCACGACTTCGAGCCACGTCACGGGCTTCTGCAGCGCGATCTCGAACAGACCGAAGCTGCCGGGCGTCCCCGAGTTGATCACGGCGACGTCCACGGCCAGGTCCGGGTCGACCGACGTCGCAGCGAATGCGAGCGGCGCGTTCGACGCGAACGCGAGGTCGGGGACGAGGATCTCGATCGGCGCCGCGAACACGACGTTGTCGGTGCGGTCGATCTCGTCCGGGAACGGCACGACGCGTAGCGCGACATGATGGGGGCCGGCCGTCGCCGCCGCCGGCAACGTCACGACGAGCCCGTGGATGCCGTCGAAGTCCACCGCGGTCGAACCGATCACGGGGTCGCCGGCGTCCAAGACGGCGTCGTCGGTCCACACGACGTCCAGGTGCACCGGGTTCCCCGCCGAATCCCCGACGATGCGGATCTCGGCGCTGGCGGCGATGGTGGCACCCGCATTCGCCTGACCGGGCAGCACCAGGCTCACGGCTTCGAGTTCCACGCCCGCGGCCGAGGCGTGAGCCGCAGCGCCGAGGGCCATTCCGAGGACGACGTTCGCGATCGCGACGAATCTGAAGGTCGAAACCACCATGGACTCCGGGTAAACGTCTCGTCTTGCGTGGCGAACCTACCCCGGACTTGAGCGCTGCGCCGACGCGACGCGACGTTCGCCGCGCCGGATGGTGGAAGTCTTGAACGTCGGTCGAGCGACGTGAGGTGCGAAGTGTCGTTCCTGACCGCACACGCCGACGCGCTCTTGAATCGTTTGACGAAGAATCTGGCGCACCGCCGCAAGATCGCGAAGCGCTACGCGACCGACGCGTTCCGGCTCTACGACGCGGACCTGCCGGACTACAACGCCGCGATCGACGTCTACGCGGACGCCGCGCACGTGCAGGAATACGAGGCTCCCGGCACGATCGACGCCGCACTCGCGCGCGATCGCTTCGACGACGTGTTGCGCGCGACGGCGACGGTGCTGTCGATCCCGCGCGAACGCGTGTTCGGCAAGCTGCGTCGCAAGCAGAAGGACTTCACGCAGTACCAACGCGCCGACGTGCCGCCCTTCGAACTCACGATGCAGGAGGGCGACGCACGCTTCCTCGTCGAGCTCGCGACCCACCTCGACACCGGCGTGTTCCTCGATCATCGCCTCGTGCGTTCACGCATCCGCGCGCAGGCGAGCGGACTGCGCTTCCTGAACCTGTTCTGCTACACCGCGACCGCGACGGTCCAAGCCGCGCTCGGCGGCGCGGTGCGTTCGCTGTCGGTCGACCTCTCGAACACCTACCTCGAATGGGCGGCGCGCAACTTCGCGCAGAACGGACTGACGGCGCCGGCGCACCGGCTCGAACGCGCCGACGTCGTCGCGTGGCTCGAACAGCCGATCCGGGAGTCGTTCGACCTGATCCTGCTCGATCCGCCGACCTTCAGCCGCTCGAAGAAGATGGACGGCGAGTTCGACGTCGCCACCGATCACCTGCGCCTCATCGCGCTGTGCATGCGACGACTCACGCCGGGCGGAACGCTGTGGTTCTCGACCAATCAACGGCGCTTCACGCTCGATCCGGCCGTGACGCAAGCCTTCGACGTGCGTGACGTCACGCGCCAGACGATGCCGGAAGACTTCGCCGGTGGAGCGCCGATCCATCACGGTTTCGTGATCCGAGCGCGGCGGGACCCCGAGGATCCACGCGGCTGATCCGCGGGCTCGGCCGTTCCGCCGATCGTCGGCGCGCTCGTCGCGTTCAGCTCATCGCGACGTTGCGGATGACCGTGTCGCCGCGTTCCTTCAGCAACTGCTGCGCGGCACCACGGCCGTACTGCATGCCGAACAGACGCCACAGCTTCTTCTTGCGGCGCAGCCACTTGTTCAGGCGCTCGGCTTCGGTGCGGATGCGGTCGATGGTGGGCTTGTCGAGCGTGGTGCCGACCAAGCCGGCGCCTTCGACGACTTCGTCCCAGTTGTCGCCCTTGATCTCGCCGCGCTCGATCGCCTGCTCGTGGTAGCGCGTCTGCGGATACGTGATGTTCACGTTCGGCGACATCGCGATGCCGAGCTTGTGGAAGAACCGAATCGACTGCATCGCGGTGTCGTAGGTCTCGCCGGGCAAGCCCAGGATCATGTTCGGGCTGATCGCGAGGCCGATCGACTCGCCGTAGTCGCGGTAGCGCAGGAAGTCCTCGAGCGTGAGCTTCGAGATCTCCTTCTGGATCGCGTCCGAGCCGGTCTCGAGCCCGGTGTAGATCTCGACGCAGCCCGCGTCGCGCATGAGCTTCAGCAGCTCGTTCTTCATGCCGTTCAGGCGCGTCTGGCAGCGCCACTCGATCTTCTTGGCCAGACCGCGCGCGATCAGTCCCTCGCAGATCGCGGCGGTGTGCTTGCGATCGAGCGTGAAGATCTGGTCCTGGAACATGATGCGGCGCACGCCGAACTTGGTGACGACCTCCTCGACTTCGTCGAGGACCTGCTTCGGGTCGCGCTTGCTCTGGCGATCACCGAACATCTGCTTGTAGCAGTAGCCGCACGGCATCGGACAACCGCGCGACGTCTCGAGCATCGCGAACGGAACGTCGGGAGCGGCCGCGTCGCGGTACTTGTCCATCGGCAGCAGGTGCCAGGCCGGCGACGGGAAGTCCTTGTACTTCATCGGCGCGGGATCGTCGGCGTTGTGGACGATCGTGCCGTCCGGGCGGCGCCACGACACCGACGCCACCTGCGACAGGTCCTCACCGCGCGCGAGCGCGGCGAGCGCGAGGAACGAAACCGGTTCGGTCTCCCCGCGCAATGCGGCGTCGACCATCGGCAGCTTGTGCAGCATGTCCGCCGGATAGATCGAGCCGTGCGGTCCCTCGAGCAGCATCCACTTGGCCTTGGGACCGGTCTTCAGGTACTCGCGGAAGAAGTTCTGCACGTACGACGTATCGGGGATCGGCAGTTCCCAGGCGTCGGTGCGTTCGGACGAGTAGTAGAGAACGTCCGGCGAGAACGCGCGGACCTGACGCGCCGCCTCGGCGTCGTCGAGGTCGAGCACGTGCGCATCGATGAACTGCACCTCGAATCCGCCGTGCTGCTCCAGCCATGCCGCAACGATCGCCGTGGACAGCGGTTGCCAGCGACGGGTCTTCCGGAACGCGTAGTTGCGTCGGAACACCGGGATATGGGGATTCACGATGCTGATCTTCATGCGCGCGGGACACCCCGAAAATGAGCCGGCCCAATATAGCCCACGGTTGCGCGTCGGCTCGTTCGAAGGCTGGCGCGTCGTCGAAGTCGATCCACCGGCCGCCGCGGCCCGTCGGTCGACTCGCGAGGTCCTCGATCGGCCCGCGTTCGGCCCGGACTGGACAGGAACCCCGTCGCGGGCGATTCGGTGCGGTCCCCGCGCAGCCCATCGGACACGCCTGAAAATCCCGTTCGCGCGGGACCCGATCGTCTTGTATGTCTTCGTCACTCCAACTGCCGGATCCTCGTCGATGCTCTCCCGCTCGCCGCTGGTCTCTCCACCAACGGGCAAGCGCTCCGAACCCGGTTCGCGCCGGGGTCGCATGCGCTCCGTGCTCGCTTGCGTCGCTCTGTTGGTCGGCGGCGGGTGTTCGGACTCGCCACGATCGACCGGACCGACGGGCGTCGTGGTCCGCGTGCTCGACGCCAAGCCGACGGCGATGGTCGGGTACGAAGCCCTCGTCGCGGCCGCCGCGTCCAAGGCACCGACTACTGCGCCGTTCTTCGACCAGACGATCGAGACCGTGTCGCCGCAGATCGCGTACACGACCAACGCGCCGTTCGTGGCCGAGTTGTTCGCCGAGCGCCTCGAGGAAACCGCGACCGCAGCGTCCGCAACGCAACTGACGACGGTCTACCTCGAGCGCAAGCGCGCCGGAACGCTGCGCTTCACGCTGATCCCGGGTCCCGGTGAGACACCGCACGTGTTCGTCTACCACGCGCGGCAGTCGTTCTACCCGGCCGACCTGGTGGCTCCGGGCCGCGCCGAGAACGTGCTGCGCCAGGCGAAACAGTACATGCAGTGGCTCGCTCCCGAGCCCGACCGCACGCGGCAATCGCTGGTCGCGGCGATCGACATCGAGGCCGTCGGAGTCCTCGTCGGAGTGGTGAACGGGCCACACTCGCGGCTCGCCGTGGCGCAGGAGCCGGCGTTGAACGCGCTGGTCCGCACCGGCGGCATCGCGGCTCTGCCGCCGTACGCGCTGCGCATCCGCGCCGGCAACGATTGGCGCGAATGCGTGGTCGTGCCGCGCGAGGGGACGATCCGGTTCGACGTCGACGTCCCCGCCGACGCGCACCAGTTCAAGCTGGCGTACACGCGCGCGTTCGGCGCCGACCCCACGCCGCTGCACGGCCGCGTGCGCTTGTTCACGCCCGACGACGAATCGTCCGCCGCGGTCGCGTTGACCGACCGCTACGCCGGTTGGAGCGACCTGACGCTCGATCTGGTCGAGTTCGCCGGAACCAAGACGACGATCGAGTTCACGGTCGACGCCGCGCCGCCGAGCTCGAACTCGCACGAACAATTGCTGTGCTTCGCGACGCCGACCGTGCTTCCCACCACGACCGAGCCGTCGCGGCCCGACGTGGTGCTGATGTCGCTCGACACCGTGCGTTGGGATCGCACGTCGCTCGCCGATGCGACGTTGAACACGACGCCGGCGTTGGCCGCGCTCGCCGACGGCGGCGTCGTGTTCGAGTCGGCGTTCTCGACGGCATCGTGGACCTTGCCGGCTCACTCGTCCGTGTTCACCGGCATGCATCCGGATCGCACCGGGACGAGTTTCTCCTACGCGAGCATGCCGAGCGGCGCGACCACGATCGCCGAGCTGTTCCGCACCGCAGGCTACGAGACGATCGCGTTGACGGGCGGCGGCTTCGTGATGCCCGAGTTCGGCTTCGCGCGTGGGTTCGAGCGCTACATCGCTTGCGATCCCGCGTATCCCGACCCCGACTACGCCAGTACCCGCGGCGATCTGCCCGACCTCGCCGGTCAGGCCCGCAATTCACGCGCGACACGCGAACAGATCCTCGCGCACCTGCGCGGCCCGCGCAGTCGACCGTTGTTCCTGTTCGTGCACACCTACGCTGCGCACAACTACACGGCTCCGCCGCGAGTGCTGCGCGAGCTGGGCGCGCAGGAGCCCGCGATCCCGAACTTGCTGCAAGGCGTGTCGACCACGCGCCTGACTCGGTACGTGAGCCAGTCGCCACAGCCGCCCGACGCGCCGCAGTTCATGGCGCGAGCACGCTTCCTCTACGACTGCGCCCTCCGCACGGCGGATGAATGGGTGGGTCAAGTGGCCGGTGCGCTGACGGCGTCGGGTCGGCTCGACCGCACGTGGATCACGGTGTTCTCGGATCACGGCGAGGAGTTGTTCGAGCGCGGCGAGATCGGTCACGGCCGCTTCCTCTACGACGAGTTGCTGCACGTCCCGCTGCTCCTGCGCGGCCCAGGCCTCGACCGGGGACGGGCGGCGGACTTGGTCTCCCTGGTCGACGTGATGCCGACGCTGCTCGATCTCGCGGGCGTCTCGCTCCCATCCGACGCACCCGCACTCGACGGACGCAGCCTCGCCCCTCGGTTGCGCGGCGAGTCGCTGCCGCCTCGACCCGTCTACGCGCGCACGAACCACCTCGACATCGTGCGCCGCGCGTTACGTAGCGCCGACGAGAAGTTCATCCGCAGTGAACAACCTGGCGTCGCCACGCTGCGCGAGCTGTTCGACGTCCGCACCGATCGCGGCGAGCTGCGGAATCGAGCCGACGACGATGCGGCTTCGAGTGCCGCGTTCGACGAGCGCATGGAGCGCTTCGTCGGCGCGCTGGAAGCGTCGGCGGTCGGCGGCGGGCAGGCCTCGATGTCCGACGAGACGCGCCGACAACTCGAACAGCTCGGCTACCTTGGCGGCGACCACTGATCGCCGCGCGCTGGAGCCACGAGTGAAGTACCGCAGACTCGGTTCATCGGGCTGCAAGGTCTCGGTGCTGTCGCTCGGCAGTTGGCTGACGTTCGGCAGCAGCGTCGACGACGCGGGGACCGAGCGCTGCGTGCGCGCGGCGGTCGAAGCCGGCATCAACTTCTTCGACACCGCGGACATCTACGCCTACGGCGCGGCCGAGCGATCGCTCGGTCAAGCGCTGCGACCGTATCGCCGGCAGGACTACGTGCTCGCGACCAAGACGTTCTGGCCGATGAGCGAGAACGTCAACGACCGCGGCTTGTCGCGCAAGCACCTGATGGAGGCGTGCGAGGCGTCGCTGCAACGCTTACACACCGACTACGTCGATCTCTACCAGTGCCATCGCTTCGATCCCGACACGCCGACCGAGGAAGTCGTGCGCGCCATGGAAGACCTGATCCGTCAAGGCAAGGTCTTGTACTGGGGTGTCAGCGTCTGGACCGCGGCCCAGATCGCCGAGGCCTGCGCGATCGCGGACCGCGTGCTCGGCTATCGACCGATCACGAACCAACCGCAATACAACCTGCTCGATCGATCGATCGAGCCCGAGATCATGCCGGCCGCGGCACAGCGCGGAATGGGGCAGATCGTGTTCTGTCCACTCGCGCAGGGCTTGCTGACCGGCAAGTACGCCGATGGGTCGGTGCCGTCCGAATCGCGCGCGGCCGACGAGCAGCGCGGCGGCTTCCTGCGCCCGAAGTTGACCGAGCGCAACCTGGCCGCGTCGCGCACGCTCGTGGCCGAAGCGAACCAGCTCGGCATCACGCCAGCGCAATTGGCGTTGGCGTGGATCCTGCGTCGCGGAGAGGTCACCTCGGCCATCGTCGGTGCCACGCGGCCGGAGCAGATCACGGAGAACGCGAAGGCCGCCGACCTCGAGCTGCCGTACGACGTCCTCGCACGCCTCGACACGTTGACGGCGCCCGGAGAGAAGACCGCGTGAGCGCGTCGCGCCCGATCGAGCACGTGTACGACGATCCGCTCGAGCGCGTCTGGCTCGGCGCGGCGGCGCGCATCGGCTTCCGCGTGGTGCGCGGACGCGACGTCTTCGCGAGCTACGACGGCGCCGGCACGCTCACGATCGGCGAGCGCGACACGCTCGACCCCGACGACTCCCTCGCGCAGATGATCTACCACGAGTGCTGCCACGCGCTGGTCCAGGGGTGTGATGCGCTGATGCGCGTCGACTTCGGGCTCGACAACCGCGGTGGCCGCGACGACGCTCGCGAACACGCGTGCCTGGTCACGCAGGCGATCCTCGCGCAGCGGCACGGCCTGCGTGCGTTCCTCGCGCCGACGACCGACTATCGCGCGTACTGGAACGAACTCGGCGACGACCCGCGCGCGGCATGTTCGCCCGAGATCGGTGCGCTCGTCGATGCGGCGCTCGAGGCCGCGGAGCGCCCCCCGTTCGCCCCGCATCTCGACCACGCGCTGGCGGCGACCGCGGAGATCGTGCGCATCGTGCGGGCGTTCGCGCCGCCGAGTTCGCCCGACTCGCGGCGCTCGCTCTACGACGCGTCGTAGAGCGAGCGGGCGAGAACGACCTGCGCTCGTCGGCGATCAGGCGTGCTTGAACTCGGCCTTCGCGCGCGGGCCGTTCTTCAAGAAGTTCTCGACGCCGATGCGCATGTCCTGCGTACCGCAGACCGCACCGAACGCGCGAGCCTCGAGCTTCAGGCCCTCGGCGAGCGACGTGCGCGCTCCGGCCAGGATCACCTCGCACAGGATCGCGTCGACCTTCTTGCTGCGGTGACCGATGTCGATCGCGGGCAACTCGGTCGGCACGTTCGTGAGCGGTCCGGTCGGCATCGCCTTCACGGACGCCGTGCCGCGCGCCAACTGCTGCGCGAGTTCGACCGCGCGCGCGAGCAAGTCGCCTTCGACTTCTTCGCTGATGAGGCCGAGTGCGAGTGCGTCCTTCGACGACACCGGGCGACCGGTGCGCAACAGCGCGGCGGCGGGCTCGATGCCGATCAGACGCGGCAAGCGCTGCGAGCCGCCGGCGCCCGGGATGATGCCGAGGTTCGTCTCGGGCTGCGTCGCGAGCGGATGCAGCCCGGCCTTCGCGATGCGCGTGGTCGCAGCCATCGCGAGTTCGATGCCGCCGCCGAACGCGAGCCCGTTCAGCGCGCAAACGACGGGCTTCTTCGCGGCCAGCGCGGCCACACGCGCCACCGCGTCGTTCGAGTCGGCCGAGGTCTTCTCGCCGTCGGCCTCCGACTTGATCGCGGCCAGGAAGTTCACGTCGGCGCCGGACACGAACGCCTTCTTGCCGAATCCCGTCAGCACGACGGCCTTGACGTTCGGGTCGGCTTCGAGCTCGGCTGCCTTGCGCCGCAGTTCGTCGAACACGCCCTGGTTCAGCGCGTTCAACACCTTCGGCCGCCGGATCGTCAGCACCGCGACACCGTCGCGATCGACGCGCTGCACGACCGGGATGTCCCACTGCGTGTTGGTCTCACCGAGCGTCATCAGGGTTTTCGAGATCTGGTAGCCGGGGTTCTGATCGGCGAAGCGACGCACGAGGCGGAACGCTTCGGCGGTGCCGAGCTCGTTCATGAAGCGGAACGCGGGCTTCATGTCGAGCGCGAGTTCGATCGCCATGTCGAAGTCGCCGACGCTGATCAGGCCGGCATCGACGATCTCGGAGACGATGCCGAAGTACGCGCCGCGCAACCACTCGGTGATCGTCTTCTCGAGCTCCTGCGGCACCTCGACGACTTCACCGCGCTTCGGCGTGTCCCACGCTTCACCGCTCTTCGCCTTCTCGGACAGCGAGCGCGGCGTGTGGAACCAACCGTCGATCGCTTCGGTGTAGTGGTCGAGACCGACCGCGGTGATCGGGTTGCCGCCGGTCAGGTTCATCGCCGTGAACGATCCGATCGTCATCCCGAGCGCGCGCGTCGCGACCGTGTCGATCTGCTTGACCGTGGCCACGCCCTTGTCGGCCAGCATCAACGACGCCAGGAACAGGCCCTCGAAGACGGGATCGAGCGCGTAGCCGTAGCGCGACTGGACTTGGACGGGGACTTTGCCGATCGCCTCGTAGAACGACATCAACCATTCGGTCGTCGCCGGCTTCGTCGCTTCGCCCGGGACGATCTCGACCACGAGGTTGCGCTCGGCCGGGAAGAAGTAGTGGATGACCGCGCTGCGGCCCTTCTCCTTCAACGACGTGAAGATCACTTCGGGTTCGAGGTGCGACGAGTTCGAGGTCAGGATCGCGTCCTTCGCCGCCAGCGTCTCGACCTGCGCGAAGATCTTCGCCTTCAGTTCCTTGTTCTCGGTCGCCGCCTCGACCACCAGATCGCAGCCTGCGATGGCGCCGTAGTCGGTCGTGAACGTGACGTGCGCGAGCATCTCGGCCTGGTTCTCGGGCGTGAACGCGCCGGCCTCGACGCCCTTCGCGATCTTCTTCTCGAGCTTGGCCTTGCCCTTGTCGAGCGCGGCCTGAGCGACGTCGACGACCACGGTCTGGACACCTGCGGGCGCCAGGACCTTGGCGAAGTAGAGCGCGATGTCGGGGCCGATCTGGCCCGATCCGATCACGGCGACTTTGTTCAGGGTGCGACCACGGTGGGTGAAGCTCATAGGGGACCTTTCCGACGACGGATCCTGCGGGCGAACGCGAAACGCGGGAGTCTAGACGCACGCAGCGGCGAGTCCACCCTGCGTCATTCGACGCGCAGCGCCGTTCGAACGGCAGCCTCGTGGGCCGCGAACGTCTCCGGCGTTCCGACGAACTCGGCGGTGACGACGCGATCGCGCACGAGGCGCGACTCGGTGGTCAGGAACAGTGCGTAGCGCTGCAGGACTCCGTCGACGGTCGCCTCGAACGTGAACTCGACGCCGGGCGCACCGTCGATCTTCACGTCGCGCTCGGAGATCAGCGTGTACCCGCGCTCCGTCGTGAAGTGCAGCCGCACGTGTTCGCGCCAGAACGCGAGCGTGCCGTCGGCCTCCGGCGTGAACCGTCGGATCCACAGGCGCGCGTCGTCGGACGCGACGAACTTCGCACCCGCGCGCGTCGACTCGAGCTCGACGAATTGATCGGGAGCTCGGTACGAAGACGCGAAGCAGCCGGAAACGACGACGGCGAGCACGGCCGTGATGGTGAAGCGTTGCATGGTCGATCCCCGTTCAGAACCGGCGTAGGGCCGGTTCGATGCCGATCGCGTTGACCCATTCGAAGCGACTGCCGGTCGCGCGTCGTACCGGAGGCGGCGCCTGACCTTGGAAGTCGATCGTGATGCGCGAGTACGCGATCTGCGCCTCGAGAGCCTTGAATTGGCCCTTCATCTGCTCGATCTCGGTCGTGACGCGACGCAGTTGTTCCTCGATCGCGAGGATGTCCTTCATCTCCGTCGCGCGCTCGAGCAGTGCGAGGAGGCGTTCGCGCGCGACCTCGGCGTTGCGGATGCGGACGTCGAGATCGATCCACTCCGAGGTGACGTCTTGCGTGCGGACCGACTCGGACAACACGCGACCGAGCGCCGGCACCATGGCGACGATCGCTTGGAAGCGCTCGGCCGGAACACGCACCACGACGACACCATCGGTGCGGCTCTCGACGTAGCCACCGACGCGCTCCGCCTCGGTCATGAAGCGCGCGATCGCGGTGTCGCGTTGCGCCGCGAGCACCGTGAACTCGCCGACGTAGACGCGCTTGCGCACGTCGGCGACCGGCGCATCGCCGCCGTCGGCGCCGCCGCGTTGCGCTGGGGAACCCGCGCGGCGGGCGACGTCCCCCGCGTGGAAGTCGGCGAGTACGCCGGCCTCCGACGCCGGCGCCATGGCCTCGTGCTTCATCACCGCCGAGCCGCAGGCCGGGACGGTCGCGAGTGCCAACAGGAATCCGAACCGAATCGTGCGCATGGGCGTTGTTCCCTCCCGCGATGGATCTCGCGTCGAGCGCGAAGGGGCGCCAGCATAGGCGCGCCGTGGCCCCCGTTCACGTCGGCGGACGTTGGAAGCTCGCATGATCCACGCTCGCACGATCGCCTGCATCGGCCTCGCTTGCGCCCTGTGGGCGCGAACCGCGATGCCGCAACAGGCCTTGACCACGGCGCACGCTCCGTACGTGCAGTTCGAGTCCGGACCCGTGAACGCGTTGCTGCTCGATCCGAGCGGACAACGGCTGTTCGTGCTCAACACCGCCGATCATCGCGTCGAGTGGTTCCGCTTGCGGCAGCAGGCCGCCGAGCAGGCGCCGAACCCGTCCGCAAAGGGCACGGTGACCGCGATCGGCGGCGGAGGCGGCCCCGTGCCGGGGACCGCGGTCGTCGGGCCAGGGGACGCTGCTTGGATCTACGAAGACGCGGTGTTCACCGGACTCGAGCCCGTGGCGCTCGCGCTCGACCCGAACCAGCCGCAGCGGCTGTTCGTCGCGAATCACGTCTCGGACAGCGTGTCGGTCGTCGACGTCCCGAAGCGTCAGGTGGTCGCGACGCTCCAAGTCGGCGACGAACCGAGTGGACTCGCGCTGGCGAACGGGCGCTTGTTCGTCGCGTGCGCGCGCGCGCCGAAGCAGCAGCTCGTGCCCGGGCAGACCGCGCCCGGAGCGTTCGACGAACATTGCGTCGCCGTGTTCGACCCGGCGCCGCCGTACGCGTGGATCGCGAACGTCGTCGTGCCGGGTTTCGCGCCGCGCGACGTCGTCGCGCACGCCGGGACCGTCTACGCGATCCCGCAACACTCGGGCAACAAGACCACGCTGCTCGACGAGACCAAGACCAAGCAAGCCGGACTCGAGCAGTGGGTGACCGACGCCTACGACCTGCCACTGCCGTGGAATCCGGTGCTGTTGCGCCCGGAGTTGAATCCGCTCGCGTTCCCGCGCGGCTGGTACGTGCCGAACGCTGGCCGCATCGTGTTCGACCACGAGTTCCCCGGCCAGACGTTGGTCTTGCAAGACGCCGACGTCGTGGCGATCGACGCGACCTCGCTGCAACTCGGTTCCACACCGATCCAAGGCGTCGGGACCTCGCTGTTCGACGTCGAACGCAATCCCGCGACCGGCGAGCTGTGGATCGCGGGACAGGATGCGCGAAACCGCGTGAGGTTCGAACCGAACCTGCGCGGGCACGCGATCTCGAACCGCGTCGCGCGCGTCGATCTCGCGACCGGCAGCGTCGCCAGCATCGAGTTGACGAGCCCGACCGTTCCGCAAGCGCTCGCGCAACCGGCCGTGCTCGCGTTCCATGCCTCGTCGTCGCAGGCGACCGCGTACGTCGCGTGTCTCGGTAGCGCGGCGGTCGTCGTGCTCGATGCGCGCAATGGCGCATACGTGACGACGATCGCGACCGGCACGATCCCGTCCGGACTCGCGGTCGACGCCGAGCGCCATCTGCTGCATGTGTTCTGCCGCGGCGACGGCACGCTGCGGACCTACGACATCACGCGTCGCCACGTTCCGATCGGCGGGCCGGTGCGCATCGGCTACGACCCCGAACCGCCGGCCGTCCGCGAAGGCCGCGCGCACCTCTACGAAGCGCGCACAACAGCGGGCCACGGCAACGGCTCCATGAGCTGCGCGAGCTGTCACCAATTCGGCCACGACGACCAGTTGGCGTGGGACCTCGGCGATCCGAGCGGAGCGTGGGGGTACTACTTCCCCGACGTGCTCGACGACTTCGCCTCGTATCCCGGTGCCGTGGTCGCCTCGCCGATCACGCCGATCCTGCATCCACTGAAGGGGCCGATGGTCACGCAATCGCTGCGCGGCCTGGTCGACGCGTCGACGAAAGACGACCTGCCGCTGCATTGGCGCGGCGACCGGCGCGTGTTCCAGGCGTTCCGTGGCGCGTTCCAGAGTTTGCTCGGCGGCGCCGGGATCGACGCGCTCTCGATGCAGCAGTTCGCCGCGTTCGTGCGCGCGCTGCGCGTCCCCCCGAACCCGCACACGCCGAAGGACCGCGTCTACACCGGCATCGAGGCGCTCGGCCAGGACACCTACGGTCTGACTCCGGGCATCGCGGGCAAGCCGTACTCCGGTGCGGGCGTCGCTTGTGCGAAGTGCCACCAAGCCGACTTCGCCGGCAAGACCGACTTCACGGGATCACGTCCCGTCGCGAGCGCGGGCAGCTTCTCGCAACTGTTCCAGACCGCGCAATTGCGCCAGGCCTACGAGAAGGACGACCGCGAACTCACGGGCTTCGGCTTGCTCCACGACGGCGCCGTCGACGGAGTGCGCGGCTTCATGGACTTCGTCGTGCCGAACGGCGGCAATCCGACCTTCCCGAACTTCACGACGGCGGACAAGGATGCCGTCGCCGCGTTCGTGAAGGCGTTCGACACCGGCATTCCGCCGCTGGTCGGCGCGCAGTTCACGCTGAGTGCGAGCACCGCCGCGCAGGCCGACGCTTTCCTCGATCTCGCCGAAGCGATGGCCTTGGCTCCGCACTCCGACGTCGACGTGATCGTGAAGGGATTCCGACTCGATGCGCTCCAGCACGTCCTGCCGCGCGGAGGCGTGTTCGTGCCCGATGCGTCGGGTAGCGCAGGCGCGTACGTGTTCGACAGCGGCAACACGGCGTCGCGCAGCCTGCTCGTGCAGCTCGCGAACGCGGGGATCGCGACCTTCACGTTCACGTGCGTGCCGCGCGGGCTCGGCGTGCGGCTCGGGCTCGACCGCGACGAGGACGACGTGCCCGACCTGGCCGAGACCATGCGCGGCACCGACCCGACGCGCGCCGACAGCGACGGCGACGGCTACGCGGACGGGTTCGAACTCGCGCTGGGCGCCGATCCGACGCATGCCGATGCCGCACTGGCCGACGCGGTCGCGCCGACGATCCAGGACTCCGTCGTGCTCGACGTGTTCCACGATGCCGCGACGATCGCGTGCGCGACGAGCGAGCCCGCGTTCGTGCGCGTCGACATCGGGAGCGCGGTCGGGCTCGCGGACCTCGGCACGACGTCGCGCGTCGGATTGCATCGCCGCCACGACCTGCATCTCGTCGGACTTCCGGCGAAGTCGACGATCCACGCGCGCATCACGGCGACCGACCGCAACGGCAACGCGGCGTGGCACGACCTCACGTTCACGACGATGCCGCCGTTCGTGCATGTCGACGCCTTGACGCTCACGGCATCGGGATCACCCGCGGTCACGCTGACCGCGACGGTGCGCATCGTCGACGCGCACGGAGCTCCGATCGACGACATCACCGTCGCGGTGTTCTTCGTCGGCGATCTCGGCGGACAACCGTGGCAACGATTGGCGCGCACGAACGCGAGCGGCGTGGCGACGTTCACGCTTGCGGCGTTCGTCCCGACCGCGGGCAGCAGCGTCGGCGTCGCGCCCGTGTTCGTCGGTTCGCTCGATCCGCAGGATCCGTGGTTCGTCGGCAAGGGCGGCGACGAGGCGCCGGCGCACTATTACGAGCAACCGGCCAACGTCGTGAACTTCCGCACGCTCACCTTGCCGTGAACCGCGGCGTGGAGCAGCGGATCCGTGCAGCGTTCAGCGCGGTGCGGGGCCGCTGCCTCGTGCGAGCGTCGTGGCGTAGAAGCGAGCGAGATCGGCCTTCAACTTCGCGTGCGACGGTCCGTGCACGTACATCATGTGCCCGGCTTCGTACGTTTCGAAGCTCACGCGTTCGCGCGCATCGGCGCGCAAGCCCATGTGGTCGAGCGTGTACTTGGCGGCGAAGTACGGAGTCGCCATGTCGTGCAATCCACCGGCCACGAACACGCACAGCCGCGGATTCTGGTTGAGCGCCTCACGCAATCGTTCGGCGACGTCGACGTAGCGATTCTCCGCCGACATCGGCCACGGATGCACGCGACCGGTCAGGATCTCGTAGGGCAGGTCGCTCTCGTAGCCGAGCGTCTTGCGCACGTAGTCGTTCATCGCCGCGGTGTACGCACCCTGGATCGCCGAATACGACGCGTCGTACTCGTAGCCGGAACCCGCGTCGTCGCGATCGACGCCACGGTAGCGCCCATCGAGTCGCCCGACCGTGAGCCCGGCATCGCGCAACAGCGCCTTGGCGAAGCGATCGAGCGACGGTCGCAGTTCGCAATCGTCGACGAACCCGGCGCCTAGCCCCGTGAAGCGTGCGACGTCGGCGCCGACGCTCGCACGTCGCGCCGCGTCGAGGCTCGAACCGCGCAAGAGCGCCTGCGCGTACGTCGACGCCGCGAACTCTTCGACGTCGTGTTGGGCGTCGAGCGCGGACCGTCCGGCGCCGAACTCGGCTTTGCCGTGGTAGCGCGCGATCGCGGCGTACGTCGGCAGCATCAGCGCGTACGGCAGGTCGTTGCCCGAGTCCATCTCGGTGGTGCCGAATTGAAGGATCGCCGAGATCAGCACCACGCCGTTGATGAACATGCCGTGTCGGTTTTGCAGGTGGTCGGACAACGCGGCCGCGCGCGTCGTTCCGTAGCTCTCGCCGGCCAGGAACTTCGGCGACAACCAGCGGCCGTAGCGCGTGGTGTAGAGCCGGATGAACTCGCCGACCGAGCGTACGTCGGCGTCGAGGCCGTGGAACTGGTCGTCGCTCTCGCCGGACACCGCGCGCGAATAGCCGGTCGTGACCGGATCGATGAACACCAGATCGGTGAGGTCGAGCAACGACCACGGGTTGCTCTCGAGCACGCACGGCAGATGCGGCGCCGTGGCGTCGTCGGGCATCGGCACCCGCACGGGCCCGAACGCGCCGAGATGCAACCAGACCGACGAACTGCCGGGCCCGCCGTTGAACACGAACGTCAGCGGTCGCGTCACCGGATCGGCGCCGTCCTGCGTGTAGGCCACGAAGAACACGCGCGCCTTCTCTTTCTCTTCGTCGGGCTTCAATGCGAGCGTCCCCGCGGTCGAGCTGTAGGCGATCTCGCGGTCGGCGAGTTTCAGCTTCGCTTGCCGCACCACGGGCTCGGGCGCTGCCGGCGGTGCGGGCTTGGGGTCGTCGAACACGAGGGCCGTGAGCAGGATCGAGATCGCGAGCATGGGGTCTCCTCCGAGGGGCGACGAGTCTCACGCGCGATCCGCCCGGGTCAACAGGCTGCCGGCCGCGAACCGGAACGACGCGTGTCCGCGGTCGACACCGGACCGCACGCTGCATGACGTCGACGGCATCGGTTCGGTTGGATCCTTGTTCGTTCAGACTCGGGACTTTCGCTCGACGCTCGGATTCCGTGCTCAAGACGCCCTGTCCCGCGGCGAACGACGCCCTGGCGGGGTGACGGCGCGTGGCCATCACCGGAACGCCGCCCAGGGGAGGTCGCGATGGTCGACTCGACTCAGCCCGTTGCCGCGGCCTCGACCGTCGAGGACGTCGCCCACAAACCGCGGCACCAGAACGCTCGCCCGCACGCATTCGCGATCCACGCCCGTCCCCACGACGCCCTCGTGTTGTCGGACCACGCACGGCACGACCTCATCGCGCGGACCCTGCGCACGCAGGGTGTGATCGGGGCCGAACTCGCGCTGCCGTTGTCCGAGACCGAATTGCGACGGTGGGGCAAGCTCGAGTTCCACGACGTGCTCGAGGAATGCGACGAGGTCTCGGCGCCCGCGATCGCGAACACGATCCTGGAAGCCATCGTCGGTTACCTGCTCACGGCGTGGAACGCGCAACACGACGCCGTTCGCGCGGAACCAGCAGAGTTCGTCGCGGCCGTCGAGTTCGGGGTCGTTCGCGGGCTCGATGCCGCGGTCGAGACGCTGGCCGACTTCGGCATCGCCGGCGCCGACGTCGACCGACCCCGGGACGAAGTCGAGGGTCGCGTGCGCGCGGATCTTCGCGCCGTGCTCGGCTCACCGTCCGACCGCCCGTAGACTCCCGCCGGAACGGCCGCGCGCGCGGCCGCCGTGGAGGAGTTCGATGGGGTCGCGTCGCGTCGTTCTGGTCCGCCCCGAAGGGCCGCGCAACGTCGGCATGGTCGTGCGCGCGGCGGCGAACTTCGGCCCGGCCGAACTCGTCGTCGTCGGCGCCGACCCCGCGCTGTTCGAGCATCCCGACTTCGTCGCTGGCTCGCATGGCGTGAACGAGCCGCGCTCGGCGCTGTCCGTGTGCGCGACGCTCGACGACGCCCTCGCGCCGTGCACCGAGACGGTCGGATTCACGGCGCGCACACGGCGCCATCGCGAACTGGTGCGCTGGCCGGAAGCCATCGATCCGTTACGAACCACGCTCGCCGACGGCAATGCCCGCGTGGCGCTCGTGTTCGGCAACGAGAAGTACGGGTTGTCGGAACAGGACTGCGACCAGCTCACCCGATTGGTGTGGATCCCGACCACGTCGGCCCACACGTCGTTGAACCTCGCGGTCGCCGTCGGAGTGGTCCTCGGCGGGCTGTTCGACGCACCGTTGCACAAGACGCGCTCGAAGAAGGGCCGGCCGTTGAACCACGCCGAGCGGGAGTTCCTGCGTCGCCATTTGGCCGCGGTGTTGCCGACGCTGATCTCGACGCCATCGACGCGCGCGGATCTGACCGCCTCGATCGAACGCGTGTTCGCGCACGCGCCGCTCGAGTCCCGCGATGCGCGGGCGTGGCATCGGCTCCTGCGTGCGCTCGGCAGCACGCGCGGACCGGGCGACCTCCCCGACTCAGAGTGAGCCGGACCGGCGACGCGTGATCGGCCCGAGCA
Organism: Planctomycetota bacterium; assembly: GCA_016709145.1. Classification (GTDB taxonomy): domain Bacteria; phylum Planctomycetota; class B15-G4; order B15-G4; family JADJEK01; genus JADJEK01. The sequence goes on from JADJEK010000002.1 coordinate 509,088, forward strand.
CGCGTCGCACGGTGTTCGCGTCGACGTTGCGACCGCACAGGACCAACGCGACGCGCTGCCCGCGGAAGTGATCGGCTCGACTGGAGAGCGCGGCGAGGGGCAGCGCGGCCGCGCCTTCGACCAGACAATGCTCGAGTTCGATGAGCATGCGCATCGCGCGCGCCAGCGCGGATTCCGGGACCAAGATCCACTCGTCGATGAGGTCGCGGCACAGCGGAAGGGTCAGCGAGCCGGCCTCGATCCCGCCGGCGGTGGCGTCCGACAGGGTCTTGCGGACCGGTTCCTCGACCAGCTTGCCCGCGACGACGGACCGCGCCATCACGGCCGAGCGCGAGGGTTGGCAGCCGATGACGCGGACGCCGGGACGCTCGTGCTTCAACCACGCGGCGACGCCGGCAGCGAGACCGCCGCCGCCGACCGCGACGAACACGGCGTCGAGTGGGGCGGAGCCGGCTTGGAGGTCGAGCTCGTAGCCGAGCGTGCCCTGGCCGGCGATGACGTCGGGGTGGTTGTAGGGCGACAGGTACGGGACCTTGCGCCGGGCCGCCAGCGCGCGCGCGGCGCGTTCGGCTTCGACGCAATCCCGACCGACGCTCTCCAGCGTCGCGCCGGCCGCCTCGAGCGCCCGCCGCTTGCCGGCGTCGATCGTGGTCGGCACGACGATGGTGCCACTCGATCCGGTCCGCGCGAGCGCATGCGCGAGCGCGAGGCCGTGATTCCCCGTGGACGCGGCCACGATCCCGCGCGCACGCTCGGCGGCGGACAAGGCGAGCAGTGCGTTCATCGCTCCGCGCAGCTTGAACGAGCCCGTGGTCTGGCGTTCTTCGTGCTTCAGCCAGACCTCGGCGCCACAAGCGTCCGTGAGCGCCGTCGACCGCTCGAAGGCGGTGCGCTCGATCTTCGATTCGATGCGATGCCACGCGGCTTCGATCGCGCGCGGCCACGACCGGGCCGGGGTGTCCTTGGTCCGAACTTTTTCCGACCGCCGTGCTGGAAGCGAATGCATGGCTTGCGAAGATAGCGGCGCGCCGCACGGATCCGCGGCCACGCTTCGCGTCGCGACGTTTCTTCCTCGGACTTCGACGTCCTCACCCAGGTCGGCGGTCGGACATGCTCGGACGACTGATCCAGCCCGAGATCCACGAGCTCGTGCAGGCGCGCGATTGGCGCGAGCTGCGCGAGATCTTGGTGGATCTGTCGGTGCCGGACATCGCCGAGCTGTTGATGGGCATCGAAGCCACCGATCGCGGCGTCGTGTTCCGACTGTTGCCGCGCGACGTCGCCAACGAAACCTTCGAGCACCTCCCGGTCGAGGAACAGCACCGCATCCTCGACTCGCTGAAGGACGCCGAAGCGGCGACGCTGTTGAACGAGATGTCTCCGGACGACCGCACCGCGCTGCTCGAGGAACTGCCGGACCGCGTCGCTCGCCGGGCGTTGCGCGTCATGTCGGCCGAAGAGCGCGCATTGAGTCTCGCGCTGCTCGCGTATCCCGAGGGCTCGGTCGGTCGCCGCATGACGCCCGACTACGTCAAAGGCCGCGTGCAGTTCACGTGCGGCGAAACCCTCGACTACCTGCGCCGCGTGGCCCAGGACAAGGAGTGGGTGAACTACGTCTACATCGTCGATCGCGGCACGGTTCCGCGCGGCGTGGTGTCGTTGCGCGAGCTGGTCATGGCGCCGCCGGACATGCCGGTCGACCAGATCCTCGTGCAAGATCGCGAGATCGTGCGCGTGCGCGCCGACGTCGAGGCCGAGGAGGCCGTGCGCCTCATGCGGCAATACGACATCTCGGCGCTACCCGTCGTCGACAGTCACGACAGCATGGTCGGGATCATCACGTTCGACGACTTGATGGACGTGCAGGAAGAAGCGGCCACCGAATCGCTGCAGATGATGTCCGGCATCGTGCCGACCGAAACCACGAGCTACCTGCAGACGAGCGTGCTCGAGCTGTTCCCGAAGCGCGTCGCGGCGCTGGTCGTGCTCGCGGTGTTCTCGACCTGCGCCGGCAAGGTGCTCGAGGCGTTCTCCGACGAACTCAGCCACTTCCAAGGCCTGACGTTGTTCCTCGTGGTGTTGATGGGCGCGAGCGGCAACACCGGATCGCAGGCATCGACCCTGATGATCCGCATGCTCGCGACCGAGTCCGTGACGGGCCGACAGATCGTGCGCGTGCTGTTGCGCGAGATGCTGCTCGGCTTCGCGATCGGACTGACGTTGGCGCTCGTCGTGGCCGCGATCGGATCCGCGGTGTTCCCCGCCGTCGGCAGTCGTGAAGCCACCGTGGTCGCCGTGGCGCTGACCGCCGCGGTCATGGTCAGCAACCTGGCCGGGACGTTCGTCCCACTGTTGCTGCGCTGGTGCAAGTTCGATCCGGCCTACATGGCCAATCCGGCGATCACGACGATCTCGGACTACAGCTCGCTGTTGATCTACTTCACGGTCGCGACGTTCCTGCTCACGGGAACGTGGATCTGATCGAGACCACTCGGCGCTCTTGATGGTGCATCGCCCGGATCGACCGGACGTCGGTCACGGACCGCCTGCGGCTTCGCGGCGGAACAGCACGAAGGTCAGATCGTCGGGCTTGCCGGGCTGACCGGGTCGCGGTTCGCGCATGCGCGATTCGCTGGCTGCGAGCAACGCTTCTCCCGCCGAGTCCAGGCCCGAACGGTGGATCAAGCCGCAGATCTCGCCGATCCGCAGGTTGTCGAACACGCCGTCGGACGCGAGCAGCACGGTGTCGCGCTGGGCCAGAGGTCGCTTGCGACTCCATTCGACGCGCACTTCGCCGACGCCGAGCATGTTGGCCACGATGTGACGCTCGGGATGCACGAGCGCTTCTTCTTCGCCGAGTTCGCCCGAGGCCTGGGCCATGCCGACCGGGGAATGCGCGACCGAGACGAACTTCGGCTTGCCGCGACCGCCCGCGATGACGGCCTGCGAATCGCCGGCGTTGAAGAACACGATGTCGGTCGCGGAGATCCAAGCCGCGATCAACGTCGAAGCCGCACCGAGGCGCAGATCTCCGATCGCGTCGTGAGCCGCCTTGAATCCGGACAGCACGGCTTCTTCGATCGACTCGACGTCACCGCGCAGCGCATCTTCCAGCGACAGGACGGCGAGCCGAGCCGCGGCGTCGGCGTGCGGCATCCCACCCGCGCCGTCGGCGACCGCGATCACCGCGCCGCGAGGCCCGAGCGGGATGATGGCCAGCGCATCCTCGTTCGTGCGGCGTTTGCCGGGCGCACCGCGGGAGACGCAGACGCAGCTCCCGAGCCCCGGAAGCGCGATCGTCCGCGGCCGCTCGTCGTCGGCCGCGATCTCGATCCACGGCTGTCCGACGCTGGGGTCGCTCATGCGGTGCAATCCTTCGACGTGGCTCACTCGCACGACGCTCGCATCCGGGACGCCTGCTCTCGATCGGATCGGTCGACCTGCATGAAGAAAGCCGCACCGGCGTCGGCGGGCTCGTTCAGCCGTTCAGCCGTCCTTCTTCGCTCCGCCGCTCTTACCGCCGGCCTTCGTGGCGTCGCCCGTCGCGCCGGTGAACGTCACGCCATGGAAGCGCAGCGAATGCCCGACGTTGTCGCGGAAGTACGTCGCGCCGTGGTCGCCGCCACGCAGCTCGTAGGTGTGGGGGATCTTGCTCTTCTCGAGCGTGTCGTGCAGCAGCGAGCAGGTCTTGTCGAACCCGAACTCGTCGCGCTCGCCGCAATCGAAGTAGAGGGCGAGGCCGTCCAGCGCTTTGGCGTCGATCGTGGACGCTCGGTGGATCGGGTTGTTCTGTTGCCAGAACTTCAAGTCGATCGGATCCCCGAACACCTCGCCCCATTGCTTGGCCCAGCGCTTGAGACGCGGGTTGACCTGTGCGGGATCGGCGGGGAACAACGCGGCGCTGTGTGCGCTGGCCGAGCCGTACAGCTCGGGCTTTTGCATCGCGATGTTGAGCGCGCCGTATCCGCCCATCGAGTCGCCACTGATGCCACGCATCTCGCGACGCCCGTCGATGCGGTACTTCGACTCGAGCGCGTTCACCAGGTCGACGGTGATGAAGTCCATCCAACGGCCCTGGCCGTTCACCCAATTCACGTACATCGAATTGTGGCCGGCCGGGCAAGCCACGATCATCGGCGGGACTTCGCCCTTCTCGATGAGTTCGTCGAGCACGAGGTCGGTCTCGCGCTGCTGCCACTTGCGTTCATCGCCGAACATCCCGTGCAGGAAGTAGAGGCAAGGGAACTTGGCGTCGGGACGGGACGCGTATGCGGCGGGGAGGTAGATCCCGACGCGGATCTTGGCATCGAGAGCCTTCGAATCGACGGTGATGTACTCCATCGTCGACACCGCGGCGGCCGGCTTGGCCGCAACTGCGGGCGGGGCGGTCGGCGTGTCCTCGCGGGCACCACACCACGCGACCGCGGTTCCCGTCACGACGGCGACAAGTCCAAGGGAACGAAGCATCCGTGACCTCGCGAGGGCGTTGCGCGGCTCTCCGCGGCAGGGTGGCTGAAACGGCGGAGCATCGTACTGCCGAGGTGCTCCCAAAGCGCGCCCGACGCCGGAGCTGTGCCGTTTCGGGCGGAAAAACTGTCGCACACGGGGCAGCCTCGGGATCGTGGGATAGACTCCCGCGCCGAGCTTCCGCGCCCCTGCGGACACTCGCAAAACCGTCCTCGAGTCGCCTCACGGGGGTCGTGCGTGGTCAGTGTCAAGACGATGTTCCGGATCATCCTGCTCGGCCCGCCTGGCGCCGGGAAGGGCACCCAAGCCGCACGCATCGCCAAGCGATGCGGCATCCCCCACATCTCGACCGGCGAGATGATGCGAGCCGCCGTCGTCGGCAAGTCCGCGCTGGCCAAGCAGATCAAGGCGGCCCTCGACTCCGGCAAGCTGGTCCCCGATCCGCTGATCGTCGAGGTCGTGAAGGCTCGGATCCAGAAGCCCGACTGCAAGAAGGGCTTCCTGCTCGACGGCTTCCCGCGGACGCTGCCGCAAGCCCAGGCGCTCGATCGGCTGCTCGCGGAATTGCGCGCCTCGCTGACGCACGTGCTCGAGTTCGTGCTGCCCGAAGAGGAGCTGAAGCGCCGCCTGCTGCAGCGCGGCGAGAAGGAAGGGCGCAGCGACGACGCGCCGCCCGTGATCGAGAAGCGGTTGAAGATCTACAAGGATCAAACCCGCCCGGTCTCGGACTTCTACCGGCGCTCGGGTCGCCTGCAGGAGATCGACGGCCTCGGCTCGATGGACGAGATCGAGCGCCGCATCAAGATCGTCCTGGGCAAGTGAAGGGGCACGGATCCACCCCGTGGATCCGGTCCCGGTCGAACCCAACAGCCGCGCGACGGTGTTCACCGCGCACTCGTGTCGATCCCGAGGCTTGACCGGCGTTTGCGCGCTCTGGTAAAAGGCTCGGCTTCGCGAACCGGCCAGGCGTCGATCGACGTGGGCTCGCGTCGCGCAACGGTCCGTCACCAGTCGAGGGTTTGCCATGTCGCGTGAGTGCCAGGTCACTGGGCGTCGTTCGGGGTTCGGCAACCGCGTCGAGACGCGCGGCCTCGCCAAGTCCAAGGGCGGCGTCGGCATCAAGACGACCGGCATCACGCCGCGCCGTTTCCACGTCAACCTGAAGTGGAAGCGCGTGTGGGTGCCCGAGCTGAATCGCTTCGTTCGCGTTCGTGTGTCGCCGCAAGCGCTGCGCACGATGGTCAAGAACGGCGCGTTCCGCACGCTGCTCGACGCCGGAATCGTCAAGGCGCCGAAGCGTCGCAAGAAGAAGGTCGCCGCCAAGGCCTGATCGGCCCGACGTCGATTCATCCGATCGTTCGACCGACCCGCGTTCGTGCCGTTCCGGTGCGTCCGCGGGTCGTCGCGTTCAGAGGCCGTGAACGAATCGGGGGCAGCCCCCGATTCGTTCACGGCCGAACGCACAAGGTGTCCGAGGCGGCGGCAGCCGCCGTGCTCACAGACGATTCGGCCATGCTCGGCCCCGACGACCGTTCCATTCGGCGACCGCCGCTCGGCGAGCATCACCCGGTGACGCGGAGAACGTGAATCCATCGCATTGATTCACGTTCTCAGAACTTGGCTCGCCGCATGAACGCGCGCGGCAAGCGCTTGATCAACGCCATCATCAGACCCCAGATGCGCGGCGCGTAGACGACTGGTGTCCCGCGGTCGATCGCGCGGATCACGACGTCCGCGACCGCGTCGGGATCGCCCGCAAAGGGCGGCGGCTTCAGTCCCGCAGTCATGTCGGTGTGCACGAAGCCAGGCTTCACGCAGACGACCTTGATGCCGCGCTCGTGGTCGCGATAGCCGATCGACTCGAGGTAATGCGACAGAGCGGCCTTCGAGGCACCGTAGATGGCCACCGGCTTCCGGCCGCGATCCCCGGCGACGGAACTGAACACGCACAACGTGCCGCCGCCCTGCACCGCGAGCACTTCGCGCGCGGCTTCGCAGAACCGGATCGTGGCGATCAGGTTCACGCGCAACAGCTTCTCGGTCAGGTCCGGCGACGCTTCGAGCGACTCCTGCGATGCGTAGATGCCGGCCGTCAGCACGATGACGTCGACGCGGCCGAGCGCGGTCGAGCCGGTGTGGAGCGCCGGCAGGATCGTCTCGGTCTTCTCCAAGTCGCACGCAACCTGGACGGCTGCGCTGGCGCCGCGAGCGACCAGATCCGCCGCCGTGCGCTGCAGATCCTCCGCATCACGTCCGAGCAGGGCCAGTGCGGCGCCGCGCGCTGCGTACTTGCGCGCGAGAGCTCGGCCCATGCCACGCGTCGCGCCGAGGATGAGCACGTTCAAGGCGGATCTCCCATCAAGCGGACGGACAGCGCGCTGCGGATGCGGCGCTCGCGGTCCCAGCGCGCACGCTCGGCGAGGAAGCGCGGCAAGCGCGGCTCCATGGCACGGAAGTGCTCCGCGCGCGTGAACGAGTCCTTGGCCAAATAGACTCGACCGCCGAGCGCGATCAGCGTTTCGTTCAGCGCATCGACCAGGGCCTGCGTCTGCGGTCGCACCGGCAAGTCGGCCGCGATCGAAATGCCGGGCATCGGGAACGACAACGTGCCGAGCCCCTCCGCACCGCAGTCCTTGATCACGCACAGGAACGAGCTGCCGCCGCGATCGGTCAGCACGCGCAACATGCGCTCGACACCGTCGGGCCCCGCGGCGCGCGGCACGACGCATTGGTACTGCGTGAAGCCGCGGCGACCGTAGAGCCGGTTCCAATCGAGCAGCGCATCGAGTGGATAGAAGAACTTCTCGGGATGCTCGATGCCCGCGGCCGGACGCAATCCGCGCGTGGCGTAGTACACCGCGTTCAACGTGCGCATCACGCCATCGCGCATCACGACGTTCGGAGCGTCGAACGGGACGCGAAGGCGCGAGATCTCGGGTGGCGAGCTGCGCGGCGCCCGCGACGCGTCGGCGAAGCGGCCGCGGATCAGCACACCGCGTCCCATCGCGGCGCCGCGCTTCAGACAGTCGATCCAACCGACCGTGAACGGCCAATGCGCCGCCGACGCGGACAGTTGTTCGAGGAACGCGCCGAGATCCGGGATGCGCAGCGTCTCGTGCTGGATCCACGGACTCGGGATCGGACGCAGAGCGAACTCGACCTCGAGGATGTGTCCGGTGAGGCCCATGCCTCCGAGCGTGGCCGCGAACAAACTCGGGTTCGACTGGCGCGAGCACTCGACGACGTGTCCGTCGCCCGTGCGCAGCAACACGCGGGACACGTGCTCGCCGAAACCGCCGTCGACATGGTGGTTCTTGCCGTGCACGTCGGCCGCGACCATGCCGCCGAGCGTCACGTATTGCGTCCCTGGAGTGACCGGCGGGAACCAGCCGCGGCGCATGAATACGGCGTTCACGCTGCGCAACGACAGGCCGGCCTCGGCTCGCAGCACGCCGGTCGACGGATCGAACGCCAGGATGCGGTCGGCCGCGCGCGTGCTCATGACCTCGGGCCGCGATGCCGGTGGCAACGACGCGTCGCCGTACGACCGTCCCAGTCCGCGCGTGAGCACCGCGTGTCGCGAGCCGACGATCAGGTCCTGCGGTGCGGTTTCGATCGCACGCATGCCGAGTCGTCCCCACCCGCGCACGTCGGTCCATGCGGGCGACGCCGCGCCCGCGATCGCGGACGTGGGGTCCCGGGGAACAGGGTCGGGCTCGTGTCGTTCGGGCGGCTTCATGCGGGGCGTCGCGGGCCGAGCCTACTCATCCGCAAACCCGATCGCACCGCACGTACGGACGCCGATCGTTCAACTTTGCATCGAGTCGCTGAGGCACCGTTCGGGGTTGTCGGGTTTCCGTCAAGTCGACTGAAGGCGTTGGACGAAGCGGACTCACTCGTCGGATGGCGAGCGCGCCATGCCGCGCGCACGGCCGCCGACAGCGCCTCGGAGCGGGGCCAGCGGGAGTCTGCGCCATGGGTGAGATGGACGAAGTGGTGAAGGAGTTCTTGGTCGAGAGCCACGAGAACCTCGATCAACTCGATCGCGATCTCCTGAAGCTCGAGCAGACGCACGACGACGCCGACGCGATCAAGAGCGTGTTCCGCACGATCCACACGATCAAGGGCACGTCCGGGTTCCTCGGCTTCTCGAAGCTGGAGTCGCTGACGCACGGCGCCGAGAACCTGCTGAGTCGCCTGCGCGACCAGACCATCGCGATGAACCAGGACATCGCGACCGCCCTGCTGCGGACGACCGACGCCGTGCGTCGCATGCTCGCGAGCATCGAGTCCACCGGCGGCGACGGCGTCGAGACCGACGACGCGTTGCGAGGCACGCTCGCGCAACTGAATGCGCCGACGCCAGCCACCGACGACGACGGACCGACGATGTCGCCGACGACGCCGGTCGGGGAAATCCTCATCCTGCAAGGCAAGGTGAAGCCCGAGGACGTCGAACTCGCGCGCGAACTGCAAGAAGCCGGCGACACGCGTCGCGTCGGCGAGATCCTGGTCGAGAGCGAAGTGATCAAGCCGTCGGAACTGCGCGAAGCTCTCGAGCAACAGGCTTCGATCCGACAGAAGGAGACGCCGGTCTCCGAGACCAACGTCCGCGTCGACGTCGCGTTGCTCGATCGCTTGATGAACCTGGTCGGCGAACTGGTGCTCGCCCGCAACCAGATCTTGCAGTTCAACAACTCGATCGGCCGGCAGGACTCGCAGTTCGCGAGTACGTCGCAGCGCTTGAACCTGATCACGACGGAGCTGCAAGAGGGCGTCATGAAGACGCGCATGCAGCCGATCGGCATGGTCTGGAACAAGTTCCCGCGCATCGTGCGCGATCTGGCCAACTCGGTCGGCAAGCGCGTCGGCCTGCACATGGAAGGCAAGGCCACCGACCTCGACCGCACGATCATCGAAGCGATCAAGGACCCGATGACGCACATCGTGCGCAACTCGATCGACCACGGCATCGAGTCGCCCGCGGAGCGCGAACGCCGCGGCAAGCCGGCCCAGGGGACGCTGAGCATGCGTGCGTTCCACGAAGGCGGCCAAGTCATCATCGAGATCGCCGACGATGGTGGCGGTATCGATCCCGAACGCGTGAAGGCGAAAGCGGTCTCCAAACGACTGATCACGGCCGAGCAGGCCGCCCGCATGACCGAGCGCGAAGTCCTGAACCTGATCTTCCTGCCGGGGTTCTCGACGGCCGAGACCGTCACGAACATCTCGGGTCGCGGTGTCGGGATGGACGTGGTGCGCTCGAACATCGAGAAGATCGGCGGCACGGTCGACATCACGAGTCGCGTCGGCGAAGGCACGATCCTGAAGATCAAGATCCCGCTGACGCTCGCGATCATCCCGGCTCTGATCGTGCGCAGCGCCGGCGAGCGCTACGCGATCCCGCAAGTGAACCTGCTCGAACTCGTGCGCCTCGAAGGCGAAGAAGCCGTGAAGGGCATCGAGTCGATCCACGGCAGCGAGGTCCATCGGCTGCGCGGCAATCTGCTGCCGATCGTTCGCCTGAACGAGCAACTCGCATTGGAAGCGCCGGGCGCGCCGCGTCCCGACGTCGTCAACATCGTGGTGTTGTCCGCCGACGACCGCCAATTCGGCCTCGTCGTCGATCACGTGATGGACACCGAAGAGATCGTCGTGAAACCGCTGACGAAGGCGCTGAAGGGCATCGGCGTCTACGCCGGCGCCACGATCATGGGCGACGGCCAGGTCGCGCTGATCCTCGACACGTTCCGCGTCGCGCAGCGAGCGAACGTCGTCAGCGAATCGCGCGAACGGTCGCGCACGCTCGCGGAAGCGCGCTCCAGCGCGAACCACGCGCGCGAGACGCTGCTGCTGTTCATGGCCGGACCGAGCCGCATGGCATTGCCGCTCGATCAGGTGCATCGCCTCGAGGAGTTCCCGAGGCGCAGTCTCGAGCAGGCCGGCGACGACGTCGTCGTGCAATACCGCGGCGAGATCATGCCGCTGATCCGACTCGCGCGACTGTTCGCGCATCGCGGCGAGGCCGCGGCGGGCGGCGACACGACGAGCGATACGGTCCAAGTCGTGGTGCATCGCCACGACGATCGCTTCGTCGGTCTCGTCGTCGACCGCATCGTCGACATCGTCGACGAGGAGGTCACGACTCGCGCCGCGAACGCCAGACGCGGAGTCCGCGCGACGGCGGTCATCCACGCCAAGGTCACCGAGATCCTCGATGTCCAGGCGGTCGCGCGCGACGCGTTCGGCGCGACCAGCGCGCTCACGTCCATGGGAGGTGCGGCATGACCGCGAATCGGCAGTACTGCACGTTCTTCGTCGACGACCTGTTCTTCGGGGTCGAGGTCCACGAAGTCCAAGAGGTGTTCCGCTTCGAGCCCATGACGCGCGTTCCGCTGGCGCCGCCCGTGGTACGCGGGCTCATCAATCTGCGCGGCCAGATCGTGACGGCGCTCGACATGCGAGCGCGACTCGGACTCATGCCACGCGGCGGGGACACGCCGCCGATGAACGTCGTGGTCCGTACCGACGACGGCTGCGTGAGCTTCCTCGTCGACGAGATCGGCGACGTGCTCGAAGTCGACGACGCCCAGTTCGAGCGGCCGCCGGAGACGTTGACCGGCGTCGCGCGCGAACTCGTCCGCAGCGTCTACAAGTTGCGCGGGCGACTGCTGCTCGTCCTCGACGTCACGCGGACCGTCGCTCGGTGCGCGACCGCGGCGAGCGGTTGAAACGCAGGATCGCGCCGCGGTCCCCGCATTCAAGTTCCGACCGGTCTTGCGTCGATGAAGCCCTCGCCGAGTCCGGCTCGCGAGCACTCCTGGGATGCGCGGGTCTCGGTGCCGCCCGAAGCCTGCTCGCTCCAGTCGGTTCCTGCCCCTTCCGTTCCCTCCTCGAGGTGGCCCTCGTCATGACCCGCGTCCGAGTCCTCGTCGTCGACGACGCGGTCGTGTTCCGCAGGGTGCTCAGCGACGTTCTCGGGTCGGATCCCGAGATCGAAGTGGTGGGGACCGCGCAGAACGGCCAGATCGGACTCGCACGCATCGAGCAACTGCAGCCGGATCTGGTGACGCTCGACGTCGAGATGCCGGTCATGGACGGACTCGAGACGTTGCGCGAGATCCGCAAGCGCTGGCCGCGTCTACCCGTCGTCATGTTCAGCACGCTGACCTCGCGCGGTGCGGAAGCCACGCTCGACGCGATCGCACTCGGAGCCTCCGACTACGCGGCGAAGCCCAACGGCATGGGCAGCTCGACCGAAGCCATCGAGCGCGTACGCGCCGAGCTGCTGCCGAAGGTCAAGGCCTTGGTGCTGCGCGCTCGCGCGACCCAAGCCCGCGTGTCCACGACCGTGCCGACGGCGCCGAAGCTGCTGTCCCTGTTGAGGCCGCCGCTCACGCGTGAAGCCCCACGGATCCTCGCGATCGGCTCGTCGACCGGTGGCCCCAACGCGCTGGCCGACGTGCTCCGCGCACTGCCGAAGGACTTCGCGTTGCCTGTCGTCATCACGCAGCACATGCCGCCGGTGTTCACGCGTCTGTTGGCGGAGCGACTCACGCGCGTCACGACGCTCCCCGTCGCCGAAGCGACCGACGGCGCCGCTCTACGTCCGGGCCAAGCGCTCATCGCTCCGGGCGATCGACACATGACCATCGCCGGCCGCGGCCCAGCGCGCTGCGTGCGCCTCGACGACGGACCTCCTGAGAACTTCTGCCGCCCCTCGGTCGACGTGATGTTCCGATCGTGCGTCGATGCGTACGGGGGCCACGTGTTCGCCGTGGTCCTGACCGGCATGGGCCAGGACGGCCTGCGGGGCGCCGAGAAGATCCGCCAGGCGGGCGGTGAGATCTACGTGCAAGACGAAGAGACGTCCGTGGTGTGGGGGATGCCGGGGTCGATCGCGTCCGCCGGGCTCGCCGACCGCGTGCTGCCGCTGGCGGAGATCGGCGCGGCCATCGTCCGCCGCATGAACGACCCGCGCGGCCGTGGGACGGAATCGACCCACCGAGAGGCGGCGCGCCCATGACTTTGACCGCGGGCGACTTCGAGTACGTGCGCGCTCTGGTGCGCAAGGACTCCGCGATCGAACTCGACAGCACGCAGGGCTACCTCGTCGATTCACGCCTGTCCGGGCTCGCTCGCGAGCTCGGCATGCCTTCGCTGACCGCGCTGTTCGAGAAGCTGCGAGCGCCGGGTTCGGCCGACCTCATGCGTCGCGTCGTCGAGCGCATGACGACGAACGAGACCAGCTTCTTCCGCGATCCGCACTACTACGACGCGCTGCGCACGATCGTGCTGCCGAACCTCGTCGCGGCCCGACAACGTGAACGCAAGCTGTCGATCTGGTCGGCCGCCGCATCCAGCGGTCAGGAGATCTACAGCATCGCGATGACGGTCGACGAAGTCCGTCCGCCGTTGGACGGCTGGTACGTGCGCTTGCTCGCGACCGACCTGTGCGAGTCGATGTTGGCGCGATGCCGCGATGGCAAGTACCGCCAGCTCGAAGTCGCGCGCGGACTCGGCGCACCGCAGTTGGTGAAGTTCTTCGAGCGCGACGGCGCCGACTGGCAGTTGAAGAAGCGGTTGCGGGACATGGTCGAGTTCAAGGTCATGAACCTGGCGGAGCCCTGGCCGCCGGTGGCCTCGATGGACCTGATCTTCTTGCGCAACGTCCTCATCTACTTCTCGGTCGAAACCAAGAAGAAAATCCTCGCCAACGTCCGACAAGTGCTGCGTCCGGATGGCTGGCTCGTGCTGGGTAGCACCGAGAGCACGTTCGGCATCGACGATCGATTCGAACGTCACGAGATCGCGAAGGCGATCTTCTATCGCCCGAAGCCCTGACGGAGACGACCCTTCATGAAGACGGCAGAAACCGTGGAACACGACATCACGCAGATCACGGAGAACGTGTTCAGCTCGATGCTCGGACTGGAAGCGAAGCGGCGAGACGCTTCGGCAGACGCCGGCGGGGCGAACCCGGCCATGATGCTGACCAGTCTGGTCCAGATCACGGGCGCGTGGTGCGGCGCGGTCACGTTCGAGTGCACGCGCGAGATGGCGAAGCAGATCGCCTCGGCGATGTTCGGATCCGACGCCGCGACGGTGCCGGACTCCGAGATCTGCGACGCACTCGGCGAGGTCGCGAACATGGTGGGGGCGCCTACAAGTCGCTGCTGCCGACGCCGGTCAACCTGTCCCTGCCGTCGGTGACCGAAGGCGTCGGCTACCGGATGTTCATCCCGGGCAGTCGCATGCTCGCGCGCACGCACTTCGATTGCAGTTCGGAAACGATCGTCGTGACCGTGCTCACGCGCGACGACAAGAGCTGATCCCCACGCAAGCCACACCCCCACGACAGCCGATCATGGAACCATCCCCAGGAGTGAACCGATGAAGATCCTCGTCGTCGACGACAGCAAGGCCATGCGCATGATCGTGATGCGGACGCTGCGCCAGGCCGGCTTCGGTGAACACACGATCGAAGAGGCCGGCAACGGCGTCGAAGCCCTGAAGAACATCGAGGGCACGCCCGCCGACTTGATCCTCTGCGACTGGAACATGCCCGAGATGAACGGCATCGACCTGCTGAAGAAGCTGCGCGAAGCCGGCAACGGAGTGAAGTTCGGTTTCGTCACCTCGGAGGGCAATCCCGAGATGCGACAAATCGCGACGGATGCCGGTGCCGCATTCCTCATCACGAAGCCATTCACCGTCGATGCGTTCCAGAGCGCACTGCAGCCGGTCCTGACCGGCTGAGGACTCTCCCGCGTCCGACCTCGGATTTGGAAACGACAGCCATGGCATCCGTGCACAACATCCCTGCCCCCGACGCCGTCGCGCGTCTGTTCAACGATCTCCTCGGTCGCCGCGTGATCGCGAAAAAGAGTGCGGTCAAACAGGCGGTGACGCCACGTTCGGCCGGCGCGTTCGGCCTGTACGGCCCGACCGACGAACAGATCGACGGCATCGTGTTCTGCGACGTCGCGCTGGCGTGCTACGCCGGGGCGGCGCTGTCCTTGATCCCGGCCGCGACGGTGCAACCGAGCATCCGCGCCGGCAAGATGGCCGACGGCACCTTCGAGAACTTCAGCGAGGTCCTGAACATCGCGCGCGGCTGGTTCGACACGCCGGGGCAAGCGCCGGTGAAACTGCGCCGATGCCTTCCATCGCCGTGCGAGTTGCCGAAGGAGCTGATCGCGATGCTCATCAAGCCGGCGGAGCGTCTCGATCTCGACATCGAGATCGACGGCTACGGCGCCGGGAAGATGCTGCTCGTCGTCAAGTGACGCGGTCGCCGCACGCGCGCCCGCGACATGGCGCGGACGGCGAGCCGACAAGCCGACGCGCGATCACCAACGGAACACGTCCTCGATCGCTTCGAAGTCGACTTCGAAGTCGAACGGCTTCTCGCGCACGCGCAGTTCGATCGGCTCGTCCTTCGGGCGACGCGCCTTCTGCGGTCGCGTGGCTTCGTGCCCGCGCGGATCGCCTTCGGTCATCTTCAGTGCCTGCAGCGACGGCTGGTCCTCGATCTCCTTGGAGAGATCGCGGGCCGCCGAGTCGAACCGGCGCTTCTTGCGACGGCCCTTCTTCTCGGTCTGGTCGATGCCGGTCCGGATCACGCTGATCGGCCCTGGGTCGCCGACCTTCGGCAGCGGCGCATCCCAATCGATGAACAGGTCGTCTTCGGCCGCCGCCTCGTCCTCGACCGGCGCGGTGTCGCGCGCGGCGACGTCGAGATCGTCACTGCCCTGATCGTCGAGGTCGTGCGGCTTCGCGGCGTCCGTCGCACGGTCGGCGCGATCACGGTCCCTGCCGCGACCACGGCCGCGACGGCGGCGCCCGCGACGTCCACCCTCGCGGCGATCGTCGCCGCCCGAAGAACGGGTTTCGGCGCCACCTTCACCGGGAACTTCGACGTTCTCGCGAACTTCGCCGTCATCGTCTCGTGCGGCGTCGTCGAACTCCGACGCGGGCGCGGCTTCACCGTCTTCGCTCGGTGCGCGCTCGCCGTCTTGCGGAGCGCCCGCATTCGGACCGTCGACCGGGCCACGATCCTCGCGATTGCGATTGCGGTTCCGCCCGCCACGACGGCGTCGACGGCGACGGCCGCGATGCTCGCCGGGCGCGCCGGACTCGAGTCGATGGGAGGCATCCTCGGAGCGTGCGTCCGCGGAATCCGCGTCGTCCGCACCAGCATCGGTTTCGGCTTCGACACCGTCGGTGTCGCCGTTCGCCTCGTCGTCGGCGCCCTCGGCATCCGAGCCTTCGCCGCTTTCGCCGTCGCCCTCGACCGGACCGGAGTCCTCGGCATCGTGTGCGACCGCTGCGAAACGGCGGCCGTCGTCGCGATCACGGCGGCGCCGACCGAAGACTTGATCGAGCACGTCTTCCCAGCGGCGCACGTGCGCGGCATCGAGCCCGTACGCGATGGTCTCGATGCGCAGGAAGGCGAATGCCGGTTCGAAGTAGTCACGACGAACGTAGTCGGTCGGCTTCACGCGCCGACGGCGACTTCCGCTCTTCGTCTTCTTCAGGCGCGACTGCGCCAGGACGATCTGCTTGATCAAGAACGCGTCGCGTCGCGAGATCGACATCCGCTGGCTGATCGGTCGCAGCGCGTCGTCGATGAGGACGCCCGGATCACGCTGTTCGTCCGCGCCGAGGACTTCGCGCACGAGATCCGCGAACAGCGTGGTCAGGTACACGGCGTTCTGGAAGCTGCGGCGCCCGCGATCGGTCTGGTCGAGCGCGTCGAGTCGGCGCAGCAGTCGAGCTCGGACGTCGAGCCCGGCTTCGTCGGCGACGGTGCCGCGCTCGAGCATCTCCGCGAGTTGCGGCAAGACCACGCCGAGCACGCCGGTCCGCTCGAGCAGTTCGAACGCCGCGGCGGCAGCGCCGCACGAAAGCAACTTCAACAGCTCTTCGGCCAATCGCGGCGCGGCACACTTTTGCAAGTCCGGCGCGAATTGGACCATGGCTTCGTACGTGGCGGGATCGATGTGGAACGACAAACGCGCCGCGAACTTGATCGCGCGCAGGATGCGGACCGGATCCTCGGGGAAGCGGATCAGCGGATCGCCGATGGTGCGGATGACGCGCTCTTCGAGGTCCTTCGTGCCGCCGACGTAGTCGATGACCACGTTGTCGTCGACGTCGTAGAACAGCGCGTTGATCGTGAAGTCGCGACGCAACGCGTCTTCTTTAGTGGTCCCGAACACGTTGTTGCGGCGGATCAGGAGATCCTCGTCCGATCCGCCTTCGCCAGCGTCGTCGTCGGAATCGTCGCCGTCGTTCAGAGCGGGTTCGGCGTCGCCACTGCCGTTGCCGTCCTCGCCGCGCGCGGCATCCGTCGCGCCGACGTCGACCTCGGCATCCGGATCGTGACCGTGTTCGAGTTCGAAGTCCTCAGCGCCGTTGTCGGCAGAGGATTCGTCGGGATCGCTTTGACCGGGCTTCGGCTTCTGCCGAAACGTCGAGACCTCGATCACCTTCGAGCCGAACTGCACATGCACGAGCTTGAAGCGCCGACCGATGATGCGGCTGTTGCGGAACAGCCTCTTGATCTGGCGCGGTCGCGCCGAGGTCGCGATGTCGAAGTCCTTCGGGACGTGGCCGAGCGAGAGGTCGCGGACGCAACCGCCCACGAAATAGGCCTCGTGTCCGTAGCGGCGCAGGCGGCGCACGATCTTCACGGCATCGGGATCGAGCGCCGCGGGCACGATGAGCGGCTCGTTGATCCGGAGCGGTTCCTGGTCCATCACAGTGCGATTCCGAAGGGCGGATGCGCGGATCATACGCAGCGAACGGACGCCGTCCGCTCGCAGAAATCATGCTCTCGAAGAGACTTGCATGAGCCGGGCCCCTTCGGCCGCAGCGGCCTGCATGGTTGCCGCGTAAGCGATCAGAGCGCTCGGACGGCCCGCACCAACGCCGCCACGCGCTGCTTGTCGACGGCGGCGTCGGTCTTGCCGCCGCGCTTCAGCGCCGTGCCGACGATGAAACCGTCCGCGGCGTCGAGCCCGGCCAGCGTCGACGGGGCGACGCCGCTCGCGACGAGGACCGGCGCACTGCCGGCGCAGAGCTTCGCGCGCGCAACGCTTTTCACGTCGGGAGCGGCTCCGGTGGCTGCCCCGGTCACGAGGATCGCGTCGGCGAGCGCGCGATCTCGGACATCCGCGATCTCGCGCTCGAGGGTCTCGTTGCGCAGCGGCGTGGCGTGCTTGACGCTGACGTCGGCGAACACGCGCACGGGACTCCGCAGTTCGGCGCGCAATCGCATCACGCGTGCGGCATCGCTCTCGATCACGCCCTGATCGGTCGCATAGACGCCGGACAAGACGTTCACGCGCACGAACGCTGCGCCAGCCGCGGTCGCCACGGCGACCGCCGACGCGCCATCGTTGCGCAGGACGTTGACCCCGACCGGCCGACCGCGCGCGGTCGAGACGACCAGGACCGCCGCACGCGTCATCGCCGCCACCGTGATCGCGGGAACTTGCGTGGCGAAGAACGGAGCATCGCCGAAGTTCTCGACCAGCAGGCCGTCGGCTCCACCCTTGACGTAGGCGTCGGCGTCGGCCGCCGCACGCTCGAGCACGGCGTCGAGATCGCCACCGAAACGCGGCGACCCCGGCAGCGGACCGAGGTGGACGACGCCGATCACTGGCTTGCGTCGCGGGAACCACTGCGAGAACCACGTCGCGGTCATGCTGCCTCCGAAGGACGCGGGCGAACTGACGGGCGAGTCCAGCGCGGCGGCCGCCGCGCACTCGCGGGCGGCGGAGCCTACAGCGAGCACGGCGATTTGCTCACCGAGTCGACGTGCCGATGGCGCGTGGAGTGGGTCGAGCCATCGCTCGCCCCGTGCTCCGAGTCGTCGACGATCCCGACGAGGGCTCGACCGTGACGCGCGTGGCGCCCCGTGCAAGGCGTCCCGCGGCGGCCATGGCGGAATCGTGCGGTTCGATTTAGTCTCCGCGCCGCGGAGGATCCATGGCGGAACAACGGCTCGGCGTTTTTTGCGGCGAGCGCCTCGACAACGGCATCGACCTGTACCACTGGTCGACGCGCAAGTTCACGACCGCGGCGTTGCGCTTGACGCTGCACGACGTGCTCGACGACCACACCAGCGCGAGAGCGCTGTTGACCGGGTTGTTGAAGCGCGGCACCACGTCGTGGCCCGACATGCGCGCGTTCACGCGGCGCTTGGAGGAGTTGTTCGGCGCGTCGATGGGCATCGACGTGGCGAAGCTCGGCGAACGGCACCTGAGCACGATCCGCGTCGAAGTGCTCGCCGACGCCGTGGCGCGTCGACTCGGCCTCGACGCGCGGGACGGTGGCTTGCTGCAAGCCGCCCTCGAGCTGGTGCGCGAAACGCTGTTCGAACCGATCGCGAAGGACGATGCGTTCCCAGCCGACGCGTTCGAGCAGGAACGGCAGAACCTCGTGCACGCGATCGAGAGCGTGCTCGACGACAAGATCGCGTACGCGCAGCAGCGCCACACCGAAGCGATGTTCCGCGGTGAGCCCTACGCTCGCTTCGAATTGGGCGATCCGGCCCGCATCGCGACGTTGACGTCGCGCGAAGTGCTCGCGTTCCATCGCCAGCGCGTGGCGAGCGCACCGTTGGACGTGTTCGTCGCCGGCGCGCTCGAGCCGCGCGACCTCGACCGGTTGCGCGCGACGCTGTCGGCTTGGCCGCGACACGCGCATGGAACTCGACCTCACGCGGACGTCGTTCGCCCGGCGAGCGGTCGCCGACTCGTCGAGGAAGACCTGCCGCTCGCGCAGAGCAAACTGCTGATCGGCTATCGCTTCGACCCGCGCGCCGTGCCGCTGCGGGATCAGTACGCGCTCGGGCTCTACGGCTCCGTGCTCGGCAGCGGCTCGACGTCGAAGCTGTTCAAGGAAGTGCGCGAGAAGCGCGGCCTCGCGTACTACGCGCATTCGATGGTCGATCGGTTCAAGGGCGCGTTGACGCTCTCGGCCGGCATCGCGGCGCGCAACGTGGCGCAGGCGCGCGAAGTCATGGAAGCGCAGGTCGACGCGATGCGACGCGGCGACTTCACGCAAG
The DNA here is from genome assembly GCA_016709145.1 of Planctomycetota bacterium. Taxonomy (GTDB): domain Bacteria; phylum Planctomycetota; class B15-G4; order B15-G4; family JADJEK01; genus JADJEK01. The sequence continues at coordinate 528,634 of JADJEK010000002.1, forward strand.
GCGACATCGACATCGCGCGGGCCGGCATCTTGAACGGACTGCGCGGCGTGAACGACTCGGCGTTCCAAGCCATCGAGTTCGCGGCCACCGCGCGCATCGGCGGGCGCTTGGCCGACGTCGATGAAGCTGCAGCGCTGGTGAAGAGCCTCACGCACGACGACCTCGTCCGCGCGGCCCAGCTACCGCAGGAAGACCTGACGTACTTCTTGAAGGGAACCGAGGATCATGAACCTGCAGCCGATTGAGAACGCTCTCGGCGAAGAAGTCCTCGCCGGCACGCACGACAGCGGCCTGCGCGTCGTCGTCGTGCGGAAACCCGGGTTCTCGCGCACGTTCGGCGTGTTCACGACGAACTACGGTTCGATCGACGATCGGTTCGTCGATCCGAAGACCGGCGCACCGATGCACGTGCCCGACGGCGTCGCACATTTCCTCGAGCACAAGATGTTCGAGGACGAGCGCGGCGACGTGTCCGACCGGTTCTCCGCGCTCGGCGCGATGAGCAACGCGTTCACGTCGTTCACGAACACGTCGTACCTGTTCTCGACGTCGAGTCAGGAACTCGAGTGCCTCGACCTGCTGCTCGACTTCGTGCAAGAGCCGTACTTCACGCCGGAGTTGGTGAAGAAGGAGCAGGGCATCATCGGCCAGGAGATCCGCATGTACGACGACGACCCGTCGTGGCGGATCTACTTCGGATTGCTGCAGGCACTGTTCAGCGAGCATCCGGTGCGCATCAACATCGCGGGGACCGAAGAGTCGATCGCGCGCATCGATCCCGAAGTGTTGTTCGCGTGCCATCGCGCGTTCTATCGGCCGGCGAACATGGTGCTGACGTTGGTCGGCGCGATCGATCCGGAGGCCGCGACGGCCCGGATCGACGCGGATCTCGCGCAACGACGCGACACGTGGGGCGGGACCGCGCACCGGCGCAAGCCGTTCGTCGACGCCACGATCCGCGCGCGCACGGCGACGCTCGACATGGACGTCGCTCGCCGCAAGCTCCTGCTCGGGTTCAAGGAGCACGAGCTCTCGAGCGAAGGCCTCGCCGTCGAGCGTCGCGAGATCGCGACGAACCTCGTGCTCGAGTTACTGTTCGGGCGGTCGTCGAAGACCTACGAACGGCTCTACGCGCAGGGCCTCGTCGACGAGTCGTTCTCGGCCCAATACTCCGGCGAGTTCGACTTCGGCTTCGCCGCGATCGGCGGAGACACCGACGACCCCGATCGACTCGAACAGGAATTGCTGCGGGCAGCGGACGAGTTCGCCCGCAACGGCCCCGATCGCGCCGACCTCGATCGCATCCGACGCATGTCGGTGGGGCGGTTCGCGGGCCAATTCAACTCGACCGAATCGGTCGCTCTCGGATTCGCTTCGGCCTCCATGCGTGACCTGACGCCGTTCGACAGCCTGCACTTGTTGCGTGCCATCACGCCGGAAGAAGTCCACGCGCGTGGCAAAGCGCTGCTCGACGCTTCACGCTGTGCGCGTTCGGTCCTGGAACCGCGGGCCGAATCCACGTCGTGAGCGCGGCCGCTGCGTCGATCTACGTCCTGACCGGGCCGACGGCCGCGGGCAAGAAGGACGTCGGCTTCGCCTTGGCGCGAGCCCATGGCCTCGACGTCGTCGGCATGGACAGCGTCAAGGTGTATCGCGGACTGTCGATCGGCGCGGCGGCGCCGGGCGCCGAAGCCGACGGGATCGTGCTGCACCTCGTCGGCGTGGCCGATCCGCGCGAGCGCTTCTCGGTGGGGCGCTGGATCGACGACGCCGCCGCGGCCGTCGATGCGATCCGAGCGGCGGGGCGACGACCTCTGTTCCTCGGCGGCACTCCGCTCTACCTGCAAGCGTTGTTGCGCGGCTTGTTCGAAGGACCGCCCGCCGATCCCGTCGTGCGCGAACGGCACCGGGTCGAAGCGGAGCAGGCCGGAGTCGCTGCGTTGTACGCGCGCCTCGTGGGAATCGACCCCGACGCCGCCGCTCGCATCCTGCCGACGGACCTCAAGCGCATCAGTCGCGCGCTCGAGGTCCACGAGTTGACCGGCGAGCGGATCTCGGTTCTACAGCGGGCGGGCACCAAGCCGCGGTTGCCTGGCCCTTTCCATGTCGTGCACCTGACCGCGCCGCGACCGGTCCTCGACGACCGCATCCGCGAGCGCGTAGCGCGCATGCTCGATCGCGGGCTCGTCGACGAAGTGCGAGCGTTGCAGGCGGCTGGGCTCTTGCGCGGCGAGGCGGCCACCGCGATCGGCTATCGCGAGGTCGTGGAACGACTGGGTCAGGATCGGCTGGACGTCGACGCCCTGCGTAGCGCGATCGAAACCCACACGCGACAGCTCGTTCGCAAGCAGGAGCGCTGGTTCAAGCGCTTTTGCGAGATCGTGCGCGTCGAGCGCGGCCCGGACGACGACACGAGTTCGCTCGCTCGAGCCGTCGAGCGCGCGTTCGGGCTGCCTCCACACCTCGGGTCGACGAACGCGTCGCGTTGATCAGCGCGGGTGCAGCGCCTGTTCGACGGCGCGCGCGATCTGCGCGAACAACTCGAGCAGCGCGGGATCCTTGGTCTGATCGGCCGCGTCGGCGAGGTCGGCCTTGAGCTGGTTCATGACGTCGGCCGAGCGACTCGCGAATGCCGCGTCGGCGTACATGCGCCACAGGCCATCGAGGTCGGGCCGTGCGCGAGCTTGCGCAGCGAGCCGTGCGGCGGCCGCGCCACCTTGGCCGAGTTCGAGGTGCGCCCGCGCAGCGAGCACGTCGAGATCGAGCGCGATGCGACTGGTGGCCATCGCGCCTTGTGTCTTCAGGCGCGACAAGACGCCGTCGGCGATCGCGATGGCGCGATCGGCGTTGCCGCCACGAAGAGTCACGTACGCCGAGACCAGTGCCGCGTTCGCGTCCGGTTCGGACGAGCTCGCACACCGATCCGCCAGCGTCAGCAGGTCCTTGTCGGCTCCCGCACCCGCCAGTTCTTCGCCCGCGCCCATGGCGACGTCGGGCTCGATCTTCGCGGCATCACAGAAGTCGGTCAGAGCTTGCGGGTCGATCGGGTCGATGCGCTGGCGTGCGATCGCGACGAGCAGCAAGCCGCCGATGCGCAGATCGCCTTCGCGCGTCGCGTCCGCGTACTCGACCAACTGCAGTGCCGCTTCGAGCAAGGAGTGTGGATCACCGCCGCGCAGCAGGAGGAGCCCGCGCCCCCAGTGGATTTCCGGGCGGTTCGGATGGCGGTCCGCCGCGCCGTCGAGCAAGGCCAGCGCGCGCGGCAGGTCGCCCGATTCGGCCAGCAGGCCAGCATTCGCGAGCACGGCATCGGGAGAACCGGGGTCGACGAGCAAGGCGCGTCGCACGTTCCGATCGAACTCGTCGTCGTGCTTCAGCCGTCGCTGAACGTCGGCGAGCAACAGGTGCCCGCGAGCATCGCCGGGATTCGCAGCGATCGCACGCTCGAGGTGGGTCACCGCCACGTCGAGGCGATTGGCTTGGATCTCCGCCCGCGCGGCGGCGAGTTGCTCTTGGTGCTCACGCAGCGAACCGAACGCGCCGCACCCGGCGCAGCCGATCCCGACGAGCAACACGGCCGCACCGACTCGAACGCGCTCACGCAACGAGGTTTCGATCACGACTGCCTCCCGATCCGACGCCGATCCAACGCGACGATGAACGCGTCAAACGCCAAGTCGCTGGGGCAGCGAACGAACGCCGCACCAGCGACTCGGGACTCGACCGAACTCGCAACGGACTCGACCTCAGTCGATGTACGGATCGTCCCAGTCGTAGTTCATGAAGTGACGATCGAACGAACGATAGACGTGCTCCGCATCGCGGCGCACGACCTGGGAGTAACCCTTCATGTGGTTACCCCACCAGTACACCGAATCGGTGTGGCAGCCGCCGAGCGGCAGAGAAACGAGGGCGAGCGCGAGAAGGGCTCGGACACGACGCGCCATGGACGCACTCCTTGAACCGGCTGACTGTAAGTCGATATCAGGTGCCATCTAGAAGAGCGCGGGATCCTAGCAACGCAGTGCAGAGGGTCAAACGCAAAAAAGACCGCACACGAGCGCGACGGGATTCGAGGTCACGACGCACGTGCGGAGCGCTAGAAAGCCCGCGTCGGCGCGATCGCCGTTTCGGTCCGTCGCCCAACTGCTGGCCTGCTGCTGGCCTCTGGATGCACTCGTGAGCTCCGTTCGCACTCTCGCGTATCCCGTCGTGGCGCTCGCCATCCTGGCTGGTCTGATCCTGCTGAAGCCGCGGCGTACCTTCGAATCCCCGATCGCGGGAGATGCGCTTCCGACGCTGCAGGACCCCGGCGGCGACTATCGGTTCGTGCATCCGTTGAGCGTTCCGGAGCCGCCCGAATACGTCCTGCGAGCACGCTTCCAAACGGATCGCGTTCGGCGCTTGTTCGACCGCATCGAGTGGGGCCCGCAAGACCTCTACCCGACCGTCGATCGCGCGCTCGAGCGCATGCCGGCGATCGAGCAACGTCGCTACGTCGATCTCGTGCGCGAGCGCTACGCGTTGGATCCCATCCAGGCGGCGAAGCACCTGACGCGCCTCGGCAACCTCGAGGTGGCGGAAGCAGAAGAACTGGTGCTCGAAGCCGCGCTCGCGTCATCGGCGTACGTGCGCATGCAGGCGACACGCGCGCTGCTCGTGATGGACACCGCGCGCGGAGCGCAACGCCTCGAGCAGCTCCTCGCCGACCCCGATGAAACGGTGCGTCGTGAGGCGATTCGCTCGCTGAGCGAGATGCAAGCGAAGGAGGCGATACAAGCGCTGCAACGCTACGCCGACTTGCACCCTGACGACGGGATCCGGCACGTCCTCACGCGCATCGCGGAGACGGCCGAGGACCCGACTGCGATCCCGACGTTGCGCAAGTACGTCGACGAGCCCGGCGACATCGGCAAGATCGCGCTGAAGGGCTTGGCCCGGTTCGGTGACTTGCTGGCCCTCGAGCGCCTGAAACAGCTCATCGTCAGTCCGAATCCGAACGACCAAGCAATGGGAATCGCGTTCTTGCAAGTGGCGCCGCGCGAACTCGTCGACCCGCTGTGGGTCGAGCCGTTGCTGATGAACCCGTTCGGCGACACGCGGCGGGACGCGGTCGAACTCCTCGCCAAGATGGCGCTGTCGAAGACCGAAGCACCGCAGGACACCTTGGCGCGGCTGTTGGAGAAGGGTGCGAGCGATCCGGACGCGCGCGTGCTCCAGGCTGCGCTGGTCGGTCTCTACGCACTCGGTCGCAAGGACGTCGCCGAGCCATATCTGAAAGCGATCGAGGCGGCGGACGGTCTGAACCTCAGCAATGCGTTGGAACTGACCACGCACTTGTTCGAAGATCCGCGGGCGGCCGGCGCGATCCGCGAGCGGTGGGCGCGCGTCACCGACACCACGACGCGTGCACTCTTGCTGATCGGGATGTCGAACCTCGGCGAGAACGCCGACATCGAACCACTCCTCGACGCGATCCGCGGTGCCGACGTCGACGAACCCCGCGACGCCGACGGCGTACCGCTGTCGTTCCGCGCCGCGCAACTGATCGGCAAGATCGGCAAGGGTCACGAAGCTCGATTGCTGCAGTTCGTCCGCGACCGTGCGCCGCTGCTCGTGCAGCTCCGGGCACTCGACGCGATCCGTGGGATCCCGGAGACCGAGTGCCTCGAGGAGCTACTCGACTTGCTCGTGGACGGAACGGTGCCTCTCGAAGTCAGGATCGCGATCGTCGACACACTGCCAGCCTGCGGTGCCGACGACACGTTCGAACGCTTGCTCCAGCGCGCCGACGAGATCGAGGATCGCGATCTGGGCCAACACATCCTGCGTGTGGCGGCGGGTCACCTCTGATCGACCGGATCCGCTCGCGCGAGCGAGGCGCCGCGGAGTGCGGACTCGCGGAACGCGGCCGAGTTCACTCGCTCGGCGCGAGGATCTCGCCGAGATCCTTGAACATGACCCACTCCCCGTCGTCCCCCTCCTTCAGCGCGCGCATCATCTCTTGGAGCGGATGCGAGTTCGGCGGGAACGGCTCCTGCGTGCCGTCGAACAGCCCGTTCGCGTTCCGCGTGCCGATCAACATGCCGCGTGGCGACACGAAGAAGGCCCACTCGCTGGTCTCCGCGTAATCGACCGGCCACGCGAAGGCCTGGTACTCGCGCCGGCCGAGCGGAGCAGCATGCGCGCGCGTGGGAGCGAAGTCGCGCCCCGAGTTGGTGTCCGGGTCGTCGAGCGCGACGACCACGTAGTAGTCGTCGACTTCGAACAACTCCACGTCGTCGCGCGGGACGTCGGATACGCGACGCAGCGTGGCGAGCGCCGAGTCTTGCGGCGCACGGTCGACGAGCTTCGACAGCCACTCGTACCGTTGATCGGCGGCGAACGTCGCGCGCTGCGCCGCGTGGATCGTCTCCAACACATCGATGACTTTGGCCTCACGCTGCGCGATGCGACGGCCGACGCTCTGCGGCTCGACCACGCGCACCGCGATGAACGCGAGCACGCAGATCGCGATCGACTCGACGAGTCGAGTCGACAAGACGTCGCGCCAATTCCGTTGCGACCGCTCACGCATGCGCGGCATTTGAGCGGCGCGCGTGTGAGGCCGCAAGCCGCTCACGACGGCGGCAACGCACGGACGAACACCTGGGCCAACGCGAACGCGACGACGATGCCGATTCCGAACGCTGGAACGCCGCAGGTGAACGCGATGGCGGCATCGAACGCGAACAGGCCGGACAGCCCGATCCCGACGCAGCGCCGCAACTGGCTCGGATCGACGCGCCGTCCGAAGACCAACGGCCCAGCGACGCTCCACCAACGCGCGATACCTGCCAGGGCCAGTACCAAACCGAGCAGCAGGCAGCGCCGGTCCTTCGCCGCGCCGAGCAGCTCGAGGGTCATCGGCGTCGCGAACGAAGCGAACGCGAGCAACCCGGTCGCGCGCAGCACGCGAGAGCGATCGAACGCGACCTCTCCATCCTCCATGCGCGCGAACCCCGCGATCGCTCCGATGAACAACGCGTAGCCGAGCGCCGCGATGTACGTGGGGGTCCCGGCGCCGAGCGCAAAACCTCCCAGCGCGAGGTCGAGACCGCGGATCGCCCCGAGTAGCAACACGCCGAACGCACCGCCGTGGCCGGGGATCACGTCGTAGGCCACGATGCACGCGAGCATCGTGGCGACGCAGACCGCGGCCGCCGGCGAAACGAAGGCCGCGGATCCGAGCGCGAGTACCGCCGCGATGCCGGCCTGCGCGCGCGCTGCCCCGACGGACGCGCGACCGGACGGAAGCGGTCGCTGCGGACTGTGGATCGTGTCCTTCGCGCGATCGACGAGGTCGTTCAGCGTCATCCCGAACACGAAGCAACCGGTGCCGGCGAGCGCAGCGAACCCGAGCGCGCTCGAGTCCGCAGGTCTGCCCGCGGCGATGGCGGTCGCACCGCCGGCCAGCACGTCCGCGAGCGGCGACAACGCGAGCGACGCACGCGCGAGTTGGAAGTGCGCTCGAATGCGACTCAGGACAGCAACCGTTGGATGTCGTTGTAGGTCACGTACACGAGCAACGAGAGCACGAACACGAGGCCGACGACTTGCGCGTAGCCCATGATGCGGTCGTTCACCGGCGAGCCCTTGATCTTCTCGATCGCGAGGAACAACAACTGCGCGCCGTCGAACAACGGGATCGGCAGGATGTTGATGAACGCGAGGTGGACCGACAGCAGCGCGAGGAAATAGAACAGCGTGCTGACGCCGCGTTGCGCGTAGTGGTACGAAACCGCACTGATCGCCACGATTCCGCCGAGGTTCTTCTCGGTCGAGACCTCGCGCGCGACCATCTTGCGCAACGTCAGATAGAACTGCCGCGCGAGGTTGCGGGCGGCATGGAGTCCTGCGACGAACGCTGCGCCCGGAGCGAAACGGCGTTCGACGTACGAACGGTCCAACTCGAGCCCGAAGTCACGGATCGGTTCCAGCCGCGGAGAGATCGACACCGCACGCGAAGTTCCGTCGGCGGCAATCACCTCGACACGCACGGCGGCGCCTTCGGAGTCTTGCATCGCGTCGAGCAGGTCGGCCCAGCGGCCGATCGATTTGCCGCCGATCGCGACGACGCGGTCGGAATCGGTCAGCCCGGCTTCTGCGGCCGCGGACCGTGGCGACACTCGAATCGGGATCCCGCCGTCCACCGACCGAGTCGACAATCCGATCGCGACGTCGGACGATAGCGCCGCGGCGAACTCGGCGAGCATCGGAACTTCGAACGCAGTGCCCTCGCGCACGACGCGCACCAGTCGGTTCGAGCGTGCGGGCAACGCGAGCAAGTCGAGATCGGAACGGATCGGCGTGCCGTCGACGCGTTCGATGACGTCCCCGACCGCGATCGGCGCGTCGACACGCTTGAACGGCCCACGGACGGCGACGACCGCGTTCGCGTGCGCCATGAGACCGAGCAGGTATCGCGAGCCATCGCCCGCGCGCGGAACGACGGTCGCCGCGATCGTGCGACCGTCGCGCTCGACTTCGAGCACGACTCCGCTGTCGTCGACGGACTCGAGCCGTCGCTGCGATTCGGCGCTGGCCGGCTTGCCGTCGATCGTCACCAGACGATCGCCGTCCTTCAATCCAGCCTGCGCGGCAGGTCCCTCGGGTGCGACGCGGATCCGGTAATTCGTCGGCTGGGACGCCTGCATCGACGGATGGCCGTAGGCGTCGTTGTATTCGGGCACCACCGGAACGTCGAGTTCCTGGCCATTGCGCTCGATGCGCACGATGGTTCGGTTCGGATCCCCGAGTGCGACTTCGAGCGCGAGGTCTTCGAAGCTCAGGACGTCGTGACCGTTGACGCTCCGCACCAGATCGCCTTCGGCGAGTCCGGCCTTCCATGCCGGGCCGCCGGGATTCACGCCTCCGAGCCGAGGCTCGAGCATCGGCACGCCGGCTGAGAACACGATCGGGAACGCGATCAGGCCGAAGATCACGTTCATGATCACGCCGCCGGAAAAGATCAGCGCGCGCTCGCCGACACTGCGGGACAGCAGCTCCTCGGGATGTCCCGTGCACTCGCCCGGAACGTCGCCCGCCATCTTCACGTAGCCGCCGACCGGCACTGCGGAGAAGCGATAGTCGATGCCGTTGCGCACGAAGCCGAACAGGCGTGGACCGAACCCGAGCGAGAACACTTCGACGTGGACGCCGACGAAGCGCGCGCACAAGAAGTGCCCGAGTTCGTGCACGAACACGACCAAGCCGATCCCGAACGCGACCAGCAACGAGTTGCCGATCGCTTCGAGCGACACGCCGAGACTCATCAGATCGACAGACATCGGCGGGTCTCCTCCCTGGCCCACGCGTCGGCGGCCAGGATCTGATCGAGGGTCGGGTGGGACACGTTCGTCATGCGCTCGAGCACGGCTCCGGCGACTGCCGGGATCCGATCGAACGAAGTCTTGCGTGCCAAAAACGCTTCGACCGCGATCTCGTTCGACGCGTTCAACACGGCGCCCGCGAGGCCTCCGGCCCGCGCCACGTCGTGTCCCAGTCGCAAGGCGGGGAAGCGGGTGTGGTCGGGAGCCTCGAAGGTGAGCTTCGCGAACTTGCCGAGATCGAAGTAGCCCTCGCGCGTGTTCGAACGCGAGGGGTACGACAGTGCGTAGCGGATCGGCACGGTCATGCTCGGAACACCGAGCTGAGCGAGGATCGAACCGTCGACGAACTCGACCATCGAATGCACGATCGACTGGCGGTGCACGAGCACGTCGATCCGCTCGGACTCGAGTTGGAACAGCCAGTGCGCTTCGACGATCTCGAGCGCCTTGTTCATCATCGACGCCGAATCGATCGTGATCTTGCGACCCATCTGCCAGGTCGGATGGCGCAGCGCCTGCTCCGGAGTGACGGTCGCGAACTCCGCGGCGGGAAGGTCCGCGAACGGACCACCGGAGGCCGTGAGGAAGATGCGCCGGACGCGCTCGATCGGTTCACCGCCGATCGACTGGAACACCGCGGAGTGTTCGGAATCGACCGGGACGATGCTCGCGCAGTTGGCCTTCGCCAAGGCCATGACCGGCGAACCGGCCATCACCAGCGCTTCTTTGTTCGCAAGGGCGAGCGTCGCGCCGAGCTTCACGGCTTCGAGACTGGAAGGCAGTCCCGCGGCGCCGGTGATCGCGGCGAGCACGAGGTCCGGGCGCCGCTCGCGCAGCACCTGGACGGCCGCGTCGGGTCCGACGATGACGCGGCATCCGAATGCGCGCAACGCGGTCTCGCACGCTCGGCCGGCGGTGACGTCGACCACGCCGACGACTTCCGGGCGGAGCTGTTCGGCCTGCTTCAGCAGCAGGTCGGTGTTGGTGTGAGCGACCAGGGAGACGACACGGTGCGTGTCCCGAAGTTCGTCGAGCACGGCGATCGCGCTTCGTCCGACCGAGCCTGTGCTGCCGAGGAGACTGATCGTGCGCATCGGGACCAAACGTCGTCGCGAAAGCGCGGAATGATAGCGCGCGGCCGCCGCCGCCCACACGCGGCTTTCGAACCCCGCGCATTCGCCTATCATCCGCCGTATGTGGGAACAGCAGGCTCGTTTCTGTCCGATCTGTGCCGCTGCGCTCGTGCCTCGGCGGTCCCACGACCGGGAACGCTTGGCGTGCTCCGAGTGCTCGTTCGTGCTGTACGCCAATCCTGCCGCCGCGGCGGCCGCGATCGTGCTGCGCGGGGACGAGGTGCTGTTGATCCGGCGCTCGATCGAGCCGTTCCGCGGCCACTGGACGCTACCGGCTGGTTACGAGGAGGTCGACGAATCGCCCGCGCAGACCGCGGTGCGCGAGACCTTCGAGGAGACCGGCGTCGTCATCCGGATCCGCGGGCTCTACGACGTGCTCTACACCAGCGACGACCCGCGCAAGCGGGCGATCCTGGTGACCTACGTCTGCGACGCGATCGGCGGATCGCTGCAAGCGGGTGATGACGCGTTGGATGCGCGCTTCTTCCGACTCGACGAACTGCCGCAGAACATCGGCTTCGTGAACAATCGCAGGCTGCTTCAACGCTTGGTCGAGGACTGGAAGACCGGGACGATCCGCATGGTCGAAACCCAGGAACTGCCGTGAAGCGAGCTCGTTCCGTCGCGGCACGCCAGGTGCCTGCACCGCGCTGGGTGCGGGATGACATCCATGGAGCGCGCGCATGACCGGATGGGTCGGATGGGTGGTTGCGTCGGTCTTCCTCGGCGCGACGGCATACGCGGTTCCTGTCGACGAGCCGACACCGGCGAAGTTGCGTGAGCGGGTCGCGACGCTGCTCGCGGCGGGCGACGTGCCGGGCGCGCTCGGCGCCGCGACGCAGTTGGTGGCGCGTGGGGCGGGTGATGACCCCGACGACCTCCTGTTGCTCGCACGCACGTCGTACTACGAGGCGCTACGGCGCATCGGTGAAGGCGAGGCCGGCGGCGGTATCACGGACGCGTTGTGGTTCGACGCGACCGATGCGGCGAGCCGTGCGGCCAACTTGCCCAGCGGACGCGTGAGCGGCGGGACGTTCCTCGGTTTCGTCCTCGTGCAACGCGGCAAGTTCGACGAAGCCATCGACGCCCTCGACAAAGTGTTGACGGAGGACGCTGCGGCCGCGGATGCACTCGCGCTCCGTGGATTCGCGCGTTCGTGCCTCGGGCAGGTCGATCCCGCGCTCGTCGACCTCGACGCGGCGCTCGCTCGCTTGCCGGACCGCTTCGAGATCAAGGTCCATCGGGCGCGAGCCATCGCGCAACGATCGCTCGCGGACGGGGCCAAGGAACTCGAGGCTTTGGCGAGCGACCCTGGCGTGGACGACGCGTTCGCGGGCGATGTAGCCGCGATCCTCGAACCACGGCCCGACCTCGCGCTCGCGGTGCTCCGCAAAGTGACCGAGCGTCATGCCACACCGAGCAGCGTGATCGTGCTGGCCCGCATGCTGATCCAGGCCGGCGACCCCGCGGCCGCGACCGCCGTCCTGAACGAAGCGATCACCGAGCAGCCGGACAACGGCAGCCTGCGCGCATGGCGAGCCGAAGCCGCGCGACGCGCCAACGTGTTCGATCGCGGCTACGTCGACGACCTGTGCTACGCGGCGCGAGCCGACTGCGACGAAGCGACGTGGGCCCACAGCTTGCTGAACTTGTCGGTGGGAGTGTTCGTCGAGCGCAACGACTGGGAATCGGCGCGACGCATGTGCGAGGTCCTCGTCGGCTTGGAGGAACGCTCGCGCGTGTCGCTTGCGAACCTGGCATTGACGCTCCGCAACCTCGGTCGGGTCGACGAAGGGGGGGCGCTCTACCGCGAACTGCTCGAGCGTTGGCCCGAGGACGCGTCCGGTTGGAACGACTACGGCCTCCTGCTGTCCGGCACCGGCCGCGCCAAGGATGCCGCCGAGGCGTTCTCGACCGCGGCCGAACTCGGCAACATCGACGCGACCGAGAATCTCGGGATGTTGCGCCTCGCCGCGGGGCACACCGACGCAGCCCGAAAGAACTTCCTCGACGTGCTGCGTCGCGACCCCTCGCGCGTACGGTCGGGGGCAGCTCTGATGCGTTTGAGTCTGCCCGAAGGCGGCGGTTGACGCTGATTTTGCAGCGACCTAGACTTCGGTCAATTCGTGAGTTGTGTGCCGAGTACGCCCTGTCGAACGCGTCGCCAACGGCGCGGGAGTTCCGCGATGAATCGCAACGTTCTGGTCTGGCTCGTCGGTTCCGCGTTGGTCCTGCCGGTTGCATTCGGCGCCGGCACGCCCTTGCTCGAGAAGGCCGATCGCAAGCCCATCCTCGAAGCGATGACGAAGTACCAACAGGCCTACCTCGACAAGTTCCATGACGCCAAGGCGTTGAAGGAACTCCCGAACAACTACGCCGACCTCAAGAAGAAGCTCGAGGAGGCGGCGAAGCGCAAGAAGGTGGACTCCTTGCTCGCGAGTCCGGCGGACATGCGCTTGTTGTTCGCGGTCCCCGTTCGACCCGACGCATCGCCGAAGAAGGACGCCTACTACGACCAGGAGTTCCTGTTCGACGATGGGCAGACCAAGGAGAAGCTGAAGTACCTCTTGCGCGTGCCGAAGTCCTACGCGGCCGGCGAACCGTTGCCGATCCTGCTTGTCCTGCATCCGCCCTTGAAGCGCGCGGACGAGGTGAAGAAGTGGGTGACCGCGACGATCCCCGCCACGGTCGCCGAGCAGTCGATCGTGCTGGTCCCGCTGAACGTCGACAATCCGGTCGACTGGAGTTCCTCGCTCGGTCACATCCGTTCGATCGTCCCGTTCAATCCGACCTGGACCAAGTTGTGGGTCGATCGCGCGCGCGTGATCGTGTTCGGATCGGGCGCGTCGGCTCCCGCAGCCGTCGATTACGCCACGTTCTTCCCAGGCCTGTTCGCGGGCGCGATCGTGAGTCACCCGTCGGCAGCTCCCACGGTGACGAAGCTGGCCACCGCGCGCTACTTGCCGATGCTGTGTCTCGCGCAGGCTGCCGGAGATACCGGGCAGATCGCGTCGAGCTTCACCGAGGAAATGAAGAAGGCCGGCGGTACCGCCAACGTCGTCACGGCCGAGGTCGACGCAACCGGCGCCATCGACGCGGCGGGGCAGGAAGCGCTGACGAAGTTCATCGCCGACACCCGGAAGGACGTCGCGCCGAAGAAGGTCACGCTGGTCACCGACAGCGACGCATGCGTGAACGCCTATTGGTTCCGCGTCGACAACGTCGACGTCAAGCCTGGTGAGTTCGCGCGCATGGACGCCGAGATCGATTCGGCCACGAACGAGATCCGCGTGACGACCCCGAGCACGGTCCGCGGGTTCCACATCTATTTGAACGACGAACTCGTCGACATGGGCAAGACCATCAAGGTCATCCACGTCGTCGCCGGCAAGGACGACGCGAAGGTCGTCTTCGAGGGCACCAAGTCCCGCAGCCTCGACAAGGCCGTCGAACTGTGGATGAACGCCGCGCACGGCAACTTCGGCGAGTCCTACACGAACGCCATCGACATCACGATCGCTCCGTGAATCGGGTGTCGGACGGCGCGCCGCCGCGATCCGCAGCAGTCGATCTGCCGGGGCCGCTGCGGGGCGCCTTCATCGCTGGATTGACCGGGGCCGCCGCGCTCGGCCTCGAGCTGACGGCGGCGCGGTTGTTCATGCCGTGGTTCGGCGCGTCGATCCACGTGTGGTCGAAAGTGATCGGCGTCGCGCTCGCGGCGCTCGCGCTCGGGAACCTCGCGGGCGGTCGATTGGCGGCGCGTTGGCCCTCGCGCTTCGTCCTCGGCGGATTGCTCGGCGCGGCCGCGGCGACCGCGGCGTTGGCGCCGTTGCTGACCCGCGCGTTCGCATTGTCCACGGTTCCGGCGGATCTGCCGCTCGAAGCGGCCTTGGGCATCCTGGGTCAGGCCTCGTTGGTGACGGCGATCGCCGCGCTAGGGCTGCCGTTGTTCGTGCTCGGCACGATCTTCCCGTTCGTCGTCAAGGGAGCCGCGCGCACGTGGAGCGTCGAACGCTCCTCCGGCGTGCTGTCGAGCGTGTCGACGTTCGGTGGCCTGCTCGGCACGTTTGCGCCGGTGCATTGGACGATCCCGTCCTACGGCAGCCGCGCCACGTGTCTCGGCATCGCGGCGGTGCTCGCGATCGCAGCGTTCGTGGCGGCGTGGCCGCTCCGCGCGCGGCACGGTCTGGCGGCTGCGGCCGTCGCATCGATCCTCGGCGCAGCGATCGCGAGTTTTGCGCCGACGCCATGGAAGCCGCAATCCGGCGACGGCACGGTCGTGCTCGAACGCGAGTCGGCGTACCAGTACGTGCGCGTCGAGCGCGCCCGTGATGCGACACGGTTGTGCCTCAACGAGGGGCTCGATTCGTACCACTCCCTGGCCTATGCGGGCGACGTGATGACTCGGGGCGCCTACTACGACAGCCTGAGCCTGATGTCCGCTCGCCCGTTGACCGCGTCGCCGAGTCCACGGGTTCTCGTGCTCGGGTTCGCCGCGGGGACGGTCGCGCGGCAATTGCTCGCGTTGTTCGGTGAGCACCGCGACCTTCGCATCGATGGAGTCGAACTCGACCCGGTGGTCGCGGAGCTGGCGGGACCGTACTTCGAACTCCCGCCCGATCCGCGCATCACGATCCACGTCGACGTCGACGCGCGCAGCGTGCTCGATCGGACGAACGTGCGCTACGACGTCATCGTCGTCGACGCCTACGCGCAGCAGATCCACGTCCCGTTCCAACTGTGCTCCCGCGAGTTCTTCGCGTCCGTGCGCGAGCACCTCGCTCCCGGCGGGTTGTTCCTCGCGAACGTGTCGGCGTTCTCGGCCGACGACGGCGCTTTGCGCGCGATCGCGAGGACGGCTTGCGCGGAGTTCACTCACGTCGGGGCGCTGGCCGTGTTCGGGAGCCGCAACTTCGTGCTGGCCGGATCGATGGAGAGTTCGACCGACCAGTGGTTGCTCCCGCCGACCACGCTGCCCGAGCGTCTGCATCCAGCGCGAAGCGCGGCGGACGAGGCTCGCGGAGTGTTCGCCTGGCCGACGCGTCCCGACGACGTCGTGCTCACGGATGATCGTTCGCCGGTCGAACGCATCATGGAGCACGACCTCGAGCTGCGCGCACGCGCGTTGCTCGCCGCCGGGCGAGGTGCCC
This sequence comes from Planctomycetota bacterium, assembly GCA_016709145.1. Classification (GTDB taxonomy): domain Bacteria; phylum Planctomycetota; class B15-G4; order B15-G4; family JADJEK01; genus JADJEK01. The sequence continues at coordinate 544,288 of JADJEK010000002.1, forward strand.
GATGACTCCGATTCGCGGCTTGGTCGTCGGCGGGTTGCTCCTGCTTTGCGCGAACGCTGGGGGAGCTGCGCCGGCGCAAGCGCGATCCGACGTCGACTCGCTGCTGCTCGAGGCTCGCGCGCTGATACGACAGATGCGAATCAGCGCAGCCGAGGAGCGCTTGCGACTGGTCTGGACGACGGGTGACGCGAGCGCCGAACAGGACGCCTACGCGAGGTTCTTGCTCGGCATCGTCGCGCATGAACGACGCGATGCCGATGCAGCCGAGCGCTCGTATCGAGAAGCGCTCGAGCGTTCATCGAGCACGGCGACGCGTGCCGTCGCGCAGTCCAATCTCGACATGCTCGCCACCGAGCGCGCGCGCTATGCGGCCTACGCGCCGCTGCGCACGAGGCTCGACGTCTGGCTCGCCATCGAATGCGCGGTCGCGCTCGCCGTCGCATGCTTCGTCGTTCGCGTCAGTCGCTGAATCGAAGTCCGACCCGACGTCGATCGGTTCGCCCCCGTCACGTCGGATCCGACGCAGCGCAACGCGAACGGGGTGCGTCGCTCGCGCGACGCACCCCGTTCCCACGTCGAACTCATCGAGTTCGTTCGCGGCCTTACAGGATGTCGAGGATCTCGTACTGAGCTGGGATCACCGTGCGGTAGTTCGAGTTCACCGACAACGGCGTGTTCCAGTACAGCGCGGTTTTCTCCGCCAGCAGGCCGAGTGCGACGCAACCGAATGCGCGCGCGAGACCCGGCGACTTGGCGTCGTTGACGAGCGAGACGAGCGGTTGAACCGCCTGACGATCGCCGATGAGACCGAGCGCGCGAGCCAGCGACGACGTGACGTTCAGCGTGGACGCCTTCTTCAGGCTGTCCAGCAGCGTCACCACGGCGCCCGAGTCGCCCATGAGACCGAGCGACGTCGCGACCTGCAGGCGCATCTTGTCGTCGGCGTCGTCGAGCACGAGGCCGCGCAGCGTTTCGATCGCTTCGCGATGGCGCATCATGCCCAGCGAGACGGCGAGGTAGCCCTTGAGGTTGCGGTCGTTCGTCTTCGACATCTCCTTGAAGATGGTCTCGGCGGCGACGTTCGCCTTCAGCAAGCCGAGGGAGATCGCAAATGCCGACTTGTACGACGGGTTGCTGCTCTTCTCGAACTGGTCGAGCACCTTCGACGTGATCAGGCTGCGCTGTTCCGCCGAGTCCGGATACGCACGACCGAGCAGCCCGAGCGCGATGCCGGCCCACGGCTGATGCGTCTTGGTGTCCGGATCCGTCACTTCCTTGAGCAGGAACTTGTTCAGTCCCTTCAGCATCTCGTCGTTGCCTTCGACACTCTGCTTGATCGCGCGATCGCCGATCTGCGCGAGCGCGATGAACGAGAAGTGGCGCGACTGCTCGTCCGAGCCATCCTTGATCTGGTCGAACAGCACCTTTTGGACTTCCTTGTCCTCGGGCGCGGCGAGCTGGCCGAGCGCGATGACGCAGGACTGGACCAGCAGGTTGTCGGTCTTCTTGGCGAGGATCATCTCGCGCAGTGCCGGCACTGTCGGGATCGCGTCGGCCTCGAGGCGGCCGAGCGCGATCGGGATCTGCGCGCGGACGTTGCGGTCGAGGGTGTCGTTCTTCAGCAGTTCCGACAGCTCCTTGACGATGTCCTGGCGACCTTCCTTGAACAGGCCGAGCGCGAGGATCGCACTGCCCTTCAGGTCGATCTCGGAGTCCTTCTCCTTCTTGATCACGTCGAGGATCGTCGGGATGGTCGACTTGTCACCGATCATGCCGAGAGCGATCGCCGCGAACGAGCGCGGTAGGTCCTGGATCGAGCCCTTCTCGTTCAGCAATTGGCGACCGGCCGGCGTGTCGTTGAGGACGTCGGTCAGCGAGGGGATGGCCGACGTGCTGCCGAGCACACCGAGCGAGAGCACCGCGGCTTGCTGCGCCGTGGGGTTCGAATTGCCGAGCACGGCCTTGATGTCTTCGAGGACGGTGTCGGCCGATTCGCTCTTCACGATGCGGCCGAGTGCCAGCACCGCCGAGTCGACGATGTCGGCGTCCTTCTCCTTCAGCATCGACTTCAGCACGGGGACGATCTGCTGCTGAGCTTCGCTCGCCGACGGGCGATTCGAGGTCTCGGACTCTTCGCGACGGCCCATGCCCGCGAGGAAGCCCGCGCTACCCGACTTGACGGCGCCACCCGCGAGGCTCGCCTTCAGGTTCAGGTAGGGGTCCTTGTTGTTCTCCCACCAGAACTGCCATTGCTCGAAGCCTTCGGTCGGCTTGTTCTTCTTGCCACCGGCGCTGGTCACGGGACCGCGCGGCGGACCGCCACCGCCCGGAACGACCGGACCGCCGCCCGGGGTCGTGGGACCACGACCGCCACCCGGCGTCACTGGACCACCCGGGCCGCCCGTGACCGGACCACCCGTGTTCGGACCACCGGTGCCGGGACCAGGCCCCTCGGTCGGTGGGACGCTGTCACCCGGACCGCGGTACTGACCGCCATGCGCGAACGCCGAGCCCTCGAGCCCGAACAGAAGACCGCCGACGAGGCCGACGGCGAGCAGTGATTTGTTCATCGACGAACTCCATGCGCCTGATGTGGCGTGTCCAAGATCCGTGGACCCGCGAACGACGCGCGAGCCTAACGGCGACGAGCCAACTCGCAAGCCGCGTTCCAAACGCGGCCCGACCGCTGAGCAACACTCGAATTCGGTTCGCGCACCGCGCTGATTCGCGCCGATCGCGGGCGAATGGCCCAAAAAGCAGCGAAAACTCGGTGAGAACGGCTCCGCCGATGCCTCATCCCGCTTGGTCAGCGCGCGCACGTCGTTCCTCGACCTCGGCTCGAGCGAGACGGCGACGGGAGTGCACGGCGACCCCCGACGCCGTTCGGTAACCGCGCGTTACGGCGTCGTGACGGGCATCGCGCGTTCGACGCGACGTCCGGACGTTGGCGGCCGCGGTGGAGGAAGAAGATCCATGCTCGAGAATTCCAATCCGGTCAACGGCGGTACGGCCGACTCCGAGCGCACTGCGTTCGACCAGTTGAACGAGGCCTTCGCGGTCCGCGTCGGGCTGGTCGGCGAGTCGCCGGCACTCCGCACCTTGTTCGAGCGCGTGCGCAAATTGGCGGACAGTCACGTGGCCGTCCTGATCGTGGGGGAGACCGGCACCGGCAAGGAGTCGGTCGCGCGCGCTCTCCATCACAACTCGGCGCGCGCCCGCGGACCGTTCATCGCCGAGGGTTGCGCGACGTTGTCGGCGAGCCTGTTCGCTCAGCGCCTGTTCGGACATGCGCGTGGCGCGTTCACGGGAGCCGTCGCGACCGCGTCGGGTTTGCTCGATCGAGCCGACGGTGGCACCCTGTTCCTCGACGAGATCAGCGACTTGGCGCTCGACGCGCAGGGCGTGCTGTTGCGCGCACTGTCCTGCGGCGAATACCGCGCGCTCGGGAGTAGCGAGACCCGACGCTCCGACTTCCGCGTGATCGCGTCGACCCATTGCGACATTCCTGCGTTGGTGCGCATGGGGCAATTCCGACACGACCTGTACTGGCGCCTGCGCGGCGCGATCCTGCGAGTTCCGCCATTGCGTGAGCGCCGCTCGGACATCGAGGACCTCGCGCGCCAGGTCCACCGCGAATTGCACCTGCGCACGAGGCGTCCGCTGCCACCGCTGTCGCACGACGCGATCGAGGCGCTCAAGGCTCATTCGTGGCCGGGCAACGTCCTCGAACTCCGCCAGGAGCTGATGCAGGCGTGGGCAACAGCGGATGGGGAGAGCCTCGGTCCATCGGCGTTCCAGTTCGAGTGCCTCGAGAACGTCGGCCCGAGATCGGCGAGCGCGGCACGCGGCCGCGCGCACAACTCCAAGACCTGCTCGGCGACGCCGAAGCACGATCGATCCGCGACGCGATGCGACTCGCGAGCGGCAACAAGGCCGAAGCGGCTCGACGACTCGGCGTCACCCGCCGCTCGCTCTATCGCCGGCTGGAGAAGCTCGACGCTCTCGAGTCGGCGCGACATGCCCCGGAGGCGAATGGTCACGAGCCCATGCAGACGGGCCTCACAGCCGGCACTGACCCGATCGGCAGAAGCGGCGACATCGACCCACGGTCATCCGGTTGTGAACCGAGTAGTGCTTCGCCGAATTGACTCGCCGTCGCCGCGTTCGGCGCCGACGTGACGATGCCCCATCCCCCGCAGATTCTCTACGGGTGGTGGGGCATCGGGCCGAAGAACCGAAGCCGGCTCGCGGGGGGCCGACCCACGGGGCGCGCCGGGCGGCAGCGGCCGCCGAGCAACACCTGGTGAGTCCGAGAACGCGGATCAAGCGGGTTGATTCACGTTCTGTCAGCGGTCGAGTCGGCCCGGCAGTTCCTGCGGACCGACTCGCGCTGGCTCAAAGTCGAATCGAGCGGATTTGGTCGATTCTGAAGTCGACCGAAATCTCCGCATCGACGTTGATGACTTTGCCGCAGCCTTTCATCTCGTTGAAGAGGATGGCTCCCTCGATCTTCTTTCCGTCGCTAAACTCAACACTGACACGCTCTTCGCGCGTCGCCTTGCGCAACGTCTCGACCAGGGCATTCCGCGACATGGCTCTCCTCGCCAAAAGGCCCAACGGAATGTATTCGATTTCAGATTACTACCAACCAGTTGTGTCGAATCAAGGGCCTCGACACCAACGAATGCCGGACGGACGCGCCGGCGGGGGTGTCGCATCACCGCGAACCCGTCCCGCTGCCGTGGCTGAACCGGGGGATGGAACGCAACCGTGACGCGCACCGGCATCTGGATCGTCGGAGCCCGCGGCGGAGTCGCGACGACGACGGTCGTCGGCGCCCTCGCCATCGCCCGAGGTTTGTGTCCGCCGACGGGCTGCGTCTCGACGTTGCCGCCCTTCGCGAAGCTCCCGTTGCCCGAGTTCCCCGAACTCGTGTTCGGCGGCCACGACCTCGAAGTTCCGATGTCGTTCGCGGATGACGCGCTCGAGCTCGCGCGCGTGGGGCGCTTCCTCGATCCGGCCTTGATCGAGACCCTTCGCGGCGAACTCGACGCATTCGGCGCGCGCGTCCGACGCGGGATCGCGACCAACTGCGGTCCGGCGGTCCGTCAAGCGCAGACGAACGTGGCGGGGGACACTTCGACGCCGCTACGCGATCAACTCGCAGGTCTCGAACGCGACCTCCGCAGCTTCCGCACGCAACACGCGCTCGACGACATCGTCGTCGTCAACCTTGCGTCGACGGAGCCTCCGCTCGCTGCGGACGCGGCACAGGCGACCTCGGCCGCATTGTTCGACGCGATCGACCGCGATTCCGTGTCGACCGTGCGCGCCAGTTCGCTCTACGCGATCGCGGCACTGCGGACCGGCTGCGCGTTCGTGAACTTCACACCATCGAACGCGGCGATGCTTCCGGGCATCGTCGATCTCGCGCAAGCCGAGGGCTTGCCGATCGCCGGGTCCGACGGCAAGACCGGCGAGACGCTCGTCAAAGCCGCGCTCGCGCCGATGTTCGCGCATCGCAATCTGCGCGTCCTGTCGTGGCAGGGCTACAACATGCTCGGCGATCGCGATGGTGAGGTCCTGGCCGACCCCGAGCACCGACGATCGAAAGTCCACTCGAAGGATGGCGTCGTCAGTGGCATCCTCGGGTATCCGCTGCACACGCACGTCGGCATCGACTTCGTGCCGTCCTTGCACGATCACAAGACGGCATTCGACTTGGTGCATTTCGAGGGCTTCCTCGGCCATCGCATGATGCTGACGTTCACCTGGCTGGGCTGCGATTCGATCCTGGCCGCGCCACTCGTTCTCGATCTGGTGCGCTTCATGGTCGCCGCGAAGCGGCGCGGTGAACGCGGCGTCCAACGTCAGCTCGCGTGCTTCTTCAAGTCGCCCGCGGGCGTGACCGAGCACGACTTCCACAAGCAGTTCGAGTCCTTGCTGGAGTACGCCACGCGTGCGTGAAGACGCGAACGCCGACGGCCGACGGAACGACGCGAAGCCGGATCGACGGCTGCCCACACCGTCGAATCCCCTCCACTCAACAGAACATGGATTATCGGACCTTTTGAAACCAGCTCGCCGCGAGCGTTTCGGACAGTCTGAAGTCGCTTTCATTGCGACGCTTGCGCTGTTCGGACTCGCGTGCTCCTGGTGGCTCGCGACGCGAACGACGATGTTCGATCCCGACCTTCCGCACGACGTCGTCGGCGTGCTTTCCGATCAACGCGTCGACAAGGGATTCGGCACGCGTCTGTTCGCGTTCGCAGCCATCGCGGTCCCCGCATTCGCACGGCTCGCGGCTCGCTCGGTACGCGCCCGCTCGGCGATTGCCACCGCGTTCGGCGCTTCGTCTTGGTGGCTGTTCGGGGCAGCAGCCACGATCGCCGTGACCGGCTCGTGGGCCGTTCGCAGCGACGTTCTTTCGAGCCTCGGATTGGCATCGATCGCCGCGGCCGCCGCAGTCGGTCCGGCCGGAGCCGCCGCCGAGGCCTGGCTCCGGCGCTCGGGCGCCCGCCGATCGACGGAATCGTCGTCGGCATCGCCTGGGCGCGGTTGGTTCCAACGACTGAATGGGCCGGGCGCCGATCTGGTGCTCGGCGCGGCGTGCGTCACGATCGCGTTCGTTGCGCTTGGTCCGCGCACGCTTCCGGACGCGCCGTTGATCGAGAGCATCACGCGCATCGGCGGCACGTTCGTCTGCGCCGGCGTCGCGCTGTTCGGGCTCTGCGCCGCGCTGGCGCCGACGCGTGGCTGGCACGCGTTCGCGCTCGCGCGTCCATTCGTGTCGTTGGCGGCCGTTCGGTTCGTCCGCGAGGACGCAGCCGCAACGGCCGGCGCGATCCTGGCCACGGCCGCGTTGGTTTGGTCGCTTGCGTGGGCATGGCGCTGGCGCGGCCGGGACGATGGGGCGCACGAGACCGCCCCGCCGGGGCCCTCGCACTTCGCCTGGAACGTCGCCGCCCCATGGCTCGTGCTCACACTGGTCTTCCATTTCGGCGCCCATGGCGGGCTCGACCTGTTCCATTCCGGCGAGTGGCTGACGATCGGCGCGATGACTCGGGACGGAATGGCGCCGTTCCGCGACATCTACTTGCAACACGGACTGGTCCAGAACGCGCTGCGCGCCGCGTGGACGATGGAATGGGTCGGCGACACGCTTTGGGCCGACCGCGTCGTCACGAATGCTCTGTACGGACTCACCCACGCCGCATTCCTGTGGATGCTGCTGCCGGTGCTGCGCTCGCCCTATCTCGCGTTGACCGTTGCGCTCGCGTTCGCGACGCGTGGCCTTTACCTGCAGCCCCGCTTCATTCCGCTGTTCGTCGCCATCGCGTGCTTGCTGCGCGCGATCGAGGCCGCCCATGACTTCGACGCTCCCGAACTCCGTCGGCGCGCGCGCCGCCTCATCGCCTTCGCCGGCTGTGCCGCCGGTGTGGGCGTGTTCTGGTCGCTCGACATCGGCGTGTACACGAGCTTCGCCGCAGTGCTGTTCTTCGGCCTCGCTGCTTGGATCGCACGCGCGCGGACTCCCTTCGTGCGCGGGGTCGCCCATGCCGCGCTGCCGTTCGTTTTCGGTGCGAGTCTCGGCGCCGCGCCGTTCGTCGCGTACCTTGCGGGTCAAGGCGCGCTGCGCGCATTCGTCGACAATTCGATCCTGCAAGCGACCTTGCAGCTCCCGGTCTGGGGACTGCCGTTTCCGTCGTTGCGCGCGTGGATCGCCTCGGTGGCCGACGGCGATCCCAAGCAGTTCCTCGGCAATGGAACGTTCACGGCATTCTTCGCTCCCTTGGTCTTCGTGTGCGCGTGTGCGGCGATCGGCGTCCGCTCACTGGCCGGGGCGCTCAGCGCGCGCGACCTCCAGCGGCTGCTGCTCGCCATCTTCGGTCTGGTGGTCTACCGCACCGCGCTCGGACGCTCGGACGCCGGCCATTTCGCGTACGCAGCGGCCCTATTGTGGCCGTTGCTGTTGATGTTCGCCGAGGACGCGTGGCGCGCCCGCGTCGGTCCCTTGCGTGTGGTGCCGGCCTGCTTGCTGGTCGGGTTCCTGTTCACGGCGTTCGAACCGGCCTATGCGCTCGTTCGACAGTGGACGCGCATCGCCGAAGTCCAACCCGAGCTTCCCGGCGGCGGCTTCAGCTACGCGCCGATGCGGCGCATGCGCGACGTGCTGATCCCGGATGCCCAAGCGCAGACCCTCACCGCGTTGAAGTCGTGGCTCGACGAACGCCTCCCCCCCAACGAGCCGTTCGCCGATTTCTGCAACGCCGGAGCCGCGTACTACTTCGTCGAGCGCCCCATCGCCTCGCGCTACGCGTACCCGGCGTACGCCGCGACGCCGGCCATGCAGGCGCAGTTCATCGCCGATCTCGACCGTACGCAGCCGCGATACTTGCTCGCGAGCCGAGTCCTCGGCGCGATGCACGTCGACGGAGTCGCGCTCGAGCGTCGCCTGCCGCTGCTCGCGGCCTACTTCAAACAGAACTACGAACCGTGCGCCGACGAGGTGTTCGGCACCATGCTGCGGCGCAAATCACCGCGTTGAACGAACGCGAGCCCGTGGAAGAGCCGGCGGCCTCCGTCTTGCGAGGCGACGCAATCTCACGAGCGCAGCGGCGGAACCGGGACCCGCGCGAGTAGCGCGACGTCCGGCAACTTCCCGACCAGTGGCCTCACGTACTCGAGCCACGCGGACGTGACGTCGTTTCCGGCGGGCACGATCCATTCGGCCGGGAACGACTTCGTGTTCTTCGCGACCGACGCCAGGGGCGTCACGAACGTCTCCACCGCGTACGGCGCGTTCGACGTCCTACGCAGCGCGATCGATCCACTCGTGTGTTCGGACGACACTGCTGCCCGCACTGCGTCCACTCCGACTCGCCTGGCCTCGTTCGCGTCGACTTCGGATGCGAAGCCGGGGAACGAACGCTGCAAGTACCCGAACGTGTCGGCGCGCACGCGAGCGGACTCGCCGAGGCGCTTCTTGACGTGATCCGCCAGCAGATCCCCGAGCGCGCCCGAGCCCGACAACTGCACGTTGCCGTGCGAGTCTTTCTCGCGCCCCTCGACGATCAAGCGACCGTCCGCGTCGTGGATGCCTTCGGACACGGCGATCACGCAGCGCTTCAAGCGCGCGACCACACGCTCGACGTCACCGAGGAATCGCTCGACGTCGAACGTCGTCTCGGGCAGGTAGATCAGATGTGGACCATCATCGGGTTCGACGCGCGCGAGCGCGGTGGCCGCGGTCAAGAAGCCCGCGTGCCGCCCCATGACCACGTTGATCTTGACGCCGGGCAAGCTGCGGTTGTCGAGGTTGTCGCCGATCGTCGCGGCGGCGACGAATCGAGCCGCGGAACCGAAGCCCGGACAGTGGTCGGTGACGAGCAGGTCGTTGTCGATCGTCTTCGGCACGTGGAACACGCGCAACTCGTGCCCAGATCCACGGCCGAGTTCGGCCAACAAGTGCGCGGTCTCGGCGCTGTCGTTCCCGCCGATGTAGAAGACGTAGCGGACTCCGCGCTCGCGCAATTGATTCGCGATGCGTTCGCATTCCTCGCGTGTCGGCTTCTTGCGTACCGATCCGAGCGCAGAGGCCGGCGTCCCCGCGACTCGTTCCAGTGTCGCCGCAGACTCCGCACGCAGGTCGACGAGTCGATCGTCGAGCAGTCCACGCACGCCGTGCAGCGCTCCGTAGATTCCATCGATGCACGCGTGCTTGCGTGCTTCCTCGACGATGCCGACGAGACTCTGATTGATGACGGCTGTCGGCCCACCGGATTGTCCGATGACCGCGTGGCCTTTCAGCGGATTCGACATGCGGACTCCGTGCGACGCGCCACGCCGACGATGGGTCGGCCGCGCATCGTGGTCGGTTCAGGGGAAGTCGTTCGTGCCACCCGAGGTCTTGTTGCCGCGCCCGGCGTTGCCCGATGCGGCCGGATCCTCGTCGATGCCGTCGTTGCCCTTCGCGGTGTTGAACGTGAGGTAGTTGCGATCGCCCTCGACGCGGATGCCCTGTCCGGCGTTGTCGCGGACGCTGTTGCCCTCGAGGTTGTTCCCGTCGGACGTCGCGTCGATGAAGATGCCGTGGCCGCCGACCGCGCCGTTGCTCGTCTCGCGCACGCTGTTCTTGTAAAGCAGGTGATTGCCGCCGAGCAGTTGGATGCCGCACGACTCGTTGTTGCGGATGCCGTTCTCACGGATCTCGGCGCCGATCTGATCGTCGTCGACGAACAAGCCGACCGAACCGTTGTCACGGATCGTGTTCTTACGGACCTGCCCACCACTGAACGTCGTCGCGCCATCGATCCCGAGCCGCATGCCGACGCGCTGGTTGTCCTCGATCGTGTTGTCGCGAACGACGCACACGCCCGAGACCACTAGGCCATCACCGTCGTTGTCGCGGATCTTGCACTTGCGCACGAGGTTCTGGAATCCCGACACGAACACCGCGTCGGTCGTCGCGCCCGGGCCGGTTTGCTGCGCGACGCACGACTGGACTCGCGAACGGTCGGCCTCGATCCAGATCGCGCGGAACTCGTTGCTCGAGAACGTCGAGTTCTTCACTTCGTGGTCGGTGCGACCGCGGATCCGCACGCCGTAGCCCGAATCCGCCGCGACCGATTCGTTCATCCCCGAGAAGATGCAGTTGCTGACGATGATCTCGAACGTGTCCTCGACGTCGAGACCGCCGTCGTCACCGGCGACGCCTCGGCACGACAGCGCCGCGAACCCGACGGTGTTGTCGACGAAGATCGCCGCGTCACCGTCGCCGTGATTCGAGTCGACCGTGAAGTTGAACAACGTGACGAGCCGGGCATCGACGACTTCGACCCCGTCCGTGATCACGTGGTTGCCGTTGCCGGTGCCCTCGAGGTTCAAGATCGTCTGATTGGTTCCGGTGAAGTCGATGACGACGTGTTCCGAGTAGGTCCCGGGAAGCACTCGGATGATGTCCGCGGGGTCGGCATTCGACAGCGCGAGGTCGACGGCGTCCTGGATCTTGGCCGGGAAGCCGGTGACGATGATCGCCCCAGAGGCCAACGGCGCTACGCCTAGGGCCATCCACATCAGCGAAAGCACGGGAAGAGCTCCCCAAGACGACTTCATCGCGGACTCCATTTCACGAAGAGGGGCGTCGATCCAGGCATTCTGGCCCACGTCCACGTTCCGGGCAAACGACCGATTCCGGGGTTCGTGTCGGCATGCTAGTTCGGCTCCGACATGCGCCGCAACCCTGGTCCGTCCTGCAACTTGGACGCACCGACCCCGATTCCGGTCCGCAGCGGAATCGCACGAATCGCCGCGTCAGCGACGCAGCCACGCACTGACTTGGAAGCGCGGCGCGAACCGCAGATGCAAGTTTTCGAGCCGTGCGACCACGGTCGAACGTCCCAATGCCTCGATCGCTCGAGCTGCCCCTCCATGCGCCGCCGGGAACCCGGCGCCGAGGACCAATGCGGCGTCGAGATGCGCAGGCTCGTCGCAGATTCCGTCCTCGAGGGCGAATGCCGCTTCGCCGAGCAACGCGAACCACAGCCGGTCGCGGATCTCCTCGTCGCCGGGGGGCGGAGTGCGCGCGACGCATTGCGCACGCGCCAACGCCTCGCCGAGCCACGGCGCCGTGACCGACGTCTTGCCGCGGCGCACACGGAAACCACCTGCGCTCTTGTCGCCGAGATACCCCATCGCGACGAGCTCACGACCGATGCGCGGCTCCGCGAGTCGGCTACCGAGCGTCGGCTTCAACGAGTCCGCTACCGCCGTCGCAACGTCGAGGCCGACCGTGTCGAGCACGCGGAGCGGCCCCATCGGGAAACCGAGCCGACGCATCGCCCCATCGATCGCGTCGAGGCTCGCGCCCTCTTCGACGAGCAGCAACGCTTCGGCGAGGTAGGGCGCGAGGACGCGGTTCACGGCGAAGCCCGGATGGTCCTTCACGCAGACCGGGTACTTGCCGAGATCACGGACCAACGCACAAGCCTCGACGACCGCAGCCTCCGACGTCGTCGGCGCCCGCACCACTTCGACCAGCGGCATGCGATCGACCGGATTGAAGAAATGCAGTCCGACCACGCGTTCGCGCGAGCCGAGTTCCGCGCCGATCTGCGCGAGTGGCAACGACGACGTGTTGCTCGCGAGCAATGCATTCGCGCCACACGCGCGCTCGAGCCTCGCGAACACGAGGCGCTTGATCTCGAGCTTCTCCGCAACTGCTTCGACGACGACTTCCGCGAACTCGAGGCCCCGCATTTCGGTGTCGGTCTCGAGTCGATCGAGAACCGCCTGCGCCTCACGCGGCGTCAGCTTGCGTCGAGCGACGTCCTTCTTGGACTGCTGACCGAGCGAACGCACGCCGCGCGCGAGCGCTTCCGCCGTGACGTCGATGAGTCGAACCCTCGCACTGCGATCGAGGAACGCCTTCGCGATGCCCGCGCCCATGACGCCGGCGCCGACCACACCGACCAGATCGCCGGCTCGCAAGCCGCGACCTTCGGCGCCGCGCCGCTTCAAGCGCTCCATCAACAAGAACAGATCGACGAGTCGATGCGCGACGTCGCCGGCGAGGAGATCGCCGACCGCGGTGGCTTCGGCGAGGAACGCCGCGTCACGATCCGCGCTGAACGCCAGATCCACCAAGGCCAAGGCGCGCAACGGTGCGGGATAGACGCCGGCGGTGCGTTCGTTCACGGCCGCCCTCGCCCGCGACAGTATGAACCGGCGCACGAATCCGACTCGACCGAGCACGCGCATCAGCCCGCGGCGACGCTTCGCGTTGCGGCGCGGCTTGCCCTCGGCGAGTTCGAGCGCGTAGCGGCGCGCCTCCTGTTCGAGCTTGAACGGACAGACGCAGTCGTCGACGAGACCCATGCGCTCGGCCGAACGCGCCTTCACCATGCGCCCGGTCAGGATCATGTCCAGCGCGGCGGGAACGCCGACGCGATGCGGGAGCCGCTGTGTACCGCCGAATCCGGGCACGATGCCGAGTTGCGTCTCGGGCAAGCCGAGCTTCGTCTTGGGATCGTGCGAGACGATCAACCCGTGGCAGGCCAGCGCGAACTCGAGGCCGCCGCCGACGCAGGCACCATGAACGGCAGCGACCACGGGCTTGCCGAGCCGCTCGACACGCTGGAAGCACTGCTGGCCGAAGCGCGCCAAGCGCTGCCCTTCGGTCTGACTGGTGACCGACGCGATCGACTCGACGTCCGCACCGGCGCAGAAGTTCGCGGACTTCGCGCTGCGCACGACGAGCGCGCGCACACCAGGTCGATCCGATGCGGCGACGATGGTGTCGACGAGCGCGGCCAGCGTTGCCTCGGTGAAGACGTTGACCTCGCGCTGCGGCACGTCGAACGTGACGATCGCGAGCGGACCTTCGACGTCGAAGCGCGCGGCGTTCACGTTCCCTCCGGGATCTCGACCAGCGCGGCCACGCCTTGCCCACCACCGACGCACAACGACGCGATGCCGCGCTTCAGACCGCGCTGCCGGAGCGCACGCGCGAGCGTGAGCACGATGCGCACGCCCGACGCGCCGACGGGATGTCCGAGCGCGATCGCGCCGCCATTCACGTTCAGTCGATCCGGGCCCGGAGCTTGATCGCCCCATTGCCGCAAGCACGCGAGCACTTGGACCGCGAACGCCTCGTTGATCTCGAACAGGTCGACGTCCGCGGCGCGCAAGCCGTGACGGGCGAGCAACGCCGGGATCGCGACCGCCGGACCGAGTCCCATGCGCCGGGGATCGCAGCCGACCGAAACGACGTCGAGCACATGGGCGAGCACGGGCCACGATCGTCGTTGCGCCTGGGCTTCCGAAGCCACCAGCATCGCCGCCCCGCCGTCCGTGACTTGGCACGCGTTGCCGACAGTGACGGTGCCGAAGCGTCGATCGAACACGGGCTTCAGCCGCGCGAGCTTCTCGACCGTGGCGTCGTCGCGAATCCCGTCGTCCACCGCGAACGGCTTGTCGGAGCGCGCTGGCCCGACCACCGGGACGATCTCTCCGGCGAGGAACCCGGAATCACGGGCTTGCCGTGCGCGCTCCTGGCTCCGCGCCGCGAACGCGTCTTGATCTTCGCGCGAGATGGCGAACTCGCGGGCCAACACTTCGGCGGTGTCGCCCATCAGCAATCCGCTGATCGCGTCGGTCAGCGCGGCACGCAGCGACGGCTTCGGCAGCAACGTGCTCCAGCGCGCGCGCCAGAACGCCGACAGTTTGCCGAGCGTCGAGCGCTGACGCGCCACCTCGACCATCGCGCGCATGCCGGCCGGATCGAGTTGGAACGGCGCTTCCGACATCGACTCGACGCCACCGACGAGGTACGCGTGGCCCTCGTCGGCTCGCACGCGCAACAGCGCCGCATGGATCGCCTCCAGCCCCGAGGCGCAATTGCGATGCACCGTGACGGCCGGCACGCGCTGTGGGATCTGAGCGCGCAACGCCGCGACGCGAGCGAGGTTCATCGCCTCGACCGGCGGCCCCGCACAGCCGACGATGACCTCGTCGAGTTCTTCACCGCTCGCGCCCGCGCGCGCCAGAGCCTCGCGCAGAACGATGCGCGCGAGTTCGTCGGCGGGAATTCCGCGCAGCATGCCGAACATGCGCGCGAACGGAGTGCGCACCGCGGAGCAGATCGCGAGCGGTGCGCGCGCGTTCACGTGCCGTCCTCGCCGGGCGACAACACGGCGATGTAGGGCAAGTTGCGGTAGTGCTCGGCGTAATCGAGCCCGTAGCCGACGATGAACACGTTCGGGATCTCGAACGCGCGGTAGTCCGCTTCGAGTTCGACGGCGCGCTCGACCTTCTTGTCGACCAGCACGCACGTCTTCACCGACGCCGGCAACTGCAGTTCGATCTCACGGCGGATCGTGTGCAGCGTGCGCCCCGAGTCGAGGATGTCGTCGACGATCAGGACGTGACGACCTTCGAACGCGCCCTCGACGGCCGACAATTGCACGATGCCGCTCGACACCGTTCGATTGCCGTAGGACGACGCGCGCAGGAAATCGAGCCGCAGCGGGATCTGCACGTGGCGCAGCAGATCGGCGAGGAAGAACACGCTGCCCTTCAAGACACCGAGCACCGTCAGCGCTTTGCCGCGGTAGTCGGCCTCGATGCGTCGCCCGAGGGCGCCGACGCGTTCTTGGATCGCCGCCGCATCCAGCAAGGTCTCGATGCGGTCGTTCGGATGCACCATGGATCGGTCCCTCGTGGCCGGTCGTCCGGATCGGACGAGGCGCGGATTGTAGGAACCGATCGTGGATTCCGACCGTGGCTCGGAACGGAACGATGTCGACCGGGCTCGGTCGACCGCGCTGGTCAGCAGGCTTCGGAGCCGACGCGATCAGTAATCGTCGTCGTCGCCGCCGCCACCCCGGCCGTCGTCATCGTCGTCATCGTCGTCATCGTCGTCATCTTCTTCGTCCTCGTCCTCGTCGTCATCCTCTTCCTCGTCGGCGTCGTCGTCTTCGTCGTCGCCGAACTCGTCGTCGAACTCGTCGTCCGACTCTTCGTCGAAGGTGTCTTCTTCTTCGGTGCTGGCCGCGGCCTCGTCGCCGTCACCCATCTCCTCTTCCGACGGGAGCATCTCTTCGATCTCGTCCTCGTCGAACGTGGCGTCGCACTCCGGGCACGTCTTGTAGGAACGGACGTACTCGATGTCGTCCGTCTCCTTGAACGTCTCGCCGCAGTACGGACACTCGAAGCTGACTGGCATGGACGCTGGCTCCGCGAAGGTGGTTCGAGCGTGGATGAGAGCGGACACACCGCACCGCCCACCAGCGGCGGTCTACGTTTCATGCGTGTCCTGCCCACGAACGATCCGAGGACCGGACGTGGGACGCGCCCTTCTACCGTGGGCCGAAAGGCTGTCAAGCGGCGGAGCGGCACTGCGCTCCGCCCTCGATGTGCGGTCCCTTGCAAGAGTCGAGCCAGCTCGCGCTTGCCATCGGCGAGGTCCGGCGCTGATCTAGTGGCTCCTCGATCCGATCGACCCACGCGGGTTGGTCGCAATCGCACCTCGTGCGGGAGGCGGCATGGACGATCCGGTGCTCGGCCAGCTGTGCGAACAAATGCCGCTGCTGTTCGTCGACGAACGCACCGTGATCGTGAGTGCCGGTTCGGGCGTCGCTCAGATGCTGGCCGTTCCGGCGCACGAGCTCGTCGGCCAGCGCCTCGACCACGTCCTCCCACCGATCGAAGGATCGGCTCCGCTGCGTGGCCTCGCCACGGGTGGCGAACGACGCTTCCATCCGACACCCGTCGCGGTGCAACTCGGGACCGGCGTTGCCCAGGGAATCCTGCTGCGCGATGACACTGCGCTCGAGCGCGCACGTGCGGAATGCGTACACCTGAACAAGTTGGCGGCGGCCGGCCGCTTGGTGTCGAGCATCGTCCACGAGATCAACAACCCGCTGTCCGGCATCATCGGCTACTCGCAGTTGTTGCTCGTGCGCGACGTCGACCCCGACCTGCGCGGATCCATCGAGAAGATCTACTCCGAGTCGCTGCGCGCCAGTCGCATCGTGCGCAACTTGCTCGACTTCGCACGTCGCCGGCAACCCGCACGTGGACGCGTGCGCCTCGGCCAAGTGATCCGCAAGGCGCTGGAACTGAAGAGCCACGATCTGCGCATGCACAACGTGTCGGTGCACCTCGACCTCTCCGAGCAGTTGCCGACGGTGAACGGCGACCCGCACCAACTGTTGCAGGTGTTCGTGAACTTGATCACGAACGCCGAGCACGCCATGTACGCGGCCGACCGCGGTGGACGCATCGACATCGAGGCACAGTGCGCCGGGCCGCTCGTCAGCATGGTCGTGCGCGACACCGGCCCCGGAATCCCCGCGGAATTGCGCGACCGTGTGTTCGAACCGTTCTTCACGACCAAAGGCGAAGGTCAGGGCACAGGACTCGGCCTCACGCTCGCACGGGACTTGCTCGCGCACTACGGCGCGACCCTCGCGTTGCTGAACGATGGCCGCCCGGGCGCTGCGTTCCAACTGACGTTCGGCGCCAGCGACGACGAGGTCATCGACGCACCCGTGGATGCACCGCAACGACGTCGCGTCCGCATCCGCGGCCGTCGGTTCGTCGTCGTCGAAGACGATCCGGTGTTCCGCGCGATGATGGTCGAAGCGCTCGAGCGGCACGACAACCACGTCCACCCGTTCGACCGCAGCGAGCCGGCTCTGCGCTTCCTCCGCACGCACGGCGTCGACGCCATCGTCTCGGACCTCCATCGGCCGGGCCTGAACGGCCTCGAATTCCGTGAGGAGGTGAAAGGCATCGACGCACAACTCGCCGAGCGCATCGTGTTCCTGACCGGCGACATGTTGAACGAGGACCTCCAGGCTCTCGCGCAACGCGGCGACGTCGAGGTGTTGGCGAAGCCCGTCCTGCTGTCGACCCTGTTCGACGCGCTCGATCGCGTGCTCACCGCCAGCCAGGGCCGTCAGCGCACGCTGTTCTCCCCCGACGGCCCGGCACCCGGCTTCCAAACTTCGTTGTGAGCTCGACCCGATGACCACTGCACTGCTCCTGGTCGCCGAGTCGACCCTGGCCCTGCCGCGCCTCGATCAACTCACCGGCGTCGACTGGTGCGCGATCGTGATCGTCGCGTGGTTCGTCGTGCTCGGCATCGCACGCGGATTCGTCCGCGAGCTGCTGCGCTTGTGCGCCTGGATCGGTGGGCTCTGGCTCGGTCGGCGCTACGAAGGCGATCTCGCTCCGCACCTGCGCGAGTCCATGAACGGACTGCAGCCGCCGCTCGATTCGGTGGTCGCGTACTTCCTGATCGTCGGCGCGGTGCTGATCGTCTGTTGGTTCGTGCTGCGGTTGTTCCAGAAGGGCCTGAAGCGCCTGCAACTGCAGAGCTACGACCGTCTGTTCGGCGCCGTGATCGGGGCGACCAAGGGCTTGCTCCTGGTCGCGTTCGCCGTGCTCGCGTTGTCGCACTTGCCCGGATTCGGGTCTGCGAAAGCCGCGGTCAAGAAGAGCGAAGCCGCGCGCTTCACCGAAGCTTTGGTGAAGCACGTCGAGCCCTTGTTCCCGGCTTCGGTCCGCGAAGACTTCCGTGCGTTCCTCGAGCCGGGCAGCGCGACGATCCCGTCGCCACCCTCCGAGACGAAATGACCGCGTTCGCGAGGCGTCGACCGTTCCGTCGCCGTCAGTTCGGCGTCGGCGGACTCGCCATGGGCGGCGGCGCGAGGTAGTCGAGCATGCCCTCGCGTTCGGCGCGCAGGTCGCCGAGCATCTGCTCGAACTGGTGGGCCAGACGATCGCGCGTCTCCTGGGCGCCTTGCAGCACCGCGATCGCGTCGTCGATGCGACCGAGCACTCGCAGGGCCTCGGCCTTCTGGCGGAAGTACGCGGGCTCGCGCGCCCCGAATTCCTCGATGCACCAGTCGGCGAGTTCGAGCGCGGCCTCGGCATTGCGCGATTCCACGGCTCGCGCGTGCAGCAAGATCTCGATCGATTCCCGCAGGATGAGCATCAACTTGGCGTCGCCCGGCCGCTTCCTGACCTTGCCCGCATCGCCCGTCGGCGGAGTCACTGGCTGCGTTCCACCGGCGGCAGGAGCCGCGTTGGCCGCGGTCTCCTCGTCTTGGAGTTCCGCCAACAACTCGAGCGCCTCTTCGGACCGGCCCGCCGCGTCGAGCGCGCGCGCCTTACCGACGCGCAAGCGCAGCGCCTCCGGGAACAACGACAGTCCCCGCTCCGCGACCTCGATCGCGCGCTCCGGCTGGCCCAGGCGGTTGTAGACGTCGAGCAACGCGACGTACGGCTGCGGCTTCGACGAATCGGTGCCGATGCGTTCGGTGAGTTCACCGGCGACGCGTCCGTAGACGCCACGGATCACGGCTTCGTTCGGGTCGATCGGTGGGCACGAGGCCCGCGGCACGTACGTGTCACGGCGGAATCCCGGCGAGTGCTGGCTGTTGTGGCAATCCTCGCACTTCATTTCGTCGGCGATGCCGATGATCGTCCCGGGATCGATGAACCCCGAGCCGCGAGCGTGCGCACTGCCCGGTCCGTGGCAGTTCTCGCACTGGACGTTCTCATGGCCCGCGACCTGGTCGGGTCGATCGAACCCGTTCGGTCCGAGCCAAGCGACGGTGTGACAGCCGATGCACTCGACGTCCTGCGTCGCCTCCTCGCGGATCATCGTGTCCCAAGCGTGCCCGTGCGGCGTGTTGCGCCAGAACTCGGCCTGCGCGACGTGACACCCGACGCAGGCTTCCGCCTTCACGTAGAACGGCTCGTTCGGCTTGCGCTGGATCGACAAGCTGGGTTTGAACGCCTGCCCGGCGTAGACCCTCGTCAGACCGCGGCGATAGCCGCGCACGAACTCGTGCATCTCGGGATCATCGGCGTGCGCTCGTCCGTCGAGGCTCACGCTGCGCTGGATGAAGTACGAAGACGTGTCGCCCGCGGAGGTCGTGATCAGTCCCTCCTGTTCGGCGAGGTACAGCTTCAGCTTCTCCAGACGCGTCGCGAGTTCAGGGCTGCGCGACCGCACCACGTCGACGTCGTCGGTCCCGAATTGCTTGACGATGTCCTCGAGGAACTTCCGCTGCGTCGGGATCAACTCGCGCGCGCGTTCGAGCGGAGTGCGGTCGGAGAACAGCAGATCCCCGTTCTTCACTTGGAAGTCGACCACGCCGATGTTCGTGCCGTTGATCGGCGACGTCAGCACCAGCGTGCTGCCTTGGACCGTGTACGTCGCGCGCTGCGCGATCGGCGCGTGCGTACCGACCACGCAGTCGATGCCCTCGACCTTCGCGGTCAGGTCCTGTTGGACCTTCTGCGGCAGGTGGGCCAACACGACCACGAAGTGGGCCTGCTGGCGCAATCGCGGCACCCACGTCGCCGCGGCTTCGATCGGATCGTCGATCTTGACCTGGCGATCCTCGAACAACTCCTCCATGTTCACGAGCTTCTTGCTGTTCGCTTTGACTTGCCGCGAGCCCTTCTCGTTCATGTCGCTGATCAGGGGGTGCAGTTCCTGCGCGACCAGGCCGAGCACGGCCACGCGCAGCCCGTCGAAGTCGACGATCTTGTACGGCGGGAACAGCGTGTCGCCGGTCTTGCGATCGCGCGCGTTCGCCGCGATGACCGGCAAGTTCGTCGCCTTGACCAGGTCGAGGAAGTACTGACTGCCGAGCTTCAGTTCGAGGTCGCCGAACACCATCGCGTCGAGACCGGTGCGGACGAACGCCTGCGCGATCGCTTCGGCCTTCGCCTTGGCTTGGCGTGCGAGCGGCGCGCTGTCGATGTGCTCGGACACCAACGAGTTGCCGGCGTCGAGCACGAGCACCGCGGCGTTGTCACGGCGCAGTTCCTTCAGCAAGGTCGCACGTCGCGGGAAGCCGCCGACCGTGCGGTTGTTGCATGAGCACGGCTCGATGTTGCCGAGGTTGCTCTCGCTGTGGACCAGCGTGAACTTCCGATCCCCGGTGAGGGGCTTCGGGCCGGAGTCGCGCGAGCACGACACCAGCGACGCACAGATCCCGACGACGATCGCGCTTCGAATCCAGTTCACGAGCGTCTCCTCCAGCGAAACGGGCGCGCGGCAATCCTCACCATGCGCCGGTCGCATGCTACGCGAGCGTCAGGACGTTGCGGCAGCCGCGACGAACGCGATCGTCGCTTCGCCGTCGACCTGGGACAAGCGCAGGGTGTACACGGTCCCAGCCAGGACCCTTTCGGCAACTTCGACCATCCGACTTCCGGCTTCGGCGTGAGTATCCCCGGCAGGGGCCGGAACGAACCCGGAGAGGACCATCTCGAACACGACGCCCGGCGGAAGGCCGCCGTTCAGCCGCATGCGGAGGCGCGTCGGGTAGCGGTCCTTGTGCCGCGCATGCTCGAGCATGCCCAACAGAGCGCACAAGATCGCGATGCGGACGCGCCCCGCACTCGCGCCGGGCATCGTCGCGCGGGACGAACCGTCGGGCACCTCGATCTGCGTCTGACGCGCTCGCAATCGGACGTGGATCAGAGGCACGATCGCACGCACTTCCGACTCCCACGGAGTCGGGTACGGCAGGGCTTCGGTGAACGCGAAGCAAGCCCGGAACGCGTCGACCACGTCGCGGCATTTCTGCGCGGGCGACTGCAGCAACGTCAGGGGAT
The DNA here is from genome assembly GCA_016709145.1 of Planctomycetota bacterium. Taxonomy (GTDB): domain Bacteria; phylum Planctomycetota; class B15-G4; order B15-G4; family JADJEK01; genus JADJEK01. Next base: position 565,432 of record JADJEK010000002.1, read on the forward strand.
CACGACCGGGCCGCGGACTCACCCCGCCCATCTCGCGGATCTGGATCTGCCCGTCGATGACGGTCAGAAGATTCGCGACTTCGTGAATCACGCCGCTGCTGACACAGCCAGCGGCGAGCAGCTTGCCCTCGGAGAGTGCGTCCATCGTCGTCGTGGTTTCTTCAGGCCCCAGGGGCCCCCGCGCGGCCGAGCATCGTCGGCCTACGTCGTGCGGGTCTCGCGCGTCGCGTGCCGTGGCGCATTGCGGCACGCCGCGCTCGCCGCACTGCTCGATCGGACGTGGTGGGCCGTAGTGGATTTGAACCACTGACTTCCACCGTGTGAGGATGGCACTCTAGCCGCTGAGTTAACGGCCCACGTCCGCCGCAAAAGGCCGGGCACACTACCAGTCGAATCGGATTGGTGCCAGAGGGGGGACTTGAACCCCCACGCCCCGTAAGGGACTACGGATTTTGAATCCGCCGCGTCTGCCATTCCGCCACTCTGGCCGCTCGACCGGGGAGGCGAGGATAGCGACCGTCCGCGTCCATGGAACGGTCTCGCACGGATTGCATCAACCGTTCGCCGCGGGGACCGCGAACTGGCTGCGCCACGGCCGTTCGTAGGCGCCCTGCGCGAGCTGCGAACACAGTTCCGGATACGACATCCCGGCCGTCGCCGCGGACTTCGGCAGCAACGAGAGCGGCGTCATGCCCGGAAGGATGTTGAGTTCGAGGAACACCGGGTCGCCGTGCGCGGGAACGATGAAGTCCGAGCGCGACATCGAGCGACAACAGAACGCATCGTGGAGCAGCAACGACGCGTGTTGGACCGCTCGCGTCGCGGCGGCGTCGATCCGGGCCGGGCAGATCTCGTCGCTGTGTCCGGCCGTGTACTTCGCCTGATAGTCGAAGAACTCGTGAGCCTTCGGCACGATCTCGACGACCGGCAATGCGCGCGCGCCAGCACCGGCGTCGCCGATCACGGGGCACGAGACTTCGATGCCCGCGATGCCCTGCTCGACGACGATGCAGTCGTCGTGTTCGAGCGCTGCCGCGACCGCGCGCTCCAGCGCTGCCGCGTCGGCCACGCGCGTCACGCCGACGCTCGAGCCGGAACGCGACGGTTTCACGAACGCGGGGAACTCGAGCCGCGCGGCTCCGTCGACGACGCGGGCCGCGGCCTGCGCGTCGCGCACGTTGCGGGCCGCAACGCCGGGGGCGAGCCTGATGCCGTACGACTGCGCGATGCGCCGAGTCAGGTCCTTGTCCATCGCCAGCGCGGCCGCCGCGACGCCCGAACCCACGTAGCGCAGGCCAGCGCACTCGAGCAGTCCCTGGAACGTGCCGTCTTCGCCGAACGCGCCGTGCAGCGCGGGGAACACGACGTCCGCGCTCGAGCGCAGCAACGGCAGCGCGCGCTCGAGTTCGACGGCGGGCCCGCCGTCGAACGTGAACCGACCATCACGCCCGATCTCGACGCCGATCGCGACGTGCCCCGCCTCGCGCAAGGCGGCCAACACGGAGCGTCCCGACAACAGGCTGATCTCGCGCTCCGACGATGGTCCGCCGCAGCAGACCGCGACTCGCGCCTTGCTCCGACTCATGAGCCCGCTCCCGTTCGTGCGCCGCGGCGCAGCCTCACTTCACCCAGAGCGTTCCGTCGCAAAGAACGCGATCGACGGTCACCTTCTGCGTGAACTCTTCGCGATCCAGCGCGAACGACGGCGCGATCTCGAGCACCGCCCCATCGCCGGCCGCGAATCCCGCCTCCGACAACCACGAGCGGAACAGATTGAGCAAGTCGCGCCGCGCGGTCGCCGCGGAGTCGTCGCCCTCGGCGTTCTTCACCGGCGAGAACTCTTCGGCACGACTCGTCTCGACCACCAACGCTCGCTTCGCGAGTGGCAGCGCGTCGAACACGAACGTCTCGAACTTCACGCCGTTCTGCGCCGTCGGCTTGATCGCGACGCCGTTCGCGTCGAGGCACGGGATCGCCTTCTTGGCGCGGTGATACGGCAACCGCAGTCCTCCCTCGTTCACGCGCCGCGCGAACGCGACGTCGATCACGTGGATCGCGATGTTGCCGGCGCCGAATCGCACGGAACCATCCGGATCGACGGCCTGAGCCAGATCTTCGGGCAGGTCGCTGTATTCGACGATCCCGATGCGCCGACCGGCGCGCGCGAACACGCCGACCTTTTCCTTCGGATCGCGCTTCAAGACCATCTTGCTCGACATCTCCGACTCGGCCAGACGGTGATGACCGAGGAAGGTCGCGTCGAGCACCTTCACCAACGGGTTGTCGACCTGGAAGTAGAAGATGTTCTCGATGCCGCGCCGCGTGAGTTCGTCGAGGATCCCTTCACGCGCGAGCGCGAGCAACGCGCCGCCGTGTCCGTCGGGGGATCGGAACAACGAACCGGGGCTCTCGAGCAGCAGTCGCCCCTCGAAGTCGACGGCCGGCAACATGCCCTGCGGGAACACCAGGACGTCGTGCTCCGGCATCCCGAACCAGCGCTGCGCACGCAAGGACTCGAGCGTCTGCGCGTGATTGGCCGGGCTCGTCAGCACGAGCATCGGAATCGCAGCGCCGAACCGACGGCGCGCCGCCACGACCTTCTGGAAATGCCATTCGAACAGCGAACAGCCGCTGACCGGGCCGATCGGGAAACAGCCTTTCGGGCCGTCGAATCCCAAGCGCGAGCCCTGACCGCCCGCCACGACCATCGCCGCGACCTTGCCCGCCGAGAGCGCCTCGACGCCGGCTTGTGCGGCGCGCTTCTCGCGCCGACGTCCGCCAGGGCCGACCGGCAGCGCGAGGAAGGGCGCCGGCTCGACGCGATCGAGTTCGAGCGCCGTGACCGGACGGTCGTGCTTCATCTCGTCGACGAGCCGCTTCAGCAGTTTCAGGTCGATGCTCGCCAGTTGTTCGGCGAAGCGCGCTTGCGCGACGGCGTCCAGGGTCTCGGCCTGGCGGAACACGTGCCCCTGGCCAGCGGATTCGAACGGCTTGCGTAACTCGGACAACGACGGACTCACGGAGTCGCGCCTCCTTCCACGAGGACCTTCAACACACCGGATCGCGCGGCCTGGGCGAGCGCATGCTCACCTTCGGCCAACGCGAACCGAGACGAGACGAGTTCACGGATCGGGAGCCGCGCACGCTCGAGCCATGCCACGGCCGCGGCGAGATCGCCGCAGCGCGAACCGATCACCCGCACCTCGTCGACGACGATCGGCGCGAGCGGGAGTTCTTGCTTGCCCGCGCAGGTCGTCTTGAGCACCACGCTACCGAGCGGCGCCACGCGAGAAAGCGCTTGCTCCAGGCCCTCCGGCTTGCCGGTCGCCTCGACGATCACGTCGAAACCGCGCTCGCTGGCGTCGCTCGCGGGCAGTTCGGTGACGTGCGACGGCAACGGCACGCGGCCGGGATGGCGTCCGAACAACCCGACGCCGCGCGCGTGATCGGCGAGCACGAGGGCGCACAGCAAACCGAGTTTGCCGTCGCCTTGGACCGCGACGCGCGCGGTCGACCAGTCGACGTGAAGGGAGTCCAGTTGCTCGACCACGCGCAACGCCGCCGCCAACGGTTCGGCGAACACGGCGGCTTCGTCGGACACCGTGTCCGGCACCGCGACGAGGTTCCGCTCGGGCAAGTCGAACGTCGACGCCAGCGCGCCATCGCGCCCGAGGATGCCGAGCACGGTTCGCTGCGCGCAGTGCCGCTCCTGCCCCGCTCGACAGCGTGAACACGTACCGCAACCGCAGTTGATCCCGCCGACGACTCGCTGGCCGATCCAGCGCGCGTCATCCGCCTCGATCACATCGGCGACGAATTCGTGGCCGAGGACCCCGCGAAAGCCCATGTAGCCGCGCGCGAGCTCGAGGTCGGTGTTGCAAATGCCACACAACCGAGGTCGTAGACGCGCCTCACCGTGGCGGCGCGCCGTCGCAGCGCGCTCGATCACGCGGGCAGTCCGTCCGTCGAACGCGAGCGCGACCATCGGCGCCGAGCGCCTCAGGGTTGCTTGCCGAGCAACAGCGACACGTTGTGGCCGCCGAAGCCGAGCGAGTTCGACAGCGCGTACCGCACGTTCAAATCGCGAGCCGCACCCGGCACGTAGTCGAGGTCACAGCTCGGATCGGGGTTGGTCAGGTTCCGCGTCGGGTGGACGACGTTCTTGTGGATGCTGAGCGCGGTCACGGCGAACTCGACCGCGGCCGATGCGCCGAGCAAGTGCCCGATCATCGACTTCGTCGAGGAGATCGCGAGCTTGCGCGCATGATCACCGAACGTGCGCTTGATCGCCGTCGTTTCGATCGCGTCGTTGTAGTGCGTCGACGTCCCGTGCGCGTTGATGTACGAGACTTGATCGGGGCTCACGCCGCCGTCACGCAACGCCGTGAGCATGGCCCGCGACGGACCGGCTCCGTCTTCCTTCGGCGCCGTGATGTGGTGCGCGTCCGCGGTCGAACCGAATCCGAGGAACTCGGCGTAGATGCGGGCTCCGCGCTTCTTCGCGTGCTCGAGTTCCTCGAGCACGACGATCGCCGCGCCTTCACCCATGACGAAGCCGTCGCGATCCTTGTCGAACGGTCGGCTCGCCGCTTGAGGATCGTCGTTGCGCGTCGACAACGCGCGCAACGCGCAGAAGCCGCCGAGTCCGAGCGGCGTCACCGCCGTCTCCGAGCCACCGCTGACGATCATGTCGGCTTCGTCGTACTGGATCGCGCGCAGAGCCATCGCGATCGCGTGTCCGGCCGACGCGCACGCCGAGCCGGTGACGAAGTTGGTGCCCCGCAGGCCGTGCCGGATCGAGATCACCCCGGACATCGCGTTCACCATCAGCTTCGGGATGAAGTGAGGCGAAATGCGATCCGGCCCACGCTCCATGTAGGTCGTGTGCGTCGCTTCGAGCTCGTTGATGCCACCGATGCCCGAACCGAGCACGCATCCCACACGGTCACGATTGCAGGCTTCGAGGTCGACCCCCGAGTCCTTGATCGCTTCGTCCGCGGCTACGACCGCGTACTGCGTGAACAGGTCGAGTTTCTTCGACTCGACCTTGGGGAAGAACTTCTCGGCCTCGTACTCGTTGACGAGGCCGGCGAAGCGCACCGGGAACGCGGAGACATCGAACCGTTGGATCGGCGCGATTCCGCTCTTTCCCGACACCAGGCCTTCCCAGGTCTTGTCGAACCCGACACCGAGCGACGTCAGGCCGCCCAGTCCGGTCACTACGACACGTCTGCGGGTCATGGTTCAGGCTCGTCCAGCTTGCGGCCGGCCGATCAACCGACGCGCTTCTTGATGTAGTCGATCGCGTCGCCGACGGTCTGGATCTTCTCCGCGTCCTCGTCGGGGATGTTGATGTCGAATTCGTCCTCGAACTCCATCACGAGTTCGACCGTGTCGAGCGAGTCCGCGCCAAGGTCGTTGATGAACGAGGTGGACGGCTGGATTTTGTCCCGGCTCGCGCCCATCTGCTCACAGACGATGTTGATCACGCGGTCTTCGATGCTTGCGCTCACTTGCGAACTCCTACCCGACGCGAAAGGCCTTGCCCTGCTCGCTGCAGAGCCATGTGCAGGCCGAACGGAACGCGGTATTCAAAGGCGGTGCGGCACCCAAATCAACGCTTTTCTTCGCCCGAGCCTGGGAGCCGCAACGTGGTTCCTCGGGCGATCTTGCATTCGAGAGCAGTTTCGCGTCAGAGGGACATTCCGCCGTCCACGACGAGAGTGTGCCCGGTGATGTACGCCGCGCGCTCCGACGCCAGGAACAACGCGGCGTCCGCGATGTCCTCGGCGGCGCCGAAACGGGCCAGGGGGATCGACGCCAACGCGGATTGCTTGACCGGCTCCGGCAGGTCCGACGTCATGTCCGTCGTGATGAACCCGGGTGCGATCGCGTTCACGGTCACGCCTCGCCCGCCGAACTCACGCGCGAGCGACATCGTCAGGCCGACCAGCCCGGCCTTGGCGGCCGCGTAGTTGGCCTGGCCGGCGTTCCCGATCAGGCCGACGATCGACGTGATGTTGATGATGCGCGCTCCGGCGGTCTTCAAAAGGCCGCGAGCGGCCGCCTTGCACACGTTGAACGTGCCGTTCAGGTTGACGTCGATCACGCGCGTGAAGTCCTCTTCGGACATGCGCACGAACAAGCCGTCCTTCGTGATGCCGGCGTTGTTCACGACGATGTGCAGACCGCCGAGTTCCTTCACCGTGCGCTCGACCGCGGCCGCGGCCTGACCCGCATCGGCGACGTCGGCACCGAGCGCGATCGCCTTGCCTCCGGCCTGCGTGATTTCGTCGGCCACCGGCCGCGCGCGCTCCTCGCTCGTGGCGAGCACGGCGACCGCGGCACCGGCCTGGGCCATGCGCAACGCGATCATGCGACCAATGCCGCGCGACGCTCCGGTGACGAGCGCCACCTTGCCGGACAGTTCGATCGAGACGCTCACGGAACCTCCTTCGCGACGTCGCGCGCGATCACGCGTACGCGCCGACGTCGGCCATCGACTCGACGTTGATCCGCGCCGCGTCGGGCGCGAGCTTGCGCATCAGTCCGGTCAGCACCTTGCCGGGAGCCGGCTCGACGAACGTCGTGATCCCGGTCGCGGCGAAGCGCTGCATCGTGTCTTCCCACAGCACCGACGACGTCACTTGGGCCGCGAGATGCTCACGGATGCGCTCGGGATCCGCGACGAAGTCGCCGGTCACGTTGGTGGCGAACGGGATCTGGGGAGCGTGGATCGTGACGCCGGCCAGAGCATCACGTAGCGCGGCGGTCGCCGGCGCCATCAGCGGCGAGTGGAACGCGCCCGCGACTTCGAGACGCACGCAGCGGCGCACGCCACAGTCCTTGGCCTTGGCTTCGGCGGCCGTGATCGCCGCGACATCGCCAGCGAGCGCGATGCCGCCCGGGCCGAGGTAGTTCGCGGCGACGATCACGCCGGCCTCGGACGCGACGTGCACCAAGTCGCGGGCTTGTTCGCGCGTCGCACCGACCAGCGACAGCATGCCCGACGGTTGCTTCGTCGAGGCCTCCTGCATCGCTTGACCACGGCGGCGGACGAGACGCAGTGCGTCCTCGAACGCGAGGCTGCCGCAGAACCACAGCGCGGTGTATTCGCCGAGCGAGAGCCCTGCGGTCGCCGCGAATTGCTTCGGGTCGAGTCCCTTGGTCGCTTTCAGCGCCTCGATCACCGCCACGCTGGTCGCGAGGATCGCGGGCTGGCAGACGTCGGTGCGACGCAGTTCCGCCTCCGGACCCTCGAAGCAGAGCTGCGCCAGATCGAAGCCGAGCACTTCGCGCGCGACGTCCATCACGCGGCGAGCCGCAGCGACGTTCTCGACGATGTCCCGCCCCATTCCAGGGTGTTGCGCACCCTGGCCGGGGAACAGCATGGCTCGTTTCGTCATGGTTTCACCACCGCAGAGCGACGGAGCCCCAAGTGAGGCCCGCACCGAACGCGCACATCACGACCAGCTTGCCGGCGCACGCGTCGAAACGGCCCGCGCGGCGCGCTTCGTCGAATGCGATCGCGATGCTCGCGGCCGACGTATTGCCGTAGCGCTCGATGTTGACGACGAGCTTGTCGTCGGTGATGCCGAGCCGATCGCGCGCGGACTCGATGATGCGCAGATTGACCTGATGCGGCACGACCAAGCCGAGTTCGATGTCGGCGTGTCGCGCGAGCGCGTGCTCGACCAGTTCGACCATACGGCTGACGGCGAACTTGAAGACCTCGCGGCCGCGCAGCTTCATGTACTGCTCGCGCGCGGAGATCGCCTCGGCGGTCAACGGCTTCGCCGACCCGCCGGCCGGGACGATGATCGTCTCGAAGCCCGCGCCATCGGAGTGGATCTCCGTCGACACGATCTCGCCGTGAGCGAACTCGTTCGAAACGATGACCGCACCCGCGCCATCCCCGAACAGGATCGCCGAACCGCGATCGGAGTAGTCCGTCACACGCGACAGCGTCTCGGCGCCGACGACGAGCACGTTCTTCGCGGCGCCGTTGCGCACGAACTGCGACGCCGTCGAGATCGCGTACATGAAACCCGAACACGCCGCGGACAGATCGAACGCGCCGATCTCGCGACAACCGAGCTTGTGTTGGATCAAGCAGGCGGTCGACGGGAACGGATAGTCCGGCGTGACCGTCGCGACCAGGATGAGGTCGATGTCGTTGGGCGTGAGCCCCGCGGACTCGAGCGCGCGTTGGGCCGCGATCGTGCCCATGTCCGACGTCGCTTGCCCCGGAGCGGCGATGCGTCGTTCCTTGATGCCGGTCCGCGTCGTGATCCATTCGTCCGACGTATCGACGATCTTCTCGAAGTCGTGGTTGCTGAGGATCCGCTCCGGCAAATAGCAACCGGATCCTCGAATGCCCGCGTGCCCGCCGCCGCTCATGCGCCGCTCCCCGCCGCGCCGTCATTGCGGATGGCCGGCATCTTGCGCAAGCCCTCGACGATGTGACGGTTGACGTCGGTGTCGATGAACCTGCGCGAGACCTTCAACGCGTTCGCGATCGCTCGCGCGTCGGATCGACCGTGGCAGATGATCATCAAGCCGTTGACGCCGAGCAACGGCGCACCGCCGTACTCCGCGTAGTCGGTACGCGCGCCGATCGTGCCGAGAACTTGCTTCAGCAGCGGCGCGGCCGCGGCGCCTCCATGGCGCAGCACCTCGTCCTTGAACATCGTCGTGAGCACGTGTCCGAGGCCTTCGGACACCTTCAGGACGACGTTGCCGACGAAGCCTTCGCAAACGACGACGTCCGCGGCACCCTCGAACAGGACGTTGCCCTCGACGTTGCCGATGAAGTTCAGATTGGACGACGAGAACAGCTCGTGGGTCCGCTGCGTGAGCGGGTTGCCCTTCTCCGCTTCCTCACCGATGTTCAGGATGCCGACGCGCGGGCGCTTGATCCCGAGCATTCCCTCCATCGCTTCCGCCGCCATCAGGCCGTAGATGAACAGGTCTTCGGGCTGGCAGTGCACGTTCGCGCCGCAGTCGACCAGCGTGCACGGCCCCTTCGCGGTGCCGAAGGTCACGGCGATGCCGGGACGACGGACACCCTCGAGCGGACCGACGAAGAACAGTCCTGCGCCGACCATCGCGCCGGTGTTTCCGGCAGAAACGAAGGCATCCGCCTTCTTCTCGCGCACCATGCGCGCGCCGACGACGATCGTGGAGTCGCGCTTCTTGCGCAGCGCTTGACCGGGATGTTCGTCCATCCCGATGTTCTCGCTCGCATGCACGATTTCGACCGCGTCGGTGAACTGCTGCAAGGCCAGTTCGCGCTCGATCGAGCTCGTGTCTCCGACGAGCACGAGCTCGTCTTTCTGCACGTAGCCTTCTCGAATTGCGCGCACTGCCCCCGCAACGACCTGAGCGGGCGCGTGATCACCGCCCATCGCATCGAGCGCGATCTTCATGCCTGCGGACGTCTCCAGCGTAGGTTCGAAGGCCAGAAACGCGTGAGCGCGCTCACACGTTGGTCGCGTCGCCCTCGGGGAACACTTCCGTTCCGCGGTAATGGCCACACGAGTCGCACACGGTGTGCGGCTTCACCGTCGCGCCGCAACGAGGGCAGGCGGACAGAGAAGGCTTCGACAACGCGAGGTGCGAACGGCGCTTGCGCTTGCGGTGCTTGGAAGTTCGTCGCTTCGGTACGGCCATGCGGGACTCTCGAGATGCGGTTGTTCGGGTCGCTCGCGCCATCGCGAATCGCGATGAGCCGAGCCATGCCCCGAAGGGTCAACTTCGCGGGTTGACCGCGAAATCGTGGGATTCTAGGCCCGAGCACCGGAGGTTCAATTCCAAATTCAACGCGCTCAACCAGCCAACTTCGGCCTCAGGCCGTCGACGAGGGCTCGCAACGCCGGTTCCAACGCCGCGACGTCCTTGCCCTGGCCCTGGGCGAGCGTCGGTTTGCCGCCACCTCCACCACCGAGCTGCTTGCCGAGCTCGCGCACGAGGTCGCCGGCCTTGACGCCGCGCTTGACCGAAGCGTCTCCGCACGCGACGACCAGCGCGATCTGGTCGCCGCTCACGCCCGCGAGCACGATCACGGCGTTTGACTCCGCCAGCGCGTCCGCGAGCGCGCGCAACTCCTCGGAGCCCAGCCCCTCGGCCGTGTGCACGAGCACCTTGGTACCGCCGACGTCGATCGCGCGTGCACGGATCGAATCGAGCGCGCCGAGCGCGGCGTCGCGACGCGTCCGCGCGAGGTCCTTCTCGAGGCGTGAGCGTTCGGCGAGCACATGTTCGACGCGCGATGCGATGTCGTCCTCGCGGGCCTTCACCAGCTCGGCGACGGCGCGCACCGCACGGCTCTTCTCACGCAACAACTTCATGGTGCCGTTGCCCGTGACCGCAACGATGCGGCGGACACCGGCCGCGATCGCGCCGTCCGAGATGATCTTGAGCACACCGATCTGACCGGTCCGCGCGACGTGCGTACCACCGCACAGTTCGGTGCTCTCGAACTCCGCGCCGAGTTCCGAGTCGACGACTTTGACCACGCGCACGCGGTCGCCGTACTTCTCACCGAACAGAGCCATCGCGCCAGCGGCCTTCGCTTCGTCGAACGACGATTCCGACTTCGCGACCTGCAGATCGCGCAACACCTGCTGGTTCACCAGGTCCTCGACCTGAACCAGTTGCTCCTCGGTCGGCGCCTTCGACGCGGTGTAGTCGAAGCGCAAGTACTCCGGATGGACGAGCGAACCGGCTTGCGTCGTCTCGGCGCCGAGCACGCGGCGCAGGGCCCAATGCAGCAAGTGCGTTCCGGTGTGATTGCGCATGACGTCGGCGCGGCGATCCATCGCCACCGTGACTCGACCGGACGCACCATCCTTCAGCGCACCGCGCGCGACTCGCGCCTTGTGCAAGTGGAATCCGTCGGCCTTCTTGGTGTCGAGGATCTCGACGTCGAAGTCCGCCGCGTGAAAGCGCCCCGCGTCCCCGACCTGACCGCCACCCTCGCCGTACAGCGGCGTGCGATCGAGCACGAGCGTGACTTCATCGCCTTCGAGCGCGGGATGCGTCGACAGGCGATGTTCCGCATCGAGCAACGCGACGACATGGGCATCGGCCGCCAACATGTCGTAGCCGACGAACACCGTGGGCTCGAGGCGCCCCTTCAGCGCAGCCGCGGGGCCGGTGCCGAAGATCTCGTCGGACAACTGCGAGCCCGCACGCGCGCGCTCGCGTTGCTGGTCCATCGATCGTTCGTAACTGGCTTCGTCGACGTCGTAGCCCTTGTCCTCGCAGTACCGCTTGGTGATGTCGAACGGGAAGCCGACGGTGTCCCACAGGAAGAACGCCTTCTCGCCCGACAGGGACTTCGATCCCGCGGCGTCCAGCTCGTCGAGGTAGACCTTCAGCTTCTCCGTTCCGGTCCGATAGACCTCGGCGAAGCGTTCCTCTTCGAGGCGCACCGTGTCGCGGATCAAGTCGAGTCGTTCGGTCAGCGTCGGATACGACTTCGCCATCACGCGCGCGACGACCGCGACGACCTCGTGGAGGCCTGGCTGAGCGAGCCCGAGTTCCCGCAGGTCCATCGCCGCGCGTCGGATCACCTTGCGCACGACGTAGCCACGACCCTCGTTGCCGGGACGCACGCCGTCCCCGATGCAGAACGACGCCGCGCGGACGTGGTCCGAGATGCGCTTCATGCGCACGTCGATCGCGGCGTCCGCTCCGTATTTGCGCCCGGTCAGTCCTTCGACCGCGGTCAGCATCGGCCGGAACAGGTCGGTTTCGAAGTTGGTGGGGACTCCCTGCATCACGCGACAGATGCGTTCGAGTCCCATGCCGGTGTCGATGTTCTTGCGCGGCAGCGGTTCGAGCACGTTGACGTCGCGTCGGTCGAACTGCGTGAACACCAGGTTCCAGATCTCGACGAAGCGCTTGCCGTCCGTAGCCGGCTCGGACTTCGTGCCGGGCTTCGGCGACGACAGGGCCGTGCCGAAATCGAAGTAGATCTCGGAGCACGGACCACAGGGGCCGTTCGGTCCCTTCGACGGCGCTTCAGCCGGCCAAAAGTTGTCTTCCTCGCCGTAGCGGAAGATGCGGTCCTTCGGGACGCCGATCTCCTTCTCCCAGATCGTCGCTGCTTCGTCGTCGGTCAAGAACACCGTGACTGCGAGCTTCTCGCGCGGCAAGCCGAGCTCCTTGGTCAGGAACTCCCAGGCCCATTGGATCGCTTCGCGCTTGAAGTAGTCGCCGAACGAAAAGTTGCCGAGCATTTCGAAGAACGTGTGGTGCGACGGAGTGCGTCCGACGTTGTCGAGGTCCGGCATGCGCAGGCACTTCTGACTCGACGTCGCGCGCTTCAAGTCCTTCGGGCCCTTGCCGAGGAACGCGTCCTTGAATTGGTTCATGCCCGCGCCGGTGAACAACAGTGACGCGTCGCCTTCGGGGACGAGCGAATCGGACGCGTAGACCGTGTGGCCTCGCTGCTCGAAGAAGCGGAGATAGCGACTGCGCAGTTCGTCGGCGTTCATGACGCGATCCAGAGAGGAACGTGGCTGTGGGTCACACGCACGAGGCGGGATGACGGGCCGGAGATCCTGCCCGTCATCCCGCCTCGTGGGAAGTCGAATGTTCGCGCGCGTTTCAGCTCTTCGCGGCGGGCGCTCCGGGCGGAACTGGCGCCTTCTTCATCGCGCCGACAGCAGGACCCGCGTTCGCGGAGGAAGATGCCGCGGACGAAGTTGGCGTCGCCGGACGTGCCGGATTCGGTCCCGCGGCATTCGCGCCCGTCGACGGTCCCGACGCGGCGCTCGCGGTAGTCGCGGGACCCGGAGGAACCACTGCGGCCCGCGGCACCACGGACGTCTTGGTCTCGAGCGCCGACGCACGCGTCTTGGCCGACACCTTGACCGCGGCCTCGAGCGTCTTCACCAACTCCGCGTTGCCTGCCAGCAACTCGAGCGCGCGATCACGGCCCTGGCCGAGTCGATCGCCCTTGTACGTGAGCCACGAGCCGCTCTTGTCGACGACCTTGTATTCGACCGCGAGGTCGAGCACGTCGCCGAGGTAGTTGATGCCCTTGTTGAACAGGATGTCGAACTCGGCCTTGCGGAAGGGCGGCGCGCACTTGTTCTTCACGACCGTGGCCTTGGTGCGATTGCCGATCGTCTCTTCGCCGTCCTTGATCTGACCGATGCGGCGGATGTCGATGCGCACCGACGCGTAGAACTTCAACGCGCGGCCGCCCGTCGTCGTCTCGGGGCTGCCGAAGAACACGCCGATCTTCTCGCGGATCTGGTTGATGAAGACCACCGTGGTCTTCGCGCGCGAGATCGCGGCGGTCAGCTTGCGCAGCGCTTGGGACATCAAGCGCGCCTGCAGACCTACGTGCGCATCGCCCATCTCGCCTTCGAGTTCGGCCTTCGGCACGAGTGCCGCGACCGAGTCGACGACGATGATGTCGAAGGCGTTCGAACGCACCAGGATCTCGCAGATGTCGAGAGCCTCTTCACCGGACATCGGCTGAGCGACTTTGAAGTGATCGCCGTCGACGTCGACTCCGAGCTTCTTCGCATAAGCCGGGTCGAACGCGTGCTCGGCGTCGATGAACGCGGCGTACCCACCGGCCTTCTGCGCTTCGGCGATCGCGTGCAACGTCAGCGTCGTCTTGCCGGACGATTCCGGACCGTAGATCTCGACGATACGCCCGCGCGGCAGACCGAGTCCGCCGAGCGCGAGGTCGAGCGACGCCGATCCGGTCGGGATACCTTCGTCGACCTGGACCCCGTCGGTCAGGCTCATGATCGAGCCCTTGCCGTATTGGCGCTCGATCTGGGCCAGAGCGGCTTCGACGGCCTGGGACTTCGCCGCCCCATCCATCTTGGCCACTTCGTGCTTCATGTCGTGCTTGGCTTCGGAATCGTTACGCGAGACCATCGGTAGCTCCACTCCCCACACGGTGTTGGAAAGGTTGCGCGGGATACTAACGTTCTACGAACACGTGTCCACAGGCGTCCGCAGAGAATCTGCGACCCTTCGGGACCGAGAACGCAGCACCGACACGCGGCGTGACCGCATCGAATCGAGCGGAACCGACCGAGTCCACCAAGTTCTGAACTCGACTCGAGTTCGAACGCGCGACGCGACACCCCCGGCGGACTCGGGGTCGTGCGCACGCGCCGTTCACGTCGAGTGTTCGCGCAATTGCGAGCCGCATCCGCCGACGAGAACGTGAGTCGATCGGGCGGCAGACCGGTGGTCTCTCCCCGAGTGGACTCACGCTCCGTCAGAGCGAGATGAACTTCACGAATTGGTCGTAGCGGCGCTTCATGCCCTCTGCGCTCAGGCGCTTGAAGGACTCGAGCGAGAAGTCCTCGACCACGAACGACGCCATGACGGTGCCGTACACCATCGCGCGCCGGACCGTCGCATCGTCGTGAGCCGCTTCGCGGGCGAGGAAGCCGACCACGCCACCGGCGAACGAGTCGCCCGCGCCGGTCGGGTCTTTCACGACCGACACCGGGAACGCCGGAATGGCGAACCGCGTGCCGTCGCGCGTGAGCAAGAACGACCCGTGCTCGCCCTTCTTGATGATCACGAGACGCGGCCCCATCGTCAGGACCTTCTCGCCAGCCGCGACCAGATTCTGTTCCCGCGCGAGCATGCGCGCTTCACCGTCGTTCAGGATCAACGCGTCGATGCGCGTGAGCAAGCGACGCAGATCGGCCTGCGCGGTTTCGATCCACAGGTTCATGGTGTCGGCGACGACGAACTCCGGCTTCGTGACTTGGTCGAGCACCATCATCTGCGAAGCCGGGGAACCGTTCGCGAGGAACACGAAGCGGCTGTCCTTGTACGCGGCCGGCAACTGCGGCTTGAAGTCGCCGTAGACGTTCAGGTTCACGTCGAGCGTCTGCGCGGCGTTCATGTCGCCTTCGTACTTGCCGCTCCACGAGAACGTCTTGCCCGCGGCGTGCTGCACTCCGGCGAGGTCGACCGAACGCTGCTTCAGTAAGTCGAGATCGGCCTGGCGGAAGTCGTTGCCGATGACCGACACGAGTCGCACCGGCGTGAAGAACGACGCCGAGTACGAGAAGTAGGTCGCCGAACCACCGAGCACGTGATCGACCTTGCCGAACGGCGTCTCCACGCTGTCGAAAGCCATCGTGCCGACCACGAGAACGGTCATGGGAGTCTCCGGAGTTGGGTGTCTGCAGCCGGTTGCGAAGCGGGGGATCTTCACCCGCGACGCCGGCTCGGTCAAGGCGTGCTTTGCGGTGGACGGCTCGTGCCGTCCTCTTCGAACTCTTCGACCTCGGCGCTCGACACGCGGTCCTTCTGCAGCGCGAGGCAAACCGCGCCGACCAGCGAGACCAGGACTTGCAGGATGCGGTAGAGGAAGAACAGCGACAACGCGGCGGCACAACTCACGCCGACGGTGCCGAGGAAGTAGATGTTCGCGGCCTCCGCGATGCCGAGGCCGCCGGGCGTCAACGGCACGGCCGCCGCGATCAGACTGATCGGGATCACCGCGAAGTAGGTGAGCGTGTCGAGCTCGATGTGCAGCGCGTGACCGATCAGCGCGAAGCCGCCGATGATCAGCGTGTGCACCACCATCGACAGCAACAAGCTCACGCCGACCAGATCGAGCCGGAAGCGGTACAGGAACACCGCTCGATCGATCTTCTGCACGATGCCCTGGAACGGCAGTCGCTTCAGCAATGCGTCGAGCCGCACCGCGGCGCGGATCCGCCGCGAGAAGAACACGCACGAGAACACGGTGAGGATGCCGAGCAACAAGAAGATGCCGGGCGCCACGGCACCGTAGCGCTCGAGGTCGGTCGGGATCGCGAGTCCCGCGACCAACGCCAATCCGGTGAAACCGAGCACACGATCGAGCAGCACCGTGATGATCGCTTCGGTCTTGCGGTTGGGATGCTCGCGCGCGATGTAGATCGCTTTGACCAAGTCACCGCCCGTCAGGCCGGGCATGACGTTGTTGAAGAACGCACCGATGAACGTGAGGTTGAACGCGCGTCCGAACGGAATGCCGAGATCGACTCCGCGCAGCAGCAGCCCCCAGCGATACACCGCGATCACGGTCGCGACGAAGATCAACCCGAGCGCGAGGATCAGCCACGACCAGTCGGCGAGACGCAGCACCGTCTTCAAGCCGAGGGACAGGCGGCCGAAGTGCTCGACTTGATCCGCGGCGCTCGCCGCAGTCGGATCGCCGAGCCCGATCGTGCGCCACTCGTTCGACACCACGCCCGTGCGCCAAGACGCCACGGTGCAGAAATCGGTGCCGGGCCACAGCGTCACGTCGATCGTGAACTCACTGCAATCGAGTTGCGCCGAATCGTCGTCGACGTCGAGCGCGCGGCCGCTGAACGTGCGCGATTCGGTCTGGCCGGCCTCCGCGGGCAGGACCAACTCGTCGTGCCACGGCGTGAACTTGAACACGAGGAACAACGCCAACGCCGCGATCACGATTTTGAGCAGCGGCAGCACACGATGCAGGAGCGACTTCGGTTTCGAGTTCACGTCAAGTCACCCAGCGGACCTTCGCAGCGGCGAGCCGGATGTCCTCGCACTCGGCGCGGTAACTCTCGATCAGCGTCTGCGCGAACGGCAACGCGGCGATGCCGAGTTCGGCGAGCCCGATGGCGGGAACCGGCGCACCGTCAGGACGCACGTTGATCCCGAAATGGAACAACGCCGAGACCGGCGATACCGTCGCGATCGACACCGAGGCTTTGCGCTCGTTCACGAACACGTCGTCCCCACGGACGGCGACGGGACGTCCACTGCGCTCCGCCATCAGGTCGGCCGCAAGACGCGCGAACAGCCGTTGCCGCAACACCATCGTCTCGAGCCGCTCCCCGAACGCTTCGGCGATGAAGTGGACCATCTCCGCCGCGCGGATGAACGCGCCGGCTTTCACGTCCTCCTGATCGACCAGCGCTTCGGTGCCGACTTCGCACGCTCCGATCCACGCGACGATGGAGTCGCCTTGGATCCCGGCCTGGTGGTACGCGAACAACGACGACAGTTGACTGCCGTCGTAATCGAGCGGTTCCGAGAGGACGGAGGTTCGCATTCGTTCGCCGAAGACCCTTTGCGGAGCGGGATCGTAGTCGGCAGGAAGGTTCGTGCAATTGAAGGGTTGCGCGAAAAAAGGCCGGATCGCACGTGGCGATCCGGCCCTCTTCGAATTGGTGGAGGCGGCGGGAATCGAACCCGCGTCCCAAGGCGCCCCTCTACGGACGTACTACGTGTGTAGTCGATCGATTGGGGTCTCGCGCCGCGGCAGCCGTTCGACAGGCATCCGCGCCGCCAGCCCTTCTTGATCTCGTCCCGCCGCGGAGGGCACACGGCGGAACCAGCCCCCTGGTAGTCGTACCGGATCACGCGGAGGCATCGTGACCCAGAACGTCGATGCCTAGTTCTTAGGCAGCGAGAGCGAACGAGGGGTTCGCATCTACATTTTCCCCGGTTGTTGACGGGGTCCTCCGGAGTGCCCCGACACGCAGTCCGTAGAGCAAGTCGCCCGGTCGAAACCAGGTCGCCCCCGGATGATTCGTCGATTGATTCGTTTCAGCTCGAGTCGTTGACCGCACGGAACATAGTCACGGAAGCGCCGAGGCGCAATGCGCGCGGCACGGGTTCATCCACCCACGCGGATCGCACTCGACCGTTCGCGACGTGTTCATTCGTCGTCACGACCACCGCGGCGTTGGACCCGCGCGATCATGCGCTTGGCGTCCTGATCGGCTTTCGTCGCGCGTTTGTCCCACAGTTTCTTGCCCTTCACGATCGCGATCTCGACTTTGGCCCAACCCTTCTTGAAGTAGAGCCGCAGCGGCACGATCGTGAGCCCCTTGTCGCGCGCCTTGCCCTCGAGCTTCTTCAGCTCGCGCGCGTGGAGCAGCAGCTTGCGCACCTGCTTCGGCTGGTGGTTCAACCGGTTGCCGTAGCTGTACTCGTTGATCTCGGCGTTGCGCAGCCACGCCGCGCCGTCGTGGACGGTGACGTAACCCTCCGCGATCGAGCACTGGCCCGCTCGAAGCGCCTTCACTTCGGTGCCCACCAACACGAGGCCGGCTTCGAAGGTCTCGAAGACTTCGTACTCGTGGCGTGCGCGACGGTTGGTCGCGATCGGGACGATCTCACCGGACTCGGGCTTGGGCCTGGTCATGGGAGCGCATCCTATCGGCGCGTTCGCCAAGGTGCGGCTGCGGCCCCAGCACCGTTCGTGGCGCAAGCGGCACGCGGAACGCTCCCGCACCGCCCGGCTGCTACGCTTGCGCGATGGCTCGAACCGAACTGCTGCTCGCGGGTGCGATCGCCTTGGCCGCGTGCGCGAGCACCCCGCCGCCGCCACCGCTCCCCTTCGACGTCCGTCCCACGATGACGGGACTTCGCGTCGACACGCTCGCGATCGCACGCGGACTCGAAGCCGCGAACCAAGACGGCGTGGTCTCGAACGCACGCCGCCTCGAGTCGATCGTCATCGTGCCGCCCGGCGCGGACGCTGGCGCCGAGTTCGATTCGCTGGCGGCAGGATTCACGAGTGCGGCTCGCCTGCTGCGCGGTTCGCTCGAATCCGACGATCTTCCCCGCGCACGCATCGCGTTTTCGCAACTGCTGCAGCGTTGCGATGCGTGTCACGCGCGTTTCCGCGCCCCGGCGCGTTGACGCGGGATCGGACTCGATCTCGAGTCCATCACGAGCGCGGTCTTGATCCCCGCACGCACGGGACCTATGTTCCCACCCTTTCCGCGGAAGTGGCGGAATTGGCAGACGCACTAGATTCAGGTTCTAGCGGCCCTTACCGGCCATGGGGGTTCAAGTCCCCCCTTCCGCACCAGACTGCCAAGCGAGGCCCGTGTTCGGTGACGAACACGGGCCTCGTCCCTTTCCGGGGTCCCGCGAGCGCGTCGTCGTCAGCGACCGTCTTCGACGCCGGGGATCGCCGGCATGGGCAATCCGCTGCCGGCCGGCTTGCCGCGCGTCGCCAGCACGGTCTTGATCCGCGCGAAGTACGACTTCGCCTCGCGCGTACGCCCGTCTTCTTGCGCCATCGTGAACATCTCGCTGAGCGCGTAGTACGCCTCCGGATCGATCGCGAGCGCGGCTTCGAACTCACGCAGGGCTTGGGCCCGATCGCCGGTGCGCTTCGCCAAGTACCCGAGTCCTTCGTGCGCGCGCGACGTCTTCGGCGCGAGCTGCAACACGGCGCGATAGCGATCCTCGGCGGCTCTCGAATCCGCGCCTTGCGAACGCAGGATCATCAAGTCCGCGAGTTCGCAGACCGCGGTGAGCACCGCTTCGGCGATCGGCTCGGGAACGCGCGTCGGCGGATCGTCGCCGCAGACCAATCGGATCAACGCCGAGTAGCGCGTGATCGCGTCGGACAACCGCGGCCCCTGCGCCAACGCGTGCACGGCGGCGCGCATCTGCGCGAAAGACTCGCGCCAGTTCTGGTGCAGAGTCGGAGTCCTGCCGCCGGCATCGAATGCTCGCTGGTACCACACCAGCGCGGATTCGTTGTCGCGCCCGATCATCGAGGCAAACGCGCGAGCTTCGAGGATCACCGCGTCCTCGCGGCCGTGCGCGATCGCTGCGTCGAGCGGATCGATCGCCTTCGTCCACCACTGCTGGCGGGCTGCGCTCCATTCGTGGGCCGCGTGCGTCTCCCCGCGCGACAGGGCGCGCTGCGCTTCACCGGCCGAATACTCCGAGAGGTAGAGCATGAAGTTCGCGCGGCTCGCCAGGGCGACGGCGTCGTCTCGATCCGCCGCGACGGCGGCGTCGTAGAGCCGCAGCGCCGCGTTCGTGTCGCCGCCGCGATGCGCCGCGTCGGCCGCGGCGAGCAACAGCGGCGCGGGTCGCTTCAGTCCCGCCGCCGCGCGCTCGTAGAGCACGACGTCGTTCGAGAACTCGCCGACTCGAACCCACGTGCGCGCCGCATAGGCGCAAGCGCAGATCGCGATCAGGCCGATCCCGAATCGGCTTCGTGCCGAGCCCTCGCCGACGCAGCGGCGCGCCAGGCTCGCGGCCGCGAGCGCGAGCACCACGCATCCGAACACCGACGGCACGTAGAGGTAGCGCTCGAACAGCGGGAACGGCTGATCGACGAACGCATAGGTGATCGGGATCAAGTTGGACGCCGGCGCCAACGTCAACACCAGCGCGACGACGCCGCCACGCAGCGGCGGCCCGCCGCGCCCCGCCGCGACCCCGAGGCCGACGCAGACGGCGAGTCCGACCCACAGCCGCGCGTCGACCATCGACGCGACCAACGTCGTGTCATGCACGATCGACGATCGCACCGGGAACACCATCATCCCGACGTAGCGCGGCAACACCGCGACGAAGGTGAGGAGCCGCTGCACGACGTCGCCTTCACCGCGCCAAGCACTCGCAGGTGGGACGATGCCGAGCCAGGCGACCTTCACCACGAAGAAGACGACGACGACCGCGAGTCCGCCGCAGAACACGCGCACGGCTCGGCCTCTGCGCTCGAGCGGTGCCGTCGTCGCGAACGCGAGCCAGGCCAACAGGGGCACGAACACCGCCGCCGATTCCTTCGAGGCCATCGCGGCGACGAACCACACCAGCGCGCGCGCGTCGCGTCGATCGAGCAACGCATGCGCCGCGAGCAGCCCCCACGCGAGCGCCAGTGGATCGGTCCGACCGGTGATGATCGCGATCGACTCGGCGTGGATCGGATGCGTCGCGAACAGCAACGCGGCCGGCAACGCCAACGGTGCGAATGCCGGCAATCGCCGCAGCAAGCGGAGCATCAACACGGCGCACGCGGCGTGGATCAGCAGGTTGACGACGTGTCGCGGCGCGGCTCGCGCGCCGAACATGCGTCCCTCGAGCCAATACGACGTCCGTACCAACGGTCGCCAATACCCGCTGACCGCGGAACCGTCGGCCTCGGTGCCGAACAGGTCGTCGGTCAACGCCGACGTCAGCGTCGTCTGCGTGTCGAACAGCAGGACATGGTCGTCGTAGACGTAGTCGTTCGCGACCGTCGTCAGGAACGGCAACACCGCCGCGAGCGCGACGAGCACGAGGCCCGCCAGCGATCGCCGCGGTGCGGTCGAGGTCACGGTCCCGTGGGGTTCAGCGATGCTTGTCGTAGAACTTCTTGATCGAGCTGACGACGATGTCCTGCTGCTCCTGCGTGATGCCGGGGAACAGCGGCAGCGACAGCGCTTCACGCGCCGCGCGCTCGGACTCGGGCAGGTCGCCCTTCTCGTAGCCGAGGTGCTTCATGCTCGGCTGCATGTGGATCGGCACCGGGTAGTAGATCTGCGTCGACACGCCTTCGGCGGTCAGGAACGTGCGCAGGTCGTCGCGCTTGTCGACGCGCACCGTGTACTGGTGCCAGTTGTGGACGCGGTCCTTCTCGACGCGCGGCGCGATGACGTCGTCGAGCAGTCCCTTCGCTTCGAGCATGTTCGTGTACGTCGCGGCGGCTTCGGCCCGCATGCGATTCCAGTGCGGCAAATGCTTGGCCTTCACGCGCAACAGCGCCGCGGTCAGCGACGGCATGCGGTAGTTGCCGCTGACGATCGGGTGGACGTACTGCTCGGACTGGCCGTGATTGCGGATCATCCGCACCTGTTCCGCGACACCCTCGTCGTTGGTGAGGACCATGCCGCCCTCACCGAGCGCTCCGAGGTTCTTCGACGGATAGAACGACAGCGTGCCCGCGTCGCCGATGCCACCGGCCGGCTTGCCCTTGTACGACGAGCCGATCGCCTGGCACGCGTCTTCGACGACCATCAAGCTGAACTGGTCGGCGAGTTCGAGGATCGGGTCCATCTCGACGCACTGGCCGTAGAGGTGCACCGGCAGGATCGCGCGGACCTTGGTGTGCTCGCTGTTGTGCTGCGACTTCTTCTTGCCGTTGATCACGCCGTCGTCGACGTAGTCGTAGACGCGTTCGGGTTTGAGGCCGTAGGTGATCGGATCGATGTCGACGAACACCGGCTTCGCGCCGAGTCGGACGATCGCGGCCGCGGTCGCGAAGAACGTGAACGGCGAGGTCAGGACCTCGTCCCCGGTCGAGACGCCGAGCGCCTGCAGCGCGGCGACGATCGCGTCGGTTCCGTTCGACACCGCGACGGCGTGGCCGATGCCGAGTTGCTGGCAGAGGTCTTTCTCCAGACCTTCGACCGCCGGGCCGCCGACGAATCGACCCGACTGGATCACGTCCGCCGCCGTCTTTTGCAGTTCGTCGAGGATCGGGGCGTGGATGAGACTCAGGTCGAGTTGAGGAACCTTCATGCGGTCTCCGGGCGTCGTGAGAGCGACCCTTGGTCGGTCGCCTACCCTGCGAACCGCGCGGAGTCGCTCCGCATCCTCGAAAACGAATCTGAGTATCAAACGGCCTGTGCGCTCGCAACGCCGAAATCAGGCGCGCGCAGCGCTTTCGGTCGATGCGCGTAGTAGCTACCCTCGCGTTTCCTTCGGATCGGAGATGTCGATGTTCCCGTGCCTCATGCTGGCCTGTGCACTCAGCTTCGCCCTCCTCGACGACCCACCTGCGGCGGCCCTCGCGACCCCTACCGCGGCGGAAGTCCTGGACCGCGCCATCGCGGCCCAACACGGCGAGAAGATCGGCAACACGATCAAGGACTTCGAGGTCAAGCTGCGCCTGAAGCGCAACGACGAGCAGGCCAAGGTCGAACTCGACGTGCTGCGCAGGTTCAAGGCTCCCGACCGCATCTGGACCGAAGTCCACGAGGCGGTCACCGCGACCACGTACGTCGAAGGCACCGACGGCAAGGTCAGTTGGCACGCGAACGCGAAGGACGGCGTCACCGTCTACGACGGGCCGGACTTCCGCACCGACGTACAACGCGTCGAGGAAGACCGCCGCGCGATGCAGTTGCTGATGCGGTTCATCCTGCTGACCAACTTGAAGCCCACGCTGACCGACCTGAAGCGCAACGACGCCGAGGAGGCGAAGGCGCTGAAGGAGTACGGCATGCGCACCTACGTCGTCGAGGGCCGCGGCACGCTGACCGACTCCGAAATCGGTTCGGCGACCGTGCGGCTGTGGATCGACATGGACGACCATCAGCTCATGGGTGCGCGGCTCGAGCGCGACAGCGCTCCGGGCCATCCGCTGCACTTTTGCTTCTCGATGCATCGCCCCAATCGCCAAGGCGTGGCGATCCCGGGCCGCGTCGAGCTCTACGAACGCGACGCTCCCAAGCCGAGCCAGGAGCTCGTGATCGAAGGCGAGGATCACGACGGCGAAACCGTGAACGCGATGACGTTCAACGGAGGCATCGACGACGCGATCTTCCTGCCGCCCGAACAGGACGAGAACTGAGCGATGTCCGTTCGCTGCATCGCGATCGGCCTGATGGCCGCTCTGTGCGCGTGTTCGTGGTCACGTGAGCGCTACGTCGTCGTCGACTCGGATGCGCGCACGCTCGGCGCCGCCGGCTTCCCCGGCGCGCTGTTCACGTTCGATCGCGGATCACGCGCGATCGAGATGCTCGCGGCCGATCATCGTTTCGTCGATCCGCAATGCGTGCTCGTCGATCGCGACGGGTCCTTGCTGATGGTCGACTTCGCCGCGACGCCCGAGGATCCGGGCCACCACGGCGCAGTGTTCCGCGTCGACCCGTCGCTCGGTGTCGTCACGCAGGTGTACACGTCGAATTTGTGGTCGATGCCGACCAACGCGGCGCTCGATCCGCGGCGCGACGTGCTCTACGTCGTCGATCGCGCCGGGCCATTCGGCGCTGAAACGGTGCGCGGTTGCGTGTTCGCGCTCGACCTCAAAACAGGTGCGTCGACGGTCGCGTGTTCCGACCCGCAGTTCGTCGCGCCGTCCGCGGCGCTGTTCGATCCCGATGCGCGACTGATCGTGCTCGACGCCGACGCACCCGGCAGCAAGTTCGCCGAACAGGGCATCCTGTTCGACGTCGACCCGACCCACGGCTCCGCGCGCGAACTGCTGCGGTTGACGCAATGCGTGAGCCCGCTCGGCTTCGTGCGCGAACGCGACGGCGCGTTCATCGTGCTCGATGCCAACGCCGATCCGCTGCATCGTGGTGGACCGCTCGGCGCGATCTTCCGCGCCGATCCCGTGCAGGGCACGACCACGGTGTTGGCCTCTCCGCCCGAGTTCCGTGATCCCGTGCGCGGGTGCATCACCGACGACGGCCAGATCTTGTTCGCCGATGCAAATGCCGATCCCGAGGGGCGCGGACCGGACGCCGCCGGCAAGGGGCAGAACATCACCGGACCTGGCGCGCTGTTCTACTGCGATCCCGTCACCGGAACCGTGACGCTCGCCGCGACCAGCCCGCGATTCGTCAATCCGGTCGACGTCACGAGATTGCCGTGAGGCGCGCACGTCGCGTCGTGCTGGCTCTCGTCGCGACCATGGTGCCGCTGGCGCTGGCCGAAATCGCCGTGCGCACGTGGTTCGCTGACGGACTGTCGAGTCCACAGCCACAGCGCGAGGCGACCTTGCAAATGCTCGAGCGCGTCGATCGCGGCGCCCTGCGTTTTCGAGGCCGCGCGAACGCGCGGTTCACGTTGGCCGGCATCGAGTATCAGCACGACGCGCTCGGACTGCGCACGCCGCCGATCGCGGCCGAGAAACCCGCGGGCGTCGTGCGCTTGCTCTGCCTCGGCGATTCGACGACGTACGGACTCGGCGTCGCCGAAACCGACTGCTGGCCGCGTCGCCTCGAAGCCGAGCTGAACACACGTCCGCCGCGTGGCCAGCGCGTCGAGGTCGTGAACGCGGGTGTCCCGGCCTTCAACACCGCCGACGCGCTCGCGCTGTTCGAAGACATCGTCGATCGCGTCGATCCCGACGCCGTCCTGCTCGGTTGGTTCGCGAACGACCTCGAACGACTCGGCTTCCATCTGCTCGACGACGGCACGCTGTTCCCCGATCCGCTGCCGGTCCCCGACGCGCTGCGGCCGATCCTGTTGCACTCCGCGGTCTATTGCAAACTCGCGCTGTCGACGCGGCTGCGCATGGAGCGGGACGGCTCGTACGTCCTCGGTAAGGGCGAGAACCTCACGGTCCCCGGGCAGTCGATCGCTGCGTTCGCGCGCACGATGCGTGAACGCAAACTGCCGTTCGCGATCATCGAAATCCCGACGCTCGAAGGCGGCGGCGCGAAGCCCCTCGAACTCTCGATCGGCGATCACCCGTACCGCGAGTTCTCGGAATGGCTGGAGGCAACGGCCGCGAACAATGCCGTGCCTCGATTGCGCCTGCTCGACGCGATCGTCGGCGAACCACCGCCGCTGTTGTGGGTGTCGATGCAAGACCATCATCCGAACGCCGCGGCGTGCCAGCGCTTCGGCCCTGCGATCGCGGAGTTCGTGCGCAAGCACGCGCTGCTCGAACGCGACTGACGCCGCATCCACACCGCCCGCGGCTCGCGTCGCCGCGATTCAGAACCCCGTGCGCTTGAACCAACGATCGAGATCGCCGCGCGGGATCTTCACGCACGTCGGCCGTCCGTGCGGACACGCCTTCGCTTCCGGCAACCGTGAGGCGGCATCGAGCAGCGCCATCACTTCGTCGTCGTGCAACACGTCGCCCGACTTCACCGCGCCGCGACACGCGAGCGAATGCAAGCGCTCTTCGAGATCGCGCTGGTCGCGTCGCAACGCGACGTCGAGCGGACGCGCCTCGTCGAACACCGCCTCGACCAGGTCGCCGACGCGCGCGCGCGCGAGCAACGCCGGCAACGCATGCACGGCGACCGTCGACGGCGAGAACGCCGTGAGCTCGAGCCCCAGTCGATCGGCCGACGCCGCGACGTCGTCGAACCGCGCCATGCGCGAACGACCGACCTCGACCATCTGCGGCAACAGCAGACGCTGACGTTTGACCGCCCCCGCCAGCACGTCGCGTCGCAACTCTTCGAACAGGACGCGCTCGTGCAGCGCATGCTGGTCGATGAGGATCAAGTCGTCGCCCGACGGCGCGACGATGTACGTGTCGAACGCGCGCACGAAGCGCCCCGGTGCGATCTCGGGAACCGCCGGCTGCGGCGGACGATCGTCGTCGAACAGCGGTGCGGTCTCGCGCACGGCCGGCGCCGGCGTGTTCGGGCCGGCACACGTCGACGAGCCCGCGTCGACTTCGAACGTGCGCACGATCGTCTCGGTCGGACTCCGTTCCTCGGGGCGCGGAGGAGAGCGGTACGCCTGCGACGGCATGCTCGGCGTGAACGCCGGTGCGCTGTCGGCGCGCGCGGTCAGGTCCGCGCCACGCAACGCATCGAGCACGACGTGGTGCAACGCGCGCAGGACGCGTTGCGCTTCGCGGAAGCGGACCTCGCGCTTCGCCGGATGCACGTTGACGTCGACGTCGGCCGGATCGAGGCCGAGGAACACGAACCACGCCGGCTGGAGTTGCGGCGCGAGGAACTCGCGATACGCCTGCTTCACCACCGCGCGCACGCCTGCATCGGTGATCGGTCGACCGTTCAGGAACGCTTCCTGATGGACCGACCGAGCTTTGGCGAGACGCGGCGGAGCCAGGAACGCGTCGACGTGCAGACCGTCGAGCGTGCGATGCACTTCGATCGATTCGCGCGCGAGTTCGTCGCCGTATGCCGCGGCGATGCGCTCCCTGCGGGTCGCCGCCGCGGGGATCGTCAGCACGTTGCGTCCGTCGAGTGCGCACGTGAACGCGACGCCATCGGCCGGCAGCGCCGCCGCGATCACGTGGTCGAGGCAGCGCGCGGCCTCGGCCGGATCGCTCTTCAGGAACTTCAATCGCGCCGGAGTGTTGAAGAACAACTGCTTCACGGTCACGCGAGTGCCCTGCGGCGATGCGGCAGGTTCCACGGCACCGAGCACTCCGCCCTCGCAGGGGATCGCGTACCCGTCGGCGCTGCCGCGGGAGCGCGTGACGATGCGCGCCCGCGACACCGCGCCGATCGTCGCCAAGGCTTCGCCGCGGAACCCGAACGACGCGATGTGCAGCAAGTCGTCGACGTCCTCGAGCTTCGACGTCGCGTGCGCCGCGAACGCCAACGGCAGGTCGCCGCGCGTGATGCCGCCGCCGTCGTCGGCGACTTCGATCACCTCGCGCCCGCCCTTGTCGACGCGGACGTCGACGCGCGTCGCTCCGGCGTCGAGCGCGTTCTCGACCAGTTCCTTCACCACCGAACCCGGGCGTTCGACGACCTCGCCGGCCGCGATGCGTTCGACCACGTCTTTCGGCAGGGCTTTGATCATGAGGCCGCCACTCCGCGCGAACGACTTCCACCGCGAACCCATGACGCCATGCGCGCGACGGCGGTTTCGACCGCGATCTCGGGCTCGACTCCGGACTTCAAGCCGCGATCGGCGGTGGCGAGCACGCGCAGCGCTTCCGTGCCGCGAGCGAGCAGCGGTAGCGAAGCTTCCTTGTCGAGGAAGAACATCTGCCCCGGGTTCTTCACGCCGAGTGCCTGCTGCAATTCAGGACCCGCGACGCCACGCGCCTTCAATTCGCGGTAGCGACACAGCAGTTCGAGTCGCCGCGCGAGCAGCGCGATCACGACCGCCGCGATCCCGCGCACGTCGGTCATGCGCTTGCCGCGCCGGTCCGACGTGCCGTCGGTCCAGATGCGTCGCAGTCGGCGCAACGCGGCCGGCGCGTCGCCGGTCGCGACCTCTTCGAACAAGCGGAACTGGTCGAGCGCGGCCGACTGGGGCACCAGTTGTTCGACGTCGGCGGGACTCACCTCGCGACCCGGGCCGACGTAGAGCGCGAGCTTTTCCAGTTCGCCCGCGGCGAGCAGCATGTCGTTGCCGGTGCGTGCGGCGAGTTCGGCGGCCGCGGCCGAACTCAACGCCACGCCGCGCTTGCGTGCTTCCGCGGCCAAGGCGACTTCGAGTTCGCTCGGTCCGCCGCGGCGCAGATCGAAGTGCGAGAGCTCCGCCTTCGGGCGATCGCAGCGCACGAACACTCCGCGCTTCTGCAGCGCCTTCGCGAACGCGGTGCGGCCGTCCAGTTGCCGCGCGATCAGGACCAGCACGTTGCCGCAGTGGACGTCGAGCAACCGCTCGGCCTCGGCACCGCAGCGTTTCACGAAGCCGTCCCCGTCGCGCACGACGATCACCTTGCGACCGCCGAACAGCGGCCGCGACCGCAGATCGGCTTCGAGGCGCGCGAGTTCCGCGTTCGGTTTGTCGCCCGACTCGCCCGGAGCGAACGAAAGCACGCTCGCGTCCTTCCCGGCCAACGTGAGCACCTGCTTCAGCAGGTCGTCCTTCTTCAGTTCTTCGTCGCCGACGAACGCGGCGACCGCCGGACCGTCACCGGAGAACAATGCGACGACGTCACGCGCTTTGTCCGAACCCTTGTCGCCCGCGCTCATGCGAACTGCTCCGCGATCGTGAACGCGCACAGCAGCAAGCTGATGCAGCCGTTCACCGTGAAGAACGCGACGTCGATGCGCGAAAGGTCGTCCGCGCGCACCAGTCGGTGCTCATACGCGAGCAGCGCGGCCGTGAGCGCCACCCCGATCGCGTAGACGATTCCGAGCTGCGCCAGCAGGCCGAGGCCCACCAGCGCGAGCAGCATCGCTCCGTGCGACAGTCGCGCGATCCACAGCGCGCGCGGTACGCCGAAGCGAGCCGGGATCGAGTGCAGTCCAGCGCCGCGATCGAACTCGGTGTCCTGACAGGCGTAGAGGATGTCGAAGCCGCTCACCCAGCACAGCACCGCGAGGCCGAGCATCGCAGGTACCCAGGCGCTGGCGTCGATCGCGCCGCGCACGGCGATCCAGACGCCGAGTGGCGCGAGGCCGAGCGCCACGCCGAGACCGAGATGGCACAGCGCCGTGAAGCGCTTCAAGTGCGAGTAGCCGAGCAGCACGACCAACACGACGGGCGACAGCGCGAACGCCAGGGGATTCAACGCGGCCGCCCCGACGACGAACACCGCGCTCGCGCCGACGACGAGCAGGACGACCTCCGTCACGCCGACGAATCCGGCCGGCAGATGCCGATTGCGCGTGCGCGGATTCTCCGCGTCGACGTCGCGATCGACGAGTCGGTTGTAGGCCATCGCCGCCGTGCGCGCGCCGACCATGCACACGAGGATCCAGGCGGTCGTCCGCGGACTCGGCCACTCGCCGGGAAGCGCCAGGAACAACGCCATCAGCGCGAACGGCAGCGCGAACAGCGTGTGCGAGAAGCGCACGAGCTCGAGGTACTGCTTGGCCTTCGTCGACCACGTCGCGGTGCTCAAGAATCGCCTCCGGCGCGCCGCGGCGGCACCCACCGCGATCGGATCGCGTCGGGTCCGAAGAACGGCGCCAGCGCGCGATCCACGACCGTGTCGATCAACTCCGCGACGGTGGTCGCGCCGGTGTAGAACGCCGGCATCGCCGGCAACACCACGGCCCCGGCGTCGTGCACGCGCAACAGGTTCTCGAGGTGGATGCGGTTCAGCGGCGTCTCGCGCGGCACGATCACGAGCGGGCGCCGTTCCTTCAACTGCACGTCGGCGGCGCGCTCGATCAAGTTCGAGGCCAACCCCGCGGCGACGCGCCCGAGCGTGCCCATCGAACACGGCACGATCGCCATGCCATGGAACGGCACCGAACCACTGGCGCACTCGGCGCCGATGTCATGCAGAGGAACCCGCCGCACGCAGCTCGCGTGCTCGCCGAGCCGCTGCGCGAACTCACCGCGGGTGGGGTCGAGATCGAAGCCGAGCTCGTCCTGCGCCACACGTGCGCCGGCCGCGGACACGATCAGATCGATGCTCGCGCCCGCGGCCGCGGCGCGCTCGACGAAGCGCACGCCATACGCCGTTCCGCTGGCACCCGTGATGGCCACCACGATCCGCAACCGACTACTCCGAGGAAACCGCGACACGCCACGCGAACAGCGCGTCGTAGGCCGCGTGAAGATACACGGCCACTCCGAGGCCGCGCAGGACGAACACCGCGCCGAGCAACAGGCCAGCAGCCAACCGGAACGCGAACGGACGCCACGCGAACGCTTCGCCCCCGGCGCCGACGAAATGCGCCCATGCGAACGCCCCCGCGGACACGAACACGGCCAACGCGGCCGAACCCGGCGCCGAGAATCGCAACCCGCGCCGCAGCGACAACGCGACCGAGGACAAGAGCAGCAAGCGGAACACGATCTCTTCGTAGATGCCGGCGCCGATCGCCCCGATCACGAACGGCCACACCGACCGCAACGAGACCGCCGGCGCACGGACGTGGAACAACGACGTGTTGGTGACGATCGACACCACCGGCCCGAGCAGACACGCGAGCAGCAGGCACTCGACGAGGAAGGCGGGGAAATGGCGGTGCACGGGGATGCGTTCGCGAACGACGTGGATCACCGCGGCGCTGACGATCAACGCCAACACCACCTGCAGCACGCGCTCGCCGACCGGGCCGACGCGCATCACGTGATCGACGAGACGTTCGGCGCCGACTTGGACGAAGCGCTCCGCGCGCGCCACCGCGAGCGCGTGCACGAGCACCAACGGCACGACGAAGACGATCGCGACCGACGGGCGGCGCGTGACCTCCAGATAGCGCTCGAGCGAACCGTGCGAGCCGCGGACCACGATCAGGGCCTACGCTGCGCGCACACCAGGACCACGCCGTTCAGGCCCATGCGCGTGGCGGTCGTGTGCTCGAAGCCAGCGACTTCGAACTCGGCGCGCAGCGCGTCGGGTGGCGGGAACTTTTCCATGCTCTGCGGCAGGTACGTGTACGCCGATACGTCCCCGGAGATCGCACGCCCGATGCGCGGCAACACGTGGTGCAAGTAGAAGCGGAACGCGGCGCCGACCAGGCCGCGGCCGGGCGGGACGAACTCGAGGATCACGGCGCGACCACCGGGGCGCAGAACGCGCGCCAATTCCCGCAGCCCGAGCGCACGGTCCGCGAGGTTGCGCAGCCCGAACGCCATCGTCACGGCGTCGAACGCGGCGTCGCGATACGGCAAGTGCAGCGCGTCGGCCGCCGAGAACGGGATGCGCTGCGCCTTGCGCGTGGCGCGAGCGAGCATCGCCAAGCTGAAATCACCGCCGAACACTCGAGCGGCCGGCGACTGGCGCGCCAGCTCGATGGCGAGATCGCCGGTACCGCAGCACAGATCGAGCACGCGTTCGACGGTCCCGAAGGACAAGGCCGCACGCGCGGCCTTGCGCCGCCAGCCGTGGTCGAGGTTCATCGACAGCAGGTGGTTCAGCAGGTCGTAGCGCGGCGCGATGGCGTCGAACATCGACCGCACCCGCGCGGACTCCGGAGCGCCGGGGGTCGGCGCGGAGACCGTCGTTCCTTCGACCTTGGCGCTCGCGGGCACGGCTTCGTCCTTGCGGGGCTTCGAGGTCGCGCAACCTACCAGACGCCCGCCGATCGCTTCGGATTCGCGCGGCGCGTCCGCTTGACGCGGCCAGCCGATAGACTGCCCGCGCATTCCGATCCGGATCCTGGGACATGGGCGAACAGCCGACCTTCGCGGACCTCAACCGACGCGCGGACATCGACGCGCAGCTGCGGCCACGCTCGCTCGATCAGTTCGTCGGGCAGGAGCGCGTCCGCAACAATTTGTCGATCGCGATCGAAGCGACCAAGAAGCGCGGCGAAACGCTCGACCACGTGCTGCTGTCCGGATTGCCGGGCCTCGGGAAGACGACGCTCGCGCACGTCATCGCGCAGGAACTCGGCGTCGAGGTCCGCATCACGTCGGGCCCCGCACTCGAACGCACCGGCGATCTCGTCGGCATGCTGTCGACGCTGAAGCGCGGCGACATCCTGTTCATCGACGAAGTCCATCGACTGCCGCGTGTGCTCGAGGAGTATCTCTATTCGGCGATGGAGGACTACGCGATCGACCTCGTCCTCGACCAAGGTCCCGCCGCACGTTCAGTCCGACTCACGCTCGAACGCTTCACGCTGATCGGCGCGACCACGCGCGAAGGACTACTTTCCGGCCCGTTCCGCTCCCGCTTCGGACTGCTCGAGAAACTCGACCTCTACCCGCACGCGGATCTCGTGCGCATCGTCGAGCGCTCGGCCGCGTTGCTCGATTCGCGCATCGACGCGGCAGCTCTCGAACTCGTCGCTTCGCGCGCGCGCGGCACGCCACGTGTCGCGAACCGCCTGCTGCGCCGCTTGCGCGACCTCGCACTGGTGCGTGGTCGCGACGTCATCGACTCGCCGGTCGCGCGCGAAGCATTCGCCCACCTCGCGATCGACGATCGCGGACTCGAGGAGACCGATCGGCGCATCCTGCGCTGCCTCGAGCGACTCGGCGGCGGACCGACCGGTCTCAAGACCGTTGCGGCAGCCGTCGGCGAAGAAGAAGACACGCTCGAATCCGTCTACGAGCCGTACCTGCTGTCGCTCGGCTTCCTCGAGCGCACGCCCCGCGGTCGCAAGATCACGCCCGCGGGACTCGG
Source organism: Planctomycetota bacterium (assembly GCA_016709145.1). Taxonomy (GTDB): domain Bacteria; phylum Planctomycetota; class B15-G4; order B15-G4; family JADJEK01; genus JADJEK01. The sequence continues at coordinate 597,848 of JADJEK010000002.1, forward strand.
TCATCTCGGGATCAAGTCGGACGGCGCCAACGCACGGTTTCCGTGAGTCCAACGACCATGACGTCCTCGCGTTCTCCCTTCGCGACAGGTGACGATTCGGCGGCGGACCGTCGCGTCGACGCGCTCCACGACTCGAAGCGCCTCGTCGCGCGAGGCCGCTGTTCGGCTCGATCGACTTCCACATGGAGCCGATGCCACGCATGAAGTCGTTCCCTCGTGATCGCGAGCCGAGTCCGGCGGCACGAGTACTGGCGCCAGCCAGTGCGTTGGTCATGACCGCGATCCTCGCCTGCAGCGACGCCGTCGCGTTGCGCAAGTCGACGCCGACCCCGCCGACGAGTCGCGGAACGGACGACCGCGGCCCAGGATCCGGCGCCCCGACCCCGACAACGACTCCCTCGCGAAGCCCCAGTCCGGGCTCGGCGCCATCGTCGACTCCCACGCCGCCCGCGCCTACGTTCAAGCCGCCCGAAGAGTTGCTGCGCATCCCGGCATTCGACGCTCCACCCTACGTTCGCGTCCGCGTGCGCCAGTCCAGCGCGGGCCGTGGCATCGTGTTCTCCGCATCCGGCGGGTATCGCATCGTCGACGGGATCGCCGAGGATCCGGACGATTCGCGCCTCCCTCAGCTCGCCGCGGGGAAACACCTCGGCGCGGCAACGGCGTACGCCGAGAAGGGCGGGATCCGCGTGAATGGGATCCTGCTCCCCTCGCGTACGGTCTCGGTCCTCGTCGGCGCCGCGGGAGCGCTGACGATCGACGGCCAGCGTTACCAGGGCTCGCTCGTGCTGCAGGTCGCGCCTTCGGGCGGACTCGACGCGATCAACCTGGTCCAGCTCGAGGACTACGTGGCCGGTGTGCTGTTCGCCGAGATGCCGAAGAACTTCGGAGACGAGGCGCTCGAGGCCCAGGCGATCGTCGCGCGCACCTACGCGCTGTTCCACGCGATGCGTGGCGCGACGCTGAAGGACGACCAGAGTTCGCAGGTGTACGCCGGAGTCGCCGGCGAATCGCCCGCGGCACGGCGCATCGTCCAAGCCACGCGCGGCGAAGTCCTCACGTTCGACGATCGGCTGTTCCAGACGTTCTTCCACTCGACCTGTGGTGGACGGACCGCGTCGGCGGCCGAGGTCTTCGCGCTGAAGACACCACCTCCGATGAACGCATCGGTCGAATGCGATGGGTGCAAGGACGCACCGCTGTATCGCTGGACGCGCAAACTGACGACCGCTCAGTTCGCGACGAATCTCGTTCCTCGCGGCGAGGTCAGCGAGCTGTCCGTCCCGGCGAAGACCGCAGACGGTCACGCGCTGCGCGTTCAGCTCCTCGATTCGGCCAAGCGCGTGTTGTTCGACGACGACGCCGAGGGCTTCCGGAACCGGTTCAACCAAGCGCGACCCTTGCGCGATCAGATCCCGTCGATGTTCCTCGGCAACGTCGTTCGCAAGGGCGCGACGTTCCTGCTCGAAGGGCGTGGCTTCGGCCACGGCGTCGGCATGTGCCAGTACGGGGCACGCGGCATGGCGAAGCGCGGAGACGACTCGCGCACGATCCTCGCGCGCTATTACCCGTCCTCGCGCGTCAAGCGCATCTACGGCTGATCGCGGGGGCTGATCGCGGGGGCTGATCGCGGGCGGGTCTCGACGGTCGAAGCAACACGCGCACAGCGCGAGACGCACCGTGACAGGACACGAGCCGTAAACACTCGGGGCCACGTTCCGCCGCAGCGGAACGTGGCCCCGAGTGTTTCAGGCTCGTCGTGACTTACTGGTCGAAGTAGGTCGTCAGGTTGCCGGCGACGACCGCGCCCGTGATCGAGTTCAGCTTGAGGCTGGTCGAGTTCGGGTCGAGGACTTCGATGCGGCTGTCACCCGGGAACGACACGTACATGCGGTCCGGGCTCGTGGTCGGCAGCGGAGCGCCGTTGCTGATGCGCAACGGGCTCTTGTTGTTGACCGAGAACGCAGCCAGCGACTGCAGACCGGTGAACGCACCGAAGTTCGTCTGCAGGAGCTGAGGCGCCGTGCTGAAGAACTCGCTCGCCGTGATGTCACTGAGTGCCACGTCGTACGGCGCCTGGTCCTGACCACCGAAGTTCAGCTGTTGCGACAGCGGAACCAGCGGACCGCCCCACGAACCGACGACGGTGAAGTGGCGCTGGATGATGCCCGGCGCGTTCAACACGGAGGACGGCGGCGGAACGGGCGGGAACGCACCCGCGCCCGGGAGCTGCGACGAGAAGCACAGGCGGCTGATCATCGCGAGGCCCGTGTTCGCATCACGGTGCGTGACGTAGACGCCGCCCGCGACACCGGCCGACGCTCCCGGGAAGGAACCCGGGTCGAACGTCATGCCCTTGATTTCGGAGAACTGGCCTTCGCCTTCCCAGCGCACGGCGTCCGCACCGATGCCTGTCGCACCCGACGGACCCGATTCGTAGATCACGACCTTGCCGGTCTGCTGGCTCGCGATGTAGCCGAAGTAGATGCCGGCCTGCCATCCCGAGATCAACTGACGCGGCGAGAGCACGGCTTCCCACGGGCGCTTGACGCTGGCTTCGGTCAGCATCTTGCGCACGGTCTGGGTCTTCGGATCGAGGATCGAGACCGAGTTGCCGAGGAAGTTGCAGACGAACACGTCTTCGCCATCGGGCTGGACCGAGATCGAACGCGGACCGTTGCCGACCTTGATGCGGTTGATTTCCGTGTGGAAGAACGCGCCGAACGGATCGGTACCGACGATCGAGACCGTGTCGTCTCCGTAGTTCGACACGTAGATGCGTCGGTTGTCCGGCGACATACCGAGGCCCTCGGGGTCCGGCAGGTTCAGCTTGTCGATGATCGAGAAGTTGTTCGAGTTCAGGATCTTCAACTCGCCCGAGTTGCGATCGGTCACGTACAGGAAGTTGCCGATCTGCTGACGAGCCGCGTAGGTCGGCGGCGTGCCCGTGAACGATTGCGGCGCCGGTCCGTTGTGACCGAAGGTCGGGAACACGTCGCCGGCCAACGGGTTGATCGGGTTCGGCAACAGGAGCTTGAGACCAGCCGCGCCGGCACCGAAGACCTCCGCGCCTTCGAGGACGAAGGCCGGGTGGAGCAAGTCCTGCTTCGAGAACACGATGTCGATCGGCTCCAGACCGACCGGGAGGCGCAGCGGCGGCGGGTTCGGGGTCGGCGGGTCCGAGATCGAGTTGCGGTTCAGCGCCGTTCCGAGCAACGAGGCGTGGAACGCGCTGTTCGCGTTCACGTTCAGGGTGTCGAAGAACAGCGTGTCGAGGAAGTCACCGATCTGAACGTCGCCGATCGCTCCGACTGCCGGCGACCGCGTCAATCGCGGGTTGCCTTCGGAGTTCTTCACGACGGTTTCGAAGCCCTTCGAGAACACACCGAACGGGTTGTTCGCGTTGGCCGTCGATCCCGACGAACCTTCGTTGATCCCCGGGATCGGTGTCGGCCCACCCAGATGCCCAGGCGGGTTCGCGCCGAGTCCGATCGGCGAGGTCGCGGACGGATCGCCGAACGTGTTCGGGTTACAGCCGAGAAGGTAGGTCGGGCTGGTCAAGCACGCGCCGATCTGTCCGAGGTTCGACACCAGCAACAGACGTTCGGTCGCCGGATCGTTGGTCTCGAGACCGTCGCCGTAGAGGTTGACGGCTCCCATCCCGGTACCGGACAGGCTCGTGTAGTACAGGACGCCCGGTGCGACCGGAGCGTTGGTGAATGCACGACCCTTGTTGGTGCGGAACACCGTCGACGTCGTGTTCGCGTCGTCGAACAACTCGTTGTAGAGCGACGTCGCGGCCGACGTCACGCCGGGGTTGTTCGGATCATTGGTCGCGTTCGCGTTCAACGACGAGCGCAGCACCGTGAGCGTCACGTCGACGTTGCCTGGGAGTTCCAGGACCGGGTCGATGACGAACTCGGAGAGGTTGTTCGGGTTGATCGGGCGGATGTCGAACGGAACCGTGAAGTTCAGGACGCCGTTCGGCGTCGCGCTGATCCGGAAGTTCGGATACAGCGGAACCAGCAGGTTCTCCGGGTTCGGGATCACGTTCGAGTTCGCGTTGTAGAGCAACGGCACCACGGGGTTCGTCGCGTTGAACTTCTCGACCGCGGCGGCCGAGAAACCGACCGACTGCGGCACCACGGGCTCGCTGAACGTCACGACGTAACGGCTGAACGACTCGACGACCTGAGCCGGATTGCCGTTCACGGTCACGAACTTCGCCGGCGAGACGGGCGACTTCGGCGTGATGCCCGTGACCGACAACGCCTGCGCGCCAAGGGTGCGCGGCTGACCGGTGCCGTCGTCGAATTTCAACACCCAGAAGCCGTTGATCGTCTTCTTGTTCACTTCGACGATGCGGACGCGGATTTCGGTGATCGCGTTCTCGACCACGTCCGGCGTCGCGTCGTTGCCGAACGCCGCGATCGAGTTGACGTCTTCATCGGTGGGCAACGTGGCGATGTAGGCGAACACACCCTTGCCGACCAGCAGGTTCTTGCCGGTGTTCGGATCGAGCCACGCCGGGAAGCCCGGGTTGTTCGCGATGTTCACGTTGTCGACGTTGCGACCATTGATCGTCGGGATGCCCGCGATCGGGTTGCCGTTCTGATCGCTGATCTGGACGTTCGGCGTCAGGTTGAAGGTCGCCGCCGTGTCGACGGTGCGCTTCATGATCGACTTGCGCGCCTTCTTGGCGTTGATGTTGATCGGGAACTTGATCCGGATGAACTGGTTCGCGCCGTTCGCTTGTCCAGGGATCAAGGGCATCGGGTTCACGGGCGCTGGATTCAGCACCACGTGCGCCATGTTCCCCGTGTTCGGATCGAAGCGGTAGTTCGCATTTGCCTGAGCTTCGGTCAGGGAGAACACCGCGCCCTGGTTCGGGCCGACCGACGCCGACACCTGAATGATCGGGTCGTTGACGCCACCGCCCGGCTTGTCGGCGAAGCCGCCGCCACAAAGCGCGGTCGGCGCGGCAAACAGCCCGACGAGCAAGGCGATCGAATTCCTGCCGATGGTCATGGGGACTCCGTCATCGTTCTGCTGATCGAATGGCCTGTCGAACCGAACATCCCGCGACTTGGTGCAGGAGCTACAGCGGCTCGGGAGACAGGACCGGGCGGGATCCTAGAGGCAATCCCCGTACCACGCCAAGCGATTTACCGATCCCTTGTCAGAGTTCGACTTATGACCCTCGGGGCGCCCCGGCGAGTGTGCGGAGTCGAACGAAAGTCGCCCGTGCAAGCGAGTTCGCACAGTCCCTTCGCAGCGCGGGGCGGAGCCGTTATGACGGTGACCTTCTCCCTCCCTCCGAAGGATCCCCGGTGAGCCTCGCCTATCGCCTCGAAGCAACGGATGGCGCGGCGCGCGCAGGAAGCGTCGAAGTCCGCGGGCGACGCTTCGACACCCCCGCGTTCATGCCGGTCGGGACCGCCGCGACGGTCAAAGCCCTGGCACCGTCCGATCTGATCCGTGCCGGTGCACAGATCGTCCTGTCGAACACGTACCACCTGCGACTCCGCCCCGGGCACGAGCGCGTGCGGGAGTTCGGCGGCCTGCACGCGTTCATGGGTTGGGACGGAGCGATCCTGACCGACTCGGGCGGCTACCAGATCTTTTCGCTGCGCGACCGCGTCAAGGTCGACGACGACGGCGCGACGTTCTCGTCGCATCTCGACGGCGAAGTGATCCGGCTGACGCCGGAAGAAGCTCTGCGCATCCAAGACGCGCTCGACAGTGACATCGCGATGGTGCTCGACCAACCCGTCCCGCTTCCGGCGGCGCCCGAACTCGTTCGCGTGGCCGCCGAGCGCACGATCGCCTGGGCCGAGCGCTCGATCGACTTCCACCAGAAGAACGTGCGGAGCGGCCAAGCGTTGTTCGCGATCGTGCAGGGCGCGATCGACCTCGATCGACGCCGCGCTCAGGCCGCGACGTTGACGGCGATGCCGTTCCACGGTTTCGCCGTCGGCGGTCTCGCGGTCGGTGAAACGCCCGAGCAATTCGCCGCGACGCTCGAGTCGACGCTGCCCCATCTCCCGCCGACGAAGCCGCGCTACGTCATGGGCGTCGGATATCCCGAGGATCTGCTGCTCGCGATCGGATACGGCGCCGACATGTTCGATTGCGTGCTGCCGACGCGACACGCGCGCACGGGGCAAGCGTTCACGTCGCGCGGTGTGATCAAGCTGCGCAATGCGCGCTGGCGGACGTCCAAGCAGGCGCTCGATCCATCGTGCGGCTGCGAAACCTGTCAGCACTTCACGCTCGGCTATCTCTCGCACCTCATCCACTCCGACGAGATGCTCGGTCCGATCTTGGTCGCTCGCCACAACGTCTTTTTTCTACGAGAACCTGGTGCGCGGTGCGCGCGCCGCGATCGTCGCCGGGATCTACGACTCGTATCGAACGCGTCTCCTGGCCGACCTCGCCGCAAGTGAAGTCACCGACGCCGAGGCCGCGCCGTGAAGCACCGGCGCGTCGCCATTGCGGCGGCGAGTACGGTCGCGATCGCGATGTTGCTCGCCCATGCGGCGTGGACGCCGAGCTGCTCGTGGTTCGGCGACGTCGACACGCACGCGACGACCTCGCGACGCGCCGTCGCACTGACGTTCGACGACGGTCCGGACCCCGACGTCACGCCGCGCGTGCTCGACGCACTTGCCGCGCTCGGCGTCCACGCCACGTTCTTCGTGATCGGCGAGCGCGCACAACGACATCCCGAGTTGATGCGTCGCATCGTCGCCGAGGGCCACCTGGTCGCGAACCACTCCTGGGACCATGCGGCGCTGCCGTTGCGTTCGAGCGCAGCGATCCGCGCCGATCTCGAACGCACCCAAACCGCGATCGAAAGCGCGTGCGGCGTGCGACCGAGTTGGTTCCGACCGCCCTACGGCGTGCGGGATCCGCGCGTGCTCGCGATCGCACGCGAACTCGGGCTGCGCACGTCGCTGTGGTCGGTGTCGCCGCGGGACTGGCAGGATCCAGGAACCGACGCGGTCGTCGACCGGACCCTTTCCGTCATCGAACCGGGTGATATCGTCTTGCTCCACGACGGGTCCGCGGGACGCGCGGGTGGGCACCCGGACACGGCGCATTCGCTGCCTCGCCTCGTGCGGGGCTTGCGCGACCGCGGGTACGAGGCAATTCGACTCGATGAAATCCTCGTCCATCGATGACAGCGGCGGCAGCGCTCCGACGGCGGAGCGTGCGTCGTCGGCTTGGTTCCTGCGTTCCGACGGCTCGTCGTCGGCGCGCTCCGAACGTCCGCGCGTGCTCGTCGTCCATCTGTCGATCGGTGGCGGTCACAGCAAAGCCGCGACGGCCGTCGCGAACGCTGTGAAGCGCGTGCAGCGACGCGCCGAAGTCGCGCTGCTCGATCTCGAGGACGTCGCTTCGCCGCTGTTCCGCGCGATCTACAAGGATGCCTACCTGAGCCTGGTGAAAAGCGCCCCCCGACTGTGGGGCGCTCTGTACTCGGCCGGCTTGACCGTGCGTCGCGCCGGCGCGGTGCCGAAGTGGTTGCGGCCGCGCTGCGTCGGTCGTCTCGCCGCCGTCGTGCGCGCGTTCGACCCGCACGTCATCCTCGCGACCGCGGCGCCGGTCAGTGCATTGCTCGGCCATTTGATCCAGACCGGCGTCGTCGACGCCCACCTCGCGGCGCTGCTCACGGACTATCACGCCCACCCGAGTCATTTGTCAGCGTCGGTCGAGCGCTTCCTCGTCGCGAGCACGCGCGTCGCCGCGGGTTTGCGCAAACTCGGCGTCCCGTCGAAGCACATCCGCGTCACCGGCATCCCGGTCGACGCCGCATTCCGGCGGACGCGTGATCCGCGCGCCGCGCGCCGCGCGCTCGGGCTCGCGCCGGACGCGCGCGTGATCCTCGTAATGGGTGGAGCGCTCGGCTCCGGCAACATCTCGAAGACGATCCGCGCTCTCGACCGCATGCAAGTCGACGCCGAAGTGGTCGCGATCGCGGGATCGAACCAAGCACTCGAAGCCGAACTGCGCGACCTACGCGCCGCGGGGCGACCGCACCTGCACGCGTTCGGCTACACCGGCATGGTGCCGCAGCTCATGGCGGCGGCCGACGTCTTCATCACGAAGCCCGGCGGCATCTCGACGACCGAGGCGCTGTGTTGCGGATTGCCCATGGTGTTCGTCGACTCACTGCAGGGTCAGGAAGCCCGCAATCAGGAGTTCTTCGTGCGCGCCAGCTGCGCCGTCGCCGTCAAACGCAAGCGCGACCTCGCGGCCGTGGTCGACGCGCTGCTCCGAGACGACGCGCGACGCTCGACGATGAGCGAGCGGGCGCAAGCGCTCGCGCTGCCCGACGCAGCCGAATCCGTCGCGCGCGAAGTGCTCGCCTTGGTGCGCCCCGAGGACGCGAACGTCAGCGCTGGATCTCGAGCTTCGTGACGTCGATCGTCGGGACTCCTCCCGACTGGATGACTCGACCGCGCACACGGACCTGGAGTCCGACGAAGTCGGCCCAGCGGTAACGCTTCGAACCGCCGTCGATGCGCACGAGCACGCGCGCGCCCTGTTCGACCGAATACGCCACTCCACCGTTCTCGTCCCGCGAACGCAGGAATCCGACCCATTCGCCGCTCGTCCCGGCCGCGGCCGGCGGGGTCGTCGGCTGCGGCTGCGTCGGCGTCGTGACCGGCGACACAGCCGGCGCACGAGTCGCTGTTTCGCGCGCGCGGCGCTCGGACTCCTCGCGTTCCTGTTCTTGCCGCGCGCGCAGCTTGCGCTCGCGGTCCGCGCTCTGCGTCAGCGTGGCGACGAGTTCGCGCTTGGCCTCGATGTCGCGCAACAGATCGGCATCGTCGGTCTCGACGCCGAGGCGCGTGAGGTCGTTCTCGATCGCGTCGTACTCGGCGTCGGGACCACGAGCCCGCTGGACCTCGATCGCCGCGACGAGGCGGTCGTACTCGACGCGCAAGGCCGCCTCGGCCGCGGCGCGAGCGTCGCGCTCCTTCGACTCGTCCGCGGCCGCGGCGAACCTCGCGTACAACGCGGAGCGTGCATCGGCGATCTCCACCGCGGTCGCGTCGTCGAGCGTGCCGACCAGATCGAGCGCGGTGTCCTCGACGTAGACCGTCAGACGGCCCGGGGGCGTGACCTCGTACCAATCCTGGTCGGGCCCGGTCTTGTTCCAAACCAACAGCACGTCGCCCGGGCCGATCTGTCCGATCGGATAGTCGCCCTGCGAACTCGGGATCGAGCGCACGTTCACGCGCTCTTCGTGACAGCGACCGAGACCGTCGTCGTCGACTTGCATGAAGCGGCTGTGCACGTAGGCACGCACGCCGGTGGGCACGAGGATCTCGCAGAAGTGGTTCGGGTGATAGCCCACGATCAGCACCAGCGTGCCGGGCTCGGCGCGACGCACGACGCGATAGTTCGGATCCGGGCCCGAACGGAACTCGGCGCCGTCGGCCGCAACGCGCGCGACCGCGACGACGGACTTGCCGCCCATCCACGCGATCGGATCCTTCTCGATCTGCAGCGGCGTGAGCGTCTCGCCCTCTTGCGCGAACGCAACGCCGGCCCCCGCGCAAAGCGCCCACAGGGCGAGCCCCACGCGCCAACCACGGAACGATGAACTCAGGATCCCTCGCGGTGTCTTCGCCATGCGCGCGAAGCTACCATCGCGCCCCCATGCGCTTCGAGTTCTTCGAGTACATGCGTTGGGCCAAGGTGGACGCCGGTCGCGGGGAGATCCGCCTGACGTCGAGTGGCCTTTCCGACCTCACCCTCGCCGATTTGCAGCTTTGCGGGGCCGACCTGTCGCTGACGCCGGACGGCTACTACCCACCGCCGAAGTTGACCGAAGCCTACGCACGGCATTACGGCGTGCCGGGCGACTGCGTCTTCGCCACGGCCTCGTGCTCGTACGCGAACGCGATGGCTCTGCTTGCCACCGTCGAGTCCGGCGACGACGTGCTGGTCGAGACTCCGTGCTACTCCGTGCTCGAACATCTGGTGCGATTCGCCGGTGGCAACGTGGTCGCATTGCCGCGCCGACCCGAGCGCGGCTACCGACTCGGACCCGACGACCTCGCCGCGGTGTGGACACCGCGCACGCGTCTCGTGGCCCTCACGAACCTGCACAACCCGACCGGCGTCCGGCTCTCCGCCACGGAGATCGACGCGCTCGGCGCGTTCGCGTCCGCGCGCGGCGCCGTGTCGTTCGTCGACGAAGTGTTCCTCGATTTCGCCGCGGACGCGCGGACGTCGTTCCGACCGGGTCAGGATCGCATCGTCACGACCAGCGTGACCAAGGCCTACGGCCTCGGCGGCATCCGCATCGGCGCGGTGTTCGCCGACCCTCCACGCGTCGAGCGCATGGTGCGGCTGAACGACTTGTTCGTGGTCAACCCGCCGTGGCCCTCGACGCCGATCGCGTTGCGGTTGTTCGAGCGTCACGCCGCGGCGCGCGCGCGCATCGACGCCATCGGCGCCGCGAACCGTCCGCTGCTGCGAGCGTTCTTCGATGCACACGACGAACTCGACGTGGTCTGGCCCGAGCACGGCATCGTCTGCTTCCCGCGTTTCCGGGACCGACGTGACGCGTCGCCGTTCTGCGAACGCCTGCTCGCGGAGCAAAGCGTGAACGTCGTTCCCGGCCGGTTCTTCGGCGCGACCGAGCACGTCCGCCTCGGCTTCGGCCTCGCGACCGAGGTCCTGCGCGAAGGACTCGCGCGCATCGGCCGCGCGCTGCGTTCCGGCTGATCGACCGCGATCGAGTCAGTCGCTCGGCCACTGCGGAAGTTCGGCCTGGATGCGGCGCTGCGCGTCGTGGAACGCGATCCGGTGCGTCGTGGCGAGCTTCGCGACGTCGTCGCATTCGGCCGCGCCGCGCGTCACCCCTGCGCCGCGCACGTACTTCACGCGAACGGCGCCGAGCGACGTCTCCACCACGACCTGACGGCGCTCGAGTTTCGTGCGCTCCACGCGCTGACGACGCACGCCCAAAGTGGTCGTCTCGGCGTAAAGCATGCGCTCGACGACGTCGACGTGCGCCTCGTCGACGAGCACGGTGAGCAAGAGCCCGGGCCGCGACTTCTTCGCCTGCGTCGCGATCGAGAACGCGTCGAGCGCGCCGACCTCGAGCGCGCGCGACAGAGCATGCCCCACCACCTGGCCACTGGCGTCGTCGAGGTTCGTCTCCAGCAGCATCAGGGTCTCGTCCTGGCGCGGCGCGTCGGCGAGCACCACGCGCAGCGCGTTCGGCGGACCGTCCTTGCGCGTGCGCGCGCCGAAGCCGTAGCCGACCGACCGCGGCACCAGCGACACGGATGTCGTCGGAGTCGCCAGCGCCGCCAACAGCGCCGCACCGGTCGGAGTCACCAACTCGCCATGCAAGCGCGACAGCTTCAACTCGAAGCCGGTCATCAGTTCGACGACGGCCGGGACCGGCACGGGCATTTCCCCGTGCGCGCATCGTTGCGTCCCACAACCCTCGGTGATCGGTCCGACCAAGACCCGGTCGATGCCGAGCAGATGCAGGCCGGCGACCGCTCCGACGATGTCGACGATCGCGTCGGTCGCGCCGACCTCGTGGAAGTGGACCTCTTCGGGCGAGCAGCCGTGGACCTTGCCCTCCGCCTGCGCGAGGCGCGTGAACACGTCCGTCGCGCGCCGCTTCACGACCGGATCGAGCGTCGAACGCTCGAGGATCGCGCGGATGTCCTTCAACCCACGATGCGGCAACTCGCGCCCGGCATCGACCTCCACGTCGACGCGCATTCCTTCCATCGCATCGCGCCAGACCTTCTCGATGCGCAGCGTGTACTCGTCGAGCTCGAGCTTCGCGAGTTCCGCCCGCAACGCGGCCTCCGACAAGCCGGCGTGGATGAGCGCGCCGAGCACCATGTCCCCGGCGATGCCCGAGAAACAATCGAAATACGCGACGCCCATGAGCCCACCCGCACGTGCAAAAGTCGGACACTCCACGTTCCGCGGTGCGCCGACGACGGCTCAACAGACCGGACCGCTCGCGTGCCGATGATATCGACGACGTGCGAAACCGACGGACGTGCTACCTGCACGCGGTCGGTCGCTACCATTCGCGCGCCAACGGATCGGATCGAACCCATGCGCTCACGCGTGCTCGCACTCTCCTTCGTGCTCGCCTCCCTCGCCCTGCCGCGCGCACTTGCACAGGACGACGATGACGATCCGCCGCCGAAGCCGATCGTGGTCGAACCGGGCCGCGGCCCACAGATTCCCTTCGACGAGACGCGCTGGGAATTCTGGTGGTTCTACAACCGCGATCCGCTGGTCCGCTTGCGCGGCAAGATCCAGGACGCCGCCCAAGCCAATGCGGGCGCCGACGTTCCGTTCCAACTCGCGACCGACAAGGAGCGACAGGACGCGATCATCCCGCGGCTCATCGGCATGCTCGAGGACAGCAATCCGGAAGTTCGCGCCGCCGCGGTCCAGGCCCTCGCGCGCACGCGCGATCTCGGCGTTCGGCCGGCGTTGTTCCGTGAGCTGCGCGACACGCAGTTCCTGGTGCGCTTGTCGTCGGTCGTCGCGCTCGGCGTGTGGGGCAATACGCAAGGACTCTCGCGACTCGAGGACATCGTCAAGGACGACACGCGCGAGCTGCAAGAACGCCATTACGCAGCCGTGTCGCTCGGCCTGATCGGCGGCGCGGCGACCGCGGAGTCGATGCGTCAGTTGCTGACGCCTGCCGAGTTCGCGAAGTTCCCGCGCTTCGTGCAAGCGGCGCTCGCGTACGGCGTCGGCATCACGCGCGAGAACGACAACGCCGACCCGATCCGTCAACTCCTCGCCACCAACGACACCACGGACCCGGAAGTGCTGGCGAACCTCGTGCTCGCGCTCGGCAAGGTCGGTGATCCGAGCGATCAACCCGCGCTGTTGAAGTGGCTCGACGCGAAGGACGCCCAAGTGCGTCGCTCCGCTGCCATCGGTCTCGGCGTCCTCGCGCGCAAGAGCGGGAACTCCGCCGTTGTCGAACGTCTACGCAAGTCGCTGCGCGACGACTCCGACCTCGTGGTCCGCAACTTCGCAGCGATCTCGCTCGGCTACGTCGGCGGGGCCGACGCGGTGAAGGCCCTGCGCACCGAAGTCCAAGACGGCACCAAGACCCTGAAACCGTTCGCGGCGCTCGCGCTCGGCCTGGCCGGTGATCCGGAGTCGGTCGAACCCCTGCTGCGCGCGTTCGGCAGCGAACCCGATCCGTCGACGCGCGGCGCTCTCGCCGTCGCGCTCGGCCTCTTGCGCGACGGCCGCGCGTCACCCGACCTGCGCAAGGCACTCCCGAAAGAGGGCGAGCCGGTGGTCAAGGGCTACGTCGCGCTCGCGCTCGGCATGGTCGGCGACGTCGAGTCGATCCCCGAACTCCGCAAGCTCTTCGAAGGCGCGAACGACGTCGAACTCATCCCGAACGCGGCCACCGCGCTCGGCCTGCTCGGCGATCGCGAATCGGTCGAACTGCTGATCAAGCGCGCGCCGAAGGAGAAGAACGAGCACGTCCTGCAGAGCCTGTGGTACTCGATCGGGCTGCTCGGCGACAAGGCGGCCGTCGCGCCACTCGTCGCGGCAGTGGACAACGCGTCGACACCGGCCTACGTGCGCGGCTACGCGGTCGTCGCTCTCGGATCCATCGCCGACCCCGAACCGGTGCGTGCCATCGCGCGCCTCTCGGCCGACTCGAACTACACGATCATCGCGAACTTCCTCGACGAGCTGTTCGTGATCCTCTGATCGAGAGACGGCGAGTCGAAGTCGCTCGCGAGTGCGCGGCGTCCCAGCCGAGAACCGTGAACGTGAACGGGACTTTGGAAAACGGTGGCGGCGGTACGGGACCCGGTGGCAACGGAGGCAAGGGCGAAGGGGTGGACCGATCCGGACCAGAACGCCACCGGGGGACACATCGGGGACAGACGCACCTCCGTCCCCGTTGTTCGATCGTTCGGCCGGCCATGGGGACAGAGCGGGGACAGACGCGCCTCCGTCCCCGTCATGGCCGTCGAGCTCGGGTGGGGACAGTCCCCTCATCTGAGCTCGGGTGGGGACAGTCCCCTCATCTGCTCTGTCCCCACTCCTTCAATCGCCACCGCGGAGCGCGAAGCGCGAGCCGCAGTTCTCCCTCGGGTTCAAGCTCGCGCGTCAAGGAAACCACTCCGTCGCCAAGGGACGTCCACGCGCGACTCAAGGGCGCGGGCGTTCCCAAAGATGGGGGCTTCGCTCGTTTGTGAAGCCCCCCTTTGGTCGTTCGACCGCGAAGCGGTCGAACGAGGGGGGTGCGAACGCAATGCGGTGCGCCTACAGCGTCTGTTCGATGGGGCCTGGGGCCTTCGGCCCCGGCGTGGCCTACGGAGGCAGAGCCTCCGCATCAGCGCCAGCTATTCCCCCACACTCACGCTCGCGCCGAGCCCGCTCACCAGCGTCCGCTCGGCGTTGCCGCAGTTCACGGCGATCTCGAGGTACTCGAACGAATCGAAGATCGCGAGCGCGTTGCCGCGTGCAGCCGTCGCATACGAGTCCACCGGCTTACCGATCACGCGCGATCCCAACCGCACGACGCGCCGCTCCTCGGGCAGATGCGCGAGATCTTGCGGCCGTACGTTCGTGATCAAGTTGCCGAAGCTGTCGACGTGGATCACTTCGCCGCGCACCACGCCGCTCGCGCCACGCGTCGGCAGCGGCAACTCGAGCGCCTTCGGATCCGTCACCACGGGGCCGACGTCGGTGAACTCGAGCCCTTCGAGCAAGCGCGCCGCGACCGGCGCGAAGATGTCGCGACCGTGGAAGGTGTGCGAGAGTTCGCCGCCGCGGAACCAGCGCGTGTTGGTCACGGCGCGCACGTCGTCGCCGGCGCCGAGCACTCCGGTCAACAGTCCGTTGTCGGGCGCGAGGAACACGTGCCCGCGCGTCCGCGCGCACAGGATGCGCCGCGTCGAACCCACGCCCGGATCGACCACGCAGACGTGGATCGTGCCGGCCGGGAAGAACTCCCACGCCCCGCGCAACTGGAAGTTCGCTTCGAGCACGCGCTGCGGCGCGACCTGATGCGTCAGGTCGACCAATCGCGCGGCCGGGTGGATGCCGAGGATCACGCCTTTCACGACGCCGACGTACGGGTCGTGTTCGCCGAAGTCCGTCAACAGGGTGACGATGCCGGAGAGCTTCATGCGTGTGGAGTCCCGAGGATCGCGAGCAGCTCGGCCTTCTTCGCTTGGAACAGCGCAGGTGACGTGGCTTCGAGGTTGAGGCGCAGCAACGGTTCCGTGTTCGACTTGCGCACGTTGAACCACCAACCGGGGTACTCGATCGTGATGCCGTCGAGATCGTCGCGCTTGCCGTCGGCGTAACGCTTGCCGAGGTTCGCGATCACGCCGTCCTTGTCCTCGACCTCGAAGTTGATCTCGCCGGTCGACGGATACTTGCGCAGCTCGCGCACCACTTCGGAGAACGGTCGCGGATCCGCCGCCAGGATGTTCAGCACTTCGATCAGCGCGATGATCCCGGAGTCCGAGTACCAGTTCTCGCGGAAGTAGAAGTGCCCGGACAACTCGCCGCCGAACAGACCGCCTTCTTTGCGCAGCACGGCCTTCATGAACGAATGCCCCACGCGCTCGCGGATCGGCCGGCCGCCGAGGCGCGTGATCTCCTCGGGAACGACCTTCGACGAGCGCAGGTCGTAGACCACCGCCGTGCCGGGCTCCTTCGGCACCAGCGAACGCGCGATCAGCGCGGTGATGATGTCGGACGGGACGCGCTCGCCCTTCTCGTCGACGAATGCGCAGCGATCGGCGTCCCCGTCGAACGTCGCACCGAGATGCGCTTTGGTCGCGACCACGCGGCGCGACAGTTCGGCGATGTTCTCGTCCTTCAGCGGATTCGCTTCATGGTTCGGGAACGAGCCGTCGAGCTCCGGGTACATCGACTGCACGCGCAGCGGAGTCGCCGCGAGGATGTCCGGGATCACGTACCCGCCCATGCCGTTCGCGTAATCGACGACGAGGTCGAGCGGTCGCCACGGCTTCATGAACTTGCGCACGTGCGCCTTGTAGTCCTCGACGACGTTGCGCGCGGTGACCGTGCCCTTCGCGCCCGAGTACGCCGGCACGCCGGTCGCGACCATGCGCTCGACGTCCTTGATGCCGGTGTCGCCCGACAACGGGATGGCCTGCTCACGCACCATCTTGAAGCCCGTGTACTGCGGCGGATTGTGCGACGCCGTGACCGCGATGCCGCCGTCCGCGCCGAGGAACCCGACCGCGAAGTACAGCATCGGCGTTTCGGCAAGGCCGATGTCGATGACGCTCGCGCCCTGCGCCGTGAGTCCGCGAATCAGCGCGGCCTTCACTTCGGGTCCCGAACCACGCATGTCGTTCGAGACCACGATGGTCTTGCCGCCGACGAAGCGCGCGTAGGCGAGTCCGATCTTCTCCGAGATCGCGAGATCGATCTCGGAGCCGTAGATGCCGCGGATGTCGTAGGCCTTGAAGATGGACACGGGAACCTCCGGGATTCGATCAGGCCGCGAGTACGGCCTCGAACGCTGCGATCGCGCGCGCGACGTGCGAATCGTCGATCTCGCGATGCGTGACGAGACGGATCCGTGCCGCGCCCATCGCGACCACGAGGACTCCGAACTCGCGCGCGAGACGCTCGGCGACGCGCGCCGCGATGGTCTCGCGCAATGGGATCATGACGATGTTGGTGCGGACACTGGCGGGGTCGAGCACCACGCCCGGCAACGGCGCGATGCCCTCGGCGAGTCGACGAGCACGCGCGTGATCCTCGACCAGACGCTCGCGCATCGTCTCGAGCGCGACGATGCCGCACGCGGCGAGTACGCCCGCTTGCCGCATGCCGCCGCCGAGTTGCTTGCGGATGCGCCGACACTCTTCGATCGCCGCGCGCGTGCCGCACAGCACGGAGCCGACCGGAGCCGACAGCCCTTTCGACAACGCGAACCAAGCGAGGTCCGCGCGCGCCGCGTACGCCGCGGCCGCGACGCCTTCCGCCGCGCAAGCGTTGAACAGCCGCGCCCCGTCCATCAGCAGCGGGATGCCGCGCGCGGACGCGACCGCACGCACCGCGTCGAGTTCGGCCAACGTCCACGGCACGCCGCCCGCGAGGTTGTGCGTGTTCTCGACGCAGATCAACGCGGTGCGCGACGCGTGGACGTCGACACCACGAATGCGCCGCTCGACGTCCTGCGCCGTGAAGATGCCGCGCTCGGTCGAAATCGGCCGGGCGACGACGCCGGAGATCAATCCGATCGCGCCGGCCTCGTAGTTCAGGATGTGGCAGTTCTCTTCGGCAAGGATCTCGTCGCCGGGCTTCGTGAACAGCTTCACGCCGATCTGGTTCGCCATCGTGCCGGTCGGCACGAACAGCGCCGCTTCCTTTTCGAGCAGACCGGCCGCGAGTTCCTCGAGCCGCTGCAAGGTCGGATCCTCGCGCAGCACGTCGTCGCCGACCACCGCGTCCGCCATCGCGCGACGCATCGCGGGCGTCGGCGTCGTGACGGTATCGCTGCGGAAATCGGCTCGATCCACGCTCGCTCCATGCCGCGTCGAAGGCGGTCGGTTCGGACAGGGGGCGGGGATGTTACCAGCCGCCTCGACCGCCACGCACCGGCCCGTCCGGACCGCGAAAGTCGGGCGTCAGCGCGGCTCGAGGGGAGTCGTGCCCCCGGCGACGGCCCAGATCGCGACCGCGGTCCAGCCGAGCGCGCACGCGAGCGACCACCGATCGGTCCACAACAAGCGCGCGGGATCCTCGACGCGCTCACTGCGCAGCAATGCCGTCGCCGCGTACCGCAACAGCCCGGCAACGGCGAACGGCAGCGTCCACGGCATGCGCCCGGCGCCGAACTGCGCGGACGTCCCGGCCGCGAACGTGTACGCGGCGTACACGCCCGCGAGCGCGACGACCAGTGCGAGCACGACCGCCTTCAACGCCGACTGCCGGTACGACAGCAGCGTGGCGCGCGTGAGCCCGACCGCGCCCGGCTCGAACACCGCGAGGTTGCGATCGACCTCGGCGAGGCGCTTGCCGAAGCCGACCAAGCCCGCGCCGAGCACCGAACACGACGCCAGCCACGGCGAGACCGGCACGCCGGCCGCGGCCGCTCCGGCGTAGATGCGCACGACGAACAGCGCCGCGAGCGCGATCACGTCCAGCACGAACACGCGCTTCAGGACGGCCGAATAGAGCATCGTCCCCGCGACGTACGCGGCCGCGAGCACGACGACTCCGTCGGCGACGCGCGCCGCCATCAGCGCAGCGGCACAACCCGCGACGAACCACGCGAGCCCGATGCCGAGCACGGCGCGCGCCGACAGCGCACCTCGAGCGAACGGCCGGTCTTTCTTGGTCGCGTGTTCACGATCGGCGGCCGCGTCGAGTCGGTCGTTGAACGCGTAGCCGGCGCTGGCGAACGCGCAGAACGCGGCGAGCGTCCACGGCAGCGCGCCGCTCGCGATCGACTCCACCAGCGCACGACCGAACAGCGGCGCCACGAACAGCGCGAGGTTCTTCACCCAATGCGTCGGCCGCGACAATTCGATCCAAGCGCGCAACGCATCCACTCCTTGCCCGTGCGAGAGGCGGAGTTCACCCGATTCCGCGCTCGATCCAAGTCGTCTTCGGAAGTTCACGGCGATCGCCGTGCGTCCGACGGTAGAACCGTGCGCTCCATCGGCAACACCACGCGCATGAACGTCCTCGCTCGGTTCCGGCTGTTCTCGTGCCTCGCTTGGTCGCTGGCGTGGATCCCGTTGCAGTACTTGTTCTTCACCGGCGCCAAGGCGTTCTCCGTCTCGGACTTCTTCGCGCTGAACGGCCTCTACTACCTGACCATGTGCGTGTTCGAGGTCCCGACCGGCGTGCTCGCCGACCGGTTCGGGCGCAAGACCACGCTCGCTCTCGGCGCGTTCGGGTTCGCGGCAGCAAGCTTCGCCGTGCTGCAAGCTGACACCACGTTCACGGCCGGCCTCGGCATGGTCGCGCTCGGTATCGCGCACACGCTGCTGAACGGCGCCGACGCCGCGTGGCTCTACGACCATCTGGCCGAGCGCGGTCTCGCGGCGCACTACCTGCGCGAGGAGTCGAGAGCCCAGTGGATGCGCATCCTCGGCGTGTCGCTCTCCGATCTGGTCGGCGGCGCCGCGGCCGAGTGGTTCGGGTTACAGGCTGCGTTCCACGTCGCGATCGTCGCGACCTTCGTGGCGGGAGTGCTCGCGTGTTCGCTGCCCGAGACCCCGCGGCCGCGAGGACTCGGCGTGCGCCACGTGCTCGGCCGCTCGTTGTCGGCCGTGCGCGGTCGCGAACTGCGGTGGATCCTGGCGTACGCCACGGCGTTGTTCGTGCTGCTGCGCATCGCGTTCCACTTCTACCAGCCGCAGATGCACGCGGTCGGGATCGAGCGCCCGCTGCACTACGGGGCAACGCTGTGCGTGCTGAACTTGATCGCGGCGCCGTTCGCGCGCTCTGCGCAACGCATCCAGGCGCGGCTCGGCGCGAAGCGCCTCGCGCTGCTGCTCGTGCAGGCGTTCGCCGCGTCGTTCCTGGCGTTGGCTTGGGTCCGCAACGCTTGGTGCATCGCGTTGTTCGCGCTGCAGCAGATCCCGTTCGGGTTGATGCAGCCGGTCGTGCGCGGATTCACCAATCGGTTCGCGCCACCCGAAGCGCGTGCGACGATCCTGTCGCTGCAGTCGTTCTGCGGCCGAGCGCTGTTCGGCTTGGCGCTGTTCGTCGTCGGCGCCATCGTCGACGACGTCGGGTCCTTGCGACCGCTCTACGCGGTGCTGGGCGTGGTCACGGTGGTCCTGGCGATCGGACTCGCTCGCACGATGCCGCAGATCGAGGACGATCCGCCGAACTGATCGCCGACTCGTGGGAGCGTCAGCTCGGAGTCTGCGGCGACGGCGCAGCCGTCAGCACGGCCTTCGCGCGCTCGACGATCTTCATCGGCGAGAACGGCTTGGTCATGTACTCGTCGACGCCGAGTTCCATGCCCTTGATGCGGTCGGCTTCCTGACCCTTCGCGGTCAGCATGATGATGTAGGTCGAGCGCAGTTCGGGATCGGACTTCACTTCCGACAAGACCTCGTAGCCGTTCTTCTTCGGCATCATCACGTCGAGCAGGACGAGATGCGGACGCGTCGCGCGGATCGCGTCGAGCGCTTCGTCGCCGTTCTTCGCCTCGTCGACTTCGTAGCCCTCCCGCCGCAGCACGAAGCTCAGCGAGCGCAGGATGAACGGTTCGTCGTCGACGACCAGGATCTTCTTGGTGCTCATGCGTTCGCCCAGCGGGACGGGAAGGGAACAAGCCTCGGAATCGTCGCTGCTCTCATCGGACCGACGCTCGCGGAACTTGAGCCGGTCATGCGTTTGTCCGGCGCACGACCAGGACCGTGCGGTCGTCCTTCGCCGCCGGCGCGTGCTTCGCCAAGGCCGCGTTGATCGCGAGCAGGGCCGCTGCGGCCGACCGCGGCTTGGCCGTGTCGAGAGCTCGCTTCAGACCGGTCTCGCCGAACAGCTCGCCGTCCTTGCCGGTGGCCTCGAGCACGCCGTCGCTCGCGGCGACGAGGATCGCCCCGCGTTCGAGCGCGAGCGCGTGCTCGTCGTACGCGAAGCGCGCGTCGACACCGAGGATCGGACCGCCGAGGTCCTGGCACTCGAACCGACCGGGCGACCACACGAACAGCGGCGGATGACCCGCGAGCGCGACCGTGACCTCCGCACTCGCCGGCACGAGCCGCACCGCGAGCGCGCACACGAACGACTCGGCTCGCACCAGATCCGCGTGGAGGCAGCGCGCGCCTTGGCGCAACACCGCGGCCGGCCCACGGCCCTCGCTGGCCGCGACCAGCAACGCCGCGCGCGCCGCGCCCATGAGCACCGCGGCCGCCACGTCGTGCCCGGCGACGTCGCCCGTGGCGATCGCGAGGGCTCCACCGCGCTGCTTCTGGAACGCGACGAAGTCGCCGCCGGCGGCCGCGCGCGGCGCGCACACGAACGCGATCTCGAACCCGTCGACCGAAGGCGCGGAAGCCGGGATCAACGCGCGTTGCACGCGATGCGCGAGCGCGAGCTCGCGCGTGGCCGCGGCGCGCGCCAAGCTCTCGTGCATGGTCGACGCCAGGCTCGCGACGGTCTCGCACAGCCGGCGATCGGTCGCCGAGAACGCGCGAGCTTCGCCCCGCGCGTCCAGGCGATCGGCCGCGATGAGCCAACCGCAGGTACGCCGCGTCCCACGCAGGCGAGCGATCGCGAACTCGCGGCGGGCGGCCGCGGCGACGTCCGATCCGCTCGACCGCAGGGCTCGCGCCTCGACGACGTTCGCGGACTGACCATGCAACAGCGTCCGCAGCGGATCGTCCGCGCGCATGCGTAGGGGCAGCACGACGCCGGCGCTCGCGACGCGCGCGAACCCGTCGTCGTCGGCTTCGTACAGCGCGAGCTCGCGGCACGGCATCACCTGGTGCAAGCGCGACACGGCCAACTGCGCGACGTCCGCGAACGTGGCCGCGTCGCGCATGCGCTCGGCCAAGTCCCACAGCAAATGCAGCTCTTCGAAGCTGTCGAGCAGCGCGCGCACGACGTCGTCGAGCTCGTGGCGCTGCTCGAGCCAACACCGCAGCACGTCGGTCGACGCCACGCAGCGATCGAGGTTCGCGCCGCGCGCGACCAAGCGGCCGACGCCTTTGCCCCACACATCGAGCGGCACCACGCGCGTCCGCGCGCGCCGCCCCGTGCGTGCGGTCGCGACCGCGCGCTCGACCTTGACGCGCGGTCCCGAGGTCGGGATCCACGTCAACGCGTCGACGTCGTCGTCGAGGTGAGCTCGCAGCAACGCCGCGATGATCGATCGGTCGGCCGGCGACCAGCTCTTGCGCGTGGTCGCTTCGCTCATCGCGGTGCAGTGGCGGCCTTGGCTCGCCGTTCGAGGTGCACGAAGTTGACCTGCCCGCGTCGCCCGTAGCGCACGCGGTCCATGGTGCGCCGGACCAGCATCAAGCCGCGACCGGCCTCGGCGTCCGCCGCCGGTTGGCGCAAGGCCAGCGCGTCGGCGCGGACCGGACGTCCGCGATCCCGGACGCGCGCGAGGAACCGCCCGCCGAACACGACCACGCGCAGGTCGACCCGACCGGCCGGGTCGCCGG
Organism: Planctomycetota bacterium; assembly: GCA_016709145.1. Classification (GTDB taxonomy): domain Bacteria; phylum Planctomycetota; class B15-G4; order B15-G4; family JADJEK01; genus JADJEK01. The sequence goes on from JADJEK010000002.1 coordinate 620,023, forward strand.
CGTACGCGTGCCGCAGGACGTTCGTCAGGATCTCCTGGACCCCGAGCACGATCTCGTCGATCTCGTCGGCACAGAACGGGGTGTCCGTCTCCTCCCGAAGCAGCGACGCCACGAGGGAACGGACGCGCGCGAGGTTTTCGCGGCCGGCGAAGCGCAGGCGCAGATCGAGGCGACGGCGAAGCATGGGCCCGGCATCGGCCGGATGCGGGGGCGATCTTGATCGCGGGGTGGACCTGATGCGGTGTGGACCTGATGCGACGGCCGACGCTCCACGGACGGTTCGCCTGGAACGGTCCACACGGCCCAATGGACGGCTCACAAGTCGTCGACTTTGTCGCTCCGCCCGTTCGCGACCAAACCTAGACTTGCGCCGCCGAACCGGAGGACGTCTCGACCTCGAATCCCACTCACGCCCGCGCAACTCGCGACACCCTGGGGAGGGTCTCCATGGCCAGACGGCGTTCGTCCAAGCGACGCCCGAGCCCCCTGCTCGTGTTCTTCGTCCTGATCGGCATCGCTCACGTCACGTCGTCGTGCTCGTCGCCCGGTGGTGGTCCGACCATCTCCGGCAACACCGACACGCGCCTCGAAGTGTCGCGCGCCGAGTCCGACCTCGGTCGCGGCAACGTCGCTCAAGCCGCCGCCGTGTTCGACAAGCTCGCGGGGCGCGCGATGACGCTCACCGATCATCAACTCGCCGCGCGCGTGTTGCTCGGTCGTGCCGAGTGCCGACTCCGCCAAGGCGATCCGTCCGCAGCGGGCGAAGATCTGCTGCGCGCCGACACGCGCAACCGGCAGATCACGAACGCGGGCGAGAAGCGCTCGATCGACGCGCGCATCGCGTTCTTGAACGGCGAAGTCGATCTCGAACAACGGGACTGGAACGGCGCGCACACGCACTACAAGCGCGCCGCCGAAGTCCCGGGCGCTCTCGATGCCGACCGACTCAACCACCGTCTCGCGCTGACCGCGAAGCTGCTGAATCGCACGGCCGAAGCGAGTTCGTATCGCGCACGCATCCGCAATCCGTCGCGCTCCGAGTTCGCGACGCTCGACGCTCGGTTCACGGCGCCGCCGCCGCAACCGAAGACGTCGTCGAGCGCGCCTGCGGCCGTCGCGGCCGCCGACCCGAGCGCCCCGCCGATCTTGCCGCGCGCGAAGTGGAATGCCCGCGCGGCGACGTGGGACAAAGACCCGATCGGCAAGATCTGGCGCGTCACGGTCCACCATTCCGCGACGCCGTTCGATTCGACCGACACCGCGATGACGGCGGCGCACATCAGCGGCATCCAACGCACCCATCAGGGCGACCGTGGCTGGGCCGACATCGGCTACCACTTCCTCGTCGATCGCGCCGGCCGCATCTGGGAAGGTCGCGAGTTGCGCTGGCAAGGCGCGCACGCGGGCAACCACGAACTGAACGCGGGCAACGTCGGCATCTGCGTGCTCGGCGACTACTCGAGTCGAGGCCTGTCGTCGGCGCAGGAGTCGTCGCTGACGCGGCTACTCGATTGGCTGCGCAAGAAGAACGGCGTCGCGGCCGGCAACGTGTTCACGCACCGCGAGGTCCGCGAGCACAACGATCACGGCTCGAGCGAATGCCCGGGTCCGAAGATCACCGCGTTCGTGAAGCGTTACCGCTCGGGCAGCAAAGCGGTCGCCAAGGGCTGATCCGCGCGGAACTTCGTCGCGGCCCGCTTCGTCCACTCCGCGGGTCTCGGCGGGTGGAGCGGTGGCGTCCGCGAGGATTCCACGCATGTCCCTTCGTCTCGCCACATTCGTCGCAGTCGCGCTCGCGTGCGTCTGCGCCTCGTCTTTCGCCGCCCTCACCGTCTCGACCGTCGCTCCGGCCAATCTCGCGAACGGCGTGAGCCCGGCCCGCAGCGTCGTCCTCACGTTCAACCAACCGCTCGATCCGACCACCGTCACGCCCGCGGCCTTCAAGCTCATGGGCAAGACCAGCGGCGTCGTTCCCATCGTCGTTTCGCTCGATGCCGGCGCCACGCAAGTGACGCTTGCCCCGACACGCCCCTACTTCCTCGCCGAGACCGTGCACGTACGCGTCGCGTCGAGCGTGCGCTCGGCGACGCAAGAGGCGTTGACCCGCGGCTTCCAATCGGCGTTCACGATCGGCGGTGGCGCGAGTTCGAAGCAATTCCAACTCGCCGACGTCGTCGAGTTCCGCTTGGCCGGGGAAGGCCTGACGCGGCTGTACGGGTTCAACGCGCTCGACGTCGACGGCGACGGCAGCCCCGACATGAGCGGGACCAACGAGGTTTCGTCCGACGTCCGCGTGAAGCGCAACGATGGCTGCGGCGCCTTTGGTCCGACCGTGATCGTGCCGCTCCCGAGTGGTGGCGAACCGAGTCCGAACGACGTCGGTGATTTCGACGGCGACGGTCGAGCCGACCTCGTCACCGGCAATCAGAACGGCAACAGCATCGCGCTGTTCCGCAACGACGGCGCCGGCAGCTATCTCGCACCGATCGTCGTCGGCGTCGGCGGCTCGTGCCACGGCGTGGCCGCGCTCGACGTCGACGGCGACGGCGATCTCGACCTCGCGGCCGCGAACCTGACCGACGTCCGCGTGCTGAAGAACGACGGCGTCGGCGGACTCACCGTCAGCGGCGGCGTCGACGCCGGCGGCGGCGGCGAGTGGCAAGTCGCCACCGCGGATGCCGATGGCGACGGTCGCTTCGATTTGTTCGTGTCGAACTACTACAGCGGCAGCATCGGACTCCTGCGTGCGAGCGGCGCCGCGAGCTTCACGCTGTCGGCGACGAAATCGACCGGCGCCACCGCGTGGCCGATCGGCGCGGGCGACGTGAACGGCGATGGCTTCGCGGACGCGGTGGTCGGCGACAACCAGAACGGCGTCGCGACGCTCGTGCGCGGCAATGGCGCCGGCGGGTTCGGCACCAGTTCGAACTACCCGGTCGGATCACAACCCGTCGGCGTGCGACTCGGCGACCTCGACGGCGATGCCGACCTCGACCTCTCGGTCGCGAACTTCGGTTCGGCGGACTGCACCGTGTACTTCAACAACGGCGGTGCGTTCGTGGCCGGGCCCGTGCTCGACTCCGAGATCTCGGGCTCGTGCTCGGTGCTGATCGACTACGACCGCGACGGCGACACCGATGTCGTCGTCACCGACGAGATCACGGACAAGGCGTTCGTCTATCGCCAGATCGGCCCCGCTCCCGTCGGCGTCCAAGCGCCGACGTGTGCGGCTACGTTGCGCATCGATCAGCGCGCGTTGCGCGGCGGCTTCGGCGGGATGCCCGCGACGCCGCTCGCGCTCGGCTCGACGACGTTCCTCGGCATCACCGGCGGCGCGTCCCAGCCGTACGCGGTCTTCCTCGGGGTCGGCCAGAGCCCGGGGAGTCCGAGCGCGGCGGGCCTGTTCCACCTCTCGGCCACGGGTCCCTTGCTGACGCTCGTGTCGGGCTTCGGCGGCTTCGGTCCGACCACGAACGCGGTCGGCGAAGCGCTGCTGCCCGTCGCGCTGCCGCAGAGCGCGATCACCGGCGTACCGATCACGCTGCAAGGCGCCGTCGGAGCGCCGTCGAGCGCGGCTGGCGCGGTGCTGACGAACCCGGAGACGATCGTCCTGGTGCCGTGAGCTTCGACGTCGGCGGCTCAACGCGAGCGCGCGTCGTCCAGCACGTCCTCGATCGTGCCCCCCCACGCGAACGCGGGCTCCCAGCGCAACGCGGTGCGCAACGCGTCCGGGGCGCCGACGAACGTCGGCACGTCGACGGCGCGCAAGCGCGATGGATCGAGGCGGAGTTCGACCGGAGCCCGCGCCCGCTCCGCGAATGCGCGCACGATCGATTCGATCGTGCGGCCTAGTCCCGAACACACGTTGAACGGCACGCCCGGCGCGAGCACGCCGCGCTCGGCTTCGAGCGCGAGCGCGTAGACGTTCGCGACGTCACGCACGTCGAGGAAGTCGCGCACGGCCGACAGATTGCCGTGCAACACCACGCCGCCGCCGGTGCGCTCGAGTTGCGCGACCTGGCGCGCGAACGACGCGACCACGAACCGATCGTCCTGTCCCGGACCGACGTGGTTGAACGGGCGCAACACGCGGACATCGAGTCCGTCCGCCGCGTACGCGCGCGCCAAATGCTCGGCGGCCGCCTTCGATGCGCCGTAGACCGTCACGGGCATCGGAGCGCGACGCTCGGACAGCGGCATCTCGGCTTCGCTGACGCGGCCATAGACCTCGGCCGACGACACCACGACGCAGCGCGCGTCCTTCGCCGAAGCGGCCAGCGCCGCCAACACGTGCAGAGTGCCCTGCGCGTTGATCGCGAACGCGCCGCTCGGATCGTCCTTCGCTTGCGGCACGAACGCGATGGCCGCGAGGTGCAGCACGGCGTCCGGCCGGGCCTTCGCGACCACGTCCGTCACCGCCACGAAGTCGCGGACGTCGAGCGCGAGCGTGCTCGTGTCGGTCGCGCTCGGCGCGAAGCCGGCGCCGATCACTTCGTGTCCGCGCGCACGCAGCGCGTCGCACGCGTGCTTGCCGACGAAGCCGTTGCTGCCGGTGACGAGGACGCGCACCGCGAGTCAGTTCCCGCGCGAATGACGCTCGACGTCGGCGTCGACCATCATGTCCACGAGGCCGTTGAAGTCGACTTCGGGCTTCCAGCCGAGCACCGTCGTGGCCTTGGTGATGTCACCGCACAGATGTTCGACTTCGGCCGGGCGTAGGAACGCCGGATCGGTTTCGACGTGGTCGCGATAGTCGAGCCCGACGCGCGCGAACGCACGGTCGCAGAACTGCTTGACCGAATGCATGACGCCGGTGCCGATCACGTAGTCGTCGGCTTCGGGGCGCTGGACCATCATCCACATCGCGCGCACGTAGTCGCCCGCGAAGCCCCAATCGCGCTGCGCGTCGAGGTTGCCGAGCTTGAGCTTGTCGAGCTTGCCGAGCTTGATGCGCGCGACCGCGTCGGTGATCTTGCGCGTCACGAACGTCAGCCCGCGGCGCGGCGACTCGTGGTTGAACAGGATGCCCGACGACGCGTGCATGCCGTAGCTCTCGCGGTAGTTCACCGTGAGGTAATGGCCGAACACCTTCGCCACGCCGTACGGACTGCGCGGATAGAACGGCGTGGTTTCCTTCTGCGGCACTTCGCGGACCTTGCCGAACATCTCGCTCGACGAGGCCTGGTAGAAGCGCACCTTCGGATTCACCATCCGGATCGCTTCCAGCACGCGTGCGACGCCGACTCCGGTGAACTCCGACGTCAACACCGGCTGCGACCACGAGGTCGGCACGAACGACTGCGCGGCGAGGTTGTAGAGCTCGAGCGGCTCGTACTTCTCGATCAGGCGCACCAACGAGCTCTGGTCGAGCAAGTCGCCTTCGTCGAGCGTGATCTTCTCGCGCAGGTGTTCGATGCGCTCGAAGCGCTCCGACGACGAGCGGCGCACGACGCCGACGACGCGGTAGCCCTTCGTCAGCAGGAACTCGGCGAGGTACGAGCCGTCCTGGCCCGTGACCCCCGTGACGATCGCAGTCTTCATCGGGACGTCCTCAGTTGTTCGGCGCGCCCGGCAGACCGAGCAGCGCCCACACTCCAAGCGGGATGAGATACCACGCGAACCGCCAGAACGTGTCGTTGCGCAGCATCCGGATCAAGAACCGCAGCGCGAACAGACCCGTCACGAACGACGCGACGATGCCGATGCCGACCGCGCCGAGCTGATCCCGAGGGAGTTCGAGAACGGCCGGCGCTTCCAGCAGGATCGCGCCAGCCGTGATCGGCAGAGCGATGAGAAAAGAAAAGCGCCCAGCCTCGGGCCGAGCCAAGCCGACCGCGAGTCCGGCGACGATCGTCGACCCGGAACGCGACACGCCGGGCACGAGCGCGCACATCTGCGCCAGCCCGATCAAGAGCGCGGACAACACGGTCTGACCGGTCGCCGTCGCCGTGCCGTGGCGGATGCGCCGCGCGACGAGCAGTGCCGTGGCCGTGACGAGGAATCCGGCGCCCGCGAAGCGCGGATCGGAGTACGTCGATTCCAGGTCGGCCTTGAACAAGAGCCCGACGACCGCCGCCGGAATCGTCGCGATCACCATGCGCAGGAGCAGAGATCGCGCCGGCGCCGCCGCGGGGGACGTGGCTTGCACCGGCAGCTTCACGAGCATCGCGATGTCGCGCCAAACGAAGAGCGCGACCGCGAGCAGGGTGCCGACGTGCAGCGCGATTTCGGTCGCGAGCTCGTCCGACGTATGCAGATCCACGCCGAGCAGGCGCTCGCCGAGAGCGAGATGGCCCTTCGACGAGACCGGAAAAAACTCGGTCAGTCCCTGGATCACGCCAAGGACGATCATCTTCAGTTCGAGACTCAGGGTCGGCTCCGGGACCAGGGCGTGGCGGTCAGACCAACTCCAGCAGCGCGAAGATGCGCTGCCGCAGGGCCTTCAAGTCGAGCGGCTTCCGGACGAAGTCGTCGACGCCATGGGATACCAGTGCATCCCCCTGCTCCTGGGTCAGGAAACCCGACATGCACACGATCTTCACGTTGCGCAACTGCGGATCCGCGCGCAGCGTGCGAGCCACGTCCGCGCCGGTCACGTCGCCGAGGTTGTAGTCGACGAGCAGCAGATGCGGCTTGAAGGACACCGTCTTCGTGCCGGCCTCGTAGCCGTTACTCGCGGTGGCGACCTCGAACAGCCCCAGCGATTCGAGGAACTGCACGATCGTCTCGCGGATCTCGGCTTCGTCGTCGACGACGAGGATGCGCCGGCGCCCGACATTGCCTTGCAGCGCCGACAGCGGCAGCTCGTGATCACGCATGAACGCGAGCAGATCCGAGCGCTGCACGCGACGATCGCGCGAGTTCGGGATCCGGAAGGCCTTGAGCTGCCCGGCATCGATCCAGCGGATCACGGTCTTCGGGGTGACGTGGCAAAGCCGCGCCACCTCCCCCGTGGTGAACACCTCCCGGTCCGGTCCGGGAGGCCATGGCGATTTGCGTCCGCGCGGCATTCCGCTCCGCTTCGCTCGGGATCCGACTCACCCACCCTGCGGCAGCCCGAGGGCACCCGCGACACGGGTTCATCGGGCTCGAGTCGGAAAGCGTGGGAGTGTACGCCGCGATTCCGGATGGGCAAACGGTTCGGCGCGGGAGGCGGGGATTCAGCACGCGAGCGCGCATCCACGGTCGTGGATCACGCGGCGGCGGACCGTCGGGGACGCGACGACCGCAGCGTGAATAGGGCTTGCCGTGGCCGACGCCGATCCGGTAGAACCCCGCCCCTCTTGCGCGGCCAATACCGAAGTGGGCGATTAGCTCAGTTGGCTAGAGCACCAGCTCGACAAGCTGGGGGTCGAAGGTTCAAATCCTTCATCGCCCACCACTTCGGATGAACGGGGAACCGCGCTCCGCGCCCTTCGGCGCATACGGCGCACTCAGTAGTCCTCACCGCCTCACGACCTCCGGCAGTCGCTCGAAATCGAGCGCGGCAACCTGCATCGTCCGTGTCGGCTCCGCCGTCGCGGGTAGGTAGAACCCGAACGCGCCGTCGAGGTCGACCTTCGCTTCGGCGACGTTCCAGCCGAAGTCGGCGATGGTCATCCAGAGTTTGTCACCATGGCGTTCGAACGCGATCGGCCATGACGCCAATGGATCGCTCGTTTCGATCGGCGATGCGGCGGTCCAGCGGTCGATCTCGGTCGGCGTGCCCTTCACGAAATGATCGACCGCGATGTGCGCCTTGCCATCCACCGCCGAGAACACCGCGGCGCAGAAGTCGTCGTCGCTCTTGTACGCGAACACGATTCCGACCGGGGCGATGCCGAGCTGCGTGGCGAAGGTCCCCGCGAAACGGTAGTCGCCGTCCATCGGCGTCGCCGTCACGAACAGTCCGGGCTTTTTCGTCTTCGTGGGCGGGAAGTCGATCGCGTCCGCGCCGACCTTCCAGCCCTTGTTCGCGAGGCCCTTCTTCGCAGCTTTGAAGACGCTCGCGATGGTTTTCTTCGAGAGCGCGCTGCGCAGCGGGCCGAGCGCGGGACGTGCCTCGTCGGTCGTTTCCCAGAATCGCTGCGCCGCGAGCGGGAGGATGGTCGGCCCGATGAACTCGAGGTCCCACGCCGACCAGTAGAGCTTCGCCGCGATCGCCGCCTTCGCCACGCCGACCAATTCGGCGCCGGACTTCCGGCGCAGGTCCTGGATCTCCTTCTGGCGCGCGCTCGGCGTGCCGACCTCGGCGTAGACGCCGGGCACTCCCCACGACATCGACTCGCCGATCCGCAAGGCGCTCGCGGTGGCCGAGTCGTCCGCGAGGGCGTCGGCGGCGGGAATCGCGCTCATGCGCGCGACGGCGTCCAACGCCCAGGCCGGATCGAACGTCCACAGCGGCTCGATCACGAAGCTCGCGCAGTTCTTGGACTTCGCTTCGATCAACGCGTCCGCCTGCTCCTTCAACGGCGCTGCGATCTTCTCGATGGCCGCATCGAACGCCGGAAGAGCGAGCGCCTCGGTGTCGCCACCGAGAACTTCGACGTAGCGCTGCGCGCGCTTCACGGCGGCCGTCTCGATGTCGTCGAACGCGCGCACCATCGCTTCCTCGGCGGTGCGGTTCGCGCGCACGAGGATGCGCGACCGCGCCAAGAACGCGAGGCGCGCCGCGCGTTCCGTCTGCTTGGCATCAGCCGCCTCGCGCACCATCGCGAGGAGTTGCTCGAAGTCGGTCCCGCGCGACGGAATCCGCTGCGCCGTGGCGGTGCCCGCCGAACCGACGAGGAACAGCACGGCGAACAGCGACATCAGAAGTTTGCGGCGCATCATTCCCTCCCTTCACTTTCGTCGAACGGATCCCCAGCACGACCCTCGTGCCTCGGCCGATTGGAAGCCCTGCCCGACGAATCACACCCGCGACCCGGCACGAAGTCGACCTCGAGCGGACTCGTCCCTTCCACTGCGCCGCGTCCCGACTCGACGTCGAGAGGACCACGGCGGCGTCGACGCAAACTCCGAATTCGTGACCCGTTGAACGGCCGTCGACGTTCAGGGGACGTTGAATCGTCGAGTGCGCCGCACGGTTGAACCCGCGGATCTTTCCTCGATCCTGAACTCCTGCATGTCGCCGAACCACGAGCACCGCGGTTCTCGTCCGGTCCCTCCGGTCGCCAGTACCGACTCCCCACCACCCAGATCCAAGGACGCCACACCCATGCGCCCCATCCCCAGTCTCGCCGCCGCCCTCCTCCTCGGCATCGCGTCCGCGCACGCCGGCGTGCTCGTCGTCGATGCCGCCAACGGGCCGGGGACCGATTTCACGTCGCTGAGCACCGCGATCAGCGCCGCGCAGAACGGCGATCTGTTGCTGATGCGATCCGGCACCTACGACGGCGAGTTCCGCATCCTCGACAAGGCGATTTCGATCGTCGCGGACGCCGGTGCGAACGTCGTCGTGACGAACTCGCTACTCGCGCCGACCGCGATCGCGACGCTCGAAGTCACGGGAACGATTCCCGGGACGGTCGTGCTGCGCGATCTCACGCTGACCGCTGTGCTGCCGTCGAGCGGCCCATTCAGTCAGTCCCCACTGCGCATCAATCCCGCCGGCGCCGCCGCGCACGTGTTCATCGAGGGCTGCCTGGCGCCGTCTCGTGGCGGCGGAGGGTTTTGGCTCGAGGGCAACGCCCCGATCACGGTGTCGCGTTGCGCTGGGCAGGGCACGGACGGCGCCTTCTTGGCTCTGGGTGGTGAGCACCAAGCCCAAGCCGGCATCACGTTGTTCTCCGGACAGGTCGCGATGTTCGCGAGTGCGTTCCGCGGCGGCGACGGGCGAGACGCCGTCGTCTCGAGCGCCAGCGCGTTCAGTGGCGCGGTCGGAGCTCCGGGGCTTCGCATCTTCACGGGTCTGACTTCACAGTCGCTGTTCTCGGATTCGCCGTTCGAAGGCGGCATGGGCGGCGACGGTCTTCAAGCGGGGGCCACGTGTCTCGCGCCCGGCAACGGCGGTGCGGGGATCGAATCCGTGTTCGGAACGGCTCACGTCGTCCAAACCGCGGGCGTGGGCGGGCCTCCCGGCACGCCGGTCCCCTCGTGCGGACAAACCGGCCAGACGGGGAATGCGATCTCCGTCACCTTCCTCGGTCAGCCGCCGATCCCGCTGGCGGGTCAGCCCGGCCGCGCGATCACACCACCGCCGCGCCGCGAAGGCGAAGCGACGACGATCACCGTCGAAGGACCGCCCAGCCACACGGCGTTCCTCGTGGTGGGCTACGCACCGACGCGCGTCTTCGCGCCGCAGTTCGCCGGTGTGCTCGCGACGACTCCGAGCGCGATCCTCGCGCTCGGCAACCTCCCGCCGTCGGGCGCGATCCCGCTGTCGACCTTCGCGCCGACGCTGCCCGTCGGCGTCGAGTCGGCCATGGCGTTCGTCCAGCCGATCACGCAGCACCCGACCACGGGTCAAGCGACGCTCGGCGCGCCCAGCGTGCTCGTGTTGCTCGACGCGGGGTTGTGAGCGGCGCGGAAGGCCCGCGCTTCGATCACTTCCCCTCCACGGCCAAGAACCCGTGCTTCACGGCAATCGCGCGGAACTCGGGCGACTCGCGCAACCACGTCGTGAAGCTGCGCGCGGCGTCGTTCGCATCGCGGTGCGCGCCCGCGAAACACACGACGTTCGGTCCCTGCCCCGCGGTCGCCGTCCACGTGATGCGGGCGGACTTCGCGGCCTTGCCGTCGGTGACGTAGACGATGCCGACGTCGACGGACTTGCTTTCGACGAGGGCCAGCGTCGCGCGCACATCCTCGGCATCGACGAGCTTGGGTTCGACGGCGTCGAACACGCCGGCGTCTCGAAGCAGCGTGCGCGCATGCTTGCCCGCGGGGACGGCCGAACCAGCGACCGCGATGCGACCCTCGAGATTCGCGAGGTCGAGCGGCGACGTCGGCTTGTGCTCTAGTCTCTCGCGCGCGACGATGCACAAGGCATTGCCCAAGATCGGTCCGACGGTCGCAGCGTCGAGTAGCCCGGCGACGCGATCTAGGTTCTCGCGATCCGCGGACACGAACACGTCGAGGTGCGCCCCGGCCTCGAGTTGTCGCGCGATCACCGACGACGCCGCGAACTCGATCGACACCGAGGTGCCGGGATGCTGCGCTTCGTACGCGGACTTCGACTCGCCGAGCACATCGCGCAAGCTCGCTGCGGCGCCGACGCGCACATCGATGTCGGAGTCCACTCCGCACGAGCCCAACATCGTCAGAACGAGTGCGTAGGACCATCGCATGCGTCGAACTCCGGCGAACCCGCACGGGGGATCGTGCGCCGGGATGCTACGGGCTCGCCGTGACCGTGGGTACGGGAGCGCGTCGGGCTTCGCGTCGCGCGCCGTCAGGGCCCGGCGGCGCCCGGCCCGACGAACTCGCCGTGCGCGATCAGGTTGTGCGCGAGGTACAGCGGCAACAACGCCAAGTCGGTCAGCGCGGCGACCGGCATCAACCATGGCGCAATCCGCGCACGCCACGGCGATTGCCGACTGCGGCCGATCGCGACCGAGCCGACGAACCTCCACTCCTCAAAATCGGGATCGCGCGAGCGGAAGATCTGTGCGACCAAGTCTCCGCCCTCGGCGCGTTCGACGCGGAGTCCGAGGTAGCCGCGGCGCGACAGACCGACGAAGTACGGCTTGGACACGACGACGCGTTCGGTTCCAGCCGTCGGCGGCGTCGCGGACAGGAACGCGCGTTGAGCTGCGTTGGAAGGCCATCCGAACGCGTTCCACGAGATCCCGTACGGCGTGGGATCCCACAACTCCGTGTAGATCCGACTGCCCTGCGCAAGCCGCGGACCAAGCCACTCGAGCCGCGGCGAGTCCTCGATCGCGTCGCGCAAGGGGATGGTGAACGCGTATACGCCGTCTTCGATCCTGCGGACGTTCTTCACGCCGATCGCGAAGGAAACCTGTCGGTCGCCGACTTCGGGCACACCCATCACGCGTACTTCGTCGGCTCGCCATTCCTCGATCACCGAAGACACGCACGACGGCAAGCCGATGAGCACGAGCGACAGCAGTGCACGAACGAAGCGACGTCGCATCGAGTCGACCTCTCGGTGCGTCACACGTCCGCGCCGACCTGGACGTAGAGCGTCGCCGCTTCCAGCGTCGCGTTCGGGAGGACGGCGGTCTGCAGCACCAAGACGACGCCGTCGAGTCCGGCCGGCAGCGGCGGCGCCGTCGTCGTGGTCACCAGGTTCCCGCCGAACGGGATCGTGCCGAGCACGATCGGACCGACGAACGCGGAGACGTTGAACAGGAACGTGCCTTCGTACGCGGGCGCTGCGAGCGCCGGCCCCGCGGTCCCGACGAACACGAGCCCGAGCCCGCCCACCGGACCGCGCGAGAACAGCTTCAGCGTCGACCCCGAGCGCACGACGTTCGCGATCTGCAGCGAGTACGCCGGGGTCGACGACGTCGTGATCGTCGACTGCGCCGAGAACACGGGAGGGCCGATGACGCCGGGGATCGGCCCCACACCGGCGTCGATCGGCGTATCCCGCACGCGGACCGTCGAGCCGGCCGCGATCAACCCGTAGCCCGGGATCGTGTTGGCCGGCCATCCGATCGTCGCATCGCCGCCACGGACGACGCACCCGGCCAACAAGCCGTCGACGCCCGAGACGTCGACGCCATGACCGCCGAAGGTCGTGCCGACCAGCGTGAAGCCGATGCCAGCGTCGCCGCCCTCGAACAGCGTCGTGTGCGCAGTGGCACTCCCGTTCGACCCGCGCAATGCCGAGCCGCCCGCGGTGACCGTGCCGAGCGCGACGTTGTACGCGCCCTTGCCCCCGATCACCGTGCACCGCGTGACGACCACGCCGACCACGTCCAAGCAGTCGATCGCAGTACCGCCGTCGCTGGCGAGCTGCGCGTTCGCGTCGTACCAACCTGCCGCTGCCTGGATCGCACAATCGTCGATCCAGATGCGACCGGCGCAGAGCTGAGCCGAGACCGCGGCCACGGGTGGGGTCGGCGCGATCGACGGCGCGATGATCTGGAGCCCGCGCAACGCGAACGTCGAAGACGCGGGCACGCCCTGGATCGAGAACGGCGCGACCTGCACTCCGGCCGCGCTGTCGCGCGCGATCGTGAGACCTTTGCCGTTCACGACGAACGGTGTGGCGGCGAGGTACGAGCCGGCGCGGACCAGGACGATGTCCCCGTCCGCCGCCGTATTCAGGAGCCTGTTGCAAGAGCGGAGCGCCGGGCGCGCCTTGCGGATCGACGACGACGACGACTCCGGCCGACGCCAAGGTCGATCCAAGAGCCGCGAGCGCCACCCACATCCAGCGAAAGCTCGGTGAACCACGCAAGGCGACCTCCTCGTTCTCGTAGTCGCGATCGATCGAGTCCACGCGCACGGAGGCACGAGCCGCCGCGGACGTCGCAGCAGGCTAGCAGCCCGCCGCTCGGATCGCGCCAACCCGCTTCAGCCCCGCCGGCTGCGTCCGCTTCGAATCCGCACCGTCGCGGACTTCGCGTACCGCGACCGACGGTGCGAGCCCGTATCCTCGGGCGCCTCGCGCGGCGATGGCTCGAACGAGCCGCTGCGACTCTTCACTGTCCTTCTGAATCCCCGGGGGAACCGCGATGCGTGACGCATTCATCCGATCGACCTTGTCCGTGTGGTGCGTGTTCGGCGGGATCGCTTCCGCGCAGGTCGTGCTGACGACGGCACACGGCGCCGCCGCCAACGACTGGTTCGGGCTCGCCGTCGATTTCGCCGGTGACGTCGACGGCGATGGCATCGGCGACGTGATCGTCGGCGCGCACGGTTGGAACCAGAACGGCAACGGCGCGGGCGGCGCGTTCTTCTACTCCGGAGCGACCGGTCAGAAGTTGTTCACGTTCAGCGGCGACAACGCGTTCGACGACATGGGGCGCTCGGCCGCGGCCGCGGGCGACGTGAACGGCGATGGGTTCCCCGACGCCATCGTCGGCGTTCCCGGAGACGACAACCTCGGAGCCGACGCCGGCGCCGCGCGCGTGTTCTCCGGTCAGAACGGTGCGCTTTTGTTCCAATTCGACGGCAACGGCGCCGGCGACCAACTCGGCCAATCCGTGCTCGGCGGAGTCGACCTGACCGGCGACGCAGTCCCCGATCTCGTCGTCGGTGTCCCGGGCGACGACGACACCGGAGCCAACACCGGCAGCGTGCGGATCTACTCCGGCAGCACCGGTGCGTTGGTGCGTCAATTGAACGGCACGAGCCCCGGCATCCGCATTTGGCGCGCGCTGGCCGCCGGTGACGTGAACTCCGACGGCGCTGCGGATCTCTTGGTCGGGATCCCGTACGACGACGCCCCGCTGAACGACAACGGAACGGTGCTCGTGTACTCCGGGGATCAACTCGGCTGGAGCGACCTCGGCCAGGGCTTGGCCGGCGCTTTCGGTACGCCGACGTTGACCGGAAGCGGCTATCTCGCCACGGGCACGCCGACGGCGTTCGCGCTGACGCAGGCCGCGCCATCGACGCCGCTCGCGTTCATCGTCGGCATCGCGCAGGCGAACTTGCCGCTCTACGGCGGGACTTTCGTCCCTTCACCGAACCTGATCCTCACGGGTCTGTTCACGGATGCCGCCGGCGAGTTCACGCTGACGACGCCGTGGCCCGCGGGTCTGCCTTCGGGCGTACCGCTGTACGTCCAAGAGTGGTTGATCGACGCAAGCGGTCCCCAAGGCTTCACGGCAACGAACGCGCTGCGCTTCGTCGCGCCCTGACGCATCAACGCCGCATAGGCGCGTTCGATGCCGTTGCGGTCCTGAACACTCGCAACGCCGCCAACGCGCGAGCCGCTTCGTTCGGCGAACCGATCGAGCGCTCGAGCGCGATCAGCGCGCGCACCGATCGCTCCTCGACCACCATCGACCACGTTCCGTTGTCCTCGAGTTCGAGCGCGCGCAGCAACCCTGCGCAGATCATGAGCTCATCGACGGGTTCAGCGCGACCTTGCGGTTGGAACTCGGCGCCGAGTTCGACACCGAACGCGACCTTGTCGGCGAACGCGCCGTCCTTGCGTCGCGCGCGGATCGCGAGGAAGTCGGCGGCACGCACGATCGCCTCGCGCACGCCGACCTCATCGCCGTCGAGTCGGCGTGCGCGTGAGAGCGCCTGCATCGTGATGCCGCCGGTGACCCAAGGCGTCACCGCGAACACCGTGCTGCCGGGCTGAGCCCGATCGATCTCGAAGTAACCAGCCGCGTTCTGCCGCTGCAGCAATTGGCGCGACAACCGCTCGCGCGCGGCGCGGAGTTCGGGATCGGGACCGAGCAGATCCAGATCGCACAGCGCGAGCAGCAACCATGCGTACGAGCGCTCCTCGTCGAAGCGCTCCGACGTGGCGACGAGATCGACCAGCGCGTGCGACAGCTCGTGCGCGGCGCCTTGCGCCGCGGGATCGCCGCACAGCAGCGCGGTGAGAACGACGCCGCCGGCCCAGACGTGGCCCGGCTCGAACGTCAGCGAGCGATGATCGACGCCGTGTTGGAACGGCAATCCGGGCGCGACCTCGCCCTCGCCGGCCGAGCGATCGAACCGCACCCAATGCTCGACCATCGCGCGCGCCGAGTTGGCGTAGGTCGCTTCACGCGTCCCGAGCCACGCCGCGTAGAACGCGCGTGCTGGGTCGTACTCGAGATTCGCGAAGCCGTCGCCGAGCCGGTAGTCGCCGTAGTCGCGCGCGCCGACGCACGCTTCGAGCGCCGACTCGAGCCGCGACAACGCGCGCAGCGCACCCGGTGTGGTCGGATCGACCGCATCCGTGCCGAACGGCGCATCGGTCGGCAACGCGATCGCCGCGGCGTCCACGGCGAACAGCGCATCGGCGGGCTCCCGCTCGAGAGCGAATCGCGTCGCGGGCGCGCGCGCCGATAGCGGTCCGATCGCACCACGCACGTGGATACGTGTCTCGGCGTCGAGCAGCAGCGGACCGGCATGCGCGAGCAGTCGAAGCACTCCGTCGGCGGTCAGCTCGACGGCGCGCGGCGCGTACGGACGCAGGCGCGACACGACCAGACCGACGCCATCGCCGCGCGCGTCCTCGGCCGCGAGTCCGCAGCGCCGCGCCGCGTCGAGCCCCGCGCGCGTCGTGCCGAGGAATGCGTCGACGTGACGTCCGTCGTCGCTGAGCACGCGCGCCACGCCGCGCTCGAGCGGGCCGGCGAGTTCGGCGCCCAACACGCGGGCGCGCACGATGCCGTTCGCACGAACCGGCAGTTCGAGTGCGATGTCCTCGGCGATGCCGACGTCTTCGAGCCCTTCGACATCGAACGTGAAGCGCAGCGGCTCGCGTCCCGCGCGCGCTTCGACGCGCAACGTCCACGCCAATACCGCGCGGTCGCCGGCGTCGAGCGCGAACCCGCTGAGCTTCACACGCGCGCGCAGCGGACCGGAGCGCTCGACCACGACCGACGGTGTCAGGTCGCGCTCGCTGCTGGCTTCACCGAGATCGGTCGATGTCACCACGCGCGCCGGTCGCTCGGTCGCCCGCCGCGGCACTCCGCGCACGTCGAGGCGGCGCAGCAGGTCCGGCCCCGTCGTCGCGAACTCGAGCGTCGTGCCACCGCCCTCGAGGACCACACCGGACGCGCCGACGACGACGCGCACGGGCTCCTTCGGCGCTGGCGAGCGCCCGCGCACCAAATGGAACACCGTGCCGCCGCGCACGAGCGCCACGGGGACGATGGCGAGAACACGCGCGGCGCGCAGCGAGCCGTCGGGATACCTGCCCGTGGCATCGAGTTCGGTCGGCACGGCGATGCCGCGACCGCGATTCGAGCGCAGCACGAAGCCTTCGCTGGACCGCGCTCGCCCGGGCTCGAACAACACCACGCCCTCGAGACCGACCGCCCCGTCGCCGGGCTCGGCGACCGCTCGGAGCTCGACCACGATCGGGACGTCCCCGGTCGGGGCGACGAGTGCGGCGAGCAGCAAGAAAACGCCGTGAACGAGGCTCGTGGATCCGGGTCCCATGTCGGCAAGACGCGGCACCAGCGCCAAGGTTGCAGCGCTCCGGCCCGCCCTGGTCGCTTGCCGGACCGGGATCCAGGGTTAGAATCCGGCGCTCCCAGCGACCCACGCCCCGGCTCATTCGCGCAGGCGGCCCGGACGCCCCACTCCGCTTCGAGGTACCGCACCATGGAAGACTTCTGGCGCTTCCTGATGGAGAACAAGGTCTGGTGGATCACGCCGACGGTCATCGTCTTCGTCGGGCTGATCGTGCTGGTTTGGGCGACCGAGGGCAGCAACATCGCGCCCTTCATCTACTCGCTGTTCTGATCCCTCACCGCCGGTGAACGATTCGACGCCGACGCGCACGATCGTCCTCTACGGCGGCTCGTTCGATCCGATCCACGCCGGTCATCTGCACGTCGCGCGCGCCTGCCTTCAGCATCCGGGCGTCGACGAAGTCCGCTTCTCCATCACGCCGCAGCCGCCGCACAAGCGCGGGCGCACGCTACTGCCGTTGCGCGATCGTGTCGAACTCGTCGAAGCCGCGATCGCCGGCGAGCCGCGCTTCGTCGTCGACCTGACCGAGTCCACGCTGCCGCCGCCCTGGTACACGTTCGACACGTTGCGCGCGTTGCGCGCACGCGTCGGCCCGGGACACGACGTCCGCTTCGTGATCGGCGCCGACTCGCTCGGTGACCTGCCGAAATGGCATCGCGCGCGCGAGCTCGTGCACGAGACCGACTTCCTGACGATTCCCCGCGATCCGCACGAGAGTCTCGACGCCGTGTTCGACCGCCTCGCGACGACCTTCCCGGCCGAGGACATCGCTCGCTTGCGCGCGGGAGTGCTCGCGATCGCGCCCCTGCCGATCTCGTCGACGGCGATCCGCGAAGCGGTGCGCGCCGGACGCTCGATCGACGGCTTGGTGCCCACCGCCGTCGAACGGTTGATCCGCGAACGCGGGCATTACTTGCGCGACGGCGATTGATTCGCGCTCGAACCCGAGAGCGCTGCCGCGTTTCCTAGCGCGGGCTACGCCCGCGACCGACCGACGACGGCGTGCTCCAACGACCTCGTCGGGCACCTGTGGATACGGCGGCTCTGAAATCGGTCGCTTCGCGACCGGGGCGCCGCCTCGGACACCAAGTCGCTCAGCGCTGGACCACGACCGTGCGCGCGATCAGGTCGCCGAGTCGTTGCCGCCGCCGCGTCAGCAGCGCGACCATCGCTCCCAGCATGCCGGCGTTCAGGAACAGATCGAACGTGTGCAGCATGCTGCGCACGAGCGCTTGGCCGGCCGCGATCTTGCGCCCGTCGGTGCCGACCACGCGCAACCGGAACACGCGCTTGCCCAGCGAACAACCGAACGCCGCCTCGGTGATCGCGACGTACGCGGTCAACACGAACACGAACGCGAGCCAGATGTCGTCGGCCATGTTCGCGAACAGCGGATCTCCGACGCCGCCGGACTCGATCGAGTCGTAGCGCAGCAGGAAGAACCGCAGCACGACGTCCCCGGTCGCGCCGAAGTACGCGACGCACGCGATCGCGCCGGCCAGCACCAGATCGAGGACGAACGCGCCCAGGCGTCGCAGCACCGGTGCGAGCGGCAGGATCGGCGCGTCCTCGAAACGCTCGAGCGGACGCAGGATGAACGCGCCGAGCAACAGCAGCGCGAAGTGCAACATCACGGGATGCAGGAAGTGCACGCGACTCGCGACGTACGCGCCGCACCACGCCGGCAACGGCGTGACGCCACCTTCCATGGAACGCGCGACCAACGCGTCGGGGCCGGCCCACAGCGAGACGTCGCGGCCATCGCCGGGCACCACGTCGAGCAAGCGTTCGGCACCGACGTCGGTCGCGACGCGGCGCGGATCGTGTTGGCGCAGGCTGGCGTCGAAGGCCACGCTCCAGAGTTCACCGTCGTTCGATTGCGCGAGCAGGCGCAGCGTGTCGGCTTCGCGTGCGAACGCCAACGCGATCACCGGCGCCATCGGGACGCGATCGATCAGCGTGGCCGAGGTCGCGCCGGCGTCGACGCGCAGCAGTGCGATCGCATCGGCCTGGGCCGCCGCGATCACGAAGGCATCGGCACCGAGCGCGGCGACCACGGCCGCGGTCGGCGGCGCCTCGAACGGCATCGCAACGCTCTGGAATGCGATGCCGTCGAAGCCGCGCGCATGGAGCAGTCGCTCGGAATCGACGCCGAGCACGAGCGCGCTGGATCCACTCGATGCCGCGCCGATCACGTCGAAACCGAACGGCTCGTCGATGAACGCGCCGATCTCGAACGCGGCCGGACCGAGTCGCTTCGGCGGATGCTCACGCAGCTCCGTCGCGCCGGCCGACGAGAACACGAACAGCGACGGACCGACGCGCGCCAGTCCGTCGGCGCGCGCGGCCACGACGGCACAAGCTCGCGGTTCGCCGCCTGCTCCCGCGCGCACGAGGATCGATTCCTGGACGGTCGGGTCGTGGCCGCGGAACGCGACCACGGCGCCCTCGCTGTCGCGCACGGCGCGCACCGAACGCGGCGGATCGGGACCGGACACGCCAGCGAGCAACAGCAGGCCGAACTCGGCCGCGACGAACAGCGCCAGCAAGCGGCGATCGTGGATCGACGACGACCGGGAGATCACTGGTCGTAGTGGATCCCGGCGCGATCTTGCAGCTTCGGCTCGGGCATCGGCAGGATGCCGTATTCCTCGAGCAAAGTGCCTTGCGTGGCGCTGAAGATCGCGAGCGCGATCTGGTAATCGCGCTGCGCTTGGATCTCGGAGTCGACCGCGGCACGCCATTCCTCCTGCGCGTCGAGCACCTGGAACTGGGTCGAGAAGCCGACCCGCTGGCGCGTCTCCTCGGCATCCCAGCGTTCCTTCGCCAGTCGCACGGCTTCGCGCGCGGCGACGATCTGCTGCACTTTGCTGCCGACTTCACGCACCGCGTCGCGCACCTGTTGCACGACGTCGTTCTCGGCATCCTGGTACTCGACGAGCGCGCGGATCTTTTGCAGTCGCGCGAGCGCGAGGCCGTAGCGCGCCGTGCGGTTGCCGATCGGCATCTCGAGCGAGAAGCCGCCGCCGATCGTGTAGAAGTCTTCGTCGAAGTTCAGCACCTGGCCCTTCGACGCGGCCAGTTGGTTGAAGCGCAGCGAACCCGTGAGGTCGAACTGCGGCAGCACGGCGTTCTCGGCCACGACGATCTGCAGGTCGTTGTTCTTCAGCAGCTCGCGGCGGCGCATGAGTTCCGGGCGACGCTCGATCGCCGTGCGCGCCGCATCGACCCAGGCCGGCGTGGTGCGCGCCTGGTCGCTCGGCTCGGTCAACGGCACGAGTTCCGCGGCCCACTCGTCGATCTCGTCGAACGGGAAGATCAGGCGCTTCAACCCATCCGAGGTCTTGCCGATGTCGTTCTGCGCGACCAGCAAGTCCTGCTTGCGCTGCGCGAGTTCGGACTCGGCCTCGACGACGTCGAGGCGCTTCATGTCGCCGACTTCCTTGCGCTTCGTGTTGATGGCCAACAGGCGTTCGGCTTGCGCGACGTTGAACAGTCGCGTCTCCAGCGTGCGCCGCGCGAAGAAGTAGTTCCAGTAGGCCTCGATCACGGTGCGCGCCTGCTGCAGGCGTTGCTCCTCGAGCGCTTCCGCGTTCGAGCGCATCGTGTTGCGCGCTTGCAGCAGCGCGGCCTTCGTGACCGTGGTGCCGAAGCCGCGCAACAGCGGCTGCGTGACGGCGACGCCGACGTCGGCGCGGTAGGTCGGATTGAACAGGCTGAACGGAGCCGGCGACTGCAGGCGCTTCGACCAGTTGATGTCGGCCTGGTACGTCGCGCCGTTCAACAGCGTGCCGCGGAAGCCGCCGTTCAACGTGGTCGACTCGCTCTCGATCCCGATGACCTGGACGCTGCCGAAGCCGCCTTCGAGCGAAGACGCCGACGGGTTGATGTCGCGCTCGTAGTTGTGGTTCAGGAACAGCACGGTGTCGAACGTGCCGAGCTCCTGACCGAGGCGTGCCTTCGCGATCTGCACGTCGATCTCGCTGAGGCGTTGCGTCAGCGAGTTCTTCTCGGCCATGTAGATGCATTGCTCGAGCGTGATCGGCAACGCCGCGCCGGTGACCGAAGCGCTCGTCGACGTGGTTTCGGTGGGCGGCGCCAGCACCAGCAGCAGCAGAGCCACCGCGGCAGCCATGGACCCTGCGATCATCCGCGACGCTCCTCGTTCAGGGGAACTCCGAGATCGGACAGCACTTTCTTCAGCTCCTCGCGGAACGTGGCCGAAGCCTCGGCACGAAAGACGGCGACGAGGCGCGCGCGATGCGGTGCGGCGAAGCGCTGCGCGTGGGCTTTCGCGAACGCGCGCAACTCTTCGACGGCGTTCCACTTCACGAACACGCGTTCGGACGAGACGTTCAACAGCAAGCGATCGCGCAACGCGTCGAGTTGCTCACCGACGTCCTTGAGGTCGAGGATCTCGAGGTAGTGCTCGAGCACCTTGACCTTGTCGTCGAAGTCGCGTTCGGACGACGCGAAGCGGTTCACGAGGCGGAAGCGACCACCCTTACCGAAGACTTCGACGAAGACGACGTAGCGCGTGGACACCGCAAGATCCCCCGGCGCGCACAGCACGACGAGTTCCTTCGCGGCGCGATCCCCCTTGAGCACCGACTCGACCGTGCACCGAGCGATCGCGACGCCCTGCCCCATCTCGAACAGCGACTTCACTTCGACCTTCGCGATCGAGTGCGACCGCTGCAGGATCTTGTTGCCGAACGTGACGAACTCGTGCGGCGCGGGCGCGCGCTCGGCGGATTTGCGGTCCGCTTCGGCGACGGGCTTGGCGGTCGCGGGTGTCGACGTCGGCGCCGTCGCGGGAACCTGCGCGAACAGGTTCACGGTGAGCGTGAGCAGCCAAGGGATTGCGACGTGGACGGACATGGCGGGGATTCTACGGACCCGGGCCCGGAGTCGAGCGTCGGCTTTTGCCGCTGGCGACGATTCGTGGAGCGAAGTCCGGGATCGACGGACGGGGCTCGTTCTGGTCGACTCCGGGAGGATCGGCGCAACGGCGCAGCCGATGCGCGGGGGACGACCGACGTGGACCTCGAGCGGGATTCACGGAGCCATCCAAGAGTCGCGTTCGACCGGAGGCATCGACGTGGGATTCCGATTCGTCGTCCGAGAACTGCGTCGCGGTTCGGTGCGCGTCCTCGCAGTCGGCACGCTGGCCGTCCTGCTGACCATGAGGATCTACTGGGGATATTGGATCGTGCCGCCGGACGTCGACTCGATCGTGCAACCGATCGCGTCGATCGAGCGCTTCAGTGCGTTCGAGCTCCAGATCCCGTTCGACGCCCCACCACGGCCGCTCCCGGGCCCGACCGCGCTCGAGCGCGAAGCGCAAAAGCGGCTCGGCGCCGCCGGTGAGGATCCGATGCCTCGCGTGTGCAAAGCCCTCATCGCGGCCGGGCTGGTGCCGAGTTCCACCGAGCCGATCGAGCGATCCGAGTTCGACGCGGTCGTCGCGACGTTGTTCGAGGCCGGGCGACTCAGCACGAAGCACATCGGGACGTTCCACTTCCTCGGCTCGCCGATCCTTCACCTCGCGCATGGGCGTGATCGAGATGGAAGGGAGATCTACGTGACCGCATCGGTCGGCACGGAGCTGTCCAACGACCATTTCGACTACTGCGAAGCGTTGCTCGAACGGAAGGCCGATGGCTCGCTCGCCATCGTGGCCGCGAACTCGTTCGAGTTCGACCGTTGCGGCATGGAAGGCTTCGCGCATTGGTGGGTCGGCGCTCTCGCGGCGCTCGCCGCGGCGGCGGTCCAAGCGCTGTTCTGGGTCGCGCGAGCCCTCGACCGATTCGCGCACCGCGTCAGTCCCTTACCTCCTGCGCCGTCCCCGTGACGCCGACGTGGGGTCGCGCGCCCGCGATGCGCATCGCGTCTTCGGCATCGGTCCGCCCCGCGAGCAAGCTCGCATACGCGCCGAGCACGCGCTGGACCGCCTTCGCGTCCTCGCGTGTGAACTCGACGCGGAAGCGACGCACGCCGCGCTTCACGAGCTCCGGCGCGAGCGCGGCCGTGCTCAGCACGTCCGCATGGAACACCGTGTTGCGGCAGCCGGCGTCGACGAGCACGGGATGCTCGAGTCCCTTGTCGTCCTCGAGCGCGATGCGATGCTGCTCGCACGGACGGCCGCACGAGCGCCAGTCGCGGCCGTTCGACAACAGGTGCGCGTAGACGCAGTGCTCGGTGTGGAACGCCGCGATGCGATGGTGGATCGTCGCCGTGAAGCGTTCGGCAGGCGCGTGCTCGAGCAGCGCGAACAGTTGCGCCTCATCGAGATCGTGACTGAACGTCAGCGTCCGCAGTCCGCGAGCGAGCAGGTGCGCCGCGGTCAGCGAGTTGGTCACGTTCAACGAGAAGTCGCCATGAAGCGCGATGGGTCCGGCGCGCAACGATTCGAGCGCCGCCCAATGCCGGACCAGGATCGCGTCGGGTTCGAGCGCCGTGATCGCGTCGAGGAAGCGCTCCTCGCCGGGCTTCTGCACGCGCAGCGTGGCGATGGTCACGTGCAGACCGAGGTCGCGCGCGTGCTTCGCGGCGAGCTTCAGGCCAACCAGTTCCATCCAATCGAGTTCGACGTGCGTGATGCCCGCGCGCGCGACGGCTTCGAGTTGCGCCTCGTCGCGCACCAACGCGACGAGCTCGGGCTCTGCCGGAGCTTGCCACGCGGTCGCGTGCCGCAGTCGCTCGGCGCGCAACGCGGCGACATCGACGTCGGCGTGGACCATGCGCTCGTGCGAACGATCGAGTGCTCCTTCGAGCGCGCCGACCAACGCGCGCCGCAACTCCTTCAGCGTCGACGGCGGCACGAACACGGCCGAATCCAACGCGGAGAGATCGAGCTCGCACAGCTCGAACGGCGTGCCGCCGAACGCGAACACCTTCTCGCGCAACAGCGCCTCGTCGAGGCCACGTGCCTGCGCGCGTTGGCCGAGTTCCGCCGACGTCACGATCACGTCGTTGCCGACCACGGTCGCGGTCACGCTCAGCGGCCGGCCGTCGCCGCCGGAGACCGCGGCGCGCACCGGGATGCGCCCTTGCGGCGCCGAGGACTCGACCGCACGCGTCGCGCGCTTCTGGACCTCGGGATCGCTCGACAACCACACCCGCTGTCCCGGCTCCACGCGACGTAGGTCCGGACCCGGACGACCGAAGCCGAGCCACCAACCCGTCGCATGACGTGCCACGCGGAACAACGGGCCGCCGGGTTCGGTCGCGTCCTCGGAATCCCCTGCATCGAAGCCGACACCCATGCCGGGTCGCGGCTCGACCGACGGGATCGGTGGCCCCACGGCCGCATCGGTGCGCGCCCCCATCGGCTCGAGCGGACTCGAGACTGCAGCGGTCGGCGGCTCGCGCCGACCGTCGATCGCGAGCTGTCCTGTCCACGGCCGGCCGTCTTCGAACGGTTCGACGCGAACGTCGTCCCCGCGCACTTCGACGACGCGTCCGAGCAGCACGCCGCGGTGCTTCGGGAATCGTCCTTCGACCAACGTCTGGTGATCCGAACCGGCCAAGAACCCGTCGGAGAAGCCGCGCGTGTACGCGAGCGCCATCGACGCCACGTGCCGCGGAACTTCGTCCGCGACGGCGTCGCGATCGCCGCGCACGACCGCGTCGACGAGCGACCGATATCCCAGCGTCGCCGTCGCCACGTACGCCGGTCCCTTCTGGCGTCCTTCGATCTTGAGACCGTGCACACCGAGTTCGACCAACGCGGGCACCGCGCGCATACCGGCCAGGTCCTTCGGCGACAGCAGGTACTTCACGTCGCCGAGTTCGCGCCGCTCCCCATCGAGGACCAAGCGATACGGCAGGCGACACGATTGCGCGCATTGCCCGCGGTTCGCCGAACGACCGCTCCACGTCTCGGAGGTCAGGCACTGTCCGCTCCACGACACGCACAGGGCACCATGCACGAACACTTCGAGCTCGAGCTCGGTCGCCGCCGCGAACCGGCGGATCTCTTCCACAGAAAGCTCGCGCGGGACGACGACGCGCGTGATGCCGAGATCGCGCGCGAACGCTGCCGCCTCGGGAGACGAGATCGTCATCTGCGTCGACGCATGAAGTTCCAGGCTCGGGCAGATCGCGCGAGCGAGCCACGCGACGGCGGGATCCTGCACGATCAGCGCGTCGACGCCGGCGGCGGCGACGCGGGCGAGCACGTGCGCGACGCGCGTCAGTTCAGGTTCGAACACGAGCGTGTTCATCGTCAAGTACGCGCGCGCCCCGGCGCGATGGATCGAACGCACGACCTCGGCGAGATCGTCGAGCGTGAAGTTCGCGGCACGCGCGCGCGCGTTGAAGCCCTCGTCGAGCCCGAAGTAGACCGCGTCGGCACCACTGTGCAGCGCGGCGGCGAGCGCTTCACGACTGCCGGCCGGCGCGAGCACCTCTGGCGCGCGGGTCACCACCGGAGTTAGGCTCTGCGGGTGCGTCGACATGCGGCCGCGATTGTGGCAGGAATCGGCGCACAGCACACGGGGCGTCTCGCCCTCGGATCGAACGCGATGCCTCGACGCTCCCCCGCCCCATCCGCCCCCCGTCTGCTCGCGCTGCGAGCCGATGTCGATCGGATCAACGTCGATCTGGTCCGAACGCTCCAACAGCGAGCCCGCCTAGTCGCGCGCGTCGCGGCGTTGAAGCGGCGCCTCGGCATTCCGATCGCCGACGTCGCGCGCGAACGCGCCATGCTGCGTGCGGCGCTCGAAGCGGCCGGGACCGGCTTCCCGCGGTCGACGCTCGCGCGCATCCTGCGTTGTGTGTTCGACGAATCGCGACGGTTCGCCGCGCGAGCCGCTACTTCGCGACGCGCACCGGCACGCCGAGCGTGAGCACGCCGAGCGCCGTCTCGTAGAGCACGCCGCCGGCGCGGCCGACGGCGTCGAACGCGTACTCGGCGCGGAACGAGCCGTTGCGCTGTTGCGTCTGCGCCAACTCGTCGAGCAGCTTGGCTTCGAAGGTCGCCCAACCCGCGCCGCCGCGCGCATGCAGATCGATGGTCGCGCAGAACAGCAGCGACGGCTCACGCAGTTCGGGACGCTCCAGCACTTGCATCACCGTCGGCACCGGCAGCGTCGTCGCGCGCAGGACCGGAGCGGCCGTGTAGTACGGATCGATCGCGCCGGCCGTGACCGCGGCCTGGAACTGCGGCACGGGCAGACTCCCGCTCGCGATCAGACTGGTGTCGATCGAGCCCTCGAACTCCGCGCGCGCTTGCGCGACCACGCGGTCGAGGTTCAACACCGTCGGCACGCCGGCAGAGCGCGCGGCCTCGAGCGCGAGCGCCGCGAAGCGCGCGGCGACCACGTCGCCGTCCTGGGCTTCACGGCCTTGGCGCTGGCGATTCAAGTCGTCGAGCCGCAGCACGGCGTCGGACAACAAGGCCTCGTCGACGCGGCCGGACAGCACGTAGCGCTCCGCGAACGCCATCGTCGCGGCGGCGTGGTTGAACAGGGTCACGGCGTCGGCGCCCTTGACCATGCCGAGCGTGCCGGCGTCGTCGCGCGTCGAGCGCAGCCAATCCATGCCGCGCGTGACGCGTTGCGCGAGCAATCCCGTCGGCACGCCACGCACGCCGCCGCGCTGCAGCGCGAGCATCGCCAATGCGGTCACGCCGACGCGCGCTTCGGGTTGTCCTTCGAAGCGCGCAGGGTCGAACGAGCCGTCCTCGAATTGTTGGTCGAGCAACCACCGCGTCGCGTCGCGCATCGCCGTCTCGGCGGCGGGCGAGAGCCCGGCGCCGTCGTCGGCCTCGCCGCGCAGCCGCTTGCGCAACAGGTGGCGCGCGGTCGCGAATCGATTCAAGCGTTCGGTCGCGAGCTCGAGCCGCTCCAACACGTCGGGCGGCAGCGGCGGAGTCGGGTCGATCGCCGTCTCCGCGAGCGTCTTGTCCTGCACCTCGTCGGGCGCGCCGAACGCGACGTCGGCGCGCGACGCGCCGCGCGGCGGTGGGCTCGGCTCGACGGCCGGAGCTGGCGTCGTGGCCGGAGCGTTCTCGATCGGAGCGGAAGGCGACTCGGGCTGCGCCGGCGCGAGCCCGACCAGCTCGCCGGGCAGCGTGCCGCGTTCGTCGCGCGCTTGCCACGCGACCGCGGAAACGACGACGACGGCCGCTGCGGCCAGCGCCAGCTTCACGGCGGTCGACGTCCGTACGCGATGACGCACCCACGCCCAGCGCGCGGCAACGCGATCGCGCGGACGAGCTTCGCGTAGCAGGTCGTCGTACCCGAGCCCGGTCAGGCGCTCGCGCAACTCCGTGCGGAACGTCGCGCGCGTCGGCGGCGCGTCGTACGAACGCACGCGCTTCAACAATTCGGCCACGCGCGCGGCCTCGGCGCCGCAGGCCGAGCAGCTCTTACGGTGCTCGTGCCAACGCGCCGCGATCTCGGTCGCTTCCTGGCCGAGCAGCACGTGGACCGCGAGATCGACGCACTCGGTGCAGTTCATGCTGGTCCCGGACCCTTCTTCGGGTCGGCGTCCACGTCGACCCCGAGCAGCTTGCGCAAGTTCGCCACGGCGGCGTGCACGCGTGACTTCACGGTGCCGACCGGGATGCCGAGGATCTCCGCGATGCGCTCGTACTTCATGCTCTGGCCGATCGCCAATGCCAACACCGCGCGCTGACCCTCGGGCAACTCCAGCAGCGCTGCGCGCAGACGCTGCTGATCCTCCGCCAGTCCGATCGCTTCGATCGGGCTCCGCGACGAGCCCACCAAGTTCGACGCGCGATCTTCGTCCTCATCGTCCGAGGTGGCGTCGATGGACGTCGCCTCGGGCCGCGCGCGCTTCGAGCGATACACGTCGATCCAGAGGTTCTTCGCGATCCGGAACACGAACGTGTTCGGAGCCGCGTCCGGCGTGTAGCGCTCGCGCGCCTTGAACAGCCGCACGAACACCTCCTGCGCACAGTCCTCCGCGAGCTGTGGATCCCCACAGAGCGCGTGGAAGTAGCGCACGAGCGGGCGTTCGAAGCGGTCGACGATGCGATCGAAGACCTCGACCTCGCCCGCAGCGAGACGCAGAAGCAACTCAGCGTCTGGGTGCGTCATGCGGCCCTTGCGGCTCGAACGGACGACTACGCCCCAAGGTTCGACGGATTCTGGTTTTCCGGCGCCGTGGCGGACTCGGGGCCGACGTGGACGCAGACATCGCGGACCAACTGATCCAGACAGTCGCGCGTCGCGCGGCCGAACTCCGAATGCCAATACGCTCCCGTCGTAAGTGACGTCGGAGTCGGAAGATCAAGCGGCCGCTCGGTGTCGCACAGCACGCTCCCACGGGCCACGCGGGAAGCCAGATCGAGGCCGCCGAGACCGATCAGTCGATAGTGGATCTCGACCACGGCGCGACGCTTGCGGCCGAACGACTGCGCCTTCTCGAACACGATCGTCTCTTGCGCGTCGACGTCGTGGAACTCGATCAAGGTCGTCGCGATGCGGTAGCGGACCGGCGCGGCCGGGTCCGTGGCCACGAGGAAGCGCTCGCTGCGCGCGAGCAACGTCCGCAGCATCGCCGTCGCTTCGACCGTGATCGCCGCGCCTTCGGGGCTCGGCGCCTCGTTCTTCATCTCGTCGACGTCGACCCAGACCCGCTGCGACTCCGGCCATGGCTGGATCGGCCGCAGGGCGGTGGTGTCCTCGCTGATGCAGCCGCCGGCGACACACACGAGCGCGAGCCATCCTCGCTTCACGACCCCACCTCCGTCGTCGGCAGACCCAAGCTCGCGAGGCGCGCACGCGAGTGCTCGCCCATCGCACGGAACTCCATCCGGCGCACCGTCTCGCCGACGACGTCGAGGCGGACCTCGAGCACGTCGGCGCCGAATGCGCCCGCGAACCGATCGGCCCACTCGATGACCGCGACGTGGCCTTCGGCGAGGAACTCGAACAGTCCGGTCCGCGCGAACTCGTCGACGTCGCGCACGAAGTACGCGTCGAAATGGTCGAGCGGCAATCGGCCGCCAGCATAGCCATGCATCACGTTGTACGTCGGGCTCTTCACCACGCGCTCGGCGTGACCGAGACCGCGAGCGAGTCCACGCACGAAGCACGTCTTGCCGGCGCCGAGCGTGCCGACGAGCAACACCACTTCACCGCCGACGCAGGTGCGGCCGACGCGAGCCGCCCACTCCTCCGTCGCCTCGGGCGACGTCGTTTGGACCACCGCTTGCATCACGCCGCTCAAGGCTCGCTCCCGAACTCGTGCTCGAACCCACGGGCGCCGAGCGTCCGACCGATGCATCCGTCCCACCCGATCCACTCGCGCTCCCGTGTGAATCGGCCGATCACCGTCAACGGGGTCCCGAGCTCCGGGTCACGCACGGCATCGGCCACGACATGCTCGGGCAACGCCACGATCAACTCGTAGTCCTCGCCGTCATGCAACGCATGCTCGAGCGCGCGAACTCCATCGCGCTGGGCCAGCACGTCCGCGGCGGCGCGGATCGGGATCGCGTTCAACTCGACGAACACGCCGACACCGCTCGCATCGGCCAAACGCACGAGGTCGATCTCGAGTCCATCCGACACGTCGATCGCCGCGTGAGCACCATGCACTTCGTTCAACCGCAGGCCAGCCCACACCCGCGGCTCGAACGAAAGGTGATGGCCGAGGATCGAACCGCCGAACTCACCGGTCACGCACACCACGTCACCGACGCGAGCCCCACTCCTCACGAGAGGCGGCCGCGCGCGCGCGCGGCCGATCACCGTCACGTTCACGACCAGAGGTCCGCTCGATCGTTTCGTGTCCCCGCCCGCAACGGTGCACCCGTGCGCCGCGGCGGTCGAAGTCAACGCATCGAACAGAGCGTGCGCCTCCTCGCCCGTCGTTCCAGGAGGCAACGCCGTCGACGTGAACGCGAGCCAAGGCTCGCACCCCATCGCCGCGACGTCCGACAAGTTCTTCGCCATCGCCTTGCGCCCGGCGGCCCAGAACCCGCACTCGGCCAACACGAAATCGATCCCATCGAGCAGCAGATCCGTAGTCACGACGACCGTGCGTCCCTCGGAGTCCGCGATCGCGGCGTCGTCCCCGATCCCGACCAACAACCCCGCACTCCGAGGAAAGCGCGCGGCGAGCGAGCGAACCAGTTCGACTACGTCTCGTTCGCGCAGAGCCATCGAATCGCCGAACCTCGAAGTCGAGAGGGAGAGGGCCGGACAGCTTAGAGAGAGCCAACGCGCGAGCACGCGTCGGTCCGCAAGGACGGGAGCGACGCGCGAGCCGAAACGCGGGACGCACGAGCGAGACCCCGATGCACGAGACCCGACCCGAACGCGATCACCGGCGGTCACCGCATCCGGGTACCCGAACGAGATTGCCGCCGGCAATCTCGTTCGGGCTACACCACGGGGAGCCATGGACTTGCGCGATCGTGTCGAAGGGTTGGAGTGCGAACGATGACCGCCGCCAACGGCGTCCAAGCCCGGGGACAGATCGGGGACAGACGCACCTCCGTCCCCGTCGTTCGCCGTCGTTCCGGCCCCGGGGACAGACACGCCTCCGTCCCCGTCATGGCCTTCAATCGCCACCGCGGAGCGCGAAGCGCGACCCGAAGCTCTCCCTCGGGTTCAAGCTCGCGCGTGCCCGGTAACCACTCCGTCGCCAAGGGACGTCGAGAACGGGCTCTCGCTGCGGCCATTCAGCAGCCCGCCGCAGCCGTGGCGATCCGCTCTACACGTCTCGTCAGTACGTCACCTGGGGCGAGATCCACAAGGGTCGCGAATCACGCCGTCGAGAAGCCACCCCTGCGGCTTTGAATGGCCGCAGCGAGAGCCCGTTCTCGACGTCCCTTCGCGTGAAGTCTCACGCGCGACTCAAGGGCGCGGGGGTTCCCAAAGGGGGGCTTCGCTCGTTTGTGAAGCCCCCCTTTGGTCGTTCGACCGCGAGCGGTCGAACGAGGGGGGTGCGGGGGGAACGAAGTTCCCCCCGCCTTCGCCTTCGGCGTCAAGGGAAGCGGTACGGCCTACGGCCGGTGTGTGACGGGGCCCGGGGGCCGTCGGCCCCCGGCTCGGCTCGACACCCGAGGGGGCGTCGGGCCGAGCGGCCCGAGCTCAAAACGGCATTGTCCCCAACACCCGCGCTTCGACTGCGGCGCGACGCACCAAGCCACCCTCTTGTCGCGTCAGCGGATTCTCCGCGAGGACGAGCACCATTCCGTTCGGCACCACCGCGGCGACGTCGAGCCCAGCGGGCAACGGATACGGCTGGTCGTCATCGAGTCGTCGCACCTGTCGCCGCTCCGCATCGAGGGCGACGCGCTCGCCTCCGATCGCGACCACGCGCCCAAGGTGCAACACGCCGCGCGCATCGCGCCAAAGCACGATGTGCCCGGCCTCGACCGCGTCGCGCTCCGCGAGCACCATCACGACCGCGCGGTCTCCGGCATGGACGTCGAACAACGGCGACGTGCCCTCGGGCAACTTCACCAACGAGTACCGCCAACCGAGACTCAGCACGTACGCCGCGGCGGCCACGAGCAGGACCCAACGCAGCGGTCGCCTCAAGCGCTTCGGATCGAACGGTCCCTTCGCGCTCATGACTGCCCCTCGAGAGCGCGGCGCAACTCACGCGCCGCCCGTCGCGGATCGCGGCTCCCGGCGATACCGCGCAAGACCCCGATGCCGCACGCTCCCGCGCGCACCACCGTCGCCGCATTGGTCGCGTCGATGCCGCCGAGCGCGACGATCGGAACGGAGGCGCGGCCCGCGAGTTCACGGAAACGCGCGAGTCCGAGCGCCGGCCCCTTGCCCGGCACCGCGAACACCGGCGCAAGGATCGCGAAGTCGACGACGTCGAGCGCTCGCGCGTCGATCGGATCATGCAGCGACAAGCCCAGCACGACGTCCGGACCGACTCGTTCGCGCACTTCGCGCGCCGGCGGCTCGTGTCGCCCGAGTTGGAGCGCATGCGCACCCGCCGCGCACGACGCGACGTCCGCGCCACTCACGATCACGGCGCCGTCGCGCCGATCGGCGATCGCGCGCACACGCGTCACGACCTCGCGCAACTCGTCCGCGGAGCGCTCGCGCTCCCGCAACCACACGGCCGTGGCGCCGCCGTCGAACACGGCTTGCGCGAACGCCTCGACGTCCGCGACCGAGCCGCGACCGGCGGAGACTGCGACGAGTCGAAGGGCCTGCGGGATGCGCACGACGCGGGAGCCTATCCGCGCCCACGCGCGGCGCGCGCGGCGTTACAGCTCGCCACTCGGGCGATGATGACCGTTGGGGTGCCCGTGATGGCCTTCGAGGAAGATGCCCTCGCGCGCGAGATCGGCCTCGATGCGCGCGAGATCGGCGCCGTCCTCGACCACGATCGCCGTCGGCGACAGTCGTTCGAGCGGCACGCCGAGCTGCGCGAGGCTCTTCAGCACCCAATCCATGATCTCGCGGTTGCGGCCGCGCAGGACCGTCATCTTGCGCGCCGACACGAAGCGCACCTTCTGCGCCCATTCCTTGACCGAGTAGACGACGTTCTGCGGGATCGCGGCGCGCGCGTTCTCCGACAGCACGCGCAGGATCTCGGCGACGTCGAGTCCCTCGGCGATCGCCTTCTCGACCGATGCTTCGGTGACGCGATAGCGGTAGACCGCGTCCGAACTCACGCGCTCCGCGAAGCGATCGAGCCGCGTGATCAGGTCGTACGTGTCGCCTTCCTCGGGGAACAGCAACACCTCGAAGTCCGGGTTGACCATGATCGGCCGACCGGCGGTCGCCTGTTCGGCAGGCAAGGTCCGACCGAGCGCGCGCGCTCCGAGCGGCGTCAGTCGGATCGCGTGCACGCGATCCCCCTTGAAGCCGAGGTCGACGATCCCGAGCAGGTAGAGCCGGTCCTTCAGCCAATGGAACAAGGCCTGGCTCAGCCCGACCGAATCCCGCATCACGGCCGTCGGCGCGTACTGGTAGCGGTTCTGGAACGCGTCGCGGACGTGATCGACTTCGAGCCGCGCGAGGTACGCGCTGCGCGACGCGAACGGGATCGCCATCGCGTCGAACCAACGCCCGACTTCCTGCGTCGCGAGGATCGCCAGCAACTGCTCGCGCAACTTCGGCGCGTGGAACGCGTCGCCGTCTTGCATGCGCTCGGCGAACGCGGAGTCGAGCAGGATGCGCAGCTTGCGCTCGAGCGGCTCGATCTCCCAACGTCGACCCTTCACGGTGATGTGCAGCGAACGGTCGGGGCGCGTCAGCACGAGTTTGTGCCGCACGCAGAACTCGTAGATGTAGTCGAACGCGTCGAGTCCGCCCAACTCGGGCTTCTTCGACAGGATGAAGTCGTCGGACAGCTTCTTCGTGACCGTGCGGTAGATCTGCCCGCTCAGCGTCAAGCGAATGCGGTTGTGCGCGACGAACGACAGGAAGTTCGCGATGTCCGAGATCAGGTCGACGCCGCACGTGCGGATCTCGTCGAGTTCGGTGGACGGATCGGCGCAGAACTCGCGCCGGAACACCTCGACCACTTCGTCGAACAGCACCAGCGTGTCGTCGAACTGGTTGATGCCGTACTCGCCGAGCGCGAGGTGACGCACGGTGCCGAGCACCGCGGACTCGAGAGCGCGCTTGAATCGACGGCGATCCCAACGCGGCGCGTTCTTGCGCACGCGCTCGTAGACCGACTTGGGCGCGAAGCCGCCGGTCTCGGCGACGACGATGCGCACGACCTCGAGCAGTTCGGGCTCGAGTTTGCGCAACCGACTCGAGATCTCCTCGGGCTCGCCGATGCGTTGCAGCAGCGGCTCGAGTTCGGCGGCGCCGCTCGGCTTCGACAACGCGGCGTCGAGCCCGGCCGGATCCTGCGCGAACGCGTGCTTCGCGTACTCGCGGACGTGGAACAACGCGGCGAGCGGGCACTCCTCGTCCCACAGGAACGCGGACAACACGTCGCCGAGGTCCTGCGGCACCGCGAACGACAAGTCGGCGGCACCGTTCTTGCCGCGCTCGCCCAGGCAGAACACGAAGCCGCGCTTCTGCAGCGCGTTCAACGCTGCTTCGACTTCGTACTGGCTCATGTAGTTGAACAGCCGCGATCCCAGCACCTGCTCGCGGTTGGCCGTGTAGCCGTCGTCGCGCAGCAGGAACTTGAGCAGGTCGACGAGCTTGCGCGACAGGAACTTCAGACGTTTGCGGACCGCTTCTTCCTCGGTCATCACGACCTTGAGGAGCGCGACCAACTCTTCCGAAGTCTTCGGCACCGGGCCGTTGCCGTCCCAGAACGCGAAGTACTCGGACAGTTCGGCACGCGACCGCTCGCGCAGCAGTTGTTCGAGGCTGGGTGCCCGTCGGGCTCGCACCGCTTCAGCCATGGTTTTCGGCTTCCGGCATGTCCTGATCGACGTCGCGGATCTCGTACGCGTAGCCCTGTTCCGTCAGGAACAGTTGGCGGTGATTCGCGAACTCCGACTCCTTCGATTCCCTCGTGACGAGGGTGTAGAACCACGCGGAAGAGCCGTTCGATTTCGGTCGCAGGATGCGTCCGAGCCGCTGCGCCTCTTCCTGCCGTGATCCGAAGGTCCCGGAGACCTGGATCGCCACCGATGCATCCGGCAGGTCGATTGCAAAGTTGCCCACCTTACTGACCAGCAGGACCGGAATCTCCCCCTCGCGAAAACTCTTGTAGAGCCGTTCGCGGTCCTTGTTCGGCGTTTTGCCGGTGATCAGCGGAGCGCCCAATCGCTCGGCGAGCACGTCGAGTTGATCGATGTACTGGCCGATGATCAGCACTCGCTCGCCTTTGTGGCGTTCGAGCAAGTGGCGCACGATCGGCTCCTTCGCCGGGTTCTCCGACGCCAGCCGGAACTGCTGCCGTGGCGAGCTGCTGAGGTACTCGTGCTTCATGTCGTCGGGGATCGGGACGCGCAGCTCGATGCAGCGTGCGGTCGCGATGAACCCCTGGCGCTCCAGCACCTTCCACGGGACGTCGAACTTCTTCGGCCCGATCAGCGAGAAGACTTCATCCTCTTTCTTGTCCTCGCGCACCAACGTGGCCGTGAGGCCGAGCCGGCGCGTGGCCTGGATCTCCGCCGTGACGCGGAACACGGGCGCCGGCAGCAGGTGGACTTCGTCGTAGATGACGAGTCCCCACGGATTGGCCGAGAACAGATCGAAGTGGACGAACGGATCGGTCTTCTTCCGCCGGTACGTGAGGATCTGGTACGTCGCGATCGTGACCGGCTTCACCAACTTCGACTCGCCGGTGTACTCACCGATGAGGTCGTCGGGGATGTCGGTCTTGTCGAGGATCTCGTTCTTCCATTGCCGCACGGCGACGACGTTCGTCGTCAGCACGAGCGTCTGCGTCTGCAGGCGTTCCATGCACGACAGGCCGACCACGGTCTTGCCCGCACCGCACGGCAGCACGATGACGCCGGATCCGCCCTTCTCGCTGCCCCCGGCCCAGAACACGTCCGCGGCCTCGACCTGATAGCGACGGAGTTCGAATCGCAGGCCCGTGCGAGCGACCGCGCGGAATCCGAACGGCAGCGGCGCGCCTTGCGAGTAGCCGGCGAGGTCCTCGACCGGATAGCCGATGCGGATCAGCGCTTGCTTGACCTCGCCGCGGAACTCGGGCGGGACGAATACGACCCCCTCGTCGCCGGTCTTGTGCACCAGCTTCTTCACCGACGGGTTCTTGATCAGATCGGGCAGCAGCCCCTTCTCGGTCGAAGTCAGCACGATGCCCTCGGCGCGGCGCTCGAGGCGCAGCATGCCGAACTTGCGGATGTTCTCGCGCACGTCGCGTTCGACGTTCTGCGGCACCGGGTAGCGCGCGTGGGCACGCAGGAACTCGAGGATCGCGTCGGCCGTGAGACCGGCCGCCGCGGCGTTCCAGATCGACAACGGCGTGATGCGGTAGGTGTGGAAGAACTCCGGCGACTTCTCGAGTTCGGCGAACAACGACAGGAAATCACGGCACTCGGTGAAACCGGGTGAGGCCACCTCGAGCAGGACCGTGCGATCCCCCTGCACCGTCAGCGATCGGACGTCGGGACTCTGGGCGTTCATGCCGTGGTCTCCCCCGCCTTGCGGGCGAGCTTGAGGTCGCGCTTCAAGAACCGGCCGGTTTCCGACGTCGGACACTTGGCCACGGCTTCGGGGGTGCCTTGCACCAGCACGCGCCCACCTTCCTCGCCGCCGCCCGGACCCATGTCCACGATCCAATCGGCGCAGCGGATCACTTCGGGGTTGTGCTCGATGACGACGACGGTGTTGCCGGCGTCGACCAAGCGACTCAGCACTTCGAGCAAGCGCGCGGTGTCGTCGACGTGCAGCCCCGTGGTCGGTTCGTCGAGCAAGTACAGCGTCGAGCCTTGCTGGGCCTTGCCGAGTTCGGCCGCGAGTTTGACGCGCTGCGCTTCGCCACCCGAGAGTTGCGTCGCCGGCTGTCCGAGCCGCAGGTAACCGAGTCCGACGTCGTGCAGCAATTGCATCGTGCGTTGGATCGCTCGATGGTTCTGGAAGAACTCGAGCGCGGCGTCGACCTCGAGATCGAGTACCTCCGCGATCGACTTGCCGCCGTACGTCACCGCCAACGTCTCGCGATCGAAGCGCTTGCCGTCGCAGATTTCGCACGGCACGTAGACGTCGGACAGGAAGTGCATCTCGATCTGGACGAAGCCCTTGCCCTCGCACGCGGCACAACGACCCCCGGCCTGGTTGAACGAGAAGCGCTTGGCCGTGAACCCCTTCATGCGCGCCTCGGGCGTCGACGCGAAGATCGCGCGGACACGGTCGAACACGCCCGTGTACGTCGCCGGGTTCGAGGCCGGCGTCGGACCCAGCGCGCTCTGATCGACGACGATCATCTCGTGGATCGACTTCGGCACCCCGATGCGCGTGAACGGTTCGCCACCGCGCATCTCGCCGGCCAGACGCAGACGCAACGCGGGTTCGAGCACGTCCATGACCAACGTCGACTTGCCCGAGCCCGACACCCCGGTCACGACCGTCAGGCAGCCGAGCGGCAACGTGACGTCGACGCCTTTGAGGTTGTGCAGCCGCGCGCCGACCAATTCGATCGCGCCGCGGTCCTGCACGCGGCGTTGCTTCGGCAACGCGATGCGGCGTTCCCCGCGCAAGTAGAGCCCCGTGATCGAATCGGGATGGCGCTCGATCGCCGCGACGTCGCCCGACGCCACGATGGTCCCGCCGCGCACGCCGGCACCAGGCCCCACGTCGATCACGTGATCGGCCGCGCGAATCACGTCGAGGTCGTGCTCCACCACCACGATGGTGTTGCCGAGATCGCGCAGTCCGGCCAGCGTCGCGAGCAGCCGTCGGGTATCGCGCGGATGCAATCCGATCGTGGGCTCGTCGAGCACGTAGAGCACGCCGACCAAGCGATTGCCGAGCTGCGTGGCCAAGCGGATGCGCTGGGCTTCGCCGCCCGACAACGTCGCCGACGTGCGATCGA
Source organism: Planctomycetota bacterium (assembly GCA_016709145.1). Classification (GTDB taxonomy): domain Bacteria; phylum Planctomycetota; class B15-G4; order B15-G4; family JADJEK01; genus JADJEK01. The sequence goes on from JADJEK010000002.1 coordinate 657,502, forward strand.
GCGTCAGGTAGCCGACGCCGACGTCTTCCAGCACTTGCAGTCGATTGACGACCTCGCGCGTGAGCTCGGCCGCGACCTTCGCCGCGCCGCCCGTCAACGTGAGCTGTCTGAACCACGCCAACGCGTCCCGCACCGACAAGCGCGACAAGTCGGGCAACGTGCGATCCGCGACACCGACCGCCGACGCGAACGGATTCAGGCGTCCACCCGAGCACGCCGGACACACGCCTTCGCGCATCAGCGGCAGCAACCGCGTGCGCCACCACTTCCCGTCGGCGCTGTTCTTGAACTTCGCTTCGAAGTACGGCACCAAGCCCGGCCACACTTGCTCGAACCGCATCTCGCGCTTCGAGGTCCGGCTCGCACGCACGAGGTGGATCGACAGCAGCGGCTCGTAGCCGAACAGCAGCGCATCGCGCGCGGCCTGCGGCAGCTTCGCGAACGGTGTCTTCAGCGAGAAGTCCATCGCCTTCGACAGCGCCTGGAACACCGGCATCAGCTCGAAGTAGGACTTGGCGAGGTCGACGTCCCACGGCGGCGCCAACGCTCCGGCCGTGAACGGCTTGTCGGGACGCACGAGCAACGCGCCGAGGTCGAGCCGCTGCGCGAGTCCGATGCCGTCGCACGAGGGGCAAGCGCCGAGGTGCGAGTTGAACGAGAACAGTCGCGGATGCAGTTCGCCGTCCTGCGCCTCGCCGTGCGTCGGGCACTGCGGTTTCTGCGTGACCCAAGTCTCGGCGCCGGCTTCGTCGCGTACCACGCAGAGTCCATGAGTGCGTGCGTACGCCTGCTCGATGGCGTCCGACACGCGCGCGCGCTCCTCGCCCTTCAGCGCCAAGCGGTCGATCACGAGATCGACGGAGTGCTGCGCACGCGGCGGCTTCGGGCCGACTTCGTCGAGGCGCAGTTCGACGCCGTCGATCGCGACGCGCGCGAAGCCAGCCTTGCGCAACTCGTCGAACGCGCACAGCGCCGCGGCAGCCGTCGCGTGCGGCAGCGCGACCTTGCTCTCGGCTCGCCAGAGCGGAGCCAGCACGCGTACGCGCTTGCCCTTGTGCGCGTCGAGCACGCCGGCCGCGGCCATGCTCGGCGCCTGCGCACGCAACGGAGCGCGGCATTGCGGGCAATGCGCCGTGCCGACGCGCGCGAACAGCACGCGCAAGTAGTCGTGGATCTCGGTCGACGTCGCCACCGTCGAGCGCGGGTTCTTCGAGCCGGCCTTGCGATCGATCGCGATCGCGGGCGCCAAGCCCTCGATGCGGTCGACGGGCGCCTTGTCCATGCGTGCGAGGAAGCGCCGTGCGTACGTCGACATCGACTCGACGAAGCGACGCTGCGCCTCGGCGAAGATCGTGTCGAACGCGAGCGAGGTCTTGCCCGAACCCGACAGTCCGGTGACGACCGTCAACTTGCCGTGTGGGATCTCGACGTCGACCGACTTGAGGTTGTGACACGTCGCGCCGAACACGCGCAGCGCGCGACCGTCGTCGACGTCGGACTCGCGCACCACGCCGTCGACCGGCGGCGCGAGCGGCGCGAGGTAGGCGGCGAGTTCGCGCCCCGTCAACGAGCGCTTCGACTTCACGATCTGCTCGGGCGTGCCGGCGAACACCAGCTCGCCGCCGCCCTTGCCGCCTTCGGGCCCCAGGTCGAGCACCCAGTCCGCGACCTTGACCACGTCGAGGTTGTGCTCGATCACGACCACCGTGTTGCCGCGTTCGACGAGTTGCTGCAGCGCGCCGATGAGCTTCTCGATGTCGGCGAAATGCAGGCCGGTCGTCGGCTCGTCGAGCAGGTACAGCGTCTTGCCCGTGCCCGGCCGCGCCAGCTCGGTCGCGAGCTTCAACCGCTGCGCCTCGCCGCCCGACAACGTCGTCGCGGTCTGCCCGAGCGCCATGTAGCCGAGACCGACGCCGAGCAACGTGTCGAGGATGCGCGCGAGCGGCGGCACCGCGGCGAAGAACTCGGCGGCCTCCGCGATCGTGAACTCGAGCACGTCGCGGATGCTCTTGTCCTTGTAGGCGATCTCGAGCGTCTCGCGGTTGTAGCGCCGGCCCGCACACGCATCGCACGGGATCTCGACGTCGGCGAGGAAGCTCATCTCGACCAACTTCACGCCCGCGCCTTCGCACTCCTCGCAGCGACCGCCGGGGACGTTGAACGAGAACCGACCCTTGGCGTACCCACGCACCTTCGCCTCGGGCTGCCCGGCGAACAGATCGCGGATCAAGTCCATCGCACCCGTGTACGTCGCGGGATTGCTGCGTGGCGTGCGGCCGATCGGCGATTGGTCGATCTCGATGACTTTGTCGACATGCTCGAGTCCGTCGATCGCGTCGTGCGCTCCGACCGGTTCGCGCGCGCCGTGCAACTCGGCGGCGAGCGCGCGCTTCAGCACCAGGTCGACGAGCGTCGACTTGCCCGAGCCCGAGACTCCGGTCACGGCGACGAAGCAGCCGAGCGGGATCGCGACGTCGATGCCCTTCAAGTTGTGTTGGCGCGCACCGCGCACCACGAGCTTCGCGCCGCTGCCCTTGCGCCGCGTCGCGGGCGCGTCGATCGTGCGTTCGCCGCGCAGGTAGCGCGCCGTGATCGACGTCGGCGAGCGCCACACCTTCGCGGGCGTTCCCACCGCGACGATCTCACCGCCTTCGCGTCCGGCGCCGGGGCCGACGTCGACGAGCACGTCCGACGCCAGCATCGTGTCGCGGTCGTGTTCGACGACGAGCACGGTGTTGCCGCGATCGCGCAGTTGGCGCAGTGTCTCGATCAGACGGTGGTTGTCGCGTTGATGCAATCCGATCGACGGTTCGTCGAGCACGTACAGCACGCCCTGCAGATGCGCGCCGACCTGCGTCGCCAATCGCACGCGCTGGGCTTCGCCGCCCGACAGCGTCGCTGCACCGCGATCGAGCGGCAGGTACGACAAGCCGACGTCGACGAGGAACTGCAGTCGCGTGCGGATCTCTTTCATGACCTGACGACCGACGAGTTCCTCGCGCACCGAGAGCTTCACGGTGCGCAGCCGTTCGTCGAGATCGCCGATCGTGGTCGCAGCGAGGTCCGTGATCGTGCGATCGCGGAAACGCACCGAACGCGCCTCGGGCCGCAGTCGCGTCCCGGCGCACGCCGAGCACGTCGTCGTCGCCATGAACTTCTCGACGTGCGGCGACTTGGTCATGCGCCAGAACTTCTCCATCGCCGGCAACACGCCTTCGACCGGCCGATGGTCCTCGCCCTTGACGGTGCGCCCGTCCTCGGTCTCGTACTCCCAGCGCAGCCGGACTTTCTCGTCGCCCGAGCCGTGGATCAGCACGTCCTTCTGCTTGCGCGTCAGCGTCTTCCAGGGCTGATCGAGCGTGAAACCGAAATGCTGCGCCACGCGCTTCAGCGACTCGGGTCCGAGCCGCGCGTACGCGAGGTACCCGGTCTTCGTCATCGCCTTCAGCGCGCCCTGCGCGATCGAGAGGTTCTCGTCCTCGATCAGCAGCGCGGCATCGAACGTGCGCCGCAGGCCGAGGCCGTTGCACTCCGGACACGCGCCGAACGGCGAGTTGAACGAGAACAGGCGCGGCTCGAGGTCGGGGAAGTCCGTGCCGCACGCGGAGCACGAACGCTTGGCCGAGAACTCGACGTGCTGGTCGTCGATCAACGCGGCGACGACGCCGTTCGTGAGCTTCAGCGCTTGTTCGACCGCTTCGGCCACGCGGCCGGCCTTGTCCTTCGCCCCGACCAGGCGGTCGACCACGACTTCGATCGTGTGCTTCACGTAGCGCGACAACTTGATCTCTTCGTCGAGCCGACGTTCCTCGCCGTCGACGCGCGCGCGCACGAAGCCCTTCAGGCGCAACTGCTCGAGTTCCTTGCGGTACTCGCCTTTGCGGCCCTGGATCACGGGCGCGAGGACTTGCAGGCGCTTGCCCTCGGACGAGGCGACCAAACGATCGGCGATCTGGTCCTTGGTCTGGGCCGTCAGTTCGCGGTCGCACCCCGTGCAGTGCGGCGTGCCGAGCCGAGCGAACAACAGGCGCAGGTGGTCGAAGATCTCCGTGATCGTGCCGACGGTCGAACGCGGATTGCGGTTCACCGTCTTCTGGTCGATCGAGATCGTCGGCGACAGGCCCTCGACGTGGTCGACGCGCGGCTTCTCGACGTTGCCGAGGAATTGGCGTGCGTACGACGACAGCGATTCGACGAAGCGGCGTTGGCCTTCCTGGAAGATCGTGTCGAACGCCAGCGACGACTTGCCCGAACCCGACACGCCCGTGATCGTCGTGAGGGAGCCGCGCGGGAGTCGGAGATCGACTCCCTTCAAATTGTGCTCGCGGGCACCTTGGACGACGATTTCGCGCAGGGGCATGGTTCTGGATGCACCGAGTTGCCGCGTCAGGATACGAACCGTGGCACTCTAGTGCAGTCGTGTCGCGCGAAGGAAGAGGCAGTTCCGGACGCGCCAAGAACTCCGGTCGGCGGTCGACGGCCACGCTTCGCACGGCCCGCCTCCGCGCTTGTCTCGCCCCGTCGAATCCGATTCAATGCCGCCGCGACGGTTCCGTCGGAGCCGCCCCTTCCTTGGTCACCAGGACACGCAACGCCTTGAGGATCGACACTCTCGACGTCCACGAGCGCCCGATCCGCAAAGTGCTGATCGTGATGCCCGCCTACAACGCCGAGCAGACGGTCGAGCGCACGTGGCGCGACATCCCGAAACAATTCGCGAGCGACGTTCTGCTCGTCGACGACGTCTCGCGCGACGGCACCGTGAGCAAGGCCCGCGCGCTCGGCATCGACGTGATCGTCCACGAGAAGAACGGCGGCTACGGCGCCAATCAGAAGACCTGCTACCGCGAAGCCTTGAAGCGCGGCGCGGACGCGGTCGTGATGCTGCATCCCGACTACCAGTACGACGGGCGCGTGATCGACGCGATGATCACGTTCCTGCGGCTCGGCATCTGCGATGTCGTGCTCGGTTCCCGGATCCGCACACGCCGCGAAGCCCTGGCCGGCGGCATGCCGTGGTGGAAGTACCTCGCGAACCGACTGCTCACGTTCGGTGAGAACGTCTGCCTCGGCCAGAACATCGGTGACGCACACACCGGCATGCGCGCGTACACGCGGGAAGTGCTCGAGACCGTGCCGTTCGAGGACAACTCGGACAACTTCGTGTTCGATTCGCAGTTCATCGCGCAGTGCGTCCACTTCGGCTTCCGCATCGGCGACGTGCCGGTGCCGACCCGCTACTTCTCGGAAGCGTCGTCGATCGACTTCTCGCGCAGCATGCGCTACGGCTGGCACACGGTCTGGACCATGCTGCAGTTCCTGGCGCATCGCGCGGGACTGATGCGCTCCAGGCTGTTTCGTACCAAGGCCGCCGCCGAGACCCGCACGCAGTGAAGCGCGTCGTCGTCGTCCTCGCGTTCGCGCTCGTGATCGCGAAAGCCGTCGCGGCCGCCCGCCTCGGGTTGTTCGGCGACGAGGCGTTCTACTGGCAGTGCGCACAGCGCCTCGATTGGGCCTACGCGGACCATCCGTTCATGACCGCCGCGCTGGTGCGCATCGGCACCACACTGTTCGGCGACACGACGTTCGGCGTGCGCTTCGCGTTCCTCGCGCTCGGCGCGCTGATGCCGTGGTTGCTGTGGCGGCTCGCGCGCCCGCTGGTCGGCGAGGGCGATGGCGTCGCCGCGGTCGGCATCGGCTTGGTTTCGCTCGGATTGACGTTCCACGGGGTACTCGCGATCCCCGACACGCCGTTGCAGGTGTTCACGCTCGCGGCGTTGGTCGCGGCGCAGGCGGCCGCGCGGGACGGGACGCGACGCATGTGGCTGCTCGCGGGTGCGTGCGGCGCGCTCGCGCTGGCCACGCATCTGCGCGCCGTATTGCTGCCCGCCGCGTTCGCGCTGTTCCTGATCGCGACGAGAGGCGGCCGTGCACAACTGCGCACCGCGGCGCCGTGGCTCGGCCTGCTCGTGCTGCTGCCCGGCTTCTTGCCGGTGCTGATCCACAACATGCAGCTCGACTGGGAGCCGCTGCGCTACCAGGGCCAAGGTCGTCACGGCGAAGGCTTCTCGTGGAACGGTCTGGTCGAGCACGTGCTCGGTCAGATCGCCGTGACGTCGGGGTTGTTGTGGTTCGGCTATCTCGCGGCGTTCGTCACCGCGTGGCGTCGCGCACGCGGCGGTGATCTCGCGGCTGCTCTGGCGATCGCGTTCGTCGTCACGCACATCGGGCCGTTCCTCGTGCTGAGTCCGATCACGGATCGCGAGCACACGACGGTGCTGTGGAGCGCGGTCGGTTTCCTGGCGCTGGTGCCGTACGTGGTGCCCGCGTTGCGCGCGTTCGCGGCGCGCGGTGCGTCCGCGCTGCGCCGGGCCGTGGCGTTCGCGCTGCCCGCCTGCGCCGCGTCGGTCGTGGTCGTCGCGATGTTCGAACTCTCCACGAACGCGCTCGGCATCGATGCGTTCGTCGATCCGTTCGCGGGCTGGGACGAGACCGCGGACGCGACGCGGCAACGTCTGCAGCCTGCTCCATCCGGCGGCCGCCCCATCGTCGTCGCCGACCACTACAAGCTAGGTGCTCAGCTCGAGTTCTACCTCCACGATCAGGCCGACGTCTTCGTGCTCGATCACCCCAAGAACCGCGAGCACGGCCGGCAGTCCCAGTACGCGCTGTGGCGACGCGGCGAGTCCGGACTCGCGGCGCGTGCCGGCGCCGACGCGCTGGTGGTGTGGGAGCGCAGCGAGACATCGAGCAAGGAGCGCAAGCTCCGCCGTCGCACGGTCCTGGCATGGTTCGACGCGACGACCGAATTGGGCGAACTGGTCCAGCAAGTCGGCGACTCACGCCGCCAGTTCAAGTTCTTCGCGGGGTCTCGACTGCTCGCGGTCCCGAAGCCGATCGCGACCACCGACCTCGGCACCGACGGCGACGAGGCCGACAAGTAGCCCGGACCGCCGCGCGATCCTCACCGCCGCGGCACGACGGCCGCGAATCCGTCACCACGACGTCGACGTAACTCGAGGATCCGCGAGCGGCACCGTCTTTGTTGAAGCCGGTTCGCGATGGTCTCGCCCGTCCATCGCGGAGGTCGCCATGAGCATCACGCAGGTTCTGTCGCGCGCAGTCGATGTCGCCTACACCCATGAGGACGTGCGCACGGCCGCGCAGCGGATGTCCGCACGACGCGTCGGCACGTTGGTCGTCGTGGACGATTTCGGCAAGCCGATCGGCATGCTCACGGATCGCGACTTGGCGCTGCGCGTCGTCGGCTTGGGCTGGGACGTGGCGCTGACGACCGTCGGGGACGTGATGACTCCGTATCCGGTCGTCGTGACCGAGCACAGCCCCCTCGAACGCGCGCTGGCGTTGATGCGCAAGCACGGGGTGCGTCGCGCTCCCGTGGTCGGCTCCCACGATCGTTTGATCGGCATGGTCAGTCTCGACGACATCGTGCGTTGGCTGGCCCGACAGCTCAGCGAAGTGCGTCGCGTCCTGGCGGCGACGTCGCCGCGTCGATTGGCCCATGTCCACCCGGAGGTCCACACATGAACACGGCGAAGGCGCGACTCGGTGCGTTGACGGCGCGCGATCTGATGGTCGACGAAGTGATCACGGTCGACGCGGACGCTCCGATCGAGGAAGCCGTGCGCATCCTCGATGAAGACCAAGTCAGCGGACTGCCGGTGATCGACGCGGCGGGGAAGCTCGTCGGGATGATCACGAGTCATGACCTCGCGCGCATCGATCACGAACGCGATGGCGGGATCGAGGCGCGGCCGACCGAGCCGACCCTCGCCGACGTTCTCGACGAAGCCGACGACGACGACGACCCGGTCCGCCTCACCGAAGGCTTCGCGGACGCGATCGTGCGTGAGTTCATGACTCCCGCGGTCATCAGCGTCTCCCCGTCGACGACGCTGAAGCAGATCTGCGGTGTGCTCGCGCGCGAGAACATCCATCGCGTGGTCGTGACCGAGCACGGCAAGCTGCTCGGCATCGTGACGACGACCGACATCGTGCGCCGCCTCGCCGACGACCTCTGACCCCGAACGCGCTTGCCGGCGGCAAACGCGTTCGGGCTAATTCGTTCACCGATCGTGGTTCGCGCCGAACGGTCCAACCGATGGAGGACCCCGCGTGCGATTGCCGGCGGCAATCGCACGCGGGCGATGTGTCGTCTGGCGGCGGACTTGCGTTGGTTGATCCGGCGATTGGACGGCTCCGTGGCCGCGATCGTGAACCAGTTCGGCGTTGCCGAGCATGGGCTCGCTCCAGCCGGTTCGTTCCCGTCCTGTCAGTTTCCGGGCATGACTGTGTCGAACAGCCACGCGCGCAACAGCGCGCGCGTCGCCGCTTCGTGCGGCGATCGCGCCGCGGCGAACTCGACGAACTCGTCCACGGTCGCGTTGCTGTACTTCTTCGCCTCGTGCCACGCGCGCAGCAGCGCGAAGAACGCTTCGTCGCCCAACGACTCGCGCAGCTCGTGGAGCACCAGCGGACCACGCTGGTAGCTCGGTACGCCGAACATCTGCTTCACACCCGGATCCCCGCTGGGCCGCGAGCGCGCGCGCTTCGCGAACGTGCGCGCACCAGCGACCTCACGGTCGTAGGCCGCGCGTCCATGCGCATGTTCGGACCACAGCCAGGAGCCGTACTCCGCGAACCCCTCGGACACCCAGATGTCCTGCCACCGCGCGACGGTCACGCTGTTGCCGAACCACTGGTGCGCGAGCTCGTGAGCGACCGTGCTCTCGGACGCGCCCGCGCTCTGGCCGTAGACCGGTCGCCCTTGCGTCTCGAGCGCGGCGCCGATCGGCAGCGAACTGAGCACGCCGCCGATCGTCGCGAACGGATACGGCCCGAACTTCGTCTCGAGGAACGTGACGATCTCGCCGCTGCGCTCGAGCGCCGCGTAGCGCTTCTCCGGCGCGTCCTTCGGGAAGTGCAACACGACCTCGCGACCGTCCGCCATCGGGATGCGCTTCTCGCCGAGTTCCCCCACCGCGAGCGTGACGAGGTACGTCGCCATCGGCTCCGGAGCCGACCACGAGTACGTCACGCCGCGTTCGGACTCGGTGGTCGCGGTCAACGTGCCGTTCGCGACCGCGACGTACGGCGCCGCCACCGTGAGGTCGAACGTGTACGCGGCCTTGTCGGAGGGATGGTCGTTGCACGGGAAGAACCCGGCCGAACCGCCGGGCTCGGACAACACCCAGATCGAGTCGCCGTGCCAGAACCAACCGACGCCTTCGATCGGCACCGCGGGATCCGGCACGCCTTCGGGCTCGCCGTGATAGCGCACGACGACGTCGACTTCCGCGTCCGCCGGGATCGCGCGCGCCGGCGTGATCACGAGTTCCCGCGCCTCGCGCGTGAACGACGCGTCGACGCCTTCGACCTCGATCGCGTCGACGTCCATGCCGATCAGGTCCAGGTGGAACAGCGGCAGCTCCTGCAACGCGCGCATACGCAGGGAGACGACTCCGCGCAGCGCGTTGTCCGACGGCTCGATCGTGAAGTCGAGGTCGTAGCGCAGCACGTCCATGCCGCCGTTGCCGTAGTCGGGGTAGTACGGGTCGCCGACGCCCGACGGGCTCGGATCGCCCCACGCCAACGCGCACGCCAACACCACGGCCCACGGCTCGCACCCACCGACGAAACCCATGCGTCCTCCGCCGCGCGCGCGGCAATCGCTTCCGCCCGACCGCGACCGGTCGGAAAACCTTTCCTGCGCGGAGGCCCATGGCGGGGCCGGTCCGCGACCGGGCCGGCAACTCTAACCGCGCTCCGGAGCGTCAGTTCGAATCCGAGCCCACGATCTCGACCGCGATTGGCACCGGGTTCGCCAAGCAGGAACGGACCCTCAGGAGGACGTCATGGACAGCGGATCACTTCATGCAGCGGCGGCGCTCGACGTCTTGAGCCGCATGCACGACGTGCGTGCGCAGAACATCGCCAACGCCGACACCACGGGCTACCGCCGGCGGGTCGCGACGGCCGACGCGTTCTCGAACTCGCTGCGCAAGGCGTCGGGCATGACGCTGCCCGACCTCGCCGAGGACGTCGACTTCACGCAAGGGGAACTCAAGCCGACCGACTCGCCGAACGACCTCGCGATCTCGGGGCCCGCGTTCTTCGCGCTCGAGACCACGCAAGGCACGCGCTACACGCGCAACGGCGCGTTCAACACCAACGCCGAGGGCTTCCTCGTCGCGGCCGACGGCGCACGCGTGCTCGGCCAAGGCGGACCGATCCAGACCGACCCCACGCAAGGACCGATCGCGGTCCAGGCCAACGGCGCCGTCATCCAGAACAACGCCGAAGTCGGCCGGCTCAAGCTGGTCGAGTTCGGCAACGTGCGCAAGTTGCTCGCCGATCGCGATGGCCGCTTCCGCGAGGACGCCGGCAGCGATCCGCGCGAGGCCGGCACCTCGACGGTCCAGCAGGGCTACCTCGAGCGCGCGAACGTAAACGTCATCGACGAGATGGTGCAGATGATCGCGGGCTTCCGCGCGTTCGAAGCCGCGCAGAAGGCACTGACGAGCATCGATCGCGTCCGCCAGGAAGCGACGAACCCGCGCGGCTGAACCCGCGAACGACAGAGAACGCAGCGAACCGAACTCACGACAGAACCGGAACACGAGTCAGGAGAGCCGTCCCATGATGAAAGCGCTGTACACGGCCGCGACGGGCATGAAGGGCCAGCAGATGACGGTCGACGTCATCTCCAACAACATCGCCAACGTCAACACGGCGGGGTTCAAGCGCAGCCGCGTGAACTTCCAGGACTTGCTCTACGTGAACCTGCAGAAGCCCGGCGATTCGTCGATCGGTGTGCAGAGCCCGACCGGACTCGAGATCGGCTCCGGTGTGCGCGCGGTCTCGACGACGCGCGTGTTCACGCCGGGCGTCATGGAAGGCACGAACCGCGAACTCGACGTCGCGATCATGGGCGACGGCTTCTTCCAAGTCACGATGCCCGACGGCACCACCGGGTACACGCGCGACGGTTCGTTCCACCTCGACTCGCAGCTTCAGATGGTGACCTCGCAGGGCTACCGCATCGAGCCCGCGATCACCGTGCCCACCGACACGCAGTCGGTCTCGATCGGCGCCGACGGCGTGGTCACGGTCACGACCGCAGCGAGCCCCGACACGCCGACGCAGGTCGGAGCGATCCAACTCGCGCGCTTCGCGAATCCCTCGGGCCTCGAAGCCTCCGGCACGAACATCTTGCGCAACTCGGCCGCGTCGGGAACCCCGACGCCGGTCACGCCGGGCACCGAAGGCACCGGCGCGCTGTCGCAGTACTACCTCGAACGCTCGAACGTCGACGTCGTGTCCGAACTCGTCAACCTGATCGTGGCGCAGCGCGCGTACGAAGTGAACTCGCGCGCGATCCGCACCGGCGACGAGATGCTGAGCCAAGTCAACGGGTTGGTGCGCTGATGACGCTCGCCACGATCTTGTTGGCGCTCGTCACCGTGCTCGGGGCCGAGACCCCCGCGCTGCGCGTCGCGTTGCGACCCGAGGCACAAGTGCGCGGCACGCGCATCGAGCTGCGCGACGTCATCACGTCCGAGACCGCGACGTCGTTGCCCGAGGCCACGCTCGCGTTCGATCTCGGTCGCTCGCCGTCGCCGGGCTACGCGCGTTCGATCACCGCGGACGCGGTCAAGCTCGCGTTGGCCGGAACGCCGGTGCAATGCTCGGGCTCCGCCGAATGCTTGGTGCGCACCGAGACCACGACGATCAAGGCCGACGAGTTGCTCGCGTGCGCCGAGGCGTTCCTGCGCAAGAACGTCGCTCCGCCGAAGGACGCACAGATCGAAGTCCAGCGCACGCCATTCGACACGCAGGTCCCGCACGGTCGCAGCGGTCGTGAGTTGCGCCCGCGCTTCCACACCGGCGCGTCCGGCCGCGGTCCGATCGCGATCGACGTCGATGTGCTCGTCGACGACAAGCTGCAGGTCGTCGTGCCGCTGACGTTCTTGGTCCGCACGTTCGCGCAAGTCCACGTGCTCGCCGAACCGCTGCAGAAGGGCGACGTCCTCGACGCGCGCCACCTGCGCGTCGAACGCGTCGAGACCACGAGCGTGAACGGTCGCGCGTTCGTCGACCCGAAGGCGTTCCTCGGCCAGGTCGCGCTACGCCCGCTCGCGGCCGGTGCGACGCTCAGCGCGCGCGACTTCTCCGCACCGATCGTGGTGCAGAAGAACTCGACGGTGACGCTCGTGTTCGCGCGCGGCCAACTGCGCGCCGAAGCGTTCGGCATCGCCAAGAACTCGGGCGCCGTCGGCGACGCCATCCACGTCGAGAACCAAACCACCAAACGCGTCGTCGTCGGCCGCGTCGCCGGCCCCGGCCTCGTCCAGCTCAACCCATGAGGTCCCCCATGATCCGCACCTCGTCCCGCTGCATCGTCGTCGCGCTCGCACTGCTCGCCACGTTGGCCTGGGATTCGGTCGCGTCGGCGCAGTCGCTGTACCAGCGCGGTCGCAAGAACCACGTGTCGTTGATCTCCGACAACCGCGCGCATCGCGTCGGCGACATCCTGACCATCCTGGTCAACGAACATTCGAAGGTCGAGGACGACGCCGAAGCGAAGTTCGACAAGTCGTCGGCGGCGAAGGCCGAGATCACGAGCTTCCAGCCGTATCCCGACATCGCCAAGGACGTGTTGCCGATGGAGTGGAGCTCGAGCCGCACGTTCGACGGCAAGGCCGAAGTCGATCGCGAAGGCAAGTTCGACACGCGCATCACCGCGACCGTCATCGACGTCCAGCCGAACGGCAACCTCGTCGTCGAAGGCAAGCGTCGCGTGATCCTCGACGGCGAAGAGCGCTTCATGACGATCACCGGCATCGTGCGTCCGCTCGACGTCACGGCCGCCAACTCGATCGCGTCCGAGCTGGTCGCGAACGGCACCGTCACCTACGAGGCCTGCGGACCGCTGTCGCGTTCGACGAAGAAGAACTGGTTCGAACGCATCGTCGACATCGTCTGGCCGTTCTGACCGCTCGCGTCGACGCACCTACCGCTCGCTCCTCGAAGGACGATCTCGATGTTCGCACCGTTGCTGCTCGCCGTTCTGCTCCAAGCTCCGACGACCGCCGCGGCTCCACGGCCCGGCGACGTGCTCGTGCGCATCGGCGACCTCGCCGACGTCAAGGGCGTGCGCGAGAACGCGCTGATCGGCACCGGCATCATCGTCGGCTTGAACGGCACCGGCGATTCGACGCCGGCGACGCGTCAGGCCCTCGCCAACCTGCTGGCCAAGCAGAACCTCAACCTGAAGCCCGGTGATCTGACCGCGGGCAACTCGGCGCTCGTCATCGTCACGGCCACGCTGCCGCCGTTCTCGCGCGAAGGCGATCGCCTCGACGTGACCGTGTCCGCGACCGGCGGCGCGAAGAGCCTGTTCGGCGGCACGCTCCTGTTCAGCGAACTGTCGGCCGCCGACGGCAAGGTCTGGGCGGTCGCACAGGGACCGGTCACGATCGGAGGGTTCTCGGCCGAGGGCAAGGGCGCGAGCGTCGCGCAGAACCACCCGACCGTCGGCTTCCTCACGGCCGGCGCGACGGTCGAAGACGATCTCGACACGCGCTTCTTGGCCGAGGACAACTCGTTCTCGTTCCGCTTGCGCAAGCCCGACTTCGCCACCGCGTCGCGCATGGTCGACGTCCTGAACAAGCACCGCGAGCGCATCGCGACGCCGATCGATCCGGCCACCGTGCGCGTTCGCGTACCGGCCGATCTCAAGGCGGACGAGGTCATCGCGTTCGTCGCGGAGGTCTCCGAACTCCAACTCACGCCGTACTCGCGCGCACGTGTCGTCGTGAACGAGAAGACCGGCACCATCATCGCCGGCGAATGGGTGCGCATCCGTTCGGTCGCGATCGCGCACGGCAACCTCACGGTCACCGTCGCCGAGTCGCCGATCGTCAGCCAACCGCAGCCGTTCAGCAACGGCGAGACCACGACGGTCGACCGCACCGACGTCTCCGCCACGGTCGATTCCGGCAACGGCGTCACCGTGCTGCCGACGACGACGTCGATCGCGGAACTCTCGGCCGCGTTGAACGCGCTCGGCGCCACGCCGCGCGACCTCATCACGATCCTGCAGATGCTGAAGCAGGCCGACGCACTCGAAGCCGACTTGGAGGTCCTGTGATCGATCCGATCCAAGCCTTGCGAGCCCCGCTCGCGCAGCGCGAACTCGCGCTCGGCAAGCCGAGCGGCGCGAACGGTTCCGCGGCCGCGCGGGCGCAGGACGACGCGACCACCGCGTCGACCCACAAGGTCGCGCAGGACTTCACGTCGCTGCTCGTCGGCACGCTGGTCCGCGAGATGCTCCAGAGCGTGACCTCGGAGTCGGAGAACGGCCCGTTCGGCGACGGCCCCGGCGCCGACGTCTACAAGGGCCTGGCCGAGAGCGCGCTGTCGGAGTCGCTGGCGAAGAACGGCCTCGAGGCGTTGACCGATCGCGTGCACGAAGTGATCGCGCGCCACGCCGTTCCGACGTCGCCGACGACCGAAGGCGCCGTGCCCGCCGTCCTCCATGCGCCCACGCAAGACCGTGAGGAAACGCGATGAACGCGCTGCAATCGAAGGTCGACGAACTCAAGCGCCGCCTCGAAGAAGCACTCGCGGTCGAGCGCGAGCTCTCGCACGCACTCGATCAACAGAACTCGGCGCTGAAGCAAGGCCGCCCCGATGAGATCGTCGCCGCGACGGTCGGCCTCGAGCGCGTGACCGACGACCTCGCGACCGCGTCGAACTCGTGCAAGCAACTGGTCGCGGATCTCGACCTCGGTCTGCACGCCGGCGCGCAGTTGCGCGAGGTCTTGCTGCATCTGCCCGAACGCGCGCGCAAGGACCTGGCGCAGGCGCGCAGCGAACTCGCCGACGCGCGGCGCGACTGGCTGGCGAAGGCCGAACGCAACGCGCGTCTCGCGCGCGCCGGTCTCGACGCGGTCGCCGAAGCGCGCCGCATCCTCGACGGCGCCAACGTGCGCGTCGACGGCAACACTCCGTTCTCCCAACTCGACGCGACGGCCTGAGGCAACTCCCATGTCCATCGGTTCCTCCGCAGCTCTGCGCGCACTCATCGCCTCCCGGCGGGCGATGGACGTCATCGGTCACAACCTCGCCAACCAGAACACGCCGGGTTACAGCCGCCAGCTCGCGCTGCTCGCGACGACGACGCCGGTGCAGGGCAACCACCTGCTGCGCTTCGGCACCGGCGTGGAAGTCGCCGCCGTGCGCTCGTCGGTCAACGAAGCCCTGCTCGCTCGCATCCGCAGCGAGCTCGCGCTGGCCGGGCGCTCGCAGGCTCAGAACGACATGTTCGACCAGGTCGAGACGCTGTTCGCGGACCTGTCGGAGAACGGCCTCGCGACCAAGCTGCAGGGCTTCTTCGACGGTGCGACCGAAGCCGCGACCTCGCCCGAGGACCCCGTGCTGCGGCAGAACTTGCTGGCGTCGGCGTCCGATCTCGCGCTGAGCTTCCGCCTGCGTTCGAGCGGTCTGAAGGAGCTGCGCACGAAGTCGCTGCTCGACGCGCAAGGCGTCGTCGCCGAAGCCAATCAACTGCTGCAACAGGTCGCCGGGCTGAACTCGAAGATCAAGACCGAGGAAGCACCCGGTGTGACGGCGAACGACCTGCGCGACCAGCGCGCGCAAGCGGTCGAGGAACTCGCCGTGCTGATCGGCGCGCAATCGACGGTGATCGGCGACGGCACGGTGACCGTCGCCGTGAACGGCGTCGCGCTGGTGGCCGGCGGCGCCGCGAACGGCGTCAAGGTGACGCTCGACAACCAGGGCGATATGAAGGTGACGACGCTGACCGGCAAACTCGACCTGAAGCCGAACGCCGGGCGACTCGGCGGCATCATCCACATGGTCGACCAGGACCTGAAGAACCGCCTCACCGAACTCGATCGCCTGGCGAAGAACCTCGTGCTCGCCACGAACCGCGTGCATGCGAAGGGCGTTCCGGCGTCGGGACCGTTCACGTCGTTGTCGTCGTCGTTCGCGATCGACTTGTCGCAGGTCACCGATCTGCAGAACACGGCGCTGGAGAACTCGGGCCTGCCGTTCGCGATCAAGGACGGACAGTTGTCGATCGCGATCAGCAACCTCGCGAGCGGCGACGTCGAGCGCTTCACGATCGACGTCGACGCCGAGTCGATGTCGGTCGGCGGCTTCATCGCCGCGCTCGATGCGGTCCCGCACTTGTCGGCGTTCCTCGACGGTGCCGGCAAGCTGCAGATCAAGGCCGCGACCGGGTTCGGGTTCGACTTCTCCGCGCGCCTCGACGGACAGCCGGTCGAAGGCAACTCGTTCGGCGCATCCAACGCGATCGTGGCCGGTGAGTCGACGTATCCGCTGGCGTTGACCGCGGGCAGCACGTTCACGCTCACGGCCAACGGCGGCGCGGCGCAGACCGTCACGTTCAACACCACCGACTTCGTCGACATCAACAGCGCCACCGCGGACGAGGTCGCCACGGCGATCAACGCGCAGGCCACGGGCGTGATCGCGTCGGTCATCGACCAGAAGCTCGTGATCCAGTCGACCGCGACCGGTCCGTCGTCGTCGATCCAGATCACCGATGGCACCGGATCCCCCGCCGCCGCGCTGCAGCTCGCGCTGAGCGCCACCGGCACTTCCACGCCGGTCACGGTGTCCGTCACGGGATCCTCGGCGAACGCGGCTGGCCAGAACTACACGTTCAAGGCCGTCGGCGACGGCCAGATCGGCGTCACGACGGGACTCGGAGTCGAGGTCTACGACGCCAGCGGCGCGCTCCTGACGACGCTGAACGTCGGCGAGGGCTACGAGCCCGGCACGTCGTTGGAAGTCGTCGAAGGCGTCTCGGTGTCGTTCTCGGCCGGCACGATCTCGGGCAGTGCGCAGCAGTTCTTCGGTCTCGAAGTCCCCGGCGAAACCGACACGTCCGACATCCTCGCAGCGTTCGGATTGAATGCGTTCTTCACCGGAGACGACTCCGGCACGATCGCGATCAACTCGGTGCTCGAGGGCAAACCTGAACTGCTGTCCGGCTCGGCGGGCGGCGGCCCCGGCGACGGCGAGAACTTCCTCGCGCTCGCGGCGGTCGGCGACAAGCCACTCGACGAGCTCGACGACGTGTCGCTGGCCGGCTTCTACAACCTCTACGCCGCCGATCTCGGCGCGACCGCAGCGGGCACGAAGGCATCACTCGATTCGTCGACTCTCGTGATGCTGACGCTCGAACAGCAACGCGCGAACGTCTCCGGCGTGAATCCCGACGAGGAGCTCCTCGATCTCGAACGCATGCAGCAGCTCTACGACGCGTCCGTGAAGTTCATCCAGGTGTTGCGCGAGCTCGACGACACCTTGCTCCAACTGTGAGGCAGCCATGGGAATCCGCGTCACGCCGTCCAGCATGTTCGATCGCGCGAAGTTCGACCTCGCGGCGTCGTTCACGCGGTTGGCGCGCGTGCAGAACCAGATCTCGTCCGGCAAACGGCTGCAATTCGTCTCGGACGACACCTCCGACGCGTCGCGCGCGCTGGACCTGCGCCGCACCATGCTCGCCACGCTCAAGAGTCGCGACGCCGTCGGTGCGGCACGTACGGCGGCGGATCAACAGGCGAGCCTGCTGCAGGACATCTCGGGCCTGATCATCGATGCGCGAGCACGCGCACAGGAGGCCGCGAAGGGCTCGAACAGTCCGTCCGACCTCGCGGCGATCGCGAACGAGATCGACTCGATCCTCGACCAAGTCCTCGCGCTCGGCAACCAACGCGCCGAAGGCCGCTACGTCTTCGCCGGTTCGAAGGTCAACACCGTTCCGTTCGTGGCCACGCGCTCGTTCGGATCGATCACGTCGATTTCGTACCACGGTGACGACGCGTCGCGCCGCGTGCGCCTCGGGCCGAACGACCTGAAGTCGATCGAGCTGTCGGGCAAGGAAGCGTTCTTCCGCTTCAACCGCGAGCCCACGATCGTGACGTCGAACACGGGCCTCGACTCGGTGCTCGGCGCGTCCGACACGATGACGGGTTCGGCGAAGGTCACGCTCGCGCATACGCAAACCGTGTTCGGCGATGGCGTGGTCGCGACCACGGGCGACTCCGTGTCGGGCTTGAAGCCCGGCACGTCCTCGGCGAACGACACGATCCTCGGCCCGTCCGGCGAACACTCGATCACGGTCGTGTCCTCACCGAGCGGCGGCGGAACACTGCAGCTCGACGGAGGAACCGCGGTCGAGTTCACCGGCACCGAGACGAATCTGGCCGTCACCAGCGTGAGCGGCGACGTGGTGCACGTCGACGTCACGACGTTGACCGCGGGCTTCAACGGCAACGTCGCGTTGACGGGCAACGGCGAGATCGCGCTCGACGGCGGCACGCCGCAAGCGCTGACCTTCGCGTCCGACGTGTCGCTGCAGAGCGCGGACGGCCGCGTGGTGCACGTCGACACCAGCGCGGTGTTCCGCGAGGGCGAAGCACTACTGACCTTCGGCGGTACCGAAACGATCTTCGACACGCTGATCCAACTGCGCGACGAGATCCGCGGAGCGAACGGTTTCGGCGACCAGGGACAAGTGGAGCGCATCCAAGCGCGCGCCGGCGCGCTCGACAAAGCCCACACGCTGTTGCTGACCGGTGCATCCGACCTCGGAGCCCGCAGTCAGGGTTTCGAACGACTCGAGAACTCGCTCGACTTGATCTCTCTGTCGTTGAAGACACGCGAGAGCGAACTCAGCGACACCGACCTGGTCGAAGCGTCCCTCGAGCTGTCCGAGTCCGAAGCGGCGTACCAGTCGGCACTCGCGTCCGCGGCCCGTCTGAACCGCCCGACGCTCTTGAACTATCTCTAAAGCTAGGGCCGCTTGGCCAGATGCGCTGGCATCCAGGCAGGTGGGGGCCGAAGGCCCCCTACCGGGGACGGAGGCGCGTCTTCCCGTGTCCCCCACCTGTCCCTCCGCGGAGCGAGGCTGATCGATGCCTGAACCGAGGTGGATGGACTACTTGCCCAGCGCACTCCGCCTTGCTTCGAACTCTTCGGCGCTGATGTAGCCGGTCTGCCTCAGTGCATCGAATGGAGACTCCGTCGGACCCATCGCGCTCGCCTTCGTCGGCGGTGGCGCCGCGTGTCCGTAGATCTCGATGTACTCCTGGCTCCAGATGCCGAAGAAGACGCTGACGCGTCGATGGTCGGCGTAATAGATCTCGTCGATTCCGCCGCGCTTGTTCGCGATGTCGGCGATCGCATTCGTGTCCCACATGAAGGACAGCAAGCCGAGGTAGAGACGAAAGTGCTTCAAGTCTCCTTCGCGCGACGTGCTGAACACCGGCGTGCGATCGAAGTTCACGTCGAGTGGCGTGGTGACTTCGGTGTAGATCAACCCGACCGGTTGGAAGCACGACGGGAAGACGAAGGCGAGCGCAGCACCGCAGAGCCAGCGTCGCACGTTCACTCTCCGTACACGATCGTGGTCTGCTTGTAGTACAGCCCGAACAGCACGCTCACGACCTCTTCGTCGGCGTGATGGATGACGGTGATCTTGCCGTCCTCGGCGGCAGCCTGAGCCCCGGCATCGCCCACCGCGACGAGCCACAGGAACGCCTGAGCCGAAGACTCACCTTGCTTCGAACCGAGCGACGTCTTGTCGAAATCCCGATCGAGTGTGGTCTTGAAGTCCGCGAACAGACAGCCGGACGACGCGAGCAACGGCAGCAATGCAATCCATCGAGCAAGCTTCATCGGAGTTCCCCAAAGGACGGAGTGGGCGGAGGCACCATCGCCTCCGAGGGGCCACAACGTAGTCAGCTCGAGCCAAGTCGCGACCATCCCCATTGAAATTGTCCGCGACTCATTCGCCCGCCAAGCAAGGCCCGAGCCCGCCGATCGAGTCGACCCAGCCGATCGACGCCAAGGCCAGCGCACGGTTGCCGCGCGATCACCTCCGTCGAGTCGACGCGATTGCGCGTGCGATCACCGCCGGCAACGGGACGCGGGTACCCGCGTGCGATTGCCGGCGGCAATCGCACGCGCTCTACATCGCGAGTGCTCCACGACTTGCGCGATCGCATCCAAACGCTGAACGCACCAAACCTCAGCCGAACCATGGTGCGGAGCGAGAACCGTCACCCTTCCCTGGTTTCAGGCCGCACGCCCGTCAGCCAGAAACCACTCCGTCGCCAAGGGACGTCGTGACCTGCTCTCGCAGCGGCGGACCACTTGCCCGCCGCAGCTGTGGCGATCCGCTCTACACGTCTCGTCAGTACGTCACCTTGCGTGAGATGGACAGGGGTCGCCAATCACGCCCTCGACAAGCCACCCCTGCGCCCCTGTGAGAAGGCGAACGGCCGCAGCGAGAGCCCGTTCTCGACGTCCCTTGGCGTGAAGTCTCACGCGCGACTCGAGGGCGCGGGGGGCCGAAGGCACCCCGCCTCCACCTTCGGCGTCAAGCGAAGCGTCCCGGTTCGAGGGCCGGAGTCGTTTGCTACGCTCGCCCCCTTTTCCACCCCGTCAGGCGGAGCCTCTCTTCCATGAAGTCGCCCATTCGCGTCGCCGTCACCGGAGCTGCTGGTCAGATCGGCTACAGCCTCATTCCGCGCATTGCCTCGGGCGATGTGTTCGGGAAGGACCAACCGGTCATCCTGCAAATGCTCGAAGTCCCGGTCGACAAGGCCCAACAGGCGCTGAAGGGCGTCGCGATGGAGCTCGAGGACTGCGCCTTCCCGCTGGTGCACGGCATGGTGCTGACGGCGGATCCGGCGATCGCGTTCAAGGATGCGAACTGGTGTCTGCTCGTCGGCAGCAAGCCGCGCGGACCCGGCATGGAGCGCGCCGACCTGCTGAAGGACAACGGCAAGATCTTCGTCGGCCAGGGCCGCACCATCGACGAGGTCGCCGCGGACGATTGCCGCGTCGCCGTGGTCGGCAATCCCTGCAACACCAACTGCATGATCGCTGCCGCGAACGCCAAGCGTTTGAAGCCCGAGCGCTTCACCGCAATGACGCGACTGGATCAGAACCGCGCGGCGTCGCAGCTCGCGAACAAAGCCGGCGTGCTGGTGTCCGACGTGTCGGACATCCTGATCTACGGCAACCACAGCCCGACGATGTACCCCGACTTCTTCAACGCGAAGATCAAGGGCAAGGCCGTCACGGACGTCATCACGGATCGCAAGTGGCTCGAGGAGACGTTCATCCCGACCGTCGGCAAGCGCGGCGCCGCGATCATCGAAGCGCGTGGCGCATCGTCGGCGACGTCGGCCGCCAACGCGTTGATCGATCACGTGCGCGCGTTGATGACGCCGGGTGCGACGTTGCACTCGGTCGCGGTGCGCAGCGACGGCAGCTACGGCTTCAGTGAAGGCGTGTGGGCGTCGGTGCCGGTGCGCACGGTCGCTCCGGGCACGTACGAGGTCGTGAAGGGCTTCACGCTCAACGACTTCGCCAAGGACAAGATCGCGAAGACCAACGCCGAGCTCGTTTCCGAGCGCGACACCGTCAAGGACATGCTCGGCTGAGCGCGTCGGCTCCCGTGCCCGACACGGCGATTTCGAAGCGTGCGATCTGGCTCGCGATCCTCGTCGCGGCGCTCGGCTACTTCGTCGACATCTTCGACCTGGTGCTGTTCGGCGTGGTGCGCAAGGCGAGCCTCGCAGACCTCGGCGTGCCCGCCGATCAGATCGCCCGTGTCGGCGCGCTGCTGATCAACTGCCAGATGACCGGCATGTTGGTCGGCGGCGTCGTGTTCGGGATCCTCGGCGATCGGCGCGGCCGGTTGTCGGTGTTGTTCGGTTCGATCCTCACGTACTCGCTCGCGAACATCGCGAACGGCTTCGTCGACTCCGTGCCCGCGTACGCGACGTGGCGGTTCCTGGCCGGCGTCGGCTTGGCCGGCGAACTCGGCGCCGGCATCACGCTGGTCTCCGAGCTGATGAGCAAGGAGACGCGCGGCATCGGTACCACTGTGGTTGCCGCCGTCGGCTTGCTCGGCGCGCTGGCCGCTTCGTTGGTCGGCACGACCGAGGGGCTCGACTGGCGCACCGCGTATTTCATCGGCGGTGGGCTCGGGCTGCTGCTGCTCGGATTGCGCATCGGCGTGGCCGAGTCCGGATTGTTCGCGCGGCTCCAACGCGACGACGGCGTGACGCGCGGCAACTTCCTCGCGCTGTTCGCGTCGCGCGCGCGTTTGGGTCCGTACCTGCGCGTGATCGCGATCGGGATTCCGATCTGGTACGTGGTCGGGCTGCTCGTGTTCTTCTCGCCCGAACTCGGCGCCGCGCTCGGGATGGAGACTCCACCCATCGCCGCCGACGCGATCTTCTGGTGCTACGCCGGACTCTCGGTCGGCGATCTCTGCAGCGGCCTGCTGAGCCAGTGGCTGCGCAGCCGCAAGCGCGCCGTCCTGTTGTTCCTCGTGCTGATGGTCGGAGCGGTGGTCTACTACTTCACGATCGGGCCGCGCTCGGGGTTGGCGTTCAAGATCGGGTGCTTCTTGTGCGGGCTCGGCTCGGGCTACTGGGCCGTGTTCGTGACGATGGCGGCCGAACAGTTCGGCACCAACTTGCGCGCGACGGTCACGACCAGCGTGCCCAATTTCGTGCGCGGCACGGTGCCGCTGCTGATCACCGCGTACGAGCTACTGCGTGATGCGCGGCTCGATCCGAGCGCCGGCGACGCCGCGCGCGGCATCGGGCCGGTCGGCGCAGCGATCGCGGTCGGCGTCGTCGTGCTCGCGGTCGCGTTCGTCACGCTGCGGGGTTTGCGCGAGACCTACGCGCGCGATCTCGACTTCGTCGAGCACTGACCGATGCCGCTCGCAGTCCTCGCTCTCGGTGCGTTGCTCGTGCTCGTGGTCGGTTACGTCACGTACGGCCGGCGGATCGTGCGCGCACTCGGACCGGATCCGAACGCGCGGACGCCGGCCGAGCGCTTGCGCGACGACGTCGACTTCACGCCGACGCCGCTGCCCTACCTGATCGGTCAGCACTTCTCGGCGATCGCGGCCGCGGGGCCCATCGCCGGGCCGATCCTCGCATGTACGCAGTTCGGCTGGTTGCCGTGCCTGGTGTGGATCCTGCTCGGCGTCGTGTTCATCGGCGCCGTGCATGACTTCACCGCGCTGTTCGCGTCGGTGCGCCACGACGCGCGCTCGGTGGCCGAGATCGCGCGTCAATACCTCGGCCCGCGCGCCGGAGTGTTGTTGCTCGTGTTCATCTGGCTCGCGCTGGTCTACGTGGTGATGGCGTTCACCGACATCACCGCGGGGACGTTCGTCGGCGCGGCCGAAGAACTCGCGGGGATCACGCAATTCGATCCCGGCGGTGCGGTCGCGCTGAGCTCGACGCTGTACCTCGCGCTCGCCGTGACCATGGGCCTGCTGCAACGACGGTTCGCGCCGCGCCTGTGGCTACTGACGATCGTGTTCGTGCCGGCGACGCTGGTGTCGGTCTGGGCCGGCACGCAAGCGTCGACCTGGTTGGTCGCGTCGTCGCGCACGTGGCAGATCGTGATCCTCGGTTATTGCGTCGTGGCCTCGCTGCTGCCGGTCTGGTCGCTGCTGCAGCCGCGCGGCTACCTCGGCGGCTTCGTGCTCTACCTCGCACTCGCGGTCGGCACGCTCGGCGTGGTGTTCGGCGGCTACGTCGTCGAGCAACCGGCGTTCACCGCGACGCCGTGGTTCGGGCTCGACGGAGCTCCGCTGTTCCCGTTCCTGTTCGTCACGATCGCGTGCGGCGCGTGTTCGGGGTTCCACGGACTGGTCTGTTCGGGCACGACGTCGAAGCAAGTCGCGAACGAAGCGCACTGCCGGCCGGTCGGCTACGGCGCGATGTTGGCCGAAGCGTTCGTCGCCGTGCTCGCACTGTGCACCGCCCTGGTCGCATCCGATCCCAAGGCGCCGCCTGGCGTCATCTACGCCGACGGACTCGGGCGCTTCCTGACGCAATGGCTCGGCCCCGAGCACGCGGCGTTCGCGCGGACCTTCGGCGCGATGGCGTTCTCGACGTTCGTGTTCGACACGCTCGACGTCGCCGTGCGACTCGGCCGGTACATCCTGTGCGAGTTGTTCGGCTGGAAGGGGCGCGTCGGCACGGTCGTCGCGACGCTGTTGACCGTCGGTGCACCAGCCGCCTTGTTGCTCGGTTCGAAGCCGAACTCGTACCGCGAGTTCTGGGCGCTGTTCGGGACGTCGAATCAACTGCTGGCCGCGCTCACGCTGCTCTGCCTCACGGTCTGGCTGAAGGCCAGCGGCAGGACCACGCGATTCACGTTGACGCCGCTGGTCTTCGTGCTCGCGGTCACGTTCACGGCGCTGATCATGCAAACGGTCGGCAATACGCGTGCGGCGCTTTCTGGCGCGACGGTCGACGGCATCAAAGCCGCCAACGCCGCGGCCGCGTTCGGCTTGCTCGCGCTCGGCGCGTGGCTCGTCGTCGAGGCGGTGCTCGCGCTGCGTCGCACGCACTCGGCGAGCCGAGCATGAGACTGCTCGTCGCCGTTCCACCCGGCTTGGAA
This sequence comes from Planctomycetota bacterium, assembly GCA_016709145.1. Classification (GTDB taxonomy): domain Bacteria; phylum Planctomycetota; class B15-G4; order B15-G4; family JADJEK01; genus JADJEK01. The sequence continues at coordinate 682,030 of JADJEK010000002.1, forward strand.
GCGATCACGCGCGGCGAACTCGAGCGGATCGGCGCCGGCGCGATCGACGTCGCTCATGGCGCCGTGTTCTGCGACGCCGACGCGACGCTGGCGTACCGGGCGAACCTCGAGCTGCGCTCGGCCTCGCGCGTACTCGAGGTCCTGTTCCACGCCGAACGCGACGCGCCCGACGTCCACGCGGTGTTCGCCACGTTGCCGTGGGCGGAGCGCTTGCGCGCGGATCGCGACGTGGTCGTGCACGTGCAAGACGCAGGTGTCGACAACACGCACGCCGAACGCGAAGCCGCCGCGCTGCGCCGCGTCGCCGTCGAAGGCGCGCGAGTCGTGCGCAAGGCGGCCACCAGTGACCCGTACGCGATCACGATCAACGTCCACCGACACCGGGACCGACTGACCGTCGCGATCGACACCAGCGGATCACCGCTGCATCGGCGTGGGTGGCGGCGCTCGTCGACGCACAAGGCGCCGCTGAAGGAGAACGTCGCGGCCGCGCTGCTGCTCGCACTCGGTGTCGATGGCTCGCTACCGTTCGTCGATCCGTGTTGCGGCTCCGGGACCGCGGTCATCGAGGCGACCTACATCGCGCTGGACAAAGCTCCCGCGATCCATCGCAAGAAGGGCGAGTTCGCGTTCGAGTGGCTGCGTGGCTTCGATGCGCGCGCGTGGCGCGGCGTCCAGGACGCAGCACGCGCGCGGCGCAAGCCGGCTCCGCTGCACGTGGCTCGTGGCTTCGATCTCGACGAGCGCGCGTTGGCCGAAGCCGCTCACGACGCCGAGCAAGCCCGCATCGGCCATCAAGTGAAGTTCGCGCCCGGCGATCTGCGCGCGGTCGACCTCGGAGGTCCGGGCCATCTGTTCGCGAATCTGCCGTACGGCGTCCGACTCGAGGACCATGGCCGCGCGCGCGCCCTAGCGCAGCAATTCGGCGATCGGTTGCGCTCGGATTGGGCGAGCTGGCACGTGGGAGTCCTCGTGCCGGCCACGCTGCTCGCGGATCTCGGCGGTGCCCCCACGCGTGTGCTGCGCGTGCGCAACGGAGCGCTCGAGTGCGCGTTCGCGATCTTCACGCCGAACCGCTGAGCCGCGTCACGTCGCGTCGTCGAACTCTTTGCGGATGCGCGCGAGCTCGTCGTGGATGCGGTCGACGTCGGCTCCCGTGTCGATGAGCACGCGCCTGGCCAGCGCGATCGCGGCCTCGCCCTCGTCGATCGCCGCGGCGCGTAGGCCGAACTGGCGCAGCACCGCGACGTCGCGCAAGTAGCGCACGCGCACGAGGACCTGCAGCCGCGGATTCAACGCCCGGGCCTGGCCGGCGACCTCGGCGCGTCGCACCGAATCGGGCGTCGTCAGCACGAGGTGCGACGCGTGGCGAACCCCGGCCGCGTCGAGGATCGCGGCCTGTGACGCGTCGCCGAAGATCGCGGCCTCGCCGCGTGCGCGCAGTCGCGCGACGGTGTCCATGTTGAGGTCGACGACGACCGTGCGCAGGCCCGACTCGCGCAGCAAGCGCTGGACGTGCTGACCGACCGGCCCGTAGCCGACGACGATCGCGAGCGCCTCGTCCGCGTTCTCGAGCTCGATCGGAGCCACGGCGGGATTGACGCCGGCTTGCTTGCGTTCGTAGCGCTGGGACAACGAACGCCACAGCCATGGACGCTTCGACAAGCCACGTTCGATGCGCTCGAGCCCTCGCATCCACAACGGGTTCAGCGTGATCGAGACCAGCGCGCACGCGACCAGCACGTCGTGCGCGCTGTCGGGCAGGATCGAGACCTTGCGCGCGACGTCGCCGACGATGAACGAGAACTCGCCGATCTGCGCGAGGCCGATCGCGACCGTCAACGCGGTGCGCGGCGCGTGACCGAGCCATGCGACCAGCACGAGCGCGGTCAGCGGTTTCACGAGCAGCACGATCGCGAGCCCCGCGGCGAGCATGCCGGGCTCCTCGATCAGGACCGCGGGTCGAACAGCATGCCGACCGAGACGAAGAACAGCACCGCGAACGCGTCGCGCAACGGCAGCACGTCGGCCGCGGCTTGCTTCGAAACCGGCGACTGCGCGACGACCATGCCGGCGAGGAACGCGCCGAGCGCGACCGACGCACCGAACACGACGGCGGCACCGGTCGCGACCGCGATCGACACCACCAGAACGGTCAGTGTGAACAACTCGCGCGACCGCAGCCGGGCGGCCAACACGAGCGCCTTCGGGACCAAGCGCGAACCGGCGACGGCGACCAGCGCGACCAGCGCCGCGAGCTTGACCAGGGCCCACAGCAGCGAGCCGAGCGCGTCCCCGTCGCCGGCTCCGCCGAGCGCGGGGATCAACACCAGGACGATGACGGTGATGACGTCCTCGACGATCAGCCAGCCCACGGCGACGTGGCCGGCCGGACCGTCGAGCAAGCGCGCGTCCTCGAGCACGCGCATCAGCACCACGGTGCTCGCGACCGCGAGCGCGACGCCGAGCACGAGTCCGGCCGACGCCGACAACCCGAACGCGGTGAACACGAGGAGGCCCGCGATCGTCGCCACCGCGCTCTGGCCGATCGCGCCGGGGATGGCGATCGCTCGGACCGCCATGAGGTCCTTGAAGCGGAAGTGCAACCCGACGCCGAACATCAGCAGGATCACGCCGAGTTCCGCGAGCTGGGTCGCGCCGCGCACGTCGCCGACGAACCCCGGCGTGTGCGGACCGATCAAAATGCCGGCGAGCAGGTAGCCGACGATCGGCGACAGCCCGAGCTTGTGCGTGAGGATGCCGAGCACCCACGCCGCGGCGAATGCGGCCGCGATCGTCGTCAGCAACGGAAAGTCGTGCACGATCGGCCCCCGCCCCATCGCGCCGAATCGAATGGGGGCGAAACCATAGCCGCGAGCGGCTCGAGCGCTTGCGCCGAACCACCCGCGGCTGGAGTTTTCTCGCGCGACATCGGCGTCCGACTCCGCGAGTCGACGCGACGACGTCGCGGCCGATCAGACCGCGGCGACCGTCGCCTTCTCGGATCGGGTCGCGAGCTTCTCGGCGGCGAACAGGGCCAGCGAGCAACCGACCGGGAACATCAACTCGTTGACCGCGAGCGAAGCGAGTACCGCGAGCGTCGGATCGGACTTCGTGAACGCCAACGCGGTACCGAACACGGCTCCGACGACGAGGCCCGTGCGCACGTAATGCATCGCTCCGGCATCCGATCGTCGCGCGAGTCGAGCGAGCAGGATGCCGAGCACGAGGTACTCGAACGCTCGCGTGGCCACGAGCGCGAGCGGGAACACCGCGCTCGCGTCCGCGAGGCCGAGCGCGGACGCCGTCGACTTCTGCACGACTTTCGCAGCAGTGGCGGCGATCGGGGCGCCGAGCAAGCCGGCCAATCCCATGGCGCCCTGCGCGGCTCCACTCAACGCCCGCGCGACGGCGAGCGCGGAACACACGAGGACCGACCACGAGATCTTGCCGGCGAGCTCCGCGGCCCATTCGCGCGTGGGCGCGTTCGCCTTCAGACCGAGCAACGCCAATTGGACGACGATGCCGAGCCCGACCGCGATCCACGCGACGTGGAAGAGCTCGAGGGGACGGACCCTGGGAGACGCAGTGTCGATGGCCATGGGAGAGCCTCCGCGGCGATCGCGACCGAGGAGAGAGTCGGCCCGAGCGCCGCAGTGCAACACGCGGATTCGCGCGCGAGTCGACACGGATTCACGACGACCTGGGCAAAAAGCTCGCGGGCGGCGACGCGTCCACCGCGGTGAACGTCGGGCGCGCTGGTTCGATCCCGTTCCCTCAGCGGCCGAACATCGCGTGGATGCCGAGCAGTGACAAGTACGCGAACAACGCGCTCAGCGGGATCGTCAGGATCCAGGCCGCGATGATGTTGCCGGCCACGCCCCAGCGCACGGCCGACAAGCGCTTGCTGGCGCCCACGCCCATGATGCAGGCGTTGATGCAGTGCGTCGTCGACAGCGGCAAGCCCCAATGACTGGCGATCAGGATCACGGCCGTGCCGCTGGTTTCGGCCGCGAAGCCCTGCAGCGGCGAGATCCGGATGATCTTCGTCCCCATCGTCTTGATGATGCGCTTGCCGCCGGCCATCGTGCCGAAGCCGATCGCGAGCGCGCACGCCCACACGACCCAGTTCGGAACCGTGTGGTCGTCGACCGGCATCATCCACTGCGGCATGCCCTCGGCCCCACTCTTGGTCCAGGCGAGCAAGGCCAGCGTGATGATGCCCATCGACTTCTGCGCGTCGTTCGAGCCGTGCGAGAACGCCATGCCGCACGCCGACAACAACTGCAAGCGACGCGACCCCGCGTTCACGGCTTCGGGTCGAACCCTGCGGACGACCCACAGCAAGCCGATCATGAGCAGCAGCGCGAGCATGAACCCCATCACCGGCGAGAACACGAGTGGCAGCAGCACCTTCTTGGTCAGGCCGCCCCACTGGAACGCATCGGGACCGAGCGCGCCGACCACAGCGCCGAGCAAGCCTCCGACCAGCGCGTGCGAACTGCTCGACGGGATGCCGTACCACCACGTCACCAGGTTCCAGACGATCGCGCCGATGACCGCGGCGAGCACCATCTGCTGCGTCACGGCCGCGGGGTCGGCGGCGAGTCCCTTGGCGATGGTCTGCGCGACCGCCGTCGAGTGGAAGGCGCCGAAGATGTTCAGCACACCCGCGAGCAGAACGGCCGTGCGCATCGGCAACACGCCGGTGGAGACGACGGTTGCGATGGCGTTGGCCGCGTCGTGGAAGCCGTTGATGTAGTCGAAGATCAACGCCGCCACGATGACGGTGATCAGCAGACTAACCATGCTTGATCGCCAGGTTTCCCAAGGTCTCGGCGACGTGGTCGCAGTGGTCGATCGCCTGCTCGAGGTCTTCGAGCACTTCCTTCTCGCGCAGCAGTTGCTTCGCGTCGATGGCCGGGTCGTGGAACAGCGCGGTCAGCGCACCACGAAACACCGTGTCGCCTTCTTTCTCGAGGCGACGGATCGTGCGCGTGATGTCGCTCATGTGTCCGTACGCACGCTTGCGCAAGTGGGCGACGGCCGTGGTCAGCAGTCGTGTGCACTCGAGCAGCGTGTCCATGAGCGCGACCATCGGCTTGGTCGGGCGCTCGACCCCGAGCAGATTGCAGGAGCGCGCTGCCAGGTTCATCATGTCGATCACGTTGTCGAGGTCGTTCGACAGGCGATGGATGTCTTCGCGGTCGATCGGCGTCACGAACGTGCGCGCGAGCGCTTCCTCGACTTCCCCGACGACTTGGTCACCGCGGTGCTCGAGTTCGTTCAGCGCTTTCGCCGTCTCGGCCGAACTCACGCTGTCCTCGCGGAACCGCGACAGCGCCTGGGCGCCCTCGCAGGCGACGACGGCCTGGCGTTCGAGGTAGTCGAAGAAGTGCTCTTCCTTCGGCAGCAACCAGCGAATGACGTCTTGAAGTCCCATGCCGCCGGGTTTTGCCAGCCCATCAAGGTCAGATCAAGAACGAATAAGGACGGACGGCAAAACACCGCGGCCGCACCGGCGTGAAGAGCCCGGTGCGGCCGCGGTCCCAGTGGATCAGGGGCGGACCTAGCGAGGTTCCGTCGCCGATCAGAACTGGCTCCACAGGTACTGGTTCGTGACCTCGTGGTGGAACTGGATCTCGGACGCCTTCACGCGCGCGCCGAGTGCCTTCGGGCAACGCTCGGCGGCGGCCAACTTGACGTCGGCGAACTTCGCGTGGACGTCCTCGCCGAGCAGCGAACGCGAGAACTCGCTGGCCTTGAACAACCGGATCGCGTCGTGGATGTTGTCCGGCAAGAAGCGCGTGCGGCTGCGCTTCGTCTCGGTGTCGGCCGGATCCTGCGGCCCCTCGATCCCGGTCTTCAACAGGGTGTACATGATCATGTACGGATTCGCGTCCGGAGCGACCGAGCGCACCTCGACGCGCGCCGAGCGCTCGTTGCCGAGGGGGATGCGGACCATCGCGCCGCGGTTGATCGCCGACGCTTTGATCTGGTTCGGTGCTTCGAAGTGCGGGTCGAGGCGGCGATACGCGTTGACGCTCGGGTTCAGCATCAGGCAGATGTCCGACGCGCTGTAGAGGATGCGGTCGATGAAGTCCCAAGCCATCTTGGAGACCCCGTCCTCGCCGCCCTTCTCCCAGAACAGGTTCTTCGAGCCCTTGCCGATCGACAGGTTCGTGTGCATGCCGTTGCCGTTCACGCCGGTGACGGGCTTCGGCAGGAAGCTCGCGGTCATGTCGAACTTGTTCGCGATCTGGCGGCACAGCAGTTTGTAGAGCTGGACCTGGTCGGCCGCGATCAGCGCCTCGGTGTACGAGTAGTTCATCTCGAACTGCGAGGGCGCGACCTCTGGGTGGTCCTTCTCGTTCGCGAAGCCCATCGCACGCTGCGCTTCGGCGGCCGTGTCGATGAACTTGCGCAGCGGGTCACCGGGCAGCGAGTGGTAGTAGCCGCCGGTCGAGATGAACTCGAACTTGCCGGTCTCGTGGAAGCGGCGTTCGGCGTCGTGGCCCTGGAACAGGAAGCCCTCGATCTCGTTCGCCGCGTACGCGGTGACGCCGTCCTTCTTGAAGATGCTCTCGGTGTACTGCTTGAGCCGGCAACGCATGTCGGCCGGATACGGCTCGCCGTCGCGCGCGTGGACCTCGCCGAACACGAGCACCTTGCCCGGGCCGAAGATGTCGGACGGCAGCCAATAGAAGGCCGGCCAGTCGATCGCGAGGCGCAGGTCGGACTCGGCCTGCTGGGAGAACCCGCGGATCGACGAGCCGTCGAACGTCAGGTTGTCTTCGCTCTTCAGCAGGAACTTTTTGTCGTAGTCGAGCATGTGCAGCCGACCCTCGAGGTCGGTGAAACACACCGTGACCGCCTTGATCCGCTTCTCGTCGCGCAAGTACTTGATGCGCTCTTCCTTGACCTTTTCGGCGGCGACGCGCTCCATGCGCTGCGTCTTCGCGCCCAGGTTCAGCTCTTCGAGCTTGTCGTAGGGGATCTCGAGGAAGTCGCGCAGTCCTGCGTCCATGGCGGTCCTTTCGGTTCGGTCGGGGTCGGGACGTCGCGGAGGTCGCCGTCGGCCGGGCGCTCGTCCCATTCGAACGGGGTTCTAACGTCGAACCACTAGAGGCGCAAGTTTAGTCCTAAACTTCACAACTTTTAGTTCTATGAACGCCGATCTTGATCTTCATGACTCAGTCGTTCGGATTTCGGGACCCGATCGAACCCGTTCAGGGCCCCGCGCTCTCCGCGCACGAACGAGCTCGGCCTGCCTCTTGTTCGTGGTTCGTTCGTACCGTACGATCCCGCGTCTTGCCCTCGTTCGAGTTCAGGATTCAACCCGTTCAGGATCGGAGGATGACGATGTCGGTGCGAGCCGTTCCCCCTGGTTTCAACACGATGAGCGCGTACTTGATCGTTCCGGACGTCGCCAAGGCGATGGAGTTCTACGCCGGCGCGTTCGGAACCGAGTGCGGCGTGTGTATGGCTGGCCCCACCCCGGGTTCGATCATTCACGCGGAGATGACGATCGGTGACTCCACGTTCATGCTGTCGGCCGAAAACGCGCAATGGGGAACGAAGTCCCCGCTGTCCCTCGGCGGCACGCCGGTCGGCTTGCACCTCTACGTGGAAGACTGCGACGCCGCCTTCGCGCGTGCGACGCAAGCGGGCTGCAGCGTAATGTTCCCGTTGATGGATGCATTCTGGGGCGATCGCTACGGCAAGCTGAAGGACCCGTTCGGCCACGAATGGGGCATCGCCACGCACAAGGAAGACGTCGCTCCGGACGAGATGGAGCGCCGCGCGGCCGAGTGGTTCAAGTCGAACTGCTGATCGACGACTCTTCTACGTCGCCCAACGCAGGCGGCTGCGCTCGCACGAGCGCTGCCGCCTGCGATCGTCGACATTTCGCGTGACCCCGGCGCCCCCGTGTGGATCATCCCCTTCTTCCTCGAAACGGAGAGTCCCATGCGTCACGCCATCCTGACCACGCTGCTGTGTTCCTTCGCCGCCTCCGCGGTCGCAGCCGAACTCAAAGTCCCGAGCGCGCTGCATCAGACGATCGCGTCCGCGATCGCCGCGGCCGCCCCGGGAGACGTCGTAGTCATCAAGCCCGGTACGTATTCGGAAACGGTCGACATCTCGAACACTGTGGGGCTTTCGGTGATCGGCCTCGGCAAGGTCGTGATCGACGCCACCGGCAACACCAACGGGATCGTGGGGAACAACGTCAACTTCGCATGGCTGCAGAATCTGACGGTCCGGAACTCGACCGGCCGAGGCATCGAGCTCACGAGCGCGAATGCGTCGCTGCTGCGCAAGCTGCGCGTGGAGAACGCGGGGGACGACGGGATCAAGCTGGCCAGCGGTAAGGCGATCCAACTGGTCGAGTGCTCGACGAAGATCATCGCCGGCGATGGATTCGACTTGTTCGCCGAGAGCTGCTTGGTCTCGAAATGCGTCGCTCGCGAAAGCCAGAACACGGGGTTCCGAATCGACGGAAATCGCAATCGCATCATCAGCTGCACGGTCGATTCCTCGCTCGCCCGGGGCTTGTCGATCGGGATCGACGGAACGTCGAACGCCAATTCGATCGCCAATCTCAGGGTGAAGGGACAGAACGCCACCGGCATCGCCCTCGGCGCGCTCGCCGACTCCAATTCGTTGGCCGACGTCATCATCTCGAGCTGCACGCAGATCGGCTGCTCGGTCGGTGCAGGCGCGCAAGGCAACACGTTCACGAAGGTCAACGTGACATCGACCGTCGGCGCCGGCTTCTTCGTGGGGAGCGACTCGAACGTGTTCTCGAGCTGCACGGCGAACAAGAGCCAAGCCGAGGGCTTCCTGTCCTCCGCAAGCGCGAACGAGAACTTGTTCGTCGCGTCGACGGCGAAGAACTGCGCCATCGGCTTCAGTCTCGCCGGCGACGACAACACGGTGATGCGCTGCAAGGCGCAGAAGTGCCCGAACACCGTGACCGAAGTCGGCAATCCCTCGAACACCTACGTCGACAACAGCTTCCTCGATCCCGATACGTTCTGATCGACCAGGTGTCCGAGGCTGCGCCAGCCGGCGCAACGAATCCTTGATCGACGCCGGAATCCGTCCTGAGGCGGCCGGGCGGGCAGTGCCTACACTGCCCGCCCATGAACGCATCCAAAGCCGCACTCGCTCTCGTTCCGCTCCTTGCAGCCACGGCCTGCCACACGACCACAGGGAAGACCCTGCTGACGCCGTTGACCGTCGTCCGCGACGTCGTCGACGCGCCGGTCGTCAGCCTGACCAACGTCTTCGACTATTGGGCCGAAGGCAGTAGCAAGATCCCCAGCGCATCCGCGGGCGTCAGCATCACGCCGTCCGGAGTCAGCCCCGGGATCCACCTGAACTTCTCCTACTGGATCTTCAAGCCGCTGTCGCTGATCGTCGGCAGCGTCGACTATCTGGTGTGTCGGTCGCTCTATCCGAACTGGCCGTACGGCATCAGCCCGTGGCTGGATCCGCCGGGTCATGGTTGGAGCGACTTGTACTTCCCGAACACGCGCGCGCTGTGGAACGAGGGTGAGGACGAGGAGCGCCTCGCGTACGACAATCCAGACCTCGACCAAAACGCACGGAACTGATCGACGTCGACTCACTATCACCGGCGGAAACTCCGACGCGGAGTTCCCTGCAAGCGCGAAGGGCGCGCCATCCGAGTCGGATGGCGCGCCCTTCAGCGTTCACCGGTCCAGAGACCGCGATCAGCGGTGCCAGGCGTCCCAGTGCTCGAGCGTGTACTCGTAGTGCGGCAGGCAGTACTTCTCGCGCAAGATCGCGCGCGTGTCGTCGTCGCCGAGGTCCATCTCCGGCGACAGCGGGCCCGCGTAGATCGTCGGGATCGCGAGGATGCCGAGCAGGAAGTCGACCGCCTCGTACGGCGACGCGTTCAGGTTCGCACCGATGAATGCGAAGTGCAGGTTGCCGCCGAGATCGCTCCAGTGGCGGTCGTGGTTGTTCAGGTAGTCCGGCCCTTCGTAGGCGAACTCGTTCTGGAACAACGTCGACGTGCCCCACACCGGCAGACGCTTGATGTCGACCCAGTACAGGTTGAAGCCCGCGGCAACACCACCCTCGACGCGGTCGTCCGACCAGGTACCGGCGGAGCGCTTGAGGAGACCCCAACGCAAACCGTGGTTCATGTAACCACCGCCGGCCTGGAGCCACTTCGTGGCGTGAGCATTCACCAGGAAGCCATCACCCACCGACAGGTCGGCCTGGACGATGTCAGCCAGATCCAGGAATCGGTCCTTCAGGTAGATCCCGACCTTCTCGGTCCCGGTCCACTGATTGACCTCTTCCGAGTACTGCTGGAACTCGGGCGAGCTCTGGAACTTGTAGGAGTGCTGGCAGCCCGTGGCCGCGAGCGCGACGACGGCAAGACTCGAGATCAGACGCTTCATTGCGATTCCTCGATTCATCTGCTGTGTGTTGGTGGACCGACGGGTCAGTTCTTGCAGGCCGGGTTGTGCTTGCACTCGATCCCGGGGGCGCAATGCGCATTCGCGCCGCCGAAGGCACCGCCCCACGATCCCGTGTGCTTGCCGTGCTTCGGCTCGACGGCCCACTCGCCGCCTTCGATCTCTTCGTGATGACCGTACGTCGTCGGCCAGATGGTCGGCCAGATCGAGTACGCGCTGTGGCGGTAGCGGCTGGTCTTGTCGTCGTACATCGACACGCGCGTGTCGTCGTCGGCGATGTCCGAACCGATGTCCCAAGGCATCGCGTTGCCCGACGCGAGCGCCGGGTTCGGGTAGTTGCCGAGCAGGCCGAACACGAAGTCCATCGCCTCGTACGGGCTCACGCCGGCGTCGACGCCGACGGCGAGCAGGTGCAGCGACAGGCCGACGTCGGCCCAGTGCCCGTTGTTGTCGAGGTTGATGTTGTAGCCCTCGGCGTCGAGGTACTTGGAGCGCAGGTCGTCGTTGCCGCAGCACGGCACGCGATCATTGCTCATCCAGTAGTTCTGGATCGGGAGGAACGCGAAGCCACCTTCGTGCTTCTCCTCGCGCCAGGTTCCGACACCGCGACCGAGCATGCCGCTGGTCCAGCCGGCCCACTGGCCGTAGCCGAGCTCGGCGTACTTGGTGACGTGAGCGTTGGCATGGAACAGCAGCGGGCCGGCCTTACCAGCGCCGACGCCGAGCGTGAAGATGTCCATGAAGTCCTTGCCGACGTCGGAGAAGTACGCCGACACCTGGTCGCCCGCACTCATGCGGTCGTCCTGGGTCTTGAAGAACTTTCCGTCGTCACAAGTCGCCTGGCAGCCCACCAGGGTCGCGAGGGTCGAAAGCATGATGCCGACCCCGAAACGCGCGTACGAATTCATGCGTCTTCGCACTCCTTCAAGTCGGCGCTTCGAGGCGCCGCTCGGATGAAAACAACGCTCGTTGCCCGAAGCACCCGGGCTCGATGCGGACGAATCCGATTCCGTGTTCGAACGAGTGCTGAGCCAGCGGAACTGAGCGCACACTCGTGCAACGCGGCCGTTTAGAAAGCGGCGGGAGTCTAGCAACGAGGGTTAGGTGGTCAATTTCGAAAAAAGGAATGCGCAGAAGCACTTGTGACCGTTCGCGCCTCGCGCGCGCGAACCCCCGAGAACGACGCGGGGCGCGTGATCCGAAGACCACGCGCCCCGCGCACTTTCGATCCCGACCCTTCGGATCGGAATCACTCCGATCGACGATCAGTCGTACAGGTTCGTCGCTTCGGTCTCCTCGACCGGGCGGCCGAGCTGGTCGGACGTGACGTTGACCTTGAACCGCGTGTCACCCGTGCCGATCGCCTTGACCTTGATCACGTACTTGATCTTGGCCTTCGGCGCGATCGACGGATGCGCCTCGAACGTGATCGTGTTGCCATCGACGACGCCCGGCTTGCCCGACGGATCGGCCGACGAGACGTACTCGAGCTGCTCTTCGATGCCGCAGACGACCTTGATGTTGGTGTCGTTCGCGGTGCCCTGGTTCGTGATCACGATCTCGTAGGTCTCCTGGTTGCCGACCTGGATCGGGTCTTCGATGTCGATGACCTCGACCAGGATCGCCGGGATGCCTTCGACGTTCGTGGTGCAGTCGGCCTTGACCGCGTCGGCGCAGTAGCCGTTCGCCGTCGCGCCCGTCTGCTTCGGACCGAGCGAGTCGGCCATCACGCAGAACTCCATCGACTTCGACGCGCCCGGAGCGAGGTCACCCGCGCTCCAGCTCACGTTGCCGCCGGCGTTCGTGCCGCCCTCGGACGCGCTGACGAACGACGTGCCCGACGGAACGACCGCGCTCACCGTGGTGCCGCGCGAGACGCCGTCGCCGTTGTTCGTGACCGTGACCGTGTAGCAGAACTTCTTGCCGAGGTACGTCTTGCCCGGGCACGACACGCTCAGGGCGAGCGCCGGCTTGGTGACGACCGTGGTGACGCTGTTCGAGCCGGCGGAGACACCGCCCGCACCCGCGACCGACGCCGAGTTCGAGAACGAACCGGTCTTCGTCGCCTTCACCGTCGCCGTGATCTCCTGCGACGCGCCACCCGCGAGCTCGGCGATGTTCGCCGTGATCGAGTTCTGGCCGTCCATCGTGACGAGACCATCCGGCAGCGTGTCGGTGACGACGAGGTCACGCGCGGTGCCCGTGCCCGTGTTCGTCACGACGATCTTGTAGTTGATCGGATCGCAGGCCAGGACGGCGTCCGGGCCTTCCTTCGTGATCTGGACCTTCGGCGTGTTGACCGCGGTCTCGACGCACAGGTTGTTGTCGATCGACAGATCGGCGCAGTTGGTCAACTTGCCGTCGGCGCCCGCCATACCCGTGATCGTGATCTTCTGCGTCTCGCCCGGGCCGAGCTTCGCGATCTTCCAGCTCGAGTCGGACGACGCCGGCGGCGTCGCGCTGGCCATCGAGAAACCGCTCGGCAGACGATCGTTGATCGTGATGTTGCTGATCGGATCCGACGTCAGGTTCGTGATGCGCAGCTCGTACGAGAACGTCTCACCCGCGGTGACTTGCGCCGGGGCGACCTTCTGCAGACACAGCACCGAGGTGGCCTCGTTGCCGGTCGGGTACGCGAGCGACACGACGGTCTTGCCGTCTTCCATCGCCGTCGGCGGGCACTTGCCCTTCGGTGCGGGCGGCGGAGCTTCGGCCTTGACCGCCATCGGCGCCGGTGCCGGTGCGGGTTCCTGCTTCTTCGGACCACACACGCACGCGGTGAGGGTCGCGGCCGTCAGCGTGACGGCGAGTTGCAACAAGCGGATCGACATGGACGTTGCCATCTCCTGAAAGCGAAAGAAAACGCGTGACGTGGGCTCGAACGCAAGGATTCCCGGAGATCCCGAGCATCCCCATGGTTCGCGCGAAGGGGAGGATCTTAGGACGCCCTCCCAGGCCGGGGAACCACCTATTTGCACGCTGCGACAACGATGCGCACCCCCCTCGCGGAGCGACCGAGGGGCTGCCGCCCGTTGGATTTGGGTTCCGTCAGCGACCGAGGGGCGCCCGAAACGTCTCGCGCTTCTTGCGCGTCGCCGCTCGGGGTGATGCGCCGGACGCCTCGCGTTCGCGCGCGGCTTTCTCGAACACGTCGAACGTCGTGTGGTGCAGCACGTTCGCGACGGCCTCTTGCACCCCGACCAACTTGTGGTGCAGCGGGCACGGTTCGCCGACGCCGCACGTCCCACCGCCGAACGGGCAGTTGATCGAGTCGTCGTCTCGTTCGAACAAGCGGAACACGTCGATCAACTTGATGCGCTTCGGCGCGCGCGCGAGCGCGAAGCCACCGCCGGGCCCACGCGACCCCACCACCAAGCGCGCCTGCGACAGCGTCGTCAGGACTTTCGCGACGAACGGTCGCTGCAGCTTGCGGTCGCGAGCGATCTCGTCCGCCGAAAGGCGAGTCTTGCCCTCGTCCCAGACTTCCGCGAGCCGACTCATCGCGGCGATCGCGGTCTCGGTGGCCTTGCCGTACATCGAGCTCTCCCACGGGCTTCAGTCCGCCGCGAGAGAGCGCTCCGCGTCGGTCTGGACTCGTTCCGCGCCGCTCAAGATCGGCAGCGCGACCTTGAGCGCCACTGTATAGACCATGAGTCCGAAGGCCCAAATACCCGCTGTGACTTTCCATTCCGTGACGCTCGGCGCGTACACCACGATCTCGTGCAGCGTGCTCGGAATGAACCCGGGTACGACAAGTCCCATGCCCTTCTCGATCCACGTCGCCGCGAACGCGAGCACGCAGCCCACGAGCACGAAGCGACTCGAGCTCAACGCCGGCACCAAGAACAACACCGCGGCGACGACGTTCGCTGCGATCGCGGTCCAGATCCACGGCACCAACTCGGTGTGGCCGTCGAGGCCGACGAACAAGTAGCGCGCCGACGCCGTGTGCGAGCCGCCGGCGTAGAACTCGGTGAACAACTCGGACCCGAGCATCAACAGGTTCACGAGGATCGTCACGCGCACGATCTTGACCAAGGTCGCGACCGGCTGGTCCGGGACGCTCAAGCCGAACCGCCGCAGGACCGCGAGCGTCAGGATCAAGAACGCCGGTCCCGACACGAACGCCGACGCGAGGAAGCGCGGCGCGAGCAGCGCCGAGTTCCAGAACGGCCGGCCGCCGAGCCCGCAGTACAGGAACGCGGTGACCGTGTGGATCGAGATCGCCCAGACGATCGAGATCATCACGAACGGCACGTACCACTTCGGATTCGGCGTGCGGCCGAGGAAGCGCGTGTACAGCAGGTAGCCGCAGATGTGCAGGTTCAACAGCAGGTAGCCGTTCAGCACCAACACGTCCCACGTCAGCATCGACATGGGGAAGTGGAACCGGCCGATGAACGGCAGCATGTGCCAGATGCGATCGGGACGACCGATGTCGACGGTGACGAAGGCGAGACAGACGACGATCGCCGCGACCGCGAGCAACTCGCCGAGGATCACCACACCGTGCATCGCGTGGTCTTTGTAGAGGTACGCGGGGATGACCATCATCACGCCGCCCGCGGCGACGCCGACCGCGAACGTGAAGTTCGCGATGTAGAGCCCCCAACTCACGTGATCCGTGAGATGCGTCGTGATCATCCCGTGCGCGACCTGATGCGCCCAAGCGTTCGCGCCGACCAAGAACACGGCGGACAACAGCGTCATCCATGCGTAGAACGCGAAGCTGCCGTCGGTCGCGAGCCGCGCCGCGCGCAACAGGAAGCGCGGGTAGCTGACCCAGTACGCCGGCGTCACGGCGGGATTCGCGCTGGCACCGTGATCGACTCGATGCTCGTCGTGCACCTTGGGCACCATGGGTCGCCTCACCGATCGAAGAAGTAGAAGAAGCTCGGTTTCGTGCCGAGCTCTTCCTTGAGCACGAACACGCGCTTGTTCGCGAGGATCCACCGGATCTCGCTGCGTTCGTCGTTCATGTCGCCGAACACGCGCGCGCCGGTCGGACAGGCTTCGAGACACGCCGGCAATCGCCCTTCGCGCGTGCGGTGCAGGCAGAACGTGCACTTCTCGACCACGCCTTGCGGACGGATCCGATTCGACAGGTAGCTCTGGTTCGGATTGATCTCGGCCGCCGGGATCTCGGGCTTGGTCCAGTTGAAGCGGCGCGCGTGGTACGGACAGGCGGCTTCGCAATACCGGCAACCGATGCACCAGTCGTAATCGACCACGACGATGCCGTCCTTCTCCTTCCACGTCGCTTCGACCGGACAGACGTCGGTGCACGGTGGCGCGTCGCACTGTTGGCATTGGACCGGCAGGTACGCCTTGCCCGGCGCCGGCACTGCATGGTCGTAGGACGAATCGGCGCTGCCGAGATCCAGCGAACCGCGCTCGAGTTCGAGCACCCGGATGTACGACTGGTTCGTCGCGCGATCGTGGTTGTTCTCGCGGTGGCAAGCCTCGACGCATTTGCCATTGCCGTTGCACAGACTCAGATTGATCGCGAACGCGAACTTCACGCCTTCGATCGGCGGCGGATCCGCGATCGTGACGTCGACGCCGTGCGTGGCCTTCGCCTCGGCCTCGAGCCGCGCGAGCACGGCCTGCTTCTCGTCGGCGTCGAGTTCCTTGTAGTGCTTCTGCAAGAACTGCTCGCGCGTCAGCGTGTCGGTGAACTCGGTCAGCGGTTGGACCGCCTTCGCGAACGCGGCCAATCCGAGCGTCGCCCCCGCGGCCTTCATCACCGTGCGGCGCGAGCTGCCCTCGCGTTCGTCGGGTTCGGAACTCATCGCGAATCCTCCGCATGCTCGCCCTTGCGGGTCAGAAAGCGGTCCTTCGGTTTGAACGTCGGCACCATGCGCGGGAACGCGGGCGCATGCGGGTCGTGGCAGTCGAGGCAGTGGTTGCGCGTCCGCGAGCCGCGACTCAGGTCCCAGAAGCCGTTCATGCCGCCGTGAGCCCCGTGCGCGAACTCCTCGACCTTCGCGGCGTGGCATTGCGCGCACAGCGTCATCACGTCGGCCATCTCGACGCGCGCGCCGTCGGCGAGGTGGAACGCGTCGTAATCGGTCGCGTCGTGGCACGCGAGGCATCGATTGTTGCCGTGCGCGAACATCATTCCGCCGTGGAACTCGTCGAGCTCTGCGCCGGAGGCCGTGGTCGCGTTCGGGGTCCGCGTCGCGTGACACGTCGTGCAGGACGCATCGACCTCGACTTCCCCGGACGCGGAGCGCGGCACCGAGACGCGTACGCGCGGCATGGCGCGCGGTGCGTTGATCGTCGTCGTCCCGGCCATTCCCGTGGCTGCCGCGCCGACCTGCCCCGCCGCCCGCGGCGCTGGACCGGGTTTCGGCTCGGACCCCGACTGCGTGAGCCCCGCGGTGGTCCACGCGATGGCGACTCCGACGCCGAGGAGAATGACTGCGCGCAGGATCACGACCGAGCCCTCGCCGAACCAAACATGTCCGCGCTCTCCAACAAATGGCGTTCCGCGACGACCGACAGGCGCGCGAGCACATTGGTACGGCGTTTTCGTGGGGACGCGCGGAGCCGCCCATGCACTGTTCCGGCCTGATCCTCACTCTCGATCGCGATCCCGTGATCCGCGCCACCACGTTCGAGTGCCTCGAGCGCTGGCCCGGTTTGACGCTTGGAGAACGCACGGAACAACGCGTGGCAGCGGCTCTTGAAGCCGAACACGCCACCGCGGCGATCGCCGCGGTCGAAGGACTGCGGGGTTGCCCCGGAGTCGTCCACGTCGACGTCGTCTTCGCCGAAGTCAGCGCCCCGTGCGCCGCGGAGGATTCCCCATGACCCCCACGACCGACCGCCGAGAATTCCTCAGGGCCAGCGCGCTCGCCGCGGCCGCCGCGACACTGCATGCGAGCTCGCCGCGTGCGCTCGCCGAGTCGCCGCAGCCGGCGGACTCCGACGTTCGGTGGGACAAAGCGCCGTGCCGATTCTGTGGCACCGGCTGTCACGTCCAAGTCGGAGTGCGCGACGACAAGGTCGTCGCGATCGCGGGCGACGTCGATGCCGACGTCAACAAGGGGTTGCTGTGCGTGAAGGGCTACCACGTCGGCCTCGCGCTGTACGGGCCGGATCGACTCACGCAACCGTTGCTGCGTCGTGGCGATCGCTTCGAACCGATCTCGTGGGATCGCGCTCTCGACCTGATCGCCGACCGCATCGAAGCGAATCCCGCGCGCTTCGCGTTCTACGGCTCGGGCCAATGGACGATCCCCGAGGGCTACGCCGCGCAGAAGTTCATGAAGGGCGGCCTCGGCAACAATCACATCGACCCGAACGCGCGCTTGTGCATGGCCTCGGCCGTCACCGGATTCCTCGCGACCTACGGCGTCGACGAACCGGCCGGTTGCTACCAGGATCTGGACGCCTGCGACGTGCTGATCCTGTGGGGCAACAACCCGGCCGAGATGCACCCGGTCCTGTTCTCCCGCGTCGTCGATCGTCGCGCGCGCGGCGAGAACGTCTTGCTGATCGACATCGGGACGCGCCGCACGCGCAGCACCGAGTTCGCCCAGCGCTACCTCGAGTTCAAGCCGCACACGGACCTCGCGATCGCGAACGGCATCGCGCACCTGTTGCTCCAGCGCAAGACGTACGACGCGAAGTTCGTCGCCGACCACTGTGCGTTCCGCGCGATGTCCGACCCGCCGGAACTGAACGGACGCGCGAGCACGTTCGACGAGTACGTGAAGTCGCTCGAGCCGTACACGCCCGAGTACGTCGAGTCGATCTCCGGCGTCGCGGCCGACGACATCCGCTTCCTTGCCGACCTGTTCGGCGACGCCAAGCTGAAGATCACGAGCTTGTGGTGCATGGGCATGAACCAGCACACCGCCGGCACGGCGATCAATTCACTCGTGCATGGGATCCACTTGCTGTCGGGCCATTTCGGCAAGCCGGGCGACGCTCCGACGAGCTTGACCGGACAACCGTCCGCGTGCGGCACGGTCCGCGAAGTCGGCACGCTCTCGCACGCATTGCCCGGCGGTCGCCTCGTCGCCAACGAAGACCACCGCAAGGAATGCGAAGCTCTGTGGAACCTGCCGCCCGGCCGCATCCACGCGAAGCCCGGCTACCACACCGTCCTGATGTGGGAGAAGTTCTGTACGCCGAGCGATCAAGGCGGCGACGTCGACACGCTGTGGGTCCAGGTCACGAATCCGGGCCAGACCCTGCCGAACCTGCACAAGCTGTTCGATCGCAAGGCCGGCTTGAAGGACAAGTTCCTGATCGTGTCCGACGTCTACCCCACCGCGACGACGCGGCTCGCCGACCTCGTGCTGCCGTCGGCGCTGTGGGTCGAGAAGAACGGCATCTACGGCAACTCCGAGCGCCGGACCCAGCAGTGGTTCCGCATGGTTTCGCCGCCCGGCGACGCGCGTGACGACTGCTGGCAGACGATCGCCGTGGCACGACGCCTGTTCGATCGCGGCATGGCCGGCATGAAGGACAAGGACGGTGGCTTCCTGTTCGAGACCAAGCGCGACGGCGTCGAGGTCCCGATCCACGACTGGGCGCACTACTACGACGTCAACGTCGACGAGCGCTTGTTCGAGGAGTACCGCGCGTTCACACGCAAGAAGCACAAGGACCTCGCGCCCTACGCGGAGTACGTGAAAGCGCGCGGCCTGCGCTGGCCCGTGGTGCAGCAAGCCGACGGTTCGTGGCGCGAGACGCGCTACCGCTTCGCCGAATTCGACGATCCGTACGTCGCGAAGGGCAAGGGCATCCAGTTCTATCACTCGGTCTCGAAGGACGACCGCGCGCAGATCTGGTTCCACCCGTACCGCGATCCGCCGGAAGTGCCGGATGCCGAGTTCCCGTTCTGGCTGTGCACCGGCCGCGTGCTCGAGCACTGGCATACCGGCACGATGACGCGGCGCATCCCGCAACTCGCGCGCGCCGTCCCGCGCGCGTACGTCGAACTGAACGCCGACGACGCGCGAGCGCTCGGCGTCAGCAACGGCGAACCGGTCGTGGTCGAGTCTCGCCGCGGCCGCATCGAATTGGCCGCATGGATCGATGGCCGCGGTCGACCGCCGCGCGGCTCGGTGTTCGTCCCGTTCTTCGACGAGATGAAACTCGTGAACGAGGTCACGCTCGAGGCACACGACCCGTTCTCGAAGCAACCGGACTACAAGAAGTGCGCGGTCCGCATTCGCAAGCGCAGCGCGGAGTGACGGCCATGAACGCGCAACCACCGAGCTTTTCCGCGCACCGCCTCGCCCACCTCCTGTGTGCCGTCGTCGTCGGCGCGGCCGGGATCGGCTACGTGGTCGGGCTGCGTCAGCCCGTCCGCATCCAACGCGCGGGTCCGTCGGAGTCGGCCGGTGCGGCGTCGACCAGCGACGTGATCCCATCGACGCACTACGCCGCGATCACCGACACCACCGCGTGGCCGAATCGCTCGTTCGCGACTCGCGTGCGCGGGTTGCCTGCGCCTACGGCGACTCCCGACGCGCCGGCTCCGGTCGTCGACGCATCCGCACGCGACGCCGCGCTTCGCGCCCGCGCGAGTCGCCGCGCGTACGCCGGTGCTCCGCCGACGATCCCACACGCGGTCGACGCGCGCTCCGCGGCCGCGTGCATGGCGTGCCACGGCGACGGCTTCGTGGTCGGATCGGTGCGCGCGCCGAAGATCCCGCACGCCGCGTTCTCGAACTGCACACAGTGTCACGTCGAGTCCGCGGCCTCCGCGCTCGGCGGGACGACCGCGGTCGCGACATCGTTCACGGGGCTGGAGTCGCCGACGAGCGGCGAACGCGCGTGGCCCGGCGCGCCGCCCACCATTCCGCATTCGACGTGGATGCGCTCGGATTGCCTCGCGTGTCACGGTGCCGGCGGCGCGCTGGGGCTGCGTTCGACGCATGCTTGGCGCCAGAACTGTCTGCAGTGCCACGCGACCTCGTGGCAACTCGATCGCCGCCCGACGGCCGGCGACGCTGCGATGTTCTGGTCCGACGTGAACGGTGAACAGCCATGAACCCGTCAGGTCGCGTCTCGCGCCGCGCGCTGCTGTTCCTGCGCCAAGACGAAACGCCGCAAGCACCGAGCGTCGCGGTGATCCGCGTGTGGAAGTGCCTCGCGCACACCGGCGGCTTCTGCTCCGTCTGCGTCGAACATTGCCCCGTCGCGGGCGCGATCACGCTGGAGCACGGCAAACCGCGCATCGCGCTCGATCGATGCACCGGCTGCGGCGTCTGCATCGACGCGTGTCCCGCTCCCGAACCCGCGATCCAAGCCGTTGCCCGCCGGAGGTCGTCATGACCGAGATGCCGTTCGCTCTCCCGACCCTGCACATCGGCGCGCTGACGCGGACCGAGTTCGCGCGTTACGTCGCCGACTTGCGTGCCGCGGCAGAGGATGTCGTCGTGCTGATCCGTCGCGGGCCACACTCGACCGAGGAATGCGAACTCGCGGCGCTCGACGAGCTGCCCGACGCGATCGCCAACCGCGTCGCCTTCGGCGCACAAGTGCTCTACACGTTCGACCGCCAGCGCTACCGCGACGTCTTGCTCCCGCTGGGGGTCGGCCTGCGTCTCGTGCGCATCCAACTCGACGAACTCGAGCGGATCACGCCCGCTCGGGACGAGCCTCTGCGCGGACGTGTCGATCGATAGACGCCGGACGACTCCGTCTGGCCGTCATGCGTGCGCAGCCGCGAACGCGCGACGCTTCGCGCGTTGCTCGAGCGCGAACTTCGCACGGAACGCCTGACGCTTCGCGGCGAGCTTCCACTCCTTGAAGCGGAAGCGATTGGGGTCGTCTTGGAGCATGCGCGCTTCCTCGGGCAGCATGACCAGGCTGACGTGGATGTTCGGAGCCAAGCCGATCGGGAGATCGTGCTCCATGCACTTCTGGTAGAGCCGCTGATAGACGGGCAGCACTTCGTCGATGTCGGGCGGCGGCAGGTGTTCGTAGTCGGTGTTCTTCAGCGGCCGGAACACGCAGACGGTCGGGATCGCGCCGCGCTCCGTCAGCCAATCGATCGCGGCGATCGACGACTCCTTCGGCTCGAGACCCGCGATGATTTCGCCGTTCGCGACCCAAGGCTCGCCCGACAGCTTGGTGAAGTCGGACAGGCTCGCGCAGTACTCGACGGCCTTCAGATACGTGTCGAGTCCGTAGGCCTCGTGCTTGCCGGGGCAGACTTCGACGAAGCGCTGCGGATCGAAGATCTCGAAGCAGAACGACACGCGATTGACGCCCATCGCCTTCAAGCGGTCGTAGCGCGTGAGGTCCGGGTGCGGCGGCGTCTGCACTCCGATCAGCAGGCCGGTCTCCTGCTTGATCGCGCGGATGTACGGCTCGAGGAAGTCGAGGTACGTGTGGCCTTCGTAGTGGCCGGTGTTGAAGTCGACGTACGTGATGCCCGATTCGAGCCACGCGGCGCGCGCGACCTCGACGACTTCGTCGACGGCCTTGCCGTCGGCGTCGTCGATGCCGAGGTTCAGACCGACCGAGCAGAATTTGCAGTTCGTGCGCTCGGGTCGCTCCGAGCCCTTGACCCAGTACTCGCAAACTTTCGCGGGATAGACGCCGAGGTACGTGCCTTGCAGCGTGCCGACGGTGCGCATCGGCTTGCCGCTGGTCGTGCGGCGCTCGTACCAGTTCGGCAAAGGCGCGAGCGTGATCGGCGCGACCGGCTTGCCATCGCGATGGATGACGTAGTCGCCGTCGACGCGCTCGAGCACGTACGGCGACTGCTGCGCGAACGGTTCCGCGACGGGGATGTTCGTCCACAGATCGCCGGGCAGCACGGCTTCGAGGCCGGAACCGAGCCCTGCGCGCGTGCGCAGGATCGGGCGACCGCCGTCGTCCTCGATCAGGCACGAGTCGCCGAGGCGCATGCCTTTGCAGTACAGGTCGAGCTTGAGGAAGGCGGGGTTCTTGGCCGGGTCGCGGATCATCGTCGTCTCCACCTGTGTGCCGCGTTCGAGAGGGGCGCGCGAGTGTAACCCCTATTTCGGACAATGTCGTCGGTTTTAGCGAGCACCGCGCTGAAGCAAGCCGCGGACCACGGCGTGCACGCTCGATCGCGACGATTCGTGCGGGAACTCTCGCGCTTTGGGACTCCCGACCGCGGGATCCTCCTCACCACGCACGAGGTCCTCGCGCGAATTCGATCCGGCCGCGGCGGCGCGCGCAGTCGGACGCGGCCGACCCCGCAGGGCACGCGACTTGCACCCATCGCGTTCAGGGCAAGCGCTCGACTTGGACCCTCATGGGATTCGCTAGACCGGGAGGTCCCCATGCGCATCGCGGACATCATGAGTGAACACGTGATCACGATCGACGCGCTCGATCCGGCCGACTATGCGTTCGACGTGATGAAGGAACGCGAAATCCACCACCTCGCCGTCACCGAGCGCGGGCGCTTGGTCGGAGTGGTCAGTGAGCGCGACCTCGGCGGCCCGCGCGGCAGCGCGGTGCGGCGCGAGAAGCGCGTGCTCGATTTGATGTCGCGCCACGTGGCGACGGTGACTCCACGCACCACGGTGCGCGAAGCCGCGAACAAGATGCGCAACCAGAACATCGGCTCGCTGCTCGTCGCGAACGGCGACAAGCTGTGCGGGATCGTGACGGTGTCCGACCTGCTCGATCTGATCGGGCGCGGCGCGACGAAGCCCACGGCGAACTCCGTGGATCGCGCACGAGCGCGACCGGCGAAGAGTTGGGGTTATCCGAGGAAATGACGGCGTGCTCGGGCCGCATGGCCCGACGCCGGCTCGGGCGTCGATGCGAGCCGGGGCCGAAGGCCCCGGGCCCCGTCACACAGAGGCCGTTGGCCGTACCGCTTCGCTTGACGCCGAAGGCGAAGGCGGGGGAACGGAGTTCCCCCGCACCCTCGTTCGACCGCTTCGCGGTCGAACGACCAAAGGGGGGCTTCACAAACGAGCGAAGCCCCCCTTTGGAAACCCCCGCGCCCTTGGGCCGATCGCGAGACTTCACGCGAAGGGACGTCGGGACCTGCTCTCGCAGCGGCCGTTCAAAGCCGCAGGGGTGGCTTGCTCCGTTCGCGAATAACGATCCCTGTCCATTCGGATCCAGGTGCGTGATTGACGGGAGATGTACAGCGGATCGCCACAGCTCGGGCGGGCTGCTGAACGGCCGCTGCGAGAGCAGGTCCCGACGTCCCTTGGCTGCGGAGTGGTCTTGAACGAGCGTGCGGCCTGAAACCGAGGGAAGCGTGACGGTTCTCGGTACGACCCGGAAGTCACGGGCCACGGGGACGGAGGCGGGTCTGTCCCCGATCTGTCCCCTCGGCGCGTTCAGCGTCTGGAACGGACGGGGACGGAGGCGCACCCGTCCCTGATCTGTCCCCGTGACCGGACGCGGTGGTCGCCGGTGATCGCGTTCGGGCTCGGTGCGCGGTTGCCGGGTCTCCTCTTCTCCCATCGGGTCTCCCCGAACGCGAACGTCCTGGGCACTCCTCGTTCGGGTGCCCAGGACGTTCCTTCTCGGTACGAGCTCTCGGTTCGGTCAGGTGCCGATGATCTCGCAGAGTCCGTTCGAGAACACCGCGCCTTGCGGACCGGCGGGGTCGGCTTGGACTGCGTGGTAGTCGAACTCGATTCCGCTCAGGTTCGCGTTGTCGGGCACGGTGAACGGCAGGACGAAGTCGCCCGCTCCGGCACCCGCGCCCGGCATCGTGAACGGCACGACGACCCACGGCGAGTTCAGGTCGATCAGCAGCGTTCCTCCCGCGAGAGGAACCGAGCCCTTCTGCGTGCCGAGGAACAAGATGGTCGGCGCACCGCCGAGAAAATCGCGGAACTCGAGTGCCGCCGCCGCTCCCGGACACGGGGAGAACAGGCCGCGCAACTGCGGCTCGAAGCCGCCGCTGCCGGCCATGCCGGTTCCGTACTTCGTGAACGTGCCGGAGCACGGCACCGCGTCTTGTGGCACCGCGATGCCGACGAGTTCACCGAGTGCGAAGTCCTGGTAGATCGTCGTGACCTGGCCGGTCGCGTCGATCGAGAACACACCGCCGTTGCGGCCGCACGTCAGCAGCGCTCCGTCGCGCGAGAGCTTGAGGTCGCTCGGGTGGACGAGCACGCCGGGTTGCTCGGCGAAGAGTTCGGCCTCGGCCGTGTCGAGGCGGAAGCGCACGATGCGGTTGCCGTTGTACATCGCGCAGAACATGTTGCCCGAGCCGTCGATCACGAGGCCGCCGGGCTGATCGATCAGCGGCGACGTCGAGAACAGCGAAGCGTTCCACTGCGCGTCGTACTTGATGATCGTGTTGCCGTTGAGGTTCGCGACGTAGAGGTTGCCCGCGTCGTCGTAAGCCAAGCCATCGGGCCAATCGAGCAGGTCGTTCGACATCGCGTCGTCGACGAGCAGCGTCTGCGTGCCGTCCATCGCGACGTGGATGAGCTTGTTGCCCTTCATGTCGGACATGATGAAACCCGAGCCGTCGCGCGCCGGGATGCAGGTGACCGGCATCTCGAACAAGCCACCGGCGGACAACGCCGTGACCTGGCCGTTCGGATCGATCTTCATCATCGCCGGCCAGCCGCGGTCCGGCATGTAGAGATACCCGTCCGGCAGGAACGTGCCGTAATGCGGGATCAACATCGGCGTGGCCCAGTTCGTCGCCGTCAGCGTGTCGGCGTCGAGGCGCACGATCGCGCCGACCGACGGCGCGGACAGGTAGTAATCACGGTCCGACGCCGATGCGGTGGCGGCGAGCACGCCCAGAGCCAGACACGACGCCATGGTCGTCAACGAGTTCTTCACGCGATCCTCCTTCGAGAGAGCGGTCGGGGGTCACCCCCATCGAACGGCAGCTCGAACGAGGTCGTGCCAGGGGAAACCGCCGCGGGCGTGCGCCGACGGTTTACCGCCTGCCTCCTGCCGCGGCGAGCGTCGAGACGCATCGACCCTCGCGGCGAGCGGATGCCAGGACGCGGTTCCCGTCAGGCCGGCTTGGTCACGGCGCGCAGCAGGCTGCCGTCCTCGGAGGCCTTGAAGCCACGCTTCTCCAGCCAACGAGCCACGGCCTCTCGTTGCGGATGAGACGGGCGCACGACGTTGTAGATGTAGTTCAAACCACGAGCCCGGGCTTCCGCCGTGAGGTGCTCGAGGATGAACGTCCCCGCACCCTGATCGCGGCAATCGCGCGCCGTCGCGAGCAAGATCTCGCCTTCGCCCCAAACGACGTCGAGCCAGCCGTAGCCGACGATCTTGCCGTCGGCCTCGACGTGCCACCACGCGCCGGGCACGAGGTCGCCGACCTTCAGTTCCTTGAACCGTCGATCGAACGTGCCGACCGGCGCATCGCCGACGATCCGGCGCTTCCCTTCGTCCCAACGAGCCGGATCTTCCTTCACCCAACGCATACCCGTCGCCATGTCGATCCTCCGATTCGATCGAGGTCCAGTTCGAGATCCGCCGAGCCTGCACACGACGTGCCGCGCTACTTCGACCCCAGTTCCTTCTCGAGCAGATTGAAGAGGCTGTCCATCTGACCCGCCGAGAACGGTCGCCGGAAGCTCGCCGCCACGTGTGCCGCGACGGGCTTCGCTGCCGGCTCTCCGGAGTTCTGCGCCGCGACGGCCGCGAACCGCGTGATCCGTGGATCGTCGGGGAACTTCGACAGCGCGACGGCAAGGTCCGGATCGTCGCTGCGGATCGTCTCGACCTTCGCTTGCAGCAACGACCCGGCGAAACGAGGCGAGTCGGTGCGCTCGAGGCCGAGCCGATCGATCGCCGGGAGGCGGGATGCGTCGGTCATCGCAACCAATGCCGCGAGGGACTCGAGCGCGACCACGTCCCCGGCCTCGCCGCGCGCCGTCAGCGCGGCTTCGAAGCGCTCGAGCAAGCCCGGCGCTTCGACCCACTGCGCGTCGACGAGCAGGCGCATCCACTCCCCGGTGAGCCGAGGACTCGCCGGCAATCGCGCGGCGTCGCCGATCAATCCGAGCGCCGTGAGTCGCTGCCGCGTCTCGTCCGACGCCGGCGGCGCTTTCGGGTTCCGCAGCCGTTCGCCGAAGTCGCGCTCGCGCTCGCGGCGCAGGCGGACGAACTCGAACGCCTCGCGCACTCGCACGTCGTCCGCCGGCAACTTGGCGCGCATCCGCTCGAGGTCGGCTTCGAGGTACTCGACGTGGATGCCGCCGTTCCACCAATCGCGCGCGAAGTCGAGGTCGAGCAGGATCAGCTCCTCGGCCGCTTCGACGTCACCGGCGTCCACTCCGGCGAGCAACGCGTCGCGTCGCGCGAACGGCGACTCTCCGCGATGGATCCAGCACGCGGCCTCTTCGACGCGCGACGCCATCTCACGCGACGTCCAGTCGACGTTGCGCCACGACGCGAGGGCTTCGCGCGCCCGATCGAGGCGCAGCAGGCACTCGGCGCGCAGCGCGGCGACGACGGAATGCGTGGCCGTCAACGCGTCGTCCTTCATCAGGAAGCCGTAGATCCGCTCGGCTTCCGCGATCCGGCCGGCGCGATGCAGCTCGACCGCCCATTCGAACGCGACGAGCCCGATCCCCGGCGCCTTCGCGTACGCCTCTTCGTGCAGCCCCATCGCGACCTCGGGCTCCATGTCGAACAGCACGTTGCCGAGCAGGAACGCGTGCGCCGCGGTCCGCCGCTCGCGTGGGACGACGTCTTGCAGCGCCGCGGTGGCGTCCTTCATGCGTCCTTCGAGCAACAACCGCGCGTTCGACTCGAGCGTCGCCGCGTAGTCCTCCCGCGCCTGCGCGAGGTCCGCGCCGAACGCGGCCAGCGGATCCTCGGGCTCGCCTTGCGCGACCAACGCGCACGCGGACACGATCCAAGCGGCCATTCCCATCGTCGTTCTCCTGCGCCGTCCGAATCAGCCGCGCGACGCGCGCGACAGCACCGACCACAACGATCTTCCGAGCTTCGACCGCCAATCGTGCCAATCGCCAGCTCGCGCGCTGC
This sequence comes from Planctomycetota bacterium, assembly GCA_016709145.1. Lineage (GTDB taxonomy): Bacteria > Planctomycetota > B15-G4 > B15-G4 > JADJEK01 > JADJEK01. The sequence continues at coordinate 709,434 of JADJEK010000002.1, forward strand.
CGAACTTGTCCAGGCGGAAGTCGAGGAACGAGTCGTCGAGTCCCTGCTCGATCGGATAGGCACCGCTGCCGGCGTGGATCCGCCGCAACAACCGGAGGAAGCCGACGCGCTTCCAATCTTCCATGTTGCCGGTCACGCGTGCTGCGGCCGACATCGTCAGCAGGGCACGCTCGTCGTCGTCCAGTTGAGTGGCGACGTCGCCGATGCGGAATCCGTCGGCGCGGCCATCCCTCGAGCGCGACGTCACGATCCGCAGCGCGCCGTCGACCGCGTCCCCATCGGTCACCGACGCACGCTCACCGCGCAACGCGAACGAGCCGACCGCGTAGTCGCGCGGCTCGACGACGACGGCACGTCGATCGGCACCGAGTTCGAGGGTGCGGATCTCGTCGACTCCCACGCGCGATCGCGTCGCGCGCTCGATCCGATCGGCGCCGAACACGGCCTTCACCATCGCGAACGCGTGGTAGCGATACGCGGAGCGTTCGAAGCGCGCTTCGCGCAACGCGCCGAGCAGACCTGCCTCGCGCGCTCGAGCGACGGTGTCGTACCACGGCAATTCGATGCAGTCCTCAGCGACCCACGCATTGCGGAACGCCGCGAAGCGCGCGACGTGGCGGAACTGCTTCGGCAGCAGCACCGGCGTGTCGATCAGCAGGTCCACGCGACTCAGGTCGAAGCGCGACAACGCACCGAGCACGACCGGGAGCGCCGCCTTGCCAACGGCGACATAGACCAAGTCGACGTCGCGCAGTCGGCTCGCGCTCATCTGCGCCGAATCCTCGACGCGCACGGACTGACCCACGATCGTCAGCTCGCGCGCGTTCCGCGCGAACACGCCGAGCACCGAGCACTCGCGAGGTGCGCGCAAGAACGCCGGATACGCGGTCTCGAGGACGCGCTTGCCGGCACCGATGATCCACACTCCGCGCGCGCTCATCGCGACTCCTCGTCCTTGGGATGCGTCGATCGCTCGCGCAGATGCCGCGCGAGACGGATCGACAACGCCACGATCGTGAACGTGGGATTGGCGCAACCACTGGTCGGGAACACCGAACCGCCGGCGCAGAACAGATTGTCGACGCCGTGCACTTTCAGATCGGCATCGACGACCGACGTCGCCGGATCGTTGCCCATGCGCGTCGCGCCCAAATGGTGCGATGCGTCCTGGTCGATCGGCCAGGGCTCGGCGCGCTCGAGTTCGCCTTCGAGCCGCCCGAGCCCCGTGCGTTCGAACTCCGCGCGCAACGTCGTGTGCAACTCGATCAACGAGCGGCGATCGAGCTCGGTCGGAGCATGCGTGACCCGCGGCAGTTCTTTGCCGTCCTCGTCGCGCTCGCCCGCGAGCGTGACGCGATGCTCGGCGCGCGGCTCCATCTCCATGAAGTTGCGCAGTCGCACGCGCCGGATCTTCGGCCGCACCGCTTTCACCAAGCGGAAGAACACGTACTGCGCCACGCGATGCAGATTGATCAGCACGAGCCCGATCACTCCGAGCCAACCCACGATGCCCTTGCGTTCGTTCTGCAGCGTGGAGTCGTCGCCGGTCTCCGCGTAGTCGCGCAGCTCGATGACTTCGCCGGCCTTGGTGCGCGTGAAGCTGCGCAGCACGAAGGTCGCGCGCTTCACCAGCAGGATGAACGCCTCGACGCCGCGATTGTCGGACCACGGGAACAACGGTTCGAAGCGGACGTAGCTGTTCAGCACGCGACGCCGCCGCTGCTCGTCCTCGGTCAGACGCAAACCGCCATAGCCGGCGAACCCATCGTGGAGGCAGCCGAACCAGTACGGCGCGGCCTCGACCGGGTTCGCGAGGCGCAGCACGCCGAAGTAGTTCTTCGGGTGGTTCATGAACCAGCGGCCGACTTGATCGTTCGTGTTGCCGAGCGCGCGCCCGTCGGCGGCGCGAGACAGCAACAACAGCCTCGCGTTCTCGATGCCGCCGCAGGCGAGGACGAACGATCGCGCACGCAGTCGTTCGGTCCGACCATTCGAGGTACGCACCGAGACGGCATCGACGTGCGAGCCGGCACCGTTCGCTTCGAGGCGCAACACGGTCGCGTCGACCCACAAGTCGACGAGTTCACGCTCGTACACCGCGCGATGCTCGCGGCCGAAATGCTGGGGTGTCGCACGCGCGAGGAAGACCTTCTCGTCGAGCCGTTCGAAGGCCGGCTGCAACGGACTCTTCGCGCGCAAGCGCGCGAAGCCGTCGGGTGCGAAACACGACCGCGGCGGAAAGCGGTACCGCGCGGCTGCGGCTTCGTAGTACGGCTCGAGTTCCGCGCGCGCGAACGGCCAACCCGGCGCGGCCAGCCACGGGCGCCGTTCGAAGTCGATCGGGTCGAGCGGGCTCGAGAGGCCGGCCCACGTCGACGACGCACCGCCGAGCACGCGCTCGCGCGAGTAGTCCTTGATCGTGATCCCGACGCTGTCGACGCGCCGCAGCCGATCGCCCCGGGCGCTGGTCTTCTGCGTGCCCGATTCGAGCACGGCGACGCGCAAGCCGCTGTCCGCCAACTCGACGGCGACCGTCGTGCCGGCGGGACCCGAACCGACGATGCAAACGTCGTACTCGGGCAGTGGTCCTTCGTGCGCGGCGAGGTCGCGGATCATCGGCGCGACAGGGTAGCAGCCCGTCGCCGAACTCCGCGCGCGGATCATCGATCGGCGGGATTCGGCTCCAACACGGTCCAAGCCCACCATGGCCCGACCGAACGCTCGAGGACCGCGGCCCACCACCACGACGACGCGTCGGTGAACACCTGCGCCGAACCCTGGTCGACGATGCGTTCACGGACGCGCCACGATCGATCGCCCTTGCGCGCGATCGAACTCGCCCACAACCGGCCACGCTCGTCCACGACCGGACCGGTCGCGGTCACGTCGTAGCCGGTCGCGCGCAGGCAATCGGCGGCGGGATGCAGGCGGCGCGTCGCTTCGGTCACGGTCCGCACGACGATCTCGCGGTCGCCGGCGGCGAAGCGCGCGATCGCGCCGGGGAAGTCCGCCGAGAACTCGGCTTCGGATGCGCTGAGACGCAAGGGCTCGAGCGCGACGTCGTCGAACGTCGTCGGCCACTCCACGTCCTCCGCGGCCACGGCCACCGGGCGCTCCGCGGCCGTGCGCGGAAGGAGTGGCAAGATCGCCGCCACGACGCAACTCCAAGCGAACGCTCTCATGCGAGCCTCCGACGCGAACGCGTGGCGACCCACGCGAGCAACGCTGCGAAGCCGAGGAACACCGCGCCGCCGATGCCCTGATGCAGTGCGGACGGCACCGGCTCGGCACCGCTCTCGAGCAGCGTCAAGACCACGGTGCGCGCGATCGTCGCGATCGTCGCACACGCGGCCGCGAGCAACGCGAACACGACGGCCGTTCGACCTTCGAGGCGGCAACGCAGCGCCAACGCGCTCGTGAACAACGCCGATGTCCACAGCGTCTTCACGCCGGAGCACGGCTCGTCGACGAGCACGCGCGTCCCGCGCAGCGCGATCACCGTCCCGTCGGCGACGGCGTCGACTCCGGCCACCGTCATCAACCACGCGGCGATCGTGCTCACACAGGCGCGGATCGGGTAGCCGCAATAGAACTGCAGCGACGCCAGGATCGGCAGAGCCAACGCGCACAGTCCGATCCACGCCGGCCGCCGCGCGACCGCGAGGCCCTGCGCCCGCGCGAGCAGCACGACCACGACCACCAGCGCACCGGCCGCGACCAGCGGCGGAGCGATGCGAGCGACGATCGCATACCCGAGCACCGCGGCCGCGACGGCGGGGGATCGCGGCGCTCGCGCCGGCGACATCGGCTCGGTAAGCGCGAACCCGATCGCCAGACCGAGCGCGACCAGGCCGCAACGATCGTCCCCGACGCCCTCGAACATGCGGTGCGCGTACCACGCGAGCGTCGGCCACGCCGCCAGCGCGAGCAGGATCCACGGCCAGGCGCGCCTCACGTTCCACCGCCGCGGCGCGCACGCACGAACAAGAACACGAGGCCCGCGAGCGCGATCATCGCGTACGTCTCCGGCTCGGGCGCGGCCGAGAATTCGCCGTGCTCGGAGCCCGGAGCTTCCATGCCGAACTGCGCGTACTGCTCGTCGCGCTCGAGCACGACCGCACCCGAGACCGGCGTCACCAGGCGCGCCTTCGCGGCCAGCTCCTGCGCGCTCGCGATCGCGTCGGCAGAATCGAGTTCGAGCAGGCGCATGATCTCGTCGTACGTCGCGAGCCGGTTCCAGACGTCGACGCTCCGCTCCAGCCGCAACCCCGCGGCGAGTGCCGCGGCGTTCGCGCGGCTGCAGGCGAAGCGCGTCGGCACCGGGGCGCCGCGCGCCTCGCTCAGCGCGAGCGTCGCCGCGTCACCGACGTTCGCGGCGACACGCTCGTCGACCGCCACGCCAGCGCCCTCGAGCTGCACTCGCACGGCGTCGAAACGCGCGACCGTCGCGATCGACACGACGCGCAGCGGCGCGTTCGCGAGTTCGAGCGCGATCCGCAACCGAGGGCTTCCGTCGAGATCGATCGGCTGCGGCGCATGCACCCAGACGATGGTCGCGTCGGGCCGCTCACGCACCAGATCCACGGCGAGCGACAACGCCGCGGCGTTGTCGCGGCCGCCGACGCAGGCGGTCGCGCGCAGGCGCGCCGTGGCTTCGCGCACGCGCTCGGGCAACGCCGGCGCGAGACCGCCGGTCGTCAGCAGTTCGGCGCGATCCCCTGCGAACACGACGGCGAGGTCCGCCGTCGGATCGACGCGTTCGAGCGCGTTCGCGATCCATTGCGCCTCGCGCTGCATCGACGCCGACCCGTCGACGACCACGACCAGCGCCGACGCCGTGGCGTTCCGCGCCGGCACCGGCTGCGCGCTTCTCGTCGCGCCATCGGTTCCCTCCCACAACCGCGGTCGCGTGGGCTCCGGCACGCGGGTGCTCGCGACGCGGAGATGACGCGCGAGTTCGTCCTGGGTCACGCTGCCGCCGACGTGGTCGGAGGCGTGCACTTCCAAACCAGCGAGCATCGGCGCGACCTCGAGTCCCCCGAGCACGTCGATGCGATGACGCAGCGGCGACCGTTCCGGAACGGCGTGCGCGAAGGTGCCGGACTCGAAGCACGGCAGCTCGATCGACGCCGTGCCGTCGGCGGCGGCCGCGAGCGCGCCGATGAAGCGCAGCCGCAGCCGCATGGTCCCCTGCGCCGGGATCGGGAAGCACGACAGGCGGACGCGACGGACGCCTTGCGTCACGACCAGCGCCGGGTCACGACGTTGCAACACGATCGTGTCGTAGGCCCGCTGCACGTTCTGGCGCGTCGAGAACGCCGCTTCCCGCGGCTCACCGTCGACCCACAGGGTCAGTCCGGAGGCCACGGCACCGACTGGAAGCAGGATCGAACCGATCGCTTCGGCCGGCAGTGGATTCGGATTGGCGAACACGAGTTCCCACGCGGTCTCGATGGTCGCGGCGACGGCGTCGCAGCGGACCTCGTACGTCGACTCGGCCAATCGTGGCGCGTCGCGCCGCGATGCGAAGCCATCGCGAGTCGGCGTGGGCTCGGACTCCCTTTCCCACGCGAACCCTCGGCGTGATCCGAACCAACGCGCCGGCCTGCGGGCGTCGACCTCCACGCCGAACGCTTGATAGAGGACCGATCGCGGGGTCGTCGTCGGTTCGGACAGGTCCGCGGTCAGGCAGTACGCGATCGGGTCGGTCGGCGGTCGCAGTCCCTCCGCCAGGACCCGTTGCGCGACGTCGGCGCTCGAATGCTGGCGCAACTCGTCGATCGCGGTCGCACGCGCGACGGGCCCGCCATGCAAGGCCGCGGCCAGGCGCACGCGCGTCCACGTACCGACCGGGTCCGGGCAGATCAGCAGCACCACCGCGCCGACGCACCACGCCACGCGTGCGCCGATCGGGAACCCCGGATCCGCGTCATGCAACCGCTTCAGGACGATGCGGGTCCCGATCAATGCCAACAGCGGCGTGAGGGGCAGCAGACCGAGCCCGAGCGCCAGCAGCGCAACCACGCCGAGCGGAGCGATCGGCACGAAGTACGCGGCGAAGTAGAGGTTCGCACCGAACATCGCGTACGCCGCCGCATGCAGACGGCGCCTGGTGACGCGGGAGCTCGGCAGTCCCGATGCGACGACCAGCGCGACCGCGGGAACCAAGGCCACACCCAACACGTGGATCCACGTCCGTAGCGGGTCGAAGAACTCGTCGGCGCACATGCCCGTGGTGAGTTCCACCCCGAACGTGATCGCGGGCAACACGACACCGAACAGCGTCAGCCAACCGGTCCCTCTCTCGCTGGAGGCGACCTCGGGCGTGGGCGGGCGCGGCGGTTCGGACTCGAGGACGACGACGTCGGACATGGGGACCTCCGGACTGGATGCGAAGGACTTTACTGAGCAAAGCCTGCGGTCCCGTCACGGGACTGTCACTCGCCCTCGAGTCGGCGCCGAGGGATGCACGGCGCGGGGGGTCGCCTCGCTACCGTCTGCGCTCCCTCCTGGTCACCGACCGAACGATCCGGCCATGCGCTCCTTCCGTGAACTCGCTCGACTTCCGCGTCCGCTGTGGATGCTCTGCATCGCGATCCTGGTGAATCGCGCCGGCACGATGGCGCTGCCGCTGCTCGTGCTGTGGCTCACGGAGCGGCGCGGGTTCGACACCGACGAAGCGTCGAACGTGATGATCGCGTACGGCGCGTTCGCGTTGATCGGCTCGCTCGGTTCCGGCTTCGTCTGCGACCGCATCGGCGTCCGTCCCGTGATGATCGGGTCGCTGCTCGGCATGGCAGCCGCGTTGTTCGTGCTGCCATTCGTGCACGGAACGGCGTGGCTCATGCTCGTCGTGGCACTGTGGGCCATCTGCGGCGAGGGGTTCCGGCCCGCGAGCTTCGCCGCGATCGACCTCCTCGCTCCGCCGCAGCATCGCGCGTTGTCGTTCGCGTTCGCGCGCACCGCCGTGAACCTCGGCATGAGCATCGGGCCGCTGTCGGGTTCGTTCCTCGCGCAGTGGCACTTCGACGCGGTGTTCGCCGTCAACGCCAGCATGGCCGCATTGGCCGCGTTGTTGTTCACGCGCGTGCCGATCCCGCGCCAAGCCAAGCCACCGACGACGAATGCCGGCGTCGACGCGCGTCCGGCCCGCGATCGCCGACTCGTGATCGTGCTGATCGCCGCGTTCTTCACGGCCCTGGTGTTCTTCCAGATCGACTCGACGTTGCCGCTGTTCATCACGCGCGACCTCGGCCTCGCGAAACCGTGGTTCGGGTTCGTGGTCGCCGCGAACACCCTGCTGATCGTGCTGGTCGAGATCCCCTTGAATCACGCCACCGCGCATTGGCCGACGCGACGCACGCTGACGCTGTCGACGGCGTTCATCGGTCTCGGCTTCGCGAGCTACGCGTTCGCGCACGGACCGATCGGCCTGCTGGCCGCGACCGCGATCTGGTCGGTCGGCGAGATGCTGTGCTTCCCGACCCAATCGGCGTTGGTGGCGTCGTTGGCTCCACCCGGGCGATCGGGGCGCACGATGAGCCTCTACGTGTTCACGTTCGGCCTCGCGCTGCCGGTCGGCGCCGGGCTCGGGCCGCGCGTCTACGAACGCTTCGGCGCGAACATGGTGTGGATCGGCTGTCTGGTCCTCGCTGGAATCGCGGCGTGGATGTACTCGCGGAACGACGGTGTCGACGTCGCGTCCGCCCCGGAGCCGCGATCGGCTTGAGGGCCGGACCGCCGTTCGAAGGTCGTCGGATCGTTCAATCGGTGTGAGGTCGTGGAGCGCTCGATGAGCCGTGTCGCCGTCCTCACCGTCACGCACGACAGCGCCGCCGTCATCGACGCGTGGTGCGCCGGCATCGAGGCGCTGAAGGCGAGCGACCTGGTCGACGTCGAATGCGTCGTCGTCGATCAAGCTTCCGACGACGGCACGCCAGATCGAGTGCGCGGCGCGACGCTCGTGCGCAACGCGACGAACAGCGGATTCGCGCAGGGCTGCGTCGACGCGATCGCCGCATTGCGCGAACGCTCCGAGCACCTGCTGTTCCTGAACCCCGACGTCGTCATCGAGCCGGCCGCGCTCGCCGCACTGGTCGCTGCGCTCGCGCAGGACCCGCGGCTCGCCGCAGTCACGCCGCTCGTGCGTGGCGCCGAGGGTTCGACGCGCGTGCCCGCGCGGCCCGCGTACGCGCGTGCCGACGCGTGGAGCTTCCTGACCGGATCACGACGACTGCGTCAACGCCGACTCGATACATCGGCCCACACGCCGTCGAACACGCCGGTGCGGGACGCATACCTCGAAGGCTCGTGCATGCTCGTTCGGCGCAGTGCGTACGAGGCCGTCGGCGGCTTCGACCCACGCTTCTTCGTGTACTTCGAGGACGCCGATCTGTGTCGAAGGCTCGCGGACGCCGGTGGGAGCCCTCGCTCTGGTACCTACGGCCATCGCGACCGAAGCCGCGACGAAGGGCTCGCGCGCCACGCGCGAATCGTCGCCGCAGGCCGAGGATCTCGCGCGCTACCTGCTCTTCCTCGAGGCCGAGACCACCTACTTCGCGAAGTGGTATGGACTCGACTTCGCTCGGTTCGCGGCGTGGTTGCGTCGCGTGCTCGGGCTGCGCCTGCAGCGCTCGCGCTTGATCGAACGCTTCGGCTCGGCCAGCGCGATCGACACGTGCGCAGAACGCTTGGCGACGAGCGCGGCGCGCTTGCGCCGTTGATCGCGCTCGATCGCCACTGCCGTCACGCGATGCGCGTGCCCTCGCGCACGAGGACGTCCGAGCCTTCGGCGATCAACGCGGAACTCGGCGGGCCGGCCAGTGCGGCGCCGAATTCACGCCCGTAGAGCGCACTCGCGTCGACGTCGACCGTGACGTCGTGCGCCTCCCACGTGCGCCAACGAGGGTGCTCGACCTGGTACTCCGACGTGCTGCCGTCGCGCCGGCGCGTGTAGCCCCAATAGTGCTCGGTGATGAACGCCGGCTCGGTGTCGTCGACGACGAGCGTCGGCTCGCCGCGACGCGCGCCCGTGACGCGATCCCAGCGCCCGCGGTGCTTCCAGCCGTACTCGACGCCGGCGGGCAAGACGCGATGGCGCGTCGGCAAAGTGACGTAGGGCTCGTCGTAGACGAAGCGCGCCACGGTCGCGATCGCGCGCCGCGGCACGATCTCCTTGACGAATACGACGCCGCGTCGCAACGCGCCATCGACGACGCGACGCACGTAGAAGCGCAGGTTGATCTCGTCGAAGTCGACGTGGAACGGGATGGCGACGCCCTTCAACCGCGTGTTCAGGAAGCGGAAGGCGACCAAGCTGACGACGTGTCGACCTTGCCACGGATCGAGTTCGACCCCGCGCGGCACGAGCGGCGCGAGCACGCGATCGTCGACCGGGTACTGCAACAGCAACAGGTCGCACCAGCGCGCACTCAGGAACACGGGCTTCGGCGTCGAGGTCGGACTCATCGTGGTCCCCTATCGGTCGCGCAGCGTACGCGCAGATCCGTCGGTCGCGTGCGTCGGGTCACCGGACAGTGCGTCGCAGGTCGTGGCGAACGCCGAGTCGATCCGCGGAACTCGAACTCGCACGGATCCACCGCGCTCCCCTACGATCTCCCCATGACCACGACCCCCGTCGTCGAAACCCACGGGCTCGCCAAGAACTACGACGGCTTCGCCGCGCTCGCGGGCATCGACCTCGTGGTCCACCCCGGCGAGGTGCTCGGCTACATCGGCCCGAACGGTTCCGGCAAGAGCACGACCGTGAAGATCCTCACGGGCCTGCTGCCGTCGTTCGACGGTGAGGCGCGCGTGGCGGGCTTCGACGTGCGCACCGCACCGATCGAAGTGAAGCGCCGCATCGGGTACGTGCCGGAGCAGGCGCAGCTCTACGACGCACTGACGCCACTCGAACTCCTGACGTTCGTCGAGCGCATGCACGACCTCGACGAGCGACACGCACACGACCGTGGATTCGCGTTGCTCGAAGCCTTCGGCCTGCACGACCGCGCGCGCCTGCGCATCGGCAGCCTGTCGAAGGGCATGAAGCAGAAGGTGCTGTTTTGCACCGCCCTGCTGCACGACCCCGCGGTGCTGTTCCTCGACGAACCGCTGTCGGGACTCGACGTCAATGCGGTGATCCTCGCGAAGGAGCTGATCCGCCAACTCGCCGACGCGGGCAAGGCGGTGTTCTACTGCTCGCACGTGATGGACGTCGTCGAGCGCGTCTGCGACCGCATCGTGTTGATCACACGCGGCGCCATCGTCGCGCAGGGCACGTTCGCCGAACTCGCGCAGCGCGCGGACGAGACGCGGCTCGAAGCCGTGTTCTCGCAACTGACCGGCGGCGGCGGCGAGGCCGAGCAAGCGCGTCGCATCGTGTCGGTCCTGCGCGAGACTGCGCCGTGAAGGAGCGCGGCACGATCGTCCGGCGATCGAAGCGTGACGTCGCGGGAGCTGCGCAACCGCCATGGGTCGCGCGGCTCGCTCTCGCGGGGCTGCGTCGCATCGCTCCGCTCTTGCGCGCGTTCCGCATCGAGCCGCAGAAGCTCATGGCGTTGCTCGAACTCCGCTTCGCGCTGGATGCGCGCGCGACGCGGTCCCTCGCCGAAGGACGAACCGGCGTCGACCTCGGCCGGATGCTGGTCGGCTCCGCGACGTTCGGGCTGTTCACGACGATCGTGGTCGTCACGGTTCCGACGCCGGGCATGGCCGTCGGCGTGATCGCCGGCGCGCTCTGGGTCGCGGTTCCGATGATGTTGCTCGGCGCATGGCTCGACGTGCTGCTGGACGGCTCGGCGGAGTCGGTGATCGCCCCGACGCCGATCGGCGATCGCACGGTGCTCGCGGCGCGGTTGATCTTCCTCGCGACGTACGCGGCGGCGACCGTGACCACGATCGTCGCGATGCCCCTGGTCGTCGGCTCGTTCTGCCATGGCGTGTGGCCGTTCTTGCCGATCGGAATCATCGCGACAGCGAGCGCAAGCGTCTGCGCGGTACTGGTGTTGCTGCTCGTGTTCCTCGCGCTCGCGCGCATCGTGCCTGGCGATCGCTTCCGCATCTGGGCCTTGCGTTGTCAATTCGCCGCGGCGATCGCGTTCCCGCTGCTGTGGCAGATCCTGCCTCGGATGTTGCCGACGTCCAGTGAGTCGATGCCGCACTGGGTCGTACTCGTGGTCCCGCCGTGCTGGCCGGCTGGGTTCGCAGCGTGGTGCGGCGACGAACTCGTGCCGTGGGCGTCGCTACGGACGACGCTCACGTTCGCGGCCCCCATCGCGCTGTTCGGACTCGCGCTCGCGCTCGCGAATCGGCGGTTCGTCGCGGCGACGGCATCCCCGCAAACCGAGTCGCACGTCCCCGCGCCGTTTCGCGCCGGTCGACCGACGCGCTGGTTCGCTCGGGTCTGCACGGACGCCGACGAGCGCGCCGGATTCGAGTTCGCTCGCCTGTCGACGCTGCGCGAGCGCTCGTATGCCATGCAGACCCTGCCCGCCATGATCCTCCCGCTCGTCCTCTTCGCCGCCTCGCTGTTCCTCGTCGATCGCGACATGCACTCCGCACCGTTCTGGGCGCTCTGCGGGATCCTGCCGCTCGTGCTCGCGCTGAACCTGCCCATTTGCATCTGGGCCGCGCGAGCCACCGAATCCCCGGATGCCGCGTGGATCCGCGACATCGCGCCGTTCGCGGACGATCGTCCGATGCGGTCCGGACTGTTCAAGGCCCTTCTCGTGCGCTGGTGCTTCGTCCCGAGCTTCATCGCGTTCGCGGCCTGCACGTTCATCGGACTCGCGCGCGGAGCACTGTTCGCGTTCGTGACCGCGCTGGCGGCGTTCCACGTCGACGTGGTCGCGTGCTTGGTGCTCGACGTTCGCCGACCGTTCCGCATCGCGTACTCGACCGATCGCGTCGCGCGCGACGCGCCGACCCTCGTGTTCTTCCTGCACGCGATCCTCGTGTGCGGGACGGGCTTCGGGTTGGTCGCGCTGCATCGCTCGCCGATCGTGCTCGCGATCGGCGGCGTCGTCCTGCTCGCGCTCGCGCCGCTACGTTGGCGCGCGCTGCGGTCGTGACGCACGGGAGTCGAGAGGGAGGTCGCCGTCAGGCCAGCAGCGCGGGGATCACCTTGCCGGCGACGTCGGTGAGCCGGTAATCGCGGCCCTGGTGCTTGTAGACCAGGCGCGTGTGGTCGAAGCCGAGCAGATGCAGCATGGTCGCGTGGAGGTCATGCACTTCGACCGGGTTCTCGACGATGTTGTACGAGTAGTCGTCGGTCTTCCCGTACGTGATGCCGGGCTGGATGCCGCCGCCAGCCAGCCACACGCTGAAGCAGCGCGGATGGTGGTCGCGGCCGTAGTTCGTCTTCGACAATTCGCCTTGGCTGTACACCGTGCGACCGAACTCCCCGGCCCACAGCACCAGCGTGTCGTCGAGCAACCCGCGGCGCTTGAGGTCGCGCAACAACGCGCCCTGCGCGCGATCGACCGCGCCGCATTGAGCGCGCATCTCGTTGGGCAGATTGTTGTGGGCGTCCCAGCCTCGCATGTAGAGCTGGATGAAGCGCACGCCGCGCTCGGCCATGCGCCGCGCGAGCAGACAATTCGCGGCGAACGAACCCGGCTTCTTCACGTCCTCGCCGTACATCGCCAGCGTCGCCTCGTCCTCGTCGGAGAAGTCGACGAGGTCGGGCACGGACATCTGCATGCGGAACGCCATCTCCTGTTGCGCGAGACGCGCCGCGGTCTCGGGATCGTTGGTGCGGTCCTGCTCGACGCCGTCGAGTTGAGCGACGAGATCGAGCATGCGCCGACGGTCACGGCGTTCGACGCCCTTCGGGTCGCGCAGGAACAACACGGGATCCGCGCCGGCGCGCAAGCGGCAACCTTGGTGCTCGCTCGGCAAGAAACCCGCGCCCCAAAAACGCGCCGACAGCGCCTGCATGTTGCCGATGCCCTGCGTGATGAGCACGACGAAGGTCGGCAGGTTCTTGTTGATGCTACCGAGGCCGTAGCCCACCCACGATCCGAACGACGGCCGGCCGGGCTGCTGGTTGCCAGTCTGGAAGAACGTGATGCCGGGCTCGTGGTTGATCGCGTCGGTGTGCATCGAGTGGATGAAGCACAGGTCGTTCGCGAGCGACGCCGTGTGCGGGATCAACTCGGACAACCACACGCCGTCCTGCCGATTCGCGTAGCGCTTGAACTGGAACGCCGTCGGCGCCACGGGGAAGCGCGATTGACCCGACGTCATGCCGGTCAGGCGCTGACCTTGGCGGATCGAATCGGGCAAGTCCTGGTTGAAGCGTTCGACGAGTCCGGGCTTGTGGTCGTAGAGGTCGAGCTGACTCGGCGCGCCTTCCATGTGGAAGTAGATCACGCGCTTCGCCTTGCCGCGGTGATGAGGCCCGGCGGCGGCGGCCGCCTGCTCGCGCGCGCTCGCGTCCGCGGCCAGCAGATCCGCAAACGCCGCGGCACCGAGCGCGGACGCTGCGGTGCGCAGCGTGTTCGAGAAGAAGCGCCGGCGCGTGCTCTTCAGGCCGTGTTGGAACAGCGGATCGGAGTCGAGGTTCACCGGTTCATCCTCGTGTGATCGTCGCGTCGAGATTGAGCAGGGCGCTCGCCACCATCGTCCATGCCGCGAGCTCCGCGACGTCCGCCGCGGGATCGCGCGGAGCGACGCCGACCGTCAGCAAGGCCTCGGCGTCCTGCGGCGCCGACGCATAGCGCGCACGGAAGTCCGCGAGCGCAGCCGTCAGCGCGGCCGATTGGCGCGCGTTCGGGATCGAGCCGGTACAGCGACGGAACATCGACTCGAAACGCACCGCGTCGTCGCTCGCTTCGGCGAGAGTTCGCTGAGCGAGCGCGCGAGCCGCTTCCACGAACTGTTCGTCGTTCCACAGCGCGAGGGCTTGCAGCGGCGTGTTCGTGATCGTGCGCTTCACGGTGCAGGATTCGCGCGTCGGCGCGTCGAGCGCGAGCAGCGTCGGCGGCGGCGCCGCACGCTTCCAATACGTGTAGAGCGAGCGCCGCCAGAGCTCGGTCCCGTCGCCGCGCTCGTACGCGCGCGTGTTCGACGCCGGCATCGCCACTTCCTGCCACAGTCCTTCGGGTTGGTACGAACGTACCGACGGTCCACCGACGGTCTCGACCAACAACCCGGCGACGTAGAGCGCCTGATCGCGGATCGCTTCGGCGGACAGGCGCTTGCGCGGGAAGTACGCGAGCCAACGGTTGTCCGGATCGCGCTCGCGCAGTTCGTCGCGCACGCGCGCGGACTGACGGTAGACGCGACTCGACAGGATTTGCGTGACGAGCCGCTTGACGTCGTAGCCGTGTTCGACGAAGTCGACGGCCAGCCAATCGAGCAGCTCCGGATGACTTGGGTACTCGCCTTGCAGGCCGAAGTCCTCGGTGGTCTTCACCAGACCGGTACCGAAGATCTGGTCCCAAACGCGGTTCACGAACACGCGCGCGACCAGCGGGTGATCGGGCGCCGTCAGCCAGCGCGCGAGGCCGAGGCGGTCGCGCGGAGCATCGGCCGGCCACGCGCCGAGCGCACGCGGGACGTCGCGCGCCACGCGTTGGTTCTCGTCGGGCTTGTCGTAGAGCCCGCGCATCAGCACGAACGTGTCGCGCGGCATCGCGCGCTCTTTCATGACCATCGTGCGCGGCACCATCGCGCGGGCTTGCTCGAGCTCGCGATCGAGCGCCGCGATGTTCGCGACGCCTTCGCGATACGTGGTCGAGAACGCCGTGCGCCAGGCGCGCTCGAAGCGCTGCACGAGGTGCGGATCCTGCGCGGCGGAATCGACCAGCGCCGCGAGCAACTCGCCGCGCAGTTCGCGTTCGGGCCGGATCGTGCGCCACTGGAACCCGGCTTCGCCGCCGCTGTTCGCGACCTTCAACACCAGCAGATGGCGCCCCGCCGGCAAGTCGAAGCTCACCGCGTCCTGATCGGGCGCCAATCCGCGATCGGTACGGTTCTGCGCGATCTCCACGCCGTCGAGGAACAAGCGGAAGCCGTCGTCGGAACCGAGGCGCGCGTCGACCTTGCGCGCCGAAGGAACGTAGAACTCCTTCGCCACGTAGCTGACGTTGGTGCCGTCCTGGAGATTGCCGTTCAAGCGATCGTCGCGGAACTCGGCGACCGGTCGCCACGCCTGATTGCCGAACCCGAAGTTCTTGCCACGATCGAGCGCGGTCTCGCTCTCGGGGCCGAACGCCGTCGTGAACGCGAGTTCGCCGGAATCGGCGGGGAACGGTCCGACCAGATGCCACGTCGACGCGGCCACCGGCAGCATGTCGAACGCGGCGGGATCGATGCGGGCGACGCCGACACGCACGCGTCCGAACGTGTGCTGCGCATAGATCGAGCGGTAGACGAGACGCACGCGCAACTCGGTGCCGCCCTCGAAACCGAATGGCTGCTGCGCGAGGAACCACGCCAGTCGGCCGTCCGTGCGGTTGTGCGCATCCACGGCCCAACCATCGACGGTGTCGGGCCGAAGCGCGTGCGTCACCGAGAAGTCGCCGTTCTCCTGCTCGAAGTCGGCCCACGCCCAGTCGAGCGGCACGGTCATCGAGCGGGTCGGATCGACGACCGACGTCGCGACCACCTCGATCCCCGACAGCACGCCGTTGCCGTTGAACGCGCGGCCGACCCGTCCGCTCGGCAGTTCGGGATCGGGCAGCACTTCGAGTTGCACGAGGCGCAGATCGGTCGCGTCCGTGTGCAGCGTCAGCACGTGTTCGTCTTGATCCGGGTTGGCGCCGGACGCGAACACCGAGCCGTCGTCCCGCACCGTCAGTGTCGCGCCGCCGGTCGACACCGCGCCAACGACGCTCGACGGTTGCGTGCTCACGCCGCTCGCCGCGCGCACCGCATTGACGAACGACACACGCTCGACGGCTTCTTCCGGCGCAGCGTCGTCGAGCACGCGCTGCTTGTCATCGCGGCGCGCAGTCAGGTCGGCGAGGACGCGCTCTTGTTCGGCGGACGGCACCTCGATGAACGGTTCGAACGCGCGGTTGGGATCGGGCAGTTGGGAATAGAGCCCGGGTTCCTCGATCGAATTGAAGAACGACATCAGTCCGTAGAACTCGGGCTGCGAGATCGGATCGAACTTGTGGTCGTGGCAACGCGCACAGCCGAGCGTGAGCCCGAGGAACACCGAGCCCGTCGTCGCGACACGATCGACCGCGTATTCGACGAGGTACTCCTCGGCGATTGCGCCGCCCTCGTCGGTCGTGACGTGGTTGCGGTTGAAGCCGCTGGCGACGAGCTGCTCGCGCGTCGCGCCCGGGATCAGGTCGCCAGCGAGTTGCTCGGTCAGGAAACGATCGAACGTCATGCCGTCGCGGAACGCGTGCAGGACCCAATCGCGCCAAGCCCACATCTGACGGCCCGCGTCGGTGTGGATGCCCGACGTGTCGGCGTAGCGCGCTTGATCGAGCCACGGCGACGCCATGCGTTCGGCGTAGCGCGAGACGTACGGCTCTTCGTGCAGCAGGCGCTCGAGCAGACGCTCGAACGCGTCGGTGCGCTCGTCGGCGAGGAACTGATCGAGCTCGGCCGGCGTCGGCGGCAACCCGGTCACGTCGAGGAACGCACGGCGCGCGAGCGTCACGCGATCGGCGTCCGGACTGGGCGCAATGCCTTCGCGCTCGAGGTGCGCGAGGACGAACGCGTCGATCGGCGTGATCGGCCACGCAGCGTTCGCGACGACCGGAGGTTGCGAGCGCGTCGGCGCGGAGAACGCCCAATGCGGTTCGTAGACCGCGCCTTGCGTGATCCAGCGCTCGAGCACGTCGAGCTCACGCTGGGTCAACGCGGGTTTGTGCGCGTCGGCCGGCGGCATGCGCTGGTCCGCGTCCGTCGTCGTGACGCGGCGCCAGACGAGGCTCGCCGATGGATCGCCCGGCACGAGCGCGTTGCCGTGCTCACGCGCGGCGAGCGCTTCGTCGGCGCGATCGAGGCGGAGGTTCGCCGCGCGCTTGCTCGCGTCCTGGCCGTGACATTGGAAGCATTTGTCGGACAGGATCGGCCGCACGTCGCGCCCGTAGCGCACGATCGCGTCGCGCGGGTCGGAGCGGGTCGACTGCTCGTCGCGAGGGCGCTCGGCGCCGGGTTGCGGAGCCACGAGCCGCGGGACCGGCAATGCGCCGTCCTTGCGGTCGGAGGCGAACGCCGAGGCGAGCACGAAGCTCGCGATCGGCAGGAACGCGAAGAGCCGGGTGGTTCGCGTCATGCAACTTGGTGGCGAAGAGTTGCGACCGCTCGCGACACAGCGACTCGTGGACGCGGAGTGGTTGCTCGTGGTCGCCGTATGTGCCACGAGCGCGGCGCAGGATAACCCGCAGCACGCGGGAGCGTCCACCCTGCGGGTGAGGCGGGGGCTTAAGCCCCCGCACGCCCTCGCTCGACCGCTTCGCGGTCGAGCGACCAAAAGCGGGGGCCTCACAAACGAGCGAGGCCCCCCTTTTGGAATACCCCCGCGCCCTTGGGCCGCTCGGGAGACTTCACGCCAAGGGACGTCGTGACCTGCTCTCGCAGCGGCGGACCGCCTTCTCACAAGGGCGCGGGGGTGGCTTGCTCCGTTCGCGAATGACGATCCCTGTCCATTCGGATCCGGGTGCGTGACTCAATGGGAGCTGTACAGCGGATCGCCACAGCCGCGGCGGGCAAGTGGTCCGCCGCTGCGAGAGCAGGTCACGACGTCCCTTGGCGACGGAGTAGTTTTCCTCGGACGAGCGTGCGGCCTGAAACCGAGGAAGGGTGACGGTGCTCGGTGCTTCCCGGACGAACGGGGACGGAGGCGCGTCCGTCCCCGATCTGTCCCCGTGCCCGAACGCGGTGACCGTCGGTGATCGCGCTCGGTGATCGGTCACCGGGTCTCCTCTTCCGCCCTCACGTCTCTCGCGCGCGGCGGTCATCTTCGTCCCTGGCGCGCACTCCCTCGTCATCGCGCGGTGACGCGCACGGCTTTCACGTTCGCGATGTACGTCGCGGTTCGCGTCGTCGCTTTCACGCGCAGCGTGGTCGGGTTCGCCTCGGCGAACTCGATGACTCCGAGCTCTTGGTCGCGGAAGTCGGTCCAACTCGGCGTGGGTTCGGTTCGGAGTTCGAACTTCGTCTCGCCGCACTCGATCGTGACGGTCGAGCCCGCTTGGTCTTCGGGGGCGGAGTACGTCAGGCCGAGGGCGTACGTTCCTGGCGCGGGTGGGATCAGCGTGAACGTGAACGAGGTATCGACGTCGGACCAACTGCCGATGCACTCGTCCTCGCGCGCGGCGTGCTCGCCTTCGATCGCCGCGTCGAGCGCGGGGATCTCGAGAACTTCTCCCGGTGTCGCGGGCAGCGCATGGACGATCGGGGCGGGACGTACGACGACGGGCTCCGACGAACGCGTCAGCGCCGCGACTCCAGGGGCGCCGCGATCCGTGTAGTGCGCTCGCAGGACGTAGATGCCGTGCGCCTCCTTGGCGTGTTCGGGTCGCGGCGGGATCTGCAGCGTGCCGTTCGCTCCACGCAGGCGGTCGTCCTCACCGAGCCCTGCGATCGCGTCGATCATGTTCGCGATCGACGGCTCGGGCACGTGGAGATGCGGCGGCATCGCGACCGAGCCGTAGCGCCCCGCACCACCGGCGCGAACCTTGGCCACGAGTCGCTCGACCTCCGCCTTGCGCGCTTCGCCGTCGAGTGCGCGCAAGGAGTCGGCGACTTGGCGATACGACGGGCCCACCGAGGTTTGCTCGGGATGGTGGCATGCGATGCATCCGGAGCGCTTCAACAGCGCCGTGCCCTTCGCGCGCGGATCCATGCCCGGCAGCAGCGGATCGGGCTCGACGTCGGCCGCGTCCTCCTTATCACCGCTTTCGACGTAGACCGCGACCAACTCGGCGCGTTGCGTGGCGTCGTCCGTCGTGATCCGGCCCGCGGTCGCTCGGCCGTCTTCGACGTCGAGGACGTCGACCGTGTACGCGAGCGGCGCGTCCCACGTGAACGTCTCCGGCGCGAACAGCTTCACGTCCGGCGCCGTATTGCCCGCGACGACCGCGAGCGTCGCACGCTCGTCCCGCCCCGCCCCATCGGTCACGGTCAACGTGACGTCGAACGCGCCGGGCTTGGTGTACTCGTGCGTCGGTGCCGCTTCGGTCGACGTCGCGCCATCGCCGAACTCCCAGCGGTAGCGCAGCCGCGCGTCGTCACCGTCGGGGTCGTGCGTGCCCGCGCTCACGAAGCGCACCGAGAGCGGCAACGCGCCCGTCGTCGGCTTCGCCTCGGCGACCACGCGCGGACGCTTGTCGAAGCTCGAGAACCGCACGCGCAGCAGCCGCCCGTCGACGTTGTCCCACCAATTCGTGCCGTAGTCGAGGATCCACAGCGAGCCGTCCCTGCCGAGCTCGACGTCCATCGGATGCGGGATCGAAGTGTTCGCGAGAAAGCGATGGACGCCGTCGAGCGCGCCCTCGTCGTCGAACTTCAGCCAGAAGAACGATGCGCGCGCCCAGTCGTAGAAGAGCATCACGCGATCGAACCACGCCGGGTAGTGCGGCGCGTGCATCGACTGGTACACCCACGGGCCGGCCATCGCGTTGCGCCCGCCGTCGGCCAATTCGGGCAGAGTTTCGGAGCGTCCGTACGGATACGCGAAGAACGGCGGCGCCGGCGTCGGCAAGCGCTCGATCCCCGTGTTGCGCGGCGAGTCGTTCCGCACCAGATCGGCGAAGCTCTCACCGCGCTCGCCGCTGGCGAAGTCCCGATCGCGATAGAAGCGCCCGCCACGCGCGAACGGCCAACCGAAGAACGCCGCGCACTCCGCGCGATTCAACGTGTCCACGCCACGCGGATCGCCGTGACCGTCGTCGCCGGCATCGGGCCCGACGTCGCCCCACCACACGGCGCCCGACTTCGGATCGACCGCGATGCGATACGGATTGCGGCAGCCCTTCACGAAGATCTCGGGCCGCGTGAACGGAGTGCCCGGCGGCCACAGATTGCCGTCCGGGATCGACACCGTGCCGTCGGGATTCGGTCGGATGCGCAGGATCGAACCGCGCAGGTCGTTCGAGTTGCCGGCCGATCGCTGCGCGTCCCATGCCGTGCGATCGTCGCGCTCGTCGATCGGCGCATAGCCGTCCGACGCGAACGGATTGGTGTTGTCTCCGGTCGACAGGAACAACTCGCCGCTCGGCGCGAACGCGAGCGAACCGCCTTCGTGACACGTGGTGTCCGGCCGATCGGTCGCGACCTCGAGCAAGACGCGCTCGTCGGTGAGCCGCGCCGCATCGCCATCGCCTTGCAGCGTGAAGCGCGACAGGCGGTTCAGCGATGGCTCGCGCGGCGACCAGTACACGTAGACGAATCGATCGACGCCGAACTTCGGGTCGATCGTGAGACCGAGTCCGCCGCATTCGTTCGCGTGCGATCCGGTCTCGTCGCGACACGCGACGTCGAACCGGTGGATGACGCGCACGCGATCCTCGGCCGCCGAGTACAGCTTCAGCGCGCCTTCGCGCTCGAGCACGAGCACGTCGCCCGACGGCAGCGGCGCGATCTCGATCGGATCCTCGAGCCCGTCGACGACGACGTCGACGTCGAAACACTCGTCGTCGGGCCGCGTCGCGTCGATTCCTCGCAGCGGACCGCCCATCGCGCGAAACGCTTCGTCGAACACGGAGCGCACGGCCGCGGCGCGGTGGATCTCGGCGAAGCCACCGAGTCCGAGCGCGACGCAGACCCCGCCGTCGTACTCGCGCCGCCACGCGACGGGCCGCGGTCCGTCGGCTAGATCGACCTCGAGCAACGCGGTTGCGAGCGGGTCGCGCGGCGTCGGCAACACGGGCAGCGCCGCGACGCAGGTGCGCTCGTTCGTGTCCGCGGCGCCGATCGCGTACTCGCCGCAGTCGAGCTCGTCGATCGAGAGCGCGCCGAACAGGCGTCGCGCCCACGACCACTCGCGCTCAGCGCGCAACGCCCCGTCGAGCGCCAACACACCACCACCGCGCTCGACGAAACGCGTGATCGCGGCGCGCGCGTCGTCGTCGAAGCGCGTCGCCGCGTCACACGCGAGGACGAGGCCCGCGCGTTCCCCGAGCGTCGCGTCGCGTAGCGTCGCGGCATCGGTCGCGAACTCGAGCTCGAAGCCGCGCCGCGTCGCCGCGGTCTGCAGCGCGGCTTCCAACGCGATCCACTCGGCATCGTCGACGACGCGCTCCCCGACGAAGACCAGCACGCGCGGCGCGAGCACCGGCGTCGGGGCGTCCTCGCGCGAACACGCGCAGACCAGAGCGAGCATGGCGACGAACACGCGGCGGAGCATCGGGCGCGGATCCTAACAGCCCGCGGAACGACTCCGGCGAGCCGTCGGACGAGCCAGAACGGACCGAAGGAGCGGGCACGTCATGGGGTCAACGGGTGATTCGGCCCGACGCCGAGCCGGCGCAGCGAGCGCTCGACCTCGGCACGCACCGGCGCGGGAAGATCCGGATCGGCCGCGCGCGCGGCGAGCTCGCGTTCGATCGTGGCGCGTTCTTCCGAGAACGTGAACCAGCCGAGCGCCTCGGCGATCGTCGCACGCAATTCCGGCGATTCGTCGGAGCGCGCCAGCACCTCGGACAGCGCAGGCACGGCCTCACGCGCGCGTGCATTGCGGAAGCTGCGTGCGGCATTCAACCGCTCGCGCGGCTTCTTCGCGGGATCGCGCACGTCCGCGATCGACGAGTCGACCAAGCGGAACACGAACGGCTCGATCTCGTCGAGCCGCTTCTTGCGCAGGTCGTTCTCCGTCCACTGCGCGCGCAACGTCGCGAACGCGGCGGCGATGGACTCCTTGCGGAAGTTGTGCAGCGCATCGCGCGCGTTGAACATCACGCGCTCCGACGGGTCGTCGGCCGCGAGCGCGAGCACCACGTTCGCATTGCCGTCGACGGCGCGCTCGCCGGTCAGGATCACGGCGAAGCGACGCACGAGTTCGCACGGATCGTCGAGCGCCGCCGTCAGCGCGGTGTCGAGCGCGCCGCCGCGACGCGTCGCCAATTGACGCAACGCGGCGAGCCGCACCACGTGGCTGGCGTCGCGCGTCGCGACGTCGACGAGTCGTGCGTCGTCGAGCACGCCGCGTTCGCCGAGCCGCGCGACGGCGGCTTCACGCTCGACCGGATCGGCGGACTCGAGCGCGGGACGCACGGAGTCGACGTCGACGTCGCGCGCCGCTGCGGCCGCGAGCGCCGCGGACGGCGTGGCCGAAAAGCGCGCGGTCGGATCGCCGAGCAGCATCGACTCGAGCTGCACACGCTGCCGATGCCAACGACCGACACTGATGCCGTGACCGAGTTGGCCGACGAACTCGTGGACCCACAAGTCTTGCAGCACGTTGACCGAGTTCGCGACGACCGCGACCGCGTCGCTGGCCGAGAACAGGTAGGCACCCGCGACGTACGGTGACTCGACGAAGCGACCGTTGAAGCACTCGTCGAGGATCATCACGCGTGCGCGCGTCCGCGACGCCGACGCGTCGTCGACGTGGATGTCGCGGTTCTTGTCCTCGGCTTCGTCGGACGCGAGCACGGCCGGATCGTCGACACCGTCGAACCACGCCAACGGCAGCCCGTACCTCTGCATGAGTTCGAGCTTCACCGTCATCGCGGCCGCTTCGCCCTTCTTCGATGCGGAGCGCAGGCGCTCGCGGAGGACGCTCTTCACCGCATCCACGCGCGCGTCGAGCGTTCCGGCGGGGACGTCGCCGATCAAGAACTGCAGATCCGTGTCCCCGTGCGCGTGGAACAACACGAAGTCGAGTTCGGGGTGGCGCAGTGCGGACAGTACGCGCTCCTTCATGCGCTCGCCGATCTGGTGATGCAGCGTGTCGATGCGACCGCCGGGACGATCGAGCGCCGGGAACACCTGCTGCAGCGTGTCGATCTGTGCACGCCACGCTTCGAGCGATTCGGAGTGGTAGCCGTGCCCCGCGACCGACAACACGTGATCGAGCGGCCGCAGCGCGGCCTTCGCGGCGACGCACTTCTCGAGGAAGCGGCTGATCACCGCGGCGCGCGTCGCATTCGCCGGTCCAGGCACGATGCGCGCGCTGTAGATCTCCTTGGCGATGCGCTGGTCGGAGCTCGGCAGCATCGCGACGTAGTGCAGTCGCGCGTCGTCGGGATCGCGCTGCGCCGGACCGAAGCGCAGATCGAAGTCCTCGTAGAACCGATCGCTCGGCACCGAGCTGCGCTGCCGCGGGAACACGACCTGGTCCATCTTGAACGCACTGGTCAAGTGTTGCGCGTCACGCACCATCGCGACCGGCACGTCGCCGACGAACACGACGCCCTCGAGCGGTGGATGCGCGCCGTCTCCGCGCCAGAGTTCGTGCAAGCGCTCCCGCAACACGAACGGGTCGTCGAAGGTCTCGACAATGAGCCAGGTCGGCAAGCCATCGATGCGCTCGATCGCGGCGCGATACGCGTCGACGGCGGGACGAGCACCGGCATACGTGGCGTCGTCGACGACGATCGCGAACGACGTCGTCGCGCCGTCGATCGCCGACGGCGGCACCACTTGACCGGCGAAGGCGGAGCCGGACGCGCACACGAGCGACGTCAGAGCACGCAGGCACGGGTTGAAGCGCATCGAAACCGTTCTCCGCAGGAAGTCTTGGCGACGATCGGACCGCGACGAATGGAGCACTGGGCTCCGCGGCACACCGCGGAGCCCAGTGGGTCGGTCATTCTCGATGGATCAAGGCAGTCGGATCTCGACCGCGTCCGCGGCGCCGAGGTTCGCGGCGTTCTTGAACGGATCGTCGACGAGAAGCACGAACATCGCCGACGCGCCGAGGCCGTTCACTCCCGGCGGGACCGGGAACGAAACCGGGACCTGCGAGCCGATCGCGGAGCCGCCCGGATTCGAGATGCCGTTCAACAGGATGAAGAACGGGAAGCTCGGATCGAGCCACAGCGCCGGCGACGGATCACCGGGGATCGTCAACGCCGTCGGCGGGTTCCCGGTCAGGAACGGCTGCAGCAGCAACACCATGCCCGTTCCGTTCAGCGATCCGTTCGGCGACGTGAAGCCGATCGTGATCGTGTCGCCGCTGAACGCCGGATAGATGCCGGCGGGGTTCGGGACGAACAGCCCGTTCACGGCGACCTGCATCGCCGCATCCGTACCGTTCCCGGGGTAAGCGGGCCCGAGCACCGGGATCACCGCGACGCAACGCGGCGTACCGATGTCGGTGGTCGCGAGCGTGTCGGTGTAGACCGTCGCTTGCTCCGCACCCGCGATCGATCCGCTGTTGTCCGAATCGGTCAGCACGTAGAGGCGATCCGGCGTGCCGTCCTCGCCGATGTACAGCGAGCCGTCCTGCGCCACGTCGCACTGCCACATCGTCGAGCCGGTGCCGGCGTTGAAGAACGCCGTGAACTCGCCCGGGCCTTGCGCGTCGCCGTTCGAATCGAAGTCCTTCACCTTCCAGCACAGGTCGTTGCCGTGATCGAGGACGTAGACGTCGTCGGTCGGCGTGCGTGCGAAGCCGAAGTGGAACGCGTTCCCGGCCTGCGCCGGCGCGATGAAGAACGCGTTGACCTCGCTCGGCTGATCGATGACGCCGCTCGCGTCACCGTCGACGAGTCGATAGATGCCGCGCTTCGGCGTCGCGGTGACGCCGTTCTCGAGGTACAGCACCGTGCCGTCCGACAGCACCATGACGTCGTTCGGGATCGAGTCGCCGACCGCGCCACCCGGCGCCGGCTTGAAGAACACGGTCGCTTCACCGACGTCGTTGCAGTCGCCATCGGAGTTGAGGTCATCGAGGTGGAACACCAAGTCCTCGCCGGTGACGACCGAGGAAATGATCTGGTTGTTGCTGGCGACCCAGATCCGTCCGCTCGCTTCGACGTAGAGCGAGTTCCCGGACACCATGCGCACGTTCGACGCGTTGCCGCCGACGTTGCCGTCGAAGACCACCGTGGCTTCGCCGACGTCGTTGACGTCGCCGTCCTGGTTGACGTCCTCGAAGCGGAAGATGCGGTCCTCGGTCGTGTCACTGACGAACAGGCGACCGAACGCGTCGAACGCGAGCCCGGTCGGGTCGGACAGCGGGATCGAGCCGACGGTGTCGTCGTAGAACGCGGTCACTTCGCCGGCGTCGTTCAGATCGCCGTCGCCGTTGACGTCGACGCACTTCCACAGCTTGTCGCCCGTCGTGTCGGACACGATCGTCGGTTGGAGCGTCGTGGCGCTGGCCGCGCCCAAGATCGCAGTGGTCGCGAACGCGACACCGCACAGTCGGTGCAGAATCATGGAGGTCTCCGTCTGGCTCCCGTTTCCGGTCGCGGAAGATCACGGCGGACACAGCGGTGTCCGACCGTGACTGGACCGCGATGTTGTAACCGGAGTCGGGGTCGAGCCGCGAGTACGCGATCCACTGCACACCAGCGCCGCGCACCGCCGAGCGGCCCGCGCGACGGCCCGGGTGCTGGCCCGGGTGACGGCCCGGGTGACGGCCCGGGTGACGGCCCGGGTGACGGCCCGGGTGCTGGCCCGGGTGACGGCCCGGGTGCTGGCCCGGGTGACGGCCCGGGTGCTGGCCCGGGGGGTTGCCCGGGCTCCATCGTCGGCGGACTACTCGAGCCGCATGAACACGGCCTTCAGGTACTCGCTCTCGGGAAAGTCCGATGCGACCGGATGGTCGGCGGCCGCGCCCGTGCGTGCCAGGATCTGCATGCGGCGGGCATCGTGCAACACGCGACCCTCGGCGTCGGGAGCGCGCTCGGGGCCAGCTTGGCGCGCAGCGGACAGCAGCAGCTTCATGAACTCGGCCTCGGGCAACAGGCCCGCACACGAGCACGACAGCAGCAGACCGCCCGGCTTCACCAACCGCATCGCGAGGCGATTGAGGTCGAAGTGCTTGCGCGTCCCCTCTTCGATCTCGAGCCGCGAGCGGATCAGCTTCGGCGGGTCGAGCACGACGACGTCGTAGCGCACGCCGTGCAGGATGCGATCGCGCATGTACGTGAACGCGTCGGCTTGCACGCAGCCGATGCGCACTTGGTTCAGGTTGGCGTTGTCCTTCGCGATCGAGAGCGGATCTTCGTCGAGATCGACCGCGGTGACCTCGGCGGCCTTGCCGAGCTTCTTCGCCGACACCGCGAAGCCGCCGGTGTAACAACACAGATCGAGCACGCTCTTGCCCGCGCACCAACGTGCGATCTGCAATCGGTTGTCGCGCTGATCGCAGAAGAAGCCGGTCTTGTGCGAGCCTTCGAAGCGCACGCGGAAGCGCACGCCGTGCTCCTCGATCGTGACCTGCGCGGGCAGGCCCTCCGACGGGATCGGCGCGGGCTCGTAGCCCTCTTGGCTGAGGAACTGCGGCGACGCGCGCACCAGCGTGTACTTCGTGCCGAGACGCGCCGCGAGCCGATCGAGCAACGCCGGCGCGCGCTGGAACCAACCGAGCGAGAAACACTCGGCCGACAACACGTCGCCGAGTCGGTCGACGACCAGGCCCGAGAACCCGTCGGACTCGGCGTGCACGACGCGGTACGCGTCGGTGACCGCGTCGAGCTGCAAGACGTCGCGACGCAACGACACCGCGCGATCGAGCCGCGCGTCGACGAACGACTCGTCGGGCAGTTCGTCGCCGTGCTTCAACAGGCGCACGGCGACTTCCGAGCGCGGATTCCACAGGCCGTAGCCGAGCACGCGCCCTTCCTCGGTCTGCACCAACACCCAGTCGCCCGGCTGCGCCTTGCCGACGACGTCGGCGACGCGTTTGCGATAGATCAGCGGGAACGCGCCCTGCGTCTTCACGACCGCGGTCGGGATCGGCGCGCGCGGATCGGGCACCAGCGGGCGCGCGGCGGTCGGGCGCGATCCGGAGACGGGTTCGGGCTTGCGACGACGGTCGTTCATGGACGCCTCAGCGCGCTCCATCCAGGCCGTCGAACAACGCGCCTTGCTTGGGCGGCAACAGCCGTCGCGTGCGCAGCGTGTCCAGGACCAGCGGCATTTGCTCGTCCCGGCGTTGCGGCAGCGCCGTCACGCGATCGGACAAGCCGAAGCTCTCGACCAATTGCCCGACGCGCTCGTGGATGTCGCGCTGGAACCGACGCGACGTCGACCGCATGCGGTCTTTCGTCACTTCGTCGTCGACGATCGGCACCCAGAACAGCGCGTCGTAGGTGCGGCTCCAATGCTCGAGGAACGCCCGCAGCCACGGCTGCTCTCCGAACGCACGCACGAGGTACGCGTAGTTGTCGATCACCGCGCGATCGCAGATCACGAGTTCGGTGCGCCGCCGCGCTTCGAGCTCCTCCTGCCACTGCGTCGACAGGATCCAGAGCTGACTCTCGAGCGTGGTGCCTTCGTTGATCGGGAACGGCGAACGGCGCGAGTGCTCGACGGCGACGTCGGCATCGACTCCGGCGGCGCGCAATCGAGCCGCCACGGTGAACGTGAGCACGGTCTTGCCGACGCCGTGCGTGCCGATGAACGCGATCTTGCCGGACATGGTGGCGCGGAGCTTACGAAAGTTGGTCGGCATGCGAACCGGGGCTACGTTGTTCGTCCGTCCCCAGAGGTGCTCGATGGTCCGCAGGCTCGTGCTGTTCGCGTCGCTCGTCGCCCTGGTTTCGGATGCGGACTCGAACGCCCAGAACCTGCGCGAGGAGTACGAAGCAACGACGCGGCTCGAGGCCGGCACGCGCGACACGGTCGATCGCGCCGGGCTGCGGCCGCGCTTCATCGAGGGCAGCGATCGGTTCTGGTACCGCGTACGAACCGGCGCGAATGCGGGTCGCTACGTCGTCGTCGATCCCGAACGCGGCACGCGCGAGCTCGCGTTCGACCACGCCGCGCTCGCCGCGGCGTTCGGTGCGCGAGTGCGGACCGCGCTCGATGCCGAGAACCTGTGGCTCGGCCGGCTCGAGTTCTCCGCCGATCTGCGCGTCGCGCGGTTCTCGGTCGGCGGGAAGCGCTGGGAGTACGACCGCGAGTCCCAGCGTCTGACCGAACTCGCGATGGATCGCGCAGGCTCCGGCTTCGACCCGCGGCGCGCACCGCACTCGGTCCATGGCGGCGATGCGGTCACGCTCGAGTTCGAGAACCGGCGCGCCGACGCCATCACGTTGTCCTGGATCGACGATGGCGGACGGCGTCACGCGTACGGCACGATCGCGAGCGGTGCCACGCGCGTCCAACCGACGTACGTCGGTCACGCGTGGGTGGCCGCCGACGCGCACGGCGACGAGTTCGCTGCGTTCGTCGCCACCGCCGACGTCGATCGCTGGTCGATCCCGACGGCGCCGATCCGCGAGCCCGACGCGCCCACGCCGCCGCACCCCACCGACGCCGGTGATGCGTCGCGGTCCGCTCCCGTGCGCGTCGTCGCCGGCGCGATCACGTGGACCGACGTCGGCGGCGCCGCACATCGCATCGAGGCCGGCGACGCGCGGACCTTCGACGCCGAGCTGACGTGGTCGCCGACACGCACGCGCTTCGTCGCGTCGCGCATCCCGGTGTTCGAAGAGCGCACGATTCCACTGATCGAGTCGTCGCCGTCCGATCAGGTGCAACCGAAGTGGAGACTGCTCGAGTACGCCAAGCCCGGCGATCCTCTGCGCGTCGGCGTCCCCGCGTTGTTCGTCGTCGAAGCGACCGGCCCGCGCGAGATCCCGATCGAACCCGCCGCGCTGTTCGCGTCACCCTGGTCGATCGATGCGGTGCGCTGGTCGCGGGACGGTGCGCGCTTCACCGTCGAGGTCGTCGAGCGCGGGCACTCCGCGCAACGTCTGCTCGCGATCGACGGTGCCACCGGCAAGGCGACGACGCTGGTCGAGAACGTCTCGGACACGTTCGTCGACACCACGCAGAAGTCGTTCCTGCATTGGATCGACGACGGCGACGACGCGCTGCTGTGGATGTCGGAGCGCTCGGGCTGGAACGGACTCGAACACGTCGAGGCGCGCGCAGGCGGTCCGCGCCGTGCGATCTCGCCGACCGGCGTCGTCGTCAAACGCGTGGCGCACGTCGACGACGCCACACGCCGCGTCTGGTTCATCGCCTGCGGACTCACGCCGGGTGAGGATCCGTACCACGAGGATCTGTGTGTCGTCGGCCACGACGGCAGCGGCTTCCGCGCACTCACCGACGGAGACGCCACGCACGCGATCACGTTCACGCCCTCGCACCGCTTCTTCGTCGACGTGGCATCGCGCGTCGATCTGCCCCCGGTCACGGTGCTCCGAAGCGCGAACGACGGCGCGATCGTCGTCGAACTCGAGCGCGCGGATTGGAGCCGCCTCCTGGCGACCGGCTGGCGTGCCCCCGAACGCTTCGTCGCGAAAGGACGCGACGGCGTCACCGACATCTGGGGCATCCTGATCCGACCGACGCACTTCGATCCGACCCGGCGCTATCCGGTGGTGGAGCAGATCTACGCCGGACCGCACGATGCGCACGTGCCGAAGGCGTTCGAAGTGCATTCGCGCGCGAGAGAGATCGCCGAACTCGGCTTCGTCGTCGCACAGATCGACGGCATGGGAACGAACTGGAGGCCGAAGGCCTTCCACGACGTCTGCTGGCGCAACCTGAAGGACGCCGGACTGCCGGACCGCATCGCCTGGTTGCGCGCCGCCGCGACGACGCGTCCCGAGCTCGACCTGACGCGTGTCGGCATCTACGGCGGCTCGGCCGGCGGGCAGAACGCTCTCGCCGCGCTCTTGCACCACGGCGACTTCTATTCGGTCGCCGTCGCCGATTGCGGCTGTCACGACAACCGCATGGATAAGGTCTGGTGGAACGAGGCGTGGATGGGTTACCCGATCGGGCCGTGGTACGCGGACAACTCGAACGTCACGCATGCCGCGAAGCTCGAGGGCGCACTGCTGCTCGTCGTCGGCGAACTCGACACCAACGTCGACCCGGCGTCGACGATGCAAGTCGTGAACGCGCTGGTCGCCGCCGACCGCGACTTCGACCTGCTCGTGCTGCCGGGAGCGGGCCACGGCGCGGCCGAGACGCCGTACGGAGCACGCCGCCGCGCGGAGTTCCTGGTGCGGCACTTGCGCGACTCCGCCCCGCGTCGCTGAGTCGGCGCCGTCCCTGCGTCGCGCCGCCGCACCGCGACCGTCGCAACCCGGGAACTAATCTCAAGAAGGGCGGGAGCGGCATTCCCGATCCCGGATAGCTTGGTCGTTTTCCATTCGAGCCGGAGCATGTCCTGAGCCTTCCTCCTCCCCCGTCCGCGTTCGCCTCTCTCGGACTCTCTCCTCCCGCGCTCGAGGCCATCGCGCGACTCGGCTTCCAAACGCCGACCCCCATCCAACTGCAAGCGATCCCTCCGGCACTCGCCGGACACGACGTGATCGGCGGAGCCGCGACCGGCACCGGCAAGACCGCCGCGTTCTTGCTTCCGCTCATCGATCGCCTCGCGGGCAAGCGCGGCACGCGCGCCCTCGTGCTCGCGCCGACGCGCGAACTCGTCATGCAGATCCTCGACCAAGTGCATGCACTCGGCGGCAAGCGCCACTACCGCGGCGCGTGCATCATCGGCGGCGAAGCCATGGGGCCGCAGGTCCGCGCGCTGCGTGAGCAATACGAGATCATCGTCGCGACGCCCGGACGCCTCTGCGACCACCTGAACCGCGGCAACGTCCGCCTCGACCAGATCGAAGTGCTCGTGCTCGACGAGGCCGACCGCATGCTGGACATGGGTTTCAAGACCCAGCTCGACGCGATCCTGAGCCGCGTGCCCAAGGTGCGCCAGACCCTGCTGTTCTCGGCCACCATCGGCGGCGAAGTCGGCGGTTTCGCGAAGCGTCACCTGAAGGACCCGGTCCGCGTCGAAGTCGCGAAGAGCGGCACGATGGCGCGCAAGGCGACTCAGGCCGTCTACCACGTCCACGAGGCCGACAAGCCCGCTCTGCTGTTGTCTCTGCTCGCGAAAGACCAGGACTCGACGCTCGTGTTCACGCGCACGCAGCATCGCGCCGACAAGTTGGCGAAGACGCTCGCACGCGTCGGCGTCAACGTCGCGCGCATCCACGGCGGTCGCTCGCAGGCGCAGCGCAAGCACGCGCTCGAGGGCTTCCGCGCCGGCGCGTACCGCGTGCTGGTCGCGACCGACATCGCCGCGCGTGGCATCGACGTCGTCGGCATCGGTCACGTCGTCAACTTCGACCTGTCGCATTCGCCCGAGGACCACGTGCACCGCGTCGGTCGCACCGCGCGCGCGGAGGCCTCCGGCCACGCGTCGACGCTGGCGTCATCGCCGGAAGGCAAGCTGCTGCGGGACATCGAGCGCTTCACGCGCACACAGCTCCCGCGCTGTGAGCTCCCGGCCGACCTCGCGCATTGGCGCGCCGAGATCGAGCGCACGTTGGTCGACGCCCGCAGCAACGCGAGTTCGCGCCCCTCGGCGCGCGCTCACGGCGGCGGCGGCGGACATCGGGGGCACGCCCGTTCGTCGGGCGGTCATGGCGGCGGTGGTCGCGGTCACGGCGGCGGTTTCGCGCCGCGCGCGGATCGCGGCGACTTCAAGCCGCGCGCGCGTCGCGACGACGTCGCACCGCGTCCGATGCGCGACGAGCCCGGCGTTCGCCGGCCGTATCGTCCCGATCACGCACCGCGCGCGGATGGCGACGCCACGCAAGACCGCGCTCCGCGAGCCGAGCCCGGTTCGCGCCCGGAACGCGGGAACTTTGCGCCGCGCTCCGATCGCGGCAACTTCGCGCCGCGTTCGCGCGGCGACTCCCCCGCGCGCCCGGCTCGCGGTGAGTGGGCGCCGCGCGCTCCGCGGGGTGATTTCGCGCCGCGTCCGCCTCGCGGCGACGCTCCTTCCCGTCCGCATTCCGGGGATGCTGCGCCACGGCACCCGGATTCGGGTTCCGCTCCGCGTCCGCACCATGGCGGTCCGCGGTCCGGTCCTTCCAAGTCGTCCTCTTCGCACAAGTCCCGCGGCTTTTCGCCGGCGCGCGACCGCAGTGCACATCGCAAGAGAGGTCACGCCTGAACTCTGCAACGAACTCGCCCATGTCCTCCTCGCGCGATCCCGACCGGCCCTGGACCTGGAGCTGGTTCACGTGGCTCCCGGGTGAGGGAATCACGCTCGCCTGGATCGTGCTGATCCACGTCACGTCGATCGTCGGCCTCGTGCTGTATCCATGGCCGGGCCTCACGATCGCTCTGGCGGCGTACGCGCTCTACTTCCTCGGTGGCTTGGGAACGACGGTGGCCTACCACCGCGCGCTAGCGCACAAGGCGCTCCACCTGCATCCGGCCGTCGAGTGCTTGCTGGTCGCGTTCGCGATCTTCAACGGCTCGGGGACACCGGCCACGTGGTCGGCGAACCACCGCAACCATCACGCGAATGCCGACACCGTGCGCGACATCTCGAGTCCGCGCATCGGCGGCTTCTGGTGGTCGCACCTGCGTTGGCTGTGGCAAGCCTCGTGCAGCCCGGTCGATCGTTGGGCGCCGGACCTCAACACGCCGTATTGGCGGTTCTGGACGCGCGCGCAGGTTCCGATCCTCGCGTTGTCGTTCTTCGGCGGACTGCTCATCAGCCCGGCCGCGTTCTTCTGGCTCGGCGCGATCCGCTTGACCGTCTCCCTGCATGCGCAGTGCTTCGTGAACTCGCTCGCGCACATGAAGAAGGGCGTCGCGCCGGGAGAGGATTCGAGTCAGAACCTCGCGTCGCTCGGCCTCATCCACTCGTTCCAGGGCGAGAACTGGCACCAGAACCACCATGCCGAGCCGAACAGCGCGCGACTCGGTCGCGGCTGGGCGCAGATCGATCTCGGCTGGGTCCTGATCGTCACGCTCGAGAAGCTCGGCCTCGCGACCAAGGTCCGTCGGCCGAACTGAGCGGCGCGGCATCCGCGATTCGAAGCGGGCGACTCTGCGTCACGTCGCTGCGGGCACGCGCGCCGAGCTTGCACGCGTCGCCGTCGCGGGAGCCGAAGGCTCGCCTCCCCCATCCACGCCGAGGATCCGGCGCTTGATGTCGCTCGTCGACACGCCCTTCGTGTACGGCACGTACTTCATGCGGATGCCGTGCTCGGCGAGGAACGCGTCGTCGATGCCGAGTTGACGGACCAGCGAATCGCGGGTCCAGTCGTCGCCGTGCAGGATGAAGTCGGGGCGCAGGAGCTCCATGTAGTCGCGCTGCATCGCGTGCGACTCCATGACGAACGCAAGGTCGACGAAGCGACACGCACGGACGACCTCGAGCCGCTCGAGCTCGTTCATCACGGGCTTGCCCTTGTACGAGCTCGTGAACGCGTCGCTGTTCAGCGCGACGATCACGAAGTCGGCGATCTCGCGCGCGCGCCGCAGCAGATTCACATGTCCGGCGTGGAAGCAGTCGAACGTGCCGCCGACGTAGATGCTCGTCTTGTTCATGGCCGTACTCCCGGGGAGGAACCCGCGAGTCTCATCGTCCCCGCCGGAGCACGACCTTGAGCCGAACGGGGACGGAGGCGCGTCTGTCCCCGTCAGCGTCTGCGGCGGCGGGCCGCGTCGTCGAACAGCGAGTACGCCACCGGCGTCACGACCAACGACAGCAGCAGGCTCAGCGCCTGGCCGCCGACGATCACCTTCGCCATGTCGGCGCGGTTCGCGGCGCCCGGGCCCTCACCCATCGCGATCGGGATCATCGCGGCGACCAGCATCAGCGTCGTCATCAGGATCGGACGCAGGCGCACGCGATTCGCCTCGAGCACGATCCAGTCGCGAACCACGCGCGCGGCGCGGCGTTCGTCGCCGGCCGCGTCGGCCCGCGCGCGGATCGCGGCGGGGACGAGTTCCGGGCGCCCCGCCACCCGGTCGCGCAGCACGTTCGTGTGATCGATCTGCAGGATGCCGTTCTTCTTGACGATGCCGAACAGCAGGAACAGCCCGAGCACGGAGAACAGCGTCAGGGGCTGACCCAACATGATCAGCGACAACAACGCGAACGGGATCGTGAGCGGCACCGCGAGCAGGATCGTGATCGGGTGCACGAAGCTCTCGAACTGCGCGGCGAGCACCATGTACATGAAGACCAGCGACAACCCGAACGCGAGGAAGAACGCGCGCACGGACTCCGCTTGGTTGCGCGCCCGCCCCACCGCCTCGAACCGATACGTCGGCGGCGCGTCGAGCTTCGCGAACGCTTCGAGGAAGCGCTGCGACGCCGTGCCGGTCGGCATGCCGTTCACGTTCGCGACGATCGAGATCTTGCGCTGCAAGCGCGCGCGGTCGATCTGTGCGGGCCCGAGCGCTTCGAGCGGAGTCGCGAGGTTCTCGAGCCGGACGAGACTCCCGCCGTCCGAGCGCAAACCGATCGCCCCGAGCGCATGCGCGTCGTCGCGGTCCGTGCCCTCCGCGCGCAGCCAGACGTCGTACTGCTCCCCGGTCGCACCGTCCTTGAAGTCCGAGACGATCTCGCCGCCGACCAGCGTGTGCAGCGTCGACGACACGTCCTCGATCGTCACACCGAGGTCGCTCGCGCGCTCGCGGTCGATCTGGACGCGCAGTTCCGGCTTGCGCGCCGACAGCGTCGTGTCGACGTCGACGAGTCCGGGCAGCGCACGCAATTCGCCGACGATGCGCTCCGCGTACGCATTCAGTCGTTCGAGGTCCGGCCCCATGAGTTGGAACTCGAGGTCGGCGTTGGCCGCGCCGCTCTGCGCGACCTTGGCCGGCTCCTGCACGCTCGTGCGCAGGTCGGGATAGTCGGCCATCATCGCGCGCACGCGCGACATCACGTCCTGCTGCGTGTACGCGTAGCTCCGGCGCTCGAGGTCTTCGATGCGCACGAAGATCGTGCCCTTGCTGATGGGCCCCTCGCCCGGCGGTTGCCGCCCCGACGTATCGCCGATCTCCGTCAACACCGAGATCACTTCGGGCAACGCCGCGAGCCGGCGTTCGATCTGGCCGAACACGTCACTGGTCTTCGCGAGCGACCAGCCCTCCGGCGTCGTGATCGCGAGTTCGAACTCCGATTGGTCGTCCTTCGGCACGAAGTTGAAACCCGTCAACGCCAACAAGCCGGGCCAATCGAGCGCCGCGAAGCGCTGTGCGCGCGCGGGGTCCGAGAACGCGAGCCAACGCCCGAGCGGCAGCGGGAACACGCTCGCCGTCGAAGCCACGGTCGCCAGCACGACCGTGAAACGATGCCGCAGCGACCAAGCCAACAGGCCGAGGTACGGCGCCTCGACGATGCGCTCGTAGATCGTGCGCCGCCCGCCCTCGCCGCGCCTGCGCACCGGCTTCAACATGCGCGCGGACAGCATCGGCGTCAGCGTCAGACTCACGCCGAGCGACACGATCGTCGCCACCGCGCAGGTGATGCCGAACGACTGCAAGAAGCGCCCGACCACGCCTTCCATGAACGCAATCGGCAAGAAGATCACGAACAGCGACAACGTGGTCGCGACCACCGCGAGCGTGATCTCCTTCGTGCCCTCCTCGGCCGCCGTGCGCGGATCCTTGCCTTCCTCCTCCATCCAACGGAACACGTTCTCGATCACGACCACCGCGTCGTCGACGACCACGCCGATCATCAACACCAGCGCGATCAGCGTGATGTTGTTGAACGTGAGGTCGAACGCCCGCATGACCGGGAACACCGCGACGATCGAGACCGGGATCGCGAGCCCCGCGACCAGCGTCGTGCGCCAATCGCGCAGGAACAGCAGGATCGTGATCACCACGAGCGCCGCACCGAGCACGAGATGGACCTGGACTTCGTGCAGCGACGCCTTGATGAAGCGCGATTGATCGCGCAGCACCGTGGCCTCGACGTCGGCGAACCCTTCGCGCGCGAGTCCCGCGGAGAGGTCCGCGAGCCGCGCCTTGACGCGGTCGATCACCTCGACCGAGTTCGTGCCGCTCTGCTTCATCACGACCAACGTGACCGCGGGCGCGCCGTCGAGTCGCGCGACGGACCGCGGCGCCTCGATGCCGTCCTCGACGCAGTGCGCGTCGCCGAGATCGCGGATGCGGATCGGATACCCGTCGCGGTTCGCGACGATCAAGTCCGCGAACTCCGCCGGCACGAGCACGCGACCCGCGGTACGCAACACGAGTTCGCGACTGCGCTGCTCGACACGTCCGCCCGGCAGTTCGACGTTCTGCTCGGCCAAGGCCTGCGCCACTTGCGCGATCGAAACGCCGAGGGCCTCGAGCTTGCGCGTATCGACCGTGACGTGGATCGCGCGCTTCTCGCCGCCCACGACGGTGACCGAACCCACGCCGTCGATCCCCGACAGGAAGTCCGCGATGCGCTTCTCGGCCACTTCGGTGAGTTCGCGCAGACTGCGACGCCCCGACAACGCGATCGTCATGACCGGGGACGCGTCGATGTCGAACTTCTCGATGATCGGCGTGCGCGTGCCGCTCGGCAGCCGCGACAGGATCGTGTTGACCTTGCTCTGGATCTCCTGCTGCGCGACGTCGCGGTTCTTCGACAGCAGGAATTGCACGACGACGGCGCTCGCGCCCTCGGTCGTGGTGCTGCGCAGGTCGTCGATGCCGGCGATCGTGTTGACCGCTTCCTCGACGACCTTCGTGACGCCGATCTCCATCTCCTCGACCGACGTGCCCGGGCGACTGGTCGTGACCGTGACGACGGGCACGTCGACGTTGGGCAACAGATCGACGCCGATGCCTTTCAACGCGATCAGCCCGAGCACGACGGGCAAGGCGACGAGCATCACCGTGAACACGGGACGCCGGATGCACAGCGACGCGAGGTTCAAGGCGAGTCCTTGCGCGCGGCGTCCGGGGCCTCCGGCTCCTTCGCGATCGGCGGTCCATCGATCGCGCTGGCGGGCTTGACCAGGACCGCGGTCGCGTCGGCGATCTTCGTCAAGCCCGTGACGATCAACGGCGCGACGCCGACGAAGCCTTCGACGACCTCGACCCTCTCGCCGACGCGGATGCCGGTACGGATGCGGTGCGCGACCGCGCGGCCCTCGACGATCGAGAACACCTTCGATTCACCGACGTACGTCGCGACCGCGGCCAGCGGCACGAACGTGACGCCGTGGTCGACGCGCGTTTCGATCTCTGCGCGCGCGAAGCCGCCGGGCCGCAGCTCGCCGTTCGGATTGGCGACGCGGATCTCGACGCGGAACGTGCGCGATGCGGCGTCGATGCTCGGCGCCACGCGCACGACTTCACCGACGAACGGCTGCGGCGATGCGTCGACGGCCAACGTGACGCGCTGCCCGAGGGCGATGTCCTGCGCGTAACGCTCGGGCACGTCGGCGAGCAAGTCGACGGGATCGGCGACGACCAACGCGAACAGCGCGTCCCCAGCGCGCACGAACTCGCCGACGTCGACGAGCCGACGTCCCACGGCGCTGCGCAGATCCGGCGGCGCGTGGATCACGGTGTCGGTCAGGCGCTGCTCGGCGCTGCGTCGCTCGGCTTCCCGCGTGCGCGCCTCCGCGAGCAACGCGCGTGCGATCGTGATCTCGAGGTCGTGCGTCGCGATCGCGACCTGCCATTGCGTCTCGAGGTCGGCCAGGTCCTGGTCCGAGATCACCGGCGAATCCTGCGCGAACAGCGTCTTGCCGCGCTCGTACTTCGCGCGCTCGTTCTCGACTTGCAGCGCGGCGCGCACGACCGCGGGCACGGCGTCGACGTCGAGGTCGCCCTGCGGCAACGCGTCGAGTCCGATCTTGCGCAACACCTGCACGACCATCGCGGCGCGCTCGGCCAACTCGAGTTCGTACTCGACCGGATCGAGGCGCGCGAGCACGGCGCCGGGTCCGACCACGTCGCCGAGATCGTGCGGGAGTTCGATCACGCGACCGTCGACCTCGGCCGACACGGTGGTCTCGCGCGCTCCGCGCAAGGACCCGACGACCTCGACGCGGCGCGTGACGTCACGCACGTCGCTCGGCTCGACCGTCACTACGACGCGCGCGTCGGCCGCGGCCGTGTTCGTCGGCGCCGACGTCCGCGAGCACCCCGCGACGGCGAGCCACGCGAACCACATCACGCTGCTTCGGACTCTCGTCATGGCGCCGCCCGTCCCATCGTCGTCCGACGCGTGCGGATCGACGGCGACACGGTAGCAGCCCTCACGACGCAAGCGTGCCGTCGCGGCAAAACGGCGCACGGGCCTCGGATCGAACGATCCGAGACCCGTGCGCGGTCCTTGGGCGCTTGGAGGTTCGCGTCGCTTCAGGGGGCGAACACTTGCTCGAGCCCGTTGCTCAACCCGACGCCGAGTGGCGCGTTGGCGTCCGCGACGAGCATCTGCAGCACGATCTGGACTCCCGCGAGTCCGGCCGGCGTGACGGTCGGCAGCGTGATCTCGCCGGAACCGTCGAGCGGCAGCGCGATCGACGTCTGGAACGGGAACGCGCGCAGCGTGCCGTTCGCGTACGGCACGTTCGACGGCGGGCCGAGGTGGATCAGCAGCGTCGCCGGC
Source organism: Planctomycetota bacterium (assembly GCA_016709145.1). Lineage (GTDB taxonomy): Bacteria > Planctomycetota > B15-G4 > B15-G4 > JADJEK01 > JADJEK01. The sequence continues at coordinate 747,859 of JADJEK010000002.1, forward strand.
GCGAGCGGCTTGCCGTCCTCGAAGCGCAGCGTCAGCGGCGTGCCGGCGACCAGAGGTCCGGCGCCGCGCAACTTCGCGAAGCCGTTCGAGCCCGCGTTCGCGCCGGTGTGGATGTTCCAATCGCCGCCGTAGTTGTGGAACGCGAGCAGCGCGCCCTCGTCGCTGGCGAACGCGCTCTTGCGGCCGACCAGCAGGTGGATGCCCGACGTCGCCAAGGCCGAACCGAGCTCGGCGTACGGCGCGGCCACGAGGTCGGCGAACGGCGCTTCGAGCGTCTCCTTCTCCGGCCAGTTCGGGAACACGAACTCGAAGCGCACGACGTCCTCGCTCGAAGCGAGGTACGCCGATTGGCCGAGCAGCGCGACGCCTTGACCGAAGTCGTCGGACGGACCGCCGGCGATCGGCAGCAGCTTGCCCTTCTGCGTCCACGTGCCGATCAGGTCGAATACGTAACCGGCGCCGCTGGCCTCGCTGTCGAAGTTCCACGCGCCCGGAGCGCCGACGATCACGCGCGTGCCGTCGATCGCGCACGACGCGCCGAAGCGGCGATCGGTGACCGGATCGAGCGGATTGAGCTCGGCCTGGATCGACCAGACGACGCCGGGACCCGACGTGTCGCGCAGCACGATCACGGCGCGACCGGAGTTCGTGCGCGGCGGCGAGATGTTGTCGAAGTCGGGTGAACCGATCACGGCACGATTGCCGCCGAAGTCGACCGAGGCGCCGAAGTGCTCGTTGATCTGCGGATTGCTCGGCACGATCTTGCCGGTCTGGGTCCACGTGTTCGAGATGTTCTCGAAGCCGTAGGCCGAGCCGGAATCCGACAGGGGCGCGTTGTCGTTCGGCGCGCCGACGACGAGGTGTATCACTTGCGCGGCAACGGCGGAGCCGAAGCGATCGCCGGCCGCGGTGTCGCTGCCGAACACCTTCTGGTCGAGCACCCAGATCGGCGAACCGAACAGGACGATGCGCTGATAGACGTACACGGCGCCGGCATCGACGCCGAGATCATCGTCGCCCGGAGCGCCGACGTACACGGTCGAGCCCACGATGGCGACCGACGTGCCGAACTGATCGCCGGCCTGGCCGTCGCTCGCTTGCAGACGCAGTCCCGCGGTCCACACGCCACCGACGTAGTCGTGGATGTAGATCGCACCGCGGCCGGTGTCCTCGCCGGGCGCTCCGACGATCGAACGATCGCCGTCGACACCGACCGAGGCGCCGTACAGCGCGTCGTCGTCGAGGTCCGACGGCTCGATCGTGACCGGGTAGACCAGCGGGCGCACCGTTTGCGCGGAGCCAACGCCAACCATGCAGCAAAGAGCGGACGCGCACGTCCAAGCCAGTCGCAGCGACGACTTCATGGAATACCTCGTGTGGAAAGACGAACCGTGAACCGGGAACGAACGGCCGGCGGGTCGCGCGGCCAACGCGGTCGGGGTCGGGCGTCTGGCCTCGATCCCGATGTCGGCGTCAAGCCCACATCCGCGAACGAGTCCGAGCGTCACGGCCCGAATCCCGGAGAAATCGAGAAACGTGAGGGGAGCACCCGGTCCACGGCATCATGAGCCGCGTGGACACGATCGACGGCCCGCCCACCACCGACGCTCTGCTCGAGCGACTCCCACAACTCCAGCGCCTCGCGCGCGGACTCGTGCGGGACGTCGCCGACGCCGACGACCTGGTCCAGTCGGCCGTCGAGGTGGCGCTGCGCCGACCGCCCGATCTACGGGCCGCGTGGCGCTCGTGGCTAGCGCGCGTCGTGACGAACCTCGCGCGCCAACACGCGCGCACCGATGGCCGCCGCGTCTCCCGCGAGCGCGCGGTGTCGTCGCGCGAATCGATCGACGCGACCGATGCACTGGTCGAGCGCCACGACATCCGCCTGCGATTGATGCAGGCCGTGCGCGGCCTCGACGAGCCCTACCGCGAAGCGATCCTGCTGCGGTTCTTCGAAGACCTGCCGCCGCGCGCGATCGCGGCGCGACTCGGCGCTCCCGTGAAGACGATCGATACCCGGATCGCCCGCGGCCTCACGAGACTGCGCGAGCGTCTCGACGCCGATCACGGCGGCGAGCGCCGGGCCTGGGCGCTCGCGATGCTGCCGCTCGTCAAGGTGGTCCGCGCTCCCCTCACCCTCGCCGGAGTCCTCGCGATGAAGTCGGTGACGATCACGATCGGCGTCGCGACGGTGCTCTGCACCTCGTGGTGGATGCTGCACGACGAACCCTCCGCACCACCGACGACGAACGCGGCGCTCCACGACGCACCCGCGGCCGACACGATCGAGTCCTCGCCGTCGACGCCGGCCGAGCGCACCGCGACGACGCCACGGACCTCGCCCGAACCGCGCGAGCCGACCGCGCCGATCGAGCTCCCGACGCACGCCGGCCGCGTCCTCGACGTCGAGGGTCAGCCGCTGCCCGGAGTTCGCCTCGTGGTGAGTCGCGGCGACGACGCGACTCCGGGTCTCGAGACGATCAGCGATGCCGACGGTCGGTTCACGCTGCAAGTCGCGCAAGTCGCACGTGAAGTCGCAGTCATCGATCCGCGTTACACGACCGTGCTCCAAGCGGCGATCGCGGCGGCGGACGGAGAAACTCCACCACCCGACGTCCACGTGATCGTCGCCGCCGTCACGCAAGTCCGCGGCATCGCAGTCGACGCGAACGGCCTTGCGGTCGCCGGCGCCTCGATCGAGCTGGCGCCGCCGGTCGCGCTGCGCGCGCGCTTCCCGTTCGATCTGCGCGACACACGGACGCGGCCGCTGGACGCGAGGACCGACGCCGCCGGTCGCTTCGCGTTCGACACCGCGGCGGCCGTCGTCGGCTCGAAGTTGTCCGCGACGAAGGCCGGCTACGACGGGGCGACCCTCGTCCTCGAAGAGTTCCCGAGCACCGACGTCCGATTGACGCTGACGCGGCCGAACGATCTCGCGACGCTCGATGGGATCGCATACGCACCCGACGGCAACCCGCTCGCCGACGCATTCCTCGCGCTCGGCACGCTGCCGGCGCGCACCGGCGCGGACGGCCGATTCTCGATCGAGTACCCGCGCGCGGAACCGCCCGATCGACTGTTCGCGGTCGCCCGCGGTCTGCGCGCGCTGACGCTCGACCGGCCCGAAGCGCAGTGGCCGCCGTTCGTCGAGCTGCGCTTCCGCGACGCCGCGCCGTCGATCGCCGGCATCGTCTACGGCGCGAACGGCGATCCGCAGCCCGGCGCGCGCGTGTGGATCGATCGACCGACGGTGTTCGGCCAGTCGAACGGCAACTTCTGGCTGGCCGAATGCCTGACCAACGGGACGACCGCGATGCAGCACGGCACGACCGCCGACGAACACGGCCGCTTCCACATCGAAGGTCTCGTCGATCGTGAATACGGCTTGTGCGCGATGATCCCCGAGCTCGCGTGGCAGATCGACGCCGGCCGCGCGAACGCCGGCGACGAACACGTCGAGATCCGCTTCCCGCAGAGCGGAGTGCACGCGTCCGTCCACGGCCGCGTCGTCGACGCCCACGGCGCCGGCGTGCCGGAGGCGTCGGTGTACGTCATGACGATGGTGCTCGCCGCCGAGGATCCGGTGTCGAGCCAGCGCTTCTACAACGGCGCGAACGGCTCCAGCACGACCACCGATGCCAACGGGCACTTCGTCCTCGAACACGTGCCCGTCGGCTCGGAGCTGCACGTGGGCGGCGACGGGATCGACCTCGATCCGCCGTGGCCGGTGCCGGCGACGCTGACGGAACCGATCACGCTGCAAGTCGCGCGCGTCTGCAGCTTCCGCGTGGAGTTGGCCGCGATCCCGAACGGCGCGACGTCGGTCGCGCTGCGCGACGCACTCGATCGCGAGGTGCCGATGACGCGCTCGACACCCGAACGCGTCGAGATCCTGCAACGCGCGCCGCTCGACGACGGGCGCTCCGAGCGACTGACGACGCTCGACCGCGCGGTGACGATGATCGTGCTGGACGCAGAGCGCAAGGAGCTCGCGCGCGTCGCGATCACGCTCGATCCGAACGTGCTGAACGTGCTGCGCTGAGCGCGGAGGCGAGATCCGCGATCCAAGTCCGCGCTTCGCGCGCCGCATCGGGGACCGCTGGCCCGCCGTAGCGCGCCGCGATGCAGCGCCTGAGCCAATCCCCCACCCGCTGCGCCAACGCAGCATCGACGCCGTGGTGCACGAGGCGCTCCGCGAGATCGGGCCCGTGCACCGCGGCCTCCGGCACGCGCAACGATGCAGCGAGATACACCACGACCGCGCGCTCGGCGTCGTCGCCCAAGCGCGCGTCGCATCGAGCACGCTCCGCAGCGGCGTCGATCGGAGGTCGCGCGAGCTCGACGCGCGCCGCCTGCGCTGTCCGCTTGCCAACGCCGAGCCGAGCGGCTTGGCCGACACCGACACCGTCGGCGGTCGACTCGACGCGTCGCGCGCTGCGCAACACCACGGCGAATGCGATGACCGCGAGGCCACCGACGACCCACCACGCCGGATCGACGCCGCGAACCCCGTCGCGCGTCTGGCCCGCATCGCGCTCCGACGCCGCATCGGCCTGCGCCGCGCCGCCGACCGTCGTCGCGCCGGACGCGGCAGCGCGCACCGTCAACGGCACCGGACGCGACGCGACTTCGACGTACGTGCCGCCGTCCGCCGGATCGAACGACGCGTAGCGCAGCGCAGGAATCGCGGTCAGCGCCGTCGACGTCGGCACCAACGTCACGTCGAACCGTCGCGTCACGGCCTCGCGGTGCTCGAGCACGCCGCGGACGTGGAAGCCGACGAACTGCGTCCAATCGGGCGAGCCCGCGGCATCGGGCGCGGCTTCGGACACGCCGTCGCCACCGAGCGTCACGGACACGGTGAACTCCTCGCCGACCGCGGCCTCGTGCACCGCCGTCGCGACGTCCAACGTCACGCGACCGATCGCACCGCGGAACGTGTCCGGGACGCCTTGGCGTGGCAGCGCGAGCACTTGGACGGTCTCGGCCTCACCGTCGACGGTCGACTCGACGCGATCGGCCGGCACGCGGCCTTGGAACAAGTCCTCGTCGAAGCGCGTCGCCGACGCGAACTCGAGCCGCGGCGCCGCGAACGAGCACGCGCCGGCCGACGCGACGACCACGCGGAACGTCAGCTCGAACACCGCGTACGGCCGCCCGTCGACGATGCGGGATCCGACGCGCGCCGCGCGGACGACGTCGTCCCCGAGCCCGAGCGTCGCGACGTCGCCGAACGGCTCGATCCTCGTGATGCTGCGGCCATCGCGGTCACCGGTCGCCAGGTCGGACGCCGTCACGCGCACGGGGACGTCGGCCGCGCGTTGGAACACCGGCACAAGGTGATCGCGCAGCAGCGTCGGCTCGAGTCCGATCCGCAGCGTGACGTCGAACGACTGGCCGACGAACACCGAGCGGGTGCCGGCGTCGATGGCGACGAACGCGCGCGGATCGCCGACCGGCGCCGCCGACGCCGTCGCGCCGACGAGTGCGACGCACGCGAGCCCGACCCACGCAGCGATGCGGCTCACCAGTCTCGCTCCCCGGTCGCCGGCCGCGTCGCTCGCGCCTTGGCGCGCAGCAGCCGCTTCTCGCGCTCCTTCGCGTCGAGTCGCTGCAGCAGGTCGAGCACGCGCTCTTGCGGCAGTTCGTCCGCCGTCGCCTGCGGATCGCGATCCGCGGCCAACGGATCGTTCGCCGGCGGCGGATCGGGCTCGCGCTCCGGCGGCGGGGTCTCGCGTTCGCGCTTCATGCGCTCGAGCTCGTCGATCCGACGCAGCGCGCGCTCGACGTTGCGCCGCGCCTCCGGCCAATCGCTCCGCGACCGCGCCGCGTCCCGCCACGCGTCGCGCGCGCGGACGGCCTGCGCCAGCGCGATGTCGAGCGCGAAGCTCTCGGCTTCCGGCCCGCTCGCCTGCGCCAGCGACTGATCGCAGCGCGCGAACGCGACGCTGCCGTCGACGAAGCGCTCGAAGCCCGTGAAGCCGTCCGGATCCCGCTCGGCCGCGGTTCGCGCCGCTTGCTCGGCGTCGGTCAGCGCCCCGGCGCGCAACGACGCCAGCGCCAGGTTCGCGAACGACTCCGCGGGAGCGTCGTCGCCGCGCCGTTCGATGTCGGCGCGGAACTCCGCCGCCGCTTGCTCGAAACGCCCGGCACGATACGCGTCCAGCGCCGACGCGAACGTCGCCGTCGCCAGCACGACGATCGCCGCGAGCGTCGCGTTCATCGCAGGCTCCGTTCCGCCAGCGCGGCCTCGAGCCACCATGCGGCGCATGCGATCAGCGCACACACGAGCACGATCGCGGAGACGTCGCGCGTCCGATCCACGTCGGCCGACCCATCCGCGGTCGGGATCGCCTGCGTCCCGGTCGCCTGCACGACGCCAGCCAGCTCGCCATTGCCGTCGACGAAGCGGCCGCCACCGGCCCGCGCGATCGCGTCGAGCCCGCGCGCATCGAACGCCGTCACGACGTCGTTCCCGGCGGCATCGCGCAGGAACGTTCGAGGATCACCTGGTCGCTCCGCGGGCAGCGGGATCTTCGCGCCGAGTTCCGAACCGAGCCCGACGCACGACACCGTCACGCCGCTGCGCGCGCAGGCGCGGGCCGCCTCCGCCCCGCGCCACCCGAGGTCCTCGCCGTCGCTGATCAACACGATCGACGCCGGGACGTCCGCGGCCCGCGTGCGCACGAGAGCCGCCAACGCGGTCTCCAGCGCGAGCGCGAACTCCGTGCCGCCGCGCCGCTGCGCGTTCGGGTCGACCTCGTCCAAGAGTTCACGGAACGACGCGTGATCGCGCGTCAGCGGTACGACCATCCGCGCGTCGCCGGCGAACGTGATCAGCGCGAATCGCGCGTCGCTCCGCATCGCGACGAGTTCATGCACCAACGCCCGCGCGCGCTCGAGGCGACTCGGCGCGACGTCCTCCGCCGACATCGAGCGCGACACGTCCAGCACGATCACGCAATCGGCCGCGCCGCGCGCATCGTCGACCGGCAGGAAGCGCTGCATCGGCGCGATCGCGATGCCCACCGCGGCGATCGCACCGACCGCGACCGCGACGAAGCGCAGCGCGCGCACCGCCGGCCGCGGCCGATCGAGTCCGGCTCGCACGCGGACGCCGACCACCGCGTCGGTCCGCCGATCGAGCCGCGCGAGACCCACCCAGCCGACGAACGCCAACGCGACGAGCAGCAGCCCTCCGCCGACGAACTCCGCGAGCGGCGGCCACCCCGCGAGCCCGCTCATGCGACGCCCTCCAGCACGCGAACCCGGACGATCCGCGCGAGCGCGAACAGCGCGAGCCCGAGCCCGGCGAACCACGCGCTGCGATCCTCGAACACTTGGCGCGGGATGCGCGACGCCACGGCTTCCAGCGCATCGATCTCCGCGTAGACGTCGCTGAGCGCCGACGCATCGCGAGCCGCGAAGAATCGACCGCCGCTGCGCGTCGCCAGGTTCTCGATCGAGCGCGTGTCGATCGGCTCGAACGTGCCGGCGCCGATCACCGTCGGCGCGTAGCGGCCGAGTCCGGCGGCGATCGCGTAGACGCGCACGCCGAGCTCCGCGCACAACTGCGCCGCGTGGATCGGGGCGATCTCCTGCGGCGCGTCACGCGTTCCGACGTTCTCCTCGCCGTCGGTCAGCAGCACGACGACGTTCGATCGACCGGCCGAGCGCGACAGCAGCGCGGCACTGCGCGCGACCGCGGCGCCGATCGCGGTCGCGTCCTCGGCGCCGTCGGCTTCGACCCACGTGATCGCGTCGATCGCGTCGACGACCGCGCGATGGTCGAACGTGCACGGCGACACGACGTCGGGATAGCGCGCGAACGTGACGATGCCGATCCGGTCGTCGGCACGCGCTCGGACGAAGCGCGCCGCGGCATCCTTGACGACCGCGAGCCGCGGGCGCTCCGGATCGAGGTCCTTCGCCGTCATCGACGACGACACGTCGAGGCACAGCACGATGTCGATGCCTTCGCGTTCGCCGTCGTCGTCGACGCTCGCGCGCGGCCGCGCGAGCACCGCGAACAGCAGCGCGATGGCGACACACTCGACGACGCGCGGCCACGGCGCGAGCCGCGTGCGCCACGTCGCCGGCAGATCGCGTGCGAACGCGAACGGCGCGAACGGGATCGCGACCGGCCGCGGCCGACGCCGCAACCACGCGACCAGCGGCGCGAGCGCGCACGCCCACAGGAACTCCGGAGCGGCGAAGCTGACGTCGAGCGGATTCATGCGCGCCGCTCCGGCGCCGCGAACCACGCGTCGACGAACACGATCGACGCCGCCTGGATCGCGGCGACGTCGGGACGTGTGACGGAGCGCTCGGCGAACTTGACGCCGTCCGCGGCTTCCAGCACGGTCCGCAGCGGCGCGATCGCGCGCGCCTCGATCGCGGGGTCCGCGGCCAGCGTCGTCGTCAATTCCTCGGTCGTGCGTTCGAGCGCCGGCCAGCGCGGATCGCTGGCGACGGCCTCGCGGACGATGCGCGCGAGTCGTTCGATCGAACGCTCCGGCGCCGCATCGTCGACGCCGTCGATGCGGCTTCGCCACGGCTCGCGGCGATCCGGAGCGGCCAGCGCCTCGGTCCCGCGCGTTCGCTTCGCGCTGCGCAGCAGCCACGCGATCAGCGCCGCCGCGACGACGCCGATCGGCACGAGCCAGCGGCTCACCGAGCTCGGCTCGGGGAACGGCTCGCCCGGCAGGTCCGGGATGCCGGCATCGTCGGCCGGCAACGCCGACGTGACACGGAGTTCGAGATCGCTACCGACCGCCGGGATCACTGCGCCGTCGGCCGTCGTCGCGCCCCAGCACGGCTTGCCGATGCGGACCACGTCGCGCTCGAACGCGACCGCGTCGAAGCGAATCGTCTGCAGCACGACGTCGTCGTCGGCATCGACGCGCTCGGCGCGCTCGGTCTCGACGACGAGCAACGGCGCGAGCTGGGCGTCGTCCCACGGTGGTCCGCGCAGGTCCGTGCTCCAGCGGCGCTCGACGACGAGCGTGAACGGCTTGCCGAACTCGATCGCGTCGGCGGGCCGCTCGAGCCGCACGTGCTGCGAGACCTCGATCCGCGCCGCACCGATCGTCGCGATCGCCGCGAGCGTCACGAGCATCGCGCGCGCCGCGGACCGTGAGCCCGACGCGCCGCTCATCGCTTCGCTCCGCGCAGCTCGCGCATGCGGAAGAACCGCATCAGCGCAGGTGCGACGACGTCCTTGCCGGCGACCGTCGGCACCGGCACGTCGAGGACGTCGATCCGTGATCGACGCAACGCCGCATCCGTGCGCCGCCGCCACGCGGCGACGCGTTCGGCGTACGCGGCGCGCACGCGCGGACTGCTCCAATCGACGAGCACCGGCGACGAAGATCCCGCTCCCCGCAGCCACGACAGGCCGAGGGGCGGCGCATCGAGCTCCGGCACCGCCAAGCGCACGGCGACCACGTCGTGCCGGCGCGCGCAGAGATCGAGCTCCGGACCGGGCGCGAACGCGAGGAAATCCGACAGCACGAATACGATCGCGTGCCGACGCAGCGTGCGCGCGACGCGGTCGAGCGCCGGAGCGAGGTCCACGCTGCGGCTCGCGTCGGGCAACGCCAGCACGTCGCGCACGATGCGCAGCGCGTGACCCCGACCGTTCGCGGGCCGCACGAACCGCGGCGCGCCGTCGCCGCACGCGACGAGTCCGACCTTGTCGTGATTGCGCGCGGCGGAGAACGCCAACGTCGCGCAGACGCGCGCCGCGATCTGGCGCGCCGACCACGGACCGAAGCCGCCGCGCATCGTCGGCGATTGGTCGAGCACGAACACGACCGTGAGTTCGCGCTCGTCGACGTACTTCTTCACGAACGGGCGGCCGACGCGCGCCGTGACGTTCCAGTCGATCTGGCGCGGATCGTCGCCTTCGACGTACTCGCGGACCTCGTCGAACTCGACGCCGGCGCCGCGGAAGACCGACGCGTAGCTGCCCGCCATCGTGCCGGTCACGAGGCGCGTGCTCTGCACCTCGATGCGTCGCACCTCGGCCAGCAGTTCCGCGAGTTCCTCGTCGCCGCCGTCGTCGCGCGCGGTCATGGCGCCCTCACGGCACCGCGACGTGGTCGAACACCTGGCGCACGACGTGTTCCGACGTGACGCCTTCGGCTTCGGCCTCGTACGTCGTCAGCACGCGATGACGCAGTACGTCCATGCCGACGGTCTTGACGTCGTGCGGCGTCACGTAGCCGCGGCCGGCGAGGAACGCTTCGGCCTTCGCCGCCTGCGTCAGTGCGATCGAGGCGCGCGGCGAGGCTCCGTACAGGATCAACGGCTTCAACGTCGCGAGTCCGGATCGCTCGGGCTCCCGCGTCGCGAACACGACGTCGACGACGTAGTCGTGGATCTTCTCGTCGACGTGGATCTCGTCGAGCAACGCGCGCGCGGCGAGGACTTGCGCGAGCGTGGCCACGGGCTTCACGGCCGGTTTGGGGCCCGTCGTCGCCATGCGCTGGACGATGCGCTTCTCCTCGGCGCGCGTCGGATAGCCGACGACGAGCTTCAGCATGAAGCGGTCGATCTGCGCTTCGGGCAGCGGATAGGTGCCCTCGTGTTCGATCGGGTTCTGCGTGGCCAACACGAGGAACGGCGACGGCAAGGCGCGCGTCTCGCCGGCCAGCGAGACCTGGCGCTCCTGCATGGCTTCGAGCAGCGCGGATTGGACTTTCGCCGGGGCGCGGTTGATCTCGTCGGCCAACACGAAGTGGCCGAAGATCGGCCCCTCGCGCACGGTCCATTCGCCGGTCTTCTGGCTGAAGACGTGCGTGCCGAGCAGGTCGGACGGCAGCAGGTCGGGTGTGAATTGGACGCGGTGGAACGTGCCGCCGATGGCCTGCGCCAGCGATTGCACGGCCAGCGATTTGGCCAATCCCGGCACGCCTTCGAGCAGCACGTGGCCGTCGGCGAGCAGGCCGATCAGCAGGCCGTGGAGCAGCGCCGATTGACCGACGATCACGTGTTCGACCTCCTGCGTGATCGCACGCAGGAACGCATTCTCTCGTTGGATGCGGTCGGTGACCGCTTGGACGTTCGTCACGCGCTCGACTCCGCTCGCGGGGACGCGGAGCCTACCCGGCGCGTGCGGGCCATGCGATGGAGGCGAGCGGGTGCGACCGCGCCGAATCGCGCGGACTCGTGCTAGAAGTTCGCACCCCCGCGCTTCCCCCGGTGCTCACATGCGTCACACGGTTCGATCCGCATTCGCGATCGCGATGTCTCTCACCGCGGCCGCGCTCGCCGCTCCGATCCAGGATCCGCCCTCGCAACCGGGCGGACTGCCGGCCGGCGTCACGCGCGAGCAGATGTGGCCGGCGCCGACGGAGGCCGACTGGAAGCTGCCGTGCCTGATCCAGTGGCAGCGCAATTGGGACGACGCCGTCGCGATCTCACGCCAGACCAAGCAACCCATCCTGGTCTGCGTGAACATGGACGGCGAGATCGCCAGCGAGCACTACGCCGGCATCCGCTATCGCCAACCCGACATCGCGAAGCTGTACGAGCCGTACGTTTGCGTGATCGCGTCGGTCTATCGCCACACGCCACGCGATCACGACGAGCAAGGTCGACGCATCCCGTGCCCGCGCTTCGGCACCGTCACGTGCGGCGAACACATCGCGATCGAACCGATGCTGTTCGAGAAGTTCATGGACGGCCGCCGCATCGCGCCGCGGCACATCATGGTCGAGCTCGACGGCAAGGAGACGTACGACGTCTTCTACGCGTGGGACACGAAGTCGGTGTTCGACTCGATCCACAACGGGATCGCGAATCGCAAACAGGAGACGACGCCGCTCGTCCGCGGCGACCGGCCGATCCTCGACCGCGTCGCGAGTCACGACAGCGTCGACAAGGCCGCGGTCGAGGCCGCGTTCGTCGAGGCGGACGCTGAGCAACGCCGCCGTCTGCTCGAAGCCGCGCTGCAGCATCCCGAAACCGCGCCGACCGATCTGGTGCGGCTCGGCGTGCTCGATCTCGATCCGAAGATCCAGGAGCTCGCGCGCCGCGCCCTCGCGGCGTCGAACGCCGAGGGTGCGGTCGATCTCATCGCCGAGACGCTCAGCGCGCCGATCCCGGCCGCCGATCGCGAGTCGCTGGTCGGCACGCTCGACCGGATCGGCTCGACGTCGATGCGCGCGAAGTCGTTCGCGAACGTCCACAAGGGCCTGTCGACGCGCTCGGGCGCCGTCGACGTCGACGCCTGGGCCAATGCGTTGGCGAACGCTTCGGCGAGCACCACGACCGAGGGCGCGACGTACTCATCGGCGTTCGACCAACAGGATCGCGTCGTCGCGGGGCAGGACGCCGACCAGAAGATCGCGCTCGCCGAGGACTTCCTGAAACGCGCCGAGGACGTCGAACCGAAGCTCGCGCGCGCACTGGTGCTGGACGCGCAGCAGCTCGCGGTCGACGCGGAACGGCTCGGCGCGAAGGGTTGGCGCGTCAACGCGGTGCTGGCCGTGGCGGCGCACTCGCTCGGCGACGCCGCGACCGCGCGGACGCGTGCGGAGGCCGCCGTCGGCTCGATGCCGACCGACGTCCAGGACTGGAACGCGATGGCCGTGCTCGCGCTGTTCGCGCAAGCACGCCAGAAGGCGATCGCGGAGGCCGTCGTCGCGAAGCAGGAGTGGCCGCCGCAATGGCTGACCGATCTGAACGCCGCGTACGCGGTGCTCGCGCGCCATCCGTTCGGCAACGACGCGCACGTCGCGGCGCACTACGACTTCCTGCGCTGGTTCAAGGCGCGGCGCCAAGCGAACCAAGTGCTCGAAGCCGGCATCGCGCGGTTCGCGGACTCGTGGATGCTGCACGAACGGTTGCGGACGCGCGTGCTCGAAGAGCAAGGACTCGACGGTCTCGAGCCGACCTACGCGAAGCTCGTCGACGCCGCGCCGACCAACGCGGCGACGCTGTGGTACGCGGGCTACGCGTCGGCCGTCGCCGCCGAGTACGAGCGGCGCTTCGGCGATTTCGATGCGGCGCTGCGCTGCTACGACCACGCGATCGCGCTGTACGACCGCGCGCGCGATGCCGACGCCGAGATCGCGGACTCGTCCGACACGCAGGCCGCGATCGCGATCGGCGCGAAGGCACGCGTCGCGCTCGAGCGCGGCGACGACGCGAATGCGCTCGCATGGGTGCTGGCTTCGCTCGACCGCAAGGAGTCGGCCGGCGCGACGCAGGACGGACTCAACCTGACGACGATCGACACCGCGAAGATGCTGCGCGCGCGCTTGCGCGAGACGAAGCAGGACGCGGCCGCGGAGACGCTCGAAGCCAAGCTGCGCTCGATCGATCCGAAGTTGCTCGAGCTGCCGGCCTACGAACGCGAGGTGCCGCCGCCACCGCCGCCCGCGGGACCCTGACGATCGAGGACAGGAACGTGAAAGGGGTCAGCCCCCGTGCGCCCCGTTGCACCAGGTCACGGGGGCTGACCCCTTCGCCTTGGCTGAGCCTCGCGCGGTGCGTGCGCGCGCGCCGTCAGTACGTGATGCGCACGTGCTCGACGTTCGACAGGTTCGCCTTCGTGCCGCTCGACACGATCGCTTGGAACGCGATGTCGAACGGCGCCGGCAGGTTCGGCGGCAGCGGCAGCGCGAGGCTGCTCGGCGCGCTGGCCCACGGCAGCACGAGGATCGGCAATCCGGTCTGAATGAACAGCGTGCCGTAATCGCCGAGTTCGGCCTGGCCGTCGAAGCCGACGACGAGCAGCGTCGCGAGCCCCGGCGTCCCCGTCACGTCGAACGTCAGTGTGCCGCCCGAGCCGGCGAAGCCGGTGATCTGCAGTCCGACGTTCGTGAACTCGTATGCGCCCATGTCGAGACGGCGCACGCCATCGAGATTGCCGTCGGTGAAGCGCGGTGCGCCACCGGCGTCGGCGCCCGTCGCGCTCGCGCTCGGCGTCGCGGTCTCGAGGCACGGCGAGCTCGCGAGCAGGCGTAAATCGCCGCTCGAGGCCGCGACGAATTGCGGATCCGCGCCGATGTTGCCGTTCGAGCCCTGGAACTGCGCGCTGCGCGAGGACTTCACGCGCGCCGCGCTCAACCCGACCGTCTCGGCGCCGGCCGTACCGAACACGATCGAGTCGACGACGTCGCCGGTCCAGCCGGTGGCGACGATGCCGGCCGAGTTGCCGCCGTACACCGTCGCGTTCTTCAGCGCGAACGAGCCGCCCGACAAGCGCAGCCCGGCGTCGTTGCAGCGATCGGCGACGAAGTCGCGCGCGTCGCCGGACAACGCCGACACGCGGATCCCGTCGTGCGCGCCGAGGTCGGCGCGGACGCCGCGCGCCGACACCGCGCTCGAGTCGAGGTTGACGCACGGCGTGAAGCCGACGCCGGCGTAGCGCACGCGCAATCCGGCGATCGAGCCGCTGCTGCCGGCGGCGTACGACACGCCGCTCCACGTGTCCGACAGACCGACCGAGGGACCGTCGCCGTTCGTGTCGCCGCCGAACTCGTCGTCCTTCAGCATCGTGAACACGACCGGCTCCGACCCGTCCGCGACGACGTGCATCGTGCCGGACACGGCGGTCGAGCCGTGGCCTTCCCACTTGAAGATCGCGCCGCGCTCGAGCGTCAGTGACTGGCCGACCGGAACCGTCAGCGACGTCGCCATCACGATGCCGCCGTTCAGCACGTTGCGCTTCGAGATCGTCGTCGGCTGCGTGACGACGCCGTTCGTGACGCGCAGGTATTGGCCGGGCTGCGCGCCGAGCGCCACGCAGTCGACGAACGAAGGCACCGCGGTGATCGGCAGGTTGTTGACCGCCGTGTTGAAGTTGTCCTGGAACGCGCAGCGCACGAACGACGGCGACGCCGGCTGGCCGTTGAAGTCGATCGCGGAGTGCTGGCCGTCGCGCAGCAGACAGTCGGTCGCCGTGATGTCGGCGCCGAACAGTTCGAGCGCCGCGGTGAAGCCGACGCCGGTGTAGCGCACGACCGTGTTGCGCAGCGTGCTCGCGCTCGCCGTCGACTGGAACGCGAGGCCCGCCCAAGTATCGGTCGCGCCCACCGACGGGCCGTCGTTGTTCGTGTCGCCGCCGTACTCGTCGTCGGGCAAGTACGTGAAGACGACGGGATCGTTCTGCTCGCCGTCGGTGATCAGCGTGCCGCTGATCGCGAATTGGACGCCGTGCGTGACCTTGACGACGATGCCTTCCTGCAGAGTCAGCGTCGCGCCGCTCGGCACGCTGAACGTCGCCGGGAACACGAGCGCGTCGTTCACGAGGTTGTCGGTCGTGAGTTCGATCGCGCCGGTCATCGTCGAGGCGCCGACGCGCACGTAGTTGCCGACGCCGGTCCCCGTCGCGGTGTTGCCGGAGAACTGCGGCAGCGCGTCGAGCGTGACGCCGGTGATGCTCGGCTGACTGCCCGAGTTCGTGAACGTGCAGTTCGTCACGGTCGGCAGCGCGCCGTTGTTCAGCCGCAGCAAGCCGTGCTGCCCGTCGTGCAGCACGCTGCGCGTCAGCGTCAGGTTCGACTGGTCGATGTCGATCGCCGGCGAGAAGCCGATGCCCGAGTAGCGCACGTCGATGCGATCGAGCACGCTCGCGTCGGATGCCGGGCCGAAGCCGAGGCCGCTCCATTGATCGGGCTGCCCGACCGACGGTCCGTTGCCGTTCGTGTCGCCGCCGGCCGAGTCGTCCTGGTGCGACGTGAACACGATCGGTTGCGCGAGCGTGCCGATCGCGGACAACGTGCCGAGGACGGACAGGCCGCCGCCGTTGAACTTCACGATCGCGCCGGGCTGGATCGTCAGCGTCTTGCCGACCGGCACGTTCATCGAGCCGGAGACGTGATAGACGGTGCCGGTCGTCAGCGGACCTCCGGAGCCGTCGAACACGGCGCCGCTCAGCGGAACTTGCGCGACGGCGAGCGACGAGGAACCAACGACGAGGATCGCGACGGAGACGATTCGGGAACAGCGCATCGGGGGAACTCCTGGGCGGGCAGAGGCCATGCCGGGAGTTGGTGGGAGCGCCGATCGCTGGACGTCGAAATCGCGAAATCGCGCCGAGGCGACCCGGTCCCGGCGGGCCGTTACTTCGTCGCGGCCTTCGCGAGCTCGAGGTACTTCCGATACGTGACGCGCGACAGCAGCTTGTTCTGGACGACATGGATCGCGCTCGCAACTTCTTGGCGATCCATCGGATGCAGCTCGGGAAGATCGAAGAAGAAGCCCGCGCACTTCGCGGCCGCGGCCCAGCAGTCCGCCTCGGCCGGCGTCATGCCGGCGCCGAGTACGAACTCACGATCGCGTTCGAGTTCGGGATCGCCGGTCGCGGCGCCCTTGTCGTCCTCCGCGGCGTCGAGCGGGACCAGGCCGGCCGCTCCGGCGGCGAGCAACAGTGCGCGGCGCGTCGGATTCAACGATTCGTCGGACATCGGGATCCTCCAGGGAAAGCCGCTCGAGGGGGGGCAGCGAGCCTAACCCTTACCCACAAGTCCCCCCGCTGAGCACGGGCTACGCGGACGAGAAGAAGATCGCGAAGACGGCCGCGATGTCGGTGAGCCGCTCGAGTCCCTTCCACGTCGTTTCAGCCCCCGGATCGCCGTCGCTCTTGCGGCCGAGGAAGCCACCCAGCGACGCGACCATGCGAAGAGCGTCGTGCAACGTCAGCGTCTCTGCGGGCGGCGTCTTGGTCTTGTGGATGAAGCGGTACAGCGCCTTCCACCGAGGTTCTTCGAAGAAGACGGTGCCACGGCGCGTCGGGGACCTCGCGTCCGAGCTTCACCAGATGCATGACGCGCCAGGCGACGACCGCGTCGATGGCGAGTCCTGCTTTGAGGCTCTCCGCCGTGCTGGATTGCCTGCGCTCGATCTTGCAACCGGTCTTGAGCGTGCGGTGGAAGACCTCGATCTGCCAGCGCTGCGTGTACCAGCGGACCTTCTCGATCGCGCTTTCGGCCGGAGTCGACCGGCAGCGTCGTCAGCAACAGCCATTCGACCGGGTCATCGCCGCCGGTCTCTGCCCGTTCGGTCGCCGCGATCGCGCGGACCGTCACCGCCCGCTGCTTGCCTTTAATTCGCTCTCCGGTGTGAGGATGCGCCGTTTCTGCACCGCACGAGCCAAGACCTGCGCCTTGCCTTCGAGCGCGGTCTCGAACAGTTCGAAGATGTCGGCCTCACGATCGGCGACGGTGACGACCTGCGTGCGATCGAGTCTCTTCGCCGCGGCGTCGGCAGCTTCGTAGCCGCGGATCCACTTGTGACTTTCCTTCTTCTCGATCGGCAGGTCGTAGCGCTTGTCCGCTCCTCCGAAGTCCTTCGGCGCTCGGGCCCACGCGTCGATCTGGAGCAATCCGAGCGGCGTGCCCGCCAAGTTCGAGAGCAGCACGCTGTGGACCTGGAGTCCGATCGTCGCCGCGTTGTGCGAGCCGATCGTGCCGAGCCCCTCGGTGGCGGGATGGTGCGAGTAGTTGAGGCTCGTCGTGTCCTGAATCGCCAATACGACCGATTCTTGCGCAGCGCGAGCAAGACTGCTTTCGCGGTGGCTGGCGAGGAAGGTGTCGAGGCCGGCGGTCTTGTGGTTCAACAGCCGATAGGCTGCCTTCGTCGCCGCGCGACTGCCACAGGCTTGCGGCAAATTCGCCGTCGGTCGCTCGAAGCACGCCCTGCCGTACTTGACCAAGCGCCGCGTCAGGCGCGCGTCGCCGAGCTCTGCGGCTCCCCACTCGTCCTCCGCCCAGTCCGCGTCGGGATCGAGCTTGCGTACCGGCTCGATACGCAGTGTCTCTTGCCAGTCTTGCGCGAGTGGAAACAGCCACACCGACTTGATCGTCGCGGCGGCATCGTGTTCGCGATCCTGACGACCGCGGCCGCTGGTCTCGCCGACGTACGTCCAGTTGGCCGCGCGATAGCTCGTGCCACTGAAGCGCGTGGTGTCGACGAAGCTCTCCGCCAGCACCGGCCGCTTTCCGTAGCGAGATTCCCAATCGTCGACGACGCAGGACAGCAGCAGCGAATGCACGCGATGCGAGGTTTTGCACTCTCACCGCGAGACAGAAACGACTCTGCATGATCACGCGATCGCGATTGCGTTTGCGAGCTCCGTCACTCCATCCGATGTAAGTGTCGCGAGCGGCGACGTGGAGCGCCGCGGACGAGAAGCTTGCTGCGCCGATCACGCGAACGCCAGCGCGGACGACGTAGCGAATCTGAGCGCCACACAACGGTCCCGAGCCGAGATAGTGATGCTCGTCCAAGCAACGCGTCCAAGCTGTGTGTGCCGAGTCGCGGCGACCCTCGACGCGATGCACGCTCAGCGGACCGAGCGCGGCCAACTCTTCTTGCGTCAACGACTCGGGAGATGCGGTCGCAACGGACGACTCCCGGCGAACCGCGCGAATGCGGGTCGTCGTCGCAGGCAGCGACAACTCCTCCGACCGTCGGGCGAGTTCGATCCGGACGGCCGTGACTCGGAGTCGTCCGGTCGCGTCGCGGATCCGATGGCGGGCGCACAGCTCACGGGCCAGCGCCGTCCGGCTGTGGCCGCCGGCGTGGCGTTCCAGCCAAGTCAGGTCGTCTGAGGTGAGTTCGGCGCCGCAGATCTGCACGCCGGCGGGTTGTAGGGGCTCGGAGTGTCCGTGTCCAGCAGGGGGACTTGTGGAACATGGTCAGGCAGCGAGCCCGGGCTCGGCGATGCGGGTCACAGACTAGAGTGCGTCGCCCCGAGGTCGTTCGCCCGCCCAGGAGTCGCGATGAGTCCTCGCCCGCGCAGGACCTCAGTCATCCATGCCGAGACGGACGCCGACACGTACGTCGGCACGCTCGACGCCGCCCGCACGCGCATCGACGGGCGATGGACGCAGCGCGGTTCGTCCTGGCCACTCGTGTTCACGAAGGCGCCGTGACGGCGTTCGACGTCACGGCTGGATCGTCAGCGCGAGACCGCGCGAGCTGCTGAGCCCGGTCGGATTCGCCGCGCAGCCGGACGCCGATTGCCAGACGAACAGCGCGTAGGCCTGTGTTCCCGCGAGGCTCGGCAAAGCCGGCAACGGCAACGCGAACGCGGCGTGCTCGGACGTCGCCGACGTCGGCAGCAGCAAGTACGGCGCGCCGAGACCGACGTGGAACGTCACGCCGCCGATCGTCGTGCCGAGCACGTCCTGCTGCGCTGCGAGCACGAGCGCGCCGAGCGCGGGCGGCACGACCTCGTCGCAGCGCAGTTCGAACGCCGCTTCGCCGACGCGCGGGACGACGTTCGCCGTCACCGCGTGCGCGCCGTCGCAGCCGGGCGTGCCGACGCCGTACGGTTGCGCTCCGAGCAGCGCCGACGACACGACGTACGTGACGCCGAACGGCGCTTCGTACGGCGAGCCGATCGCGAAGTCGGGAAGGTCGTCGCCGTCGACGTCGCCGACGTGCGCAAGTCCGACGCCGAACGATTGGTTCGGCGTCGCCGGCGCGAGGAACGCGCAGAACTCGAGCCCCGTCGCGCCCGAGAACACGCGGACCGAGCTCGGCACGATCGGCGAGCCGGGCGCGCTGGCGACGACGTCGAGGTGGCCGTCGAGATCGACGTCGCCCGCGCCGTCGACGCGCGTGCCGAGTCGGCCGACGTCGACCGTGCCGTGGAACGCGCGCAGCAGCGCGCCGGTCGCTCCGGAGTAGACGTGGACCGCTCCGCCGTCGAGCGCGCCGACGTCGAAGCCGGGCGAGCCGATCGCGTGGTCGTCGACTCCGTCGCCGTTCCAGTCGCCGACGTCGGCCATGCCGGTGCCGAGGCCTTCGTTCGGGACCGTCGCGTTCCACGTCCGCGTGATCTGGAACGACGCGCCCGAGAACAGGTTGACGATCCCGTAGGCCGGCGTCGCGATCAGGAAGTCCGGCGTGCCGTCCGCGTTCGCATCACCCGCCGCCGACACCGACGTGCCGAACGTATAGCCGCCGGTCAGCGATCCGAGCAGCGCTCCGGTCGCGCCGGAGATGACACGCGCCATCTTCAGGTTCGTGCCGGCGACGAAATCGCCGACGCCGTCGTGGTCGAGATCCCCCACCGCCGCGAGCGAAATCCCCAGGTACTCGACGACGCCGGCTCCCTTGCGGGTCCACAGCGTCGCGCCGGTCGCGCCCGAGACGAGGCGCACGTAGCCGTACGCGTTGGTCAAGTCCGACTTGTGCTGGATCGCGCCGATCGCGATGTCCGCGACACCGTCGCCGTCGACATCGTCGCCGAGCGCGAGCGACGTCCCGAAGTGATCGCGCGATGCGCCCGCGATGGTCCACAGCACGCTGCGGTCGCGGCCGGAGATCAACGACGCGCTGCCGTTGAAGAACGCGTAGGCGTTCGGCGCGCCGACGACGAAGTCGTCGAAGCCGTCCGCGTCGACATCGCCGACGCCGAGCGTCGCTTGGCCGAAGCGGTACTGGTACGGCTGCGCAGGGACGACGTCGATCGGCGTCTGCGCGAGCGCAGTCGCCGACACACCGACGCAAAGAGTCAGGACGAGACTCGCACGCGACATGGGTTCCTCCATTCCTTGCCGACGCGGGGGACCGCGTGGGGCGGTTCGGACTCGGCGCGTTGGGTGCGCCGATCCGCCAACGCGGGGCATCCTGCGTGCCGAACGCGCGAGGAGCGAGTCGATGACGGACTCTTCACTCCCGCGTCATCCCGGCGTCATCCCCTCGTCAGGCGCGGTTCGTTCGGGTCGCACATGCGGGTGGCGCGACGCGTCGCCGCATGCGACACTCCGCGCCCCCTTCGCGGCCCGCCCAGCGCGCGACGGGGTCTCTCTCCCCGGCTCACCGGCCCATCCTTCAGGAGCTCTCCCGATGTCCGTGCTCTCTCGTTTGTCCTCCGTCCTCGCCGCCGCGCTCGGCGTGGCGCCGCTCGCAGGTGCGCAATCCGTGCTGTTCACCGCGGCCGGCGACAGCGCCAACGACACCTTCGGTCAATGCGTCGACATCGTCGGCGACGTGAACGGCGACGGCTTCGACGACCTGATCGTCGGCGCGTGGCGCGACGATCCGGGTGGCAAGAGCGACGCCGGCACCGTGCGCGTGGTGTCGGGCAAGACCGGGCTCACGCTGTTCATCGTGCCCGGCGATCTCGCGAACGACCACATGGGCTTCGGCTCGAGCGGCGCCGGCGACGCCAACGGCGACGGCTTCGCCGACATCTGCGCCGCGGCGGACGAAGCCGACGTCGGCGGGTTCATCAACATCGGCGCCGCGAAGATCGTGTCCGGAGCCACCGGCGCCACGCTGTTCACGATCCAAGGCGACAACGGCGCCGACCTGTTCGGCTGGTCGTCGGCGTTCGCCGGCGACTGCAACGGCGACGGCCGCGGCGACACCGTGCTCGGCTCGCTGCAAGACGACACGACCGGCAAGACGAACTGCGGCTCGGCCGTCGTCCATTCCGGCGCGAACGGCGCGCTGCTGTGGAAGGCGTTCGGCAACGCCGCGAACGACACGCTCGGCGACGCGGTCGGCGGAGTCGGCGACGTGAACGGCGACGGCTTCGACGACGTGATCGCGGGCGCGCCGAGCGCGGATCCGGCCGGCGCGAGCTCCGGCCAGGCGCTCGTGCTGTCGGGCGCCAACGGCGC
This sequence comes from Planctomycetota bacterium, assembly GCA_016709145.1. Classification (GTDB taxonomy): domain Bacteria; phylum Planctomycetota; class B15-G4; order B15-G4; family JADJEK01; genus JADJEK01. Next base: position 769,452 of record JADJEK010000002.1, read on the forward strand.
GGTGCTGATGACGATCAACGGCAACTCGGCGAGCGACGGCCTCGGCGGCTCGGTGTCCGGCGCCGGCGACGTCGACCTCGACGGTGTCCCGGACGTCGTCGTCGGCATTCCGGGCGAGGACAACACCGGCGCGAACTCGGGCACCGTCCGCGTCGTGTCGGGCGCGACCGGCGCCGTGCTGTGGTCGTTCGACGGCGATTCGGCCGGCGACAACCTCGGCGTCTCGGTGCGCGGCGCGGGTGACGTCGACGGCGACGGCTATGCCGATCTCGTCGCCGGGGCGAACGGCGACGACGACAACGGCGCCGGCTGCGGCGCCGTGCGCGTGTGGTCGGGCAAGACCGGAACGGTGCTGGCGACGTTCTACGGCGATGCGGCGGGCGACGCGCTCGGCGTGTCGGTCGGAGCCGGCGGCGACCTCGACGGCGACTCCTTCGACGACGTCTGCGCCGGCGCGACCGGCGACGACGACGGCGGCGCCGCGTCCGGCACCGCGCGCGCGTTCTCGTTGATCCCGGTCGGCATCGATCCGTTCGGCCCCGGCACCGCGGGCTGCGCGGGCTCGACGCGCTTGAACGGCAATCGCGTTCCCAACGTCGGCGCGGCCGACTTCGCGCTGATCGGCGACCACGCGCCGGCGAACACCGTCGGCTATCTGCTCGTCGGCGACGCCGCCGACGTCCCCGGCACGCTCGGCTTCGGCAGCAACGCGCTGATCCACGTCGCACTGCCGCCGGCCAGCAGCTTCATCTTCCTCGGCAACTCGTTCGCCGACGCGCACGGCTCGCACATCGCGCCGGTGCCGCTGCCGGCGCTGCCGCAACTCGCGGGCTTCCAGGCGACCTTCCAGACCCTGTGGGTCTGGCCGACGCCGTGCCCGGGCCTCGGCGCCCTCAACGCCAGCTCGTCGAACGGCGTCACGATCACGATCCAACCGTGATCCCGCCCGCCGACGAAGGCACAACGCAAGTTCGAGACGCCCCGCGGTCGATGAAAATCCCCGTTTGACGCGCCGGAGAGGCCGCTAGACTCCCCGGCTTCGCGCCAAGCGCCGAAACGACGCTCCCTGGTAGCTCAATGGTAGAGCACCCGGCTGTTAACCGGGTTGTTGTAGGTTCGAGCCCTACCCGGGGAGCCAATTCAAGCCGCCACGAGCGGCATCGAGCCCGCGGGTCAGAAGCCCGCGGGCTTTTTTTTTCGTGGGCGGCGGCGTAAGGGGCGGGAAGGGCGTGGGTTGGGGCGACGGGTTGAGCGGCGCGCGGACGCCGTTGCGGCGTTAATTCGGGCGCGCCGGAGAGCCGGCCCGGACCCGGAAATTGACCCTCTCGGACTCTCTCGGACTGTGCAGAGAGTCTGCACTTAACGGAAATGGCCCTAACAAACGGCTGCGTTAAGCGCATCGATTCGAGTCGTGACCGGCCACAAATTCCCGATTGCGATTCTCGGCGTCAGAACGCGTCGAAACTGGTGATTCGCGCAAGTTCGGACCCAGTCCGGTGGTGATGCGAAAGTCGGCTGGTGTTTAACGGGCTGTTGTTAGGAGGGCTCGGGGAGCGGCCGGAATTTGGCGCGTCGGAAGTGCGAGCAGCGCGACGAATGGAAGTCGGAGCGGAGCGGCGAGAAGGGCACGCGGCCCTGGGACCAGCGGGGACGGCGGGGAGCTTCAGGCTCACCGAAATCGCGCCGAGCCCTGACCTTACGGCGTGGTCGCTTTAGCGTTCAAAGGCGGCCCGAGTTGACTGCGGCATGCTCCGAACGGGCGTGGTGCGCGTGGGACGACCGACACCGACCGCGTGAAAGACCGGCGCGACCACGACGCGGACGCGGAGGCGCGCAGTGAATTCCGAGATCCCCGCCGCCTCGGGGCGGCGGCTTCCCGCGCCAGCGTGATCCGAACCTTCAAGGTCAGAACCCTGGGTGCCTCTTGAACAGGACGCGGTGGTAGTGCGCGAGCGGCCAGACCGGCTCGCCGCTGAACTGCGAGAGAGCTCTGAAGCTCAGGTGTTCGCGCTCACGCAGCTTGAGCAAGGCGAGCATGCGCTCGCGGATCGTCGTCGCCATCGTCGCGTCCTCCGGCGAGGAGTGTCGACGATCCGGTCAGGGGCGGGAAGGTGGGGTTCGCCGAGCGCGTACCGTGGGGTCGATCTCAACTCCGAGATCGCGAGCGAACGCTCCGGACACCGTTCGGTCTCGCCGGAAGCGGGAGCGGATCACGCCGTCGTCGCTGACATCCTTGCTGAGCGCAAGTGCGCGGCACAGGTGTGTAGGGCCCGACGGTAACTGGTGTTCCAGCCGCGTCAGGTCGTCTGGAGTGAGTTCGGCGCCGCAGATCTGCACGCCGGGGGGGTGTAGAAGCTCGGAGCGCCCGTGTCCAGCGGGGGAACTTGTGGAACCTGGTCAGCGCCGAGCGCGCCCCTTTTTGGAACGCCACAGCGAGGGAAGCAGTTGCTTGGCGGGCGGCGTCGAGTCTCGATGCGTATCCCGCGCAATCGGCGGCTTTGAATCCCGGCGCCAGCTTCCCGCCCACTATCCGCATCGCGAATAGCGGAGATGCGGGGCAACGGAATAGGGTTACTTCCCCTGACGGCGTTTCCTGATCTCGCGTGCCTTCTCTAGCTGGTCCACCCAATTGGCGGCGAGTTGCTGAACCGCCGGATCCTCGTCGGAAAGCACTCGCTCGTGGAGGCGAGCGAGGACCTCTGACTCCAACACCGTCCCACTTTCGTCGTCGAGCACGCGACTTGCGTAACGGCTGACGAGCATGGGAATGGCTTCCGCGCGCACCTTCGGTGTTGGATCAGCAAGCAATTCGTCGACCAGCCCATCGCCGGCGGCCCGTACCGCTGGTGTCATTGGATCAAAATGTGGGTTCTTGCCGTAGGGGGAGTCGTGTTCGAGTCCGGCGATGATGCCAACCGCGATGAGCCTTTCCTCCAGCTGAGGACTTCGCGTGAGGTCCTGCAGGAAAGAGAGCACCGCATCTTGACTCTGCGCTGTTCGGATGTGAATGAGTGCGAAACCGCGGCGATTATTAAGACTGAATCCGGGTGCAGTAACCCAGCGCTTTGTCCTGGCCCCGTCCAGATTGCCCGCGTCGGATGTGCTCTTTAGGTGTGCTCCGACGAGGTTCATCAAACTATATACCGTTGATTGCACGGTGCCATCGTTTGAAGCATCGGGACGGGACGCGTCGGCCAACTCGTCGAGCAGCGGAAGCGCGCGCTCCGCCGCCCGGCGAAGGTCGTCGCCAGTGGTACTAGCGAGCGCCATCGCGGCTGCGTGTCGCGACGACGGAACATCCAAGCTGTCAAGGATCAAGGCGAACAACGCGCGGTTACGCATCTGCGGGTCACGCTCTACGAGAAGCAAGCGCGCCCAAGCTCCGGCATTCTCTCGCTCTCCAGTTCCACTCCCTTCGGCAGCAAGCCGCATCAGCACCGGGTTCGCTCTGTCCGCGGGGAGTTCTCTGAAAGCCCGCACCCCGTCCTCCAACCGCGACGGGGTCTGTAACCAAGTCGCGGCCAGCTCCGGAGTGACGGCGCTACTTTCGGATGTCGCGACACTCTGACCGCGACTCCAAGGCGCCAGACCGAAAGCCATAACGAGTGACACGAGTTTAAGAACGGAAGCCTTGGTCACCATTCGTTAAATCCTTGCGGCGGAAACTGATAAGTCACTTGAGGTGTGTTGAGTAGGTTTTCGACCGTGGTGTTGTGTAGACACGGATCCCAGGGCGCGATATTGGTTCCGTTGTTGTTCAAGTTGATCGGGGCGGAACCATTCGGGTAGATCTCGTGCCACGGAAATGGATCGTGTTGCACAAGTAATTTGTAGCGCGCTATTTGAAATGGGTCGGGCTGCCACGCGATCAGATCGAAGCGCAGATCGACGGGTGCCGAGAGCGCCACGCATCCAGTGTAGGCCTCGATAGTCCAGGTGACCATGTACGCTGGAGTCGATCCAGCGGTGGAATCCCATAGGGGATTCACGGTGACGTTCGCCGTATTCGTCGTCGTGACTATGACGTTGGAAGGGCCTAGGCAAAGCGGCGCCAAGTTCGGCGAATGAGTCCACTTACAGTATTTTTCGGGACAGAAGTCCTCCATCCCCGGGTCCAAGGGGAGAAGATCCGCTTCGGCAAAGAAGCTCGAGGTATTGGCTGTATAGATCGTACTGCCGGTGGTGGACGTGAGCCCGCCTTGAATCGTGGTTAGCGTGCTGAAGCGACTGCTTCCATCGATTGCCCATTGTCGATTGTCACCGTTCGCGAAATCATAGCCAGAGATGACCTGGACCGAGGCTGGCAGTTCGACGATCTCGCACATGATGAATGCGTTGTACTTGACAAACAACCCCGGTGGGCCGCCTACCGTGATGTAGACCCAACCCTGGGTCGTCACTCCATTGTAGGTGTAATCGCACCTAAGCCGGATCTGATCCTGATTGCCATATGCGAAGGGCGACTTGATCCGCAGGTTGCGACACCCGATCTGCGTAACTGGTAGCAGCGGATCATTCGGCACATCGGCGTTTGCGAGCTTCGCAACGAGATTATTGGGTTCGAGGTGCCATGTGTACGATCCACCAGTTGTCGTCGCACTAGCTTGGATGACCGCCTCGCTATCACTCGACATCGTCGGTGAATAAGTGAACTCTAACCCGGGAGCCACGATGAAAGCAGTTCCCTCGGAATAGTTGTTGTTCTGTTTCTTTTCGGCGGCGGTGTTGTCGAGGCGGACTCGAATCGCTCTGATCTTGCCAACATCATCGGCATCCGCCCACGGACATTTGAGCGGGGTTTCGAATGGGCCGAAGGTCACCTCGGTCGAATTGCACCCGACCAGTTCGCCGATAGTGCGAGCTGAACCATCGATTACTTGCCAGCCGGCTTGGCCCTTTCTCTTGACCTCGAGGACCGCTTTCGCGGTATAAGGCGAATTGAGCGCGCCGTTGTTGCAAACCTTGAATGAGTACTGCACTTTGCTGTTCTGAGGCACGATGTACTCATTGCCGGATGGAGAAAGTGTGCCGCTTGAGAAAGCACAACTGCTCCAAGTCAGAGCAAGGTCGGCATAGATGACAACTTCGTCTTTGTTGGACCATGCCGGGCTCCAATTGAACGCGGACGACTGTGGAGTTGCCTTTACAGCCCAGTACAACTTGCCCTTGTCGAGCGGGTACTGGAAGTTGAATGTGTAAGGTGTGGAGGAGTACGGCTGATGCGGAACGGAGGGAACGGGGAACGACTGATACAGCTGCGCATTAGCCATCGAGCTGCTGGTGGAATAGTATAGCTTGACATCCGCGTTACCCAAGCACTCTTGCTCGCCGAGGTTTGTTAGTGTGACGCGAAACTGGGCTTGGCCGCCGGAGCAGATGTCATTCTCACCGAGAACGTCGAACTTCGTGGCATAGATGTCGGTGGTGTTAGGAAGGGTGATATTGACAAGAGTAATGTCAGAATAGGTCGCTTCTTGCCCTGCTGGTGCGATGGGCGAGAACTTGAGGCGCATGCTATAGATACCAGGGTCGATATTGCTTATGTGGAACTTGACCGCTTCCGCGGAATAGGTCCCGTCAGTTTTCTTGTCGGACGAGAATGCGCTCCCGGAGGTGCCGAACAACAACGCTGTGTCGAGTGCGAACCACGTTGCACCATTTTTCTGCCGCTTGAATTGCAGTTCGGCCTTTGCCTGATGCGGAAACGGTGATCCCGTCGGCGCGAAGATCATGCAGCCCCAGTAGTAGTCGGCCATGGACGGCACGTTCCCGTGGAACGGGAGATTGTCGTGGCTCCAATAGGGAAGACCATTAACGAAGCTGCCAGGGGAACCGTTGTGACCATGCCACAACTGCACCGTCGTCGAGCCCCAGCCAGCCGCGGCCAGGGTGGGTGAAAGAAGGATCACACTGCCTAGCAACGCGGCGACGAACTTCATTTGTGTGGCCTCCCGTTCAATCGAAGCGACGCACCCCTACCCAATATTAATCGTCGATGTACGATTCAGTGGCTACCAGCGCGCCGGTGAGCAGTCTCGTCACTCGCGATGCAGGCTCAGGTTCACGCAAGTAGTCGTTATCGAGCAACACGCCATCCGCGTCGACTTCATTGCCAAGCAGAGCGGCGATCGTGTGAGAACTCTGCAACACGTCTGGGGGGATTGCGGGAGTGAAGCCAGGATCTTCTTCGACGCCTTCAGGGTCGGTTCTCATCGCCGTAGCGTTGGCCATGACAACGGCGAACAACACGGAGCCGAGCCCGAGTGCGGCCGCGCATCGCTGTGTTAGTCTCTTCATGTAGGTTGCCCCTGCAAGTCCCAAACTTGCGTTCATTTCGACATCGTCTTCGCAGGATTTCAATCAAAAACTCCGGGAAAGAAGGGCCGGCTGGCGACACGCTCACCCCTTGTAGAAGTACCGCGCCCCCCTCTTCACACCCTTCATCGTCCACGCCTTGTGCGCCCGCGCCTGGTTCATCACAACCTGCTTGCTCGTGAACCCGCGCTTACTCATCGCAGCGAAGATGTCGGGCCCGGTGATGTCGGTCTTGCCCGCCTTCGCGAACTCGGCGCCCACCTCGTCCAGGGCGGCGGCGTAGTCCGCGGTGGTCTTGCGGCCGCCTCCGGCGGCGTGGGACTTGCCATTGCCGACCGAGCTTCCGCCCTCGCCACCGGCGGTGGCGGCGGAAACGCGTGCACTCTGATCCTTTGCAGGGCGCCCGGGACCTCGGGCCGACGGCACGCCGCCTTTTCGACCCGTCGCCGCCCCACCCGCCCCACGCTTGCCGGCGCCACCACTGACATCGATCCCGAGTTCCCTCAGCTCCGCCTCCGCCTTCGCCAGGTCCGAGCGTGCCGCCTCCGCGGCCTTTATCGCCGCTGCGCGCGACTCCACCAGCTTGTCCACGCGGGCGAACAGGTTCTTGTCGGCGCGGAGCGCCATGATGTCGGAGAGGGTGATGGCCATTGGGGAGGCTCCTTCAGATGGGAACGATAGGGATGACGGAGATGCGGGCAGTCGAGAAACTGAGGCGCCGATTCGCCCGCGGTTGGTTTGCGCCGCGACGTTCCGCCGTTCTGTTTTCTGTACGGAGCGCCTGCGCTGAAAGCATAGCATAGGTGGCGTCCCTATCCAATTCGCGCCAGATATTCATGTCCCGCCGTGTTGAAGAGGCCGGGCGGGGAACCGGGAATAAAGGGGAAAAGGGGGACTGGTTCTTACGCCGCGTTGGGCAGCCGCCGGGCCGACGGGAACGATAGCACGGCGATTGATGCGCTCTCGTGATCAGTGAAGGACCACTGCTAGGGAGCACCTACTCGATTCCCGCCGCTCGCAATCTCGCCAGAGCTTCTTCGCGCGCCTCGCGTTCATCCGTGAATATCGTCGGCCGCTCCTCCATCGTGAGGCCGCCGAGGAACTGGCGATAGGGGCCGGCGGGCGTGGTCTCGCCCAACACGTCCTTGAGGACGCTCCGTGGCGTCGTATTGGTCACCAGCGGGTGCGGTTGCGGGTCGGCATATCGAGAACCTCCGTTTGGACGTCGTGTGACGGAAGCTGCCGAGACAGCTCAAGGCAATTGCGGGTGTTCCCTCCAGTGTGCTCATGTGTGCTGAGCCATGGATCCCGCCGGACGCGAGTGCCTTGGCTTCGTGAAGAGCCCTGACGTCAGCACTGGTCGCGCGAAGGTTCGCCCAGCCGAGTCGTGACAACTCCGAGGTCCTTTGGTACTATCGCAACAGGAACTCGCTCGCCGTACGAACCTCTGCACTCGACGATCGTTCGACTTCATTCCACGTCACAGTTGTCGAGTTCTTGGAGCGCGAATGGTCCTTTACCAGATCGAAGGGGCCGGACTTCGCCGGCTTGATCCGAGTTCGTTCGTCACACTTGGAGTTTTGGAGAGGAACGAACTCCAGCCGCTGTTCCGTGATCGCATCGACGTCCTCCTTCCCGATGCGATGGTGATCACCGAGGAGTTTAGCGACTGGGAAGACTCTCGCCGGAGGATCGACCTGCTCGCGCTCGACCGCAATGCGAATCTCGTTGTCGTCGAACTGAAGCGAACAGACGACGGTGGGCACATGGAACTTCAGGCGGTTCGCTACGCCGCGATGGTCTCGGAGATGACCTTCGAGCAGGTTGCGGACATCCACGCCCGGTTTCTCGCGCGGCGTGGCGATTCGGGAAACGCCCGTGAACGGGTTTTGGAGTTCCTCGGCTGGGAGGACATTGACGAGGGCCGGTTCGGTCAGGACGTGCGTATCGTCCTCGCCTCGGCGGAGTTCTCAAAAAAGCTCACTACTGCGGTGATGTGGCTGAATGAGCGCGGACTCGACATCCGCTGCGTGCGCGTCCAGCCGTACGAAGACAGCGGGCGCATGCTCCTCGATGTCCAACAGGTCCTGCCGCTTCCTGAAGCCGAGGAATACCAGGTGCGCTTGCGCGAGAAGGCAAGCCGCGAGCGATCAGCGCGCATGGAGCGTAATGAGCGCAACGACCAACAACTGCGATTCTGGACTCAACTCCTCGCGAAGGCTTCGACCCTGACGAAATTGCACGCGCATGTGTCGCCGCTCGCGCAGAACTGGATCAGTACTTCGTCGCGCAATCTATTCTTCAACTACGTGTTCGGCAGGGAGTGCCCGCGCGTCGAGTTCTACATGGGACGTTCTGCCGAGGAGAACTTGAGCATCCTTCGCTCGCTTGAGGAGCGCAAAGACAAGATCGAGCGTGAATTCGGCGGCCCGCTCTCATGGCAGCCGCTCGACGGCAAGATCGCATGTAGGATCGCCGCGCCAGTGGACGCGGGAAGCCTCGACGATGAAACAACGTGGTCCACGCTGCAGGAGCGAATGATCGACGCCATGGTTCGCTTGGAGCGCGCATTGCGGCCACATCTTATTGCTTACCGCTACGGCGAGTAGGTCCGGGCTCGGGTTGCAACAAGTCCCCGGACAGGAACGCGACATCGGGAATATGGCAAAGGGAGCCGAATTGTCTTACGAGAGTGAGCAGCCGTCCGGCCGTGTCGCATGCCATCCACGTCGCCGACGCCGCTCAGTACGCCAAGCCCTCCGCTTCTGGCGACGGTATTCAGTTTCGCGTCCGATGCGAGAACAAGTACATCCAAACGCCGCTGGGAGCTGCGATAGCACTCGCGCTGGACGTCATGCAGCTGTTCGCAGAGCGAATGGGGTATCCGGACCAACCTCGAATTGGCGAGTTCAGGGACCGGCTCGTTCAGCATCCTTGCGAGTAGTCGCCTCGAGCTGTTCCGCTAAGACCTTGCGGCAAGTGTCTGCCGAAGGCTGAACCTTCGCCGCCGCGAGCCTCGCTCGATTCCAAAACCGCTCCCACAGCGCATCCGCGACCGAATCCCACGACGCATCCCAGATCGGCCGCTCGCTCCATGGCGGACCTTCTCGCGGCTTCGTCGACAACGGCGTCGGGTACCGGCCGGCATAGACGGCGAAGCCCGTCAGGGCGCCGAGAACCTCCTTCTCGACGTCGGTCAGTCTGTTCCTCGTTTCGTGACTGATCAGGTGCCCGAAGACCTCGCGCGTGATATCCTTCAACAGAGCCGGGCCATCGGTGAGCCGCACCACCGCCGCACGCTGCGCAAGGTCGAGCAGATCGTGGCTCTTGGCACCCGAGTAGAGGTCCGGCCTGTCCGGTTTGCTCGGCCCCGTGAGGTTCAACACCGCCTGGACCGCGCATTCGAACGCGTACCCGAGCAGGAGCAGTTCGGGTCCGCACTGCGTGTTCGCGAAGTGCTGATTCGCCCGCACGTGCTCCGGATACGAGTTCCGGAAGCGTTCACGCAGCGCCGTGGCGGCGTCGTGCAGCATCCACGCATGCGCGGCGAACATCGCCGGCGAGTGCGCGCTGTGCGCGAAGGCCTCGGGTGACCGGAGGTAGCGCCGCATGAAGTCGGCTTCGTCCATCGGTGGTCACCGCCATCAATCCGGGAGCAAGACCTGATCGTCGAGCATTTCCTGCCGCGCCCACGGGTACTTAGCCGCAACCGCACGTGCGAATTCGAAGATGCCGCGCATGTTCGCTTCAGTAGTTCGCTCTTCGAATAAGACACTCTGCTCCTCGATCGCCGGCGATTTGTCATCGGCGTCGCGATGCAAAACGTAGCGGAAGATCCAGGGCGCGTGAGGCTTCGTCATGTCTCGGTGAACTCGATCGATCTTGTGCGTCCACATTGAAGTCTCCAACGGTGTGCGTCTGGTTCCGGGACGACACGTCATGCCCGATGCTCGATCCGACGTTCGACGCTGCGCGCCGACGCGCCGCACTTCGGCGACTCAATGCACCGTGATTCGGAGCCCATTCGTCGCAGAGAACCCCGCGGGCGCGCCGGGGTCAAGAACCAGTAGCTGCGTGTAGATCGATGCGGCCGGCATCGCGAGCGGGATCGTTCCGGTGAGGAACGACACGCCGTTTCCCGGACCGGTTCCGCCGACGGGGAACGTCACGACGACCACCGGCGCTGGGGCGATGTGAAGCGTGCAAGTGCCCGGAAGGGGCGTCTGCGACTGTCCGGCCGACAAGAACAGCAACGCCGTCCCGCCGCCGAGCGCCTTGGTGAGCGAGATCGGTACGTTCTCCCCCGGCACGAAGCAGCCGTCGTAGTTCAGCACGATCGAAAGCTCGGGCGCGAAGCCGCCGCTTCCACTGCAGGGCGCGCCGTAAGTTGCGAGCGGGTTCGGCGTGGGGTCGAAGGCGTATGCGGCGCCACTGTTCTGCGAGAGGTCGGCCGCATCGGGGGCACCAACGGTGTCACCGGTCGATTCAAAACCAGCCACTGAGGAACGATTCAAAACCGGCCACCCGGAGCACCCGGGATCTCACTCGTCGGTCTTCGTTCGTACAAGAGCCCTGTCCTTCAGCCGGTAGCTCTTGCCCTTGATGGCGACGATCTCTGCGTGATGCAGGAAGCGGTCCAAGATGGCGGTCGCGCTCGGCACGTCCTGGAGCAGTTTGTTCCACTCCTCGATCGGCCGGTTCGACGTCATCAGTGTCGAGCGCTTCTCGTAGCGGGCGCATGATGACCTCGAACAAGTACTCGCCTGAGCGTTTCGGCAGTTGCTTCATGCCCATGTCGTCGATGATCAGCAGGTCCGGCCGCAGATACTTCGCGTCGACCTTGTCGTCGCCGGAGAAGGTCTCGTCCTGCATGAAGTCCTGGACCAGGTCGAAGATCGATCGATAAAGCACGACGAAGCCCTGCTGGATCGCGTGGAAGCCGATCGCCTGCGCGAGGTGGCTCTTGCCGACGCCAGGCGGACCGATCAACAGCACATCTTTGTATTCGCGCACGAAGCGACGCGGCGAGGTCAGCATCTGGCTCTTCTTGATCGACGGATTGAACGCCCAGTCGAACTCGTCGAGGCGTTTCTGGTCGCGGAAGCACGCGCTCTCGAGTCTGCGCTCGAACAGTCGCTGCTTCCTGACCGAGAACTCGTCGCCCAGCGCGAGCTCGAGGAACTCGCCGTGATCGAGACCGTTGCCTTTGGCCTCGGACAGCCGCACGTCGAGCGTGTCGGCCATGCCGGAGAGGCGCAGCTCGCGCAGACTCTTCTTCAAGGACTCCTTCATGCGGGTCTCCGATCGGCGAAGGTCGATTGGGAGAACGCGTCTTGCCTGAACTCGCCGTACTCGTGCGGATCGCGGATCAACGGATGGCTGTCGATGAACTTCGAGCTGCTGCGTCGCTGCTGGCTGCTGCGCGAGCAAGCGACGCAGCGTCTTCAGTCGGTACGCGTGATGCGACAGCGCGACACGACACGCGCGCTCGATCTCTTCCCAAGAGTGCTTCTTCGTGAGCCCGAGGAAGCCTTGCAGCACGCGGATGCCGGCGATGCCGCGATACGACAGCAGCGCCTGCGCGTAGCGCGCGCTCTCTTCGCCGATGCGTGCCGCGCGCTCGAGCATCCATTCGGTGCCGCGCTCGATCGCGGAGATCTTCTCGTCGACGATGTGCGCGCGATCGGTGCTGAAGCGTCCGGGATCGACGCGGACGTGGAGCGCGATCTCGGAGAGCGCGTGATCGAAGATGCGCACGAGGCGCGAGTCGTAGCGCACCCACACCGGCCGCCCGAGGAACTCGGGCGGTACCGAATAAAACGCCTTCTCGATCACGATGTGACCGTCGCGATGCACGGTGCGCTGCGTCTCGTGGAACAACGGGAAGCGCTCGGCGGGCAGCGGTAGCAGCGTGTCTCTCATCCGCTTCGAACAGCGCGTGCACCTGCTTCCTCGTGGTGCCGTGGATGCGCTGATCTGCGACTTTCGTCTCCCAATCGCGCAGGAGCCCGTTCTGCGCGGCGAGCGAAGCGAATTGCCTGCCCTTCAGAGCATTGTCCTGAGCGAAGGCGACGCAGCGCTCGACCTTGCCTTTGTGGCGCGGCGTGCGCGGTTTGGTCGGCAGCACGGCAACGCCGTAGTGCCGAGCGAACGCCTCGAACTTCGGCGTGATCGTCGGATCGCACCAGTCGTGCTTCGGCACCGCGGCTTTGAGATTGTCGGGGACCAGCGTCTTGGGCACGCCGCCGAAGTGATGGAACGCATTCTCGATGCCGCGGATCAGCGACTCGGTGTCCTGGCGCCACATGACCTCGAGGTAGGCCTTGCGCGAGTGGCTCAGCACGACGCGCAGCAACTGCGGATCGCTTCTTCTTCTTCGAGCCCGGCTTGACCGTGAACGCGCCGACTCCGTAGTCGATCTGGGCTTCTTCGCCGGGCAGCGTCTCCATGCGCCGGAACGGAATGGGCCTCGACGCGCCCAGCTTGCGCACGAAGCGCTTCACGCTCGTAGCTGTGCGCGTAGCCGTGCTCGGCGACGAGGTCCTGGTGGATGCGCTGCGCGCTCAGGCCGAGCGCGAGCTTGGCGACGATCGTCTCACGGTGCGGATCGCACTCGCACTTTCGACCCGCAACCCCGGCGGTCAGGAAATGGCCGGTTTTGAGTCGGACGACGGCTCGATCAGCTCAGTCGAGCCGGCGGTCGAAATGGCTGGTTTTTGAATCCGGCGGCGGCTCGATCGACTGCCCCGAGCCGGCGGTCGAAATGGCCGGTTTTGAACCCGGGTCAGGCGGCCGACCTCGCGCATAACGCGCGACCGTGTCGCGATGGATGTCGAGCTCGCGGGCGATCCGCCGATGGGACCATCCGTGCCTCAGCAATTGCTCGATCGTGTGGATCTGCGCCATCTTGAGCTGATTCGACATGCCCGCCTCCGAAGGGAAGCGGACATCGTCGGGCGCCTTTCGCGCCCTCGCTCAGAGTGGCCGGTTTTGAATCGTTCCCTCGTGGCCGGTTTTGAGTGTTCGGTGACACCAACGGCGAGAATCCCGGACCTCAGGTCGATCGACTCACCGAAGCTCTCGTACGGTCCCGGCTTGCCTGTGAGCTTCATGCGCGGAATGGGAGCCGATCCGCCGAGGTCGTACACCGTGATGGATCCGACCTGCTGCAACGGCGTGAGGTCCGCCCTCGCGGCGACGGCGAGTGTCTGCCCGTCGATCGCGACCGCCCCGCCGAACTGGCCGACGTTCGTTCCGGGGCTCGCGATGTCCGCGTTCAGCAGCCATAGACCGGCGAACCTCCGGTAAATCAACGCACGTTGCTCGGCTCCAACAGCGATTCGGTCGCCGTCGATGTCTACCGAACGACCGACCCAGTTTGCGGAGCTCGGATAGACGAGCTTCGCGGTTTGCTTCCAAACGGCACCATCGAAGTCGAACACGTAAACCGCACCGACGCTTGTGGGTCCTCCCACGCCGAGCCGCGCTCCAACCACCGCAGTCGTGCCGTCGACCGCGAGCGCCTGGCCGAACTCCGCCGCGCTCTGCGGATCGGTCGGCTGGAGCTTTCCTTCCTGGACCCAGGACGACCCGATACGCCTGAATACGAACACACCAGCGCCGATCGATAGGTATCCGCCCGAGGCGACGATTCGATCGCCGGAAGCCGCGACGTAAAAGCCGAAGAGGGGCCATACAGTGGGTCCGCTCGGCGCGAGCGACGCCTTCAAGGTCCATGTGCCGGCGACCTTCTCGAATACGTGGACCTTCTCTGCGGAGATGTCCCCGACGGCGATGAAGTCTGCCCCGATCGCGACACCGTGCCCCAGCGTCGCTGGAGCGCCGTTCGGACCCACGAGAATCGCGGTCTGGGTCCAAGTAGTTCCGGACTGCTCGTAGACGAACGCGCCCCCGAATCCCGCGGACGGCACCGAGCCGACGACCATGATCGAACCATTGGTCGCGACGTTGTAGCCGAGGTTCTTCACCGCGATCGGAGGCACGGCCCGCAAGATCTGCTTGTCTCCGCACTGGGCCCAACCGCGTTCGCCGAGCGCGAGCGCGACAAGAACGATGCAGGTACAGCACCTCACATTGGCCCCAATCTCGCGTCGAACGCGCCGGTTCGTTCACCCTTGCTTCGGGCGCGAGGTTAACAGGACGCGACCGCGCATCGCCGCAAGGAAGCGATCACGGATCAGAGTTTGCGCGACTGCAAGTGATGCACTTGCAGCCCCGCTTCCCGCCTCGCAGACTGTCGTCCGTCGCCCACTTTCGCCGGGCGTAAAGGGGAACCCACCATATCGACCGACCTCAAGTTCGTCGCGCGCAGCTCGTCCGGCGTCACGGCGAAGGACGTGCGGGCGTCACTCGCGCGGGCGCGCATCGCGGTGACATTCCCGGCGGACTCGCCGCCGATTGCGGCGGCGAAGGAGAGAACGCGGCGTGCCGCCGAAAGGGCGGAAGCTGCGCCCGTCCGCCCCACGACGGAGGCACCGAAGATGCGCCTCGCAAAGAGCGCGTCGACGGACGCTCCGGCCAAGAAGGCCCGAAGCGGCGTCACCGTGTCGGACCTCATCGCAACGGGAACCCTGCGGGCGCCCCTCGAACTGCGGCGAACGTTCAAGGGTGTCGAAGTGCGCGCTCGTATCGATGCGGACGGGTCCGTCGTAGTCGACGGACAGCGGACGCAAAGCCTCTCAACCGCAGGTGGGATCGCGATCGCCCGCGTGCGCAAGGTGGACCCGAAAAGCGACTCGGTCGCGACGGACGGATGGGCCTTCTGGCGCTTCACCGACTCGGACGGCTCCGAAAAACCAATCGATGCACTTCGGGTGCGGTACCTCGATCGACGTGGGAGCTGCAGGCAAAGAGAGAGGGGCGTTTCCATCGGGCAGAGCGCGCGAACAGTTCGCTTAGCTTCCTCGCGTGCCGATCGGACCACAAGCCTGCATCGGGGCAACAGCGATTCACGCGACCTAAAGTCCGGGGCAGAAAAATCCGATTTTGCACTGGTACAGGCTTCCATGTCTCCCTCGTTCGTGTAATTTCCTCAGGGAAGAGGCGGAGAAGGCGTCGCCGCGGGGGTCGGCGCCGTCCGCAGGAGAGAAGGAGAACGTTTGCGCTTCGCAATCGCAGGAATTGTGGCTTTTGGTCTAGCGGCCGTTTTCTTACTTGGCGCCACGAGTGAACAAAGCGTTGGGACAACCGAGGAAGACGTTTATACAGGCCAAACGGGGGGGACAACCGCGGATGTGGTCGTAGAGTTGCCGTCAGGGACGGCTACGGACGTTGAGGTGGAAGTCACCATTGAACACGAAGGCGGCCCCACGACACGGGTCGTAAAGCCGGGCGAACCGCTGCACCAGACCTTCACCAAGATCACAAAGATTAAGTGTAAGAAGACCAAGCCGATCGGACAACCAGCACCGGTAACAGTTAAGGTCGACATCACACCTATCAATGCCACGACCCGCCGTTCCGCAGAATGGCGAACTACCGAAACCGAGCCTGCGATTCCATTTGATCAGGAGCTCGCCGGCCCTGTTCACTTCGCAGTCCATGTCGATGGCGCAGGCACTGCTACAGTGCAGGCTCTCGACGGTACGACAGTCGTAGCCGAATTTACTACCGACAGCACTGACGACGTCAGCATGTCATTTGTCGGTACGACAATTAAGATTCTCGCTGGCAGCGGCAGCGGCACGTTGCGCTACCAAACCGAGGACTAATTCGAATAGTAACAACACGCCTCGCAAAGGCGCTTGCCGCGCAGTGCGCAGCTTGCGCCTTTGCGATTAATCACATGGATTTGCAATGCCTCGCAAGGCCCTGCTAGCCACGGTACTTGTTCTTTCCGTGATTGGCGCGCTAATTGGCATCTACATCGCCGCGCAAATTACTAATAAGCCGCCCTCGCGAGTGGATGGCGAGGTCAGAATTGTCACCGATCAGACGGCACAACCCCATCTTGACGAACCGCAGTCTCCGCAACGACAGCGGCTATCCGAACCAGCCACTTTGGAAGAGAAGCCCCCTACTCCAGCAATTGCCCCAGCGGCGACGCCACCAGCCGCGGGCCACCTCGCGCTACTTTCGCCTACACTCATTACGCGCTTGGAGTCGGTGCATTCATGCAAGGACTTCAACCGTCTCATTGCCTTTCTACACCCAGACGTCATCAATAGGGAGCTGGTTGCGACGATCGCCACAATCCTATGCGACGTTAAAGCCCCCTACCTTGAGAGCCGTCGCCCGTATGAGGTCCAATTGGATCCGAACGGGCGAATAACTGAAGAGGCGAGAACCGCTCTCGACCGATTGCGTTCCAACTACGAGAGCGAGCTACTCCTCAAGCTAGCCCCATTCTACAGTGAAAATGGGCTGAAGAGCATCAAGCGAAACTACCTCGGCATTGACGGCACACGTCGAAGAACCGTAGAGCGCCCGAAAGGCGACGCAGCAGACGAAAGCAAGCGCGCTCGGAAGTAATCGAGACTACTTCACTGGTCCACTTTCGCTTCCGAAGCGAGAAAGCAGAGCCTCGGTACCCAGAGATAGCGCCGTCAGATTCTCCCTGAATGCGTTGAAACTCTCCGAGGTCTCACCACTCGGTGCGATCTTTAGTGCAGGATCGCGCTGACTCCGCGAGAATTGGCACGCGCTGCGCAGAACGACAAACAGATCGTTTGTTTGTTTTATCTTGTCAAGGTGCGCCGCGTCCGTTTCCATCAAGAGAAGCTTGTGCTGCGACGCTATCACCGCAAGTGCGACTCCCTCCAGCTTCTTCTCGTACGGGCCGACCATGGCCTCGTATAGACGAGTCAGTTCCTTTTCTTTGCCTTCCTTCTTGATCTCAATGCTCTCGCGCAGCGCAAGATCGTAGTCGCCCGCAACGTAGACAAAATTAGCAACCGACGTCACGTACTCCGCGTAAGCGAGACGGAGGTTTGAGATTCGATCTTGCTCGTCCTGCCATGTCAAAGACACAAACGTCGTCGCGATCGATGCGCCAACTCCGAGAATAGCGGCAAATAGCAACTCTTTGTAACCGGGTCGGTGGTCGAATCGGCATTCGGTCATGCGACGCTCCTTGTTAGATGATTCGCATTGACGCTTCCTGGGTCGGTGGACGACTCTAGTTATCCATTAACACGGAGCGTCCTTGCACTCCGTGCCGCGCAGTTTCCATACGTCCCATTTCCGCACAAATGGGACCAGGGGAAAGGGCCGCAGTGAGCGCGACCACGCCGGCCCCCGCGATGTCCCCGATGTCCCCGTGGGCCACCGCGCGGCATGTCCCCGGGGACACGCGCGCACCGCGCGCGCACCGGATCGACCGGAAGCCCCCGCAGCGCCCCCGCGGGCGGGCGCACGGCCGCGCGGACGCGCAGCATGCCGCCGCAGCGCCACCGGATTTGACGTGTCGTTGAAACGCACGAGGAGCGCCGTGGGGCCGAAACGCCCCCGGCACGGCGGATCCACCGTCTCCGCTCCCACGCCCCGCTGCCCCACGCCAAATGCCCCCGATGTGCCCCCAAAGCGCCCCTGGCAAGGGCGGGTCGGAAGCACCGATTTCTCGCGTCTGGCGGGGCCGAACGTTAGTGACCCGCGGGATTTGCGCAAGAGAGCCGTCGGGGACATTTCGCGCGACCGCCGAATCGTCGGGGACATTTGCCTTCCAGGCCCCAAGCGCGCGGCGTTTCCGCGCCGCGTTCGGCGCGGTCCTTGAGCGCTAGGCTTTCGTTCGCTACATCATCGAAACAACAGCGGGCCCACTCCAACGGCCGACGTTCGGCCAACTCCCTCCAAGCCTCGCCCGCCGGCCTTGGCACCTCCGCGAACCGCGGAGGCTCGGAGTTGGCGCAATGTCCCCGTCCCCGAAATGTCCCCTCGCCGTCGAGTGGGTTCCTCTCGCGTCGGTCTTCCCCAATCCCTCGAATCCCCGCATCAACGACGACGCGGTCCCCCACGTCGCGGCCTCGATCCGCCGCTTCGGTTGGCAGCAGCCCCTCGTCGTGAAGCTGTCTGGCGAGATCATCGCCGGCCACACGCGCTTCAAGGCCGCGCAGAAGCTCGGCATCGACCAGGTGCCGGTGGTTCGCTTCACCGGCACGGATCTCGACGCGGTCGCGTTCGGCGTTGCGGACAACCGCACGCATGAGTTCGCGAAGTGGGACACGCCCGCGTTGGCGAAGCTGCTGCGCGAGCTGCGCACCGAGGACGCGCTGGAGGGCGTCGGGTTCTCGCCGGATGAGATCGACGCGCTGATCGCCGAGGTCAACGCCGGCGGCGGTGCCGAGGGCGAGGGCGTCAACGACCCGGGCACGAAGGGACCGCCGTGGGTCGCGGTGTCGCCGCCCGAAAACCACGGTTCCCGAGTCCGATCGTCGTGTCCTTGCGACGTCCTGCGACCTGCCGCCTGCGTGAGCGTCGTCGATCATGTTCTCCCGAAAGGACGGCTCTTTCACGACCGCCGCACGGCTCGTCGCCATTCAGGCACTGCGCTTCTTTCGATGCCAACACCGTGCCTCGCGCGCATCGGTCAACCTCGCAGCTCGACTCACCCGGCCGCCTGGAGCTACCATCCCCCCCATGGACGACCTCCTCGGCGGCTGGGATGGCCCGGGGCAGATCGAGCTCCCCGCCCCACAAGATCAAGTCGGGCGAATCGTCGGCGATGCGCGGCTAGATGCGGAACCCGAATCGGGTCAGGCACCCATCACGTCGGCACCCACGCAGGAACCGACGGAGGACGGCCTCGCGCTGTTCTTGGTGCTCGTCGCGCTCGTGGGCGTCCTGATCTATGGTTTCACGGCATTCACGCGCTGACTCCTTTGCGCGGGCGAACCGTACCGACGAGGTCGTGCCTGCTCGGTCGACGCGCGGCCGATCTCGCTTCGAACGACGGCGGATGACGCGGCGGGTACGGTCTTCGACGGGATGCGCGCGCTTCCGGAGAGGTGTCGGAAACGCGGGCCGAGGTTCTCGATCGGCCGTGTTTCCATACCACCTCGCCGGACGCTGGGCTCGCTCGTCACCGCGTACGTCCACTTGCGCGCCGGTCTGCAACAACGGCCCCCATCGTCACGGCGTGTCCGCGCCGCCGGCCGCGAGGAACTGGGCTCGGGCCCGCGCGATGAAGTGGGGGAAGTCCGACGGCGTGATCGCACGTGGCGCGCCGCCCGGGTAGTCGACCGCCGGGATGCCCGACCTCGTCGCGTCGATCGTCAGCGTGTAGTACGCCGACAGTGCCACACCGACCGCATCGTGATCGGGGACGGCGAGGCCTGCCGGCGCGATCGCTCCCTTGGCGAGCCACGGCACGACGGTGCCGAGCGCCCCGAAGTGCCGGCGGACCGCACGGTCGAAGACAAGGCCGGTCTCGAACCACCGACCCGGATTCGTCGTGACTCCGTTCATGAAGGTCACGGTGTCGGCTCTCGGCTTCGCGCCGAGCGCCGTGAGCTTCGACGACAGCAGGGCAGTCATCGCCACATCGAACGGGCGGGGATCGCGGAGCGCGTCCGCGGCGACGAACGTCCCGACGAGGTTGGAGAAGTTGTCCTCAGGTGAGAAGCTCGAGAACTCCTGCGAGTCCCAGAACGTCCGGATCTCGTGCCAGACGCCGAGCTCGTACGCCACGCGCTGCGCGATCCGAATGCAGAGATCCGGATCCGGCGACTGGTTGAGCGCCGTGAAGTTCAGCGTCCATGGCCCGTCGTAGAGTCCGACCGACGTGTGAATCGTGGCGATCGAGCCTCCGGTTCCGAGCAGCCGCGCCGCGTGGAACGCCAGGAACCCCGTCATGTCCGCGCAGTGGCGCGCGTGCGCGATGTCGATCAGCCCGCCTTTGTCCGTGTAGAGGAAGCCGATGCCCTCGGAGGCACCCCCGCCGTAGACGTGCGTGCCCAGCGCGGAAGGATCGAGCACTCCGTTGATCCCGGCCTGACAGCAGGGCCGGAGCGCCGGCTCGTCCGGCATGCCGGAACCCGCGCCGACGAACGCGGCCGGGACGAACGCCGCGGCTTGCGTCCCGCCGAGCAGCGCCGTCACGACTTGCGCTCCTTGTTCCTTCGAGATCAGTCCGTCGTCGACGGCTTTCCGGGCAAGGAATTGCGTGTCGTACAGCGCTCGCGGATTGCTCTCCCGCGCGAGGTGCGCCGCGCTCGCGGCCACCGCCGGATCCACGGCCGTACTCGCGAAGAGCATCGGGAGCGCAGCGCCCGCGGCGCCACCGATGCCGCCCGCCACACCACCCGCTGCGGTGCCGGCCGGCCCCGCAACGGAGCCCGCCGCCGCACCCGCCACCCCAGCCGCCGCGCCGCCGACCAACGACGGCAAGACCTTCCCCGCCGCGTCGAGTCCCGCCTTGCCCAGATCGGCGCCCGCCGCGAACAGGGCCTTCAAGATCTCGGCCTGTGCCTTTCGGTAGGAATCGAGGTCCTTGAAAGCGTTCTCGACCGTCGCCTTCACGGAGTCCGACAGCTTGTCGAGGCCGGACATGTCCTTGAACAACCCCGCCGTTCCGAGCAACTCCAGCGACTTGCCGAGACCACTCGGGTCCGGGAGGTTCCCCGTACCTTGGATGTTGACGATCGGCGCGGGGAAGCCGGACGGCTTCGTATCGATCGCCTGGTAGCGAGAGCCTGGCGTGACGCCTTCGATGTCGGGCGCCGAGAGTTGCCGCAACGCGTCGAGGTCGATGACGCGCGTCGGATCGCGGACTTCCGTCGCGTTGCAGCACGACAAGAAGACCTCGGCGAAGACGCCGCGCGTCGGGAGGCTGACGAAGCGCGACGAAACCTCGAGGTGCGGATTCGTCGACGGCACGAGCTTGTGCGCCTCGAGCAGCGGGAACGCGACCATGTTGCCGAGCGTCCCCACAGGGCGATTCTCGATCTGGTCGAGGAGCGGCCGTCCGTTGAACAGGAAGCGGTCGAGCCGGATCGCGCGGCGATCCGGATCTTCCGACAGCCAGATCGCTCGCATGTAGCGCATCGGGTTCGACTGGATCTCGGCGATCAACTCCTGCAGCAATGCGTAGTCCTTGTGCGCCTGACTGTTCCAATCCTCGAACATGCTGTCGAGCGTCGCCGCGGACAGCGTGAGAGCGACGGATGCCGACGTGTTGCCCGCGTCGAGCGTGGTGTTCACCGCAGCGGCGCCGATCGCGAAGTTCCGCGGAACGGGCACGAATTGGGAGCGATCGGTCCGGACCTGGACCGACACGCGCGACAGCTTGAATTGGGCAGCGAGCGTCAGCGCTTCCGCGAGTCCACCGAAGATGCTCGGGAACACCGTGGCCCCGACGGCCTCCGACGGGCTGAACACGACCCTGAGGGCCGAGATCTCGCTGACGTCGACGGGATCCGACGAGAACGTCGACGTACTCGATCCGCCTTCAGGTCGGAGCGGCACCGTCTGGCCGTCCGTGGTCGTCACGAACAACCGAACGCCGGTGCGGTACGACTGCTCGAGTTCGACGGTCCAGCGCGACACGGTCGCCTTGGGCTTGATCTTGTAGACGTCGGCCGCGAGCACGAGGCGCGTCAGCGACTCGAAGACCGAGTCGAACCGCTCTGGCAGCAGCGCATCGAGGATGTGCCGATGACGGAGTAGGAAGCGCGTGATCGGTCTCGACGGCGCGATCCGGAACTTCTCGAAGCTCGGCACCGTGTCGAAGATCGCCGCGTCGATGGCGTACGGGATGAGGACGACGTCCTTCTCTTCGTGGACGTCCGTGACGACGCGATAGTGCGCGAGCACTTCGTAGTAGTGCAGCGTCATCGCATGATTGATGTTGTGGTTCTGGACGATCCGCGTGCGGATCGACTCCTGCTCCTGCTGCGACGCGACCGTGACCACCGTCGACTGCAGCGAGCGCAGCGACGCCGCGCGTTGCGACGTGTTGTCGGCGATCCGCTGACGTGTGCTGCCGATGAGACTCCGGTAGCCCTCGGAGCTGCTCGACGAACCGCCGCCGCCGCCGCCGATACTGATGATCCCGAACAAGCTGAACCCGCCGCCACCGGATCCGGTGGCGCTCGACCCGGACTGTTCCTCCTCGAGCACGGACCGCACGGTCTCGTCGACCGCGCGGTCACGGTGCTGGTCGAAGGTCAGGGACTCGCGCTCTTGCGTCGACTCGCGCCGCATCGCCGACTCGCGACGCCGCCAATCGATGATCGCGAGCTTCACCTGTTCGCGCGGCGCGAGCGGAAGGCTGTACAGCAAGCGACCGAGCCCGTGCCGGATCGGACGCCAACTCTGTCGATACGTCACCGCACGCCCGAGCACGATCTCGCCGGCGAGAATTGCGTACGTCGACGGCGACTCGCCGAGGAAGACGACGGGGGCTTGGACGGGAACGCGCGCGAACGGCCCCTTCAGCGTCACGAGCTTCGGCGCGACGATCCGCACGATCTGTCGCGCGAAGAACTGGCGCGCGGGCACGTGCGACGACGGCCTCATGCAGCAACTGCCGGCGTCCATGTGGGTATCGAATTGGTACTCCTCCGGCGCGTTCGCTGCGTCGGCCTCGTCGGGGTTGTCGATCGTGCTC
Organism: Planctomycetota bacterium; assembly: GCA_016709145.1. Taxonomy (GTDB): domain Bacteria; phylum Planctomycetota; class B15-G4; order B15-G4; family JADJEK01; genus JADJEK01. The sequence continues at coordinate 792,331 of JADJEK010000002.1, forward strand.
GCGGCCGACGGGATGACGATGGATCGCGCCGAGTCCGCGAGGACCATGACGTGCGGCGTGCCCGCGTCGCGCGCAACCTTCCGATGCGGATCCGTGATGTCCTTCTCGACCGAATTGCCGTCCGTCGTCGGGATGCGGACCCGCAACCGGATCACCATGGCGTCGTCGTACGGAGTGAGGTCGAAGGACGCGTAACCGGACTTCGTCGTGCCGCCGTGCGCGAGGATGGCCTCGCCCCCGCCACCGAGATCGCCGACGATCTGCACGGTCGCGAGCGACACCGGCTTGCCGTCGGCCGCGACGACGCGCAGACGCACCTTGCCGACGTTCTCCACGTCCTTCAATTGCACCGAGGCGCTCGAGTCGACGACCACCTCGTGCCGCGGCGGAGCGCCGGACTCGAGATCGCGCCGCACGATCCGGTTCCGCGCCGTGTACGAAACGCTCTTCTCCGGCACATCGGTCGGAGCCGGAAGCACGGCGTCGACCGGCGCTGGCTCCACCGGCGCCTCCGCGAGCGAAACGCCGAGGACCGCGGCAAGTTCGGGCAACGTCGCGACGAGGGCGCGCAGGTTCGTGATGCTCGACTCGATCTTCGCCAGGCGCTGGTCGACTCCCCCACGCGACGAAGCGGCCTTCGACAACTCCGCGGCTCGCTGTTCGATACTCCGAAGGAGCTGAGCGATCGGCGGCGACACTCCATCCTTCAGTGCGGTCGATGCGGCATCGCGGATCGCCATCGCACGCAAGCGGACGGCCTTCGAGTCCTCGACCTCTCCGGCGGCTCGCAAGGCTCGCGTCTCGGCTTCGATCCGGTGGAAATGCGCCTCCGCTTCGGTGAAGCGGCGCGCGGTCGCGAGCACCGCGTCGTCCACCCGATCGACCGCCGTCGCGACTTCCGCGGCGGCAGGATGCACGGGTGAACTCGACGTGCGACCGGACGTGGACTTGCGAGCCATGTGTGTCTCCCCTTGATCGATGAGGCAACCGACGATGCGGCAACGCTCGACGCGCGCATCGACGCGCGAGTCGACTCGAACGTGAATCAACCGAACTGCGGACCTCGCGTAACGTCGAGTTCGGGCACGCTCGCCCAGAACACGAATTGGACGCGAGCGACGGTCAACAGCGGAACAACGCAACTTGCGATGAACGTCCGCCAAGACTTTTCGAACTCTTGCGTACCGATCGTGAGCACCGTGTGTGACGCGGGGAGCCGCGGTCACGGAAGCTCGACGCTGTGCGAGATGGAACCTTCGCGAGCCCATGATTGCTCCAAGATCCTTCGGATCTCCCCAACGGATCGGCCGATGCCGTTGGCTTGCGCGGCAACTTCCGTGGGTCGTGCCAGATGGTCCACCGCAGCCGTCAGGCTCGAGGAACCGATGCGTTGCGCCGCGCGCCGATGCGCCACATCGCGGCGCAGGCCTTCGAGGCTCTTCCGGAGCTTCATTCAAAATTCCTGTCACGAACCCGACGCAAAACGCGCAACCCCTCCCGTGCTCGATGCGTCGGGACGTCTCGACCGCGACACAACTTCGCACGGGAATCCGCGCCGGTGTCGTGCTGCCGGCGGACGCGACCCTCTCACGGCACGGACGGGACCCTCCATGAAGTCGTCGATCCCCGTGACTCTCTCGGTTTGCCTGACCTTGTTGGCAACCTCGGCAGCGGCGCAAACCAAGCAGTGGGTGAAGTACGAACCCAACGGAACGCTCGTCTACGACACCGACGGCGACGGCGCCCGAATTCCCGACTTCTCACGATCAGGATACCGGCAGGGCTCGCCGGTGCCGGTCGTCAGCGTCGGCGACGTTCCCTCCGCACGCGTGAAGCTCGTCGTGCCAACGGGCGCTCCGGCGGTCGACCGGGCGAATATCCAAGCGGCGCTGGACGACCTCGCCGACGATCTGCCCCTCATCATTCAAAATGGTGGCGTCAAGCTTCGCGGCATCGTGATCCTTGACGACCCGAACGTCACGACCGGCGAAGTCGTGTTCCGGATCGACCAGCCCCTGCGGATCCGAGCCAGCGGGATCATCCTGCGTGGAATGGGAACCGCGCTCGAGACCAAGCGCACCGTATTGCGCGGTGAAGGCGAAAACTGCAATCCGATCATCGTCGTCCAGGACGGGATCTACGACGGCCCCAATCCGCCGTACCCGGACGTCGAATCGAGGCGCGAGGTCGGTACGACCCGCAACGTCGCGCCGGTCGACTACCCGACGGGCAGCACGGAACTCGACGTGCGGAACGCGGACGGCGTCTTTGAGTACGGAGACGAGGTGCTCGTGCACCGGATCGCCCACGACGGCACGTATCCCGGCACGACCGACCCGCTTCCCAGCAAGTGGATCCAGGCGCTCGACAACTCGCCGCACAACTCCCAATCCGGTTGGACATCGTCCTCTCCAACCGGTTGGGAACTCGAAGGCGGACCGCCGGACAACACCCTGGGGTCGTACGACCACTACTGGACCCGCACGGTGCTAGACGTCGTAGCGTCACCGAACGGACATCGACTCGTGCTCGACGCTCCGATCTTCGCTCCGCTCGACCCCAACTTCGGGCGCGCGAACGTATCTCGGTTCATCGCCGACCACATGGTCAATACCGTCGGCATCGAAGACTTGGTCCTCGAGTCGCGCAAAGCGAATGGTTCGATCCCCACCGGCACCGATACGGCACACCCTGCGAACGGTGTCTCGTTCGGCGCGGCGCGCAACTGCTGGATGAGAGCGGTGCACGGGCTCTACTTCGACTACACGCTCGTGACCACGCAGCGAGACACGCAGTGGATCACGATCCTCGGCTGCCGTGCGGAGGAACCGGTCGGGCCGATCGAAGGGGGACACCGCTATCCGTACAACATCCTGGGACAGGACCACCTTGTCTACCGCTGTCTCGCGCGGAAGGCGCGGCATGCGTTCGTGACTCAGGGCAACTTCAACGACAACAAGGACGGCCCCAGCACTGGAATTGCCTTCGTCGAGTGCGTCGCTCGGAACATGTACTCCGACGTCGGGCCGCATTCCTACGGAGCCGCGGGAAACCTGTGGGACAACGTCCTGATGAAGAACCCGCACGTTGACTCGCTGAAGTTCGATCAGTGGGCGTTCATCGTGGGATTTCAGGGCTTCGACGGGCATGGGTGGGCCGGGCTCTCGAGCGTGGCATGGAACTGTCGCTGCGTCGACGTCGACCCGCAGACTCAGGCCGAGACACCGAAAGGCCGTTTCGTCGTGGAGTTCCCGAACGGGTTCTCCGGCTCGACGCCGCTCAAAGGCTGGCGAAGTTGGGCCATCGGTTGCCTAGCCCAGCACAAGACGGGAAACGCCTTCGACTTCTGGCAGACGCCCTACGTTGTCACGCATCCCGTCCACGGCGTGTCGTTCAAGTCCTTGTATCGCCTCCAACTCTATGAGCGGCTCGGATACGTCTGGCTACCCGACCTCTATCTGAACGACTTCAACTGACGCGTGCCCACTTGCGCGCCGCCGTGATGACGATGTGCCGCCGGTCGACTCCTCGACCCGAAACAGAAAGGACTACCTATGATGTATTTTCCCTTCTTCGCGTTCGCCACCTGGACTACGGTTACGTCGTTGGCGGCGGCCCCGAACGATACGGAATGGGTCAAGTACGAGCCCGGCGGCACGCTCGTCTACGAAACCGATGCGGACGGCGCCCGCATCCCCGACTTCTCGCGCTGCGGATACAAGCAGGGCTCGCCCGTGCCGATCGTGGACGTCGGTGACCTGCCGTCGGCAAGAATCAAGTTGGTCACACCGACCGGGTCTCCGTCGGTCGACCGGGCGAACATCCAAGCGGCGCTCGACGACCTCGCCAGCAAGGTCCCCCTCATTGTGCTGAACGGCGACGTCAAGCTCCGCGGCATCGTAATCCTGGACGATCCGAACACGTCGACCGGCGAGGTCGTGTTTCGGATCGATCAGACGCTCCGCATCCGTGCCAGCGGGATCATCCTTCGCGGAATGGGAACCGCGGTCGAATCCAAGCGCACCGTGCTTCGCGGAGAAGGAGAGAGCTGCAACCCCCTGATCCTCGTCCAAGACGGGATCTACGACGGCAGCGCGCCGCCGTACCTGAACGTCGAATCGAGACGAGAAGCGGGGACGACCCGCAACGTCGCGCCGGTCGTCTATCCGATCGGCACCACGGAAATCGATGTGAGGAACGCGGACGGCATCTTTGCATATGGTGATGAAGTGCTCGTGCATCGGATCGCCCACGACGGCACGTACCCAGGTACGACCGATCCGCTTCCCAGTAATTGGATCCAAGCTCTCGACAACTCGTTGCACAACGCGCTCAGCCCGACATGGAGCGCCTCGAAGGCCACCGGGTGGACGCTGGAGGGCGGCCCCCCGGACGACACTCTGGGCTCGTACGACCATTACTGGACGCGAACGGTGCTCGACGTCGTGTCGTCCCCAAATGGTCATCGCCTCGTCCTCGACGCTCCGATCTTCGCCCCGCTCGACCCGAACTTCGGTCGCGCCAACGTTTCGCGGTTCATCGCCGACGACATCGTCAACACGGTGGGTATCGAGGACTTGGTGCTCGAATCCCGCAAGGCAAACGGATCGATCCCCACGGGTGCCGACGAGAACCACCCGGCGAACGGAGTCTCGTTCGGTGCGGCGCGCAATTGCTGGATGAGAGGCGTTCATGGGCTGTTCTTCGTCTATACGTTTGTGACGACGCAGCGGGACACGCAGTGGATCACGATTCTCGGCTGCCGAGCCGAAGAGCCCGTCAGCCAAGTCGCTGGTGGTCGCCGTTACGCATTCAACATCCTCGGGCAGGACCATCTGGTCTACCGCTGCTTCGCGAAGGACGCTGCGCTCTCGTTCGTAAGCCAGGGGAACAAGAGCGACAAGAAGGACGGCCCGAGTACCGGCATCGCGTTCGTCGAGTGCGTCGCCCGGCGGATGTACTCGGAAATCGGTCCGCACTCCTACGGCACTGCGGGAAACCTCTGGGACAACGTTCTCATGAAGAACCCGCGAATGGACGAGCTGGCGGATCAACGAGCGCTCGTCTTGGGCTTCAACGGTTGGGACGACCACGGCTGGGCGGCATTGTCGAGCATCACATGGAACTGTCGGTGTCTCGACGTCAACGAACAGCGCGTCGGTCGATTCGTCGTGGAGTACCCCACTGGATTCGCCGGACCGACGCCGCTCAGAGGCTGGCGGAGTTGGGCCGTCGGTTGCGATGCGCAACACAAGACTGGCAACGCTTCCTTCGACTTCTGGAACCAGACCTACGTCCTCACGAACCCCGTCGATCTCACGTCCTTCGAGTCGCTGTACCGCGCTCAGCTCCATGAGCGCATCGGGTTCGTTTGGCTCCCGGATCTTTACCTGAACGACTTCGACTGAACGGCCACGAACATCTCCGGGGCGGCGTCGGGCGTCTCTCGCTGTCCTTTGGACGGCGGCAGCCGTTGGCTTCGCTGGGCACCGGACGAAGCCTCAGCGGACGTTGCTCGGGGGGACGTGGCCGCGACCCCCCGTTGCACGTGACGAAGCCCGCGATCCAGGGCTCGCTGGCTTCGTCACGTACGTTTGCTCTGCGCGCGCCCCAACCCTTTCACGGCCCGACGTTCGTTCCGCCGCCGAGATCGACGATCGTGTCGCCGAACACGGTCGTCGACGTGATCGAGACGTCGTCGTTCCCGCTGCCCGCCTTCACGGTCACGTTCCCGAGGCACGTCGTACTGGCGACGTCGAGCATGTTGTTGCCGTCGCCGAGCAGCACCGTGATCTCGTGGTGCGCGACCAGCGACCCGCCGGTGATGACGAACGTGTCCGGGCCCGACGTTCCGATCATCGTGATCGATTTGTATCCGCCGCCGTCGAACGTGAATCCGTTCGCGTCGGAGCCGTAGCTGATGCGCGCTTCTCCGAACACGCCGCTGTCCTCGAGACTTCCTGAGTGCATGCCCGACGTACCCGTGATGCGGAGGTTTCCGTAGATCGAGTTCTGATGTCCGGTGAAGCCGTCGTCCAATCCCGCTGGAGCCGGGCCGAGTTGACAGATGACGTCTCCGTACGCCGTCGATTGCACGAACGAGACGTCGTCGCTGGCGGCCGAGCCGAAGTAGAGCACGTCCCCGCCGATCTGACTGAGCGCCGAGACGAACACCGTGTTCGATCCCGGACCCAGCTTGAACCTCGCGTCGCCGCCGACCGCGGTGCCGCTGAGCACGATCGAGTCGACATCGCCCTTCGACTGGATGTCGACTCCTTCGCCGATCGACGTCGACGAGATCGTCGCGGCGTGCGTCGCGCCACTGCCCAGCTTCAGGTTCAGCATGCCGCTGATCGCGACGGGGTCGATCGTCGCGGTGACGCTGTCGCTGGCGCCGAAATCACAGCTCACGTCGTCGTGATAGCTGCCCGACAGCGTCACCTGCTTCATTCCGGTCTTCGCCTTGATCTTCATCGGCCCCCCGATGTGGACCGTGTCGTCCTGGAGCAACTGGTCCGAGCCGCCAGCCAGATCGAGGCTGACGGTTCCTCCGACGTGCGCGCTGCTCCCGAGTTCGATCAGGTCGGGGAGCGCTCCACCCTTCCACGTCAGGTTCCGCACGACGAACAGAGGAGCGAGATGTGCGATGGTCCCCACCGATGCGGACGTCGAGATCTTCACGTCGCGCTTGACGATCGAGCCGCCGCCCGTGGTCGTGTCGATGTCCAAGACGTTCGCTTTGCTGTCGATCTTGAGATCCCGGTCGATGATCGCGCCGACGAACGTGAGTTCGAGGGAATCGAGCGCCGCAGCCTGCACGATCAAGTCGCGCGGAACCGTCAGCGTCGAGATCACGTCCTCGTCCATCCCACCGCTATGGACGAAGCGAATGTCCTTCGTCACTCCAGCGAACGTCTGCGCCGACGCCGACCCATTCACGGTCGTCCCAGGACCGGACGTGAGTCGGAACGACGTCGGATCCATCAAGCCGGCCTGATCCAAGGCCAGCAGGTCGTCTCCCGCCGAATCCGTGATCGTCAACACTCCTGCTTTCACCACGGCCTTCATGTCACCCGCATGGGCGATCGCGCTGAGGCAGACGACGACAACCGATCCGATCACGACGCGACGCATGGACGATCTCCGTTCTTGGAATCGATAGGGGAACTAGAGAGAGCGGCGGGAAGGCTACCCGCAGAGCCGTCGTTCTCGAACGAGGCGGAGCCCGTCCGGCTCACGCAGCACCAGGGTCGGACCTCCTCGTCGATCAGCTTCCAGTCCCGCTCGCGCCACGACGCGCCCAACTCGAGTTCATGGCGACCTCACGGCGCATCGCCTCGCAGCGCATTGCTGAACGCCGCCCCGCACGCGGCCGCCGGATCCGGAAGGACGAACTGGAAGTAGAACGACAGCCCCGACACTCCCGCCGGCCACGCTGGCCACGGCAATTGCATCGTGCCCGTCGCATCCGTCGGCAACGAAAGCGCCAAGGCGAACGGGAACGGCACCGGCGTCCCGCACTGCAGCGGCGTGGGAGCGCTGGCCAACGACACGAACAGCACCGTCGCGCTGGATGGCCGCGCGCTGTTCAGCAGCAAGCCGCCCGGCGAGCCGGCGACCAACGTCCCAGCGCCGATCAAGTTCGGCACGCCGGTGACTCCCGCGAGACCGGAACCGAGATTCGTCCACGGCGACGGCAACGGACCGCGCACGAACACGTCGAGCGTTGCGTTGGTGTCGCCGGCCACCAAGTTGCTCGCCATCGACTGGAACAGCACGAAGCGACCGTCCGACGGAATCGTCGGCAATTGCGTCGCGTTGTTCGCGAGCCCCGTGGGCGTGGCCCAACTCGTGGACGTCGTGGTGCCGGTCGCGCGATCACGGACGTACACCGATTGCCAACCCGAAACTCCGGGCACGAGGTTGTTCGCCCAGCTCACGAACACGACGTACCGACCGTCGGCCGACACCGCCGTCGGTTGGCCCGAGACGTTGGACCCGGAATTCGCCACGGCTCCGACGGACGAGAGATTGACGCGCTCGGTGACGCCCAGATCGAGGTCGCGCACGAAGACGTCGGTCAGGAAGTTCGTGTCGCCCGCGACCAGATCGTTGGCGTTGCTGTGGAACGCGACGACGCGACCGTTCGCGGAGATCGACGCCGCATCGCTCGCGTCGTTGCCGAATCCGCCACCGATCGCGGGACTCGCGAGCGTCGTCGTCCCGAGGATCCGATCGCGCACGAAGACCTGTTTGAACTGGACTCCGGACGCGCCGACGAGGTTTCCCGAGTTGCTGTTGAACGCGATGAAGCGGCCGTCCGCCGACAGCGTGGGTCCGTCGCTGCTCCCGTTCTCGAGTCCACCGGTCGAGGACACGCTGACGAGCGTCGTGGTCCCGGTCGGTCGGTGGCGCAAGAACACGTGCGGCACGAAGTTGTTGGCGAGCGGGACGAGCGTCGACGACACGCTGACGAACGCGATCCACTGGCCATCGGCGGAGATGGCCGGAGACGTCCCGCCGCCGTCGCCTCGAGCGCCGGCGCTCGACACGCTGACGCGGGACGTCGTCGCCGTGGCTCGATCGTGCACGAACACGTCCGCGACGAAGTTCGTGTCCGACGCGACCAGATTCGTCGCCGTGCTCTCGAACACGACGAAGCGTCCATCGGCCGAGATCCCCGGCGAACCGCTCGCGCTGTTGGCCTGCGCACCGGTCGACGTCACGCTGACGCGCGTCGTCGTGCCCGCGACGCGATCGCGCACGAAGACGTCGGCGACGCCGTTCGTGTCCCCCGCGACGAGGTTCGTCGCTTCGCTCGTGAACGCGACGAAGCGGCCGTCCGGCGACAACGCTCCGCGCAGTTGGCTCGGACCGTCGCCTTGCGCGCCGGCCGAGGACACGCTGACCCGTTCGGTCGTTTGCGCGACCGCAACGGCGCACGAGCCAGTGATCCCGAGGACGACCGCCAGCGCGGTCGACACGACGGACCAGGGACGAGACTGCGAACCTGACGACGTCGACATCGGAGGACTCCCGTGAACGGCCAGGGGCGCATTGCGACCATCGCCCGCCCTAGAACGACTCACGGAATCGCGTGACGCGACCCCATACGGATTCTCGAACTCAAGCGAAGATCGTCGACCCTGTGCGGACCGCGGCCGCGCGCCCCTCGTCACGACGGCGCGATCCACCGCGCTTCGAACAGCGCGCGGACCGCGACGACCCCGCGCTCGCCACCGAGGTCCGCGCGCTCGGGCTGCTGCTCGGCATGCTCGTGCGCGAGGCTGACGGCGGCTCGCCGCGACTGCGCGCGGACCTCGATTCCATCGTGCGCGTTGCGCGTCACGCCGAACCGGCGCAACGCTACGCGACGGCGGAACGACTCTGTGAATTCGAGGATCTGCCCGAGACGGCGGGCCGCGTCCGTCTGTCGCTCGGCGCCTTGGACGCCGACGTTGGCCGCATCGACGACGCGCGGCGTCACTTCGAGCGCGGACTCGAACTGGCGCGCGCACACCGCGGATTCGACGCCAAGACGATTCGAGTCGCCGGGGAGCGCCAGGAAACGCTGAACCGCGACCGTTGAATCGTGGAATGGTGATCTTCCGCGTCATTTCGGACTTCGGAATCGTTTTCGAACCGAGGACCGAGACGTAACCTTCGGATCCGTAGGACAGTCGTTCAAACTTCTGGAGTGCCGATCATGCGCGCGATCACTGCGGCGACGTGGCTCGTGGTCCTTTCGGTTTCGGGTGCGGTCGAAGGCGGTGACATGACCGCCACGCTGAAATCGGGCGTCCTGACGATCAAGGACTCGTCGGCCGACGACTCCTTCACGATCGACCAAGCGGCTCTGATGACGACGAACTTCCGGCTGACCCCCGATCCGGGCACGACGATCAACGGGTCGGGCGCGGCGCAGGTGTTCTCCGGGGTCAGCAAGGACGTGAAGTTGGCGTTCACGAGCGGCACCGACGCGGTCGAACTCGACGACGTGACCGTGGCGCGGGACCTCGTGGTGACCGGCGGGAAGGGCACCCAGGTAAGTGTCGTCATTGCGAACGGCCTCGACGTCGGCCGCGATCTGCGCGTCGACTCGAAGACGCCCGTCTTCTCGCTGTCGTCGACCGGGACCGGCAACCTCGTGCGCCGCGACGTCAAATGCGATCTGCGCGGTACGACGGCGAACACGCTCGTGTTCACGCCGCTTCATGTGTTGAGGAACACGATCGTGAAGGGCTCGAAGGCGACCGACGTCATGGTCGTCGGGGCCAACGTCCAGCTCGTCGGCAACCTGACGTTCGACGTCGGCGCCGGAAACGACACGTTCGTCGACACCAACACGATCGTCGTCGGCGGCAACTTCAAGATGACGGGCAAGGCCGGTACGAAGACCTGTGTGGCCACAGGCAAGTACGGCGGCAACCTGACCACCGATCTCGGGAACGGCGACGGAAACGTCCTGGTCTGCACGGCCCCGAACGTCGGCGGCTCACTGCGCGCGAAATTCGGCACCGGGACCAACAACGTCTTGACGGTCTCCGGGACCGACGTCACCGACGGCATCGAGTGCACGTCGAAAGGCAATCAGGACACGGTGACCATCGCGAACACCGGGACCGGAAGCGACGTTCGCATCAAGCTTGCCGACGGGACGAACGTCGTGACGGTCACCGGCAGCTCCGTGATCGGCGGCGACATCCGCATGACCGGCGGCAACGGCGTGGACAACTTCGGAGTCAATGCCTCGTCGACGTTCGGCGACATCAAGGCCAACTTCGCATCGGCACCCACGGGCTTCACCGATGCCTACAACATGCTCCTCGGCTCGGTGGGCGGTGACGTCTCGGTGACGGCGGGCGCCGGATCGTTCGGTGGCGCGATCGAGGACGTGACGGTCGTCGGCGGCGTGAAGCTCCATCTGGGAAGCGGCGACAACGCGTACACCCTCGATGGCGGCGTCTTCGGCTCGGTCGACGTCACGACCGGGGCGGGCAACGATACGTTCACCCTCACCGGCGGCACGATCGAGGTCGTTGCCGACGTGAGGCTCCTGCTCGGATCGGGCAACAACTCGATGCCGATCGCGCACACGACGGTCGGCCGCGACCTCATCGTGAAGACCGGCAACGGCGGCGACACGATCTCGATCGCGACCACGACGATCATCGGGACGCAGAGCATCGATCTCGGCGGGGGCATGAACAGCGGCCCGTGAGCGGGACCGCGCAGCGCGTGTGATCACGCTCCGACGAATCCGACGCTCTCCGCGGCCGTAGGACGAGCCGCAATCCTTCCGAGGCAACCCACCGACGCAGCTTCGCCCCTCGTGGCGGACGTCGAACCCTCGCGTTCGGCGTCCGCCGTTTCATTCTCCGAACTTCCGCCGGAATCCATTGCGCCCGCCACCGCGCCACCGCGTCTTGCGCCGTGGTTCGAGGGAAGTCCACGTCGCCTTCCCCGCGAGCCACCCGCGACGGCCCGAGCGTCTCGGGACCCCTCGTCCGAGGTCCTGGAGTCGAGCATGGAACACCTGGCGTCCTCCGTCTTTCGCACGGCGTACCGATCCGCGCTGACGATCGCCGTCGCGACGTGCGCCGCGATCGGGCTGCACGCAGCACCGCAAGCCGGCTCGTCCGGCGTGGCGGGCAGCCCAAGCGTCACGGCACTCGCGCAGTCCACATCGGCGTCGGGCGGCGTCTCCGCCGGAACCGCGGTCAAGGTCGAGGCCGAAGTCGCCGCACCGGCGACGGGCACCGTCATGACCTCGGCGAGCTTCCGCCTCGAGACCGGTGTCGTGTGGATCGAGCCGAGCCTCGGGACGCAGCAGCCCGTCGTGTTCGGCGTCGAGCCCGCGCAAGGCCTGTCGGTCGGCGGCTCGCCGGCGATCCTGCACGGCCTGAACTTCCAGGAGAGCGGCGCGGGCGCGACGGCCGTGACGTTCAACGGCGTCGCCGCCACCGACGTCGTCGTCCAGAACGACGGCACGATCACGCTGACGACGCCACCCGGCGTCGACGGCCTCGGGAACTCGATCGGCCTCGCCGACGTGCGCGTGACGAACGCCATCGGGTCCGACGCGAGCACGAACGCGTTCATGTACCTGCCCGCGCTGGCGATGTACGGCCCGGCTCAGGTCGGAAAGTTCGCCGAGATCGCGGTGCGCTCGTCGCCGAACTCGCTGCTGTACCTGTTCATCGGCGGCGCGATTCCGGGACTCGGAGTCGCAGCCCCGCCGTTCGCGGGCAGCATCGCGATCACCGTCAACCGCATCCAAGCCGTCTCGGCGTTCCCCATGCCGACCGGCGAAGTCGTGTTGGCGATCCCGATCCCCGACGACCCCGCGTTGATCGGCTTCTCGATCGACATGCAGGCGCTCTCCATCACTTCCGTCTCGCCGCTCGCGGGCGCGTTCAGCAGCCCGCTTCGCGTCACCCTTTTCAACTGATCGCACGAAGGCCTAACCCCATGAAGTTCCAAATCCTCTTGTCCCTGTTGTTCGCGCTCGGAATCTCCGGCACGGCGATGGCTCGCCAGAGCGCGCCGCCGGTGCTGCAGTACCAGGCTCGTCTGCTCGACACGCTCGGCAACCCCGTGACGGCGAGCGGTGTGGTCGTGACGTTCCGCGTCTACGACGCGCCCGTCGGCGGCAACGAATTGTTCGCGGAGACGCAGTCGATCGACGTGGTCGGCGGGCTGCTCAGCGCACCAATCGGCTCGGTGCAGCCGCTCGCGACGACGCTGTTCTCGACCAGCGCGAACCGCTGGCTCGGGATCACCGTCGGCGCCGATACGGAAATGACACCGCGCCAGCGCTTCGGAAGCTCGGCGTACGCGCTGCGCGCGGACACGGCTCGTCTCGCGGACGACGTGACCGGGATGGAGATTCATCCCGCAAGCGTGTCGATCGGCGGCGTGCTTGTGATCGACGAGAACGGCAACTGGGTCGGGAGCCCGACGGGCTTGGTCGGTCCGATGGGCGACGTCGGTCCCACGGGCGCGTCACCGTTCGACCTCGACGCCGGCAATGCTGTGTTCCTGACGGGCAAGATCGGCATCGGGACCAGCACGCCGAACGGCAAGTTGACGGTCTCCACCAGTGCAACCGGTACCGGCCTCGAGCACACCAACGGCACGACCACGATGGCGTCGAAGTTCTCCGCCGGCGGCTTCGGCCGGTTCGGAACGACGTCCGACCATACGTTCCAAGTGAGCACCAACGACAATCCGCGCATCACGGTACTGTCGACCGGAGAGGTCGGGTTCGGACTCGAGCATTCGCGCGGGCAGACCACGCGATAGCGACCGATGCGTTGTCCGACTTCCAACGGTCGGGTCACCGCGATCGCGCGCGCATTCGGGTCGAGGTCGCAGACCTCGATGAAGAGTTCTCGGATCCGTTCGGGATCGACGCGACTCATTCGCGAGGGGCCGGACCCCGAGACCCGGACAGCGCGCGCTGCAGCCACGCGCGGGCGAACCGCCAGTCGTAGTCGACCGTGCGCGCGCTGACCTCGAGCGCCGCGGCGACGTCGTCGACCGACAGGCCGGCGTAGAACCGCAACTCGGCGACTTTCGCGGGTCGCGGATGCTGGGACTCGAGGGCAGTCAACGCGGCCTCGAGATCGAGGACGTCGACGCCGGCCGGCGCGATCGCGGCGACGTCGTCGATCGTCACGCGGTCCTGCGCTCCCCCGCGCTTCGCCGCGGAGCGCTTGCGCGCGTGATCGACCAGGATCTGGCGCATCGCGGTCGCCGCGACGGCCATGAAGCGCTTGCTGTCGTCGAAGCCGCCGTCGGCACGCGCGAGGCGCAGGTAGATCTCGTGCACGAGAGCGGTAGGTTGCAGCGTGTGATCGCGCCGGTTGCGGCCCATCTGCCGCACCGCCAGCTCGTGCAGTTCCGCATAGACGAGCGGCAGCAATCGCTCGATCGCGCCGGCCTCACCGGCTCGCATCGACGCGAGGATGCGCGACACGTCGCTGGAACGATCCTCGGCCAATCGGCCCCCGAACGGCGCTGGACCAAGGGACGCCGTCACGGCAGGCGGGACGACCTTGGCGCGGCGCAGGGTATCCCGCCGTCGCGGGCACGGGCAAGCGCCGAGGCGACCCCATCGGTAACGTCCACACCATGCTCACGCCGTCGTCGTGGATCGTGCTCGTGTTCGCCATCACCGTTCCGATGCAAGTCGTGGCCGTCGACGGGACGGACAGCTTGCGAGCCGCTCTGCGCTCCGCGCGACCCGGGCAACGCATCGAGCTCGCGGCCGGCGAGTACGAAGCGTTGTTCGTCTCCGGTCTCCGCGGCGAGCCCGACGCGCCCATCGTCGTCACGGCCGCCGACCGCGCGCATCCGCCCCGCTTCGTCGCCGGCGTCCACCTCTCGTCGATCGCGCACGTGACGCTGTCGGACCTCGTGATCGAGCGCGCGACCGCGAACGGACTGAACATCGACGACGGCGGCTCGATCACCGACGCGTCGCACCACGTGATGCTCGAACGGCTCGTCGTCCGCGACTGCGGCGGGCGCGGCAACGAAGACGGGATCAAGCTGTCGGGCGTCGACGACCTGGCGATCACGGAGTGCACCATCGAACGCTGGGGCCGCGGCGGCTCGGGGATCGACATGGTCGGCTGCCATCGCGTCGACGTCACCGCGTGCACGTTGCGGGACCTCGAGGACACGCCGGCCGCGAGCGGGATCCAATGCAAAGGCGGATCGAGCGACGTCGCGATCCGCCTTTGTCGGTTCGATCACGCCGGACAGCGCGCGATCAACGCCGGCGGGTCGACCGGCGAAGCGTTCTTCCGACCACACGACGCGAACTACGAAGCGAAGGCCGTCGTCGTCGAAGGCTGCACGTTCGTCGGCTCGTTGACCCCGATCGCGTGCGTCGGCGTCGACGGCGTGACGATCCGCTTCAACACGATCGTGACGCCGAGCAAATGGGTCGTGCGCATCCTGCAAGAGTCGACCGGCGAGCGCTTCGTTCCGAGCCGCGGGGGTTCGTTCACCGACAACTTGATCGTCTACGACGGTGGCGCGGTTCGCGAAGTCGTCAACGTCGGCCCGGGGACGGAGCCGCTGTCGTTCACGTTCGCGCGCAACCATTGGTACCGCCGCGATGACGCGAAGCGCTCGGTGCCGACGCTGCCGACCCCCGAGGTCGACGCGCGCGGCGGCGAGGATCCCCGCCTCCGCCCCGATCCGTTCGACGGGGTCGAGGACGCGAGTCCGGTGGCGACCGTCGGGGCACACGCGTTCGTCGACGCGGAACACTGATCTCCGGCCGACGCCGGAACCGACGCGAATACGCGCCTACTCGCGAAGCGATTCGGAGCGGGAACGCCAGACGTACACGAGCTCGGTCGGACAGTCGATGCGTACGGGTTCGACCGCGAGTTCCGCGGCCCATCGCGCCATCGTCTCCGAGTACTGCGCGCGCATGCCTTTGTCGCGACCGCCGAGTGACTCGATCGGGAACGACACGACGACGAACCGAGCTCGCACCGCACGCAACACGCGCAACGCACCGCCGCGCTCCTGACGTTCGAGACACGGCAGAACCTTCAGCAGGAACGCGACGTCGGCGGGCTCGTCGGGTGCGTCGACGAGGACGTCTTGCACTCGTGCGGTGCGTGGCCGACCGACGTGTTCGAGGAACGTGTCGATCGCGTCGATCAACGCGCCATCGAGATCACGCGGCAGATACATCGCATCGGGAGCGAGTCCCATCCACGGCCATTGGAACGGTTGGTGCCCGCACGCGAGATCGAGCACGACGTGCGGTGAGCCGGTGAACGCGAACACGTCGCGATAGAACGCGTCGACGTCGGCGATGCGCTCGGCGGTCGACGCGTGCATCCGCAACAGCTCGCGGCACGCCGCTTCGAAGCGCTCGCGATCGTCGACCGACGGCAGCTCGCGGACGCGTCGCGCGAGTGCCGCGGCGTCGTGCGCGCGATAGGCGCCGAAGACCTGATGAAGTCGCCGCTTCGCGGCCTTCTCGGCGTCCGCGTCCTTCGTGTGACGGCGCACGGCGTCGATCGCGATCCGCTCCAGCGTCGACCGCGCGAGGCCGGAGTACTTCCGGCTCTCGGCGAGGCGGCGGACGATCGCGTCGACGCGATCGTTCACGACGACTTCGCGCGCAGCGCGTGCATCAAGCGAACGTACGCACGCAAGTTGTGGATCGTCGCCAGCCGCCCCGCCACGGTCTCGCCGATCGCGAACAGATGGCGCAAGTAACCGCGCGAGTAACGCGCGCACGTCGAGCAATCGCAACCCGCGTCGATCGGACCATCGGCGTCGAAGTGTTTGTCGTCCTTCACGTACACGTACGACGACGGCTTCGACGCCGTGCGGATCGCGGCATCGAGATCGGGATCGAGCGCGTAGAGCCGCCCCATGCGCGCATCGCGCGTCGGCAGAACGCAATCGAACAGGTCGTACCCGAGCGCGTGCGTGCGGACGATGCTCTCGAGCTTGCCGATGCCGAGCGCGTGCTTCGGCGCGTCCGGTGGCAACGACTCGGAGGTCAAGCCGACGGCATCGAGCAAGCGGCCTTCGTCGTCGACCGGCCAACCGCCGTACGCGTAGCCTTCGAACCCGATCGCGACGAGTTCACCCGCGCAGCGCTTGCGCAATTCCACCGACGTGCCGCCTTGGACGACCGCGAACAGCTTCGGCCGCTGCGCGGGATCGAGACGCTGCGCGCGCGTGAGGAACTCGGCGCGGCAGCGCTTCGCCCACTCGATCGTGTGGTCGACGCTCGCGCGCTGCGCGTCCTCGGGTTGATCCGGATGCGTGCATTCGTCGAGACAGAACATCAGGTCGGCGCCGAGATCGAATTGCAGCTTGATGCACTGCTCGGGCGACAACGTGTGGCGCTCGTCGCCCTTGAAGCGGCGATACGCGAGTTCCTTGTTCGTGACGTGGACCGAACCGCCTCGGGATCGCGCCAGCGAGAACGCCTGGAAACCGCCCGAGTCGCTCGCGAGCGGCCGGTTCCAACGCATGAAGCGATGCACACCGCCGGCGCGCTCGACGACCGAGATCCCTGGCTCGTGCCGCAGATGCAGAGTGTTGACCACGCACGCGGCGATGCCGATCGCTTCGAGATCGGCCGAGTCGAGACAACGCACCACGCCGCGAGTCGCGTCCGGCAGGAACGCCGGAAGGTGGAGGTCGCCGTGCGCGGTCGCGAGGGCGCGGACCATCGAACCCCGAGTCACTTCTTCTTCTTCTTCTTCTCGTCCTTGCCGGCTTCGGCGCCTTCTTCCGCGGGCAGTCGCGAACCGGACTTGTCCTTCGCGGCCTTCTCCGCCTTGTCGCTGCTGTCGTGACCGTTCGTGCTCGCTTCGAAGCGCGGCCGCGCCGGCGCGACGATCTGTTCGGGCGCGACGGGCACGAGGTACTCGAACAGGCGGAACAACGTCTGCGGGATCTCGTCGCGGCGCACGATGCGGTCGAGTTGGCCGCGCGACAGCAGGAACTCCGAGCGCTGGAAGCCCTCGGGCAGTTCCTGGCGGATCGTGTTCTGGATCACGCGCGGGCCCGCGAAGCCGATCAGCGCGTTCGGCTCGGCGAGGATCACGTCGGCCATCGTCGCGAACGAGGCCGTGACGCCGCCCGTGGTCGGATCGGTCAGGATCGAGACGTAGAGGCCACCGGCGTCCGCGAACCGCGCGAGCGCCGCGCAGGTCTTCGCCATCTGCATGAGCGACAACGCGCCTTCATGCATGCGTGCGCCGCCCGACGAGCAGACCAGCACCAGTGGCACCCTGCGCTCGAGCGCCATCTCGACGGCGATCGTCACTTTCTCGCCGACGACGACGCCCATCGAGCCGCCGAGGAATTGGAAGTTCATGACGCCGAGCACGCACTCGCGTCCGAGCACGCGGCCGTAACCGATCGTCATCGCTTCGAGTCGACCGGCCTTCTTCGCGGTGGCTTTGAGCTTGTCGCCGTAGCTGCCCTTGTCGACGAACTGCAAACGGTCGACCGGCGCGAGGTCGGTGTAGAGCTCGTCGAACGTGTCGACGTCGCACGTGAACAACACGCGCTCGTCCACGGTCGTGTTCATGTGGAACGAGCACTTCTTGCAGATCTTGAAGTTCTCGAGCAGCTCCTTGCTGAAGATCATTTCGCCGCAGCTCGGACACTTGGTCCAAAGCCCGCCGGGCATGTCCTTCTTGCGGAACCGGACCCAAGCCACTCGATCACCTCACGCAGGAAGGACGGGGAACGCGGCCGTCGCGAGCGCACGCAATTGCGCGATGCGGCCCGGAACGTCGCTGGCCCCGAAGATCGCCGAACCGGCGACGAACACGTTGCAACCCGCCGCCGCGGCAGCGCCGATCGTATCGGGCGCGATGCCGCCGTCGATCTCCACGTCGCCGTTGAACTTCCAATCGTGGCGCAGGATCTCGACCTTCTTCAGCACGTCGGCGATGAACGACTGACCGCCGAAGCCCGGGAACACGGACATCACGAGCACGAGATCGAGCGCGGCGCGATACGGCTTCAAACGCTCGATCGGCGTGTCGGGGTTGATGGCCATGCCGACGCGCTTCTTGCGCTTCTTCACGTACTCGATCACGCCGGCCGGATAGTCCGGCGCTTCGACGTGGAACGTGTACGTGTCGGCGCCCGCATCGAGGTACGCCGGCGCGAACTTCAGCGGATCGGTGATCATCACGTGCACGTCGAGCGGCTTGGTCGCGACGCGCTTGATCATCGTGATGACCGGCGGGCCGAGCGTGAGGTTCGGCACGAAATGGCCGTCCATCACGTCGACATGCAACTCGTCGGCACCGGCCGCCTCGACCTTCTTCACTTCGTCGCCGATGCGCGCGAAGTCACACGAAAGCAGCGATGGTGCGATGCGGATCAAACCGCGGCTTCCTCGAGCACCGCGATGCCGGGCAGCTTCTGCCCCTCGAGCATCTCGAGCGACGCGCCACCGCCGGTGGACACGTGCGCGAAGCGTTCGGTCAGATCGAACTTCGCCGCGGCCGCCGCCGAATCGCCGCCACCGACGACCGTGCAGCCGCCGTTCTCGGCGATCGCTTCACCGACACTCCACGTTCCCGCCGCGAACGCCGACCACTCGAACACGCCCATCGGGCCGTTCCAGATCACGGTCTTCGCCTGCTGGATCTCGGCGCTGTACAGCGCGATCGTCTTCGGGCCGATGTCGAGCCCCATCCAACCGTCGGGGATGTCGCCATCGACGGTCTTGCTGGGCGCGCGTTCGTCGAAGCGCTCGGCGACCTCGTGATCGATCGGCAGCAGGAACTTCACCTTGCGTGCCTTGGCGAGGTTCAGGATCTCCTTCGCCACGTCGAGGATGTCGCGCTCGACGCGCGACGCGCCGATGCGGCGGCCTTCGGCCAGCATCAGCGTGTACGCCATCGCGCCGCCGACCAGCACGACGTCGACCTTCTCGACCAGGTTCTTCAACACCGGGATCTTGTCGGAGACCTTGGCGCCGCCGAGCACGGCGACGTAGGGCTTTTCCGGGTTGGTCAGGATGCGATGGAAGTACTCGACTTCCTTCATCATCAGCAGCCCAGCCGCTGCCTTGCCTTTCATGAGCTGCACCACGCCATGCGTCGACGCATGCGCGCGATGCGCGGTCCCGAACGCATCGTTGACGTAGAGATCACCGAGACGCGCGAGCTTGGCCGCGAACTCGGGGTCGTTCTTCTCTTCGCCGGATTCGAACCGCACGTTCTCGAGCATCGCGACGTCGCCGGGCTTCAGCGCCTTGATGCCGGCTTCGACCTTGTCGCCGACCACTTCGTCGAACTTCACGACCTTGGTGTCGAGCAATTGCTCGAGCTTCTTCGCGACCGGAGTCAACCGCAGCGAATCCTGCACGCCGCCCTTCGGGCGACCGAGATGCGACATCAGGATCGGGATGCCGCCCTTCTCGCGGATCTTGCGGATCGTCGGCAAGGCCTCACGGATGCGCAGGTCGTCCGTGACTTCGCCGAACTCCAACGGAACGTTGAAGTCGACGCGTACGAGGACGCGTTTGCCCCGGAAATCGAGGTCATCGAGGGTGAGGATCTTCATGCGCGTCTGGCTCACTTCAGGTTGTGGGCGTAGGCGATCAGGTCGCAGACGCGGGCCGAATAGCCCCACTCGTTGTCGTACCAGGACACGACCTTCGCCAGGCGCGGTCCCATCACCATCGTCGAGTCGGCGTCGAACACCGACGAACGCGCGTCGCCGATGATGTCCGACGACACGATCGGATCGGTCGTGTACCCGAGCACGCCCTTCATCGGGCCCTCGGCCGCTGCCTTCATCGCGGCGTTGATCGCGTCCTTCGTGACGTCCTTCTTCAAGACGACCGTCAGATCGACGACCGAGCCGTTGACGACCGGCACGCGCATCGCGGTGCCGTCGAGCTTGCCCTTCAATTCCGGGATCACCTTGCCGACGGCACGTGCGGCGCCCGTCGTCGTCGGGATGATGTTCTGGGCCGCGGCGCGCGCGCGACGCAGATCCTTGTGGATCTGGTCGGCGGTGTTCTGATCGTTCGTGTACGCGTGCACCGTCGTCATCAAGCCGTGCTCGATGCCGAAAGCGTCGTTCAGGACCTTGGCGATCGGCGCGAGGCAGTTCGTCGTGCAGGAGGCGTTCGAAATGATGCGGTGGTCGGCCTTCAACGCCTTCTCGTTGACGCCCATCACGATGGTCGCGTCGATCTCGTCCTTGGCCGGAACGGTCAGGATGACCTTCGGCGCGCCGGCGTCGATGTGCTTCTGGCAACCGGCGCGATCGGCGAACACGCCGGTCGACTCGACCACGAAGTCGACCTTCATGTCCTTCCACGGCAGCTTGGTCGGGTCCTTCTCGGCCGTGACCTTCACGTGGCGGGTGCCGACCTTGAAGCCACCGTCGACGACTTCGACCGCGTGCTTGAAGCGGCCGGCGACGGTGTCGTACTTCAGCAGGTGCGCGAGCGACGGTGGCGGAGCGAGGTCGTTCAGCGCGACGACTTCGAAGCGCGGATCGTCTTCCATCAGCCGGAACACCATGCGCCCAATGCGGCCGAACCCGTTGATCGCGACCCGAATCGACATGTCGTTGCACTCCGTGGGTTCCGGACGGCAAGTCCGAAGCCTCAAATGCGTCCGTCTTTACGTCAGTCCAAGCTCCGAAGGTCGGAGGAACGCGGGATTCTAGTCGGCCGGCCGGAGCTTTCAACACTGGTGCAGCAAGCCGCGGGTGCGGCCCTTTGGCGCGAAGCCAGCCGTCACCGCGGCCCGATCGTCGTCGCCGTGTCGGGCGGGATGGACTCCGTCCTGCTGTTGCATGCCCTGGTCGAGGCCCGCGCCGCGTCGTGGCCGGCCCAGACCTCGGCATCCCACCCGCTGGCCGAATTCGGCCCCCCGGAGGTGATTTGCGCCCACGTCCATCACGGCGTCCGCGGTGACGCCGCGGCTGCCGACGCGGCGTTCGTCGAACGTTTGGCAACGGATCTCGGCGTTCGCTACGTGCGACTGGATGCCGACCCAGCCCGGGTGTGGAAACGAGGCGTCGCGTCGGAAGGACGTCTGCGCTCCGAGCGCTACCGCGTGCTCGGTGAACTCGCGGCCGCGCGCGGCTGTGGCTCGGTCTTCGTCGCCCATCACCGCGACGACCGCGTCGAGAGCATCGTGCTCGCCGCGACGCGCGGCGCGGGATTGCGGGGGCTCGCGGGGATGCCGCGGCGGCGACCCCTGCATGCGAACGATCCGGCCGGGCCGTGGCTCGTGCGCCCGTGGTTCGATCTGGCGCGCGAGACGCTGCGCGCGGAAGCACAGCGCCGCGCGCTGCGCTGGTGCGAGGACGCGACCAATGCCGATCTCGGGCCGCGCCGCAACCGCGTGCGCCACGTCGTGCTCCCGCGCCTGCGCGTCGATCTCGGCGCCGCGATCGACGATCGCCTCGTGCGCTTGTCCAGAGTCGCGCGCGTACTCGCGCGTCGGGCGTCGCGGTCGATCGACCCGGACGACGGCGACGCCGTCCACGCGCGCTGCGAGGCACTGGCCGGGATCCCGATCCGCAAGCACGCGTCGCTGCGCATCCAGGAACTCGTCGCGACGCGAGCCTCCGGCTCGGTCGACCTCGCGCCGGGCGTTCGCGTGCGCGTCCGCGACGGTGGGCTCGACGTCGAACGCGGCGAGCCTCCGATCGCTCGCGCCGAGATCCGCGTCCGCACGTTCGGAGAACGCGCCGCGCGCATCGTCGCGGCGCAACCGGCCTCGCGCCTGCGGGCCCGACTGCGCCTGCGTGGGTTCCTCTATCTCGACCTCGGCGGGTCGGAATCCGAGCTCAACGCCGCGGCCAACGCGCCACGCTTTCGGACGCGGGCACCTGGTGATCGCATCGATTGGCCCGGTCTCGCGCGCCCGGTTCGACTGAAGACCCTGTTCGCCAGTCACCACGTCCCGCGCGCGTGGCGCGACCACCGCATCGTCGTCGACGTCGGCGGCAGGATCGCCGCGATCGAAGGGCTCGGAACCGCGGCGTGGGCCCGCGTCACCGTCGCCACGCGCACGCTGTTGCGCATCACGATCCGACGCAGCGACGACGCGCCACAGGCGCCATGGGCCGGACCGGCGCTACCTTCTTGACCATGGGAACCGCCGCTCTGTTCTTCGGCATCGTCTCGGTCGTGCTGGCCATGTTCGGCACGGCGACGTGCTTCGTGTTCCTCGAGTTCTTCGCGCTACCGTGCGCGCTGCTCGCGATCGGCCTCGCATGCACCGAGTTGTCGCGCAGCGGCTGGCGCAGTTGGAAGCAGCAGCCGCTGACGTCCGAGTACGCGGTGCCGTACGCGTGGCGCGCGCTCGGGCTCGGTGTGGTCTCGGCGATCTGGTCGATCGTCGTGTTGACGCGCGATTTCGGCCCGCTCTTTCGCGAGTGGAACCATCAGTACTGATCGGGCGAGCGACGCCGGCGCGGGACGGACGAGCCATGAGCCTCTACCAGGAAACCCAGCGCACGCTCGCGTTCGTGTTCACGGGCATCGTCGTGCTGTTGCTGACGGCGGCGATCGCGATCGGTGCCGACGCGTGGCCGGGCATCTGCGTGACGCGCTCGCTCACGGGCTCTTCATGTCCGGATTGTGGCTTGGTGCGCGGTGTCCTGTACGTCTGCGCCGGCGACCTCGCGGCGGCAGCGCGTTCGCACGCAGCCGCGCCGTTCGTGGCGGCGTGGCTGGCCGTACAGCCACCCGCGCGTTTCCTGCTGGCGCGGTGGCGCGCGCGCGGGACGACCGGGCTCGCGCTCGGGCTCGTCGACTTGGGCCTGTGCATCGGCGCGTTCGAGGTCATGCGGTAGCATCCGCGCGACACGACGCGCCGCGCACGAACGACGGGAACGGATGGAATTCAGGAATCACCAAGTCTGGGTCAAGCAACGCCTCGCCACGTTCCAGGGGCGACCGCTCGCGACGTTCGCGCTCGCGCTCGTATTGCTGTTGCTGATCCCGATCGTGATCGGCGTGGCTTTGATCGTGCTCGCGATCGGCATCGTCGTGACGCTCGTGCGCGTGGTTCTCGGCGCGGGCCGCGCGACTCCGATCCCGAAGCAGGACGGCGGCACACCGACGGTCATCGACATCGAGGTCACGCGCAGCGAGAGCAAGCCCTGACGCGTACCGGCCGCGAACGAACACTTCCCAGACAGCCCACTTCACTCGGAAGGAAAGCCATGCGCATTTCGACGACTCTCTCGTGTGTCGCGCTCGCCGGTCTCGTCGCGGCGATCGCTCCGTTGCTCCGCTCGCAGGACACCGCACCCGTCCCGCCGACCTCGGACGCGAACGCACCCGCGGAGGCTGCCAACGACCCGTCGTCGCCGGTGCAGCAACACGCCGCGCTCGGACGCTTCGAAGGCGATTGGACGGTCAAGGCCAAGCTGTTCCTCGAACCCGGCAAGCCGCCGCAAGAGGCCAAGGGCAAGTCCGAGTTCAAGATGTTGTTCGGCGGACGCTACCTGCGCGAGAAGTACGAGTCGTCGTTCATGGGATCCGAGTTCGAAGGACTCGGCTTGATCGGCTTCGACAAAGTGCGACGGACCTACGTCGCCAATTGGGTCGACACGATGTCGACCGGCTTCGCACTGTCGGACGGCACGCTGAGCGCGGACGGCAACACGTTCGAGTTCCGCGGCACGATGAACGATCCGGCCACCGGCGCTGCGGTCGCGTTCCGCTGGACGAAGGTCTGGAAGGACGCCGACAACTTCGTGTTCAGCGCGTTCGAATCGCGCGGCGGCCAGGCCGAGGCGCTGACGATGGAGTTCGCCTACAAGCGCAAGCCCGAGGCCAAGAAGAAGTGATGATGCGTCCGGCGGCTTCCCCGCGTCATTCGCGATAGCCGAGCACGACCAGAACACACGGGCCGCCCGCGATCACGTCGATCCCGGCGGCCCGTGCCGCGTCGATCGCGGCCGCGCTCTCGGCGCCCGGCTGCATCCACAGATGCCGGATGCCGAGCGCGATCGCTTGCTGGACGACCTTCTCCGTCACGACCGGCGGCGTGATGATCGACACCCCGTGCGGCCGCGGCGCGACCGACGCCAGATCCGGCACGCACGCGAGCCCCTCGATCGTGCCCTCCTTGGGGTGGACCGGCGTCACCGCGCGCTTGTTCTGCTGATAACACCGGAGCACTTTGTTGCCGTACTTCGAGCGGTCGGTGGACGCCCCCACCACCGCGAACGACGAGCCGGCGAGGAACTTCTGGATCGAGTCGGACTCGGACATCGGCGACCTCGAACTCGGTGCAAGACGGCCTGCATCGAAGCGGACGGCCGCGGGATTGCAACGGGAGCCGTCCATCGATGCCGATCCGGAGAGCCTTCGTGAACGCGCCCAGCGACCCCGAACCGCACGACGACCGTGAGCTGATCGGTCTGCTGCGCAAGGAGGCTGGGTTCGCACGGCATCTGGCGCGCAGTCTGTTGTTCGACGACCAGCTCGCCGACGACGTCGTCCAACAAGCCTGGCTGACGGCGATCGAGCGACCGCCAGCGCATCGCAAGAGCGTCCGGGGCTGGTTCCTGACCGTCGTGCGCAACCTTGCGCTGAAGGCGCTGCGCTCGCGGCAGCGTCGCTCCGCGCGCGAGAAGCAGGCGGCGCGCGGAGAGCTCATCGAGTCGACCGCGAAGTCCGTCGAACGCGAGCACGTGTTGCGTGCGATGACCAACGCGGTGCTCGCGCTCGACGAACCGTATCGGCGAACGATCCTCGCGCGCTTCTTCGACGATCTCCCGCCGCGCGAGATCGCGGCGCGCGAAGGTGTGCCGGTCGCGACCGTGCAGAGCCGCATCACGCGCGGACTCGCGAAGCTGCGCGAGCAACTCGATCGCGAACACGGCGGTGAGTCGTCACGCCTCGCGCTCGGGCTGCTCACGTTCGCCGATCCGATGCGGTTCGCCGCGCTCGACGCGGCGGGCGAACCCGACGCTGCGACCGATGCGGCGCCGGATGCGGTGCTACCGTCGCCGACGTCCTCGCTGCCGTCCGCGGCGTCGTGGGTCGTGCCCGTGTCGGTCGCGGCGGTCGCGCTGCTGACCGTGTCGATCGTGTTCTTCACGGGCGACGACGAGCCACCCCCGCTCGTCGACGAGCCCGCGCCTCGAGCTCGCGCGCCCCGAGACCCTCGACTCGACGCGATCGAAGCCGAGCTCGACGCCGGGGATCGCGACGCCGCCGGCGCGAAGGCGAAGCCGGGCCAAGCCCCACCCGGACTCGCGCGGGACGCGACGGCGCTCTGCGTGCTCGTCTGTCGTCAATCCGACGGCGGCGCGGCGCCGCGCATCACGGTGCGCTGCATCGAATGGTCGCGTGCGAACGCGTCGCTCGTCGCCGCCGAGCACACGACGGACGACGACGGTTTCGTGTGGTTCACGAGCGTCCTGCCGGGGCTCGCGACGCTGGTGCTCGATCGCGGAGGGCGCGCCGAGGTGACCATCGCCCCGTCGACGTGGAACGACGCGTTCGTGTGGTTGCCGATCGGCGTGGACGTCGAAGGCCGCGTGCGAACTGCCGACGGGCGGCCCGGCGCGGGAACTCGGATCTGGTTGTCGGGCGGTGACGACGACGTCGCCGGACGCGTCGTGGCCGTCGCCGACGACGCCGGGACGTTCGCGTTGGACGACGTCGCGGTCGATCGCACGGTCGCCGCGCTGTCGGATCGCTTCGCGCCATCCGACGTCGCCGCGATCGCACCGACGCCCGGCGCCGCGGTCTCGATCGAACTCGTGCTGAGGGACCAGCACGCGCGCGTCGAAGGACGCGTGCGCTCGGTCGATGGCGCGTCGATCGGCGGAGCGCAGGTCGAATTCGAATCCCTCGATCTGCGCCGACCGACGCCTCGCGGAGACGCGCAAGCGACGATCCCGCGCGTCCCGCCCGTCACGGAGCGCACCGCGATCGACGGCACGTTCCGCGCGGAGCCGCTCGCGCCGGGACGTTACGCGGTCCGCGTCCGCGCAGCCGGCTACGGGCCGTGGTCGGGCGAGACCCGCGTCGACGCGAACGGCACGGAGCCGCTCGCGATCGAGCTCGAACCGGGCGCGCGCATCGAAGGAACCGTCGCGTTCGCGGACGGGACGCCCGTGGCGAACGTCGCGCTGACGGCGCTCGCGGACGACCTCGTCGTCGGCGCAGCACGCTCGGATGCGGACGGCGCGTTCGCCCTCGTCGATCTGCCGTCGGGCGCGGTGACGGCCCGCGCCACGTCGCTCAGCGGGGTCGAGACCGCGTCGTTCGCGCTGCGCTCGAGCGAATTCGTGCGCTGGGATCCGCGCCTCGCGCGAGGTCGCGTCGTGCGCGGGCTCGTGCGCGATGCGAGGACGTCGGCGAGCGCAGGTGAACTCGTCGCGATCACGGCGACGGCTGGCTCGCTGCGGACTTTGGACGTCGACGCCGCCGGCCGCTTCGCGTTGGAGTTGCGCGACGACGCGAGCGCATGGCTCGAACTCCGTGATCCGTCGAGCCCGTTGCCGCTCGCGCAGCGCCTCGTGCGAGCCGACGACGACGGCGTCGAACTCGTCGTGCCGGCGACGGCGGGACGCATCACGTTCGCGGCCGCGCTGCCGCACGAGCTGCCGACCGTCGCGATCGAACTCGTGCCGCACGACGCGCCGTGGCGCGCATCGATCGTCGGCGCGACGATGGACCGCAACCGCGCGTCGATCGAAGGTGTGCCTGAGGGCACCTATCGCTTGATCGCGACCGCGCCGAGACACGCCCCGATCGTCGTCGACGCGATCGACGTGCGCGCCGGAGCGACCGCAGTGCTCGGCACGCTCGCGTTCGAGGAATGCGGCGAACTTCGACTCGAGCCCGGTTCGGTCACGGCCGACGATGCGCACGCGATCGACGTGCTCGACGCGCGCGGCGGACTCGTGTTCCGGCTGACGCGCGCGGACCTCCCGCGACGACTGTCGCTCGCGCCGGGGACGTACCGCGTCGAGCACGGGCATGGCGCAGCGCAGGACGTCGCGATCCACGCCGGCGACCGGACGATCGTCAACGTGGACTGACGCGACATCGCGACGAGGACACCGGACCGTCCCGGCCGGCCGTCCCGTCAACCAGGGGGGCTTTCCCCAATCTGCGCAAATTCTCTCGTCCAGGAATTCCACTCCTGGGGATAGCCTGCGGCGAATCGTCCCAGCTTCTCGCGCCGACTGCCTCGCGCGCGACGAACGTCTCGCCCCATCTGCTCTTTTGCTCTTTCGGAGGAATCGAATGAAGCCCATCGTCGGCTTACTCGCGCTTGCCGCCCTTGTCGGCTCGGCGCACGCCCAGTCCGTGTTCATCTGTGAGTTGAACGGCGGCCAGGAGAACCCACCGGTCGTCACGACGCAGACCGGACTCGCGACGCTCTACTACAACAACGCGACGAACGCGCTGAGCTACTCGCTGGCCGCCACCGGCCTCACCGGCGGCTTCTCGGCGGCGCACATCCACGGTTCCTCGGCGCCGGGCGTCAACAGTGGCGTGCTGTTCGCATTGGTCGGCGGTCCGCTGAACTTCGCGGGCACCGTGACGTTGTCCGCGGCGCAGGAGACCTCGCTGTTCTCCGGGCTGCTGTACATGAACGTCCACTCGACGACGTTCCCGGGCGGCGAGATCCGCGGACAGATCGCACCGGCCACGAGTCAGTTCGCGGCTCGCCTCAGCGGCGCGAACGAGGTTCCGCCGGTCCCGACGACCGCGGGCGGCTTGGCCGACGTACGCATCAACACGAACAAGACCGTCACGTACACGGTGACGTTCGCGGGTCTGACCAGCAACGTCACCGCGGCGCACATCCACGATGGGCCCGTCGGTGTCGCGGGCGGCATCTTGATCGGACTGACGCAGACCGGGGCGAACACGTTCTCCGGCACCAGCGGAGTCCAGACCGACGTGACGCTCGCGAAGATCCGTTCCGGTCGCACGTACGTGAACGTGCACTCGACGACGTTCCCGGGCGGTGAGATCCGCGGCCAGTTGCGCGGCTCGTGGGTCCCGTACGAAGTCGGCTGCAACCTCGCGGGCGCCGGCACGTTGTCGGGCTCGGGACTGCCGATCCCGGGCCAGAACATCACGCTGAACATCGCCGGCAGCACGCCGTCGACGCCGGGCGTGCTGTTCCTCGGCTTCGCTGGCCAGAAGGCGCCGTTCGGCTTCGGCTGCGATTTCCTGATCGCACCGCCGACGATCTTCTCGATCGGCCTCGGCGTCGGTCCGACGGGATCGTTGTCGCTGCCCGCCGCCCTCGCGCCGACCACGCCGTTCCCGCTCGACCTGCACATGCAGTACTTCGGCACGGCTCCGACCGAGCCGGGTGGCTTCCACACCACGAACGGCCTCGTGATGCACATCGACGGCTGAACGAGCCGATCGCGCACGGCGGCCGCGGCGGGCAACATGGCCCGCCGCGGCCGTTCTCGTTGCAGGGCGGAACGGCGCGGACTCGGCGACTCGGCCACCACGCGATTCAGGGCGAACCGACCCGCACGATCGCCGTCCCCTCGAAGCGCCGCAACAGCGACGCGCCTGGGATCGCCGCCGCTCGCGCGAGCTGGTCGACGAACAGCACGAGGTAGTCCTCGCGCGGCGCCGCGGACACGACGATCGGCGCATTCCCCGGCGCGATGCGTGCCACGTCGATCACGATCGCGCCCGTGCGATCACGGACAGCGTGGCGAAGGCTCGGCTCGACGCGCCAATCGCTGCCGACGCGCACGGCTCCGGCTCGTCGGCTCGACACCGCGTCGTCGACGATCGCATCGATCGTCTCGATCGATCGAAGGTCGGGCCACCATTCGGAGAAGTACGTCGACGTCACCGTTCGCAGCGGCAGCACGATCGCGACGACGGCGAGCAGCCCGCGCGCGACGAGCCGCGTCGCTCCGGGGCCGCGCGTGAGTTCCGCCCACGCGAGCGGCGCGAGCACCGAGACCCACAACGCCGTCCGTTCGCGCGGCAACGGCACGTCGAACGCCACGTGTGCGATCCACGCCGCCGTCGCAGCGACGAGGAGCGCGAAGCCGGGAATGCGATCGGCTGCCCCATCGAGTCCGGCGCTCCGGCGCATCACGGCGCGGCCCGCGATCCCGACGAACACGGCCGCGATCCCGATGCGCGCGACGTCCCGCACGAACTCGAAGCGATCGAGCGGAGCCCCCCCGGTCAGCAGCGACAACAACCAGCCCTGGTCCGGAAGACGCAGCCCATCGACGAACAAGCTGTCGGCGCACGCCGCGAGACTCGACGCGCCGAAGTAGAACGCGCTCGGGCTGGCGCCGACGAGCGGCCCGCCACAGATCACCCCGGCGATGCAGCCGGCGACCATCGTCATGCGGAGGAATCCGCGCGCGTCCACGAAGCGCGTCCACCAG
The DNA here is from genome assembly GCA_016709145.1 of Planctomycetota bacterium. GTDB lineage: Bacteria > Planctomycetota > B15-G4 > B15-G4 > JADJEK01 > JADJEK01. The sequence goes on from JADJEK010000002.1 coordinate 822,244, forward strand.
GCTGCGAGCGCGACGCCGGCCACGGCCCAGGCGAATGCGAGGTTGAACGCGACGCAGAGGCCGAGCGCGACACCGGAGCCGAGTCCGCTCGAACCGCGTCGCAACTGGAGCAGCGCGACCGCGAGAGCCGCCAGAGCTCCACCGTAGCCGCGGGCCGCGAACGAGTACTCGAGCGTGCGCGGCCCGAGCGTCATCGCCGCGAACACGCACAGCGCGAACGCCGGCGAGTCGCACGATCGGGACGCCAACCGGGCGCACGCGGTCAGGTAGACGAGGAGCGCGAGCATCGACGGCAATCGGAGCGCCCACGTGTCGTCGCCGAAGGTCGCCGCGGAGAGCTTCGCGAGCCACGTGAACAGGACGTGGTGGTTCGCGTCGTAGTGCGTGAAGGACTTGCTCCACGGCTCGGCCACGTACCACATCCAGGTCAGTGCTTCGTCGTGGCCGATCGGCCACGTGACGGCTCGATCCACGCCGAGCGCGAATGTGGCGGCAACGACGACGACCCAGACCACGGTGCGAACGCTCAACTCCGATCCCTCTCCTCGCGGCGCAGTCCTTCCACGATGACGACGTCGGCTCGCCGACTCCAGCGTCCATCCACTTTCGTCGAGCACTTCCCACGTGCCCCACCGTCCTGTGGACTGGGCCGGCAATGCCATCGACCGTCACCGTCGCCCGTCTCCAACTCGCGTTCGCCGCGTTCCTGTTCTCGACCGGCGGCGCGGCGATCAAGGCCATCGACCTCGACGGGCCGCAGGTCGCTTGTCTGCGCTCCGTGATCGCGGCGGCCGCGCTGCTCGCGTTCGTACCCGCCGGTCGACGGCTCCGCGACGCGAAGGTGTGGCTGGTCGCGATCGCGTACGCCGCCACGCTGTTCCTGTTCGTGTGCGCGACCAAGCTGACGACGTCGCTGAACGCGATCGGACTGCAGTCGACCGCGCCGCTGTGGCTCGCGTTGTTTTGTCCCTGGCTCCTGCGCGAGTCGGTTCGGCGGAGCGACGTGCTGACGATGGTCGCCATCGCGATCGGCATGATCGCGTTCGTGGCGAGCGGCGACGAAGCCGTGGCGTCCGCGCCGAATCCCGCGCTCGGGAACGCGCTCGGGGCCGCCTGCGGATTCACTTGGACGTTCACGTTGATCGGGCTGCGCTCCCTCGCGCGCGGCGGCGGCGGCGGCGGCGGCGATCGCTCGTTCGCGGCGGTCGTCGCGGGCAACGTGCTCGGGGCCGCGTTCGCCTTGCCGTTCGCGTGGCCGATCCCCGCGCTCGACACGAGCGACGTCGTCGGGCTCGTCTACCTCGGCGTGTTCCAAATCGGACTCGCCTACGTCTGCATCGCGAAGGGCATGGCTCGCGTGCGCGCGCTCGACGCGTCGCTGCTGCTGTTGATCGAGCCCATGCTGAACCCGATCTGGACGTACTTCGTCCACGGCGAGCGCCCCACCGCGCTGGCGTGCGTCGGTGCGGCCGTCATCTTCGCGGCCACCACCGTGAAGAGCATCCTGGACGCACGAGCTGCCCCGCCTGTTGGTGAACGCGCGAACGCCACGTAGACTCCCGCGTTTCGTTTCGACACCCGCGATCGCGTGACCGAAAGACCCATGGTCGACACCACCCAAGAAGTCGTCTTCTCCATCGTCCAACTCGAAAAGGCGTTCGGATCGCGCACGATCCTGAACGGCGTCTCGCTGTCGTTCCTGCGCGGTGCGCGCATCGGAGTCATCGGGCCGAACGGCCAGGGCAAGTCGACGCTGCTGCGCATCATGTCCGGCGCCGACACCGAGTACGCCGGCGAGGTCGTGCCCGCGAGCGGGCTGACCGTCGGCTACGTCTCGCAGGAACCGCCGCTCGACCAAGACCTCACGGTCGGCGAAAACGTCGCGAAGGGCGTCCAGCGCATTCGCACGATGCTCGAGGACTACGAGAACGTCTCGGCGAAGCTCGCCGACAGTCCCGACGAAGACACGATGAACGTGCTGCTCGACAAGATGACGCGCCTCCAGGAGCGCATCGAAGCCTGCGACGGCTGGGAACTCGATCGCCACGTCGAGCAAGCGATGATGGCGCTGCGTTGCCCGCCCAGTGATCGCAAGATCGCGACGCTGTCGGGCGGCGAGAAGCGCCGCGTCGCGCTCTGTCAGAAGCTGCTCGAGCACCCCGATCTCCTGCTGCTCGACGAACCCACGAACCACCTCGACGCCGACACGGTCGCGTGGCTCGAGAAGCACCTGCAGAACTACAACGGTTCGATCATCCTCGTCACGCACGACCGCTACTTCCTCGACAACGTGGTCGGCTGGATGCTCGAGATCGAGCGCGGCAACGCCAAGCCGTACAAGGGCAACTACTCCGAGTACCTGCGCCAGCGCGAAGAGTTCTATCGCCAGCAGCAGAAGGCCGACGACACGCGCGTGAAGATCATCGCGTCGGAGCTCGAGTGGATCCGGCAGAACCCGAAGGGCCGCACCACGAAGAGCCAAGCGCGCATCAACCGCTACGAAGAACTCGTCGCGCAGGCGAAGGAACAAGTCCGCGACGACCTGCAGATCCGCATCCCGTTCACGCGACGACTCGGCTCCAAGGTCATCACGGTGCGCGACGTCTCGAAGACCTACGACGGGCGCACGCTGTTCTCGAACCTCTCGTTCGAGCTGCCGCCGGGCGCGATCCTCGGCGTGATGGGCCCGAACGGCACGGGCAAGACCACGCTGATGCGCATGCTCACGGGTCAGGAACAGCCCGACACCGGGTCGGTCGAGATCGGTGAGACCGTCGACCTCTGTTACCTCGATCAGAGCCGCGATTCGCTGCGGCCCGACGAGAACGTCTACGACGAGGTCACGGGCGGCAAGGACGTCCTCGTCACGGGTGGCCGCGAGATCAACGGGCGTGCGTACCTCGCGAGCTTCAACTTCCGCGGCACCGACCAGAGCAAGCGCGTCGGCGATCTCTCGGGCGGCGAGCGCAATCGTCTGCTCATCGCCAAGATGCTCGTGCGTGGCGGCAACGTCCTGTTGCTCGACGAACCGACCAACGACCTCGATCTCGCCACGTTGCGCGTCCTCGAAGAAGCGCTCCTCGCGTTCCCGGGCTGCGCGATCGTCGTCACGCACGATCGCTTCTTCCTCGATCGCATCGCGACGCACATCCTGTCGTTCGAAGGCGACGGCAAGGTCGCGTTCTTCAACGGCAACTACCAGCAGTACGCCGAGCACCGCCAGCGCTTGCGCGAAGAACAGGGCCTCGGCAACGAACCCAAGGGCGCACACCGCAAGTTCCGCGGGAGCTGAGTCGTGGCCGACGTCTCCACGCTCGTCGTCGACTCGATCCTCGCGGCGGCGCGCGTCGCCGCGCAGGTCTGCCGCCAAGTCCAGGGCGAGTCCACGCTCTCCGGCGTCCCCGAGGCGAAGACGGGTGACGAGCCGGTCACGATCGCCGACTACGCAGCCCAAGCGATCCTGCTGCACACGATCGCGCGCGTGGCGCCGACGCATTCGGTTCTGGCCGAAGAATCGTCCGCACATCTGCGCACGCAGGGCGAGTCCACGCGCCGTCGCGTCCACGAGCTCGTCACGCAAGCGCTGCGCGAACCGCTCGACTTCGAAGGTGTCTGCGTGCTCATCGATCACGCCGGCAAGGACGCGACGTACGCGTGGGCGATCGATCCGATCGATGGCACGCGCGGGTTCATCCGCCGCGATCAATACTGCGTCGCCGTCGCACTGCTCGCGCACGGCGTCCCGATCCTGTCCGTGCTCGCTTGCCCGAACCTCGCGCAAGATCCCGCGTCACCGCAGGGGCCGAAAGGCGTCCTGTTCCACGCCATCCGAGGGCAGGGAGCCTTCGCAGCTCCACTGGATGGCGGAACTCCCCGCCGCATCCACGTGCGCGATGTCACGGATCCGAGCGCGATGCGCATCCTCGCCAGCGTCGAGTCGGCCCACGGCGATCCGGTGCTCATCGATCGCGTCGTGCGCGACCTCCATCTCGGTGTGCTCGTGCGCATCGACAGCCAGGTCAAGTACGGAGCCCTCGCGCGCGGCGACGCCGAGTTCTACGTCCGCCCGCGCAATCATCCCGATCGCCGCGAAAACGTCTGGGACCACGCGCCAGGCGTCCTGCTCGCCGTCGAAGCCGGAGGCAAAGCGACGGACCTCGACGGCAAGGAGCTCGACTTCACGACGGGGCGGAAGATGCTGAACAACCGCGGGGTGCTCGTGAGTCACGGGCCGTGGCACGCGATGTTGATCGGGGCGTTGGAGCGGGCGGAGAGAGGGTGAGTGGGGTTGCGCGGGACTGCACGGGATTGAACGGGGCGCTTCGCTCTTCGTACGCGAGCAGAGCTCGCTCCTGTGAGGCCCGGCGAGAAGCGTGACTGCTTCCTCGGTTTCAGGCCGCACGCTCGTCAGCAAGGAACCGCGTGCGATTGCCGCCGGCAATTGCACGCGGGCTACACCACGACGGGCCAAGGACTTGAGCGATCGTGTCGAACGGCTGGAGTGCGAGCGCCAACCGCCGGCACGGGCGTCGGGCAGTGGGGACACATCGGGGACAGACCCGCCTCCGTCCCCGTCATGGCCGTCGAGCTCGGGTGGGGACAGTCCCCTCATCTGCTCTGTCCCCACTCCTTCAATCGCCACCGCGGAGCGCGAAGCGCGACCCGAAGTTCTCCCTCGGGTTCAAGCTCGCGCGTCCTAGTAACCACTCAGTCGGCAACGGACGTCGTGAAGTCTCACGCGCGACTCAAGGGCGCGGGGGCTCCCAAAGGGGGGCTTCGCTCGTTTGTGAAGCCCCCCTTTGGTCGTTCGACCGCGAGCGGTCGAACGAGGGGGGTGCGGGGGCCGTCGGCCCCCGGCTCGCCTCGACGCCCGAGCCGGCGTAGGGCCATGCGGCCCGAGCCTGTGCTACACATGCGCCACTTTCACGGAGGTGGTTCTCGATGGACGTCGTCTATCCGTTCGCGGGTCTCGGACTCATCGCGTTGGTCGTCGCCGTGCGCGCGCGCTCCGCGGCGCGGCAGCTCGAATCGAAGGCACGCGAACTCGAATCCGGCATCAACCGCGCCGAGTCGCGCGCGGTCGACGCCGAACAACGCACGGCGCGACTCGAGCAGTTCGTCCGCATGTTGGCCGACGGCAAGCCCGTCACGGGCGCCATGATCGAGGAGGGTCGCTTGTTCGACGAGATCGATGCCGAGCAATGCCGCGTCCTGGTCGAGGAAAGCCAAGTCCTCGCACGCGGCGACACCCTCGTCGTGGATGTCCGCACGCAAGGCGAGGTCGAAGGCGGCCACATCGCCGGCGCGCGTTGGATCCCCATCGACCAACTCGAGGGCCGTTACCGCGAACTGCCGAAGGACAAGCGCTTGCTCGTCGTCTGCGCTGCCGGTGGCCGCTCCGCGGCGGCCTGCGACTTCCTCAGTGGCAAGGGCTACGAGAAGCTCGCGAACGTCGTCGGCGGCATGAGCTCGTACCGCGGCAAGACCGAGCGCGGCGTCCCCGCCGCGAAGACCTGAAGCCGCCCACGCACGCGCGTCGGCAAGCCCTACAACGCGAACGGCCGCGGTGGATCGCTCGGATCCACCGCGGCCGTTCGCCCTGCACTCGAATCGGACTCGAGCGCGTCGATCACTTCAGCAGGTAGAGGCTCTTCCCGCAGGAGAACACGAGGCCTTCGCCCTGCTCGTTGCTCGCGACGACGCGCAAGAGCGGCGAACGAACGCGGCCGATCTCGACGCCATTGCCCGCGTTCAGCACCGCGATCTGGCCGTCCTCGCACTCGAACAGGTCGTGCCCCGACACCGTGGTCAGGTAACGCACGCCACCCGTGAAGGTGTACGCGGTGTCACCGGTCGCCTTGTCGATCGCGACGACACCACCCGGGATCGGCTGGTACACGCGCATCGCCGCCACGGCCGGAGCCTGCGTCAGCGGTTGATCCGAGAACCACTTCCAACTGACCGAACCGACCAGACGGTTGAGCGCGTACAGCGCGCGGTCTTCGGACGCGACGTACAGCGTCTGATCGTCGTGCGCGAGATTCGCGGCGTTCTTGCCGAGCGTGCGGTACGACCACGCGACCGAACCGGGAACGTCCGCAGTCGCCGGTCGCGCTTCGAGCGCCCGATCGAGCCGTCCTGCGCAGCGACGTAGACCATCTGGTCCGCGCCACTGCCGACCACGAGCGGGGACGCGGTGACCGGTCCGCCGACTGCGTGGAACCAACCCGGCCAACCGTCATAGAGCGACACGGTACGCAGCCGATAGGAGTCGCCCCACGACGCCGTGTACAGCGTGTCGAGCGTCAGCGCCCCACCCGCGGACGGCGTGAAATCGAGATCGCGATCGAGCAGGCGCGTGCCGGTCGTCTTCGCACACACGGTCAAGTGCGCACGCGACAGGAAACCGACGCGGTCCTTGCCGACGAGCATCGATCGCGTCGGCGCGCGCTCGAGGAACAGCACCCAGCGGTGCGTTCCGGTCGCCATGTCGATCGCGTGCACCGTGTTGGCGCTGTCGAGCACGTAGGCCGTGCCGTCATGCACTTCGATCGAGACGACCGAAGCGCCGGTCTGCTCGTGGATGCGCACGGGCTCCCACGCAGTACCCGTCAAGCTCGCGGCTTCCGCGATCGCTTCCGGAGTGTTCGGATCCGGGATCTCCACGGGGAACTTGCCCGCGGACGAACAACCGGCGGCACCCAACAGAAGCACAGCCGAGAACGCGAACGAGGAACGCATCGTCATTGGAGACGAACTCCTTTGCGAGCAACGCGACCGCACGAGTGGACCTTCGATCGTTCGACGGCGACCGGGCGAAGCCGGCTCGTGCGCTTGCGGAAAGCACTTGGCCTACAAGGAAATAAGTCGGCGGGATCTTACGGGGCGAGGACCCTTGGTCAAGATGTTCCAAAGGTCCATCTTGCGCCTTCGCGCACCAGCGTCGCACTCGCACGGCCCAAAGCCGGCCACCGGCGTGCGCGAACGCCTTCCAGAACCCACACGACTCGGGCCAGTAGTCGCGGTCACGTCCGCGGTGACGCGCATTGGCTCGGTGCACGGATCGTCGGGCCTCGGTGCCCGGTCGCGGGAGACGACGGGGCCCACGCGCTTGCATCGGACGGTTCGTGGCAACAACACCGACGGCTACCGAACTCGATCGAGTCCGGACCCGTCCGTCCACGCTCGGCGTGGACGCCATCACGACGGTCGAGTTCCGTTCCTTCCCACGTCTCGTTCGCTCTGGTAGATCAAGCCGCTTCGGAACGAGGACCATGACCGCACTCTCCGGCGTCGCCTCCTTACTGCAACGAAACCTCGACGCCGTGCGCACCCGCATCGCGGCGGCCGCGGCCAAGGGCGGTCGCACGGCCGACTCCGTGCGGCTCGTCGCGGTCACCAAGTCCGTGGGAGCCGACGTCGTCCGCGAGCTGCTGCCGCTGCTGCCGACTCCCGAGTTCGGCGAGAACCGCATCGCCGACGCCGAGGAGCGCGCCGCCGCCGTGCCCGCCGGCCCGACGTGGCACCTCATCGGACATCTGCAAGCGAACAAGGTCCGCCGCGCGCTGAACCTGTTCTCGTGGGTCCATTCGGTCGACGACCTCGACCTGCTCGCGCGCATCGATCGCATCGCGCAAGAACTCGGCCGCCGCCCACGCATCCTGCTGCAAGTGAACGTGAGCGGAGAAGCCAGCAAGAGCGGCTGCACGCCGGAAGCGCTTCGACCTTTGGCGCAAGCGGCCGCGGCCGCACGCCACGTCGAAGTGGTCGGCCTGATGACGATGGCGCCGCTCGATCGCGAGCCGGAAGCGTCACGCCCGTGGTTCCGCGCGCTACGACAGTTGCGCGACGAACTCGCACGGACGGGCGACATGCCGGCGGAGTTCGTGCACCTTTCGATGGGCATGACGAACGACTTCGAGATCGCCGTCGAAGAAGGCGCCACTCTGGTACGCGTCGGTCGTGCGTTGTTCCTGGGACTTGGAGATTCGAGTGCCGGTCCTCATCGTTGAAACCGGGTCCCAAAAGGGACATTCCGTCACTCTCGACGAGGACGTGGTCTACACCCTCGGCCGCGACGAGCGCGCCGAAGTCCGCATCGACGACGAACTCGCGTCGCGCGCGCACTGCAAGATCCGCGGCAAGGAAGGGCGCTTCTTCCTCAAGGACGCCGGCTCGAAGAACGGCACGCTCGTCAACGGCGCGACCATCGGCGGCAACGCCGTCGAATTGAAGAGCGGCGACAAGATCACGATCGGCACGACCGCGCTGACGTTCTTCTCGACGAAGGAAGCGGGCGGCGGCGTCGGCAGGACGCTCGGCGGGTACAAGCTGCTGCAGCGCCTCGGCCGCGGCGGCATGGGCACGGTCTACCGCGCGCTGCAGTTGTCGCTGAACCGCGAAGTCGCGCTGAAGATCCTGTCGCCCGAACTCTCGCGCGATCCCGCGTTCGTCGAGCGCTTCCTGAAAGAAGCGCGCGCTGCGGGGCAGTTGAACCATCCGAACATCGTGCAGGTCTACGACGTCGCGCAGGACAGCGGCCTGCTGTTCTACGCCATGGAGTTCGTGCCCGGCGGAACGGTCGAGGACAAGCTCAACAAGGACGGCCCGATGCCATGGGCCGAAGCGTTGAAGCTGCTGAACGACGCCGCACGTGGCCTGCAGTACGCCGAACTGAAGAAGATCGTCCACCGCGACATCAAGCCCGACAACTTGATGCTGACCGAGATCGGCACCGTGAAGATCGCCGACCTCGGGCTCGCGCTCGCGCAGCACGACGGCGGCGACGCGCTCGGCATCGTCGGCACACCGCACTTCATCTCGCCCGAGCAGGCGCGCGGCCAGACGCTCGACACGCGCTCGGACCTCTATTCACTCGGCGCGACGTTCTTCCGCATCCTGACCGGCAAGACGATGTTCCACGGCGAAAGCGCCGAGGAGATCGTGAAGAAGCAACTGCGCGAGCCGCCGCCCGACTTGCGCGCGACCGTGCCGCAGATCCCCGAGAAGGTCGCGGCGATCTTCACGCGATTGGTCCAGAAGGAACCCGGACAGCGCTACCAGACCGCGGGCGAGCTCGTCGATGCGATCCACGCCGCGGGAGCGAAGAAGAGCAGCCGCGCGCTCGTGATCGTGCTCGCGCTGCTCGTCGTCGTCGGCGGGACGGTGGCCGGCATCCTGCTGAACCGCGAGCCCGAGCAGATCGTCGTGGTCCAGAACAACACGGACCAGAACAAGGTCGATCGACTTCAGACCGAAGCCGAGAAGCGCGAGTTCGAGTTCAAGGCGATGACCGCGTACACCGAGTTCTCGGAACGCGCGGCCACGTACACGCGCGACGCGAAGCTGAGCGCGCTCACCGAGATCGTGTCGTCGTTCTCGGGCACCGAAGCGGCCGGCAAGGCGCAGAAGCTGGTCGAACAGATCCAGGCCGAGATCGCCGCGGAGACCGCGGCTGCGGCGCAGGTCAAATCCAAGGTCGACGCGGCCATCCTCGCGCTCGAGAACGCGGTGAATCCGGCGCTCGGCGAACGTCGCTTCATCGACGCCGTGACGGCATTGACGGCGAACGCCGCGCCCGATCCCGACGTCGACGCCGCCGCGGACTTCGTCGCCGCGAAGCAGCGCTTGAGCGACGCGGCGCTCGCCGCGATCACGACCGCGACGCAACGCACGCGCGACGACGTCGCCGCCGCGCTCGCGGCCGCGAAGTTCCAGGACGCGCGCGCCGCGGTGAACGCGGGGCGAACCGCGCTGCAGGACGCGACCGCGCTGGCCGCATTGCCGCAAGGTCCGCTCGCGGCCGCGCTCGTGGAGTTCGACGCGGCGCTGACCGCGTTGCCCCCCACGATCGACACGGCCGAGCAATCCCAGATTGCGGGTCTGCTGGCGCAGGACCTCGTGCGCCTCGAGCGTGAGTTCGACTGGGACGCGTGGTTCGCGAACGTCTCGGCGCTGCGCTTCGCCGAAGCCAACGACGCGGTGACGACGTTGAGCGCGCGCATGCAGACCGCCGCGTACCGAGACTACGTCGCCGCGATCCAACACGACGTCGCGCCGCTGTCCGACGTCTTCGGCGCGTTCCGCAGCGCGCTCGAAAGCGGACAACTCGCGCGCAAGGACGTCACGCATCCGGAGCGCGACCAGGCCGCGGAGATGAAGGGCCTCAGCGACGACGGCGATGGCGTCACGCTGGTCGTCGCCAAGTCCGCGGGTTCGGCGAGTTCCGTGGTCCGCTTCCGCGCGTTCGCGTCGGCGCAGGCGTTCGCGGATCTGCTCGGTGATCGCGTCGCGAACCGCCCCGCCGATCGACTCGCGATCGCACGCGGAGCGACGTTGCTGTCGGCCGCGTGGTTCCGCGCGGGCGTGACTCGGCTGCTCCAGCAAATGCAGTCGTACGACGCCTCCCAAGGCTGGTCCGACACGCAGAAGGCCGCGCTCGCCGACGTCGTGGTGCCCGTCATCGATCTGCAGCACGGGATGCTGAAGACGCTGATCGACGAAGCCGCCGCGGAGTCGACGACGTCCGCGCAGACGCAAGCCGCGATCGACCTGCTGACGCGCGAGTCGGCCGCGTACTCCGCGATCGCGAACGCGTTGGCGCCGTTCCTCGGGCGTGGCGGCAGCTTCGACCACGCCGCGACGGCTCTGTCCGAGTTCGCCGCGCAGCATCGCGGGACGCGCTGCTTCCTCGCCGCGTATCCGCTGTTCGACGGCGGGCGCTGCGAAACGCCGCTCGTCGGACCCTGATCGCATGGACTTCCTGCCGATCACGCTCGCCGGCGGCGGAGTCGAGTTCTTCGTGCGAGCGAAGCCGCGCTCCGCGCGCGATCGCGTGCAATCGGCGACGACGGATGCGCTGGTGGTGCAGACCACGGCTCCGCCCGTCGACGGCGAGGCCAACGACAGCATCGTGCGCATCCTCGCCGCATTCTTCGACGTACCGAAGTCGCGCGTGGAGATCGCATCGGGCGCCGGCGGGCGCTTGAAGAAAGTGCGCGTCGGCGGACTCGACGTCGCGCGTGCGCGGGCGGCCGTAGCCGCGTTGGGGACGCCATGACCGCGAGCACTCCGCGACTGGCCGTGTTCGTTTCGGGCGGTGGCCGCTCGCTGGAGAACCTCGTCGTCCGCGAACGGGACGGACGACTGCACGCACACGTCGCGCACGTCGTGTCGTCGTCGGCCCATGCCGGCGCGATCGGGCGCTGCGCGAAACTCGGCGTCCCCAGCTCGGTGCTGCGTCGTCGCGATCACGCCAGCGACGCCGAGTTCGAGAACGCGCTGTACGCGTTGCTCGAGCGGGAACGCATCGACCTCGTGGTGCTGGCCGGATACCTCGCGCATTTCCCGCTGCGGCCCGCGTACGCCCAACGCGTGCTGAACATCCATCCGGCGTTGTTGCCCGCGTTCGGCGGCAAGGGCTTCTTCGGCCATCACGTCCACGAATCGGTGCTCGCCGCGGGTGTGAAGGTCTCGGGATGCACGGTGCACTTCGTCGATGCCGACTACGACCGCGGGCCGATCATCGCGCAGCGCGTCGTTGCCGTGCACGACGACGACGACGCCGACTCGTTGGCCGCCCGCGTGTTCGCGGCCGAACTCGACGCGCTGCCCGATGCGATCAATGACTTCGCCGGCGGGCGCCTCGTCATCGATGGCCGACGCGTTCGGGTCCGGCCGTGAACGGCACGATGTCCGCGCGACAACTGCGTGCTGCCGGCGCGATCCTCGCGCTCGCGCTGACCTCCGCGTGCGCCACCGAGCCGGTCACGCCACAGCGGCCGCCGACCGCGCGCAGCGTGATCGGCACCAGCGTCGAGGGTCGACCGATCGAAGCGATCCGCATCGGCCCCGACGTGCAAGGCGGAGTGCTGGTATTGGCGTCGATCCACGGCTCCGAACCGGCCGGCACTCCGTTGCTGCGCGAACTCGAACGCGCGCTCGCGCTCCACCCGGACGCGTGGAGCACGGAGCCGATCACGCTCGTGCCGATCGCGAATCCCGATGGCTACGCACGCCGATCGCGCACCAACTCGCGCGGCATCGACTTGAACCGCAACTTCCCCGCGGACAACTTCGCGACGTCCGAACGCCACGGCGAGTCGCCGCTGTCCGAGCCCGAGTCACGCGCACTCGAGCGCCTCGTCGTCGAACGTCGGCCGCGCCGCATCGTGTCGATCCATCAACCGCTGGCGTGCATCGATTGGGACGGGCCCGGCGAAGACGTCGTGCGCGCCGCGTCCGCGTTCGGTGCACTGCCGGTCAAGCGACTCGGCGGTCGCCCGGGATCGCTCGGTTCGTGGGGAGGTCTCACGCTCGGCATCCCCGTGATCACGCTCGAGCTCCGAGCGGGCGACGACCTCGAGTCGTCGGGCGCGTTGTTCGCCCGCTACGGCGACACGCTGCTGTCGTTGGTCCGGCTCGATCCCACGCCGGAGTGAACTCGCGATGCGCCGCGCACCCGTCCTCGAACTCCTCGAGCGCTATCGCGCCGCGTTCCCGCGCGAGACCGCGGTCGCCGACCGCATCGAAGCGCTGGTCCGCGCGCACGAGGATTGTCTGCTGCGCTCGTGCGTGCCGGGGCACGTGACCGCGTCGGCCTGGATCGTCGCGCCCGACCACGAGCGCTTCCTGCTCACGCACCATCGCAAGCTGAATCGCTGGCTGCAGCTCGGCGGCCACGTCGACGGCGAGAGTCACATGCACCGCGCCGCGATGCGCGAAGCGCGCGAGGAGTCCGGCATGACCGACTTCCGCTTCGTCGGCGTCGACGGCAGCTTCGACGATGTCGCGCCGCTGCCGCTCGATCTCGACGTCCATCTCATTCCCGCGCGCAAGGACGAGCCCGAACACGAGCACCACGACGTGCGCTTCCTGCTCGTCGCCGCGCCGAACCAGGAACTCGCGATCAGCGACGAATCGAACGACCTGCGCTGGTTCCACGCCGCCGACTTCGCAAGACTCGGGAGCGACGCGTCCGTCGCGCGGTTGCTGAACAAGGCCGAGGAACGGCTGCGACGTTCGACTCGAGCGTGAACGGACCCAACGCCGCGCCGCGGCGGACGTTTACACTCCCCCGCCCCTCTCCGTCGCCTTCGAAGTCGCAGCGTTCATCCGCGTCCCTTCGCATTCACTCGAGGATCCGCATGCTCCGTCGGCTCGTGCTGCTCGCGTCGTCCCTCGTCGCCTCCGCCACCGCGACCGCCCAGACTTCCGAGCCGATCGTGCTCGCGCGCGATCCCGCGCTCTCGCCCGATGGCAAAGTGCTCGTGTTCGCGTGGGCCGGGGATCTGTGGTCGGTGCCTTCAACTGGCGGCGCCGTGACGCAACTGACGCGCGATCCCGCCGAGGACTCGCGGCCCGCGTTCTCGCCCGACGGCAAGTGGATCGCGTTCAACAGCACGCGGGCCGGGTCGGCGCAGGTGTTCGTGATGCCCGCGCAAGGCGGCGCGGCCGAGCAGCGCACGTTCCACAGCGAAGGCTCGACGCTCGACGATTGGTTCCCCGACGGCTCGGCGTTCCTCGTGCGCGGAAGTCGCGACCACGCGCACCGCCCCGCCGGACGCTTCCTGAAGGCTCCGTCGCAACAGCGCGGGGCCGAAGCCGTGTTGTTCGACGACTACGGCACCGACGGCTCGCTCGCGCACGACGGCACGCGGTTGCTGTTCACGCGTGAAGACACCAGTTGGTTCCGCAAGGGCTATCGCGGTTCGCAGGCGAGTCAGGTCTGGCGCTACGACCTCGACACCGCGCAGTTCACGGAAGTGCTGCATGACGATCTCGGCTTCCGCACTCCGCTGTGGAAGCCCGACGGCTCGGGCTTCTACTACGTCGGCCAACAGGACGGCACGTTCGACCTGTGGGAGTGCGACCGCGACGGCAACGAGCGCAAGCAACTGACGAAGTTCGACGACGACGCCGTGATGATGCCGTGCGTGTCGCGCGACGGCTCGACGCTCGTGTTCCGTCACCTGTTCGACTTCTGGCGTTTCGAGCCCGGCAGCGGCAAGCCCGCCGAGAAGCTCGCGCTGGTGAACACCGGCGAACGCGTCGGCTCGCCTTGGCTGCGACGCACGCTCGATTCCGCGACCGACGTCGCGTTCACCGAGGACGGTCTCGAACTCGCGTTCGTCGCGGCGGGCGACGTGTACGTGATGGACACCGAGTTGAAGGAACCCAAGCGCGTCACGGCGACGCCCGAACTCGAGAGCGACCTCGTGTTCACGAAGGACGCCCGCGCACTGCTGTTCGTCAGCGAACAAGGCGGCCAGTGCGACGTCTGGCGCGCGGAGCGCGAGAACGCCGACGCGTACTGGTGGCAGAACGATCGCTTCGTGACCAAGCGCGTCACCGAGGACGCCGTGCTCGAGAGCGATCTGAGTCTCTCGCCCGATGGCGCCTTGGTCGCGTTCGTGCGCGGTCGCGGCGACTTGATGGTCATGGACGATCAAGGTCGGGACGTGCGCCGCATCGTGCCGTCGGCGTCGATGGAAGGCTTCGATTGGTCGCCCGATTCGAAGTGGATCGTCTACGCGTCGA
>JADJEK010000003.1 GCA_016709145.1 Planctomycetota bacterium
CGGCTCGGTGGCGGCGGTCGGCGGCCGTCAGGACGTCGTGCTGACGCAGTCGTCGTCGATGGCGCTGTTCGCCGACGGCAACACGGTGCCCGAGACTGCGATCCCCGCGCTGCATCTCGAACTCGCCGTCGAACTCGTCGAACGCACGCGTGACGCCTCGCGCACTCGCTTCGCCGTGTCCTCGGCGAAGCTCGACGATTCCTCGCTCGGAGATCCCTCGACGCGCCACATGCTCGAGCAGGAGTTGAAGACGGGTTCCGTGACGGGCCTCGGCGGCTTCCTCACGACCGCGGACGGGGGCATGACGCGACGGACGACGTCGAACCTCCCCGACAAGGTCTCGTCGATCCTGCGCAACGTGCAGAACCAGATGCGCCAATCCCTGGAGCAGAACGTCGTCCCGATGCCGAGAGAGCCGATCGGAGTGGGCGCGCGCTGGACGACCACGCGCGGGTTCGACTTCTCCGGGATCGAACTGCGCGAGCTCGCGACGTGGACGCTGACGGCGCGCACCGAGTCGACGTGGTCCGTCCACGGCGAGTTCGAGTACACGGCGCTCGCCGCGGCAGTGAAGCTGCCCGGCATGCCCGACGATGCGAAGCTGACGCTGCGCGAACTTCGCGGCAAGGGCAGCGGTGACTACGACCTCGATCCAAGCTTGCCGCTGCCGCGGTCGTCGAGCGTGCAGGCGACGCTCGACCTGAAGGCCGATGCGCCGATGAAGGACAAGGTCGAACCGATCGACGCGACGATCACGATGCGCGGGGTGCTGTCGATGCGAGAAATTCCGCGCAAGAAGTAGTCGCACAGACCCGGTACCGCCCCCTTGTCCGCAGCTCTAGCGGTGGCTTCAATCTCAAGGTGGTTCGGGGGGGTGCTGCCGATTTCGAGTACCTCTCGCACGGTTCGATTTCGCGCGAGACGTTGACGACCTGCGAACACGATTGCCACTTGCGATGGTCGACGGGGGGTAGATGCCGTGATCAGTTACCGTAAGTCATGGTTGCTTTCCATTCTCTTCGCAGCCGCCGGCTCACTAGGGGGGTGCGACGCCGTTAACTCTTGCATCGCTGACGCCACCGCGGTGGTGAATACCGTTCGCGAATGGGGGAATCACGCGGAGGATGCCGCGCATCGTGCCGACGATGGGCTGGCCGAAGCCGGTGGCGAAGTTAGCGACGCGGTGAAAGTACTCGAGGACTACACCGGAACGATCGGGCGCGTCGAGAGCATCGGCCTCGGCACCATGTTTCATACTGCCGATGCTTCGAGCCCGAATTCTTCCGACGACGACGCTGAACCTATCGCAACCAGTGGCCGAGGGTGTTGCGAGAAGCTCAGTCCGAACCACTTCCGAGTCTATTGCGAGGGCTTCGAAGCCTACCGCGTCAAGCAGCTTAATCCCGATTGGTGTTGGGCGGCCTGTGTGGAGATGCTTCAGCGATACGAGGGCGTTGAAACGTCGCAGGAACAAATTGTCTTGTCACGCAAGAACGGGGACGATGACGCTCGTGGAACGGAAGGGGACATGGTCCTGGCTCTACACCCTGATCTTGCGGAAGAATTTCGGAACCAGAATCGGATCACGCTAGATGCATTCCCCGCTGTGTCCATCGATCTGGTCGAGGAGTTGTCCCGAGGGCATCCCGTCATCATGGGATTGAAGACAGAGTTCGGGGACCACACGTGCGTCGTCCACGCGGCTGAGTACAGCATCGAAATCGACCCCGCGGACGTGCTCAAAGGCCATTTGTGGTCACCCGCATTGATCAGCGTGACTCTCGCCGACCCGGACCCGGGCCTGCCACACCAGACGGTCGAGGCGTCTCGGCTTTCCGCGCGCTTCATCACCAGCAAGCCACTGGCGCAGGCCTACCTCCAACGAGCGATTACGCAAAAACGAGTGACGAGCGCAGCAGCACGACCGGTCTTCGAGTCCTTGAAGACGCATCTGCACGCACAAGAGCGAGAATCACGACGCGAAGCGTACGAGCGAGCGGAGGATCAAGCCAAGAAGCGGCGCCACAAGAGGCGTGCCGAGCTTGCCAAGGCCGAGGAAAGGCGCAAGAAGGCTGCGCACGACGGCAAGCGGGACAAGGCCTCGCAAACACCGAGCACCCGCACCGATCCGCCGCCTACGACACGCAGGAGCGAGTCGAACACGAAGCACGGGGATTCGGCATCCAAAGGCAAGGGCTCCAAAAAGGCCAAGAAGTGATCGAAGTGCCGGAGAACTCCATGAAGAATTGCAATCGCGGAGCATTCGATTCGTTACGGGCCGGCCACAAACCACTCCATCATGGAATGTCCGGTTTCATCGCATTCATCGCGCTCCTTTCGCTCACTGGGTGCGGACTGTTCAGCAAGTATGGGACCGCGCGCCCGTCGGTGAATGTCACACTCGAGTCGGAACCCGACAAGGCGACAGCGTATTTGATTCCTCCCAAACTGTTCGACAGCCCGGAGGAGCGCACCGCCCTTCTGGCTGATCCGAGGGCATTGGAAGACTATCGTGTAAAGGAGGGCCTCACGCCCGTCACCACGAAAGCGTTACCATATCGGTACTACTATCTAGCGGTCGTGAGCGGCCGGACCCCGACATCCATGCGAATTGATGTCGTCGCACCCTCCTCGGATGTAGCATCCGCAAACGGCATGCGTAGGTCGTCCGCTTCGGCGACTTCGACGAGCAACGAGAACGTCTTCAAGATACTGATCGCGCAATGAAGGTGCGCAACCAACGCGACTTGCACTCCCGGAACGCCGTGCGGCATCCAACGAGGATGCGCGGTTTTCTCGTTCTACTCAAGCTGATGCGGCAGTGGTTGAGGGCGTGGCCGTTTTCAAGAGTCGTCTCGGTGTTGTTGGCGCTGGTTGCTGTTTCGCCCCTCATCAATCTCTTGACGGAAACCATCTGGTTGCCTCCGGATTGGAGAGCATTTTCCGTACCCATCGCACTCGTGGCTGGAGCGCTCGCGATGCGCCTCGGCCTAACCCATCAGAAGGACCTCCATTCCGGGGACGGCGAATCCCACAGGGTTTCTGTCCGCCGACTCGTAATCAGCGCATTGATCTCGATGACACTGCTCTTCGGTTTCGTTTCCTTGTACCGATGGTGCGTGTACAGGAACGGCGAGGACCCCGTTTATCTTCCCCTGTGGTTTGCTCCAGAGACGCTCGACGAACTTCCATTCGATAAGGGCCGAGGCTTCGTGATCCTGAACGACCTCACGCAACTCATCGATTCGGTCAATGCGTACTGCTGCTTTCAGATCGCGGTCACCGACATCGCGTTCATGGCGTGTTATGCGGCACTCGTCTTTCAGTTCGCTTATACGGTCGTTCTCTCCGGTGAGCATCTTCACCTGAAACACTCGGGCCCGGCTCACTGACCGCCAATGCATCAGCTCGGTGAGGTACTGACATCCAGGTCAGACGCGGTGAGACGACCGGGGATGGCTGCGCGACGCGAACGAATGTGGAATGGCCGCCGAACGCGGATTCTTGGAGGACGTTGGTTCTGGCTGTCTTGGAGCCGTCGGTAGCTGATTCCGCGAAACTCACGCGTCGGTCACACACTTCGCACCATTCGACAACAGCGGGCCCTCGTCCGACGTCGGCCTGAGGAACAACACCTCGTCCCCCCAGAGCGTTCGACGCCTCACGCACGCGCTTCGCGGTGTCCACGAAGACGCTCGACGATTCTGCGGCCGGCGATCCATCGACTCGCCACACACTCGAGCCAGAGACGTGGTCCGTCCACGGCGAGTTCGAGTACACGGCGCTCGCTGCGGCGGTGAAGCTGCCCGGCATGCCCGACGACGCGAAGCTCACGCTGCGCGAACTGCGCGGCAAGGGCAGCGGCGACTACGAGCTCGATCCGAGCTTGCCCCTGCCGCGCTCGTCGACCGCGCAGGCGACGCTCGATCTGAAGGCGGACGCGCCGGTGAAGGACAAGGTCGAGCCGATCGACGCGACGATCACGATGCGCGCAGCACTGATCACGTCGCAGCGCTGATTCGAATCACCCGCCGATCGTCCACTCCACGCCGTTCGACAGCAACGAGCCGGCGCCCGACGTCGAGCCCGGGAACATCACCTGGAAGAACACGTGGCCGCCGGCGAACAGCGCGATCGGCGGCACTTCGACAGTGACCTCGGTCTTGCCGTACACGTCGACGAACGGCATCAGGATGAACGCGCTCGACTGCACGAGAAAGGTCCCGCCGTCGAACGGGACGGCGGTCGACTTCGCGCCGAAAAACAGCAGCGGCGGCACGAAGAACGGGCCACCGTTCACGCGCAGCGTTGCCGGCCAACCGAGGCGCGGCAAGCCCGCCGTGACGAGCACGACCGGACCGTTCTGCCCGACTTCACTGGGGCCGTACGAGTTCGACTTCGCCGCGATGTCCGTCAGCGGCGACCGATTGCCGCGGAACACGAACACGCGGCCTTCGTCGCTCTGACCGTAGTCGTACTGAGCCGCGCCGACGCCGACTTCGACCGCACCGTCGCCGTCGATGTCGCCGAGGATCGCGACCTGACTACCGAAGCTCGCCGACGGCTGATTGCCTTCGACGCTCCAGCGGGCGACCTTGCTCGGTCCGGCCGGGCCACCCACGAACAATTGCGCGCGCCCTTCGTTCGACAAGGAGCCGTCGTGGAGCCGCGAACCGACCAGGACGTCGGAGAAACCATCACCGGTCACGTCCCCTGCCGCAACGACGCCGAAGCGCGACCCCGCTTGGATGCCGTCGCGCGTCCAGGACGGGCTTTGCGAGAGTCCGGCGGCCGAGCCGAAGTACGCCGAGACCCGACCTTCGTCGACTTGTTGACCATCCCATTCGAGCGCGCCGGCGATGACATCGTCGATGCCGTCGGAGTTCAGGTCGCTGACCGCGATCGAGCCGCCGAGACGCGCGCTCTTCTGACCACTGGTGACCGCCCACGCGGGCGCGAGTTCGAGACCCGTGCCGTTGCCGAGATACACGCGGACTCCACCCTCTTCGCTCTCGATGCCGTTCAGCGTGCGTGCGCCGACGACGAGGTCGCGGACTCCGTCGCCGTTGACGTCACCCGAGGCCAGAGCCACGCCGAACTCGTCGTACGCCGACGGGCCGACCGCCTGCCACGCGGGAGTCGGAACCACGCCGGTCGCGGATCCGAAGTGGACCGACACGCGTCCCATCTCGAGCAACCCGCCGGTATGGAAGGGTTCGCCGATCGCGATGTCGTCGTAGCCGTCGGAGTTCACGTCGCCGATGCCGAGCACGCTGCGGCCATAGTCGCCGACCGCGGATCCGAACAGGACCGTCGCTGGCGTGGACGCCAGACCCGTCGCCGTCCGTGGAACACGAGGACGCGGCCGGTTCCGCCGACCAGCAGGTCGATCCGGCCGTCGCCGTTGACGTCGCCGGCACTGGCCATCGACCGACCGATCTTCTGTCCCGACGTCGTTCCGAACGTCAACCAGGACGGCGACTGGTTCGGGCCCGTGGGGCTGCCGAAGTACGCGAACGCAATGCCCTCGGCCGCGTAGCTCGCCTTGAACAACGGCGCCGTGCACACGATGTCGGCAAAGCCGTCGCCGTTCAGATCGCCCGGTCCGAGGATGCCTTCCATGATCGCGGAGGTCTGATTGCTCTCCCGCGGTCCAGAACGGGTACGTGCCCGGAGTGCCTCCGGTCGGCGCGCTTTGGGATTGCCCTCGTGCCGTCGTCGAGCTCAGGGCGAGGACCACACCGACACCGATGGTCGCGACCATCGGATTCCGCAGGCGATCGAACATTCGAAGTCGTCTCCTCGAGGCGTTGCCGACCCCCGCGAAGGCGCACTGGCCCGGGAGATCGCGGCGTCACCGCGTCCAGGCTCGAAGATCGACGCAAGACCTACTCGGAGCGACCAGAATCGCAGCTCAGGTCGCCACTCGACGACTAGGAATGCTCGTAAGTCTTTCGAACGAATCGACTTCGATGCCGCATGGGGCTTGCGGGGAAGTTCCAGTTCTGGCGCTTCGACGACTCAAGGCGCGCGGAAGTTCGAGGCGTCGGCCGAAGTTCCGACAAAACGTCGCACCACTGGAACAGACCTACGGCGACAGGGCAGCCCGGTAGGCGGCATCCAGATTCGAGGCCGGGGCTTCCGTCCGCCCATGGACGCGCGCGACGAAGTCATCCACTTCCGCGTCGGTGGGCATCGGAACGTAGCGCTCGAGCTTGCCTTGCGTGAGCCGGACCACTGGGCCCTTGCCGGTGACGGGGTTCGGAACCACCGCGAACCCCGCGACGGTCCACGGAGCAGCTCCTTGTGCGAACGCGACCGTGCGGCCATCGACTGCGTTGAGCGCGCGCTGCCCTGCTCCCGACGGCACCGCGCCGTCGTAGCCGGGCGGCGGCATCTCGCGCCGAGCGCAGGCCATCGACCCGAGCGAAGCGAGACCTGCGGAACCCAACAGAAGGACGGCGGTGCGAAGCAGCATGGAGGACTCGAAGTCGATCGATGGCGGCAAGACACCCCGACCGGCATCATGCCCGCCGGTTCCCAACTCGTCGGAGTTCGCCGCATGCGCGAAGGTCAGCCCAGCAAGACCGCCCTCGGGGTGGCGCGCGGGCTCGTGTTCGCGGCGGCCGACCCGACGCTCGGCCCACTGTGCCCGCCGCGCGCGGGCGACTACGCCGAGAAGATCCTCGGCGCGCAATCGCGGACACAGGCGATCGAGCTAAAGCTGCTCAGCCAAACCTGGTACCGGGCATTGGGTCGGGTGCATGAGCGCATTTGGGTGCGCGGGGTTTTCTGCACCTCGCGCTGCGCAAGCGGTTCATCGACGACAGCGTGCGCGCCGCACTCGCGGACGGCGCCGAGCAGTTGGTCGTGATCGGCGGCGGGCTCGACACGCTGGCGCTGCGTATCGCCGAGGACGAGCCGTCGCGTCACGTGTTCGAACTCGACCATCCGGATTCCCAGGCCGCGAAGCGCCGCGGCCTCGATGCGTTGCCGCCGCGGCCCGCGAACTTCCACCTCGAGGGCGTCGATCTCGCGCAGCACGCATTGCCCGACGTGCTCGCACGCATCCAGGCGTTCGAGGCGGCGAAGCCCACGGTGTTCGTCGCCGAAGGCTTGCTGATGTACCTCGACCACGACGACGTGAAGCGCTTGCTCGACGGCATCGCGAACACGGCGCCCGCGCACTCGCGCATCGTGTTCACGTTCCTGTCGGCCGACGAGCTCGGCCGCCCCGTCATCGGCCACGCGGCCGCGCGCACGCGTTTCCTGCTGAAACTCTACGGCGAACCGCTGCGATCGGGCATCCACCCCGAACGCCTCGGCGAGTACCTGCGCGAGCGCGGCTTCGCGCTGCGCGAGCACTGGGACGAGCGTCGACTGCTCGCGCGCTACTTGCCCGAACGCGATGCCGCGCGGACACCGCTGCTCGACTGGGAATACGCGGCGATCGCGGACCGCGGCTCTGGTGACTCACGGCTTGCGCCGCACCATGACGACGGCTCGGCCGAATCCCATGGCCTCGGTCAACGTGACCGGCACGTCGTCGCCGACGTAGTCCGCATCGACGACGCGCAAGACGTACGCGCCGAGCGAGTCCGTCGAATCGGAGCGCACCACCACCGCCACTCGTGCCGCGCGCCAACACCGCGGACTCGGCCTGGCCAGCGCCGTCCCCCGCGCGAAGTTCGACGTCGCACCCGACGACGCGTTCGCCGCTGTCTTCGATCACACGAAGGTCGACGCGCGCCTCACCGGCAGGAGACGTCGCCGTCCGCGTCTCCTCGAGGGCGGCCGCGGGTTCGACGTGCGGCGTGCTTGCCGCAGGCGGATCGCGGGTCGGCGACACGCTCGGCTCCGCGGGCGGTTCGCGCATGAACACGAACACGGCCACGGCGAGGACCATGAACGCGACGAAGAGGATCAGAGGCCGTGAAGAAATCCCCGTGTGCGGCGGAACGAGCGAGAACGGCGAGCGCGAGGAGGATGGCCAAGACGACTCAATGGAAAGAGTCGGTGAGGACCCCCGGTCGCGGAGCGACCGGATCGTCCAGACACGAAGCGATCGTCGTTCGCAGCCGTGCCGACGCCGCGCGGGCCCCATTCACCAGGTTCACGGCCTCCCAGAGGCTGCGATCGCATCGAGTCCCCCGCCCGGTTCAGACGCTTGCGGCCCGCTGCGCGGTCCAGTGCCGATCGCTGGTCTTGGTCACGGTGACATCGGCGAATCCAGCGGCTTGCAGCATGCGCTCGACCTCGCTCACGGTGAACGCCGCGTGCAGGGAGTCGGCGAACAACTGCCGCTGCGTCGGATCCGCGTCGTGCGCGTGCGTCGCGACCAGATGGTCGAGCTCGGCGCGATCGGTCGGTCGATGCAGATCGCGGATCAGCAGCGCGCCGTCGGGCTTGAGCACGCGGCGCATCTCGCGGAAGCACGGCACCGGATCAGGGATGTGATGCACGATCGAGTTCGTCATCACCGCGTCGAACGACGCGTCGGGGAACGGCAGCCGCTTGCCGTCGCAGCACGCGAGGCGCACGCGATCCCGCCAGTCCGGTGCGCTCGAGGTGCCGGCGACCGTACGCGAGCATGTGCCGGGCGGCGTCGATCGCGACGACCTTCGTCGCTCGGGTGCGCGTCGCCAACTCGATCGGGATGTGCGCGGGTCCGGTGCCGACGTCGAGCACGGTGCCCTGATCGGTCCGCAGCGCGAGCAAGCTCTCGACGAACGCTCGATTGACCGCCGAATGGTCCATGCGGTCGTAGGCGTCCGCCTCTTCGAACGTGTCCATCCACTCGGGTTCGAGGACGCGATCGAGCTGACTTTCCATCGTTGCGGACTCCAGCGGTGCGGGGCTGCGCGACTGGCGTACCTTAGCAGCGATGCCCGAATTGCCCGACGTCGCGATCTACGTCGAAAGCCTCGCGCGGCACGTCGTCGGTCGGCGGCTGCTGCGCACGCGCGTCAAGTCGCCCTTCGTGCTGCGCAGCGTCACGCCGCCGCTGTCCGCGTGCGACGGTCGGACCGTGCGCGGCATCGAACGACTCGGCAAGCGCATCGTGATCGCGTTCGAGGGTGACTTGTTCCTCGTCGTCCATCTGATGATCTCCGGACGTCTGCGCTGGCGCGCACCGGGCGCCGCGATCCCGGCCACGATCGGTCTCGCGGCGTTCGACTTCGAATCCGGCACGCTCCTGTTCACGGAGGCGTCGAAGAAGAAGCGCGCGTCGCTGCACGTGATCGCGGGCAAGGACGCGCTCGCGCAGCACGACCGCGGCGGCCTCGAACCGCTCGTCTGCACGTCATCCGAGTTCGCAGAGCGCTTGCGCCTCGAGAACCACACGCTGAAGCGCGCCCTGACCGACCCGACGCAGTTCTCCGGCATCGGCAATGCGTACTCCGACGAGATCCTGCATCGCGCGCGGCTGTCGCCGGTCACGCATACGCGGAAGCTGACGACGACGCCGTCGAGCGCTTGTTCCAAGCGACCCGGACGACGTTGACGGAGTGGATCGAGCGGACACGCGCCGAGGTCGGCGACGGCTTTCCCGAGGACGTCACGGCGTTCCGTCCGCAGATGGCGGTCCACGGGAAGTTCGGCAAGCCGTGCCCCGATTGCGGCACGAAGTGCAGCGCATCGTGTACGCGGAAAACGAATCGAACTACTGTCCGCGGTGTCAGACCGGCGGCAAGTTGCTCGCGGATCGCGCTGTCGCGTCTACTGCGAGGGGATTGGCCGAAGACGGTGGAAGAGCTGGAAGAGCGGAAGAGGGGGTGACGAGGAAGTGACTGCCTTGGTGCGAGGCGGTCGTGCTGTCGAAACCGCGTCGGTCCGCATCGAGTGCTGGCGTTCACTCGAACGAGAGCGACTGGTCTCGATGTCCGACCGGCGACCCCTGCGATCACGACCGGCACGCCGGAAACTCCTGTTGACCGGGCCGCTTCGGTGTGTGAACGTTCCAATCGCTTCGCCGGGTTGGGACTCGGCGCGAATCCACCGAAGGGGAGATCCGATGTCGTGCCAATCATGTGTTCCGTTTCGTAGTGCGTCTCACGTCGTCGCCGTTGTCTGCACGATCGCGCTGATTGCGACCTCCCGGGCGTCGAGTGCTCAAACACCTCCGGGCAATCCTGTCTATTACGCGCCGATCCACGGACAGTGGGCCGGACCGTACGACCTCGTCGAGATCACGAACGAGCACTCGAGCGTTCCCCTCAGCGAAATCACGCACGCCGTCGTGCTGCCGGATCCCGAGGGCGCCGTCCTCATGTGGTGCCACGTGTATCCGGCGAACTTCGATCCGAACGCGCACGGTGGGCAACCCGGACCTACGCACACGTTCCTTGGAAACCCGGTGATCCGCAGCGCGTGACGAAGTTCGATGTGCCGAACAACGTGAACGGCAGCGAGGATCTGTTCTGCGGCGGACATCAATTCCTGCCGGATGGCGACGTACTGTCGTTCGGCGGTACGGACATGACTTCGACGTCACACATCTTCGGACACGCGGCGGCGTTTCGGTTCGACCTTGCGACGCAATCATGGTCATCCGCCGGAACCATGCATCGAGAGCGCTGGTATCCGAACGGGTTCCTGACTCCTTCCGGAGTCGTCGTGACGATCGGACACACGGAGAATCCTGTCTACGCGCTTCCCGAGTTGACAACGCAAAGGATGCAAGACCGGTTCTCGGCAACGACAGGTGCCTGGGCATCCTCAGCAACGGTTTCTGAGCCTAGTCTGCGGAACGCGCGACTGTCGAGCACCGCAGGCATCCCGTGCGGCGTTCCCGACAACGTTGTGGAGATCCACGACTACCCGCGGCGTCACCTGCTCGCGCGGGCCCGGCAACTCCGGTATATGGACCTGGAGACTTCGCAACAGGACTGGCATTTGAGTTTCACGACGAGTTGCACGACACTCCCAGCCGATCGATGGATCCTGCAGGCGGGGTCTGAACATCCAACACGCCGAGGGCTCCACGGGTCGTCGTCGTACTCGGTCCATCCACCGACCTTACGTTTCCCCAGGACTACGGATTCGTCGCAGCGGGCCAGGAGCGGACCACGACGTATGCTGCTCAGACGGATGTCGATATGTGGTCCGACGTCGGAACTGCCGCGGTCTGGGACCCCACCTTCCGGATCTGATCCAGGGCAGAATCAACCAGAATCTCGTCATCCTTGCCGACGGGTCGCTTCTCGTGGTCGGTGGCTCCGATGTCGACCCCATGTCCGGAGTTGAGGCGTCGCGCGGCTCAATCCCGAGCGCTTCGTGTCAAGCAACTTTCCACTTCCCGGCACTGGCGACGCGTGGCTGGCGATGGCGCCCCAGACCCACGAGCGGCGGTATCATTCGGTCGCCGGACTACTTCCCGATGGTCGTGTGTTCTCCGCAGGCGGTGCGAATGGGGATCTGCAGCCGCCGGCTCCGGAGCCCTGGCATCACTCCATCGAGATCTACAGCCCACCCTATTTGTTCAATGGGCCGCGTCCAGTGATCTCGGGGCTGACGGCGACGACTTGGCCTATCAGTCAGGTACCTCTTCCACCTAATCCGAGTTTCTCGGTCCAGCTCCGCCCCGGCTCGACCCTCGACCGGGGTGGCTCTCGTCAGGACCGGCTCCATTACGCATGCGTTCGATTCGTCACAACGTTACGTCGTGCTGAATACCGCTGTGTTTCCCGACCCAGCGACGCCCGACAAGTACACGGTGATCGTCACCTTGCCACCAACGTTGTTCGCCACTCCTGCCGGAGACTACATGTTATTTGCACTCTCGTCGCTCGGCGTGCCCAGCGTTGCATCGATGATTAGGATCAACTGAGGTATCTTCGTGAACTTCCTCACGTTTTGCGCGATCGCTCTCGTACTTACCCCGCTCGCGACTAAACAATCGGTCGTCGAACCGCTCGCTGGTTTCGTCGCGAATCGTGGGGTGGGAATCGGAGATGCGGTTCTGCGCGCGTGACGGGAGTCTCGTGCTCGCGATTTGGGACGACGGGTTCCTGATTCATCGCATCGATCGCGACGCACCCTCCGAATCCGTCCGATTCAGGTTCGCAGACCAACCTCGGAAAGCGTGCGAGGCGATCGGCGAGCTTCCCCACCCTGCATCACTTCTATCTGGGTGACGATCCGGCACAGTGGTTTCGCGACGTCCCCGGTTTCGAGCGCGTGATCCTCGCCGGTGCCATGCACGGCGTCGATGGTCGTGCGGAAGGAGCCCTGACGGCTACGATTGCGATTTCGAAGCGCGCGACGGGCGATCCTCAAGGCGCTGCGCATCCGGTGTGAAGGCGCCGTCGGGCGCATCGATGAACCGGAAACCTGATCCTCAGGACGCCGTTCGGCATCATGCGTCAGTCTTGACCACGCGCGTCGTCCATGGCCGATGCGTCGATCTGGTGCCGTAGCATTTCGGATCTTCTCGGAATCCGGAGTTCGGGTTCGAATCGAAGTGCCGCTGGCGTCGTGCTCGATCCAGGGATCGAGTGGAGCACACTAATGCGGCCTGACCTACGGTACGACGAATCCGAGCTCCCAACATAACACCGCGGTCCTGACGTGAAGGTTTTGGACGTGATCAGACCACGCTCTTGACCGGTCTGACCAGGCACGGGAACTTTCCGACGACCTCCCGGAGTCCTTCAGGTGCCTTCGCTGGCGAGCCGGATGACGGGTTCGGAAACACGACTCAACGCGAGCGGCTCCGCGTTGCGTGTTCTCGACGTTCTTCGGCGGGCAAGAAGTTTCCGTTCCCCATTGGAGGCGCGGGAATTGAAGTGGGGAGAGGGAATTCACGTTGCCCCGGAATGTGGACGATCGTGACGTGGAGGTCGCACGAGCTCGGCCAACCTTCCATCGACACCGGAGCATTTACAACGCCGTCCGCGAACCACCAACGAGCATTCGCCTGCAAAGAATCTCGGCGGACGGATCCACGTTGTTAGCGAGTTCATTGTTTTCAAGCGCGGGTTCCCCCTTGGTTTCGTGGAATGCGCCATCAGTGAGACTCCAGTGGGACTGCTCTGGTGGGTGATTCGCACGGGCCTGGCCTGCCGCTATCTCCTGGCGCGTCTGACTTTTCCTTCAATGGTGTCGCCGACGGTTTCGCAGTCGCGCTAACGCCCGATCTCATTGGCCTCGTGCTCGGTACCTTATCTCGGAGGGTCTGGCAGTCCGGGAGGGTTGCGCAACGGTGTCGATTATCGCGGCACCACGATCGGAAAGCCATCGGGTCGACTCCAGTCCACCGATTTTCCGACGACGTCTGGCGCGC
This sequence comes from Planctomycetota bacterium, assembly GCA_016709145.1. Lineage (GTDB taxonomy): Bacteria > Planctomycetota > B15-G4 > B15-G4 > JADJEK01 > JADJEK01. The sequence continues at coordinate 13,286 of JADJEK010000003.1, forward strand.
CTGACGGAACGATGGAAGGTCTCGGAGAGACGCCTTCGTCGCGAGAAACTCGGGATGCCCCGACCGGGGCGTTTCTCTATTCCTCGTCTGTCGGAGGAACAAGCGCCGATGGTGGTGCCCTCATTGCGTTCGATGGCAGTTACGGCAATGCGATCATCGGCAGAGGAACCAACTCCTCGACTTCCCGACGACACCGTATTC
>JADJEK010000004.1 GCA_016709145.1 Planctomycetota bacterium
CTGGATGCGTGGCGCCGAGGTAGATGCGACCGCAACCAAAGCTCTTCACGGTCTTGGCCGCTTCGGAGATCGAGCCGCCGGTCGAGATCATGTCGTCCATCATCACGACGTCGCGGCCGCGCACGACGCCGATGAGGTTTTCGACCGTCGTGTTGTCCGCGGAATGACGGCGCTTGTCGACGATGGCGAGCGTGCCGCCGAGCGACTGGGCGTAGGCGCGAGCCATGCGGATCGAGCCGACGTCCGGGGCGACGATCACCGGGTTTTGCAGCTCGATGCTCTGCAGGTAGTCGACGAACACGGGCTTGGCGTAGAGGTGGTCGACCGGGATGTCGAAGAAGCCCTGGATCTGCGCGGCATGGAGGTCGATGGTCAGGACTCGGTCGGCGCCGGCCGCGACGATCAGGTTGGCGACGAGCTTGGCGTTGATCGGCACGCGCCCCTCGTCCTTGCGGTCCTTGCGCGCGTAGCCGAAGTACGGGATCACCGCGGTGATGCGATCGGCCGACGCGCGGCGCAGGCAGTCGGCGAACGACAGCAGCTCGAACAGGTTCTCGTGGACGTTCGGACACGTCGGCTGCACGACGAAGACGTCGGCGCCGCGCACGTCGCACTCGACCTTCAGGTTGATCTCGCCGTCGGGGAAGCGCTGCGAGCGACGCGGCTCCCAGCGGCACGCCCATGCGCGCAGATGTCCTGGGCGAGGCCGGCGATGGCGGTGCCGGTGAAGACACGAAGGCGTTCGCCGCGCATGCTCAGTCCCCTTGGCCGGCGACGCGCCGGCGTCGATCAGTGCGAGCGGCTTCTTCGCCGGCACGCCGACCACGCACTTCCCCGAGGGCCGATACGCTGCCGCGCTTGACGATCGCGCCGGCACCGGTCATCGAATGGTCGCCGAGCTGGCTCGGGGCGACGATCACGGTCCCGCTGCCGACGAAGCAGCGCTCGCCGATCCGGGTCGCGTGCTTCGGCTTCCCGTCGTAGTTGGCGGTGATGGTGCGCCGCTGATGTTGGCACGCGCACCGACCATCGGCGTCCCCGAGATAGGTCAGGTGCTTGGCCTTGGCCCCCGCCCCGAGCCGCGTCTTCTTCGCCTCGACGAAGTTGCCGATCTCCGCACCGTCCTCGAGCACGGTGCCGCGCAGGTGCGCGAACGGGCCGACCTCGCAGTTCCTGCCGATCACGCACGCCATGCGTGCCACGGAATCGGGATGCGCGAGCCCGCCCCGATTTCGACGTCGACGTCGACATGGGTCGAGGACGGATCCACGATGTCGACGCCGCGATCCATGTGTTCGCGCAAGATCCGCGCGCGCATCAATCGGCGAACCTCGCCCAATTCCGCGATGCTGTTGAACGCGGCGCACTCGCTCGGATCCGAGACCATCGAGCGCGCGACGCGCGCCTTCGCGGCACGCAACCGTTCGACGATGTCGGTCAGGTAGTACTCACCCTTGCGATTGGCGTTACTGAGCGAGCGCAGCGCGGGAAGGCCTTCCTCGGCCCGGAACGCCACGATCCCCGTGTTGATCTCGCGGATCGCGCGAGTCGCCTCGTCCGCCTCGAGTTCCTCGACGATGCGCTCGACGCCGCCATCGGCGGAGCGAACGATGCGCCCGTAGCCCCGCGGATCCGGCACTTGCGCGGTGAGGATCGCACCCGCCGCCGCCGAGGCCGCCATTGCGCCGAGCAGCGCGTCCAGCGAGCTCGCTCGGTACAGCGGTCCGTCGGCGCACAAGACGACGACGTCCGTGCCGTCGCTCGTTCCGAGTGCTTCGACGGCGAGTCGCACCGCGTGTCCGGTGCCGAGCGGCGGATCTTGAACGACGAACGTCGCATCGGTGTCGATCGCCGCCCGCATCGCGGCGTGGTCGGGCGGCACGACCAGCGCCATGCGCGCGGCACCGAGAGCCTGAGCCAGCCGAACCACGTGCGCTACAGACGGAAGCCCGCAGACGTCGAAGAGGACCTTCGGCGTCGGGGACTTCATGCGCGTTCCCCGGCCGGCGGCCAGGATGACGACGTGGCGAGTACGCACTCGGGAGGAGTCCAGGACGGTGGAGTGACGTGTTCGCGAGGATCTCGCGCCCACGTCTCGTTCGGGCGACACACCCGCGCGTGTGCGTCGGCTCTCGATCGGATCGAGGCCTGCGCGCAGTACGAAAGGTCCGCCCACGAGACGAAGCGCGGCATTCTGCCAGCCGTAGACGCTTCTTTCAAGGTGGCGCGCAGCCTCGAACTGGGCGCTCGACACCCCCGTCGGAACGAGGCGCCTGAGAAGACTTAAAGTTCCTTGGAATGCATAACCGATGATGGGAGGCTCGATTCCGACGAGTCCAAATTTCACCTTTCAGGTTCGTTGACACCTATCGGGGTCGGGATATCATCCGATCGCGCTTTAGTGCGCGAGCCTGGTGTCAGGAAACTGATTCGAGACGTGATCTGCTCGCCCGCGGGCCAATCGTTGGCTTCGGGCAATCCGATTCACTCAGCATGCGCCGGTCAGGGTCCATGCTGACATTCGCGATGGTCGCGACAGTGCCCTGCCAACGGGTTCGACAAGATGCCCTCTTCAGGCTTCTTCTCGCGTCCTGACTGCTGTCCCTGTGTCTGACCTTTGGAGGTTTTCTAATGAGGCTAGGTCGTTCGGCCGCAGCTGTTCTCGTTCTCGGCGCTTTCAGCGCTTCGGCGATGGCAGCCAACGGCTCCAACTACGTCCACGCCACCAACGGCGTCGACTACTTCTTCAACACGGCCGGTAACGGTCCGGGCTCGATCTTCAACACCCCGGGCACCAACGCGCCCTTCGGGTTTTGGAACTGCTTCAACAAGGAGATGTTGTACTCGCCGACTCTCGTCGTGAACCCGACCGACCCCAACGTCGGTACGTACGCGGCGAAGATCGAAGGCTTCGACGTGAACTTCACGGCGGCCGCGGGTGCGAACATCACGTTCCCCCTGATCGTCCTCTCGGCGGGCAACGGCACCTGCACGTTCGTCACGTCGGGCGGTCTGAACTGGGGTCTCGCGACGGGCTTCGGCAACGGCTTCCTCGCCATCGTCGGTCCGACGAGCGGCTCGGCGCTGTCGATCCTGGCCGCGTTCGCGAACATCGGAGTCGCGAACCCGAACCTCGGTAACGGCTTCATCTACACCCTCGCGCTCAACCTGAACCAGTTCGTCGGCGCTCCGTCGGCGGTCACCGTCAAGGAAGGGCACGACCTCACGCTGTTCGTCCACGCGAACCCGCTCCAGACGTCGGCCCTGCCGAACGGCTGGACGTGGTCGGGTGACGAGAAGAACCTCTGCTCGTCGCACTCGTACATGGTCAACACGACCGCTTCGGGCATCACTGCCTTCGCGTTCGTGCCGACGGTCGAGTGGGGTATGGGCGTGCGTTCGATCGACGCGACGCTGAACACGTACACGACCTCGCTGGGTGCTGGTGCGTCGGGTCTGAACGCGAACGCCGCGTTCGGTATCGACAACGGCGCCGGCGCGCAGACGCTTTCGATCACGGGTACCTACCCGAACGTCGGTGGCGCTCTCGGTTCGGACGCCCTCGGCTTCCTGACCTACGACTCGACGCACCCGACTGGTTCGGGTCGCTACGTGCTCGGTAGCGTCACGGGTTTCCGTACGTGCTTCAACACGGCTCTGGTCCTCGGTGGTCCGGGCGGTCCGGTGTTCTCGAACGCGATTCCGCAGGCTCCGCGCCTCGTGGGTACGTTCGACGCGCTGACCAACGCCCTGGCCGGCCTCGGCCCGACCTGGTTGCTGATCTCGGGTCACGACACCGTTCCGGGTGCGGTCAACATTCCGTGGTTCCCGCAGCCGTCGATCGGCCCGTCGGGTGCGACGGGTGTCACCGGTGGCTTCGCGGTCACGGTCCCGCCGTTCCCCACGCTGCCGGGCATCGAGCTGCTCTGGTACTCGACGCCTTTGTTCCTGTCGGCGTCGGTGATCCCGGGCAACTTCCTGGATCCGCTCGTCAACAATGGTCACTCGAACTCGCTGAGCTACCCGCTCCAGTTCCACCCGTAATCACGGGTCGAACCGAAGCGATCGCTTGACGTGATCGACGAGAGGGGGAGCTGCTCACGCAGCTCCCCCTTTTCGTTTGCATCGATGCTCCACGAGTTTCGAGCGAACTCGCCCTGAGGTCGCTAAATCGAAGTTCACGATTCTGTGATGCCGCGAGGCCGAGCGAGAAGCGCGCAGGCGAGGAGGATCGACGAGGCGACTCAATGGAAAGAGTCGGAGAGTCGATCCGACGAAGCCTGCGCGGTTCGCAGCCGGCCGCAGCCATGACAGAATCGTGAACTTCGATTTAGCAGCCCGTTGAAGAAGTCTGCCGGCGCTCGGCCGGCTTCTTCACGAGGCTGCTAGGTCGGAGTCCACGAGAGCATCGGACGCTGCGATCGGCGGAGTGTGGTCGCCTAGCGCCTTCTCCGGGGCCGCGAAGCGCTCCGCCTGGCCTCAGGCCGCGGAGCTCCGCGCCAGCTCCATCAGCTCGTCGATCCGAGCTCGCGCGGCCGCTTCACCCGCCGCCACGACTTCGGCGCAGTTGCGGAAATCCAGCCAGTATCGCCCCGAGATGTCGGGCTCGATGACCAGGGTCGCACTGCGCTTGCGCTCGTCGTTGACGAGCTTCGTGCCGATCTCCTCGTTGCGGAAGATCACGTCGATGCCGGTCGGGAAGTCCGTCATCGGCAACACACGGTTGTTGAGACTCACCGCGATCACCTGCTCGGCGCCGAGCGCACGCGCGACCGCGATCGGCATGTTGTTGAACAGGCCCGCATCCGAAAGCAGCCACGGCCCGACCTCGCGCGGTGGGAAGAACCCCGGGACCGAACTGGACGCGATGATCGCGTCGAGCAGACTGCCCTCCTGCAGCGTCACCTCGGCACCCGACTTCAGATCGAGGGCGGTGACGAACAGCGGAACGCGCAGGTCCTCGAAATTGAGCCGTCCGATCAACGCTTCGACCAAACGCTCGAGCACGGTGGCCCGGAACATCGATGGCCTGTCGGAACAGCAGCTCCATGGCCAACTGCTTCTTCAAGCCATGGACGAATCGATTCACGAGCGACGGACGGTCACCGTTCGGCCGGCCATCCAAATCGAAACGCAGGTTCAAGCGTTTGAACGCAGGGCTCTCGAGGAATCCGAGCGCTTGCTCGATGACGACGGGCGCGTTCGGCTGACGCGCATACAGCGCTCCGACGAGCGCGCCCGCACTCGTCCCCACGATTCCGTCGACACGGACCCCGACTTCCTCGAGCACGCGCAAGACACCGAGGTGCGCGAGTCCGCGCACCCCGCCACCACCGAGGACCAGGAACGTCTTACCGCCGACAGCCAATCCTCACTCCGAGCTCGACCGAGATCGCGGGTCGCCCGCACGATTCGTCCAGCAACCCCGAAGGACGCCCGAACCGTCGGAAAACCCGCGTGTCTCGTCGTCAGGATGTCCCATCCCACTTGAACGGAACCCGCATCGACTCGGCCAGCTGGGCCCGTCCGGCGCCGAGCCCGCCGCGATCACGGTGAGTCGTCGTCGAGTTCGAATCGCAGGAAACACACATCGCGATAGCGATGCGGTCCCTCATGGCCCGACGCGAACAGTGAACGCGAGCCGATCTTGAAGCAACCGGCTTCGGCCTCGGCCAGGCTGCTGCTCCGGTGGAACAGCAGCCCCGCGAGCACGGTCGTCGAGCTCCAGACGGCCGCCGCGTCACTGCGGTGTCCGAACAACCAACCCCAAGCCAACTCGATGCGTCGATGAGGCGCGTCGGGAACGACTTCGCGCCGCTCCCAACGCACGAGCCCCGCGAGGAAATCGACGTCGAAGCCGACGCCGTCGTCGCGCCGCCAACTCGCGAGCAATCCGTAGGGCAACAACTCCAGCGTTCGATCCCGACCCTCACGACGGGCCCAGCGCACCGAGTCGAACACGACTCCGGTCGAACGCTCCGCGCCGTCCAACGCCGACGAGTTCGAGAACGCGGGTCGCACCGAGAGCTCCGAATGACCCGCGCCGTCGGCCTTCGCGAACAGCCAGCCACCGAGCACCTTCCACGACCGGTGCTCCGGGGTCGCGGCGTAGCACACGAACGGAGACGTGTAGCGCACTCCGTCCATCGCGCGATTCCGGTACCGAGAGAACAACAGCCCGCCGAGGAGGTCGAAGCGGCCCCGCGTCGGTCCGGTTTCGATCCGCATCAGCGCCGCGGAACTTCCTGCCGGCAGCAGCGACCCGAGCCACGGGAAGCAGTCGGGGTTGAGCGTCTCGTGCAAGGCCCCGCTCGGATACGCGCGGTGCGAGAACAACACGCCGTAGAACGAGCGCACCAACGTGTCGAAACGGCCGGGCTGGTCGAAGAACAAAGGGCTGGCGAGGATCCGACTCCAACGGAACGCGAAGTCCTGGCGGCCTGCGGACGCGACCGCAGCCGCGTCGACCTCCTCGACCAATTCGTCGAGCAGCGCCGTCGATGCCGACCGCAGCCGCGTGGCCGAGCCCCCGATCACCACACCGACGCGCGCGATGCGACGCTCCACGAACGCGGGAACCGTGCCGTCTTGCAGCAAGAACGCGCCGTCCTCGATCTCGACGAAGTGGCCGCCGTGCCGGGCCCGCAACGCCGCCATCATCTCGACGGCGAACTCGTCGGCATCGAATCGCTGCTCGAACTCGAGGCGCCACGCGTACGCGACCGCGCCGCCTTCGTCCCCATGCACGGAGAGCCAATCGGCGTTCCAACCCGCCGCAGCACCTGCCGCACGCCGTGTCCCAACGACGGGTTCGAGCACCTGAACGATGCCGAGTTCACCGACGACGCCACTCGAGAGCAGGCGCTGGCCCGGGCCCAGGATGCCGCCGCGGCGGGCTTTGACGACCGACGCCGGCGGATCGTCGCGATCGAAGTAGAACTCGGGGTGCAGCAGTTGCTCGGTCGAGACCGGCGGGTCGCGCACGACCATCGCGAAGTTGGCCGCCGAAATCCGACGCAGCGCTTCGAGGACGAATCGTGCCCCGAGGAATCGGCGCAGCGCCCGCCGGGCGCGATCCTGATCCTCGGCTTCGACCACCTCTTCGAGCGCGAACCGCGTGACGTCCGGCAGATCGGGATCGGCCAGCAACCGGGTCGCACCGCCGTCGGGGTCCGCGACCAGAAGCCGTGCGATCTGTTCGTGACGCTCGACCAACGTGGGCGTCGCGACGTCGGCCACGGCGATCGGATCGTGCGTTGCCGCGAGCGTCGCGACGTACGCGGCTCCGTCGGCGAACGCGCACAGCGCCTCGATCTCGTCGCGCGTGATCCGCGGTTGCGCGAAACGCTCGGCGAGCCGCAATTCTCGATCGAGCAATGCCAGGGCGAACGCATGGACGCGCGCGACGTCGGCCCGTCGTGTCGGCGGCTGCGCATCGGCGGTTCGCGGCACGGCGACGACTTGCCGTTCGTCGAGGTCGTAAGCGGTTTCGATCGATTCGGGGAGCGGTCGTGCCAACGCCGCGACCGCCGCGACGCGCTCCGCGGGTCGCAGCATCAGCCACAGCGAGCGTTCGAACTCGACTTCGACCCCCGGTGACCGCCGTGCTGGCGACCATGCCAGTGCGCCGGCAACGCTCTCCGGCGGAGCGAACGCGCGCACGATCTCCTCGCGGGGCTCGATGCCGAGGACGCGTTGCAGCAGCCCGACCGTTCCGTCGTAGTCGTCGGGCCCCGGAAGAGCCGCAGGCGTGAACGACGTGCAGCCCGAGATCGCCACGGCAGCGCAGAGGGTCGCCGCCTGACTCAAGGAGCGCATGCAGCGCATTGGAACCCGATCGCTGGGTGTGGTTACCCCGCCAGGACTCGAACCTGGAAACTCAGAACCAAAATCTGATGTGTTACCAATTACACCACGGGGTACTTCGAACGGGCCGAGTCCTAGCAAACCCACGCCGTCAGCGTCAAAGACGGTGTCGACCGGCGAACGAAGAAGTCGTCGAAGTTGCGCCCTCCGACACTGCGCGCCCGGCGATCATCCAGGCCGGGACGCGCCGGAGGGAGCTCGTCGCGCAACGTGCCGAGCGCCGCGCGCCGCGCCAAATCCAGCGCGAAACGGGCCGCACGCAACTGGATGCTCTCGCGGTCGCCGACGAAGGTCGTCGTGCGGTCGTACACCTGTCCGCGCCAGTAGGCGCCGAACTCGACTCGGCCGACCGGTTTCGACGGCGTGCCGCCGCCCGGCCCCGCGACACCGGTCGTGCTGACCCCGCAGTCGACTCCCGCGGACGCGGCCACGGCGAACGCCATCTGGCGCGCCACCGTCGGGCTCACGGCCCCGTGAATCCGAAGATCCCACTGCGTGACCCCGAGCCAGCGCACCTTGGCCGCGTTCGAGTACGGAACGATGCCTTGCACGAACACGTCCGAAGCCCCCGGCACACGCGTCACGAGCCGCGCGGCGAGCCCTCCGGTGCAGGATTCGGCGAGCGCCAGCCGCGCCCCTCGCGCACGCAGCGCCGCGATCAGGGCTTCCTCGATCGTGACTCCGTCGCGGCCGAACGCGTGGTTCCCGAACCGCTTCCACACCTCGTCGGCGATCGACGCCACGCGGTCGCGCGCGGATTCGGCCGGTGTCCGCGCAGTGACCGAGACGGTCAAGATCCCGCCGGAAACCGTGATGCCGACGAACGGGTCCTTACCGGCTCCCATCCACTCGGCAATCCACTCTCCCGCCGTGGACTCCGGAACACCGTGCGCGTGGACCCGCGCCCTTGCCAGCGGCTGCGCTCCACCCGCGCCTGCCGCGACCGCGGGCAACACGGTCCCACGCAGCATCGCGCGCATTTCCATCGGGACGCCGGGCAACACGAACACACGCGCGCTGCCGATCGTCGCGTCGAGACCTGGCGCAGTCCCGAGCGGGTTCGGAACGATCCGCGCTCGGCTCGGGCGTTGAGCTTGGATGCGATTGGTCGGGTTCATCACGCGGCCGATGCGCGCGAAGTAATCCTGGATCGCGTGCCACGCCGACTCGTCCTCGACGAGCGTGTCCGCGGTCGCCTCGGCCAAGCCCTCGCGCGTGAGATCGTCCCGCGTCGGCCCGAGGCCGCCCGTCACGACCACGAGTTCGCTGCCCGCGGCGGCATCGCGGAGTGCAGCAGCGATGACCGGAACGTCGTCTCCCACGGTGCGAATCGACCGCACGGTCCAGCCGAGCGCGCGCAGTTCCTTCGCGATCTCGGCCGCATTGGTGTCGACGATGTCGCCCGCGAGGATCTCCTCCCCGACCGACACGATCGCAGCGATCCGCATGCGCTACTCCGATTCGACGATCGCGACCGGCGCTGTCGTCAACTGGCGTCGCGCGCGCCCGATGCGACGACGGTCGCGTCGGCCTTCGGCGCCACGCGCTTCGCGACCAGGATGCCGACTTCGAACAACACGATGATCGGAGCCGCAACCAGCGACATCGTGATGGCATCGCCGGTCGGCGTCAGCACGGCGGAAGCGACCACCGCTCCGACGATGAACGCCCGTCGCTTCGCGGCCATCGTGGCCGGACTGACGAGGTCGAACTTCGCGAGGACCGCCTGCAGCAGCGGCAACTCGAACACCGCACCGAGGATCAGACACATGAACAGGAAGAAGCCGTTGTAGGCGTCGGCGCGTAATCCCGACGCGAACATCGTCGGGTCGCCGTAATCGAGCAAGAACGCGAGCGCCGTCGGAACGACGATGACGAATCCGAACAACACCCCGAGCATGAACAGCACGATCGAGACCGGCAACACGCGCATCACGGCGCGACGCTCGGCCGGATAAAGCCCTGCGCCGACGAAGCGCCAGACCTGCGCCAGGATGAACGGCGCGGACAACACGAACGCGGCGTACATCGCGACACGGAAGTAGAAGAAGAACTTCTCCGTGACCTCGATCGCCTGCAGCGGACCCGGATCGCGGCCCTCGGCCGCCAGCAGTTCACGCGCATGCTGGTACGGCCAGATCGCGACGTGTTCGGTCAGCCAGTCCTGGAAGATCAGGCACAGCGCCAACGCGCCCACGAACGCGATCACTGCGTTCCGCGCACAGACGCGCAACTCCTCGAGGTGTTCGCCGATCGTCATCGATCGGCCGAGTCCTTCTTCGCCGGACTCGACACCCGCGCGCGCTTGTCTCGCACTCGGCTTCGGATCTGCCATGGGCACTGGTCTACCAAACGACCGTGGAAACGAACGCGGCCCGGAACCAAAGGCTCCGGGCCGCGTGTTCGTTCCGCGGAGCGGACCGAGCGAGTGTCCAGCTCAGGGCTTGATGAAGCGCTCGATGTCGCTCATGCGCAGCACCTGGACACCGAGCTTCTGCGCGGTCTTGAACTCCGGCATGTCGGTGACTTCGACCGCGTCCTCGTCCGGGAGCTTCTCGCCGAGGACGACGAAATCGGTCCGGCTCGTGACGGTCGACTCGACCTCGGCACCGAGATCCTTGATGCGCTTCTCGAGGAAGTTCTTGCCGTAGACCGGGAAGTTCCCGAGCAGCACGAACACCTTCTCGCGCGTCTTGCTGAACAGCGGGTTCGCGACGACGTCGCCCGGCGCGATCGGATCGAGTTGGTTCAACTCGCCGACCACGGCGCAGATCGACGATTCGGCGTGGACTTCGCGGACTTCGATCGAGCCCTTCGGGATCAACGAGCCGCCCTTGCCGTGACGGAACACGTCGAACTTGACGCCGCGACGCAGCAGATCCTTCGAGCCGACGTCGAGGAACACCGTCCCGGTGGCCTTGCCGACGCTGACGACCGTGCCGTCCTCGTCGAACGCGGTCTCGTCGAAGCCGGCGATCTTGATCTTGTTCGAGAGCTCGGCGACGCGGCCGTCCGACTGATCCTTTTCCTTCTGGATCTTGGCCTTCTCGGTCGCGAAGTCCGACTCGATCGTGCGCTTCTGCGCGTTCGACTCGTCGAGCTGACCCTGCAGCGCCGTGATGCGGCCGTCGTCCTGGCCCTTTTGATTCGTCGCGCGATCGCGCTCATCGCGCAGATCCGTGTTCAACTGCGAGATCTGGCCCTGCAGCGCTTGCTCGCTCGATGCCTTGGCTTCGTCCGATGCGCCGCGCGCCGTCAGTTCGGTTTGGAACTGGTTCGCCGCGTCTCGCGTGGCGGTCACTTGCTTGTCGTACATGACGACCAAGCGTTCGACCACGTCCGCGATCGTCTTGTCGTCGGCGCCGAAGTCGTTCGGGTAGCGACCCTTCAGATCGGCGATCTTGTTCGCGATCAGGTCGTTGCTGGAGTTCGCGGTCGGATCGGCCTTGAAGCCGACCAGATTCGAGATCTTCTGCAGTGCCTCGGACTTCGTGATCAGGTCGGCGTCGCGCTCGGCGACTTGGCTCTCGAGAGCCGCTCTTTGGTTCAAGACCGATTGGAACTCGGTCTCGCGTGAATAGATCCAGCCACCCGCGGCCAGCAGCAACACGATGAGGACGATGACCCACATCATGCCGACGGTGGCACCTCGTTCACGCACGCTCATCCGCAATCCTCCGAGGGGAGATCGTCGTTAAGGAGAACACCACTCCTGGAGATCCAAGCACGTCGGTGCCGAATCAGGGGCGGCGCGGAAAACCGGGGCACTATAGGGACGGAAGCGCCGCTGGCAACGCTCCTTGTCGACGAGGAACGCACAACGCCGGACACCGCCTTGACCGGGCCCCGTTGGCCGAGTGTCCTTCACGGGCGGCTCGCCGAGCCTCCCCGCCGCACGACCTCCCCACGAGCGATCGAGCATGCCCGCACCGCCCCCACGCCTCGTCGTCATCGGCCTCGTCGGCGGCATCGCCAGCGGGAAGAGCACCGTCGCGCGCCTATTTGCGGAACAAGGTGCGGCCGTGCTCGACGCCGACGCCATGGCGCACGCCTGCCTGGATCGGCCCGCGATCCGCGCTGCGATCGTCGATCGGTTCGGACCCAGCGTGGTCGACGGCCAGGGCCGAATCGACCGTAAGACGCTCGGATCCCTCGTGTTCGACGATCCTCCGGCGCGCCGGGACCTCGAGGCCCTGGTCCATCCGTGCGTCACCGAAACGATGCAGGCACGCCTTTCCGAGCTGAACGCCGCGCACTCCCACCGCGCGGTCGTCCTCGACGTGCCGTTGCTGTTCGAGTCCGGGCTCGACGCGCTGTGCGACACGGTCGTGTTCGTCGACACCCCGATCGAGATCCGCCGCGAACGAGCCCGGTTGGAACGGGGGTGGGACGCCGGCGAACTCGACCGGCGTGAAAAAAACCAGCGAAGCACGGAGCACAAAAAAGCCCGTTCCGACTCTATGATCCGCAACCCCGGCTCGATCGAGCCGCTTCGCGCACAGACCCGGGAACTCCTCCAGAAGATCCTGACCGAGCACGCGTGAGTTCCACTCTCACGCGCCGCACCCGCGCCAGCCCACGATCGAGCCCTCCACTCCCGCCTGCTCCCTGGTGCATCGCGCGGGCCCCACGTTCTCGGAGAATCACCGTTCATGTCCCGGGCCAAGTCCCCTCGTTCGAAAACCACGTCCTCGTCCGAAACTCCCGCCAAACCCGCCGCCGCGAAGAAGAAGGTCGCTGGCGAAGCCGCTCCCAAGACGCGCAAGAAGACGGTCGCCGAACCGGCAGCCGCAGCCGCGCCGAGCCCCCCTTCCGCCCCGACTCCTCCGCCGGCGCCCGTCGCCGAGGCGCGTTCCGAGACGCGACAAGAGTCGCTGTTCACCGAGCGCAATCGCGAACCCGCGCGTGATCCGCGCGCGGACATGCGGCCGCCGCGCAGCGACGTCCGCGATCCGCGCAACGAACCGCGCGGTGATCGTCGCGATGCGATGCCGCGTCGTGACGATCCGCGCCGCGAACCGCAGCGTGGCGATCGTCCGAGCCCGCCGCGCGACGAACCGCGAGCCGAACGATTCGATCGTGAAAGCGATCCGCGCCTCGCGGACTTCGCCGACGACGAACGTCGCGGTCATCGATTCGATCGCGGTGACCGCCGCGATCATCGCGACCATCGCGGCCCGCGCGATCACCGTGACCACCGTGGTGGCCCGCGCGATCCCCGCGGCGGCGGCGGACACCCCGGCGATCGCCACCCGCACGGAGATCGACGCGATCAACGACCACAGCGCCCCCCGCACGAGCAGCGCGACCCGGCTCGCGCCGACGAACGCGGCCCGCAGCACGGCGCACCCGGCCAAGAAGGCCGGCATCGCCACGGCGACATGGGCGGCCGCGAAGGCCCGCCGCGCGACGAAGCCGAGCGCGCGGACGCCCGTCCCGACGCCGCAGGCGGTCCGCCGTCCGACGCGCCGCACAACGGTGGCTTCGACGCCGAGCCGTCCGTGGCTCCGGGTGAAGCTCGCCCGCCGCATCACGAGTTCCGCGACGAAGGTCGGCAACGGCACGATCGGCACGGCCGGCACGATCGGCACGGCCGCCATGATCGGCACGATCGACACGATCGCGGTCGCCACGGCGGACCGGGCGGCCCAGGCGGACAGCCGCACGGCGGACAAGGTCACGGCGGCGGCCCGCAGCACGGTGGACACGACCGCTTCGGCGGCGGGGGTCGGCGCGGTGGTCGCAATCGCTTCGATCGCTTCCAACGCCAAGGTGGCGGCGGTCCGCGCATGGACCACGGCTTCAACCTCGACGAGGATCCGTCGCTCGACGAAGCCTCGTACGGCGTCCCGCTCGCGCCCGTCGGCGAGAAGCGTTTCCGCGAACCCGAGTTCCGCTCCGAACGCACGCTGAAGGACACGATCGACAAGCTCGCCGCCGGCGAACTGCATCTGCACAAGCTGCAGAAGCTGACGCAGGACGAACTGCTGAAGGTCGCCGAGTCCGAGAACATCACGGACTGCGTCGGCCTGAAGAAGCAGGACGTGATCTTCCGGCTGCTGCGCCAACGCGTCGCGACGAACACGTTGCTGTTCGGCGAAGGCGTGCTCGAGCTGCTGCCCGATGGCTTCGGCTTCCTGCGTTCGCCGGACTACTCGTACATGCCGTCGCCCGACGACATTTACGTGTCGCCGTCGCAAGTGCGCCGGTTCGGTCTGCGTCGCGGCCAAGTCGTCGCCGGCCAGATCCGCCCGCCGAAGGACAACGAGAAGTACTTCGCGTTGCTGCGCGTCGAAGCGATCAACTACGACGATCCCGAGAAGGCGGCGCGCATCGTGCCGTTCGAGGACCTGGTGCCGCTCTATCCCGAGCAGCGCTTCGTGCTCGAGACCGAACCGTCCGAGATCGCGATGCGCGTCATGGACCTCGTCACGCCGATCGGCAAGGGCCAGCGCGGTCTGATCATCGCGCCCCCGCGCACGGGCAAGACGATCCTGCTGCAGAAGCTCGCGAACTCGATCACGAAGAACAACCCCGAGGCCTACCTCATCGTGTTGCTCATCGACGAGCGGCCCGAAGAGGTCACCGACATGACGCGCTCGGTGCGCGGCGAAGTCGTCTCGTCGACGTTCGACGAGCCGCCGGCGCGGCACATCATGGTCGCCGAGATGGTCAGCGACAAAGCCAAGCGCCTCGTCGAAGCCGGTCGTGACGTCGTGATCCTGCTCGACTCGATCACGCGTCTCGGACGCGCCTACAACGCCGAAGCGCCGCACTCGGGCAAGATCCTGTCGGGCGGCATCGACGCCTCCGCGCTGCAGAAGCCGAAGCGCTTCTTCGGCGCGGCGCGCAACATCGAGTTCGGCGGATCGCTGACGATCCTCGCAACGGGTCTGGTCGACACCGGCTCGCGCATGGACGAGGTGATCTTCGAAGAGTTCAAGGGCACCGGCAACATGGAGCTCTTGCTCGATCGTCGCCTGGTGGACAAGCGCGTGTGGCCGGCGGTCGACATCAACCGCTCGGGAACGCGCAAGGAAGACCTGCTGTTCACGCCCGAGGAACTCAAGCTGGTCTGGATCCTGCGCAAGGTCCTGAACGAGCTGAACCCGGTGGAAGCCATGGAACTGCTGATCGACAAGCTGAAGAAGACGCGGTCGAACGCGGAGTTCCTGGTGTCGATGACCGGCGGCCGCGAGTTCTGACCGTTCGTCGGCGGCGCGCAACGCAGCCGACGAACCTGCGGTTCAAGTCGAACGTTCGCGCAACAACGCCTCGACGAGGTCTCTGGCCTCGGCGAGGCGTTGTTCGTCGTCGCGCGCGTCGCGAGCTCGCGGTGACGCGAAGGCCGCGGCCTCGTCGGCCTCGACCAAGCCCGCGCAGCGCTCCACGAGCGCAGCACCGACTCCGGCGTCGCGCAGCGCCGTGCGCGCACCTCCACCACCGAGCGCACCGACCTCGATGCCGACCGCGGCCGCGCAGGCATGGGCCAGCGCCTTCGAAGCACGCAGCGGATCGTCGCTCGCGCAGGCCGCACTCGCCCGTTCGAACGCGTAGCGTGGATCGGCGAGGAGCGCATGGTCCCGACGTGCACGAACGCGACGCACCGCGCCCCACGCCAACACCAACGCGCCCACGCCCCCTCCCGAAACGACGATCCACGTCCACAGGGCGCCGGGTTCGTCCGCGACGAGAGGGGTCGTCGGAGTCACCGGTGCCTCCACGCGCAGTGGAATCGGCGCGGAGCGCGCGACCGCGTAGCGGCGCGCTCGGGCATCGAACACGGGGACTTCGAACGCGGGGACCAGCATCGCGCCGGGACGCGTGGCGCGCACCTCGAACGTCAACACGCGTGCGAGCGCGTCACGCCGTTCGTCGCGGAGCATCGCCTCGCCGTCCTCGATCGCCCACGCCGACGGCAGCGTCGCGAACGCGAGGTTGCCCGCGTCCTGCTCGCTGGCCTCGATCACGACCTCGACCCGTACCGGCTCACCGACCACGACGTCGACGCGGTCGGCACGGCTGCGCACACTCCAAACGCCGATCGCATCGACGTGGCCACGTGGACGGTCGGATTGCGGCAGCGACAGCACATCGAGTCCACCGGGCTGCGTGTTCACGATGCGTGGGTCGACGCCGGACGTCTGCGTGCCCAACTGCGCGCGCGGCCTCATGCGCGACCCCGCCCACGTCAATCGACCCGCCTGCGGCACGATGACTCGCCATTGCGTCCGCAAGACCAAGGAGTCGCCGGCGTCGTCGCGGGTCAGCCGCATCGGCTCGGACTCGCCCTCGATCGAGATCGTCACCGGATCGAGCACCGTCGCGGTCGACGAGCGGACCACGTCGTGGATCCACGGCAGGATCAACTCGTACCCGGTCGAGAACGCCGCGAGTCCCATGCGGATCTCGACGTCGATCGTGAACGGCTCACCGACGAACACGCTCGTCGCGGACGGCGTCAACGCGAAGCTCGCGACCGGCTCGATGACCTCACCGCCCGTGATGGCGAGCGGTGGGACGTCCACGGTCCGCTCGTCGGCGCTCTGGCACTGGACACGCAACGCGAAACGCAACGTCCCCGCTCGACGCGCGAGCACGTCCACGCGCCACGCGCAGCGATACGCGTCGGTGCTCGAATACTCGGGGCCACTCGCGAGCGTCAGCGTGCCCAACTCGATCGCCGGGAGTTCGAGCAGTTCGGCGTCCACGGCACATTCGCCGCGCAGCACGACGTCGAGGGACACGCGCTCGCCGACCGCGACTTCGGTCGCGCTCCACGACGCGGTCAGCGTCGGCTCGTCCACGACCGTGGCGCACAACGCGCCCGCGAAGGTGAGGAACGCGGCGATCACCAGTCGTTCCCTCCGCGCGGACCGGCACTCGCGGCGCGTTCGCGATCGAACGCACGGCGCTCGCGCTCGAACCGACGCACGACCTCGACGATGCTGTCGGCCTCGGTGCGGAACATGCCACCCGGCAAACGCGGCGATGCCGAATCCTCTTGGACGGACCCGGCCCGTTCGCCCGCGCCACCCGCCGTTCCGCTCGACGCATCAACCGCGTTGGGCGCAGCTCCCGACGTCGACGACGGCGCACTCGATGCGCCCGCGGCCGAGGCCGCCGACGGATCGGGCTTCGCATCCACCGAGTCCGCATCCGTTCCGGCACCCTGTCCGGGAGGGGCCGACTCGCGCTCGGCGCGCACTCGCTCGAGCCAAAACGTCACGACGTCGAGGTTCGACCGCACGGCGTCGTCGTCGAAGTCCGCCAACGCCGCGACCAATGCGGCGCGCGCTTCGACGAACGAACTCTCGGCCACCGCGAGCCGATCGCCACCGCGCTCGAGTTCGAGCCGCCCGCCGTTCGCGCAGGCGAGTGCGACACCATGCAGCGCAGCGGCGCGAGCCTTGCCGCGAGCGTGATCGGCCGCGCGCTGGAAGGCCGTCCGCGCAGCGGCGTATGCGCCGGACCGCAACCGCGCGAGGCCGAGGTCGAACGCGATCGCCGCATCCGTGGGTCGCAGCGCGGTCAACGCTTCGAGCGCGGGAACGGCTTCGCTCGGCGACCCACGCGCGAGTGCGTCGTTGGCACGGCGCGCGAGCTCGCCGGCGTCATCGGCGCCGAGCACCCAAGGCACGCAACCCAACAACGCGGCGGTCGCGAGCAAGCGCACGTGCCGCGTTCGTCGCGCCAACAGCGTCCACCACGGCACCAGCACGAGCAGTCCGAGCACGACGAACGGCGTCGAGCGGTCGATCGGCCGCCACTCGCGCGCGAGGCCGTCGAACGTCGGCATGCGCGGACGCAACTCGTCCTCGACGATGCGACGCATCGCGAACGGATCGGCAGCGAGATCGAGCACACGACCGTTCGTCGCGGTCGCGAATGCCTCGAGCACGTCGCCGCGCGCGCGCGACGTCACCACCGCGCCGCGTTCGTCCACCAGCGGCGGCGCGTCGAACCCGTCGTCTCGCGGCACCGGAGCTCCGTCGCTCGTTCCGATCACGAGCCCGAGGGTCGTGATCGCGCGGTCGCGAGCGGCCGCGATCGCGAGTGCGATGTCCTCGTCGTGTTGGACCTCGCCATCCGTGAGCAGCAACACGACGCGCCGTCGATCGGCGCCCTCGTCGAATGCTCCGAGTGCCGCGCGAACGCCGCGCGCAAGGCCGCTGCCGGTTCCCGGCACCGACTCCGGATCGGACTCGCGCGCGAGCCACGCGACGCTGGCGTGATCGTCGGTCAACGGACTCACGACCTCGGCGTCGCCGCGGAAGCGCACGAGTCCGAGGCGCCACGGACCGCGCGCATCGGCCAATGCGTCGATCTCCGACCACGCTCGCTCGAGTCGACTCGGCGCGAGATCGCGCGCTCGCATCGACTTCGACGCATCGAGCACGACCACGACGTCGAGCCCGCGCGCGGGAGTCTCGACCCACCCGTGGCCCCATTGCGGCACGGCCGCCGCGACCGCGAACGCGATCGCGGCGATCACCGCGCGCAACGCGCCCGCCGGCCACGTCGCGCCGCCGCGGGCCGATCGAACGAATGCGGCCCGGCCGTCCGCGCGCGTGGAGCGCGTCCAAAACACCAACCCAGCCACGACGAGTGGAGCGAGGACGAGCGCGGCGAGATGCGGGTGCGCGAACGTCATGGCGTCCTCCGCAACCACAGGACGTCGAGCGCGAGCGCGAGCGCGAGCAGGACGCACGCGATCGCCGCGCAGGCGCGCGTCGCCTCGACGAACACGGGATAGCGACGGACGTCGCTCACACGAGATTCGATCGCGTCGATCTCTTCGTACACGCGAGACAGCGCGCGTGGATCCGCGGCCGTGTGCGCGCTGCCTCCGGTGGTCGTCGCGATCGCTTCGAGTTGCCGGGCCGCCGCGCGGCCGGTGCCCGCGAGCACCGTGTGGACACGGATCCCATGCGCCTTCGCGAACTCGGCGGCATCGACCGGGTCGACGTCGTTCACGTTGTTCTGACCGTCGCTGAGCAGCACCACCACTTTCGTGCGGCCGTCGTCCGTGCGCAGGCGCGTGACGACGGTGGCCAGCGCGACGCCGATCGCCGTGCGATCCTCCGCCGAATTCTCGGCCACCGGCGTGACGCTCCGCAAGCGCTGCGCGAGCGCGCGATGGTCGTCGGTCAACGGACAGACCCAGCGAGCGAATCGCGCGAACGTGAGCAACCCGATGCGGTCGTCGGAGCGCTCGGCGACGAAGCGCTCGACCACGTCACGCACTACTTCGAAGCGCGGAGCATCGAACGATCCCTGCGAACGCATCGTCGACGACACGTCGAGCACGAGCATCAAGTCGACGCCCGAGCGCGACTCGACGTCCTCACCGATCGCGACGCGTGGACGCGCCAGCGCGAGCAAGGCGAGCACGACGGCGGCGCGTACGAGCCACCGCGGCATCGACGCCAGCCGGCGGCGCCACGACGGCGCGATCGCGCGCGCCAGCCCATGGCGGGGCAACGCGATCGCCGCTGCAGGTCGAGCGAGGAGTCGCCATTCGACGACGATCCACGGCAGGCACAGGACCAGCCACCACGGCGCGCCGAAGCTCATGCGGCACCTCGCGCCGGCGTCAGCCAAGCGCGCGTCGCGGACAGCCAGCGCTCGATCTCGTCGACGTCGTTCGAAGCCGTCTTGCCGTAGCACTGGGCCTCGACCGCCTCGAGGATCGCAGCGCAAAAGCGTGCATTGCCGGCTGTCGGAGAGCGCGTCAGCGCGTCGAGTTCGGCACTCGTCCTAGCGCGCGCCGGGGAGCCGCTGCGCGCCGCGAGGACGTCGCGCAACAGATCGCGCAACTCGTCCGCGGTCGCGCGGAGCGGGACGGCACGCGTCGCGAACGCGCTCGCGATGCGATCGAGTCGCGCGACGAACGCGTCGTGCTCCGACGGCACGAGGTCGATTCGGTTCGCCTCGCCGAACACCCTGCGCGCAGCGAGTCGACGTCGCCACAACCCGAGCGAAACGGCACACGCCAGCGTCACGAAGACCAGCAGCGCGCGCGACGAGCCGGGTTCGTCGAGCGCGATCGGCGTCAATAGGTCGACCAGCTCGCGCCCTCTTCTGCCCGGCTCGACTTCGGCGACATCGAGGCGCACCGGACGAGCTCGCCACGTCGAGTCCCCCGCGCGCACGAGCGGCTGCGGCAAGTCGATGGCCCCGCTCGCCGCGACGACGTAGGTCCGCGTCAGCACCAAGCGCACACCGTCACGCCTCAACGCGAACTCGCCGACCTCGATCCAACCCAGTACCGAACCCGGCTCGGTCACGGCGACCGGATCGCGCGGCGTCGGCTCGAGCACGGCTTCGAGCACCACACGATCCCCGACGCGCGGCGTGAGCGGATCGACCCGCCACGTGAACCAGCCGTCGACGAGCCCGAGTGCGATCACGACCAGCGCCGCGCCGATCATCGGGCGCCTCCGCGCGAACGTGCGCCGAAGTGGGCGAGCAGCCGTTCGACGACGTCGTGCTGCGTCGAGACCTCCAACGGTTCTGCGCCGCAACCGCGCAGCAGCTCGAGTCGTCGCTCGTGCTCGGCGCGCGCGAGTGCGGCGTACTCGGCGCGTTCACGCGCGTCCGCGGCATCGAGCATGAAGCGCCGCCCGGTCTCCGGATCGACGCAGGCCACCAAGCCATCACCGGCGAGCTCGCGCTCGCGCGGGTCGAACACGATGCATGCGATCACGTCGTGCCGCCGCGCGAGACGCGCGAGCCGCGCGGAGTCGTGCGGCGCGTGGAAGTCCGAGATCAGCACGAGCACGCTGCGGCGCAGCAGGCGGCGCTCGAGCACGTCGAAGGCGTCGCGGAACTCGCCGCCGCCCTCCGACTCCCCCGCATGCAACGCGAGCAGGATGCGTTCGAGCTGGTCCGCTCGACACGACGGCGTCAGCACCGCGTCGATGCCGGCCTTGAACGTGATGATCCCCGTCGCGTCCCGATCGTGCATCGCGGCCAGCGCCAACACCCCGGCGAGTTCCGCCGCGACGTCGGCCTTCGTGCGTTCGTCGGACCCGAACGCCATCGACGCGGAGCGATCGACGACGAGCCAGGCCGGGCGTTCGCGGGACTCGACGAACAGCTTGACGTAGGGACGCGACAGTCGCGCCGTCACGTTCCAGTCGAGAGCGCGCACGTCGTCGCCCGGCACGTACTCGCGGACGGTTTCGAACTCGATGCCGGTCCCGCGGAATTGGCTGCGGAACTCACCCGACAACAACGCCGACACCCGCCTGCGGCTCGCGAGTGCGAGGCGGCGGACGCGCTGCAACGTCGTCGGGTCGAGTTCGTGGCCAGCCATGGATCCGATGCAACGTAGCGCCGTGGCGGAAGTTCAGCGAGCCGTGGGATCCTGGGCCGAGTCGGCCCCGCAGGCCCCGGTCACCGTCCGATTCGACGACGACCGCCCCGTTGGATCACGGGATCGGATCAGGGGATCTCGGTCCGGTCGAGCAGCTTGGTCACGATCGCGTCTGCGTCGATGCCCTGCGCTTCGGCGGCATAGCTCGGTTGGATGCGATGGCGCAGCACGTCGTGGGCAATCGCCTTGATGTCGGCCGGGGACGCGAACGCGCGCCCGCGCAACAGCGCGTGACCCCGAGCCGCGAGCACGAGCGCGATCGATGCGCGCGGCGAAGCTCCGAAGCGCATTGCGTCGGCCAGGTCGTCGAATCCGGCGGCCTTCGGCTCGCGGGTCGCGCGCACGATCGCGAGCGCGTACCGCACCAGACGGTCGTCGACGTAGATCGCGTCGACCAGCGCACGCGCTTCGAGCAGGCGCTCGGCCGAGGCGATCACGCGCAGCTCGGGCTTCTTCGCCGTCGTGGCTTGGCGCGCCACGATCTCGCGCTCCTCGTCGAACGTCGGGTAATCGACCTTCACTTTGAGGAAGAAGCGATCGAGCGCGGCCTCGGGCAGCGGATACGTGCCTTCCTGTTCGATCGGGTTCTGCGTGGCCAGGACCAGGAACGGTTGCGGCAGCGCATGATCGACGCCGTCCAGCGAGACCTTGCGCTCGGCCATCGCTTCGAGCAGCGCCGCATGCACCTTCGCCGGCGCACGATTCACTTCGTCGGCCAGTAGCAGGTTCGTGAAGATCGGACCGCGGCGCACTTCGAACGTGCCCTTCGCCGGTTGGTACACCGGCGTGCCGAGCACGTCGGACGGCAGCAGGTCGGGCGTGAATTGGATGCGCTTGAACTGGACCGCGAGCGTTCGCGCCAGCGCTTCGACCGCGAGCGTCTTCGCGATGCCGGGCACGCCTTCGAGCAGCACGTGGCCGTCGCAGAGCAGGCCGAGCAGCAGGCGTTCGACCAACGCGCGCTGGCCGACCAGGACCTTGCCGACTTCCGCCACCACGTCGTCGAAGACGCGCGCCTCGCGTTCGACGCGCTCCGAGCGCTCTCGCGTTTCCGTCATGGTCCGGTGCTCGCCTCGACTTGCATGGCCAGGAATCCTTGCCAACGCTGCGCGATGCGCGCGACGTCTTCGTCGGCCGCGAACCGGTACGGCGTACCGAGCGACACGCCGTACGCGCCTTCGAGCAACTTCGCCGCGTTCCAACGCACGTACCACCGCGGATCGGTCAACGCTTCGACCAACCGCGCCACGGCGATTCCCGCAACGGCGCGCGCGCCGGCCGGTTCGTCGCGTTCGAGCGCGAGCGCGCGCTTGAACCACTCCAGCGGAGTCACGTTCGGATCGTCGCGGAAGCGCTGCGTGAACGACTCGCCGCGCTCGCCGCCATCGCAGACGAGCATCTGGCCGAGCAAGTCCATCGCGCGCGCCGCGCGGTCGGGCGTGTCGAGGATCTTCAGCAGCATCGGCACGGCTGCGAGATCGCCGTGCGCGGCGAGCCGAACCGCCGCTTCCTCGGCCAACGCGACGTCCTCGCCGATGAGCTTCGAGCGCAGCCAATTGCGCCCGACCTCGGTGAGCATGGTTCCGAGCGCTTCGAGCGCGGTCGCGCCGAGTTGCGTCGTCGCACCCTGCTTCGCCACCACCTCGGCCAACACGTTCACGCTGTCGTCTCCACCGCGTCGACCCAGACCGCGGATGGCCGCGATCGCGAGCGCGGGTTCGTCGGCGAGCGCGTGCGTCTTCAACAGCTCGAACGCGTCGCCGGTGCCGTCGTCGCCGAGCGCCTCGATCGCGAAACGCGCAGCCACGCGGTCCGCACCACGCGCGAGTTCGAACAGGCGCACGCGCGCCGACGCATCGCGGCTGCGCACCAGCGCGTCGATCGTGGCCATGCGGACGCGCGGATCGACGTCGTCTTGCACCGCGAACAGCGCGTCGGCCGACAGCACGCCTTGTCGCGCGCCTTCTTCCACGGCGACCAACCGCACCAGCGGCCGTTCGTCGCGCAACGCGATGTCGAGCGTTCCGATCTCGCGCACCAGGAGGGCGACCAGCGGTTTGCCGCCCTCGCCGAATCGATGCACCAAGAACCCAGCGAGCGGCGGGAACAGCGTCGGGTCCTTCTTGCGCGCGACCGCGGCGGTCAGCAATCCGACCGCGCCTTCGGGGATCGTCTCGTCGATCAGACCGGCGAGCACGAGCTGCATCGACGGCTCGTCGAGTTGCGCGAGCAGGAGCGGACGGCGCAAGAACTCCGTCATCGCGTCGCGGCGACCGGTGGGACCGATGCGTGGCAACGCATCGACCAGCGCCGTCAGGTAACGACGCTCGCGCGTCGCGTCGTCGGGACACGATGCGAACCCGGCGGCTTCGCGTTGGAAGTAGGCGGCGAAATCCTTGCGCTCGCCGCCGAAGAACCGTTGCCAGCTCTGTTCGGACTCCGCCTGCGCGAGTGCGACTTCGACGCCGGCGAACGCTTCGTCGGTCTCGCTCGCGGTCGACACGATGCGCTCCCGGTTGCCCGACACGAAGCGCAGCACGCGCGCGGGCACGTTCTCGTCGGCCGTCGGCGCCTTGCGACTGCGGCCGTGCCCGAACACTCCGCTCGACTCGAACGCGACCAGCAACGCGCGCATGCGCTCCGGATCGAGGAACAACGTGCCGGGCACGATCTCGGGATCGGTGACCGCGTCGATCGCGCCGCTGCCGGCGAAGCGCACGTCGACATCACGACCGACGCCGAACATGCGCTGACGGCGGTAGTGCACGACGAGCGTGTCCGCGTGATCCGGGAGCGCGGCGGGCGGCAGATCGCGTCGGAGGCGTGGCCCGGCGCCGGTCCCGGTCCACGCGGCTTTCCACGCCGACAGATCGGCACTCGGATCGGTCCCGGTGATGCGGCGGATGCGCGCGCGCGACATCGCGAACAACGGCGAGAAGTCCTTGAAGTACGTCCCACCGAGGAAGCTCTCGACGAGCGTCGGCAACACCTTCTCTTCGGTCAACGAGATCAGCACCGGGTCGTCGCTGCGGAACCCGACCTGCGACAACGCGATCGCGGCCGAGAGCCGCGTCAGCGGATCGGCCGACTTCAGCCGCGGTGCGAGCGCGAGCGTGGCGTCTTGCTTCAGCAGTTCCTCGCCCCAGCGCTCCTCCATCTCGGCGAGCGCGAGCAACGCCCAGCAGCTTTGCCGCGTCGGTTCCTCGAACGCCTTGGCCCGAAGAGTCTCGACGAGCTGCGGCGTGCGGCGTTCGACGACGATGCGCAACGCGCGTTCGGACAGAGCCGCCGAACCCTCGCCGAGCATCGCGCACGCATCCGTCACGAGTTCGGGGTCCTCGAAGCGCTCGAGCACTTGGAACACCTGCTCGCGCGTCGCTTCCTGATCGCTTTGCAGCAACGGCCGCAGTCGCGCGACGTGCGACGCGTCGGTGTGGTCGCGCAGGTGCGCGAGTCCGATCGGTCGCAGCGCTGCGACGCTGCCGCCGGCCAGATCGAACGCGAGCGTCATGGCCGCGGACGGATCCAAGCGCGCCAGCGCGTCGAACAGGATGCGCGCCTGCTTGCGCGCCTTCGGATCGCGGATCGCCGGTTCGAACAACGGCACGGATTCCACGTCGGCGAGCCGGACGAGCAACTGTGCCGCGGCCGCCTTCGCGCGCGGCTCCTGACCCTTCAGGATCTCGCGCAACGGCTCCGCGATCTCACCGCCGTACACCGCGAGTCGTTCGATCGCCTCCTGCGCGTCGACACTGGGGTACTTCGCGAGCGCTGGCAACGCGGCCTTGACCTGGTCGGCCGGAGTCGCGGGCTCGGTCTTCTCCCGTGGGTTCGACTTCGACGGCAACTCGAACTCGATCTTGCCCTTGCGCTTGTTCTCCGGGAGCTTCGGCGGGGCTTCGCCGGCGGTCTGAGCCGATGCCGACGTGGCGCACAGCAAGAGCACGGCGGGGACGAACGCAACCCAACGAACCGGCATCCGCATCTCCGTGATCTTCCTGTCCTGGCTGGCCTAGCCGGCCTGGCGTGGCATGGTCCCGCATGACCCGAGCGAACGGGTGCGGCAGTCTACCTGGAGCCTGCTCCACGGTGACCGGGTGGAACCTCGGCTGGCGGCCCTTTCCGCCGTGCGCGGATCATCGGCCAGCCCCGTCCTCGGGCTCGGCTGCAAAGAACGTGGACGAACCGGGTCGATCCGCGTTCTCCCACCCAGATCTCACCCAGGACCGACGCTCGCCGTGGCCGCGACGCGAGCGCGCAGCGCCGACGGCGACGCTCGCAACGCCTGCTCGATCGCTCGCACGTCGGCGGCATCGAGCAACCGACGTAGATCCTGTTGCGCACGCGCGAGCAGGTCGACGTCGCGCGCCAGATCGGCGAAGCCGAAGTCCAGGACGCCGTGCTGCCGCGACCCCGCGATCTGGCCCGGGCCTCGGACTTCGAGGTCCTTCTGCGCGATCACGAGACCGTCGTGTTCGTCGACCAGGACGTCGAGCCGTTCACGCGACTCCGGTTTGCCGTCCTTCGCCACGAGGATGCAGCGCGACGCCCGCGCGCCGCGCCCGACGCGACCGCGCAACTGATGCAACGCGGCGAGCCCGAAGCGCGCCGCGTCGACGACGACCATCAAGGTCGCCTCGGGCACGTCGACGCCGACCTCGACGACGAGCGTCGCCACGAGCACCGGCGCCGCGCCGGATCGGAACGCCGCCAGCGCGGCCGCATTGTCCTCGGGCTTGCGTCGGCCGTGCGCGAGTCCGACGCGCGGCTGGCCCTTGAAGTACGTCGAGAGCTTGGTCGCCAGCGTCTCGGCCGCGATCAAGTCCTGCTGTTCGCTCTGCGCGACCAGGGGACAGACGACGAACACGCGGCCCCCCGACCGCGCGACGTCGCGGATGTCGTCGGCCACGGCCTTCAACTCGCGCCGTTCGCGCACCTGCGTCGCGACCGGCGCGCGCCCCGGCGGAAGTTCGTCGAGCGCGGACACCTCGAGATCGCCGAACACCGCGAGCGCGAGTGTGCGTGGGATCGGCGTGGCCGACATCACGAGCAAGTCGACGGCACTCGCCTTCGCGCGCAAGCGGCCGCGCTGGACGACGCCGAAACGATGCTGCTCGTCGACGACCGCGAGCCGCAGTCGCGGCAACGCCACGCGTTCGACGAGCAGCGCGTGCGTGCCGATCAACAGCAGCGGTTCGCCGGCTGCGAGGCGGGCGTGGAGTTGCTTGCGCTCGCGCGCGGTCGTCGCCGCGGTCAACGTCGCGCAGGGCACGCGCAGCGTCGCCATCACGCGCTGCGCCGTACGCGCGTGTTGATCCGCGAGCAGGGCCGTCGGCGCGAGCAAGGCCGCTTGATGGCCGGCGCGAACCACCGCCGCAGCCGCGAGCAAGGCGATCGCGGTCTTGCCCGAACCGACGTCGCCATGCAACAGACGGTGCATCGGCATCGGCCGCGCGAGATCGGCGAACACTTCGTCGAGCACGCGGCGCTGCGCACGCGTCAACGTGAACGGCAGCGCGGCGCGCAAGCGGTCGAACTCGTCGGCGCCGACGCGAACGACGTCGGGCTTGATCGATCGTTCGACCTGCGCGCGCGCGGCGACCAGTGGCCGCAGATGATGCACGAACTCGTCGTACGCCAGTCGTCGCCGCGCCGCCGCGAGTTCGACTTCATCGGCACAGCCGTGGATCGCCGCGACGGCTCGACCGAGCGGCAGCAGTTCGTCGGCCGACAGCGCCGTCGTGACGCGCCAATCGTCGAGCAGCGGTGCGAGGCTCTCGGAGAGTCCGCGCACGAGCCGGCGATGGAGTCGTGGCGGAACCGCGTCGGGGAGCGCGTAGATCGGCAACGCAGCCGCAGGTCGGCCGCTGTCCTGTGCTGCGACGAACTCGTAGGTGCCTACCGCGAGGAAGCGCTTGCCGTCGCGATCGCCGACGCGACCGAGCGCGTACACGAACGCGCCGCGCGCGAACGCGCTGCCGACGTGCGGCTGATGGAAGAACACCAGCGCGAGCGTGCCGCTCGCGTCCTCGACGTCGATGCGTGTCGCGCCTTGCCTGCGCCGCGACGGCACGATGCGCGCGACACGCCCGACGATCGCCGCGTCGCTCCCCGCGGCGAGTCGAGCGATCGGCTGCGGATGCGGCAACGCCGTGAACTTGTGCGGCAGGTGCAAAAGTAGATCGCGGACCGTGTGCAATCCGACGGCGGCGAACGCGGCCGCACGGGCCGGTCCGACGCCATGCAACGTCCCCAACGCCTGATCGAGCGCCGCGGACGGCGCGACGGACTCAGGAGACGAGGACGTGTTCGAAGAGGTCGCGGACGCGCGCGCGCGAGGCATGGCCGGAGTCTGGCGGTCGCGCCGCCATGTGTCGAGGTGTCGAACGGGCACGCCACGCGATGCCAGGACGACGGCAACGACCTCGCCCCCTTGCGACCGCTCTGGCGCACGCGGGCCATGGACGGGATTCCGTGCGTCACCCGGCGCCGCCTATGATCCGCCCCATGATCGCGCGCACCTTCGTCCTCGGCGTCGTCCTGTTCGCGCTCGCTGCGCGTCCGTGCGCTGTGGCCCAGGATCCGGCACTGGCCGACCTCGAGAAGCAACTCGCGGCCCGCCACGCGGAACTCTCGGCCGCCGAGGCGGAACTCGAGACCGTCTACCTGCGCATGGAGCGCACGTTCCTGGAACTGGCGGCGGACCCCGAGGCGACGGCCACGCGCATCGAGGCGCCGCTCGCGGCGCAGTTCGCCACCTTGCGTGAACGAGCCGTGGCCGGCGGCAACGGCAAGGCGCCGCTGAAGCCCGCGCAACAGCAAGCGCTGCGCGACGCTCTGTCGGCCGCGTTGGCCGAGATCGACTTGGATGCGGGTTACCGCTCGGCATTCGTCGAATGGCTGGTCGAACCGATCGTGCCGGTCCTGCTCGAGAACCGCGTCGCCGACCTGCGGCCGATGATCGCGACCCTCGTGCGGGAGCGGTTCTCGGTGTCGGTCGAGTTCGCCGAGGTCTGGAACCGCTCGCTCTACCTCGCCGTCCCCGAGGCCCGCGGGTTCGCGAACGTCCACCGCGCCTACGTCGAGATGGGAGCGCGCGCCGAGCGCGCGCGCAGCCCGGACCGCTTCAGCGAGAGCGGCGAACGCCTGCCGCCCGGCATGATCGAAGTGAAAGGCGGGTCGTACGAGATCGGCCCGCATTCGGGCTGGCCCAAGGCCGGCCTGGAGAAGCGCGGCCGACGCATCAGCGTGAAGACCTTCTACCTCGACCGCACCGAGGTCACGAACGCGCAGTACGCGGCGTTCTGGAACGAACTGCAAGACGACCGCAAGCTCGCGCACCTGCCGCGCTACTGGGTCAAGCAGGACGACGGCGGATACACGTTCCCGGAGGGCAAGGCCGAGCATCCGGTCGTGGGCGTCAGCTTCAACGACGCGCGCGCGTTCGCCGCATGGGCCGGCAAGCGCTTGCCGACCGAGGACGAGTGGGAGATCGCGGCGCGCGGCCCCAAAGGTCTGCTCTACCCGTGGGGCAACGACTACGACGTCGGTCGCGCGAACGACCGATCGGCCGGACTCAACGACACCGCGCCCGTCGGCAGCTATGCGGCCGGGAACAGCGCGTTCTCGTGCGCGGACCTCGCCGGCAACGTCGACGAATGGACCGCGAGCAACGCCGACGGCGACCCGATCACGGACGAGCTGACGTCGAACCTCGTGCAAGTCGTCGTGCGCGGCGGCAACTTCCTGTCGAACTCCGAAGTGCTCGCCGCGACGTACCGCTGGCTCGCGCCGGGTCTGTCGACGCGACGCGCGCAACTCGGCTTCCGCTGCGCGCAATCGCCGACGAAGGCCAAATGAGCGGCATCCCGGCACTCTGGTTCCGTGAGATCGTCGGCCTGCTCGTGCTGCCGCTGCGATTGATCGCATTCCTCGTGCGGCGCGGCGCGATCCGTCGCGATCTGCGCCGGTTGCTCGAGGACAGCGCGCGTCGAGGCGAAGCGTCGTGACCGGCGATCTCCAGTGGGCGCCGCCCGCGGCTCCGCTCGATCTGGTGCCCGAACCGCCGCGCGCGCGCGAACGCGCCTCGGCCTGGCTCGCGTTCCTCGGTTCGGTCGCGATCGTGCTGACCACGCTCGACCTCGCCTACGAGGTCTCGCTGTACCTGCGCGCCCGCGGCCTGATGATGAACACCGTGATCGTCGCGGCCGTCCTGGTCGGTTCGACGTTCTTCTACGCCGTGACCGTCGGCGCCGGGGTGCGGCGCATCTCTCCGTTCCTGCGCGCGTCGCTGCCGCTCGCGATCTTCCTGTACGCGATGTTCACGATGCGCAAGTCGCCGGCCGAGCGCTTCCACTTCGTCGAGTACGGCGGTCTCGCGCTGCTCGCGCTGCGCGCCATCGCCGTCGACGTGCGCTCGGTGGTCGCGTACCCGATCGCGATCGTGGTCGCGGGTGCGGCGGGTTGGCTCGACGAATGGCTGCAAGGTCGCAGTGCCGTGCGCTACTTCGACGAAGTCGATCTCTACGTGAACCTCGTCGCCGTGGTCCTGGCCGTGATCATCGCAGCCACGTTGTTCGGGCGCGACGTCGGCCGCGCGCGATTCCCGCACCTGGCGGCGCGCCGCCTGCCCGAGTAGTGCGGACCGAGATCGATCGAGCTCCCGTCGCGAACCCGCGCGGATCCCCGGCATGCGCCGCTTCGCGTGCCACGTTCGACCGCCTATACTCCGCCGCGCATGCGCGAACGCAAAGTCCGGATCCTTCACGAAGGCCAGGAGTACTTCCTGCTCGATCGCGGTCGCGAAGGGCACGGACGCACGATCGCGTTCCTGCGTCGGCTGGACGACACCAAACCGCCTCCCGACGACGCGCAGCGCGTCTTGACCGACCTCGGTGAGTACGAGTGGATCGCGTCGTTCAACGATGGAGCGCTGCACGTCGAACCCGCGCACGTGGCGCTCGCCCCCACGCTGCAAGGCATCGTCACTCGCTACGTCGACGAGTCGCGCCACGGCCGCGCGCGCGACGGCACGACGCCGTACTGGTACGTCGCCGTGCGCGGCGAGCCGGTCTTCGAACTGGCCCGCGCGCTGCCCCACGGGCTGTCCGTCATGGTCTGGAGCGACGAGGGCAAGGCCGAGGCCGCGGCCACCGCGCGCAAGGGCATCGAGTCGTCGGACCTGAGCGTCGAGCGGATCCACGATCTCGGCGCGTTCCTGGTCGCCTGTCGCAACGACGGCTTCGCCGGCGCCACCCTGGACGAACACGATCCGGTGTTCTTCTGCCTCGACGAGAACGAGGAGCCTCGACACCTGCGACTCGCCATGGACGCCAAGGGCAAGCTCACGCAACGCTTGCTCTCGGGCGACGGCAGTTGGGACGCGTGGGACGGCGACGAAGACCTGAATCCCGAAGTCGACGTCGAATCCGCCGACGAATACATGGTCGCGCGCATCGGTGAACTGCCCTGGCTCGGCTACTTCGAGAACGCGCCGCTCTACGCGCTGGCCCGCAAGGGCGCGCCGAGCGCGATCCACGTCGAACAGCCGGACGCCGACGACTCCCAAGCAACGGCGTTCTGCCCGATCTTCCAAGAGACGGAGCTCGCCGAGGACTACGCGCGCGAGCACGGTCGACGCGGCCTCGAGCCGACCCGGATCGACGATCTCGGCGCGCTCGCGAGCGACATGACTCGGCGTGGCGTGACCCTGTTCCTCCATCCCGATGCGCATCGCGCGCGCGCCGCGACGATGTGGTGGTCCGACGGCGCGGTCGTGCTCGATTCGTTCTCCGGTCTGTGGAAGAGCGCCGAGCACGGCGGCTTCGAGAAGACCTGATGACGGCGTCGACCGGCGCGAAACGGATCCTCGGCCTCGCGCTGGTCGTCGCCGCGGCGATCGCGACGCCGTTCGTACTGCGAATCGGCGCCGTCGACGACGCCGCGCTGCGCGGACCCACGCTCGCACCGATCGACTTGCTCGAGCGCCTGCAGTTCGCGAACGTCGAGACCGAGACGCGTCGCATCGATTTCGGCAGCGCGAGCGGGAAGCGCCACTACGACGAACCGGATCCGCGCCGCCACGGCGACGCCAGCGGCTTCCTTTCGATGTCCGAGGAGGACGAGGAGCGACGTTGCGGCGTCGCGATCGGCCGCCGCGCCGACGTGCGCTTCACGCTGTTCTCGGAGCGCACGGTGCGAGTCGAACTCGAGGCGACCGGGTTGCCGCCCGAGGAGCCGCGACAGACGTTCACGGTCCACCTGAACGACGACGCCGCCTCGATCGCCCGCGTGACGCTGCCGGCGTCGCCGACACTGGTGACCGTCGAGTTCGCGCTGCCCGAGAACAAGCTGCGGCGCGGTTCGAATCGCCTGTCGTTCCGCTTCGCCCACACGGTACGGCGCACCTTCGGCGACGAGCCGTTCCGCTACCCGATGGCCGCCGTGTTCCGCTCGCTGCGGTTCAAGCTCGACGACGGCGCGACCGCGCAGGCCGCCGCGCCCGGCGATCTCCGCGTCGCCACCTTCGCGAGTCCGGACGGCTCGCGCTTGCAGCGCGCGTTCGTGTTCGACGAAGGCTCGCGCGTCAGCGTGCCGCTGCGCCTTCCCGCGGGCCGGCCGCTGCTGAAGGCGCGCGTGTTCGTGCATCCCGACGATCGTGCCGCCGATCGCGATGTGCCGTTCGTACTTCGCGTCGTGACCGCGGACGGCGCGCGCGACCTGATCGCGCAATGCCGACTCGATGCGCGCGGGATCGCCGAGATGCGCGTCCCGCTCGAGATCGACCGCGACGTCTCGCTGTTCCGCGACAACGTCGTTTCGCTGCAGTTCGAGTCGGTCAGCCGCCCGATCGCGCAGCGTCCGTTGCGGATCGTGGTGGCCGATCCACGCATCGAGAACGGCAGCCCGGCTCCGGCGCTCGACAGCGCCGACGTCGCGACCAGCGCGTTGCGCGCCGCGTGCGCGGGCAAGAACGTGCTGCTGATCACGCTCGATGCCGCCGGTGCGCGTCACTTCACGGCGTACGGCGCGGACGCCGAACATGCGCCGACCGTCGACACGTTGGCGCGCGACGGCATCGTGTTCGAGGACACGTTCGCGCCGGCCTCGTACACGTTGCCGTCGATCGCGTCGTTGTTCTCGGGCACGTATCCGCAGACGCACGGCGTCGTCGACACTTCGAAGCGATTGGCCGATTCCGCGACGACTCTGGCGTCGGAGTTCGCGCGACGCGGCTACACCACGCTCGGACTCGTGACCAATCCGAATGCCGGAGCGGCCTACGGACTGAACCGCGGCTTCCAGGTCTACGACGAACTCAACCGCGACGCCCGCTTGTGGAAAGAAGGCGTCGCCGCGAGCGAGCTCGCGCCGCGGCTCGAGGCGTATTTGGGCGCGGCCAGGCTCAAGCGCCCGTTCTTCCTCTACGTCCACGTGTTCCAGCCGCACGCGCCGTATCGCCCGCCGGCTCCGTTCCTGACCACCCAACCGAAGCCGCCCGCCGACGGCACTCGCGCGCGGATCGACGCGTTCCGCCTGCATCAGGCCGACGATTGGACCGAAGCCGACTTCGAGCAGTTGCGCGACCTGTATCGCGCGAACCTCCGCTACGCCGACGACGGCGTGCGCAAGGTCCTCGACGTGTTGCGCGCGGCCAACTTGATCGACGACACCGTGATCGCGGTCGTCGGCGACCACGGCGAGGCGTTCGGCGAGCACGGCACGCTGGAGCACGGCGACACGGCGTTTCGCGAGGAAGTCCGCGTTCCGTTCATCCTGCGCTTGCCCGATGCGGTGGGCCTGAAGCCGATGCGCGTCACCGGACCTCACTCGCTGGTCGACGTCGCGCCCACGCTGCTCGGACTGGTCGCGCCGGCCGACCGCGCGATCGAGTTCGACGGACTCGATCGCACGCCGATGATCGCCGGCGCGACGGAACGGGAGCGGCCGGTGTTCCAGCGCTCGCTCGGTGACCGGCCGCAGTTCGCATTGCGCGGATGGGGCCACACCTACATCGCCGACGTCCGGACGCGCGCCGAGTCCGTGTTCCGCGCGAGCACCGATCCCGACGAACGCGAAGCGCTCCGCGATGGCGAGGTGCTGCGCGAGTTCCTGCGTGCCGAACTCGACGCATTCCTCGGCAGCCGTGTACACGTCGCTGCGCCCGACGTCGTCGCGGAGGAAGCCGTGCGACAGGCCAGCGAGATCGGCTACGCCGGCACCACTGCGCCGACGCGGAGTACGGGACCCGCGGCGAGCCCGTTGGCACGACGTCGACTGACGTTGCCCGAGAAACCCTGAACGCGATCCCGCGCGAAGCAGCGGACGTGCGTCGATCGCATCGACGCACGTTGCGTCAACGCGTCGACTGGCAGCGTCCCGCCGCTTTGCCGAGCAGCGCGTGGATCGCGTCGAGGTAGCCCGGATACGACTTCGTGATGGCCTCGAAGCCGCGGATGCGACTCGTGCCCGGCGCGGCGAGCGCGAGCGCGACCGCGAGGAACGCGATCCGGTGGTCGGCATGCGAGTCGACGTCGGCCGCGCGCAATCGCGTCGGTCCATGGACGATCAGGCTGTCGACGCCGGTCTCGACCTCGGCACCGAAGGCGCGCAGCGTCGCCGCGGTGGTCTCGATGCGATCGGATTCCTTGACGCGCAACTCACCGATGCCGAGGAAGCGCGACGTCCCCGGAGCGAGCGCCGCGACGCCCGCGAGCAGCGGGATCTCGTCCACGAGCCGCGGAACGTCGGCGGCGCCGACCGTGATCGAGTGCGTCGGCAGACCACCGCACTCGAGCGTGCCGCGCGGCTCCTGCGCCTGCGTGCTCCGATCGGATTCGACGACGTCGACGCCGAACGAACGCAATGCGTCGAGCGCGCCGGTGCGCGTCGGGTTCAGGCCGACGTCGGGCAACCGGATGCGCGAACCCGGCACGCACGCAGCGGCGCACGCGAGAGCGACGGCGGCCGAGACGTCGCCGGGGACGTGGACCGTAGCGCCGCACAGCAGAGCCGGACCTTCGACGGCGACGGCCCGTTCGGAGGTCGTCACGCGCGCCCCGAACGCGGCGAGCATGCGCTCGGTGTGATCCCGCGTCCGCAGCGGTTCGACGACGCGCGTCACTCCGTTCGCCGACAAACCCGCGAACAGCAGCGCGGTCTTGACCTGGGCGGACGCGACGTCGAGGACGTGTTCGCATGCATGGAGCGCCGTGGTGCCATGCACCCGGACCGGCAGGACGTCGGCTGCCGGCGCCGGACGCACGAGCCCCATCGACGCCAAGGGTCGTAGAACGCGCGCCATCGGTCGCGCACGCAACCCGGGATCCCCATCGATGGTGACGTCGCGATCGAGTCCCGCGACGACGCCGAGCAACAGGCGTGCGGTGGTCCCGGACGCTCCGCAATGGAGCGACACCGGGTCATGCGCAGTGCGGTCGATGGGACGTTCGACGTCGAGCGCATGACCTCGGCGACCGATGCGCGCGCCGAGTCGCTCGAGCACGCGGATCGTCGCGTCGACGTCATCGGCGGCGAGTGCGCGCAGGATCGTCGTCGGCCCGCTCGCGAGCCCGCCGAGGAACAGTGCACGATGCGTGATCGACTTGTCGCCGGGCACGCGAACGTCGCTCGAGAGCGCCGGGACCGGACCGTCGACGATCAGCGTCGCGCGCGCGTTCACTCGTCGGCGTCGTCCTCGTACTCCGCGACCGCGTCGGGATCCTGCGTGGACGCGTCGGTCAGGAACGCGCCGATGACGTGAGCGCCGGCGCGCTCGAGCACGTGTCGCGCTCGCTCCGCCTGTTCGCGCCCGGTCGCGTTCATGCGCACGACGAGGACCACGCCGTCCGCGCGCGCGCCGAGCACGGCGGCGTCGGTGAACGGATTCACG
Source organism: Planctomycetota bacterium (assembly GCA_016709145.1). Classification (GTDB taxonomy): domain Bacteria; phylum Planctomycetota; class B15-G4; order B15-G4; family JADJEK01; genus JADJEK01. Next base: position 35,139 of record JADJEK010000004.1, read on the forward strand.
GGCGGCGTGTCGCACAGGATGTGCGTGAACTGCTGCTTCAGCGAGTCGAGCAGGTTCTTCACGCGCTCGGACGCGAGCAGCTCGGACGGATTGCGCGGCGGGCGGCCGGAGCGGATCACGTAGAGGTTCTGCACGCGCGTCTCGACCAGCACGTCGGCGAGCGTCGCCTCCTCGAGCAGCAGTTCCGACAGTCCCTTGCCGCCGCCGAGGCCCAGCAACTCCGCGACGCGCGGCGCGCGGAAGTCGGCATCGACGAGGCAGACGCGCGTGCCGGGAGCTTCGGCCAGGCAGATCGCGATGTTGACCGCGGAGACGCTTTTGCCGTCGCCCTTCACGCCCGACGTCAGCACGACCGAGCGCGAACCCTTGTTGCGCCCCATCGCCAGCAGGTTGGTGCGAAACGCACGGTACTGCTCGGCTTGCAACGCGCGCGGCTCGTGGTGCATCACGATGTGCGGATCGACCGCCGTATCGGTGATGACGACGAGCGGCGTCGTGTCTTCGGTGTCCTGATCCTCGGCCATGGCGGGCTCCAGCACGGGCTCGGCGAGCAGATCTACCCTATCGCCCTGCCGGAGTGAAACTCTTGACAGTCCGTTCGAGAAGGCGGGCGCGTGGGCGGCCGGCCCGCGCGCGACGTCCTCCAGCACGCAGCGCGCGGCGCGGCACGCGACGATAGGATGCCGCCGCATGATCCTCGGCCTCGCCAACAGTCTGTTCCGCCTGTTCCGTGAGCACTCCGACGTCGTCTCCGTCGACAAGCTCAAGAAGGACGGCGTGCGATCGGTCACCGTGCTCGATTGGAGCCGAATCGACCAATTGATCGCGAAGGCCGTCGACGAGGCCTTGAAGAAGCGCGGCGTCGAACTGCCGGCCGATGCTTTGCAGTCGGTGAACCAGCAGGCGCGCGAGGCCTTCGCCCGATTGCTCGAACAGCGCGATCTCTGGCGCGACTCGGCGCAGACGCTGGAGCAGCAGAAGAACGAACTCGAAGCCAACCTGAACCGCCTCGTCGTGGAATTGGACACGGCGCGGTCGCAGTTGACGCGCGAGAAGTCCCATCGCGTCACCGTCGCCGACGTCGCGGTCGGACGCGCGCAGATGGATTCGTTCGCATTGCGCTTGAAGGACGGGCTCGTCGAGCTGTTCAAGGGCAGCTCCGCCGACGCATCGCCGGAGCTGGCGCGCGCGGCGGCCGAACTCGCGGAACACTTGCTCGCCGACGAGAAGGCCCGTGCGTTGGCCGCGGCCAAGCAGGAGCAGGACGCGCGCATCGACCTGCTCGAGCGCCGCATCGCGAAGTTGAACGGCATGCTCGCGAGCAGCGATCAACTGGTCGAACGCTTGAAGGCGGCGAAGTCGCTCGACCCCGGCATCGAATCCGAGTTCCGCGAGGTCCAGGGCCTGAACACGGCCGACGCGAACGCCGGTGCGAAGCGCGGCTTGCTCGAGCAGATCTTCAAGCTGAACGTCGAGTTGCGCGAGGCCATCGGCAAGGATTCGCCGCCGGCGGGTGGATCGGCCGCAGCACCTCGATAGAACCTCGATAGAACGTGGCGCCGCACGGCACGAGCCGGCGGTCGCGAGATGGCAGGAGGGCGAGTCCATGGCGGAAACAGTTGGCGAGGACGGAACGGCGCGCAAGGACCACGGTGTCCTCTACATCGGCATGGACCTCGGCACGTCCCGCACCTCGATCGCGTGCAGCAACGGCGTGCGGGAGACCGTCGCCAGCGTCGTCGGGTATCCGAAGGACGTAGTCGCGCGCAAACTGCTGAAGAAGGACCTGCTGGTCGGACAAGAAGCGTTCGACAACCGGCCGGCGCTGGACTTCTACCGCCCGCTCGCGCACGGCGTGATCAAGGGCTCCGACGGCAAGGGTGATGCCGAGGACGCCAAGCGCAACCTGCAAGCGGCGCGCGACCTCGTGCGCACCGCGATCGGCCTGGCGAAGCCGCGCAAGGACGAGCTGCTCTACTGCGTCATCGGTGCACCGGCCCAGGCGTCGATCCACAACCAGCGCGCGATCATCGAAGCGGCGCGCGAGATCGTCGACTCGGTCATGCTGTGCTCCGAGCCGTTCTCGGTCGCCTACGGCCTCGATCGATTGACCGACGTGCTCGTCGTCGACATCGGCGCGGGCACCACGGACCTCTGCCGCATGCGCGGCACGATGCCCGCGGCCGAGGACCAACTCACGAACACGTTCGCCGGCGACCACATCGATCAGACCTTGCTCGAGCAGATCAAGGCCAAGTGCCCGGATGGCCAGGTCACGCCGAACATGGTGCGCCAGTGGAAGGAACGCTGGGCGTCGGTGCGCGACACCATCGAACCGATCCGCGTGCAGATCCCCGTCCGCGGCGCCCCCACCGAGGTCGACATCACCGACGCGATGCGCACGGCATGCCGGACGCTGGTCGGACCGATCGTCGACGGCCTGCAGGAACTGATCAGCACGTTCGACCCCGAGTTCCAGGACCGGCTGAAGAACAACGTGTTGATCGGAGGCGGTGGTAGCCAGATCGACGGCCTCAGCGACGTGGTCGAGCGCGAGATGCGCCGGCGCCTCGGCACCGGCCGGGTGACGAGCGTCGAAGAGCCGATCTACGCCGGCGCCAATGGCGCGTTGAAGATCGCACACGACATGCCTGCGGAATACTGGGAGAAGGTGCGCTGAGGACGCCGACCGGGAACCCCCTTTCGGGGATTCCAAAGTGCGTTGACGCCGCTCGCGAGTGTCCGATCCGGAGCGTCAGCCCGCGTTCGCTCGCGCGACGAGCATCTCTGTAAGTCCAGTTCAGGACTTCGTTGACGCCACCTAACAGGTGTCGTCACGGGCACCTAACAACGCCGTTTTCCGCCCTTTGGCGTTCGATCCCGCACAATCATGCAACCCGGCCCGTCGGGGCCGCTTACGGCGAGACCGGCCTTCCGGCTGCATTGGCATCGTCTCTGCTCTTACCCCCTCGACGCTTCCCCCTGCGACTTCGAGGAACCAGAGCCATGCCTTACGACCTGCCCGTTGAAGTGGTTCGCCGCGCCCAGGACGGTGACTTGGACGCGCAGCGCACGATCGCCGACACCTACACCCACCCGTTCACCGTGACCGCCCGTCGCTTCCTGGGCCAGCGGTTCCCCAACGAGATCGAGGATGCCGTCCAGGAGATCTTCCTGCGCATCTTCAATCACATCCGCGACTTCGACTTCGGACGCGGCGTCAAGTTCTCGACCTGGGTCTACACCTTCGCGCGCAACTACTGCTTCGACCGCCTGAAGTCGAAGAAGCCCGTGCCGCGCGCGCTGCCCGCGCTGTCGCGCCACCAGGAAGACGACCCGCTCGGCGATTGGATCGACGAGGAACAGGGTCCGGACGCGAACGCGGCCGAGGACGAGTTCCTGACGTCGGTCGAGCGCGCGCTGAAGCGGTTGAAGCCGGACTCGGAGAACATCTTCCGCCTGCGCGAATACCAGGGCCTCGAGTTCCACCAAATCGCGAAGGTCCTGCGTCAACCGATCGGCACGGTGAAGTCGAAGCACTACCGGGCCTGCATCCGCCTGCGTGACCTGCTCGACCCGTTCCGCCCGTCGCGAGCGGCGTGACGGTCGGTCCGAGCGAAAACGGAACGGGGCCCGCACTCGAACTCGAGTGCGGGCCCCGCTTCATGTCTGGTTGCCGGACTAGGATTCGAACCTAGACTCGCGGATCCAGAGTCCGCTGTCCTACCGTTAGACGATCCGGCACGAAGGACGAACAATCTAGCGGCGCACGCGGATTCCGACCAGAAACCACTTCGAGAATCCGGTCGTCGCGCAGCGGAAATTCCTAGGGAAGCGTCAGGTCGACGGTCAATTCATCGACCCCCGCTGCGACCTCGAACTCGCGCACCGCGGTCATCGCCTGCGGCCCGACGATACTCACGCGATGCGCGCCCGGCATGAGCCCGATCCGATGCTCGAACAGATCGGTTCGCCCGGACCGCCAGCTCGAACCTGAGTGCACCCGCCGGCCTTCACCATCGTCGATCTTCACGCGGATCGTCTCGGCGTCGATCGTCGGCGCTCGGACGACGAAGTGCACCGTCGTGGCGGCCCGCTCGAGCACGAGATCGACCTCGGTCTCTTGGTCGTCGTGGATCTCGACCATTGCGCTGCGCGCGCGGACGTCCTCGTCCCCGACCGAGACGAGGTAGCGACCCGGCGCGATCTTGCTGGCGGTGCCGACGTCGTCGTTCAAGTCGACGAACACCGAGTGGCCGTCGTCGGCGCGTTCGAGCCACACCGAAGGGCGCGCATCGCGAAGCTCCGCTGGACGCTGGAGTCGCACGCGGAGCGAACCGCCTGGACCGAGCCGAATCGTGCCGACGTCGAGCGTGGCGTCGACGTCGACGACGATCTTCGAGATCGTCGATACCGCGTAGGCCGTGCCGCGAACTTGCAGGTGGTAGGACGCCGGGGTCAACCGCGGGCTGCGGAACGAGCCGTCGGCGTCGGAGATCACGAGCGTGCCTTGGGGGCCGTCGGCGGCCAGGATCAGCACCTCGGCGCCCACGACCGGCCCCTGCGCGTCCACGATGCGACCGACGATGCGGGCGGAGGGACGCGAGCGGCTCGGCACGCGGATGACGACGGCATCGTCGCCGACACGGACGTCGCGCACTCGCAGCGCCGGCTGGAGGAAACTGCCGGCCCACGACACGTCGAGATCGACGGCCGTTTCGCTCCCGCACGGAATCCGGAACGTCCCATCGGATGCGGTCGACGTCGATCCGACCACGCCACGGTCCCCGACGCGGCGCGCGTCCAGCCGCGCTCCCGCGAGCGCTTGGCCGAACTCGTCCTCGACGCGACCCGCGATGCGGGGGACGAGTTCGAGTTCGAGATCCACCCGTTGTTCGACCCCGGAGATCGCCTCGAACTCGACACGCGCGGCGCCGTGCGTCGGGTCGTTCGCGAACACGACGACGGGGCCCGCCGGCAAGGAGTCCAACCGGAACGAGCCGTCGTCCGCGCTGAGTGCGGTCGACGACTCGCTGAACGTGGCGTCGCGGCCGGCCGTGACCGCGACGGCGGCGGCAGGCGTACCGTCGGGCTTGCGCACCGATCCGACGAGGATCGCGCCGTGGCGCAAACTCGCCTCGAGTTTCGTCGTCTCGCCCGGGCGTGTCTCGCTCGTGGCGACGAACGGTTCGAACCCCGGCAGCCGCACCACGACCTTGTGCGAGCCAGCGATCAGCCCATCGACGAAGAACGTGCCATCGGCGGCGCTCCACGCGAACCGCTCGAACACGTTCAGATGCGACGTGCCGTCGTCCCGCGTCTCGTACGCGATCCCGTCGGCGTCGACCACGATGCGCGCGTCGGCCAGCGGCGCTCCGATTGCGTCGAGGACACGGCCCGCGATCGCGCCGCCCGACGGGCGCAGTTCGAGATCGATGTCGTTGCGCGGTTCACCGCGGCCCGCGAACACGAACCGCATGCGTGACGCCGCGAAGCCCGACTTCGACGCGCCGACGTGCGTTCCGATCCCGACGCCGTCGACCACGTAGGAGCCGCCCTCGCCCGAGCGCGCGACGTCGAAGCCCTCTTGCCACTGGCCGAAGCGGGACAGCGTGATCGTGGCGCCTTCGACGGCGACGCCATCCGGACCCAAGACGCGGCCCGTGATGCCGTACCCACTCGTGGTGTCGAGGGTGACCTGGACCGTCTCGCCGGACTCGACGACGCACGTCGTCTCGACGAAGCGGTCGGTCGAGACCGTGTAGTTCCCCGGGTTCGAGCCCGTCGAACCGCGCCGATCCAGAAACCACGGGCTGCCGCGCCGGTCGCGACAACGAGCTACTCGACGGCGCGACCTGCACCACGATCGCGGCGTCGGCCAACGGTTCACGCGTCCGCAGCGAGACTTCGATCGAGCCCGTCGTCGCGCTCGGCGCAAGGGCCACGGTCGTCGCCGGCTCCAGCGCGCCCGGGACGACGGTTCGTTCCGCTGCGTCCGCTTCGATCCGCGCGCTCCGCTCGCCGTCGGTCGTCGCTGGCTCCGAGGCGCGCGATGTCGCGTACGGGTGCGGAGGTTCGACCGGCGTCGAGTCGGTCGTCGTGAACCAGAACAAACCCACCGCGGCCACCGCCGCCGCCACGACGACGGCCTTGAACTGCATCAACATGACGAGCACTCCATGGATTGCGGCGGACGACAGAACTGCGATCGAGATGGTGCCCGTCTGCGCGGCGAACGGAACCAGCCCGAGCAGCCACGCCCGGCGATCACCGTCATGGTCGGCGTCGAGGCGTTGCCGCAGGAGTTCGAGCCCGCGCCGAAGGCGCGAATGGACGGTCTCGACGGGCACGTTCATGCGCCGCGCGATTTCGCGCTGCGCCACGCCGTCGAGGTGGCGCAGGATCAAGGTCGTGCGCCACGGTTCTTCCAGCCCGAACACGGCATCGACGATCGCGCGCCGCGCGTCCTCGCGCGTCCGGGCGTCGTCCGCGGGGAGTTCGGCTTCAGGCCGTGCGGCGAGCCGCTCCCTTCGCTCCGCGCGAGCCTCGGCGCGGCGCGAAGTCGCCGCGACGCGTCGCACGATGGCCGCGAGCCACCCGCGCAGGGACACGATCCGAGTTCGATCCGCGCAGAGTGCCGCGAGCCAGGTCTGCTGGACCACGTCGTCGGCGCGTACGCCGTCGAGCACGAGCTTGCGCGCGAGCGATCGCACGAACGGCTCGTGGGCGATGAGTTCGTCGAGGTCGTCGATGCGTGGTTCCATGGCGTCACCCGAGGAGTGCCGCGGTTCGGCGATCGGGTCACGACATTCCACGACATCGAGCGTGCGGCGGCGCGCGCTCAGGTCCACCCGGTCGGCGTTCGTTCAACCCGTCGGACCGGTCGGATCGCAGTAGCGCACCGTCGATCCGTCGATCGGACTCTCGAACCAAACGTCGTCGCCCGCGCGCTCGACGACGAAGTCCGGCACCAGCGGCACCTTGCCCTTGCCGCCGGGCAGGTCGACGACGAGCCGCGGGATCCCGAAGCCCGCGATCTTCCCGTACATGCCGCGCACGATCTCGATCCCGCGCTCGATCGGTAGGCGGAAGTGACCGGCGCCCGCGACCGGATCGGCCAGATGCAAGTAGTACGGCCGCACGCCGAGCGCGAGCAGGGCTCGATTCAACTCGAGCTGCGCCGGCGTCGAGTCGTTCACACCGCGCAGCAACACGGTCTGATTCTGCACCGTGATGCCGCGGTCGATCAGGCGGCGCAGCGCGCCGGCCGCGTCGGCACTGACCTCGCGCGCATGGTTGAAGTGCGTGATCAGCCACAGCGGGCGCGCCGCGGCCAGCACGTCGAGCAACTCGTCGTCGACGCGCTGCGGCAACGTCACCGGGACTCGAGTCGCGATGCGCAGGACCTCGACGTTGCGGCACGTGCGCAACTCGCGCAGCAGCAGCGCGAGCGCGTGCATCGACAAGTGCACCGGATCACCGCCGGTGATGAGCACGTCGCGGATCTCGGGATGCGCGCGCACGTAACTCGCGGCCGCCGTGAGTTGCGCTTCCGACAGCATGAAGAAACCGTCGGCCCACGTGCGCTTGCGGAAGCAGTGCCGGCACAGCGTCGCGCAGAAGTTGGTCGGGATCACCAGCGCGCGATCCGGATACCGATGCACGATCCCCGCGACGGGCGCCAGTTCCGCTTCGTGGAACGGGTCGGCGACCTCCTGCTCGGCGCGCTCGCTCTCGACCGCGAGCGGCAACACCTGGCGCAAAATCGGATCGGCGGGATCCGCGAAGTCGGCGAGCGACAGGTAGTACGGCGTGACCCCGACCGGGAACTCGCGCTCGAGTTCGACATCGGCCACATCGAGCGTGGCCACCGCCGCGACCTGCGAACGCAACGCGGCCAGCGAGCGGACGCGGTGTCGCGTCTGCCAGCGCCAATCGTTCCAGTCGCGCGCGCTCGGTCGGTCCATGGGTTCTCGTCGGTCGTGCCTCGGTCGGCGCGCCGCGCGCCAGAACTCGAGCTCGGGAGTGTAGCTGGGGTGCGGTCTGGCGCGCCGAGCGGCGAGCCCGTAGTTTCCCGCGCCGATCGTCCACGCGCCGCAGCGGCGCATTCGCCCCCGCTCCCCCATTCGCTGGAGTCGCTCGATGAACCCGCGCAAGGAATTCAAGCGCGCCCGCCCGGTCTCACCGCCTCCGATCACGGGCACGGAGTCGCCGACCACGATCATCGATCGCATGTTCAACGCGTACGTCGGTCGCCAAGAGCGCACGGCGTTCGAACTCATGCGCCGCTCGATCCGCGAGGACTACGCGGTGTTCATGACGCTGTCGGGCGCGATGACTCCAGCCGGCCTGCACCAGTCGTGTCTGATCCCGCTGATCGAGCACGGCTTCATCGACTGCATCACGACCACCGGCGCGAACCTCTACCACGACGCGCATCGCGTGCTCGGCCACCGCATTCGCGAGATCAACCCGAACGCGGGCGACCTCGCGCTGCGCGTCGCGCGCATCATCCGCATCTACGACCTCGGCTTCGACGAGGACGTGTTGCTCGACACCGACTGCTTCTTCTCGGCCGTGCTGCGCCAGCCCGAGTTCCAGAAGCGCATGACGACCACCGAGCTGCACTTCCTGCTCGGCAAGCATCTCGCGCGCGTCGAGAAAGCTCTCGGCGTCTCGCAACCATCGCTGCTGTCGACCGCGTGGAAGCACCGCGTGCCGATCTTCGTCGGCGCGGTCCAGGACGGCTCGATCTTCCTGAACATCGTGAAGATGAAGCGCGTCCTCGGCCCCGAGTTCAAACTCGAGATCGACGTCAACGACGACTGCTTCGAGATGAGCGCGATGCAGCACTACTGCTCCAAGCGCCTGAAGAAGAAGCTCGCGATCTGGATCCTCGGCGGCGGCGTGCCGAAGAACTACACGCTCCAAGGCGAGCCGTTGCTCGGGCAGATCCTCGACGTACCGACCGATGGGTTCGACATCGACGTCCAATTCTGCGTCGACCCGGTCGACAACGGTGCGCTGTCGTCGTGCCCGGCGTCCGAGGGTCACACGTGGGGCAAGGTCTCGCCCGAAGGCGTCGAGCGCTCGGTCTACGTGCACACCGATCTGACCGCGGTGTTCCCGTGGCTCACGTACGCGTTGTTCTCGGACAAGAGCACGAAGAAGGCCGGCCTGAAGCTCGCCGACGCGTGTGAAGACGCCGTCGCTCTGCTCGACGCGACGGTCAAGCGCAAGCGCGCCAAGCTGCTGAAGACGCTGTCGCACTCCGACATCCCCGAGAGCAAGAAGGGCGTCTGATGCTCACGCACCGACTCGCGCTGGCGTCGATCGCGCTGTTCACGCTCGGTTGCGGCGTCCTCCAGCACGACTTCGGTCGGCTCGATCCGCAAGTGATCGAGTTCGCGCACCAAGTCGACACCACGCGAGGATTCGAACTCGCGCTCGACGACGACGCACGCGTCGTCGGCTACGCCGGTGCGATCACGGCCGCGCAACTGCCCGGACTCGCGCGCGACACGGCGCTCGCACTGGCGCCGCAGGCCGTGGTGCGTGGCGGTTCGCGCATCATCGAATGGAAGCGCGAGACATGGGAAGTCGAACTCGATCGAGACGGCGCGCGTTCGTTCGTGCGCGTGCGTTTCGACGAAGAGGGCGTTCCGCACGTCGTGCAGACGCGCCGTCGCGCCGACGACGCCGAAGTTCCGGCTGCGGTGCGAACGCGGGCACAGGCCGAGGCCGGCGCGGGCTCGATCGTCGCCATCGAAGCGGTCGAGGCCGATTCCAACGTCGTCTACCACGTCACCAAGACGGTCGGCAGTCAGACGCTGCGGCTCGCGATCGCGCGTGACGGCACGCTGCTCGAGACCCTGCGCATCGTGCGCTGCGGCCTCGGCGTCGTCGACGCGAGTCGGTGATCAGCGCGGGTTCTTCGTCGCGCCGAGGATCCACGAGTCGAATACGCCGGAGAGCGGCGAACCCAGCGCCGCGTCGATGCCGAACGTCGACCGATTCGCCAACAACAACAGCCCTTGGACCCAGCGACTCTTCGAGCGATGGATCAGTTCGGGCACGGGCGAAGTGAGCTGATAGAAGCGGCGCCATTCGACACGGAACCCGCGCCGCGCGAGGCCGCGCTCGACGTCTTCGCGCAAGGACGCGTTCATTTCGCGAACCGGCACGATCACCTTCTGCGTGCGGCGCCGCGTCATACCGCGCGAACGCGGGTTGAGGTCGCCGATCACGATGCGGCCGCCGGGCTTCACCACGCCGCACAGACCGTCGAGGAACACGTCGGCGTCGGGCGAGAACGAGATCACGCCGGAGTTCAGCACCAGGTCGAAGGGGCCGTCGAACGGCGGCTTCTCGCAGAAGCCGACGCGACCGTTGACCTTCACGCCTTCGCTCGCGGCGTTCGAGAGCACGAACTTGACCATCTCGGGGCTCGGGTCGAACGACGACACCACGGCGCCCATCTTCGCGGCTTCGATCCCGACCCACCCCGCGCCGGACCCCGCATCGAGTGTGACTTCACCGGGGCGCGGTCTGCCGAGCACGGCCAGCAACTTGCGCATCCAGCGGAAATGCCCGTAGTCGGGCGCGCCCGGCACTCCGTTCCAACCGGCTGCGTTCTTGTCGAACTTCTGCGCCGTCGTCGCCGGCGACATCGCCACCAGTCGTTCCAAGGCCAACAACGCGAAGCCATCGGCGGTCGCGAGGTGCGGCAGACGCGTCGATCCACCGAGCTCGATGCGCTGGACGGGCTCACCGCGCTTCATGCGATAGGCGCGCACGACGTGCAGATGTGGCCACAGCGCGTTGCGCAACGCGCAGAGCTGCGGAGCGTCCTCGATGTGATGCCCGAGCACGAGCACGTGCCCTTCGGGCGAGAGCCCACCGCGTGCGGATTCGAGCACGGCACTCGCGAGACCGGCATCACTCGCGTGACGGTCGCCGGCATCGACGACGAGCAGAGCCCCGCGTGTGGGAGCCGCGGCCCCGGCAGCGACCTCGACGACCCGATCGGAGCCCACACCCAGATCGCGCACCAACTCGGACAACCACGCCTCTGCACTCGCTGACACGCGCGACTCCGGATCGGGCTTGGTGGAACCTGCGGACACCGCTTCGACGAAACGGGCGCGGCATCCTATCGTGCGCGAGCCACCAGGCCTGCACCGTCGAGGACTCCATGCGCATCGCCATCATCGGCGCGGGCGTGTTCGGACTTGCGAGCGCGCTCGAGCTCGCGCGCCGCGGCCATCGCGTCGAACTGTTCGAGGCCGACGCCATCCCGGCCGAGCGCGCCGCGAGCAACGACGTCTCGAAGGCCTTGCGTCGGACGTACGGCCCGATGACGAAGCGCTACGGCCCACTCGCGGTGCAAGCCCGCGATGCGTGGCGCGCGCTCGAACGCGCAACGGGCACCACGATCTATCGCGAGACCGGCTACGTCGGCCTGTCCACGCACCTCGCCCCCGGCAGCTTCGAGCAGGACAGCCTCGATGCTCTGGCGCGGTCGGCCGACCCACCGCGCCGCGTCGACGTCGCCATCGCCGCAACGCTTCTGCCGAACTTCGACCTCACCGGCGTCGACGGCGCCATCCACGACGTCATCGCGGGCTGGCTCGACCCGATCGCGGCCCTCGAAGCACTCGCGCATCGAGCACGGGCCCACGGTGCGACCCTCCACACGCACACGCGCATCGCGTCGGTCGAAGCCCTCGACGCCGACGCGGTCGTCATCGCGGCCGGAGCATGGGTCGCGCGCCTCGCCCCAGCACTGCGCATGAACGTCACCCCATCCCTCCAAGTCGAACTCCTGTTCCGCGCGCGAGCCGGCGCCAATGCCCCGCGGCAATGGCCGTTCTGGTCGTTCGATCTCGCGACCAAGGGCTTCTACGGCTTTCCCGAATCGCCCGAAGGCCTGTTCAAGGTCGCCTGCCATCGCCCAGGTCGCACGGTCGATCCCGACGGCTCGCGCGAAGCTCCGCCGGAAGACGTCGAGACCATTGCGACCTTCGTGAGCGAACGCATCCCGTTCCTCGAACGACACCCCACACAAGTCCGCACGTGCCTCTACACCATGTCCGAGGACGGCGACTTCGTCTTCGACCGCATCGAGGGCCCGCGCCCGATCGTCGTCGCAGGCTGCGGCAGCGGCCACGCGTTCAAGTTCGGCCCGAAGCTCGGAGAGTTCGCAGCCGACGCCATCGAGGGCAAGCCAGTACCCGCGGAGTTCCGAGTCCCGCGTCAGGGCGGACGGAGGACGGTTTAGGGAGGAGGGACCGCGAGGGACTGGCGCGGGACTGCACGGGATTGAACGCGGGGGCGCTTCGCTTTTCGTACCGCGAGCGGAGCTCGCGCCTGGTGAATGCGTGGCGCCCGGACAAGGTTGCCGCCGGGGGACAGACCGGGGACAGACGCGCCTCCGTCCCCGTCATGGCCGTGGAGCTCGGGTGGGGACAGTCCCCTCATCTGCTCTGTCCCCACTCCTTCAATCGCCACCGCGGAGCGCGAAGCGCGACCCGAAGTTCTCCCTCGGGTTCAAGCTCGCGCGCGCCCGAGGAAACCACTCCGTCGCCTAGGGACGTCGAGAACGGGCTCTCGCTGCGGCCATTCAGCAGCCCGCCGCAGCTGTGGCGATCCGCTCTACGCGTCTCGTCAGTACGTCACCTGGGGCGAGATCCACAAGGGTCGCGAATCACGCCGTCGAGAAGCCACCCCTGCGGCTTTGAATGGCCGCAGCGAGAGCCCGTTCTCGACGTCCCTCGCGTGAAGTCTCACGCGCGACTCAAGGGCGCGGGGTTCCCAAAGGGGGGCTTTGCTCGTTTGTGAAGCCCCCCTTTGGTCGTTCGACCGCGAGCGGTCGAACGAGGGGGTGTGGGGGAACTTCGTTCCCCCACCTCGCCTCGACGCCCGAGCAGGCGTAGGGCCCAGCGGCCCGAGCGTCACCCTTCTTTCTGCGTCGCCAAGAATTCCTTGCGGCCGAAGATCGAACCCGCGAACGCGACCAGCACGACCGTCGCGACGAGCAGTCCCGCGATCGACGAGCCCACCGTCGGCAACAGGCCGACTTCGCGGAACGGATCGACGATCGCGTGCACGCGCGAGCCCTCGAGCGTCGCTTGCGACATCAGTGCGCGCGAGTGGAAGCCGACCGTGTACAGCGCGGCCTTGTTCGGCAGGATCAACACCGCCGTTTCCCACCCCACCACCAGGAACAGCCCGAACAACATCGCGCGGAAGAACACCACCGCGAACACGAGGAACAGCGCCGTGTACGCGAGGATCGCCAGCACCACGATCCCGCACGCCGCGAGCAACACGCCGCTCTCGTCGACCAACAGATCGGGATGCCGTGCGCTCGCCTGCAACACGTAGAGCCCGATCGTCGCCGGCACGAACAACACGCAGCACGCGATCGAACAACCGAGCCAGCGGCCCGCGATGATCGCCGCGCGCGCCATCGGCCGCAGCCGCAGGTAGAGCAGCGTGCCGTTCTCGAGATCGTCGCCGATCGCACCGGCCGACAGCAGCATCGCCACCAGCGGCAACAGCAGGCTGAGATCGAACAGCGCGACGAAGTTCACGAAGTTGTTCACGCCGAGCACGCGCGGCCGCACCATCCACGCGAAGCCGGCGACGATCAACGGCACCGCGACCAGCAGCAGCACCAACACGAGTCGGCGACCGCGCAACAGCCGCAACGGCCCGAGCGCGCCGACGCGCAGTGCCGCGGACAGGAACGAGAGCGGAACGACTCCGTCGACGGCCACGATCACCTCACCAAGTAGTCGAACACGGCCTCGAGCGAGTCGTCACGCGTCGACATGCGCACGATGTCGATGCCCTCGTCCAACACCAGCCCCTCGATCGCGAGGTACAGCGCTTCGGCATCGCGTGTCTCGATGCGCAACTCGCGATCCTCGAAGCGCAGGCCGACCACGTGATCGCTGTCCATCACGCGGCGCGCCACTTTGTGCGGATCCGAGCTCTCGATCGCGATCTGGTGCGGGTAACCCTTCAGGAGGTTGCGGATCTCGTGGACCTTGCCCTCCGCGAGCACGCGACCGTGATGCATCAGCGCGATCGAGTCCGTCATCGCCTCGACCTCATGCAGCACGTGGCTCGAGACCAACACGGTCTTGCCTTCGACGCCGAGCTTGCGCACGAACTCGATCGTCTCGCGCCGCGCCAGAGGATCCATGCCGTTCAACGGCTCGTCGAGCACGAGGATGTCCGGCTCGAGCACGAGCGCCTGCGCGAGCTTCACGCGCTGCCGCATGCCCTTCGAATACGAGCCGATCGGGCGATGCGCGGCCTCGCTCATCCCGACGCGCGAAAGCAGCGCGTCCGCGCGGGCCCGCGCTGCGGCACGCGAAAAGCCCGACAGCCACGCGTACGAGCGCACGAACTCGAATCCGGTCGACTCCTCGTCGATCGCCTCGACGTCCGGGCAGCAGCCGAGGCGCACCAGCACGTTCGGCTTGCGGAACACGGGCTCGCCGTAGACGAGGACTTCGCCGGCACTCGGCTCGGCCTGACCCGTGACGAGTCGGATCAACGTGGTCTTGCCGGCGCCGTTCGGGCCGAGCAGCCCGGTGACCCCAGGTTTGATCTTCAGAGTGACGTCGTTGAGGCCGATGACCGGTCCGTACCACTTCGACGCAGACCGTAATTCGATCGGTTCGACCACGCGCGGTTCCTGATCCTCGAGAGGTTGGACAGGGCCGGGGACGCCACCAAGCGCAGCGCTCGACTTGCCCGGTCGGCCGCGGCATCGTACCTTCGGGGCACTCCTGCCGGAGTCCCTCGATCTCGCCGGTACGGCATCCCGCTCTGATTCCTCGTCGGCACCGCCAACGGGTTTCAGGGCACGCGCCGCCTCGAACCCGCAACCGGGGGCGAACTCACGCACGTCGGCAACGGGCGATCTTGAACATGGACCGGAACCGAGCCGTTTGGCTTCCGTTGGTCCTCGCTGCGAGCCTCGGCACGTCCGAGTCCGCCGCGCAGGCCACGCTGTTGGCCAACGAGGGGCTCGCCGCTGGCGACTTGTTCGGCGCGTGCGTCCTGCGGGTTGCCGACGTGAACGGGGACTTGGTCCCCGATCTGCTGGTCGGTGCGCCGAATTCTTCACCGTCGGGTGCGACGAACGCGGGCGAGATCGCCGTCGTCTCGGGCGCCAACGGGGTCCGCCTGACGACGATTCCGGGGTCGGTCGCGCTCGAGCGGTTCGGCTCTTCGCTGGCGAGCCTCGGCGACGTGACTGGCGATGGTGTGCCGGAAGTCGCCGTGGGAGTCCCCGGCGCCGGCGGCGGTCTGCAGACCGGAGCCGTCCGCATCCTGAACGGCTTCACGTTCGCACCGCTCGGGACGATCCCTGGGCCGAGTACGAACGCGCGCTTCGGCGAGTCGGTCGCGAGCCTCGACGACGTCAACGGGAACGGGACGCTCGACCTCGCCGTCGCCGCGCCGGGTTTCAACGCGATCAGCGGCGCGACCGCCGGAGCCGTCTTCGTGATCGACGGAGGATCGGGTGCGACGATCCGCACGTTCCTCGGGATGGCTGCGTTCGACGCCTTGGGCACCGGGCTCGCGGCGATCTCCGACCTCAACGGCGACGGCAAGCGGGATCTCCTGATCGGAAGCCCTGGCTTCGATTCGATCGCGGGCTCGGGCGCCGGACGCGTGCGCGCCGTCGATCCGGTTTCGGGCTCCGCCGTGTGGACCTTCGACGGGCCGATCGCCGGGGAGTCGGTCGGGTTCGCCGTCGACTCCACTTTGGATCTGAACCAGGACGGCCTCGGCGACGTCGTCGTCGGGGCCCCGGGTGCGGCGCCGGCCGGCCTTTCGCTCGCCGGTCGCGCCTACGTGCTGAGCGGCGCCGGCGGCGCGATCCTGACCACGATCGACGGCTTGGCGGCCGGCGATCGACTCGGCAGCGTCGTCGCCGGACTCGCGGACCTCGATGCGGACAGCCGTGGCGAGTTCGCGGTCGCGTCGCCGGACGCGCAAGTCAACGGCAACACCGGCGCCGGCTCGGTCCTGGTCGTCCGCGGGGGTGCGTTCACGCCGCTCTACGTGTTCCAAGGCGCGGTCCCTCACGAAGGGATCGGTGGCCTCGTGGCCGACGTCGGTGACATCAATGCCGATGGTCGACCCGACTTCGCGATCGGCAGCCCGCTCGCGGACGGCATCGCCGGCGCGAACTCGGGCACGCTCAGCGTCAAGGCCGCGCAAGTCGGCGCCCTCACGATCGACAGCACCGGCAAGTACGGCTCGCCGTTCACGCTGAAGTTGCAAGCCATGCCGTCCGAGCCGGCGTTCTTGTTCATCGACGTCGCGACCGGGTCGTTCGCATCGCCGTTCGGCACGATCTGCGTCGGCCTCACGCCGTTCCTCAGCATCATCCCGATCGGGCTCGTCCCGCCGAATGGTTGGTGGACGTCCTTGGGCACGATCCCGCCCGGCGGCACTCTCGTCGCGCCGTTCTTCCTGCAAGCGATCGTCCAGGAGCCCGGGAGCGCGAACGGCTGGCGATCGTCGTCGTGCCCGACGCTCGTCGTCGGGCCGTGAGCACGCGGCGCGCGCGCGCCTCACGTCAGGTCGCGACGATCTCGATCGCTCGCACGCGCCGATAGAACACGAGCAAGCTCAGCAGCATCCACCCGACCACGACGACGGCGGGCGCCGTCCATCCGAACGCACTCAGCGGTTCGGAGGTGTCCAGGATGCCGAACGTCGATCCGGTGGGCACGACGCCCAGCACTTCGAACACGACGCGATCGATGCAGTCACGCAAGGCGATGAGCTGCAGCGCATCGTTCTCGAACATCGCCGCGAAGTCGTCGTTGCCGAGGATCTGGGTCACTCCGACGATCGCCGCGAAGCCGACGACGGCGAGTCGTTGCGAGCGGGCCACTGCGGAGACCGCGAGCACCAACATCGCGTACGGCAACGTCGCCAACGACGCAGCGGCGACGATGCGCGGCAACAGCGGCAACTGCGTCCACAGGCGATCGGGAGCGGAGCTGACCGAAAGGTCGAGGACCCACAGCAGGACGCTCGGCCACAGCGTGAAGAACGACATCACCCAGAGCACGGTGCCGAGCTTGCCGAGGTAGTAGTCGGTCAGCGTCAGCGGTCGCGAGAAGTACAACTCGAGCGCGTTCGCCTTCAGGTCGTTCGTGACCAAGCCGGCGCCGGCGAGCAGCGCGTAGAGGAAGATCGCGAGCCACTCGGTGTGGAACGTCAGGAACGAGTAGATCGTCGATCCGTCGACGCCGGACTTCAGCGCCAAGCCGCCGAACTCGTTGGTGTTCACGCCCTGCGGCAGCAGGAACGGCAACAGCACACCGATCAGCCCGACCGCGAACGGGATGAGACTGAGCACTCCGGGGAACAGACGACGCTTGTCGCGGAAGAACAGGCGGACGCCGACACCGATCATCGCCAGCCAAACGAAGCGCGGCGGCTGCTTGACGCTGTCGATGTGCCGATAGCTCTGGTCGTAGATCGGCATCAGCGCGGCTCCGCGACCGGCGTCGGACTCGGCGCGGCGGGAGTTCCGGCAGCGGGCGCACTCAGAGCGCGCATGAACAGATCCTCCAGCGTCTCTTCTTCGGGCACGACCTCGCGCAGCAGCGTCCGCGAGCTGCGCGCGAGCGCGAACAATGCAGGCACGGACAGCGGCGCCGCCCCACTCGCGGGTCGCACGATCCACTGATGCCTCGCGTCGCGATGGACGAGGTGCCCGGCTTGCTCGAGCACGCGCTGGAACGGCTCCCACTCGCCGGCGACCTTGATCGCGAAGCCGCCGGCGTCGCGCGCGAGCAGGCTCTGGATCGGGCCGGACGCGCGCACTTGCCCGCGATCGAGGACCAGCACGTCGTTGGCGACGCTCTCGACGTCTTGCAGCAAGTGCGACGACAGCACGACGTGGATGTTCTTGTTGCGCGTGAGGTCTTGCACGGTCGCGAGGAACTCGCGGCGCGAACGCGGGTCGAGACCGTTCGTGGGTTCGTCGAGGAACAACAACGCGGGATCGTGGACCAACGCCGCCGCGAGCTTCGCGCGCTGTTTCATGCCGCGCGAGTAATCGTCGACCTTGCGATAGCGCTCGTCGCGCAGCCCCACGTACGCGAGCATCTCGTGCGAGCGCCGGCGCGCGTCGGCGACCGAGAGTCCGGCCAGGCGGCCGCAGTACGACACGAATTCGACGCCCGTGAGTCCGGGGATGTGGCACTCGCGTTCGGGCATGTAGCCGACGTTGCGCCGCACGCGCTTGCCCTCGCGAGCGGCCTCGAGGCCGAGCAGGACCGCGCGACCCGACGCCGGCTTCACGAGTCCGAGCGCGGCGCGCAAGAACGACGACTTGCCGGCGCCGTTTTGCCCGAGCAAGCCGAGACATCCGCCGGAGAACGACACCGACAGCCGATCGACGGCGACACGCTTGCCGTAGCGCACCGTCAACGAGTCGGCGATCAGCACGGGCTCGGACATCGGCGGGACCCAGGGCCTTTCTCGAGTGCGGACGTCGCCCGCTCGGGTTCGCTCGGCGCGCGCCGAACGCACGGGGTGGCGGAGTCTATCGAGTCGACCACGGCCCGTCGCCGACAGCGTTCCGTCGTGCGATTCAGGGATTCTGCGGAAGCGCGGCCACCGCGGCCTTCACCAGCACTCGCCCTTGATACGCGTACGCGGGCGTCCTCACGCGAACCGGCGCACCCGCGCTCGCACGACCCGCGACGCACTCGTGCCAAGCCGCGTCGAACGCGACCTCGGCACCGGGCGCGGCCATCGTCTCCACGCCGTACTTGCGCAACACCTGTTCGGTGCGCTCGACCCACGCCGTGACGTCGCCCATGTCCGCGTCGCGCCAAGCACCGGCATCGCGCGCGAGTCCCGCGATCGCCGCCAACATCGGCGCCAACTCGGTCAACAGATGACCGACGCGATCGCTGACGGCGTCGTCGATGTGGTTGGAGAACCCGGCGCGCGCGCGTGAGCTCCTCGCGCCATTGATTCATCAAGAACGAGTTCTCGGCCAGCTCACGCCGCAACTGCTCGGCTTCGTGCTCGAGCGCCGTGAGACGTTTCGTGTCGTCGGATCGATCGGCTTTGAACCAGCGCCGTAGGAATGGACTCATGGTCGCGGACGGTAGCATTCCGCGTTCGACCGCGCGCCCCCGATCGCAGGGCGGCGTGGCGGGTCGCCTCGATTCCTTCGTCCCGCATCGATCCGGAGAGCACCGCGATGGGAGAGCACGCCGAAACGCACGAGTTCCAAGCCGAGACCCGCGAACTGCTGCGGCTGATGATCCACTCGCTGTACAAGAACCGCGAGATCTTCCTGCGCGAGCTGATCTCGAACGCCAGCGACGCCCTCGACAAGCTGCGGTTCGCCGCGCTGACGAAGCCGCAGTGGATGGAGGGCGACGAGCGCCTCGTCATCCGCCTCGAACGCGACGCGAGCGCGCGCACGTTGACCGTGATCGATACCGGCATCGGCATGGACCGCGACGAGGTCGTGGCCAACCTCGGCACGATCGCTCGCTCCGGAACGCGTTCGTTCCTCGAACACGTCCACAGCACGAAGTCCGGCGAAACCGCGCCCGAGGGTGCCCTGCCGGAGCTGATCGGTCAGTTCGGCGTCGGGTTCTACTCGGCGTTCATGGTGGCCGACGAGGTCGTGGTCGAGACGCGCAAGGCCGGTGAAGTCGCCGGCGTGCGTTGGCGCTCGAAGGGCGACGGCACGTTCACGATCGAGGCCGCCGGCGGACTCGCGCGCGGCACGCGCATCACGCTGCATCTGAAGCCGCTGCCCGAGGACGAGGACGATCCGCAGGACTTCACGCAGGAATGGACGCTGCGCAGCGTGGTCAAGCGCCACTCGGACTTCATCGCGTATCCGATCGAACTCGAGGTCGAGCGCAAGGAAGGTGAGCGCGAGGTGGTCACGCTGAACTCGATGAAACCGCTGTGGACGCGGCCGCCGGCCGAGGTCAAGGCGGAGGAGCACACCGAGTTCTACCGCCATCTCTCGCACGCGATGGACGAGCCGCTCGAGTCGATCCACTTCCGCGCCGAAGGCACGTTCGAGTACACGGCGCTGATGTATCTGCCGACGAAGCGCGCGCCGACGCTGTTCGAACCGGAGAAGCCGCGCTCGCGCCTCGCGCTCTACGTGAAGCGCGTGCTGATCATGTCCGAGTGCGAAGAGCTGCTGCCGCCGTGGCTGCGCTTCGTGCGCGGCCTCGTCGATTCGGCCGACCTGCCGCTGAACGTCTCGCGCGAAACGCTGCAGCACGCACGCCAACTCAAACCGATCCGCAACCGCCTGACGAAGCGCGTGGTCGAGTCGTTGGCGAAGTTGCTCGAGAACGATCGCGCGAAGTACGTGGACTTCTTCGCCGAGTTCGGCGCGACGCTGAAGGAAGGCATCTACGCCGACGACGACTTGCGCCAAGACGTGGCGAAGATCTGCCTGTTCGCGACGACCAAGGACAAGACCCCTGCGTCCCTGCACGAGATCATCGAGCGCCTGCCAGTGAAGCAGCGCGAGCTCTACTACGTCAGCGGCGAGACGCGCGCGGCGCTCGAGCGCCTGCCCGTGCTGGAAGCCGCGACGAAGAAGGGCTTCGAAGTCCTTCTGCTCGTCGACGCGGTCGACGAGTTCGCGCTGTCGCGCCTCGAGTCGTTCGAAGGCAAGCCGCTGCGCCCGCTCGACAAGGGCACCATCGAACTCGAGGACGACGCCGAGAAGAAGGAGCGCGAGGAGAAGGAATCGGAACTGAAGGAACTGCCCGACGCGGTCAAGTCCGCGTTGGCGGCCCAGCCGACGCCGGTCTCCGAGGTCCGCTTCACGAATCGCCTCGACGCCAGTCCGGCCGCGGTCGTCTACGGCGAGCACGACCTCTCGCCGCACCTCGTGCGTCGCATGCGCGAGGCGCATCAGGACGTCCCCGACGCGACCGTGGTGCTCGAACTGAATCCACGCCACGCGTTGATCCAGGCGCTCGAACAGCGCCGCGGCGCGGACGCCACGGGATTCGCCGAGGCGTGCGAACTGTTGTTCGGCCAAGCGCTGCTCGCGCGCGGTGAACCGCTCGCGGACCCGTCGCGCTTCAACGAATTGCTGGTGAAGCTGATGCTGAAGTGAACGTTCGACCGCCACGTCGCTGCATGCGCACGGTTCCGTGCGCGGTACGACGCGACGCGGCTGGTACGTCGACTCGGGATTCGGAGGCAGCGATGCGCACGTGGTTGGTGGTCGGAACGCTGTTCGCCGTCTCCGTCGACGCCGGCGGCGCTTCGGCGCAGGACGGGCTCGAGCGCGAGCCCGCCGCGGCGCGGCGCGAGCAACTGCTCGAGCAGGCGGCGGCACTCTCGGCCGAGCACGGCGGCTTGGCCTTCTTGGTGCAATCCCACGGCCAAGTCGTGTTCGAACGCTACGCGCCACGGCGCGACGCCGACGATGCCTGGTTCCTGGCCAGCGGCACGAAGAGCTTCTGCGGCGTCGCCGCGGTCTGCCTGGTCGAGGACGGCCATTTGACGTCGCTCGACGAAGCGGTCGCGGAGACCATCACCGAGTGGAAGGACGATCCGCACAAGTCCCGCATCACCGTGCGCCAGTTGCTGTCGCTGGTCTCGGGCATCGACACCGCGGCCGGCTCGCTCGACGGGCCGAAGTTCGACGACAAGTACGCCGTGGCGTTGACGCAACCGACGTTCGCGGAGCCGGGCGCTAAGTTCCGCTACGGGCCGGCGCCGTTCTACGTGTTCGGCGAATTGCTGCGCCGCAAGCTGCGCGGAGCCGACGGGCAGGGCGAGGATCCGCTGCAGTACATGCGCCGTCGTTTCCTCGATCCGATCGGGATGCGCATCGTCGATTGGCGACACGACCGCGCCGGGCACCCGCAACTCCCGAGTGGCGCGAAGCTCACGGCGCGGGAGTGGGCGAAGTTCGGGCAGTTCGTCCTCGATCGAGGGCGGGTCGGAGAGCGGCAGCTCGTGGCGTCGCAACTGCTCGACGAGTGCTTCGTGCCGACCCCAGCCAATCGCCGCTACGGGATGACGTTCTGGCTGCCGCGCGCGGGAGTGGTGCAAGCCGCCGGCGCCGGCGGGCAACGCATGCTGATCGTGCGCGAGCACGGTCTCGTCATCGTGCGCCAAGCGACCGCGAACCTCGGCCGCGACGAAGAGCGCATGCTCGATCTCGTGCTCGAAGCGTTCGACGTCGAACGGCCGAACTTCGGTGATCCGACGCTCGAGCGCGGCAACGACGTCGGCTCGCTGTTCGATCGCAGCGACACCGACGGCGACGGCAAGCTCACCGTCGACGAACTGCCGCAGAGCCGTGGCCCGCGCATGCGCAGAGTGCTCGAACGTCTCGATCGCGACGGCGACGGAGCGTGGTCACGCGAGGAACTCGCTCCGCTGCGCGACGTGTTGCTGGTGCCGCAAGATCCGGTCGAGGACGACGAGTCGCCGCGCGACGACTCGAAGGACGCGCCAGCGAGCGGATCGCGCGAAGTCTGAACGTTTGCCACGCGCGGATCGGCTGCGACGCGGAGCCACGCGGATCCGCGGCCTCCGCGATGGTGCACGGCGGCCACCGATCGGTGCGGATCGGCTGATACACTCCCGCGCCGTTCTCCCTCCGCCACCCCCGTTCGCCCTAGGAGCGCACCCATGGACGCCAACACCCTCGTCGCCGAACTCACGCAACGCATGGCCGCGCTCGAACGCCGTCACGCCCTCCTCCAGCGCGCGTTCGCGACGTGCGCGTGCGTCCTCGCCGCGACCACGCTGTTCGCGTTCACACACGCGCAGAACGCACCGACGGCACTGAAGGCGAAGAGTCTCGAGATCGTCGACGACAACGGCTTCAGCACGATCGTCATGGCGTCGAGCGCCGCCGGACCCGCGATCGGTCTCTACGTGCCGGTCGGCGGCAAGGAGCCCTCGCGTATCCCGGCCGTCGCCATCGGCGCGACAGCGGATTCGTCCGGTATCCACTTGTCCGATTCGATGGGCCGGCCGTGCCTCGAGCTGAGCGCGTCGATCGCGAACGGCGTCGAGATCGGCATGCGCGACCACGGCGGTCCGTCGCGGATTCGCATGCGGACGAGCGGCGACCGCGCGGCCAGCATCACGCTGTCGGATTTCAAGGGCAACGATCGCGCGCTGTTGCTCGGTGGCGAGGCCCCGACCGCCCTGATCGTGAAGGACAAGGACGGCAAGCTGGTGAAGGCGTATCCCTGATCGTCGCGCGTTCGCACCGCTGCCGTGACCACCGCCTCGCCGCCGACCCTTCGAGCCTCTGCAAAGACTCCGTCGCACCGCATCGGCTTGGCGGGGTTGGTGGTCGCGTGGATCGCGCTACCGATCACGACGACGATCGCGCCCCACGCCGTGCCGGCGCTCGGAGCGTTGGCCGCGATCCTGATCGCAGCTCCACTGCTGATCGAACATCTCCGCCGAGGCGCACCGCGGCGTCCGTTCGGACTCGATGAGGCCGGCCTCGCGCTGTTCTTCGGTGGCGCAGCGCTGTCGATCTGGGGACCTCAGGTCGTCGTCGATCGCTGGACGTGCATCGTTCGCCTCACGCAGCTCGTCGTGTTCGCGACGATCCACCTCGGACTCCTCGGGCATCTGCGCCGCGACGACGGCTCGTTCGCACGAGCTGCGATGCGCATCGGCGCGCTCGCGGCGATCGTCCACGTCACGCACGCGATCATCGACTTCGCGCTCGGTGACCACGACCGACTGACGAGTCGCGCGTTCAACCCGAACTTCTTCGCGTCGTTCGTGCTGTCGTGGACGTTGGTGTTCGTGCCGAGCTGGCTGCTCTCGAAGGGCGGCATGCACAAGGTCCTGCTCGCCGCGCTCGCGCTCGCCCCGTTGCTGGTCGCGACCGGATCGAAGGCCGGCGTGATGTTCTTCGTCGCGCTGGTGCTGGTGGTGCTCGTCGGCAAGACGCGCTTGGGCTTCGTCCGCACCGGCCTGCTCGTGTGCGCGGTGACGGCCGCAGTGTTCGTCGTGCCCAATCCGCTGCGCACGCGCCTGCTCGCGAGCGACACGAATCAGGTCTACCCGCGGCGCTTCTACTACCGCGTCGCGCTCGAGAACATCGCGGAGCATCCGCTCGGCATCGGACCGGGCATGAACAAGTTCCACTTCAGCAAGAGAGCCTTCGACGAGTCCGAACCGTCGTACCTGCATCGTCGGCGCGAGGTCGGCCTCGTGCACAACGTGTTCCTCGGCTCCGCGCTCGAGACCGGTTGGATCGGTGGCTGCGGCGTCCTGCTGTTCGTCGTGGCCTTCCTGCGCCGCGGCGTGCGCCGCTTCCGCGAAACGAGCCCGCTGGCCATCGGTGCGTTCGCCGGCGCGACGTTGCTGTGGCTCCACGCGCAGGTCGACGGACTCTCGCAGAGCACCGTGATGATGAGCACGCTGCTCGCGTTGGTCGCGCTCGTGCGCGCCGAATCCGAGCGGCGTGCGCCGTCGACCGGCGGTGTTCGCGCACCGCGCCTCGTGTCGGGTCTCCTGCTGCTCGTCGTCCTCGCGTTGCCCGTCCCCGGGATCGCCTCGGCGCTCGCGAGTCGACATCTGATCGCCGGCGACGCGGCGCTGGCAGCGGCGGATCCGCGCCTTGCGTTCGTCGAGTTCAGCGAGGCGAGTTCGATCACGCCGCTCGACACCGTTCCGCGCAAGCGAGCGATCGAGGCGCTGCTCTACGTCTTCGACCTCACGCTCGATCCGATGATCGTGCAGAACCTCGGCACCCTCGCCGGCGAAGTCGCCGCTCTGAATCCCCTCGATCCCGAACCGTGGCTCGTGTCCGCGCGCGCGATCGTGACGCTCCACTTGAAGTTGAAGGTGCCGGCCGAACACAAGCTCATGGACGACGCCCAGGGCCACATGGAGAAGGCGCTCGCGATCGACCCGCTCGACGTCGAGACGCGACTGGGCCGAGCGCGGCTGCTTTCCTTCCTCGGCAGGACCGACGAAGCCATCGAGCAGGCGCGTCGAGCGATCGCGTACGAGCCGAACTACGTCGACGCGCACGTGTTCCTGTCGGATCAGCTCGAGCGGACCGGCGACTTCGACGCGGCCGCGGTCGCGCTGGCGAGCGCCATCCGCGCGTATGGTGCGTGCGTCGAGATCGCGCGCGACAGTCGATTCGGGCCCGTTCAGTTCTTCATCGACCAAGTCGGTGGTTTCGATCCCGTGGCCGCGCAGACGGACGTACGCCGGCTCCAGAACCACGTCCGCAGATGAACCCGTGAAGGAGTTCCGATGATCGCAGTCCTCGTTCTCGCGTCGTCGTTGCTGTCGGATCCGCCGACGACGCCCGCCGCCGTCACCGTCGGCGCGCAGCACCACGTGTACACCTGGGACACGGAGTTCACGGTCGACGCCGATCGCGAACTCGGCAGCACGCACGGCGGCATCGCGTTCTTGCGCGATGGGTCCATGGTGTTCAGCACCGATGCCGACCGCTCGCTGATCGTGCTCGACGCCGAGCGCAAGACGCGACGCACGCTTTGCGACGACCTCGGCGCCGGGATCCACGACGTGAAGGTCGTGGTCGAGGACGGCGTCGAGTTCATCTGGTTCGCGCACCTCGGCAAGCACGCGACGTACAAGGTCGCGCTCGACGGCACGGTGAAACTCGAACTGCCGTGGCCCGAGGCGAGCAAGCTCTACGCTGGCGCGGGCGAATACCACCCCACCAGCGTCGCCGTCGCGCACGACGGCACCGTCTTCGTCGCGGACGGCTATGGCAAGTCGTACATCCACCGCTACGCGAAGGACGGAACCTACCTGTCCTCGTTCGGTGGCTTCGGCGACGCGCCTGGGCTGATGCGCACGTGCCACGGTCTGTGGATCGACACGCGCAACGATCCACCGACATTGCTGGTCTGCGACCGCGAGAACCACTGTCTGCAGGAGTTCGATCTCTCCGGCAAATCGCTGCGTGCGATCCGCTGTGACGTGCGCCGGCCCTGCGCGATCGACGAGAAGGACGGCGATCTCGCGATCGCGGATCTCGAGGGCCGCGTCACGATCCTGGATCGCGACTTCGACGTGATCGCGCACATCGGCGACAACGCGAAGCCGGAGTTGCGCGCGCAGTTCGACGTGCCGAGGGAGCAGTGGAAGCCCGGCGAGTTCATGTCGCCGCACGGCATCCGTTGGGACGCCGACGGCAATCTGTACGTGATGGACTGGAACAAGACCGGCCGCGTGACGCGCCTCGTGCGCAAGCGGTGACGGGACAGGACGGGCGCGGAGAATCCGACCGCGATCGAGAATTCGGTTCATCGGCCGGCGACGCGGCGGCGTAGCCGAAGATCGGAACGGTCGTCGGAGGACGGATCATGCTCGTCGTCGCCGCGTTCCTCGCGGGAGTGCTCCTCCTCGTCGACGAGACGCATCCCGGGGATGGGAAGCGGGTCGTCGTGACGACGGTCGACTCGGCCGGACAGCCGGTCGCGAACATCCCGATCGAATGGAGTCGGCGGACGCGATCGGTGCAGCCGCCGTCGGAGAAGGCCGAGCGCGACGCGCTGCGGAGTACGTCGACCGTCTCGGGTCCGGATGGAACCGCGACGTGGGTGCTCGCGCCGAGACGAGGGCGCGGCGCGGACGATCTCGGCTGCACGGTCTTCGCACGGCTTCCGTTTCTGACCCGCGCGTTGGAGATCCGCGGGGCGCAAGGGACGCCGGCCCGGATCGACGTGGGCGCCATCGCGTTCGCTGAACTCGACGTCCGCACCATCGATGGACGCTCCGTACGCTCCCAGGATCTGATGCTCGCGTTCGACGACGGAACGCGCGAGGAGCACGTGGCGTCGACCGCGTTCGCGCGTGCCGGTGATCGTGTCCTCGTGCCGATCGACGACGAATGGAACGGGCGAGTGCATGTGCGCGCTGGCCTCGGCGAGGCTCGATCCCCACGCGCGCAGCTCGATCCGGGATCGCATGCGGTGCTCGTGCTGCAGCCCGCGCCGCGACTGGTCGCGACGCTGCTGTCGCCGGGCAACGAGCCGATCCGGAACACCGACGTCGATCTCGTGCCGATCGATCCCGGCGCAAAGCTCACGTGCCTGTTCGAGGATTGGTTCGCGAAAGTGCGCAAACCGGACGATGCGCGCGTCACGTCGATCAGGACCGATGCGGACGGCGCGATGTCGGTTGCCGTACCGTTCGACCCACGCTCGTCCCCGAACGTCGTCGATCGAATCCGGCAACTCGATCGCTTTGCGCTGCGAATCGAGGTCCATCACCCGTTCGGCGCGTGCTGGATCGCGCGACTGCCGGTCGACGCGGCGGTGGAATCGGGCACGACCGACCTCGGTGCGATTCGCCTCGTGCGCGACGAATGGATGGTCTGCGGGCGTGTCGTCGACGATCGCGGCGAGCCCATCGAAGGCGCGGCCATGACGTCCAGCGAGTCCGAAGCCGTGACGATCGGGATCGGGAACAAGGGACTGCCGACTCGGGCGCGCACGCTCGATGCCGATCGCTCGCTGCCGGTGTCGGCGAACGGCGTCATTCGTTTCGCGATCCCGCGCCGTACGGCGTCGTTGACCTGCGAAGCCGACGGCTACCCGCCCGTCACGGGCGTGTACGCACACGGCGAACACGTCGTCGTGCTGGAAAAACTGCGCTGATCCGACGCGAGACTTTGGTCGCGCGACTTGCCCGGCGCACGATCGTGGGACAGGGTTCGGCGTCCCCCACGGATGAACCCATGCTCACGCGCACTTTGGCCGTCGTCACGCTGACCTTCGCGATGCTGACAGCGCCGTTGACCTCGCGCGAAATCGAGCCGGTCGGATCGTTCGACCTCGTCGGCACTGCGATCCAACGCGTGAACGGGAAGGCCGAGGCGATCTCGTTCGTCGGCTGGCTCGACTACGACATCGACGCGAAGACGTGCTCGCTCGTCATCGACGACTTCGCGTTCGACGGAACGCTGACGCAAAAGGGCACGAGCGGCGAGTGGGTCGCGGAGTTGAAGCCCGGATTCAAGCAGGCCTACCAGGACGAGAACGCGGGCGACGTGGTCAAGGTCGTGCGCTACCGGATCACGAAGCTCGTGCTGCAAGACGGGCTCGTCAGCGGTCGCCTGTCCGCGCGCTATCGCGTGACCCACGAGGACGGGACGAAGGAGACCGTGGTGATCGAGGGCAGCTTCGGGGGGAATGAAGCGTTCTAGCTCGGGCAGCGGCCTTCGGCCGGGCCGCTCGGGGACTTCACGCGAAGGGACGCCGTGAACAGGGGTCGGCCGCGGCCGCTCGCCTTCTCACAGGGGCGCAGGGGTGGCTTGCTGACCGCGAGACTGACGACCCCTGTCTTCTCTTGTCCGGCTGCCTTGCTGACGGGATCTGTACAGCGGATCGCCACAGCTGCGGCGGGCTGCTGAACGGCCGCTGCGAGAGCAGGTCACGACGTCCCTTGGCGACGGAGTGGTTTCTGGCTGACGGG
This sequence comes from Planctomycetota bacterium, assembly GCA_016709145.1. Classification (GTDB taxonomy): domain Bacteria; phylum Planctomycetota; class B15-G4; order B15-G4; family JADJEK01; genus JADJEK01. Next base: position 63,648 of record JADJEK010000004.1, read on the forward strand.
CGTGCGGCCTGAAACCGGGGAAGAGTGACGGTTCTCGCTCCGCGCCATGGTTCGGCGGAGGTTGGGCACGTTCAGCGTTTGGACGCGATCGCGCAAGTCGTGGAGCACTCGCCATGTAAAGCGCGTGCGATTGCCGCCGGCAATCGCACGCGGGTACCCGCGTCGGATGACCGCCGGTCATCGCACGCGGTCCGCCGCTTCACCCTTGCCCCCGTCGCCCCCGGGCCCCGCGCCGCCGTCGGCGTTTTCCAGAGTCCCGTTCACGTTCACGGCCTAAAGCGCGCTTGGCGTGAGTTCGGCGGCAAACCGCACTCCAACCCTTCGACTCGATCGCGCAAGTCCATGGCCCACCGCGGCGTAGCCCGGGTCTCCCGTCGTGCTGGTCCCGCGGGGGTGGACTCCCTCATTCGCGCACCGCTCGTCACTCGGGGGAATCCAGGCGATAGCTGTTCGTCGACGCTGACTCGGACCGAGTTCGTTGGGGAGGTAGCCGTGGTCGGATGGGCGATCGTTCTTGGGATGGTCTTGCTCACGAATGTGGCGGGCGAACTCCGCGAGGGTGCTCTCGATCACCCTCTCGTGATCCGCGTCGAGGCGCCCGACGGGACGCCGGTTCGCGGAGTCGAGTTCGACCTCGCCCCCGACGACGTTCTGTCCACGCTGCTCGATCTCGATCCTGGTCCGCGGTTCGTCCTCGACCTGAGTCGCGTTTCCGCCCCTCATGCCGGAGTGCCGCGGCTGGCGTTTCCCTACCCGCTGCCCGCGCCGCCAACGGCTGGGACTGCGCGACTCCCTAGCGCCTCGCGCTTGACCTCCGACGAGAACGGGATCGTGCGCGTGACGGCCCGGACGCCGCGGACGATTCGGGTCCCTGATGCCCTCGAGTTCGTCCTCCCGCGCGAGGGGGCGCCGTGGTGGATCCACTCGGTGCCGCTTCCCGTCGCCGGCGACGTCGGCACCGAGGAGCAGCCCCTCACGATCCGCTTGGCGGTCGAGGCCGGCGTGATGGCGGGCCGAGTCGTCGACGATCGCGGCGCGCCGATCGCCTTCTCGTGGGTCACCGTGGACGCGACGTCGCGATCGACGGGATGCTCCGATGAGTCACGCATCGCGCATGGATGCACAGGGAGCTTCCGCATCGCGTGCTCACGCGCACCTTCGACGGTGCGGTTCACGAGTCCGGGGCACGCGACTCGCTCCGTCACGGCTGTGCCGAGTCCCGAGCCGATCACGATCGTGATGGATCGAGCCGCGCGACTGGAGACTCGGATCGCGATTCCCGACGGTGTGGCACCCGAGTGGTTCGCGCTGCGCATGACCCGCGTCGACGATGCCTCGGAGCGCGCGGTCGAGTCGATCGTCCACTCGCCTTCGCACCGGGTCGACGTGGCGATGCGCGGCGACGTCCGCGTGGATCTCGTGTCGCGCGCCACGCGCGCGACGCTCGCATCGCAACGGACTCGGCTCGAACCGGGAGCGATCGTGCCGCTCGCGTTCGAACTCTCCGCGATCGAGTGGGCGACGATCCAATTCTCCATCGACGGAGAGATGCCCGCGCTCGTCGGCGTGCGCGCGGGGTTCGGAGTTCGCGCCACCGCGGATGCGACGGGCATCGTGCGCGTCCCTTGTCCGCCCGACGGGATCGACGTCGTGGTCTGCGGCTTCGGGATCGCGGATCAGCGCGTTCGTGTGCAGCCTGGACGGACGACCGTGGCATTGACGCGCGCGCGTTGACCTGCGGTCGCCGCGTACACTCGCGCTCCCTGCGCCGGAGGTCCCTCGATGTTCGCTTCGTGCTGGATCACACTCGCGCTCGCATTCACGGGCGGAACACAGACGATCCATGTGGACCCGGTGGGCGGTGTCGACGTCGTCGGCAACGGATCGCTCGCGCAGCCAGTGCGAACGCTGACCTTCGCGCTCGCACAGATCCAACCCGGGAGCGCCGCGGATCTGCGACTGCTGCCGGGTACCTACTCGGAAGCCAGCGGCGAGGTATTCCCGCTGGTCTTGGTTCCCGACACGACGATCACGGGCCTGAAACCGTTGCAGGCCTTGATCGCGAAGCAAGCCCTCACGACGACGATGCTGTTCGACGTCCCCAGCGGGTCGACGCACGCGCGCTTCGTCGACGTCGCGATGGACACGTTCGATCGCTGCGTGCGCGCAACCGTGTCGAGCGAGGACATCCTGCAGCTCGAAGTCGAGGGCTGCGAACTGTCCGGCTCGCGCGCGATCGTGGTCAACGTCGTCGACGGCGGCGCGAGTGTGCTGGTGTCGGGCTCACGCCTCGCCGCAGGACAATTCGCGTGCTCGGTCGACGCGAGTGGCAGCGCACTCGTGGACGTCGTCGTCGAGCGATGCACCGTGAGTTCGGGCATGCGCGGCCTCGAGTTGACGGCGGGCGCTCCGGCCGCGTTGATCTCGAGCTTGGCACGCAACACCGCATTCGATCATTGCGCGGCTCAAGGCATCCGCGTGGCCGCGAGCGGTGGCGGGCAAGTGTCGAACGTCGTCGAGTGCTGCGTCTTCTATCGCAACGGTCTGCCGGCGCAGCCGCCGAAGCTCGGCGCGATCACGGAAGCACTGAGCAGCGGCGGCTTCGCGCAACACGTCGTGACGAATTGCGCGTTCCTCGAGAACGGCGCCGACTTGCCGTGGTTCAACCCGACCCATTGGGTGGTCCAGTCGTGCATGAGTCCGATGGGCGCGCTGTGCACGATTCCGACCAACCTGTGCGCGGATCCAACGTTCGTCGACGCGTTCCACGGCGATTTCCACCTCGCGCCGGGATCGCCCGCGATCGATGCGGGCAGCTTCGTCGCGACGCTGCCCGCGGTCGATGCGGACGGCGATCCGCGGCCGGGCCATCCGTCGCTCGTGGGACTCGCGCTCCCGGACATCGGCATCGACGAAGCGTACGACCGCGCTCTGCATCTCTCGGAGAACCCGAGCGCGCTCGGTGACTCGCTGAAGCTGCGATTCCGTGGTCCGTCGAACGCGCTGACCGCGCTGCTCGTCGGCACTTCGGCGAACGGCGCCGGTTTCGGTCAGGGAATGCGCGTCGGTCCACCGCTCGCACTGGATCCGCTCGTCGTCGGGATCGTCCCGACGACCGCGTCCGGGATCGGCATCGTCGAAGTCTCGACGGGCGTGCCGAACTTGCCTGGATTGCTCGACGTCACGCTGTTCGAACAAGCCGTGTTCGCGAGCGGATCGGTGCTCGACTTCGGGTTCGACGTCGTCGAACACCGCTTCCGCTGAAGCCGCGCGGTCGCTCGCGTCACTTCGCGGCGAGTTGTGCCGCGATGCGCTTCGTGAACTGCTCGAAGCGCAAGCGTCCGATCGCCGTGTTCTGCGCGACCCATTCCGCGTGCTGGAACACCGTACGCGACACGTTCGTCCGCAAGGTCTCGAGGTGCGGAGCGATCTTCGCGAACAGCAGCAGTCCTTCCGCGGCGTTCTCGACCAGGTACTCGGCGTGCGCGATCTTGTGGTGGGCCATGCCGTAGACCATCTCCCAGTACGTGGAGACTTGGCGGAACGCGGCATTGTGGGGATGGTCGGGCTTCGTGACCGCGATGCACTCGTCCGCGGTCCGCGGCAGGAACTTCGCGTTCATCGCGTCGCGCGACGCGCGCATGACCGGTTCGCGGCGTAGCTCGTACAGGCGGATGACGAGTTCGGCATCGCGGTAGTCGGGAGCTTCGACGCTCATGGCTTCTCCCATGGCGGCGCATGGGCTCCGGCGAGCGGCGGGCGCCGCGTCGTCGGACCGGTTTTAAGTGGAGCCGAGGAAGGGATTTGAACCCTCAACCCCCGCTTTACGAAAGCGGTGCTCTACCGTTGAGCTACCTCGGCAACCGGACACGTGCCGCCAAAGAAGGCGGAGGTTCTAGCAGAGCCCCAAATCGGAGTCCACGATTCTGTCATGCCGCGAGGCCGAGCGAGAAGTGCGCAGGCGAGGAGGATCGACGAGGCGACTCCATGGAAAGAGTCGGTGAGTCGATCGGACGAAGCCTGCGCGGTTCGCAGCCGGCCGCAGCGATGACGGAATCGTGGACTCCGATTTTCGGACGAAGGAAGCCGCCATTCGTCGGCTGTCCTGGCCGCGAAACTTCAGGTCACGAAATCGAGCGGCACGTCGGCTCGCACGAGCCCGGCCGCCGCGGCGCGCTGCAGCAGCGTCGTCACGCCCTTGCGCCCCCGGTCGCCGAGGTCGAGCGTGAAGTCGTTGACGTACATGCCCACGAAGCGGTCGTTGCGCGCGTCGTCGATGCCGCGACCGAAACCCTTGGCGTAGGCCAGGGCCTCCTTGCGGTGCTCGAGTCCGTACTCGATGGATCGGTGCAGCACGCGTTGGACCTTGCGCTGCAGTTCGTCGGGCAGATCACGCCGCACCGCGTTGATGCCGAGCGGCAACGGCAACGTGGTTTCGCGCTTCCACCATGCGCCGAGGTCTTCGACCTTGTGCACGCCGTAATCGCCCCACGTGAGCTGGCCCTCGTGGATCAGCAAGCCGACGTCTTCGGTGCCGGCGGCGACCGCGTCGAGGATGGCGTCGAACGCCATCGACTTGGTCTTCGCCTGCGGGAAGTACAGCTTCAGCGCGAGATACGCCGTGGTCCGCGCGCCGGGCACCGCGATCGGCACGTCGCGCAATTGCTCACGCGTCCGGGCCGTCTTCGACACCAGCAACGGTCCGTAGCCGTCCCCCACCGACGCGCCACAGGTCGTCATCTTGTACTTGTCGGCGACGTACGTGTAGCCGTGCAGCGACAGCGCCGTGATGTCGAGCTCGCTGCGCTCGGCGCGTTCGTTGCAGGTCTGGATGTCGGCCAACACGTGCTCGAAGGCCAGGCCTTCGGTGTCGATCTTGGGCTGGCCGGCGAGCGCGTAGAACATGAACGCGTCGTCGGGATCGGGGCTGTGCCCGAGCGTCAGGGGCTTCGTCGTCTTCGCGGTCATCGCGAACTCCGGCGCATGAGGAAGCCGGGCATGCTACCCGCGGCCGTTCCCGAGCGTCCCGGGCCGGGACGGATCGAGGTGCAAAGGAATGGCGCGGAGCGCGCGGCGCCGCTCCGCGCCATATCAGGCGCCGTTCCAGCACCGCGAGGATCTCGCGAGACCGTCCCGAACGGCCCTTGCGGAGCCGAGGGGAGGAGGAGTGCTGCGGAGAGAACCCGCGTCGCGCTTCGAAGGTCGCGCGACATCGGGGTCGACCGGAGGTCCGCGGTTCACTCGCGGGGGTGTTCCGGAACGGAGCCCTTTCTCGATTCGATCGAAAGCACAGGGAGCGCCAGCCGGCCTGTTCCGGTGACTCCACAGCCGTGGTTCACGGCGGCTTCGTCCGTCGGCCGGCGCTCCCTGCGTCGATTCAGTTGTTCTGGTTGTTGCCGCCGGTCTGACCGCCACCGCCGCCCGGCCCACGACCGAAGCCGCCGAACCCGCCCGGCCCGCGACCGCCGCGACCGAACGTGTTGCCGAACTTCTCGTCGTAGGTCGTGATCTGCTCGTTCGTCAGGTACTTCGCCAGTTCGGTTTTCGTATCGGTGCGCAACTTGTCGAACGTCTCGCGCATCGATTGGAAGTCGCCGCCGCCGTCGAACATCTTCGCGCGCAGCTCGTCGCGCTTCTTCTCTTCGGCGGTGAGTGTCTTGCGCATCTCGTTGGACTGATACGGAGTCAGCTTCAACTCGGTCGTGATCTGGGTCATGCGTTGCTCGAAGCGCTCTTGATCGCGCTTCGCACGCTCCTCCTCACGCGCCTTCTCTTCCTTCGCCTTGACGTCCGCGATCACGCTGGCGATTTCCTGGCGGAACGTGTCCGGCAGCGGCGCATCGGGATCGCGCAACGACGACACGAGTTCGCGCAGTTCGGGCTCGAGCTGCTTCGAGGGCGCGTCGATGTCGGCGGTCGCGACGCGCTCGGGCGTCGTGTTCGCGAACGGTCGACTCTCGAGCACGTCGAGACGCACGCGCAAGTCCTCGTTGGTGCGCAGGACGTCCGCGAGAGCTTTCAGTTCGACGACGTCGTCGGGACCGGCCGCGGCGATCTCGTGGGTCGCCGGCGCGGAGCCGGTCACCACGAATCCACCGACGGCACCACCAGCGACGGCGGCGAGACTGGAAGCGAGGAGCAATGACTTCATGGGGATCAAACCTCGAACATGGCCTTGGCGGCCTCGGGGACGGTGACCTCGACCTTGTCGAGATCGGTGATCGTGTAGGTCGACTTCGACTTGCGATCCATCGTGCGCTCGCCGAACGACATCGACATCTGCGTGTCGAGCAGGATCGTCTCGATCGCGCCCTGCGCGCCGACGACGATCTCGAACGTGCCCGACGCGGTGCGCTCGGGCATCTCGGCGTCATCGCCGCCGCGCATGCCGCGCATGCCGCCCATCGGCATCAGCACGTCGATCGCAGCCTGCGTGAGCTTGCCCGAGTAGACGACCTTGCCGTCGCGCTCGGACTTCGTGACCGTGTCGACGCCGCCGCCGACTTGCTCGGCGAGTTCGTGCGGCGCGCGAATTTGGAGCAGGCCCATCATCGCGAAGCCCCCGCGTCCATCGCGCGGCGGGCCGCCCTCGGCGCGCGCGCCTTCGGGACGGCCCTGTCCTGGTTCCGGCGGGGCGCCGGCACCCTCTCCCTGCGGCGGAGCTCCGCCCTCGGCCTTCGGCGCTTCCGCACCGCCGGCAGGCGGAGTGGCGCCGCCTTCCTCGCGCGGAACGCGGCCGGGGCGGAAGCCGCGACCGCGCATCGACTCGCGATCGAGTTTCTCGAAGGTCCCGTCGGCGTTCTTGACCGCCAAGGTCTCGCCGAGCAGGAACGCGTCGAGTTCCCCTTGCGTGAGGTGCAGCGGCTGCCCGTTCTGGAAGCGCGCCTTCGTCACGACGGGCGGCCGCGGGGCCGGGGGAGCGTCCGCCGCGCCCTCGCCGCCGCGCCGGCCGCGGCCACCGCCGCCGGGTCCGCCGGTGCCTTCACTGACCAACTCGAACGCGTAGCTGTTCGCCTTCGCGAACGAGGTGCACAGCGTGACGAGTTCGGCCTTGGCATCGACGACGGGGGCTGCCACCGCGGGGTCCTGCGCCGTGACGCAGGCGAGCACGAACGGAACGAGAGAGATCATCGAGGCGACTCCTTGGCGTGGTGATCGGGGACGTGGTGATCCGAAGGCGCTCCGCGCGGCGGGCCGCCCGAGGGGCCGCCGAATCCGCGACGGGAACGCGAAGACTCGGTTCTGAAGCGCTCGAGCGTCGGAGCGTCGACGATCGCGCCCATCCGCTCGTCGCGTGTGCGGCGCAATGCGTCGATCGCGGCGTCGATCGCGGCATCGTCGGGGCGCAGGTTCGAGGGCTTGCCGTCCGCACACTTGGGCTGGAACAGCGCGCTCTTGCCGTTCTCGTAGTCGGTGAGCACGCGCTCGACGTCCGCCAGCGCCGTGCTCGACAACGCCGTGTTCTTCGCGAACCACGCCAGGTCGCTCTCGACGCGTTCGCGGCGGCGCTTCGCGAACACTTCCTCGATCATCGCGTCGAGGCGTTCGCGCTGTTGCGCAGTCAACACCGCGAGGACTTGCTCGCGCGTGCGATCCATGAGCTCGCGCATCGAATCCTCGTGAGCGTCCATCGCCGCGGCGCTCTCCGCGATCAACGTGTCGATCCGCGCGCGCTGTGCGTCGTCGAGGCCGAGCTCGTCGAGGAAATGCTGAGGCGGACCGAGCGGGCCTTCGAAGCGCCGCGACCGTTCGCCGCCGCGATTGCCGCGGCCATGTTCGCTCGGCGTCCCGTCGTGCGCGACGAGTCGCGACGATTGCCAACCGATGCCGAACGTCACGGCGAGCGCGACCCCGACCCAAACGACGGACTTCATTCGGGGACCTCCGTCGCGAACAGTTCGGCGACCAGCGTCTCGCCGGGAGCACGGGCTTCGAGCTCGCTCTCCGCCGGGACGATCCAAGCGAACAACGACGATTCGGTGCCGCTCACGACCGCGTCCTCGTGCGTCGCGTCGCGTCCCGCGAACGACAACGCGCCGAACACGACCGTGGCCGCGAGAGCGACGCGACGAGCCACGACCGCCGCGGCGGCGTCGGCCAGGACGCGCGGCGAACGACCGCCGATCCGCGCGAGCAACGCCACGGTCGGAGCGGGAACGCTCGATTCGAGGGCTGCTCGAACGATCGCATCGACGTCGCTGCGATCCGCATCGCGTCGAACTCCTGGCCGCTGGTCGCTCATCGGGGAATCTCCGTCGCTGTCGTCGCGTCACCACGGCGAGAACCGCTCGTGCGCGGCGAGCCGCCATCACGGCGTTCGATCATCGGTTCGTGTTCGAGCACGCTCGTGAGTTTCTCGCGAGCGCGCTTGATGCGGGTCGCGACCGTGCCCTCGGGCCAGCCGAGTGCTCGCGCGATTTCCTCGTAACTCAGCCCTTCGACGAACAACGTGAAGGCGGTGCGTTCGGGGACGGACAGCCAAGCCAATGCGCGCAGCACGTCCTCGCGACCGGAAGTGTCGACGGCAGGTTCGTCGTGCGCGCGATCCACGCGCTCGGTCGAGATCGAGTGTCGAGCCAGGAACCGTCGCATGCGGTTCTTGGCCGAGTTCGCCTCGCGCACCGCGACCCGGTACAGCCAGGTCGAGAAGCGTGAACGGAACTGGAACCCGTCGAGCTTGCGATACACGAGCAGCCAAACCTCTTGAGCCACGTCCTCGGCCAGATGGCGATCACCGAGGATGCCGGTCAGCACACGCAGCACCGATGCGTGATTCCGTTCGACGACCAAGCCGAACGCGGCCACATCGCCGACGAGCACCGAACGCACACCCAATGCGTCAGGATCCGCGGTCGCGGGTTCCGATGGACCATCGCTCGGAAGACGTTTCAGGACAAACTCCTGCTCGACCCGATGGCTTGCCGGCGCTCGCGGCCAGCCCATACGAGGAGTGGAACCGTTCGCGGGCTTTCAGGGAATCGAACTTTCCACAGCGGTCGGGCCCCGACGCAACCAGAGCCCCACCAAGGCCCAAGCCCGAACGCGATTGCCGGCGGCAATCGCGTTCGGGCTACACCACGGCGGCCCAAGGACTTGCGCGATCGTGTCGAAGGGTTGGAGCGCGATTCAGCGGCGAGGGAGCCTGTGGCGCCAGGGGCAAGGGTCAGGCGGCAGGCCAGCGCGCGATCACCGCCGGCAACTCGACGCGGGTACCCGCGTGCGATTGCCGGCGGCAATCGCACGCGCCTTACATCGCAAATGATCCACGACTTGCGCGATCGCGTCCAAACGCTGAACGCGCCCAACCTCCGCCGAACCATGGCGCGGAGCGAGAACCGTCACTCCTCCCCGGTTTCAGGCCGCGCGCTCGTCAGAGGAAACCACTCCGTCGCCAAGGGACGTCGGGAACAGGGGTCGGCTGCGGCCGCTCACTTGCCCGCCGCAGCTGTGGCGATCCGCTGTACGAGTCCCGTCAGTACGTCACCCGGGGCGAAATGGACAGGGGTCGTGAGTCGCAAGCTCAGCAAGCCACCCCTGCGGCTTTGAGCGGCCGCGGCCGACCCCTGTTCCCGACGTCCCTTCGCGTGAAGTCGTCCGAGCGGCCCAAGGGCGGATGGGATTCCCAAGAGATGGTCAGCTCGCTTGTAGGGCCTTCCCTTGGGTCGCTCGACCGCGAAGCGGTCGAGCGAAGGGGGTGCGGGCCCGCGGAGGCGGAGCCTCCGCACTACACAAGCGAGTTCCCCCGCCTGCATGGATGGTCAGCACCATCCGGCCCAGCGGCCCGAGCGCTAGTTGAGCTTCGGATCCGCCGGCGGCACCCGGCCGCGCAACAGCTTCGCGATGCGCACTTGGCGCTCGCGTGACTTCAGCCCCTTCAAGACGACTTCGAGCCGACAGACCAGGTCGTCGCACGACAGCAGCTTGTGCTTCGTCTCCGAGTCGTATTGCAACAAGGGAACGAGCCGGCCCGGCAATTCCTCGAGCGGCAGCCCCGAGCATTCCGCATCGGCGAACGGAAGGTCCTGTTGCCCGCACAGCGTCTCGAGCATCCCGAAGATCTCGGCCGTCAGATGCTTCAGCTTCGCCGGATCGGAAACCGCCTCGGGCATCGTGTCGACGCGACCGAGGCGATACGGCATCTCGCGCACCACCTCGAGCAACGTCACGCGCGCGAGCCCCTTCAACACGATCTCCGACCCGCCATCGGGTTGCGCATGATGCGCGACGACCGTGCCGAGCCCCATGATCTTCTTCACGTCGGGATTGCCGTAGTAGCTGCCTTCCCACCCCGGCTCGAACCGAGCCATGGCGATCAAGCGATCACCCGACAACGCATCATCGAGCATGCGCCGATAGCGCGGCTCGAAGATGTACAGCGGCATCAACTCGCCCGGCAGCAAGGCCATCTCGGGCAACGGGAAGATCGGAACGAGTCCGGTCGTGTGGTTCAGGTCGATCGACGCCATGCACACTTTCAGAGGCCGCGACGACATCCCTCACTTCGAGGGATCACTTCACGGCCGAACCCACGAGGTGCCAAAGGCGGCGGCAGCCGCCCGATCCACGGACGATTCGACACTGCTCGGCGCCGACGACCGTGCCTCGTGCGTGCGGCAGCGGCTGCCGCCGCCTCGCGACACCTGTCGAAGCATGGAACGTGGTTCCATCGGAACGATTCGCGTTCTCCCGAGCCCTCTCACGGATCGGAACAGTCGCGCTGATAACCACAGCGCGGACAGATGATCCGACAGTGGAACTCGTACATCGCCTCGCCGCAGCGATCGCAGGGGTACGCCCTGGCCGACGCATCCTGGCCCTGGGACGTCGATTGCGCCCCGGTGTCGTGATCGTCGTTCATGGCCTGCCCCCGAGCGCGCCCGCTTTCCTACCGACGTGCGGCCGGAGTGTAACGCCGGCACGCGCCAGCGCCGGCCGGAGAGTTAGCTCGGCTCGATCCTCGCGCCAGCCTCGACGTACAGAACTCCCGCAACGACGGCTCGCGGCGTTCCATCTTCCAACGTCCGATCACGGACCACGGCGACGCGTGACCTTGCCGTCGACCACCTCCAGCCCCGCTCCGTCGAGGATGGTCTGGAACACCCCGAACCGCGCCAATGACTCCTGCAGTTCGCGGACCGCGCCGGGCTCGACGGCGACGGCTTGGTCGAAGTCGCGCAACGCGTTCTCGACATCACCGCGTGCGGCGCGCACGAGCCCGCGCCCGATCATCGCGCGCGCCTGGTTCGGGATGTTGCGCAGCACCGTGTCGAAGCGGTCGCGGGCGCGCGCCAAGTGCTCGAGACGCTGCTCGGCGTTCGGCTCGTTCATCGCCGCCACCACCGCGGCGAAGCCGATCTGCAGTTCGGGCAACAGCGCCGTGACCAGCTCGATGCCGAGCTCGTCGAGGCACGCCGTGTAACTGAGATCGAGGTCGAACTTCCAGTCGTTCATCGGGACCGGCAAGTCGATCTGCGACAGCTTCAACAGCAGCTCCGTCGACAGCCGGTACTGGCCCTCGACCGACAGGTGGCAGTGGTCGATGACGAGGTCCGACCCGACGATCCCGTCCTTCGAGTACTTCTCGAACGCCTCGTGCGAGTCGAACCAATACGCCCCATCGCGCTCGGCGACGGCTTGCAGCCGCGACGCCACGCTGAGACCGACGCGGTTCGGCCGATCGTCGAGGTCGAGCGCACGGCGATAGAGCGAATACGCGAGCGCCGCATCGCCTTGCTTCTCGGCGAGCTCGGCTTGGCGGAACACGAGCAGCGCGACGTTCGGATCGATCGCAGCGGCCTGCGTGAACTGATCGGCGGCCTCGACGTAGTCGTCGTCACGCATCGCGACGGTGCCGCCGTTCACGAGCGTGCGCATGCGATCCTTCGTCGCGCTGTCGAGGACGCGCGTGAACACCGATCCGCGCGGCGACCAACCGCGCAGCGCGACCGCTGGCCGCACGAACATGACCTTCACGCCCGCCGACTGCGCCTCGCGCGCCAACGTGTCCATGTTGTCCGCGAACGCGTCCAGCACGCGGTCGCGCGTCTCGCCGAGCGGCGCGTCGTCGATGCCTGCCGGATACAGCGGCGGCGAGAACTGCGCGTCGATCGCCGAGCTCTTCGACCAGTCATGCAGCATGCGGACGAACGCGGAGCGACGGATGAACTCGCGCAACGCGACGCGGTTCGAGTTCGCGCGGCGCTCGACGTACGGATCGAGGAACTCGTTGTTGCCGGGGTAGACGATGAACAGGTCGGGCTCGTACGCGAGCATCTCGCGCGCGACCGCCACGATCCAATCGCTGTTGATGCCCGAAATGGTCGCGTCGATCACTTCGACTTCGCGCTGCGGCAGCAACTTCTGGATCCGCAAGCGGAGCCACCGCACGGGCGTCGACTTCGGCAGGTACGGGAAGCCCGCCGCCGCCGATTCACCGAAGAACACGATGCGGTACGCGCCGGGGTTCTTGCGCGCGGGGAACGGCGGAGTCGCACGCGGCGTCTCGGCCTGGATCCCGAGCGCATGGACGCTGACGGTGCCAGGTTGCTCACCCGGGCGCACGACCACGAGCCCGGCGGGCATCGCCAATCCCGCGACGCGGACGATGACCTCGGCGATGCAAAGCGCGAGCAAGGGCGCCGCGATCGCGAGGAACACGCGGGATCGGAGTGAGCGCGACGGACGCGGCGACGAACGATCGGACATCGAGCGGAAACCTTGGAACGGAATGGGCGACTGATTGTGGCGAACGCTTGAATCGAAGCGAAGCACCTGGAACAAACGCTCCTCATGCAACCGTCCGAGTCCCCCGCCCTCGATCGCGTGCTCACCGAACGCTTCGGCCTGCCCAGCTTCCGCGCCGGGCAGGAGGAGATGATCCGGGGAGTCCTCGCCGGACAGGACGTCCTTGCGGTCATGCCGACCGGGTCCGGGAAGTCGCTCGGGTACGCGCTGCCGGCCCTCGTGTTCTCCGGCCCCGTTCTCGTGGTCTCGCCGCTGATCGCGTTGATGAAGGACCAATGCGACCGGCTCAGGGCCCGCTCGATCCCGGCCGCGTTCGTGAACAGCACGCAGACCCCCGACGAACAGATCCGACGGCTGATGGCGTTCCGTGCCGGCCAATTGCGACTGCTCTTCGTCGCACCCGAGCGCTTCAAATCGCCGCGCTTCATGAAGGTGCTGGAGGGCTTCAAGCCCGCGCTGTTCGCCGTCGACGAGGCCCATTGCATCAGCGAGTGGGGCCATGATTTCCGCCCGGACTACCTACGGCTCGCGGCAGCCGCGCGTGCGCTCGGTCGCCCGCCGATCCTCGCACTGACGGCGACGGCGACGGCCGAGGTCCGCGCGCAGATCGAAGCGAATCTCGACCTGCGCCATCCGCTGGTGTTGGTGCGCGGGTTCGAACGCGAGAACCTCGAGTTCGTCGTCGAGCGCGCCGAACGCAAGGACGACAAGCTCGTGCGCGCGCTCGAAGAGTTGCGCGCCGCGGGGACCGGCATCGTCTACGCCGCGACGCGCAAGAGCACGGTCGAGACCGCCGCCTGGCTCGCCGCGCGAGGATTGAAGACGGGGTGCTACCACGCCGGCATGAGCGACACGGAGCGTCGCTCGGTCCACGAACGCTTCGCCAGCGGAGCGCTTCCGATCGTCGTCGCGACCAATGCGTTCGGCATGGGCATCGATCGCGCCGACCTGCGCGCGGTCGTCCACCTCGACCTGCCCGGATCGATCGAGGCCTACACGCAGGAAGCCGGCCGCGCGGGACGCGACGGCGCCCCCGCGCGGTGCGCGCTGCTGTATCACCCGAGCGACGCATCGCTGCAGCGCTTCTTCATCGAGACGGCGTATCCGAGTGCGGAAGTGATCGACGCCGTGAAAGCGGGCTTCGTCGCGGCCGGACGGCAAGCGACGCTGGTCGACACGCAACACGCCGCGCGCGTCCCACCCGACACGCATCCGCGCTCGATCGACTCCGCGCTGCGGATCCTCGAAGAGAACGGCGTGATCGCCCGCGGACTCGAAGGCGACTTGCGCGTGGCGCGCTTGCTCGAGGACAAGTCGATCGATCACGCGCTCACGCAAGAGCGCGCGCGGCGCGAGCGCCTGCGCCTCGATCAGATGCTCGGGTATGCGGAACGCGCGCGATGCCTGCGCGCGTATCTCGTCGAGCATTTCGCCGGTCCCGGCACGCACGGCCCGTGCGGCCACTGCGGCGCGTGCCAACGCCAAGGCGCGCGACGACCACTGACCGGCCGCGAGGCCGACCACGTCCGCGCCGCACTGTCCTTGGTGCGCACGTTCGACGCTCGCTACGGCCGCCGGCGCTTGATCGACACCTTGCTCGGTTCGCGCAGTCGCGGCGTCCTCGACGGTGGGCTCGATCGCGCGCGCGAGTACGGCGCGCTGCGGGCGTTGGGCGCGCGCGGCGTGGAGCTGTTGTTCGTCGAGCTCATCGCGCTCGATCTGCTGTGCATCGAGGGCGGCGAGTACCCGCTCGTCGCGCTGACCGAGTTCGGCCGCGAAGTCCTCGAGAGTCGCGCCGCATTGCCGGACGCCGACCTCGGTGGAAGCCGCGGAGCGCCGGCTGCGTCACACCGAGAACGGCTTCACGCGGCGACGACGACGATCGCGTCCGGAGGGCCCGAAGTGCCCACGACGCCACGCCCGGCGATCGAGACGGTTCCATCGACTCCCGAGCACGCGGCTCTGCGCGAGCGCTTGCGCGAATGGCGCTGGCAGCAGGCCCAAGCCGAAGAACAGCCCGCGTTCGTCGTGTTCTCGAACAGGGTGCTCGACGCTCTGGTCATCGCACGCCCGAGCACAAGGGCCGAGCTCGGCGCGATCTCCGGCGTCGGCCCGCACAAGCTCGAGAAGTACGGCGATCAACTGCTCGCGATCCTGAACGCTCGCTGAACGGGCCCGCGCCGGGGAGCGACGGATTCCCTACGAGTGGCAGCTGCCCATCCCGCGCTTGTCCAAGTAGCGCTGGTGGTACTCCTCGGCGCGCCAGAACGTGGTGTGCGGCTCGATCGTCGTCGCGATCCGCTTGCGGAATCGTCCGGTCTTGTCGAGGTGTTCGATCTTCTGCTCGACGGTGCCTCGCTCGGAGTCGTCGCGGACGAACACGGCCGATCGGTACTGCGAGCCTTCGTCGGGGCCCTGCCGGTTCAGTTGCGTCGGATCGTGGTTCGCGAAGAACACGTCGAGCAATCGATCGAAGCTCACGGTGCGCGGGTCGTACTCGACTTGCACGACTTCGGCGTGTCCGGTTTCGTCGGAGCAGACGTCCCTTGTAGGTCGGTCGTTCGACGTGACCACCCTCGTAGCCGGCAGCCGTGTCGACGACGCCAGCGATCTGCCGGAACGTCTCCTCGACTCCCCAGAAGCAGCCGGCGCCGAACGTCGCGAACCGCGTTTCCACGGCGGCGCGCGGCGGCTTGGCGTCGGGCACGAATCGCAACGACTCGGAGTTCATGCAAAACCGCAATCCGGTCGGGTGCGGCCCGTCCTCGAACACGTGGCCGAGATGCGCGTCACACCGACGGCAGACGATCTCGGTGCGGACCATGCCGTGACTGGTGTCGGAGATCCCGCCGATGTTCTCGCGCGCGATCGGCATGAAGAAACTCGGCCAGCCCGTGCCCGAGTCGAACTTCGCGTCGGAGCGGAACAGCGGCAGGTCGCAGCAGACGCAGAAGTACACGCCGTCTTGATGGTGATCGAAGAACGCGCCACAGAACGGCCGCTCCGTGCCCTTGCCGCGCGTCACGCGGTACTGCTCGGGCGTGAGCTGCTCCTGCCATTGCGCGTCGGTCTTCGAGACCTTCTCCACCTCGCACATCTCGGCGAGTCGCCCGTGGTCATCGAGCAAGCGGACGGTCACGGTCGGACGGTTCATGCACGTCTCCTCGGTCGGGTGGGTGCGAGTGCCCTTCGATATCCCAGGATCGCGAAGGTGTCGAGGCTTCCGCTGGACGCCCGCCCGCCCGTGCGCACGGATCGAGCGCGGCTCCGTCGAGCTGGTAAGCTCCTGGCCGCATGGCTCAATCCCCCGACTCCGACCAACTCACCCTTGGAATCCGCGTCCACGCGCACGCGGAGTACATCCCCGAGCAGTCCGATCCGGACAACTCGATGTACTTCTTCGCGTACACGATCACCGTGTCCAACGAAGGCGACGCGCCGGCGAAGTTGCTGGATCGGCATTGGGTGATCCTCGACGCGAACAACACGCGGGAGGACGTCCGCGGCGCCGGAGTGATCGGCAAGCAGCCGCGCATCGCGCCGGGCAAGTCGTTCCAGTACATGAGCGGCTGCCCGCTGCGAACACGCTGGGGCACGATGGAAGGCTCGTACACGATGGAGCGCGACGACGGCACGAAGTTCGAAGCGTCGATCGGGCGCTTCTTCCTCGTGTCCGACGAAGCCAAGGAACGCGCGCGCAAGTAAGCGCGCGGAATCAGCGCGGATCCACGCGCACGATCGCGCACTTCAGATAGCGGCTCTCGGGCAGCGCGGCGAGCGTCGGATGATCCGGCGGCAAGCCGCGCACCTCGACGATGCGGAACGCGCGGCCGGCGGCGTCCATGGCGCGCGCCACCAATTCGAGGAACGTCTCTTCGCCGACCTGCGCCGTGCATGAGCACGCCGCGAGCAAGCCGTCGTCCACCACTGCACGCGCGGCGGCCGCGAAGGTCCGCACGTACGCCTGCTCGGCCTGAGGCACTTGCTTCTTCGAGGTCGCAAGCGACGGCGGATCGACGACGACGACGTCGAAGCGCGGTCGCTGCGGTCGCTCGAGCCACGTGAACGCATCGGCCGCGACGAACTCGTGCCGCTCCGCGGGCAACGCGTTCAACGTGAGGTTCTCGTTCACGCTGTGCGCGAGTCCCGGCGCGATGTCGAGGCTCGTGACGTGCGCCGCTCCTGCGGCGAGCGCATGGATCGAGAAGCCCCCGGTGTACGCGAACAGATTCAGCACGCGCCGATCCGCGCACCACGAGGCCACCGCGCGCCGGTTCTCACGCTGGTCGAGGAACAGTCCGCCCTTCTGTCCGGACTCCGGCCGCACCTCGAAGCGCAGCCCGTGCTCGAGCGCGATGATCCGCGACGGCAAGGGTTCGCCGGCGCGCACGGCGTCGGCGCCCTGTCGCACGACTTCCCCGCGCACGTTGCGGATGCGGTTCGTCACCAGCGCGCCACGCAAGCCGAGCTCGTCGACCAGGAAGCGCACGATCTGCTGGATCCAGGGCAACCACGCGGTCGTGTAGGCCTGCACGATCCCGAAGCCCGCGTAGACATCGACCACGAGTCCGGGCAATTCGTCGCCCTCGCCGTTCACGAGCCGGATCGCCGTGGTCGCCGAGGCGTCGATCACGCGCGTGCGCCACGCGGCGGCTCGGCGCAGGCGCGTCGTCACGAGGTCGAAGTCGACGTATTCGCGCTCGTCCCACGTGAACAGGCGCACGGCGATGTCGGACTCGGCGTCGTAGAGGCCGCGCCCGACGAATTGCTTGTCGGTCGCATCGAACACGTCGATGACGGTGCCGCTCTTTTGCGGCCCGAGGCCGCGGACGTCCGCGTCACGGAACACCCACGGATGACCGCCGCGCAGGAACTTCGTTCCCGTGCGCAGATTCAGGCGCGTCGGCTTGACCATGGATCACGCCCGCGCGACGCGGAGCGTCACGGGCCCTTGCCGGCGGGCACGTCGGTCTCGATCGGCGGATCCGCGGTCAGCACGCGCTTGAAGCACCAACCGACCAGAATCACGACGAACGACACCGAGCCGATCATCAGGATCCATCCG
Organism: Planctomycetota bacterium; assembly: GCA_016709145.1. Taxonomy (GTDB): domain Bacteria; phylum Planctomycetota; class B15-G4; order B15-G4; family JADJEK01; genus JADJEK01. The sequence goes on from JADJEK010000004.1 coordinate 81,457, forward strand.
GCCGTCGTCGGTTCTTTGATCTCGGCGGCCGCGAGGTGGAGCATGGATTCCATCGGTCGTCCTCCTCACTTCACGTTCGGGTCGAGCGGCTTCAGTCCGTCGACGTCGAGACCCTGGGCGCGCCATCGCTTCTCGCCGATGGCCGTGGCAATGATCAACCCGATCGCGACGAGGCTGATCAATCCGAGCGCGAGGCGCTCGACCTGATTGTCCTCGGCCCAGATCTTCGACCAGTACCCGGTGATGACGTTGCCGTCGTCATCCGTGCGGTCGAGCACGTTGAAACCGATGAACAGCACGAAGATCACGAGCAGGTAGGCCGGCGACACGTACTTCATGATGAAGCGGAAGATCGCAGGGATCCGCAGTTGCGCACCGCGATGAGCTTCGGCGATGCCCTTCTCGATCCCCCAGACCCAACCGAAGCAGATGATCTGCACGGTCGCCAGGATGAAGATCAGGAACGTTCCGATCCAGAAGTCGATGATGTCGAGCGCGCGCAAGCCTTCGGAGTGCCACAGCACGAACAGGTTGCCGAGAGCGCCGACGACCAACAGCACGAACGTGCCGACCTTGCGGTTCAGGCCGAGCGCTTCCTCGAGGAACGCGAGCGTCGGCTGCAACATCGACAGCGACGACGTGATCGCGGCCAGGAACAACATGAAGAACCAGATGGCTCCCATGAAGTTGCCGCCCGGCATGTTCGCGAACACGACCGGCAGCGTCTTGAAGCCGAGGCCGAACGAGCTGTCCTGGAACGCCGAGATCGACAATCCCATGAACAGGAACGCCGCGGGGATCGTGATGAGGCCGCCGAAGCCGACTTCGAACAGCTCGTTGGTCGCGTTCGACGTCACGCTCGACAGCACGACGTCGTCCTTGCGCTTCAAGTACGAGGCGTAGTTGATGATCACGCCGAAGCCGACCGACAGGCTGAAGAAGATCTGCCCGGCCGCGGCGAGCCACGTCTTCGGGTTCTTCAGCGCTTCCCAGTCCGGGTTCCACATGTAGCCGAGGCCCGTCGTGATCGTCTGATCCGGGTGCTGCGGATTCGCGTCCATCGTCAACACGCGCACGAGCACGATGATCGCGGCCACGCCCATCGCGGGCATCGCCCACTTGCAAAACGCTTCGATGCCCTTCGAGAGTCCGCGGTAGAGGAAGAAGAAGTTCACCGCGAACGTGATGATCCAGAAGATCAGGCTGGTCTCGTGGACCCCGGCGGTCGCACCGGAGAAGTCGAACAACGCACCGTCGGTCGCGGCGCCCGTGAACTCGGCGAAGTGCGCGCTCGACGCCGCGACTTGCGCGTTGACGTCGGCCCCCGTGGGAACTCCGATGCCGCCCTTCAAGTACTCCCAGCAGTAGCCGAGGCACCAGCTCTCGATCAGCACGTAGTAGAAGTACACGCCGAGCGGGATCAGCACACCGATGATGCCGAAGTAGCGCGCGACCTTGCCGCGGCCGACCACGCCGAGCACGCCCGGCGCCGAGTGGAAGCCCTTCGCACCGCCGTAGCGCGCCATCGTCCACTCGGCCCACGCGATCGGGATGCCGAGCAGCAGGAACGCGAGCAAGTAGGGGACCATGAACGCGCCGCCACCGTTCGCGGCAACGTTGCCCGGGAATCGGAGGAAGTTGCCGAGCCCGACCGCGGATCCCGCGACCGCGAGGATCACGCCCAGTCGACTGCCCCACTCCTGCTTGCCTTGCGACATCGATGCCTCCGGTCGGTGTAGTCGGCGCAGGAAAGTACGGACGGGCATCGCCGGAGGGAAGGGACAGCGAGCAAGAGGTCTCGAACTCCGCGCCACGTGAGCGGCTCGACTCGACCGAACGGCGCGCTCGAATCACGGACCCCGCGCGCGCTCGACGCAAGCCCATCGACCGTCGGGCTCCAGCACCTCGTGAGGCAGGAAGCGGGTCTTGTAGTCCATCGACTCGCAGCCCTTCACCCAGTAGCCGAGGTAGTACCACGGGATCCCGCGTCCCCGCGCGAGCTCGATCGCCGCGAGGATCATGAACGTGCCGAGGCCGCGCTTGCCCTCGTCCGGATCGAAGTAGTGGTAGACGCTGGACAGCGATTCCGAGCAGGCGTCGACGACGGACACGCCGAGCAGTCGGCCGCCGCCGTCGCGATACTCGAGTTCGAGCGTCGCCACGCACGACGAGTACAGGAACGAGCGCATCGCGACGAGGTCCGCCGACTGCGGAGAGCCGGGGTGGCGCGCGCGCAAGTAGCGGCTGTAGAGCTCGTGCTTCTCGCGATCGAGGTGCGGCTCGCGCATGCGGCGCTGGATGTCCGCGTTCTGCGCGAGGCATCGACGCTGCGAGCGCGAGGGCTCGAACTCGCGCACCGGTACGCGGATCTGGCGACACAGCGTGCACGCGGCACAGCGGGGTCGATAGAGCACCTGGCCCGCGCGGCGGAAGTTCCGATTCATCAGCGCGTGGTACGAGAGCGGCGCGAGTTGGAGCACCGCGTAGGCCTCGTCGGTGGCGTCGCGGTCCTTCAGGTATCCGCAGGTGTGCGTCTCCGCGGGCAGCGGGAACGCGAATGGCCCGAGCAGGGTGCGGACGTCCGAGGGGTTCGATCCCATGCGCGGCCGACTCTACCTCTCGCGCGCGGCGTCCGTAGACTCCGGCCATGCGCACGCTCCTGATCTTCCCGCCGCAGGCGCACTTCACGCAGCCGTACCTCGCGCTGCCGTCGCTCACGGCCTACCTCAAGGCCAACGGCTTCGCCGACACGCATCAATGGGACATGAACCTCGACTCGCTCGAGTACTTCTTGTCCAAGGACCGCCTCGCGCTGGCGCGAGAACGTGTGCGGGAGCGACTGAACGCGTTCGACACCACGCGTCCGCTCGACCTCGAGCGCATGGACCTGTTCAAGACGCTGACCGAAGCGTCGCTCGCGGCCGATGCGGTCGTCGACGGGATCGACGACGCGCTCGGCACGTTGCGCGATCCCCATCGCTTCTACGACTACAGCCGATACCTGCGCGCCGTGAAGCGCCTCGACAAGGCGTTCAAGCTGATCTCGGCCGAGTGGTACCCGACGGTGCTGTCGCCGAACTCGTTCGCGATGCGTTGGTCGATCGAGCGCGAGCCCGACGTCCTCGCCGCGATCTCCGACGAACGCGAGAACCTCTACATCGAGTACTTCCGCGAAGTCGCGATCCCGCGCATCGTGCGCGAGCGGCCCGACCTCGTCGGCATCTCGATCACGTACGGCTCGATGATCATCCCGGCGTTCACGCTGGCGCGCATGATCAAGCAAGCGCTGCCCGGCGTGCACATCACCATCGGCGGCGGCCTGCTCGCGTACGCGGGTGCGAAGGTCGCGAAGTCGGGCGCCGTGTTCTCGGTCATCGATTCGATCGTGCTGCTCGAAGGCGAAGGGCCGCTGCTCGGCATCGCGAACGCCGTCGCTGCGGGCAAGGACGTCGGCGACGTCGGCAACGTGATCTGGAAGAAGGACGGCGTCGTCGTCACCAACAAGACCGTCGAGCCGTTGCCGATCGACGCGCTGCCGACGCCGGACTTCGACGATCTGCCGCTCGACCGGTACGTCTCTCCGCGCATCGCGCTTCCGCTCGCGATCACGCGCGGCTGCTACTACGAGAAGTGCGTGTTCTGCACGCTCTACAAGGTCATCGGACCGGGCTATCGCCAGCGCAACCTCGCTCGGATCCTCGACGACATCGAGGCGGTCACGACGAAGTACGGATCGAACGCCGTGTACTTCGTGGTCGAGGACATGCCGCCGGTCCTGTTCCGCGCGTTGCCCGACGCGTTGGCCTCGCGCGACCTCGCGATCGAATGGTGGACCGACGCGCGGCTCGAGAGGAACCTCTACACGCCGGAACTGACGCGCCGCCTGTACGAGTCGGGCTGTCGCCGGATCGCGTTCGGCTTCGAATCGGCGTCGCAGCGACTGCTCGACCTGATGGACAAGGGCACGGCGATCGCCGAAGCGTCGGACATCGTGAAGACGGTCGCGGATGCCGGCATCGCCGTCGTGCTGTACACGATGATCGGCTTCCCGACCGAGACGGAGGCCGAGGCGCGTGCGACGCTGGCGTGGATCCGCGAGCACCAACCGTGGGTCCAGGAAGTCTCGCTGCGCATCTTCTACATGGACAATCTCTCGCAGACGTACGCGCACCCCGAGCGCTTCGGGATCACGCAGATCCACCGCGACGAGACGAAGGCGTACCAGGTCTACTTCGATCACGAGGTCGCGACCGGCCTCACGCGTGCGCAGGCGCGCACGATCTTCTTCGAGTTCATGGAAGCGGTGCGCGCCGAGTTCCCGCTGTTCAAGGGCGACAACCTCTGGCTGTTCGAACTGAAGAGCCACCACTTCCTCTACCTGTGCAAGCGCGGTTCGCTGGACGTGTTCCAGGGCCGGGCGACGGCGCACGTGCCGACCCCACCACCGCGGGAGCTCGATGCGGCGCGGCCGCGTCTCGCGCGCGACGTCGTCGTCGCGGAATTGCCGTACGACCTCACCGAGATCACGCAGACATTGGTCAAGGCCGAGGACGAGACGCTGCGACCGCGGTACCAATCCGGATCGTTCAAGACCGAGATGTTCGCGCAGTTGAACGACGTCGTCGCACCGGTGCAGCCGCGTGCGAGCGCGATCGCGTGGCGCGGCGCGACGTCGGACTTCCTGCGCATCGGCAAGGACGCCGCGAACATCCTGCGTCGACTCGACGGGCACACGACGCTGACGCAGTTGCTCGCGGGATACGACGAGGCGCAGCGCGCGGCCGTGAAGGCGTTCGTGAGCGCGGCCTTCACGAAGGGCCTGATCGAGGATGCCGCAGCAGTGCGGCAACCGCGCGAACACGAGGTGAGCCCATGAACTCGACGAACCCACGTCGACCGCACGACGACGAGTCCCCGAAGCCACGCGCGCCAGAACGAACTCCGGCGACCCCACCGCGCCGCGAGCCCAAGCACGACGAACTCGACCTCGACCTCGAAGAAGCCGACGAAGGCGACCGGCTTAAAGAAGGCTTCACCGGACAGGAGCGCTGACCATGTCGAACAAGGGCAAGGAATCGAAGGGCGAGGACCACGCGCGCAAGCGTGCCGAGGATCCGCTGTTGAAGATCGTGAAGCGGAACGACCCGAAGGCCGACGCGAAGGACACGAAGCTCGACCTCAGCCTCGACGACTTCGACGGCGACCATCGCTACGGGCGCGAGGACATCGCGGACAAGTAGGAGTGAAGTGCCGCACGCGCGGTGCGAGTTCCGTCGGTGCGAGCCGGCCAACGCGGCGGAGCACGCTCGCGGGCCCGTCGACCGGCCGGCCCATCCCCAAAAAAAGGCGGGGAAGGCGGTCGTCCTCCGCCTTCCCCGCGCCCGCTTCAGGATCCCGACCGTGGCTCCTCGGCATCCCGTTTCAGGGATCGGAGGAAGGAGTGGAAAGCAAGAAGCCGAGGGAGACTTCGCGGTCGAGCCGTCTGGCGATCCCGGGGGAGGGATCACCAAACCTGCCTCTCACACACTTCTTATCGGCGCAGCCTTTCCACTTCCCAAGGGGGCGGAAAAACTAACGCGGAAGTGTGTTCCGTGATTCTCAAGCCTGAAACGCGAGACGGCCTTCGAGTCGTCGGGCCCCGTCAGAGGCCGTGAAGAAATCCCCTGCGAGCGGCGGAACGAGCGAGAACGGCGAGCGCGAGGAGGATGGCCGAGGCGACTCAATGGAAAGAGTCGGTGAGGCCATCCGACGAAGCGATCGTCGTTCGCAGCCGTTCCGACGCCGCAGGGGATTTCTTCACGGCCTCTCAGTCGCGCACGGCCCCGAAGCGGTAGACGGCATTCAGGAACAGCCCGGTTTGACCGCGTGCGAAGCCGCGAAAGTTCGGGTCGTTCGCGAACAGGATGACGTGGCCGCGGCCGATGCGGACGTCGGCGAGGTACGCCTTGCCGTTCAACTTCGCCACGCTCTCCGAGGACGCGAAGCCCGACAACAGCGAGTCCTGCCCGAACACGCCGAGCCGCGTCCCCTGCCCCTTCAGCGTGAACGCGGTCGTGCCGTCCATCAGCACGGCGAGCGCGGCGTCGTCGTCCCCGAACGCCAGCGGATGATCCGGATCGAGTCGCACGCGGAACAACGTTCCGGGCACTTGCTGTTGGCGCATGCGTTCGGCGACGTCCTTCGACGGCAGCCATTCGCGGTCCTTCGATTCGGCCGGCGGCGCTTGGTCGTCGTCGCGCGTGCGCACGTCGACGAATCCACCGCGCTCCTTGGTCAAGGCGAACGCTCCGCCACCGACACCGACGATCGAACCGCCGCGCTCGACGTATTGGCGCAACGCGTCGAAGCCGCCGTCGCCGAGTTCCCCGCCGTAGCCGAAGCCGTCGGCGAACACGATCACGGAGTAGTCGGACAAGTCCATGCCGCCGAGTTCGCCGAGCGGCAGCATCGAGCACGGCACGCCGAGCCGGCGCTCGAACAGGAACCGGATCGCGCCGACCGACGACGGTGCGGTGCCATCGCCCGTGACCACGCCGATCGCGGGTACGGCGACAGGTCGGAACGACTCGGCGCCGAGGTCAGGCCCTTTCTCCGTGAGGCTCGTCGACACCGCGAGCATGCGCGTGCCGAGCGCCTCGGCGCACGCTGCGACGCGCGCATGCACGTCCTTCGCGTTGCCCGCGATCGGGATCAGCAATGCGCCCGCCGCGAACTCCTCACCCGCGATCGTGAACGCGCGCGTCGCGCTCGACACGCGGACTCCCTCGCGCAGCAGGCGATCGAGCACGCGCGGCGACTGGAACGAATCCCAATGCACGAGGTAGGCGACGCTCGCGACACCGCCGTCGATGCGACCGCTGCGCGGCGTGGGCTCGACGACGGCGACGAGCTCGGCGTCGACCGGTTGCTCGGTCCAGTAGGCCTCGACGTCGTAGAGCAACGGAAGGCTCCACGCCGACACGTCGTAGAAGTACGGCTCGCGGAGCGGTGAACGCGGTTCGAGCAGCGTGCGCGCGAGGTTCTTCATCGGCTGGGCCAACGAGACCACTAAGGCGCCCGCGGGGAAGCGGCGATCGTCGACGACGTCCGGCGCGTACGCGTGGGCGCGCTTGGCCTCGAACGGCGCGGTCGCTCGATGCACCTCGACGCCTTGATCCGTGAGCAGAGTGACGAGTTCGTCGCAACGACTCGGATCCCGACCCGGCACCAGGACGAACGCGCGCTCGGCGCCGTTCTTGCCCTCCCAGATCGCGTCCTCGAAGAAGCGCGCGAAGTCCGCGAGCAGAGCCCCCCGATTCGCCTGCGCGGTCGCGACCGTCGCCAACGCCGACGTGAAGTGGTGCGCGGTGCGATCGCGCAGCGTCAACAACTCACCGTCGTCGCGACGAATGACGACGCCGGCCGGCGAGTGCCCGGCTTGCTCGTAGGTCATTCCGATCGCGCCGTTGAACGACGGCCAGGCGTCGCCGTAGCCGGGATAGAACAGGTCGAAGTCCTCGCCGGTGTAGTACGGCCACGCGAAGCGATCGAACGCGGCGGCGTTCCCGGCACCGAACACTTCGCCCCACCGAGCGATGTGACGCGGCAGATTCGAGTTCATCGGCGCTGCGGCTGGGAAGAAGAAGTACGAGCTGTCCGGGTACATCTCGTGGAAGTCGACGTGCACCTGCGGCAACAACTCGCGGTACGCGCGGACGCGGGCTTGCGTCTCGATCTGGGTCAGGAACGCCCAATCGCGGTTCAGGTCGAACAGATAGTGATTGAACCGTCCACCCGGCCACGGTTCCGAATGCTCCTCGGCGTGCGGATCGGGATTCGGCATGGGACCCATCACCGAGTTCAGCCACTGGACGTAGCGCTCGCGGCCATCCGGGTTCAGACACGGGTCGATCACGATCACGGTCTGCTCGAGCAGCGCCTTGGTCGCGTCGTCGGCCGCGGCCGCGTAGTGCCACAGCACGGCCAATGCGGCCTCGGACGGCGACGGCTCGTTGCCGTGCACGTTGAACGACAGCCAGACGACGATCGGCAGCGACGCCAACAGCGCATCGCGATCCGCGCTCGACGTCCACGTGCGCGGGTCGGCCAAACGGCGCATGCCATCGCGGATCTCACCGAGCCGCGCGAGATTCGCGGGCGACGACACGGTGGCGAGGACGAGCGGACGCCCCGTCGCCGTCGAACCGTAGCGCCGCACTTCGACGCGGTCGGTCGCATTGCCGATCGCGTCGACGGCGCGCAGCAACGCCTCGTGCGTGGTGAAGCGCTGGCCGAGCTCGTAGCCGAGCAGCGCCGCGGGAGTCGGCACGTCTGCGGCGTAGCGCGACGCCGGCTCGAACGTGAACTCATGGGCGTCCTGGGCGCTCGACGAACCGGTCCAAGCGACCAACGAACCGGCGATCACAGCCGCGTGCAATTTCATGCGTCGACCTCGGGCAAGCCAGCGTCGGGAACGAGGGGCGGGGATTGTAGTCGCCGCCGAGGCCAGTGGTGTTGACCCGCGCGCGTGCCTTGTAGACTTCGCGGTCCAACGCGGCGCGAGTGCTTCGGTGTCGGCCAACGGGGCCACCCTCAAGTAACGCGTGGCGAACCTCCGAAGACCGGGGGTTCACGCAGGTCGAAGGTGTGTTCCATGCAGACTCTCGAGTACCGGGCGAAGGAATCGTGGCGCGTGTTCCGCATCATGGCGGAATTCGTCGACGCGCTCGAACGCCTCCAGGACGTCGGGCCGGCCGTGTCGATCTTCGGGTCGGCCCGCATGAACGCGAGCCATCGCTACTACAAGATGGCGCGCAGGCTGGCCTCGAAGCTGTCGAAGGACGGGTTCTCGATCATCACCGGCGGCGGCCCCGGGATCATGGAAGCCGCCAATCGTGGCGCCATGGACGTCGGCGGCAACTCGATCGGCCTGAACATCCGCTTGCCGATGGAGCAGGCGCCGAACCCGTTCCAGAACATCGCGATCGACTTCAACTACTTCTTCGTGCGCAAGTTCATGTTCGTGAAGTACGCGTCGTCGTTCGTGATCTTCCCGGGCGGCTTCGGGACGATGGACGAGTTGTTCGAAGCGCTCACGCTGATCCAGACCGACAAGATCGCGGACTTCTCGGTCGTCCTCGTCGGCAGCAAGTACTGGAAGGGTCTGCTCGACTGGGTGCGCGACACGATGATCCCCGAAGGCACCGTGTCGCCGAAGGACCTCGACCTCGTCTACCTCACCGACGATCTCGACGAGGTTTCTCGCATCGTGCGACGCTCGTTCGACGAGCAGTCGTTCCTGACCAGCGGGCTGCGCGGTATCGTCCGCCGCGGATGACAGCGCCCGGATGACTGCGAAGAACGAACACGGCGGTCCGAAGAACCCGTTCACCCTGCTCGCCAAGGACCCCGCGTCGCGGGCGCGGCGCGGGCGGTTGACGTTGCCGCATGGCATCGTCGAAACCCCGGCGTTCATGCCGGTCGGCACGGTGGGCGCGCTGAAAGCGCTGACCCCGCGCGACGCGCGCGATTGCGGCGCGCAAATGATCCTCGCGAACACGTACCACCTGACGATCCGACCCGGCGAAGATCTGGTGAAGAAGCTCGGTGGCCTGCACAAGTTCATGGGTTGGGACGGACCGATCCTGACCGACTCGGGCGGGTATCAGGTGTTCTCGTTGCCGGGCAAGGAGATCACCGAAGAGGGCGTGCGCTTCCGCTTCGAGGTCTCCGGCGAGCGCATCGTGCTGACGCCCGAGAAGTCGATGGAGATCCAACAAGCGCTCGGACCCGACGTCGCCATGGCGTTCGACGAGTGCATTCCGTTCCCGTGCGAGGAGTCGTACGCGGCCGCTTCGATCGAGCGCACGCTGCGATGGGCCAAACGCTGCCTCGCCGCGCACACGCGCGAGGATCAACATCTGTTCGGCATCGTGCAGGGCGGCCTGTTCCCGAAGCTGCGCGAGCGCTGCGCGAAGGCCATCTCGGAGATGCCGTTCAACGGCATCGCGGTCGGTGGCGTCTCGGTCGGCGAAGGACACGAGAACCTGAAGACCGCGGTCGATCTGACCGAGCGCCATCTCCCCGCGGACAAAGTCCGCTACTTGATGGGCGTGGGCCTACCGCAGGACATCCTCGAGTCGGTCGAGCGCGGCATGGACATCTTCGACTGCGTGATCCCTACGCGCTACGCGCGCGGCGGCACGTTGTTCACGGTGCGCGGCAAGATCCGCATCGAGCACAACAACTATCGGCGCGACGCCTATCCGATCGACACGTCGTGCGACTGCTACGCCTGCGCGAACTTCTCGCGCGCGTACTTGCGCCACTTGTTCCTGGAGAAAGAGTTCCTCGGGACGATACTCGCGTCGATCCACAACGTGCGCTTCTACCAGCGCATGATGGCGGGAGCGCGGGCGGCGATCGAAGCCGGGAACTTCACCGCGTGGAAGACCGAGTTCCTGACGAACTACGGATTCGCGGCCGACGACGACGTGAACACGCGGGAAGAATCGAGCGAGAGCGCGGGGCCGCGCGCGGCGTCGACGCAGCACGAGCGACCCCAGGACCGCCGCGGTGGAGCGCAGCGCCCCCGAGGACCGAGTGGCCCGAAGGGACGGCGGCGCTGACCCACGCGTCGGTCCGCCGGATCAGGTCTTGATCTTGTTCTTGCGCTTGCGCACGAGGTTGCCGCAGCACGGACGAGCGCCGTGATTGGCCTTCTTGATCTTCCGGTTGTTACGCGCCATGGCTCAACTCCAGGTTCGTGGTGGCGACGGACCGGGGAGCACCCCGGTGGTCGTCGCGTCTTCGTCGCTTCATCTTTGCCGTATCAAGGCGGAACAGGTTAGCGACCGAAACTGCGCCTGTACACCCGCGGCATGAGACGGCCCGTCGCAGCCCGCTGCGGCAACGGACGGAGGCGCCGGCCGTCCGCGGCCCCTTCGCTTCGAAGGCTGGTTCGTCGTTCCACTCGTCTTCTCGATCCGACTGTTAGGATCCTCGCCGCATGACCGAGCCGCGCCACCTCGACCCCGGTTCCACGATCGACCGCCGACGTTTCCTCGAGGGCACGATCGCCGCCTGCGGGCTCGGGCTCGCGGCCGGCCTGCCGTTCTGGAACTCGGCGCAGGGCGCCCCGCGCCCGATCCGCCCCGAGGGCAAGAACCTGGTCGTGGTCCGCTTCGGGGCCGGCGTGCGCTTCCGCGACACGTTCGGCGCCGGCGACCGCACGCTGACCCCGCACCTGCGCAGCCAAGCTCGCTACGGCACGCTGTTCTCCCACGTGCGGAACGACGGCGAACTGCGCCACGACTGCGCGACCTGGACGCTGCTGAACGGTTCGTATGGACCGCGGCAGTTCGCGCGCGGAGCAAAGCTCGCCGAAGGACTGAGCTACAGCCCGACGTGGCTCGAGCTGTACCGCAAGACGTACGCCCGCCCGATCGACAAGCTGCTCGCCGTCGGCGTCGAGCCGTGCTCGCGCAGCGAGGACTTCGGCTCGCGGTATCAGGCAGCGAGCTTCGCCGCGCTGCAGGACGCACCGGACGGAGCCTCGGCCTCGGGCGACGCGTCGCTCGGCGTCTGCGCCGAGCGCTTCATGTTGAATCGCCGCATCGGGCAGATCGCACGCGACCTCGAAGACGACCTGAAGCCGCGCACGCGCTCGCAACGTCGCGCCTCGTACCTCGGTGTGATCGACGACCACTTCGGCTCCGAGCCGCTGCGCCAGACGTCGCTGACGGAGATCGTGCGGGAGATCCTCGCCGATCGACTCGCCGCTCCGCAGCCGTGGATCACGGCCGCCGAAGCCGACGACGTCCTGCTCGATCTGGCCCTGCGTGCGATGACGAAGCATCGGCCCGAATGCGCGGTGATCGGGTTCCAGTCGACCGACCTCGCGCATTTCGGGGCGTGGCGCACGTACACGGCGCAACTGCGTCGCCTCGACCTCTTGCTCGCTCGGCTGCAGGAGTTCTTGGCGTCGACGCCCTTCTACGCCAACCGCACGACGCTCGTGGTCACGACCGAGATCGGTCGCGGCGATCCGAACTTCGCGCAGCACGAACTCGAAGGCGAATCCGAGCGCCGCCTGTTCACGCTGGTCCTCGGCCCCGACGTCGAGCCCGGTCGCGAAGTGAGCGAAGTCCGCGACTTCGCGGGTCTGGCAGCGGGATTGGCGCGATTCCTCGGGGTCGGCCTGCCCGCCGCGACGGCGCCCCTCTGGCCGGAGTTCCCCGCATGAACACGGCCAACCGGCGCGGCACGAGCATCGGCCTGCTCGGCCTGCTGTCGATCGCCGGCTTCGTCGCACACGCGGCGCAGGATGGCGAAGTGCATCTGGTCGGCCGCGCCAAACCCGCGCTGCCCGAGCATCTCGTCGTCGAAGGCGACGAACGACCTCTGCACGACTTGCGGATCGCGGCCCTGGTCGAAGCGCTCGAGATCGAGAAGCGCGTGGTCGCGCAATTGAAGGCGTCGATCGTCACCTCCGACGATCGACCGAACGCGACGCTGGTGTTGCTCGACATGCAGCGCAACCAGCTCGATCAATTCCTCCGCGAAACCCGCAACGCGATCGTGTTGGACGGCCCGTTGTCCGACAAGACCGTCGGCGTGTTCGATCGCTACCTGTCGGGCTTCGCGTACGAGCGCATGCTGACCGACAGCTACGACCTCGCGGCGATGAACGAGTGGCGGTCGGCGAACCTCGAGTTCCTGCGCACGAGCGCGCCCGCGGTGCGCGAGCACGCCGAGTTCATGCGTCTGCAGACCCTGCGCAGCGCCGAGAAGGCGCTGCTGCTGCGTCGCATCATCGCGGCGGTCCAACGCGGACCGTTGTCCGACGCGGAGCAGCAGCAGTTCCTCGGCGAACTGAAGACGTTCTATCCCAGTGAGCCGTTGCCGGTCGCGGCCGGCGCGGCGCAGCCGATCGCCGCGGCGCCGACCGACTCCGGGCCCCTGCCCGAAGCGCTTCCGCTCGGGCCGACCGGACGCGCGCTCACGTTGCCACGCCTCGACGGCGTCGAGCGCGTCACTCGCGTGATCGCGAAGCTGCCCACGCCTCTCGCGAAGTGACGCGATCGAGGCCGCGGACCGAGCTCTTGATCAGTCGCCGAGCTTGACGATCAGGTCCAGAATGCGCTCGAGGGCCTTCAGACCGGCGGCCTGGCGCTTCTCGAGCAACACCAAGCGCTCCGCGAGCTTCGCCACGACGGGCGGAAGGACGGCTTCGCGCACGTAATTCTCGACGGTGTTGAACGTCTCGGCGAGTTCCGGCGTCGGCGAGCGATGGAACTTGTAGTGGAAGTTCTGCGCCAGGATCTCGTCGACGAGCCGCTGTCGTCCCTTCAAGACGGCTTCGTGCTGCTCGGAGCTGTGCTCGAGCTGGAAGCACTCTTTCTTGTAGTCGTGGATGATCTCGCTGACCTGGTGCTTGTCGATGCGATGCATCGGAGGACCCCCGTTCGGGATGAACTCGTGGACCGAGGCCGGCGGAAGGGTCGGATGGCCGATCGCCGCTCGGGGCCGGAGTATAAACCCCGGCGCGAGACCGCTGCCACGACGGCTTCCTGCGGCGTTCTGTCCGAACCGACGGGGAACGCGGATCGACGCGGCAGCGCGGCCGCGGCGACGTTTCAATGCGCGAGTTTGCGCTCGATCTGATGCAAGTTCGCGCGCAGTTCGTCGATCGAACGCGTGAGATCCGCGCACTCGTCGAGCAGGATGCGCACGTATTGGCGCTGGCCTTCCGTCCACAGCTCGGAAGCTCGCGTGCCTTCTTCGTGCGCGCCCAACGCGCGCAGCATCGGGTCATCGCCCGACTCGATGCGATCGACGCGTTCGGCCGCGCGCAACAGCGCCGACCGTGCGTCGCGGAACGGCTGCAGGTCCTTGCAGACGCGGACGACGCCTTCGATGCGTCCATCGCGACCGCACATCGGCAAGACCGACGACAGCACGCTGATCCGGTGACCGTTCGCATGGCGCATCTTGACCACGCTGTTGTGCACGACGACGCCAGCCAGCGCGTCGCGCACGTTCAGCGCATCGACTTCACGGTGGGTCTCCGGGAACAACACGCTGGCGTTCTTGCCCAGCACGTCGCGCGCGGCGAACCCGAACAGCTCGGTCGCTCCGCGACTCCACGACAGCACGACATCGTCGCGGCTCGTGGTGAACACGGCTTCGGCCGGTCGCGTCGCCGGAATGGGCGGACTTGAAGTCGAGTTCGATTCCGTGATCGCCAAGCGGGGTTTCCGGGGTGCGAGAACACCGATCGGTTCCCTGTATCGGCCGAAAGGCCCGCACGACTCCAGCGTGTCACCCTGCAACGAGCGCGGCCGCGCAACCTTCGCTGCGCGGCCGCGACATCGCGGAACTCGAACGGGAAATCCGAGGTCAGTCGCCCCGGCCGCCGTGGCCCCCGTGACCGCCGCCACCGGGACCGCGCCCGCCACCGTGTCCACCGTGGCCGCCGCCGCCGTGACCGCCGCGTCCACCACCACCGCCGCCGCCGCGCGGGCCTCGCCCGCCACCGCCGCCGCCGTAGCCGCCGCGTCCACCACCGCCCCCGCCGCGCGGACCGCGATCGGGCCGGCCGTAGCCGTGCCCGCCACCGCCGCCACCGGCACCCTCGCCGCCGCCTTCGCCGTCACCCTCGGCAGCACCCGCCGCGAGCGCGGCCGCGAGCGGATCCACACCGCCGTGCTCTTCGAGGATCAACACCTTGCGGGACAAGCGGATGCGGCCGGTCGGATCGACTTCGATGACCTTCACGCGGATCTTGTCACCCATCTTCACGATGGCCGTGACGTCGCGCACGTACTCGGTCGAAAGCTCCGACACGTGGCATAGACCTTCCTGACCAGGGGCGAGCTCGACGAAGGCGCCGAACTCCTTGATCGAGACGACCTTGCCCTCGTAGATCTGGCCCGGCTCGACCTCGGCCGTGACGGCGCGCACGTAGTTCGCGGCCTTCTCGACGATCTCGGTCGACGCGCCGGAGACCAGCACGACGCCGTCGTCGCCGATCTCGACCGTCGCGCCGGTCTCTTCCTGGATCGCCTTGACCTGGCGACCACCGGGGCCGATCAGCAGACCGATCTTGTCGACCGGGATCTGGATGCGGACGAGGCGCGGCGCCAGCGGTGAGACTTCCGCGCGCGGGCGTTCGATGACGGACAGCATCTTGTCGAGGATGAAGAGCCGGCCCTTGCGGGCCTGCTCGAGCGCTTCCTCGAGCACTTCGATCGTGAGACCGCCGACCTTGATGTCCATCTGCAGAGCGGTGATGCCGTCGTGCGAGCCGGTGACCTTGAAGTCCATGTCGCCGTTGTGGTCTTCGGAGCCCGCGATGTCGGTCAGCACCTTGTAGCGCTTGCCGTCCATCACGAGGCCCATCGCCACGCCTGCGACCGGAGCCTTCAGCGGCACGCCCGCGTCCATCAACGCGAGGACGCCGCCGCAGACCGTGGCCATCGACGACGAGCCGTTCGACTCGAGGATCTCCGACACGATGCGCATCGTGTACGAGAACTCCTCGGCCGTCGGCAGCACACCGGCGATCGCGCGTTCCGCGAGCATGCCGTGGCCGATCTCGCGGCGACCCGGCGCGCGGACCGGCTTCACTTCACCGACCGAGAACGGCGGGAAGTTGTAGTCGAGGTAGAAGCGCTTCGAGTGGTCCTCGACCGCGTTCTCGATGCGCTGCTCGTCGTCGCCGGTGCCGAGCACCGCGGTGACGAGCGCTTGCGTTTCGCCGCGCGTGAACAGCGCGGAGCCGTGCGTGCGCGGCAGCAGACCGACTTCCGAGGTGATCTCGCGGATCTGATCGGTCTTGCGACCATCGGCGCGGCGGCCCGCGTCGAGGATCATGTTGCGCTCGGTGACCCACGACAGCTCTTCGACGACCTTCTTCGCTTCCTTCTCACGCGCCTTCTGCTGGTCGGCATCGGCGACGCCTTCGAGCTCCGACGCGATCGCGGCCTTCTTGACCTCGTCGATCGCGCCGTAGCGCGCGAGCTTGCCCTCGGTCATGACCGCGGCCTTCATCTTGTCGCCGAACTTCTTCGCGATGCGCGCCTTCATGTCCGCGTCGAGCGTCGGCGACTCGAACACGACCTTGTCCTTGCCGGCCTTCGCGCGCAACTGCTCGATCATCGGGATGATCTCGCGGATGCGGTCGTGGCCGAACTGGATCGCGCCGAGCATCTCCTTCTCGGTGATCTCGAGCGCGCCGGCCTCGACCATCACCACGGCGTCCTTGGTGCCGGCGACGACGAGGTCGAGGCGCGACTGCGCGCGCTGCGCCTTGGTCGGATTGGCGACGTATTCACCGTCGAGGAAGCCGACGCGCACCGCGCCGACCGGACCCTGGAACGGGATGGTCGAGATCGACAGCGCGGCCGAGGCGCCGTTGATCATCAAGATGTCCGGATCGATCTCGGGCTCGACCGAGAGCAGCGTGCCGATGATCTGGACTTCGTTGACGTAGCCCTCGGGGAACAGCGGCCGAATCGGCCGGTCCGTGAGGCGACAGGTCAGGATCTCGCGCGTCGACGGACGGCCTTCGCGCTTGATGAAACCACCGGGGAACTTGCCCGCGGCCGAGTACTTCTCTTTGTATTCCACCGACAGCGGGAAGAAGTCGATGCCGGCGCGCGGGTTCGCGGACTGCGCCGTGACCAGGACCAGCGAACCGCCGATCCCGATGACCACCGAGCCGTCGGCCTGCTTGGCCAACTTGCCGGTCTCCATGAACAACGTGTGTTGACCGATCTTCTGCTCGACTCGAACGAGGTTCACGCTCAGCTCCTTTGACGCGCGCGCGCTGGAAAACCCATCCGGAGTCAGTCCCGGGTTCGCGCGGCAGTCGATGCGCCCGAGGGACGGGCGCGCGATGAATGGGAATTGGAAATCAGGGACAGCGCGGGGCGGCGCAGGTCATGCAAACGACGAACGCGCGCGCGGGTGATTCACCCGAGCTGCGCGGAACGTCGAGCTGGAACCATGGCCGTACCGAAACTCGTAACAGCCTCGGTTCAGCGCCGCAGGCCGAGCTTCTGGATCATCTCGAGGTACTTGCCCTCGTTCGCCCGGCGCAGGTACTTCAGCAAGGTGGAGCGACGCCCGACCATCATCAACAGGCCACGCCGCGAAGCGTGGTCCTTCGAGTGGCTCTTCAGGTGCCCCGTGAGCTGCTGAATGCGGGTCGTGAGCAGCGCGATCTGCACTTCGACGGACCCCGTGTCCCCCGAGCGCTGCTGGTACGAGCCGATGATCTTGGACTTGTCAGTGACCGAAAGGACCATGGTTTCTTCCGAGCCTTCGGCGGACCCGAAGTCCGCCCGATCTTGCGGCCTCCGAGGAGGCCTGTTTCCTGGTGACGTATTTCCGTTTTTGAAGTCCGGAGAGGGTAGCGGGGACCCGCACGGAACGGAAGGGGGTCGTGGACCGAGCTCACGACTCCGACACGCCGGGCGGCGACGACTTGCGCGCGGGCAGCGGGCCGAGCAACCGATTCGCGAAGCTCGCGATCGTCTTCTTCAGTTCGGAACCGGACAGCGTCTTCGACGTGCCGGGTGTGACCTCGAACGACAGATCGAGTTCGTGGTCGAACAGGATCGTGCCGCCCTCGGCGTCGTAGAGCACGGCGCGCCCACGCAGACGGAAGATGTCGACGTCGCGCGCCGGCTTGCGCTCGGCGGTGATCATGCGGATCGTCAGGAAGCCATCGGTGTCGAGTGCGCGGTTCAGCGCCGCGATCTCCGGTGTCTGGCCCGGAGCCGCGAGCGGATCGGGCAACACGGGAGCGAGCGCCGGATCGGAGTACTCCGGCGCGACCGGCGTGTAGCTCTTCGACAACAGCACGCGATAGAGCTCTTCGCGCAACAGCGCGGTGTCGGAGTCCTCGAACGCTTCGATGCGTTGGATCGGCAGCATCGCGACTTCGATCGGCGCGCGGCGCGCGTAGCCCGGCAACACGAACGGCACGCCCGAAGGATCCGAGCGGAACACCTCGGGCATCTCGCACGCGGGCAGACCGATCGCGACGCACAGCACGAAGCCACGGACGATCTCACGCCGCACGTTCACTGGTCACCCTCCCACTCCGCCACGAACCGCTCGAAGCACCCCGCGCCGCGCAGCGCGCGCTCGAGTCGCAAACACGACTCGCACGCGAAGCAATGCGTCGCGCCGTCGCCGTAGCACGACCACAGTGCGCGCATCGGCGCCGACGCCGCGTAGCCGGCGCGAACGATCGCGATCTTATCGAGGCTCGCCGTCGGCGCTTCGACGCGCACGTGGTTCAACGTGGAGAGTTCGAGCGCCGCGCTCGCGCGCCGCGTGAACTCGACGGTGTTGTCCGGGAACGTCGCGGCTTCCTCGCGGTTGAATCCCACGACGACGGCATCGGCGCCGACGCTCTCGGCGACGGCGGCCGCCGCCGCGATCAGCACGCCGTTGCGATTCGGGACCCACACAGCGCGCATCGACGCGGCCGCCGCGCCGCCGACGTCGTCGAGCTGCTCGCGATCGAGCACCGCGAGCGGCCGCGAGCGATCGACGAGCGCCGTGGTCGTGAACGTCGCCAGGAAGCGCAAGTCGATCACGTGAGCACGCACGCCGAGATCGCGCGCCACGGCCGCCGCCGCGGCGATCTCGCGTCGCGCGGCGCGCTGGCCGTAGTCCGCGGTCACGATCGCGGCGAGCCCCACCTCGCGATGCGCGAGCGTCGCGGCGACGGTGGAGTCGAGGCCGCCCGAGACGAGTGCGATCGCCGTCATCGTCACGGCACCGTGGTCAGGTTCGTCGTCGCCGAGCGTGCGTGACGACGGTGCAGAGCTTCGATCTCCTCGAACTGGAACGCGTTGGCGTCGAACGAACCGGAATCGAACTCGAACACTTCGAACACGCCCTCGAAGGTGCCCGCGACGTGGAACGGCTTGGCCGTGATCTTCGGCAGCTTCAGCGTCGGGTCGCCCGGCACGTTCTCGAGTTCGTCACCCGCGATCACCGTGACCCAGCGGCGCGCGTTGCTCGCGGACTTCAACGTCACACGCAGCATCGACTCGGCATGGATCGCGTCGGTCAGCGGGTTCAGCACCGGCGGATGCGTCGTCGTGGCCGGCGCGACCTGCACGATCGGGACGGTCAGCAATTGGATCGCTTCGGAGGTCGGCACCGAACCACCTTGCGTGTAGTCGAGGCGAGCGCGGAAGCGCGTGCGCTTCGTCGTCGACAGGTCGGCTGCTTCGATCTCGAGCCGCGTCGCGGCGGCCAACGCGTTGGCGTCCAGTGCGTCGGTGCCGAAGACCGCGGACGGCTGCAGCATCAGCTCGTGGATCGGATCGACCGCCGACGAGGTCGTCGCGGTCTCGTTCTGATCGAGCGTCGACGGGATCGGCGAGAACAACAACACGAAGTTCTGGCCCGGGTCCGCGAACGTCGTCGGCCCGAACGACAACGGCAACACACCCGGCAAGCCCGGTACGCGCGCGATCAGACGCGATCGCGTCGCCAAGTCGGCGCCGGTCGTGATCCCCGCCGTGACGAGGTCGGCGACCGCGACGATCGAGTTGGCGAAGCGCGTCGAGAACTGCATCTGCCCACCGGGCAGCGCGAAGTCGAAGGTCTGCGTACCGTTCTTCTCGAGCGCACGCACGCCGTCCGCGAGGAACGTGAATGTGTCGCGGCCGTTCGGCGAACCGCCGAAGTTGGCAGCTTCCATCGTGCCGACGACGAACGGCCGGCCGTACTCGATCGAGAGATCGACGTTCGTGCCGCTCGCGCCGAGCGGTGCGAACGTCGCGAACTCAGGATCCGCGAAGAACCCCGGCGTCGTCGGCGAGCCCACGTTCGACGCGGTCGCCGCGAACGAACCCAGCGCCGCGACGATGTCGTTCTTGGTCTTCACCGTCAGCACCGGATCGACGCGGCCCGTGCGATGCAGCAACACGCTCATCCCGTACGGCGTCCCGACGCTCGCGGGATTGCGGCACGCGGCGAACGTGAATACGTCGAAGTCGTCGCGCTCGACCGTCACGATCAAGCGCGTCCCGAGCGTGCCGAGTTCGGCCGAGGTGAACTTCGCCTCGCCCTTGCCGTTGGTCTTGCGCGCGAAACCTGGCGGACCGAGCGGGTCGTACGGATAGGCCTCGACGGCGACGCGCGTGCCCTTCAGCGGTTTCAGCGTGTGGTCGGCGACGACACGCACGCGCAGCACTTCGCTGGCGCCGGGCTCGAGCGATCCGCCGATCGAGCCCTCGTGATGGATCACGCCGGCCTTCGGCACGCGCTTCTTGAACTGGTTGCCGATCGAATCGGTGTAGCGCAACTCGGAGATCGTCGTGGGCACGAAGCGCAACGCGTTCGTCGCGGCCGGACCGTCGTAGGTCGCGGTGACGAGTCGACCGTCCTCGTCGGTGACGCCCGCGCTCGCGGACAACGCGATGGCGTCGAGCGTGCTCGGCGTCGCATCGGTGTCGATGAACGCCTTGAACGCCGTCAGCGTCTCGGACGAGCTGCCGTACAGCGCGGGCAGACGCACCACGGTGCGCACCGTGAAGGGATCGGCGTCGTCGGTCGGAGGTCCGAGCACGACGGTCGGCTCGGTGGTCTTCTTGAAGATCTGCGGCAAGCCCGCCAGCGGACCGACCGGCGAGTTCTGCCCGTTGCGCGTGCAGTACGCGCCGACCACGATCCCGCTCGGCGGCGTCGTCGTGTTCGAGTCCTTGAACACCGCGTCGCCCGAGCCCTTGGTCAGGTCGTTCTTGAACGTCGTCGATCCGCTGTTCGCGTCCTTTGAGAACACGCGTGCCGCGGGCTTGCCGGCCTGCTTGTCCTGGAAGTACAGCGCGTGATCGTGTCGGGCGCCGCGCCGCTGCCGCCGACCGTGACCGAGGCACGGAACTCCTTGATGTCGTCGAGCGTCATCGTGCCGGCGAAGTTCGAGCCCGCGAACGAGAACGGCGCGTTGCCCGGGAACGTGATCGCCGTCGGCATGCGGATGTTCGAGACGGTGAACGACTCCTCGATCGGCTGATCGGCCGAGAGCAATACTCCGTCCTGGTCCGCGACGCTGTTGTTCACGCGCACGCTGACCTGAGCGCCGGGCGAAAAAGGCTTCTTCGGCACGAACACCACGATGCGCGGGTCGAGCGCGGCCGTGACGGTGCCTTCGAGTTTCTGACCGAGTGCGCTGACGCGCAGGTTGTCCACGGTCTTCAGTCCGTTCGGACCGTTCAACGCGACGGCGTCGGAGAAGTACAGGATCACCGGCGTGGCGGGCGCGACGTTCTTCGCCGCGGGCTCGGGGAACAGCGTCATCAAGCGGAACGTCTGCGTCGCCGCGCTCACGGTCGTGAAGCGGAACTCGCGCGCGCTCGACGTGTTGCCGCCGAACAGGCCGCCACTGCCGCCGCCCGACGTACCTCCCGGGACCGTCAACGCCTCCCCTTCGAGGTCGCGGATGTCCGTGCTCACACGGATCAGGTACTGGCTGTTGGGCTGCAAGTCCTGCGCGGGCAACAACACGGCGACGCGATTCGCCGTGCTCGGATCGAGCGCCAACGCGGCCGGCACCGGACCCGGGTTCCCACCGCCGCCGAATCCGCCGCCGAACGACGAACCGACGAAGCTCAACGTGATCGAGGTCGCGGTGACCGTTTTCGGATCGACCGACTCGGAGAAGATCACGACGATCGGAGCGGTCAGCGGCACGGCTTGCTCGCCGTCCGCGGGCGAGACCGCGCCGACGGCCGGCTGCCCTGGCGCGAACTGCGCACCCGCGAACAGCGCCGACAGCGTCGCGACGCCTTGTTGGGACGTGCCGCCGCCGTTCGTGCTCGCGACGAACTTCTTCTTGGCGCCGTCGCTGCAGGCCGCCAACGCGAGGGTGGCCGCGAGGGCGACGAGCGCCCGTCGTGCCGCGACCGCCAACGACGGGATGCCGGAGCTAGGAGGACTCTCGTTCATGCGGACTCCGACGATTCGATCGGCACGCGCGGGGTTCGATCACGAGCGACATTCCGGGTCCGCGCCGCCTCCGGATCCAGTGGGCATCGGACGCGCGGAACGACGTCGCTTCCCGTGAATTCGCCCCAAGATAGCGACCGAGTCGGGAGCGGCTTCATGCGCTCCCTCGGCGAAGCGCCGCAAAGCGGGTCGAGCGAGCCTTCGCCCGGTCCGAAACCTCGACTCCGACGAGCGCGCCTCGTTCTCGCAGGTTCGCGGGCCGACTGCTAGGTTGCCGCCTCGTCCGTGGCCGGGCATTTGCGGATGTCGCTCCGAGATCACCGGGTGGAAACCTCCCGGCCTGCGCGTTTCCGTAACGAGTCCCGCACGACCGTTCCCGTTCGGACACGTCCATCTCCCGGAGTCTTCGATGTCCCTGCTCGGCGTACTCCTGTTCTGTGCCGTGACTACGACCATCGGGCCAGTCGGCCAAGACGCCTCGGCGCCGCAGGACGCCATCGCCGCCGCGCTCGAAGCCGGCGACTTGGATGGAGCTCAAGCCAAAGCCGAACAGTGGGTTGCGTCAGATCCGAACGCGCCATACGCACACCTGTTCCTGGGCTTCTGCTTCGAACAGCGCGGCGACGGCAAAGCCGACCGCGAGTTCGACCGCGCGCTCGAGTTGGGTGCGGCCGACGCGGACCTCACATTGCAGATCGCCGACGTGTACGCGACGCGCTTCGCTGACGTCATCGCCTCGGGCGTCACGGACGGCGCGCCGGCGGAGCGCGCTCGCGCCGAGGAGCTCTACGCGAAGGTCGCGGACTTGCAGGGCAACTCGATGGTCGCACTACCGCGCATCGCATGGTTGAAGCGGACCGGAGGAGACATCGCCGGTGCCAAGGCCGTGCTGTTCGCGGCGATCGCGCTCGATCCGCTCGCCGACGGCCCGCATTACGACCTGTGGAGCCTGATCGGCAGCGGCGTCGAGTACGACGAGCTCGCGTCGTTCTACGACGGGCTTTCCGCTGGCAACTACGCGCCGGCCGCGCGCGCGCGCTGCCGCTCGTTCCAGGGCCAGGTGTTCGCGAACAAGGCGCTCGCGCACCGCGCCGCGGCCGCGACCGCCGCGGAGGCAAGCGACTCGCTCGCGCACGCCGCGGCGCTCGAAGCCGCTCGCAATGCGTACGTCGCGTCGATCCCGTGCTTCGACCGCGCCATCGCCGCCGACCCCGCAGGCGCCGACGCACCGCGTCGCGAACAGATCCGCTCGCTGGTTGGAATCGTCGAAGTGCTCGGCGAGCGCAGCGACTTCGGCGCGGCTCGGCTCGCGGCCGCGGACGCGCGCGATGCGATCGATCCGCTGCTGCGCGCGTCGCCGGACGACCCGCAACTGCAACTCGACGCGGACAGCGTGTCGTACGCGCTGTTCGTGGCCGCGGGCGGCGAGGCCAACCGCGACGCGAACTACGCCACGCGCATGGGCGAGATCTACGACCATTGGGCCTGGGCCACGTCGATCGTCACGCATCGCGCGGACTGGTGGAACAACCTCGGCTTCTTCGCGCGCGAGGCCGCGAAGTACGAAGAGTCGTACGCTGCCTACCGCAAGTGCATCGAGCTCGCGCCCGACAACGTGCGCTACGTCAACGACACCGCGCTGATCCTGCTCTATCACCTGCACCGCGACTTGGACGAGGCCGAGCGGTTGCTCGTGCGCGCGGTACAACTCGGCGCAGCGCAGTATCCGAACGTGAAGGACGATCCGGCCGCCGAGGCCGACATGCGCTCGGCGTGGGGTGACGCGATGTTGAACCACGGCAAACTGCTGACCGAGCGCGATCGCTTCGACGACGCGGACTCCGCGTTCGCAAGACTCGCCGCGTTCGACCCCGAGCGTCCCGACCTCGCCCGCGAGCGCGAAACGCTCGCGATGAAACGTCGCTTGCGCGCGGCTCTCGACGCAGGCGACATCGCCGCGGTGACGACGTTGCTCGAAGCCGACCTTGCCGAAGAGTGCGCCGTGCGCCAGAAGTTCGTCGTCGGTCGCGACGACGAAGCGCGCGTGGTTCAACTCGCGCGTTGGGCCGCGGCTCAACGCGCGGGCGATCCCGCGCTCGACGCGTTCATCGCACGCAGCATCGAAGCCATCCACGCCGCCGACGCGGAACGCGTCGCGGGATCGTCCGAGTCCGAGAGTCCCTGATCGAACGAGCCGCGCCCCACGGCGACGGCATCCATCTCGAGGCGCCGGTTCCTCTCCCCTTCCTCGCTACGGATCGCACTCATGGTTCTCGCCTTCTCGAAGTCGTCGTTGATCCTCTTGTGTGGCCTCGCGCCGCACGCGCTCGCGCAGGATCCCGTGGTGGCTCCGGAGACTCCGGCTGCGGAGGTCGCACCTCGCGCCACCGTCGACGAAGCCGCGTTGGCCGCGGCCGCGAAGCTCGCGGCCAGCGGCAAGCACGAGGAAGCCCGCGCCGCATACGCCGCGTTGGTCGAGATCGACGCGAACGACGTCCGCGCGTTGCTCGGCCTCGCCGCGAGTGAATCAGCGCTCGGCCTCTACGACGACGCCGTCGGGCATTTCTCGCGCGCATACTCCACGCAGAAGAGCGCCGCGATCGAGCTCGACCTCGCGCGCGCGCTGCATGGTCAAGCGATGACGAAGCTCGCCGAAGGCGACGGCCAAGTGGCCGACATGGCGATGATCGACGCGCGCCGCTTCTACGAACAAGCCGGCGACGCACTGAGGAGCGCCGACGCGTGGTGGGGAGCCGGTCAAATCGCGATCGCGCGGTACGACGACGCGGACGCGGTGCATTGCTTCGGACGCGCGCTGAACATCGATCCGAAGCACGTGCCGTCCTTGATCGGACTCGGCGGCGTCCGCTTCCGGCTTTACGTACAGGCGGCGCCCGCCGATCCGATCGCCGCACGCGAGGAGAAGAAGCAGAGCGAGGACGCCTACCGCGCGATCCTCGCGATCGACCCGAAGAACGCGATCGGCATGAACGGACTCGGCTGGTTGGCGAAGCAGACCGGCGAGACCGAAGACGCGATCTCCTGGTTCCACAAGTCGCTGGTCGCGGATCCGTCGCAGAACGACAGCTTCGTGAACCTCAGCGAACTGCTGTCCGAATCGCGCGAGAGCAAGGAACGCCTGGTCAAGCTGCTCGACGCCGTCGTCGACGGCGCGCGCAAAGGCGCGACGACCGAGTCCGGCAAGCGCACGCTGGCAACGGCGTTCTACTACCGCGGCAAGGCACGCATGCTCGCGCGCGACTACGACAAGGCAAAGGCCGACTTCGCCGAGGCGACGCGGCTCGAACCGCAATTCAAGACCGACTGCGGCTTGCAGATCGCGAAGGGCAAGATCGCCGACGGCGACCACGACGCAGCTGCGAAGATGCTGACCGAGTTGGCGCAGGCCGATCGCGACCTCCTGATCCGCTGCATCCAGAGCGATCCGAAAGCCGCCGACGTCGCCGTCTCGATCTCGTCGATCGCCGACGCCAAGTACAAGGCGAACGACATGGACGGCGCCCGCGAGATGTTCCGCCTCGCAGCCGAGGGTCTCGGCAACCACGCGGGCTTCTGGAACAACTACGCTCTGCTCGCTCGCGACACGAACCACTTCGAAGAGGCATACGTCGCGTACGAGACCGCACTCGCGCTCGATCCGACGAACCCCGCGCTGCTGAACGACACTGCGGTCGTGCTGCACTACAACCTGCGTCGCGACTTCGATCGCGCGCGGTCGCTGTACGAGCGCGCGATCGAAGAGGGCAAGCGCGTGCTCGACGATCCGAACACGGACTCGTTCGCACAAGAGAGCGCGACGATCGCTTTGCGCGACGCGACCAACAACCTGCGGCTTTTGAACCAGGGCAAGCACGACGAGGAACCCGCGCAGAACGCCGGCGGCTGAACGCGGCGGGGTTGCGGGAATGGTGCGGAGCGCGGCCCGAGCGGAGGAGGCTCCGGCGCGAGGGCCAGTGCGACGAGACGCCCCGAGGTCGCGCTGGCCCTCGCGCCGGAGCCTCCTCCGCTCGGGCCTTCCGACTTCACGGTTTTTGGGGACCCCACTAAAAACAGGGTGGGGTGACGGCTCGGGTTGCCTGCGCTGCGCTCGGCGACCCTCGGCTGGTGCTGGGCGGGGATGTTTTGGGCTTGATCGTGGATGCTCGTGGGGATGGCTTCATTGCGGAGCGTCGATGGCACGTGAGGAACGCGTCGGGCGGCGGGGTGTTCAGTCGGACGCGGGAAGTTCGAGTCGTGATTGGGGAGCCAATTCAAGCCGCCACGAGCGGAATCGAGCCCGCGGGTGAAATGCCCGCGGGCTTTTTTCGTGCGCGCGCACGTAAGCGGCGAATCGGGCGAGAGATGTGGCGGCGGGTTCGGCGGCGCGCGGACGCCGTTGCGCTGTTAAGTTCGGCGCACCGGATAGTCGTTCCGAACCCGGAAATTGACCCTCTCGGACTCTCTCGGACGGCGCAGAGAGCCTGCACTTAACAGAAATGGCCCTAACGAACGGCTGCGTTAAGCACATCGATTTGAGTCGTGATCGGGGACGAAATGCCGATCGCGATTCTCCGCGTCGGAACGCTTCGCAACGGGTGATTCGCGCAAGATCGGACCCGGTCCGGTGGTGATGCGAAAGTCGGCGTGTGCTTAACGGGCTGTTGTTAGGAGGGCTCGGAAATGGCAATCGAAGCTCGGTACCGACCGGATGAATCGGCGGAGAAACCCGGCGGGCCACGAGGTCGCGCAAGCGGAGCGCGAACCGCCCGGAACCGCACGGCACTGGCTCGTCGAACCCATTTTGGGTCATGATGTTACGTAAGTGGGCCATGACCGACCGCCCAGGGCGGCGTGCGTCGTCGCTCGCGTGCGGACCGAAGCCAACCGCTGCAGCCGCCGAACGGGGCCCCGCCCCACCTGAGCCGACCGTGCCGCGTGGACTGCTCGTCCCTGGAAGGCGCCGAGCGAGCGGAAGAAACGGTCAGTTCGCCGCTGGCAAGGAGACCGCGTGCGCGAGAGTGATGTCGACGCCAGTGACGCAAATCCAGATCTCCGTGGCAGCCGACGTGCGGTCCGGCTTCCAAGACGGCACAGCGTCGACGGCAGGCACCGTCACGAACGGCGATGCGACGGGCATCGGCGTAGATTGCTCGCGGGACCAGCGCGACACGTTTGCCTGCGCGATCCCCGCGCGGCGGGCGAACTCGCTCTGGCTTAGGCGTAACCGTCCGGACCTGGGCACCTTCCCGGTCCCCTCCCCCGCTCGCGACGATCGGCGTACCCTGGACGTGCCCGGGCTGTCGAGCGCAGTCGTCCGTCGGCGTCGTTTCACCGACGAGGAGCGTCGCCAGCTCGTCGCTGCCTGGCGACGAAGCGGCCTGAGCCAAAGCGAGTTCGCCCGCCGCGCAGGAATCGCCCAGGCCTACGTCTCGCGGTGGAGCCGCGAGCAGCAAGCCACGCCCGACGCACCAGCGCTGGTACCCGTGCGTGTCGTCGACGACGCGCCGGACCGCCCAGCGTCCGCGACCGAGATTCGGATCCGCATCGCCGGTGCGGAGATCACGCTGGCGTCGGACTTCGATCGCAAGGCGCTCGCCGACGTCCTCTCCATCCTCGAGACCCGGCGATGCTGACGTTGTCGCCGCGCACCCGCGTGTTCGTCGCGGTCGGCGCCACGGACATGCGCAAGTCCTTCGACACGCTGACGGGGCTGGTGAGAGGGACGCTCGCCGAGAACCCGCTGTCCGGCCACCTGTTCGTGTTCGCGAATCGAGCACGCACACGACTCAAGATCTTGCTGTGGGACGGATCCGGGCTGTGGGTCATGGCCAAGCGACTCGCGCGCGGGACGTTTCGTTGGCCCACATCCACCGACTCCGCCGCGTCGATCTCGATGTCGACCGCGGAGCTCTCCATGCTGCTGTCGGGAATCGACCTCGCCGAGAATAAGCCGCGCCGCTGGTACCGGCGCGAAGCGACCAACGTAGTTCTTCGAGAATCTTCGAGAAAACCGTCGGCCGGAGGTTACTGCAAAAGTCACCTCCATACATAGCGGCACGATGGACATCCCCGCCGACCCGACGATCGAGGCGCTGCTGCGCAAGAATGCCGAGCTGCTCCCAAGCGCTCGCGACGAGCCAGGCGCAGGTCGACGTCCTGAAGTGAAGACCGTCGGCGACAAGCAGAGCGAGATCGACCGCCTCCAGCACAAGCAAGCGCTGATCCACCGCCTCTGGGGCCGGCGCTCCGAGAAGGGTGCGCCAGGTCAATTGATGTTGTTCCACGACGACGCCGAGCAGGAACAGCCGGTCAAACCGGACACCGCACCGGACGACGAAGAAGTCCTCGAATCGACTTCGCCAAAGAAGAAGCGCAAGCGCGGCCAGGGCAAGGCGAGATCTGCCGCGCACGCGGATCAGGCACGACGTCACTCCGGAGGAGAAGATCTGCGCGATGCTGCGGCGAGCAGAAGCAGCGCTTCGGCGAGGATGCGCGAGGGAGTACGACTACGTCCCGGCTTCGGTCCTCGTCAAAGAGCACGTGCGCCCCAAGTACGCCTGCCGCTCCTGCGGCGACGGTGTGGTGATCGCGAGGCTGCCGCCGGTGCTGATCGAGAAGGCATGCCTGGTCCTGGTCTGCTCGCGCAGATCGTGACCGCCAAGTACGCGGACCACCTGCCGCTCTATCGCCAAGAGGCGATCTTCTTGCGTCACGGCCTCGAGCTGTCGCGCCAAACGATGTGCGACTGGCTGCATGCGACGGCGCACCACTTGTCGCCGATCGTGCTCGCCATGCGCCGTGAGTTGTTACGCAGACCGGTGATCCAGTCCGACGACACGCACGTATTGATGCAAACTCACGCCGCGTCCAAAGGCTGCCAACGTGCATCCCTGTGGACATGGACGGCGCCCGAGCGCGATCTCGTGCTCTACGAATTCGAACTCTCGAAAAGCCAAGCCATCGTCGAAGCGTTCCTCGCGGACTTCGCCGGCGAGGTCGTCGTCGCCGACGGCTTCTCGAGCTACAACACGTGCCTGAAGCAGGGCGTGAAGCGCGGCGGCTGCTTCGCGCACGCGCGGCGCTACGTGCGTGAAGCCACGACGCATCCGCGCGAAGCGAGCGAGCTGCTCGTCTACATCCAGATGCTCTACGCCGTCGAGAAGCGCGCCAAGGAGCTCGATCTCGACGCGGAAGGCCGGTCGAAACTGCGACAGGCCGAGAGCAAGCCGATCCTCGACGATCTGCGCGCAGCGCTCGATCGCATGCGGGGGATCGCGACGCCGGAAGGCAGCTTCTTCAAGGCCTGGCATTACCTCGATGCGCAATGGCCGCATCTCACGCTGTTCGTCGAGGACGGCCGGGTGCCGATCGACAACAACAACAGCGAGCAGATGATGCGGCCGGTGGCGGTCGGGCGGAAGAACTGGTTGTTCACCGGCTCGATCAGGGGCGGCAAGAACGCCGCGATCTTCTACTCGGTGATCGGCACGTGCAAATTGCTCGGGATCCCGCCGTTTGAATATCTCCGCGACGTGCTGTCGCGGATCTCGACGCATCCGCATCGCCTCATCCACGAGCTGACGCCCGCCGGCTGGAAGGCCGCGCGCGATGCCGCGGCGATCAAGAGCGCGTAACGGGGCGCGGCGCGTCGGTGAGGAGCAGGGCGTCGGTGGCCGCCGGAAGGGCGGCGCGTACTGAGCGCGGGTCGACGGGACTACGCCGTCATCGCCGGCATGGTGGCTGAGCTCAAGCGCTTGGCACAGGTGTGTAGAGCCGGACGGTTACGCTCGATCAGGGGCGGCAAGAACGCCGCGATCTTCTACTCGGTGATCGGCACGTGCAAATTGCTCGGGATCCCGCCGTTTGAATATCTCCGCGACGTGCTGTCGCGGATCTCGACGCATCCGCATCGCCTCATCCACGAGCTGACGCCCGCCGGCTGGAAGGCCGCGCGCGATGCCGCGGCGATAAAGAGCGCGTAACGGGGCGCGGCGCGTCGGTGAGAGCGGGGCGTCGGTGGCCGCCGGAAGGGCGGCGCGTACTGAGCGCGGGTCGACGGGACTACGCCGTCATCGCCGGCATGGTGGCTGAGCTCAAGCGCTTGGCACAGGTGTGTAGAGCCGGACGGTTACGCTTAGGCCGCTTCTTCGCCAGGCTTCAACGAACTGGCGACGACCAGCGTTGGTGAATCGGCGACGACGACGGACAACTGCGCTCGACATCTCGGGCACTTCCAGGGTGCACCGATCGTCGCGACGCCGGGTGGGCCGAGGAAGGTGTCCAGGTCCGGGCGGTTACGATTGCCCCTGATCTCCGACAGCCACTCTGAAGCTCATGTGCTCGCGGACGCGCTCACGTCGCTAGCGCAGGGCGGGAATGCGCTCGCAGATCGCAGTCGCCGTTTATTGGGGCATCTGGCGAGGAGTGTTGACGTACGGTCAAGGACGGGAAGGTGGGGTCCGGCGAAGGGCTCTCGTTGCTCCCTGCCATCCAAGCTACGGGCTGATGGCTTTTTTTCCCGGCGGGACTGTCTCCCGCTGAACGCGCCAGCCTTTGCTGGACGCACTAGTCGGCCGAATGCGTACTGTCAATGCAGATATTGTCCGACTTACAGTGCGTATACACTCTTCCATAAAAAATATGCCGTGTTATAGGTCGCATGAATCTGAAAAGAGCGACACAACGAAAGCCGTCCCGTCACACACAACGCTCCCGCCACAACACCAAATGCGAAAGAAGCACCGACCGCTACCGGACGCCCGCTATGAGCCATCGCAAAGAGCAAGGCGGATACGGTCACAGCCACAGAGTCTGACCCCAAGAGCGCCGCCAAACCACGCAAAAGCACAAATCTGAACGATAACTCTTCCAAAGCTGGAGCCACAAGACAGACCCACAGCCCATCAATCAGATTCCAAGTACCCGAATACCGCCACCCATAGCCACCAACACTAGTCAATCCGAGCGCCAGCAAAATCAACCCAACCTGAACGACGAAGCCAGTAGCGCACACCGTCTTGCGACCACACACACTCCAGGAATGTAACGATCCTGAACTATAGGATGCATCAACTACTATTATCGTATATATAATACCGATAGCAGAAAACAACTCAAACGCAAACATAGCACTCGCACTGCTGCGATACGACGACGAACGCAACAGTAACGTTCCCCCATATACCATGCCGCAGAACCAAATGGACTGCGTGAACGTGGCGCGCACCAGCTGGTCACTTTCTCTCGTCGCATGGAACCGTAAACGGATCCTTTTTCATAGCTCGGCATTTCTCCGAAAGACCAATCCAGGCCTCCTCGCCAACAGTTGTTACCAGCTTCTTGTTAAAATCATACATGTACAAGAACAGATCGGAAAATGTATCTATCGCACAGCGCTTGAGCCCCGGCATGTCGCGAATTCCTCGAACCAGCTCCTCCGCAGGCGTAATATCGCCTTCAAGCAAGTCAAGAGCGCGGAGTGCGGCATCCCCCTTCTCGCCGAGGTCTGAATGATTCTTGCAAAACAGCATGGCCATACCATACAAATCATATCCCATATCTTTCTCTCCATCGAATGACTCGTTCCACTCCTTGAGATTTGCGCATTTGCAAGGGCCCCAGCAGAAGCCTCCTGTCAATAGACACTTGAAATGGCAGGTTACCAAAGTACTCCCTTTAACTCCATCTACTAGATCGGAGATCCACCGTCCTGGCAGGTGTAGCTGCACAATCCCAGGCACGGCGACCCGGGCACGCCGGGAGAACCGCCTGGATCGGGTTTGTCGATTGCATAGCCCATTGGATCGCGGAAACGAATCGGGTTTTCGCGGGCGAAAGTGTACACACTTGAACCGTCTATGTACTGCAATGGGTCCCGAGTTAGCCATCTCCCAAGCGTACTCCTAATATCACGCGCGCGCTTTCTCCACATATCACTGGAGCACCCCAAGGAGCTTCCGTGCCAGCCCACTCTGCTGTTGAGGCTGCTTAAGCTGCTGGACCCGAGCGCAGTGACCGTCGCTATTCCCAAATCTACGGAGTCAACATCGCCATCCAAGTCGATGTCTTTACGTATATCATATCCACCGGATATCGCCGTTAGATCGCTTGAGTCACAATCTCCATCCGAATCGGTATCGCCTTTCGGTAGCCCAAACGGCACACCATATGCCGAGTACTTCGCCCACTCGACCATGACCC
Organism: Planctomycetota bacterium; assembly: GCA_016709145.1. Taxonomy (GTDB): domain Bacteria; phylum Planctomycetota; class B15-G4; order B15-G4; family JADJEK01; genus JADJEK01. The sequence continues at coordinate 113,614 of JADJEK010000004.1, forward strand.
CAGCGCTGGTGATCGTTGCGCTTACATCCGCATGGCGGTTCTGCGCGTAGTAGATCCGCTCCTCCAGCGTCCCGTCCGCCGCGCTCGTCCACGCCGCGTTGTCTCCGTCCCGATCCCGCAAGACGACCAGGTCGATGTAACTCGAGCTTCCGCTTCCATCACGCCCGGCCTGGTGGTGGACAAATTCCTCCTTGGGGTTCGCATCGCTCTCGCGGTACGTCGCCACACAGCGCGAGCGCTCGTCTTGTACGAGCCAGTACGTCGGATCACTTCCGTCCGCCACACCACTCAGATTTAGATCCTCATGACGCATGACCATCTGCCCCAGGCCGTCGTAGTAGTACTCGGCGATGAGCGCATGGCTACTTGTGTCGCGCACTCTGCACAGCCGTCCGAGCACATCGTACTCGAATTCAGAATCCTCATCGTTGTCGGTTATATTGCCCGAGGAGTCGTACGCTAACGTGCGCTCCACGCCGCCACTCGAGTCGGTGTTCCGAGTTAGAAGCTCGTTCGTCGTGTTGTGGGTCCGGGTGTCGTCGTGCTCGTCCGTATCGACGAAGTCCCCATCGCCGTTCAGATCGAGCTTCTCACGGTCCCAGTTGCCCGTGTGATTCAGCGTCCACTGCTGGTCCCGCGTCCGGCTCGTGATCGCCGACCCGTTCCACGTGCCCTCCTCCGCCCGGGTGATCCGGTCCAGATCATCCACCGAGTAGCTCACGTCGAATCCAGTGTGGACGTTGTCCTCGATCCGCGTGATGTTCCCGTTGCGGTCCCACGTGATGTCGCAGTCGTAGAAGTTCACGTCCGACGACAAATCCTTCGTCCACGTGTCCTTCACGATCCGGTTGTAGCGGTCCAGGTTCGAGTACGCGTTGTTCGCGACGTTGTAGCGCTTGCAAAAGACGTCCGGCTCGTCGTAGGTGGTTCCTACGACCGTTCCGAGGCCGAGGTAGTCGTACTTCACCAAGCTCACCGCACCGTCCTTCAACTCCGTGGCACGACTGACCCAGCCGTCGTTCGAATTGCTGGAACTGTAGACGACATCGATCACATTGCCAGAGGGCATCGTGGTCGATGCCAGGCGAATCGCCTGCCGGCCGCTCGTCGCCTTCTCCCAAGTCTTGATGATCTGGTAGTGGTCCACCGAGCCAACGGCCCCCACCAACGAGTTCTTGTCGTATTCGAGCTTGCTCAGGTTCAACCACCCGTCGTGCGAGTACTTGATCTCGTCAAGCACGTTTCCCGACGAGGCGGCGTCGTACTGGACCACGTTCGACAAGAATCCCGTCGACGCATAGTCGTACTCGATGCGCCGGACGCGCGTGTCGAAGCTTCCCGTGATCGTCGTCATCGTCGTCGTGTCGAGGCGTCCACCGACATTATAGGCCGTGTCGATCACGTTGCCGGCCTGGTCGGTTTTCTTCACGACCTGCCCTTGCGCGTTGTAGGCGTACGTGACCACCCCAGCGTCCGGATACGTCTCCGTCACCAACAGACGGTTGGAGCTGATCAGGTTGCCGCCTGAACCCTTGTCGACGCCATATGCGTATGTCGTGACCTGGTCGTTCGTGCTGCCGTCGATCACTGCCTTGTACTGCGTTCGCAGGCCGTCGGTGTATGCGTACGCCAACGTGACGTTGTCGTCGGTTCCAGACGGGTTGCCGCTGTTCACTCCGGCGTTGTAGTTCCGGATCTCCTTCGTGACACGTCCGAGCGCGTCGTACTCCACCTTCTTCACCAGCGCCCGCGGATCAGTAATCGTCTTGGTTGTCCCGTCGGTGTTGTACGCGTAGGTCGTCACCAACGCCGTATCGGAGCGCGAGGGTACCGACAAGCCATCACGATCGAAGTTCGTGCCGCCGTAGGTCCCGTAGTCTACGACGTTCTGAATGCGATCCCAGGCGTCGTACCACATGGCCTGGATCTGGATCCGGCCTTCGAGATTGGCCGCAGTGAACAACAGGTCGTCCGCGTCCGCATTCGTGTCCAGCTCGCCCGTCGTCTGCCCACCACCGACGTCATCGTGAGTACGCTGGATGACTGCCGTCATGACGACTTCTTCCTTGGCGCCGTCATACACCTTGCGGCGCTCCTCCAGCACTACGTCGCCGCTCACGTCGTCAGCGTCCGCGTACGTCGAGTCATTCGTCGACGCCAACACGAACTCATGCGTGCGCCGACCTAGCCGGTCGTATCGGTACTTCACAAGCTGGCTGCCTTGGACCTTCACGACTTGTCCGTTGGCATCCCGCCACTCTTTATATTCGATCGAGTCGTCGTCGGTGCCGGTCGGACCGATCTTATGTCGTGTCGATTTGTAAGTCCGTCCCATCTCGTCGTACGCGCTTTCCGACAAGCCGACTCGATTGGTCGTCTCGCTCGTCGGATCGTCGGTGCCAACCGTAATCGAAGCCGTAGACGAATAACCACCGACCGCCAACTGGCGGCCCATGTTGTCGAGCTTGCGAAACGCGTGTGGAGCCGTCGGATTCGTGTCAAGCAGCACTCGTCCGCGCGCGTCGGCGCTTGGCGTCCGCACGCGCTGGTCCGTCGTTCCCGTCATGACCCGATCGGCACGCTGCGTCAGCACGCCGTTCTTACCCGCAGATCCGCCGTCATACTCACGCGTCTCGACGACAGTCATGTCGTCCGATCCTGTCCCCGAAGCATCAGTTCCGGTTTCGCGCTGCGTCACCAAGCCGCGGAAGCCCTCGTAGGTGGTTCGATCGATCGTCCCCGTGGCGTCCGTCGTCTTCACGCGTCGACCCATCACGTCGTACTCGTGCGTGGTCGCATCGTAGTTGGTGCCATCCGAGCCAGCGCCCGACCCGGGCACGACGAAGTAACTGCGCTGGGTTTCGACGTGGTGGCCCGTTTCGTCGAACAGTGTCGACTGCATCTGCGCCACTGCGCCAAGCGCGTCGACGGCAGTGATCGGATCGGCGTCGGTCTCGTCGATCAATGAGCCTTGCGAGATCGTCGAGCTGTTGTTCGTGAGACTCACGACGCCGCTCAGCGTGGTGCCACCCGCGAGGTTTTGTACGTGGTAGCCGACCGGGCCGTAGTACGTGTTGGGGCTGCCCGTCACGTAGCGCGGGAAATGCAGTTGCAAGATCCGCCGGTCCGCGAGCAGCGAGTGATAGGTCAGCTCCACTCGTCCACTCGGCAAGGTCGTCGTTTCCGGACGACCTTGGTTGTCGAAAGTGAAAGACGTCTTCTGATGGATCGGCGAGCCCGAGCTCGAAAAGCCCGTCGGAATCGTGACGCCGTTGAAGTCCTGCCCGCCTCCCGTCAGCGTCGTGTTTGCATCCCGAATTAGCGTCGTCTGTAGACCATTTGTGTACCCGTGATACGTGATGTACCCGAGTGGCGACTTCTCCCACACCAGCTCCCCGCTGGCCGAGAAGTACTGGCTCCACGTGTTCGCGCTGTTGGAACCGTTGTTCCCCGTGCTGACCACAGGCTCCGTCGTCACGATCTTCTCGATGTGCACTCCGCCCGAGTACGCGGTGTATGTCCAGCTCCACTCCGCGCTGTGGCTGCCCTCCGTCTCGGTTTCGGTCGCGTAGTCGCGGCTTGTTGCGACTAGTGGTCGCACCAGATCCGCGTCGCTGATTGTCTTCGCGAGCGTCGTGTACGTCCAGCGCCCATCCAAGGACGCCGTGCCGCTTCCGACCGCTCCCGAGGTCCCCTTCTTCCACTTGCGCGTCAGCGCGAAACCCTTCGTGGATCCGCTGCTTTCGCGCGAAAACACCGTCACCAATCCGGCGCTGCTTGATGTCGTGAAGCTGCCCGTGCTGTGCGTGTATGCCGTCACGTTCTCTGGCGTGTGGATGTCCGTCACGCAGCCGTTCGCATCGCGCGTAACCTTCTCCGCCCATGTCTTGGTCGGGCTCCCCGACGGATCACTGTCGGTCAGCACGCGGCCAAGCGGCTGCGCCGTTTCGTCGAAGTACTGCGTGACGAAACCGTTGTTCGTGGAGTCCGGCCGCTGAATGACGACGCTCGAGCACCACGCCGTGTCGTAGCCCGAATTGTCCGTGTAGCTGCCATTTGTCCCGTACGTGAATGCGTATGTACCGTCCGACCCTCGTATGGTCCAAGTACTCATCCGACTCTCCGCGCATAGAAGCTAAGTAGTCCGCCGAGGCTCGTCCGCCTGACCACCCGCCCCGTCACACTACCCACCCGATCTTCCGGTCTCGGCAGCAGGATCACATTGCCGATGCCTTGGTGATTGCGCTCGGTGTGGTAGTGCTCGACGTACGCTTTCAGCGCCCGCTCGACCGAGGATCGTCCGAAGAAGATCAGCCTGCTGAGGCACTCGTCCTTCACGGAGCGGATCCAACGCTCGACGAACGCGTTCAGGTTCGGGCTTCTTGCGGGCAGCGCCAGCGGCCGTACCCCGCCATCTCGGATCAGCCGGCGGAAGTGCGCGCTGAACTTCGTGTCCCGGTCGTGCAGCAGGAACTTCATCCCGTTCAAGAAGCCGCCCCCTTCCATCGTCACGTTGCGCGCGACCTGCGCCATCCACTCCTCGGTCGGGTGCCGCGTGATCCCCGCGATCTCAACCCGGCGCGAGCCGAGGTGGATGAACGCGAGCACGTAGTACCGCACCAGGCCCAGCAACGTCCAGGCATCGACGGTCAGGAAGTCGGTCGCGACGAGGACGCTCCTTTGGGTGCGGATGAACTCGGTCCATGTCGTCGTCCGCGCGCGCTCGGGCGCTGGCGCAATGCCGTTGCGCTCGAGGATGTTGCCGACCGTCTGCGGGCTGACATCGAAGCCTAGATTCGCGAGGGCGCCGACGATGCGGTCGTAGCCCCACGAACGATTCTCGCGCGCGATGCGCACGACCAGCTTCTCGACCTCCGCATCGACACGCGGGCGGCCTTCCCGGCGCGTCTTCGACGCCTTCGTGTCGCGCCGCTCGATCAACCGGCGATGCCAGCCGCGGATCGTTTCGGGCTTCGCGATCGACGCGATCTCGGCCAGCGTGCGCAAGCCGAGCGCCTTGCCGAGCCGCGCGAGCACGCTGCGCTCTTGATCCTTCAGCGCGATGCGCGATCCGAGCCGCGACCGCAGCACGCGATTCTCGGCGACGAGGTATTCATTGCGACGCCGCAGCTCGTCGTCAACGCTGCCCGTGATCGTGGCGAGGATGCGTTTCCAGGACATCGTGAGGATCCAGGTCGGGCGCGGACGCTGGCGGTATCGGCAGATGCGAGCTTGGAACCTCGGGCCGATGGTGGGATCGCGCGACCTGATCCGATCGAGCCGGGCGCGGTGGCTGACCGCTCGCTTTCACAGGGCCACGACCGGCGCCCCCCCCCGAAACGCCGAACGGGGCGCGTGGACCGATGTCCACGCGCCCCGTTCTCATGCGCCGTCCCGCCGCTTACTTGCCGGTCGCCTTGACGTTGATCTCGTCCATCAGGATGTCGATCGAGCGCACCGCCTCGGGCTTCCCGGCGAGACCGGGGATGCCGAGCATGAGCCAGTTCAGCGTGGCCGACGACTTGCCCTCGAACAGGGCCTTCGACTTGCCCTCGCCCGCGGACTGGTAGGTGATCACGAGCTCGGTCTTCTGACCCGAGTCCTGCTGGATCGTCGCGCGCGTCTCCCGCGGAGCCTCGGCGCGCAGCTTGATCCAGCGACCGTTGTCGATGATCGACTCGGTCACCTGCTGGAGCTGGTCTTCGTTCATGTTGTAGACGGCCGTTTCACGCGGCTCGAGGCTCGCGGCGCAACCGAACGCCGAGAACGCGACGCACACCGTCGCCAGACCTTGGATCCAACGCATCGAGACAACCCTCCCGGGAAACGAACGAGGTCCGATCGAGCCACTCGCCGATCGGACGCACTACGTTCAGGACTTGAGGAACTCCGAGATCGCGCGCGTGCTCGGGTCGCCGGGCTTCGCGATCTCCTGCTCCTTCTGGAGCAAGGTCTGCGCCGCCGCCTGCTCTTCCATGCTGCGCTTCATCTCGTCGATCTCGACCGGCGTCATGAACTCGAGGTTGACGAGCCCGGCCTTGATCTCCTTCAACGCGATGTCGACCGGGTTGGTCGACGGGTCCTTGATCAGCTTGGGCTGACCGCGGACGAGCTCCTGCACGCGCTTTTGCAGCAGCACCGTGAACTTGAAGATGCCGCCGCAGCGGCTGCTGAGTTCCCACACCAATTGGCGATCCATCCGGATCCTCCGTCGTCATGGAGGTCGCGCCTGCGCGCGACCCCACTGAAATGTTCAGCTCGTCTCGGCGAGACCGATCAACCGTCGCACGGTCGACAGGGTCGCCTCCAAATCGTCGTTCACGACCACGTGGTCGTACTCGCGGCAGCGCTCCATCTCGACGTTCGCCTTCGCCATGCGGATGGCGATCGCCTCGTCGGATTCGGTGCCGCGCCCCGAGATCCGCGCGCGCAGCGTGTCCAGGGACGGCGGCGCGATGAAGACGTACTTGCCCGGTTGGCGCTGCCCCTTCAGGGTCAGCCCCCCGAAGACGTCGATCTCCAGCACACAGCAGCGCTCCCGTTGCCGCAAGCCGTCGTCCAGCGCGGAGCGCAACGTGCCGTAGAGATGGCCGTTCTGGAACACCTCCTGCCACTCGAGGAACTCGCCGGCGTCGCGCCGGCGCTCGAACTCCTCGCGCGTCAGGAACCAGTAGTCGACGCCGTTCTGCTCGCCCTTGCGCATCGGCCGCGTCGTCGCGGTGATCACGACGTGGACGCGCGGATCCTGCTCGAGGCGATTGACGATCGTCGTCTTGCCCGAGCCCGACGGGCCCGAGATGACGACCAATCCGCCCCACGGCGGCGCCGACGATGAGGGTTGTCCGGTGCCGCTCATTCGATGTTCTGCACCTGCTCGCGGACGCGCTCGAGTTCGGCCTTCAGCGCGATGACGTCGCGGCCGAGCGCGAGGTCCTGCGTCTTCGAGCCGATCGTGTTCGTCTCGCGGCCCATCTCCTGCACGACGAAGTCGAGCGTGCGGCCGACCGAGCCGTCGTTCGCCAGTGCGGCCTCGAACGCGTCGATGTGGCTCGCCAGGCGCGCGAGCTCTTCCGTCACGTCGGAGCGGTCCGCGATCAACGCGGACTCGCGTTCGAGCGTGCCGGCATCGAGGCTCACGGTGCTGCCCGAAAGCAGCTTCTCGACGCGCTTCGTCAACCGCGCCTTGGCCTCGAGCGGAACTTGCGCGGCGCGCGCGCCGATCGCCTCGAGCAGCTTGCGGACGCGGTCGAGGATCGTGCGCAACTCGGTCGCGAGTCGGGCACCTTCGGCCGCGCGCAGCGCGACCAACGCGACCATCGCCTGCCGCACCGTGTCGCGCAGCATCGCGATCTCGTCGTCGGCGGCTTCGTTCGATTCCTCGAGGTTCACGACGCCCGGCAATTGCAGCAGCGCGTGCAGATCGAGCGCGCCTTCGACGTGCGTCTCGGCGACCAAGCGCTCGATCTCGCGCAGGTACGTACGCGCGAGCTGCGTGTCGATCGACAAGCGCGGATGCCGCGCCTTGCCGGCGACGCGCACGCTGACATCGACCGAGCCGCGTTCGACGGCTTTGCGCACGACGTCCTCGACGACGGCATCGGCGCCGGCGAAGCGCGACGGCAGTCGCGTCTTCACGGCGAGGAAACGGTTGTTCACCGAGCGCGCCTCCACGGTCACGTGGAGTTCGCCCTGCGAACCTTCCGCTCGGCCGAAGCCGGTCATCGAACGCACCATGCGCGGAACCGTTCGTCGTCTCGGATCAGGCGCCCGTCGGCGCGGTGTTGAGATTGCGGCTGCCGGGCTTCACCGGCACCGAGCCCTGCTTCGCCAGCGGATCGTCTTCCGCCGTCCACGTGTTCGCGGTGATCGTCGCCAGCGGTTTGAAGGGCACGTCGAACGCGCTCTTGCCGCCGCTGCGGTCGATGATGCTGCCGACACCGACGACGTTCGCGTTCGCGACGCGCAGCCACTCGACGACTTCGCGCGCCGAGCCGCCGGTCGTGACGACGTCTTCGACGACGATGCAGCGCTCGCCGGGCTGGATCTTGAACCCGCGGCGCAACTGCATCTTGCCGTCGACGCGTTCGGTGAAGACGAAGCGCGCGCCGAGGAAGCGCGCGACCTCGTGGCCGATGATGAGCCCACCCATCGCCGGACCGACGACGACGTCGACGCGGTCGTCGCGGAACTTCTCACCGAGCGCGACGCCGAGCACGCCGGCCTTCGCCGGATGCATCAGCGCGAGCGCGCACTGGACGTAACGATCGGAGCGCAGACCCGACGAGAGCAGGAAATGCCCTTCGAGCAGCGCATCGCATTCCTTCATCAGCGCCAGAACGGCGTTCGAGTCCATCTCAACCGCCCTTGTTCTCGCCCGAACCGCTGTCGGTCGACGTGCTGGCCGGAGCCGCGTCGGGGATGTCGAGCGACGACGACGATTGCGAAGCCTTGTTGATCAGGATCGCGCTGACGAGGAACACGGCGGCGAGACCCGCCGTGACCTTGTTCACGCCGCGCGCGCCGGAGCCGAACGTCTCCTGGCCCATGCCGCCGAACGCTTCGGCGATGCCGCCGCCGCGACCTTCCTGGATCAGGATCAGCAGCGACAGCGCCAGGGCCGACACCACGAACAACACCCACAGCAAGCCAACCAACATGGAGTCGTCTCCGGAACTTCAGACCGTCGCGGCCTGCACGATGGACAAGAACGAGCGCGGATCGAGCGACGCACCGCCGACCAATGCTCCGTCGATTTCGTCTTCACGCATCAGTTCGGCGGCGTTCTCCGGCTTCACCGAGCCGCCGTATTGGATGCGCAACGTCGCCGCGAACTCGGCACCGAATCGTTCGGCGCACAAGCCGCGGATGAAGCGATGGACTTCGACCGCTTGCGCGGGAGTCGCGTTCAAACCCGTGCCGATCGCCCAAACGGGCTCGTAGGCGAGTACGAGCGGCGCCAATCGACTCGCCGAGAATCCGGCGAGCGCGCCGTCGACTTGGCGTCGGATCACGTCGAGCGTCTGCTGCGCTTGGCGTTGCGCGAGCGTCTCGCCGATGCAGACGATCGGCACCAGACCGTGCTCGAGCGCGGCGGCGAGTTTCGCGCGCACCTGGCCGTCGTCCTCGCCGCAGTATTGACGGCGCTCGGAGTGTCCGAGGATGACGTGCGTCGCCCCGACGTCCTTCAACATCGGCGCGGCGACTCACCCGTGAACGCGCCGGAGTTCTGCGCGTGGCAGTTCTGCGCGCCGACGCGAACGCTCGAGCCCGCGCAGCGACGCGCGATGTCGGCGAGATACGGGAACGGCGGGAACACGCCGACCTCGACGGGTGCGCTGCTGGACGATGCAAGACGTACGGCATCGACGAGAGCCGCGGCGCGCGCTCCGTCGAGGTTCATCTTCCAGTTTCCGGCAACGAACGGAGTACGCATCGAGTGCAGGTCGGGCCCGGCGAGGAAACGCGGCAGGCTAGGGACTTGCGGCGAATCCGTCAATCGAGCGAACAAGCATGCGGCGCACCGACGACGAGGCGGCGGGCGCGGCCGGCAAGACCCCCGATCCCCTCCGATTCGGTCAGAAGCCGAACGGGAAGTCCTCTTTGTATTCCTCGGTGTCGGGCGGCAGCACGCCGTTGTAGCGCGTGAGGGGCGACAGCGTGATCGCCTTGAACTTGCCGTCGCCGTCCTGACGCCGCCACAACACCGCTCGGTACAGGCGGTTGTAAACCTGGCCCTCGTTCTTCTGGAACAGCGAGCTCTGGTTCTGGGTCTCGCGCGTGTCGCGCAGACCGATGAGCACCGTGAACACGTGGCTCTTCGTGGCGAGGAGTTCCGTGAACTTGGTCTTGGTCTCGTCGGACAGGTCGAAGGTGGTCTCGAAGTGCTTCTCGACCTTGTCGATGACCTCCTCGGACGAGTGGAACACGAAGTCCTCCTCTTCCTCCTCACCGTCCTCGTCGTCCGACCCGCCGGCGCTGTCGTCGTCCTTGTCCTTCTTCTTGTTCTTGTCGAACAGGTCCTGCGCGGACGCCGCCTGCTCCTCGAACGCCTTGCGCCGGAACTCGTCGATCTTTTCCAGCACCGACCACGGCATCTCGTCGTTCGGTAGCAGACTGCGCAGCACGACGATCGGCGCCGTGTTCACGTTGATACGGCCCTCGTTCGTCGCTGCGGTCTCGCCGCCGCCGTCGGTTCCCTCACCACCTCCGGCATCGCCTTCGGCGTCCCCGTCGTCCTCACCCTCACCGTCGTCCGCGGCGTCGCCCTCGTCCTTGTCGGCGTCGCCGGTGTTGTTCGGGTCGTCCTTGCTACTGGCGTCGAACGGGTTCTTGAACTCCTCGTCCTCTTCGCCTTGTGGCTCGGCGGACTCGTCGTAGGTCTGGCTCGAGAACACGGTGGCGACGTCCTCGATGCCCGGAACGAAGCGTCGACCGTCTTCGTCGAGGTAGCCGTGCAGCATGAACTCGGTCAACACGGGGATGCCGATGAACTCCTCGAGGCCGAGCGGGTAATGGACCTTCGCTTCGTTCTCGTCCTCCTCGACTTCCTTGCCCTCGGAGTCGACCTTGACCGGCTGCTTCGGCTTCGGGAAATCGTCGGGCCGATCGCCCTTCAACCAGGCTTCCATGCCCTCGACGATCTCGGTGGCCTCGCTGACGGAGAGGTCGTGCTTCGAGTCCTCGCGGAACGTGTCCAACAACCGAATGAAGCGTTCCTTCGCGGCCTTGCGCGCGTCCTCGTCCTCGGTCGCGAGTTGCAGCACGTTGAACTTGCGGTCCTCGTCGATCAGGCGCACGGACACTTCGATCTCGCCCGCGTACGTGAGCTTGTCGAAGTTCGCCCAATCTTCGTCGGGACCGATGGAGTCAGCGGGATCGGCGCTGGCTTCGTCGCCGCCGTCCGCGCCGCCGGTCCCACCGAACGGATCGCCAGTACCGCCACCCGCGCCGAGGGGGTCGTTGCCCGCGCCGCCGCCTGCTTGCGACTGCTCCGACTCTTCCTTGAGGTCGCGCAGCAGGTGGCCCTTCGCCTCCTCGAGTGCGCCCGAGGCGGCGTACTCGAACTGCATTTCCTTCTGCGTGTTGTGTGCGACCGAAGCATCGACCGTCGCGGTCACTTGGATCTGCATGATCACGACGACGAGGATCAGCACGGTCAGGAACACGAGGATCAGGGCGACGCCACGTTCGCGCGAGCGATGCATGAAGAACTCCCTCGAACTCGCTGCGGGCGGTTCGCGATGGATCGATGATCGATTCGGTCGCCGATGGAACGACGACGCGGGCGCATTATTCCACGGCAGGCGAGATTGCGCGCACGCCGTCGTCCGTCCCGACGCGATCAGCCGACCAGGCGCATGTGGAGTTTCAGCACGGCTTCACGGAATGCGTCGAACTCGATGGTCCGGTACGCGGCGTCGAACGGCAGCCAGCGGAACTCGCGGTAGTCCGATCCCAGCTTGATCTTGGGCTCATCGAGCCCGACGTCGTAGCCGAGCCCCCAGCCGATCAGGTCGAAGTCGCCGAAGCGCTCGCGATGCAAGAAGCCGAAGTCGACCAACGATCGTGGATGGACGATTCCCGTCTCGGCTTTGACCTCGCGGATCGCGGCCCGATCGAGCGCTTCCTCGGGTCGCACCGTCCCGAGCACGGGACGCCAGAGCCCCTCATGCACCTTGTCCTGGCGCAGCACGAGGTAACGCGGCCCTTCCGGAGTCTGACGGTAGACGTACACGACGACTTGGTGCGCGGCCTGACCATCCATCGCGATCGCTCCACTTCAGACAGCTGACGGCGTCCTTGCATCGTCGCGACGACGGCCGAACTGAACGTCGTCCGCAAGACAGGGCCAACACCGGCGGGGGTCGATCCGTGTCACCCTGCTGATAGAGTCACGCGCCACTCCGAACAGCGAGGCGAACATGCAATTCATCGTTTCCTTGGCCTGCGCCCTGTCGATGGGCACGGGCGAGACGTCCGTCAACCCCTCCGCCTCGATCACGACCAGCGAGATCAAGAGCCACATCGAGTTCTTGGCCTCGGACGAACTCGAGGGTCGGGACTCCGGTCAACGCGGTGGCGAGATCGCCGCGCGCTACATCGAATCGCGGTTCAAGGCCGCGGGACTGAAGCCGTTGTTCGAGAGCTACCGCATGCCGTTCGATCTCGGCACCGGAGCCATGGTGTCGAAGGCGTCCCTGACGTTCGGCGCGACGATCGTCGAATCGGGTTCGAGCCTCGCCATCCCATCGATCTCGGCCGCGGCCCACGCGCGTGGACGTGCGGCGTCGGCATCGGCCGCGGACGTGCTCGGCTGCGTCGTCGTCCTGCCCGGTGGCGACCAACCGTCCAAGGCGCGAGAACAAGCCGAAGAACTGGCCGCCCGCGGCGCGGCCGGTGTCGTGTTCGTGTCCGAGCGCGAGCGGATGCGCAGCGACGGCGACTTCCGCCGGCGGTCGGATCCGCGGCCCGCGGACCAACAAGAAGGCGGCGGCGCGCTGTTCGAGGTCGTGCGCCAAGCCAACGCGATGGCGCTCACGATCCCGGTCGTTCGCGTCGCGAAGGAATACGGTGAAGCGTTGTCCGATGCGGTCGTCGCCGGCGACGAGGTCGACCTGAACGTGCAGCGCACGGGCTCGTCGACGGGCTTCAACATCATCGGGTGGCGCGAAGGCTCCGACCCGGCGTTGAAGAACGAGTACGTCGTGATCGGCGCGCACTACGACCACGTCGGCACCGATGGCAAGGGCCGGATCTGGAACGGCGCCGACGACAACGCGTCGGGCACGGCGGCCGTGCTCGAAGTCGCCGACGCGCTCGCGCTCCTTCCCGAAGCACCGCGCCGTTCGCTGATCGTCGTGACCTGGAGCGGCGAGGAACGCGGTCTGCTCGGTTCGAACGCATTCGCGGCCAAGGAGCCGATCCCGTTCGAGAACATCGCCGCCTACGTCAACCTCGACATGGTCGGTCGCAACGACAACAAGTCGATCGACGTCGGTCAGGCCTGCCAGGAGTTGTTCGATCGCTGCGTCGAACGCGGCACGACGTACGGTCTGTCGATCGGCTCGGCGGATCCCGTGTACTTGTCGGCCAGCGACACGCTCGCGTTCGTCGAAGCCGAAGTGCCCACGATCTTCTTCTTCTCGGGCATGCACGACGAGTACCACACGCCCGCCGATCAAGTCGAACTCATCGATGCGGACAAGACCGCACGCGTCGCGCGCCTCGCTTGCGACATGTTGCTCGGCGTCGCCAACGCCGATGGTCGCCCGAAGTACACGGCGCCCGCGCGGACTCAACGCGCGGCGGCGCAATCGAGTGGCCGACGCCTGGGCGTGTTCATCGACGAGGAGTTCAAGGGCCCTGGTCTGCGCATCCAGACCGTCAGTCCGGATTCACTGGCGCAGAAGTCCGGATTGAAGGACGGCGACGTCGTGATGAAGGTCGCGGGGCGCGAATTGAAGTCCCGCGACGACCTGCGCAAGGCGCTGGAGCTCCCGAAGGACGGCGAGTCGTTCGTCATCGAGGTCGCGCGCTCCGGCGCGCCGCTCGAGTTGAACGCGACGTTCGCGACCGAGAAGAAGGAGCTTTGAAGAACTGCGCGCGCAGCGGCCGGGAAGGAATCGGGGGCGGCCCCCGATTCGTTCACGGCCGAACCCACAAGGTGTCCGAGGCGGCGGCAGCCGCCGTACTCACAGATGAACCGCGTCAGTCCAACGCGATCCACCATTGCCGAGTGAATGGGGCGGCGACTGCTGTCGCCGAGCAACACCTGGGGTGGCCGAGACCGTGAATCCATCGGCTTGATTCACGGTCGCTTGAAAAGGGGTCACGAAGGAAGAAACAGATCCCGCAAGCCCGTCGCGATCTTGCCCGGAACAAACCAATCCGCGTTCCGAACTTGTAGGACCTGTCTCTCGCCTTCGTGACCTTTCGAGTGTTCAGAGAATGTCGAGCAACTCGGCCTGACTGCCCAGGCCGGTGAGGTAGTTGGAGCCCGCCGCTAGGCGTTCGTTCCACGGCAACTTCGACTTCTCACAGAGCAAGCCGAGTGCCACGCACGCGAAGCCGCGAGCGAGCGCGACGCGCTTCTTCTCGCGCACGAATTCGGTCAGCGGCTTCACCGCGCCGCGGTCGCCGACGTGGCCGAGTGCCTTCGCGATCGCGGACGTCGCATAAAGCGTCTTGGCATCGCGGAAGTCGGCGACCAGCAGGTCGGAGACATCGGCGTCGCCCATCAAGCCGAGCGCGGTCGCGAGTTGGACGCGGAAGCCAGGGTCGTTGTCGTCCTTCAGCTCTCGCTTCAGCGCGACCGTCGCCGCGTCCCCGCGCAACAGTCCGAGCGCGAGGCCGAGGTAACCCTTCACCAGACGATCGCCGGAGCCGTCGAACTCTTTCAGGAGTGCGGGAGCCGCGGCGACTTCCTCCATGAGTCCGAGACTCACGGCGATCGCCGATCGATGCAGCGGCTGGCGCGTGTCGTCGAACGCTTCGCGCAGCTTCTTGCCGAGCAGAGCGCGCCCGTCGTGGGCCGCGGGCAAATGACGCGCGAACAACGCGGCTCCTGTCGCGGCGAACGGCAGCACGTCCCTCTTCGGCGGACGGGTGACGTTCTGCGCGAAGAACCGCGCGAGCGCCGTCAACGCTTCGGCGTTGCGCTCCGCTTCCAACGCCGCGCGGCCACCGAGTTCACCGAGCGCGACGAACGCGAAGTGCGACGCACCGTTGTCGGTGTCGCGCACCGCGATGTCGATCAAGGCATCGACGACCTCGCTGTCTTCGGCGCCCGCGAGCTTGCCGAGCGCGATCACGCACGATTGCCGCACGTAGTTCTTCGACTTCTTCGACTTCGCGGTCTGCAGCAACGTCGGCACGAGCATCTTGGCTTCGTCACCGAGGCGCGACAGCGCGATCGGAACCTGCGCCCGCACGCGATCGTCGGCGCGCGTGTCCTTCAAGATCTCGTCGAGGACGGTGACGCACGCGGTGCGATCGGTCTCGAACAACCCGAGAGCCAGGATCGCCGACGCGCGCAGATCGATGTCGCGCTCGTCGAGCGCGGTGCGCTTCAACGCATCGATCGCCGAGGCATCTCCGATCAGGCCGAGTGCGATCGCCGCGGTGGCGCGTTCGGCTTCTTGGATGTGGCCCGTGATCTTCATGGCCTTGCGGCCCGCGGACTCGTCGGCCAACACACCGAGCAACGTCGGAGTCGATTCGTTCGCGCCGAGGATCCCGAGCGCGATCAACGCCGCGCGCCGCACCGTGGCGTCGTCGTGGCCGAGCACGCGCATGATGTCGGGAAGGACGAGGGTCTGCTCCGCGGCTGGGGTGATTCGGGCCAGCGCGAGAACCGCGGAGTCGACCACGTCGGTGTCCGGATCGGCGAGCTGCTCGCGCAGAAGAGGCAGCACGACGTCCTTCACTTCGATGAAGGCTGGTCGAACGCTGCTGTCGTCCTGCGTCTCCACACCCGTCACGCTGCGGCGGGAACCGAGTCGCGCACGCAAGTCGAGGAACGCGTCCTTGTTGACCTCCCACCACGTGTCCCATTCGGTGTAGTCCGGACCCGCGGCTTTGCGCGGACCGCCACCCATCGTGACGGGGCCGATGCCCCCTCCCGGTGTCGTGGGACCTGGGCCGCCGCCGGTCTTGGGGGGAGGGCCCATTCCCGGCGGAAGCGTGGTGGAGGGACCGCGGAGCTGACCGCCGTGACCGAAGGCGAATGCAGGCAGGAGAGCCAGCACCCCGATCACGATGGTCGAACAAGAGAGCGCTCGCACGGTCAGGAGTCTCCTCGATGCGCAGCACGAACCGGAACCGCCCGATCCGCTCTGTCGGCGAAGCAACAGCAACGCCCGGTCCACCGCGTGCCAGCGGCGCGTCGACGCGACCGACGTCCACGGCGGGTCGCACGAGAGCTTGCCGTAGCTCGTGATCCAGCATGGACCTTCGTCGAAACGCGCGGCGCGCTGATCGGCGATCGGCGCGTGATCCCTTCGTTCGAGACCCGCGCCGAGGGTCGGACGACTCGTGCGCTACCGCTCGACTCGAGTGCTGCGCCGCTCAACTCGACCCGGTGCCAATGCCAACGCGACCAACGTCACGACATACGGCGCGGCCAACAGCAGGTGGTGCGACCACGTGCCGAGCGACTGCGCGTGGAACTGGAATACGGTCAGCGCTCCGAACGCGAGCGCGAAGACGACGACGCGCAGCAGTTGACCGCGCGCGCAGACGACCGCGGCGAGAGCGAGGAACCCGCGCCCTTCGGTCATGCCTTCGACGAACGTGCCCGGTCCCGAATACAGCAGTTGCGCGCCGGCCAGCGCGGCCAAGCACCCACCCAACGCCAGCGCACTAGTGCGCAGTCCATCGACTCGCACTCCTGCGGCTCGTGCAGCCTCGGCATCGTGTCCGCATGCCCGCAACTCGAGCCCGACCCGCGTGCAGGGCAACACGATCGCGACGACGACGAGCAAGACCGCCGTGGCCACGACGATGGCACGCGGATCCAAGCCCGCGACCGCTCCGCTCGCCGCCAAGACACCTTCACGCGCCGTGACGACCTCGAGCACCGCGTCGAAACCCACGGCGGTCGCGCCGAGCGCGAGCGTGTTCAACATCAAGCCGGACACGACCGGCTCGCAGCCCAGCCCGACCGTCAACCCGCCGAAGCCGACGCCGATCGCGAAGCCGATCCCCGCCACGAGCGCGAGAACCGCGAGCGGCGGGACACCGAGACGCTCGAGCGCGAACGCCGCGAACGCGCCCGCGAGCATCGTGCCCTCGACGCCGACGTTCAGGGCGCCGGATCTCTCGACCACGTACTCGCCGAGTCCGGCGAGCAGGATCGGCATCGCCGCGAACAGTGCGGCGACCAGGAATGCGAGCATCGCGTCGGCGCTCATGCGGATCGCTCCGCCTGCGGCCGCGCGCGCACCCGCGCGAACCACGTTCGAATGCGGGGCGCGTCGAACACGAGGAAACCGATCACGAGCGCGGCTTCGACGACTCGCTCGAAACCGTCGGGCAACGCCAGATCGGGGTCGGTCTGAGCCACTTTGACCGCGGTCTCGATCAGCGCGAAACCGATCGCCGCGACGACGACGCGCCACGGCCGCAATCGCGCCACCAGCGCTACCGCGATCCCGAGATACCCCTCGCCGTCGAACGGTTCCGGCAACAAGCGCTGCGTGCGAGCGAGCAATTCGATCGCGCCACCGAGCCCGGCGAGCGCGCCCGCGATGAGGAACACCAGGCGTCGGTCCCGCGCGATCGGGAAGCCCGCCAGACGTGCTGCGGGCTCACTCGCCCCTGCCGCGCGCACCCGCAGGCCGAACGCGGTCTTCGTCAGCAGGAACTCGACGCCCCACGCGGCGACGAGCGCCAACAGGAAGCTCAGGGCGACGACGCCGAGAACTCCGTCGAGCCGCGCCGCGTCGACGATCGGATCGGATTGCGTGAGCTGCCCGGAGCTCTCGCGCAACGGGCCGCGCTCGACCATGGAGGCGACCCACTGCGCGACGATGAAGTTCAACAGCAGTGTGGACAGCAGCTCCGGTACCGCGCGGCGCTCGCGCAGTTCGCCGGCGATGGACGAAAGCAGCGCGCCGGCGCAGGAGCCGAGCACGAGCGCGAGCGGCAGCACGCCGGGAACCGAGTGCGTCGCGACCGCGGTCGCGCCCAGCGCACCGACCCACAACTGCCCCTCGGCGCCGATGCAGAACAAGCCGGCTCGGAACGCGACCGTGATCGACAACGCGGAGAACAACAGCGGCGCCGCGGTCCGCGTGAGGTCGAGCACGAACGCCTGCCACGGCTCGCGCACCGAAGCGGGCGGGGTCAGGCCGACGAGGAGCGCGATCGCCGCGATGCCCGACACGAACGCGACCCCACGACGCGTGCGCGCGTTCACGGTGCACCGCCGGCCATCAGGCGGCCGATCGTCGCGCTCGGAGTGCCCGCCGGCAGGCTCGCGGACAGCGTGCCGCGATGCAGCACGTGCAGGCGATCGCAGAGCGGAACCAACTCGTCGAGGTCCGACCCGATCCACAACACCGCGCCGCCGTCGGCGGCGAACGCGAGCACCGTGTCGCGCACGAACCGCGCGGCGCGAACGTCGAGGCCGCGCGTCGGATTGTGGACGAGCAACACGCGCGGCCGGCCAGCGAGCTCACGCGCGAGGACGACGCGCTGTTGATGCCCGCCCGACAGGGACGAGCACGTCGCCCGCGCGTCCTGCGCTGCGATGCCGAAGCGTGCGATCGCGGCCGTCGCGCGTTCGCGCACGCGGACCTTCGACCACGCGCCGGCATCGATCGCCGTGTCCAACGCGGAGGTCGACAGCAGCAGAGCGTCCTCGATCGAGAACGTGCCGATCACTCCTTCGCGGCGACGATCCTCGGCGACGATGCCGAGCCCGCGATCGCGGCGCGCGTCGACGTCGTCCCGCGCGACGTCGACGCCGTCCCACGTGACGCGGCCGCGGCTCTGCGATGTCAGTCCGGCCACGACTTCGAACAACGCGCGCTGGCCGTTGCCGTCGACACCGGCCACGCCGACGATCTCGCCCGCCGCGACTTCGAGCGAGGCCGCGCGCAGCGAACTCGATCCGGTGTCGACGTCGACGTGCTCGAGCGCGAGCGTCACCGCACCGCGAGTGCGGCCCGCGCCGCGCGACGCTTGGGGTAACTCTCCGACCATCGCGTGCGCGAGTCCAGCCTCGTCGAGTTCGCGCGCCGCGACGTCGGCGACGACCTGACCGCGTCGCAGCACCGTGACGCGATCGGCGCAGGCCGTGACTTCGGCCAAACGATGCGTGATCAGCACCACGGCCGCGCCGGCCTGCGCGAGGCGCCGCAACGTCGCGAGCAACGCGTCGGCTTCCGCGGGCGTGAGGACCGCGGTCGGTTCGTCGAACAACACGACCTTCGGCGACGCCGCGAGCACGCCGATCAACTCGACGCGCTGGCGTTCGCCGACCGACAGCGCGCCGGCGAGCCGCGCTGGATCGGGCAGTTCGAGCCCCACGCGCTCGGCATCGGCCCGCGCCCTGGCGACGACGTCGGCTCGCGAGAGCCAACGCTGGCCACGCGCGCGCGTCAGTTCGAGGTTCTCGGCGACGGTCAACTCGCGGATCAACGTGTCGTGTTGATGCACGAGCCCGACACCACGCGCGCGCGCTTCGCGCGGCGAGCGCGGTCGGTACGGCGCACCATCCAGCGTCAGCGAGCCCGCATCGGCGTCGATCAACCCACCGACGATCGAGACCAGCGTGGACTTGCCGGCGCCGTTCTCGCCGAGCAACGCGTGGATCGCGCCGGCTTCGAACTCGATGGAGACGCGATCGAGGGCCGGCGCGGGCGCGTTCGCGTAGCGCTTGCTGATGGACTCCGCGCGCAACACGGCCATCGACGTGGGAACCTCCGATGCGATGCGGGACGGACGCGCGAGAGCGACGTCACGCCATCGGCACGTCGACGCCCTTGGCCTTGGCGACGCTGCGAGCCAGGTCGTACCCGGCGTCCACGTGACGCAGCACGCCCATTCCCGGATCGTTGGTCAGCACGCGCTCGATGCGACTCGTCATCGCGTCGGTGCCGTCGGCGCAGATCACTTGCCCCGAGTGGATCGAGTAGCCGATGCCGACACCGCCGCCGTGATGCAGCGAAACCCAAGTCGCGCCGGACGCGACGTTGACCATCGCGTTCAGCACCGGCCAGTCGGCGACCGCGTCGGTGCCGTCCTTCATGCCCTCGGTCTCGCGGTTCGGCGACGCCACCGAGCCGCAATCGAGATGATCGCGACCGATGACGACCGGCGCCTTCAGGCGACCCTGCTTCACCATCTCGTGGAACTTCAGGCCGGCCTTCGCGCGGTCGCCATAGCCGAGCCAGCAGATGCGCGCGGGCAGACCTTGGAACGCGATGCGATCGCGCGCCATGCCGATCCAACGCGCGAGGGCGTGGTCGTGCGGGAACAGCTCGAGGATCGCCTCGTCGGTCGCGGCGATGTCGGCGGGATCACCGGACAGCGCGGCCCAGCGGAACGGCCCTTTGCCCTCGCAGAACAGCGGGCGGATGTACTCGGGCACGAACCCGGGGATCTGGAACGCTTCCGCGACTCCGGCTTCGAGCGCGTGGCCGCGCAAGTTGTTGCCGTAGTCGAACGCGATCGCACCGCGTCGCTTGAGGTCGAGCATGCAGAGCACGTGCTCGGCCATCGTCGCCTTCGAACGGCGGACGTATTCCGCCGGGTCGCTGCCGCGCAAGTCGGCGGCCTGTTCGAGCGTGAGACCGGTCGGCACGTAGCCATGCAGCGGATCGTGCGCGCTGGTCTGGTCGGTCACGACGTCCGGCACCAGGTTGCGCCGCATCAACTCGCGCAACAGGTCGACGATGTTGCCGGTCCATCCGACCGACTTCGCCTGCTTCGCGTCGCGGAACGCCAGTGCCATGCGAATCGCTTCGTCGAGGTCGGCGGTCAGGTGATCGAGGTAGCGCGTCTTCAATCGCTTCGCGCTGCGGGCCGGATCGACCTCGGCCGCGAGGAACGTCGCACCCGCCATCACGGCCGCGAGCGGCTGCGCGCCTCCCATGCCGCCGAGCCCTCCGCTGACGACGAGCTTGCCGGCCAACGAGCCGCCGAAGTGTTGGCGGCCGGCTTCGGCGAACGTCTCGTACGTCCCTTGGACGATGCCCTGGCTGCCGATGTAGATCCACGAGCCCGCGGTCATCTGACCGAACATCATCAGGCCGCGGCGCTCGAGTTCGCGGAAGTGGTCCCAATGCGCCCAGTGCGGCACCAGCAGCGAGTTCGCGAGCAGCACGCGCGGAGCGTGCACGTGCGTCTTCAACACGCCGACCGGCTTGCCCGATTGGATCAGCAAGGTCTCGTCGGCCGCGAGCCGCTTCAGCGTGGCCACGATCGCGTCGAACGCGGGCCAATTGCGCGCGGCCTTGCCCGAACCGCCGTAGACCACGAGGTGCGCCGGATCCTCGGCGACCTCGGGATCGAGGTTGTTCTGCAGCATCCGGAACGGCGCTTCGATCTGCCAGTTGGCGCACGAGAGCTGGTTGCCACGCGGCGAGCGGATCACGGGAGCGGACATCGTCGGTCGACCTCCAGTCGAGAACGCGGCATTGGAGACGGAGAACCCGCCGAATGCGAGGCCTTGGACGCGCGCGTCCGCCGCGGAATCCGACCACACGGCTGCAGTCCATTGACCGGGCTCGCCGCGCACGAGATCCTCCGGGCCGATTCCGAGGCCAAGACGCCCGCACCGTCGGGCTCGTCGAAGAGGGAACCCATGGTGAAGAAGGACCCGCGCGTCGATGCGTACATCGCGAAGGCTGCCGCGTTCGCCAAGCCACTGCTGACCGAGTTGCGCGCGCGGGTGCACGCGAACTGCCCCGGGGTCGTCGAGACCATCAAATGGGGCATGCCCGCGTTCGAGTACCTCGGACCGTTCGCCGGCATGGCCGCGTTCAAGAAGCACGCCGTGTTCGGCTTCTGGAAGCACGACCTGATCGTCGAGGACGACGGCAAAGCGAAGGAAGCGATGGGGAGTTTCGGCTGCCTCAGCGAGCTGGAGCAACTGCCGACCAAAGCGCAGTTCGCGAAGTACGTGAAGACCGCCATGACGCTGAACGAGAACGGCGTGAAGGTCGAACGCAAGAAGACCCGACCGAAGACGCCCATGGCGATGCATCCCGAGTTCAAGGCCGGGCTCGCGAAGAACAAGAAGGCCAAGGCCGGCTTCGAAGCGCTCGCGCCCGGCCAACAGCGCGAGTACGTCGAGTGGATCGGCGAGGCGAAGCAGGACGCGACGCGCACCCGCCGACTGGAGCAGGCGCTCGAATGGCTCAACGAGGGCAAGTCCCGCCACTGGAAGTACAAGAAGTGCTGACGGCGACTCGCGATGGGAACCAAGCGGAAGCCGCCCCATTGACTTCGTTCGCGCCGCAGGTCCCAATGCTGCCCCCGACCTAGACTTCGATTCGGCATACAGCACCCATGCTTCGCACCTGGATCACGATCGCGGCGTTGGCCGCGATCGCACCCGACCTCTCCGCACAGGGTTCGTCGAACGCCGTGCGGTTCTTCGGCACCGGCACGAACCAGCAGGATCGTGTCCTCATCCCGATCGACGACGACGTCGCGGGCCCGGACGCGTCGTCCCCGTGCGACGTCGGCGCCGGCTCGTTCACGATCGAGTTCTGGGTGCGCGGACAACTCAGCGACAACCCCACGACGAATTGGGGCGGCGACGTCGAGCAGGCCAACGTCGATTGGATCCTCGGCAACATCGTCGTCGACCGCGACATCTGGGGGCCGAGTTCGCGCGACTTCGGCATCTCGATCGCGGGCGGCTTCGTGCGCTTCGGCACCGGTCACGCCGACGTCGGCGCGCAGGACGGCGACCACACGCTCGAAGGGTCGACGAACGTCCTCGACGGCAACTGGCACCACGTCGCCTGCGTGCGCGAAGCTGCGACCGGCATCAAGCGCATCCACGTCGACGCGATATTGGACGTCGCGTCCTCGGCGAACGCATCCCGGGACGACCTCAGTTATCCGAATGCCGGAGTCCAAGGCGCGCAAACGCCGTGGGGCCCGTACCTCGTGATCGGCGCCGAGAAGCACGACGCGGGGCCGGGCTTCCCGTCGTTCACTGGCCGCATCGACGAACTCCGCATCTGGAACGTGGCACGCAGCGCGAACGACGTGCTCGGTTCGTTCGATCGCGTGGTCGCGCCGAACTCGATCGGCCTCGTCGGCATGTACCGCTTCGAGGAAGGCAGCGGTACGACCGTCGCCGACTCGAGCGCGGCAGCGAGTCCCGCGGGCCAACTCGTCGCCGGTGTGACCGGCAACGGCGAATGGAGCGCGTGGGCGCAGAACACCGCGAACACCGCGCCGATCGGACAAGGACTCGTACCGCCCGGCTTCACGCTCGAGACCATCGCGAGCGGACTGCACGAGCCCACCGTGCTCGAGTTCCTGCCGGACGGACGGTTGCTGATCGGCGAACGCGGCGGACGCATCTTGGTCGTCCAGAACGGCCAGTTGCTACCGACGCCGCTGTGCCAACTCGCGGTCGACACGACGTTCGGTGAGCGCGGGCTCTCCGGCCTCGCGGTCGATCCCGACTTCGTCAACAGCGGGCATCTGTTCGTGTTCGCGACCTCGACCGAACCGCGCGCACGCGTCATCCGCCTCGACGTGGTCGGCAACGCGGCCGATCCGCTGACGAGCGTCGTCGTCTGGCAGCATCCGCAACTTGCCGGCACCTACCACCACGGCGGTGATCTGCACTTCGCCACCGACGGAACCCTACTGATCTCGACCGGCGATCAGACCCAGAGCGCGACGTCGCAGAACCTCGGCAGCGCGAACGGCAAGATCCTGCGCATCGCGAAGGACGGCTCGATCCCGACCGACAATCCGTTCGTCGGGACTCCGGGAGTCCTGCCCGAGATCTGGGCCTTGGGCCTGCGCAACCCGTTCCGCTTCAGCGTCGATCCGGTCGGCGGTCGCGTGTTCATCGGCGACGTCGGAGCGAATGGTCAAAACGCCATCGAGGAACTCGACGTCGGCGTGAGCGGCGCGAACTACGGCTGGCCCGACCAAGAAGGCGACGTCTGCCACATCGGTTCGTGTGCGGGCCTGACGACGCCCGTCTTCGCGTACGCGCATTCCGACGCGGCCTTCTCGATCGGCCAGACGCAGGGCTGCGTGATCGCCGGGCCGGTCTATCGCGCGAGCACGTTTCCGTCCTCGTACCACGGCAACGTGTTCGTCGCCGACTACGCGAATCGTTGGATCCGTCGCTTGGTGCTCGACAACTCCGGCGCCGTGATCGCAGCCCCCGAGTTCATGTTCGCGCCGAGCGCCGGTCCCGTCGTCGACCTCGACGTCGGTCCCGATGGCGCGCTGTGGGTGCTCGACTACGGCCTGTCGTTCCCGACCGCGCAGGACATCGGCGCGGTGCGTCGCATCGCCTGGACCGGAACCGCGAACGTCGCGCCCACGGCGTTCGCGAGCGTGGACGTGTCGGGCGGAGCCGCGCCGCTCGCCGTGCAGTTCTCGAGCGCCGGCAGCTTCGACCCCGACAACGGGCCTTCGCCGCTCGCGTACACCTGGGACTTCGGTGACGGTCAGACATCGAATGCGCCGAATCCTTCACACACGTACGCGACGGCTGGACCGTTCACTGCAACGCTCGCACTCAGCGACGGCGCCGCGGTCTCGACGGCCACGCCGATCGCGATCACGGTCGGCAACGCGCCGACGGCGACGATCGTCACGCCGCTCGAGCACTCGCTGTATCGCGCGGGAGACGTGATCACGTTCACGGGCAGCGCGAGCGACGTCGAGGACGGTTCGCTGCCGCCGTCGGCGTTCACGTGGCAAGTGCAGCTCGTCCACGACGACCACGTGCATCCGTTCTTCGGTCCGATCGTCGGCGCGAGCAATGGACAGTTCACGGTGCCCTCCTCGGGACACACGCCCGAGGACTCGC
Source organism: Planctomycetota bacterium (assembly GCA_016709145.1). Taxonomy (GTDB): domain Bacteria; phylum Planctomycetota; class B15-G4; order B15-G4; family JADJEK01; genus JADJEK01. The sequence goes on from JADJEK010000004.1 coordinate 138,140, forward strand.
ACTACCGCATCCGGCTGGACGTCGTCGACTCGAACGGTCTGCTCGGCAGCGCCAGCGTCGATCTGGAGCCGCGGCTCGCGACGCTCGTGATCGACTCGGTCCCGCAGGGCGTCAGCTTCACGATCGACGGTGAACCGGCGCAGACGCCGCACACGCTGATCAGCCTGGAGTCGTTCCAGCACGTGCTGGCGATGCCGACCGCCGTGTCGATCTCGTCGCAGGCATCGACGTTCGTCTGCTGGTCCGACGGCGGCGCGCGCGAACACACGATCGCGACGCCGGCCGGCGGCCAGAACCTCACCGCGTTCTTCGGGGCCGCGCCGCAGGGAACGATCGCGGTGTCGATCCCGAGCGTGGTGCGCAACGCGAACTACATGTCGTCGCTCGGCACGTTGTTCTCGAACTCGTTCGACTTGTTCGGACTCTGCTTCGGTCGGGACAGCGCCGGCTACTTCCAAGTCGGGCTCGAGTTCCCGCTCGCGGTCCAGAGCGGCACGACGATCGTGAACGCGCGCATCGACGCCACCGCGACCACGGACCAATTCGGCCAACCGCAGGCCGTCGTGCGCGCCTACGACATCGCATCCGCCCCGCAGTTCGCCAGCGGAGCGACGCCGCCGCTGACGGCGCTGCATCCGCTCACGAGCGCGAGCGTCGGGTGGACGCCGCCGTCGTTCACGCCGGGCGCCGCGGTCTCGACGCCGGATCTGTCCGCGATCGTCCAAGAGGTCGTGGACCGGCCCGACTGGAACGCCGGGAACTTCGTCGGCTTCGTCGTCGACGGCCAATCGTCGGTCGGCGACGCGTGGCGCTGCATCCGCAACTTCCAGTCCGGTCAGCCGCCGACGCTGCACGTCACCTACGCGACTCCGACGACCGCGAGTTGCGCGCAGGCGTGCGGCTTCGCCAGCTACGGCGTCGCGTTCAGCCCGGCCCACCATCTCGGCCTGCTCGGTTCGGGTCAACCGACCGTCGGCGGCATGGTGAATCTCGGCGCGAGCGGAGTCGACGCGCCGACGGTCGTGTTGTTCCTCGCCAGTCAGCCGGCCACGTTGCCCGTCGTCGGTGGCGCGCTGCTCGTCAACCCGGCGGCGTTGCTCGCGGTCGTCGGTCTGCCCGTGTTCGACGGCCGCATCGACGTCCCGTTCACGATCCCGAGCGACTCCGCGCTCGCGGGCTACTCGGTCTACCTGCAGGCCGTCGCCACCGACTCGGGCGAGCTCGAGGGCTACGCATTCTCGTCCGGACTCGCGCTGACCATCTGTCCGTGATCGCGCAGAACGAAACGAGCCCTCCGCGCGCGCCAGCACACGGAGGGCTCCCGATCGATCCGGTCGGGCGGATCAGTCGTCGATCTCGGGCAGCGTGTTCGCACCGCCGGTCTTGAACACGTTGCCGTCGAAGTTCGCGAACACCGCACTGGCGGCGATGTCGATGCGGTTCTTGCTCGACGTGTTGCCGTAGTACGAGTTCAGCGCGTTGCTGTTCTCGATGCCTTCGCCTCCGTTCCCGATCGAGACGTTCTTCGTCAGCACGTTCGCGCCGCCGTCGATGTCGAAGCCGTCCTCGAGGCAGAACTTCGCGACGTTGCCGATCAGCTCGTTGAAGTTGGTCGTGACTCGGAATCCGTCGCACTGGCCACGCTGCGCCATGTTGCCCTCGAGCGTCGTGAAGCCCGCGTCGACGAGGAAGCTGGGCTCGTCCTCGACCCCGCACGACTTCGCCACGTTCTTGCGCACGAGCACCTCGGAGCATCCGGCGGCGATCAGAATCGCGGACGACGACGTCTCGGTGATCGTGTTCTTCTCGAGCACCGTGCCCAACTGCGCGTGTTGGACGAGGATCCCGACGCCGTCGTCGGGCAGCGAGCGGACTTTGTTCCCGCGCACGGTCGACACCGCACCGTCGACCCAGATGCCGAACGTGTCGATCAGCGAAACGTCGTTCGATTCGACGCGACCGAGTGAACCGGCCACCGAGATTCCGGAACCGCCCTCGATCATGCGCACCTTGCACTTCTCGATGATGGCGGAGTCCCCGATCACGATGATGCCGTTCTGACCGTCCTGCTCGACTTTGGTCTTGCGCACGATCGCTCCGTCGCTCATCAACTCGATGCCGCCGTTGCAGCCTTGCACCGTGCAGTTCTCGATGCGGAGCAGCTTGCCCGAGCCGACGATGCCGTGGCCGTTCGCGTGGACGACGGTCACCTTCTCGAGCGCGACCGAGTTCGCGCCTTGGATCTCGATCCCGGCCTCGCTGCCGCCCTTCGCGTGACGGACGATCAGGTTGCGGACCGTGACGTTGGCCGCGGCGATCTGGATGCCAGGACCGAGCGCGCCGAGCTGCGGGTCGCGCGGCTCGATGATGACCTTGCCCTTCCCGCGCAACGTCACGCCGTCGAGGCTCGCGTCGATGACGACGGCCTCTCGATAGAGGCCGGCCGCGACCTCGATGGTGTCGCCGGCGGAGGCCGACTTCAACGCGGCGTCGATCGACGGTTGATCGGCCGGGACGCGAATGGTGCCGGCGTGGAGCATGGCGAAGGGGAACAACGTGGTGGCGACTGCGAGTGCGAGCTTCATGACGGTTCTCCCAAGTTGGGTTCGAGGTGTGGGTTCCTGCGGACTGGGAGGTCGAGAGGAAGCGCGCGGCGAATCCGTGGGGCTCTTCCGACTTTTTCGTTCGGAGGGCATGCGGGCGCGGAAAGCCCAGGATTCAGCTCAAGTTCGACCGGGGGGCGGCCCGATCAGAGGGGTGCCAAACAAAGGTCCGGCATCCACCCGGAGATGGTCCATGGTCACGAAGACATTGCGTAGGCAGGTGCGTGCGGGGGCAACCCGTGCTGGCGCGAAGACGGCCGTCCAGGCCGTTCGCGAAGTCAAACGAACCCCGCAGAAGCGCGAGACGAACGAGCCGGTGTTCGGCCGATTCGCTGCGCCGAGAGTTCGCCTCGGCATGACCGCGGGCGAAGTGAAGAAGTGCGCCGGCAGCCCCGACTGCATCCTGTTCGGGACGGACGAAAACGTCGACTGGCAGTTCGGCACGTCGGGTTTCGACGCTCTCGGTGCGCCAGCGCTGTACGTGACGCAGCTCACGTTCCACGCCGGTCGCGTCGTGAAGGTCATCGAGCGCATGTCCGCACCGACGCATTGAGAACGCGAAGCGATCCGATCGACTCGCGTTCTCGGACCCCCTGATTCGAGTCCTCCAAAGGTGCAGCGGCGCCGATCTCGTCCTCCGGGACGAAGCGGCGTCGCTGCATTTGCACTCGCACCGAGCGCGTCGACGGACTTTTTCAGCAGGCTGTTAACACGCACAGTCGCCGTGGACTCCTGGGACGTGAAAGGAGGAAACCCACCATGGTTTCCAAGTCACTCGTCCTGGTGTCCACTCTCGCTCTCGCCGGTTCGATCCTGATGCCGTTCGCGCTCGCGCGGCGCGGCGCTCCGACGATCTGCTTCCCGGTCCACGTCGCCGAGTCGTACCGCTTCGTCGTCGACGTCGGCGCCAGTGATGCCGATGGCACGGAGCCGCGCGACTTGCTCCACGTCACGCTGGCGACGTTGGACAAGGAGCCGAGCGCGCTCGAACGCATGGAGACCTTGCGGCGCGCCTGCTTGCGACTCGAGCACGCCGACGACCGCTCCGCACTGATGCGCACGCTGCACGACTCGCTGCGGCAGCGCGTCCTCGATGCCGAAGCGATCGACGCACCGCCCGAGGCACGAGCGCGTGCGTGGTTCGACCTCGGCTACGCCCACGCGATCCTGACCGACTTCGGTGCCGTCCCCGACGCGACCGACACCGACCACGGAACGTTGGTCGCTCGCACGACGCGCTACCTCGACAAGGCGCTCGCGCTCACCCCGAAGGACGCGCGCATGCACGTCGGCGCCGCGTTCGCACACGCCAAGCAGAACACTGCACGCGACGTCCCGTACTTCCAACACCTGCTCGCAGCCTGGACGAGCGACGATCGGCTCGCTCGACTGAACGTCGAGGCCGCGTTGCGCCACTTCGATCCGGAACTGCTCGCGACCGCGGCGGAGGACGTGACGCGAAACCTCGAGCAAGCGCTCGCGCGCGCCAACGAGGAGTTCGCCCGGTCCACGTGAGTCCGCCCGTCGTCGACGAACCCATCCTGCTGGAGCGCGCGCGAAGCGGCGATCACGCCGCCTTCGACGCGCTGCTCCAGCGTTTTGCGCCGTGCGTCCGCGGCGTGCTCATGGGCTACGTCCCCGCCGCCGACGCCGACGACTTGATGCAAGACGTGTTCCTCGCGGCCTGGCGGGCGCTGCCCGAGTTGAACGACACCAGCGCGTTCGGCGCCTGGCTGTCGACGATCGCGCGCAATCGAGCGCGACGACATCTCGCGCGGCGCATCGTGCTCGAACCGCTGCCGGACGAACTGGTCGACACGGCGCCGCCGTCACGAGCGGACCACACGCCGAGCGGCGAAGAGATCCTGGCGCTGCTGAGAACCCTGCCCGAGGCGTATCGCGAACCCCTCCTGCTGCGATTGGTCGAACGCATGGGTGGTGCGGAGATCGCGGCCGCGACCGGCCTCACGCACGGATCGGTCCGCGTGAATCTGTCGCGCGGCATGGAGATGCTGCGCGAACGACTGCGGCAACGAGGTTGGCCATGAGCGACGACTACCTGTTCGATCCCGATGCGACGCCCGACCCGGAGATCGCGCGCCTCGAACGCGCGCTCGAGCCGTTCCGCCACGCGAACCGGCCGCAGGCGGCGCAGCGCCAGACACGACCACCGCGGCGCGGCCTGGCGTTCTGGGCGAGTTCGGTCGCGGCTGCGGCCGCCGTCGTCGTCGCCGTGGCGACGTGGCTGGACCACGGCAGCCCCGCGACGCCAAGTCCGTATCGCTTGGAGGGCGCGTTCGACGGCGCTCGCGTCTTCGCGAAGGATGGTCGCGCGCGCGCACCGGCCGAGGGCGTGCTCGCCGGAGATCGCATCGAGATCGACGAACGCGCACGCGCGCGTCTGTCGATCGGCTCGATCGGCTCGGTCGTGCTCGAAGCCAACTCGCGCGTGCGTGTCGAGGAGCGTGAGGTCGGCGACGTGCCGGACGGCGAAGCGTTCGGGCTCTACCTCGAGCGCGGCACGGTCGCGGCGTCCATCTTCGCGGCGCCGCGCGTGTTCCAAGTCGGCACGCCCGCGGGGATCGCGGTCGATCTCGGCTGCATCTACAAGACCACGGTGACCGACGACGGTCGCACGTGGCTGTCCGTGGTCAGCGGCTTCGTGGCGTTCGAAACCGAACGCAGACACGTGCTCGTGCCGGCGGGTGCGGAGTGCGAGGCGCTGCCCGGCGTCGGCCCGTTGACGCCGACATGGCAAGAAGCGCCTCACGACTACAAGGACGCGATCCGACGCATCGACGTCGAGAGCCCAGCGCCGGCCGAAGCGCTCGCCGCACTCCACGGCCAGACCGATCGGCGCGCGACGTTGACGCTGTGGCATCTGTTGACGCACGCCGAGTTCGCCGTGCGCAAGACCGCTCTCGACGTGTTGCTCGGCGCCGGGCACGTGCCCGAGGCGATCGCGCCCGAGCGATTGCTCGAGCAGGACATCGATGCACTGCTCACACTGCGCCGATCGTTCGACTGGGGTCCGTGAGCGGTCCGGAACGATGCGGGCTCCGGCCGGGTCTCCTTCGAAGCGCCGCTGGCGCGAACCGTCGACCTCGGGTTAGCGTGCGGCCCTCTCTCCCCTCGCCGCATCCAGGAGTACGCATGGGTCGCCTCGTCGCATTGTCGTTGTCACTCGCCCTGATTCCCGGCCTCGCGTCCGCACAGGTCGCGGTCGGCAACATCGCCGTGACCGGCCTCTCGGACCAGCAGTTCTCGATCCTCGATCCGGTGTCTGGCAATTCGATCCCGTACCCGCTGTCGGATCTGATCGCACCCGGAGTGTCCGACTGGACGCAGTGCATTCGCTGGGATGCGGACAACCCGAACGACTTCTATGTCGGCGGCAACGGCTTCATCGGGCGCCTGACGATCACGGGCCTCGGCACGTCGAGCTACCAACTCATCACCAATCAGGTCGGCATCATCTCCGAGGTGTCGATCGACGACGACGGCTCGCTGGTGTGCGTGGACTCGACGTCGAACCAAGTGATCCGCGTCGATGCGAACACCGGCGCGATCACCCCGATCACGAGCGGCCCGCAGCCGTGGGGTACCGACGCCAACTGCGGCGCGCTCGATCCGACCACGGGCGACATCTGGGTCGGTTCGAACAAGGCGCTGTACCGCATCGTCGGCGGCGTCGGCACTCCGGTGCTCTACAGCTCGGGTTGGAGCTCGGGTGGGTCGGCGTATTGCTCGGGCATCGCGGTCGACGGCCTCACCGGTGAGGTCTACATCTCGGTGCTGACCGCCGAACTCGTCGCGCGCGTCGAGCCCAATGGTTCGCTCACGAACCTCGCTCCCCCGCACAGCGTGAAGCAGCCGAACGGCCTCGCGTTCGACCAGAACGGCGACCTCGTCGTCTGCGGCGGAGCGAACCTGCTGAACACCGTCGACCGCGTGCCGCGCAACGGCGGCACGCCGACGCCGCTCGGTCAGATCGCGGGTCAGTTCTTCCTCGCCTCCGGAATCACGGTCGTGCTCGACACGTGCCCTGGCGACGTCGAGGACTACGGCCAAGGTTGCGCGGGCACCGGCGGATTCACGCCGGCGATGACGCTGAGCGGTTGCGCCGCGCCGGGCGAAGTGGTGTCGATCGACATCGCGAACGGTCTCGGCGGCGCGCCGTCGGTGATCTTCTTCGGCCTCGGGCAGTCCGCGATCCCGATGGGCGCGGGCTGCACGCTGAACGTGTTCCCGTTGCTCGCGCCGACGCTTTCGTTCCCGCTGCTCGGGTCGGGCGCGGGCGACGGCAACATGACGCTGCAAGGCATCATGCCGGCCGGCACCAGCGGCTTGATCTTCACCATGCAGCTGTTCGTCGCCGATCCAGCCAGTCCGATCGGCGCAGCGGCATCGAACGGCGTGAAGGTCACGATCGGCTGAGCGATCCCAGTCCCACGAGTGGCCGGCGCGCGAGGGCGACCTCGCGCGCCGGCGTCGTTCCCGGAGCCGACCGAGAGATCTCGCCATGACGCGTCGACGTTCGAGCCTGCTGCGCGATCCGGTCCACGGCGACGTCGCGCTGACTCCCGAAGAGCTGTCGATCCTCGACACACGCGAAGTGCAGCGCCTGCGCGGCGTGCGGCAATTGGGCACGGCGTACCTCGTCTATCCGGGCGCCATGCACTCGCGCTTCGAGCACTCGATCGGCTCGTGCCACATGGCGTCGGTGATGATCGAAGCGATCGAACGCAACCGAGCGTTCGCGCCGACGGAATGTCTCGGCGTCACACCCGAAGAAGAGCGGCTCGTGCGCATCGCGGCGTTGCTGCACGACGTCACGCACATCCCGTTCGGACACAACATCGAAGACCAGACCGGTCTGTTCGAACGACACGATGCCCCCGCGCGCATCGAACGCGCGCTGACGTCGGGCGAACTCGGCGAGCGGTTGGCGGCCGCGCGCATCACCGACGAAATCCTCGGCATCCTCGGCGCGGGCCCGCTCGCGACCAAGGTGCCGGAGTATTGGCAGCAGATCGTCAGCGACACGATCTGCTCCGACATCTTCGACTACCTGAAGCGTGACGCCTACTTCACGGGCTTGGCTCTCGCGTACGACCCGCGCCTCGTGCACGGATTCAAGATCGATCGCGTCAGCGGCAACTTGTTCATCGACGTCGCCAAGCGCGGACTCGTGCGCGAAGACGTGCTGTCCGAAATCGTGCGCATGCTCGAGGCCCGCTACTACTTCTCCGAACGGGTCTACTACCACCACGCGAAGATCGCCGCCGGGGCGCTCGTGGCGAAGTCGGTCGAGTACGCGATCGTGAGCGGCGCGGCGCGGGAGCAGGACTTCTACGCGCTCACCGACGACGGAATGATCGCGTTCCTCGAAGGTCTGCCCTACGTGAACGACGCCGGAGCGCGGCGCACGCGGCGCATGCTCGAGCGGTTCCGATCACGCCGCTTGCTGAAGCGATGCGGCGTGTATCCGCGTTACGCCAATCGCTCGATGCAAGAGTCGCTGGTCGAGCGCTTCTTCACGCCGGGCCGACACGCCGAGCGCGCCGAGACCGAGCGTCGCATCGAACACGCCGCCGCCGCGCAACTCGGGCACGAAGTCGACGTCATGCTGTATTGCCCAGCGCGCCGCATGCAGTTGAAAGAAGCGCGCATTCACGTGCGCTTCCCCGGCGAGGCGACGGTGCGACCGTTGAACGACTTCTCCGACCGCATCCCGCGCCTGAAGGACTTGGAAGAGAGCTACCGCAACTTGTGGAAGTTCTACGTGCTTACGTCCGAACACGACGCGAAGGCGATCCACGTGCTGCAACGCATCTTGGAGCGCGAGCTGCCCGGCGCCGTGAACGTCTACCGACCCGACGGGGACTGACAAAAGGTACGTCGATCCGATCGATTCACGTTCTCGGCCTTCCAGGTGTCCGAGGCAGCGCGCGGCCCCGATCGACCGAGCGGCTATACTCCGAGCCCTTCCGCGCCGCCCCCTGTTCGTTCGGAGTTCCCGTGATGCGCGCCCGCTGGCCTCTGGCCACCTTGGTTTCGTCGCTGTTCGTGGTCGCGTCGACGTCCCTGTCGCTGTTCGCGTTCGACGACCCACCGAAGCCAGCCCCAGCCGACGCTCCGAAGCCGGCGGCGGGTGAGGACGAAGAGGACTTCATGAAGCGCGACCGCTTCACGCTGCGCGGTCAAGAAGTCATGGACCGGCTCGACGAAGCGTACGGCAAGGGCTTCTGGACCTACTTCTTCGACGACAGCGTGATGCCGCGCCCGTATCTGGTGGCGGCGCAGACGAAGGCGAGCTTCGACCCCGACACGCTCAAGAAGGAATACGCCGAGATCCTCGGGTACCTCTATCAGGAGTTCTACCGGCAGTACCGGTCGATCGCGGACCTCAAGGACGTCGACGAGCCCGTCACCGTGCTCGTGTTCGACAGCCGCGACGACTACAAGAAAGTGCGCGAGGACAAGCCCGAACTCCGGCTCGCGAACGAGGAGTTCATCGCCGGCTACTACGTGCCGTCGACGGGCATCCTCTACCAATGGCGCCAGAGCGACCTGTGGCACGTGATGTTCCACGAAGGGACGCATCAGCTCGTCGACTACGCGACCGGCCGCAAGGTCATGCAGTTCAACGAGTCGCCGTGGTTCCAGGAAGGCATCGCCGACTTCATGGGTGGCCACAAGTCGAAGCTGGTCTACAGCGAGGAGAAGAAGGGCTTCGTGCGCGAGTTCCAACTCGGCCAATTCATCGCCGATCGCTTCCAGACCGCACAGAGCGCGATCCTCAGCGAATCGGCATTCAGCGTGCGCGAACTCGTCGGCATGGACTTCATGAAGTTCAAGGCCGCGCAGAACAACCAGGAAGGCAACTCGAACAACCAGCGCATCACGGGACTCGTGTACGCGCAGGGTTGGGCGCTCGTGCAGTTCCTGAACAACTTCCAGGGCGGCAAGTACGAGCCGATGTTCCGCGAGTTCTTCAAGGCCGAGCTGCAAGGCAAGGGCAACGAGAAGTCGTTCGGCGAGATCTTCCTGCTCGAGACCGACGAGGACTGGGACGAGTTCAACGAGGAGTACGTCGAGTTCGTCTCCACCGACCTGCGCCGCATGCGCCTGAAGGTCGACAAGGAGAAGAAGGAAAAGGGCGAGAAGTAAGTCCGCCCGCGCGCTCCCATGCGCGTCCAGACGCTCGTTGGCGCCGTCCTGCTCCTGGCCGCGTTCGTGGTCGGCGTGGTGGTCCGTGACCGGGCAAGGCTGCGCGAAGGCGAGGACCTGAAGCCGCGGCCCGACGCGCTCGAGTACGGACTCGCCGCGCGTTCGCTCGTAACCGAAGGCCGATTCGCGATCGACGTCGGTGGGGTCGCATTTGCACCGCGATACCCGATCGGCTTTCCCGCGCTCGCGGCGCCGTTCGTGGCCTTGCGCGGCGGCGATCCGGCCGGGGTCGTCGATGCGGCGTACACCTACGGCCTGCTCCTGATCGTCTTGTTGGCCGTGCTCGGCTACTTGTCGGCCGGTGCGCTCGGTGCCGTCGTCGCGGCGACGCTCGGCGCACTGTCGCCCGCGCTGGTGCGCGCCTCGACGCTGGGCTTGTCGGAAACGGCGAGCGCGTGCGCGATCACGGCCGCGCTCGTGGGTTTCATCCTCGCGCACCATCGCCTCGGGCGCGGCTGGACGCGAAGCTGGCTCGCGCTCGCGGGCCTCGCGCTCGCCGCCGCGTTCGCGATCCGCGTCACGGCGGTGTTGCTCGTGCCGGCGTTGGTCGCCGCAACGTGGACGATGCGAGGGCAGACGTCGCGAGCGGAACGACTACGCGAGTCGACGTGGTTGCTCGCTCCGCTGGCCGTGATCGGCGCCGCGATCGCCGCTTGGAACGCTTCGAGGTTCGGCTCGCCGTTCCACGACGGCTACCGCTTCTGGGTGCCCGAGCTCTACGGGAACCGAGAGCTGCTGTTCTCGATGCGCTACGCGCTTTCGCCCGTGCCCGGGTACTGGGATCGCTCGCATCTCGACGTGTATGCGCACGCGCTCGGTGGACGTGACGCGTACTTGTGGACGACGGGCGCGTTGTTGCTCGCCGGACTCGGCCTCGCTCGCGGGCTCACGGTGGAGCGGCGCTGTCTCGTCGCTCGCACGTTGGTGTGGACCATCGCGACGTTCGTGCCCGTGCTCGTGCTGTTCCACCTGCTCTACGCGTGGCAGGACCGCCGCTTCCTGGTGCCCGCGATCCCGATCGTCGCCGCTCTCGCGGGTGCCGGCGCCGAGTTCGTGCGCACCGGAATGGCACGCAGTTCGAAGCGCTTCGCGTGGCTCGCGTTCGCGTTGCCGGTGTTCCTCGGGTTCGATCTGGCCGAGCGCCAGGAAGCGCGGGCGCCCGGGTCGACGCCGCCGTCGCTGCATGACGCGCTGCACGGCGCTCGAACCCAGATCGCCGACGACGCCGTCCTCGTCGTCAACTTCCCCGTGAGCCTCGCGCGCGCTTGGCTCGGGGCGCACGAAGTGTGGGTGCAAGACCGCGCGAGCGCGGACCCACAGCATCTGGAACGCGCGGCACGCCAGGGTCGACGCGGTCTCGATGGCGACGTGCCCGAAGCGCGGTCACTGATCGAGGGCGGCCAACCCGACGCGAGCGCGGTCGACGCGTTGATCGCCGTCGCGGCGACCCGCCCCGTGCTGCTGCTGACCGCGATCGGCGAAGGTGACGGAGCCGCGGCGCGCGCGGCGCTGCTTCGATCGGCCGACTTCGAGCCGGTGCTGGCCGGGCCGACGGTGACGATCGAGCGCATCGTCCCGCGTCGCCCGCGCTGAGCCCGCTCGCTACGATCTCGCGCTTTTGCGCACCCGGAGAATCGCCGTGGCGAAGTCCGCCCTGCTCCTCGATGGCCGCTCGTTGACGCTGGCGGACGCGGGCCGCGTGCTCGCGGGCGAACGCTTCGCCGTCGGACTCACACCGACCGCCCTGCGTCGTGTCGCCGCGTCACGTGCATTGGTCGAACGCGCGGTCGCGCACGGCGAGGCGCTGTACGGCATCAACACGGGCTTCGGGAAGCTCGCGCGCGTGCGCATCGACGACGCGAACCTGGAGCTGCTCCAGCACAACCTGATCGTGTCGCACGCGTGCGGAGTCGGCGAGCCGCTCGACCGCAACGTGGCGCGGCTCGCGCTGCTCTTGCGCGCGAACACGCTCGCGACGGGGCACTCGGGCGTGCGCCGCGACGTCATCGACCGATTGGCGCTGATGTTCGAGCGCGGTGTGGAGCCGTGGATCCCGGCGCAGGGCTCGGTCGGCGCGTCAGGCGATCTCGCGCCGCTCGCGCACCTCGCGCTGTTGTTGATCGGGCGGGGACAAGCTTGGCTCGACGGCGCGCTGCTGTCGGGCGCTGAGCTGGCCGCGAAGCTGCGCGTGAAGCCGCTCGCGCTCGGGCCGAAGGAAGGCCTCGCGCTGATCAACGGCACGCAGATCTCGACCGCGATCGCGGTCGCCGGCTTGATCGGCGCGAAGCGATTGGCGAAGACCGCCGACATCGCGGTCGCGCTGTCGATCGAAGCGTTGCGCGGCAGTTCGAAGCCGTTCGACGCGCGCATCCATGCGCTGCGGCCGCATCCGGGCCAGATCGAGACCGCGAAGAACGTGCGCCAATTGCTGCGCGGCAGCAAGGTGCTGCCGTCCCATGCGCATTGCGAGAAGGTGCAAGACCCGTATTGCTTGCGCTGCGCACCGCAGGTCCACGGCGCCGTGCGCGACGCGATCGGATACGCGGAGAGCGTGTTGGTCCGCGAGATGAACAGCGTCACCGACAATCCGTTGTTGTTCCCCGACGACGGCGACGTGCTGACCGGCGGGAACTTCCACGCCGAGCCGGTCGCGTTCGCGGCGGACATGCTCGCGATCGCTACGGCCGAACTCGCGAACATCTCCGAACGCCGCATCGAGAACATGGTCAACCCGGATCTGTCGGGCGGTCTACCGGCGTTCCTCGCCGCGTCCGCAGGACTGAACTCGGGGCTCATGATCGCGCAAGTCACCGCAGCGGCCCTCGTCTCGGAGAACAAGACGCTCGCGCACCCGGCGTCGGTCGATTCGATCCCGACGTCGGCCGGCAAGGAAGACCACGTGTCGATGGCGACGTGGGCCGCGCGCAAGTCGTTGCAGGTCGTCGGGAACACGGAGTACGTGATCTCGATCGAACTGCTCGCGGCCGCGCAGGCTCTCGATCTGTGGTCGACGTGGCTGAATCCGGGCAAGGGCGCGCACGCGGCGTATCGCGCCATCCGCGTCGCCTGCGCCAAGATGTCGAAGGACCGCGAAGTCGCTCCCGACATCGCGCGCGTGCGCGAGTTCGTGCGCGGCGGCCAGCTCGTCGCCGCCGTCGAACACGCTTGTGGACGCCTGGCCTGATCGACCATACGTCGAAGGACTTCCAACGCGACGCGTCCTCGAACGTTGCACAGTCCGAACTCGATCCGACCCTCGATGCAGGAGAGACCTTGATGAAGCGTGTGACCGTGATCTCGAGTGCAGTCCTCGCCGTGGCCGTGAGCGCGAGCGCGCTCTGCGGCGAACGCATGACGCCTGAACTGCTGTGGAAGCTCGGGCGCGTGTCGGCGCCGCGGCCTTCGCCGGACGGCAAACACTTGCTGTTCGAGGTCACGCACTCCGACCTCGCGAAGAACAGCTCGAACGCCGACGTGCATGTGCTCGATCTCGCCAGCGGCGAGCTGCGCCGACTGACGACGTTCGAGAAGGGCGACAACGAAGCGGCGTGGTCGCCCGACGGCACGCGCGTCGGCTTCATCGCGAGCCGCGACGGAACTCCACAAGTCTGGGCGATGCGCATCGACGGCGGCGAGCCGGTGAAGCTCACGTCCGACCCCGATGGCGTCGCGAACTTCCTGTGGTCACCGGACGGCACGAAGGTCTCGTACACGAAGGAAGTCCGCGTCGATCCGGAAGTGAAGGACCTCTACGCGGACCTGCCCCTCGCGAACGCGCGCATCATCGACGAGCTGCTGTATCGCCACTGGGACGTCTGGTCGGAAGGCAAGTACAGCCATCTCTTCGTCGTCGACGTCGCCGGCGGCGAGCCGCGCGATCTGATGCCGGGAAAGCGCTTCCACACGCCGGATCCGCCCAATGGCGACCGCGGCGAGATCGCCTGGTCACCGGACGGCAAGGAGCTGTGCTACACGGCGAAGAAGGTCAAGGACCCCGCGCGCAGCACGGACACCGACCTCTACGTCGTCGCGCTCGATACCGGCGTGACGCGCAACGTGACCGAGGGTCGCGACGGCTTCGACCGCAATCCGGCGTACTCGCCGGACGGCAAGTGGATCGCGTTCCTGAGCATGGCGCGCCCGAAGTTCGAAGCCGATCGTCAGGCCGTGATGTTGCTCGACCGCGCGACCGGCGCGATCAAGGAGTTGTCGGGCGGCGTCGACGTCTCGTTCAACGCGGTGACCTGGGCTCCCGACTCGTCGCGCGTCTACGCCGAGGGCGTGACGCGAGCGACCGGCCAGGTGTTCAGCTTCGATCTCGCCGGCACGGCCAAGCAACTGACCACGGGACGGCACGACCTCGTCGGGCTTGCCGTGAGTCCGGATGGTGCGACGCTGTACGCGCAGCGCAGCACGACCGAGCGTCCCCACGAGCTGGTCGCGTTCGCGGCGACCGGCGCCGACGCCGGCACGATGAAGACGCTGACGCACGTGAACGACGCGATCTACGCGACGCTCGACCTGCCGACGGTCGAGGAGCGTGTCGTGCGCACGAAGGACGGCAAGGACTTGTTCTGTTGGGTCGTCAAGCCGCCGCGGTTCGACGCCAGCAAGAAGTACCCGCTGATCACGTATTGCCAGGGCGGACCGCAGAGTCCCGTCAGTCAGTTCTTCTCGACGCGCTGGAACCTCCACCTCATGGCGGCGATGGGCTACGTCGTGGTGGCGCCGAATCGGCGCGGTTGCCCGAGCTTCGGCCAGGCGTGGACCGACGCGATCTCGCTCGATTGGGGCGGGGCCGCGATGCAGGACTACCTCGACGCCACCGACTCGATGTTCACCGAGTCCTACGTCGATCGGAAGCGCACGGCGGCCGTCGGCGCGAGCTTCGGCGGCTACTCGGTCTACTGGCTGATGGGCCACGATCAGGACGACCGCTTCTGCACGATGATCGCGCACTGCGGCATGTTCAACACCGAGAGCTGGTACGGCACGACCGAGGAACTCTGGTTCGCCGAGTGGGACGTCGGACCGCCCTACTGGACGGGCGCCGAAGCGCAGCGCGCGTTCGATGCGTGCTCACCGCATCGCTTCGTCGGCAACTGGGACACGCCGCTGCTCGTGATCCATGGCGAGAAGGACTTCCGCGTGCCGATCAGCGAAGGCATGCAGGCCTTCCAGGCCGCGCAGATGAAGGGCATTCCCTCGCGCTTCCTGTGCTTCCCGGAGGCCGGCCACTGGGTCAGCAAGCCGCAGGACAGTGTGCTGTGGCAGCGCATCTTCTTCGACTGGCTCGATCGGTCCTGCAAGCCGGAGCGCTGAACGCTGCGGCGCTGACGATCCACGAACGCGAACACGGCGCGTCTCCCGCTCGGGAGGCGCGCCGTGTTCCTTTGGAAGACACCGACACAGGCGGCCGCTGCCATCGCCCGCGCCGGTGGGGCCCTACACCGGGCCCGATTGTCTGGGTGCGAGGCCGGCAGGCCCCCGCGTTCGGCAGCAAGTACGGGGGAGAACGGCGTCCGTTGGTGGACGGGCTCAGAATTTTCCTCGGACCGTTGCCGACTCCAGACGGGTCAGGGTCGAGCCCCGACCGGGCCACCGCGGTAGAAACCGCGAACGCACCAGTGCGAGCCGAGCCCGCTCACGGGTCCTGGGTGGCGTCGATCAAACGCCCATCGGTCGACTGCGCCGCGAACAGGTCGTGGCTGAGGTAGCGCTCGCCGAGATCCGGGAAGATCGCGACCACGCGTTTCCCGGTCCCGAGCTTGGTCGCAACGCGCAACGCCGCGACAGCCGAGGCACCTGCCGAGATCCCGACGAACAGTCCTTCTTCACGGCACAACCGCCGCGCCATCGCGATCGCTTCGTCGAACTCGACCACTTCGATCTCGTCGACGACTGCGCGGTCGAGGTTCGCAGGCACGAATCCGGCGCTGATGCCCTGGATGCGGTTGGGGCGCTGGGGCGCTCCTCCGGAGATCAGCGGCGAGTCGGCCGACTCCACGGCTACGACGCGCACGTCGCGCAGGCGCTCCTTCAGCACGCTGCCGACTCCGGAGATCGTGCCGCCGGTCCCGACACCGGCCACGAACGCGTGCAGATCCCCCATCGTCGCGTCGAGGATCTCGATCGCGGTCGTGCACCGATGGATCGCCGGGTTCGCCGGATTGTCGAACTGCGACGGCATGAAGCCACCCGCTGTCGACTCGACCAAGCGTTGCGCCTTGGCGATCGCGCCTTTCATGCCCTTCTCCTTCGCCGTCAGCACGACGGAGGCACCGAACGCGAGCAGGACGCGGCGGCGTTCGATCGTCACCGACTCGGGCATCGTGAAGATCGCGCGATACCCTTTCACCGCGCAGGCCATCGCCAAGCCGATGCCGGTGTTGCCCGACGTCGGCTCGATGATCACGGAGCGCTCGGGCGCGATCGTGCCCGCGGCCTCGGCCGCACCGAGCATCGCCGCGCCGATGCGATCCTTCACGCTCCACATCGGGTTGAACGACTCGAGCTTCGCCAGGACCTCGGCCATGCCGGGTCCGACGACCTTTCGCAACCGAACCATCGGCGTGTAGCCGATCAACTGGAGCACATGGTCAGCGACCAACGGACGCGCACGCATCGTATTTGCCCCCAAGGACTTGGGATTTTCGACTAGCGCCAGACTAGCGACTTCGCTTGCGCCGTGCTGCGTGCAACTCCGCACAGACCCAGGTTGAAGTTCGGGGCGAAAACGACTAGGTTCTTGCGCTTCGAGCGTGGTGTCGTCCACGCACGATGCAGAAGGGATGTAGGCCCAACCCGCCGTCCCTCACGGCACGGCAGGAAATTGGCAGGCCTTACCGCACGGGATGGCAGGGACGACAACCTCAACCTTCCCCAAGGAATCGAGATCCATGACGCAGAGCGCAGCGCAACCGACCCCCGAGAAGCACCCGGTCTCCGAAGGCAAGAAGGCCCCGGACTTCGCCCTGAAGAACCAAGACGGCAAGCTCGTGAAACTGTCGAGCTTCAAGGGCAAGAACGTCGTCCTGTACTTCTATCCGAAGGACGGCACCCCCGGCTGCACCACGGAAGCCTGCGCGTTCCGCGACGCGGTGAACCTGAACAAGCTGAAGGCGCTGGACGCCGTCGTCGTCGGCATCAGTCCGGACGACGTGGCTTCGCACAACGCCTTCTGGACCAAGTTCCTGCTCGGCTTCGACCTGCTCTCGGACCCCGACCACAAGGTCGCCGAGAAGTACGGCTCGTGGGGCGAGAAGGTCCAGTACGGCAAGCGCACGATGGGGATCATCCGCTCGACCTTCATCGTCGACAAGAAGGGCGTCATCAAGAAGATGTTCCCGAAGGTCAAGGTCGACGGGCACGCCGAGGAAGTCCTCGCGGCGCTGCGCGGCGAGTAATTCGCGCGAACGCACTCGCGACCGACGTTCGACGGCCCGCTGGGAGTTCGCTCTCGGCGGGCCGTCGCGCGTTCCGCCCCCCCTCTCGAGAACGGGCGTCCGGGCACAGCGCTTCATTTCCGCGCGTCGCCTGCCCGATAAGTCTTGGACGGACCGCTGGTTCGCCGTCCCCCCCCCGACGGGTGACGCCGTGCGCAGTCCGGGACGACGCATTCCGCGGTGGATCTCCGGTCCGCCGCGGGACGCCCAATCGAGAGGTTCGCCGTTCCATGACGAGTCTTCGCGAACGCCCTGACGCATCCGCATCCACGCGGATCGATGCTCTGCCGCTGTCGAACCGGACCAAGTGCCGGCTCGTCGAGGCTGGCATCGAGACCATCGCTCAACTCGACGCGAAGAGCGACGCCGAGTTGCTCGCGCTCGACGGCTTCGGCCACACCTGCCTGCGCGAGGTCCGCTCCGTCCTGCGCTTCCTCGGCGACGAGACCTCCGCGCACACACCGCCTTCCGACCGCTTCCCGACCGAGATCGACGACGAACTCGCGGCGACGCCTCTGGCACACCTGCCGATCTCGAATCGCGCGCGCCGCGTGTTCGAGCGCGAACACATCGTCACCGTGCGCGACTACCTGCAACTCGGGGAAGAGCAGCTCCTGCATCTGCGCAACTTCGGCGAGACGTCGCTGCACCTCGTGAACCGCGCGATCCACGCCGCGGCCGAGCGCGACACGACCGCACCGCCACTGCCCGAACTCGACAAGATCGGCGACAGCACCGCGCTCGGCGACGCGCTGTCGCACGTGCCTGTCTCCGCGCTCGACCTTCCGCGTCGCGCGCGCCGCGTGTGCCAGGAACTCGGTCTGCGCACGCTGCGCGACCTCGCCCGCGTTTCGGGCGACGACTTGCTCACGCGCAAGAACTTCGGCCAAGCCACGCTGCGCCGCATCCGCGAAGAGGTCGACCACTTCCTCGCGCTGCACGAGCGCGGGGCCGAAGTGACGTTCGTCGATCTGCTCGATTCGTTGTTCCAACGGCTACAGCCCAAGGAACGCCAGTTGGTCGAGCTGCGCGAGAACCGCGATGGCAGCGGCGACAAGACGTTGATCGAAGCCGGCACGGCGCTCGGCATCACCGAGTCGCGCGCGTGCCAGATCGAGCACTCGGCGTGGGCGCGCCTGCGCCGCTTCTCCGCCGGTCTGACCGACAGCGCGGGCAAGAAGGCCGCCGAGTTCATCCTGCGCCAAGGCGGCGTCTGCTCCGCGGACGACCTCGTCACGGACGCGTTCTTCTCGCCGGTCCGCACGAACGCCGATTTCGTCGCGCGGCTGCTGTCGCGGCTCGTGCCGCACCAGATCGGTCGGCTGCCGGACGGCCGGCTCGCCGCGTTGCCCGCGGCGACGTTGACGACTCTCGGCGCACGGCTGAAGAAGCGCTTGCTCCGAACCGCGCGAACGGTGCCGCTGCAACGACTGACGGACGAGGTGCTGCGCGGGCTCGACGCCGGCGAGCACGGCCCGACGATCGTGCGCGCGTTGTGCGAGACGCTGTTCCACCGCGAAGTCAGCTCCGGCGCCGAGGGCGAGGAGCAAGTCCGCACGTCGGCCCAAGGCCTCGGCGACGATCTGTGCCGCGTTCTCGGCGAAGCCGGCAAGCCGCTGCACTTCCGCGACATCGCGCGCAAGCTCTCCCAGTCGCCGTTCGAGCGCTCCGACGTCGACGAAGAAAAAGTCCGGCTGCGGCTCTGTCGCGACCCGCGCTTCGTCCTCATCCGTCGCGGCCTCTACGACCTCCGCGAACGCTTCCACATCGAACCCGAGCGGCGCGCCGAACTGGCCGCACGCGCTCGCACGATCCTCGTCGAAGCCGGCCGCCCGACCTCGGTCGCGTTGATCGCGGCGGAGCTCGCGCGCGATGCGCGCTTCGAGCAACTCTCCGAGTTCGCCCTCGCCGCGATCCTGCGCGACGACGCCGGCTTCCGTCATCTCGGACGCGGCACGTTCGTGGTCGCCGAGGACAGCGAGCGCAGCGTCCAGCACGTCTCGGAGATGCTCGAGCGGTTCCTGCACGACGCCGGTGGCCCGCTGTCGTACGCCGAGTTGCGCCGCCTCGTGCGGGAACGGCGGCAAGTCAGCGACGGTGCGATCTCCGCGACGTTGGTCGGGCGCGACACGTTCATCCGTGTCGAGCGCGGCCTGTTCGACCTCGCGGAACGCCATCCGTTCGGGTCGACGGTTCGCTCGGCCCTGGTGAAGGCCGCGAAGGTGTTGCTCGAAAGCGAAGGCGGCGTCGTCAGCGTCGAGAAGGTCGGCGAAGCGGTTCGCGGTGCGCTGCCCGGGTTCGAAGCCAAGCTCCACCCGGTCCTCATCGGCGATCTATTGCGCCGCAGCGGCGACTTCCAGTTCCTCGGCAGCGGCTTCATCGCGCAGAACGACTCGACGCTCGAAGCGACGCTGCGTCGGCGTGCCTACGAGTTGCTGCGCTCGGTCGGCGAACCGCTCCGGCCGACGACGATCGCGCGCCGGCTCAGCCTCGGCTCCGGCGCCGCGCTGCTGTTGAAGCGCCTGCTGAAGGACTCGGCGCAGTTCAACACGCTGCAAGACGGCCGCTTCTCCGCCAAGCGCACTCCGTGAGTGCCTTGAACATCGCGGCTTGATGACGAGCGTCGGCGAGGGCGTGATGCGCCTCGGCGTCGGCGAGCGGCGTCAACCCGAGCAGTGGGAGCATGCGCTCCTGGCGTAGCTCCTCCCACGGTAGATCGAGCGCCCCGAGCGCCATCGACCGCAGGTCCAGCGCTTTGTAGCCGAACGGATTGTCGATCTCCGCGCGGAAGAACAGGTCGTTGACGAACGCCCAATCGAAGTTCGCGCAGTAGCCGACGAACACGGGCGGTCCGTCGGTCGATACCGAGCGCGTCCAGTCCGCGAATCGCCGCGCGGCGAGCGGCAGCGGGACGCCCTCGCGTGCCAGCCGCGTCAAGTCGAGCCGGTTCACGCGCATGGCGGCCGGATCGGCGCGGCCATGCAGCGGCGCGATCTCGACGTAGAAGCCGCCTTCCGCGATGCGGATGGCGCGATCGGCCACCTCGACGGCGACTGCTCCGATCGAAAGCAGATCGAAAAACCCGGGGAGCGGTCCGCTCGCCTCGACGTCGACCGAAATGAACGCCATGGTGCCTCCAGCCCGACCCGAACCTCGCGCGCCGAAAGCCGGACGCCGCGCCGTCGCCCATCCTGCGCGCCCAGCCGTGTCTTTTCAGCAGACTTCGAGCAAACCTTCAGGTTCAATCCGCCGTCTGACGATGGACCTGCTTGGTCAGGAGGTCTTCGTCACAGGGAGGCGCGCACGCCGTCAGGCGAGCACTCCCCGTTCACGCGAAGTTCGACGAGTGTCTCAGGGATCACGTCTCAACGTGCTTGTGCACAAGCATTTGAGACTCGTCATCACGAGGAAGTGCCATGGCGCGGGGTTCGCTCTCCGCTCCCACCGAAACGGCGTCCACCCCGTGGCCCCCGGGTGTCGTGCGCGCAGCCGAACAGGCCTGCGCCGCGCTACCCGGCATCACGGTCTCGCTCGCCCATCTCTCGGAGCGCTGGCGCGCTGCCGACGAGGCCCCCGCGTACCCGATCGACGTCTGCTTCGCTCTCGCGCTCGCGGACGGTCAGCCGGCGGCTTGGGCGCTGTTCTCGGACGGCTATCGGCAACCCCTGTCCGAAGCCGCGCGGCGCGCGCTCGGCGCCGGGCCCGACGCCCAGGAAGCGACGCTCGAAGCATGGCGGCGGCTCTACCGCGATCGCGCGGACGCGCACGCACCGTGGTCGTTCACGCGTTTCAGTGGTTCGCGGCCGTTGCTCGACCACGCCGTCGCCGCGCTGACGGTCGACGGGGTCGAGCTCGATGGTGCGCGCGACGCGACGACGCTGCTCGCCGAGACGCTTCATTCCGAGAACGTGCGCCGCACGCGACCCGAACTCATCCTGAACCTCCCTGCCCTGCTCGTGCTGATCTTCTTCGCGCTCATCGTTCCCGTGACGGTGATGATCCTGAAGCAGCCGACCGCGGATCGCGAACTGCTGCGTCGCATGCAGATCGACTTGCTCGTCACGCACGGCAACTTCGATACCGCGCTCGACCTGTTGTCGCGCGCGCCGCCCGAAGGCATGACCGCGTTGCGGCCGCTGTGGCCGGCGTTGCGCGCCGAACGGCTCGGGCGCATGCGCTCGGCTCGCGTCGAACCCGGGCCGCTGCAGATCGTCGGACCGCGCGGCGTCATCGACGCCGTCTTGCCGACGTTGACCTTCCAGTGCGCCGGAACCCAGGGCAACGTGTTGATCCGCGTGGTCCGCGCCGGGACCTACGAAGTGGCGTTCGAGCGCGTCGTCCCGGTGGACCGCAACCAGATCACGCTCGACGTCGATCTCGCGCGCGGCGCGCGCTACGTGGCCGAGGCGCGCGGACTCGATGGCGCTCTCGGACTCGACAAGGCGACGTTCAGCGTGCTGGGCGAGCAGGACCGCATCGTGATCGAGAAGAGCATCGAAAACGCGATGCGCGGGCTCGAGACGCGTGATGCGTTCCCGTTCTTCGCGTTCCACGTCTATCGCGCGCACGAGTGCTACGACGCCGCGCTGACCGCTCTGTCCCTGCTCGAGCAGCGCTTCCCGGACTCCACCTACCCGATCGAAGAACGCGCGCTCGTGCTCGGTGACATGGGCCTCGTGCCTCAAGCGATCGTGACCGCGCGAGCCCTGCCGCCGCCCCCGTCGGACGCTGCCGTCGAGAACCCGTGATCGCGGGGACCCCCCGCGCGGACGGCCACACGCACGACGGTCGGAGCGACTTGCCGATCGCGCCGTCGCTGCTACGATCGCCCGCCCCAAGGGTCGGTAGCTCAATTGGTAGAGCACCTGATTCCAAATCAGGCGGTTGAGGGTTCAATTCCTTCCCGGCCCGCCAATCCATCCGGGCCCGCGAGCGCAAGTCGGCGCTTGCGGGCCCGCTTCGTTCCGACTCCCTCGGACCGCCCATGTCGACGCATCCCGCGCTCGAACGCTTGCGTTCCATCCTGATCGAGTCGCACGCGCTCGGCTCCGCCTCGGCGCTGCTGTCCTGGGACCAAGAGACGATGATGCCGAAGCAGGGCATCGAGGGGCGAGCCGACGTCCTCGCGCAACTGGCCGGCCTGGCGCACGAGCGATTCGTTCGTGCCGAAACCGCGGCCGCGCTCGAGCAACTCGAGGCCGCGCGTTCCGACCTCGACGACGACGCCCTCGCGATCGCGAGAGAAACGCGCAAGGACTACGACCGCGCGACCAAGGTGCCGAAGGAACTCGTCACCGCGATCGCGCAGGCGCAAAGCCTCGGGCAGGACTCGTGGCAGCGCGCGCGGGCGGCGGCGGACTTCGCCATGTTCGCTCCGTCGCTCGAACGTCTCGTCGACCTGAAGCGAGCCTATGCGCACGCGGTGAATCCGAATGCCGAGCCGTTCGACGTGCTGCTCGACGACCACGAAGCCGACATGTCGACCGACTTCCTCGACACGTTGTTCTCCGCGTTGAAAGCGCGCCTCGTGCCGATGGTCGAAGCGATCGCGTCGAGCGCGGTCGTGATCGACACCGGGCCGCTGCGTCGCGCACTGCCGTTGGAGAAGCAACTCGCGTTCGCCCGCAGCGTCACCGCGGCGATGGGCTTCGACGACGGCGCCGGCCGCGTCGATCGCTCCGCGCACCCGTTTTGCATCGGGATCCATCCCGGCGACGTGCGACTGACCTGGCGTGGCCAGACCGACGATCTGCGCCCGGCCCTGTACGGCCTCATGCACGAAGCCGGCCACGGCCTCTACGAGCAGGGCCTACCCGCGGCCTGGGTCGGGACGCCGTTGGCCTCCGCGGTGTCGCTCGGCATCCACGAGTCGCAATCGCGCTTGTGGGAGAACATGATCGGCCGCAGTCGCGCGTTCTGGACCGCGTTCCTGCCGCGGTTGAAGGCCGCCGCTCCGGGCGTCTACGACGACGTCGACGTCGACGCGATGACGCGCGCGGCGAACGAGGTCGAGCCGTCCCTGATCCGCGTCGAAGCCGACGAGCTGACCTACAACCTGCACATCGTGATCCGCTTCGAGATCGAACGGGATTTGTTCCGCGGCCGCCTGCGCGTCCGTGACTTGCCGGAAGCGTGGGACGCCGCGTACGCGACGTTGCTCGGCATCCGTCCTCCCGACGCCGCACGCGGCGTGCTGCAAGACGTCCACTGGTCGATGGGCGCGTTCGGCTACTTCCCGACCTACACGCTCGGCAATCTCTACGCGGCGCAGTTCCTCGAACGCGCGCGCGAGGAACTCGGTGATCTCGACGGCGCGATCGCACGGGGCGACTTCTTGCCGCTGCGCGACTGGTTGCGCGAGCGCATCCATCGGCACGGTCGCAAGTACCCGCCGCGCGAACTCGTGCGTCGCGTGACCGGGCGCGATCCGGAGATCGAACCGTTCCTGCGTCACGTCGAGTCGAAGTTCATGCCGCTCTATCGCGGCTGACCGTCCATCGGCAGGTCGATGGAGTTGCCGATCGTCGCGTCGAGCAACGCCGCGATCCGCGCATGTCCGGTGCGATTGGGATGACCCTCGGCGAAGTACGAGCGCGCGGTGCCCGGAGCGTTTCGGAGCACCGGCGCCGCGTCGACGGCATTCACGCCGGCGCGCAGTAGATCGTCGACCAGGCGACGGCCCGGAAGCGTCACGTCGAACTCGTCGCGTCGCAGACGCAATCGCGACACGAGCGCCTCCCATTGCGCGTCGTCGACCTGGAGTTGCGTCGGCAGACGCAGGGACACGAAGCGCGCTCCCGCATACTTCGCGCGCGCATCCATCCACAAGTGCGCGGCCAGGCTCAGCGCATAGTTCTCGTCGATCACGGGTGACCGGTCGACGACCAGCATCGAGGCGAGCATCGTGTCGTTGAACACGGCGGCTGGCGCGGCGCCGAACCAACGCACTCGCAAATGACGCACTCGATCGTCGACGAAGCGGGCGCCGCGGAATCCGAGCACGTGCTTCCACTGCAAGCGTGGGAGCCCACCACCGGGATCGCGACGCGCCCACAGCGACGACGGATCGAATCGCCCGGCGCCCGCGGCCTCGCTCGGCAGCAGGTTCGGGTTGCGGAACGCGCGCCGCGCGTTCAACGCCGCGATGCGGACGTCTTCGAGGTCGTTGCCGTCGTAGAACGCCACGATCACGAGGTTCGGTCGCAGCGACTCGGCGAGTTCGTGCAGCACGAGCGCCTCTTCGCCGGGTCCGTAGCCCGACACTCCCGCATTGAAGACACGCACCGGACGCTTCACGCGGGCTGCGAGCGTGGCCTCGAGCCGCGCCGGGAACGCTTCGTCGCGCGTCACACCGAGACCGGTCGTCAGCGAGTCCCCGAGCACGAGGACGCGGTACTCGTTCGGATCACGCTCGGTCGGCCATTCGGCGTCGCGATAGCCGCGGGCGTTGATCACGAACGCCTCACCCGCGAACTCGGGGTGCGTGAATCGACCGCGGAACCCCGGGGCGTATCTCCACTTGAGCAGCGGATCCGTGACGAACACGGACTCGGCCGACGAGCCTGCAGTCGGCTCGATGCGATAGTGGTCGACTTCCCCACGCCAACGCAGCGCGAGCTCGAGCAGCACCGAGCTGCACGCCAACGGGATGAACACCAACGCGGCCCGCGCGACGAGGAGCGCGATCCTGCGCTCGCGTCGCATCGACGCGAACTTCAGGACGCACGACGCGACGATGATGCTGACGAGAGTGCCGATCACGATGCGCCGGAGACTACCCGAGCGCGCAGCGGCGTTCGCCACCACGCGCTCGGTCGAACACTTCGCGCCACTGCCGGCGCGATCGGCGAGTCGATCACTGGAACAAGATCGACTGCTCGTTGGTCAGGTAGGTCCTGAACGGCCCGCCGACCGCCGCGCTGAAGTGGATCGTGAACGGCGTCGGCAGACCCGCGGGGATCGAGAACGACAAGCTGTCGATCCCACCGACCGGGATCGACGCGCTCCACAGCGTGGCGAACGGCACGTACGAGAGGTACCCGTACGGCGCGACGCTGGCGTTCATGCCGAGCGGCACGAAGCCGAACAGCAGTTGGTACGGCTGGCTCTCGAAGCCATGCACTTCCAACTGCAAGAGCCCAGGACTCGACGTCGATGTACCCGCCGGCGCTTCGAGGCGTGGCGCGGGGATCAACGCGATGTTGCGCAGCGTCGACACCGTTCCCGGCCCGGCCGCACCCTCGTAGACCTTGATCACTTCACCGGGGTCCTGAGCGTCGTGGTCACCGTTCGAGTCGGCGTAGCGCACGACCAAGTCTCCGACGGCGGTCGTGTTCTCGACCGCGAACACGCGTCCGAGCTCGTCGATCTCGATGCCGAAGTGGTTCGCGGCACTCCGATCGAGTTGCCGGTCTTGTCGGCGAAGATCGCCATCTCGCCGGCGTCGTTCCAGTCGCCGTCGGCATTGGCGTCGACGCCGCGCAGGATGAAATCCGACGTCGCGTCGTTCAAGAACAGCGCGCCATCGGGCGCGAACTGCACCGTGTTCACGTTCTTGATCGCGGGCGAACCGACGGGGCTGTTGTAGGCGATCGTCGCCTCGCCGGCGTCGTAGTAGTCGCCGTCCGCGTTCGCGTCATGCAGGCGATAGACGACGTCCGGATTGACGTCGGCAACGAGCAGATCGCCGGTGGACGGTTCGATGCACAGACCGAACGGCACCGCGATGTTGAACGCTCCCGCGACCGAGTCGTACACGATCGTGATCTCGGCCAGGTCCATCGCGTCGCCGTCCTGGTTGATGTCGAACGCGCGCCAAACGAAGTCGAGCGGCTGCGAGCCCGCCCCCGAGTTGATGCCGACGATGCCGCCTTGCGCGTCGGCGCGGATCACCAGCGCGGAAGAGAACACGACTCCCGAGAGATTCGAGTTGTCGATGAACACCGACCACTCCCCGGCGTCGTTGGCATCGCCATCGCCGTTCTGATCGAGCGTGCGCATGACCACGTCGGCAGAGAAGTCACTGGTGTACTGCCAGCCACCGCGGTCGAACGTGATCGAGCACGGACTCTGCAGCGCCACCGAACCGGCGACGGTCGAGTCGAACGCGACCTGGAACCCGTTCGGTTCGGTGATGGTCCCGTTCTGATCGGTGTCGACGAAGCGCAACAGTTGAGCGGTGTCGGAATCGCACACCGCGATGTCGTAGGTCCGCGCGTGCGGCAACACTTGCGCCGACGCGGACGTCGCGACCGCGAGGAGGACACCGGTGAACATCGACGCGGAACTCGGGAGATGCATAGGGACTCCTGGCAAAGAGCGTCGCGGTCGGTCCTCGGCTCGGCACCTACCGGGCCTCGGGCTTGCCGCCGCAATTGAGAATCAGACTCAATACAGATCTCGGACGAGCCGCGCAACGGGTTGGTCCGCGACCGAGCCCGCGCCGTGCGGCCGCGCACCCCCGTCCACGAGGGCGATCGCGGTCCGATCCACGCGCGACGATCAGCGCTCGGCGACCCGAAATCGTCCGTCGGGCTCGACTTGCAAGCCGAGTGCTTCGACTCGGCTGCGCAGCCGATCGGCTCCGAAGACCATGGCGCGCAATCGCACCGCCGTTTCCGGTTGCTCGACCGCGAGTCGCGCCGAACGCAGCACCGCGCGATCACGATCCCCGTCGAGCAATGCCAGCACGAGATCGGCGAGCACGAAATGCTCCAACGTCGGGTGCAGCGGGTCTTGCGCCGCGAGCTGTGCGCGCACGCGAACGAGGAACGGCTCGGGGTCGGGAGCGGTCAACGCATAGAACAGATCGCCGACGAACTTCATCCCTTCGGAGTCGTGCAGCGCATCGGGTGCGACGCCAGCTTTCGCACATACCTCGGCGGGACCGAGCAAGCGCTCGCGCAGCGCTGCTTGCGTCGTCGCCGCACCCTGCGGTGCCAGGCGCGGCACCAACGCGAGCGCCCACTCCGCGGCGACGATCGCTTGCCCGCGAACCGTGGGATGGCAGTGATCGACGAACAGCGCGCCCTCACCGACCACCGGCGCACGCTCGATGGCGGCGCGCGCGTCGAGCAGCGGAAGTCCATGGCGCTCGGCCGCGGCGACGATGCGCGCGAGGATCGCGGTCGACGCGGCGCGCGCATTCTCGTCGAGGCCCCACGCTTCGAGATCGAGACCGCGCGCGACGTCGACCTCGCCGCGAGCGCGGGTCCAATCGGCCTCGACGTGGCGCAGGATGGCCACGTCCGGATCGATCGCCCGCAGCGCTTCGATCTCCGCACCCGCACGCTCGAGTTCTCCGCTCGAGATCGCACGCGCGGCGCTCTCGAGGCGCGCGCGATACGACTCCTGCGTCGAGGGATCGAGCGGACGCGAGAACGCCGACTGGATCGGCGGATACTCGCGACCGTTCGACACCGGGAGCGCGAACACCAGCGCGACACCCTGTGCGGTGAGCTCGGTCGCCAAACGGTCGAGCGTCGCCGCGAAGCGCTCGAGGATGAACGGCCGTAGTGCCGCCGTTCGCGAGGTCGGCTCGATCCACGTCGACGGCGCGGTCGTGCCCGGGGCGACCAGCCCGCCGCGCGGCACGGGTTGCAGTGCGCGCACGAGCAGCGCGCCGAGACGCGTGGTCTCGAGCAGGTTCGCGAGCGACTCCGGCAATCGGACCGCACGCCGCGCCGCCACGGCTTCGGTCGCGGCCGGCAGGAACTCGTTGTTGCCGGTGTAGACCACGATCGCGTCGAGTTCGAGCTCACGCGCGGCGAAGCGCGCGAGTTCCGCGACTTGCGCGGCGTCGAGTCCGGGCGCGGCCAACACCACCGGGTCGACGCGGCGCCCACTGAGATGTTCGAACTGCGCCGCGAACAGCCGCGGGATCGTCGACTGTTCGGCGAGGACGAAGCCGTGGATCGTGGAATCGCCGACGAACACCACGCGCAGCGTCCCGGCCGGCTTCGCGCGCGCGACGACCGTGTTCACGGCCTCGGCACCGGACTCCCCGCAATGGACCTCGAACACACCCTCGGCGATCGTGCGCGCGACGACGCCGTGCGCTCGACCACGCGGAAGGTCGAGGATGCGGAGCACGACCTCCGCTGCGACGGAGGCGACGATCACCCCGAAGGCGAGCGCGAGCAGGCGTGTGCGCGGACGCGACGGCATTCGCGCAACGTAGCAGCCTCCCGCGCGACACGTGTCGGACAAGCTCCCGTGAAGAGCGTGTCAATTCGATCCCGCGGCGTTGAACCGCACCCTGCCGTTCGCCACCGTACGGTTTTCCGCGACGAGGTCTCATCATGCTCTCACCGGTCCGCTCGGCACTGCTCTCCACGTCGTTCGTCCTCGCCCTGCTCGCGCCCCGCGGCAGCGACGCGGCGATCCTGCCGTTCCCCGGCAGCGCGGGAGCCGACGTCGGATCCGGACTTCCCGCGCAGTTCGAGACCAGCGGGCTGTGCTGGCACGATCGCCTGCAGTGTCTGTTCGCGGTCAGCGACGACGGCCGCGTCGTGCGCGTCGAAGCCGACGGTTCCTTGCCGCAATCCTGGTCCCTCGGCAACCTCGACCTCGAAGACATCACCGTCGCCGACCCCGACTCGGACTTCGTCTACCTCGGCATCGAGCAACCCGACTCGATCGCCGAGTTCCGCCTGTCGACCGGAAGCATCACGCGCACGTTCGCGTTCGGCGCGTGGATGAGCCCGCTCAGTTCGGACGGCGTCGAGGGCATCACGTTCGTGCCGGACGAGAACGCCGCCGAAGGCGGTGAGTTCTGGGTCGCGCAACAGCTCGACGGCCGGATCTTCCGCTTCCGCCTGCCGATCGCATCGAGTTCGACGAGTACGACGCCGATCTTCCTCGGCTCGTTCGTTCCGGTCCCGGGCCGCGTCGATCTGTCGGGCCTCGCCTTCGATCCGGTGGCCGATTGCGTCGTCGCGATCTGGGACGGCGCGAACGTCATCGCGCGCATCTCGCGCGCGGGCGCCGTGCTGACCGAATGGCAATTGCCCGGCAACGACCAAGAAGGCGTCGCCGTGCGCGGCTGCGAGCTGTTCGTCGGCTACGACTCGTCGTTCACGATCTGGAAGCACGACGCGTTCCCGACGCGCGCCGCCTGCTCGGCGATCAGTGCGGATCAGGCACGCGTGTCGCTCGCGAACGGCGGCGTCGTCCAGTTCGCCTTGCACGCCACGCAAGGCATTCCGAGCGGCGCGGCCTACGCGCTGATCGGGAGCGCGAGCGGCACCACGCCGGGATTGCCCGGCCCCGGCTTCACGATTCCTCTGCAGCCCGACGGCTACTTCGCACTGACGCTGCAGTCGTTGAACGCGGGCCCGTTCGTCGGCACCAGCGGCCAGATCTCCGCGAACGCGGGCGTCGGCCCCGCGTTCGCGCAGATCGTCGTCCCCGCGGGGTTGCCGCCGGCCTTCGCCGGGATCACCGTGCACCACGCGCTGCTCGCGGCCGATCCATCGACGCTGGCGCTCGTCGCAGCCAGCGACGCCGTCGCTCTCACGTTCGTGCCCTGACTCGATCGGCCGTCACGGCAAGAAGTTCATCGCGCCGTACGTGTGGCCGGGGAACACTTGCGCCACGTTCGCCCCGAGCCAGCGATCCGCGATCGTCCCGAACACGTCGCGGAAGTCGACCGACCGCGTGAGTTCGCCGTGCTCGTCGAGCGCGCCCGGATCCATCGCCGGGTGCGGGACGATCAGCCCGCCGTTGACCGCGCCGCCGAGCACGAACACCGGGTTCACGGTGCCGTGGTCGGTGCCGTTGCTGCCGTTCTGGTACACGGTGCGTCCGAACTCCGAGTAGACGACGATCACCGTGTCGTCGTCGATCCCGAGGTTCACGAGGTCCGCGTAGAACGCGCCGATCGTGTCCGACAGGATCCCGAGTCGCAGGCTGTGGTAGCCGTCGAGCTCTTGATCGCTGTGCGTGTCCCAACCACCGAGCATCACGTGGTACACGTCGAGCCCGAGGTTCGCGTTCAACAGGCGCGCGACCATCTTCATCTGCTTCGCGAACCAATGGTCGGGATAGGTCCCGACGTACGCGTATTGCGGGATGCTCTGCAGCGTGTCGATCAAGCCGAGCATCCCGCCGATCGTCGTACTCATCGTGGCCGTCGCGCCGACGCCGGACACGAGGCCGCTCGCGATCGCCTGGTACGCGACGCGTCGCGCGACCTTGTCCTCCGGGTGACTCGAATCGGTCGGGTACTTCATCTGCGAGATGCTCGTGAACGACGGCACGAACGCGTCGCGACCGCGCAGCACCGAAGTCACGCTCTCGTCGACGTCGAGCGCCGACGGGAACGTCGGAACCGCGAACTGATCGAGCGAGCGAGCGAGCCAACCCTCGCTGAAGTCGTACGACAGGCTGCCGGTCGCCCAGACATCGGTCGCGACCTCGTGCGAGAAACTCGGATCGGGGTAGCTGACGCCCGGAATCACCGCGAGTCGCCCAGCGTCGAACTGCGACTTCAGCGCCGTCATCGTCGGGTTGAGTCCGCAGCCGCCGCCGACTTGCAGCACGCTGCCCGACGCCACGTTCAGCGTCGGCCGGAACTCCGTGTAGTACGCCCCGCCGTTCACGCCGTACGGCACCACCATGTTCAGTCCATCGTTGCCGCCGCGCAGATCGATCAGCACGAGCTTGCGCGGACTCGCTCCGGGTGCCGCCATCGCCGCGCGCAAGCCCGGCAGAATCATCGCCGCCGAGCCGAGCAACGCCGAACGCTTGAGGAAAATGCGTCGAGTACAAGTCATGGGTTCGTCGCTCCCGCTCGGTGTCAATGGACCTGGAACTCGGGACTGGACAGCAGCAGGGCCACGAGCCCGCGCACTTTGGTGTCGATCGTCTCGTCGTCGAGGACGAACGTCTCACCGACCGCGGGCGCGAGGTACGCGAGCAGTGCGGAGCGCGTCGTCGCGGCGATCACCATCGAACCGAGCTGTGCGAGCACCTGATCGAGCGTCTGCTCGGGAGTGAACTTCTTGAACTTCTTCGGCGACCCGAGCAGCTTGCGCGGCTCGAACTGGATCGAGCCGTCCTTCTCGCGCGCCCCCGCGATCTCCTGCGCCGCGCGCGCTCGACCGAGCAATCCGCCGACGCCGACCCACGCCAGCCCTTCGTCCCAACCGAACACCGACGGCGGGTTGAACGGCTCCTGACCGAGATCGGTCGGCAAGTAGCCGAGCTCGACGTCGTCGTTCTTGTTCACCTTCGTCTTCGTCAGCAACAGTGCGTTGACGGTCCACTCGATCGGACCCTTCACGTGGGTGCCCTTCGCCGCGTCGCCGTAGAACGCGTCGGACGTGAACATCGCGACGAGCATCGGTTGGATGCGCGTGTCGTTGGCGAGATACGCCTCGGCGAGCGCGTCGAGTTCCGGCGCGTCGACGCCGACGTCGTACGCGAAGTACGACCACAGCTTCATCGCGAGGCGACGCGCCGTGGCTTCGTCGGTCACGAGGTTCTCGATCACGTCGGTGCCGTCGAGGTTGCCGGTGACGCCGCGGAACGTCTTCGACCCGTAGTCGTGGTCCCAGTCCTTGAATTTGAACCACTCTCGATCGTCGTGCCAGGTCGTGCCCCATCCGGTGAACGCACGCGCCGACTCCTGGACATCGGTCTCCGTGTAGTTCGGCGCGCCGTTCTCGTCGAGCACGCCGGTCGTGAACAGCTCCATCAGTTCGCGCGCGTAGTTCTCGTTCGGGTTGCCGTCGACGTTGGTCTTGTTGTCGAGCCAGATCAACATCGCGACGTCCTTGCTGACGTTCGTGACGAGATCGCGGAACGAGCCGAAGCACCCCTTCCGCAGCATCTGCACGTGCTCGAGCATGTACGTCGTGCTGCCCACCTTCGAGATCGCCGTGGCGAAGTGGTTGTGCAGCAACAAGGTCATCTTCTCGACCAAGGGACTCTTGGTCGAAAGCATCTTCTTCACCCAATGGGTGCGCAGGCGGTCGACACCTTCGATACCGCCCTTCGGCAGCTTGTCCTGCTTCTTGTCGCGCTTGAACAGCGCGGCGACCGTCTTGCCTTGACCCTTCTTGACCGCAACGGCGACTGCTTTTTGCGTGGCGACGAAGCCAGCGCGACGAAGCAGGTGCGCGGCGTTGGCCGCGTCCCACGTGATCGACATCGGTGGGAGAACTCCTGGTGGGCAGGTGCGGAGGGGCAGCCACCCATTTCGGCGCGGCCCATCGCGCTCTTGAGCGACGAATGCGGGCACGGCGCGGAATCACGACCGACGCGAACCGGATCGGAAATCTCGACGTTCGACCTCAGTCCGCCCGTTCGCACGTGTGCAGCTTCGTGCGCCACACGCGTTCCGGCGCAACGAACTCCCGACGTCGTCCGATACCGGGGATGCACCTGGGACGACGCGGACGACACCGACGATGCTGCATGCGGCACGCATCCTGTTTTGGAGCGTGGGCGCCGCCTGCGCGCTCGCCTCTGCGCGAGACGCGCACGGGCAAGGCGACCTCGACGGGCTCGTTCCCGCCGCCGTCGCGTCGAAGTTGCACGTCACCGACTATTCGGTGCAACCGTTGTCGCTGCCGGCGACGCCGACCGAAGCCGTCTCGGTCCTCGTGAACCTCGACGGCATCCCTCACGCGCTCGAGCTGCAGCGAGTCTCGCTGCGCGCGGACAACTTCCAAGTGCTCGCAAAGGACGCGAGCGGCGCGTACGTCGGCGTCGAGCCCCCCACTCCACGCACGTATCGCGGCAGCGCGATCGCGTTCGGCAAGAGCGACGGATCCGGCACGTCCGCGACCGCGTCCTTGCTCGATCAGGGTCTCGTCGCACGCATCCACCTCGCGAACGTCGAGTACGCGATCCAACCGCTCGCCGACGTCCTGGACGACGCACCGGCCGACTTGCACGTGGTCTACCGCGTCGATTCGATCGAAGCCCTCGAGTTCGGTTGCGGCACGCACGACGAGCACCACATCGGGAGCACCAGCGGCAACGGCTCGAGCAGCAACGTCGGTGGCGCTCACTTCGGCCCCCAGGCCGCGACGACGACCAAGGTCGCGGAGGTCGCCTTCGACTGCGACTACGAGTTCTTCGTCGCGAACGGCTCGTCCGTCGCGGCCACCGTCACCGACGTCGAAACGGTCATGAACGCGGTCGACGCGATCTACCGCAGTGAGGTCGACATCGCGTACGAGCTGACGCTCGTCGTCGTGCGCACGACGAACACCGACCCGTACACCAGCTCGGACTCGGGCACGTTGCTGAATCAGTTCCGGAACCACTGGACGTCCCAGTTCAGCTCGGTCCCGCGCGACACGGCGCACCTGATGACCGGGCGCGCGGTCGACGGCAACGTCATCGGACTCGCGTACGTCGGCGTGATCTGCAACGGCAGCTACGGCTTCGGGCTGTCCGAATCGAGGTTCACGAGCAACGCGGTCTACCGCGCTTCGTTGACCGCGCACGAACTCGGCCACAACTGGAACGTCAGCCACTGCAACGGCCAGGGCGACTGCGCGATCATGTGCTCGTCGATCGGCGGCTGTAACGGCCTCAGCACGTTCGCGGTCCAGGACGAGAACTCGATCAACGGCTGGAAGAGCGGATCCGGCTGCCTCGATTCCGAGCCCGCGGCGCTCCCCGGTCCGTTCTCCGACGCGTTCGCGAGCACCACGATCGACGCCAACGCCTGGTCGTGGATCCACGGAGCGCTCGTGAACGCGGCGGCCTCGAACATCCCGTCGGGCTCGTACGCGCTGAATCTCGACGCGGCCGGCGCCGGCGTCGAGAGCGACGACGACATCCGCACGCGACCGATCGACCTCTCGAGCGAGACCGGAGTCCTGCTGCACCTGCGCACGCAGCACCACGGTGTCGAGGCGGGCGAAACCCTGATCGCCGAAGGTTGGACCAGCACGGGCCATTGGTCGACACTGCTGACCATTCCCTCGGACGGCGTCGACCAGACCACGTTCAGCGCACAACTCGTGCAGTTGCCCGGAACGATGCTCCACGACGGGTTCCGGCTGCGCCTTCGCGTCGAGGTCAACGAGACCAACGACGACTGGTACGTCGACGACGTGCTGGTCTCGTCCGATCAGAGCGCGCCGGTCATCGCATCGATCGGACTCAACCCCGGCAGCGTCGCATCCGGAACGAACGTCCAGGTGACGGTGTCCGCGAGCGACGACGTCGGGCTCGCGAGTTCCACGGTCACGCTGAAATCCGGAAGCACGACGCTGTCGTCGGCGACGCTGAGCCAAAGCAACGCGACCACGTTCGCGGGCACGCTCGCGATCCCGGCTGGACTCGCCGAGACGACGTACGACGTCGAAGCCTCCGTCGCCGACGCCAGCGGCAACGCGTCGACGTCGAGTTCCGCGCTGAGCGTGTTCGACACTCCCGTGCTCTCCGCGCCGCAGTTCGCTCCGGCGACGCCACAGGACATCGATGCGGTCGGCGTCAGCGTCGCCGCCAGCGATTCACTCGGCGTGTCCGTGGTCACGGCCACCGGCAGCATCGACGGCGCCGAGGACCAGACCATCCCGTTGTCGTACGACTCGAACACGTCGCGCTACGTCGGCGCGTTCGCGGCGTTCGACACCCCCGGCACGCTCGCGGTGCGGTTCGACGCGGTCGACTCGACCGGCCACTCCGCGACGCCGCTCGACGCGAACGTCACGCTGCTCGGCTCCGGACAACTTCCTCCACGCGTCACGATCGACGCGGCGGTCCCGACCGAGATCGAGATCGGAACGTCGCTCGACGTCTCGACCACGATCGTCGACCTCGACAGCGCCATCGCGTCGGCGCAGGCGCGCATCGTCCAAGGAGTGACCGTCCTCGCGACCACGCCGCTCGTCGCGAACGGCTCGACGTGGACCGCGGCGATCGACACGACGGTGATCGACGAACAGCACGCCACACTCGAGATCGTCGCGACCGACGCCCAGGCGCATGCCAAGACCGCGACCCAACCGCTGTTCGTGTTCGATCGCCCGTCGTTGACGAACGCCAGCGTGACTCCGAGTCCGCTCGATGCAGGCGACGCGTTCCACGTCGAGGTCGCGATCACCGACGCGTCGGCGATCACGAGCGCGACCGCGACCTTGTCGCTCGGCGGCGACGTCGTCGCCTCGCATGCGCTGAGCTTCGACGCGCAGACGAGCCGTTACGGCGCGGACTTCGCGGCGACCGGCCACGCCGACGGTTACTCGCTGTCGCTGTCCGCGACCGACGCGTTCGACGTCGACGCGATCGCACTGCCGCTCGATCTCGACGTCGACGTCGAGGCGCTGGAGTTGTCGACGGCGTCACCGCCGAAGGGCGCCGCGCAAGGCGGCACGCTGCTGACGCTCGTCGGCGGCGGCTTCCTCACCGACGTGAACGCCGGCACGCTGGGCGTCCTCGCGAACGGCAAGCCCTGTGCGATCGTGGGGACACCGACGAACAGCACGATCACGGCGCGCACTCCGAAACTCGCGGCCGGCCCGGTGACGCTGCAAGTGCGGGCGAAGAAACTCGGCGTCTTGCAGAGCGTCACGCTCGCAGGCGCGTTCGCGGTCTTCGATCCTCCGACGATCACCGCGGTCTCGCCGGGCTTCGGCTCCGCGCAGAGCGGCGCGGTCGTCGTCGTCAGCGGTTCGCGCTTCGAGGACGACGTCGTCGTCGAGTCCACGACGGTGCGCATCGGTTCGCACCTCGCCGAGGCCGTCGAAGTCGTCGACGACGGAACGCTCGTCGCACGCTTCGTCGGCGACGGCGCGAGTGAGGCCAAGGTCGACGTCGTCGTCATCAACTCACGCGGATCGTCGACCCTGAAGAAGGCGTTCACGTGGACCAGCGTCGGGCTGCGGACCCGTGCGATCGTGGCCGTGCCCGCGCCGGTCACCGCCCTCGCAGCAGCCGCGAGCTCGGGCACGCACGCGTCGTCGATCGCGCTCGGCATGCCCGATCTCGGGGCGCGCGGCGGCCTCGCTACGCTCGACCTCGTCGACGCCACACTGACTTCGTTGCCCGACCCGCCCGCGCCGTTCGAGCGCTTCGGCGCCGCATTGCTCGCACTCGGCGAGACCGCGGATCCGAGCGGACTCGCGTTGCGCGTCGGCGCGCCGGACAGCGACGGCACGATTTCCGGTGGCGCCATCGCCGTGATCGCCTCGACGGTCGACGCAGCCGCGATCCTCGAGACCGCGGGGATCCCCGACGCCGAATGCGGCGCGGCCTTGGCGCCGCTGCTCGATTCCGACGACGACGGAACGATCGACGTGTGGGCGGCCGGTTGCCCCGGCGATGCGACGGTGCGCATCTTCGCGAACACCGTGGCAGGCGCCGAAGCCACGCGCTCGGCGACGGATGTCGACTCGCGCTTCGGCGCGACCTTGGCCGCGCGCGCTCTCGGTGCGAACACCGCCCTGCTGCTCGTAGCCGCCCCGGACGCCGCCCCACTCGGACTCACCGGAGCGGGTTCGGTCGAACTCGTCCGCGTCGAGGTCGATGGCTCCACGGTCGCGATCACCTCGATCGCGCAGTTCGACGGCGACTCACCCGCCGCAGCGACGAGCGCTGGGTTCTCGATCGCGTGTCTGTTGCCCGGTGACCTGAACGCCGACGGCGTGGTCGACGCGGTGGTCGGCTTCCCGGGAAGTGGCGGGCGCGGGCGCGTCACGGCGTACTCGGGCACGAACGGCTCGCCGCTGTGGACGTGTGTCGGGGAGTTCGACGGCGACGCGTTCGGTGCCGCGCTCGCGGCACTGCCCGACGTCGACGGCGACGGAATCGTCGATCTCTGCGTCGGCGCTCCGGGTGCGGACGAGCCGGATGCGATCGACGCCGGCGCGATCCATGTGATCGCGGGGACGTCCGGTCTGCCGCGCGCGCGCGTCGGGCACACGGTCGCGCAGGCGCGACTCGGCGCGGTGCTCGGCGCGTACGACGATCGCGATGGCGATCTGTTGATCGAACTCGTCGCGGCGACGCGCTGCCTGAGTGGAGCCGACGCCGTGGTCGTGATGACGCTCGATGCACGTTCGTTCGCGCGACGCGCGTTCGCCGGCGATCGGTTGACCGGATCGCTGCGCGACGCCGCCGAACGCGATGGGCTGTGGCACGGCGTCCTCGAAGGCGAATCGCTGGAGTGGACGCTCAGCGGATCGACCGCTGCGGCGCCACTGCACGCCGTCCTGCTCGACGTCGACGGCACGGTGCTCGCGTCCTCGGACACGACGTCGCCCGCGTACGACGCCGCCGTGTTCACGCAGGAGGACAAACGCATGGTCGTGCGCTACACGGCCGATCAGACGCGCACCATCGCACTCGTGCTCGCGGCTCCGACGACGACCACGAAGCGGCCCTACCAACTGCGCTCGCGCCGCACGTCGGGAGCGACCCACGTCTTCACGCCATCGATCGCGCTGGATGGCAGCGGCGGTGCGGTCGAGTTCGAGTTCGATGCGGCCGCACTGTCGACGTTGTCGGGCACGGTCGTCGCATCCGACGGCGTCACCGCACTGCTGCCGGTCGCGCTCGAGACCCCGTCGGGCATCGACCTCGCACCGCCGTCGCACAAAGCGTTCGTCACCGGCAAGCCGGCGCACGCGATCAAGATCAAGCCGAAGAAGCTGACACTGCCCGAGACCGGCACGTACGTGCTGCGCGTCGATCCATCCGCCAACGCCGCGTCGTCGCTCGACGCCGCGCTGACCCTGAGACTCCGGCGCGGCAAGGCGAAGCTGAAGGACTGATCGAGCTCTCTGGCCTCCCGGGATCGACGTCCATCCGAGCGATCCTGGTCCTCCGCAAGCGCGACGACCGCTCGTAGACTCCGCGGTCATGACGTTCACGACCGCATTCCTGTTGTTCGACGGCGCCGAAGAACTCGACGTCGTCGGTCCCTACGAAGTGTTCGGCGTCGCGGCGATGAAGAAGCCCGACACACGCGTGCTCACGGTCGAACCGCGCGGCGTGACCGTGCGCTGCGCCAAGGGTATGCGCATCGTCCCCGACCACTCGTTCGCCGACGTCCCCGCGATCGACGTGTTGTTCGTGCCCGGAGGCAAGGGCACGCGCGAGCATCCCGAACGCCAGGCCATGGCCGATTGGATCGCGAAGGTCGCGCGGAACGCGCGCTTCGTCGCGAGCGTCTGCACCGGAGCATTCCTGCTCGATCTGGCCGGGCTCACGCAGGGCAAGCGCGTGACGACGCATTGGCAATTCACGGCGATGCTGCGCGAACGCGGCCATGCGCAAGTGCTCGACGCCACGCGTTACGTGCGCGATGGGAACGTGCTGACCGCGGCCGGAGTGTCGGCCGGGATCGACCTCGCGTTGTGGCTCGCTGGCGAGCTCTGGGGCCGCGAGTTCGCGCGCGAGGTCACGCACTACATGGAATACGACCCCGCGCCTCCGTATCGAGCGGAGGTCTGACGTCGTGGTCGTTCCCGCACTCCTCCTCCTCGGTGTCCTCTTGGGCGATCGCATCACCGGACTACCCTTCGCGTCACGCTCCGAAGTCCTCGCGACGCACGGCATGGTCGCGACGTCGCAGCCGCTCGCGACCGAAGCCGCGCTCGCGATCCTGAAGCGCGGCGGCTCCGCGGTCGACGCCGCGATCGCGGCCAACGCGATGTTGGCGTTGACCGAACCGGTCGGCTGTGGGCTCGGCGGCGATTTGTTCGCCATCGTCCACGAAGCGAAGACCGGGAAACTCCACGGCTTGAACGGCAGTGGTCGCTCGCCGCTCCGACTCACGCTCGCCGAGTTCGAACAGCGCGGACTCACGAAGGTCCCGAGTCTCGGCCCGCTGCCGGTGACGGTGCCGGGTTGTGTGGATGGCTGGATCGAACTGCACGGCCGGTTCGGACGCTTGCCGCTCGCCGACGTCCTCGCACCCGCGATCACGACGGCGCGCGCGGGCTTCCCGGTCACGGAGTTGATCGCGCATTACTGGGGA
This sequence comes from Planctomycetota bacterium, assembly GCA_016709145.1. Lineage (GTDB taxonomy): Bacteria > Planctomycetota > B15-G4 > B15-G4 > JADJEK01 > JADJEK01. The sequence goes on from JADJEK010000004.1 coordinate 177,367, forward strand.
GCCGGATCGAAACGTCTCGCCGCATATCCGCATTTCGCCGAGCAGTTCATGCCCAGCGGCAAGGCACCGGCCAAGGGCGAGATCTTCCGCAATCCGAATCTCGCGGCGACGCTCGAACGCATCGCTCGCGAGGGGCGCGACGGCTTCTACGACGGACCGGTCGCGAAGGCCATCGCCGACGTCGTGCGCGAGGCCGGCGGCTTCCTCGACGAAGCCGACCTCGCCGCGCACCGCTCCGAATGGGTCGAGCCGATCACGACGAACTACCGCGGCTACGACGTTCACGAGTTGCCGCCGAACGGCCAGGGCCTCACCGCGCTGCAGATGCTGAACCTGCTCGAAGGGTTCGACGTCGCGGCGATGGGCCACTCGAGCGCGGAGTTCCTGCACACGATGGTCGAGGCGAAGAAGCTCGCGTTCGCGGATCGCGCGCGCTTCATCGCCGACCCCGCGACCGAACGACTCCCCGTCGCCGAGCTGTTGTCGAAGGAGTACGCGGCGGCGCGGCGCGCGCGGATCGATGCGAAGGCTGCCGCCAAGAGCGTCGATCCCGGCAATCCCGCACTCGTGGACGGCGACACGATCTACCTCTGCACCGCCGACGCGGCCGGCAACATGGTGTCGCTGATCCAGAGCAACTACCGCGGCATGGGCTCCGGCATCAGTCCGAAGGATTGCGGCTTCGTGCTGCAAGACCGCGGTGAACTGTTCGACCTCGAGCCCGGACGGCCAAACTCGTATGCACCCGGCAAGCGCCCGTTCCACACGATCATCCCCGCGTTCGTGACGAAGGACGGCAAGCCGTTCCTCGCGTTCGGAGTCATGGGCGGCGCCACGCAGCCGCAAGGGCACGTGCAGATCCTCGTCAACGTCATCGACTACGGCATGAACTTCCAAGAAGCCGGCGACGCGCCGCGCTGGGTCCACGAAGGCTCGAGCGAACCGACCGGCGAACGCATGACGGACGGCGGCACGGTGTTCCTCGAAGCGGGAATCCCCGAGTCCGTCGCGGACGCGTTGCGCGCGCTCGGCCACACCGTGAAACGCCAGCGCGACGGCTTCGGCGGCTACCAAGGCATCGGCGTGCGCTTCGACGGCGACACGCGCGTGTACTACGGCGCGAGCGAGTCCCGCAAGGACGGTTGCGCGCTCGGGTACTGACGGAATCGCGAGGCGGTCAAACCGCGCCGCTTCAACGCGACGCCAACAATCGGCGCAGGTTGTCCTGTGCGTCGAAGCCCTTCAGCGACACCCAATCGGCGACGTCGCCGTGTTCGTCGAGCACGAACGCTCCCGGCAGCGGTGGCTGGCCGGCGATGACTTGCTTCGGACCAAGGCGCAGCAGTTCGCCGTGACGTTCGAGTCGCGCGTCGACGAACGCCGCGCCGTCGTGCGAGTCGAGTTTCACCGTCCGGTAGTTCACGAGCAGCGCGCGGATCTCGTGGTCCGTGTCGAGCAGCGACGGCTCGCTCGGCGTGCAGCCCGAGGCATGACACACCGTCCTGCCGTCCTCGATCACGACCAGGATCCGCGCATCACTGCGAGCTTCGAGTGCCGATGCGACCACGGGCGGCAAGGTCGGTTCGGCAGTGACCGGCGTCGCGGGTCGCGGATCATGTCGCGCTTTCACGCCCGGCGTCCGGGCCGCGCACGCCGAGACCGCGAGCAAAAGCGTCACCGCTGCGATTCTCGAGGGAGTGTTCATGGTCGCGCCGCCGTCGATGCGTCATCCGTAGGTGCAACCACGCCATCGTCCCGCGAGGGGGTCGACTTCAGTGCGAACTGGCGCATGACCTCAGGTCGGCGAAAACGCGCGATCGTGGTTCAGGACGGACCGACGCTGACGGTCAGAGCGACGCGACTTCAGAACTTGAAGACCGTGCGCACGTCGAGGCCGTCCGGATCGTTCGGCTTCGCGAATCGATCGATCGGATGGGCTCGGATCAACGGATGCCGTGTCCCCGTGGTCGGCACGAATCCGTTCGCGATCACGGAGAATTCGAGCCCCACCGGAACGAGCACCTCGACCTCGAAGCCCGCGGCCGGCGGCGCGTCGAGCCAGAGCCTCTCGATGTTCCGCGCGTCGAACCCGAGAACGGCGGCGCGCGCGATCGGCAGCCAACCTGCATCGTCGCTGCGCTGGAGCGTGACCGACGACCGCCAACATCCGAGAGGCGGCACCATCTTCACGACCACGCGGCGCGAGTCTCCTTCGTTGCGGTCGTCGACGACGGTCGCCGACCAACCGTTCTCCGTCGACTCGACCGACGCGCGGATCGACTCGACCGGCTCGGGCCACTGCGCGTCGAATGGAGCCAACAGAGTCGGCACACTCACCGCGAGCGCGGCCACGCCGAGTCCAACGGCGATGAGCGTCGGGCGCGGAACCACGAGCTCACCCCACGTGCGCAGCGTCGCCAGCGCCGCGAGGACCACGAGCGCGGCGCCGAGTGGATTCGTGTGCGGACCGATCGCGCTCGGCAACAACACCGCGAGCGGCACGACGACACCGACGACCACGGCCGCACCGAGAGCGATCCCCAAGCGCCCGAACACACTCGGTGCGCGCGTCGCGGCTTGCGCCGAATGCAGCACGCGCGCGAGCTCGATCACGACGATCGGGAACGCGACGAACGAGAGCACGGAGCCGGCAGGTTGCCGCGCCGCGACGACGACGCCCGCGACGGAAAACACCATGCCGACGGCCAGCGGCAGAACGCCTCGGGTTCGCCAACGGACGATGAGCACGACGATCGCGAGACTCGCGAGCACGGACGCCAGCAGGATGCGCTCCGGCGCGTAAATGCGCGCGGCGGTCGCGAACTCGTGCGCGCCATCGGATCCACGCTCCATCTCGAACCACGTCAGTCCGGCCGGCACGACGAGCGCCACGGCGATCGCGAGCACGTCGAGCGTGAACGATCCGAGACACGTGCGCCGCCGGGCGATCGCGAGCACGAGCGTCAGCACCGCGAGCCCGAGCACTCCGTAGGCGATCGGCGAAGCCCACGCCGCCGGCCAATGCACGAGCGCGACGCGCCACAGCGAGAAGTAGACCTGCTCGTCGTCCACGCGCTTCGCACCGATGCCGGAGGCCGCGAGGTCGGCGGCCCCGAAATGGCGAGCGAGCGAAAGCGCGTACTGGCCGTGATGCTGCAGCGAACCGCGATCGAGTTCGTCCGGCGAGTCCAGCGGCGTGTGGTAGTGGCTGTGCCCGCCGATGAACGCGAAGTTCATCCCGGGCAGCCCGGCGCGGCCGAACACGCTCAGGTCCGTGTCGTTCGGCATCTGCGCGTAGACGTCGGCCGCGAGCGAATACGCGACGGGATCGTCGACCTGCGCGAGCGCATCGACCCACGGCTCCACGGCGCCGAACGTCTGGAACATCACGACCGGTCCGCGATGACCGCGCGCCTCGAAGTTCAACACCAGCGCCGTTCGCGCGAGGAATGCGGGATCCGCGACCGCGAGCTTCGCGCCGTAGAGGCCGACTTCCTCGCCATCGGTGATCAGGAACACGACGTCGTTCGCGAGCGGCGGTCCTTCGCGCAATGCGCGCGCGACTTCGATCAACGCGGCGACGGCCGCCGCATCGTCGCCCGCGCCCGGGCCGGTCGGCACCGAGTCGTAGTGCGCGGCCAGCACGACATCGCGTCCCGTGGAGCCCGACCCGCGCAAGCGCGCGACGACGTTCGTGACACACGCGACGTGCGCGCCGTCGCCGGCTTGGATCGGCCGGCGCGTGACGACTCCTTCGTCTTGCGTGACTTCGAGCCCGAGTCGTCGGAACGCTTCGACGATGGACTCGCGCACGCGGCCGTGCTCGACGCTGCCCATCGGATGCGGTTTGGCGGCGATGCGCAGCACGTGCTCGAACGCGCGATCCGCAGCGAACTCCGTCGAGGGCGCATCGATCGGCGCAGGCGACGGCGGTCGCAGGTCCCGCGTCGCCAGCACGAGCACGACGCACGACAACAGCGCAGAGCCGAGGGCAGCGGACCGACTCATGCGCGGCTCACAAGTACGCGGACAAGTCCGCGCCGGGCTCGACGTCCACCGCGGGCTTGCCGCGTTCGAACACGCGTGCGCCCGCACTCCCCGCCAGCCGACAACTGGCGTCATCGACCATCAGCATCGAACCCTCGCGCAGACCGAGGACGGGTCGATCGTGCTCCTCGTGGAATTCGCGGATGCGCTGATCGCGCGTCTCGCCCATGTGCGTCGTGTTCGGATCGGGCGCGATGTAGTGCGGGTTGATGTTGAACGGCACGAGCCCGAACGCGTCGAGCGTGCGCGGCCACACGATCGGCATGTCGTTCGTCGTGTGGATCGATGCGGTCGCGACGTTCGAGCCCGCGCTGGTGCCCGCGTACGGCGCGCCGGCTTCGACGCGACGGCGGATCGCGTCGACGAGCCCTTCGTCTTGCAGTCGACGCAGCAGGCGGAACGTGTTGCCCCCGCCGATGAAGATCGCCTTCGCCGTCTCGACGGCCTCGCGCGGATCGAGCGCCGCGTGGATCGAGTCGAGTCCGAGCCCCATGCGCGCGAAGCGTTCACGCGCCTTGTCGGCGTACGCATCGAGGTCATGCAGCGCCCACGGCACGAACAACACGCGCCCGACGCCCGAGAACAGCGCGCGCAGCGCGGCCTCGGCGTGATCCAGGTATCCCGTGCCGAACACCGTGGAGGTCGAGACGAGCAAGAGTCGACGTGCCATGCGATGAACCCCACCACGCTCGCTGTCCGCCGAGCTGGCGACGAATCGGAGAAATGACGCGACAGGGTAGCGCGGCCGCGGTTGATCTGGTGCGGGACTGCCCGTACTCTCGCCCGGCTTCCGTATTCGTCATGGTCCGTCACGAACCCAACGCAAGGCTCAAGTCCCGATGAAGACGATCGCAATCCTCGGCGCCGGCAAGATCGGCCGAATGGTCGCCCACCTCCTCGGATCCTGTGGCGACTACCACCTGCGCGTCGCGGACTTGTCCGAGAAGAACGCGAAGGCGGCGACCGCACATCTGAAAAACGTCGACGCGGCAACGGTGGACTTCGGTGACTCCAAGTCGATCGATCAGGTCGTGAAGGGCGCCGCCGCCGTGATCTCGTGCGCGCCGTTCGCGTGCAACACCAGGATCGCGACGCGCGCGAAGGCCAAGGGCGCGCACTACCTCGACTTGACCGAGGACGTCCGCACCACCGACTTCACCACCGAGTTGGCGAAGGGCGCGAAGACTGCGTTCGTGCCGCAATGCGGCCTCGCGCCCGGGTTCATCACGATCGCCGCCAATCACCTGATCGCCGGCATGAACCCGATCCACGAGGTGCGCTTGCGCGTCGGCGCGCTGCCGCGCTTCCCGAGCAACCGCCTCAAGTACAACCTGACCTGGAGCACGGACGGACTCGTCAACGAGTACCTCAATCCGTGCAACGCGCTCGTCGACGGCGAGGAAGTGAAGTTGCCGCCGCTCGAGAGCCTCGAGCACCTCATGATCGACGGCATCGAGTACGAAGCGTTCAACACGTCGGGCGGACTCGGCAGCTTCGGCGCCACGCTGAAGTCGCGCAGAGCGCGCAACGCGAACTACAAGACGCTGCGCTTCCCCGGTCACGCCGAGATCATCAAGATGCTCGCGTACGACCTCCGCTTGGCCGACAAGCGCGAACTGTGGAAGCAACTGTTCGACGACGCGATCCCGACCACGACGCAGGACCAGGTCGTGATCTTCGTGTCGGCGGTCGGCGACGTGAACGGAGTGCGCACCGAACGCACGTACGCCAACACGGTGCTGCACAAGGAAATCGACGGGCGCACCTGGACCGCGATCCAGATCACGACGGCCGCCGGCGTCTGCGCCGTGGCGGACTTGCTCTTGACCGGCAAGCTGCCGCAGAGCGGATTCGTGAAGCAGGAACAGGTCTCGTTCGCCGACTTCATCGCGAACCGCTTCGGCCGTCATTACGCGCACGTCGCGCGTTGACGCGAATCGACCACCCGCCCGGACCGAGGGAGCGCCGGTGAGCGCAACTTCCGCGACATCGACTCGCAAACGCAAGCCCTGGGTCGTCACGACGCTCGTCGTCGTCGGATTGCTCGGCCTCGCGCGCAGCGAACACGAACGGCTGCGCAGCACCATGCCCGTGCTCGCGCAAGGCGCGTTCTGGGGTTGCGTCGACGCGGCTGGTGAGCCGCTCGCCGCGGGCCGCGCCGCCGCGCTGCAACTCCCGCGCGACGCGCGCATGCTGGTCGACGTCGCCGAGGACGCGACCACGCGCTTCCGCACGGTCCGCGTCGATCTGCAACGCGCAGCCGAGACATCGGCTCTCGAGATCGTGGTCCGCGAACGCGCCGAGGGCGCGCTCGTGATCCGCGTCGGAGCCCAGGCCGATCGCGGCGTGCTCGTCCACTACCGCGACGGATCGGGCAAGCAGGTCGAGATGGCGCGCAAGGACGACGTCGACCTGGTCGGCCCGACCTTCCGCCCGTTCAAGACCGAGGTCTCGTTCGCCGGCAGCATGATCCGCGTTGCCGTCAACGACGTCGAAGCCGCCGCGGTGAAGACGCAATGGGCGGCGACCGGCAAGGTCTCGATCGCGGCTCGCGGCGGACCGCTGTTGCTCGCGGGAGTGCGCATCGACGGCAACCTCGAGATCTCGCCGCAAGCGCCGGATGGTGGGACGTTCGAGCGGCGCGTGGAGTTCGACGCCGCGCCCGGCCAGCCGGGCTCGCCGTTGGCGCCTCCCGCGGTGTTGCCAGCGCTCGCGCGCGAGTTCGCGGTCTACCTCGCCGCCGTTCTGCTCGGCGCGCTCATGTTGCGCGGGTTCTGCCGCGGAGCACCGCCGCTGCGCGCGTGGCCGCGCGTGGTCGCGCTGCTCCTCGCGCCGGCCTGCGCGTACTTCACGCTCGGCTTCGTGATCCCGGTCTCGCCGTATTCGGCGATCACCGCGGTGCTGTTCCCGATCGGGTTCGTGTCGGCGCTGAACGCATTGGGCAGCGCGGTGCGCGGCGATGCGGTCGGACCGAGTGGCGCATGGGCCCGCGTGCGGCCCTGGCTCGTGGCCGTGCCGGTGTTGTGCGGCGCGCTCCACCACTTCGCGGCGTACGCAGAGCGCTTCTTCTCGATCAGCGTGTTGATGGAGCAGGCTTGCGCGGGACACACGCCGCCGCCGCCGCACACGCAGACCGAGCCGCTCGCCCTCGGACTCGACACCGCGTACTCGATCGAGGGGAAGTACCGCGACTTCGACTTGCGCTGCACGCTGTCGCTCGACCCCGGCGCGATCGGTCTGATCCGCATGCGCGCGAGTTCGACGGCGACGCACGAAGGCATCTCCCTCGTCGTCTCGGCCGATCCGCGCATGCAATCGGGATTCGTGCTCGAAGGACGCAAGGAGTACGAACGCGTCGGCAACGAGGCCGGCCAAGTGACGGCGGGCACGCCACACGAACTCTCGATCCGAGCGCGCGGACGGACGTTCGTCGCGACGCTCGACGGCGCCGAGTTCGCGACCGGCGAGTTCCGCCTGTACGGCGAAGGCGCGTTCGTGGTCATGACGCATCGAGGCACGGGGGCGCTGGCCGGTCTGTCCGTGACCACGCCGTCCGCGAACGAACCCGCCGCGAGCATCGACGCCGATCGCCTGCGTGCAGCCGTTCCCGCACTCGCGTTCTGGCTGATCTACGCGCTGCTTTGCGTCGTCTGCTTGCGCGTCGCGTTCTCGCAAGCCGCCGAAGTCGGCGCGTTGGTGCTGGCGCCGGTCGCCTTGTTGTTCCTCGGCAACGCGATGTCGGGTCCGTTCTCGCCGTGGCCCGTGGTCGGCGCGCTCGTCGCGGCCTCGCTGCCGGCATTGCTGTTCCCCTTGGTGCACTCGGCCCGCATGCGCGGACCCGCTTTCATCCTGTTCGTCGCTCTGATCGCCGGCGCCGACGTCGCGGTCTACAACGCGGCGGCAGAGCGCACGTGGCCACCCGGCGACGACGAAGTGAACGCGATCGCGATCGACTCGTGGGACGGCGATCGGATCGACCCGGATCTCCTCGCTCTCGAACACCCGCTGGTGCGCCGCTGGAACTTCTGGCTCGCGAAGCACGAGTTCCGCGATCGCAAGGTGGCCTTGAAGAAGGCGCCCGGCGTCGTGCGCATCGTTTCGCTCGGGACGTCGAGCACGTACGGCTATCGCGCGAAGGAGCCGTACGGTCACCGACTCGAGACCAAGCTGAAAGCGCAGGGCAAAGACGTCGAAGTCGTGGTCGCGGCGTGGCCGGGAGCCAGCGGCTCGCGGCTGTTGCCGTTCTTCGAGCACGTCGTCCTCGAGTTCGAGCCCGACATCCTCGTGCTGTCGCTGTTCCACAACGACGCGGTCGCGCTCAGTCAGATCGACGAGATGGCGTACTTCGAGCGCATCACGGACGCGGACTACGCGCGCTCGTGGTTGGACCGATTGCGCGATCGGCTCGCCGTGCGGCGCGGCGCATCGGCGTACGAGACGTGGCTCAACGAAGTCACGAACGCGCGCGGACTGAAGGAGCCGACGACCGTCGAAGGCGTCTCGCCGCCGGCGCGCTGGCGCACGATGCTCGAGGGATTCGTGCGCGTCACGTCCGAGCACGGCGTGAAGCTCGTGCTCGTCAAAGAACCCGTCGTCGACGACGAGCGGCTGTGGCGCAGACAGTTCTTCGCCGCGATGGATCAGGTGGCGGCGGCCGCGAAGGTGCCGATCCTCGATCCGATGCCGGAGATCCAGCGCCAGGGCGGCAAGCGCTTGTTCATGGACGCGGTCCACCCCTACGACCCGGGCCACGAAGTGATCGCGAACGCGTTGTTGCCGGGGGTTTCGGTGGCCGTCGACGAAGTGCTCGCCCAGCGGAAGAAGTGAGCGCGGCAAGGTCCGAGCATCGAAGCGAGTCCCGTCCGAATCGACGACCCACGCGGGATCGAGTCCCGCCCTCCCCCGGGGCTCGGTCGAGTCGGGGCTTGATTCCGGACCGCCGATTGGTCGATTGAGCGGCGATGAAGCGCCGAGTCCTGGTCCTCCTGCTGACGTCGCTGTTCGCACTGCTGCCGCAAGGCCGCGCGCGGGTGACGATTTGCATCGCGGATCCGGACGATCGCGTCGGCGCGACGCAGACCGTGGTGCTCGAACACTCGTGCTGCGCGGCCGGTGCATGCGAGCAACTGCCCGGCCCAGAGCCCGACGAAGCGACGATCGACGACCACGCCCCCTGCGATTGCTGCCTCGAGTTCGAGGCGGGCACGGCGCGCGACCCGGCGTCGACGCCGCACGAGCTCGATCCAGGTGGCGCCGACGCCATGCCCCCGCGCGCTCCGATCACGATGTCCGCGCCGCGCCACGATCGACCGTTCGTGCCGAGACCCGAGCGAGCCCGCGCGGGGCGGCCTCCGCCGCGTTTCGCACTTCGCATTTGATCCCCACCCCGTGGTCCCGCGCAGGTCGAAGGTCGACCCGCGCCGTTCGGACGTCCGGAGGTGGTCATGAATCGCATTCGCACGACTTGCACCATCGCGACATTCGGTGTCGTGATGGCCTGCGCGACCGAGCCCGCAGCGGACTCGACCGCGCTGCTGCGCGACGCGGCGACGCGCGTCCTGGTTCGGCAGGACGCCCGCGGCGTGATCGACTGGCACGAGACGGCGCTCGCAGGGTCGCCGCGGCTGCAGCGTTTGCGCGCCGAACTCGCCGCGGCTGAAGCCCGCGTCGGCGGCACCGGCGCGAGTTCGATCCTGCTCGACGCCGAGGCCTTCGACGCCGACGGCGGCGCCAGTGGACAAGTCGGCGTTTGGTTCGATCCGATCGCCATCGCCGGCTTCGGCAAGGTCGCGCTGCGCCGCATCGTGTCCGAGCAGCAAGCGTTGTTGGCAGCTTCGCGACTCGAGCGTGAGCGCGGCATCGTGCTCGAACAGGTCGATGCGGCACGCTGGAGTCTCGCGGCGATGCAGACCGCGTGCGAGCGACTCGAAGCGCTGCGCGCCGAGTCCCGAGCCGGCTTCGAGCGCATCGGCCTCATCGCGCGCGCGGGCGGGCTCGGCGACAGCGCCCGATCCGACGCCGATGCGGCCGCGGCCGCGCTCGACGCGGCCTGCGCGCGAGCCCACGTCGGCGAGTCGGACGCGCGTGCCGCGCTCGCTCTCGCGTGCGGATTGCCCGTCGATGCGGAGGCGCTCGCGCGACACGTCGAGCCCGACGCGAGGAAACCGGTCGCGACCGCCGATGCCGCGCTGCCGGCCGCAGCGACTCTCGAGCACGTGATCGCCGCGCATCCCGATCTCGACGCTCCGCGACTCGAACTCGGGGTTGCGGAGGCCGAGTTCCGGCTTGCGTTGCGCGCGCGCTGGCCGGATCTGCGCGTGGGACCCGCGGTCGAGTTCACGCCTGACGCCGCGCTGCCCGGTGGATTGATCGCGATCGACCTCCCGCAGCCGATCGCTGCACAGCACGAGGTCGAGGCCGCGCGCCATCGTCGTGAGGCCGCGATCGCCGCGTTGCGGGAAGCCGCGCAAACGCGACTCGCGGACGTGCGCGCGAACGAACGCGAGCGAGCCGCGGCACGCACGGCGCTCGAGGCGGCCGACCGCGAACACACCGCGTCGGCGCTCGCGATGCGAACGGCGACGCTGCGCTTCTCGGCCGATCGCCGCGGGCGCGAGGCTTGGTTGACCGCCGTCCAACGTCACGTCGACGCGATCGTCGATCTCGGTGACGCCCATGCGGCGACCGCGCGCGTCGTAGCCCGCGCACGCCGGCTACTCACGAGCGAGTCCGCACTCGATGCCGATGCGACGCGCAGTCCGGAGTCGGTCGAGTCCGATTCCACGGGAGCTTCGCCATGACCGAACCGACTCGCGACGTCGATCTCAGCACTCTCGCGCGACGCGACCCCAGCGCGTCGATCCCGCCCGCGCGGGGCAGGCGCCAGTTGTGGATCCCCGTGCTCGTGGTCGTCGCTCTCGCCGCCGCGTTGGCGCGGCCGTTGATCGACGTGTTCGCGCCGCGCGTCGCCGTGCACGTCGTGCGTCCCGTGCGTCACGACGGCGGATCGACGGTGGTCGGAGGAACCGCGGTGCTCTCGACCTCGGGCTTCGTCGAGCCCGACCCGACTCCGACGCGCATCGCTGCGCTGACCCCCGGCGTCGTGCGCGACGTCCTCGTCCAGCCGGGCGACGCGGTCCTGCGCGATCAAGTCGTCGCCACGCTCGTCGACGACGACGCGCGCATCGCGCACGATCGCGCCACGGCCGCATTGGCGGTCGCGAGCGCGGAAGTCGACGCGGCCCGCGCGCTCGAACAGGCCGCGCGCGAGTCGTTCGACGCCAATCTCGAATGGACGGAAGCCCTCGGTTCCGCGATCGCCGAGACGAACGAGGCGCAGGCGTTGGCCACCGCGGCGCTCGCCGACGTCGCGGCCGCGGAAGCGAAACTCGCCGCGGCGAACACGGAGCTCGAACTCGATCGCCTGCTGGTGACGAACGCGGAGGGCGGCACGATCGAAGTCCGACTCGCCGAAGCCGAAGTCGCGCAAGCGCAGGCGGCCAAGGACGCGGCGATGGCCGCATCCGACGCGCGACGAGCGGCGGTGAGCCGCGCGCAAGCTCGATCCGCACGCGTCGAGCACGCCGCGAAAGCGCGCATCGACGATCGCGCCGAAGTCGCGACGACCGCGGCCGCTCGCGCGCGAGCCGAGGCCGCTCTCGCCCTCGCACGCGCCGAGCTCGATGCGACCGCTCTGGCGCTGTCGCGCACGCAAGTCCGCGCACTGGTCCCCGGCATCGTCCACGAGCGTCGCGCCGGCCCTGGCGATCGCGTCGGCGAGCCGGAATCGCCTCCGATCTTCAGCACCTTCCAGCCGGAGCACGTCCGCGTGCGCGCCGACGTCCCGCAGCAGGACGCGTTCTCGATCACCGTCGGCATGCCCGCGCGCATCACGCTGGACGGCACCGATCTCGCGCTCGACGCCACCGTCGTGCGTCATGTGCCGGCCGCCGACCTCACCAAATCGACGATCGCCGTCCACGTCGCCGCGAAGAGCGTCGATGCGCGCCTCGTGCCCGACCTGCTCGTGCGCGTGCAGTTCCTCGCGCCGGCCAACGCGTCGAGTGCCGCGACCTCGGCATCCAGCGCGGTCGTCGTTCCGAGTGCCGCGCTGCGCGCCGACGGCACCGTCCTCGTCGTCGATGCGGACGACCGTGCTCACACACGCACGGTGACCACGGCGGGCAAGAGCCGCGGCGAACTCGTCGTCGTGACGGACGGACTCTCGATCGCGGATCGCGTGATCGTGTCCGCCCCGTCGACGTTGCGTGCCGGCGACCGCGTCGCGCCCGACGCCGGGGGGCCGTGATGGGCCTCATCGAACTGCGTCGGGTTACGAAGCGATTCACGCGGGGAGCCGAGATCGTCGAGCCGCTGCGCGAACTCGATCTCGACGTCGAGCGCGGCGAATTCGTCGCGTTGCTCGGCCCGTCGGGCTCCGGCAAGACCTCGTTGCTGAATCTGCTGTCGGCCGTCGATCGCGCCACGTCGGGCAGCGTCGTCGTCGCCGGCACCGACCTGACGACGTTGCCGCAACGCAAGTTGTCGGACTGGCGGCGCGAGCACGTCGGCAACGTGTTCCAGCACGGCCATCTGATCCCCGTCCTCAGTGCGTACGAGAACGTCGAGCTGCCGCTGTTCTTGTTCCCGTTCGACGCCGCCGAGCGGCATCGTCGCGTGGCCACGGCGCTGGATGCGGTCGGCCTCGCCGATCGCGCGAGCCACTTGCCGCGCCAGTTGTCGGGCGGACAAGAGCAACGCGTCGCGATCGCGCGCGCGATCGTCGCTGCCCCACCGTTGCTCGTCGCCGACGAGCCCACGGGCAATCTCGATCGCGACACCGCCGACTCCGTGCTCGCGCTGCTGCGTCGATTGAACGCCGAACTCGGCGTCACGATCGTCCTGGTCACGCACGACGCTCATGCCGCCGAGTTCGCGACGCGGCGCATCCTGCTCGACAAGGGCCGCATCGTCGCGGCGGAGAACGCGCCGTGATGCGGAGCACGCGGCCACTGATCCGTTGGATCGTGCGTCACGCCGCGCGGCGTCGACTGCGCACGTCGTTGACGGTCGTGGGCGTGGCCGCGGCCGTGATCCTGCTGGTGCTCGTCGACGGGTTGTCCGGAGGAGTCGACCGCGCCCTGTCCTCCGGCGACGCCGCGCGGACGTTGATCGTCTATCGCGCGAACCGCTACTGCCCACAGACCTCCGTGTTGCCGCAGGCCCATGGCGCGCTGATCGGCGCGCAGGACGGCGTCGAAGCCGTCGTGCCGGTCCGCGTGTTCTTGAACAACTGTCGTGCGAACCTCGACGTGGTCTCGTTCCACGGGATGCCGAAGGGTGACGCGGTGCGTGCGCGCGATCTCGAGTTCGTTGCCGGCGATGCGACGGCGTTCCTGGCACGCGCCGACGCGGCGCTCGTCGGCGAGCGCTTCGCGGCGCGCACACGACTGAACGTCGGCGATTCGTTCCGTTACGGCCGCGTCGGCGTGACGGTCGCCGGCATCACGCGCAGCGGCGATCCGGTCAACGATTCGCTGGTGCTCACCGATCTGACGTTCTTGCAGCGCCAAGTCGAAGCCAAGACGCTCGGCCTCGTCACGCAGTTCGAGGTGCGCGTCGCGAACGGCGCCGACCCCGCGGCCGTCGCGCGCGCGATCGATGAAGCCGCGGCGTCGACGCAAGCTCCGACCTCGACGCGACCCCGCAACGAGTTCCGCGCGCGCGCCATCGGTGAACTGCGCGAGCTGCTGCAGTTCGCGCGTTGGTTCGTGTTCGCGTGCGTCGCGATGCTCGTGGTGCTGGTCGCGAACACGGTGTTCCTCGCGGTCACCGAGCGCATGCGCGAGATCGGCGTCCTACTGGCCCTCGGCTACGGCGGTGGCCATGTCGCGTTTGCCGCTGCGCTCGAAGCCACGCTGTTCGGAGTCCTCGGCACGACCGTCGGAGCCGCGGTCGCCGTGATCGTGACGGCGCGACTCGACCTGACGCTCGCGGTCGAGGGCATCCCCGTCGACGTCGTCGCGAGTCCCACGATCGTCACGTCGGCCAGCGCGTTCACGATCGGCGCGTGTGTCCTCGCCGGGCTCGTCCCGGCGTTCATCGCGAGCCGTGCTCGCATCGTCGTCGCGTTGGGGCGTGCGTGATGACACGCTCGCGCGCACTGCCGTTCTCGTTCGCCGTGAAGAATCTCTCGCGCTCACCCGTGCGGACGCTGGCGACCGTTCTGGCGACGGCGTGCGTCGCCGGCCTACTCGCGGTCACGGCCGCGTTCGTCGACAGTCTCGGTCGCGGGTTCACGCGGCCCGCGCGGGACGACGTCGGCGTCCTGCTCTCGATCGCGGCCGAAGGCGACGTCGTGCGGTCCTCGTTGGCAGCGGGTATCGACGCGTTCGTCGCGGCCGACGTCGCCGGATTGGCCACGGTGAACGAGGTTGCCGCGGTCTCGCCCGAGTTGCACGTCGGCATCGCGGTCGGCCTCGACGGCCGGCCCGCGCAGGCGTAACCTGCGCGGCGTCTCGGATCGCGCGTTCCTGGTCCACGACGCCGTGACGTTGGTTTCGGGCCGGCCCGCGCGCAGCGGCGAAGCGATCGTCGGCCGACTCGCCGCCGCGCGCCTCGGCGTGCCCGCGTCCGCACTCGCCGCGGGAGCGATCCTCGACGTCGAGGGCATGCCGTTCCGCGTGGTCGGCGAGTTCGCGGCCGGCGGCAGCGCGCTCGAGGGCGAGATCTGGCTGCCCTTGCATGAATTGCGCACGGCGCTGCGCCGCGACGACGTCTCCGCGGTGTTCGTGCGCATGCGTTCCGACGCGGACTTCGCCGCACTCGAGCTGTTCGCGCGTCGCCGTCTCGATCTCGAATCCGAGGCCATGCGCTCGTCCGAGTTCTTCGAGCGCCTCGCGCGCACGTACGCGCCGATCGGCTGGATGGCGCGCGTGTTGGCGTCGCTCGTGGCGCTCGCCGCGCTGGTTTGCGGGATCAACGTGTTGTCGGCCGCGATCGCGCAACGCTCGGGCGAGATCGCGGTGCTGCGTGCGATCGGCTACGGACCGATCGCGATCGCGGGGGGACTCGCGCTCGAAGCCGCACTCGTCGCGGGAGCCGGCGCGGCGCTCGGCTTGCTGCTCGCCGACGTGGCGCTCGCGGGTCAGTCGATCCGCGTCGCGATGACCGCGATCGAACTCGAATCGTCCGCGCGCTCGAGTGCGATCGCGTTGTGCGCGACATTCGCGTTGGCGCTGGGCGCTCTGATCCCTGCCGCGTACGGCAGTCTGACCGTTCCACTCGCCACGCGCTTGCGCGGCGATGGCTGACTCGCCATGACTTCCCTTCCTTTCGCTCCGAGGAGTTCGTCCATGAACGTGTGTGCGCAACTGTTCCTGCTCGCGCTGTGCGTCGTCCCGATTTCGTGTTCGGACGAGCCCGAACGCCCGGCTTCGAAGCAAGCGGCTTCGAGCCCGGCCGTCGATGCGTACTTCGGGAGCGCCGCGCTCGACGGAGCGGTCGGAGTCCTCGACGCGCGCACCACCGCCGGCGCGGCCGCGACCGAGCTCACGGTGCGCGGTCGCGTCAAGGACTTCGTCGACGGCGCCGCGGTGTTCACGCTGATCGACGCGTCGCTGAAGGCATGCGGCGAAGACGGTGAGGACGACTGCAAGACGCCCTGGGACTACTGCTGCCACGACCCCGCCGAGATCGCGAAGGCAACGGTGACGGTCGAGTTGCGCGAAGGCGCGACTCCGATCGCGACGTCGCTCGACGGCGTTCACGGCCTCGCGCACTTGAAACCAGTGACGGTCCATGGAACGTGGTCGACCGACGCGCATGGCAATGCGACGCTGGTCGCGCGCACGATCCAGGTTCCGTGACGTTCGGCGGTCGCCGGCGGCGGCTGCTATCCTCCGGCCGATGGACACCGCACCTTCGGTCCTCGCGCTGATCGGCAACACCCCTCTCGTTCGATTGAACCGCGTGGCCGCGGGCACGCGCGTGCCCGTGTTCGCGAAGTGCGAGTTCCTGAATCCCGGCGGCAGCGTCAAGGACCGCATCGCACTGGCGATCGTCGAAGCGGCCGAGCGCAGCGGACAGTTGGCTGCCGGCGGCACGATCATCGAAGCGACCGGCGGCAACACCGGCGTCGGCCTCGCGCTCGTCGCGAACTTGAAGGGCTACCGCCTGATCTGCGTGCTGCCCGAGAAGATGTCGCACGACAAGCGCCTCGCGCTCGCGGTGCTCGGGGCCTCGGTCGTGATCACGAAGGACGCGCCGCCCGACGATCCTGCGCATTTCCAGGCGGTCGCCGCGCGGCTCGCGCGGGAGCGCGGCTACGTGCTCGCCGATCAGTTCCGCGTGCGCGCGAACGTCGAGGCCCACGCACGAACGACCGCGCAGGAAATCCTGCGCCAGACCGGCGGCGAGATCGGCGCGTTCGTCGCCGGCGTCGGCACGGGCGGGACGATCTCCGGTGTCGGCCGCGTGCTGAAGGAACACGTGCCCGGCGTGCGCATCGTCATCGCGGATCCGGTCGGCTCGAAGCTCGCGGGCTGGGTGCGCTGCGGCGAAGCATCTCCCGACGGCAAGTACCAACTCGAAGGGATGGGCGGCTCGAAGGTTCCCGAGACGTTCGACATGGACGTCTGCGACGACGCGGTGTCGGTGTCCGACGACGAAGCGTTCGCGATGACGCATCGGCTGATTCGCGAAGAGGGCCTGCTGTGCGGCGGATCATCGGGAGGCGCGGTCGCGGCGGCGGTGCGCGTGGCTTCGGATCCGACGCTGCGGGCACCCGTGGTCACGGTGTTGGCCGACTCGTGGGATCGCTACTGGTCGAAGCCATGGATGCAATCGACGAAGTCGACGGTCGAGAGCCTCGAAAGCTTCGAGGGGCCTGCCGGCCGGGGTACGGCACCGCTTCGCTCGACGCCGTAGGCGGAGGTGGGGGAACGAAGTTCCCCCACCTCCGCCTTCGCTTCCGCCCTGGGGCCGCTCGGGAGACTTCACGCGAAGGGACGTCGTGGTTTCTGGCTGACGAGCGGGCGGCCTGAAACCGGGGAAGAGTGACCGTTCTCGCTCCGCGCCATGGTTCGGCGGAGGTTGGGCGCGTTCAGCGTTTGGATGCGATCGCGCAAGTCGTGGAGCACTCGCGATGTAAAGCGCGTGCGATGACCGCCGGCAATCGCACGCGGGTACCCGCGTCGCGTTGCCGGCGGTGATTGCGCGCGGGTACCCGCGTCGAGTTGCCGGCGGTGATTGCGCGCGGGTACCCGCGTCGAGTTGCCGGCGGTGATTGCGCGCGGTCTGCCGTCCCACCCTTGCCCCCCGGAGCCATCGGCTCCTTTACCGCCGTCACCGTTTTCCATTGTCCCGTTCACGTTCACGGCCCCCGGCGCGCACAGCGCTCGCTCGCCGGTGAACCGCTCTCCAACCCTTCGACTGGATCGCGCAAGTCCTTGGGCCGCCGTGGGGTAGCCCGAACGCGGTGACCGCCGGTGATCGCGTTCGGGTCGGTGCTCGCTCGCTGGGTCACTTTGATCCGGTCTCGGTCCCCGCATGCGTCATCCACCGGCTCCCTCGGCCGGCATCGACCCATTGCGCTCCGCTATGCCTCAGAGCTTCCGCACTCCGCCCCCGACGAGCGTGAGGTCGATGGTGACGGTCAGGCCATCGAGGCGGTCGGAGTGCTCGATGTGGGCTTCGGCGGTTCCGTCGGCCGCCCGTTCGACGACGAATCGTGGAACTCGGCCCGCCTTCCAATCGGCGAACAGCGGTAGCGGCAGTGCGAATGGAACTCGGACCGGCTTGAACGTGAGCGTCCGCGCGATGCGATCGAGTCGCATGCCGGCCGTCGCCTCGAGCGTCAGGAGGAATGCCATTCCGCGCGGGTAGTACGACAGCGCCCGATTGAACGGGCTGTCGCAGAAGCCCGCGAACAGGCGTCGATCGAGTTCGCGTGCGCGGTCGCGTTGCAGCGCGACGTAGCCCTCGAAGCGATCGAGCACGTCGACACCGAGGTACGCCGCGCTGGCGTCGCGGAACAGATTCTGCGAAACCCACAGGTTCTCGCTGCGCTCGCCGTGCGCGGTTCCGAAGCGCGTGGCCGCTCGATGCGCTGCGGTCGCCAAGTCGATGCGCATGCGGTTCGGGTCGAGCAGGGTCGCACCGCCCGCTCGCCACAGCCACGGGAGGCCGACCGTCGTGTACGGATGGGCTTGGTCGCCGCCGGGGACGCAGGCCGCGTCGACGTCCACGCCGATGCGCCACAACGGGCGACCCCACGGATCTTCGAGGCCCTGCGTCGACGCGTCGATCGCGGCGACGTAGTGCGTGCCGGCGAAGGCTCGGTCCTCGACGGCTCGAGCGATCGTGGCGGCTCGCGTTCGCCATGCCTCGGCACGCTCTGGGTCTTCGAGCAACGCCGACAGTGCGGCTCCGGCCTCGAACGCCGCCGCGCACTTGACGGCGAGATAGGTCTGTTCGTGCGCGAACTGGACCGCGGCGGGTGCATCGTCGAGCGTGTTCGCCGTGCCCTGGTCCGGCAGCGAGTCGCCGTCGGCATCGCATTGCTCGACGTAACGAAGTGCGGCTTGCAGCTCGCCGTGCAGCGCGCGTGCGAGGTCGACGTCGCCCGTCGCGAAGGTGAACGCGTGCAGGAGCAGCACGAAGTTCGTGTTCTCCTCGACCGGCATCTGGTGCGAGTACTCGGGGCCGAGCACGCGCTCATCGATGCCGATGTCGTGCGGGAACACGTCGTCTTGCATGAAGCGTGGCCACGCCAACAAGTCATGGCGCAGGAGATCCGGCGCGAACCAGAGCATCCACGCCGAGGCGTTGTAGGCCACGTCGAGCGTCGAGTGGTAGCGACAGTAACCCTCGGTGACCGACGCGAACGGCGCGCCGTCGCGACCTCGCGTCCACACCGTGTTCAACGCGAACGACGGCAACGCGTACGCGGCGAACTCGCGCACGGCCGACGGCCACGCCGGGTCCGCGAACAACGCGTCGATGCGCTTCGCGCCGCGCAGCAGTGCGTCGTCGTTCTTCGCCGCGTGCGACGCGACCGCTTCGATCGATCCGAACCTGCGCGCGTATTCGAGTTCGTGCGGGACGCCTTCGACGTCCAGCGTCGGCCCCGGATCGAAGCCAACGAACAGCACGCGGGCGTGCGCGGGGCCCGCACTCGTGTCGAGCAACAGCGTGCTCGAGATGAAACCGTCGCGGGCTTCGAAGAAGAGCCTCCGGACGTCTCGGTCGGCTCGTGCGACTGCGGCCGCGAACATGCCGTACTCGATCGTTCGACCATCCCGTTCGCGAGCTGCGACCACGCCGTCGACACCGCGCCTAGCCTTCACCGTGCGCGGGTTCGCGTCGGATTCGTGACGCAGATGGAACGCGCCGCCGATGCGCGCGGGCTTGGACGGATCGCTGCGCGTGACCGCGAAGTCGACGACGATGACCGGCAGCCCCCACAACTCGCGATCACCGGGGTGAAACGGCGCGTGCAGCGCGATCGTGGCGTCGTAGCCGTCGAGCGGCACGTGATAGACCACGCCGGTCGCGCTGCGTTCCTCGCGAATGCCCTCCGGCACGCGCCAATCCCGCCGATCGCGGAACAGCGGCAACGAATACGTCGTACCGTCGACGATGAACCCGAGCGCGGCGTCGCGCGGCTCGCTGCCGAAAAGCCCGAGCGGCGACGTGAGGACCTCGCGCCACTGCGGGCGCAGATCGAGGAAGAAGCGCGACCCGTGCGTCGCGATCACGGCTTCACCGAGTTCGGCCCTGGTGGCGCGCGAGGGAGCGTCGTCCAGCGCCCCACAATCGATGAACGTCGAACTCCCGGCGCCGTCGACGACGCGGACCCACGAGACCATCGCCTCGAAGTTGCGCCCGACGAACACCAACTCGAGCTTGCCGTCGCTCGGAACGTCGACGGTGAACGAGTGCTCGAAGGCGCCGGGATACGAGCCTCCACCTGTGACCACGTCGACCTGCTCGCATGCCACGGCGCCGTTCGCGAGCACGTCGAACACGCGCTGTCCGGGTTCGACCGCGAAGAAGTCGGAGACGCCGAACTCCACGGTCGCGACGCCGGGCGCGATCGCGAAGCTGTAGCCGAATCGAGCGCCCTGCCGAACGGTCGCGTAGCCGTCGCCACGGCCACGCAGCACGTCGCTGATGTCGGGATGGGCGAGGGCCGACGAAACCCCGAACCGCTCGACGCTCGTCGGAGCGGCGTCACCGCGGAGCGCGAACACGAGACCGACCAGGGTGGCGACGAGGATCATCGGGCCGGATGGTACGTCCCGTCCGCCCTTCGGTGACGGTGGGATTCCGACGGGAGCAACGGGCTGCTCGGGACGCATCCGGCGAAATGAACTGAATTGGCACGGAAGAAAGCGCCGCCGGGCGATTCAATGCGCGCGCCGCGCGCGATGGGCCCCTGGCGAGGGGATCGACCAGGCCGCCATCCGCGGGTCCGCAAGGGGGCACGTCGATGTGGGTCGCGACTTGGTTGATCGGCGCGCTCCTGGGTCTCGAGGGTACGCGGGTCGATCTGCCGATCGCGGCGATCACCTTCGATGCCCCGGCAGGCATGGTCGAGGTCACGCCGAATGCGCCGGCTCTCTACGAATGCGTCCTCCAGCGCCGTCTGGTCGAGCGCGCGCGACTTTCGCTCTACGTGGTGCCCTGCCCCGCCGACGCGTCGGACGAAACGGCGTGGAGTCGCGCCATGGAGCTCGTCGCCGAGACTTCGGCGAGGCTCGACCTCGTGTACGAACTCGAGGACGGCATGCTCCGCTCCGACTTCGAGAACGGCCGCCAACGCCGGACGTTCCGCCTCGTGCGCGTCGACGAGCGCCGCGTCCTGCTCGACCTCTGGGGTGATTCGGCGGACGTCGAATCGCTCGCGGCCGCGCTCGATGCCAGCGCGGCGAGCGTGGCGCGCTCCGCGTCGCCGCTGACGCAAGCCAGCGGACCGACGATCCAGGACACCCAGCACGGCATTCGGTTGCGCTTGCCGTTCCCGCAGGACGCCGCCCACGAGCACGCGTTGCACGATGGGCTGATCGCCGAGAGCCGACCGCCGCTCCACGCCGGACTCGATGCGACGTTCAAGGTGTCACCGGTCCGCGCGGATCTCGACCTCGTCTTGAGCGATGCGGCGACCGCGTTGCGCGCTCGCACGCTCGCGCTCGAGCCGGCCCTCGAAGCGACCGAACCGATCGCGGTGCGCGCCGGAGCGTTCGACGCGTTCCGAATCGAGTACCGCGGCAAGGACGGCGCGGAAGCCATCGATTGGCTGATCGACCTACCGCGCCATCGACTCTCGATCACGGCATCCGCGCGCGCCGCGTCGATGGTCAATCTGCGCGATGCGTTCGCAGCCTCGGTCGCGAGCCTCACGGCGGTCGAACGCCGCGTCGACGCCAAGCCCGCGAGTCGCCGTGAACTCGGCGACGTCGGCATCGCGTTCGACGTCCCCGACCGGATGTCGCGCGAGCCGCGCACGCAGGAAGGCGAGTTGATCGCGTTCGTCGAGGACTTCGCCAAGAGCCCGGCCGCTCGCATCGTGGTGCGAGCCGTCGGCGTGCTCGATCCGGGCGTCGACGACGCGGCGCGGCTACGCGCGACGCTGCTGTCTCGCATCGCGCGCATCGACGGACTCGTCCTCGACGCGCCCCGTGTGACCGATCACTCGCTGAACGGTCGGCAAGCCGCATCTGCGCGATTCGACGTGCGCAGCGGTACGGTCGAACGCAACGAGACGCGCGTGCTGATCGCGAACGGCGACGCGGCGATCGAGTTCGCGTTCGAATGCGACTCCGCCGAGCGCAGCCTGTTCGATGCGTGCCGTGAGTCGATCCTGCTCTCGTTCGTCTGGAACAGCGCGTCGGCCGCGCCGGAACTCGCGAGCCAGGTCGCGGACGCCCACTGCGGTCTGAAGCTGCGACCTCCGGCCGGGTTCACACGAACGCTGGACGAAGAGCGACGCGTGCGTTTCGTCGAGGGCGGCGCTCTCGGCGGCGCATTCGTCGAAGCCGCCGTCGTCGACTTGCCTGCGCCGAATCGCTTCGTACGCGGCGTCGCCGAACGCATGCGTCAAGCGGTCGACCACCGTTTGATCGACGAAGGTCACACGCTCGTGCGCACCGAACTCGCGCCAGGGACCGCGCCGACGAAGGACGGCCACGACGACGTCTGGATCACGGTCGCGTACGCGAAGGACGGGATGCCCTGGCGCGAATTGCGGCGCGACGTGGTGCTCGCCGATCGTGTGGTCGAGATCCGCCTCGCCGCGCCTGCCGCACGCTTCCGCGAACTCCGTCCATTGGCGCAAGCGAGCCTGCGCACGCTCGGCTGGTAGCTCGGAAGGATCGGGTCGACGAGCCCGAGCCGTGGGCTGCTATCCTCGCGGCCGCATGCGCAAGCCGACCTCCTTGCTCTCTCGTCTCGCGCTCGCGGGCGGCGCGCCGCTGCTCGTCTTCGGACTCGTCGAAGCCGGATTCCGAGTCGCCGGGTACTCGTACCAGCCAACCCCGATGGATCTGCTCGTCAGTGGCGCGGGCACGCTGCGCGACGCGACCATGCCGGACGACGACGTGTTCTGGACGCTGAAGCGCTCGCAGCGCTATCGCTTCGCCGACATCGAGATCGTCACGAACGAACTCGGCACGCGCGATCGATTGCCGCCGCGAGCGAAGGCGCCGGGCACGTTCCGCATCATCTGCCTCGGCGATTCGACGGCATTCGGCGGCCATACGACGTACCCGGCTCAGCTCGAGCAGGTGCTGCGGACCTGCTCGCCCGGCGTGACCGTCGAAGTGATCAACGCCGGCGTCCCCGGGTGGTCGACCTACCAGGGTCTGCGGCTGTTCCAACGCGACCTCGCCGCGTGGCAGCCCGACGTCGTGACGGCGTCGTTCGGCTTCAACAACGCCAAGCGCGAGGCCGACGGCAAGACCGATCGGCAGCGCGCGGAAGCCGCGAACGCCGGCGCGTCGCGACTGGCGCGCTGGCTGAGACACTCGCGCTTCGTGCAGTGGTTGGTCGAGCGACGCGACGCGCGGCGCGATTCGCGCGTGCGGCTCGAAGCACCGCGCGACTGGTTGCAGTTGCGTTGTCCGCCGAACGACCACGCGCGCTGTTTGCGGGAACTCGAAGCGACCTGTCGTGGGATCGGTGCGAAGTTGCTGCTAGCGACCCAACCGCACGGCTTCACGTGGAAGGACGGCGACCCGATCGGAAAGCTCCCGCCGGCCGCGATCCAGGAGGTCGCGACGCGTCTCGACGAACAGAACGCCGTGGTCGCACGCAGCGCGAGCGAACTCGGCGTGGGCCTCGTCGACGTCGCCGCGCAGTTCCGAGCTCTCGACGCGCGCGACGTCTACGTCGACGCCCTGCCCGGCAACGACCCGTTGCACACCACGGCATTCGGCGCGCGACGACTGGCCGAAGCTCTTGCGGACGCCATGCTCGACGCCAAGTGGATCGAGCCGCAGCAGCGCGCGCCGACGCGTCCGTTCCAGCGCTGCGGTCCCATCGCGCCGCTCGCGTACGACGTCGACGGCGATGAACGCGACGAGGTCCTGCTCGCGGCGGTCGTCGACGGCGGCCTCCGCGTGCGCATGTTCGATCCGAAGACCGGGACGACGACGGAACTGAACGGGTCGATGCCGCCGCCGGACGCAGCATTCGAACTCGCGCAGGTTTCCGTCCTCGGCAATCGCTTGCTGCTGTCCGTGCCGTTCGTGGATCCCGACGCGCATGGTTTCCTCGTCGTGGACGAACGCGGCGAAGTCATGCCCCTCGGTAAGAGGTCCACGGCACTGCCCCGCCACGTGGCGTATCAAGTCCTGCCGATCGATCTCGAGGGCGATGGTGCCGTCGAGTACGCCGTGTCCGCAACCGGCGCCGGCGGAACACCGTGGATCATGGTGATGTCCCAGGTCGGCGAGCCGCTGTTCGGCCGTTCGGCGAAGCGTGACGACTGGTCCGCGGGCGTTCGCCTGCAGGCGATCGAGGACGGCGCGCGATCAAGCGTCGAGGCCATCGCCGTCACGCCATGCGCGGGGCCGGCCTTCGTGCTCGAGGTGTCGGGCAATGGAACGATCGAGACGTTGCTCGCTCCGAGATACCTCGGTCGATTCGCGCCCACCGAGCTGGTCGCCGGCCGCTTCGCCCGACCCGAAACGAGCGAGGAAGCTCCGACGACCGCGGGCGGCGAACCGTTCATGCTGGTGCACGCGCCGATGATCGTGTCCTGGCGGCGCGAGTTCCTCAGCTCGGCGTTCTTCCCGTTCGGCAGCGGGACCTTCGATCGCGAGGCCGTACGCCCGGTCTTGACTCGCATCACGCGCGCAGGAAAGCGCGTCGTCGTTCTCGGGTCGAGAGTCGGAGCGACGATCCACTTGTTCGGGATCGAGGGCACGACGATCACGCCGATGACCACGATCGCGATACCGACCGGATCGTGACGGTCCGCGCCGGAGCCCCGCGGAGATGGATGAAGGACTTCGCGCGTCGGGCTGCTAGTCTTCCCACACCTCATGAAGCACCAGATCTACGGGAAAACTCTCGGCCTCAAGCGGTCGGACATCGATCAAATCGAGCGGCTCGAACGCCGCCGGATCCCACGCGAACAGGCCATCACCGTCGAACTCGCCCAGGAACTCGCGGCGCTGTCGTCGCGACTGAATCGTCGCATCGGACTCTACGTCGATCGCGGCGGTCACGTGCTGCGTGTGATCCTCGGCACCGCGACGCACCTCGAAGTACCGGACCCCGGTTCCGAGCGCTCGGCGAACGCGCGCTTGCGCGGGGTCCGTTTGATCGAAACGGTGCTCGACGAAGTCCAGGCCGGACGAGGCAACCAGCGCATCTCGCGCAACGACCTCGCCGACCTGTTGCACTTCCGACTCGATTGCTTGGTCGAGGTCTGCGTCGCCGGGAATCACACGGCGCGCGCGATCCGACTCGCGCACTTGTTGCCGCCGAACCCGGCGGGCGAGACGTACGAAGAACTTCCGGAAGCGTCGGTGCACGACCTCCCCGCCGATTTCGATCGCATGATCGCCGCGCTCGAACAGGAGTTCGCGAGCGCGGCGCCGCGCGTCAAGGAGACGCGCGACGTCGAACGTGCGCTCGTGGTGTCGTTGCTGGACAAGAACGGCGCGGGTGAGGACGAGGCGATCGCGGAGATCTGCGAACTCACGCGCTCCGCGGGCGCGCAAGTCGTCGACAAGCTCGCGATCAAAGTGCGTCAGATCGACCCGGGCACGTACCTCGGCAAGGGCAACGTCGAGCGCGTCGAACTGCACGCCGTGCGCGCGGACGCGGACATCATCGTGTTCGATCGCGAGCTCACGCCGGTCCAAGCGCGCAACCTCGAGAGCGGCTTGCGCTTCAAGATCATCGACCGCACCGCGTTGATCCTCGACATCTTCGCGCAGCGAGCGCGCTCGACCGACGGCAAGTTGCAAGTCGAGCTCGCGCGTCTCAAGTACTTGATCCCGCGGGTGTCGAACGAACGCGGCAACCTCGCGCGCGTGCGCGGCGGCATCGGATCGGGACGAGGCGTCGGCGAAACCAAGGCCGAGTTGACGAAGCGCAACATGCGCGACCGCATCGCCGAACTCGACGCGCGCATCGGTCAGTTGTCGAAGCGTCGCGCCGAGCAACGCAAGCAACGCTCCCGCGCGTCGATGGCCGTGGTGTCGTTGGTCGGCTACACGAACGCGGGAAAGTCGACATTGTTCAACGCGCTGACGGGCGCCGATGCGTTCGCCGAGGACTTGTTGTTCGCGACGCTCGACCCGACCGCGCGCCAACTGTGGCTGGGTCACGGCGAGCGTCAGGCGGTCCTGACGGACACCGTCGGCTTCATCCGCGATCTCCCCGAAGACCTCGTGAACGCGTTCCGAGCGACACTCGAAGGTCTGTCCGAAGCCGACCTCCTCATCCACGTGGCGGACGCATCGAATCCAGCCGTCGTCGAACAGATCGAGGCGGTCGCGCGAACGCTCGACGCGTTGCAGCTCCAGAACAAGCCGGCCCTATTGCTGTTCAACAAGAAGGACAGGGTCACGGCAGGCGACTTCGAACCCATCGCAGCCCGCCACGGTGGCCGCTTGGTCTCAGCACTCGATCCGAATGACGTGAAGGCGATCCGAGGCTTCATCCTCGAGGCGCTAGCCGACCCGACGTCCTACGTCCGCAGAGCCGAAGTCCGCCTCCCGTCAGAACTGACGTAGGGGTCCAGGGTGAAGGCCCGGGTGCTGGCCCGGGTGCTGGCCCGGGTGCCGGCCCGCATGACGGCCCGGGTGCCGGCCCGCATGACGGCCCGGGTGCCGGCCCGCATGACGGCCCGGGTGCCGGCCCGGGTGGCGGCCCGGGCCAAGGCCCGGGCCAAGACCTCGGCCTGCACCCAACCCACGGTCCGTCGCGACCTTCGGTCGCGACGGCTCCTCTTACTCCCACAGAACGCGGGCTTCGCCCGCGAAACCCAAAAGGCAAGCGGCCGCCCGCGGCCGCATCCCCAAGAAGAAGGCCCCCACATCCACGAAATCTCCCTCCGGCCCCTTCGCGGCAAGCCCCTGCCCATCCCAAAACCAAAACCCGTCAGCCGCGCGACGGCCCCCTCGCTTCGCGCGCCAGCGCCCGCGCGCGGCATCCCGTGGGCGGACGCCGACCAAGGACTCCAAAACCACCCGCCCCCTTCGGGCGCGGGCGCGGCAACCCCAAACAGCACCCCCATCAAGCGCGCGGTCTGCGCTTCGAGGGGGCCGTCGCGCGGACCAATGTCCCGTTCCTTCACTCCCTCGACGTAGTCCTGCGGTTCCAAGGCGCGGGGGTCCAGGGGGCCGCCGCCCTGCGGCCCCATGGTGCCGGCCGCACAGGCCATCGTCAGGTCTTCACTCCATCGATCAACACGACGCCGAGCGACCCGAAGAAGATCACGCCGAACCACGCGGCGAGCACGGGGTGCAGCGCGTCCTTCTCGCCGAGGTTGCGCATCACGGCAT
The DNA here is from genome assembly GCA_016709145.1 of Planctomycetota bacterium. GTDB lineage: Bacteria > Planctomycetota > B15-G4 > B15-G4 > JADJEK01 > JADJEK01. Next base: position 204,435 of record JADJEK010000004.1, read on the forward strand.
CGAACGCGAAGTAGCTCGCGCAGATCACGATGGCGATCACCATCCCCACCATCAGCGAACGCTTCTCCAACCGCAGCACGAACGGCAGTCCGAGCAGCAGCAGCAACACGTTCGAGAGCGGGAACGTCAGGTGGTAGTGCAGCAGCACTTTGTATTTGGCCTGGCCGGTCTTGCCGTAGACGAATTCGGCCTGCGAGTACGACAGGTCGTGCGGACCGCGCGCCTGCGCTTCGATGATCTCCGGTGAGAGATCGACGTCGAGCACTTCGAACGGCGCGTCCTGCGGTGCGCCCTTCTTGCGGTAGACGAAGCGCTGCTTGCCTTCGTCCCAGGTCAAGTTCTCCGCGGTCAACGACGGCTCTTTGCTGAGCAAGTACGAGACGTCGACGAACTTGATCGTGTGGTCGTCGCAGTCGTAGTCGACGACGTTGACCGCGACGTCCTCGCTCGGACGGAACGGCTGCGTGATCAGGCGCTCGGTCTTCGCCGAGAACAGCAGCTCCTTCAGTCGCTCGCGTCGATCCGCCAGCCCGGGCGCGATGAACTGCTGCACCAACACCATTCCGATGCCGAGCACGAGCGCGAACACGAACATCGGCATCAGGATTCGGAACGCCGAGCGCCCGGCCGCGATCATCGGGACGAACTCGTTCGTGCGCCGCAGCCGCGTGATCGCGAAGATCGCGGCCATCACGGTCACGAACGGCGCGACCTGCAAGAAGATGAATGGCGCCATCAGCCCGTAGTACTCGAGCGTCGTCTGCGCGACCGAGTACCCGAGCTTCGCGACCTTGTCCGCGCGCCCGATCAACTCCTCGGTCTTCGCGAACAGGTCGATGAGCACGAACATCGACACGAAGAACAGCAGGCAGACGCCGTACGACGACAGGAAGCAACTGGAGACGTAGCGGTCGAGCTTCTTCACGGCCCCGCTACCTCCGACACACGGTGTAGCTGAGCCCGAGGCCGAGCAGACCGAGGATGCCGGATCCGAGCCACACCGCGAGCGCGGGCGGCAGCTTCGCCTCGTCCGACAACACGTCGCCGAGCAAGAACAGCGGGTAGTAGCCGAGGATCGCGATCATGAACGCGATCATGAACGCGACCATGCGATTGCCGTGGCGGAAGATGATCGCGAGCGGCACGCCGAGCAACACGAACAGCACGCACGAGAACGCGCCGGCGACGCGCTTCTGGAACTCTGTGCGGTACTGCCGCGGCCGCCGCGCGCCGTCGTAGCGTCGTGCCGCCGCGGCTTGCAGGTCGATCAGCGTGTGCTCACTGAGCTTCTTCTCGCCAACTTCGTCTCCGGCCGAGATCGCGTAGTTGTCGACGTGCTCGACGACACTGTCCGCGCCGACGGCTCCGCCGTAGAGGTTCTTCAGGTTCCACGCTTCCATCAACACGACGTTCTGACGCTCGTCGAAGCGGAAGCGCGCGCGCTCGGCGAAGATCTCGAGGTCGAGGCGCGACGAGGTGTCGCCGCTCTTCTTGTACTTCTTGTAACGCAGGTCGAGGAAATAGCCGTCCTCGGTCACCGTGCGCCACAACACCGACGAGCGATCGTCGAGCTCGAGGTGATTGTCGCCGCGCTCGATCTTGGTCTCGATGATGTCCATCAAGCCGGCGCGGATGATCTCGCGCTTGCTCGCCGAGATCCCCGGTGCGATGCGGTCGTTCACCACCAGGACGACCGCCGCCGAGCACACGCCGAACAACAGCGCCGGCGCGTACGCCGTGTACAGATGCACACCCGCCGCGCGCATCGAGTTGATCTCGTTCTCTGCCGCGGCTCGGCCGTAGGTCATGACGACCGCGATCAACACGGTCATCGGCAACGTCTTGTCGAGGTTCGTCGCGACGAAGAAGCCGACGCCGCGCAAGAACGTGAACAGCGTCAAGACCTCCATCTTGTGGAGGATCGTGAGCGCACCGCCGATCAGGAAGATCCCGCTCATGACGGCGAACGTGATCGCGGCGTTCAGGAGCAGTTCGCGGAGCAAGTAACGCTGGAACAGGGGCAACGGCAGCCGTCCCGCTTGAGTGCGAGGAAGGCCGCGGATTCTAGCGACGTCTCGATGAGGAACGGATGAACCACTTCGAGCGACGTTTCGCCGAAAAAAGAGCGCGACCCGTGCTCGTTCTCACGCAGCACGGGTCGCGATCCATCATGCGCGGCGGATCCGCGCCTCATCGAGCGTCGACGACGATCAGGCGTCGAGGACGAGCTGGTAGCCGCCGGTTTGGAAGTTGGTCGCGGACACCGTGACCATGTAGACCTCGGTCGGCGGCAGCAGCGTCTTGATGCCCGACTGCGACACCTTCTTCGCGCCGCCCGCGACCTTCTTCGGCTGCGTGAACGTCGCGAACGGATCGAACGCCGGGTTGACGCCGACCAGCGCGAAGTTCGGGTTCACGAACGACTTCTTCGTCGCCGTGACGCTGATCTTCATCGTGCGGCCGGGCTGGCACTTGAAGAAGTAGACGTGCTGATCGCCCGGCGCGAGGAACTGCGAGCGGTAGATCATCTTGCGGCCCGGGAACACTTCGAGGTCGACGAGCAGGCTGTTGAAGCTCGTGATGTCGCCGATGATCCCGCGCGCCGTCGCGGCCCCGATGATCGCGCCCACGGCCTTGTTGTCGGCGACCGGCGCGGCCTTCAGGATTCCGTTGACGCAAGCGAAGTAGAAGTCCTCGGTCGAGTTCAGCGCTTCCGCGAACGAGTCGATCTGCGCGTACTCCGGAAGCACCTGCGACTCCGTCGCCGGCGTGAACGGCAAACCGGCGAAGATCAACCGCTTCGTCTTCAGCACGCCGATCGCGGCGCGCAGGTCGAGCATGAAGGCTGCGGCGATCTCGCCGTTGCGATGCTCTTCGGGCAAGCCGCTCTGCGTGAGCGTCATCGAGTTGATCGTCGTCTCCGGGAAGCGGTCGTCGTCTTGCAGGTCGCGGCTGAAGTCTTGGCCGAACGACGGCGTGAACACTTGCTTCATCACGCGACCGATGACGTGGTCGTTGTGGTGGAACATCGCGTACGCATCGGCGATGCCTTCGTTGAATCCGCGCGCCGGATGGTCCTTCGCGCCGAAGAATCCCAGGTTCTCGAAGCTGAGCCACGCGTGCGTGTACTCGTGGCCGATGACCGCGATGTCGCGACCGACGTCGCCCTGCGCGCCGAAGCCGTTCACGTCCTGGATCAGGATGAAGCCGTTCGTGTGCGACGGATTCGTCAACGGGAACGGATCGGGCGTGAAGAACGCGTTCGGCGAGTTCGCCGCGACGTTCGTGATCACCGGCATCGAGAAGGCCGAGTCGATCGTCGTCTGCAGGTCTTTTTGCAGCTTGTTCGCGAACGCGGTGATGTGGAAGTACGTGTTGGCTTGGTCGAACTTGTTGGCGTCGAAGCCGAGCGGATCGAACGAGAAGTTGCCGGTGACCGACTGCGCGTTCTGGTTGTTCGCGTCCCACGAATCCATGAACGAGCCGACCAACAACCCGAACCCGAGGTTCACGGGAGCCGGGATGTTCGTCGCGAGGTCCGTGAGCTTGACCTTGGACGACTTGCTCGCGAGTGCGGCGTTGACGTTCTTGAACGCCCGCGCCTTGCCCTTCGTGGTCTGGAACAACACCTTCTGGCCGAAGAACGGGTAGTTCCCCTGCCCGGCATCGACGCGCTCGTGGATGCGGACCACGCCACCGTCACGCGCATCGATGAACACGGCCTTGGCGTCGTAGCCGTCCGCGATCGTCGTGCGCAGTTCGACCTGCCACGTCGGCACCAATCCGTCGACCGCGGGGACGTAGCGGCGCTCGGCGACGGCCGAGTTCCACTCGACCTTCGCGAGGCCGTGCTTCGTGCGATCCGCGTTCGCCGCGGCACGCGCGAGTTCGATCGCGGAGGCTTCGGCGAGTTCGAACGCGCCGAGCGATCGAGCGACCGCCGGCAGATCGAAGCGTGCGCCGGTCAGATCATCGGCGTCGAACACGAGGATGGCTCGCGCGTCGGCGATCTCGATGCCGCCCAGCGCGAACGACACGTGCTCCCGGTTGCCGATCGAACGCGCCGCGACGTCGAGCGCTGGGTCGAATCCAAAGACAGGACCGTGTTCGGAGAGCAGACGATCGACGCTCTCGGATCGGGATCCGAGCCAAATGCGTCCACCGAACAGCGTGCCGACGCGCTCCGAGTCGAGCGCGACGTCGGTGCCGAAGGCTTGGTCGGCGCCCGCGTTGAAGGCGGCCAACCGCGCCCGCGCGCCGGAGGACAAGGTGCGACCGGAGCGCGTGCCGACGTCGACGGCGTTGCCTTCCACGACGGGCACGGACCGCGGCCGTGTCGGCTCAGCGGCGCCGACGACGCCTGCGATCGACAGCGATAACCACATCCAATTCAACGACTTGAGCATGACTTCCTCCGACAACGTGCGATGCCGCGACGCGGCTCGCGCTGGGATACGGGACGATGGACGATCGCAACGGCTGCCGCGTCCCGCTCCGAGGAGGGGGCGCACTGGTGAGCAGGGGAGGCCGATTTCGAAACGCAGCAAGATAACCCACGATCCGCACACAGTCTCAGATCTGTACGACTGACCTGTGATTTCCACCGGGCACGCCCGTGACGGGTGGGCCATTCACAAGGATTGCATCTGAGGTTCATCACACTCGCGTAGGCCAGGTGGAACATCTCGAGATCTCGTGCGAACCTGGGCGGCACGCGCCGCGCTCCATCCGCACGGTGAACTTGATGCGAGACTGCGGGCCTGGACCGTGGATTCGAGTTTTTCGCGGACTTCGTCGCGATCGGACTTTTTGGCGAACTAGGAGCCTCGATGCACCCTCAAAGGCCTGTGCGCCGCCGAGTCATCGAAGCGGCGCCTGGAAGAAGCGAATCACTCCGAAAGACCGTCGTCCGCGGAGAGCGTAGGCCACCCCTGCGTTCCGAACGGATCCTCGTTGCCCGCGTTGCCCGCACCGCCTGGATGCGGTCGATCGCGAGCGGAACTCCACGAACAAGCTCCGACGTCGCGGTGACCATCACCCTGGATGCCCCCCTTCTCCCCCCGAGAACTGCGACGTCGGGGCACCTTCTCCGCGCCGAGCTGCGCCTCGAGATCGCGGTGACCGCATGAGCGCCCACCGCTCGTACGGCGTCGCGGTGACGCAGCATTCATGGACCGAGGTGTTCCTCGTCGTGCTGGCGTTCGCGCTCGTCCTCGGCGTCCTTCGGCTCGCGGCGTTCGACGGCCATCACGAAGCTCAGGCCAAGGATGTCGACGCGGTCACCGTGCTGGCGGACGCAGCGACGCCTCCCTGACCGGGATCGAAGCGGTCGGCTCAGCGTTCTCCGGTCGAATTGTCCGGACGTTTCGCCTTCTTGCTCTTCTTCGACTTCTTCGCCTCGGCGTCGCCGACGTAGCCGAGTTGCGTGAGCGCATCCTCGTCGTCGTTCGAGCCGTCCACCGCTGCGCCGAACTGCGCGCCGATCGCCTCGCTCTCGGCGCGCGTCGTCGACAAGAACGCCCGCATGCGCGCGTCGACGTCCGCGTGCTCCGCGGTCACGTCACGCGCTTCGTTCGGATCGGCGCCGATGTCGTAGAGGCGATCGCCGAAGAGATCGCCCTCTTCCTTCACGGTGCGTTCGATGAAGCGCCAGTTGCGGAACGTGACGCCGTCTTCGGGGTACTTGGTGCCGAACGTGCACGCGGGCAGATCGGGCAGGTCGACGCCTTGGAGCAGAGGCAGCAGCGAGCGGCCTTGCGCGATCGCCGGCGCGGGCAGACCGAGCACGTCGAGCACCGTCGGCATCACGTCGATGCCGCGCACGACCTCGGCGCAGCGCGCGGGCTGATCGGCACGCTTGCCGCCTGGCAAGCGCACGAGCAACGGCACGCGACTCTCCGCGCGACTCGTGCGCGTGTGGCCGATGGTCGAGTGCTCCATGAACTGCTCACCGTGGTCGGACAGGAAGATCACGATCGCGTCGTCGTACCGGCCGCTGCGTCGCAAGAACGCGAGGAAGTCCTCGACTGCGGCGTCGGCCGCGCGCAACTCGGCGTCGTAGAGCGCGCGCAGCCAGGCCAGCTCGTCGGAGAAGCGCGGTGACTGCTTCCAGAGTTGATGGAACTGCTCGCTGGACGGCGCCTTCGCGCGCATCCACGTGCGGTAGATCTCGTCGAAGTCGCGCGTGCGGCCCAAATCGACGGTGTGGTACGCGACCTTGACGTCGCCGAGCGGGAACTCGTCGAGCGTGCCACCGGCCGTGACGCGCTCCGCCATCGCATCACCCGCATCGAGTGCCGGCGCCGCGTAGCCCGCGGGCGGCGACGGCAGCGTCGCTGGCCGATACGGGCGGTGCGGATCGAATCCGTGCACGAACGCGAACACGCGCTCCGATCGATCGATCGACGAAAGCCACTCCTTCGCCGGCGCGATCGACTCGTCGAGCAGGCGCGTCTTCTTGCCGACCTTGAACTCGTCGAAGCCCTGGTCGAGCCCGAAGCTCTCGGCCAAGTAGCCGCCGGCCGTGAACGCGCCGGTGCGATAGCCGAGACCGCTCAAGATCTCGGCCAGCGTGATCAGGCGGTCGTCGGCCTTGCTCTCGTCGTCCTCGACCGCGTGTGCCGGCGGGTAGAGCCCGGTGAAGATCGATGAGAACGACGGCAGCGTCCAGCAAGCGGCCGGCACGGCCTCCTCGAACACCGTGCATTCCGCCGCGAAGCGATCCAGTGCCGGCGAGTTCGACGGATCGCCGCCGTAGACGCCGAGGGCGTCCGCACGCAGTGTGTCGATCGCGATGACGAACACGTCGTGCGCCGGAGCCTCGCGCGCCAAGCGGTGCCAGAGGCGACGGGCCTTGCCCTCCGCCGTGTATTCGAGCGGCTCGTTGCGGGCGAGGAACCACGAGCCCACGAGGGTCACCCCGAGTGCGGTCGTGGCGGCGACGAGGATCCAGCGAACGATGGACATGCGGCGGAATGCTACCAGTCGATCGAGCGCGAACGGATTCCGCGCGGGCTGCTATGGTCCCGACGTGCCCCGACCCCGAACCGACGCCGCCCCTCTCGATCGCGCACGCGCCGACGCTCCGAGCCTGCGGCGCGCGCTGTTGGCGTGGTTCGAACGCGAGCAACGCGATCTGCCGTGGCGACGCACCAAGGATCCGTACGCGATCCTGGTCTCCGAGTTGATGCTGCAGCAGACCCGCGTCGACGTGGTCATCCCGTACTTCGAGCGGTTCGTCGAGCGCTTTCGCGACGTCGCCGCGCTGGCTTCGGCTCCCGAGGCCGCCGTGCTCGCGGCGTGGTCGGGGCTCGGCTACTACCGCCGCGCACGGTTCTTGCAGGCTGCCGCCCGGGTGGTCGTGCGAGACCACGGCGGCGCCTTCCCGGCCACGTTCGATGCGATCCTCGAGTTGCCCGGAGTCGGGCGCTACACGGCCGGAGCGATCGCGTCGATCGCGTTCGGATCGCCGGCCACGCTGGTCGACGGCAACGTCGCACGCGTGTTCGCGCGGTGGTTCGCGCAGGACGGCGATCAGCGTTCGACCGCCGAGCAGAAGCGGCTCTGGGCGCTTGCCGACGTGCTGCTCGATCGCGAGCGGCCGGGAGACTTCAATCAAGCGTTGATGGAGCTCGGCGCGTGCGTGTGTACGCCGCGCGCTCCGCGCTGCACGAGTTGCCCGGTCGCGCGCTGGTGCGAGGCGCGCAAGCTCGGCGATCCCGAACGCTTCCCCGCGGCCAAGCCGCGGAAGGCCACGCTCGACGTGCGCCTCGCGGTGCTCGCGACGTTCGACGCCAAGCGACGCATCGGATTGGTGCGGCGCGCCGCGGGCACGCGCATGGAGCGCATGTTGGACCTCCCTGGCCTCGAACTCACCACGCACGACGATGCGGCAGTCGAACTCGCCGACTACGCGCGATCGGCGTTTTGCATCGACGCTCCGACACTCGAACTCGCTGGACGCGCTCGGCACACGATCACGCATCACCGCATCGCGATCGAGGTGTGGACCGCGAAGGCCCGGCGCGGGGCGAGCGGAGAACGCACCGCAGGTCGCGAGCCAGCGCCTCGCGGGATCGCGGCCCGGCCCGACGCCGACGGACTGACGTTCTGGGAACCGGCGCGACTACGTGCCGAGGGCGTCGCGAACCTCGCGAGCAAGGCCCTACGCCTGGTCGGAGTCACCGACTCCCGGCACGAATGACCGTGGCGCGCAGTCTTGGTGCGTCAAGCCCGGCGGGCGTTCTGACGCTGTGACCGTGCATCCATCGAGTTGATCCACGTTTTCAGTGCGAGCCGTGCGCCTCGAGCCAACGTTCGGCGTCGATCGCGGCCGCGCAACCCGTGCCTGCCGCGGTGATGGCCTGGCGCCAGACCGGATCCATCACGTCGCCGCACGCGAACACGCCGTCGACGCTCGTGCGCGTCGTTTGCGTGGTCGCGAGGTAGCCGACGTCGTTGGTGGCGAGTTGGCCTTCGAAGATCTTCGTGTTCGGCTGATGGCCGATCGCGACGAACAGGCCTTCGGTCGGACGCACCGATTCCTTGCCGGTCACGGTGTCGCGCAAGCGCAGCGCTTCGATCGCCTTCTTGGCCGGATCGAGCACTTCGATCACTTCGGAGTTCCAGACGAAGTCGATCTTCGGATTCGCCATCGCGCGCTGCTGCATGATCTTCGACGCGCGCAGCTCGGAGCGCCGGTGGATGACGTGGACCTTCTTCGCGAACCGCGTCAGGAAGTTGGCCTCTTCCATCGCCGTGTCGCCGCCACCGACGATGCAGACGTCCTTGTCCTTGAAGAAGAACCCGTCGCACGTCGCGCAGGCGGACACGCCGTAGCCCATGAGCTTCTGCTCGGACTCGAGTCCGATCAGCTTCGCGGTCGCGCCGGTCGCGACGATGATCGTCTGCGCCGCGTACTCCTTGCCTTCGGACCACACGCGGAACGGGCGCTTGGAGAAGTCGACCTTGTCGACGTTCTGCGTCAGCGTCTCGGTCCCGAAGCGTTCGGCCTGCTTCTTGAACAGCTCCATGAGGTGCGGGCCTTCGACGCCCTCGGGGAAGCCCGGGTAGTTCTCGACGTCGGTCGTGATCATCAATTGTCCGCCGGGCTGGATGCCCTCGAACATGAGCGGCTCGAGGTTCGCGCGGGCGGTGTAGATTCCCGCCGTGTAGCCGGCTGGCCCCGAACCGATGATGATCACGTTGCGCACGTCGGACATGGGTGGCGTCTCCTCGCGCTCGCCGAAAACGAGCGTCGGAGCATAGCCAGCCAGAGCGAGCTTCGGGAGTTCCGGATCCGATGAACGCAAAACGTCTGCGAGCGTCGATGTTCGTCGGTGCGGCCTACGACCTGTTGGTCGGAGCGACGATCGTGGCCGCTCTCCAGCCGCTGTCGAAGCTGCTACCGATCCCGTTCCCCACCGAGCCGTTCTACGCACGCATGCAAGGCGTGCTGCTGATCGGACTCGGCGTGTTCTATGCGTTCGCGGCCCACGACCTCGAGCGCAACCTGCGCAACGTCGCCGGTGCGATCGTCATTCGCTTGCTCGGTGGCGCGTACCTGCATGCCTCGGTCGTCTTCGCGGACGTCGCGCCGTTCTTCCACGTGTTCGCCGCGGTGGACGTCGCGTTCGGCCTCGTGCATCTCGTGCTGCTGCGCACGGAGCGACGAGCGCGCTTCTGGCCGCTGCTCCTGCGCGGCGAGGCGTGAAGCGCGTCGGGGACGGACGCGGGACAGGTGCGCACCTGTCCCGCGTCCGCCTCCGACCGAGCGGTTCGATTCGGGTCAGCTCGCTTCGGCGAGTTCCGCCGCGAGTGCCTTGGCGCGCTCCTCGAGTCCCGTGCCACGCAGCTTGGCGTTCAGCTTCGACAGCTCAGACTTCGCCTTCGCGGCATCCGAGGCCTTCAAGGTCTCGATCGCGTCGAGAGCCGCGGTCGCGGCCGCGACCACTTCGTCACGCGCTGCGGTCGCGCGCTCCTGGAGGAGTTGCGAGCCCTTCGCGATGCCATCCGCCTTTTTCAGCACCTCGATCGCTTTCGCGAACTCGCCCTTGCCGGACTGGGCGCGCGCTTCGGCGAATCCGTCTTCGCAGTCGCGCAGCGCCTTGCGCTCGACGCCTTCGCCGTGCTCCTTCGTCAGGGACTTGCGCGCCGCGAGCACCCCGTCCTGGATCGCGCCCGACGCGGTACCGCCGGACCAGCGCTGCATTTCCTTCTCGGTCCACGGATCGATGACCGCCGTGAACGGAACACCACCGGTGTCGTTGAAGCGCGCCGCTTTGCTGCGGTTCAGCGCGAGCATCTCGTCGACCGTCATGCCGGGGAACTCGACGAGGTACGTTTTCTTCTCGCCGTTCTCCGTCACTTCATACGTCTCGGCCCGGTGCTCCTTCGTCTCGATCCCTTCGTCGAGTCGGCTCAGCGAGATGACCTCGACCGTGTTCTTGTCCGCGAACTTGATGTAGTCCTTGTTCTGCAGCACGGACGCGTGCATGCCCCAGCACGGGCCACAGTAGAAGCCGTGGCTGTGGACCACGATCGGTAGGTTCAGCAACTTCGCTTCCGCGACCGCTGCCTCCCAGGTCTTCGCGAACTTCACCGAGTCCTTGAGCTTCGGCTTGCCGCCGGCGAGCGCGAGCGGCGCGAGCACGGCGCACGCCGCGACGGCCATGACGATGCGGGACGACTTCATCGGATCCGAACCTCCAATGCGAACGGCTTCGTTCCAGCCAGCGCTGGTACCGGTGGCCGAGAGTACGGTTCGGTGGAAAATCGACGCGAGCGGAATGCGACGAGGGCCGTGGGATCCTGCGATCCCACGGCCCTCGCCATCGGTTCGAACTCGTCCAGGTCGGATCAGCCGCCGGCTTTCGCCGCTTCGACCAACTCCGCCTGCAGTTCCTTGGCCCGGTCTTCCAGACCGGTTCCGCGCAGCTTGCCCATGAGCTTCGACAGCTCGGACTTCGCCTTCGCGGGGTCGTCCGCCTTCATGGCGTCGATCCCGTCGACTGCGGCCGTGGCGGCCGCGACGACGTCGGTTCGGGCTTTCTCGATGCGCTCTTGCAGGAGCTGCTGGTCGTTCGCCAGCGATTCGACTTTCTTCAAGGCCTCGATCGCCTTGGCGAAGTCGCCCTTGCCGGCCAGTTCACGCGCCGCGTTGCCCGCGTCTTGGACGTCGCGCAGAGCCTTGCGTTCGATGCCCGCGCCGTGCTCTTTCGTCAACTTCTTGCGCGCTTCGAGGACTGCGTCCTGGATGGTGCCGGAGCCGATGCCGCCGGACCACTTCTGCAGTTCTTCGAGCGTCCAAGGATCGACGATCGACGTGTACGGGATCTTGCCGGTGTTGTTGTAGCTACCCGCTTTGCTCGAATTGAGCGCGAAGACTTCCTCGGCGGTCAGGTTCGGGAACTCGACGAGGAGTTCGACCTTCTTGCCGTCGACGGTCGCTTCATACGTATCGGCGCGGTGGTCCTTCGCTTCGATGCCCTTGTCCAGGCTGCCGAGCGCGATCACTTCGACCGAGTTCTTGTCCGCGAACTTGATGTATTTTTCATTCTGCATCACGGCAGAATGCATGCCCCAGCAAGGGCCTCAGTAGAACCCGTGGCTGTGGACGACGAGCGGTAGGTTGAGGAGCTTGCCCTCTTCCACCGCGGCTTCCCAGGACTTCGCGTAGGTCACCGACGGCTTGATCTTCGGCTTGCCGCCGGCGATCACGATGCTGCCGGAGAGGCAGGCGACCGCGGTCAACGCGAATCCCAGCGCGAGCTTGGAATTCATCTCGATCCTCCGAAACAACGCGCCGCACGTCAGAGAGCGGCGCCACAGAACGTCGGCCCTTATACCGCCCGGACTTCGGCGCGGTTCGGGCCTTTTCTCGAGGGACTTTCACGCTCGATTCGCGCGCCGCAGCGCCCACAGGCCGCGAAACCCCTCGATGCTCCACCAGCCTTCGAGGATGAAGAACACCCACTGCTCGATCCGGATCGAGTACGCGGCCAAGACGAACGCCCCGAGCGCGTTACACCACAGGTACTTAAGACTGTCCTGCGTCCATGCACCTCGCCGGTTCGCCAGGTAGGCGACCAGCAGCGCCGCCATGCCGAGGAACGAAACCACCTGCCAAGCCAAGTCCACGAGTCCTCCGACGGCGATCGCCGATCCACGATGTCGAGCCTCAGGTCCTCGCGTCGTGGAACCCGTACGGGCAATGCCGGCAGCCGCTCTCGCAGCACTGCCCGCGCTGCTTCAGGTACAGCTCGGTCATCACGAACAGCCCGGTCTCCGGGTCCATGTAGCCGAGCTGACCACGCGCCACGGCGGCGTCGTGCGCGCGCTGCGCCTCCGGGCTGATCCGCGGCTTCGTCATTCCTTCGGACCGAGCATGTCCTCGGGTCGCACGAGCTGGTCGAACTTCGCCGCGTCGAGCAAGCCGAGGTCGACCGCGGCCTGCTTCAACGTAGTTCGCTTCGCGTGCGCCGTCTTCGCGATCTTCGCCGCGTTGTCGTAACCGACGTGGGAGTTCAACGCCGTGACGAGCATCAGCGATTGACGCATGAGTTCGTCGATGCGCCGCTCGTCGGCTTCGATCCCGCGCGCGCAGTGCTCTTCGAAGCCCGCCATCGCGTCGGCGAGCAGGCGCGTCGAGCGCAGTACGTTGTGCACGATCAGCGGCTTGTAGACGTTCAGCTCGAAGTTGCCCGACATGCCGCCGATGTTGACCGCGACGTCGTTGCCGAGCACTTGCGCGCAGACCATCGTCATGGCCTCGCTCTGTGTCGGGTTGACCTTGCCCGGCATGATCGAGCTGCCCGGCTCGTTGGCCGGGATCGTGATCTCGCCGAGTCCGCAGCGCGGCCCCGACGCCAACCAGCGCACGTCGTTCGCGATCTTCGTCAGCGAGCACGCCAGCGTCTTCAACGCGCCGTGCGCCATGACCAGCGCGTCGTGCGCGGCGAGCGATTCGAAGTAGTTCGGCGCCGGCACGAACGGCAAACCCGTCAGCGCCGCGATCTGCGTGATCGCGGCGGCCGCGAACTTCGGATGCGTGTTCAGGCCGGTGCCGACCGCCGTGCCGCCGAGCGCGAGCTCGAGCACGTGTGGCAGCACCGCTTCCACGCGCGCCTTCGCGTTCGCGAGCTGCTGGACCCAGCCGGAGATCTCCTGACCGAGCGTCAACGGCGTGGCGTCCATCAAATGCGTTCGGCCGATCTTGATGACCTTGTCGAACGCCTTGGCCTTCGCGGCCAGCGTGTCGTGCAGCGTCGCGATCGCCGGCAGCAGCGTGCCGGTCAGCTCGCGCGCGACCGCGATGTGCATGGCGGTCGGGAACGAGTCGTTCGACGACTGCGCCTTGTTGACGTCGTCGTTCGGGTGGATCGGCTTCTTCGAGCCCATCACGCCGCCGGCCATCTCGATCGCGCGGTTCGACACGACCTCGTTGACGTTCATGTTCGATTGCGTACCGGAGCCGGTCTGCCAGATCACCAGCGGGAAGTGCTCGTCGAGCTTGGCCGCCGCGACTTCGTCCGACGCGCGCACGATCAGCGCGGCCTTGTCCTTCGGCAACAGGCCGAGCTGCTCGTTCGCGAGCGCGGCCGCCTTCTTCAGGATGCCGTAGGCGTGGATCAGCTCGGACGGCATGCGCTCGCCGCCGATCTTGAAGTTCTGCAGCGAGCGCTGCGTCTGCGCGCCCCAGTAGCGGTCGGCGGGAACTTCGATCGGTCCGATCGTGTCGGTCTCGGTGCGGTGCGACATGGCGCGATTCCTGCGGGGTGCGTGAAGCGCGGGAGAGTACGGGAACGCCCAGGGCGGGGCCAGGGGCGCGCAGCGGACGTGCGAAAACGGGCGATCGCGCTCCGGTTCGAGCGAGCCCGAGCGCTCCGGACCGACCCGCCGTACACTTCCGCCCCACTGGGAGGGACCGATGAGCCAGACATCGGAAGACCTGCTGCTCGCTTATCTCGATCGCAGGGACCGCGGCGAAGCGCTCGACTTCGAAGCGTATTGCACGGAACACCCCGCGCATGCGGAGACGTTGCGCGCCTTGTTCCGCGGGTGGCAGCTCGCACGCAAGGCCGCGCCAGGCGGGACGCTCGCGCACCGCATCCGCGAGCAGTTCGGCGCGAACGCGGACCCGGGCATCGCGCTCGAAGCGGGGACGCCGGAAGTCGTCGATGCCCAGTTGCTCGAACAGTTGAGAGCCCGCGGTCCGGCCTCGACGCGCTACCGCCTGAAGGGCGAAGTCGGGCACGGCGGCATGGGATTCATCCTGCGCGTCTGGGACGAAGACCTGCGTCGCCATCTCGCGATGAAGGTGATGTTCGAGGATCAAGCCCAGTCGCCCGCGCGACTGTCGCGCTTCCTCGAAGAAGCCCAGGTCACCGGACAGCTCGATCACCCGGGCATCGTCCCGGTCCACGAGCTCGGCATCGATGCGCGTGGTCGCGTGTTCTTCACGATGAAACTCGTCAAGGGCAAGACGCTCGCACAGGTGTTCGACGCCGTGAAGCATGGCGAGGACGACTGGAGCGTCACGCGTGCCCTGTCCGTCGTACTGCGCGTTTGCGATGCCATGGCGTTCGCGCACGAGAAGGGCGTGATCCATCGTGACCTCAAGCCCGCGAACGTGATGGTCGGCAAGTTCGGCGAGACCTACGTGATGGACTGGGGCCTCGCGCGTGTCCTCGGGAAAAGCGAATCGAAGGACATCCGCCCACGTGCCGAGGACAGTGTCAGCGCCGTCCGCACGCAGCGGCGCCAATCGGCGGGTGCGACGCCGGATTCGCCCCTACTCACGATGGACGGCGATCAAATCGGCACGCCCGCGTACATGCCACCCGAACAGGCACAGGGCGACCTCGCACGCATCGGCCCGCACAGCGACGTCTACGCGGTCGGCGCGATTCTCTACCACTTGCTGACCGGCACGATGCCGTACGTCGAACCGGGCTCGCAACCGACGGCATGGGCCATCCTCGCGCAGGTCCTGCATGGCCCACCGAAACCGATCCACGCGCTGACCAAGGTCGTGCCCGCCGAGCTCGCGGCGATCTGCGAGAAGGCAATGGCTCGCGCGATCGACGAGCGCTACGCGTCGATGGCGGAGCTCGCTCACGATCTGCGCGCATACCTCGAACATCGCGTCGTGAAGGCGTACGAGACCGGCGCGATCGCGGAAATGAGGAAGTGGATCCAGCGCAACAAGGCCCTGGCCGCGGCCGCTGGCGTACTCCTCGCCGTCCTCGTCGGGGCGACAGCGCTCGTCGCGAGCAAGAATCGCGAGGTGTCCGCGCGCAAAGCGGAGTTCGATCAGTTGTCGGGCATCGTCCTGCTCGAAACCGCGCTGAAGGCCAAAGAGGAGCTGTATCCCGCGTGGCCGGACAAGATCCCGGCGATGGAGCACTGGTTAGCGAACGACGCCGCGCGACTGCTCGCGATGCGGCCGGTCATCGAAGGAACGATCGTCGATCTCGAATCCCGCGCGCAACCTCGGGACGGGAGTGCACCGACGAGCGGCGAAGCAACCGAATGGAACTTCGCGGACGAGTCCCAACGCTTCCTCCACACGACGGTGTCGAAACTGGCGACGGACCTCGCGGGGTTCGAGAAGGGCGCGAAGGCGGGTGTCGAACAGCGACTCGCGTGGGCGCGCCGCATCGGAGACTTGACGCTGCATCATCCGAACGCGCGAGTGACGTGGGACGAAGCGCGGTCGGCGATCGCGAAGACCGACGGCGTCGTCGCGTCGACGCTGTATCGCGAAGTCCCGATCGACTTGAAACCGCAGATGGGCCTCGTGCCGATCGGCATGAACCCCGTGACCAAGCTGTGGGAGTTCTACGAATTGAGGTCCGCGTGCGATCCTGCGGCGGACTTCGATCCCGGAACCGTCAAGATCCCGACTCACGCCGCGGACGGCACGATCGAAGTCCGCAACGACACGGGGATCGTGTTCGTGCTGATCCCCGGCGGTACGTTTTGGCAGGGAGCACAGAAGGACGATCCGACGAGGCCGAACTACGATACTTTGGCGCAGGAATATGAGCAGCCCCAGCGCCTCGCATTGGAACCGTACTTCTTAGGACGTCATGAGTTGACCAAGGGTCAGTGGAGGCGCATCGCCGACGGAGCTAGCCCCCGAACAAGCGAGTTGAGTTAGAGAAACGTGCGACCAGCCCGGAGTCCATCGACGCCGACGCCCGCCCCGCGCCGGGCACTACCCGCGACTCATCCGCTCTGTGTGGTTCCGCATGTTGCACCTCGCAGCCTCGTTGCGTTCGCCACGTGAACCGGGACATCCGTATCCCGGCGTCAGGTTTGTCACATCATTCGAGTCGCACGGTCTGCAGGTGATTCACAGCTCGAAACAGCATCGGGATGGAGTCCCTCCACGCGATGAATCGATACCAGATGCGCCGCGCGCTGCGGACGATCAGCACGGGAATGCGGATCACCTGGTTGAGGAAAGTCCGGAAGGACATCGAGAGAAGTTCTCGCCGTTGCGATTCGTGTCGCGCATGCCAGCGCGGGTTGCACGGCAACAGCAGCGCGAGCCATGCTTTCAAGGACCACGCCAGCGCGGCAATGATGGAGTACGCCCAGTTGCTGTCGAGGTCGTCGAGCGGCGCGGTCAGGGCCGGCACGCCGTTCTTCAGCTGCTCGATCAACTTCTCTTGATTGCACCGGTCGTTCGCCATCAGCACGACGTCTTGCTGGGAAAGGTCATGGCGATTGGTGATGTAGAAAAAGTAGCGGATCTCCGGGTAGAGCACGGCCTGGCCCTGCTTCACGTCGATCGTCTTGCGCACGACGACGCAGCGGTACGGACGCGCGCATGCGCGCGGTTGGATCGGGAACTCCGCGACGTGCTCCCGCGCGAGGACGAGCGTTTTGTATCCGCGCTGCTCGACGATCGAGTCCTTCACGCGCGATCGCTTGGCCCTCGGCGCCGTGCGGATCGGAGCACGTTCGGATCGCTCGAGAAGGGTCCAGGACGACTCCGGAAGCCGATCCGCGGCCATCACGACGCCCGCGCGCGCGTCCGTGCCGAAGATGAACTCGACGCCATCGTCGTCCCAGTGATCGAGGAACTTGGTCTGCTCGAAGTCGGTGTCACCGCGGCAGACGATGCGGCGAAAGCCAGCGCTTCGCAGCAGCGCGACCGCTTGATCGATGTACGCGGCTGCACCTTCGTGCGAGGGTCGGTTGCCCGGTCGATTCACCAAGAACAATGGTTCGGCCGTGTTCGCCAGCGACACGAGCAGTGGGTGGAATCCCCAGCGACCGTCGTACGTCACGTCCATGCCGTCTTTGCATTCGCCGTAGGTCTCGACGATCGATCCGTCGACGTCGAGGTACGCGCAATCGAAGAACTCGGTGGGCTGGGTCCGCCAGACGCGACATCGAACGCCGTTCAAGACGTCCATCAGCTCAGCGACGTCCTTCGGCTTGAAGCGGCGGCAGAAGTCGCCGGCCGTCGTTGGATCGGGAAGGGCCTTTGCACCCAGAGCGTCGAGCAAGACTTCGTCGCGCCGCCGCAGCTCCAGATCTTCGATACATGTGCCGCCGCACAACACATTGATCGCGAGGGCGAGCACGTGGTCGGACTCGTGGTAGGGCAAGTGTGCCTTCAGCACGTGGACGCGCTCGTCGATCGCACGCGCCAGTCCCGTGCTCTCGATCAACGCGCGCATGACGCCGATGCCGCCCTCGGCGATCCCGCAGTCGCGAGCCGCCATCTCGTAGCGCAACGGCGCGCTACCGATCATGCGACGCCCTCCGTTGCTCTCCCTCGATCGGGCCAGTCGATCTTCGACTCGCCTCTTGCGTCGCGACGCTTCGGATCGTGTACTGGGCTTCACTTGAAAGGTCCTGTTTGTTGTTTGCGTACTTCGGCGTTGCAACCTCTTGGACGCACAGCAAACAGGCCTTTCTCGTTCAAAATCCGAATGCTACGCAGTGTCTATGCGCTTGTTCGGGGGCTAGCCCGAGTGCTTACCTGTTCGATCGACGATACGGCCCGGACGCGGTCCCTATCAGTCTCAGCCATCCTGTCGAACAGGTCTCGTGGGACGATTGCGATCGAATCCTGCCCGCGGTTGGCATGCGCGTCCCCACGGAGGCCCAGTGGGAATATGGCGCGCGCGGCGGAACGACGACGACTTGGTGGTCCGGCGCTTCGGAAGACACGCTGGACGATGTCGCGAACCTACTGGATATCGTCGGATCGCGAGCAGTGCCTCAGTGGGGTCAGCAATTCTGCAGTTTCAGCGACGGCTTTGCCTTCATTGCACCCGTAGGTCGCTTCCGGGCCAATTCCTTCGGGCTTTTCGACATCCATGGCAATGTCTGGGAGTGGTGTGCCGACATCTACGAGCGCTCCTACTCCGTACCGGTCGATCGGGATGGACTGCGTGCCAGCGCGAGCGAATCGCCGAGGATTCGCGTGAACCGAGGCGGTGCCTACGACACTCCCGCACAATGGGTGCGCTGTGCGAGGCGGTACGCGAGCCTACCGTCGGTCCGGAGCAGTGCGTTGGGAGTGAGAGCCTGTCGGCAGCTGAGGTGATCTGACGCTCTCGTTTCAGTCCCGTCGGGAATCAAGACGAGAACCGCACGTATGCCGCGCATCACAAGAGCATCTATCTACATTGCGCCCGAGTGACTGTCGCTCACAAGCGGACGGATCCTCCAGGCTTGATCGTGTGGGGCTCGCGAGCGGCCTCGGCGACAATGGAAACGGGAATCTCGGGATGGTCGATGTTTACGCATCACCAACCTCTTACCGAGATGATCGGTCGGCCTGGCCTCGATGCGCGGCGCCAGCACTTTCGATAGGTACGTTCTCGTCGATTCGATTCCACGACCGACGGTCATCGCCCCCCTCACCGCCCCGGCGCGAAGATCACGAGGTACTTCGCCGGGCCCAGCACGACCTTCATGCCGTGCTGCGCACCCGGTTGGAAATGAACGAGATCGCCGGGCCCGAGCCGTTCCGCGAATCCCGGCGCCGTGAAATCGATCACGCCCTCGAGCACGTACAGCGACTCGCTGTTCGGAACGGGGTGCATCTCGACCTCGGCGCCGGCGTCGGCTTCGACGTGGATCACGTTCTGGTGCGGGCTGTCCTCGCGCGTGAGGATGCGCCGTTCGCGGAAGCCAGGGCGTCGCGCGAGCACGGGCGTGAGGCCGGCGCCGCGGCGGAAGATCGGAGACGGGTCGGATTCGGTCATGGGTTCGCTCCAGTCGTGACGGATCTACCCGACGGCCGACGTTCGCGCACGGGGCGAGGACTCCACGAGCACGAGGACGATCGCCACGGGGAAGACCTGCGACAGCACCCGCGCTACGGCGGTGTCTTGCAGCCAACGCGGATCGCGCGCGACGAAGAGCAGCAGCACGACGAGCGCAAGCAGGACCGCGAGCACGACCAGCGTCTCCGGCGCGCGCAACATACGCCGCGGACGCGCGAGCGCGACGCCGACTCCGAGCGGCCACACGAACAGCCAACGCGTCGACAGCAGCTCCGCGACCAAGCGGTCGAGCACGTCACTCGCGCGTGCGCGGAACACCGCGCCGTCCGACAGCACGCCGGGCCACACCGACTGCCGCCACAGCGAATCGACGAACCCGTGCCGGCAGACGAATTCGTGCCAGACCGCGACGTGGGCCATCGCGGGCGCGGCGAGAACCAAGACACCGAACCACGCGACGGCGCGGTGCTCGCGCCGAGACCGCAGGCGCACGATCGTCACGAGTGCGATCGCGACCGCGGGAACGACACCTTCGTTCTTCGTCGCGACGAGAGCGCCGAGCACGATGCCGAGCGCGACGAAGCCGCGTGGTCGCCCATCTTCGAGCGCTCGATCCGCGAACTCGAGCGCGGCCAACGTGAACACCGCGACGAACACGTCCGCATTGGCCCACATCGCCGCCGTCAACGAGATGGTGGAGACGGCCACGACCACGACGGCGAACGTCGCGCGTTGCGGCGCTCCGCGCGTCGTCATGCGTAGCGCGACCATCAGCAGCACGCCGAGGGCGACGCACGCATGCCCGATCTTCAAGGCGGCATCGTCGAGGCCGCCACGCACGAGGTGATGCAGCCCGAAGTGGACGGGCACGAGCAACGGATAACTGCGTCGCTCGGTCCAATCGTGCCAATCGGTGAAGAACGAGCCGCCGACGCCGCCGTCGATCGCGAGTACCCGCGCCTTCAGCATCCAGATCGTGCGCGCGTCGATGAACCCGGCGCCGTCGTGCCACGCGAGTCCGATCGCGAGCAAACCGACGAGCGCGACGACGATGGCCGGACCGTGGGAGTGCGTCGATGAGCCACGAAGAGACGACGCCTTGCGCGGCGAGAACGGCGCCGCGAGTACGCCTCGGCCGCCGATCGCGACAGCGTATCCGACCGCCGCCCCGAGCACGAGGATGCTGGTCGTGAGCGCGTATGGCGCTCCGAGCGCAACAGCCAGCGCGACGCCGAGCCCATGCCAAGCCATGCCGACCACGCCGCCGAGCACGAACCGCGCGAATCGCGACTCCTCGCGCATCGACGGCAATGCAGCCATCAGCAGCCACGCACCGACGATCGTCAGGACTCCGGTCACGCTGAACACGATCGAACACGGGATCACGGCGCTACCTCGAGCACCACGAGGACACGATCGCGCGAGATCGACGACCACGCCGTGGCAACGTCACGGTTCCCGATGACGCTCCGCAACGACGTAGCGAACGCGCCGACGAGCGCATCGCCTGCCGACCCGTCGAGCCCGGGGAGTTCAGCGACGATGCGCAGCCGCCCCGCCGGCAGTTTCGGCAGCACCGCGCTCGCCGCGCGCAGCGGTGCGTAGCGCCACGTGCGCGGGTACGTCAGGTAGCTGATCCACGTCCACGCATTCGCGTCGTCGGCGAGCACGATGCCGATGCCGTCATCCGCGCGGTTCGCGAGCGCGGCCCGGAGCGGCTCGTAGACCTCTTCGCCGCCCACGCGTCGCTCTCCTGCCGTGAGCCTTCCCACGTCCGGCCAATGCAGCGATCCCGACCGAATTCCGAACGGCTCGAGGCCGGCACGCACCTCGAGGATCGCAGCGACGCACATCGTCGCGCCGACGCCGATCGCCAGCATTCGTTCGCGCATTCCAGCTCCCCCTCTAAATCGAGCTGACGCGGATCTGCGGCAACAAGGCGTCGACTTCACTTCGGCCGAAATCGCAGACGCCGAGCCGCGCCGCGTTCGCCGCGCCCGCCGCGATGCCGATGCGCACCGCGTCGACGAGTCGGCTGCCGCGCGTCAGCTCGTGCGCGATCGCGCCGAGCATCGCGTCGCCCGAGCCGACCGGGTTCAACTCGTCGATGCGCGGCGCGGTGAAGAACCACGCGCCGTCGCCGGAGAACAACCATGCGCCGCGCGCGCCGGCCGTCAACAGCACGTGCTCGACGCCGCGTTCGCGCAAGGACCGCGCGAAGGCGGCGATCTCGGAGTCGGTCGAGACCTCGGCGTGGAACGAGCCGCGCGCTTCGTCGAGATTCGCCTTCAACATCCACGGCTTCGCGTCGGCGACGCGCACGCACGGCGGGCCGTACGTGTCGACGAGGCAGCGCTTGCCGAGCGCCTTCGCGCTGCGTGCCGCGTCGGCGTGGAACTCGTCCAACGATCGATCGGGCACCGAGCCGTTCAGCGTGATCAACGCCGCCGTCGCCGCGAGCTGTTCGAAGCGTTGCCGCAGCGCGGTCGCTTCCCGTGCTTCGAGCGCGAGCCCGGGCTCGAGGAACTCGCGGAATTGGCGCGCGTCGGCGGAGTAGACGAACGTGCTCATGCGCGTCGGTCGCGCCACGGAGATCGCTTCGACCGCGATGCCCTCGGCCGCGAGCCCGTCGAGGAACAACCGCCCGACGTGCCCGCCCGCGGTGGTCAACGCCGTGACTTCACCGCCGAGCGCGCGGATCGTGCGCGCGCAGTTGATGCCTTTGCCGCCGGCCTGGTACCACGACTCGACCGGTCGCACGACGAGACGGCCGTCGAGGCTGCCCTTGAAGGAGACAGTCTTGTGCAAGCACGGGTTGGGCGTGACCGTCAGGATCATCGAGCGCGGACTATGGCAGGCCGCTTTGACCATTGCAACGCGCCCGTAGGATGCCCGCGATGACCCCCACCGACCGCATCCGCATCCATGTCGTCGTGAAAGGCCGCGTCCAAGGCGTCGGCTTCCGCTGGTTCACGCGGTCCGCGGCCAAACGACACGGGGTCGCGGGCTGGGTACGCAACTTGCCCGACCACAGCGTCGAAGCCGTCGGCGAAGCAGAACGCAACGCGATCGCCGCGTGGACGAACGAGCTTCGCAACGGACCGCCGCTCGCGCACGTGACCGAACTGATCGAGCACGAAGAACCGTGCGAACCGGAAGGACCGACGGACCTCGAGGCCTTCGACATCCGCTGAGTGGGGACAGAGCACATGAGGGGACTGTCCCCGCGGATTCGTCAGCGGGGACAGAGCAGATGAGGGGTCTGTCCCCGCGGATTCGTCCCCGCGTGCGCACATTGCCGCACGGCTTCCTTCGGTGGCTTTGCGGACGGATGATGCGGTCGATCCGTCCACCTTCGGAACGCAACGCCATGTCGACGACACCCACGCCGCGCACCACGATCATCGAACCGTTCAAGATCAAGGTCGTCGAGCCGCTCGCGTTCCGCACGCCCGAGCAACGCGACGAGAACCTGCGCCGCGCGGGCTACAACCTGTTCCTCGTGCCAGCCGAGGAAGTCACGTTCGACTTCCTGACCGACTCCGGCACCACCGCGATGAGCGCCGCCCAATGGGGCGCGATGATGATCGCCGACGAGAGCTACGCCGGCTCACGCAGCTTCGCGCGCTTCGAGCGCGTCGTGAAAGACGTCACCGGTTTTTCGTACGTCATCCCGACCCACCAGGGGCGCGCCGCCGAGCGCTTGCTGTTCTCGGTGTTGCTGCAGCCCGGTATGAAAGTCCCGTCGAACAACCATTTCGATACGACGCGCGCGAACATCGAGCAGCTCGGCTGCGAAGCGGTCGACCTCGTCGTCGCCGAGGGCCGCGATCCGCGCAGCCGCGCGCCGTTCAAGGGCAACCTCGACCTCGAACGGCTCGATCGCTTCTGCACCGAACATCGCGAGCGCATCCCGTTCGGCATGGCGACGATCACGAACAACACCGGCGGCGGTCAGCCCGTGTCGCTCGAGAACCTGCGCGGCGCCAGCGCGATCTATCACAAACACGGCATCCCGTTCGTCCTCGATGCGTGCCGCTTCGCCGAGAACTCGTACTTCGTCAAGCTGCGCGAGCCCGGCCAGTCCGGCCGCTCGGCTCGTGAAATCGCCCGCGAGACGTTCGACCTCGCCGACGGTTGCTTGATGAGCGCGAAGAAGGACGGCCTCGTCAACATCGGCGGGTTCATCGCGTTGCGCGAGGACCGTTGGCTCGACCGCTTGCGCAGCCAGTTGATCCTGACCGAGGGCTTCCCGACCTACGGCGGACTCGCCGCGCGCGACCTCGAAGCACTGGCGGTCGGCCTCGAGGAAGTCCTCGACGAGCGCTACCTCGAATACCGACTCGCCACGGCGCGCTACCTCGCGGAGGGACTCGAAGCGATCGGCATCCCGACGATGCAGCCGCCGGGTGGCCACGCGGTCTACATCGACGCAAAGGCGCTGCTACCCCACATCCCGCCGCACGAGTTCCCGGGCCAAGCGCTCGTCTGCGAGCTCTACCGCCGCGACGGCATCCGCACCTGCGAGATCGGTTCGGCGATGTTCGGCAAGACGGTCGACGGCGTGTTCCGCGGCGCGGCGATGGAGCTCGTGCGCCTGGCGATCCCGCGACGCTCGTACACGCAGAGCCACTTCGACTACATCCTGGAAGGCCTCGCGGACCTGGCGCCGAAGCGCGAGTCGATCCGCGGCATGAAGCTCGTCTACGAACCGCCATATCTGCGGCATTTCACGGCGCGGTTCGCGCCGGTCTGATCGACCGGCGGCGCTCGCGCTGCGCCTTCACCGCTCCAGATCGAACTCGTCGCCGTCTCGATACTCCGGCACGGTCGGGTCGAGCGCGACGAACTGGCCGATGCGATACGCGAACTCCGCGGTGAAGTACGCGCCGCGCAAGTCCCACTTCGGGTCGTATTCGTCGCTCGGCTGGTGGTATCGATTCTTCGTGTAGTCCTGCTGCGCGTTCAGCGCGAAGTCGTCGGGGCGGTCGAAGAACTTCGTGCCGTTCTTCATCGAGATCGCCGGGATGCCGACCTTCGCCAAGCTGAAGTGGTCCGAGCGATACATCAAGCCGAGCTCGGGGCTCGCGTCGGGGACGAGCGTCACTCCCATCATCTGCGCGGCGGCTTCGGCGGGCTCGCGCAGCGACGAGCGCTCGACGCCGAGCAAGGCGAACTCCGCCGGCACACCGTCGACCGCGACGCCGTCGATGTTGATGTTCGCGATCAGTTGCTTCGCCGCGACCGGCGGGTGGTTCGCGAAGTACTCCGACCCGCGCAAACCGCTCTCCTCGGCAGTCGGGAACAGGAAGACCAAGGAGCGGGGCAACATGCTCTTCGTCGCCGCGCGCTCTTCCGTGAAGCGCTTGATCACTTGCAACAGCGTCGCGCAGCCCGACGCGTTGTCGACGGCGCCGTTGTAGATGCCGTCCTTCTCGGTCGCGCCGTTGTTGCCGAGATGGTCGTAGTGCGCCGTGTAGACGACGTACTCGTCCGCGCGCTCGTCGCCTCGCAGGACGCCGACGACGTTGTAGGTATCGATCGACCGCATCGTCGATTCGATCTTCGCTTTGGCACGCATCGGCAGCACGACGGGAGTGAACTCCCGCGTCGCCGCACGAGTGATCAACTCGTCGAGGTCGAGGCCGGCGTCCTTCAGCAGCGGCGCGATCGTCGCGTCGCGGATCCACGACACCAGCTTCAGTCGCGGTTCGTCGTTCGTGCGCGCGTCGACGTAAGGCCGTTCACGCGCCCACGAGTTGCGCACGACTTGCCAACCGTACGTCGCCATCACGTCGCGATGGATCAGGATCGCGCCGATCGCGCCGCGACGCGCGGCCTCTTCGTACTTGTAGGTCCAGCGCCCCGAGTACGTGAGACCCTTGCCGCCGAAGAAGTTCGGGTCGTCGGACGGGGGATCGTTCACGAGCATCAGCAAGATTTTCCCCTTCACGTCGACGCCCTTGTAGTCGTCCCAGTTCATCTCGGGCGACGTGATGCCGTAGCCGACGTAGACGAGCGGCGCATCGAGCTCGACGCGCTCGGTCTGCGTCTCGTCGCCGACGACGCAATCGTCGAGCAGCGCGATCGGATGCGCCGCGCCGGCGACG
Source organism: Planctomycetota bacterium (assembly GCA_016709145.1). Classification (GTDB taxonomy): domain Bacteria; phylum Planctomycetota; class B15-G4; order B15-G4; family JADJEK01; genus JADJEK01. The sequence continues at coordinate 229,801 of JADJEK010000004.1, forward strand.
TCGAGCGTCAACGAGCTCTTCGTGTTGTCCGTCGTCACGCCGATCAGCGGCACGCGCTGCAGGTACGACCCCGCATCGCCGAACGGTTCGATGCCGAGGCCCTCGAGCTGCGCGGACAAGTATCGCGCCGCCTGCAGTCCGCCGCGCGTGCCCGGCGCGCGCCCTTCGTTGAGGTCGTCGGCGAGGAAACGCATCTGCGAACGGATGAACGCCACGTGCTGCGGCGTGATGCGCTGCCAAGGTTCGGCGTCGGCGCCGTCCTGCGCACCGAGCACGAGACCCACGAACGACGCGAGCAGGAATGACGTCACGAGCACCTCCACGTCAGCCGACGGGCGGACCCTACCAGAACGCGCGGGATGCCCGCCGAGTTGGGCCGAGCCCTGCCCGAATCCGCACTGCTATCATCCGCCCCCCTCGTTCCGACACGCCACGACGACGCGAATGGTTGAACCCGCACCGCTGAAACCCCTCACCCCCGCGATGGCCCAGTGGCAGCGCTGGAAGCACGAGCATCCGACGGAGCTCCTGTTCTTCCGCATGGGCGACTTCTACGAGCTGTTCTTCGAGGACGCGAAGATCGCGTCGCGCGTGCTCGGGTTGACGCTGACGTCGCGATCGAAAGGTGAAGACGCGATCCCGATGGCCGGCGTGCCGGTGCGCAGCGTCGATCACCATCTGAAGCGGCTCGTCCGCCTCGGGCACCGCGTCGCGATCTGCGAACAGATGGAAGACCCCGACGAAGCCGAAGGCCTCGTCGAGCGCGCCGTCGTGCGCATCGTGACGGCCGGCACGTTGACCGAAGAGGACTTGCTCGACCGTGCCACGCCGAACTTCCTGGCCGCTCTGCATCGAGGCGGCGACGGCAAGACGGGACTGGCGTTCGTCGAGTTGTCGACCGGGCGATTCGTCGTCGAGGTCGTCGCGGACGACGAGGCCGCCGATGCGCTGCTTCGCCGCGACGCCGCCGAGTTGCTCGTGTCCGAGGGTGCGCAGGAACAGAAACTCGTCGACCTGCTGCGCGAGCGCGTGCCCGCGACGACGCGCCCGGCGTGGCAGTTCGAGCGCGCCTCGGCGCTCGAGTCGTTGCTCGCACACTTCAAGACCGCGAGTCTCGACGGCTTCGGCCTCGACGATCGCTCTCCGTACGTCGAAGCCGCCGGCGCGGTGCTGCGCTACCTCGAGGAGACGCAGAAGACCGCACTCGACCACCTGAGTCCGCCGCGTCACGAGAGCACCAGCGACCGTCTCGCGCTCGACCGCGCGACTCGATCGTGTCTCGAACTCACGGAGACCGCACGCGAGGGCAAGCGCGAAGGCTCGCTGTTGTGGGTGCTCGATCAGACCGCGACCGCGATGGGAGCGCGTCAACTGCGCGAGTGGCTGCTCGCGCCGCTGCTCGAGGTCGCTCCGATCGTCGCTCGGCAAGGCGCGATCGCCGAACTCGTCGGCGACGGTGGGCTGCGCGCTCGCATCGCCGACACGCTGCGCTCGATCGCCGACCTCGAACGTCTGCTGACGCGCGTCGTCACGCAGCGCGCGAACGGTCGCGATCTCGTCGCGATCCGCAATTCGTTGGCGCAAGTCCCGAAGCTGCGCACGACGCTGCAGACGACGAACGCCGCGTTGCTGACGACGCTGCAGCAGGCGCTCGATCCGTTGCCCGAACTCGCCGCGCTGCTGCACCGCGCGTTGGTCGACGAGCCGCCCGCGACCATCAAGGACGGCGGCTTGATCCGAGCCGGCCATCACGCCGAACTCGACGAGCTGCGGACGCTGCAGAGCGATGCGCAGAGCGTGATCGCGCAGATGCAAGCGCGCGAGATCGAACGCACGGGCATTTCGACGTTGAAGGTCGGCTTCAACCGCGTGTTCGGGTTCTACATCGAGATCACGAACGCGAACTCGCAGCGCGTGCCGAGCGACTACATCCGCAAGCAGACGCTGAAGAACGCCGAGCGGTTCGTCACTCCGGAGCTGAAGGAATACGAAGCCAAAGTCCTGACTGCCGAGGAGCGCTCGAAGGCCCTCGAGTTCGAGCTGTTCCAGGAATTACGTGTCGCGGTCGCGCACGAGACCGAGCGCATCAAAGCGACGGCGGACGCGATCGGCTCGCTCGACGTGCTGCTGTCGCTCGCGCAGGTCGCGGCACTGCATGGCTACGTGCGGCCGGACGTCGACGACGGCGACGCGTTGGTCATCGAGGACGGCCGGCATCCCGTGTTGCTGAACACGCGCGGCGCGGCGCGCTTCGTGCCGAACGGTTGTACGTTGATCGGCGCCACGCGCAGACTCGGCATCGTCACCGGGCCGAACATGGCCGGCAAGTCGACGTACATCCGCCAAGTCGCGCTGCTGCAGATCCTCGCGCAGATCGGTTCGTTCGTGCCCGCGAAAGCCATGCGCTGCGGCGTCGTCGACCGCGTGTTCGCGCGCGTCGGCGCATCCGACGACCTCGCGCGCGGCAACTCGACGTTCATGGTCGAGATGACCGAGACCGCGAACATCCTCAACAACGCGACGGACAAGAGCATGATCATCCTCGACGAAGTCGGCCGCGGCACGTCGACGTTCGACGGACTCGCGATCGCGTGGGCGATCTCCGAGCACTTGCTGAACTCGGTGAAGGCACGCGCGCTGTTCGCGACGCACTACCACCAGCTCATCGCGCTCGCCGAGACGTATCCCGCCGTCGTCAACCTGAACGTCGCCGTGCGCGAATGGGGCGACGAAATCGTCTTCTTGCACCAGATCGTCGAGGGCGGCTCGGACCGCAGCTACGGCATCCACGTCGCGCGACTCGCCGGCGTGCCGAAGCCGGTGCTCGTGCGCGCGAACGAGATCCTGCGACAACTCGAGGCGAGCAGTCCGGACTTGCGCAAGACCGAGATCGCGAAGGGAACCCCGGACGGCGGCGCGCGAGCGCCGATCAGCGCGAAGAAGGCCCAACCGAGCCTGTTCGATCCGCCGTCGCCCGAGAAGGACGTCGCGAAGCAACTGAAGGCGCTCGACCTCGATCGCATGACCCCGATCGACGCGCTGATGGCATTGAAGAAGCTGCGGGACGAGCTCGGGCGCTGAGGGGCTCGGGTCACGCTCGTCGCAGCGGTCGCTCGTGGGCGATTCGCGTTCGTGTCGCGAAACTCGAAGCGTGACCAACGCCAGGCGATGCACGGCGTACCCACGATCGCCGCTCGGCGATGTCGCATGAGCTCGGCGCAACCGCAAGACTCGGAGCTCGTGCCTTCATGGATCGATCGCTCGCGACGGTCGCGCTCGTCGTGATCACGGCCCTCCCTTGCCTCCGGGCACAGGACGTCGCGACGACCCCCGCGATCCCGCTGGACGCGACGACACCGATGGAGTTGCGCAACACGCGCGCGCTGTCGGTCGAACACCGCGGGCGCCAGGCGCTGCATCTCGCTCCACTCGAAGGGCACGAGCACGACGTCGACCAAACGATGGAAGCCGTGCTGACCGGCGTCGAGTTCGAGGACGGCGTCATCGAACTCGACATCGCTGGCGCGCGGCGCGCGGGCTACGCGGTCGACAACGCCAGTGCGTTCAAGGGCTTCGTCGGCGTGTCGTTCCGCGTGCGCGACGAGGAGAGCGAGCGGTTCTATTTGCGGACCGAGAACGCGCGGCTCGACGACCAAGTGTTCCGCAATCGGTCGACGCAGTACGAATCCGATCCGGACTTCGCGTGGAAGCGCCTGCGCGACGAGGAGCCCGGCAAGTACGAGTCGTACGTCGAGCTGGAACCGGGCGCGTGGACTCACGTACGCATCGAAGTCACGGGCTCGATGGCGCGCCTGTATGTGGGCGACGCGCGGCAGCCGTGCTTGATCGTCAATGACCTGAAGCACGGCGCGAGTCGCGGCAAGATCGCGCTGTGGGCACGCATCAGCTCCGATGCGTACTTCGCGAACCTCCGCGTCGACCCGACGTGGCGGGAAGGCGACGGCGACCACTCGTCGGCGACGAGCTCGAGCGACGCGCCGGAGATGGAACCGCAAGCGAAACTCGACGACGTGCCGTTCGGCCCCCTCGTGCGCTGCAGCACCGAGCTGCGTGAGTACCGCGGCCGACCCGCGATCCACCTCGTTCCGACGGCGGAGGCCGAGGGCACCGACGAAGCGATGCTGGCGCTTCTCACGGACGAACCGTTTCGCGACGGCACGATCGAAGTCGACGTCGCCGGCGCGCCGCGCCCCGGTTCGCCGCCCGACTCGCGCGGCTTCATCGGCCTCGCGTTCCGCACGGGCGAGCAAGGCGAGTGGTCCGAGGTCTTCTACCTCCGCCCGACGAACGCGCGTTGCGATGACCAAGTGCGTCGGAACCACACGACGCAGTACACGTGCGACCCCGAGTTCCCGTGGCATCGGCTGCGCAAGGAATCCCCCGGCAAGTACGAGTCCTACGTCGACCTCGAACCGGGCGAGTGGACGCGGATGAAGATCGAGGTCGAGGGCACGACGGCAAGGCTCTACGTCGATGGTGCGGAGCAACCGTGCCTGGTCGTGACCGACCTCAAGCATGGCGACGGCGAGGGTCGCGTGGCGCTGTGGGCGCACGTCGAGACGGATGCGTACTTCGGGGCGGTGAGGGTGACGCGGGGGTGAGGGTCTGCGCGGGCGGATTCGGGGCATTCGCGGACGCTCCCGTTTACTCAACGTGTTGAGCAGATTTACTCAACGTCTTGAGTAAACCGTCGAACGGGCGGGTGCCCGATAAGGGGCTGATCTGCCCAGTGTGAGCCGTGTTCGGCGCGACACGTCAATGTCGAGCCGCCCACAAGGTGCGCTCCACATAGATCCTCGGTAAGGTCACAGGCGGTTTACCGAATAAAGGAGGCTACGGTGCTTGGAAGCCTCAGCGTCGGCGATGTCGTATCGAACGCGGTTCTTATTATTGGAGGGGCCTTTGCACTCTCCCAGTACTGGCACAGCCAGAAGGTCAAGGCCGCGGAGTTCCTGCTCACGCTTGAGAAGGAGTACGCGCCCCACATGAAGGTGCTACTTCGCGTTGAGTACGACGAGACTTATAACAACATTCTCCGCATTCCGATAACCAAACAAATTGTCGCGCCAGCGATGAGGCTCAACAGAGAGGAGTCAGATGTCATTGATGAACTCGAGTCAGCTCTGCGCTTCTTCTTCACCTCGCGGGCCATCATGGAGCTTCGCGTCGACATTGGATACATCGACCGAATGAACGCCTATTACCTTCGCAAACTGCGATCTCGACCAGAGATCGCTAAGTACATGGAGATGTACTGGCCCGCTCTGTACTTCTGGAGCGAGCTGATCGCCAGACCATGGTTCAGGCGCTGGCCCATCTACTGCTCTCAGATACGGGCTCGCTTTAAGAACTACGCGTACGGCTCGGACGCACTCGCCCGAAGAGGCGTTAAGCCATTCTCTGGGTCAGCACTGAGCGAATACCGAGAGTCTCCAGAGACTGAGCCAAGTAACGTCATCATGTAAAGTGAGTGTTGCGCGCGTACACGCACGCATTCCGAAGCGCTACCGAGTAGGTCACGGAGGCGGTCGCGAACCGACGCTGGACGACGTCGAGCTCGGAAAGCCATGACACGCGAACCATCTCTGCAATCGACCGCCCCGATTGGACGGTTCGCGCGAACGACAGTCGGTTGCCCCGAGAGAGGAGTGCAAGCAAAAGCAGGCGTAGGCGTCGACATCTCTGCTCAAGGTGGCCTACTCGCCGATCCAAGCGATCCGCCTTGTGCACGAGACCCGCGGGCCAAGAGATCCTGATGCCCTGGCAAGCTTGCCGATTTCCTGCGAAGCTCCGGACCGAGCAGCTTGCCGTTCCAGCACTCGCCACCCGTATGATTCCGTCGTGCACGAAACTCGCCGTCGAATTCGTGGCATCAGACATCTGAGCTCGATCGCAAATGGGAATCCGCGAGCATGGGGTCAGCCGCGCCAATCCAAACGCCACGAGTTGGCATGTTCGCCACGGTCCGCAATCGGCGCGGTGTCGTCGCCGCAGTCGAGCCATTCGACGGCGGCGACGGGCGCCTTCACCTCGTCCACGTCGAATACAAGGACGATCAGCTTCCGCTCGAGGAGCGCCTGCTCTGGGAGCTCGAGCCGCACGCGGAAGTCCTCGAACCGACCGCTCTCCCCCAAGCCGCCAATTCGCCAGCCATGCCTCCTGCTGATTTCGACGCACTCGTCCGCGCTGCGCGTTGGACCGCGGGGTCACCCTGGCTTCAACCGGACGGCTCCGCTCCTTGGACTCGACCACCAATCGCGAGTCCCTTCCACGCCGCTCTTCAGATCGACGATTTCCAACTCGTTCCGCTGCTCAAAGCTTTGCGGATGCCGCGCGTCAATCTGCTCATCGCGGACGACGTGGGGTTGGGCAAGACCATCGAAGCGGGGTTGATCCTCAGCGAGTTGCTTCTGCGCCGCAGGATCCAGCGTGTCCTGATTCTCACGCCAGCTTCGCTGCGCCTGCAGTGGCGCGACGAGATGTGGGACAAGTTCTCGTTGCAATTCGATCTCGTCGATCGGGCCGAAACGCACGCACTGCGCAAGCGGCTTGGAATCGATGCGAACCCATGGCGGTCGTCAAGCCGCATCATCGCCTCGTACCACTACCTTCGGCAAGATGACGTTCGCGATCAGTTTCTCGCGGCCTGCCGCACACCGGAGGGTTCGCCCCACCTTCCGTGGGACCTCTTGATCGTCGACGAGTGCCACAACCTGATGCCGTCGGCGTTCGGCGAGGACAGTGACCTCTGTCGAATGCTGCGACTGATCGCCCCGCAGTTCGAACACCGGCTGTTTTTGAGCGCTACGCCGCATAACGGGCACACGCGCTGCTTCACCGGATTGCTCGAGATTCTCGACCCTGTTCGCTTCAGCCAAACGGACGAGCTGCGCCCCAAAGAAAAGGAGCGCATCAACCAAATCGTCCTGCGTCGCTTGAAACGCGAGATCAACGCGCGCACGAGCCCCCCTCGTTTCTGCACGCGCATGGCGCCACGCCCGCGCTTGCTCAATCTGTCGCCAGCGGAAGCGGCTCTTTCCTCGGCGTTCGACGCCTTCCGCAAGAAGGTGCGCGCGCTGGTCAGCAGCGGCGAGGGGCGCCGCCGTCGGTCCGGCAGCTTCGCGGTCGAGATCCTCGGCAAGCGCTTGCTGAGCTGCCCTACGGCTTTCGCCGAGTCGTGGCGACGCGCAAAGCAGGGACTTGCCGAATCGGTAACCGCAAGCGACGCGGAACTCGCGGCAGTCGAGCGCACGGTCCGCCAGGACACTGGCGACGACCGCGAAGCACAGTCACGCGAGGCGATCGCTGCAAACGTCGTCGGCGCTTGGCTCAAGGCGATCGCCACCGATGTCAGCGTCGAAATCGCAGGCGTCGATCAGAGCCTGACCGACCTCGGGTTCGATCTCAGTCGCGACAACATCATTGACCAAGACCCGAAGCGCGACTCCCGGTTCGACGATCTCGCGCGACTGATCGACGAACTACTGCGCACCGATGCTCAGTGGCGCGATGACGAACGGCTCGTCGTCTTCACCGAGTACAAGACCACGCTCGACTACCTCGCGCGCCGCTTGCGGACACGGTTTCGCGACGCGGACCGCATCCTGACGTTGTTCGGCGGCATGGACGAGGATCAGCGCGACGTAGTGAAGCAGACGTTCAACAACCCGACGGCAACGGTCCGCATTCTGCTCGCGACCGATGCTGCCGCTGAGGGTCTGAACCTGCAGCAGACGGCGCGCTACTTGCTCCACTTCGATTGCCCCTGGAATCCATCCAAGCTCGAGCAGCGCAACGGACGCATCGATCGACACGGCCAGGCGCGCGACGTGACCATTCACCACTTCGTCAGCGACGAGGATCAGGACCTGCGGTTCCTCGATCACGTTCTGCGCAAGGCGGACGAGATTCGCGAGGACCTCGGCTCGGTCAATGAGCTGTTCGACGAAGCGACGCACCGTCGGCTCGTTGATGGCGAAAGTGTGCTCGCGGTCAAAGCGGACCTCGACAGACGCATCGAATTGGCGCGGGGTCGGTCGAAGATCGACGCCGACGCTACGGTCGAGACGTCGTCGGACGGATCGACCGCGGAGCGAGACCTCGAAGCCCTGTCCGCCGAGATCGACCTCGACCCGCAGGCGCTTCGCGACGCGCTCGAATCGGCAATGGCCATCCACGCGGGCCGTCCGCAACTCGAATGCGGCGACGAGTCGAAGAGCTGCAAGCTCGTCCACCCCAATCTTGCCGGCTGGGCCGACGTGATCGACGACTCGCTCCGTCGCCCGAAAGGTCCGCGAGGCGTGATCTCACGTCTGGCGTTCACCGCTGATCCATTCCAGAAGAAGATCGGCGAGCGATCGGTGTTCTGCCCGCGCCCCGACGTACTGATGATGCACCTCTCGCACCCCATGATGCAGAAGGCGCTCAGCTCGCTCACGCGTCGACGGTTTCCCGGCACGGACGATGCCGTCTCACGCTGGACCGTGCGCCTCGGCGATGTCCCGCCTGGAGTGCAGGCACTCGTCCTGCTCAGCATCGAGGAGCTTGGCGTCAACGATCTGCGCGAAGCGTTTCACCATTGGGTGCGCACGATCGCATTTCCGGTGGTGAACGGCGCGCTTCAGCAACCCCTGTCGCACCAGCCGGCAATTCTGCTGCGTGGCAGCGGAACGGCGATCGACGATGGCGACATGGAACGCGCGCGAGCGATCTATGAAGACGTGGAACCCGAACTGCGGAACGCACTGGGAACTCACGCCAAGACATTGACCGCGCGTCTGCGGCAAGACCTCGCACGCGCGCTCGTCGAGGCCCGCGGACGCGAGGACGAACGCTACAAGAGTCGCCAAGGGGAGTTGTCCGCGCTGATCGTCGAGAACACCCTGGCCAAACTCGAGCGCGAGATCGAGACGCTGCAGATCAAGCGCCGGCAGGGCTTGCTGTTCGAGAGCGTCGCGCACCTCGACGACATCATCGCGGACAAGCAAGCCGAGGTTGCGCGTCGGAAGCGACACTGCGAAGAGGTGCGTGATCAGCTCGATCGAGAGCGCAAGCGCATCCTCGACCACCTGCTTCCCAAGCGGTACTCCATGCCAAGCGCCGCTCAGGCCTTTCCTGTCGGAGTTGAGATTCGACTGCCGAGGAGCAGCCGATGACGCAGGAAGAACTGAAAGCGATCATCGCCGGCGGCGAGTCGGTTCCCGTCGAGTTCAAGGGGGAGGAGAAGACGCCTCTTTCCGACTCGGAACTGGTGGACGCCGTCGTTTGCCTTGCCAATCGACCCGGCGAGCGGTGCGGGTGGTTGCTCGTCGGTGTGGAGGACGACGGCCGCGTCACTGGAGCTCGTCCCCGTCACAAGCCCAAGACGATTGTTGAACGCGTTCAGGCATTGATCGCCAACAAGACCGTTCCCCCGCAGACGACACGCGCTTTCCTGATTCCGCTGGAGACGCACGAAGTCTTGGCCATCGAAGTAGCGACTTCGGCCACTCCGGTCGGCACGACGGACGGGCACTACGTTCGTCGCACTCTTGGCGGCGACGGCAAACCTGCGTGCGTGCCATTCCATTTTCATGAAATGCTCTCGCGCGAGGCTGGCCGCGGTGCGCTCGACCCACTGTCGGCAGCGATTCCAGGCGCGGGCTGGGACGACATCGATCTGCTCGAACTCGAGCGGTTTCGCCGACGCGTGAGCGAAAACCAAGGCCGAAGTGATGAGAGCCTTCTCAATCTCGCGGACGTGGAGCTCGCGCAAGCGTTGAACGCTGTCGATACGCGAAGCGGCCGACCCGTCTTGACGCGCCTGGGCCTGTTGCTTTTCGGCCGCGAGTCCGCGCTGCGCTCGCACTTCCCAACTCACGAAGTCGCCTTTCAAGTCCTCGAAGGCACGCGAGTCGTCGTCAACGACTTCTTCCGCTGGCCGTTGCTGCGCGTTCTCGAGGAGATCGAGTCACGCTTTCGCGCGCGAAACCGCGAACAAGAGATCATCGACGGGCTCTTTCGCATCGGAGTACCCGACTACTCCCCGCTCGCGTTTCGCGAGGCGTTGGCGAATGCGGCCATCCACCGCGATTACGGCCGTCTCGGTGCCGTGCTTATCCAGTGGCACGTCGATCACATCTCGATTTCGAATCCGGGCGGATTCCCGGAGGGCGTGCGCCTCGACAATTTGCTGGTGACCGCGCCACGAGCACGCAATCCGCTACTGGCCGACGCGATGAAGCGCGTGGGGCTCGTCGAGCGAACCGCTCGTGGGATCGACACGATCTACTACGAGCAACTCCGGTTCGGTCGTCCAGCTCCGTCGTACGACCGCAGCAGCGATGTCGGCGTCGAAGTCGTCCTTTGGGGGGGTGCATCCAGCATCGAGTTCGTCCGCCTGGTCGTTGAAGCGGCGCACGGCAAGCGTGCGCTGAGCTTGGATGAACTCATCGTGCTCGACGAACTGTCGCGAGAGCGCCGCTTGACGACCGACGAGGCAGCGCGCCGCACGCAGAAGTCAGCGACCGAAGCTCGCTCGACCTTGCAGCATCTGGTGGAAGTCGGTCTGGTCGAGGCGCGTGGTGAGCGGAAGGGCCGCTCGTACCACCTCTCGGCGGAGACCTATCGCAAGCTCGGCGCCAAGGCTGCGTACGTCCGGCAGCGCGGATTCGAACCAATCCAGCAGGAACAGATGATCGAGCAGTACGTCGCCCAGCACGGTCGCATCACCCGGCGCGAAGCTGCGGAACTCTGCCGCGTTGCTGCGAGACAGGCTCGATCGGTCCTGGCAAGGCTCGTCGATCGCGGGACGTTGAAGCTTCGCGGCGCCAAGAAGGGCGCGCATTATGTCCACGCGTCCAAATATATGGACGCGGCCAAACCGAATATGGACGCCGCCCCCGGGACGGACGGTCGCCCGCGCAGGAAAGCGAAGAACTCGCGATGACAGAACGACTTACAGGCTGGGACCTGCTCCGGCACGGCGGGCTTCTGCTCGACCCGCCGCGCTTGAGCAGGCTTGCGGATGCCGTCCCTGCGCCGCTCCCGTTCTTCTACGAGCGTGAGTTGCGGCGACAGGCAAGCGCCGTGCTCGACGGCAGCGCGGACGTTCCGGCGTTCGTGACGTTCGTGCTCGAGAACGTCTGCGACTTCACCTCAACCCACGGGACGTGGGCACGCGGATCGCACGTCGGGTCCGAATGGAGCCGGACGGCGCTGACGAGCGAAGTGATCCGGCCGCGTCAGATTTGGCGTGCGCATCGCGGCGGGATACTCCCAGTCTTCTACGACGACGAGCCTCGCATCGGAATCGGTCGAGGCCGCAAGGCCGCAAGCCAAGTCGTGCAATGGCTCCGCGCCGGGACGGAACGCCTCGCGCTGTTGACGAACGGCAGGCAGTGGCGGCTCATTTTTGCCGGACTCGACTTCGACGCCTGGTGCGAGTGGGACGTCGACCTGTGGTTCGCCGAGGGCGAGTTATCGCCGCAACTGACCGCGCTGCGCACCTTGCTCGCTCCCGCGCTCTGGACTGACGCCGGCAAGGACGCGCCTTCGCCCCTGCTCCAAGCGATCCTCGACAGCCGCAAAGGGCAGGCGGAACTCTCGGCCGTCCTTGGCGAGCGCGTCCGCGAAGCCGTCGAGCTTCTCGTCCAGGCGCACAGCGACGCGTTGAACGAACGCTGCGCCGACGTTGAACCCGCCGAGATTTACCGCGCCGCGTGCCGCGTCGTCATGCGCATGGTGGTCGTGCTGTTCGCCGAGTCGCGCGAACTGCTGCCGCGCGACAACGCGATCTATCACAGTTCGTACGGCCTCGGTGGACTCCTCGACGAGTTGGAGACCGTTGCCGCGCGAGGCGGAAACCGACTTGCGCGTTCGGATCACGCATGGCCGCGCATCCTGTCGCTCTTCAACCTGGTGGCCAGAGGATCGCACCATCCGGGCCTGCCGGTTCCGGCCTACGGCGGCGAGCTGTTCGCGCTGGCTGACTCGGAAGCTCGTGACGATCTGACTCGCGCCTTGCGTGTCTTCGAGACCGCCTGCTTCGACACGAAGCTGGCGCCGATTTCGGACGCCGCCGTCCGTCAACTCCTCGAGCGCATCACGCGCACGCGCGTGAAGATCCGCCAGGGACGCACCAGTACGTGGATCCCCGCGCCAGTCGACTTCTCGGACCTGTCGAGCGAGTACATCGGGATCCTGTACGAAGGCCTGCTCGACTTCGAATTGAAGACCGCTCCCAGCGGTGACCCCGTCATCTTCCTCGCGGTCGGCAATCAGCCCGCGCTCCCTCTGTCTCGCCTCGAAGCTATGGACGACAAGGACCTCGCCAACCTGCTCGAGAAGATGAAGGACACGAGCAAGGGCGACGACGAAGAAGCTGAGAACACCGACGAACGCGAACTTGATGCCGACGCGCCAGACGATTCGAACGCCGAGGAGGACGAGTCGCCGGACGGATCCGAAGCCCCCGACGATTCCCATGTTCACGATGGGCGCGACCAACGCCAAACCACGCGCACACGCGCCGAAGTCTGGGCACGGCGCGCCGTGGTCATGGGCAAGCTCGTTCGTAAGCCCAAGGGCAAATTCACACCGGAAAAGCAACTCGCGCACGAACAGGCCATCGGTCGCAAGGCACGCCAGATCGTCACGAAGGTCGTCCTGCCCGGCGAGCGCTATCTCGTGCGTTGGGGCGGGACGCGCAAAGGCTCAGGCGCGTTCTATACGCGACCGGGCCTCGCCATCCCGACCGTGCAACGCACGCTGCGTCCGCTCGCATATGAGACGCCGATTGGCGCTGACGGCATGCCCGATCGGATGGCGCCTCCAGCGGCATGGAAGCCCAAGCGCCCCGAGGAGATCCTCGCGCTCAGGGTCTGCGATCCGGCGTGCGGCTCGGGCACTTTCCCCGTCGCCGCGCTGCGCTTCCTGACGGACGCGCTTTACCAATCGCTCCACGTCCACGGCCGCATCACTTCCGATGGCGAACGTGGCATCGTTCGATTGCTCGAAGGCCCCCCTGCGGTCGCGATCGAGCCGACCGAACGCTTGGGCGACGAACTCCAACCATGCCGACCCGAAGACCCTCTGTTCGAGCCGCGGCTGAAGGCGATCCTGCGTCGGCATGTCGTCGAACGCTGCATCTATGGAGTCGACCTCGATCCGCTCGCCGTCGAGCTGTGCCGGCTCGCTCTATGGATCGAGACGATGGACCGCACGCTGCCGTTCTCATTCCTCGATCACAAGATCAAGTGCGGCAACGGCCTGGTCGGCGCGTGGTTCGACCAGTTCCAGCACTATCCGGTGATGGCGTGGAAGAACCGCGAAGGCGGCGACAAGAGCCACGCGAACGGAGTGCATTTCGAAAAAGAAGCGCGAACGAAAGCCATCAAGGCCTTCGTGAAGGAACTGGCCACCGATCTCGCCGACGTCGTACGCGGGCAGGTGCGCCTCTACACCCCAGCAGGGATCTCGCCCGCGGATGCACTCGCCAAGGCGCGCGGCACGCTTGCTGCAATGCACGACCTTTCAGTGCATGACAGCGACGAGCGGGCGCGTCTCTATCGCGACGAGTTTCTCGCCAGCGACAGCTACCGCTCGTTACGTCGGGCCATGGACCTGTGGTGCGCGTGCTGGTTCTGGCCAGCGGACGAGCTCGCTGTCGCGCCACTGCCGAGCACCTTCGCGTCGCCGCCGCAACCGACCGCCGATGTCGTCGAGCGCGTGGCGGCGCGCAAGCGGTTCTTCCATTGGGAGCTGGAGTTCCCCGACGTGTTCCGCGAGACGGGCGCCGGCTTTGATGCGGTGCTCGGCAATCCGCCGTGGGACATCGCCAAGCCAAGCTCGAAGGAGTTCTTCTCGAACGTCGATCCGCTCTACCGCTCTTACGGCAAGCAAGAAGCGCTCGGCAAGCAGCACGACTACTTCGCCGACGAAGCGCGGACCGCCGCGGACGGATCTACCGCCGGCAAGCGAACGGAAGCGCAATGGCTCGACTACAGCGGGGACTTCCGCGCTCAGTCGAACTTCACAAGCTACGCGGCGAATGCGTACGGGGATCCCGACGCCAACGAAGACGGCTCGGATCGATTCACTCTCTCGAAGAAACGCGACGGCAACGTCGAACTTCACGACAAGTGGCGTCGGATTCGGCAGTCGTCCGTCGGATTCGCCGACGCCGCGCACTCGTTTCGTCATCAAGGGTCCGCCGACCTCAACCTCTACAAGCTCTTCCTCGAGCAAGCTCACGTGCTGTTGCGCAACGGTGGCCGCCTTGGCTTCATCGTTCCGTCAGGCCTGTACTCCGACCATGGAACCGGCGCGTTGCGCCGCCTCTTCCTCGACCGCTGTCGTTGGGAATGGCTGTTCGGGTTCGAGAATCGCGAAAAGGTGTTCGAGATCGACAGCCGCTTCAAGTTCAACCCGATCGTCATCGAGAAGGGTGGCACGACCGAAGCGATCCAGACCGCGTTCATGCGCCGCAAACTCGAAGACTGGGAACGCTCAGAGTCGCTCGCCACGCCGTACACACGCGTACAGGTCGACCAGTTCAGTCCGCGCTCGAAGGCGATCCTCGAAATCCAGTCGAAGCGCGACCTCGAGATCCTCGAGAAGATCTACGCAAACTCGGTGCTCCTCGGCGACGACGGACCCAACGGCTGGGGAATCAAGTACTCCACCGAGTTCCACATGACGAACGACTCAAAGCTCTTTCCTCCGCGCACGAAGTGGGAGGAGCAGGGATACCGCCCCGACGAGTACAGCCGGTGGCTGAAGGGTGATTGGCGTCCGATCACGGAGTTGTGGGCGGAGCTTGGGGTGCAGCAGCTCGCGGCGGGCGAGAGGCAGTGTGCGCAGCCGCCGTATGACACGCTGCCGATTCCGCGGGCCGATATTCCGGCGGGGATCATCCTGTCGCGTGCGGCGGATACGTGGATTCGCGAGGCGGCGATCGCGGACGTTGAGTTCACCGACGCGAGCGGAAAGCCACTGGTCATCAAGATCGGCCGAGGCAAGAAGGCCATCGAGCTCAAAGTGCGAGGACCCGCGATTGGACTGCCGCTCTACGAAGGACGGATGATCGGCCAGTTCGACTTCAGCCAGAAGGGGTGGGTGTCCGGCAGCGGGCGCGCCGCGGTTTGGCGGGACATCCCTCCCGACAACAAAGTGCTCGAGCCACAGTTCATCATGGGGATCCGCACAGCCGAACTTGCAGAGCTCGCAACGTACCTCGAGCAAGTGAAGGAAACGGAAGGCGATGACGCATTCGACGGCGAACTATTCCGGCTCGTGACTGGAGTCGATCAGATTACGTTCGCCCGGTCGGCGCATCCGCGCGTCTCGTTCATGGACGTTACTTCAGCCACAAACACGCGAACGATGATTGCGTCGGTGACGCCACCGATGCCAAACGGAAACAAAGTACCGCTGTTCTTGCTGGAAAGCGCGAGCCAGGAATTGTTGTGCGTAATGCTCAACTCCATCGTCTTCGACTACGTGATGCGGCGCAGGATGTGTGGGCTCAGCGTGAACTACTTCATCATCGAAGAGGCGCCGCTTCCGCCGCGAATATCGTTGGGTAACAGCCGTTTTCTCTCGGATGCTCGCGCGCTCTGCTACGGACATCCAATCTTCGCAAGCGGTTGGTCGAGCTCTGAGAGTCGGGTGAACACACACTCGTGGCGATCTACCTGGCGAATCTCTCCGTCGGAACAGGTGCGACAGCGCGCAATCGTCGATTCAGTGGCCGCGGCACTATTCGGTGCATCCGACGAAGTCTTGAACTCAATACTCTCGGGATGCGACCTGCCGCGCGGTTCCGCCAACGGGGAGTCGAAGGGCTTTTGGCGCGTCGACAAGGACAAAGACCCCGAGCTTCGCCACACCGTTCTCACGCTCGTCGCGTTCCACGACCTCCAGGAGAAGATTGCAGCCTGCGGTGGCGACCGCGATCGCGGCATTGAGGTCTTTCTCTCTCAAAACGACGGCGAGGGCTGGCTCCTCCCTGGAACTCTGCGCCTAGCCGATTACGGACTCGGGCACGACGAACGCGCGAAGGAACACCAACCGGTCGCGATTCGCCTCGGCCCGCGCTTTCACGACTGGCAGCTTGCACAATCGCCGGAAGAGTCCTGGCGCGAATGCCACCTCCACGCCCGCAACTTGCTTGGCGATGCTGACTACCGCAGGCTTCTTGCCGGCCTCGGCCGCGGTGGCTCTGCGTCAGATCCCCAACCCAACGGCAGTAGACTGTCGGCGTCGACTCGTGCGAACGGGGCACAGCAACAGCTGTTCAAGTAGATAGGACCAATCATGATCACCCGACTGCGCCTCAAGAACTTCAAGGCCTGGCAGGACTCAGGCGACATCCGCCTCGCTCCCCTGACTGTGCTTTTCGGCACGAACAGTGCTGGCAAGACGAGTATCCCGCAGCTTCTGCTGCTCCTGAAGCAGACGGCCGAGTCGTCGGACCGTCAGCGAGCCCTGCAGCTCGGAGATGGTCGGACGCTGATAGATGCGGGCACCTACGATGACGCGGTTCACAACCATGACGTGAATCTGCCTCTCGAGGCAGAGATGGACTGGACACTCGGCGAGACGCTAACGATCTCCGACCCACTCAAGAAGACTCGACATGACGGTGACGCGCTCAGTTTTTGCGTCACCATCCATGCCGACAAGCGCCACCAGCCGGTTGTTCAGGAGTTCACCTACACGCTATCGCACAAGGGTTCGGCCACCCTCGACCTCCGCATGCAGCGTAAGGACAACAGCAAGAAATTCGATCTTACCTCGACCCAGTACGACCTAGTTCGGCACACAGGCCGCGCATGGCCTCTCCCCGAGCCCGTGCGTTTCTACGGATTTCCCGACGAGGCCACAGCCTACTATCAAAATACGGCCTTCGCGGCGGATCTTGTTCTTCAGCTCGAGCGAATGCTCCGAAGTCTATTTTATGTTGGGCCGCTTCGTGAGTATCCGAAGCGTCTGTATCTTTGGTCTGGCGAGATCCCAGACCATGTGGGCATCAAGGGTGACCGTGCGATCGAAGCAGTGCTCGCTGCGGGAGATCGCGCGTTCAACTGGAAGCATAAGCAAAAGACCAAGCCGCTCGCCGAGCTCGTAGCTGAACGCCTGCGTTCCATGGGACTCATCCGGGAGTTTCAGGTTAAGGCTCTCGGTGAGCACCGGAAGGAATATGAGGTACTTGTGCGGACTAGCTCAAAGCTTCCTTTGGTGAAGCTGACGGACGTCGGATTTGGTGTCAGCCAAGTCCTTCCTGTAATTGTCGAGTGCTTCTATGTGCCGCGGCGCTCCATCGTCATCTTCGAGCAACCGGAGATACACCTCCATCCCAGAGTGCAAGCTGAGCTGGCGGACTTGTTCGTAGATGCGATTCGCGCAAGGGAGAACGCCGTTCCCCGTGAAAGTCAGTTCATCATCGAAAGTCACTCTGAGCACTTCCTCCGACGACTTCAACGTCGCATCGCAGACGAAGGGCTCTCGAAGAATGATGCGGCTCTCTATTTCGTCCATACCGAAGGAGAGCGCGCTCGAATTGAAGAACTCAAGGTCGACGACTACGGCAATATCCAGAACTGGCCGGCCGGCTTCTTCGGCGACGAGATGGGCGACCTCGTGGCTAGAACGGAGGCCCAGGCCCGGCGAATGGCGAAGCAGGGCAAGCAGCCGTGACTGATCTGCCCCTTCGTTGCGTCATCGATACCAACGTTGCTACGACTGCGAACAATGCCAACCCGGGTGCACCTCCATCGTGCGTTGCCTCAAGCGCTCGCGCGCTTCAGTCCGTCATGGAATATGGGCACGTATTCATCGATGACGGCGGTCGAATCGTCAGCGAGTACCGCCAGAATCTCCGTGCCAATGGCGAGCCCGGTCCGGGGGACGCGTTCCTCAAGTGGTTGCTAACTCACGAGTGGTCTGGTAAGCGCGTCACCCGTGTTCCCATTACTGCAATGCCTCAGGATCCCGACAGCTTTAAGGAACTCCCGACAGCTCCTGCGGGGGTGCGTTACGACCCTTCAGATTGCAAGTTCCTGGCGGTGGCTTCAGCCCATAATGATACACCACCGATCCTGCAGGCATTCGATCACAAGTGGTGGGGATGGCGAGCCGCCCTGGCTACTCATGGCGTCAGGATCCACTTCGTTTGTCCGACGGAGATCGAAGCGAAGCACCGAGAGAGGACGCGGACGTGATTGAGTTCTTCCGCTTCCCGCACACACCTCATCTCGCCTGGCTTGGTGGGCGCCAGCCACGCGATGACAAAGTTCTTTCCACCGCGGACGTGCAAGAACTTCTCCGTGGCGAGGTCGTCATCGAGGAAAAGGTTGACGGAGCCAACGTCGGCTTCTCGCTCGACGCGCGTGGCAACGTTCGCGCGCAGAACCGGGGCTCCTACCTCGAGCCCAATGCCTGCCATCCGCAGTTCAAACCCTTGTTTCGATGGCTAGAGCCTCGGGCAAGTGCACTCCGAGAGGCGCTGCGGCCCGGTTTGATGCTGTTCGGGGAGTGGTGCTGGGCCGTCCACAGCGTTCGCTACCTATCCTTGCCTGATTGGTTCCTGGCGTTCGATGTGCTTGATCGCATGCGCAACGAGTTCTGGAGCACCGAGCGCCGCGATGCTCTCGCCTTTGACCTTGGACTGGCAACGACACCGCAGCTGACCCGCGGCCACTATGACGTTCCGGGTTTGATTAGCTTGCTCGGCCAATCCCGACTAGGGACCGAGCCGATGGAGGGCCTCTACGTTCGGCACGACGAGGCGGGTCGACTGATCGCGCGCGCAAAGTTGGTGCGTGCAGAATTCACCCAGGCGATCGAGAAGCACTGGACGCGCCGTCGACTCGAGATGAACCAGCGCGCAGATGGTGCCTCATGGCACTGAGCCCAATCGCCAGCAGGACTCGAAGACGTGGACTGGGGGAGGCTTGCAGGCCCACGATTTCAAGTGATCCGATGACGACCCAGGCAAGGTCGAGCGAGACCAAGCTCGCAGCCCTCGTTCACGTGACAGGGCGAGCCTTGACAACCGGTACCTACCGATCGACGCCGTTTCCGGAATCGTCGTCCGTTGACGCAAGGCCAAGGTAAGGGGCGCATTGCAAAGTCGATCGCTAGGCCTCAAGCTGAATGTCCAGCCCAACTGGTACTTCCGATGATCCGGTACACCCAAGGGAACCTGCTCGAAGCCAACGCGGAGGCCGTCGTGAACACGGTCAACGAGGTCGGCGTCATGGGGAAGGGCATTGCGCTGTTGATCCGTGAGTCATTCCCGGACAGCGCTCGCGCCTACATGGATGCCAGCAAGCGTGGCGAAGTCCGCGTCGGGAAAATGCTCGTGACGCCGGCGAGCGACTTGCTCGGACCGCGATGGATCATCCACTTCCCGACGAAGAAGCACTGGCGTCATCCATCCAAGATGGAGTGGGTGCGTGAGGGTCTTCGCGACTTGGTTCGAGTCGTGCACGAGAAGGGCCTGCGCTCGATCGCTTTGCCACCTCTTGGATGCGGAAGTGGCGGGCTCGAGTGGAACCAAGTGCGGCGAGAGATCGAGATCGCCTTGGGTGACCTCAAGGACGTCGACGTCGTCGTGTACGAACCGACGGGTCGTTATCAGAACGCGCCAAAGCGTGAAGGTGTCGAAGAACTCACGCCCGCGCGCGCCTTGATCGCGGAGCTCGTTCGCCGGTATGGCGTCCTCGGGCTCGAGTGCAGTCACCTTGAAGTGCAAAAGCTGGCTTGGTTCGCCCAGCGGGTCATCGCGACCGTCGGCCTGCCGGATCCACTCAAGCTCAGTTTCTCGGCGAATCGGTACGGGCCGTATTCCGATCAATTGCGACACCTGCTCAACGCACTCGACGGCAGTTACCTCCACTGCGAAAAGCGATTGGCGGATGCGGGACCTCTCGAGCCGCTCTGGTTCGAGTCGAACAAGCGCAAAGTCGTTGCTCAGTACCTTCAATCCGACGAAGCCAAGCCCTACCAAGAAGCACTCGATCGGACGTCGGTGTTGATCGACGGATTCGAGTCGCCGCTCGGAATGGAACTCCTCGCCACGGTGGACTGGCTTCTGAGCAAGCGAGGATGCCAGCCCAACGTGGAAGCCCTCGCGAAGGGCATTGAGGAGTGGCCCGGCGGTCGAACCGCAGCACAACGAAAGCAGAAGATCTTCGATCAACGTCTACTCGACCTGGCTCTTCAGCGCTTGACCGCCCATGGGGACTTGTACGCGGGTTAAGGTCCGGCAACGCGATTCGGAGCTCTTGAGTCCATGGCACTGAACCCGATCGCGTTCACCGAGAAGGTGGTACGCAGCTTCTTGCGCTACCAGCTCACGGCGTACCCGTTCGCGGACGAGCGGCTGCTCGCGCAGATGCGGAAACTGCTCTCCCTCGATCAGACGCGCAATTCACCGCTTCTCAAGGGACCGTACGTCAGCCTGTCGCGTCCCTTCCGTAAGGGCGCGAGCGTCGACGCTCTCGTGGGCGACGGCGTGTTCCATCCTCACATGCGCCAGCGCATCCCGACCGCGATCACGAACGTCTACGGCCACCAAGAAGATGCGATCCGCGCGATTCACTCTGGGAGAACGACGCTCGTCTCTACGGGAACGGGCTCGGGCAAGTCTGAGTGCTTTCTCTACCCCATCGTGAGCAAGTGCCTCGCGCTTCGCGACGCGGATGCGCCGGCTGGGATCAGCGCGGTGATCGTCTACCCGATGAATGCGCTGGCCGAAGACCAGCTTCAGCGCTTGCGTTCGTTGCTCGCAGGAACGCGCATTCCGTTCGGCATGTACGTCGGTAAGACACCCGAGCTGGACAGCGACGTCGCCGGCATTCGACTTCCCGTCGGTGCCTCGCGCGCCGACTACGAGGCCGCCGTCGAGAAAGTGCGGCAAGAGAAGCGCAGCGAAACGGTCTACCCGCCGGAGGAAGTCTGCTCGCGCGAGATCATGCGGACGCGTGGAAAGCAGCCGCGCATCCTGCTCACGAACGTCAAGCAGCTCGAGTTGCTGCTGACACGCCAGCGCGACGTCGAGCTGTTCGCCGACGCGCGTCTCGACTTCCTCGTGTTCGACGAGGCGCATACGTTCACCGGCGCGCAGGGCGCCGAGACCGCGTGCTTGATCCGCCGCTTGCGAAGTTTCTGCGGACGCGGCGCGCAAGACACCGTCTGCATCGCCACATCGGCGACGATCGCAGATCCGCGACATCCCCATGCTGCTCGGGACTTCGCGTCACGGTTCTTCGGCGTTCCCGCGGATTCCGTGACGACGGTCGGCGAGGCGTACGAACCGCAAGTCTGGGCCAGCGCCCGAACGCTGTGTGCCCTACCCAAGAAGGACCCGGCCGACCTGCTGAACGACTGCGTGCGCGCGGTTGACACGAGCGACAACACGGGAGCGGCCGTGCGGACGGCATACCGCGACCTTTGCGGTGAGACCCTGCCGCACGGAGATTGGACCGCGGGACTCCACTCATCGCTGTCGAGGCAAGAACTCGCGTTTCAGCTCAGCGAGTTGCTGGTCGCGCCGCGGCGCCTCGACGAACTCGCGGTCGAAGTCTCGAAGTGCGTGAGTCGAACCGTCACCGAGGCCGAGGTTCTCTGCTGGCTCGCGCTCGGGGCCGCGGCTCGTCACGACGGCCGACCACTTTTGCGCCCGGTCGTCCACGGGTTCGTGCGCGGGATCGGCGGCGCCGTCGTGAGCTTTCCCGACGGAGCGGCTGAACCCAAGCTGTGGCTCGCAGCCGAGGACGAGATCGCCCATGGCGGCGAGCAGCACGCTCACTTTCCCGTGACGACGTGCACGACGTGCGGCCAGCACTACTACGTCGCCTTTCTCGAGGACTTCGAGTTCTCGGGCAAGTTGCCTGGGCGCGGCCAGGCCGCCGGCGACACGGCGTACTGGCAGCCTCTCGATGAGTCCCGCGGCGGCTGTCGCGTCGTTCTCGTCGATCGCATCGTTGGCGGAAGCGACGACGACGACATGGAGGAGCACGATCGCACCGCGACACTTCATGTCTGTCGCCATTGCGGTGCAGCGCATCGTGAAGCGGGCTCGCGCTGTCTGCACTGCGGTCAAGTCGAGGCTCGGGTCGTGCTCTACGCGGTGCGACAGAAGAAGGACAACCTGGGAGTGCTGACGAGCTGCCTGTCGTGTGGCACTACAGGTCGACGCATCGGGTCTCGCTACCGCGAACCTGCACGCCCGGTTCGCGCGACGAACGTCGCGGACGTGCACGTGCTCGCGCAGGACATGGTGCAGCATGCCGAACGCCGGCGCTTGCTCGTGTTCTGTGACAACCGCCAGGACGCGGCATTCCAAGCCGGGTGGATGAAGGACCACTCACGCCGATTCCGCCTGCGCGCGTTGATGTCCGAAGGGCTTCGCTCGGGACGAAAGTCGATCGGCGATCTTGCGCTCCATATCGATGACGTGCTCGAGCAGGACGAGGCCTTGTCCCGAGCCCTGCTCCCGGAAGTCTGGCTGCCGTTTCGCAAGGAGGGTGGAGGCGGCCGGCACGAACAGGAGCGGAAGAAGTTCCTGCGCATCCAGGTGCTGCGCGAAGTGACTCTGTCGTCGCGCCAAGCGATCGGCCTCGAGCCTTGGGGACGCATGAAGGTCGAGTACGAAGGTCTCGATGTCGCGCTGCCTTGGATACAGACCGAGGCCCACAAGCTCGGCATGCCACCGGAAGACCTGCGAGACGGCGTGGCGAGCCTTCTCGACTATCTCCGCCGCAAGCGTGTGCTGCACGACCCCGAACACGAGATCTTCACGAAGTACTGGATGGATGGCGATCTAGAGGTCCAGCAGGGCTACTTGCCGCAGCTTGGCGGTCCATGCGGTACCAAGCTGCGACGTGACCCGAACGAGAAGCCCGAACTCGTCACGCAGTGGCTCAGCGACCGCGGCGACACGACGATCCGGCAGATTGCAAAGAAGTGGGGTGTGCCTCCAGACGAAGTTGAGCCCTTCCTCGAAGACTTGTTTGCGCAGCTGACGAAAGCCGGGCTCTTCAAGCCCGTGCGACTCAAGGGCTCGAAGCGCAACCCGCTGCCCAATGTCAGCGGCGTGTTCCAGGTCGATGCCGATCGCCTCCGCCTGTTGGGAAACCACGGGGTCTGGCGTTGCAAGAGCTGTCGCCGGCGCACGACACGACGCACGCCTCGGCAGAAGTGCCCCGCGTGGCGCTGCGACGGCGACCTCGAGTTTGTGCGCGAGGATCGCGACAACTACGATTTGGCGGTTCTCGACGAGGGCTACGCGATGCTCCGACCTGAGGAGCACACGGCGATGGTCCCGCACGACGAACGCGAGCGGCTGGAGAACCTGTTCAAAGGCGAATCGGACGCAGTGAACTCCTTTGTCTGCACGCCCACTCTTGAGCTGGGTGTGGACATCGGGCAACTCGATTCCGTGCTAATGCGAAACGTTCCGCCGCTACCCGCCAACTACTGGCAGCGTGCCGGGCGGGCTGGCCGACGGCATCGCATGGCAGTGAACCTGACGTACTGCCGCCCGGTGTCGCACGATCGCGCGTACTTCGCGGACCCGCTGAAGCTGCTCGCCGGGCGCGTCGATCCGCCTGCGTTCAACTTGCGAAACGAACTGATGGTCGCCAAGCACGTGCATGCGTCGGTGATCACACGACTCCATCAATACGTTCGCGAGGCTCGCCGCCCCGCATCCGAACGGGCCTCGATCGAGGACACGCTGAAGGCATGCCTCCCCAATCAGGTGTCGGTCTACCTGTTCGATGGCGGCACGATCCGCAGCCAGCCATTCGACTTCACGCCGCTGCGAGAACTCGTCACGCGGAACCTCGAAGATCTTGTCAGTTACGTAGTTTGCGTGTTCACGCAGGGCTGGCCCGCCGATGCGGCGAGCGTCGTCCAGCCGGATGTCTTGCGTGAAACCGTCTCACTCATGGTGGGCCGGCTCGAAGATGTCGTCGCACGACTTAGCGGGCGGCTGAAGTGGGCGCTGGCGCAGATCACGCGACTAAATCGCTTGCGTGAGCAACACGGAACGTTGGAGCCAGAAGATGAAGCGCTGTTCCGGCGGTGCGATGGGCTGCTGAAGCGTCTGAAAGGAACCGCGCGCCGATCGCGCCGCGAGGCCGAGGGCTACGACGACGTCAACACGTTCGGCGTCCTCGCCGCGGAAGGGTTCCTGCCTGGTTACGGACTCGAGGTCGGCTCGGTGCTCGGCACGGCCGAGATTCCGTTCTGGCGAATGGGAGCGATGGAGTTCGCCTTGCCGCGGCCGCCGAGCGTCGCGCTCCGCGAGTACGTACCGGGAAACCTCATCTACGCGAATGGCAACCGTTTCGTAGCGCGGCGTTTTCATCGCGACGTGGACGAGCATCGCATCGAGATCCCGAACTTCGAGGTTTCGACGGAACGCCAAGCAGTGAAGCTGACGACTGCGGGATCGACGACGTCGTCGCTCGGATCCACGGCGCTCCCCGCGATCGCGGTCTGCGACGTGGACCTCGTCCACCAGTCCCACATCTCCGACGAAGAAGAGCTTCGCTTTCAGATGGGGGTGGCCACCTACGGGATGGAGCGTGAGCAACACGAAGGCGGAGTCGCGTATGCCTGGGGACCGCAGGCCATGCATCACCGCCACGGCGTACGCCTGCGCCTCGTGAACGTCGGCGCGAGCGCCGCGATTGAGCGCCTCACGCGCCCCGATCGCTTCGGCTACCCGGTATGCACCGTTTGCGGCCAGAGCGTGTCGCCTCTTTCCACGGACGAGCAGCGGCGCAAGTTCGCCGAAGGGCACCTCGAGCGCTGCGGGCGCAAGGTGACGCCGGTCGGGTTCTACGCGGATGTCGTAGCCGACGTACTTTCGTTGCCAGCGTGCCCAAATCACGCCACGGCGTTCAGCGTGCTCGAAGCGATCCGTTTCGCGGCGACCCACGTGCTCGACATGCACATGGAAGATCTCCAGGTCCTCGTCATCGGTCACGTCGATCGGGACGACGTGGATGCCCTCCTGTGGGACCCCATGCCTGGCGGTTCTGGCCTGCTGGATCAATTGTGTGAGCGGTTCACGGAGATTGTCGCCGCGGCACGCGAGGTCGTGGAGAAGTGCCCGTCGGCGTGTACAGGTTCGTGCATCGACTGCCTGCAGACGTTTCGGAACGGCTTCTATCACAAGCATCTCGATCGCAAGGTCGCGCTGCAGTGTCTCGATGCGTGGGGTCGGACCGCTCGGGCAGACCACGAGATCCCGAAGCGACAGCCTACGGTTCCGTCCCGCGATGCTGGGCAACCCGTCAATGAGAGCGAGAGGCGCTTGCGACACCTGCTCGCAGCAGCCGGTTTCGAGGACGGCCTCCGCAATGAGCAGGTTCGGCTGGACCGCTCGATCGGCACGACGACCCCCGACGTGATTTACCGCAATGAGGATCACGGCCCCGACGAGGGAATCTGCGTCTACCTCGACGGCTTGAGCGGTCATCTGCACGGCAATGCCCAGACGCGCGAGCAAGATCAGCGAATCCGATCGTGGCTCCGGAATCACGGATGGGAGGTCATCGAGATCTCTGCCGTCGAGCTCGATGATCCGGACGCAATGACGCGGCACTTCCGCAAGCTCGCCGGGTATCTCGGGCGGTCATCGCTGAAGGCCTCGTTGGCTGCGGATCGCACGTGGTACGAACGGGCCAGGTCGGGTTCACCTTCGCACAGGGCGTCGAGTATCCGGATCGAGAGCCCGAGTGAACCCGATCGATACCGGACTTGCGTGCCGCTCGTTCCGCTAAAGGCGGCGGCCGGCGGCTTCGGCGATCCGCAATTCATCGAGGATGGACAGTGGGACTGGGTTGCCATCGACTCGCGTCGATCGTTGCGACCAGGGATGTTCGTCGCACAGGTGATCGGCCGGTCGATGGAGCCGTTGATCCCCGACGGGTCGCACTGCTTGTTCCAGGCGCCCGTCACGGGCTCGCGACAGGGTCGCGTCGTGCTCGTGGCGCTGCGCGACGATCGAGATCCAGAGACCGACGAACGATTCACCGTGAAGCGCTACGAAAGCTCGAAAGCCGTCGACGACGACGGCGTCTGGCGACACGTGACGGTCACCCTGAAGCCACAGAACCATGAGTTCAAGGCGATTGAGTTGACCTGCCACGACGAGGGCAGCGTTCGCGTGGTGGCTGAGTTCTTGGAGGTCGTCGATGCTCCGACTGGGCGCTGAGCGGCCCCGAAGTTGCGCCGGGTTGTGAACTCCCGCGTCCGGATCCCAGTACAAGGGTAAAAGGTGCTTTACGAGCCCGGACTACCGTCGCCCCCGCCCTAAACCCCATCCCCACCAACTCCCCCGGCTCCACTCCCTCGCCCAAGCGCCAATCCCGGGTTAATCTCCCGGCAACATGACCCTCACCACTGCCACCCCGACCGCCCCCGCCCTCCAGCTCCCGCCTGCCACGGAGCTCAAGTCCGAGATCCTTCGCCTGAAGCGGGAGAAGGACGCCGTCCTGCTCGCGCACTACTACCAGGACTCGGAGATCCAGGACCTCGCCGACCACCTCGGCGACTCGCTGCAGTTGGCGCAGGCGGCGAAGAAGGCCACGCAGAAGGTGATCTGCTTCTGCGGCGTCCACTTCATGGCCGAGACGGCAAAGATCCTGAACCCCGACAAGACGGTCATCGTGCCGGACATGAACGCCGGGTGCTCGTTGGCGGATGCTTGCCCGCCCGAACAGCTCGCGGCCTGGAAGGCGAAGCACCCCGAGTACAAGGTCGTCGCGTACATCAACTGCTCGGCCGGCGTGAAAGCGCTGTGCGACATCATCTGCACGTCGAGCAACGCGGAGCGCGTGGTGCGCTCGTTCCCCGCGGAGACGCCGATCCTGTTCGTGCCGGACCGCAACCTCGGCGGCTACCTGATGAAGAAGCTGAACCGCCCGATGAAGCTGTGGCAGGGCACCTGCATCGTCCACGAGACGTTTTCCGAGCGGAAGATCGTGGACCTGAAGGTCGCGCATCCGGAAGCCGAGTTCATCGCGCACCCCGAATGCGAACCGACCGTGCTGCGGCACGCGGACTTCATCGGGTCGACGAGCGCGCTGCTCGGCTACGTGGCGAAGAGCCCGAAGCAAGCGTTCATCGTCGGCACCGAGACGGGCATCCTGCACCAGATGAAGAAGGCGGCGCCGAGCAAGACGTTCATCGCCGGCCCGTTCGAAGGCGAAGAGAAGTGCGCGTGCAACCAGTGCCCGCACATGAAGCTGAACACGCTGGAAAAGCTGTGGCTGTGCCTGAAGACGCTGAAGCCGACGCTCGAAATGAGCCCGGAACTCATCGAGAAGGCGCGGATCCCGCTGGAGCGGATGCTGGCTCTCGGCTGAGCGGCAGGGTCGAACGCGGGTCGGGACTTCTGCCGTCCCGAGTCCTGCCGCAACGTCCTGCCGAAGCTCGCCACAACCCCTTACGCGAACGGGGCTTCCGATCGACGATCGGAAGCCCCGTGCTGTTGTCTGGAGCGGGTGAAGGGGATCGAACCCTCGACAACAACGTTGGCAACGTTGTGCTCTACCACTGAGCTACACCCGCGTGGTGAGGCGCGGAAGTGTAAGGACCGATTCGGCCAGGGCAAGAGCCGACTCGCGCAGCCCGTCCACGATCGGTTCGGAACGCCGTCCTTCGCGGACTCGCGTGTTGGTGAGCGAGGGGGGACGGGAATACAGTGGCCCTCGCCGCCGACTCCACCATCGGAGGACCAAGCCATGGTGCGCACGATCGGTCATCTGTTCTTCCATGCCGCGGAGCGGCACTCCGCGCGGACGGCCCTGAAGCCGGCTGGCGCGCCCGATCAAGCGTGGACGTTCGCAGCGTTGGCCGATGCGGTTCGGGAAACGGCGCTCGGCCTGAGCTCGCTCGGCATCGGGGTCGGGGATCGCGTCGCGCTGATCGCCGACAACTCGGCGCGGTGGCTGATCGCGGATCTGTCGATCCTTTCGATCGGCGCGATCGACGTCCCACGCGGCACCGACACGACGCCGTCCGAGATCGACTACCTCGTGCGGCATTCGGGCTCGCGCGTCGTCGTCGTGCAAGATCGAGAGACGCTCGACGAACTCGCCCCGACGCTCGCCGACATCGCCGACTTGCGGACGATCGTGCTGCTCGACGGCTCGTATCGACAGGGCGATCCGCGCACGGTCTTGTCGCTCGACGAAGTCCGCGAGCGCGGCGCGAAGCTGCGCCAGAAGGGCGCGACGCTCGAGCTGTTCACCGAACAACTGCGCGGCAACGATCTCGCGACGATCGTCTACACGTCGGGCACGACGGGCAAGCCCAAGGGCGTGACGCTGACGCACGACAACATCCTGCACAACATCCGCGCGATCCCCGAGGTCGTCGAGTTCACGGGCGACGACGTGTTCTTGTCGATCCTGCCGGCGTGGCACATGTTCGAGCGTTTGATCGAATACGCCGCGTTGTCGAAGGGCTGCCTGACCGTCTACACGCAGAAGCGGACCTTCAAGCACGACCTGCTGCGCGAGAGCCCCACCGTGCTCGCGGCCGTGCCGCGCTTGTACGAACTCTTGTACGAAGAAGCGCGCAAGCGACTGACCGAGGACGGGTCGTGGGCGCAGCGCACGTTGGTGAAGTCGTTGTTGAGAGCGTCGGCAGCCGTGCGCGCGGCGGATCGCATCGATCCTCGCACCGGCAGGGCACCCGGCGGTCTGGCCCTCTGGCTGCGGCCGGTCCACGCGCTGGCGGACAAACTGATCTTCACGAAGTTCCGCGCGGCGCTCGGCGGTCGACTGCGGACGCTCGTGTCCGGTGGCGGCTCGTTGCCCGAACACATCGACTCGTTCTTCGACGTGGCGGGCGTGCCGATCCTGAACGGCTACGGGTTGACCGAGACCGCGCCGCTCGTCGCCGTCCGGCGGCGCGAGCGCATCGTGTTGCGCACGGTCGGTCCGCCGATCCGCGACACCGAGATCCAGGTGCGCGACACCGAGGGCCGCTGCGTGAATTGCGGCGAGGTCGGCGTACTGCACGTGCGCGGCCCGCAGGTCACCGCGGGGTATTACCAAGACCGCGAAGCGACGCGCAAAGCGTTCGACGAACACGGCTACTTCGATACCGGCGACCTCGTGCGCGTCCATCCCACCGGCGACATCGAGATCACCGGCCGCGCGAAGGACACGATCGTGCTGCGCGGCGGCGAGAACGTCGAACCCGAGCCGATCGAGAACGCGCTGCGCTTGTCGCCGCTGGTCGAGCAGATCCTCGTCGTCGGGCAGGACCAGAAGGCCCTCGGTGCGCTGATCGTCCCGGTGAAGGACGCGCTCGTCGCTCGCCTTCCTGTGACGACGAGCGGCGCCGCGGTCGAGTTCGACCCCGACGACGCGCAAGTGCGCAAGCTGGTGCAGCGCGAGCTCGAGCGCCTCGTGACGCGCGAGGCGGGCTTCAAGCCGTTCGAGATGGTGCGTCGGTTCGTGCTGATGACCGAACCGTTCTCGATCGAGACCGGCGAACTGACCGAGACCTTGAAGATGCGCCGGCACGCGATCACGAAGCGGCGCGCGAGCGAGCTCGCGCGGCTGTTCTCCGAATGACGCGGCGCGCGGCGCTGGACATCCGCATTCCGTTGACGATCGCCGGCGCGGATCCGACGGGCGGCGCGGGGATCGAAGCCGATCTGAAGGTGTTCGCCGCGTTCGGCTGGTCGGGCGCCGCTGTCGCGACGGCGTTGACGGAACAAGACACGCGTCGAGTCCACGCGGTGCATGCGATCGACGCGAAGCTCGTCGCGCGGCGGCTCGCTCGCTTGCTCGACGACGTGCGCGTGGCGGGCGCGAAGACGGGATTGCTCGCGTCGGCGGATCAAGTGAAGCAAGTCGCGAAGCTCGTCCGCACCCACGCGATCGAACTGCTCGTCGTGGATCCGGTGCTCGCGCCAACGCGAGGGAAGGCCTTCCTCGACGAGCGCGGCCAGAAAGTGCTGTGGCGCGAACTGCTGCCGCTCGCGACGGTGTTCACGCCGAATCTCGACGAGGCTGCGGCGCTGCTCGGCGCGACGCGGGCGGCGATCGCGAAGCATCCGGAGCGAGCGTGCCGGGCGCTGCTCGAGAGCGGTGCGAGGGCCGTGCTGTTGAAGGGCGGCCACGCGAAGAGCAAGGAAGCGGTCGACCTCTACGCCGACGCGCGCCGTTTCGCGCTGCTGACGCTGCCGCGCGTCACCGCGAAGCGCGGCGGCGTGCACGGAACGGGCTGCGCGCTCAGTGCGGCGTTACTCGCGCTGTTGATCGGCGGCGCCGACCCGGCGGACGCGGCAATGGTCGCGAAGCGCTGGGTACGGAAGGCGATCGAGCACGCCGAGACGATCGGCGCAGGGCGAGCGAGGCTGAAGCTGACGTAGCGGCCCGGGCCACCACCCGGGCCACCACCCGGGCCACCACCCGGGCCGTCACCCGGGCCGTCGCCCGGGCCGTCGCCTGGCCGGCGACTCGGGTCGCGACGGGCGCGCGACACCGTGAACGCCGGACCCCTCTCGTCCCAGATCACCTCTGCGCGGTAGTCAGCGCGCGAACGTCTCCCGCCGTCGCCAGGATCAACGACTTCGTGATTCGTTCCCCACGCCGCGTCAATTGACGGATCGCCGCCCAACGATCGCCGATGTCGGAGCTCAGCTCGCGCAGCCATTCCTCGTAGTTGTCGATCGACCGGAGTGGCTCCCAGAGTTCGCCCGCGATCGCGTCTCGGACCCCAAGAACGTGCGCACGTGCGGACGAGTACTCGTAGTCCGCTGCACGAGCCACCATTCCCGCCCGCTGGGGGTTCAGCTCGATGTAACGCACGACTTCGAGAGCTGCGTCCATGTCGACAGAAGCGGAATAGAAGCGGCCACCGAACACTGGTCCGCTCATTCCGTACTTCTCGTTCATCCGTCGGGCATGCTCCGAGTGGAGCCGCTGGATGAAACTCGTCAGCGCTGCCTTCGACGGGACGATGAGTCCGAAATGGACGTGGTTGTCCATTTCGACGTAGCCAGCAATCCGCACGCGGTTCCGATTCGCGTGGTACACGACGGATGCTCGATACGCGCGATGGTCGTCGGCATCACGGAAGATCGCGGCGCGGTTCCGCCCGCGATGCGTCACGTGTTGAAGGAGTTCGGGGATGACGATTCGTTCGAGGTGTGTCATGCCCCACGAACGCAGGCGAACGCTTCGGGTTACTCAGCGAGGTCGCAGCAAGGAGTCCACGCTCTTCGCACCGCAGGGCGACGCACCGTCACGGGCCGGAGCAGCGCCCCCTCCACACAGCACCCGCGTGACGGCCCGGGTGACGGCCCGGGGGCGGCCCGGGGGGGGCCCGGGGGGGGCCCGGGGGGCGGGCCCGGGGGGGGGCGGGGGCCGCGGCGCGCGCGGCCCGCCGCGGCGCCGACGGCCCGGGCCGTGGCGCGCCGCGCTCCCCGCGGGCTCAGCGCTTCGGCTTCGGCACGTGTTGGTCGAACAGGATCGGATTCCCGTCGGGATCGGTCAGCGTGAAGAACGCGGGGCCCTCGCTCGACTCGTCGGCCTCCGCCTGGATCTCGATGCCTCGTGCCTTCAACGTGCGTTGGATCTCGCGCACGTCCTGGAACTCTTCGAGCGTTTCCTTCGCCGAGTTCCAGCCCGGATTGAACGTCAGCATGTTCTTGTCGAACATGCCTTGGAACAGGCCGATCTTCGCTTGGCCGTTCTGCAAGACGACCCAGTTCTGCGCGAGGTCGCCGCCGACCTGCTTGAAGTCGAGCTTCTCGTAGAACGCCTTCGACGCCTTGACGTCCTTCACCGTGAGGCTGACGGAGAAGTTGCCGAGCTCCATCGCCGCGTCGGTCTTGGCTTTCTCGTCCGACGGGAAGGCGCTCGAGAGCAACAGCGCGGCCACGCCGACGATGCCGAACGAATGGAAGACGTTCATGGTCGAGGCTCTTTCGGTACGGCGCGCCACGGAGGTGGACGCGCAGGATGGGAATGCGAAGGTCCGGGATGCTACCTGCCGGTCGGCCCTGCGAGGATCCGCGAGGTCTGGGAGACCGGGGAGGCCTGAAAGGCCGGCGTGCGCCGGCCTTTCACCGATCCGTCGCCAGCGCCTCGACGACCCGCCTTGCCGTCTCGACGCACATGGCGCGATACGTGCCCGCCGTCAAACTCGCGACGTGCGGCGTGATCACGACACCTTCCATGCGCAGCAAGTCGTCGTCCTGCGCCGGCGGTTGCTCAGCGAGCACGTCGGCCGCGAACCCCGCGATCCGTCGCTGCCGCAGCGCTTCCTTCAGCGCGGCCTGATCGATCAGCGCTCCGCGTGCAGTGTTCACGAGGAACGCCGTCGGCTTCATGCACGCGAGTTCACCCGCGCCGATCATTCCGCGCGTCGCCGCCGTCAACGGCGTGTGCAAGGTCACGACGTCCGCGCAGCGGAGCAACTCCGCGAGCGGCATCGACTCGATCCCCGGTTCCGCCGCCTTCTCGCCGTGCCGCGCGACGACGACACGCATGCGGAACGCGCACGCGAGCTCCGCGACGCGCCGGCCGATGTTGCCGAACCCGACCACGCCGAGCGTCAGTCCGCCGAGCTCGTTGCCGGCATATCCACCGCGGTCGTTCCACCGCCCCGCGCGCACCGCTCCGGCCCAGCGCGTCACGCCACGCACGACGTCGAGGATCAGCGCGATCGCGTGCTCGGCGACCGTCGCGGCATTCATGCCCGGCGCGTGGACCACTGCGACCCCGCGAGCCTTCGCCGCGTCGACGTCGATGTTGTCGACACCGGCGCCGGGCCTCGCGACGACGCGCAACTGCGGGCAGCGCGCCATCAACGCCGCATCGATGCGCCCTCGCCCGCGCGTCAAGATCGCCCGCACGTCCGCGAGGTCACCCACGACCTCGGTCGGCGACGCGGCGCGCACGAGCGTGCCGCAGCGCGCGAGACACTGCTCCGCCTCGTCATGCAACGATTCGAGCAACAGGATGCTCATGCGTTCTCGTGCCCGCCGCGCGTTCCCGGCGGCATGCGGAACGTGCCCGGCTTCGGCTCGACCAGCGGATCCGCGAACAAGCCCGGGTCGATCGTCGCGCCGGCCGCACTCGCGATCTCGATCAGATTGCCCGACGGGTCGCGGACGAACATCTGCATCTTCCCGTTCGGCAACATGCGTACGCGGCCCCACGTCTCGGTCTCGATGACCCCCGCGGCCTTCGCGCGCAAGAACACCGCCATGAAGTCCGGCACGAAGATGCAGAAATGGCCACGCTCGCCGCGTGCGTCGGGCATCTCGTTCATGTGGATCTGCTGCGTCGCACCGAGCCGGAAGAACTGCGACGGGAAGCCCTGGTCGGGCGTCGCGTCGAGCGGTAGGCCGATCACGTCGCGATAGAACGCGACCGCCGGCCCGAGCGCATCGACGTTGACGTTGACGTGATGGATGTGGAACTCGTTCGACATCACGAGCCTCCGCGCGTGTGGCGCTTCACGAAGTCGAGGTCGGGCTCGACGCCGAAGCCGAGTCCCGTCGGCGCCGCGAGCGCGCCGTCTTGCAGCGACAAATCGATCCGCGCCATCTGGCGCAACAGCGGCGCGCCGCCCATCGGGACTTCGACGTAGACGCCGGACGGACTCGCGCACGCCAGCGTTCGCGCGGCCTGGAACGAGATCGCCGAGCCCCAGCAATGCGGCGCGAGCTCGAGCCGATGCGCCGTCGCGAGCGCAGCGATGCGCAGCCCTTCGCTGAGTCCGCCAGCGATCGCGAGATCGGGCTGCAAGACGTCGATCGCGCGCCGTTCGATCAGCTCGGCGAAGTCGAACGCCGTGAACTCGCTCTCGCCCGCCGCGATCGGCATCGCACAGGATGCGCGCACCTCGGCGAGACCGACGCGATCGTCCGACGGCACCGGCTCTTCGACGAAGCGCACGCCGAGGTCGGCCGCTCCGGCGCAGAAGCGCTTCGCCGCGCCGACGTTCAACGTGCCGTGCGCGTCGACCATGATCTCGACACCGTCGCCGAGTGCGTTCCTCGCCGCGCGGACGCGCTCGAGACTCGCGGCGACGCTGCCGTCCATCGCGCCGATGCGCATCTTCACGGCGCGAAAGCCCTCGCCGACGTAGCGCCCGAGCTCTTCGCCGATGCGATCGGGCGCGGCCCAACCACCACTCGCGTACGCGGCGACGCTCGGCCGACTCGCGCCACCGAGCAGCGCCAGCACCGACGTCCCGTGCGCCTTGCCGAGCAGATCCCACAGCGCGAGATCGACGCCGCTCATCGCAGCGACATGGATGCCGCGCCGCCCGAGCACGGGCATCGCGCGACCGAAGCGCTGCGCGAGCCCGGCGCGCGAGCCGTTGTACATGCGTGTCCACAGCCGCCCGATGTCGCCCGGATCCTCACCGATCAGCGCCGGAGCAAGTTCGTTCCGCACGATCGCGACGATCGCCGACGCATCACCGGCGCTTCCGACCGCGGGCTTCGCTTCGCCGTAGCTGACGAGTCCGGCGTCCGTGCGAATCGTCACCAGCACCGCATCGAACGCCGTGATGCGCCCGAAGTCCGACACGTGCTGCGCCGCGGCCTCGAGCGGAACGTGGAGCCACGCGGCTTCGACGTGCGTGATCTTCATGCGCGATGCGCGTCCTTCGAGCTTGGGCCGATCCTCAGCGGATCAGCGGCAACAGCGTCTTCGCCGACGTCTCGTAGAGCATCGTGTAGAAGGTCTCGGACAACAGGCTGCTGCCGTGGTCCTGGATGAACTTGAGTTGCTCGGGCGAGATGTCGACCGGGTTCTTCTCGACCTGGTTCGGCCACGGGCTGACCGGCGTGCGATCGACCGGCGCGACGACTTCGAGCGTCAGCGCGCCTTGGTACCCGCTCTCGTTCAGCGTCTTCACGACCGCGGCCCAATCGAAGCGCCCCATGCCGGGCGCGAGGCGATTGTTCTCGGCGACGTGGAAATCGACGAGCTTCGAACCGACCGCGCGGATCGTCGCGTGCAGGTCCTTCTCCTCGATGTTCATGTGGAACATATCGAGGCAGACGCCGCAGTCCTTGCCGACCGCGTTCGCGAGCGCGAGCGCCTGATCGCCGCGATTGACGAAGTACGTTTCGAAGCGGTTCAGCGGCTCGATCGCCATGCGCACGCCGCACTTCGTCGCGTAGTCGTAGACCTCGCGCAAGCCGTCGACGACCCAACGC
The DNA here is from genome assembly GCA_016709145.1 of Planctomycetota bacterium. GTDB lineage: Bacteria > Planctomycetota > B15-G4 > B15-G4 > JADJEK01 > JADJEK01. The sequence goes on from JADJEK010000004.1 coordinate 265,031, forward strand.
CACTCGTCCTCGGGCGTGCCGTCGGCGACGATCTTGCCCACCGTCGCCGGCACGATCGTGATCTCGTGACCCTCGAGTTCCTTCACCATCGTGACGACCGACTTCACGTACGCGACGGAGTCGGCGCGCTGCTTCGCATCGGCCGCGGCGAGGTTGCGCTGGCCCAGCGTCAGCGTCACGGCGCCCCAGCAGCGGATGCCGTATTGCTTCAGCAGAGCGCGCGACGTCTTGGACTCGTACTGCGTCGGCTCGCCGCTGATCTCGATGCTCTCGAAGCCGAGGTGCTTGATGCGCTTCAGCGTGACTTCGAGCGGCTCGGCGCGCATCCAGTTGTGCGTGGACAGGTGCACGGGGGTTTCCTCGCGTGGCCCAGTTCGGGCGGCGAGGGTAGCACGGTCGCGGCCGCCGGACTCACCCCCACCCCAGCGATCGCAGCAAGCTCATGGCCTGCTGCAGTTCACGCACTCCGAAGCGCGCATCGACGTCGATCGCGACCGGGATCGTCGCCGGAAGCGTTTCGCGCAGGCCCTTGAAGTCGAGTTCTCCGGCGCCCGGCGGCAGCCTCGATTCCGAACCCGCAACGTCGCTCATCGTCGCGCCGAAAGCGCGCGCAGCGTGCTCCCCGCTCCACGCGAGCGCCGGCGCGAGACCGAGACTCTCGAGAGTCCGCGCCGCCGCCGCGTCGTGCCAATACCCGAGCGGCTTGCCGCGGAACTCGTCGAGCAGCGTGCAACACGTCGCGAACGACGGAAAGCCGAGCGGCGACGTCGGCGTCGCGACGGCGAAGCGCATGTCGGGCGCACTTTTCATCGCCGCGAACAACGCGCGACACGCGCGTTCGAGCAACGCATCGTGGCGACGCTCGACCTCGTGCTGCAGTTCCCTGGCGATCTTCGTGACGTCGTCGCTCGGCCCTTCGAGGCGGAGCTTCGCGCGCAACTCGGCCTCGCGCTCACGGCCGCGCTCGACGTCGATCGCACCGAGGCGGACGACGACGAGATCGCAGCCGAGCGACCGCGCATCCGCGACGCTGGCCGCAACGGCTCCGAGCGCGTGACGGACGACTTCGGTCGACGCCGACAGCAGCGAGACGGCAAGACCCGATCCACGGGCCGCGACCGCTTCGAGCGGCGCTTCGAGCCCCGATACGCGGGCACCGGCCTCGCGCAGGCCGCCGCCGAGAGCCGCGGACAACGGGCGCGCGGACTCGGCTGCCACGAACGCTTCGCGGACACCGGCCTCACGCAAGACGTCGAGCAGCGCCGCCGCACCGAGCGGTCGAATTCCGAACCACGAGGTAGAGATGCCGAGACTCATCGGTCGATCAACGGTTCAATCGAAGCGCCGGTACGAGCCTCGGACCAAACGGTCCGAGCACTCGTGCCGGTCGAATTCGCGGACTCGGAGCATACGCTTCGGAACCTGCCCGCTCGGTCCTGGCCGCGAGCGAGATTTGGATGCAAGAATCGGCCTACCCTCCCGTCCACTGCCCCGTGGATCAGGCGTTCCTGCGCTGATCCCCATTCCGGAACCCGTCGGCGACCCGCGGTGCTGCCCGCCGGTCCACGAAGCATCGTTGCTCCACCGCAACGGCCGCAGTCGTGGTCTCGCGCTGCGGCGACTCGAAGGAGATGAGCCCATGTTGATCCGAGCGTTGGGAATCCTGTCCCTGTTGGCGCCCGCCGGGCTGTGCTCGATCGGCCCCACCCCCGCTGGCCCGGCTGCGGCCGCCGTCGTCGCCGCTCCCGGCGGCTATCTCGGCATCCGCGCGTCGGAGAACAACGGGGGTCAAGTCGTCGTCGACGAGATCCTCGCCGAGTCGCCCGCCGAGAAGTCCGGTCTGAAGTCCGGCGACATCGTCGTCGCGATCGACGAAACCGCGATCGGCAGCGTCGACGAATTGCTCCAGGCGCTGGCGGCGAAGAACGCCGGTGATCGCGTGACCGTCAAGCTGAAGCGCGGAACCGAGACGATCAGCGCAGTCGTCAACCTCGCGCAGCGGCCCGCGACCCTCGCCAACCCGGACACGACCGACGCGCCGCCGCTGGCTCCGACGGCACGGGCGCCGATGCGGCAGTCCCCGAGCGCCCCCGTAGGCGAGGGCTCGAGCGAACAGCGCGGTTGGCTCGGCGTGTACTACGACGACGTGCCCGGCGGCGTGAAGATCTCGAGCGTCGTCGACGGCTCCCCGGCCCAGGCCGCGGGTCTCGCGGCGAACGACGTCGTGACCGGCGCCGGCAAGGCGGTCATCACGAGCTCGTCCGATCTGATCTCGGTGCTCGAGGACTTGCGCGCCGGCGACGCAGTCACGTTCACGGTCTTGCGGGGCAACGACGTGATGGACGTCGCGGTCACGCTCGGCGCACGCGTCGACGCCGCGATGACGCAACCGGCCGCGCCTGCCGTTCCCAGCATCGAACGCACGCCCGTTGCACCGGAAGTCGACGAGCCGTCGGTGGGCCAGAACGCTCCCGCCGGGCGCATGAATCGGGCGCGGCGCGCGGTGGGTCGCGTCGCCCAGGCGCAGCGCACCGACGTGGGCCCCGGCCTCAAGCTCGCACCCGGCCAAGAAATGACGATCCGCGCGATCACGAACGCGGACGGCACGACCGGGATCGAGGTCGTGAGCGGCAAGGCGGTCCACTCGATCAAGGTGCCGAAGAAGGGCACGCGCGGCTTCTCGGTCGAGCGCGACGGGGACGGCTTCGTGCTGCGCCTGTCGAACATGCCGACGGTGGCTCCGCTGCGCGTTCGCGTCGATGGCGGCGCCGGTGGCATGACGCCTGCCGAGCCCGCGCCGAGCGACGAGCCGCCCGCGATGGGCGGCGGCGGCATGGCGATGGAATCCGACGGAGCGACGTTGTCCGCGCCGGCCGAAGCGTTCGAAGCGAATGCGTTCGGAGACATGCGGATCGCGACGATGGCGGCCGCAGCGCAAGAGCTCGAGGACGCTGCGGACACCGACGACCTCGAAGTCGTCGAACTGGCTGAGCTGGCCGAACTCGGCGACCTCGGCGCGATCGACGCCGGCGATGGCACGAACGCGATCGTGATCTCCGGCGGCCCGGCGAGCACGACGTGGTTCGCGACGACCGACGACGGCGCGACGACGGTGACGCCCGCAAGCGAAGCCGACGACTTCTTCACGGTCACCGAAAGCGACGGCGAGTTCTCGATGTTCGTCACGCAGTCCGCCGGCGAAGGGGACGACGGGCCCGCGGTCGAGAAGGCGAAGGCGAGCATCGGCAAGGGAAGCAAGGCCGCGAGAGGCCTGCGCATCGAGGCGAACCCGAAGGCCAAGCAAGCCATCGAGAAGGCGCGCAAGGTCGCAAAGGCGCGGCGCGGCGATTCGGCGAAGCAGCCGGCCAAGCGCGCGTTCGCGTTCCGCGGGCCAGCCGGTGGAGAGTGGCGCGGCACGATCGTGCCCGGCGGTCCCGGCGGTCTTGCCGCCGTGCCCGGCGGCATGCGCTGGCGCGCGATGCGTGTTCCCTTCGGAGGCAAAGGTCCGCGCGCGGCCGAGCCGCCGAAGGTGATCCAGCGTGCGAACGACGGCTCGATCGCGGTTCCCGGATACCGCATCGCACCGCCGCACGCGGCCGCACCCGAAGCCCATCGACCCGGCCCGCACCCGCGAGTCATCATCGACGGCGACCGCATCCTGATCTTCGATCGCGGTCACGGCGATCACGGGCCGGGCGCGCAGCCGCAACCGCACGACGTCGTCATCGAGCGCTCCGCCGCGACCAGCGAATGCTGCCCTGGCGGCGAGTGCTGCCCTGGCGGCGAGTGCTGCGAGGACGGCGCGTGCTGCGAGCCCGATGCGAAGCACGAGCACCTCGCCGACGTGAAATGACCTGAACCCGGAACGACGAGGGGCCGACGTTCGCGCGAGCGAGCGTCGGCCTCACGTGTTGCAGGTGGATCAGACGCGGACGTCGCCGTGCGCGCCGAGATCGTTCGCGTACGGCGCCAGCGCCGGCGCCACGCTCGTGTCGAGGAATTCGTGGACCTGTTCCGCCGAGCGACCGATGAAGCGCTCGGGCCGCGTCAGGTCCTTCATGTGCCCGTGCACGACCGCGAACGCCGTGTCATCGGCGATGCGATCGAACAGATCGTTGCGGCCACCGGCCTTCACCAAGTCGATCGCGGCGATCGAGTGCTGGCGGATGCGCTCATGCAGATGCTGGCGATCGCCTCCGGCCTTCGTCGCGGCCATCAGGATCTCTTCGGTCGCCATGAACGGCAGCTCGCGCTGGACGTGCGCGGCGATCACGGCCTCGTGGACGACCAGGCCCGACGTCACGTTCAACGCCGTCGCCAACATGCCGTCCGTCGCGAGGAACGACTCCGGCAGGATCAGCCGGCGATTCGCCGAATCGTCGAGCGTGCGCTCGAGCCACTGGTTCATCGCGGTCTGAGCCGCGGAATCGACCAGCGAAGTGACGAAGCGCGCGATCGAGCAGATGCGCTCGGAGCGCATCGGATTGCGCTTGTACGCCATCGCCGACGAGCCGATCTGATGCTTCTCGAACGGCTCCTCGACCTCGCGCTCGTGCGCGAGCAGGCGCAAGTCGGTCGCGAACTTCGCCGCGCTGATCGCGACGCCCGCGAGCGCGGACAACACGTCGTGGTCGAGCTTGCGCGGATAGGTCTGTCCGGTGACGCCGTAGCTGCGCTCGAAGCCCATCGTGCGCGTGACGCGGCGATCGAGTTCCTTGACCTTGTCGTGGTCGCCGTCGAACAACGCGAGGAACGACGCCTGCGTGCCGGTCGTGCCCTTCACACCGCGGAAGCGCAGCGCGTCGCGCACTTCGCGCAAGCGCGCCAGATCGTCGACGAAGTCCTGGATCCACAAGCACGCGCGCTTGCCGACGGTCGTCAACTGCGCGGGTTGGAAATGCGTGTATGCGACCGTCGGCAGCGCGGCGTACGTGCGCGCGAACTGCGCGAGGTTCGCGATCGCCGACGCCAACGGCGGCAGCAGCAGGTCGAGCGCGTCGCGCATCACGATCAGGTCGGCGTTGTCGGTGACGAAGCACGACGTCGCGCCGAGGTGGATGATGCCCTTCGCCGACGGCGCGACGTCGCCGTACGCATGCACGTGCGCCATCACGTCGTGCCGGAACTTGGCCTCGTAGACCGCGGCTTTGGCGAAGTCGATGTCGTCGACATGGGCCTCGAGCTCGGCGATCTGTGCCGCGCTGATCGGCAAACCGAGTTCGTGTTCGTGCGTGGCCAACGCGATCCACAGCTTGCGCCAGGTCCGGATGCGCGTGTTCGCCGAGAACAAGGCCTGCATCGCCTTGCCCGCGTAGCGCGCGCCCAGCGGACTCTCGTAGGCGTCGGTCATGCTCCCACTCCAACATCGAACGGACGGGTCGCTAGCCAAGCCGACGACGCCGCCATCGCCACGAACGCGCCGACACGCAGAGCCGTGCGGACACGAGATCCGTCGAGACCACGACGCAACCAAACGATGCCCGCGCCGATCCCGGCCAGGTCGGTCACGAGATCGAGCACGTCCGGCGAACGCGCCGACACGAACGACTGATGGAATTCGTCGAACAGCGCGTACGCGAAGCACAGTACGGCGCACGCGAGAACGCCACGCGGGCTCAGCGTCGTCGCATCCGCGCGCAGGGGCACCACCAGCGCGCAACCGACGCACAGCGCGAGGCCGCAGAACAAAGGCGCGTGCGCGAGGTTGTAGAGCCACGACGTCAAGCGACCGTGCTGCGGCAGCGACGAGCCCGGCAACGACGACAACACGAAGATGCCTGCGGCGTACGCGACCGCGAATATGACGAACAGGACCGGACGCGGCCGTGCCGGCGGCAGCGGCAGCGCGATCATCGCTTCAGCACCAACACGATGCGCGTGCGACCGTCGGCCAAGGACTCACAGCGCACTTCGTCGGCGCGCGTCGCCATCAGGTGGAGTCCGCGACCGCGCTCCACGTTCGCATCGGGGACTTCGACGCCGGCTTCGGCGAGCAGGTCGGCGAGGTCGTCGACCGGCGCTTCCGCGTCCAGAGAAGCGTTGTCCACGGCCGCTTCGGCACGATCGGCGAGCAGGTTGACCTCGAGGTCGATCCCGTTCTCCGCACCACCGTGATCGAGCGCGTTGAACAACGCTTCGGACAGCGCCAGCGCGAAGCTCGCGATGCGGTCGACGGCGAAGCCGTGATCGCACAGCAGCGACTCGACGGACTTGCGCGCCGCACGGACGTGCACTGCGTCGGCAGGAACGTGGATGCTCACCGACAAGGACGCCACGCGCTTCACCTCGATCGAAAAGACTGCGGGATGCTAGCAGCCCGTCTTCGAGGTTGGACGGCGAAGTCCGATGCCATTCGAGGTGCGTATCGCACGCGAGCCCGCGTGCAAGTGAGCCGCCCGTCGAAGAAGTCTGCCGGCACCGGGGCAGACCTCTCCGACGGGCGTTCGCCTCACGACTGCATCACGGCGAGACGGTGAGCAACGCGTTGCTCGCGGCGTAACCCGACGCGCCGAGGGGATCCGGGAGCCAGGTCTGGAAGTAGACCGAGAATCCGGATGGGACCGCCGCGGGCCACGTCGCCGCGAGCGACCAACTGCCGTTCGCATCGGTCGGCAGCGGCAGCAGCACGAGGTCGGGAGACGGCACGAGCAAGCCCCCGAACAACGGGAGGTCGACCGGCGCGAAGCCGACGATCAGCGCGGAACCGGGCACGTTCGGCCGAGCACCATGGAGCGTCAACTGGATCGCGCTGTTCGGCGTGAGCGGACCGAAACCGGAGAGCGTCGGAATGCCCTGCGTCCCAGCCATCCCGCTGCCGAGATCGGTCCACGCCGACGCGCCGGCCGCGATCGGGAATGCGCCGGACGTCGCGGACGTCACTTGGAACTGCTGATCACGCGCGATCACGCGCACGCGCACGTTCGAGATGCCCGTGCTCGCCGGGAGCTGCCAGTCGTACTTCGTCGTCGTCCCCGGCAGGTCGTTCGCGAACGCATGCCACGTGCGGCCGTCGTAGCTCGCTTGCAGATCGAACGAGCGCAGACCGTGGTCGTCGGACGCGGTCCAGCGGATCGGGACGATCTGACCGCCGGAGTAGCTCGCTCCCACGGGCGGCGACGTCAACGCGATCTGCGGCGCCTGATCGCCGAACGACGCGTTCGGGCGAATCGTGAAGTACGGGCTGTACACCAACTCGTCGTTGAGCACGATCGCGTAGCGCGCGAGGTCGGTGCTGACCGCGGGCATCGTGTTGCTCGACGCCCCCAGCGTGCTGCCCCCGAGCCCGAGCGGCTGCCAATCGTTCGGCACGTCGTCGATGAACAGCCGGTACTCGATCGTCGTCCCGCCGGAGATCGTGAGGTCGAAGCTCTCCCCGACGTGGAAGCCGTCGGAGAGGTCGGTCGCGAACGAGAACGCGAGCGGCTGATCGATCTCGAGTTGCCAATGGAAGTCGTCGAAGCTCTCCTGGCCTTGGTCGTCGACGCAGACCAAGCGGAAGACCGCCAATCCACCGTCTCCGTTCCACTCGCCTCGCTGGATCTTCGTATTCGGGATCGTGTACTCGACGCTGCGGGACGACGCCGGGATCGACGCGAGCGCGACCTTGCCCTCGTCGAATCCACGCGTACCGCGATACTCGAGGCGTTGCGAGACGATCGCTCCGTCATCGGACGCATCCCAGTGCAGCAGCACCTTGTCGCCGGCACGCAAGAAGCGTCCATCGGCAAGCTGCTTCACGCGCACGACCGGAGGGTGATCGGAGAAGTCGACCGGCGTCGTCTTGAACGGCGTCACGTCGATCGAGCCACTCACGCTCTGCCCCGTCCCGCCCGGATTGCTCGCGGTGGTCGGACCGCTCGGCGAACCGAACCACGCGTTCTGCATGCTCGACGTCACCGTCGAGGGCGGCTCGACCACGATCCCCTGGGCATTGCCTTCGAACGAGCTGTAGTTCTGCGCGCCGTACTCGAAGCACCCACCTTGATCGATGCCGGAGAGTCCCGCCCACGGCACGCGGACTCCGATGCCGTTGTTCACGAAGTGCGACTTGCCGATCGTCGCCGCACAGATGTCGCCCACGCGCACGCCTTCTTCGTTGCCGACGAACTCACAGTCGTGGACGAAGAAGTGCGTGTCGACACCACCGGTCGCCCAGCGGCCACCTTCGAAGCGCGCGTTGCGGATGATCAGCGGCGGATTGCACGCATTGCTGAACGTCATCCACGGCGCGCTCGGGTTGCTGCGCTTGAACGTGACCGGCGCATCCGGCGTTCCGAGCACGTCGATGCGCGCGACGCCTTCGAAGAACAGCGCCGCCTCGGGCCCCATTTCCATCGTCGTCCCGGCCAGGATCGAGATGTGCGGGTCGTATTGGTCGCCTGCCGTGATCTGTTGGGTCACGAGATACGGGACCGCGAGCGGCGGCAACGTCAGCGGTCCGACGATCTCCGAGCCACCCGCGCCGTTGAAGCGGATCTTGTTCTCGAGGTTGCCGGAAGCCGGCACGACGCTGTCTCGAGTCAGACCCGCACCGTTCAACTGGACCGGGCCGAAGTTGTTCACGATCACGTTGTTCTGACCCAGACGGAAGTCGTACCCGTCGAGCTCGATCGGGGCCTTCGCGGTCGATTGCGTGAACGTGTTGAGGTCGATCGTCAGGGGCTGCGCGATCGGGAGGCGCTGCACGCGCAGCAGAGCGTTGACGAACGCGTTGTGTTCGACGCGGACGATCGCGTCGTCGAGGTCGACGATCGCGTTCGTGAACGAGCACGACTCGACCAGCCCGCTGCCCTTCACGACGGCGACCGTCGGCACCTGGTACAGCGAGTCCGTCGGGCTCACCCAATCGATGGGCGTGTTGCGGAACACGGCGCTGTTGCGCAGCGTGAACTGCGTGTCCCACGTCGCGATCAGCGAGCAGTCCGAGTCGACGTAGTTGCCGAACAACGTCCCGCCGGAGCCGCAGCTGACCATGGGAACTTCCGTCGTGTTGATCCCGCGACGCAGGACGACGGGATTCGCCGCCGTCCCTTCGAAGCGGATGTGGCCGCCGTTCGACGTGATCTCGTGGCCGACGAACAACGGCGCCGTGAAGTCGAAGAAGACGGTCACGCCGGCATCGATGACCAGCGTGCCGCCCGCGGGGATCACTTGTTGATTCGCGAGGTGGATCGGACTCATCGCGACAGTCCAGTGCACCGTCTGTCCCGGCTGCGGCAGCGGCGGCGTGGTCCCGTTCGCCGTGATCGTGAGATCGTCGAGCAGGAGGTTCATCGTCGTCCCCGAGACGCTGAACGGCGCTGCTCCGACCCAGCGGATGGCCAGGCGGCCGGTGCCGGGGATCGGAACTTGGAGATGGTCCCAGCCCGAGAACACGCCGTTCGAGTTCGACGTCAGCAGTTGAGTGAAGTCACCGACGCTGCTCGTCGTGGTGCCCGTCGACGTCCCGCCGGTCGGCGAGTAACGGATCTCCACGGAACCCGCGAACGGGAAGATCGCGGTCGTGGCGCCGCGCACGTACGCCGAGATGACTTGGTTCGCGGACTGGCCCGGGATCGACGGCAGGAGGATCCACTCGACGAAGTTCCCCGCGACGAACGGCGCGGTCGAGATGACGTCGCTGAGGTACCCGGTGCCTTGGAACGCAGGCGGGTGCCCTCCGTGCCACGGCGCTTGCTTCCACGGATCCTGCGTGAAGCCCGGGTCCAAGACCTTGCGGAAGACGTATCCCTTCGCGAGCAATCCGCTCGGCCCGGAGCCCGTCTCGACACCGACGCTGTCGAAGCTCTCATTGAAGACTTGCGCATCCGCGTGCGGAGCGAATGCGAGACAAACGGCCGCGAGAGCGAAGCTCGCGACGACAGCCCGCGTGCGGCCCGAGGGGCCGCGGTCGACTCGATCGTGCAACATGTGTGTTTCCACCCGATCCATGCGATTCGCGTGGAGATCCGCGAATCGGGGTCCGTGCACGGAGTGTTCCTGGGCGTGTCCCTGGCACTCGCTGACGATCGAGTCCACAGGGTCGGGAGGCTGCGCCGGACGAAGAAGAGCCCTCGTCGCGGATCGCTGCCGGCTCGTGCACTCCACTCATGCGGGAGAGTGGTCAGGGACCTGTCAGGAAAAACCGAAGGTCGCTGGCCCCGCACTCACTCGGTAGGGATGCGGAGCGCGGGGGATTCCGAGGCGTTCAGATCCGATCGATGTCCATCGTGATGTCGAGCGACTTCACGCTGTGCGTCAACGCGCCGACCGAGATCCGGTCGACGCCGGTCTCGGCGAAGCTGCGGACCGTCGTGAGGTTGATCCCGCCGGACGCTTCGAGCACGAGCTTCTTGCCGGGCGTTGCCGCACGCACCGCGGCGACCGCGACGCGCAACGTGTCGGGCTTGAAGTTGTCGAACAACACCGAGTCGGCGCCGCTGGTCGCGGCAGCCAAGGCCTCGTCCTGCGTGGTCGCTTCGACCTGGACGAAGATGCTCTGCCCGACCTGCGCGCGGATCTGTCGCGTGAGTGCCGCGATGCGCTCGTGCGATCCGGTCGCTTGCGCGAGGAAGATGTGGTTGTCCTTGACCAGCACTTGGTCGAACAAGCCGAAGCGGTGGTTCTTGCCACCGCCGAACACGACCGCTTGCTTCTCGAGCGCGCGCAACAGCGGCGTGGTCTTGCGCGTGTCGACGATCGCGCAGCCCGTGCCCTTGACCGCATCGACGTATTGGCTCGTCAACGTCGCGACACCGGACAGTCGGCCGAGCAAGTTCAACGCCACGCGCTCGCCCGTGACGACGACGCGGGCGGTCGACTCGACCTCACCCACGACCGTGGCCGGTCCGACGCGCGCACCGTCGCGGTGCTTGATCGTGATCTTCGCGGTCGGGTCGAGCAGTTGAAACGTACGCATACCGGCCGCGATGCCGCCGACGACTCCGGCGTCGCGCAGGCGCAGGAGTCCGCGCGCCTTCCATGCGGGATCGAGAGTGGCTTCCGCCGTGATGTCGCCGCTGCCGACGTCTTCGGCGAGCGCTTGGCGCAGGAATGCATCGAGGTCGAAGTTCATGGCGTCAGAGTTTCCCGACCGGCAAGCACGGAGGCCGCGAAAAAATCGGGTTCCGCGAACCGCCGAGTTCGAATCGGACCGGCGGGCCGCCTCGGTCCGACCGAACCGGACCGGTCCGGCGCAGCGGCCGCGGCGGCCGCGGCGCAAGACAGTAGATTCGCGGGCGTGAACGACGACGCACTCCATGCCGGCCGCAATCTCGAACAGCGCGTGGCGCGCACCGACGCGTTCACGCGGCTGGTCGAACGCACCGTGCCGATCGCGATCCGCGGCGAGCGCTTCTCGCTCGAACCCACGCGCTTCGGCCACGGCTTCGTCTACGTCCTCATCCGTGCGGACGGCTTGCGTCACATCGCGCGCTTCGATGATGATCGACATCACCTCGCGGCGCGCATCGCGGTGGCCGACGCGCTGCGCACGCAGAACGTCGCGACGCCGAAGACGCTGTTCGCGCGCACCGGTTTCTTCGACCGCTTGCGGTTGGGGTTCGCGCTCGCGATCGACGCGTTCTGCTCGGGTGTCGCGGTCACGCGACTCGACGATCCGGTCCTGGCCGCGCCGCGCGTGGCCGCGTTGTTCGTCGCGCTGCATGACGCGGATCCGCGCGCGCTCCCGAACTCCACGGAGATGAGCGACGGCGACGCGTTGCGCGCACGGTCGTCGAAGCGACTCCGCATCGAGCTCGAGCACGACGATCCGCTCGTTCGTCGCTCTCTGCACGCGCTGCGCGAGCGCGACGACGCCGGCACGTTGTTCACTGCAGAAGTGCCGCGCGTGTGCCTGTGGGACGTCGGGCCGAAGAACGTGCTCGTCGACGCGCAGTGCGCGACCGCGATCGACGTCGAAGACGTGCGGCTCGATTCGGCCGCGTACGAGTTGGCGCGCGTGCGCCACCACTTGTTCGATCGGAACGTGCCGGCGTTCGAGGCGTTCTCGAGCGCGTATCGGAGCCTCGCGAGCACTCCGCTGCGCGCCGAGATCGACACGACGTCGAGGGCTCACGAGATGCTGTTCCTGGCCCGGCACGCGCGCATCACGAAATGGCCCGGGCAGGCGAAGCGCTTCGCGCGACGGCTCGAGGAACTCGTCGCGACGAGTTGACAGCCTGTTGAGCGGCGGCCCGAAGACGGCAGCGCGTTCGCCTTTGGGCGCGAACGCGTCGCGCTCGTGGATCGCGACGCGTCGGCTTGTTTCAGCCGACGCCGTGTTCGGCGATCAGCGCGACGATCTCGTTGGCGCCGGCGCCCTCCGCGAGGCTCTGCGCGGTCTTGCCATCGTCCGATGCCACGTCGCCCTTGGCCTTGAAGCGCAGCAGCGTGCGCACCATCTCGAGATCGCGATGCATCGCGGCGGCGTGCAGCGCCGTGAAGCCGCCGCTTTGTTGCGCGTTCGGGTCGGCACCGCTTTCGAGCAGCAACAGGACGATCTCGTTGCTGCGCGCGGCGGTGGCCGAATGCAGCGGTGTCACTCCGCTCGGATTGTCGGCGACGGCGTCGGGATCGGCGCCGTGATCGAGCAGGAACTCGGCGACGTCGAGGCGCTTGAAGAAGCACGCGAGGTGCAGCGCGGTGAAGCCGTCGCGCGAGCGCTCGCCGATCAGTTTCGGCTTCGCCTTCAACACGGTCTCGAGACGCGCGCGGTCACCGAGTGCCGCGGCCTCGAACACGTCGAGTTGCGGCTTCGCGGCGATCAGCGCGTCGAGCGCGGCTTTCTTGCGGTGGTACGCGGCCGTCAGCACGGCGCTGATTCCCGCCTTCGACCGTGCGTTCGCCAGCTTCGGATCCCGCTTCAGCATCTCCGCCAGTGCTGCCGCGTCGTCCTTTTCGATGGCGACGAACAGTCTGTCCTCAGCCTCCACCGCAATCCTCCGTCATCGAGTTTCGTACCGGGTCGGTCGGGCAATCACGCGCCGGGCCGAGGTTACCCCGCCCAGTCGTTCGGAGCCAAGCGCGTGCGCGCAAGAAGTCGGTGCGAACCGTGGACCGATCGCGGCCCCGCGCGGCGTGCCCTCGACACCGTTGGAATGCCGCCCGCGGATCGACCGGGGTTCACCCGTCGAATCGGATGCGGCCGAGCAGCGCTTTCGTCGTCTGCCGTCCGATGCCGTCGACCTTCTCGAGGTCGGGAAAGCTGCGGAACGGACCGTGGACTTCGCGATACGCGATGATCGAGCGCGCGCGTTCGGGGCCGATCTCCGCGAGCAATCCGAGCGTCGCTTCGTCGGCCGTGTTCACGTTGACGATCGTGCCGGGCGCCGTCTGCGGCGCGTAGCGACGATCGATGCCCGCGGTATGCACCTTCGCGAGAAGCAACGCTGCACCCAACACCGCCGCCGCGCCGAGCAGGCGCATGCGTGCAGCGCGGGCTTCAACCGCTCGCGACTTGTCGTCCGTCGTCTCCGTCGCCATGCGTCATGACCTGCTGGGTCGTGCGTTCGACCACCTCGAGCGCGGGGCCGCGAGACTCCAGACTCGCCATGCGCCGCCGCGTGCTCTGGAGATTGAAGAAATGCCGGAACACGGCGTCCATGGCCTGGGCGACAGCTTCTTCGTTCTCGACGGTCCAGGGCTCGGCGCCGGTCGAGACCAACAGCGCGTCATCGGTCCGCGTGATCTGCGCGAGCAGGTTGTCGGCGATGCGGAAACAAACGACGTCGCCGTCCTGCTCTTCGAGCACGTCGGGCGACAGACGCAGCAGGCGTTCCTTCATGTCGTCGAACAGGGAGCGAGTGACCTTCGCGCGCGGTGTCGCGGCCTTCTTGCCGTTCTTCTCGGGAGTGAAGCCGGCGCGCATCGAAGCCGCCGACAGCGCGTGGTGCGCTTCGTCGCCGTCCTTGCGCACGCCGGGGAACGCACGCACCGGGGAAGCGCTGCGCGACGTGACGACGAGTTGGAATCCGGTGGTCGAATCGACGACCGTGCACTCGAACGTCTTCAGCGAGGGAATCTTGAGCAGCGCCAACAAGGCCTCGGTACGCTCCGCCAGGCGACGCGCGACGAGCAGCAAACGGGGTGTGTCGTGGACGTCGAACCCGCGTTCGGGATTCAGCGCATGGAACAGTCGAGCCGCGCGACGGAACTCGAGCACCGCGGTCGCTGCGCGCTGGAACAGCGCTTCTCCGGGCCCATCCTCCACCAACACCAACACCGGGCGGCCTTCGACGTCGTGCGCGAGCACGTCGATGACCAAGTCGTCGCCGATCACCAAATCGGTGGTCGTCGTGCGCAATCCACTCTCGAGGAGGTCGACGTTGTGGGCGACCAAGAACCCAAGAGCCGGGGCGCGGCCGTCATCGATGGCGCGGACCGGGATCATGCTTGGCACTCCGTTCGGCGGACCGTCGTGGCGACCCTGGTGAGCTGGCTCGTCCCGCCGAAGACGCTGGGGATTGTAGGTCGAATCCGAACAGACTCAATCCATTGGGTTTCATGCCCGAAATGACCCCCCTCTCCTGTTTCAGCCGCGCGCAGCCTGTTCCCGGTCACCTCGGAGTACGCATACTTCAACGTCGCCGCCAATGCCCCGCTAGCGACGCCGGTTCGCGATGCGATGGTCGCCTATGCGGACGACCTCGCGAGGCACGGGGCCGTGCACTGGTCGTCGTGGTTCGAAACCGCGCGCGCCACGCGTGCGAGCGTGGCGGCGTTGCTCGGGGTCGCGCTGGGCGAGGTCGCGCTGCTGCACAACACGTCCGAGGGGATCAACGTGGTCGCGCAGGGGCTCGACTGGAAGCCCGGCGATTCGGTGGTCGTCGTGCGCGGCGACTTCCCCGCGAACGTCCATCCATGGCTGAACTTGCGCCAGGACGGAGTCGAAGCCCGCTTCGTCGAACCCGACGCGTCGTTGCGCGTCTGCCAAGACGACGTGCTCGCGCGTTGCGACGACACGACGCGATTGGTCGCGGTGTCCGCGGTGTCGTTCGTGAACGGCTTCCGCATGGACCTGCGCGCGCTCGGCAGCGCCTTGCGCGCGCGTGGCATCTTGCTGTTCGTCGACGCGATCCAAGCGCTCGGGCACGTGCCGTTGTCGCCGTACGACGATCACGTCGACTTCCTCGCGGCCGACGGCCACAAGTGGTTGCTCGGACCCGAAGGCATCGGGTTGTTCTTCGTGCGCAAGGCACTGCTGCCGCGCTTGCGGCCGCGCTTCGTGTCGTGGCTCTCGGTGCAAGACCCGTACGAGTGCACGCGCTACGACAGTCCATTGCGCGCGGACGCGCGGCGCTTCGAGTACGCCACGCCGAATACGGCCGGGATCCACGCGTTCCAGGCAGCGCTCGCGTTGATCGGCGCGGTCGGGATCGACGCGATCACGCCGCACGCGCTCGGGCTCGCGCGGAGACTCGCGGAAGGCGTCGAAGCGCGCGGGTATCGCGTGGGATCGCCCCGCGCCGATTCCGAGCGCAGCGGCATCGTCGCGTTCACGCGCGACGACGTCGATCAGATCGCGCTCGAACGACGATTGCTGGAACAGCGCGTCGTGATCGCGCGGCGCGGCGGCTTCCTGCGCGCCGCGTGCCATCTTTACAACGACGAGTCCGACGTGGACCGACTGCTCGACGCACTGCCGTGACCGACCCCACCGAAAAGCTCGAGCTGTTCGAGGCGCTGTCGACCTCGCAAGCCGCATTCGCGGCGATCGTCGGCATCGCGATCGCGATTTGGGGCACTCGACGACTGAGCACGTGGCTCGTGCCCGTGCCGGCTCCGAGCCCCGCGCGGGACCTGTCGTCGGCGGGGGTCGTCGCGGCGATCGGCTTCGTGCTGGCTCTGTTCGGGATCGCAGCCGTCGCGAGCATCGTCGGGGATGGCGGCGATCGCGAGCCGGACGCGCCGATCCGTCGGATCGATCTGGTGTTGCCGTGTCTCGCGAATCTGTTCGCGGCGGGCGTAGGGTTGCGGTTCGCACGCGCGCGACTCGGAGCGGACGCGGCGACGTTCGGGGTGACGCGCGCTCGACCGCGCGACCTGGTCTTCGGGATCGCGGTCCTGCTCGCGTTGGTGCCCGCGTACTTCGGGATCGGCGCGGTGAACGTGAAGCTCATCGACGCGCTCGGACTCGAACGGCACCAGCGGCTGGTGACGTCGCTGCTGACCCGTGGCAGGTTGGATCCGTGGGCGGCGCTGTTGATCGTCGGCGTCGTGCCGTTCTGCGAAGAGCTGTTGTTCCGAGGCGTGATCCAGACCGCGTTGGCTTCGATCTTGAAGGCTCGGGTCGCGATCGCGTGTTCGGCCGCGGCGTTCGCGTTGGTGCATGACGCGCAATCGTGGCTGTTGATCGTGACCGTCGGTGTCGGACTCGGAATCGTGCGGCACAGGACGGGCTCGGTGCTCGCCGCGACGTTCTTCCACGCGGCGTTCAACGCGATCATGCTCGTCCAGATCGTTGCGCAAGCCGAAGGCCCACGTTGACCGCATCGATGAGGTCGTCCGCTGTTCCGTTGGTTCGTCCGCTGTTCCGTTGGTTCGTCCGCTCTTCTCCTTCCTTCGAGGCATCGCATGCATCCGATCGGCAACGCTCGCTGTCACATGATCCGGGTCGGTGAAAGCTACGTGGCTTCGACGGCGTCCGTCGTCGGCGCGATCACGCTGAAGCGCGACGCATCCGTGTGGTACGGCGCCGTGTTGCGCGGCGACGACGACTCGATCGAGCTCGGCGAGCGCTCCAATCTGCAGGACAACGTGGTCGTGCATCCGCTCGAGCGCGTGCCGACGATCATCGGGGACGACGTCACGGTCGGGCACGGGGCGATCTTGCACATGAAGTCGATCGGGCACCGCAGCTTGATCGGCATGGGCGCGATCCTGCTCGGCGACGCGGTCATCGGCGAGGAGTGCATGATCGCGGCCGGCGCGCTGGTGAAGGAGAAGGCCGTGATCCCGCCGCGATCGCTCGTGGTCGGAATGCCGGGCAAGGTGATCCGAACGCTGGCCGACGACGAGGTCCGAGTGATCCTCGGCAGCGCTCGCGAGTACGTGGAGAAAGCAAAGAGGCATGCTCGGGCCGCTGGGCCGAATGGTGCGGACCATCCATTCCGACCGGGGCCTTAGGCCCCGGTGCCCCGTCACACGGACGCCGAAGGCGGTACCGCTTCGCTTGACGCCGAAGGCGGATGCGGGGGGCCTTCGGCCCCCCGCGCCCTATGCCGCTCGGGGGATTTCACACGAAGGGACGTCGTGGGTTCTGGCTGACGAGCCGGCGGCCTGAAACCGGGGAAGAGTGACGGTTCTCGCTCCGCGCCATGGTTCGGCGGAGGTTGGGCACGTTCAGCGTTTGGACGCGATCGCGCAAGTCGTGGAGAACTCGCCATGTAAAGCGCGTGCGATTGCCGCCGGCAATCGCACGCGGGTACCCGCGTCGAGTTGCCGGCGGCAATCTCGTTCGGGCTCGACCCTCGCTCGTCTCACCGAATCGGCGGGGATGCCGTCGGATCCGCGATCGCTGGTGCTTGCTGCGTGGGTGTTCGCTGGAACAACACAGCCTTGCCGCCGATGTCGAGGAGGACGTCTCCTCCCAGCGAGTACACGCCGTTCAAGCTGCCGCCGTCGAGCGAGGTGAGAGCTAAGCGAGCTCGATCGGAGGCCAGGTCCATGGTGTCGTCCGGCGGCACGTTCGCCGCTCGCCGCGCGAGGCGCGAGTCGACCCACCGGCCCTTGATCGAGAAGAACGCGCGCTGACCGACCTGCGCGACTCGATCGAATGCCGTCTCGTTCATCGTCTGATCGAGTTGGCGATTGCGCCGATTGAGCCGCTGCTGGTCACGCAGGCGTTGCGTGTTCATGGCTTGGCGAACGGCGTCGCGACCCGCGCGCTGCATGCGCAGTCGATTCTGCAACTGGTCGTTCATGCGCGCGAGGTTGCCTGCCTCGTCGGCGAGCACGCTGCCTTCTTGCGCGAGGAACGACGTGTACTCCGTGAGGATGCCGAACTCGGTCGAGAGCGCGTAGATCTCGCGCGCGATCTCGCCGTCCTGCGCGCCACGCGTGAGCGCGACCTTCGGATCGGCGCCGCTCATGCGCAGGTCGTCGAGCAGCGTCGCGATGCGTCGGCTCGCCCACAAGCGCGGCACGAACGCACAGTCGTCCGCGGTCGAGTGCATGCGGAACGGGAAGCGGAACGTCGCGGTCTGGCCGAGCTGGTCGCCCTCGACTTCGAAAACAACGTCGCCCTCGCCACGCAATCGACCGAGCACGAGGATCTGATCGCCGTCGTAGAGATCGGCGAGCGCGCGCGGTTCGATGTCCGCAACACGGTGCGGCGCGGCGACGCCGTGTTCGTCGAGGACTCGCAACGTCGGCGCTGCGAGTCGCGGACCGTGGAGCCGGCGGTAGACCTCCGACACCTTGGCTTCGACGTTCTCGGCCGGTTGGACGTACGTGCTCGCGGCCCGCGATTGGATCGCGACTTGGTCGAGCAACGGAGCGTTGACGTCGTGCCCCACGCCGAACGTGAATACACGGCGCGCATGCCGGTTCTCGGCGACTGCATCGCTGCGGATGCGCACTTCGTCGGTGATGCCGACCGTCGGCAAGCCGTCGGTGAGGAACAGGACGATCGGATGCGTCCCGCTCGTGTGGTTCTGCCGCAAGACACACGTCAGCGCGCTCTGGATGTCGGTGCCTCCGTCGGGCACGAGGCGCTCGAGATACGCCTTCGCCTTCGCGATGGTGTCGTCCGTGCGTTGCACCGGCTGCGCCGCGAACAACGCGACCGACGACGAGTAGTCCAGGACGTTGAACCACTCGCCATCCTCCAGGCCCGCGAGGATCTGCATCGCTGCCGCACGCGCTTGCTCGAACTTCTCGCCGCGCATCGAGCCGGAGCGATCGAGGACGATCAGGACCTCGCGCTTCGTCTTCGGCGCATCCGCAGGCGCCGGCGGCAGGCCACACAGCAACAGGAAGTAGCCACCGCCGATGCGCGCGTCGGGATGGACGTAGAGCGTGGCGTTCAACCCCTTGCCTTCGAGCAACCACGAGAAGCGCACGGGCCCGGGCTCACGCGCCGCCGTCGCATCGAGACGCAGACGGGCTTCGGCGGGCGACGCGCGCAACTCCGTCATCGCGTGCGTCGGCGAGTAGATCGCCGCGATCGGCCGCGGCGCGCGGATGCGCACCTCGACGGTCCACGGGATCCAGTTCGGCCCGAGCGATTCGCTGCGCGGCAGCGTGTAGTCGATGCGATCGCCATCGGCGACGAGGACGTGTTCGTAGACGACTTTCACGACGAGGCCGGTTCCCGGGTTCACCGGGAACACGCTCGAACGCAATGTGTCGAAGTCCGCGAACTCGAGCAGTGCGGGATCCTTCGCCCGACTCACGATGGAGTCGTAGAGCGCTCGCGCTCGCTGCGCCGGCAAGACCTCCGCACTCTGCGCAGGCGCGCGGCCCGCGAAGTCGAACCCACGCACGACCGCTCCACGCGGGACGGGCAGCATGAGCTCGATCTCCTGCGTGACTCGCGTCGGATTGTTCAACGCGATGCGCAACGTCGTCGTCGCGACTTGTCCCACGACATCGATGTCCACCGCGACCCCGAGCACACCGACGCGCGCCGCGCCGTCGCGAATCACGACGGAGCCGCCTTGCGGCACGAGCACGGAACCCGCACCGCGTTCGAACGCGGTGCGATCGGGCACCGCCTGCGCACGCAACGGCGGCGCGGAGGCGAACGCGAGAAAGCCGACGATCGAAGCGACGAACGAACGAAGCATGGCGCGCACCCCGGCAAGGCCTGGAATGCGCGAACCGTAGTTCGAGGTCGGACGAGTCGACGTCAGCGCCGCGTCACAACGCAGGCACGCGACGCGCGCGTGAATCGGCGAGTGCTCGATGTGGCTCGAGGAAGCGCACGCGGATGAACGCGCGAGTTCGGCGCAGTCAGACTGCGCAGCGCCGAAAAGAGCGAAGGCTGCGCAGTCAGACTGCGCAGCGCCGAAAAGAGCGAAGGCTGCGCAGTCAGACTGCGCAGCGCCGAAAAGAGCGAAGGCTGCGCAGTCAGACTGCGCAGCGCCGAAAAGAGCGAAGGCTGCGCAGTCAGACTGCGCAGCGCCGAAAAGAGCGAAGGCTGCGCAGTCAGACTGCGCAGCCTTCGGGAGAGCGCCTCAGCGCGGGGTCTCCGCACGGGGGCGCCGTGACAAGTCAGCGATCTCGGGCCTGCCCAACTCCATGTGGAAGCAGGTTCACGCCACCCACTTCCGGGCCCTCGACCACCGACCTCGATCCCCGGCTTGCGCCGAGGGTCATGTCAGCTTTCCTATCCAGCCCCGCAGCGAACCGCGGAGCTGCCACTTCGACGCATGCTGCCGGCGCCAGGTTCCTGGTACTTTCCACACAAAGCTGCCGCCGGACGGCCCGGAGGAACTCCCGATGCTTCATGGACTTGCACTCATCCTCGGGGCGCTCGCCGCGGGCTTTCCGACTGGATTGCCGGTGGTCGGGCCCGCGGCCGTGAGCGTGTGCACTCAGGACGAGCTCTGCCCGACGTGTCACGGCAGCGGTCGACTCGACAACTCGATCCAGAACCCCAAGGCCGCGGAATTCGAAGGCAAGGTCATCTACTGCTCGGAGCGCATCGCGCGCGACCCGAAGGGCAAGGGCAGCGCGTTCGTCCCGTGCGGCGCGAAGTGCCAAGCGCGGACGAAGAACGCCGAAGCGCAGGCCGAGTTCACGAAGTACGAGACCGCGGTCGATGCATGGCTCGCGAACAACGCTTCGATCTCGAAGACGCTGAAGCCGCGCACACCGTTCGTGTTCGTGCGCACCGAGCACTTCGACCTGATCTACGGACTGCCGAAGGTCACGCTCGAAACGCGCGAGACGTTCGACCTGCACGCGGGCGCGCACCTCTACGCCGAGCGACTCGAAACCGCGTATCGCTGGTTCTGCGAGTTGCTGAAGATCGAAGACGCGCAGATGCGCGTTCTTCGCCACCAAGTCTTCCTGTTCGACGACCTGAAGAGTCTGGTGACGGCCGCACCGCTGTACGCGGAGTTGAGCACCGATCGCGCCGGTCACAAGATCGGCGATCCCTCGGTGCTCGTGACTTGGCGCGACAAGAACGTGTTCGGCAAGAACGACGCCGCGTTCCACAAGCACATCGTCCATCACCTCACGCACATGATCCAAGGCGTGTGGACGCTGAAGGTCTGGCTCGCGGAACGAGCGGGCTGGCTCGACGAAGGGCTCGCGCACGTCGCCGAGATGCGGTTGTTCGCGGCCGCTGGCAACTCGTGCAACACGGAGAGCGAAGAGCTCGATTACCCCGACGAGAACTGGGAGCCCTCGGTGCTGCGCCAGGTGCTCGCGAACGACACCGTCGCGTTCGCCAACCTGATGACGAAGAAGTCGCACGAACTGTCGCACGACGAGCACATGGCGGCCTGGTCGTTCACCGACTTCCTGTTGCATCGCGAAGACGGCCCGGCCGTGATCCAGCAACTGATGAAGGGCGTCAAAGAGAAGCGCGAGATGCGCGAGGTCTTCCGTGAAGCGACGGGGTTCACGACCGTGAACTTCGACGATGCGTGGAAGACCTGGGTGAAGGACAACTACTCGCTGAAGCCGTGACCGCGCGCCGGATCGGCACAAGTTGAGCCCGATCGGCCAGCACCGCGAGTTCCGGAGTGGGTCGGTCGAGTTCGAGCCGGGTTGGGCGTGCGTGTCGACGAACACGGCGATACGAGCAGTTCGGGGTTTGGCCGACCCCGTGTCGCGTTCGAATCGCGGCCGCGGGCATCCCGCTTGCTGATTCGCCTGGGTCGCCTTGCCGCCCGCGGAGAACGAAGCATGAGTGCCCCCCGCTCGACCTTGCGCTACCTCGTCCTCGGACTCGCCGCGATCGGCGTCCTCGTTTGGCTGGCATCCGTACTGACGCGCGACGAGTCCACGGCCGACGTCGTCGAGGCCCCGGCGCAAGCAACCAGCGCCGCCGCGACTCCGCCCGACGCCGAGACGCCGGTCGCGCCGAGTCCGACCCGCTCGATCACGACCACCGACGCTCCACTGGCCGGGCCGCGAATCATCGCGCGCGGTCGCGTCGTCGAGCAGACGGTGCGCGGCCCGCAGCCGCTCACGCAGGGCACGGTGTCGCTGCGACGTGGCCCGCCGTCGATGACGCCGCGCGCGGCGCTCGCGCGCCAACCGCAATTCGAGGGTCAAGACGCGCTGCTGGCGACGGCGCCGATCGCGGGCGATGGCACGTTCACGCTCGAGGGGGCTACGCTCACGGGGTTCCTCCACATCGACGACCCGCTCCTCGCGTGCGAGAACCTCGTGCGCGTCGACGTCGCCGATGCCGAACTCCCAGCGCTCGTCGTGGTCGCCGCAGGGCGCATCCGCGGTCGCATCGTCGACGCGAGCGGCGCGGGAGTCGGCGGAATCGGCTTCAAGGTTTCGCCGACGTCCGATCCTCGCAACGACCTCCAGACCCTGTTGTTGACCGGCGCGCGATACGGCGACTTCCGAGGTACCAGCGCGGACGACGGTTCGTTCGACGTTCCTTCGGTGCCGACCGGCACGCGCTGGAGCATCAAGACGCAGAGCGACGCGTACGCCCCCACCGAAGTCGTGGTGCAGCTCGAACCCGGGCAGACCAAGTCGATCGAGCTGAGCTTGCTGCGAGGCGCATTCCTCAGCGGTCGCGTCGTCGGCGCAGGCAAGCCCGTCGCTGGCGCGCGCGTCGACGTGCGTTCGACCGCGATCGCGATCGAAGCCACTTCGTTCGGCTCGCCGCCGCGCAGCTCACGCCAGACCACGACCGCACCCGATGGCACGTTCCGTTTCGAGGGCTTGTTGCCCGGCCGTGTGCGACTCGAGGTGGACTCCGACCAGTTCGCGCCGAATCACGTTCCCGGCTTCGACCTCGCGTTGCCCGGACTCGCGCTCGCCGCCGACATCGTGCTCGAGGACGGACCGCGCATCCGCGGGCGCGTGCTCGACGACGCCGAGGCGCCCGTCGCGGGCGCGCGCGTCGGCTTCTTCAAGCCGATTCCGTTCGTCCAATCCGAGTTGGTCTTCACGCCCGATGCCGCGCGTGACATGGGCGGCGTCGTGACGACCGCGGATGCGGACGGTTGGTTCGAGTCGCCGCCGCTGCCGAGCTCCGGCACCTGCGACGTCGTCGCCAATTCACGCGAGCACGCGGTGGGCGCCGCGCACGCCGTGAAATCCGGATCGAGCGGGACGGTCGTCCACGTCGCGCGCTTCGGCTCGTGCGCGGGGATCGTCGAGAGCGCGACCGATGGCGAGCCGGTCCGCCGCTTCAGCGCCACGGTCGCTTCGGCGGAAGCCGCGTCGATGTTCGGCGTTCCGAACACGAGTCAGCCGCAACCGCTGTCGTTCGTGCATGGAGACGACGGCGCCTTCGCGTTCGATCGATTGAAGCCCGGCTCGTATCGCGTCGACGTGGTCGCCGACGGCTTCGCACGCGGGTCGAGCGCCACGTTCGCGATCGAGCCCGGGAAGCGCACGGGCGGCGTGCTCGTGCGTCTGGTGCGCGAAGCGTCGATCCGCGGTGTCGTCGTCGACGGCAGCACCGGCAATCCCGTCGCCGGCGCGCGCATCGGACGATCGCGCAGCGTGGTCGGCATGCAATTCGATCCGCTCGCGTCCCACCAATCGGCGACGACCGACGCACTCGGTCGCTTCGCGATGCGCGGACTCGCGGCAGGCACGATCACGCTCGCCGCGCACGCGGACCACTTCGCGCCGGCCACGAGCAGCGCGATCGCGCTGGCCGAAGGCGAGGCACGCGAAGGCGTCACGATCACTCTGGTCCGCGGCGCCGTGATCCTGGGCTTCGTCGGCTCTCCCGACGGAGTCCCCGAAGCCGGCGCTCTGGTGACGTGCCAGCAACTCGGTTCGTTCGTGCCCGCGACGACGATCGCGGGCTCGGACGGTCGCTATCGCATCGAAGGCCTCGCGGCCGGCTCGTACACGGTGACCAAACTCGGCGCGATCTCCGACGAAGGCGGCGAGAACGCGATGAGCGCGCTGTTCTCGAAGATGTCGACGCGCAGCGCTCGCGTGAACGCGGGTGAAGAGACGACGGTCGACTTCATCAGTGGCACCAGCAACGGACCGACGCTGGTCGGGCGCGTGACCGAGGGCGGCGAGCCGCTCCAAGGCGCGTTCCTCACGTTCACGCCCGACGAGGTCGACGCGGCGGCCGAAACCACCGGCAGCCTCGGCGGCATGCGCCTGGTCTCCAGCGACTCGGACGGGATGTTCCGCATCGAGGGCCTTACTCCCGGCGATTGGTCGGTCACGGTCCAGTCGGGCTCGAGCCTGTCGGACACCGCGCGCCAGTCGTTCGAGTTCACGCTGTCGAACCTGCCCGAGCAGCGTCAAGACTTCGATCTACAAGCGACCGGCATCGAGGGCCTGGTGCGCTCGCAGAACGACAAGAAGCCGCTGAGCGGAGTCCGCGTGCGCGTCGACGCGACCGACGCGAAGATCAAACTCGACGCCTTCGTGGGCGCGACGGGCTCGAGTCGCGTCGCCGATCTGTTCACCGATCAAGACGGTCGCTTCATCGCGCGTGGGCTCTCCGCCGGTCGCTATCGCGTGTCGGCCGGGGGGCCCGGTTTCTTCGGCTTCGGCGGGACCGGATACGCGGCGTCGGAGCCGCGCGAGGTCGACGTGAAAGAAGGTCAACGCACGCACGGTGTGGACTTCGATCTCGAACCCGGCGGTGCGGTGCACGGCACGGTCACCGGCCCCGACGGTGCGCCGATCGCGGGAGCGTCGATCTTCGTCGTCGATGCCAACGCGTCGATCGAGCCGTTCGCGCAGATGATGACCGAGACCACTGGCGCGTTCGAGGTCACGGGCCTCGCGTCGGGAACGCACGTGGTGATCGCGCGCGCATCCGGCTACGCGCCGGCGATCGAGCACGGGGTGCGCGTCCGCGCCGAAGAGAAGACCGAAGTGGCACTGCGCGTGACCGCGGGGGCGAATCTCACGGTCGTCGTGAGCGACGCTGCCGGAGCGACGCTCACGGGAGCCAAGGTGACGCTGACCGATCCGTCGGGCCTTGCGCTGAACCAGTATCTCGGTCTCGACGAGATCATGAAGAAGCTCGGCGAGAGCTCGAGCACGCACGATCTCGGCGCACTGGCCGCCGGCAGTTACACGCTCGTCGTCGCCAAGGATGGCAAGACGGCGACGACGTCCGTCCAACACGGCGCGCAGGCACAGACGGTCACGATCGCGTTGCCGTGATCGGATCGACGGGGACGCGCAAAGCCCGCGGCGGAACCGCGATCGGAACCGGGACCGCCGCAGCGCTGCGCGCGCGAAGGCCCCGGGGAGCGGATCAGGGCTTCGCGTCCTTGAACAGATCGTCGAGCGCGCGGTCCACGTTCGTGCCGTAAGCCGGGTCGATCTCGGAACTCGCCGTTGCGCCCGCCTTCGACTTCGCGAACAGTTCGCCGAGCTTGCGCACGGCGTCCGACGTGTACAGGCGCACCATGCCGAGCGTCGTCGAATCGTCGAACAGCACGGTCAGGATCGCGCGACCACCGACCAGCGAGAGCTGGATGTTGTCGCGCTCGCCTTGGTGGAACAGCGCGGAGAACTCTTGTTCGCCGAGCAGCTTCGCCATCGCCTTGGTCGCGGCGAACGAACCGGCGACGAGCGCCGAGATCGTGTCCGGATCGACGTTGCCGGCTTCGCCGACGTGCGTGATCAGGTGGCCGTCGCGATCGATCAGGTACGCGCTACGCGCACCGGCTCGGCGCAGGAACTCGCCGAGCACGCGATCGATCTGGTCCATGTTGTCGGCGTAGTAGACGAGTCGGCTCTCGCGCAGGCCATGGTCGGTCGTCATGGGCGTGCCGTCCCGGGATCCGGGACGCCTTTCACTTCAGGAAGAAGAATGCGAGCGCGGCGCCGAGCGCCACCGCCACCACCGCGATCACCGCGACCACGGCCGAGTTCTTGTTCGACGTCGAGCCCGCCGTCGGGCCGAGCTTGCCGCCGATCACCTTCACTTCGCGCCGGAAGACGTCGTCCATACGCGCACTGCTGCGAGCGTCGGACGCACTCACCGTCTTCTTCATGAGGTCGGAGACGTCTTGCGTCGAGCCGGACTCGCTCTGGCGCGGCGCCTCGACGGCGGCCGCCGGAGCCGAGCGCGACGGTTCGGGAGCGCGCGACGGCGCACTCGTCGCCGCCGCCAGCGCTGGCCGTGGAGTCGACGGCGCTGCGGGCGGCGGAGTCTCGTTGCGTTCGATGCTGAGACCGCCGGCCGCGGACGGCGCCTTCGCGGCCGCGACCATCGAGGGGCGCGCGTCGGGCCGGGCCGGGGGCGGACCCGCGGACGCCGCGGTCGTTGCCGCGGGCTTCACGCCGGAACCGATGTTGTTGCGTTCGATCTGCAGCCCACCGCTGGCAGCCACCGCCGGCGCGGGAGTCGCTGGCGCCGCCGGCTTCTGAGCCGGAGCGGCGGCCGCCACGGGCTTGGCCGCCGGCGCGCTCTTCGCGGTCGGCGCCTTGACCGGATCGGGACCTTGCGACATGCCGCCGTCGGTCGAGTTGATGCTCGCGAGCACGATCTTCGACAGCGCCTTCAGCGTCTGGAACACGCCTTCGCCGCGCGAAGCGATGCCCTCGAACGCTGGAGCGCCGACGACGTTCAGTTCCTTCGCCAGCTCCTCGGGCGACATCGCGTCGGGCATGTCGCGCTTGTTCCACTGGAACACGACCGGGAACTTGCCGAACTCCTTGCCCATCTCGGCAAGGTTCTCGCGCAGGTTGTCGAGCGAGACCTTGTTGTCCTCGAGCTTCGCGCGCGACGAATCGGCCACGAAGATCACGCCGTCGGCGCCGAGCAACACGAGCTTGCGCGTCGAGTTGTAGTAGACCTGGCCCGGCACGGTGTAGAGGTGGAACTTGGTCTTCATGCCCGCGATCTCGCCGAGATCGAGCGGCATGAAGTCGAAGAACAACGTGCGGTCGCCGTCGGTCGAGATCGACGTCAACTCACCCTTGTGCGCGTCGGGCGTCTTGGCGTGGACCATCTCGAGGTTCGTCGTCTTGCCCGACAACCCCGGTCCGTAATAGACGAGCTTGCAGTTGATCTCTTTGCGCGCGAAGTTGATCTGAACCATGGTGCGGGCTCCGGAGACTGTGCGTCACATCGGGTGATCGAGTCGGGACATCGCGATCATCTGCCGGGCCGGGCCGGCGATCTCGAGCAACGTGAGGTCGAGGTCGAGCTGGGGCTCGGTGACGACGACGAGCACGAGCTCGTCGATCGGCACGAACACGAACCGACCGAACGCGGCGGTCAACGTCAGGCGTTGGATGCGGCCGAGACCGAGCTCGGCGGCGGACTTCATCGCGCGCAGGACCGACGCCGACGCCAACGCGGCGACCGAATCGGGATCGAGGGAACCGCCGAGGTCCGACGCCGCGACGACTCCGTCGCCCGTCATGACCAGCGCGCCCTTCACACCCACACGCTCTTTCAAGTTCTCGATGATGCGCTTCATGTTCACGCCCTCACCACGCGCTCCAGCGCGTCGCGAGTCGCGACCGCACTGCCTTCGACGTCGTGGTCGCGACCGACCAACACACCCATGAACGTGCCGCGCTTCAGCTCGAGGATGCAGGTCGAATCGGCGCCCTCGACCACGAGGCGGGCCGGTGCTCCGAGATCCATACCGCGCGCCGCTCGATCGCAGAGATCGGCGAGATCGCGCATGACGTTGCTGCGCTCGCGCAGACCGTCGTCGCATTCGGTGACGAGGTCGTGCGACTCCACGCTCGGTCGCGATTGCGCGCCGAACACGACGCACGACGCGCCGGTGGTCTCTCGCAGACGCTGGACTTCCGCGGTCGGCGCTTGCAGCGGCATCGTGATCGATGCGCCTTCGGCGCGCTCCACGTTGCGTGCGGCGCCGAACGAGCGCGCGATCTCGATCTGGAGCACCAAGGACTCGAACGTCTCATCAGCAGGATCGGCGCTTCCGGCTTCGGCGTTCGACTCGGCCTGTCGATGGTCGATCTCGCGCAACAGTCGACGCGCCCGCTCGTGTTCCGGAGCCAACGCCAACGTGCGATCGGCGCAAGCACGCGCCGGAGCCCACGCACCGACCAATGCGAACAGCTCCGCCAGCAGATAGTGCGGCTTGATCGCGTCGGCGTCGGCGAGGGCAGCGCGATCGAACCACGACTTCGCGGCAATGGCGTCACTGGCCTTCAGGCTGTCGCGATAGCGCTCGAGCCGCATGGCGCCGAGTTGCACCAGCGCGGAGCATTGCTCGCCGTGGCGCTTCAGCAGATCCTCGAGCGTCGCGGCGCACGAGTCGTCGCGCTGCAGAGCGCGGTACGCGTCGGCCAACTCGAGGTAGGCCTGCGCGGTCGGCGCGTTCTTCAGCGCTTCCTTGGCGTCGCGCACTCGCCGCTCGCCTTCGACCGACGTCATGCGCGCTTGGAGCCTGCGGATCTCCTGGGCGTCGGGGAACACGGAGCAGCCGAACTCGAGCACCTCTTGCGCCGCGGCGTGGTCGCCGAGCGTGAGGTAGCCGAGCACGCATTCCGCGATGCCGTGCGGGAGTGGTTCCTTCTCGAGACTCTTGCGGAGCCGACCGAGTCGGAAGCGCTCTTTCGACAGCGACAACAATCCCATGCGACGATTCCTCGTGGGTGGAGCGCCAGGAGCGAGCGCCAGAACCCAGGTCCGTTATCGGCAATTCCCCGGACGACCCTGAGTCATGAACGAGGATGGCGCGAGCGACTGCAGGACTCGGTGTGCGAGGTCGGGCGATGCGCACCGACCCGAGCGGGGCGCCGCGCAGCGGACTCAGCGGTCGAGCAGGACGCCGACGACCTTGCCCTTGGCCGCCGAGAACACCGCGAACGAGCCGGCGCAGGTGCCGCGCATCTCGATGGCGGCGTCACCCGAGAACAGGCCGAGCGTCTCGAGCGTCCTGCGGTCGAGCACGTGGATCAGTCCGTCCGCGGCGGCAGCCGGCACGCGCGCGCCGGTCCCATGCGCGATCCGGACGTCGAGCTCGATCACACGCGCCGTCTTCGTGGCGAGATCGACCGACGCGACGCGGCCCTGCGATTCGATCACGGGAAACTCCGCGTGCGGAGCGATCGCGGTGACCGCACGACCCGGGAACACCGGAATCGTCGCCGTGCGCTCCAGACGGATCGCATCGAACGCGAACAGCGCGCCGTCGCCGGTCCCGACGAACAACGTCGAACCATCGACCGCGAACGCACGGACAGCGCCTTCACCGAACGTCGCGTCCGGCACCGCGGTCAGACCTCCGCCTTGCGTGAGGATCCACACGCGACCTGAGCGCGAGACCAGCGCGAAGCGATCGCCGGCGATCGGATGCGGACCGAACTCGATTCCGGAGTCGACCGCGACGTGTCGAGCGCTGCCCCCCTGACACACTGCGACCGCGCCGTCCTCGAGCGCGAGTGCGATCGCGTTCCCCGCGACGGCCGGCGATCCGCACCCGCGCGCCGGCAACTCGATCGTCTGCAGCACGTGCCCGTCGGCCCGATCGAGGCGCAGCAGCTTCGATCCGGTCACCGGGACCAGGATGCCTTGCGCCGTGACGGTCGGTGACGCGGTGGCACCAGCGAGGTCCGGCAGATCGACGGTCCAGCGGGTCTCGAGCGTGCTCGGCGACAGTGCGCAGACTCGACCCTGCTCCTGCGGCACCACGACGAGTGCGGAATCGGCAGCCGCCGCGAACGCGGCCGACAACGGCAGCACGGCCTCGCGGTCGGCCAACCGCGGCAGCCGCCGCGTCACGCGCGCCGCGGACTTCGCGTCGATCTCGACACGCAGCGGCACGAACCCGTTGGACGTGAGTTCCACGGTCACCGACTTCGCGTGCGGCAGATCGAGCACGAACGGCGTCTCGGCCGCGAGCGATCCGCCGCCGCTGCTCAACTCGAGATCGACGCCGTCGACGCGGATGCGCGCACGCGACGGCTCGCTGTCGACCAGGACGGGCAACGTCAGATCCCGCATGCCCGGAGCGTTCGGATAGTGCTCGACCGCCTCGAGCAGTCGTGCGTGCGCGTCTTCGAAGCGACCGGCGTTGCGGAAGAACGTGGCCTCGTTGCGCAGGCGCGCAGCCTGATCGATGTACTCGTCGAGTTCGGTCACGCCGGCGGCGATGCCGAGCGGGTCGCCGTCACCGGCGAGTTCGAGCGCGCGCTTCAACAGTCGCCGCGCCGACTCGAAGTCGCCGCCGTGTCGCGCGCTCAGCGCGGATTCCGCGTACGAGCGCGCCTGCTTCAACCGCGACGAGGACCGTTCGCTCTCGAGCGCGCCGCGGTAGCGCTCGACTTCGTGGAAGTTGCGCTCGGCGACGTCGATCTCACGCAGGTTCTCGATCGCCAGCAGGAACGGCACCGTCAGCGGATAGTGCCGGCAGATCGAGCCGTAGAAGTCGCGTCCGCGCTCGAACTCGCGCGTGGTGACGAAGTCCTCGAGCGACCAGTTCGAGTAGGCCTTCATGGCCGCGGACGAGTACTTGCCGTAGGCCACGAACAACACCGCGAATCCCGCGATCATCGCGATCGCGCGCATCGTCGAGCGCACTCGATCCCGACGCACGACCACCGAGCGCTCCATCAGACCGAGTCGCTCCGCCAAGTCGGAGCGCTTGGGATCGAGCCCTTGCGCACGCTTCAAGCACCGCGAGACCGCGGCGTAATCGCGTGCGCGCGAGTGGACGTCGGCGACGCGCACCAGCGTGTCGATCGCCAACGCGAACGCACCGAGGCGCGCGGCGAGTTCGGCGACGGACTCCATCTTCGCGGTGTCGCTCTGCGTCAGATCGGCGAGTCCCGACAGCACGAGCGCGAGTTCCTCGTTGCGGCCGAGTTCGAACAGCAACTCGGCGAGCTGATGGCCTTCACGGAACGCGTCGTAGCCGGCGGCAGCGCGGGACGCCGAAGCCGCGTTGCGCAACGCGAACAGGCGCTCGCGCGCCTCGATCAACGTCGGCACGGCGGCCCGAACGCGCAAGTAGTCGCGCAACGCGCTCTCGAGGTCGCCGCTGCTCTCCGCTTGGCGGCCCGCGGCCATGAAGTGCTGCGCGGCGCGCAACGGCTCCCGCAGCGCCTCGCACGCGGCGCCGGCGCCGCACGACGTCTCGCGATCGGTCGCACCGAGTGCGATCGCGCGCTCGAGCAAGCGCGCGGCGGCCGCCACGCGTCCGTCGTCGAGGGCTCGCATGCCGCGCTGCTTCAACACGTCGACCGGCACTTCGCGCACGAACTGGCGCTCGAGCAGGTGAGCCACGCGTCGGAACACCTGGAACCTTGCGATCCCGGTCGTCTCGATGATTTGGTCGACGCAGCGTTCGCCGTCCAACGCGTCGTACACGGCACGCAGTTCGACGTCGGGCTCGGTCGCGTCGAGCACGTCGCCGGCGACGATCGACTCGAAGATGTCCGAGGCCGAGTGCACGAGTTCCTGGATGTACTGCCATTCGTCGGTGCGACGCGCGGCTTCCATGATCAACGCGTTCGGCGACAGAGCCAGTGCCGGATCGAGCTCTCCGACCTCGGCCGGAGCCTCGCCCTCGCGGAACTCGAACGTCGCGTCGCGCAGGAAGAACAGCTCGAACACGGTCTCTTCGAGCTGTGAGCGCATCGACGCGGTGCGGTCGGAAGAGGTGATCAACCCCATGTGCTCGATCGTCTCGAGCAGATCCTTGTGCAGCGCGCGTGCGTTGAAGCGCGCCTTGTCGACCTGCGTCGCATTCACCCTCTTCGCGCGGCACAACGCGCCGAGCGCGCGCTCGACCACGTGGGCGCGATCGAACGGCACGAGGATCCCGGCCTCCGAGAAGTGCAACGCGTGCAACACTCCGTCGTGCGCGATCTCCAGCGTGCCGGCCTTCTCGTGCAGAAGGAGCATCTGGAAGATGTGGGCGAGATCGCCGCTGTTGAGTTCACCCCTCAGGGGCATGGGTTCTTCCTGTCGCGTCGGGCACGGGGCGGGAGGAGCGGGTTCGGGTGCCCGCCCGGCGCACGAAACGTCGACTCTGCATCGGAAGGCGCACGCGCGACCTTTTGGCCGATTCGGACGCGATGTCGACCTGGTCGACGATTCACCCCCCCCCGGATCGGTCGACCCTTGGTGACTCCACGTTCAGGGCCGCGCCCGCTCGGGCCGAAGATCGCACAGGCGGAGCGGATCGACGAAAGCAGTCCGACTTGCGTCGGCGGCTGCTACGATCCGACCCGCAATCGCCGACGACGCCACGGCTGGTCCGTGGCACCCGAAGCGACCCCAATCCGCGTCTTTTCCCGAGCCCCTCGATGTCGCGTCTTCGCAATCTCTGGCGCCGGATGCAGTCCCGCGTGCGCGCGTTCCTCGCGTTGCGCGCCGGCTCGTGGCTGTACGAGCGCGGCGAGTTGCTGAAGGCCGCCGACGCGCTGCACGATTGCGTCGCCAACGGCGGGTCGTCGTTCAAAGCGCACTTGCTGCTCGGCAAGATCTGGTTGCGCGTCGGCCGCTTCGAACGGGCGCGTGAGGAGTTCGCGCGCGCACGCTTCCTCGACCCCGTGCGTTTCGCCGCGCACGGCCTGCCCGAAGACGTGTTGATCGAAATGGCGCAGCGTTACGTGCGGCCGCGCCGCCAACTCGCGCCCGACACGGCCGGTTCGACGCTCGGCTTCGGGGACGCCGGTTACGCGACGGCGTCGCCGGCGCACGACGATTTCAGCAGCGCCGAAGAACGCCGTCGCTTCCGCGCGCTGCCGCCGATCTCGGCGGACGACGTCCGCAACATCGATTGGCGCGCCGCGTCCGAGCTGTTCGACGACTGATCCTCGCAGAGGCCGTGAAGAAATTGGGGGCCGCCCCCAATTTCTTCACGGCCGAACCCACAAGGTGTCCGAGGCGGCGGCAGCCGCCGTACCCACAGATGAACCGCGTCAGTCCAACGCGAATCATCATTGAATTCGGCGACTGCTGTCGCCGAGCAACACGTGGTGAGTCCGGCGGCTGCGCCGCCTCGAACATGAATCCATTGGGGGGCAGACCGTTGGTCTGGCCCCCAATGGATTCACGTTCTGTCGGTCGCCCGATTGCTCGGCAGACTTTTTCGACAGGCTGCTAACTTGGCCCGCTTCGCGCACGCCACACCGCACGCGCCACGGAGCCTCGAACCATGAACGCGCAACGCACGCCGCTGTCCTCCGAACACGAGAGAGCGCGCGCCCAGATGGTGAATTTCTCCGGCTGGTACATGCCGGTGCACTACACGTCGATCCTCGACGAGGCGCGGCACGTGCGCAAAGCCGTCGGTCTGTTCGATCTGTGCCACATGGGTCGCGTTCGGCTGTCGGGCGAAGGATACGCCGACCTGGTCGATCGGCTGGTGACCTGCAAGACGCGCAACATGAAGACCGGCGTCATCCGCTACGCGATGCTGACGCGCGAGGACGGCACCACGATCGACGACGTGCTGGTCTATCGCGAGCCCGACTCGATCTTCCTGTGCATCAACGCCGGCAATCGCAATCGCGACCTCGCCTGGCTACGCGCGCATGCCGCCGGAACGAACGTCGTCGTCGACGACCTGTCCGAGCGCTTCGCGATGATCGCGCTGCAAGGTCCCAAGTCGGTCGACGTCGCGCGCAAGTTGTGCGAGGGCGACCCAGGCGCCGTGAAGTACTACGGCTTCACCGTCACGACCTTTTGTGGCATGCCGAACATCATGGTCTCGCGCACGGGGTACACGGGCGAAGACGGCTACGAGTTCTACTTCCCGGCCGAACGCGCGGTCGACGTCTGGCGCGCGCTGCTCGAGGCCGGCGCGCCGGAAGGACTCCGTCCGATCGGACTCGGTGCCCGGGACACGTTGCGCCTCGAAGCCGGCATGCCGTTGTTCGGGCACGAGATCGACGACACCACGACGCCGCTCGAAGCCGACTTGATGTGGGCCGTCGACCTGGAGAAGGACTTCGTCGGCGCCGCGGCGATCCGCGACCTCGCCGCCCGCGGTACAC
Source organism: Planctomycetota bacterium (assembly GCA_016709145.1). GTDB lineage: Bacteria > Planctomycetota > B15-G4 > B15-G4 > JADJEK01 > JADJEK01. The sequence continues at coordinate 299,087 of JADJEK010000004.1, forward strand.
CGCGACGTCTGGTCGGGTTCAAACTCGCCGGAAAGCGCGTCCCGCGCTTTGGCTACGTCGTCTACGACGGCGACCTCGCGATCGGCGAAGTCCGCAGCGGTACGTTCTCCCCGACGCTCGAGACGAACATCGGGACCGCCTTCGTCGGAACCGCGTCGGCCGACAAGAAGCAACTGTCTCTGGACTTGCGCGGCTCGCGCGAAGCCATTGAAATCGTGCCCCTTCCGTTCTACCGGCGCGCTCGCTGAGCGGTTTCCCGCCAGCAGCCGCACATCGCCGCCCCGCTTGATCGATCGGTGAAGCCTCGGCAAGGAGATCGTGTCGCGTGATTCCCAACGACCGTCAGTACCTCGAATCGCACGAGTGGGCCAAGAAGGAAGGTGACCTCGTCGTCCTCGGGATCACCGACTTCGCCGTCAAGCACCTGACCGACCTGGTCTACATCAAGCTCCCCGCGGCCGGCGATCAGCTCAAGAAGGGCGATCGCTTCGGCGAGATCGAGTCGGTCAAGGCTGTCTCCGACCTGATGTCACCGGTCGACGGCGAAGTGGTCGAAGTCAACTCCGAGCTCGTCGACGCGCTCGATCGCGTCGCCAACGACCCGTACCACGCTGGCTGGATGGTCAAGGTGCGCGCGCCGAGCGGGATCTCGAGCATGCTCGACGCCGCCGCGTACCAGAAGGTCACCGAAGCCGACGGTCACTGATCGGCTCGACCTACAGGACGAGCGCGCTTCACTCCGACGCGCGAGTTCGTCGCGAGTCGTCGATCCGATCGCGGTTCCATCGCGTCGTGCCGTACTTCAGACGCACGAGTTCATCCGCGCGATCACTCTCGGTCGCGCTCGGAGTCGCGAGTTCGTAGGTCCAACCCAGCTCGTCGGCGAAGCCCGCGAGCAGGGCGTCCTCGACCTCGGTCGGTGTCGGCGTCCTGCCGAGTAGATCGACGAGGCATGCGGCGTCGGGCGCCAGCACGTTGCGCGCGATCGGGATCGACCCGTGGTGCAGCACGCGCCCGGGTGTGCGCCGCTGCGCCGAACCGACCAGCTTGCGACCGTCGGCGACGAGATCGAAGCTCGTCGCCTTGTAGAAGCAGATCGCTTCCGCGGAGCGCCCACTGTCCGACCGCGCCGCGCCGTCGTCGCGCGGGACGGCACTGACACCGAGGTGTCGGAGTCCGCGTGCGATGCCCGCGTGGATGCGCGCGTACGACGTCTTCACGTCGCCGGCGAACCACGGTGCGTCGGGAACGGACACGATCGAGAACGTGACGTCGTGCGCGTGCGCGATCGCAGAGCCGCCGGTCGCGCGGCGCACCGCGACGAACTCGCGCGCCGCGAGCCAGGCGTCGTCGAAATCGGCGGCGTCCTGGAAGTAGCCGAGCGACAACCCGAACGGCTGGAACGCATAGAAACGAAGCGTCGGCGGCGTGGCCGCCAACGCTTCGTCGAGCGCCATGTTCAGGAACGGGTGGCACGGACCGCTGCGGATCAGCCGAACAGGGCGAATCGTGCGATTCGACCAACCGGTCACGGCGACGTCCGCGCGCGCGGGCGTCACTTCTTCTCGGTCAGCTCGATCTGCGCGCTCTTCAAGCACTCGTGCGCGAAGAACGTGTAGCGCAGATCGAGGTAGTCGTTCTCGACCAGCGGGCGCTGCGCAGCGAAGTCCTTCAGCGCGCTCGTGGTGCGGAACTCACCGACCTTGCCGACGAGGTAGCCGAGGCCGCCGCGTTGTCCAGTGAGCGGCGTGTTGCGCATGCGGATCGGTCCGAACACCTCACCCTCGACGCGGTTGTAGTAGGCGTCGTCCGACAGCGAGTAGCCGTCGACGAAGATGTTGTATTCGGTCTCACCGAGCGTCATGCGCATCTCGTTGCGCACCTTCTGCGCGAGCAAACCGTCGGGGATCGACGCGATCGGATGCGAGAACTTCGCGCGCGCATCGGCGAACGCCATCGGCTCGTCCTTCGCCGTCAGCGCCGCGTACGCGGACACGATGCGTTCCTGAGCGCAGGCCCAACCGTCACTGCCGGGCGCGGCCTTCTCGCACTCCTCGACCGACGCGAACAGCAATTCCACGCTGACGCGGCCGCTCTCGTAGAACAGCTTGCCGAACTGCGCGTGATGGCGCTGCAGCTCCGCTTCGTACAGCGCCGGGTCGCCCTTGCAGAGCGTGTCACGCAGGTACTTCTGGAAGCCGAGGCGACGCATGTAGTACTGGCGATACTCCGCCATGTTGACGAAGCCGCGCAACTGGATCAGGTTCTTGAGCGGGAACAGCGTGTTGGCGAACTCGGCCTCGTGGCCCGAGAACGCGCCGGCGAACGCCTCTTTCGTCAGCGACGAGTTGGTCTTGGCGAGCTCTTCGTCCATCGCGGCGTAGAGCAGCGCGAGGCGCAGCGAGCGCTCCCACTGCTGGCGGTCGGCGGTGGCGAAATCGAGGATGCGATCGACCGGGATGTCGACGCCCTCGACTTGCATGAAGACACCGTCGCCGAGCGGTTCCTCGATGGCGTACTTCACGGTCGCGCGATCGACCATCTTGTCTTGCAGCATCTTCAGGAACTGCACGCGGAACAGCGGCGGCAGTTCACGGCGGTTCAGGTACGAGTCGACCAGGTAGTCGCGCAACTGAGCTTGGTCGTCGAGCAACGCCGCGCTCTCGGGCGGCAGCATGGCGACGTCCGCGTTGGGATCGGCCACTTCGCCGTCCTTCAGCGGCGGCGACACCGGCGGCAGCAGCAGGCGCTCGCTCTGGAGCTGCGTCTTCACGAACTCGCGATAGCGCTCCCAACCCATCGAGCGCTCGATCTGGTCGACGTAGCCCTTGTAGCCGGCCTCGCCTTGCGCGCGGGCTTGGTCTTCCTCGGACTTGAGGCGCGCGGTCACGTCGTCGTCGGTCACGAGGAATTGCGGCGCGTCCTGCGGGCGGTCCTTCAGCGAAGCCTCGACCGCACGCTGCGTGAGGATGCGCGTCAGTTCGTTCTGGACGCCGAAGTAGCCGGAGTTGAACGCGACCCACATCCGCAGTTGGTCGCGCGTGATGTCACGGCCATTGACCTTCGCGACGACCGGCGCCTCGAAGTCGACCTTCGACAAATCGATGTCACGCACGTCCTCGGCGCGACGCACGTAGGGGCAGCCGTCGGCTCCGCCGCGGTAGTCCTTGACGCTCGCGATCGTCCGGCCGGTGTTCGCGGGCACCTGTCCGGGCTGCTGCGCGACGATCTGGGGACCATCGGGATTCTGCGGCGCCGGGTTCTGCGGCTGCGCGGTCGCGGGAGCCGGAGGTGCGCCTTGCGGCAGCAAGAGCGAGAGTCCGAACACGACGGAGGACACATGGATCATGACTCAGACCTCGTTGCCATGGCAGGCTGGTTGGATCAGTGCAGGAGCCGTAAAAGCTGACCGGATCTAAACTTGAAGTGATCGTCGACGGATGCGACGCCGATGGATCTGGCGCAGCGCCCGCCTGCTACGCTTTGCCGCCTCGGCGCGCTGAACCGTTTTCGCGCGAACCCGCCACGTGGCACCCCCACGCAGCCCATCCGCTTGCCCGCACGGAGCGCCCCTCACCGATGGCCGAACCGGATCGAGAGGCGTCGCTGCCGGTGACCGATTGGGTGGAACGCCTCCGCGCGGCGCATGGGCGGGTCGGCGCCGCGGCCGGACTCGGGGCGGCCCTCGCCGCCGCGGCCACCGGGCGGCACCAGGCCCAAGCCGAAGTCGTCACGACCTGCCTCAGCCTCGGCGTTTCCGCCGAGCAATGCGTCGAAGGTGCGCTGATGACGCACCTATTCGCGGGATTCCCGCGCGCGATCGAAGCCTTCGCGATCGTCGAGGACGCGGTCCGACGCGCTGGCGGCACGTGGCCACGAGCACCCGGCCCCATCGCCCGCATCGACGCGAACGCGCAGCGGAGCGCGGGAGCCGCCCTCTTCACGCTGATCTACGGGAGCCACGCGCAGCGCGTGCGGCAGAGACTCGCGCAGTTTGACCCCGCGTTCGAGCGCGCGGTGCTCGAGGATGCCTACGGCCGCATCCTGGCTCGGCCAGGATTGGACGCGCGGACGCGCGAGCTGATGTCCGTTTGCGTCCTCACGGCCCTCGACCTGCCCCGGCAATTGCATTCGCACATGAAGGGCGCCGTCGCGGCCGGCGCCACGGTGGACGACATCGAGGAAATGGTTAACTTGGCCGCCGATCTCGTCGCCGCGTGGCCCGCCACGCGACCGGACGTCGACGGTGCGCGCGCACTGTGGGCGCAGGTCGTCGCCACCCTCCGCAGGCCGTAGGGCCGGTCGCACGAGGTCCTTCAGAATCGTCTCGGAAACACCCGAAACGATCGGCTTCCGGCACATCGCCGGACGGGAGTCCATGATGTCCACCGCGGATCGTCCGCGCGCAGGTGCGCTGCTGTTCGTCGTCCTCACGATCGCGGCGCTGCTCTGCTTCGCCAACATCACGAAGCACGAGGAACTGGTCTACGACGGCTACTTCCTGGTCGAGCTGAACGACACCTACAAGCAAGTCGACGAACAGCGCAGCGAGCACGGCGTGTTCGCCGCGCTCACCAAGCTGACGCAAGTCTTCGGCGAAGAGTTCTGGGAGGCGACGAACCGTGCGCGTCCGCAGATCCTCCGCGTCGAAGGTCAGGCGCTGTACCGACCGCTGATGATGTACACGCTCGGCGTGGCGCGACTGATGTCGGACACGCGCGACACGAAGACCGGCAAGGGCCTGCACGACCCGCTGCCGTTCAACGCGATGAACCTCGGCTTCCACGTCGGATGCACGTGGCTCGTCGCGCTGTTGGCGCTGCACCTGTCGCGTCGACGTTCGATCGCGTGGCTCGCCGGCTTGCTGTTCGCCGTGCATCCGATCCACTCGGAAGCGGTCTCGTACACGGCCGGTCTCGGCGAGACGCAGGCGACGTTCTTCGCGTTGGTTTCGCTGTACGCCTACGTGCGGACATGCAACGCCGTTCGAACGAGCGTGCCCGGCCTGATCGTCACGATCCTCGCCTTCGCGGCCTCGCTGTTCACGAAGGAGAGCGGCGCGATCACCCTCGTGCTGCTGCTGCTCGTCGACTTCGCGCGCGGCAACGACGCCCCGCGTGCCGGCGTTCGCTTGCTCGTGCTCGGCGCGATGCTCGGCATCGTCGCGGCGAACATCGCGATCCGTCTGCAAGTCACCGGCGCTCTCGCGCCCGACTCGCACGTGATCTCGCGGCTCGACAACCCGCTGGTGAAGGAGTCGTTCGCCGCGCGGCTCGCCACCGGGCCGATGCTGTACGTCAAGGCCGTGCTGTTGTTCCTGTGGCCGGCCTCGCTGTCGGCCGACTATTCGTTCAACCAACTGCCGATCGCGCGATCACTGGCCGAACCCGGAGCGTTCGTCAGCTTCCTGCTCTGCGCGTTGATGACGGTCGCCGGCTTCATCGCGCTGAAGCGCCGGGCCGCGCTCGGCTTCGGCTTGCTGGCGTTCTTGTTCGCGTTCGGTCCGGTGTCGAACATCCCGGTCCCGATCGGCACGATCTTCGGCGAGCGCCTGCTGTACCTGCCCTCGGTCGGCTTGTGCATCGCGCTCGCGGTGGTGTTCGACCAGATCGGTCGAGCCCTCGGCGCGCGCAACGAAGCGCTGCGAGCCGCGACGCGCGGCGTGTTCATCGTGCTCGTGGTCGTTGCCGGCATCCGTACGTCGAACCGCAACGCGTTCTACTCATCGAACGAAGTGCTGTACTCGAACATGCCGGAGACGGCGCCGGAGTCGTCGCGCGGTTACTTCCAACGCGCCGAATACGAACGCGGGCGACCGAAGAAGGAACGCAACCTCAACATCGCGATCGCGGACTACAAGGAGTCGATCCGCATCTGGCCCGAGTTCCTCTACGCGTATCACCAGCTCGCGATCGCGACGGCCGAGAACGGCGACGTCAAGGGTGGCTTGGCGCAACTCGACCTGCTCAAGGCCATGATCGGCCCGGGGGAGTCGGTGCGCTACCTGCGCAACATGATCGAGTTGACGAAGGCGCAGATCTCGCAGATCGCCACGCCCGGCGACGGACGTTCGCGCGAGGAGATCCAGAAGCTGTTCGAGGACCAGATCCGCCTCGCGCCGGACGACATCGGCCCGTACCTCGCTCTGATCCCGCTCTACCTCGACCAGAACGAAGTCCAGAAGGCGAAGGACCTGCTGGCGAACTCGCCGCTACCGACCAAGGACGGGTTGCGGCACACGGCGTCGCAACTGCAGATCGCGGGTCGCGAGCAACGCATCGACGACGTCCGCGGCCTGCTCGCCACGTTGCAACAGGAGCTGACGAAGGAGAACGCGGCCGATGCCGGCGACGTGCGCGGGCTGGTCACGTTCTATTCGGCCGTGCTCGGACGCGTCGACGGACTGGCCGCGCGCGCGAGCGGCGACCTCGCGAAGTCGCAGCAGCTCTTGTCCGACGCGCTCACGGGACTCGACCAATACGTCGAGAAGAACGAAGGCGACTGGCAGGGCTACTTCTTCCGCGGCGAGCTCAAGCACATGGCGCTCGAGCAGTACGACGAGGCGCTGCTCGACTACCAGGAAGCGCTGAAGCTGAACGGCACGTACACGATGCTGTACCTGCGCATCCATCAGGTCATCAACTTGCTGCGCCGCTTCGATCCGAACACGCTGCGGCTGTCGGAGGAGTGCGAGAAGCTGATGCCGAAGGACGCCGGGCTCAAGATGATGCGAGCTCAGTTCCTGTCGGCGATCGGGCGCCACGAGGAAGCCGCGGCGAAGGTCAAGGAAGCGATCCAGATGGGGCTTTCGGGCTCGATCGCGTACGCGATGGTCTCGAGCGAGCTGACGTTGGCCGGCAAGGCCGACGAAGCCATGAACGTGCTCACCGAGATCCTGAAGACGCGCAAGGACCCGCTCCTCATCGACGCGGTGGGTTCGGTGCTGCTCGAGACGAACGATCCGAAGGGCGCGCTCGCGCGTTACGAGGAAGCCCTCGCTCTGGCGCAGTCCTCGCCGGAGTGGCGCGGCTCGATCAGCGAACTCGAGTTCAAGATCGCGAAGACGCGCATCCTGATCCCGGGTCAGGAAGCCGAAGGCGTGAAGACGCTGACGGCGATCGCGGAGCTCGTGCCGCCGGCGGGCTTGTCGGCGATCGAACAGCGCTCGGCCGATCAACGCCGCGCGTTCGCGATGCGTCAACTCGCGCGTGCGCGACTCAACGTCGAAGCGCTGAAGGACCCGGCCGCGGCAGTGACGCTGCTCGAGCAGAGCGTGCAACTCGCACGCGGAGCGAAGATCGACAAGCCGAACCTGCGCGACTTGCTGGTCGACCTCGCAGACGCCTACGCCGCGAACGGGCGCTTGCAGGACGCGCGCAAGTCGCTCGACGACGCCGAGCGCGCGGCCGGTGCGAACCAGGACATCGAGCTACGCCGGTCGAAGTGGCAATGAGGCGGCGAGGTCACCGGACTCGTCCAGTGTCGCGAGGCGGCGGCGGCCGTGTTCACGGGTGACGCGGTTCAGCCGCCGTCCTGCTTGCCGCGCTTCTTCTCGAGCTCTTCGCGCATCTTGTCCTGCTCTTCGCGCATCTTCTTCATGCGCGCCTCGAGCTCTTCGGGTGTGCGCGGCGTATCCCCCGGACGCGGCGCACGCGCTTGCGGCGTCGGCACCGGCGGGACGTCGAGCGCGAAGTCCTTCGCGATCTGATACGCGGCATTCGGCGCGGGCAGTCCACCGAACGTGTGGCGCTTGCCGGCGTACTCGACCACGATCGCGAGTTGACCGACGTTCACCGTCGACGGCAACTCGATGCGGTACGAGCCGTCCGGACGCGTGCGCGCCGACAACTCGCTCTCGTCGACCTCGATGCGCGGGCCGACGATGCGGACGCGCGCGCTGGGGATCGGCGAGCGATCCGCCTCACGCGTCACGGACCCACTGATCACGATGACCGGCTCGACCGCGAGCTGCAGACTGACCGTCGGTTGATTCGCGATGTCGACGATCTGAGCCGACTCGAGCGAGTCCTTGGCTTCGATCGTGACGAGCACCTTGCCGGGCGGCGTGTTCTCGAGATCGAGTTCGAAATGCCCGTTGCTGCCGATCTGCGTCGAGTCGGTGTACTCACCCTCCGCGCCGTCCGGCGCGCCGACGGCGCAGAACGTGATGTCGCCGCCGCCGACCACGCCGCCCGTGCCTTGCATGACGACGAATCCCGTGACGTGCACCGGCGCGCCGAGGCGCAGCGTGCCGAGGTCGCTGACGCCATCGGCGCCGGCCGCCGGCAGCGACTCGACGCGCAGCGGCGCGTAGTCCGGACACGTGACGAGCAGGAACATGCTCTCGAGCGGGACGACGTTGCCTTCGTATTCGAACGCCCCATCCTCGCCGCTGGTCTCGTCCTCGGCATCGTCGGTGTACTCGGGGTCCGGCGATGCGATCGTGATCGTCGCGCCTTCGACCGGCTGTCCTCGCGAGTCGACGATGCGACCGCGCAGCTTCAGCGAGTCGACCAGACGGAAGTCCACCCGCAGCGTGAGCTGACCCGACGCGACCGAGAGGCCGGTCTTCAGCGCGGGCACGTGGTCGATCGACTCGACGTAGACGTCGAACGACTCGGGCGAGAACGTCTCGATCGGTTCGAAGCTGTAGTAACCGTTCTGATCGGTGTCGACGGTCTCCCAGTCGTCCTCGAACATCGGCGCGAGGCTACGGACGTGGACCTGCGCGTCGGCGACCGGGCCACCGGCAACGCTGGTGACTCGCCCTTCGATGCGGAACCCCGGACGCAGCGCGAAGTCGAGCGACAGATCGCGCACCGACTTCGTCACGCGCACCTCGGTCTTCACGCAGGCCGAGAATCCCTCGGCCTTGGCGCGGAAGTCGACGGTCGGCGGGATGCCTTCGTTGATCTCGATCTCGTACGTGCCGTCCTCGACCGAGAACGCGCTCTCGATCGGCGTGCCGTCGGGATAGAGCATCTCGACTTCGGCGTCGGGGACCGGCTTGTTGGTGTCGGCGTCGATCACGCGACCGGTGACGCGCAGCTTGCCCTCGGCCGAGTAGTCGTCGGCTTGGGTCGCGGTGCGGACGGTGCCGGGGTCGACATCGACCGGCGTCGTCGGAGTGGTCGACGTACTGCCCGAGTTCGTCTCGCTCGGAGTCGGCGTCATCCCCGAGTCGTTCGGCTTCGTCGGCGTGGTCGTCGAGGACTGCGCGCCCTTGTCGGGTTTGGCATCGCCTTCGTCGAACAACACGTACGCGGCTCCGCCGACCACCGCGGCGAGCAAGCCTCCGACCAGCGCCAATGCCTTGCCGTTCATGCGTCACTCTCTTTCAACATCTGCAAGAACTCTGCCTCGTCGACGACGCGGAGGCCGAGTTCCTGCGCCTTCTTCAACTTGGATCCGGCCTCGTCACCGGCGATCAGGAGATCGAGGTTCTTGGAAACCGCCTTGAGGATCCTACCGCCGCGTTCTTTCACTTTTTCTTCCGCTTCCGGACGGGTCTGGCTCGCGAGAGTTCCAGTGAACAGCACGGTCTTGTTCACGAACGGACCGCTCGTGCGCGCGACCCGGCGCGCCTCGTACGACGTCCGCACGCCGAGTGCTTCCATCCGATCGAGCAAATCCTGGTTCTTCGGTTCGGCGAACCAACTCGCGACCGAACGAGCGACTTCCTCGCCGATGCCCTTCTCGGCCATCAGTTCTTCGGCCGTGGCCGAGCGCAACGCGGCCAAAGATTCGAACCGTTCGGCCAACGCCTGCGCGACGGTTTCGCCGACGTGCACGATGCCGAGTCCGAACAGGAACCGCGGCAGCTGCACTTCGCGCGCCGCAGCGATGCCCGCGATCAGCTTGGCCGCCGACTTCTCGCCCATGCGCTCGAGATCCAACACGTCCTCGACGTTCAGCCGATAGAGGTCGGCGAGGTCCGTCACCAGGCCGCGCTGGACGAGTTGTTCGACGAGCTTCGGGCCCAGGCCGTCGATGTTCGCGCCGCCGCGCGACACGAACAACTCGACCTGTCGCAGCACTCGATCTGGACAGCACGGGTTCGGGCAGCGCACCGCGACTTCGTCCTCCGCTTTCACGACCGCGGTCTTGCAGGTCGGGCAAACGTCGGGCATCACGAACGCGCGCGTTCCGGCGGGACGTTTCTCCTTCACCACCGACACCACGCGCGGGATGACGTCGCCGGCGCGCTCGATGAAGACCGTGTCGCCGACGCGTACGTCGAGCTTCGCGATCTGGTCGGCATTGTGCAGCGTCGCGCGCGAGACGGTGACGCCGCCGACCTGGCACGGCGCGAGCGCCGCGACCGGGGTCAGAGTGCCCGTGCGTCCGACCTGGATCAGGATGTCCTCGACCGTCGTGGTGGCTTGCTGCGCGGGGAACTTGCACGCGAGCGCCCAGCGCGGGCTGCGTGACCGTGTGCCGAGGCGCTCGCGCAACGAGAACGAGTCGACCTTGATCACCATGCCGTCGATCTCGAACGGCAGCTCGTTGCGGCGGCGGTGCAGATCGCGATACGCGGCCAGCATCGCGTCGAGGTCGCCGAACGTCGTCATGTCCCGTGGCGTCGGCAACCCGAACTCGACCAGGCGATCGAGCACTTCGCGCTGCGAGGTCGGCTCGAACCCCTCGGTCCGTCCGAGTCCGTAGCAGAACATGCGCATCGGGCGCCGTTTCGCTTGAGCCGGATCGAGCTGCTTCAGCGTTCCGGAGGTCAGGTTCCGCGGATTGGCGAACGGCTCCTCGCCGGCTTCGACGAGTTCGTCGTTGAGCTGGCGGAACTCGCGCTTCGCGATGATCGCCTCGCCGCGGACTTCGAGCAGCCGCGGGATCGCCTCGCCTTGCAGCTTGAGCGGCAGTGCGCGAATCGTCTTGGCGTTGTGCGTGACGTCCTCGCCCGTCGTGCCATCGCCGCGCGTCGACGCCCGCGTCAGCGCGCCGTCCTCGTAGGTCACCTCGAGCGAGACGCCGTCGAACTTCGGCTCGGCCGAATAGACGATGCCGGTCGCCGCGTTGCCGAGGTAGTTGCGCAACTGTTCGTCCCAGGCGCGGATCTCGTCCTCGTCGAACGCGTTTTCGAGCGACAGCATCGGCACGTCGCGAACGACCTTCTTCAAGCCCGAAACGGGAGCGCCGACGCGCTGAGTCGGCGAGTCGGCGGTCACGAGCTCCGGATGTTCGGACTCGAGCCGTTCGAGCTCGCGCAGGAGCGCGTCCCACTCCGCGTCCGAGATCGTCGGCCGCGACAGCACGTAGTAGCGGTGGTTCGCCTCGTCGATCGCCCGACGCAACTCGACGATGCGCTGGGCCGCGGCACTCTTCTTCGCGCTCATGCGGATCCTTCGATTCAGGGCGGGTCGGAGATCAGCATCGCGTCGCCGTACGAGAAGAAGCTGTACCCGCGCTCGATCGCGTGACGATACGCGTCGAGCACGCGCTCGCGGCCGGCGAACGCGGACACGAGCATCAGCAGCGTGCTCTTCGGCAAGTGGAAGTTCGTGAGCAGCGCGTCGACCACGCGGAACGTGAACGGCGGGCGGATGAACAGGTCGGTGTCGCCGCGACCGGCGAACACTCGGCCCGAGCGTGCGGCGCTTTCGAGCGCGCGCACCACCGTCGTGCCGACCGCGACCACTCGCCCACCGGCCGCCCGTGTCACCGCGATATCCTTCGCCGTGCTCTCGGGAAGTTCCCAACGCTCCTTGTGCATCTTGTGTCCGGTCAGGTCCTCGGCGCGCACCGGCAGGAAGGTGCCGAGGCCGACGTGCAACGTCACGGTCGTGGTGCGGATGCCGCGGTCGCGCAGGCGCGCGATCATCGCATCGGTGAAGTGGAGCCCGGCCGTCGGCGCGGCGATCGCGCCTTCCGCCTGAGCGAACACGGTCTGGTAGCGCTCGTGATCGAGCGCGTCGCGCGGATCTCCGCCCTTCGCGCGCTTGATGTACGGCGGCAGCGGCATGCGCCCGCGCGACAACATCCGGCTCGCCGCGTCGTCGCCGGTGAGCGTGCCGACCCACATGCCGCCGCCGACGTGCTCGTTCAGCGTCAACGAGTCGCCGTCCTCGCCGATCGAAAGCACGTCGCCGGGTGCGAGACGCCCCTTGCCCTCGAGCATGAGCTGCACGCGGTCGCCGCACGGCAAACCCAGCAGGAGTCCGCGCACGACGCCGCCGCTGACGCGTCGGAAGTCGACGCGCGCCGGGATGACCTTGGTGTCGTTCAACACCAGTAGATCGCCGTCGTGTAAGTACTTAGGAAGGTCGGAGAACTGCGCGTCGACGCGTTCGCGGTCGGCCGCCGCGGTGCGCGGCAGCACCAGGAGACGCGACTGTCCGCGTTCGCCCTCAGGGAACTGGGCGATGCGCTCGCTCGGGAGGTCGAACTGGTAACTCTCGAGCCGATCCGGATCTTCGGTCAATCTTCGATTCCCTCGGCGCCATGGGTTCCATTGACGCAAACCTGACGGGGCGGTAGAAAACCGAATTCTCGCGTAGTCGCCAAGGCGAAAGGTGGAGAGCCGGGTCCCTCGCCGATGGAATCGATCGAAGTCGCCGTCTTGTGGCTGTACTACGCCGTGCTCGCCGTGCTCTCCGTCTACGGCGTGCACCGCTACGCCCTCGTCTGGCTGTACTACCGCCACAAGAAGAACGCACCGAAGGCGGCCGGGCAATTCGCCGGCGAGCCCCTGGTCTGCGTCCAACTTCCCATCTTCAACGAAGCCACCGTCGTCGAACGCCTCATCGAGGCCGTCTGTGCGCTGGATTGGCCCAAGGACAAGCTCGAGATCCAAGTCCTCGACGACTCGATCGACGAAACCGTCCAGATCGCTCGCGCCAAGGTCGAGGCCATGGCGGCGCTCGGCCACAAGATCACCCACATCCACCGGACCGACCGCACCGGGTTCAAGGCCGGGGCGTTGGAACACGGCCTCGAGCACACCAGCGCCGACTACGTGGCGATCTTCGACGCCGACTTCGTGCCGCTGCCCGACCTGCTGCGACGCACGCTCGACTTCTTCACCGATCCCAAGATCGGCATGGTCCAGGTGCGCTGGGGCCATTTGAACCGCCGCTACTCGTTGCTGACGCGCATCCAGTCGATCCTGCTCGACGGCCACTTCGTCATCGAGCACACGGCACGCAACCGCTCCGGTCGGTTCTTCAACTTCAACGGTACGGCCGGCGTCTGGCGCCGCCAGGCGATCGAGACCGCCGGCGGCTGGCAGCACGACACGCTGACCGAGGACCTCGACCTCAGCTATCGCGCCCAGCTCCACGGCTGGCGCTTCGTGTTCTTGCAAGAAGTCATCTCGCCCGGCGAACTCCCGGTCGAGATGAACGCGTTCAAGACCCAGCAGCACCGCTGGACGAAGGGCTCGATCCAGGTCTGCCGCAAGCTGCTGCCGCGGATCTGGCGCAGCGACGTTCCGCTGAAGGCCAAGATCGAGGCGACCTTCCACCTCACGAACAACTTCTCGTACTTGCTGATGATCCTGCTGGCGCTGCTGATGCTGCCGGCGTTCTGGGTGCGGCTGCACGACCATGACACCGTGCGCGGCATGATCTTCGACGCGTCGCTGTTCCTGGCCGCGACCACGAGCGTGTTGTCGTTCTATCTGGCCGCGCAGCGTGAGGCGTATCCGGACTGGAAGCGCACGCTCGGCCTGTTCCCGCTGGTCGTCGCGCTCGGCGTCGGCATGGCCGTGAACAACGCCAAGGCCGTGCTCGAAGCGATCCTGCGCCGCAACACCGCGTTCGTCCGCACGCCGAAGTACAACGTCCAGGAGTCCGGCGGCACGACGCTTCAGAACCTGCGCTACGCCGGCAAGAGCAAGGGCATCGGCGCGCCGATGATCGAGTTCGCGTTCTTCGCGTACTTCGCCGTCATGACCTCGATCGCGCTGTCGAAGATGCTCTGGGCCACGGCCTTCTTCTTCTCGCTGTTCGCCGTCGGCTTCGGCTGGGTCGCGTTCGGCAGTACCATCGCGTTGCGACCGAAGACCAAGCTCGCGGTCGCCTGAAGCGGACGGCCGCGTCCAGCCCGTGGGCTCGGTCGCGGAGCGCGACCTCGGAGGTCCGCATGTCGTTCCGACTCGCGCTCGTGTTCGCGCTCGCACTGATCCCTTCGGCATGCAAGTCCCACGACGGCAGCTTCGGCGCCGACGTCGCGCTGCTCTCCGCACACACGGAGACGATCGTGTTGCAGCGCGAAGGCTCGCCCGCGCGAGTCGCCGTCGTCCCGGCCTACCAGGGTCGCGTCATGACGTCCTCCGCTCGTGGGGACACCGGGACGAGCTTCGGTTGGGTCAACGCCGACCTGGTCGCGCGCGGTCCGGTCCTGCCGCAGTTCAATCCGCTGGGCGGTGAGGACCGACTGTGGATCGGACCCGAAGCCGGTCAGTTCGGTTTCTTCTTCCCGCCGGGCAAGCCGTTCACGTTCGAGCACTGGCAGACGCCTGCCGTCATCGACACCGAGCCGTTCGACATCGTCGAGCGCGCGCCGGAGCGGGTCGTGTTCCAGAAGGAGACGCGACTGGTGAACTGGAGCGGCACCGCGTTCGACCTGAAGTTGCGGCGCGAAGTGGAGCTGCTCGACGACGTCGCGGCTCGCACGGCCTTGGCGGTTCCGCTCGACGGCTTGGCCGTGGTCGCGTTCGAGTCACGCAACACCGTCGAGAACCGCGGCACCGTGGCGTGGACCAAGGACACCGGATTGCCGTCGATCTGGATCCTCAGCATGTACACGCCGACACCGCGCACGACCGTCGCGATCCCGTACCGCGAAGGCGACGAGGCCGCACTCGGGCCGATCGTGAACGACCGGTACTTCGGAGCCATCGACGCGGCCCGCCTGCACCTGCGTGAGGGCACCCTGTTCTTCAAGGCCGATGGCAAGTCGCGCGGCAAGCTCGGCCTCTCGCCCATGCGCGCCCTCGGCGTCGCCGGAGCCTACGACGCCGGACGCGGCGTACTCACGATCGTGCAGTACACGGTTCCCCCCGGCGGGACCGACTACGTCAACTCGATGTGGGAGCACCAGGACCAGCCGTTCTCCGGCGACGTCATCAACTCGTACAACGACGGTCCCGTCGACGGCGGCAAGCCGCTCGGTCCGTTCTTCGAGTTGGAGACGTCGAGCCCCGCACTCGCGCTCGAGCCTGCGGCGAGCTACACGCACGTGCATCGCTCGTTCCATCTCGAGGGCGATCGCGAGCGACTCGACCGCGTCGCGCGCTCGGTGCTCGGCGTCGGGCTGGACGCGATCGAACACGCGCTGCCCTGAGCGACGTTCCCACGCGCCCGATCACGCCGTCGGGACGGGTGGGACGGGCGGCGCGCGCGGACGTCGCAGCGCCGTCGCGATCCACAGCGCGAACACGGGCAGGAACTGCGCGGCGCGCAGCAAGGGTTCCTCGATCGCGATCCCCCACCAGTCGAACGCGATCAGTGCGTGGTACGCGAGCACGACCGTGAACGTCCAGACGAACGTGCCGATCGACCACGACAGCGCCACGAACGCGACGCACCACAGCAGGTACCACGGCTGGACGACCGGGCTGAACACGAGCGCGAACGCCAGCATCGCCGCCGCCTTCGCGTACCGATCGATGCGCCGCGTCACCACCAACGTGCAGATCAGCGCGCACAGACCGATGCTCGCCAGGCGCGCCAGCCGTTCGGGATCGAGCGCGAAGATGCGCAGGTTGGTTTCGTGGGTGTACGCGCCGGCCAGCGCGACCTGCTCGAGCCTGTCCTTCACCACGTTGGCGAGTTCGAGCAGAGCGGGGAAGACCGGCGCGTTCGCGCTCCAACGCGCGGCGAACGAGAGCAACGCGTCGGTGCCCGCGCTGGCGACGACCGGGGTCCACGCGAGCGCGACGAGCCCGACCGCCGCGACGACGGTTCGCCACGCCGTGTCGCGGCGCACGACGCACGGCAGCACCACGAACGCCAGCGGTTTCACCAGGACAGCGGCGGCCAGCCACACGCCCGCGGCGATCGGTCGGCCGCGTTCTTGCGCGAGAAACGCGGCCAATGCCAGTGCGATGGCGATCGGCTCGAAGTGTCCGCCGCCGGCGATCTCGATCCACGTCAACGGCGCGAGCCACCAGACCGCCGCGAGCGCCGGATCGCGACCCGTCGCGCGCGCCAAGCGCACGAGCAGCCAAACGACCGCGAGATCGGCGAGCAGGAACGCGACGCGGAACGCTCGCGTCGACGGCGCGGCCGCCTCGATCGCGGCGCATGTGAGCACGGCGAGCGGCGGATACACGCACGGGATTTCCGCGTGCGCGACGCGGGGCCACACCTCGCGATCACGCAGGGGCGCCAGCGCGTCGGCGTTCGCGGCATGGCGCCACGGGTTCGCACCCGACAGCAGCACGCGGGCCTCGAAGCGGTAGCGCCAGACGTCGTCGGACATCGCGTCGTCGGGAACGAGCAGCAGGCCGCGCGCGAGCAAGCCCGCGACGAGGACCGCAGCACCGATGCCACGCGTGCGTTCCCGCAGGAACAGCAGCACGGCCGCGGGGATGCCGGCCAGCACGAGGCACAGGATCGTGAGATCGGGCCGTTCGCGCAGCGAAGTCAGCGCGGCGAGCGGAGCCAACGCCGCGCCAATGGCGATCGTTGCCGCGATCGCGACGCGTCGAGCGACCGCCTCACTCAAAGAGTCACACTCGCGCTCGGCCTTCGTCGGCATCGCGCGCCGCGTTCCAGTCCGGGGCGCGACGCTGTGCGTGAGCGCTCAAGCCCTCGCGCACTTCCGCCGAATCGCGGTTGCGCGCGTTGAAGTCGACCGCGGCGCGCAGTGCCTTGTCGATGTCCATGTCGGGCAGCATCTCGAGCAGCTCTTTGGTCATGCGCGTCGCGCGCGGCGCGTTCTGCGACACCATCGTGGCGACGTCGAGAGCGCGGATCATCAGGCCGCCGTGCGGGACGACCTCGGACACGAGCCCGATCTCGTGCGCTTCGTCGGCGGACAGGATGCGACCGGTCAGCAGGAGATCGCGCATGCGCTTGGCGTTCACGAACCCGCGCAAGAACACCGCGACGACCGCAGGCACGAAGCCGTAGCGCACGTCGGGATAGCCGAAGCGCGCGGCGCCGACCGCGAGCGTGAAGTCGCACAGCGTCGCCAAACAGCAACCCGAGCCGAGCGCGGCGCCGTTCACGGCGGCGATCGTGACTTTCTCGTACGAGCGCAGTCGCCGGAACAGCCGCGCCAGTTCTTCGGCTTCGGCCAACGACTCGTCGTAGGAGCGCGGTCCTTCCTCGGCCGCATGCACCACGTCGACGCCGGCGCAAAACGTCGAGCCCTGCGCCGTGATGATCACGGAGCGGGTCTGCTCGTCGTCGAGCGCGCGATCGAGCGCGTCATGCAAACCCGCGATGATCTCGGAGTTGATGGCGTTCATCTGCTCCGGTCGGTTCAGCCGCGCGATCATCGAGGTGCCCTCGCGCGCCAGCAGCACGGGAGGCACGCTTTGGACCTCGTTCGCCGCCTTGACCGACTTCGTCGCCTTCTTCGCCATGGTGCCTCCGTACCGTTGCGCCTCCGACGCGCGCGAAACGCGCTCGAGGCGGCGCGCCATGATAGGGGCGCCGCGCGCCACAAGCAGGAGGTTGGACGACTCGGACGACTCCGACCCGGCGAGACCGCGCGGTCCGCACGGCGGAAAACCGAGCTGCGGGCCGTAGGATCCAGACCCTTCGTCCATGCCCCCCGCGCGCGACGCCCCTTCCCGCCGGCCGCGCCCGGGTGCGGTCGGGCCAAAGCGCGTGACGCCCAGGAGTTCGATGAACGACGTCGCCTTGCGATGGCTCGCCGCGGGCGAGGGGCCGACGCCCCCGGATCTCGGTGCCCTGTGGGTCGCCTCCTGGCCCATTCGCTCGGGCGACCTCGTCGCGGCGTCGGTCGGCGAGTTCGAACTGACGCGGACCGATGCAGCGCAGCCGTCGCCGCGCGCGCTTCGCCGGCGCCGGCTTCCGCGCCGATCCATCGACCGGAGACGACGCGGACGCGGTCGTCCGGGCCGCACGCGACGCCCTCGCGCGTGCGCGTCGCGCGCCCGAGGAGATCGACGCAATCGTTCTCACGCGGGGGAATCCCGAAGTACTCACAGCGCTCTTCGGCGCGCAGACCCCCACGATCGCCGAGTCTTCGCGCCCGTTGCCGGACGCGATCGCCGCGATCGAGTCCGGCCGCGCGCGCCGCGTACTCGTGCTCGAGCAGCATCGAGCCTCGATCGCGCAAGCCGCGGTCTTGGAACCGACGAACGACGGTTCGCCACCCTTCGCGGTCGGAGCGCGCCCGCGAGCGTCCCAGGTCGGGATCGGACCCGAGCCGAGCTCGACGACGCCGGAGCAAGCTCTGCGCGCGATCGGCCAGGAGGTTCCGCTGCCGCCGTCGCTGACGATCGGCCTGGTCGCGGCGAACTCGATGGCCATCGACGTCTCGCGGTGGATCCGAACCCTAGGCCTCCGCGGAAGCGCGCTGATCCTCGAACGAAGCGAGCGCCTCGAACGACTCGTCGACCACGCGCGAGGCCTGATCGCGTCCGGCAACGGCACGGCGTTCCTGGTCACCGACGCCGAGCGATTCGTGCTGGTGACGAGCGCGGGCTTCCGTGCCGCAACGAAGACCTGAGCTCCCCCGCTACGATCCCGTCCCCGCCCACGGAGCCCCCAAGCCATGCACCGCCTCGCGCTCACCGCAGCCCTTTGTGCTCTCGCGCCGCTCGCGAACGCCGCCCCGCCCCGCGCCTTCGTCGGCGCCCGCATCATTCCGGTCGTCGGCGCGGAGATCGAACGCGGCACGCTGATCGTGACCGACGGCAAGATCACGGCGATCGGCGGCGTCGACGACGTCGTGGTCCCGGCCGATGCGGAGCGCATCGACGTCAGCGGCAAGGTGCTGATGCCGGGACTCGTGTGCTCGCACAGTCACGTCGGACAGGTCGAGGGTGGTGACGACTCGGCGCCGATGCATCCCGACGTCCGCGCGTTCGATTCGATCGACGTACGCCACCCGAGCATCCAGCGCGCCCAATCCGGCGGCATCACGACGGCGAACATCATGCCGGGATCGGGTCTGCTGATGTCCGGCCAGACCGTCTACGTGAAGCTGAAGGACGGGCGCTCGATCGACGACCTCGCGATCAAGAACGCCGACGGCTCGATCGCGGGCGGCATGAAGATGGCGAACGGCACCAACCCCCAGGGTGAGCCGCCGATGCCCGAGACGCGCGCGAAGGGCACCGCGCTCGTGCGCGAGCAGTTCCTGCGTGCGCAGGAGTACCGCACACGCCGCGCGTCGATCACGGATCCCGCGAAGGTCCCTGCGCGGGATCTCGGCCTCGAGGCACTCGTCGACGTGCTCGACGGCAAGCGTGTGGTCCATCACCACACGCACCGCCACGACGACATCGTCACGGTCCTCCGCCTGAAGCAGGAGTTCGGTTTCCGCGTGGTGCTGCACCACGTCAGCGAGGGCTGGCTCGTCGCCGACGAGATCGCGCGAGCCGCCGTTCCGTGCTCGATCATCACGGTCGACAGTCCCGGCGGGAAGCTCGAGGCCGCGAACCTCTCGTTCGAGACCGGCGCCGTCCTGGAGCGCGCAGGGGTGCTGGTCGGTTACCACACCGACGATCCGATCACGGACTCGCGCTTGTTCCTGCGTTCCGGCGCGATCGGCGTCCGCGCCGGCATGACGCGCAAGGGTGCACTGTTCGCGCTGACGATGGCTGGCGCCGTGATGCTCGACCTCGATCGACGGATCGGTTCGCTCGAGCTCGGCAAGGACGCCGATCTGATCGTGCTGTCCGGCGATCCGCTGTCGGTCTACACGCACGTCGAACAGACGTGGATCGAGGGCGCCAAGGTGTTCGATCGCGCCGATCCGCGCGACCTGTTGTTCGCACAGGGCGGCGATGGCGCCGGCGATCTGGAACAACTCGACGCGTGCTGCCTGAAGCCCGGAGGTGAACAGTGAAGTCCTCATCGATCCTCGCGGCGCTCGCACTCGCGATCGCGTCGTCGTTCGCGTCGGCGCAAGAGATCGCGATCTACGGCGAGACCGTCCACACGATGGCCGGAGCGCCGATCAAGAACGGCGTGGTGCTGATCAAGGCCGGCAAGATCACCGCGGTCGGACCCGAGTCCGGCATCACGGTCGCGGCCGGCACGAAGACGCTGCGCGCGAAGGTCGTCACACCGGGCTTGATCGACGCGCACACGGCGGTCGGCTTCAGCGGCTTGCTGAATCAGCCACACGACCAGGACCAGTTCGACCGCACCGAACCGATGCAGCCCGAGCTGCGCGCGATCGACGCGTACAACGCGCGCGATCCGTTGGTCGCGTGGGTCCGCGGGTTCGGCGTCACGACGATCCACACCGGCCACGCCGCCGGGCCGACGATCTCGGGTCAGACGATGATCGCGAAGACCCGCGGCGAAACCGTCGACGAGGCGGTGATGGTCCCCGCGGCGATGGTCGCGGCGCACCTCGGCACGTCGGCGCGCAGCGGGCCGAAGGCTCCCGGCACGCGCGCGAAGAGCTTGGCGTTGCTGCGCGCGGAACTCACGCGAGCCGTCGAGTACCGCAACAAGCGCGCGAGTGCGGCGGCGGCCGACAAGCCCGAACTGAACTTGCGACTCGAAACGCTGACCGGCGTGCTCGACGGCAAGCTGCCGCTGCTCGTGACGGCGGACTCGCATCAGGAAATCGTCGCGGCGCTGCACTTGCAGCAGGAGTTCGGACTGCGGCTCGTGCTCGATTCCGCCGCGGACGCGCATCTGGTGCGAGACGCGATCAAGGCCGCGCGCGTCCCCGTGCTGGTGCACCCGACGATGACGCGCGTGGCCGGCGAGCGTCGCAATGCGTCGTTCACGACGGCGGCCGCTCTGCGCGAGAGCGGCATCCCGATCGCACTGCAGTCGGGCTTCGAGGACTACGTACCGAAGACGCGCGTCGTGCTGTTCGAAGCCGCGATCGCGGCCGCGAACGGCCTCACGTTCGATCGAGCGCTCGGCTCGATCACGATCGACGCGGCGCGCATCCTCGGGATCGACGCGCGCGTCGGCTCACTGGAGATCGGCAAGGACGGCGACGTCGCGCTCTACGACGGTGATCCGTTCGAGTACACGACGCATTGCGTCGGCGTGGCGATCGATGGCGTCGTCGTCAGCGATCAGCCGCGCTGATCCGCGCTCGCGATCGCGAGCGCGCGAGCGGTCAAATGCGATCGCACGCGCGCCACGAGCAGAACGGCGCAACACGACAGCCCGACGGTCAGTCCCCACCACAGGCCGCGCGCGCCGAGTTCGTATCGACTGGCGAGGAACATCCCGACCGGTAGGCCGACCACCCAGTATCCGAACGCGTTGATGATCGCGGGCGCACGCGTGTCCTTGGCACCGCGCAACACACCGCACGCGACGACCTGCGTGCCGTCGAACACCTGGAAGATCGCAGCGATCGGCAACAACGCGCCCGCGAGCGCGAGCACGGCCGCGTCGTCGGTGTAGAGCTCGGCCCACAAGCGCGGCGCGATCGCGAACGCGGCCGCGAACACGACCATCACGCCACCGCCGCACGCCAACGCGACGCGTGCCGAATGCGCCGCCGCGGCCAGGTCGCGGCGACCGATCGCGTTGCCGACGCGCGTCGCGGCCGCGGCGCCGATGCCGAGCGGCACCATGAACGAGATGCTCGCGAGGTTCAGCGCGACGGTGTGCCCCGCCATCTCGACGGTCCCCATGCGCAACGTCAGCACGCTGACGGCCATGAACACCCAGACCTCGATCGCCATCGTCAGACCGATCAGCAACCCGTGCCCGAGCAGCGGCAAGTACGGCCGGATCCGCGTCAACACGTCGAACTGCGGACGATGCCAGACCGCACGCAGATTCGGCCACGCCAGCCACACCAGCGTCGCGAGCATCACCCAACGGCCGATCGTCGTGGCCCAAGCTGCGCCGACCGGACCGACTTCGGGCAGGCCGAACCAGCCGTAGAGGAAGCCCCCGTTCAGCGCGACGTTGACGACGTTCGCGACCACGATCGACGCCACGATCGGTCGCACGACGCTCATCGCCTGCAGCGCTTGGCGCAGCACGAGGAACGCGAAGAACGCGGGCAGACAAGGGATCAACGCCTTGGCGTATCCGTGCGCGATCGGCACGACGGTCGGCTGCTCGGCGAGGAAACCGAGCAGCGGCGACGCCAGCCAGAACGCCGCGGCGAACAACGGCGACATCAACAGCGCCAGCACGAAGCCGCGTTGGATCCCGATCGCGACCGCGCGCACGTCGCGGGCGCCCCACGCTTGCGAGATCACCGGGTCCATCACGAACATCACGCCCTGGCCGAGGATCATGAGTCCGAACGTGTAGACGTGCCCGAGCTGCGTGCCGGCGAGCGCCTCCGTGCCGAGCTTGCCGACCATCAGCACGTCCTCGACGCCGAGGCCCATCCATCCCAAGTTGACCAGGATGATCGGCAGGGCCAGTCGCACGAGCTGACGGAGTTCGGTCTTGGACGCGGATGACATTCGGGACAGCCTACGCGCGGGGGCGTGGCGCTTGGTACATCAGCGTCGATTCGGAACTCCGCCGCCCGAGGCCATGGAGCGATCCCTCGCCTCGAGGGATCGCTCCATGGCCGAACCCACAAGGTGTCCGAGGCGGCGGCAGCCGCCGTACTCACGGGTGATCCGGCCGGACCCTGTCCCGAAGACTCTCGAGTTCCGCGGCTGCCGCCGCCGCTCGACACCCTCTCTCGCACTCGCCCGAAAGAACCCCCCGTGGCCCAGTCCCAACGCGTCCGCCCCCACCACGCTCCGCTGGTCGCGTTCGAGCACCTCTGCATCGGCGCCTGGCTCGCGATCATCGTGGTGACGTGGACCATCGTGTTCGCCGATTTCGGCCAACGCTGGAAGGCCGAAGGCGTCGAGGTCGCGCTCGGCGTCGCGCTGGTGTTCTTCGCGCTGCGCCGGCAAGCGCGCGGCCTCGACTTGCTGCTGCCGTTCGCGCTGCTGACGCTCGCGTTCTGCGGGTTCTATTACGTCGCGCCGCCGCTGCTCGGCGTGGTGAAGCCGGGCTCGGCCGAGAAACTCGCCCTGGCGAAGTCGGTCGCCGCGGCCCTCGACGGCGCCGAGACCGTCGTGCTGCTGCTGCACTTCGTGCGGACCTGGCGGCGCTGAGAGAACGTGAATCAATCCGGTTGATTCACGTTGCTCGGCCGCACCAAGTGTTGCTCGGCAACGGCAGTCGCCGCCCCAACCACTGAATCGGAGTCCACGATTCTGTGATGCCGCGAGGCCGAGCGAGACGTGCGCAGGCGAGGAGGATCGACGCGGCGACTCAATGGAGAGAGTCGCGGAGTCGATCCGACGAAGCATGCGCGCTTCGTAGCCGGCCGCAGCCATGACCGAATCGTGGACTCCGATTTAGGCAACAGTCGACTCGCGTTGGACTGACGCGGTTCTTCCGTGACAACGGCGGCTGCCGCGGCCTCGGACACCTTGTGCGTTCGGCTGTGAACGAATCGGGCGCTGCCCCCGACTCGTTCACAGCCTCTGACCGTCGATTTGGAACGCGTCGACCCGCACCTCGGGACTTCCGTGGACGTGCTGACTACACTCCGGCGCCTTTCCCGAGGATCGCCATGACCGACTGCCCGTGCCGTTCGAACCAGTCCTATGCCGCGTGCTGCGAACCCCTGCACGAAGGCAAGTCGAAGCCGCGTACCGCGGAGCAGCTCATGCGCGCGCGCTACAGCGCGTTCGCGAAGCAGCGCACCGACTACGTCAAGCAGACGGTCGTCGCCAATCAGCGCAAGGACATCGACGACAACCAGCTCGACGCCTGGGCCAAGCAGTCCAAGTGGCTCGGCTTCGAAGTGCGCAGCAAGGAAGCCGGCACCGAGAAGGACGCCGAAGGCATGGTCGAGTTCGTCGCGAACTACGAAATCGGCGGCCACGTGGTGAAGCACCACGAGTTCGCCAAGTTCGTGCGGGACGAAGGCGAGTGGTTCTTCGATCCGAAGAACTCGTGGGAAGCGCCTCCCGAACCGCTCAAGGTCGCGAAGACAGCAGGACGCAACGACCCCTGCACGTGCGGCAGCGGCAAGAAGTTCAAGAAGTGCTGCGGAGCCGCCTGAGCGAACTCGTTCGCGAATTCACCTGAGCGAACTCGTTCGCGGATTCACCAGTTGCCGCGGATGTAGCCTTCGAGCTGCTCGATGATGAACTCCTTCTCGGCGATGACGGCCTTCACCACGTCACCGATGGAGATCACGCCGACCAGCTTCTCTTCCGCGACCACGGGCAAGTGACGCACGCGCATGTCCGTCATGAGCGCCATACATTCCGCGACCGTGCGCTCCGGCGCGACGCAGATGACGCCGCGACTCATGATCTTCCGCACCGTCAGCTCTTTCGACGACTCGCCGCGCAGGATCACCTTGCGGGCATAGTCGCGTTCGGACAGGACCCCCGCGACCCGCCCGTTCTCGAGCACGACCAACGCACCGATGTTCTTTTGCGCCATCGTGACCAGCGCATCGAACACCGTCGCGTCGGGCTCGATCGTGTGAACTTCGTGACCCTTGCGCTCGAGGACTTCCCAAATCGTCGTCATGGCCGAACTCCCAATCTCAGGACGGCCTACCCAACTCTCGCCACGGCCCAAGTGTAGGCCGGGTCGAGCGCGCGAGGGAACCGCCGGAGCCGCGATGGTCGGGAGGATCAGGGGGTGAGCGGAAGGCCACCGAGACGATTCAGCCGCCAACCATCCCGTCCGGCCAGCCGGACAGGATTGCCGCCGGCTACTTCGTCCGGGTCGCACCGAGCACCGTCACCCTTCCTCGGTTTCAGGCCGCACGCTCGTCAGCCAAGAATCACTCCGTCGCCAAGGGACGTCGTGAAGTCCCCCGAGGGGCCCAAGGGCGGATGGGATCCCCAAGGGAAGGCCCGCTCGCTTGTAGCGCCTTCCCTCCGCCTTCGGCGTCAAGCGAAGCGCCTATGGCCGTCGTCCCATCCCCTTGCCCAGCCACTGGCCGCCATCGTGCACGACGACCTCGCCCGTCATCGACGGTGCGGCGCGGGACGCCAGGAACAGCACGCTCTCGGCGACTTCCGTCACGCTCGCGAATGCGCCGGTCGGGATCGTCCGGAGCAACGCCTCTTTCGCCGCTTCGTCCGGCCACAGGTTCTGCGCCGCGCCGTCGCTGTGGAATGGACCCGGCGCCACCGCGTTCACGCGAATGCGCAGCGGCGCCCATTCGACGGCGAGCGTTCGCGTCACCGCGACCACGCCCGCTTTCGCGGCGGCCGAGTGCACCACGCCCGGCATTCCTGTCCATGCGTAGGTCGCGGCGATGTTGACGATCGCGCCGCCATTGCCGCTGCGCGCCATCACGCGCCCCGCCGCTTGGCAGCCGTAGAACGTGCCCGACAGCGCGATGTCGATCACGGCGCGCCATGCTTTCGGCTTCACTCGCAACGATGGCACGACGAAGTTGCCGGCCGCGTTGTTGATCATCACGTCGAGACCGCCGTGCCGCTCCGCGACCGCGCGCACCGCTTCGTCGACGCGATCCGGCTCGCGGACGTCGAGCACCACCGAGTCGATGCGGCCGCGCCCGATGCGCTCGGCCTCCGCGAGGATGCGCGCGTGATGTTCACTCGATCGACTCGCGACGACGACGGCCTTCGCGCCGAGTTGGAGCAATTGCCGACTGACCTCGAAGCCGAGCCCGGTGCCACCGCCGGTCACCATCGCGACCTGACCTTCGAACAAGTCGTCTCGCAACGAACGCATGCGCTCTCCGATCCACACCGCGTCGCCGCGCGTATGCGAGGGCGCGCTCCGCGGCACACTGAACGACCCGTCGCACGAGCCCGGCGGCATTCGACCGCGTTGCCGTCCGGTCGGCTCGAGACCGGCTCCCCACCGTATCGGTCCGCAGTCAGGGGCGAAGGGGGCGCGCGACGAACTCTCTCCGCGACGCACGCGGCGGGCGTTCGCGTTCGATCCGTCACTCGCCGGATTCGTGGCGCGGGCTGGTATCCTCCTGCCGCGATCGAAGTCGCGGTAGTTCCGAGCGGGCGATTAGCTCAACGGCTAGAGCACCACCCTTACAAGGTGGCTGTTGAAGGTTCGAATCCTCCATCGCCCACCACTTCGATCTCCGATTCGCAACGACCGCACGGCGCGGGCGGAACCGCACGCCTGCCGCGCGCCAAACGTGCCTCCAGGGCGCGATTTCGTGCGTTGGCGCGCGGAACGGCGTTCGCTGTCCGCACCCTGGCGAGCCACGGTCCGACCGTCGTGGCGAGCCGATTTCGCCCGATCCGGAGTCTGCGATGTCCTTGTTTCGAACTGCGACCCCGCTGCTCTTGTGCCTCGGCTTGTTCGCTCCCGGCTGCGACGACTCGACCAACGCGCCGCTGCGCGAGCGACCCGCGCTGACCGAGGATTCGATCGTTCGCATGATGGACGCCATGCGCGCGTTGCGCGAGAAGGCGCGCGAGAAGCTGCCGATGCCCGAGGCCGGCGCGCCGACGGTTCCCCAAGCGCATCTCGCTGGCGTCGGACTCTCCGGCCTGGTCGGTGAATCCATCGCGTTGCCGATCGTCGAGAAGTACGGGTTCGTGTCGATCACGGACTACGAGAGCACCGTCGGCTACACGCAGCAGGCGCTGGCGCGCGTCCTGCTCGGCCCCGATGGCGGCGTGGGCGGCATGGGCAAGGCGAGCCGTCTCGAGGCCGAACTGCGCTCACTGAACGACCTGCTCGATCTGGTGCAGCGCGGCGGTACGCCGACCGACGCCAGCGAGCCGCCCGACATCGACCACCTGCGCCGCCGCATCGCGGAGATCGAGGACCAACTCGAAACGCAGGACCACGCGGTCGCGGCGATGAAGGCGCAGAACAAGGAGATTCCGCGCTCGTCGATCGACGCCGTGAACAAGTACCGCGACGAACTCACCAAGCTGTTCTCGGGCCAGTGACCGTCGTGGGAACGGCCCCGCCGCGACGAAGCGTCGCGGTTCGTCCCGCGTCCCGGACTTGCTGGTAGAGTCCGCGCCTTTCCCCACCGTCCGGACTTCGCCATGCGCTCGAAAACTCTCGCCGTCTCGATCGCCATCGCCCTGAGCATCACCGGGTGCAATCGCGGCGCCTCGCCCTCGGCTCGAGGGGATGCCGATGTCGCGATCGAGTGGACGCACGACGCACTGATCCAGCCGAGCGAGAAGCACTTCGCGCACCTGCGCATGCTGACGAACGGCGGCGAGAACGCCGAGGCGTACTGGTCGTTCGACGATCAGCGCCTGTCGTTCCAGTCGACGTCCGAGGGCTTCTCGTGCGATCAGATCTTCGTCATGAACCGCAATGGTTCCGGCAAGCGCTTGGTCAGCACCGGCAAGGGCGTCACGACGTGCGCATACTTCCTGCCCGGTGACGAGCGCGTGTTGTTCGCGTCGACGCACCTCGGCGGCGACGCGTGCCCGCCGAAGCCGGACCGCTCGAAGGGCTACACCTGGGCCATCTACCCGAGCTACGACATCTTCACGGCGAAGGCCGACGGCACCGACATCAAGCTGTTGACCGGCGCCCCCGGCTACGACGCCGAAGCGACCGTCTCCCCCGACGGCAAGCGCATCGTCTTCACCTCGGTCCGCGACGGTGATCTCGAGCTGTACACGATGGACATCGACGGCTCGAACGTGACGCGCCTCACACACGAGAAGGGCTACGACGGCGGCGCGTTCTTCTCGCACGACAGCAAGAAGATCTGCTGGCGCGCGCACCACCCGACCGAGCCCGAGAAGATCAAGGACTACGAGGGCCTCCTCGCCGAAGGTCTCGTGCGGCCCACGATCATGGAACTGTGGGTCATGAACGTCGACGGCTCCGACAAGCGTCAGTTGACGAGCGCGGGCGGCGCGAACTTCTGTCCGTACTTCACGCCCGACGACACGAAGCTGATCTTCTCGTCGAATCGCGGCGATCCGAAGGGTCGCGAGTTCGACCTGTTCCTGATCGACATCGCGACCAAGGCGATCGAACCGGTGACGACCGCCGAGCAATTCGACGGCTTCCCGATGTTCACGCGCGACGGCAAGTACCTCGTGTTCGGCTCGAACCGCGGCGCCGCGAAGATCGGCGACACGAACATCTTCCTGGCCGAGTGGAAGGACTGAGCCGAGTCGACCTGGCGCTCACGGCCCCGTGACGGTGACGTCGCCCGTGATCGCGGTGACCGTGACCGTCGCCGTGAAGTCCCCGCGCCGCATCGTGACGCTGCCGCCCGCACTCGGTCGCCCCGTGCGATCGAAGCTCAGCGCCGTCGCGCCGTCGAACGAGACGTCGATGAGCTTCGAGCCCACGCCGCCGCGCGCCAACACACGCGTCCACGGTGCGTCCGTGAGCGGATCGTCGATGACGGTGCCCGGCGGGGCCTCCACTTGGTACTCGTGCGTGAGCGTCGAGAACACCACGCGGTGCTGCAGGTTCGACGCGAGAGCGCGGGTTTGGACGAACTCGAGGTCGGCCGCGAGGATGCCCGCGTCGGCGGCGATGCGCTGATCGTCGAGTGTCGACGCGCCGGGGATCGCGGCCGCGGCGACGATCAGACCGATCACGATGAAGATCATGACCTCGACGAGCGTGAACGCGCTCGCACGCCTCGGCGCGTTCACGGTCCGCGCCCCGCGTGCTCGACCGGGAGTTCGACGACGACCTTGGTGCCGCGATGCAGCGTCGAGTCGACCTGCATCGTGCCGCCGTGCGCGACGACGACCTGGTGCGCGAGCATGAGCCCGAACCCCGTCCCATCGGCTTGGCCCGTGAACTCCTCGTCGCGTTGCGAAAACGGCTGGAACAGGCGGGCGACGAGTTCGGGAGCCATGCCTTCGCCGTGATCGGCGATCTCGATGCGCACGCGATCGCCGTCGACGCGCGTGATCTGCGCGCTGACGACCGGAGCATCGCTCGGGTCGAAGCGCACGGCGTTGTCGAGCACTTGCAGCAACAGCGTCCGCAACTGCAACCGCGACCCGCGCACGAGCGGCAGATCGGCCGCCGCCGAGAGGTCGAGGCGTGGACGTTTGGTGGGCCGACGCGCCACGACCTCGGCGAACGCCTCGTACGCGAGCGCGTCGAGCCGCACGTCCTGCTCGACGCGCGGTCCGCTCTTGAACTCGACGAACTGCAAGATGCCGTCGACCAGCGCACGCAAATGCTCGGCGCTCGCACCGATGTCGTGCAGCGCTTCGGTGCGCAGAGCGTCGTCCCCGGCTTCGGCCATCGGCAGCATGCCGAGGATGCACGTCAACGGCGTCCGCAGCTTGTGCGAAGCCAACGACAGGAAGTCGCGCTGCGCTTCGGCCTCACGATGTTCGCGCGTGACGTCGCGCAGGAACAACACGCGCACGGGTGCCGCCTCGGTCCCGAACCGCGCATCGAGCGCTTTGCACCGCAGCACCAGCGGGCGGCGCGGATCGGTGCTCTCGGCCAGGAACTCGTGCGCGTCGGCGGCTCCCTCGCGGATCGCCGAGTTCGGGTGGTCGAGCGCGAAACCCTCGAGCCGCGCCAGCGCGTCGAACGAGTCCGACCCCGACACACCGAGGAACCCACGAGCCGCGGCGTTCGCGAACCGCGCGTTCCAGCGCGCATCCGCGACGACGATGCCCTCGGCGCTCTCGCGCATGACGCCTTCGAGCGTCTCGCGTTGATGATCGACGGCCCGGTAGTACTGGAAGTTCGCGATCGCGACCGCCGTCACTCCGCACAACGCGCCGATCAGCTTGGCGTCGCCCGTGGTGAAGGCTTCTTGGGCCGGCCTCGAGACCACGAGCACACCGAGCGTCTTGCCGCCGGTCTCGAGCGGCGACGACACGAGGTTCAACCGCGGCGCATCGGGGCGCAGCACCGGAGTCGCGGCCTCGCCGTTGTGGAACAGCGCGCGCTTCTTGTCCTGCAGCGCGCGCGGACCGCGCTCGTCGATGTGCGCCGCGAGACCGTCGCGTTGCGCGACGCAGGTGAACGTGCCGTCCGCTTGCGCGAGGTACAGCGCGGCGCCGTTGCCGAGCAGTGCGTCGACCGAACGATCCACGAGGTAACCCGTGATCTCGTCGAGCTGGAACAGCCCGCCGAGCACGGCGACCGATCCGTAGACCATCGTCAGCGCTTCGTAGACCTCGACCAGGTCCGTCGAGAGCTTGTCGATCTGCGCCTTCAACTCGGGCGCGCCGGCGGTCGTCGAGTGCGAGGTCGTCACGGCCCCGTCCCCTGCTGGATCGTGCCCGCGAGGACGTTCCACGGCCCCGGAACGACGAAGCCCTCGACCGGTTGCGACTTGAACGACGACGCGGACTCGATCGTCGGGTAACCCTCGATCGTCACGGATTCGGCGATGAAACAACCCTTCAACGTTCCGGTGCCGACGATCTCGAGCGATCCCGAAGTTCCGACGACGCCCTCGAGACGCGGTGCGAAGACGTCGACCAAGTCGCCGTCCCCGTTCAGATCGACGGCCAAACTCGACTCACGCAGGTCGTCTTGGAGCTGGACCTCGAGGTCTCCCTCGACCAGCAACGTCGCCAACGCGGGATCGAACGCCACGAAGTGACAGCCCTGCCCGATCGTGACGGAGCCCGCGTTCAGGATCGTCAACGTGCCGTCGACGTAGACGTCGAGCAACTCGACCGAGCGATGCCCGGCGTCGAACACGTACGCGCCGCGCGCGTTCGTGGACCCGTACGGATTGTGATTCGGGCGGAACGCGACGCCCTTGATGCAGACCTTGCCTTGCACGATCGGCGGATCGATCAAGGTCGCCGCCAGCGACTGGTAGGCCGAGAACGGCAGCGTCGGCGCCGCCATCGACTCGGGCACGAACTCGATCTGACCGGGTGCGATCTGCGCCGTGACGCTGCTGCCCGACGTCGTCATCAGCGCGCCGAAGAAGTCGACGACGCCTTCGCCCGTGACGTTGCCGTTCGCGCGCAAGTAGCCCTTCAGCGTGGTGTCGTGCAGGTGGATCGTCGAGGCCGAGAACACGTTGAAACCGAGCGCGGGGTGCGGCGGCGCGATCAAGTCCGCGTTCGTCGCGAACGTCGCGTCGCCGAACGTCCCGGTCGAGGTCGCGTGGGCCTTCAGCACGCCCGCCGGCTCGACGTCGAGCACGAACGTCGCCTGCGGGAACTCGGGATCCACGACGCTGCCGCCTTGGTATCCCGCGCTGATGCCGAGCCGACTTCGCGCGTATTGCAGACCCGACGACGACACGCGCACGGCGTCCTGGATCCGGGCCAGCGCGTAGCTGCGGCGCAGGCGAAGGTCGGACACGATCATCAAGTGCATGCCCGCGATCGACGCGGTGGCGGAGACGATCAACGCCAGCACGAGGATCGATCCGGTCTTGCGCGAACGCTTGGCGGGCATGGACGTCACGCGTCGATCACTGGTTGACGAACTGGATGTTGTTCTCGATCGGGACGCTGACGCGCAGCGTGCGATCGAGTCCACCCTCGCCCGAGAGCGCGAGATCGAGCGCGACTCCGGTCGGGATCGACATCATCGTCGACGTCACGGTGTCGTTGACGTCGGCGACGTTCGCGTCCTTCTCCTTCGTGAGCGTGAACGAGAACTTGGTCTGGCTGTTCGAGAGCAGACTCGCGATCGGCGCGTACGAAGCGCCGGACGTCGTCGAGTACAAGAGCCCCCCGCCCCAGTCCACCGGTGCGAGATCGACCGAGAGCTTGCGGAACTCGAAGTTCGCGGCGTTCCCCGCACCACGTCCGACGAAGTCGACGAAGTACGAACCGGAGCCGGTCACGCGCTTCAGCGGCGACAGCTTGATCGTCACGTCGCCCATCGCGGCGGGGATGTCGGCGTTACGGACGAAGGCCATCGCGACCGCGTTCGCGCGCTGCGGCGCTCGCGTCACGGCATCGGCCTCGTACAGGCGCACCAACACGTCCCCGGACGCGGCGCGCGACATGCGCACGGTGATGCTCGACGGGTAGCTCTGGTCTTGTGCGCCGGCGGGCACCCTGAAGAACAAACCGACGTTGCTCGTGGTGTTGATGCTGCGCGTGCCCACCGTCTCGGTGACGCCGACGATGCCGCGCAACGCGGTCTCTCCCACAGCGAGCACTTGGTAGCCGGAATTCACCGCGAAGTTCGTGAACGTGGCCCCGATGGTGTCGGTCTTCACGGTGTCGACGTTCGAGACGGTCGCGACGCGGTGTTGCGTTTCTTTCAACGCGAACGTCAACGCACGTGTGTTCGGGACGATCGACACGGTCCCCGCCACGTCCGTGCGCGTCAGAGGCGCGCCCGCCACTCCGCTCCAAGCCCAAGTCACGGTCCCGCCGCCGTGCGCGGTCAGCTCGAGCGTCCGCGCGTTCGGCACCCGCGCGTCGATCGCGAACCGCACGTCCTTGTCGAACACGCTCATCGCCTGGTCGACCGACGCCATCGAGCGGCCATCTTCTTGGCGCTGCACGACCTCGGCCGGCATGTCGACGATCGCGGCGAGTCCGACCACGAGGATGCCCGTGATCGCGATCACCAGGATGAACTCGATGGCGGTGTAGCCGGAGATACGACGCGCGAAACGCGCTGGGTGCGGGTTCATGGTTGCCTCCGTTGCTTCGGTGTTCGACACCTCGACCTCGTACTCAATGGACGATTTTCGACATGTTGAAGATGGGCAGCATGATCGACATCGCGATGAAGCCGACGACGCAGCCGACGATCACGACCATGGCCGGCTCGAGCAGCGCCGTGGCGTCGTGCACCGCGGCCTCGGCTTCGCCGTCGTAGAACTCGCCGACACGCGCGAGGACGCTGTCGAGGATGCCGCCGGATTCACCCATCGCGGTCATCTGGACCAGCGTTCCGGGGAACCACTCCTGACTCGCCATGCCTTCGTGGATGCGGCCACCGTTCGCGACTCGGCCACGCACGTACTCCCAGGCTCCGGAGAGCTTGGCGTTCGCGGACAGGTCGCGTGCGAGCTCGAGAGCCGACAACACCGGCACGCCGCTTTGCAGCAGGACGCCGAGCGTGCGGACCGAGCGGGCCAGCGAGAACCGCCGCACGACGCCGCCGAGCACCGGCAACGCCAGCAGCATCCCGTCGACGAAGACCTTGCCGCGTGGACTGCGGACGAACATCACGACGCCGGCGATCAGCGCCGCCGCGACCACGCCGATGTGGATCGCGTAGTGCGTGGTGAAGTCACCGATCGCGAGCAGCGCCTTCGTCGGCGCCGGCAGCTTGTCTTCCTTGCCGGCGTAGATGCTGCGGAACTTCGGCAGGATGAACGTGAACAACGCGCCGATCGTCGCGACCGCGAGGACCATCATCACGGCCGGGTACGTGAGCGCCGACTTCAGCTTCTTCTTCATCTCGTAGTCGCGCTCGAGCATCTCGCAGACGCGGCGCAGCATGCCCTCGAGGTCGCCGCACGCTTCGCCGGCGCGGACCAGGTGAACCGTGTACGTCGGGAAGATCTTGGGGTGTCCGCCGAGCGCGAACGAGAGCTGCTGCCCGCCTTCGA
The DNA here is from genome assembly GCA_016709145.1 of Planctomycetota bacterium. Taxonomy (GTDB): domain Bacteria; phylum Planctomycetota; class B15-G4; order B15-G4; family JADJEK01; genus JADJEK01. The sequence goes on from JADJEK010000004.1 coordinate 332,681, forward strand.
CCTTCGTCTGCAGGTCTTTCAGGACCGCGCGCAGCTTGAGGCGATCGCATTGGCGCGCGATGCCGTCGAGCGCCACGACCAGCGGCACGTTGGCGCTGACCATGACCGACAACTGCGCGAAGAAGAACAGGATGTCGCGATTGCGGATGCTGCCGGGCGCGGCTCGCACTTCCGTGCCGAGTTGGACCTCGCCCTGCGACTTCGACAGCAGCACCGAGCCTTCGCGGTGCTCCGACAGTCGCCGAACCTGCGCTTGCAATGAGCGCCGGTCGCGCAACGCGGGACCGCGAGATCCCGCCGCGCCGCGGACCGATGCCGAGCGAGGCTCGTTCATACCGTCACCCTGAGGACCTCCTCGGCGGTCGTGATGCCTTCACGGACCTTGAGGACGCCGTCCTCGAACAGCGAACGCACCCCGACTTCCCGGGCCCTGCGCCGCAGCCTCGACAGGTCCGCTCCACCGACGATGAGATCTCTCGTCTCGTCGTCGATCACGAACAGCTCGAACAGCCCGATGCGGCCGGCGTACCCGGTCCCGCGGCAGTTCTCGCAACCTGTCCCGACGTGGAGTGCATCGACATCGAACCCCTTCTCCTTGAGCGTCTTGTGGGCCGAACCCATCGGGCAATACGGCTGGCGGCAATGCGAACAGATGCGCCGCACGAGCCGCTGCGCGAGCACGCCCTGCAGCGACGCTCCGAGCAAGTACGGCTCGACCTCCATGTTCACGAGGCGCGTCACGGCCGAGACCGCGTCGTTCGTGTGCAGTGTCGACAACACCAAGTGGCCCGTCAGCGAGGCCTGCACGGCCATCTGCGCCGTGTCCTTGTCGCGGATCTCGCCGACCATGATCACGTCGGGGTCCTGTCGCAACAGCGAGCGCAGGACGGTCGCGAACGTCATCCCGATCTTCTCGTTGGTCTGGACCTGGTTGATGCCGCGGATGTTGAACTCGACCGGGTTCTCGACCGTGCAGATGTTGATGCCCGGGTCCTTGATGCGACCCAGCATCGAGTACAGCGTCGTGCTCTTGCCCGATCCGGTCGGTCCGGTCACGAGCATCATTCCGTGCGGTCGCTTGATCTGCGCGTCGATCGATTCGAGCAAGTCCTTGCTGACGCCGATCGCTTCGAGATCGAGCATCATCGCGTCCTTGTCGAGGATGCGGATGACGACCTTCTCGCCGTGATGGCACGGCAGCGTCGACACGCGCAAGTCGACGGCGCGACGCTGGAACGCGACGCGGATGCGACCGTCCTGCGGCAAGCGGCGCTCGGAGATGTCGAGGTTCGCCATGACCTTGATGCGCGAGACGACGGCGGCGTGCAGCGTCTTCGGCGGCGTCAGGACCGTGCGCAGGATGCCGTCGACGCGGTTGCGCACGACCAAGGTCTCTTCGTCGAGCTCGATGTGGATGTCGGACGCGCCATCGGCGACGGCCTTGAACACCACGTAGTTGACGAGCCGCACGACCGGCGAGAGCCCCGAGACTTCCTCGAGGTTGTCGACCTCGCCGGATGCTTCCTCGAGGACTTGGACGTCCTCCTCGGCCACGCTCTCGACGATGTCGTCGATGCCGAACGCGTCACCGAGGTTCGCCTTCATGCGAACGGCTTCGAGGATGTTCGGGCCCGATGCGAGGCAGGCTTGCACCTTGCCGCCGACCATGCGCCGGATCTCGTCCAGCACGAAGATGTTGGTCGGATCGGCCATCGCGACCGTCGTGGTCTCCTCGACGCGGAACATCGGGCAGACCAGGTTCTTCTCGAGGAAGCGCTGCGGGAACGCGTCGAACAGTTGGTGGTCGACGAGGTAGCGCGTCAACTTCACGGCCGGCAAGCCGTACTGCTGCGCGAGCATCTCGATCAGGTCGTACTCGTCGACCATCTCGAGGCGCACGAGGACTTCGCCGATGCGTTCGCCGGGCTTCTTCGCCTGCTCCGCCAACGCCTGGTCGAGCTGGGCCTTCGTGATCTTGCCCGCCTGCACCAGCAATTGGCCGAGTGGCGTCTGCGTGCCGACGGTCGCCTTCACGCGGCCCTCCCGCGCATGTGCTTCAGCGCGTCCTCGACCGTGACGTAGTGCTCGATCGCGCGCTCGAGGCGCGTGACGCGCAATGCCGTCGCGCAGTCGGCGGAGAGCTGCGCCAACGCGAATCGCGCGCCTTGCCCGGTGGCGGCCCGCGTCATCGCGAGCATCGTCTCGAGACCGGCGCTGTCGAAGTACAGCGAGCGTGTGCAGTTGAGCAGCAAGAAGCGCTCGCCGAGCTGGAGCTTCTCCTCGACCCAGTTCTCGATCTCCTCGACGTGGTCGCGGTCGATCGGATGCGTGAGCTTGAGGACCCAGACCGGTCCGATCTTCTCTTCTTGGTTCCGCATCGATCAGGACTCCTCGGACCGTGGCGAGTGCGCGCCGTCGCGACTCGTCAACCGTGACTCGGCCTCGCGCAACAGCACCTGTGCGTCCCCGCCCTCTCCATCGACCACCACGGCCTCCAGGCACAAGGGTTCGTCGCTGCGCTGTGGCCCCGCACGCAGGGTGTCGCCGACGCGCTCGACGATGCGCTGGATCAACGTGCGCGCGTGCTCCGCGTCGACGCCGGGCAGCACCAACATGAGGGTGGCACCGCCGAAGCGGCCGACTTCGGCTCGTTCCCCGGCTTCGAGCGCGACCAAGCGCGCGACCGCGGCCAAGGTGCGATCGCCGGCCTGGCGACCGTGACGGAGGTTGATCGCGCGCATCTGCGGCATGGCGACCAGGACCACGGAGACCCGTCCACGCGTGAGCGAGCGGGCCACGCTCTGGACCAAGCTCTCGACCGACGCGAGGCCGGTCAAAGGGTCCTTCACCTGACGCTCCTGCTGCTCGCGTGACAGCCGCGCATTCGCGATCGCGACGCCCAGCACCGCGGCGACCGCGTCCAAGGTCGGGTCGTTCGCAACGTCGGTCGGGGCCGCGGACGCGGGGCCGCGCGCGACCATCGCGCCGATCGTGAGAGCGCGGTCGAACACCGGGACCACGGCGAGCGCTCCGGCTCGGGCCAACGCCCGGCGCGTGTCATCGCCCACCGCCGGCAACAGCGAGGCGCGTCGACGCAACGCCAGATGGAGCAATTCGTGCGTCGTGGATTCGGCACCACCCGCCGCGGCCGATGCGGCCTCGTCGGCGAGCGACCACGCATCGCGCGATCGATCGTGTCGCCACCATTCCACACCCGTTGCGCCGAGTTCCCGACGCACGAGCGCGCGCGCGGCCTCGATCGCCCGCTCCTCGTTCAACGCCTGAGCGACGAGCGCGAGTTCACGCACGGTCGTGACCGTCGTGCCCTCTCGCGCTCCCGCGCGGCGTGCGGGTTCGGGCGGCGGCGTGGTCGTGACGACGGTTCGCTGCGTCAGTCGCTTCTCGACGAAGCGCCCGACGAGCACGAGTCCGACGGCCAGCCACGAGATGACGAGCAGTTCCACGATGAAGCCCGCCGCCGGTCAGCGAGGAACGGTGGTCAACGCCTGCTGCACCGCGGCGAGCAACTCGCGCGGCGAGAACGGCTTGGTCATGAACCGCACGTCCTGGACCAACTGCGCGAACGCGGGATCCACGTCCTGCTCCATCGCGGTCAGGATGATCACGGGCGTGCGCGCGAACGTCGGCTGCTCACGCAACTGTCGGGCGACCTCGTAGCCGGTGAAGTACGGCATCGTCACGTCGAGGATGAACGCCTCGGGCTCGGTCTCGAGCGCGAGCCGCAACGCTTCCTCGCCGTCACTGGCGAGCACGACGTCGAGCCCGGCGTTCGTGAGCTTCAAGTTCACCGCATGTCGGATGCTCGAGTCGTCGTCGGCGACGAGGACGCGGCGTGGTCGATCCGTGCTCATGCTCCGATTCCCTCCAAGCCGACGAGCTTCGCTTCGCCGCTGTCCTGACCGAAACGGCCCGGCAAGCGCAGCCGGAAGTCACTGCCCTTGCCGACCTCGGAGGTCAGCGTGATGCCGCCGCCGTGCGCTTCGGCGACGAACTTCGCCAGCGGCAATCCGAGTCCGGTCCCGGTCGCCTTCAGTCCGGCGTGGTTCTCCACGCGCGTGAACTTCTGGAACACGAGGTCCAAGGCCTTGGCCGGGATGCCGACGCCGGTGTCCTTGACCGAGACCTCGACGTCCTTGCCGACCGGCTGCGCCTTCACGCGCACCATGCCGCCTTCGGGCGTGTACTTGATCGCGTTCGACACCAGGTTCATGCACGCCTGCTCGAGCATGTGCTTGTCGCCGGTGACCGTCGGCAAGTAGGGCGACAGTTCGAACACGATGGTCTGCGAGCGCGCGCTCGCGAGCGGCAGGACCGTGTCGCGAAGGTGCTCGAGCAGATCGCCGATCGCGACGGGTTCGCGCAGCATCTTCGTGACGCCGGCTTCGAGTCGCGCGAGGTTCAGCAGGTTCTTGACCAACGTCGCCAAGCGATCGGTCTCGTCCTTCACCTTCTGCAGGTTCAGGCGCACGGCGTCCTCGCCGCGGATGTCGCCGTCGAGCAACATCTCGAGGATCGCGCCCATCGACGTCAGCGGCGTCTTCAGCTCGTGGCTGACGCTGGACGCGAACTCGGACTTCATCTTGTTGAGTTCGACTTCGCGCGTGACGTCGCGCAGGACCACCGCGAGCGAGACCTCGTCGGTGGCTTCGGCCTTCACTTCTTGGAACGAGACGCGCAACACGCGGCGCTGCGTCTCGTCGCCGGCGACGACGTCGCGGCTCCGACGGCTCTCGGCCGACGTCGTGCGCAAGGCGGCGATCAGGCCGTCGCGCAGCGTCTCCGCGCAGGCGAAGTCCTCGACTCGCTGCGGGAGTGTCGCGTCGGCGGCGAGGCCGATGAATCGCCGCGCCGCGGCGTTCGCGAGCACCGGCTGGTGCGACGCACCGAACACGAGCACTCCGTCGGCGAGCTCGGCGACCAACTGTTCGAGCAACTTGTGATCGTGCTGCAGCGTGCGCAGCTCCATGCGGACGCGGCGAGCTTGCGCGCCGAGCGAAGACGCGTCCTGCTGCCTGCGTTCCGCACGCTCGAGCACGGCCGCGGCCACGCGATCGAGCGGGCGAGGCAACGGCGGCGGCTCGCGATCGTCGGGCGCCGCGTCGGTGCTCCACGCCACGAAGCGCGCGGTCGCGACCGCCTGCGCCTTGCTGTTGCGCCACGACCACACCAGCGCCGCGAGCAGCGCGACCGCACCGACCGCGGCCGGCCACGATGCGCCGACGCTCATCGGCGCGAACGTGGACAACAACAACGCCGCCAGCGCGATCGTCAGCAGTCCGAACAAGTGCACCAGTCCGAAGTTCACGGGGCCCCCTGGCCCGCGGCCTCGGCCAGCGCGGCGCGGCAGCGCATGTCCAACGCACTCCCTGGCGCGGACTCGCGCACGCGCTCGGCCTCTGCCGTGGCCAGCGTGACGTCGCCCGCGGCGAGCGCCGCCGCGACGAGCATGCCTCGCATCGCCACGCGGTCCGGAAGATCGCGCAATGCCGTGGTCAGCGTCGTGACCGCCTCGCCGGGACGCTTCGCCGCGAGTTGGGCTCGAGCGATCCCGAGCCATGCCGCGCTCGCCGTGGCATCGAGTTTGGTCGCCGCTCGGAACGACGACTCCGCGCCGGCCCAGTCGCCGCCGCGCAGCAGTGCCTCGCCGAGCGCGATGCGAACGCCCGCGTCGGACTGGAGTTCTTGCGCCAGCGCGCCGTACAAGGCGGCCGCCGACGCGGAATCGCCACGGCGCAGCGACGCTGCAGCACGCGTCAGCCGATCGTCGACCGCGCCGCCTTCGGGCAACGGACCACCATCGAGCGCCGCGTCGCGCTCGAGCAGACGCGCCAGCGCGCGGTCGTCGTGATCGAGTTCGGCGGCGGACGTCAGGAGTTCTCGGGCGGTGCTGCGATCGCCGGTCGCGAGCCAATGCGCGGCCGCGTCCTTCAACACCGCGGGATCACTCGAACTTCGCACTCCGGCGGCGTCGAGCGCGGCCAACGCACGGCTGCCTTCGCCATCCAAGGCGTTCTGCGTGGCTTGCGCGAACGTGCCCTGGATCGAGCCTTGCTCGGTCGCGGATCGGTACGACTCGTTCGCGGCGGAAAAGCGCTTCTGCGCGGTCAGCGCTTCGCCGCGCAAGAGCCAAGCCTCGACGCAGGTCTCGTCGTGGTCGAGCAGTTCGAGACAGGTGCGTTCGGCATCGTCCGGATGACCCGAGAGCAACTGGACGCGCGCGAGCACGAGCGCCGCGGACTTCCGATCCGCGGCGATCCGCAGCGCTTCGCGCGCGTTCGTCGCGGCATCGTCGAGTCGGCCGTCGTCGAGCGCCTTTTGCGCGAGTCGCTCGTGCATGTCCGCGTTCGCCTCGGCCCAAGCCGGATCGTCGGCGCTGGCTCGAACCGGCGTGGGATCGGACGCGACGCACGAGAACAGCAACGGCAGCAGCGCGGCGGCGGCAAGGCGATTCGTCGGATGCATGGGTTCGTCTCCGCGCGTCAGCGCAGTCCGTTCAGCGCCTCGAGGGCGCGGATCTCGTCGTTCGGAAGTTCGAGCACCGCGAGGGCTCGTCGTCGCAACGTCGACGCCCGCACGTCGGACGGCACCAGGAACAGTGCGGCGTCGGCGTAGCGCAGGACCGCCTCGGAATCGCCGTCCTTCAGCGCGCGTTCGGCGCAGTCGATCCAGCGCGTCGCGAGCTTCATGCGCGACACCGGCAGATGCGCGCGCAGGATCAAGTCGCGGTTGGTCGCCATCGAGTCGCCGAGCGCGATCTCCTCTTCGTCGACGCGTTCGGGATCGATCACGTGCGGAGTCAGCAACACGATCACTTCGCGTCGCGAGACCTTGTCGACGGTCTGACGGAACAGCACGCCGAGGTACGGGATCGAGCCCAGGAACGGCACCTGCTTCGTCGTCTTCTCGACTTGATCCCCGATCAGACCGCCGATCGCGATCGTGTACCCGTCCTTGACCAGGATGTTCGTCGTGACTTCGGTCGTCGTTTCCGACGGCAGACCCGAGATCGGATCGACGACGCCGGTCGAGTTCTCCGGATGGATCTCCATGCGCACGGTGCCGTCGCTCGCGATGAACGGGCGGAAGCGCAACTGCGTGCCGATGTCGAGGAACTCGATCGCCTGCACCGTCGCGGTCTCGGTGGTCGTGCTGGTCTGGTAGCCGAGCTTCGCGCCGATGATGATCTCGGCGCGCTGGCGATCGACGACCAGCAGTCGCGGGTTCGCGAGCACCGTGGCGTCGGTGACGCGTTCGATCGCGTCCACGAACACCGACACGCTGTCGGTGATGAGCCCGACGTGCAGGCCATCGGTGTTCGTGTTGCTCGCGAAGCCTGCGGTTCCGATCGCGCCGAGACCGTCCTCGATCGCGTCGCCCGAGATCGGCTTGGTCACGATGTCGTTGAAGTTCGACGTCGAGCCCGCGTCCGTGAACTTGATCCCGGAGAGCGTGTTGAAGTCGATGCCGAGCTGCGTCTCGTCGGTCAGCTTGACTTCGAGGATCGTGGCTTCGATGCGCACTTGGCGCGGCTTGCGGTCGAGTTCGGCGAGGACGCCACGCACGTGCTCGACGACGCTGCGGCGGTCCTTCAGCACGATCACTTCGCCCGCGGCCAGCGAGTTGCCGCCGGCGTCGTTGCCGTCCGACGACAGTCCCTGCGCGGCGCGCGATCCGGCCGTGAACACACCGAGCTCGGACTTCAACGGGGCCACCAGCTTCAACGCTTCGTCGGCCGGGACGTAGTCGAGCCAGATCACGGCGGTCTCGATCGGATCGTCGACTTCCGGCGTCATCGCGTCGAGCTTGCGCACCACGTAGAACGAGCCGTCGCGCACGAATCCGTAGCCGTTGACTTCGAGCACCTTGCGCAGCGCATCCTCGGCCGGGACCTTGTAGAGGTTCACGGTCACGGTGCCGCTGACGTCGCTGCCGGCGACCACGTTCAGGTGGTGCTCGACGGCGAACATCTCGAGGACCTTCGCCAACGGCACACCGTCGAGGTTCAGCGTGACGGTCTCTTCGATGGCATCGTCGGACCATGCCGACGGCGTCGCCAGCGCGCACGCAAGGGCGAGCAGGACGCTCCTCATGACTTCTTCTCCTCGGTCGGGATGACCAACGCGTAGGTGTCGTGGGCACCGCGAACGCGAGCGCTGCGCTCGCCGATCTCGACGACCGTGAACGTGCCGATGCGATCGCCGACACGGACGAGTTCGCCGTTCACGATCGCCATCGGAGTGCGGCCGAAGCTCGCGCTACCCGTCAGGCGCAGCGCCGCCGCGGCCGCGGCCTCTTCGCTGCGCGCCTTCGCTTCTGTCTCGTCGTCGGGGCTCGGGCTCGACTCCGCGGTAGCAGCGACCGGCTCCAGCTTGCGGATCGGCACCGCGCCTTCGTGGACGAACGGGTCGTGCGCGACGGCGCCGGGATCCTGCGGATCGGCGTAGCGACGCAGCAGACGAGCTTGCTTCGAGACGTGGATGAACGCCGCGCGAATCGCGTCCGGATCGCGCAGCGCCGCGTCACCCGTCTCCGTGACTCCCGCGGCGGTCGGTATCGCGGGGCCGGTCATCGAGGCGCGCAGGCGCGGCCCCCAGACGACCGCGGAGACCAACAGGCCGATGCCGAGCACGGCGGCCTTCATCGGACTCGCCTTGACGTCGGCGAGGATGCGGTCCGTCACCGACGTCACGTGCCACCTCCGGCGCCGGAGTCGATGGAGTACGCCGTCAATTCGAGCTGCGCGTGGACTTGCCCCGATCGTGCGGGATCGGTCTCGACGTCGAGGCGCGTCACGCGCGTGTGCCGCGGCAGCGATTCGACGTCGAAGACGAAACGCAGCAGGTGTTCGTAGTCGCTCTCGACGCGCACCGTGATCGGGTGCGCGATGATCGCCCCGCGCGGCAGCGGTTGGTCGGGCCGCACCATCGACGGCTTCAGGCCGCAGCGCATCGCGACGGCGTTGATCTCGTTCAAGCGCGCGGTCGCATCGACTTGCTCCGGGACCAAGCGATCCAGATCGGCGAGCGCCTGCTCGAAGTCGGACAAGTACGTCTGCAGATCGTCGAGTCCGCGCACGAAGTCGTCCCCGCGTGCGATCGACAGTCGGGTCGCATCGCGCTCGCGTTCCAGCGTCGCGATCCGCTGCGCGATCGGGCGGACGCCGAGCACGCCCCAGGCGACGGCGCCGGCGAGGATCGCACCGAAGATCAACGCGTCGGTCGGGCGGAGCTTCATGGCGCCTCCGCGGTCGGTTCCTTGGCGACGCCCGCGGCGCGCGCGACGATCCGGAACTGTTGGTGCGTGTCGCCGTCGGCGACGTTCTCGCACTTCTCGAGCAGCACGCGCGACAGCAGCTCGTCTTCTTGCAGACGGCCGAGGAACGCGTACACGGTCGGTTGATCGACGCCGAGTCCGTCGATCGCGATCGTGAACTCGGGCTTCACGCCGGCCTCGTCGCGTTGGACGACGACTTTCATCAATGCGACCTGGCGCGGGCACGCGTTGACGATGGCACGCAGTTGCGCGCCGCCGCGAGCACGAGCCAACACGTCCTTCAGCACGAGCATGCGCTGCTCGAGCATCGTCTTGTTCTGCTCCAGGCTGTCCACCTCGGCGATGCGCGAACGCGACCGCTCGAACTCCGAACGCACGGCCGCGAGTTCGGTCGTCAGATCACGCTGCGTGTCCTTCAACGCGAGCGTCGCGGTGCACAGGCCGAGGGCGAGCACTCCGGCGAGACCGAGCGCCACCATGCGCGTGGCGCGCCGTGCGCGCTGATCGCGGTAGTCGGGCGGCAGGAAGTCGACGCTGCCGAAGGTCACGGCGTTGGGATCGTCGTGCAGCGCGAGACCGAGCGCGACGCCGAACGCGAACGCGTCGCGTGGCACTCCTTGCTTCGACAGAGCCGCGAACGCCGGGGCGAACGGATCGGCGCGCGTGATCTTCGATTCGAGCGCTTGGGCGAGCGCGTCCGAGAGTCCAGGGACCTGCGCGCCGGTGCCGGTCAAGAACAGTTCGATGCCGGCTTGCGAGCGCCGCGACGCGGCGTGGTAGCGCAGGCACGCCGACAGCTCCATCGCGAGCGAGTCGAGCGGCAAGCGCAACGCCGCGACGATTCCCGGCGCGAGCTCGGCTTCCTGTTCCGGATCGCGACCCGCCGCGAGGACTTCGTCGCGCGTGAGGTCGAGCCGCTGCGCCGCCGCTGCGACGAGTTGGGCCGTTCCGAGGGGCAGGGCCTTCATGAACAGCGTGCGTCCGCCGCCACAGATCGTGAGCAGCGTCGCGTGTTCGGAGACGTGGATGATGCCGACGTGTTGCTCGGCGTCGCTCGAGCGCCGACGCCGACGCAGCATGCCACGCGGCAACGCGACGCCTTCGACGTCGACGGCGGCCGGCTCCAGCCCGCAGCGTTCGACGAACGCGACCACTTCGCGCACCGGATTCAGCGCCGCCGCGAGCAGCACGAGTTCGTGCCGGCGTTCGCCGCGGTCCATGACGTCGCCGACTTCGAGGTACTGGATCAGAGGCGCGTCACCGGGGAACGCGTCCTCGAGTTCGTAGAGCAGTGCGTCGCGCAACGGGTCGGGCTCGAGGCTGTCGACCTTGACGTGGCGCTCGATCAGCAGGCCGGGCGGGAGACCGACGACGGCTCGTTTGCCGCGGAAGCCGCGTTCGCGCAGCGCGAGTTTCACCGCGTTCGCGTAGGCCGGCGCGTCGAACGGGCTCTCGCCTGCGTCTTGCGGCGCAGCCGGGTTTGCCGCCGCTTGCGGCGCACGGACCTCGGCATACGCGGCGACACGCACGTCCAGACCGTCGCTCTCCAATTGGAGCAACCGCGTCACGTCGTGCGCGATGTCGATGCCGATCGGACTGCGCCTCTGCCAACTCACACGTCACTCCTGATCGCGCGGTCGCGCGATCACTTCGTCTTCTCCTGGATGATCTCGAGTCGTCGATCGATGGACCGCAGCAGTCGGATCATCTCCGCGCGCTGTTCCGCGGGATTCAGCCCGCCGCCCACGGTCTTCGGCGCGGCAACGGACTTCGACTTGGTCGCGGCCGGGTCCTGTGGCCTCGCGAGCGCGACCCGTTCGACCCCGACCCACCCGCTCGACGCCAGGACCACTCCGGCGGCGAAAGCCAGTCCGATCGCGAGTCCGCGCTTGTCTCGAGGGGTTTCGGTCACGTTCGACATCGTGGGCGCTCGTTCCATCCACTCGGCCTGACTGCGTCGCGCCGGTTCGCGCGCGACTCGGTCTCATTCGAGGGCTGCGCGCGCGCGCAGCCAGTAACCCTCGGTGATCACTCGGTCCTTGCGCGTCGCGGTGACCTTGACGCGCACCATGTCCGTGTCGACCGCGGGAAGCAGCGTGGTCGGATCGACCTCGGTGACGCTCACGGTGATCGTCCACGTGCCGTAGTCCGCTTGGACGCCGCGATCCTTGTTCAACGGGGGCGAGTAGGTGCTGCGGTAGAAGTCGTCGAGGTCGTCGTAGGTCGCGAGAGTCTCGCCGGGCTCGGGCCCGAACGTCGTGCCGCCCGGTTCGCGGAACGGCAGCGGTGCGAGGATCTCTTCCATCGTCTTGACCAACGCATCGCCGACGACGGCTTCGTCGGCTCCCGTGGTCAGTTCGTTGACGCTCTCGACCCAGTACGCGGTCGCCGTGGCCGCCAGTGCGAGGACGAGCGTCGCGAGCAAGATCTCCACGAACGTGAAGATGCCGCGCTCGCGGGCGTGGCGCCCCGCCCTCGCTCCGTTCGACACGGAACCGCGCTCCGTCACATTCCGAACACGGACTTGCCGTCACTCGTGGTGGCCGACGAGTCGCACTTCAACTCTCCGGTCAGGGGCTTGTAGATCCAGCCGTGCGAGTCGTCACCCGACGTCGGCATCGCGGCGGCGTCGGCGATGATCTGGATCGTCGACAGGCTGTTGAACGGGTTGGCCGGGATGCCGGTCTTCAGGTACGGACCGAACGGGTAGCCGGAGGTGCCGAGCGCAGCCGCCGTGCCGTCCTTCTTGGTGACCTTCGACAGTTGGTCGAGGAACAGCGCTTCGGTCGGAGTGCCGCCGCCGACCGGATAACCGGGAAAGGTGTCGTTGTGCTGGACCTTGTAGAGGTCGATCGAACTGCGAATCGCGGCGAGGTTCTGCTGGACGGCCGACGACTTCGCGTCTTCCGTCGACGAGTTGAACGCCGGCAGCACGATGCCCGCGAGGATGCCGAGAACGACCACGACGATGAGCAACTCGACGAGCGTGAAGCCCTTGGTGAGGAGCGAACGATGACGCACTGGAAGACCTCCGTAGGACAGGAGCACGAGACGCTCGCACACGCGACCGGACCCGCACTCGACGAGTGGGCGAACCACTGGTGTCTTCCCTTCGACGCACGACCCTCGCGAACTTGAGCCGAACGTGACGCGAAGTTCGCGGCGGCCGGGAAACTCCCCTGTCGTGCGAGATCGGGTCGAGCGGGCCGTTTTCGCCCCGTCGCAGGCCTGCCGGAACCTCGAGGGGGGAACTAGGATTCCGTGGATGCGAAACCGCGTGATCGTCCCGTTCTCGTCCTTGATCGTGGGTTCGGTGCTCGGATGCGCGTCCCCGAGTTCGGACTTGCCGGAGACGAGCAACGCTGCGGCGCTGCGCGTTCGTTCGACGTTGGATCTCGGTGGTGCGCCAGCGCGGTCGGTCGACGTCCGCGACTCGGTCGCTGCGATCGGCTGCGGCCAAGGCGGCCTGTTCCTCGTCGACGTGTCGAAGCCGAGCGAGCCGTCGATCCTCGCGCACGTGCAAGACCTCGATGCGTCGGCGGTCGCGTTCGGGACCGATGGACTCGTGGTGGCGAGCGCGGCGCCGGCGTTCGGCGGCTCCCCGCGCTTGCAAGTCGTCGACGTCCTCGACCCGCGCGCCCCGGTGGTCGGCGCGGCGTTCGCCGCGAACTTCGACGTCGACACGAGACTCAGCACCGAGAGCGGCACGATCGCGGCCGCGCGGCGCCGCGATGGACCGCTGGTCACGGATGAACACCGCCTCGAGCTGGCTCAGTTGCGCGCGATCGTCCAGGACGGAGTCGACGATGCCGTCCTGCTGCGGCGCGGCCTGCTGTTCGTCCACGCGACGACGAAGCGCTGGAGCGGCGAGGGCTCGCATCGCGTCGTGATCGCCCATGCGGATCGCGGCGAGGCGCGCGACACGATTGCGTTGGCGGCCAGTCCTCCCGACACGTCCGCGCTCGCGCTGGTCGGCGACGATCTGTTGTGCGCCAGTGCCGACCGCGTCGAGGTCGTCACCTCGATCACGACGCCCGCGCGACGCCTCGCCAATCCGCTGCCGATCCGCAACGTGCGAGGGATCGCCGTCGACCGCAATGCCGCGCTGTTGCTCGCGGCCGATGGGGGCCAACTCGTGTGGGTCGAACCGCAGGCGCTCGGCGATTGGACCGCGCTGGCCGCGATCGGCCTCGACGACGCCGGTCGCGACGTGGCGCTGCGTGGCGACGTCGCGTTCGTCGCCGCAGGTGACGCCGGCCTCACGGTGGTCGAACTCGTGCGCGAGCCGACTCCATGACGCGGATCGCGACGATCGTGCTGGCCGCGATCGCGGTCGGACTCCGCGTCGTTCCGTTCCTCGGCGCGCTGCGCGGGAATCCGGACGCAGAGACCTCGCTGCTCGCGATGGGCGAGATCGCGGCGTTCGCGCTGGTCGTGCCGTTCGTGCTGCTGCGAGCCCTCGCGCCGCGCGATGCGACCGAGCGCGTCCTCGTCCTCGCGCTGATCGCGTTCGACCCGCTGTCGATCGCCGCGGTCTACGGAGCGAGCGCGGCGCCCGCGGTCGGCTCGACGTTCGTGCCTGGAGCCGACGCCGCGATCGGGTCGGCGTTGTGCGCGGCCGTCGCGTGCGTCGTCCTCGTGTTGCGCGCGCCGTCGGCGCGTGCGCGGCGCATCGGTGTCGGACTCGGCATCCTCGCGGCGTCGGCGGCGGCGCTGTTCGCATTGCGGCACGCGCCAGGGCCCTGCGACGCGCTGTTCCTGGCTTGGAGTGATTTCGGTCCGAGCGCGTGCGCGCGCCTCTACGCGGTCGTACATCACTCCGGCTACGCGCTGGTGCCGCTCGCGCTCTGGACGCTCGCGGGTTCGCAACGCCGTCCGTTCCTGGGGGCCGCGGGCGCGGCCGTGCTCGGCGTGGTGCTCGCCGATCGGCTGACGTTCTCGCGGTTCGCGGCGTTGTCCGCGTTCGCGCCGGTGCTCGTCGCCGCGGCCGCGCATGCGGTGCTCGAACTGCGTCGCGCGGCCGCGAGTGCGAGCGAAGGCAACCTGCGAGCGTTCGGGCTCGTGCTCGTGATCCTGGCCGTGAACGCGCCGGTGCTCGCGTCCGATGCGTTGACGCACGGGCCGCGCTTGCCGCGCGTCGTCGCGCCGTCGACGAGCCCGTTGCCCGTGTTCACCACGGCTCCCGAATCGTTCACGGACACGCGCGCGAAGAACCCTCCGAGCGAGCTTCCCGCACCGGCCGAACTCGACGCGATCCTCGCGCGTCCGTTCCGCATCCTCTTGCCGATCGTGAACGGTCGCCTCTGGCGCGGTGACGTCGAGCAACTGCGCGCGGTCGAACGCAAGGCGCTGCCGGCCACCGAGACGCGCGGCCAACGCTTCGACCTCTATCGCTTCGAAGTCCGCGAGTACATCAGCGCGCCGCCGCAGTGAGCCATCGAGGGCTCGCGGGACGGAGGGATCCGCGGTCGTCCATCCTCAGGCCCGGCTGTCCCAACAGACGTCGGGCCGGCCCTTCTTGAAGTTCTCGAAGCGCGCGGCGACGAACAACAGATCCGACAGTCGGTTGACGTACGTGATCGTGAAGTTGCCGATCGGCTCGCGATGGCGCAGTTCGACGAGCACGCGTTCGGCCCGCCGGCAGATCGTGCGCGCGAGATGCCAGCATCGCCGCGCCCGGCGTTCCGCCCGGCAGGATGAAGTTCTCGAGCGGCGCCAACTGATCGGACATCGCGTCCATGTGGCGCTCGAGCGTGTCGATGTGCCGCTGCTCGATCTGCGGGATCTTGACCGTCTCCTTGTCCTCCTCGGGGTAGCAAAGGTCAGAACCTAGGTGGAACAGGTCGTTTTGGACCGGCCGCAATGCACGATCGAGTTCGGGATCGAGGCCGGCGGCGAGCGCGCAGCCGATCGCGGCATTCAGCTCGTCGACCGTGCCGTACGCCTCGATACGCGGATGATCCTTGGAGACGCGCCGTCCGGACCCGAGTGCGGTGTCCCCGGCGTCTCCGGTTCGGGTGTAGATACGGGTGAGTTTGGGCATGATCGGACCTCGGGCGAACGACGCGCGGAAGATAGCCCGCGCCACCGAGCGTGGGTGCGTCGAAAGCGCATCGCCGCTTCGCTTGACCCATGTCGGGGTGCAGGTTAGGTTCCGCCCGACGATCAGGGACGTGCCTTCCTCGCAACCGCGCACGCCTCGTCTTCCTGACAGCCCGAATTCCCTGCGAGAACCGCCGGCCCTTGTCGATGGGGCCGAAGGTCTTCGCCGTATCGCCGTCGCCCATTCGGGCGGCGGGCAACGGTCTTCGGCTCACACCATCGGTTTCGCACCATGACGCTACGCCCGCTCGCCTCCCTGTCCTCCGTGCTCGGCCGAATCGCGTTCGTCGCCGCCCTCGGTTGCGGCGTCGATCTCGCGACCGGCATGCCGGTCCATGCCGCGATGACGCAGGACGTCGCGGCAACGCCGCCACAATCGGTCCTCGACCCGTCGACGTTCGCGTTGATCGGCCTCGGCCTGATCGGCTTGGCGATCTTCCGCCGCCGAGCGCGGGAGTCGGACGAGGGCTGACTTCGGCGGATCTACCAGCAGCCGATCGGCTTCGATAGGCGGAGCTCGAACTGCCGCATTCGACTCAGCGCTCAAAGTCGCCGCTTGCATTTGGACTCGAGGGGGGGGTAACTTCGCGCCGCCGTCGAGTTCGTCGGCAAGAGGCGCAGATCAACCCCGGGATAAGGAGAAACGCGCATGATGAAGTTCATTGCCAAGGCAGTAGCATGCGTCATCTTTTTCGGCACATTCGCCGCCAACGCGCTGCCAGTGACTCTGACGAAGTTCTGCTTCCCTGTGTATACATACGACCCCTTCACATGCACATGTGGATGCGACTTCTCGATGTGCGGACTTCCTCCCAACGTAAGCGGAGAGATCGCGATCTGTCTCACGACAGGCTACGACTGCTCTGGCGATACGATTCTCCCGACGACCTACACGACAAACAGTTCTGGCTGCTTGTCCTTCTTCCTACAAGGACCGTGCGGCGTCACTTCCCGGACGCTCTGCGCTACTTTCGGAAGCGAAGAGAATGGGACGATGGGTCACGCGTGCGCTGGCCCAGTCGGTTGCGGTGGGTAGTTCGACCGAGGTCGTGATGCGCAGACTCGTTCGGACGAACGCGCTACTCGGAGTGCTCGGGGCCGCTCTAGCCGCATTGATCTTCGTGTCGATTGCGGAGTGGGTTGAGCAAAGGATGGACGAGCAAGACCTCCGACCCGCTTCGGAGGCCACGGAATCGGCGGCAGATGTGGAACTCGCGGGTTCGAACCCCGGAATTCGACTCTCAGCCGCCAGTGATCCCGAGGTAGTCGATTCGACGACGGTAACCACAGTCGCCTTCCGTTGCGTCGTGACGTCCGACGACGGCAGCGACCTCGTCGATGCGACCGCTGAATTCGTCGGTCCGTTCGGCGACCCGCCAGCAACTGCCGTTCGCATCGATGCGATTCAGCCAACACCCGATCGGGTCGAGTTCACGTTCTCCGTGTTTCCGCCGACGTTCAGCCTGCTCGTCGAAAGTCGAGAACGCGTGCCGACTCGATTCTCGGCGACCGAGTTCGCGAATCCGACTCGGACGGCGGTCGGCGTACTCGAACGACGTCGTGAGTGCACCCTTGAGGGGCGCGTCATCGATTCGAGTGGACGTCCGATCGCTAGCGGAACGGTCACAGCACGTGCATTGGGGTCGACGAGCGGTTGGCGTTTTGGAAAGTCGGTTCCATTGGCGCAGAACGGTGCGTTTGGGTTTCGGGATGTTCCCAGTGGGCAACCGATCGTCCTCTCCTTCGTCGGTAACCACTTCGTTCACGAGCCGATCCCGATTCGCGCGCTGGATCAGGCGGAAGCTCGACGCGACATCGTGCTGACCGCATCGGAAACGACTTCGGTTCGGTGTCTCGTCGTCGACTCGCGCGACAAGACGCCAATCTCCGGAGCTTGGGTGTTTCAGCGTGGCCGGGTGGACACGGGGAAGTCTGCCGCCTCCGTGGCGAGCTCAATCGCAGCGATAGGGCCGCGTCAGACCGGCGACGACGGCGGAGCGGACGTCGTCGTGATCCGCGGACGCTCGACCCACGTCGAAGTTCGCTGCCCGGGATACGAGACGGCTTCTACCGTCATCACGGAGCAACTCGCCAACGTGACGGTCGATCTGGTTGCACGCCGAATGATCGACGTCGACGTCACGGGGTCCTTTCCATGCGAGATCCCTGGGCCCGCAGTCGCGCATGGCGCTCATCCGATCGCAGCCTCCGGCCTCATCGCGCGACCAGGTACCGCGATGAACTTCGTCCTGCAGGCGCCCGATGCACCGGATCGTGATCTCGAGTTCGATTGGGTCGTGCCACTGCGGTCCGCTCGCGTCGAAGTCGGGACGTTCGATCCTGGCACCACAGTCGCGGTTCGACTGGGTTCACGCGTGCTGGCAACTCGGAGTCTGTACGGGGTCGCCCTCGGCGATCGACTCGCGATCCAACTGGACGAAGCGAACTTCTGCGCTCGAGGCGCGCTCCGACTACGGCTGGTGTTCGACGACGGCACGCCGTACATCGGAGTCGTGACCATCGAGGGCCGGATCGTCACGGACCACAGCGCTGTGGTGGAGGAGCGCTCCGGGTCCATCACGCTGACTCCATCCCAAGACGGATCGATCGAACTCACTCGTTTGCCCGAGGCGAATTACGCCTTCACGGTTTCTGCCGCCGATCGAGGCATCGCGAACCTCGAACGCGAGTTCGTTGCTCAGATCGTCGCAGGAACGACGACACAGCTCCAAGACATCGAACTCGCGCGCGCGGGCCGCGTCGAGGTACTGACCCAAACCGATGACGATGCCGACGCTCTCGTGTCGATCACCATCGACGACGGAAGCGGCCGCCGAGTGTCTCATTCGATCGATGGCGTGGCGCCACGACGTCTGTCCGCTGGTGTTCCGTGCGTTCTCTCCGACGTGCCCATCGGCATGATCCGCCTGGTTGCGCGAGCCGATGGCTACGCCACGGCAATGACGGAGGTGGCGGTCCTACCCGATGACATGGCGCACGCGGGCGTCCGACTGTCACGGGGCCATCCCTGTGTCCTTCGAATCCCCAGCGTGACCCTCGGGTCGGATCGACATTGGTGGATTCGCTCGCAGTCGGCCGAATCTGCATTCGAGTCCGGCACCCTCGAGGAACCGGATCCCACGGGCATCGCGGTCCTCGAGCTTCGACTCGAGGATGGCTCGTACCTGTTCGAGGTCGAAGGTCCACGCGGCGAGAGGATCTCCGAGCCCTTTACCGTCGCGGGGCCGTCGGAGATCGTCGTCGCGAGTGGATCTGCGGAACGCTGAATCGACGCGCGCGATTCAGCAACGCGGCAGTGAGGCCGAGCGCGGCACGCGCAGGACATCGATCCCACAGCCACGAGCTGACGCCGGATCGGCGGCGCCCGTCCACAGACCCGACTGCTACCATCCCACCCTTCGCCGGAACGAAAGGTGGCTCCGATGTTCGGTTTGCGTGCGTTGGCCGTGTCGCTCTTGTCGCTGTCCTCGGCCCTCGCGCTGCCGCAGATCGCCGCCCCTTCGGGGGACGATTTCGCCGCGAAGAAGAGCGCGTACGAAGACGCCGTCCGCGAGTCCATCGACGCCGCGGCGCTGACCGACGCGCAGGTCGAAGCCGCGGCTGCTGCGATCACCGCGCTCGCGCAATCGCCGTCGCTGCAATCCCTCGAGCTGCTGTCGACCGACGCCAGCAAGAGTGGCGAGCGCTTGCTCGACGTCAGCGTGAAGTTGCCCGATCACGAGTCCGAGGTGGCTGAGCTGACGAAGAAGCTCGGCAAGGCCACCGGCAGCGAGCGCGACACGATCGACACGCGGATCAAGGAACTCGAACGCAAGATCGCCGAGTTCAAGCTCCTGCGGCCGAAGCTCGTGAAGCTGCGCGAGGCGCTCTATGAAGGCGTGCTCACGGTGACGGCGCGCGTCGCCGACGCGCAGCCCGAAGAGGTCTACGACGCGCTCGTCGCGTACTTCGAGACCGACGTGAAGCTGCTCGCCGCGCTCGATCGCCGCGTGTCGGAACAGACCGCGCGCCTCTCCACGCTGAAGGAGAAGCTGCCCGGGATGAAGGAGGACGAGAAGATCCCGGCCGAGCGTGAAGCCGGCAAGCTCGAGGCCGCGCTGGAACTGAACCGCGCCGACCTCGAACGCCAGACCAAGCTCAAGGAACGCCGCATCGCGTCCGCAGCCGACGTGTTCGGCAAATTGCCGAAGGCGCGGCAATCGAAGGAGACGAGCGAGCTGCGTGCACGCCTCAAGGACGATGTTCCGTACGAGTCGCGTTCGCTCGCGATCGAGATCCTCGGACACCTGCCGTTGCCCGATTCCATGACCGACGCCGTGACGGCGCTGAAGCGCGCGGCGAAGACGCGTGCGACGCTCGAGAAGGAGCTCGTCGAGCTACGCGAGACGTATCGCAAAGCGGCCGAAGCGCTGGTGACGTCGGCGATCGGCGGCAACGGCATGGTGCCGGCCCCGGTCGCGGCGAACGAACAGAAGTGCCGCGCCGAGCTCACGACGGCCAGCCAACGCGCCTACGGCGAGGGTCGCGTCATGGAAGCCGCCGGACGCGCGCTCGGCGCCACGGTCGAACGACGCGCCGATGCCGACAAGCAGGCTGGCGTCGACGAACTCGCGGCGCTGTTGGCGAAGGAGCGCGAAGAGGACTTGCGCACGCGCGTCGTCGCGGCGCTCGGCAGCGTCGATTCCGACGCGGCGCGCGAGCAGTTGCGTGCATCCGCGCGCAAGGACGCGGCCATCGGTGTCCGCCTGGCCGCGATCGAAGCGCTCGGCGCGTCGCGCGACGACGCCACCGTGCAGTTGTGCGTCGACGAACTGCTGCGCGACGGCGATTGGCGCGTGCGCGCGGCCGCGATGCGCTTCCTCGGCGAGGTCAAGCAGAAGGCCGCGATCCCAGCGTTGATCCAGTCGCTCGGCGCCGAAGTCGGCCGCCTCGTCGACGATGCCGAAGGCGCGCTGGCGAAGCTCACGGGGCAGCGCTTCAACGGCGACGCCAACCTGTGGAAGGACTGGTGGAGCAAGAACAAGGACACGTTCGAGATCGGCAAGGTCGCGCAGGCCGATCCGGGCGCGGGCCCCGCTCCGGACACGAAGCCGCCCGGGCACGTCTCGTTCTATGGCATCTCCACGCGATCGAACCGCATCCTGTTCGTGCTCGACCGCTCCGGCTCGATGAAGGAACCGGCGACCGACACCAAGACCGGCAAGGACGGGGCGCGCAACAAGTTCGACGTCGCGCGCGAGCAGTTGAAGGCCGCGGCCTCCGGTCTCACCGACGGCGAGATGTTCAACGTCATCACGTACTCCGCCGACGTGACGCGCTGGCAGAAGAAGATGGTCCCGATGTCGAAGGCGATCCGCACGAAGTTCGACCACTACGTCGACAAGGAGATCGAGGCCGTCGGCGGCACGAACATCTACGACGCGCTCGCGGAGGCCTTCCACCTCGCGGGCATCGGCGCCGTCGACAAGGCCTACGAGTCCGGCGTCGACACGATCTTCTTCCTGACCGACGGTCAGCCGACGCAGGGCGAAGTGCTCGACCCAGAAGAGATCCTGCGGCGGGTGAAGGAGAAGAATCGCCTCGCGCGCATCGTCATCCACACGGTCGGCGTGGGCAAGGACCACGACGCGGGCTTCCTGCGGCGTTTGGCCGAGCAGAACGGCGGGCAGTACGTCGGGCGCTGACGCGCGGCTCAGAGGCCGTGAAGAAATCCCCTGCGAGCGGCGGAACGAGCGAGAACGGCGAGCGCGAGGAGGATGGCCGAGGCGACTCAATGGAAAGAGTCGGTGAGGCCATCCGACGAAGCGATCGTCGTTCGCAGCCGTTCCGACGCCGCAGGGGCCTGTTCACCAGGTTCACGGCCTCTCAACGGCGATCGGTGAATCCACCCCGCCGCATGGCGACGGGTCGAGGTCGTTCGGTTTGATCAGGAACTGCCTTGCGGCAGGCTCCGTTCACGCGCCGTCACGGACGCCGGCCGTCGAAGTGCGACCGCGGGCGCCGGGCGGAGGCGCCCCATGCTGCAGCTCGCGACCCAGATCGTTCTCGTCGTCGTCGGCTTCGCGTCGAACGCGGAGCCACCCACGAACATCGTGCTGCTCGAACCGAGCGCGGTCGCCGATCGCGACGGACCCCCGCGCTTCACGCGTGTCGTCGACGCGGCGCGCATCGAGGCCGTGCGGGGCTGGCTCGAACATTCGTGCGCCCGCCGAGCCCTCGCCCTGTACGCGCTGGCGGAAGACGTGCGGGCGGCGCGCGATGCGTCCTACGTCCGCAGCCCGTACCCGATCGCGCTCGTGCCGGGCGGGAACCACGCCGATGCCGGCTACGTCGAGGTCGCGGCCGACGGATCCGAAGTCCACCACGACGAGCCCTTCATCAAGCTCGATCCGTCGGCCGAGTCGTTCGGCCGCACGTTCCTGCATGAGACCGGCCACGTCGCGCTCGGCATCGTTGCCGCAGAGCGTGGCGTACCCTCCGAGCCGCTGGCTTCGATCCCGCACACGGTCACTGCGATCACGGATCGCTCGACGGCGTTCAACGAGGGCTACGCGGTCCACCTCGAGGCGCTCGCCGTGCATCTCGGCGAGGACCCGGCGGCCGGGCCGCGCGATCGACACGAGCGCATGGTGTTCGGGTCCGACCGCGCGCCGGAGTCCGAGTACTTCCGGCCCGCGATCGACTTCGCCAGCTACGCGCAACCGCGAGCCCGCTACCGCATGGTCCGCGACGGCGAGTTCGCGTTCGCTCCCGCGGCATGCGACGCGGATTACCTGCGCGCGCAACTCGACCCCGCTCGCGATGGGGCGAGTCTGCTGACGCCCGACCAGATGATCGCGTCGGAGGGGTTCGCGGCCTCGATCTTCTTCGCGGTCGCCCTGCGCGGCGAGCGCGTTCCCGATGCGGCCACGATCGACGCGCGCGAACGGCGCATGCTCGAAGCCGCGGCCGCGATGTTCGCGGCGACGTCCGCGGATCCGCACGCGCCGCTGTTGGTCGATTGGCTGATCGCGTGCATTCAGCAGGGACCCGCCGAGGAAGCGCGAGCGATCGCCGACGTCGCGCTCGATCGCAGTCATGGTGCGTTCGTCGACGTCGAGGCGGCCCAGCTCTGGCGCGCGACGTACCTGGCTGCGCTCACGCTCGATCTCGGCTCGTTCTCGTCCCCGACCGTGAAGCGCGCGCGCACGACGTGGCGCGAGCGCGTGTTGGCCGACCCACTCGTGCTCGCGTCGCGCCTCGGAGCCGTGGTGCCGTTCTACGTTCCCGACGTCGAGATCGCGGTCGTGGCGTTCGGCAGCGCCGCGCCGCTCAGCTTCGACGTCAACACCGCGACGGAAGGCGTCATGCGCTGCATCCCGGGGATCACGACGGACGACGAGGCGCGTTGGATCGACGAACGAGCGCGGCACGCGTTCGAAAGCGCCGACGACTTCGTCGCGCGAGTCGCGAAGAACGCCCCCTTCGCCGCGAAGCTCGAGCCAGGTGTGCCGAACTGACCCCGTGCGGCCAAAGGGGCCAGAGGGGACAGTCCCCTCATCTGCTCTGTCCCCCGTTCAGCCCGCGTCGACGCCGGGCGAAAGGGACAGTCCCCTCATGTGCTCTGTCCCTGTGGCCAAAGGGGACAGTCCCTTCATCTGCTCTGTCCCCTTTTCGAGGCTGTGAATCTGGTGAACGGGCGGCGGCAGCTGCCGTATTCACTGACGAATCGGCCATGCTCGGCCCCAACGACCATTCAATTCGGCGACTGCCGTCGCCGAGCAACACCTGGTGATGCCGAGAACGTGAATCAATCGGATTGATTCACGTTCTCTTAGGCCGCGTCGCCCTCGTGTGCGGCCATGTAGTCCTTCAGGATCTGCGCGGCCGCGACCGCGTCGACGCGGCCCTTCTCCTTGCGTCGGCGCGCGGGACTGCGGCCCTTCAGCAGATCTTCGGCGGTCACGCTCGAGAGGCGCTCGTCGATGAACGCGATCGGGCGGTGCACGTGCGCTTCGAGCTTTGCCGCGAACACGCGGACTTCACGCGCCATGTCGCTGTCGGCGCCACTCATGTGCAGGGGCAAGCCGACGACGATGCGGTCGATCTCACGCTCTTCGCACAGCGCGGCGATCGCCGTGAATGCATGCGCGTCGTTGGCGACCGCGTCGATCGGGTGCGCGGCGATCCACAACGCGTCGGCGGCTGCGATGCCGATGCGCTTCCTGCCGTAGTCGATGCCGAGGAGTCGTTCGCGAACGCGCGTCACGCGGCAGGGTCTAGCCGATCAGCAGCGCGAGCGCGATGACGATCCAGACCGCGTCGAGGAAGTGCCAGTAGAGCGCCGACTCGTGGACGCCCTTGTGATGCTCGCGGTCGTAGCGTCCACGGGACGCCTTCACGGCGACGATCGTGAGCGGCACGAAGCCCCCCACCACGTGCGCCGCGTGCAGTCCGGTCAGCACGTAGAACAGGAACGCCGACAGTGCGTTTGGGTCGGTCTTCCATGCTTCCGTCGTCAACCAACCCTTGGCCTCGACGAGCAGCGTCCAGTTCCAACCCTGATTGACCAGGAAGCCGAGAGCGAGCGCGTACGTGAATACCGTCCAACGCAGCAGCCCGCGCGTGTCGCCGCTGCGGATCGCACTCAGCGCCTTGTGGTGCGTGACGCTGCAGCAAATCAGCAGCAGCGTCGAGATGACCACGCCGACGCGCATGCCGTCGTGGTGGTAGCCGCTCCACTCCTTGGCGGGAATGCGGACCCAGACGTAGCCGATCATGCTCGCCACGAACAACATCGCCAGCGACGCGAGGAACAGCTTCACGCCGAGCGTCGATGCGTCGGGCGGTGTTCCCGTGGGGCCAGGGGACGGCGCACCGTCGCCGGGATCACGTCCTGTCGGGGGATGCAGGAAGAACAGGACCATGGGCGCGCCTCGAGTCCTTCGCCGACCGAGGTCGGAGTCGGTTCACTTCGCTGGCGCTTGGAACTTCGGCAGTGCTTCTTGCCAGTTGATCGTCGGGTCGTACTGGCCGCGGTCCATCATCGCGAAGCCGATGAAGATGAACACGAACAGGAACGACGCGAGGAACACCAGGCGGTTGAAGCCCGAGTCGTGGCGCAAGTGCATGAAGTAGAGGCCGACCGCGGTCGCTTTGATCGTCGCGATGCCCATCGCGACCCAGATGTCGATCGCGCCGAGCGGGTGCTTCGCGACCCAAACGGTCACGAACGTCAGCACGACGAGCAGCCCGAACGTGCCGAGCAGCGACGGCACGCTCGCGACGTGCGCCATGCCGTGATCGGCGTGGCCGTGATGGGTGTCGGCGTGAGCGGTGTTCGACATGGTCAGTTCCTCGGAGACGTACAGGCGCGGGATCGGTTCTCGGCGAGTGCGGACGACGGACTCAGTGGATCAGGTACAGAAGCGGGAACAGGTAGATCCAGATCAAGTCGACGATGTGCCAGTACAACGCCGCGTAGTCGATCGGTCCGAAGTACTTCGTGTTGAACTCACCCTTGATCGCCCGCTTCAACAGCCACAACCACACGACGATGCCCGCGAGCACGTGGAAGCCGTGCAGGCCGGTCATGAAGAAGTAGATGCCGAAGAAGATGTGGACGTTGTCGGGTCGGTCCATCCCCGCGGTCGGATCGACGGCTGCGGCATGGCCGGCGGCCGCGGCGGCCGGAGGTTCGAGACCACGCGTGTAGGCTGGCCCGGGCAGCAGTCCGTCGTGGATCTTGTGGCTGTACTCGACGTACTTGATGCCCATGAACGCGAACGCGCAGGCGATCGTCAACACGATGTTGATGACGAGCGACTTCTTCTGATTGAGCTGCGCGTTGCGCACGGCCCAAGCCGCCGTCAGCGAGCTGAAGATCAGCACCAACGTGTTGATGAATCCCATGTTCGTGTCGAGGAACTTGCTGGCGTAGACGAACACTTCCGGGTGGAAGTGCCGGTAGATCGTGTACGCGCAGAAGAGCCCCGAGAAGAACAGGATCTCCGTCACCAGGAACAGCCAGATCCCGAGCTTGCCCGAGTCGAACTGCTGCTGGGGCGTGTCGAAGTGGTGCGCGAGATGCGTTTCGGGATCCTCGTGCCAATGATGCGCGGCGTGCGCGTGGCCCGAGGGTGCGACAGCGGTCTCGATCGTGCTGCTCATACGTCCATCTCTCGAACGAGGGGAAGTTCGCTCGACTAGGGATTCGACTCAGTGCGTGCTGTCGCTGAACGCGACGCGCTTGTAGTCACCGGTGGCGGCGTCGTACTCGAAGTCGTAGACCGCGTACGGGTTGCCGGCCTTCGGCGTCTCGTGGAAGTTCTCGGTGATCGGCGGCGTCGCGGTCTGCCATTCGAGGCTCGCCGCGCCCCACGGATTGTGCGGCGCCTTCTTGCCTTTCATCAGCGAGTGGATGAGCAGGAACAGCACCGTGAACAAGCCCACGGCCAGCACGTACGCGCCGACCGTCGACAGCACGTGGAGGAACTGGAACTCCTCCAAGTAGTCGTAGTACCGGCGCGGCATGCCGCGCGTGCCCATGATGAATTGCGGGAAGAACGTGAGGTTGAAGCCCACGAACGCCGTGATGCTGGCGAACATGCCCACGCCGTCGTGATACATCTTGCCCGTGATCTTCGGCCACCAGTGATGCAGGCCGCCAAGGAAGCCCCACAGCGTTCCCGCCACCATGACGTAGTGGAAGTGCGCGACGACGAAGTAGGTGTCGTGCAGGTGCACGTCCGTGCTCATCGTCGACAAGAACAACCCGGTCACGCCGCCGATCGTGAACAACCAGATGAAGCCGAGTGCGTAGAGCATCGGCGTGTTGATCCGGATCGAGCCCTTGTAGAGCGTCGCCAGCCAGTTGAAGACTTTGATGGCCGACGGGATCGCGACGAAGAACGTCAGGAAGCTGAACACCGTCGCCGCCATCGTCGATTGGCCGGAGACGAACATGTGGTGACCCCACACGACGAATCCGATGATCGCGATCGCGACCGACGACAGGCCGATGAACTTGTAGCCGAAGATCTCCTTGCGGCTGTGGACCGCGATGAGCTCGGAGACCACCGCGAACGCCGGCAGGATCATGATGTAGACGGCCGGGTGCGAGTAGAACCAGAAGAAGTGCTGGAACAGCACCGGGTCGCCACCGAGCGTCGCGTCGAAGATGCCGAGCTTGAACGCGCGCTCGATCGCGAGCAACAGCAACGTGATGCCGAGCACCGGCGTCGCGAGGATCTGGATCAACGCGGTCGCGTACAGACCCCACAGGAACAACGGCATCTTGAAGAACGTCATTCCCGGCGGACGCATCTTGTGGATGGTCACGATGAAGTTCAGCCCCGTGAAGATGGAGCTGAAGCCGAGGATGAACGCGCCCATCACGGCCCAGATGACCGAGGTGTTCGTCGTCGTCGAGTACGGCGTGTAGAAGGTCCAACCGGTATCGAGACCGCCCGTCAGCAGCACGATCACGAAGAAGATCGCGCCCCACATCCACAGGTGGAACGACATCAGGTTGAGTCGGGGGAAGGCGACGTCTTTTGCTCCGAGCATCAGCGGCAGACAGAAGTTGCCGAGTGCCGCGGGAATGCCGGGGATGATGAACAAGAACACCATCACGGCGCCGTGCAGCGTGAACGCCTGGTTGTAGGTGTCCGGGTCCATGATCGTCTTGCCGACGGTCAGGAGTTCGGTGCGGAGCTTCAGCGCGAACACGCCGCCGAGCAGGAAGGCGCCCATGACGCCGACCAGGTACATGATGCCGATGCGCTTGTGGTCGAGCGTGAACACCCACGACAGCAAGCCGCGGCGAGCGTTCAGGTAATTCACTCCCGCTTGCGGCGGGGCGTGGGTGGCAGTCGTCGAGCTCATGGTTGGTGCTCCGCTCACTTCACGGTCCGCAAGAAGGCGATCAGGGCGTCGATGTCTTTGTCCTTCACACGGCCTTGGAACGTCGGCATCGCCGACGGCGGCCCGTAGCCCGAGACGATCTTCGCCTGCGGGTTCAGGATCGATTCACGGATGTAGTTCTCGTCGGCCGTGATCGTGCTGCCGTCCGCCATCTGCTCCTGGCGCTCGAACAGACCCTTGAACGAGGGGCCGGTCAGCTTCGAGCCGTCGAGCGTGTGGCAGGCCGCACAGCCCTGGATCCGGTAGATCTTCTCGCCGGCTTGGGCAGCCGTGCGACCACCACCGTGCGGATCGCCTTCGACCGCGAGCCACTTGGCGAGCCCGCCGGGCTCGTGGACGACGACCTTCGCGCGCATCATCGAGTGGTTCGTGCCGCAGTACTCGGTGCACTGCGCCCAGAACTCACCGGTCATCGTCGGCGTGAACCACAGCTTCGTGTAGCGGCCCGGGACCGCGTCCATCTTGGTGCGGAACGCGGCGACCCAGAACGAGTGGATGACGTCGACCGACGACAGCGTGAGTTGGACCGGCTGGTCCTTCTCGACGTGGAGTTCGTCGTGGACGACGCCGTTCGGGTACGTGAACGTCCAGGCCCACTTCTGCGCCGTGACGTCGACGTTGACCGCGTTGGACGGCGACGTGCGCAGGTCCGTGTAGCCCTCGAAGCCGAGCACGAACATGTACAGCAACACGATGCCGGGCAGGATCGACCACGCCAGTTCGAGCGGCGTGTTGTGGGTCGACGTGCGTTCGGCCTTCGGGTTCTTCTTCGAGTGGTACTTCAGCGTGAACAGGACGAGCACGCCTGCGATCACGAGCACGAAGAAGGCGCTCACCCAGTAGATGAAGTAGTAGTCGGCGTCGAGCTTGCCCGCGAACGACGACGCTTGCGGCGGGAACCAGAAGTCCCCTTCCGTCGGCGCGATGCGTGGCTGTTGGGCGAGGGCGAGCAACGAGTTCAGCATGTTCAAGTGGCCTCCGCCGACGTGGACGGATGGGGGGAGTTCGCGGTGGTTCGACGCAACCACAGGTAGAGCGCACCGATCGCGAGCAGCGTCAGACCAGCGCTGTACTGCATCACGGTCTGGGCCTCCACCGAGTAGGTGCCCTTGGTGTGGTCGTAGTAGTAACAGGACAAGAAGACCTGATCGACGAGGCTTCCGATCGTGCCGCTGCCGGCATCGAGGAAGCTCATGCGGATGTCGCGCGCGTCATAGGCGATGCCCGCCATGTAGTGCGAGACGACGCCCTTCGGCGTGCAGAAGATCAGCGCGGCGCTGTGCGCGTAGTCGACGCCGCCTTCGACCTTCTTGAAGCCGAAGCCGACGGCCTGCGCCAGAGGATCGATGCTCGCCGAGTGGCCGACGAGGAAGTGCCAACCGTCCGCGCCGCCGGCGCGATCGAGCAGGTCGAGGTACTTGCGCTTCGTCGACTGCGCTTTCATCCAGAGTTCGGTCTCGTCGATGCTCACGGTGACGATCGCGTAGTCCTTGCCCGGCTCGAGGTCGACGTCGCGCAGCGTCGCGACCATCGAGTTCAGCATCTCGCTGCAGAGCATCGGGCAGTTCGAATAGTTCAGCGTCAGCAGGATCGGCTTGGTGCCGTCGAAGTACTTCGCCAACGTGACCGGCAAGCCGTGATCGTCGGTGAACGCGAGGTCGAGCGGAATCTGCGCGCCCACCTTCTGCTGGACGCCGGTGCCTGCATGTCCTCGGGGACGTCACGCACGACTTGCGCGTACGCCACGGGGGCGAACGACGCCAGCATGCTGACGAGACCGGGGACCAGGACGCGCATCATCGTTCTCCGAATGTTCCGAAACTCGAAACCGCGGCGCTCACTTGCCGCGCAGTTGCTTGACCAGGAGATCCTTGGCGACGTCGATCGGGACCGCGACCGTGTTGGCGTCGACGCGTTCGAGCTTGTTCAGGTTCTCACGCGCCTCGGTCCAAGTGGTCACCAGTTCTTGGTGCTGGATCTCGACGATCTTCTTCTCGAACTGCCAGCCGTCGCTCTGCAGCGACAAGCCCTGCATCGCGAAGATCGCCGTCAGCGTCAGGAAGGCGCCGCCGAACACGATGGTGGCGAGGAAGCCGGCGTTCATGCTGTCGGTTTCGGTCGTCATCGCATCACCTCACATGTTCTTGAAGCGCAGCGACGCTTCGAAGTACGGGTCCTTGACCGGAGCGAGCAGGCCGCCCTGCGCGCGCTTCAGCCACAGTCCGGCGAACACTCCGCCGATGCCGAGCAGCAGCGAGACGTCGAACATGTGGAACTCGACGCCCTTCTCGTGCAGCACGGGCATCGCGATCCAGTACAGGTCGACCCAGTGCATCAACAGCAGCGTCACGGCCCAGAACGCCAATGCAGCGCGATTGCGCTTCACGTGACGCGACACCAGACCGCCGAACGGGATCAACAGGTGGCCGAGCAGGATGAACACCGCGATCGAGATCCACGAGCCCTCGAAGCGGTCGCGGAACCAGAACGTCTCTTCGGGCAGGTTCGCGTACCAGATCAGCATGAACTGGGAGAACGCGATGTAGCCCCAGAAGAACACGAACGCGAACGTCCACTTGCCGAGGTCGTGATAGTGCTCGGCGGTGACGATCCCCTGCAGCCGGCCCTTCTCCTGCGCGAGCATCGTGATCACGATCGTCGAGCAGAAGAACGACAGCGCGCAGCCGGCGAAGAAGTACACGCCGAAGATCGTGCTGAACCACTCGGGCTCGAGCGCCATCAGGAAGTCGAACGCGGCAAACGTCGTCGTCAACGCGAA
The DNA here is from genome assembly GCA_016709145.1 of Planctomycetota bacterium. Taxonomy (GTDB): domain Bacteria; phylum Planctomycetota; class B15-G4; order B15-G4; family JADJEK01; genus JADJEK01. The sequence continues at coordinate 362,781 of JADJEK010000004.1, forward strand.
CAGGATGATCGCGAGCGGCGCGAGCTTGCGCATCTTCGCGGTCAGCATCACGTCGCCGTTCAGGTCCTGAGCGCGCGAGTTCGAGGCGAAGAAGCGCGCGAAGCCGATCCAGACCGCGAAGTAGATCGCGACCCGCACGATGAAGAACGTCGGGTTCAGGAACGCGATCTTCCCGTGCAGCAGATGGCTGCTCTCCATCTTCTCGTGCGACACCCACAGGAACAGGCCGTCGTCGCCCTTCAGCACCGAGAACAGCGTCGGCAGGAACAGCACGAGCAGCAGCGGGAAGCTGCCCATCGTGAGTTCGGCGACGCGGCGGACGGTCGTGCTCCACTTCGCGCCGACGAGGTGGTGGATCGTCACGAACCACAGCGCGCCGAGCGTCATGCTCAGGAAGAAGCAGAACGCGATGTGGTACGAGAACTGGAACTGACGCCACGAGCCTTCCGGTCCGGCGAACGCGTACGCGGCCGATCCGAGCAGGAGCAGCAATCCGATGCCGAGCAGGCGGTTCGACCAAGACGATGCGTCTTCGCCGAGCGTCGTCTGTTGGCGTAGTTCGTCAGCCGTCAGTGCGTGAGCCATTGCCGTTTCCAGAGGGTCCGATCGAATCCGTTCGCTCGTTCACTTGCCGGCCGGCGGCAGAGCCGCGACCTTGTCCTTCAACTCGGGCGGCACTTCCGCGTCGGGCAGGAACTTCGCGCGCTGCAGCGCACGCACGTACAGCACGATCGCCCAGCGATCCTTCGCGGGGATCTGGCCGCCGTAGCCTTGCATCGTGTTCTTGCCGTTCGTGATCGTGTTGAACAACTCGCCGTTCGGCGTGTCGCGGCGCAGTCGCGCGTCTTCGAGCGTGCCGACCAGCGACGCCGGGCGCGTCCAACCCGCGGCCTTGTTGCTCGCGAGCAGGAGCTCGGCGCGCTTCGCGACCGCGCCCAGGCCCGCGCCGTCGAGGCCGTGGCACGGAGCGCAGTAGATGCCGAAGCGCTCTTCGCCGCGCGCCATCATCTGCGCGTCGACTTGCAGCGGGAAGTTCGAGATCCAGTTGCCGGCGGCATCCTTGCCCGTCGTCAGCGGCGAGGCGTCGGGATCATCGCCCCACGCGACGGTGCCCGCGACCTGCTGGCGCATCGTGCGATGGTCGGCGAAGCCCGTGAACTTGGCCTGCTTCTGCGTCTTGTACTTCGGCTGCCAGTCCATGTCCCACACCAGGTGGACGCGGGGAGCGTCGGACTTGGTGAAGCGCGCCTTGTAGATCAAGGCCAACGGGATGAACGTCAGCAGCGTCGCCAGCACGCCCACGTAGTGGAACGCGACCGGCAGCTTCGCCGACTTGGTCTCGTCCATGCACGTTTCGAGCGCGGCAGGGTGCGTGGACGCGAGCAAGCTCTTCGTGTTGGTCTCGTGGAACAGCGGGTCCGCCGCTTCGATCGAGACGAAGAACTTGTCGTCGGTCGCGCGCTTGAAGCGCTCGACGTTGAACAGCGGGTGATAGAGCGTCGGCAGCACGTTCAGCACGAGCACGGACAAGAAGGCCGAGATCGCGCTCAGCAGCACCGTGAGTTCGAAGCAGACCGGGATCCAGGCCGGCACCGACAGCATCGGCTTGCCCGAGATCATGAACGGGTAGTCGATCGCGTTGGTCCACCATTGCAGCGCGATCGCGGTCAGCAGGCCGGTGATCCCGCCGCCGAGCACGATCCACGGCAGGATCGTCGGCTTGATGCCCATGGCGTCGTCGATGCCGTGCACCGGGAACGGCGAGTGCGCGTCCCACTTGGTGTAACCGGCGTCGCGGACCTTCTCGCACGCGTGGATCAACGAGTCGACGTCGGCGTACTCGGCGACGTAGCCGTGGACCTTCCAGTCGTGCGAACGGGTGTTCGAGGGAGTCGCGTCGTGATTCATCGCTGTCTCGCTCGTCTCAGTGATGCGACGGGTGGGCCTGATCCATGACGTTCTTCACTTCCGCGACGGCGACCATCGGCAGGAAGCGCAGGAACAACAGGAACAGGGTGAAGAACAGACCGAAGCTGCCGACGAACATCGCGATGTCGACGCCGGTCGGGCTGAAGTAGCCCCACGACGACGGCAGGTAGTCGCGCGACAGTGAGGTGATGACGATCACGAAGCGCTCGAACCACATGCCCACGTTCACGAGGATCGCGACCACCATCATCACGGGGACGCTGGTGCGCATCTTCTTGAACCAGAACACCTGCGGCGCGAGCACGTTGCAGGACACCATGATCCAGTAGGCCCACGCGTACCAACCGAACGCGCGGTTGATGAACGTGAAGCGCTCGAGCGCGTTGCCGCTGTACCAGGCGATGAAGAACTCGATCGAGTACGCGTAACCGACCATCATGCCGGTCGCGAGAATGACCTTGTTCATCGACTCGAGATGCCGGTCGGTGATCAGGTTCTTCATGTTGAAGAGCGCGCGCGCCGGGACGGCGAGAGTGACCACCATCGCGAAGCCCGAGAAGATGGCGCCCGCGACGAAGTACGGCGGGAAGATCGTGGTGTGCCAGCCGGGGATCTGCGACACCGCGAAGTCGAACGAAACGACCGAGTGCACCGAGAGCACGAGCGGCGTCGAGAGCGCGGCGAGGATCAGATACGCGCGCTCGTAGCGATGCCACTGGCGCGCCGAACCGCGCCAACCGAGCGCCAGTAGTCCGTAGATCAGCTTGCGGATCGGAGTCGTCGCGCGATCGCGGATGGTCGCGATGTCCGGCACGAGGCCGAGGTACCAGAACATCGCCGAGACGGTGAAGTACGTCGAGACCGCGAACACGTCCCACAGCAGCGGAGAGCGGAACTGGGGCCACATCTCCATCTGGTTCGGGATCGGGAACAACCAGTACGCGAGCCACACGCGGCCGATGTGGATGCCGGGGAACAATCCGGCGCAGATGACGGCGAAGATCGTCATCGCTTCGGCGAAACGGTTGATGCCCGTGCGCCAGCCCTGGCGGAACAAGAACAAGATCGCGGAGATCAGCGTGCCGGCGTGGCCGATGCCGACCCAGAACACGAAGTTCACGATCGGCCAGCCCCACGCGACCGGGACGTTGTTGCCCCAGACGCCGACGCCGGTCCAGATCAGGTGCCCGATCATGCCGAGCAGCATCAACAGCAGGATCACGGACACGCCGAACAGCGCGAACCAGATCTTCGGCGTTTCCTTCGACTCGACGACGCCGATGACGGTCTGCGTCACGCCGGCGAAGTCGAGTCCGCCTTGAACCAGCGGCGGCTGATCGAGCACGGATTGCGTGGTGGTGGAAGAGGTCATGGAGTCCTGGCTCTCCCTCAGGCCTTCGCGACCAGTTCGGGATTCGGATTGCGGATGCGCGCGAGGTAGGCCGTGCGCGGCCGCGAGTTCAGTTCGGACAGCAGCGAGTAGGAGCGCTTGCTGGCGTGCTCCTTCGAGACCATCGAGTTCTGATCGTTGAGGTCGCCGAACGTGATCGCCTGTGCCGGGCAGGTCTGCTGGCACGCGGTCACGATCTCACCGTCCTTGATCGGGCGCTTCTGGTTCTTCGCCGTGATGCGCGTGTTCTGGATGCGCTGTACGCAGTAGGTGCACTTCTCCATCACGCCGCGCGCGCGCACCGTGACCTCGGGGTTGAAGGCCATCTTCAGGGCCTCGTTCGCCGAGTCCTTCAGGTCCTCGTGGTAGTTGAAGTAGTTGAAGCGACGGACCTTGTACGGGCAGTTGTTCGAGCAGTAGCGCGTACCGACGCAGCGGTTGTAGACCATGTCGTTCAGGCCTTCGCTCGAGTGCATCGTGGCACCGACCGGGCAGACCTGTTCGCACGGGGCGTTCTCGCACTGCTGGCACGGCAGCGGCTGCGACACGACCTGGACGTCGTCGTCGTCGTGGATGTCCTCGGCCGAGAAGTAGCGGTCGATGCGGATCCAGTGCATCTCGCGGTTCTTGCGCACCATCTCCTTGCCGACGATCGGCAAGTTGTTCTCGGACTGACACGCCATCACGCAGGCGTTGCAGCCCGTGCACTTCGACAGGTCGATCGCCATGCCCCAGCGCAGGCCTTCGTATTCGAAGGTCTTCCACAGCGACAACGGCGTGACGTGGTCGTGCTCGTGGACGATGTCGGGGTTCGCGGCGTACTCGGCGACGTCGGCTTCACGCACGAGCGCGCCGAGTCGCTCCTGGCGACCTTCCTTGCCCGTGGTGTCGATCATGTGATGGTCCTGGACCATCGCGAACTCGTAGTGCTTGCGCAGCACGTCGACCGTGAGTCCACCACCGCCGCTCATCGCGTCACTCGGACGCAGCGCGTAGGTGTTGAAGCCGACCGGCTCGACGTCGCCCTCGAGCGAACCGCCGACGACCCCGGCGTGGTCGCGGCCGTAACCGAGCGCGACCGTCACACAACCGTGCGCGTGGCCAGGCAGCAGGTACGCCGCCATCTCGAGCTCGCGGCCCTTCCACGACAGCTTCACCATCTGGCCGTTGACGAGCCCGAGCTTCTTCGCGGTCCCGGGCGCGATCAGCGCCGCGTTGTCCCACGTCGTCTTCGTCATGAAGTCGGGCAGTTCTTGGAGCCAGCCGTTGTTCGCGAAGCGACCGTCGAACAGCTTCGTGCACGGCACGAACGTGATCTCGAACTGACCGTTGGCCGGGAACTCCGCGCCACTGGTCGCGTCGGTCGGGAGCGCCGGCAAGTTCGCCGCGAGCGCCGGGATCTCGGTCGCCGCGCTGGTGCCCTTGACGAAACCGTCGTGGACGGCGTGACGCCACGCACTCTCGAACGCGAGCGCATCGGCGCCACTCTGCGACTGCGCCTTGAACGTCGCGCGCAGCACTTCGAAGTCGCTGACGCCTTCGTCACCGAGCACGAACGAGAGCAGCTCGAGCGCGGTCTTGCCGCCGTAGAGCGGCGCGATCAGCGGCTGCGCCAGCGTCGGCGTGCCGTCGTAGGCGCGCGCGTCGTTCCACGCTTCGAGGTAGTGCGCCTGCGGCACGTGCCAGGTACTGACCGCGGCCGTCTCGTCGGCGTAGAGGCCGAGGTGGACCGTGGTCTCGACCTTCTTCATGGCGTCCGCGAACGCGAGGTCCGCCGGCGCCGTGTAGACCGGATTCCCGCCGAGCACCAACAGCGTGCGCACTGCGCCGGAGTTCATCGCGGCGACCAGATCGCGCAGGCCGGCCGCATGTCCCGGAGCGTCGCGCAACGCGACGTACTTGACCGTCTTGCTGGCGTTCTCGAGGAACGCGTTGATGCGGTGGACGTGCGCGGCGACGGCCGGAGGCAACGTCCGACCCGGAGCGACGACGCCGCGACCCTTGTGCGACAGCAGGTCTTTCGCGACGGCTTCGACGAACGCCTTGGCGCGCGGCTGCTCGTCGAGCGCCTTCGAGGCCGCCATGCCCGGCACGCCGAGGCGCGCGGCCAGCGACTGCACGAACGCGGCGACCAAGCTCGGACGCAACGCCAACCGATGGTCCGCCATCGCGCCGGTCGTCGAGTGGTTGCTCTCGATCGCGTACAGACGATTCAGCGAGCCGGCGTCGGGATTGCGACGAGACGCGAACGATCGCGCGTGCGCGTGCATCATCGGGTGCGCGCCGAGCAGATCGGCGTCGAGCGTCACGACGACGTCCGCTGCGAGGTCGTAGAGCGCGCGCATCGGCTTGCCGAACGCGATACGCGAGCCTTCACGCTCGTCGTCGTCGTTGACGGGTTCGTACGCGACGACCATGGCCTTCGGCAACTCGGTCGCGATGCGTGCCTTGAGCCGCGCGACGCTGTCCGACGAGGTCTCTTCGGTCAGGATCGCGAGCCCGGCTCCGCCGCTCTGGCGCAGTGCAGTCAGCTTCTGGCGCAGCGCCGCCACGAACGCGTCGAACGTCGTGTTCGCGGAGTTCGAGCCGCTGCGCTCGACCACCACTTGGCTGCGATCGGGGTCGTACAGGCCGAGGATGCTCGCCTGCGCGAACACGTCCGCGGTGCCGTTCACGAGCGGGTGATCGGGATTGCCGTCCACCTTGATCGGGCGACCGTCGTAGCTCGTCACCAACAACGGCGCCGCGACGCCCGCGATCTCGAGCGTGGTCGCGAACCGCTGCGGCACACCCGGGATGCGATTCTCGGGCTGGCTGTTGAAGGTGAGGATCTTCTCGTCTTCCCAACGACAACCGGTCGCGGCCGCCAGCGACGCGGATGCGCCGAGCAGTTGGACGAAACGGCGTCGCGAGACCGGCGGCAGATGCTCCGGATCGATCTCGGGGAACTCACGCTTCAGGAGCTTCAGGAACTCCTCGGAGCGTTCGACTTCGAGGTTCCCACGGAAGTAGCTCTTCGGTTGCTTCACGATCGACTCCGCTCGTTCAACGCGTTCAACGATGGCACGTCGAGCAGTCGGTGCGGGGATGGATGTTGTTCTGTTCCATGAGGCGCTTGCCGAGCGCCGCAGGGTCTTCGCCGGGCTTCCAGTCCATGTTCGTGACCTGGTCGACCGGACGCAGTCTTGGGGCCGGATCGCGATGGCACTGGAGACACCAGCCCATCGACAACGGCTGGACCTGCTCCACGACCTCCATCTTGTCCACGCGACCGTGGCACTCGACGCAGCCGACGCCGGCGTTCACGTGCGCGCTGTGGTTGAAGAAGGCGTAGTCGGGCAAGTCATGCACCTTGCGCCACGCCAGTGCTTCACCCTTGGCGTGCGCGTCGCGCAGCGGCGCGAGCT
>JADJEK010000005.1 GCA_016709145.1 Planctomycetota bacterium
TCTTCGGCGGTGTCGAAGGCGCGCCCGAAACCGCATGACCGTGACGACGGGGAGCGTCGACGAGGCGCGCGCGGCCGCGCTCGACATCACCGCGCGTGGGATCGCGACGTTCAAGGTCAAGATCGGCGCGACGGCATGGAGCCACGACGTCGAACGCGTGCTCGCCGTGCGCGACATCGCGCCGCGCGGACGGCTGCTGCTCGACGGTAACGGGGCGTTCACCGCACCCGATGCGTTGCGCTTGCTGCGTGAGCTCGAGCGCCACGACGTCGCGATCGCGCTGTTCGAACAGCCGGTCGATGGCGACGATCTCCCCGGCTTGGCCGAAGTCACGCGTGGCACGCGCGTACCCGTTTGCGCCGACGAATCAGTGACCACGCCCGCGGATGCCTCGGCGCTCGTGCGAGCAAGCGCATGTACGGCGTTCAACATCAAGCTCATGAAGAGCGGCGTCGCGCAAGGGCTCGCGATCGCGGCCATCGCGAAGGCCGCCGGCTTCGAGCTCATGATCGGCGGCATGGTCGAGACCGTGCTCGCGATGAGCGCTTCGGCGTGCTTCGCCGCTGGACTCGGTGGGTTCGCGTTCGTCGACCTCGACACCCCCATGTTCCTGAAGACGAACCCGTTCCAAGGCGGCTACGTCCAGCGCGGCGCGACGCTCGACGTCCGCGGGATCGAGCGTGGCCATGGCGTTCGCGTTCCGCTGGACTCGCCTTGAACCCGGACTCGTGACATGCGTTTGACAAGGCGGGAACTCGAACGCGCGTCCACTGGTCGGGACCCGTGCTTCCCGGTCTTCCGACCGCTCGGCCTCCTCCCCGCATTCGTCCCCATCGGATCCACGCCATGACCCGCGCACCCCGTCGTCCGTTCGGCGCGTCCCTCGTGTTCGCGTTCACGCTCGTGAGCTTCGGCGTCGACGCCTTCGCCCTCCAGGATCCGGAGCGACCGGCCGCGACCGAGCGGGACACCACCCTGGCGAACGCGCGGTCGGCGCTGATCCGGGGAGACGTCGCCGTGGCGCGCGAACTCCTCGACGCCGCGCTGGCGCAAGACGGCACGTGGACCGACGCCCGCACGCTGCGAGGCTTCGCGTGCATCGCGGCCGGCGACGACGCGGGAGCGATCGCCGACTTCACGGAGATCGCGCGGCGCGAGCCGACGACGCCCGCGGGCTTGGAAGCGCGGTTCGCGTTGGGTCAGCGACTGGCGGTGCTCGGCCGGCACGCGGAAGCCGCCACCGAGACCGCCGACGCCGTCGCGTTCTTGCGCAGCCCCGAGCGACGCCATTCGCTGGCGCTGGTCTACGCGAGCACAGCCGCACAACTCCTGCGACCGGAACCCGGCGCGCTCGGAGCCGCGCCGCCCTCGCCCCAACACACCAAAGCGCTGGTCCTGCTGCAGCTCGCCGAAGGCCTCGGTGCTCTCGGTGCCGAACAGAACGCGGTCTCCCTCGACGTGATGCGCTGCTTGCACGCATTGGGACAGGATCCCGCCGGCGTCGTGCGTCGTGCAGCCGCCTTGCGCGCCGCCGACCCGAACTCTTCCGATCTCGCCGAGATCGACGATCTCGAAGGCCATGCCCGCGCCCGCATGGCGGACGGCACCGGTGCGCTCCTCGCATGGCGGCGCGCCGCGGTGGATCCGACCCGACCGTTCGCGGCGCGCGCTCTCGAGGACGCGGCCCGGATGTTCGCGAAGTCGGCCGAGTTCCCGAACATGCTCGACGCCGCGGTCGACCTCGCCGAGGACATGCTCGGCCGGATGCCCACTCACGAGAAGACGCCCGCGGTCGTGCTCGACGTGGTGCGCGAACTCGCGACGGCCGAGCGCGGCTCCGCGCGCGCGCTCCAGTTGCTCGATGCGTTCCTGCGGACGTTCCCCGACCACGCGCTGGTCGCCGACGCGATCGAACTGCAAGACGCGGTCCTCGTCGCACAGGGACGCCATGACGAGGGCGCGCTGCGCCTGACCGCGTTCTTGACCGCGCGACCCGCCGACGCGAAGTCGCGACCGATCGCGAGCCGCTTGCGCGACCGCCGCTTCGACCTCGCGAGCGCCGCGACGGCCGAGATCGCGACCGCCGCGAACACGACGCGGGCGACGGCGGTCGCGGCCGCGCGCGCGCGCTGGAACGACTTCCTGGCCGCGTATCCGCTCGACGACCGCGCGCCGGATGCCGCGTTCGCGCTCGCTTCGATCGACGCCGGGGAGCGCGACTTCGACGCCGCGCTGCAGCGGTACACCGATCTGCGCAAGCGCTTCACCGGCGAGGCGACCTCGCATCGCGCTGCGCTCGAGGCCGCGCGCTTGCTCGCGAACGAGAAGCAAGCGTTCGACGCCGCGTTCACAGCATTGGCCGAGATCCCGCTCGATTCGCCGTTCTCGGCCCAGGCGCGGCAAGTCGAAGGCTCGCTGCGCGCGACCGAGCTGGGACTCGACTCGGGCGTCCTCGCGCCAGGGCGATCCGGAACGCTGACGCTGCATCTGCGCAATCTCGAGACCGCGACGATCTCGATCTACCGCGTGCGCGCCGACGACGTGTTCACGGCGCATGGCAGCGCGGCCGCGCTCGGCACGATCGACGTCACGTTGATCACGCCGGAGCGTTCGTTCGAGGTCCGCGTCGACCGCTACGTGCCCTACCGTCGCGTCGACGTCCCGGTGGAACTCCCGGCCGAGGCCGCGTCGACCACGCTCGTCGTCACCGCGCGTTCGGGCGATCACGAGGCTCGCGCGATCGCGCTGTTCTCGAGCCTCGCGTTCGCGGCCGTGGTCTCGCCGTCCGCGATCGAGCCGATCGCGTTCGATCGCACCAGCGGCGAGCCGATCGACTCCGTCGCCGTACGCGCCGCGTTCGATGGCACGGCATCGCCCATTTCGCCGCCGATTCCGCCGAGCGACGGCTTCCTCACGCTCGGGCTGTTCGCGCGCGCGAGCATCGGCGATGCGTTCGCCTCCGCCACGTTCGGTCGCAGACAGATCCCCCCGGCGCCGGTCGAGGCCGCGGCGACGCTGCTCGCCGAAGCTCCGAGATACCACCCCGGCGACACCGTCCACGTGTTCGGCGTGGTCCGCGATGCCGAGGGCGGCCGCGTGCGGCCGTGGCCCACGGACAAGGCGCTGCGCTGGGTCTGGGCCGACGAGCGCGGCGAATGGCTCGACGTCGGCGTACGGGCGATGCCGACGTCGGAAGGTCTCGTGCACGGTTCGTTCGACGTGCCGAAGAACGCCATCGGTTCGCGCTCGATCGTGTGTCGCCTCGAGCACGATCGGACCGGCGAAGCGCCGCGCGTCCTCGCGTCGACGACGTTCGCCGTGGAACCGATGAGTTCTCCCGAGACGACCGTGACCTGGGAGGACGAGCACGGCTCGCCCGCATCGCTCGCGGCCGGCATGACCACGCGCACCGTCCTGCGCGTGCGGTCGCGACAGCCCATGGCCGCGGTGGAAGTCCGTTGGCGCGTCGGGGACGACGACGAGGTGCGTGCGCTGACCGACGAACTCGGTCGCGTGATCGTCCCGATCGACGGCACACGGACGACGTACGCCGACAGCGTCCGCATGGCGGTCGTCACGCTCGGACAGACGTTCGCGTTCGAAGCGCCGGTGACGCGCGCCGAGCTCGAATGGCGACTCGCGGATCGCGCGGTCGTCGAGTTCGCGGCCGGCGAGCCCGCGACCCTCGCGCTCATCGCCGACGCCGGCAGCAACTCCGCGCCGGCAGGAGCGCGCGCGCGCATCACGATTCGACGCAGCAGCGCGGTTGCGCGCGGACCGACACTGGCGACGCAGGACGTGGTGGCCGACGCCGCGGGACGCGCGAGCGTGAGCTTCACGCCTGCCGAGCCCGGCCCCTACGTAGCGTGGCTCGAGTGGACGCTGGGCAACGGAAGCTCGCGCACGACCTCGATCGGGTTGATCGCGCGCGGTCCGAGTGCGACACCTGGCTTGTGGATCCTGCCTCCGGCCGGCGTCCTGCCGCACGGCGGTCGCGTCGCTCTGCGCGTGTTCGCGGCGATCGACGCGGGCCCGGCGCTGTTCGTGACGCATGGGCGAACGCTCCATGCCGTGCGAATCGTGCGGCTCGAACCCGGTTGGAACACCGTCGAGCTGACGCTGCCGGATCTGCCGGCGACGCATTGCGCGGTGTCGGTCCGCGCCCTGCACGGCACCACCTCGCACGCCGCGTCGGCGAACTTGGTGCTCGCCCCGTCGTTGCGCATGGAGCTCGCCGTCGAGGACGGAGCCACGCGACGCGCGTCGCTGCACGTCACGGACGGCGCGGGCGCGCCGGTCGCTGCGGAGGTCGCGTACTGGCTCGTGCACGCAGCCGATGCGAGCCGCATCGCGGCCGAACTCGCGCCGGCCACGACGCGCGGTCTCGACGGACCGGTCGCCGCGTCCACACTGGTGTTCGACGGCGACGTGCCGCTGCCCCAATCGGCCGGCGCCGTCGACGTCACCGTCGAGCGCGCGCTGCGCGAGATCGAGTCCGCTGCCAAGGCCGATGCGGCCACCGTGCTCGTCGACGCGCTCGATCTCGACGCGTTGGCGCACGACCGGCCCTTGATGCCCGGCGAAGCCGCTCTCGAGAGCGAGGCCAACGCCGGCTCGGGCGTCGCTGGCGGCGGCGGGTCGAAGTACGGCAGCCGCGGTCGTCGCCTTGCCAGGGGCGGCGGGGAGTCGAACGACTCGCGCACCGCACCCATGGTCCGAGCGGCGCTCGCGCGGCGCCTCGACGCACGCACCGACACCGACGGACGCTCCACGTGGGAACTTCCGCCACGGCTCGAGCCGGGCTCGTACGCGGTCGTCGCGCTGGCGTGTGCCGGAGCGGTGCGCGTCGCGACGACGTCGGCGGAATTCCGCGTGCACGTCGACGTCGACGTGCGCATCGCGGCCCCGACTCTGTTGCGCACCTCCGACCGAGCCCGTGTCCGCGTCGAACTCGAGAATCGCACCGACGCCGCGCGTAGCGTGGCGCTCGCACTCGAGACCACGCTGTCCGACCTACCGGTGCGGACCACGGTCGAACTCGCGGCCCGCGGCGCACGTCACGTGACGCTCGCGTTGCCCGCGTTGCGCGACGGAGCCGGGCTCCTGCGCGTTCGCGCCGAGGGCCGCTCGTTCGAGAGTCCGCTGGCGGTCGTCCCCGACGGCGTGCAGCAGCACGTCGCCGCCGCGACGAGTGCTGCCGGCGAACGCACGGCGTTGGCGTTGCCCGAGGGCGTTCCGCTGGATGCCGCCGAGCTCGTGCTCGACGCGTCGGCGCCGGCTGCACTGTTGTCGCTGGCCGAAGAGCCGGAGACCGGCGACGTCCCCGGCGATCTGCGTGCCGCAGCGTTGCGCTTGCTGACCGAGGTCGAAGCGTTGCGCGCGACGCTGCCATTCGCGAGCGACGCCGCGGCGCGTCGCGATCCGATCCGCGCCCGCGCACAGCGGCGCTTGCATCGCCTCGGCTGGTGGCTGGCCGAGCCGCAAGCACTCGACCCGCTGCTTGCCTACGCGATCGGGCGCGCGCCCATGGCGGAGCTCACGGTGCCGGAAGGGCTCCGGACCCGAGTCGCCGCCGCGCTCACGGAGCGCTTCGCGCAAGCCGCGACCGACGGTGACCAGGCATGGCTGCTGTTCTGCCGCCAGTCGGCGCTCGAGGCCGAGTTCGGTCGCGTCAACCGACTCGTGCGCGCGAAGTCGCGCCTCGACGTCGGCGCACTCGCGCTGCTCGCGAACGCGCTCGCCCACGCGGGCATGACGGCCGCGGCGACCGACGTGATGACGGAACTCCGCGGGCGTTTGGCTCCCGGGGCGCCGGGCCGCCCCGCTCCGGCGATCGATCCGTTCGCACGAGTTTCGACGGACGAAGTGAGCGCGCTCGCCCTCGATGCGGCACGCGCGCTGAACCTCGACGCCCATGAGATCCTCGCGCTCGCGGGCGCACTCGACGCGAGTGCGACGCCCGCGATCGGTTCGCGCCTCGCCCGTGTGCTCGCGTTGCGCGCGGAGTCGGCGTACGCGGCCACGGGTTCGACGCGCTTCGAAGCGCGCAGTGGCGACGTCGTGCTCGCGGCGCTCGTCGATGCCAAGCCATGGCAGAGCGCTCGAGTCCTGGTGACGCAGGCTCTGCTCGATCGCCGAGTCGAATGCGTGCGAACCGGCCCCGCGACGGCCGCGCGCGCCAGGCTCTCGCAGTCGCGCTCCGTCGCGCGCGAGCGCCTACCGCTCGCGAGCGTCGATGTCTCGCATCGGTTCTGGCGGCTCGACGAGGTCCGCGACGGCGTCCGCGTCGGCGTCGGCGACTCCGTCCTGCAGGCCGCGACGCGCACGCTCGATTGGAACGTCTTCGTGACGCTCGCACCGACGCGCCGTGTCGACCTGATGCTGTCGCCGACGATCGGCGAGATCACGGCACGGACGTCATGGTGGTTCATGCCCGATGTCGGGGGTTTCACGCTCGACGTGCTCTCCGGGGCGCGGCGCGTGCTCCGGGACGAGCACGGCACGTGGCTCGAGATCGACACTCCGATCCAACGCGATGTCACGATCCACCTCGACGTCGCGATCACGGCCGATCATCCCGGCACGTTCGCGGTGCCGTCGCTGCTGCTGTCTCGCGCACCGTCGACGTTCGACGCGCGAGCGAACGGTGGCGGACCGAGCGTGATTTCGACCGACGCGCCCGACGACGTCGGGCCGGGGCCTGCATGGACTCCGGACGAACGCCTGGGGGCGGCGCGCAGCGCGATTTCGCGGGGCGACCTCGCGCGCACCGCGGAACTCATCGCTCCACTGCTCGACGTCGAACTCGATACCGACGCTGCGCGTGAAGTGAACCGCATGGCGCTGCTGTGCGCCGTCGAGACCGACGACGCGGCACGCATGGTCCAGTGCTTCGAGTTCGCCAAGGAGCGCGACCCGGACTTCGTCGTCTCGTTCGCGGCCACGGCGAAGGTCGCCGGTGCGTACCGGTCGCTCGGCGAACACGAGCGGGCGCGCCAAGTGGACTTGGCGCTGGCCGACGCGGGATTCCTCGAGGAAGCACAGATCGTCGGCGCGCTCGAGCAAGTCGATCGCGCACTCGAGGCCGCCCGCATCATGGTGCGGTTGCTGCGTGAGCTGCCCGACACCGAGCTGGCACGGCGGACCGCGTTCGCTCTCGCGCAGCGCGCGGCCGACCACGCGCGCTCGGCGCAGAGCGTTCCCGATCCCGCGACGTTCACGGCGGCGATGCGCGCGATCGCGATCGCCACGCTGGAGCACCGCGTGATCGAGTCGCCACGTGCCGACGACTCCGGTGAGGTCTTGCTGACACTGGCCGACTTGCATCGCGAGAACCTCGACTACGCCGCGATGGACGCAGTGGCGGTCGCCGCGCTGCGTCGGACCGACCTCGGCCGACTCGCGCCCGCGTTCGAGTTCGAGCGCGCCGTCGCGGCACTCGCGCAACGGCGCCTCGACGACGCGCTCGCGACCGCGCGACGCATCGCCGCGGCTCGCTCGCAGTTCCCCGGAGACGAGGTGATCGAGCACCTGGCCGCACAGGGCCGTCACATCGAAGCACAGGTGCTCCAAGTTCGCGGCGACTACGACGGCGCCCGGGTCGCGTATGCCGACGTGAAGGACCGCTTCGCGGACGCCGCTCGCGAACTCGAGTTCCTCGAGCGCGCCGGACTCGAAGTCCCCGAACTGACGACGGTGCGCTCCGGCGAGCCCATGCGCCTCGCCGTCAAGGTCCGCGGCCAGGCCAAGTCGGTCGAGGTCCAGGTCTACAAGGTCGATCTGCAGTTGCTCTACTTGAAGCAGCGCGGCTTCGATCGACTCCGCGACGTCCGCCTCGCCGGCCTGCCGCCGTTCTGGACGTCGTCGGTCCCCGTGCCCGCGGCCAGCGCGCAAGCGATGACGCTCGAACTCGCTCTACCCGACGCCGGCGCGTACCTCGTCGTGCTGCGCGCGGGCGAGCAGCAGGCTCGATCGATCGCGATCCGCAGCGATCTCGCGCTCGACGTGCGTGACGACGTCGACGCCGGTGTCCGTGCGCACGTCTGGCGCGCTGATTCACGTGTCCCCGCCGATGGCGCCACGGTGACCGGGTTCGATGCCGCCAGCGGCCGCTTCGTGACGAAGCGCGCGGACCTGCGCGGCGTCGCGGAGTTCGCCGGCGTCGTCGGTCCGGTCGCGTTGATCGCCGAGCAGGGCGGCCACTACGCGTACTTCCAGGGCACGACGAAGCGCGATCACGATTCGAAGTTCAAGCAGCAGGACAAACTCCTGCAAGACGCCGACACGAACGGCGAGCTGCGCACGCAGTTCCTCGAGGACGCGCAGTTCCGCAACGACGCGACCTGGAAGGACAACACGAACCGCCGCCAGCAGGGCGTCGAGGTCCAGCGCGCGAAGCAGTGAGCCGGCCGCTGCGGCGTCGGTCCGCGGCCCGTCGAACGAGCTCGCTCGACCGATCGGCCGCATGTCGGCCGAGTCGTTCAGCGGGCGGTCAACACGACGCCGACCAGGATCGTCGCGCAGCCGATCAGCGTCGAGGCGTGGACCGCTTCGTCGCGCAACGCGACGCCGAGCAGCACGGCCACGACCGGCGTCACGTACGGGATGACGGCGAGCTTGTGCGCCGGCAGCGTGCGCAACAGCCAGAAGTACACGCCGAACGTGAACACCGTGCCGATCAGCGCCAGGTATGCGATCGATGCGATCGCGGTCGGCGTCCACTCGATCGTCGCGTCCCGCTCGCCGATGAGCGCGCAAGCCGCGAGCAACAACGCACCGACCGCCATGCCATCGCGGTTGAGACGCAGCGAGTTCACACCGGCGCCGTACTTCTTCACCAGCACGGTGCCGAGCGCCGACACCAACGGGCTGATCAAGAACACGAGCGCCGCGGCCCACCGACGTCGCCGAGTGCGCGACGTCGGTCCAAAACAACAGCACGACGCCCGCGAACCCGATCACGAGCCCGACGACTTGCTTCGCGGAGATCCGCACCGCGGGCAACAGCAGCCGAGAGAACCCGGCCACCAACAGCGTGAACACGGCGTACAGGATCGAGCACAGACTCGACGGCAGGTACTGCTCGGACCAGTACACGGCGCCATAACTGCCGAAGAAATTCAGCACGCCCGACGACAACACGAGGCCGCGCGGCGGAGCGCGTCCACCCTCCCGCCCCGCCAACGCCCGGACGACGAACACCATGGCGATGGCCGCCACGGCGAACCGGATCGCCGCAGACGTGAACGCGGGCAACGAATCGAGCCCCTCGGCGATAACGACCCAGGTGCTTCCCCACACCAAGCACAGACCCGCGACGAGCAACGTGGCGGTGCGTGCACTCGGACCCGAAGCGTTCATCGAAACCCCATCACGGGATCATTCCCGGCGTGCTCGGTACGCGTTGCGCGCACGCATCATCCAAGTTCGGGACTCTCGCGGAAATCCGCGCGTATTGGGCAATCCGCGGCATCGTCATCCACAGTTCAGCCTCCGTTGGCCGATCCTGCGCGGTTTACGCGAACCTGATGTTTACAGTCGAGCGGAACCATCGTGATAACAATCACTTCGGTCATTCTCATTGATGAAAGAACCAGCCCTCGGGACGACATCATTGCACTCACGAGGACTGGTTCTCCCCCGTTTTTCCACAAGCAGCCGCACACATCGGGATGCGCGCTCCGCGGCTCTGGATCACGAGATACGGCGGATCGGCCTGCACGCGCACGCTCGGGACGGCGCTCCGTCGGCGCGGCGACCTCGGTCGCGTCGACGGGAGCCGGCTTCGCCAGCGGCCATGACGACCGCCGCGAACCGCGCCAGGCGATGCGAGCTCAACCGCTGAACGCTGTTCCGTCGGACGGATCCAGGCTCAGCGTGCCGACAGCGCATTCACGACCAGCAAGAACGCCGCGATCGCAAGCACGACGAGGAAGATCATGACCTTGGTCGTCGACGCCGACTTCTTCAGTACGAGCTCGATGCGGCGGTCGTTCTCGGTCTGCTGACGTCGCAGTTCGGCCATCAGCTCTTCCTGGCGCTTGGCGTAGTCGCCGGCGAGCCCGTCCACCTTCGTGCGAACGTCGCCGAGCGTCGCTTCCGCGCTCGACGCGCTGCGCTCGGCGGCCACGCGGGCCGCGGCCGCGGCTTCGGCGGTCGCCTTCGACTCGTTGCGCAGACGCGCCTCGACGGCGTCCATGAGCTTTGGCACGTCCTGGAGCCGATGCAGCAATTCCTGCGACGTGCGGCTCTGCTGTTCCATGACCGACGAGATCGTCGCCAGCAGTTCGAGGCCCGCGCGCGACGCGTCGGGCGTCCTTCATGAGTTCGGGGATCTTGCGCACCGACAGCATCAGCTCGTCGGACGAGCGCTGCTGCTGGTCGATCTTGCGGTCGATGCCGCTCAGCACTTGGTTGATGCCCTGGAACCCCTCCTGCAAGCGAACGGCGACTTCTTCCTGGCGCGACATCTCGGTCGCCTTCAGGTTCGGCCCCGTGGCCGGGCGCGCTTCCGAGACCGGCGACGGCGTGGCCGGCGTCACCGGCGTGAGTTCGACCTCTTCGACCGCTTGGCGCGGCGGCGTCTCTTGGATCACGACGCGCGGCTCGGAGCGATGCGCGCTCGATTGCCCGTGCGACGCATGCGACGCGTGAACGGCCTGGGGCCGCGACGATTCCGCGGCTCGAGTCTGCGGCGACTTGCGCGGCGCCACCTCGTCTTCCGTGGCTCCGGCGGCTTCTTCGCGGCCGAACAAACGCGCGAGGAACGACTTCTTGACCATGGTGGAACCTCTCTTGGGAATCCCGGGTGTTGCTGCGAGTGGATCCACGCCCCAACGGATGGCGCCCGAAGAGCGGGAGAGCGTCCGGAGGATAGCGCTCGCGCCTCGCGGATCAACGCACGCCTCCAGGACGAAGCGTCACGGTCTTGCGCGCACGCGACCAGCAGGAACGGGGAGCCCGAGGTTTCATTCCCGTGCGCTCACGCGATCTTCATGGATCCCGAAGTCGGGTGGTCCCGCAGTACGCTGCGCACATGACCGCCGCACTCGAACTCGCTCGGGCCGTCGCCCACGCCGCGTCCCGCCAGGGCGGACGGGCGTACCTCGTCGGCGGTGCGGTGCGCGATCGGTTGCTCGGATGCGAGGCGAAGGACGCCGACCTCGAGGTCTATCGCGTCCAGCCCGATCGGTTGTTCGAGACGTTGTCCACGTTGGGCCGCGTCGACGACGTCGGCCGCGCGTTCGGCATCCTGAAGTTGACGTCGGGCGGCGTCACGATCGACGTCGGTTTGCCGCGACGGGATTCCAAGGTCGCGCGCGGCCACCGTGGATTCGACGTCGCCGCCGATCCGAACTTGCCCGAAGCGGAAGCGTGCGCGCGGCGCGACCTCACGATCAACGCGATGCTCGAAGACCCCCTGACGGGCGAGGTCGTCGATCCGTTCGACGGCGCGACGGACCTGCGCCGACGCGTGCTGCGTCACGTCTCGCCGGCGTTCACGGAAGATCCCCTGCGCGTGCTGCGCGTCTGCCAGTTCGCGGCGCGCTTCGACTTCGGCATCGATCCGGCGACGGCGGCGTTGTGCCGCACGCTCGACTTGGCCGAACTCCCGCAAGAACGCGTGTGGGACGAAGTGAAGAAGTGGTTGCTGCGCGGCAGCCGGCCCATCCACGGGCATGCACGCTCGAGGAAACCGGGCGATCGCGGCGTTCCCGAGCTCGCGGCGCTGCGCGGCGTGCCGCAGGACGACGGTTGGCATCGAAGGCGACGTGTTCGACCACACCGCGCTGTGTCTCGATCACGCCACGACGATGCGGGACGCCGTTCCGCGGCCGCTGGTGTTCATGCTCGCGGTTCTGTTCCACGATCTCGGCAAGGCCGCCACCACGAAGTGGAAGGACGGCCGCTTGCGCGCCCACGCCCACGACACGGCCGGCGAGTCCCTGGCGCGAACGGCCTGCGCGCGCCTGACGCGCGAGCAGGCGGTCGCGGACGAGGTCGCGGCGCTCGTGCGCTTGCATCTGCGACCCGGCCAACTCGGTGCACAGGGATCGGTCAGCGACGCGGCCGTGCGCCGACTCGCGCTGGAAGCGGATCTGCGAATGCTCGCCGCGGTCTCCGACGCCGACGGCCGCGGTCGCGTGTTGCCGTCCGACGCCTGCGGTGATTCACGCTGGCTGCTCGAGCACGCCGAGCGCCTGCGCGTCCGCGACGCCGCGCCGAAACCGTTGCTGCTCGGCCGACGTCTGATCGAACTCGGGGTTCGTCCCGGGCCCGAACTCGGACGCCTGCTGGCCGCGGTGTTCCAGCCGAGAAGCACCTGGACGGGAGATCGCGACGCTCGATCAAGCGATCACGTTCGCGCGTGCCCTGATCGAGCGTCGCGACGATCACACCGCGCAGTAGCGCCGCACCAGCACGACGTGGCGCGCCACGAGCGCGTCAGACCCATCGCGCCGCATTCGCAGCGCAGCAGCTCCCTGAGGATCGGGGACGCCTGCCGCGTGTCGAACCACCCACGCGAGCCCACCGCCGCCTTCGGCTGCGCCCCGACGTAGACCTCGCCGTAGAGGCTGCATCGACTCGACGTACGTCGGCAACGAGCGCCGCTGGAAGGCTCGGCGCTCAGCTCGAGCGCGAGCAGCGCGAACTCGGCCCACAGCGCGTGGTACGAGCTGTCGGGCTCTGCAGGCCACGAATCGCGCACGTCCACCAGCGTCGAGCGGGACGTCGTGGTGAACCAGCGCAGTCCCCGTTCGCGTAGCGCTCCATCGCGTCGGCGAAGCGCGTGGTGTCGACGTCGAACTCGGGGAACGCTCGCAGCGTGATCCGCGCAGCAGCGTGGCCGTCGCGCGTGCGGTCGCCCGTGGTCTCGCCGTCAGCGGCGGGGCCGCGACCGCGACCCCCGCGTCGGACGCTGGCACACCGACACGCCGACGCAGTCGCTCGAAAGCAGCACCAGCATCAGCTCGTGGACCGCGGCGACCCACTCCGCGCGCGTCGGCGCCGGCACCGGCACGACCGAGAACGGCGACAGCAGCGGGTCGAAGTGGGCCTCGATGTCCGCGAAGTAAAGCGCCGCGCGCTCGCGTCGTCGTGTCGTCCGGCATGCTCGCGAGCGCGGCGACGAGGCACGCCCATGGCGTGCGCCTCGTCCCGTATGCTCGGAGATCCTCGCGTTCACGGCCTCAGGACCAGCAGAGCGCTGATCTGGACCGGTACCGCGTCGCCCGCCGTCGCCGTGAAGCCGATCGGCGCACCCGGACCACCGTGGCCGTCGTGCTCGTGCAGCGCGATCACTGCGCCCACTGGCCGGCAGCGGCAACGCTTGGCGACCGCCGACGGACCCCGAACGGCAGATCGGGATGCAACAGGCTGACCGGCACCACTCTACCGCCGGGATACGCCTCGCTTTGATCGTGCTCAGCGCGGTGACCATCTCCGCGATCGTCACACGCGATCGAAGCGGAGGTCGTCGCCGCTGGAGCTTCCAGCGGTCGCGGCCAACTCGTCGTCGAGCGCTTCGAGCGTGAGGCTGAGGCTGCGCCGAGGTGGTCGGTCTCGTGGACAGCGGCCCGGAGGCCCGCTGGCGAGCCGGGCCTCCGTGCCGTAGCCGAGAAGTTCGGCGCGAGCCGCGCGCGCAACACGATGTCGTCGGCACTGGCGCGGATTCGGGACGAGACACCACGATGCCGAAAGTGCGTGAACCATGACGATCGCTCCTTCTCGATGGCGAACCATCGGATATCGACCGGACACGGTGCTCGGCGTTCAGGGTTCGAGACTGCGCGCGCAGCAAAGCCCACGAGACCCGGTCGATTCTGCGATCCGAACATCGATTCGAACGCGTGGGTGACGGTGACCGCGGCAGCATCGCACGTCGAGCTCCCACCGAGCAGCAACCGGTCGAAGTCCCGCTGCTCGGTGAACGCACCGTTGAACCCGACGACCGGCCCGGACACGACTTCTGCGACGTTTCCGAGCAGATCGGCGACTCCTTCAGGCGTGTTCCCGGAGGGGAGCGAACCCACCGGGCGCAGGTAGTCCGCAGGATTTCGCGACGTTCCCGCGCGGCCTCCGGCGAGTCGCCCGCGATCAGCCACCGCCACGACGGAACGCGGGCTTGCCGCACACCACGCGCGTCGGGTCGTTCTCGTCGCCCCATGCGAACTTGCACCCCACCACCGGTCAACGCGAACTCCCATTCCGCATGCGGAGCAGGCGCTGCCGGCCCAGGCCAAGTACGCGTCGATCTCCTGTTGGGACAACCCGTGATCGGCAGCGTGTCCCACCACGGCTCCATGTCGTCACCCCAATGCGGAGGTGCCGGCGCCTGCGTCGCGACCATGTACGCGCGGTACTGCGCGATCGTCGTCTCGTGCTCCGCGAGCGCGAACGGTGCGACGCGCACCTCGACGCCGATCATCGACGGGCAGCCCGAATCGGCGTGCTTCTGTTCGAGCCGCAGCGTGCCGCCGCCGAAGTCGACGAGTTTCGGGAGCGTGCCCGGCGCGTGCGCGACCAGCGTCGCGTCGAGCGTGACGCGCATCGCGTCGATGCCGGGCGCGCGGTCGAACTCGCGCACGTCGCCCGACGCGAACCGCACGACGAAGCGCGCGTGTCCCGCTCCGACCGCTACGGCCGGTCCGCGCGGCCCGAGCACCGATCGCGCGAGCGGGACGCGCGTCCCGAGGTCGAGCGTGATCATCTCGAGCGTCGCCGGCCGCGGCGCGCCGCCGTCATCGCGCGCGATGACGGCGACGACAGGCGACTCCGCCACGTCCGCACCCGCGGCGTAGCGCTGCGAAGTCGGATCGGAGCAGATGCAAGTCCTGGAACAACCGCACGGCGGTGGCGCCCGCGTGGTGACGCGAGCGCGCGAAGGCAGCGCTTCGGCGCGCGCCGGCTTCGTGCACCCGGGCTTCGGTGTCGAGTCGAGCGATGAACGCGTCGCGCTCGGCTGCGAATCGATCGATCGTCCGCCGCGCGCCGGCATCGCCGCCGAACACCCCCCCGGTCGGCGGTGGCGGTGGCGACGTCGGCACCACGCTCGGGGGCGACGCCGGTGCGGAGCGCGGAAACGTCGGCGCCGGACGCGGCGGCTGGATGCCTCCGCCGCCCGGAGCCCCGCAGACCAGCACCGCGAGCAACGAGCAGCTCGAAACGACGTCGATCATGGCGTTCTCCCGGAGTCCCGCGGCCGGGGTCACCGACCCAGCAGGTCGGCACCTCCACGTAGCTCGCGGGACCGCGAGTATCCGCCGGCGCCGTCAGAACATGCCGAGCACTTCGCGCACGATCGGCTCGGCGGACGGGCCGCACGAGCTCTGTCGACCTCGCGTCACTTCGCGGGCGGCGGAGAGACCGTCTCGCGCAGGCGCGCAACCTCGGTGCAGCACTGCGTGTTGCCCTTCGCGCAGCCGGCTTCGAACAACGCCAGTGCTCGCGCCGGATCCTGCGGGCGGCCGGCCCCGCGCTCGTAGGCGCATGCCAGCAGAACGCGGCATTGCCCGCTCTCTTCGGCCTGGTGCATGGTCTCGAGCTTGTCGAGCGCGGCGACGACGATGTCCTGCGAAACGCGTTGCCCGAGGAACAGGTACTGACCGACGACGCCTTCGCAGCCGGCCGTGCTGCCGAGTTCGCAGGCTTTCGCGAAGTACTGCGCCGCGATGCTCGGGTTGCGCACGACCGCGTGCCCTTCGAGGTGCCAACGCCCGAGGACCGCGCAAGCGGAGCCGGCGCCGAGCTGACACGCGCGCACGAAGTAGGCCGCGGCGACCTTGTCGTCCTGCCGGACGTACTTGCCCTCGTGGTACACGCGCCCGAGGATCTCGTTGGCCTCGGCGGACTCGAACTGAGCCCGGTAGTTCGCGAGCAGCAGCAGGTTCTGTGCAGCGCGCGGACGGCCCTCCTCGGCCGCCCGGACCCAGAAGCCGAGCGACTTGCCCGGATGCGGCCCCTGGATGAACCCGGTCCACAACATCGTCCCGGCCACGGCGGCCCAGACCGTCATGTGCACGGCGTTCGACGCGTGCGGAGCCAACGCGCGCTCCCATGCCTGATTGAGCCGCCCCACGGCGCCGCTGCGCGCGAGTCGGTCGAACAGCGGAACGCAGAGGTTCAGGATCGGCACCGGCAGCAGCTTGTCCCAGAACACCGGCACCGCGTGGTCGTCGAACACCCGGAACAACATGAAGTAACCGACCGCGTACAGCGAACCGAACATCACGCGGCCGACGTTCGTGCGCGGCGACGTCGACGGATCGGTCATCAGCAGGTGCATGCCGAGGAACACGGTCGCGCCGATGTTCAGCGTCACGAACCAATACGAACCGGTCATGCCGGTGTACGCGAGGTTGAGCAGAGCCAACGTCGACACGCCCGCGAGCGTCATCAGCGTGACCTGGAACAGTCCCTGCACCACGAGGCCGAGCAGGAACAGCAGCGTCCAGATGTGGTCGAGCGATTCGAACGAGACCGCGATCTCCTCGCCCATCGTGTACTTCGTCGTCGCGCCGGTCGCGATCAGGACCAGGGCGACGACGCTCTGCCCGAACACCGACGGATTGAAGATGTGCGTGCGCCGACCGTCGCGCGTCCACGTCAGCCACTGCTTGCCGAGCGCTCCGACCGTGACCATCGCGAATTGGAAGTAGTAGTAGTCCGGTCTGAACCACAGCAGCAGGTTCGTGCTGAAGATGATCGGCAGTGCGCCGTAGCCGAGCCGGAACGGACGGCCGCGCGACCACGACATCAACGCGTCGAGTGCGTAGAGGTACACCACCTGAGCGACGATCAGCGGCGCTTCGGTGATGACTCCGGGGGACGAGCGCGACCAGTACGCGTAGATCGTGAACTGGACCAGCGCTTGCACGTAGTGAGCACGGACGACGTTGGGCTCGATCGCGAACACGCGCCCATGCGCGCGCCCACGCAACCACAACGCCAAGGCCCAGGCGCCGACCAACGTCGCGACTCCGGCGAACGTCCACTGCAGGCGCTCGTTCGCAGCGATCGGCTTGCACACGAGGAACGCGAACAATGTCGCGCTGGCGAGCAGCGGGACGACGGGGACGCGCGGGTTCCAACGCGAACCGCGTGCGGTCGGATCCATCGCGCGGGATGCGTGCATTCGGTCCTCGTCAGTACGCGCGAGCGAACAGCACCGAGAACTTGCCCGGCGCGCCACTCAGCACGTCGTTGCCGGTCGGTGCGTGGTCGTCGTCGGGGATGCAGCGAATCGTGGCCTTGGTCTCTTCCTTGATGCGCGCTTCGGTTTCCTTCGTGCCGTCCCAGTTCGCGCGCACGAAGCCGCCCTTGCCGTCGAGCACTTGCTTCAGCTCGTCGTAGGTCGAGACCGAAGTCGTGTGGTCTCTGCGGTACGAAAGCGCGCGCTCGTAGAGGAACGCCTGGATCTCCTTCAGCACCTCCGCGATGCGCGTCGCGGCCTGAGCGAGCGGCAGCGTTTCCTTGCCGGTGCCGCTGACACGACGCGCCAGTACGCATTGGTTCGCGGCGACGTCGCGCGGGCCGAGCTCGACGCGCACCGGCACGCCGCGGAGTTCCCACTCGTTGTATTTGAAGCCGGGCTTCAAGTTCTCGCGGTCGTCGACGTGCGGCTTGATGCCCGCGGCCTTCAGGGACTTCGACAACTCGTCGGCCTTGCCCATCACGAGCGCCTTCTCGTCGTCGTTCTTCCAGATCGGCACGATGACGACCGGCTCGGGCGCGACGTTGGGCGGGATCACCAGACCCTGGTCGTCGGAGTGCGCCATGATCAGCGCGCCGATCAAGCGCGTCGACACGCCCCACGACGTCGACCACGCGAACGCCTGCTTGCCGTCGCGACCGAGGTACTTGATGTCGAACGCGGTCGTGAAGTTCTGGCCGAGATCGTGCGACGTGCCGCATTGCAGCGCCTTGCCGTCTTGCATCAGTCCTTCGATGCAGAGGGTCGTCAGCGCGCCGGCGAAGCGCTCGCTGTCGCTCTTCCTGCCCGCGATCACGGGGACGGCGAGCATCTCCTCGGCGAACGCGCGGTAGACGCCCAGCATGCGGACGACTTCTTCCCACGCCTCGTCGTGCGTCTCGTGCACCGTGTGGCCTTCCTGCCACAGGAACTCGGTCGTGCGCAGGAACAAGCGCGTGCGCATTTCCCAGCGCACGACGTTCGCCCATTGGTTGATCAGGATCGGCAGGTCGCGATAGCTCTGGACCCACTTCGCGTACATCGAGCCGATGATCGTCTCCGACGTCGGGCGGATGACGAGCGGCTCTTCGAGCTTCTCGCCACCGCCATGCGTGACGACCGCACACTCGGGCGCGAAGCCCTCGACGTGCTGCGCCTCTTTCTTCATGAACGACTCGGGGATCATCAGCGGGAAGTACGCGTTGACGTGCCCGGTCTCCTTGAAACGGCGATCGAGATCGCGCTGGATGTTCTCCCAGATCGCGTACCCGCGCGGCCGGAACACCATGCATCCGCGCACCGGCGAGTAGTCGGCGAGCTCGGCAC
The DNA here is from genome assembly GCA_016709145.1 of Planctomycetota bacterium. Classification (GTDB taxonomy): domain Bacteria; phylum Planctomycetota; class B15-G4; order B15-G4; family JADJEK01; genus JADJEK01. The sequence continues at coordinate 18,518 of JADJEK010000005.1, forward strand.
GCAGGACGATGTCCTGGTACCAGGCGGAGTAGTCGTCGGCACGCTTCGTGATCTTCTTGTCGTCGGCCATGGCGGTGATGCTTCGCGAGAGGAGCGGAAGCCGCAGGTTGTACCGCGACGACGCTCGCGCCGCATCAGTCGGGGGACGGGTCCGAAGCCGGGAACTGCGACCTCGGCGCGCGCGGTCGACTCGACCGCTTGGTCAACCCTGACGCGTTTTGCCGGCGTGGCTCAACACCACCCTTACGCCGGGATGGTCCTTCGCGATGCGCGTGGCGCGGAACAGCGCGAACGGCTCCACCATGCCGGTCGGGCCCGGCTCCTTCGGTGAGTCGCCGCCGTGCTCGTTCCAATACTCCCAGACGATCTCGCCTTCGGGCGTGACTTCCACGATGCGGCCGTTCTCGCCCGAGCAGATCAGCGTGTTGCCGTTCTTCAGGCGTTGTGCGCCCGAGATGAAGCTCGAGAAGAACCGCTCGGACTCCTTCACGCCGTAGCTCCAATCCGGCCGGTCCGGGCCGAAGCGTCCGATCGCTTCGAGCGTGTACGTGCCGTCTCGCGCCAGCGGCGGCACGATTTCGTCGACGCTCGAGAACGGTGGATCGGCGCGACCCGGCCCGTTGTTGAACACGAGGAAGTGACCGGCGCCGGGCAAGCCCGACTCGATCCACTGCGCATCGTGCTGGCGGAACAGACGGCGCTCGGCGGGTGTGCCGCTCGCGTAGGCCGCGGGATTGCCCCAGCGGTACAGGAAGTCGCCGCCCTTGCCACGCTTGCCGCCGGTGCTGCCCTTGGCCTCTTCCGTCGTCGTCGAGTGGTCGATCACGTAGAACTCGGACATCTTCGGCGACGAGAACACGATTTGGTCGAGCGCGGCGTCGTAGTCGATGCCGTTCGTGTGCATCCAATCGGCGCCCTTGACGTTGCGCGCCTTGCCGTCTTTGCCCTTGGCAGCACCACCGGCGTAGCCGAGTTGCTTCATGCGGTCGTCGTCGGCAGCCCCATCGGGCCGCGCGTCCCGGCCCGGGCCACCACCCGGGCCACCACCCGGGCCGCCACCCGGGCCGCCACCCGGGCCGGCACCCGGGCCGGCGCCCGGGCCGGCGCCCGGGGGCGGTCCGAACGGCACTCCCCCGGCGCGGCGGTCCGCGTTGATATCGAGACGTCCCGGGTGCTTCGCCACATCACCGAAGTTCGGCTTGTCGCGATCGACGTCCTGGATGAAGTGGTCCAGCGCGTGCCATTCCCAGACGATCGCGCCGCTGGTCGGGCCGGCCTTCTTCACCTCGTCGATCATGTCGGGCCACAACTCGCCGGACTCCATCAGCTCCGGATCGCGGCCGAGGCCGATCGCCTTGCTGTGCGAGATGCGCTCCCACACGATCATCAGGATGTTGCCGTTCGGGAGCGGCTCGATGTCGTGGTGATGGTGGCGGAACTCTTCGGCGAGCGTGTAGTCCCAGACGACCGTGCCGTCGGGCTGCAGCCCTGCACTCGACCCCCGATGCCACCGCCCTCGAAGATGCCGCCGTCGACGATGCGCACGCAGCGCAGCAAGTTGCCGTTGTCGAGCAAGTACACCGAGTTGCCCGGCGCGAGCTGCGTCTGCCAGGTGTGGACGATCATGCCGTCCATGTCGAGCAGCAGCGCGCGCACGGACTTCAGCGGCGTGATCAGCGTGTAGCCGTCGAACGCGCGAGCGTCCTTGATCCGCAATCCCCGCGGTTCTTGCGGCGCGGCGTCCGCGGGCTTCGCGGCGGGCGGCCTGTCCTGCGCGAACGCTGCACTGCTCAGGAAACCGACGAGTCCGAACACGACGCCGCGAACGAGACCACTTTGAAGCACGATCACGCGGGCACCTCCGGGCGGGAAGGTTACGGCGCTCCGCGGGAATTCCCACCCGCCGCTTCGTTCTCGATGCGGAGGATCCTGCGCAGGTTCGACCGATGCTCGGCCAACCACGCGGCGGGCGAGCCGAGTCCGCGCACTCGTTCGGCATGGGCCCGAACGCGCCGCGCCGCCCACGGCACGCCGCTCCACCGCGCGCGGTCCAGCAAGCTCCTCCAGCCCCCGTCCGGCCGGTACACGTCGAGCGCGATCGCCTGAGCGGCCACGGCCGCCGGCAACACGCTCGCGAAGAAGTCCGGCTCGAATGCCGCGTTGCGAGTCGCCCCCGGATCGGCGGCCGACGCCAGTGCCGCGAACTCGGCGAACAGCAGGAAGTAGCCGGAGTCCGGCTCCGCGAGCACCCACTGTCCACGCGGCGAAGGCTCGGCGTCATCGTGGTACGGCACGCGCAACGCCCCGTTCGCGAACCGCGTGAATGCGCGCGTGAGTCGGCCCGCGTCCGCGTACTCCGCACCGAACGACCGGCGCGCGAAGCGCACCCAATGCTGTGCAACGTCGAACCCCGTCGCTTCGACGGGCGGAGCGAGCGCACGAGGAGGAACTCCGTCCACGCGCTGTGCCGCCCGCATTTCGAGGACGTTCACGAGCTGCTGGATGTCGTTGACGCGCCGATCGCCGGTTTGCTCGTCGAGACTCGGATCGAGTTCGATGAGCACCTTGTCGAAGCGCAAGTCGAGCGCGGTGAAGAACGTGATCTCGTCGCGGCGCGGGCCTGGTCGCAGTCGTGCGAGAGCACGCTGCAGCGCGGCCCAGCGCCCGTGAGCGGCCGGGGAGCGTGTTCGTTTCGAACCCATGGTTCGCGCTCGACGATCAACGTCGACGGACGCGCAGGAGGGCGGACAACATCGCGCGCCCGGTCAATCCACCCGCCGATCCCGTCACGCGATACAGGGGCGCGCCGGGTTTGCCCGACGCATCGACGTAGTGGACCATCGCGATCGGTGTCGCCTTCGGGTCCCAGCCGACTCCCCCGACGCGGACCCAACCGAGCGGCGTCTCGAGATGCACGGTCGCGACGGCCGTGAGTTCGTTCTTCGTCGCCTTCTTCACCGCGCTGGCGAGACCGTCGAAGAACTCCGACTTCGACGGTGCGTGCGGGAACGACAGGTCGATCGCTTCGATGGCGGCGCGATGTTCGTCGAAGAACGCGAGGTCGGTCGCCGACACGCTCATGCCGCGGTCGAGGTGACTGTGCATCGTGTCGTCGAACTTCGGAAGCTCGGTTTTGGCGCCGGCGCCGGCGACGTTCACGAACAGTTCGATCTCGTAGCGATGCACGTGCGTGGGGTTCCGACTGGTCATGGCGGGACGTGAGGATGAGGACATTCCAGGCTCTCCGGTTCGGCAGGCGTGAGCACGCACCCACCGCGGTGACGACGCGTCCCGCTGCGTGGCTGCGCAGGAATCTCGTGGGGATGGAACGCTGGACGGTTCACGGACCTGCGCTCCGAGCGCAGCGGAAACCGATCGAGACGTCGCGACTGAGCGCGTTCGCGCCCATCGGCATGTGATCAAAATGCCCGAGGTCGAATCCTTCGAACGGATCGGTCCACGCGCCACCGAGCACCCAGCGATCGCCGGTGATGCACGTCGTCACACCGCGCACGGGACCGATGACCGGTGAGCTCGTGAACTCGGCCACGTTGCCGAGCAGGTGGGACACGCCCTCGGGTGTCCGTCCGAGCGGCAGCGCGTCGACGGCGACGACGTTCGCTTTCCACAGCGCGACGAGCGCGGCCGGGTCCTCGCGATACGTCGGGCGCTGGCCGCCGAGCCGCGCACGCTCCGCACTCGCGGGGACGCCGTCGGTCCACGGCACGAGTCGTCCCGCGGAACCGCGCGCGGCGAACTCCCACTCGGCGTGTGTCGGCAAGCGCTTGCCGCGCCAGACCGCGTACGCGCGGGCTTCGATCCACGTGACTCCCGTGACCGGCAATTCGTCGTTCGCGGGATCGTCCATCGCGGCCCAGAGCATCGGCGGCATCGCATTGGTCGCACGCAGGAACTCGCGGTACTCGCGCACGCGCACTTCGGTCGCATCGATCCAGAACGGAGCGACCACGACCTCACGACGATCGAGCGGACAACCGCTATGCGGACCGAACGACACTCGTCCGCCCTCGAGACGCACCATGCCATCGGTCGAGCTGGCGTCGTCGCCGCGCGCCACGGCGACGAGCACGAGCGCGTCGTCCTCGATGCCCGGAGCCACGTCGAACTCGTGGAAACCGCCGGCGTCGAACTCGACGCGCACGCGCGCGAATCCCGGAGCGATCGGCGCATCGACGACCGGCGCGGCGCCGAGGTCCAGCGTCGCTCGCGGCTCGCCGGTCACGAAGTCGAGTTGTGCGACGCGAACGCGCGCGGCCACGGCGACGCCCGCCGCGGACTCCGCGCGCACCGACAGCCGCCCCATCGCGACGTCGATGCCGCTGCGACGGTCCAACTCCGGATCGTCCGGCGCGGCGATCGCCGCGACACGGATCGCGTTCGCGGACTGGACGCGGAGCATCGAGCGGACCTCGGCGGGCAGCGCGCTCGCCGCGGCCTCCTGCGCCAAGCGGTCGGCTTCGGCAACCCATCGCGCGCGATGTTCCGCGCAGCGCGCGGCGAGGCGTTCGAGTCGCGACGCGTCGTTCGCATCCGGCGCACCGACCCGCAGCTCGGTCGCCGCACGCAGCGCGCGTTCGACGACGGCACGGTCCGCGGCGATCCACGTCGTGCGAGCCAGCGCGCCGTCGATGTCGGCGCGCCGTCGCAGCAGCGCTTCCGCGCGTTCGTTGCGTCGACCGCTGAACAAGCCGAGCACGAGTGCGCTCGCGATCAGCACCCCGGTCACGAGCACGGAACGGTTCTTCGCCACGAAACGCTGAACGCGCCGCATCGTCCCCGGCATGCGCGCGGAGACGGCTTCGTGCGCGAGGAACCGCTTCAAGTCCGCGGCGAACGCGGCCGCGGTCGGATAGCGGCGGGTCGGGTCTTTTTCCATCGCGCGCACGCAAATGGCATCGAGATCGCTCGCGATCTTCGGTTGATGCCCCGACGGCGGCGGCGGATCGAACGTCGCGATGCGATCGAGGACTTCGCGGTCGGTCTCGCCCGTGAACGGGCGATGCAGCGTCAGCGCTTCGTAAAGCACGACGCCGAGCGAGTAGACGTCGGTCCGATGATCGACGCTGTCCTTCAGCGAGCGTGCCTGCTCGGGACTCACGTAGTACGGCGTCCCGCCGAGGTCGCTGCTCTTCGTCAGCGGGCGCTGCGCAGCATCACGCGCGAGACCGAAGTCGGCGATCTTCACGCCGGCTCCGCGCTGCAGCAGCAGGTTGCTCGGCTTCACGTCGCGATGGACGATGCCGCGATCGTGCGCGTGCTGCAGCGCGTCGGCGACGTCGGCGACGATGCCGACCAGACGTTCGACGTATTGCGGCGTGCCGAATCGCGGCAGCAGACAGTTCGGCGCGACATCGCCGTTCGCGGCCGCGGCCTGATGCGTCAGCTCGCGCGCGAGGTCGTGTCCATCGACCAGTTCCATCGCGAACCAATGGGTTCCCGCGTCCTGGCCGAACGTGAACACGTGGACGATCGCAGGGTGCGCGAGCCGCGCGGCGGCCTTCGCCTCGCGCAGGAAGCGCTCGACGTCGTTCTGCGTCGGGAACAGCGCGGCCGGGAGTTCTTTGATCGCGACCTCGCGACCGAGACCGATCTGTCGCGCGCGGTGGACGACTCCCATTCCGCCGCGACCGATCGGTTCGACCAGTTCGAAGTCACCGAGCCGCCTGCCGGGTTGCGACACCGGCGGAACGGTGGGCTTCGCGGTTTCGATCGGCTCGAGGAAGTCCTTGCTCGCTTCGAGCCGCGCGAGCAGGGAGTTCACCGTGCGCGCGATCTCGTCGTCGTCGGGACAGTGCGTCGCGACCCACGCCGCGCGCTCGTTCGCGGGCAGTTGCGACGCGCGGTCGAACAGATCGCGAAGGCGCACCCACCGTTCAGGCGTCATGGTTCGAGTCGCTCGTACAGCCACGCCTTGGCGAATCGCCAGTGGCGCTCGAGAGTGCGCAACGACACGCCGAGGAACTCCGCGCATTCCTCCATCGTCATCTCGAGCATGAGGTGCAAGTTGATGAGTTCCTCGACTTCGGGATCCCGCTGCGCGAGGAGCTTCAACTCGTCGTCCATCGCCACGGGATCGCGAATGCGGCGCGACAGGCGATCGACGTGGTCGTCGAACGGCACGTGCTTGCCGTCGCCGTCGGCACGTTGGCGACCATCGGCACGCACGGCGTCGATCAACACGCATCGCATCGCGCGCGCTGCCGCTGCGAACAAATGGCGCCGGTCCGTGAACGTCGGGGGCTCCCCGCCGAACAGGCGGAGCCAGGCCTCGTGCGCGACCTCGGTCACGTCCAGCGGAGTCTTCGGCAGCCGCGCTCCTGCGCGAGCGGCGAGACGCTTCAGTTCGACGTAGACGAGCCGAGCCAGTTCATCGGCCGCGGCGACGTCGCCGTCGCGCATGCGATGCAGGTACAGCGTCACCGGTCGCTCGTCGCGCGCCGGCACCCCAGGCACCCCAGAACTCGAATCATCCCCACGGCACACGTCTCCGATCCGTCCGCGGGCAGGGCCACGGACCTCGCGCGGCGGATTGGATCGGACGAACGGGCAATGCGCAATGCGGCAGACCGGGGCGGCCGGCGGTTGACGGGTCGAGGTGTCACCTGCACACACGGCATCGCGGGGCGTCCTCCGCGCGAGGAAACGGATGAGAGCAGGGGAATCCGCCACGAAAATGGCGAGCCGGGGGGCTTGAGTGTGTGCCCGGGGGCCGAGGGTCAGAGATGGACGATGAGTCTGAGCGTCGATGGGGAGCGAGACCCGAGACCTGAGGACGAGACCCGGTGACCGGTGACCGACGGCGCTCCGCGCCGACCGTGTTCGCTCGCTGCCGCTCGCGATCGTGCTTCGCACGACCGGCAGGAGAGCACGACATGCCTGGTTGGGATGCAGCGGTGCGCGCTCTCAGGAGACGATCACCGACACCCGAGAACAGGCGACCGAAACCCGAGGACGAGAACCGAGACCCGGTGACCGCCGGCGCATGGAGCTGAACGGCTCGCGGCCCGGGTGCTAGCCCGGGTGTTGGCCCAGGTGCTGGCCCGGGTGTTGGCCCGGGTGCTGGCCCGGGTGCTGGCCCGGGTGACGGCCCGGGTGACGGCCCGGGTGCTGGCCCGGGACTGCGCTTGGCCCCCGGCTCCCCGTGCTCACCGAAACGTGGTATCCACGTTGCGCCGCGCCTGGCCGCACCCGTCCCTGATGCGAGGTAGACCGATGGAAGACCTGTTCGACAGAGCTCAAAACGTCGCGATGCTCGCGCGACTCGATCGCCTGACCGCCGCGACTCCCGCGCAATGGGGGAAGATGAACGCCGGTCAGATGCTCGCGCATTGCCAAGTCGCGCTCGAGGTCGCACTCGGCAAACGCGCACTGAAGAAGAACCTGATCGGCACGATCCTGTCGGCGTTGTTCGCCAAGGCCGCGAAGAAGAAGCTCCTGCAGCCCGCGCCATTCGACAAGAACCTGCCGACCGCGCCGGACTTCAAGATCACCGACGCCCGCACGTTCGCGACCGAACACGCGAAACTCCGCGCTCTGATCGAAGCGTTCGCGCAGGCCGGCCCGGACGGATTGGCAAAGGGCCCGCATCCGTTCTTCGGTCCACTCACGTCACCAGAGTGGTCCGCGCTGCAGTGGAAGCACCTCGATCACCACTTCAGACAGTTCGGAGTGTAGCCCCCTCGACCGCCGCTCGCGGCCTACAGGGGCCGACGGGGGACAGAGCAGATGAGGGGACTGTCCCCATCGTGCCCATCGCGCTGCTCACCGCGCCCACCGCGCCGGTGTCGCTCGCTCACCCCACCACGAGGTTGACGTTCCTGCCCTTCACGACGATCACTTTGCGCACCGTCTTGCCCGCGATCGCGGCTTGGACTTTCTCGTCGGCGAGCGCTGCGGCCTCGTGCGCCTTTTCGTCGGCATCCGCAGGTAGCACGATGCGCGCCTTGACCTTGCCGAGCACCTGGACCGCGATCTCGACCTCGGTGTCCTTCACCAGCGCCGGGTCGAACGTCGGCCAGCTCTGCGACGCCACGCACGGTGCGTGACCGAGGAGTTCCCACGCCTCTTCGGCGAGGTGCGGCGCGAACGGCGACAGCAGCTTCGCGAACGTCTCGAGCGTCTCGCGATGCTGGACCTCGCGCGCGGTCAAGTCGTTGACGAGCTCCATCATCTTCGCGATCGACGTATTGAATTGGCTCAGCGTCTCGATGCCCTTGGTGACGCCCTGGATCGTCTTGTGCACGAGACGTCGCTCGGCGTCGGGCGCCGGAGCATCCGTCACGTCGCGTTGGAACAAGTCCCACGCGCGCTCGAGGAAGCGCCGCACGCCGACGATGCCGCGCGTGTTCCACGGCTTCGCGGCCTCCAGCGGTCCCATGAACATTTCGTACAAGCGCAACGAGTCCGCGCCGTGATCGCGCACGACGTCGTCGGGATTGACGACGTTGCCGCGCGACTTGCTCATCTTCTCGTTGTCCTCGCCGAGGATCAGGCCTTGGTTCACGAGGCGATGGAACGGTTCCTTCGTCGACACCAGCCCGAGGTCGAAGAACACCTTGTGCCAGAAGCGCGCGTACAGCAGGTGCAGCACCGCATGTTCGGCGCCGCCGATATAGAGATCGACCGGCAGCCAATACGCGGCCTTCTTGACGTCGAAGGGCGCGCTCGTGTTGTTCGGGTCGATGTAGCGCAAGTAGTACCAGCACGAGCCGGCCCAGTTCGGCATCGTGTTCGTGTCGCGTTGCGCGGTGCCGCCGCAATTCGGACACGTCGTCTTCACCCACTCGGCCGCACGCGCGAGCGGCGGATCACCGTGCTCGGTCGGTCGATAGTCGGGGACGTCGGGCAGCAGGATCGGCAGTTCCGACTCGGGCACCGGTTGCACGCCGCACGTCGCGCAGCGCACGAGCGGGAACGGCTCGCCCCAGTAGCGCTGCCGCGAGAACAGCCAATCGCGCAGCTTGTAGTTGACCGTGCCCTTGCCGATCCCCTTCGACTCGAGCCATGCGGTGACGCGCAGCTTGCACTCGGCGCTCGGCACATTCGAGAACTCGCCGGAGTTCACGCTGATGCCGTACTCGCCGAACGCGGCCGCGGGCAAGGAGGTCGCGCCGCTGGTCGGCTTCACGACCTCGACGATCGGCAGGCCGTACTTCGTCGCGAACGCGAAGTCGCGCTCGTCGTGACCGGGCACGGCCATGATCGCGCCGGTGCCGTAGCTCGCGAGGATGTAGTCGCCGATCCAGACCGGGATCGGCTGGCCGTTCGCCGGGTTCGTCGCGAACGCGCCGGTGAACACGCCGGACTTGTCCTTCGCGAGATCGGTGCGGTCGAGGTCGGACTTCTTCGACGATTGCTCGACGTACGCCGTCACGGCCGCGCGTTGCGCGTCGGTCGCGATCGACTTCACCAGCGGATGTTCGGGCGCGAGCACCATGTACGTCGCGCCGAACAGCGTGTCGGGTCGCGTCGTGAACACGCGGACCGAGCCGCCGCCCTGCGCCAGCGCGAACTCGACTTCGGCGCCTTCGCTCTTGCCGATCCAATTGCGTTGCTGCGCCTTGATCGACTCGGTCCAGTCGAGCCCGTCGAGGTCGTTCAACAACCGCTCGGCGTACACCGTGATCTTCATCATCCACTGCCGCATCGGCTTGCGGATGACCGGGTGATTGCCGCGCTCGCTCTTGCCGTCGACGACTTCTTCGTTCGCCAACACGGTGCCGAGAGCCGGGCACCAGTTGACGGGCACTTCGGCTTCGTAGACGAGGCCCTTCTTCCAGATTTGCAGGAACAGCCACTGCGTCCAGCGCACGTACTCGGGGTCCGTCGTCGAGATCTCACGATCCCAGTCGTACGAGAAGCCGAGCGCTTGGATCTGGCGCTTGAACGTCGCGATGTTCGCCTTCGTCGTGACCGCGGGATGCTGACCGGTTTGGATCGCGTACTGCTCGGCCGGTAGACCGAACGCGTCCCAACCCATCGGATGCAAGACGTTGACGCCCGTCATGCGCAGCCAGCGCGACCAGATGTCGGACGCGGTGTAGCCCTCGGGATGACCGACGTGGAGTCCGGCGCCGGACGGGTACGGGAACATGTCGAGGACGTACGCCTTGCGCCCATCCCCTTCGTCCCGCGCGCGGAACGTGCCGTGCTGCTGCCAATGGCGCTGCCACTTCGGCTCGATCGAGCCGTGATCGAGCGGCTTGCGCTCCGCCTTGCTGACCATGATCTCGACTCCACGACCTCGGCACCGGGTCCATGCGCGGTCGTAGTCGACCGCGCACGAAAAGCGCGGGAGTCTACCAGCCCGCATCGGATCCGAATCGGAGTCCGGGCGGGCGTGGTGCATCGAGGCAGCGTGAACTTGCCGATGCCCTGTGGACTTTTCCCGTGACGATCCTCCCATGAACCGGATCGCATGGTCGCCTCACTCCGATACCAGAGGTGCAACATGGCACTCCATCGTTCCGCAGTCCTCGTCGCGTGGATGTCCACGGCGTCCGCCTTCGCCGGCCACGACTTCAACGGCGACGGCTTCGATGACCTCGCGATCGGCACGCCGGGCGAGGATCACGGCGGCTTCGACGACTGTGGCTCCGTGACGATCCTGTACGGCTCGGCGAACGGCCTCGTCGCGGATTCGACGTCGCAGTGGTTCGTGCTCGACGACTTCCCGAACGTCACGACCGAGGCCGGCGCGTTCTTCGGCAGCACGCTCGCCGCGGGTGATTTCGACGGCGACGGGTTCGACGATCTCGCCGCCGCGGCCACGGGACTCACGCAAGGTGGTCTCGAGAACGCGGGCGCGGTGATCGTGCTCCGCGGCTCAGCGCAGGGCCTGCTCGCGAGCAGCGCGACGCTGTTCTCGCAAGCATCGCCGGGCGTGCCGGACAAGCCCGAGGAGTCGTCGATGTTCCCGGGTTTCTCCAGCGAGCGCTTCGGTCAGACGCTCGCGAGCGGCGACTTCAACGGCGACGGTCGCGCCGACCTCGCGATCGGCGTCGACGAGTCGTTCACGAACTCCTCCGAACAAGCCGGCGCGGTCCACGTGCTGCTCGGTTCGAAGAAGGGCCTGCGCGGCAAGGGCAGTCGCTTCATCCACCTCGGCACCAAAGGCGTGCCGGGCCAATCGTTCTTCTTCGCGCACTTCGCGTCGAACCTCGCGACCGGCGACGTCAACGGCGACGGCTTCGACGAGCTCTGCATCACGAGCTCGGTGCCGTACGACGTCGACACGTCGTTGACGGTGTTCGTGCTGCGTGGTTCGAAGAAGGGCGTGTCGACGAAGAACGTCGCCGCGTTCCCGCCGGACGCCAACGGCTTCACGCTGAACGAAACCAGTGGTTCGCCGCTCGCGCTCGAACTCGCCGACGTCGACGCCGACGGGTTCGCCGACCTCGCGATGGGCTGCTGGTTCGAGCGCGTGGACGGACTCGTGGCCGCCGGCGTCCTACGCACGCTAGAGGGCAGCGCGCTCGGCGTCGACCTTTCCACCGCGGACTCCATCGATCGAGGCAGTCCGAGCGTGCTCGGCTCGACCGAGCAGAACGCGTACTTCGGACTCGAGCTCGCGCATGGCGACTTCGACGGCGACGGCTTCGCCGACATCGTGGTCGCCGCTCCGCAAGCGACCGTCGGCTCGGCCATCGTCGCCGGCGACGTCTCGCTGTTCCCGGGCAGCGCGAACGGCGTGTCGACGCAGTTCGACACGTATTGGTCGCAGGACGGCTTGAACATGCTCGAGGACGCCGAGGACGGCGACGGCTTCGGGTCCGCGCTCACGAGCGGCGATTTCAACGGCGACGGCGCCGACGACCTCGCGATCGGCGTCCCGCGCGAGGACGACGGCGCCACGGATCGCGCCGGCATGGTCCAGATCGTCTACGGCTTGCTCGGCGGCGGGCTCGACTCGGCGACGAACGTGATCTTCCGGCAATCCACCACGAACGTGCCCGACACCTCCGAAGCGAACGACGAGTTCGCCTCGGTGTTGGCGAAGTGAAGGAGGCTCCGATGCATCGCACTCTGCGTTCGTGCGTCGTGTTCGCGAGCTGCGTCGGCGTCGTCGGCGCCGGTGACTTCAACGGCGATGGCTTCGACGATCTCGCGATCGGCAGTCCCGGCGAGGAGACCGCGGGGAACTTCAAAGCCGGATTCGTGCATGTCGTCTACGGCTCGGCGACGGGTCTCGACACGAGCTCGCTCGAGTTCCTGTCGGAAGCGAACCTAGCGTTCCCGGGCTTCCCGAGTTCGCGCTTCGGCGCCGCGCTCGCAGCCGGCGACTTCGACGGCGACGGGTTCGACGAACTCGCGATCGGCGCGCCGCAATCGACCGTCGCGAACTTGTCGGCGGCCGGCGTGGTCTACGTCGTCGCCGGTTCCGCCGCTGGACTCGACCTCGCGGATGTGCAAACGTGGTCGCAGAACTCGCCGGGCATCAAAGACAAGGTCGAGCTGCATCCGCAGTACATCGCGGCGTCGATCGAGCGCTTCGGCCACACGCTGGCCACCGGCGACTTCGACGCCGACGGCTTCGACGATCTCGCGATCAGCGTCGACGAGAGCTTGAAAAAGGCCGGCGCCGCCGGCGCCGTGCACGTGCTCTACGGCTCGCCGATCGGACTGCGCGCGAAGCGCAATCAACTGTGGACGCTCGATTCCAAAGGCGTCCCCGGCAAGGCCGTCGACGGCTCGAGCTTCGGCGGCTCGCTCGCGGTCGGTGACTTCGACGGAGATGGCTACGACGACCTGACGATCGGTTCGCACGCGCGCTTCGACGCGGACACGTGGGACGCGATCCTCGTGCTGCGCGGCGGCAAGAAGGGCCTGACGACGAAGAAGCGCCAGTGGTTCGCGCCCGACGGCGACGGCACGGACGACAACGACTTCGGCTCGTCGAAGCTGCCGCTCGCGGCCGGCGACCTCGATGGCGACGGCTTCGCGGAACTCGTGGTCGGCTTGCCGGACTTCACGGTCGCGAGCCTGTTCGCCGCGGGCGAGATCCGCCTGTTCTCGGGCTCGGCGACCGGTCTCGACACGACGACGATCCGTAACTACAGCCGCGCGACGTTCGGCGTCGAAGGCGGGCTCGCGCAACAGGCTCGATTCGGCGATTCGCTGGCGATTGCGGACCTCGACGGCGACACGCTCGGCGATCTCGTCGTCGGCGTGCCCGGAGCGGAGATCGCCGGACAAGCGCTCGCCGGCGAGATCCAGGTGTTCGAAGGCGTGTCCGGCGGCGGCGTGATCTCGACCGCGAACGACGCGCTGTGGTCGCGCGCGACCGCCGGCGTGCCGGACTCACCCGCGGTCGACGACGGTTTCGGCGCGACGCTCGCGGTCGCGGACTTCGACGGCGACGGGTTCTTCGACGTCGGCATCGGTGTGCCCGACGACACCGTCTCCGGCGCAGTGCGCGCGGGCGCCGTGCATGTGCTGTACGGTTCGGCCTCGAGCCTCACGAGTTCGGGCACGGACTACCTGACGCAAGCGTCGCTCGGTACGTCCAGCGAAGACGACGACGCGTTCGGATTCGCGATCCACTGAACTCGGCTTCACGCCATTCGAACGTCTTCGCCGGAGCCACGTCATGCGTTCATCCTTCATCGTCGCGCTCGCGCTGCTGGCCGTTTCGCACTCGGCCCTCACGGGCGTCGCGAGCGCCGCAGGTCACGACTACAACGCGGACGGGTTCGACGACCTCGCGATCGGCGTGCCCGCGGAAGACCTCGGTGGGATCACCGACTGCGGCGCGGTCCACGTGCTCTACGGCAGCGCGGCGGGATTGACGTCGGCAGGCGCGCAGTTCTTCTCGGGACTGGACCTGTTCGGCATCACGGAGACCCAGCAGTTCGTCGGCTACTCGCTGACGTCCGGGGACTTCGATGGCGATGGCTTCGACGACCTCGCGATCGGCGCTCCGGGTCGATCGCTCGCGGGACTGAACGTGGCCGGGGTCGTCGCAGTCGTGCGCGGTTCGCCGACCGGTCTCGACGTCACGACGACGACGATCTGGTCGCAGGACACTCCGGGCATCAAGGACCAAGTCGACCTCGATCCTCAGCAACCTGGCTACAGCGGCGAGGCCTTCGGACTCCGCATGGCCGCCGCCGACTTCAACGGCGACGGCTTCGACGATCTCGCCGCGTTCGCCTTGGAGGGGCTCGGGAAAGGCACGAAGTTCAAGACCCGCGCGGGCGGGATCCACGTGATCTTCGGATCGAAGTCCGGACTCACGGCGAAGAAGAACCAGTTCTGGTCGCAGGACTCGAAGGGTGTTCCGGGCGTCGCCGGCGCGGATCATTTCTTCGGGTTCTCCCTCGCGACCGGCGACATCGACGGCGACGGCCGTGCGGACCTCGCGGTCACGACGACCTTCGAGAAGACCGGACCGGTCGGGACCGGTTCGGTCACGATCCTGCGCGGTTCGAAGTCCGGCATCACGGCGAAGAAGGCACAGCGCATCACGCAGTTCGACGTCGGCATCGCCGGCTACGCGAGCCAGGGATTCGGCACCGCGGTCGAGTTCGCGAACCTGAACGGCGACGACTTCGACGACTTGATCGTGGCTGCGCCGATCGCGTTCACGGTCTTCGGCGCCAACGCGGGTGAGATCGCCGTTTGCTACGGGACGACCGCCGGAGCGCTCACCTCGCAGGCCGTGAAGTACTACGCGGGCGGCCCGTCGCTGACGGGGCTCGGTGACGGCGCGGACGGTCTCGGAACGGCGATGGCGCGCGGGAACTTCAACGGCGACGGAGCCGAAGACTTGGCCATCGGCAGTCCCGGGGACGACATCGCGGGGCAATCCGCCGCAGGCAGCTTGCGCACGTTGCGCGGCGGACCCTTCGGTCCGACCTCGTTCGGCTCGGACGTGTTCTCGCAAGGCACCAACGGAGTCTCCGATACGGCAGAAGCCGGCGATCGCTTCGGTACCGCCATCGCGACCGGTGACTTCAACGGCGACGGCTTCGACGACATCGCCATCGGTGCACACGACGAAGCCGTAGGCGCCTTGATGGATGCCGGCATGGTGGTCATCATCCCGGGGACCGCGAACGGTCCGACCGGCGCGGGCTCGACGTTCTTCACGCAGAACTCGGCCGGAATCGTCGACACGGTCGAGGCCGACGACGCCTTCGCCGCGACGTTGCGTTCGTGATCGGCCGCTGCCGACTTGTTCCGCAGTCGGCGGGCCCCTAGACTCCCGCGCTTCCCGACGAGCCAGCACGAACACACGTGGGGCATTAGCTCAGTTGGGAGAGCGTCTGGATGGCATCCAGAAGGTCAGGGGTTCAACTCCCCTATGCTCCACCACTTGAATCGCGAAGGGCTCGACCGGCTTTGGCCGGCGAGCCCTTCGGCTTTTGCGGGATGAACGAAAGGGCGCGACGGACGGGGAGCGCGGCCCGAGCGGAGGAGGCTCCGGCCTTCCGACTTCACGGCCTGGTAGTTCTCGTGAAGAAGAGCGCGAACGCCCCGCCCTTCACAGCCCGAGCAGACGCTTCGCGTTCCCGCCGAACACCTTGGCCTGATCGGCTGCGCTCGTGCCGAGCGTCTCGAGCGCGGTCTTCTGCGCTTCGTAGATCGCTCGATTCCAGCCGCGCGGGAACGTCGAGCTGTCGGTGCCGAACAGCACGCGGTCCGCGCCGAACACACCGAGGGCTCGCGCGAGCACCGTCTTCAGTTCGGTCGGTTGTTCCTGCGTCGCCATCCACGCGTTGCTCGACGAGGTGTCGACGTGGACGTTCTCGCATTCACTACCGACCATCAGGGTTTCGCGCAGCATGCCGGCGCCGAAGTGCGGGATCACGAACTTGACGTTGCGGCAGCGGTTCGCGGCCGGGACGAGGTTCAACGGGTTCGCGAATCGATAGTCGAATGGGCGCGGGATCCCGAGCAAGTCGCGGAACTTCACGTGCAAGAGTCCGCAGTGGACGATCGCGAACGCGGAGTGCTGGTTCGCGACTTCGAGCACGCTCAATGCGGCGTCGCCGCTCGGGTCGTACTTGTGCATGGCCGGGAACAGCAGCAGACCCTTGACGCCCTTTTGGCCGAGCAGCGCCGCGACCTTGTCCTTGGCGCCCTCGGCGGTCGGGTTGACGATCGCGAACGGCGTGAGCTTGCCGCCGCTCTTGCTCGTCGCTTGCAGCACGGCCGGCACTTCCTCGGGCAGGCTCGCGAACGTCACCATGTGTTCGACGCCGTGCTTGTCCATCTCGCCGAGCCACCGCGCGAGGTGGACGTCGACGTCGGGCTCGGGCAATTCGATGCCAGCCTTCTTCGTGGCCGCGGCGAGCTTCTCCTCGTTCGTGCCCGGCTGCGGCGACAACGCCGCGAGGGTGTCGAAGAACGGGCGCGAGAAGAAGTGCGTGTGCAGGTCGATCACGGGGGAACTCCGGCCGATGGATGGGCCGCTGGTATAGCGCAGCGGGTCGCACCCGACAGCGTCGAGTGCGACCCGCTCGTCTCATTCCCGTCTCGCAGCGAGCGCGGCGATCGAACCGCTCACTCCGGCAAATGCTGCGTGCGGTCGTACGGGAACGCGCGCCACTTGCGCTTCCTGCCCTTCTCGTCGGTGACGAGGTGCTTCTTGCCCGGCGTGATCACGCACAGCGTCTTCAGGAATTCGATGATCGCGTCCTGCTCGGCCGGCGCCAGCGCCGCGTACGCGAGCATCACCGTCGACGCTTCGCCGGCGTGCGCGTCGACCGCTTGGCGCAACGTCGAGTACTGACCGTGATGGAAGTACGGCGGCTCGTTCGCGCAGCCCCACAACTTGCGCGTCAGGAACTCGGCGTTGCCGGCGATGAAGCCCGGCGTGCCCGGAGTCTGGTGCATGTCGAGCGCTTCGCGATTCGGATCGGCCGGACCGCTCGTGATGTCGTGCAGTTTGAAGTCGGTGAAGCACGGCACCCACGTCACACCGTTCTCGGACTTCAGGCGCGGACGCGGCAGGTGCTTGGCATCGTTCAGGTTCACTTCGAGCGGCACTCCGCCGACGTCGGCGAGCTGGAGGTTGCCGCTCGGGTTGTAGGGATTGGGTTCGCTGAACACCCAGCCACCGTCGTGGAGCGGCAATTCGGGGACGTGGCATTCGACGCAACCGACCTCGACGAACTTGTCCTCGCCGAGCTTCACGGCTTCCTCGATCACGTCGTTGCGCGGAATGACGCGACCCGGCGGGGGCAGCGTCGCTTGCCAGATCGCGCACGCGGTCACGTCGGCGCGCGTCAGCTCACCCGAATGGCCATCGCCATCCGGATCCCCGGAACCGAAGCGCTCGGTCGATTGGATGCCGTGATGGTGGTTCATCGCGTTGTTCGTGAACTGACGCAGCGAGATCACGGCGCCGGCCTGATGGAACGGCCGCACGAGCAAACTCGGCGGATTCCCCGGACCGCTCGACGCGAGACTCGGCGCCGGCAGGCCCTCGACCGCGCTCGTGTCCCAGTTGCCGCCGCCATCGCGCGCGAGCGTGCCGAAGTCGATCCCCTTCGACACCAGCGCGACGCTGGCTCCCGCCGCGAGGCCATCGCGCAGCGCCTGCAAGTCGGCCGTGATCTGGCGCGCGAGCATCTCGACGTAGCCCGAACCGAACATCCCGAGCGTGTTGCGCGAGTTGGCGATCGTCTGCAGTTCGACCGGATTCGAGCTCTCGTCGACGGCGCCCTTGGTCGGCGTCGAGTCCGTCGCGTCGAACGTCGCGAAGTCGAAGCGTTGACCGAGCACGAACACGTTCGCGACGAAGTCACCGCCGCCGCCTGCGAACGGCAAGTTGTGGCAACCGGCGCACGAGTTGGCGTCGGGCGCGGAGATGCGGTTCATGTTGCGCGGGAACGTCAGCGGAGCGTTGGCGTCGGACAGAGCCGCGCCGGTGCCCTTCGTCGCGGGTCGCCCGCCGCCTTCTTGGTCGGTCCAGTTCGCGGAGAACAGCAGTTCGCCGTGCGCGAGCAGCGACTTCAGCTTCGTGGTGAACTCGGCGCCGTCGTCGAGATGGGACGGGACCGACTTCTCCTCTCCGATCGATTGCGCGAGCGCAGACGTCGAGGCGAGGACGAACACCAACGCCGTGCGCGCGAACGAACGAGCACCCTGCGAATACGACATCGTGATCCACTCCTGATGCGTGCGACCCCATGGACGCGGGGCGTCGAATCAGGATCGGAAGGATGTTCGAGCGAGCTTGAGGACTCGATTTTGGTCTCGGGGCCGCGGATCGGTCACGACGCGGTCAGAGGCCGTGAACCTGGTGAACAGGCCCCCGCGAGCGGCGGAACGAGCGAGAACGGCGAGCGCGAGGAGGATGGCCGAGGCGACTCAATGGAGAGAGTCGGTGAGGCCATCCGACGAAGCGATCGTCGTTCGCAGCCGTTCCGACGCCGCGCGGGATTTCTTCACGGCCTCTCACTCGAACTGACGCGCGCAGGCCATGAACCAGCGATAACACTCGATCGACTTCGGCAGCGCGTTGCCGTCCTTCTTGTTGGCTTCGTAGACGCGGCGCGCGGGGTCGAGGTACTTCGCGCGGCGATCCTCGGGCTGATGGCGCGCGACGTCGACGAGTGCGGACGGAATCCAACTCGCGACGCCCTTCGTCGCCGGCACGCCGGTGCTCTTCTTCGAGGACTCGGCGCTGTAGTCGTAATAGAAGCCGCCGTGCTCCGGCGAGTAGCCCTGCTCGACCAGCAGATCACCGCAGAACGTCAGCAGTTCGCGCGCGGCCGAGTCGGTCGGATCCTCGTCGAGGTACAGCGCGAGCGCGGTCGTCGCGACGGCGACCATGAACGGGCTCTCCCACTTCTCGTCCTTCATGTGGTCGCCCTGCGGCGGTTGCGGCACGAGCGCGCGATACGGCGGCTCGGCGTCGCGGTGCAGCAGCGTCGCGTTCATCATGCGGCGCACGCCGTCGAGGTACGCCTGGTTGCCGGTGGCTTGGTAGCCGCGCACGAACGCTCGCGTCATCCAGCCCAGCGTGCGTGCCGAATGCGGCTTCTTGTTCTCGTCGCGGACGTCGGCCGTCGACAGCAGTTGTTCGACGATCAGCACGAGCTCGCGACGCGCGACGCGCGAACCGGTCAGCACGTAGGCGGCGTAGAGCTCCTCGACGTTCATGTGCTCGCGGTCCCAGCCGTTGTAGCCGTCGCCGTTCTTCAACTGCGCGGACGGGATCAGCAGCCGGTCGAACGTGTCGCGGTACGCGAGCATCTCGGGCCGGCCCTCGAGGAAGTACGCCTCGGGATGCATCGCGTGGAAGACGGGTTCGCCGTTGGCTTCGGACAAGTGGTACGGCCGGCGCGCCTGCGCGACGACGAAGTCCATCAAGCGCGCGAGGTAGCGGACGTCTTCGGTCAGCACGAACTTCGCACCCTGGACCGCGACGTAGCGATTGCGCGGGGAACCGGATTGGTGCGTGTTCTTGACCGGGTCGGGGTCCTCGACCGGCTCGGTGTCCGCGAGCGGGATGCCCTTCAACTTCGACTTCGGCGGCAACTGCGCCGCGTACTTCTTCAGCAGATCTTGGCGCGGCGCGAACCGTGCCTGCCCGGACCAGAAGGCGACGCCGCACTGGTCGTAGAACGTGCGCGAGCCTTCGGCGATCGGCACGCCCCGGAACATCACGCGGTACGACGCGTCGACGTTGCCGTACGGCTTCGCCGCCGCGTCGTTCAGGATCTGGCCCTCGAGGAACGACTGGCCGTCCTCGTAGAGATGCAAGAAGAACAGGACCGTGAACCCGCCCTTGTCGGCGGTCGCGCCCGCGCGCGCGGTGCCACCGTAGACGGCGGCGACCCCGGGGCGCTTTTCGGTGTCGAGCGGGTAGACGGAGAAGCCCCGCGAGCCGAGGGCTCCGAACGACAGCGTCGTCGGCCCGACCCCCTGGATGTCCACGCTGACGACGAGGTCATTGCCTTCGAGCGCAGCCGGCGTCGGAGCTGGCGCGGCCTCCTGAGCCACGGCGCTCGCTCCGATGCCAAGGCTTCCGAACCACCAGGCGAGCCCGACCCACTTCGACCACCCTCGTCGCATGCGATTTCTCCGGAAGGACTCGCGTCGCGCGCCGTCGGGCCCGCTCGATGCGAGCCCGAAGGATCGACTCGTCGTCACTCGGATCGTGAGGCCGGATTCGGATCCGAAGCGGCCGCGAACCGAGTCGATCGCACGCGGAGACGCTTGGTCCAGTCATGAACCCAAGCCATCGGTGCGATTGATCGTTGCGACCGACCACCCTACGATCCCGCGCGCACCGGCGCGAGGACGCACCCGAAGCCGGAACGGGAACACCATTCATGCACACGTCGATCTCGCGTTCGTTCGTCCTGCTGTCCGCCCTGATCGTCACGGGCTGCAACGCGCCCGGCGAGCGGGATCCCGCCACGCCTCCGCTCGATTACTTCTGCGCGCGCGGCTTGGACTTCATGGACATCTTCGAGATCAACCTCTCGGCCGGAACCGGCCTGTTCGCGGCCGCGGCCGTCGAACCGGTGCGCGCCGGGATCGGCTACTACGACGCCTCGAAGTTCGGCATGCAGGGCCGGTCCTGCGGCATGTGGGAGGAGGACCGCAAGGAACTCTGCCTCGTGCTGTCGAACCTCGAGTGGTGGCGTAAGCAGCCCTGCACGGGCAACGGCTACCTGTTCGACCCGAACGAGTTCCGCCGCGCGCACTACATGCCCGACTCGTCCGATCCGGGCCGCAAGCCGTTCTACGGCGAATGGGGCTGGACCACGCGCATCGAAGACTGGGAGCGGCCGTGGCTCGACGTGAACGTCGAAGCGCACGTGCTGTTCGTCGGCGTCGACGTCGGCATTTCGCTGCAAGACACGTTCGACTTCGTGCTCGGCATCTTCGGCGTCGACACCGTGTCGCACGACGACTTCGCCGCCGAACCGGAGACCGAAACCGAGTCGGCCACGCGCTCCGGGCCGCCGATCTCGCGGCCTCCGCTCACCGACTGATCGCGACAGCTCGCAGCTCGACCCGCACCGAAAGACGACTCACCATGGCGATCCGCGTATCCGGCTCGTACCGGCGTTATCTCGTCGCCGGCTACTACCCGAAGCCGGATGACGACAAGTTCTACGAGCGCCTGCGCGAACACCGTTTCCGCTCGATCGACGACCAACCGATCCTGACGCCGTCGATCGGCTGGGTCGTGGCGCGGTCGTTCTCGGCGACGAACTTCAATCCCGAGAACACGTTCCTCGGGCCGCACGTGTTGCTGCGCCTGCGCATCGACCAGAAGAAGTTGCCGAGCAACGCGGTGCGCGTGCGCGTCGCGGAGGCGGCCGGCAAAATGGGCGCGACCAAGATCGCGCGCTCGGCGATGGCGAAGCTGAAGGCCGACGTCGAGAAAGAGCTGCTCGAACGCATCGTGCCCGCGACCGCCGTCGTCGACGTCCTGTGGCGACCGCAGTCCGAACTCGTGCTCGTGCGCACGACGTCGAACACGGTCAACGAGGCCTTCGTCCGCTTGTTCCGCGACACTTTCGGCAAGACGCCGATCGCGGCGACGCCGACTCCGCTCGGTGCGCGCGTGGCCGCGCCGGGTATCGACGCCGATCGCTTGCGCCGCTTGTCCCCCGTGCTCTCCGTGAGGTCCGACGATGGCGAAGCCTGAACCGAAGAAGGAACAGGAAGACGACGCGCCGTTCCTCGGCACCGAGTTCCTGACGTGGCTGTGGTGGTCGGCGGAAGTCCGCGGCGGCGTGCACGCGGTCGGCGACGACCAGCGTGTCGGCGTCGTGCTGGACCGCGTGCTCGAGTTCAAGGACGACGTCACCGGCGTCAAGGTCGCGGTGCGCGGCGACGCGCCGACGCGCGCGCCCGAAGCCCGTGAGGCGCTCGCGCGCGGCATGACGCTGGAACGCGCCGGCGTCGTGATCGCCGTCGACGACGAGAACACGACGATCGTGCTCGATGGTGCCACGCTCGACCTGCGCGGCGTGAAGTCCGAGGTCCAGCCGGAAGGCGATTCCGCCGAGGACCGCGACGCCAACGCGTTGGCCTTGCTGTTCGGAATGCTCGAGGCGCTCGACAAGGTCTACCGCGCGTTCGTGTTGGAGCGCACGTCACCGGCTTTCGTGCGCGACGTGGCGCCCAAGATCGTCGATTGGGCGAAGAGCGCGCGCAAGAGCCGCGCCACCTCCCGACCGAAGGCCTCCGAGACCGCCTGACCCGATCGGCCCCTTGCTGGACGGCGAACCCTCTACACTGCGGGCCGCTTTGGCCCCGAGGGGATCGCACGTGTTCGAGTCGTTCGTGGTGTTGGCCGGTCTTTGCGGCGCGATGCAGTCCGAAGCTGCGCCTGACGGCGTAGTCGTCACATCGATCACGGGCTCGCTCGAAGAGGGCATGATCCCGACGCTGGAACGGGCCGTGCGGCGCGCCAAGGAACTGCGTTCGAGCACGCTGATCCTCGAACTCGACACGCCCGGCGGCGCCGTCGACATCATGGGCCGACTCGGCGACCTGCTGCGCTCGCAGGGGCTGACCTCGATCGCCTACGTCACGCGCGAGGCCGGTTCGGCCGGCGCCTATCTCGCGCTGTGCTGCGACAAGGTCTTCACGGCCGAGCATGCGGCCATCGGCTCGGCCTATCCGATCGTGATGGTCCCCGGCGTCGGCCTGGTGACCGACGTCGACCCGCGGATCATCGAGAAACAAGTCTCGTTCCTGCGCGCGAAGTTCCGCGACGCGGCGCAAGCGCACGGCAAGGACGGACTCGACGCGATGGCGCAGGCCTTCGTCGATCCGCAAGTCGGCGTGGTACTGGCCGCCACACCGGACGGCGATCGCGTGCTCACGCAGATCGAGTTCGACGACTTGGTCCGGCAATCGGGCCCGGGCGACGTCCGCCTGCTGAAGACCATCTGTGCCGAGGGCAAGTTGCTGGCGTTGTCCGCCGCCGAGGCCTTCGACTACGGCCTGTCGGACGGCATCGTCACTTCGCGCGAGGAACTGCTCGAGGCCGTCAAGCTCGCCGGCGCTCCGATCGTCGAAGTGCAGGCGTCGTGGTCCGAGCGCTTCGTCAACCAGCTCGGCGGCCTGGTGCGCTACGTGCTGTTCGGACTCGGCGCTCTGCTGCTGATCCTCGAGCTCAAATCCCCAGGGTTCGGCCTGCTCGGCATCGGCGGTCTCACGCTGCTCGGGATCGTGTTCTTCCGCAACTACCTCGCGGGGCTCGCCGATCTGCCCGAACTGCTGTTGATCATCCTCGGCGTGGTGTTGCTCGCACTCGAGTTGTTCGTGATCCCGGGCTTCGGCATCACCGGCTTCCTCGGCGTGGCCTGCATCGCGCTCGGCGCGATCTTCTCGTTCCTGCCGTTCCTGTTCCCCGCCGGGCCATCCGAGTCGTCGTACTTGCGCGACGTGCTCGGCGGATTCGGCGCGATGCTGGTCGGCATCGTCGCGGCGATCTTCCCGCTGACGCGGTGGATCCTGCCGCGACTGCCGTGGTTCCAGCACATGACGTTGGCCGGGACGACCGCCGTGGTCGGCTCGAGCGCGGCGTTGGCCGAACCCTCGGTGTCGACGAGCGTCGGCGCGCGCGGCACCGCGTACACGGACCTGCGACCCGCGGGCAAGGTCGACGTCGGCGGAGCGCTGTTCGACGCGCGCTCCGACGGCGGCTACATCGAGCGCGGCACGACGATCGTGGTGTCCGCGGTCGAACACAGTCACGTCGTCGTGCGCACCGCGGAGGAACCGTGATGGAACTGTGGTCGTACGTCCTGCTCGGGGTCGGTCTCGTGCTGATCCTGCTCGAGGTGTTCTTCCCGTCGTTCGGCATCCTCGGCACGCTCGCGGCCGGCGCGTTGATCGCCGGCGGCGTGTGCGCTTGGAACGCCGAGCCCGGCGTGTTCACGACCTACCTGATGATCGCGTTCGTGCTCGGCCCCGTGGTTACCGCGTTCGCCGTGAAGATGTTCCCGCGCAGTTGGTTCGGGCGGCATTACACGCTGCCCGGCGCGTCGTTCCCGGCGCAGGAATCGGCCGCGGGCGGCGGCGGTGCGGACTTCGCCGACTTGATCGGCGGGACCGGCACGGCTCTCACTCCGCTGCGCCCCGCCGGCAAGGCGCAGATCCGCGATCGACGCGTCGACGTCGTCACGCGCGGCGAAGCGATCGACGCCGGTACCCCCATTCGCGTGCTCCTGATCGAAGGCAACCGCATCGTGGTTTCGCAGGAAAACGCCTGACCATCCACACCACTGGCGCCGCGGACTCGCTCGGCACGAGCGCGGCGCACGAAGGAGATTCGACTTTGAGTTCCAACGCTTTGCTGTCCCTCGCCGCCGGCGATTCCGTCGCTCCGGCCGTGTTCGTCGTGCTGGGCCTGCTCGCGCTGATCTTCTTGATCATCGTGTTCAAGTACCTCGGCCTCTACGTGCAGGCGATGCTCGCCGGCGCGCAGATCGGACTGCTCGAGATGGTCGCGATGTCGCTGCGCAAGGTGCCGCCGGCCCACATCGTGCGCGCCAAGATCATGGGCGTGCAGGCCGGCCTCGCACAGGTGCAGACGAAGGATCTCGAGGCGCACTACCTCGCGGGCGGCAACGTGCCGAACGTCGTGCGCGCTCTGATCGCGTCGAACCGCGCGGGTCTGTCGCTCGACTTCAAGCGCGCGACCGGCATCGACCTCGCCGGCCGCAACGTGCTCGAAGCGATCCAGACCTCCGTGAACCCGAAGGTCATCGACTGCCCGGCGCCCGGCAAGACGCGCGAGATGGCGATCGCCGCGGTCGCGAAGGACGGCATCCAGTTGCTGACGCGTGCGCGCGTCACGGTGCG
This sequence comes from Planctomycetota bacterium, assembly GCA_016709145.1. Taxonomy (GTDB): domain Bacteria; phylum Planctomycetota; class B15-G4; order B15-G4; family JADJEK01; genus JADJEK01. The sequence continues at coordinate 43,331 of JADJEK010000005.1, forward strand.
CACCAACCTCGCCCAGCTCATCGGCGGCGCGACGGAAGAGACGATCATCGCGCGCGTCGGCGAAGGCATCGTCGCCGCGATCGGCGCGGCCGCGACGTACACCGAAGTGCTCGCCGCCCCCGACCGCATCTCGAAGACCGTGCTCGCGCGTGGTCTCGACGCCGGCACGGCGTTCGAGATCCTCTCGATCGACATCGCCGACATCAACGTCGGTGAAAACGTCGGCGCGAAGCTGCAAGCCGATCAGGCCGAAGCCAACAAGCGCATGGCGCAGGCGCAGGCCGAAGTCCGCCGCGCGATGGCCGTCGCGCAGGAGCAGGAAATGCAGGCGCGCGTCATGGAGAACCGCGCGAAGGTCGTCGAATCCGAGGCACAGATCCCGCTCGCGATCGCCGAGGCGTTCCGCTCGGGCAACCTCGGGCTGATGGACTACCAGCGCTACAAGAACATCGAGGCCGACACGACGATGCGGCGCTCGATCGCGGAAGGCGGTTCGTCGGACAAGAGCACGTCGTGAGCGCGCTCGCCGTCGTCCCGGTCCTCGCGGCGAACCCGCTGCAGTGGATCTTCGACAACTTCACGACGGTCCTGTTCGTGCTGTTCTTCGTGCTGCCGTCGATCGCGCAGGTGTTCAAGCGCAAGCAGAGCGAACGCCAACAGCCGACGACACCGACGCCCGACGCAACGAGCGGCGGCGGATCGCCCGAGCTGGCGCACGACACGCGCGCCGGCGGCGGCAACGCCTCCGCGGGCGAAGCGACGCCGCGTGACCTCGAGGATCGCGTCCGCCGTTACTTCGAAGAACTGACCGGGCAGACGACGCCGGAGCTGGAGCCGGACACGGAGGACGTCGACGAGCTCGCGGACGATCCTGCGCCCACGCGGGCGCAGGCGAATCGCGAGGTTGCACGCGAACAGGCCTACGAGCGCGCGCAGGAACACGCCGCGCAACGCGAGGCCAACCCGCACGCGGTCCACCGCGTGTTCGCGGACCTGTCGAACACCGACGTCGCCGGTGAGGAAGCGTTCGACACGCGCGTCGCGCACGGCGATGTCGCGCCGCAGCTCGAGGTGAAGCGCCGTAACACCGGCAAGTCGGCGGCGACGCGGCGCCTGGACCTGCACGACGAGGCTCAACTGCGCAAGGCCGTGGTGTTGCTCGAAGTGCTCGGCCCGCCGATCGCGTTGCGCGACGAGCGTCGGTTCTGAACGAGCGCTGAAGACGTCGACGGCCCCCGCGATGCTCGAGGCGTCGCGGGGGCCGTTTCCGTTTTCGCGACGCGCGATCAGCTCGCCGGGGCGAACGTCTCGACGCGACCATGCACCAACCGCACGACGCGATCGGCTCGCCGCGCGAGGTCGAGGTCGTGCGTGACGAACACGAACGTCTTGCCGCTGTCTTGCTTCAGTTGGAACAGCAGGTCCGAGATCTCGCGCGACGTCGCCTCGTCGAGGTTGCCGGTCGGCTCGTCGCAGAGCACGACGTCGGGATCGCCGATCAACGCGCGGCCGATCGCGACGCGCTGGCGCTCGCCGCCGGACAACTGCGACGGGCGATGGCCTTCGCGCTCCGACAAGCCGAGCGTGCGCAGCAGCGCGCGGCCACGCTCGCGTTCCTTCGCCTTGGCCCCGAACCACGACGTGATCGAGTGCTTCATCATCAGCGGCAACAGCACGTTCTCGAGCGCGTTCAGCTCCGGGATCAGGTGATAGAACTGGAACACGAAGCCGATGTGCTTCTGCCGCAAGCGCGACCGCGCCGTTCGCGACAACGAACCGACGTCGGCGCCGCGGAACAGGACTTTGCCGGTCGTCGGTCGATCGAGCAGCCCGAGCAAGTGCAGCAGCGTCGACTTGCCGGCGCCCGACGAACCGACGATCGCGAGCGACTCGCCCGCCTGGATCGTGAGGTCGACGCCGCGCAGCACGTCGAGCGCGCGACCACCCATCACGTAACTCTTGGTGAGGCCGGTCGCCTCCAGCACGAGCTCACTCATGGCGCAGCGCCTGGACCGGATCCATGCGAGCCGCGCGCACCGCCGGCAACAGCGCGCACAACAGAGCGAACACGACGGTCCCGAAGAACGCGATCGCCACGAACTGCGGCGTGAGCTCGATCGGGATGCGATCGAACGTGTAGACGTCGGCGCGGAAGATGCGCACGCCGAACGCCTTCTCGATGCCGTCGTTCACGTGGTTGATGTTCAGCGACAACAGCACGCCGGACAGCGCGCCGAGCGCGGCGGCCATCGTGCTCATCAGCAAGCCGCCGCCGAGGAAGATCCCGAGCACTCCACCCGGCGTGGCTCCGAGCGTGTTCAGGATGCCGATGTCCTTGGTCTTGTCCGAGACGAGGATCGTCAGCGTCGCGAACACGTTGAAGCTCATGACCGCGACGAAGAAGAACAGGATGAAGCCGAGGATCGAGCGTTCGTTCTCGACCGCGGACAGCAGGTTGCGGTTGCGTTCGACCCAGGTCTCCGTGAACACGGACAGGCCCGATTCACCGAGCTTCGCGCGCACCGCGTTCGCCGTGGCGTCGAGTCCCGGGCCGTCGCTGACTGCGCTCGTGACGCACAGCTCGGTCGCCTCGTTCTTCGTCTCGGCGAACTTGCGCGCCGCCTCGATCGGCACGTACAGCGAGCGCATGTCGAACTGGTAGTGACCGGTGCGCACCGATCCGCCGATCAGGAAGCGCTGCGTCAGCGGCTTGACGTTGTCCTGATCGAGCGTGTCGGGCAGCGTCACCAGCGTGACGACGTCGCCCTTGTTCAGCCCGAAGAAGTGCATCGCGCCTTCGCCGGGCAAGGCGACCGGCAAGTCGTCGTTGACGTACTTGGCCGGGACCTTCTTCAACCAGAACGGCTGCGTGACGCTGTCGACAGCTTGCCCGTACTCGCCCTGTTCGGCGAGGTACTCGTCGAAGTCCGTGACTCCGCGCTCGAGCGCCGGATCGAGTCCGATCACGGTCACGTATTGGTTCTCGGCGAACTGTCCCATACCGAGGATCTGCGGCGCGACCGAGTCGCCGACGCGGATCAACGCCGGACGCACGAGGCGCGGGGTCACGCCCTTGACGCCAGGGACGTCGTTCAGCGCGCTCTGGATCTCGTGGAACGACGGCAAGCTCAACTTCGATCGACTGACGCCGTCATGACGCGGCGTCAGCACGATGTCCGCGGTCGTGCCGCGGATGATGCGGCGCGTTTCCTTGAGGAACCCGGACATGATCGAGATGGTCGTGATGAACGCCATCACCGACAGCCAGATGCCGACCATCGAGACCCACGAGATCGGGCGCGCCCACAAGTAGCGCAGCGCGAGGAACAGCCGGTACATCGATCAGACCTTCTCGGCGGGCGCGCCGTCTTGCGGCGCATCACCGCCGCCGGCATGCGGCCGCAGCAGCGGGAACAGCACCACGTCGCGAATGCTGTCGGCGTCCGTCAGCATCATGACCAGGCGATCGACGCCCATGCCGACACCGCCGGCCGGAGGCATGCCGTACTCGAGCGCTTCGAGGAAATCGTCGTCGACGGCGGCCGGGTTCTCGGGGTCCTTCTCGAGCACCTGCTTCTCGAGGATCTGACGCTGCGCGATCGGGTCGTTCATCTCGGAGAACGCGTTCGCGATCTCGAGTCCGTTCACGAACAACTCGAAGCGTTCGGCGCGATCGCCGCCGAAGTCCTTCCACTTCGCCAACGTCGTGATGCCGCGCGGGTAGTCGATGACGAACGTCGGCTGGATCAGCGTGCGTTCGCAGAACATCTCGAACAGGTCGTTCGCGGCCTTGTGGTGCGACTTGTCCTTGGTGTCGATGCCGACCGCGGCGCACTTCGCGCGCACCGCGGGCTCGTCGTCGAGGTCGACGCCGGCGTGTTGCTTCAGCAGATCCTCGTAGCGCACGCGACGGAACGGCGCCGACAAGTCGATCGCGGTGCCGCCCCACGTCAACTTCGTCGTGCCGCGAGCCGTCGTCGCGAGGTGGACGAGCAGTTGCTCCCACAGGTCCATCACGTCCTCGTAATCGGCGTACGCCCAGTACAGCTCGATCATCGTGAACTCGGGATTGTGGCGCGTGTCGATGCCTTCGTTGCGGAACACGCGGCCGATCTCGAACACCTTCTCCATGCCGCCGACGAGCAGCCGCTTCAGGTGGAGTTCGAGCGCGATGCGCAGCGACAGATCGAGGTCGAGCGCGTTGTGGTGCGTCAGGAACGGCCGAGCCGCCGCGCCGCCGGCGATGTGGTGCAGCACCGGCGTCTCGACTTCGATGAAGCCACGCTGATCGAGGAACTTGCGCATTTCGGCGACGATGCGCGACCGCAGGCGGAATTGCGCCATGACCTCGTCGTTCGCGTTGAGGTCGACGTGACGGCGGCGCGAGCGCAGTTCCTTGTCCTGCAAGCCGTGCCACTTGTCGGGCGGCGGCGTCATCGACTTCGTCAGCATCTCGACGCCGGTCGCGAACACGGTGAGCTCACCGCGACGCGTCTTCGTGAACGTGCCGCGCACGCCGGCGTGGTCGTTCAGGTCGAACGTGTTGCGGATGCGCGTGAAGACGTCTTCGCCGACCTTGTCCTGCTGGACGTAGACCTGGACCTTGCCGGTCTCGTCCTTGACGTCGAAGAAGATCGACTTGCCGTGGTCGCGGTACGCCGTGATGCGACCGCAGACGACGGCGGGAACCTCGGCGCCTTCGACGTACGCGTCGCGCAGCGGGCCGATCCAGTTGCGGGCCTCCCCACGGGCCGGGAAGCGCTTCGGATACGGGTCGACTCCGGCCGCACGCAATGCCTCGAGCTTGCGAAGTCGTTCCTCGGGCAGATGCGCCGCCATGCCAACCCTCCGGTCACGCGAAAAAGGAGGGGGATCCTATCAGTGCCCACGGGAAGTGGGCCGACGATCGGAACTCGAGGATCGCGTGCTCCGCGGCGACTGGAGCGACCGCGCTGGCACCAGCGTCGACGAACCACGCGGCCCGGGTGACGGCCCGGGTGCTGGCCCGGGTGACGGCCCGGGTGCTGGCCCGGGTGACGGCCCGGGTGCTGGCCCGGGTGACGGCCCGGGTGCTGGCCCGGGCGCTGGCCCGGGCGACGGCCCGGGTGCTGGCCCGGGTGCTGGCCCGGGTGGGGGCGCTGAACGTCGTCGGGCACGCCGCTCCTCGTCGCCCGCGACGGGCGCGCTGGCAACCCGACGCGATTCTCCCCCCTTCCTCAGCCGCAATTGCAGGGTATGGTTCCGGCCCTTTCACCCTTGGCCGGAAACTGGCACGCGTCGATGGTCCTCCGACTTCAGGGCATCGTTCTCTTCCTGTTCATCCCACTCGTGTTGTGGCTGATGCTGGCCCAGCCGTTCCACGCGCTGGGCGCGCTCTTGGCCGCGGTCGCCCTGATGTTCTTGCACCGGTTCGTGGCGATCCCGCACATGGTCAACAACCTCGATTACCGCTGCCTGTGGAGCGGCGACGAGGTCGCCCCGGGCTGCCGGTATCGCGTCGTGAGTTCGGGCGTCGAGCGCTCGTTCAACTTCTACATCGACCCGATGCGCGACAAGGCCGCCCGCTTCCTGACCTACGCCCAGAAGTTCGCGCTGCCGCTGCGCATCGCGATCCTCGGCACGCTCGCGTACTACGTGGTGGCCGAGATCCTGCGCCTGGCCGGCGTCGAAGCCATGCCGAGCCACGAAACCAACTCGATGGTGTTCCGCGGCATCATCGGCCTGACGACGCTGACCACGTTCATCGCGTATCGCTTCGTCGAAGGCATCCCGCACATGAAGGGACCGGTGACGTTCCCGTTCCCGATCCACAACCTGTTCTTGCTGGGCATCTGCTGGACCCTGCTGATCTTCGGCGCGGTCGGGGCCTGGTGGGTCTTCGACGTGGCGCGAGCGCTGATCGCGATGCGCTGAGGCCGAGCGGCCCGCGACGCCCATCCCCCCAAGCGAGGTTTCGTCTTAACGCGGCCGGCACGCCGGCTCCGCGAATGGGCCCCCTCGTCGCCTCTCATCCCTCGTCGTCCCTCGCGCCCCTCACGTCCCTCGCGCCCCTCACGTCCCTCGCGTCCCTCGTCGTCCCTCGCGCCCCTCGCGTCCCTCGCGCCCCTCGTCGTCCCTCACGTCCCTCTTCGTCCCTCACGTCCCTCTCATCCCTCCTCCCCGCGCCCCTCCTCCCCCGCGCGCGGCTTCGATCCATTCGTTGCGGCAACGCATCCGCCTCCATAAACTCCCGGGTTCTGCGCAGCGGCCGCGAAACGGTGCACGGTTGCCCCGTCTCGCGGTCCGCCGCTGTTGCCCAAGGAATCACCATGCCGGCCCAAGTGACCGCCAACGGCCCGTGCTCGCGGACCATCAAGATCGAGATCACCCCTGAGACGATCCGCGAGAGCCTCGCGGACGCGTGGCGCAACGCCGCCGCGAACGTCCAGATGAAGGGGTTCCGGCCGGGCAAGGTCCCCCGCCACATCCTCGAGAAGAAGTACGGCGAACAACTGCGCCTCGAGGTGAAGCAGCACCTGCTCGAGGACGCCTGGAAGTCGGCGATCCGCGACCACAAGCTGCGCCCGGTCGAATCGCCGAAGGTCGATTCCGATCAGATCGAGCTCGACGCGACCAAGCCGATCACGCTCGAGTTCACGATCGAGGTGCGCCCGGACTTCGAATTGGCGGACTGGCGCGGACTCGAGGTCGGAGCCCCGGTCGTCGCCGTGCAAGACGCGGATCTCGAGCGCGAACTGAACCACTTGCGCTCGCGCTTCGCGACGGCCGAGGAAATCACCGAAGGCGTGGTCGGCAAGGGCGACTACGCGATCGTCGACATCGAGTTCGAAGTCGACGGCGCCACGGTGCTGTCGCGCGAGAAGCAGATCGTCGACACCGCCGGCGAGAAGATCGCGGGCCTCGACGCGCAAGGCAACATCACTTCGTTCCTCGGCAAGACCAAGGGTGCGAAGGTCACGATCGGCATGACGCTGCCCGAGGACTTCGATCCGACGGGCTTCGCCAACGCCAAGGCGCTACTGCACTGCACCGTCCAGGAGGTTCGTCGCGTCCAACTGCCCGAACTCGACGACGCGTTCGCGACCAAGGTCGGCGCCGAGAACGTCGAGGACCTGAAGACGAAGGTGCGCGCCGAGATCGAGCGCCACCTCCAGTCGCAGCGCAATCGCTACGTCGAAGAGCGCTTGTTCGACGCGTTGATCGCGAAGACCCCGTTCGACCTGCCGCAGAACCTGATCGAGCGCGCCACGGACGAGATGGTCCATCAGTTGGAACATCAGATGCAGCACCAGGGCCACGACGAAGCTCGGGCCAAGGCCGATGCGGCGGCCCAGCGCGATCGCGTCAAGGGCGAGCAGATGCGTGCGTTGAGGATGACTTTCCTCGTCGATAGGATCGCCGAGGCGGAAAAGATCGGCGTCACCGACAAGGAGCTGGAGCAGACGGTGGTGTCGCTGGCTATGGCACAGCAACGCCCCGCGCAGGAAGTGTTCGACGAGCTGTACGAGCGCGGGCAGTTGGGCTCGCTGCGGGTTCAGATCCTCGAAGCGAAAGTCCGAAAGCTCCTGCGCGAGGCAGCCAAGGTCTTCGACGCGAAGACCGACAGCACGAACCCTTGAAGGACGACCGATGACGACGAAGTCACAGATCTCCAGCTTCTATCCCATCCCTTACGTCATCGAGAAGACGGGTCGGGGCGAGCGCGCCTACGACATCTACTCGCGTCTGCTCGAAGACCGCATCATCTTCATCGGCACCCCGATCGACGACAACGTCGCGAACGCCGTGATCGCCCAGCTCTTGTTCCTGCAGAAGGACAACAAGAACCAGGACATCAACCTCTACATCAATTCGCCGGGCGGCAGCATCTCCGCGGGCCTGGCGATCTACGACACGATGCAGTTCGTGCAGTGCGACGTCGCGACCTACTGCATCGGCATGGCGGCCTCGATGGCGGCGATGCTGCTGACGGCCGGCAAGAAGGGCAAACGCAACGCGTTGCCCAACTCGCGGATCATGATCCACCAGCCTTGGGGCGGCGCGCAGGGCACTGCGGCCGACATCGAGATCCAGGCCAAGGAGATCCTGAAGATGAAGGCCCAGATGCACAAGCTGCTGGCCCATCACACGGGTCAACCGGTCAAGACGGTGGAACGCGACTGCGATCGCGATTACTACATGTCGGCGGACGAGGCGAAGGCCTACGGTCTGGTCGACGAAGTGGTCCAGCCTCTGAAGGGTGGTGTGTGACTTGAGCGGGCGCGGTTCGAGAGACTCCGAGCGCTGTACGTTCTGCGACAAGCCCAAGCGCCAGGTCCAAAGCCTGATCGCGGGTCCGCCGGGCGTGTTCATCTGCAACGAGTGCGTCGAGCTGTGCAACACGATCCTGTTCGAGGACACCGGGCGGCGCTCGGGACCCACGCGGGCCGAGCACGCCACGCCGGTCGGCGGCAAGGTCCCGACGCCGAGCGAGATCAGTCGCTTCCTCGACGAGTACGTGGTCGGCCAGCAGCACGCGAAGAAGGTGCTCTCGGTCGCCGTCTACAACCACTACAAGCGCCTGCGCGCACCGCGCCGCGCCGACGACGACGTCGAGCTCGAGAAGTCGAACATCATGCTGATCGGGCCGACCGGCTCGGGCAAGACGCTGCTCGCGCGCACGCTCGCGCGCTACTTGCGCGTGCCGTTCGCGATCGCCGACGCCACCACGCTGACCGAAGCCGGCTACGTCGGTGAGGACGTCGAGAACATCATCCTGAAGCTGGTGCAGTCGGCGAACTACGACATCCAGCAGGCGCAGCAGGGCATCATCTTCGTCGACGAGATCGACAAGATCGCGCGCACGACGGGCAACGTCTCGATCACGCGCGACGTGTCCGGCGAAGGCGTCCAACAAGCCCTGCTGAAGCTGCTCGAAGGCACCATCGCGAACGTCCCACCGCAAGGCGGCCGCAAGCATCCCGAGCAGTCGTACATCCAGGTCGACACGACCAACATCCTGTTCATCTGCGGCGGCACGTTCTCGAACATCACCGACACCATCGCGCGCCGCGTCGGCAAGGGCACGATCGGCTTCCACTTCGAGAGCGGCAACGAGAACGACGACGAGGCGCGCAAGCGCGGCCTCCTGCGTCAGGTCCAGACCGAGGACCTGATCGAGTTCGGCATGATCCCCGAGTTCATCGGGCGCTTCCCGGTGATCGGTACGCTCGATCCGCTGACGCAGTCGGACTTGGTCCACGTGCTCACCGAGCCGAAGAACTCGATCGTGCGCCAGTACCAGAAGATGTTCGCGATGGAGCAGTGCGAGCTGGAGTTCCAGCCCGGCGCCCTCGAACGCATCGCCGATCTGGCGCTGAAGAAGGGCACCGGCGTGCGCGCGCTGCGCATGATCATCGAAGAGGTGATGCTCGACGTGGTCTATCGACTGCCCGAGCGCAGCTCGCCGATCCGCTTCGTCGTCACGTCCGAGTTCATCGACCGCACCGCGCCGATCATCCAGATCCCGCTGTCCGAACCGCAGCGCGAGAGCGCCTGAGCGCGGTCCGCTCGCGCCTCGCCGCCCCGCCCCTCCGCGATGACCGAGCCGACGACTTCCGCACCCCTGCCTGCGTTGACCGATTTGCCGATCGACGGCTTCGGTGTCGTCGCGGCCATCCCGGGCGCGCGCGCGTTCCACGCCGCGTCGGTGCGCCGTTGGCTCTACGCGCGCGGCGCGACGTCGGTCGACGCGATGACCGACCTCCCGAAGGACGTCCGCGCGGCGTTGGCGGCCTCGTACCGCCTGCGTTCGTCGAAGCTCGCGCTCGTGCGCGACTCCGACGACGGCACCAAGAAGCTGCTGATCGAGCTCGCCGACGGTCAGACCATCGAGTCCGTGCTGATCCCCGAGGCCGATCGCACGACGCTGTGCATGTCGACGCAGGTCGGATGCGGAGTGCGCTGCGCGTTCTGCGCGTCGGGCATGCTCGGTGTGGTGCGCAACCTCACGCCCGGCGAGATGGTCGAGCAGTTCCTGTGGGCGCGCGAGGCGCTCGCACGCGACCAGCGCGAACTCACGAACGTCGTCGTCATGGGCGGCGGCGAGCCGCTCAACAACTTCGAACCCTTGAAGGTCGCGCTCGAGACCATCAACCACAAGGACGGTCTCGGCTTCGGCGCGCGGCGCATCACGGTCTCGACGATCGGCATCCCGAGCAAGATCGACCGCATGGAGGAACTCGGCAAGCAGGTGAATCTCGCCGTGTCCCTGCACGCGCCGAACGAGGAGCTGCGCGGTCGACTGATCCCCGGCCTCGACCACGTGCCGTTGTCCGACGTGCTCGCCGCGGCGCGGCGCTACTTCGAGCGCACGGGACGTGAGATCACGTTCGAGTACGTGGTGCTGAAGGACGTCAACGATCGCCCCGAGCACGCGCGCGAACTCGTCCGTCTGCTGCGCGGCATGCGCGGCAAGGTCAACCTGATCCCATGGAACCCGGTCGGCGACCTGCCGTTCCAGAGACCCGAACGCGAGGCCGTCGACACGTTCGCGATGATCCTCGACGAAGGCGGCATCAAGAGCACCGTGCGGCGACCGCGCGGGCGTGACATCGATGCGGCCTGCGGCCAATTGCGCCGGCGTTATCCGACCGGCGAGGCGCTGCGGCAGGAGCGCCGAGGATCGTGATCGCGAGCCTTTCCCGTCACGGCGCCGCGGTGAACGGCGACTCCTGAGGTTCGGTCGGCAGGCCTCGCATGACGGCAGCCCGCAGCACGCTCAGGGCTTGATTCCAACGTCGCCGATGCGCGACCGCAGTCGCTTCGCCAGCCGCGTCCGCGGGGAATGGTCCCTCGTCGACGTAGATGCGCGCGCCGCCGATCTCGCCGCTGACGCGGAACGTCACGACGCGCTGCGCGCCGCCACTCGCGGAGAGCGACCACGCCATCGACGTCGGTTCGTCGACCGCCGAGATCGAGCCCTCGGTGACGACGCCGTCCGACACGAGTCGCACCGGGCCACCGACGATCACGTCGAGCGCGACTTCCTGCGCGAGCCACTGGTCGAGCCGATCGCTCGACGCGATCCAATCCCACGCCTCCCACGGCGGCACCGGGACGTAGGCGCTGGCGACGACGCGGCGCTCCGACGTGGCGGCGTCGGCCACGACCGCCGCGTCCTGTTGCGGCCCCGGCAGCGGATCCTCGGCGCGCGTGCGCGCCAAGCATGCAGTCAGTCCACCACACAAGAACGCGATCGCGGCGTACGCGCGCAACGTCATGGACCGAGCTCCTCGAGCAAGTCGTCGATCTCGGCCAAAGGCTCGGAGTGGTCTTGTTCGAGTGCGAGTTCGCGCGCGCGCTTCAGCACCACGACCGCGGGCGCGCCCTGCCCGAGTTCCACCAGCGACTTGGCGAGGAAGACGTGAGCCATGAGCCAGTCCGGCTTCGCGTCGATCGCGCGTTGGAACTCGGGGACGGCCTCTTCGAAGCGCTCGGCTTCGTACAGCGCCTTGGCCAGCGTGAAGCGCGCGAGCTCGTCCTGCGGACGCTGCTCGCACACCTGCTTCCACTTGTCGACTCTGCTCTCGTTCATGGGAGCGCGGAGTCTAGCAGCCCCTTGAAGAAGTCTCGCGGGCCAGGATTGGGCCGTCCGCTTCGATTCGGACGTCCTTCGCGTCCGGCTCGTGCGTCAACAGCAGCGGCTTGCCCGCGCGCAACACGTGGACCTCGACCAAGCCGTCGTCGGCTTCCTTCAGCGCGAGCAGGACGTCGGCGGCCTCGCCGATCGGCGTGTCGCCGATCTTGGTCACCACGTCGAAGCGCTCGACGCCGATGCGTTCCGCGAGCGACCCCGGCACGACCGACTCGACCAACAGTCCGACGCCGGACTCGAGTCGCAGGTGGGCGCGCAAGGGGTCGTCGGCCTCGATGCCCCGGATTTGGACGCCGAGCTTCGGGCCCTCGGCGTCACCCCGAGCCATGGGCGGCACGGAGTCGGGCCACAGCGGCAGTCGGCGCAATCCACGCGGCGAGCCCTCGGGCGCGGGCGGGGTCGTGAACGGCCAACCGTGGAACAGGTCCGGGAGCGGCGCGGTCGCCGTGCCGAACGAGAGTCCCGACAGGGCTGCGTTCAGCTCGGGAGCTTGGGAACGCAGCGAGTCGAGGTCGTCCGCCTCGATCTTGCGTTCCGACTTGTCGCCATTGGGATCGGTGCTCGTGATCGTCGCGCGCGCCTTGCCGTCGGCGCCGACCTCGACGTGGACGCGATTCTCGACGCCGTTCTCGATCGTCGTCGATTGGAAGTCCATCGCGCCGCCCGTGCCGGTGGCGAAGGCGCGCGGGTCGAAATGGAGCGCGAACGGCCTGAAGCCCGGAACCGCACGCCACGCGTCGATCGCGCGGTCGCCGTTGGCTTCGGCCTCCTCGGCCGGTTCGCCCCAGAAGTCCTCGAGGGCATCTTGGAGCTGCGCGTCATCGCGCTCGGGTTCCGAGTCGGCCGGGGCCTCCGCGTCGTCGTGCGCGCTCTGCGGCGCGTTGGGCAGCGGCGCTTGCGCCGGGTGGGTCGGCGCCTGCGCCGGGAGAGTCGGCGCTTGCGCCTGGAGAGTCGGCGCTTGCGCCTGGAGAGTCGGCGCTTGCGCCTGGAGAGTCGGCGCTTGCGCCGGGGGAGTCGGCGCCTGCGCCGGGGGCCGCTGCGGGGCGGGATGCGGGGTCTCCTGCGCCGGGGCCATCATCGCGCCCGAGACGATGGCCGAAAACAGCGCGAGCGGCCGTGCGAATTGGGTCTTGGCGTTCATGGGGTCCTCCTCGCGGCGTCGTCCTTCGGACCACCCCACCTTCGGGTGCGTCCTGCGACGCGCGCTCCCCCTCTGACGACGCTGGGACGCCGATCCGTCAGTAGGAGCCGATGGTCAAAGTGATCGACCGCGGCTCACCGGCACGGATGAGGTCGATCGTCACCATCGAGTTGGGCTTCGCGCTCATGATGCGCTGGCTCAGGTCGTCCGAGCCGCGCACCGGCTCACCGGCGAATCCGACGATGACGTCGTCGGCCATGAGTCCGCCGGTCTCCGCCGGCGAGTTGCGGAACACGCGCTCGATCAGCACGCCGACGTCCGGCGGGAGTCGCAGGTGCCGGCGGAGCGTCGGGTCCTCGACGTCGTAGCCACGCACACCGAGCCACGGCCGCCCGGACTTCGGGCTGGTGCCGTCCGTCACTTCCTGGCTCGCTTCCCAAAGTTTGCGGATCGCGCGGGCGGTCGGCAGCGCGCGCTCCATCGGCACCGCGAACGACACGCCCTGCGGCGCGACCGTCATGCCACGCGCCGCGTCTTGGCGCAGCGTGGTCAGCAGCATCGCCACCACGCGGCCTTGCGCGTCGGCGACGGGCCCACCTTGATCGCCTTCGTTGACCGGCATCGACACTTGCAGGACGTGCCGCCAATCGTGGTCGCCGATCTTCACTTCGCGGTCGACGGCCGCCACGAACCCGAGCGTCGCCGCCGGCCCGAGGTTGAACGGATTGCCGATCGAGAACAGACCAGCTCCGGCCTCGAGTTCGAGCGATGACGTGAACTCGGGCAGCTTGAGGTCGATCGGGTCGATCTTGAGCACGCCGATGTTCGTCATCGTGTCGTAGCCGACGATGACCGCGACGGATGGGTTCCCCGTGTGCGTGTCGACGCAGACGCTGTCGGCGCGCGTGAGCGGCTCGGCCACCGTCACGATGAACCCGCTGGAATCGAACAGGATCCCCGAGACCACTTCGACCGGGACCGCGCCCTCGTCGGCGAGCTTCGGGTCGCTCGCGTCGGGATGACTCGAGATGTTCACACGCACGTGCGACGGCATCACGCGCTTGATCGCGTCGCGCACGTCCGCCTTGGCGACCGGCACTGCGGCGGCCGCGGTCGGCTCGTCGATCGTCCACTCGGGCGGCTGCAGCAGGCTGGCTTCGGGCGCCAGCCATGACGCCACGCAGACGATCACGTCGAGACTGGTGTGCTCAAAAATCATCCGCCCTACGCACGATCTTCCAGGGCTCGATCGGAGCCACCCTCACGACCTTCGGGTCGCCGAAACGGACGATCGTCGCCGGTCGATCGACCCGCGCCGCCGGAATCACGATCAGTCGACCTTCGCCGAGTTGGTCGCTCTTCACCGGCGTCACGGTCAACGCTTCCGACCTCACGGGACTCGACACGGCGCTGCCTCGCTCCGTGGTCGAAGGCGCGCCGGAGTGGAACAGCGTGAGGCCAGCCCACGCGCACCCCACGAACACCGCGGCGAGCGGCAACGCGAATCGCAGACGCTCGCGCCACGCGTTCGGGAGCGGCGCCACCGGACCGGGCTCGCCGGCATCGACGCGCGCGAGGATCGACGCGCTCAGTTCCGCGAGGTCCGCGCGATCCGGTTGCGGCCGCGCCGCCTTGATCGCGGCGCGCGAACGCCGGAACGCCGCGACTTCGCGGAAGCACGACAAGCAGCCAGCGACGTGTTCGTCGAACGCGGCTTGGGCGCGGACGTCGAGGTCCTTGCCCACACCGAGTGCGAGCAGTTTGCGGGCCCGCTCACATTTCATGATGGAACTCTCCGCGAGCGGCCCGGTTCTCGCGACGCTCCCACGCATCCTTGAACATCTTGCGCGCGACGTGCAGACGCCAGCGCACCGTCGCGTGCGAGCTGCTGACGATGCGCGCGATCTCCTTGCAGGACAGTCCGTTCAACTCGCGCAGCACCATCACGGTGCGGTACTTGTCCGGTAAGCAGTCGAGCACGGCATGCACGTGATCACGCGTCTCGCCGGCCTCGAGTCGTCGACCCGGCGCGAGTTCGAGACGCTCGTGCGACTCCGGTTCGGCGACGTCGTCGAGGGCGACCGGCTTCAGCTTCTGGATGCGACGCAGCCGATCGATCGCGAGGTTCACGACGATGCGGTACAGCCACGTGTAGAAGTGCTGCGAGAAGTCGAAGCGCTCGAGCGCGCGATGCACGCGCAGGAACGCATCCTGGACCACGTCCTTCGCTTCTTCGTCGTCGTTCAGCAGACTCGCCGCGACCGACCACGCCCGACTGCTGTAGCGCCCCACCAGTTCGGCGAACGCCTCACGATCGCCGCGCTGGCAATCGCGGATGATCTCGCCGTCGGGCCGCCCCTCGTCGGGCGGGTTCGCGCTGGCGCTGGTTTTGCTGAAGCGGTGCGGCAGGACCAAGGCGATCTCCAACGACGTAGGCGGCAGCGCGAAGCGGGTGCTGTCGAGCGATCGCCGAGGGCCAATACGAACCACCGGTCACCCTGTGAGGTCCAGTTTGCCCCACGGCGGTGGTTCGCGGCGCCGTCAGGGCTCGCTTTTCGCGACGACCTCGGGCCGGCCCCCGCGCAGGCGCGCTCGCTTCACCTGCTGGGTCAGCTCGTCGCCGTTGCCGATCCAGCGGTAGCGTTCGTAGCGCGCCTCGATGAGGCGGTCCATCGGCATCGACTTCAAGTTCTTCAAAGCAGCCAAGATACGGTCGCGCAAGGACAACGCGGTCTTGAAGTGGTCGCGGTGCGCGCCGCCCAGCGGTTCGGGCACGACCTCGTCGACGAGGCCGAGCGCCATGAGGTCGCGCGAGGTGATTTTCAGCGCGGTCGCAGCCTGTTCGGCCTTGTCGCCGTCCTTCCACAGGATCGCGGCGCAGCCTTCCGGCGAGATCACCGAGTAGTACGAGTATTCGAGCATCAGCAGGCGATCGCAGACGCCGATGCCGAGCGCGCCTCCCGATCCGCCCTCACCGATCACGACCGAGACCACCGGGACGCGCAGTCGTGACATCTCGAGGATGTTCTTCGCGATCGCGGCCGCCTGGCCACGCTCTTCGGCGCCGATGCCCGGATACGCGCCCGGCGTGTTGATCAGCGTCACCAGCGGCAGGCCGAACTTCTCGGCGAGCTTCATCTTGAGCAGCGCCTTGCGGTAGCCCTCTGGGTGCGCGCAGCCCCAGTTCGCCGCCATACGCTCCTCGGTGGTCTTGCCCTTGCGGTGCGCGATCAACATCACGCGCTCGTCGCCGATGCGCGCCAACGCGGTCAGGATCGCGCGGTCGTCGCCGAACGCCCGATCGCCGTGGAGTTCGATCACGTCGTCGAACATCAACTGCACGTAGTCCGACGTCAGCGGGCGGTTCGGATGGCGCGCGAGCCGCACCATCTGCCACGGCGTCAGGTGCGTGTAGATCTGGCGCAGCAGCTTCTCGCGCAACTCCTTCAACGGCCGGATCTCGGTCGTCAGGTCCATCTGCGATTGCTGGGCGAGTTGCTCGAGTTCGCGGATCTTGTTCTCGAGCTCGACGATCGGCTTCTCGAAGTCGAGCGAGGGAGTCGTCGGGACGTCGGGCTTCTTCGCGGCCATGAACTCGGGCCTCTGGGCTGGAACGAGGGCCCGAAGGGTAGCAGCCGGTGGCGCCGACCCGAAGACCCCGTTCGCCGCGAAGGCCAATCGCGCCTACTTGCGGAACGGAATGACGAGGGTGTCGATCACCGGGACCAGTTGCGAAGACACGTTGCCTTCGATCGTGACCTCGAACTGGATGAATGGCCTGGGCAGGCCTTGGTTCAGTTCGTTGTTCTCGTCCGACATCGTCCCCGGCGTCACGAAGTTCGTCGCCGACCCGTCGTCGCCGTCGACCGACGCGCGGAAGCGGACGTCGAACGTCGTGCCTTCCGGCAGGTTCGACAGCGGCGGATCGAAGACCGGCGCGAGCCAAGTCGACGCGTTGACCGCATTGGGCTGCGCGCGGACCCACGGCGACCGCACGTACGACGTCTTCTTCACGTAGTCGAAGAGCATGTAGTACCGCGAGTTGTCCCCGTAGTTGTGTTGCAGGTTGGCGAAGAACCCCCCATTCAGGGTCGTCGCCAACGTCGTGATCGTCTGCGCGTTCCCGGTGAGGGCGCAGCCGTTCGGGGCTCCGGCCGGAACGACGTTTCCCGTGACCGGATGGCGCGGGCAATCGCACGGCATGCCCGGCGGATTCGGGTTGGGTCCAGCCGCGTTGCGGATCACGTCCGGGTCGAACGGCGGCGAGATCGCCGACGTCATGCCGGTGAAGCACGTGCCCTGGAACGTGCACGATCCGCAGCCCGCACCGACCGTGTAGACGCGGAAGCGCGGCAGCGCGGTCGTGAGAATGCCGACGGCGAGCGTGAAGCCGTTCGTCGTCGCCACCGTCCCCGACGGCGCACCGCGCACGCGGTACTCGAGCAGCAGCGAGTGGTTCCCGCTCTCGGTCGTCCCGTTCGGGAGTGTCACGCTCTCGAACGCTCCGTTGTCGAACGGCAGCGCGTTCGAGAACGGCACGTGCGGCAGCGGGTGATAGGCGCGCGAGGTGCCGGCCGGCGTGAAGACGTTGGCATTGTCGAGCACGAACGGTCCGCCCGCGAACGCGTCGGGAGAAAGCTCGGTTCCGTACAGCAGTTGGCGCTCGAACGGCACACCGTCCTCGACGTTCGTCGCGTTGTAGTTGCCGGCGAGCACACCCGAGTTCGGGTTGCCGACGGTGTTGAACGTGCCGCCCATGAGGAACCCGAGGCCGGTCTCGGGCTGTTGCGGAATGCCGCCGCCCTGCGCCGTGACCGGGATGTAGCGCGTGTGGCCACCATGGACCTGGAAGTCCGGGATCGTCGTGTTGACGACGTTGCCACCGGACGGCGCGTAGTTCACTTGACGCAGATCGAGGAACGTACCGGCCAGACCGTCCGAGTCGGGCGAGCAGTCCTGCGCGCGGTAGACGTGCTGGAAACGCGCACCGCCGATGACCGAGAAGCCACCGATCGGCGTCGACGAACCGAACGCGAACGCCGAGAACTGCCCGTCGGGCGGCGGATTGAAGTCGTCGTGGATCTTCTGGAAGAACGCGACCGGCGCGCCCGAGAAGAACCCGTTCGAGAACAGGTTGATGTCGGGGATGTGCGGACCGAACACGTTGCCGTTCGGACCACAGATCGACTCGGTACGTCGCGATACGTGACGCCCGCCGATCCATCCGGCGCGAACGCCGTGATCGGCCGGCCACGGAAGCGCAGCACCACGGCGCCGATGTTGTCGAGCGACGGATCACCGAGCGTCTCGACCGGGATCTGGATGTTCAGGATCGGTTCCTGCGACGACAGCGTGGTCGGATCGACGCCGACCGCGCGACCGGCGAGGTCGGTCAGGCCGCGTTGTCCTTCCTTCACGAACTCCTGGTAACCCGCTTCGCCGAGCAGACCGATCAGCACGTCGGGCGGCGGCACGATCTGCAGGTGCAAAAAGCGCGCGCGGATCGGGGCCGAAGCCGACGCGCTCGAACGTGCCGGCCTGCGGGCCGAATTGGATCGCGCGGTCCGGCGCGAACGTCATCGCGCGTCCACCTTCACTCGGGATCACGCGACCGATGTTGTTGATGCCGGGGTTGCTCGGAGCCGGATCGTCGGTGACGTAGAACGTCTCGTACGGCAGGAACGAACCCAACTCCATCGGCTCGGAGAAGCGCACGGTCACGGTGCCCGTCGACGGCACGCCGTCGGTCAGCTCGATCACGTTGCCGTTCTCGTCCTTCAGCTCGAGGAAGTTGTTGATCAGCTCGTTCTCGAGGATCAGCGGGTTGGCCGGATCGAACACCAGCGGGTCGAGCGGTTTGCCCGGATCGGGCTCGTAGAACTCGGCGCGTGCGAGCTCGTACTTCTGGCCGTCGGCCAGCGGCACCTTGATGCCGGTCGCGAGCTGGAACGTGGTCTGGAACAGACCGCCGCCGAGGTTCGTGGTCTGGCTGGCCAGGATGACCACGGTCTCCTTGTTCGGTCCTTGCGGCCGCAGGCGGATGATGCCCTCGGCCCACTCGCCCTTGCCGTTCTTCGCGAGATTGCTGAAGCCGACCGTCGTGCGCAACGTGATCGAGCTCCGCCGATCGAGTCGCCGTTCGTGTAGGTGAACGTGCCGTCGAAGCGGTATTCGCGCACCAGACGCGGCGCCTTCGTCTGGCAGGAAGCCGTTGAACGTCAAGTCGACCGCGCCCTGGTTGCCTTGATCGATGAAGTCGAGCGCGGAGTTGCCGGGGTTGAATCCGATCGCGGTTCCGCCGGCCGCGGTCGAACCGAGCAGGTCCGAGCGCGGCTTCAGCGTGCCGCCGCCTTGCGACTTCAGCGCGTTGTTGCCGACCGGGTTCAACGTCAGCGTCGCCGCGCCCGTCGTCGACGCCACACCCTTGCCGAGCGCGTTCACGACGACCGGCGATGCCGGCAAGCCCACGTCGTCACCGACGACCGGATTCAGGATCAGGCGCGAACCGGCGACGAACACCTGCGCGAACACGCTCTGGCCGTTCACCGCGAGCTGCACCGGCGAGTTCGCCGTCAGTCGGCGATCGGCGTCGAGTGCCAGCGAATCCAGGTCGATCGGCTTGCTGAACACGAGTTCGAGCACCGCATTGCGCGGCACGATCGGCGGCGTGAAGAACGGGCCGAGCCCGAACGCCAGCCGCTCGTCGATGTCCACTTGCGGATAGAGCTTTGCAGCGTGCCGTCGATCGGCACGCCCGAGATCGGGTTCGTGTCGAGCGTCGTCAGCGGCGACACCACCTGCATCGACAGACCGTCGATCGACAGGATGCCGCGGCCGAACTGGACTTCGCTGAGCGTGAACGAACCACCACCGCCGCCCCCGCCGCCGCCGCCCGCGGGCAGGCCCGGCTCGAGCACGGTGCCCTTCGCGGGCTTCGGTGGTTTCACGGTCAACTTGCTCGAGTAGGTGCCGGTCGACGCATTGAGCCCCGTCATGCGCAGCACGTACGTGCCGGTCCGCGGCAGCGCGACGTTCTTCAGGGTCAGCTTGTTGCCGTTGGCCGCCAGCGAGTTGAACCCCGCGATCGCGACCAGCGCGCCGCTCGGGTCTTCGATCTCGATCAGCGCCGGCGTCAGCGTCGGCGCCGTCGGCGTGATCAGTCCCGACAGCAGGCCACCCTTGCGCGCGACGAACTCGATCTCGTCGATCTCACCGCCGACCGTGATGTCGCCGACCGCGCTGAACTTGGTCGCGGGCTTGCCCGTGATCGAAACCGTGTAGCCGCCGGTCGCACCCGACAGTGATCCGACCTGGACGACGTACGCGCCCGAGAACGGCGCGACGAAGTTCTTGATCGTCACCGACTTCGACGACTGCTTGAGCGCCGTGCCGACGTCGATCGGAGCCAGCGTCGTGCCGTCGAGCAGCGTCACGGCCGGCGTCAGCACGCTGCCCTTGTCACGCTTCACCGTGATCGTGAGCTTCGACCCTTGGACTTCCTCGAAGCCGACCGTGTCGGTGTCGAGCGGGTCCGAGATCACGCCCTTGAAGCTCTGGTTGAAGACCAGCTCGCCGTCTTGGGCGGCCGCCCGTTCGAACCCGACACCGAGTGCAAGCACCAAGACTGCGCTGAACAGGCGCGGAAACTCGACCATCGCCCCGACTCCCGTGCGGCGCATCACGACGAGGAAGCTGCGGCAGGGTGCTGCGTCCCGTGCGTGGTGGCCATTGCTTGCGGCCGCCGACGAGTACCCGCTCGCACAAGACGAGTAACCGCGCACGGTCACGCCCGGGGATTTCGATTCCGAGCCCGCTCGCGCTCGCCGCGGGTGTCGAGGCCAAGGCCGCCGGCGCATCGGGTGCTTCCGTGCAGCGGAGGCCATCTCTACCCTCCGCGTATGCCTTCGCCCTCACCCGCCGTGTTCCGCATCGAAGTTCAAGTCAAGCCCGCGTTCTCGGACTCGCGCGGGAACTCCGCGCTGGCCGAATTGCGCGGCCTCGGCCTCGCCGGGCTGTCGAACGTGCGCAGCGTGCGCGGCTTCGCGCTGGCGTTGCCGGGCGGTCGCGCCGCGGCAGAGCGCATCGCTCGCGAAGCCCTGGCGGACGCGGTCGTCGACGACGCCGCGGTGCTCGACGCCGATGCGCGCCCGCAGTTGCCCGCTGGGTTCGCGCACCGCATCGACATCGTCAAGCGCAAGGGCGTCATGGACCCCGCCGCGGACGGCGTGCTGCGCGCGATCATGGCGCTCGGCGAACCGGTGGCCGGCGTGCGGACCTACACGGCCTTCCTCGTGGCCGGCACGGTGTCGGCCGACAAGCTCGGCGACGGCGCGGCCCGCGCGCTCGGCAACGCGGCGATCGAAGACATCGCCGTCGACCAGCCGCACGCGATCGACCCGACCACGAGCGGATCGACGGGCGCGTTCACGAAAGTCGACGTGCCGCTGCCGATGGGCGACGCGGAACTGCTCGACGTCAGCAAGACGGGCGGACTCTCGCTGTCGCTGATCGAGATGCAGGCGATCCGCAAGCACTTCGCCGAACTCGGCCGCGCGCCGACCGACGTCGAACTCGAGACGATCGCGCAGACGTGGTCCGAGCACTGCAAGCACAAGACGCTCGCGGGCGCCGTGAACTGCGACGGGCGGCGCTACGACAACCTGCTGAAGGAGACGATCTTCAAGGCCACGAAGGACCTGGCCAGGCCGTGGTGCATCTCGGTGTTCAAGGACAACGCCGGCGTCATCGCGTTCGACGATCGTCATCACGTGACCTTCAAGGTCGAGACGCACAACCACCCGTCCGCGATCGAGCCGTACGGCGGCGCCGGCACGGGCATCGGCGGCGTGCTCCGCGACACGATGGGCACTGGCCTCGGCGCGAAGCCGATCGTCTCGACCGACGTGTTCTGTTTCGGGCCGCCGGACCTGCCCGCGAGCGAGGTGCCGGCTGGCGCGCTGCATCCGCGCCGCGTGCTGAAGGGCGTCGTCGCGGGCGTGCGCGACTACGGCAATCGCATGGGCATCCCGACCGCGAACGGCGCGCTCGTGTTCGATCGCCGCTTCATCGGCAATCCGCTGGTGTTCTGCGGCAGCGTCGGACTGCTTCCGGCCGACAAGGTCGAGAAGGCCGCGCGCGCCGGCGATCGCATCGTGGTCGTCGGCGGCCGCACCGGCCGCGACGGCATCCACGGCGCGACGTTCAGCTCGCGCGAGCTGCATCACGAATCCGAAACGCTCGACTCCGGCGCGGTGCAGATCGGCAACGCGATCCAGGAGAAGAAAGTCCTCGACGCGCAACTGCAAGCGCGCGACCTCGGGCTCTACACGTGCGTCACGGACTGCGGCGCCGGCGGTTTGTCGTCGGCGGTCGGCGAGATGGCCGAAGGACTCGGCGCGGTCGTCGATCTCGAGCGCGTGCCGCTCAAGTACGACGGTCTCACGTACGCCGAGATCTGGATCAGCGAAGCGCAGGAGCGCATGGTGCTGTCGGTGGCGCCGGAGCACGAAGCGCAACTGCTCGATCTGTTCCGCCGCGAAGACGTCGAAGCCACGGTGATCGGAACGTTCACCACGTCCGGTCGACTCGAGCTGCGCTATCGCGGCGTCGAAGTCGGCAACCTCGACCTCGAGTTCTTGCATCACGGCGTTCCGCGCGTCGTGCGTCACGCCACGGTGAAGCCGGGCGGCGAGCCCGAGCCGACGTTGGCGGACGAAGTCGACCTGAACGCGACGCTCGAACGCTTGTTCGCACAGCCCGACATCGCCAGCAAGGAATGGGTCGTCCACCAGTACGACCACGAAGTGCAAGCCGGCAGCGTGATCAAGCCGTTCGTCGGCCCCGGACAGAAGACGCCGTCGGACGCCGCCGTCGTTCGGCCGAAGCTCGATTCGTTCCGCGGCATCGCGATCGGCAACGGCATCTGTCCGCGCGTCGGCGACATCGACGCGTACGCGATGGGCTTGCTCGCGATCGACGAAGCGATCCGCAACGTGCTCGCGGTCGGCGCGCGCTTCGACGAATGCGCGCTGCTCGACAACTTCTGTTCGGCGAGTTGCGAGCGGCCCGAAGTGCTCGGCGCCGTGGTGCGCGTCGCCGAAGCGTGCCGCGACGCCGCGCTCGCGTGGCAGACGCCGTTCGTCTCGGGCAAGGATTCGTTGAACAACGAGTTCCGCACGCAGAACGGCACGGTGCAGATCCCCACCACGATCCTGATCTCGTCGATCGCTCTCGTCGTCGACGTGCGGCACGCGCTGTCGTCGGACTTCAAGCGCGCCGGCAACGCGATCGTGCTGCTCGGGCTGACGCGGCCGGAACTCGGCGGTTCGGCGTACTACGCGATGCACGGGCGACTCGGACGCTGTCCGCCGCGCGTCGATCTCGTGCGCGCGAAGGCCGTGTTCACCGCGTTGGCGAAGTTGACGTCGGAACGCCTCGTGACGTCGTGCCACGACTTGTCCGATGGCGGGCTCGCGGTGGCGCTCGCGGAGATGGCGTTCTCGCGCGGGCTCGGCGTCGACGTCGATCTGGCGAAGGTGCCCGCGGCCGACGGTGAAGAACATGCGCCGTCGATCGAACGCGACGACGTGCTGTTGTTCTCGGAATCGCCGACGCGCTTCGTGCTCGAGATCGAGCCGCAGCGCTTGCGCGACGTCGAGCGCATCCTCGCCGACGTGCCGCATGCCGTGATCGGCACGGTCACGGGCGACGGTCGCGTGCGCGCGCGGAGTTTGACCGGTGCTCGCGTGCTCGACGCCGACGTCCAGCACCTCGCGCACGTGTTCCACCATTCGCTCGATCTCGGCTCCGCGATGGCGCAGGACGCGCTGCGCGGACACGACAAGGACTCGCGATGAAGCCCAGGATCCTCGTGCTGCGTGCCGCCGGCACCAATTGCGACGTCGAGACCGCGTTCGCGTTCGAGCGCTACGGCGCGAAGGCGACGGCGATCCACGTCAACCGGTTGACGGAGAAACCGGAGCTACTCGCCGAGTTCGACGGGCTCGCGCTGCCGGGCGGGTTCTCGTACGGCGACGACATCGCGGCCGGCAAGGTGCTCGCGATCGAGCTGCTCGCGCGGTTGCGTGATCCGCTGCTCGCGCTCGTCGATCGCGGCGGGATCGTGCTCGGGATCTGCAACGGCTTCCAGACGTTGGTGAAGACGGGCCTGCTGCCGGGGATCTCGGCGCGCATCGGCGCGCAGGACGTGACGCTCGCCGACAACGACTCGTGCCGCTACGAGGACCGTTGGGTCCACATCGAGTCGGTCTCGCCGCGCAGCGTGTTCATCCAGCCCGGGCAGCGGTTGCATGTGCCGCTCGCGCACGGCGAGGGCAAGTACGTCGCGAAGGATGCGGCCACGCACAAGAAGATCGTCGACGGCGGCTTCGTCGCGTTCCGCTACGTGACCGAGGACGGCGGCGTGGCGAGCTATCCGGAGAACCCGAACGGCAGCATCGACGGCGTCGCCGGACTCGTCGACACGACCGGGCGCGTGATGGGCTTGATGCCGCATCCCGAGCGCGCGATGTTCGCCGTGCATTCGCCGAGCTGGACCGGAGCCGCGCTGCGCGAGGACGACGAAGGCGCGGGTGCGGTGATCTTCAAAAACGCAGTCCAGGCGCTGCGCTAGGCCCTACGGAGGCTCCGCCTCCGTAGGCCAGGCCGGGGCCGAAGGCCCCGGGCCCCATCGAACAAGGTGGGGGAACGAAGTTCCCCCACGCCCCCTTCGCTCGACCGCTCGCGGTCGCGCGACCAAAGGGGAGCCTCACAAACGAGCGAGGCCCCCCTTTGGAAACCCCCGCGCCCTTGGGCCGATCGCGAGACTTCACGCGAAGGGACGTCGGGAACGGGCTCTCGCCGCGGCCTCTCGCCTTCTTACAAGGGCGCGGGGGTGGCTTGACCCCTGCGAGCTTGACGGACTCTGTCGATCTAACCCCAGGTGCGATGCTTGCGCGAGCTGTACAGCGGATCGCCACAGCCGCGGCGGGCAATGAGAGGCCGCGGCGAGAGCCCGTTCCCGACGTCCCTTGGCTGCGGAGTGGTTCTTGAACGAGCGTGCGGCCTGAAACCGAGGGAAGCGTGACGGTTCTTGGCGCGAGCCGGACGGGGACGGAGGCGGGTCTGTCCCCGATCTGTCCCCGATCTGTCCCCGCCGGCGTTCTTGTCCGGCTGGCCGGACGAGATCGCCGCCGCCCACTTCGTTCGGGTCTCGGTGCTCGGTCACCGGGTCTCCGGTCTCCCCCTCACGCGTCGACCCGTCTTCATCGACCCGTTCGAGCCGAACACATTTGGTCGCTAGGCTCCCCCGCTTGCTCGATTCTCAAAACACCGGAGGAACTCCCATGGCGTTGACGACTCGTTACCTCGCCCCCGCCCTGTTGCTGATTCCCACGTTCATCGGTTGCGCACAGGACTCGAAGGTCACCGTCGCGCAGCAGCAGCCGCCCGCCGACATGCAGATGCGGTTGCCGCCCGGTTGGACCGAGGCGGACATGATGGCGATGATGGACGCCGCGACGCCGGGTCCGATGCAAGCCGAACTCGCTCAGCGCGTCGGCACGTGGAAGGGCACCACGAACTCGTGGATGGCTCCGGGTGCTCCCGCGACCGTGTCGGAGTGCACGATGGTCGCTTCCCCGCTGTTGGACGGTCGCTACCTCGAGACGAAGTACACCGGCGACATTCCCGGGATGGGCCCGTTCAGCGGTCTCGGCCTCACCGGTTACGACAACGGTGCGCAGCACTTCGTCTCCACGTGGATGGACACGATGAGCACCGGGATGATGCACGGCACCGGCGCGCGGTCGGCCGACGGCAAGACGATCACGTGGGCGTTCTCGTACTACTGCCCGGTCCGCAAGGGCATGGCGTCGATGCGCGAGATCGAAACCATGGTCGATCCGAACACGATGACGCTGGAGATGTACGGCTCCGATCCGAAGAGCGGCGTCGAGTTCAAGATGATGCAGCTCGAAGTAAAGCGCGTGAACTGATCCTCAGGCACGCTGGCTGACGACGAGGCCGATGTCCGCGACCGCGGACATCGGCCTCGTCGTTTGCAGGTACTTGCCGATGCTTTGCGGCGGTGGGATGCTGCGCCGCACGACCAGATGGGCTTTGTTCGGGGGAACGACGATCGACTCGACCGACTCGGCGGATCCCGCCGCCCCACACCTCTCCGAGGACGAGCGCGTTCCGCTCCACCGCGCGCGATCTCGTGCGTGGAGCCTTTTGAACTTCGTGAACGCGATGTGCCTCATCTCGTTCGACTACGTGGCGCCTGCGCCGTTCGACTTCGACGTGATGCCGGACGAGCTCGGATTCGCGCTGTTCGCATTCGCAGCGTGGCGCCTGCGCACCGAGGCGACCGCGTTCTCGATCGCGCAATGGAGCGCGATCGTCGGCCTGCTCGGGCTGATCGCGGCGCGATTCCTCCCCGGCGTCTCCGGCGCGGGATCTCGAGCGATCGATCTCGTCGTGTTCGGCGGGGAGACCGTCGCGGTTTCGATCGCCGCGATCGGATGCGCACGCCTCGCGTCTCGCTACGACGCGGCGGCCATCACGCTGTTCGCGCATCGAGCGGGATTCGCGTTGCTCGGGTTGACGCTCTGCATCTACGTCGTGATCCCGTCCGTCGTGATCCCGTCCGTCGCGTTCGCGATCGCGTACGGCCGACTCGGCGCCTACGTCGCGTGCGGCATCGCGTTCGCGCGCCTTGGCGAACGGGTCGAGCGTGACGTGCGCGCCCTGCGGCGCCCGCGGGCCGTCACCCAACAGAGTTCGTGATGCGTGCGCTCGTCGCCTGACCGGACGCGATGACCGGCGGCAAACGCGTCCGGGTGATGTCCCGATCCGGCATGAAGATACGTCGCCCGTGGTCGACGCTCGTTCAATCGATCTGCGGCAGCGCCGACGATCCGCCCGTGCCGAACGTGTTGGCGTTGAACGTGCCCGCGCCCGCGTTGGCGAGGTCGATGCGGTTCTTCAGCACGACGTTGCCCGAGACCGTCGCGGTCCCCGCGGCGCCGACTTCGATGCCCTCGGCGCCGTTGCCGGTCACCTTGTTGCCGGAGACGAACACGCTGGACGCGTTGTCGATGTCGATGCCGTCGATCGTGTTGCCGGAGATCGAGTTGCCGACGATCTGCGCTCCGTCCGCGCCTACGGCGAGTCCGTCGCCGCCGCAATCCTGGACCGTATTGCCGTTGAACGTGGACCCTGCGCCGAGCAAGAGGACCCCGGCGCCGTACCCGGCCCGTCGGACGACGTTCTTCACGACGATCGCGTTCGTCGACGATCCGGGGCAGAACAGTCCGAACCGCCCCCCGTCTAGCACCGTGTTGGATTCGACGATCGACGCGGGCCCGCCGATGCTGATGCAGAACGCGTCCAGAGCGCTGCCCTTCACGACGTTCTTGCGCACCGTCGTCGCGTTCGCGACCGATTGGATCGCCTGGGTCTGCGCTCCCGTGATCGAGTTCTTCTCGACGAGGAACGAGCCGGAACCTTGCAAGTCGATCGCCGGCGCTCCGAGCACGCTCGTCAACTTGTTGTTGCGGATCGTTCCGGACCCGTCGACCGAGATCCCGCCGCCTTCGCATTGGGCCAGCGCGCAGGTCTCGACCAACGCCGTCGATCCGACGATGCGGACGCCGGGCCCGGCCGCGCTGATCTCGGTGAACTTGCTCTTGCGCACGACGATGCCGTTGCCCCCCGCATCGACACCGCGCACGCAACGCGTGAACGTGCACGACTCGAGCAATCCCTGGTTGCCGACGACCACGGCGATGCCGCAATCCCGGAACACGCATTTGCGGATCGTCGGTCGGTCGAACGACGCGTCGAGTCCGGTGTCGCGACAGTCGATGAACGTCACGCCTTCGACCACACAGTCGTTGCCGAACATGCCGATGCCGATTCCGTTGCCGGTGGCGGGCATCGACTCCGCCGCGTGACGCACCGTCAAGTTCTTCACGGTGATGCGGTCGGCCGCGATCTTGAAGAACGGACCGGTCGGCGCGCCCGTGTTCGCATCGCGCGGCTCGCAGACGACTCCCTTCGATCCGACGAAGCGCAGGTCGTCGAGCCCAGGCGGAACTGCGACGAAATCGCGATAGACGCCCGGCTTGATCAGGATCGTGTCGCCCGGCGTGGCGATCGCGACCGCGCCGCTGATCGAGTTCAACGCGCCGGTCGGCGACACGACGTGCGTCGCGCCGTGGGCGCACAACGCGACTCCGAACGACGTCATCACCAACGAGATCATGAAGCGCTTCATCGCATCCTCCGTGGTCGGTCGACCCCAGGTTTACCACGCGTCGGCGATCGGGCCAGCGCGAGGGACATCTTGACCGTCCGTCCGGGCTTTGGGAGACGCTGCGCGGACTCCGACCGCTAGGCCTCCGCCCGACGCAGTTGCAATTTCCATGTCGCTCGCGGCCGCGCACCGCGTGGTGCCTCGCGGAGGTCCTCCATGTCCATGCGCTCGCTCGCGATCCGACTCGCCACCTGCATGACTGCCATCGTCGTAAGCGCCGATGCCGCAGTGATCAAGGTCAGCAAGAACGGTGCCTTGACCACGATTCAAGCCGGGATCGACGCGGCATCCGCCGGCGATGTCGTGCAGATCGGCGCGGGGGTCTACTCCGAGATCCTCACGGTGGACGTCACCCGCGTCGGCATCACGTTGAAGGCCAAAGGCAAGGTCGTCCTCGACGCGCTCGGCCCACTCGGAGTCGGACTCGGCCCCGCGATCACCGTCGAGGCCGCGAGCGTGCGGCTCCAAGGCCTGACGATTCGCAACGCGGGGAGCACCGGCAACTTCGACGGCATCGGCATCCTGGCCCTCGGGTCGAACATCAGGGTCGAGAAGTGCTCGGTGTCGAACTGCGACGACTTCGGCGTCGTGCTGGCGGCAGCCGGCGGCTTGCTGTCCCGATGCGTCTTCCGCTCGCTGGTCGACGCGATTGCCGTCGACGGCGGCAATGGCTCCGTGATCGATCGCTGCGTCGTACGCGGCGTCGATGGCGCGCTGAAGCTCGACCAAGGGACTTCGGTCGTCGTCGATCGCCTCGATGTCCGCCAGTGCGAATCGAACGCAGTCGAAGTCGGCGCGACGAACACGGGCGGATTCGTGCTCCGCGACTCCAAGTTCGAGTGCGTCAGCGAGACCTGCGTCGTGCTGGAGGGTGACGACGCCCTGATCGAGAGCAACCGATTCCGCTCGGTGGGCGGCGCACTCGTCTTGGCTAGCAACGACTGCATCGTTCGCGACAACCGCATCGACTTCGTTACGTCGTTCGGCGCCGCGTTCTCGATCGGCACGACGACCAACACGCGCGTCGAAGCCAACGTGATCCGCGACTGCGCCACAGCCGCGATCCTGCTCGAGTCGACCAGTACGGGCGCGATTCTGTCGGACAACGTCGTACTACGCGCGGGCGACGAGAACTTCGTCGCGTACCAGGTCTTCGGCACCAATCACGTCCTCGAACGCGAGCGCGTCTCGT
The DNA here is from genome assembly GCA_016709145.1 of Planctomycetota bacterium. Lineage (GTDB taxonomy): Bacteria > Planctomycetota > B15-G4 > B15-G4 > JADJEK01 > JADJEK01. The sequence continues at coordinate 72,618 of JADJEK010000005.1, forward strand.
TTGCCGGCGGCGACGCGTTCCGCTTCGACGGCATCGACCATGAGCTGTTCGACTGCGTCGCTCTCGACGCCGCCGTGGATGGTTTCGACGTCCTGAGTTCCGCGGACTTCGTCTCGCTCGACGGCTGCCTCGCACGTCGTTGCGCCGCGGAAGGCCTCGAGAACTCCGGCACTCTGACGAACTTCAACCAATGCACCGCGGATCAGAACCGCATCGACTTCGCCAACGACGGCACCTTCGTGGTCGTCGACGTGACCTTCGTCACCGGCGGCGCCGCCACCCCGCCCCAGATCGATTGAGGATCCACCCGATGAACCGCGCTCGCCTGATCCACATCGCGTTCTGGATGACGTCGTTGGCGCCGACCCTCGACGCGAAGGTCGTCGTCGTGTCCCCGATTGGACCACTCTCGACGATCCAAGCCGGCGTCGACGCCGCTGCCGCGGGAGATGTCGTCCGCGTCCTGCCGGGCACCTACTTCGGCAACGTGACCGTGCCGTCGTCGAAGCCCGGACTCGTCGTGCAAGGCAAGGGCGTCGTGATCCTCGACGCCCGCGCGCAGGACGGCGGCGGCCTCGGCGCGGGCATCAACGTCGACGCCGCCGACGCGGTCGTGAAGGGCATCACGGTGCGCAACGCCGCTCAATTCGCGTCGTCGGGCGGCGATGGCTTCCTCGTGACCGGCGAGCGCGTGACCCTCTCGAACTGCCGCGTCGTCCACGCGCAGCAAGACGGCTTCGACGTCCGCGCGGACGACGTCCTCGTCACGAAGTGCACCGTGATCTCGGGAGATCACGGCATCCGCATCAGCGGCGGCTCGCGCGTACGGGCGTTCAAGTGCGTCCTGCAGCAACAGAGCGTCGCGGGCGTGAAGCTCGACGACGGCCCTGACGTCGTGCTCGACCGCCTCACGATCGTCGATTCGCGCAGGGACGGGATCCGCACGTTCAACCCCGTCGATCGAGTCAAGGTCACGCGTTGCACGATCCGCGTCAGCGAGGTCGCCATCGACATCACTGGCGACGAAGCGGTCGTGACGTCGAACAGAGTCCTGTTCGCCGAGGTCGGCGCGTTCGTGAGCGGAAACCTGTCGACCGTGTCGAACAACCGGTTCGAGTCGATCCTGACCGCGGGCCGCGGAGCGATCGAGATCGCCGATGCCAACACCCTCGTCGCCAACAACGTCTGCCGCGATTCCAACGTCTCGGCGATCCGCGTGCTCGCCGCGGGCAGCGGCGTCGTCCTGCGCAAGAACGTCGCGCTGCGCTGCGGGTCGCCGTCGCAAGAGTGCTTCCGGGTCGAGACGACGCTCGCGACGATCGAAGACTGCGTGGCCAAGGACGCGATCGGCACCGGATTCGGGGTCTCGGGGTCGAACACGACGCTGATCGATTGCGTCGCCACGCGCTGCGCTCGCGATGGATTCAACGCCAACGTGTTCTCGACCGACACTTCGTTCGAACGATGCGTCGCGACGAAGTGCGACGGCGAGGGCTTCGAGAATCGTGGCGCCGGGACGACGCTGACGAAGTGCGTCGCGAAGCAGAATCGCATCGACGTCGCCAACGACGGCACGCTGACCCTGATCGCGACGAAGTTCACGACCGGCGGCGCGCAAACGCCGCCCGAGGTCGACTGATCGACGTCGATCGGCCGACGTCGATCGACCGACGTCAGGCGTCCGACGAACGCGCCCGCACCATCACCGACGCCACCAACAGGCACGCGCCGCCGAGAGCTTCGAGGCACTCTTCCATCGGCGACGAATACGCGAGCTTGAACTTCTTGTCGCTCGTCACGGCGCGCCCCACGTGCTTGAACACGTTGCGGTCGAGGATCTGCGAGCCCGCGTAGCAGACGAATCCCGTCAGGAACAACGACAGCACGACGCGCCGGCCCGCGAGCGGCGCCATGCGCGCGGCATGCTTCCACGCGAGCCACGCCAACACGCCACCGCCGCCGACCAACACGATGCTGGCTCCGGCGAAGTGGATCTCGCGGCAGAACAGCACGGTCCCGAGCGCGCCGAGCCATCCGTGGATCCACGACCGCGCCACGGCGCACCGCACCCACGCGATCACCGCGAGAGTCGCGAGGATCGTCGGATGGACGATCTCCATCATCCCTTTGCAGGTCGGCTCGTCGTTCCAGCCGAAGACGTCGCGCGCCGCCAAAGTGCGGAACGTCGCCAAGCCGACGATGGGAATCAGCGAGAACCAGGCGGCGTAATTGCGCCGGAACCAACCCCAGATGCGGGCGATCCGCGATCGCGGAACCGGTGACGAAGACTCGGGGGTCGACGACGGCGGACGCGCGAGTTGGGCTTGCGGCATGGGCGGACGGTGTAAGGACTCGAGCAGGCCGATTCAACGCGGCAGTCTCCGAGGACCCGGATCGCGAAATCGAACGTCGCCGGTCACGGGAGCGCAGAGCTCCGCGGACGTTCGCCCGGGCGTCCGGGCGAACGAACGCGCTTCTCTCGGTCCGCCGGAACCGAAGTTGCGCACCCCTTCCCGCAGGACTCTCGTCGCGGATCGCGACAAGCAGGGTCCGCCACGCCTCGAAGCGTCGTGCGCGACGCGAGAACGTTCCCGCCCGCTCCCGGGAGCCGACCGCGGCATGCGAAGTGCGCCCCCTCACCTCCGAGTCCACTTCACGGAGGACCCTATGCACCGTCACTCGATGCGCGCCTTCGCCATTCTCGTGCTCCTCGTGCTCATCGCTTCGCTCGGTGGTCGAGCCGACGCCGCCACGATCGTCGTCAAGAAGGGCACGATGGTGTCCACCATCCAAGCCGGCATCGATATCGCCGTCACCGCGCCGCTCGGCGTGTTCGAGGCCAACACGTTCTCGAGCGGCGGGCCGATCACCGTGCCCGAGATCAACTGATCCGCTGGAACTTCCGGCGTGACCTCGACTGGCCCGACATGTGGATCGGGTCTACACCTGGACCAAGGGCATCCTCTGCGCGGCGCGCGGCGCCGCAGGAAGGCGGCGATCATGCCGACGATCGACGATGTCTTGAAACGCGTGCGCATCGAACTCGACGACGCGAAGGACAAGCTCGAGGTCTGGCGCGAACACGCCAAGGTGAAGGGCAGCCTCGCGAAGCTCGAGGTCAAGCAAGCGATCGACCGCGTCTACACGGCCGCCGTGACCGTCGAGAACAAGATCGACGACGCCGAGAAGGACGCCGGCCGCACGTGGGACCACATGAAGCACGGAGTCGAGCACGCGTGGCAAGAGCTGAAGCACGCGGTCGCGGAAGCGCGCAAGCACTTCTCGTGACCGCGTGACGCAAGGTCAACGCTTCGGCACGAGCATCCGCAACGCGCCGAATCCCACGCCTGGCTGACAGAAGCACGGCGAACGCAATTCCACGTCCGCATGCGCGAACGCTTCGCGATGACGGCGGCGCGCGTCCGCAGCGGCGTTCGCATCGCCGAGCCCCTCCATCGCTTGGCTCAGCCCGAACAGCGCCCAGCCGTTCTCGGGGAACCGCGCGAGGTCCTCGCGGAACACACGCGCCGCTTCGTCGAAGCGACCGGCTTCGAGAAGCGCGGCTCCGAGCGGATGACGCGCCGGCATCATCCAGTCCGGCGGCTCCATGTAGAGCAGCGTGTCCTCGGTCGCGACCGCGGCGCGCAGCAGCGCGAGCCCGCCGTCGCGATCGCCCCGCCGGAACGCCAACTCGCCGGCCAGGAGGTCGCGCGCGATGCGGATCACCACGCGTGCTTCGTTGATGCCGATGATGCGCGCGTCGAGCTTCGCGGCCGTGGCCTCCAACGCCGCCAGTTCGTGCGCTGCTTCGTCGGTGCGGTCGAGTGCCGTCAGCGCGACGCCGCGTGCGTAATGACGCGTCGCGTTCGCGAACGGCAAGTGCTCCGCGAACGCGGGCAGTTCGAGGATCTCGCTCCACTTGCCGAAGCGCACGAGCACGTGGACTTCGACCGGCGCGAAGCCGTCCGCGATCGCGCCGGCTTCACGGATGAACTCCTGCGGCATGCCATCGATCATCGCGCGCGCCGCGGCGTGCGCGTTCGCGAAGTTGCCTTGCATCATCGACGTAAACGCGAGGAAGTGCGGGTTGTGCGCCATGTAGACCCGGTAGAAGCCCGCGCGCGGCGTGGCCGCTTCGAGACGCGCGTCCGCGGCCATCGCGACGCGATTCGCTTCGCTCGCGAGTTCGAAGTCGCCGAGGCGGATGTCGATGTGCGCGGGCATGTGCAGCAGATGCCCCGCGTCGGGAGTCAGCGAACGCAAGCGGTCCGCCGCGGCCTTGGCCTTCTGCGGCATCGGCCCGGCCTCCATCGCGTGGATGTAGAGGTGGTTCAGACCCGGGTTGGTCGGGAAGCGTTCGAGGTCGCGTTCGAGGATCGCGATGAACTCGGTCGTGTTGCCCTTCGGCGCGCCGTCGGCCGCCCAGTAATCCCACGGCTGCAGATCCATGAGGGCTTCGGCCGTGAGCGCACCGACGTCGGGATCGTCCGGGAACCGCGCGTGGACGGTGCGCATCGCGTCGGCGTACGCCCGATCGAGCGGAGCGCGCGGCGCGTCGGGATCGGCGCTGTAGCGCGCTCCGAGCGCTTCGATCAACGCGCGCTCGACGGGCGAGGCGCGGTCGGCGCGCGCGTCGGCCTCGGTCCACGCAGCGAACGCGGCTCGTGCTCGGTCGCGCGGTAGGTCGGGCTTGTTCACGTGCGGGCCGTGCACGAGCGCGATCCCCCAATACGGCATGGGATGGCTCGGATCGTGACGCGCCGCGGCCTCGAACCGGCGCACGGCCTCGTCGTGGTTGAACGCGTAGGCGAGCGTCAGTCCTTCGTCGAAGCAGCGTTGAGCGTCCGCCGATGCGAACCCGCTCGGGCGCGACCACGGCCCGAGATCGAGCGACACCAGCGCATCGCCAGAACGCGCCGCGAGCGCGCAACCGTTCACCAACGACAACAAAGCCGCGCCCGCCACGAAAGCGGCGCCGATGCACATGCGGTTCATGGAACGACCTCCTCGATCTTCACTCGTTCGATCGACCCGCCGCACGAGGCGACGGCAAGCGTCGCAACCGACACGGAATCTCGGGAGCCGCGCTCCCTCGCCGTGGACGCGCGAGTCGACACGGTCAGACCGCGATCTCCTTCGCCTCGGGATGGCTGAGGAACTTCGTCATCGCTTCGGTCGCGCCGTACGCGCCCGTACGCAGGAATGCGAGCAGAGCGCCGGGGTCGAGCGCAGGCAAGTCGACGTCGCCGAGGCGATCGAGGCTCGTGCACAACGGTCCGGCCAATGTCGTCGGCGACGACGCGCCATCGACCCCGATCGCGCGCACCGGGAACGGTTGACCGACGAGCAACGGGCGCAGGAGATGGTTCACGCCGGCTTCGAGGATCGTGAAGCGCGTGCCGCGGCTGAACTTCGTGCGCACCACACGCGTGAGGTACACGCCGCAGCGCGCGGCGAGGTAGCGCCCGGGCTCGACGATCACGCGGCCTTGGAACCAATCGTGTTCGGCGAGCAACCGCTCGAGGTTCTCTCCGACCGCGACGACGTCGAGCTCCGCGACTCCCGGCGCGTAGGCGACGCCGAGACCGCCGCCGAGGTCGATCTGCTCGAGGTCGAAGTGGAACTCCTTGACCATGCGCCGTGCGAGTGCGAACACGGCGGCGTGATTCGCGGCGAGCCGATCCGCGGTCAACTCGTTCGAGGCCGCGAACACATGCAGTCCCGCGATCCGCACGCGACGCAACCGCGCGGCGCGCCGTGCGAGCTCGGGCAAGTCCTCCTCGTCGACACCGAACGCCGACGGTCCGTTGCCGCCGAGGATGCGCGTGCTCTCCTCGATCGCGGCCAGCGGATGCACGCGCAGGTTGACCGCGATGCGCGAAGGCGCGAGTTGCTCGACGCGCTCGAGGTCCTCGAAGCCCTCGGCTTGGATCCGCGCGCGCAGGTCGAGAGCGTGCTTCAACTCCGCCGTGTGCTTGCCGGGTCCGGTGAAGAACAAACGACCCGACGCGAGCGACTCGACGCGCGTGAGCTCACCGGACGACGCGCAATCGAACGACGCACCGAGATCCGCGAACGTGCGCAGCAGCGCGGCGTGCGGATTGGCTTTCACCGCGTACGCGATCGTCACGCGCGCGGGCAAGGCTGCGCGCAGACGCTCGTAGTCGGAACGCGCCGTCGCCAGGTCGTAGACGAAGCACGGCGTGCCGTGCTCGTTCGCGAGCGCGGCCAGACGTGCGTCGTCGTCCGCGAACGAGGTCACCCGCGACTCCAATACGGCGCCATTCGGCGCACGCCTTCCTCGATCTGTTCGGGCTTGGCCGCGAACGACAGGCGCGCGTGCTTGCGACCGCGTTCGCCGAACGCGAGGCCCGGGATCAACACGACTTTGCCTTCGTCGCGCAACCGCAGGCAGAACGCGAACGGGTCGGCGTGCGCGCCTTCGGGCAACGCCAGCCAGTAGTAGAACGACCCGTCCGGCACGCGCGCTTCCTGGCCCAGATGGCGACGCAACGCGCCTTGCAGCGCGTCGAAGCGGCGCGCGACTTCCGCCCGCGATTGCGCGAGCACGCGTTCGGCGTCGTCGAGCAGCGCCTTCGCGGCGAGCTGACACGGCCGCGCGGCCGCGGTCGTCGCATACGCGTGGACGACTTTCGCCGGCGCGAGCACTTCGGTCGGGCCCACGGCCCAACCGACGCGCAGCCCCGGCGCAGCGAACCCCTTGCTGATCGAGGCGACCACGACGGCGTCCTTCGCGACGTCGCGGATCGACGCGCAGCGCCGCTCGAGATAGAGGTCGCGGTAGACCTCGTCCGAGACGACGACCACCCCGCGCACGCGACACGCATCGGCGATCCGCCGCAACGCGTCGACGCTTCCGGCCGCGCCGGTCGGATTCGACGGCACGTTCAACAGCGCCATCTTCGCGCGCGGCGCGGCGACCAACGCGCGCTCGAACGCCGCGGCGTCGAGCCGGAACCGATCGTCCTCCGCGAGCTCGTAGCGCACGACTTCGGCACCGACGAGCTGCGCGATGCCCGAGTACGCGATGAACCCGGGATCGGGCAGCAGCACCTGGTCGCCGGGATCGAGCCACGCCTGCATCATCACGAACAGCGCCTCTTGCGAGCCGTTCGTGACCAGCACTTCGTCGGCGGTCACGCCGGTAAATGCACCGATCGCCGTGCGCAGCTCGAGCAGGCCGACGTTCAAGCCGTAGCCGCAGATGCCTCGCGTCTCCGCGAGCGCGCGGCGCGCGGGCTCGGGCAACTCCCACGTCGGCTCGCCGAGTCCGAGCGGCATCGCATCGGGCGGTGCGCCGTCGGAGACGCGACGGATCGCGGACGGCTGCAACGTGGCGACGGTGGCGGCAGGCTTCATCGCAGGGCTTCCTCCAGCGCGACGGCGGCGGCGGTCTTGGCGTCGCGATACTTGACGATCAACGGAGCGGACAGACCGAGTCCGCGATCGTGCGCGTAGCGGCCAGGCGCCGCGCGGACTCCGGGCACGACGACGGCGCCGGCGGGCACTTCGCCCTTCCAGACCCGTTCGTGCACGAGGTCGTGGATCGGCGTCGACGCGGTCAACACCACGCCCGACGCGAGCACGGCGCGCGCTTTGACGTGCACGCCTTCGAACACGCCGACGAGACCGCCGACGAACGCTTCGTCCTCGACCACGACGGGCCGCGCACCGGCGGGTTCGAGCACGCCGCCGATCTGCGCTCCGGCCGACAGATGCACGCGCTTGCCCACTTGAGCGCACGAGCCGACCAGCGCATGGCTGTCGACCAGCGTGCCTTCGTCGACGTACGCGCCGACGTTGACGTACGCGGGCGGCATCACGATGACGCCGCGCGCGAGGTACGCGCCGCGGCGCACCGACGTGCCGCCGGGCACGATGCGTACTCCGTGCTCGGGCGTGAACTCGCGCGGCGGGTACGCGCTCTTGTCGACGAAGTCCGTGCCGAAGCGCATCGCGACGACGCTCGATGCGCGGAAGCCCGCGAGGATGCCGGTCTTCACCCAGGCATTCACGCGGACTTCGTCGCCCACGAGTTCGGCGGCGCGCACGTCGCCGCGCTCGAGCTGTTCGAGCAACGCGGCGTGCGCGCCCGCGAACGCGGGATCGGCGACGATCCCGTCCAGCGGTCGCTCGAAGAACGCGGCCAACTCGCTCGCGCGCATCAGAAGTCTCCGGCGAGCGCGACGCGCGCGTGCTCCAGCGCGTCCTTCATCTTCTTCGCGGTGTCGGCCTCGGCGGTCGTCAGCGGCAGGCGCACGTGGTCCTCGGCCAAGCCGACGATCTTCAGCCCGGCCTTCAGCGGGATCGGGTTGCTCTCGACGAACAGCGCGTCCATCAGCGGCAGCAAGCCGCGGTGCAACCGCTGCGCACGCGGGAGGTCCCCGGCGCGCGCGGCATCGACGAGCGCCTTCGTCTGCAGCGGCAACAGGTTGCCGAGCACCGACACGAGTCCACATGCACCGACCGCGATCGACGCGAGAGCGAGATGATCGTCGCCGGCGAGCAGGCTCTTGCCGGCGGGCAACGTGCGACCGATCTCGCCGATCTGCACGAGGTTGCCCGATGACTCCTTCACGGCGACGACGTCCTTCAGCTCGAACAACTGCATGAGCGTCTTCGGCAGCAGGTTCGAGCTCGTGCGGCCCGGCACGTTGTAGGCGATCAGCGGCAAGCCCGGCGCCGCGGCGGAAACCGCCGCGAAGTGCGCGACCAAACCGCGCGGCATCGGCTTGTTGTAGTAGGGCGTCACGACCAGCGCGGCGTGCGCGCCGAGCTCCTGCGCGCGCCGCGTCAACGCGACGGTCTTCGCCGTGGCGTTGTGGCCGGTGCCGACGCAGACCTTCTTGCCGTTCGATTCCTCGATGCACGCTTTGATGATCGCGTCGCGTTCGGAGTCCTCGATCGTCGCGGCCTCACCCGTCGATCCGAGCGGGACGAGCACGTCGGCTCCCGCGGCCACGTGGCGCACGAGTTTGCGGTACGCCGGCAGGTCGACCTTCCCGGTCGCGTCGAACGGGGTCGCGAGCGCCACGAAGAGTCCGCTCCAGTCGATCGTCTTTGCGGATGCCATGTTCCTTCCCTCCTACTTGCCTGCCGCGAACAACGGGTCGAGGCGTTCCGCGGCGACGTCCGCCATCGTGAACACTCCCGACCGTCCTTGGATCCAACGAGCCGCGTCCAACGCGCCGCGCGCGTAGGGCGACAGATCGCGCGCCGCGTGCGTCAGCGTGATCGCTTCGCCGGGCGTGTCGACCGTGATGTCGTGACTCGACGCCGTATGACCGCCGCGCAGCACGGAGACGCAGAGTTCGTCCGCTGTCAGCGCGCGTTCGGCGGGCGCCAGCGTCCAGCGCGTCTTCTTCGGACAACTCTCGAGCAACGCCTGCGCGAACACCTTGGCCGTACCCGACGGAGCGTCCTTCTTGCGCGCGTGGTGGTGCTCCGCGACGAATACGTCGGCGCTGTCGTCTTGCATCGCGAAGCGCCCCATCAAGCGCACGAGCCGCGTCAAGAACGCGATCGTCAACGAGAAGTTCGGCGCGACCAGCACGCCGATGCGCTTACCGACGCGCGCTTCGAGCTCGGGCTTCGACCAACCGGTCGTGCCGATCACGAGCGGCGTCTTGCGCGCGAGTGCGAACTCGAGGTGTTCGTCGAGCGCGGCGCCGATCGACACGTCGACGAGCACGTCGACCGCAGGAGCGTCGAAGCCCGCGAGCGGTTCGCGACCGATCTGCCACGCGATCGCATCGCCCGCGACGTCCTTCAGCGCACGACCGAGTCGGCCGCGTCCGAACACTCCGAGCTTCATGCGTCACCTCCCACTTCGATCAGTCCGCGATGCAAACGCGTGAGCGCCTCGCCGACGATCTCCTTGCGCACCACGACGCTCAGGTTGATCTCGTTCGCGCCGAGCGAGATCATCTCGACCTCGATGTCGCCGAGCGTGGTGAACACGCGCGCAGGCAAGCCGGGCTGCGCTTTCAAACGCTCGCCGATGACGGACACGATGGCGCGGTCGCGCGCGACTTCGACGGTCGCGATCGGCGCCAGTTCGGCGAGCAAGCGATCGAGCGGCGCGTCGGCGTCGACCGACAGCGACACGCTGACTTCGGCCGTCGTCACGAGGTCGACGCTGACGCCGAGGCGCCCGAACACGTCGAACAAGCGCGCGAGGTAGCCGCTCTGCTCGAGCATGCGCGAGCTCGTGACCGTGAGCACCGTGATCGGTCCGCGCGCCGCGAGCGCCGTGACGATGCGGCCCGAGGACCCATCGGCCGTGATCGTCGTGAAGCGACCGTCCGGTCGGAACGTGTGACGCACCGTGACCGGGATCGCCGCCTCGACGGCGGGTTGGATCGTCGCGGGATGCAAGACCTTGGCGCCGAACGCCGCGAGCTCCGCAGCTTCGGCGAAACCGAGCCGAGCGATCGGACGCGCCGCGGGGACTTGACGCGGATCGCACGTCATCACGCCTTCGACGTCGGTCCAGATCTGGACCTCGTCGACGCGCAGCGCCGCGCCGAACAACGCTGCCGAGTAATCCGAGCCGCCACGACCGAGCGTCGTCGTGAGGCCGTCCTCGGTCGCGCCGATGTAGCCCTGCGTGACGACCGCGCGGCCCGGGCACACGAGCGGAGAAAGATGCGACTGCACACGGTCCTTGAACTGCGCGACGTTGGGCCGCGCTTGGCCGAAGCGCCGATCGGTGAGCAGCGCGTCGCGCGCGTCGAACCACGTCGAGTCCAAGCCGCGCGCTCGCAGCAGCGCCGCGAACACGCGCGTCGACGACAACTCGCCGGTGCCGGCGATCGCGTCGAGCGAACGCGGCGACAGTTCGCGCAGCATCGCCACGCCGCGCAACAGCACGTCGAGCGCGTCGAAATGCATCGCGAGACCCGTGCGCAACTCGGACGGGATCGCACCGTCGAACAAGGCGCGCGCCGATTCTTCGTGGCGCGCGCGCAATTGCGCCGCGGTCGAGAGCGCCAAGTCGAGATCGCCGCGTTCGGCCGCGCGCGCAGCCACGAACAGGCCGTCCGTGGTCTTGCCCATCGCCGACAACACGACCAGCGCGCCACGCGCCGCCGCCGCTTCGACGAGGCTCGCGACCTGCTTCATGCATTCCGCGTCGGCGACCGAGGAGCCGCCGAACTTCATCACCAGAGTCACGACACGAACCCCTTCCGCACGAGCAACTCGGCGTTCAGCAACGCGCCGCCGGCCGCCCCGCGCTCGGCGTTGTGGCCAAGTGCGATGAACTTGATCCCGAGCAACGGACAGCGCCGCACACGCCCGACGTGGACGCTCATGCCGTCGTCGCGCTCGACGTCGAGCCGCGGTTGCGGCCGATCGTTCGCGTCATGCAGGCGCACGAGCGTGGCCGGCATCGACGGCAATTCCAGCGCCGCGAACGGCGAGCAGAACGCGCGCAGCGCCGCGAGCACGGCGTCCGGGGACGGGTCCCCGCGCAGCTTGACGCCGACCGCTTCGGTGTGGCCGTCGACGACCGGCACGCGCGTGCATTGCGCCGAGATCGCGAACGTCGACGCGCGAATGCTCACGCACGGCGACGCCGCGAGTGCCCCGAGGATCTTGGTCGCTTCTTCCTCGACCTTCTCCTCTTCGCCGCCGATGTACGGCACCACGTTCGCGGTCGCGTCGAGGCTGGCGACGCCCGGCCAACCGGCGCCTGACAGCGCTTGCAGCGACGTCATCGAGACCGCTTCGATCCCGAACGCGTCGTGCAGCGGCTTCAGCGCGAGCACGAGCACGGTCGTCGTGCAGTTCGGATTGCAGACGATCGCGCCGCGCGTCCCGCCGTCCCGCTGCGCCGCGACGAGGTCGACGTGATCCGCGTTGACCTCGGGCACGAGCAGCGGCACGTCCGCGCTCATGCGGAACGCCGATGCGTTCGAGCAGACGAACGCGCCGCGCCGCGCCAACGCCGGCTCGAGTTCGCGCGCGACCGCGGCATCGAGCGCGGAGATCACGAGCGGCTCGTCGATGCGCGCGGCGTCGCAGGCGACCACCGGGTGGTCGGCGAGGCCCGCGTACGGCTCGCCCGGCAATCGCCACGCGCACGCATCGGCGTAGCGCTTGCCCGCGCTGCGTTCGGACGCGGCGAGCGTCGTCAGCTCGAACCAAGGGTGGCACGCCAAGCGGCGCACCAGTCGCTGGCCCACGACGCCGGTGGCGCCGAGGACCGCGACGGGGAGTTTGCGATTCACTTGGGCTTGGCTCCGCGGAAACGGGAAGCGAGGCGGCCGATCAAGTCGATGCCCGCATGCATGTCGGCGGCATCGATGTGTTCGTCGAGCGTGTGCGCGACGTGGATCGAACCCGGCCCGGCCAGCGCGATCGCGCCGTTGTCGACCAGCGCGGCCAGGCGCGGCAAGTCGGATCCGAACGTCAACGGCACGGACTCGAAACCTTCGATCGCCGGGAAGCGCGCGGGCACGTCTTCCGACAGCACTTCGATGCGTCCGTGTTCGGGCGTCGCGCGTTCGATCGCGCGGATCAGCGTCGAACCCGGCACCGGGCGGGCCAACACCAGCGCTTCGGCCTGCGCTGGAACCACGTTGTGCGCCTCACCGGCGCGCACGACGCCGACGTTCACGACTTCGTCACCGAGTTCCGCATCGCGGGCCAGCGGGTGGCGCCGCACGACGTCGAGCCAGTCGATCAACGGCCAGAGCGCGGAGCGGCCGAGTTCGGGCGTCCCCGAATGCGCGGCGCGGCCTGCGCAGGTGAGCTTGAGCGCGGCGAAGCCTCGTTGCCCCGCGCCGAGCTTGTTCTCGGTCGGCTCGCCGTTGACGATGCCGACCAACTCGCGCAGATGGTCCCTCAACTGCAGAGCGGCCTTGGCGCCGGCCGAATCGGTCTCCTCGCGCACGACGCCGAGCCATGCCACGTCGGTCACGCCGCCTTGAAGCAACCTCCGGATCACCGCGAGTTGCGCGACGATCTGACCCTTCGCGTCGCACGCTCCGCGCGCGCGCAACCGATCGCCTTCGCGGATCGGCGGGAAGTACGGCGGCACGGTGTCGAGGTGCGTCGTCAGCAACACGCGCGGCTCGGCGCCGAAGCGAGCCAAGACGTTGGAGCCGCCGGCATCGACCGGCTGCACGAGCACGTCGGCACCGAGTTCGCCGAGCAGTTCGCGCAGCACGGGCAGCACGGTGTGCTCGCGGCCGGACGTGCTGTCCACCGCGCACAAGCGCTCGAGCCAGTCGAAACACCACTCGATCTCGGAGATCACGACGCTTCCCACACGGAACCACGGTCCGGCGCGGCGCTCGAGCCCAACGGCGGGCGGAGAACGGGTCTCCGCCCCACGCAATCCTCGAACCGCTCGCGAAACGGAGCAGCCTAGCGGCGTCCCCCAGCCGGCGTCAGCGGTCTAGTGGGCCCAAATCCCCGATTCACCGGACCGAGCGGTTCAGCGGCCCGAGCGCGCCACGATCGACCCTACCCGGGCATCGTGGGCGCGGACGGGCGACGCTCGACCGCGTGGCCTTGAACGGCGATGAATCGTGCGCCGGACCCGATGGGTCCTGCCCAGGATTCCCCCCCAGGATTCCTGCTGGATCCCGATGATTCACTGATTCGTCGATTCGTCGACGTTCTGTCAGAATCCGCGCTTCCGCTGCAGGTCGCAAGTCCCATGCTCACGTTCGCGTTGTTCGTCGTCGTCTGCGCATCGGATCCCACCCCCGATCGCCGTGTCGAGTGGGTCCGCGCCAACGCCTCCCCGATCCGAGCGATCGAGCCGCTGGCGCGCGACGCGGTCGACGATTTCGCCGATCTGCGGCCGTTGCAAGCGTTGATCGGCGACGCGACCATCGTCGGGCTCGGCGAAGCGACGCACGGCACGCGCGAGTTCACGACGCTGCGCCGCCGCATCGTGCACTACCTCGCCACCGAGTGCGGCTTCGACGTGCTCGCGCTCGAAGGCAACTTCGCCGAAGGCGAGCGCTTGTTCGAACTCGTGCGAGGCGCGCCCGGCTCATTGAACGACGCCACGCGCGACCTCGCGTTCTGGTGCTGGACGACGCGTGAACTCGAAGCCGTGTTCGAGGACGCGCGCGCGCGAACGGCGAGCGGAGCGCCGCTCGACGTCGTCGGCATCGACATGCAACTGCCGCGCGCCTCCATCGATCACGTGCTGGGCTTCCTCGCGACGCACGACGTCGCTCTCGAGGCCCGCGTCCGTGCGCTGTATGCGACGGCACAGCAGTCCGCGATCCAACACGGCACGGTCTGCTGCGCGCTGCCGATCGACGCCATGGGCGGCGCGACGCTGCGCATCAGCGCGTGGCTGCGGACCGAGGACGTCGGGGCGGGCGACGTGCAACTGTTCGCGCGAGCCGATGGGCCGAGCGGCTTCCTCGCGCGCGGCACGATGGAGCCGGAGTTCGCCGGCGGCAGTCGGCCGTTCACGCAGGTGTCGGTGTTGATCGGCCTCCCGGATCCAACGACGCGCGTGCAGTTCGGCGTGATCCTGCGTGGCGGTCGCGGCAAGGTCTGGATCGACGACATCGGCGTCGAGGCCGACGGCCGCGCGATGCCGCTGCCGTTCGACGCGTCGTTCGAACCCGGGGTCGAACCCGGGGTCGAACCCGTCGTCGAGTCGGCATCGGCTCCACCGTCCGCGCCGGCAGCCGACGTTCCGACCTCATCGCTCGCGGCGTGGAGCTCCGCACTCGCGGGCCGCACGCCCTCGGCGCGCCATGCGTTCGCGATCGACGATCGCGTCGCGCGTTCGGGAACGCACAGCCTCTGCGTGAGCGCGATCGACGGCGCGGAGCCGCCGACGCCGGAACAAGCGCGCGACGCGGCGACGACCGCGCTGAAGGCGATCGAGGTCGGACTGTCCACGACGACCGAAGCCGCCGCCGCACGCGCGCTGCGGCACGCGCGCGTCGTCGTCCAAGGCTTCACGTGGGCCGCCGACGAGACTCGAGCGAGTCGTGAAGTCGCGATGGCGGACAACCTCGCGTGGTGGCGCGAACAGCTCGGTCCAGGGACCAAGGTGATCGTGTGGGCACACAACGGCCACATCGCGCGATCGCCGGACGCCCTCGGCGACGTGCTCGCACGCCGCTTCGGTTCCGATTACGTCTCGATCGCGACGACGACGGGGCGCGGGCGCTATCGAGCCGAGGCCCCGCTCGGCATCGACGTGTTCGATCTCGCGACGCCACCGCGCGCGAGCATCGAAGCGACGCTGCTGCGCAGCGGCGCGTCCGCGTGCCTGCTCGACCTGCGTCGCGCGCGCACCGACGCGGCGGCGGCGTGGCTGCTCGAGGAGCGCCCGTTCCGCTTCATCGGCACCGAAGGCACCGACGATCAGTTCCAGCCGATGGTGCTGCCCAACGCGTTCGACGGCGTGCTGTGGATCGCCGACACGACGCCGACGACGCCGCTCGGCGCCGGTCCGTGACCGCGCATCGTCCGGCGCGTCCGAGACCTTGACGCGGTCGGCGAACTCGAGGTTGCGTCAGCGCCGAGCGTCGACCCAGAACGCGTCGCCGACTTCGTTCTTCACGAACGCGTAGTCGACTTCACCGAAGCCGCCGAGTCCCGAGTCCTTCGTGAGGAACACACCGCCGCCCGGCCGCGATGCGTCGTCGCGATAACCGACGAGCAATCGACTGTGGCTCGCGCCCGCCGCAACGGGGAATCCCGTCGCGAGCACGCTCTTCACGGCGAGGAACTGCGCGTCGTCGAGGCCTTTCGAATCGGGCTGCCAGGGCCGGATCCAAACGACGTGGACGCGCGAAGCGAGTTCGGAGAGTTCGCGTGCCGCGGCATCGAGCGCCGGGGCTGAAGGCAGCGCGCTCGCATCGAACGCAGAACCGTAGGGCCAGTCGACTTCCGCGCAGAGGCCGTACTTGGCGTAGCCGTCCAACGCGAAGTGGAAGAAGTCACCGTCGTCGGATCGCCCGGTCGCGGCGTTGCCGGCCCAGTTGAGGAACTCGACGCTCATCGGCTCGCCGCGCCCGCGCGCTTTCGAGATCGCGAACTCGAGCGCGGCGCAAGCCGTGAAGATCGAGCACGTCGGCCGAGGACCTTGCGACCGCGGCGGCAAGCCAAGCCGTTCGAGCTCGGGCCGCAAATCGACCGCCGGCGGGTGGATGTCCGCGAGCACGGTAGGCCTGGGCTCGGCGGGCAGGTCGGACTCGGCGGGCGAACAGCCGAGAACGAACAGCGGGGCGAGGATCGACACGGCACCACGCATGGCTCGACCTCGGGCAACGGGAGGCGAGAGGATAGAGGACAGCGCGGCCCCTCTCGACCCCCGCGACGGAACGCGAGGCATGACGGGGACAGACCCCCCTCCGTCCCCGATGCGTCCCCCGTCTGTCCCCGCGACGGAACGCGAACGCATGACGGGGACAGACCCCGCTGCGGGGTCAGTCCCTGAACCCCTCGCTCCCCTCCCATCCCTCGTCCTCCCATCCCCGAGCGCCCGCGCTACCCTCACCGCAATGACCCCCGCCTCGTTCGTCCTCGGCAACCCCCAGAACGCCGAAACCACGCAATCCCTCCGCGGCGGCGCCCTCTCGTTCCGTTCGCGCCGTGGCCTGCATCCGATCGCGCGCCTCGCGATCGAAGCCCTGCCGAAGCAACTCACGGGGGACGTCCTGACCGGGTTCTCGGCCGAGCCGGCGGTCGCGCTCGCGGTGCGCGCGGTGTTCCCGGACGTTCGCGTTCGTCACTTCGAGCTCGACCTGTTCGTGGCGGCGCGTGCCAGGGCCGTGCTCGCGCAGAACGACGCGAGCGCGGTCGAGGTCGTGGCGGCAGCGGATCTGCCGGGCGTGCGTTATCCCGGCGATCGCGAGGACGCCGTGTTCGAAGGCACGCCGTTCGCCGCCGTGATCCTGCCGTTCCCGGCGCGCGGCGACGCCAAGCTCGCGCGCGACCTCGTCGAACAAGCCGCGCTCGTGCTGGCGGCGGGAGCGCCGCTGTACGCGATCACCGATCACGCCGACGGCGAATGGGTCAAGGAAGTGGTTCGCGACGTCTTCGGCAAGGCGGATGCCGTCCTGCGGACGAAGGACGACGGGGTCGCGTTCATCGCGCGGCGCGGCGACAAGAAAGTGCGCGCCAAGGACCGCGTCCACGACGTCCTCGTCGAGCACGGCGGCCACTCGCTCGCGTTCGCGTCGCGGCCCGGCACGTTCACGTACGGCCGACTCGATGGTGGAACGCGGGCCTTGCTGATGTCCCGCGCCCTGGCCGCGCTCGCGCCGCGCGAGAACGAGGTCGTGCTCGATCTCGGCGCGGGGATCGGGATCCTCGGCGTCGCGGTCGCGCGAGCGCGCGGATCGGCGCGCGCCGTCCTCGTGGAGTCGAACGTGCGCGCTGCCGAACTCGCGCGCGCCAATGCCTCGCGTGCCGGGATCGACACCGCGATCGTCGCCGCGCCCGACGCCCTCGCGTTGGCCGATGGCTCTGCCGATCTCGCGCTGACGAACCCGCCGTACTTCGCGAACTTCCGCATCGCCGAGCAGTTCGTCGGCGACGCGTTCAGGTGCCTGCGCCCCGGCGGAACGCTGTTGCTCGTCGCCAAGGAGCGGACGCACCACTCCGAAATCGTGCGCGCGCGCTTCGGGCACGTCGAGATCGAGGACGTCGGCGAGTACGGCGTGTTCCACGCCACGCGCTGAGGACGTGAACCAACCCGACTGATTCACGTTCTCGGCATCACCCGGCGTTGCGGCTGCGGCGAACCCCTGCGACGAAACGCTCGCGAGCGAGCCTCGAACTCGGCCGTCGCGGCGCCGTCTTGTTCCATTACGATCCTGCGCCGCGCGCCGCGGACGCACCGTTGTCCACCCGCATCGAGGACCGTTCATGGACTGGATCGATCGCGTCTCCCCCATGCTCGACGCAACCGCGCGTCGCTTCGTCGACGAGGCCAGGAAGCGCGTCGCGAACGAAGGTGCGAAGGCCATCGCGGAGATCCTGCCCGCGCTCGCGCGTCGCGTCGGTCGCGCGGGCCTGCCGCCGGGTCGCTTCACGCGTGCGCAAACCGGCGCGCGCGAGACCATCGTCGAACTGTCGGCGTGGCGCGTCTGCGACGCGGTCGGACTGGCTCTGCTCGAATCGACGCCGATCACGCCCGCCGAATTGCAAGACCTGCACGCGCACGGCGACATCGAAGAGCGGGTCATCGTGTTGCGCGCGGCGCAACTGCTGCCGCTCGGACCGTCCACGGCGGCCCTTCTCGACGAAGTGCAGCGCACGAACATGCAGCCGCACTTCGAAGCCCTCGTCGCCGACGGCAACTTGCCGGCGCGCGCCGCGGCGCACCCCGACGTCGGGCAGCAGCGCGTGAACCGTGTGCTGCTGAAGGCCGCGTTCATCGGCATCGCGATCGAGCGCCTGTTCGACGTCGAGACCCACGCGAACGCCGAACTCTCGCGCATGCTGCAAGACCTCGCGACCGAACGCGAAGCCGCGGGTCGCGCGGTGTGGCCCGGCACGTACGTGTTGATCGGGTACGCGCCGGTCGAGGGCTCGGTCGCGCGCTTGCTCGGCGGACTCGAGCACGGCGACGACACGTTGCGGTTCGCGGCGGTGCGCGGGCTCGCGGCACTGCGGCGCGCGGATCTCGAGCCGTTCCTCGCCGAGCACGTCCGCCGCGAACCGCGCGCGCCGATCCGCGCCGCGATCGAACGCATCCTCGCGCGAGGCTGATCGAGGCGACCCGCCGCCGACGGGGCGCGTTCAGGTCTTGCGCACGGCGCCGCGCAGGACCGCGAAGACCTGTTCGCGCAGCACGCCGATCGTGAACGGCTTGTGCAAGAACGCGTCGGCCGCGAGCGCACCGACGTCGGCAACGCTGTGTCCGCTCATCACGAGCACGCGCAGGTCGGTGCGCCGCGCGCGCATGCGTTGGATCGCGGCGGCTCCGCCGAGCTTCGGCATCTCGAGGTCCATGACGACGAGATCGATCTCGTCGGCGCGCGCGGCGAACGCTTCCACCGCAGCGGCTCCGTCCTCGGCTTCGACGACGCGGAAGCCGAGACCTTGCAGTGCACGCACCACGACCGTGCGGACCGACGATTCGTCGTCGGCGACGAGGATCGTCCCGCTGCCGCGATGCGTGACGTCGTTGCGTACGACCGCAGGCGGCGGCTCCGCCGGTGCACCGCTCCGCTCGAGCAGGACCGTGAACGTGCTGCCGCGGCCCGGCGCGCTGAGCACGCGGATGCCGCCGCCGTGCCCGCGCACGATGCCGAGTACGGCCGACATGCCGAGCCCGCGGCCGGTGAACTTGGTGGTGAAGAACGGCTCGAACACGCGCGCGCGCGTGGCGTCGTCCATGCCGCAGCCGTCGTCCTCGACCTCGAGCACGACGTACCGTCCGGCACCACGCGGCGGCGGCAGGCGGAACGTCGCGAGTTCTCCCGGCGTCCACATACGCTCCGCGGTCGAGACCACGACGCGGCCGGGCCGGTCCCCGATCGATTCGGCCGCGTTGATCAGCAGATTCATGACGACTTGGCGCAACTGCACCACGTCGGCGGACACGGCGGGCAAGCGCTCGGCCAAGCGGAGGTCGACCTCGACCGTCTTCGAGATCGACGCGCGGATCAGCTTCGCGGTCTCCTCGACGAAGCGACTGAGATCGAGCGTGCGGATGTCGAAGCGACCACGCCCCGAGTACGCGAGCAACTGCCGACAGAGTTCGGCCGCGCGCTCCGCCGAACGCTCGACCTCGGCCAGCAGATGAGCCACGCTCGAATCCGGCAACACGTCGAGACGCGCGAGGCTCGCCGATCCGAGGATGCCGGTCAGGATGTTGTTGAAGTCGTGGGCGATTCCGCCGGCGAGCACGCCGAGGCTCTCGAGGCGCGCGGTTTCTTGCAGCTTGCGTTCGAGTTCCAGGCGCTCGCGCTCGGCACGGCGCCGGTCCGACACGTCGACGATGAAGTGCACCACGCCGGCCACCGAGCCGTCGGGCGCGCGGTCCTGGACCAGCAGGGATTCGAGCCGACCGCCGTCGACGCCGCCGTCCTCGGCCGCCGCGTGCTCCTCGCGCACGGTCTCGCCGGCCAGCGCCCGACGCAACAGTGCCGCCGTCCGTTGCGCGCGCTTCGTGCCGACTACCTCGTCCAACGTGCGACCGAGCATCGCGTCGCGCGCCGAACCGTGCCAATCGGCGTACGCGCGATTCACCCAGCGGAAGCGCAGCTCGCGATCGAGATAACCGATGCTCGCCGGCGCCGCGTCGATGACGAGCTGCAAGGTCTCGCTGAGGGCCGCGACCGCGCGGCGGGCGAGCTCGCGCTCGCGCGACAACTCGCGCGCTTGAGTCAGGCGTTCGCGGTGTTGCGCCACGCGACGGCTTTGCAGCAGGAACATCGCGCCGCCCGCGCCGACCACGAGGCCACAGACGATCAGCACCTGGAACCAGCGCGACTGCCAGTAGAAGCGGTCGACCCCGATGTGGACTTTCGGCCAGCGCGTCGCGCGGACACCGTCGGGGTTCACGGCGCGGACTTCGAACTCGTACACCGGGCGCTCGACGTCCTCGAGCACGACCTTGCGAGAGTTGCCCGCATCGCGCCATTCCGAGTCGGGCGAGAAGCGGTACTCGAAGCGCAGGCGTTCGGGCGCCGACAGGTTCGGTGCGGCGAAGTTCAGTTCGATGCGTCGCGTTCCCGGCGGCGCGGTCACCTGGGTCACGCCGTCGATCGGCTCGGGCCACAGGCGTTTGCCGTCGGCGCTGAGTTCGATGACGTGAGCGAATGCCTCGCGCACGTTGCGTCGGAAGCGGGTCGGATCGACCATCGCCACGCCGTGGACCGTGGCGAACCACAACCGACCATCATCGGTGCGCACCGCGCGCGGCTCGCCGCTGGTGCGACAGTCGATGGTCTCCATTCCGTCGGAGCGCGTGAGCGGCGTGACCTCGAGCTTCGAAGCCGTGCCGTTGCGCACGGCTTCGAGCGACGCGAACGGGACGCGGACCAGACCGGCCGCGGACGCGATCCACAACACTCCACGCAGATCGTCGACGCAGCCGACGATCGCCGCGCGAGGCAGTCCGTGCGCGGACTGGTACACGAACGAATCGGACTCGGTGATCGCGGCCAGTGCTCCGCTCTCGAGGCCGACCCACAGCGTGCCGTCGGCGCTCGTCGCGAGGGAGTGGACGGTCGTGCGCTCGAGCTCGATCGGGCCGATGCGCTGGAACGCATCGCCGGATCGACGCCACACGCCGGCACCCGCCGTACCGACCACGAGGCGACCACTCGCATCGACGCCGAGCGACTGGATGTCCGCATCCCACGGCAGCGAAGCGCGATCGACCTGGTGGGCGCCCGAGTCCGTGATGCGCAGCAGAGCGCTCGCCGACGAACCCCACAGCACGCCATCGCCGTCTTCCGCCATGAACGACACGTTGCCGTTCGCGACGCCTTCGACGAGGACGGCGCGCGGCACGAGATCGCCGCCCGCGGGAATGCGGTACAGACTGCCGGCGTACGGCGCGACCCAGAGATCACCCGCGCGCGTCCGCACGGCGGCGTTGATCCACGCGTTCGAGTCGGCCGCATTCGCGGGAATGTCGAGCGGCGGCGCGAATCGGCCGCGATCGAACCAAGTCACGCCCGACCCCCAGCTCGCGACGAGCAAGCGTCCATCGCGATCCGGGCGCAGCATCGAGATGACGTTCTGGCCGAGCCCGTCCTTGGCATCGAAGATCGACACGCGCCGCCGCTTCAACCGCGCGAGTCCGCCGCCGGTCGTGCCGACCAGCACCTGACCATTGCTGTCCTGGAACAGCGCGGTGATCGACGCGTGACGCAAGCCCGAGGCGGCGTCGTCGCCGCGGTCCCACAGCATGCGACCGTCCTCGAGCCACGCCACGAGACCGTGCTCGTAGCTGCCCGCGAACAACGCGCCGTGGACCTCGTCGAGCAAGATGACGTGCGAGTTCGTCAGCGCATCCGGGAGCGGACGGACGTCGACGCAACGACCGTCGACGAGGCGACCCACGTGCGTGGCGGTCGCGATCCAGAGGCCTCCGACGCGCGCGGGGGCCACGCCGAACACGGTGCCGGCCAGTGGACCATCACGTTCGACGGCGATCCAGCCGTCGTTCTCGCGACGGACCAGCGTGTCCGAGTCCCACGCGTACAACCGCCCGTCGATCGTCGTCACGAACGTTCGACCACGGTCGGTCGCGAGCGGCGGTGGCGGCGGTTCGCTCCAACTCTCGCCGACGAGACGCAGCGTCTTGTCTTCGACCGCGGCCCAGATCACGCCGTCCGCGTCTTCGGCGATGGACCAGACTCGACCACCGGGCCAACCTTCGGGGCCGCGGTACACCTTCCAGTACCCGTTCTCGCGCAACAGCAGTTCCGCCAGCGAAGCGATGAACACGCGCCCCCTGCGGTCGGCGAACGCGAAGGTGAAGTGCTCGTTCGTCACTTCCGGCGCGGTCTGGCGCGTGAAGCGGCGGAACGAAGCGCCGTCGAAACGCGCCGCGCCGTTCCACGTCGTCACCCAGACGAACGCGTCGTCGGCTTCGGTGATGCCGGTGACCGTGATGTGGGGCAGACCGTCCTCGACGCCCCACGAGCGCACGTCGAACACGCGAGAGATCGGCTCGATGACGGACTCGGGCGGGTCCGGCATTGCGGACGCGTCCGCGGCGAAGGCCGCGACCCCGAGCAACGCCGCGCCGAACGCGGAGCGGAAGTCCGACGACGTTCGCACGGGGAGCCCTCGGGGAATCGGAGTGCCCCGCGACGGAGCACGCGTCGCGCATGATCGTGAGACGACCACGCCGGTTCAACCGCGCAGTCGTCGCCCCTCGCTGTTCCGTGAGCCCACATCGCATGCGTCGTCACGGCAGAAACACGGGTCTCGCGTCGAGCCGAGCCGGCCGCCCGTTCCCCACACCGCACGCCTGTCGTAAACTCCTCGCCCTTTCGAACCCGTCCCGAGTCCGCGCCGTTCCTCACGGCGGAGCCATCCCATGCGCATCTTCGAACCCCACGCCCACATGCTGAGCCGCATCACCGACGACTATCAGCACATGGCGCTGGCCGGAGTCCGTGCCGTCCTCGAACCGGCGTTCTGGCTGGGCCAGTCGCGCACCAACGTCGGGTCGTTCGTCGACTACTTCGACACGCTGATCGGCTGGGAGCGCTTCCGCGCGCGCCAGTTCGGCATCCACCACTACTGCACGATGGCGCTGAATCCGCGCGAGGCGAACGACGACCGCGTCAACGACGCCGTGATCGAAGTCCTGCCGCGCTACCTCGAGAAGGACTCCGTGCTCGGCGTCGGCGAGATCGGCCTCGACGATCAGACGAAGAAGGAAGAGATCTTCTTCATCAAGCAGATGGAGCTCGCGCGCAAGCACGACCTGCCGGTGCTGATCCACACGCCGCATCGCGACAAGAAGAAGGGCTTCGAACGCTGCATCGCGATCATCAAGGACCTGGCGTTCCCGATGGAGCGCGTCCTGCTCGACCACGGCAACGAGGAGACGATCAAGATCACGCGCGAACTCGGCTGCTGGTCGGGCTTCTCGATCTACCCGTTCACGAAGATGGACGAGGCGCGCATGGTCGCGATCGTGCTCGAGTACGGCGTCGAACGCATGGTCATCAACAGCGCGGCGGACTGGGGAGTCTCCGACCCGCTGATGGTGCCGAAGACGGTGCTGAAGGCGCAGCAAGCGGGCATCGACGACGCCAAGCTCGAGCAGCTCGTGTGGCACAACCCGATCGAGTTCTTCGCGCAAGGCGGACGGCTCGACGTCAAGGAACTCGACCGTCCCGCGAAGATCAATCGACTCGAGACGTGGACCGGGAACTCGATGCTGCGCGGACAGGATCCTGAGAAGGTCTGAGTTGGGGATGTCGGAGGGAGCGAGAGGGAACGCGGCGCGGGATTGCACGGGGTTGCGCGGGACTGCGCGGGATCGCACGGGACTGCGCGGGGGCGCTTCGCTTTTCGTACCGCGAGCGGAGCTCGCGCCTGGTGAATACGGGGCACCTGGACGAGGTTGCCGTCGGGGGACACATCGGGGACAGACGCGCCTCCGTCCCCGTCATGGCCGTCGATCTCGGGTGGGGACAGTCCCCTCATCTGCTCTGTCCCCACACCTTCAATCGCTACCGCGGAGCGCGAAGCGCGACCCGAAGTTCTCCCTCGGGTTCAAGCTCGCGCGTGCCCGAGTAACCACTCCTTCGCCAAGGGACGTCGAGAACGGGCTCTCGCTGCGGCCATTCAGCAGCCCGCCGCAGCTGTGGCGATCCGCTCTACACGTCTCGTCAGTACGTCACCTTGGGTGAGATGGACAGGGGTCGCCACTCACGCCCTCGACAAGCCACCCCTGCGCCCTTGTGAGAAGGCGAGCGGCCGCTCCGAGAGCCCGTTCTCGACGTCCCTTCGCGTGAAGTCTCACGCGCGACTCAAGGGCGCGGGGGTTCCCAAAGGGGGGCTTCGCTCGTTTGTGAAGCCCCCCTTTGGTCGTTCGACCGCGAGCGGTCGAACGAGGGGGTGTGGGGGCCGATGGCCCCCACCTCGCCTCGACGCCCGAGCGGGCGTCGGGCCATGCGGCCCGAGCAATCAGTGGATCTCGTGCGCGTGCCAGCCGAGGACGAGCATGTACACGACGAAGCCAAGGACGTAGCCGAGCGTCACGTGCCAGCCGTGCTTCAGCCACTGGCCGACCGACTTCGCTTCGGCGTACATGTTCGACAGCGCCACGCCCGCCGACGATCCGAACCAGATCATCGAACCACCGAAGCCGACCGCGTACGCAAGTCCGCCCCAGTCGTAGCCGCCCTGCTTCAACGCCAGTGCGGTCAGCGGGATGTTGTCGAACACCGCGGACACGAAGCCGAGTCCGAACGCGGTCTGCCACGATGCGGCCGGCAGCTCTTCGACCGGCATCATCGACGCGCACATCACGAGCGACAGCAGGAAGATCGAGCCCTTCACGGCTCCAGGCACCTCGTGCCACGCCGGCTTGCGCATCAGCGCGCCGATCAGGATCGCGGCCCACACGCCGATCGCCGCGGCCGGCAGATCCCAGCCGAACTTCGTCGCAGCCGTGTTCATCGCGATCGCGAACGTGAGGATCAACGCGACGATGCCGACGTAGACACCGTCGATCTTCACGCTCGAACTGGCGTCCTTCTGGATGCGCTGATGCCGATCCTGCTGCTTCGCGGCGATGATGCCGAAGCCGAGCAGCGCGACGGCCGCGGGCACGATCGCGTGGAACACGTCCGCGGGCGACTTGCCGCCGATCCACATCATCGTCGTCGTGGTGTCACCCACGACCGACCACGCGCCACCCGCGTTGCTCGCCGCGACGATCGCCGCGAGGAAGCCGATGTGGACCTTCTTGTTGAACACCACGCCGGCAACCGTCCCGCCGATCATCGCGGCCGCGATGTTGTCGAGGAACGACGACAGGATCCACACGAGGCACAGCAACACGAACCCGCCCTTCCAGTCGTCGGGCAGGTAGCGCGGCAGCAACTCGGGGATCCTCGATTCCTTGAAGAACTCGGCGAGCAACGCGAAGCCGACCAGCAGACCGAACAGGTTGGTCAGGATCGACCACTCGTGCGCGAACTGGTGACCGATGTCGAAGCCTTCGACGAAGAAGGTCTTGTACAGCGAGATCGCGACCATGCCGCCGACGGCGATCTGAAGTGTCTTGTGGTGGAACAGCGCGACGCCGAGCAGCGTGAGCGCGAACAGGAAGAACTCGATGCGGATCCCGCCCACCGCGGGAGCATCGGCGTTGGCGGCGCTCGTGGCGGCCTCAGCGGCCCATGCGGATTGGGTCAGACAGATCGTCAGCGCGGCCGCGCCGAGCGATGCGAGCGTTTTCTTCATGGTGGGTTCCGGCGGGATGTTCGACGAAAGGGCGCGAAGGTTACCCAGGCGCCCTTTTGGAATCAGCCCGATAGGTGCCCGCCGCGCTCGAAGTAACGGCGCTGCGGCGTGCGCTCTTCGATCCCGCACGGACGAGTCCGCTCGGCGGCGGCGCCCCAGTCCGCGACGGGGACTCCGCGTTCGATGACGAGATCGTCATCCGCGACCCCGCCGACGTCGACTTCGACCGCCGAGTCGGGTCCACGCGAGCATCCCATCACGGGAGGTCCAGAGTCACAGGTGTGCTCACGCCACGCACGATCGAGGACGCATCCGCCGCGATGACGCACGTCGTGAGTTCGAGTCCGCTCAGTGCTCCGACCGCCGGCGCCGGCAAGTTCAACGCCGACGACGCTCGGCCTGCCGCATCGAGGACGCCGAGGTGGCCCGGCAGGATCGCCGAATTGAGCACTTGCAGGAACGCGAGCGTCAGAGCATCGGGGTTCAGCGGAACCAGCGGAGCACCGACGGAGACCCCAGCGACGCCGGGTGCCGCGCCGGACAAGCTCCACGCTTGGACGTAGACGTTGCCCGCACGAACGGGCCCGAGGTCGATCGAGAATGTCGACGCGAGATTGCCGCCAGCGTCCACGCCGGAACTCGACACAACCAGGCCCCGCGCGAACACGGTCGCTTCGAAGATCGAGGCGACACCGGACGCGATCGTCGTGATCCACTCTCCGCGGCCGTCGCCACTGACGTCGCGGATCGTCGTCAGCACGAGCGCGCCGTACTCGCGAACCACGTCGTCGACGACCGTCCCGGTCGCGGTCGCGACGCGGATCCTGAGGTCGAACGGATCACCGGCCACTCCCGACGCCATGGCGATCTCCTCGGCACCGTCCCCATCGGCGTCGGCCACGTGGCTGAGCCGACGACCGAGCCCTTCACCGAGGGACACTCCGTCGAACGTCGCCAACGCGGCCCCACCCGACGCACCGCGGAGTTCGACTCGTCCCG
Source organism: Planctomycetota bacterium (assembly GCA_016709145.1). GTDB lineage: Bacteria > Planctomycetota > B15-G4 > B15-G4 > JADJEK01 > JADJEK01. Next base: position 99,531 of record JADJEK010000005.1, read on the forward strand.
CATTCAACACTCCGCCTGGATCGGCCAGATACCAACCGATCGCGACCAACCAGTTCGGAACGGAGTTCGAGCCCGTATTCACGAGGGCGATCGACGCATCGTCGGCCACGCCGGCCGGCGCCGCGACGAACAGCATCGGTGTCGTCGAGCCGCTCGTCGGAAGTTGCACCGAGTAGACCGCGCCGTTCCAAGTCCCGGCATAGACGAGCCCGGTCTCGCGTCGACCGGCCAACGCCGTGCCGAGCTCGATCCCGCCGAGAGGTCCGTCGGCCGAACCGAACTCGACACCGGAGTCGCCGCGGAGGAAATGCAATCGGCCGGCACTCGGCTTCGTGGGCGGGTCGGCTTTCGGCGCGCCGACGACCAACTCGAGGACGCCGTCCGCGTCGGTGTCGTTCAACGCGCACATCGTCGTGCCGAACTCGTCGAACGCCGCAGCTCCGTCGGCGCTCCACAGCACCACGCCGGTCGCGCCCGAGTAGCAGCTCACGTTCCCTGCGTTCAACTTTCCGGGCGGATCGGCTCCTGGAGCGCTGACCGCGATCTCCTGGACACCGTCGCCGTCGACGTCCCCGACGGCAGCGATCCCGGTGCCGAACGCGGCTCCCGAGGTCGTGCCGTCGAGCGTCACCATGACCGACCCAGTGCGCCCCGAAATGACGAAGACGCGCCCCATGCCGCCGGAGTGGACGAAGTTCGGTGCGGCGATCGCGTAGTCGTCGAAGCCATCGCCCTCGACGTCGTAGAGCCCCACCGCGTTCGAACCGAAGCCGCCGGCGCCGAACGGCGGAAGCCCGGAGTCGACGCGCTGGAATGGTTCTCTGCTCTGCGCGATCGCGAGCGCGGGGAGGACGAGCGCGATGATCAAGCCGGCGGGTCCGAACGTCTTCGACTTCATGGGCTGAGCACTCCAGGAGCTTCGGCGCGCGGTACGGCACCGGTCGGACTCGTGGATCGGAGGAATCGCGCACGGCAGACACGGAAACCGCAACCCATTCCGCGGATGCCACCGCGGCCCGCTGTGACGATGCCCCAGTCCGCGGCAGCGCATCGAGCGGGTCGCGCCGTACACTCCGACCGTGGGATCGGACCTATCGACTGCGCAAGAACGGCTCTACGACGCCTGGCTCGACCGCGCGCTGGCGGGATCGGCCGAGGACGTCGACGCGTACTGTGCCCGGCACGATGCCCTCGATTCGGAGCTGCATCGGCGCTTGCGAGCACTCGCCGCGCTGTCGAAGCCCGGCAACCCGCGCGCGGCGAAATCGGGCCTGCCGTTCCAACGCTTGGGAGAATTCCGGCTGCTCGAGCCACTCGGTGAGGGTGGATCCGGACTCGTGTACCGCGCCGAGCAGATGCCGCTCGGACGCGAAGTCGCGCTGAAGATCCTGCGGCCCGAGTTGCGCCAGTCGTTGCTCGGATCGGTCCGTTTGATGCGCGAGGCGCGCGCCCTCTCCAGAGTGCGGCACGAGAACATCGTCGGACTCCATGCCCTCGGCGAGCAGGAGGGTGTGGTCTATCTCGTGTTCGAACTCGTCGACGGCGAAACGCTGTCGCAGCGCCTCGCGCGCGCGAAGTCGAACGCAGAACCCATCCCGGTCCGAACCCTGGTCCGTTGGGCCGCCGATCTCGCGCATGCACTCGACGTCGTCCATCGCGAGGGCATCGTCCATCGCGACGTGAAGCCCGACAACATCCGGATCGCCGCCGACGGCCGTGTGGTGCTGATGGACTTCGGACTGGCGCGGGACGTCGACGGCACCGCGCCGTCCATCACGCGCTCGTTCGTCGGCTCACCCGCGTACGCCGCACCCGAGCAGATCGACGCGTCGCGCGGCGAGGTCACGCCACGGACCGACGTCTATTCCCTCGGAATCACGCTGTACGAGGCTCTCACGGGCGCTCCCCCGTTCCATGGTGACTCGATCGAAGCCGTGTTCCGCTCGGTCCTGCAAGATCCGCTCCCCGACCTCGGACGCATCGCGCCGCACGTACCTCGGGACCTCGCGCTGGTGGTGGCGACCGCGATCGAGAAGAACCCGTTGCGCCGCTACCCCGATGCCGCGGCGCTCGCACGCGATCTCGAAGCCGTGCTCGAATGGCGACCGATCAGCGTGCGTCCACCGAATCCGTTTCGGCGACTGCTGCGCGCAACGCGACGCCGGCCCTTGCTGAGCGCGGTCCTCACCGTCGGCGCGCTGGTCGGTCCGATCGCAGGCTGGATCGAACGCTCCAACGCGCGCCAGGCCGCCGTCGAAGCGCGTGCTCTCGTGGAGTCGGCGGAGGACGCGATCGAAGCGCACGTCCCCGCGGCGCTTTCCGCCGCGAATGCCTTCTTGCGCCGCAAGGGATTCGAACGGACGCAACAGTGGCGCTGGCTCGGCGAACGCGAGCGGACCCTGGCGGCGCAAGCCGACCTCGTGCTCGCCGAGTACGCGCCGCGGCGCGACGAACTCCTCCGATTCGTCGAGAACCGCCTCGCGCAAGCGCGCGAACTCGATCCGAACATCGACGTCGGCGTGGCGCGGAATCGACTCGAGTACCTGCGCTTCGTCGAGGCCGCGCGCCGCGGCGAGTTCGCCGACTCCGAGGAGTTCCGTGATGCGCTGACAAGGACCGCGGATCCGGGCGCTGCCGGCGTCGGCACGCTCGAGGTCGACGCGGATCCCGGACACGCCGAAGTCCATCTGCTGCGTCTCGTCCCGTTGTCCGCGCGAGTCTCGGGCGGCGACGCTCGCATGGTCCCCGTGAGCCTGACGGGCAGCGACGTCTTGGAACCGGGTACGACGGTCCTCGTACCCGAAGTCTCGACACCGGATCTGGAACTCGACGATGCCATCGTCGCGCTCGACGGCGCTCCCGTCGCGAACGACTCCGGCGCGAAGCATGCGGTCGTCGCGGCCGGAACACGACTCGCGCTGTTCCGCGCCGGATCGCGGCGAGACGTCGTCACGACGACCGGCGTGTCGATGCGAGCGACCGCAGCCGCGGCGCTGCTCCGACCGGAGACGCGGATCGAACAGGGCACAGGGCTGGCCCTGCACTTCGCGTCGTACCTGCTCGTCGCGACGGCACCTGGTCACGAGACCTTGCGACTCCCGTTCGCGATGAACCATGGCGGACTGTTCCGCGTGCGGCTCGTGTTGCAGCGCGAGGGCACGACTCCCGCGGGCTTCGTGCGCATCCCGTGCGAGGCGTGGGTCGACGATCCGCACCCGGGGTTCCTGATCCGCCGCTTCGAAGTCACGTGTGCCGAGTTCCGCACGTTCCTCGACGCATCGGGTCACGTCCCCGACGGATCGACGTGGCGTTCGGTCGACGATGGGACACGCTTGCCGACCGGTTGCGGGCCGGACCATCCGGCGATCGGTGTGAGTTGGAACGACGCGAGCGCGTACGTCGCGTGGCTACGCCGAACGCGAGCGGCACCCGCGGGAATGGAGTTCGCTCTGCCGACGTTCCACGAGTTCATCCAGGCGGCGATCTACGGCGGTCCGGCTCCGTACGTGCATGGCTACACGTGGCGCCAGGACTGGCAGAAGTCACGAGTCTCGGGCCGCGGCCGGACCACGGAACCGATCGGCTCCTACGTCCTCGACGAGTCGGCCTTCGGAGTCCGCGACTTGCAAGGCAGCGCGATGGAGTGGCTCGAACCTCCGGCGTTCGACGACGGTGGTCCGGAGCGCGCGCTGGCCGGCGGGTCGTGGCTCGACGGCAATCCCGCCGCATTCCGGCTCGACCTCCGCCACGCGGCGATGCAAGACGACCCCGACCCCGCGTTCGGATTCCGCGTCGTGCTGGTCCCGACCGAGGGTCGGCGATGACGCCCGAGCATCCGCTCGACGCGCTGTTGACCGAGCACGGCGACGCTTTGCGGCGCTTCGCATCGGCCCACTCTCGTTCGCTCCTGCGGTTCGAGTCGCTGGACGACGTCGTGTCCGCGATCCACGTCCGGGTGCTCGCCGAGCGCGAGCGCTTCGTCGTCATCGGCGACGAGGCTTCGCGCGCGTGGTTGTTCTCCATCGCACGATCGGTCATCGCCGACCGTATCGACTACTGGTCCGCGCTGAAGAGGCGACGCGCCGCGGTCCTCCGCCTCACCGTGTCCGACGTCGCCGACGCACGCGACGGCGCGGCCGTCCAGGTGAGCGCGAAGTCTCCGGGACCGTACACGCACGCCGAACGGCGCGAACACCTCGATCTCGTGGTGCGCGTCCTCGCGGCACTGCCCGAGCGGGATCGCCGGCTCGTGGAGTGGGCCACCGAGGGCATCCCGCTCGAGGAACAGGCGCGCCGACTCGGCATCACGCACGAGGCCGCTCAGCGCGCGGGCGTCCGCGCACGCGATCGACTACGCCGGGCATTCCGGCTCGCCGCGCGGTGAACTCGACCGTGCGTGATCTCGGCCGAGCACCGCGACGCGCGTCGCTGTCCTGAGCAACGACCGCTCGATCGGTTCACGCTCCGTCAACGCTCCACGAACATCCCCTCGCGATACGCGACGATTCGGCCCGCCACCGCGCTCGCGGCCACCGTGGTCGGTGACGCCAGGTAGAGCTGACCCGGCCCCGAGCGCCCCGTGAAGTTGCGGTTGATCGCGCTGACCGTGACCTGTTCCTTCGTGTCCGACACGCCAGGACCGCACCCGATGCACGCTCCGCAGCCGGGATTGATGACCTCGACGCCCGCCTGCGCGAACACGTCGAGGTAGCCCCGCTCGCGCGCGTAGCGCTGCACCGACTCCGAGCCGAACTGGATGATCATGCGCACGCCGGTCGCGACGCGCTTGCCCGCCGCGAGCGCTTCGCGCAACACCTGCGCGTAGAAGTCGACGTCGGTCTCCTTGCCCGCGGTGCACGAACCGGCATAGGCGATGTCGATCTTCACGTCCTTCAACGTCGCGATCTCGACGCCGTAGGTCGGATCGCCGGGCGTCGCGACCATCGGTTCGATCGAGCCGAGGTCGATCGTGTGCACGCCGCCGTGGTAGCGCGCGCCCCGATCGGGTGCGACGAACTTCGCGGCCACCGACTCCGGGCTGGTCGCGCGCCGCTTCGCGATCCACTGCGCGGTGCGCTCGTCGCCTTCGCAGACGCCGCTCTTCGCGGCGCACTCCGTGGCCATGTTCGTCAACGTCGCGCGCTCGTCCATGTCGAGCGTCGCCAAGCCCGGCCCGCCGAACTCCATGACGCGATCGAGCGTGAGCTCCTTCGTCGCGTACTCGCGCAGGATGAACAGGATCACGTCCTTCGCGGTGACGCCCGGACGCAACGCTCCGGTGAGTTCGAAGCGGATCGACTCCGGCACGATCACGAACGTGAAGCCGGCGTAGACGAGCCCCGCGTACTCCGTGGCGCCGACGCCCCACGTCAACGCGTTCGAGCCGCCGCCCATGCAGGTGTGCGAATCGGTCGCCTGGATGAAATCACCGGGATCGACGAACTGCTCGCGCGCGACCTGGTGGCAGATGCCGGGCGACACGCCGTTCTTCACCGAGTAATCGCGCACGCCGGTATGGCGCTGGAACTCGCGCTGCAAGTCGCGCAGCGTCTGGATCTGCGGCAGGAACGGCACCATGCGCTTGACGCCGTCGGCGTAATAGAGGTGGTCCTCGAACACCGCGAACTTCGACGGGTTCTGCACGCGGTAGTTCGGTCCGTACTCGCGGATCAGGAAGTCGTGCACCTGCGCCGTCGTGAACTCGTGGCTGTAGCCGCCGTCGACCTTGACGAGCAGGCAATCGCCGGGTTGGACGCTGGTGTGCTTCGGATCGCCGTTCACGAGCTTCGTGCGCAGGATCTTCTCGGCCATCGTCAGCGGTTGCGGCATCGTCGATGGCGCCGGAACCTTGATCACGCCCTTCTTCACTTGCTCCGAGAACGGGAACAAGCCGCCCGACTCGAGGATCGCGCGCGTGACGGGGTCGAAGTGCGCGGTGAACTCCTCGAGCGGGATCGCCTCGCCGGCTTGCAAGCGCGCGAGCTGCTCGTACGAGCCCATGAGCTGTCCGAGATTGATGTTGTTGCGCGCGTGGATCGGCGCGAACGAATGCGCCACCGCGAGTCCGATCCCGGACCACTTCTCGCACTGGGCCGCGGTCTCGCGCGAACTCCCCGTCCCTTTGCGCTGGCCCGAGACGATCACCTCGAAGTTGCCGTCGAGCAGAGCACGCGTGCCGAACACGCGCTGTCCCGCCGCGTCCAACAGCCCCGCGTACGCGTCGAGCGCGATGTCCTCGGGTCGATGGCGGAAGCACACCCAAGCCGGCGTCATCACGTCGGTGTTGATGTCGTCGAGTAGGTCCTCGGCGCGCACGTCCTTCATGCGCAAGTTCAACTCACCGGCCAACTGACGGCGGACGAGGTTCGTGTCCTTGGTGAGGAACAGCACGCGCTTGCCGGGATTCAAGGCAACGACGCGGCGGCCGCCGGGGAGCGTGCGGATGAGTGTGTTGAGCATGGTCGGGTTCGGGGTCGGGAGTTGGGGAGGTCGAGCGCGGGAGTCTAAAACGAAGTTCACGATTCTGTCAGGAGTTCGGGGGACTGCGAAGTCCGTGGACGGCCGCGTTCGCTCCATGCATGGACTTGCGAGAGGCCGTGACCGTCGGCCCCGTCGCCGCGTTACAGTCCCGGTCTTCGCGAACCGCCGGGAACTCCGATGCTCGCCCTCCGTGCTTTCCTCGTCGGTCTGTTGCGGGGCCTGACCTCGCTGCGACTGCTGTTCATGCTCTTCGTCGTGAACGCCGCATTCGGCTGCGCGTGGTCGGCCGCGCTGACCGACTCGATCCGCGCGTCGGCCGAATGGTCGCCGTTCGCACGCGGCTTGCTCGAGCGATTCGACGAAGCGTTGGTCGCCGACTGGCTGCGCGTGAACGACGTCCTGGTCGGACTCGGCGATGCGCAGATCGGTCCGCTGCGCATCCTCGCGCTGTTCGTCGCCACGTTCATCCTGGGCGGCGTCTACTCCGGCCTCGCGAACCCGAGCAACCTGCAGAACTTCATGGCGTTCTTCGCGCAGTGTGGCCGCCGCTTCCGCTTCTTCGTGCTGGCGCTGTTGCCGGCCGCGGCGGTCGCCGTCGCGCTCGCCGAGATCAACGACCTGGCCGGACGCGGGATCACGGCACTGGTCCAAGGTCCGCTGCAGAACGCGGCTTCGGCGTGGACGCTGACCGCGTTGTTGCATGGCAAGACGATCGTGTTCGTCGTGCTGTTCGTGCTGCTCGTCCTCGCTCCGCTGCAGCTCGCGCGCGTGCGCGCCGTGGTCGACGAGGAGACGTCGGTCCTGCGTGCGTACGTCCGCAGCATCGCGTTCGCGTTCCGCCATCCGTTCACGATGCTGCTGTACTACGCGCTGTCCGCAGCGCTGTTCTTCCTCACGGTGTTCTCGCTCGGCGCGTTGGTCGCGCAACTGTCCCCCGATGCGCTGGTGCGGCCGCTCGAACGCTTCGGCTGGTACTGGAACCCCGAGTTCACGTACGGCGTCGCCGTGGTGTTGCTCGCGCTGATCGCGATCGGACTGCAGCAGGTCGCGATCTTTGCAACGCATCGCGGGATTGCTGCGCATCCATCGCACGTTGGCGCTGCTGCCGCGCGGTCAAGCGCCGATGCGTTACATCGCGCCGCTCGAGCCCGATCCGAAGCGCGATCGCGCGCCCACGCAACGGATGGACCCGATCCGCGGCTACGCCGTGGTCGACGAGGATCCGGGTTCGGAAGGAGACTCCCATGCGCGTTGACCATCGCAGGAACGGACGCCTCGCGCTCGCCGTCGCCGTCGCCGGCCTCTTCGCGGGTTCCTTCGCCGGCGCGCAGGACGTGCCGGTGCCGACGTTGCCGACCGGACCGTTCCCGAATCGGTTCGAGATCGTGGCGCGCCTCGACGACGCGACCAAGACGTTGGCGTGCACCGCGACGATCACGTTCACGAACCTGCAACCGAGTCCGGTCACGGTCGTGCCGTTCCACCTCTATCCGAACGCGTGGTCGCGCACCGACACCGCGTGGGTGAAGGACGGTCGCTCACGCGACGCGATCCTCGAGCGTGGCGAACGCGACGGCGGCTACCTGCGCATCGTCTCGATCGCCGACGGCGCCGGGGCCGACCTCGCCGCGGCCACCGCGATCGACGAATCGCTGATGCGCGTGACGTTGACCAAGCCGCTGGCGCAGGGCGAGTCGTTCACGTTCGTCATCGCGTTCGAGACCAAGCTGCCGCGCACCGTCGCGCGCATGGGCAAGACCGGCGACCACCTCGACGTGATGCAGTGGTTCCCGAAGCCGTGCGCGCACGTCGACGATCGCTTCGTCGACTGGCCGTTCCGCAATCCGTCGGAGTTCATGGCGAACTTCGGGGACTACACGGTCACGCTGACGACGCCGACGCGCTACGTCGTCGACGCGACCGGAGTCCCGGGTCCTGAGACCGTCGACGCCGCGAACGGCATGCGCTCGGTCACGTATCGCGCAGCCGCCGTACACGACTTCGCGTGGTGCGCCGATCCGCACTTCGTCGTGCATCGCGAAACGCTGCCGGGCGGGCCCGAGATCGTGCTGTTGAACCAGCCGTTCCTCGAGCAAAAGGCGCAACTCACGCTCGATTCCGTGAAGTTCGCGCTGCAGTGGACCGGCGAGAAGCTGTTCCCGTACCCGTACCCGCGGCTGGTCATCGACGTCACGCCGATGGGCCAGGGCGGCGGCATGGAATACCCCATGCTGTTCACGATCAGCGCGAGCGCGCCCGAAGCTCTGCCGTGGTTGCGGTCGCGCTCCGAGGCGCCGTCGAGCGTCACGATCCACGAGTTCGTGCACCAGTACTTCCAGGGCATGGTGGCCACGAACGAGTTCGAGGAGGCGTGGCTCGACGAGGGCTTCACGACCTACGTCCAGAATCGCATCCTCGCGGACTTCTGGCGCAACGACGCGGCGGAGGCGCGCGGCTGGGGATTGCTCGATCGCACGCTCGTGCTCGAACCGTTGCTCGACCACGGCTCGCTGCTCGCGCACGTCGCAGGCTACGAGACCAGCCCGTTCCGCCTGCGAGGCCGCAAGCTGTTCGGATTCGACACGCCGACGCTGCGCTTCGAAGGGCGCGCCGGCGACCGCTTCCGCGACCGCATGGCGAGCTACGCGCCGTTCGCGCACGACACGGTGCTCGACACGCCGTCGTGGGACGTCCTGCGCGCCGGCGATCGGGACGGCTATCGCGCGACCGCGTACTCGAAGCCGGCGTTGTTCCTGCGCACGCTCGAAGGCGCGCTCGGGCAGTCGGCCTTCGACGCGATCCTGCGTGAATGGGCGCGCACGCGCGCGTTCTCGCACCCGAAGGGAACCGATTTCATCGCGCTGGTGAACGCGCGCACCGAAGGCCGTCTGGCGAAGTTCGTCGAGCGCGCGGTCCATCACGGCGACGTCGTCGACTGGGCGATCGCGGAGGTGCGCTGCGAGCGCCATGAACCGGCGGCGGGATTCGCGCGCCAAGCGCGGCCCGGCGATCCGATGCCTGCATCGTTCCCGCAAGCTCCCCCCGCTCCGACGCTGTCCGATCGCATCCTGCGCCGTCTCGGCGTGTCGGTGCGCGAACCGACCGTTCCGTCGGGTGAGGCGATCTCCTACGTCGGCGAAGTCCTCGTGCGGAACCTCGGCACGCTGCCGATCCCGACCACGGTCGAACTCCGCTTCGCCGACGGCAGCGTCGAGCGCCGCGCGATCAGCGGTGACGAGCCCTGGGTCGTGCTGACCACCGAACCGAAGACCACGCGCCTCGTCGCCGCGATCGTCGATCCGGACCGCGCGATCGCCCTCGATCTCGACTGGACCAACAACGGTCGACTGGTCCAGGCCGACGTCGACGCCGGGCGCGCGTTCGCGGCATGGGCGCGCTATTGGGCCCAAAGCATGATGTCGACGATCACGTGGGCGCAGTGATGGGACTCTCGTTCGCGACGCTCGCGGCCTTCACCGTGTTCGCCTCGTCGGCGTTGGCCTCCAGCGATGCAGCTCCAAAGCGACCGCGCCTCGTCGTCGTGCTCGTGGTCGACCAGATGCGCGCCGACTACCTCGAACGCTATGCGCCGTTCCTGCGCGGCGGACTCGCGCGCCTCGTCGACGACGGCTTGCTTTGCACCAACGCACGTCAACTCCACGCGATCACGTCGACGGCGCCGGGACACGCGACGATCGGCACGGGCTCGCATCCGTCGCACCACGGCATCATCTCGAACACGCTGAAGGTCGGCGATCGCTTCCCGCGCGCGGGATCGGATCCCGACGCGAAGAGTCTCACGAGCAAGAAGACCGGCTACTCGTCGAAGGACCTGCTCGTCGACGGCCTCGGCGATTGGCTGAAAGCGGCCGATGCGCGCGCGCACGTCGTCACCGTCGCGACCAAGGGACGCTCGGCCGTGATGCTCGGCGGCAAGCGCCCCGACTTCGCGATCTACGTCGACGACGTCGACGCGTCGTTCACGACGTCGACGGCGTACGCCGCAGCCCTGCCCGAATGGCTCACGCAATGGAACGCGAGTGTTCCGGCGCGCTCGTGGCTGGGCCGCACGTGGAGCGCGCGCCTGACCGCGAGTCAGGTCGAGCGCATCGGGCTGACGCAGGACGACGCGCCGTGGGAAGGTCGCATGCCGTTCTCCGAGGAGAACGAACGCACGTTCCCGCACGTCGCGGACGAGATCTACGACCTCGAGTTCATGCCGTTCGGCGACGAACGCGTACTCGGCGTCGCGCGTGAAGCGATCGCGCGCATGGAGCTCGGGGCCGACGACGCCACCGACCTGCTCGGCATCTCGTTCTCCGCGGCCGACATGATCGGCCATGCGTACGGCACGTGGTCGCACGAACTCGCCGAGTACTACGTCTGGCTCGACGAGGCGCTCGGCGCGTTCTTCGCCGAACTCGACGATGGCTTGCGCAGTGGTCGCGTGGTCGTCGTGCTGTCGGCCGATCACGGCGTCAGCCCGATCCCCGAGCAGATGATCGCGGCGGGCAAGGACGCCGGCCGCATCCGCATCGGTCGCTTGAAGAAGACGATCGAGACCGCGCTCGACGAACGCTTCGGTGCCGCCGATTGGGTCGTCGACATCCTGCCCGACATCTACCTGAACCGTGCCGCGGTCGCCGCGAGCGGCTCCTCGCTCGACGTCGTGGCCGAGCACGCCGCACGCACGGCGAAGTCCATCCACGGCATCGACGACGCGTATCCGCGCGCTCGCCTGTTGGCGAGGGACGGCGGCGTGCCCGCACCGTTCGTCGCGTCGTTCCATCCGGAGCGCAGCGGCGACGTGATGCTGTCGATGCGACCGCATTGGATCCTCGACTACCTCGACTCCGCGCCGTACGTGAAGGCGAACCACTCGACGCAATACGACTACGACCAGCGCGTCCCGATCGTGTTCCTCGGCGGCGGCATCGCCGCGGGTCGCTGGAACGCGCCGACCGGCACGATCGACATCGCGCCGACGCTCGCGCACTTGGTCGGAGCGAACCCGACGCGAGCGGTCGACGGCGCCGTGCTCGCGTTGCCGCGACGCGACGGAGAGCGCCGTTGAAGCCCGACGAGCGACGCATCCTCGCGGCGCTGATCGGCGGCACGGTCGGCTTCATGGCCATGCGCGGCAAGGTCATCGGCGCGGCGATCGGCGCGATCGTGGCCGTCCTCATCGATGCGTCGCGTCAAAGCCGTACCCGAGCAGCACCCGCCGGCGCGGGCTCGACCCGCAGTACGGCGCCAGCGGATTCGCGCACCGACTACGACGTCCTCGGGGTACGCCACGACGCCGACCTCGACGAGGTGCGCTCACGCTTCCGCGACCTCGCGAAGAAGTACCACCCCGACCACTTCCAGAGCGCCAGTCCTCAGTTCAGGGAAGCGGCCGAATCCGAGTTCAAGCGCATCCGCGAGGCCTACGAACGCGTCCTCACGCGCCACGGAGCGCGCCCATGATGGACGTCTCACCGTTCAACGCGAAGCTCGGCGTCGCCATCCGCGACGAGGCCGACGGCTCGGTCGTGCTCTCGATCGACGCCAACGAGTCGTTCCGCAACGAAGTCGGAGCGGTCCACGGCGGTGTCGCGATGTTCCTCCTCGACGGCGCGATGGGACGAGCCGCATGCCGCACGCTCGGCCCGAACGAATCCTGCGCGACCGTCCAGATCTCGATCCAGTTCATGGCGCCCGCGCGTGGACGCATCCAGGCGACGGGGCGCGTCAGCAAGCGCGGGAAGCGCATCGCGTTCCTCGAGGGGATCTGCGTGGACGAGACGGGGAAGCAAATCGCAAGAGCGCAAGGGACCTGGGCGATCGTCGCGCGGTGAGCGGGCACGGCGAGGGGTGGGACTGGCGCGGGGTTGGCGCGGGATTGCACGGGATTGGCACGGGACTGCACGGGACTGCGCGGGACTGCACGGGATTGCACGGGATTGAACGCGGGGCGCTTCGCTTTTGGTACCGCGAGCGGAGCTCGCGTCTGGTGGAGAGGGGTATCGGGACGAAGTAGCTGGCGGCAATCCTGTCCGGCCAGCCGGACAGGATTGCCGCCAGCTACTTCGTCCGGGCCGCACCGAGCACCGTCGCCCTTCCCCGTGTTTCAGGCCGCACGCTCGTCAGCCAGAAACCACTCCGTCGCCAAGGGACGTCGAGACCTGCTCTCGTTGCGGCCGTTCAGCAGCCCGCCGCAGCTGTGGCGATCCGCTCTACACGTCTCGCCAGTACCTCACCTGGGGTGAGATGGACAGGGGTCGCCAATCACGCCCTCGGCAAGCCACCCCTGCGGCTTTGAACGGCCGCAGCGAGAGCAGGTCTCGACGTCCCTTCGCGTGAAGTCTCCCGAGCGGCCCAAGGGCGGATGGGTTGCCCAAGGGAAGGCCCGCTCGCTTGTCTGACCATGTTCCACAAGTCCCCCTGCTGGACACGGACACTCCGAGCCCCTACAACCCGCCGGCGTGCAGATCTGCGGCGCCGAACTCACCTCAGACGACCTGACTTGGCTGGAACGCCACGCCGGCGGCCACAGCCGGACGGCGCTGGCCCGTGAGCTGTGCGCCCGCCATCGGATCCGCGACGCGACCGGACGACCCCGAGTCACGGCCGTCCGGATCGAACTCGCCCGACGGTCGGAGGAGTTGTCGCTGCCTGCGACGACGACCCGCATTCGCGCGGTTCGCCGGGAGTCGTCCGTTGCGACCGCATCTCCCGAGTCGCTGACACAAGAAGAGTTGGCCGCGCTCGGTCCGCTGAGCGTGCATCGCGTCGAGGGTCGCCGCGACTCGGCACACGCAGCTTGGACGCGTTGCTTGGACGAGCATCACTATCTCGGCTCGGGACCGTTGTGTGGCGCTCAGATTCGCTACGTCGTCCGCGCTGGCGTTCGCGTGATCGGCGCAGCAAGCTTCTCGTCCGCGGCGCTCCACGTCGCCGCTCGCGACACTTACATCGGATGGAGTGACGGAGCTCGCAAACGCAATCGCGATCGCGTGATCATGCAGAGTCGTTTCTGTCTCGCGGTGAGAGTGCAAAACCTCGCATCGCGTGTGCATTCGCTGCTGCTGTCCTGCGTCGTCGACGATTGGGAATCTCGCTACGGAAAGCGGCCGGTGCTGGCGGAGAGCTTCGTCGACACCACGCGCTTCAGTGGCACGAGCTATCGCGCGGCCAACTGGACGTACGTCGGCGAGACCAGCGGCCGCGGTCGTCAGGATCGCGAACACGATGCCGCCGCGACGATCAAGTCGGTGTGGCTGTTTCCACTCGCGCAAGACTGGCAAGAGACACTGCGTATCGAGCCGGTACGCAAGCTCGATCCCGACGCGGACTGGGCGGAGGACGAGTGGGGAGCCGCAGAGCTCGGCGACGCGCGCCTGACGCGGCGCTTGGTCAAGTACGGCAGGGCGTGCTTCGAGCGACCGACGGAGAGTTGCCCGCAAGCCTGTGGCAGTCGCGCGGCGACGAAGGCAGCCTATCGGCTGTTGAACCACAAGACCGCCGGCCTCGACACCTTCCTCGCCAGCCACCGCGAAAGCAGTCTTGCTCGCGCTGCGCAAGAATCGGTCGTATTGGCGATTCAGGACACGACGAGCCTCAACTACTCGCACCATCCCGCCACCGAGGGGCTCGGCACGATCGGCTCGCACAACGCGGCGACGATCGGACTCCAGGTCCACAGCGTGCTGCTCTCGAACTTGGCGGGCACGCCGCTCGGATTGCTCCAGATCGACGCGTGGGCCCGAGCGCCGAAGGACTTCGGAGGAGCGGACAAGCGCTACGACCTGCCGATCGAGAAGAAGGAAAGTCACAAGTGGATCCGCGGCTACGAAGCTGCCGACGCCGCGGCGAAGAGACTCGATCGCACGCAGGTCGTCACCGTCGCCGATCGTGAGGCCGACATCTTCGAACTGTTCGAGACCGCGCTCGAAGGCAAGGCGCAGGTCTTGGCTCGTGCGGTGCAGAAACGGCGCATCCTCACACCGGAGAGCGAATTCGAGGGCTACCTGTGGGAGTCGGTGCTCGAGGAGCCGATCGTCGGCGAGATCTTCGTCCGCGTCCCGCGCAGCGGGAGTAGGAAGTCGCGCACGGCACACATCGACGTGCGCTATCGCGAAGTACGCATATCGAAACCGATGGATCGCAAAGGCAAGCAGCGGGCGGTGACGGTCCGCGCGATCGCGGCGACCGAACGGGCAGAGACCGGCGGCGATGACCCGGTCGAATGGCTGTTGCTGACGACGCTGCCGGTCGACTCGGCCGAAAGCGCGATCGAGAAGGTCCGCTGGTACACGCAGCGCTGGCAGATCGAGGTCTTCCACCGCACGCTCAAGACCGGCTGCAAGATCGAGCGCAGGCAATCCAGCACGGCGGAGAGCCTCAAAGCAGGACTCGCCATCGACGCGGTCGTCGCCTGGCGCGTCATGCATCTGGTGAAGCTCGGACGCGAGGTCCCCGACGCGCCGTGCACCGTCTTCTTCGAAGAACTCGAGTGGAAGGCGCTGTACTGCTTCATCCACAAGACCAAGACGCCGCCCGCAGAGACGCCGACGTTGCGACGCTCTTCGCATGGTCGCGTCGCTGGGTGGCTTTCCTCGGCCGCAAGAGCGACGGCGATCCGGGGGCTGAAACGACGTGGAAGGGACTCGAGCGGCTCACCGACATCGCGGCCGTCTTCGCGATCTTCTTCTCGTCCGCGTAGCCCGTGCCCAGCGGGGGGACTTGTGGGTAAGGGTTAGCTCGCTTGTAGGGCCTTCCCTTGGGTCGCTCGACCGCGAAGCGGTCGAGCGAAGGGGGCGTGGGGGAACGGAGTTCCCCCACCTCCGCCTTCGGCGTCAAGCGAAGCGCCCCTGGCCGAAGGCCGCCGCTAATTCTCGTCGTTGACCAGGACCGCTGGCAGCTCGGACACCGTGATGTTGAGGCCGCCGGATTGATCGAGCGTCAGCTCGTAGATCTTCCCCTTCTCCATGCGCGTGTGCGGCGCTTCGCCCTGCGCCACGCGGACTCCCGCGGCCGCGGCCTTCTTCGGGTCGTTCGCGTAGCTCCAGAACTCGTTCCACAACTCGATCTCGACCGCCGACGGCTCGCGGTTCCTGCGGTACACGTCCGGCACACCGTCCTTGGCGTCCTCGTCGAGTCGCGCTCCCTCGCTCGGCTTCTGGTGCTCGCCGAAGATGCGCCGGAACAACAGCAGACTGTGTTCCTTGCCCGGCTCGCCGGCGCCGACCAACTCGTGGTCGAACTTCAACACCAGCGCGTCGAAGTAGACCTCCTCGCCTTCGACTTCGACCGTCTTCGCCGGCAACGGCTTGCCCTCGTCGTCGACCTCGACGAAACGGATGCGCGAGCGCACCTTGCCGTTCGCGTCGACGACGCGCTCCTTCACGATCGCTTGCGCGACGCGCCGCGCGCGCGTCAGGCGACCGACGATGCGTGTCTTCTCCTCGATCACCTTCTGCTGTTCTGCGACCAGGCGTTGCTGCTGCGTGAAGTGATCCCAGACGAGATACCCGCCCGAGAGCACGACCAAAGCCACGAGGAACCACGTGATGCGCGAAAGCATGGCCCCGATTGTCCGTGCGCTTCTCGCCGGCGCAACCGAGCGCATGGGCTTGCACCGACGAAAGCGGTGACCCGCGTGGTTCGCCGAACCGCGCCCGATTTCGCGCTTCATTGAGCCCGGCACGCGCTCGATAGGTCGTCCGGATGAAGCTCGCCCTGATCCTCCCCATGCTGTTGCTGCTGTGTCCGCCGCGGCCGTCCGCCGCGGCGGACACCACCTTCGGCCTCGTGGCGGGCCGGGTCCAAGCCGACTCGGGTGAGCCGCTCGACGACGCGCAAGTGCGTCTGACGCGACTCGATCCCGACCTCGGCGCGCTGTCGTACTCGACGATGCGCAGCGCTCGCGTGCTCGACGACGGCACGTTCGAGTTCTCGCGCGTCGAGCCCGGCACGTATCTCGTCGATGCGCAATGCGGCGAGCGGTGGTTGCCGCTGCCGGTCAAGATCACGCTGGCCACCGAAGCCGATCGAGTCACCGACCTCGCGCTGTCGCTGCGCAAGGGCGCGTCGATCGAGGGCCGCGTGCTCGACGAACTCGGTCGACCGCTGTCGGGAGTCGGCGTCGGGGTCGGGGACGCCGGACTGCAAGGGGGCGCCGTCGAACCCGTGATCGTGGTCGACCACGCCACCGGCGAAGCTTCGGCGCTCAGCCGCGGTCTGACGTATCCGCGGCTGCCGCTGGCCACGGCGTTCACGGCTGCGGATGGCCGCTTCCGCCTCGCTCCGGTGCTGCCGGCGTCTTCGGCGAGCCTGCGGGTCGGCGGGCTCGCCGAGTACTTCGACACCACGATCTCGGGCATCGTGGTGCGCTCGGAGAAGACGTCGTTCGTCGACGTCACGCTGAAGCGCGCGGCGGCGATCCTCGGCCGCGCGACGCTCACCGACGGCAGACCCGCGGCGGGCGCGCGCATCACGCTGCGCACCATCGAGTGCGAACCGCAGAACCGCACCTGGATCGTGCTGACGAAGTCCGACGAACTCGGCGGCGAATCGGCCAACGTCAGCGCGACCACGATCGCGGTCGAACGCGAGGGCCTGTTCCGCTTCGACGGCCTCACGCCGGGGCGTTACCTGTTGCGCGCCAGCGCGCCGGACATGGCGACGTACACCAGTTCGGTGCTGCTCGTGTCGCGCGACGCCGAAACCGTGCACGCCGCGGTCACGTTCGAGCCCGCGCGAACGCTGCGCGGTCGCGTCGTGGACGTGCGTGGAGCGACGCCGCGAGCGGGCATCGTGCGCGTGCTGACCGACGAGTCGGTCCCGAAGACGCTGCAGCCGTTCGTCGAGCCGATCGAGGCCACGTTGAGCGCGGACGGGTCGTTCGCGTTCGAGGGGCTCGGTCGCGGTCCCTACGCGCTCGAGATCCTCTGCGACGGCTACCGTTCCGAGATGGTCGAAGGCGTCGCGCACGACCAAGACGACCTCGAGATCGCGATCGGAACGCATGCGCCGCTGGTCTCGACCGCGCACGTCGCCATCCTGCGCAAGTCGCCGACGAAGCCGCAAAAGGCGACGTCGAAGTCCGCGAAGACCAAGCTCGCGAAGGCGACCACGCGCGCGAAGAAGTGACTCGAGTGCGCGACGACGGTGCAGCGGGAGCGCCGCACGCGCTCCGAGGCCGAGTCCGTGAGTCGACCGGATCGACTCACGTTCGTTCAGCCACGCCGCGGAACGAGCAGCGGGACGCGGATGCCGAGCTCGTCGAGCGCGACCTTCGTGCGTTCGAGAGCACGTCGCACGCGCGGACTCGCGTCGACCATGATCTGCAAGAACTCGCGCGCCGCGCTCCCGTCCGTACGCAGCGTCGCGGTCAACAGTGGCGCGCCGCGCTCGTCGCCGGTCAACACGTACGCGAGCGCGAGCGCCACGCGTCCCTCGGCCGGTGAAGGCAACGTCGCCAGCGAGCGCTCCAAGCGCCGCGCGCAGCGATCGGCGTAGAACGACGGATCGTGCGAGACCAACGCATACGCGATGTCCGCCATCGCCGCGTCGGCCTCGGCGCACGCGGCGTAGCGCGGATCGATCCGCAACGCGCCGAGCAACGCCTCGAACTGCGGATCCTTGGCGACGTCCCACTGCTCTCGCGGCGCCAGCATGCCGGCGTCGCGCAGCGCTGCGACGACGACTCCCGCCATCACGTATTGCCCACGCAGCGACGGATGGCAGTGGTCGACGAGTAGCGGCAGTCCGACCAACCCGTCTGGCGACGCGTCGACGAACGCGGAGTACGCATCCGCCACGATCGCGCCGTGGTTGCGGGCGGACTCGCGCAAGCGCTCGATGAGGCGCGGAGTGATCCCGCCCGGCCGAGGATCGAGATCGCGCGCGCGTTGGAACAACGCGGCCGCGGCGTCCACCGACCCGTTCGCTCGCGCGCCGCTCGCGCGACGGAACACCGTGACCGCGTTGGTCTCGGCCTCGTCGCCGCGCAGCACACCGGGCTCGAACGCGGCTTCGGGCAGGAAGTCGCTGACGTCCGCGGGCGGCAACACCACGCAGACCGGAACGCCGCGCGCCCGGGCCTCGACGAGCAACGTGTCGACGTCGACGGCGAAGCGATCCTCGACGCGCGTGCGGAACTCGAGTCCGTCTTCGCCGATCTGGCTCGGCACGTCGCGCGGGGCGCCGAGTGCGCCCTCGCGCCGCGCGACGGTCGCGTCGGGATCGGCGCGCAGCGCTCGACCGAGCAGCCGCACCACGTGCACGTCGTCGAGCGCGCGCACGAGGCCGGAGAACGGCGAGGCATGCGCCGCGAGGCTGTTCTCGAGGAATTCGTTGTGGCCGGCTTCGAGCACCAGCAAGTCGGCCTCGGCCTCCAGCGCGATGCGCGCGACGTGAAGCGTCGTGCGCATCGATTCGGTCGGGGCGCCGAGATTCACGTACTCGAGCTTCAACGCCGGCAATTGCCACGCGATGCGCGCGACCGTGAACAACGCGTACGACGACACGTGCGAGTACGGCACGCCCTTCGTCGTCGACGCTCCGACGAACACGATGCGGAACACGTCGTCGGGTTTGTCGGCCAGGAATGCGGCCTCGCCCTGGACCGACGAGGCCGGCGCTTCGATGCGCACGCGCATCGTCCCGTCGCTGCCGCGCTCGACGTCGATGCCGGGCGGGACGGCGCCGATCCCGACCAGTCGGAACAGGCCTTCGAGGGCCGCCACGATCGCCACCGCGACGCCGATCCCGATGGCGGCCTTGCCGGCCCGACTCCGCCCCACCGCGCCCGCGCTCACTCGGACCCGCCTTCGTTCGCATCGACGTGCAGCAGGCTGCCAAGCGTTTCTTGCAACGCCCCGAACGCCTCGATATGACGGAAGCCGCCGATCCAGAGTTGGTTGCGGGAGTGTCCTTTCATGCGCACGTCGATGGCGGTTGCCAGTGCAACCTTGTTCCTCTCGTTGTCGGGTTGTCAGTTGTTCAACCCGGATCCGCCAAGCTACCAGTCGATCGAGTACGTCCGCGAGCGGCTCGATTCGTCGGAGTTCCAGGCGGCGCCGATGCCCGAGCATCTGCGGTGGTGGCACGAAGTCCTGTGGTTCATCCCGAACCGCTTGCTCGACATCCCGGACATCCTGAAGCTGAACGTCGGTCTCGGCTTCGGCCAGGGTCTCGAAGTGTCGGTCACCGAGCATGCCCAGATGTACTGGCGCAACTACCGGCGCTGGGGCCTCGGCATGGATGGCCGCGCGCTCGGCGTGTTCGAGGACGGTCGCTTCCGCGAGGGCCGCTTCTTCAAGTGGCGGCGCGCGACGGCAGCCGGCGGCTTGCGCCCGATCTTCGCGCAGCCGAACCTGCGGCCGTACGAGTACCCCGACCAGCAGGGCGTCGCCGCGGTCCAGGAAGTCCCGCAGAACTCGTGGGAGATCGGCGTGCTGGTGCACCTGATCGCCGGCGCCGAAGTGCGCGTGCGTCCGCACGAGATCGTCGACCTCGTGTTCGGCCTGTGGAACGAAGACCCGTCCGAGGACGATCACGGCACGCGCGACTATCCGATCCACGACTACCCGGTCCAGGGCAACGTCATGGACATGTTCCTGGCCGCCGTCGACCAGTTGAACGAAGCCGACCTGAACGCCGTGTTGTCGCGTGAACTCGCGGCCACCGCCCGCATCGCGCGCGGCGGCGGCCTCAAGGCGCTCGACATGACCGGAGCCGCGTCGGCGCCGGGTGAAGGCAACTCCGACGAGGCCATCGCGGTCGGCGAAGCCTTGATCTACCCGGCTCGCTACCGCAGCGGCGGCGGTCGCCTCGAGGCGGTCGCCGAGTGCTCCGAGTGCGTCCTGCGCTGGGGTGTCCCCGCGCAGATCACGTACAAGCTGCACCTGTTCAACCAGTTGCTGCAGAAGGAAGAGCTCTACAAGGTCGTCCTCGAGCACGAAGACGGCCAGTGGAAGATCCTTCGCATCAAGGACCTCAAGGACCTGCCCGCGGGCGGCTGATCGGTCCGAGCGAGCGACCTCGAGTTCGTCTCGTCCACGAACGGCCACGGAGCGCAGCGCTCGGTGGCCGTTCGCGTTGCAGGGTCGCAGCGGTAGTCTTCCCGCGCCCAGTCCGTCCTCGGAGTCCGCCGATGTGCCGCCGGTTCCTCGCGTTCGCACTCGCCCCGACGCTCGCTTCGTGCGCCGGAGTCCTCAACGAGGAATGGAGCGTGCTGCCGCCGCACGAGCAGCGCCGTCCAGCGGCCGTGCTCGACGCGAACGCGAAACTCGCCGAGGCCACTCGGACCGGCGACGTGACGATCGTGCCCCTGCTCGAGGACGGCAAGCGCTCGACGACGCTGCTGATCCGCGTGACGGGGAACGGCAAGGTGCCGGCCCACTTCCACGCCCGCAGCGCCGAGTCCTGGTACATCCTGCGCGGTGGCGGGGATCTGCTGCTCGACCAGACTTGGGCGAAGGTCCGCGCCGGCATGCTGGTCCACATCCCGCTCGGCGTTCCGCATGCGTTCGTGAACCGCGACCCCGAGGGCACGCTGATCCTCGACACGTTCGCGCCGGGGTTCGTCGAGGGCGATCGCGTCTGGCTCGAAGAGGGCTCGCCGGCCGACACGCCATGAGTTCGACGCGCGGTCCCGCGTGACAGCGCCGTGACGAAGCTTGGATCGGTGGTCCAGTACCGTCCGCGCATGGCCCTCCGCTTCCCCCACCGACGCGTCGGCAGGTTCTTGTTCACCGTCGCCACCGTCGTCCTCGCGCTGACGTTCGTCGGAGCGTGTGCCGGCGCGCAACACGCGTCCGACGCGGTCTCGCGGTTGTTCCTGCGACCGAGCCGGTCGCTGGTCACTCTGCGCGCCCCGCCGGCGACGACGCTGGTGCCGATCCAGTTCGCCGCGGACGACGACACCGTGCTGCGCGGCACGCTGTACGACCGCGCCGACTCGGATCGCGTCGTCCTCGTGATCGGCGGGATCTCGGGCAACCACACGTGGTACGGGCCATACGCCGACGCGATCGTCGCGGCCGGCTTCGACGCGCTGCTGTTCGACACGCGCGGGTTCGGCGCCAGCGACGGCGCCGCGGACGCGACCACGCTGGTCGCCGACGTCGGCGCGGCGTACCGCTACTTGATCGAAGCGCGCTCGTACGCGCGCGCAGACACCGCGGTGTTCGGCATCTCATTGGGCTCGGTGCTCGCGCTCGCCGTCGCGCGCGCGGAGCAGCCCGGCGCGGTCGTGGTCGAGGACTTGTTCTTGCCGCACGAGATGTTCGACCGCTTGAAGAAGCGCCTCGAAGGCAACGTGCTCGGTCGCCTGACGAGTTCGTGGGTCGAGTCGACGATGCTGCCCGTCGTCGATCCGATCACGAACGCGCGCGCGTTCGACGGCCCGATGCTGTTCGTCGCGGGCAGCATCGACCCGATCTCGAAGCCGGCCGCGACCATCCGCGTCGCCAACGCACGCGAGCGCCCTTCGCGCGTGTGGATCGCGCCGCACGCCGGGCACGCGCCCGAGGTCCTGCTCGGCTACGACCTCGAGTACGCCGCGCACCTCGCGACGTTCCTGCGCGCGGCGCTGCTGCGCGAGAAGAGTCCTCACGTCGCCACGACGCTGCTGCGCGCGGAAGGTCGACTCGCGCGCCTTCGCGTCGATTGCACCGCCGCGGTGATCGCGCAGATCGTGGTCACGGATGGCGCGAAGTTCTTCTTCGCGATCCGCGAGCTGCCGGCCGGAGCGACCGAACTCGCGCTCGACGTCGACTTCGAACCACGCCACACGTTCGCGACGGTGATGCACCACGCCACCCGCGGAGCCGACGGAACACTCGCCGCCACTGCGTCGCCGTTCGCACGCTCGATGGCCGACTACGCCGCGTTCGCATCGCGGTTCGACGCCGAACTGAAGCGGCTCGGCAAGAAGCTCGCCGCGCCGATCGCCGCGAAGCGACTGTGCAGCGCGATCGAGGGCGCCATTCCCGATCCACGGTCGATCCACGCTTCGGTGCGACCACGCTTCGCGCGCAGGCTCGCCCCGCTCGCGACCGTCCTGCTCGACGCCAGCGCGCCGCACGCGCACGAGTTCGGGTTGCGCGTCGGTTCGTTCCTGCCCGAGCACCCGGATGCGTGGACCGGCTACGGCGACGCCGGTTTCGAAGGCGGCTTCCGCGACGCGGTGTGCGCCGACCTCTGCGAACGGCTGGTGCCGATCCTCACCGCCGCCGGGCACCTCGACGCCGCGAGCGATTGCGCTCGCCGGGCGCTGGCGATGAAACCCTGACCCGCCGGGCAACATCGGACGGATTCGTGCGTTTTTCCTCGGTCACGACCCAACGTCGCGACACTACCCATCGTTCGGAACGAGCGCTCCCGGCGCGCATCGCTTCCGTGAGGCTCTCCGATGACTCGTCGATTCCGTTTCGAACTCGGCTTGCCGTTCCTCGAATCCGTTCAGGTCGAGATCACGGTCGGGGATGCCGAAGGCGACGGTTCGCTCGCCGTTCCCGATGCATTCGACGGCGCGATCAGGGCGGTGACGACGTCGCCGCCGCCGTCAGCGCAGCTCGCACCGCGGGGTCCTGGCGCGCCAGAAGCGCGTCGTTGAACTTGAAGAACACGAGCCCGCTCGCGAGATCGGCGCGCAGCACGCTGCCTTGGAAGCCCGGCGCGATCGCGGCGCGCGTGAGTCGCACGAAGCACTCGGGGATGTCGATCACGACGCTGCCGATCACGGTCTCCGGTTTGACGCCGGCCTGATCGCGATTGCATCCGATCGCGAGCACTCCGCGCTCCGCCGCCGCGTGCAGCACGCCGATGCCCGCGGCATCGGCGTCGTGGAACAGCACGTCGGCGCCTCGATCGAGCAACGCCACGGCTTGGCCGTGCGCGTTCGTCACGTCGTCCCAATTGCCGACGTAGGTCGTGATCACCTTCGCGTCGGGACGGATCGACTTCGCGCCGGCCTCGAACGCGTCGAACGCGCTCTTCACCGGCGGGATCTCCTGCCCGCCGACGACGCCGATCGTGCCGAACTTGGTCAGCGTCGCGGCCACGCGGCCGGCTTGCCACGACGGCCCTTCGATCGCGATCTCGATCGATGCGAGGTTCGTCGCCGCCGCGTTGCCGGACGTCACGACGAACACCGTGTTCGGTTGGCGTGACGCCACGCGTTTGGCCGGCTCGTTGAACTCGTAGCCGTGCGCGAACACCACGCGGTAGCCGCGCGTCGCGAACTGCTCGAGCGTGCTCTCGAACTGCAGCGGCGACGACTCGCGCACTTGGTGGACCCTCGCGCCGAGTTCGGCCTCGACGCGCTTCAAGCCGTCGGCGGCCGCCGAGTTCCAACCGCCGTCCGACACCGGCCCGGGCGTGACGAGCGCGACCAGGGCGCGCCCGTCGGAATCTTCGGCCTTCGAACACGCGGCACACAGCGCGGCGATCGCGACGCCAGCGAGGAGTTTGAGCGGAGAGAGGTGGAGCATGGCGCGCATCCTGCCCGAGTGCGCCGCCATTACAATCGCGCGGCCCTTTGTTCGACCGATCGGAACCGCCCCATGGACGTCCGCACTTCGTGCACCCGCGATTGCCCCGATGCATGCGGGTTGATCGCGACCGTCGACAACGACCGCGTCGTGCGCCTGAGCGGCGATCCCGACCATCCGGTGACGCGTGGGTTCTTGTGCTACCGCGTCGGCACGCACTACCTCGCGCGGCAGTATTCGCCCGAGCGCCTGACCTCTCCACTCCTGCGGGAGGGCGACGCGTTCCGGGCGATCCCGTGGGACGAAGCGCTCGACCTCGTTGCCACGCGCCTCGATCGCATCCGCTCCGAGTCCGGTGCGGCGGCGATCGTGCACACTCAAGGCGGCGGCTCCCTCGGGATCCTGAAGAACCTGAACCGGACGTTCTTCGGCTTGCTCGGCGCGACGCGGACGCACGGCGACGTCTGCGATGGCGCCGGCTCGGCGGCGCAGGAGGCGGATTTCGGCGGCGTCGACAGCAACGACCTGACCGACCTCGTCCACGCCGAGACGATCGTGCTGTGGGGCAAGAACATCACGGCGTCGAGTCCGCACACCACGCCGTTCCTGAACCAAGCGCGTAAGCGCGGGGTCCGCACCTGGCTCATCGACCCGCTGCCGCACAAGACGCGGGCGCTCGTCGACCGTTACGTCCAGGTCCGTCCCGGCAGCGACGGAGCACTCGCGCTCGCGATCGCGCGCACCATCGTCGATCGCGGCCACGTCCATCCGGACGCGGCGTCGTATTGCGCCAACCTCGATGCGTTCGTCGCGCTGGTGCGTTCGCGCTCCGTCGACGAGTGGGCACGCGAAGCCGACGTTCCGCCCGCGACCGTCGACGCGCTCGCCGACGCGTACACGCGCGGTGGCCCGGTCACGACGTTGATCGGTTGGGGCATGCAGCGGCGCGCGAACGGCGCGACGCAGGTGCGTTGCGTCGACGCGCTGCACGCGTTGACCGGCAATGTCGGCATCGCCGGCGGCAGCGCGAGCTTCGGCGTCACGCGTCGCAATCCGTTCCACCTCGACTTCGTCAAGCAGGCCGCGCTCGGCGTGCCTCGGACGTTGCCGGTGCCGTTGCTCGGCCGCGCGATCCTCGACGCGCGCGATCCGCCGATCCGCGCCGTCGTCGTCGACAACCACAACCCGGTCGCGACGAACCCGGAATCCGGCACGACGATCGAAGCGCTGCGCACGCGCGAGTTCGTCGTCGTGCTCGATCAGTTCCTGACCGACACCGCGCGCTGCGCGCACCTCGTGCTGCCGACGACGACGATGCTCGAAGAAGAAGACATCATCGGCAGCTACGGACACCACCACTTGTCGGCCGTGCGTCCGGTGGGCCGCAAGCTCGAGGGCCCGCGCACCGATCTCGAGATCTACCAAGCGCTGGCGCGTCGCCTCGGCCTGCCCGAGACGTACCAGCGCAGCGAACGCGAGTGGATCGACGAGTTCTTGACGAAGACGCGCGCGCACGGCGTCGGCTACGACACGCTGCTCGAGCGCGCGACGTTCGATCCCGACTCGGATCCGATCGCGTGGCGAGGTCGGCGCTTCGCGACACCGACCGGCAAGTTCCACTTCGTGACCGAGCATCGGCCCGCACCGGGACGCAGCACGGAGTTCCCGTTGGCCCTCCATGGGCTTTCGACCGGGCGTTGGCAGGGTTCGCAATTGACGGAAGCCGACGAGGATCGCGAGGGCGAACTCGAAGTCACCGTCCATCCCGACGCATGCGCCGGACTCGCCGATGGCGCGCAGGCGTGGCTCGAGTCCGAGGCGATGCGCTTGCCGGTCGTGCTGAGGCACGACGCGAACTACCGCTCCGATTGCGTCTACGCACCGCGCGCGCGCTCCGTGCGCCGGCAGCTCTGCGTCAACCAACTCGTGACCGCGCGACTGACGGACTTCGGCGACGGCGCGGCGTACTACGACCAAGGCGTCCGCATCACGCCGCGGTGAGCGGCGGCACGTGCACGTCACGCACGAAATTCGGCTGCGGCGGTGCGTATGCTCCGCCGCGATCCGCGCATCGCGCCCCGCGGCGCGGGATCCGACCGCCCCCGCCCCGCCCCTTGGAGACGCCATGACCCCCCGCTACGGCAATCTCGTGCGCATGACGATCGAACGCGGCGTCGCCACCTTGACGTTGACGAACCCCGCGGCGGCCAACGGCTACTCGCACGCGATGATGCTGGAACTCGACGACGCGATCCTGGCCGCGCGCTTCGACGACGCCGTGCACGTCCTCGTGCTGACCGGTGCGGGCGACAAGTTCTTCTGCGCCGGAGCGGACATCGGGATGCTCGGCACGGTCACTCCGCGGTTCAAGTACCACTTCTGCCTGCACGCGAACGAGACGCTCGGCCGCCTGGAACAGACGCCGAAGCTCGTGCTCGCCGCGCTGAACGGGCACACCGTCGGCGGCGGGCTCGAGGTCGCGCTCGCGGCCGACCTGCGCGTGGCTTGGCGCAACTCCGCGCCCGGTGCGAAGCCGTTCAAACTCGGCTTGCCCGAAGTGAAGCTCGGCGTCCTGCCGGGCACCGGAGGCACGCAGCGCCTCGTGCGCGCGCTCGGTAAGTCGAAGGCCATCGACTGGATGACGAGTGGCGAGAACTACTCGATCGAGGACGCGGCGAGCGTCGGCCTCGTCGATCGCGTGATCGACGCGGACTCGGAAGCTGCGTTTCGCGAGCACATGCAGCGCTTCGCCGAAAGCTATTGCCCGCCGGGCAAGGCCAGCAAGGCGGTCGGCTTGATCAAGCGCGCGTGCCAGAGCGGCGCGGAGATGGGACTCGAAGGCGGGCTCGCGCTCGAGCGCGAGCTGCAGCAGCAGTTGTTCCAGAGCGACGACGCGAAGGAAGGCATCGGCGCGTTCAACGACAAGCGCAAGCCGGAGTTCCGCGGCGCCTGAACCGCGGTGTCCGGCGACGCACGAGAACGCGCCGTGGCCTACTTGGTCGCGAGCTGGATCGCCGTCCGCGTGACGTCGACCGCGCGCGCCGCGTCCTGCTCGATGCGGTAGGCGCGATCGAGTTCGAGGCCCTCGATGCGCTGCTTCGTCTTCGCGACCGGCCAATCGACTTCGATCGCGACGATGTGCTTTGCGTCGCCGAGCCCGATGTGTGCTCGCAGCGGATTGCCGACCGTCGCGCCGACCGTGTGGAACACACTGCGTTCGCCGGCTGGCGTTGCGATCCGCACCGTGACGCGCGCGCCGATCGCGCTGCGATTGTCCGTCGTGCCGACGAGATCGAGCGCGATCCAGTGGCCACCTTGACCGGGGTTCTCGAAGAACGCGTCGACGAAGCCGTCGTCGAGGAACCAACCGCCGATCTGCACGCCGAGATCGAGGTCCCCGTCGTCGTCGACGTCCCCGAACGCGACGCCGTTGCCTTTTTGCAGGTGGCCGACGCCGGCGGGGAACGTCGCGTCGCGGAACACGCCGTCCCGCTGCACCAGCAACACGTTCGGGAACAATGCCGCTAGGTCGTGCCCGCCGGTCGCGACGTAGACGTCGATCGAGCCATTGTTGTCGATGTCGCCGGCGCCGAGTCCGGTCGCGAGCGCCGCGCGCCTCAGGCCACGCGCCGCCGTGACGTCGCTGAACGTCCCGGCGCCGTCGTTCTGGAACAACCGCATGGTGTCGTCCTCGATCACGCCGTCGATCATCCAGGCCGCGACCGTCCGGATCGGCCGGTAGTGATGGTGGTACGTGACGAACAGATCGAGGTCGCCGTCGGCGTCGTGGTCGAGGAACGTCGCGGGCCCGCTCGCGTCCGGTGCGGCGACGCCGCGAGCTCGGGCGTCCTCGACGAACGTCGCGGTCCCCGCGTTCGTCTGGTTCACGAACAGCGAGTTGGCCGCGATGAAGTTCGACAGGAACACGTCCGGATCGCCGTCCTGTTCGACGTCCCCCACGG
Organism: Planctomycetota bacterium; assembly: GCA_016709145.1. Taxonomy (GTDB): domain Bacteria; phylum Planctomycetota; class B15-G4; order B15-G4; family JADJEK01; genus JADJEK01. The sequence goes on from JADJEK010000005.1 coordinate 127,459, forward strand.
CCACGGACAGGCAGCGCGCGTCGTTGCGGAGGCCCGATGCGGCGGTGACGTCGGCGAACGTGCCGCGACCGTCGTTGTGGAACAACTTGCTCGGGAACTGCGGCGTCGCGCCGGCGGCGCCGAGGCTTTCGCAGCCGACGAACAGGTCGAGGTCGCCGTCGAGATCGGCATCGAGGAACGCGACCGCGCGCGACGGCGCGGCGACCTCGACTCCAGCGGCCGCGGTGACGTCCTCGAAGTGGCCGGGTCGATCTTGGCGCAGCAGCGAGTTCGGGAACGGCGCGGAGCCGAACAACCCGCCGCCGCGCACGACCGCGACGTCGAGCAAGCCGTCGTCGTCGATGTCACCTTGCGCGAGCGCGATCCCGCCGAGTTGACGCGCGAGGCCGGCTTCCTCGCTGACGTCGACGAAGGTCCCGTCGCCGGCGTTCTTCGACAGCCGGACGTTGCGATCGGTGTCGAACGTGCACTGCAACACGTCCAGCCGTCCGTCGCCCGTGAAGTCGTCGATCAACAGCGCGCCAGCGCGATCGTGGCGCGCGAGTCCGATCGCCTTGGCGCGGTCGACGAGACGCGCGAGCGGGACTTCCCCGCGCAAGCGCTCGCGCGGGATGCGGAACGCATCGTCCACGCCGTCGGGCCACGTGCCGAGCGCCATGTGCGCGACGTTCAGCAACCAGCGGCCCTCGTACTGCAGATCGTGCGTGGGATCGGCGAGCAAGCGCTCGAGCACCGCGATCGCGGCCTTTGGCCCGCGCGTCTCGACGTGCACCGCGCGCGCGGACAGCGGGAAGATGCAACTGTCCTCGTTGTGGCGAGCGATGCAGTTCTGACGCTCGGCCAAGCGGAAGTGCGCGGCAGCGAGTCGGAACAGCACGTCGGGCAACCACGCTCGCCCCTCGTCCGGATGCGCTTCGATCAGCGCCACGCACTCCTCGCACAACGTGATCGCGCGTTCGATGTCGCCGACTTGCACGCAGAACAGCGACAACGTCCACCGCGTGGAGAAGCGCTCGACGAACGCCGCGCGTTCACCTTCGTGCGCGAGGCGCTCGGACAGCGCGTCGACGTAACGGCGATTCAAGAACGACTGCTGCGGATCGGCGTCGCGCTCGTCGTGGATGCGGCGCAGCCAATGCTCCTTCGCGCTGGCGTCCTCGGGCAGCGGGTCCAGTTCGACCTCGGCCTCGTCGCAACACGAATGCGTGCCTTCGGTGCCGTCCTGCGCGGATGCGGGGACCACGAGCCCGATGCAGGCGAGGCTCGCGAACACGAGCGGGATGCGTGACGCGATCATGCGATCAGGCCTTCCACGCCGAACGAATCGCGCTTGCCGTCGCGGACGACCGTGCCGATCGCGGCGTGGGGATCGTGCGTGAAGAACAAGCGTCCACCGCGCGTCGCCAGGTCGTCGAGCAAGCGGCGCTTCTCGTCGATGACGAGTTCGGGATAGCGGTCGTAGCCCATCGTGATCGGCACGTGCACCCACGCGGCACCGGGGATCAAGTCGGCTCCGAACACCGTCGGGCCCGCGTCGGTCGGGATCTCCGCGCACAGCAGACCCGGCGTGTGCCCGTGACTGACGACGAACCGATAGTCCGGGCCGAGCGTGCGCGACGTGGTGCCGTCGACGATCTCGAGTCGGCCGCTGCGCTCGAGCAACGGCATCAGCTCGGGGATGAACGACGCGCGGTCGCGGGCGTGCGGAGCGAGAGCACGAGCCCATGCCTCGGCGCCGACGACGAAGCGCGCGTTGGGGAACAAGAGCCGCGCTGGCGCACCCTCTTCGTAGGCCGACAACAGTCCGCCGGCGTGGTCGAAGTGCAGGTGCGACAGGACGACGACGTCGATGTCCTCGTGACCGAGGCCGTGCGCGCGCAGCGCGTCGAGCAGCGCATGCTCGGCGACCTCGACGCCGAAGCGTTCGCGCAGCTTCGGCGCGAAGAACGCCCCGATTCCGGTCTCGAACAGGATGCGGCGGCCGCCCTGTTCGAGGACGAGCGCGGCGCGGCATGCAAGCGGGATGCGGTTCTGCTCGTCGGCGGCGATCCACTTCGACCACAGCGCTTTGGGCGCGTTGCCGAACATCGCGCCGCCGTCGAGACGTTGCGCGTTGCCGAGGACGGGGACGATGCGGGCGGCGCGTTCGGTCAGAGGCATGGCCGCTAGCTTCGTCGGCGACGCTCGCGCGCGCAAGCCCGCGCGTGCGGTCGAGTGCCGGCGGACTCGCTAGCATGCGCGCCCTTCGCGTCCCCGAGGTCGATCATGCGCAGTGTCGTCATCCGTGAGCACGGCGACTACGACAAGCTCCTGTTCGAGGATCGGCCGCTCCCGGAACCGGGACCGAAGGAAGTCCGCGTTCGCGTCAAGGCTTGCGCGCTGAACCACCTCGACACGTGGGTGCGGCGTGGCGTCCCCGGCCATACGTTCCCGTTGCCGTTGATCCCGGGCTGCGACATCGCCGGCGTCATCGACGCGGTCGGCGTCGGCGTCACGCACGCGAAGGTCGGCGACGAAGTCGTGGTCGCGCCGGGCTTCGGCTGCGGCGTGTGCGAAGCGTGCGCCGATGGCGACGACAACCTCTGCGCGCGCTACGGCATCTTCGGCGAGACGCGCGACGGTGGCTGCGCGGAGTTCGTCTGCGTGCCGGAGCGCAATGCACTCAAGAAGCCGAAGAACCTGTCGTTCGAGCACGCCGCGGCGATCCCGCTCGTGTTCCTCACGGCGTGGCACATGCTCGTGGTGCGTTGCGGGATCGCCGCGGGCGACGACGTGTTGATCCACGCGGCGGGATCCGGCGTGGGCTCGGCCGCGGTGCAGATCGCGAAGCTGCACGGCGCGCGCGTGATCGCCACGGTCGGCAGCGACGCGAAGCAGGCCAAGGCGCTCGCGCTCGGCGCCGACGTGGTCATGAACTACGCGCAGGTCGATTTCGCCAAGGAGGTCCGCGCGCTGACGAACAAGCGCGGCGTGCGGATCGCGATGGACCACGTCGGCCAGCCGACGATCGCGCGCACGATCCAGTGCTTGGCCAAGGGCGGCATGGTCGTCACGTGCGGAGCGACCGGCGGCTTCGATCTCGTGACCGACTTGCGGCTCGTGTTCTTCAAGTCGCTGTCGATCCTCGGTTCGACGATGGGTTCGCTCGGCGAACTGCACGACGTATTCCGGTTGGTCGAGCAGGGCAAATTGAAGCCGGTCGTCCATACCGTGCTGCCACTCGACCAGGTGCGCGAGGCGCATCGGATCCTCGGTGACCGCGAAGTGTTCGGAAAGGTGATCGTGACTCCATGAACTTCACGCGCATCCTCGTCGACGAAAAGGACGGCCTCGCGACGATCACGCTGAACCGTCCCGAGCAGCGCAACGCGATCGATCGCGAGATGATCGACGAGCTGCATCATGCACTCGACGCGCTCGCCGAGGCCGACGCGATCGGCGCGCTCGTGCTGACCGGAGCGGGCGGTCAGGCGTTCGCGGCCGGGGCCGACATCGCGCAACTGCGCGAGCGCAAGCGCGCCGACGCGCTGAAGGCGATCAACTCGACGCTGTTCATGAAGCTCGAGCAGTTCCCGTTCCCGACGATCGCGGCGATCCAGGGCTTCGCGCTCGGCGGCGGTTGCGAACTCGCGATGGCGTGCGATCTGCGCATCGCGGGGCGCAGTTCGAAGTTCGGGCAACCGGAAGTCGGCCTCGGCATCCTCGCCGGCGCCGGCGCGATCGAGCGCTTGCCGCGCCTCGTCGGACTCGGTCGCGCGAAGGAGTTGCTGTACACGGCGCGCGTCATCGACGCCGAGGAAGCGTTGCGCATCGGCTTGGTGAACCAGGTGGTCGACGACGGCAAGGCGCTCGAGGCCGCGACCACGCTGGCGCAGAGCATCGCGAAGAACGATCGCCTCGCCGTGCGCTTGACGAAGGCTTCGCTGAACGCATCGGCCCGCAGCAACGACCAGGTCGGCATCGCGATCGACGCGATCGCCCAAGCCGTCTGCTTCGAGAGCGAAGAGAAGGTCCGCCGCATGACGGCGTTCTTGGAGAGAAAGAAAAAGTAGGGCTCGGGCCGCATGGCCCGACGCCCGCTCGGGTGTGGGCCTTCAGCCGGGATACGGAGGCTCTGCCTCCGTAGGCCATGCCGGGGCCGAACGCCTCGGGCCCCGTCGAACGAGGCGGGGGAACTCCGTTCCCCCGCACCCCCTTCGCTCGACCGCTCGCGGTCGAGCGACCAAAGGGGGGCTTCACAAACGAGCGAAGCCCCCCTTTGGCAACCCCCGCGCCCTTGGGCCGCTCGCGAGACTTCACGCGAAGGGACGTCGGGAACGGGCTCTCGCCGCGGCCTCTCGCCTTCTTACAAGGGCGCGGGGGTGGCTTGACCCCTGCGAGCTTGACGGACTCTGTCGATCTAGCCCCGGGTGCGATGCTTGCGCGAGCTGTACAGCGGATCGCCACAGCCGCGGCGGGCAATGAGAGGCCGCGGCGAGAACCCGTTCCCGACGTCCCTTGGCTGCGGAATGGTTTCTTGAACGCGCGCGCGGCCTGAGACCGAGGGAGGAGTGACGGTTCTCGGCGCAAGCCGGACGGGGACGGAGGCGCGTCTGTCCCCGATCTGTCCCTTTCACGTTCACGGCCCCCGGCCCGCTCGGCTCGGCCTCGCTGGTGAACCGGCTGAACCGGACTCCAACCGTTCGACACGATCGCGCAAGTCCTTGGGCCGCCTACGGGTAGCGCGCGTGCGATAGCCGCCGGCAATTGGACGCGGGTACCCGCGTCCAATTGCCGGCGGCTATCGCACGCGCGCTAGGGGCTTGGTCGAGCATTGCTTGCGTCAGTGATGTCGCTGCTCGGGAGTTTTGGGGCGGGCTCGGTTCTCGCGTGCTCGCAGTCGGCTTGCGAGGACCATGCCCGCGAGCAAGGTCAGAGATACCGCGGTGATGACGCTCCACTCGTGGTGCGACCATGGTTCATTCGGCGAAGGAACGGGGACGGAGGCGGGTCTGTCCCCGATCTGTCCCTTCGGTGGGCGTTGGACCGGCGCGGTCGGGTCGGCCTTCGCTGCTTCAACGCCGATCAGCATCGGATTCGATTCAGGCGGACGGTCCGTGAACGGCCGCGGCTCTCCGGGTGGGAGCTTCGCTTCGAGCTCGACACCCTTCTCACGGATCCAATCGCTGCGCGACCATTGGCAGCTCCCGCAGTACGTCGCGTGCGGGTACTTCGACTCCGCGCTCGCGTACCAACGGAGCGCTTCGCGCGTCGCTCCTCGATCCGCCTCGAGCTGCGCGAGGTCCAGTGCTGCCTGATGGAATTCGTCGTAGTACGCATCGTTCTCGGGACCCGCGTTGCCCGGTCCCGTCCACGCCTTCGATGGGTACGCGTCGAGGAGCGACGTCCAGACTTCGGCCGCGAGGTCGGCGTGCCCTGCCTCCTCCAACAGATGGCCCGTACGTCGCGCGGCCCACGCACGATGCAAGCTCATCGGTCCGAGCCGCGATGCTTCGCGGAACAAGCCGAGGGCTAGGTTCGCGTCGCCCTCCTTCGCGACCTCGTTCGCGCGCGTCGCCAAGTACGTCGTGGCCCAGATCGGATCCGAGCCGAGAGCTTCCCGCAAACGCCGTTCTTCCTGCGAGAGGTCCGCGTCCGGCACTCGCAGCAGACGATCGAGTTCGGCCTTCGTCTGCGGCGAAAGCAGCGCTTCGACCGGGTCCGACGGGACTGCCGCCGTGACGAGCACGACGAACAGCCACGCTGCCGACATTGCGGCCGTCATCGCTCGGCCTCTTCACTGGCGCGGACGCAGGTGTTCTCGGCTCGACCCATGATCCCTTGATCCTTCACCGCGACGCCGTCGTGAACTCGACGACGACCGGCACGAGCGGCGTGCCTTCGACCGACTGGAACGACTGGAACTCGCCGCCGTTCAAACCGTAGCGGTACGTGCGGCCCGGCTCGAGCTTCACCGGCAATGTGACGACTCGCCGCGCCGCGTCCCACGCCGGCGGTCCCGCGGTCGGCGGGAAGTCCGACTTCGCGCCGACGAGGACGAACGAGAAGCCGTTCGCCATCTTGCGATCGAAGGTGACTCGGATCACGGTCGTCGCGGGATCCACGTCGGTGGCACCGTTCGCGGGCTCCATCGACACGACACGCGGCGCGATCGCCTCGACCGTCTTCACGTGCGCGGCCTGCTCGACGAACCACGCGACGATGCGCGGCGCGAATGCGTCGAGGTCCGGATAGCGCTCGCGGTCGGCTTCGTACTCCTCGAGCAACGCAGCGAAGTCCGCGGTCCACGTGAACCCACGCCGCGCGTTGTCCGCCGCGTCGGCACGCGCCGCGTCGGCGCCTTGGTGCTCGGCGACGTAACGATTCACGCACGCCCGCACGAGGGACTCGTAGAGCATGATCCGCCACGTCGGATACGCCTGCATCTCCATCGTCTTCTGCACGGTCGTGAACAACGCACGCCCCGGCGCTTCGAGTGCGTCGGCGTGACGGTCGATCACGGGGTTCGCGAAGTTGTGCGTGAACTCGTGGACGACGGTCGGAACGTGCTCGGGGCCGAACTCGGCGACGCCCTCCGCATCCCATTTCCAAATGCCCATGACCGGCGAGAGATCGAAGCGCCCGTCCTCGAATTGAACGCCACAGCCGTAGTTGTTCGGCCCGTTCAGCAGCGACGGGATGACCGTGAACGTGGCGCGGACCGAGCGCTCCCCGAAGTAACCAGCGACCCAAGCTTCGATCTTCGCGTCCGCGAGACGCTCGGCGAGGCGGAGCTCGGTGCGCCGGTAACGGTCGGCTTGCGACGCGAAGAACTCGACGAACTTCGTGTCGATGACGAACGACCGCAGCCGATCGAGGTACTCGGTCGCGATGTCCTCGGTCCATCGAGCGTCGAGACGCGCGGGCCGCGGAGTCAACGGCATGCGCGGCAGCAGGCTCTCGACGTCGTCGCAATGCAGAGCGAGATCGGGCACGGCGTCGAACGTGATGCCGTGGTCCCTGCGCAGCACTCTCGCGTACTCGACCGCGGGATGCGTGCGGAACGCGTCGAACCAATCCTCGACGGCGTCGGCGTAGGGCGACTCGGCCCGATCGTCGTTGAACTCAGGATCCCCCGCGAGCCGAGCGACGATGCAGAACAACTCGACGCGAGCATCGCAACGAACGGTGATCGACGCAGCCGCCGGCTCGACGGGTTGGATCCAAGCGATCGAGGAGACGATCACCGACGTGAGCATGGTCAAGCACTCCGAACCCAAGCGAAGCCAAGCCTACAGGCGAGGCCGTCCGTCGTCGTGCCTCGCATCCCTCGGGGACGGAACGCGAACGCATGACGGGGACAGTCCCCGATGCGGGGACAGTCCCTGAACGCCTCGCACCCCTCGTCGTCCCTCACGTCCCTCGCGTCCCTCGTCATCCCTCTCGTCCCTCTCGTCCCTCGCGTCCCCTCCGTATGCTCCCCACCCGCCACCCCCGCGGAGCCCCCCATGCGCCTCCTCCTCCCCCTCCTCTCGCTCGCGATCGTGTCCTTCGCCTCCGCGCAAACCCCTTCCTCCCCGGAATCCCATCTCGGCCGTCCGGTCGGCCGCGACTTCGAGCTCGCCGACTGGAACGAGGTGTCGAGCTACTACACGAAGCTCGCGAGCGAGACTCCGCGCGTCGTGACCGAGGTCGCCGGCAAGACGACCGAAGGGCGCGACTTCCTGGTCTGCGCGATCTCGTCGGAGGAGAACATCGCGAAGCTGCCGCTGTTGAAAGCCCTCGCGCGGCGCATCGCCGATCCGCGCGGTCTGACGCTGCCCGAGCGCGAGAACCTGCTCGCGACCGCGAAGCCGTTCTTGTTCCTGTCGCTGGCGATGCACTCGAACGAGACCGCCGCGCCGCAATTCGGCATGGAGCTCGCGCATCGCCTCGCGACATCGGACGCCGAACCGTTCAAGAGCGCGCGCGAGAAGGTCGTCACGGTGATCCTGCCGTGCACGAATCCCGACGGGCTCGACGCGGTCGTCTCGTGGTACCGCAAGACCGTCGGCACTCCGCTCGAAGCGAGCGGCATGCTCGAGCTCTATCAGCGCTACGCCGGCCACGACAACAACCGCGACTGGTTCATGCTGAACCTCGAGGAGACGCGCCTCGTGACGCGGCTGCTCTACACCGAGTGGTTCCCGCAGGTGTATTGGGACGTTCATCAACAAGGCCAGAGCGGCGAGCGCCTGTTCGTGCCGCCGTTCCGCGATCCGCTCGGTCCGAACCTCGATCCCGGCGTGATGGCCGGCATCGACTCGCTGTGCTCGCGCGCGGTCCACGACATGACGCAGCAGGGGATCCGCGGCGTCGCCACCGGCGTGACGTTCGACATGTGGTGGAACGGCGGCAATCGCAACGTGCCGGTCCGCCACAACATGATCGGTCTGCTGACCGAGGCCGCATCGGTCGACCTCGCGTCGCCGGTGTTCCTGCGGCCGTCGGAGTTGCGCATGCCCGGCGGCGGCGACTACGCGCCGGCGCATCGGTTCCTCGATCCGTGGCCGGGCGGCTGGTGGCGCATCCGCGACATCATCGATTACGAGCACGCGTTCGCGAACTCGCTGCTCGCGAACTTGGCCCGTGAACCGCGACTGTGGCTCGAGACGGTGCTCCGCGCCGCCGAGCGCGCGTCGACGCTCGAGCCCGACGAAGCCCCGATCGCGTGGATCCTGCCCGCGACGCAACCCGATCCCGGCGCGACGACGCGCCTCGTCGACAACTTGATCGCGACCGGAGTCGAACTGACGGTCGCGCAGGCCGAGTTCAAGGCCGACGGTCGCTCGTGGCCCGCGGGCTCGATCGTGATCCGCGCCGATCAGCCGTACTCGACGCACGTGCGCGATCTGTTCGAGATCCAGCGCTATCCCGAAGGCGACCCGCCCTACGACGTCGCGGGCTGGACACTGCCCTTGCTGATGGGAGTCGATCGCGTCGAAGTCGTGCGCGAGCACGACGCCAAGCTCGTCCCCGCGAAGACGTCCGGCGAAGCGCTGGCCGGATTCGCGCGTCGTGACGCGACGAAAGGCCTGAACCTCGCCGACAGCGACCATTGGCGCTCCGTGTTCGCGACGCTGGCGAAGGGCGAAAGCGTCAAGATCGACGTCGACGGCGATGGGCGGTGGTTCGCGCCGACCAACACCTCGAAGACGCAGAGCGTGACGCTGCCGCGCATCGGCCTCTACGCACCGTGGTCGACGAGCATGGACGAAGGCTGGATGCGCTACGTATTCGACACGTTCGGCGTGCCGTACACGCGCGTGCGCAACGAGCAGATCCGCGCCGGACGGCTGCATGAGTTCGTCGACGTCCTCGTGTTGCCGGACGTCTCCGCGCGCGAACTCGATCGCGGCCGCGCGAAGGGCTCGATCCACGAGCCCTACGCCGACGGCCTCGCGCCCGAAGGCGCACACGCGATCGCCGAGTTCGTGCGCCGCGGCGGCACGCTGGTCACGATGGACGGCTCGGCGCGTTGGGCGATCGACTTGTTCCAGCTACCGACCGAGGACGCCGCGCGCGCGAAGGACGCCGGCGAGTTCTCGTGCCCCGGCAGCGTGCTCGCTGCGATCCCCGAATCCGACCGCACGATGTTCACCTTCGGCCTGCAGCCGACGCTCGCGGTGTTCTTCGCCGGATCGTCGGCGTTCCAGCTCAAGAAGACCGATGGCAAGGACAAGGACGTGAAGGACGACGCGAAGATCGACGTCCTGTTGCGTTACGCGAAATCGAGCTTGCTGTTGTCAGGCTGGATCAAGAAGCCCGAGACGATCGCGGGCCACGCGGCGTGGATGCGCGCACAAGTCGGTGCGGGTCGCGTGCACCTGTTCGCGTTCCGGCCGCATTACCGCGGCTGGTCGCAAGGCACCTACAACCTGCTGTTCCGCGCGATCCTCGACGGGCGCGCGCGGTCATGACGCCGCGCCGGCGCGACGACCGGCCGGCACCGACTCGATGACGTCGATCGCGTTCGCTTCGCCGCGCTCGCGACGGATCGTGTCGCCGAGAACGCGAGCCCGCTCGCGGACGTTTCGATCCTCGACCAGCGGTTCGAGCGCTCGCGCCATGCGATCGACGTCGACGCGGGAACGCGGCAGCGTCGATCCCACGCCGAGCGCATGCACGCGCACGCCGTTGTTGAACTGGTCGTGCGCGAACGGCACCACGAGCGTCGGCACTCCCGCGCGCAGCCCCTGCGCGGTCGAGCCGATGCCGCCATGCACGACGACGGCTCTAGCGCGCGGGAACACGCTCGAGTACGGCGCATAGCCGAACGCGGCGACGTCGCGCGGCAGATCTCGAGGCACGTTCTCCTGCGGCCCGACGAGCAGCAGCCCGCGCCGCCCGATGCGCTCGCACGCACGCGCCGCGACCTCGTAGAAGTCCCCGGCGTTGAACACCGCGGTCGAACCGAGCGCGAACACGATCGGCGGCTCACCCGCGTCGAGGAACCGCTGCACGTCGGCGGGCGTCACCGCATCGGCGCGATCATCGTGCATGGTGAAGCCCGCGACGTGCGATCGCGGCGGATCGTCGTGTTGCGGCGCTCGGAACGCGGGCGACCACAGACCGAGCGTCGCCGCCGCCTCGGCCGCATCCTGTTGCCACGGACTGCGCTCGCGCGTGAGTCCGAGCCGCGCGCGGATCGCACGCAGTTCGCGGTCGACGCCACCGCGCATGAGGCTCCACAGCGGCGGCCCGAGCGTACGCGCCAACCACGCACTGGCACGAGTCGGCGCCATCTGCATCGCCGGGATCGGATCGGCGCGTGAGAACCAGATCAGCGGCGCGAGATCGACGCCGACGTACGGAACGCCGCGCTGCTGCGCGACCCAGCGCGTTCCGAAGGCGATGCGATGCGCGACGATCACGTCGGGCACGAACGCGTCCGCCGCCGCCCGCAGATCGGCGACGCCGCGCGGGGTCTCCTCGAGGATCATCTTCATCACGCGATTGCCCGAACTCATGCCGTGCATCAGCTTGCGCTCGCGGATCACGGCGCCGAGATCACGCGTTTCGCCGAGCGGCGCGAACGCGAGTCCGGAACGCGTGACGTGCTCGCGGAACCACGCGGGGCCGACGCATTGGACGTCGTGACCGCGGCGCAGCGCTTCGAGCCCCAATGCGACGAACGGATTGATGTCGCCGAAGCTGCCGATCGTCACGAACTGGATGCGCATCGCGGGGCTCGTCGGAAGCGTCGGAAGGGCTGGTAGCGTAGCCGCGCTGACGAGATCGGAATCGCCCCAAGGATCGGGAGGAATCGGATGTCGACGTCGTCGTTCGCTCTGGCGTGCATGGCCTTCGTCACTTCAGCGCCGTGCGCGGTCGCGGGACTCGAACACCTCGAACCGGACATCCGCGCGTTGGCGCAGCCGATGCTCGACGACGAGCACGCACCCGGCATGGCGATCGGCATCCTGAAGGCCGGCGAGCGCATCACGCTCGGAGTCGGACGAGTTCGCCTCGATGCCGAAGGCGCGCCGACGGCCGACACGCTGTACGAGATCGGCTCGATCTCGAAGGTGTTCACGGCGACGCTGCTCGCGGACGCGCAACTGCGCGGCCTGTTGTCGATCGACGATCCGCTGGCGAAGTTCGTGCCCGAGGATTCGGACGCGCCGGAGTTCGACGGCGTCGGCATCACGCTGACACAGTTGTCGACGCATCGTTCCGCGTTGCCGCGGATGCCGCCGAACTGGTTCCCGCCCGACCTCGCCGATCCGTTCAAGGGCTACGACCGCGCGCGGCTGTTCCGCGACCTCGAGGACATCGTGCTGACGCGCGCTCCCGGCGCGCAGTACGAGTACTCGAACCTCGCGGTCGGATTGCTCGGACAGATCGTCGTCGACGTCACCGGCGCGAAGGACTACGGCGCGTTGCTGACCGAACGCATCACGGCTCCGCTCGGCATGAGCGACACCACGCTCGATCTGTCGGACCAGCAGCGCGCGCGGTTCGCACCGCCGTACAACGCCGATCTGCGCCCCGATCGCGACTGGACGTTCGACGCGCTCGCGGGTGCGGGCGCGATCCGCTCGACCGTCGACGACATGCTGACGTTCGCGGAGGCGGACCTCGCCGCGGAGAAGGACGCGACGAACGATCCCGCGCGTCAGGCCTTGGCCTTCACGCACGAGAAGCGCGCCGAGTTCCCGGGCGACGCCAAGGGCGGGGTGGCGCTCGGGTGGCATCTGCGCGGCGATGGCGCTCGCTGGCACAACGGTCAGACCGGCGGGTACCACGCGTTCCTCGGGATCGCGCCGCAGCACGATCTCGCCGTGGTCGTGCTGGCGAACGCACCGACGGGGTTCGTCGATGCGTTCGCGATCGGTGTGCTGAAGCTCGCCGCCGGCGAAGCGGTCGAGCCGCTGCAGATCCAGCGGCCGGTCGAGGTCGAGCGCGCCACGCTCGAGAGCTACGTCGGTCGGTACCGGTTGAATCCCGTGAACTGGATCGCGGTGACGCTCGAGGGCCACAAGCTCTTCGTCCAACTCACGGGCCAGCCGGCGCTGCGTGTGTATCCCGAGAACGATGCGAAGTTCCGCTATCGCGTGGTCGACGCGGTCATCACGTTCGAACTCGACGACGAGGATCGCGTCGCCGCGCTCGTGCTGCATCAGAACGGGCAGGACATGCGCGCGCCGCGCGAGTGACGCGACGCGAGGCGTCGAGATCTCACATCTGCCAGTTCACGAGCGGCAACCACCGCGCCCACGACGGGTTGGTCGGGATGTGGTTGATCAAGCCGACCTGGAAGCCGAAGCCGTCGATCGTTTCGGCGTGATTGAACGCGCCGAACGTGACGCCGGTCTGCGCCTTCTCGATCCGCGTGCATAGGCTGATGCCGAGGCCGTGGAAGTCCTTCGCGTTCAAGTGGCCGAGCGCCGCGACGATGCCGCGCATCGAACCGGCTCGCGCGCGCAAGCCCGTGACCGCGATGCCGGCGATCGTGCCGGGATCCGCTTCCCCGCGCTCGCCGCGGCGGCGCGCTTCGTCCATCTTCTTGGTGACGTCACTGACCTCGACGTCGTCGCCGTGTTCGACGGACTTCTTGAGGTCCTCCTGCATCTGCTCGAGCGCTTCGTCGAGCTCCTTCGAGTGTCCGCCTGCTTCGAGGAAGCCGAGCGCGAGCGAGAGGCCATGCATCGTGCGGCCAGCGCCCGCCCCACCCAGCCCGACGGTGATGCCGGTGGCATCGCGTCCGGCGCCGGCCTTGATCCCGGCCAGCGTCAAGCCCGTCGTGTCTTGGCCCGCACCGGAGACCAGAAGGGCCGCGTTCACGCCGGTGGCCGAGCCGCCGCAACCGCCGACGAGACCGGCCACGTTCACACCGTGGATCGATCCGCCGGATCCGCCGACGAGGCCCGCCATCGAAACGCCGCAAACGCTTCCGCCCGCGCCGTTCACGAGCAGCGCCGCGTTCACGCCGCGCAAGTCTCCGCCGCAGCCGTTCACGAGTCCGGCGACGTGGACGCCGGTCATCGAGCGGCCCGCGCCGTTCACGATCAACGCGCCACCGATGCCCGTCACGTCGTGACCGGAGCCATTCACGACACCGGCGACGTGGACGCCGACCATGTCCGACTCGGCGGCATTCACGCCGAGTGCGAGGAACGCTCCGCGCAGGTTTTCCGCGATGTTCGAGACCAGGCCGATCCCGATGCCGTTGACGTCGCCCGTCGCATCACCGCCCGCCGCGGCCCACAGCGTCGCGTTGACGCCGTTGATCGTGCCGAGGTCGTCGTCGGACCAATTCAGGCGCAGACCGTTCCAGTCCTTGCTGTTGCCGAGGCAGATGCCCGTCTCCGCGAAGCCGATCGGAATGTGGCCGTGCCACGCTTCCCGCTTCGGGAGTTCTTCGGCCGACGCGCTTTCCTTCGCGTCGGTCGGCGCCGGGGCCGGAGCCTTCGTGTCCTGCTGTCCGATCCACGCGCCCGGACTCGTCGCCGAGCAACCACACACCGCAAGTACGCAGAGCAACGCGAACGAACGCATGAAGGTCTCTCCGTTGGGAATCCGAGGAGTCGTCGAACGCATGGAACCGGGAGCGCGCGCCGCCATCGCGACGCGCGCTCGCGGTCGACTTCGACTCACATCTGCCAGTTCACGAGCGGCAACCACCGCGCCCACGACGGGTTGGTCTCGACGTGATTGATGAGTCCGATCTGGAAGCCCAATCCTTCGAGCGATTTCGCGCTGTTGAACAAACCGAGCGTCCAGCCGCGCTGCGTGACGTCGACGTCGTTGCAGGCCGACAGCGACAGACCGTTCTGGTGCTGTGCGTGCGTGTGGAGCAGCGCCGCGCAGATGCACGAGATGTTGTCCGCTTCCGCGATGCCGAGCGTCAGCGCGATGCCGCGGATCGTGCCGCCCGGGCCGTCGCACGAATCGAACGCATCGCCGACCGCGCTCGCCGACGCCGACAGGATGTTCATGTCCGGGCCCTCGCCGGGCTGGTCCTTGACCTGCTCCGAGCAGCCGGCGGAGATGCCGAGGCCCGCGAGCGTGATGCCCGTGATCTCGTCCTGCGCAGCGACGCGATAACCGGCCAGCGAGACGCCAGTGACGTCGCCGCCGGACGTGACGCCGAGCAACGACGCGTTCGCGCCGGTCGCGTCGCCCTTCGCCGACATGCCGAGGCCGCCGATGTTCACGCCCGTCGCGTTGCCGCGTGCGGCCACGCCGAGCAGACCCGCCGTGGCTCCGGTCACGTCGCCGCCGGCCGCGGCGCCGAGCAACCCGAGATTCACGCCGGTGAGGTCTTCACCCGCGAGATTGCCGACGCCCGCGAGATGGACGCCGCTCAGGTCGTGGCTCGCGGTGTTCGTCAGCAGCGCGCCGCCGAGGCAGTCGATGTCGCCTTCCGACGTGTTCGCGATCGCGGCGAGATGCACGCCCGTGAGCTGCTTCTCGGCGGCATTCGTGTACAGCGCCGCGGCGACGCCGCTGATGTCCGCGCCCTTGTTGCCGAGCAATCCGATCATCACGCCGTCGAGGTCGCCCTTCGGACTCGCGTCCGGCGGGCAGATCGACACGTTGACGCCGTTGACGTCCCCGAGATCGGAGTCGTGGAAGTTCAACCGCAGACCGTTCCAGTCCTGCGGGTTGCCGAGCGCGATGCCGTTGCCGTCGTGGCCGAGCGCGACGTGACGATGGCCGGCGTCTTGGTCTTTGACCGCGAACACGCAGCCGGACAGCAGTGCGAGCAAAGGAAGCATGGCGATACGCATCGAGAGGATCCTCCGATGGAGACTTGGAATCGAGTTGGTTGGGACGCACGTGGACGGGCCGCCGTGCCGCGACGGGGCGACGAGGTCGCCGACGCGACTCGGGTCGCGCGCGAAGAGCTGGAATGAACCTCGCCTCGACGGATGGCTCAAAGCCATCGATCTCCTCGCCCACACGGAGCGAGAGCCTAGGAAGCGACGAGAAATCTCGTGCGAAGTTTTCGGCAGGATGGGGCATTCTCCGCGGATCGCGAGCTCCGCGTCCGCATCGAGGGCCCCGGCATGACTTCCTTCGACGACGTCCAGGCGCTGACGTTCGATTGCTACGGCACGCTGATCGACTGGGAGACCGGCATCGCGGACGCGCTCGGTGCGTTGTTCGAGCGCCGTGGTCGCACCATCGACCGCGCCCGGTTGCTCGAGCGCTTCGCCGCTGTCGAGCACACGATCCAGGCCGGCGCCCCGGACCTCGCGTATCCGCGGATCCTCGAGCGCGTCGCGCACGTCGTGACGTCGTCGTTCGGAGTCGTGATCCGGCAAAGCGACGCCGAACGCTTCGGCGCCAGCGTCGGTGAGTGGCCGCCGTTCCCCGATACGCACGACGCGCTCGTCCGCCTGTCGTCGCGGTTCCGGCTCGTCGTGATCTCGAACGTCGACCGCGAGTCGTTCGCGCGCACGCGGCGTCGGCTGGACGTCGCGTTCGACGCCGTGATCACCGCGCAGGACACGGGGTTCTGGAAGCCGGACCCGCGGATGTTCGAGTCCGCGTTCTCGCGATTGCGGGAGCGCGGCATCGTCTCCGAGCACACGCTGCACGTCGCGCAGAGCCTGTTCCACGACCACGTGCCGGCGCAGCACTTCGGGTTGCGCACGGCGTTCGTCGACCGCTACGGCGGCTCGGGCGGCGCGACGCCGAGCCCGGCGACACCCGTCATGCCGACGCTCACGGTCCGCACGCTCGCCGAGTTGGCCGACCGGCTCGGATGCGCGTGATTTTCCGAATGCACCCGTAACGCTGCGCGCCGTTGACGGAAGTCACGGCATGCAGGACGACGAACTCCTCCGACGCTTCGTGATGTTCCGGGACCACGGCGACGCAGCAGCGCTGGCCGCGGTGTTCGACGCCCTCGCCGGCGACCTGTTCCGGCTGGCGCTGCATTGGACGCGACGCACCGCGGACGCCGAGGACGCGGTCGCCGAGACGTTCCTCGCCGCGATGACGCACGCCGGACGCTTCGATGCGTCGCGCCCGCTGCAGCCGTGGCTCGTCGGCATCCTCGCGCACCAGTCGAGACGCATCCGTGACGCGAGCGTGCGCGCTCGGACGCCGCTCGATCGCTGCGATCCCGAACCGAGCCGTCACCCGATCGACGACGCGTCGGATCGTGAGTGGGCCACGCTGACGCGCGACGCAGTCCTGCGGATGGCGCCACGCGATCGCCTGGTGCTCGAGCCGATCCTGTTCCGCGGCGCGTCGATCGGCGACGTCGCGCGCGCGCTGGACGCGAAGGCCGGCACCGTGCGCGTTCGACTGCATCGAGCGCTCGAGCGATTGCGCCGGCTGCTGCGCGGCGGTACCGCGGCGTTCGCGTTCGCGCCGAACCTCTTCCACGTACGGACGATCGTGTGGCGCGAAGGCGTGGCTCGCGGCGTGTTGTCCCCCGCCGCGGCGTCGGCGTGGAGTGCGGGGATCGCAACCACTGGCGCGACCGGAGCGTGGTTCGCGATGCACGGCTCGAAGGTGGCGCTCGCAGCGACCCTCGTCGTGGCGATCGGTGCGCTGCGGCTGTGGACGCGCGGCGATCCACTCGCCGATCCGGTCCGCGTCAGGGCGACCGCGTCCGAACCGCTCGCGGCCGGCCACCGCAACGCATGGCCCGAAGCGGATCGAACGGACGATTCGACCGTGACGATCCCCGAGCGTGTCGCTCAGGAGTCTCCGCCAAGCGCCCCGCAGCACGAGTTCGCGACGGTTCGCGTCGTCGATCGCGAGTCGCACGCGCCGGTGGCCGGCGCCGAAGTCGTCCTCGACGACGGGAACGCCCTCGAACGCTGGATCACGGACGACGACGGTGGGTGCTCGATCGAGCGCACCGAGCTCGCGCCGTCCGCCGTGGTCTGCGCGCGCGCCGGCGGGTTCGCCGACGAGGTCCGGCGCATCGACGACGAACTCCCTGCGACGATCGAACTGACGCGCTCGTGCCGCATCACGGGAGTCGTCACGCGCCGCGACGGAACGCTCGAGCCGTTCGCGCACGTGGAGTTGTGGGTCGATTCGCGCCACACGTGCGAGCCACCGCGCGTCGTCGCCGATGCGCGAGGCGTGTTCACGCTCGAGGGCGTCGATCCGCGTCGGACGCCGACGGCGCGCGCGCGTTCGGCGGATGGCATGCGGACCGGACTCGCGGTCGTCGTCGCCGAAGCGATCGCGGGCCAGCCGCTGACGATCGTCGTCGATCGCGGCGCCGACGTCGCGGTGCGCGTCGTCGACGCGGAGCGCGGCACGCCGATTCCCGGAGCGATGGTGGTCTGCGGGATCCACGAACTCGTCGATCCCCCACCGCCGAGGAAGGTCGCGCTCGACGCGCTGCCGTACGGCGCGGCTCGAACGACGGCGCAAGACGGAGTCGCGCGGTTCGAGCAGGTCCCATTGCACGGCATCCACGTCGTCGCGGCGGCGAACGGCTACGCGCTCGGCAGCACGTTCCTCGTGCAGCGTCAGCCCGACGGCGTCGTCGACGTCGAACTCGCGCTGGTCGCCGAGAGCGCCGTCGCGGGAATCGTCGTCGACGCGGACGACGTCCCCGTCCGCGGCGCGAGCATCGACGTCGCGTGGAACCCGATCGACATCCGCAGTACGGCGGTCCTGCCGTTCTTGCGCGGCCACGCGACGATGCCCGAGATCCTGCGGTTCACGACGACGACCGACGCGCAGGGACACTTCCGCATCGGCTGTCTCGAGGCGGCACGCTTCGTTCGGGTCATTGCGCGCGACGTCACGACGGACGTCGGCGGTCACGTCGACACGCCACTCGCGGCGGGCGCCGTGCGCGACGATCTCGTCGTCCGACTCGAGCGGCGCGCGACGATCACGGTTCGAGCGTTCGACGTCCGCGGCGATCCGATCCGATCCGCGCGCGTCGGCCGCCAGCGCGCGAACGAGCACGGAACGATCCACGTCGCGACCGTCTCTCGACCGCGGCGCGGCTTCGTCGTCGATGCGCCGGGTCACGTGAAGCGCCGGATCGCACGCGACGTCGAGGTGCGCGACGGCATGACGTTCGACGTCACGCTCGAGTCCGCGATCACGCTGCGCGGCCGCATCGTCGACGACACCGCGGCAGCCGCACCCGACGTCGTCCTCGACGCCTCGTGGACCGACGGCGAAGGGGACGACGCGGCGACGGAGTTCGTCCAGAGCGGCTCGCGCCGCGACGGCACGTTCGAACTCGCGGGATTGCCGGCACGGCGCGTCCACGTCGCGCTGCGTTCGCCCGCGCATTCCGACCTCGAACTCGACGTCGACGTGTCGTCCGCGGCGAAATCCGACGTCGTGTGGACGATGCGCAGACGCGGCGCCGGGTCGCCTCCCGCTTCGGTCGAGGGCACGATCGTCGACAGGACGACCGGCGCGCTGCGCACGGACGCGAAGGCGATCCTCGTCCGCGTCGGCCAGTTGCCGGCGCTCGACGCGGTCGGCGAGACGTACTCCACGGAAGCGGGACGATTCGCGTTCCGCGACGTGGCGCCGGGCACCGTCCGCGTGCTCGCGTTCGCGGACGGCGCGGCGTCCGAGCTTTCGCCGCCGTTGACGCTTGCGCCAGGGGCGCAGATCGAAGACATCGTCGTCGCGCTCGCGCCGGGCGTTGCGTGGAGCGGCTTCGTCGTCGACGCCGCGCAGTCACCGTGCGTCGGCCTCGCGCTGCGGGCGACGCGCATCGTCGAGCGCGAGGACGAGCCCGCACTCGTCCGCGTCGCACGCAGCGGCAGTCGCGGCGAGGTGACGTTCGCGCACCTCGTGCCCGGGCGTTATCGCGTGACGCTCGAGCAGCGCGATCCGACCGACGGCGCGAGGTGGACGCTTCGTGCCGAGCAGGCGGGGTCCGGCGACACCTCGCCGCCGATCCCGCTCGGTGGCAACGCGGACGGGATCCTCGTCGTCGCGGTCGCACCCCCGTGATCGTGGCCGAATCGGGCAACGCGATCCACCTCGCGGTGCGGGACGCGCAAAGCGCTCGCGCCGCATTGCGCACGCGCCGCGCGGCTTGTACGAAGTGGCCCTCCGTCGTCCTCGTCGTATCGCGAGAGGCTCCTCCATGCCCGATTCGATCCGCACCGTCCTCGTCCTCGGCGCAGGCACCATGGGCCACGGCATCGCGCACGTGTGTGCGCAGGCCGGTTGCCAGGTCCGCTTGTTCGACGTGAAGGACGAACTCGCGCAGGCCGGCATCGCGAAGATCCGCGGCAACCTCGACAAGGGCGTCGAGAAGGGCAAGGTCACGGCGGCCGACCGCGACCAGACGCTCGCGCGGCTCGCCGCGACGAGTGATCTCGCGGGAGCATCGAAAGACATCGACCTGTGCGTCGAGGCCGTGCCCGAGAGTCTCGAGCTGAAGGGCAAGGTGTTCTCGACGGTGCATCAGCACGCGCCGGCGCACGCGATCCTCGCGTCGAACACGTCGTCGCTGTCGCTGACCGCGTTGGCCGCGGCATCGGGCCGCCCCGCGCGCACGATCGGTCTGCACTTCTTCAATCCGGTCCACATCATGAAGCTGCTCGAGATCGTGCTCGCGGAGCAGACCGCGCCCGACGTGCTCGAGACGTGCCGCACGTTCGGCGAGGGCATCGGCAAGACCACGATCGTGGTCAAGGACTCGCCGGGCTTCGCGACCAGTCGACTCGGACTCGTGATCGGTCTCGAAGCGATGCGCATGGTCGAGAGCGGCGTCGCATCGGCGGAGGACATCGACAAAGCGATGGAGCTCGGCTACGGCCACCCGATGGGACCGCTGAAGCTCACGGACCTCGTCGGTCTCGACGTGCGCCTCGCGATCGCGGAGCACCTGCACAAGGAAGTCGGCGAGCAGTTCCGTCCGCCGGCACTCCTGCGTCGCCTCGTGCGCGCCGGCAAGCTCGGCAAGAAGACGGGCGAGGGCTTCTACCGCTGGTAGGCGGGGTTGGCCTGTGCGGCCGGCACCATGGGGCCGCAGGGCGGCGGCCCCCTGGACCCCCGCGCCTTGGAGCGGCAGGGCTAACTCGAACGGCTGAAGGGACGAGACTTTGGCCCGCGCGACGGCCCCCTCGAAGCGCTTTTCCGCGTGCTGCCTAAGCTCACGGCCTGGGCGTTCTGCTCGACCCCCGCCTTCGGCGGGGGTCCCCTCCGGAAACGCCCTGGTGCCCGTCCTCCTACGGAATGCCGCGCGCGGGCGCGACGCGCGATGGCGAGGGGCCGTCGCGCGGATGACGCCGTTTGGTTTCGGGATCGGCAGGGGCTCGCCGCGTTTCTTGCTCGTGGGACGGCCCTGGTGCATTGGGGACTTCTTTTTGGGGATGCGGCCGGCGAGCGGCCGCTGCCTTCGTGGGGATTTCGCGGGCAGAGCCCGCGTTCTGTGTGAGTAAGCGGAGCCGTCGCGACCGTAGGTCGCGACGGACCGTGGGTTGGGTGCAGGCCGGCATCCGGGCCGGCATCCGGGCCTTCACCCGGGCTGGGGACACATCGGGGACGGACACCGGGTCTGTCCCCCGCTTCTGCATCGCTGCCTCAGGCCTGGCTGACGTGGATGAACCACCACTGCGCACCCGCGTAGGCGAACCCGCCCCACGACCACGGCGAGCGGAGCACATTTGGCTTCGGCGCGTTGGGCTCGACTTGGAGACGCCTGTACTCGGGCGTGAAGAGGCGCTGCGCTCGCGTTCCGACGAACGGCAGCACGGCTGCCGCGATGACCACCGCTCCCACTGGACCAGTCGAGATCGCGAGCACGAGCGCGATGAGCAACAGCGGAACCCGCGAGCCCGGCTCGAGTCGGTACACGAACGAACACGCGACCGCGAGCATCAGCGGCAGCGCCGTGAACGCGACGAGTGACATCGGGTCGATGGCGTGTTCGGCTTTGGCGAGCTTGATCGGCATCGCGATCGCGAACGCGACGAGCACCGCGGCAATTCCGAGCGCCGCCGCCTTCGCATTCGCCTCGGCCACGAGATCGCGACGAACGTCTCGTTCCACAGTCCCCGACGCACGCGCCCGCAGCAACGCGATCATGGCGAGATCCCCGAGTTCCAAAACCGCCGGCATTCTCCGCCCGACGCCCCGAGCGATCAACGTCCCACCGTCACCTGATCCCACGCAAACGGCAGATCCTCAAGCCTCGCGACAACCACCGATCGCAACTCGAGCCCTACCAACCACCCCGACCCGGACGCGATAGCCGCCGGCAATCCTGTCCGACCAGCCGGACGAAAACGCCGGGGGACACATCGGGGACAGACGCGCCTCCGTCCCCGTCATGGCCTTCAATCGCCACCGCGGAGCGCGAAGCGCGACCCGAAGTTCTCCCTCGGGTTCAAGCTCGCCCGTCCTGGAAACCACTCCGTCGCCAAGGGACGTCGAGAACGGGCTCTCGCCGCGGCCGCCCAGCAGCCCGCCGCAGCTGTGGCGATCCGCTGTACACGTCTCTTGAGTACGTCGCCTGGGGCGAGATCCACAGGGGTCGCGAATCACGCCATCGAGAAGCCACCCCTGCGGCTTTGGGCGGCCGCGGCGAGAGCCCGTTCTCGACGTCCCTTCGCGTCAAGTCTCACGCGCAACTCAAGGGCGCGGGGGTTTCCAAAGGGGGGCTTCGCTCGTTTGTGACGCCCCCCTCGTTCGACCGCGAGCGGTCGAACGAGGGGGCGCGGGGGGAACTTCGTTCCCCCCGCCTTGTGTGATGGGGCCCGGGGGCCTACGGCCCCCGGCTCGCCTCGACGCCCGAGCGGGCGTCGGGCCATGCGGCCCGAGCTCGCCATGCGGCCCGAGCTATGAGCGTGCTGCTGTCAGGCGGCGCCCCGCGAACTCCCAGTTCGCGACCGTCCAGAAGCCGTCGACGTAGTCGGCTCGCTTGTTCTGGTAGCGCAAGTAGTACGCGTGCTCCCAGACGTCGCAGACCAGCAGCGGGATCGCTCCGACCAGGGCCATCTGTTGATGGCTCTCGGCCGCGAGGACGACGCAGCGGTCGAGCATCGGCTCGTACGCGAGGATGCCCCAGCCCGATGCTTCCGCGTTCTTCGCTGCTGCCGCGAACTGCTTGCGGAACGCGTCGACCGAGCCGAACGAGCGCTCGAGCTCCTTCGCCAAGTCGGCACCCGGTTCGCCGCCTCCCTTCGGTGACATCGAGTCCCAATACAGCGAATGCAGGATGTGACTCGATCCGTTGAACGCGACCGCACGCGTGAGGTCCTTGATGCGGCCATAGTCGTTCTTCGCCCGGGATTCCGACAGCGCCGCAAGTGCTTCGTTCAGTCCCTTCACGGCCGCCCCATGGTGCTTCTCATGATGGAGACCCAGGATCTCGGCCGACAAGTAGCCGTCGAGCGCGTCCTTCGCGTACGGCAGCGGCGGCAGCGTGATCTCGGCGGGCGCCGCGCGCGCCGCCGCATCGTCGCTCGCGTTTGCTTGCGCACCCACCGCGACGAACGCGGCCGGGACGAGCATCGCCGCGGACATCGTCTTCAGCGCGTCGCGTCGATCGAGCACGGGCTCTCCATCTGCTTGAGTCTGCACCGGTCGAGTCGTCATGTTTTTCTCCGTGTTCGCGATGACCTCGCGAGGGATGTGGCCGAGGGCCGTATCCTAGCCTTCGACTCGAAGCCAATCCCCCACGACGAGCGAGCCGGATGACCGCGAAGCGTTCGATCTATATCACGACGCCGATCTACTACGTGAACGACACGCCGCACATCGGCCATGCGTACACGACGCTCGCGTGCGATGCGCTCGCGCGCTTCCATCGCCTCGACGGTCACGATGTGTTGTTCCTGACCGGCACGGACGAACACGGCCAGAAGGTCGAGAAGTCGGCGGCGAAGACCGGCCTCGATCCGCTCGCGTTCTGCGACAAGGTCTCGGCGAACTTCCGCGAACTCACGCGCGCGATGAAGTTCTCGAACGACGACTTCATCCGCACGACCGAAGAGCGCCACGTGCGGTCGGTCACGGCGTTGTGGACGAAGCTCGTCGAGCGCGGCGCGATCTACCTCGGCAGCTATGCCGGCTGGTACGCGGTGCGCGACGAGGCGTTCTACGCCGAGGACGAAACGACGCTGAACGACGCCGGCCAACGCATCGGCCCCACCGGCGCGCCGGTCGAGTGGGTCGAGGAGCCGAGCTACTTCTTCAAGCTCTCGGCGTTCAAGGATCGCTTGCTCGAGCTGTACGCGAAGCACCCCGAGTTCGTGCGTCCCGAGACGCGCTACAACGAAGTCGTCAGCTTCGTGAAGAGCGGTCTGCGCGACCTCTCCGTCTCGCGCACGTCGTTCACGTGGGGCATCCCGGTGCCCGGCGACCCGAAGCACGTCATGTACGTGTGGCTCGACGCGCTGACGAACTACGTCTCGGCGCTCGGCTATCCCGACACGCAGAACGCGCAGTTCCGCAAGTTCTGGCCGGCCACCGCGCAGTTGATGGGCAAGGACATCCTGCGCTTCCACGCGGTCTATTGGCCGGCGTTCCTGATGGCCGCGGACATCGACGTACCGCGCCAGATCTTCGCGCACGGCTGGTGGACGCGCGAAGGGCAGAAGATCAGCAAGTCGCTCGGCAACGTGATCGATCCGTTCGAACTCGTCGCGAAGTACGGACTGGACGCGGTGCGCTACTTCCTGCTGCGCGAAGTGCCACTCGGTCAAGACGGCGACTTCTCGCACCAAGCGATCGTCCTGCGCATGAACGCCGACCTCGCCAACGCGTTCGGCAACCTCGCACAGCGCACGCTGTCGCTGATCCAAAAGAACGCCGCCGGAGCCGTGCCGAAGCCCGGCGCGCGAACGGCCGACGACGATGCACTCCTTGCGAACGCGCACGCGTTGCTGCCCGCGATGCGCACGTCGATCGACACGTGCGCGCCGCACGCCGCGCTATCGCAGTTCATGGCGCTCGTCTACGACGCCAACAAGTACGTCGACGTGCAGGCGCCGTGGGCGCTCGCGAAGACCCATCCCGCACGGGGTCACACGGTGCTGTGGGTCCTCGCCGAGGTCGTGCGCCACCTCGCGATCCTCGCGCAGCCGTTCATGCCGGACGCCGGAGCGAAGATGCTCGAACAACTCGCGATAGCGTCCGACGCGCGCGACTTCACGCGACTCACCCCGGAGTACGCGATGCGCCCGGGGATCGCGCTGAACAAGCCCGAGGGCGTGTTCCCGCGCTACGTCGACCAACCCCCGGCGCGCTGACCTTCGGCGCGCGGATCACTGCACGAGCGTGAACGCGCTCGGCGATCCCGCGAACGCGGACGCCCCGTTGACGAAAATCGGGTGCAGCACGAACGTGAAGCCCGTGACGCCGGGCACGGGCGGCGGCGCTGGCGCGACCAGGTTCGCCTGGCCGGAAGGTGCGGTGATCGAGGCGAGTACGAACGCGCCTTCGACCGGCAGCCCGAGCGTCAGCACGCCCTGCAGCCCGTGGATCGCGAAGAAACCGCCGGACGTGCTCACGAAGAACAGGACGAGGTCGTTCTGCACTCCGTCGAGCGTGACCGTGACCGCGCCGGCGAGGTGACCGCCAGACTGCGCGCGACGCCAGGCAGCGTGCTGACGATGCCGGCTTCGACGACGATCGCCTGCGCCGCGCCGCTCACGCTCGCGCCGCCGAGCGTGGCTGTGTCGGTCAGCCACGCCGCGGACGCGCTCGACTTGAGCAAGAGGCCCGCACCGCCCTTGCCTTTGCCCGCCAGCAGTGCGCTGCCTCCCGTCAGCGTGCAGCCTGAACTCACGAGTTGCCCCGCCCCGAGTCGAACTCCGGGACCCGCGTTTCCGGCCTGGCTCGAGAACACCGGCCAGTTCACGCCGCCCGTCATCACGGAGTCGTGGATCGCGACCGACGAGCCGGAGAGTTCGAGACCGGCTCCGCCGTCACCGGGCGGATAGCCGAACATCGGTTGCCCCGGCACGCCGATGCCTCCCGTCAACGCGCAACGCGTGATCGTCGCGGACGCGACGTTCGACAGTTTGACGCCCGCGCGCCCCGGGGTGACGGAGTGGAAGAAGATGAACCCGGGAGCGCCGGTCATCGTGCAGTCTTCGAAAACGACTGCCCCGGCACAATTGAGCACGTCGGCGCCATGGTTCACGAGTGCGTTCGGCGCGCCGACAACTTCGACTCCGCGAACGACGACGCGCTGCCCGGCCGCCACGTCTTTGATCGTCAACCAGGTCACCTTCACGAGCCCGCCGGACGGATCCGCGATCAGCGTGAGTCCCTTCGCGTCGATGCTCGCGCCCGCCGGTCCGACCGTCGAGGTCAGCGTGGAATAGTCGCCCGCCGCGACCACGATGACGTCGCCGTTCACGGCTGCGTCGATCGCGGGCTGGATCTCGGTGAAGTTCGCGCCGCCCGCGCCATCGACGGTGATGACTCCCGCGTGCACAACGTGCGCCGCACTCGTCAACGCAAGGACGGCGACTGCTACGACTCGGTCGAGCATCGATCGCTCCTCTCGTGTCACGGCGTGAAGAAGTACCGCGTGAGGTGGAAGAACACCGGTGCAGCAAAGCTCACCGAGTCCATTCTGTCCATCATTCCGCCGTGCCCCTTGATCATCGTGCCCCAGTCCTTCGCGCCCAGGCTGCGCTTGACGGCCGACAACACCAAGCCGCCGAGAAAGCCCATCGACACCACGACGAACGCCATGCCCGCAGCTTGCAGGGGCGTGAACGGCGTGATCCACCACATGCATGCGCCGAGCAACGTGGCGGCGACGGCGCCGCCGACGAGACCTTCGACCGTCTTCGACGGACTCACGACGGGAGCGACCTTCGTCTTCCCGAGCAACTTGCCGAACACGTATTGCAGCACGTCGCTCATCTGCACGACGAGCAGCATGTAGAACAGCAACAACGCGTTCTGGCCGTCGAAACCGGGGATCTCGAGCAGCAGCAGCGCCGGCAGATGGCTGATGCAGTAGATGGTCACCATGATGCCCCACTGGATCTTCGCGCTGCGCTCGAGGAACTGATCGGCGTCTCGGGCGAGCACCGACACGCACGGCAGCAGCAGGAACCCGTACACGGGGATGAAGACCGTGAACAACCCGTACCAGTCGAGACCGATGAGACCGTACTGCACCGGGATGAGGACGAAGAACGCGAGCGACAGCGCCCGATAGTCGCCGGGCTTCGTGGGCGTCAGCGTGAGGAACTCGCGCAGCGCCATGAACGAGACGATCGCGAACAAGACGATCGTCGCGGCCTTGCCGAGCACGAACGCCACGGCGAAGATCCCGACCATGACCCACCACGCGCGAACGCGCGCGTTCAGGTTGTCGATCACGGCGCGTCCGCCGTCGGTTCGACTACGACGCAACAAAATCCGACCGATCACCGAAGCGATCACCAGCACCGTCCCGATCGCGGCCATCAACCAAACGAACTTGTCGTGCGGCGTCATGCCAACTCCACGACCGCGGCGCGAGCCCGCTCGAGGAACTCGGCTTTGGTTTCGTTCGCGATGCGCGGAAGCGGCGCGCCGAAGCGGACGGTGCAGATCAACGGCAACGGGAACACCGTGCCCTTGGGCATGCACCGATGCAAGTTCTCGAGATACACGGGCACCAACTCCACGTCGGGAAAGCGCGTGGCGAGGTGGAACAGTCCGCCCTTGAACGGTCCTGGCAGCGGTTGCATGGTTCGAGTGCCCTCCGGAAAGAGGATCAGCGAATCGCCGCGCTCCAGCGCTTCGATCAGCGGCAGCAACGGATTCGCGCGGCGCGTGACCGGGATGCGCTCGACGAAGACCGCGTTCAGCGCCTTGATCGCGATGTACTTCCGAACCGGATCGCGATTCCAGTAGTCCGCGGCGGCCACCGGTCGCGTGCGCGCGCGCAGCTTCGGCGACAACGCCGACCACAACGCGATGGTGTCGACGTGACTCGAGTGGTTCGCGAAGTAGATGCGTCGCGCATCGGAGGGGGTCGAACCGACCCAGCGCGGGGACGCTCCGAACAGCAGCCGCACCAGACCGATCAATACGTACGACAGCCACATGGGACTACGGTCGCGCCTGTCGCAATCGCGTCGCGATCGCGTGCGTTCGCGTGACGCACGTCGCGACCGAACCGATGGCGACGACGTACGCGGCGACGACGAGCGTGTGCATGGATCCGTACGCAGACTGCTCGATCGCTCCGAGCAGACACGCCGCGGTCATCACGGCCATCCGATGCGGTTTGGCGAGCGGCCCGCGAAAGTCCTGCGGCAGGCCGAGCGAACCGCCGAGGACGCGGATGTACGCGGTGACTGCTGCCGCCAACGCGCCGAGCCATCCCACGACGGGCAGGTGGACGGCGTAGCCCAGCGCGACGATGAGCATGGAATCGGCGACGCGGTCCGGAATCTCGTTGTACAGCGCTCCGACCGCCGATCCCTTTCCGCCCTCCACGGCCACCATTCCGTCGAGCATGTTGCACAGCAGCCGCAACTGGATGGCGCCGGCGCAGACGACGAGCCCGACGGTGCCTGGCGCCCAAACGAGCGCTGCGGAGCCGACGGCGGCGAACACGAGACTCAGCAGCGAGATCTGGTCGGGAGAGATCCGCGTACGCACGAGCGCCGCCGCAACCGCGCGCGCCCATCGGTTGGAGCGGGTCGTGAGCGGCCGGCGATTGGTCGTCTCGTCGCCCGCCGCGCCGTTCACGCGAGCAACGCCTTGGCGACGACCTCGTTCACTTCGCCGCGCGTGAGCTTCTCCCTCCCCTGCTCGAGCGCAGCAACCGTCGCCCAAGCCAGCGCCAACGGGATCGCGCAGAACTCGCGGATCGGGCCCTTCGGCAACGCCGCCGTGTAGCGGTCCGCGATCGAGAGATGGCGCCGCGCGTACGCCCACATCTGCGCGTCGGTCCAACCGCGCGGATAGAAGTCGACGCCGTGGGCGAAGTCGTCGGCACGATTGCGCGCGATGTTCACGGCTTGCAGACCGCGACCGAAGCCGATCGCGTCGCCGCGATGCGTCGTCGTGCCGTCGTGCCAGGCCCACAGATCGCAGAGCAGGATGCCGACGGCGCCCGCGACTCCGTACGTGTAGCGATCGAGGTCTTCCTCGCTGCGCACGTCGAAGCCGAGTTCGGCCCAGTAGCCCATGCGGTCCGCCATCGATGCGATCGCGTCCCAGACCCGCGCCTGGATCGTCGGCGGCGCGAGCAGCGCCCACTCGTGGAGGCGCAGCGTGACCTCGGGAAGTTCCGCCGCGTGCTCACCGAACGCGGCGACGAACGACTCGAGCGAGCCTTCGCTGGCGGCTCCTTGCAGGTGCAAGCTCACCTCGGCGAGCAGCCGGCCCTTCACGTGCGCGGGGAGTCGCGGGTGGTCCTCGATCTCGTCGATCGCGCGCATGCAGAGATACGCCGACGCCACCGCCAAGCGCAGCGGATCGGGCAGGCGCTGGATCGGCACGAAGAACGTGCGGCTGGTCTGTTCGAGAACTCGGAACGCGTCCTGCATGGTGCGCCGATCAAGGCCGAAGCGAGGCCGGGAGTCTAACAGCCGACTCTCGCGATCACTTCACCGTCGGCCGCAGCGTGATCCCGTTCAAGCCAGTGACCGGCACCCTCAGGTCCACGGGCGCGAGATCGGAATCCGGGCCGTAGACGAACGCGTCGTAATCGCCAGGCGCGACGTCGGCGATCTCGAACGAGCGCGACGTCGGGTCGACGAATCCGAACGCACCGAGTCCGACTTCCTCGCCGTCCTTCGCGCCCTTCTTGACCAGGCGCACGAACAGGTACGGCGCGCTGACTCCGCTCGGGAGCTCGACCGATCCGGCGACCGTGACGGCCGACAACAGTTCGATCGACAGCGGTGTCGCCGCCCCACGGCCGGGCACGTGGACGGGCCCGACGTCGGTCGTCGCGAAGCCCTGATGCTGCACGCGCACGAGGTACTCGCCCTGCGGCACGTCGTGGAACGCGAAGCTGCCGTCCTGTTCGGTCGCGGCCGGGATCGTCGCGTCCCCACCCAGCAGCGAGACGTTCGCGAATCCGATCGCGCTGCCGTTGCTCGCCGCGCGCACTCGACCCGTCAGCGAGCCGGTCTCGATCACGAGCTGCACTTCTCGCGTCTCGCCCTGCGTCAACTGCAGCGGCAAGACCGAAAACGCGGCCGACGCATCGTTGCCTGAACGTGCCGTGATCGTGGCGTCGCCCGCCGGCACGGCCGCGAGATCGAAGCGTCCTTGCGCGTCGGTCATCGCCTGATCGCCACCGCCACGCGCGCCGCGAGCTTCGACGTGCATGTCCGCGCGCGGCGCGCCGTTCACGAGCACGACGCCCGTGACGCGCGCGGTCTTGCCCGAGTACGCGGCGCGCTTCGTGTCGAGGTCGATCCAGGTCTCCTCGCCTTCACGGATCACGACCTCGACCTCGGGTGGCCCGTCGTCGAAGTCCGGCTCGCCGCCAATCCGCACGCGCATTCCGCCATCGTCACCGTCATCGTCATTGCCTTGATCGACCGGCTTCGACCGTGCCGTCGTCGTCATGCCGATCATCGGGCCACCCATGCCCTGCCCCCCCATGCCCTCGAGCGGCTTCTCGGTCGCGACCACCTTGTGCGGTCCCTCTTCGAGGTGCGTGATCGTGAAATCGCCGCGATCGTCGGTCAGCGTGAGGCGCGGCAGGATCGTCGCGTCCTCGCTCGACGGGAACGCGACGACCATGTGCGACTTCGTGATCGGTTCACCGTTCTGCGTGACGTGGCCGCGCAAGGTGCCTCCGGCTTTCAAGCGCACTTCGATCGGCGGTCCCGGCACGACCATCTCGAACTCTTCGATGGCGTAGAACGGGTGGAACACGCGCACGCGCTGCTTGCCTTCCGCGAGGTGCGGCAGGAACGCGACGCCGTTCGCGTCGGTGCGCCGCGAGATCGTCGGCGGCTGGAACAGCTCGAGCATCTTCTCTTCGTTCGGAGTCGCGACCGTCGCCAGCGCGTACTCGATCGGAGCGCCGGCCTTCTCGGCGACGACGCGGATGGTCGCGGAGTACTCCGGCTCGAGCACGAGTTCGACTTCCGCGAGGCCCTTGTCGATGCGCGTCGTCGTGCGACCGACCGCGAGTCCATCGGCGACCGCGAGCACGTGGTAGTTGCCGGGCGAGAGCCCACGCACTTCGATGCGACCGTCGTCGAGCTTCGTCGTGCGCCCCTTCAAGTTGACCTTGGCGTCGAGCAACGGCACTTCGGCGAGCGGCGACTCGGGGATCACGGCGAGCTTCGCTCCGCCCGGTTGCGTGCCGTCCTTCGCGAGGATGCGCGCGCGCAACGCGAACGTCTCCTCCACGCGGATCACGGGTTCGTCGACTCCGGGATAGACGACCTCCGACACGATCCAGCGCGAGGCGTCCTTCGGCCGCACCGCGACCACGTGACGGCCCTGCGTTAGTCCGTTCGCGAGGATGGTGCCGTTCGCGTCGGTCACACCGATCGGCACGGCGAGGCCGGCCGGGTAGATCGGCAACAGTTCCGCGACGAGCACTTCCGCACCGGCGACGGGCTCGTCCGCGCCGTCGATCACGGCGATCGGGAGTTCGTCGCCGCGCGACATCGTTTGCTTGCCGATGTCCTTCTCGCCGCCGGCCGCGGTCGGGATCGGTCCACGCACGAGTTGGACGAAGCCGGGCTGATCCACGGCGATCCAGACTCGTCCGAGCGCAACGCCGTCGAGCTTGAACGAGCCGTCCTTCGCGGTGCGCGTCTCGGGGATCGGGATCAGCTCCCACAGACGCAGCGCGATGGGCGGCACGTCGAGCACCGGCCAACCGTCGATGCCGGGGAACATTTGCTTCGCCTCGGGCGGGAGTTGACCGGTCAGAGCGCAACCCGGCCGCAACTTCGCGAGGCCGAACGGGAAGGCCTCGCCGACGTCGCCCGATGCGCGGACGCGTGCATCGGCCAGCGGCTCACCGCGCTCGTCGACGATGATCCCGCGCAACGTGCAGAACGCACCGAGTCGGATGTCGCCGAGATCGACGGTCTCGCCGGCTTGCGGCAACGCGAGCACGGGCACGGCCGTCGCACGCGGACCGGCTCGATCGACCGCGAGCAGGTAGAAGCCGCGCGGATCGACAGCGTCCAGGCGGAATCGACCGCCGGCGTCGGTCCGCGTCGAGCCGGCCTCGACGTTCAGCGCCGGCACGTCGTCGGAGAAGCGCGCGACGTCCTGCGCGGGGAACAGCTCGAGCGGATTGCAGCCGACGAGGTCGACCTTCATGTCGGCCTTCGGCGAACCGTCGTGCTCGACGATGCGGCCGATCAGGGCGCCGAGAGCGGCACGGTACGACTCGGGGATGCCGCCGATCGCCGGAGCTTCGGCAACGGTCGCGCGCGCGATCGGGGCCACGACGGCCGGTTCGTTCGCGGGTGGTGCGGAGTCGTCGACCCTCGAAGCGCGCGTCGTCGCGGGGACGTCGATCGCATCGTTGGGCTCGGATCGCGAGAGGACGTACGCAACGATGCCCACGACGCCAACCAGCGCCGCGAGCACCCAAGGAAGGCGCCGCATCGATCCACCTGTTTCCGATCCGACCGCGGTGCCCACTCGCGTTGCGCGCAGGGTACGAGCCGGCGAGCGGCCGGACAACGACCAGGTTCCAGAGGCGGTTCCCGTGAACTCGACGGGTTCTGGTGTCGGAATCGGAATCGGAATCGGGCCGCAGCCGACGCCAGACGTCAGGCGCCCGATGCTGCGCTCCGATTCCGATTCCGCCATGCGCCGACGCGCGGTGTCGCCGGGGTGCGCAACACCTGCAAAACAGCGCTCGTCCCTTCGTCAGCCGTCCTCGCCGTACGAGTGTTCCTTCACGACGACGCCCGTCATCGTCAGACCTTCGAGGCCGCTCTCCGGCACGCTGACGTCGATCGGTTGGAACTCGTACCACTTCCACTTGCTGCCGTCCTGGACGTTGCAGGACATCGTCACGCGGTAATTGCCGGGCCCGACGTCACTCGACGTGAACGTCAGCGACTCGTCGACGTAGACGCCGATCGCTTGCCCCGACGAACCCTCGACCGGCGAGAAGTTCAGCCACACGTTGCGTTCACCCGGGATCCCACTCGGCAGCACGACGCGGCCGGAGACCTGGACCGCTCGCTTCAACTGCACGTCGACGCGCGCCGTCGATCCCGACGCGATCGTCCCCGTCGTCGTCGATCGCAGATAACCGCCGGTGTCGACGTCCAACTCGAACTCGCCGATCGGCGCCGGATCGATGCTGAACTCACCGAGCATGTCGGTCGACGCGTTCACGCGATGTCCCGACTTGCCCGCGTTCGAGACGCGGACGTTCTGGCCGTCGACGACCTCGTACGAGCCGCCGTACGCGATCTGATCGGCGCCCTTCGACTTCAGTACGACCGATGCACCGCTCAGCGGCAGACCCGCTTCCGACACCACGCGACCGACGATCGCTCCGGTCTCGATGCGAATGGTTTCGTCGACGATGCCGCCCGCGGGGATCGCGATCACGCGCATGTGGAACCCGGTGTCCCAACCGCGAGCGTCCGATTGCCCGCTCGGCGTCACGGTGACCACCAAGTCCGTCGCCGGCACCGACCCCACGTCGAATCGTCCCGTGGAATCGGTCTTGACCGTGCGTTGCGCACTCCAATCGTCGACCGCGCGCACGGCAACCGACGCGCCGGGCGCGGGCCGATCGTTCAACGTCACGAGTCCGCGCAGTTGTCCCTTCGGCCCTTCGCCGAAACTGCCGAGCAGGTCGATCTCGACGTGCGTCTCCTCGCCGTCCGTGATCACGACGTCGACGTCGCGCTCGGGGCGACCGAACTCGAACATGCGTTGGACGACGGCCTCGATGCCTTGATCGTGCGCGAAGCGGGGCAGGACGTTCGCCTCCCACTGGCCCGGCGTCAGGTGCTTGACCTTGAACTTGCCCTCGAGGTCGGTCGTCACGAAGCGGGGCATCGCAACGTCGTCGCGCCCCTGCTTCGACAGCACGACCATGCGCGGTTGATCGATCGGCTTGCCGCCCTCGTGGACGTGTCCGATCAACGTGCCGCCCTCGACCAACGCCACGCTCGCGCTCGTCTCCGATTCCGCGAGGCGCGCGATGTGCGCCGCGTACTTCGGATGCGTGACGCGGATCATGACCTCGCCGGCCGGAGCTTGGCGCAACGCGGCGCGACCGTCTTTGCCGGTGCGGGCCGACGCCAGCGCGAGGAACGCGGAATCGTTGAACCTGGCCGGCAGGATCGCGACGTTCGCCTGCGCGACCGGCGTCTGCTTCGCCGCCGACGTCACCGTCACGTCGATGCGGCGAGCTGGCTTCAACACGATCGTGACTTCGGACGGACCGGCGCTGACGTCGGCGTCGACGGTGCCGACCGCGAAGTCGTCGGCGCGCACCGCGACGGTGTACTTGTTCGAACCCAACGAACGAATGCGCACACGGCCGTCGTCGAGGTGTTCGAGCTTCGCGGCGACACGCGCCGGCGGCAGCACGACCGCGGCCTCGAGCATGTCGTCTTCGGGCGTCACGACGATCTCGGGTCGCGGGATGGTCGCACCCTTTTCGTCGACGGCTTTCACGACGAGGTCGTACGCGGGGGCGAGCTTCAGCACGGGCTCGTCGATGCCCGGCTGCGTGCCGGAAACGACGACCCAATCGAGATCGCCGGGCTTGCGCACGCAGACGAAGTGCGGCGCGTCGGGAAGCCCGTCGGCTTGGAACGCGCCGTCCGACTGCGACGACGTGAACCGGCGCAGGATGCCGCCACGCTCGCCCATCGCGAACTCGCGGCCGACCAGGACTTCACAGCCACCGACGCCGACGCCCGCTCCATCGACGACGCGGCCGGTCAACGACTCGCCGACCTGCATGCGCAGGGTCCCGAGTTCGCGCTTGCTGCCGGCGTTTCCGCTCGGGACCGGCCCATGGACCAACGTGACGAGACCGCGCTTGTTCGCGAGCACCGAGACCAATCCCGGCGGAATGCCCGCGAGTTCGAACGATCCGTCCTCGGCCGTCTTCGTCTCCGGGATCGGCAAGCGGTCGAACGCGACTTTGGCGGCCGGTGGAAACGGGACCGGCATGTACGCCGTCTCACCACTGCGGCGCGATCGCGGATCGGGGAACACGACGCCGCCGTCGGGTTCGAGATCGGCCACTCCGAATTGGAAGATGATCGACGGCAAGTTCGTCGCGCGCACGCGAGCGCCAGCGACCGGATGGCCGTCGTCGTCGACGATCTTGCCGATGAACGTCGAGTACGGCTGCAGCACGATGTCGCCGAGATCGACGACCGCGCCGGCCGTGAACGAGCAATCGACGAAGCGCACCGTCGCACGTGGTCCGCCGAGGTCGACGCCGAGGCCCGTGAACTGCTCCGGGTTCTGGCGCTCGAACGTGAAGCGACCGTCGTCGTCCGTCTTCACGCTGCCGCGTGACAGCGGGAACGACGAGTCGTCGCTGCGGAAGAAGCGCGTCGCGTCGCCGAACACTTCGTCCATCGCGACGCCGAGCAGTTCGACGTCGATCTTCGCGACCGGTGTGCCGTCGAGTTCGACGACGCGGCCCGTCAATCCCGCGAGTCCGGCCGCGTACTCGGCGTCGATGTCGAGCGCGTCCTGCCCGGCCTGCTCGACCGCCGCGGTGCGCTCGGTGGTCGGCGTGACCACGACGGCGGGCTCGTCGGCGACTTCGACGGCGGGCGCGCGCGGCTTGCCCTCGGGCACGTCGACGGTCGGTGGCGGGTCGTCGCCACTCTGGAAGAACACGAAACCGAGAACGCCGACGACGAGCGCCAGCCCACCCAGGACGACAGGCAGCCGAAGCGAGCCCATGGAACACCCCGTCGCGCGCGAAGACGGGTGCCCTCCCGTTCACGGCGTCGGCGGCCAGGGTAGCGGCGGGACGCGGGACGATCGTCCGGAAAGTCCGAGGCCCGCGCCGCGAACCGTCAGCTCTTGCGCGGCATCGGGCTCAGCACTGCACCGATGAGCCCACTGACCGGCACGTCGATCGATGTCGGCTCGAAGTTCATGTCCCGCCCGAAGAAGCGGACCTCGTAGGTGCCTGGGAACAGGTTGTCGACGCGGAACTCCATCGTCGTCGTGTCGACCCGACCGCCGGAGCGCCGCGCGGTGTCGTCCTTCGCGCGGAACTCGAGGAACAAGAACTGCGGCGTGGATGTGCCCGAAGGCAGATCGACGCGGCCCTTCACCGAGACGCCCGTGACGAGGCGTACGTCGACGGGGTTCGGCTCGCCGCCGTACGGCACGACGACGTCCCTCACGGTCGCGGCCGCGTAGCCCTCACGGCGCGCGGTCAACGTGTACGTGCCCTCGGGAACGGCTTCGAACACGAACGAGCCGTCGCGCTCGGTGACCCCACGCAACGTGTTGCCGCGCGGAGGCCCACGGCGTGGTTCCTCGGCCCGCGCCGGCGCGTCGGCTTCCTGCGGCTGCAGCCGCACCTCGGCCGCGAGCAACGGTTGCCCGTCCTGCGCCGATCGCACCGTGCCGCGCACGCGCCCGGTCTTGACGTCGAAGTTCAACTCGACGATCTCGTTGGACGGCACGTCGATCGACTGCGTGGCGAGTTCGCCGCCGCCGCCCATCATCATCATGCTGCGCATGCCGCGCTTGCGGATCGAGACGCGCACCTTGCCGGCCTTGACCTTGCCGAAGTCGTAGACGCCGTACTGGTTGGTCGAAATCGTGCGCATCGCGCGCCAATCGCCCTCGGGCATCGCCGTCACCGACGCGTTCTGCGCGAGTTGACCGTCGATCGACACGCGGCCGCGCAACGTGCCCGCCGGTCCGTCCGGCGCGTTGTTCAACAGGTCGACGTCGACCTTCGTCGTTTCGCCTTCCTTGATCGTCACGCTGACGAAGCGCTCCGGGATCATCGACTCCATGCCTTGCATGAACTCGCTCATGCCCTGATCGGCGAAGCGCTTCAGCACGACCATTTCGTAGTTGCCCGGCGCGAGGTGCGTGATCGTGAAGTCGCCGTTGCCGTCGGTCACGGAGAACGTCGGCAGCTCGCCCTCGCGAGGCAAGCCCATGCCGATGAAGCGCGCCTTGTCCGGCGGATCGCCGGCCATGTGCACGCGTCCGACCAGCGTGCCGCCCTTCGTCAGCATCGCGAGCAGCGGGTCGCCAGGGACAGTGAGGTCGAGGTCGACGTTCGCGTACGCCGGATGCGAGACGCGCACCTTGTATTCGCCGGCCTTCAAGCCCGGCAGCACGATCTGCCCGGCATCGTCGGACTTGCGCACGATCAGCGGCACGCGCCGCAGTTCGCGCTGCGCGTTCTTGGTGTCGAACGCACCCGCGGCCGCCCAGACGATCGGCGCCTTCGTGCCGGCCGCGAGCACCGTGATGCTCGCCGAGAACTCGGGTTCGAGCGTGACGTCGACGTGCGCCTTGCCCTTGCTGAGATCGGCGCTGTCCTTGCCGACCGCGTAGCCCTGCGCACGCACGAGGATCGAGTAGCGCCCGGGCGCCAAGCCCGACACCGACGCGCTGCCGTCCTCGAGGTAGCGCAAGCGCGGACCGAGCGGGATCGGCGGCGTCAGCAACGGATGCAGTGGGACTTCCGACAGCGGTTGGATCACCAGGTTCGGCTTCGTGATGATCTCGCCGGCGCCGTTGCGTGCAGTGACGGTCAGCGATTCGGTCGCGCCGAACTTCAGCTCCGGCTCGTCGGCTCCGGGGACTTGATCGGCGAGCACGGCCCAATCGCCGCCGTTCGGATGCTGCGCGGCGATGACGTGGTTCGCGTCCGACAAGCCGTCGGCGACGAACGTGCCGTCCTCGTTCGACGTCGCGAGCGGCATCATCACGGCGGCGGGGAAGATCTCGAACTGCGGCCCGGCGAAGATGCGCGCGCCCGCGAGCGGCTTGCCGTCCTGACCGATGACGACGCCTTCGAGGCTCTCGCCGCGATCGAGCACGAGCCGACCGACGTCGCGCTCCGGCGTGCCGGCGTTGGCCGGAACCGGCCCGTGGACGAGCGGCACGAAATGCGCGCGGTCGACGACGACGCTCACCGATCCGAGCGGCACGCCTTCGAGGCGGAACGCACCCTCGGCGTCGGTTTCGGTCTGCGGGATCGGCAGCCGAGACATCAACTGCGACAGCCACGACCACTGCAGCACGCGCCATTGATCGCCGGGCGGCTGCTTGAACGCGGCCGCGAAGCCCGGGCCGATCCACTGCGCGCCGAAGTTGAAGATGATCGACGGCAAGTTCGTCGCGCGGACGCGCGCGAACGCGACCGGATCGCCGCGCTCGTCGACGACTCGACCCGTGAAGGTCACGTACGGTTCGAGGCGCACGTCGCCGACGTCGACCGTCTCGCCCGGGTTCGGCGTGCGATCGACGAACTGGATCTTCGCGCGCGGTCCTTCGAGGTCACAGCCGAGGAACAGCACCGAGTCGGGCTCGAGTTTCGTGAACGCGAAGCGTCCGGCGTCGTCGGTGCGCGTGGTCGCTTTCAGGTCTTTGAATTCGATCGGCTCGGCTTGGAACCACGTGTCGACCGGGATCAGGATGTCCGGCAACGCGGCGCCGAGGAGTTCGACTTTCATGTCCGGTACCGGTGTGCCGTCGGTTTCGACCACGCGGCCCGTGATCGCACCGAGCGCCGCGACGTATTCCGCCGGCGGCTCGTCGAGCGCTCGTTGCGGGACGTCGGACACCGCCGCGCGTGCGACGTCGATCGCCGCCGCATCGCTCGCGAGCGGCGCGTCGTCGACGGCGGGTCGAGTCGCGACCTGGCGCTGCGGGACGTCGACGCGCTCGGCGTCGTCGTCCGCACTGAACAAGAAGATGGCGATGCCGCCGACCACGGCCAATGCGGCCGCGGCGATACCGACGCGTGCGGAGTTCATGCAGCGATCTCGTCCGATCGGGGTGCCCGGTCCCGAATCAACGGCCGGAGACTACACCGAACGCCAGTCGGCGTTCCAGCGACCAAATCACGCGTCGCGGCGACTCGTGACGGCACGGACGCGGCCGATCACGGCGTCGAGTTCGTGCAGTTTGAACGGTTTGGACAGGTAATCGTCCATGCCGACCGCGACGCAGCGCTCGCGATCCCCCGACATCGCGTTCGCGGTCACGGCCACGATGCGGACGTCGGGCGCTCCGGCCTCGCCCGAGCGGATTTCGCGCGTCGCTTCGAAACCATCCATTTCGGGCATCTGGCAATCCATCAGCACGATGTCGTACGGCTGACGGCGCAGAGCCGCGAGCGTCTCGATCCCGTTCGCGACCAAGTCGACGGAATGGCCGAGTCGCTCGAGCATCTTCTGCGCGACGCGCTGATTGACCGGGTTGTCGTCGGCGACGAGGACGCGCAGCGGGGCATCGGTGCGTTGCGGCACCGATGCGCCATCGGATCGACTCTTCGGCTTCGGAGCGCGAGCCACGGCCATCGCGGAGAGCAACGCCGCTTCGATGCGATCGGGCCGCGCGGGCTTCGACAGCCACGCCGAGAATCCGGCCTGCCGAAAACGCTCGGCATCGCCGCGCGACGCCGACGACGTCAGCAGGACGAGCGGGAGGTCCGGCAGCGATTCACGCAGTCGGCGCGCGAGCTCGATCCCGTCCATCTCCGGCATGCACAGGTCGAGCAGAGCGGCGTCCAGCGGCGGCGGATCCACCGCGCAAGACACCCTGTCGAGTGCGGCCTGGCCGGAGCGCATCAGCTCGACCGTGGCGCCGCGCGCGGCCAATTGGCGCGCGAGGATGTCGCCGTTCAAGTCGTTGTCGTCGACGACGAGCACGCGCCTGCCGGCGAGCGCCTGCGAGGCCGCGCTCGACGACCGCGACTGCTGCGGGATCGGCAGACACAGCTCGAACCAGAAGCACGAGCCCGAGCCGAGCACGCTGGCGCACCCCATGCGACCGCCCATCAACTCGACCAATTGGCGACTGATCGCGAGGCCGAGTCCAGTGCCGCCGAACCGTCGACTCGTCGACGAGTCGACCTGTGCGAACGGACGGAACAACGTCGACAGTCGATCGGCGGGGATCCCGATGCCCTGGTCTTGCACCTCGAACCGCAGGTGGGCCTCGTCGGTCGAACGCTCGAGCGCGAGGACGCGCACGACGACCGAACCGGCCGGCGTGAACTTCACGGCGTTGCCGACCAAGTTCACGAGCACTTGACGGATGCGCCCGGCGTCGCCCGAGAACTGTTCCGGCAAGCTCGGGTCGAGATCGATCGTGAGCTCGAGCCCCTTCTCCGCGGTGCGTTGCGCGAGCATCGCCGCGATGTCGTCGAGCAGCGGCTCGAGCTCGAAGTCGGTCGGCTCGATCTCGAGCTTGCCGGCTTCGATCTTGGAGAAGTCGAGGATGTCGTTGATCAGCACGAGCAGCGCATCGGCGCTGCGTTGGATCGTGCCGGCGACGTCGCGCTGTTCGTCGTCGAGGTCGGTTTCGAGCAGCAAGCCCGACAGGCCGATCACGGCGTTCATCGGCGTGCGGATCTCGTGGCTCATGTTGGCGAGGAACGCCGCCTTCGCGCGCGCCGGCTTCGGCCGCGTCGCGAGCTCGCGCGAGTTCCTGCTGCAGCAACCACTGCTCGGTCGCGTCGAGGAAGATGCCCTCGAGATGGACCACTTCGGTGTCGCCGTCGCGTTCGAACACGGGGACGCCGCGTTCCCACACGTGTCGCGTCTGGCCGTCGTGGCGCTGCAGGCGGTACTCGACCTCGAACGGGCGGCGCGCGCGCACCGCGGCCGCGATCGTCGACGTCACGACGGCGCGGTCCTCGGGATGCACGAGGTCCATGAGCCCTGGCTTGGCGCGCGTGCCGTCGTAGTGCATCGCGTCGCCGGCGAACTCGTGGATGCGGTTCGACGCCATCACCAACGTGCGACGCAGGTCGAAGCGACAGCGATACGCCACGCCCGGCATGGAATCGGTGAGCGCGCGGATGCGCTCCTGGCTGCGCGCGAGTGCGGCGTTGCGGCGCACGAGTTCGCGCGCGAGCAACAGCATGCCGACGATCATCACGATGGCGCCGCCGACGCCGAGACCGACGGAGGTCAGCGCGAGCACTTCGTCGACGCGGACCACGGCATCCACGCGCTCGTCGATCGCGCGATCGGAGCGCTCGACGGCGTCGGCATAGGCCTGCTTGAGCGCGTCGTAGTGCGGCGACAACACGCGCTCGATCGCGGCATCGCGATTCCCCGCGCGCGCGAACTCGAAGCACTCGTTCTCGAGCGCGATCAACGCGTCGTTGGTCGCGCTGACCTTGGAGAGCTCCGCGCGCGCGACCGCGGCGTCCTCGCCGAGCACGCGCTGCAACGTCACGTCGGATTCCGCCAACACGCGACCGAGCTCGCTCTCCGCCACGCGGTAGCGACTCTCCCATTGCATGTCGCAGGTCGCGGCGCACAGGCGCGCGGACATCGTCAGGCGTTCGTCGAGCAGTCCGGCCTCGCCGCGGAAGCGACGCAACGCGGCGGCCTCGTCCGCGGCTGCGCGATGGCGGAAGGTCGGCAACACGATGGCGCTGAGCACGCAAACCACGCCGACGAGAACCGTCGCACGCAGCCCCCGAACGGATCGCGTTCGCGCATCCGACGGTGCGGACTCCCCGCCCTCCGACCTCACGTTCGCCTCCCTGATGACCACCGAAGGAACGACTCGGCGGTCCGCTTGTTCTCGGCCGACGCGGCGGACGAACTTGACCGACTCACGGCATCGATCGAGACGCGAGGGGTCCAAGCGAACCGCCGCCGGTACGCGCGTGCGGACCGGCGGCGGGATCGGGGTCGACCTTTGGAGAGAGCGACGTCCGCTTCAGTCGAGGACCTTGAGGTCCGCGTTCGTGAGTTGTAGCAGCCCGCCCTGCGGCACGACGGCGCCCTGGCCGAACACGTGCAGGCCGATCAGCGCCGGTTGGTCGGGGATGTCGATGTCGATCGAGAACTCGCCGCCACTGTCGGTCGTGCCCTGACCGAGCACGAACATCTGGTTCGGCGCGAGGAACAGCGTGCCCCACGAACCGAACGGCACGAACCCGTCCTTGAATCCGAGCACTGCGATCGCGAGCGACCCCGGCGCGGCGTTCACCGTGAACTGCATCTCGCCGCCGATCGAGCCGTTGCCGCCGATGCTGAACGACTGCGCGACGACCTGGATCGTGGTCACCGTGATCTTCGGCGCCGTCGCCGAACCGTTCCACATCCCGGTTCCGTGCACGTACTGGCCGACCAGCGGCAGCAACGCGATCGTCGGGCTGACCAGGCTCACGTGCGTGTTGTCGAGCACGAAGTCGAAGCCCGGGCAGTAGTAGCAGACGTTCTCACCGTCCTCGACCTTGCCGTCGAACGTCACTTCCTGTGCGAACGCGGACGACGCCAACAGAGCAAGGCCACCAACGAACGAAACGAACGAGCGCATCGAGGTCTCCGGATCGAGAAGAGGGAAGAGGTCACGCTGGGACCAAAGGCACCGGCCGTGCCAGTCGTCCACCCCCCGATCCCATGCCGCTCAGGCCCGTGCAGCTCCGAGTCCAAGACGTCGCCGTCCCGATTCGGGAGTCGACGCGATGATCAGCGCGGCTGCGTGGCGGCGCGCGCCGCGAGTTCGGCCGTCCGCGCCGTGTAGTGGCCGAGGGGAGCCCAGAACTCCGGGGTCTGCTCCAGACCGGCGGCGAGAAGAGTCTCGGTCGGATCGAGGACGTCGATGCCGCGCTCGCGCAGACGCGAGACGAGGCCGTCCCAGTACGCGTGCCCATCGCGTGCAGCGCGTCGCCGCAACGAGCGACCGTCGGGCAGCACCACGAGCCGGAACCGCGCACCCCGCGCTGCGACGTCGGCGGCGCAGGTCGCGATCAACGCGACGAGCAACCGGCTGACCTCGGACTCGGGGTCGTCGAGCCATTCGTCGGGGAAGCGTTCGCCGCGTTCGAAACGCGTCAACAGGATCCGGCTGGTCGCGAACGCGTGGGACCAATGCGAGCCGCGCTTCGCGTAGGCCTGCGGCCAGCGCGCGACGAACGTCTCGAACCGCCCCACGGACTCCGCGAACCCGTCTGCATCCGCGAGCAAGCGCGGCACGACACTGGGATCCGCCGCGGGGTTTCGGATCAACCGCACGGACCCGTCGTCGTCGAACCGGAAGCGCGGCTTGAACGAGATCGTGGCATCGTCGTGCCGCAGGACCGGACCGTAGAGATTGACCACGCGCAGCGCGGTCGCGGGCACGAAGCAGAGCCAGACCTCGTCGGCCGCGTGCTCGGCGAGGACGACGCGCGCACGCAGCAACGCTTGGTCGAGGCCGAAGCCCGACACGCCGAAGTTCGAGACGACCCATCCGGTGAGCCGCGCGACCTGCTCGGGGAACGTGTCGGCCGCCGCGACTTCGTCACCATGCACGAACGAATCGCCGAACACGAACACGCGCCGCTGGCCGGACTCGCCGGCCGTCGGCGCCACGCGCGCGCCGCGCTCGTCGTAGCGGAACTCGCCCTCACCACCGGACCGCGGCGGCGCCCAGCCGAGCTCCGCGTCGTGCCGCATCGCGCCGACCAATTCGCCGCGTCCCGCGAGCCACGCCTCGAAACGACGCAGGGATTCGATTTGGGAGTCGTTGAACAGCGGCGGATCGAACGGAGCGACGCGCTCACCGCGGAACATGCCGTCGTCGAGCGCGAACACGACGATGGCGCGATCGATCGCGAGCGCGAGAAGGAGGGGCAACGCGATCAACAAGAGCTTCTTGCGCAGCATCGCGGCAGCCTAACAGCCTGTTGAAAGAGACTGCCGGCACTCGGCCGGCTGCGAACGAGCAGGGCTTCGTTGCGCCTCCTCACCGTATCTCTCCGTCGATACACCTCGTCGGCGCGCCTCGCCGTGCTCGTTCTCGCTCGCCCGTCTCCTCGGCAGACTCTTTCAACAGGCTGTTACGCGTCGATCTCGATTCCGGTCGCTCCGCGAGACGGTGGGGCGAGCTGTCGCGACAGGCGCGAACCGTTCCGCGTCGAAGTCGGCACCGACGACCGCGCGGTTGCGTGCGGCTTCCCGAATCAGAACCAGGGCGGCGCGGCGTTCATCAAGATCGATCCGTCGGGCAACTTGGTGTGGTCGAACCTCGACGCCGATGGCCCGTCGTTCGCGCCGCTGCTGCACGCGCAACTCGCGCTCGATGCGTCGAACGACGCCTACCTCGCCGCCGGAACGCTGTTCGCGATGGCGATCTTCAAGGTCGACTCCGACGACACGTCGGCGTGGACGCACACGAACTCTGGCAGCTACACGACGGGATTCGCGTTATCGCTGCACGACGACAGCGTGTTCGTCGTCGGCGGTCAGGCCGCGCGCTTCGTCGACGCAGCCGATCTACTAGTAGATCCCGACCAGGTGTCCGAGGCGGCGGCAGCCGCTCGCGCTGACGATCACGGACGCGGCGCCGAATCCGCTCGCGGCGCTCGTCCTCGGAGAGTCGGAGATCGACTTGCCTGCGTTCGGCGGCACGTGGATCGCGGACGTCGGCGCGCCGGCGAACTTCGCGGCCACGAACGGCGTGCGAGCGCCGACGCCGTGAGGCAGGGAACTCAAGATCGCACCGCGCCACGCTCCCCGGAGCGCGGCACGGCGCGATCGTTCGTCGTCTCCGCAGACCCTGGCACACCGCTCGCTGGTCCCGCGACAATCCCGGTCGATGCGCGGCCGCGACAGCCCGGAGCCTCCGATGCGCCCATCGATCGTCCCATTCGCCGTTCGCGCCACGATTTGTGTCGCGGCTGGTGTCGTACTCGCTCGAGTGCCGCTGGTCGCGTCGAGCGGTGAGACCGCGTGGCCGTACTCGCAGAACGTTCCCGCGACGTTGCGGTTCTCGTGCGCGGCGTCCTCGGACCGTGACGAAGACGCCCGCTTCGACGAGCTCACGCGCAAGGACACGCGACCCGAGCAACGACTCGCGGCCGCGATCGCGCTATGGCGCGGCCATAGCCGGCCGCACGCAAGTGACGTCTTGCGCTTCATCGCCGACGAGCCGCCGGGCGGCGCCGCCTACCGCGCGTTCGTCCGCGAGGTCGACGCCGACTTGCGCCCGGAGCGCCTCGCACAAGCGCTTCGCGACGGCGATTACGCTTGGGCAGCGTGGCTCGCGTTCCTGCGTCCGGACCCCGCGTGCGTGCCGGCGCTACAAGACGGCTT
Source organism: Planctomycetota bacterium (assembly GCA_016709145.1). Classification (GTDB taxonomy): domain Bacteria; phylum Planctomycetota; class B15-G4; order B15-G4; family JADJEK01; genus JADJEK01. Next base: position 172,092 of record JADJEK010000005.1, read on the forward strand.
GACTCGCTACCCGGAGCATCGCGTCGCGACGATGTTTGCCCTCGGCAACTCCGGGGACGAACGTGCACTCGGTCCGTTGCTCGAGGCGCTCGGCGACTCCGACGCCCAGATCGCGGGTGCCGCGGCCAGCGGACTCGGTTTCCTCGGCGACTCGAGTGCCGAGCTCGCGTTGATCGACGCGCTCGACCGCGACTCGAGTTGGGTGCAGCTCCACGCCGCGAAGGCGCTCGGTCGGGTCGGCGGCGCTGCGGCCCGCGCGGCGCTCGAGGAGTTCGTGAAACGCGATCTCGGCGGCGGCGGACCGAGCCTTCGCGAGGTCGCGGATCGCGCCCTCGAGTCGCTGCACGCGCGAGACCGCTGACCGGTCGGTCGGCCTCGGTCGCGGGGGGCTTCGGCGATCCGGCACCAGTGTCGCCAGTGGATGTTCGAAGTCCCGCGCGACCGAGGTCAGCCGCCGAGGCACCGGCCACCGAGTTCGCCCCGGTGGACCGGCACCCCACTGCTCACGTCCCGAACGACATCTCGAGGCCTTTGGTCTGCGCGGTCTGCAAGAACCCGCCCGCGCCCGGATCGACGAACACCGCTTGCGCATCGAGCACGATTCCCGCGAACGCGGGCACCGACGGCAGGCTCAGCGGCAACGCGATCCGACCGGCAAGGTCGAGCGGCGGGAGCACGAGCGTCAGTTGCGGCAGCACGTTCAACGTGCCACCGTCGAACGCCAGCGCCACGCGTTGCGAGCCGATGAAGAGCACCGGCACGGCTCCCGCGAGACCCGACTGGATTCGCAGTCCGAACGGAGCTCCGAGGATCGGCGCACCGAGCACGCCCAGCGTGGGCTCGCCGTGAGTGCCCGGCTTCCCGGCGCCGTAGATCTCGATTCCGGCGGCGCCGTCCTGCGCGCGCGCGATCGCGAGTTCGACGCTGTCGCCGGCGCTGACGACGTCGAGGTGCCCGTCTGCGTCGACGTCCATCACCGCGAAGTCGGAGCCCATGCACGCGAAGGTCCCCCGCGGCGTGAACGAGCCGTCGTAGCGCCCCGAGAACACGGCGAGGACTTGTTGCGTCGTCGCGAGCGCGACGAGGTCGAGCCAACCGTCGAAGTCGACGTCGACCGCGCGCAGTCGCGTCAGGTCACCGTTCGATTGCGTGAGCGGCAGGGTGTCGTGCAGGCTGAAGCTCGATCCCTGGCCACGCAGGACCTGGATCGTGCGCGTGTGCGGCGAAGCGACCGCGGCATCGACCAGTCCATCGTCGTCGAAGTCCCCGAGCGCGAGTCCGACGGCCGAGACTCCGAGCGCGGTCGAACTCGCGAGCGCGAGCGAGCCACCGGGCCCGCCCGTGAACACTGTGACGAACGCGTTCGTGACCGGGTGCGTCATGCTGGTCGCGACCACGTCGAGCCAACCGTCCCCGTTCACGTCGTCGATCGCGACGTCGCGGAACGCGAGCGGCAACGGCAGCGTCGCGCCGAGCGAGAACCCCGCTGGAGTCCCGCGCAAGATCGTCACTCCCATTCCCGAGTTCGCGCAGATCGCCGCGTCGAGCCGCCCATCGTGATCGAGGTCGCCGAGCGCCATGCGATCGGCGAGGAAGCCGAAGCCGGGCTGGATCGTCGCCGTGATCGAAGTGCGCTGCACGAGCGTCCCACCGACGTCGTCGAATCGCGTGACGTCGAACCACGAGCGCACGAACACGTCGAGGTCGCCATCGAGATCCGCGTCGGCCGTGAGGATGCGCGCGCTCGCCGAAGGAAGCAGCGCGAACGCGGTCGCGGGCCCGAATGCGCCGGCAGTGTTCGTGGCCAGCGCCAGAGCGTTCCCCGACGCACTCCCCATCACGAGATCGAGATCGCCATCCGCGTCGAGATCGAGCGGAGCGACCACGGGCGAGTTCGGCACCGCAGCGGCGTCGAACGTCAGATCCGGATCGGCGTTCAGCACGTCCATGCGCACCAATGCGTGCAGGCTGCCGCGATCGGTGATGAGGTCGGCCGCGCCATCGAGGTCGAAGTCGACGAGCGCGCCGGGGGACGGATCGAAGCTCGGCTGACTCGCGAGGACGGCGAATCCCGTCGGCGTCGCGGCCGAGCTCAGGAACACGAGTCGATGTCCGGCGTTCGACCACACGGACGTCGCGAACTCGGGCCGACCGTCGTGGTCGACGTCGAAGACGCCGGCGTCGACGAAGCGTCCGAGCGTGGCGCCGGGTACGAGCGCCGCCGGACTCATCGCCGAGAACTCGGCGAACGTCGGTCCGGACGTGGGTGTCGACACGTTGCGCAGGAGCACGATCTGTTCGTTCGTCGAGTCGAGTGACCCGACCACAAGATCGAGTCGCCCATCCTGATCGAAGTCCGCAAGCGCACGCGGCGCTTGCTCGAGCCCGATCAGGCTCGTCGGTCGGACCGTGTCCGTCAGTGCTCCGGTCCCCAGATTCACCGCGACCGCGATCCCACCCGGAGCCACACCTTCGAAGCGACCACCGGCCGCGTCGAGGTCGCCATCGCCATCGAGATCCCCGACGTGGGTCAAAGACCGGACGGTCAGGTCCTTGGCCGAAACGGGCCCGACCGTGAACGCGCCAAGTCCATTACCGACCAACACGACGTAGTTGTCGTTCGTGATCCCGAGGAGATCGACGACTCCATCGCCCGTGAAGTCGCCGGGTTGAAGGTAGTACGGGGCGTACAGCAGCGGAGCGTTCGTCGTGATCGTCGCGACACCGCTCGGCCCGACGCGGATCAGCATGAGCTGCGACGGTGAGCAGCACGTCTGGACCATGGCCTCGAACGCTCCGTCGCCGTCGACGTCGATCGGCGCGCTCAAGAAGTGCCCCACCGCGAACGACAGCGTGTTGCGCTGCACGAAGCCACCGAACCCGTCGCCGAGGAACAGCGTGACCGTGTTCGTTTCGAAGTCGGTGGCGAGCCGATCGAGCAGTCCATCCCCATCGAAGTCGGCGACCAAACCGCTCGCGCCTTCCGTGGCGCGGGCAGGGAGGATGTCGACCGATTGCGCGAGGGCGAACGAGGACACAAGGACGGCGAGAATCATGGGTGCCTCCAGGATCGCACGACGGGAGACGATTCGCGCCAGAAGTTCCGATTCGGTGACGCAAGCAGGTTCAGGAGACGCGTCCGGTCACCGTTCGGTGCTCATGGCGAGCCGCAGGGCAAGGGAGTGGAAGCACGGGCCGGGCCGAACGAAACGTCCCGACGTCCCCGGCCAGAAGCCGAACTTCGAATGCCATCGCGGAAGAACGCCAGCGCCCCAGCCCGGGTGACGGCCCGGGTGCTGGCCCGGGTGACCGCCCGGGTGGCGGCCCGGGTGACCGCCCGGGTGGCGGCCCGGGTGACCGCCCGGGTGGCGGCCCGGGTGACCGCCCGGGTGGCGGCCCGGGTGACCGCCCGGGTGGCAGCCCGGGTGACGGCCCGGGTGGCGGCCCGGGCCCGGGGCGGCGGGTGGCCGGGCCCGGGCCTCGTCCTGCACCCATCCACGGTCCGTCGCGACCTTCGGTCGCGACGGCTCCTCGTACTCCCACAGAACGCGGGCTTCGCCCGCGAAACCCAAAAGGCAAGCGGCCGCCCGCGGCCGCATCCCCAAGAAGAAGGCCCCCACATCCACGAAATCTCCCTCCGGCCCCTTCGCGGCAAGCCCCTGCCCATCCCAAAACCAATCCCCGTCAGCCGCGCGACGGCCCCTCGCTTCGCGCGCCAGCCACCCGCGCGCGGCATCCCGTGGGCGGACGCCGCCAAAGGACTCCAAGACCACCCGCCCCCTTCGGGGGCGGGCGCGGCAACCCCAAACAGCACCCCCATCAAGCGCGCGGTCTGCGCTTCGAGGGGGCCGTCGCGCGGACCAAAGTCCCGTTCCTTCACTCCCTCGACGTAGTCCTGCGGTTCCAAGGCGCGGGGGTCCATGGGGCCGCCGCCCTGCGGCCCCATGGTGCCGGCCGCACAGGCCTACCGCGTGATCACTCGCACCAACTTCTCGATCCCGACGGCCGCCTCGCCGATGCTCTTCGCGAGCATGTACGCAGGCGTCGACACGATGTGGTGATCCTGATCGACGCAGATCTGATCGACACCGCACTTCAAGTGCTTCGCGCCGGTGGACTCGACGCGCTTCGCCGTCGCGGGGTCGTCGCCGATCGTGACACTCACTCCGTCCTTGCCGAACAGGTGCGCGACGATGACCGGGGCGATGCAGATTGCGCCGATCGGCTTGTTCTCGCGCTTCATCGCGACGAGGAACTTCTCGACGTCCTTGTTCACGGTCCACGGGTCCTTGCCCGCGGCGAACGTGCTCAGGTTCTTCGCGGCGCCGTAGCCGCCGGGCAGCACCACCGCGTCGAAGTCCGACGCTCTCAGCGTCGCGAGGTCGACGATGTTGCCGCGCGCGATGCGGGCCGACTCGACCAGCACGTTGCGCTTGTCCGTACTCGGCGCGCCCTTCTTGTGGTCGACGGTGTGCATCTGTTCGACGTTGGGCGCCGCGCACGTCACCTTGGCCTCGGCGCGATCGAGCGCGAGCAGGGTCAACACCGATTCATGGATCTCGGCACCGTCGAGGAACCCACAACCGGACAGGATCACGGCGACGCGCGTCATGGCGATGCTCCGAGTTCGTGCAAAGACCGCAGCAGTGTAGATGCGACCGCACGCCGTGCCATCCTGCGCGCCGACACGACTCGTGGTGACGCCGCGGAATCGGCGCGATCACCACGGGTCACGGGCGAGAACCCACCGCTTCCGGCCGCCGCGCGCAGTGCTATCTTCCCGCGATGAATCCGTTCCGCCGACACTTCCTCGTGTGCATCACGAATCGCCCGCCGAGCGTGCAGCACTCGTGCGGCGCGCGCGGAGCGACCGAACTGCTGGCCGCGATGCAAAAGGCTGCGGACCGCAAAGGCCTGCGCGAACTGTTCGGCACCGCCGTGACCGGCACGACGTGCCTCGGCCTTTGCGAGACCGGACCGAACGTCGTCGTCTACCCCGAGAACCTCTGGTACGGCGGCGTCCAACCCGAGAACGCGCGCGAGATCATCGAGTCGCACGGCGTCGAAGGCGTCGCCGTCGCGCGCTTGCTCCATCCTGACGTCGATCGCGATGCCTCGGAGAACGCATCGTGAAGGCCGCCCGCACGCGAAGCGCGTCGGCGTCCGGTGCGAGCACGCCCGCGCGCGTCCGCATCCCGGCGATCCTCGAGCGCCTCCATCGCGAGTTCCCCGACGCCAAGTGCGCGCTCGATCACGGCTCGCCGTTGGAGTTGTTGGTCGCGACCGTCCTGTCCGCGCAGTGCACCGACGCACGCGTGAACAAGGTCACGCCGGATCTGTTCGCGAAGTACAAGACGGCGGCCGACTACGCCGCGGCGAAGCCCGGTGAGCTCGAGGACGACATCCGTTCGACCGGCTTCTTCAACAACAAGGCGAAGAGTCTGCGTGGCCTCGGCGCCGCGATCCGCGATCGCTTCGGCGGTGAAGTTCCGCGCACGATGGACGACCTGCTGACGCTGCCCGGAGTCGCGCGCAAGACCGCGAACTGTGTGCTCGGCAACGCGTACGGCATCGCGGTCGGCGTCGTGGTCGACACGCACGTGTTCCGGCTGTCGCATCGACTCGGCCTGTCCGCTGGCAAGAACCCGGAAAAGGTCGAGGACGACCTCATCGACCTGGTGCCGCGCTCCGAGTGGATCGACGTCAGCCACCTGTTGATCCTGCATGGACGCAAGACCTGCGATGCGCGCAAGCCGAAGTGCGGCGCGTGCGTGCTCGAGGATCTCTGCCCCTCCGCCGAACCCGCCGCAGCATCGGTCGGTGCGAGCGCTCGTCCTGCGCAACCCTCTCGTGTGAACCTTCGCAAAGGCAATCCCAAGAAGACGGAGACTCGACGATGATCCAGTACCAAGAACAGAAGTTCGACCTGAAGGGTCTGAACGGCATCTCGGACGCGCAGCTCGAAGTGCACTTCAAGCTGTACGCCGGCTACGTGACGAACACGAACACGGTCAACGCTCAGCTCGCCGAGCTCGAAGCGGGCGGCAAGATGGGCACGCCGATCTGGGCCGAGCTGAAGCGCCGCGCCGGCTGGGAATACAACGGCAAGATCCTGCACGAGCAGTATTTCGGCAACCTCACGCGCAGCCCGGCCGCGCTCGACGAGAACTCTTCGCTCGGCCGCAAGGTCGCCGAGTGCTTCGGTTCGGTCGACGCGTGGAAGAAGAACATGACGTCGACGGCCACGATGCGCGGCATCGGTTGGGTCATCTGCTACCAGGACCCGACCAACGGTCAGCTCACGAACCACTGGATCACCGAGCACGAGATGGGACATCCCGCGGGCTTCCGCCCGATCGTCGTGCTCGACATGTGGGAGCACGCGTTCATGGTCGACTACAAGCCCGCCGAGAAGGCGAAGTGCGTCGAAGCGTTCTTCTCGAACTTCGACTGGAAGGCCTGCGAGAAGCGCCTGGGCTGAGCGACTCCTCGGTCGGTGACCGCGCGCGGCGCACTTGCCCGCGGCGTGCGCGGTCATCGATCCCCGGCGCTCCCGCACTCATGACGCACCGCCCCATCCTCCTGCCGTACGCCGGCAAGACCCCGAGTTTCGGCGTCGACGTCTTCGTCGCCCCCGGCGCCGCCGTGGTCGGCGACGTCCGGCTCGGGGATCGCGTGTCGATCTGGTACGGCTGCGTGCTGCGCGGCGACGTGAACTACCTCGCGGTCGGCGCCGACTCGAACGTGCAAGACGGCACGGTGTTCCACGGCCTACTCGGCGAATGGCCCGTCATCGTCGGCGAGCGCGTCTCGATCGGTCACTCGGCGATGATCCACGGCGCCGTGATCGAGGACGACGTGCTGATCGGGATCGGTGCGCGCGTGCTCGACGGCGCGAAGGTCGGAGCGTTCTCGATCATCGCCGCCGGCGCCGTCGTGCGTGAAGGCATGGTCGTGCCGCCGCGATCACTCGTCGTCGGACTGCCCGGCGTGGTCAAACGCCAAGTCACCGACGCCGAGATCGAACGCATCACGCGCACTCCAGGGCGCTATGCGCGCCTCGCCGCCGAGCACCGCGAAGCGATCCGCGCGAGCTGCGGCGAGGACCCGTACGACTGGACGCGTCGCACGCACTGACCCGAACCGATCGGACGCGGTCGACCCCAGAGAAATGGTCAGGTCGAACCGGCGTCGGGTTGCGCATCGGCGCGCGGTCGCTTGCATGCGCCGCGGCGCTGGACCTGTCTGCCCGACTCGAGGTGTCCGAGGCGCCGCCCCTGCCCGAGGTCGTCCATGCTGTTGCCGCTGCTGCTGCTCCTCGCGTCCACGGACGCGCCCGGTGTCGTCGTGCCTCGCATCCCGTCCGCCAAGGAACCGATCGAGATCCCGGTCCTGACCGCGCCGACGCAACGCGTGAAGCTGTACGTGAAGTTCGCCGACGCACTGCGCGTGCGTGCGACCGCGGACGGATCGATCCACTCCGAGTTCGCGAGCCTCGACGCCGCGCGCACGGAACTCGCGCGATCCGGCGCGACGTGTCGCCGCGCGATCCAACTCGACGACCAGACGTTGACGCAGCTCGAGCACCGCGCGCGCGCGACTTCGGGTCAGGAGTCGCCCGACCTCGCGGGCATCCTCGAGGCGCGGGTCGATCTCCCGATCGGCGAACTCGCGACGCTCGCACGCCGTCTCCAGACGTTCGACGAGGTCGAGTACGCCGAGCTGTTCGTCGAAGGCACGCCTCCTCCGGGTGACATCGCACCGACCACGCCGGACCTCGCGAGTAGCCAGACCTACCGCAACGCGAATCCCGGCATCAACGCGGTCCACGCGCACGCGCTGAGCCTGCGCGGCGAAGGCATCCGGATCGCCGATTGCGAGTACGGCTGGAACTACGCGCATGAAGACCTCGTCGACGTCGCGCTGAATCCCGAACCGTTCCAGACCATCGATCCGGGCGTGATCGCGAACGGTTGGGACGAGCACGGCACGGCGGCGTTCGGTGAACTCGCCGCGGCCACGAACGCCTACGGGTGCAGCGGACTGACGCCGAACGCGACGTTCACGACGTTCACCGAATGGAGCGTTCAAGAGGGTCCACGGCGCCTCACGTGCATCACCAACGCGATCGCGACGTCGAAGGCCGGCGACATCGTGTTGCTCGAGATGCAGACCGTCGGTGCCGGAGGAAGCTACGTCCCGGCCGAGTATTCGCTCTCGGTGTGGAACGTCGTCAAGACCGGTTCGAACGCCGGTGTCGTGGTCGTCGGCGCCGCCGGCAACGGCAACCAGGATCTCGATTCGAGCACCTACGCGCCGTACATGGCGCGCGGCGATTCCGGAGCGATCCTGGTCGGAGCCGGCAGCGCCGACACCGCGCACAGCAAGCTCTCGTTCAGCACGTTCGGCTCCCGCGTCGACCTGCAAGGTTGGGGCGGAGGCGTGTTCACGCTCGGCTACGGCAGCTTCGCGTCCTACGGCGGTGACAAGAACCAGCGCTACGCGTCGGGCTTCTCGGGCACGAGTTCGGCATCGCCGATCGTGACCGCGGCCGCCGTGCTGGTACAGCAGGCCGCGAAGCAACGGCAATTCGCGCCGATGACGGGCGTCCAGATCCGCAACAAGCTGATCGCGACCGGGATCGCGCAAGGCAGCGGCGGCGAGATCGGCCCGTTGCCGAACTTGCAACCGGCGATCGACTCGATCGCGGTCACGTGGACCGCGCTGGGCTTCGCGCTGGCCGGTCAGAACGGATTGCCGAAGCTGTCCGGCGCGGGCTCGCTGAGCGCCGGGACGACGTGGCAGATCAAGATCGAGAGCGGCAAGCCGAACGCGCCGTGCGCGTTCGTGCTCGGAGCATCGCAAGCGAACCTGCCGTTCTACGGCGGCACGCTCGTTCCCACGCCCAACACCGTGCTCGGCTTCGCGCTGAACGCAACCGGAGCTCTGACGTTGGCCGGCACCACTCCGCCGGGCCTGCCGTCGGGCGCGAACGCCGTCATGCAAGTTTGGATCGCCGACCCGGCCGCGGTCGCCGGTGCCAGCGCCACCAACGCGCTCGTCGCCACGGCGCCTTGACGCACGGGCGCTTTTCTTCGCGCCGTTCCGAAGCGATGATCTGCGCCCCTCCGCTGTGAAAGGGACGCCATGCTCGCTTCGTCGCTCGCCCTCGCGCTGCTCGTCCAAGACCCCGCCCCTGCTCCCGCGGCCGATCCGGCGCCGCCGCCGGTCGCGCCGAGCGTGTTGCGGCCGACGTTGGAGGAGATCTTCCTGCCACAGCGCGTGCTCGGGCAACGACCGCGCGTGGCCGGTGTCTCGGCCGATGGGCAGTTCGCGTTGTACTCGTGGACCGATCAGGACGCCGAGGAGGTCAAGCGCGACCTCTACCTGGTCAAGCTCGCCGACGGCACGTCGCGCAAGCTGTTCGCGGCCAAGGACGAAGTCGACGCGCGCTGGTCCCGCGTCGGCGCGGTGTTGATCGTCAAGCGCGGCACATGGCTCGAACTGCACGACGTCGGCGGCAACGCGCCGGTGCGACCGTTGTTCGAGCTCGGCCACGGCGGCATCGGCCACCAAGCCTTTCGCAAATCGAATCGCATCGCGCTGTCGGGCGGTGACGACCAACAGATCTGGATCATCGATCTCGACAGCGGCGCGCGCTCGACGCCCGCCGCGGCGCTGAAGAACCGCAGCGGTTGGTTCCAGCTCCTGCGCAGCGAAGAGCGGATCGCCGTGTTCGCCGACCGCAGCGCTGCGCCCGAGTCGAGCAACACCGACGCACCCGCCGCCGAAACCAAGGCTGCGGCGCCGAATCCGCCGACACGCGGCCGCAGCGAGCGCAACGACACCGGGAGCACTGACGAGGGCAAGTCGGAGACGCCACCGCGCGTGCTCTGGCTCGTGCCGCTCGACGGAAGCGCGCCGATCGAGACCAAGTTCGAGCAGCCGTCCGACGGCCGCGTCGACGTCTCGGCCGACGGCTTGCTCGCGGTGACGACGGCCTCGAAGAACGTCGTGGAGCGTCGCGCGATCATGGCGGACTATCTCGGCGAGTTCGTCGAAGCCGTCCCGGTACGCAACGACAAGGCCGGCGACCCCGGCAATGCGATCGCGCTGCGCGCGTTCGATCTGACCAAGGGCGTCGCGATCGACGCTCCGCTCGACGAAGGCACGAACTACTTCCTGCACTCGACCGAGTTCGCGACGACCGGACACGAGTTGCTGGTGCACCGCGTCAGCAACGACTTCAAAGTGCGCCAGGTCCTCCTGGTCGACGCCCTCACGCACAGCACGAGGCTGTTGTTCTCGGAGCGCGACGACGCCTGGATCGGCGGGCCGCTCGAGTTCGCCGAGTTCACGCAGAGCGGCGACGGCGTGGTGTTCACGTCCGAACAGAGCGGCTTCAACCGGCTGTACGCGTGCGCGCTCGACGGCAGCAACCGACGGCTGCTCACGCCCGGCGACTCGCCGTTCGAGATCGATGGCGCGTTCCTGCCCGAAGGGCAGAACGTCGCGATCGTGCGCAGCAACGAGACCGACTTCGCCGAACGCTGTCTGTGGAAGGTCGACCTCGCCAGCGGGCAACGCACGCGACTGTCCGAACCCGGCGGCGTGTCGGACTTCCCGCAGATGAACCTGAACGGCAGCGTGCTCGTGTACGGCCAAGAGTTCCTCGGGCAGCCGCAGGAGATCTACACCGTGTCGACCAGCGGCGAGCCAGCGCCGCGACGCTTGACGACGACGGTGCCGAAGGAGTTCGCCGAGCTGAAGCTGCCGGCGCCCGAGATCATCACGTTCAAGAACAAAGCCGACGACGTCGCGGTCCGCGCGTACCTGTACCGGCCCGAGCCGTTCGATCCGGCACGCAAGTACCCCGTCGTCATGTTCGTGCACGGCGCCGGGTATCTGCAGCAGGTGCTGAAGTCGATGAGCAGCTACGCGCCGAACATGCTGTTCCACCATCGGCTCGCGCGCAAAGGCTTCGTCGTCGTCGACGTCGACTACCGCCACAGCGAAGGCTACGGGCGCAAGTTCCGCACCGACATCCACGGCTTCATGGGCGGCAAGGACCTCGACGATTGCGTCGCGGCGATCGAACACCTCGGCACGCTCGGCTTCGCGGACACGACGCGCGTCGGCCTCTACGGCGGCAGCTACGGCGGCTTCATGACGCTGATGGCGTTGTTCACGAAGCCCGACGTGTTCCATTGCGGCGCGGCGCTGCGCTCGGTCACCGATTGGCGCGCGTACAACTCCTGGTACACGACACCGCGCCTCGGCGACCCGAAGAAGGACGAGGAGAACTACAAGAAGAGCTCACCGATCGAGCACATCGACGGTCTGAAGGGCCACCTGCTGCTGATGCACGGCTTGAAGGACTCGAACGTGTTCGCGCAGGACTCGATCCGCTTGGTCGAGAAGTTGATCCAGGCGAAGAAGGACTTCGACGTCGCGATCTACCCGAGCCAGGACCACGGCTTCACCGATCCGGAGAGCTGGCTCGACGAGTACAAGCGCATCGAAGCGTTGTTCGAACGCGAGTTGCGGTCGACGCAGTAGGAGCACCCGAGTCCCGCGGATCGACTCACGCGCTACAAGAGCGAACGGGACTGCGCGGGATTGGCGCGGGACTGGGCGCGGGATTGAACGGGACTGCACGGGACTGCGCGGGACTGAACGGGATTGAACGCGGGGGCGCTTCGCTTTTCGTACCGCGAGCGGAGCTCGCGCCTGGTGAATGCGTGGCAGCCGGAGGGGTTGCCGTTGGGGGACACATCGGGGACAGACGCGCCTCCGTCCCCGTCATGGCCGTCGAGCTCGGGTGGGGACAGTCCCCTCATCTGCTCTGTCCCCACACCTTCAATCGCCACCGCGGAGCGCGAAGCGCGACCCGAAGTTCTCTCTCGAGTTCAAGCTCGCGCGTGCCCGAGTAACCACTCCGTCGCCAAGGGACGTCGAGACCTGCTCTCGCTGCGGCCTCTCACTCGCCCGCCGCAGCTGTGGCGATCCGCCTCTACACGTCCTCGTCAGTACGTCACCCGGGGCGAAATGGACAGGGGTCGCGAATCGCGCCGTCGAGAAGCCACCCTGCGGCTTTGAGAGGCCGCAGCGAGAGCAGGTCTTGACGTCCCTTCGCGTGAAGTCTCACGCGCGACTCAAGGGCGCGGGGGTTCCCAAAGGGGGCTTCGCTCGTTTGTGAAGCCCCTTTGGTCGTTCGACCGCGAAGCGGTCGAACGAGGGGGGCGCGGGGGGAACGAAGTTCCCCCCGCCTCTTGTTGGGGTCTGGGGCCTTCGGCCCCAGCCTGGCCTACGGAGGCGGAGCCTCCGTATTTCGGCCGAGGGCCCGAGCGTCAAGCGGGCCTTGGTTGCGCCATCCCCAAGCCGCCGTCTTCCTGGGCCTTCGCGGCGTCCGCCTTGACCTTCTCGCGCTTGCGCGCTTCGTCCTCGGCGCGCTCGCGTGCCATGTCCTCGCGCTTCAGATCGTCGATGCTCTGACCGTCGACGATCGCGCGGACCTCGGCGCCCGTCAGTGTCTCGTACTTGATCAGCGCGTCGGTGATGTGCTCCACGTGTTCGCGGTTCTGCGCGAGGATGCGCTTCGCCGTCTCGTAGCCGCTGGTCAGGATGCGCTGGATCTCGCGATCGATCTCGAGAGCCTTCGCCTCGCTGTACGTCTTGGCGTGACCGATCTCCTGGCCGAGGAACATCGTCTCGCCACTGTCGGCGTACGAGATCGGGCCGATGTTCTCCGACATGCCCCACTGACAGACCATCTGGCGCGCGATCTCCGTCGCGCGCTTGATGTCGTCGTAGGCGCCGGTCGAGATGTCGTCGCAGAACAGCTCTTCCGCACAACGTCCGCCGTACGCGAACGCGATGTAGTTCAGGAGCTCCTTCTTCTTCTCGTTGAAGCGGTCCTGTTGCGGCAACACCATCGTCGCGCCGAGCGACATCCCACGCGGGATGATCGTGACCTTGTGCAGCGGCTCCATGCCTTCGAGGAAGTGAGCGACGAGCGCGTGACCGGTCTCGTGGTACGCGGTCTCCTTGCGGTCCTTCTCGTCCATCACCTTGTTCTTCTTCTGGCGGCCGAAGCGAACCTTGTCGCGGGCCTCCTCGAAGTCGGAACGCTCGACGAACTCCTTGTTCTTCAACGTCGCGATCAGCGCCGCTTCGTTGACGATCGCCGCGAGCTCGGCACCCGAGAACCCCGGCGTCGCTCGCGCGAGCCATTGGATCTCGACCGTCGGCGACATCTTCACCTTTTTGGTGTGGACGCGCAGGATCGCTTCGCGACCCTTCAAGTCGGGCAAGCCGACGACGATCTGGCGATCGAATCGACCCGGACGCAACAACGCCGGATCGAGCACGTCGGGCCGGTTCGTCGCCGCCACGAGGATGATGCCCTCGTCGGTCTCGAAGCCGTCCATCTCGACGAGGATCGCGTTCAGCGTCTGCTCGCGCTCGTCGTGACCGCCGCCCATGCCGGATCCGCGCTTGCGGCCGACCGCGTCGATCTCGTCGAGGAAGATCAGGCACGGCGAGTTCTCGCGCGCCTGGCGGAACAGGTCGCGCACGCGCGACGCGCCCACGCCGACGAACATCTCGACGAAGTCCGAACCGCTGATCGAGAAGAACGGCACGTTCGCTTCGCCGGCGATCGCCTTCGCGAGCAGCGTCTTGCCGGTACCGGGCGGCCCGACCAGCAGCACACCGCGCGGAATGCGTCCGCCGAGGCGCGAGAACTTCGCCGGGTTCTTCAGGAACTCGATGATCTCCTGGACCTCGTCCTTCGCCTCGTCGATGCCCGCGACGTCGTCGAAGGTGACGTTGCTCTTCTCTTTCGTGATGAGTTGCGCGCGGCTGCGCCCGAACGACAACACGCCGCCACCGCCACCGGGCGAACGCATCTGCCGGAACAGGAAGAACCAGAACAGGCCGAGGATCAAGAGCCACGGCGCGATCGTGTAGACGAGCTGCGTCAGGAACGTGTTGGGCTGCGACGCGCGGATCGCCTTCGGATTCGACACCGCGATGTTCTCGATCGTCAGCGTCGGCGTCTTCGCTTCGAGCAGCCGCACGAGCGCGGGCACGTCGACCGGTGCGCCGCCGGGGGCGGGCTTGACTTCCCAGTATTTCAATCCGGGAGCCACGCCCGCGCGCTCGGTCCACCAGAACTGCGCGAACAGACGCACGTCCTTGTCGGACGACACGGTGTACGCCTTCCGCACGAGGTTCGGCTGCGCTTCGAGCGCGGCGCGCAGTTGCGGCTCGAACAACGCTCCGAACTCGGACGACACGAACGACTGGATCTCGGCGGAGCGCTGCGCGAGGACGCCGGTCGGGAACTCGACCTTGAAGCGCTCGGGCTGCTCGCCCTTCAGAGTGCCGGTGAGCTGCAGATCACCCTTCTGCTCGATCGTCTCGACGCAGCCGGTGTAGAGCTTCTCCTGGAACTCGACGAGCGACATCTCCTTCTCGCCGCGCAACAGAGCGCTGTCCTCGCCGAGGAAGTTGAACGCGAACAACACGAACAGCAGCACGATCAACAGGGTCATGACCGTGTTGACGCTCGACTTCGGCCGCCGGTTCTTGTCCGGCTCCTTCGAGGCGGGCTGGCGGTACGGGTTGCGGTTTGGGTCCTGCGTCACGCGATCCTGCTTTCCGTCGTTCGCTCTGTCGGTCTCACCACTCGGTCTCGAGTTCGTCCACGATCTTGCGCGCGAGGTCGTAGTAGGCCTGCCGCTGCGCGGTCTGAAGTCCTTCGCCGGTCGCGAGCGCGAAGTCGATGCGCTTGCTCGTCTTGAACTCCTTGACCAGCTCCTTGCTGCGGGCCTTCACGACTTTGCACGACACCTCGGTCGTCGCCGACGACTCGGTACTGCGGTCCCGGTCCGAGATCGCCAGCACACGCTGGTCGACCGCGGTGATCGTCCCCTCGAGGATGATGTCAGCCTCGTCCTCGCCGACCACGTGGATGCCCGGTCGCGTCCGCAGGATCTCACACACGCTGCGGGTCAGATCGAACTCCACCTGGCGGTAGAAGGTCTCGTTCTCGAAGATCGGCACGGCGATGCGGCGAGCATTCGCCGGAAAAACGGGTTCCGTGCGATAGCCCTGGCAAGCGCCGGTCGCAACCGCCACCAGGACGAGCAAGTGCCGCCAGCATCGAGACATGCGTGCCCTTCGAGTGCGCCGACATCGACCGTCGTCCGGGACCCCGGACGGAAAACGGGTGGTCGGAGTATAGCGATGGCCCGTGCGCGAGGCCGCTGAGCCTGCGATCGAACTTCCGCGGTTGGGAGCGCAGCGTCCCATCCGTGCGGACCGCCGATCCGAGAACGCGGATGGATCGATCGGTTCGATCCGCGTTCAGTCAGAGGCCGTGAAGAAATTGGGGGCCGCCCCCAATTTCTTCACGGCCGAACCCACAAGATGTCCGAGGCGGCGGCAGCCGCCGTACTCACGGACGAACCGCGTCGGATCAACGCGAATCGTCTTTGAATTCGGCGACTGCCGTCGCCGAGCAACACCTGGTGAGGCCGAGAACGCGAATCAATCGGATTGATTCACGTTCTCTCACAGGCCGCCTTCGTCCTGATCGCCCGCGGACTTCGGCCGAACCTCTTGTTCCCATTTGGGCCGATCGGCACGTGGCTTCAGCAGGTCGGCGCTGTGCTCGTCGACCTCGGACGCGTCGAGTTCTTGCGCGGTTCCCGTCTTCGGGAATCGAACCGCGGCATTGGCGCGATGCAGTCGCTCCCCGAGCACGACGTCGCGATCGCCGTAGAACCGCGCGATGTCGAGTTCGCGCTTCGCGATCTGCTCTTCCAACGCGGCGCGCTCGCGCAGTGCGTCGGCGACGAAATTGCCGTCGGGGTATCGCACCAAATAACGGTCGAGCGCGGCGTGCGCGCGCAGCAGCGGATCGGCGTCGAACGACTGCCCGCGCGTCTGCAACCGATACGCGGCCGCGACGCGATAGAGCGCGAGGTCGGCCCATTCACTGTCGGGGTACTCGCGCACGAGCCGCTCCCAGACGTCCGCCGCCGCCTGGTACTGACGATCGTCGAAGAACGTCTGCGCGAGTTCCTTCCACGCGTCGTCCGCGAGGTCCGAGCGCGGGAACTTCGTGACGAGGAACGTCAGCGCCTCGATGCCGGTGTCGCGCTCGGTGCCGAAATCGCCGAACCACGTGCGCGGCGCCGCGAGGCGTTGCTTGCCGATCGCGAACGCGCGCTTGCACACCACGCGATCGTGCGTGGTCTGCGGGAACTCGTCGAGCAGCCGCCGGTAGTGCGGCAGCGCTTCGCGCAAGTTGCCGGACTGGAAGCGACCCTCGGCCGCGATGAACCGCATCGCTTCGAGGTCGTCGAAGTCGAAGTCCGTCTTCAACACGTGCTCGGCGAGGTCGGCGGCATACGCGGACTCGTTGGCCACGAATGCCTGCTGCGCCGCGTCGGCGACTTCCCGCGACGTGAGGTCGAGCGCCGAGACGCCGTCGACCTTCGGCACCAGCGAGCAACCGGCGCTCGCGGCGACGACCGCGAGCGCGAGACAGCGAATCCACGACGGGGTCATGCGACCGGTTCTCGCGAAGGCGAGCGCTCGGCTCGATCGAGCAAGCGCCGCGACAGCAACGGGCGCTCGAGACGATACTCGACGTAGAGATCGATCGCGCGCCGCGCTTCGCTGACGACGGTTTCCGTCCACGCGGTGCCTGGCGTCGCGTCGGGCGCGCCGCCGAGCGCGCGCCGCAACAGCCGCACGACGCCGTCCGAGCACACGATCGCGGTGCGATCCGGCGTCGAACACGAACCGCACAACAGTCCACCCTGCGCCAACGACAACCAGCCGCGCTTCGCGTCGGCGACGTCGCCGCCGCAACGCACGCATGCGTCGAGCACGGGCACGAATCCCGCGATCGCGAGCACGCGTCCCGCGAACGAGGTCAGGTAGGCCTCGATCTCGTAGCGCTCGCGCGCGCGGTCGAGCAGTTCGAGGACGCCCGCGAGCGCGTCGAACAACGCCGGCTCGCGGTCGCGCGGCCACGCGAACGCGCGCACCAGTTCGAGGGCGTGACTCGCGGCGAGCCACGTCGTCAGCTCGCGTCGCAGCCCGCGCCACGGTTGCGTGATCTTGAAGCCGTGCAGCAAGTCGAGTTCCGAGCGCTTGCGCCGTTGCACGTCGGCGACTCCGCGCGTCAGCACGTCGAGCGGTCCGCCGAAGGTGCTCTTGTCGCGATACGAGCCGCGCGCGAGCACGGACAGGCGACCGTCGTCGGGGGTCAGCAAGTCCACGACTTGGCTGGTCTCCGAGAACGGAGCTCTGCGCAGCACGATTGCATCACGGGCCAGGCGGGACGGCTTCACGGGGCGAACTCGGCGCTTCGATCGGGGTGGGTCGACCTGTAAGCTCCCAGACCATTCCGTGGACGGGAGCGAGGTCGACGAAACGGCATGAGCCTATCCCTGCTCGGTCGCAAGCGCCTGCTGTGCTCCGCGAACAACGGCGTCTGCGTCGTGATGTACCAGCCGCTGCTCCGCTTCCTGGAGCAAGATGATCGCATCAAGTTATTGCACACGGCCTACTTGAGCCATACGCGCCGCATCGACAAGAAGGACACGGAGGACCTGCGCGGGTTCTTCCAGCGCTTCGGGATCACGAAAGGCGTGACCCACTACCGCATGATGCGGTTCATGCCGATCGACCTCTATCTGAGCCCGAACTTCTCGGAGCGACTGATCCCGAAGTTCGCGAAGACCAAAGTCCAGATGTTCCACGGCGTGTCGTTCAAGAACTGCGCCGTGACCGACAAGACCTACGCGTTCGACCGCCTGTTCCTACCCGGGCCGTACCACCGCCGCCGCTTCCTCGAGCGCGGGCTCTACAAGGACGGCGATCCGCGACTCGTGATGATCGGGCTGCCGAAGCTCGATCGCCTCGTCGACGGCAGCATCGATCGGTTCCAGGTGCTGGCGAAGCTCGGCGCCGACCCGACCAAGAAGACCGTGCTTTACGCGCCGACGGGCGACGAGGGCAACTCGCTGCATCGCAACGGCATGGACATCATCGAGACGATGCTCGGCCAGGACGTCAACTTCATCGTCAAACCGCACGACCACGCGATGCGCGACAAGAGCTGCGGCATCGATTGGCGCGCGAAGCTCGCGACGTGGAAGCATCCGCGGTTGTTCGTCGACCTCGGCTCCGACGTGGTGCCGTTGCTCGCGGCGGCGGACATCCTGATCACCGACGCGTCGTCGGTCGCGTTCGAATACACGCTGCTCGACCGCCCCATCGTGTTCTGGGACGTGCCGGAGATCATGACCGGCAAGCGCGCGGCGCAGATGGACCTGTCGACGTGGGGCCGCAAGGGCGGCGACATCGTCGACTCGCGCGCGAGTCTCGAGAAGACCGTGACGCGGCTGCTCGACGATCCGTCCGAGAAGAGCGAGCTGCGCCGGAAGATCGCGAACGACTTGTTCTACAAGCCAGGCACGGCCGCCCAGCGCGCCGTGCGCCGCATCTATCACGAGCTGAACATGGAACCGAGCGACGCGGTGAAGCACGCCGACGCCGCTGTGGTCGGCTGATGCGCCCCCATCGTTCTTTGCGCGGAGTCGCATGAAGAAGAAGACCGGACACACGTTCGACGACGACGGTGACGACGACAGCATCGAGCCGTCGTACACGCCACCGCGTCCGGCCGACCCGTCCGGCGACCTCGACGCGATCGCGCGTCAGAGCCTCGACACGACGCAGGAGTTGAAGGGCCTCGCGCGCGTGCGTCAGGTCATGAAGCCCGTCTCGAGCGAAGACGCGAAGACGTACAAGAAGCTGTTCGTCTACGTGAAGCCGTTCCTGCCGCGGATCGTCTTCGCGATGTTCCTTGCTGCGGCGTCCGGCGCACTCTCAGGCGGCGTGACGCTGTTGTTGATCCAGAAGGGTCTCGACACGATTCTTCCCGGCGGCTTCGCCCAGATGCAGGCGAAGCAAGCGAAAGAAGAAGTCAAAGACGACAAGAAGGAGATCAAGAAGCTCGAAAAGGATCCCACCGTCGCCAACGATCCGAAGAAGGCGGAGCGGCTCGAGGAAAAGAAAGAGACCGTCCAGGAGACCGAGCAATTCCTGCAACTCACGAAGGAGGAGCAGGCCGAGCGCAAGGCGAAGTTGTTCGAGATCGTCCTGATGTTCCTCGGCATCGTGCTGACTGGCGCGATGCTGGGATTCGGACAGACGTTGATCATGGCGTCGGTCACGCGAAAGATCGTGCGACGTATCCGAGACGACTGCTTCGAGCATCTGATGCGTCTGCCGCTACGGTTCCACCATTCGAACCACTCGGGCAAACTCGTCGCGCGCATCACGAAGGACATCAATCGGCTGCGCGATCTCCTCGTGTCGATGATGATCACCGGCGTGAAGGAGCTGTTCATCTTCCTCAGCGCGCTCGCGGTCGCGCTGGTCCAGAGCTTGTGGACCGCCGCGTTCGTGGTCGCGTTCGTGCTCGTGGCGATCGTGCCGATTCGCATCATTGCGGACAAGATTCGCAATCGCGATCGCGAGGAGGAAGCCGGTTCGGGCGACATGTTCGCCGTGCTGCAAGAAGCGCTGCAGTCCCAGAAGGTGATCAAGACGTTCACTGCCGAGGGTCATGAAACCGCGAAGTTCAAGGCGATCACGAAGGACATCAACCGAAAGCAATTGCGCACGCAGCGATTGCGCGCATGGACCGAGCCTCTCGTCGACTTGATCGGCGGGGTCGGTGTCGCAGTGGGCTTCGCGTTCCTCGGCGGCCTCGTCCTGAAAGGCGAGTTGTTCTTCTCAGTGCTGTTCATCACGTTGCTCGCGATGCAGCGCATCAACGCGTCGGTCCGCAAACTCGGCAAGACGCAGAACGACTTCGCTCGGGGCATCACGGCCGGCGAGCGCGTCGCGAAGATCCTCGATCAGAGCCCCGAGATCCACGAAGCGCCCGACGCGCGCCCGCTCGAGACGTTCGCCGAGACGATCGAGTTCAACGACGTCGTGTTCGGCTACGACCCGAACCGGCCGGTGCTGCGCGGGATCACGTTCACCGTGAACAAGGGCGAGACGGTCGCGATCGTCGGCCCGTCCGGCGCCGGCAAGACGTCACTCGTCGACCTGCTGCCGCGCCTCTACGACCCGAGCGACGGCTCGATCACGATCGACGGCACGGACCTGCGCGACTACACGTTGAAGTCGCTGCGCGAGCGCATCGGCATCGTCTCGCAAGAGACCATGCTGTTCCGCGACACGATCAAGCAGAACATCGCCTACGGCCTGCCCGACATCGACGACCACTCGATCGTCGAGGCCGCTCGGTTCGCGAACGCGCACGAGTTCATCCTCGAGAAGGCGATGGGCTACGACACGCCGCTCGGCGAACGCGGCGGCCGCCTGTCGGGCGGCGAGAAGCAGCGCATCGCGATCGCGCGCGCTCTGCTGAAGAACCCGCCGATCCTGATCCTCGACGAAGCCACGTCGGCACTCGACGCCGAGGCCGAGCACCGCGTGCAAGAAGCGCTCGAACGCTTGATGAAGGGCCGCACCACGATCGTCATCGCGCATCGTCTGGCGACGATCACGCGCGCGAACCGCATCGTCGTGATGCACCGCGGCCAGATCCTCGAGCAGGGCACTCACCACGAACTGCTCGCGCAGAACGGCCGCTACGCGAAGGCGTACAACCTGCAGCTCGAAGCGATGAAGCGCGGCGAGCGCGAGAAGGACATCGACACGTTCTTCGGGGACGTCGCATGAACGGGAGCGGGACGCCCATGCGCATCCTGCACCTGCTGACGCACGGGAAGATCAACGCCGGGGGCTCGATCCAGGCGTTCCTGCTCGCGCGCGAACTGAAGAAGCGCGGCCACGACGTCGTGATGGCGTTCTCGGAGCGCAAGGGCGAACCCGACGTCGACACCGCGCAGAAGGTCGCGCAGATCGGCTGTCGCTACGTCGGCCTGCCGTTGAAGACGTTCCTCGGTCTGCGCGCGCTGCGCTCGCTGCTGGAAACCGGCGCGTTCGACGTCGTCCACTTGCATCGCGAAGTCGCGCTCGAGCAGTTCCTGCGCGTCACGCGCCACGTGCCCGACCTCGGAGCGATCGCGAACGTCGGCACCAGCAAGCCGCCCGAGCCCGCGCAGGCCAAGCGCTTGAACGACCGCCGCATCGACCGCGTCGTGGTGGTCGCGAAGGCGCTGAAGGACCTGCTGGTCGCGGCCGCCGACGTCGATCCAACGAAGATCGAACCCATCGAAGGCGCGTTCGACGAAGCGGCGTTCGATCTGCATGCCGAACCGCTCGATCGCGAACTCGATCTGCACGTGCCGCCGCACGCGCGCCTCGTCGGCGTGATCGCGAACCTCGACCCGAAGAAGGGCCACAAGGTGTTCATCGCTGCGGCCGCGCGCGTCGCGAAGCAGCGCGACGACGTGTGGTTCGTCTGCGCCGGCAAGGGCGACGCCGACGCGTTGCGCGCGAAAGCCGACGAGGTCGGCTTGCCGCAGGATCGGCTGCTGATGCTCGGCTTCCGCCGCGACGTGCCGCGCTTGTTGCGCACGTTCGACGTCAGCGTCTCGGCGTCGACGAAGGGCGAGGGCATGACCGGCGGCATCCGCGAATCGCTCGCGATGGGCTGTCCGGTCGTCTGCACGGCGCTGGCCGGCAACGTCGAATTGGTGCGGCCGCGCGAGACCGGCCTGCTCGTCCCGGTGAAAGACGCCGTCGCGCTGGCGGCCGCGATCCTCGAGACGCTCGCCGACCCCACCACCGCGAGGGCGCGAGCCGCGCTGGGTCAGCGCGAGGTCCGCTCGACGTTGACGTCGGCCCGCCGCGCGGAGCGCATGGAAGCGCTGTACCGCGACGTCGTGCATTGGCGGCGCGTGCGACGCACGCCGATCGAGCGCATCCTGACTCCAGGCTTCTGAACGACACCCCGCGCGCGGGTCGAGATCCGCCCGACGCGGCCTGCATCCACCGGCCGACTCGGCGCGAACGGATCCGCATGAACCTCCGCAAACCCCTCGTGCTCACGCTGGCGCCGCTGTTCGTCTTGGCCGCGCTCGCGCTCGTCCTGACCAGTTGCGCGGGACTCTCGCGCGACGAGGTCGAGCGCCGGCTCACCGAATTGCCGCAAGGCAAAGCGCTGCGCGCTCTCGAGATGCGCCCGTTCACCGCGGCCGGCGTCGACGGTCGCGCCTGGTTCGCGCCTCGGCAGGCGGCGGCGCCAGCCGACGCTCCGAACTTCGTGCTCGTCCACGGCACACCGGCGACGCCGCAGACGTGGATGCCGTTCGTCGACGGCAGCGCGAGTCTGCGTGGCGCCGGCGACGTCGTGTTGCTCGAGATCCCCGGCCACGGCGCGGCGCGAAGCGAGCTCGAGCCCGGCACGTTCGCTCAGGCTGGCGCGTTCATCGCCGGCGCGCTCGCCGCGCTCGACCTGCGCGACGTCGTGCTCGTGGGCCATTCGTACGGCGGTGAGTTCGCGCTGCATGCCGCGCTCGAAGCGCAGGACCGATTGCGCGGCCTCGTGCTGATCGACAGCGCCGGCTTGCCGCGCGAGCGCGAAGAGTTCTTGCCCGAAGAAATCGCCATGCGCGAACATCCGTTGGCGAAGTTCGGCATCTGGCTGCATGACGACGAGCGGGTCCGCGGCGCACTCGTGCCGCACTTCGCCGCGCCACCGCGCGACGAGTTCGCGGCCGAAGCGTTCCTCGCGTGCGCGCGTTCGTCGACGTGGGACGCCATGGTCGACCTCGCGCGCGACGAGAACGGCACGCGCGCGAGCGAGCTGCATCGCGTGCACGTTCCCGTGCTGCTGCTGTGGGGCGAGCGCGACCTCGCGTATCCGCCGGCCAAGTTCGCGAGCCGCTTCGCCGCGGACTTCCCCGACGCGAAGCTCGTGGTCCTCGACGGCATCGGCCATTACCCGATCGAAGAGGCCCGCGATCGCGTCGCGGCGGAACTCGTCCTGTTCGCGCGATCGACGCTGCCGCCGCGCTGACCCGTCGGTCGTGCGACCACGCGATCACTTCGGCGCGACGCCCTCGCGCACGACCGCGAGCCACGGCATCGGATACCGCGCGAGCGCTCGGCCGTCCTCGTCATGCACGACGATGCGCAGCGCCGGAGCGCCGACGTCGCGCAACGAGCGCAGGAGTTCGCGTACGGCTCGTGCTCGACGCAGTGAGTTGGCCTTGCCGTCGACTCGCGCGCGCGCGGCCTTCAACAGCAACTTGAACGGGATGCGCAATTCGCGCGGCGGCTCGCCGTCCGCGCGCAACGCCTTCGCCACTGCGGCGACGAAGTGTTCGTCGACATGCAGCAACGTCGCGCCGTCGACGCCGCGACGTTTCAGCGCGGTCGCCGCGACTTCGACCGCATCGCGCGGCCCGAGGACGACGTGGCCGAGACGCGGCTGCGCGCGTTCGCCGACGGCGTGGATCGCCGCGGCAGCGCGGCGAGCACCGTCGAACGCCGGCAAACGGTCGAGCTCCCGCCGCACGCGATCGCCGTCGTCGCCGAGCGCCGCGTGCAACGCGCGCTCGAGCCGATCGGCATCCTGAGCCCCTTCGAGCACGAGCCCGGCCTGCGCGAGCTTGCGCACGCGCGCGACCTGATCGTCGCGGCCCTCGAGCTTCGGCACGAGTACGGCACGCGTGCGGTTCGCGAGGATCTCCTGCGTGGTGTTGTATCCCGCGAGCGCGATCATCGCGTCGGCCGCGCCCGTGAGCGCCGTCATCGCGGGCTCGAACGGCACCACGGTGAGCACGTCCTGCGCGGACGCCAGCGACTCCGGTGCGCGCAGCGGGCCCGAGATCGCCACGATCTTCACGTCGCCGCGCTCGCGCGCGACGCGCACCGCGGCGGTCAGTGCCTCGCGGAAGAACGTCGCGCACTCGTCCGCCCCGCCGCCGCCGGGACTGACGACCACGAGACGTGTGTCCTTCGCGATGCCGTAACGCGCGCGCGCGGCTTCGCATTCGATCGCGCTCGCCGGAGGCGCGGTGACCTCGCCGACGAACGCGAGGCGTTCGACGAACGCTGCGGGCATCCCCGTGGCATCGAAGTCGTCCTTGCGGTGCGGCACCAACAGCAGGTCGACCAGGGCTCGGCGCGTCTCGCGCTTCACCAAGCGTCGCGCCGATTTGCCGACGCGATGGCGCAGCACCAGGACCTGGCGCGCGCCGAGCTTCTTCGCGACGCGCGCGAGCAATCCGCGCCAGTACAGGTAGTCGTAGACGATCACATCGGGCTGCTGCGCGAGCAGGATCGCTTCGAGGACCGCGTTGCTCGTGGCCAGCCACGCGGCGCGCAACTCGCGCGTGGGGTCGAACGGCAGGAAAGGACGCAGGACGGTGAAGCCGTCCTGTTGCACGAACTCGGGCTTGATCGAGTTCGTGACGAACACGATCTCGACGCTCGGATCGCGCTCGCGCAGCGCGCGCGCGATCTGACGCGTGCGGTTCAAGTGGCCGAGGCCGATGCCGTTGATCGCGACGAAGACGACCTTCACGACGACTCCTCGGCCAGGGGAACACCGCTCACGAACGTCTCGAGGAACGACGCGACCTTCGTCGCGCGCGCAGCGAACGTGAAGCCTAGCGCTCGGTCGCGTGCTGCGTCGCCGAGCCGTCTCCGGACACCATCGTCGGCGCGCAACTCGGAGATCGCGGCTGCGAGCGCGCCGGCGTCGTTCGGCGTGACCAGGCGCGCGTCGACGCCGTCACTGACGAAGCAACGCAGCGCCGGCGTGTCCGCGGCGATCACGGCTTTGCCGCGCACCATGCCTTCGAGCAGCTTCAACGGGCAGGTGTAACGCTCACCTTCGCCGGAGTCGCCGTCGACCGGCACCAGCACGATGCGCGCGCGCGAGACCAGGTCGAAGACCTGCGCACGCGGCACTTGCCCGAAGAACGTCACGTTCGCGCGCACCTGCTGCGCCTTGGCCTTCAACTCGACCAGGCGCTCGTCGGGATTGCCGCCGACGATCGCGAGCGAGGCGCCGGCCTGCGCCGCGGCCTCGATGCAGACGTCGACGTTCTTCCACGGGAACAACGAGCCGGCGTAGACGCAGTCGAACGTCTCGACGCCCGACGCGCGCGGCAACGGCGGCACGCCGTTCTCGGCGGTGATCATCGGCGCCGTGCGGCGCAGCGTCGCGCGCAGACGCTCGAACAACAGCGGATGCGACGCGACGATGCCGTGCGCGCGCGAGAACACGCGCGACTCGAGTCGATCGTGGCGCGCGATCGTGCCGGCGCCGAAGCCCTGCTCGCCGCGCTTCTCGGTGTAGATCTTGTGGGCCTCGTAGATCACGGGCACGCGCAGCCAGCGTGACGCCAGCAGCAGGAAGCGCGCGAGCTTGCCGTCGCGCAGCGTGCGGAAGTACAGCACCGTGCGACGGCGACGCACGAGCGACCGCAACCACACGAGCAACGCGGCGCGGCGCATCACCGATCGCACGCCGGAACTCTTGGTCAGGCGGATCGACGGTTCGGCGACGAGCACGAGGTTCTCGTGCGGTTCGAGACCGTAGGCCGCGAGGGTCGCTTCGCGCGTGTCCTTCAGCTTCGGCACGATCAAGAACACCTCGTGCCCGAGTTCGGCCAGCGCGCGACACGTCTCGATCGTTTGCACGAGGTTCGCTTCGACGCCCGGCAACGCGAGCGGATGGACGTAGAGGATCCGCAGACCGGGCGTGCTCATGCGAGCAGCCCCTTGGCGTCGAGCGCGCGCGTGATCGCGTTCCACGCCTGTTCGGTCGCATGGCCCGGAGCGTGGAAGACGTCCGCCGCGAGCGCGCGCCGGATCGCGGAGTGGCGCGTGGGCTCCGCCAATGCACGATCGAGCGCGGGCAGCAACGCGCTCGGCCCGTCGATCACGTCGCCGGCCTTGCGGCCCCAGGTGTCGAGGTCGGCCTTGTCCTTGACCTTGTCCTCGAGTCGCTCGATGTCGAGGAACACGATCGGGCGATCGAGCAGCGTGAACTCGTTCGCGACCGACGACGCATCGCTGACGAGCACGTCGGCCGCCGCGAGCAGCGGCACGACGTCGGCGGCGTCGACGAAGCGAAAGCGCGGGCTCTCGAGCGTCGCGAACAGCGCGCGCCAGTCGCGTTTGGCCTTGCGGGGATCGAGCGAGTTGTCGTGCAGCTTGACGATGACGTTGCCGCGGAAGCACGCGAGTTCACGCGCCAGCGCTTCACCGTGATGGATCAGCGACGACATCTTCTTCGACCACGTCGGCGCGTAGAGCACGGTCGGCAACGCCGGATCGAGCGCGAGGCGCGTGAGCACGTCGTCGCGGCGCAGCGAGCCGTCGACGAGCGCGTCGAGCTTCGGCATGCCGACGGTCACGAAGCGCTCGGCGTTCGCCGCGGTCAGGATCCCGCGCTGCTCGAATTGGCGGCGCATGTACGGACCGGCGAGCAGCAGCAGGTCGTAGCGCAGCGCGTTCTCGTGGATCGCGTGATTGCGGAACGACACGCCGTGGAACAGATGCACCTTCACGCGGGAGCGCGGCGCGACCACGCCGAAGTCGGCGGACAGGTAGACGTCGAAGCGCGCGAATCGCGCGCGCCAGACCGGGACTGCCGCCAACTCGTCGACGCCGGCCGCCTGGAACACGCGCGAGCCCGCATCGCGACCGAACCACTTCGCGGCGCCGCGCAGACGGAAGCGCGCGTCGTGAGCGAAGCGTCGCAGCAACGGCCGCATCATCACCGCGCCGACCGGCTTCTTCGCGTACGCGAGCACCTCGATCACGCGCCGTGCTCCTCGTGGGCGACGACCGGATTCGTCGTCGCCGCGCGCGAGCCCGGCAACACCACGCAGACTTTCAGACCCGTCTTGCCGCCGGGTTCGACCGTGACTCGACCCCCGCGCCGCTCGCTGACGAAGCGCGCCACGGCCAGCGCGAGGCCGAGCGCGGGGCGTTCCTTCGACGTCGCCGTCGGCTGGAACGCGTGGACCAGATCGAGCCCGGGCGGCACCGGCAGCGCGTCCTCGACGCACAACAGCACACCGTCGGCATGAGCGCGCACGCGCAGGTCGACGCGTGTCGCACGATTCGCGGCCAACGCCGCGAGCCGCGCCGAACGCAGCAGACGCACGAGCACGAGCCGGACTTCGTTGTGCGAGCCGCGCACTTCGGGCAAACGACGCGCGGCTTCGACGCGCAGTCGGACGCCGTCGCGTTCGAACTCGTCCTCGAGGTCGCGCTGGATCTCTTTCACGACGACGCGCACGTCGGTGGCCGGCGCCGCGGCGACGTCGCGGCCGGCCAACACGGCGAGCGTCAGCCGCGCGTCGTCGACGCGATCGGACGCACGCGCGAGACGATCGAGTTCGGCGCTCGAATCGCGACCGTCCTGCTGCGAGCGCGCGGCGAAGCGCAAGCGTTCGATGCCCGCGCGCAACGCGCCGGTCGGATCGCGCAGCTCTTGCGCCAGCGCTTCGGCGACGGGGTCGAGCGCCGCGCTGTCGAATTCGGCCGGAGGCGCCGGCTGGGCTTCGGCCGCGGTCGTCGCCGCCGCCAACGCCAGGTCGAGTTCGCGCTCGCGTTCGAAGCGGGCCTCGCGCTCGACTCGGTCGTGCTCGAGTTGCTCGACGCGCTCCTCGAGCAAGCGCGAATGACGACGTTGCCACACGGTGAAGATCGCGAGCGCGAGCAGCAACGCGGCCGTGACCGCTCGCGCACCGAGTGCGATCGACGGCATCGCGAACGCGACGAGCACGCTGGCGATGCCGGCGAGCGTCAGCGTCGAGCGCTCGCTCAGGACCCATGCGCAGGCCGCGACGGGCAACGCCGACAGCGTCACGATCGGGCCGAAGTCCTTGCCGAAGAAGCCGTCGAGCAGCGCCAGCACGATCACGTCGGCGAGCAGCGAGCCCCACAGACACGAGCGCTGGACCTTCGGGCGCGAGTCGCCGACGCGGTGCGCGACGACGAGCAGCAGCAGATTCGCGACCGCGGCGCCGAGCACGACCGCGACGATCGCCGAAGGCTCGGCGAGTTGACCGCGTTGCGCGGCGATCAGCGTGATCGCGATCACCGGGAACAACGCGATGAAGCGCACCGCCACGAAGCGGCGGAGCCACGCCCAGGGTTCGACTCCGCTCAACTCTCCCATGCCACGGCCTCGTCGGTTGCGGCGGTCGCCATGGTCTCGACGTGCGCGAGCACGAGTTCCGGCAACGCTTCGAGCGCGTAGCCGCCTTCGAGGATCGACACGACTCGGCCGCCGCAGCGCTTGCGCGCGTAGTCGACGAGCCGACGCGTGATCGCGCGGTAGTCGTCGACGTGCAGATTGAGCCCGCCGACCGGATCGCCGGCGTATGCGTCGAACCCGGCCGACAACAGCAGCAACTGTGGTTGGAAGCGCGCGTCGACCGTGCGCAGCGCTTGGTCGAGTGCGGCGTGGTACTGCGCGGGCGTCGTGTCCGCCGACAACGGGACGTTCAGCGTCGCGTGCTTGAGGCCGCCGCACGGGCCGTTCGCGTGCGGTCCGCCGCTGCCCGGCCAGAACGGCCAGCGATGCAGCGAGACGAAGAACACCGACGCGTCGGCGTCGAACATCGCTTCGGTGCCGTTGCCGTGATGGACGTCGAAGTCGACGATCAGCACGCGCTCGACGCCGCGCCGCAACTGCGCGTGGCGAGCGGCGATCGCGACGTTGTTGAACAGGCAGAAGCCCATCGCGAGTTCCGCGAGCGCGTGGTGGCCCGGCGGTCGCACCAGGCAGAACGCGCGCTCGGCGTCACCGAGCAACACCGCGTCGACGGCTTCGAGTGCCGCGCCGGCCGCGGACAGCGCGGCGTCGTACGAGCCGGGCGACATCACGGTATCGGCGTCGAGACGACCGCCGCCTTCGCCCGCGACGCGCTCGATCGTGTCGATGTACGACGCGCGATGCATCAGCGCGAGGTCGGACTTGGTCGCGCGGCGCGACTCCCGCAGCTCGACGTGACCTCGTCGCGAAGCACGCTCGAGGGCGCTCCTGCACACGCGAAAGCGCTCCGGACACTCGGGGTGTTCCCCGGGGTCGTGGGCGAGGCAGGCGGTCGGCGCGTAGACGAGGACGGTCATGCGGGCGCCGATTGTGCTGATCGGCTGCACGTGAAGAAAGCACGAAGACGCACCGGGGTCGCCGAGGCGCGTGGAGTCGGTCCGCGCCCCCGAGCGGTTGCGCGGGTTCAGCGGGTTCAGCGGGTTCAGCGGCCGATCGAGACGACCGCGGCGCGCATCGGCAACGGGATGCGCACGGCCTCGACGTCCTCGGAGCGGAACGCCAGCAGATCGAGCGCGTCGGCGACGAACATCCAATCCACGAACCGGGCCGAGCCCAGGACCGGCGGAGCCCACGCGCCGAGCGGCAGCTCGAGCGCAGGACCGTCGACGATCCCGTCGGCGCCGAACCAGCGCGCGACGGTGCGCTCGAGGCCTTCGCTGTACAGCACCGCTCCGCGTTCGGAGGACTCGTTGGGCGGCAGCAGCAAGGCGTCGGCACCCGAGGGGACTTGGAAAGTGCGGCGTCGCGCGAGGGTCTCGGCATCGAGCACGGTGACCTCGCCGCCCGAGCCATCGAGCACGAACAGCACGCGCCCCGTGCGATCGGCACCCACGGCCATTCCGGCGCTGCCGTCGAGGCCGCGCACTTGGAACGCGTCACGTAGGTTCGACACGACCACCGACGTCAGCGACGCGTTCGCACGCGTCTTGCGTCCCGAGGTCAGCGCGTAGACGTGGCCGTCGACGACGCGCAACTCCGTGATGCGCTCCTGGCCCGGTTCGCCGACGGCGACGAGCGCGCCGAGTTGCGCGCGACGAACGTTGATCTCGCGGACGTACAGGCCGCGGACCGAAACGAATGCGCGATGGCCGTCGCGCGTCAGCACGATCTGGCCGCCGTCCTCGCCGAGGGCGTCGAGCACCAGCGAGTCGACGACGCGGTCGAGGCTCGTGTCGAGGATCGTCAGCACGCCGTCGCGGTCCGGGGTCGCGCCGCCGGAGACGACGTAGATGCGGCGACCGTCTTCGGTGATCGCGATGCCACGCACGTCCGAGGGCAAGTCGATCGACGGCGTGCCGAGTCGGGCGTCGTCATGAACGACGCGCAGCATGCCGCGAACGCGATCGGAGACGACGTACGTCTTCGTACCGCGCGCATCGCGGACCGCGCCGCCGGGAGCGCCGACGCCGAGACTCACCGGCGCGAATGCGGGCGCGAACGCGTCGTCACCCGCGGCGACGGGGATGCGCAGGAGATAGCTCTCGCCGCTCGTGGCGGTCCCGGTGACGAGCAGTTGCGGGAGTTGGAAGACTCCTCGCGTTTCGACCGTGACGCCGTCGTTCTGCGCGACCAACCAGAACCCGCGTCCGGCCGCGCCGCGCTCGAGCGGCCAATCGATGCGCGCGCTGCCGGCGCCGTCGGTGACGACGCGCCAAGTGATGCCGAGCGGCTGCTTGTTCTCGTCGGTGAGGCCGACGTGGACGACGGAGTTGGGGCGCGCGCGCTCGATGCTGATGCGCATCGTCTCGCCTTCGACCGGATGGGCGAAGTCGAGGCGCGGTAGGTCCGCGGCGAATGCGGTCGCCGTCAGCAGGAGCGATGCGACGAAAGTGCGGAGCAAAGTGAGCCCTCGGACCACAACAGGGTGCCCACCCGTCGCGATCGATCGAATCGATTCATCGGACGCCCGGGGGCGTCGTCTGCGCGCTGAATGCCCGGAGGTTACCCCGGTCTTGGGGGAGCGGAGACACCAGAATTTGGGCTCGGGCCGCATGGCCCGACGCCCGCTCGGGCGTCGAAGCGAGCCGGGGCGGAAGGCCCCGGGCCCCGTCGAACAAGGCGGGGGCTCAAGCCGCCGCACCCCCTTCGCTCGGCTGACGTCGGGCGCGTTCAGCGTTTGGATGCGATTGCGCAAGTCGTGGAGCACTCGCCATGTAGCCCGCGTCGAGTTGCCGGCGGTGATCGTCGAGTTGCCGGCGGTGATCGCGCGCGGTCCGCCGTCTCACCCTTGCCCCCGGAGCCGCCGGCAACTGCGTTCGGGCTTTGGTCTTGAATGGGCTTGGGTTGCGGCGGTCGGTCTCGTTAGTCGACGATCAGCTTGTGCAGCCTGTTGTCGTCGATGTACAGGACGACGTCTTCCGATGCTGGGAACTCGGGGCCGATGTCGGTCGCTTTGGGCTCGACCTTGCGGTCGATCACCGTGGACGAGCGATACGACGCCGACTGATCGACGAGGACGACGCGTTCGTCGACCGCGCCACCTTCGAGTTTGCCGTCGACCTGTCGGAACGCGACGAAGCGGTGGTCGAAGGACACGGCGAGGCCGAACTTGTGGACCAGGCCCGTGGTCAGGTTGCGCGTGCGGCGCGCTCCCGACTCGAACGGCCAAATCTGCGCGACCTGGACGTAGCCGTCGCCGTCCGCCTTTTCGACCAGGACCCACGCCTCCTGCAGATCGCGCGCCGCGACGTAGCCGCGCGCGACCGCGTCGGTGAAGCGGCCGTCGCACACCCAGACCGGCTTGCCGTCGGGCGGATGGAAGCGCGAGATTCCGCCGGCCGCGCGCTCGAACAGGAGGGTTCCCGTTTCGGGCAGCCAGTAAGGCAGCACCGGCGCGACGTCCTCGACGACGTACAGCGGCGCTCCCGCGGCGTCGAACACGCGCAAGCGCGCGGGAGTCGAGCTGGTCGCTCCACTGCTCGGCACGCACAGCAGTGCGAACCCACCTTGTCCGGGCATCGCAGTGACCGCTCGCGCGATCTCGCCGTCGAACGCAAGCGGCACTGGCGTGGTGGCGAGAGTCGCGAGATCGAGCCAACGCAGGCCTTCCACGCGTTCGCCGCCGTCGGCAGCGCCTCGCACCGCGAGCAGCATGCGGGTGGCGTCACGCTCGAGTCCGCCGCGCGCTTTCGCGCCATCGACGACCGGGACGAGTCGCGATCCGGCCGGGACATCGACCCTAGAGGTCGTGATCGCGGAGGCCGATCGCGCCATGCGCGCGACGTAGCGTTGAGTTCCTTCGGTTCCACCTTCGACGACGAACGCGGTGTCGTCGCGACCGAGCACCAAGGAATCGGTCGCTGCTCCGACACTGAGCACGCCGAGTGCTTGGCCGTCGAGATCGATCAAACCCAGCGATCCGTCCGGCCGACCGACGCCGATCACGCGTCCGCTCGGCCCGACGACGAACCACTGCGCGGCACCGAGGTCGACTGCGGTCGAGCGGAACCCGAAATACCAAGCGCACAGCGTGACAACTGCGGCGATCGCAAGAGCGACGCCGACTCGGCTGGTTCGTTGGGCCGTCATGGCACCCCGCGTTGGAACGGTCTTGGCCACAACATGCGAGCGAGGAAGGACGTGGAGCTGCCCTCGGGGATTGAACCCGAGACCTCTTCCTTACCAAGGAAGTGCTCTACCGCTGAGCTAGGGCAGCTAGTCTGTCGCCCGAAAGGCGCGCGACTCTAGCGAGCGTCGAGTGCAGGCGCAACCGCACGGAAGTGCCGTCGAGGATGGAGTTCATGAGCGACGGCGGCGCAGACGGACGGCGGTGGGCGAGCGCGGGCCTTCGGTTCATGGGGCTCGCGCTCGTCGGAGCGGGATTCTGGGGTTGTGGCGATTCCTCGCCGCAGCGGCCTGTGTCCGGCCCGCTCGATGTGCTGTTGGTGACGCTCGACACCACGCGATTCGACCGGACGGCGGTGGGCGGAGCGCCGCGCGAGCGCACTCCGCGACTCGCGGCTCTGGCCGAATCCGGCCGGTCGTACACGCGCGCCTACGCGCCGGTCCCCGTCACGTTGCCCTCGCACACGACCCTGTTGTCGGGACTCCTGCCGACCGGTCACGGTCTCACCCAGAACGGCACGCGCCGTGTTCCTGACGAGATGCCGCTGCTGCAAGAGCGATTCGCAGCGCGCGGCTACGCGACAGCGGCGTTCGTGTCGGCGACCGTGCTCGATGCGCGCTATGGGCTCGCGCGCGGTTTCGCGACCTATCGTGCGCCGGCGCCCGGACAGGCCGAACGACCCGGGCGTGAGACCGCGGCGTTGGCGGTGGAGTACGTGCGCACGCTGGCCGCGGACCGACCCGCGTTCGTGTGGGTGCACTTCTACGACGCACACGCGCCGTACGCGCCCCCACCGGGCATCGACGCTCCGACGCCGTACGACGGCGAGATCCGCGCCGCGGACGACGCGCTCGGCGTCGTGCTCGACGCGTTCCGTGCGGCTGGGCGGCTCGAGCGCACGATCGTCTGCGTGACGGCGGATCACGGCGAAGGACTCGGCGATCACGGCGAGGACGAGCACGGCATGTTCGTCTACGAAGAGGCGATCCACGTGCCGTTCGTGCTCGCACGATCCGGCGCCGCGTGGAGCGTTGGATCGCGGGACGATCGCCTCGCGAGTCTCGCGGACGTCGCACCGACGCTATCCAGCCTTTGCGGCCTGGAGCCGATCCCGGGCACGCACGGACTCGACCTGCTCGGCGATGCGCGACATGCGGCCGTGTACGCCGAGACCCACGTGCCGCGCGAATCGCACGGGTTCGCTCCGCTGTTCGCGCACGTCGAATCACGCTGGAAGTACATCGACGCCCCCGAAGCCGAGCTGTTCGACCTCGACGCGGATCCCCGCGAGGCGCGCAACGCGATCCAGGATTCGCCGGCTGAAGCGGCGCGCATGCACGCGGACCTCGAGCGCGTGCGGGCGGGCGCCCCGAGCCACGCGAACGGGCCGCGCGTCGACCTTGCCCCGGACGACGTCCGACTGCTCGAGGAGCTCGGCTACCTCGGCGGTGGATCCGCGCGCGCGTCGGGACTCGATCCGAAGATCGGCATCCACCTGCACAACATGCTGCGCGAAGCATCGAAGCGCTTGGCGCGCGGCGATGCAGCCGGAGCCTTCGATCTCGCGGAACGTGCGCGCAAGACCGATCCGGGCAGTCGAGCCGCCGCGCACATCGGCGCGCGCGCCGCGGTCGCGCGACGTGATCCGGCGACTGCCGAACAGTGGCTCACGCAGCATCTGCGCAGCGATCCCGACGACGCCGAAGGTTGGCTCGAACTCGGCATCCTGCGCGGAGCGCAATCGCCACGCGCGGCGGCCGAGTGCTTCGAACGCGCACTGCGCGCGAATCCGTCGAGCTTCGAGGCGGCGTTCAATCTCGGACTCGCGCAGGAGCAGGCCGGCGATGGTGCTCTCTCGCGCGCGGCCTACGAGCGCGCGCTGTCGTTCGACTCCGATGGCCGCGCGCACAACGCCCTGGCGTGGTCGCTCGCGACTTCCGATCCGAGCGGATCCGGCCCACGCGCACTCGAGCTCGCCCGCGTCGCGGTCGCCCGGCAGCCTGCGAACGCCAACTTCCAGGACACGCTTGCTGAAGCGTGCGCAGCCTGCGGCGACCTGACCGGTGCGGTCGCGGCCGCGCGCGAAGCCGTGCGCGTCAGCCAAGGACAGCGCCCCGATCTCGTCGAGCGCATGCGTCACTTCGAGCAACGTTTGGAACAGCACTGATGGACGTCGTCGAGCCTCGCTCGCGGTTGCCCGCGCTCTGCATTGCCGTGGCCCTCGCCGTCGTGGCCTTCGTCCAGACTGCAGTCGTGTTCGAGTTCGAACGCGCTGCCAGCTCACTGAGTCCGGAAGGGGCGCAGGCCGGGTTCCCGCTCGACGACACCTGGATCCACCTCGTCTACGCGCGCAGCTTGGCGAACGAGTTGATCCCGGCCTACAACCCCGGTGAAGCCGAGGCGGGACAATCGAGCCTCGTGTGGGGCCTCCTGCTCGCCGTGGTGCATCGCGTCGCGGACGCGTTCGAGGTGCCGATCGCACACGCCGTGCGCTCCTTCGGAGTGTGCGTGTGGATCGCGCTGGCGCTCTTGTGCGCCGCCACCGTGTTGAAGCTGCGCGTGCCAGGCGCCGCGTTCGGCGCGATCGGGGTCGCGGCGTTGATCGGGCTCGATCCGCTGCTCGCATTCACGGCGGCATCGGGCATGGAGCCGTTGCTCGCCGCACTGTTCGTAGTCGCGTGCGCCCATGCGCTCATCGATGGTCACACGATCCGCGCAGGGTTCTGGTGCGGGCTCGCCATCTGGGCGCGACCAGAGCTCGCACCGCTCGCTGGACTCGCCGCGCTGTGCGCTTGGCGCTACGTCGCACGCTTCGCAGCCAACATTGCCGTGTCGCCGGGATCACCGCCTGCGGGCGCGAGCGACGCAACCGACGCGAGCGCGAGCATCGCACCTTCGCCGCACGAAGCGAGCGCTCCGTCCGCGACCGCACGGTCGCCGATGCAGGCGGCGCTCGAAGTGCTGTTGCCGACCGTCATGCTCGCGCTGGTGTGGGTCGTCCTCTGCCTCGGGATCACGGGGCGACCGCTGCCGAACACGTGGTACGCGAAGGCCGAGACGTTCGGTTTCGTCGAGGGCGCCGTGCGTGGCGTCGTCGGACTCGCGCGACTGTGGGCCGATGGGCCGTGGTTCCATTCGCCGACCGGATGGCTGTTGCCGGCGATCGGCGTGGCGACGCTGTGGTTCCGCGCTTCCCGCGCTGCCGCGCTGTTCGTATTGCTCGCGCCATTCCTGTTCGCCGCCGCGATCGGAGCGACGCGCGAATTGCCGACGCAGGACGCGTTCTACTGGCAGCGCTACCTGGTGCCCGTGTTGCCACTGCTGCATCTCTGGACCGCCGCAGGCATCGGCGTCGCCGGCTCGCTGATCGGCGACGTCGTGCGCGCGAAGCCGACCGGCCCGTCGACGCTGCCCGCTCCGATCGTCGCGTTGTTGCTCGTTGCGCTGGTCGGCGTGGCGTTCATGAAGGTCGGCGCGGCACTCGAGGGTTCGCGCGATCGGTTCGCCAGAGACGTGCGCGACGTCGACGCGCTCGACGTGGGTGCGGCGAAATGGCTGGCCTCGCAGCACGCCACGAAGACGCTCACGTCCGTCGGAGCGATGGACGCGGGAGCCGTGCGCTACTTCATGCCGCCCGAATGCCGCGTCGTCGACCTGATCGGGCTGAACGATGCCGAGTTGATCGGCCGCGCGATCGCGGAGGAAGATCTCGGACCGTACCTGCAGGGCCGTCGCATGGACGCGATGCTCCTGCTCGAACCCGACCCGGGCTCGGTTCCGTTCGTCGGATTCGCGCAACGCTCGAACATGGCACGCCTGCACGAACGGCTGGCGCACGAATATGGCGTGCTCGGACAGATCGCTCCGAAGTCGATGACGGTCTGGATGCGACGCCCCTGATCGAGTCGTCGCGCGCGGCTCCGCCTGCGCGGATCAGCCGGCCTTGGCCTGTCCGCCCTTGCCCTTGCTTCCGATGCCAGGCTCACGCGCGAAGCGGTCGAAGTTGTCGACGTCGCGGAACGTGCGCGGAGCCGAGCCGTTGCGCTCGAGGCCGACGCCACTGTGAACCGGGGCGGAAACCGTCTCGAACACCAGCTTCTCGGCTTCGGTGAACGCCATCAGGAAGGCGACTGTGGCGAAGAAGTTCTCGGTGAACGGTCGGCCGCCGGCCACTCGGTTCGGGTCGTTCTTGAGCCAGCCCGTGTCGGCCATCCGCCGGTCGAAGCGCGTGCGCAGCCCTTCCGAGCCGCCCTTCACATCCATCTTGCCGCCGTAGTACAGGGACTCAGGAGCCGTCCAGCGAACCGTCAGCGCGTTACCGCGCTCGTTCTGGCCCGAGATCTGGAACTCAGCAACCACACCCTTGGGAGTCGAAGCTCTGCGGTACACCAGTGACCCCGTTTCTTTCTGCAAGGCCCCCACTTCCCCGGGAGGCCGACGCATAGCCTGAGGCGTTCCGTCACGCCAGTCGGACGCGCCATAGAAAAGCCCGCATCCAGAAGTTGTCCACGCGTTTTCCACAATTTCCCGTAAAGCGTGGACCACCATCGGCCAGGCGCGCCGAAGTCACGCCCAAACGCCTCTCAACCTGGCTCTAGATCCCCCTTCAATCCCCCATGCAGCGTTTAAGTGGCTTCGATCTCCACTCGGGGTGAATCCCGTACTCCTTCAACTTGCGCTGCAGGGTGCGCAGGCTGATCCCGAGTTCGCGCGCTGCCTGCGTACGGTTTCCACCGTGCACTTCAAGCGTCGCGAGGATCGCGCCGCGCTCCATCTCCGCCAGGGTCTGCCCCACTGAGAACAGCCCGCCGCTCGCGGTGACGGCGGGCCGCGCGTGGTCGCCCGCGATCTGGACCGGCAGGTCCTTGGCGAAGATCGTGTCTCCGCGACTCAGGACCGCGGCACTCTCGATGGTGTTCTTCAGCTCGCGCACATTTCCAGGCCAGTCATAGAGTTGCAGCATGCGTAGGGCCTCGGGATCGAGCGTGAGCTCGCGGAGCCCGTGCTCGGTCACGGCGGCGTCGAGGAACGCGCGCGCAAGCAGGGGGATGTCGTCCCTGCGGTCCCGCAACGGGGGCAATGTGATCGTGACGACCTTGAGTCGGTAGTAGAGGTCCTCGCGGAACTTCCCCTCGCGCACCGCCTGCCCGAGGTCGCGATTCGTCGCGGCGACGAAGCGCACGTCGACCTTCACCTCTTGGGTCGATCCGAGGGGAACATACGCGCGCTCCTCGAGAGCGCGGAGCAGCTTCGCCTGCAGCGAGATGTCCAGTTCGGCCACCTCGTCGATAAACAGCGTGCCGCCATCCGCGGCTCCAAGAAGCCCTTTTCTGCGCTGTATCGCACCCGTAAACGCGCCCTTCTCGTGCCCGAAGAGTTCCGACTCGACAAGACTCGCGGGAAGCGCGGCACAGTTGAACGCGATGAAGGGCCGCTCGCGCCGGGTCGAGTGCTCGTGGACTGATCGAGCCACCAGTTCCTTGCCAGTGCCACTCTCCCCCGCAATCAAGACGGTCGCGCGAGTCGGCGCCACGTGCCGGATGATGTCGAAGGTCTGCAGCATCGCCGCCGAGCGCCCAATCATGCGGTCGAGGCCGAACTTGCCACCCAATTGCTCTCGCAATTGGCGGACTTCGTTGCGCAGCAACCGCTTCTCGAGCACGTCTTCGACCAGCCGGACGAGCACGGTCGGGTTGACCGGCTTCGTAACGTAGTGGAACGCGCCTTCGCGCATGGCCTGCACGGCGCTGTCGACACTCGCATATCCGGTCGTGACGATGACCTGGACGTCGGGGTGCTTCGCCTTGGTCTGCTTGATGACGTCGAGTCCGGACATTCCAGGCAGCTTGAGGTCGGTCACCACGACGGCGGTTTCGTCATCGAGCTGCGCCAAACCTTCCTTGCCGTCGCTGGCCGCAACGACATCGAAGCCTTTGTCCTGCAGATACTCGACCAAGGATTGTCGCAAGGTATCGTCATCCTCGATCAGGACGACGCGGCCCTCACGACGATTCGACTCTCCTGTCATGGCCACACTCCAGTTACGTCAGATCGCCGCACCCGATGGAGACAGTTCTTATCGCATGAGTCGACTTCACGCCAGATCGTCATGGATCCTCGTGGTCGGCTTCGTCCTCACTGCGTGCGTGCACCACGAGCAGCCGGCAGGAATCGGCTCGATCCGCTTCGATCTCGCCGGCGCGTCGACGAAGCTCGTGGTCCTGGGGACGGCGGCGACGTCCACGCGCTTCGACGACCCCCACCGTCTGATTCCGCGTCAGCCGACGGCCCTCGCCCTGATGGCTCCAGCCGAGCAGCGCATCTATTTGGTCGGAACGCCGCGAGGGATCGTCACGCAGATGGACGCGTTGCGAACCAACGCGAATCTACCGACGTCGAAGCAGGCGGGCCTCGTCATCGACGGCGTAGTCCCGACCGACAACACGGATTCGACCGTCGACGGACTCGTCGAACTCGCGATCCGCCCGGCATCGAGCGCACTCGCGGTCTACGCGTCCCCTCGTCTCGAGGCCAAGCTGCGTGAAGAGCTCGCGAGGCGCGGCGCGAAGTCCGCCTGCAGGTTCATCCTGCTCCCACCGGACCGCCCCTTCGACCTCTGCCCGGGCCTCTCGATCCACGCGTTCCCTCACGAAGGTCCGAACGAACCCGAGGCCTTCGCGATCCGAGGAGCAAGGCGCTCCGTGCTCTACGCGCCGAATCTCGACATGGCGATCGACCCGTTCATCGCGCTGCGCGAGCCCATCGCGTCGAACTCGATCGCACTGCTCGCAGCAGCCCCGTTCGAGTCCGGAGCGATCCCACCCGCCGCTCCGTCGTCCGCGGCGGAAACGACGACCGTGCGAGCCCTGCTCACGAGCTTCCGACCCGATGATCGCTGCCTCGACCCGAGTTCATCCCTGCGCGCCCAACTCGCGGCACTCGGAGCAGTCGTCCTCGAAGACGGCGCCGAGCTGTGGCTGTGAGAGAACGTGAATCGATCCGATGGACCCACCGTCTCGCCCTCAAGAGGTGTTGCTCGGCGACGGCATTCGCCGAATGGAACGGTCGACGGGACGGTGGCAAGGGTGAGACGGCAGACCGCGCGCGATCACCGTGCGATCACCGCCGGCGAGTCGACGCGGGTACCCGCGTGCGATGACCGCCGGCAATCCGACGCGGGTACCCGCGTGCGATTGCCGGCGGCAATCGCACGCGCTTTACATCGCGAGTGCTCCACGACTTGCGCGAACACATCCAAACGCTGAACGCGCTGGACCTCCGCTGAGCCTCGGCGCGGAGCGAGAACCGTCCCCCTTCCCGGGTTTCAGGCCGCCCGCTCGTCAGCCAGAACCCACTCCGTCGCCAAGGGACGTCGTGACCTGCTCTCGCCGCGGCCGTTCAGCAGCCCGCCGCGGCAGTGGCGATCCGCTGTACACCTCGCGTCAGTAACGCACCCCGGGTTAGATCGACAGGGCCCGCCAACCACGCGAAGCCCAAGCCACCCCCGCGCCCTTGTGAGAAGGCGAACGGCCGCCGCGAGAGCCCGTTCTCGACGTCCCTTGGCGTGAAGTCTCACGCGCGACTCAAGGGCGCGGGGGTTCCCAAAGGGGGGCTTCGCTCGTTCGTGAAGCCCCCTTTGGTCGTTCGGCCGCGAGCGGTCGAGCGAGGGGGCGTGGGCCCGCGGAGACGGAGCCTCCGCACTCCAAAAGCGAGTTCCCCCACCTTCGCCTTCGGCGTCAAGCGAAGCGGTACGGCCTACGGCCTCTGTGTGACGGGGCCCGCGGGCCGTTGGCCCCCGGCTCGCCTCGACGCCCGAGCGGGCGTCGGGCAAAGCGGCCCGAGCGCACTCACTTCCTTCCCAACCACACCTTCACCATGCGTCTCGTCGCCGTGTACTTCACGCCGTCCTGCTCTTCACAGCCGACCCACGCACTGTCGAACGTCTCGGGGATCTTCGCGCCATAGCCTTCGTGCTCGAGCGCGATGCCGAACAGGCGCTCCATCGACTCAGAACCGGTCTTGTCGTCGGGCAACACTCGGTCGAAGTGCTTCTTCGCCAAGCGATCGAGCACCTCGCGCCGGCAGAACAGCATGCAGCCGAACACCATCTTGAAGCCGTCGTCGAGCCACGCGTACTCGCTCTGCGCGAGCGCGCTGCGGCCCCAATCGAGGTGCTTCGGATCACAGCCGTCCCAGCCGTTCCACCACATCATTCCCGACACGTCGTGCTGCGCGAGATCGTCGATGCGATCGCGCAGGATCACCGTGTCCTGCATGAAGAAGTAACGCTCGCGCGGGTACTTGGCGTAGACGTGCCACAACGCGCCCGCTTCGTAATGCCGATTGCCGATGTCCTCGACCTTCGCGCCGAGCCGGTGCATCTCCGCGAAGTAGCTCTTGTCCTCCGACGCGCTGTCCGTGACGACGATCTCGGCATCGGGATAGAGCCGACGAATCGTGCGCACGCTCTCGACGACGACCGGACGCGTCCGGTCGAACCGACACACCAATGCGAACATCGCCTCGGATCTCCGGGAACGCGGACACGACCTCGGCTCTCTTCGAATGCGGACACCCGCGAGCTTGATCCGATCCGGAGACTCCTCGTCGCACGATCGACTCGCCGTGCTGCAGGCCGACGTTCGATTCATTCGCCGCGACGCCCACGTCACGTCAAGTCGCGCGCGCGCCACGTCGATAAGAAACGCGTCCGGTCGTGCCCGTGCCGCGTCATGCCTCGCTTCCGAAGGCATGCGGGCCAGCGCGTCGCACCGGGATGCGGGGCCATGGCTCTCAAGGGCGACACCAGCAATCTGCTGCTCGCGGACATCTTCCAGACGCTCTCGCAGAGCCGTCAGAAGGGTCTGTTGACGTTGCGCATCGGGCAAGAATCCCGACGCGTGCTGTTCACCGACGACGGCATCTCGCTGTACGACGCCAAATCGTTCCGCGCGCCGCGCATCGCGCACCTGCTCGAGTCGAGCGGACGCGTCTCGCGCAATCTGCTCGACGCCGCGATCCAGGGCATCGAACGCCTCGGCTCCGACGCGTTCTCGTCCGTCGCGCTGCTCGATCGATTGGTCGAGCGCGACATCCTCGAGCGCGCGTTCGCCGATCGGTTGCTGGCCTGCGAAGTGCGCGAGGAACTCCTCGATCTGTTCGCGTGCCCGCGCATGGAGTTCGAGTTCCAGGAGGACGAAGCCAGCGGCGAGTCCGTGCCGAAGTCGTGCTTGTTCCGCACCGAAGAGCTCGTGCTCGAAGCGGCGCGGCGCATGGACGAGTGGAAGATGATCCTCGCGGCGATCGACGACCTCGAGGACTACTACGTCGCCCGCCCCGAAGTACGCGCGACCGACGCGGAGCAGCCGATCGCACGGCAGCTCGACGGCAGCCGCACGCTGACGGAAGTGGCCGAGTCGTTGCTCGTCTCGCGCTTCGAAGTCTCGCGCGCCGCCGCGAGGTGGATGGACGCTGGCACGCTCCGCCTCGCCTCGGTGAAAGAGCTGATCGAGGCCGCACGCGGCATCGACGCGCAATCCGCCGGCCCGCGTTGTTCGCGTCTTCTCGATCGCGCCCGCGCGCGTCTCGCCCACACCGACCCACGCTTCGAGGACCTCGCCGAGCTCTACGCCGCTTCCGGCGCGAAGAGCCAAGCGGTGCTGTGCCTACTGACGCGCGCGAAAGTCCTGCGCGGCGAGAAGAACGACGCCGCGGCGTTCACATGCATCCTGCGCGCGCAAGACATCGATCCGAACGATCGCGACGTCTTGGCCGCACTCGCCGACCTCTACG
Source organism: Planctomycetota bacterium (assembly GCA_016709145.1). Taxonomy (GTDB): domain Bacteria; phylum Planctomycetota; class B15-G4; order B15-G4; family JADJEK01; genus JADJEK01. The sequence goes on from JADJEK010000005.1 coordinate 214,271, forward strand.
CCGCGCGCGAGGACGACAAGGCCGAAGCCGAGATCGCGACGCGCCTGGCCAACCTGTTCGCGCAAGCCGGCGACTTCGAGAAGGCCTGCGACTGGGGCTCGCGCTTGGCGCGCTTGTTCCCGAACTCGCCGCTGCTCGATCGCGATTTCGAGCAATGGTGCGAGCGCGCCGAGCGCCGCGCGTTCGGCGCCGACGTGCTGTCGCAAGCCGTCGGTGGTCGCCGTCACCCCGAACGCATCGTCCTGCTCTACGAGTCGATCCTGCGCCTCGACGCGACGCGCGGCGACATCCGCCGCGCACTCACCGGACTGCGGACCGCTCGTCGCCGGCGCGGCTTGTTCGTGCTCGGCGGCGCGATCGTCGCCGTCCTGGTGATCGGCGGCGGCGCGATGACGGTGCTGAAACGCATGCACGCCGCGCGCTTCGAAGGCCGCTTCGAAACCGCCAAGGCCCTGTTCGACAAGGGCGAATCCAAGCTCGCCGAGACCGAACTGCAAGCGATCGTCGACGGCGCGGGCGAGGGCCCGATCGTCGATCAAGCCATGCGCATGCTGGAAGCGGTCCGCCAGCGCATCACGCGCGACGACAAGGAACGCGCCGCGGAAGCCGACGAGACGCATCGCAAGCGGCTGCAAGAAGTGCAGGAACTCGCCGACACCGACGTGCTCGCCGAAGCGTTCTCGCGCTGGCTCGCGCTCGACACGGAGACGCGCGACGCCGACGCACGCAAGTCCGTCGAGGTGAAGCGCACCGCTCTCGTCGCGCTCGTCCGCGAACGCCGCGAGCGCCTGACCAAGGCACTCGCACGCTTCGAGGTTCCGCCGCGCGACGACGCGGCCGCGCTCGAGCGGGCGGCGGCGGAGTTCAACCCGATCTTCGCGAAGCAGATCGAGGACGACACACGCGCGCTTTCGGCGTTCTTCGATCGCTTGCCGCAGAACGCGCGCGATCGCGACGAACTGCGCAAGCTCGCGGCGGCGGCGCTCGAGGTCTTCGACCAAGCCCGCCCGGGTCTCGAAGAGATCGCGAAGACGATGGACCGCACGGCCGAACTCGACAAGCTGTCGGGCGACTACGAGCGTCTGCTCGATCTCGAGCGCACGGCGCGCTACGACGAAGCCGCGTCGGGCTGGGCGCAGTTGCTGGCGACGTACGGCACGGGCTCGCTGACGTCGTTCTTCGACGAACGACGCTCCTTGTGCGAGGCCGCGTCCGCCAGCGCGAAGTCGATCCGCGCCGCACTCGCGAGCGACGACGTCGACGGCGCCGCGGCGCTGGCGCGGTCGGCCGCCGACCAGCTCGCGAAGATCGACTTCGGCGGCGCACACGGCATCCCGGTGCGCGTCGCGTCCCTGCCCGAGGGAGCACGCGTCCGCTGCGGCCTCGAGGACCTCGGCACGACGCCGCTCGACGTGTTCGTGCCGAAGGGCAAGGCGAAGACGCTGACGCTGTCCGCTCCAGGCTTCGTCGCCGAGCCCCTGGTCGCGGACACCGATGCGCCGTCGATTCGATCGCTCGACCTCAAGCGCGAAGGACGATTCTCGGTGGAACTCGGCGCCGCGCTCGACGCGCGCCCGGCAGCGAAGGGCGTCGACCTCTACGTCGGCGCGCGCGACGGCACGCTCTACCGCATCGACGGCAAGACCGGCACGATCACCGCGACGCGCAAGACCGGCTCGCTCGCCGGTGCGGCGGAGCCGTTGTCGATGCTCGGCAGCGATGTCGTCGTCCCGCTCGGTGAAGGCGTGCTCGCGGCGTTCCACGCCGACACGCTCGAACCGCATTGGAAGGCCGATCTCGACAGTCCGTTCGCGGGCGCGCCGCTCGTCGACGGCGACCGCATCCTGGTCGCGCTGACCGACGGCCGCGTGGTCGAGGTTCGTGGCAGCGACGGCGACGCGCGCACGATCGCGTCGCTCGGTCAATCGCTGCGCGCCGGGCCCGCGGCCTACAAGGACGTCGTGGCCGTCGGCACGACCGGTGGCCAAGTCATCGCCGTGCGCAAGACCGACGGCGCCGAGGTCTACGCGACACCGAAGTCGCCGACTCCCGTGGTCGGCTTGGTCGGCGTCGAAGCGCGCTTCCTCGCGGTCCACGACGACGGCTCGATCCGAGCACTCGACGCGATCACGGGTGTACCAGGACTCGAACAGAAGGCACTCGGTTCGGTCGCTGCGCGGCCCGTGGCGCAGGACGGCTACTTGCTGCTCGCGATCGGCTCGAAGTTGATCGTGCTCGACGCCAGTTCGGGCGAGCATCGACTCGCGGCCGACTGCGGCGAGTGGATCTCCGCGCCACCAGCTCTGTCGGGTGGACGCATCTACGTCGGTGATCGCTCGGGTCGCATGCACACGTTCGACGTGCAGACCGGCGCGCCGCTGTTCCGGCACAAGTTCGCCGGCAAGATCGCCGCGGCCCCGCTGCTGTTGCCGGAGGGCGTGCTGGTCGTCACGGACAAGGGCGAACTCGCGCTGCTAGGCACCTGACGCGGACCGCCGCGACCAAGGGGTCACCCGGGCCATCACCCGGGCCATCACCCGGGCCGTTGCCCGGGCCGTTGCCCGGGCCGTCGCGCGGGCCGTCGCGCGGGCCCTGGAGTTCGGCGGACCAACCTTGTTGGATGCACTCGGCGAGCGCTCGCTTGCTGCAGGAGCCCACGTCGCTTGCCGACCCGCGATCCTCCGCCTCGTTACCGTCCTCGCGTCCCGCTGCCCCCGTATGCGTACGTGCCCGGGCAAGCGCCGCATCCCACCCGCGACGTCGGCGGGCATTCGCGCGAGCGTGGACCGTTCGACGATCCTCCGCTCGACGAGTCGAATTGGTCGCGGCACTCGGGATTCCTGTTCGGCTTCGATCTCTTCAATCGCGGGTACTTCTGGGAAGCCCACGAGGTTTGGGAAGAGGCGTGGCATCGCGTGCCGCCGCGCTCGCCCGTTCGACTGCTGTTGCAAGCGCTGATCCAAATCGCCGCCGCCTCACTGAAGGCTCGGGGTGGCGACTTCGTTCGTTCCCGTGGATTGGCCGACAGCGCTCTCGACAAACTCGGTCGGCTCGAGCTGCCGCAGAGTTGCGGCGTCTTGCTCGCCGACCTCGTCGCGGTCGCGCGCGACGTCGCGGATCCCTCGCGCCCCGACCGGCGCATCACGCTGATCAGTCGCCGCCCTCGACGTCGATCGTCCAAATGAAGTCCTGCGCCGCATTGAAGGACACGTCGCGGAACCCCTCACCGATCGGCAGCGCGTACTTCGACCCGCGCTCGAGATCCGTGAGTTCGTACACGATCGTCCGCTCGTCCGAGCTCCACGCTCCGGTGTCGACGAACTCCGGGAACGCTCGGCCCTCGCGTTGTTGCGCCTCGATCGCCGTGCGCCTGAATCCCCGCTGCGTCAGCATCGGCTCGTCGAACTCGATCTCCACGACCACGCGCCCCGGCGCGACGCGCGAGCCCGACGCCGGCCGCACGTTCACGACTCGCGGCCGCTGACGATCCTCCGACGCCGCCGTCTTGAACCGCAGTGCGTCGTCGACCAGCGGCAGGCCATCGCGATCGACCAGCGCCGTCAAGTCGACGCGATACGAGCAATCCGGCTGCCACGATCGCGAGTCGATGACGAGCCTGCGGCCCTCGTCCTCCAACGCGACCCGTCGCACATCGAGAGCGAACTCGCCCTGTCCAACGACCTGACCGTTCGCGAACGCGGCCGAGTCCAGCGGGCCGAGCGGCCCGGTGAAGTCGACGACCACGCGCGTCCCGCCGTGCTTCGTGACCGCGGACTGCGCGGGCTCGCTCGTCGCGATGCGTTCGCCGCGCGCCACGATCGTCCTGCGCTTCGGCACGCGCGGCCACACGCTGTCGGGATCGAGGCGCGCGAATCGCACTTCGCGCCCTGCGGACGCGAGCTCGACTGCGGTCGTCTCACCGCGCAACAGCTGCGTGGTTCGTTCCACCCAACCGACCCCACCGAACGACACCGCGACCGGTGTTCCACGCACGTCGAAACTCTGCGCGCCCATCGACTTCGCAAACACGTTCAGCGTCGCCCCACCACTTGCGTTCGCGGTCAGCGCCAACGCGTCGAGCTCGACGTCGCCCGACTGCCGCAACCAACACGGCGCCAACGCGTCGACTCCCGTCGCCTCACGCAGACACGCCTCGAAGTCGTCGAGCGTGACGAGCCGCGACGCTCCGCGCTCGACGAGCCGCGCGAGCGCCGCGTCGAGACTCCCGGCCGGCAACTGCCCACGCAATGCACGCAGCACGAGCGGCCCCTTCTCGTAGGCGAGGACGTGATAGTCCGGATGACCGAAGTTCGCCTCGGTCAGCGCCGCGCTCGACCCGCGCTCAGCCAACTCGCCGACGTGGCGGCGCGCCGCGCCGATCCCGGACAGCACGAGGTCGGCGCGCCCCGCGTCCTCGAGTGCCGACCACGCGGAGTACTCCGCGAGCCCTTCGGTCAGGAAGCGCTCGCCAGCGCCACTCGCCGCCACGGCCTGCCCCCACCACAGATGCGCGAGTTCGTGCGCCAGCGTCGCGACCGGCACGCCGCGACCGAGCGCGCCGGTATCGAGCGCCATCACGCCATCGGACATCCAGTTGTAGCTGGAGTCACGGCAACGGATCTCGACGACGCCGAGCGTGCCCGACTCGATCGCGCCGAAGCGCCGCGCGTACGCATCGAGCAACGGCGGGATCTCGCGCGCGAACTCCGCCGACAGACTCGCGTGCTCATCGGTCAACAGCGTCACGACGCGCAGGTCGCCGACGCGCGTCTCGGAACGCACGCGGCGGCCGCCGAGGATCGACAAGTCCTGCATGCGCTCGCCGACGAAACGATGCCGGCGCGTGCCTGCGTGCGGCTTCGGATCGGCGCTCGTCGCGTCGACGGCTGGCAGCGGCACGAAGACTTCCCAAGTGTCCGGCGCCACGACGTCGACCACGAAGCGACACTCCGCGACGCGTGGCGTGTCGAGGCCGAGCGGCACTTGCGGATAGAAGATCGTCTGTTCACTCATGCGCGCATCGTCGACGTCGACGAGCAGGATGCCGCGCCAGTCGGGACCTTCCGTGCCGACCGCCGCGACGCCGTCGTACTCGAGCACGAGCCGATGTTCCGCCGACGGCTCGAGCGACGAACCACCGACGTCGACGAGCACGACGCGGCCTTCGCCGAAGTACGAACTGTCGAGCTCGCGCCCATGCTTCACGTCGACGGCGTCGCCGTTCCACGTCGCGCGACGCACGTGGAGTTCATCGTTCAGCAACAGGGCGATGCGAGGACCTGAGATTGGCGCAAGCGTCAGCTCTGCAGTCGCGGCGAAACGACCGGGCTCCGACAGATCGACGGCGAGTTCGCAGCGGCGAACCTCGGGCCACGGCAGCTCCTCGTCCGCCACTCCGAACAGCCGATCCCACAGCGCCTCCCCGCGCGTCGAACACGACACGACGGCGAGCATGCTCCCGAGCGCTGCGAGCGCAGCGACGACGATGGCCTTGCGCATTCTTGGCTCCCGACCCGGAGCCAGAGGTTAGCGCGAGGCGAACCGTGTCGAGAACACTGGATTCACGTGGCCTGGGCCGTTCCCGTTTCGACCTTCGCCACCGCGTCGACGAACGTCGGCACCCCCGCCATCGCGGCCTCGCGCTCGTGGATCCAGTTGCGCGCCGACGCCGTCGGCAACCACGCGTTCACCGCCGCGAACAAGCCCCCGCGCGCCGACGGCGCGATCGGTGTGGTATCGACGAGGACGTCGGGCATCGCGGCATCCCCGATCTCCGCGACCAGCGCTTCGAGTCGCGCACCCACCGCGTCCAACACACGCTTCGTCGCCGGTTCGACGCGCACGACCAACGTGACGATTTCGTTCGAGCCGTGCGTCGCGCAGAACTCGCGCACCGCGTCGATCCAGCGGTCGTCGCAACCATCGGCGATCACGAGCACGCGCGTCGAACGCGCGCCGTGCAGAGCCAGCGGCGTCGCGTGCTCGAAGACTTCGCTCGGACGCAGCGGCACGACGTCGAGCGCGGCGTCGAACGGTCGAGCGAGCGCGAGTCTCGTCGCCGGATACGGCACGCCGAGCGTGCCTTCGTAGTCGTACTTCGCGCAGAACCACTCCCAGTTCGCGCGCATCAGGCCGGCCGCGTCGAACTTCTGCTCGCGGAACGTCGCACTGCCGTGGTGATGCACGAACACGTCGCACGCCACCGCGAGCCGGAACCCGGCGCGCATCGCACGCAGTGAGAAGTCGTCGTCCTCGAAGTTCCCGAGCCCGAAGCACGGATCGAACCCGCCGATGCGATCGAGCAGCTCACGCTTCAGCACCATGCACAAGCCGACGAGTCGCGCGAGCAACGCGAACTTGCCGGCGTGCTCGTGGGCCCGCGAACGCGCGAAGGCGTCGAGCCCCGCGTCGGGCGCGGTCACGTCGTAGCCGACCGACGCCAGCACCTGCGGTCCCGAGGCGCGATTCGTCAGCGGTCCGACCGCGCCGATCCGCGGATGTGCGTTCAGCAATGAAATCGAGCGCGTCGCCCATTCCGGCGTCACGCGCGTGTCGTTGTTCAACACGACGAGCACCGAGCCCGTCGCGCGCGCGAGACCTTGGTTCACCGCGAACGCGAAGCCCTCGTTGCGCTCGTTGCGCAACAGCACGATGCGGCCGCGCGTGGGTTTCATCGACGCGATCGCGCCGGCCACGTCCTCGGCCGAACCGTTGTCGACGAGGATCAGCTCGTACGGCCGTTGCGTATGCACTTCGATCGACTCGAGGCACCGCTTCGTCAGTTCGAGTTGGTTCAGCACCGGGATGACGATGCTGATCAGCTTGGCGTCGCCGCGACGCTCGGCTTCGCGCTCGACGTCGACGTTGGCGAGGTACGCCGCGCTCAATGCGCGCGCGGCGTCCTCACCCGCGGAGCTCGCGTCCGAGCGCGCCGTCATCGTCAGCTCGCCGAGACCAGCTCGACGCGCGAGCGCGCGCGCTTGCTTGCGTGCGTCCACGCCGCGAGCCACGCCGGAGCGTGCTGCGACCACGTGCGCTGCCCGGTGACGTACGTCCACGCGGCGTTCGCCACGCGCCGACGCGCCTCGACGTTCACGACCGCGGTCTGGACCGCACGCGTGAACGCATCGGCGCCTCCGGCCACGAGCCAACCGGTCTTGCCCGGTTCGATCGTCCCGGCGAACGGCTCGAGCGCCGACGCGATGACCGGCACACGACGCGCCGCGAGCTCGAGCAACGTCGCGTCGCCGCGCGACGCGAACACGCTCTGATCGGTGACCGGCAAGACCGCGACGTCGATCGTCGCGCGCTGCATCGTGCGGGCGTACTCGCGATAGAACGGCGAGTCGCACGCGAGGCGCGACGTCTTCTGGAACTCCTTCGCTCCGGCACCGTCGGGCGTCCAGATCGACAGATCGAGCAAGCCCTCGCTGGCCCGGATCGTCGGCATCAGCGCCTTCACGACGTCGACGATCTCGTGCGGTTGCGCGTTGCCCGCGAACAGGCCGATCGTCAGCGCCCGATCGCTGCCGGCATCGAACGCATGGCGCACCGACCACGTCGACAGATCGAGCTGCGTCGGCAACACCTGGACCGTCGCGTCGGGCGCGAGCCCGCGCACGTCGTCGTGCAGCCGCGCGGTGGCCGTCGTCACGAGATCGGCGCTGCGCAGGATCGCGGCGCACGCCTCGTGCGAACCCGAGTCCGAGCACGCCAGCGCCTCGTCGACGTCGACGACGACCGCGATGCCGCGGTCGTGCGCGGCGTTCGCGATCGACAGCGCTTGGCCGCCGCACGCGAACGGCGCCGACAACAGCACGAGCTGCGCCGACGCGACCGCTTCGTTCGCGTCGTCGGGACGCGCGAAGCGCACGTCGATCGACCCGAGGTCGGCGAGCACGCGCGTCACCGCGGCCAAGCGACGCTGCATGCGCGTGCCGGACAGCGGTTCCGACGTGATCACCGTGACGCGCAGCCGGTCGGTCGAGGGCTTGCCGCCGCCACGCGCGCACAACACGTGGAGCGATCCGGCGAGAGGTGTGAAGTCCTGCGTCGGTTGCGCGCCCTGCGCGGCCGTCACGGCGGCCTGCGCGGCGTCGCCGTGGCCCAGCGCCACGGTGCGCTCGACGAGATGGACGAACTCTTGCAAGACCTCGGGGTCCGCCCCGAGCGGCGCCAAGCGCGTCGTGATCGCGTCGGGACGACCCGCGGCCGCCAACAGTTCGACGTGCCGCTGCGCGAGGTGCGCGTCGGTCGGATGCCGCTCCGCAGCGATCTCGAGCGTGTTCTCCTCGGCCAGCGGATCGCCGGCGCTGCGATACAGCGACGCCAGCGCGCGGAACGCGTCGGCATCCTCCGCGTCGGCTTCGATCGAGCCGACCAGCAAGCGCTCGGCGAGCGCGAACCGTCCGCCCTTCGCGAGCTGCATGCCGGCGTTGCGCAGATCGAGAGCGGCGGCAGGCACGAGGCGCGCCGCGGCTTCGTAGCTCGACACCGCGAGTTCGAGTTCGCCCTGGCGCGCCTGGTTCTTCGCCAGGAACTCGAACAACAACGCGGCGGCCTTGGTCGCGTCCTCGTCGGTGACCTCGGGCTTCGCGTGCTGCGAGCCCGTCGCGAGGAACGACCGATACGCGTGGTCCCATTGCGACGACGCCACGTCGAGGCAGAAGTTCGAGCGCACGACGTCGAACGCGGTCCTGGCGATCCTGCGACGCAAGGGCGCGTCGGCGAGGAAGCGCTCGATCGCGTCGACCCACGACGCCGTCGTGTTCTTCGCGAGCCAACCGTCGACGCCGTGCGTGACCGAGTTGCGATACGGCGTCACGTCCGAGTAGATGCCCGGGATGCCGCAGATCGAGTACTCGAGCCACTTCAGGTCGGACTTGCTCTGGTTGAACGGATGGTCGGTCAGCGGCGCGATCGCGAGGTGGATCGGCGCTTCGCGCACGCGCTTCGCGTGCTTCTCGACGTTGGCGACGCCGGCGCCGGCGAGCTTGACGCCGGGGATGTCGCGCAGGTGCTTCGGCAGGTAGCCGAAGAAGTGGAACTCGACCTGGCCCTCGTACTTGCGCACGAGGTAGCGGATCGCCTCTTCGACGATCTCGAGGTCTTCCTGGTGCGTCGGCGAGCCGAACCAACCGACGACGAACGGTGCGCCGGCGACCGGCTCGCGCGCGTTGAACGACGAGCCCCAGATCTGCGTGTTCACGCAATTGCGCAGCACGACGGCCTTGCGCGGCGCGTCGGCGTCGAGCTCCGCGAGCTCGTGCTTCAGCGGCTCCGTCGACGCGGTGATGAAGTCGGCATCGCGCGCGATGCGCTCGAACGACCCCGTGATCTGCGTGCAGTACCCCCACACCGGGTTGCTGCGCGGCACCTTCCACAGCAGGTCGTCGAGCTCGAACACGACGACCTTGCCCATCGTCCGCGCGACTTCGAGGATCTCGGCGCTGTACTTCTCGTCGCAGAACTCGCGGCCGACGATGAACAGGTCCGACAGCAGGATCGCCTCGATGTCGAGCGTCGTGTCGTAGCTCGACACGTACGTGACGTGCGCCTTGCCTTGCTTCTCGAGTTCACGCAGCGGATCGAGCACGCGCAGGCGCACGACGGCCCATTCCGGCTTCTCCTTCGAGAAGATCACGGCGCGGATCGGGCGATCGACGCGGCGGAAGTGGATCGCGTTTTGCGTGAGGAACTGCCCGGCGAAGTCGCGGTTCGCGAAGAAGCCGTTCGCGGCGAACAGGCCTTCCCAATACGAACGCGGCCGCACGTTCAGGTGCGTCGGCTCCTCGAAGTCGGTCGGCGTCGACGAGAACACCACTTCGTCCGTGTGCGCGCACAGGTTCGCGACGAGCTTCTCGGCCTCGTCCTCGGGCATGTGCTCGGCGATCTCGATGCAGGTGATGAGGTCGAAGTGCTCGCCGAGCGGCTCGGTCGCGGAGCGCACCTTGCAGAACGGCTTGACGTCGTCGCGGACCTGGCCGATCGCGTACGACGACGCGTCGATGCCGTAGGCCTCGACGCCGCGATCACGCAGTTGCTCGACGAGGAAGCCCTTGGCGCAACCGACGTCGAGCACGCGCTTCGGCTGGAACAAGTCGTGGAGGCGCGCGGCCGCCGTCGCGAAGTGCGTCGACCATTCGATCTCGTCGCGCTCGTACGGGCGCGGGCCGAGCTTCGTGTCGTAGTAGGCCTTGTCGTACGGAGCACCCGGATCGTGCTGCGGACCGCGATTCGACGACGGATTCTCGGACATGGTGGACCTCGTGGAGCGGATGTTCGCGGAGGGTTCGGGAAGAGGATGAGGCGTCGCGGCGCACACTTGCCGCGCGACGGTTCAGCGCAACAGGCCGTGGGACTGCAGCAGGCTCGCCGCGGCTTCGAACTTCTGTTCGATGCCCTTCTGCGTGCGGACCCATTCGACGAGTTCGTCGATGCCGTCTTCGAGCATCACGGTCGGCTGGTAGCCGAGCTGCGTCTGGATGCGCGAGATGTCGGCGTAGCAGTGGCGGATGTCGCCGGCACGGAACTGGTTCTTGACGTCGGACTCGATGTCGACGCCGAGTCGTTCCTTCAACAACGAGCAGACTTGGTTGACGCTCGTGCTGCGGCCGGTGCCGACGTTGAACACGCCGTAGTTCGCTTCGTCCTTCTCCATCGCCAGCATGTTGGCCTGGACGATGTCGGAGACGTGGACGAAGTCGCGGCTCTGATGGCCGTCTTCGTAGATGACCGGGCGGCCGTTCGACATCAGGCGGCCCGAGAAGATCGCGAGCACGCCCGTGTACGGATTGGCCAGCGCTTGACGCGAGCCGTAGATGTTGAAGTAACGCAGCGCGACGGTCGGGATGCCGTACGCACGGCCGACCGACAGGCACATCTCTTCGTGATCGCGCTTCGTGATCGCGTAGATCGACGTCGGCTCGAGCGGCTTGCTCTCGGACGTCGGCATGCCCGCGACCGACGCGTTGCAGAACGGGCAGTGCAGCTCCCAGTCGCCGGCGGCCATCTGGGCCTCGGTGCGCAGCTTCGGCGAGACGTCGCCGCAATCCGAGCAGCGGTACTGGCCTTCACCGTAGATCGACATCGACGACGCCACGATCAGCTTCTTCACCTGGTGCTTGTCGTTGGCGAGGATGTCGAGCAGCGTCGCGCCGCCGACCGAGTTGCCGTCGACGTAGCGACGGATTTCATACATTGATTGGCCGACGCCGACGTACGCGGCTTCGTGGTAGACGACGTCGATCCCTTCGAGCGCATCCTTCAGCCGCGCGCGGTCCCGCACGTCGCCGTGGATGAACTCGGCTCGCTCGGTGAGGTAGGACGGGACGCGGCCGCTCGGATGGACCTGGCGGTCGAGCGCGTCGTACACGCGCACTTGATGACCGCGCTCGAGCAACGCATCGACGATATGGGAACCCACGAAACCGGCGCCGCCGGTGACGAGAATGCGCATGACCCGCTCCTGAGCCTCATGAACGGAAAGCCGGCGGGATGCCGGCGAGCCGCAGCGCTAGGGCAACGGGCGTTCCAGATGCGGGCCAAGTCGGATCGAGTGCTCGTAAGTCGGCTTCACGCCAACGATAGGGAGCAAGGGAGCGGCGCGCGGCCGTTCGCGGGGCCGCGCGCTGCGCGAGAAAGCATTTCGGGGTCCGGGACGCCGATCGGAACTTCTTTCCGACGCAGGCGCGCCGACGGCGGCGGGATTCGCGGGGATTCGAACGCCGAGCGCGAGCGCCCGTCGATCAGGGAAAGGTCTTGGCGACCAGCGGGGTCAGGCTCGCGTCGCCGTCGGCGTCCGTCGTCAGCGCCTGCAGGTAGAGGGTGATCCCGGAGACGCTCGCGAACGGCGGCACGATGACCGCGACGTCGATCGAGCCCGGAGCGGGCAGCGCCGTGCCCGCGAGCAGCATGAGCGGCGGCGGCGAGAAGCCGAGCCGGAAGACTCCATACGGCGGCGCCGCGGCGAAGCCCGGCGTCGCGCCGAGCCACAACCACGCCGGCGTTCCCGCCGCGCCGAGGACTTGCAGTCTCACCGCGTTGCCGGGCTCGAGCGCACCGACGAGTCGCACGCGCGCGACGTCGCCCTCGCGCCCGCGATGCGTCGCGTCGACATGATAAGTCGGGACCGGCACGCGCGCGGGATCGACGGGCGCACCGAGATCCCACAAGTTGACGCGGATCGTGTTGCCGAGGAACGACAGCGCGCCGAGGTCGAGATCGCCGTCGCCATCGACGTCCGCGAGGTGCGCACCGTTCAAGTACGTGTACCCGACGGGATGCAGCGGGAAGCCCGGCAGGACGTTGCCGATGGAGTCGTAGCCGAGGATCGATCCGACTCCACCGACCGCCAACGTATGGTCCGTGAAGATTTCGAGCTTGCCGTCGCCATCGAGGTCCGCCGTCGTGATCGCACCGGCGGCCCCGCCGCCACCGGGGCCCGACACCGGGAAGCCGGGCTTCAGCAGGCCGTTTCCACTCCACGCCCACAGCGTCGGCGTGTCGTCGCCCGCGAAGCCCTCGCGCCCCGCGAGAACATCGAGGCTGCCGTCGCCGTCGATGTCGGCGATCGTCGGCGGGCAATACATCCACGTGCCGAGCAACCGCGGCCACGTGCCGAAGAAGCTGCCGTTGCTGCGCATGACCCATACACCCGAGTTCAATTGATGCGCGCCGACGGCGATCTCGAGCGGACCGTCACCATCGAGATCCGCGAGCGCGGCCGATTGATAACTGAAGCTCGTGCCGGCGATGGGCTTCGGGAAGCCCGGCAACGAGAAACCGCCGCGATCGAGCACCCACAACGACGTGTACGACTGCAGGACGAGGTCGAGGTCACCATCACGATCGACATCGGCCACGGCAGGGGTCGTCGTCGGGACGTGATCGAGCGCGACCGGCCATGCGCCGCCCCACTCGCTGCCATCGGCCTCGACGATGTGGACGCGACCACCGATGTTGCCGATGCGCTCCTGCGCGATGATCTCGAGCATGCCGTCGTCGTCGAGATCGGCCAACGTCGGCGAAGCTTCGACGTTCGCGGCTCCGAAACTGACCGGAAAGCCCGGCCGCGCAGTACCGAATCGATCGAAGACGTAGAGGGCTCCTCCCCCGCCGAGTCCACGCGTGGCCTGGACGACCTCGACGAAGCCATCGCCATCGAGATCCGCGACGCTCGCCGGGTACTGCGCAAGCGCACCGACCGCGACCGGGAATCCCGGCAACGATTGGCCATCGAGCCGGAACGCATAGACGTGCATGTCCGGGCTCGACACGACGAGGTCCAGCGCGCCGTCGGCATCGACGTCCTCGAGCACGAGGCCTCGCATCGGCGGATACTGCGATGCACCGCCGATCGTCAGCGGGAAGCCGGGGTGCTGCGCGTACATGGGACCGGTCGACGCATCGAGCGACGAAGTCGATCCGGGCGGGACGACGTGCTCGACGACGGAATACGGTTGCGGCGCCAACGCGTCACGAAGGTGAACGACGCGGGTTTCTTGCGCATGGGCCGGGACGGCGAGCAGGACCGCGGCGAGAAGTGCAAGACGGGACATCGAGGACCTCGGATCCCCCCTGTTGGACGAAGGGTACCCGGGGATGGGGATGCGGATGGCTTGGGGAATCGCGGGAGGAGTGCCGAGCGGGCCCGAGCTTCGGTTCGGCGGGCCCCGATAAGCGCGGCGAAGACTTCCATCCAGCTCGTCGGCGATCGAAGACCGTCGCCGCGTTACTTGCGCTGTGACGCCTTCACTCCGAGCGCGTCCGTCATCAGAGACTGCAGCGACTCATCCAGGACACCAGGATGCTGCTTCACGAGATCAACCAGACGATCCTGTACCGCTTCGCTCTGACTCGGCACGATTCGGATGAGGTCGGCCAAGGTCGCCCGAGCGAGGGGCAGGTGCTTCCGCGCCGCGTCGCGTCCACCACTCATCAGTCCTGAGAGTCCTTCGATCCCCACCAACAGTTCGTTCTCTTCACGCTCTCGGAGCAACTGCAGCATGGATTCAATCGCTCTGTCGTCGCCGCGTGTCGTCAGCGCACGAATGCACTCCGAACGGGACTCCGTAGGGAGACCGCGATCGCTCACCATCGAATTCATGTCGTCCGCTGCCGCCGACGAGGGCCAGCTAGCCAATCCATCGATGATCGCGCGCCGCAGCGCACGATCCGAATGATGGATCGCCAGGGTCAAGTAGGACGCGACATCGACGCCGCGGTCCTTGGAAAGAAGCGCTTCTGCCGCCGCGATCGCGACTTGTCGAGTTTGGCACGTTTGTATAATCGTACTGAGTCGAGCATCCGCCAATGTCGCGTCGTGGGAAACGAGCAGCCTCATATATCCATCGTAGTGACTCGTCAGAGTCGCGCCCTCCGCGATGGTCCGATCCAACCACTCGGCCGCGGATCTGCCGATGTCGGGATGATCGATGTCTCGCAGGAGACCGTAGAACGTCTTCGCCCGGTGTGTGAACCGAACGGTACTGTCGGAGAACAGGTGGACCAGCGCTCCCCTCGAGGCATCGGTGTCAATGGCTTTGAGTCGCTGTAGCTCGACGAGGATACGCGCTGTCGATGCGCCTTCACCGACCAGGGACCGAATGCGCAGGACGAGATCCGTAGGGTCTGCGGTCGCTCCAGGATCCTGACCCGTTTCCCGTCGGGTCATCCTCGGATCGTCGGCGGCGCACTCGGATGCGCACTCGGATGCGGTGACAGGTTCGCTCGACGTCGACGCTTCGAGATGCATCGCTCGTAGATCGGCGCCAGGTTCCTTCGGCTCTACCACGTCGTGTGGGCCACTCATGTCGATCCAGAGGAACGCGATCGACGAGGTGAGCACCGTCACGATCGCGATGCGGGCGAAAGAACGATGGCTGAGCAACGACTTATTCATGACTTGAATCCAATGTCGTCGAAATTCTCGCTGTCGCGATTTCGAGTCGAACTTGCGAGAGCTGGACGTCGACCACCCACGTCCCGCACGAATGATCCGCGTTCATTCCTCAGTACCGCCGCACGAGCACATTCCTCGCTCCGGACCGTCCCGTATGGTTTCGTACGGGCATTCGAATCGTCGTCCGAGGCCCGCTTCTCTCCCATCGGCAGAACTCCATCGAGAAATGTCGATGGGAAAGAAGCGGTCCGCGTCCGGAACTCCGTGCGGCGGCCGGATCAGCCCCAAGGGCTCCCGCTGTACTGCCCACTGTACGTCACGTTCCCGGAGCTGTCAGTCACCTGGATCGAGTCGGTGGGGTCGCAGATGGGACGATCTTCCTCTCCACAGTGAACGCTGTCGAACTCTCCGTCGAGAGCGTCGATCGTATCGACTTCTCCATCGCTTGGTTCGAACGCGTCACCGTCCCAGATGACGTCCTCGCCCGGCCCACCGATGAGCGTGTCTTCACCGCTCCCGCCTTCGACTTCATCTTCACCATCGCCGCCGTTCACGACATCGTCGCCGCTACCCCCGGAGCAGTCGTCGTCGCCTTCGCCCCCGTCGACGCTGTCATTTTCCGAGCCGCCGGCGACCGCGTCGTTCCCTGATCCGCCGTCGACGCTGTCGCGCCCCTCGTTGCCTGTCATCGTATCGGCGCCGTCGCCTCCGGTCATCGTATCATTGCCATCGCCCCCGAATACCGAGTCATCTCCTTCGTTCCCGTTCAGCTCGTCCGCGCCGGGACCACCGTCCAAGTCGTCCGAACCCGCACCCCCGTGGATCGTATCCGCCCCTCCGCCACCGTCGATGGTGTCATCTCCGCCAAGGCCACTGATCGTATCACCCGACCCGCCCCCGTTCAGCGTGTCATTGCCGCTGGTGCCAATGATGATGGACGCCAGCGCAAGCGGCGCCATGACTACACAGAGTAGTAAAGTGAATGACGTGATGCCGTTACGTTTCATACTCGGTCCCCAAAGTCCTCGAGCCAACCTGGGCGGCACACGCTGCAGCCCAGGTCATCAGCATCGGTAACGATGCCAAACTCATGTTTCGACACCGTACGAACGATTCGTCACCATGCGACACGCGCACGACGCGCTGCGGACGGTTCAGTCGACAGTTCGTTCACCATCACTTCCCGCGCTCCCAGCGCCAGCCATGGCGCGTTCGACCAACCGCCGGTGACCCATGCGTCGTGCTCGTGTCCCATGCTCCTCGACTTCCTCACCGCGTTGGCGGTCGGCGACGTCTCGGAATGCGTCTGGCGGATCGATCGATCGAATGCGGACTGGCGGGATTTTTCCACGCGCTTCTTCGCCGGGCGGGACTGTAAGAGTCGGCCCAGCGCGGTCACCCCAGAAAATCTGAGCTCCGAGCCGTTTTGGCGCTACCCAGCACCCTGTGGCGCGACCCGTCGAGGGAGGCCGAAGCGTTCGCGGCAGGCCGACTGGAACTGGATCTCGGGATCGATCGCAGGACGGCCCGCATTGCCACCGCGCGCCGTGAAGTGTTCCGAGAACCGGCTCAGGTCCACGCGTTTCAGCGCCCGCGCGAACATCCGGACGCGAAGCCAGGACAGCCGTTTCGCTCGACCCCGCGCTTCAACTCCGAACGAACGTGAGGAGGTCGGCGTCGATGACTTCCGCGTGCGTCGTGCACATGCCGTGCGGTAGGCCCGAGTAGACCTTCAGCGTGCAGTGCTTGAGGAGCTTCGCCGACGCTTGCGCGGACGCGGCGATGGGCACGATTTGATCGTCGTCGCCGTGCATCACGAGCGTCGGGACCTCGATCGACTTCAGGTCGTCGGTGAAGTCCGTCTCGGAGAACGCCTTGATGCCTCTTCGTAGTGCGCTTTGGCGCCGCCCATCATTCCCTGGCGCCACCAATTGTCGACGACGGCGGGCGAGGTCGTCACGCCGGGTCGATTGAACCCGTAGAACGGGCCGCTCGCGACGTCGCGATAGAACGCGGCGCGATTCGCCGCGAGCTTCGCACGGAACCCGTCGAACACCTCGAGCGGCAGGCCACCTGGGTTCTTCGACGTCTTCACCATGAGCGGCGGCACTGCGCCGATGAGCACGAGCTTCGCCACGCGCCCCTTGCCGTGGGCCGCGACGTAGCGCGTCGCCTCGCCCCCACCCGTCGAGTGACCGACGTGGATCGCACGCCGCAGATCGAGTTGATCGACGAGCGCTGCGACGTCGCTGGCGTAGTGGTCCATGTCGTGGCCGTCGCTGACCTGCGTCGAACGGCCGTGGCCGCGGCGGTCGTGCGCAACGACGCGGAACCCCTTGCCGACGAAGTGCAGCATCTGCGCGTCCCAGTCGTCCGCGCTGAGCGGCCAACCGTGGTGGAAGACGATCGGCTGCGCGTCCTTCGGCCCCCAGTCCTTGAAGAACATGCGCGTTCCGTCCTTGGTCGTGATCGTGTTCATGAGAGTTCGCCTTCGTGGGTGGTGCGCCGGGCTGGGCAGCATCGGTAGCTCGGGTCGGCGTCGCCGCATCGGCGCACGTGCCGATGGCTCTAAGATCGCCGCCGATTCTTCTGAGCGTGAGGCCTGGTCACGAGGCGCTGTCCAATGGTCGGATGAGGCGTGTGGCATCGGAGGCGGAAATGACGAACCGTCGAGCCGTCGTCTCGCGAAGTTTCGTTCTTCGATTCGCCGCCGCGACTGCCGCGCTCGTGCTCGCGTCGCTCGTCGTCGCTCGGATCGTCTTCGATTCCCGGACCTACGACATCGAGTACACGGTGCCCGCGGACCGGACGCGCTTGGTCGCCCGCTACGTGGCTGCACATTCCCATTTGGCCGAGTACGACCGTTCCCTGATCGTCGTGCGCACGAATGGTGCACGCGACGAAGTGGAACTGGCAAAGGACACCGGCGGATACAGCCGGGCTCAGCTTTACGAGGCTGACGATGGGGCTCTCTACCTCGAGGGCTTCTTCGACGTCGCTCGTATCGATGCGAATTCCAGACGGATCTCCGTGAGCTCGAACCGCGTGCCAGCGGGCGCGCGGTATCTCGGTGCCTTCGATCGACTCCGCGAAGGCGGTTGGAAGTTCCTCGCTCCCCACGAGAGTCCTGAGCAATCGCTCGCGCCCCGCGGCGGATAGACCACTCCTCGATCAGCGCCGGTCCACGGCGGTCGGCGCGTCGGGATCCGTGGACACGTGCGCGATGAACGTGGTTCGCGGGCCGCTCGATCGAGTGCATCTCCCGCGATGCCCCCTACGCTGTCTCGCTCTCGGTCGGCAGAGCCTACATCGGAGTGGATTCAACCCATGACGAACGTCGAACGAACGCTCCCGCGGACGAACCGCGGTCCGCTGGCCGTGCTCGCCTTGCTCGCCGTCCTCGGCGCGACGTCGTGCGGATCGTCACCGGACGACACGACGCCAGTCCGCGGTGATGTCGAGGGCCCTCGTCCGCGGCTCGAGTTCGAAACCGTGCGGTCCATCCTGCACGACAGCCACGGCAACACTTGGTTCGGGAGCTGGAACCAAGGCGTCGCGCTCTTCGACGGCACGAAGCTCACGACGTTCACCAAGCAGGATGGATTGAGCGACGACCAGATCCGCTCGATCCACGAAGACGAACACGGCGTCGTCTGGTTCGAGGGAGGCGTCGGGATCAGCGGATTCGACGGGGAGCGGATCATCCCCGCGAGCCGCAGGAGCTACGACGCCAAGGACGACTGGAAGCTCCGCGCCGACGACTTGTGGTTCAAGGAAGACGGCGAGAGGGGCGCGACGGCGCTCGAAGCACGGCCAGGGGTGTATCGATACGACGGAGACACGTTCCACTTCGTGGCGTACCCGATCCCCGATCCAGGCGCCGACGCACCCGCATTCGCGACGACATGCATCGCCCGCGGGAAGAACGGACGCATGTGGTTCGCGACGTACTCGGCGGTGATCGGCTTCGACGGCGAGTCCTTCACGATCATCGACGACCAGAGCCTCGGCTTCGACTCCTCCACCGGTCGACTCCACGTCCGCTGCGTGTTCGAGGACAGCAAGGGAAACCTCTGGATCGGTAACAACTGGCTCGGCGTCCTCCTGTACGACGGCACGACCACGCGACGGTTCACGCAGGAGATGGGACTCGGCAAGCCGAGTGAGTACGGCGGACGCACGAACCCGCTCCCCGGCGACGTCGCGCCGGATGCTCCGTCGATGCACCGTGTGTTCTCGATCGGCGAGGACCGCGACGGGAACATCTGGTTCGGCACCGTCGAGAGCGGAGCGTGGCGCTACGACGGCAAGGCCATGAAGCACTACGCGGCCGCCGAAGGTCTGACGACCAAGGACGTCCTGTGCATCTCCCAGGATCGGAACGGTGACCTGTGGCTGGCGGGCAACGACGTCTTCAAGTTCAACGGCACGTCGTTCGACCGGATCCATTGACGCGGCCCGTCGACGCGCGTCGGACGCGTCATCCAACGACGGTCGACGACGCCGGCGCGTTTCCCGGCCGGACGATGTCCGCACCTCTCGGAATCAACGTGCGGCGAGATGAACTCGCCTCATGCAGCTGGAGCAGGGGCGCAAAACGCCCCCCTCACCACTCCCCGCCCAACGCCTTCGCCGCCGCCGTCTGCGCGTCCTTCATCGCCTCGAACCGCGTGACGTCGTCGGTGCGGCCAAGCTCCTTCGCCAAATCGATCAACCGGTCGATCAAGCCGGGGTGCGCGGTCCATGCCAGCGCTTCCTCGGCCTTTCGATACGCCGCCGCCGCATCCTCGGTCGCGCGCACGCGATCGATCAGCTCCGGGACGCGCTCGACGTACAGCGCTTGCGCGGCGAACAGTTCGTCCTCGATCGCGAGGGCGGACGCCTCGTCGCCCAGCTTGCGACGCAGGTCCGCGACGAGGAGTCGCTCGGAACCGCGCGCGAGTGCGTCGACGCGATCGACGAGTCGTCGCGCGAGGTCGGCTTCCCCACAGTCGAACGCTCGGACGGCGACCAGCGCGAACAGCCGTGACTTCGTGCCGCGCTGCAGGCGATCCGCGGCATCCCACTCGAGCAGCTTCGCGCCGGCGCGAGCCACCCACGCCCGCGTGGCGTCGTCGGTCTTCGCCGGGAACCACTTGCGCGCGCGCCCGAGGTCGATGTACGCGGCCCGCAGTTTCCATTCGGCCGAGTACGCATCGTTCGGCGCGAACTTCACCTGGTCCGCCGTGAACGAGCACAGTGCGATCTCGAGCGCTCGCAGCGCGTCGTCCTGCGCGTCCGACGCGAGCCACAGCGGCACGGCCGCCGCTGCCGGGTTGCGCAGGATGCCGTTCGACAAGTCGTTCGCCGCGACCATGGCGTCGCGGCATCGAGCCACCGCGTCGCGCGGACCGAGGATCTGCGACCACGAATCGAGGATCAGCATCACGTACGACTCGCGCTCCCACGAGTCGCCGCCGGGATCACTGCGTTCGAGGATCGCGCGGACGACGGCGTCGCGTTCGTCGCCGCTCAAGTACTTGCGCACTTCCTCGAGCAGGTCGCGCGCGGACACTTGGTTCGAGCCGCTGCGGACCCACGAGTTCGACGTCGCCAACGTCGCGCACCACTGCCAGATGCGCGACGCGCGCGGCGTGTCGCCGAGCTTCGCCCACAGCCGCGCCAGACTACGGAGCTGTCCGCTGTCGTAGGGCAGCACCGCCGAGCCCAGCTCCGCGAGCGGCGCGGACGCGTCGAGCGGTGCGGCATCCACGCGGTCCTCGTACCACGACAACAGCAGCGCGCGATCGAGCTGACTCGCGACGCCGGTCCGCGTGCGCTCGAGCCAGCGCTGCGGCGCGTCGGGTTCGGCAGCGACCGTCGCGCGCTGGACGCCGCGCACGAGTCCGCGCGCGGTCGCCAACGCCTCGGGACCGGCGGCGCGCAACTCGCGCGTCAGCACGTCGCGACCGAACGGCAGCGTCGCGACCACTTCGTGGACCGGCTTCGGCTTCCGTGCGTTCTGCGCTTCGGGCGAGTCGGGGTCGATGCCCGACTCCGCGGCGGCCTCGGCCGCGGAGTCGTCGCGCTCCGCCAGCAGCGCGTCGAGTCCGCCGCGACTGCGCGGCTTGGACGCATCGACGGACGGCTCTTCGGGCCACGTCGGCCCGCCGCCGAAGCTGCTGAAGAACACGATGCCGTACCGGTTGCGTCCGCTGCCGACCTGGAAGCGCCGCCACAACCGCCGATACGCGGTGGTCGCCGCGCTCATGTCGCCGGCGTCGACCGCCTTCTTCACGAGTTCGACGGAAGCCGGCGGTTGCTTCTCGTGCGAGTCGTCGACCTTGGCGACCGCCGCCGTCACCGCGCTCGCGTTCTTGACGGCCAGGGCGCGCAGCGGATCGCGCGCCGAGCGATACGACGCCATCAACTGATCGCGCCACTGCGCGTTGTCGCGCTGTTGCGTGTGCAGGCGCTCGAGCAGTTCGCGATGGAGTCGGGTGTCGCCGCGGTTCGCGGCGTCCCACATCGATTCGCGCAGCAGCTCGACCGAATCCGGCGTCGCCGCCAATGCCTTCGCGAGAATCGCCGTCCGCGCATCGGAATCCCCACGCTCGTCGGCGATCTCGAGCCGTAGGCGCATCAGCTTGGTCGGATCGACGCCCGCCGCCTCAGCCGCGTCGACGCGAGACGTCAGCGCGACGTCGTGCGGCGGCGCGAACGCCTTCGCGAGCATGCGCGCCACTTCCTGCAGCTCATAGTCCTCGGTCAACTGAGGAACGAGCGCGATCGTCTCGTCGAGCAACTTCACCGCGTCGTCCGTCCGGCCGAGCGCGTGGCGGACACAGGTCAGCACCGCGGCGAACGTCATGTTCGACGGGAACTTCGCGTACGCGGCGGCCGCGATGCGCTCCGTCGTCGCCAACTCACGCGCCCCACGCTGCTGCAGGTTCGACACCTGGTACGTGAGGAAGCTCGGATCGTCGACCTTCGTCAGTCCTTCCTCGAACGCGGCGACGACGAAATCCGCCATCGCCGGCGACAGCGGCTCCTGGCTGGCCTGGATCAGCGACAGCGCGAGATCCGCCCGCTCGGTCGGCGGCACGCGTGTCCACACGCCCTGCAACACCTCCATGCGCGCATCGGGCGCGACCAGCATCAGCAGGCCCGGCACGAGGTACGACTGGTCCGGCAAGCACTCGTCGATCTTCGTCTTCAACGCATCGGCCTCGAACAGCGGCCGACCGAGCTCGGCCTGCAGTTGCGTCAGCAGGTGCGCGAACGTCGAGAACGAGTCCTTCTTCGCGACGACCGCTTCGACCAAGGCGTCGACGACGAGCGCGTACGAGGGCGCGTCCAGCGCCGCGCGCATGCGCGTCAGCAACGCCTCGATCTGTTGCGAGTCCTGGTAGCCCTTGCCGTTCTCGACGATGCGTCGCATCGCGAATCGGCCGAGCGTCACGACGGCGGCATCGTCATCGAGGAACAGCGCGGCGTTCAGCAGCAGCTCGATGCGCGGCGTGTCGTCCGCGGTGGCGTCGGCGAGGCGGACTCCGCGCAGCAGCGCGCTCGTGCGATCCCGCTCGCCGTCGATCACGAGCGGCAGGAAGCGCGCCGCGACGTCGGCGATCCCGACGCCGTCGGTGCTGGTGCCGAGGCCGATCGCGACCAGCGCCTTCGTGCGCTGCGCGTCGTCTCGGGCACTCCTCTCGATCAGCGCTCGCGCTCCATCGATGAGCCCGTACCGCGCCCGACTCTCCACGCACTCGAGCAACGGCGCGTCGTCGGCGGGGAAGCGGCGCAGCAGTTCGAGGTCGTCGGCCTCCAGCGTCTCGATCACGCCGAAGCGCAGCGCCAGATCGCGCACGAACGCGCTGCGACGCTCGAGTCGCGGGTGGTTCTCGAGCTTCGCGTCCGGCGCGAGCGGCAATGCGTCGACGTCCCGCAAGTCCTGTGCGATCGCCGCGCGTTGTTCGTCGATCAAACGGCGCGCGTCTGCATCCGTCGCCGCCGCGACGAAGCCCTGCACCAGCCCCGGGAACTGCGTCTCGAACTCGCCGACGTTGCGGGCGGCCCAGCCGTACGGATCGTCCTTGTCCTTCGACGCGTCCTTGTCCTTCGCCGTGGCGGCCTTCACCAGCGGATGGCGCGCGAGCAGCAGCCCGATGCCCCGGTGGTACTGCTCGAGCGCGCGGTCGTCGCGGCCGAGCTGTTCGTACAACTCGCCGGTCTTCGCCATCAGACCGACGTCGACGCCCTGGCTCGCCATCGTGCGCTCGTAGATCGTCAACGCGTGGCGGACGTAGCCTTCGCCCTCGAACGACTCCGCGATCTGACGCTGGAACGCGGCCCAATCGGGCACGTCGCGCGCCATCGAGAACGTCTTCGACGCGTTCGCGATCTCGCCGGCGCGCAGGAACGCTTCGCCGAGTTCGAGGTAGACCTGCGGCGGCACGAGGTCGCCGAGCCCGATCAAGCGCCGGCCGTACGCGAGCCGGCGCGGATCGTCGCCGCCCGCGCGTTCTTCGACGACCATGCCGTTGACGATCGTGAAGCTGTTCGTCGAGCGCCCCTGCGCCACGTCCATCAGTTCACGCAACACGGACGCGCGCTGTTCGCCCGCGATCGCCAGCGAGTTCTCCATCGCGCGCATGCGGCTGGAGTTGTCCTCGAGCTCTTCGGCGAGGTCGGCGACGAGCTGATAGAGGTACATGCGATCGTGACCCGCGTTCGCGAGACGCTCGAGCGCGATGCGGCGCGCCCAGCGCAGCACCGGCGGCTTCGCCTGCATGTTCAACAGCCCGTCGATCGCGATCGTGAACAAGTCGTCCTTGTCCGCGGTCTCGGCGAGGTATTGGCACATGCCGATCGCGCGCTCGGTCTGTCCGATCTGCTTCAGCGCGTTCGACAGCAGCAGGTACGCGTCGATGCGTTCCGGATGCGCGACGAGGCCGCGGCGATACGTCCGCACCGCGTCCTCGTGCAGTCCCGCGAGAGTCAGCACGCCGGCTTCGAACTCCGCGGCGTCGCCGAGCTGCTCCTCGGCCGCGAGGCGCGCGAGCGCTTCTTGCGCTTCGCGCGGCCGACCGCGCTCGAGCTGACTCATCGCCAATTGACGCAGATGGTCGGCGCGATGCTCGGGATCGAGCTCGATGAGCTTCCGGACCGTCTTCTCGAAGTTGTAGTAGTCGCGACCGCCGAGGTAGACCCGCGACTTCTCGTTCAGCGTCGCGATCGGATCGGCGCCGGCCTTCTTCATGTGCTCGCCGATGATCTCGGCGGCCGACGCGGGATCGCCGACCTTCTGGTACAGCCGCACGAGCAGTCCGGCTTCGCGATCGTCGGCGCGGCCGTCGGCGAGTTTCTCCTCGAGTTCGATCGCGAGGTCGGCCAGCACGCCGAGCCGCGACGCGACCGCCATCAAGCGGTCCTCGATCTGGCGGCGACGCGGCAGCGACGTCGTCTTGTGCCACAACGATCGCCAGCGCTCGAGCGCCGTCGTTTCGTCGCCCACCTCCGACAGCAGCCAGGCGAGGCGCATGTCGAGGTCTTCCTCGGCCGCGTCCTGCCCGCGCTGCTCGCGCAGACGCGTCAGCACGTCGGCCGCACGCTGCTTGTCGCCGACGCGTTCGAACGCCTCGGCGAGCTGGATGCGAAGCGGCGAATCGGCGAGCGCCTCGCGATCGAACGCCACCAATTCGCCGATCGCCGCTTCGGCCTGGCCGCGACTGACGTGGAAGTCGAACAGGAACATCCGCGCTTCGAGCGAGCCGACGCCCGACGCGATGCACTCTTCGGCGACGCGCTGCGCGAGCTCGTCCTGCCCGAGATCGCGCGCCGAGTTCGCGACGGCCAGTCGATGCGGCGCATCGGTGTACGCGGCGAGGTACGAGTCCCACACCGCGTCCGCATCCGCGCGGCGCCCGCGCTCGAGCCAGTAGCGCGCAAGTCCCTCGCGCCAATCCACGCGCTCGGGCTCGCTCGCGATCATCTCGCGATACGTCGCGACCAGTTCGTCCTCGCGACCGGCCTCGCGGCACATCTCGAGCAATTCGCGCCGCATGTCCGCCGTGAACGCGCCGGAACTCGCGGCACTCGCCGTCCGGAACATCGCCAGCGCTTCGTCGACGCGCGCGGTCTCGCGCAGCACGTCGATCCACGCGCGGCGCGACTCGGCATCGAGGTCGGGCGTCGCGGCGAACCGCTCGATCAACTGCGCTTGCGAGCCGTCGGCGCGATGCGCCTCGACGAGCAACGTCAGCGCGTACAGCCGATCGCGGCGCAGCGTCGCTTCGCCGCGCGCGATCCACGCGTGTTCCTGCGCGTCCGCATGTGCACCGGCCGCCAACGCCCACTCGGCCAAGCGGACCTCTTGGCGGAAGCGCTCCGCGCCGGCGCCGACCGGCGCGAACAGGCGCGATGCCTCACGCGGTCGCTGCAGCAACGCCAGCACGATCGCCGCGCGATTGCGGAACTCGGCGCTCGCCTCGGGTCGCGACGCGAACGTGGACAGCACGGACGGTGGTCCCTCGTCGGCGACCGGCACCGGCGTGATCGATGGCCCTGTTTCCCGCGTCGCCGCGACCGGACCACCCGCAGGCGTCGCCGCGGTCAACGGCGCGATGGCGACCGCCGGGATCGACACCGCGCTCGCCGGGATCGCCACGGTGGTCGCGGCACTGGCCGCGACACCGCTGACCGCGACCAACCGGCTGCTGCCGCCGGAGGCGCCGGCCCCGGAACTCGCCGCGACCGCACGCGTCGCTTCGAGCAGCGCGATGCGCAGGCCCAGCGTTTCGCGACCGGCGTCGTCGCTGTCCACTTCGAGTGCGCGGTACGCGGCGATCGCGTCGTCGACCCGATCGAGCGCATCGAGCAAGCGAGCGCGCACCCAGGCGATCTCGTGCGTGCGCTGCAGCGCGAGCGCCTTGTCGGCCTGCTCGAGCGCGCGCGCGATCTTGCCGTCGCGATGCAGCGCGAACACGAGCGCGCGGCGCGCCGCGAACACGCGCTGCGCGTCGCTGGTGGCGGCCTCCGTCGTCGCCTCGAGCGCCTTCACCAGGAGTCCGACGTCGCCGTGCGCGCGCAGCGTCGCGTCGATCACGGCGTCCCACGTCGCGCGCGGCGTTTCGGGCTCGGCAAGGGCTGCATCGAGCGCGGCCTTCGCCGCCGGATCGAGGGCCTCGACGGTCGGCGGTTCCACGACGACGGGCGTGGCCGACGCGGTAAGGGCGAACACGCCGATCGGCACGATCACCAAGCCGCAAACGACGATCGACACGACGCTCCGCATCACGCACCTGCCGTGGCCGCGCCGCGATCGCGCCGCCGATGGAAGACGTCGAACAGGTACAGGACCAGCGCCAGACCGAACATCCACGGCGCCCACTCGACGAGGCGCGGCGGCGGCGCCGATCCACCGGCGCGCGGCACGTAGCGCGCGAGTCCGCTGGCGTCGACGACGTCGCCGCCGGTCACTGCGGCGAAGCGCTCGAGGTCGACCGCAGCGCGAGCCGGGACGGCGAGCTCGTCGCGTTCGTCGGCGCGCGCGTTCGAGACCAGCCGCGTCATCGCGGGATCCCCGTCGGCGCCGGCCACGACGCGCACGGGCGTCGTCGGCGGCACGAGCAGCGTCGCGAACTCGACGTCGTGCGACGTCGCCACGAACTCGAGTTCGAGTTCGGTCGCGCCGTCGACTTGGACCGCGCGCGGTCGCGTCGTGCCCGGACGCGTGCGTCGCGCCGTGAGTTCGAGTTGCGCGCCGCGACGCTCGAGCGTGAACGCGAACGGCGGTCGCGATTCGTCGGCCGTGCGCGCGAACACGCGAGCGAACAACGGGCCGTAGCCATCCCACGCGCGCCACGGCGCCGTGCCGGGTCCGGTCGGTTCGCTGGTGAACGTCGTCACGCGGCCGAGGCCGTGGATCCACGTCGACAGCAGCGGATCGCCTTCGCCGTCGATCGCGATCAGCGTTTCCGAGCCCGGCCGCGCGGTCGTCTCGACGTAGCCCGCGATCGGCGGCGCGGAGCGCGGATCGACGTCGCCCCAGAAGCCACGCCCACCGCGCGTCGTCAGCGCGAACGAGCCGGGCTTGTACGCGGGCAGCCGCGAACTGGTCGGTTGCTTGAGCAGGATCTCGGGCAGGTTGAAGCGGTCGGGCACCGCGTAGAAGCGGCCCTTGCCCCAGTTCGCGAGATCGACGAGGAACTCGCTGTGCGCCTCGGGACCGATCAGGACCGTCGACGTCGTGATGCCTTCGTCGGCCATGCGCCGCAGCAGCGGCTCGAACGACCCGGACTCGACGCCGCCATCGGTCAGCACGAGCACGTGCTTGTAGCGGGTCTGGACGTTCTGCATGCCGTAGAACGCCTCTTCGATCGCGGGCAGGATCACGGTGCCGCCGCCGGCGTCCATGCGGTTCAGCGCGCGCGCGAGGTCGATCGCGTTCGACGCCGGTTGGATCGGCGCGGCCCAGCGCTTCGCGCCGTAGAACTCGACGATGCCGACCTTGTCGTGCGGCAGCAGTCGGCCCATCGCGAGGCGTGCGACTTCCTTCGCCAACTGGATGCGTTCGCCGCCCATCGATCCCGAGGTGTCGATGATCAGCACGAGCGTCGTGCTCGGATCGCGCTTCTCTTCCTTCTGGATCGCTTCGACCGGCAGCAGCGCATCGAGCGCCGAGTCGCGATAGCCGCCCGGGCCGAACGACGCTTCACCGCCGCAGACGACGAGCCCGAGCCCGCGCTCGAACACCGCCGTCGCCAGCGCTCGCTGGAACTCAGGCGACAGGCTCGCGGCCGGCACGTCGTCGAGCACGACGAGGTCGTCCCGCTCGAGGTCCGGGATCGGCGCGGCATCGGACGCGGATGCGGTTTCGAGGACGAAGCCGCGGCCGAGCAGACGACCGAGCGCGTCCCGCGCTCCGGTCACGCGTTCGCCGACGTAGAGCACGCGCAACGGATCGTCGACGGCGACCGTCGTGCGGAGCTCGTGACCCTCGCAGCGCGCGACGACTTCGACGAATCCGGTCTCGCGCGGCTCCCACGCGAACGTCGCGGTTCCGGCCTCGCGCTCGAGCGGCACGTCGAGGCTCGCGATCCGCTCGTCCGCGACGAAGACCTCGACGCGCACGACCTCGCCGGGACCGACGGCGTCGACGTCCATCGTCGCGCGTTCGCCGACGCGCACGCACGATGGCGAACGCAGCGCAGCGATGCGCGCGGGCAACGGCGCCGCGGCAGTCGGCACGACGTGCAGCGGCAGCGCGCGTTCCTGGAGTTCCATCAACGCGGCGCCGAACCATGGGTCCGTCGCTCGCCCATCGGTGATCCACGTCACCGAGCCGCGTGCGTCCGCGGGGATCGAGCGCAGCGCCGCGTGCAACGCGGTCGACGGCGAACCCGTCGGCCGGAGCGTGAGGTCCTGCGCACGACGATCGCCGAACCGCGTGCCCTCGTCCCCGACCCACACGACGCGATCGACGACGTCGTCGGAGAAACGCTCGCGCGCATCGAGCACGGCCGCGATCACGCGTTCGCGCGCCGCCGGATCGACGCTCGCCGAACCATCGACGACGAGGACGGCGTGCTCGCGCGCATCGGCGCTCCACCACGCCGGCCGCGCCAACGCGAGGAACAGCAGCGCGCCGATCGCGATGCGCAACGCGAGTTGTCCGGGCACGCGGACGCGCGTCCGCACCAGAGCGAGCAGCGGCAGCAGGAGCCAGCCCCACAGCCATGCGGGTTCGAGCAGCGTCAGGCTCATGGCATGCGCTCCGAACGCACGAGCCACCATTCGACCACGAGCAACACGAGCGCGAGCAGTGCGGCCAGTGTCGTACCGCGAACGCCGCCGTCGCTCGCGTCGACGACGGGCGCCAGCGCGTCGGGACTCGAGCCCCGCGCGAGACTCGCATCGAGCACGCTCACGCGCGCGGCGCGACCCGTGGCCGTCGTGATCGTCTGCGCGCGCGGCAGGCGCAGCGCGGATCCGGCACCGTCGATCGTCCGGCCGTCCTCGGCGATGAAGCGCGTGCTGCCGTCCTCGAGCCACGCGCCTGCGGCCCAAGCGGGCTGCAGCGGCGTCGCGTCCGCGAGCCAACGCAATGCGCGCGCGACGAACAGCGGGAACGCGCGCGATTGGACGAAGTCGTAGCGCTCGTCGAGCAACTCGGACAGCACGGCGACCGAACGCGTCGGCGCGGACTCGAGCACGAGGTCGATCGGCCGCGCGGTTTGCCGCGCGAGTTCCATCGCGTCGATGTCGCCGAGGCCGAGATCGAGGAACGCCGCGCGCACCGCCGCGTCGGGCGCACCGTCGGCGACGCGGCGCACGACGAACGCGCCGGCATTCGGATCGGTCGCGACCTCGAGCGCTGGAAGCGCGGAGAAGAAGTCCTCGCCGGCCGTCCGCACGACGAGCGTCGGATCGACATCGACTTGCAGGACGCCGCGATCGGCGTTCAACGCCGTGAGCAACGCCGGCGGCACCGTGCTCGACACGGCCACGCGCAGCGGTGTGCGTAGCGGGACGATCGCGCTGGCCGCCGCGACGGTGTCCGCCGCGAGCAGCACGTCGATCCTGCCGCCGCGCGCCGGCAGATCGCGGAACGTGAGTCGCGTGCCGCGCTCGCTCGCGTCGTTCGACGCCGCCATGAGTTCGGCGTCGTCCAGCGTCACGCGGACTTCGCCCGGCGCGACCCCGTGCACGACGACCGTGAGGTCGACGCGATCCCATGCACCCGATTCGGCTTCGCTGACGCCGAGCGTCGACACGCCACGGCGAGCCGCGGGCTCGAGCGTCGCGCACGGCACGCGAGCGATCGACGATCCGGACGGCGCCAATGCGACGAGATCCGCGCCGATCGGCGTGACGCCGCAGACTTCGACGGACGTCGGTCCGGTCGCGGTCGCGAACAGTTCCAGCACCGTGCTCTCGACGGTCTGCGGATGCGGGTCGACGCGGCGCGATTCCATGCGTCGATCGAACGTCGCCAACGGTTCATCGGCCGCGAGTACGAGCTCGGGCCGCGCTCCCGCGAGCACGATCGACGTCGACTCCCGCGGCAAACGTGCGGCGCGTTCGCGCACGGCCGCGATGGCTGCGACGAATCGTTCCCCGGCCATCGGCGCCGACGCGTCGACGACGAGGACGTGCCGCGTCGCGCTCGAAGCCGCGGACCGCGGCTCCGCACACGCGAGCCAGATGACCGCCGCGATGCCGAGCACGAGCGCGTACGCGAGCGGATGGCGGAATCGTTGCACGAACACACGCGCGCGCGTCTCTTCGATCGCTTCGCGCCAGAACAGCGTCGTCGGCACGATCAACGCGCGATGGCGCACGCGCAGACGCGACAGCGCGAACAGCGCGGCCGCGAGCGCGAGCAAGCCGATCGTGAACGCCGCGCCGGAGAACGTGCCGAAGCTCATGCGTGGTACGTCCCGCCGGAGAACAGCCGTTCGAGTTGCGGCACGACCTCGGCATCGACGTCGAGTTCGAGCAAGCCCGCACCGTGCGCGAGCGCGAACGACGCCAGGCTCTCGACGAAGCGCGCATGCGCGGCGCGATAGCGCTCGAGCACGTGCGGCGTGATCGACACGTCGGCGGTCGAGCCGTTCTCGCAATCGACGAAGCGGACGTCGCCGCGCACGATCGGCTCGGCGTCGCTCTTGCGCACGAGACGCACGAGCAGCAGCCGATGGCGCAGGCGCGCGAGCGCGCTGGTCACGGCATCGATGCCGGCCGGATCGAAGAAGTCCGAGATCACGCAGACGAGGCCTTCGCGCAAGCGCAAGCCCGCGAACGTCGCCAGCGATCGTGCGAGATCGGTCGAACCGCCGCTCTCGAGTTCGGCCAGTCGTTGCGCCAAGCCGAGGATGCGACCCTTGCCGCCGGTGGGCCGCATCAACACGCGCAAGTCGTCGGCGAACGGATAGACGCCGACGCGATCGTGCTGACCGAGGCTGATCGCCGCCAACGCCAACGCGGTGCGCAGCCCGGCCCGCGCGCGCGGCGGCGACGCGTTCTGCGCATCCGCGTCGACGAGGTACGCGCTCGCCGACACGTCGGGCAGCAGGTAGAGCGGCAAGTCCTCGATCTCCTCGAACACGCGCAGGAACACGCGGTGGAGCCGCCGGTAGACGTTCCAGTCGATGCGGCGCAGGTCGTCGCCGACGACGTAGGGCCGGTAGTCCTTGAACTCGTTGCTGCTGCCCTTGTCCCGCGAGCGTTGCTCGGCGACGACGCCGCGCGGCGCCACGCGGCGAGCGACGAGCCGCAAGGGCTCGAGCGCCGCGAGGAAGCGCGGATCGCAGAGTTCGGACGCGAGCAGGGCCGACGACGCCACGATCGATCAGCCCTTCGCCGGCAGGACTTTCGCGAGCACTTCGCGCACGACGTGTTCGGCGCCGATGCCGTCCGAGTGCGCGCGGAAGTTCACCATCACGCGATGCCGCAACGCCGCGAGCGCGACGGCGGCGACGTCCTCGGACGCCACCGCGAACCGGCCGGCGAGGATCGCCTTGACCTTCGCGCCGAGCAGCAGCGCTTGCGCGCCACGCGGCGACGAACCCAGCGCGACCATGTCGTTGACCATCGTCGGCGCGTGCGGGCTCTTCGGTTGCGTGGCCATGACGAGCCGAACGGCGTAGTTCTGCGCGTGTTCGGGCACGGGCACCGCGCGCACGATCGAGCGCAGCTCGAGGATCTCGGCGCCGTTCGACACCTTCGACACCGCGACGTGCGTGCTCGTGGTCGTGCGGTTCAGGATCTCGTGGTACTCGCGCTCTTGCGGGTAACCGACGACGAGCTTGAACAAGAAGCGGTCGAGTTGCGCTTCGGGCAGCGGATACGTGCCTTCCTGTTCGACCGGGTTCTGCGTCGCCATCACGCAGAACGGTTCGGCCAGCTTGATCGTGCGGCGCCCGACCGTGATCTGCTTCTCCTGCATCGCTTCGAGCAGCGCCGACTGCGTCTTCGGCGTGGCGCGGTTGATCTCGTCGGCGAGCACGAGGTTCGCGACCAGCGGGCCTTCCTGGAACTCGAGGCGATGCGTGCCGCCCTGCGCTTCGACGAGCACCATCGTGCCCTGGATGTCGGCCGGCATCATGTCGGGCGTGAACTGGATGCGCGAGAACGCCAGATCCACGGCTTCGCCGAGCGTCCGCACGAGCAGCGTCTTGCCGAGGCCCGGCACGCCCTCGAGCAACACGTGGCCGCCCGAGAACAGCGCGGTCAGCACGCCGTCGACGATCTCTTCCTGGCCGACCATGGCGCGGCCGACTTCGGCGCGGATCTTCGTCCAAACCGCGCGGAAGCGCTCCGCCTGTTCGCGCGCCTGCTGCGCGCTCGTCGTCGTGGATTCGCTGGTCATGTCGGCTCCGGTCAGCTCCGAGGGGGATTCCGAATCGTCGAGAAGTAGGTGCGCACGACGTCACGCATCCAGGGCGTGAGCGTCCGGCGTGGGATGGGTCCGATCGGCGAAGCACGCTGGCCGCGGTCCTCGGCGTCGATCGGCGCGGCCGTGTCGGCGCGCGGTTGCACGCGCTCCTGCGTGATCTTGGTGCGGCCCGGGTTCGGCTGACCCTTGACGTGGTCGGGGATCGGCACGCCGAGCACGAGCGACGCGACGCCGCGCGACTTCTTCTGTTCGCTGGGACCGCCGCGGCCGTTCGCGTCGGGGTTCGGGCGGTTGCCGAAGCCGATCTGCAAATCGCGGTTCACCGCGGGCCGGCGATCGCGCAAGCTCGGCTGCAAGCCGCCGCGCGCTTCGGACTCGTCGGTGTCGTCGTCGACGTTCTCGTCCTCGTTCAGCGGCTGCTCTTCGTCGGTGCTGACCTGGTCCTTGCTCTGCCACTGCGTCGCGCCGGGGTTCTTCGACGAGCCCGAGCCGGTGCCCTTGCCAGCGGTCGAGCCGGACTCCTCGAGCTTCTTCTTCGGCGTCTCGGCGGCGTCGTCCTTCGGCTTCGGTTTCGCGGGCTTCGTCGGTTGCTTGCCGGGATCGCCGGCCTGCGTCGGATCGCTCTGCGTCGACGTGAAGCCGCGCGAATCCGACGACGCCGTGGTCGGAGTCGCGTTCGCGCTCGCGCCTTCGCCGGTCTTGCCGGTGCTCTCGCGTTCCTGTTGCTTCGGTTCGTTCGCGGACGGGCGTTCGCCGCCTTGCGCGGCTTCGGCCGGTGTGCGCGGCGGCGTCGCGGTCGGCGGGCGTACTTCGCGCGGCGGAGTTTCGCGCGCCGGAGTCTCCCGCGCTTCGTCGCGCGTCGCGGTCGCGCCGACGCTCGTGCGCGTCTCGACGCTGCCGCCACTCGGCAAGACGGCGACGTGCCCGAGCAGGGCCAGCAAACCGCACCAGAGCGCGGCGCCCAGCGGAGCGAGGATCGTCTGCGCCGGCCACGTCCGCGGCGGCGGCGCCGGAAGTCGGAAGGTCGCCGCGCGCGCGAGTCCCGCTTGCGCGTCCTCGATCGCGGCTCGCATGAAGCCGTCCTTGCGCTCCTGCGCGAGGAACTCGTATGCCGCGCCGAGCCGGCCTTCGAGTCCGATCTCGTGATCGAGACGCGCGAGCCCGTCCTCGGCCGCGATCGGCGAGAACGACGTGCGCCCGTGGACGAACGCGACGTACGCGAGCCACGGCACGAACGTGCACGCGAGCGCGACGGCGAGCGACGGCGCGAACGTGAGGTCGGCGGCCAGCGCGAGCGCGAGCACGACCGAGAGCGCCGCCGGCGCGAGCCAGATCCAGCGCGCCGCGAACGCCCACGCGCGCAAGGCGCGCCGCGCTGCGCGATGGCCGCGCACGGCCTTGGCCACGCGCAGTCCGTGCGTGCGGAGCTCGTCGCGCAGCGCGTTCACTGCAAGTCCTCCGCCAACGTCGGGTCGACCTGCGCGGCTTGCATCACGGCGCCGGACTCACGATCGCGCAGGATCACGACGACGCTCGCTTGGCGCGGATCCACGCGCGTCGCGTGCCGCGACACGCGCGCGGCGCCGTCAGCCTCGCGACGATCGAGGAACGTCGTGAGTTCGGTCGTGATCGACTCCCACGTGCGCTCGCACGTGAGATCCATGCGCTCGTCGGTCGGCGTGAACGGCGCGCCGTCGGGCTCGATCGTCAGCGCCGCGCGCGCGACGTTGCGATGGACGACGACGCGGCTCTTGCCGGGGAACAACACGCCGCGCTCGACCAACAGCACTTGGACGATCGCGTGCTCGAGCGCCGGTCCGAGCACGGCGACTTGCGCGTGGATGCCGTTGGCGTCGGCCTTGGCCTCGATCGTGATCGCGTGATCCGAACCCCGCTGCAGCCGCGCGGTAGCGCTGACCTTGATCGCGTCGTACGCGTCCTGCTTGTCGCGCGCACGCGCGGCGGGCGGCACCGCGACCACGCCGTCGATCGCGTGCGCGGTCTTCTCGGCGCCGGTCGCGCGCACGAAGCGCTCCCATTGGCGCAACCCGAGCGGGTTCACGAGCGGCGTCAGCGCGATGTCGGGCACGTCGTATTCGACGAGCACGGCGTATTCGCGCCCGAAGTGGTCGCGCAGTCCGTCGCGCGCGAGCGCGATGCCGATCTGGCCCTCGAAGTGCGCGTTCGTGAACCACTCGATCAGGACAGTGCGGCTCGGCTTCGCGTTCTCGTCGGGGCGGAACTTGGTCGCGACGCCGAAACCTTCGACCTTGCCCTCGATGAGCTTCTCGATCGCGTCGACCGAGAAATCCTCGGCGTCCTCGATCTTCGGCTGCACCCGCTCGAGCCCCGCGATCGCTTCGGCACCGCTGTCGGGCGAGAGCAACGCTTGCAGGTAGCGCGAGTACGCGCGGCCGAAGCGACCGTCCTGTTCGTAGCAGCGCGCGAGGTCGAGGTTCAGCGGGCCGTCGTCGGGCAAGCCGAACGCGGCCGACAGCAGATGCTTCCAGGCTTCGCGCGTGCGTTGCTGCTCGAGCAGGATCGAGCCCATGCGCGCGTGGAGCTTGTGCACCGAGTCGGGATAGCGGTCGTCGCGTCCCGCGGCGAGCCCGAGCTCGGCGGCCGTCAACGCGTCGTTCGCGCGACCGGCCTGCTGCATCGTCTGCATGAGTTCGAGAGCACCGGTCGCTTTGAGATCGGCCGGCCGCGAAGCGTGCACGAACTCCATGGCCTTCTTCAGCGTGGCCGGTCCGGCGTCTTCGTCGAGCCGCAGCTCCAGCAGACGCTGCGCGGCCTCGGGCGCGAGTCGCGCGCCGGCGTGCGCTTCGAGCCATTGCGTCAACGCGCCGCCGTCGCCTTGCTCGCGCGCGCGGAAGTACTCGAGGTCCTCGTGCGGGAAGGCCGCGGGCGCCGTGTTCGTCCAGCGCGACGTGCGATTCACGCGATCGACTTCGACGCGGAAATGGCGCAACACGTTCTGCCCGAGCACGCCGAACACGCCATCGGCGTGCGTGTGCGGCACGCGCTCGGGGCGGAACGCGACGAACGGCGCGAGGTCGATGCCACCGACCACGACGGGTCCGACGTCGCCGGCCGGATGACCGAGTTCGTCGGCGAGGTCGGAGTCGACCCACGAGTCGTACTTCGCCGTGCCGAGCGCGATCGCGCCGCCGCGGCGGTCGCCGTACGCGACGGGGAACCACACCAGATCGTTGAACACCGTGATCGGCACCACGGTCGTGCCGTCGATCGCGGGCGGCGGCTCACGCGTCGGTTGGCGCGGCGCGCTGAACTCGACGAAACCGGCGGCGAGGTCGAACGTGACGTGGTAGCGCGACAGCAACCGCGCGCCGATCGTGCCGACGACGGCGTTCTCGCCGAGCTCTTTGCTGTACCACTTCGTGAACCGCTCGAACGCCTTGTCGTCCGCGAGTTCACGGTGCGCGACCTCGAACTCGATGTCGGGCAACAAGACTTTGATCGGCGTCGCGCTGCCGTCCTCGGCCTCGGCTTCGATGCCGGCGGCCGCGCGGTTGTGCATCGTCAGTTCGCACGGCGCTTCGTAGTCGAGGAACAGATTGGCCGCGATGCGCTTCTTCGCCGAGATCTGGCACGGCACCACGAGGCGCCCGGCGACGATCGAGACCGGGACGCGCGCGACCTGGTCTTGGGCGAGGCCGCGGGAGGACACGATCGCGGCGAACGCGAACGCGACGACGCATCGACGAAGGCGAAGCGAGGGGGACGACGACACCAGAACACTCGATTCGACGAAGAGCGGCCTACGGAAGCGATGCGCGCGGGAGCCGGGTCATTCCTCGGTGGGAGGCAACTCCGTTCCGGCGGGGCGCGGGCTCAGCGCGGCGGCGCGCGACGTGCCCTTCACTTCACCGAACGCCCAGTTCTCCGCGGTCATCGTGATGTCCAGATCCACGTTTCCCGGCACGCGCACGGCGACCGGATTGAAGCCGATGCTTCAGCAGTTGCCGGGGAACTTGACCCACAGGATGGGTTCGGGAGCCGTCCGCGGCTTGATCGCGAACGTCGGCGACGCGCCGAGCGGCATGAAGTCGACGTACTCCTCGCCGAGTCGGCCGTAGTACCAGATGTCCCACGGCGTGAAGCCGATCTGATCGCCGTCGCGCTGCGCCGCGAACTCGGCGGTGACCGGACCGCCCCACGCGACTTCGAGCTTCGCGTCGGCCGCGACGACGAGCGGCTTCGCGTGGCCGGCGCGCACCGTGGCGCGCGATTCGCCGAGCACGATGCGCCCGGCTTCGAGTCGATACTCGCCGGCGGGGACTTTCATGCCGGCCTTCGCGCGCGCGGCGTCGAACGAGTACGCGCCATCGGTGCTGCGCACGATCGCGGCGTCGAGCTTGGCCTTGCAGGTGAAGCCGCTGCGCAGGTCGAGCGTTCCGGTGGCGCCGGTGAACGGCGCGACGTCCAGGCTCGAGCCGTCGGCGGCGACTTCGATCGAGACCAAGCGATCCCCGATGGCGACGACCTTCGACAGGTAGCTCGCGACGATCGACTTACCGACGATCATCGCGTCGACGCCGTAGTCGTCGAACCGACCGTTCAGGTTCTGGTCGAACACCTGGATCGCGACGCCGTCGATCTGGCCGACCATCGCGCTGCCGCACGAGTACGTCCACGGTTCGCCGGGCTCGCGCTTCAAGCGCGCCGAGTACGCCAGCGAGCGGCCGTCCGTCGCGGTGCGTGCCAGCGTGACGAATCCCGTCTCGCCTTCGACCAGTGCTTCGCACGTCCCGTCGCCGTCGAGGTCGACGCGCAGTCGGTCTCCTTCCAGCGTCGTCGTGAAGCGCTCGCTTCCGCCATGCGGCACGGCGAAGCCGGCGCCGACCTCGGCGAAGCGCTCCTGCGGCAGCAGCAGTTCGA
This sequence comes from Planctomycetota bacterium, assembly GCA_016709145.1. Taxonomy (GTDB): domain Bacteria; phylum Planctomycetota; class B15-G4; order B15-G4; family JADJEK01; genus JADJEK01. Next base: position 251,452 of record JADJEK010000005.1, read on the forward strand.
ACGTGCGGTACGCCTTCGGCTCGAGCGGGACGGTCGTCCCGTCCGCGGCGGATGCGCTGCCGCAAATCGTGAGCAGGAACAGGACACAGGCGCTCGACGTCGTCATGACGGGCTCCGTGATCGCGGGCTCGAACCAGTGCGTGCGGCCGTGGCGGGCCGGATGTGCGGAACGCTAACCCGCCCTCACGGGCGGAGCCACGGTTCATTCCCCGTCGATCGGGGTTTTGTCGCGATCGACCGTTTCACCAGCGCCGCTGGAGCACGAGTCCGAGTCCGAGGAACAGACAGACCGCCGTCAGCACCAACTCGGGCTGGAACCGCTCGCCGAGCACGATCCGACTCGCGACCGCCGTGATGACGGGCTGCATGTAGATGAAGAAGGCCGTGGTCGACGCGGGCACGCGCGCCAACGCGTAGCCGTTGAACAGGTACGCGATGACCGTCGGGAACAGCACGGCGTAGCCGATCGCGAGCCAGGCTTTTTCCGCACCGTCCCAGGCCGGGGCGACGTCGACGCCGTGCCCGAACCAGAACACGCTCGGCAACGACAATGCGTAGATCCACGCGACGAAGACGAGGGCCGGCGTGCGCTCGAGCAGCCGCTTCGCGAACACGAGGTACAGCGAGTACGCAATCGCGTTGGCGAACATCAGCGCGTTGCCGAACGCGTGCGCGCTCAGCGTCGCCGAGCCGTCGGCGGCTCGCGCGAGGAACAACGGCGCCGAGCCCCCCATCGCGATCAGGATGCCGACGGCGCGCACGCGATTCATGCGCTCGCGCCGCAACAACACGGCGATTCCATAGGTCAGCACGGGGATCAGACACATCACGAGGCCCGAGTGGATCGGCGTCGAGCGCACCAATCCCTCGAGGAACAGTCCTTGGTTCAGCGCGACGCCGAGCCACGAACACCCGACGAAATGCCACAGATCCTCACGGCGGATCCACGCCGCGCGACCATGCACGGCGAACGCCAGCGCCAGCAGGATCGCGCTGCCCCCCGTGATGCGCCAGAACGCGACCGCCGACGGCGCGAACCGCTGGAACGCGAACGCCGCGAAGATCGGGAACAACGCAAAGCAGAACTGGACCACGACCAGCGCGGCGATGCCGCGATGGACTTCGCGGCGAGCGGATGGGGACGGCGCGAGCATGTTGTGTTCGATCGTAGCGCGTAACTCCTGCTGTACGACGGTTCCGTACTTCGATCGTGGCTTGGTAGCTGACGTGCGGGAGGTTCCTCGAACGTGCATCGGTGAAAACACCGATGCCGACCACAATGGGGCATCCCCCCGGAAGTTCGGCAGACGCGCTACCGCAAGAGTTCCGAACAAGCCGCTGAAAGACATCGAAGACCCGGCACGCAAGCTCAATTCCATCGTGTCCCGTCGCTTTGCAGCACTCCCCAGCTAGTCTCCATGTACTGCGGCGAGCGTGGGACACGCACGCACATGGAACTGATGCGAAACTGGAGTGAATAGGCGCCTCGCAAACGCGCAGTCATCCGGGTTCTTCGGTTCGTGGTACCGCTGTGTGCCGTTCTAGTACCGCGCGTCTCAAGTTAACAAAAACTGGAGTGATTCTCATGCAGCCGATTCAAACGCGAATACTCGTGTTCCTCATCGTGGTTGCTGCGCTTGTCGGGTTGTTCGCACCCCATTCCGACGCCGGATGCGGTGGTTCCGCTACGCACGATCGCAGCGGCCTAGCCTACGGACCTGACTACCCTTGGGGGCAAGATGGAACCACCGAACACCCGAGTGGATTTGACGGAAAGCCGGGGGATGAGAACAACCCAATCGGTGGAGATGGTGGCCATGCAAAACCGGGAACTGACGGCCATGGCGGCAATGGCGGTGATGGACATGGAAACTCGAAAGGTGGCAATGGCGGCAATGCATCCGGTGCGGGCACTGGCGGCAAGGGCGGCTGCGGGAGCGGAAGCGGGTCAGGGGGCAAAGGCGGAATTGGCGGCAATCGAGGTGGACCCGGTGGTGATGGTGGCGACGGCGGTTCGATCGGCGGCGGGGGCATGGGGGGCGGCGGCGGGAATAACGACGGTGGCACGGGTGGTTGGGGTGGAAACGGTGGGGAGGGTCACGGCGGCGCGGTCGGCGGCACGGGTGGTGGCGGCGGAAACGGTGCCAACGGAGGCAATGCAGGCAACGGTGGAAACGGCACCGGAGCATCGAATGGCGGAACGGGGGGTACCGGTGGGAATGGGACAGGTACCGGCAACGGTGGAAATGCGGGAAGTGGAGGGAACGCGACAGGTTCAGGTGTCGGGGGGGCACCCGGTGGAGTCGGACAAGGAAGTCCGGATGGAACACCGGGAAGCTGGGGAAATCCGCACACCCCTTGAGTCGACTCTAATGGGCGGCCCTGCATAATACTGGAGGCCGCTGCCGTCGGGATAGGCGCGGCTCTGCCGCGCTGCAAACTCTAGTCGGGCATCGAGACGAGGCTCAGTGCCCCGCAACTCCGACTCGCGACGGTCTTGGTGTCAGGAGAATGCTCGTGGGTCTTGGAAATGCCGTCGCAACATTCCCCGACTGAAATTCGGAGGCGGACTGATCTCACATATGCGAACCCTCTATCTATGCGCTGTCATGTCTGGAGTCGCATGCGTCGTGTGGATTCTTATGATCTTGAGTGGGGATTCCAAGAATGCGCGCACGCCCACCCCGATACCCGAGAAGCCGCCGAACTTGCTCACGAGTGACACAGCCTCGGGTGATGTCGCTCGCGATCTGAGTCGTCGTGAGTCCAAGCCCGACGCCGAGGGCGCCCCGCCGAGCTCGACTTCGCCATCCATCTCGCGCCAGATCGAGATCGATGGTCGGACATATCTCGAGATTCGAACCGGCTCGCAACGCCGACTTTTCTATCAGTCCGGGAGCCTCTTTTCGGAAGGGACGTGGATCGACGACAAGCGCGAAGGAACACACTCTGAATGGTACGCGGACGGCACGCCCTGGACGATCGAGCAGTGGTCGTCCGGTGTTCGTTCCGGACTGCACATTGCGCACCACAGAAACGGAACGGTCGCCGAAGAGGGGAATTACTACTATGGCTATCGAAACGGTCAATGGCAAACGTATTACGAGAGCGGGCAGTTACAGTCCGTGGGCCAGTGGGCCCCTCGTTCGGGGAATCGACAAGTGCGGGTCGGCCTGTGGCAGTACTGGCACTCGAACGGCACGCGGGACGATGCGCAAACCGGCATCTACATAGATGGTGAACTGTCCAAGTGATCGCCGTTCGATGTCATACGGCGCAGGTGCGGACGCACGAGCATGACCGAATGCGCGATCGACGGTGCTCCAGCCGGAGAACGCGCGCAATGAGGGGACTGGCAGACGTCGCCAAAGCGCACGTTTCCCGGGCGAATGCAGGATTTACTCGGACGGTGTTCGGTTGTCAGCCAGTCCAAGAGGTGAAGGCCTGCCGCCTCACGGGCAGACGTCGATCTCCAATCCGTTCGACGCTTTCATGATCCCGAGGCCGTCCTGGCTCAGCGCCTGCAGGTAGATCTTCGCGCCCGCGATCCCCGGATCGGCCGGCAACGTGCCCGGTAGCGTGATCGTGCCGGCGACGTCGGTGACGAGGTTCGCCGTCAGCAGGATCGAGTTCACGAGCAGCACGTTCGTCGTCGCCGGGATCGGCAGGTGCTGCGCGCCGGTGCCGATCATCAGCACGGCAGGCGCGGACGCTGGCGCGTTCGTGATCGACACCGTCATCGAGCCGCCGACTTGGACCGCGCCCGTCGCGGTGAGCGCGATCGAATGCGCGTTCGCGACCGGCTGGTCGTAGCGGCGCGCACCGCACCCGCCGGCGTTCAACGCCCCGGGTGTCGCGGCGACGAACGTCACGAGCTGCGCACCGCCGTCGAACAGCCGACCCGTCGAGACGTTGTCCTTCTGCGCGCCGAACACGACGTGATCGAGGATGTCGGTGCCGTTGCTGCCGAGCAGCGCGACTTCTTCGCCGCCCTTCGACAGCTTGAAGCTCGCGTGCAGCGGGCCATCGAGCGGGTCTTCGTCGGCCCAGACCAACAGCGCCTGACCCGCGGGCAGTAGCGTTCCGGCCGGGAACGCCCATGGCGACGCGCCGTCGACGTCGTCGGTCAAGAACAGCCCGGAGAGGTCCAGCGTCGAGCCGCCAGCGTTGTAGATCTCGACCCAGTCCTCGAGCGTGCCGGTCTCGTCCAGCGCGCCGTTCGTGTTGCTCGCCATGAACTCGTTGATGCGCAGATCGGACGGGACCGCGGCGTTCGGGACCTTGAACGACGGGGCGTCGATCACGAAATCGGTCGGCGCGAACGTCTTCGAGCCGTTCGGCGCCTGGCACTGCGCTTCGACGTAGTACTGGACGGTCGCCGCCGCGGGGAACGCGGGCAGCACGACTCCGTAGATCGAGTCGCCGGCGAGGCCGTCGCCGTGCGCGCCGTCGTCGAACATCGGCGCGGCGAGGTACTTGCCGATCGTGCGGTAGCGCAACGTGACGCCGGAAAGCGGCGTCTGTGCCGACGTCACGGTCGCCGTGAACGTCACCACGTCGTTCAGCGTCGGCGCGACCGGCGCGTGCGCGAGTGCGGTGACGACCGGGGCGACCTTGTTGATGTTCGCATCGTTCCACAGCGTGGTTTCGCGTGCGGCGATCAAGGGTTGCAAGCCGGTGTAGGTATTCGCCGTCGCGGTCAGGTTGTTCAAGAAGCTCGAATACGTATAGACGAGCTTGGTGTCGACCTGGATCTCGGAGTCGATCGACGCGCGCAGCGCGACGAACTGCGGCTGCAGCTTCGTCCAACTGAACTCCTCGTTCAGGATCGCGCGCACGTGGGCGTAGAAGTCCTCGCGATATTGCGTCGGGACGACGAGCTTCGACAGCAGCGGCCGGTTGACGTTCGTGTCTTGATACGTCGCCGCCATCTTGCCGACGTAGTTCGACGCGCCCGGGTTGCCGCTGAACTGCCACACGAACGCGCCGAAGCTCATGTTGAGGTCCCACGGGATCGTGCTGCTCAAGCCGTGGTACGGGTCGTTGTAGACGTAGTAGTTCTGGCCGTAGCCCGTGTAGCTGTCGAGGTTCGCGAGCACGCTGTTCAGCGCGACCATGTACAGCGCGCACTGGACGTCGAGTTCGTCCTCGAGCGCGTCCTTCAAGCTCGCGGGCGCCGTGTTGTTCAGCACGTTCGTCAGTTGGATCAGGTCGTTCCACGGCGCCGGGGTGTTACCGCCCTTCCATTCGTAGGCGGCCTGGTACGTCGTCGGATTCGTGCCGAGGTAGCGCAACGCCATGTCGTTCGTCGGCGGCGGCGAGCCGATCGTGTCGGGCCACGAGCCCTGGTCCTTCGTCTTGTATCGATTGCCGTCGCCGTCGCGGAAGAACTTGTCGACGAACTCGCCGCCGACCTGCTCGACGTTGACGTAGATGCCGTAGTTCACGCCGTTGATCAGCAGCTTGACGTAGTTCGCGCGCGACGCCGGAACGTACTTGCGGAAGATCCGGTACGCGACGACCTCGCGCAGGAAGCTCGGGTCACCCCAGCAGTTGTTGAGGATGATCTTGTCGTAGCCCATGACGTCCTGGCCGGAGACGGTGTGGTCGACGTCGATGTTGAACGGTTTCTTCGCGTTCGCCGGCGCGAGCCAGTAGCTCGAGTTGCCCTTGTAGCGAACGCCCACTCCGGGGTACGTGACGCCATCCACGATCAGGTCGGCCGGGATCACGGCCTCGAGCCCAGCCGCCTTGTTCTGCGTCAGCAGGGTCTGCCAGTTCGGCTGCGTGAAGTTCAGTTGGATCGTGCGGACGATCGTCTCGTCGTAGAAGTCCTGCGCGAGCGCTGGCGCCGCGAACACGCCGAGGGAAATGGCGACGAACGCGCTGAACACGCCACGGAGCGAGCGAAGGAGCATGGAACCCCCATTCGGGTGAAGCGCAGGGTGCGGGACCGGGACGACGGACGACGCGAGAGACACCGACCGCGTGCCGCCGCTCGCACTCCGAGCGGCGGATCAAGATCGCATCAAGATCCGACGCGGCGCGGACGGTAACCGACGCGGCGGATTTTTGCACGGGTTCCACTGCCACGTCGTGAGCCCCCCTTCTGAACGCAGAACGCGACCTCGTCGAGCGGCGCAGCTCGCGTCGAAGGGCTCACGTCGATCAGCGGGAGCTGGAGAGCCGGGAAAATGTGGATTGTCGCGTGACACCGCGCAAGACTTCGTGATGGTCCCGATGCTCGTTCTCGATATATCGCTGCAGCGAAGGCATTCGTGGCCGCCGCGGCAGTTCTCTTCTGCGGAGCGTCAACGATGAAGCGCCTCGTCTCACTGGCCCTGGTCCTCCAGTTCCTTTCGGCCCCGTCCCCGGCCCAGTCCGGCCCGGCCATCCACGGAGAGAACCTCGCGAACACCACGCAGGATCACGCGCTGGAAGGTCATGGCCTGTCGCAATCCGACCTCGCCGACATCCATGCCGCGATCGACGCGCATCGGCATGCCGTGGCGGACGGCATGGATGGCTTCACAGCACGCAATCCTGGCCAGCAATGGAGTTTGCGCTTCGACGGCCGCGCCTTCCTCGTCGATCCGGACCGGGGCGACTGGGCCTGGGGACTGGAACTTCTGAGCTACGGTCGCACCGGCGCGGAGCGATCGGTCGCCCGCCCCGCGCGCGCCTACACCGAGAGCACGCGCGTCAGCTACGAATGGGACAGCTCGCTGACCGAGTGGTATCTGAACGATCAGCGCGGTCTGGAGCACGGCTACACGCTGCTCGAGCGCCCCGCGGGCGCCGACGCCGAGATCCAGTTCACGCTCGCGGTGCGCGGCGACCTGCAGCCGCGCCTCGGTTCCGACGGACGAAGCATCTCCTTCGTCGATGCCGGCGAGCGCAACGTGCTCGACTACGGCGGCCTGACCGTCTTCGACGCCGACGGCGTGACACTGCCCGCCCGCTTCGTGCTGCCGACCCAGCCCAACTCGGCCGGATCGACCAGCGGCTCGACATCCGGGGCCGAGGCGACGCTGGCCTTGGTCATCGACGATGAAGGCGCGCGCTACCCGTTGACGATCGATCCCGTCGCGCAAGAGGCTTACATCAAGTCGTCCAACAGCCAGTTCGGCGACGGATTCAGTTTTTCTCTAGCTACTTCGGGCGACACGCTCGTCGTGGGCGCCTTCTCCGAGGACAGCGCGGCCACGGGCGTCAACGGCAACCAAGCCGACCAATCCGGCGGCACCTCGGGCGCCGCCTATGTCTTCGTGAGAAGCGGAGGCGTCTGGACCCAGCAGGCTTATCTGAAGGCCTCCAACACCGGAGTGAGTGACCAGTTCGGCACCGCGGTCGACATCGACGGCGACACGATCGTGGTCGGCGCTTGGGCGGAGGACAGCAACGCCACAGGAGTCGACGGCAACGGCGCCAACAACAGCCTCACGGACTCGGGCGCTGCGTACGTCTTCACGCGCAGCGGAACGACCTGGAGCCAGCAGGCGTACCTCAAGTCACCCGCCGGTGGCTTCGACGACTCGTTTGGCCTTTCGGTAGCAGTCTCGGGCGACACGGTGGTCGTCGGCGCGCATCAAGAGGACAGCAACGCCACCGGCATCAACGGGAACTCCACGAACAACAGTTCCTTCAACGCGGGTGCTGCATACGTCTTTGCGCGAAGCGGAACGACCTGGACCCAGCAGGCCTATCTCAAGGCTTCGAACACGAGTCCGAACGACCAGTTCGGGCGGTCGGTCGGGGTGTCGGGCGACACCATCGTGATCGGGGCCTACCAGGAGGACAGCAACTCCACCGGCGCAAATGGCGACCAAGTGAACAATCTGGCCTCGGCTTCCGGCGCGGCATACGTCTTCCTTCGAAGCGGCACGACATGGAGCCAGCAGGCCTATCTCAAAGCCTCGAACACCGGGGCGGAGGACCAGTTCGGCTACTCGGTCAGCGCGGAGGGCGATTCGATCGTGGTCGGTGCTTTCAGCGAAGACAGCAGCGCCACCGGAGTCAACGGCAACCAGGCCGACAATGGCGCCCTGCACTCCGGCGCGGCCTATGTTTTCACGCGCAGCGGCACGGTGTGGAGCCAGCAGGCCTACCTCAAAGCCTCGAACACCGAAGGCGGCGATTCGTTCGGCTGGTCGGTGGACATCTCAGGTGACCGAATCGTCGTGGGCGCATCCCAGGAGTCGAGCCAGGCGACAGGAGTCGACGGCAATCAGAGCGACAACAGCCAGCACTGGGCCGGCGCAGCCTACGTCTTCGATCGCTCCCTCGGTCTCTGGGGCCAAACCGCCTACCTGAAGGCTTCGAACACCGAGGCCGGCGATCAGTTCGGCTGGGATGTGGCGGTCGCAGGCGACATGGTGGTCGTCGGTGCGCCGTTCGAGGACAGCCAGGCAGTGGGCATCGGCGGCTTTCAGGGAAACGATCCGTTCCTGGGCATCCAATCCGGAGCTGCCTACGCATTCGCGGTCAGTTCTGGACAGTTCATCGATCTGGGCAATGGATTGGCTGGCAGCACGTCCCCGCTGCTGACGGGCGGCGGCTCACTCGCCTCGGGCGGCAACTTCGCGCTCACGATGACCGCCCTGCCCGCCGCCACGACCGCTTACGTCATCGTCGGCAACGCGACGCTGTTCGCGCCGTTCATGGGCGGCATCCTGGTCCCGACCATCGACCTGGTCATCCCTCTCCCCACGGGGTCGGGCACGGTGGTCATCCCGGCGACGACGCCACCGGGCATCCCGAGCGGCGTCTCGATCTACGTACAAGCCTGGATGCCGGACGCTGGCGGTCCCGTCGGCTTGTCCGCGACGAACGCGCTGCAGTGCAAGTTTCCCTAAGCCGTTCGTCCATTGAGGGCGCGAACTGGTCGTCCGTACGCAAGCGAACGGTGCATCGCGTCGAGGGGGTCGGGGCGATGATCCTCGACCACCCGCGGGCTTTCCACCTTTGACGATCCGCCGCCGCCTCGGCAGCATGGCCCGTTCGTGCGAGCCGTCCCGAGTACTGCGGAGTCCAGAGACATGAGCCGAGGTGAAGAACGACGCCGCCGGCGGCGCGACCAGCGCCGGGACCGCCAGCGCCGCTCGAAGGACGACAAGGACGGGACACCGGCCGACGCGGGTGCCGCCAAGGACGCATCGAAGGAGACCGACGACGGCCTCGAAGAGCGCCTGATGGTCGTCGGCTCGATCATCGAGGAGCGACGCCTGCGCCGCACCGAGATCGTGCTCGGCCAGCACGAGTTCACCGACGACGCGGAGCGCGTCGAGTTCCTCAAGTCGGACGAGTTCAAGGAGGAGTTGGCCTCGCTCGACGACCAACTCGGCGTCGAGGAGAAGGCGCAGGACCTCGCGTTCGAAGCCATGGAGGCCACCGAGCGCGAGAAGGCCGTGACCCTCGCCAAGGAGGCGCTCGCGCTCGACCCCGATTGCGTCGACGCGCGACTGATCCTCGCGACCGAAGCCACGACCGACCCCGACGAGTACGTCACGCTCGTCTACCGCACCGTGCTGGCCGGCGAGCGTTGGCTCGGCGACGACTTCTACGACGACCACATCGGTCGCTTCTGGCACGTCGCGACCACGCGGCCGTACATGCGCTCGATGCTCGTCTACGGCACCACGCTGTGGGAACAGGCCGACCTCGAAGAGGCCGTCGCCGTGTTCGAGGACATGATCGAGCTGAACCCCGATGACCATCAGGGCGCGCGGTTCTTCCTCGTCGGCATCCACCTGCAGCGTCGCGACCTCGAGCTCGCGCGCGACGTGCTGCGCTCGGATCCGGACAGCACCGCGGCGACGTTCCTGTGGGGTCGCGTGTTCGAACGCATCCTGGCCGGCGACGAGGACGGCGCCAAGACGCGCCTCGAGAACGCGCGGCAATGGGCGCCATTGCTCGAGCGTTGGATGCTCGAGAAGGAAGCCGCGCCCGAGGATCTGTCGATCGCGCAAGCGCGGACCGATCAAGGCGACGCGTTCATGGCGTTGCGGATGCTGATGCCCGCGATCGAAACGCACGCCGAACTCAAGGAATGGCTGCGCGGCAAGAAGGCGTGAGACGTGCGACCTCGCGAATCGACGCCGGCCTGCTAGCATCCCCGGCTTCGTTCACGGGAGCCTGCTCGTGTCCTCGTCCGAACCCACCGACGCTCCCGTCCCCGCGACGGAAGCGCCCCAGCATCCGTTGGCGAAGCTCGCGCAAGACGCGAAGGCGCGCCTCGACGCGCAGATCGCCGTGTTCCAGGACGCGACGCGCCTGCTCGCTCCATTGACGAAGCCCGACCTGCTGCTGCGCCCGAAGAAGTTCGAGGACCAGGTGCGCGCCCTCACGTCGCGCCTCTCCGATCTGCAGCGCAAGGCGCTCGGGCTCGACGAGACGATGTCCGCGCTCGAGACCGGCTGCTCCACGCTGACGGAAGAACTGCGCAAGCGCACCGGTCGCGAACTGAAGGCGCGCTGCGAGGCCGAGCGCATCGACTTCCGCGTGGTCTCGAAGGAGCACCCGATCGAAGTGCGCCTCGTGCCGCTGTCGGTCACGCTCGATTTCGAGAAGGGCCAGGCCCAGTTCAAGTTCGCGCGTGAATCGCTCGCGACGGCGCCGCTCGACGTCGCCGCGATCATCGACACCTACCGCACGCTCGAGCGCGAACTCGCCGGTCCGTTCGATCCGAAGGCGTACTTCACGCAACTGCGCGAGGCCTACGCGCTCGCGCTCGTGCGCGCGGGCAAGTCGCTCGGCGATCGCGTCGACATCGTCGACGTGTTGCCGTTCGTCGCGCTGTTGCGTCAATCGAAGGGCTTCCTCGAGAAGCCCGAAAGAGACGCGTTCGTGCGTTACACGCGCGCCCATTTCGCGTTCGACATCATGCGCTTGCGCGAAGCCGAAGCGCTCGAGCACGACGGCGCTCGCTTGAACCTCGGCGTCGCGACCGGCAACTCCACCGCGCACAAGAACCGCGTGGTGTACGTCGAGGACGGCGCCGGCGTCGGTGAGTACAAGTTGTCCCTGTTCTTCTCCACGACGTGATCGTCGACGTTCGCACTGGATCCCCCCCACCATGACCGCATCGATCGACGTCGAGGACCTCCGCAACCTGCTGCTGCGCATGGGCCAAACCGGCCAGCCGCCCGAGCGCGGCGCCATGCGCGTGAACGTCGGCACCGACAAGCTGCTGGCGACGCTCGACAAGGAAGTGCTCGACCCGATCCGCGCGTACGGGCGCAACTCGGCGTTCAAGCTGGTCCAGGCCACCTACGGCGGCGGCAAGACGCAGTTCCTGCATTGCCTGCGCGAGATCGCGTGGGACAAGGGCCTCGCCGTGTCGTTGGTCGGCCTGTCGCCGCAGCACTGCCCGTTCGACGATCTCGCGACGATCTACAAGAACGTCGCCCAAGCGGTCGAGCTCGCGCCCGACGACCCCCACGCGATGCCCGATCGCGGCATCGACGCGGTGCTGCGCACCGTGGTCGAGCGCAAGCTCGCGACCGTCGAGCACAAGGACGAAGTCCGCAAGTGGCTGCATGACCAGGTCGACCGCGCGCGCGTCGAGAGCCACGCGTTCCGCCGCGCCGGCGTGCGCTTCATGGAAGCCGTGCTCGATCGCGATCGCGAACACGAGGACCTGCTCGGCAGCTACCTGCGCGGCGAGGACGTCGAGCTGTCCGAAGTGAAGGGCATGGGCGTCCGCGAGACGCTCGAAAGTAAGTCCGCGCTGCGCTTCCTGCTCAGCTTGGTGCAGTTCCTGCGCGCGGCCGGGCTTCCGGGCCTGCTGGTGTTGTTCGACGAGATGGACCGCGTGATGAGCCTGACGGCGAAGCGCCGCATGATCCTCGCCGACAACTTGCGCGAGCTGATCGACTCGACCGGCCAATCGCGTCTGCCCGGCATGCTGTGGGTCTACGCCGTGCCGCCCGAGTTCGTGACGAACATCGTCCCCGAGTACCCCGCGCTCGAACAGCGCCTGCGCGGCGCCGCACGCTTCTCGAACGTGAACCCGCTCGCGCCGATCATCGACCTCGACCACCTCGGCTCCGATCCGGTCAAGTTCCTCGAAGAGATCGGACTGCGCCTCTACGACATCCACGAGGAGGCGTTCTCCGCGGGCCTCGATCGCGAGATGCAGCACGGCAACATCAAGGCGCTGGCGAAGCGCCTCGGCGCGACGCAGCTCGAGTCCGGCACGCGCCGCAGCTTCGTGAAGGCCGTGGTGCAGATGCTGTGCGCACAGCGACTCGCCGAACAGCGCAAGCTCACGGACAAGGAGATCGCCGAGCTGTGCGGCGCTCCGTCGACGTCGACGATGCGCGCACCGACGTCGAGCCGCGCTCGCGCCGAGGACGACGACGGCGCCCCGCGTCGCGACGACGACCCCGACGCGATCGAAGACGTCACGGACGACGACGACGAGGACGACGGCGAACCGGACCTCGACGACGAGGACGTGTTCTGATGATCGGCGGCGCTGCGAACGCGGCGGAGGACATCGCGGACATGCGGCAGGCGATCGAGGCGTTGCGCCTCGGCGTCGTGCCGGCGAAGCACGTGCTCGACTACACGGTCGGGCGCGACAAGGAACTCGCGAGCTTTCGCGATCTGCTCGCCGGCCGGCAAGGCTTGCGCCTCGTGTTCGGCGATTACGGACGCGGCAAGACCCACCTGCTCGAGCTCTACGAACAGCTCGCGCAGGAGCAGGGCTTCGTCACCGCGCGCATCGTGTTGAACCCGAAGGCCACGCCGCCCTCGCATCCACAGCGGCTCTACCGCGCGGTGCTGTCGCGGCTGTCGTATCCGGGCGAGACGACGCTAGGGCTCGACCCGCTGCTGCGTCGGCTCGAACACAGCGACGCGCACGCGCTGCCCGGCGGCGAGCGCTACTCGCGCTTCTTCTCGCCCGTGCTGTTCGCGCGTCGCAGCGGCGACGACGAGCTGCGCGATTGGATGCAGGACTACATCGAGGGCTTCAACATCGACCCCGACGACGTCAGCCGCGAGCTGGCGAAGAAGGGTTGGCGCGGCCAGCGTATGCTCGCGCTGTCGGACTTCCGCACGTACGGCCGCATGTACACGCACATGCTCGGCACGCTCGCGGATTGGGCCGCGGACGCGGGCTTCAAGGGCCTCGTGCTGTTGCTCGACGAAGTCGAACGCGTCGACGTGCTGACCAAGGAACAACAAGAACTCGCGCGCGAAGTCCTCGCGCACTTCGCCGCGGCGACGCTCGACGACTCGCTGCTGCGCTTCCATCCCGAGCAGCTCTACAAGGGCGGCCATTCGGTGCATCGCTCGTTCGCGATCAAGTACGCGGCGACGCAGCCGTTCGCCGTGGTCATGGCGTTGACGCCGCTCGACGGCATCCTGCAGATCTGCGATTCGATCGTGACCGAGCGCGGGCTGCGCCAGGACCTCGCGGGCTTCGGACCCGACGAGCACGCGGCGCTCGTGGTGAAGCTGACGGCGCTCTACGAGAACGCGCATCCGGGCTTCGTCTCGAGCGAGAACGTGCGCGAACGCATCCGCGCGTTCGTCGACGGCCAAGCCCGACGCGGCGTCGACGCCGCGCGTCACGTCGTCGCCGCGGTCGTCTGTCTGCTCGACGTCGCGCGCCTCGTGCCCGAGCGGTTCGAGAAGGCGCTGGCTTGATCGCGGGCCGCACCCGTCCGAGCAGTGCTGCGTCGGCGCAGCCTCGGCCGGACCGGGGTCGGCACCCATGACGCACGAACCCACCGAGACGTCGGGGACGCACGGGCTCGTGCGGACGTTCAACACGTTCTTCTCGCGCTTCCCGACGCTGACCGAGATCCAGCGCGCGGGCATCCCCGCGATCCTGGCCGGGCGCGACGTGTTGCTGTGCGCGCCGACGGCGTCGGGCAAGACCGAGGCCTACGCCGCGCCGACGGCCGAGCGCTTGCTGTCGGGACCACGCGCGCCGTTCGCGGTGCTCGTGGTGTCACCGACGCGCGCACTCGCGAACGATCTGCATCGGCGGCTCGATCCGCGCATGCGGCAACTCCACATCGGGTTCGGCCGCCACACCGGCGAACACAAGGAACGCCGCGGCGGCAAGCCCGCGGAGTTCGCGATCCTGACGCCGGAGTCGCTCGACGCGGCGCTCGCACGCCATCCCGACACGCTGCTCGGTGTGCGCATGGTCGTGCTGGACGAGATCCACGTGCTCGACGGCACGCCGCGCGGCGATCAATTGCGGTTGCTGCTCGAACGCCTCGACGCACTGACGACGACTCCGCCGCAGCGCGTCGCCGTCTCGGCCACGGTCGCGCGGCCCGAGACGTTCGCTGCGCGATACCTGCACGACGCCGTCTGCGTCGTCGCGCAGACCCGCCGATCGATCCGCGCGAAGGGCTTCGAAGGCCGCGGACCCGAGGCGATGGCTTCGCACCTCGATCGATTGGCGGAGGCCGGCTTCAAGAAGATCCTGGTGTTCTGGAACAGCCGGCAGGCGGTCGAGGAGTTCGTCCGCGCGTGCCACGGCAAGACCGCCTACGGCGGCAACGTGTTCGCGCACCACGGCTCGATCGCGAAGAGCCTGCGCGAATCGGTCGAGAAGCGCTTCCTCGAGACACCGGCGGCCGTCTGCGCGGCGACGCTGACGCTCGAGCTCGGCATCGACATCGGCTCGGTCGACTACGTGCTGCTCGCCGAGCCGCCGCCCGGCGTCGACCATCTGCTGCAGCGCATCGGTCGCGGTTCGCGCCGCAAGGGCGAGCTGCGCGCCGGCTACGTGCACGCGACCGCCGCCGAGAAGACCGTGTTCCGCGTGCAATTCGAGCGCGCGGCCGAAGGCGATCTGTGCGCGCGGCCGTACGCGTTCCGCCCCTCGGTGATCGCGCAGCAGGCGCTCGTGCTCGCCGGCGCCGAGCGACTCGTCACCGCGCAGCGATTGCGCGCGATCCTGCCGAGCCAAGTCCGCGACGACCTTCCCCACGACGTCTGCGCGCGCATCCTCGAAGAACTGGTGCATCGCGAGAAGCTCGAGCACACGGGACACGGACGCTACGTGCTCGCTCCGAGCACCGAGAGCCTGTACGAGCGCGCGCGCATCCACGGCAACATCGAGGCGCAAACCGACGTCCCGGTGGTCGATCGACTGACCGGCGCCATCCTCGGCCACGTCTCGGCCGAGAACGCCGAACGCACGCATCTGCGGTTGTCGGGCCGCGGCTTCCGCTTGGTGGGCCGCGAGCGCGATCGCCTCGTCGTCGAAAGCGCCGGCAAGGGCGAGGCGCCCGTGTTCGCGGGCCGCGGCGCGCCGCCGTTCTCGTTCGCGCTCGCGCGGGCGATCGCGCGTCACCACGGTCTCGACGACGAGGAGTGCGGGCAGCGACGCCTGAACCACGACGTGCTGTTCTTGCACTGCACGGGAACGGCTGGCGCGCGCTTCCTGCGTTGGCTGATCGAAGAGGAGCACGGCATGCGCGTGCTCGAGACCAGCCCGATCCACTTGCTGCTGCCGCGCGGGATCGACCGCGTGCCGTCGCCGGTCAACGACGCCGCGGTCGACCGCTTCGTGGCGCGAACCGGCCGCGAACTCAATCGCTTCCTGAACATGGGACCGTGGCACGCGAGTCTGCCGAAGGATCTCGCGCGCGCGTCGCTGCGAGCGGCCGCCGGACTCGACGCGCTGACGCTGTTCCTGCGCAAAGCGCGCCTGCGCGACGAGAGCCACGCGGAAGCGCCGCCGTCCTGGCGTTGGTGAAGATCGCGAAAAACGGCGGATCCGCATGCGCGCGGCCGCCGTCCGATGCAGCACAATGCCGCCGACCATGCGAAGCACCTCGATCCGCTCCTTGACGTTCGTGATCGTCGCCCTGCTCGGACTCGCGCAGGCAGCGACACCTCCACGCATCTTGTTCGTCCGTGGAGGGTCCGGCACCGGCGGGTTCATCAACGGCGGCGGCGACGGCAACCTGTCCGACCTGTTCGACTTCAACTTCGGGACCGGGAACTCCGGCTACGGCGAGCTCGGCACGCTGCTCGCGGCCGACGGCTACACGGTCCATCAGATCGTCGAGGGCTCGGGCGGCGGTGGCGTCCCGATCCCACTGCTCGGGCTCGATCTGGCGCAGTACGACGTGATCGTGTTCGCGTCGAACAACGCGGCCTACGACGCGCTCGGCGCCGATCGCATCGCGCAATACGTGTGCGCCGGCGGCGGCGTGCTGTTCATCAGCGACGCCAATTGGGGCTCGAGCTGGAGCGACGCGCCCAACTCCGACCAGACCTTCATGCGAGCGTTCGATTTGCGCATGAACCAGGACGGCGGGACCTACTCGCTGTCGCGTGCGAACGGCGACTTCGTCGTCGGTGGCATCGATCGCGGCACGCATCCCGTGTTGGCCGGACCCGACGCGATCGTCGGCACGGCCGACGACGTGAACACGTTCGACGGCGAAGGCGTGTCACCGGCGACCGTGACGCACTTCTTCGCCGGAGTCGAACCGATCGTGCTAGCCGGCGCGAAGGGGCTCGTGCATCGCAACGACTCGCTCGGCAACGGGTCGTTCTCGCCGGCCACGATCGACGATGCGGCGCTCGTCGTCGCCGAGTACGGCGCCGGGCGCGTCGCGAGCCACTTCGATCGCAACACGTTCTTCAACCTGAACGGCGCCGGGACATCGCTGCACGTGTTCGACAATGCGCAGCTCGCGCGCAACCTGTTCGCGTGGCTCGCCGGCGATCCGGGACCGGTCTACGGCAAGGGATGCCCGGGCTCCGGCGGCTTCACGCCGTCGTTGACGCTGATCGGTTGCGCCAAGTCCGGCGCGAACGTCGCGCTCGCGTTCTTCGGCGGGTGCGGCGGGTCGCCGGTGTTCTTCGGAGTCGGCCCGCTGCCGGCGTCGATCGCGATCGGCGGCTCGTGCACGCTGCTCACCGCACCGTTGCTACCGAGCTTGGTCGGCCCGTTCACGCTGCCGGGCGCGGGCCCCGGAGCCGGAACGCTGACCCTGCCCGCCGTGATCCCGCAACCGGTCACGCCGGTGACGGTCTACGCGCAAGCCTTCGTCGTCGATGCCGCATCGCCGACCGGCTTCGCGAGCTCGAACGCGGTCGTCGTCGCCGTTCAGCCCTGACAGCCGCGGGACGCCAAGCGGACGCGCCGGGGACGGACCCGCGTCTGTCCCCGGCGCTGAAGGGGACGGACCCGCGCCTGTCCCCGTCGCCAGCTCGCGCGGCTCGCCGGTTCGGGGACGCGCGTCATTCCTTGGCCGCGAGCTTCGCGCGCCACGCCTCCGCTTGCTCGTTCTTGCCCCAGGCGGTGTACGAGTCGATCAACTCACGCACGGCGACTTGCGTGCGGCGCCCATCCTCGCCGAAGCGCTTGGCCAGCACGGCGTGCACCGCGAGCAGTTCGGCTTCGGCCTCCTCGAACCGATTCGACTTCGCCCACATCGCGGCTCGGTGGATCCGGAACTCGCAGGTCGTCGGATGTTCGGCGCCGAGGTACTCGGTCGCGCCGGTCGCGGCCTGTTCGAAGTGGGCAAGGGCCTTCTCGACGTCGTTCTCGTTGCGGAACACGTTGCCCATGCGCGCGATCGCGATCAGCGTGTCGACGTGTCTCGGGCCGAGGACGCGTTGCGCCGCGGCCAGAGCCTCTTCGGCCAGCGGCCGTGCCGCGTTCACGTCTCCGCGTCGCAAGTAGTCGTGCGCGAGGTTGCCGATCGCGCGGATCGTGTCCGGATGATCGTCGGTGAGCGTGCGTCGGCGCGCCTCCAACACTCGTTGGCGGATCTTCGTCGCTTCGTCGGCCTTGTCGGCGCGGTCGTAGAACGACGCCAGCGAGTTCAAGGTCGCGAGCAAGTCCGCGTGGTCCGCACCGAGTTGGCGCTCCTGCTCGGCCGCGACCGCGGTGCCGATCTCGATCGCTTCTTCGCTGTTGCCGTTCGCTTCGATGATCACGCTCAGCGTTTGGCGCGTGATCAACGTCTCCGGGTGATTGATGCCGATCGCGACGCTCTTGGCGTCGACGAGCTTGCGGCTCTCCTCCTCGGCGTGCTCGAAATCGCCGCGGTAGTACATGAGCTGCACCAGCACGCCGCGAGCGCCGAGCGTCAAGCGATCGCTCTCGCCGCGCGTTTCCACGAGGTTCTCGAGCGCGCGCTTCGCGTGCATTTCGGCTTCGTCGAGTTTGCCTTCGGCGCGGCAGATGTTCGCGAGTTCGATCAGCACCGAACCGACGCGCGCGTCGCGCACTCCGCCGATGCGGACGTCGAGCGCCTCGGCCGCGTTCTGCAACAGCGCGTGCGCGTCGGCGAGCTTGCCTTGCTCCGACCGCAGCGTGCCGAGGCGCGCCTTCGCGATCGCCGCGTTCTCGCTGTCGCCGACGCCGGCTTCGTCGAAACACTCGACCGCGCGCGTGAGGTGCGGGTCGGCCTCGTCGAGCAGACCGAGTGCGAGCCACGTCTCGCCGAGCATGCCGCGCACCGCCGCTTCGATCCGCGGCTTGCCCGGGAACGACGATCCGACCGTCTTCGACGCGTCCTCGAGGATCGTCGCGACCTTGACGTCGCGGCCCGATTCGCCAGGCTGCGCCGACGTCAGCATGCGCTTCTGGAACTCGAAGACCTGCTCGATCTCGAGCGCGCGCGCATCGGCCTCGTCCTTGGCCGTGATCGCGTCGTTGCGCGCGGCGATCGCGTCGTTGCGCTCGTCCTCGATCTCGCGGTTCTTGTCGAGCACGACGAGCGTGACGATCAGCGGTCCGAGCACGAACACGACCAACGCCAACGCGACGCCGAACGCTTGGGTCTTGTGGCGCTGGACCCAGCGCAGCACGCGGCGCGGTGCGCTCGCGCGCTTGGCCGCGATCGGGCGCAGCTCGAGCACGTTGTTCAGGTCGCGCGCGAACGCGTCCATCGATGCGTAGCGGCGTTCCGGATCCTTCTCGAGCGCGGCCGTGCAGACCGTCTCGGCGTCCCACGACAGCGCGACGTTGTGCTCGCGCGGCGCCTTGGGCTCGTCGAACAGGATGCGTGAACGCACGGTATCGACGTCGTCGCCCGGGAACGGCAGATGCAGCGTCAGCATCTCGTAGAGCACGACGCCGAGGCCCCAGACGTCACCGCGCACGTCGAGCGTCTCGGCGCGGCCGGAGATCTGCTCGGGCGCCATGTAATAGACCGAGCCGAGGACGGAGCCGGTCACGGTCAGCCGCGTCGCCGTCGTCGTCGTGGCCAGACCGAAGTCGAGCAGCACCGCGCGACCGTCCTTCGTCAGCAT
The DNA here is from genome assembly GCA_016709145.1 of Planctomycetota bacterium. Lineage (GTDB taxonomy): Bacteria > Planctomycetota > B15-G4 > B15-G4 > JADJEK01 > JADJEK01. The sequence continues at coordinate 270,703 of JADJEK010000005.1, forward strand.
CACGTTCGATGGCTTGATGTCGCGGTGCACGATGTCGTGCGAGTGCGCGTGTGCGAGCGCTCCGGCCACGCCCTTCGCGATCGTCAATGCGGTGACGATCCAAGTCTTGCCGGACCACGGATGCCGCTCGATCTGCTCGGGCGTCGCGTTCGGCCCGAGGACGAGCCGTACGACGTCGGTGCCCGTCAACGAGCGCGGGTCCTGGCCCGCGAACGCGTCGAAGACCTGCTGCATCGAGATGCCGTCGATCACCTCCATCGCGAAGAACGGGATCTTCTGCGTCTCGCCGGCGGCGTAGACCTGGACGATTCCCGGGTGCGACAGCCGCGCGATCGCTTCGATCTCGCGCACGAATCGCGCGCGCGCTTTCGGGAAGTAGAGGTGCTCGGGCCGGATCAGCTTCAGCGCGACCTGGCGCTTCAGCGATTCCTGTTCGGCGAGGTAGACGACACCCATGCCGCCGCCGCCGAGACGCCGCAGCAACTTGAACTCGCCGAGACGCTCGGGCAACTCACCGTCCTGAGGCTCGGCCTCGGGATCGTCGAGCAAGCCCATGCGCGCGAGGTTCTCGAGTTGCGCGCGCAGTGCCTCCGAATGCTCGGGGTACTCGTTGCACAGGCTTTCGATCGCCTTCGTGCCCTCTTTCTCCATGCGCTCGAGGCACCGCACGACCAACTCGGAGAGTTGATCGCGCGAGGCCGATCGCGAGGGGTTCGATGGAGTCGGGTCATCCATGGGCGAGAGAGCGTCCGCGGGAGAGGGTGCCAGAGTAACGGGCGGCGTCGCGGGCCACGAGTCCCGCCCCCGGCCGAGGCCATCGTTTCCTGCGCCGGGACCCCGAGCACCGGTCGGCTTCGGCGCGTTTGCGCACGGAGTTGGGCAACCGCGAGTTGCATCCCGGCCGGGCCGACGCCATTCTCGGCCGCGTTCGAATCGTCGACTTCACGGAGACCCCGATGCGCGCACGTTCGTTCCTGGCCGCGACCTGCGTCGTGGCACTGGCTTCCTGCACCGCGATCGAGACCGAGGTGCCGCTGCCGGAGAAGGGCTACGACTTCTACACCGGTAACGAGGAGGAGCAGGGCGACGTCTATCTGCGCCAGGTCGAGTTCACGCATGCGACGAACGGCACGACGGTCGTGCTGGTGCCGATGATCCACATCGCGGAGGCGCAGTATTACCGCGCGGTCCAAGCCGAGATGGACGCGGCCGACGTCGTCCTCCTCGAAGGCATCGGTGGGTCGTCGAACCTCGGGCCGATGAAGCTCATCACGACCTACCTGTTCTCGAACTACCCACGTTGGGCCGCGCTCGGCGGCTACGCACAACAAGGCGAAGTGATCGTTCCGGGCAAGAACGCTCGCAGCGGCGATCTCTCGCTCGAGGAGTTCAAGGGCCAGATGCCGTGGTACACGCCGGCGGTGCAGCTCGCGCTGTTCCCGTTCACCGTGGTCGGCCTGGAGACGATGAACGCGGTCAGCTACGTGTTCGAAACGCTCTCGTACCCGCTGTTCGCGCACGACGGCTACGAGGCCGGCTTCCGCCACGTGTTCATGTCCGCTCTGGTCGAACACGACGGCAAGCGGAAGGCGAAGGAGGAAGCCGCCGCGAAGGAGAAGGAGAAGGGCGCCGAAGCGCAGGACGCAGCGACGGCCGAGAGCAGCTCCGGCGATGCCGCGGAGGCGAAGGAAGAGGGTGAAGACGAGGACGAGGACGGCCCGGACCTCTTGCTCCCGGGAGTGCTCGAAGCGCGCAACGTCCAAGTACTGAAGCGCATCGCGGAGTTCGCCGCCGAACGCACCGGCCAACGCATCGTGCTGCCGTGGGGAGGCGCGCACATGCCGGGCATCGAAAAGGAACTGCTCGCGCAGGGGTACACGCAGTCCGCGGCGCAATGGCGACTCGCGGTGAAGGTGAAGAAGCTCCACGACGGCGTCACGCCCGAGGACGAGGACACACCCTTCGACTTCTACGTTCCGTTCGCACTGCAAGTGCGCAAGCTCGACTCGGCCTGGTCGCTGTCGATGCTGTTCCACTCGATCACGTGGGAGCACGCGCCCGACGACGACGACGCGTTTTCGCTGCTGTGGGACTTGGCGTTCAGTTGGGGCCAGAACCAGCGCAAGGACACGGTGAGCTGGCAGATCCTGCCGTCACTCTTCGACCGCCCGTTGTTGTTCGCCTACGACGGCGAGGGTGAGAAAACGAACCTGCGCTTCCTGCTGCTCGGCAACGTCGAGTTCTGAAGGCGCCCGGCAGAACACCAGAAGCGGCCCGGGTGACGGCCCGGGTGACGGCCCGGGTGCCAGCCCGGGTGGCGGCCCGGGTGGCGGCCCGGGTGGCGGCCCGGGTGGCGGCCCGGGTGACGGCCCGGGTGGCGGCCCGGGCCAAGGCCCGGGTGGCGGGTGGCGGCCCGGGCCAAGGCCCGGGCCAAGACCTCGGCCTGCACCCAACCCACGGTCCGTCGCGACCTTCGGTCGCGACGGCTCCTCTTACTCCACAGAACGCGGGCTTCGCCCGCGAAACCTAAAGGCGCGGCCGCCCGCGGCCGCATCCCCAAGAAGAAGGCCCCACATCCACGAAATTCCCTCCGGCCCCTTCGCGGCAAGCCCCTGCCCATCCCAAAACCAATCCCCGTCAGCCGCGCGACGGCCCCTCGCTTCGCGCGCCAGCGCCGCGCGCGGCATCCCGTGGGCGGACGCCGACCAAGGACTCCAAAACCACCCGCCCCTGCGGGCGAGCGCGGCAACCCCAAACAGCACCCCCATCAAGCGCGCGGTCTGCGCTTCGAGGGGGCCGTCGCGCGGACCAAAGTCCCGTTCCTTCACTCCCTCGACGTAGTCCTGCGGTTCCAAGGCGCGGGGGTCCAGGGGGCCGCCGCCCTGCGGCCCCATGGTGCCGGCCGCACAGGCCTTGTCTGGCCTCCACCTCTCGGCTATCGCCCCCCCGCCCGGTTGCCCGGAACGGCCCCGGAAATCCCGCTGCAATGATCGCCGATCCCGAAATCCATCTGCACTACCGCGAGATCAGTAGCCACCCACTGCTGACGGCGGCCGAAGAGGTCCAGTTCGCTCGGCATGCACGTGCCGGTGACCCGGATGCTCGACGGCGCATGATCGTCAGCAACCTTCGGCTCGTGGTGTCGATCGCCAAACGGTTCCAGGGCCGTGGCATGGCTCTCGCCGACCTCATCGGTGAAGGGCACCTCGGTCTGTTGCGAGCCGTCACGTTGTTCGACCCCGAGTTCGGCTGTCGCTTCTCGACGTACGCGACTTGGTGGATCCGCCAGTCGATCCAGAAGGCGCTGACGCGCAACGCCTCGTTGATCCGCTTGCCGAACTACCTGTCCGAACGCGTGCGCAAATGGCGCCGCGCGATGCCTGAGCTCGAGGCTCGCTTGTCGCGATCGCCGATGCTCTCGGAAGTCGCCGGGCACCTCGGAATCTCGAACCAGTGCGCGCGCTCGATCGGGCACGCCGTCGCGGTGACCCGGATCGAATCGGGTTCCGAGACGGACGGTCGAGGAACGACGCGCATCGAAGGTGCGCACGACGACGCCGAAGATCCCGAAGCCTCGATCGACCTCGCTTCGGACCTCGTCCGCCTGCGCGCCGCACTCGACGTACTCGGTGACCGCGAACGTCACGTCCTGATGTTGCGCTTCGGTCTCGATCCACACGGGCCGCGCACTCTGAAGGAAATCGGCGCCGAGCTCAGCCTGACCCGCGAACGCGTGCGGCAGATCCAGAACGAAGCGCTCGCGAAGCTGTCGTCGCAGTTCGACGAGTTGCGCTCCGCACGCGCGTCCTGATCTCGCCGGATGGTGCGGCGGCGACACCGCCACGAACGCGTCGATGACGAGAACGGGTGATCGCCTCATCGCGGCGGTCACCCGTTCGTCGCTCGATCGAGCGATCGCGAAGGGCTCACGCGTCGACGCGGCACGCCTCGTCGACGAACTTCGCCATGGCTTCTGCGACCGCATCGTCCATGGCCTTGCCCGCCGCGTCGCCCGACGGCAACGCCTCGCGCGCGGTGACGACGTCCGCGGACCGCGCGACGACATCGAGCGCACGGATCGCGTCGCGGACTTCGAGGCTGTCGGATTCGACGGACTGCGTGAGCTCGTCGACCGCCGCGACGACGTATGCGACCGCGCGCGCGTTCCACTCGGCACGTTCGCTCGCGGGCACCTGGGCCGCGTACTGCGCGCATGCGAGAGCGGCGGCGGGATGGAACCCGCTGACGGCGTCAGGTTTCCAGGCACGTCCCTCGAGCGCCGCGAACCCACGCGCGGCCCACTCGATGCGCCCGATGCGGAAGGCCACCACCGAGCGAACGCCGATGTCGTAGGCGTTCATCGCGTCGAAGTCCGGCTCCGGCTGCACCTCGATCTCGGCCTGCGCCGCGACCGACTCGTCGACGAGACGCGTGAACTGCATCTCGCGCGCCGCATCGGTCAGCGCGGCGCGAGGCGACGACTCGCGCAGATGCTCCAGCAGCGCTTTGGCCTCGCCGTTCTTGCCGTTCTCGAGCGCGAGCGTCGCCTTCAACTGCAGCGCACCGGCGTGATCGGGCAGCGCGGACAAGGTGCGATCGATCGCCGTCTTGCAGGTCTCGAAGTCGCGCATCTGCATCGAGCGTACGCCGCAGTGCAACACGATCGCGGGATCCGTCGCCTTCACGGCCGCGACGCGCACTGCGGCGCGGGCTTCGTCGACGCGCCCGAGGCGCACGTACGAGTCCTCGAGATTGACGACCGCGACGGACTGCCCGAGCTCGACCGCGCGAGCCAGCGGCGTGAGTGCGTCCTCGACTCGTCCGAGCTGCGCGAGCGCGATCCCGAGCAGCATGTGGGCACGCGCATCGTCGGGCGCGAGAGCCGCGGCGCGCTCCATGACCGTCACCGCGTTCGCGCGCTCCCCGCGCAACAGCAGCGCGCGGCCGAGGTCGGTCAGGATGTGGGCATCGTCCGGCCGCGCCGCCAACGCCATCGAGTACAGCCGCGTGATTTCCCCGAGCGGCGGATCCTCGAGCAGGCCGAGCTGCGCGGCGAGATCGTGACTGAGGTGGACGTCGTCGGGATGACGGAAGCTCGCGACGCGGTACACGCGAATGGCGTCTTCGCGCTGATTGGTCTCCGCCAGTGCCCGAGCGAGCAACACCAACGACCGTGCCGGCGCGACCGCGAGGCCGGCTTCACCGGCGATCTCCAACAGCCGCTTCGGCGCGTTCTCGAGCACCGCTCGCCGCACGCGCGAACGCAACGCGTCGTCGTCGGCGCGCAACGCGAGTTCGATCGTCGCGATCCACGCTCGTGCGTCATGCACGCCGTGGCGGCGCTGCAACCACGCCCAATCGTCGAGCCCATCGACCAAGACGTCGCGCGCCCGGTCCTCGCGGATCACGCGCGCGGCCGCCTCGGGTTCGGACGCGCCGAGGTCGATCCCGAACTCGGCGAACGCCGCGCGGTACTTCGCGTCGAGAGCCGCCGGCGCGTCGACGCGCCCGTGCGGACGCAGTTCCGCGAGGCGCGCGACGATGCGCGCCTTGGCCGCCGCGTCGTCGCGCTCACGACCGACTCCGTTCTCGAGATCGAGCGCCGTGGCGCGGGTCTGCTCCCCGACGTCGGGCCCCGCAGCGAGCGCGGTCGCCGCGTGCGCAGCTTCGAACGCCTTGTCCCACGCGCTGTCGACGTCGACGCTCGCTTGCCGCGCGTCGGCCGCCAGCAGACGCGCCCGCTCGAGCGCGGCGCCGACCGCATGCTCCGCCGTGCCGCGCCGTTCGTCGCGCTCGTGCGCGGCGAACAACATCAGGGTCGCCGGCACCACGACCGCGACCAGCACGGCGAGCGACAACGCCAGCGTGAGCCGTCGCGACCGCGCCTCGTGCGCCGCGACCGCACGTGCCTTCTCGGCTTCGAGTTCGGCGTCGCGCGCGCGCTTCGCCAGCGACCGCAGGTGTGCCGACACGGCCGCCGCGACGGCCTTCGCATCGACGGGGCGAGCGGCCGGGTCGACGGCGAGGCAGGCGATCGCGAGTTCGACGAGTTCGGGTTCGGCATCGCATCGAGTCAAGCGTTCACGAGCGTCGTCGAGCCAGCCCTTCGACGCTTGCAGCATCAGCTCGGCGCGCGTGTTCGCGCGATACGGCGGCTTGCCGGTCAGGATCTCGCACAGCATCGCGCCGAGGCCGAACACGTCGGTGCGCGTCGTGACCGCGACGTCGTCGCCACGCGCTTGCTCGGGCGCCATGTACGCGAGCGTGCCGCCGATGCGGATGCGCGAACTCGAACCCTCAGCGCTCGAGTCGCCGGCGCGTTCGACATTCCACGGGCGCGTCGCGATGGGCGTGATCGGCGTGGCGGGCGCGCTCGTGCCGAGGCCCGGCGCCGCATGGCGCGCGAAACCGAAGTCCATGACCTGCACTTCGCCGAAGGCGCCGACCATGACGTTGTGCGGCTTGAGGTCGCCATGCAGCACGCCATGCGCATGGACGAACGCGAGCGTCTGACAGACCTTTTCGAAGATCTCGACGAAGCCGCGCGCAGCCGCGCCACGCGTCGCGCCGCGCATCAGCTCGGCGAAGGTCTGACCTTCGACGATCTTCATCGCGAAGTACGGCCGGCCGTCTTCGAGCCGACCGAACTCGTGGATCGGCACGATGCCCGGATGTTGCAAGCCGGCGCAGACGTGGGCCTCGGCGACGAAGCGCTCGCACGCCGCCTGGTCCGACGCCAGCGACGCGCGCACGACCTTCAACGCAACGTCGCGGCCGAGCGCCGGATCGTGGGCGCGCAGCACGCGGCCGCTGCCGCCTTCGCCCAAGACGTCCTGGACCAAGAAGCGCCCGACCCGAGCCGGGATCGGCTCGTCGCGATCGGCCTCGTGCGCCGCCGCGTCGTCCGCGTCCATGGCGTCAGCGGCGTCCGGCTCCGCCACCGAAAAGGCGGAGGAGAGGAAGCGTTCGAGGAAGCCGTCGTCGTGGTCGGGTTCGTGCGTGCTCATCGATGCGATCCGGGGGATCGTCCGCATCTCTGCTCGACCGCGGGATTCCTGGGTACGGAATCCGCGGTTCGCGCGCGAGTCCGGGGGCGCGCGACCGCGTCGAACGCGGCTGCCCGCATGGCGTTGCGACTCTTGGCCCGACCGAGAACGCAACGGCTCCGGAGCGATCGAGGTGGGCTCACAGCAGGCGCGCCAGTTCTGCGCAGCGTTCGGACAGCTCCTTCTCGCTGGCCTCGGGGAAGTAACCGGCCATCACTTCGAGCAGGGCGGCGCGGTACTCCCCCTTCGCATCATGCAAGTGTTCGCTGACGCGCTGCGCATCGATGCCGAGCGCGACCGCGATCTCGCGCGGCGGCCTGCCGTGGAAGTAGCGCTGTTCCAGACAGAACAGGCGGCGCCGCGCGGCTTCGCCACCCTTGGCCGCGCGCGCGACCAGCAGCCGGCGGGCCTCGCGGCCGATCATCGCGGCCCAAGCCCGATCGAACGCGGCCGACAGCGTGGCATCGGAGCGCTCGATCGCGTCGGGGTCGAACGCCGGTCGCGTATTGGACCGATTCCAGCGCGTGCGTTGCCGTTCGAGCACGGCCGCGACCCGCGCGGTCACCCCATAGAGGAACGCGCGCAAGCCTCCGGGCCGCGTCGGGTCGAGCCGCTCGAGCGCCCCGTCGGCGCGCAGGCACTGCAAGAACACTTCCTGCGTGGCATCGGAGACTTCTTCGCGATCGGACCCGATGCGCCAGCGCGTGGCGAGATAGGCGCGGATCACGGGTTCGTAGCGTCGACAGAACACGTCCCGCAGTTGCGGATCGCCGCGAGCGGCGCCGATCACCACGGTCCAGCAGGTCGAGTCGAATCGCGACGACATCGGTGAACTCGCGGAACTCCCGGCACTTTGCGCGAAGGACGACCCGCGTCGATGGAACGCTGCGATGGCGCTCGAGCGGGTCGACGAACGGACGACGGCGCGACGGCATGGTTCAGCGCGCCGAGGCGCAGTGTGCCATGCAGTCGCGCCGTCGGGCGCGCTTCGAATCGGTGCAGGGCCGCCGGGGAACCCCCCAGGGGCTGCCGCGACGTCAGCCGATCGGGATCACTCGGCGCGTGCGTCGATCGGCGCCTTCAGGTGGAACGGGCCGAACTTGACGTCGAACGTCGCCGTCATCGGCGTGGCGCCGGGCACGAGTTCGAGCGTCAGTTCCTTCGTCGAGTTCGCGTCGTCACGCACGAGTTCCATCGCGGCCTCGTACGCGGGCGCCGGCAGTTGATCGGCCACGAACGCGTCGAGCTTCGCCGCGCGCAGCTTCGCCGGGTCGTTGAACTGCAGCATCACCTTGCCGTCGCGCTGCGTCATCGTCAGGAACCACGCGCCAGCCGGGATCGCGACCGCACCGACACTGACCTGGACGTTGGTGTCGAACGTGGTCCAGAAGTCCTTGCCGAGTCGCCAGCGCTGTCCGGCGAACGTGCCGCCGTCGTATGCCTTCGCGTACGCGTCCCGCCACGCGACCGTCGACCAATCGAGGTGCATCTGCGCGGCGCCCTTCGCGCCGAACCACACCATGCGCGAACCACGGCGGTCGCTCGTGTACGCGATCGTCTGGACTTCAGGGGCACGGTCCGGCTTCGCTGCCGCGCCACCACCGCGACGCTTCTCGAGCAGCGCGACGAAGCGCGGATCGGACACCAGGCTCGCGAGATCCGGGTCCGTCTCGAAACCGGCTTGCGCGTTGACCTTCTTGTCGACCGCGAACGTGAGTTGCTCGATCGCCTTGTCCTTGTCGCCCTTCAACGCGTACGCGCAGCCGGCGTTGTAGTGCGCCACCGACGCGGTGCCGCGCACCGGCGACTTGGCCGCTTCGAGGTGAGCCGGCAACGCCTCGTCGATCTTGCCCTGCGCATGCAGTGCGTAACCGAGGGCGAACCATGCGTCGAACAACCCCGGATCGGCGTCGACCAGCGCCTTGGCCAGCGGCGCGGCGTCGGCGAACTGCTCGTTCTCGAGCATGCGTTGGATCTTCGCCAACGCGGCGCGCGGATCGGGCTGCGCCGGTTTCGCGGTCGGCGGCGGGGTCGCGGGGTCCTGCGCCGTCGCGGCACTCAGAGGATGCAGGCAGAGAATGGCCGTCGTGGTCAGGATCAGCAGTTCGCGGAGAGCCTTCATGGTTCCTCCTTCCGGAGATCGGGGAGCGGTCTGGGTTCGAAGCGGGGCGTGTACGCTGCCGACCGCACGCGAGCCGCACAAGAGGTGATCGGCTCGCGATCGAAAACTGGCGCGCGGAAGCTCGTCCGCGGCCAGCGAAAGGACCGCAACGATGACCGTCGTAACGTCGGGTTCGGATCGTCGCCACGGCGACGACTACTCGGTGTCGGAGGACGAGATCCGCCGCTTCCGCGACGACGGCTTCGTGCATCTGCGCGGCGTCCTGTCCGAGGACGAAGTGCGCTCGATCGAGGCGACCTACGACCGCTTCCTGCGTCGCGACATCGTCGTCCCGGGCAAGGACTTCTGCGACATGGCCGGCGACTACGACCGGCCCGTCGATCAGTACGCGATCGTCAACGTCATGCTGCCGCGCGTCTACCACCCGCAATGGCAGGGCAACGTCTACGAGCGTCGCGCCGCGTCGATCGCGCGCCAACTGTGCGGCGAGGGCATGGCGATCGACTACGACCAACTGCTCGCGAAACGGCCGTTCAAGACCGACGCGGTGTTCCACTGGCACCAGGACCTCGCGTACTGGCCGATCACGCGCGATCTGCGCACCGCGACGTGCTGGCTCGCGATCGACGCGTCGACGCGCGAGAACGGCTGCATGCGCTTCGTGCCGGGATCGCACCTCGAGCCGACGTTGCGGACGCATCGCCCGCTGCTCGACGATCGCGGCAAGTCGCACACGCTCGTCGCCGACGTCGACGAGGCCAAGGACCGCGTCGCGTGGGCCGAGATCGCACGCGGCGACATCACGGTCCACAACGAACGCGTCGCGCACGGCTCGGGCGGCAACTCGACCGCGGGCTGGCGGCGGGCGTACATCGTCGCGCTCCGTGCGCGCGAGACGATCGCGCTGGAACGACAGCGCGGCTTCACGCACTCGCACAACGACACGAAGGAGACGTTGGACGACGTCGGCTTCATGTCGTCGTGAACGCCGTCGCGTTCGGTCTCGTCAGGGAGCGAGTTCGAGCACGACCGCGTTGCTGACGAACTCCGGCGCGTTCGTCGGCGACAGCACCACGTAAGCGTGGTGGAACGTCAGACCGACGAGGATCGGCGGGCTGTTGCTCGGCAGCGTGAACTGCGCGGTCGACTTGCCGCTGCCGTCCAGCGTCGCGAAAGCGTTCAACAGCGGCGGAGCATTCGGGTTCTGCAGCAGAAGCAGCAGGTACGCGTCGTAGTTCAGCGGCAACGTCAACTGCGAGTTCAACGGCAAGCCGGGTGACGACCCGGTCACGCAACCGAGCAACCAGTACGCCTTGTTCGCGTGCTGCAAGCCCGCGTCGAGCACGAAGTCCTGGATGCCGCCGGCCGCGAGCGACAGTTGCGGCGGCGATGCGGCGAGCGGCGTTGTCGCCAGGCGCATCGCGATGGGCGAACCGGTGAACCAAGTGCCGAGGCCACTGCGCTGCTTCGACTGCAGCAACCCGCTGGTGCCGATGTTCACGCCGGCGTGGTACGCGGGCTCGTTCGCGGTCAGGCGCACCCAGTAGCGACCGGGCAAGAGCGCGGCGGAGAAGTCGGCAGTCACCCAGTTGATCGTGTTCGGGTTGAAGCGGAATTGCATCGCGGCCGCGACGATCGGAGCCGACTCGTTCGGGAACTGTCCGGAGCCGTCGTCGGGGAACAACGTCGCCGTGAAACCGCTACCGAACCCGTAGTTCGCGGTCCAACCGTCGAGCTCGAGCGAACCGAGCGAGACGCCCGGCGCCGGCACGTCGAACGGCTGGAACACATCGAAGCACGTGTTCTGCGCCGTCGACGAGCAACCCAGCGTGCGACTCGGCGGCACCGGATTCGAACCGTGATCGAGGAAGTACGTCGGTGTCGGGCACGGGTTCTCCTCGCACTCGTCGGGGAAGCCGTTGCCGTTGCAATCTTGGGAGAAGCCGCTCACGAGGTCGGTCGCGTCGGCGATCCCGTTGCCGTTGCAGTCCGCCATCGGCTGCACCACCGGACCGCTGTCGAGCGTGAGACCCGACGGACTGAGACCGCCGGTGCTCTGGTAGAGCACGACGGGATTCGAGCCGTCGAGTTTCGTCCGCACGATGTGGTCGGAGAACAGGTCGTCGCTGTAGACGATCGAGTCGCTGGCGGGGTCGATGACGAAACCGTTCATGCCCGGCGATTGCACGAAGGCCGGCGTGTTGTCGATGACGACGCTCGGCTGCGTGCCGTCGAGTCGCGCGCGAGCGATGTGGTCCGTGATCGTGTCGGTGTCGATCCAGTAGATGAAGCCGTTCGCGACGTCGAGCTGCAGCGTGCGCGCGATGCTGATCCCGGTGACGACGGTCTTTGGGTGCGAGCCGTCGAGATCGAAGCGGCGGATCGTGCCGTCCGCGCCGACGTAGACGTGACCGTTCGTCGCGTCGACCAGCGGACAACCGAGCGGGAAGCTCTGCTGCGCCGTGAACAGGATCTGCATGCCGCTGCCATTCGCGTTGACGCGGCGCAGGGTGTTGCCGTCGACGTAATAGAGCCGGCCTTGCGCGTCGACGCGCGGACCGCGCGCTCCGCCGCTGGTCGTCACGACCGTCGTCAAGCCCGCTCCATTCGACTGCGCGCGCAGGATCCGATTCGTGCCCGCGTAGTCGGCCCACAGGAACTGCCCGCTGGCGACGTCGAAGGTCAGGTCGAGCGGCACCCAGAACGACGTCGGGATCGTGAACGGCTCGAACACGTTCTGCCCGTTCAGGTCCATCGCCTTGATCTTCGGGTTGTTGAACGCGTACTCGGTGAACACGATCTGCGTCTGCGCGGGCGCGCTCGCGGCGAACGGAACGAGGGCGGCCAGCGCGACCGCGAACGGCGCGAGACGAGTGCGGGACATGCGTGGACCTCGGGTGCGGGAGAGAGAGGGAGAGCCGGGGAGGGCGCAAGACGCGGGAGCGAGCGGCGCACAGGATCGTCGAAGTCGCCGACTCGGGTCAAGCCGGTCGCGCGAATCCTCGAGCTGCTCGACCGTCAAACGGGCGGCGCGGAGGCCAACACGATCGTGAACGTGGCGCCGCGACCGAGCTCGCTGGCGAGTTCGATCCGGCCACCGCAGGCTTCGACGCCGGCCTTCGCGATCGCGAGACCCAGCCCGGCCCCGCGACCGTCGGTCGCGCTCGTGCGCGACGGATCGGCTCGGAAGAAGCGTTCGAACACGCGCTCATGGTGTTCTGCGGCGATCCCCACGCCGGTGTCCGCGACCTCGATCGTCGCCTGCGATCCCCGTGTCGCGCAGCGGATCGTGACTCGCCCGCCGCGCGGCGTATGGCGCAGCGCGTTGTCGACGAGGTTCAACACGGATCGACGTGTGCCGTCCGGGTCCGCGAGCGCGACGACCGCGCGATCGCCCGCGCACGTCAGTTCGATGCCACGCTCGTCCGCGATCGGCTCGAGTGTCGCGGCGACGTCGCGCGCGACCCTCGTCAGATCCACCGACTCGAGCCGCGCCGGCGCGACGTTCGCGTCGGCGCGCGTCAACATCAACAGGCGATCGATCAGCGTGGTCAGCCGGTCGATCTCCTCGAGCATGCTGCACAACGCCTCCCGCGTGGCCACCGGTTCGCCCGCGCGGCGCTCGCGCAGCTCGACCTCGGCGACCGTCCGCATCGCGGTCAACGGCGTCCGCAGCTCATGGGACGCATCGGCGGTGAACCGGCGCTGGCGCTCGAACGCCGCCTCGAGTCGAACGAGCACCGCGTTGAACGCCATGGCCACGCGGTCGAACTCGTCGGACTCGCCGCGCACGGGCAAGCGCTCGCGCAACCGATCGACGGTGATGCGCTCCGCGGCCTCGGCCAGCACGCGTACGGGCGCGAGCAGTCGGCCCGCGAGCCAATACCCGCCGACGAACGCGACCATCAGCGCCAATGGACCCACGATCCACAGGATCGCGCGGAACGACGCCAGCGACTCGCGCACCGGACGCTCGTCGATCCCGACCGCGAACCGGACACCGACGTCGCCGACCGCGAACGAGCGCGACGCGACGCGCAACGCGAGATCCGAAGCGACCGCGATCACGTCGTCCGTCGGGGCCGCACCGGTGCCATCGGCGCCGACGCGCGCGTCGAGTCGGGCGTCGCGCGCGCGCTCCCACTCGGCGCTCGCGATGCGTGGCCATCCTGCGACCTGCACCGCGTACCACGCGAGGTCCGCTTCCTCACGCAACTCGTCGACGAGTTCTTCGACGTCGGTCCGGCCGTCCAGCTCGTCGCGCAGCAGTCGTTCGAATCGTCGCGCGTGCGCGTCCACGCGCTCCTCGGCCTGGCCGACGAGTGCACGCGTGAACGCGGACGCGACCACGAATCCCACCGCGATCAGCACGAACGCGAACACGGCCGTCGACCACGCCGCGAGGCGCAAGCGCACACGACGCGGCCCGGCGCTCATGGCGCGTTCTCGCCGAGCACGAACCCGACGCCGCGCAGCGTGTGCACCAAGCGCCTCGCGAACGGCTCGTCGACCTTCTTGCGCAACCGCGCGATCTGGACGTCGATGACGTTGTCGATCGGCGTGGCCCGCCCGCCTCCGACTTCGCTCTCGCCCCAAACGTCGCGAGCGAGCATCGCGCGCGAGACGACGTGACCGGTGTGACGCATCAGGTACTCGAGGAGCTCGAACTCGCGAGCCGTGAGGGTGAGCGGTCGACGCGCGCGAGAGACGCGTCGCGTGACCAGATCGAGCTCGAGATCGCCGACGCACAAGCGCAGCACCTGATCCGAGCGGCCGCGCCGCAGCAGAGCGCGGACCCGTGCGGACAGCTCCGCGAACGAGAACGGCTTCACCAAGTAGTCGTCGGCGCCGAGGTCGAGCCCCCGCACGCGATCGTCGACCGCGTCGCGTGCCGTGACGACGACGACCGGCACGGCGTTCCCTCGTGCGCGCAGCGTCTCGAGGATCTGCAGACCGTCTCGACCCGGCAGATTGAGGTCGAGCACGATGACGTCGTACATCTCCGTCGTCGCGCGGAAGAAGCCGTCCTCGCCGGACGCGGAGACGACCGCGTCATGTCCCTCGCCGCGGAAGCCGCGCGCCAGCGCGTCCGCGACCTTGCGTTCGTCTTCGATGATGAGGATCCGCACGGAGCGCACGATACGACGCCGCATCGTCCCCCCGCACCTTTCCGGCGACTGACATCCGTGTCAGGCGGCGACGGAAGGCTGCGACCTCCGCCTGACGTCGTTGTCAGCGAGGAATCAGGATCGCCGAGTCCATGCGCCATCTACAACGCCCGCACGACGCGGCAAGCGGCTGCGTTTCGCGCGATGCTGCTGTAGGAGATCGAACGATGCGAACGATGACTTGGTGTCTGTCCCTGCTCGGACTGTGTGTCGCGGCCGGTTGCTTCAGCTCGGGGCTCTTCGCCCAAGACGACGCCGCGGCGGCCGCCGCGGCGCGCAAGAAGGCCAGAGCGGATCGCGTCGCCGCGTTGGCGAAGGCCGCGGCGGCCTCGAAGACGTCTCTCGCGCGCGCGATCGAGATCGCGCAGAAGGAAGTCGGCGGAGTCGCCGTCGAAGCCGAGTTCGAACTCGAGGGCACCGAACTCGAACTCGAGGTCACGGTGTTGAAGGACGGCAAGGTGCTCGAGGTCGAACTCGATCCGGCGACCGGAACGATCCTCGAGACGGAAGACGAGAGCGACGACGACGACGGACGACGACGACGACGGTCCCGCGGACGGCACCAAGAAGGACGGCTGATCCCGGCGGCCTGCGGCAGGGGGACGGCCCGTCGAGGACTTTGCGAAAAGCGGTCCCTCGGCGGGCTGTTACCCTCCGCCGCCATGCTCCACCCAAGCCCGCTCGCCTTCGTCGTCGTCCTCGGTTCCGGCCTCGCGTCCACCGCCGACGGTCCGTCCGACGCACTCGAGGCCGCGCTCGTCGATGCCGGCGCGAATCGCGTCGAACTCGAACGCGCGATCGAAGGCGTCGCCGACGATCAACGCGAAGGCATGCGTTGGTTGATCGCGCACATGCCGGCGGCCGATCGCTCGACGCTGACGAGCACGTTCCTGATCGAACACTGCACGCTCGCGTACGAGAGTTGGCGCGCCGCCCCATGGCACGCCGAAGTCCCACACGACGTGTTCCAGGACGCGATCCTGCCGTACGCGAGCGTCGACGAGCGGCGCGACCTGTGGCGCGAGGACTTCCGCGAGCGCTTCCTGCCGCTCGTCGCCGACGCGAAGACGGCCGGCGAAGCCGCGACGCGACTGAACCGCTCGATCTTCGACGTCGTGAACGTCCGCTATTCGACGAAGCGCAAGAAGGCGCAACAGAGCCCGTACGAATCGATGGAGACCGGCCTCGCGTCGTGCTCCGGTCTGTCGATCCTGCTGATCGACGCGTGTCGCGCGGTCGGCGTCCCCGCACGCTTCGTCGGGACCGCGTCGTGGTCGGACGATTCGGGCAACCACTCGTGGGTCGAGGTCTGGGACGACGGCTGGCATTTCACGGGCGCGGCCGAGCCGACCGGTCGCAAGCTCGATCGCGGTTGGTTCAAGAACCGCGCCAAGACGGCGAAGGCCGGCGATCCGAAGTACGGCGTGTTCGCCGTGACTTGGAACGACTCGCCGCATTCGTTCCCGCTGGTCTGGGAGCCGTCGAACACGACGATCCGCGCCATCGACGTCACCGAACGCTACGCGCGCACGGAACCCGTCGTTCCCGCCGGTTGCGCGCGCGTGTTCGTGCGCGTGCGTGACGGGACCGAGCGCAAAGCCATCCCGCTGACGCTGCGCGACGCGAACGGCAAGACGCTGTTCGAGGGCTCGAGCCGCGACGAAACCGCCGACGCGAACGATCACGTGACTGCGGTCCTCGCGCTCGGAGCGACGGTCACGGTCCTGCCTCACGGCAGTGAACCGTCGACGTTCACGGTCGAACGCGACGAGCAACTCGTCGATGTGGCGTATCGGGCGGTCGCGGCCCCGCCGCCGACGGGGTCCGCGATCGACGCGTTGCGGGTCCATCTCGAACGCCAGGGACTCGAGGGCGTCGCTGCGCAGGAGTTCGCGCAACGCGCGTTGTCGAAGGCCGAGGCCGCGGAAGCCGCCACGCTGCTTTGGGGCGCGCACGCCGACGCGATCCGCCGGGAGCGTGCCGCCGAGATCGATGCCGGCGCGATCACCCTCGGCGACCAGACCATGCGGTTCTGGTTCAAGACCTTCGGTGAGAAGCCGCAGAACGGCCGCTCGCTGTGGATCTCGATGCATGGCGGCGGCGGTGCTCCGCCCGAGGTCAACGAGCAACAGTTCGAGAACCAGAAGCGCCTGTACACGCTCGACGAGGGCATCTACCTCGCGCCGCGTGCGCCGACGGACACGTGGAATCTGTGGCACGAAGCACACGTCGACGCGTTCTTCGCGCGCTTGATCGAAGACCTGGTCGTGCTCGAGGACGTCGATCCGAATCGCGTGTACCTGCTCGGCTACAGCGCCGGCGGCGACGGCGTGTACCAACTCGCACCGCGACTCTCGGATCGCCTCGCGGCCGCGGGCATGTTCGCGGGACATCCCAACGAGACCAAGCCGATCGGCATGCGCAACGTGCCGTTCGCGCTGCACGTCGGCGCCGACGACGCGGCCTACAAGCGCAACGCGATCGCCGCGCAATGGGGTGAGCGACTCGACGAACTGGCTGCCGCGGACCCCGGTGGCTACCTGCACCAAGTGCAGGTGCACGCGGGCAAAGGCCATTGGATGGATCGCGAGGAGCGCGTCGCGTTGCCGTGGATGGCTTCGCACACGCGGGACCCGCGGCCGACGCGCATCGTCTGGGAGCAGGACGACATCGTCCACGACCGCTCGTATTGGCTCGCCGTCGATCGCCCCGATCCGAAGGCGCGCGTGATCGCAACGCACTCGGGACAAGCGATCACGATCGAACTGGCGAAGAACGTCGGTCCGCTGCGCGTGCTGCTCGACGACACGATGGTCGATCTCGACCAGGACGTGATCGTCGTGCGCGAGGAACTCGAAGTGCATCGCGGCCCCGTGCGTCGCACCATCGCACTGCTGTCGCGAACGCTCGCCGAGCGCGGTGATCCGCGCGCGATGTTCTGCGCGGAAGTGCTGACGCAGCCGGAGTGAGAGATCGTGAATCGACCCGATGGACTCACGTTCTCGGCCTCACCAGGTGTTGCTCGGCGACGGCAGTCGCCGAAATTGAATGGTCGTTGGGGCCGAGCATGGCCGAGTCATCGGTGCGTACGGCGGCTGCCGCCGCCGCGGACCGACTCGTGGATTTCCTTGGCGGGGAGTGCCGGGTCGAATCGTTGTCGTCTCGGACGACGCGTCGGGGCCGCATGCCGATGTGCGGCGTCGGCCGGTCGACGTCCGCGCGTCGATGGCATCGAGGCGCGTGAGCCGCCCGCGGGGAGAACGCACGATGAAACGGCCCGACAAGCACGATCCGAAGCGCAAGCCGCCGACGGTCTTGCCGCCGGCCGCCGCGGATTCCGCCGTCGTGGAACCCCTCGCGACGGTCGCCGCGGAGATCGCCGGGATCGCTCCTGTCCCCCCGGTCCCACCAGTCCCGCCGACCCCGCCACTCGGCAACACGGCGGTCATCGTCGTGCACGGAATCGGGCAACAGCTTCCGTTCGAGACGCTCGACGCGTTCGCGCACGGCCTCACGCGCGACGATCCACTCGCGACGAACGCCGTCCGACTCGCCCGCGTCGGAACTCGGGATCTGCCGCGCGTCGAAGTCGCGCTGACGCGCGGACTCCCGAAGCCACGCGAATTGCATCTCTACGAGGCGTACTGGGCGCCGTTGACCGAAGGCAAGGTCACCTTGCGCGACGTGTTCGCGTTCCTGTGCCTGGCGGCGTGGGACGGGTTCTGGAACACCAAGGGCGGCAGGTTCATGCGCTTCATGTTCGGCCGCGTCGTCGATCTCGCGGCCTCGCGCGGGACGCGCTGGCATCTCGCGATCGCCGGACTCGTCGTGCTCGCGCTCGGCGTGTTGAACGCGACCGCGACCGCACTGTTCGCATCGACGATCGTCGACGCGAATGGCTCCGGATTCTTCGACGCGGTCGTGGTCGCGGAACTGACGAAGATCGGCGCCGCGTGCGTCGCGCTCGCGTTGCTGTTCGCCGGCTCGATGATCGTGACGCGCCAACTCGTGTTGTTGTTCGGCGTGCTCGGCGCGTTGATCGGCGGCGCCGTCGCGATCGGCGTCGCCGCCGTGATGCATGCGAGCGGTGAGGGTCCGCTGGTGCCGATCGACGTGCTGCCGTGGCTCGGCACGAACCTCGCGGTTGCGGTGTTCTGGACCGTCCTCGTCGTCGCCAGCGCGTACGTCCGCCGGCTGCTCGTCCAGTTCATCGGGGACATCGCCGCGTACATCACGCCGCAATACGTCGATCGATTCCTCGAGGTCCGCACGCAGATCAAGAACGCCGTGCGCGAGGTCGTCGAGGCCGTGTACCGCCAGCGCGAGGAAGGGAGGCCGGCGTACGACCGCATTCTGTTGGTCGGGCACTCGCTCGGCTCGGTGGCGGCATACGACGCGTTGAACGCGATGCTGAACGCCGACAAGCTCGATCCGGACCAAGCGGTCGCCGTGCTCGATCGCACCAAACTGCTGCTGACGTTCGGCTCGCCGCTCGACAAGACCGCGTTCATCTTCACCACGCGCGGTCGCGACAGCGGCACCGTGCGCGAAGCGCTGGCCGCCGCGGTCCAACCCATGATCCAGCACGAGTCGTACCGCACGATCCCGTGGATCAACGTGCATTCGAAGCAGGACATCGTCAGCGGCGCCCTCGACTTCTACGACGATCCCGCTTGGCCGGGAGGCTCGCCGCTGCGCGTACGTAACGTCGAGGATCCCGACGCCAAGACGCCGCTGGTCGCGCACGTCGAGTATTGGTCGAACGACTGCGTGTATCAGCAGGTGCGGCCGTATCTCGCGTAGCAGTCGCGGCATCGAGCGCGACGAGATCGTCGGAGCGACCGTGCTGAACGCATCGCGTTCGTCGCATCGGACGGACCGATCGCGTCGATCCCACGTCCTCATCGT
This sequence comes from Planctomycetota bacterium, assembly GCA_016709145.1. Taxonomy (GTDB): domain Bacteria; phylum Planctomycetota; class B15-G4; order B15-G4; family JADJEK01; genus JADJEK01. The sequence continues at coordinate 289,947 of JADJEK010000005.1, forward strand.
CGATCACGGCGCAGTCGTCACGTTCGCGAACGCCGCCTGCGCGGCGGTGGCCACCGTGACGTCCGTGTGGTTCACGTACTGCGCGACGACGTCCTTCACCTGCTCGTTCTTGGTGTTGCCGAGAGCGGTCATCCAGTCGGCGAGCAACAGCGGATCGTCCGCCGTCGGCCTCGCGTCGAGCAACGCGGGGATGATCGCGTCGCCTTCATCGGTGAGCCCGGCGAGGGCTCCGGCGACCAACAGCGCGGTCGGCCTCGCGGGATCGTTCGTGCCCGGCGCGAACAGGCGCGACAGCCCCGCGAGCGTCGTCGCGTTGGGATGCGCGACGCCGACCATCGCGTAGAGGCTGCCGGCGCGCACGTCGTCGACGCGTCCAGGATCCGAGGCGTGACGCAACAGCACGGCCTGGCAGCGGTCGTCGCCGATGCGCCCGACCGCAGCCAGCAGGATCTGCGCCGCCGCGGGATCGACGGTCGCGACCAACGCGTCGACGTCGTCGACGAGCCTCGGATCGAGCCGCAACATCCACTGCAGATCCGTACGCGCGGCGACGAGAGCCTTCATGTCGGGGTCGGGCGCGCGACACAGCAACTCGAGGTTCGACATCAAGAACGACAACGTCATGCCCTTCAGGCGTTCGCTCCAGAACTTGCGCTCGAAGGCGAGCGGATCGCCATTGCCGTCGACGGTCGTGCTCGTCCGCAGGCTCTCCCACGTGCGGTTCCATTCGTCCGCCCCGAACGTCGGCGTCGCGACGAGTTCGCGGCGAACGAGCTTCAACGACCCGTGACTCCGGCCGCTGACTTGCAGCATGCCTCCGGCGACTGCGCCCATCGTCTCGGCGTAGTTCGCGTCGACGATCCAGCCGACACTCGCATCGAGCAACGCTCGCGCATCGCCCATCACGCCGGGCGCGCCGCCGACATCCGCGAGTTCCGCCCCGCTCTCGAACGCGATGCGCGTGCGCTCGAGGCGGCCGGCCTCGCGGTCGAGCCAACGGTACGCACTGCGACCGATGCCATTGGGCTCGACGTCGCTCGACTCCCACGAACTCCCGTCGAGCACGACGAAGCGGAAGCTCGCGATCAATCCGCGGACGGCGTCGCGCGTGCGACGCGACATCTCGGCCGGGAAGCCGAGGCCGAGCACGGAGCCGTCGTCCTTCATCTTCACCAGCACGGGCAGAGCGAGCTCGTTCGCCATGCGCTGCTCCGCGCCTTCGGCGCCACCGCGAATCGTCGCGCGCACGTCGAACGCCAGTTCGACCACGAGTTCGCCGTCGCGTCGCGCGAGCACGGTCGTCGTCTGCGTACCGACGAGCGCGGTTCCGATCGCGCCGTCCGTCGTCTCACCGAACTGCACCACGCTGTCGGTGTCGAGGTCGAACTCGAAGCGGCTGCCCGGCGCGGCCGAGTACGCGCCGGCCGCCTCGACCGTGTTCGCTGCGGTCGGTGCCTCGTCGCGGACCGCCACGGTCGGCCGCGCGGGTGCCGGGGTCCCCGCCACGACGACTGGCGGCGCCGCTTCCGGCGTCGCGCGCATCCCGACTTCGATCGGCGCCTCGCCGACCGTCGACTGCGAGAGCACGGCCACGAGTGCGGCCAGGACGGCGAGGAAACTCGAGCCCACAGCGATCAGAGGTCGGCGGTTCATGGCGAGGGGTCCTTCGGAGGTCGTTGCTCGGAACTCCCTCGTCTGGGCGGACGCCCGCGGGACTCCCCAGGGAATTCTCCCGACCCTCGCGGAAGCGCGCTTGAACGCGCGTCGGTACCTCGACGACGGACCTCCCGTAATTACTTTTCCGCAGGAGCCTTACCGTCGAGCGCATCGAGCAACTCGCGAGCGGGTGCGATCTTCGCCCGCTGAGCACCTTCCGACGCTTCCGCCCGGCGCAGCACTTCCGCGGCGCGTGTCCTCACTTCGTCCACGCGGCCGAGTGCCGCCGCCGCCTGCGCCGATTTCAGCAGCGCGCTCAACACCCAATCGTGGTCGGCACCGAGCACTTCGACGCCGATCGAATGGGCCTCGTCGAGCAACTCGAACGCACGTCGGGCATGGCCCGCGAGACGATGGGCTTCGCCGAGCGTGTAGGCCGTCGAGGCCGTGTCGATCGAGCGCGCGCCGTAGACCTCGCGATCGGCGATCAGGACGGGCTCGAGCGTGTCGATCGCCTCCTGGTGGCGGTCCGACTTCAGGTACGCGACTCCGAGCACGTACCCGGCATGGAGCGTCGCGATGTTCTTGTCGCCGAGCGCGGACCGCGCACCGGAGTACACCTCGCGCATCGCGTCGACGGCCTCGGGCCGCTTCGCGACCACGAGCTGGAGTCCGTAATTCGCGCGCTGCGTGATCGCGCCGGCATCGCCGCTTCCTCGCAGCGCGACCGTGATCGCGGACGCTTCGCCGAGCAACGTCAGCGCCTCGTCCGAGCGGCCGACGGCTTGAAGCGCGACCGACAAGTTGTTCATGGCTTGGGCGACCGACTCGTCGCGATCGCCGAACGCGGCACGACGCCCGGCCAAGACCTTCTCGCCGAGCTCGATCGCTTCGTCGTACCGACCGACCTTGCGGCACAGCACGCCGATCGAGCTCATCGTTTCGAGCGTGTCCACGTGCGCGTCGCCGAGGTGTTCGCGCCGGATCGCCAGGGCCTCACGCAGCAGTGCTTCCGCGCGGTCATGCACCGAGAGTTCGCGATACGTCTTGCCGAGAGCCTCGAGCAGGACGGCGCGCCGCACGGGTTCGCCCGACGTGTAACGATCGAGGCGCGACACTCCCGCATCGAGGAGTTCGAGTGCGGTCAGCGAACTCGGATCGCGGTCCTTCGGCATCGCCGCGACGAACAGATCGGAAAGGAACTGCGCGACGGTGTCGGCGTCGGCGCGTTCGCGCTCCTTCTGGATCGTCAGCGTGATCGCGATCACGGTCGACGCGATCAGCGTGAGCACGAGCCCGCAGGCGCCGACCACGAGTGCGCGATTGCGCTGCGCGAACTTGCGCAAGTGGTACATCGCGGTCGGTGGTCGCGCCGCGATCGGTTCGTGATCCAGGAACCTCCGTACGTCCGCGCCGAGCGCCGCACCGGATTCGTAGCGGCGCTCTTTCGACTTCTCGAGCGCCTTGTGGACGATCGTCGCGACGTCGCCGCGCAAGGAGGGGACGACGGTCGAGATCGGCACCGGATCGATCTCGATCACGGTTCGGATCGCGTCGTGGAGCGTCTTGCCGGTGGTGTCGTACGGCATGCGCTCCGCGAGCAACGCGTAGAGCACGACGCCGAGCGAGTAGACGTCGCTGCTGGTGTCGAGGTCGACGTCGCCGCGCGCTTGTTCGGGGCTCATGTAGCCGAGCGTGCCGATGATCTGGCCGACCGCGGTCATCATCGTTTCTTGGCGTTCCGCCTGCGTCACGCGGGCAACGCCGAAGTCGAGCACCTTCGGCGCTCCGTCCGCGGTGACGAGGACGTTCGCCGGCTTGAGGTCGCGATGGACGACGCCACGCTGGTGCGCGTGGTGCACCGCGTCGCAGACGCGCGCGAACAGGTCCAGGCGCGCGCGGACGTCGAGGCGCTGCGCGGTCGCGTACTCGTCGAGCGGCCGGCCTTCGACGTACTCCATCGCGAAGAACGGCTGCACTCCGCGACCGTGGTCGAACGTGCCGGCCTCGATGATCTGCGCGATGCCGGGATGCTGCAGCAGGCCGAGCACGTGGGCCTCGTGCTGGAAGCGCCGCAGGACCGCCGGCGTGGCGACGATCGCGTTCACGACCTTCAACGCAACGCGGCGGCGCGGGTGCGGCTGCTCGGCTTCGTAGACGCTGCCCATGCCGCCGCGGCCCAGCAGTCGCACGATCCGGTACGAGCCGATCGACTCGGGCAACGGCTCGTCGGCGAGAGCGGCATCGAGCGCGAGCCCACTCACCCCGAGACGATCCGCGTCCAACGCCGCCGGGGCCGAGCGATCGAGACCGAGCAACGCGCGCAGTTCGTCGGCGACGTCCGCGGCGAGGTTCGCGCTCGCGAGTTCCGCTTCCTGCCGATCCCGCGGCAGGTCGCAGAGGCGGGTGAACCATTCGGCGACCGTGGCATGGCGGGCCCTCTCGTCGGCTGTCGTCACGCGAAGATCTCCATGGTCGGCGGGTCGGAACGGTCGAATCGCGGACGAGCGGGGCGGTTGATCCCAAACCGTCGCGCGGAGAGCTTCGGCCGTTCGCCGAGGCGCTCCGCGCTACGAGTTCGACGTCGTGGGACATGGCCCGTCAGGAACCAGCGATCAGAAGTCGATCTTCTTCAGGATTTTCGACGAAGCGTCGTACGTGTACACGATCGCCGAGACCGAGGCGTTACCGACCCAGCCCGTGATCCCGATCTCGATGCCGCCGTAGGACAGCAGCGCGGTCATGTCGAAGTCCCACGCACCACCGTAGTACGGGCGGAAGCGATTGGCCTGGATCTGCGTCTTGCCGAGCGTCGTCGTGCCGTACACACCGGCGCCGATCAGGTCGGAGCCCGGGCCACAGGTCAACGTGCCGGTCGCGCCGATCTCGCCGGACGCGGTGAACGTCGTCTTCCAGTTCGCCGGATTCGCCGAGATCATCGTGTTCACCCAGCCGAAGTAGGCGAGCTTCGCCACGCTGTCGATGTCGACCATGACGACGACCGGGATGCCCCAGACCACGAACTGGCGCGACACGCTGAACAGCGAGAACGTCGGCGCGACGTACGAACCCTGGCTCGTCCCGAAGCTCTTGGTGTGCGACACCAGTTGGATCCCGTCGATCGTGACGGTCAGCCCCATCTGGGTCGTCGTCGGGTTGTTCCAGCCGTTGACGGAGGCGACCGCCTTCTTCGAGTACCCGAACAGCGTGCCCGTGAACTCGGCGGAACCGTTGACGTGGACCTGGCTTGCCGAGGGAACCACACCCGCGCTGCCGCTGACCTTCGCAGCCGCGTTGAAATCCGCGGTGCCGACGCTGTACGTGTTCGTGAACGAGATCGCGGCGTTGGCCGAGGAAGCGACCGCGAGCATCGCGGTGAGCGCCGAAACGATGAACTTCGGGAAGGACATGGGCTTCTCCTGGTCGAGTGTTTCGTGCGGGTGGACATCACCCGCGACACCCCGAACTGGGCGAAGCGCGCCCCCCTCCCCCAACGATTCGTGAAAGTTTTCCGCCGAGCGTCACGGACCGAGGCGGCGCAACAACCAGGTGCGCGCGAAGCGCCAGTCGTTCTCGACCGTGCCGGTCGACACACCGAGGGTCTTCGCGGTCTCGTCGATCGTCATGTTCACGAAAAACCTCAGTTCGACGACGTCGGCCTGGCGCTCGCTCAGGCCACGCAGTTCCTCGAGCGCCGCGTCGAGTCCATCGACGTCGAACTCCAAACCCGCACCGCCGCTGGCGTCGACCAACGTCACGCGATTCCACGCTCCGCCGCGCTTGTCCGCGTCGCGCGAGCGTGCGTGCTCGCGCAACAGGCGGCGCATCGCTCGCGCGGCGACGCACAGGAAGTGCTTGCGGCTCTCCCAGTCGATGTCCTGGCCGACGAGGTTCAAGAACGCGTCGTGCACGAGCATCGTCGGCTGCAGCGTGTGGTCCTTGCGTTCGCGGGAGAACAGCCGGCCGGCGATACGTCGCATCTCGTCGTAGACGAGCGGCAGGAGTTCCTCGGGCGCGGCGGTGTTCCCCTCCTTGCTGCGCTGGAGCAGGAGCAGGGTGCGCATCGCGTCGTCCGCCATGTTCGGAGTCTCCGGATGGGCGCGTGGGACAAGGCGGGGATCGTAGCCGGCTCGGGTCGCGCTCGACGCGCGGAGGTTCGCGGAGACTTCGTGCGGCGATTGGGGAATCCCCGCTTGACGGCACGCACTTTGCCGAGCAAAGTGCGGCCGTCACTTTGCCTGGTCAAGTTCTCTGTACTCATCCATCCTCACGAGGTCGCGCCATGGCTTCCCTCACCATCGATCCCGCGCGTCGCCGCTTCATCCCGCTCTGGGAATCCACGCTCGGCCTCGCGACGTTGCTGCTGCCCGGCACCGCGTTCGTCTGCGGCCTCGTGCTGGTCTCCGGCCGTCCCGGCTACGTGGACCTCGCGGATCCGAGCACCGTGCCGTGGACGCTGTGGACGATCGGCGTCGCGGGGACGATCGCGCTGTTCGCCGGATTGCTCGACCTCCACTACCACGTCACCGGCAAGCGGATCGTCAGCAAGCGCGAGCGCCACGGTGAACTCGTCGCGCTCGGCCTCGGTGGCGCTCCGCTGCTCGTACTGATGATGCTCGCGAGCGTGGCCGAGAGCCCGGCGCGCCTGCTCACGCCGATCGTGATCGTGCTCGGCTTCACCGTCGTGATGGTCTGCCTCGACGAGTTCGTCTACCACCGCAAGTCGTGCACTCCGTACGAGGCGACGCTGCATCGCGTCATCGTGTTCGGCAACGGCACGGCATTCCTCGCGTGGTTCCACTGGATCGCGAACCGTGGTTGACCCCGTCGTGTCCGGAGTCGGTTGGCTGCGACGCGCGGACGCGGAGCTGGCACGACATCCCGACCTCGAGCATGCCGCGCGAGAAGTCCGCGGATTCGAAGCCGGCGGCCGATGGATGGCCACCGCGATCGCGACGCTACGCGGCCGTCCGTTGCGGTCGAGGACGACGGCGTTCACGCGCCTCGGCACGACGAAGTACGCGAAATGCGCCGCGGCGGCGGTCGGCGCGTTCCTGGCGACGGCACCTTGGGGGATCGCCTGCGCGCTCGCCGCGACGGTGCTCGCGTTCTACGCGGTCGAAGCGCGCTCGGTGTTCGTGTTCCCCGCGGCGATCGAGTTCGGTCGGCGCGGCCCCGCGGCCGCGCGAGCGCTGCATCGCCGCGCCGGCGGCACCATCACCGTGATGACGCGCGTACTGCCGATCGCCGCGTTCATGGTGTTCGGGTGGATCGTGAACGGTCGCCCTCGGCACAACTTCGCGGTCGGCTGCCTCGCGGTCGTGCTCTGGTCCGAGTCGCTGCGACGGCGCGAAACGTCCACGCCGTGCGTGCTCGAACTCGGCGCGACCGCGCCGCTGCACGTCGTCCGCGTCGAACACGCGTTCGAGTCGAACGAGGACCGCGGAGCGGAGGCGCCGAATACGCGTGTGCTCTACGCGAGCGACTTGCATCTCGGCGCATGGGGCGCCGAGCGCGCGCTGCGCGAGTTGCTGCGCATCACGATCCGCGAGCGACCCGATGTCGTGCTGCTCGGCGGCGACTTGATCGACGCACCGCGCGCGCTGCCGCGACTGCGCGATTGGATCCGTCGCCTGCGGACGTGGAGCATCGTGGCGGCCGTGCCGGGCAATCACGATGCACGCTGGCTCGATGTGCTCGCCGCGATCGTGACCGAGGAAGGCGGACACTGGCTCCCGCACCGACCTCTACGTATCGCAGGACTCCGTATCGACGGTGTCCCGTCGCGAGACGCAAGCGAAGCGTCGGAGCGGCGCATCCTCTGCGCTCACCATCCGAACGTGTTCGAGACCGCCGCGTGGCTCGGCTACGGCATCGTGTTCGCCGGACATCTCCACGGCGGGCAGATGATCGTCTGCGACGTGCGCGGCCGTCACTTCCCGGGGGCGTGGTTCGCACCGTTCACGGGCCGGTGCTTCGAGCGCGCTGAGACGACGATGCTCATCAGTCGCGGTCTCGCCGACACGCTGCCGATCCGCTTCCGCTGCCCGCGCGAGGTCATTCTGTTGACGCTGCAGAACGTGGAACACACGAACTCGCGCGTCGACGCAACTACCGTGAACTCAATCCACTACCCGCGTTGAAACACGGGCGAACCGGGCTCGGTCCGGAAAAAGTGCTTGTCGAACACGACGTGCTCGGCATGATCGCGTCCAACTCGAGCGGCGCTTCGCCTGCGCCAGCGCCCGCCGCTTCGGAGTGTTCATCATGTCCTCGCTTTGCGTACGCATCGCGGCCGCCTCGGTCGCCATGTCCGTGCTCGCGTTGCATTTGCCCGTCGCGAGCGGGCAGACGCCCGTCCTCGACCCCGACCACCGGTTCGAACCTTGGGCGTGGGATTTCCAGTCGCCTGTCCCCGACGGTCACGCGGTATGGAAACGACACTTGTTCTGGGAGGACAACGCGAATACCGCGTTCGTCCTGGCCCACGAGCTCGTGCAGCTCCCCGGGCAGACGGGGAGTCACCCGGAAGTCGTGCTGTTCAACGAAGCTCAGTTCATCCCGCCGGTCGGCGTCGCTCTCGCATCGGGTGAACTGCGCAAGATTGCCAAGGGTTCGGTCGCGGATCGCGGCGTACAGATCCTCGTCAACGCACGGAACTCGCAGATCGGCGGCGTTCCGTCCATCGCGGATCTCTATCCCGACCCGACGTTCTTCGTCGGTGTGAAGAACAACGTCCAGATCGATCCGAACTACTGGAGCCTCGATCCGACTCAGAACGCGGATCCGATCTCCGCGACGCGCGGCGCCTTCGGGACGTTGCCGTCCACGTCGACTCCGACGACGCCGACGGTCCCGGCGTTCACGATCGTCCCGGCGCATCATCAACAGGCGATCCCGGCTTACGGGTCGAGCCCGGTCTCGTATCGCCTCGACGTGCTCTACATCACGGCGGGAGTCGGCTACCCGCTGGCGACGTTCGCCGATCCGACGTTAGCCGCCGATCTCGAGCGCGACCGTCTGTTGCGATACGACTCGGTGTTGGCGGCGTGGACCGACGAGAGTTCGCGGATCCCACTTTCCGTACGAGAAGGCCACAGCTCCGGCGTCTGCTGGGCGGACTTCAACGGAGACGGCTTCCTCGACCTCTTCGTCGGACACACTGGTGACGACTTCGTCGGCGCTCAGAACTACTTGCTGCTCTTCGACGTCGCGACCGGTCAATTCGATATCGCCAACGCGACGATGATGACCGGCAATCAGCCGTACACACGCATCGACGCGACGTGGGACGTCGCGGCGGGCGACATCGACCTGGACGGCGACCCCGACATCGTCGTCGCCAACCGCAAGCCGCGGAATGCGGCGGCCGGGGCGGAGAGTCTCGACTACGTCCTGCGCAACGACGGCAGCGCCAAGTTCGATCTGATCGTCCTCTCCTCGACGCCGAGCGACACGCGCAGCGTCGCGTTGGGACGACTGTTCGGTCACGGCACCCCGGCGATCGTGTTCGGGAACGCAGGATCCGACGGTTACACCAACGACCTGAACATCCCAGTGGCCGACGATCATCCACTGGAGGCGTACCGCTGGAACTCGACCACCCTCGTGTTCGACAACGTCGGCTCGACGTTCTTCTCGTCCGCCGCGCAGGAAATCACCGCTACGAAACCGCTGACACAACAGGTCCTCCTGGCTGACGTGACCCGTCCCAACGCCAACACGGCGCTCGTCCCCCAAGACAACGGACCGGACGGGAAACTGGACATCCTGCTCGTCAACGGTCGCGACATCCTGAAGCACGCCACCGACCCCTACGCCGGTAACGTGACGGTGCTCGCGAACGACTACGGCACGTCGATGCAGCCTTTCGTGCACGTCGGAGTCGTTCCGGTCGCGTGGGCGCGGAGCGCGGCACTCGCCGACTTCTGTGCGGGCGACGGCACCACCGCTGGCTCGCTCGACCTGTTCCTCGGAACCGGGAACCGATTCCACGGCACCGACTCGCTGATCGTGCAGCACCTCGGGACGGCGACGCAGTCGACGCTTCCTTACAACTTCGACGCCAACACGACGTTCGTCCAGGACGGCAGTTACGACCGCATGCCGGGCAACGAGTTCGGCTACGGATTCGACTTCGCCGACTGCAACGGCGATGGCTACCTCGACGCTGCGCAGGCGTCACGTGCCTACAACTTCTTCGTACCGTCGATCTTGAACGGCATGGGCGACGACCACTTGGACTTCGTCCCACCGGGTACGCCCGGCGCGACCGACAACCGACGGGGTCGCCTGATCCCGCGCGGTATGGAAGACGCGGCGTTCGCGGACTTCGACGGCGACTTCTGGCCGGATCTGATCACCGTCGGTGATTGGTTCCCGTCGAAGCCGATCCAGCATGGAGGAGCGAACGGTGCGGCCTTCTCGTCGCCGTTGAAAGTGTTCAAGAACAACGGCACGGGTGCGAGCAATCCGTACTCACGCTTGGCGGAAGTCGGCTTCTCCTGGGCGAACATGTCGGGAACCGTGCCCAGCTTCCAGTACCCGATGGACGCGCGCGTGGACCTGAACGGTCGGACTGCGTACCCGATCCCGGGACTGCTCGACCGCATCGTCCCCGGCGACCTCAACAACGACGGCAAGACGGACGCGATCGTGCATTCGTTCGAGGTCCAGAACCCGAGCGCGCTCGGCATGACACCGGTCCTCGGAACGGGCTCGGGCGAGTACATGCCGACCGGCATCACGACGCTCGACAAGGTGTGCTTCGGGTTCATGTACCTGGAAAACGTCTACGCATCGGGCACCGTGTGGCTGAAGGACGTGTTCAACACGAAGATGCGGACCTCGCCGACCGGTGGGACCAGCGGGACGTGGAACCGCAGCCTCGGCAACAGTGCGTTGATCGACATCGACAACAATGGCGCGCTCGACCTCTACACGACGAACGGTCGTCAGCACGAAGTCGGCGTCACCGTCGCGACGCTCGCGCAAGCGAACGACCTCGTGTTCATGAATCAGGGAAGCGCCGACTGGGGCGTCCTGGTCGCGGTGAACAACGCGACGCCGGCGATCGCGAATCTCAACGGCAACCCGAATCAGCCGCCGGACTCGTTCGGCTTGGCGTGGGGCGACGTGAACAACGATGGCAAGGTCGACGTCGTGACCACCCATGCCGCGGGTCCGGCTCGCGCGTATCCCTCGTTGCTGATGAACCAGTACACGTCGGCGGGCGCGACACCGTACTTCGCGGATCTCTACACGACGAAGGTGCCGATTGCAGCGTCGGCGCTCGACGACGCGGTCCATTCGGCGTTCGTGCCCAGTTCGACGACGAACCTGCTCGACGAGGCGAAGTACCCGTGCCTGTTCGACTTCGACGCCGACGGTGACCTCGACCTGGTCCTCGCGATCGGGAACAACGTGCCGCGGTTCTTCCAGAACAAGGGCAGCGACACCAACAACGACGGGGTCATCGGTCCGTCCGAGGGCAACGCCGGCGAGTTCGTCGATGCGACCGACGAGCTGTGTCGCTGGATCCGCCCCACGGTCGATTGTCAGGAGATGATGGCGATCGATCCGGATCGGGACGGCGACCTCGACCTCGCGATGAACCCGTTCAGCGACGAGGTCGTGTTCTGGCGCAACGACATGGACGCATCCGACCTCCCCACGATCACCGATGCGTGGCCGCGCATCGGTGGCCGCCGCGGTGATTGGATCATCTTCGAGGGTACGGACTTCACCGGTGTGACCTACGTCGAGCTCCGCTTCGCAGGCGGAGTGACGCAATCGATCACCGGCACGGACGTGATCGTCATCGACCCGCGACACCTGCGCGTGAAGATCCCCACGAATGCACCCGTCGGCCTCTCGCAGGTGCGCCTGCGCAAGCGCGTCGGCTCGGTGTACGTCTGGAGCAAGCAGTACTTCGGCTACTTCGTGCTGAGTCGCAAACCGTAAGTCGATCGACTCGACCGAAACGGGCGGGTCCGCCGCGGCGCAACGCCGTGGTGGACCCGTTTTCGTGTTGCCCCCGCACGGCCAAGCCGTCGCGCGAGCCGGTGCAGCCCAGGACTCGATGCGGTGGGCCGAGCGGATGCCCACGAACCTGGCATGCCGCCAGGCCGACACCGACGCATGCGGGCAAAGGGACCGAGCCGACGGTTCCTCCGGGAGTAATTGAAACGAGGTCCATGACCCAGGACGCAGCTTGGCAGCCCGTTGACGGCGGACTCATCGGTTCGATAGTTCTGGAACCATGGAAACCGAGACTGCGGTCCGCGCCTTCTCCGCCCTCGCCCAGGACTCGCGCTTGGCCGTGTTCCGAGCGCTGGTTCGCGCCGGCCCTACGGGAACCCCGGCCGGCGCGCTGGCCGAGAGCCTGCGCATTCCGGCTTCGACGCTGTCGTTCCATCTCCAGCACCTCTGCGCGGCCGGCCTCGCGACGAGCGTGCGCTCCGGCCGATCGCTGCTCTACTCGCTGCGCGAGCAGACCCTCCGCGAGCTCATCTGGTTCCTCGGCGAAGACTGCTGCCAAGGACGCGCCGATCTGTGCGAGCTGCCGACCGCGCGCATCGACGCTCGACGGCTGGAAGCCGTAACGGCCAGCGATCGGCCACGCGTCCTGTTCGTCTGCTCGCGCAATTCCGCGCGCAGTCAGATCGCCGAAGCGATCCTGCGCCGCGATGCCGGCGATCACTTCGAGGTGTGCAGCGCCGGTCTCTCGCCGCGCGAAATCGACCCCATGACTCGGAAGGTCATCGAAGAACGCGGCCTCCCGACCGGCGGATTGACGTCGAAGGACCTCGGGCAGTTCTTGGGCAAGTCTCCGATCCACGTCGCCATCGTCGTCTGCGAAGCCGCGAACGACCACTGCCCGAAGATCGTGCCGTTCGCGGCACGTCTGCTGTTCTGGCCGTTCGTCGATCCGGTCACTGCGGACGGCGCACCGCGCCGGCGACTGCAGCGCTTCCGGGAAGTTCGCGACGCGATCGAGGAGCGCATCGCTCGATGGCTCGCCACGCGCCCGTGGGAGCAACTTCGTGACGTGGAGCGGCGCGCATCGCTCACCGCTGGAACAGCCGTCCGACCGAAGGCGCGCACGCCCAAACTCGACAGCGGAGCAAGACGATGATCAAGGTCGGGATCAACGGGTTCGGTCGGATGGGTCGACTTGCGCTCCGCGCGGGGTGGGGTCGCGACGACCTGGAGTTCGTCGCGATCAACGAGCCGAACGCGCCCGGGGAGACGATGGCGCTGCTGCTCGAGTTCGACAGCGTGCAGGGCCGCTTCGGTCAGCCATGCACGGGAAGCGGCGATGCGCTGCACGTCGGTGACTTCGCGATGCGATTCACGCAGCACGAGCAGCCCCGCGACATCCCGTGGCGTGAGCTCGGTGTCGACCTCGTCCTCGAATGCAGCGGACGATTCCGTACTCCGGCGACGATCAAGCCCCACTTCGAGCGAGGCGCGCGAAGGGTCGTCGTGTCCGCGCCGGTGAAGGACGGGCCGCCGAACATCGTCGTCGGCGTGAACCACGCGCAGTACGACCTCGCGAAGGAACCCGTGGTCACCGCGGCGTCGTGCACGACGAACTGCCTCGCACCGGTCGTGCGCGTGCTGCACGACGGCATCGGCATCGAGCGCGGACTCATCACGACGATCCACGATCCCACGAATACGCAATCCGTGCACGACGCCCCGCACAAGGACCCCCGACGCGCGCGCGCGTCGCAACTCAACTTGATTCCGACGTCGACGAATTCGGCGACGGCAGTCGGCCTGATCGTCCCGGAACTGAATGGCAAGCTCGACAGCATCGCGGTCCGCGCGCCCGTGCTGAACGCGTCGATCACGGATTGCGTGTTCCAGATGGCGCGAGACACCACGGTCGACGAAGTGAACGCGCTCCTCGAGCGCGCGGCCTCCGCGGGACCGCTCGTCGGCATCCTCGGCTTCGAGACGAGACCGCTCGTGAGCAGTGACTACGCGCGTGATCCACGCAGCGCGATCGTCGATGCGCCGTCGACTCGCGTCACCGATCGTCGCCTCGTGAAAGTGCTCGCTTGGTACGACAACGAGTGGGGCTACGCGAACCGCATGGTCGAGCTGGCCGCGATGGTCGCGCGAGCGCTGCGGTGAGCGATGCGTAACGTCCGCGACTACGCGGTCATCACCGGCTCGTACTGGGCGTTCACCGTCACCGACGGCGCGTTGCGGATGCTCGTTCTGCTGCACCTGCACGAGATCGGGTACAGCCCGATCGAGATCGTGTCGTTGTTCCTGTTCTACGAGTTCTTCGGCATCGTCACGAACTTGCTCGGCGGTCTGCTCGCGGCGCGCTTTGGCTTGAAGTCGACGCTGTTCTCGGGGCTGTTCCTGCAGATCCTCGCGTGCTCGATGTTGGCGGCGGCCCGACACGACCTCACGGTCGCGCTGCTCATGGTCGCGCAGGCGTTGTCGGGGACCGCGAAGGACCTCACGAAGATGAGCGCGAAGAGCTACATCAAGCTCGTCGTCCCCGAGGACGATCGGCGCGGTCTCATGAAATGGGTCAGCGTGCTGACCGGTTCGAAGAACGCGTTGAAGGGCGCCGGGTTCTTCGCCGGCGGCGCCATGCTCTCGGCGTTCGGTTTCGGCGGCGCTTGCGTCGCCATGGCGGTCGGACTCGGAGTCGCTCTCGCGCTGACTTCGGCACTCCTGCCGCGAGCGGCGGGCAAGTCGAAGTCGAAGGCCGCGTGGAAACATCTGTTCGCGAAGGACGCCCGGATCAACTGGCTTTCCGCCGCGCGCCTGTTCGTATTCGGCTCCCGCGACGTGTGGTTCGTGCTCGCGCTGCCCGTGTTCCTGGCGAGCGGTCTCGAGTGGTCGTCCTACGAAGTCGGAGCCTTCCTCGCGCTGTGGGTCATCGGCTACGGCGCGGTTCAAGCGACGTCGCCGGCTTGGCTCTCCAGGAAGGTCCGTGAGCCGCCCACCGCTCGCGACCTCGGCACCTGGACCGCGCTGCTCGTCGTTCCGTTGGTCGCGATCTTGTTCGCGCTGCGCCTCGACGTCTCGACGTCATGGTCGATCGTCGTCGGTCTCTGCATCTTCGGAGTCGTGTTCGCCGCGAACAGCGCTACGCACAGCTACTTGGTCGTCGCGTACTCCGATCGCGACAAGGTCGCTCTGAACGTCGGCTTCTACTACATGGCGAATGCGACGGGTCGCTTGCTCGGCACCGTGTTGTCCGGAGTCGTATTCCAAGCCGCCGGATCCGGACTCGATGGCTTGAAGGCGTGCATCGCCGTCTCGATCGGTTTCGTCGTCGCGTCGACGGTGTGTTGCGTCCCGCTTCGGCTCGCCGAACGCCACAGCATGCAAACGACCGCCGGTTCGTGAGAGAACGTGAATCAATCCGATTGATTCGCGTTCTCGGCCTCACCAGGTGTTGCTCGGCGACGGCAGTCGCCGCCCTATTCACCAGGCACAGATGATTCGCGTTGGACTCACGCGGTTCATCTGTGAGTACGGCGGCTGCCGCCGCCTCGGACACCTTGTGGGTTCGGCCGTGAAGAAATTGGGGGCGGCCCCCAATTTCTTCACGGCCTCTGAGTGGCTGTCGCCTCGAGCTCGCCGGAGTCGAACCGTCGGATTCGGGTTCGTGCGCCGAGCGCGAAGGTCAGGAGCGGCGGGCGACCACGCGCTCGAGCGTGGTAAAGCCGTTGAACTCTTCGCGGAGCTCGAGCAGGAGCGACGTCGCGGCAGGCATGAGTGTGTGCACGATCTCGTGATCAGAGAAATCGAGGAGCGCGCGCTTCACGACCAAGGACCCGACGACCGCCCCACGATGGACGAAGGCGAGCATGCACTCCATCTCGCCGAGTCCGAGGCCTGCGTTCGGGAGACGCGACGCTTCGCGCAAGCCCAGCCGCTCCGCTTGGCGGCGCGGGTGCGCGTACGGGGACACCACGAAGAACGAATCCCAGGATTCCGCCCCGCATCCGCCGAAGCTCAGCGTGGAACCCGCGCGGGTCTCGCGGACCTGTGCGGCGGCTGTTGCGATGGCGCGCTCGAGGCACTCGACCGTGGTCGCGGTCAGTGCGGGCGGCCCATCCTTGCGAACTGCGGATCGAGACGCCAACGCGGCCGCGACGAGCGCGATGGCGAACGATCCTGCGAACAGCTTGGTCGACGTACGCATGGATCGGAGTCGGATCTCGGTGGCCGCGAGGATGCAGCACGGTCGACGGGTGACGGTCGCTTGTCAACGTTCATCCCGCGGTGCGGATGGCCGATCTGCGCGACGAACCGTTCGTGCTGTTTCCGCGCGAGACGGCGCCCGAGTTCCACGACCAGGTCCGGGGCACGTTCGCGCGTGCGGGCTACAACGAGTGACCTCGATTCCGCCGGACGCCGGAGCAATCCGCGAGCGACTCGACGTGCTGTGGCGCGTCGAGTCGCGCCGCGTCCTCGCCACGCTGGTCCGGCTGCTCGGGGACTTCCACCTCGCCGAGGATGGACTCGCGGCGGCGTTCATCGCGGCGCTCGAGCAATGGCCCCGCGACGGAGTACCGGCGCATCCGCGCGCCTGGCTCATCGCGACGGGACGGCACAAGTCCGTGGAAGCGCTGCGGCGCCGCGCACGATTCGACCGTTCGCTCGAGGAACTCGTCGCGCGACTCGACACCGCACGTGACGTGCGCGACTCGGACGAGTGGGACGACGATCGTTTGCGGCTCGTGTTCGCGTGCTGTCACCCGTTGGTGCCCGTCGAAGCGCAGATCGCGCTGACGCTGTGCGAAGTCGGCGGGCTCACGACCGAAGAAGTCGCGCGCGCGTTGCTGGTCGGCGCGCCGACGGTCGCGCAGCGCATCGTCCGCGCCAAAGCGCGACTCCGCGAAGCCCGCGTCGAATACCGCGTACCCTCCCGCGCCGAGCTGCCCGCGCGACTCGGCATCGTCCTCCACGTCCTCTACCTCATCTTCAACGAGGGTTACCTCGCGACGTCCGGCGCCGACCTCGTCCGCGTCGACCTCTCGAACGAAGCCATCCGCCTTGCCCGCCTCGTCCAGGAGTCATGCCCCGAACCCGAGGCGCAAGACCTCCTCGCGCTGATGCTCCTCCACGACGCGAGGCGCGCCGCGCGAACCAACGCCGCCGGCGACCTCGTCCTCATCGAGGACCAAGACCGCACGAAATGGAACCGAGCCCAAATCCTCGAAGGCGGCCGCCTCATCGAGCAAGCCATTGCGTCCCGCCGCTTCGGCGCATTCACGCTGCAGGCGGCGATCGCCGCAGTCCACGCGGAAGCACGCGACGCGCAGTCGACCGACTGGGAGGAGATCGTCGCCCTGTACGACCTCCTACTCGTCGCCGCGCCGACGCCGATCACCGAGCTCAACCGCGCGATGGCCGTCGCCGAACGGGATGGAGCGGCGAGTGGATTGGCGCTGGTCGACGGACTGCTCGCGAGGGGTGAACTCGCGACGTACCACCTGGCGCACGCGGCGCGCGCGGACTTGTGTCGGCGGTTGGGACGGACGGCGGAAGCGCGCGACTCGTATCGGCGGGCGTTGGAGTTCGTCCACCAGGAGAGTGAACGGCGGTTTCTTGGGAGGAGGATTGGGGAGCTGGGCGGGTGAGGGTGGCGGGGACGAGGTGATCCGAGATGGCGAGGCGGACGTCTTTTCGTTGGGAGGGACAGGGGTCGATCCGGCTGTCCGTATTGGCATGGTTCGCGACTGCCAAGCGTTCCACATGTCGGCTCGCCAAAGTTGGTTATGGGTGACACCGGATCGCGTAGTGGACAACGAGTTCGCACGACACTTCGACTCGAGGACGGTCCGATGGGCTGTGGCCATGTTGGCCATGTCTAAACACGTGTGCTATCGTCCGCCCCATGAACGTCAGGCTCACCCCGCAACAGGAAGAGTTCGTGCATCGGCAGGTCGCGGACGGCCGCTACCTATCCGCGAGTGAAGTCATCCGCGAGGGCCTTCGGCTGCTCGCGGACGAGGAAAAGTGGAAGGCTGAGGTCCGTCAGAAGGTCGCAACGGGCCTCGAACAATTCCGAGCCGGCCAACTCGTCGACGGGGAAGATGCGGTGAAGAACGTCCTGAAGGACCTGAAGAAGCGAAGGCCGCCGCCTGACGAATGAGCGCCGATTCGTCCTCACGCTCCAGGCGGCCCAGGACCTCGCGGCGATCGCCGCGCATGTCGAGCGCGAGGGCTCGTCCGAAGCGGCCGAGTCCGTCGTGCTCGAACTGGTTCGCGCGTTTCAGTTGCTCGCCGAACGACCTGGCATCGGGCACGTACGCGATGAGCTCTCGACCGAGTCGACGGTTCGATTCTGGGTCGTGTTTTCGTACCTGATTGCGTTCATCCCAACCGAGACGCCAGTGCCGATTCTCGCCATCGCGCACGGATCACGGGATCCGGACGCGATCGCCCAGGAACTTCGCGACGCGCTCCGCAGCCAGTTCGACGCCTGAACTCGACAGTCGCGCGCTTCGAGATCAGTGAACTGCCGCGCCGTTCGACTCGAGGTAGCCGAGCGACTTCCATACCCTCCGACGGCGCTCGAACATTCGCGCGAGGACCGGAACTTCTCGGTCCACGTAATCCACGACTCGCAAGGAGCGCTTGCGCGGCGACTCGCGCTGCAATCGTCCCGCGTATTGGATCAGCGTTCCCTTCCACGCGACCGGTGCCGCCAGCAACAAGGTGTCGAGGCGCGGATCGTCGAAGCCCTCGCCGATGAATCGGCCCGTCGCGACCAGAACCCGTTCGGCATCCGGGGGGATCGCCGCGAGTTCGTCGTTGGCCGCCTTCCGCGCTCGTGCGGTTCCGCCTCGAAGCACGACGACGTGCCGCACACCGCGACGAATCTCGTCGGTCAAGCGATCGACATGATCACGCCGCTCGACCAACACGATCGGTGAGCGCCCTTCCTCGAGCGCCTGGAGCACGTCGTCGACGATCTGTCGATTGCGCGACTCGTCGTGCGCGAGTTCGCGTTGGAGATCCTGCATCCGCATTCCGTCGGGGCCGGTCGTTCGAAAGCTGGTTTCACGCACGACGAGTTCACGGACCAGCTCTGCGCAAGATTCGGAGTGGGCGCCGAGGACGGCGCAGATCGGGCCCACCTGCATCATGAGAATGGGGTGGAGACCGTCGCGCCGCTTCGGCGTTGCGGTCAGCCCGAGCACGTAGCGGCCGCGCACGGCGTTCATCACCCGCTCGAACGACACGGCCGGCACATGGTGGCATTCGTCGATGACCACGTGCGCGTACTCCCCCACCACGGGGTCGACCACGTCGCCGCGCACGAGAGTTTGGATCATCGCGACGTCG
The DNA here is from genome assembly GCA_016709145.1 of Planctomycetota bacterium. Lineage (GTDB taxonomy): Bacteria > Planctomycetota > B15-G4 > B15-G4 > JADJEK01 > JADJEK01. Next base: position 308,940 of record JADJEK010000005.1, read on the forward strand.
ATCGTTCCCGTTCGTGCCTTGCGTCCCGCGCCGATTACCCCGATCGCCGTCGACTCGATCCCGAGGAACGACGCCAGCCGCGCCACCCACTGGTCGAGCAACGGCGCTCGATGCACGAGAACGAGCGTGGCTCGCCTTCGCGCCGCGATCAGCCAGCACGCCATGACCGTCTTCCCGGCCCCCGGTGGAGCCACGAGCACCCCGGCGTCGTGACGGAGTACGGCCTCGCATGCCGTCGCTTGGCGTGGTTGCAACTCGCCACGAAACGTCACCGACAGATCGCCGACGTCGAATCTCCTGTCCTCGGATTGAATCTCCAGTTGAACGGAGGCGGCCATTGCTTGAAGCGCATCCCAACAGCCTCGCGGCAACGAGACTCGATCGACCGTCGTCTCGACGCACGAGATCACACGCGGCGTCCGTGCGGTCGAGAGCCTGAGGTTCTGCCGCTTGTAGAACTCGGGGTTGGCGAACGCGGCGAGCCGCTGGATCGCCCCGACGAGAAGTCCAGGCATCCCGGTCGTTTCGACTTCGAGCCTGCGATCGATGAGGACTCGGAGGCGCCGACTCCCGTCGCCGCGCCATGCGCGAACCGCTTCGCGAAGTGCGTCGACCGCGTGCGCTTCGCGGTCGAAGCCGGGCCTTTGTGCGTCGACTCCATCGCCCGCCGCGGTGTCGAACACCTGGCGCTGCGTTGCACCGCTCGCGGCGATCCGCTGAACGAGTTCTGGTGCGAGTCGCTGCACGTTCGCGAGGAACGCCCACTGCTCGTCGTGCGGGAGAGGCTCGAGGTTCGCATCGAGGAAAACAGAGTTCCCACGAGGGCGGCATGCATGTTGAAGGGGCAAGGCGATGAGATTCCCGAACCCGCCTTTGGGCATCACGTCCTGATTCGGAAAGACGCGGTCATAAGAAGCCAAGCCGAGATCCCGCCGTCGCGCCGAAGTCTCTCCCAGCAATGCCGACACCATGGTGCGCGCAACTCGGGCGGCCACGGGACCCTCGAAGAAGAACCACGCGTGGGCGCCATTCCCAGACCGCGAACGCTCGATGGCAGGACGAAGGCGGTGCGCTGCACAAGTCGCCGAGAACGCCGACACATCGTCCCGCCATCCGTCCCCATCGAAGTCCACTGCGGCGAACCAGCAGTGCTCGTCCTTCATCAGTGGATACACGCCGGCAACGTGCCTCCCCTGCAGGTGATCCAGGACGGCGCGCTCGTCGAACGGAAGGAACGCTTGGTGAGCGCACGCGCCGCATCTCACTCGCGGCTTCTCACAGAGCCCCTTCACCCACTCGTTCGCACACGCCGGCGCGTACCCAGACTTTCCAGTCCGCACGTTTTCCCAACGGCGCGGGTACACGTCGCTACGGCCACGGAACAACCGCTGGAACAGCTCCACCTTCTCGGCAGCGGTCGTGGGAGCCTCGACGCGCAGCTCTTCGGGCGCGGAACCGGACGGAGGCGTAGTCGCGCAGCGACGCAGCTCCTCGAGTGCGGCCATGCACTCGCGACGCTCTCGGTCGAGCGCGGCGATTCGCGCCTCCAGCGCGTTCAGCTTCAGGATTCGCTGGTCGTCGAACGGTTCGCTCATGGCGTCGGATGTCCGATTTGAGCTGAGACTGACACGGGCGTCACCCCGATCGTCGACGACGCTACGCGAAGCGGGCTGTCTGCACTCTTGATGGATCGGAGCGACGCCCGAACCTCGGCCTCGTGCTCCCCGACTGCTACCGTGCGCACCCAGCACGCACGACGGCGTTCGAACCTCTCGCACTCGCTTGGAGTCATCCCGCGTGGATCCCACGGAACAGCTCGCTTCGACGCCATCCGCTCCTTCTCCAGCCGGACGCATCGCCGCCGTGAGCTGCGAGGCGTTCGCGTACTTGCACGAGCGAGCCAAGGGGCACACCGGTTCGATTCCGACCGACGTCATCGTTCGACATCTGCTCCGCGTCACTCACGATGCGGACTGGTCGGTGAAGCGCGACGCGCTGGAAGCGGTCCTACGAAGGCTCGGCTTCGCCAAGCGCGACGGCCTGGTCGCTCGTGCGACGACGCGCCAGCGTGGGCTCGGGCGCTATCGAACCGAACGGCCGGGCTCGAAAGGCCGCCCCTACTCGACGTGGCTGATGCAGCTCGATCCGCTGCAAGTGAGCTGCGACTGCCCAGACTTCGTGCGCGGTTCGCTGGGAGTCTGCAAGCACGCCCTGACGGTCTTGCAAGACGTCTACACCTCTCCAGGTCGCGCGCGTGCGGCCTCTGACGCACCGAACCCGTTCGCGCGTGAGTCGCGCATCGCCTTCGATCCGATCCGGCCGCTGACAGGAGCCGGCGATGGATTGGCGCGTATCCACCTCGTCCCTGGCACCGGCGGCTTGGTGCCATACGCGGTCGCTGCTCGGTTCCGCACGACGCGCGCAGGGGCCGTCGGTTGGGTCAAGCAGACGTATCCGGATCAGCTCGAACGACGTCGGGATCTCGTCCGGGACTTGCTCGCTCTGCCGGAAACCGTTTCGGGGATCGACATCGAACCAGCCGCGAAAGCGTACCTCGAGATCGAGCACGCGGAACTGCTCCGGCGGATCTCGACGGCAGCACTCCTACCGCGATTCGCGGAAGCTCTCGGAGAACTCGAACGGCCGCTCTATCGCTATCAACGCGAAGGAGTCCTGCGCGCGCTCGCGGCAGGACGGCTGTTGCTCGCCGACGACATGGGCCTCGGCAAGACCGCGCAGGCCACGGCGTTCTGTCACGCGTTGTGGATCTCTCAGACCATCCAGCGCGGGCTGATCATCACGCCGGCGAGCCTGAAATCGCAGTGGCTGCGGGAGTGGCGTTTGTTCTCCGCGGTGCCGGTCGAGATCGTCGACGGCTCCGCGGAGGATCGAGCCGAGCAGTACCGCAGTACGAAGTCCGGCTTCCTCATCGCGAACTATGAACAGATCCTGAAGGATCTCGACGTCGTCCAGGAATGGAGCCCGAGCGCCGTCGTGCTCGACGAAGCCCAACGGATGAAGAACTGGGCGTCGAAGACCGCATTCCACGTCAAACAACTCCAACCCGAGTATCGCCTCGTCCTGACCGGGACTCCGCTCGAGAATCGACTCGACGAGCTGGCGTCCTTGCTCGACTGGGTCGACGACTTCGCGCTCGAGCCCAAATGGCGCCTCACCGCGGCGCATACGACGACGGTCGACGGGCGGAAGGAGATCGGCGGTGCACGCCATCTCGACACGCTGCGCGAGAGGCTCGCGCCGTGCATGCTGCGCCGCCTGCGTCGCGACGTCCTCGGGCAATTACCGCCACGCACGGACACGATCGTCACCGTACCGATGACCGACGAACAGGCCGAGGAGCACGACGCGCTGATCCGTCCCATCGCGGCCCTGTTGAAGATCGCGCGGAGGCGGCCGCTCACGCGCGCCGAGTTCCTACGACTCATGCAGCTCTTCATGACGCAGCGCGTGATCTCGAACGGACTCGGGCAACTCCGATTCGAGGAAACGTGGCCACGGCTCGAGAAGCTCGCGCGGCCCGACCCGGACACGCTCCGTGGGTTGTTCGCGCCGAAGCTACTCGAGTTGCGAGAGATCGTGCGCCAGGTCGCGGTGACGCAGGAGCGCAAGATCGTCGTCTTCAGCCAATGGCGCCGCATGCTGTTGCTCGCGCATTTTGCGGTGAAGGACGTCCTCGAAGACCACGGCGTGCGCGCGTCGTTCTTCACCGGACACGAGTCGCAAGCTCGACGAACCGAGAACCTGGTCGCGTTCCACGACGATCCGTCGTCGCGCATCCTGTTCGCCAGCGATGCTGGTGGAGTCGGCCTGAACCTCCAACGCGCCGCGAGTTGCTGTATCAACCTCGAGTTGCCATGGAATCCGGCCGTGCTCGACCAACGCATCGCACGCATCCACCGTCACGGGCAGCAGCGACCGATCGACGTCTACAACCTCGTCAACGAACGTGGAATCGAGTCACGGATCGCAACGCTCGTCGACGACAAGAAAGCTCTGTTCAAGGGCCTGTTCGACGGCGCGAGCGACGAGATCACGTTCGAGCGCTCTGGCTCGTTCCTGTCCCGCCTCGAACGCATCGTCGAGATCCCCACGATCGACACGAAGGCGCAGAAGCGCGCCGCATCGGTAACCACGGAAGACGCTGAAGACGAGCGCGCCGAGCTGGCCGACACGTTGGTCGTCCAGGCCGACGAGTCGCAGGATCGAGTCTCCGTCGAAACGGACCCGCGACGCGCCGAGCCTGGCGCCACGGCGGTCGACGTCGCGGGCCTGTTCTCGAAACTCAAGATCACGACCAACGCCCAAGGCTCGATGACGATCGAAGCTCCGCCGTCGGAAGCTGCGTCATTGGCTGCCGTCTTCGAGGGTTTGGCCCGTGCGCTGCGATCCGGCGCGGCGGGCAACGTGCCATCGCATGCCGCCAAGGCGTCGCCGACGACGTAAGCCGCTGGGACGAGAACCGAACGGCCGCGAGTCATCCGAGAGACACAGGGCCAGGCGGACCGACACCAGTCCGATTCCGTTCGAACGATCTCCGGAGCGCAATGTCGAACCAACCGAACCACGATCTCGAGTCACGCGTCGTTCGGTGCGCCGACGTCGTGCTGAAGCGCGACGGTTTCGTTACGTATCCGACGTTGTTCCGCGAGATGGGCTTGCTCGCACCGGGCGACCTCGACGCGTGGCGCAAGGGCCGGATCGTGAACCTCGAGCGTGTCGTCTGCACGAATCTCACGAAGTTGGCGAGGATCCAGACCGCCGTCCGCCGCTGGGCGAAGAACCGAGATCTCACCCGCGCCCGTGTCGGAGCGCCCAAAGGTCGGCGCTACTCGAAGTCCGGCCAACCGTGGGTCGAGTCGGAGTACGCGACGCTGTATCGCGCGACGCGAAGCACGCGAACCGAGCGCTCTGGAACCGGGGATCCGGAGGCCCGGCCGTGACGACTCGCGCCGGGTCGACCGTGTCGAGCGCCTGTGCACGACGCGAGCTTCAAGTTGCCGAGCGACGCGAATGTCCGCCCCCTGCCGCGCCTCCCGGCTGGATGCTCCTTTGCCGCGGTGTATACGGCTTGAGTCGGCGACGGTCATCTCACGATGCGGATCGCACTCGCACTTGCGTGGATGCTGGGCAGTCCGGCGCGTCCTCGACGACACTCACGGTCACCAGCGCTGATGCGTCGGTCGAGACTTGATGCTCGCGGCTCCACCGCGAGAAGTAGGCCTGCGCGATCCCCGCGCGGCGGGCGAACTCGCTCCGGCTCAGGCCACTTCATTGCCAGGCTGCGACCGCGTCCACGAACATCGCCTGCATGTAGAGCGGGATTCCGCACGCCGATGCGTTCAGCGGCACAGCCATCTCGCGCAAGCGATCGGCGAGCGCGCGTGTCGCGCAGGCTTCAGCGTGCTCTACATCGCAGCGCACCAGATGCTCACGCAGCTGCGCGCTGCGCGCGCCGATCAGACCTACGAGCGCAAGCTCCTGCGCCTCACCGGCCCCGACCTGCTGATCGTCGATGACCTGTGCGAGCGGCCGCTCGAGGGCGACGAGCCGATCGACCTCTACGAGATCATCCGCCAGCGCTACGAGCGCGGCGCGATGCTCATCACGTCGAACCGCGACGTCGAGGAGTGGTACCCGCTCTTCGTCGACAAGCTCATGGCGAGCGCGGCGATGGACCGCCTCTTGCACCACGCCCACGTCGTCGTGCTCGAGGGCAACTCCTATCGAAACCCGCCGACCGGCAAGAAGCGGAAGAAGGACGCAGACGACAGCTGAGAGGGAGGAAGGGTGGACCTGCTTGGCCGAACCAGGACACGATTCTGCGCGGCGCCTCAGCGCTTCGTGCATGTCACGAACACGCTGGTGTGCACGGCGCCTCGCGCGCTTTCAGCGCGCGGCGAACGCCGGTCGGAAGTGGACCTGCTTGGCCGAACCAGAGGTGGACCTGCCAGGGCGAACCTTGACACATGCCGGCCGGTTCGAGGCGTATCAGGTCCACCCGGAGTTCGGCGAAGCAGGTCCACCCTGGTTCGGCCAAGCTGGTCCGGGTCGGTTCGGCCAAGCAGGTCCACCGTAGTTCGGGCAACCTGGTCCACCCTGGTTCGGCCAAACAGGTCCACTGAGGACGCGGTCGCGGCTGTGCCGCACTGATCGTTCGTCGGACTCCTGATTCTTCGCGAGGCTCCGGGTCCCACCAGACCCGGGAGCCCGCGATGACTGCCAGGAGGACCGACGTGCACCGCATCCAAGAGTTGATCCGCCTCCATCGTCTCGGCACCGGCGCTCGCGCGCTGTCCCGGGCGCTGAAGATGGGCCGCGACACCGTGCGCCATTACGTGACCGCGCTGCGGGACGCCGCGCTGCTCGACGGCGATGCGTCCGATCTCCCGGAGCTGGAGGTCCTGCGCTCTGCGCTCGCGGCCCAGCTCACGCCGACGCTGCCGCGCCAGCAGACCTCTTCGATCGAAGACTGGCGGCCGCAGATCACCGATTTGCGCAAGCTCGGCGCCGGGCCGCAGGCGATCTTCGATCGACTGCGGCTCGAGCACGACGACTTCCCGGGAAGTCTGTCGGCGGTGAAGCGGCTGTGCCTTCGCATCGATGCGGCGCGCGGCGTGCGCGCCGAGGACGTGGCGCTGCGCGTCGAGACCTCGCCCGGCGAAGTGGCGCAAGTCGACTTCGGCTTCGCCGGCGTGCTGTTCGATCCGGAGCGCGGCGTGAAGCGCCGCGCCTGGGTGTTCGTGCTGGTGCTCGGCCACAGTCGCCACATGTTCGCCGAGATCGTGTTCGACCAGCGTGTCGCAGCTGCAACCGGTCGCGCCGTCGCTGATCGCCTTCTGTCAGTGTCGAGCAACTCGTCACTCAGACGAAGCCGCCGCCGTCCCGATCACCGCCGCGCGTGTCGGTTCATCGTAACCGTCCGGACCTGGGCACCTTCCCGGTCGCCGCCCCGCTCGCGACGATCGGCGCACCCTGGAGGTGCCCGAGATGTCGAGCGCAGTCGTCCGTCGGCGTCGTTTCACTGACGAGGAGCGTCGCCAGTTCGTCGCAGCCTGGCGACGAAGCGGCCTGAGCCAAAGCGAGTTCGCCCGCCGCGCGGGAATCGCCCAGGCCTACGTCTCGCGGTGGAGCCGCGAGCAGCAAGCCACGCCCGACGCATCAGCGCTGGTGCCCGTGCGTGTCGTCGACGACACGCCGGACCGCCAAGCGTCCGCGTCCGAGATGCGGATCCGCGTCGCCGGCGCGGAGATCACGTTCGCGTCGGACTTCGATCGCAAAGCGCTCGCCGACGTCCTCTCGATCCTCGAGACCCGGCGATGCTGACGCTGTCGCCGCGCATGCGCGTGTTCATAGCGCTCGGCGCCACGGACATGCGTAAATCGTTCGACACGCTGACCGGGCTGGTGAGAGGGACGCTCGATCAGGACCCGCTGTCGGGCCACCTGTTCGTGTTCGCGAATCGAGGACGCACGCGACTCAAGATCTTGCTGTGGGACGGATCCGGGCTGTGGGTCATGGCCAAGCGGCTCGCGCGCGGGACGTTCCGTTGGCCCACATCCACCGACTCCGCCGCGTCGATTTCGATGTCGACCGCGGAGCTCTCCATGCTGCTGTCGGGAATCGACCTCGCCGAGACCAAGCCGCGTCGCTGGTACCGGCGCGAAGCGACCGACGTGTAGTTCTTCGAGAATCTTCGAGAAAACCGGCTGCCGGAGGTTGCACGCAAAAGTCACCTCCATACATAGCGGCACGATGGACATCCCCGCCGACCCGACGATCGAGGCGCTTCTGCGCAAGAATGCCGAGCTGCTCCAAGCGCTCGCGCAGCGCGAGGCCACGCTGGCCGCTCTGGGTGCGCAGGTCGACGTCCTGGCGAAGACCGTCGGCGACAAGCAGAGCGAGATCGAGCGCCTCCAGCACAAGCTGCAAGCGCTGATCCACCGCCTCTGGGGCCGGCGCTCCGAGAAGGGTGCGCCCGGTCAGTTGATGCTGTTCCACGACGACGCCGAGCAGGAACAGCCCGCCAAGCCGGATGCCGCACCCGATGACGAAGAGGTCCTCGAGTCGAGGACGTCGAAGAAGAAGCGCAAACCGCGCGCGGTGAAGTCGAAGGATCTTCCGCGCGTACGCATCGAGCACGACGTCACGCCCGAGGAGAAGATCTGCACGTGCTGCGGTGAGCAAAAGCAGCGCTTCGGCGCGGACGTGCGCGAGGAGTACGACTACGTCCCGGCTTCAGTCCTCGTGAAGGAGCACGTACGCCCCAAGTACGCCTGCCGCACCTGCGGCGATGGCGTGGTGATCGCCAGGCTGCCGCCAGTGCTGATCGAGAAGGGCATGCCCGGTCCCGGACTCCTCGCGCAGATCGTGACCGCCAAGTACGCGGACCACCTGCCGCTCTATCGCCAAGAGGCGATCTTCTTGCGTCACGGCCTCGAGCTGTCGCGCCAAACGATGTGCGACTGGCTGCATGCGACGGCGCACCACTTGTTGCCGATCGTGCTCGCGATGCGGCGCGAGCTGTTACGCAGGCCGGTGATCCAATCCGACGACACGCATGTGATGCTGCAAACCAACGCCGAGTCCAAAGGCTGCCAGAAGGCGTTCCTGTGGGCTTGGACCGCACCCGAGCGCGACCTCGTGCTCTACGAGTTCGAGGTCACGAGAAGCATGACGATCGTCGACGCGTTCCTCGCGGACTTCACCGGCGAGGTCGTCGTCGCCGATGGATATCCCGGCTACAACCCGTGTCAAAAACGCGGCGTGAAACGCGGCGGCTGCTTTGCACACGCACGACGCTACTTGCGCGAAGCCACGACGCACCCGCGTGAGGCGAGCAAGCTGCTCGTCCACATCCAGATGCTCTACGCCGTGGAAAAGCGTGCCAAGGAGCTCGGACTCGATGCTGAAGCTCGGCTGAGACTGCGTCAGGAAGAGAGCAAGCCGGTGCTCGCCGAACTGCGCGCGGCGCTCGATCGCATGCGTGGTCTGGGAACGCCGGACGGCGCGTTCTACAAGGCATGGCACTACCTCGACGCCCAGTGGCCGCATCTCACGCTGTTCGTCGACGACGGTCGCGTGCCGATCGACAACAACAACAGCGAGCAAATGATGCGGCCGGTGGCGGTCGGGCGTAAGAACTGGCTGTTCGCCGGCTCGATCAAGGGCGGCAAGAACGCCGCGATCTTCTACTCGGTGATCGGCACGTGCAAATTGCTCGGGATCCCACCGTTTGAATATCTCCGCGACGTGCTGTCGCGGATCTCGACGCATCCCCATCGCCTCATCCACGAGCTGACGCCCGCCGGCTGGAAAGCCGCGCGCGAGGCCGGAGCGATCAAGAGCGCGTGACGGGGCGCAGCGCGTCGGTGAGGAGCAGGGCGTCGGTGGCCGCCGGAAGGGCGGCGCGTACTGAGCGCATGCCGACGGGACTACGCCGTCATCGCCGGCATGGTGGCTGAGCTCAAGCGCTTGGCACAGGTGTGTAGGGCCGGCTTTCAATTACCCACATCTTGCCTGCCCATTTCATATCCAACGACCATGCTGTTGAGCCGCATCAAGCCCCGCCACATGACCATGTTTCCTGGTGGAGCATCGGACGCTCGATTCAGGTAGCCGCCGAGCTTCGCAAGCTGAACAAGGCACGAGTGAATCGAGACACGACCCGACGTCCGTCGGCCCACGTTGCCGCGGGTCGAACGATTCAGCAGCTCGATCTCGATGGGCGTGAATGCGAGCGCGGGAGGAACTGCCGCGCCCGTGCGCTGTAGCATCGTCATCCAGAAGATCCTCCAGCCAAGAATGCAGAGGATCGCCAGAAGAAGCACGAGGCGCTCCGCGGTACGTAGCTTCGCTTCCTCAGCGCGGCATCCTGATTTGAGGATCTTATGGAAGACCTCGATCTTCCAGCGCAAAGCGTACCAACGCAGCTTCTCCAAAGCGTCCGTTCGTGACGCAATCGGCAAGTCGGTGATCAGCTTCCAGTCGATCGGATCACGGCCCTTTGGAGGATCGCGTTCGGTTGCATGCAACACCGTCAATGAAAGCTCGGGATAGCGGCTCTGTTTGCCGATCGGCGGCAGGACCCTGATTCGTCGGTACTTCAGTTCGACGACCACCAGCGATACGCGGCCGCGCTGATCACGGACTTCGACCCGGTGGAGACCCTTGCGCCGCGTCTCGTCCATCTCGGCCTGGATCGTATGGCCGCCGTCTCCCGCGAGGCGATCGACGCAGGCGCGCACCAGGAAGTGCGTACCCGCGTCCTTTGCGGCGCAGAACAACTCGTAGATGTCGCTCTCGCGGTCCCCCACGTGCACACAGCGCTCGGGTTCGCCAAGTCGCGCCGTCGACTGCTTCAGGTTCTCGAGCCAGCGCACGCTTTCTTTCTGTTCGATCGGTACGCGCGTCGGATTGACCGACCTCTTCAGGGCGTTGGTTCCCTTGAACGTCTTGCGCGACCAGAACTTGGTCGACAACAGCCCGAGCGGGAGCCCGTCGGTTGTGATTGCCAGGCTCGAGTGCATCAAGATCCCGCAGGCCGTGTACAACCTCGGGCGCCCGTCTCGATTGACGCCAGCGACTCCGACGTGTGTCTTGCCGATGGGCTCGATATCGTCCCGCTTGTACGAGAACTCCGTCGTGTCGTGAAGTACCAGAATGGGTCCCGAGGTCCGAGCCGCCCGTTCCCGCGACGACTGGAAGTGACCCTCCAGGACTTCTGCCTCGTCGACCCGGTCGTTATCCAGGAACCGGTACGCAGCCTTCGTGTTTGCCCAATCCTGACAAGCGAACGGAATGCTCTGACCCGGGCTCGAGGCCATTTGCTCGACGAGTTGGTGCAGCCGTCGCCTGAGCCGCACATCTTTTAGTTTGCTACCTTGAAGCTCGCGCCCGACCCAGTCACGGACGCTGTCGAGACTTTCTTGGGACGCCCGACGTTGGCTGCGACCTTGCTTGGTTGACATACGCCTCCGTGTGCCATGGACTCACACGGGCTGTCGTTATCGTATGCGTGACAATCGCTTGCACGCACAAAACCACTCCCATCACAAGCTTCTGCGCATTCCGTCCAATGTGCAGACTGACGGCTGTCTAAGTTGCAGACCGGCCGCCTGTCCAATATGCAGATGGCGCCAGTGCGAGTGCCCCCTTGTTCACCTACACGTTGTGGGTAATTGAAAGGTTCGCCGAGCGCGTACACGCCTCGCGCGCTTTCAGCGCACTGCGAACGCCGCTCCGAAGTGGACCTGTTTGGCCGAACCAGAGGTGGACCTGACAGGGCGAACCTTGACACATGGGGTTGTTGGGTCTTGCGACCAGGCCCTCGCCCTTACCTCCGCCACTCGGCGCAACCAAAGCAGGGCTCCTTCCCTCCGCCGCGGTTTTGGCCCGCGACATCAGCGGTACTACGAACCCCTCGGACTTCCTCTCGACGCGACGCCGCTTGGCGGTCTGCCTGTTCGTCGTCGCTCGCTCCGACCAGAGCCGTCGAGGAGGATCTCTCCTGTTCCGTGTCGGGCTGTCGTCGCGTGCCCTCTCCCGTACTCCGGAGGAGTCCTGCGCCGCTCCGTCCGCTGCGCGCAGTCTGTTGCCTTCGCCGCGACATGATCGGCTCGGCCTCCTCGCCTTTCGGCTTCACTCTCTCGGAGCTGCAGAGTTCACGCTTCTGCGTTGGGCCCGCGACTTCGCTCCCTCGCGAGCGACGTACGTCGCTCGAAAGTAACCGTCCGGACCTGGGCACCTTCGCGGTCGCCGCCCCGCTCGCGACGATCGGCGCACCCTGGAGGTGCCCGAGATGTCGAGCGCAGTCGTCCGTCGGCGTCGTTTCACCGACGAGGAGCGTCGCCAGTTCGTCGCAGCCTGGGGACGAAGCGGCCTGAGCCAAAGCGAGTTCGCCCGCCGCGCGGGAATCGCCCAGGCCTACGTCTCGCGGTGGAGCCGCGAGCAGCAAGCCACGCCCGACGCATCAGCGCTGGTACCCGTGCGTGTCGTCGACGACACGCCGGACCGCCAAGCGTCCGCGTCCGAGATGCGGATCCGCGTCGCCGGCGCGGAGATCACGCTGGCGTCGGGCTTCGATCGCAAGGCGCTCGCCGACGTCCTCTCCATCCTCGAGACCCGGCGATGCTGACGTTGTCGCCGCGCACCCGCGTGTTCGTCGCGCTCGGAGCCACGGACATGCGCAAGTCCTTCGACACGCTGACGGGGCTGGTGAGAGGGACGCTCGATCAGGACCCGCTGTCGGGCCACCTGTTCGTGTTCGCGAATCGAGGACGCACGCGACTCAAGATCTTGCTGTGGGACGGATCCGGGCTGTGGGTCATGGCCAAGCGGCTCGCGCGCGGGACGTTCCGTTGGCCCACATCCACCGACTCCGCCGCGTCGATTTCGATGTCGACCGCGGAGCTCTCCATGCTGCTGTCGGGAATCGACCTCGCCGAGACCAAGCCGCGCCGCTGGTACCGGCGCGAAGCGACCGACGCGTAGTTCTTCGAGAATCTTCGAGAAAACCGTCGGCCGGAGGTTGCACGCAAAAGTCACCTCCATACATAGCGGCACGATGGACATCCCCGCCGACCCGACGATCGAGGCGCTTCTGCGCAAGAATGCCGAGCTGCTCCAAGCGCTCGCGCAGCGCGAGGCCACGCTGGCCGCTCTGGGTGCGCAGGTCGACGTCCTGGCGAAGACCGTCGGCGACAAGCAGAGCGAGATCGAGCGCCTCCAGCACAAGCTGCAAGCGCTGATCCACCGCCTCTGGGGCCGGCGCTCCGAGAAGGGTGCGCCCGGTCAGTTGATGCTGTTCCACGACGACGCCGAGCAGGAACAGCCCGCCAAGCCGGATGCCGCACCCGATGACGAAGAGGTCCTCGAGTCGAGGACGTCGAAGAAGAAGCGCAAACCGCGCGCGGTGAAGTCGAAGGATCTTCCGCGCGTACGCATCGAGCACGACGTCACGCCCGAGGAGAAGATCTGCACGTGCTGCGGTGAGCAAAAGCAGCGCTTCGGCGAGGACGTGCGCGAGGAGTACGACTACGTCCCGGCTTCGGTCCTCGTCAAAGAGCACGTGCGCCCCAAGTACGCCTGCCGCTCCTGCGGCGATGGCGTGGTGATCGCGAGGCTGCCGCCGGTGCTGATCGAGAAAGGCATGCCTGGTCCTGGTCTGCTCGCGCAGATCGTGACCGCCAAGTACGCGGACCACCTGCCGCTCTATCGCCAAGAGGCGATCTTCTTGCGTCACGGCCTCGAGCTGTCGCGCCAAACGATGTGCGACTGGCTGCATGCGACGGCGCACCACTTGACGCCGATCGTGCTCGCCATGCGGCGAGACTTGTTACGTAGACCGGTGATCCAGTCCGACGACACGCATGTGATGCTGCAAACCAACGCCGAGTCCAAAGGCTGCCAGAAGGCGTTCCTGTGGGCTTGGACCGCACCCGAGCGCGACCTCGTGCTCTACGAGTTCGAGGTCACGAGAAGCATGACGATCGTCGACGCGTTCCTCGCGGACTTCACCGGCGAGGTCGTCGTCGCCGATGGATATCCCGGCTACAACCCGTGTCAAAAGCGCGGCGTGAAACGCGGCGGCTGCTTATACACGCACGACGCTACTTGCGCGAAGCCACGACGCACCCGCGTGAGGCGAGCAAGCTGCTCGTCCACATCCAGATGCTCTACGCCGTGGAAAAGCGTGCCAAGGAGCTCGGACTCGATGCTGAAGCTCGGCTGAGACTGCGTCAGGAAGAGAGCAAGCCGGTGCTCGCCGAACTGCGCGCGGCGCTCGATCGCATGCGTGGTCTGGGAACGCCGGACGGCGCGTTCTACAAGGCATGGCACTACCTCGACGCCCAGTGGCCGCATCTCACGCTGTTCGTCGACGACGGTCGCGTGCCGATCGACAACAACAACAGCGAGCAAATGATGCGGCCGGTGGCGGTCGGGCGTAAGAACTGGCTGTTCGCCGGCTCGATCAAGGGCGGCAAGAACGCCGCGATCTTCTACTCGGTGATCGGCACGTGCAAATTGCTCGGGATCCCACCGTTTGAATATCTCCGCGACGTGCTGTCGCGGATCTCGACGCATCCCCATCGCCTCATCCACGAGCTGACGCCCGCCGGCTGGAAAGCCGCGCGCGATGCCGGAGCGATCAAGAGCGCGTGACGGGCGCGGCGCGTCGGTGAGGAGCAGGGCGTCGGTGGCCGCCGGAAGGGCGGCGCGTACTGAGCGCATGCCGACGGGACTACGCCGTCATCGCCGGCATGGTGGCTGAGCTCAAGCGCTTGGCACAGGTGTGTAGGGCCGGACGGTTACGACGAATCGTGATGCCAGCGCGGACTTGATCAAGCAGCTTGCCGAGCGGAATCACCTGCCCGGCCAACGAAACTTCAGCCTGTACATGCCGACCATCGCACGCTGCATCGTGGCGCAAGGCCGAATGATTGGACGCTGTGTCGCAACGCTTAGCGACGCGACGCGGGCGCCGCATGAGTCGCAAAGTCAAACCGCGCGAAGATTCCCCTTCCTGACCCGCAGAGTACTCGCGGACCGGTGGCAGTGTTCACGCTCCAGCGCGGATCGAATCGCCCGACGAGTTAGCTTGCGTCGCAACATGCTCGGCGGAGGATGTCGCGGAATGGTCCGCTACTTGAGGACGAAGGTCGAGGATCCGGAGCATCGCACGTTGCCCTTGCATCTCTTTTGTCATCCGCCCTTGGCTCGACTAGTGCCCCCCGGACTTCATGTCCGGCACCCGCGAGCCCCCGCCATTCACGGGCTCCGTTCGCGTCGCCGCGCCCTGATGCAAATGGCGCACGCCGGCGATCGGCCAGACGAGTTTTTGGACCATACGGGGGCAGGAGGCCGGGCTCCGCCCTCACGCCCCTGCACTATGGGTGAGGGACGCGAGGGCGGAGCCTCTGTTGGATGCGTGTAGGCTCGCCCTGCATGAACGACAAAGAGCTGTACGGGCGCATTCTGGGCATCGAGCGTCCTTGGATCGTGAGCGAGGTCAAGCTCGACATGAAGGCCAGGGAAGTCGTCGTGTGCGTCGCGGTCGATGCGGCGACGCGCCTGCTTTGCGCGACCTGTGGGAAGGCGGCGCTGGGCTACGACTCGCGTCGACGCCGCTGGCGGCACCTCGACACGTGCCAGCTGCGCACGATCCTCGAAGCCGACGTTCCCCGGTCGAGTGCCCGACCGACGGGATCCAACAGATCTCCGTGCCATGGTCCGAGCTGCACTCGCGCTTCACCGCGGTGTTCGAATCGCTGGTGATCGACTGGCTGCGCGTCGCGCCGATCAAGTCCGTGGCCGATCTGCTGGACATGAGCTGGGACGAGGTCGACACGATTCTCCAGCGCGCCGTGAAGCGCGGTCTGGAACGACGCAAGCTCGAAGTGCCGGCTCGGATCGGCGTCGACGAAACCTCGTTCCAGAAGCGTCACGAGTACGTGACGATCGTGACCGCATTGGACGGCGAGCCCAGAGTCCTCCACGTCGCCGACGATCGCAGAACTGAGAGTCTCGACAGCTTCTACAGCCAGCTCAGCAAGGCGCAGATCGAAGGCATCGAGGTCGTGGCGATGGACATGCACCGCCCGTACATCAACGCCACCCGCAACCGGCTCGAAGCGGCCGACGACAAGATCGCCTTCGATCGATTCCACGTCGCCAAGCACCTCAACGACGCCGTCAACATCACGCGCAGGCAGGAGAACAAGGCGCTGCTCGAGCAAGGCGATCAGACCCTCGTCGGCACGCGTTACTGGTGGCTGCAGCGCGCAGGCCTTGAACCGATTGCCGACTCCATCACGGCCTTTCAGGACTTCGCCAAGGGCATCCTCAAGACAGCCCGAGCCTGGGCCATAAGGAAGCCGCTGCGATGCTCTGGAGCTTCCGTCATCGCAAGACCGCTCTGCGTGCGTGGAAGCGCTGGCTGGCGTGGGCGCTGCGAAGCAGGCTCGAGCCGATTCGTCGCGCCGCCATGCTCATCAAGGAACACCTCGCTGGAATTGTCACCGCCATCGTCACGCGTACGACCAACGCCGCGGCCGAAGGCATCAACAGCAGGATCCAGTGGATCAAGAAGATGGCTTGTGGCTTCCGCAACCGCGAGCGCTTCCGAAATGCGATCTACTGTAACCGTCCGGCCCTACACACCTGTGCCAAGCGCTTGAGCTCAGCCACCATGCCGGCGATGACGGCGTAGTCCCGTCGGCATGCGCTCAGTACGCGCCGCCCTTCCGGCGGCCACCGACGCCCTGCTCCTCACCGACGCGCCGCGCCCGTCACGCGCTCTTGATCGCTCCGGCATCGCGCGCGGCTTTCCAGCCGGCGGGCGTCAGCTCGTGGATGAGGCGATGGGGATGCGTCGAGATCCGCGACAGCACGTCGCGGAGATATTCAAACGGTGGGATCCCGAGCAATTTGCACGTGCCGATCACCGAGTAGAAGATCGCGGCGTTCTTGCCGCCCTTGATCGAGCCGGCGAACAGCCAGTTCTTACGCCCGACCGCCACCGGCCGCATCATTTGCTCGCTGTTGTTGTTGTCGATCGGCACGCGACCGTCGTCGACGAACAGCGTGAGATGCGGCCACTGGGCGTCGAGGTAGTGCCATGCCTTGTAGAACGCGCCGTCCGGCGTTCCCAGACCACGCATGCGATCGAGCGCCGCGCGCAGTTCGGCGAGCACCGGCTTGCTCTCTTCCTGACGCAGTCTCAGCCGAGCTTCAGCATCGAGTCCGAGCTCCTTGGCACGCTTTTCCACGGCGTAGAGCATCTGGATGTGGACGAGCAGCTTGCTCGCCTCACGCGGGTGCGTCGTGGCTTCGCGCAAGTAGCGTCGTGCGTGTGCAAAGCAGCCGCCGCGTTTCACGCCGCGCTTTTGACACGGGTTGTAGCCGGGATATCCATCGGCGACGACGACCTCGCCGGTGAAGTCCGCGAGGAACGCGTCGACGATCGTCATGCTTCTCGTGACCTCGAACTCGTAGAGCACGAGGTCGCGCTCGGGTGCGGTCCAAGCCCACAGGAACGGCTTCTGGCAGCCTTGGACTCGGCGTTGGTTTGCGGCATCATGCGTGTCGTCGGACTGGATCACCGGTCTACGTAACAAGTCTCGCCGCATGGCGAGCACGATCGGCGTCAAGTGGTGCGCCGTCGACAGCCAGTCGCACATCGTTTGGCGCGACAGTTTCGAGGCCGTGACGCAAGAAGATCGCCTCTTGGCGATAGAGCGGCAGGTGGTCCGCGTACTTGGCGGTCACGATCTGCGCGAGCAGACCAGACCAGGCATGCCTTTCTCGATCAGCACCGGCGGCAGCCTCGCGATCACCACGCCATCGCCGCAGGAGCGGCAGGCGTACTTGGGGCGCACGTGCTCTTTGACGAGGACCGAAGCCGGGACGTAGTCGTACTCGCGCACGTCCTCGCCGAAGCGCTGCTTTTGCTCACCGCAGCACGTGCAGATCTTCTCCTCGGGCGTGACGTCGTGCTCGATGCGTACGCGCGGAAGATCCTTCGACTTCACCGCGCGCGGTTTGCGCTTCTTCTTCGACGTCCTCGACTCGAGGACCTCTTCGTCATCGGGTGCGGCATCCGGCTTGGCGGGCTGTTCCTGCTCGGCGTCGTCGTGGAACAGCATCAACTGACCGGGCGCATTCTTCTCGGAGCGCCGGCTTAGAGGCGGTGGATCAGCGCTTGCAGCTTGTGCTGGAGGCGCTCGATCTCGCTCTGCTTGTCGTCGACGGTCTTCGCCAGGACGTCGATCTGCGCACCCAGAGCGGCCAGCGTGGCCTCGCTGCGCGAGCGCTTGGAGCAGCTCGGCATTCTTGCGCAGAAGCGCCTCGATCGTCGGGTCGGCGGGGATGTCCATCGTGCCGCTATGTATGGAGGTGACTTTTGCGTGCAACCTCCGGCCGACGGTTTTCTCGAAGATTCTCGAAGAACTACGCGTCGGTCGCTTCGCGCCGGTACCAGCGGCGCGGCTTGGTCTCGGCGAGGTCGATTCCCGACAGCAGCATGGAGAGCTCCGCGGTCGACATCGAAATCGACGCGGCGGAGTCGGTGGATGTGGGCCAACGGAACGTCCCCGCGCGAGCCGCTTGGCCATGGCCCCACAGCCCGGATCCGTCCCACAGCAAGATCTTGAGTCGCGTGCGTCCTCGATTCGCGAACACGAACAGGTGGCCCGACAGCGGGTCCTGATCGAGCGTCCCTCTCACCAGCCCCGTCAGCGTGTCGAAGGACTTGCGCATGTCCGTGGCTCCGAGCGCGACGAACACGCGGGTGCGCGGCGACAACGTCAGCATCGCCGGGTCTCGAGGATGGAGAGGACGTCGGCGAGCGCCTTGCGATCGAAGCCCGACGCCAGCGTGATCTCCGCGCCGGCGACGCGGATCCGCATCTCGGACGCGGACGCTTGGCGGTCCGGCGTGTCGTCGACGACACGCACGGGTACCAGCGCTGATGCGTCGGGCGTGGCTTGCTGCTCGCGGCTCCACCGCGAGACGTAGGCCTGGGCGATTCCCGCGCGGCGGGCGAACTCGCTTTGGCTCAGGCCGCTTCGTCCCCAGGCTGCGACGAACTGGCGACGCTCCTCGTCGGTGAAACGACGCCGACGGACGACTGCGCTCGACATCTCGGGCACCTCCAGGGTGCGCCGATCGTCGCGAGCGGGGCGGCGACCGCGAAGGTGCCCAGGTCCGGACGGTTACGATCTACTTCCACCTCGGCGGCCTCGATCTCCACCCTCATCTATCCAATGTCACCCACACAGATTCCTGATGCGCCATACTTTCTTGGGACGCCCGACGTTGGCTGCGACCTTGCTTGGTTGACATACGCCTCCGTGTGCCATGGACTCACACGGGCTGTCGTTATCGTATGCGTGACAATCGCTTGCACGCACAAAACCACTCCCATCACGAGCTTTTGCGCATTCAGTCCAATGTGCAGACTGACGGCTGTCTAACTTGCAGACCGGCGGCCTGTCCAATATGCAGATGGCGCCAGTGCGAGTGCCCCCTTGTTCAACTACACGTTGTGGGTAATTGAAAGGTTCGCCGAACGCGTACCACCAAAGTGACACGACGGCCGCGAAAGCCGCCGCCGGGACTCGCCATCAGCGGATTCTCTGCTAGTGGCTAGAACCCCACGATGGTGACGTCGCCGCCGTCGGCGACAAGTTCTACGCGAGTTGTGATAAGAATGTTTTCCTGATACAGCCCCGGAGCGATCGACAGCTGCCTCATATATGACCCAGCTGGCGCCGAAACCAACCAATTGACGGCCTCTGTGAGAGTCTCTACAGGATATGGATTAGTTCCCCACTCCCACGCGTCGTCTCCGTCGTGTCGAACGTATAATGGCATTGGAGGCTCAGAGGGGGGACCAAATGTCCACCAAGCCTCAACATGGTCTGTGGCGAGCAAGCTGAAACCACGAGCAACGGCCAAGTTCCACTCATATGGTGAATCAATGCCGTATGCGCGCCAGAGATATCGATCCCCGATGAGCGGGCTTTCCCCGAAAGGTAGCTCAGCATCTTCACGGTTGATGACGGCAACCCATGGAGCAAGAGACTTCGCCTCACCAATACTCTGTGCGGCCGTAAAGAACAGGTCGCTCTTCGGGTATTGGCCGATGCCTGAGCTGTCATCGACGATAATAACAAAATGATGACCCCTCTCCAAGAGCGAGCTCATCTGGGGCCACTTGCCGCTATCCGTCGTTTCGAAGTCAGCTCTTGTATACAAAGATCCCGCGGGAAACATCGACACGAAGTATGGCTCAACTTGCTGGGCAACGTCTCCCCAATTGTTACATCCGCCGACCACCTCGTGCTTGATATCGCAATAAATTACAATGACACGCTTTTTCCATGTTCCAGACTTGAGTATTTCCAACAACTCATCCGTTAGTAGTGTTTCAGGACTACTAGGTTCAATGAACCAGAACCCCGGATGATATACAATGATGGGGCCGTTGTCCTTCTTGCAAAGGTCGAGTTCCACGCACCAAACATTGTAGTCGTCGATCTGTTCTGTCAAGGACTGGTGCTTGTCGAAAGCATTGTGAACACTCTTCAAGCGAAGCGCGTTGAATGATTGAGCAGCCGCGCGTGAGACCGGGAACAAACCGCATACGACCACGGCAGCCCAAACCACAGAACGAGTATTCATTGCAGGTTCACCCATGCAAGCACGAGCCCCGTATCGCTATCGCGCCGGCTCAGCGCCTTACCGATCGTCGATCCAAAGGAAAGCGCGCGGTCAGTGGCTTTCATCGCGGTACCAGCAGTGCTCGATGTCGTGAGCAAATCTCCCGGCTCGATTACGCCGCCCTCCAGAGAAGCCAGGACATATGCCCTACCGGACGCCGCCACAGGAACCACGCTTTCCTGGGCTGTCTCGGCACTAACTGGCTTGCCGCAGAGTTGCACACCGACCGAGAGAGAGCCCGCGCCTGATACTACACCAATGACCCGCCCATCGTACGGGGTCCGAGAGAGTAACACGCTACCTGACTCGCTGGGATCTACGCACACAATGGATCCCGGCTTTGCCGCGTCCTTAGTTCTGAATGGCTCCGCAACGTCCGCTCCACCGGTAATACGTAGCCCGCGCACCGTCACTATGCCGTCGTCGGCGATAACTAGCCGATCTTTTCCTTGGGTCTCATTTGTAATACGAAGTTCGTTGCTGTCGGCGTTAATTGACCATTCTCGAGCGGTTGCTCCATTCACATCAGTATCTTCTAAGCCAATGTGATTGGCTTGTGCGCGGATCCTCAATTGATTATACTTCGGAGTGGCCGTGTTGATCCCCACTGTCCCGGTTGAGGTAATCATGAGGCGAACAGCGCCGACGCTTTCGTCGGTGAAGCGTAGCTGACCCGAGTCCGCGTTAAGAGTCCATTCACCCTCCGTAGCGCCGCTTTCGTTGGTATCTTCTAAGCCGATGTGGTTGGCCGTCGCGCGAATACGCAAGCGATTGTACTTTGGATTGAGTGTGTTTATCCCAATGTGCCCGCCTGAAGTAATAAACAAGTTGTTGTTGAGAGGATACAGGAACCCGAGAGCAGGTTGAGTGGATGCCTTAATGCACGTTGCTGGCGAGGCTTGATCCAGAATGCTCGCGGCGCAGCCCTGGGAGACGGAGGTCTTCTGAGCATAAGAATTTGGCGATACGCCAAAGAGAACTCCGACGAAGATCGCAAGCTGCAGGGTAGTAGTGGACATCGCGAACCTCCGAGTGCACCTGTTTCCCATGTTCCTATCGGCCGGCTCTAGCCTCGTAACGTGGTTCGATCGCTTTTCCAGGTGCTTGAGGACTCGGTCGCGCCCACGTCACGTTGACCTCGGCCAGGCGGACGGCTTAAGCCTCTTTCTTTCCTGATGTTGCGGTTCGGCGTATCAGGTCCACCCGGAGTTCGGCGAAGCAGGTCCACCCTGGTTCGGCCAAGCTGGTCCGGGTCGGTTCGGCCAATCAGGTCCACCGTAGTTCGGCCAACCTGGTCCACCTTGGTTCGGCCAAGCAGGTCCACTGCCACTGAGGACGCGGTCGCGGCTTCGCCGCACGGATCGTTCGTCGCATGTCACCGAACACTCAAAACCGGCCACCAAGGAACGATTCAAAACCGGCCACTCTGAGCGAGGGCGCGAAAGGCGCCCGACGATGTCCGCTTCCCTTCGGAGGCGGGCATGTCGAATCAGCTCAAGATGGCGCGAATCCACACGATCGAGCAGTTGTTGGCGCACGGATGGTCCCATCGGCGGATCGCCCGCGAGCTCGACATTCATCGCGCCACCGTCGCGCGCTACGCGCGGCGGCCGCCTGACCCGGATTCAAAACCGGCCATTTCGACCGCCGGCTCGTCCGAGCTGATCGAGCCGCCGCCCGATTCAAAACCGGCCATTTCGACCGCCGGGTCCGGGGACGTGATCGACCCGCCGGCCGACCCAAAACCGGCCATTACGACCGCCGGGGTTGCGGGTCGAAAGTGCGAGTGCGATCCGCACCGCGAGACGATCGTCGCCAAGCTCGCGATCGGCCTGAGCGCGCAGCGCATCCACCAAGACCTCGTCGCCGAGCACGGCTACACGCACAGCTACGAGAGCGTGAAGCGCTTCGTGCGCAAGCTGGGCGCGTCGAGGCCCATTCCGTTCCGGCGCATGGAGACGCTGCCCGGCGAAGAAGCCCAGATCGACTACGGGCTGGGCGCGTTCACGATCAAGCCGGGCTCGAAGAAGAAGAAGCGGCCACAGCTGCTGCGCGTCGTGCTGAGCCACTCGCGCAAGGCCTACTCCGAGGTCATGTGGTGCCAGGACACCGGAGTCGCTGATCCGCGGCATCGAGAATGCGTTCCATCACTTCGGCGGCGTGCCCAAGACGCTGGTCCCCGACAATCTCAAAGCCGCGGTGCTCGAGCACGACTGGTGCGATCCGACGATCACGCCGAAGTTCGAGGCGTTCGCTCGGCACTACGGCGTTGCCGTGCTGCCGACCAAGCCGCGCACGCCGCGCCACAAAGGCAAGGTCGAGCGCTGCGTCGCCTTCGCTCAGGACAATGCTCTGAAGGGCAGGCAGTTCGCTTCGCTCGCCGCGCAGAACGAGCTCCTGCGCGACTGGGAGACGAAAGTCGCGGATCAGCGCATCCACGGCACCACGAGGAAGCAGGTGCACGCGCTGTTCGAAGCGGATGAGAGACACGCGCTGCTACCGCTGCCCGCCGAGCGCTTCCCGTTGTTCCACGAGACGCAGCGCACCGTGCATCGCGACGGTCACATCGTGATCGAGAGGGCGTTTTATTCGGTACCGCCCGAGTTCCTCGGGCGACCGAGCAGCAGCCAGCAGCGACGCAGCAACTCGAGTTCATCGACAGTCATCCGTTGATCCGCGATCCGCACGAGTACGGCGAGTTCGTGCAAGACGCGTTCTCCCAATCGACCTTCGCCGATCGGAGACCTGCATGAAGGAGTCCTTGAAGAAGAGTCTGCGCGAGCTGCGCCTCTCCGGCATGGCCGACACGCTCGACGTGCGGCTGTCGGAAGCCAAGGGCAACAGCCTCGAGCAGGGTGAGTTCCTCGGCTCGCGCTCGGCGACGAGTTCTCGGTCAGGAAGCAGCGGCTGTTCGAGCGCAGGCTCAAGAGCGCGTGCTTCCGCGACCAGAAGCGGCTCGACGAGTTCGACTGGGCGTTCAATCCGTCGATCAAGAAGAGCCAGATGCACGACCTCGCCGCGTGTCGCTTCGTGCGCGAATACAAAGACGTGCTGTTGATCGGTCCGCCCGGCGTCGGCAAGAGCCATCTCGCGCAAGCGATCGGCTTCACGCGATCCAGCAGGGCTTCGTCGTGCTCTACCGCTCGATCTTCGACCTGGTCCAGGACTTCATGCAGGACGAGACGTTCTCCGGCGACGACAAGGTCGACGCGAAGTACCTGCGGCCGGACCTGCTGATCATCGACGACATGGGCATGAAGCAGCTGCCGAAGAGGTCGGGCGAGTACCTGTTCGAGGTCATCATGCGCCGCTACGAGAAGCGCTCGACGCTGATGACGTCGAACAGGCCGATCGAGGAGTGGGGCAAGCTGCTCCAGGACGTGCCGAGCGCGACCGCGATCTTGGACCGCTTCTGCATCACGCCGAGATCGTCGCCATCAAGGGCAAGAGCTACCGGCTGAAGGACAGGGCTCTTGTACGAACGAAGACCGACGAGTGAGATCCCGGGTGCTCCGGGTGGCCGGTTTTGAATCGTTCCTCAGTGGCTGGTTTTGAATCGACCGGTGACACCCAAAGAACACTACGCTCTTTGAGTACGCGTGGCCTGGCCTCCCGGACTGCCAACAGCCGGTCACGCGCGCTCTCGCAGCTTCTCATCGCTTCTTCATCCGCAACGCGCATGGCCAGCCACAACAGCGCTTCATGAGGGCCTGGCCTCCTTCACCCACATGATGTCGTCGCTATCCGTAACTTCCACAGCTCGAGCGATTTGGCATCGAGCATTGCGCGCGAGCCTGCGCTTCGTCGAGCACTCGCACGGCCGCGCTGAAGCGCGACGTTTCTTCGGCGATCGGCGAGAGCACCGTGCCTGAGCGCAGATGCGCCGCGCCCTTCGCCGTCTTTTCGCTCGACTCAGGGACTGTGCTGTGGCGTGTGCGGACTGCTTCGAAGCAAACTCACGCGTCGCTGCGTGGTCCACGTTGCGACGTCGGCGTTGTCGCCTTCACTGCCGCCAACGTGCGCAAGGACGAGCCGCTCCGCGCCGCATAACGCCGGCGCACGAAATCCACGCGGTACGCAGCTCGACCTACGTCCGAACGACCGTCTCGACCGTGAGACCGGCATCGCTCGATGCCGGCGTGTAATGCAGCATCTCGAAGCCGATGACGCGGCCGGCCGCGTCCTTCATCAGGACGACCTCGTCCGTGGTCTCTTCACAGACGGCTTCCGTGGTCGGATTTCCGAACCAGACCGTGAGAGTGTGGCCTTGGACATCGTGAATCACTTTGATCTTGTCCATAGTTGCTCTCCGGCCTTGATCGCGTCTGTCGGATATGCCGTCACCACGAATCCGATTGGATCCGCGTGACGAGCCACGGCGCACATCCAACGCGGTCGTGCTCCGCGATAGAAAAGGTAGACGCTCGCGTCTTTTCGGCTGCGGCGCACTTCGTCGGGATCGTGCAGAGCGTGCTCTACGTCCGCCTCGTGACCGACAAGCGCAGGGTGTTTCACGATGAGAACGTGCGACCAGTACGCGCGCGTACAACGACCGGCGAAGCCGACCGGAGTCTGGACCTCGAAGAGGATGGAATCCGAGTCGCCGCCGCCCATCACCCACGCCGAAAAGAACAACGGCCGCCGCATCTTGTTGATTCGGCGGCCGTTGGCGATGTTTGGTAGCGGGGACGGCATAGACGGGGTGGGAGATGCGCCGAAAACCGCGGATCTGGTTGGCCGTTTTGTCACCAATTTGGGTCGCCAATATATCGTAAATACAGTGTTTACAATTACTTAGCGATGTCACCGCGACGAGATGTGGACAGAACATAGGCTCGCGCGTCTGTAAATGCCCGGGCCGTCCCTGGCATGATCCGCAGCCTCTAGTTGGTCGGCTTCGATCCGAGAGGCGCCGCCTGTGCAGGCGCACCGAATCCTCGCCTATGTCCGGGCGCGGGCGTGCGTACCCGCCCGCTCGAATCCCGCGGCCTCACCCCCTTTTTTGGCCAGCCATTCGACCCAAGTGGCGCACTTTGGCGCCGCCAAATCCAGTTGCGGGATTGGCCGAGTTACGCGTGTTGTCCCAAGGCACTGATTCCATTGGGCACTTGCGGCGCCCTGATTCGACACGTTCCTCTGACGTGTCGTCGTCACTGCCGTGAGCGCGGAGTCCGCGCGGCGCGTCGAAGGCATGCGGGTTGGTGCTTGCTTCAGATTCAGCGCACTCCTATCGTCCACGCTCGATTGCGCTCGTCTCTGCGCCGGCTACTGTCTGGAGTTTGCATTTCCATCGCACTCGCGATGGGAGTTTCGCCACCGCGTAGTGTTGTTTTCTGCCTAGAGCCAAGCGGGGCTTTCTCCGTCGAACTCTCTATCGGTGGGCTCTGCGGCGGGTGTTGCGAACACGAGCCCGCGAGCCGTCCATCACACGAGCAACTCGATGAGGCGTGCGGCTGCGTCGACATCCCGCTCGTCTTCGCCAGTGCGACTCGGTCAGCGAAGGTCGTGTACGCCGTCGCACGCGTCCAAGATCACGGACAGCTGCCCTTACCCGGCTCGTTCGATTCGTGGACGTCTAACCCCTTCATAGTGCTCCCGGATCCCTGGCGAGCGGGGCATCAACGCCCGCCGCCCCTACTTCGTCTGATCCGATCCACCGTCCTCCTCGTCTAGCAGCGACCAGCACCATTTTTTGGCTTGCTGTGTCGATGATGCCTCGCGGGATTTGCGATCCGCGGGCATGTGCTGGATTCGCTGCGAGGAGAACCTGTGGACTCTCAATCATCCGAACTCCGCCGCAAGGGCGGAGTTCGCTTCGACCAATCCGATCAGAGGGGAGACGGCTCGGCGCGACAGACGTTCGTATTGACCGCTCTCGTCATGTTCGTCGGTTGCGTCAACTACACGGCTGACCCACTCATCCCTACAGAGGAACTGGCGGCCCTACGGCAACGGACGCTCGACGACGTCCGGATCGAACACGGCGTCGATTCCCCGCACGATGGATCGTTCGATCCGTCCGACGGCCTTGACGAACCGGAACTTGTCGCGATCGCGCTCGCCCTGAATCCCGAGTTGAGAGCGAAACGCGCAGCGATCGGCGAAGCGCAGTCGCTTCTGATCACCGCGGGTACGTGGCCGAACCCGACCCTGGGAGCCTCGGTGCGATCCGGGATCGGTGACACGTCGGGCCTCGCAGTCGGCATGGACGTTCTGTTCGAGTTGTTGCGGCCTGCCGAACGTAACGCGCGAACCGCGGTGGCAACGGTCCGCTTAGAAGCGACGCAAGCGGAAGTGCTCGCCGAAGAGTATCGCGTCGTCGCGCGAACCAGGCGAGCACACGTCGATCTCCTTGGCGCCGAGCAGATCGTCCATGCGTTCGAACAGGAGGCGTCGCTGCGCGAGCAAGCGGCTGCGATGATCCGAGAACGCAAAGGGATCGGCGAGGCCACGGCGCTGGATGTGGTCGCTGTCGAACTCGAGAAGACGAACATCGCTCGTGAACTGCGTGAAGCGAGATACGACGTCGAGGTTCGCGAGGGTTTGCTGCGCTCGATCCTCGGCGTGCCGCCGACCATGGACCTTGTTCTCACGGCGCGGGGCCGTCCGTTGTCGGCCGTGGTTCAACCGGATCTCGATGACGATGCCGTCGATGCTGGAATCCTCGCGCATCGGCTGGATTTGAAGGCGAGCGAGGCCGCGTATCGAGTGGCGGAAGAAGAGCTGCGTCTCGCCACGACGAAACAGGCTCCGCGGTTTTCGCTCGGCCCGTCCTTCGAGCGGGAAGTCGAAGGCGCGCAGTCTCTCGGCGTCGGTGGCTCCGTCGAGCTGCCCCTCTTCGATCGCAATCAAGGTGAGATCGCGGCGCGGCTCGCGGCTCGCGACCGAGCGCGCGCCGACTACGTCGCGCTGCTGCATGCGGTCAGAGCCAGTGCATTCGCCGCACGCAGCGCTCTCACACGCACTAAAGCGGAACTCGAAGCGCAGCAGCGTGACGTCCTTCCGCTCGTGGATCAGACCGACGCGTTGTTTATGAAGGCGTTCCAATCGCGCGAAGTAACAGCCTTCGAATGGTTGTCCGCCCGTAGTCGCGCACTCGACGCGAGACGCGGATTCATGAACGCGCTCGTCTCGTACGCGGGCGCTGTCGCCGATCTCGAGGCAGCGACCGGAGCACCCCTCGACATCGTGACACCGCACGCAATGCCCAAGGAACAAAGGTGAGTCTCATGAACGACAAGAACTCCGAAGCGGTCGGCAAACGCTCTGTCGTGCGTGCAATCGCAAGCCGGATTCCCACGCTGCTCGTTCTGGCGATCCTCGGCGCAGTCGGCGTTTGGGGACATCGCACGGGCTGGAAGGCCCCCAAGTTCTCCGACCTCGTCGGCAATTCCGCAGGAACGGTCGAGGCTGAAGACTGGTGCGTCACGCACAACGTTCCGGACTCGCGATGCATCGCGTGCCATCCCGAGTTGATCGGCGAAGACGGAGCGCAGTGGTGCAAGGAACACGGTGTCGCGGAGTCGCAGTGCACGATCTGCCACCCGGAGATCCTGACGACTGGGGTCGCGGGCGACTGGTGCAAGGAACACGGCTTGCCCGAGTCCGGCTGCACACTTTGCCATCCCGAGATCGCGCGGCCCGGCGAGCTGCCCGCGAGTGAACCGGACATCGTCGTGTCTCACGCAGGTGTCGACGCAACGCTTGACGCTGAGCCGCGACCTGCGAGCGTCCGGGATCCGGCTACGTGTCAGAGCCACGCAATGAAAGTCCAATTCGCTTCGACGTCGGCGATGGCAAAGGCCGGGATTCGATTGGGAAAAGTCGTCGAACGGCAAATGTCGGACTCGATCATGGTGAATGGCGAGGTCGATTACGACCGAACGAAGTTTGCGCGGGTGTCTTCACGAGTTTCCGGCACCGCCACACGCATCGACCGATCGCTCGGCGATCATGTCCGCGCGGGCGAAGTTCTCGCGCTGATCGATTCGCCGGAGATCGGCAAGGCGAAAGCGGAGCTCCTCCAAGCACTCACTGTCGTCGAGGTGACCAGCCAAGCCGCGACACGACTGCAGGTATCGAGCGCAGCGGGATTCCGCACAGAGTCCGACCGCCTCGCCGCGGAGGGCGCGGCGCGTGAAGCGCAGGTCCGGCTCTTCAACGCACGGCAAGCGCTTTCCAATCTCGGCCTCCCGGCGCCCGCAGAGGGCACGACACGCGAATCCATCGCCGGACTCGGGCTTCCGGAAGACATCGCGAAGGCGACTCCGAGCGCGAGCCTGTTTCCGCTCGTCGCCCCCTTCGACGGCGTGGTCGTCACGCGATCGGTGGTCATCGGCGAGGTTGTCGACCCGACACAGCCCCTGTTCGAAATCGCCGACACCCGCGTCATGTGGATCACGACCGACGTTCCCCAGGATGAGTCGCAGCGCGTCGCATTGGGTCAAGACCTGATCTTCCGGCCGGACGGCGCCGACGGCGACACCGCTGCAGGCCAGATCACCTGGGTTTCGACCGCGGTCGACGAGACGACGCGCACCGTCAAATGGCGCGCGAACGTGGACAACAAGGACGGCTTGTTGCGTGCGCATGCGTTCGGTCGTGCTCGCATCGTCGTCCGCGCGACACCAAACGCCATCGCCGTCCAAAACGAAGCCGTGCAGTGGGAAGGCTGTTGTCACATCGTGTTCGTACGTCTTGCCGACGACATCTTCCAGACGCGCAAAGTGCGAGTTGGAGCGAAGGACGCTGCGTTCACGGAAATCATTGGCGGTGTGCTGCCCGGTGAAGTCGTGGTGACCACAGGCAGTCACGTTCTCAAGTCCGAGATCCTGAAGAGCAATCTCGGCGCCGGCTGCTGCGCGGACGAATAGGCGACGACGATGGACATCTTGAATTGGATCATTTCATGGTCGTTGCGACACCGGGTCCTCGTTCTCGGCCTCGCAGTCGCCTCCATCGCACTCAGCGCCCTGTCGATTCGTCACCTCGAGATCGACGCGTTCCCCGACACGACTCCGGTTCAGGTGCAGATCAACACGGTCGCGCCCGCGCTCACGCCGGAACAGATCGAACTGCAGGTCACATTCCCGATCGAGCAGGCGATCGGAGGACTTCCGAATCTCAACGAAGTGCGATCGATTTCGAAGTTCGGCTTGTCGCAAGTGGTCGTCACGTTCGCCGACCACGTCGACATCTACTTTGCGAGACGACTCGTCAGCGAACGTCTGTCGACCGTTGCACTACCCACGAACATCGCGGCACCCGAAATGGGTCCGGTCGCGACCGGCCTCGGCGAAGTCTTCCACTACATCGTCGTCTCGGATCGTGGCGACTTGACCGACGCGCGGACCGTGCAGGATTGGATCATCAAGCCCGCGCTGCGAGCCGTCCCGGGCGTCGCTGAAGTCAACAGTTGGGGCGGGTACGAGAAGCAGTATCAGATCCGCATCCAGCCCGCGCAGCTCGTCAAGCACGGGCTGACGTTCGATCAGGTCGTAGAAGCGGTGGAACGGAACAACGTGTACGCGGGCGGCGGGAGCATCGCCGACAGCGGCAACATGCTGTTGGTGCAGGGCATTGGGGCCGCGACGAACATCGACGAACTCGGAAAGATCGTTGTCGACGCGAAGGACGGGATACCCGTGCGGGTGCGCGACGTCGCGAGCGTCGAGATCGGCTCGGAGATCCGGCGTGGCGCCGTCACATATCAGGGGAACGGCGAAGCGGTTCTCGGCATCGGCTTCATGTTGATGGGCGAGAACACGCACGAGGTCACGTCCCGCCTGAAGGCGAAGCTCGACGAGATCAAGGCGACGTTGCCCGCCGGTGTTCGCGTCGAAACGATCTACGACCGCACGGAGCTCGTCGATCACGTCGTCGCGACCGTCCAGAACAACCTCTTCGAAGGTGGTCTGCTCGTCATCGCGGTGCTGTTCATGTTCCTCGGCAATCTGCGCGCCGGCCTCATCGTGGCTGCCGCCATTCCCTTGTCGATGATGTTCGCGTTCACGGGGATGCTGCGATACGGGATCGCCGGAAGTCTCATGAGCCTAGGCGCCATCGACTTCGGTCTCGTCGTCGATAGCGCAGTGATCCAGATCGAGAACTCCGTGCGTCATCTCGCGCACGATCGCGGCAAACGACGGCTCATCGATGTCGTCCGCGATGCCGCAATCGAAGTCAGAAAGCCGACGATGTTCGGCGAGCTGATCATCATGCTCGTCTACGTGCCGATCCTCACGCTGGAGGGAGTCGAGGGGAAGCTCTTCCGCCCCATGGCGCTCACGGTCATCTTCGCCCTGATCGGTTCGCTGGTGCTCTCATTGACAGTGATGCCGGTGCTCGCGAGCCTGTTGTTGCCAAGGCGCATCGAGGAGCGAGATCCCGCGCTCGTGCGATTCGCGAGATGGATCTATCGCCCGATCCTGCGCGGCGTGATGAGTCACCGCTACGCCATGATCGGAGTCGGTCTCGCGGCGCTTTGTGGTGGCGCGATCATCGCGCGAAGCCTCGGATCGGAGTTCGTGCCCCGCCTCTCCGAGGGCGCGATCGTCGCGAACGTCGTCCGGCTCGCTGGAACCGATCTCGAAGAGACCGTTCGATACAACACGCAGATCGAACGCGCATTGCTTGCCGCGTTCCCCCGCGAGATCGCGCATGTGTGGAGTCGGGTAGGAACGGCGGAAGTAGCCACCGACCCGATGGGCGTGGAATTGACCGACGTCTTCCTTTCGCTACGCCCGCGCAGCGAGTGGACCCGCGCGAGCACGCAAGCAGAATTGGTCGAACTCGTGCAGCGAGAACTGCGCGACCTCCCTGGCCAGCGGATCGCGTACACGCAGCCGATCGAGATGCGCATGAACGAAATGATCGCCGGCGTCCGCGGCGACATCGCGGTGAAGCTCTACGGTGACGACTTCGAGATCCTCAAAGCGAAGGCGCAAGAGATCGGGAGCGTGCTCGGATCAATCCCGGGCGCGACGGATCTGAGCACCGAGCAAGTCACCGGACAACCCGTCCTCGAAATCCAAGTCGATCAGGAAGCGCTCGCGCGCGCGGGCATCTCGGCGAAGACCGTCATGGATTACGTCGAAGCGATCGGCTCGAAACCCCTCGGAGAGGTTGTCGAAGGCCAACTTCGATTTCCGCTGGTCGCGAGACTGCCGGAACGCGATCGAAGAGACGCGGCCTCGATTGGCGCGATCCTGGTGACGACACCGTCGGGCCAGCAGATCCCCATCTCCAAACTCGCGCGCATCCGAGAGCGCGAAGGAGCCTCGACGATCAGTCGGGAATGGGGTCAGCGTCGCATCACCGTGCAACTCAACGTGCGAGATCGCGACGTCGGCACCTTCGTGAAAGAGGCTCAGGCGCGCGTCGCGAACGAGGTGAAGTTGCCGGAAGGACGCTACCGCATCGAGTGGGGTGGTCAGTTCGAGAACATGGAGCGCGCGCGCGAGCGCTTGATGATCGTCGTGCCTCTCGTGCTGGCGCTGATCGCGGCGCTCCTCTACGTGACCTATGGAGGCATTCGCGACGCTCTCCGCGTTTTCACGGGCGTCCCGTTCGCAGCGATCGGCGGCGTCACCGCGTTGTGGATTCGCGACATGCCGTTCTCGATCTCTGCCGCCGTCGGATTCATCGCCCTCTCCGGTGTTGCGGTGCTCGGAGACATGGTGCTCGTGTCGTACGTGCGACAACTCCGAAATCGCGGTCGGTCCCTGCCGGAGGCGATCGAGGAAGCATGCCTCACGCGGCTTCGCCCCGTACTGATGACTGCACTCGTCGCTGCGTTCGGGTTCGTGCCGATGGCCCTTAGCAGCGGTGTGGGCGCCGAAGTGCAGCGCCCGTTGGCCACCGTCGTGATCGGTGGAGTCTTCAGCAGCACTCTGCTCACTTTGCTCGTCTTGCCCGCGATCTACCTCGTGTTCGCACCGCGGGCGCAGACACCCGCGAGTGAAGCCGTACCGGTCTCGGCGCCTCAGCTGATGGTCGAGTCGGACCGTTCCAGTGTTCCCTTCACGTTGACCTAAGAAGGACGAATTGCCATGCGTATGAAACTCGATCTGCACTCGATCGTCGGCCTCCTCCTGTGCTGTGTGTTCGCAGCATGCGAGAAGGCGCCCAAGGCGAAGGAAAAGCCGGCGCCCGCGCCCGAGACTCCGAAAGCGCCGCTCATCCAGAAAGCCGAAATCGCCGATTGGTGTCCTGAGCACACGGTTCCGGAATCCATCTGCACCCGCTGCAATTCCAGCTTGATTGCCGGATTCCAAGCGAAAGGCGATTGGTGCAAAGAGCACGGTCTTCCCGAGTCGCAGTGTTTCACGTGTCATCCCGACCTGAAGGCCAAGTTCGAAGCGATGGCGCCGAAGAAGAAGTGACCTACGGAATAGGGCCGCGCTGAGAATGGCGCTGGAAGCGGCAGGTGTCCGGCTCAACGGATGTCCTGCCGCTCCAAGCGTTTGTCGTAGAGCTGTGTGCCCGCACGCGTGCGAAGTTGGCCGACGCCCATCTTTGACTTGATCACGACCGTGGCTTTCGCACCGAACCGCGTTTGGCTTTCCACCAGTCGCGAACGGGAAAGATTGCCGCCAAGTCCAACGCGATCGCTAACCCGGCAAGAGGAAGAAGCGAATCGACGCCTCCAGCGTCGTAGTCAAAGCGAATGAACGTCCAGATTGCGAGCGCGTTCACAACGGCCGCTGCGCTGATTGCGAGAAGCGCCACGCGCGCAATCGTGCTCGGCTCGTCATCGCGCATGCCGACGTCGAGCGGTTTCCTCCGACGACTGCGTCTCTGGTTCATCCTGCCCGATCTCGTCACATTTCGATCCGCATCGATCAGTTCCTACGCGTCCACCATTCACGAATCGCGAACGCCGCACCGATCACGCACGCGAGCGTAAAGACGACAAGTTCGATGGGAAGTTCGGCGCGCCCGCTCTTCGCAAGCGTACGCAAGATCGTCCACACAGTGAGCGCCACGAACACCGCAGCCATGCTCGCTGCGATCATTGCGATAAGGCGGCGGGTTCTCGGCGACTCCGCACGTCGGCGATCGTCGCGCTTCGGCCGCTGCCGCTTGCGATCGCGACTTCCTCGACCAGACCTCGTCATGCACGCACGGGACCAAGCAGCCTGAGTGCGTTGAAGACGACGGCCAGCGACACTCCCATGTCGGCGGCGATCGCGGCCCACAACGTCGCATGACCAGTCAGCGCAAGGACCACGAACACTGCTTTCACGATCAGCGCGGCCGTGATGTTCTGGCGCACGACTCGAAGTGTTCGCTTCGCGTGCAAGCGGAGC
This sequence comes from Planctomycetota bacterium, assembly GCA_016709145.1. Classification (GTDB taxonomy): domain Bacteria; phylum Planctomycetota; class B15-G4; order B15-G4; family JADJEK01; genus JADJEK01. The sequence continues at coordinate 342,491 of JADJEK010000005.1, forward strand.
CATGGCAACTTGGAGAGATCGTCTTTCATCAGGGCGACATCGGCGGTTTCGAGGGCCGAAGCGCTGCCCCCGACTCCCATTGCGATGCCGACAGTCGCGCGAGCGAGAGCCGGAGCGTCATTCACGCCATCGCCGACCATGACCACCGAACCGAACTCGGTAACCATGCCTTCGATCTGCTCGACCTTGTCCGCGGGAAGCAACTCCGCCCGAACTTCATCCAGGCCGCTTTCGGCGCCGATTGCCTTTGCCGTCGCGCTGTTGTCACCGGTCAACATGACGAGCCGCTGCACTCCCGATTCCCGCAACTCCCTGATCGTGCTTGCCGTCTCGGGGCGGAGCTTGTCTCGCAGGAGGATGAATCCACACGTGTGGTTCTTCTCCCCCACGAGCACGACGCTTCCACCCTTCGACGACCGATCCGCAACGAGACGGTCGCGTTCGGGTTCGTCTCCGGTCATCTCGCGGGCAAACTTGGCCGATCCCACCCAGACGGGAAGCCCACGCCGCTTCGCCGTCGCACCTTTGCCGCCGACCGCCACGTAGTCGTCGACCGGTGACGCGCGAACACCGAGTTCTTCCGCGTGCCCGACGATCGCCTGCGCAAGCGGATGTTCGGAGCGTCGCTCGATCGCCAGAGCGATCTCCAGGACTTCCGATTGTGAATGACCGGCGAGAGGGCTGACCTCCCCCACCTGTGGCTTACCCACCGTCAGAGTGCCCGTCTTGTCGAACGCCATGGCCTTCACGCCTGCGAGGAGTTCGAGGAACTCGGCACCCTTGACCAGGACTCCGCGCTTCGCGGCCGCGACGAGCGCCGCGACCATGCTCACCGGGGTTGAAATGACGAGCGCACATGGGCAGGCGATCACGAGCAACGACAGCGCTTCGTAGAGCCACTTGCGAAAATCCCCAACGACGAGCGGCGGGACGGTCGCGAGCAGCAGGGCCAAGATCAGTACGACGGGTGTGTACACCGAAGCAAACTTCTCCACCCAGCGCTCCGATGGCGAACGCTTGGCCTGCGCTTCCGCGACGAGTTTTGCCACGCGAGCAAGCGTGCTGTCCCCTGCGAGCTTCTCGACTTCAACTTCGAGCACGCCTTCGTGGTTCAGTGTCCCGGCCAACACCCCATCGCCTGGCGTCTTGGCGACAGGAATCGACTCCCCCGTGATGGGCGCTTCGTTCACGGTCGATTCGCCGCTGACGATCCGACCGTCGAGTGGAATCTGCTCGCCGGTTTTCACGAGCACGCGTTCGCCGATCGCGACAGATTCCACCGTAACGAACTCGTCCTGTTGGTTGTCCCGCAGCACTCTGGCTCGCTGTGGGGCAAGCACCGCCAGCGCGCCGATCGCATTTCGAGCACGCCCGACCGTCCACGCCTCCAGGGCGAGCGACGTCGAGAAAAGCACGGTCACGGTTGCGGCTTCGAGCCACTCGCCGATCGCCACCGCGCCCACGACGGCGACGGTCATGAGGACATACATGTCCGCACGCAGGCTGCGAATCCCCGCATACGCGCGTGGGAGAACGAACCAGCCACCGCACACGATGGCACCGACGTACAGCACACGGGAAACTAGCGGAACGCTCGCTCCTTCGCCGCCCAGAAGTGTTTCGCGCACCCCCGCGACGAACGCATGCATGACGAACGCGAGAAGAAGGAATCCCGCGCCGGCGATGCTCAATATCGCTCGACGCTTCGCCGACTTGCTCTCGTCGGGCGTCACAGCCGCCGGTGCTCGCTCGGGGTCACGCGTCGTCGCGCGCATTCCCGTGCGCTCGATCGCTCTCACCATTTCTGCGGGCTCAATCTCCGCTTCGCGAAACTCCACAGCGACACTGCGATCCAACACGTTGGGGGCGACATCGGAGACCCCCTTCAAATCGCCGAGGATCTTGCGCAGCAGGATCGCTTCGTCCGAGCAGTCCATTCCCTCGATCTCGAAACGGACTCGAGTCATGGCTTAGCTCGCGCTGGCGGCCGGGGCCGAAGCCGTGGTCGGCACCTTTGATCGACCGGAAAACATGCGGTAGAGCGCGGGCAACACGACCAGTGTCAGAAACGTGCTGGAGATCAGCCCGCCGATGACGACCGTCGCGAGAGGTTTTTGCACTTCCGCTCCAGTGCCCGTCGCGAGCGCCATCGGCACGAACCCGAGCGATGCGACGAGTGCTGTCATCAATACCGGCCGGAGTCTGAGTAGCGCGCCTTTCTTGATGGCCTCTTCGAGGTCCATTCCGTCACCCCGTAGCTGATTGATGCAACTCACCATGACGAGGCCGTTGAGGACGGCGACGCCAGACAACGCGATGAGACCGACCCCCGCCGAGATGGAGAACGGCATGTCGCGCAGCCAGAGCGCGAGGATTCCGCCGGTCAGACCGAGGGGGACGCCGCTGAACACGAGCAGCGCGTATCGAGTCGATCCGAACGTGCTGTAGAGCAAAAAGAAGATCAACAAGAAGCAGACAGGCACGACGACGGACAACCGCTCCCGAGCCGCGACGAGGTTCTCGAACTGGCCGCCCCACTCGAGCCAGCCGCCTGGAGGGAGGTCAACGGTTTTGACTTCCGCTTGAGCTGCAGTCACGAAGGAGCCCAGATCCCGACCGCGAACGTTGCATTGAACGACGATCCGTCGCTTGCCGTTTTCGCGGCTCACTTGGTTCGGCCCTTCGGCCACATCGACTTCCGCGAGCGAACTCAGCGGGACGAAGGCGACAGCAGTCGCGGCGGTCATGTCACCAAAGCCCACAGACACGTCGCTGCCATCGCTCACGACTGCCTCCTCCTCGTCGTGCTCGATCGGAATCGGCAAGTTTCGGAGTGCGTCGAGATCTCGTCGCATGTCCTCGGGAAGGCGCACGACCAGGTCGAAGCGCCGATCGCCTTCGAACACCTGTCCGGACTCGCGTCCTCCGACCGCCGCGGCGATCACGTCTTGGACGTCGACCATCTTGAGGCCGTATCGCGCGATCGCCTGACGGTCGATTCGCACGCTCATGACGGGAAGACCCTCGGTCTGCTCGACCTTCACGTCGGCAGCACCGTCGATCTTGCGTAACACGTCGGCGATCTTCTCCGCACTCACGCGGATCTTGTCGAAGTCATCCCCGTAGACCTTCACCGCTACGTCGCCGCGCACGCCGGCAAGCAGCTCGTTGAAACGCATCTGAATGGGCTGAGTCCACTCGTAGTTGTTTCCAGGCACTGCCTCGACCGCGGTCTCCAGTCGCGCGCGCAGTGCATCCTTGGTCTCGTTCGGGTTCGGCCATTCTTCCTTGGGCTTGAAGATGATGAAGGTGTCCGAGACGTTGGGCGGCATCGGATCCGACGCCATCTCGGCAGTGCCGGTCTTCGAGAACACGAACGCCACTTCCGGGAATTGGGAAACCGCTCGCTCCACCTCGAATTGCATCTCGGTCGACTGTGTCAGCGACGTGCTGGGGGATCCGCATCGCGTGCATGGCGATGTCTTTTTCATCGAGCGTGGGGATGAATTCCTGCCCGAGCTTCCCGGCCACAACGAGCGATCCCGCGAACGCCGCCACCGCGAGCAGCACAACGATCACTCGTGCGCGTACGGCGATCCGCAGGGCCGGTGCGTAGATCACCTTCGCGGCACGCACCAAGAAGCTCTCGCTTTCCTTCACCTTGCCAGTCACCAGGATGGCGACCATTGCAGGTACGAACGTCAGCGAGAGCACGAACGCCGCAGCCAGCGCGAAGATGACCGTCATCGACATCGGGTGAAACATCTTCCCGGGCACGCCGGTGAGCGCGAGCAGCGGGATGTAGACGGTCACGATGATCGCTTGACCGTAGACCGATGGCTGCACCATCTCCTTCGCGGCGATCGCGACTTCGCGCAAGCGCTCGTCGAGGGTCAGGACACGACCCAGCGCATGCTGCCGCTCCGCGAGCTTGCGGAGACTGTTCTCCACGATGATCACTGCACCGTCGACGATGAGTCCGAAGTCGATGGCGCCGAGACTCATCAGGTTTCCGCTGATGTGAGTCTGAACCATCCCGATCGCGGTCATGAGCATCGAAAGTGGGATGGCGAGGGCGCAGATCAGCGCTGCTCGAAGATTGCCGAGAAAGACGAGCAGCACGATGATGACGAGCGCCGCGCCCTCAGCGAGGTTCTTCGTGACGGTGTCGATCGTCGCATTGACGAGCTTCGTGCGATTCAAGACGGTCCGTGCACGAATCCCCGGCGGCAGCGTCCGATTGACCTCCGTCATCCGTTCGTCCACGGCCTGCGAAACGGTGCGACTGTTCGCGCCGATCAACATCAGTGCCGTGCCCACGACGACTTCCTCGCCGTTCTCGCTCGCACTACCCGTGCGAAGCTCGCGACCCACGTGCACTTGGGCGACGTCCCGCACGTAGATGGGCGTTCCGCCGCGCGATCCCACGACGATCTCCGCGATTTCCTCGGGGGACTCGATCCTTCCGGCTGCACGCACGAGATAACTCTCGCCGTGGTGCTCCACGTATCCGGCGCCGGTGCTGACGTTGTTGCCTTCGAGTGCGTCGACGACGTCCGCAAACGTCAGCCCGTAGCTCACGAGCTGCATCGGGTCCGGCTCGACGTGATACTGCTTCACGTAGCCGCCGATGGCATCGACGCCTGCGACGCCTTCCACTCCGCGCAGCTGCGGACGAATGAGCCAATCTTGAACCGTCCGGAGATAGGCCGCTCGTTCCAGGTCTGTCCGCAGCGACTCCCCTTCGGGCGTCAAATACGAACCATCGCGCTGCCAACCCGGTTCGCCGTCGCGGATTTGCGCCCGCGCGCTCTCGGCTGGGTCGAACTCGACCGTCCACATGTAGATCTCGCCGAGCCCGGTCGAGATGGCTCCCATGCGAGGTTCCGCCGTCGCGGGCAGTGCTTCCTTCGCCTCTCCCAACCGCTCGTTCACCTGCGTGCGTGCGAAGTAGATGTCGACATCGTCGCGGAACACGGCCGTGATCTGCGAGAAGCCATTGCGAGAGAGCGATCGCGTGTACTCGAGTCCGGGAATGCCGGCGAGCGCGGTCTCGACCACGAACGTGACCTGCTTCTCGACTTCGACCGGAGACAGTTCCGGAACGACCGTGTTGATCTGGACTTGGTTGTTCGTGATGTCCGGAACCGCATCGATCGGCAGCTTCGCGAGTGAGAACCCGCCGATCACCGCTGCGACTAGCGTCAACAGGACCACGAACTTCCGTCGCTCGATCGAAAGTTGAAGGACGCGTTCAAGCATGGTCGCGCTCCGGGTCGCCGATTCGCCGATCAATGTTCATGTGCCGCCGAGCCTTTCCCGAGTTCGGCTTTCAGCAGGAACGTCCCCGAAACGACGACGTTTTCTCCCGCAGCAAGACCCGTGAAGACTGGGCGAAACCCGCCTATTGCCTCACCCACCGAGACGACCCGCTTCGCGAACGTGCCCGCTTCGCCCTGGACCGAGACGAACACACACGTGGCGCCTTCGACGTTCATGACCGCCTCGTCGGGTACGGCGAGCACTTCGGAGTTCGCCGCTCCCGGTGACATCGAGAGCTCGATCTCCGCCTGAGCGAAGATCCCCGGCCTCAATTCAGGATGGCGATCCTCGGCTTCGATGCGGACGTCAGCGGTGCGCGTGCGGTGGTCGAGCGACGGTGATACGTAGACCACTTTTCCCTCACACCGATGGTCCTCGGCGGTACCGAGCAGCAGGCGCGCTTTCGCCCCGACTACGATTTGGTTCAGCTTCGCTTCGGGCACCTTTGCGAGCACCCACAGCTTCGTCATGTCGGCCAACGAAAGCAGTCGCTCGCGATCCGGTCCAACCAACTCCCCCAGAGTCGCCTCGCGTTCGATGACCTGGCCACTGATGGGTGCAGTGATCGTGAAACGAGGATCCAACGCTCCCGTGTCCTCCAGGCGCTTGATCGCATCCGGAGTCATCGCAAGGAGCGACAGCCGATTTCGCACGGCGCGCTCCGCCGTCTCGGCGTTTCGAAGATCCGCCTCGGCAGTGCGGTACTCCGCTTCCCGCTTCTGAACCTCGGTCAGCGTGATGCCCTGCGATTTTTCGAGGAGACCGCGTGCTCTCTCGTACGCATCCTTCAACAAGACGACGATCGGTCCCGCGGTCGACACGAGCGCGCGCTTCTGCAGGTATTCGCTTTGCGCTTCGCCGAGTTCAGGGCTCTCCACGACCAAGAGCGTCTCGCCGCGCGTGACTTCCTGGCCGAGCTTCGCCGACAGCTCGGCGACGCGCCCACGGACGGGACTGCCGACGTGCGCGATGCCTTCGCGGTTGAATGCGACTTGAGCGGGGACTTGCACCGTCGGCACCAAGACCCGTGCGCTCGCGGCTTCCGTGCGGATGCCGTAGTGCTGGATCGCGGACGATGAAAAGCTCACCTCGTCTCCATGCTCCTCGTGTGCGTGTCCCCCCTCCTCTTCGCCTTGTGCGTCGTGATCGGCTTCCTCGTGTCCGCCGTCTTCGTGCTCGTGACCGTGCTCGTCGTGGTCGTGACCGTGCTCGTCATGACCGTGCCCATCGCCTTTGGGCGCGGCCGGGTTGTCACCGCAGCCCAGCAAGAGCACAGTCAGGATCGCTGCCAGAACACTGGCCGATTGGTGTCCACACGTCTTCACGGTCGGTCTCCCGGTTCGCTGCCATGTAGTTCGGTTTCCACTCGTGTCGCTGCGGCCGGGCCGCCAACCGCGCGTTCGAGCGCCGTGCGCGCATGCGCCGCCTTCTGTTCGAGATCCACGAGCCTCACCTGCGCGAGTCGCAGCTCCTGTTCGGCAAGGATGAGAGTCGTGATGTCGGCCTGACCGCTGAGGTAGACCCCTTCGATCTCCGTCCGGCGTTGTTGCTGGAGCGGGAGCACGGTGTCTCGAAGCCGAGCCACCGCGGTCTGAAGCGCGAGACTGGTCGCGAGGGCACGACGCACTTCCGAAATGGCGAGTCGCTTCTGGTCCGTGAACCGATGCTGCGCTGCGAGCAAAACGGCTTCGGCCCGGGCTCGTCGCGCACCTCCGAAGTCGAAGATCGGGATGGGTACGCTGAGCGCGGGTCCGATCGACCAGTCTTCGGCCTTCTCCGCCGACACGCCCGCACCCGCTCCTTCGAGAATCGACACGCCAGCGAGCTTCGCGTCCTCCTTGAGCGCTTCGATTTCCCAGCGCAGCGCTTCGAGGTCCGGTCGTTTGACGAGTGCGGCCTCGATCCATCGTTGCTCGTCACTCCCGGCCAGCGGCGCAAGCGGGTGCCGAGATTCCAGAATCCAATTCGCGCTCGACTCCGGTTCACCGATCAGGTGCGCCAGCTCGAGTCGGGCGTCTTGCCGCTCTCTCGTAAAGTCCAACACGTCGAGTTCGAGTTCGGCTTGCTGCGCCCGAAGCGACGTCACGTCGATGCGAGTCCCCTCGCCAGAGTCCAGACGTTCCTGAGCAACCGATACCAGCCTGCCCAGCAGATCTCGCCGACCTTCGACGGCTTGGATGAACTCATCGAATGCCCTTGCGATCTCATAGTTTCTGCGAACCACGAAGACGACATCGATGGCGTCGTTGACGGCGTCGGACACCGCTGCGCGAAGCGTGTGGTCTGCGGAGCGACTGCGACCGGGCCGAGTCAGGAGCGGAACGAGTTGGGCAGAAACGCCGACTTCGATTTCATCCGGCGCGCCACTGGTACGCGGAAAGCGGTACACGAGCTCGAGGATCGGGTTCGGCAGAAGTCTCGCCTGTTCTGCGTCAGCCAACGCGATCCGAACGCGCGCGAGCCGCTCCTGAAGACGCGCGCTCTGCAGCACGGCCCGGCGGATTGCTTCCTGCAGCGAAAGCTCACCGGTCTCGGGGAGGCGCGCGGCTTCGAGTTCACCTTCGTTGACGAACAGCACCGCGTCGGTGAGTCCGGTTGCATCTCCTACGGCCTGTTCCGCTTTCGGACTCGGGGCCGGGCCGACACACCCAGTTCCTGCGATTAGGAGAACGACGAGGAGCGGCACCCCGCCTCGGGGCACGCGTGCGAATGCAATGTTCTTCAAGGGTCCCTCTCTCGGAGAATCCTGAAATGGATCTCGTCACGGCGCCGCGATCAGCGCGCGCCGATACGGAAACGCCCGCTCGCCACGGCAGTGGCGCGAGGGCGTGAGTCCGTGAGGGACTAAACCAAGAATACGACCGTGCGGAGGTGTGACGGTCTCGGCGTCAAACGCGCGAGAAGAGCCACATGCCTCGCCGAACTGCGGTCCGCCGTGACGTCCGCGGCGATCGGAGTTGTCGTCGAAGTCGGCACCGACGACTCAGTGGGAACCGGCTGGTGCGAGGGCTTGCTCTGCGGGCACTTGTGCTCGGAAACGAGCGGAATGTCGATGCACGGACACACTGCGCCGTCGTTCGCAACAAGTAGGGCACCAACCTCGACGGTCGGCTGCGACACCCCCTCGATGCCGCAACCCGTGCAGGGCGAATCGCTGCCGATCTCGACGGCCAGATGTCCGCTTGGGCCGACACACAACACCGTTTCCCGCCCAGCGATGAGCGGACCGGTCAAGACGTACACGACGAGGCAGAGCCAAGTCCCGAGTCTTTGGATGAGGCGGCGGTGGCGTCGATTCACGCGAGGCAGGCTAGGAGCGGCGCGATGCCGATGCAAGAGTGGGTACTGGTTCACTTTCAATCTGCAGTCCACGGTCGGTGGTGACGTGTTGACGACTGCGGCCAACTCCGGCATGTTGATTGTCAAAAGGGGGCAGCATGCCGAAGTCCGTACCAATCCCGTTGTCGCTGATGATCTGCGATCAGGTCGTCGTTGACTCTGCATCCGGCAAGACAACGATCTTCGGAGCGTTCGAGAACATTCTCTGCGCTTCGTTCCCGACCGCGCTTCCGAGACTGATGCTGTTCGCGGAGTTGACGTGCGGCCACGGGCCGACTCCGATCACGATCAAGTTCGTCCGCACGACTCCCGACAGCGTTGACGGAGCCGTCGTTGAGAAATGGGATCTGGAGCTGCCGTTCTCAGATCCACGTGCAATCGCAAGACTCGGGATCACCATTGAGAACATTGCGCTTGCGCAAGCAGGCGAGCATCGGTTCATCTTGGAAACCGAAGGCGCGTTGATTATCGAGCGCCGCGTGCTAGTACTTCCGAAGAACTGAGGTTGTCATGACGACTACAATCGAAGCTGTCGCGTCTCAGCCGCAGATGTTCGAGCGAAGCGGTAAGGCCGCGCGCATGACACCTGAGGCACTTCCAAGCTCGATCACCGTTTGTCGCCCGCTCCGCGAAGTCGAGAAGTACATCACGAATCATCCGCATCGACAGGTTGAGCGACGACGACTTCCGCCGATTGACGGCTGACAAGCGCATGAGCACAAAGCCGAGTCACGACGACGACGTGAACGAGAACGCTGCGCGCATCGTGCGCGCGACCGCGATGCGCCACGACGAAGTCGCGCTCCCGCGAGACGTGAAAGCCGCGTGGGCCGCGTGGATCGGGCACGTTCAGAACGTCGACGAACGCACCAAGGCGCTGCTGCGCGCGGCGTTCGAAGCTGGATACTCAGCTAGGCGTTGACGCTCATCGGCTCTTTCCAGTCGTTCGGGTTGTCGAACAGCCCTGGCGTCTCCGGATAGATCGGCGCGATCTTGTCGAGCTGCTTCTCGAACTCCGCATAGTTCGTGTTCACGGCCATGACGCCAACGACAATGCCGAGGTGCACGAGCACTTCGCGCACACCGATGTCGTCACTCAGCCATGAGTGCAGCTTGTTGCTGGAACTACCGCGCACGGCGCGGCGATCCTTCAGCGCTTTGAGAATGCCCGGCGCGAGACGGCGATAAACGAGGTTGTTCGTCAGTACGCCGAAGTATTGCGGCAAGCGCATGTCCTGGCGAAGCTCGACGCCACGAAGACGACACAGGTGCTTGAAGTAGTCTGCCGGGAACGTCCGCACCCAACGCCGCAAGTTCTCAGACAGGTACTTGGACAGGTACTCTTCGAGATCGCGCCGAGGCCGGTCGTACTGGTAACCCGTCGCTTCGTCGATCAGCGCGACGATGCCGGTGTTGGCAAGGCCACGCACCAGCAGCAATGCGGTGGAAGCGATGGCTTCCTGATTGTGCGTGAGCACTCCGGCTGCCTTCGCGTCGAGGAACACGCCGCAAACTCGCGGAAGCATTTCCAGCGGGATAACCGAACGCTCGACCGCCTTCCTTGCGACGGAACTCGACGTGGCTCGTCGTCAGCGTTAAGTCGCTTGGAATAAACTGCTTAAGGTTGTTTGCTCGCATAAAAGCCGGGAGGTTGTCGTCGGCGGTATTCGGGTCACGCCCGCGTGCCTGCCTAGATCGCCCAAGTGCTAGCAGAAAGCTGCTTTGCGTCAGCACGCGCTTACCGTTCTCCAACACGGCGCAAGCGATTTCGGCATCTCCAATGCGCAGCATGCCTTCGTGCGTTGCTTTGGGTAGCGGCCCCCTGCCCGCTGCTTTCAGCGCCTTGGCTTCTCCGCCCTTGGCCGCGATGGCTCGTCGTTCTTCCTGCGTAAGCGCCTTTGCACGCGCTTCGCCGCCAAGACGGGCGGCGTCGCTTGATCCGAAGTCAGTGGTGTTGTCCATATCCTGATTGTAGCCGGAGAGGCAAGCACAGCAAGAGAAAAACACGGACTGTGCTTGCTCGTGCTTGCTAGGCAAGTACAGTCATCCACATGCGAAAGCTCAGCACCGAGAAACGCGCCGCGATCCTTGCCTCTCTCGTCGAAGGCGTTTCGGTCAATGCGACGAGCCGCATCAACGGCGTGTCCAAGATCACGGTTCTGCGCCTGCTTGTGGACGTTGGCACGTTCTGCGGGCGCTACCACGATCAGCACGTCCGCAACCTCCAGACCTCGCGCATCGAGATGGACGAGGTTTGGGGATTCTGCGGCTGCAAGGAGAAGCAGAAGCAGAAGGGCGGGCTTGGCCTGGGCGACGTTTGGCTTTGGGTCGGCCTGGACGCTGACAGCAAGCTCGTGGCGTCCTACCGCGTGGGCGACCGCAGCAAGCGCACAGGAGCGCCGTTCGTTGCTGACCTCGCCTCACGCCTCGCCGGGCGCGTCCAGATCACGAGTGACGCGCACAACGTCTACTTGCGCGCCGTGGCGCAAGCGTTCAACGGCCAAGTCGACTACGCCCGCCTCGTGAAGATCTACGCCGCCCCTGCGGACGGCATCCGCAACTACTCGCCGCCCGAATGCATCGGCGCGAAGCGCGAGATCATCTCTGGCGATCCTGACCCTGACCTCATCTCGACGAGCTACGTCGAGCGGCAGAACCTAACCGTCCGCATGGGCATGAAACGCCTTTCGCGCCTCACGAACGCGCATAGCCGCTCTATGCGGAACCACGAAGCCGCGATCAACCTGCACTACTGGCACTACAACTTCGCGCGCAAGCACTCGACCGTCAAGACGACCCCTGCCGTGGCGGCTGGCATCGCGCCAAAGGCGCTCACGCTGCTGGATCTGGTCGAGATGGTCGAGCGCGACGAGCAATTCCGTGGCGGGCGGATCACCGGCTACTTGCCGTCGCCGCCGAGCAACGAATCGCGGTCAGCTGGTTGAAAGTGAACCAGTACCCAAGAGTGCGAAACGCGGCTCGAACGGCTGTCGCGTCTCGCGATGACTGAGAAAGGCGATATTGACCTTGATCGATATATCGCCTAGTGTCCGCGCCATGGCACGCACTTCGCAACCATCCGACACTCGAAAGGTCCGGCTCGCTCGCGGGGCTGCGGCGTGCTGCCCGAGCGGTCCGCGCAAGGTGTCTCGACCCACAGCCGAGTACGCGCCGCTCTTCAAGGCGCTCGCGGACGAGACGCGGCTCGAAATGGTCGGCCTCCTCGCCGCGCACGGCCGCGAGATGTGCGTCTGTGACATCGAGGCGCACTTCGCCGTGAGCCAGCCGACGGTGTCGCATCACCTGCGCGTACTGCGCGAGGCCGGAATCGTCTCCTCGGAGCGCCGGGGTTCGTGGGTCTACTACGTTTTGAAGCCCGTCGTTGGGATCACGCTGCAACGCTGCGCGAAGCTGCTTCAAGCCTGAGTGCCCTCTCTTTTTTTGGCTGCGATATCGACGCATCTCGATACAGGAGCAAGAGACATGTCGGACGAAGTGAAGGATGCGGTGAAGAAGCGATACGGGAGCATCGCCGCGCTCGTGCAGAGCGGTTCGAGTTCCGCGAGTTGTTGTGGCGGCGGCAGCGAGTGCGGCGATCGGGACCCGATCACGCGCGATCTCTACGACCCGGCGCAAGCGGGAGCGATTCCTGGCGCTGCGTTGGCCGCTTCGATGGGCTGCGGGAATCCCACGGCCCTGCTGGAGCTGCGTCCGGGCGAGACGGTCCTCGATCTCGGATCGGGAGGCGGCATCGACGTGCTGCTCTCCGCGCAGCGTGTCGGACCCTCGGGCAAGGTGTTCGGGCTCGACATGACGACGGAGATGCTCGAACTCGCGCGACGCAATCAGCGTGAAGCGGGCGCGACGAATGTCGATTTCCTGCTCGGCTCGATCGAAGCGATTCCGCTTCCGGACGAATCGGTCGACGTCGTCATCTCGAACTGCGTCATCAACCTGTCCACCGACAAGGCGCGCACGCTCGCCGAGGCGTTTCGAGTGCTGCGTCCCGGCGGCAGGTTCGCGGTTTCCGACGTCGTGCTGCGCCGCGAACTGACCGGAAGCGCGAAGGCTTCGATGGAACTTTGGACCGGCTGCATCGCCGGAGCACTGATCGAAGGCGAGTACCGCGACGCACTGAAACTCGCGGGGTTCGTCGACGTCAGCATTGAGCCCACGCGCGTCTTCGACAAGGCGGACAGCGCGAAGCTCGCAGCGGACGCTGGCGGGTGCTGCGGTTCCACCGAAGCCGACGCGCTCGACGGTGCGGTGATGAGCGCATTCATTCGAGCAACGAAGCCGTGACCGTCCTGCGTCGACGCCTCGGCGAACACGAAGTTCCAACACTCAGCAGAGGAGAACGACGATGGTGAAAGTTGGCATCAACGGATTCGGTCGAATGGGTCGACTCGCGCTGCGCGCGGCGTGGGGTCGCGACGACATCGAGTTCGCGGCGATCAACGAGCCCAACGCACCCGCGGAAACGATGGCGCTGCTGCTCGAATTCGACAGCGTGCAAGGCCGCTTCTCGCAGACGTGCACGGGCGGCGGGGATTCGCTCTCGGTCGGTGACTTCGCGCTGAAGTTCACGCAACACGAACAGCCCCGCGACATCCCTTGGCGCGAACTGGGCGTCGACTTGGTGCTCGAATGCAGTGGCCGGTTCCGCACCTCGGCGAGGATCAAGCCGCACTTCGAGCGAGGCGCGCGGCGAGTCGTGGTCTCCGCTCCGGTGAAGGACGGTCCGCCGAACATCGTCGTCGGCGTGAACCACGCTCAGTACGACCTTGCCAAAGAGCACGTGGTCACCGCGGCATCGTGCACGACGAACTGCCTCGCTCCGATCGTGCGCGTGCTGCACGACGGCATCGGCATCGAGCGCGGCCTCATCACGACGATTCATGATCCGACCAACACGCAGTCGGTCCACGACGCTCCGCACCAGGATCCGCGCCGCGCTCGCGCTTCGCAACTCAACCTGATTCCGACGTCCACCAACTCCGCGACGGCGGTCGGTCTCATCATCCCGGAGCTGAACGGGAAGCTCGACGCTATCGCGGTCCGAGCGCCCGTGATGAACGCGTCGATCACGGACTGCGTCTTTCAAGTGTCGCGCGACACGACGGTCGACGAAGTGAACGCGATCCTCGAACGAGCGTCGTCGTCCGGTCCGCTCGCCGGCATCCTCGGCTTCGAGACGAGACCGCTGGTGAGCTGCGACTACGCGCGCGATCCGCGGAGCGCGATCGTCGATGCGCTCTCGACGCGCGTGACCGATCGTCGCCTCGTGAAAGTGCTCGCGTGGTACGACAACGAATGGGGATACGCGAACCGCATGGTCGAACTCGCCGCAATGGTCGCGCGAGCGATCCGGTGAGCGATGCATAGCGTCCGCGACTACGCGGTCATCACCGGTTCCTACTGGGCGTTCACCGTCACTGACGGCGCGCTGCGGATGCTCGTGCTCTTGCACCTGCACGAGATCGGGTACAGCCCGATCGAGATCGTCTCGCTGTTCCTTTTCTATGAGTTCTTCGGGATCGTCACGAACCTGCTCGGGGGTCTCGTCGCCGCCCGCTTCGGCTTGAAGTCGACGCTCTTCTCCGGACTGTTCCTCCAGATCATCGCGTGCTCGATGTTGGCAGCCGGTCAACACCACCTGACGGTTCCGCTCCTCATGGTTGCGCAAGCACTCTCGGGAACCGCGAAGGACCTCACGAAGATGAGCGCGAAGAGCTACATCAAGCTCGTCGTCCCCGAGGACGATCGGCGCGGGCTCATGAAATGGGTCAGCGTGTTGACCGGCTCGAAGAACGCGTTGAAGGGTGCGGGGTTCTTCGTCGGCGGGGTGATGCTCTCCGCGTTCGGTTTCGGCGGCGCGTGCATTGCCATGGCGGTCGGGCTCGGCGTCGCGCTCGTGCTGACGTCCGCGCTCTTGCCGCAAGCCGCGGGGAAGTCGAAGACGAAGGCGGGTTGGAAGCAACTCTTCTCGAAAGACGCGCGGATCAACTGGCTTTCGGCCGCGCGCCTCTTCGTGTTCGGCTCGCGCGACGTTTGGTTCGTGCTCGCGCTGCCGGTGTTCCTGGCGAGCGGTCTCGGATGGTCCTACTACGAAGTCGGCGCGTTCCTCGCGCTCTGGATCATCGGCTACGGCGCGGTGCAAGCCGCTTCGCCTGCATGGCTGTCGGGTAAAGGCCAAGAGCCCCCCACCGCGCGCAGCCTCGGCGTCTGGACCGCGTTGCTCGTGGTGCCGCTCGGCGCCATCTTGTTCGCGCTGAGACTCGACGTCTCGACGTCGTGGGTGCTCGTCGTCGGTCTCTGCATCTTCGGGTTTGTGTTCGCGGCGAACAGCGCGACGCACAGCTACTTGGTTGTCGCGTACTCCGATCGCGACAAGGTCGCGCTGAACGTCGGCTTCTACTACATGGCCAACGCCGCGGGACGCTTGGTGGGGACCGTGCTCTCCGGGGTCGCGTTCCAAGCGGCGGGTTCCGGCCTCGACGGTCTGAAGGCGTGTATCGCCGTCTCGATCAGCTTCGTCGTCGTGTCGACCGCTTGCTGCGTGCCCCTTCGTCTTGCCGAGCGCCGAGGCGCGCTCGCAATTTCCAGTTCGTGACGCATCACCAGGGAGTCGAGACGCATGTCCGAATCGAAACCCCAATCGCGTTCCGCGTCGGACGTCAACCCGAACCGAGAGCGCGTCTTGTTTCTATGCACGGAAAACTCCTCGCGTAGCCAGATGGCCGAAGTGATCCTCAAGAAACTCGCGGGTGACCGCTTCGAGGTTCGTAGCGCGGGGCTCGCGCCCAAGGACGTTCATCCGCTGACTCACGAAGTCCTGCGAGAGCACGGCTTCGACACGTGAGCTTCGCTCCAAGGCGCTCGCGGAGTTCATGGGCAAGGAGTCGTTTCGATTCGCGATCATCGTCTGCGATCGCGCGGCGGAAGTGTGTCCGCGGATCTTTCCGTTCGCGCTGCAAACCCTCGTATGGCCGTTCGAAGATCCGGCGCTCGTGGAAGGGCCGCACCGCGCGCAGCTCATGAAGTTTCGACAGGTCCGCGACCAGATCGAGGCGCGGCTTCGCGAATGGCTCGACAACGACCTCGCCTAACACGTCATCCACGATCGCATTTCGTCGTGTGGATCCCTCAAAATGCTCCGACTCTTCGTGACCTCAGTTCGCCGTGCGCGTCGGGAACGCGATGATGGCCATTCCTACAAGCATGACCGCGGTGCCAATAAGGTCGAAGCGATCCGGGCGAACACCGTCAACGAGCCAGAGCCAGAGAACCGCGACGGTGACGTAGACCCCGCCGTAGGCCGCGTAGGTCCGGCCCGCCGCACTCGGATGCAGCGTCAACAGCCACGCGAACAACGCGAGGCTCAATGCGCCAGGCACGACGAGCCATGCGGTTTTCCCTTTCTGGAGCCAGAGGTACGCGGCATAACAACCAACGATTTCAGCCACCGCAGTGGCGACGAACAGCAGAACGGTTTTCATCGAATGCACATTCTCCTACGCTCGGATCACATGAAGTCACTCGCGCTCTGCGCCATCGCCTTGCTTTGCGCGTGCTCGTCCGCCGAGCGTGTCGAGCCTTCGACGTCGATGCAAGGCGCGATCCGTGAAGACGTGCCGCTTGCGTGTTCCTTGAACGAAGGCGATCTCGACGAGCGAAAGGCGCTGATCGCGGAGCTGACCCGCGGCATCGCGGAGCGCCGCGACACGGCTCACGGCATCGCCTATCGGTTCGACCCCGCCCCCGGACTCGTGGCTCGCCTCGGACGGCTCATCGACCTGGAGCGCGACTGCTGCCAGTTCATGACGTTCGCCATCACGGTGGACCAAGCCGACGGCCCGATTTGGCTCGAACTGAACGGACCGAAGTCGGCGCGCAGCGCGATCGAGGAGTACTTCGGTCGCTAGGTCGTGTCCCCCTACGCGAACTCGTGCCGATGCTGCCAACGCTTCGCGAGAAAGAACACGACCGGGTAGACGACCAACTCCATCGCGAAGCTGATCAAGAGGCCGCCGATCATTGGGGCCGCGATCCGCCGCATCGTGTCGGCGCCGGTGCCCTCCGCCCATAGCAGCGGCACGAGCCCGATGAAGGCCGCGGCGACCGTCATCGCCTTCGGACGAATGCGCCTCACCGCCCCGTCATGGACCGCGGCATGCAAGTCCGCCACGCTGCGCATCCGACCCTCGATCCGAAACCGATCGAAGCTGTTGTCGAGATAGAGCAGCATGACCATCCCCGTCTCGGCATCGAGGCCGGCGAGTGCGATCATCCCAATGACCACAGCGAGCGACAGGTTGTAGTCGAGCGCGTACAGGAACCAGAACGCGCCGATCAAGCTGAACGGGACGGCCAGCATCACGATCGCGACTCGAAACCAGGACGCACTGCTCAGGTAGAGCAGGACGACGATCGCGATGAGCGCAAGTACGCTGGCCGCGACCAGCCGGGGAATCGTCTTCTCCCAGAACTCGAACTGCCCCGAGAAGACGGTCGTGTAACCCGCGGGGAGTCGCACCTCGTCGGCGATGCGCCGTCGCGCCTCCTCGATGTAGCCGCCGAGATCGCGGCCTTGGATGTCCACGAAGACCCACGCTGTGCGTGCCGCGTTCTCCGAGCGGATCATCGGCGCGCCCTGTGTGATATGGATCTTTGCGAACGTGCCGAGCGGTACCTGCAGCGCCGTGCCGTCCGCTCCCACGATCGACGACGTCACGAGCACATTTTCGAGCGCAGGTACGTCGTCGCGGAAGTCGCGGGCGTAACGAACGTTCAGCGGGTAGCGCTCCAATCCTTCGACCGTAGTCGTGACGTTCTTTCCTCCGATCGCAGACTGGATGACGTCTTGAACGTCGCCGACCGTGAGCCCGAACCGCGCGGCGGCCTCTCGGTCGACGTCGAAATCGAGGTAGTAGCCGCCAAACGTGCGCTCGGCGTACGCGGACACCGTGCCCTCGATCGTGCGCGCGACCGAAGCCGTGCGCTCCGCCAACTCGCTCAGGACTCGAAGATCTGGTCCCAGGATCTTGATACCGACCGGCGTCTTGATGCCGGTCGCGAGCATGTTGATGCGGTTCTCGATCGGATAGGGCCACGCGTTCGCCACGCCCGGAAGGCTCACGACGGAATTCAGGCCGTCGTGGATCGTGCCGTCGGGATCCGTCCACCCGAATTTCAATTCTTCGGTCGTGATCGGACGCGACTCGGGCCAGAAGGTGCGAGTTAGCGGACGCTTCACCCAGTTCGGCCAGTCGCTGAAGCCGTGACGCACCGGCCGCTGTCGCCACTTCGAGTGATCGGTCTCGAGCTCCACCACGGTCTCGATCATCGAGAGCGGTGCGGGGTCGGTCGCGGTCTCGGCGCGCCCGATCTTGCCGTGGACGCTCTTCACCTCGGGAAACGTCTTGATCAGTTTGTCGGTCTGCTGCAGCAGCTCCTTGCTCTTCGTGATGCTGATCGACGGATCCGTCGTCGGCATGTAAAGCAGGTCGCCCTCATCGAGCGGCGGCATGAACTCGGTGCCGAGTCGAGACGCCGGATACCACGTCGACGCCAGTGCGAGAAGCGCGATGAGAATGGTGGGGGCGGGGTGATCCAGGACGAGGCGAAAGACCGGACCGTAGCCCGCTTGAAGCACGCGGCTGATCGGACTCTTGTTCTCGTGGATGATGCGCTGCGGCAATAGCAGCATCGCCGTCAGGACGATCCAACCACCGGCGATCCAGGCGCGGTACGGGGCGAGCGCGTGCATGTCGCTCGCCACCACGTAGAGCACGGCCGCGGGAAGAAGCATCGCGGCGAGCGTGAGCAGTGTGTTCCGCGCGAACCCCCATTCCTTCGGCAACACCCGCGCCGTGATGAACGCGTACATCAAGACGGGGATGATCGTGATCGAAAGGAGCGCGGCCGCAGCCATCGCGAATGTCTTCGTGTACGCGAGCGGCTTGAACAGCCGTCCGGCCTCGCCGCCAAGGACGAACACCGGCAGGAACGAAACCGTGATGATCAGGAGCGAGAAGAAGAGCTGAGGTCCGACCTCCTTCGCCGCCGCGAGGATGATCTCGAACCGCGGCGTCGGTGATGCGCCGGCATGAACCCGCTCCTCCTCTCGATCCAGATGTTTGTGCGCATTCTCGACCATGATGATCGCCGAGTCGACGACGACTCCGATCGAGATCGCGATCCCACCCAGCGACATGATGTTGGCGTTGAAGCCGAGGAGGTGCATGACCAGGAGCGACGCGAGCACACTCGCAGGCACGACGAAGACTGCGACCAGTTCGCTGCGCAAATGAAGCAGAAAGAGGATGCACACGAGGCCGACGACGAGAATCTCTTCGAGGAGGGTGTCGCGAAGCGTGGTGATCGAACGGCGGATCAGTTCCGAGCGGTCGTAGGTCTTCTTGATGAAGACGCCCGGTGGCAGGCCCTCTTCGAGCACGGCGAGCTTCGCCTTCACGTCCTCGATGACCTGGTAGGCGTTGGCGCCGAACCTCGCGACGACCACGCCGCCGACGGCTTCTCCCTTGCCGTCGAGTTCGCCAACCCCGCGGCGGGCTTCGCCGCCGATTTGAAGTGTGGCGACGTCGTGCAGAAAGATCGGCGTCCCCTTGTCGCCGAGGCCGACAACGACCTTCGAGAGATCGTCAAGGCCTTTCAGATATCCCCGGCTCCGCACCATGTACTCGTTCTCGGCGAGTTCGACGACGGAGCCGCCGACGTCCTGGTTCGACCGCTTAATCGCGTCGACGATGGCGCGAAGCGGGAGGCGGAAGGCTTGGAGACGCTGCGGATCCAGGACCACCTGGTACTGCTTGACGAAGCCGCCGATCGAGGCGACCTCGGAGACATCCTCGACCGACGTGAGTGGATATCGCAGATACCAGTCTTGGAGACCGCGTAACTGGCCGAGATCGAGACCGGCGGAAACGAGCTCCGAGCCCGTGAGTGGATCCTTTCCCGGGGCCTCCCACGCGCGGACTTTGACGAGGCGCGACCGTGCCTCCTCCGGCGAATCTTCCGCACGTTCGAACCAGCGCTTCGACAGCGGATCGTGGAGGAGGCCGTCCTCGTGATCCTTGCTGTAAAACCCCGGATAGAGGACGTATTGGTAGACCCAGCCCACGCCGGTCGCATCCGGACCAAGTTTGGGCTCGACTCCGGCAGGTAATCGATCGCGGGCGAAGTTCAAGTATTCGAGCACGCGGCTGCGAGCCCAGTCGATATCGGTGCCGTCCTCGAACAGGACGTAGACAAACGACTGCTCGAACATCGAGAAGCCGCGGACGACGGTGGACCCCGACACCGCGAGCATCGCCGTCGTTAGCGGGTACGTGATCTGTTGCTCGACGACTTCGGGGTTCTGCCCTGGATACTCCGTCGTCACGATGACTTGCACGTCGGACAGATCCGGGATCGCATCGAGGCGGATCTGGAAGACCGCGAAGATGCCGCCGCCCACGAGCATCGCCGTGAGCAGGAGAACCATGGCCCGGTTCTTGAGCGCGAGCTCGATGATGCGCGCGATCATGCGGACTTACTTTCCGCTCAGCGGGATCGCGCTGACGACCGATCCGCACTGTTTCATCTCGCTGCCGTAGAACGGATTGGCGACCTCGGGCGTCGTCTGAAGCCATTCGCCGCCGATCATCGGGCACTCCATTACGTAGAGAGTTTCCGCCACCGCAGCGGAGAGGGGAGTGGCCTCGACCAGCGCGATGACCTTCGCGCTCAACGTCTTGAACTCCTCGCGTTGTCGATCCAGGGCCACGCCGCGCAGCGCCTCGGCCGCGGTCGCGAGCTCGAGTGCGGTGCTTTTCTCGGCCGAGCCGGATACCGCGCCATGAAGCGCATGGGCCGCATCGATGAGCATCCCGGCATCGAACGGCTCGGACGAGGTCTGCTCTTTACCAAGTGCCGCGGAAAGCTCGAGGTACGCGGCGACGACCGCGTCCACCCTTTCTTGACGCTCCGGAGCGGGTGGCACATCGGCTGTCGGTGCCTTAAGGCGGCGCTTCTCGTTCAGGTACTTCTGGACCGCTTCGCGCAACCTGCTTTCCGAGTCGAGCAAGAACTGGCCGCTGGTGACGACGGTCTCTCCCGCAGCGAGTCCTTCGAGAATCTCGATGTTGCCGTCCGCGCCGGCGAGTCCGGTCTTGACGTCTCGTGGTTCGAAGTGCCCGACCGCTTTGGCCACGAATGCGATCTTCCTGTCGCCGGCGTCGATGATCGCTTCCCGCGGCACCAGCACGGCCCGCTCCTTGATGCGGGACTCGAGCCGCACCGTCGCGTACATGCCAGGCTTCAACAGGAATGAAGGGTTTGGGATCGATACGCGCACGAGCGCAGTGCGGGTCGCGATGTCGACGTGAGGGTGAATGAAGATGATCTCGCCCGACACCGTGTCATCTGGCCGCGAGGCGGTCGCCGCCGTGACTCTCTGGCCGAGCGCAACGAAGGGTAGGTCCTTCTCGAAGACCTGCGCATCGAGCCAAAGCGTCGAGTGATCCACGATCCGCAGCACCCGGTCACCGGCCTTGACACCAGCACCCTCGACGATCGGTTTTTCCGTCACATGGCCCGTGACGGGACTGGTGAAGGTGATGCTCGCCGGCGCCTGGTCGAGCTTGCCAAGGATTTCGATCTGCCGCGGGTCGAGCCCGAGCAGCTCCAGCTTGCGAGCCGCAGCGGAATAGAGGGTGCTGGCGGTCGCGGAGAGATTTGCGGCTCTTGCGCGCCGTGCTGCGATCAGCTCTTCGACGCCGAGTTGCAGCTCAGGGCTGTAGAGATCGAAGAGGGGCTCGCCCGCTTCGACGTGCTGACCCTCCGTGCTCGCGTAGAGCCGGCGAACCCAGCCCGAGACCAGCAGATTGATCTCGCTCGTATTCGGCTGCGCCTCGTCGAGGTAGCCCACCAGTCGAAGCGACCGCTGCAGTGGTCCCTCGGTCACGACGGCGACGCGCACGCCCATGTTCTGAACGACGGCGGGATCGATCACCAGCCGCGATCCTGTTCCGGAGTCAGCCGTCGCGGCCGTCTGCGGCGCGTCGTGCTCATCTACGTTGAGCGGCGTGAGCTGCATATGACAGATCGGACAGAGACCCGGGTGATCCTGAATGACTTGCGGATGCATGCTGCAAGTCCACAGCTCCGCGGACCCCCGAGCCTCATGGTCGTCCGCCGCGTCGCCTTTCGCCGCGTGCATCCCGAGCCGTGGACCGATCGACGCGTGCCACCGCGCGCCGCAGTAGACGCCCGCGGCTGCCACGAGCAGCACGGTCAGCCAGCCGAATCCGCGCCGACGATCTCCCGTTTGCGTATGCGTGGGCTCGATCGAAGCCGTCATGGTGAGCCTCCGCGTTCCACACCGTCTGCAGTTTCGTCATGAATCAGGGTCTTCGAGGCGTGACCGTCGCGTGCCGAGCTTGCGAGCGTCTCGACGTCGACGCCCATCAACGCCTCGATTTCCGCCAGACGCTTCTCTCGCGCGGCGCGGGTCTCCGCCAGCACCACCTCGGCGTCGAGTCGCGAGCGCTCGGCGTCGATCAGATCGCGGTAGCTCGACGCGCCGTTCACGTAGCCTTGCCGCACGATCGACGACACCGTTCCCGCGAGCGGGAGGATCTGAGTCTCGAAGAGTGCGGTCTGTCGCTCGGCATCTCGAAGCGCGACCAGAGTCGCAACGAACTCTCCCGCGCGGGCATGCTGGCTTTGCCGCAACATCGCCTCGCTTTCGCGGAGCATTGCCTCGGCCTCGCGAATTCCGCCCCGAATCTCGTCGATCGTCGTCGGCAAGATGATCGCCGCGCCGAGCGCTTCCAATCCCCCGCTCGTGATCAGGGCGGACGGGTTCACGTCGGGAATCCATTGCATCCGCGCGAGCGCAAGCGCATCGGTGCGCCCTTCGACCTCGTGCGCAAGCGCCGCCAGCTCGGGGTTTTTCTCGACCGCAGCGGCGAGCAGCATCGCGTCGTCCGCGACCAACTCTCGAGGCGGCTCTACGGAAGGCGGGACTAGGTCTGTGTCCGCCGGGCGTGCGAGCAGACCATTCAGCCCCGCGCGCACGGCATCGAGTGCCGCTTCGCTGCTTCGCACTCTGTCGTCGGCGACGCGATACGCGACTTCCGCCGTCAACACGTCCTGCTGCGCGCCGCCCGCGCGTACTTTCGCGTGCGAGGTGTCCATCGTGATCCGAGCGAGCTCGAGCGCGTCGCGTTGGATGCGGAGCCGTTCGGCAAGCAGCCCGTAATCGGCCCAAGCGACGAGTACGCGTTTCTGCAGCTCGAACTTTGCGGCGCGAAACCGCTCGCCGGCCGAGCGGGCGAGATCGAACGCGATTTTCCCCTGCTGCTTCACCTTGCCGGGGAACGACAGGTTCTCCATTCCGTCGAAGCCCAGATTGAACGTCGTGGCATCGAAGCCTTTCATCCCTCCCGACGACACGATCGTGGAAAACCCGAGCCCGACGTTCGTATTTGGATACGCGGATGCGATCCCGATTCGCTCGACCGCGCCTCGCCAGGCGAAGTACGCGGCTTCGAGATCTCCATTCGCGAGGAGCGCACGCGCCAGCACGTCCTTCCAGTGCGGACGTTCCGGCAGCTCGGGGAGGGAACGCTCTGCGACTTCCGGTTCGTAGCGCACTCCCTCTGCGTTGACGCGCGCCACCTCATCGGCGGCTTGCTCGGGAGCAAGCGAGCAGCCGCCCACGACGACGATTCCGGCGAGTCGGCATACGACTCGCGCGTAGGAACTTGCGGACATGATTGCCTCATTCGGTTGACGAGGATCGTTCGTGAACGACGAACACCGGCCAATCTCGGACGGTGAGCAGCGGCGCTAACGGCGCTAGAAGGGGCGCGAATGCCGCGTCTGCGACTCACGCGCGCGAGCGCCGTCAACGAGAGTGCGTGAATGCGCCGAGAGATTGTCCCGAGTCGGGCCGAGTCCGTGACTCGGCGATTCTTTTCGCCGGCATCTCGCATCCCGTTGCGGATGCAAGCAGCGAAGGGACGATCAAATCGTCAAGCTGCAATCGATCAGGCGGTGCGGCGGGCGGAGCGGAGGGGGAAGTCCACCGAAACGCGGAGGACGAGAAGCCCGCCAGTGAATGATCGGGACGAATCGCTCTGGGACGAACGCGACGTAGAACGCGCGGTCAATGCCGCTACCGCCGCCAACGCGAAGCAGAGGTTGCGTTTCGTAGTCGTGTTGAGGGTGGTGAGTGAGGCGGCAGCATGGCGACTCGCGCCGAATGCTTGGTCCAGGCGCGGTCGGACGCGTCTCGCTGGCTCCGCATGATCCGCCCTCGCAGCACGTTGCGCCGGCACGGCAGCACGCCGGGCGCGTCGGCGCGCGCGCGGGCAGCGCGGGAACCGCCGTCAACAGCGCGACGACTAGAGCCATTAGGCGCAGAACCATCGGGTACGACTCTAGCTTGCCACGTTCGTGCCCGCAAAGCCGGGTTCACCCTTGGCTTCCCGGAAGAATCAGGCTTGCGGAGCCCACTGTTCGTCCCGACGAGCCATAGGTTCGTATCCGCCTTTGTGAGCATGTTCATGCACGACCGTCGTGGTCTCGACGGCGCCTGGTCAGACACAGACGTCGTCGCCACGTCGTTTTAGGAGCGAAGTTCGTCGCCATGGCAAACGTGAAGAACGGCCAGACGGTCCGCGATCCGGTTTGCGGCATGACGGTCCACTTCGGCGGACCCTACGAACTCACCCACGCCGGTGCGCGGATGGGTTTTTGCAGCGCGTCGTGCCTGGCTCGGTTTCGCGCCGAACCGACGAGCTTCGAGAAAAACCGACCACCCGAGACCCCGAGCAAGACAGCGACGTGGATATGCCCCATGCACCCGCAGGTCGTTCGGAACGAACCCGGGAGCTGTCCGATCTGCGGCATGGCGCTCGAGTCGGAAACCGCGCGCGCAGAGGATCAGCCGAACCTTGAACTCGTCGAGATGTCCCGACGTTTTCGATGGTCGGCACTGCTGTCGATTCCACTCGTCATTCTCGCGATGCGTGACATGGTGCCGGGATTGCCGAGCCTGCTGGGACGCTCGGTTTCCGGACGAACGCTTTCGCTTGTCGAGTTCGCTCTCGCAACTCCAGTCGTGCTCTGGGGCGGTTGGGTCTTCTTCGCGCGCGCGTGGCAGTCCATCGCGAACCGACGACCCAACATGTTCACGCTCATCGGCGTAGGCGTCGGGGCCTCCTACGTCTTTAGCGTCATGGCGACGCTTTCACCTGGGGTGTTCCCGCCGGCATTCCGACGCCATGACGGCGAGGTCGGCACGTACTTCGAGGCCTCGGCGGTCATCGTTGCGCTCGTGTTGTTGGGCCAGGTACTCGAACTGCGTGCACGAAGTCGCACCGGGGCGGCAATTCGGAATTTGCTCGGTCTCGCTCCAAAGACCGCGCGGAAGATCTCCGACGACGGCGCCGAATCCGACGTGCTACTCGGAGAGGTTGCCGTCGGCGATCGGCTGCGAGTTCGACCCGGAGAGCGGATACCAGTCGACGGGCTGGTCCTAGACGGCGACAGCGCGGTCGATGAATCGATGATCAGCGGTGAACCCATCCCGGTCGAGAAGAGCCCGGGCGCGCGGGTCACTGGCGCCACCGTGAACGGGACCGGCACGCTCGTCATCCGGGCGGAGCGCGTCGGTGAGGCAACGCTCCTGGCTCAAATCGTGCGCATGGTGAACGACGCGCAGCGCACCCGTGCACCGGTGCAGCGTCTGGTTGACAACATCGCTGCGTGGTTTGTCCCGAGCGTGATTGGCGTTGCGATCGTCACGTTCATCGCGTGGGCGATCTTCGGGCCCGAACCGCGTTTCGTGTTCGGGTTCGTGAACGCCGTCGCTGTACTCATCATTGCATGCCCGTGCGCATTGGGACTTGCGACGCCGATGTCGATCATGGTGGCGACCGGGAAGGGCGCGCAGGTCGGCGTATTGTTCCGCGACGCTGCGGCCATCGAAGCCCTACGAGAAGTCGACATGCTCGCCGTCGACAAGACCGGCACTCTCACGATGGGAAAGCCGCAACTGGAAGACGTCGTGGCGTTCGGAGAGCTGGACGATGACACAGTGCTTCGTCTCGCCGCCAGTCTCGAACAAGGCAGTGAACACCGGTTGGCCGCGGCCATCGTGGCTGGCGCTGCAGCCCGTGGAGTGCAACTCTCGAGTCCGCGAGAATTCCGGTCTGTCACCGGAAAGGGTGTGATCGGTCACGTCGAGAGTCGCCTTGTCGGGCTCGGGAATAGAGAACTTCTCGCGGAAATGGGCGCCGACGACCTTGCCGTGGCCATGGACCGCGCCGAATCGCTGCGGATCGACGGCCGAACCGTGATGTTCGTAGTCGTCGATGGGCGCATCTCCGGACTCCTGGCCGTCTCGGATCCGATCCGCGACACCGCGAGCGATGCCATTCGCTCGCTGCGTGACTCTGGGATGCAAATCCTGGTCTTGACCGGTGACAACAGGACGACAGCAGACGCTGTCGCCCGAAAGCTAGCAGCCCGTTGAAAAAGTCGCTCCTGCCGGATTCTTCGATGCGGACGTGAGTCGAGTGCACCGATTTGTATCTCGAGGAGACAGCCGATGGCACTCGGACGAAAAAGTAAGACGACAGGTGTCACCGAACACTCAAAACCGGCCACGAGGGAACGATTCAAAACCGGCCACTCTGAGCGAGGGCGCGAAAGGCGCCCGACGATGTCCGCTTCCCTTCGGAGGCGGGCATGTCGAATCAGCTCAAGATGGCGCGAATCCACGATCGAGCAGTTGTTGGCGCACGGATGGTCCCATCGGCGGATCGCCCGCGAGCTCGACATTCATCGCGACACCGTCGCGCGCTACGCGCGGCGGCCGCCTGACCCGGATTCAAAACCGGCCATTTCGACCGCCGGCTCGTCCGAGCTGATCGAGCCGCCGCCCGATTCAAAACCAGCCATTTCGACCGCCGGGTCCGGGGACGTGATCGACCCGCCGGCCGACCCAAAACCGGCCATTACGACCGCCGGGGTTGCGGGTCGAAAGTGCGAGTGCGATCCGCACCGCGAGACGATCGTCGCCAAGCTCGCGATCGGCCTGAGCGCGCAGCGCATCCACCAAGACCTCGTCGCCGAGCACGGCTACACGCACAGCTACGAGAGCGTGAAGCGCTTCGTGCGCAAGCTGGGCGCGTCGAGGCCCATTCCGTTCCGGCGCATGGAGACGCTGCCCGGCGAAGAAGCCCAGATCGACTACGGGCTGGGCGCGTTCACGATCAAGCCGGGCTCGAAGAAGAAGAAGCGGCCACAGCTGCTGCGCGTCGTGCTGAGCCACTCGCGCAAGGCCTACTCCGAGGTCATGTGGTGCCAGGACACCGAGTCGCTGATCCGCGGCATCGAGAATGCGTTCCATCACTTCGGCGGCGTGCCCAAGACGCTGGTCCCCGACAATCTCAAAGCCGCGGTGCTCGAGCACGACTGGTGCGATCCGACGATCACGCCGAAGTTCGAGGCGTTCGCTCGGCACTACGGCGTTGCCGTGCTGCCGACCAAGCCGCGCACGCCGCGCCACAAAGGCAAGGTCGAGCGCTGCGTCGCCTTCGCTCAGGACAATGCTCTGAAGGGCAGGCAGTTCGCTTCGCTCGCCGCGCAGAACGAGCTCCTGCGCGACTGGGAGACGAAAGTCGCGGATCAGCGCATCCACGGCACCACGAGGAAGCAGGTGCACCGCGCTGTTCGAAGCGGATGAGAGACACGCGCTGCTACCGCTGCCCGCCGAGCGCTTCCCGTTGTTCCACGAGACGCAGCGCACCGTGCATCGCGACGGTCACATCGTGATCGAGAGGGCGTTTTATTCGGTACCGCCCGAGTTCCTCGGGCGACCGGTGTGGTGCGCTACGACTCGCGCCTCGTGCGCATCTTCGATCACGCGCTTTGCGAGATCGCGCTCCACGTCCGCGTCGATCCCGGCCGCTTCAGCACCGATCGCGCGCACATCGTCGACGAGAAGATCTCCGCGATCGAGCGCGGCACCGAATGGATGCTCGAGCGCGCGGCACGCATCGGCGAAGAGAGCGCGCGCTACGCGCAGGCGCTGCTGTCGAATCGCGGCATCGCCGGCATCCGCGTGCTGCAGGGCTTCCTCGGGCTCACGAAGAAGCACTCCTGGGAAGAGATCGAGCGCGCGTGTCGTGTCGCGCTGTCGCATCACGCGTACCGACTGAAGACGCTGCGTCGCTTGCTCGAGCAGCAGCCAGCAGCGACGCAGCAACTCGAGTTCATCGACAGTCATCCGTTGATCCGCGATCCGCACGAGTACGGCGAGTTCGTGCAAGACGCGTTCTCCCAATCGACCTTCGCCGATCGGAGACCTGCATGAAGGAGTCCTTGAAGAAGAGTCTGCGCGAGCTGCGCCTCTCCGGCATGGCCGACACGCTCGACGTGCGGCTGTCGGAAGCCAAGGGCAACAGCCTCGATCACGGTGAGTTCCTCGAGCTCGCGCTCGGCGACGAGTTCTCGGTCAGGAAGCAGCGGCTGTTCGAGCGCAGGCTCAAGAGCGCGTGCTTCCGCGACCAGAAGCGGCTCGACGAGTTCGACTGGGCGTTCAATCCCTCGATCAAGAAGAGCCAGATGCCTGACCTCGCCGCGTGTCGCTTCGTGCGCGAATACAAAGACGTGCTGTTGATCGGTCCGCCCGGCGTCGGCAAGAGCCATCTCGCGCAAGCGATCGGCTTCCACGCGATCCAGCAGGGCTTCGTCGTGCTCTACCGCTCGATCTTCGACCTGGTCCAGGACTTCATGCAGGACGAGACCTTCTCCGGCGACGACAAGGTCGACGCGAAGTACCTGCGGCCGGACCTG
The DNA here is from genome assembly GCA_016709145.1 of Planctomycetota bacterium. GTDB lineage: Bacteria > Planctomycetota > B15-G4 > B15-G4 > JADJEK01 > JADJEK01. The sequence continues at coordinate 371,027 of JADJEK010000005.1, forward strand.
CTGATCATCGACGACATGGGCATGAAGCAGCTGCCGAAGAGGTCGGGCGAGTACCTGTTCGAGGTCATCATGCGCCGCTACGAGAAGCGCTCGACGCTGATGACGTCGAACAGGCCGATCGAGGAGTGGGGCAAGCTGCTCCAGGACGTGCCGAGCGCGACCGCGATCTTGGACCGCTTCCTGCATCACGCCGAGATCGTCGCCATCAAGGGCAAGAGCTACCGGCTGAAGGACAGGGCTCTTGTACGAACGAAGACCGACGAGTGAGATCCCGGGTGCTCCGGGTGGCCGGTTTTGAATCGTTCCTCAGTGGCTGGTTTTGAATCGACCGGTGACATGCTCGAGGAGTCGGGGTTCGACTGCAAGGTCGAGGCGATGTGCGAGCCGTTCTATGCCGACCAGCGCGGCCGGCCGTCGATTCCGCCCGGTGTGTATTTCCGCATGCTGTTCGTCGGGTACTTCGAGGGCATCGATTCTCAGCGCGGAATCGCCTGGCGTTGCGCCGACAGCTTCGCGATCCGAGAGTTCCTCGGGATCGGTCTGACGGGGAAGTCTCCCGATCACTCCAGCCTGACCATCATCCGCCAACGCTTGTCGAGCGAGGTGCATGAATCGGTGTTCGCGCTGGTGCTGGGGATCGCGCGCGAGAAGAAGCTGCTTCAGATCAAGACGATCGCCGTCGACGCGACGTTGCTCGATGCCAACGCGGCGATGAAGTCGATCGTGCGCAAGGACACCGGCGACGACTACAAGACGTACTTGAGGAAGTTGGCCAAAGACGCGGGGATCGAAGACCCGTCGGACGACGATCTGCGCCGCTTCGATCGCGATCGCGGCGGCAAGAAGACATCCAACGACGAGTGGGAATCGAAGACCGACCCGGACAGCCGCGTCATGAAGATGAAGGACGGCAGGACGCACCTGTCCTACAAGGCCGAACACGCGATCGACCTCGAGAACGAGATCGTGATCGCGGCGACGATCCACCCGGGAAACCGCAGCGATACGCAGAGCTTGGAAGCGACGCTGACACAAGCGCAGGCCGTGCTGGAAGATGTCGAGCCCGACGCCGTGATCGAAGAGGTCGTTGCCGACAAGGGATATCACAGCGCGGAGGCGCTCACGACTTGCGCCGCGAGCGGACTGCGCACGTACATCCCAGTGAAGAAGCAACGTGGGCGGCGGCGCTTCGCAGGCAAGCCGGAGGAAGTCAAGCGCGCCGTGGTCGCGAACGCTCGCCGAGCGGAGAGCAGAAGAGCGCGGCGACTGCAGCGTCAACGTAGCGAACGAGTCGAGCGCAGCTTTGCTCACATCTGCCTGACCGGTGGCGCGAGACGAAGTTGGCTGAAGGGATTCGTCGACGTCTCGAAACGCTACTTGATGACCGTCGCGGCTCACAATCTCGGACGAGTGCTGTTCGCGCTGTGCGGAATCGGGAAGCCGAAGGGCCTGCAGGCCGCGATGGCGGCCTTCCTCGCGACCCTTCTCGACCTACTGGGACGATTCACTCGACTTCTGATCGCCATCAGGACTCTTGTCACGAGTCCGGAGCGTCGACCGGTGCATTTCGACTCGCGCTATGCACACTCTGTCGTCGTGTGACAAACTCGCACTTCTTCAACGGGCTGCTAGGGCTGACCGAAGTCGTCGCCGATGTCTTGCCCCAGCAAAAGGCCGAGGTCGTGAAACGACTCCGTCGTGATGGACGCGTGGTCGCGATGGCAGGAGACGGAATCAACGATGCCCCGGCTCTTGCCGCAGCCAACGTGGGAATCGCGATGGGAACGGGAACCGACATCGCGATCGAGAGTGCCAGCGTGACGTTGGTGAAGGGAGATCTGCGCGGAATCGTGCGGGCGCGCCGACTCAGCGACGCGACGGTCCGGAACATCCGCCAAAACCTGGTCCTCGCGTTCGTCTACAACGCGCTCGGCATTCCGATTGCCGCCGGCGTCCTTTATCCGGTACTCGGTCTCCTGCTCTCGCCCATGTTGGCCGCGGCAGCGATGAGTTTGAGTTCGGTCTCAGTAATCGTGAACGCGCTGCGGCTGCGCGTCGCGAGGATCTGAGTGTGAGCCGCCGCCATTCTTGGCAGCGGCTCGCCCGGGGCTGCTAGGTTCCTAATGCACGAATGATGTTGCGCGCGACGGGACGAGATTGCAATTCAACGCGACTACCCTTCTTGGGGTCGCGCCTGATTTGCTTCGAAGAATTCGAGGCCCAACAGACGCTGCCGCGTGCAACAGCCGATGCCCCTCCGCGAACTCCTCGAAAGGGAATCGAGCCATGAGTTTCCGTCTATTCGCCATTGTCGCCCTTGTCCTCGCAGCGTGTTGCGCCTTCATCGCCTACGGGCAGGACAAGCCGGCCAAGAAGGAAGGAATGCAGCACGAGCACATGCGGCACGCAGAAGTCGACGAGGCGCTCGTGAAGGCCTTGGGTGACTGCGCCGGCGCTTGCGACTCATGCGCGGACTACTGCATCGACATGGTTGCGGGCGGCATGCCCGAACACGCGGAGACGTTGCGCTCGTGCCTCGACTGCGCGACGGTCTGCGGAGCGGCCGCGTGCGTGGCAGGGCGGGCCGGCCCCTACACCTCGATGCTCACGAACGAATGTGCCGAAGTCTGCGCCGCTTGCGCGGCGATGTGCGAAAAGATGCCGGACGACGCGCAGATGAAGAAGTGTGCCGAAGCGTGTCGCGCCTGCGAGAAAGCGTGCCGCGCTGCGGCGAAGTCAGAGAAACGCTGAAGTCACTGGGGAACGACCGCCGCGGGCACAACCCCGCGGCGGCCCGCGTGATCGCGCGCTGCTTCTCCCCAACCGGGCCCCCCTTCCCCCCCGGACTTCATGTCCGATGGGCGCCGTTGCCACAGCCGCGCGACCTCCCTATCAGTTCGATACCACGGCGCAGACGTGACAATCCGCGGCGTTCTGTGACTCGCCTTCCTCATATTGAGTCGTCCTCTCCACAGCTCCGAATCGGGGCAGTACGTGCGGTTCTGTCAGGGGGCTCCACCTGATCGCGGTCGCTGGAGTGGGCGAGGCGTTTCCTCTACCCCAGCGCCCACCTCCTCCAACGACGGGGTTCCTACGGCCGAGCCCGAGCGGCGGAAAACGCCACGCCGAAGTCTTGAGCGGCTGCGCTCAACGGTTAACATCGCTTGCTGTAGTGAGCGGTTCTCGTTCGCGCACGGAGATCGCCAGATCGTGACCACCAAGAAGGATGACGCCGGCGGATCGAATGCTCTTGGAGCCGCGCTTAAGGATGCCCGCTTGGCGACCGGCAAATCACTGCGCGACGTCGAACACGCGCTCACCGGTGAGATCTCGAACGCCTATCTGAGTCAGCTCGAGAACGGACGTGCGGCTAGCCCGTCACCCCAGGTCCTGCATGCGCTCTCAACAGTTCTGCCTGTCCCATACGAACGCCTCATGACGTTGGCGGGATATCTCAAGCCGGGTAAGGGCACGGTTGCGGCCTTCGGCGGCGAGACCCTCACTGACGCCGAGCACGCTGATCTGATGAAGTACCTTGCGTTTCTGCGCTCAAGGAAGGGGAAATGAAATGGCCTCTCTCGACGATCCCGTCACGCCAGAGGACGAGTTCTGCATCCGGAAGCATGCTGCTCGCCTTCTGAAAGAGGCGCATGCGGCAGGCTGCTTTCCGACGCCTATTGACCAGATCATCGAGGTCGCAAAGCTCCGGTTCGAGCGTCAAACACTAGGAGCAGGATTCCTTCACGGTCTGTACCGAGGAATTGCGACAAAGGTAAAGTCCGCGCTCCGCAAGATCCGAGCCCTGCTTCACGTCGGCGAGCGAGTCATCCTTGTCGATCATGATGAACCTGACGCGCGCTTGCCGTGGATCAAAGCGCACGAGGCTGGGCACTCTTACCTGCCGTGGCAGCGCGAGGTATTCACGATCACCGAAGACTGCGAACAGTCGCTTGACCCAACGGTGACCGAACGGTTCGAGCGCGAGGCAAACCTATTCGCGGCTGAACTGCTGTTCCAAGGCGAGTCCCTTCAGCGGGACGCTCAGGACTTGCCTTTGGGCATTATGACGGCAGTGAATCTGACTAAGAGATACGGCACGTCGATTTACACAGGTGTCTGGCGCTATGTCTCGACCAGCCTCCGTGCGTGCGCGGTCATCGTGCTCGAAAAGCCGCGATTGGATCCCGTTCTCGGCCCGATGTGGCCGTTCCGGCGTTTCATTGCGTCGCCAGAATTCGCGACGGGGTTCGGAACGCCGAAGCTGCCCGACTTCTTCACAGTCCGCGATGGCGTGATGGGCGAGATGCTCCCGCGCGGCAGGCAACGGCTCGTGCAACCCCGTTCCTTTCCGTGGCCCGACATCAACGGGGAAGAACACGAGATGCTCGCAGAGGCCTTCTTCACTGGCCACAACGTTTTCCTGCTCATGTACCCGACGAAGGCTCTTACCCGCGCCGTGTTGGTGCCTTAGCCCGCGAAGTCGCTGACTCGGGCCAGCCGTCGCGAAAAAAGAAAAATGCTCGGTGTAGTGCGCCGTGCTTGATACAGTACGCAACAGGCCCGGGAGGCGGCCTGCGGCGCTGTGCCGTAGAGCCTCGCGGGTCGAATCTTCCTAGCGAGACCATTCCCATGAGCCTTTCCGTTCCAAACCCCAGTGACGAGCCGGAAGTTGACGAGATCGACCTGGAGGCACACGCGAGGGCTGGCCATCCACACGTGCCTCGGGCCAAGGCCAAGCGCTACATCATCACGATCGACCGCGCGAGATACACCGTGGGCGTTCCCGAGATGACCGGCAAGGAGATTCTCAGGCTCGCGGGCCACACTCCGGAGAGTCACAAACTCTTCGAAAAGGTCCGTGGCGGTCGGCCTGAGCCGGTCGCTCCCGACCAGGTCGTGAACCTTCGCAAACCGGGAGTCGAGCGCTTCCAGACGATTCCGATCGACCCTGGCGAGGGCATTGAGATCCGCCGGCATTTCGAACTGCCCGAGGAAGACGTGCAAGCCCTCGACTCCCTCGGACTTCCTTGGGAGACAGTCAACGATGATGGAAGGCGAATCGTCCTCGTCCATGAATTCCATACCGATTCGCGCTACGACCACGCGAAAGTGCTCGCGGCTCTCCAACTGTCCGCCGGATATGCGGATACCCAAATCGACATGGTCTATTTTTGGCCGCCTCTCGCCCGTCTTGACGGACGACCAATTCCGGCCACTGATGGTCGAGTGACTTTCGATCAGAAGGCCTTCCAGCAGTGGTCCCGGCATCGGACTGCGAGCAACCCGTGGCGACCGGGTGTCGACGGGATTGGCACCCACCTGTTGATGGTGGAGGACTGGCTCCGCCGCGAATTCACGAAGAACTGAAGCTGTGAGCACCAAGCTCCGCCTTACCGGTCGCCAGCATGAGCTCCTTCGCCGTCACCTGTTCCCGGGTGACGGCAACGAGGCGGTGGCGCTTTGCCTCTGCGGTCTCCGCCGCGGCGTCGATACCGTCCTCAGCGTGCAGTCAGTTCATCCTATCCCGTATGAGATGTGTTCTGTTCGTCGTGTCGACGCGGTCGTTTGGAGCACGGATAGTCTCCCGACGCTCCTCGAAGAGGCGGCCCGGCGCGGGCGGGTCCTTCTCAAAGTGCACAGTCACCCCCAGGGCTTTGACGAGTTCTCGACTCGCGACGATGCAAGTGACCGAAGCGTGTTCGCTTCCGCTTACGGGTGGGTCGATGGGCCCGGGCCCCACGCGTCCGCGGTAATGCTGCCCGGCGGTCGTATGTTCGGCCGGGCTGTGTCTCCCACCGGTGGGTTTGAACCCTTGGAGTCCATCGCTGTAGCGGGAGATGACATCCGAATCTGGCGCGCGAGCGAGCCCAGCACCGTCGTGCCAGAGTTCATGCTGCGGCACCAGCAGCTTTTCGGAGAAGGGACGAGCCAGATTCTCCGACGCCTCTCCATCGCGATTGTCGGCGCTTCAGGATCTGGCAGCCCCATGTTTGAGCTCGCGCTGCGTCTGGGCGTCGGTCGGATCGTGCTTGTCGACCCTCAGGCCGTAGAAGAGAAGAACCTCAATCGCATCATCAACGCAACGTATGCCGACATCGGACGGCCCAAGGTCACAGTGCTTTCCGCGGCAGCGCAGCGGATCGGGCTGGGGACCGATGTCGTGCCGATCGCGAAGTCGATCGCGAACACCTCCGCCGTACACGCCGTAGCAACTTGCGACGTTCTGTTCGGCTGCGTGGACTCCGCGGAAGCGCGCCACCTCTTGAGCCGCCTCGCCACCTTCTACTGCCTCCCCTACATCGACGTTGGGGTCCAGATCGATGCCGATGGCAACGGCGGAGTCGACCAGATCTGCGGGGCAGTCCACTACCTTCAGCCGGACGGGTCCAGCCTGCTCAGTCGGCGGGCGTATTCCCTAGAAGATGTTCGCGCTGAAGAAGCGCGTCGTGTGGACCCGGAGCGTTACAAGGGTCTCCTCGATGATGGCTACATCAAGGGTGTGCGCGTGGAGCAGCCTGCCGTCATCCACCTCAACACGCTTGTCGCGAGCTTGGCCATCAACGAATTGCTAGCGCGATTGCATCCGTTCCGTCTTGGGCGTAACGCGGAGTTCTGGGTCACTCGACTCTCGTTGACGGGCGGGATCATCAGCGAGGATCAGGAACCGGAGCCCCCGCCGTGCGAAGTACTCTCGCAGCACGTCGGGCGCGGGGACGTGTCGCCGCGGCTTGCAATGCCGGAGATCGTCGAGGACGAGGTACAAGATGCTTCGTAGGACTTGGACAAGGCTCGTCTCGCTGTTCGCAGGCCGTGAGAACGCGCGTGCGCCAGGCGCGCAGTGGCGAACCGTGCTTGAGGCCGACATCCCCACGCTGCTCCAAAAGGACACGCTCTATTTGGCTGGCGACCGTGGTGAGTTCTGGTTCGCCGCCATGCACTGTCCGTGCCACTGCGGAGACGTGATTCACTTGAGCCTGCTTAAGAGCGACACGCCTTCTTGGTCGGTCACGCTCGGCGATCTCGGTGAGGCAACACTGCGGCCGTCAATTTGGCGTCGCCAGGGTTGCAAGAGCCACTTCTGGTTTGTTAACGGCCGCGCGGAGTTCGTACGCGAAAAAAAGCGCGACGGTCCGTTCCGGCACGGGTGACCCAAGCGCACTAAAAAGGGAGCTTCCCATGTTCATTCAATTGGAAGATCCTAGCCGGCTACCAAAGCCGGGATCATCGAGCGAGAACGAGACGCTGGACTTCAAGTGCGCATTTTCGGACAGAGAAGATCGTGCATTTGAGATGGCCAAAGACGTCGCAGCATTCGCCAATTCCGTCGGCGGCACGATATTGGTTGGAGCCTGCGAAGATCGCGATACGCGGACGCTTCGAATTTACAAGCCGCTCGACGCGCAGATGGCCGCGCATGCAGAGCGTGAGTACGAAGCGGCAATCCGAGCCCTCTGCAAGCCAGTTCCGCTAACAGCCCGTTGAAGAAGTGCGAGTTTGTCACGCGACGACGAAGTTTGCATAGCGCGAGCCGAGGAACGCCGGTCGACGCTCCGGACTCGTGACAAGAGTCCTGATGGCGATCAGAAGTCGAGTGAATCGTCCCAGTAGGTCGAGAAGGGTCGCGAGGAAGGCCGCCATCGCGGCCTGCAGGCCCTTCGGCTTCCCGATTCCGCACAGCGCGAACAGCACTCGTCCGAGATTGTGAGCCGCGACGGTCATCAAGTAGCGTTTCGAGACGTCGACGAATCCCTTCAGCCAACTTCGTCTCGCGCCACCGGTCGTGCAGATGTGAGCAAAGCTGCGCTCGACTCGTTCGCTACGTTGACGCTGGCAGTCGCCGCGCTCTTCTGCTCTCCGCTCGGCGAGCGTTCGCGACCACGGCGCGCTTGACTTCCTCCGGCTTGCCTGCGAAGCGCCGCCGCCCACGTTGCTTCTTCACTGGGATGTACGTGCGCAGTCCGCTCGCGGCGCAAGTCGTGAGCGCCTCCGCGCTGTGATATCCCCTTGTCGGCAACGACCTCTTCGATCACGGCGTCGGGCTCGACATCTTCCAGCACGGCCTGCGCTTGTGTCAGCGTCGCTTCCAAGCTCTGCGTATCGCTGCGGTTTCCCGGGTGGATCGTCGCCGCGATCACGATCTCGTTCTCGAGGTCGATCGCGTGTTCGGCCTTGTAGGACAGGTGCGTCCTGCCGTCCTTCATCTTCATGACGCGGCTGTCCGGGTCGGTCTTCGATTCCCACTCGTCGTTGGATGTCTTCTTGCCGCCGCGATCGCGATCGAAGCGGCGCAGATCGTCGTCCGACGGGTCTTCGATCCCCGCGTCTTTGGCCAACTTCCTCAAGTACGTCTTGTAGTCGTCGCCGGTGTCCTTGCGCACGATCGACTTCATCGCCGCGTTGGCATCGAGCAACGTCGCGTCGACGGCGATCGTCTTGATCTGAAGCAGCTTCTTCTCGCGCGCGATCCCCAGCACCAGCGCGAACACCGATTCATGCACCTCGCTCGACAAGCGTTGGCGGATGATGGTCAGGCTGGAGTGATCGGGAGACTTCCCCGTCAGACCGATCCCGAGGAACTCTCGGATCGCGAAGCTGTCGGCGCAACGCCAGGCGATTCCGCGCTGAGAATCGATGCCCTCGAAGTACCCGACGAACAGCATGCGGAAATACACACCGGGCGGAATCGACGGCCGGCCGCGCTGGTCGGCATAGAACGGCTCGCACATCGCCTCGACCTTGCAGTCGAACCCCGACTCCTCGAGCAACCGGTTCAACGCTCCGTAGAACGGGTGTCCGGCTGACCGCGGCAGGTCAGCCGTCGCTACGAAGAGCTTCCCTGTCGTCTTACTTTTGCGTCCGAGTGCCATCGGCTGTCTCCTCGAGATACAAATCGGTGCACTCGACTCACGTCCGCATCGAAGAATCCGGCAGGAGCGACTTTTTCAACGGGCTGCTAAACACCATTCGTCGGATTGAAGTAGGGAATGGCTTCGTCATCGCCATCAACGTCTGGCCATTTCCCGCGCAGCTGGTTGGCGTAGCCGCGGAACAGGCAACGGCAAATGGGCACGCGCGGGCGTTCGCCTTTCCTGTAAGAGTGCTAGCGGGCACGATCTTCGCCACCCCGGACCAACTTCCGATGTTTATGGAACCGCGTATCCGTCGAATTTCGACTCATCTATTGTCAATTAGACCTGAACACCGAAATTCAATCGTACTTACGACGTGGGAACCCGATCACCCGCTCCGGCGCCGACGCTGGAATCACGTCGGTCTCGACGTGACGCTGAACGGCATCATCGAGGCCAACGCGATCGGACTTCGACTGGACGCCCATAACGTCATCGTTCCAGCAGACACGGTTCGCCGCGTTTGGTTTGACTCCGGACGGAATCACTGGTTTGTGGATCTTGATGTTGAGATCCGCATCTCCGGTGACAAAGCGGATGCTTTTCCTCGATCCAGGTAGAGTACAAACGGCCGAGAACTGGCGTAGCGCGCAGTTCATGCTCGAGGTGACTACGTAGCGGCGACCGTTACAGGCGGTCGGTTCCAACGTGGGTTCTCGCCATAGCATGCTAGTGCCAGGGAATAGATGAGCGCCGCATGGCTTCCCAGCAATTCAAGCCAGCCTTCAAATCCTCTAGCGCGTGGAGTCTCCGAACGAACTACTGTCTCCGCAAACGTTATCTCGCGCGCGGTCCGACGCCCTCGAAAATTGCCGCGGTACTTGACCCTGATTACTTCCGCGACATCTGGCTTCCCCTTCACACAAGTACCCAAGTCTCGGCCGACCGCTTGCCAGAACTTGGCTTCGGAAGTCCGCCCTTCGCTATGGACGATGAAGTGCCGAAGCTGTGCCGCGACCATGATCGAACAGCGCATGTTCTCGTAGCGATAATTGCAGCCCTCGATCGCGGAAAACTGCACCGGGACGTCCAGTGCATGCAGCAGTTTCTGAAGGCTCTCTCGCTTGACACGACTTGCGCGCCTGCGAAACCATGCCAACCCTTTTTGGTTGGCCTTTGGAATTGAAAGGTCGTCTCTGTGCTTACTTGGCCATGACCCAGGATTAAGAAATCCAACTATAGCGTATACACTGCAAATGTACGTTTCGTAAGACTCGTATGCTGCCACGAATAGCCAACGCAGGCGCGCGCGGAGCGCTTCTGACGTCGCCGCAATGATGTCCGCGTCTAGTGTCTCCGCCGCTCCGATGGGCATGGTGAATGTGCGCGAGGCGGTCAAATCGTAGGCCGGCACTGCAACCCACTTGATGTAAAATGGCGTCCCGACAGGCCGCTTACGCTTCTTGGCTTCGCTCACAACTTTCTTTGCTTTGTCATGATCATCGCGATATGTGTCGATGGCAAAGTGAGCCTGTAGGCGGGTGCCACCGAGCCGGTTTCCAAGACTATGGAATGCCGTGTCAATTAGGTCGATCGCCTGACTTGTCGATTTGTTTTTTTGGCTCTTCAGGAATCTGTGTGGGTACGGAATGAGGGACAGGAGGCCGGGCTCCGCCCTCACGCCCCTGCACTATGGGTGAGGGGCGCGAGGGCGGAGCCTCTGTTGGATGCGTGTAGGCTCGCCGTGCATGAATGACAAAGAGCTGTACGCGCGCATTCTGGGCATCGAGCGTCCTTGGATCGTGAGCGAGGTCAAGCTCGACATGAAGGCCAGGGAAGTCGTCGTGTGCGTCGCGGTCGATCCGGCGACGCGCCTACTTTGCGCGACCTGTGGGAAGGCGGCGCCGGGCTACGACTCGCGTCGACGCCGCTGGCGGCACCTCGACACGTGCCAGCTGCGCACGATCCTCGAAGCCGACGTTCCTCGAGTCGAGTGCCCGACCGACGGGATCCAACAGATCTCCGTGCCATGGTCCGAGCCGCACTCGCGCTTCACCGCGTTGTTCGAATCGCTGGTGATCGACTGGCTGCGCGTCGCGCCGATCAAGTCCGTGGCCGATCTGCTGGACATGAGCTGGGACGAGGTCGACACGATTCTCCAGCGCGCCGTGAAGCGCGGTCTGGAACGACGCAAACTCGAAGTGCCGGCTCGGATCGGCGTCGACGAAACCTCGTTCCAGAAGCGTCACGAGTACGTGACGATCGTGACCGCACTGGACGGCGAACCCAGAGTCCTCCACGTCGCCGACGATCGCAGAACTGAGAGTCTCGACAGCTTCTACAGCCAGCTCAGCAAGGCGCAGCTCGAAGGCATCGAGGTCGTGGCGATGGACATGCACCGCCCGTACATCAACGCCACCCGCAACCGGCTCGAAGCGGCCGACGACAAGATCGCCTTCGATCGATTCCACGTCGCCAAGCATCTCAACGATGCCGTCAACATCACGCGCAGGCAGGAGAACAAGGCGCTGCTCGAGCAAGGCGATCAGACCCTCGTCGGCACGCGTTACTGGTGGCTGCAGCGCGCAGGCCTTGAACCGATTGCCGACTCCATCGAGGGCTTTCAGGACTTCGCCAAGGGCATCCTCAAGACAGCCCGAGCCTGGGCCATCAAGGAAGCCGCTGCGATGCTCTGGAGCTTCCGTCATCGCAAGACCGCTCTGCGTGCGTGGAAGCGCTGGCTGGCGTGGGCGATGCGCAGCAGGCTCGAGCCGATTCGTCGCGCCGCCATGCTCATCAAGGAACACCTCGCTGGAATCGTCACCGCCATCGTCACGCGTACGACCAACGCTGCCGCCGAAGGCATCAACAGCAGGATCCAGTGGATCAAGAAGATGGCTTGTGGCTTCCGCAACCGCGAGCGCTTCCGGAATGCGATCTACTTCCACCTCGGCGGCCTCGATCTCCACCCTCAGCTATCCAATGTCACCCACACAGATTCCTGATGCGCCGTTTTTTTGCATCTGTCTTCCCAGTATTGCGCTTGCCGTCCCGCATCGCACGCCAATTTGCACGTGAGAAGTTGGTCGGACCGATGGCGCGAAACTACACGCGCCCCGAGCATCGAATGATGCGGGCTCTCGCGCTTCGGGTCTAGCGCTGGTGTCGTCAGTCCATGCAAACCTGAATCTAGCCAGTATAAGAGTCTTGCAACGCGTTTCAGACTCCTGATAGCGCAGCCTGCCCCCTGGTTCGTCACCTTCCCGTTGAGCATTGCTCCCAATCCGTTGGGCCCGCGATGCAGGGCTTGATTCCAACCGCGCTACCTTCAACGATGTCCGCCGCGAGAGAGTCTTGGGCCGTTCGGGTTCGTGGGAGCATGCTCGTGACACAAGCGCGACTGCCCGTAAGACTTGCAACGGCGCTTCCGAAGCGTCGGTCGACGAAAGACCCTGTCGTCGACCTAAGCTTCGTGAGCTCCGACTGGATGACGGCGCTCGACAAGAAGGGCGCAGGAGCCTTCGAGTTGGCGGACGGAACCTCCGCGTCGCTCGCACAGGTGCAGTTCGCAATCAACGCCTACTATCGCGATCGTTTCGATCGCGCGAGCGCGCGCGTCCTCGTGAACGCCGCGGCGGCGAATCAGCTCGCTGTTTGGAACGGGCTCGTGGCCGAACTCTCCCACCGGCTTCACCACCTACAGTTGCTTGAAGCGAACTGGCCCGACGGCCCTGACTATCAGCGACCGAATCGTTGGTGGGAGCATCGCACTCGAGTGAAGGACTGTCGCGAGGCCGTGGCCGAGGCGATCGGCAACTGCACCCGCATGGGATTGGCGTTGATAACCGCGGTGAGTCGTCTGCGCCCTCTACCCCCGGAGGGCGCGGAGATCTGGAAGTTGCTCGCCGGGAAAGTGCTTAGCGCTACTGAACTCGCGAAGACACTTGATCGCGACGAGACCACGATCCGCAAGACGATCCAACGCATGCGTCGCGACGGGCGCATGATCAGCAACGTCGGCCAGCGAGGCTACTTCCGGCCGGACGCCCCGCCAGCCGACAGCGTCTTCGGCGAATCACGAGCACCCACGCACGGGTCACAAACGAGTCACTAACGGGTCACGTCTGCGGGATTCAGGCGTGCAGGCGCCGGACTTCTGATGCCTCCGAACCTCGACCCGAGTTTCGGAGCACATGATGCGCGTTCAAAAAGTCCCGGTCAGCAAGATCCAACCAGCGCCCTACAACCCACGCCGGTCGCTTCGCCCGGAAGACCCCGAGTACCAGCGGATCCTGCGCAGCCTCGACGAGTTCGGCATGGTCGAGCCCGTGATCTGGAACGAAAATACTGGGAATCTCGTCGGTGGGCATCAGCGGTTCGGGATCCTCGTCGCTCAAGGCCACACCGAAGTCGTTGCCAGCGTCGTGAACCTTCCCCTCGCGAAGGAAAAGCTGCTCAACATCGCCCTCAATCGCATCGCCGGCCGCTGGGATGAGAGAAAGCTCGCCGATCTGCTCGACGAGATCACGAAGACGCCGGACTTCGACGTCGAGCTCACGGGCTTCGACCTGACAGACGTCGAGCAGCTGCTCGCACGTGTCTCCGCCGACGGGAAAGGGCCCGATGAGGTGTTCGATCCCGACGCGGCGTTCTCCGACGCACGTGCCACAATCACGAAGCCAGGCGAACTGATCGAGCTCGGGTCCCATCGCGTTCTGTGCGGGGACGCGACAAAGCCCGAGTCCTACGCTGCACTCTTGCGCGGCGCGAAGGCGTCGCTGATGTTCTCCGATCCGCCGTACGGCGTCGCATATGACACGTCGCAACGACCGACGGCGCCGCGCTCCAAGCGCAGCTCGCCAGCGTGGATGCCAATCAAGAGCGACGCATTGAGGCCCGAGCAATACGCGCGGTGGTTCCGAACGTTCGTCTCCGCGTGTGTCGATGCGCTCGCGCCTGGCGCGCCGTTCTACATCTGGCACGGCCACGCGAACTTCGGCCTCATGCACGACGTACTGCGGCAAAACGACTGTCACACGTCGACGGTGATCACATGGGCGAAGGAGAGCTTCTCGCCCGGCTTTGGGGATTTCAACGAACAGACTGAATTCGCGCTCTACGGCTGGAAGAAGGGCGCGACACATCGCTTCTTCGGACCGAAGAACGAATCGACGCTGTGGTCGATCCCGCGCGATCGCACGGGCAACTACAAGCACCCGACCCAGAAGGCGCTGCCGCTTGCCGAGCGCGCGATCCGCAACTCGTCGCGACCTGGCGACCTCGTGCTCGACCCGTTCCTCGGCAGCGGCACGACGCTCGTCGCCGCTGCGCGCAAAGGCCGCCGCTGCTTCGGCATTGAGATCGAACCGACCTACTGCGACGTCATCGTGCGTCGCTTCATCGCGCTTGCTGGACCGAAGGCCGTCAGCGCGAAGCTCCTGAAGCGCTACGGCGCCTCCGGAGCAGCTCGATGAAGGCCAAACCGGACACACCCATCGATCGCACGCCGATCGCGCTGCTGCGCGCGATCAAGGACGGCGACATCGATCCGTCATCGCTCGCCGCCGCGGAACGCCGCGCGTGTGTCGAGCACGTGCACGCCGAAGGTGCCAACGCTCCCGAGATCGCCACGTTGCTCGCCGTGTCCGTGCGCACGATCAGGCGCGACATCGCGCAGATGCGCGAGGATCACGCCGCGACGATGGACGCGAGGTTCGTGCCGCGCATGATCGGGATGCTGCTCCAAGAGGCGGAGATCGCGCAGATGCGGCTTCGTCGCCTTGGGAGGGACAAGGACAGCTCGCCTGGTGACCGGATCGAAGCCGCGAAGGCGGCCTGGTCGGTTACGCGCGACCTGATCCAGAGTCTTCAAAGCCTCGGCTACTTGCCAAGCGCGGTCCGGCAGATTCAGGCTGAGCTCACCCATCGCGTCGCGAATGATGAGTTGCAGTCCCAGATTCGCGAAGTCGAGGCGATCGCAACCAGCATCGACCTTCCCAACGGCACGCAGTTGCTCGCGCAGATCCACTCCGTGCAATCGCGCCTACCGTCGAACCTTGCATCCCCGGCGGCGCCCATCGCGGGCGCGAGCGACGCGAGCGCCGACGGAGCAAAGCCATGACGATGCACCGTCCAGTCTCCCCGGCAGACATCGCGCGACTGCGCCGCGAGGCGGCGAAGCAATCGTTCGAAGCGTTCACCAGGCTCTATCTCGGACACCACTTCGCGCTGCCGCCGTCGGCGATGCACAAGGACCTGTTCGGACTCCTGCAGCAAGCGACCGAACATCGCGGCGCCCGCATCGCGATCGCGGCGCCACGCGGGCACGCGAAGACGACCCTGCTGAGCCTCGGGTACGTGCTCTGGTGCGTGTGCCTGCGTAAGGAGCACTTCATCGTCCTGGTTTCAAACACGGCCGACCAGGCTGAGGACCTTCTCACGGCGGTGAAGACCGAGCTCGAGACGAACGAGCGGTTGTTCTCGGACTTCCCGGAGGCCGCAGAGCCACCGGGCCGAAAGCCATCGCCCAAGCGCTGGCGCAGGCGCGAGATCATCACGCGGCACGCCGTGAAGGTCATGGCACTCGGCGGCGGTCAGAAGATCCGCGGACGCAAGCACCAGGAGCACCGACCGACGCTCATCATCCTCGACGACATCGAGAACGAGCTGGAAGTCGCGTCCGCCGACCAGCGCGAGACGAAGCGCGCGTGGTTCGAGAAGGCGTTGCTGAAGGCCGGCACGATGACCACGACGAACGTCGTCGTCGTCGGCACGATCCTCCACTATGACGCGCTGCTCGCGCGCCTCGTCGGCGACGGCTCGGGCACCGTCGACTTTCCCGGGTGGACGCCGCGCAAGTATCAGGCGGTGATCTCATTCTCGGAGAACGACGCTCTTTGGGAAGCGTGGGAAGGGATCTACTCGTGCCGCACCGAGCGCGAAGGCCAGATGGGCCCCGAGGCCGCGAAGGAGTTTTTCGACGAGCACAGCGAAGCGATGTTGGAAGGAACGGAAGTCCTTTGGCCGCAGCGCGAGTCGTATCTCGACCTGATGGAGCTTCGCTTACGCGAGGGTCAGGCGAGCTTCGACTCCGAGAAGCAGAACGAGCCGGTCGACCCGTCGAGTTGCTTCTTCCGCTCGGAGGACTTCACGTTTTGGGACGACCAGTACAAGACCGACACGGCGCTGCTTGCCGACCTCGGCTCGTCGATGTCGATGTTCGGCGCGTGCGATCCGAGCCTCGGCCGCGCAGGCAAGCTGCACGACGACACCGCGATCATCACGCTCGCACAGCACCGACCAACCGGCGTCTTCTACGTGCTCGACGCCGACATTCGGAAGCTGAAGCCGCGCGAGACGATCGAGTCCGTCCTGGAGTACCACCGCATCCGGCGCTACGTCCGCTTCACGATGGAGGCGAACCAGTTTCAAGACTTCCTCGCGTCCGAACTGAAGCGTGAGGTCTCACAGAGGAACGCCGGACTTCAGGTGCACCCTGTCAAGCACTCGACCGACAAGGTCGGCCGCATTCAGTCTCTTCAGCCCTTGATCGCGTCCGGACGGATCCGATTCTCGAAGAAGCACCGCATCCTGTTGGAGCAGTTGCGCCAGTTCCCGAAGGCTGCGCATGACGACGGGCCGGATGCGCTGGAAATGGCCGTCGCTGCAAGTCGTGTCGCAAGACCAGGCATATTCTTCATCGACCTATGGTGATCCGGAAGGGGCGGATCGACTCGCAATTCAGAGACTCTTTGAGTTGCTATCGGGGGGCCAAAGAGCGTCCATGCGCATTCACGCAAGGCATGGAGACTCTCGATGGCCGCTTCGATCCCTTTGACGAATGAGCGCCCCCGCGCGCGCCCTGCGACCGGAGCCGTCGGCTATCTCCGCCGATCGACCGACCGCCAGGAACAGTCGATCCCCGACCAGAGGAAAGCGATCGAGGCGTACGCGACCCTGCACGGACTTCGCCTCGTGCACTTCTACACCGACGACGCGATCAGCGGCACGACGGCCGTCCTGCGCAAGGGGTTCCAGGAACTGATCGCCGACGCGCAGAAGGCGGACTGCGCGTTCTCAAGCGTGGTCGTCTACGACATCAAACGCTTCGGCCGCGTCGACAACGACGAGGCCGGCTACTACCGGCACGTGCTGCGCACGCATGGCGTCGAGGTCCGCTACGTCACCGAGAATTTTTCCGGTGACGGCACCGACGACCTGCTGCGTCCGGTGAAGCAGTGGCAAGCGCGCGAGGAGTCGAAGGACCTGTCGCGCGTCACGATCCGCGGGTTGTTGTCGCGCGTCGACAAGGGCCTGTGGATGGGCGGCACGCCGCCATACGGCTACGACCTGAAGTACGAGGCGCAGGACGGCTCGACGCTGTTCGTCGTGAGGTTCATGCCAGATGGCACGAAGGAAGTGTTCGATGCCGTCGGGAAGCACCAGCGCACGCTCGCGAAGGGGGAGTCGATCCAGGTCTCGAAGAAGGATCGCGCGCGATTGGTCCCAAGCGCCCCG
The DNA here is from genome assembly GCA_016709145.1 of Planctomycetota bacterium. Classification (GTDB taxonomy): domain Bacteria; phylum Planctomycetota; class B15-G4; order B15-G4; family JADJEK01; genus JADJEK01. The sequence continues at coordinate 388,393 of JADJEK010000005.1, forward strand.
GCCCGCGTCGAAATCGCGAAGCGGATCTTCACGATGGCCGCGGTTGATGAGAAGGGACTCGGCGCGATCGCGGACACGCTGAACCGCGAAGGCGTGCCGACGCCGCGTGGTCCAAAGTGGGCGCGGATCTACAGCGGCTCCTGGTCGAAGGGGACGGTGAGGGCGATCCTCGATAATCCGATCTACTGCGGCGACATGGTCTGGAACCGGCGCACGGACGCGCGCTTCTTCAAGATCGCCGGTGGTCGCGCAACCGAACGCAAGAGCGCCTACGGCGCCCGGCTCGTCCCCAATCCCGAAGTCGATTGGATCCGGATCCCCGACGCGCACCCCGCACTCGTAAGCCACCGGCTCGCGGTGAACGCGCAGCGCGTACGGACCGAACGCGAGGTCTCGGTCCAACAGACCGGCCAGAATCCGCGCGTGGTCGGCGGTTGGGTCGGCAAGCGCTCGCGTTTCCTGCTGAGTGGACTGATCACATGCGGGCGTTGCGGCGCGCGCTATGAGGGCGTGCGGCGCACGAAGGGCAAGCGGCGCGAGGACGGATCGAAGGTCGTCACGTACTCGTATGGCTGCGGCGGATATATCAGGAATGGACGGTCGGCGTGCACCTTCGGGCCGCTGCCGCAGGTTGAGTTCGAGGAGGCGATCATCAAGACCGTGCTCAACGCGTACGCGAAGTTCCGCGGGCCGGACGGTCGGAAGGAACTCGCGCGTGAGATGGGTAACGCGCTTCAGACCGACACTCGGGACCTGAAGGAGGCGCGCGAACGCGCACGGCAAGAGATCGCGTGGATCGACGCGGACATCGCGCGGCTACTTGATCATCTATCGGCAGGAACGCGCGAGGTGATCGAAGAACGGATCACGACGCTGCGGGGCGAGAAAACCGCGGCGCGGGGACGCATCGAGGAACTTGATCGAATCGAAGTCTCACGAGTCGAGGCCGAGGCGCTGGTGCGGGAGGTCGGGGCGTTCATCGAAGGGCTTGAGTGGACGCTGCGCGATTCGGGACCCGAGCAGCGCGTCGCAGCAATTCGACGATGCATCGTCGGTCTTCGAACTGGAGCGGATCACTCTCACACGACCGTCACGACTTTCAGAGTCCCGGCAATGGGCTTGACCGACGCCGAGTCGTTCGACTGCCCTCTTGCCCGATGATGACGTTTCCGCGCGGCGTTCACCTACGCGCGCGTCGTTGCGTCCACATTTCCGCGACCTTCGATGCTCGGCGCGCACGAAGCGCAGTGTCGACCGCGTTCCCGTAGATGAGCGCTGCAGGAGTGAAGGGAAACTCGAAGACGCCGTCGTGGACGGCATTCAGCGCCTCGCTTCTGTCCCTCGGGAAGAGGGACGCCAAGAGCGTTCAACGGCGGACGGCCTTCGGACGGGCGGAGCCGCACAAACAGATCGCCGGGACGTTTGCAGAGGACTGTCTTCTCGTGCGCCTCGAAGGTGGCCCACGAGACCTTTGTCGTCGCGACCGGGGGGCCAATCGGATTCGTCCGCCGCTTCGCGGCGTGGCCCGAAGTCCAGGACGAACGTCGGTCACCTGCAGGCCACATTCATCATCCGTGCCTTCGCGCAAGCCGCTAGCCTTTGAGAAAGGCTGACGCGACGGCGGCCGGGCGCGGCCGAAGTAACAGCATCAACTTCCTTCTTCTCGAACGACGAGTCCCACGGCGCGGACACTTAGGCTCTTCATGTTGCACCGTCCCTCGGTTTCCAGCGGCACAGCCGCGAGCGCGCAAGCGGAACGCGCTCCACTGGCAGTCGTGCGTCCATTCGCGACGCGTCGGGCACAGACTTCGGGCGCCGCCTACCTTTCGAAGGTCCTGACTGAAGAGCGGCGTCAGAGCGGCCTTGTCTACACGCCCACGCACCTCGTCGACTTCGTCATCGCGCAAGCGGAGTACGGAGCTCACTCTTGGGGACCGCTCCTCGACGCCGCATGCGGGTGCGGTGCTTTCCTTGAAGGGGCCGTGCGCGTCATCGCTCGCTTCACTGTCGAGCGCGGAAGCTCGCGCGCAGAGTTTCTGGAGCGCGTGGAGGGCGATCTCTTCGGCATCGACATCGACTCCAACGCATGCGCGCTCGCCGCGGCGGCCGTGAGGCGTGCCGTGCAAGAGGCGTCCCCCGGAAGGATGAGTCCCTCCTTTTTCTCGAAGAACATCGTGTGCGGCGACTTCCTCACGACCGATTTCGGAAAAGCGACCGGGCACCAAGAGTTCGCCTTCATCGTCGGGAACCCTCCGTACGTGTCTGCTACCCGTCTGAACGCTGAGCGGAAAGCCGCGCTACGCGAGAACTTCTCGACTGCGACCGGACGACTCGACCTCTACACGGTTTTCATCGAGCGCGCGGTGCGTCTACTGACCCCGAGGGGGCGTGCTGCTTTCATCACACCCGACAAGTTCCTTGTGAGTCGGAGCGCTCGCTCGCTTCGTTCCTTCCTCCTCGGGTCAACGTCGGTGCGACTAATCGCACGCTTCAGTTCCCACAGAGTGTTCGCGGACGCTGCGACGGTTCCATGTGTGAGCGTCTTCGAGCGCAGTCGCTCGAAGAGGTCTGTCGCACTCCTTCACTGCGATGCGGATGGGGCCGGCGCCCCAGCCATGGTTCGCGTGACTGCGAGGGCGACGGTTCCGCAGGAGACACTCACGGAGCAACCGTGGTATCTCGTGGATCCTGCCGCTCTCAAGCTCGCACGAAAGCTCCAAGCTGGTCGCCTCAGGCTCACAGCGGTGACGCTTCGAGTCTCGGCGGGCCCCGCGACGGGTCGCGACCGCGTCTTCGTCTTCCCGCATGGGAGCGAGCCCGGCGTCGAACCGGTGCTCATTCGGCCGGCAGTGCGCGGCCGTGACGTTGAGAGCTACGGCATCACCGACCCCCGCCTCGACATCCTCGTGCCCTACACGTACGACAAGGCAGGCCGCGGAACGCTCGTAGACCTCAAGAGGTTCCCCGGGGCGGCGCGCTACCTCGCTCAATATCGCGACGAGCTGAGGACTCGGCACTGTGTTCGTGTCTGGAAGAAACCCTGGTACGACATTCACGATCAGGCCGCTGTCGACCTGGCCCGCCTCAAGAAGCTCCTCGTTCCCGACGTCGCAAACTCAAATCGGTTTGCCGTAGACGACGGGCACTTCTTTCCACTTCACAGCGCCTACTACCTTCTGCCAGCACCCGGAGTGGACCTCCAATTCCTTTGTGGGCTCCTCAACTCGCGCATCGCGTCATTTTTCGTGCGGGTGTTCTCTCCCGTCGTGAAAGACGGCTTCAACCGTTACCGCCAACAGTTCTTGACTGAGATTCCCGTTCCCATCGCGACTTCCGCTCAGCAGAAAGAAATCGCGACGGCGGCGAACCGCGGCGACGCTGCTGCGGTGAACGACCTCTTTTCGGGACTCTTCAGGCTCTCTCGCGCCGACGCCTCCACACTCCGTGCGATTCTCGGAGCGGATCGCTCGTGACGAGTAATCCCGAGCTCGCCGAATTCGAACGCGCTATCGATGCGCTGCGGACCCACCCGCTCCTCTCCCCGCACCTTAGGCGCGGCGAGCTCATGCTTGGAAACTTGAGCCTCGAAGACGTGAACACGCTCTTGCGTGACGACGCAGCGAAGTACTTCCTTCTCGCTGGCGCCCAGCTCTCTCGCACCACGCTCAAGAAGGCGATGAAAGAGCCCGAGGTTTCCATTGTCGCGAAGGCCTTGAGAGCAGCTCAAGCTGTCAAGATGCGCCTTCCGATTCGAACTCCTTTCGCTCATGTCGCGAGTTCAGCCGTCGTACTCCGCGGTGGGGACCTTCGCCGCCGCTCAAGCGGTTCCATCGAAGCCCTCTTCAGGGAGCGTCTGGCTACGGAGGGAATCGGCATTCTCATGTCGCCACCGTCGCGTCACGTGCCGGGCATTCTCATCGGGCGAAGGAAACCCGATGGTGTCTACCCTGACCCAGCGCTCGAGCAGGCCCCCGCCGTGTACTTCGAAATCAAGAACGTGCGGCGTGTGGCGGACGACATTCAAAAGCGCCTGTACGAGATCGCTGAAGCTTCGCTCGAGATGAAGTTTCTCTATGGAGCGCTTGAGATTCGCGGGCTCGGGCTTCGCACTACGCGCGAAGTGCTCGACGGTGCGAGCAAGTTCCGCGCAGTTCTCCGCGCACACGTCATCGCATGCCGTCCGACGGTGGTCGCTCTGATGCTGTGCTCCAGAGTCGAAGCTGAACGGTACCGCGAGGGCGCCGAGGCGTTCGTCGATCGAGTGTTCTTCCAGGAGGAAATCGACGCGTGCCTAGCGTTCCTCAAGCAAGCGGTTGCCTCCAGCCAGCGATAGTGGGGGCTCTCGAAAACACGGCGCATCACTCGCCGCCACGCCGGCAGGCCGCATGGCCTACGGACATGTCGGACTCTCGGTCGTCGGAAACCCACCAAGCGGGCAGCCGCCTGGGAACCGAGCACAATTACGCGGCGCTCGCACCACAGCCTATTCTAGATAGCTCGCGTCGCGCTTATCGAATGCGGGTCGCGTACCCTCCAACACATCGACTAGTCGCTTGTTAATACCTCTTTCCTCGATGGAGCCGCTCACGTAAAGCACGTGACATGCTCCCTGCTTGGTCATCTCCGCCGCGATTATCTGCTCCGCGTCGCAAGCCACAGCTAGATTCGGATTGTGCGTAACGATGATCACCTGTCGGCGACGTTTTGCGATCTTTATGCACGGCACAAGCGTCTTGAACACGGTGTGATTATCCAAGTTCTCTTCGGGTTGATCGATCACGAGCGGAATGTCGTCGCGATCGACAAGGAGATAAAATATAAGCAGGAGATGTCCGCGCTCGCCGGGCGATAACTGGTCAATTCGCTTATCATTTGCAGTCAGCTGGTACATGGGCTCCAAATACTCAAGACCGAATATATAATAATAAAATGAGACCGGGTCCTCCTCCGATTTTAGCTGAGCAATCGGGCGCGACCACTTACTTGAGATCTTGACTCCGCGAACGACGTTTCGCGCAAACCGCAGCACACTGGCTGGGTTGTCCCAGTCCGTTGCTAGCAGTTGCCGCTCTAGCACCCTTTTTCCGTCATCAGCGCCCGTGTACGCCCCAGCCTTGCGTTGATTGATCTTCTGGAGAAACGTCCGCGCGAATCCGGTCTCCGCAATTGCAACCCCAAAGCGAACGGAGACTGAGTCCCGGATCGCCCGGGAGCCGACCTCTAGTGCTTGCTGAGCATCGCCGAAGTACTGCCTATACGACGCCAGAAGCGTTCGCTTCGTGGCGTGGATCTCCCAGAACTTGCGATTCCGCGCACGTCTAAGTGCCTTACGACGGCTTGGGAGGCTCTCATCCAGCGCCTTCTGCTCTCCCTCCAGGTATGCTAGTGTTGTCGGTTGTTCGACTGTTCCAACTATCCCTACCCTTGCTTTTGTCCAAGTTTGCAGTGCCTTAATACTCTCTTGCCGCTTCCGTTCCGGCGCCGACAACTCCATTTGAATACTTTCGATATGACGGAGCAGGAGCTGTCGCTTGTTCTCAAGACTCTCCGGTACTTGCGGATCTCGCGAGGACTTGATCAAAGATCTCCGCACCTCGTTCTGTTGGATATACGTATCGAGTGGCGCAGTCTCTAGCCGAATTCCAATCACCGAATCTTGCGCGATTCCCAATAGCTCCAGGTCCGCGACGGACTCTCGCAGAAACGCATCAACTGTGCGCCGGAGGTTTCCCATCCGTCCGAGCACCTTGTCCGCATGCGATCGCAATTCTGCAAGTCGCGCGTCCTCTTCCCCGGCCTCAAGGAGTTTGCCCTCGAGAGTCGCTAGCTCAGCCTGTCACCGAACACTCAAAACCGGCCACGAGGGAACGATTCAAAACCGGCCACTCTGAGCGAGGGCGCGAAAGGCGCCCGACGATGTCCGCTTCCCTTCGGAGGCGGGCATGTCGAATCAGCTCAAGATGGCGCAGATCCACACGATCGAGCAATTGCTGAGGCACGGATGGTCCCATCGGCGGATCGCCCGCGAGCTCGACATCCATCGCGACACGGTCGCGCGTTATGCGCGAGGTCGGCCGCCTGACCCGGGTTCAAAACCGGCCATTTCGACCGCCGGCTCGGGGCAGTCGATCGAGCCGCCGCCGGATTCAAAACCAGCCATTTCGACCGCCGGCTCGACCGAGCTGATCGAGCCGTCGTCCGACTCAAAACCGGCCATTTCGACCGCCGGGGTTGCGGGTCGAAAGTGCGAGTGCGATCCGCACCGTGAGACGATCGTCGCCAAGCTCGCGCTCGGCCTGAGCGCGCAGCGCATCCACCAGGACCTCGTCGCCGAGCACGGCTACGCGCACAGCTACGAGCGTGAAGCGCTTCGTGCGCAAGCTGGGCGCGTCGAGGCCCATTCCGTTCCGGCGCATGGAGACGCTGCCCGGCGAAGAAGCCCAGATCGACTACGGAGTCGGCGCGTTCACGGTCAAGCCGGGCTCGAAGAAGAAGAAGCGACCGCAGTTGCTGCGCGTCGTGCTGAGCCACTCGCGCAAGGCCTACTCCGAGGTCATGTGGCGCCAGGACACCGAGTCGCTGATCCGCGGCATCGAGAATGCGTTCCATCACTTCGGCGGCGTGCCCAAGACGCTGGTCCCCGACAATCTCAAAGCCGCGGTGCTCGAGGCACGACTGGTGCGATCCGACGATCACGCCGAAGTTCGAGGCGTTCGCTCGGCACTACGGCGTTGCCGTGCTGCCGACCAAACCGCGCACGCCGCGCCACAAAGGCAAGGTCGAGCGCTGCGTCGCCTTCGCTCAGGACAATGCTCTGAAGGGCAGGCAATTCGCTTCGCTCGCCGCGCAGAACGAGCTCCTGCGCGATTGGGAGACGAAAGTCGCAGATCAGCGCATCCACGGCACCACGAGGGAAGCAGGTGCACGCGCTGTTCGAAGCGGATGAGAGACACGCGCTGCTACCGCTGCCCGCCGAGCGCTTCCCGTTGTTCCACGAGACGCAGCGCACCGTGCATCGCGACGGTCACATCGTGATCGAGAAGGCGTTTTTATTCGGTACCGCCCGAGTTCCTCGGGCGGCCGGTGTGGGTGCGCTACGACTCGCGCCTCGTGCGCATCTTCGATCACGCGCTCTCCGAGATCGCGCTCCACGTCCGCGTCGATCCCGGACGCTTCAGCACCGATCGCGCGCACATCGTCGACGAGAAGATCTCCGCGATCGAGCGCGGCACCGAATGGATGCTCGAGCGCGCGGCACGCATCGGCGAAGAGAGCGCGCGCTACGCGCAGGCGCTGCTGTCGTATCGCGGCATCGCCGGCATCCGCGTGCTGCAAGGCTTCCTCGGGCTCACGAAGAAGCACTCTTGGGAAGAGATCGAGCGCGCGTGTCGTGTCGCGCTGTCGCATCACGCGTACCGACTGAAGACGCTGCGTCGCTTGCTCGCGCAGCAGCCAGCAGCGACGCAGCAGCTCGAGTTCATCGACAGCCATCCGTTGATCCGCGATCCGCACGAGTACGGCGAGTTCGTGCAAGACGCGTTCTCCCAATCGACCTTCGCCGATCGGAGACCCGCATGAAGGAGTCCTTGAAGAAGAGTCTGCGCGAGCTGCGCCTCTCCGGCATGGCCGACACGCTCGACGTGCGGCTGTCCGAGGCCAAAGGCAACGGTCTCGATCACGGCGAGTTCCTCGAGCTCGCGCTGGGCGACGAGTTCTCGGTCAGGAAGCAGCGACTGTTCGAGCGCAGACTCAAGAGCGCGTGCTTCCGCGACCAGAAACGCCTCGACGAGTTCGACTGGGCGTTCAATCCGTCGATCAAGAAGAGCCAGATGCACGACCTCGCCGCGTGTCGCTTCGTGCGCGAATACAAAGATGTGCTGTTGATCGGTCCGCCTGGCGTCGGCAAGAGCCACCTCGCGCAGGCGATCGGCTTCCACGCGATCCAGCAGGGCTTCGTCGTGCTTTATCGATCGATCTTCGACCTGGTCCAGGACTTCATGCAGGACGAGACCTTCTCCGGCGACGACAAGGTCGACGCGAAGTATCTGCGGCCGGACCTGCTGATCATCGACGACATGGGCATGAAGCAACTGCCGAAACGCTCAGGCGAGTACTTGTTCGAGGTCATCATGCGCCGCTACGAGAAGCGCTCGACACTGATGACGTCGAACCGGCCGATCGAGGAGTGGGGCAAGCTGCTCCAGGACGTGCCGAGCGCGACCGCCATCTTGGACCGCTTCCTGCATCACGCAGAGATCGTCGCCATCAAGGGCAAGAGCTACCGGCTGAAGGACAGGGCTCTTGTACGAACGAAGACCGACGAGTGAGATCCCGGGTGCTCCGGGTGGCCGGTTTTGAATCGTTCCTCAGTGGCTGGTTTTGAATCGACCGGTGACACTCAGCCCGCGCAGCGTCAATTTCCAATTGAGGTTTCGATGCAGCACCTGCTGCTTCAGACGTGGGCGCCTGCCCCGATGCCCCCAGGGTTTCCGGTTCTGGCGGCTTAGCGTCGTCGTGCGCTTTCAATTCCCGACGCTTTTCCTCCAGTGCTAGTCGTACACGCTGCCGATTCTCTTCAGCCAACTGCCTGTCACATTCGACCAGTTCGGCATTAATACGATGCATGTCGGCCGCGAGCATCGCAATGGTGCTTCTTATCTCTTCACTTTTATGATCTAGTAGTTGGTCAAGCGTACGGTACCCAAGCTGCTCCGCTTGTGGAACGTGAGAGAAGATAACGTGCTTAAGTTCGGCATAGAATTGACCGTCTGATCCGTGAGTCAGCTCGTTACAGACAGTTTCCAGATAATGCTGTGGTAAGTAACGAATTGTCTCTGGTGCACCCGGCTCAGGGTTGTCCGCCAAGCACTTAGGTCCAGATTTCGTGCTGTCTTTCCATTCAATGCACGCCTCGAAACTCTGCGCCTTATTGCCCTTTGGACTTCTGAACTTGTCCGTGTTAAGGAAACTGAATGCTTCGAATCGTGGCGTGTTTCCGAGCAGTCCAAGAATGTCCGCCAGCGCACTCTTGCCACTCCCTTTGTTTCCGATTATGGCAATGAGCTCTGGGTTCAGGACTATGTGAGCATCGAACCATGGCGCTGGCTCACGGCCATCGGCCGTCTTTGTGATAGTCACTTCCGACAGGACACGAGTGGGGCGGTTTCTGGACCTCAGCACCGCGGGCGGGAATTCACCAACAAACGCCCGGTCTTCATATGAATGAAGTAAGTGCCGCAACCCGTCAAACGTTGGGTCGGCTATTATCCACGTAAAGCAATTGCCGATACGGTCTTTTGTTGTTGCATTTGACAGCGCATGGGCGTCGCTACAATCGAGTAGCTGACTGTTAACGCCTCCCGTGTCTAACGCTCTTCGCGCGCGCTCCCATGCTGCCGGTGTTTCCGCGGCTACGAAAACAAACTGCGCAGCGTTGATGAGGTTTTTTTTCTCTGCAATGGAATGGTCATTCCATTCAATATCGGCCCATTCGGTCTTTCCAACCGCCGTCAGCACCTTGCCCTGGAAATGCGGCTTGTCCAAAAGTGCGGAGAGCGCGCGGTACTCGAAGCAGAGGTTATTGAAACCTTCTATTAAAGGCGCGCCAAACTGCCGTTTGCGCTCCTCCGGAACCGACGCGATTATCAACTCGCCGAGTTTCTCTAAGCTGGCTCTGGTCGGCACCATTTCCCACCGGGCTCGCTCCACCGCGTCCTTGTACATTGGTGAAATCTGATACGAGGCAGCGAGGGCGGATATGAACTGCTGCTCAATGAACTCCGGGCTCAACTCATCGGAGAAGATGACGTGAAAATTTACCCGGCTAAGGTGTGAATCACTCCCCCCGAATTTGTCGATTCGCAATTCAACGACCGGAAGAATCAGATCTATGTTACTTAACCGCCCTTGATTCCTTGCTTCGAGTAGCTTCTTGTACCCATCTAAAAATATGTAGTCGTTAATCCCGATCACGGCGAATTCCGCGGGAAGGCTCTCAAGATCTGTCAGAAACGCCTCCCAAGCACCAGGCGATGGGTAGGAATGCATCAGAGACTCTGGCGTGTGCACATGCAGATCCCACTTGCGCCACTCCGAGCCTCGGGGGTACTTTCGCTGCGTCACGTTTGGGTTCCTCTTCCTACGCTGAGCTTGATCGTAACTAGCACCGAGGCCTCCCACAAGCGCCCAGTCCGCTTGGCGAACCTCGTCCGCCACTTGCTCTCTTCGCAGTGACAAGCTTAGTACGTTCACCGCGCCGCCGGCGCGACGGCACCGCGGGTCCCGAGCTCGTGGCCGACTTCGTCGAGGGCGTTGACTCGCTGTGGGCGAGGCTCGCGAGCGATTCACGCGTCTGACACGTGATCACCGCCGACGCTCTTCGCTCGAATTCCGTGCGGACTTGGCCTGCGCGGAGGGGTGAGTGCCCCGGAATCGTTCTGAACCAACGACTTCGCGAGCATGAGATGCAGTGAGTTCCCGCCGCTCGCCGCCGTAAAGCCGGAACTGAAAAAGCCGTACGCCCGCGCTTGCGGTGTACGGCTTTTGTCAGGTTGGTAGCGGGGACGGCATAGACCACGTCGGAGATGCGCCCCAATCAGTTCCGGTTGGCCGTTTTGTCACTCGTTTGGCGCGGTCAACGGCCATAAATAACGTACTGCACGTGGGTTGCAGATGTCACCCGCTAGGATAGTGGACAACGTTGGGTGCTGTCGGCGCAAGGCTACCCTTCCACGGGGCTGGCGATGCGACTTTTCTGCCGCTACGCCTCCCGCGAACACGAGTGGACCCAGCCGCCCGGGCTGTAGGTCACAAGGCGGCGCGCTCCGCTACCTCGGAGGGGAAGTCATTTCGTTGAGCGGGACACGAACAGGGATTGGTCGTGAACGGGAATGACCCGTCGAAACTCTGGACTAGCCGCACGAGTAAGCAGGTCATGCCGCGACGGACCGCTCTTGCTTGACTTTGGCCTACCATTCACGCCCATGAGATCAGAGTCGTGCGCACTAATGCCGTACGTGTCGAATTTTCGCTCACGAAAAGTGCTGATTGTCGTGGCTCGTTTCAGCGTTCTGGCCCGCGATGATGGGTAAGCAAGGCGCGGCGGTCCAGCACTTCGAGCACCTAAGCACAGCGCAATCAATCAGCCCAGCCTGACTTCGAGCTCAGGTATCTTTACCTCGGCAATCTCTACGCGCAAATGGGACAGGCCAAGAGCGCGAAGCACACCCTGTCAGCTGGGCTTCAACTTTACCCGTACGATCCAGGGCTACTCGCAACGATCGGCCACCGACGGGAAAGCTGCCGTTCGGTGCCGGCTAGGAAACGTACGTCAGGGTGTGTTCACTCGCGAGTCGGCGCGCGAGAGAGGAAGGCGGACACGACATTCCGTGCCGCCGCCGACGCGCGGCCGTACGTCCGCGTCGCCACCTAGCGCGCGGACGATGCCGAGCACGATCGCCAAACCGAGCCCGTTGCCACCCGACATTCGCGAACGCGACAGATCGCCTCGCGCGAAGCGTTCGAACAAGCGCGGCACGAGCTCCTGCGGAATGCCAGGACCGCGGTCCGCGACGATGATCTCTGCGAACAAGCCGTCCGCCGATCGCAATGCGCTCACGTCGATTCCATGCGGAGATGCGCCGTGCGCGCGCGCGTTCTCGATCAGGTTCGCGACTACGCGCTCGATCAGCACGACGCTGCCGAATACCGGCAACTCGTCCGGATCCAACTCGAGTCGGATCGGCGGCGCACGGTTCTGCCCCACGAACCATGCCGCATCCACGCTCGCGAGCACCGCGGAACGCACGTCTACGTGCTCAGTGAACGGCCTCGCGTGCTCGACGCGAGCGAGCAGAAGCAAATCTTCAACCACGCGACCGAGGCGCTCGGTGCTTCGCTGAGCATCCTTCAGCGCGTCCACGTACTCCGGCACGGTGCGGTCCTTCAAGAGCGCGAGTTCGACGCTCGTTCGTAGCACCGTCAACGGAGTGCGGAGCTCGTGCGCGGCATCGTCCGCGAAGCGCCGCTCGCGGTCGACCGCGCCGGCCATGCGGCCGAACGCGGCGTTCAGCGTCGATGCCAGATCCGTGAGCTCGTCATCGACACTCGTGATGTCGAGGCGGCGATCGAGTTTCCCGGCGGCGATCGCACCGGCGTCACGGCTCATGCGTGCGATCGGCCGCAGCGCGCGCGTCGCGAGCAAGAAGACACCGGCGCAACCAACGACCCATGCGAGCGGCAGTGCGACCCACTGATCTGCCCGCACCTCCGCGACGGCATGAGCGACGTCGTCGAGTTCGCGCGCGACTTGGATCGCAACAATCGCGGGCGGAACCCTCCGGTCATTGCTGGAGCCACGCGCGACGACGAGCGTCTGCATGCGCATGCGGTCGCCTCGCGGACCAATCACGAAGTCGCGGCCCGTACGACGGCTGCGAAGTGTTTCGAGGACTCCCATGGATTCCTGGTCTGGCGGCGGCAAACGGTGTTCGCCGAGAGATCGCGACCGCGCGACCTCGCGCGACCCCGTCCAGATCTGAAAGTACGCGCGTCCGCTCGGCTTGCGGTACTCGGGAGCGGCATCCTCGGGCCGCTCGATCGAGACCGTCGAGCCGTCGAATTGCACGAGGCCGGCGAGAGCCTCGGCTTCGGCGAGTAAACGGCGATCGAGCCCGCGCAATGCGACTTCACGAGTTTCCGCGTCGACAGCGATGCCGGCGACCGCAAGAGCTAGGAGCAAGAGCGCTGCCGACCCTATGGTAATTCGCGCGCGGATCGCGCGCAGCCGCAACCGCTTCATTCGGGTTCGCTCGTGCCCGGCGCAAATCGATAGCCGACGCCGCGGACCGTTTGGATGAGGTCAGGCTGGCCGAGCTTCAAGCGCAGGCCATGGATCGAGACATCGATCAAGTTCGACGTCGACTCGAACTCGCGGTCGACGACGTGTTCGCCGATCTGCGTGCGCGAGAGCGCCTCGCCGCGTCGACTCACGAGCAGGACGAGTAGCGCAAATTCGCGCTGACTCAACGGCACTACGCGACCGGCGCGGCGCACGATGTGACCCGCGAGATCGACCTCGAGATCGTCGACGGAGACGATGGAACTTCGGACGTTTGCATTGCCGCAGCGCAGTAGCGCCCGCACGCGCGCGAGCAGCTCCGTCAGTGCGAACGGTTTCACCATGTAATCGTCGGCCCCGCGATCGAGCCCGTGAATGCGATGTTCGAGGTCGCCGAGCGCGGTCAGCACAAGGACCGGCAGCAACGGCTTCTTCGCTTTCAAGGCAGCGAGGACGTCGAAGCCGGACTTCTTCGGCAACACCAGGTCGAGGATAACCGCATCGAACGCGTGAGTCGTCGCGAGGTGCAGGGCTTCGTCGCCGTCGAACGCGATGTCGGCTGCGAGACCGCTGTCCTCGATGGCCGCGGCAATGGACCGCGCGAGGGTGCGCTCGTCTTCGACCACGAGGATGCGCATAAAATCAACTCTAAAGGCCGTCCAACTGGTTGGACAGTCGATGATGAGGATGAAGTTTCGATGAGCGCGCAGCAAGACGATATCCAGCTCGCTCGGAAGCAGCGTCGAGAGCATCATGCGAAGCAAACTCTTTTCCGTCCGGCTCCGTGAGCCTTCCGACAACTCGCTCCGTCGCTTCCCCTCCACTACATGCTGGGGGCTAGGCGTCTCATCGCGAATCTCCCGTGGCAAGTCGGTATCCGACTCCGCGAACTGTCTCGATGAGGTCGGGTGTTCCCAACTTCACACGCAGTCCGCACACAGAGACATCGATGATGTTCGAGTTGGATCTGAATCCTCGGTCGATGACGTGTTCTCCGATCGCCGTTCGTGACAACGTCTCCCCGCGGCGAGTCGTGAACAGGACGAGAAGCTCGAACTCCCGCTGGGTCAGAGCGATGATGCGATCCGCGCGTCGCACTATGCGCGCGCTCACATCGACGACAAGATCATCCACCTGGATCATCGCCGGGACGACCACGGCGCTGCGGCGCCGAAAGAGCGCGCGCACGCGAGCGAGAAGTTCCTGCAGGGAAAAAGGCTTCTCCATGTAGTCGTCGGCGCCGCGATCGAGTCCCTCGACGCGTTGCTCGACGCCGCCAAGCGCCGTCAACACGAGAATGCGGAGCAGTGGCTTCTTCGCTTTCAAAGCGGCCAGCACATCGAGACCTGGACGCTTAGGTAGCAAAAGATCGAGGACTACCACATCGATCTCGCGGCTCAACCCCAACGAAAGAGCTTGCTCGCCGTCGAGCGCGAGATCGACAGTGAAGCCGCTCTCCTCAAGCGCTGCGGCGATTGAGCGAGCGAGCGTCGGCTCATCTTCGACGACGAGGACTCGCATGACACGAGAACTACAAGACGACGCGTTAGTCCTCCATGAGGGTTAGATCGCAGGCCCGCATTCATGAGGCGTTCATTGAGAAGCGGAAGTCTGAACTGCTCTTCCGATGTTCCGTGAGTCGTACCTCTCATGTGCGCGTGACGATGTGGGGGAACTCCTGTGCCCGGAGACTCACGTGCGGGTTCCAGTCGAGCAAGCGCACGGGCAGAATCGTCGTAGTGAATTCGCAAGCGCTGTTTCTGAGAGCGTGAAATGACCCAAGCCAGGTTCCGACTTCACGGCATCCCGCGAAATGTCGCCGCACTCGCGCTCGTCAGCTTCTTTGCGGACGTCGCTTCGGAGATGCTCTACCCCGTGATCCCCCTGTTCCTCACCACGACGCTGGGCACATCACCGGCGCTGCTCGGACTCATCGAGGGCATCGCGGAAGGTGTGAGTAGCGGACTGCGCTGGATTGGAGGCGTGCTTTCCGACCGGTCGGGGCGACGCAAGCCCTTCGTCGTCGTTGGGTATGGGCTTGCCGCTCTTAGCAAGCCGATCATGGGGGCAGCAGCCTATGCGCTGGGGTGGCCCCTCTTCTTGTTGGGTCGAGCCTGCGATCGACTGGGCAAGACGGTCCGATCGGCGCCCCGCGACGCTCTCATCGCCGATTCCACTGATGCCGCGTATCGCGGTCGTGCCTTCGGGTTTCACCGAGCAATGGACTCGTTTGGCGCGGTGATCGGCCCGCTGGTCGCCTTGGGGATCTTGTTCGTGTGGCCCGACTTGCCGCTCGCTTCGCTCTTCTTGATCGCCGTCGTTCCCGGGCTCTTGAGTGTGATTGTCGCCTCGACAGCGGTTCATGAGCTAACGCAACCGCCTCGCCCGTCAAGAGCCGATGACACAAGCAGTCCAGCGTCGGCGCCCCGGAGATTTCCTGCGGCGTTTTGGCGGCTCTTGGTCGCGTGCGCGGTTTTCTCCCTGGGCGCGAGTACGACGTCGTTCCTTCTTTTGCGCGCGAAGGAACTGGGTCTCTCGTTTTCTCAGATCATCTTTGCATACGCCGCGTTCAACCTGGTCTACGCGCTCGGTTCTTTTCCACTCGGCCACCTGTCGGATCGCGTCGGTCGCAGGAAGGTCGTCGCGATCGGCTGGTCGTTTCATGCGCTCGTGTACGCAGGCTTTGCGCTGACGCACTCAGCGATGATCGTCTGGGTGCTATTGCCGCTCTACGGTCTTTACATGGCGCTGACGGATGGCGTCACGAAAGCGATGGTCACGGACCTCGTTCCTTCCGCGCAGCGCGCAGGGGCGCTCGGCTGGTTCGCCACCGTGAGCGGGTTGGGACAGCTGGCCGCGAGCGTGATCGCTGGTCTGGCTTGGGAAACGCGGCTTGGTGATGCGCACTTGGTGATGCCGTTTGCGATCGGTGCCCTATTCCCGATTCTTGCTATTCCAATCCTCACCACCGTTCGGACACGCGACTTGAGCGGCACTGCGACGGACCATGTGAAATGAAGCGCGAGCGGCCCCAGCCCTAACCAGGGCGCGATCGCGCCAATGAGTTCTACGGCGATCGCCTAGGAGCGTGTCCTGGCGGGCGCAAGTCCCCGCGAACGACTCTCGGACCACCGCAGATAGAGCGCTGGCAAAACGAACAGGTTCAGCAGCGTCGACGTCACGAGACCTCCAAGAATTACCACAGCCATTGGTTGCTCGATCTCGTGTCCGGGTTTGTCTCTTGCGATCACGAGCGGAAGCAACGCCACACTCGTCGCCATCGCGGTCAAGAGAATGGGGAGCACTCGTTCCGACCCGCCCTTCACGATGAGTGCTGCATTGATGGGCTGTCCGGATTCCTGTTCAAGGGCAAGCCAGCGGCTCACGAGCAGTATCCCGTTTCGAGCGGTGATTCCGAGCACCGCAACAAATCCGATCAACGAGCCCATCGAGAGCGTCGCGCCCGAGATCAAGGCGCCGAACACCCCGCCGATCAGCGCGAATGGCAACGTGAAGAGCACAAGCAGCGCGGGACGGAGCGAGCCGAAGTCGCTGTACAAGAGCAACAAGATGGCGAGCACCGCGACGGCGGAAAGCGCGATCAGTCGAGTGCGCGCGCGCGCTCGCTCCGAGTGTTCACCGATGACCACTGCGTGCGATTGGGGTCCGAAGTCCGTGGCGCGGACGTAGTCTTCGACACCTCGCGTCACCTCGCCGAGGGCCCCATCCTCGACGTCGAGCAGCACGTCGATGCGACGAGAAGCCTTTTCGCGTTGGATCACGTTCGGCGCAGGCGCGACGACGACATCGGCCACGTCGCCAACGCGGACCATTCCACCACTGCCGACCAGCTTCGCGTCCGCGATCGCGAGCGGGTGATTTGGAAGCCGCTGTAACCCACGCACGACGACGGGGAGCACCTGCTGCTCACGAACGACTTCGCCGACGACGACACCCCGCAGCATGAGATCGACGACTTCCGAGAGCGCGGTCGCGGTGACCCCGAGACGCGCAAGATCCTCGGGGCGCGGCCTCACCTCGATCTGAGGTACCTCCACTTGAGATTCCACTCGCGCGCTCTTTACGCCGGGAATCCGCGCGACGGCCTCGCGCGCGGACTGCGCCGCAGTCCGTAGTCGGTGAAGATCCGGCCCGTAAATCC
Organism: Planctomycetota bacterium; assembly: GCA_016709145.1. Classification (GTDB taxonomy): domain Bacteria; phylum Planctomycetota; class B15-G4; order B15-G4; family JADJEK01; genus JADJEK01. The sequence goes on from JADJEK010000005.1 coordinate 405,393, forward strand.
GCAAGACGGTGGACGCGCCGGCACCGGTCAGCACTTCCTCGATCCGCTCGGTGAGATACGTCAGGACATCGCGCTGAATGCCAGGGTAGCTCTTGATCCGCTCCTCGATCTGGTGCAGCAGCGCGCTCACGTCCGCGGTCTCTTCGATCGACAGCCACACCTCGGCGAAATTCGCTCCGACGGGTTCGTCGCCAAGCTCCGCACGCCCAATGTGGGATGCGCAGTTGCGCACCCCCGGGATTCCGAGCAGCTCGCCTTCCAGCCTCTCGACACTTCGGCGCACTTCGTCGAGCGATGCTCCCGGCTCCAAGATCCAGTGCATCAGAAAGTCGGTCTCGTGGAACTTCGGCATGAGGTCCTCACCGAAGCTCGGGAGCGCAAGGCTTGCGCCGCCGGCGAGAACCACAAGCGTCGCACCCGCGAGGACTGGGCGTCGAACCAAGCGCGGCAGCAAGCGTTCGTAGACGGTTCGGAACCAGTCTGCGATCGGTGATTCTCGGCGCTCTTTCCGGCGACCGAGCAAGACCAGACACAACGCCGGCGTCACGGTCAGAGCAACCGCCAATGACGACCCCACCGCGAGCATGTACGACACGGCGAGCGGTCGAAAGAACGCTCCCGCGGTCCCGCCGATAAAAAGGACCGGAACGAACACGAGCGTCACAATGAGACTCGCTATGACGACTGGGCTCCTGACCTCGAGCGATGCCGCCAACACGACTCGAAATGCCGAGCGCGGGCGTTCCTTCGCCCTTTCCTCGCGCAGGCGCCGACCGATGTTCTCGACGTCGATGATCGCGTCATCAACGACTTCACCGAGCGCCAGGACCAAGCCGGTCAACACCATCGTGTCGATGACGTGCCCGCGCAAGCACAGAACAACGAGCGCTCCCAGCACGGACAGCGGTATCGCAGTGAGACTGATCACCGCACGTCGAACATCGAAGAGGAACAGGAGCAGGAGCGCGGCGACCAGCCCGCAGCCAACCAGGACCGCGTGCGTGAGGTTCCGCAAAGCTCGCTCGACGAATGAAGCGGGTCGAAAGATCGTCGAATCAACGACGGCATCGCCAAGGGTCGGCGCGAGTGCCGCGAGTTCTGCTTCGATTCCCCGCGTCACGTCGAGGGTGTTCGACCAGGGCTGCTTCTCGGCGATCAACAGCAGACCCGGCGCCCCATTGAAGGTGGCGTCACCAATTGGTGGGCCAGGCGCCTCGAACACGTCCGTCACGTCCCGCAATCGCACCGGCGCAACGCCGCCCGGTGCATAACGGACAGCGGCGGCTCCCAGGTCCTTCGCGCTTGTCACGCCGGGAACAACACGAGCCGCTAACCGTTGGCTCGACGTATCGACGATGCCGCCGCCTCCGCTTGCGACGGCGCCTCGTGCCGCCGCAACGATCTCGGGCAGAGTGACTCCGGCCGCGCCGAGCCGGTCGGGGTCGACCTGCACTTGAAGCTGAGGCAAGCGTTCGCCCCAGACGGCCACGTTCGACACACCCGGCACCGCTAGCAGTCGTGGCAGCACAACCGACCGCACCAGCACCGAGAGTTCCTCACGCGAGCGCGTGGGCGAGCTAATGCCGATCTTCAGAATGCGACTGAGCGACGAGAATGGAGGCAAGATCGTGGAGGCGTGAGCGGTCGCTGGCAGGCGGCCCTGCACATTCATCACGCGCTCTTGAACGAGCTGCCGCGCCTGCATTACGTCGGTGTTCTCGTTGAAGATCAACGTCACCGCCGAAAGCCCGAGCACGGACTTCGAACGAATGGTCTTCAAGAACGGAACGCCGTTCAAGGCCGCTTCCATCGGCATCGAGACCAACGTCTCGACTTCCTCCGCCGAGAACCCGGGTGCTTCGGTTTGAACCTCGACGAGCGGCGGTGCGAACTCGGGAAAGATGTCGATCGGCGTTTGCCGGATCGCTTGGATCCCGCCGACGATGAGAAGTGCCGCGATCCCGAATACGATCGACCTTCGGGTCAGAGCAGTAGCGACGATCCACGAAAGCACGGGCGTTAGTTCCCCCGCGGCGCTGTGCGCGCGGCACCGTGGATCTCATTCACTCCCCGCGCGACAACCCGTTCGTCATCGCGGATTCCGTCCAGGATCCATGCGCTTTCGTTCTCGATGCGATCAAGTGAGACTTCGCGCTGGACGAACGCGAGGTCCCCTTCCGCCACGTACACGAGAGCTGATCCATTGGGCCGGAAGATCACGGCGCTCGCTGGAATGACGACCGCCTGCGGCGGCGACTTTCGCTGCACTCGAATGCTAAGGCGCTGGCCGATCCGTACCGCGTGATCAGGGTTGTCGAGCAGGTAGTCGAGTTCGACGGTTCCAGAAGCGAAGTCCGACCGCGGAAAAGCAGGGACGGTTGGCACCTCGCGTCCGATGCAACTGCGATCCACCAGCCAGCCCGGAGCAGTTGCATCGATCGTGCCGATCTCGGTGACCGGGATCGCGACTTTGAGCACCAGGTGGTCAAGCGCAACCAGATCGACGACAACGGCTCCCGCAACGACGTTCGTTTCACTACTGACTTGCATCGATCTCACCGTGGCTTCGAACGGCGCTGCGATCTCCACACGGGCCGCCGTCGAGCCCAATTCCTCGACTGGCACGCTCGCATAGAGATCCGCGATTCGTCTCGCCGACTCGGCGCCGCTTGTGGCGATGGCCAATCGCGCCCTTGCTCTCGCCACTGCTTGGTCGGTCCCAGCGCCGCCAGCAAGCAGCTGCGCCTCGCGTTCCGCCTCCGCGGCCGCGACCTCCAGCTCTGTATTCGCAGCGCCCAAGTCAGCGATGGATTGTGAACGCGCGCGTTCCCGTGCGATTCGCTGCTCGACCAACCCGCGTCGCTCGACAAGTCCCGGAACCTCTCGCTCCGGCGGCAACAGCGGTTCAACCGTGAATAGGACCTGGTCCTTCTTCACCAGTTCACCCTCATTCACCGGCGATGCGCTCACGAGCCGCCCCGAAATCGGAGCGGTCAAACTCACCGACCGGCCCGGAAGGGCCGCGGCTTCGGCTGCGAACTCGGAATAGCGAAGCAGCGTCGTTGCCTGCGGTTGTGCGACTTGCACTCCGAGAGCGTCGAACGCCTCCCTCGACAGTTGAACACGCACGACGCCTTCAGCCACTCGTACTTCGGCAGCCGGCGTCAGCCGCTGAGCTGTGGCAGTACCAACGGCGGATCGTCTGTCGCACGAACCAAGGAGTGCAAGTCCGCATCCCAGACCGAGCCGCACAACGCGCTGCCGTGCATTCATGATTCGATCTCGGAGAGCTCGGCTATGAGCGGGCGGTCCAATCGACACCCGACGGCGCGGCTCAGGTCGACTTGCGCTTGCCGCCGCAGTCCTTGGAGATCGATCTCGCGTCTGCGAGCTTCCAATAGAGCGCGCTTCGCGAGCAGGACTTGCGCTTCGGAGGCCGCGCCGTGCGCGAAGCGTGCGGATGCGTCGCCGACGGTCGTTTCCAGATTCACAACCTGCTCAGCTTGCCACCCGCGAAGGGCTGTCGTCGCATACTCCAACTGCAGTCGGGCGTCACGTACTTCGAGAGCGACGCGCGACTCGATTGCTCGGAGTTCTAGTTTTTGCCGCTCGAACGTCGCCGCAGCTGCTGCACGCGCCCCCTTCGACCAGTTGAACACAGGAAGGTCGACCTCGACTCCCGGTCCAGCCTCATACTCGACGTGCGTGCGAGACTTGCCATCGCCACCGCTTCCGCTCGATTCAACGCGCTTCTGATTCACATCGAGAATGCCACGGATCTTGATGATGTCGGCTAGAGCGAGACCCTCTCGCTCGAGCGTGGCGTCAATCTCAAACCGCTTCGCACTCAGTTCCGGTCGCGTTCGAAGGGCACAGGACTCCAGTGCTCGGGGGTCGAATGGCAAGTCGGCATCGCCCATCGTCTCCACGAACGCAGACGCTTCGAGCCATGGCTCGCATCGAAGTAGGGACGATAGTCCGAGCGCGCATCGTTCGATCTCCATCTGGATCGTGCGGGCGTCATCGCGCAAGAGTCCGAGCGCTGACGCCTCAGTAGCAACCTCCGACTCGGTTGCTACTCCCGCTCTCACGCGTGCGACCGAGATCTCTCCAAGTCGTGCCGCAACGACCTCGGCCGCGGTCGTCAGCGCTAGCCGCCGACGCAAAGTGCGCAACAACGTGAAACTCGTTCGGACCCGGTGCGCCAAATCCAATCCGTGCGTGACGAGCCCGTCGGCCAGCGCCGCTGCGTCGAATTGCGCCTTCTCGACGCGACTAGAGCGCGTGATCAGCGAGTCAAGCACGAGCGATAGTGCGCCTTCGCCGAGCTTCGCTCCGTATGGGAACAGCACCAGCACGCGTGGGTTTGGAAGTTCGCCCGCTGTGATGACATCCGCGCGTGCGACCTCGAGGCTTGCGAGTGCAGCAGCGAGTTCCGGTTCGCGCCACAGCGCGATCGCAACCGCCTCCTCTTCGTCGATCCCATCGTTCAGATCGACGTCTGCTGGCACGGCGCAGTCGTCGACAGATTCAAGGCTCGTCGGTACGCCGCGGGCCGTGCGCACGCTGATCGCGTCACTTACGGTTTCGAGCGACGCCGTATTCGCAGGAACCCCGCATGCGGTTACGAGCAATGCGGAAAGAAATGACATCAGACCGGCGGTGCGACCCGATTCGTTTAGCGTCATCGCTCCTCCTTTCTCATGCGCGCGTGACGCCCTGATGAGCACCTCGGCCCTACTGGCGCCGATCGCGATCAAGACTTGGCAAACACCGTTCCGAACTGGGTTTGGTGATCCGTTCGAACGATTTCGACCACGACATCATTGCGCGTGAAACGCAGCCATACAAAGCCGCCAAGCGTCGCGGCAAACAACGTGTCTTCAGTCCAATCAACCTTGTGCGGATTGTCCGTACCTCCGCCGCCACCCGAAATGATGTAGTTGACACCGTTCCGGGGCTTCAGCACTTGCAACGAATGATCGTGACCGCACAGATACATATCGACATCGTGCTTCACGAGGATCGGCTCGATGTCCCGCCGCATTCGCTTGTTGTCGCCGCGCCCGCGTGAGTGGATCGGGTGATGACCGAACGCAACCTTCCAATGGGCGGTCGACGCTCTTAGCTGAGCGTCCAGCCATTCCAGCTGCGGCGTCACGACTTCGACTCCCTTCGAGATTGGATCGGTGTCGAGCGCGAAGAACTGAATCCGCGTTCCATCCGCCAATACGCGTTCGAATGTGTATTGGCGCCCGCCCATACGCCACTTTGGATCGAGCTTGGAGCGTTCGACTTGCGCGTCTGGATTGCCCTTGTGATCATGATTCCCGAGGCACGGATAGATGGGCGCGTTGAGGCGCTCGTACGGCTTGACGATCTTCGATTCCCACTGAGGGTCGTCCACCGAAGCGACGCCATTCGGGTAGAAGTTGTCACCGAGCATGAGAACTAGGTCGAGCCCATCCACCTGCGCCTTCGCAAGCATCGCTTCCGCCACACGCCGTTGTCCACGACCGGCAGTGCCGCTGTCGCCAAACGCGATCACACGGAGTGCTTGCGTCCCCGCGCCCAGCGCAGGCCGCGTGTACTCTGGAATCGTTCGATCGAGCGACGGGTCGTGGTGTGTCCACGGATAGAACTGCCGCGCTACCACCACGAGAATGCACGCGACGACGAGGCTTCCAATGACGAGTCGAAGTTTCGGCGGCCAAAATCGCATCAGGTACTTGCCTCTGATCACAAGGTGATTTGTGTCGAAGGCTAGGGCGCGCGAATGAGTGCTCGATGAATCCCGCGGCGCGGCAGGAACTAATTGTGCTTGGGCCAACGCCGCGAATCATTAGCGGCTCATTTTGATTGATGCATGCGTGCGAGGGGCGCGACTCTTTGCTGCGTTCACCCGACTGTTCGGCACATCCCGAGGATGTCAATCCGTCAAGCGGCGAACCGCCAGCACTCCGCGCTGCTCCGCGAGCACTTCGAACTTTGGGCGAACCACCGCGAACTCGTCGGTCGTGAATCGAGCGCCGTGCTTCTTCTTCAGCACAAGCACGGGGCGTGATCCGTCCGAATCGCGGACTGGGAGACTCTCGAGCGCTGATCTCAGTGACTCGCCAATCGGCACTGCAGCGCGGTCGAGCATGAACTCGATCGAGTGCATCGACATGCGTCCGATGGAGCAGAGTCGGGCGGCGCCACCGTCCTCACCGCGTCGAATCTGGGTTGTCAGCGCCACGTACGACCCGGAACGCGGCGCGCGCTCGGGATAGACCAGAAACAGCAGAAGTATCCCGCCCCAGACGGCGCTGGCAAATGTCGTCAGGTTCCTCACGGCACTGGAACATGGTTGCGTCAGGAACCGCGCGACGCTTGGAGCCGTCGCGAGCGCAAGCGGTGCGAAGGCCGGCAGGATGTAGAACGGCAATCGTGCGCTGATCAACGCGCAGATCAGAATCGTCACGACAAGCCACACGGCGCAGAACACGGCGCCGACGCTCCACCGATCGCGATTGCGTGCCATCCCCACGACGTTCCTCGCGATGCGTGGCCAGAACGCACACCACGGCAATGCGCCGACGACGAGGATCGGCGCGTAGATCCAGACCGGTTCTGGGGCCTTCCCGGCGGTTCCTGATAGGTGCCCGATGAATTCGCGACGAACCATCGCTTCGAAACGGGCAGGATCAATCCCGGCGATCACGAGGTACCAGCTCGACGCTCCGAGCACGAACAGAGCGACCGGAACGGGACTCCACAGGTGCAATAGCGGCCGCAACTCACGCCGAACGCAGGTAAAGGCCGTAACGTACGCGAGCGGGAGCAAGCCGACTGGGCCCTTGGTCAGCATGCCGGCGGCGAGGGCCAACCAGAATGCCAGGCGCCATCGTCCCGCGTATCGTTCCTCGGCCCATGCTCTGTGCGCAGCGAGCACCGCGAATGTCTGAAAGAAAACGAGGAACGTGTCCGACGTGAGGATGTGCCCGGCTGCAAAGGGCAACGCTGACGTCAGGTAGATGAGTTGCGCGGCGCGAGCCGACGCATCACCGAAGTCCCAAGCGCGAGCGATCGCCCGAACGCAGACCGATGTCGCAACAAACGCCAACGCCAGCGCGATCCGCGCTCCGAAGGCGTTGCAACCAAACAGCAGGATCCCAAGGCAGGTCGCCCAGTACGTCATCGGCGGCTTCGTGAGATGAGGCTCGCCGCTGAGCCGAGGAACCACGAGATCGCCTGAGCGAGCCATCTCGCGGGCTGCCTCGGCGTAGCGTCCTTCGTCCGGCTCCCAAAGCGCACGTGCGCCACACAGCAAGACCGCGAGGATTGAGACAACGACGCAAGCCGCCGCAATCCGCCTCGATCCAGCTTCCGACTGTGGCCACTCCATCATTGTGCTCGCTCGGAACCCAAGGCGCAGGTAGCCGTGCATGCGGCGCGGACGCGGAAGCAATTCGCTAGTTCAGGCCGGCTAGAGGCGCTGTGTTCGCGCCGCTGCAGCGTCGGTGAAGTCAGGGCTGTGGCATTGGCCGATTGCCTCGGGCACGACGCCGCCACAACCAAAAGGCGTACGTCACGCACCACAGAACCATGATGCCGATACTCAATCCGATCTTCGTCGCGGCGTTCTCATGCGCGCTGTTGCCGAGCAAGACATAGACGACGGTGCTCGGCAACGTGCCAATCGCAGTGCCGATGAGAAACGTCGCCAACGTCACCGGACTCACGGCCATGAGCAGGTTCATCGCAAAGCAGTTACCGACGGGCAGGCTGCGGATGAGGATGTTGCCCATGAGCCCATGCTGATCGATGAACTTCAGCACGCGAGCGAGATGCCGAAACCGCGCTCCCAGTCGCTCACGCACGTATTCGCGGCCGAGTGCGCGCGCATATGCGAAGTTGATCCAGCAGCCGACAATCGTCGCTGCTTGCGCAACAACCAGGGCGAGCACGGGTTTTGCAAACAATGCGCCGGCGGCGATTGCGATCAGCACCCGCGGGACTGCGATTGCGAT
>JADJEK010000006.1 GCA_016709145.1 Planctomycetota bacterium
TACGCAAAGATGCATCGGCGTGCTATCTTTGGCGCTCGCGCGGGAGCCCGTGCTTACCGGCGGTTGGACGCACGGGGAGGGGGCAGTTATGCCGCGCAGGGGGCGGCAGTGCGTGCGAGCTTCGTTCTGCGCGTGATTCGATCCGCAGTCGATCGCGAAGCTGCCGGTGAGTGCGGCATTCTCAACCCGAACCACGCCGCAGAAATCGCGAGCTTGCTCAACGGAACGTGGATCGACCCCGAGACGGGGCGACCCGGTCGCGTCGGTCGCCGCACGAAATTGCAAGCGTTGCGCGTCGTGCTCGACCTCTACGGGCTCAAGGCGCGTCGCCGAGTTGCTTGGCCGTAGTGCGTCGGGCTCGCACCCGGTCCGGCAACGCGGGCGCGCCAACTTGTCACCCCGCCGATTTCACACGAGGGTCGACCTGTGAAATCGCAGACGGTTTCCGTTCGAACTCCGCCCGCGCTGTGTATGCTCTAGAGCATACATCCGAGGAGCTTTCGCCAATGAAGACTCGCAAGCCGACTACCGACCCGACCCGCGCCGTCGCGTACATCCGGGTTTCGACCGACGAACAGAACCTCGGACCGGCCGCGCAACTCGCGGCGCTCGAAGCGTGGGCCAAGGCTCGCGGAATCACCCTGGTCGCCGTCGAACACGACCTCGGCACTTCGGGCGCGGCCGAGCTTGAGAAGCGGCCGGGATTGCTCGCGGCGCTTGCGGCGCTCGAACAGCACGGCGCGGGGTTGCTCGTTGTCGCCAAGCGGGACCGGCTGGCACGCGACGTCGTCCTTGCCGCCATGATTGAACGGCTCGCGGATCGCGTCGGGGCGACCGTCGTCAGTGCGGCGGGGGAGGGTGAGGGCGACTCACCCGCGGACGGGCTCATGCGTCGCATGATCGATGCGTTCGCGGAGTACGAGCGCGCGATCATCCGTGCGCGGACGCGTTCGGCGCTTGCGGTCAAGAAGACCCGTGGCGAACGCACCGGAAGCGTGCCGTTCGGGTTTGCGCTCGCGGCCGACGGGGTCCACCTCATCGAGAACGAGGCCGAGCGCTCGATCATCCGCGAGATTCGCGCCATGCGCGCGGACGGGCTCACGCTGCTGGGCATCGCCGCAGCACTCGAAGCGCGCGGCGTTCAGACTCGAACCGGCACCCGCTGGCACCCGCAGTCGATCGCGCGCATTTGCGAGCGCGCCGCGTGAGTCGCCGGAAGGGGAGCGACGTTGGACGCGTTCGGCGCAATGCCGTGCGCCTCGATCGTGTCGCCCGGGCTCTACGGGACAATCCGATGCTCGCAGATCGCACGGGCGCGATGCTGCGCGGCGAACTCGAAGCGCCCGGACTGCGAGAACCAACGATGCCGACGAAGGAACCGGAGTACGCGAATAATTGGGTCATGGTCCGCTTGCCGCGCGACCTCGTGCAACGCGCCGAAGCGCTTTGGGACTCGCTGACCGAAGACCGTCGCGTCAAGCTCGCGGGTCGACGTTCGGCGACGTCGGCGACGCGTCTGCTGCTGCTCCGTGCGATCGAGAAGGCCGAGGCTCAGCTACGTGTCAAGTAGAGGTGTTGGTCCAGAACCCGGAAGAATCGTGGGCGGAGCCGTGACCAGGGGTGGGGGATAGTCAGGTATTTTTCCGCCGGCACTGGAATTCGAAGCACGCGCGCCGGTCGGCCGCAAAGGATCGGAAATGACGTTCTTGGTATATGAGCTAAGCGCGGCTGGGAAGATCGTGGCCTTGTGGGAGGTCATCGGTTCAGAAGTGCGCTCTGCGTTTGGACCAGGGGGTCCATATGCAATCCCGAGTCCTCCGTCTCTGGTCGGCGTAGAGACCGCGGTTCGAAACGCCGGTGGGGGTACCGCGGGTTCATCATTCGTGCGTTGTAAGTGGAGTAACAGGGGCGAGTATTTCGAGCGCGTGTATCGTCCGGTGTTTTGCGCGCAATATGACTTCGTTCGACGTCTCACGCCGGCTGAGGACTTGGCGCGACTCCAATTCTCTGCTCAACTCGAAGCCCTGATAGAACTTTTGCGCACAATTTTTCGCACTGTTGAACCCACCTCGTCGAACTTCGAGTGCTACGGACACGAGATTCGCAATCTGCTCATTCTTGCGTGCACCGAAGCTGAGTCACACTGGCGCGGAGTGCTCAAGGCGAATTCCGTTCCTGAGCCGACACGATCAGGACTGACAGCATATACAGGGGCGTGCTACGGAAGGCTGCCGAGAGTTCTGCGCCTTCAAGAGTATGCGATCCGGTTTAAGCTATTCCCTGCCATCGGAGTTCGTCGCCCATTTGCGGCCTGGGCCGACGGAAATCCATCGCGAGCGCTCACGTGGTACTCTGCGTATCACAAAGTAAAGCATGGGCGCGAAACCCACTTTGCTGACGCCACGTTGGGGCGCGCTGTGGACGCGCTAGCTGGCTGCGTGATTTTGTACGTTGCGTCGTACTCACTCTGGCCGACCGAGTCCTGTCGATATGTTTTCGAGCTGACCACCCATCCTGATTGGTGCGCGGATGATTATTACGTAATGCCAGAGAACATAGCGAATTGGACATCGCTAGACTATACTAAGTGGTGAATGGTCATTCGACGCGAGCGGTTGGTGATGAGTCGACGGCCGAGTCTGTAGTTGGTGTTGATTGATCCGCCCGTGAAGCGCGGAGAGGCTTCGTGCTGTTTTTCGCTACCTGTCGGCGTGCCGCATCCGCCTTCTCTCCTTCGATGACCTCTCGCTTGAGCACTTCGCTAGTCAACAGTTGTCGAACCTCCACTTCGTCGACTTTGAGATTGCCTCCGATGCGCCGCAATTCCCTTCGCAGAGCGTCGACGATCGGCTCGGATAGTATTACCGCTGCCAAAGTGAACCGGTTGAACGCCTGCTTACGCGTGTGATATTCACCAATATGGGCGCGCTGCCAACCCTCCTTCGACAAGAGCCCGATGAGTTCGTGATGCTCAGAGCTGCGATGGTTCATTGAAAGCAGGTCGAGTTCGACCACAAGCTCATGCTCGATCGGCTTCGAGAAGCAAACACGGTACACGCGCCAAAGGTGACCGTTCGTGAGTGCGACCCACTCGCAGCCTTGGTTCGCCGCGTAGTCGACCGCCTGCTTGATGTACTGCTCTTTGAGGTCATGTCCGACGGCCTTCACTTCAATGAGAATCGTGAGTCCGCCTTCGAGCTTGATTGCGAGATCGCAAAACGTCCCGCGAATCATGTGCTCGGACGTTATCTCGGCGTACTTGTCGTAGCCGAAAACGTCCTGCAGCAGGTCGGTCACGATGACGACCGTGTCGGACTCGTTGACGTCGCGCGCCTTCGCCGCTGTGAGGATTGGTTGGAAGCGCTTGAGCCCAGCACTTATCCGCTCCGCGACTCGTTTTGGAAGTCCCATCAAACCACCCTGTAGCGCTCGCGCGCGATTGCTGTCCCGAATCAAACCCCGTGAGGAGTGCCAAGTCGCGCCCTTCGCGCTGACCGTCGGCGTAGTATGCCGCCGCAGTCGCCGCGGCTCAACGGGTCGGGTGTACTGAGGCGCACCGAAACGCACAGGGTCGAAGGGCGAAACCATGTCGAAGAAGCGGAAGCAAGCAGAGAAGGGTGCCGCGCAGCATCAACCGATCAAGGCGTTCAGACCGCAGCAGATTCCCGAGCCGATGAAGGACGGAGACGCCGAAGTCACGATCCGAGTGAGTGAACATGCGGATGGTCGTCCCCCCGACATCGGGAAGTGGATCATTGCGAAGCGTCGCAAAGGGATGCCGCCGAACGAGGTGCATCCGCTCATCGCGACGGAGGTGGCGCGCGTTTACGCAGACCTTGCGGGACGACGTTCGGAGCCCACGAAGCCGCTTCGAATCGGGAACCAGACGCTGAATGGGAGGCTGTATCACCCCCCAGAGCCACCGGCGGATGAAGGCGAGCTAACGCGAAGTGCGTTCGCAGTGCTCAAAGCACTACGCGAAGCCTCGCAGCCCCTCACGGGTGAGGAATTGATCGAGGAAGCGGGATACGGGCGAACCGCTGTACGCGCGGCCTTGAAGGTGCTTACTGCGCGATTCGGCGTACTTCATGGACCGCAAGGGTACTACCTGCCGAAAGTGACCTAGAAGTGCGAGCGGCAATCCAAAACTGACCCACCCGACGACCGAAAGTTGACCCACCCAGGGCCGACTTCCTCCCGATGGAGACCGGCAGCCGGACGGGAGGCGGTCCGGCTGGCGGGGGTTCGAGGGGGCGGCAGCCCCCTGTTCAGCAGTCCTCCTCGCGTCAGCGAGGAGGAGCCCTTATTGACCGGCCGGGCCTTCGGCCCGCCGGCCGACCCCCATGGGGGTCGCGCTCAATTTTGGACATCCTCCTTGCCGCGCTGGGCGGCTTTCTTCTTGCTCGACTTGAGTCGGTAGCTCTCGCCGTTCATCTCGAGGATGTGAGCTCTGTGCGTGATGCGATCGAGCAGCGCGACGGCCAGCCGTTCGGTCTGGAACACCTTGCCCCACTCGGCGAACGGCAGGTTGCTGTTCACGATCACGCTGCCGCGCTCATGGCGCTCGCTGAGCGCCTGGAACAGCAGGTCGGCGGCGTGCTCGCTGATTGGCAAGTAGCCGAGCTCATCGACGACGACCAAGTCGAAGCCGGCGAAGCGGCGCAGGTAGCGATGCAGTTGATGCTGCTCCTGCGCTTCCTCGAGTTCGCTCACGAGCTCGGTCGCGGTGAAGGCGCGCACGCGCTTGCCCTGCTGACATGCGGCGACGCCCAGAGCGGTGCAGACGTGGGTCTTACCGGTGCCGCTGCTGCCGATCGCGATGATGTTGGACGAGGTCTTCAAGTAAGCGCCGCCAGCCAAGTCATTGAGACGATCGAGCGTGATGCCGGCGGGCAACTCCTTGGGATTGATCTCCGCCAGCGTCTTCACCTGACGAAACCGCGCCTCTTTCAATCGGCGCTGCACCCGGCGCGAGCGCCGATCCTCGATCTCTTCTTCGAGCAGCGCGTGCAAGTACGCGAAGAAGTCGCCGCCGGCTGCCGCGATCTCCTTGGCGACGCGCGCGTGCACGCGCTTGATCGAGGGCAGCTTGAGCTCGGCGAGCAACAGTGCGACGCGAGCATCCAAGGCGTGCTCAGCCAAGGGCCACCTCCGGCGCGCGCAACAGCACTGCGTAATCCTTGACCGATCCCTGGTGCACAGCGGGGCCGGCGTACTCGAGTGCTGCAGGCTTTGGCGTTTCCTCCGCGCGCTTCTGCCAGATGTAGAAGCGCACCAACCCCTCCGACACCTGCGGATGGCGCAGCGCCGCTTGCACGGCGTCGCGCACCGCGTCGATCGAGTACGTGCGGCCAAGCAGCAGCACGTCGACGAACGCTTGCGCGCCGTCGATCTCGCCTTCGTCGCGTCGCAGCGCGGCGAGCAGCGCGCGCCACTCGCCGGGCACCTGATCCATGAATTGCTGTAACGGCAGCGCGTGATCGAGCCCGCGGTGCTTGCGCCGCAACAGCGGCAGATAGTGATCCACGTCGAGCACCACTGCGTGCATCACGTACGAGCGCGCGTGGGAGACACGCTGGCCGCCGGGGCCGATGATCACGACGAGCTCGGCGTCTTGCCGTACTTGTACGAAGCGTCCAGCCCATTCGACCGGAACCGAATAGAACACCGTCCCGAGGCTGATCCACGAGCGTGGCGTCACCTTCGACATGCGCGGCAAGGATGCGTCGAAGCGCGTGGCCGGCAGGGCGATGAGCTGCGGGACCTCGTCCAGCCACGCTTCGCCGATGGCGTGCTCGCGCGTTTTGATCACGCGCGACATCTCGCGCTCCATCCACGCGTCGCACAGCGCCTGCAAGTCCGCGCGGCTCGTGATCGTCGGGATCGGCGACAGGATCTCGTGGCGCGAGTACTTCACGCAGCCCTCGACGCCGCCCTTTTCATTGCCTTTGCCCGGCGCGCAGAACTCGACCTCGAAGCCGTAGTGCGCGCGGAAGCAAGCGAAGGCGCGCTGCTCGATGCGACGGCGGCCCTCGAGGACCTTCTTCACCGCCGGCGTGAGATTGTCGAACCACAGTTTGCGGAACACGCCGCCGAAGAACTCGAAGGCCCGCATCAGGCCTTCGAACAGGGCCTCGCGTGTCTGATTGGGCGCCGCGTACGCGAACGTCCTGCCCGAGTAGCACGCGCGCACGAGCAGGACGAAGCACTTCACCCGGCCGAGCTTGACGTCGTCGACCTCGCCCTCGAAGAAGTCCACCTGCGCATCTTCGCCCGGCGCGTAGACCAGCGGCACGAAGGCATGCCTCAGCGGATCGCGCACGTCCAGGCGCGCCTGGCGCACCACCGAGCGCAGCGTGCTCTCGCTCGCCACCAGCCCTTCCGCCAACAGCAGCCGGCCGATCCGCGCCGCCGTCAGCAGTTGCTTGCGCGGCGTCGCCGCCGCGCGCTCGGCGATCAACATCTCGCGCACCCGCGGCGCGATCAGTGCGCTCACCGGACTCGCGCGACCCTCCACCAGGCAGTACTCACCCGGACGCCGCTCGCCGCGCAGGTAGCCGCGCACCGTATTGCGCGACACCGCGAGCGACTTGGCGATCGCACGGATCGAATGTCCCTGGGCGCGCAGCTGCTTACACTCCAAGACCTGACTCATCTCGAGCATCCTTCCTCCGGGGTAGCGGTCGGCGTAGACACCAACAGCTTCTCGGAGCGGGGCTCGGGGTGGGTCAGGTTTCAGTCGTCGAGTGGGTCAGCTTTCAATTACCGCTTCCAAGAAGCGACCCCGCGAGCGACCCCTACGCGACCCGTCATGAACCCAACATCGGGCGCATGACAAACGACAACAACCCCAACGACCTTCGTCGTCGGCTCACGCCCTTGCGGCGTGCCGCCGAGATCCTCTCAATTCCGGCAGCGGAACTCGAACGCGCTGTCGCATCGCTTCCTCACACGCGCCTCGGGACGGTTGTGCTCTTCGACATCGACGAACTGCGACGCGCGCTGCTCGAACGCGCGCGGCTCAAAGCCGATGGGTCGAACGAAGACAGAGGTGCGCGATGACGACTCGCGACACCCCCGAACGGAACAGCGTTCCGGATTCCACGAGCGAAGCGACCGCCGCCCGGATGCTCAAGCTGCGCGAAGTCGCAGCGCTGCTCGCGATCAATGAGCGCACGGTCCGGAGCACGATTGCAGCCGGTCGGTTGCGATGTGTTCGCATCGGGCGCGCCGTTCGGATCGACGCGCGCGACCTCGAAGCGTTCATCGAGCGCTCGAAGCGGGGGCGGAAATGACGCTCGCTTGGAAACATTCGTCCGAGGAACAGCCGTGCCCGATTTGCGGGAAGCCAGATTGGTGCGTTCGTTCGCAGGACGGGCGGATGTTCAAGTGCGAGCGTCGGACCGATCCAGCATCGGGCTTCAGGCGCATCGAGTTGCGCAATGGCGGCGGGTTGTTCGCGGTTGACGACGGGCGCGAAGGATCGAGCGCGATTCGGGCTCGCGGAGACTCACAGCGTTCCCACGACTGGCGTGCGCTCGCGCTTCGGTTCCACACCGCAATTCTGCCGGCTCAACTCAGGGACCTCGCCGCCACGCTTGGCGTTCGAGCTGACCCGCTTGTTCAGCTTGGCACGGGGTGGGCAACCAAGCCCGAACTGCGCGAACTCGCCGCCGGGGGGCGCGGTTGGTCGGAGGACTACCCGGACGGGGCATTCACTTTTCCGGAGTACGACGGCGCGGGCGTCGTAGTGGGGTTGTCGTTTCGAGACCGTGACGGACGCAAGGGCGGGCCTTCCGGCGGCGGCCGGGGGCTAATCGTCCCGACCAACCTTTCCTCTCTCGCAGGTCCCGTGCTCGTTGTGGAGGGGGCATCCGACGTCGCTGCACTCCTATCACTCGGCATCGCTGCAGTCGGGCGGCCGTCCAACGCGACGGGCGCTGTTGAACTTGCCGCTCAACTTCACGGCCGCGACGTCCGCATCGTGGGAGAGAACGACCGTAAGCCCGACGGCGCGTGGCCGGGACTCGATGGCGCGGTCACCGTCGCCGAAGACCTTGCGGACGCATGGCGGAAGCCAGTGGCATACGTCATGCCGCCTGAAAGCGTGAAAGACGTCCGTGAGTGGCTCCGCGCGCAAGTCGCAATCGGCCTCGACCTCAATGACGACGACGCTCGGCTCGCCGCGGGACGCAGTCTCATTGCCGAGTTGGACGCGGCGCGCGTCGTTGTGGAGCCCGCTCGCGTCAAGCGACCGCTCCGATTCCAGCCATTCCCGAATGACGCGCTTCCGCCTCTTTGTCGTCGATTCGTCGAATCTGTCGCGATGTCGATTGGTGTTCAGACGGCGGCTGTAGCACTTCCGTTCCTGATCGTGCTTGCCGCCGCTGTCGGGAACACGCGACGCGCGCGGATCAAGAAGGGGCATGACGAACCACCGCTGCTGTGGGGGCTGCTCTTGGGGCGAGCGGGACTCGGCAAGACGCCGATCTTCGGGGCGGTCATGGCTCCGCTCGTCGACATTGAGAGTGAGCTGTTCCGCACCTACGAGTTCGAAATGAAGCAGTGGAAGAAGCGAGGCGGCGATGACGACGACGAGGGCAGCGCGGACGACGACAGCGATGGCAGCGATGGCGTCCAGTCTCCTCCGAAACCACGTCCGGTGATGCGTCGCTTGATCGTCAAGGACGCGACGATCGAAGCTCTGCACCAGTTGCTTTCGAACAACCCCGACGGCCTGTTGCTCCATATCGACGAGTTCGCTGGCTTTGTCGGAGCGTTCGACGCGTACCGGCCGCGGAGTGCGTCCGATCGGTCGAGATGGATCGAACTCTACGACGCGAGTCCGCTTTGCGTGGATCGGAAGAAGTCGAAGGACGTTCTTCGCATTCCGAGCGCCGCGGTCTGTGTGCTGTCTGGGGCGCAGCCTGGAATCTTGCGTAAGGTCATAGGTGACGCCGAGCATCAGTCGGGCTTCTTCGGTCGCTTCGCGGTAACGCTTCCGCCGGGTGAAGCCGATCCTCTTTCGACGGCAGAGGTGGACCCTCAGTTGGTCTCCGAGATTTCAATGCTGTACCGACGCTTGATCGCGAATCGGAGTGGCCCCTTCGGAATGCAGGGTGGCGTCTACAGAATCGTTCGACTCACCGACGATGCTCGCGCCGAGTACCACGCATACATTCGCAGCAACCTCGAAGACGACCGCGATGCGCCGCCCGACCTAGAGGCGTCGCTCATCAAACTGCGACCGTGGGCGGTCCGATTGGCGCTAGTCCTGCACGCGGTAAGGCAGGCGATCGGCGATAGCGCCGTAGATCCGGATTGGATCGACGCGGCAACGATGCGCGACGCAACCCGGATCGCAGGCTTCTGTCGTCACGAGGCGAAGCGCGTGCACGCGCTCCTTAGCGGTTCGCACGGAGACTCACAGGTCGCCGCCGATGTTGACTGGATTCGTCGCCGTGGTGGGTCTGTCACGCTCCGCGACTTCCAACGAACCCGGACTGCCGGCACGCGAGACGACGCGCTCGCGCGGCTGGAAGCGATCGAACGGGCGCGCTTAGGAGCCTGGGACCCCGAGCCGAAAGTCCGCAAGCCGGGGCGTCACAGTCGCACGCTTCGACTCGTCGACGAATCGACAGATTCGACGATCCCTCAAGTGTCCCCGCCGACCGAGATTTCGCAGGCCGCAGCCCGAAGAATCGTCGAGACCTCGTCTTCCGATTCGTTGCCGGGTGCGAACGATGCGTCGAAGGCGATCGAGCCGCCTGCAAGTGCTGAACGCGACGAGGCGGACGGCCACGTCGGGTCCCATGCAAGGGAAGTGGACGCATGAGCGAGGCCACCGAGCGAGGACGGACGCCCGCCGGCCGTTTGGTTCGCCGTAAGCCAGAGAGTTCAGTCGGGCCACGCGTAGCTTCGTCGGTACTTGTCAGGTCGCATAGCAGTGTTAGGGTGGCTTTCATGAAGTTGAGCGCAGCACTCAGGCGCGCGATCGAGACGTCGGGCCTGTCGAGCTACAGACTCGCTCAAGAGTCCGGCGTGAGCCAAGGGCAACTCTCGCGATTCCTACGCGCCGAGCGCACCTTGAGTCTTGACGCCGTCGATCGACTGACCGCGTTCCTCAAGCTCGAACTCGTCCCACGACGCGCACGAAGAAAGGCACGGTGACGCATGGCGTCGATCTTCAAACGCAAGGGCGACCCCAAGTGGATCATCGGATACACGTCCGACGACGGCCGTCGCATCGAGCGATCGAGTCGAACTACCGACCACCGGGTTGCGGAGCGGATAGCGAACGAGATCGAAGCACGCGTCGCGGAACGTCGTGCCGGGCTCGTCGACCCGCGCGCGGAGCACTTCGCCGCGCAAGCGCGACGCCCGATCGCGGAGCACGTCGCGGACTTCGTCGCGGTCATGAAGGCCGGTGCGCGATCGGCGCAACACGTCTCCGAGACTCGACGATCGATCGCGCGGATCCACGGGACGATGTCCGCGCAACGAATCACGGATTTGACGGCTTCACGCGTTCAGGAGGCTGTCGCCCGGCTTCGCGTTGAGCCGCTGCCAGCAACGAAGCCTCGGAAGGGCAAAGGTCTTCCCGAGCGTCCGATGACGCGCTCCGCTCGGACGGTCAACAAGTTGCTTCAAGCTGAGACGGCTTTCGTTCGTTGGCTCGTCAGAGATGGGCGCTTGCCGTCCGATCCGTTGCTCGCGGTTTCCCGGCTCAACGTCCAAGTCGATCGCAAGCGCCGTCGCCGTGAAGTGACGAGCGACGAAATCAGAAAGCTGCTCGAAGCGGCGGAATCGGGGCCGGACTATCGCGGCCTCTCTGGATGCGATCGCGCGATGCTCTACCGGCTTGCGCTCGGCACCGGGTTCCGCGCGAGCGAGCTGGCAAGCCTCACGCCCGCTCAGTTCGACCTTGAGTCGACGCCGCCGACGATCCGGGTCGACGCGTGCTACTCGAAGCACCGCAAGGAAGACGTGCAGCCGATCCGCGAGGATCTTGCTGCTGCGCTCGGACCGTGGCTCGCCAAGCGGTTCCGGGGCGCGCCCGTCTTTGCGACGAAGCGACTCGAAGAGAAGACCGCAGCCATGATCCGCTTCGACCTGGGGCGCGCGGAGGTCGACGCTGTGAATGCGGACGGAGAAGTCGCCGACTTTCACGCGTTGCGCGGGACGTTCGTTTCGCGCGTCGTCCGATCCGGTGCGAGCGTGAAGGAAGCTCAAGCGCTTGCGCGGCACGCGACGCCCGATCTGACGTTCCGCTCGTACGCGCACGTTCAGCGACACGACTTGTCCCGAGTTCTGGCGAACATGCCTTCGGGTGCGTCGGTGGATACTGCGAGCGCGCAGAAGGCGCAGAAGACCGGCACGGACGCGGCGGATGCGCACACCGAACCCCCGCAGAATCCCCCGCACTCGCAGCACCGCGAGGCGTCCCAGGGTTCCGCTCCGTTCCGCACGAACGACGAGGGCACCGACGGCGAACGCGGTCACAAGTCCGCCGCAACTTCCGAGTTAGTCCGCGCGGTTCCGCTTAGTTCCGCATCAGTGGGTGGCACGCCCGGCAGGACTCGAACCTGCAACCGTCGGATTAGAAATCCGGTGCTCTATCCAGTTGAGCTACGGGCGCTCGTGCGTGTTCCGGTGCGGATTGTGCCAACGGCGATGGCTCGGGTCGACAAGTCGTGTACCGGGGATGCGCGTCGTCGCCGCGAGTCAACCGCCGCGCTTCACCGATTCCGCGAACCAGCGCGCGTCCTGGGCTCTCAGGCGCTGGAACGTCTCGCGCGCTCGCGCCGCGTCGCGCAGGTCGGTGTGGGCGATGCCCGCGATCAGGAGTTCGGCGGGGGAGTCGCCGCGCGCTTCGAGCCACGCCCGCGCGCGCGCCGCGGTGTCGGCGTCGGTCGTCGACTGCGCAAGTTGCGCGAGGACGTGGCCGACGCGTGAGACCGCCGCGACCGTGTCGGGTGTGGGCTGGAGGCGCGCGAGGTAGGGACTCGCGTCGAGGAGCGCGCGCAATGCGCCGCTCGCGTTGCCGGCCTGCGCGAGGCACAGCGCGAGGCGCGCGTGGTGGTCGATGCGGATCTGCGGCTGGATGTTGAAGTACAGGCTCGGTGCGAACCAGCGGCGCGCGAGGGCTTCGTCGCCGAGCTCGCACGAACTCTCGAACGCGATGTCGATGAGCAGGCGCAGGTATTCGGCTTCCGACACCATGTCGTAGACGACGGCGACACCGCGTTCGGCCGCGGTGATGGCGCCGCGGTGATCGCCGGCGGCGACTTGGCGGCGCGCCTCGGCGTAGAACAGGCCGGTCTGGCCTTCGACGCCCGTGAACGACTCGTCCGCCGGCGTCGCGGCCGTCGATGCCCGTTGCGCCGCGCTGGCCGCCGCGGCGGCGTCCTTGTTCGCGATCGCGTCGAGCTCGATCTTCAAGAACTGGATGCCGAGCCACGGGGCGTTGTTGGCTTCGAACTCGGCGATGACGGCGCGCGCGTCGTCGTAGAGCTTGAAGTCGATGTAGATGCGCGCGACCGTATTCGCGACGCGACGCGAGCGGACCGGATCGGTCGTCGCCCACGTCCGCATGAGTTCGCGGTTGCGCTCCTGGATCGAACGCAGCGTGATCGGTTCGAGCGGCGGTGGGCACGCCCACGACAGTTCGCCGTTGCTCGGATCGATGCGCCACGGCACGCGCGCTGCGGCGTGGAAGTCGAAGCGCAGCGCGTTCGCGAGCTCGGTGATCGCGGACTCGCGCTGCCGCAGTTGCACTTGGAGTCGAGCGCAGCGCAGCGCCCACTCGGCCGCGATCGGTCCGGTCGGGTCACGCCGCTGCGCGTTCTTCACGCCTTGCAGGGCGAGCATCTCCTCGCGGCGGTCGGCCTGGATCGTCGAGATGCGATCCCACGGTTGCCACGCCAGCGGATGCGTGGCGGTCGTTCGCCACAGCGACTCGAGCGCTTCCTCGCGGCGTCCGGCGAGGTCGAGCGTTTCGGCGTAGTCCATGGCGACCGCGAGCGACGCGGGGTTCGCCGTGCGTGCGCGTTCGAGCCACAGCACGGCGCGGTCGAAGTCGCGCGCGCGGAGTGCGGATTGCGCGCGCTCGCCGAAGCGCGTCGCGACCAAGCTGCGCCCCGCGATGAACGCGAGCAACACGGCGAGTGCGGCGACGAGCGCGCCGTACGGCAGCGACGGCGAGTTCGGCGCGGGTTCCTCGACCTCTCCGCGTTCCGCGTGCCGCTGTTCGCGCGCGGCGCGGACGCACAACGCGCCGCAGCCCAGCAGGATGCCGAAGTGCAACGGCAGTGGCGTGTTCAGCGCCAATCCCTGGTCGATGGTGTTGGCCGCGAGCAACGCCAGCGCGGACGCGACCAGCCCCAGTGCGAGCGCGCGATCCTCGACCTGCGCGAGTCGCGCTCCGGCCGCGAGCGTGCGCGCGAGGAACGCCACGACGAGCGCGAGGAACAGCGCGACGCCGGGCCAACCCGTGCCGATCGCGATCGCGAGCCCGAGCATGTGCGGATGCGTGTCCTTCGAGCGGCCGTCCAGTTCCGAGGACTTCGCGTGCGACATCAGCGGCGAGCCGGTGAGGAAGCCGTAGCCGTCCACGGGTCGCTCGTCGAGCGCGTGGACCGCGGTCTTCCACATGTCGACGCGAAACGTCATCGAGGGGTCGTCGAGCTTCGCGGCGATCTTGTGACGCAGCGCGAACGCTCCGCCGATCCCGCCGAGCACCAAGACGGCCAGCAGCGCCGCGACGGTGCTGGGACGCGGACGCTTGCGCCACAGCGCCACGCCGGCCGCGAGCGCGACGAACGCGCCGATGCTGAGCCCGCCGCCGAGCAGTGCGGCACGCGATTGTGTGAGCTTCAGCGCCCACAACGCACCCGCCAGCGCGGCCAGCAGTACGACGCGATGGGGCAGGCGCTTGGCGGCCACCAGCAGCGCGAGCAGCAGTGGCGGCGCTACCGAGAAGAACGGCGCGATGATGTTGGGGTGCGCGCCGAACAACTGCAGGCGCGCGTTCAGTGCGTGCGGCAGCGAGAACGCGTAGCCGGCCTCGAACACCGTGATGGCCGCGCACGCAGTGCCCGCGAGCACCATTCCCGCGAACGCCCACAGCACCATGCGGGCGCGGCGCAGCTCGATCGCTCCGGTGCCGAGCACGAGCAGCGGCACGAACGCACACGCGGCGCGCGCGAGGCCTTGCAGGTGGCGGTCGACGTCGACCGCGTGCCGCGTGCACCACAAGGACCACAGCAGGAACGAGACGCCGAGCGCGAGGAACGGCACGTCGCGCAGGCGCTGACCGGTTCGCGTCGGCGCGCACAGCAGCAGGACCGCGGCGAGCAACAGGAAGTTGCCGTGGTACTCCTGCGCATCGCGCACGAACATCGGCCCGCCGAATGCCGTGAACGCCGTGAACAGCACCAGCATTTCGTCACCGCGCGCGCGACCGTTCGTCCCGCTCGCGCCGATCGCGACGGAGAGCGCCACGGCGAGCACCGCGAGATTCACGTAGGCGAAGTACGGACTACGCCCGAACGAATCGATGCTGGCGTAGGGCGGCAGCTCGGGCAGACCCGACACCGTCACGCCGATGGCCGCGAGGCCGACCGCGATCCAGCCGTTCGAAATCGACTTGCCGCGCACGCGCGCGATGACCAACGCAAGCGCGCCCGCGCCTCCGATCAGCAACGCCAGGTCGAGCGAACTGGCGCGCAACTGGGCGCTCTCGTAGACGCGCGCCGCGGCCGAGGCCACGGCGAGCAACCCGAGGGCCAGCGCAACGACGGCGTGGACCACGCCCGGACGTTCCGCCGAGTGGATGTCGTGCGCTCCGGGCGCGCTTGGTGTCATGCGGACGAAGACCTGAAGGGTGGCGAGAATCGGCAGCCGAAGCCAAACCCGCGCGCACTCTACGAGGGCTCGGCGAGCGGATGAAGCGACGATTCGAACTTGGGTTCGACGATGGATACGGCGCGGACGAGCGAGCGTGGGGCGCTCGAGGCGGTTCACGTCGTCGCCGGTGCCTCCGGCGGCAGCGCCGGCTCGTCAGTTCAGCGCCTTCTTGGTCTTGACCGAACCCGAGAACACGGCCGTCGCATCCGCGACATGCAGTGAGCCGGCGGCCTTCTTCGGCACGAAACGCGGCGCGAAGTACGACGTCTGAGTGACGCCGCTGACGCGCATCGGCATGGATGCGACGCCCGCTTCTTGCACGGGTTCGACGAAGCCGAAGCCCTGGAACACGCGCGTCGTCGCGAGCGGCGTCGCGAACGCTTCGAAGCCGTGCAGCACGTACCAGTCGGTCCCGAACTCCGACGCCAGGTCGGACGTGTTGGTCTCGACGTCGGTGAGCGCGAGCATCAGCGTGCGCGATCCCGGCGTGAACGAGATCACGGCGTCTTCCTTGCGCTTGATCGACTTTTGTCCGGTGCGCGAGAGTTCGCCGGAGATGCGTGCGCTGAAGCGGTGCGGGGAGAATGCGACGCCTTCGGGGAACGGCGCGGTCGTCGCCGACGGCCATGATCCGAGATACGTGCCGCCGAGGCTGAACTCGCGCACGCCGTTGCCGACGAGGGACGCGACGAACAGGTCGCCGTTGGGGCCGAACGCCAGACCGGTCGGGAACGCCAATGCGGCGTCGTCGAACACGACCGTGCCCGACGCCACCGTGCCGTCGACGTCGAGGCCGACGACGTTCGCACCGAACAACGAGGAAACCCACAGGCGTCCGTCGGGACCGAACGCGAGTCCGATCGGGATCGACAAGTCGCCGTCGCTGCCGAGTTCGCGCACCTTGGTGCCGGCGGGGTCGAACTCGAACACGCGGTTGTCGGCGGAGGAGCAGACGAACACGTGTCCGTTCGCGCCGATCGCCAGGCCGGCGGGCACGGTGAGGTCGTCGTCCTGGCCGAACTCGCGCAGGAACGTGCCGTCGATCTCGAACACGAGGACGCGATCGAGCGACGTCACGAACACTTCGCCGTGCGTGCCGAGTGCGAGTCCGCGCGCGGCCGAGAGCGACGTGTTCTCGCCGAGGCTGCGCACGAGCGTGCCGTCGGGCGCGAACACGTGGACACGCGTGCTGGACGCGACGTAGAGATTGCCGTCGGGGCCGAACGCGATGCCGCGCGGGTCGACGAGCGTTCCGGCGCCGAGGCGTCGGGCTTCGACGCCGGTCGGGTCGAGCTCGATCACGACGTCGTCACCGAGCGACGCGACGAAAAGTCGGCC
Source organism: Planctomycetota bacterium (assembly GCA_016709145.1). GTDB lineage: Bacteria > Planctomycetota > B15-G4 > B15-G4 > JADJEK01 > JADJEK01. The sequence goes on from JADJEK010000006.1 coordinate 16,246, forward strand.
GGGTGAAAACGCGGTCTGGGCCTCGGCGACGAGCGGCGCGGTCAGCGCCAAGCTCGCGCAGATGAGCAGCGGGTGCGCGAATCTCATGCAGCGGGGCGATCCAAGCGATGGGGCGATGGGGCGATGGGGCGATGGGGCGAGTTGGGCGCGTGTGGCGTCGAGGTCCGATGGCGCCGGTGGCCGATACCGACGCGAGCCGGTGCGTGACTCCCGGTGGTCGGAGCCTAGCCCACGAAGCGCCGGCAAGCTGCTGCCGAGTTCGACATTCCTCGCGACGGATCGGGACTCGGTCGACCGCGCGGCAGACTTCTTCGATGCGCTGTTGACCCCGCTTTTTTTGGCTTGGTAGCGTCCGCGCCGCATCTCGACTCCGCGACTCCATCGGACCGGCGCGAGGACGATGGACTTGACGATCCTCAGCCGCGAGGCCGGGTGTCCGTTCGTCCGCGTCGGTCGCGATCGTTCGGCGAGCGCTCGCGGCTCCTTCCTTCGTTCGTCCCGTTCGGCTCGGTGATTCGATGCGTGTCCTCATCGTCGGTGGTGGTGGTCGCGAGCATGCGCTCGCGGCCGGCATCGCGCGTTCGAAGCTCTTGACCAAGTTGTACGCGGCGCCCGGGAATCCCGGGATCGCACGACTCGGTACCTGCGTCGACATCGGTGCCGAGGACGTCGACGGACTGCTGCGCTTCGCGCGCGAAGAGAAGATCGACCTCACCGTCGTCGGGCCGGAAGCGCCGCTGGTGAAGGGCATCGTCGACACCTTCGAGAAGGCCGGGCTGCTGATCTTCGGACCGACGCGCTCGTGCTCGCGCCTCGAAGGCAGCAAGGCGTTCACGAAGGAGTTGTGCAAGAAGCACCACATCCCGACCGCCGCGTACCGCACGTTCTTCGACGCCGAAGCCGCACGCATGTGGCTGCGCGAGGCGACGTACCCGCAGGTGTTGAAGGCGGACGGACTCGCCGCAGGCAAGGGTGTCGTGATCGCGCGCTCGTTCGAAGAGGCCGACGACGCGATCCAGCGCTTCATGATCATCAAGGAACTCGGCGAGGCCGGTGCTCGCCTCGTGGTCGAAGAGTTCATCCAGGGCGTCGAAGCGTCGGTGTTGGCAATGGTCGACGGCCGCACGATCGCGATGCTCGAGACCGCGCGCGACCACAAGACGGTGTTCGACGAGAACCGCGGTCCCAACACCGGCGGCATGGGCACGTGCTCGCCTTCGGCCATGCTGACGCCGGAAGTGTTGGCGCAAGTCGAGAGCCAGATCATCCTGCCCGCGGTCCACGCGATGGGTCGCGACGGCAAGGGCTTCAAGGGTTTCCTCTACGCCGGCGTGATGATCACGCCGGGCGGGCCGAAGCTGCTCGAGTTCAACGTGCGCATGGGCGATCCCGAGGCCCAGGTGATCCTGCCGCGGCTGCGCTCGGACTTGTTGCACCTGCTGCATCTCGCGGCGCAAGGGCGACTCGACGAGGCCGAGGAGCTCGAGTGGGATCCGCGTGCGGCGGTTTGCGTGGTGCTTGCGTCACAGGGCTATCCGGGTCCGTACGCGACCGGCTTTCCGATCTACGGTCTCGACGACGCGTCGCCGTCGCCAGATGTCATGGTGTTCCAGGCAGGTACGCGGCAAAAGGGTGCAGACGTCGTCACGGCCGGGGGGCGCGTGCTCGGTGTCACGGCACTCGGGCCGACGCTGCACGCGGCACGCGACAGCGCGTACCGCGCGGTGCAACGCATCCGCTTCCAAGGCGCCCAGTACCGCTCCGACATCGGACGGCAGGACGCCGAGATGCTGGCGCGTCGCTGATTCGTCTCGTCCTCGGGGGGCAGCCGTGACTCGAAGAGACCGCAACGTCGACGCCGGCAAGGTGGACGAGTTGTTCGAGCGCTTCTTGCGCGAGAACAGCCTGAAGCACACCGCGCAGCGTTTGAAGATCGTGAAGCGCGCGTTCTCGATGCCGAAGCACTTTGCGGCCGAGGATCTCTACCTCGTGCTGCGTCGCGAGAAGACCTACGTGTCGAAGGCGACGGTCTACCGCACGCTGAAGCTGTTGGTCGACGCGCACTTCCTCGACGAGCTCGAGATCGGTGCACGCAAGGCGAAGTTCTACGAGCCGGTTCACGGCCGCGAACACCACGACCACATGATCTGCCTGCGCTGCGGCGACATCCTCGAGTTCAGCGACGACGAGATCGAGACCAAGCAACAGGAGGCCGCGACGCGGCACAAGTTCCGCTTGCTCTCGCACTCGCTGAAGATGTTCGGGCTGTGCAAGGAATGTGAGGAGTAGCTCGGGCCGCATGGCCCGACCCCCGCTCGGGCGTCGAAGCGAGCCGGGGCCGAAGGCCCCAGACCCCAACAAGAGGCGGGGGAACTCGCTTGTGTAGTGCGGAGGCTCCGCCTCCGCGGGCCCGCTCGCTTGTAGGGCCATCCCTTGGGGATCCCATCCGCCCTTGGGCCACTCGGGGGACTTCACGACGTCCCTTGGCGACGGAGTGGTTTTCTGCTGACGAGCGTGCGGCATGAAACCGGGGAAGAGTGACGGTTCTCGCTCCGCGCCATAGCTCCGCGGACGTTCGGCGCGTTCAGCGTTTGGACACGATCGCGCAAGTCATGGATCAATCGCGATGTAAAGCGCGTGCGATTGCCGCCGGCAATCGCACGCGGGTACCCGCGTCGAGTTGCCGGCGGTGATCGCACGCGGGCCGCCGTCTCACCTCTGCCCCCTGTCGTCCCCGGGTCGGCGCGAACTCGGTCGTGAGGACGGAGCTTCGGTCGCTCGCGTCGACCGCCTGCGGCCGTATCCTTTGCGCTCGATGACGCTGCCCGGGCTCCCCGCACGCTTCCAGATCGAACGCGCACTCGGGGACGGGCCGCGCGCGCCGTGGCTCGTGCTCGATCGCGAGACGCAGGCGCGCCGCGTATTACGCCGCCTCGAGCCGACCGCGCGCGCCGGCGCGCAACTGCTGATCGGCGTGCGGCACCCTCGTCTGGCGGGCGTGGTCGAACTGTTGGTCACCGAAGCCGGCGTGTTCACCGTCACGGAATACGCGAGCGGTGAACCGTACGCCGCGATCCACGGCGGCCTGACGCGCGTGCGCCGACTCGACGTCGTATTCGACGTGCTGGCCGCGCTCGAAGCGCTGCACGTGCGAGGACTCGCGCACGGCGACGTCTCGCCCTCGAACGTCGTCGTCGGGGACGACGGCGTCGCGCGCTTGATCGACCCGATCGTGCCCGGTGATGCAGCAGCGCCGCTCGGCACCTTGCAGATGCTCGCGCACGAGCGACTGCTGGGCGCGCCACCCTCGCCGACGGCCGATGTGTTCGCGATCGGCGCACTCGCCTACGAGATCGCGACGGGCAGCGCGGCGTTCCCGGGCGAAAGCGCGATCGAAGTCGTGCGCGCCCTGGAAGCCGGACCGCCGAACCTGCCGCGCAGTGAACCGTTGGCGACCTTCGTCGCGGCGGCGCTCGCGCGCGAACCCGCGCATCGGCCACGCGACGCCACCGAAGCACGCGTCCTGCTGGCCCGCGCACTCGGCCGCCCCGTCGACGCGGCCGAGTCGATCGCGATCGATGCGGTGAGCGCGCTCGACCTCGCGCGGCCCGAGCCCAGCGCCCTGCTGCGCGATCGCTTGTTCAAGTTCCTCGACGACACGAACGGCGCGCCGCTCGTGGTCGCCGGCGGCGACGGTTCCGGCAAGTCGGCGGCGCTCGGAGCCCTCGTCGATCTCGCGCACGCGCGAGGTCAGCCGGCCGTGCTCGTGCGCGGCGACGATCCTGCGGCCGTGCTGGACGCGCGAACGCGACTCCAACACGCGCAAGCCGCGCTCGGACCGCGAAACGCCGCGGGCGTGGTCGTCTGCGTCGACGACTTCGATCGTTGCGGGGGCGACGTTCGCGCGTTCGTGGCGGAACTCGCGCGCGCGCCGTCGCGGCCGCATCTCGCCGTCGCGGGCGATCCCGACGAATGCGTGCTGCGTCTGCCGCGCGACGTGTTGGCCCAAGACTCGGTCGCGTTGCTCGAGCCGCTGACGGACCGCGACGTCACGCGCTTCGTCAAACTCGCTCTGCCCGAACTGCTCGCCCCCGAAGCGCTCGCGATCGAGACCGTTCGTCGGACGCAAGGGCACCCCGCGGCGACACGCGCGCTGTTGTCCCGCTTCGCCGCGGGCGGTGGCTTCGTGCGATCGGGAGGCGCGTGGCTCGCGGATCTGGATCGCCTGCATGCGGTCGCGTTCGACGTTGCCGGCGGGCTCGGGCACGAGGTCGCGACGTCGCGACTCGATGGCCCGACGCGCGATCTGCTGTCCGTCGTCGCCGCGGCAGGTTGCCCGCTGTCGGTCACCGACGCGGCCGTCGCGCTCGGCGTCGAGGTCGCGACCTTGCTGTCCCCCGCGCTGGAGTTGGCCGCGCGACGGCTCGTGCGTCACGACGGTGGCGCTCCGCCCGTGCTCGCCCTGCGCTTCCCACACGATCGCGCGAGCTTGCTGAGGGGCCGACCCATCGAGCCCGATATCGGTCGGCGAACGGTCGTGCGCATCGCGCGATCGCCGCGCTCGACGACGCGCGTGCGGGCCGCGGCGCAACTCGCGAGCGAACTCGGCGATCCGCGTGCGTACGCGCTGTGGCGCAAGGCGGGCAAGCTCGCGATCGATGCGCGTCGACCCGCCGCCGCGCTCGACGCCGCGCAACGCATGGAGGAGCTCGATCGAGCTCGCGCCGAACGTGATCCGTGGTGGCCGCGGTTGCTCGGGCTCGCGCACGCGGCCCTCGGCGCGGTCGGCGAGGCCGATGCTGCCCTGCGGATCGCAGCGGAGCGCACGCGCGGGCAAGACGCGTTGGCGCTCGTGCTCGAACGTGCGCAGGTCCTCGAACGCGCGGCGCGTCCGGTCGACGCGCTCGCGGTCGTCGATGCGGGGCTCGCGCGGACCGACCTCGGCGACGTCCGCGCATTGCGAGCGCTGCGGGCTTGGCTCGTCCTCGGACGCGGCGAGAAGAGCGAAGCGCGTGCGCAAGTCGACGCGCTGCTCGACGAGTCGCGTCCGTTGGAGCGTTCCGCGCCGATGCTCGAAGTGTTCGCGACCGCGATGGCCGTGAGCTGGCGCCTCGCCGACGCGCGTCGCGCTCGCGCTGCGGCGGTGTCGGCGCGCCGGATCGCGCGCAGCCTCGGTCGGCTCGGTCGCGTGGCGCATTTCGATTCGACGCTCGGCGTATGGGATCTCGAAGGAGCGCGCACCGCTCTCGGGCGTCGGCGTGTGCGGCGCGCGCTCGAATTGCTCGAGCGCGTCGACGATCGGCGACTGCTGCCCGACACGCTGATGCGGTACGGCTGGATGCGGTTCGCCGCGGGCGAGGCGCGCTCCGCGTTGGAAGCGTTCCGGCGCGCCGAGATCCTGTTCGAGAGGGTCGGCAATCGGCGTGGTCTCGGTTGGGCGCACAACGGCATCGGCACCGTCTTGCTGACGCTCGGTGATCCCGAGCGCGCGGCGACCGCGTTCGATCGCAGCGTGGTCGAGCGTGAAGCCGTCGGCGCTTCGAGTGGCGCGGGACTCTCGGCCGTGAATCTCTATCGCGCGCACGTCGCGCGGCTCGATCTCGAGGCGGCTCGCCGCGCGGCGCACAAGGCGTTGCAGCACGGGCGCGGACCGGCGCGCACGGACGTGCGAGCCGTGTTCCTGCTCGCCGTCGGGCAGACCGCGGCGCGTGAGCGCGACGTGCGCCGCGTGCGCGTGCTCGCGAAGCGCGCGTTGGCGGCGGCCCAGGCCGCGGGACTCGACGAGGAAGCCGCGCGCGCGGCCGGATTGGTGGCCGAGTCGGCGCTCCAAGCGGGCGATCCGTCCGCGGCGATGCTCGCCATGCGAACTCTGCATCGCAGCGCGCGGCGCCGCGGCCATGCCGGTGATCGCGCGTTCGCGGTCGTGTTGCGCGCCGGCCTCTTGCTCCTGCGTGGGCGCGCGGGTGAGGCGCGGCGATTGTTCGAGCGCGCGGGCGCCGCCGTGCTCGAGCTGGGTCCTGCTCTCGACGTGAAGTTGCTGCACGCGAGGCTCGCGTTGCTCGCGTTCACGCGGGGCGATGGCTCCGAAGCGCGCGGCGGTCGAGTCGCGGCGCAAGACGCCGAGCGCTTGGCGCGACGCTTGTCCGATCGTCACGCCGAGGAGTCGGCGCGACGGCTCGTCGCCGCGTTGGTCGCGGCCGAAGAGAGCGCGACGCCGGGCGCCGACGTGTTGCGCCAGAACCGCAAGTTGAAGCAGGTACTCGAGGCGACGCGCTGGATCAACGAGGCCACGGCCGTGCGCGACGTGCTGTCGCGCATCATCGACGCCGCGATCGAGCTGGCCGGCGCGCGACGCGGTTTCGTGGTCGTGCGCGAATCGGCCGCCACACCGCTCGCGTTCGTGGCCGCGCGTAGTTTGCGGCGCGAGGACATCCTCGATCCGGCTCTCCAAGTCAGTCGCTCGATCGTCGAGGACGTGCTCGCGACGGGGCGCACGATCGTCACGTCCGAAGCGCGCGTCGACGAACGCTTCCGCTCGGTGCGCAGCATTTCGGAGCTGGCGCTGTTGTCGGTCGCTTGCGCGCCGCTGAAGAGCCGCGGCAGCGTCGTCGGCGCGATCTACGTCGACGATCCGACGCGCGTCGATCGGTTCGACGACCATGCGCGCGAACACCTCGAAGCGTTGGCCGAACACGCGGCGATCGCGCTCGACAAGGCCCGCCTGTTGAACCACATCGAGGAACTGCGGCGCGACCTCGAGCGCGACGTCGCCGCGCGCTCCGAGGAACTCGAGGAAGTCCGCAGCGACCTCGAGCGCGTGCGCCTCGACCTCGATGCGCGGTACTCCACGCGGCAGTGCGTGACCAACGATCGACGGATGCTCGAAGTGCTCGAGCTCGTCCAGCGGATCGCCGACAGCGACGCGTCGGTGTTGATCCAAGGCGAACCCGGCACCGGCAAAGAGCTCGTCGCGCGCGCGCTGCACCATTCGTCGTTTCGGCGCAGGCGGCGTTTCGTGGCCGTGAACTGCGCCGGATTGCCGGATGGCTTGGTCGAGGCCGAACTGTTCGGTTACAAGCGCGGCGCGTTCTCGGGCGCGGTCGCGGACCACGACGGTTTGATCGCGGCGGCCGACGGCGGGACGTTGTTCCTCGACGAGATCGGCGAAATGCCGCTCGCCGTCCAGGCCAAGGTGCTGCGCGTGGCCCAGGACGGCGAGTACTTGCCGCTCGGCGCCGCGAAGCCGAAGCGCGCCAAGCTGCGCATCGTGTCGGCGACCAATCGCCCGCTCGCCGACATGGTCGCGCAAGGGCGCTTCCGGCAGGACCTGTTCTATCGGTTGCGCGTGATCCAGATCGATGTGCCGCCGCTGCGTGAACGACGGGGCGACATCCCGCTGCTCGCGCGGACGTTCGCCGCGCGCGCCGCCGCCGAGAGCGGACACGCACCCAAGCTGTTCACCGACGCGGCGATCGCGGCTCTGACGAGCGCGCATTGGCGCGGGAACGTGCGTGAGCTCGAGGGATTGGTGAACGCCGTCGTCGCCGTGAGCGCTAGCGGGGTCGTCGACGTTGGGGATTTGGTGGGGTGCGGGTTCCGGGGGGATGGGGACGCGGGGGATGAGAGGGGCGCGAGGGCTGCGGCTGACGCGCCTCCCGATCGCGGCGGCCGGGGGGCCGCGGCTCGTGACGGGGCGCCTTCGCTGAAGGCCGCCCTCGAGGCTCGCGAGCGGGAACTCGTCGTTGCCGCGCTCGAGCGTGCACGCGGGCAGCGCTCGGTCGCCGCTGCAGAACTCGGCATCACGACGCGGTGGCTCGCGAAACTGATCCAGAAGTACGGGCTTCGCGTCGACTAGCGGCTCGTCGGGAATGCCTCTGCGGCTTCGCGCGTGTGCCTCGTCGATCGCGGTCAGCGCGTCAGGCCGCCGATCGCTTCGACCAGCTTCGGGTTCGCGTCGAGCAGCGATACGCGCGCGCGGAACGCCGCGTCGCATTGCGTCCACGACGCCTTCGATTCCGGCGGCAATGGTTTGCCGTCCTCCGCCGCTTGGGCCAGCGCCTCGACGATCTTGGCTTCCGCCGACTCGGCGTAGCGCAGCGCGAGCTTGAGGCTGCGGCGCGCGTCCGCGACCTTCGCTGCGGCCAAGTGATCGAGCGCGAACGCGAGGTGCGCGCGATGGAACGCGGCGCGAGCCTGGGCATCGTCGGCGCCCTCCAACATCGTGCCTCGGCGATACGCGACGTCGCCGTTCCATGGTTCCTTCGTGAGCCAGGCACCGAGCAGCGTCGCCGCCGCCGCACGCGCGTTGGGATCGCCCTTCTCTCTCTCTCTCGCCGCCGCGTCGAGTGCATCGACGTCGGCCATGCCGCGCGTGAACGCGTCCGACAGCAACGCCGCGTAGGCGACGTCGTCCTCGGCCACGACTGCGGCGAGCGCTGCGTCCCGGCGTTTCGGCATCGCGCCTTCGCGCAAGCGATGCACGAGTCGCAAGTGCGACCACGCGCGGTCGATGTTGCCGGCGCGCGCGTCCAACTGCGCGAGACCGCGGTGCGCGGCGAGCGAGTACGGGCGCTGCGCGAGCAAGCCGTTCCATGCCGCTCGCGCGGCATCGATGTGTTTCGTCGTCGTCGCGAACCGCGTCAGCAGTGCGCCGCGGTACTCGATGGCGTCGGTGTGCGTCGGGTCCCACGCTCGCGCGCTCTCGAGCGATCGATCCAGCAGATCGAGCGACGGCTTGCCGGCGAAGTTCGCGGCCGATCGGAAGTACGCGTCGGCGACCAAGCCGCGCGTGCCCACGACCGTGATCGCGAGGAACAACGCGGTCGCGGCCAGTGCGCCCTTCTTCCCCACGGTCGGGCTCGCCGTCGACGGGCCGTCCGAGAGCGCGAGCAGTTGCCCCGCGCACGCGAACGTGAACACGAGCAGGGCCGGATTCGACAGCACGCCGCGGAACACGCCGACGCCGAGGACGGCGAGCAGAGCGCCGCCGACCGCGAGCGCGATCGGGATGCGCGCGTCCGCGATCGGCAGGATCCGCGTTGCGCGCATGCCCGCGAGCGCGGCGAGGACGAACGCGAGGAACAGCGCGAGCGCCGGCACACCGCCTTCGCACAGCAACAGCAGGTAGAGGTCGTGTGGATCCTCGGCTTCGGACACCGCGCCGTACGCGGTGACGAGCTTCGCTTCTTCGGGGTCGCGGAACGGCGGGAACTCGGCCTCGAAGCGACCGGGCCCGTGACCGAGCAGCGGCGCGTGACTCGCCATCGACCATGCGGCTTGCGCGAGCTTGAGGCGCTGCACGTTCGGTCGGTACTCGGGCGAGGTCACGCCCTGCGGGGCGTCGTCGGCGCTCTTGAACGCGTACGCATCGGTACCGCCGACGAAGACAGGCAACAGCGCGCCGAGTCCCATCGCGACGAGGATCGGCAGCACGCGACGGCGTGCATCACCGACGAAGCGACGCTGACCGAACCAAAGCACGGCCGCGCTTGCGACGAGGGCGGCCAACGCGGCGCCTCGGCTTCCGGTCAGGACCACGGCGCAGACGAGCAGGGGCATTGCGGACCGGCCGATCCACGCACTTGCGCCGAAGCCGAGCGCGAGTCCGGCCGCGAGCGGCACGAGCGGGGCCAAGAACTCGCCGGCGGCATTCGTGTTGCCGAAGGTCGCGACGGCTTCGTGGCGCGCGTTGACGTCGCCGTAGAGCGGATCGTGACCGAGCACCTGGGCGATGCACAGCAGCGCGAGCGGGATCCCGGCGATCAGCGCCGCGATCGGCCAGCGCGCCGCGCGCTCGTAGCCGTCGGCCCACGCCAACACGGCGACGACGAGCAGCAACGCGAAGCCGGCGATCGGGCGGGTCGCGAGCGTCGCGGGTTCGTTCTTCAGCACGGCGACGAAGATCGACCACAGCACGAACACGGCCAGTGCCAGGAATGCGCGCGGCAGGGCATCGGCCGCCGCGGTCTTCAATCGCCCCGCGAACAACGACGCGACGAACGCGAGCGGTGCGAGTGCCAGGAACAGGCTCGTCTTCCAGCGCAACGCGTCGAACGCGAGTGGATCGACGAACCAAGCGAGCGCGCAGAAAAGGAATGCGAGAGCCATGGATGCGACGGTTTAGGGTTTGACGGCGGAAGCCGCAATGACGGCGCCGCCAGGTCGACACCGTAGGGACACCGTGAACGCGGGGCGGGGGATCCGCTTCCGGCGATCTCCGCGAGTTCCGAACGAGTTTGCGCGCAACGCAGCCCCGAGCGCGGCATGGAGAGGGCGACGTGCGGTTCGCCGGGAGAGAGACATGACGTCCGAAACCCATTGGACGGTGCAGACCCTGCTCGAGCACGCGGAGTGGATCCGCCGCTTGGCACACGTGCTCGTGCGCGATCCGGCTCTTGCCGAGGACTTGGCGCAGGACACGTGGGTCGCGGCTCTGCGCACGCCTCCCAAGGAACCGGGGCCGTTGAAGCCGTGGCTGGCGACGATCCTGCGCAACCTCGTGCGCGAGCGCGCCCGCGGCAACGAACGCCGCACGCGGCGCGAGCAAGCCGCCGAGGTCCCGCAAACGATGGAGTCGGTCGAGGATCTCGCCCAACGCGCGGAGGCGCAGCGGCTGCTGGTCGAGTTCGTGCTCGAACTCGCGCCGCACTACCGCGACGTCGTACTGCTGTCGTACTTCGAGGGCCTGTCGAGCGTCGAAATCGCGGAGCGCTTGGGCATTCCCGACGTCACGGTGCGCTCGCGCCTGAAGCGCGGCCTCGACCAATTGCGCGAGCGCTTCGATCGCAAGTACGGCGACCGCAAGGCGTGGATCGTGATGCTGATGCCGTTGGGGAAGCGGCCGGGGGATGGGGCGGGCGGGGTGGCGGGGGGTGGATGGGGGGGCGGAGGAGGGTGAGACTCACGCAGACGCGGAGCCGGTGCGATCCCGGAGTCGGGTGTCGCGCGGGATCGCGTTCGTGGCCATCCTGGGCGTTGTTGCATGGGTCCTCTTCGGACCGGCAGATCGTGAGCCCGATCGGAACTTCGCACTGCGCGACGCGCAGCGCGAGGCCGCGAGTGTGGAGTCCGCGGCTTCCGCACCAATGGCGTTGGATTCCGGAGTTCGCAGCAGCCGCGCCGTCGAGGACGACGTCGGCCCGCCGCCCGGTACTCCGACCGCCACGTACGACGTCGAGGTTCGGGACGACGCGGGACGTGCTGTCGAGGGCGCCACGGTCCGCGCGGAGTGGCACGTCGTCCGGCCCGAGATCCTCGTGTTGGTGCAGAACTCCAGTCCGATCGCGCGTCTGCTCGGTGAGGCAACGACCGACGCGTCCGGGTTCGCATCGATCGAGAGTCCACGAGGCTTGATGTTCGACGTCTCGATCGAAGCCCCGAACCACCCGACCGAACGACTGCGCCAGCGTCTCAGTGGGGATCGTGATCGGATCACTTTGCAACCGCCCGCGAGTCTGGTCGGGACCGTCAAGTCGATCGCGACGGGTGAACCGATCGAAGGCGCGTCGATCGAACTCATGCGATCGAGCGTTTCCGACGTCCGCCGGCTTGCATCGGCGCGGACCGACGCAGTCGGCGGATTCCGCGTCGACGGGCTCCCGAACGCACCTCTCCTCGCGATCGTGGTCGCGGAGGGATTCGAGCTCCACGCGGTCGGGGTCACGCCGCTTCCTGGACGTGCCAACGTGTTGGACGTCACGCTCGGCAACGCCGTGAAGCTGCATGGTCGCGTCGTGGACGCGCGCTCGCGCGATCCCGTCGTCGGAGCCGAACTCGGCATGCTGAATGGGATGATCGCGCTCCGGACCGACGCGGACGGCCGATTCCGGACGACGTACGTCGCCGCGGACAAGCTCGAGTTCGGATACCTCTGGATCGAAGCACCCGGGTACGGCTACCGGACGTTGTTTCCCGCGCTCGCGCCCGGCGAAGCTCGTGACGTCGAACTCCTCGTGGAACTCGAGCCGGCGCGAGTCGTGCGCGGTCAGGCGGTCGACGAGCGGGGCGAGCCGATCGTGGGACTTCGCATCCTCGCGCGGTCCGAGCAGCCCGACGCCGAGCATCCCACGCGTCGATTCCCCGACGGATTCCCGAAGGCCGATCTGCGGATCGCGGTCACGGACGATCGAGGTCGATTCGAGTTCGATGACTTGCGGCCGGACACGCGGCATCTCTTGCTGCCCGACGATGCGCGATACGCCTCGCAGTCGACGCTGGTTCCTGCGCGTCGTGCCGATGTCGCGGACGAGGACGTTGGTGCTGTCGTGTTTGCGGACGCTCGCACGATCTACGGCCGAGTCCTGGATGCGGCGGATCGACCATTGCCCGGAATCGACGTGTTCGCGATCCCGCACCCTCCGCTGCTGCAACAGATCGCACCCAACGAGAGTTTGGAGGGGCTCTTCGCGGTCGACGTCCAAACGACGCGGACCGATCCGGACGGCTGGTTCTGTTTCCGCACGCTCGGCTACGGCGACGTCCTGCTTCGGCTGTTCGACCCAGCTCACGGACTCATCGAGCAGGTGGTCGTCGTCGCCGAGGCCTCGCAGCGCTCCGCGATGTTCGAAGCTCGCATCGACGTCCGCCCCGACATCAGTGGGTGGGTGAGGGACGCCACGGGTGCGCCCGTCGATATCGCCGCGGTGACGGCACATCGGCCCGGCACTGCCGCCGCTCAGGACGTCGAAGTCTTCACGCGATCCGACGGTTCCTTCTGCCTTTATCGGTTGGAGTCGGGAACGTACGAGTTGTCGGCGCAGTTACGCGACCCCTACGTCGACACCCGACCGATGACCGCGGCCACCGCGAGCGTCGAGCTCGGGATGCATGGCGTCACTCTCGTGATGCATCCCGCCCAGCTCGTCGAGCTTTCGGTGACGAATCGTGAAGGGTTGCCGATCGTCGGTGCGCGCTGTCGCTTCGTCGATCCGATGGATCCGCGGTCCGAGCACGAGAGGTCGATCTTCTCGGTTGCCGGCTGCACGATCGCGCTTCCCGAACATCGGGAGTTCGAGGTCCGGATCGATCTGCCCGAGGAGGCAGGCGGCGCGGGCGTCCGCACGCATCGAGCGCAGTTCCGCACGACGTCGCGATCCGAGCGCGGAAGGTTCGTGTTCCGAGCTGTCGACTGACGGCGACGGCTCGCCGGTTCGTTATGTTCTTCCGACCCCCATGCCCAAGAACACCAACGAGCGCTTCCACGATCGCATCAGTGGTCGCTACGACGCGATCTACGACGACGATCCGTACCACCTGCTGCTGCGTGATCTCACGCTCGCGCACGTCAAGCCGCATTTGCCGCGCGACTTCGCGCATCCGTTGCTCGATGCGGGGTGTGGCACGGGTTGGTTCGGGGCGCGGCTGTCGAAGTCGGGGTTCGCGGTCGACTTCCTCGACATGTCGCAGGGCATGCTCGATCAGGCGCGGTCGCGCATGGAGTCCGAGAAGCCACGCGTCGCGCCGGAGTTCTTCCACGGCGGCCTCGAGCAGATCGCGACGTTGACGACGAAGACCTACGCGCTCGTGATCGCGATCGGCGACATCCTCTCGTTCGTCGACGATCCCGTGCGTACGTTGCGCTCGCTCGCGAAGCGCATGACGGCCGGGGGCATCTTCCTCGGCACCGTCGACCAGAAGCTCGCGGGCCTCGAGCATTTCCTCGAGCGGGGCGATCTCGACGCGCTCGCGCGCTTTGCGAAGGACGGCAAGACCGTGTGGCTCGGCGGCACGAAGGACGAGCGCTTCGCGACGCGCATGTACACGGCGGAGGAGATCCGCGACGTGTTCGACAAGGCGGGCTTCGATGTCGTCGACGTCGTCGGCAAGACCGTCCTGCCGTTGCGCAACTTCCGCGATCGCCTTGACGACCCGAAGGTGCGGCGCGAAGTGTTCGACCTCGAGCGCAAGCTCCAGGCGATCCCGTCGGCGCTCGGTCGAGCGAGCCATCTCGAGGTCCTGGCGAAGCGGCGACCGACGTCGTGAGCGAGTTCGCCGAGCGCCGCGCAGGACTGAACGGGACTGCATGGGATTGGCGCGGGACTGCACGGGACTGAACGGGATTGCGCGGGATTGAACGGGGAGCGCGGGGGCGCTTCGCTTTTCGTACCGCGAGCGGAGCTCGCGCCTGGTGAACACGGGGCACCTGGACGAGGTTGCCGTCGGGGGACACATCGGGGACAGACCCGCCTCCGTCCCCGTCATGGCCGTCGAGCTCGGGTGGGGACAGTCCCCTCATCTGCTCTGTCCCCACTCCTTCAATCGCCACCGCGGAGCGCGAAGCGCGAGCCGCAGTTCTCCCTCGGGTTCAAGCTCGCGCGTCCTAGTAACCACTCCGTCGCCAACGGACGTCGTGAATGGGCTCTCGCGGCGGCCGTTCAGCAGCCCGCCGCAGCTGTGGCGATCCGCTCTACACGTCTCGTCAGTACGTCACCTTGGGTGAGATGGACAGGGGTCGCCACTCACGCCCTCGACAAGCCACCCCTGCGCCCTTGTGAGAAGGCGAACGGCCGCCGCGAGAGCCCATTCACGACGTCCCTTGGCGTGAAGTCTCACGCGCGACTCAAGGGCGCGGGGGTTTCCAAAGGGGGGCTTCGCTCGTGTGTGAAGCCCCCTTTGGTCGTTCGACCGCGAGCGGTCGAACGAGGGGGGTGCGGGGGGAACGAAGTTCCCCCCGCCTTCGCCCTGCGGGCTCGAGCGAAGCGGTACGGCCTACGGCCTCTGTGTGACGGGGCCCGGGGGCCGTTGGCCCCCGGCTCGCCTCGACGCCCGAGCGGGCGTCGGCCATCTCGGATGACGCCCGAACAGGCGTCAGGCCATGCGGCCCGAGCATCACCGTGTTTGATCGGGCTCGTCGCCGCCGACGCGCGCGGGGATCGCGTGTTCGCTGTCGGCGATCTCCGTGGGCGGGGCCTTCAGCACGATGGGCCCGCTACGCGGCGCATCGCTGTGCGGGTTGGCCTGTTCCGCGACGCGCGGGCCGAACCACACGTGTCGAACCCTCGCGTGGCGTTCGCCGACTGCACGCACGCGCGGACCGAAGCCGAGTCGCGCCGCGACTCCGAACAACAGCACGAGCAGCGCGCCGAGAGCGACCAAGGGCATCGTCAATGCGGCCGTCATGCGATCGATCGCGCGCGGTCCACTCGGGAGTTCGACGCGCAACGCGACGTACTCGGAGCGGTCGTCGAGTTCGAGCCGAAGGTCCGCGCCGGGCGCGCGCGGTGTCGCCGCCGTGGTCGCGGTCGGCAGCACGAGGTGCAGGCACTCACCGTCGTGCGTCGGCGACGTCCTCGGCAACAACGAGCGCGAGTCGACGACGCCGACGAGTCGAACGTCGGCTTCACCGGTCACGGCGAGCGGCAGCCAAAGGTGCGTCGGCTCGCCCTGCGCATCGCGCGCGACGAGAGGCGAACGCCGCGGCTGTCCGCGACCGAACCACGTGAGCGGATCGAACGCATCGGCGTCCGGCGCGACGGCGAAGACCATGCGGCCTTCGGGCGCGAGCACCGCGATCGCGGCGAGCCGCGGCGTCGCGGCGAGCATGGCTTCGAGCATGCGCTCGAGGCGCGGCGATTGCGGTGGATCGTCGAGCAGGCGCCGCGAGCACGTGGATGCCGCCGCCTCGAGCGTGCGCCGCAACTCGTCGGTGCGATCGAGGACGGACTCGGCGCCCATCGTCGCGTTCGACACGAGCGCCGCGGTGGCGACGCGAAGCACGTGCGAATGCAGCGCCCATCCTGCCAACGGGAACGCGATCACGGCCGCCATCAGCGCGGCCGCGAGTGCGCGTGGTAGCACGCGAATACTGGGTGCTCGTAATGCCATCGAACCGACCCCCGAGGGCCAGTCCATCGGATGGACAGCACTTCGGACTGTAGCGGCGAGGGCGCGGCGGGTGAGTTCGGCGCGAACCCAACGCGTTACGGAGTATGACCTTCGAACATCGAGCGCGCGAATTCCTTGGGGTCGAACGGCTCGAGGTCGTCGGCCTTCTCCCCGACTCCGATGAACTTCACCGGCAAGCCGACGCGCTCGCGGATGCCGACCACGGCGCCGCCCTTCGCCGACCCGTCGAGCTTCGCGACGATCAGCCCCGTCACCGGGACGGCCGCTTTGAACTTCTCGGCCTGCTGGATCGCGTTCTGGCCGGTGGTCGCATCGAGCACGAGCAGCACGTCGTGCGGCGCGCCGGGGATGCGCTTGCCGAGCACGCGGCTGATCTTCGACAGCTCTTGCATCAAGTGCGCCTGCGTGACGAGGCGGCCCGCGGTGTCGACGAGCAGCACGTCCGCCTTCTCGGTCGCGGCTTTCTCGGCGGCATCGAACGCGACCGCGGCCGGATCGGCGCCGGCCTTGCCGCGTACGAGCGTCGCGCCGACGCGATCGGCCCAGATCTGCAACTGCTCGGCCGCGGCCGCGCGGAACGTGTCACCGGCGCCGATCACGACCTTCTTGCCCTGTTGCGTGAAGTGACGCGCGAGCTTCGCGATCGTCGTGGTCTTGCCGCTGCCGTTCACGCCGACCATCAGCACGACGGTGGGGGGCACGCCGCGCAGTTCGAGTTCCGAGCGTTCGCCGAGGCGATCCTCGATCTCCTTGCGCAGGAAGACCATGACGTCGTCGGTGGTCTTGATCTCGCGCAGTTTGTAGGCCTTGCGCGCCTTCTCGATCATCGCGGTCGCGCTCGGACCGAGGTCGGCCGTGTAGAGCGTCTCTTCGAGACGATCGAGCGTCTCGTCGTCGAGGTCGCGCCCGATCGACAGCACGGTGCGCAAGCCCAGCGAGAGCGCGTCGCGCGTCTTCTTCAGACCTTCGAACAGCTTCTTGAACATCGGCGTCTCGCCCAGTCGGTTCGCTTCGCTCGCGGCCCCGCGGTCGTGCCAGCGGGTTCGCGCGTTCGCTCAATCGTCCGCGTTCTGCGCGACGTCTTCCATCTCGCCGTCGGGCTCGACCGCGCTGCGCGCCGGCGCGCGTGCCTTGTCGGGATCGAGCTTGTGATCGGCACGGATCTTGTCGAGCAGCGCGTTGACGAAGCCGCCCGATTCGGAGGTGGAGAAGCGCTTGGCCAGCTCGATCGCTTCGTTCAGCGTCACGCGCGGCGGGATGTCGCCGCGATGCAGCATTTCGTAGACGGCGAGCCGCAGGATGTTGCGGTCGACCACGGCGATGCGGTGGAAGTCCCAGTTCTTCGCGACGCGTTTGATCTCGGTGTCGATCGCGGCCTGGTGCTCGAGGCAACCGGTCGCGACGTCGGCCGCGAACGCGCGGATGCGCGTGTCGTTGGTCTGGGTCTCGAGCCACGCGGCCAAGTTCTCGGCGTCGTCGGCGCCGCGCAGATCGACCGTGTAGAGATGCTGGAGCGCGAGTTCGCGCGCTCGCGTTCGCTTGCGGATGGCCACGTTCAGCGTTTCCGGATCTGTTCGAGGAGGAGTACGGTTTCGACGGCGGCGGCTGCGGCTTCGGCGCCCTTGTTGGCCGCGTCGTCCTTGGCGCGCGCCAGCGCCTGCGCGCGCGTCTTCGTCGTCAGCACGCCGAACGCGATCGGGATGCCGCCGTCGAGTCCGGCGCGCATGAGGCCGGACGCGGTCTGCTCGCAGACGTGCTGGTAATGATCGGTGTCGCCTTCGATCACGCAGCCGAGCGCGATCACCGCGTCGACGCGGCGCGACTTCGCGAGTGCACGCGCGACCAGCGGCAACTCGAAGCAGCCCGGCACCTCATGCACTTCGACGCGCTTGTTCTTCACGCCGATCTCGGCGAGGGCCTTGGCGGCACCGCGCAACAGACCTGCCGTGATGTCGGCGTTGTAGCGCGCGACGAGCACGCCGACGCGGAGCTTCGTCGCCGCGGCGGAGTGCGCCGGGCGCGGATTCGGGGTTCGTTTGCCCAAGGTGCGCCTTCGTTCTCTTCTGCGGGACTTCAGTTCTTCGGTTCTTCGGTCTTCGGGCGACGCGGCGGCGCGTTGTAACGCACGCCGTTGTTCGGATTGTCCCGGTCGTACGCGAACGCGTCGCGGTTCTCGATGAAGTGCTTCACGTAGTCGATCGGGATCGCGAAGTTCAGACCCTCGGAGAACAGGCGCTTCCACGAGTTGACGCCGACGACCTCGCCCTTGCTGTTGAACAGCGGACCGCCCGAGTTGCCGGGGTTCAGTGCGGTCGTGGTCTGGATGTAGACGATCCCGTTCGCGGCGCGGTTCTTGATCGAGACGATGCCCTGCGACACCGAGCGTTCCATGCCTTGCGGCGAACCCACGGCGAACACCGTCTGCCCGACCGAGACTTCTTCGATCTTGCCGAGGTGGACCTTCTGCAACTTGTCGTCGCCGAGTTCCTTCTCGTCGATCTTGAGCAGCGCGAGATCGACGACGGGGTTCATCGCGATCAACTTCACCTTCTCGTAGACCCTCTTGTCGATCTGCCCGTCGGACAGGGTCTTGTAGATCGTCACCGAGATGTCGACCTCGCCCTGCACCACGTGGTTGTTCGTGATGATGTAGCCGTCCTCACGAATGATGAAGCCCGAGCCGAGACCGCTCGTCGTCTTCACCATGACGACGCCATCGCCGACCTTCTTCACGCATTCCTTGACCGAGAGTTCGACGAGCTGCGCTTCGGACCACAGGCCCTTGTTCGTCTCGGCGCCTTCTTGCGGCGCGGCTTCGACCTTCGACAAGTCCTTGCGTGCCGTGATGTCCGCGATCGGGATCTCGAGCACCGTGAAGCCGATGTCGACGAAGACCTTCTCCGCGGTCTCCTTCAACACCTCGCCGCGGACGACTTTGCCGTCGGCCAGCGTGATCTCCTCGACGGCCAAGGCGGTCGTGGAGAGGGCGGCGAGGGCGAATGCGAAGGCGATGGCGCGCATGGAAGTCCTCCGGCTACGACGAAGCGCAGGATTCTAATCCTGGAACCCTGCTCCGCAACAGCGGCCACCTTTCCTCTCCCAGCCTCCTTCTCTAGTCTTTCCCGACTTCGATTCGCCTAGGCACCTTCTCGCACGGGAAACCACCGCATGAACACGACGCGATCGCGCTCGCTCCTCCGAGTGGGCTTCGTGACCGCCTTCTCCGTCGCCGTCGCCGCACACGGCGTGGCCCGGCAAGAGGGCGGCGAGACCGAGACGTGGAACGAACTGCACCGCGACTACGGGTTCAGCGGCATCATCAACTCCAAGGTCAACGAGGGCCTCAGCGACCTGACGGTCGCCGACGTCAACGACGACGGTCGCAAGGACATCGTCACCGTGAACAACGGTCGCTCGAAGATCGAGTTCCTGATCCAGCGCGCTCCGGGCGATGCCGGCGCGGCCGACCCGAAGCTCGAATCGACCGGCAACGTCACGAACGACTTGCAAGACGAAGTGTTCTTCAAGCGCGACAGCTACGCGACGGAAGAGCAAGTCAGCGCGATCGCGATCGGAGACGTCGACGGCGACGGCAAGGCCGAGCTCTTGTACTGCGGCGACTCCGGCAAGTTGTCGGTGGTGTCGAAGGACGACAAGGGTTCGTTCACGCGGGCGGTGCGCTTCGACGTCGAGAACCTGTCCGCGTCCGGCCGCGCGATCACGGTCGTCGACGTCGACGGCGACGGCAAGAACGACGTGGTCGTGCTCGGCAAGGAGACCACGTACTTCTTCAAGCAGAACGACAAGGGTCGGCTGGAAGAGGCGCTGAAGTTGCCGAATGCGCAGAAGGACCCGGGTTCGCTGTACGTGTGCGAACTCGACGGCGACGGTCGCGTCGACCTCGTCTACGTCGTGCCGGGCACCGAATGGCCGTTCCGCTGGCGTTTCGGCAAGGGTGCGTTCGCGTTCGGCCCGGAGCTGACCTCGCGCTTCGCCGAAGTGCGCGCGTGGGAAGTCGCCGACCTGAACGGCGACAAGAAGGCCGACGTCGCGGCGATCCGTAGGCGCTCGGGCCGCGTGGCGACGATGCGCCTCGCGACGAAGTCCGTCGAGGGCGAGCAGGGCTTCAAGCTCTCGTCCGTGCGCGTGGTGCCGTTCGAGCCGATGAAGGACGCCGACAAGCGCGCCGACGTGCTCGCCGACCTCAATGGCGACGGCCGGCCCGAACTCGTGGTCGCGGAGCCCTCGGCCGCGCGCATCGTGGTCTACTCCGACTTGCTGGCGGGTCAGCGCTTCACGGCGTTCCCGTCGATGAACGGCGTGACCAATCCGCGCGTCGGCGACGTCGACGGCGACGGGAAGGCGGACCTCGTGATCGCCGCGCAGGCCGAAGAGGCGATCGGTCAATGCGCGATCGGAGCGGACGGCAAGGTCGCGTTCCCGAACGGTCTCGCGATCCCGGGCGGTCAGACGTTGCTCTCGCTCGAAGTCGCGGATCAGGACGGCGATGGCAAGGCCGAGACCTGGGCCGTGCTCGCCGACGGCAAGGGCAGCAAGCGCAAGGTCTCGGTGGCGCGGCTCGATGCGAAGGGCACGCCGAACCTGACGGTCGAGGTCACCGACGTGAAGTCCGATCCGACCGACTTGCTGATCGCGGACGTCAATCGTGACGGCAAGAACGACTTGATGCTGTTCGTGAAGGGCGAGCTGCCGCGCATCTTCGGGTGCAACGCGGATGGCCAGGGCTTCACGGACTTCGGCACCAAGGAACTGCCCGGCATCGGCATCCTGAAGGGTGTGACGAAGGCCGCGCTGGCGTACGGCGACGTCGACGGCGACGGACAGAACGAACTGCTCGTGCCCGGCCCGAACTTCGCGCGCTCGCTCTACTTCGGCACCGACAAGCTGCCCAAGGTCGTCGCTCAGTACAACCTCGAGTCGCCGGCCGCCGAACTCACGAGTGCCGGCTTCGCCGACCTCGACGGCGACAAGAAGGCCGAGATCGTCGTGGTCGACAAGCGCGCCGCGGAACTCGTCGTCCTGCAGTTGGTCGACGGTGCCGCGAAGGAGCGTTTGCGCGTCGATCTCGGTGAGCTCGTCGGCGCGCACGTTCGCTTCGCCGACCTCGACGCCAATGGCGCGACCGACGTGCTGCTGGTCGCGAAGGACCGCTACGGCATGATCCAGAACGGCGGTTCGGACGCGGTGCTCGAGACGATCGCGGACTTCGATCTGCCGATCAAGGACGGCTATCCGTTCGAACTGACGCTCGGGGACGTCAACGGCAACGGCGAGACCGATGCCGTGTTCATCGAGAGCGCGCACCACCTCATCGCGATCGCGGCCGTCCGCGCCAATCGCATCGAGTACGCGCTGAAGTTCCCGGTGTTCGAAGAGCGCATCTTCGACCGCGGCGACGGCGGAGGTCGTCCCGAGCCGCGAGAGATCGCGCTCGGCGACGTCACCGGCGACGGCAAGAACGACATCGCGATCCTGGTCCACGACCGAGTCCTCGTCTACCCGCAGGAGTGAGCCCCATGCGTCCACGTTCCACGTTTCTCGCGGGGTTCTGCCTCGCCGTCGCCGGATTCGCGCCGGTCGTCGCCGCTCAGGGTTTCGAGCGCGCGTTGCCCGATGGCACGGTCGCGTTCGTCGGCATCGACGATCTCGCGAAGATGCGCGAGGGGTTTTCGACCTCGAAGTTCGGCGATCTCTGGCGCGACGACGCGTGTGCGCCGATGCGCGAGGCGGCGACGGGCTGGTTCGACCTGATGTCCGAGATGACGGTGCGCGAAGCCGGCTACGACCCGTTCGCGCTGCTCGACGCGGTCAAGGGGCCACTCGGACTCGCGGTCCTCGAACTCACCGAGCCGCGCAAGACCGGTGAGCGGTCGGTGACGATGGGCGGCGCGTTCTGCGTGCTGGCCGACGTCGGCGACGGCGGCGAAGCCGTGATCGCGCAGATCGACCGCGCGCTCGAGAAGGCCGCGGCGACCGGCAAGTTCACTCGCAGCGCCGACACCGCGGGTGACGTCGAAGTGACGGTGCTCGATCTCGGCGACGCGCAGGACGAAGACCGCATGCAGGTGCGTTTCGGTCTGGCCGGCAACGTGTTCGTCTCCGTCATCGCGTCGGCGAGTGTCGCCGACCGCGATCACTTCGGTTCCATCGTCGAAGGGCTGAACACCGCTCCCGACGATGCGCTGGTCGACGGCGACGCGTTCTCGCGCTCGCTCGCCGCAGACGAGCGCGTCGGCATGCGCGCGTTCGTCGACACACCCTCGCTCGTTTCGCGCGTCCGCGCACTGATCGCGCTCGAGGGGCAGGATGCGGAGCAGCAGAAGGTGCTCGACGGGCTCGGCCTCGACGGACTCGGCGTGATCTCGATGTTCTCCGAGAACATCGTCAGCGCCGGCGAATCGCAGGCGCGCCTCGATTGGAGTGGTCAGGGCGCGATCGTGTCGTGCTTGACCGCGCTGCTGCCCGCGGGCGAGCCAGGGCTGTTCGAATTGGTTCCCGAGACGGCGGTGGACGCGTACGACGTGCATTTCGATCTGAAGGCCGGCTTCGAGCGCATCACGTCGACGATGAAGGACCTCGGCGCGATCACCGACGAGGACCTGAACCTCAATCTGTCGATGGTCGAGCAGGACATCGGCCTGTCGATCCGCGACGACCTGCTCGCGAACCTCGGGCACGAGGTCGCGTGGTTCACGGCTCCGGTCGAGGACGAGATGCAGGGTCTGCCCGGCACCGAGGACGCTCCGAGCAACTTCGCCGTCATCGTGCGGCTCGCCGACGGAAAGAAGTTGGCGACGCTCGTCGACGACCTGTTGACGAAGTCCGGCATGGCCGCGGGACGCAAGCGCACCGATTTCCAGGGCGTCAACATCGACTCGTTGCCGATCCCGGGAGTGGGCGCCGCGAACTTCGCCTTCACGGACGAACTGCTCGTGTTCTCGCTGTCGTCGGAGTTGCTGCAAGCCGTGCTGCGACGCTCCGCGGGCAGCAGCGAACTTCCGAATCTGCTCGGCAACGACGCCGTCGCGGAATTGATCGACGCGATGCCGAAGTCGGCGAGCATGTTCACCGTCACCGAGGAAGCCGCGCGCATCAAGTCGGTCGCGGCGGTCCTGCGGGCGTCGATCGGCGCCATGCCGGCGATGATGCGCGATGACCCGGAGAACGCCGACGCCGACACCAAGCGCATGATGGAGCTGATGCGGAAGTTCGAGATCCCCAGCGACGACGTCATCGAGAAGCACATCAGTGGTTATGGCGTCAACGCGGTCGTGGTCGGACCCGACGGGATCCGCTTCCAAGCGAAACAGTGATGCGTGGGTTCGCGCGCCGACGATTGAGGCGCGGCGCGCGAGCCCGTACACTTCCCCGCACCAAACGCACCCGTAGCTCAATTGGATAGAGTGTCGCCCTCCGAAGGCGAAGGTTTCGCGTTCGACTCGCGACGGGTGCACCAGACGAAGAACGAGCCCCGCGCATCCTCGAGGATGCGCGGGGCTCGTCGTTTCTGAAGCCGCCTGGGGCCGATCGATCAGTCGATCGTCACGGGCAGTAGGTCACGCGCAAGCCGCCGGTGTGCTGGTAGCCGGCCGACGGATCGAACACGAGGTACTGGAAGTACTGCGTCGTGCCGACCATCGCCGCGGAGACCGGGATCACCTGCGACTTCGTGCCGGTCGCCGTGGTCGCGCCGACGTTCGTCGACGTGTACGGGAACCGCACGTAGAGCGTGCCCCAAAGTTGCGGAGCCGTGGCCTGGCCCGGGCTCGACAGCAGCAAGCACGTCTGGTTCGCGTTGCCGCCGGTCAGCGTCAGCGCGAAGTTCGTGTTCGATGCCGACGGGCTCGTGCCGTTCGTGGCGATGTTCGCCACGGTGCCCGACAGAGAGCCGACCGAGCCCGAACCGTAGTTCGCGATCGTGCCGCACGGGCCACCGCCGCCGCCGCTGCTGCCGATGTCGATCGGGAACGGGTTCGACAAGCGGCTGATGCTCGGCGCCCACACCAGGACGTTGCCGTCGACGGCCGTCGCCGGGATCGTCACCGACACCGACGTCGTCGTCGCCGCGACGTTGTAGACCACGCCCGGGATCGTGCCCGTGTTCGTGGTCGTGGCCGCGGAGAACTTCACGTTCACCGTCGACGGGAAGTTCGTGCCCGTGATGACCAGCGTGCCGCCGGTCAGGAACGAGCCCGAGAGTCCCGTGATCGTCGGCTTGTTCGCCGGCTTCGCGCCGTAGATCGCCGCGAGGCCGCTCTTGTCGTCGGCCTGCAGCGAGCGCTGTTCGACGCCGGTGCCGCAGATCGTCGGGCACATCGTCGTGACGTTCACGCACGAGCCCGAGCAGCTCACGGCCGAGTGACCGAGGCCGAGCGCATGGCCGAGTTCGTGCGCGGCGACGCCCTGGATGTCGATCTGGCCACCGGAGACGGTCGGGCCGTCGTTCCAGGTCCAGCTCTCGCACATCAGGATGTTCCAGCCGTCCGAGATCGGCGTCTGCGTGTAGGCCAGCGTGCCGCCCGAGCAGCCCGACGTTCCCCACGAGAACGTGTTGCCGTTCAGACCACCCGCCGCGGTCGCCGAGCCCTGGAAGTCGAAGTCGAAGTTGGCGTTGCCGTCCTTGTTCGAGTTCCAGACCTCGCCGGCCTTCCACACCGCTTGCTTGGCGCCGGTCGCACCGGGGTAGCTCGCGCTGGTCGTGCCGTTGTCGTTGGCCGTCGAATCGGCCGCGTTGTTGAAGATGCGGAAGTCACGCTGGTAGCCGTTGCCGGACGTGCCGATGCCGAGGTTGCCGCCGATCAGCGAGTAGCCGGTCGACAGCGTCGGCAGAGAAAACAGCGCGGCGGCGGCGAACGCGACGAAGGAGAGTTGGAGTTTCATGGATCGTGCTCCTTTGTCGTTCACTTCTTGGTGGCCTTGACGAGCGCGTCGTACGTGCTCGAGACCACGGGCTGCAGGTCGTTCAACTTGACGTTCGACTCGATCGCCGAACCGGCGCCTTCGCCGAGCACGATGACCTCGCCCTTGCGGTTCTTCTGCGTACGGAACGACTCGGCGAACGAGTCGATCCGATACGCGGTCGGGTCGATCGCGCGCACGGCGGGATCGGTCGACAGGAACAGCACGACGTTCTCGCCGACGCGCGTCTCCTCCTCGGGCGGGGAGATCGTGAGGCGTTCGTCCGCGAAACCCGGGAAGTACACCGTGAGGTCACCGCTCGTCGTCGACGGTGCGATCGCCGTCTCGACGTGGACGGTGAGGGCCGTCCAGGGCAGCTCCGGCGTCGCCGCGAGGCGAACCGACTTCGCGCTGGTGATGTTGCCGTAGACGACGATGCCGCCGTCGTTCGCCTTGATCAACTCGAGTTGCTTCGACAGGTCACGGGGCACGACGGTCGCGACGGCCAAGCCGCCCAACACGAAGAGCCCGACGAACGCGGCTAGGCCACGCGTCCGGGATGAATGCAGCGACATTCAGATGCCTCCCAGAGAAGTAAGACGGACCGGCGCCGAGCCGGGCCGCGAGGATTAGAAACGAGACGAGTCAGGGAACGGACCCGAGGGGCGGGTCGATGGCGAGCGAGTGTAGTCCCGCAGTCGGGCCCACCTCCATGCTGTAGACGCACGTGCCCGGCAAAGGTTCGGCCTCGTTGAACATTGGCCTGGGAACGGGATTACGTCCCACGGCCCAGTCGGACCAAGCGGTTCCCGACCACGACGACGAGCGCCTGGGCCACCAACAGCAAGCACGACAGCGCCGCGGGCTCGCCGAGCGCGCGGTTGTAGCGCCGATTGAAGATCTCGACGCCGATCGGCAAGTTCGCGGGCACGTAGAGCAGGATCGACGCGGTGAACTCGGACAACGCCGAGAGCAGGGCCAACAAGGCGCCGGCGGCGAGCCCCGGCAACAGCAGCGGCAACACGATTCGACGCGTTGCGGCGAACCGCCCGGCGCCGAGGCCGCAGGCCGCCTCGACCAACTGCGGGTCGAGTTGAGCGAACGCGGCTTGCGTCGCGCGCACCGTCAGGGGCAGGTTGCGGATCGCGTAGCAGAGCGGCAGCAACCAGACAGTGCCCGCGAGCACTTGGCCGCCGGCGAGTGCACTCGATCTCGCGAAGGTCTCGAGCAGGTTGAACGCGATCACGGTCGCGGGCAGCGCGAGCGGCAACAGCGCCAGGACTTCGATCCAACGACGTGCGACGCTGCGCCCACGCCACAGCAATGCCGCGATCCACAGCCCGATCAGCACGTCGACGACGGTGGCCAGCCCCGACATCCACAGCGAATTCGACAGCGGTCGGCGGAAGGCATCCTCACCGAACACGCGCACGTAATGGTCGAGTGTGAACGCGGTGGGCAGCACCGAACCCGCGGCGCCGGTATCCGCCCCGAACGACAGCACCAGGATCGCGAGATGGGGCAGGACCAGGACGACGCACGTCGACGCCACCGCGATGCCGGCCAGCAACCGCGCGAGTCCCGAGCGAACCACGCGCGCGCTCGCCGGTGTCCCCTTGGTGCCGCTGCCGAGCGCGTCGGACCGTTGACGCAGGATCGGCCACAACAGCGCGAGCGCCGACAGCGCGAGGATCGTCGACAGCACCGCGACGCGTTCCGGATCGTCCTCGCGCAGGTTGTAGATGCGCAGCGTCAACAGATCGGCATCGGGGGCGAAGAACAACGGCGCCGAGAACGAGCCCATCGAGTTCAGCAACGTCAGCGCGCCGGCGCCGAGCAGCGCGGGCACGAGCGCCGGCAGCGTGACGCGCAGCCACGCGACGGAACGCGACGCGCCCAGCGACCGCGCGGCTTCTTCCTGCGCGGCATCGAGTCGCTCGAGCGCGGCGTTCACGAACAGGACGAAGAACGGGAAGAAGGAGTACGCATGCAGCGCCAGCACGCCGGTGTAGCCGTCGAGGAAGACGTCCACGCCGAACGCGGTGCGCAACGCGTGCGGGACGATGCCGTACTCACCGAACAGGAATTGCTTGAACGCGAGCACGCCGACGATCGGCGGCAGCAACAGCGGCAACAACAGCGCCGGTGCGAGCCAGGCGCGCAACGGGAACGCGAAGCGTCGCGACACGATCGCGAGCGGCACGCCGACGATGGCCGAGAGCAGGACGGAGACCAGCGCGACCCAGACCGAGTTCCACAGCGCGCGCAGGTCCTGCGGTCGCTCGAGGTCGAACAGTGCGCGCCAGCCCGCGAGCGAGACGGTGCCGTCGTGCCGGAACGACTCCAGCAACACGGCGATCTGCGGCCAAGCGACGTAGCCGCACAGCACGATCAGCGCGAGTGCGATCGGGATGCCGCGACGCAACGACGCGAGCACGCCGCCTCACTCCCGCGCCAGCGGCTTGATCGACCGTTCCCAGTGCGTCATCCACTCGCGCTCGCGGCTCGCGGCGCGCGCGGCGTCGTAGGGCAAGGGGAGCAGCGTGAGCTCGCGCAGCCATTGCGGCTTGCGCTCGACCGGCACGTCCGTGCGCGTCGGGATGCGGAAGTGGTCGTTCATGAGCAGGTCGAGCGCGTCCAACGACATCACCATCTCGGCGAACTCGCGAGCGAGTTGCGCGCGCCGCGGGTCGGCGTCCGCGCGGCGCACGAGCGCGATGCCGTCGACGAGCACCGGGGAGCCGCTGCGCGGGACGACGGCTGCGAGCGGGTACCCGTAACGCGCGTGCTGGAACAGCACGTCCGTGAGGTTCCAGACCGAGACGACGTTGGCCTCGTCCTTCGTGATCGCTTCGAACAGCTCGGTCGGGTCGGTCGCGTAGCGCTTGGTGTTGCGATGCAGCGCCGTCAGCATGGCGAAGCCCGCGGCGGGATCGCCGCTGCCCGCGGACTTCCAGTCGATCAGCGCGCAGAACGCCGTGCGCATGCCGCCCGACGGCAGCGGGAACCGCAGGATCACGCGGCCCTTCCAAGCCGGGCCGGCGAGATCGTCCCAATCGAGCGGAGCGTCCTTCGGGTCGAGGCGATCGCGGTTGCGCACGATGACCTGCGGCAACAGGAACTGACCGATGTAGCGGTTCTTCGCGTCACGGTGCTCGGCCGGGATCGCGTCGATGCAGCTCGGAGCAAACGGCTCGAGCAGTCCGTCTTCGGCCGCGAGCGCCATCGTCGGAGCCGGGCCTCCCCACCAAACGTCGCAACTCGGCCGCTCGCGCTCGCCGCGGATGCGCGTGTAGCAGTCCTGCGGCGCCATGTTGAACCACTGCACGTCGACGTCGGCGTGGGCCTGCTCGAAGCGCTGTTCGAAGTCGCGAAGGATGTCTTCGCCGTGAGGCGAGTACACGACCAGCGGGAGCCGCGAGTCACCGTCGGAACAGCCGACCGCGGCGCAGAGCCAAACCAGCACGGTTGCACCGCGTCGCATCATCGGGACTCCATCCGACCCCACGCCGCGAGGTTCGCGAGCAGTCGCAGACTGCCTTCGTGGCCGTTCTTCCACTGACGGTACCAACCGAAACTCGTGTAGGCGAAGCGGCCCTTGCCGACCGACGCGACGAGCAATCCGCCATCGAGAGCCGGGTCGCCCGGATCCGCGCAGCGCAGCAGCGCTCGGTACTCGGGTGCGAACGGCGGCTTCGGGAAGTACAGGCCACGCTCGTGGACGAAGCCGTCGAAGTCGGCCGAGCCGATGCGGTTCGGCCACGACAGCACCGGATGGTCCGACTTCAACATCTCGACCGGTGCGTGCTCGTCGACGATGCGTGCGTTCGACAGCAGCAACGGATACGGAGCGAACGCGTGTCCGCCGTTCGTCGCCGGGTTCCACTCGAAGCTCTTCTGGTACTGGACGACGAGCGTGCCGCCGTCGCGCGCGTACGCGAGCAGACGATCGTTGAACGTCACCAGGTCTTCGCGGACGAAGTAGCCGCGGATGTCGACGAAGATCGCGTCGAACCGCGACAGGTCGCGGAACGCGAGATCGTCGCTCTGCAGCCGCACGACCGCGACGCCGAGATCGGCCAGTGCGTTGACGAGCGTGTCGTCGTAGCTCTGGACCACACCGATCGTGAGGCCGGCGGGGCAGCGCACGGACACGCGGTGGACCTGGAGCTCCACGTGGGGCCATGGGGTCCGCGTCCTTGCGTCGCGCAAGACGAATCGGCCCGAGCGACTGTTCGCGTCGAAGTCGAACGCGATCGCGAGCAACTGGCGCGTCGCGCCGGGGTTCACGACGCCGGACCAGACCACATGGCGCGCATGCGCACCGTCTTGGCCGACCAGTTCGACGGGCACGGTGTCCGCGAGCGGCGCGGCCAACGTGACGATCGCGACCGCCTCCACGCGCGTCTTGTTCGTGTCGGCGGTCTCGACGAGCAAGCGCTTGCGTGGCGCGAAATCGACGACGACCGGCTCGCACCGTGGAGCGCGCCGCAACGGATCCAGCACGTCGTATGCGGGCGACGCGAACAGGAACGGGTCGGGCTCGGCCATGTCGCGCGGAACGTCCGTACCCGCCGCGATCGCGCGCGCATGCGCGAGCCGCGCGCGCGCTTCGGCGATGTCGGCGGCGAGATGGCGCAGTCGCCCATCGCGGTCCGCGTCGAGGATTGCCGCGAACGCGCGCTCCTGCGCGTCGATCGCAGCTTGGAGTTCTTCCGTCGACCGCGTCGATGGCCACTGCCGGCGCACCGCGCCGTACTCGAGCAGCCGCTGCGCCGGATGGTCCTTCGGCGGCGTGTCGCCTGCTTCGGCCAACGCGCGGAACACGCGCAGGCGCGTCAGCGCGACCGGATCGAACGGATCCTCGGCGGGGGGGAGCAGCGACTCGTGCTGGCGCGCCTTCACGCGGAAGGAGCGCTCGGCGCGATCGGGCTCGACCCATCGTCCTTGCGACGCGTGTTCCTTCAATGCCGCGTGTGCTTGCGCGCGGAACGTCGTGCCGCGGATCGGGTCGCGTTCGTCGACGCGCACGTGGATCCAACTCGCGCGGTCGGCGGCCTGCTCCTCGCGTTGGCCCGGTCCGTTGGTGCGCTCCAGGAACAGCGTCGGCTGCCACGGCTCGACGCCATAGCGCTCGAACTGCTCCGGGAACGCGGTCGGGTCGGCCGCGAGGTGGAACGCCTCCAATCCGGCGATCGCGAGTGCGCGATGCTGGCCGTGGCCGGTCGTCGCGTCGTGGTTCGTGAACACGACGTCGGGCCGCACCAGCCGGTAGACGAGCACGACGCGCTCGACCACGGCCTCCTGGCCACCCCAATGGGTGAACGACTCGTCCGCCGACTTCGAGAAGCCGAAGTCCTCGAGGCCGAGGAAGTACGCGTGCGCCCCGATGCGGCGATCGGCGCGTAGCGTCTCGACCTCGCGGATCGCGCCGAGTTCTCGGTACAGCTCGGAGCCGATCTCGTTCTGGCCGCCTTCGCCGCGGTTCGCGTACACGGCGCTCGTGCGCAGGCCGAGTCCGTGACGGCACAGCGCGAGCATGCCGGAGTCCTCGTCGTCGGGATGCGCGGCGAGGTTCATCACGCGGCCGAGCGTGCCGGCGTCGAGCAGTGCCTGCTCGAGCGCGACGATGCCGCGTTCGTCGAGGTCGGCCGCCGGATCGCCGGCGCGAACCATGCTCGTCGCGAACATCACGGCGAGGGCGACGACGGGCGCGAGACGCATCACGGCGACGGCGCCACCGAGGGAGCATCGGCGCGCACCGCGTCGACGGGCGTGCCGTGGAACATGCGCGTGACCAGCGCGCCGGCGTCGTCGAGCAGCGTGTAGAACAGCGGCACGAGGAACAGCGTGAGCAGCGTCGAGAGCACCATGCCGCCGAGCGTCGCGACAGCCAGAGATTGGTAGTTCAGCGAACCCTGGCTCGCGCTGCCGAACAAGTCCGGGAACGCCATCGGGATCAAGCCGAACATCGTGGTCAGCGCCGTCATCAAGACCGGGCGTAGGCGTTCGGAGCAGCCGCGCAGGATGGCCGTGAGCCGGTCGATCCCGATCAGTTGCAGTTGCCGGATGCGGTCGACCAGCACGATGCCGTTGTTCACCACGACGCCGGCCAGCAGGATCAACGCCAGCATCGCGGTGTTGTCCATCGGGATGCCCCAGATCAACAGGCCGAGGAATGCGCCGTTGAACGCCGGTGGGATCGCGAGCAACACGGCGAGCGGCAGCATCCACGACTCGAACAGCATGCCCATCAGCAGGAACACGAACGCGATGCCGATGCCGAGCGCCACGAGGACCTCGGATTCGTTGCGCTCGAAATCGCGCCGACGTCCCTGATCGCTCCACGAGTAGCCGAGCGGCATCGGGACGCGCTCCATCGCCTCGGCGACGATGCGGTTGACGCGGTACGAGTTCTTGTCGAGCGACGAGGCTTGGACCGAGAAGCTGGTGACGCCGTTCTTGCGCCGGATCGAACCGAACGATGGCGAGACCTTGAAGTTCGCGATCGAGTCGAGCGCGATCGTCGCGCCGCCGCCGATCGGGACTTGCAGCGAACGCAATTGCGCGAGCTCGTTGGCTTCGTCTTCCTCGAACTCGATCTGCATCGGGATCTCGCGCGTGCCGCCCGCGTACGCGCGCAGCGGTTGGCCGCCGACTCCCCAGGCGATCAACCCTTGCAGGCTCTCCTGCGTCACCGAGTAGCGCTGGATCTGATCGCGGTCGAGCACGACTTGGAGTTCGTCGAAACTCGTCTCGAGTTCGGTGTGGACGTCGGTGAGTTCGGGGATCTTCGCCAGTTCGTCGACGACTTCGTCACCGAGTTTCGCCAGCGTGACGCTGTCGGGGCCCGACAACATGACGTTGACCGCGGCACCGGTGTCGCCGGCGTCCCATCCGACCCGGTAGCGCACGCCGGGCAGCTTCGGCAGATCTTCGCGCAGGACGCGCGAGATCTCTCTGCGCTTCGTCTCGGGGGTTCCCTGTGGCAACCAGACCGTGACGTCGCCCCCGGTGCGGCGGAAACCGACGCCGACGTCTTCGGCACCGAGGCTCGCGCGATTGGCGATCAGCCAGCGTTCGATCTCCGCGAACGTGTCCGATGCTTCGCGCAGCGTGTAGCGGCGCGGCAGGTCGACCGTGACGCGCACGCGCGAACCGTCGTCGCCGCGTTCGAACGTCTTCTCGACCTTCTGTCCGGCCCACGACAACGCGCCGGTCAGCGCGATCGCGCTCATCGCGACGCCGAAGCGGTGCGCCAGGGTGAACGACAGCAGCGCACGGTACGCGCGCAGCATCGGGCGATTCTGTTCGACGTCGTCGTCCCTCGCGACACCGCCTTCGCCGCCCCTGCCCTTGCCGAACACGACGGTCGCGATCGGCAGGAACACGAGCGCCACGAACAACGACGCCAGCAGCGAGAACGTGATCGGCAGCGCGAGTTCGAGCAGGAACACGCGGCCTTCCTCGTTCGGCGTCATGAACACCATCGGCGCGAACACGATGACCGTGGTCAGCGTCGACAGCAGGATCGCGAGCCCGACCTGGCTCGCTCCGGTCTCGGCCGCGCGCTGCGGCGAGTCGCCGAGGCGACGGCGGCGCTCGATGTTCTCGGCCACGACGATCGAGTTGTCGACGAGCATGCCGATCGCGAGCGTGAAACCGGCGAGCGAGATGATGTTGAACGTCTTGCCGCAGAAGTAGACGCAGACGACGGCGGCCATCAGCGAGACCGGGATCGCGAGCGCCACGAACGCCGTCGTGCTCACGCGGCGCACGAACAGGTAGAGGATGGCGACGGCGAAGAACGCGCCGTACGCGGCCGACGACTTCAGGTTGTCGATCGCGCCGACGATCATGTCGGACTGGTCCCAGTAGACGCTGAAGGAGAAGCCGGCGAGGCGCGGGTCCTTCTTCATCTGCTCGAGCTGCGCGCCCAAGCGGCGACAGGTGTCGACGGTGTTGGCGTCGGACTCCTTGTTCACCGACGCGAACAGCGAGGCCTTGCCGTTCACGCGGCTGACGTAGTCGCGGTAGGCGCGCGCGAGCGTGACGTCGGCGACGTCCTTCAAGCGCACGTTCTCGGCGATCGGGTAGTTCTCGATGTCCGCCGGCGTCTGGAACTGCGAGTCGATGCGCAGCAGGAACTCGCGACCACCGTCGTCGATGCGTCCGGCCGGCAGCGAGAAGTTGTCCCGACGCAGCTTCGCCACGACTTCGTAGAAGTCGAGGCCGTGCGCCTTCAGGCGTTCCGGCTGCACGAAGATGCGAACGGTGTCGCGGACCATGCCGCGGATCTGGAGTTGGGCGACACCGTCGACCGACTCGATGCGCTGCTGGATGATGTCCTCGACCTTGCCGAACGGGTCGTCGACGGTCTGGTCGTAGAGGATGCCGAGGAAGTAGATCGGCATGATCGACGGGTTCCACCGTCGGATGCGGATCTGCGACACGCCGTCGGGCAACGAGGACCGCACGCGCTCGAGTCGGTCCTTCACGTCGGCGTACGCGGTGTCCATGTCGGTGTCGCCGTTGAAGCGCACCGAGATGTCCGCTTCGTCCGTGCTCGACGTGCTGCTGATCTCGCGCACGTTCGGCATCGTGCGCAGCTCGTCCTCGATCGGTCGCGTGACCTTGTCCACGGTCTCGAGCGGGCTGCCGTTCGCGACCGAGACGCTGACTTCGAGCGAGGCGTAGGTCACGCCGTCGGGCATCAGCATCAGCGGCATGCGCGAATAGGCGATCACGCCGAGCACGAAGATCGAGATCAGGATCATCAACGCCGTCACGGGCCGGCGGATCAAGCCGGTCAGCAGGCCTTTGCGTTCGATGTCGGCGATGGCGTTCATGAGTGGCCGAGAGGATAGCAGGCCGGCCGGAGCGCCGCTCGCGTGGCGATCGAGCGAACTACCACCTGACCGGAATCAAATGGAACAACCGTAGTTCCCGGTCCTCGCCCGTGCGCGTGAACTTGTAGAGGAACGGCACCGACGCCGTCGTGCGGTCGGGCTCCGCGTGGGAGTGGTACAGGAAGCCGCCGAAGCGGAAGTCGGCCGAGATCAAGTTGCCCTTGTCGTCGTTCCAGGTCTCGCTGCGCAACAACCAGCCGAGGCTGTGCCAGAAGCTCGTGCCGTTGACTTCGGTCTCGGAGTGGAACAACGGCCACAGCACGTTGCGCTCGCGCGATCCGGTCGGTTCCTCCGTGTCGTGCCACAGCCACAGCAGCCAACTGCGCTTGTGGTCACCGACGCGCTTCGTTCCCGCGATGGGCCAAAGGAAGCCGCTCTCCGTGTGGGTGCCGTCGGCGTTCGCGCCGAGGCGGAAGAACGGGAACACCGTCGAGTGCTCGACGTAGTCGCCTTCGGTGCTGGTGCCGAACAGCGGCCAGACGTGCAGCCACGAGCGGTTCTTGCCGTTGTCGTAATGCCAATAGAACGGGAAGAACCACGTCTTCGTCGTGCCGTCCTTGGTCGACGTCGATGCGAGCGGCCACAGGAACGCGGTCTCGTCGCTCTCGACCTTCGGCGCGAACACGTGCCGGAGATCGAGGATCGGCGCGATCGAGGTCCGCGAGCCCTCGCCGATCGCGCTGGCCCGATTCCACAACGGCCACAGCAGCCAATCGCTGGAGACTTCCGACGCGTTGCGGTCGAACAGCAGGCCGACGTTCAGGTGATCGCGCTTGTGCTCGCGACTCGCGGAGAACAACGGGAAGACGCGGCGCGTCCAGCCTTCCGTGTGCGACTCGAACTTCGTCAACGGCCACAGCACTTCGGTGCGTTCGAGCGACCGCTCCGCCTCGCTGGTCTTCACGTACAGCGGCGGAACGACGAACGTGCGCGTCCTGCTGCCGTCCTTCTTCTCGTGGCGGCCGAAGAACGGGATGAAGAACTCCTGGTGTTCGATCGCGTCGTCGAAGCGGTACCAAAGCGGCAGCACCGAGAGTTTCGCGTCCGCACGCTGCGTGAACCACGCGAACGGCAGGAAGCGGAAGTGCCAGCCGGCGTCGTCGCCGCGCTCGCGCGTTTCCGACGCGATCAGCGGCCACAACACGTGCGTCGCGACCGCGCCGTCGGTGTCGTCGACCTCACGGCCGAACAGGAACGTGCCGAACCAGCTCGCGCGCGTGCCGTCGGCGCGCTGCGCGCTGCGCCAGAACGGGAAGAACTGGGTGGTGTGTTCGCCGGCGTCGGTGGCGCTGGGCTCGCGCCCGTAGCTCGTCGCCAACGCCAACCACGGAATGTCGCCGATGCCGAGCACGCGATTCCGGTAGGTGCCGTCCTGGCGCGTTTCGTCGTCGTAGCCGTGGACGATGCCGAGCAGCTTCAGGAATTGACGATCGCTCGAGCGCTTCACCTCGTCGCCGACCTCGGTCGTCGCCTCGCGGGCGTGCCACAGCGCGATCGAATCCTCGAGCGCCGTGACGATGCCGAGGTTCTCCGAACGCTGGGTTCGCGGCAGACCATTCGGTGACGCCGCTGCGTCGAACTCGTTCACGTTCGAATGACCGCGCGCCACGGCGAACAGTCCGTCGAGGCCGAGCAGCCACCAGCGCGAAGTGCCGTCGTCGCGGTCTCGACTTCGTTCAGCGGCCAAGCGACCGCATGCGTGGTGCGAGTGGGCTCGTCGGGTGTGCGGACCGTGCGTCGGCCGTAGAACGGCCAGACGTGCGCGTTGTCGACGCGATCACCCGATTCGAAGTGGAGGAACGGGAACAGGTGCCACGCCGAGTGCTGCGGCGACTCGTTTCGCCAGAACAACACCAGCAGGTTCAAGAACGTCGAGCCGTCGGCCTCGTCTTCGGTCCAGTACAGCGGGACGAGGTGCGAGCGCGTGGCCGCGTCGTCCCGCTCGTGCTGATAGATCGGCCACAACACGTCGAGCGTGTGTCCGGCCGGCGATTCGCGGGTCTCGTACCGCATCAGAGGGAACAGGTTGACCTTCTCGTCGACTCCGGTCTCCGGTCCGCTCGCGCACCGGGTCAGGGCCAGCGCGAACACGATCGCGAATCGACGCATCATGGGCCTCCTCCGGTTCACCGCGCGTCGCGCGGGCCGCCTCGATCATTCCGTCGCGACCGCACGATAGACCTCGAGGGTCTTGCGAGCAGCCGCCTCCCACGTGAACAGTGCCGCGCGTGCGCGACCGAGCGCGACGAAGCGGGCGTGCCAGGCGTCGTCGTGGATCGCCGTCCGCAATGCGGTCGCGATCGCGGGGACCTCGCGCGCATCGAGCGTCGTCGCCGCGTCCGCCGCGACCTCGGTCGTCACCGGCGCCGCGTGGGCGATCACTGGCGTGCCGCACGCCATCGCTTCGAGCATCGGCATGCCGAAGCCTTCGGTGAGGCCCGGGAACACGAATGCGCGCGCACCGGCGTAGAGCGCCGGCAAGTCGGCGTCGGCGATGAAGCCGGGACGCACGATGCGATCACGGACCGCCGAGCGTGCGATCGCGTCGTCGAGGTCGACGTGTCCGTGTCCGTGACCACCGGCGAGCACCAACGCGACGTCGTCGCGTTCGCCGGTGAGGCTCTCGAACGCCCGCACGAGCGGGACCAAGTTCTTGCGCGTCGACAGCAGACCGACGAACAGCACGTAGCGCCGCGGCAGCGCGAGACGAGCCCGCAACGCGTCGATCGTCGCGGCATCGACCGGCCGGAAGCGACCGTCGACGCCGTGGTGGACCACCGCGAAACGGTCGAGCGGAACGGAGTAACGCTGGCGGAACGCGTCGCGCGTCGCCGCCGACACACAGACGATGCGGCGAGCCTCGCGCGCGAGCGTCGCGAACGCGTCGTGCTTCTTCGCGCGGAAGCCCGAGTTCGCGATCGCGTCGAGTTCGACCGCGCCGACGTCATGCAACGTCGCGACGCATGGGAACGGTGCGCGCGGCGGAATCCGCGCGTCGAGGCCGTGGAACACGTCGAGTTCACCGAGCGCGAGTCGCGGCGCCACGTCGACGAACCAGCGCATCGTCGCGTTGGCGCGCCGCGGCGCGTAGCGGAAGCGCGCGCGTCGCAGTCGCGAGAGTCGACAACCGAGCACGAACGTCTCGCGTTCCGCGAGCGGCAACAGCGCGTCGAGCAGCGCCACGCCGTAGCGCGCGACGCCGGTGCGTTCACGCTTCGCCAATGCCGACACGTCGATGCCGATGCGCATGGGCGCGGCCCCCGGATCCACGAGGTGGCCCGTCAACCACCCTTCGCCATCGGATTGCCGCAGTGGTTGCACAGCACGTTCGTGGTCTTGATGCCGAGCGGCTCGCGCGTGGCCAACAACCGTCGAACCTCCTCGGGCGCGAGTTCCTTCACCTGCCCGAGTTGGCGGGCCATGAACGTGATCTTCGCGTTGTGTTCGATCTGCTCCATCTTCTTGTAGGCATCGAGCAGATCGGCGCCGAGCGTGATCGCGCCGTGGCGCTCCATGAGCACCGCATCGGAGCAGCGGATCAAGTCACGCAGCGAGTTCGGCAACTCCTCGGTCCCGGGCGTGCCGTACGGCGCCGTCGGGATCGCGCCGAGCGTCACCACGAGCTCGGGGATCACCGCGGTCATCAGCGAGATGCCGGCGAGCGAGAACGCGACCGCGGTCGGCGGGTGCGCGTGGACGACGGCGCGCACGTCCTTGCGCTCGTGGTAGCAAGCGACGTGCATCGCGGTCTCGCTCGACGCGCGGCCGCCGTCCATGGGCCGACCGTTCGCATCGCAATGGACCACGCTCTCGGGCTGGATCAGGAACTTGATCGTGCCGGCCGGCGTGATCAGGAACGAGCCGTCGTCGAGGCGCGCGGAGATGTTGCCGTCGATCGCGCCGATGTAGCCGCGCTCCCAGCACAAGCGCGCGATCTCCGCGATCTGTTTCTTCAGCAGCGGGATGTCTTGAACTCGCGTCACGCGTTCCCTCCGTCCATGCCATGTTCGTACGTCGCGCGGCCGTCGATCTCGATCGCGTCGATGACGCCGACGACGACGGTGCGGACCGGCGCACGCGCGTCGCCGACGATCGCGCGTGCGCTGGAACCTTCTTTCAAGACGAGCACTTTGTCGCCGACGCCCGCGTGCGCGCGATCGATCGCGAGCAACACGCCTTCGGGCGCGGCCGTCCCGTCGAGGGGACTTTCCGTGCGCACGAGCAGGAGTTTCTGACCGTCGTAGAACGAGTGCTGGACTGGCGCGACGACCGTTCCGATGACCGTACCGACGAGCATCGCGCCTCCGCCCACCGCGAACACGAGTCACGCGCTCGCGCGCGTCGCACTCATGTCCTCGAACGTTCGATCACGGCTGGTAGACCTCGGCCACCGCCGGGCCACCGCCGACCACGAGCACCGTCCCGTCGTTCAGCTTCGACAGCAGCGGCAGCACGCGCGCCGCCGCCATCGAGCCGGTCGCGGCGATCGTGGAGGGCGCAGCGTAGAGATCGGCGGCCGAAGACGGAGTGAGGTTCACGGTCGGAGTGATCGGATCGAGGATCAGGTCGAAGCCGCCCGCGATCAGGGCCTTGCCGCCGGGCAGTGCGACGACGCCGGCGCCGGCACGCGGCACCGAGAGCGTGCCACCCGCGCTGAAGCCGCCGAAGAAGCCCGGCGTGTAGCGCTGGACGTCCGACAGCGTCGTGATGACGATCTGCGTGAGGTCGCCCGAGGTCAACACCGCCGAGAAGTCGACCGACAGACCGCCGACGAGCAGGGCCTTGCCGTCCGACAGCGCGACGGCCGAGTGCAGCATGCGCGCGCCGCTGAAGAACTTCGGGATGCCGAACGTGTTCAACGTCGGGTTGTATTCGTACGCCGTGGCCGAGACGGTCGGGATGCTGACGATCGGCAGCAGCGTCAGGCCGCCGGCGACGAGCACGCCACCGTTGCTCAGCGTGGTCGCACTGTGCAGCGCGCGCGGCTCGAGCATGTTCGGGCCGTTCGTGAACGACTGCGCGATCGGGTCGAAGATCTCGCTGGTCGGCTGGACGCCCGACAGGAACGCGAGGACGTCGGTGACGTCGAACGACGCGAAGCCGCCGGTGATCAGCACCTTGCCGTTCGGCATCAGCGCCGCGGCGTGACCCGCGCGCTTCGCGTTCATCGTCAACGTCGTGGTCGCCTGCGTGGCCGGGTCGTAGATCGCAGCCGCATCGGTCGGCTGGCCGTCGAGGCCGAGGCCGCCGGAGAAGAACACGCGGCCATCGGCCAGCGACAGCGACTGCGCGAGCACGCCGACGCCGAACGTCGCACCGGCGAGTTCGAACTCTTCGACGCGCGGGTCGTACTTCTGCGCCACCGGACCCGAGCCGCCGAGCAGCAGCACCGAGCCATCCGGCTGCGTCGCGAGCACGCCTCCGGCGACCGGGAGGTCGGGCGTGTCGAGCGTCGGCTCGAACGTGCCCGGCGTCGCGAACGTGACACGCACGAGATTCGACGCGGTGTCGACCACGGGGCCGAGGATCGCTTGGAACGACACCGTGAGGTCTTGCAGGATCGGATCGGCGGGGACTGGGATCGACAACGACGCGGCGCCCGAGCCATTCGTCATGCCGGTGAACCCGGGCAGCGCGGCGGACAGGTGCGCGTACGTCGGCGCGATCGACAGCGTGACGTTCGGGTTCACGACCACCTGCTGCTCGACGACGTTGAACAGCAGCATGTAGGGACGGGACGGGTCGCCGCTCAGCGTGAACGAGGTCACGCCGGGCAGGCCGCCGCCGGACTTGTCGAGCGCCAGCGTGCCCGCTGTCGCAAACGTGGACAACACGGCCAGAGAGGTAGCGGCGAACGCAGCGAGCTTCATGCGCGGTCCTCGATACGGGATGGGTGACGGGAACGGACGGTCGACCGGCGGGTGCCAGGCGCGTCGTGTGGGGCGGAGGATATCACGCCAAACGGTCTTTCGCCGCGTCGCGATTCCGTGCGTGACGTCGGCCCTGGCGTCCAGATTTCGTTTCTTGGCCGCAGGATGCGTTGGTATCCATGCGGCGCATTGGCGGCCGAAGCGAGCGCTTCGGTGGAAGAAAGAGTTGGGATCAAGGCGCTCCACGCGCCGACGAGTTCGTCGTTCAGGGCGCCATAGGCGTTGCACGAGCGGAGAATCCGTCCCGGGATCGACCCTCCTTCCATCGCGGTGAACGCCCACGGTGCATCCGTCCGGTTCTTTTCACCCTCAGGAGGGTTTCCATGATTCGAGCTCTGCGTTTCGGAGCGCTCGCAGGCCTGCTGTTCGCAGCCGGCTGCACGTCTTGGTCGGGCTACAGCGAGCCCGAGGAGATGGTGAAGCGCTTCAGCTTCGAGGCGAACAACTTCCGCATCGTCAAGACCGACCTCAAGGGTCACTCGTCGTGCGCCTACATCTTCCCGTTCCTGTCGGTCGGTGCGTTCGGCATGGGCGGCATCGCGCTCGGCAGCACGGACCTGTACGCCCAGGCGTACAAGGAACTGCGCGCGAACGCCCAGCCGTTCGTCGAGGGCAAGTCGGCTCAACTGCACAACGTCGTGCAGGAGATCTCGATCAACCCGAACTTCTACTTCTACGGCGTGATCCACGTGAATCTGGCGGCTGACGTCGTCGAGTTCACGGGTGAGTACGTCGATTACAAGAACCGCTGAGCGGCGGTCGGATCCGTTCGCACAACGAAACGAATCAGGAGAACAACTCAATGCGTCGATCCATCCTCGCTCTGATCGCACTGGTCGGCCTGGTCGCTCCGGGCTGCTCGTCGTACGTCGGCTGGAACGCCAAGCCCTCGGCCCACACGGAGATCGTCCTCAAGGAGAACGACTTCAAGGCGCTGAAGGGTGGCTACAACTCGAGCCAGTCGTGCTGGTACGTGTTCGGTCTGATCCCGGTCGGGAACCCGAACCTGTTGTCGCGCGCGATGTCGGACGTCCGCGGCCAGGCCAAGCTCGAAAGCAAGGCCGCGCAGCTCGTCAACTACACGCTCGACGACCGCAAGAACTGGTACTTCATCTTCGCCGCGCACCACCAGCTCA
The DNA here is from genome assembly GCA_016709145.1 of Planctomycetota bacterium. Lineage (GTDB taxonomy): Bacteria > Planctomycetota > B15-G4 > B15-G4 > JADJEK01 > JADJEK01. The sequence goes on from JADJEK010000006.1 coordinate 56,983, forward strand.
CGGTGACCGCGGACGCGATCGAGTACACGAAGTAAGTCGAGTTCGATGATCGCTTCGGGGGCGCGCGTTCCGAGTCGCGGAGCGCGTGCCCCCGACGCTTGCAGGATCGAGGAAGTCGATCCGCTCCGCGCAAGCCGTTGCTAACTTCACGCGCCCATTCGCGTCCGCGGCCCATTCGCGCCAGCGGATGGACGTGCGCACATCCGGGAGATCTCGCATGCAGTTCGACGTCGCGCGTGAAGCGCAGGTGGTGACCTCCGATCTCGTGACGGTGTGGCTCGCGCGTGGCGAGAAGGTCGGACTGACGTCGGACGTCGGCGCGCTCGCGCAGGCTCTGATCGATCGGGACGAATGGAAGGCCGACGCGAAGAACGCCGTGCTGCTCTACGGCGGCAAGGCCGGCAAGCAGCGCTTGCTGTTGGTCGGCCTCGGCACCGGCAAGGACGTCACGAGCGAGACGTTGAAGCGTGCGGCGGGCATCACGCTCGCTCGCGCGAAGGCCGTGAAGGCGAAGCGCGTCGGCATCGTCGTGCGCGGGGTGAAGCTCGCGCCGGCCAGCGTCGCGGACGCCATCGGCGAGGGCTTCGTGCTGGGGTCCTACGTCGCACCCGCGCGCAAGAAGACGGCCGACAAGTCCGCGTCGCTGCCGCGCGTCGTCGTCTCCGCGGACAAGAACGCGACGGTCGTGGAAGCGGCGCTCGAGCACGGTCGCGTCGTCGCCTCGGCGACCAATCGCGCGCGTCGCCTCGGCGATCTGCCCGCGAACGAACTGACGCCGACCGACCTCGGCGCGCAAGCGCAGGCGATGGCGAAGGGGACCGGCGTGCGGTGCAAGGTGCATCGCGTCGCCGACCTGAAGCGCATGAAGATGGGGGGCATCCTCGGTGTCGGCAAGGGCTCGGCCGAGCCGCCGGTCCTCATCGAGTTGCACCACGCGCCGAAGCGCGCCACGAAGACGGTCTGCATCGTCGGCAAGGGCATCACGTTCGACACCGGCGGCATCTCGATCAAGCCGCCGGCTGGCATGGAAGAGATGAAGTACGACATGTGCGGCGGCGCCGCCGTGGTCGGAGCGGTCGAGGCCGCGGCGCGACTGAACCTGCCGGTGCGCGTGATCGGGATCATCGCGGCCGCCGAGAACATGCCGGGTTCGCGCGCGCAGAAGCCCGGCGACACGCTGACGACGGCATCGGGCCACACGGTCGAAGTGATCAACACCGATGCCGAGGGTCGACTCGTGCTCGCCGATGCCCTGCATCACGCGACGACGTTCGAGCCCGACGCGATCGTCGACCTCGCGACGTTGACGGGGGCGTGCGTCGTCGCGCTCGGTCACGACGCCGCGGGCTTGTTCACGCGTCACGACGGCATGCGCAAGGCGCTCCAGGATGCGGCCGATGCGTCGGGCGATCCGTTGTGGCCGATGCCGATCTTCGCCGAGATGGACGAGGACCTGAAGTCCTCGGTCGCGGACCTCAGGAACCTCGGATCCCGCGAGGGTGGGGCGAGTTGGGCTGCCGCGTTCCTGAAGACGTTCGTCGGCGACGTGCCGTGGGCGCACCTCGACATCGCCGGCACGGCGTGGGGAATGCGCACGCGTGAATACCTCGGCAAGGGTGCGACGGGCGCCGGCGTGCGCCTGCTCGTGAAGTGGCTCGAGGGCCTGCGCTGAAGCGGGGACAGTCCCCTCATCTGCTCTGTCCCCCGAGATGCTGAGGACTGTCCCCGGCGTCGACCGGGGTTGCGATTCGCTTCGCGCTCGATCGAAACGACACGGCCGCGTGACTGAACTCCAGTCACGCGGCCGTGTCGTTTCAGCGTTCGGACTTCAGTTCTGGCGGACGGTTCAGTCCATGTGCGCGGCGACGCGCTCGTCACCCATCATGGTCTTCGCGGCCAAGCGCTTGCTGATCTTGCCGAAGAGCTTCTCGTAGCAGCGGATCGTGCCCTTGATGGCCACGCGCTTCGTGAAGTCCCACCAGAACCAGTTCTTCATGCCGGTGAAGCCCTGGGCCTCGTTGTAGATCTTGTTCTGCTCCGACACGAGGACCTCGGAGTGGAGCATGTAGATCACGGTCAGCAGCGGCGACAGCCACTTGATGCGGATCAGCTTGCGCATCATCGGCTCGAGCTTCGGATTGCGCACGACGATTGGGAACAGCTTGTGGAAGTTCTCGAACTCGTGACGGTTGTCGAACGAGATCGGGGACGTGCGGTTGAAGCGGTTGCTGAACTTGTCCCACTCGTCCGTCGCGTACCCCATGTTCTCCGTCATGTCGTTGATGTCGGTCATGGGATACGGCTGCAGCAGCGACACCAGCGGGTGGTCGACCTTGCACTCGATGTTGAGGCGCAGCGTGTCGAACTCGTCCTCGATGGTCGAACCCGGCGCGCCGATCATGTTCAGCGAGCCGAGGCGGATGCCGTGCTTGTCGATGTACGTCGCGGCGTTCACGAGCTGCTGGCGCGTCGTGTTCTTCTTGTAGACCTGATTGCGGATGTGGTCGTTCGCCGCCTCGATCGCGATGCGCGTGTAGATGCAGCCCGACTTCTTCAGCAGCTCGATCTGCTTCTCCTGGACCATGTTCGCCATCAGGATGCAGTCGAACGGCAGGCCGACTTCCTTCGGCCAGCGCTCGGCGAACTCTTCGAGCCAGTCCATGCGGATGTTGAAGATGTCGTCGACGAAGTGGACCATGCGCAGCGGGTACTTCTCCCGCACCTGCTTGACCTCCGCGATGATGTGCGACACGGAGCGCTTGCGGACGTACTCGACTTTGTTCGTGCCGTAGAGCTTCTTGCGCCACGAGTGGTGGAAGCAGAACGAGCAGTCCATCGGGCAACCGCGCATCGACACGAACACCTTGCGGTGCGAATCGCGATAGAGCGGGGCGGCGTCGTAGATCACTTCGCGGTCGGGGAAGCCGAGGGCTTCGAGTTCCGCCGACGTCATCAGAGGACGCTGTGGGTTGGTCTTCAGCGAGCCGTCGACGTTCTTGAACACGAAGTTCGGCGTCTCGCGGATGTCCTCGCCGCGTTCCATGCGCGCCAGCAAGTCGACCAGCGCGACTTCGCCTTCACCGCGGCAGAACGCGTCGCACGGACCCTCCTTGATGAACTCGGGCACGGCCGTCGGGTGCGGTCCGCCGTGGATGACGAGCGCGTTGCTGTGCTGCTTGACGGCCTTCGTCAGGTCCATCATGTAGCTGTGCAGACCGGTCGTGTACGACATCGCGATGACGTGCGGGTCGTACTCCTTGACCTTTGCGACCCAGTCCTTGTCGGGGAGGAACAGCGCCTTCGACTCGTGGCCGGCGTTCTTGACTGCTCGGGACAGGTACATGATCCCGAGCATTTCCTGCGGCAGGAATTCTTCGAGGAAGAGAACGCGCATGGAGGTCCGTCCAAGTTGAAGGATGAGGCGGCCGGAGCGCGCAATGCGTGCCACGGTGTCGTCGCCGCGCGAACTATAACACCAAGGGAGAGACCCGCAACTTCGGCGGGATCGGCGGGGAAACTTCAGCGCTTCGCGTCGACGAGACTCTGGAGCAGGGCTTCGACGCGCGCGAACAGCGTTTCTCGGTCGAATGCGCGCACTTTCTCCCGCGAGTACGCGCCGAATCGTTCCCCGAGCGCGCGGTCGCCGAGGATGCGCGCGAGGCCGTCCCGGATCGCCGGCACGTCGTTGAAATCGGTCAGGATCCCGTTCTTCTCGTGCTCGACCAACTCGGGATTGCCACACACGTTGGAGCAGACGATCGGTGTGCCGAGGAACATGACCTCGAGCAAGGTGTGGGAGAGTCCCTCGTAGCGCGAATTGAGCGCGAACACGTCGGCCGCGCGGATCCACTCGAGCGTCTCGGCGTGCGGCCGATTGCCGACGAAATGAACGCGCTCGGCGACTCCGCAGTCCTGCGCGAGCCGCGTCCACGCGTCGAGTTCTTCGCCGTCACCGACCACGTAAAGATGTTCGTCGTGCTGCAGTTGGGAGAGCGCGCGGATCAATCCGTCGACGCCCTTCCAGACCATCAAGCGGCACACGGTGACGATCACGCGGCGATCGAGTGGCACACCGAGCTTGGCGCGTGCCTCGGCCTTCGGCGTCGCGAACGTCTTCGGGCCGTTGTAGACGTTGTGGATCAAGCGCACCTTGTCGGGTTCGATGCCGTAGCCGATCACGATGCGGCGCAGGTAGTCGGAGCACGACACGATCGCGTCGACGCGCCTCCACCACCACTTCTGTAGCGTTCGAGCCAGCCAGACCTTGAAGCCGTACGACTTGCGCTGATACGCGTCGATGTCGTCTTCGGTCCAACGGTAGCGATGCGCGATCTCCCAGCTGCCATCGACCATGATGCGGATCGCGCACTTCTTGCGCCTCAATTTGGCCGCCAGCACCGCGAGCAGCGCGAGGTGTTCGTTGACGTAGACGACGTCGCGGTCCTTGGCGTGCTCGTAGATCTTCAAGAACGAACGCCAGTAGCGCTTCGGCAACGAGTCGCGCGTGATCGCGACGACGTCGAACGGATAGCCCTTCGGGTGGGGGTCCTCGCAGAACGCGACGACCTTCACGTCGTGCCCGCGCTCGACCAGGAAACGCCCGAGGCTCGGGACGTACACGGCGGGGCCGCCGAGATCGGGCGGGAACACTGGCGTGGTGATGAGGACGCGCACGTCGAGTTCCGGGGCTGGAGAAGTCCGGGAGTGTACGCCGCATTCGCGGGGTGGGCCACTCGAGCGCCGAGGACGAGGTGTCGCGGGCCCCAGGCCCGGCCGCCGTCCGCGACATCGATGCCGCCCTCGTCGACCAAACGCGTGCCGCCGTTGACTTGTCCGCGGTCCTCCCGATAGGGTCTGCGCCTTCGTCGAGAGAACGAGGCGGCATAGCCAAGCGGTAAGGCGACGGATTGCAAATCCGTTATTCCCCGGTTCGATCCCGGGTGCCGCCTCCATCTCCGACGACGACCTCGACGAACGCCAAGCGGCCACGACGAGGTGACTCCGACGCGAGTCCAGATGAGTTCGGAGTGGGAGTGGCGGAATTGGCAGACGCACGGGACTTAAAATCCTGCGGCCTTCACCGGCCGTGCGGGTTCGACCCCCGCCTCCCGCACCATCCTCCATCCCGGGTCGCGCCATTCCGATTCCCGCGGAAGGCCGGGCGTTCCCCCTCGTTGTGGCCGCCAGCGAACTTCTTCGTCGAGAGCCCTCCATGCGCGTCCTGGTGACCGGCGGCGCCGGCTTCCTCGGATCCCATCTCGTCGCTCGTCTCGTGGCGCGCGGCGACGAGGTCGTCGTGCTCGACGACCTCTCGACCGGGGATCCCGACGCTCTCGATCGCACGCGAGTCGACCTCGTCGTCGCCGATGTCACCGACGCCCGTCGCGTCGACTCCTGCGTCGCTGCCGTCGATCGCGTGGTGCATCTCGCATCGGTTGTCGGCGTCGAACGCGTCGCCGCCGAACCGGAGCGCACCGAGTTCGTCATCGAACGCGGCGCGCACGCCGTGATCGCGGCCGCCGCGCGCCATGCCGTGCCGTCGATCGTCGTCACGTCGTCGGAGGTCTACGGGTTCCGCGCGCCGGCTCCCGTGAGCGAGACGTTCGAGCCCGTCGACGTCGACGCGGTCGCCGCGCGTTGGTCCTACGTGCGCGCGAAGCGTGTCGCGGATCGCCTCGCGCGAGCCGCGCACGCGGTGGGTACGCCGATCTTGACCGTGCGACCGTTCAACATCGTCGGCGAACGTCAGCGCGAAGACGGCGGCGCCGTGCTGCCGCGATTCGTCGCACGCGCGCTGCGCGGTGAACCGCTCGAAGTCCATGGCGACGGTTTGCAAAGCCGCGCCTTCCTCGACGTGCGCGATGCAGCGTCCGCGCTCGCGACGTTGCTCGAGCGCGATCGGTTCGCTTGCGACGCCGTCAATCTCGGCGGTCGTGACGAGTGGACGATGCTGGAACTCGCGCACGAAGTCGTGCGCGTGCTCGCGGTGGACGTGCCGGTCGTCTGCGTGAAGCCCGGCGCCGAGCGCGGGATGGCCGAGATCCGACGTCGATTGCCCGATCTCACGCGTCTGGAGAGTCTCGGCATCGAACCCGCGCCGATCGACGTCGCCGCGGTCGTCGCGCGCGTGGCGGCGAGTCTCGAGGCGACCGCGGCAGCGCGCTGATGTGCGGACTCTGCGGTTCGTTCGCGCTCGATCCCGACGACCCGGTCGATCGCGCTGCGCTCGAACGCATGACGCGCGCCCTCGCGCATCGCGGGCCCGACGGTGAACGCGTCGAATGCGGACGCGGCTTCGGCCTCGGCTTCCGCCGCCTGGCGATCCTCGATCTGTCCGAGCGCGGCATGCAGCCCGCGAGTGCGCAGGACGGTGCGATCACGTCGGTGCTGAACGGCGAGATCTACAACTACCCAGAACTGCGTGCCGATCTCGAAGCGCACGGCGTGCAACTGCACTCCGGCTGCGACGGCGAGATCATCCCGCACCTCTACGCGCAGCACGGGCCCGCGTTCGTCGAGCGTCTGCGCGGCATGTTCGCGCTGGCCGTCGTCGACGTGCGCGAGCATCGACTCGTGCTCGCGCGCGACCGACTCGGCAAGAAGCCGCTCTACGTCGCGCGTCGCGCCGGCCGCGTCGACTTCGCGTCGGAACCGAAGGCGTTGCTCGCGGCGAGCGAGGGGGCGGTCCGGCCGGATCCCGCGGCGCTCGTGCGGTTCTTGTGTTTCGGGTACGTACCGGGGCCCGGTTCGGCATTCCACGGGCTCGAGCGCGTCCAGCCAGGCGAACGGTGGGTCGTCGATCGTGGTGGCGTCCACGTCGAGCGCTACTGGTCGCTGCCTGAACCGAGCGCGCGCGAACCCGTCGAGCCCCGCGCCCTCGTCGAGCGCTTCGAGCACTTGTTGGCGCAAGCGACGACCGAGCGTCTTGCGGCCGACGTGCCGCTCGGCGTGCTGTTGTCGGGCGGCGTCGACTCGGGGCTCGTGCTCGCGGCCGCGGCCAAGGCCGCGCGCCGGCCGATCGAGGCGTTCACGATCGCGTTCGCGGATCGCGCCTACGACGAGAGCGCGCTCGCGGCGCAAACCGCGAAGCACCTCGGCGTCCGCATGAACGTGCTCGAAGCCAAGCCGCTGCCGGCCGAGGCGCTGCTCGAGATCGCGCGAGTCTGGGACGAGCCGTTCGGTGACGCCTCGGCGTATCCGACGTTGCTGGTCGCGCGGCTGGCGCGCTCGCGCGTGACCGTCGCGCTGTCGGGCGACGGTGGCGACGAAGCGTTCGCCGGCTATCGGCGCTACCGCGCGCTGGCGTTGGCGGAACGCATCGCGGCCGCGACTCCCGCCGCGCTACGGCGATTGTTCTCGCGTGCGGTCGGCGAGGTCGCGAACGGCAGCGGCGGCCGCGGCGGCATCGGCACGTTCCGGCGCTTCGCGTCCGCACTCGGACTCGAGTCGGCGAGCGACCGCCAGCAGTATTGGTCGACGTACTTCCGCGCCGGCGTCCGCGCGCGCTTCCTCGATCCGGAACTGCGCAACGCGGCCGATCCCGATGCCGAGGCGCGCGCCGAGTTCGACGGCGCCGCGGGCAGCGTGGTCGAGCGTGCGTTGCGCGTCGACCAGGCCCGCTACTTGCCCGACGATCTGTTGGTGAAGACCGACACGGCCTCGATGGCCGTCGGACTCGAAGTGCGCTCGCCGCTGCTCGACCATCGCATCGTCGAGTTCGCGGCGACGCTGCCCGCGCGCATGCGGTGTGGTGCCGCGGACACCAAGCCGTTGCTGCGCGCGCTGGCGGCGCGCGTGTTGACTCCGGAGGTCGCGACGGCCCGCAAGCGTGGGTTCGGGGTGCCTTTGGCCGCATGGCTGCGCGGCCCGTTCGCCACGGTCTCACGCCGCGTGCTGTTGTCCGAGCGGCAGACGCGCCGCCGCGTGTTCGCGCCCGGAGCGTTGCGCGAGTTGCTCGATCGCCACGCCTCGGGGCGCGAGGATTGGTCGCAGTACATCTGGCTCGCGCTCGTGCTCGAGCTGTGGTTCCGCAGGTTCATCGATCGCGATCTGTCCCTCGACTGATCCGCAGCGGAGTCGTCCGCCGTCCTGGAGTCGCCGTGCGCGTCGCTCGCATCCTCGGCCGCGCCAACGTCGGCGGCCCGATCAAGACCGTGCTCGCACTGTGTCGTCGCTTGCGCGCGCATGGCGTCACGACGCGTCTGTTCGTCGGTCCGTCGAGTGCGCGCGAGGGTGATCGGCTCGTCGGTGTCGACGACGTCGAGATCGTGCGCGTGCCCGAACTTCGGCGCGGCGCGAATCCGTTCGATCTGCTCGGTATCGCGCGGTTGCGGGACGCGCTGCGTGAGTTCGGACCCGACATCGTCCACACGCACACGGCGAAGGCCGGGTTGCTCGGACGCTTGGCCGCGGCGGGGCTCGAGTTCCGTCCGCGCATCGTGCACACGTTCCACGGCCACGTCCTGCGTGGCTACTTCGCGCGCCCGATCGTGATGGCCTTGGTCGCGCTCGAGCGCCGCCTCGCGCGCGACAGCGATGCGATCGTCGCCGTCGGTCCGCGCGTTGCCGACGACCTGGTCGACGCATTCCACGTCGTCCCGCGCGAGGGCGTGGTCGTGATCGAGAACGGCATCGATCTCGAGCCGTTCGCGTCGATGTGCTCGCGCGAACGAGCGCGCGCGGAGATCGGACTCGATGCCGGCGCGCGGACCCCGTGCATCGTCGTGCCGGCGCGGCTCGCGCCGATCAAAGGCCACGAGGTCCTGCTCGACGCGCTCGAGCACGCGGCGCTCGCGCGGCGCGAACTCGACGTGGTGTTGCTCGGCGACGGGCCGTTGCGCTCCGAGATCGAACGGCGCGCTCGGGAGCTGCGAGCGCGGGCTCGGGTCCACTGCGTCGGATTCGTCGACGCGCCGGAGCGCGTGCTGCCTGCCGCCGACCTCGTCGTGCTGCCGTCGTTGAACGAGGGTCAGCCCCTCGCATTGCTCGAGGCGATGGCTGCTGGGGTCGCCGTGCTCGCGACCGCGGTCGGTGGGGTGCCGGACCTCGTCACGGATGGAGTCGATGGCTACCTGGTCGAGTCCGCGGATCCGGTGCGACTCGCACAGCGGATCGCGGCTGCGCTCGACGACCCGGCCGCGCGCGCCGCCGCCGCTGCTCGGGGTCGATCCCGGGTGTTCGGCCGCAGTTCGATCGATCGAGTCGTGCGGGAGCACTTGGCGCTGTACGAGAGGTTGCTCCACGGTCCATGACGGGGGTTGGGGGTTCGTTCAGGCTTCGGCTCGGCGGTTGCTTTGTCTGATGGGTCTGCGTCCGAACCCGGGCGAACTGCCGAGTTCGCCGATCGCCACACGACCCTTCGAGGGAATCCGCAATGACGACCCACTGGTCGGCCGCTTGTTGTCTGGCGTTGCTCGGCACCGCCGCGCTCGGTTGCTCTGGCACCGACGCAGGCTCGGACGCTGGGGTCTCCGCGAACGCAAGCACCGCTGCCGAACCAAGGATCGAGGCCTATCGCCGCTGGTCCGACCATATCGGGCAGGGGGGCGGGCCGAAGGGTGCGGAGGATCTCGAGGCTCTAGCGCGTGCGGGGTACAAGCACGTCCTTTCGGTCGACGGGGCAATGCCCGACATCGAGAGCGCCGAGCGTTACGGATTGAGCTACATCCACGTGCCGATCGGTTACGACGGCGTAACGCGCGATGAGGCGGTCGCGATCGTCAAGGCCGTCCAAGGAGCCGAGGGTCCGATCTACGTCCATTGCCATCACGGTCTGCACCGCGGTCCGGCAGCGGCCGCCATGGCGCGCATCGCGCTCGAGGGGGTCGACACCCAGACCGCGGTGAAGGACCTCGAGGCGAGCGGCTGCAAGTACGAGGGTCTGTTCCGCGACGTCAACGCGTTCGTGCCGCCCACGGCCGATGAACTCGCCAGGGTCGGCGACCTGCCCGAGGCGGTCGTGCCGAGCGGCATGCGCGATTCGATGACGCACATCGACGATCGCTGGGACTCGGTCCAATTCGTCAAGAAGCTGGGCTACAAGCCGAACCCGGACCATCCCGACATCGATCCGGCCCACGAGGTCGGGATGCTCGAGAACCTGTTGCGCAACCTCGCCGACCAGGCCGACGCCAAGGCGCTCGGGCCGGAATTCCTGGCCATGACGGAGGCTTCACGCGCCGCTGCCGAACGACTCGAGCAGGACGTCCGCGCCGGGGATCCGGTCGCTGCCGAGGCGTCGTTCAAGGCGCTGAAGGATTCGTGCTCGAAGTGCCACAAGAAGTACCGCGACTGATCGCGGGGCGCCCGGTCCGAACGTGACCAGCGCCGCCCGATCCCGTTCGCGGGGTCGGGCGGCGCTCCATTTCCAAACCCAGGTTGCACTTGCGCCGGCGCGCGATACGGTTCGGCCCACCGTACGCACGAGTGCCATGAATCCCGAGGCCGCGCCCCAGAACCTGCTGATGCTGTCCGGCGACACGGTCCTCGCGACCGGTCGCCAGGGCGTGTTCTTCCCCGTCCTCGAAGAAATGGCGCGGCACTTCACGCGCATCGACGTCATCTCGCCGCGACCCGGCGGTGCGATCACGACGCGGTCACTGTTCTCGAACGTGTTCTTGCATCCCAATCCGCGTGGGAAGCTCACCCAAGTCGGCCACATCCTGCGCACGGCGCGTGGACTGTTGCGCGAGCGGCCGTACTTGCTGATCACGAGCCACGACTACGGGCTGTTCTACAACGGCATCGCCGCGTACCGGCTGCATCGCGAGTTCGGTGTCCCGTACGTGTCGGAGATCCACCACGTGCCGGGCTTCCCGAAGCCGGCCGATCTGCGCGAGCGCATCGAAGTCCCGCTGAACAAGGTCTACGCGCGTTTCGCGGCGCGTCACGCCGTGGCGATCCGCGTGGTCAATCGCGTCGAGATGCCGAACCTGCTGCGCGGTTTCGGAGTCCCGGATTCGAAGATCCGCGTGATCCCGTCGCTGTACCTCGACGTCGACGTGTTCACTCCGACGCCGCGACGCGAGAAGGATTGCGACGTGCTGCTCGTCGGTCGCTTGGTGAAGAACAAGCGTTTCGACCTCGTGCTCGACGCCGTCGGTCGGTTGTGGCGAGCAGGGCGTGTCGTACGCGTGAAGCTCGTCGGCGAGGGACCGCTGAAGGCGGAGCTGTTCGCGCAAGCCGAACGCCTCGGCATCCGCGACCAGGTGGGCCACGTCGCGTTCTTGCCGACGGCGAACGATCTCGCCGACGCGTATCGCGCGGCGCGCATGCTCGTGTGTTCGTCCACGAGCGAAGGCGGCCCGCGCGTCACGTGCGAGGCCATGGCGTGCGAGATCCCGGTGCTGTCGACGCCGGTCGGCATCATGACCGAACTCGTGCACGACGGCGTCGAAGGGCGCCTGTTCGCGTGGGACGTCGACGAACTCGCGGGACAGATCGCATGGGTCCTCGACCACGACGCCGATGCGAGCGCGATGGCGCGCCGCGGACGCGCCGCGGTGCTGCCGTTCGAGCGGCGCGCGATGATCGCGAACTACGCGACGAGCCTGAAGGCGCTCGCCGCCGAGGCGCGTGCATGAAGTTGCTGTTCTGCACGCAGGCGCTCGATCTCGATCACCCCGTGCTCGGGTTCGCGCACGAGTGGATCCTGCGGCTCGCGGCACGCGTCGAGCGCGTGATCGTCGTTCCGATCGCGGTCGGTCGCACGCGATTGCCGAGCAACGTCGACGTGCGACCGCTGCATCGCGAGCTCGGCGGGCATGGCTTCTCGAAGTTGCTCGCGTTCCGGCGCATCGTCGGTGGCGCCTGCGCGGCGCGCGAGGTCGACGCCGTGTTCGCGCACATGGTCCCTCGTTACGCGGCGTTCGCGGCGCCGTTCGCGCGTCCGCGCCGGATCCCGATCTTCCTGTGGTACACGCACAAAGGCGTCGACTGGAGTCTGCGCCTCGCCGAGCCGTTCATCGCTCGCGCGTTCACGGCCTCGTCGAGTTCGTTCCGACTGCGCAGCGCGAAAAAAGTCGTCACCGGGCACGGCATCGACACGGCGTGGTTCACGCCGCCGGAACACGACCATCGCCCCGAGTTCGACATCGCCGTCGTCGGTCGCATCGCGCCGGTGAAGGACCCGCTCACGCTGATCGAAGCGCTCGGCGTGCTCGCGCGCCAAGGGCTGGCGCCCAAGGTCGTGCTGGCCGGCGACACGCTGCTCGCGACGCACGATGCGTATCGCGCCCGCGTGCTCGCGCGCATCGACGAACTCGGATTGCGGGACCGGGTCACGGCGCTCGGCAACGTGCCGCACGAGAGCATCCGCGACGTGTTCCATTCCGCGACCTGCTTCGTGACGCCGTCGCTGACGGGCAGCGTCGACAAGACCGTGCTCGAAGCCATGAGCTGCGGGCGCATCGCGCTGACCTGCAACGAGTCGTTCGTCGACGTGTTCGGTCGCTTGGCGCCGCGGCTCATGTTCGGCGTCGGTGCGGTCGATGGACTCGCCCGGCTGCTCGCGACGCATCTGAGCGCTCCGCGGGACGAACAGCTCGAGCTCGGTCGCGCGTTGCGGGAACTCGTCGTGCGTGAGCACGACCTCGATCGATTGATGGACCGCCTCGTCGCCGAGATGGGCACCGTGCTCGCGGCGTGCGAGCGTCGATAGGATCCGCGCGGGAGGCAGCCATCGAGTCCGACCCGACGCCATCGCCGTCACCGCCGCCGCGCGCATCCGACATGGACGTCGGCGAGGCGATCCTGCGCCGTCGCAGCGTGCGCCGCTTCGATCGCTCACGCGGAGTGCCGCGCGAGCTCGTGATGCGCGTGCTCGACGCCGCGCGCTTCGCGCCGTCGTCGTGCAACTTGCAGACGTGGGACTTCGTCGTGGTCGAGGACGCCGCGTTGAAGCAGCGGTTGTCCGAGCAGACCAAGTCCGTGCTCGTGGCACCGGTCAACGTGTTCGTCGTCTACGACCGCGAATTGGCCAAGGAAGGGCTCGCGAACGTCCAGAGCGCGTCGGCCGCGATCATGACGATGCTGCTGAAGGCGACGAGCCTCGGGCTGGCGTCGTTGTGGGTCAACGCGATCGGCGACCACGATCGCGTGCGCGAGTTGCTCGGAGTGCCTGCCGAATACGACGTGCTCGCGCTCGTCTGTCTCGGTTATGCGGCCGATGCCGAACCGCCGCCTGCGCCCGAGCGCCGGCCGTTGGACGAAGTCACGCACGTCGACCGCTTCGTCAGCGGCGGACAATTGCCGCGATCGCCCGATCCCGACGCGTGGACGCTCGAACAGATCGGTACGTACCTGAAGCGCAAACTGCAGAGCGGCACGCGCTTCAATAAGGCCGATCCGCGGTTCGTCGCCGGAGTGATCGAAGCGGTGAAGACCGCGCTGCCCGGCGCGGGTGAGGACGGCACACCGGTCCTCGACGTGCTCCCCGGGACCGGAGTGTTCACCGAGGCGTTGGCGAAGGCGTGGCCACGCGCGCGACTCGCGGTGCTCGAGAGCACGGCCGAGAACCACTTCTTCGCCAATCGACGCAGCGGCAACCACGTCGCGTTCGTGCCGTGGCCGGCCGAGGCGCGCGCGGCGATCCTCGCGCGGTGCGCGCCGCCAGGAGCGAAAGTCCAGATCGCGCGCGAGTCGGGCGGCCTCGTCGTCATGCCGCGAATCCTGCCGTACCCGGAACTGGCCGAGCCGCCGTTCCACGCGGCCACGTGCTTGTTCCGCTTGGAAGCGTTGCCGTCGGCATGGCGACCGCGACTGCTCGCCGATGTCTTCGCGCAGCTCGCGCGCGGTGCACCCTTCGCGTTGGCGTTCACCAGTCGGCGGTCGTGGCACGGCCCCGCGTACGCGTTGCGGCGGCGTCTCGGGCGCGATTCCGTCGAAGTCGCGCCGACGCCGGATCCGAACGTGATCGGTCCGTACGAGGCGCTGGCGCCCGGCGTCGTGCGCGACCTCGTGCGCGCCGCAGGATTCGCGATCCGCGGTGAATCGGCGCTGTTCCCGCTGCCCGACGTCGAGCGCTTGCGTCCGCGCGTGCTCGCGGCGAAGGGCGCGGCGCGTGTGCTCGGTCGCGTGTTCCTGGTCCTGGCCGCGGCGTTGCGACCGTTCGAGTCGCTGCTGCGTCCCTTCGCGCGCATCCGTGTGCTGCACCTCGTACGCCCATGACCGTCGTCGACTTCTTGCAAGGTGTGTCCGCTTGGTTCGCGCGCATCGAAGGCGTCGGCGGCGAACGCGTCTGTCCGCGCCATCACGTCGAGCACACCGGCAAACTCGTGTACGCCGCCGCGATCGACTTGGCGCTGCGGCGCGCGCAAGGCTCGAACGCGTACGACGAGCGCATTCGTCGGCGTGCGCTGCGCACCGTGTCGATGGTGCGGACCGATCCGAGCACGGGCTCCGCGGTGTTCTTCCCCGGCAGTCTCGATCCGCGCAACGCCGCGACCAACCTGATCGACTCCGGCGCGTGCTGCGACGTGCTCGCGCAAGTCGTCGACGAAGCGGCCGAGTTGTTCTCGGACACCGAGCGCGCGTCGATCCGCGACGCCGTGACGAAGGTTTGCTCGACGTATCTCGCGAAGGCCGTGCTGGTGAAGGAAGTGCCCGCGCAGCGCATGTGGGGTGCGACGGGACTCGCGCGAGCCGCGCGCGCGTTCCACGACGAGAGCTTCGCGGCGGCCGCGTGCGAAGCGATCGCGCGAGTGCGAGCGCAGTCGCAAGCGGACGGTGGCATCCCGTACTTGCCCGAGCCCGGCAAGAGCCGCGAACACGCGGGCCTCGCCGATCTGTCGGTCTTCTACCACTCGCGGCACGCGGGCTTCGCGTTCTACGTGGCGCGCATGCTGCGGGATTCCGGCGCCGTGCTCGGACCGCAACTCGACGCCTGGCTGCGCGCGAGCGTCGACGTGCTGACGGCGCTGTACGCCAACGACGGGGTCAAGCCGCTCGCGGTCGAAGCGAAGCAGTGGTACTGGGAATCCGACTACGAAGTCGTCAGCCACTCGTTCGACGTGCATGCGCTGATCGAAGCGAGTCTGCGCTACGGCGACCCGCGCTATGCACAGTGGGCGGCGCTCGCGTACCGCCGACTCGTCGAGCACGTCGAGCCGGACGGGGGCGTGGTGTCCCATCGCGGGCGTGGCATCAACTTCCAATGCCGTGACTTCTGGAACGGTCACGTCGCGTGGATCGCGCGCATCCACGAGCACGTGCCGCTGGACGCCGATCCGCCGGCGCCGATCGGCATCCGTGCATTCCCGGACTCGGGGCTCGTGCGCATCGAGACCGAGCGGTATGCGGCGACGATCCGCGGCGCGAAGCGACCGATCAACATCTCGTTCGGCGGGGCGGTCGGCGGCGGCACGCTGGTCACGTTCTCGCGCGGCGTTTGCGGTGGCGACCACGCACGGCAGCCGAAGTGGACGACGCTCGCGCCCGGCGCGATCGAAGTCGTCGGTCGCGGCGGCCCAGGGTTGTTCGCCCGCGCGCGAGCGTTCGTGCGCGACAACGCGCACGACGTGAAGTTCCGGCTCTACGTCGCGAACATCGAGCGCAAGGCGGGCAATCTCGCGTTCGCGTGCGCGTATCCGTTCCGTCACGTGCTGGCGAAGTGCCTCGACGAATTGCGCGCGGTCCACGCGTCGCACTTCGATTGCGCGCCGGAGCTCACGGTCGAACCCGGCGTCGTACGCGTACGAGCGCGCTTTTGTAGACGCGACGGCTCCGCGCTGCACGGGTGCGTGCTCGTGCGGCGCTACGAGGTCGGTGCGGACCGGTTGACCGTGCACGACGAACTACGGCTGGACGTCGCGGTCTCGCGAGTTCGGTTCCGACTCGTGACCGGGGCGACACTCGAGTCGGTCGAAGGCGAGAGATCGCGTCGTTCGGGCGACGTCGTCACGATCCGACCGGCGCAGACGCCGAGCGTCATCCACGTTCGCTGGTCACTCTGACCGCCGCGCGCGGCGCGGGTCAGGGCAGTTCGGGCGTCGTGCGGAAGAACGTCTTCTGGCCCTTCTGGCGGCGCTTCCCCTCCTGGCCTTCGTGCCAGCAATCGAAGCAGCGCGGCTCGTAGTAGTTGCCTGCGCCGACGAGCAAGCGCTGCTGCGGAGCTTCGGGCAGGCGATACGAGTAGTACGCGTCCTTTTTGCAGGCCGAGCACACCGCGGGGCATTTGACGATTTCCTCGGCCATGCCGAGGACTTCGCCGACGGCTTCCCAGACCTTGCCTTCCGAGTCCATGTCGAGCGTGGCGACCACGATCTTCTTGCCGCGCGACTTCAGCTCGCGCACGCACGCCGCGATGCCGGGGATCATGAAGATCTCGTCGATGCCGACGACGTCGGCTTCGTCGGCGCGCTCGAGGATCTCGTCGGCCGATGCGACGGCGATCGCGGGGAACGTCGCGCCCGAGTGCGAGCGCAGCTCGTTGACCTCGCCGCGCGTGTTGGCCTTCGGGTTGAACGCGAGCACGCCGACCTTCTGGATCCGGGCGCGCACGAGGCGCGTGATCAGTCCTTCGGTCTTTCCACCCCACATGGGTCCGCAGTAGACGAGCGGTGAAAGCACGGCGGAGCTCCGGATCAGAGGGAGGGGCGGGACTGTAGCGACCCGCAGGGGGTAGGTGCGCGCCGGTCGCTCACCGGCTGCCTGGGATCGGCTCCTGCTCGCGCGGGATCGTCTTGGTGCGGCGGACTCCGCTGGGGCTGCCTCCGACGTAGCCGGCTTGCTCGAGTTGTTCCTTCGCCTTGGCGCGCTCCTCGGGCGTGAGTTCCCGGACGTCCACCTTGTCGCTGGCCGCAGCGCGCTCGATCGCATTGACGTCGATCGCGCGCATCGCGGTGATCGCGGTCCGCAGTCGCGGCGCCAGGTCCGGGTCCTCGGCGCGATCGACGGTCTCCCCGGGGTCGGATCTCGTCTGGAACAACGTCGCTGCGTACGGTCCCTCGAACAACGGATCGACGATGAGCTTGTCCCCGTCGGGCAGGCACCAGGCTCGCAGTCGATCGAACGAAGAAACCGAGAGGTCGGGGTACGCGCGGAAACGGGGATTCGAGCTCGCGAACAGCGGTTCGCCGGATTCGGCGTACAGCGCACGGAGTTCGAGCGCGGACCCACGCAGTGCAGTGTCGAACGAGGTACCGGAGACCGCGTCCAACTCCGGCAGTCCGAAGTAGTGGAGGACCGTCGGCGCGACGTCGATCGTGCCGACCTGATCCGGGACGACGATCGGGTCGACGCCCGGGCCGTGGAGGATCAGCGGAACGCGCAGGCACGTGTCGTAGACGAACTCGCCGTGGTCGAACCAATAGTCGTGTTCGCCGAGGCTCTCGCCGTGATCCGCCGTGACGACGACGAGCACGTCGTCGTCGAGGCCGAGCTTCGCGAGCCCGTCGAGCAGTCGCCCGATCTCGGCGTCGGTCCACGCGATGTCGCCGTCGTAGAGCCCGATCGCGCGCTCGACCTCGGCCGGCGGAATGCGCTCCGTACCGTACTTGCGCAGTTCCTTGCCCGCGCGCATGGCGTCGGTCAGACGACCTCCGACGGGACGCTGATCGGGGGTGACCGGCCAGTAGTGGTAGTAGTCGCGCAGCGGCCCGTCGCCGTCCCACGTCGTGAACGCGTCGTTCCACGGCTTGGGCGGGTAGTACGGAGCGTGCGGATCTCGATAGTGCGCCCAGAACGCGAACGGCTCGCCCTGGTGCTTCGTGATCCACGCGAGCGCGGCGTCGGTGACCTTGTTCGCGCGCGCTTCGCCGGGGATCAACTGGTACGAGCCGAAGCCCTGATCGAGCCCTTGCGCGTCGACCATGAACGGCAGCACGACCGCGGCGCCGGTCGCGAACCCGCCGTCCTGGAAGCGTTCGGCGAGCGTGTCGTGTTCGGCGGCGAGCGTCCCGTGCGGGGACGCCCGGTTCAAGTCGAGCACGCCGTGCTCGCTCGGGTACTTCGCCGTCATCAGCGACGCGAGCGATTGCGTCGTGCGCGGGATCGGCGTCAGGCAGCGTTCGAAGCGCGCTCCGGCCGCAGCCAGTGCGTCGATCCGCGGCGTCGTGCGCCGCGCGTACCCGTAGCACGACAGATGATCCGCGCGCAGCGTGTCGATCGTGATCAGCAACAACGAGCGCGCGCGCGGCGCGTCGTCGTCGCCGCCGCAGCGCGTGGACGAAACGGCTAGCCCGATGAGCAACGAAGCGGCGAGGACGCGGGGCACGAAGTCCACGGGGCGCTCGATGCTCATGGGCGGAACTCGAAGATCGTGGCCCACGAGTCGGCGTAGACCTGTTTGAACGCGCGCGACGCCTTGGCCGCGAACACGGCCTTGTTGGCGTCCAGGTCCTCGGCGCGCACGAGGAAGAACACCGGCCGTCGCAGTTCCGACAGCAGTTCGACGTCGGCTTGGCTCGGGACGCGACCACTGTAGAGGCTGCCGATTAGCTGATGCCGCAACGGCAAGTCGGGCTCGTAGTCGGTCATGTAGTAGACGTTGTCGGAGTACACGGGCCGATGCGTGAGGACCGGGACCTCGTCTCCGTGCAGCATGCCGGCGAAGTGCACGCGGCCGCGGTCGGGATGCGCCGGATCCACGTTCAGCGGACGGGCGAGGACGATCGCGTCGTGCGGCGTCTTGGTCCGTAGCCACTCGTACGCGGTCGCGATCGGATGCGCACCGGCGTCGAGCACGATGCGATCGCCGACGCTCGTGAACGGTAGATCGGCGCGCGCGTGCCAACGGTACGCGTTCCACGCGATCACGTTGGTCGGGACGAACGGCGCGATCAACAGCGCGGCGGCGAGAGCGAACGCGATCGTGTTCAAGCGACCGAGCGCGAGCGTGATCCCGCCCGCCGCCAACACGCCGAGCAACGGGGCGGCCATGCGTACGAGCTTGTACTCGCTGTTCACGGCGAAGTGCAGCACGACGCCGAGCACCATCAGCAGCACGGCGTTGTGGACCAGGTGCGCGATCGCGTCGCGGTCGCCGGTGGTTCGCGCCGTGCTGCGACGCAGCAGCAGCAGCGTGGGCAGCGCGAGGAGAACGAGCGGCGCGAGGTTGAGCAGCGTGCGCGCGACCTTGTTCGCGCTCGGGAGCAATCCGATCGCGTTCTCGGAGTTGCCGGCCGAGAGCAGGACCAACGGCAACGCGATCGCGAGGCCCGCCACCAGCGCGCCCGCGATGAGCAAGGGCCGCGCGCGCAGCTCGCGATCGCGACAGCGCCGCAACAGGACGAGCCCCGCGGCGATGCCGGACGCGAGCCCGGCGGACGCTCCCGTGATCGGGGACAGAGCCAAACCGCCGGCGACGCACGCGGCGAGCAACACGAACGTCGACGCGCGCGGTCGCCGCGAGAGTGCGACGATCAGGATCCACGTCGCGACGAGCAGCGCGAGCGCCTGCGGGAACGACGACACGTTCATGAACTTCGTGAACGTCGCCGTGATGCGGTCCTCGCCATCGACCGAGAGCGCTTGGATGTAGAGAATCGGATCGCGACCGCGCGCGAGGTCGCTCAACGCGGCCGCCGGCTCGTGCCCATCCTTGTGTTCGAGGAACCAGTAGCCACCGATCGGGTTCAACCCGAGGAACCCGAACGAGACGGCGAGGGCCGCGGCTCGACGGGATCGGAACGCATCGGCGCCGAGCCGCGCGAGCAACAGCAAGAACGCCAGCAACGCGGAGGCGTTGCCGATCGAGAACGCGACGGTCGGGTCGACGCCGCAGAGAGCGCCGGTGGCCGCGCTACCGACGTGGAACATCCAGTAGTAACGCAGCGGTCGATCGGCGAAGAACGGGTTCTCCGGCGGCACGCCGTGCTCGATCGCCGAGTACAGGATCGACGCGTGCAACATGCCGTGGACCGACGCACGTACGCGATTGCTCGCGAACGCGGGCCAGATGCACGCGGCGGTCAAGCCCAGCGCGATCAGCCATGCGGCGAGTCCCGTGCGCGAACGGAACTCCTCGCCGGGGTCGTCGGCGACCGCCGGTCGCTCGCGCCACGCGACGAATCCCGCCCCGGCGCCGATCGCGACCGCGAGCACGAGTGCCGCCGCGCGGATTTCGAGGCCCGCGAACAGCAACGCGGTCGCGAGCAGGCCGAGCACGAACGGTGACAACGCCAACGCCAGCCCGAGTTCGAGAGCGAGGCTGCTCGGCTCTCGACGCAACAGGCGCAGCGTGACGTATCCGGGCCCGAGCGCGAACAGGCTGCCGCCGAGCACGATGCGCGCCGTCGACTCGCTCCACGCCAACGCGATCGCGAGCACGGCCAGCAACACGAAACTCGGAGCGACGAGTCGGCGCATGGGCGATCAGCGCTTCTGGTCGTCGGCTTCGGAGGGGACGATGGGAGGCGCGGTCGCCGGCTTGTTCTTCTTGCCCTTGCGGCGCGGGGGCGGCGTGTCGCCGATGTAGCCGTTCTCTTTCAGCATCTGCAGGCGATCGGCGCTGAGGTCGTCGTCGACGACCTTGATCACGAGTCCGGTGCGGAATCGGTCGAGCGCGTCGCGCATGCGATCGGCTCGATCGAGGTGGCGGTCGACGACGTTGATCTGCTCCCGCGGGTCGTTGGTCAGATCGAACAGCTCGCGCGTGGCGATCGGATACGTCCCCGCGTCGGGCGGACCGACCGGCATCACGTCGTCGGGGTTGTCGACGTAGAACCACTCGCGATTGCGGATGCCGTAGATCTCGTCTTCCCACTGCGACGTGACGAAGTCGCGCTGCACGCTGCCGTGGCCTTGCAGTACGTCGCCGAGGTCGTGGCCGCGGAACGCGGCGTCGGTCGCTTCGACGCCGAGCCACGACAACACCGTCGGCGTGAAGTCGACGTTCTCGACCAGATCGTCGCGCACTTGCACTTCGACGCGTCCCGGTTGCGCGAAGATCAGCGGGATCTGCACGCACGAGCGGTACAGCGAACTCGAGTGGTAGAAGTAGCCGTGCCGCTCGTAGAGCTCCTCGCCGTGGTCGGCGGCGAACACGATCAGCGTGTCGTCGGCGTGGCCGGATTCGCGCAGGGCTTTCAACAGCGACGCGATGCAGTCGTCGACGAACGCGACCGTGCCGTCGTAGATCCCGAGGATGTGGTCGAGGTCGGCCGGCGCGAGCTGTTCCTTCTCGACGAAGATGCGGTCGAGCGTGTCGCTGCTGCCGTCGTAGAAGCCCTTGTAGTCCTTCGTGAAGCGCGTCGCATACGGGGGCGGCGGTTCGTACGGCCGGTGCGGGCGCATGTAGTGCACCCACATGAACTGGCGTCGCCCGTCCTTGCCGAAATTGGTGCGCACGAACTCGCAGGCGCGATTCGTCATGCGGCCTTCGTCGAGTTCCATGTGGTACTTCACGAAGCCCTGGTCGATGCCACTGCGACGCGGATCGAGCACTCCCGATGACTGGAACGCGACGCAGTGGAAGCGCGCGTCGGCCAGTCGCTCGGCCAGCAAGAGTTCGTCGCGGGGGACGACCTTGTTGTTGTTCAGGATCCCGGTCTCGTCGGGGTAGCGCGAGGTGAAGAACGACGTGAACGACGACAGCGTGATCGCGCGTTGCACGTACGCGTGCTCGAAGCGCGTTCCGGACGCCGCCAGTGCGTCGATCGTCGGACTCGGTCGATTCGGACCGCCGTAGCAGCCGAGGCGGTCGTAGCGCAGGGTGTCGACCGAGATGAACAGGACGTGCTTGGCCTTGGGTTCGTCCGGCCGGGTGCAGCCCGAGAGGAGCGGCAACAGGAACACGGCGGCGGCGAGCGGGAGCGCGTGGCGGGACATGGTGGGCAGAGGATAGCAGCCGAATGCGAACCCGGCCCGGCACAGTTCCGGCCGGTGCGATCGTCGAGTCGCCGAGGACGAAGGCCCGGCAGGCGCGCGTTCGCGGGCTACACTCCCGGGCCACGTCCGGCCGATCGGACGAGGCGCCCAATCCCGTCCCCGGAGCCTGCATGTCGAGCAACGAATCGTCGCAACCCCTGGCTGGCGCCATCGGTTCGGGCCTGACCCGCGCGGCGGCGTGGGGCGCCCTGTTCGGTGCGCTCGAGACCGCGGGACGGCTCACTTACTACACGTGGCTGCTCGAGGAGGGTCGGTTGACCGTGCCGCCGACCGGCCTCGTCGACGCGATCGTGTGCGTGGTGCTGTCCGCATGCACGATGGCCGTCGTCGGTCTCGGACTCGGCGTCGTCGGGTTGCTGGTGTTGTCGCCGGTGCTGGCGCTGGTGGCCCGGTCGCGGGATGCCGCGTGGCGCGCACGCTTCGCGCCGGTCGTCGCCGTCGTCGGCGGTGCGCTGTTCTTGCAGCTCTACTGGTACAGCCGCTTCTTCGTCGACTTCGCCTACAGCGAGCCGTGGAGCTCGCCGAAGCGGTTGGCGCTCGGAGGCGTGCTCGCGCTCGCGGCCGGAGTCGTCGGCATGTTCGCCGCGAATCGGCTGGAGCGTCGGGGATCGTCGAACTCGCGCGCCGCTCTCGCGGGGTTGATCGTCCTCGCGCTGGTGTCGGCGGGTCTATCGTGGCGCGAGGACGCCAAGGACGACGTCGCCGCACGGCGCGGCGTGGACCACAACGTCGTGCTGTTCATCATCGACACGCTGCGCGCGGACCACCTGGCCTGCTACGGCTATCCGCGGCCCACGAGCCCGCGCATCGACGAGCTCGCGCGCGACGGTGTGCTGTTCGAACGCGCGATCGCGCAGGCGCCGTACACGTGGACGTCGTTCGGTTCGATCTTCACGGGCAAGTACCCGCGCGCCCACGGCTTGTTGAAGATGGATGCGACCCAGCGGTTCGATCCGAAGCGCAACGTCACGATCCAGCAAGTCCTCGATGCGGCCGGTCATCGCACAGGAGCGTTCATGACCGGCATGATCAGCAACGCGTCGGGCCTGCTCGACGGGTTCGCGACCTACTTCGAATCGACCGTCGGACGTGATCCCGTGCGTCGCGCGTCGCTGTGGTCGTACTGGCGATCCGAACTCGTCGCGCACGCGCTGTGGAACAAGCTGCGCCGCGCGCTCGATCCCGCGATCGTCTCGAACGAGGCCATCGCATGGCTCGACGACCACGCGAACGACCGCTTCTTCCTCGTCGTGCACTTGTTCTCGACGCACACGCCGTACGACCCGCCGCGCGCGTACGACGTGTTCGAGACGTCGGGCGCGAGTGATCTCGATCGCTTCACGACCGATCACGCGCGCGCGATCGAAATGGGGCAGTGGACGCCGACCGATGGCGACAAGGCCCGCATCACGGATCTCTACGACGGCGGCGTGCTGTTCGCGGACGCTCAGGTCGGCTCGGTCGTCGACGAGCTCGCTCGACTCGGCGTGCTGGACGAGACCGCGATCGTGATCACGGCCGACCACGGCGAAGCGTTCGGCGAGAACGGACCGTTCTGGGAACACGACTGGATGTTCAACACGAACCAGCACGTTCCGCTGATCGTGCGCCTGCCCGGCAAGGCCGGCGCGGGAACGCGCGTGCCGGTGCCGGTCGAGACGGTCGACATCGCACCGACGTTGGTCGATCTGCTGCAACTGCCGCCGATGGCGGACGTCCACGGCGAATCGCTGATGCCGTGGGCGCGTGGCGAACGCCCGAAGACCGACGACTTCGCGTACTGCGAGAACAACTATTACGAGTCGATCCAGAACGCCGAATGGAAGCTCGTGCGGCCGCGCGCACCGGATCCGAAGGATCCGCCGCGGCTGTACCACTTGGCGTCGGATCCGGGCGAGCGGCGCAACGTCGCGAAGAGCAAGCCCGAGGCGCTGGCCGCGATGACCGCGGCTCTCGACGCGTGGGTCAAGAGCTTGCCCGAGTGGCGCATCGACCGAGGTGGTCCTGCCTCCGCCGAGATCGGCGATCTGGCGAGCCAGCTCGGGTACGTCGGCGATCGGCCGCACGAAGGTTCGAACGTCATCGACGAGGACGCGTCGAAGCAGGACGCGGAGAAGAAGTCGCAGTGAACGCGGCCCGCGCGCTGACGATCCACTACGTCGCCTCGGTGCGCATCCCGAGCGAGCGCGCGAACGCGTACCAGATCCTCGTGCAGTGCGACGCGCTGGCGGCGGCGGGGCATGACGTCACGCTGGTCGCGCCGAAGCGCGCGAACACGTTCACGTTGCAAGACGCCGACATCGCGACGTACTACGGACTACGCCGCGCGCCGCATCTGGTCCGGCTGTTCACGATCGATTGGATCGACCGCGTATCGCCGCGCTTCCAGCGCCTGCCGTTCTTGATCCAGTCGGCGACGTTCGCGTGGTCCGTGCGGCGCTGGCTGGCGCGGCATCCGGCGGACGTCGTCTACACGCGCGACCAGTACTCGCTGGCGTTGCTCGCGCGCGGGGGAGCGCCGCTGATCTACGAGGCCCACGATCTGCCGCACCGCGACACGGCGCGCCGCGAACTCGTGCGCGCGCTGCGCTCGAGTCTCGGCGTGATTGCGATCACGCGTGGGTTGAAGGACGATCTCGTGGAGCTCGGCGTCGATCGTTCGCGCATCGAAGTGCTGCCGGACGGCTTCGATCCGCGCCGGTTCGCGGCGATGCCGACGCGAGACGCGGCACGCGAACTCCTCGGACTCGACCCTGCCGCGCGCATCGTCGTGTACGCGGGGCAGTGGTTCGCGTGGAAGGGTGTGGACACGCTCGTCGACGCGGCCGCGCTCGCGCCGCGACTGACCGTGCTGCTCGTCGGTGGGCGGTCCGACGATCGCGCTCGGATCGAGGCGCGCGTGCGGAGCGCCGGCGCCTCGAACGTCGTGCTGCATCCTCCGGTCGAGCCCACGCGCGTGCCGACCTATCTCGCCGCCGCCGACGTGATCGTGATCCCGAACAGCGCCAAGGAACCGATCAGCGCGCGCTACACGTCGCCGCTGAAGTTGTTCGAGGCACTGGCCGCCGGGCGCGCGATCGTCGGCTCGGATCTGCCGTCGTTGCGCGAAGTCCTGCATGACGACAACGCCGTGTTCGTCGCGCCCGACGATGCCGCGGCGCTCGCGCGGGGTCTCGTGCGAGCCGTCGACGACGTCGACGGCTCACGGCGTCGGGTCGCGCGCGGCAGCGCGGACGTCGCGAACTTCACGTGGGACGCGCGCGCGGCGGCGATCGCCACGTTCGCGACGCGGTGGTTGGAATCGTCTCGGGGAGTCGGCCGATGAAGCGCGGTGAATGGCTCGCGGTCGTGGTGCTCGCGGCGGGACTGCGTCTGGTCGGCCTCGACCATGGCCTGCCGCATCGGTTCGTGCCCGACACGCACATGGTGCGCGGCGCGCTCGGCATGGCGAAGACGAAGGATCTGGCGCCGCCCGCCGGCACGTTCACGTCGTACCCGTACCTCATGCCGTACTTGCTGTTGCCCGGTTACGCGGCGCTCTACGGCGTCGGCCGGATGACGGGCGAGTATGCGAGCGCCGCCGACTTCGGCGACAAGGTCACCGATGATCCGACCCCGCTCTACCTGATCGCGCACGCGTGGATCCTCGCGCTCGGCGTGCTCGGCGTGGTGTTCGCGCATCGACTCGCGCGCCGCGTGCTCGGCGAGCGCGAAGCGCTCGTGGTCGCGTACTTGGTCGCGACGTCGTTCCTGCTCGTTCATCTCGGCAAGAGTGCCCGACCGTGGGTGCCGATGGTCACGTTCGTGTTGATCGCCGCGGAGCGCGCCGTCGCGTACGCGCAGGATCCGACGCGCAAGCGCGCGCTCTGGCTCGGTCTCGCGACCGGACTCGCCGGTGCCGTGCATCAAGCCGGCATGCTCGCGGTGCTGTTGCCGGCCGGTGCGATCCTCGGCCGCGCGCGCAAGGATGGTGTCGCATCGGTGTTCACGCGCGGCGCTCTCGCCGCGCTCGCGTTCGGTGTGACGGTCGTGTTGCTCGGCCACCCGTACGTCCTGCGCGGATCGGAGACCAGCGTCGGCGTCAGCGAAGCGGCCGAGAAGGACGCCGAGACCGTGAACTTCGGCGGGCAAGGCGTCGCGCTCGACGCCTTCGGGTTCGATCGCGTGCGCGAGACCGCCGTCGGGTTCGCTGGCGCGGAGCCCGCGCTGTTGGTGTTGGCGGCGCTCGGGCTCGCAGCGGGTTGGCGACGTCTGCGCGAACGCGGCGTGGGCCTCGCGTTGGGTGTGTATCCGGCGGCCGTGTTGGTGTTGTTCCTGTTCTATTCGGGCACCCACACGCGCTATCTCGTCACCGCGGTGCCGTTCCTGGCGTTGCTCGGGGCAGTCGCCGTCACGCGGCTATGGACGAGCGCGGCAGGTCGCGTGCTCGCGTGCGTTCTGCTCGCGATGCCGCTCGTCGGCGTGTTGCGGCTCGATTGGTTGATGACGCGCGAGGACACGCGCGTCGAGTTCTTGCGCACCGTCGCTTCGAACGTCCCCGCCGGCGCGCGCGTCGCGGTCGAGGGCTATGGCCCGCCGCTGCGGTACTCGGCCGATGCGCTGACGCTGCTGTCCGGGCCGTGGCAGTGGACGTCGCGTGCCGAACAGCGCGAGGCCGCAGGGCTGGCGCCGATGACGCCCGATCGGCCCGGCTATGCCGTGGTTCCGCTCGAGCGCTTCTATCAGTTCGCGTCGGTGTGGCCGCGGCAGTGGTGGGAGTGGAAGGCCGAGGGCGATCCGAAGCGGCCGATCGAGTCGTTCTTGGACGAGCATGCGATCCGCCATCTGGTGATGGTGGACCGAGCGCCCGGTGGACCGCGCAATTCGGCGTTGGACGACGTGGTCCTGCGTCGTGGGGAGAAGCTCGCGGAACTCGCGCCGTTCGACGTTGCGCCGGCGGCCGAAGCTCGCTTGCCGATGGACCCCGACGTCGCATGGCGCGCGCTGTGGAGCGTGGACCGGACCGGCCCGAAGCTCACGCTTTGGCGACTGCGCGACCGATGAGGGCTTGCGTGACAAGTTGCGCTCGAAGCGCGCCGATGCGCTCGCGCGCCGTGTCGTTTACAGTCCCGCGCTTCGCCACGGATCCCTCAGTGTGAAGCTGCTCGCTCTCTCCCATTCGCTGTCCGACGTCGATGGCGTCGGTCGTTACGGCACCGAGATCTTGCGCCGCGTCGCGCCGCACTGCTCACAGGTGCGGGTGCTGCTCGCGCGTAAGCATCGTGGTGTTTCGGAACGCGTGCCGTCGTCGGTCGAGGTCGAGGTCGCGCTGCCGCCCGACTACTACCTCTACATGGGCTGGCCGAAGTTCGCGCTCGAGTACGCCCTGCGCATGCCGCGCATCCGCGCAGCTGCGCGCGAAGCCGATCTCGTCCATTGCCTGTCCGACTACCCGCACGCGTTGCTCGCCGTGAACGCCGCGCGCGCGGCCGGCAAGCCCGTGATCGTGTCGGGACACGGTACGTACTCGGTCGCGCCGTTCCGTTATCCGGGGCATCGGCGTCTGATCCGCTCGGCGTACCAGCGCGCCGACGCGGTGCTTATGGGCAGCGCGTTCGCGCTCGAACGCCTGCGCTCGGTCTGCGATCTGCCGAACTCTCGCGTGGTGCACTACGGCGTCGACCCCGAACAGTTCGAGGGCGCGCGCGCGCTGCCTCGTTCCCCGAAGGCGCCGCGGCGTTACGTCCTGACCATCGGCGAGTTGAAGGAGCGCAAGGGGCATCACCTGTCGATCCCCGCGTTCCTC
This sequence comes from Planctomycetota bacterium, assembly GCA_016709145.1. GTDB lineage: Bacteria > Planctomycetota > B15-G4 > B15-G4 > JADJEK01 > JADJEK01. Next base: position 84,593 of record JADJEK010000006.1, read on the forward strand.
GCCGCCGCGAAGCACCACCCCGACGTCGATCTCGTGATCGTCGGGCGTACCGTCGACGGCGATCCGTACTTCGAGGCGCGTCGCGCAGAGATCCGCGCCGCGGGACTCGAGTCGCGCGTCCACTTCTTCGGACTGGTGTCGGAGGCCGAGAAGCTCGCGTTGCTCGCGCACGCCGACGTGTTCATGCTGACGCCCGTGACGAGTGCCGAGGGCGGCTTCGAGGCGTTCGGGCTGGTGTTCCTCGAGGCCAACATCTGCCACGTACCCACGGTCGGAGTGAAGGACAGCGGCGCGCAGGACGCGATCCGCGATGGCGAGACCGGCTTCTTGGCCGAGAAGGGCGACGTGGCCGGGATCGCCCGATCGCTCGACACGCTGCTGCAAGACGCCGAACTGCGCGCGCGGCTCGGGCAGGCCGGGGCTGCGTTCGCTCGGTCGCTCGATTGGGATCACGCCGGCGACGAGATCCTCGCGCTGTACTCGGCCGTGCTGAAGAAATCGGCGTCCCGATGAACGATTCGATCGAAACCGCGCAAAGCGCGCCGACTTCTCCCGGATCGATCGGCTCCCGCCTGAAGAAGGCCGCCGGCGGCAAGTTCGTGCGCGACACGATCATCCTGCAAGCCGGCATGGCCGTGACGATGGCGACGTACGTCGTGACTTCGGTACTGCTCGCGCGCGGCATGGGGGCGAAGGACTTCGGCCGCTACAACACCGCGTTCGCGCTCTACGGCATCGTCTACTTCCTCGCCAACATCGGCGTGACGACCGCAGCGATCTCGAGCTACGCACAGGCCGTCGGGCGCGGCGACGAAGACGGCAAGATCCGCTCGCTCGCCGCGTACCTGAAATCGTTCGTCGTGATGGGCGTCGTGATCATGGTGGTGGGCAGCTTGCTGCCGTGGTTCTGCGTCGTCGCGTACGACGATCGCGACATCGGCATCGGCGCCTGGCTGTTGTGTCTGCTCGGTCCGCTGCAGTTGTTGAACGGCTTCGTGCTGGTGGTGTTGCAAGGCGCGCGGCGCATGGCCGACTACGTGCTCTACGACAACGCCTGCGGCATCCTGCGCGTGCTGTTGTTGATGGACGCCGTGCTCGCTGGACTCGACATCATCGGCGTCATCGTCGTGTACCTGATCTCGGGCGTGCTGGCGTCGCTGCTCGGCTTGCGGATGTACACGCTGACGCGGGTGAACGCGGACCGCCACGACGCGCCCCCTGCGTTGCGCGACGTGATCCGCGCACTGCCGAACGCGCAGACCGGGTCGCTGTACTCGCAGGGCACGTTGATCGCCGTGTCCAAGAACATGGGCGAGCTGATCCGCAACCTCACGATGAGCGCGATCGGCTTCGTGGCGGGCCCGACCGCGACCGGCCACTTCTCGGTCGCGTACCGCTACATCTGGGCGCTGCAGAGCCTGCTCGGCGGCCTCGGCAAGAACTTGCTGCCGGCCATGGGTTTCCGGCTCAGCAAGTCCGAACACGACATGGGGCGGTTCGCGAAGGACCTCCTCCGCATCGCGCTGGTGGCGGGGGTGTTCTTCGTCGTCCTGACGGCGGTCTTCGTGGCGATCGCGCCGTGGCTCTTGCACCTGCTCTACGGCCCGGAATACGACGACGCGATCCGCATGACGTTCTACATGGCGATCGGTCACCTGTCGCTCGGAGCGGCGGTCGTGATCGATCCTTTCTACATTTACACCAAGCAGTTAGGGACGCTCGTCAAGCTCAATCTGAGCCTGTTCTTCTCCGTCGTCGTCCCTATGGGGTATGTTCTGATCTCGCGGTACGGAGCCGAGGGTGGAGCCCTGGCCTTGTCCGGCTGCCAGTTGCTGTTGTTCATCCACATCGTCGTGATCGTGCGCTTCTTGCGCAAAGTCCGGCGGGAAGGGTGGGTACGGCCGGCCGGGGACGAGTCCAAGAATTCCTCGCGCGCTGCCGATACCGAGCTATCTCCTTGACCCCTTTCCGGATACGCGTCCCGATTCGGCGTGCTCGCGAAGGCGAGCGGCGGGACGAGATCCAATCCTTCGATCTGCACCTCGGTTCTGGAGTGCGAGCGCGATGAAGAAGACGCTTCTGATGTACGTCACCCCGCCCGGACAGGACGACGACTACATCGCGATGCCGCTCGGCATCATCTACCTGGGCGCCATCGTGCGCGAAGCCGGCCTCCCCGTCGAATGCCTCGACGAACGCGTCTCGACCGAAGAAGAGGTCAAGGCCGCGATCGAGCGCAACGACATCATCGGCTTGTCGGCGCTGACGCCGCACGTCGGTCGCGCCGTGCGCTGGGGCGAGTACGCCAAGAAGGCCGGCAAGCGCGTGATGATGGGTGGCCCGCACGCCACCGTCGACGCGCACACCTTCCTCGACTCGGGCTGGTTCGACGTCGTCGTGCGTGGTGAGGCCGAGGACGCGATCGTCCCGGTCATCAACCACTTCGACGACAAGGCCGCGCTGAAGGAGATCCTCGGCCTGTCGTACTTCGACGAGAAGGGCGAGAAGATCGTTACGCCCGACCGCCCGCTGATCCCGGGCAACAAGCTCGACTCGATCCCGTTCCCGGCGTGGGACATGCTGCCGTTCGACCGCTACACGGCGTTGAACCGCGAGCGGCTGTTCTACATCTTCACCAGCCGTGGCTGCCCGTTCCGCTGCATCTACTGCCAGAAGGAACTCACGGGTCGCGGCTTCCGCACGCGCTCGACGCAGAACATCGTCGACGAGCTCGAGCACATCGTGAGGGATTACCAGCCCGGCAACGTGCTGTTCATCGACGAGCTCTTCACCTGCCAGAAGAAGCGTGTCTACGCCATCTGCGACGAGATCATCAAGCGCGGCCTCAAGCTCAACTGGGCCTGTGAGACGCGCGTCGACATGATCGACTACGAGATGGCCGTGAAGATGCGCCTGGCCGGTTGCCGTCGCCTCTACTTCGGCGTCGAGACTGGTTCGCAGCGTTCGCTCGACACGCTGAAGAAGGACTGCAAGGCGTACAAGATCGTCGAAGCGATCCGCACCGTGCGCCGCGCCGGCATCTGGTCGAAGGTGTTCCTCATCGTCGGCACGCCGAACGAGACGATCGAGGACATCCGCGAGACCGAGCGCGTGATGCGGCTCGCGATGCCGGACTTGATCCGCGCGTCGCTGTTCAACCCGCTGACCGCGACCGAGTCGTTCTCGATGTACAAGGACCGCATCGATCCGAAGCTCGTGTTCACCGAGTACGTCGACTCCGAGCGTTCGCCGTACATCCACGAGAACTTCGACAACGAGTCGCTGAACCGCATCCGCCGCCAAATGGTCTCGGACTACGAGCGCTGGTACAACTCGGCGCCGCAGCGCGCGAAGCGCTGGGCGTCCCGCTTCCAGTACTACATCGAGAACCCGGACGAGGGTTCGGCGCGCCTGAAGCGTGCCCTCGGCATGGCCAAGAAGCCCGAGAACGGTGAACTGGTCGGCGCCGGCAAGATGGACATCTGACGGTCCCAGCCGACGCGAGCGGCCCTCGTGTTCCCCCCGGAACGCGAGGGCCGCTTCGTTGCATCGCCCGTCGTGCACGCGCCCGCCGCGTGGGGTAGTGTTCTCGACTTCGTTCCCGGAGCATCGCGCGCCGCCGCATGCGCATCCTCGTCGCCAACGACTTGTACGGACCTTCGTCCGCCGCCGGCGTCGCCACCGCCATGGCGCGGGCGCTGATCCCGCACGGCCACGAGGTCCACTTCGTCGCCACGGTGCAGCGGCCCGGCGAGGCGCGCGACTTCGTCGAAGAGTCGGGCTTGCGCGTCCACCTGGTCGAGACGAAGCCCTATCCGCTGCGCTTCCGCTCGTGGGTGAGCTTGTGGAACCGCTCGGCGCTGGCGCCGTTCCGCCGCGTGCTCGACGACGTCGATCCCGACGTCGTCCACTTCCACAACCTCCACATCCATCTGTCGTATCGCGCGCTGAAGCTCGCGCGCGAACGCGGCGTGCCGGTCGTGCTGTCGGTGCATGACGTCATGCCGTTCTGCTTCCAGAAGATGTTCTGCTTCATGAGCGACTCGCTGCGACCGAACGATCCGCCGCTGTCGTTCAAGGCGCCGATGCCGCGGTGCATTCCTTGCGCTCGCTTGCGCTACAACCCGCTGCGCAATCCGTTCATCCGTTGGCATTTCAAGCGCTACGTCTCACGCCTCGTCGCGGTCTCGGCGGAGATGGAGCGCGCGCTGCGCGAGAACGGCATCGACAACGTCGAGACGATCGCGAACGGGATCGATCCGAGCGCGGCGCGATCCGCGGACCACGGCGCGGCGTTCCGTGCCAAGCACGGACTCGTCGGCAAGAAGGTCGTGCTCTACGGCGGCCGACTCGATCACCGTAAGGGCGCCGAGCACCTGCTGCGCGCGATGGCGCGCATCCGCGCCGATGTCCCGCAAGCCGCGTTGCTCGTGGCCGGCTCGGGCGGCGATGCCTACGAGAACCGCATGATCGAGCTGGCAGGAGAGCTCGGCATCGGCGACGCGATCGTGACCACCGGTTGGCTGAGTCAGGCCGAGATGGACGAGGCCTATTCCGCGAGCGACGTGATCTGCACGCCGTCGTTGATCTTCGAGTCGTTCGGCTTGATCAACGCCGAAGGCATGCTGCGCGGCAGGCCGGCCGTGACCTCGTACTTCGGCGGTCCGAAGAACGTCGTCGAGGACGGCGTGTCGGGGTTCCACGTCAACCCGATGCAAGTCGACGCGCTGGTCGCAGCGCTGACGCCGTTGCTGCGAGACGACGCGCTGCGCGAGCGCATGGGCGCGGCAGCGCGCCGGCGCGTGTTGACGGAGTTCGCGTTGGAGACGCAGGCCGCCCGCGTCGAAGATCTCTACGTGCGCTTGGTCGGAGGCGCCTCGTGAGCGAAGCGTTCGCGCAACGAACCGGTGGGCTTTCGGTCCGCGTCGCCGCTTCGGTCGACGCCGAGCGCTTGATCGGTTTGTTCAACGAATCGTTCCGCAAGTCGAAGGACGCGCGCACGGCGCGTTGGAAGTACTTCGACTCGCCTCACGGACAGTCGACGACGTTGCTGGCGGAGGGACCGCAGGGTGAGCCGGCCGGCGCGTACTCGTACGTCTACCGCCGTTTCACTTGGCGTGGTCAGCATGTCGAGATCGCACAGGCCTCGGACGCGATGGTGCATCCGTCGTTCCGCAAGCGCGGGATCTTCACGGGCCTCGACGACCTGTGCGCGGAGGCCGCGGGGCGGCGCGGGGTCCCGGCGTGCTTCGCGACCGCGGGTCGGCAGAGCCACCACGGCTTCCTCAAGAACGGCTGGCGCGAGATCGGTCCGTACCGCACGTGGATCGCGTTGTTCGACACGCGCCGATCGCTGGCTCGACGCTTCGGCGGCGCGGCGGCGCTGCTGTCGCCGTTGGTCGGTCCCGTGCTCGCGCTCGCGGGAAAGCGGCCGAAGTCCGACCTCGGTGGGCATCGCGCGGCGCCGATCGACCGCTTCGACGCGCGCGTGACCGCGCTGTTCGACGCGGCGAAGTCGCGGCTGCCGTTGGTCGGCGTGCGAGACGCCGATTGGCTGAACTGGCGCTACGTCGACACGCCGACGCGCAAGCACCGCGCCTTCGCGATCACGCGTGGCGATGCGTTCGTCGGCTACGTCGTCACCGAGGATGGCGCCGACAGCGGATACGTCGTCGATCTACTCGGGCTCGATCGAGCGGCCGAGGACGCGGCATTACGCGTTGGCCTCGCGGACCTGCGAGCGCGTGGACTGCCACTCGCGTACGTCCAATCGTCGCGGTGTCCGGTGCTCGAAGACCTGTTCGCACGTAACGGGTTGTTCCCGCACCCGAAGCGTCAGCCGTTCCGCTTCGTGACCCCGTTCATCGTGCGCACGTTCGCCACACCTCCCGATGTCCAAGTTCCCGGCGCCGACGTGCTGCTCGATCCGACGACGTGGTACATCCTGGATGGTGACCGCGACGTCGAGCACATGTCGCAAGACGCCCCGCGAGGAGAGTCCCGATGAGCTTGGCTCGCGCGAAGAACTCGATGAAGAAGGGCCTGCGTCGCGTGTTCGCGACGTTGAACGGGCTCGGTCTCGGATTGGTGCTGCGCAAGGTCGGTTGCGCGCGCGGCGGCGGCATCGTCATGACGCATTGCGTCGGTCACGTGCCCGAGACCGCGTACCTGCCGAGCGACATGAAGACGTCCTGCGACAAGGTCGACCGACTGTTGCGCGCGTTGAAGCGCCGCGGCGTGAAGGTCGTGCCGGTGCGCGATCTGGTCGCGGCGCTCGATCGCGGCGAGGACGCACGCGATCTGCTCGCGTTCACGATGGACGACGGGTACCGCGACAACTTCACGCAAGCTTTGCCGCTGCTGTCGCGGCACGGCGCGAGCGGCACGGTGTTCGTCGAGACCGAAGTCGTGGGCTCGCGCACGCCGTCGTGGATGCACCGTTACTTCTTCATCTGCGCGCAGCGCGGCGAGGCGTTCTTCGCCGACGAGTACGCCAAGCGCACCGGCGAAGAGGCGATCCGCGCGAAACTCCAGCAGGCCAAGGGCGGGACGTCCGGGCTCGGAGCGCGCTACGACCTGAAGCGCGTGCTGAAGTACGACGCGGATCCGAAGGACCGCGATCGCGTGACGCGCGCGATCCTCGAGTCGATCGGCGGCGACGATGCCTCGATCGCGCGCGCGTACCTGACGTGGGACGAAGTCACGGCGCTCGACGCGGCCGGCGTGGAGATCGGCGCGCACACGCTGCATCACGAGATCTTGTCGCGACTCGATCGCGGCGGCGTCGAACGTGAGATCGTCGGTTCGACGCGCGCGATCGCAGAGCGCGTGAAGAACCCCGTGGTCACGTTCGCGTACCCGTTCGGGCGGCGCTGGGACTACAACGACGATTGCTTCGACGTGCTGCGCGGTCTCGGCTACACGTCCGCGTGCGCGGCGATCGACGGCACCAACGAACCGTCGACGGATCGCCTGCAGTTGAAGCGCCTGCCGCTGAACGACGACATCCCGATCGAGGACGTGTTGGCGGAGATCGACGGGACGTTTCCGCTGGTGCGGAAACTGTTCCGCATCCAGATATGAACGCCGGGCAGGAACTCGGACTCCTCGGCGCCGGCGTCGCGTTCGTAGCGGCGCTCGTGCTCGTGCCGATCGCGCGACGCGCCGCTCTCGCGCTCGACGTGGTCGACAAGCCCGGCGGTCGCAAGACGCAGCGCGCTCCGGTCCCGTTGCTCGGCGGAGTGGCGGTCGCGTTGGCTGCGGTCGTCGGTGTCCTCGTCACGCGCGCCCTGCAGGGCGGTAGCGCCGCGGTCGCGTTCACGGGGTTCGAGCGCGTGCTCGCGGTCACGGCGATCGTGTTCTTGGTCGGGCTCGTCGACGACGTGTTCAAGGACCGCATCGGGCCGCTGCCGAAGTTCCTCGCGCAGTTCCTGGCCGTGGTGATCTTGTTCCACGAGTCGTTCGCTCGCGCCGTGATGTTCGATGCGCGTGCGGGCGACGTGTTCTACCTGGTCGCGATCACGCTCTGGTTCCTCACCGTCGTGAACGCCGTGAACTTCGTCGACAACATGAACGGTCTGTGCGCGGGGCTGGCGACCGCGTCGCTGCTCGTCGGACTGTTCGGACTCGGCAGCGCCGAGGCGCGTACGGCGCTGTGCGCCGGAGCGCTCGGTGGGGCGCTGCTCGGCTTCCTGCCGTTCAATTTCCCGAAGGCGCGCATCTATCTCGGCGATGCCGGCTCGCATCTCGCGGGGTTCGCGCTCGCGTATCTCTCGATCACGTTCACCGAGGGCTTCCTGTCCGGTACCGAAGCGAGCCTCGGTCTACATGGGTTCGTCCCGGCGACGCTCTTGCTCGGACTACCGCTCTACGACTTGCTGTTCTCGGTCGTGCGCCGTTGGCGCGAACGTCGGCCGTTGTTCCACGGCGACAATCGTCATCTGTCCCACCGCCTGGTCGGAGCAGGACTCGACCCCGTTGCCGCGGTGCTGTTGTTGTGGGGGACGCATTTGATGCTCGCCGCGGCCGCCGTCGTGACGCTGCCGTTGAACGCGACGGGCCGCTACGTCTGGTTGTTCGTGATCTTGATCGCGTTGTCCGTGCTCGCGGCTTGGCTCGTGCGTGCGGACGCACGTCGCCGCGGAACGATCTCACCTTCCGTTTGACCCGCTCGAAGTGAGGGATATCCTCCGGCCGTGGATCCCCGCGAATTCGCCATCCAATACGAGATCGAAGAGTCGCACTGGTGGTTCAAGGCCCGGCGGCGACTCGTGCGACGGTTCGCGGAGCAGCAACGAGCGCGCCTCGGGCGGCCGCTGCGCATCCTCGACGTGGCCTGCGCGACCGCGATGTCGTTCCGCTTCCTCGGCGACCTCGGCTCGATCCGTGGGCTCGACATCTCGAACGAGACCATCCACTTCGCCAAGCAGCGTGGCATCGATCGGATCGTGCGTGGTGACGCGCAGAAGATGCCGTTCCAGGACGGCTCGTTCGACCTCGTGTTGGCGCTGGACGCGTTCGAGCATTTCCCCGACGACGTCGCGTCGATGAAGGAAGTCTCGCGCGTGCTTGACAAGGGCGGTGCGCTGGTGTGCACGGTCCCTGCGTACATGGCGCTGTGGAGTCCGCACGACGACGCGTTCCATCATCTGCGGCGCTATACGCGCGGCGAACTCACGTCGAAGCTGAAGGCGAACCTGAACGTCGAGCGCTGCTCGTACTACTCGTTCTTCCTCGCGCCGCCGCTCTACGTGTTCCGCAAGCTGCGTGCGATGCTCGGCCGCGGCGAGACGCCGCGCTCGGACTTCACGGTGCCGATCCCGGCGTTCGTGGAGTGGGGACTCGCGACGTTGATGCGCATCGAATCGTGGATGCTGCGCTTCGTGTCGCTGCCGTTCGGCGCGTCGCTGATCTGCGTCTCGCGTCGCCGCGAGCGGGCGTGAGCCGATCCTGTTGATGCACGACTCGCGCGTCGCGACGCGTTCGTGCGCGCGATCAGCGTGAGCGCGTCGGGGGGAATCCGGAACCGAAGCGGAACGCCGTGCGCAAGGCCGCACGCGCAGCCTCCGGGTCCGTGTCGCGGCTCGTCGCGGCGCGAAGCGCGTGGGCGCGGGCGTCGAGCGGCGCCAGTGTCGCGGCTTGGTCCGCGAACCGTGCGGCGCCGGCGTCTTCGCCGAGTTCCCGCAGCGTGATCGCGTAGTGGAGCACCGTTTCGGGGTCGTCCGGAACGAGGTCCAGCGCGCGGTGGAACCGACCGAGCGCATCGTTGAGCAACGGCGCGCGCTCGCTCGCCGCATCGAGACGCAGGGCCTTCGCGCGCCGTGCGCGACCGAGCAACGAACTCATGCGCGCTTGCGCGGCGACGTCGACGCGATCGGGATGCATCAGCACGACGAGTCGCTCGACGGCGTAGCTGATGTCGAGCGCTCCGGTCGCGGTCCACTTGAACTCGTTGCGCCGCGCTGCCGCGAGGTAGGACCGCGCGAGTTCCTCGTAGGCGTCGACGAGCGTCGGTCGGAACTCGACACAACGCGTGAGTTCCTCGACTCCGGCAAGCGGAGACAGGCCACGGCCGAGCACCGTCCCGAAGCGGAAGCGGACGTCGGCGTCGGTCGGATCCGCGGCGCGCCACTGCGCGAGGTGCAGCCAGACGCGTTCTCGTGCGGCGTCGCGATCGCCGCGCGACGCGGCGATCGCGGTGGGGGCCGTCGCCTCGAGCAAGCGCCATCCGCGGTCCTCGGCATCGGCGTCGTCGCGCAGGATCGCGATCGCGAGTTCGAGCCGCGCGCGCGCTTCCAGGGTCGGCACGTCGTCTGCGCGCAGCACCGTCGAGCGGGCCAGCAGGTGCTCGAGCGAACGCGCACCCGTGCGCGGAAGGTCGGGAACGAGTCGCGTACGCGCACTCGCGCTCGCGCGCAGCCGAGGATCGATCTCCGCGGAGGAGCTCGCGCTGTCGACGGGCGCGAATGCCAAGAACGGCCCGCCGGGACGGCTCGGGATGGGGGTGCTCGAGTCGACGCGCACCAGGAAGCGTCCGAACAGGTACAGGACGGCATTCTGGTGCGTCTCGATCCACGCGTCGAGTTCGCGCGGAGTGACGCGCCACAGGTCGAGCGGTCGAACGACCAGCGCACGATTCAGGAGCCGCGGAGGGATCGGCGCTCGCGCGTGTGTCGCGTCGGATGGTTCGCACGGCGCGATCCATGCCATCGCGGGTCGGCGCGTCGCGTCCTCGTCGTCGTCGTGGACGAACCAACTGCGCTCCGGACGCGATGGGAGGCGGTTCGTCGCAGGCGCCCACGAAGGCGCGATCGCAATGACGCCTGGCGGGGCCACACGATCGACGAAGCGCACCACGTCGAGGACGCCATCGGCCAGCGGCCAGGCCGGCGCCGGCGCGGACTCGCGGGCGAGTGCGCGGTCGATCCCATCGGCGACGCCGAGTTCGACGTAGACCTGATCGGATCGAATCATCTGTCGTGGGATCGGTGTCACAGGATCGCGCCTACCCTCGACGACGCCGACGGTGAGCGCGACCAAGAGGCACAAGGCGGCGAGTGCGGCTGGCTGGATCACGCACGCGACCGCGAGGCCGACGCACGCCGCGGGGAACGCCGCGGCGCTCAGCGGGAAGAAGAGCGCCAGACCTGCGCCGATGGCCAGTGCGACGGCCAGGCGCCGTGGCGGGGCCGCGTGCCGCGAGAGCGCGCCGAGGACGCCTCCGATGGCGACTCCGGCGGCGCCGGCCACCAACGCGGCCAGCAGCGCGCAACCCGCGAGGAACTGCGTCCGCGAGACGTTTGGACCATGCAACGCGATCGCGCGGTCGACCCACGGAGCGGGATCGTGCGACAGTCGCATCAGCCCGAGCGCGGCGAACGCCGCGACGGCGAGCAGCAGCAGCGGGGCTTCACGACCATGGCGGCCAGCGAGGAAGCGTGCCGTCGCGGCTCCGACCGCAGCCGTGGCGAGGACGCCGAACACAGCCGCCGCGAGGCCGGGAAGATCCGGGCCGGCCAGGAAGCGGCACGTCACGACCACACGCGCGCACAACCCGCAGACCGCCGCGACGACCAGCGCCGCGGCGATCAACGTGCGGAAGGATCGAGCGACCGGAACGGCCGACGTGCCACGCGATGCGATCCAGGCCGCGATCCCGAGGAACCCGCCGGCCGCGATCGAACCGGTCCGTGGATCCACGTGCGCGAGGAGCGCGGAGAACGACCCCGCAGCCGTGGCGGCGCCGGCCAACACGGCGCCCGGAGCGCGCCACAGCAAGGCGGCGCACACGACCAGCGGAATCGCCGCAACTGCCGTCGGGAACGCCAGGAACGCGAGCCCGGCCGCGACGACCGCGGCGGCCCCGGCGGCGAATGCCGCGATCGCACGGCCGCTCACGGGACCTCCCGAAATGCCCGGCCGCGGCGCGTTCGCGTGCTATTCTTCGCGCGCCTTTCCCCCCTCAGGAACCAGGTCCCCGCATGCGCGTGCTGCTCGTCAATCCGCCCAGTCCCCGAGACCAACGCGTGAGCCGGGGCCTGATGGGCGGCTTCGGCATGGCGGTCAACGAGGACTTGATCTACCCGCCGCTGAACCTGGCCTACGCGGCCACCGTGTTGCGTCAGCGCGGTCACGACGTCGAGATCCTCGATGCCGAGGCCGAAGACCTCGATCGCGCAGCCACGATCGAACGCGTGCGCTCCACGCGCTACGGCGCGATCGGTTGCGATTCGTCGACGACGACGATCGAGAGCGACCTGTCGCTGGCGGCCGAGATCGCGAAGCTGCACGGAGTTCCTTCCTTCGCGATCGGCGCGCAAGTCTCGTACACGTCCGACCGCGTGCTGACCGGGACCGGAATCGACTACGTCTTGCGCGACGAGGTCGAGGACACGGTGGTCGATCTGATCGACGCACTCGAGAAGGGCCGCGACATCGCGACCGTCGAGGGCGTGTCCTACCGCAAGGACGGCGGCATCGTCCACAACCCGGCGCGCAAGAAGATCGTCGACCTCGACGCCATCCCGTTCCCGGCGCGCGACCTGCTGAAGAACGACCGCTACCGCATCCCCGACATGGTCGGTCCGATGACGACCGTCCAGTCGAGTCGCGGCTGTCCGATCAACTGCACGTATTGCGGCTACACGCTCAGCCAAGGTCTGCGCTTCCGATCGCGCTCGGCGGACAACGTGCTCGCCGAGCTGTGCGAAGTGCGACGCAAGTACGGCATCAAGAACGTCGTGTTCCGCGACCCGCTGTTCTCGGCGAACAAGCAGCGCATCCAGGACCTGTGCGCGGGCATCGTGCGCGAGAAGCTCGACATCGAGTGGCAGTGCGAGACCGCGATCAAGTGCCTCGACGAAGACCTGCTGTCGCGCATGCGCGAAGCGGGTTGCGTGTCGATCTCGTTCGGCGTCGAAACCGCCGATCCCGAGCTCGGCGCGAAGTACTCGAACTCGAAGATCAAGTCCGAGGACTGGGCGAAGGCCATGATCTCGAAGGCCAAGTCGCTCGGCATCCGCACGCGCGGCTTCTTCATGCTCGGATTCCCCGAGGAGACGCGCCCGCAGATGCGCAACACGGTGCGTATGGCGCTGAACCTCGATCCGGACTCCGCGCAGTTCACGTCGGTGACGCCGTATCCGGGCACGCCGATGTGGCACGACATGAAGGAAAAGGCGCCCTCGGACTACGCGAAGTTCGACGGACACACTCCGGTCGGTGTGAACGAGCACCTGTCCACCGAGGAACTGGCTGCCGAGATCCGGCGTGCGTACCGAAAGTTCTACCTCCGCCCGAAGCGCATCCTCGATCAGCTCAAGCAGCCCAGGCGGCTGTTCTCGCGCGTGCGGCACTACATCACGCTGCAGCAGTCCAACTGACGCCGCGCCGAGCTTCCGAACGACGAACGGGGCCGCGACACGTGAGTGTCGCGGCCCCGTTCTCGTCGTGGCGAGCTTCGTCGCGACGCGGAGTCGTGGGGACTCGTCCGCGCGCCGTCCGCCGGAGTGCTGCGTCAGAACGCGCCGAAGATGAAGCTGCCGAGGCCCGAGATCGGCGCGGCTTCACGCGCGTCTTCGATGATGCCGAGCGTGGCGTTGATCAGGCGACGCAGGTCCTGCTTCGACTCGGGATCGTTGATCAAGTAACCGAGCGCACCCTTGCTCTGCGCGATCGGGTCGATGACGTTCGTGCCGATGTTCTCGGCCTGGCGATCGATCTCCGCGAACGCGTCGTCCACCGTGCGACCGAGGTCGCCCTTGATCGCCTTGTAGATCAGCGAGTCGGTGTTCGAGTTGACGTCGTCGATCCAGCCGCGGATGCCCGAGGAGATCGACTTGAGGTCGTCGCCGATCGATCCCGGCGAGTCATCCGTGATGCGACTGATCAAGTTGCCCGGCCGGCGCGCGTCGGCCAGGATCTGGCTGATGTCGTCGATCGCCTTGTCGAGCGACTTCTTCATCGGCGCGTTGGGCTGCGTGAGGCCGCCGATCATCGATTCGGGGTTCTTGGCGTCGTCGGTGATCTGGCGCAGGTTGGCGCCGACGGCCGTGAAGTCGTTGCGCAGCTTTTCGCCGTAGAACAGCTCGTTGACGAGATTGCCGTTCGTCTTCGACTGCGTGGCGAGCTTGTCGAGCGCGTCGAGCGTGTTGTCGAGCTTCGCGCGCGCCTCGGTGCTCGCGATCAGGTAACCGAGCGGGCCCTTGTTCGGGTCGTTCAAGTTCGACGTCGTCGTGCGCAGGTTGTCGACGATCTCCTTGATGCCGTCCTTGTTGTCGTCGACGACCTTGCCGATCGACGTGATCGGGTGGGGGCGGGAGTAGCCGTACAGCGTCACCTTCGCGAGCTGGGCCGACGACGTGACGTCGAGCTTGCGCGCGCTCGGACCCATGTCGATCGCGCTGCTGCGCGCGTCGCCGGGTTCGATGTCGACTTGCTTGCCGCCGAGCAGGTTCGCGTCCGACGCGAAGATGCCGAAGCCGTTGCGCAGCGTCAGCGGCGTCTCGAGTTCGATCTCGACCAGGACGTTCGGGATGAACGTGCGGCCGGCGTCGCCGACCTCGCCGCGGCTGGTCGCGTCCCAGGCCTCGCGCGCGATCGGCGTCACGCCCGTGACGCGACCGAAGCGCGTGCCGTAGGCGAACACCGAGTCCTCGCGGCGCACTCCGTTCACGTCCTCGAACAGCACGTTCACGACGCTGCTCGTGCCCATGCCGGGGAAGTTGCGCAGTTGGCTCGTGACGTACGCCAACGCGAACAGGCTCCCGAAGAACAGGAGGCCGAGGATGAGGTGACGGACGGTCGTATTGCTCTGGGCCATGGACGTCTCCCGGGGCAGCTCAGGGCGCGAGGCCGAGCTTCGACTCTTCTTCAACGGACTGGATGGGGCGACCTTCGAGGAAGTCGCGCACGATCGGATTCTTGGAGGCGCGGACCTCGGCCGGAGTCCCGACCTCGATCAGCTTGCCGAGATGCATCATCCCCATGCGATCGCCGACGGCGTACGCGAGGGGAAGGTCGTGCGTGACCACGATCGCCGTGACGCCGAACTGGCGCTTCACGTCGTTGATCAGGTTGCAGATCGTCGAGGACATGCGCGGGTCGAGACCGGCGGTGGGCTCGTCGTAGAGCACGATGCCGGGCTTCGCGACCAGCACGCGCGCGAGAGCGGCGCGCTTGCGCATGCCGCCCGAGATGGCGTCGGGGAACTTGTTCGCCTCGCTCGCCATGTTCACCAGCGCGAGCTTCTCGCGGCACATCGCCTCGATCTCGGCGTCCTTGAGGCGCAGCGTGCGGTTCTCGCGCAGCGGCAGCGCCACGTTCTCGCCGACGGTCATCCAGTTGATCAGCGCGCCGCCTTGGAAGAGGAAGCCGATCTTGCTGCGGACGTCGCGCAGTTCCTTCGGGTTCGCGTTGGTGACGTCGACGCCGTCGACGCGGATCGTGCCGGAGTCGGGCTGCAGCAGTCCGACGATGTGTTTGAGCGTGACGCTCTTGCCGATGCCGGACGGCCCGATGATGACGAACGTCTCGCCGTCGTTGACCTGTAGGTCGTAGTCGACGAGGACGCGGCGTCCGGCGAACGCCTTGTTGACCTTCTCCAGTGTGATCACGGGTAGAAGAACCAGGTCATGTAGTAGCCGAAGATGATGAGCAGCGTGAACGCGATCACGACCGCTCCCCGGGTGGCTCGGCCCACTCCCAGCGCTCCGCCCGTCGCGCGCAGGCCGGCCGAGCATCCCACCGAAGCGATGGTGAGCCCGAACAGCACTGCCTTCAACAGGCCGGTGAACAGGTCCTTCGGCAGCGGCAGCGTCTTCGCCGGGGTCTCCAGCGACTCGGCCACTTGACGCAAGTACAGCGTCCAAGGGATCTGGAGCTGACTCTCGCTGATGAAGCCACCGCCGAGGATGCCGACGATGTCGACGACGAACGCGAGCAGCGGACACATGATCGTGAGGGCGAGCACGCGAGGCATCACGAGCAGGTCGATCGGGTCGATCGACATGACTTCGATCGCGTCGATCTCTTCGGACACTTTCATCGTGCCGAGTTCGGCGGCCATCGCGGCGCCGACGCTCGCGGTCAGGATCAGGCCGGTGATGAACGGGCCCATCTCGCGCGCGAGGACGATGCCGATGATGTCGGCGATCTTCTCGCGCTGCCCGAAGCGGTCGAGTTCGAGGCCCGTTTGATAGGCCAGGATGATGCCGGTGAAGATGCCGACGATGACGACGACGGGCAGCGGCTTGATGCCGCAGACGTACATCTGTTCGAGCACCATCTTGAACCGGCGCAGCACGCCGTGGAATCGCCCGACGGCGGCGAAACACAGCCGGGTCGTGTAACCCGCACCGTGGACCGAGTCCGAGATGAAGCGAACGCCGAATCGCAGGATGTCCACCCGCTCGCCCCCGTCCGTCAGATCTTCACTGGGAACCAGAACAGAACCAGACTGTTCTCGACGCCGTCACGCGTTTCTTCGCCTTCCCAGCCGAACATTCCGCCGAGGAAGCGCCGCGACCAGCCAGTCTGCTTGCCGTCCGTGTAGAAGGAGCGCCAACTCACGACGAGTGGAATGCTCACCTTCGTCTCGGCCGCACTGAAATAGGCCCGGTAGAGCCGGAACAGCGCAGCGTGCTGGGTGTACCCACCTTCGCTGTCGGGCGCACGCCGATAGTCGTAGAGGTTCAAAGAAAGCCCCACGCGTCGTTGAAGTCCTTGACGTACTTCTCGAGGCGCAGCGGCAGGAACGTGAACGCTTGGATGTTCCGTGAGCCGTCGCCGTTCCATTCCCACGAGAACAACGGCCAGACCTTGGTGAAGCGGTCGCGACGGCCGGTGTCGACGCCGTTCCCGTCGTACCACTCCTTGCCCTCGCTGAAGAACACCGGCACCAACGCGGCGTACTGCGTCTCACGGAACCCGCGGACCTTGTTCTGATCGCTGACCACGCGACGGAAGAACCCGATCGGCTGCAGCACCGAGACGGAGTCGACGCGCACGGGGCGATCGAGCGGCAGCGTGTGGTATTCGGCGAACAGCACCAGTCCGATGCGCTGACGCCAGAAGCCGCCCTCGTAGTCCTCGAACGGCGGCTCGACGACTTCTTGCTGCTTCTGGTAGCGGTAGATCACCTGGCTCAAGAAGTCGATGTGGACGTTCTCGATGCCGGGGTCTTCACCGCGCTCTTGCAGTTGGTGGAACGACTCCGGTGCTTGCGGGAGTTCGCCGCGACTCGCCGCCTCGCGCTCGACCGCGCGGATGCGCTGGCGCAGTTCGGGGTATTCGCGGTTGTAGCGGAAGAACGGCCACAGGATCGTCCAGAACTCGTGGTCGAAGGCCGTCTGCTTCTTGAAGAACGGCCAGACCGAGACCAGCCGCGCTTCTTGGCCGATGCCGCGATCGAGGAAGAGGTCGTGGATGTGCACGAACGGCCACAGCCAGCCGCGCTTGTCGTAGCGCTTCAGCGGCTTGGACGGGTCCGCGCCCGGCGGGTACGCCGGCGCTCGATACGGCGGATACTCCCACACGGCGTGGTAGCCGACCGGCCACGCGCGCCACGAGCCGCCGCGCGGAGCTCCGTCGGACCATCCGAAGAACAGCAGGATGGTCGTGAACGTCTCGTTCTCGTCGTAGACCTTCTTGGTGACGCGTTGCATCACCGGCCACACCAAGAACTGGAACTTGTCGAACAGGATGAAGTTGTTGATCTGCCCGACGATCGGGAAGAAGCCGAAGTACTCGTTGTCGCGCTCGAGTCCTTTGTCCTTCTCCAACTGCGACGGCTCGGTGCTGCCGTAGAAGAGGAACGGGAAGAACACCCAGTCGAAGTCCTTGCCACCCGTGACGTGTTGCTCTTCGGTCCACCAGAACAGTGGCCAGAAGCGGAACTGCGTGGTGCGCGGGTTGGTGTGGTACTTCGCGAACGGCGCGAGGATCGAAACCGACTTCTGGCGCTCGTCGAGGCCGCGTTCCCGCCAGGGTCGTTCGGTGGTGTAGAAGAACGGGCGCAACCCGTATTCCTTCACTTCGCCGCCGCCGCGACTCTCGTAGGGCGCGAGCGGGCCGAACACTTCACCTTCTTCGATGCCGGAATCGGCGTGCGACTCCCAGCGCGCGAACGGCGAGATGTCGAAGTCGTCGTCGATGACGGATGAACACGACGCGACCGAGAGGAGAACCGCAGCGAGTGCGAATCTCACCGGCCCTCGCCCGGGTCGTCGGGCTCCCCGAGTTGGTGCGTCGTGTTCCGAAAGCATGTGCGGCATTCCCCGACCAGCGTGTTCGCCCGGCGGGTCGGGGGACGATAGGTCGACCCCCGACCCTCGGCAAAAGGAAAATCGCTTCGACACGCCGCGGCACCGTCGCCACAATCCGCGTTCGCAGCACGGGGTACGTGCGGCGGAACGAACGCGACTCCATCGGCGTTCCTGCGCGCGAACGAACCTGCCTGAGCTTCTGGAGTCGGTCTCGATGTTCGATCGGTTCGCGATCCCGTTCCCGCGGCGCCAATCATTCCAACGCGCTCCTTGGCGAGCGAATCTGCGCGCGGTGGCGCTCTGTGTCGCGGGCGCGGTCGGGACGATCTCGTGCGTGACCGAGCCCGCAGAAGACGACTCGGTCGTGCGGTTGCCGCCGGGTTCCGAGGCGTTCGAGCGGTTCATCAATGCGCCGGGTCAATTCACGGCCGATCGCATCACGGTCCAGGCGTTGACCGCCTACCGCAAGGACGTGGTCCCGATCACGTCGCCTGAATCGCATCTGCGCACGGTGACGCCGGACCGGATCGAATTGGTCAACAAGACGCCCGAGGTCCCGAGTGATCCGGTGCGCTTGTCGTTCCGACAGTTCCATCTCGCCGCGCGCGAATCGTTGACGGTGATCTTCAGCGACGTGCCGCTGAAGCACCCGGAGCGCGATCCGATCCTGCTGATCGTCGGCGAGGGTGTCGCGAAGCTCGTGTCCCCGACCGAAACGTTGCTCGCCGAACGCGTCGTGATCCGGAACGGGGAAGCCAAGGCGTTCCGCGCCGACGGCCAGCCGACCGCGGGCAAGTGAGCGCGGGCGATCGATGAGCGCGGCGCAACGACACGCGAGCGGATGGCGGGTCGCATGGTGCGTCGCGGCCCTCGTCGTCACAGGTTGCCGTAGCAACGACCCGATCACGCCTCCGTCGGAGCGCGCGTTGGTCGACGTCATCGTGCGCATCAAGGCCGCCGAGCGCTTGCTCGCTCGCGGCGAGGCGGAGGCCGCGCTGGCGCAACTGCGAGACGTGGTGCGCGCGGCACCGTCGTACTACGTCGCGTTGCGCGCCGAGCAGGACGCGATGCTCGCACTGGGGCGCGACGACGAGGCATTGGAACTCGCTCGCTCTCGATCCGAGCACGAGCCTGACCCGATCGCATGGGTGTTGCTCGCCCGGCTCCAGGCCGACAACGACGCGGAAGCGAGTCTCGAACGCGCTCTGGACCTCGATCCGCAATGTCATCACGCGCACTACGCGCTCGGCATCGTCGCGGCGCGCGGCGCTCGCTACGAGGATGCGGAGCGGTCGTTCACGCGCGCCCTCGAGACTTGGCCGCGACTGCATGCAGCGCGGCGCGCGCGCGCGGAGATTCGCGATCAACTCGCGGACTTCACCGGCGCGGCGGCGGACTACGAGACGTATCTCGACGAGGAGCCGTGGGACCAGGATGCGCGCTACAACCTCGCGTCGATCTTGCATCGCGAGTTGGCGCGGCCCGGCGATGCCGAACGGCACTATCGCTTGCTGCTCGATCAGAATCCTGACAACGACGTCGCGATGGTGGGGCTCGCCGTGCGGTTGATGGAGCGCGGCGATCCGGGGTTCGACGACTTCGCGGTCGCCGAGCGCTTGCTGGTGAAGGCGTCGGCGCGCGAGCCGACCGCCTTGTTCGATCTCGGTGTGCTCTACCAGGAGAAACTCGATCGACCCGAGCTCGCGCTGCAGTCGTTCGAGCGATTCCTCGCGCTCGAAGCACCTGCGCAAGATGTCCGCACGGTGGCCGATCGTCTGTTCTATGCGCCGCTGCGCATCGAGTCGTTGCGTCGCGAACTCGGCATCGACGAGCGACAGGGTGCACCGCCGTGATCGCGGTCGTTCAGCGCGTGAGTTCGGCCCGCGTCGACGTCGAGGCGGAGACCGTCGGATCGATCGGTCGCGGCTTGCTGGTCTTGGTGGGGGTCGCCAAGGGCGATCTCGATTCCGACCGCACGATCCTTGCGCGCAAGGTCGCCGAACTCAGGATCTTCGAGGACGAGAGCGGTCGCATGAATCGGTCGTGTCTCGACCTCGGGCTCGAGGTCCTCGTGGTTTCGCAATTCACGCTGTGCGCCGATGTTCGGCGCGGACGGCGTCCGGGCTTCGACCTCGCCGAAGCGCCAGAACGCGCGCAAGTGGCCGTTTCTGCGTATTCGCAGGACTTACGTTCGTTCGGATTGCGCGTCGCCGAGGGGCGATTCGGAGCCTCGATGGCCGTCCACTTGGTCAACGACGGCCCGGCGACCTTCGTGCTGGACAGTCGGATGTGGCGCAACTGATTGCTTGAAAAGTGCTTAATCGGGACTAACCTGCTGCCGACATAGGGTCGCGGAGGTCCTCCCCCGCGCTCGGGCGTCAGGAAAGGAGAGAGCAAGATGACGACGATCACCAAGAAGGAACTGGTGAACCGCATCGCGGACCGGACGAATCAGACCAAGGTGGTCACGAAAGAGGTCATCCAGCTCTTTCTGGACGAGATCATCACGGAGCTGGCGGCGGGCAACCGTTTGGAGTTCCGGGACTTCGGCGTGTTCGAAGTGAAGTTCCGCAAGGCTCGACGTGCGCAGAATCCGCGTACGCTCGAGAAGGTCTCGGTGCCGCCGAAGAAGGTCGTGAAGTTCAAGGTCGGGCGGGTCATGCGTGAAAAGGTCGGCATGGCTCCTGAGCCCGGTGAAGTCGACCTACCGCCGGAAGCCGACGACGACGACGCGTAAGAGTCGCCCGCACGAGCGATTCCGCGCGCGACCGAATTCATCGCGACGCCCGCATCCGACCTGACGGTCCGGTGCGGGCGTCGTGTTTCAGTACGGCGATCGTGGGAACGCGGCGATCAGCTCCGACCGCGCGAGGCGATCGCGTCGGCGAGCAGTCCGGCGAGGAACACGAACAGCGACGCGAGCGAGAGGATCACCGTCTTGTCGGACAGTCCCGCGATCCCGCGCGCGACGTCGAGCGTCGCGACGAACGCGGTGCAGGTGAGCAGCAATGCGGTCACCGGCAGGAAGATCTTCAGCGGCTTGAAGATGACCGTCATGCGCAGGATCAGCATGAAGAAGCCGTACGTGTCTCGCAGTGCGCGGATCTTCGATTGTCCGGCGCGAGCGAAGTAGTCGATCGGCACGAACTTCACGAGGAAGTCGTCGTTCAACATCGCCATCGTCAGCGTCGTGGTGAACGAGAAGCCCGAAGGGAACAGGTGCATGTAGCGCTCGGAGCACGAGCGCTTGAAGACGCGGAGTCCCGAGTTCAGGTCGGGGATCTTCTGACCCGTGAGCACGTTCGCGAGCAGATTCAAGAACGCCTTGGCGGGCCGCCGGATCAGCGGGATCGCCACGTTCGTGCCCGTGCGCGCACCGACGACCATGTCGTAGCGGTGCATGTGCGCGACCAGGTCGGGGATGCGTTCGCACGGGTACGTGCCGTCGGCGTCGGTGATGCAGATCCAATCGGCGTCGGTGTTGCGCAGGCCGGTCTTCAGCGAGGCGCCGTACCCGCGATTGGTGTCGTGTCGTAGGACACGGACTCCGGTCGCGGCGGCGAGTTCCGCCGTGCGATCGGTCGAGCCGTCGTCGACGACGAGGATGTCCGCGTGCAGGGGCGTGACCACCTGCTTCAGGCGTTCGAGCGTCGCGGCGATGCCGAGTTCTTCGTTGAACGCCGGCACGAGGATCAGGAGGCGTGGCATGGCAGGGGTCAACGGGGCAGCGCCTGTTCGAGGTCCGCGATCAGATCGGCGACGTCTTCGACTCCGACCGAAATGCGGATCAGTCCGTCGTCGATGCCGGCTTCGCGACGCTTGTCCGCCGGGATCGACGCGTGCGTCATCGACGGTGGATGTTCGATCAACGACTCGACGCCGCCGAGGCTCTCGGCGAGCGTGAACACACGCGTCCGCGAGACGACGTCCTTCGCTTCGTCGACCGACGTGTCGAGCACGAACGAGATCATGCCGCCGAAGCGGCGCATCTGGCGTTTCGCGACCGCGTGGTTGGGATGCGACTCGAGGCCGGGGTAGTAGACCTTGGAGACGCGCGGATGTTCGGCGAGCCAGCGTGTGACGACTTCCGCGTTGTCGCAGTGCCGGTCCATACGCAGGTGCAGCGTCTTCGTGCCGCGCAGGACGAGGAAGCAGTCCATCGGCCCGGGCACGCCGCCAACGGCCATTTGGACGAACCGCAGCTTCTCGGCGAGCGCGGCGTCGTTCACCACGAGTGCGCCGCCGATGACGTCGGAGTGACCGCCGAGGTACTTCGTCGTGGAGTGCAGCACGATGTCGAAGCCGAGCGCGAGTGGGTTCTGCAGGTACGGCGTCGCGAACGTGTTGTCACACGCGAGCAGGCAGCCGTTCGCGCGCGCCGATGCGCACGCGGCTGCGACCGCCGCGAGATCGACGATGGACAACAGCGGATTGGTCGGCGTTTCGATCCACACCAGCTTGGTCTGGGGTCTCAGCGCGGCGGCGACGGCGCTCGCTTCGCGCGGATCGACGTACGTGAAGTCGATCCCGAGCGGTCGCCACAGGCGTTCGAACAAACGTCGCGATCCGCCGTAGAGGTCGTTCCCCGCGACCACGTGATCGCCGGCCTTCAGCAAGTGCAAGATGCCGCCGAGCGCCGCGAGTCCGGACGCGAACGCGTGGCCCGACGCGCCGCCTTCGAGCGCCGCGAGGTTGCGTTCCAACGCCGTGCGCGTCGGGTTCTTCGCGCGCGAGTAGTCGTGGCCGTCCTTCGGACGATCGGGGTATTCCTGCGCGTACGTCGACGTCAGGAACACGGGAGTCATGACCGCGCCCGTCGTCGGCTCGGGCTCCTGGCCGGCGTGCACGGCCTTCGTCGCGAACTTCATGCGTCGTTACCGCCGTTCCTGGAGCAAGTCGAACTTGGTGATGATCTCGAACGACGACTCGTTCAGACGGACGAGCACGGCCGGGACCTTGCGCGTGATGGTGCGCGAGACTTCCTCGAGCGGCGCGTACAGGTCGACTTCGGGGAGCGGTTCCTTCATCACGTCCTTGACCAGCGTCTTGGTCAGGTCGGCCTTCTCGACCAACAAGTCGATGATGCGGTCTTCACCGACGACGCCGACGTTCTTGCCGTGATCGATGACGGGAACCTGCGAGAGCTCGCGCGCGCGCATCAGGCGCAGCACTTCGCTGACCGGGGTGTCGGGTGTGGTGCAGAGGAAGCGGTCGACGCCTTCCTTCTTGCCCATGATGATCTCGAATGCGGTCGCCGAGGCGTGGGCTTCGAGGAACTGGTTCTCTTCCATCCAGGCGTCGTTGAAGCACTTCGACAGGTAGCGCTCGCCGGTGTCGCAGACGACGACGACGATCAGGTCGCCCTTCTTCGCGGTTTCGGCGATCTTCAGCGCCGCGCACATCGCGAGGCCGGACGATCCGCCGCAGAGGATGCCCTCTTCGCGCGTCAGGCGGCGCGCCATGTTGAAGGCGTCCTTGTCTGAAATGGTGATGACGTCGTCGAGGATCGACAGGTCCGACGTGGCCGGGATGATGTCCTCGCCGATTCCTTCGACCTTGTAGGAGTGGAAATCGCCGGGCTTCCCGGTCTTGAACACCGAGCAGTAGATCGACCCGTCGGGGTCGGCCGCGACCAGCTTGATGTTCTTGTTCTTCTCCTTCAGGTAGCGGCCGGCGCCGGCCATCGTGCCGCCCGTACCCATGCCCGCGACGAAGTGCGTGACCTTGCCCTCGGTCGCGTTCCACACCTCCGGTCCGGTGGTCTCGTAGTGCGCCTTCGGGTTCTCCGGGTTCGCGAACTGGTTCGGGTAGAACGCGCCCGGGATCTCGCGCGCGAGGCGCTTGGCGACCGAGTAGTACGAGCGCGGATCGTCGGCCGTGACCGCCGTCGGCGTCACGATGACCTTCGCGCCGTACGCCTTCAGGAGATTGATCTTCTCCTGGCTCATCTTGTCCGGCATCGTGAAGATCATGCGGTAGCCGAGCCGCGAGGCCGCGAGAGCGAGGCCGACCCCGGTGTTGCCGGACGTCGCTTCGATGATCGTGCCGCCCGATTTCAGCAGGCCGCGCCGCTCGGCTTCCTGGATCATGCGGAAACCGATGCGGTCTTTCACGCTGCCGCCCGGGTTGCGCGATTCCAGCTTGGCGACGACCGTGGCTTGGAGTCCGCGCGTCACTTTGGTCAGGCGCACGAGCGGCGTGTCGCCGATGAGGTCGAGGATCGAATCGAAGATCATGTGCGCGTCCCGGTCACGAAAAGGCGGAGTGTAGAGGTGCGTGCGATGCCCCGTCAAACCACGCGGTCGGCCGTTTCGAAGCCGATCGGACGTCGGATGCGTCGATGATCGACGCCGATTCGTCGCGAATGCTGCAATTCGCGCTCGTCCTCGAGCGCCTCGAGCGACGCACGACCACGAAGGCCGGCGCTCGCGCCGCGTGCGCTCTGCAGCCGACTTCGGACATCGACGCGGCCCGCGTTGCTTTGGCGGAAACGAGTGAGGCGCTCGAACTGGAGCGCGCAGGTTCTTTGCCCGTGGTCGTGTTGAAGGAGGACGGGCTCGAAGTCCTCGCCCAGCCGGCGACTTCGGGTGTGCCGTTGCTCGCGAAAGAGCTCGCGGTGCTGTTGCGGTTCGTCCGCGGGGCGACACGGTTGCGTCGATCGCTGCTCGAATTGCGTGAGGCGCCACACCTCCACGCGATCGGTGCGAGCGTTCCGGATCTCGTCGACCTGCTCGAGGAGTACGAGCGCAGCGTGGACGACTCCGGACAGCTCGCGGACACGGCGACGCCGCGGTTGTCGGACTTGCGTCGCCGCATCGGTGCGATCAAGGACGTCGTTCGCCAGCGGCTCGATCGCTTCGCGCAACGGCCCGACGTCCGGGTGCTGTTGCGCAGCGCCCATCCGGCGATTCGCGACGGCCGTTTCGTCCTCGCGGTGCGCACCGAGGCGCGCGGCCAGATCAAAGGGCTGTACCACGATCGTTCGAGCACGGGCGCGACGGCATACGTCGAGCCCGAAGTCGTGGTCGAGGAGCAGAACGAACTGCGCGATCTCGTCATCGACGAGCAACGCGAGGTGATCGCGATCCTCTGGCGCTTGACGCAGATCGCGCTCGACGCGGAATCGCGCTTGCGACGAGCGGCGGCGGCGGTGGTGCGCTTCGACTTGGCGCGCGCGCGGGCGCTGCTCGCACTCGATCTGGGTTGGACGGAACCGGAGATCGGGGCGGAAGCGCTCGAGGTCGCCGAGGTGCGTCATCCGGTCTTGAGCGCGCTGGCGTTCGAGCGGGCGGAAGGCGACGCGATCGCGAAACGCGCGGCGGCCCGGGCCGCGGTCACGCCGTTCGACCTGCGGCTTGGGACGTCGTTCGACTTGCTCGTGCTGACCGGCCCCAATACCGGTGGCAAGACGATCACGTTGAAAGCCGTCGGGCTGGTCGCGCTGTTGCCGCGCATCGGGTGCTTCGTGCCCGCGGCGCGTGGCGCGCGCGTGCCGTTCTATTCGGGGTTGTTCGTCGACATCGGCGACGAACAGGACCTCACGCAGAGCCTGTCGACGTTTTCCGCGCACGTGAAGCGCATCGCGCGCGTGCTCGCGCAGGCGCAGGCGAACGCGCTGGTTCTGCTCGACGAACTCGGATCGGGCACGGATCCGCTCGAAGGCGAAGCGCTCGCGATCGCGTTGCTCGATCGACTGCTCGAGCGCAGCCTGTTCGCGATCGTGACCACGCACCTCGGGCGCTTGAAGGAGTTCGCGGGGACTCGATCGCGGGCGATGAACGGATCGATGCAATTCGATCCCGCCACGCTGCGGCCGACGTATCGGCTGTTGCTCGGCGTTCCGGGGGCGTCGAACGCGTTGCGCATCGCGCGCGGACTCGGGCTCGATCCGGCCGTGCTCGATCGCGCCGAGATCGAGTTGTCGGCGCAAGGGCGTGGCGCGCGTGCGCAATTCGATCAGCTCGATCAAGCGCGGGCCGCCGTCGAACGTGCGCGCAGCGAGGCCGAGCGTGATCGCCGCGAGGCCGCCGAGCTGCGGGACGAAGCCGCCAAGAAGGTCGGCGAAGTGACGAGGGAGCGCAGCGCGCTGATGCAGCAGGCCGAAGCCGCGGCCGAGTCGCGATTGCGCGCCATCGCCGATGAACTCGACGAGCCGCGCCGCCAGCTCCTGGCTTTGGGCGGGCGCGCGGCGCACGTCGCCGGCGTCCTGCTCGAATCGTTGCGACGCGCGCTGTCCTCCGCGCCGCTCGCGGAGCAGCGCAAGGCGTTCCTGAAGTCACTGAAGCCGGGGGATTCGGTCCATCTGCCGCGCTTCAACGAGACCTGTCGAGTACGGCGGGTCCTGAAGGACGTCGACAAGATCGAGGTCGACTACCGCACCATGTCGGTCACGGTCGGGTTCGACGAGATTGCACCCGTCGATGCAAATGTCTTGAGTCGACCCCGCCGAAAGCCATAATCCGCGGCGACTTGGGCGGTTTCCGGGGGGTGTGCACGATGGATGTCTCCATCGGGGCTCGATTCGGGTACTCCGACGAGCGCCGGGTCCTGGTCGTCGACGATGAAGAGACGATTGCCGATTTGATCCGCGACGTGCTCACGCGTCACGGATGCGTCGTGGACACGAATGCAGGAGGACACGGTTCGATCGACGTCGCTGCCGACGGTCGATACGGGCTGGTGATCTCCGACTTCGCGATCCCCGGCCTGAACGGGTTGGAGTTCGTGCGCGCGCTGCGCATGCGCAACCCGCACCCGCAAGTCCTGATCGTGAGCGCGTTCCTCGATCCCGAGACGGTCGATCTGCTGCGCGCGGAGCCGAGCGTCGTCGGATTGGTGCGCAAGCCGTTCGACATCTTCGATCTGGTCCGGCGCGTCGAAGCGCACTTCGCGAGTCGGTCCGCGGTCGCGCTGAAGCCAGACTCGATCCCGCTCGGTCAGCCGGAGGCGCTCCGCGCGCGCTACGCTGACTGACGCATGACCCGATTCCGATGGTCCACCGCGGGTGAGTCGCACGGCGAAGCTCTGCTCGCGGTGATCGAAGGCGTACCGTTCGGTCTCACACTCGACACCGCGCGCATCGATCGCGAATTGGCTCGACGCCAGGCCGGATTCGGCCGCAGCTCGCGCCAGCAGATCGAGCACGATCGCGTGGAGGTCGTCGCCGGCGCGTACCACGGACGATCGAGTGGGGCGCCGCTCGTCCTGCGCGTGCGCAACAAGGATCAATCCTTGGACGCGCTGCCTCCGCTGCACCGACCACGTCCTGGTCACGCCGATCTCGCCGGAGCGATCAAGTTCGACACCGACGACGCACGGCCCGTGCTCGAACGGGCTTCGGCTCGCGAGACCGTAGCGCGTGTCGCGGCGGGTTCGGTCGCGAAGCTCTTGCTCGAACGCGTCGGGATCCGCGTCGAGGGATTCGTTTCGGCGATCGGGAACGTGACGCTGGGGGAGTCGCCACGATTCGATTTCGGGTGGGTCGCGGACCGCGACGTCTCGCCCGTGTGGTGCCCGCACGCCGCGACCAGTACGGCGATGTGCGATGCGATTCGGGCGGCAGGGGCCGGCGGTGACACGCTCGGGGGAGTCGTCGAGGTTCGGGCCAGCGGAGTTCCTGCCGGGCTCGGGTCGTTGATGGCAGCGGAGTCCCGACTCGATGCGGCATTGGCCGGAGCGGTGATGAGCGTTCCGTCCGTGAAAGCGGTTGAGCTGGGAGACGGAATCGCTTCGGCCAGCCGAACCGGTCACGCGGTCCATGACGCGATCGCGTTCGATGGGGCGCTGCGCTCGCTCCAGCGCCCGACCAACCGTGCCGGTGGGATCGAAGGCGGCATGTCGAACGGGCAACCGCTCGTCGTCCGCGCGTACCTGAAGCCGCTGGCGACCACGAAGCGCGCGCTCGGGTCGATCGACTTGCGCGACGGATCGTCAGCTCCGTCGGATCCCCAGCGTTCGGACGTTTGTGCGGTGCCATCGGGTGCCGTCGTCGTCGAGCACGTCGTCGGATTGGTCGTGCTCGCGGGGCTGCTCGACGTGGTCTGCGCCGATACCGTCGAAGATCTGGATGCCGGGTTCCGGCAGTGGTCCGGGCGCCGCGCTGGCCTCCCCGGTTCATGATCGCGACTCGGTCGCGCGTCAGATTCAACTGGAGGTCCAGATCCGTGTTGACTTTGGGCTGGGTCCCTCTAGCCTGTCGGGCTTTCGTCCCTGGGCCTAAACCCAGGAACGAGAATGCTAGCGTAGCTCAACGGTAGAGCACCGGTTTTGTAAACCGGGGGTTGCGGGTTCGACACCCGCCGCTAGCTCCAGTCGAACTCTCGCGAGCGGATGAGATGTGCGCTCCGGTAGCCGACTTACGAGGAGGTCGAACAGCAGCGACGAATCGAGACAGTGAAGTGGATCAGCAGCGGGGAGTTGCCCGAGTGGTCAATGGGGACGGGCTGTAAACCCGTTGCGGCAACGCTACGAAGGTTCAAATCCTTCACTCCCCACCATTTCTCTTGGTCTCGTCGTCACTTGTTCGTCCTTCGCCGTAACGGCCCGAGTGTCGCTCTTCCGTCGGACTTGGGTTCGGCAGGACGCACGCATGGTGCGGGTGTAGCTCAATGGTAGAGCCCCAGCCTTCCAAGCTGGTCACGTGGGTTCGATTCCCATCACCCGCTCCACCACGATTGTTCACGAGCGGACGCCCGCTCGCCGGATCGGTGCCCATCGATGGGTGACAGCCGGGTCGGACTAGGTCAGTTGTCTTGAGCCCGCGTACACGAGTCGGGCGCTTCGCAAGGAGACGGTGATGGCGAAGGGAGTCTTTGAGCGCACCAAGCCCCACGTGAACGTGGGCACGATCGGCCACATTGACCATGGCAAGACCACGCTGACGGCAGCCATCTTGGCCACGCAGTCAGCCGACGGTCTCGCGAACTTCAAGGACTACTCGTCCATCGCGAAGGGCGGCACGGTCCGTGACGAGACCAAGACGGTCACGATCGCGGTCGCGCACGTCGAGTACGAAAGCGATACGCGCCACTACGCGCACATCGACTGCCCGGGTCACGCCGACTACGTGAAGAACATGATCACGGGCGCCGCCCAAATGGACGGCGCGATCCTGGTCGTGGCCGCCGACGACGGTCCCATGCCGCAGACGCGCGAGCACATCCTGCTCGCTCGCCAGGTCGGCGTGCCCGCCATCGTGGTCTTCATGAACAAGTGCGACCTGGTCGACGATGCTGAGCTGCTCGACCTGGTCGAGCTCGAAGTGCGCGATCTGCTGTCGAAGTACGAGTTCCCGGGCGACACCGTCCCGGTGGTTCGTGGTTCGGCGTCGGCCGCGTACCGTGGTGCGGGCAAGGACCCGGCCGCGGCGAAGCCGATCAAGGAGCTGCTGAAGGCGTTGGACTCCTATGTCCCGCTGCCCCAGCGTGAAGTCGACAAGCCGTTCCTGATGTCCGTCGAAGACGTGTTCTCGATCAAGGGTCGTGGCACGGTTGCGACGGGCCGCATCGAGCGTGGCAAGGTCAAGGTCGGTGAGACGCTCGACATCGTCGGGTTGTCGCCGGCCGTCGGTACGACGGTCTGCACCGGCGTCGAAATGTTCAACAAGACCCTCGACGAAGGTCAGGCCGGCGACAACGTCGGTCTCCTCCTGCGCGGTGTCGAAAAGGAACAGATCGAACGTGGCATGGTGCTCGCTCATCAGCGCAGCATCACCCCGCACACCCACTTCCATTGCGAGGTGTACATCCTCTCGAAGGAAGAAGGTGGTCGCCACACGCCGTTCTTCAAGGGCTACCGTCCGCAGTTCTACTTCCGCACGACGGACGTGACCGGCGACGTCGAACTCCTCGGTGGCGCCGAAATGGTGATGCCGGGCGACAACTGCAAGCTCGAAGTGAAGCTCGGTTACCAGATCGCGATGGAGCAGAACCTGCGCTTCGCGATCCGTGAAGGTGGCCGCACCGTCGGTGCGGGCGTCGTCACGAAGATCCTCGCGTAAGGCACGTTCTCCGACTCGGCGACGACGGTGGGCCAACGAGGCTCCCGTCGTCGCCGGTCGAACCGAACCGAACCGGACGCGAGACGCACGACGGAACGAAACGATGAAGCTCCTGACGTACAAGCCGGATCAAGGACGAGTCGCGCGCACGATCGCTGCGTCGCTGTTCGTCGTGCTCGCGTACTACGCCGCCTGGACGCTTCGTCACTTCCTGTCGTGGGATTGGGCGAAGAAGGACCTCGGGGTCACCGTTCCGGTGCTCGAAGTCCTGCTCACGCCCGGTCTGCTGGTCGCGACTGTGGTTTTCGTCGTGCTGTTCGTCCTCATACGCAAGGGTGTGAACGATCAGCGCCTCGCGGAACTGCTCATCGATACCGAAAGCGAGATGAAGCGAGTCACTTGGCCGTCCTGGCCCGAAACGTGGAACGGCACGATCGTCGTTTGCGTGACAGTCGCGGCAATGATCGCGCTGGTGGCGGGCTTCGACCTCGTGTTGACGCGCGTGTTCGAGAACCTGGTGTTCGGTTGATTCGAGCGGCGGGCTTTGTGGGAGTGGACGCTCGATGGTGAAGCAGTGGTTCGTCGTGCGCGTGCCGACCAACATGGAAGATCGCGTACGCGAGTCCGTCATGAACCGGGTGAAGACCCACAACCTCGAGCATCGCATCTCGCAGGTCGTGGTCGCCCAGGTCACAGAACAAGAGATCCGCGCGGGCAAGAAGAAGCTCGTCCAGCGCAAGATCTTCCCTGGATACGTTTTGCTGGAGGCCGACCTCTACGACGGTGAAGGCAAGCTGGATCGAGACCTGTGGTTCTTCATCAAGGAGACCCCGCGACTCGGAGACTTCGTCGGTTCGGATCAGAATCCGCAACCCATGGCGCAGTCCGAAGTCGAACGAGTCCTTGGAGGCATGAAGAGCACGGAGGAGAAGCCGCGAGTCAACATCCCGTGCAACGTTGGCGATCGTGTGAAGATCAAGGAAGGCCCGTTCGAGAACTTCACCGGTGTCGTCGACGACGTCAACGTCGAGAAGATGCTCGTGCGGGTCATCGTCACGATCTTCGGGCGTGAGACGCCCGTCGAACTCGAAGTCTCTCAGGTCGAATTGGTGTAGGTCGACTCATGGCCAAAGAAGTCAAGGCAATCGTCAAGCTTCAGCTGCCGGCAGGCCAAGCCACGCCGGCGCCGCCCGTGGGTCCCGCCCTCGGTCAGCACGGTGTCAACATCGGGCAATTCGTGAAGGAGTACAACGATCGGACGCGTGCCGAGCAGGGCATGATCGTTCCGGTCGAGATCACGGTCTACACCGACCGTTCCTTCCGATTCATCACCAAGACGCCGCCGGCGTCGGTGCTGATCAAGAAGGCCGCGGGCCTCGCGAAAGGCTCAGGCACGACCGGGACCGAGATCATCGGCAAGGTCACCAAGTCACAGGTGCGACAGATCGCGGAAAAGAAGATGCCCGACCTCAACTCGGGATCGATCGAAGCCGCGATGAAAGTCGTCATGGGCACTGCGCGGTCCATGGGTATCGAAGTCGTCGACGGCTGACACGGAACAGGCGAAACATGGCAGCGATGAATGGCAGTAAGCGTTTCCGCGCCAATCGCGCGCTGATTCCGGGCAAGGGCCCGTTCGCGCTCGGTGAGGCCGTCAAGGTGCTGAAGAAGTTCAAACCCGCCAAGTTCGACGAAACCGTCGAACTGGTGATGAACCTCGGCATCGACCCGAAGAAGTCGGACCAGATGATCCGCGGCGCGGTCAGTCTGCCGAAGGGAATCGGCAAGAACGTCCGAGTCGTGGTGTTCTGCAAAGACGACAAGGCGAAGCTCGCGCTCGACGCCGGAGCGATCGCCGCCGGTGGCGACGATCTCGCCGCCAAGATCCGCGATCAGAACTGGCTCGATTTCGACGTCGCGATCGCGACGCCGGACATGATGGGTGTGGTCGGTCGACTCGGCAAGATCCTCGGTCCGCAGGGCAAGATGCCCTCGCCGAAGTCGGGCACGGTCACGCCGGACATCGTCAAGGCCGTCACCGAATTCCGCGCGGGCAAGATCGAGTTCCGCGCCGACGCGTACGGCAACGTCCACGCGCCGGTCGGCAAGATCAGCTTCGACGCGGCGTCGCTGCAGGAAAACGTCACCGCTCTGGTCGACATGATCCTGCACATGAAGCCCGCGGCGTCGAAGGGCAAGTACATCAACAAAGTCGCGATCAGCACGACGATGGGGCCGAGCCTCATCCTCGACATCACGGGCTGAAGTCACATGCCGAACGTCCTGAACCAGCGAATGCTGAAGGAAATCAAGGGCCAGCTCGAGAAGGCCTCGGACTGCGTGGTGATCGATTTCACCGCGGTATCCGTCGCCGACGTGAGCGAGATGCGAGCCCGCATGCGCAAGAGCGACATGCGGATGAAGGTCATGAAGACCTCGCTCGCGCGGATTGCCGCCAAGGAGCTCGGCTTCGAGGGCGCGGACGACCTGTTCAAGGGTACGACCGCCATCCTCTACGGCGGCGAGTCCATCGGCTCGGTCGCGAAGGCCTTCGAGGACTTCGCGAAGGAGAAGAAGGAAAAGGCACCGAAGGTCCGCGGCGCGTTCCTCGAGAAGCGCAAGTTGGAAGGTGCGGCCGTCGCCGCGCTGGCCAAGATGCCGTCGCGTCAGCAGCTGTTGTCGGAGCTCCTCGGCGCCATCACCGCGCCGCTCTCCAACATCGCCGGTTTGCTGAACACGCTGATGACGGACATTCCGCAACTCACGCAAGCGCTGCACGACAAGGGCGGCGCTGCGGGTGGAGAAGCGGCGGCACCCGAAGCGGCAGCACAGTAAGTTCACCGTAGGTGCGGGCCGGACCATCCGGTTCCGCAGCAGGAATTCGAGAGCAAGAACTCAATCGATCGAGACAGGAGTAACACGATGTCGGCTACGGCAATTCAGGAGCGTCTGAACGGTCTTCAGGCGGGCAAGAGCAAGCAGTTGATCGAGACCATCGCAGCGATGACGGTCCTCGAACTCGCCGCGTTCAAGAAGGACTTCGAAGACGTCTTCGACGTCAAGGCAGCTGCCCCGATGATGGGCGCGGTCATGATGCCGGGCGCGGGTGGCGGTGCCGCCCCTGCGGCCGAAGAGAAGACCGAGTTCGACGTCGTTCTCAAGAGCGCCGGCGACAAGAAGATCAACGTCATCAAGGTCGTTCGCGAGCTGACGGGCCTCGGCCTGAAGGAAGCGAAGGATCTGGTCGAAGGCGCGCCCAAGTCGGTCAAGTCCGGCGTGAGCAAGGCCGACGCCGAGAAGATGAAGAAGTCGCTCGAAGAGCAGGGCGCCGCGGTCGAGCTGAAGTGATCGGAACGACCTCCTCGACGAGGCGACGAGACG
Organism: Planctomycetota bacterium; assembly: GCA_016709145.1. Lineage (GTDB taxonomy): Bacteria > Planctomycetota > B15-G4 > B15-G4 > JADJEK01 > JADJEK01. The sequence goes on from JADJEK010000006.1 coordinate 117,734, forward strand.
AGTTGAAGGAATCACGCAGAGCGTTCTGCGACCTTTCCTGCGCCAAGGGGGGACGGGAGTGCCCGTCTCCCCTGGCGTGATTGCATCGGCGGTGCCTCCGCTGCCCGTCCGCGGGCGAGAAGGACGCAATGGAAGTCAAGCACTTCGGGTCGTTCCGATCGGACTACGACGTTCCGAATCTCACCGAGATCCAGACGAAGTCGTATGCCGACTTCCTGCAGTCGGACGTTCCGTTCAATCGGCGTGAGAACGTCGGGCTCGAAGCGATCCTGCGCGAGACGTTCCCGATCCACTCGTACGACAAGACGATGGCGCTCGAGTACGTCGGCTACGACCTCGGCCGCCCGCGCTACACGTCGGACGAGTGCCGCGTGCTCGGCTTGAGCTACGGCATGCCGTTCAAGGTCCGTGTGCGGCTCGACAAGCCCGATCCGGTCGAGGAATGGGTCTACCTCGGCGAGATCCCGATCATGGTCGGTGGCGGTGAGTTCATCGTCAACGGCTCCGAGCGCGTCATCGTTTCGCAGTTGCATCGCTCGCCCGGTGTCGACTTCTCGGTCGACGTCCTGCCCGGCGACAAGCGCATCCATTCGGCTTGGATCATTCCCGAGCGCGGTTCGTGGATCGAACTCGCCGTCTCGAAGAAGGACGTGCTCCAGATCAAGATCGATCAGAGCGGCCGCTTCCCGGCGACGACCTTCCTCCGCGCGATGAGCCCGGACTACGGCAGCAACAGCGCCATCATCCGGTTCTTCCACAAGACCAAGAAGGTCAAGATCACGACGCCGAAGGAGACCGAGAAGCAGCTCCTGAACGCGATCGTCGTCGACGACATCGTCAACACCGAGACCGGCGAAGTCATCGTCCCGCACGGTACGCCCGTGACGAAGGAGCAGGTCGAGTCGATCCTGAGCGGCAGCATCAAGGACGTCGAAGTCGTCGAAGGCGTCGATGATCCGCTGATCCTGAACTCGCTGCGCGAGGACGACACCGACAGCCACGAGTCGGCGCTGCTGCGTATCTACAGCCGCCTGCGCCCGGGCAATCCGCCGAACCTCGACAAGGCGAAGGACCTGTTCCACGAGCGGTTCTTCGACGCCACGCGCTACCGCCTCGGTCGCGTCGGTCGTTTCCGCATCAACCGCAAGTACGGCCAGGATGTGCCGGATTCCGAGATGACGCTGAACAAGGCGGACATCCTGAATTCGATCCGCTACATCATGGAACTGCGCGCCTCGCGCGGCGAAGTGGACGACATCGACCACCTCGGCAACCGTCGTGTGCGCTCGATCGGTGAACTCGCCGGCGACGAACTGCGCAAGGGCTTCCTGAAACTGCGCCGCACCGCGCAGGAGCGCATGAACCTCGAGTCGATCGAGACCGCGACTCCGCGGTCCCTGATCAACTCGAAGACCATCTCGTCGGCGATCGAGTACTTCTTCGGTCGTGGCGAGCTTTCGCAGGTCGTCGACCAGACCAACCCGTTGTCGCAGCTCACGCACGAGCGCCGACTTTCGGCACTCGGTCCGGGCGGCCTCAACCGCAAGCGCGCGGGCTTCGAAGTCCGCGACGTCCACATCTCGCACTACGGACGCATCTGCCCGATCGAGACGCCGGAAGGCACGAACATCGGTCTGATCGCGTCGTTGTCGATCTACGCCACGATCGACGAGTATGGCTTCCTCGTCACTCCGTATCGCGAAGTGAAGAACGGCAAGCTCACCGGCGAGACCAAGCTGCTACGCGCCGACGAGGAGTACGAGTCCATCCTGGCGCCGGCCGACACCTCGATCGACGACAAGGGCAAGATGCTCGTCGACATGGTGCTCTGCCGTGTGAAGGGTGAATTCGCCGAGCGTCCGCGCAACGAAGTTCAGTTCATGGACATCTCGCCGCAGCAACTCGTCGGCGTGTCGGCGTCGCTGATCCCGTTCCTCGAGCACGACGACGCCAACCGCGCGTTGATGGGATCGAACATGCAGCGCCAGGCGGTGCCGCTCCTGCGCACCGAACCGCCGCTGATCGCGACCGGGATGGAGAAGGCCGTCGCCCGCAACTCGGGCATGGTGATCAACGCCCGCAATCCGGGCACGGTGATCTACGTCGACGGCCGCACGATCAAGATCAAGGTCGACAAGAGCGGAGATGAAGACAAGTACGAGCTGCGCAAGTTCGTCGGTCTGAACGAGAAGACGTGCTTGAACCAGCGTCCCATCGTTCGCGAGGGCGATCGGGTCAAGGCCGGCGACGTCATCGCCGACGGCGCCAACACGCACAACGGCGAGCTCGCGCTCGGCCGCAACCTGCTCGTCGCGTTCATGATCTGGGACGGGTACAACTTCGAAGACGCGATCATCGTCTCGGAACGCTTGGTGAAGGACGACGTCTACACGTCGATCCACGTCAACGAGTTCGACGTCGAAATCCGCGAAACGAAGCTCGGTCGCGAGGAATTCACGCGCGACATCCCGAACGTCTCCGAGAAGGCGCTGAAGAACCTCGACGACGGCGGCATCGTCCACGTCGGCACGAAGGTCGGTCCGAACGACATCCTCGTCGGCAAGGTTTCGCCGAAGTCGAAGTCGGAGCTGACGCCGGAAGAGAAGCTGCTGCACGCGATCTTCGGCCGCGCCGGCGAGGACGTGAAGAACGACTCGCTGGAAGTGCCGGCGGGCGTCGACGGCATCGTCATCGACACGAAGAAGCTGTCGCGCTCGATCGACACGTCGGAAGAGCAGTCGCTGAAGAACCTGCGCGAGATCCGCAAGGCCGAGAAGGATTTCCTGCAGTACTTCCGCGACGAGCTCCGCACGCTCGTGAACGAAGTCCAGGAGATCCTCGGCTCGAAGATCACCGACCCGAACACGAAGAAGGCGATCAAGATCGAGGACACCGAGCTGTACGCCGAACTGCGGCGCCAACTCGACGTGATCCGCGAAGTCTGCGTCGAGGCGTACAAGCCGCGCACAGCCGGCGAGAAGGCGTTCAAGGCCTTCCGTCATCGCTCCGACAACATCGACGTCGCCGAGAACGAGAAGAACAAGCTGGTCAACAAGCTGTCGCGCGGCGACGAACTGCCGACCGGCGTGCTCGAGATGACGAAGGTCTATCTCGCGACGCGCCGCTCGCTGTCGGTCGGCGACAAGATGGCCGGTCGTCACGGCAACAAGGGCGTGATCTCGAAGATCCTGCCCGAGGAAGACATGCCGTTCCTCGAGGACGGGACGCCGGTCGACATCCTTCTGAACCCGCTCGGCGTGCCGAGCCGTATGAACGTCGGCCAGATCCTCGAGACGCACCTCGGCTGGGCCGCGAAGAAGTTGAACTTCCAGGCGATCACGCCGGTGTTCGACGGCGCGACCGAACAGCAGATCGAGGCCGAACTCGAGAAGGCCGGCTTGCCGACCGATGGCAAGGTGACGTTGTTCGACGGCCGAACGGGTCAGCCGTTCGATCAGAAGGTGACCGTCGGTTACCTCTACATGCTGAAGCTGCACCACCTCGTCGACGACAAGGTCCACGCGCGTGCGACGGGTCCGTACTCGTTGATCACGCAGCAACCGCTCGGCGGCAAGGCGCGCTTCGGCGGTCAGCGTTTCGGCGAAATGGAAGTCTGGGCGCTCGAGGCGTACGGCGCCGCGAACATCCTCCAAGAGCTGCTCACCGTGAAGTCCGACGACGTCGACGGGCGCACGAAGATCTACGAGGCCATGGTGAAGGGCACGAACATCCTCGAACCGGGGACGCCGGTGTCCTTCCACGTGTTGACCAACGAGATCCGCGGTCTGGCACTGAACATGGAGCTGCACAAGCGCCGCGTTCTGTGACCCGCGTCATCGTGATCGCCTGATGCCGCGAGCTCGCGCTCGCGACGTGCTGTTGCCCTGGCTTCGACGAGAAGTTTGATCGTGAAGGGAGTGTGACGTGTACGACACGCAACCGAACCGCGTGAACGACTACACCTGTGTCTCCGTGCGCCTTGCGTCGCCGGAGGACATCCACAATTGGTCGCACGGTGAGGTCAAGAAGCCCGAGACGATCAACTACCGGACCTACCGCCCCGAGAAGGACGGTCTGTTCTGCGAGAAGATCTTCGGCCCGACCCGCGACTGGGAATGCGCCTGCGGCAAGTACAAGGGCATCAAGCACAAGGGCATGGTGTGCGAGCGCTGCGGCGTGCAAGTCACGACGTCGAAAGAGCGCCGGCGCCGGATGGGCCACATCAACCTGGCCGCGCCGGTCGCGCACATTTGGTTCTTCAAGGCGATGCCTTCGCGCATCGGCAACCTGCTCGACATCAAGGTCTCGGCGCTCGACAAGGTGGTGTACTTCCAGGAGTACATCGTCATCGATCCCGGCACGACCCCGCTGAAGGAGAAGCAGCTCCTCACCGAGGACGAGTATCGAAAGGCGCGCGCGCAGCTCGGCGATTCGTTCGAAGCCGACATGGGCGCGGAAGCCGTCAAGAAGATGCTGATGCGTCTCGATCTGAAGACGCTGTCCGCCGAACTGCGTGAGGAACTGAAGACCACCCGCAGCAAGCAGCGCAAGAAGGACATCATCAAGCGTCTGAAGACGGTCGAGATGCTGCGCGACTCGCCGAACCAGCCACAGTGGATGATCCTCGACGTGATCCCGGTGATTCCGCCGGATCTGCGTCCGCTGGTCCTGCTCGAGTCCGGCAACTTCGCGACGTCGGACCTGAACGACCTCTACCGCCGACTCATCAACCGCAACAACCGGTTGAAGAAGCTGCTCGACCTCAACGCACCCGAGGTCATCATTCGCAACGAGAAGCGAATGCTGCAGCAGTCGGTCGACGCGTTGTTCGACAACGGTCGTTGCCGCCGGCCGGTGCTCGGCTCGAGCAACCGTCCGCTGAAGTCGCTGACCGACATGATCAAGGGCAAGCAGGGTCGCTTCCGCGAAAACCTGCTCGGCAAGCGCGTCGACTACTCGGCGCGTTCGGTCATCGTCGTCGGCCCCGAGCTGAAGCTGCATCAGTGCGGTCTGCCCAAGAAGATCGCGCTCGAGCTGTTCCAGCCGTTCATCATCCGTCGCCTCAAGGAGCTCGGATTCGCCGACACGATCAAGTCGGCGAAGAAGATGCTCGAGCGCAAGGACGCGGAAGTGTGGGACATCCTCGAAGAGGTGATCCACCAGCACCCCGTGCTGCTGAACCGCGCTCCTACGCTGCACCGCATGGGTATCCAGGCGTTCGAGCCGGTGCTCATCGAAGGCAACGCGATCAAGATCCACCCGCTGGTCTGCCAGGGCTTCAACGCGGACTTCGACGGCGACCAGATGGCCGTTCACCTGCCGCTCTCGTTCGAGGCGCAGGTCGAAGCGGCCACGCTGATGCTGTCGACGAACAACGTGTTCTCGCCTGCACACGGCAACCCGATCATCACGCCGAGCCAGGACATCGTGCTCGGCTGCTACTACCTCACGGCCGAGCAGCCGGGTGAGACGGGCGAGGGCAAGGGCTTCTCGAACCCGCTCGAAGTGTTCCGCGCCTACGCGGAACGCAAGATCGGCATCCACGCGCGCGTTCGCGTGCGCCTGCCGGCGAAGAAGCTGTTGAAGAACAAGGGCGGCGGCGAGCTCTACACGATCAAGGATCGTTCGGCAGAGCTCGCGGCGATGACGCCCGAGGATCGCCTCGCGCAAGGCATCGTGATGAACCCGGTCGAGACCACGGTCGGCCGCGTGATCTTCAACGACATCTTTTCGCCGAGCGCGCCGTTCTACAACTACACGATGACGAAGAAGGAGCTGAACCGGCTCATCGGCGAGTACTTCAAGTACCTCGGCAAGGAGCAGGCGATCCGCATGCTCGACGATCTGAAGGAGATCGGCTTCAAGAGCGCCACGCTCGCGGGCCTGTCCTTCGCGACCGCCGACCTCAAGGTGCCGCCGTCCAAGGCCCGCATGATCGAGGAGACCGAGAAGCAGGTCACCGCGGTCACGAAGCGTTACGCCGAAGGCATCATCACGGAAGGCGAGCGCTACAACCAGATCATCGACCTCTGGACCCACGCGCGTGAACGCGTCGGCGAAGAGATGATGGCCGAGTTGAAGAACGACACGAAGGAAGGCCGGCCGTACCTCAACCCGATCTTCGTCATGTCGTCGTCCGGCGCGCGTGGTTCGCTCGAACAGATCCGCCAACTCGCCGGTATGCGCGGCCTCATGGCCAAGCCGTCGGGCAAGATCATCGAGACCCCGATCCGCGCCAACTTCCGCGAAGGCCTGAAGGTCCTCGAGTACTTCTCGTCGACGCACGGCGCGCGCAAGGGTCTCGCCGACACGGCGCTCAAGACCGCGGACTCGGGTTACCTGACCCGTAAGCTCGCGGACGTCGCGCAGAACGTCGTCGTCACCATGCGCAACTGCGGCACGATCCAGGGCATCGCGAAGGCTGCGGTCTACAAGGGTGACAAGGTCGACATCACGCTCGCGCAGCAGATCCGCGGTCGTGTGGCCCGTTCCGCGATCGTCGACGTCGTGACCGACGACGTCGTCGTGAAGGAGAACGAGGTCATCACCGAGGAGACCGCGAAGCGCATCGAAGCGCTCGGCTACGAGAAGATCCGCGTCCGCAGCCCGCTGACGTGCGAAGCGTCCATCGGCGTGTGCGCACTCTGCTACGGCATGGATCTGTCGCGCGGCGAATTGGTCGAAGACGGACTCGCGGCCGGCATCATCGCGGCGCAGTCGATCGGCGAACCGGGCACGCAGCTCACCATGCGTACGTTCCACATCGGTGGTGCGGCGTCGCGCAGCCTGGCCCAGTCCGAAGTCAAGGCCAAGCGTCCGGGTGTCGTGAAGCTCGAGGATCTCCGCGTCGTCAACAACGGCGAGGACGACGTCGTGCTGTCGCGCAACGGCGAGATCATCATCGTCGACAAGAAGGGTCGTGAACTCGACCGCTACCCGATCTCGCTGGGCGCGATCCTGGCGATCAAGGACGGCGACTCCGTCAAGGCCGGCCAGCGGATGGCCAAGTGGGATCCGCACTCGACGTCGATCATCGCGGATCGCGAAGGTCGGGCGCGTTGGGAAGACCTGGTCGAAGGCAAGACCTACAAGGAAGAGCGCGACGCGACCGGTATCCGCCGCATCCTCGTCATCGAGCACAAGGGCGATCTGCACCCGCAGATCGTCATCGAGGACGAGAAGGGCAACCCAGTCAACCTGTACCCGATCCCGGAACGTGCGTACGTCGAGATCGAGAACGGTGCGAAGGTGCGCCCCGGCACGTTGCTCGCGAAAACTCCGAAGGAGACCGGCGGCGTCCAGGACATCACCGGTGGTCTGCCGCGCGTGACCGAGTTGTTCGAGGCGCGTCGGCCGAAGGAGCCGGCGGTCATGGCCGAGATCGACGGTCAGGTCGAGATCGTCAAGGAGATGAAGCGCGGCAAGCGCACGATTCTCGTGAAGGGCGAAGGCGGAGTGGTGCAAGAGCACCTCGTGCCGCACGGCAAGCACCTGCGCGTGTCGACCGGCGACCGCGTTCGCGCCGGCCAGGCCCTGATCGAAGGACCGCTCATTCCGCACGACATCCTGCGCATCAACGGCGAGGACCACGTCCAGTCGTACCTGCTGCGCGAGATCCAGAACGTCTACCGGTCGCAGGACGTGTCGATCGACGACAAGCACATCGAGATCATCGTGTCGCAGATGATGCGCAAGGTGCGCGTCGACGACCCGGGTGATTCCGAGCTGTTGCCTGGCGTGCTGGTCGACAAGTTCCGCTATCGCGAGTCCCGCGAGGCCATGTTGAAGGCGAAGAAGCGTCCGCCCACTGCGGAGCCGCAACTCCTCGGAATCACCAAGGCTTCGCTGCAGTCCGACTCGCTGATCTCGGCGGCGTCCTTCCAGGAGACCACCAAGGTCCTTACGGAAGCGGCACTCGCCGGCAAGCGCGACGAGCTGATCGGCCTCAAGGAGAACGTCATCCTCGGCCACATGGTGCCGACGGGTACGGGCTTCCGGTCGTACCACTGGACGCGCATCAGGAAGCCCGCGGAGTCCAACCCGGCCGACGCGCCGCCGCCGAGCGGCGCCGAGCGGTCGAAGTCGGACACGACCGCGGCTTGAGGTAGGACTCGTCGCTCGATTCGTGATGGGCCGACTCACCGCAACGAACGGTGGGTCGGCTCGTCGTTCTCGCGTGAATGGCGTCGGGCACCGTCTTGCGTTCGCCCAGCGTCATCGCTCTAATCCCCGGTTCTTCGCCGCGCCCGAGATCGGGTGCGCGCCATACGGTTCGAACCCTCAGGAAGGCGCATGCCGACGATCAATCAGCTTGTGCGCAAGCCGCGCGTCGTTCAGAAGTCGCGCTCGAAGTCTCCGGCGCTCGTAGCCTGCCCGCAACGCCGTGGCGTCTGCGTCCAGGTGAAGATCATGACGCCCAAGAAGCCGAACTCGGCTCTGCGCAAGATCGCGCGCGTCAAGCTCTCGACGGGCCGTGAGATCACGGCGTACATCCCCGGCGAAAAGCACAACCTGCAAGAGCACTCCATCGTGCTCGTGCGTGGCGGTCGTGTGCGCGACCTCCCCGGTGTGCGTTACCACATCATCCGCGGCACGCTCGACGCAGCTGGCGTCGGTGATCGCAAGCAGAGCCGTTCGAAGTACGGCGCCAAGCGGCCCAAGAGCTGAAAGGGTTCGACGTCCGATGCCTCGCAAGTACGTTTCGACGGAACGATTCCTCCAGCCCGATCCGCGCTTCGGATCGAAGCTCGTGTCGCGCTTCGTGAACTGCCTGATGAAGCAAGGCAAGAAGACCACCTCGCAAGCGGTGTTCTACGAAGCCATCGACCTGCTCTCGAAGAAGATCCCGGACGCCGAACCTCTGGCGGCGTTCTCGGACGCATTGAACAACGTCAAGCCCATGGTCGAAGTGCGCAGCAAGCGCGTCGGCGGCGCGACGTTGCAGGTTCCCCACGAAGTGAAGCGTCAGCGGCAGCAGTCCCTCGCCATTCGCTGGGTCATCGACTCGGCGCGCGGCAAGAAGGGCAAGCCGATGGCGAAGCGCCTCGCCGAGGAGTTGTTCGACGCCTACAACAAGCAAGGCGCGGCTTTCACGATGCGTGAGAACACGCACAAGATGGCCGAGGCCAACAAGGCGTTCGCGCACTTCGCCTGGTGACGAGGCGTTGATGTCGTGCGGAACCCGGGAGGCGACGTTCGCCTGCCCGGGTTCCTTGCGTTGATGGGGCTGCGTTCGCGCGGAGCGCGCGAACCCGAGCTGGAGGCGAGACAGCGATGGCGGTCGAACTCGCGCGCATCCGCAACATCGGCATCATCGCGCACATCGACGCGGGCAAGACCACGCTGTCCGAACGCATCCTGTTCTACACCGGCAAAGAACACCGGATGGGCGAGGTCCACGAGGGCACCGCCAAGATGGACTACCTTCCCGAAGAGCAGGCCCGCGGCATCACGATCACGTCGGCCGCGACGACCTGCTACTGGAAGGACCACCGCATCAACTTGATCGACACGCCTGGGCACGTCGACTTCACCGCGGAAGTCGAGCGGTCGTTGCGCGTCCTCGACGGTGCGGTCGGCGTGTTCTGTGGCGTCGCCGGCGTCGAAGCGCAGAGCGAGACGGTCTGGCGTCAAGCTGATCGCTACCGCGTTCCGCGCCTCGCATTCATCAACAAGCTCGACCGTATCGGCGCCGACTTCGATCGCGTCGTCGAACACATTCGCAAGCGTCTCGGCGCGAAGCCGCTGCCGCTGGTGATGCCGATGGGTCGCGAGAAAGATCTGTTCGGCATCGTCGACTTGGTGCGGATGCAGGCGATCACGTTCCGCGACGACGATCAGGGTTCGACTCCGATCGTGGGTCCGATCCCCGCGGAATTGGTCGAGGAAGCGACCGAGCGGCGTGCGTTGCTCATCGAGGTGCTCGCGGAAGAGGTCGATGCGATCGCTGACAAGTACCTCGCCGACCAAGCGCTCACCGAAACGGAGATCGACGCCGGAATCCGCGCAGCGACGTTGGCGTTCAAGATCGTGCCGGTGCTGGCCGGCTCCGCGCTGAAGAACAAGGGCGTCCAACACCTGCTCGACGCGGTCTTGCGTTACCTGCCGTCGCCGACGGAAGTCCCGCCGACGGTCGGCCAGGTGCCCGGCAAGGACAAATCGGTCACGCGCAAACCGGACCCGAAGGAACCGCTGACGGCGCTCGTGTTCAAGACACTGCACGACTCGCACGGCGAGATCGCGTTCGTGCGCATCTACTCCGGCACGCTGCGTCCCGGCGAGGCGCTGTTCAATCCACGTGTCGAGAAGCAGGAGCGCATCGGCCGGCTCTACCTGATGCACGCCGACGAACGTGAGGCGATCGAGGCGGCGGGGCCCGGAGAGATCGTCGGCGCGATCGGCCTGAAGTTCACGGCGACCGGCGACACGATCTGCCCGCGGCACGATCCGATCGCGCTCGAAGGCATGCGTTTCCCCGAGACGGTCATCGACATGTCGATCGAGCCCAAGACTTCCCGCGACAAGGACGTGCTCGAACAATCACTCGGCATCCTCGCGAAAGACGATCCGACGTTCCGCTGGTCGCTCGATCAGGAAACCGGTCAGACGATCATCTCGGGCATGGGGGAGCTGCACCTCGAGATCCTGAAGAACCGCCTGTTGTCGGACTTCCACGTCGAAGCTCGTGTGGGTCAGCCCCGCGTCGCCTACAAGCAGACGATCGCGGCGATCGGCGTCGGCGAAGCCGAGTTCAAGAAGACGATCGCCGGCAAGAACCTCTATGCGCGAGTGCGACTGCGCGTCGAACCGGCGCCCGATGCGGCCAAGTTCGAGTTCAAGAGCCACGTCGAACAGACCGCGCTGCCAAAGCCGTTCTTCGCCGCGATCGAGGGTGGGGCGCGCAGCGAAGCGATCTCCGGCCTCGGTCTCGGCTACTCGGTGATCCGCGTTCGGGTGGCCCTCGAGGACGCGACCGCGATCGACGGGGAGTCGAACGAGACCGCGTTCTCGGTCGCCGCCGAGGATGCGTTCGAAGCCGCGATGCAGGCCGGCGGGGTCCAATTGCTCGAGCCGATCATGCGGTTCGAGATCCGGACGCCATCCGAGTACATGAAGAACATCATCGGCGACCTCAATACGCGGCGCAGCGAAGTCTCCGAGCTGGTCGCCGACGAGGAGCCGGTCCTGCTGCGCGGCAAGATGCCGCTGTCCGAGACCTTCGGGTACTCGACGCAGATCCGCAGCCTGTCGCAGGGGCGCGCGTCGTTCGCGATGGAACCCAGCGACTACGCGGTCGTTCCGCCCGAAGTCTCCAAGCGATTGCTGATCTGACCATGGACCCCGCGCACGTGTCGGTCGACCCTCACGCGCGCGGAGTTCCACACCTTGTTCCGACTTTATCCGTGTCGAGGCCGGGTACCCCGTTGACAGTCGAAGGTGCCTTCATAGAATGCCCGGTCTTTGTTTCGCATCCATAACTGAGCAACAGGTTTAGCCCTCCGCAGACCCAAACGGGGGGCAGGACCATGTCGGTTGGGATCCCCGGCTTGACGCGGGAGCAGCTCTCGCGTCGGGCCGTCGTTGTCTTTCATTCCGACCGCCGACTCGTGAGGACGAGCCTCCGATGCTGAACCAGAAAATCACGATCCGCCTCGAGGCGTACGACCACCGATCGCTCGACACGTCGGCGATGGAAATCGTCGATACGGCGAAGCGCACTGGCGCCCGCGTAGCCGGGCCGATCCCGCTGCCGACGCGCATCGAGCGTTACACGGTGTTGCGTTCGCCGCACATCGACAAGAAGAGCCGCGAGCAGTTCGAGATCCGAACGCACAAGCGACTCATCTACATCACCGATCCGACCGCGAAGACGGTCGACTCCATCAGCCGGCTGAACCTGCCGGCCGGCGTCGACATCCGGGTCAAGGTCTGAGGGAGAGCGAGCGATGGCAGCTCCAAAGTTCCTGCTCGGACGCAAGGTCGGCATGACCCAGATTCACCGCGGTGAAGAAGGGGATGTCGTCCCCGTCACCGTGATCTCGGCGGGTCCTTGCGTGGTCTCGCAAGTGAAGACCGTCGAGAACGACGGCTACCTCGCGCTGCAGCTCGCGTTCGAGGAATGCCGCGAGAAGGTCAAGTCGAAGCCGATCAACGGTCACTTCAAGAAGCAGGGCGTGAAGACGCACCGCTTCCTGCGCGAAGTGCGGCTCGCCGAACCGTCCGACCTCAAGGTCGGTGACACGATCAAGGCCGACGTCTTCGCCGCGGGCGAGAAGGTCGACGTGATCGGCACGGTCAAGGGTCGCGGTTTCCAGGGTGTCATGCGCGTGTGGAACTTCGGCCACAAGCCCGAAGCGCACGGCAACATGAACCAGCGCGGTCCGGGCTCGATCGGTATGCACACGCGTCCTGGCGAGGTCCTGAAGGGCCACCGCATGGCGACGCACTGGGGTGACGAGCGCTGCACGACTCGCAACCTCGAAGTCGTCGACGTCGACGTCGAGAAGAACGCAGTGCTGGTGTATGGCGCCGTGCCGGGCAACCGCGGCGACTTCGTGATGATCCGCGCCGCCAAGGCGTGCCGCCCGAAGAAGACTTCGTGAGGGTGATGACCATGGTCGAAGTGACCTGCTTCAACGGAAAGAACGGCGGCGTCGCGAAGATCGACGTCGATCCGACGCCGTTCGGCGAGAAGGTGCGCAAGCGCCTGATGCGCCACGCGTTCCTGCACTACGCGGCCGCGCATCGCGCCGGCACGCACTCGACGCTCACGCGCGCCGAGGTCAACTTCAACACGCGCAAGCCGTGGAAGCAGAAGGGCACCGGACGCGCGCGTTCGGGTGACTTCTCCTCGCCGCTGTGGCGCAAGGGTGGTATCGCGCTCGGTCCGAAGCCGCGCAGTTACACCACCAATCTGCCGCGCCGCATGCGCCTCGAAGCGTTGCGTTCCTCGCTGCTCGGCAAGCTGAACGACGGTGAGCTCAAGCTCTTGGACGGCGTCACGTTCGACGTGCCGAAGACCAAGAAGGCCGCCGAGATCCTGAAGTCGCTCGGCATCACCTACGAGCGGACGCTCGTCGTCGTCGCCGAGCGCGGCGAAGGCTTCGTGCGCTCGTTCCGCAACCTCGAGAACGTCGACATCCGCATGGCGACCGATCTGAACGCGGAACACGTGCTGCTGAGCAAGCACGTCGTGATCGATCGGCGCGCGCTGGAGCAGATCCTGGAGCGCCTCTCCGATGCGTGATCCACACATCATCGTCAAGCGCCCTCTCGTCACCGAGAAGGGCTCGTTCCTGTCCGAGCGCTCGAACATGTATTCGTTCGAGGTCGCGGGCGACGCCAACAAGGTCGAGATCCGCAAGGCGATCGAGTCCTTGTTCAAGGTGAATGTCGTCGGCGTGAACACGACCGTGCGCAAGGGCAAGGTCAAGGGGCTCGGCTGGCGGACGTACGCGCGCCCCAACATCAAGCGTGCGTTGGTCAAGCTGAAGCCTGGCCAAACCATCGAATTCGTCTGAGCGCGGAAGGACCGGTCGCATGGGCATCAAGCAATACAAGCCGACCTCGCCTGGCCGTCGCTTCGGCCAAGTGATCGACTTCTCGGATCTCTCGGACGTCGAGCCGGAAAAGTCCCTGCTCGAGCCGAAGAAGAGCACGGGCGGCAGAAACAACCACGGCCACACGACGACGCGGTTCCGTGGCGGTGGCGCGAAGCGCATGTACCGCCGGATCGACTTCCGTCGCGACAAGGACGGTATCGCCGCCAAGGTCGCGTCGATCGAGTACGACCCGAACCGCAGCGCGCGCATCGCGCTGTTGAACTACGCGGACGGCGAGAAGCGCTACATCCTCGCGCCGCTCGGACTGCGCGTCGGCGACACGGTGATGTCGGGCTCGAAGGCCGAAGCCAAGAACGGCAACTGCCTCAAGCTCGCCGACATTCCGGTCGGTTTGACGGTGCACAACGTCGAGTTGCTGCCCGGCAAGGGCGGTCAGATCGGTCGTTCGGCCGGTACTGCGATCCAGTATTCGGCGCACGAGGAAGGCACCGCGGTGCTGATCCTGCCGTCGGGCGAAGTGCGTCGTGTCGCGGACCAGTGCCGTGCGACCGTCGGCCAGATCGGCAACATCGATCATCAAAACGTCTCGATCGGCAAAGCCGGTCGCAAGCGCCACATGGGTCGACGCCCGCACGTCCGCGGCGTCGCGCAGAACCCGGTGTCGCACCCCATGGGCGGTGGCGAAGGTCGCTCCGGCGGCGGTCGTCATCCGTGCTCGCCGACGGGCGTGCTCGCGAAGGGCGGCAAGACGCGCAACCCGCGCAAGCCGTCGTCGCGCTTCATCATCCGTCGCCGCAAGAAGTGATTTGAAGGAGGCGAAGACTTGAGTCGCAGCCTGAAGAAGGGCCCGTTCGTCGATCCGAACGTGCTCAAGCTGGTGAAGAAGATGAGCGGTCGCGGAAATCGCGAGCCGCTGAAGACCTGGTCGCGCTCCTGCACGATCATCCCGGACTTCGTGGGCCAGACCTTCATGGTCCACAACGGGAAGGCCTTCACGAAGGTCTTCGTGACGGAAGACATGGTCGGACACAAGCTCGGTGAGTTTGCTCCGACCCGCGTCTTCCGCGGCCATACGAACAAGAAGGAAGAGGCCAAGAAGACCGGCGGCGCCCCCCCGGCGTAACGGAGAGATCGCGTGAGCAACTTCAGAGCAAGTCATCGCTACGCACGCATCACGGCTCGCAAGTGCCGGCTGATTGCCGACATGATTCGCGGGCTGCCGGTCAACCGTGCGCTCGAGGTGCTGCAGTTCACGCAGCGCCGCGGTGCACGATTGGTCGAGAAGGTTCTGAAGTCGGCCGTCGCGAATGCGCAGCAGGACGAGAACGTCAACGTCAACAAGCTCTACGTCGCGGAATCGCGCGTCGACGAAGGCCCGCTGCTCGGCGGTCGGCCGCGTTGGCGCCCAGCATCGCGCGGGCGTGCGATGCCCATTCGCAAGCGCACGAGCCACATCCACCTCGCGGTCAGCGAACACGCCGAGCCGGTCCTGAAGGAAGCTCCGGTCGCCGACGCGGGTACGAAAGCCAAGAAGGCCTCGAAGAAGGCCTCCAAGGCCAGCAAGGGTCAGTGAGGATCCATGGGACAGAAAGTCAATCCACTCGGTTTCCGTATCGGCATCACCGAGCCCTGGCGCTCGCGCTGGTACGCGCCCAAGAAGGACTTCCGGCGCCTCTTGCTCGAGGACCAGAAGATCCGCCGCTACATCAAGAAGGAGTTCCACTCCGCAGCGGTGCCGCGCATCGACATCGAGCGCACCCGTGAGGCCGTGACGGTCATCGTCTACACCGGTCGTCCGGGCGTCTTGATCGGGCGCAAGGGCGCGCGCGTCGACCTGCTGCGCAATGCGCTCGAGCAGATCACGGGCGGCAAGGTCGAGATCCGCACGAAGGAAGTCGAGAAGCCCGAACTGTCGGCGCAGCTCGTCGGCGAGTCGATCGCGGAGCAGCTCGAGAAGCGCGCTTCGTTCCGTCGCGCGCTGAAGAAGACCGCGCAGCTCACGATGCAAGCCGGTGCGCTCGGCGTGAAGATCAAGATCTCCGGCCGCCTCGGCGGCGCCGAGATGTCGCGCGTCGAGACCATCGCGTTCGGCTCGGTGCCGCTCTCGAGCCTGCGTGCGGAAGTCGACTACGGCTTCGCCGAGGCCAAGACGACCTACGGCGTCATCGGCATCAAGTGCTGGGTCTACAAGGGCATGATCGCCCCGCAAGAGAAGAAGAAGCCCGAGGCCGGTCGGACCGTGGAGGTGGCGCATGGCGATGATGCCTAAACGCGTTCTGCATCGAAAGCAGCAGCGCGGCAAGATCAAGGGCAACGCGACTCGTGGCAACACCGTCGAGTTCGGCGAAGTCGGCCTGCAGTCGATGGAGGGCGGTTGGCTCTCCGCACGCCAGATCGAGGCCGGCCGTGTCGCGATCTCGCGCTCGGTTCCGGGCGCCAAGGTCTACATCCGCATCTTCCCGCACAAGCCGATCACGGGCATCCCGCTCGAAACGCGCATGGGTAAGGGCAAGGGCGAACCCGAGTACTACGCCGCGGTCATCAAGCCCGGCACGGTGCTGTTCGAAATCGGCGGTGTGCCGGAATCCGAAGCGCACCTCGCGCTGAACCGCGCCGTCCACAAGATGCCGATTCGTTGCCGGCTCGTTCGACGGAGGCACGTCTGATGGCCTCGAAGCAGATGAAAGAGATGACGCAGAAGGACGACAAAGAGCTCCTTCTGGACCTGCAGGCCGCGAAGAAGGAACTCTTCGACCTGCGTTTCCGCTCGACCACCGAGAAGTTGAGCAGCCCCGCGAAGTTCGCGCAGTTGCGTCGCGACATCGCGCGGATCAAGACCGTCATGCGCCAGCGTGAGCTCGCGAATGCCGGTGCCGGAGACAAGAAATGACCGAACCCACGACCGCTCCGGAGCGCCGCATCGTGCGCAAGCAAGGTGTCGTCGTCTCCGCCAAGATGGCGAAGACGATCACCGTGCGCATCGATCGCATGGTGCGTCACCCGAAGTACAAGAAGATCATCCGTCGCACGACGAAGGCGTATGCGCACGACGAGAAGCGCGAAGCTCGCGAAGGTGACTTCGTCGAGATCGAGTTCGCCCGGCCGCTGTCGAAGCAGAAGCGCTGGGTCCTCGTGAAGGTCCTGAAGAAGGGACCGGAGTGGAAGGCCGAAGAAGCCGCCCTCGACGCAGCCGCCATCGCAGCCGCAGCCGCTGCCGGAGGCGCGAAGTCATGATCCAAGAGCAAACGATGCTCGACGTCGCGGACAACACGGGAGCCAAGCTCGTGTGCTGCTTCAAAGTGCTCGGCGGCACGCGCCGTCGTTACGCGCGCATCGGCGACATCGTGATCGGCTCGGTGAAGAAGGCGCTCCCGTCCGGCGACGTCAAGAAGGGCGACGTCGTGCGCGGAGTGATCGTTCGCACCCGGCAAGCGATGAAGCGCGAGGATGGTTCGTACGTCCGGTTCGACCGCAACGCGATCGTGTTGCTCGACAAGGACGACAACCCGCGCGGTACGCGCATCTTCGGCGCGGTGGCGCGCGAACTGCGCTCGAAGAACTTCATGAAGATCATTTCCCTCGCATCCGAGGTGGTCTGACGATGGGCGCTCGCGGTTTCAAGAAGCTGAAGGCGCGTCGTCGCGCCGAGTTCAAACACACGACGCCGGTGATCCGCAAGGACGACAAGGTCCAGGTGATCGCGGGCGACGAAAAGGGCAAGATCGGCCGCGTCCTGCGCGTGCTGGTCTCGCGCGAGCGCGTTGTGGTGGAAGGCACGAACATGATCTTCCGCCACATGAAGCGTTCGCAGCAAAGTCCGCAAGGCGGCCGCGTCGAACGCGAAGGCACGCTTCACATCTCCAACGTCTTGCTGTTCTGCGAGAAGTGCAACAAGGGTGGTCGCGTTCGCATGGAAGTTGCGGACGGCAAGAAGACCCGCGTGTGCGTCAAGTGCGGCAGCAAGGCTGGCTGATCGAGATCGGTTGACGACGATGGCAAACAAGAACGACAAGAACGACGCAGCCGACAAAGCCCGCGCCCAAGCCGACAAGGCTAGGGGGCAGGCCGAGAAGGCGAAGCAGCAGGCCGCGAAGGAAAAGGCCGCCGCCGACAAGGCAGCAGGCAAGCCGTCCGGACCGGTCGAGCCGGCTCCGACGCCGCGGTTGTGGCTGAAGTACGAGAACGACGTGCTGCCGAAGTTGCGCGATCGATTCGGTATCTCGAATCGATTCGCTCTACCGCGGCTCGCCAAGGTCGTCGTGAACATGGGCGTCGGCAAGGCCCGTGAGAACAAGGCCGTGCTCGAGACGGCCGTCGCCGACCTCGGCAAGATCACCGGTCAGAAGCCGAAGATCACGCGCGCCAAGAAGGCGATCTCGGGTTTCCGACTCCGTGAAGGCATGCCGATCGGCTGCTGTGTGACGTTGCGCGGCAAGCGCATGTACGAATTCCTCGATCGGCTCATCTCGGTCGCCATCCCCCGTATCAAGGACTTCCGCGGACTGAAGCGGAAGGCCTTCGACGGACGTGGCAACTACTCGATGGGCTTGGCCGAGCAGACGGTGTTCCCCGAGATCGAGGTCGACAAGCTGACCGCGATCCAGGGCATGGACATCACGATCTGCTCGAATGCCGGCGACGACGCCAAGGCTGAAGCGCTCCTTGAAGCGCTCGGCATGCCGTTCCGCGACAAGTAACCGAACACGAACGCAAGAGGACCGATCCGTGGGCAAGACCAGTTGGATGTACCGGGCTTCACAGCCCTCGAAGTTCAAGACGCGCGCGAAGACGCGCTGCACGCTGTGCGGCCGTTCCCACGCCGTGTATCGCAAGTTCGGCGTCTGCCGCTTGTGCTTCCGCAAGCTCGCTCACAAGGGCGAGATTCCGGGCGTCCGCAAGGCTTCGTGGTGATCGGTTCGGAAGGGCCATACCAATGACGATGACCGATCCTGTTGCCGACCTGTTGACCCGCATCCGCAATGGTGCGCGCGTACGCAAGCGCATCGTCGACATCCCGACCTCGAAGCTGAAGGTCGCGATCGCCGACGTGTTGAAGCGCGAGGGTTTCCTCGACGGCTACGAGCTCGTCGCCGACGGCATCCGCGGCACCCTGCGGCTCAAGCTGCGGTACGACGAGGACGGCGTCAGCGCGATCACGGAAATCAGCCGTGATTCGAAGCCGGGCCGTCGCTTGTATGCCAAGTCCTCCGCTCTGCCGCGCGTTCGCGGTGGTCTCGGTGTGTCGATCGTGTCGACGCCGCGTGGCGTCCTGTCGGATCGCGAGGCTCGCCTGCAGAAGGTGGGCGGCGAGATCCTGTGTTCGGTGTTCTGAGGAGCGAACCGTGTCGCGGATCGGAAAGAAGCCCGTCCAGCTTCCGAGTGGCGTGAGCGCAGCCTTCAGTGGTCGCGATCTCGTCGTCTCCAAGGGCAACGTCAAGCTCACGCAGTGGATCGACCCAGCGATCGACGTCAGCATCGCGAACGGAGAGATCCAGTTCGGACGCAAGTCGGACGACCGTCGACACAAGCAGTTGCACGGCCTGTATCGCGCGATCGCGAACAACATGGTCAACGGATTGACCAAGCCGTTCGAGAAGCGCCTGCAGATCGTCGGCGTCGGTTTCGGCGCGAAGGTCCTGGGCAAGGACTTCGTCGAGATGACGCTCGGCTACGCCAACGCGATCAAGGTCAAGATCCCGGCCGGCATCACGGTGACGACGCCGGACGCCACGAACATCACCATTACGGGCGCCGACCGTCAGAAGGTCGGGCAGTTGGCGGCCGAGCTCCGCAAGCTGCGCAAGCCGGAGCCCTACAAGGGCAAGGGCGTCCGCTACATCGACGAAGTGGTCAAGCGCAAGGCGGGTAAGGCCGTCGGCGCCGGTGCGGGCGGCTGAGCCGCTTCGCGCACAGGAAGACGAGAACCATGGCAAACAAGCAAGTCGACCTTCAACGGAAGCGAGAGCGCAAGGCCTCCGGCGTTCGCGCCGGGGTGCGTGGCACGGCTCAGAAGCCGCGGCTCTCCGTGTTCCGTTCGAGCAAGTTCGTGTACTGCCAGGCGATCGACGATGTCGCCGGGGCCACCTTGGCGGCCGCGTCCGACAAGGAGAAGGAGCTGTCCGCCGCGTGCGCGGATCTGCCCAAGAGCGAGTCCGCGAAGCGTGTCGGCCAAGAGATCGCGAAGCGTCTGCTCGCGAAGGGCATCGAACGCGTCGTGTTCGATCGCGGTTGGTACAAGTATCACGGCCGCGTGAAGGCCCTGGCGGATGCTGCTCGCGAGAGCGGCCTCAAGTTCTGACGGGATGACGATGGCGACCGAAGCGAATACCCCCATCTATTTCGAAGAAGCCGTGGTCAAGGTCAACCGATCTGCCAAGGTCGTGAAAGGCGGACGTCGGTTCTCCTTTTCGGCCCTGGTCGTGATCGGTAACCGTGACGGCTCGATCGGCCTCGGCTTCGGCAAGGCCAAGGAAGTTCCGTCGGCGGTCCAAAAGGCCGTGAAGCACGCCCGCAAGGACTTGAAGCGCGTCCCGCGCTCGGGTTCGACGATCCCGCATCCGGTCGTGGGCCGGTTCGGCGCGGCGCGCATCAAGCTCATCCCAGCCGCTCCGGGTACCGGCATCATCGCCGGCGCATCGGCTCGCGCGGTGCTCGAGTACGCCGGCATCACCGACATCCTGACGAAGTCGCTCGGTTCGACGAACCCGGTGAACTTGGTCAAGGCCACGATGGACGGGCTCATGCAGCTGCGTTCGCGTGGCGACACCGAGAAGCTGCGCGGAGTGAAGTTGTCATGAACCTGAACGACGTCCTCAAGGCCGGGCCCAAGTTCGAACTGAAGCGTCGCGTCGGTCGCGGCGTCGGTTCGGGTATGGGTAAGACCTCGACCCGCGGCCAAAAGGGCCACGGAGCTCGTGAATCGTTCCACGGCAAGCTCGGCTTCGAAGGCGGTCAGATGCCGCTGTTCCGCCGCTTGCCGAAGCGCGGGTTCAACAACAAGCGCTTCCGCACCGAGTATTCGACGATCAACGTCGGCGACCTCAACGACACGTTCAAGAGCGGCGACGAGGTCTCGATCGAGATCTTGCGCTCCCGCGGCTTGATCAACTCGGGCCCGGACGAACTGAAGGTGCTCGGCGGCGGCGAGTTGAAGATCAAGCTGACCGTGAAGGCCTGCAAGTTCACCGGCACGGCATCGCAGAAGATCGAAGGCGCTGGCGGGAAGGCGGAGCAGATCTCGTGACGTCGGGCTTCCTCAACATCTTCCGCATCCCCGAACTCCGGCGGAAGCTGTGGGTCACGATCGGGTTGTTGGCCGTGTACCGGCTGGGATTCCATATCCCGGTTCCGGGCGCCAACTACGAAGGCATCAGGGATGCCGTCGGCGATCAGAACTTCGTGTTCGGCATCATGAACTCGTTGACGGGCGGCGCGCTCGGCAACTTCGTGGTGTTCGCACTCGGCGTGATGCCGTACATCTCGGCCTCGATCATCTTCTCGATGCTGACGAAGGTCGTGCCGGCGCTCGAGGCGCTGCAAAAAGAAGGCGCCGTCGGCGTCAAGAAGATCAACCAGTACACGCGCTGGGCGACGATCCCGATCTGCATCGTGCAGTCGCTGTTCGTCATCCACGGCATGATGATCCCGGCAGCCCGGGCGAACATGACGATCGTCGACCCCGACTTGATCGGTGGCGGCTTCGCTCAGTTCGGCTGGGAGATGTCGCTGATCCTGACGTTCACCTGCGGCACGCTGTTCATGATGTGGCTCGGTGAACAGATCACCGAGAACGGCATCGGCAACGGCATCTCGCTGATCATCATGGCCGGCATCGTCGCCGACTACCCGACGCAGTACTCGCGACTGCACAAGGTGCTCGAGCCGAACGAGCGCTGGCAGATGCTGATCACGCTGATGGTGCTGTTCTTGATCATCGTGCTCGGCATCGTCTACGTGACGAAGGGGCAAAGACGCATCCCCGTCACGCATGCCAAACACGTGAAGGGCCGCCGGGTCTACGGACCGCAGAAGTCGTATCTGCCCTTGCGCATCAACCAGGCCAACGTGATGCCGATCATCTTCGCGAACGCGTTGATGGTCGTGCCGCACGCGCTGGCACAAGTTCCCGGTCTCGGCTGGCTCGACCAGACGTTCCGGTGGGGCAGCTTCTGGTGGGTGCTGACCGAGAGCGCATTGATCTTCTTCTTCTCGTTCTTCTGGACGGCGCTGATCTTCCAGCCGAACGAGATCGCGAACAACTTGAAAGAGTACGGCGGCTTCGTGCCGGGTCTCCGTCCGGGCAAGCGCACGGCGGAGGAACTGGAACGCATCATGGTGCGGATCACGCTCGTCGGAGCGGCGTTCCTCGCGGTGTTGTCGTTGCTGCCGTTGCTCGTCACGGCGCGCATCCCGGAATTGCCCGCGAACCTCGCGGCGAACCTGGGAAGCACGTCGATCCTCATCACGGTGGGTGTCGCCCTCGACCTCGTCGACAAGGTGAACGCGCACGTCGTGATGCGTAATTACGACGGATTCATGGGTCCGGGTTCCGGTTCGGGGTCGTGGACGCGCGGGCGTCGCGGCTAGCGCCGGGAAAGTTCAGGTATTCGATGGCCGCAGATCGGGGTCGCAGACCCCCAAGTGTGGCAAAAGGCGATGCGATCCGAGTTCAGGCGACCGTGAAGGAAGCCCTTCCGAACGCCGTGTTCCGGGTTGCTTTGGAGAATGGTCACCTCGTGATCGCTCACGTTTCGGGAAAGATGCGAATGAACTTCATCCGCATCCTCCCGGGCGACAAGGTGACGGTCGAGTTGTCTCCGTATGACTTGACCAAAGGCAGGATCGTGTACCGCGAGTAGGCGGTGCATGGAGGTATCGCGGTGAAGGTTCGCGCATCGGTGCGACGGATTTGTGAGAACTGCAAGATCGTGCGACGCCGTGGCGTCGTACGCGTGATCTGTTCCGACGGCCGCCACAAGCAGCGTCAGGGCAAGTAAGGATCGAACAAGCATGCCTCGTCTCGTCGGTGTCGACATCCCCAACGACAAGCGCCTCGTGATCTCGCTGACGTATATCTACGGCGTCGGCGATCACACGGCGGCGCGCATTTGCCGTGAGCTGAACATCGACCCGAACATGCGGGCGAAGGACATCACGGAAGAAGAAGTCGCGCGCATCGCCGGCTTCCTCGACCGCCAGGTCCCGACCGAGGGTGGTCTCCGTCGCAAGATCGCGATGGACATCCAGCGGCTGAAAGAAATCGGCTGCTACCGCGGTTCGCGCCATCGCCGCAGTCTGCCTGTGCGCGGACAGCGGACGCGGACCAACGCGCGTACGCGCAAGGGCCCGAAGAAGACGGTGGCCGGCAAGAAGAGCGTGAAGGCCAAGTGATCGACGTGAACACGTCGGGAACGGAACGATGAGCACGAACCCACAGCAAGCCGCCGGCGGATCGTCGGGCGGCGCGAAGAAGAAGAAGATCCGCAAGGTCGCCGCGCGCGGTATTGCGCACGTGCAGGCCACGTTCAACAACACGATCGTCACCATCACCGACATGACCGGTGAGACGATCGCGTGGGCTTCGGCCGGCGCAGTCGGCTACAAGGGCTCGCGCAAGTCGACTCCGTTCGCCGCGCAGCGCGCCGCCGAAAAGGCGGGTGAGAACGCCGTCAAGGCCGGCATGCGTGAAGTCGAAGTCCGCGTCAAGGGGCCGGGTGCCGGTCGCGAGTCCGCGATCCGTGCGCTGCAGGCGTCCGGACTCTCGGTCAAGGCGATCGAGGATCGGACCCCCTTGCCTCACAATGGTTGCCGTCCGCGCAAGCGTCGTCGCGTCTAAAGCGGGAGTGAATCTGGATGTCGTTCACGAAGCAGAGTGTGTGCAAGCTGTGCCGCCGCGAAGGCGTCAAGCTGTACTTGAAGGGTTCCCGCTGCGAGACCGCGAAGTGCGCCATCAACAAGCGCAACTTCCAACCGGGTCAGCACAGCTGGACGCGCGGCCGCTTGTCCGAATACGGACTCGGGCTGCGTGAGAAGCAGAAGACCAAGCGTTTCTACGGTGTGTTGGAGCGTCAATTCCGACGGTACTTCGACATCGCGAACCGCATGGCCGGCAACACGGGTGCGAACCTGATGACGTTGCTCGAGCGCCGCTTGGATTCAGCGGTGTGCTTGGCGGGATTGGCGTTGTCGCGCAAGCACGCGCGCCAGCTCATCGCACACGGTCACATCATCCTGAACGGTCGACGCTGCACTGCGGCTTCGCGTCTGCTCCGCGTCGGCGACCGTCTGACGGTCCACGGCTCCGAGGGCTCGCAGAAGATCGGCAAGGAGTCGCTCGAGATGCGGAAGGGTCGGTCGCTGCCGCAATGGCTGGCGTTCGACGAGTCGAAGCTCGAGGGCGCGGTGATCGCGCTTCCGACGCGTGAAGACGTCCAGTTCGAAGTCCAGGAACAGCTCATCGTCGAGCTGATGTCGAAGTAACGCGACTCAACTCACGAGAGTCAGGCGGAGAACAGAATGCGCATTCGTTGGCGTGGATTCGAATTGCCGTCGAAGGTCCTCGCGGACACCGCGACGATGACCGAGACGTACGGCCGGTTCGCGGTCGAGCCGTTCGAGAAGGGCTTCGGTCACACGGTCGGCAACGGCCTGCGCCGCGTGCTGCTGTCGAGCATCGAGGGCGGCGCGGTGACTTCGGTCAAGATCGCGAACGTCCAGCACGAGTTCTCGTCGGTCACGGGCGTGCTCGAGGACGTCACGGACATCGTCCTGAACGTCAAGCAACTGCTCGTTCGTGTCGAAGGCGATGAGCCGGCAGCTCTGTCGATCGACGTGACGAAGAAGGGGCCCGTCACGGGCGCCGATATCGTCTGCGATCAGCGCGCCGAGGTCGTGAACAAGGATCTCGTCATCGCGACGCTGACCGAGAAGGTCAACTTCAAGGTCAGCATGATGGCGCAGCGTGGTCGCGGTTACCGCACCGCGGAAGAGAACGCTGCCGACGAGCGTGAGATCGGGGTCATCCCGGTCGACTCGAACTTCTCGCCGGTCAAGCGCGTGCGCTACAAGGTCGAGGACACCCGCGTCGGCAAGATGACGAACTACGACAAGCTCGTCATCGAGGTCTGGACCGACGGCACCGTGCGTCCGGACTTCGCGCTCATCGAAGCCGCGAAGATCTACCGCAAGCACCTGAACCCGTTCATCCATCACTTCCATCCGGGCGCCGACCTCGCGGTCGAGGAAGCTCGCGTGATGGCGGACGAGGCGGCCGAGAAGGAGCAGGAACGCCTGCGCGAGATGCTGTCGAAGCCGATCGAGGAACTCGATCTCTCCGTCCGCGCGCGCAACTGCCTCGACGCGGAGAGCGTCGCGACGGTCGGCGATCTCGTTCGCAAGACCGAGGCCGACCTGCTCAAGATCAAGAACTTCGGCAAGACGTCGCTGAAGGAAATCAAGAAGAAGCTCGCGGACCTCAACCTGGCGCTGGGAATGGACACGGGCGACGTGTCCTCCGGCAAGGCCTGAAGTCCAGCACCCGAAGGATCGAGCGCCATGGTCAGCCATCGCATGCGCGGCCGCAAGCTGGGCCGCAAGAGCAAGCACCGGATCGCGATGAAGAGGAACCTCGTGTCCTCGCTCATCCTGCACGGACGCATCGTCACCACGTTGGTGAAGGCGAAGGAGTACCGACCGCACGCGGAGAAGATCATCTCCATGGCGCGCGAGAAGACGCTCCACAACATTCGCCTCGCCGCGCGCGACATCCACGACAAGGCGATCCTGAAGAAGCTGTTCGACGAGGTTGGTCCGTCGTTCGCGGATCGTCCCGGTGGATACACGCGCATCCGTCGCCTGGCGCGTCCGCGCGTCAACGACAACACGCCGCGTGCGATCCTCGAACTCGTGACGTACGTTCCGCCGCGGCCGGTGGCCGCGGACGCGGATGCCGCGAAGGGCGATAAGCACGATCACGACGATCACGATCACGAGCATGGTCACGACCACGACCACGACCATGATCACGGCAAGGGCGCGAAGAAGGCCAAGAAGAAGTAAGTCGCGCTGCCGTCGAGAACGGACGAGGCCGTCGATCGCTCGCGATCGACGGCCTCGCGCGTTTTCGGTCGTCGAGGCGATCGTCGCGCGCCGCGGATCAGCGGCAGGACACCACGCCTTTGCCGAGCAGCTGATCGAGCGCGTCGAACAAGTCTTCGCTCGGCTTGACGTTGAAGCGCGGACCGCAGCGCACGACTTCGATGTCGGAGCCGCGGCGCTGGAAGCGCAGATACACCGGAGCGTGCCCGGAGAAGCGCACGAGCGTTTCCTTCAACTTCGGCAGCAAGGACTCGGCGTCGTCGCCGAGCGTGAGCACGACGCTCTGCACCTTGCGCTCGAGCACTTCCTCGATGCGTTCGATCCCGGTCACACGCAGCACGAGTTCTTCGCGCGCCTTGCTGACCGCGCCGGAGAACAGGCCGATCACGTCGTCGGCGATGCGCTCCTGGTGCTTGGTGTAGTCCTCCGCGAAGCAGATCGCCGTCACCGGTTCGGCGTCGAGCGCGTGGATCTTGAAGATCGCCATCTTCTGTCCCGCCGAGCGGCCCTTCTTCGCCGTGGTCAGTCGGACGCCCTGGATGTATCCGGCGACGACCACTTCCGCATCGTGCTCGAGGTTGGGCAGTGAACCGAGGCCGTGCGAGCAGTAGCGCTCGAGCGTCGACGCGTGCCGCCGCAGCGGATGATCGGTGAGGTGGAAGCCGAGCGCGTCGCGCTCGCGCTTCATGCGCTCGCGATCGGGCCAATCGGGGATCTCGGGCAGCGGCACGCGGCCGGACTTCTTCGACGATGCGCCGCCGAAGAGTCCGAGCTGACCGGCCTTCTTGTCGGCTTGGACGCGTTGTCCGGCCTTGATCAGCAGTTCGACGCCTTCGTGGATGCGGCCGCGTGGCTGCTCGCTCCAATCGAACGCGCCGGCTGCGATGAACTTCTCGACCACGGCCTTGTTCATCGCGCTGAGGTCGACTTCCTCGAACACTTCCTCCAGCGTCTTGAACCCGCGCTTCAGCCGCGCGCGCGCATCGAGCACGGCTGCGACCGGCTTCTCGCCGACACCCTTGATCGCGCCGAGACCGAAGCGGATCGCGCCGTCCTCGATCGAGAAGTCGAGCTGCGACGCGTTCAGATCGGGGCAGCGGACTTCGATGCTGCTCTTCCTGCACTCGTCGAGGAACTCGGCGACCTTGTCCGTGTCGCCGCGGTCGATCGACATGCAGGCTGCGAAGAAGTGCTGTGGCCAGTTCGCCTTCAGCCATGCCGTGCGGTACGTGAGGATGCCGTAGGCGACCGTGTGGCTCTTGTTGAAGCCGTAGCCCGCGAAGAACGCCATCTGTTCCCAGATGTGCGTCGCGACCGCTTCGTCGACGCCGTTCTTCTGTGCGCCGCTGACGAACTTGGCGCGGAACTTCTCCATCACTTCGGGCTTCTTCTTGCCCATCGCTTTGCGCAAGTTGTCGGCTTCTTCCAGCGAGAAGCCGGACAGCACGTTCGAGATGCGCATGATCTGCTCTTGGTAGACCATGACGCCGTAGGTCGCTTCGAGGATCGGCTGCAACGACGGGTGCGGGTACTCGATCGGTTCCTTGCCGTGCTTGCGATCGACGAACGAATCGACCATGCCCGAACCGAGCGGACCCGGGCGGTACAGCGCGAGGATCGCGACGATGTCCTCGAACGTGTCCGGCTTCATCTTCGTCAGCAGCTCGCGCATGCCGCCGGATTCGAGTTGGAACACACCGGTCGTCGCGCCGCGCTGCAGCAACTCGTAGGTCTTGCGATCGTCGAGCGGGAGTCTCTCGAGGTCGATCACGCTGCCCGTCGACGCGCGGATCAAGTCGACGGCGCGCTGCAGGATCGTCAGCGTCTTCAGCCCGAGGAAGTCCATCTTCAGCAGGCCGATGGACTCGAGGTCGCCCATCTGGAACTGCGTGTTGATTTCGTCCTGCACTCGGCAGAGCGGGACGTACTCGGTGAGGTCCTGATCCGCGATGACGACGCCGGCGGCGTGCGTCGACGTGTGTCGGTTCAGCCCTTCGATGCTCAGCGAGACGTCGATCAGTTCCTTCAGCTCGGCGTCCTTCTCGATCCAGCCGCGCATCTCGGCGTCCTGCTCGATCGCCCCCTTCAATTCGGTCCCCGGAGTGGTGGGGATGCGCTTCGCGATCAAGTCGATCTTCGCCAGGTCGACGCCGAGCACGCGGCCGGCGTCGCGGATCGAAGCCTTTGCGGCCATCGTCCCGAACGTGACGATCTGGCAGACGTTCTCGCGGCCGTACTTCTCCGTGACGTACTGGATGACTTCGCCGCGACGATCCCGGCAGAAGTCGATGTCGATGTCGGGCATCGAGATGCGGCCGCGGTTCAGGAATCGTTCGAACAGCAGGTCGTACGCGAGCGGGTCGACGTCGGTGATCCCGAGGCTGTACGCGACGATCGATCCGGCCGCGGAGCCGCGGCCCGGTCCGACCGGGATACCGCGCTCCCGCGCGTGCTGGATGAAGTCCGCGACGATCAGGAAGTACGCGACGAAGCCCATTTCGCGTACGACGTCGATCTCGTACTCGAGCCGCGCCACTTTGCGCTCGTCGAGTGGATCACCGTAGCGGCGCTTGGCGCCTTCGTAGCAGCAGCGGCGGAAGTACTGGACCGGATCCTCGCCGGTGGGCACCTGGAACTTCGGCAAGTGGAACTCGTCGAAGCGCAGCTCGACGTTGCAGCGCGTCGCGATCTCGTACGCCTGCTCGCACAACGTGTCGGCACCCTTGAACAGCGCCGCCATCTCGGCCGCGGTGCGGAAATGCTGCTGGTCGGTTTCGAGGCGGCGTCGGTTCTCGTCCTTCAGCGTCTTGCCGGAACCGATGCACATCATGACTTCGCGGGCGCGGGCGTCTTCGGGGCGGATGTAGTGCACGTCCTGCGTGAGCACCGCCTTGATGCCGGTCGCTTCGGCGAGAGCGAGCATGCCCTCGCGCTGGCGACGCTGCAGCGGGATCTGGTTCTCCATGACTTCGAGGAAGAACCGGTCCTCGCCGAACACGTCGCGCCATTCGCAGGCGGCGCGTTTGGCCGCGTCCATGTCCCCGGCGATCAAGCGCCGCGACACTTCGCCGGACATGCAGCCCGAGAGCGCGATGATGCCGTCGTGGTGCCGTGCGATGACGTCACGGTCGACACGCGGCCGGAAGTAGAAGCCCTCCAGGTAGCCGGCCGAGACGATCTTGATCAGGTTGCGATACCCCTGCGCGTTCTCGGCGAGCAACGTCAGGTGCGAGCCCGGCTCCTTGGCGTCGCGCACGCGGCGGTCCTTCACCAACGTCGCTTCGCAGCCGAGGATCGGCCGCAGTCCGCGGCCGGTCGCGGCCTTGTAGAACTCGATCGCGCCGAACAGGTTGCCGTGGTCGGTCAGCGCGAGGTGCGCCTGGCCGTCCTTGGCCGCCGCGGCGCACAGATCGTCGATCTGCGCGTTGCCCTCGAGCAAGCTGAAGTGACTGTGCGTGTGAAGATGCGCGAATCGGACCACGGCGAGGCTCTCCCGCGGGTCAAGCTACGCGCGGCGTCCGCGGCTCGCAACCGCGCGCGGACCAAGCCGCGAACACCAGCAACACGGCCTCGGCGAGCGGCGCGGTGTCGAGCGCCTCGAGTCGACTGGCCCAGATGCGTACGAGCGCGTAGAGCAAGATCGCGAGTGCGATCGACGTCGCTGCACCACAGCGCATCGCGCGCGACGCCGGGAGGTACACGATCGGAACGAACGCGCTGTGCGCGAGCACCGGAGCGCCGCGCAGGGTTCCTGGGCCGAACATCCAGGCAGCCGCGAGCACCAGCGCACACGCCAACGCGGCGCCGAAGAAATTCCGGCCGCCCTTGACCGCGTCGAACGCGAGCGGCGGCGCAGCGCAGGCCGCGATGGCGAGCAGCGCCGCGAACGGCGAACCCTCGGGATGCAGCGTGACGGCGAACACCGGCGCGAGCACCGGCAGCAACAGGAACGGCATGCGCCGGACCGTGTCGAGCGCGAGTCGCGTCGATTCGGCGGCGCCGGAGCGGGGGTCCGTGCGGACGTCGGCGTCGGTCAGGAAGAACAGTGGCGACTTCAACCGTTCGGCCGCGGCGGCGAACCGTTGCCAGCCGCCGATCACGAAATTGCTGGCCGCGACGGCGAACGCGATGGTCAGGAACGCGGCGCGCGGAGTCGGATCGACGAAGGGCAGCGCGAGCGCGGCCATGAACGCACCCGCGGCCGGACCGAGGTTCGGTCGTGCCACCGGCAAGCCGCGGTGCTCGCGCAGCAGAGGAGTGCTCATCGAGTACGAGCACAGACAAACCGTCAGTGCGAGCAACAAGCGCTCGAAGCCGCCGGCCGCTGCGATCGTGCGCGCCGCGCCGGGATGGGCGGAGCCGAGGGCGTGCAGCGCCAGCGGAGCCGCGATGGACGCCGACAGCGCGACCACGAGCTTGGCGCCCGACAGGCCGCGGCGGATACGGCGCTGGTCGTACGGAGCCTCCTCGAGGCGGGGCGCCACGACGAGGTTCGCGGCCGTGTCGACGCACAGCCGCAGGACCACGAAAAGCGCCAGCAGTCGCAAGGTGGCGACACGATCGGCTTCGGTGTGGGTGACGACGAGCAGCGCCGCGATCGCGACCCATAGGCACGGCTCGAGCAGACGCGCCACGACGGGTCGGGCGAGGAATGCCGTGCTTGACGCCTTTCGCGCGCCGCTGCTAGCTTTGGCCGATTCGTGAGTCATCGTGGAGTGCGACGTGCGTTTCTCGGTCGTCCCTGTCGCCGTGTCGATCGTCCTGCTCTGTGGTTGCGCCACCGATCGTGGCCAGTTGACGGACGAGCGCAAGGCTCAGCTCGAACACTGGTGGAAACTCTATCAGTCGTCGGATCCCGGCTGGCAGAACGCTCGCCAAGCTTGGTTCGAACTCGGCGGTGAAGCGCGCGAGACGCTCGTGCTCTCGTTGTTGAAGAACATGGTCCAACTCGCTCCGCGCCAGACCTTGACCGCGCGCGGCAACACCGAGGCGTCGTGGCGCCGCCCGCAGCGTGAGTTGCTCGAACTCGACGGCGAGGTGGTCGTGCCGGCGTTGCTCACGGCGTTGCGCGTGTCGAAGGACCCGCCGTCCCAGACCGCCATCGTCGACACGCTCGGGCGTAGCGGTTCCGTGGACGCGATGACCGAAGCGTTGGATGCGCCCGAGGCCGGCGATTCCCCGCAATTCCAGCCGGCGCTGCTGAAGGCGTTGATGACGGCGGGCGGCGACAAGGCCGTCGATCGCGTCGGTGTGGCGTTGCTGCGCCACGACGATTGGCGCGTGCGCGCGGGCGCGGCCGAAGCGCTCGGACAGGCGCGCAACGCCGATCGCTCCAAGGCCGCGGTGCTGCTGAAGCCCGGCCTCGAGGATTCCGACGCGTTCGTGCGCAAGCGCGCGATCGAGGCCTATGGCAGCCTTCGTGCCGTGAAAGCTGCGCCGTTGCTGGCGCTCGCGCTCGAGCGCGCACACGCGGCAGGGGCATCCGACGAAGTCGAGTTGTGCGGTTCCGTGCTGCGTGAGCTCACGGGCGCGAGCGTGTTCGCGAACGATCCGGTCCTGTGGCAGGAAGCGGCGCAACGCGCGGCGACGAAGGAGTGAGCCCATGGAATATCGACTGAAGCGCAGCGGCGAAGCATGTGGTGGTTGCGCCGTGGAATTCTGCGTCGGACAGTCGATGTTCTCGGTGCTCGAACTCGCGGCCGAGCAGCCGTTGCGTGCGGACTACTGCGAGACCTGCTTCGACAAGTTGCGCGATGAAGGCCGCGAGATCTACGCGTTCTGGAAGACCCGCAAGACCAGCGAAGGTCGCGCGCGGCGCGTCGTCGACTACCCGTCGCTGCGCGAGTTGTTCTTCCGCATGGCCCAGATCGAGGCCGTCGAGTACCGCAAGCTCTCGTACCTGATGGCGCTGATCCTCGTGCGCAAGCGCTTCCTGGTGATCAAGGAGTTCGTGACGCAGGGCGGCGTCGACTTCCTCGTGATCACCGCGAAAGACCGGCCCGACGCCCTGCGGATCGAAGCGCCGGAGCTGCGCGGTCCCGAGATCGCGGATTTGACCGGCCGTTTGCGACTGTTGCTGGACATGGATCTCGAAGAAGTAGCTCCCCAGGGGTCCGGAACCGCAGCGAGCACGGCTGCCGACGGCCCCGGCGCGGAATCCGCTCCGGCGACGTAAAGCGCTGTTTGCTTGTGGTTTGAGTCGCTTCTGCCGAGACCGTCGGCAGGGCCTCGCGACTGCATACCCAACTCTCCCCACCTGCGTCGACGACGAGCCAAACACGCTCGAACGGCCCGCCCAAATTCCGCCGTCCGGAAAAGTGAAGTGGGGGATGTAGACTTCCTGTGGAAGAACGAGCGTAAGTCCGTTCCAGGTGTGGATCTTGGCGCTCCACACGGCTGTGGATTCCATGTAAACAAAAGTCGAACAGTGAGTTACGGCACTCGACCGGTCGCCGAAGATTTCGCTTTTTCGCGCCGTGAGCGGCATTGACAGTGCCGAAAACGAGCGTAGAACCCGCACCGAAGTGGTGCAAAGTGGAGCGAGAGGCATACGGTCGTGATCTTCACCGGGAAGTACACGCATACCTTCGATGCCAAAGGACGAGTCTTCGTCCCGAAGAAGTACCTCCACGCCCTCACCACTCCGAACGAGCGGGTCGTCTACGTCGCCATCGGAATGGACCCGTCCGTCATGCTGTACAGCAAGGCCGATTACGAAGCGCTGGCCGACAAGCTGGTGAAGCTGCCTCAGACCGACCCGGCCTCGCGCAACTACACGCAGACGTTTTTCGAGAACTCCTTCGACGTCGAGGTCGACGGGTCGGGCCGCATCCTGATCCCCGAAGTGCTGCGCGAGTACGCGAACATGAAGGTGCCCGGCGAGGTCGTGTTCGCGGGTGCCGGCACCTCGGTCACGATCTGGGAACCGAACACGCACGCCGCGCGCCGCTCGGAGACCAAGTCGAGCTTCGCTCAAGACGCGGAGAAGACCCGCGTATGAGCGCCACCACGCACCGCCCCTCGCCGTTCGGAACCGGACACCGCAGCCGCGGTGTGCCGCGCGTCCGAGCGCGAGGCCACCGCCAGCCGAGGACGTCCACCATGGCTGACCCGCGCGCTCGCCGCGTCCACCGCTCCGTGATGATGAGCGAGTCCGTGGCGTTCCTCGCGCCGAAGGATGGCGCGGTCGTCCTCGACCTCACGGCGGGCGCCGGTGGGCACTCCGAAGCGATCCTCGAAGCGACGTCGAATGGCACCGTGATCGCGTTCGACCGCGACCCGCAGATCCTCGAACTGGCGAAGCGTCGACTCGAACGATTCGGTGCCCGTGCGCAGTTCGAGCTCGCGAACTTCGCGCAGATCGGCGCCGTGTGCGCGCGCCGCGGCATCGACCGCGTCGGCGGCGTCCTCGCCGACCTCGGTGTGTCGTCGCTGCAGCTCGACGACGCGGCGCGAGGGTTCTCGTTCGACAAGGACGGTCCGCTCGACATGCGCATGGGCGCGGACGCGAAGCGTTCGGCCGCGGAATTCGTGAATCGCGGGACGCGCGAGGACCTGCTGTTCGCCATCGGCGAACTCGGTGACGAGCCGCGCGCGAAGCGCATCGTCGACGCGATCCTCGACGCACGCAAGCAGGCGCCGTTGCGCCGCACGTGCGAGCTCGCGGAACTGGTCGCGCGCGTGCTCGGTGGAGGCGCCGCGCGCCATCACCATCCGGCGACGCGCACGTTCCAGGGCGTGCGGATGTGGATCAACGACGAACTCGGCGCGCTCGCAACGGCGCTGCCCGAGGCCATTCGACGACTCGAGTGTGGTGGCAAAGCCGTGGTGATCGCCTTCCACGGCGGCGAAGACAGGGTGGTCAAGAACATCTTCCGGGACGCGGAGGCCGCAGGTGACGTCGTCGTTCTGACGAGCACCCCGGTCGTCCCCTCGGAAACCGAGATCCAGGCGAACCCGCGTGCGCGCAGTGCCCGTTTGCGCGCGGCGGAGCGGAGGCGAGCGGGCAACTGAGCGGCAGCATCGAGGGAACTTCGGCCCTCGGTGCATACGGACGCGCTGCGTCCGGATCGGGGTGGTCCATGCGCTGGGCTGCACTTCGCGTGGCGTTGCTTTTGGTCATCGGGCTCGCGGTCACGACGGTCGCGTTGAACGTCCGATGCACGCATTACCAGTACCGGCTCGGCGTCGTGATGCACGACAAGGACGACATGCTCGCCTTGATCGCATCGCGCCGCGCGCAGTGCGAGAAGATGCTGTCGACCGACGAGCTCGTGTTGTTCCTCGGCCAGCTCGGCGCGACGCCCGACGATCTCAATCGCATCCTGCGTTCGCCGGCGGTCCCTGCGGTCGCGATGCACGTCGACGCGACGGGACGCGACTGAGATGGACGTCCGGCGGCGTTGGATCCACGTGGTCGCGGTGATCGGCTTGTGCTTCGTCGCACTCGAGCTGCGCCTGTTCCACTTGCAGATCCTGAAGCACCCGCGCGCCGAGCAGAAGGTCGACGACGTCCGGCAGAAGACCGAGAACCTGGTCGCGCAGCGCGGCAGCATCCTCGATCGAAACGGACGGGCGCTCGCGATCACACTGCCGGCGATCGAGGTCTACGCCGACTCCCGCTGGAACGCCAAGCCGCAGACGCGGGATCGACTGGCCACGCTGTTCTCCGAATACGGTCTCGGCGAGGTTCGTCAGATCCGCGCCGACCTGGAGCGCACGGGGTACCGCAAGCTGTTCGCGAAACCGATCTCCGACGCCGAGATCGTCGTCGAGTTGGCTCAACTGCATCGCGATGGGCAACTGCCCGGCATCGATCTGCACGCGACCAGCGTGCGCAGCTACCCCGAGAATCGACTGGCAGCGGCCGTGATCGGGTACGTCGACGCCGAGGGCAAGGGCGCGACCGGGATCGAACTCGCGCTGGACGCCGAGCTGACCGGACGCGCCGGCAAGCGCACCTACGAGAAGGACGCCGGTCGCAACGCGATGATCGACGTCGGCCACATCGTCGCGGCCGCGACTCCGGGCAACGACGTTTCGCTCACGCTCGACGTGAACATGCAGTGGTTCGTCGAAGAAGAAATCGACGCGCTGATCGAGAAGTTCAAGCCGCGCTGGGTCTGCGCGATCGTCACGCGTCCCGCGACCGGCGAAGTGCTCGCGCTCGTCAACCGTCCGACGTTCGATCCGAACCAGTACGGCAACTACGCCCCCGAGGCCTTCCGCAACAACGCGGTCACTCTGACGTACGCGCCGGGTTCGGCGTTCAAGCCGTTCATGATGGCGCTCGCGCTCGACCGCAACAAAGTCACGCCGAACACGCCGATCGACTGCGAGAACGGTTCCTGGAACACGGGTTCGCGTTCGATCCGTGACGTGCACAAAGAAGGCATCCTGACCGCGTCCGAGGTCATCCAGCACTCCTCGAACGTCGGCATGGTCAAGGTCGTCCATCGCCTCGTGCCGCCCGACGATGCGCCGAAGGAAGAGCGCATGAAGTCCTACCGCGCGGTGCGACGTTGGCTCGACGACCTCGGGTTCGGCAAGGAGACCGGCATCGGTCTGCCCGGCGAATCCAAGGGGCGCTTCACGAACATGGAGCGCTGGACGCGGCAGTACACGCTGACCTCGCTGGCCATGGGCTACGAGATCCAGACCACGCCCATGCAAGTCGTCGCGGCGTTCGACGCGTTCGCGAACGGCGGTCGGTGGATCGCGCCGCGCATCGTGCGCGACGTTCGAAATGCGCGCGGCGTCGTGCTGGCCGAACCGTATCAGCCCGAGCGCGTCGTGTTCGACGACGAAGTCGCCGTCGCTCTGCGCTCGATGATGGCGCAGGTCGTCGAGGAGGGCACCGCGAAGCCCGCGCAACTCGACGGCTGGTCGATGGCCGGCAAGACCTCGACCGCGCAGTACGAGCGCGACCGCAGCAAGTACACGTCCTCGTTCATCGCGATGGCGCCGGTGCATTCACCCGAGCTGGTGGTCTCCGTCGTCGTCGATCAACCCAAGGGCGCGCACTTCGGCGCCACCGTCGCGGCACCGACGGTCAAAGGAATCATGGAGCGTTGTCTGACGTACCTGCGTGTGCCGCAGGATCGCCCCTCGACCGAAGAAGTCGACGCCGCACCGGTCTCCGGGCGCTGACGCCGCATGCTTCGTTCTCCGCCTCGTTCGTGGATGATCATGATCGCCTCACTGTTCCCCTCGTCGACCGTCGCTGAACTGGCCCATGCGGCCGGCGGCGTCGTCGTGTCCGGGAACGGAGCGACGCGCGTCGTGTCCCTCGCGAGCGATTCGCGTCAGGCCGTTCGCGGCAGCATGTTCTTCGCCGTGAAGGGCGTGATGCAAGACGGCGCCGGGTTCGTCGCCGACGCCCTCGCGCGCGGGGCGGTCGGGGTCGTCGCCGATGCCGAGGTCGCGGTTCCGGCCGACGTGGCGTGCGTGCGTGTCGCCGATTGCCGCAAGGCCAAGGCGCTGATGGCGGCCCGCTTCTTCGGCGAACCCGCGCGCAAGCTGATGGCCGTCGGCGTGACCGGAACGAACGGCAAGACGACGACGACGTGGATGATGCGTTCGGTCGCGCAGTACGCCGGCGACAAGACGTTGCTGCTCGGCACGATCGCGAACGAACTCGACGGCGAATCCGCGCCGGCCGCGAACACGACGCCCGATCCGATCGAGCTGCATCGCATGCTCGCCGACGCGGTGCTCGCCGGGGCGCGTTTGGCCGTGATGGAAGTGTCGTCGCACGCGCTCGAACAGGATCGCGTGCTCGGCATCGGCTTTCGCGCCGCCGCGTTCACGAACTTGAGTCCGGAGCATCTCGACTTCCACCAGACGCTCGACGCGTATCGCGACGCCAAGGCTCGCCTGTTCGAAGCGCTCGACGACAGCGCGACGGCGGTGTTGAACCAGGACGATCCGGCAGCCGCGATCTACGCCAGTCGCACGAAGGCACGAGTCGTGCGCTACGGCATGACGCCGGGCGCCGATGTCTCGGTCGAAGTGCATCGCGTCGACATCGACGGCTGCTCGTTCGCACTGCGCACGCCGCAAGGACGCATGGACGTCGCGACGCGCATGGTCGGGCGCCACAACCTGTTCAACGCGATGGCCGCGGCCGCGACGTGCCTCGCTCTCGGCTACCCGCTCGAAGCGGTGCGTGGCGGATTCGAACTGCTGAAGGGCGTGCCCGGTCGGCTCGAGTCGGTCGATTGCGGCCAGGACTTCCGTGTGCTCGTCGACTTCGCGCACACCGAAGCGGCGCTGCGGCACGTGCTCGAGACATTGCGACCCCTGACCAAGGGACGCCTGATCACGGTGTTCGGCTGTGGTGGTGATCGCGACCGGACCAAGCGGCCGCGCATGGGTGCAGTCGTGAGCGAGTTGTCGGACGTCGCGTACGTCACGTCCGACAATCCGCGCACCGAAGATCCGCTCGCCATCATCGACCAGATCAAGTCCGGCTTGGTCGCGACGCACGACGTCGTGATCGAGCCCGACCGCAAGCGCGCCATCACGGCGGCGCTGAAGGCCGCGCGTGGCGGCGACATCGTCGTCATCGCCGGCAAGGGGCACGAGAAGGTCCAGATCCTCGGCGATCGCCGCATTCCGTTCGACGACGTCGAAACGGCACGGGAGGTCCTGTGGAGCCTCTGAGAACGCACGACGTGTTGCTCGCGACCGCGGGCCGGGCGCTGCGCCCACTGCCTTCGATGTTCACGGCGGTCAGTACCGATACACGCCAGATCCCGGCCGGCGCGTTGTTCGTCGCCTTGAAGGGCGATCGCTTCGACGGCCACGAGTTCCTCGCGCAGGCCGCCGCCGCGGGCGCGGCCGCCGCGATCGTCGATCGTGACCTCGGCGAGTCCGCGCCGCTGCCGATCATCCGCGTGCGTGATTCGTTGCGGGCTCTGCTCGATCTCGGTGCGCTGCAGCGCAAACGCCTCGGCGCGAAGGTGGTCGCGATCACGGGCAGCAACGGCAAGACGACGACGAAGGAACTGGTCGCCTGCTGCTTGCAGACGCGGTACGCGACCGTGAAGTCGCCGGCGTCGTTCAACAACTTCGTCGGCGTGCCACACACGTTGTTCCTGGCCGATGCGTCGACGCAGGCGGTCGTGCTCGAAGTCGGCACCAATCACCCCGGCGAGATCGCCACGCTCGCGGAAGTCGCGCGCCCCGACGTGGCCGTCGTGACGAACGTCGCGGCCGCGCACCTCGAGGGCCTCGGCACGATCGAAGGCGTGCTGACCGAGAAGGGCTCCTTGCTCGACTTCGTCGCTCGCGGCGGTGTCGCGGTGCTGAACCAGGACGACGACAAGAGCTTCGAGCCGCTGCGTGCTCGCGCACGCTGCCGAACCGTGACGACCGGCGTGCGTCGCCGTGCCGACTACATGGCGACGATGCCGCACTGCGATCTCGATCGCATCGCGTTCCACCTGAACGGTCGGACGCGCGTGCGCGTCCCGCTCATCGGATGTCACAACCTCTACAACGCGCTGACCGCGCTCGCGGTCGCCGCCGAACTCGGTGTCGACCTCGAAGCCGCGGCCACCGCGCTGCGCCATTTCGAAGGTCCGCCGGGTCGCTTGAAGAAGCACCGGATCGGCTCGCTGCTGATCGTCGACGATGCCTACAACGCGAACCCGGGCTCGATGGTCGCCGCGATCAAGACATTCGCGTCGCTGCCGGTGGCGGGCCGCAAGATCCTCGTGCTCGGCGACATGGCCGAACTCGGGCCGGAATCGAAGCGCATGCATCACGAGGTCGGGACGTCGACTTCGTGCGGGCGATTCGACCTGCTCGTCACGGTCGGCGACGACGCGGCCGCTCTGCGCGAAGGCGCGATCGAGCGTGGTTTCGCCGAGGCCGCCGCACTGCATGTGCGCGACGCCGATGCGGCCGCGCGTGAACTCCTGGCGCGACTGCGCTCCGACGACGCGATCCTGGTCAAGGCATCGCGCAAGACCGGGCTCGATCGCGTCGTCACCTTGATCCAGAACACCGCACGCGGCGCCTCGGGTGAGGCGCGGGGTGCGGCGTCATGAACGCTCAAAAAGTCCTTTGGTCCGCGATGCGGGAGCAAGGCCGCGAGACGAATACTCAACGGATGCATGACACCCGGGTGGTCCGGGTGTCGGAGGGAAACGTACCGGTATCGGCCGTTTCGTTGCCCGCTCGCCGTCGCGGACCATTGGACTCGATTCACGTCGTGAGGCGGCTGCTGCCGTCGTGTTCCCCGCTGAGTGGAGATCCGTGTGGCGACCGATCGCCGCGCTGACCCGCTCGTTCACGCTCGTTGAGAAGGCGACCCCTTGCTGCTCTGGCTGCTCGACTTCTTCCGCAATACGGCGCTCTGGAACTTGTTCCAGTACGTGACGCTGCGCGCCGCGCTGGCGGCGACCGTCGCGTTCTTGACCGCGGTCCTGCTCGGACCGCGCGTCATCGGGATCCTGCGCGCGAAGAAGATCGGCGAGAAGGTCCAGAAGGGCGATTCCGCGGTGCTCGACCAGATGCACGCGGGCAAGGCCGGCACGCCGACGATGGGCGGGTTGCTGGTCCTGATCGCGATCCTGGCCGCGATCCTCTTGTTCGGACGCTTGTCGAACCCGTACGTCGTGCTGGCCGCGCTGTCCACGATCGGGTTCTCGTGCGTCGGACTGATCGACGACTGGACCAAGCTGTCGGGGCGCAACAAGAAGGGCATCCCGCCGCGGCTCAAGATGGCGCTCCTGCTCGCCGTCGCGTTCGCGATCGCGATCGCGGTCGTGCTGCTCGCGAAGCAGGCCGGTGACGCGACGCCCTACGTCGTGCGGCTGCCCTTCCTGAAGGACGTCGTGCTCGACCTGTCGTGGTGGCACGGCTCGCTCTACCTCGTGTTCTGCATCGTCGTGCTGCTCGGGTCGAGCAACGCCGTGAACCTGACCGACGGCCTCGACGGCCTGGCGACCGGCTGCGCGGCGATCGCCGCGGCCGCGTTCTCCGTGATCATCTACGTGGTCGGCCGCAAGGACACGACCGAGTACCTGCTGATCACGTACGTGCCGGGATCGGGCGAGCTCGCGATCGTGTGCGCAGCGTTGGCCGGCGCATGCCTCGGGTTCCTGTGGTTCAACTCGTATCCGGCGCAGGTCTTCATGGGGGACACCGGGTCGCTGCTGATCGGCGGTCTGCTCGGGTTCGTCGCGATCGTGGCGCGTCAGGAACTGGTGCTGCCGATCGTCGGCGGCGTGTTCGTCATGGAAGCGGCGTCGGTGATCTGCCAAGTCGGTTCGTTCAAGTTGACCGGCAAGCGCATCTTCCGCATCGCTCCGATCCACCATCACTTCCAGTTCGCCGGTTGGCACGAGGTGAAGGTGGTCTCGCGGTTCTGGATCCTCGCGGTGATCTTCGCGATCGCCGGGGTCGCGACCTTGAAGGTGAGGTGACCGTGTCGGACGAAATCGACGCCACGATGCTGCCGCGTGTCGAACACGACGACCGCTCGCCGGAGGCCACGGCACAGTGGATCCTCTGGATCGTGCTCGCGCTGGTCGGCATCGGCACCGTGTTCGTCTTCTCCACGTCCGCGGCACTGCCGGCTCGCGATCACGGCATGGATGCCGCGTATCGCGCGCTGTGGATCCAGTTGGCCAAAGTCGGTGCCGGACTCGTCTGCCTGTGGGTGGGTCTGAAGGTCCGCATCGAGTGGCTCTGCACCTATCGTTGGAGGATCTGGGCGGCGGTCATGGTCGCGCTCGCCCTCGTCTTCGTCCCGGGCGTCGGCATGATGCTGAACGGCGCGCGCCGCTGGCTGCAGACCCCGTTCGTACCCTTGCAACCGTCCGAGTTCGTGAAGCTCGCGGTCGTGGTCCTGGTCGCCGGGACCTGCGGCCGCATCGGTACGGGGATCGAGGACTGGCGTAAGGGCCTGCTACCGCTCTACCTCGCGCTCGGCGTCGCGGCGCTGCTCCTGCTCAAGCAACCCGACTTCGGCTCGGCGCTGTTCGTGCTCGGACTCGGCACGCTCTTGATGCTGCTCGGTGGGGCGCGGGCCAAGCACTTCATGGTCGCTGGCGCGTGCGCATTGCCGCTGTGTTGCGCCTACGCGGTGCTTCGTCTCGATCACGTGCAGCGACGATTGACCGAGTACGTCAGCCCGTCCGAGGGTGGGCAGGCGTACCAGAGCATGATCGCGCTCGGCGCGGGTGGCGCGTTCGGCACCGG
Organism: Planctomycetota bacterium; assembly: GCA_016709145.1. Classification (GTDB taxonomy): domain Bacteria; phylum Planctomycetota; class B15-G4; order B15-G4; family JADJEK01; genus JADJEK01. Next base: position 158,605 of record JADJEK010000006.1, read on the forward strand.
CCTCGGCGCCGGCGAGGCCAAGCTCGGCTACCTGCCCTACATCTCGAGCGACTTCATCCTGGCTGCGGTCGGTGAAGAACTCGGATTCGTCGGAACGTCGCTGGTGGTACTGTTGTTCGTGCTTCTGCTGCTCCTCGGCACACGCGTCGTGATGAGACAGCAGAGCATCGCGGGTTTCGTGCTGGCGGCGGGACTGACGCTGTTGATCTGCGTCCAAGCCCTCATCAACGTCGCGGTCGTGACGGCGGCGGTGCCGACCAAGGGCATCGCGTTGCCGTTCTTGTCCGCTGGCGGATCCTCGATCTGCGCCATGTTGTTCGCGACCGGTCTGCTCGCCAATCTGGCGCGGCGGGCCGGCGAGCCGATCGAAGTCGACGACGTCGAATCCGATCGTGCGCGTTTTGCTCCTGTCCTGCGTCGTCTGCTCGGAGTGCGTCATGGGTGAACTCGAGAAGTACGGTTTGTTGTCGGCCGCTCTGTTGTTGTTGATGGCGGGGCTGTTGGCGTTCTTCGGGCGCGACTCGGAGTCGGACCCCGGTGCGCACGCGCTCAGCGCGAACAACGAAGTGGTCGAGCGCGACTCCGATCGCGGCACGCCGTCGCGAGACCCGGGCAGTGGCCCGCGGGTCACGCCGAAGCCGCAGCCGACGAACGAGGGACCGGCACAGACGCCGCGGGAAAACGAGAACAACGCGGGCGGCGACGACGTGGAACCGCGCGTTCCGAGCGGACGCGATCCGGGCGCCGACGAGGACGCGGCTCGAGGTTCGGCGCCGGCGGAGCAACATCCGCCGAAGGTTCAGGATCCGCCCGAGTCCGACGCTCCGATCCACTATGCGGTGAAGAAGGGCGACACGCTGAGTTCGATCGCGGCTGCGCACTTCGGGGACAAGAAGTACTACACGCTCATCCAGCAGGCGAACCCCGGCGTGGACGCCCGCAAGCTGACGGTCGGACAGGAGCTGATCCTGCCGGCGAAGAGTGCGACTCGCGCTCCGGCCGATGCCGCGAAGACTCCCGCGAGCGGTACGACCGGCGGCCCGCTGAAGGACACCAAGTCGACGAAGGGTCCGGCGGGCAAAGCGCTCGAGGCCGCGAAGGACGCCAAGCCGACGACGAGCGGCGCGAAGGCTCCCGTCGTCGCGGATCGCCCGTCTTCGGACAAACCGAAGGTCGACGGGTCGCCGCGCAAGTCCTCGAAGGACGGCGAGAAGTCGAACGACGCGGCAACGAAGAAGGGCCCGCGCGAACACCGCGTCGCGAAGGGTGACACGCTGACCTCGATCGCGCGCAAGTACTACGCCGACGCCAACAAGTGGAAGACCATCTTCGAGGCCAATCGCGACAAGCTGAAGAGCACGTCGATCGTCCCCGAAGGCGTCGTCCTCAAGATCCCGTGAGCGAACCCGAGGCGCCGGGGCGACCCCGGCGTGTCCTGATCGCGGCAGGCGGAACCGGCGGACACGTGGTTCCGGCGCTGGCGACGGCGCAGGCGCTGCTGCGTCTCGACCCGACGACGCAGATCCAGTTCGTGACGTCGGGCCAGCGCAGCGGGGAACGCGTGCTCGAAGACTCCCCGTTCCCGTGCACGCCGTTGTTCCCGGGGCGTTCGCACGCTCCCGGCCGCTGGAACATCTTGGCCTACGTGGGCGCGGCGTTGCGCGCGCGCCGGGTCGTGAACGAGGTTCGCCCCGACGTGATCGCCGGGTTCGGCGGTTACCTCACGCTGTGCGCGGGCATCGCCGCGCTCGGACCGCTGCCGCTCGCGCTGTTGCGCCTCGCGTTCGGCGGGCGAGCCGATCCTGCGCTGGTGTTGTTCGAGCAGAACGTGCGCGTCGGCAAGGCCGTGTCGTGGCTGAAGGACGCTGCCGCGCACATCGCCTTGGCGTTCCCGATCCTCGATCCGGAGCGTTTGCCGAGCGGCCGCGCCAGCGTCGAAGGCAATCCGTTGCGCGAGAGTTTCGACGCGGAGACCGCGGTCGATGCCGGCGCTTTCGGACTCGAGCCCGGCCACCCGACCGTCGTCGCGGTGGGCGGCAGCCAAGGTGCGCGCGGTGTCAATCGCATGGTGCTCGGCATGCGCGCCGAGCTCGCGCGTCGTTGCCCCGGCGTCCAGATCCTGATGCTGACCGGCGACGTCGATCATGCGGCGGTCGCGGACGAACTCGCGCGGTCGCCCGAGCCACGCACCGTCGCGGTCCCGTTCGAATCGCGCATGAACGACGTCTACCGCCTCGCCGACGTCGTCGTCGCGCGCGCCGGCGCGACGACGTTGTCCGAAGTCGCGCGCATCGGCAAGCCGCTCGCTCTGGTTCCGTATCCGTACGGAGATGGCCACCAATTCGACAACGCGCGCTTGTTCGAGCGCGTCGGTGGCGCAGCGATCGTCGAGGAAGGCGAGGGCGCCTCGGTGCGCCTGCTGCATGTGGTCGCGCGCTGGTTGGCCGATCCTGCGGCGCGCGCCGCAGCGGCGGAGAAGTCGCGCTCGCTGCACCGTGCCGACGCGGCGACGCGCTGCGCGGGCGTTCTGTTGCGGCTCGCCGCGGGATCCTCGCGGCCATGACGCTCGCGGACGCGCGCGCGGTGCGCGGTCGGCGCGGGCGGATTCGGCGTGGCCGCACTGTGTTCCTTGCTGCAAGACCGCGGCGTCCGGATCAGCGGATCGGACCTGCACGGAAGTCCGCGCACGGCGCGGCTCGTCGCACGTGGGGCCCGCATCACGATCGGTCCGCATCATGCAGCGTCGGTCCCGACCGATGCCGTGGTCGTCGCGTCGGCCGCGATTCCCGCGGACAATCCCGAGTTGGTGATCGCGCGCGAACGCGGGCAGCGCGTCCTGACGTACCCGCAAGCGATCGGCGAGCTCATGCGGTCGCACGACGGAGTCGCGATCGCCGGAACGCACGGCAAGACCACGACGACCGCCCTTGTCGTCGCGGCATTGCGCGCGGCCGGCCGCGATCCGTCGTACGTCGTCGGCGGTGATGTGCCGCAGTTCGGTTCGGCGGGACACCGCGGCGCGGACGCGACGTTCGTCGTCGAAGCGTGCGAGTACGCCGAGTCGTTCCTCCAACTCGCGCCGCGCGTGGCCGCGATCACGAACGTCGAAGCCGATCACCTCGACTACTTCGGGACGTTCGAACGCGTGGTCGACGCCTTCCGCGCCTTCGTCGCGCGCATCGACGTGAACGGAGTCCTGGTGACGTCGCCGCGCGTGCGTGACCGCATCTCCCAGCGGCCGGCGCACACGATCACGGTCGGTACCGACGCTCGCGCGGATCTCCGCGCTGTCGACGTGCGCGATGTCGACGGGCTGCCACGCTTCGACGTCGAGGGGACGATCGCACTTGCCGACGTCCGACTCGCGATCCCCGGCCACCATTCGGTCGAGAACGCGCTCGTCGCGTTGGGGGTCGTGCATGCGCTCGGTGTCGACGTGTCGTTGGCGCGCGCGGGGATCGAGGGTTTCCGCGGGGTGGCGCGCCGTCTCGAACTGCTGTCCGATGCGGACGGCGTGGTCGTGATGTCCGATTACGCCCATCACCCGACGGCGCTGAACGCCGTGATCGACGCGCTCGTCGCGCGCTATCCGGGGCGCCGAGTCGTGGCCGTGTTCCAACCGCACCAAGCGTCGCGCACCCGGGACTTCTTCGAGGACTTCGCTCGTGCGCTGGCGCGATTCCACGTACCCCTGCTGACCGACGTCTACGGGGCGCGCGAAGCCGCGTCCGCCGGAGGCACCGCGACCGCGTCGGAACTCGCCGACAGGGTGCGCGAGTCGAATCCGGCCGCCCGCTATGCTGGCCCGCTTTCCGCCGTCGTTCCCGCGATCCAGGCCGTCGTACGGCCTGGGGACGTCGTCCTGTTGCTCGGAGCCGGAGACATCGATGACCTCCGTGGCGAACTTCCAGGCGCCGTGTCCAGCGCGCTACGACGTCGCACTCCGTGACCACACCACGTTCCGCATGGGCGGCAAGGTGCCGGTCCTGCTCGAGCCGCGCAACCGCGACGAGCTGATCGCGGCCGTGCGCCGGCTCCACGCCGATCACATTCGGTATCGCATGCTCGGTGGCGGCGCCAACATCCTCATCGACGACTCCGGACTCGACGAGGCGATCGTGCTGACGACCGGGTTCGCGTTCATGGTGCGCGAGAGCGAGGACGCCACGGAGCTGCGCCTCGGCGCCGGGTTGTCGATCCCGCAGTTCGTGACCAAGACCCGCGAGATGGGATTGACCGGCGCCGAATGCCTGGTCGGAGTGCCGGGCACGATGGGCGGAGCGACGGTCATGAACGCGGGCGGTCGGCATGGCTGGTTGTCGTCGATCGCCAAGCGCGTGCGCTACTTGACGCCAGCGCTCGACGAGCAGGAAGACGCCGTCACCGAGCGGACGTTCGGATACCGCTCGTCGATGTTCGACGCCTGTGTCGTGCTCGAGACCGTGGTCGCGTTGCAACGCGACGCGCCGAAGGCTGTCCAAGAGCGCATCAAGACGATCTTGAAGGAGAAGAGCGCGGCGCAACCGCTGATCGAGCCGAGCGCTGGATGCATCTTCAAGAATCCCGAAGGTCAGTCCGCCGGTCGATTGATCGAAGCGGCGGGCCTGAAGGGCGCGCGCGTCGGCGATGCCGAAGTCTCGACGAAGCACGGCAACTTCATCGTGAACCGTGGGGCGGCGACGTTCCGCGACGTCATCCAGTTGATTCGGCACGTGCGCAAAGGCGTGCTCGAGCACTCGGGCGCGGATCTTCACACCGAAGTGAAGATCTGGAGTCGCGAGCCGCTCGACCTGCCGACGTCGTCGGCGCCCTGCGCGCGCACGTCTTGAGACCCACGAACCCCGGAGCAATTCCCGTCCCATGGATTCACTGAAGGACATCGTCGACTTCGTGTTGCACCTGAACGACCACCTGCGCGAGCTGGTGGATCAGCACGGCACGACGACGTATTGGATCTTGTTCGCGATCGTGTTCGCGGAGACCGGCCTCGTGGTGACGCCGTTCCTGCCCGGGGACTCGCTGTTGTTCGCGGCTGGTTCCATCGCCGCGCTCGGCAGCGAGAACTTCCAGGTCTGGCCGGTGTGCATCCTGCTGACGATCGCGGCAATCGTCGGGGACACCGTCAACTACTGGATCGGCAAGAAGATCGGTGCCAAGGTGTTCGCCACCGAGAGTCGCTGGATCAAGCGGGAGCATCTCGAGAAGACGCACGCGTTCTACGAGAAGTACGGAGCGAAGACGATCGTGCTCGCGCGCTTCGTCCCGATCGTGCGGACGCTCGCGCCGTTCGTCGCCGGCGTCGGCACGATGAACTACCGCACGTTCATCACCTACAACGTCGTCGGCGGCGTGGTCTGGGTGTTCTCACTGACCTGGGCCGGCTACTTCTTCGGCAACATGGAGATCGTGAAGAAGAACTTCTCGACGGTCATCCTCGCGATCATCGTGATCTCGATCCTGCCGCTCGTCATCGAGTGGTGGAAGGCGAAGAGGAACGCGAAGGCGAGCACGCCGGGATCGGTCTGAGCGGCACGCGCGGACGGACGCCGTCGCGCTCGCGTCCATCGTCCCTATGCGACGCGGATGTCCTTGACCTCGAGGTCGACGCCGGCCTTGCCGCGGAACAGGTTCAAACGCGGCGTGAACGCGACCGAGAAGCGTTCCGCCGAGCCGATCGATTCGGCGCGCGGTCCCATGCCGTACGCGATCGCGTTGCGCACGACGCCCGATTGCAGGACCGGAAACGTGAGGTGGTTCTGGTTGCGTCCGACGCGCCGCGGCGCGCCTCCGAGTTGGACGTCCGGCACGACGAACGTCGGTAGGGGATGTCCCTCGCCGAACGGGGCGAGGCGCTCGAGCTCCGCCATCAGCGACGGCGTCAGCACTCCGAGCGGGACCTCGGCGTCGATCCAGATCTCTTGATCGGGATCGTCCTTCCACGACGTCCGCGCCGCGGTGTTCACGGCATCGATGAAGCCCGGCAATGCGGACGCTTCGATCTCGAGGCCGGCCGCGAAGGCGTGACCACCGAACGCGCGCAGGTGCGACGCGCATTGCTTCAACGCGTGATGCAAGTCGAAGCCGCGCACGGAGCGGCCGCTGCCGCGTCCGCTGGCTCCGCGCATCCCGATCAGGATCGTCGGGCGTTGGAACTCGGTCGCGATGCGGCTCGCGACGATGCCGACGACGCCGGGATGCCACGCTTCGTCGGACAGCACGAGGATCGGCGCGTCGGTCGCGGCCGCGACGGCGGCCTTCTCGCGCGCTCCTTGCAGGATGTGCGCTTCGATGTCCTGACGGGTCTGATTGCGTTCGTCGAGTTCCTTCGCGCAGGCGCGCGCGGTCACGTCGTCGGCGGCCAACAGCAACTCGAGCGCGCGGTCGGCGTGGCCGAGTCGCCCGGCTGCGTTGATGCGCGGGCCCAATCGGAACGAGACGTCGTCTTGCTGTACGCGTCCATGCACGCCGGCGATGCGGAGCAACGCCTGGATGCCGGGATGCTCACCCGACGACAACGTGGCGAGACCGGAACGCGCCAGCGCACGGTTCTCGCCGATCAGCGGCACGCAATCGCAGATCGTCGCCAACGCGACCAATCCGATCGAGTGGCGCAGGACGCGCATCAGGATCTCGTGCTGCTGCGCGCGCGCGGGAAGTCGGGTTCCCAGTGCCGCGAGCAATTGGAAGCCGACCGCGGTGCCGCACAACCAGCGGAACGGGTAGCCGCAGCCATCCCATTTCGGGTTCAACAGGGCGAGTGCGGGCGGCAAGCGTTCGCCGGGTTCGTGATGGTCGCAGACGATCACGTCGATGCCGGCGTCTTGCAGGCGCTGGATCGCGTCGACGGCCGTGGTGCCGTTGTCGACCGTGATGACGACCTTCGCGCCGCGATCGCGGATGAACGCCTCACCCTTCGACGTCAGCGAATAGCCTTCCTCGAGTCGGTTCGGGATGTACGTCGCCACGTCGGCGCGCACGGCGCGCAGGAAGCCCGCGAGCAGCGCGGTGCCCGAGACGCCATCGACGTCGGAGTCCCCGTAGACGACGATCGGTTCCTTGCGCGCCAACGCGCCGACCAAGCGGTCGACGGCGCGTTCCATGTGCGCCATGCGGAATGGGTCGGTGAGACGTTCGAGGCTAGCGGTCATGAACACGGCGACGTCGTCGGGTCCGCGCAGGCCGCGGTTGATGAGGATGCGCGCAGCCAGCCTCGACAGCGAGAATTGCCGCGCGAGTTCTTCTTGCAGGCGCAGGTCGTCGGGGAAGAAGCGCCAGTGCACGGTCATGGGGCGTGGTCTAACGGGCCGGGCGCGAGGCGTCAAACGCGAACTCGACCGCGTCCGATCCTGGCCGTCGCCGAACCCACGGATCCGCACTCGTGACCGACGTCTCGCTCGCCGCGGCCCATCGTCGCCTTGAGCCCGCCGTCGTCCCGGCGTAGCGTGCTCGACCTTCGAGCGAATCGGCGCCGGAACCGTCGCCAAGCGGCCGCGGGGACGCGGTGATCCGATCGGCTCGGTGGGGCATTCCGATGGCGGATCCGAGCGACACGCTGCGAGTCATTCCCGCGATCGACGCGTTGGTGCATCGCTGCGCCGTGGCGTTGCCGCACGCGTCGCGGCCGCTGTTGCTCGAGGCGATCCGCGACGAAGTCACACGCTTCCGCGCCGCCGTGCGCGCCGGCAGCGCGGTCGATCGCCAGTGGTTCGATGGCCCTGGATTCGTCACGGCCGTGTGCGACGCGCTGGAGCGCGTCCAGCGCCCGCGTCACGAGGGTGTGCTGAATGCGACCGGCATTCTCCTCCACACCGGGCTCGGCCGCGCGCCGTTGTGCGACGAGGCCCGCGCGGCCGTCGACGGCGTGGCCCGCTACGCGATCGTCGAGGTCGATCCCGACAGCGGTGAGCGCGACGAGCGCGAAGTCCGCATCGCGCGGTTGCTGTGCGACCTCACCGGCGCCGAAGCGGCGACGGTCGTCAACAACAACGCCGGCGCGACCCTGCTCGCACTCAGCGCGATGGCTGCGGGGCGCGAAGTCGTGGTGTCACGCGGACAACTCGTCGAGATCGGCGGCGGTTTCCGCATGCCCGACGTGATGGCCGCCTCCGGCGCATCGATGCGCGAGGTCGGCACCACCAATCGAACGCATCGCGCCGACTACGTGGGCGCGATCAACGCTGCGACCGGAATGCTGTTGAAGGTCCATCCGTCGAACTTCCGCATGATCGGTTTCACCACGGCGCCGACTCTCATGGACTTGGTCGAACTCGGCAAGAGCCACGGCGTGCCCGTCGGGTACGACCTTGGATCGGGGCTCTTGCGCGCGATCGACGTGAGTCCGCTCGAAGACGAGCCCGACGTGCGCTCGGCCGTCGAGACCGGCGCCGACTTGATCTGGTTCTCGGGCGACAAATTGCTGTGCGGGCCGCAGGCCGGGATCCTGGTGGGACGCAAGGACGCCGTCGCGATGGCGCGCCGCCACCCGCTGTTCCGCGCGCTGCGCCCCGGCAAGCTCGATCTGGCCGCGCTCGAGGCCACGCTGCTCGTGTATCGCGCGCACCCCGAAGGCGTGCCGCCGTTGCCGTTGTTCCAGGCCCTCGCTCTGCCCCAGGCGGAACTCGTCGCGGCGGCCCGTGAGTTCGCCGCGCGGATCGAGCGCGAAACGGCAGCTCGCGTCCACGTGCGTGAGACGGTCGGGTTCCTCGGCAGCGGCTCGGCGCCGGCGCGCGAGTTCCCGGGCGTCGCCGTGGCGTTGAACCACGCGGCCACGACCGCCGATGCGATCGCTGCCCGCCTGCGAGCGGGCCGGCCGCGCGTCCACGCGCGCATCGAGGCCGACGAAGTCCTGTTGGAACTGCGATCGATCTTCCCCGACCAACGCGAGGTGCTGGCGACCGCCGTCGTGGCGGCGCTGCGGGACCTCGGCGGAGAGCAGCGATGAACCCCGATGAAGACAAGCGTGAGACGGTGCGGCTGACCAAGTACTCGAGCTGCGCTGGCTGAGCAGCCAAGCTCTCGCCCGCGGACCTCGTCGAGGTCTTGCATCAGCTCCCGTCCGTACACAGCGATCTCCTGATCGTCGGCGCGCAAACGCTGGACGACGCCGGAGTCGTACGCCTCACGCCCGACATCGCGTTGGTCCAGACGCTCGATTTCTTCCCACCGGTCGTCGACGACCCGGTGTGGTTCGGACGCATCGCGGCCGCGAACGCGTTGTCCGACGTCTACGCGATGGGCGGCACGCCGTACACCGCGATGAACATCGTCGGATGGCCGCAGGAGCTGCCGCCGAGCGTGCTCGCCCAAGTGTTGCGCGGCGGCTCGGAGAAGATCGTCGAGTCCGGCGCGATCCTCGTCGGCGGCCATTCGGTGCGTGACAAGGAAGTGAAGTACGGGCTTTCGGTGACGGGCCTCATCCACCCCGATCGCATCACGACGAACGCGGGAGCTCGCGTGGGCGACGTGCTCGTCTTGACGAAGCCGCTCGGCATGGGCGCCGCCGCGACGGCGATGAAGCTCGACAAGTTGTCGCCCGAGTGGATCGAGCCCGCGTGTGCGCAGATGGCCCACCTGAACAAAGGAGCGGCCCTGGCGGCATGCGCGGTCGATTGCCGCGCGGCGACCGACGTCACCGGATTCGGCTTGATGGGTCATGGTCGCGGCATGGCCGAGGCCAGCGGAGTGACCCTCGAGTTCCGCGCGGCGGATCTGCCGCTGTTCCCGGTCGCGCTCGAACTTGCGGCGCAGAAACTCACGTCGGGCGGCGCGACCCGGACGCGCGCGTTCCTCGGCGCAACCGCCGAGATCGGACCCGGCGTGGATCCACTGCGGGCGCAGCTCGCGTTCGATGCCGAGACGTCGGGCGGAATGCTGATCTGTGTGGCCCAAGATCGAGTCGATCAGCTGCTGCGTGAATTGACCGCGCAGGGAACTCCATGCGCCGCCGTGGTGGGGCGAGTGGTCGCGCGGCAGGGCGAGGTCCGGGTCCGCTTGATCTGACTCGATCTGAACGGGCCCTGCCCGCCCGACTTCGTCGCGGTCGCCGGATTGGCGTTGATCCGACTCGTTCCTGACGAGGCGTTGGCTTCCTGAGCGCTCTAGGGGTATCGTTGCCCTCCCTTCCAGGATCCCCATCCTCCCGCCCGGGAGCCAGCGCTCCCCTGACCCCTTCATGCCCATGGACCAGAACGACGGACTCGACGAAGCAGCCCTGAAATCCGAGATGGAGGCTGCGTTCAGCAAAGCTCCGGCACCCGCCGAGCCGCGCATCGACCGCACCAGCGATCCGGACGACCCGCACCTGCATCGCGGTGTCGTCACCTCGATCAACGGCACCGAGGTCATGGTCGAACTGGGGCCGAAGACGCACGGCGCGATCTCCCTCGAGGAGTTCGAAACGCCGCCGCAACTCGGTGAGAGCTACGAGTTCTCGCTGGTCTCGATCAAGGACGGCCTGTGGACGTTGTCGCGGCGCGAAGCGCGCGCGCTCGCCACGTGGCGCGATCTGCGCAAGGGCGCATTGGTCAAGGCCAAGGTCATCGGCGAGAACTCCGGCGGGCTCGAACTCAAGATCGGCCCGGTCTCGGCGTTCATGCCGGCGTCGGAGATCGCGCTGCATCGCGTCGACACGTTCACCGCGTTCGTCGGCGAGACGTGGGAGTGCGAGGTCGTCGAGGTCGCTCCGAAGCGCAAGCGCGTCGTGCTGTCGCGCAAGGCCGTCCTCGGCCGCGAGCGCACCGAGGCGCGCAAAGAGATGGTCGGCACGCTGCGCGAAGGCGCGGTCGTGCGCGGCAAGATCGAGAAGCTCGAGGACTTCGGCGCGTTCGTCGACCTCGGCAAGGGCGTGACCGGTCTGCTTCACGTCTCGAACATCTCGCATCAACGCATCCAGAAGCCCGGCGACGTGCTCACGGTCGGTCAGGACGTCGAGGTCAAGATCCTCGAGGTGAAGAACGGCGGCAAGCGCATCGGGCTCGGCATGAAGCAGCTCGCGGCCGATCCGTTCGACCAGTTCAAGAAGACGCACGCGCGCGACACGCTGTGCGAAGGCAAAGTCACGCGCCTCGCCGAGTTCGGTGCGTTCGTCGAACTCGTACCCGGCGTCGAGGGCTTGCTGCACAAGAGCCAAGTCTCGCCCGATCGCGTGGCGAACCTCGCCGAAGTGATCAAGGTCGGCGACACCGTGAAGGTGCGCATCAAGGAATACGACGGCAAGAAGGTCTCGCTGTCGCGACTCAACTCGCGTGGCGCGCTGATCGGGTCCGAAGAGGACGTCGATCAGGCCGACATGAACCAGTTCCTCGACAAGGGGCCGGCGCGCTCGACCGGGACGAACCTCGGCGACGTGCTGCGCGCGGCCCTCGAGAAGAAGCCGAAGGGCTGATCCTCGACGGTCCGCAGTCGGATCAGCCGCCGGCGCGCTTCGTGGCCTCGGCGATCAACGCGGTGTCCTTCATTCCCTTCGCCAACGCCAACGCAGCCGCGAGCACCCGCGGGTCCTTCGACTGCAGGGCGAGCTTCGCTTCTTCGGCGAAGCGGGGCTCTTTCGCGCCACCGGCCGCGGCGCCGGCAGCGAGCAGCAGGCGTTCGACCGGATCGTCCGCGATGCGCCACGCCTTGACGTAGACGGCCGGGTCGAACGTGAACGACTTCTCGACGAGCAGCGGCGCGGTCGACGCCAGAGCGCGCGGATGGCCGATGTTCAACAAGCGCGCGACTGCGCGTTGATCGAGCAGTCCCGACGCGCGCGCTCCGATCGCCGCGGGGGAGTCGAACGGATCGCCGAGACCTTCGCTCGGCATCGCTTCGAACAGCGCGTCGAGCAGCTTCTCCTGGAACTTCTCGTCGACCTTCTTCTGCTCCTTGTCCTCGAGCGCGGGTTCGTCGTCGCGGAAATCGATCTGTTGAGCCGTGAGCAGCGAGACTTCGAACACGCCGCCGGGCGGGTGCTTGCCGTCCGCCGTCTTGCCCGACGGATGTACCAACATGCGCAGCGCGCGGGACGCGAGCAGGAAGTCCTCGGGGCGCTTCTTGTACGTCAGCACGTAATCGTGGATCTCGAAGCCCGACGGCTGATGGCGCCGCACGATGCGCGTGAAGTACATCTCGGTCGCATCGGCGTGCAGCGGCGGACTGCCGAGATCGGTCTCGGTGAACTCGACGGTGGCTCCGACGACCTTCACTTCGCGCGTCGACTTGCGCGACTTGCCGTCGAAGTGCGTGTTGTGCGGCAGCAACGCACGGACCGGCAGCAGACCGAGGTCGGAACTCGACGCGGCCCGGCCGAGGAACGCGCTGTCGAGCGTGCCGACGTCGAGGGTCTCTTCGGCTCCTGCCGGGTCGAGATCGGCGTCGGTCTGGAATTGGATGTCGGGCAGCGTGAGCTTGCCGGCCTTGGCATCGGTCAAGGCGGCCTGACCGACGAACTTGTTGCCCATCTTGCGCTCGAGCCAAACCGAGCCGGTCAGCTTCGAGCCCTCCGTGCCGATCGCGGATGCGACGACCGTGCGTTCGATCGCGAACTGCGTGCCGCCTTCGGGGCGGCGCTTCGGCTTGGTGAGACCTTGGGCCTGCGCGTCGGGCGCGCAGTAGATCGCCAGCGTGGCGAGGGTCGTGAGGAACGCGAAGCGCGTGGTCATGGATCGGATCCTCACAGCTTGCCCAGTTCGTCGACGACCCAGGTCTTGAACGTCTTGTCCATCGCCGCCCAACCCTCCTCGCCGGAGATGCCGAGCTCTTCCTCGAGCGTGCCGTAGTGGCCGGCGCCCTGCGTTTCGGCGACGAAGTAGTTGTCGAAGGCCTTCTTGTACCGGCCGTTCTCGAAGTAGTGGAGGAACATGATGAACGCCCAGCCTTGTCCGTAGATGTCGTTCACGAGCGCCTGTTTGGCGAAGTCGGTGCTCTCCTTGGCTTCGTTGAACTGCTGGTGGTTCACGCGGACGAGATCCTTCAGGGACAGGGCGTCCTTCGATTCCATCATCGCGCGCAACACCGCGTAGCGTCCGCGCAGCATCTGGCCGAGCACGTAGCGCTTGCGCTCGACGCCGTTCTCGTCCTTCTCCTTCACGACCTTGTTGCCGCCGAAGTACTCGGCGAAGCCTTCTTGGAACCACGGCGACTGGTTGCTCGGCTCGAAACCGCGCTTCGAGAACGCGTAGTGGATCAGCAGGTGCGCGCCTTCGTGCAACAGCACGCCGCGCAGCTCTTTCTGCCGCCACAGCATCAGGCGCTTGTTCCACGGTTGGTAGAAGCCGAGCACGCCGGACTTGGGATCGGGGTACTTCTCCTCGGCGAAGTTCGCGCGGTGCGACGAGTACGCCTTCACCGAGTCGAAGATCACGACCGGGATCGGCGTCTCGATCTCGTCGAGTTGGAATTGTTCGCGATAGCGGTCGAAGAACGCTTCCTTCAGCGCGCCGAGCATTTCGGCGTACTCCGCGCGGTACGCCTCGAACTTGTCGCCGCAGTTCTTGTCGATCAACACGACGAACGGCTGTGGCATGACGCCGTCGGCGTAGCTGTACGTGAACTTCTCGTCGGGGAACTGGCTCTGCAGGCCTTTGCGCAGATCCTCGGCTTCACGCGTGAACACGTCGGCCGACGTCGACGCTTGCGCGAGTTCGCCGCTGCCGGTCAGGAGCTTCTCGCGCGCCGCGACGATCTGCGCGTCGGTCGCGCTCAGCCAGCGTCCCTGGTACGCCGCTGCCGGGCCGGTGTACTTGGTGAACCCGAGCGCGGCGCGAGCTTCGGCCTGGTCGGCGTCGAGCAGCAGCGCTTCGCGATGCAGTTCCTTGGCCTCGGCCGGCTTGCCGTTCGCGGCCGCGAACTTGGCGAGTTCGACGCGCGCGCCGACATCGCCGCTCGGGAGCTTGGCGCGGCGCTGTTCGAAGGTCTCGCCGGCGGGAGCGGGCTTCGCCGTTGTGGCGTTGGAGTCGGACGCCGTCGAACCGTTCGCGAGGGGCGCGGTGCCGGCACCGTTCGACGCCGGAGTGCCGCCCTGGGTCGAGGCCGGGCCCGATCCGGTGTCGGAGTCACCGCCACGCAACGCGAAGAACGCGGCGATGCCGATCACCGCGATGCCGCCGATCGCGAGCACTGCCTTGTTCGGCCCGCCGCTGGCGGGAGCATTGGAGCGCGCCGTGCGCGAACTCGCCGTGCGGGAGCCGGTGGACGCGCTCTTCGCCGTGCGGGCCGTGGAGCCCTTGGATCGCGCAGCGCTCGCAGCTCGCGGCGTCGGCGCCGCAGCCGGCGCTTCGTCGAGCGGTTCCAGTTCCGGCTCGGCCGCGACTTCACTCGCTGCTTCGGGGACCTGGATCGTGCCCGTCTTGCATTTGGGGCAACGGAAGGTGGCGCCTGGCGCCTTCTTGGACACGTCGAACGACGCGGAGCACGATGAACAGGCTGCGATCACGGCGCATTACCCTCGCGGTCACGGAAACGGCCCGAGGATGCTACCAGCGCCGTGGTGCGATCCCGCGCGCGAGAGGCTGTGAACGAACCGGGGCCGCCGCTTCGGATCAGCTCTGGAAGATCGGCAGGATCTCGTCGGGGATGCGCAGGATCAGACAACCGATCGCGGTCGCGAAGGCGTCGCCGGGGCCGACGTCGTTCTGCCAACGCCCATCGGATTGCTGTCGCGCGCGCAGATCCGCGTCGATGCGCGTGAACCAGCGATCGAAGCGCTGCTCGCTCTCCATGTGCAGCGCCTGGGTCGCGTAGTAGTTGCCGTACCAGAAGTAGAAGTGCGTCGGGTAGTGGCGCTGGATCGCGAGGTACTCGTTCTCGAGGAACGTGATCGCGGGGCCGTACTCGCGCGCGTCGTAGACGCCTGCGGAGTGCAGCGCGGTGACCGCGGCGGCGTTGATCGCGAACGACGTCTTCGTGAACGCCGCGCGGCCGGTGATCTTGTAGTAGAAGCAGCCGTCGTACTCGCCGCCGTCGATGCGGCTGTTGCGGATGTAGCCGATCACGCGGTCGATGCAGGAGCGATCGACGTGGATGCCACTCGCGCGCGCTGCGCGCAGTGCTTGGACCTGGCACACCGTGACCGACAGATCGCATTCCTTCGAGAACGGCACGTAGCGCCAACCGCCGATCGGATTCTGCGACTCCTGCAGGTAGGCCACGGCGGAACGCAGCGCG
Organism: Planctomycetota bacterium; assembly: GCA_016709145.1. GTDB lineage: Bacteria > Planctomycetota > B15-G4 > B15-G4 > JADJEK01 > JADJEK01. The sequence continues at coordinate 173,746 of JADJEK010000006.1, forward strand.
TCGTCGACCTCGGTGGAGCGTGTCCGCGTCATGCCTCGCACTTGAGCGAGGAACAGTACGGCGAACGCATGGCTGTACATGCGCTCTTCGCCGTTCGTGACGTAACCGAACTCCGATCGACGTGAGAGCACGAAGTCGAGCGCTCTGTCGAGCACGTCGCCGTACCGTCCGCGGCCGGGCACGTGACCGCTCGCGAGGAAGGCGAGCCCGGCGAGCGACGTCACGCCGACGTGCCCGGTCGAGCGGTCGCGTTGCGCCGCTTCGGTCTCGAACAGGACGTAGTCGTCTTCCTGTTTGTGCCCGGTGGCCCCGGTCCACGCGCCCGATGGGCCTTGCTGTGCGGCGAGCCATGTGAGCCCGGCCTGCACGGCCGCCTCGCGCGCCACTTCGCTGTCCGACGGGGGTGCGACCATGGCCTCGCGATCGCCAGCGCGCGGGAACGCGAAGGACGACGCCAGCAGGAGGGCGATCACAGGGGCACGTCGAGCCATGGACGCTGCCTTCGCGGCGACGAGACGTCGGGCTACCATGCCGCGCTTCGACGCGTGTGTAAAGCGTTTGACGACGTCACGGCCGCGTCGTGCAAGCGCGTGGAGAGTTCGACTTCATGCGTGAACCCTTGCGGATGGCGTTCGAGGCGATCATGGTCTGCGCGGTCGGCGCCGGCATCGGACTCGGCATCAACGCCGTCCGTGCCGATGGCCTCGCTCTCGACCGCGATTACTTCATGGCCGTTCCGGTGCGGGACGCCGGCGCCGACGCGAACGCGCAGGAGCGCGCGGTCAGGGAACGACTCGAAGCGCTCGGCATCGCCGTGCTCGAGCACGACGAGGTCGTCGCGTTGTTCCAGGACGAGCTCTACGCCGAGGGCGCGTACGTGTTCATCGACGCGCGCAGCGAAGAGAAGTGGGCCGCGGGACACGTGCCCGGCGCGTTGCTGCTCGATCACTACCACTACGAGAAGTCGATCGACGCGGTGATGGCCGCGGTGCAGACCGCGGGCCGCGTGGTCGTCTATTGCCACGGCAAGGACTGCACCGACAGCGAACTGTGCGCCCAACTGCTGAAGAACTTCAACGTCGATCCGTCGATCCTCACGGTCTACCTCGGCGGTTACTCGGCCTGGGTCGAACACGGCATGCCGGTCGAGAAGGCGGAGTCGGGCTCATGAACACGTCGCGTCCGGGGACCCCGACGGCCGTGGTCGTGTTGCTCGCGCGGCTCGTGCTCGGCGGAGTCTTCATCGCGCTCGGCGCGGTCAAGTACGCCGATCCGGTCGCGTTCATGAAAGGCGTACGCGAGTACGACCTGTTTTCGCCGGGCAGCACGGCACTGAACTGGATCGCGGCGACGCTGCCCGTGCTCGAGATCGTGTTGGGTGCGTGCCTCGTGCTCGGTATCGCGGTGCGCGGCGCGGCGCTCGCGACCGGCGTGTCGCTGATCGCGTTCACGACGGCCGTGTTGCTGCGAGCGTTCGCGATCCACGCGGCGCAGGGTGGTGACTTCTGCGCGATCGCATTCGATTGCGGCTGTGGTACCGGCGTCGAGCGCATCTGCCGCAAGGTCCCGGAGAACGTCGGCATGATCGTGCTGGCGACGATCGTGGTGTGCTCGAGCACGACGCGATTCATGCTGTGGCCACGCGTGCCGCGGTCGAGCGCGATGACCGCCTGATCGGGCCGCGCGTCGTCAGGGCGCTTGCGCGCGCTCGAGCACGCGACGCGGCGCGACCGACGCCGCATGGCGCGCGCGTGTGTCGCCGACACCGGTGGCCGCGAGGATTTCGATCTGACGATCGAGCAGAGCCGTCGAACCCGCCAACGCGCCGCTGGCATTGCGCGCGGCGCCGTCGCGGATCACGAGCGATTCGCCCCAGACCTCGTGAACCCCGTCGGCGAGGCCAGCCGCGGGCATCGCATCCGAGATCAGCACGAAGCGGTCATCGTCCTTCGCGCGCGATGAGCTCGAGCATGCGCGGATGCAGGTGATGGCCGTCGGCGATGACGTCGACCGAGATCTCGCGTTGCAACAGTCCGTACGCGATCGGCCCGGGCTCGCGGTGATGCATGGGGCGCATCGCGTTGCAGAAGTGGGTCATGTGGCGCGCACCGGCTGCGAACGCGGCTTCGAGCTCAGCGTACGTCGCGTCGGTGTGGCCGATCGACACCAGGGTCTTGCGGCGGCGGAACTCGGCGACGAGTTCGAGGCCGCCGGGGATCTCGGGAGCGAGCGTGACCATCGCCGTGCCCGGGAAGCGTTCGAACGCGGCGAAGAACCGACTCGATGCGCGCGCATCGCGACCGTCGAGGAAGCAGTCGGAGTGCAGGGCTCCCGACCGCGCGTCCGAAACGAATGGACCTTCGAAGTGAACGCCGAGCGGCAGCGCCCCGCGTCCATCTCCTGCGCGGCGTTCGCGCATCCACGCGCCGAGGTGGTCGGCAACTCGGTCGAGAGCATCGGGGCGAAGCGGAACGAGCGTGGGCAAGAACGCGTCGTAGCCGCGCCCAGCGAGTCCGAGCGCGAGACGATCGAGAGCGGCGGAATCCGCCGCGACCAGGTCGACGCCGAACGCGCCGTGGATGTGGAGGTCGACGAAGTTCACCGTGGATCCTGTTCGAGTGCGGCGCGCACCGAGCCGCGATGACGAGCGAGATGGCTGCGGGCCTGCTCGACCGAAACGCGGTGGCGCGCGCACACGAGGCTCGTCGGCAGATGCCATCCACTGCGCTCGAGCAAAGTGCGCGCGGTGGCGGGATCGACGCCGGTGAGGTCGCGCACGATGCGTTCGGCGCGGTCGCGCAACTTGGCGTTGGTGGGGCGCATCGCCGCCATCTCGCCGCGCACGATGAGCCCGCGTGCGTTCATCACCGCGGTCGACAACATGTTCAGGACTTGCTTCTGCGCCGAGCCGGCCTTGAGCCGCGTCGAGCCCGACAGGACTTCGGGACCCGTGTCGACTTCGAGCGCGCACTCGGCCAACGCCGAGATCGCAGCGTCCCTGCGGCACGAGAACGCGACGGTGAATGCGCCGAACGCGCGGGCGAAGCGCAAGCCGCCGGCGACGTAGGGTGTCGCGCCCGACGCTGCGACGCCGAGGACGACGTCGCCGGCCTCGATCCCGGCCGCGCGCAGATCGCGTTCGGCGGCGTCGCGATCGTCTTCGGCGCCTTCGAGCGCTTCGAGCAGCGCCGCAGGTCCGCCGGCGATCAATGCGACGACGTCACGAGGATCGGTGCCGAACGTCGGTGGCAACTCGGCCGCGTCGAGGACGCACAGGCGGCCGCTCGTGCCGGCGCCGATCGAGAACCACCGCCGTCCGGAGAGCATGCGCGTGGCGATCGCGCCCGCGATCCGCGCGACGTCGGGCAGCACCGCGGCGATCCGAGGAGCCAATGAGCTTTCCTCGGCATGCATGCGCACCAGCAGGTCGAGCGATTCGTCGGTCATGACGTGATTCCGTCGGCGGTGCGGAGCAAGTGCAAGACTGCGATCTCGGGCGGCACCTCGAGTTCGGTCGTGAAGGCCGCCGGGGCGACGGTGCGCAGGGCGGCGGTGAATTCGGTGCGCAGGATCGTGGAGCTCGACAAGGCTCCGCCGGTGATCCCGAGCGGCAGAGGAGTCGATGTCAGGTCGAGCGCGCGCAGCGCAGCGAGCGCGGCGCGAGCCAACTCGTCTGCGGCCGACTTGAACAACGCGAGCGCGATCTTGTCGCCGCCCTCGGCGCATTCGACGACCAGCGGGAACAGGCTCGCGAAACCCGCTGCATCCGTCGGGCTGACGCGGCCGGCGAAGCGCTCCGCGAGCGCGGTGGGTTCGGCGCGGCCGTCCTGCGAGCGGCGCGCCATGCGCACGGCTTCGCGTGCGATCCACGCCGCCGAACCTTCGTCACCGAGCAGGAAGCCGTGGCCACCGGCGCGCGCGGTCGCACCCTCGCGATCACGGGCGAGCGCGATCGATCCGGTGCCGGCGATGACGAGTGCGCGCGGCCCGCCGCGAGGTTCCGAACCGACGCCGGCCAGTGCGGCCTCCGCGTCAGAGGTCACGAACACGCGCGCGGGATCGAATGCGCGCTCGAGGGCCTCCGACAGCGCCCGCTGGATCGCGGGTGTGCCGGCGCCCGCGATGCCGACCGCGACTTCCGTGATGCCTTCGATGGGGCACGCAGCGGCGGCGCAGGCTTGGCCGATCGCGTGGACCAGGGAATTCGCGGCCGCGTTCGCGCCGACGGTCGCCGCGTTGATGCCGCGCTCGATCTGCGACGCCAAGCGTCGGCGTCCTTCGAGGACGGCGATGCGCGTCTTGGTCCCGCCGGCATCGACGCCGATCGCGATGGGTCCGAAGCGGCTCATGGCTGTTTCCCGCGGCGTTGCCGTCGTGGTCGCGGAGCGAACTCGTCGTCGAAACGGTCGGGATCGACGAATTCATCGGCCGGTGTGGGGGACTCCAGCGGGATTCGCGGCGCCTTCGCATTCTGGCCCGCTACACTTCCGCCCCTTGCGGGAGCGGACGGTGGCTGGTGTCGCCCGCGGCCTTCAAAGCCGTTTGCGGGGTCCCTTCGGGGCTCCGGGTGGGTTCGATTCCCATGCGCTCCCGCCACCACGATCCCTCCGAGTGCAACGCGACGTCGTTGGTCAATCGCGACCGAGTCGCTTGCGGACGATCAATCGCAGCATGCGCAGCGCGGTGCGCGCCAGCGCCATGAAGCCCGCCGAGTGTTTCGACGTTCCGGCGACGCGCCGATAGTACGACACCGGGATCTCGATCACGCGGCGATGTCCGCGTAGGACTTCGATCATCAATTCGGGGGAGAACTCGGGACCGATGCCACGGATGCGCGGGCGGATCTTCGCGTAGACGTCGCGCCAGATCGCGCGGTAGGTGCAGCCGACGTCGGTGAAGCGCGGTTCCTGCGACCACCACAACGCCTCGATCAACTTGCCGACCATGACGTTGGCCCAGCGCACGATGCCGTGCATGTTCGTGCCTTGCTCGATCATTTGCCGCGTCGTGCGCGTGCCGATGACCATGTCGGCATCCTTCGCGAACTCGAGCAACTTGCCGAGGTCCTTGGCGCGGAACGAGTGGTCGGCTTCGACGAGGACGACGAGATCGCCGACGGCGTTGTCGATGCCGCAACGCAGGGCGTCGCCGTACCCGCGCAGTGTGGTCGAGACCACGCGAGCACCGGCCGCGCGCGCGATCTCCGCGGTCTTGTCGGTCGATTTGTTGTCGGCGACGACGACCTCGTGCACGAGCGGACGGAAGTCGCGCACGACGTAGCCGATCGAGCCTTCTTCGTTCCACGCCGGAATCACGACGCTGACCTTGTACGTCGCGAACTCTCGATTGCGGACCAAGTAGTTCGCCGAGTTCTGGTCCTCGATGCTGTTGATGTTCACGTACGAGCCGGTGAGGCGCAGCGGCCGAACGTGCTTGCCGTCGCGCACGAGCGTGGAGATCGCGTCCGTGAGCTCGACTCGGCCCGAGCGCGCACTTCGCGTCGTGCGGTCGATCGCGTCGAAGATCGACGCGTCGAACACGTATGTCCCGCAGCCGAGCCAATCGTTGACGAGGCGTTCCGGTTTCTCTTCGAGTGCGACGATGCGATCGCCGTCGATCGTCACCGCGTAGTTCTTGCGGATCGTGTCGAGCGCTGACGTCTGCAAGATCGCGCAGGCCGCGTCGAACTCGGCATCCGCGGGCAACAGACTCGCGTGGTTCGATCCGAGGTAGAGCTCGTCGCCGAGGATCGCCACGAACGGCGCGGTCAGGATCGAGCGCGCGAGCAAGAGTCCGCGAGCGAGACCGATCGAGGGATCGGGGCAATCGACGTACGTGATGCGGACCTGGAAGCGCGTGCCGTCGCCGAGGAACTCGCGGATGTGTTCGCCCAGGTGTCCGACGATGACGACGATCTCGTCGAGTCCGAATTGGTCGCGCAAGATCTCGAGGTTGCGTTGCAGCAGCGGTTTGCCGCCGACTTCGAGCAACACCTTCGGGATCGAGTGCGTCTTCGGCCAGGCGCGCACGCCGCGGCCTGCCGCCGGAAGGACACCGAAACGGATGGCAGCGCGGTTCATGCGGCTTGGAGCCACGGGGTTCGAGCGTATGGCGACATGAGCGGTCGAACCCTACGCCACACCCAGGGCGCAATCAACCGACCGGCGGGATCGCGCTTCGCCGAGCGGTGTTGTGGATCGGTCGGTGAAGTTCGCGCGAGCGTGCGCGGAGCAGATCCGTCGAGCGGGGAGAGGCGTACGGCGAGGGGTCGCCATGCAAAAAAGTGACCGGGGTCAATCCCACCCAGCTGGATTGACCCCGGCACTCCCCTGAACCCTGCATCAGGATGAAGTAGGTCCCGACACCCGCTCCATCCGTCAGGAGGAATCTGCTTCCTTCGGACTTCTTCTCGAAATCCTTGGTGGCGATCTCTTAACAAGGATCGTGCCAATTCCCGACGAGATCGGTCCCCGCGCCAGAACGCCAAGCGCATCATATTGATGTGGAATGCGTTACGTTCTCTCGGGCATCTTCGGGTCGCGGCGGATTTCGACGCCTCGAGTGGCCGTAGTGGCAGAACGCGCGTTCAACGAACGGGCACTGAATGGGGTAAGATAATGGATAGCAATGGGTTGCGAAAGTGGAACTCGCGTTCACCGCGTCCGACAGGCCATCACTTCGCGCGAGCCTGGTACTCCGTGGCGGCCTTCGTCGTCGCAAACGACTTCAGGAGCTGGTCATACAGCTTCTTGGCCTTCTCGGCCTCGCCCTTCGCGGCCAGGGCGTCCGCGCGTTCGAGCAGAGCGCGGGCCGATTCCTCGGCCTTGAGACGCTTCAAAGCGGCCTTGACCTCCGCATTCGCGTTCAGGTCCTTGAGTCGCTCGCGGGCGATGCGTTCGACCATGGAGCCCTTGTACGTCTCCGCAATCGCGGTGTAGCGCTCGAGCGCCTTCGGGTAGTCCTTCGCGGCGACCAGCGCGTCGACGTCCGCCATCTCCTGCTTCCCGGTGTCTTCGAGTTCGGTCAGCAGCTCTTGCACCTGCAGGATCAACCGGCTCTGGGAGTCGCGTTTCGCGAACGGCAACGCGAACGCGAGGACCTTCGCCGTCTCGCCGGCTGCGCGCAGCGTCTTGGCCGACTCGAGTCCGGCACGCACGGCTTCGACTTCGTCTTCGTCGAGGCCGTTCGGCGACTTCTTCGCTGCGGCTTCGAACGCCAGCAGGAAGTCACCGAGCGGGTGGCGATCGATGAGTTGCGCCACGATCGTCTGATCGGGCAGCGACCAGATCAACATCGGGGTCTTGAGCATGCCATCGCGCGCGAAGTCGCGGAACACGCCGATCTCGGCGCGGCGGTGAGCGAGGCACGGGATCCCGCCGAACTTGCCGCAGACCCTCGCGGTGCGACCAGCTCGCTTCACTTCGACCTCGCCGTGGTCCTTGTCGGCTCCGCGGTTCGCGATCAGATTCACCGTGTGCTTGGTCGCGGCCACGAACTTCGGGTCATGCATCAAGTTGGACCAGATGTCCTCGTTCGCTTCTTCACCGTCTTGGATCACGGCGATCAGCACGGGGACTCCGCGCTCGTTGGCCTCCTCGAAGGCCTTCTCGTACGATTCCGCCCACGTGATCCCCGTCGACGCGGCCTTGGTCGGACGCGTGTCTTGCGCCATCAGACTGGCGAGTAGAGCGAGAGCACACGCGAGCATGAGCACCTTCCAATCCACGCGTTCAGCGAGCCACGGATGCTACGAGGGGGCTCGGAGCGGTCAAGCGCACCGCGTCGCACGGTCGGTGCTGCGGGCGGTCGCGATCGTCGTCCTCGGCTGCGCGATCGTGGGTTGCCGCTCGGGCTTTTCGCACAGCCCCCGCATCGAAGTCCCCGACGAGGCCCGCGCCTCGCTGCTGCGCGGATTCGAACTCGAAGACCAGGGCAAACCGGCCGATGCGATCCTCGCGTGGAGGCGAGCGATCGAGATCGCACCGGAATACGTCGACGCCCACCGCGCGTACCAGAACGTGCTGTTGCAGCGCGGCCGACGCGGCCAGTTGATCGAGGAGTACCGAGCCTGGGCCGAGCAGGCGCCTCGATCCGCGGTGCGCGTGTACCTGCTGTCTCGCCTGTGGTCGGATCGATCGCGTCAACGCGCGGGCTTCGAGCGCGCCGCCGTCCTCGACCCTGGTCTGTTCTTCGCGCATTTGGGCGTCGGCCACTCGAGCCTCGCCGACGGCGATCTGGCGCGTGCCGAGTGGGCCTTCGAACGCGCCCACGACCTCGACTCCGGTCGAAGTGAGCCGCTGGTCGGCTGGATCGAGACGCTCGCTCGTCGTCGCGACGAAGAGGCGCGCGGGCGGATCGAGGAGCTCGCGCGCGAGCTCCTGGAGCGCGACCCGACCTCGTCGATCGCGATGCGTCGATTGACCGAGTCGAAGCTGCGGCAAGGCGAGGTCGGCGCGGCCTGTGCGGCCTTGACGCAATTCGTCGTCAGTGTCGACACGCCGGACGCATGGGAGTTGCTGCACGCGGTGCTCGCGGAGCAGGGACGAGTTGCGGACATCGAAGCTGCTCGCGATCGGCTCGCCGGCGCGGCCGCTTCACCGTGGGACGGACCGCACGAACTCGCGGTTGCGCGTGTTCGCGCGTTGGCCGAGATCGAGATGCGCTGCGGGAATCCGTCGCGCGCGCTGCGTCTGATCGAGCGTGCTCCGCCGCTGTACGCCGCCGATGCAGAACTCGTCCAGATGCGGCGGCGCGCGTGGATCGCGAGTGGTCGCGTCGATCTCGCGCTCGAGGATGCGTATCGCGCGCGCTACGAAGTCGGCTTCGATCTGCATGACGATTCCGGCACCGCGGTGAGCGTGCGCGATGCGATCGCGATCTGGGGTGGGGGGCGCGACGTGGCTGCGCCGGATGCACTGCGCGTCGTCGAACGCTTGCGAGGCGCGGGGTTGATCGAAGCCGCGCTCGAGGTCGCCGAGATCGCCATCGATCGCCATCCGACCGACATCGCCTTGAGCCACGCACGCGACGAGTTGGTCGCGCATCGGCGTTTCGTGGCCGAACTGCGCGAGTACTTCGTGCGCGGCTATCGCGAGCCGACGTTGGCGCGCGGCTCGCTCGACGCCGTGCTCGACGACGTGCGTGAACTCTCGCTCGCGAGTCTCGGCGAGAACGTGGTCGACCCGGTCCGGATCGCCACGTACTACCCGATCGGTGCGTTCCTCGATCCGGACCCCGACAACGGCGGCGGCCTCGCGCGCTACTTCGATCGCTTCGGCACGTTCTTCCTGATCGGACAGCGTGCGTTCGGTCCACCGGAGGGTTACGGCATCCGCCGGCTCGCGGCCGGCCGCGTCGACGTTTCCGGTCGGTCGACGTACCGCATCCTCGGCGAGGAGCTCGTGGTGCCGCCACGCGCGGAATGGGGCGGTGCACAGATCGCCGGCTTCGCGTTCGACACGTTCATCGTGCTGAACGTCGATCGTGCGCGAGCCTTCGCGGATCGCGCACGCCGGCTGTTCGCGAACTTCGGACCCGATGGCGCCGAACTGCTGACGGATCCGATCCCGCGTGCTCGTGGTGGTCTCGAACGGGTCGATCCGAGCGAGCCGCTCGGGTTGGCGTCGAAGGCGATGTTCCGCAGCTATCGAGCTCACCTCGACCGCGGCGGCACGGAGTTGGGCTACGCCGGTGTCGCGTTGAACGCGTTCGAATCGCACGAACGCGCGCACATCGACGATGCTCGTCGCTTCCTGCCGATCGCATCGGATCTGCTCGACAAGATCCGCGTGCTGGGGCGACTCGGCTTCGCGCCGTCGCGCGTCGAGGCTTGGCTCGAGGAACGCGCGCAGGCTCGAGCGCTGCTCGACGCGGGTTCACCTTGGGCAGTGCTCGCGGGGACGGCGGATCTCATGCCGAACCGCGGCGACGCGCCCCCGCACTCGATCGGATTCTGTGATCTCGCGGAGCAGTGGATCGGGGCGATCGACCGCACGCTGGAGTCGTATCCGGCGATCGACCCGGACGGTCCGATCCTTCCTCAGCTGGATCGACTCTCGGAAGACGACCTGCGGCGACTCGCGCGCAGCGTGAGTGCGCACGACGAGTCCCTGCCCGCATTGGTCGATTGAGTCGACCGCTCGGATTCCGCGCGCCGAAGGCGACGACGCGATCAGAGCGCTTCCGTCATGGCCGCGAGCAAGCGCGTGACGTCGTCGACCGTGTGCTCGCCGAAATGTCCGATGCGGAACGTCGTGTTCTTCAGCTTGCCGTAGCCATCACCGAGGATGAAGCCACGCGCGTCGAGCTGCTTCGCGAACGCGTCGACGTCGATCTTGCCGGCGTTCGCGATGCAGGTCACCGACGGCGACAAGTGCGCCGGATCGGAGAAGATCGCGAGGTGCTCGCGGGCCCAATCCTGCGTGAGCTTCGCCATGCGGCGATGCCGCTCGGCTCGCTTCTCCATCGTTTCGCCATGGATACGGCCGAGCGCGGCCTCGAGCGCGAAGATGTGCGCGGTGGTCGGCGTCGACGGCGTCTCGTCGTTGTCGCCGTTCTTCTTGAACTGCAAGAAGTCCATGTAGTAGCCGCGCTGCGGCTTCGACGCGGCGCGCTTCAGCGCGCGTTCCGAGCACGAGAACACACCGAGTCCGGGCGGCATCGCCATCGCCTTCTGCGTGCCGGCCAAGCAGACGTCGATCCCGAGCGCATCGACGTCGATCGGAACCGCGGCGAGCGCGGAAACGGCGTCGACGCAGAGCATCACGTCGTCGAACTCACGGACCACCTTGGCGATGTCGGCGAGCGGATTCAGCACGCCCGTCGAGGTCTCGCACCACACCAGCGTGACGGTGTCGTAGGCGCCGGTCTTCAGCGCCTTGCGGACGTCGTCCGGATCGTGCGCCTTGCCCCAAGGCACGATCTGACGTTCGAGCGCGATGCCGTTGGGCTGCGCGGTGTCGGCCCACTTCTGCGACCACGCGCCGCACTCGAGCGCGAGCAACTTCGTCTTCACGAGGTTCGTCAGCGCGCCTTCCATGACGCACGTCGCCGAACTCGTCGACAGGAACACGTCGCCCCTGGTCCCGAACAGCGTGCGCAAGCCCGGCTTGACGCGCTTCACGAGGTCGCGCATCTCCTGCGTGCGGTGGCCGATCTGGTAGTGCGTCATCGCCGTGAGGACGTCCGGATGGACTTCGGTCGGCCCGGGGATGAACATCTTCTTCGGCGAGCGGATCATGGGGCGTTTCCTTCGGACAACGAGATCAGGGACGCGGAGCGCACGTCGAGCAGGGCGGCACACTGCGCCAACAGCTCCGGGGTCGGACGCGGCTCGACATTCAACACGATCAGAGCCTCGCTGTTCACGTCCTTCGGGGGAGTGAGGTGCATCGCTCGGATGTTGATCCCGGCGTCTCCGAGCAGCCCGCCGACGCGTCCGACCACGCCGGGACGGTCCGCATTGCGGATCAGCAACAGTTCTCCCGACGGGATCACGTCGAGCTTGTGGTCGTCGATCTTCACCAGACGCAATTGCCGATGACCGAACAGCGTGCCGGCGACCGTAGTGGTTCCGGAGCCGCCTCCCAAAGTGACCGAGATCATCGACGCGAAGTCACGCACGCGCTCGGTGCGGGATTCGCGCACGGTCAGCCCGCGTTCCGCGGCGAGCGTCGGCGCGTTGATCCAGTTCACCGGCCCCTCGGAGCACGACGACAACACCGACGCGACGATGGCTCGCGTCATCGGCGAGGTCTCGCCGGCCGACAGTTGGCCCTGGTAGCTGATCTCGATCGATTCGTGCGGTCCGCGCCCGAGCGCGGCGACCACTTGTCCGAGGCGTGTGGCCAATTCGATCCACGGTGCGAGTTCACGCAGTGTTTCGGGCCGGATGCGCGGCAAGTTCACGGCGTTCGCGATCACGTGGTCCGTGAGGTAGGCGAGCACCTGTTGGCAGATCTCGAGCGACGCACGCTCCTGCGCCTCGGTGGTGGAGGCGCCGAGGTGCGGTGTGACCACGACGCCAGGACACGCCAGCAACGGGTTGTCGCGAGCGGGTGGCTCGGTCGCGAACACGTCGACCGCGGCTCCGGCGACGTGACCGCTCGTGATCGCCGCGGCCAGAGCGGCTTCGTCGACGATGCCGCCGCGCGCGCAGTTCACGATGCGCACGCCCTTTTTCATCGTCGCCAACAAGTCGGCGTCGACGAGGTTCGCGGTCGCGTCGGTCTTCGGTACGTGGATCGTGACGATGTCGGCTCGCGCACAGAGTTCGGACAACGTCACGACCGGGATGCGCTCGTCGGCGAGAGCGTCCTTGGGCAAGTACGGATCGAACACCATCACGTCGAGGCCGAGCGCCTTGCACTTGCGTGCGACGCGCCGACCGATGTTGCCGCCGCCGACCACTCCGATCGTCTTGCCCGCGAGTTCGGTGCCGACGAACTTCGTGCGCTCCCACTTGCCCGCTCGCAGGGAAGCGTCGGCCGCCGGGATCGCGCGCGCGAGCGCGAACAACAGCGCGAGGGCGTGTTCGGCCGTCGTGTTCGCGTTCGCGTCCGGCGAGTTCATCACCAGCACGCCGTGTCGCGTGGCCGCGTCGACGTCGATGTTGTCGACGCCGATGCCGGCTCGCCCGACGACTTCGAGGCGGGCCGCGCTCGCCAGAACGCGTTCGGTGATCTTGACCGCGCTACGCACGAGGATCGCGTGCGCGCCGCGTGCGGCTTGCGCCAGCGCGGCCTCGTCGAGGCCTGGCTTCACGTCGAGCACGATCCCCGGATGCCGCTTCAGGAGTTCGAGACCTTCGGGGGACAGCTTGTCCGCCACGAGGACGGTCCAGGGGCCAGCTTCGTTCATCGTGCGCCGAATCCAAGCAGTACGACCCGGATCGTCCGGAACAGGATCAGGACGTCCAGGAAGATGGACATGTTCTTGATGTAGTAGAGATCGAACTGGAGCTTCTGCAGCGCGTCTTCTTTCGACGCGCCGTATCGATAGTTGATCTGCGCCCAACCAGTCACGCCGGGCTTGACCACGAGGCGTTCGGTATAGAACGGGATCTCCCGCTTCAGCTCTTCGACGAAGAACGGGCGCTCCGGGCGCGGGCCGACGAACGACATCTCGTTGCGCAGGACGTTGATCAACTGCGGGATCTCGTCGAGCCGGATCTTGCGGATCACGCGACCGACGCGCGTCACGCGATCGTCGTCGGACGCGGCCCACACCGGGCCGGTGTCCTTCTCGGCGTCCGTGCGCATCGAGCGGAACTTGTACAGCGTGAAGATGCGCCCGTCCTTGCCGACGCGAGGCTGTGAGAACAGCACGGGGCCGCGCGAATCGAGCTTCACGGCGAGCGCCGTGAGCAACGCGAGCGGCGCCGCGATCACGATGCCGACCAGCGCGAGGACGACGTCGAGGCCGCGCTTGAACAGGTAGGTGAACTTCGAGCGATTGAAGCCCTCGGAGAAGATCAAGTAGCTCGGTCGCAAGCGGTCGACGGCGATCTTGCCGGTGACGCGCTCGTACATCAGCTCGCCTTCTTCGACCTTCACGCCTTGCAGCTTGCAGTTCAGCAGTTCGAGCACGGGGAGATTGCCGCGCCGTTCGGGCAAACAGACGACCACGCGGTGGATCTCGTGCTCCTTGACCGTCTCGACGATGCGGCCGTAGCCGCACAGCACGGTCTTGCCGTCCTTCTCGCCCGCGTCTCCGGTCCATTCGGGCAAGACGTAGCCGACGATCTCGTACGTCGGATCGCGACGTTCGTGCAGCTCGTGTTCGATGACGGCGGCGATCGGTGCGTCGCCGATCATCAGCACGCGGTCAGCGATCGGAATGCGGAACAGCGTCCAGTCGAAGATGCGGCGGAATCCGTACGCGGCGACGTGTGCGACGACGATGGCGACGACGGCGGGGATCGTGCCGATCTTGTACAGCCCGAGTCGTGGCCCTTCGCCGCGCGGCGCCAAGACGTAGCGGTCGATGCCGTCGAGCGCGAAGTACAACAGCGCGGTCAGGATCAGCGTGTACGAACTCGACTCGAGCAAGCGGATCGACGACTGGTGCTTGCTGCGGATGATCCGCCAGCGATAGAGGTCGTTGAACAGGAAGATGAGCTGGCAGGTGACGACGAGGATCAGCGTCCGTACCAGCGCCGTGTCGACGTCGAACGCGGCGGGATCCGCCGCGCCGCTCAAGATCTCGAGGATCTGACGCAAATGCGACAGTGGCAGCACGACCGCGCAGAGCAGCACGGTCTCGGCCAACAGGACGGCGAAGTTGCGCGAGGGCGACGGACCGCGAATGGCTCTAGCCTCCTCGAGTCGAACGGTTTCGCCTGGCGACGGCCGCGCGTCCGGACCCCGACGTGCGTTGCGGCAATGGCCGCGCTCCTGGATCGGCACTCATGGTGATCGAACCTTTGAAGGCCGCGCTCTTGCGCTCAAGAAACCTCGTCGATCCAGTCGAGGTTCGTGATCGCGCCATCGGCGTCGACCACGATCGCCACCACGCCGAGGCGCCAGTCGGCGTCGGGCTCGCCGACGCGTTCGAGGTATCGGACCGCGGCGCGCTCCAGGCGCACGCGCTTCGCGGTGTCGACCGCGGCCCACGGCTCGCCATGTCGAGCCGTTCTGCGGGTCTTGACCTCGACGAACGCGAAGCCGCCGGCGTCGCGCACGACCAAGTCGATCTCGGCGCGGCCGACTCTCGCATTGCGCTCGACCAACGTGAATCCGAGCGATTCGAGATGCAGCAGCGCGAGGTCCTCGCCGTGGCGGCCGACATCGTTCGCGGGCGACGGGTCGTCCCGCATGGCGTCCTCACTTCGTGGCCGGCTCCGTCGCGGGTTCGGCCGCCGGCGTCGGGACCGGTCCGGCGATCGCGCTGCGGAGGAAACGGATGCGCACGTTGTTCGAGTCGTCGACCTTCAGCGTGACCTCGTTGTCGTCGATGGCCACGATCGTGCCGATCATGCCGCCGCTGGTCATGACCTTGTCGTTCTTCTTCAGACCGCCGAGCATCTCGCGCCGACGCTTCTGCTCCTTCATCTGCGGCCGGATCATCATGAAGTAGAAGATCGCGGCGAAACCGAGCAGAAGCGGCCAGGGGAACCCGGGGGCGGCTGCGTCCTTGGGGGCGTCCTGGATCAGCAGAGCGAGCGAGAGCATGCGGACTCCGAAGCGAGGGGACTTGCACGCACGCCATCCGGCGCGGTGTGCCGAAGTCGGGGAGTCTAGCAGTCGGCCGGGGAAATGGCTGGAGGGCAATTGGCGGGCTCGGTCGAGCCCGTGCGGTGGCGTCGGGACAGGGTGCGACGATGCGTCGCTCCGGGTCCGACCGTGTCGTATCCCAGCGTTTCCGCGCGCGCGTCGCCGCCAACGCAACCTGCGTGTTCGTCGGACTTTCTCGCCGGGCTGGTAGGATCCGGCCCGATGTCGTCCGCGCCTCCACAGAACCCAGTCGTGACGCCGGGCCGCATCGCGGTCGCGATGAGCGGCGGCGTCGATTCGGCGGTCGCTGCGCTGCTCCTGCGTCGAGCGGGCGCGGACGTCGTCGGCTTCTTCCTGCGCAACGGCGTGGTCGGGAAGGGTCCGGGTTCGTCGCGGTCGTGCTGTTCGGTGTCGGACGCCGCGGACGCGCGTCTCGTGGCCGATCGGCTCGGCATTCCGTTCTACGCGGTCGACGTCGCGCGGCCATTCCAGCGCATCATCGATGCGTTCGTCGACGCGTACCGCAGCGGCACGACGCCGAACCCGTGCGTCGCCTGCAACGTCGACGTCAAGTTCGGGCATCTGCTGGAACTCGCGCGCAGCATCGGCGCGGAGGCGGTCGCGACCGGACACTACGCGCGCAGCGACGAGCGCGACGGCCGCTGGAGGCTGCGCCGCGCGCGGGACTCGTCGAAGGACCAGTCCTACGTCCTCGCCACGTTGCGACAGGATCAACTCGCGTCGGCACGCTTCCCGCTCGGCGACCTCACCAAGACCGAAGTCCGTGCGCTCGCACGCGAAGCGGGGTTGCCGGTTGCGGACAAGCTCGAGAGCCAGGAGATCTGCTTCGTCCCGACCGGCGATTACCGTGAGTTCTTGCGCGAGCGCGCGCCCGAAGCGTTCGCCGCGGGTGAACTGGTCGACTCCGAAGGCGCGATCGTCGGCACCCACGACGGGGTCGTCGGTTTCACGGTCGGTCAGCGCAAGGGCTTCCGCGCCGCGTTCGGCGAGCCGCGCCACGTCGTCGGCATCGATCCCGAATCGCGCCGCGTGACCATCGGGACGCGCGAGCAGGCGAGCGCCACGACGTTCGAGGTCGCGTCCCCACATTGGGTCGCGATCGCGCCGCCCGCGGTCGGAACGAATCTGCGCGCGCAGGTGCGCATCCGCCATCGACACACGGCCGCGGCCGCCGACGTGATCGTGCTCGCGGAACACCGACTCCGAATTCGTTTCGATGCTCCAGAGTTCGCGATCACGCCCGGGCAGTTGGCGGTCGCGTACGACGGCGATGCGGTCATGGCGGCTGGACTCATCGAGTCCCCGCGTTCCGAGGAGGGAACACGATGAACAAGCAGTGGATCCGTGGCGTGTGTTGGCTCGCGTTGGTGACAGCGGGCTGTTCCGGGACGACGACGCCGGCCGACCCCGACGTCTTGTCGGCGAAGCAGTCGGCCGACATCGATCGCTTGATCCGGCAGGTGCCGTTCAAGACCGGCGCGGAGCGTTTGAACACGCTGCGTGAACTGTCCGCGTACGGCCCGTATGCGATCGAGCCGATCTCGAAGCAGATGCTCGCGTCCGACGACGACTCCGTGCGCGCGAACGGCGTGTACGTGCTCGGGCTCATCTTCGAGCAGGACCGCGACGTGCGCGCGCTCGACTTGATCCGTGGATCGATCAAGGACAACGATCTGCGCGTGCGGCTCGAGGCGGCGCGCGTCCTGCTCGAGGGCGGCGATCGCACCGGCGTTCCCGATTTGCTCGCCGCGCTCGACGACAAGAGCAAGTGGGTGCGCAACGTCGCGTTCGAAGCGCTGAAGAAGTCGACGAAGCACAGCTTCGGCTACGACCCCGACGCAACCGACGAATCGCGCACCGCGGCGATCGAGCGCTACCGCGACCACTTCGCCCGCATGGGCGCCGAGGGGTAGTCCCCATGGCGGACGTCGGTACCGAGCGCGTGAAGTGGTGCCTCCACTGCGAGGCCATCCTGCCGTTCGACCAAGAGACGTGCTCGGTCTGCGGCGCGAGCACGGGCGGCAACGGCGCCGACGAAGCCGTTCGTCCGTGCTTGACCTGTTCCGAGTTGATCCCGGAAGCGGACTTCTTCTGTCCGAAGTGTGGCGACTTCGCGCTCGCGGTCCCGGCGCACGACGCCGGAGCCCCTGCCATCCTCGCGATCGAAGCGGGAACCGTGTCGGCGTTGCAGCGCGTCCTTGCGATCGCACTGTTCGTCGGCGGAGCGTGTCTCGTGGTCGCCGTTCTGCGTGAGTGGCTCGACTGGCGGGCGCTCTTGCCTTGATCGCCGAATCGGGCGGGCTCGAGCTGGGCTCAGGGCCGTTCGGCGCGCAGGTCACGAGCCAGGGAGCGCGTGCGTAGCCGGATCAGGAACTCGTCGAAACAGGCCAGCTCGCGCACGTTCGCGAGGTCGGGATCGCGCACGAGGTGACCTTCGTCGTCGTAGCCGAACTCGAGCGACAGCTCGAGCATGCGCAACGCGGTCTCGGGCTTGCCCCACAGCGAGAACGAGCAGGCCAGGTTGTAGAGCACGATCGGATCGCGCGGAGCGAGGGTCACGAGGCGCAGGTCGACCGCAAGTCCCTCGCGGATGCGACCGCTGCGCGAATAGAGCTCGCCGAGTCGCACGAGCAATTCGACGTTCTCGCGCGCCGTGCAGATCGCGGTCTCGAGCAGCTCGATCTCGCACACGAGACTGGTCGCTTCGACGGCGGCCAAGACCTCCGTCGACGGAAAATCGCAAGCCATCGCCGCACTCCCTCCGATACCTGACCCCGCCTGCGTGCCTATACTCGACGCGCCCCTGTGCCGACGCGAGGTCGCGAGTCGTTGTAGGCCAACGATTCCGCAGCGTCAACGTCGGTGAGAGAGCGTGAATCAATCCGATCGATTCACGTTCTCGGCGTCACCAGGTGTTGCTCGGCGCCGGCAGTCGCCGAACTCGCAGACGAATCGCGTCGAACTGACGCGAGTCATCGATGAGTACGGCGGCTGCCGCCGCCTCGGACACCTTGTGCGTTCGGCTGTGAACGAATCGGGGGCGGCCCCCGATTCGTTCACAGCTTCTGAGCCATCGTCGCGAATCTCTGGAGATGAGGATGAAGCTGTACTTCTGCGATCTCTGCAACGAGTCGATCCCGCTGCAAGACATCAAGGAGAACCGAGCGGCGACGATCCAGGGCAAGATCTTCTGCCCGCAAGTGCAACCCGTTGAACGAGCTCGCCGCGACCGAGACGCAAGCCGCGCCGGCCGTGTCGACGGCCGCGGGTGGCGGGTGGTTGCCGCTCGCCGTCCTCGGCCTGAGTGCGCTCGTGATCGGCGGAGGGTTCGTGCTCTACGGGATCCTCGAACGCCACGGCTTGTTGAAGGAACCGGCGGCCGACTCCGCACGCCGGGCCACCGACGATCGCCTCGATCGCATCGACGTGTCGCTGCGCGATCTGGAAGGCAAGCTCGCCGCGAATGCGGGTTCGGTCGAAGCGACCAAACTCGTTCGTGGATTGTCGGACTCGGTCGACAAGGTGGTCGGCGACGTCGCGCGACTCGACGGCCAGTTGAATCGCCTCCAAGAAACGCTGCATGGCACGGGCGATCTGCGCGAGCAGGTCGATCGCGTTGCGCTGCGACTGGATGAGTCGCAGCAGAAGATCACGCAGTTCGCCGCCGCGCTGGGTCAGATCCAGGCCGCGCTGACCGAGGTGCAAGATCGCCCGCCGGTCGTCGTGGCCACGCCGCCCGCCGAGTCGGGAGCCGGCGCCGGCGCGGCCGATCCTGCCAGCGTGGCGCCCGACCCCGAACTCATGGCGATCCTCGACCGCCTGTCGTCGAAGGCGCCGCTCGAACGCTGGGAAGCCGTCGATCGCGTGCGTCGGCGCAAGGACAAGGCGTTGGTGCCGTACGTCCTGCCGTTGCTCGACGACCGCGATCCGTTGGTGCGTGCGCAGGCGATCTACACGCTCGGCGTACTGAGCGCGTCGGAAGCCGTGCCGAAGTTGATCAAGCTGCTGCGCGACGACGTCGACACGATTCGCGAAGAGGCGCTCTCGAGCCTGATCACGATCACGGGGCAGAACATGCGGTTCGCCGTCGATAGCTCGAAGGACGAGCGCGAGAAGGGCATCCGCAAGTGGGAAGACTGGCTGGCGAAGAACAAGGACAAGCTCTGACGGAGCGTGAACGAGTCGGGGGTCGGATCCGTCGGGTCCGACCCCCGATTCGTTCACCGCTGATGCGGCAGAGCCGTCAACTCCACGCCGCGGTCCTCACCGCGGCGCGGTCGTCGCGAGTTCCACCTGCGCGAGCAACTTGCGGCGGGCGGCTTCGCGCTCGTCGGGCATGATCGACTCGTCGAGCACGAGTCGCGTGAGTTCGTCGCGGACCTTCGGCATCGTCGCTTCCTCGACGGAGACGAGTTCGACGATCACGTAGCCGACACGCGTCTCGAGGATCGCGCTGCGTTCGCCGGCGGTCTTGAACGCGGTGATGGTCGCATCGACGCTGCCTCCGAACGTGGTCGGGCGGTACGGCTCGAGCAGTCCGCCGTTGCTGGCCGAAGCGTGGTCGCTGAACGCGCGCGCCACGTCCGCGAACGAGTCGCCGGCGGCGAGACGCGCGAGCGCCTTCTCGGCCCGCGCCTTCGCCGCGGCCGTGCGTCGCGTGCGCTCGTCGGTGACGTCGGCAGGCGCGTCCTCGGCGTGTTCGCGACGGCGGTCGACCAGGATGCCGCGGACGACGCGGCGAGTCGGAGGATCGCCGTAGAACTCGCTCAAGCGACTCGTCAGAGCGGGATCGTCGGTCGCGCGAGCGGCGCGTGCACAAGCCTCGATCGCCAGGTCACTCGCGATCGCTCGGCTGCGCGCGGCGCGGAACGATGCCTTCGAGTGACCGATGGTCGCGAGCTCCTTCAGGTATGCGGCCTCGTCGTTGCCGAAGCGCTCGCGGGTCACGAACTGCCATTCCGCCTCGACGGCCGCTTCGATGCTCTCGGGTTTCGGTGCGAAGCCGAGCTTGGCCGCTCCGGCCGCGATCGCACGCTCTTCGAGGAACGCGGCGAGGTTCGGCGGCCCGAACACTTCGACCAACCAGTGTTCGAACTCCGCGCGCGGGACCGCGACGCCGTCGATCGAGCCGACCGCGTCCGTCTGCGGTTCGTCGATCCGAGTCGCGGCGGCGCCGCCGCAGAGGAGAGCAAGGCACAGGGTGGTCGTGGCGAGGCGCGACATGGGGGACTCCGCGAGCGAAGGGGGCGACATCGTAAGCGCACGACGTCGAGGTCGATTCGGGGCTGGCGCGAGGATCGTGATCGAATCGATCGACCTGAGCGGGGTCGTCCTCCGGAGCGCGCGATGAACGTCGTTCGTCGCCGCGAACTTGCCCTGCGGGGGGTGTTCCGTCTAGGTTCGTCGCCGTCTCCAACGCGAGTGATCCGATGACGGTGATGCCGACCCCGACGACCGCGCCTGGCCGAGTCCTCATGGAGGTCTTCGGTTGTCAGATGAACGTCGTCGATGCCGAACTCGTGCTCGGACGATTCCGCAAGCTCGCCTACGAGGAAACGCAGGACTACGACGCTGCGGACGTCATCGTGTTCAACACGTGCTCGGTGCGGGGGCACGCCGAGGATCGCGTCATCTCGCGACTCGGCGCGCTGCGCGATTGGAAGAAGGCGAAGGCGAACCGCGTGCTCGCGGTCATGGGCTGCATGGCGCAACGCGAAGCCCGTGACATCCGGCGCCGGCTGCCGCACGTCGACTTGATCACGGGGACGAAGGATTTCCCGAAGCTCGCCGAACTCGCGCAACGCGTGCGCGCCGGCGAGGGTCCGTTCATCGTCATCGACGGCACCGAGCGACCCGACGTCGAGCGTCTGCCGACGACGCGACCGAAGCCGTTCCAGGCCTACGTCACGATCATGCGCGGGTGCAATCGGCCGTGCACGTACTGCATCGTGCCGACGGTGCGAGGTCGCGAGATCAGTCGTCCTGTCGACGAAGTCGTCGACGAGGTCAAGGCGCTGGTCGACGAAGGCGTGGTCGAAGTCTGCCTGCTCGGCCAGACGGTGAATGCCTACGACGGGCAACGACCCGGGCAGGTCACGCTCGGCACGTTGCTGCGGCGACTCGATGCGATCGCGGGCTTGAAGCGGTTGCGCTTCATCACCTCGCACCCGACGGACTTCAACGACGACACCTTCGCCGCGATGGCCGAGAACTCGCGACTCGATCGGTTCTTGCACATGCCGATCCAGTCGGGCTCGGACCGCATGTTGCGCGCGATGCGTCGCGGCTACACGGTCGACAAGTACCGCCGGATCGTCGATCGCGTGCGCGCTTCGATCCCGGACATGCAGATCGGTTGCGATTGGATCGTCGGCTTCCCCGACGAGACCGAAGTCGACCATCAAGCGAGCCTCGCGATCTGCGAGGAGATGCGGTTCTCGCAGTCGTTCGTGTTCAAGTATTCGCCGCGCCCGGGCACGGTGTCGGCGGAGTCGATGGTCGACGACGTCGACAACGACACGAAGAAGCGGCGCAACAACGAACTGCTCGACGTCCAGGCCCGCGTGTCCCTGACGTCGCACCAGCAGCTCGTCGGACGTGAACTCGACGTGCTGTTCGAAGGCCGCAGTCGACTGGACGAGACCAAGTGGGCCGGTCGCGACCCCGCACACCGGATCGTCTGCGTCACGGACGACCGTCTGCGCGAAGGAGTGTTCGCGCGCGTGCGGATCGATCGCTGCTCGGCGCTGACGCTGTTCGGCACGACGATCGCCATCCACGATGCGGCCCGCTAGCGAGTCTCCGTCCGCGAGCGCGTGGCTCGATCGCGCCGTCGAACTCGCGGCGCGCGGCGCGTTCCTGGTCGAACCGAATCCACGCGTCGGCGCGCTGGTCGTGACGCGCGACGGAGCGACGTTCGAAGGCTGGCATACCGGCTACGGCGGACCGCATGCCGAAGTCACGGCTCTGCGAGCAGCGGGGGAGGCGGCTCGCGGCTCGACCGTCGTCGTCACGCTCGAACCCTGCTCGACGCACGGCAAGACTCCGGCCTGCACCGACGCGCTGATCGCGGCGGGCGTCGTGCGCGTGATGTACGCATGCGACGACCCGTATGGTCCGCACCGTGGTCGAGCCGCGGCCCTGCTGCGGAACAACGGGATCGAGGTCGTAGGGCCGGTCGCACACTCGGGCGCAAGGCGCCTGCTGGCGAGGTTCGAGGACCATCTGCACCGCGCGCGCGCGTTCGTGACCGCGAAATGGGCGATGTCGTTGGACGGGAAGATCGCGACGGCGAGCGGGGATTCGAAGTGGATCACGTCCGAAACCGCGCGTTCGCTTGCGCACGAACTGCGCGGTCACGTCGACGGTATCGCGGTGGGAGTCGCAACGGTCTCGGCCGACGATCCTCGTCTCACGGCACGGCCGCCCGGACCGCGCAACGCGCACCGCATCGTGTTCGACCGCCGCCTCAAGACGCCGTCGACCTGGGTCGGGCTCGTCGAACCCGGTCCGCCCGTCCTCTTGGTCCACGGCCCCGACGCGAGCCCGTCGGAACGCGCGCGCTGTGAGGCGGCGGGAGCGAGCTTGCTCGAGATTCGCGCGCGGACCGATGCGGAGTTCGTCGAGCTCGCGCTCGTCGCGTTGCGCGCGCGAGGGATCGCCAGCCTGATGGTCGAAGGAGGCGGGACGTTGCTCGGTGCGTTCGCCGATGCGCGCTGCATCGATCGCGTCGCAGCGTTCATCGCTCCGCGCGTCGTCGGCGGAGAGCGAGCGCTCGGCGCGGTGGGTGGCCAAGGTGCCGCGCGGGTCGCGGACGGCTTGGTGTTCGACGAGGGCCGGTTCGAATCGATCGGGAACGACGTCGTCTACCGAGGGTTGGTAGCGCGCGGTCCTTGACCCGAACCCCGGAACGAAGTCGAGCGGTCAGCGCCGTCTCGCGCCGACCGCTCGACATCCAGGAATCGTCGGACCTACTTCTGCTCGACCGGGCCTTCGACGGGCGCCGGCGGGGCCGTGACGCCGTCCTGCGGGATCGATCCGGCCTGCGGCAGTTGGGTCGGGTCCGGATGCTGCTGGCCTTGGGATTGAAGCAGCGCGCGGATCTCGGCGATCCGCACGAGGAACCGATCGGCCACCTTGTCGGTCGGGTCGAGCGCCAGGACCTCGCGGAAGCTGCTTTCGGCGACGTCGAGTTCGCCGGTGAAGAACGCCACGTACGCGCGCAGCACCTTGGCGTCGACATCCTTGGCGTTGGTCTCGGCGAACACGTCGAGCGCGAGCTTGTGCTCGGTCAGGGCTTCGGGATCCGGGTAGAGATCACGGAGGTCCGAGCCGACCGAGGGCCAAGTCGGCAACAGTTCCATGCCGCGGCGGATCAGGAACGTCGCGTAGCTGTACTCACCGAGTGCGAACAGCGAGTGGGCCATCGCGAACTTCGGCACGGCGTTGTTGCGCTCGGCGAGCATCGCCTTGCGGAACGCGTCGGCCGCGCCCGGGTAGTTGCCCTCGCGGAACTCACGGGCGCCGGACTCGAGGAACGCGACCGCGTCCGCGTTGCTCGCGAGCGCGTCGAGTTCGCGGGCGAACTCGGGGTCCATGGGTTGCTCGGGGAGCTGCGCAGCGCCTTCCGCGATCGGATTCGACGGCGCGCCGCTGGACGGGTAGACGACGTCGGCCGGCGGCGCGTCGTAGGCCGGCACGTAATAGACCGTGCTCGACTCGACCACGGGCACGTAGGTCGGCACGTAGGTCACGTACGTCGGATAGACCGGGTACGCGGGCCACCAATCGCACCACCACCACGGCGAGTAGCACGGGCTGTAACCGAACGACAGACCGAACCAGAAGTGGCTGCCGCCGTAGTAGTTGAGCCCGAAGTACGGCCCGAATCCGGCGTGCCAGAACGAGCAGTTCCAGTCCGAGCCATGGTGGTACTTGTACTTGTACTTGTACTTGTATTTGTACTTGTACTTGTACTGGTACTTCGACGAGCTCGCCTTCGACCATTGCTTGATCGAGTCGGCGGAGACGTCCTGGTTCAGCGCGTCTTGCGCGGCGCCACCGCCGGCGCCCGCCGAAGCTTGATCGGCGCGGCGTGCCGACTCGGCGCGTTCGAAGCTCGAGCGCGCGATCGACTTGCGATAGTCGTCGTTCGTCGCGGAGATGCGGCTGCGATTCAGGAACGTCGATTCGGCGCGCGCGCGCGTGGAGTCGTTCAGCGAGCGGACGCGGCTCTGCGTGTCCGCGGCCGTCGTCGAGCGCGGCGTGAACGAGCCCGTGTCCATCGTGCGGCCGAGTCGCCCGGCGTCCTCGGTGACGCGAGTCGTCGACGTCGACGGTCGCGAGCCGAAGTCGATCGAGCGACTGCCCGTCGCAGCGCGCACCGTGCCGCGCGAAGGCGAGTACGGGCTCGGCGAGATCGTGCCCGGATTCGATCGGGGCGTGGGATTCGTGTTCGGCGTGGCGACCTGTCCGCCGCTGCGCGGCGTGAACGTCGAGCCTCCGTTCGAGCCACGGGAGCCGTACGACGGCACGTTTCGTGGCGGGCTGCCCACGTTCGGCGTGTTCGAAGTTCCGCCGGACGATCCGCCGTTGGACGGCGAACCGAAGGTCGGGCCACGCGAGGTCGAGCCCGACGACGAGAACGGAACACGCGGAGCGTTGCTGCCGCCGCCGCTACTGCGCGAACCGGCCGAGTGACCACCACTCGGGCGCGAGCCGCCGCCGCCGCCACGCCCGACAAGACCGCCGCTCGAGCCGCCACCACCGCCGCCACGGCTGCCGCCGCCGCTGAAGACGGAGCCGCCGCCGCCACCGCCTCGGTTTCCGCCGCCGCCGACGGAGCCGCCGCCACGTCCGCCGCTGGAGATCGACTCGGAAGAGCCGCCGCCGCCGCGCGATCCGCCGTTGCTACTGCCGCCGCCGCCCTTCTTGCCGCCGGCGAACGCGGCATCTCCGAACGCCAGGATCGCGAGCGTGAGCACGGCGACCGTTCCGGCGACCGAAAGTGATCGAATCGAAGACGCATTTCGAGCGGTGTACATGGCAGTCCCCACGAGGAAAGCGCGATGGACTCACGAACTCACGCTGTTCTTACGTGCGTGGGTCTCGGAGGCTTTCCCCAATTCTACTTCGCTTCGTCGGGTCCCGGCGTGGGGGCGTCCTGCGACGTCCGCGCGGCGAAGCGAGAGTCGCACCACGTTCGAAGCGCCTGTCGTGCGGCGTCGCGCTCGTCGGGAGTTCCGCCCAAGGGGAACGACCCGATCGGTGCGCCCAGGGATCCGAGCGCTTCCAGAGCGGCCGACTGGTCGACAACATCTTCTGCCGCAAGCATTTGCAGCAATTCATCGACGCGTTCGGTTGCGCCGAGCCGGATCAAGGAAAGCTGGGCGGTTGCCCACAGTTCGTCGCGCTGCGCGCGCGCGGCGAGCGGTTCGAGCCATGGCCAGGCCTCGCGCAAGCCACTGTCGCCGAGCGCTTGCGCCGCGGCCACACGGACGGAGGCGTCCCGGTCTTGCAAACCCCGCGCGACCGTCGGCAGCAGGTCGGCACGTCGAAACCCGCCGAACACGCGCACCGCTTGAGTCCGCACCGCGGCCGAAGCGTCGCCCAGTGCGCGCTCGAGTGCGGCGCGCGACGCGGGGCTCGGTGCGTCGGCGTCGCGGGCGATGACAGCGATGACGTCGAGAAGGTGCGCGCGCACGTACACACTCGGGTCGATCAAGTGGGTGACGTAGACGTCGAGCATGCGCGGACCAAGGCGTTCGAGGACGAAGCGAGCGTCGTCCGACGTACTCACTTGATAGACGTCGAGTCCTTGCACGAGCTGATCGACCTTGGCGAGCAGTGCCGCGTCGTCGTATCGGGGTTGATCGCGCACGAGTCGGTCGCGATGCTCCGTCCACCACGCGTCGAAGCGTTCGATCGCTCGCTCCTGAACGGCGACCGGCGCGTCGGCCGCGTAGCCGTACGTGTCGCCCGTCAACGTCGCCAGGGCCGCCAACGCCGATTCCTTCTCGAACGCGACGCGCGTCGACCGCGGCCACTCCCGAGCGACACTGTCCTCGAAGCGCGTGTGTTCCTTCAGCACGCGCAGGCACAGCGGCACGCCCGACACGTTGCGAAACCGCAGCAGCGCGGCGGCAGCTTCGACGCGCGCGATGAGGCTCGGATGCATCACGTAGCGCCCGAACGTCTTGATCAAGCGCGGCATCGTCCACGGCACGCGCAACGTCGCGAGACTGCGGATCGCCGCGACGTGGACGATCGCGTCGGGATCGTCGATCGCGACGCACAACGGACCAGCAGCGGCTGGATCGCCGAGTCCGCCGAGCAGCGTCGCGGCCAACGCGCGAGTCATCGGCGCGGCCGCGGATCTCAGCGCGTCTTCGAGCGCGACGCGGGCCGCGGCGTCGCCGCGCGGCCACTCGTGCGCGAGCCCCTCGAGATCGTCCCACGTCGCCGCCGCGATCCGCGCAGCCCACGGCGCGCTCGCGGGCGGTCGCTCGACCTTCGCGACGTCCGGAGCGATCGCCAAGCGATCGGCCCAGAGGAAGTCCTCACGCCGATTCTGCTCGAGCGAGACCGCAGCGGGCGCGCTCGGAGGACTCGAATCGTCGCACGCGTGCAGTGAGCCCGCGACGATCAGTGCCGCGCACAGCGCCGCACAGCGCCGATCACCACTTCGCGGTACGCGTCGTGACAACGTGAGCCTCCGCGTCGGAAAGGAATGGGGTGCGCTTCATCAGGACACGGATTTCGGCCGACGTCGCGCCGGGCACGAGTGGAACGCGAAGCGTCGTGCTCTGTCCCGACGCGAGCTGCGTGTTGGTCTTGCCGAACTCGTCTCGATACGGATTGCGCAGCCGCAAGCGCGCGTTCCCGCCTTCTTCGCCGGGCCCGAGCTTCGCGGTCGGCCCGACGTATTCGCCTTGCGCGCCGAGCAACTGCACGACCAAGTCGACGGCTCGATGTCGCGCATCGGTCGGGAAGTTGTGGGCGCAGCCCGAGTTCGTCAACACGACGTCGAGCACGGGGCTGCCGTCTTGCGCGGCGCCGACCGTGAAGTCGACCGTCGCGGCGCTCGCGAGCACCGTGGCATCTTTGCCGCCGTGCGATGCGTGCGAGCGTCCCTTGCGCGCAGGCCGCGTCGCGGTCGCGGGCCGGTCGACTTCCGGCATGTGGCAGTGGTTGCAGTTCGCGCCGCGAAGCGTCGGCGCACTGGCTTCCCATTCGTCGATCGTGTTGTGCTGGTTGTGGCACGGTGCGCACAGATCGGTGCTGGTGAGCTCCGCGCGGAACACCGGATTGCAGGCTCCGGTCAATCCCGGGCGCGATGCGGCGACGCCGTCACCGGCGCGATGGCACGACAGACAGTCGACACCTTCGGCGCGTGCGGTCTCGCGCGTGAGGACGCGCGCGGACTTTCCGAGTCCCGCTTCGAACACCGGCCGCGGCGCATGGCACGGAATGCAGTCCTTCTTGCGGAAGCCGTCGGCCATGTCCTCGCGGCGCACCAGCGGATTGACGAACGCGATGGCGTGCTGAGAGTCCTTCCACTCGTCGAACACTTCTTGGTGGCAGGGTTGGCACGAGCGCGAGTCGGGGAAGCGCTCGTCGAACGATGGTCCCGACGCGTTGGTGCTGGAGGTCGCGCGGCCGCCGCCATCACCGCCGACGGCGAGCCACACGGCGCCACCGCCGAGCGCGAGAAGGATGACGCAGGCGATCACGGTGCGAGTCATCGTCGGCGCATCCCCTGCGGTTCGCGTGGTGTGGCGTGTTCCATCGGGCCCTCGCCGTGCTCGCCCTCACCAGGGCTCGATTCGGGTGTCGAACCGAGCGTGGTTTCAGCCATTCACCGAGGAATCGTGCACGGCCTCGGTCCGGACCGAAGCAAACGCGGGACCGTCATCACTTCCCGGTGGGGGCGGCGAAGGCCTTCTCGTAGCGCGAGTCGTTCAACATCGGGAGGAACTCGGAGTATTGGGCCGGCAATTGAGTCACGTCCGTGCGCTCGAGTTTCGAGACGTGCTTGGACGCGTCGCTGTAGCGACCCATGCCCGCGAACGACCGAGCCAGGGCGAGGTTGAGCCATTCCGGATCCGCAGGGTCTCGATCGACCTTCAGCGCTTCCTTGAGGTCGCGGTTCGCTTCCTTCCACTTGCCGAAGTCGAGCAGGAGGTCGGCACGCTTGTAGCGCGCACTGACGTTGGACCCGTTCTTCTCGATCTGCCGATCGAGGTCTTCGGTGACGATCTTCACTCCCGAGTCGTCACCGAGTTCGTTCATGCCCTTGGCGGCTTCGCGCATCGGACCGCGCGGGAGCAGCTTGATCGAGTCGCGCAGTACGCGCAGGACGTCCTTGCGCGTGTTCGAGTCCTTGCGCGCAGTCGCCATGAGTCCCGCTACCGCCTGGCTACGCAGGCCGACATCGGTGTTACCGCCTAGCAGCACTTGCTCGAGCGGGCCGATGCCGGCGGCCGACGGGCGCTTTTCCAAGAACGTGACGCCTGCGCGCACGAGCACGTCGCTGGGCGGGGTGGTCGCGAGTTCTCTCTGGATCCGCGCGACCACGTCGGCGGCGCTCGTCTTCACCTCGGTCTCGGCGAGTGCGGTGATCGTTGCGGCGACCAAGCTGGCGTCGGCGGACTGCAGGAATGGAACGAGGAGGGGTTCGGCTTGCTCGGCGCCGACGCGACCGAGTGCGACCACGGCTTCGCGGACGACCTCGGCTTCGGCGTCGGCCAACCGCTCGGTCAAGAACGGGACCAACGTCGCGTCGCCGCACAGGCCGAGCGCGAGCACCGCGTTGCGGCGTCCGTAGCGCTTGCCGTTCGCACCCAGCGTTCGAAGTTGATCGACGAGCCCCACGGCGCCACTGCGTGCGATCGCCCTCGCGGCGTTCACGCCCGCGTTGACGCTGCCAGGGTCGGCGTCGCCGTGGTCCATGACCGCGAGGGTGGCGCGCACGGCGGGAGCTCCGAGCTTCGCGAGCTCCTCGATGCGGGTCTGGATGAAGCCCAACGTGTCGTCGGACGACTTGCGCAAGTCGACGACGATCTCGCCGACCTTGGATTCGATCGCAGCGCGCTCGCGAACGGCCTCGGCCTTGGCGATCGCGACCAGATCGAGTGGGGCGGGAGAGCTCGGCGTGGGCGTGGATCCGTCGTTCTGCGCAGGCACGAACATGCCCGTCACGGCGAGCAGCATGCACGCGGGAGAGAACATCATGCGGCGAGATCCTCGGCGGCAAGGACGGCGATTCGGAGAGAGAGACGACGACGACGACGACGGGAGGATAACGCTCCGGCGACGTCGGGGCACGCCCCTCGCCGCGCTCGGGATCGCGTTTCGATCACGATGCGGCCCCGCGCTGAAGCGATCGCAACGCGGCCTTCAGGATGGTCTCGAACGAGGCGTCCTTCGGTGCGGCCTTCACGCACTGCGTCGCCGCGGCTTCGGCGTCGGCGCGCGAATAGCCCAGTTGCTGGAGTGCGCGCGACACGTCGCGCAAGGACTGCGGCTCGTCGGCCGACGTCGCACCGTCGGCGCTGAGGAACTCGTCGAGACCGTCCTTCAACTCGACGATCAGGCGATCGGCGAGGCGATCACCGATGCCCTTCACCGTGCGCAGGCGCGCCTTGTCTTCGTTGCGGATCGTCGTGGCGAGCTGGGCCGGGCGCATAGCCGAGAGCAGCAGCAACGCCTTCTCGGGCCCGAGGCCGCTGACGCTCCGCAACACGTTGAACAAGTCGCGCTCGGACTCCGTGCGGAAGCCGAACAACGCGAACAACTCCTCACGCAGCAGGAGTTGGCTGTACCACCGGCTGTCGTCGCCGATCTTCAGGCCGTCGCTGGCTCCGCGCGGAACGCGGATTCGCATGGCGAACGTCCCGCAGCGGATCACGACCGCGTCGTCGACGATGCGCTCGATCGGACCTTGGACGAACTCCAGCATCGGCGACGCACTCCGAATCGCACCGCGATGCTCGTCTGGCACGTGGCGTCGCGCGAACGAACGACGCTTGGAGGTCGTCGCGCGAGCACTTCGCGCGACGACCCGGTCTCGCGATCAGCTGCGCAGGCTGAGTCCGAGGTCCGCGAGCTTCTTCTTGATCTCGTTCATCGAGGTCTGGCCGAAGTTCTTGCAGGCGAGCAATTGCTCTTCGCTGATCTCGCACAGCTGGCCGACCGTGCCGACGCCGAGGTTGTCGAGGGCCTTGCGCGAACGCACCGAAAGATCGAGTTCGGCGACGCCCTTCGAACGCACCGCGTCCAGATCGACCGGGCGCTTGGTGCGGCGACGGCGATCGTCGTCGTCGCTCTGCATGCCGAGACGCAAGCCCTTCGAGCGCAGGATCTCCTTGATCTCGTTCAACGACGTTTCGCCGAAGTTCTTGAACGAGAGCAATTCCGCTTCGGTCTTGCGGATCAAGTCGCCGAGCGAGCGGATGTTCATCCGAGCCAGGCAATTGCGCGAGCGCACCGAGAGTTCGAAGTCGGTGACCGGGATCTTGAGGATCTGAGCGCGCTTGTCGTCCTTGCGCTCCTTTTCCTCGTCGTAGTACATGTCGTACGAGACTTCGGCGTCCTTGTAGAACATGCGCGCGATCTCGCTCGACCCATCGGCCGCGAGCACGAGCTTGTAGCAGGACGACGCGCGGTCGTAGGACTCGGCGTCTTCGTAGAGCAGGCCGAGGTTCAACAGCGCGCCGATCGAGACCGGGAACACCTGCTTCAGGCGTTCGTAGTGCTGGATCGCTTCGACGTCCCGACCGAGCAGATCGAGGCGGTACGCCAAGTAGAACCGCGCGCCGCGGTGGTCGGGTTGGATCGAGACTGCGCGCTCGTACAGCGCGACGGCCTGCGCGTAGCTCCCCCGGATCTCTTCGAGGCGGCCTTCGAGGAATGCGGTATCCGCACCTTCGGCGTCGGCCTTGCGGAACAACGCGATGAGTTTCTCGAGCCCGGCTTCGTCCGCGATCCGCGCGAGCAGATCTCCGTACGCCATGCGGTACTCGTTGGGCTGATCGGAACCGCCGACCTTCTCCAACGCAGCTTTCGCGACGATCAAATCGTTGCGATCGAGCGCGGCCTGGCCGACGAGGTACTGCGCGAGTGCGTGCTTCGTCGCGAGCAGGATCGGCTGCGCAGCCGCGACGCGGCCGGCGCAGTAGAGCCCGACGCCACGGCGGAACGCGACTTCCGGATCGCGGGCGCCGGACGGGTATTTCTGTTCGAGCAACGCGAGGAAGTTCTCACGTGCACTGTCGGTGCGGAACAGCTCGCGCCGCAGCTCCATGCAGTCGGAGACCGTGAGCGGATCGCGGCGGAGAAGTTCCTCGACGTTGATCTCGAGCGCGACGTCTTGGGCCATCGGTCGTCTTCGTCCTCCGTAGAAGGTGCACTGCGTCCAATTGAACCTGGGAAGGGGCGCGAGCTAGAGTCCGCGCAGGTGCACTCCCCACCAGCAGTTGAACCTTCGACGTTCAAACCGGGGGATTCTAGGTAGCGGCCGATTGCCGTCAAGCTCGGCCAACAAAGCGGGTGTCGACCATGGCGTGCGTGTTTTGCAAGATCGCGGCGGGGGAGATCCCCGCCAAGGTCGTCCAGGCCGACGACGCAGTGATGGCTTTCCACGACATCGCGCCACGTGCGCCGATCCACGTCTTGGTCATTCCGCGCAAGCACATCGCGTCGGTTGCCGATTCGGCGGATGGCGACCGAGACCTGATGGGGCGCATGATGCAGACGGCTCGTCAGGTGGCCGAGCAGCTCGGCATCGCGGAGCGCGGCTATCGCCTGATCGTGAACGTGCGGGAGCACGGCGGACAGGAAGTTCCGCACCTGCATCTCCACGTCCTTGGCGGAAAAGCACTCGGCCCGATGCTCGCGAGGGCGACATGAAGACGTGTCCGAAGTGCGCGCAGGAGTTCGAGGACTTCGCCGCGGATTGCCCCGATTGCGAGGTTCCGTTGACGGCGCCTGGAGGCGGACGGGCGACGGCGGCCGCGGTGATGCTGCTCATGGCGGACCCGATGGCGGCCACGGTGGCGCGGGAGGCGCTGATGGAAGCCGAGGTCGCGTTCCTGCCGCGATCGGTGCCGGGGACCCCGTTCACGGAGTTCGTGTTCGATCCCGCCGACGCCGAGCGCGCGCGCCTGATCCTGGCCGAGCAGCGGACGCTGCGCGCCGGGACCGGGGCGGGCGGCTCGGCGGTGTACACCCATCAAGAGGTCGAAGTCGACGGCAGTGAACCCGCGTGGGCGGCGCTCCCGGCCCTGCCGCGTGACCCCGAACAGGCCGTGCCGTTGCTCGCTGAGGCGCTGCGGCGTGGGGCACCGGCCGTGCGAGCGGCAGCGGCCGCGCGGCTTGCTGGCTCGGGGCGCCCCGGGCTCGACGCTCTTGCCCAAGCGCTGACCGAATTCCTGATGCAGAGCAGGGATGCGGCGGTCTTCTCCGTCACGCGCGAGCTGCGCGAGCGACCGCTCGAGGCCGATGTCCTGCGTCCGGTGGTCGCCGTGGCGTGCGACGCCAGTGAACCACTCGAACGCCGACTCCTGGCCTTGCATGCGCTCGGCCGCTTCGAGCTCCCGAAGCTCGGCCGGCACTTGGTCGCACTCATCGACGATCCCATCCCGGAGATCCGCGAAGCAGCCGACGAGACGCTGTGCTGCTTGACGGACGAGGATCTCGGCTTCGATCCACACCTGACGTCGGACGAGCGTCGGGCGTTCTTGCCGCGCTGGGACGCCGTCTTCCGCCGTCAAGGCGCGTGAGTGTCGCGGCTTGTAGGCCCGCGCCGAGCCCGGTATAACGCCCGATTCTTTCGCCGGTTCCGGCCAGGGTGGTCGGCAGCCGCGTCGGTCCCGTCGTCGCTCGAGGCGTTCGCGTCGCGTCGTGTTCGAATCGATCAACCAGAACCTCCAGAAGGTGTTCGCCCGCTTCCAGCGCGGCGGCAAGCTGACGGACGGCAACATTCAGGATGGCCTGCGCGAGATCCGCCAGGCGCTCCTCGATGCCGACGTGCACTTCAAGGTCGCGAAGGATCTGATCGACGAAGTCACGAACCGCGCCGTCGGCGAGAAGGTGATCGAGTCGGTCACGCCGGCGCAGCAGATCATCAAGATCTTCCACGACGTGCTCACGGCCGCGATGGCGAGCGACAAGCCGCTCGTGATCGGCCAACACGGTCCGACGGTGATCATGCTCGCGGGCCTGCAAGGCTCCGGTAAGACCACGACGGCAGGCAAGCTCGCGAACTTGCTGAAGAAGCGTGGCCGTCAACCGCTGCTCGTCGCCGCCGACTTGCAACGACCGGCCGCGATCGAACAGTTGAAGGTGCTCGGTCAGCAGCTCGGCATCCCGGTGCTCGCGAAGACCGGCGTGACGCCGCCCGATCTGTGCGCCGAAGCGATCCCGTTCGCGCGCGCCAACGGCCACGACGTCGTCATCCTCGACACCGCCGGCCGCCTGCACATCGACGAACCGCTGATGCAAGAAGTCGCCGCCGTGAAGGCGCGCGCGAAGCCGCACCACGTGTTCTTCGTCTGCGACGCGATGACGGGCCAGGACGCCGTGAACTCGGCGCGCGCGTTCCACGAACGCCTCGCGCTCGACGGCGTGATCCTGACCAAGCTCGACGGCGACACGCGCGGCGGCGCCGCGATCTCGATCCGTCACGTCACCGGCGCGCCGGTGCGGTTCGTCGGTCTCGGCGAGAAGCTCGATCAACTCGAGGAGTTCCACGCCGACCGCATGGCGTCGCGCGTCCTCGGCATGGGCGACGTCGTCTCGCTGGTCGAACGGGCGCAATCGGTCGTCGACGAGAAGCAGGCCGAAGAAGCCGTCACGAAGCTCCTCACGGACGAATTCACGTTCGAGGACTTCCTGTTCCAACTGCGCTCGATGAAGAAGCTCGGCCCGCTGAAGGACGTGCTCGCGATGCTGCCCGGCGGTCTCGGCGCCCAACTGCAGAACGCGCCGATCGACGAGAAGCAACTCGACCGCGTCGAGGCCGTGATCTGCTCGATGACGCGCGAAGAGCGCCTGCGTCCCGACGTGCTCGACGTCGATCGCCGACGGCGCGTCGCGCGCGGCAGCGGTAACTCGCTCGATCAGGTCAACGCCGTGGTCAAGCAGTTCGCCGGCATGCGACAGATGATGAAGCAGCTGAAGAGCCAGTCCGGCCTCATGGGCAAGATGGCCGCGCGCTTCATGCCGGGCATGAGCGGAGCGAAACAACACAAGGCGCAAGTGATCGAGGAGATGCGCAAGAAAGGCGATCTCCTGCGCGCCAAACGCAAGATGGAACGCGATCGAAAGAAACAGAACCGCCGCCGACGCTGACGTCGCCGGCACGAATCCCGAAGACTCTCGAAAGGAGCATCATGGCCGTCCGTATCCGTTTGAAGCGCCTGGGGCGACTGAACCGCCCGTCCTACCGCATCTGTGTGTTCGACAGCCGCACGCGTCGTGACGGTTGCGCGATCGAAGAACTCGGCATCTACGAGACGCTGACGGACGACCCGGCGCGCAAGCTGCGCGTCGACGTCGACCGCGCGCGCCACTGGTTGTCGAAGGGCGCGAAGCCGACCGAGATCGTGCACATGCTGTTCAAGAAGACCGGCGTCTACCAGAAGGCCCAGGCCGCTTCATGACGACGAAGGGCAAGGACGTGGTGCCGGGCGCCCCGAAGAAGCTCAAGGCCCACCTCGACAAGCTCGAGAAGCAGTACGGAAAACTCCAACTGCTGAAGGACGCGCCGCCGCTCGAGCAGGCGCTGTTCTTGATCCTGCGTGAAGGCAACGACCACAAGAAGGCCCAGAGGGCGTTGTCGATCCTGCAGGCCGAGTACGTCGAGTGGAACGAGCTCCGCGTCGCGACTCCGAAGGAGATCGTGGCGGTGCTCGAGGACGTCGATCTCGACGACCTCGACGACAAGGTCTCGCGCATGCTCGCGCTGTTGTCGCGCTTGTTCTACGACTTCCACAAGAAGGACCTGAACTTCGTGCGGATGTTCGAAGCGACGCAGCGGTCGAAGATCCTGTCGACGCTCGATCCGCTCGGGAAGTCGATCCTGCATGTCCTGCTCCAGTACTACGAAGAGCTGCACCCCAATCCCGGCGGCACGGTGCTGTCCATGGACGCGTTCAAGGAGCTCGAGCGCCTCGGCCTCGTGCGCAAGACCGCGAGCGCGAACGTCGCGAAGAAGATGCTCGACGACCTCGTCGAAGAGGAAGATCGCTACCGCTTCCAGTATTTGATCCACAAGGGCCTGTGAGGGACGCGGACGCGAGCGATCCACGATTGCCGATCGTGCTCGCGTCCGCTTCCGAGCGCCGCAAGTCGATCCTGCATCGACTCGGCTTCGCGTACCGGATCGATCCCGCCGACATCGACGAGACGCCCACGCCCGGCGCGTCGCCGCGCGAGGTCGCGATGCGACTCGCGCGCGAGAAGGCGAGGACCGTCGCGGCGCGCACGCGTGCGGGGACGGTCATCGGTGCCGACACCGTGGTCGCGACGCGAGCGGGCTTGCTCGGCAAGCCCGAAGATGCCGCGCAAGCGCGCCGATTCCTCGAGATCCTGGCCGACTCCACGCACGAGGTCATCACCGGCTTGGCCTTGGTGCGGGCCGGGACCGGACTCGAACGCGTCAGTGCGACGACCACGCGCGTCACGATGCGCGCCCTCACGGCGGCCGAGATCGACGCGTACGTCGCCAGCGGCGAGCCGTTCGGGAAGGCCGGCGGCTACGCGATCCAAGAGAACGCGGATCGGTTCGTCACCCGGCTCGACGGGTCCTTCGACAACGTGGTGGGCTTCCCGAGCGAGACGTTCCTGGTCGAATGGGACGCGTGGCGCGCGGATCTCGCGCGCGCAGGAGGTTCGTCGTGAACGTCGCGCGTTCCTGGTTCGGATTGGTGTCGATCGTCGCCGTCGTCGCGTGCGGTTCGCACGGGGACGACCCCAAACCCGTCGTGCCGAGCACCAGCGCGGTTCCGGCGGATCTGCCGCGGCCCGCGTTCGACATCGCATCGATCAAGGTCGGCGAGATCGCGTTGACCGTCGAGGTCGCGGATTCGGGCGACGAGCGAGCGTACGGCTGCATGTTCATCCCCGAGTTGCCCGACGATCGCGGCATGCTGTTCTTGTTCCCGGGTTCGGAGCCGCGGTCGTTCTGGATGCGCAACACGCGGATCCCGCTCGACATCGCGTACCTGAGCGAAAGCGGTCGCATCGTGACCCTGTGCCGCAACGCGCTGCCGTTCGACGAGCGCCCGGGGGTGTACGCATCGACGGCGCCGGCGCGGTTCGTGCTCGAAGTGGCGGGGGGGTGGTTCGAGCGCCACGGGTTGAACGAAGGCGCGCTGGTCTGGATCCCGCACGAGGTGTTGACGCGCACCCCCGGGCCGGACGACTTCAAGCCGAACCTTCCGCGCAGGATCGGCCCCTGAACCGAGCGCCGATTCAAGGCTCCGGCCGCCCGATCCCGCGACTTCTTCGGCCCGGCTGTTGAGCGCCCGACCTTTCGGCCGTAGACTCCCGCCTTTTTCCCCCATGCCCCAGACCCGGGGTGAACCGACGGCCAATCCGTTCGTTCACGGCTCCGGCGGCGGGACGACGATGCGAGGTTCGGTCATGAAGGCCGGCGTTCATCCCGAGTACATCAACTGCAAGGTGGTCTGCGGCTGCGGATCCACGTTCGTGACGCGTTCGACCAAGAAGGAGATCCACGTCGAAATCTGCTCGGCCTGCCATCCCTTCTACACGGGCAAGCAGAAGTTCGTCGACACCGCGGGTCGCGTCGAGAAGTTCTTGAAGAAGTACGGGACCGCCGCCGCCAAGTCCTGACCGGGCGGGCCGGCGTCGCACAGGTCGATGCTCGACAAACTCCGGCAACTCGCGCAGCGCTTCGAGGACGTGGAGCAACGGCTTCAATCCCAAGACGCGTTCGCGAAGCCGGAGGTCGCGCGGCAATTGCTGCGCGAGCGGGCGCAGCTCGTGCGCATCGTCGAGCCGTACCGCGAGTTCGAACGCATGTTGCGGTCGCGCGACGAAGCCGTGCAGCTCCTGAAGGACGGCGGCGACGTCGAACTCTGCGAACTCGCGCGCGCCGAGCTGCCGCAACTCGAGCACTCGATCGCGCAACTCGGGGACAAGCTCGGTCGGTTGCTCGTCGACGACGATCCGAACGCCCAGCGCGACGCGATCATGGAGATCCGAGGAGGAGTCGGGGGCGACGAAGCGACGTTGTTCGCGGCCGACCTGTTCCGCATGTACACGCGCTACGCCGAACGCCACGGGTTCAAGGTCGAGGTGCTGTCCGCGGCACCGTCCGAAGTGAAGGGCTTCAAGGAAGTCGTCTTCGCCGTGGCGGGATCCGGCGCGTTCGACCGTCTGCACCTCGAGAGTGGTGGCCACCGTGTCCAGCGTGTTCCGGACACCGAAGCGCAGGGCCGCATCCACACGTCGCTCGCGACCGTCGCGGTCCTCCCGGACGCTGAGGACGTCGATGTCGAACTGCGTGTCGAGGACATCCGCTTCGACACGTATCGCTCCGGCGGACCCGGTGGTCAGAGCGTCAACAAGACGTCGTCGGCCGTCCGCCTCACGCACCTGCCGTCCGGCCTCGTGGTCCAGTGCCAGGACGAAGCGTCCCAGCACAAGAACCGCGCCAAAGCGATGCGCGTGCTGCGCGCGCGGTTGTACGAACTCGAGGAAACCAAGCGACGTACCGAACGCGACGAGTCCCGACGGGCTCAGGTCGGTTCCGGCGACCGCAGCGAGCGCATTCGTACGTACAACTTCCCGCAGAACCGCGTCACCGACCACCGGCTGAAAGACAACTACACGCTCGACCGCGTGATCGATGGCGATCTCGACGACTTGCTCGACCGGTTGAAGAGGCACGAAATCGACGAACGACTGAAGGGGCTGGCGCGAACTTGATGCGGACGTCCGCATCGGTTGCATTCAGCCAGCCAACGACCAACGCAATCCCTTCTCGCAACGAAAGGTCTCCCATGAACGACGTCAGCGACAACCAGGATCTCGCGGCGCAGAGTCAACCGACCGCGCCGTCGGCCGCACCGGAAGCCGCGGCCGCGCCGCAGCGTGCGTTCCCGCAGCAGTACAAGTTCCTGTGGGGCGCGCTGCTGGTGCTGATCGGCACGTTCCTGCCGTTCGGACCGCACCTGCTCAAGTCGATGTTCCTCGAGGTCGACACCAACGTCGACTCGTCGGCCGCGATCAACGAGAAGAACATGAAGGAGCTGGCGGCGAAGGTCGGCACCGGCGCCGCGGCGCTGGACGAGGCCGCCGCGGCCGCGCAGGAAGCCGAGCGCGTCGCCGCTCAGGCGCTCTTGCTGCCGGCTCCGCGCCCGGGCAACCACACGTTCATGGGTTGCATCGTGCTGATGCTCGCGCTCGCGATCGCGAACAGCCAGATCAACGGCATCCGCGAGCGTCGTCTGACCGGCCTCGGCGGCGTGTTCCTGATGCTCGTGTTCTGCGGCTGGGCGTGGTTCAAGTTGTTCGACGTCGCCGTGCCCGACTTCGATTGGGGCGGCGCCTACCAGTTCCCGATGCTCGAACTGCTCGTCCAGGGTCTGGGCGGTGGCTTCCTGCTGATCCTGATCGGCTCGTCGATCATCTCGCTGACGCTGTTGAAGAGCTTCGCGTCGGCGATGAAGCCGGCGCAAAAGCCCGCGGTCGCGTCCGGCAAGACCTCGCGCGCCGGCAAGAAGTAAGCGTCCCGATGACGGCGCGCTCGAACCGCACGCTGCGTCGCGTGCTCGAGCGCGCGGCCACGTCGCTCGCGCGGCGTGGTCTCACCGAAGCACGCCTCGACGTCGAGGTGTTGCTCGGCTTCGTGCTCGGTGTCTCGCGCGCGTCGTTGGTCGCGCGCGACGACGAACCGATCGATGCGCAGTCACGCGCCGTGTTCGCCGACCTCTTGCGTCGGCGGGCACGGCGCGTTCCCGTTGCCTATCTGGTCGGGAGCAAGGAGTTCTTCGGCCGCGCGTTCCGCGTCGACGCGCGCGTGCTGGTGCCGCGCCCCGAAACCGAGACTTTGGTCGAGCAGGCATTGAGTTGGTCGCGTGGACGTGATGGGCCGTTGGACGTCCTCGACGTCGGCACCGGATCGGGGTGCATCGGCATCACGCTGGTGCTCGAACAGCCTCGGCTGAGATGCGTCGCGATCGACGCCAGCGATGGTGCCGTCGACTGCGCGCGGGCCAACGCGTCCGCGCTCGGCGCAGGCGAGCGCTTCGAAGCCCATGCGGTCGCGCTCGAAGCGTGGAGCGCCGCGCAGAGTTTCGATCTGATCGTCTCGAATCCGCCGTACGTCGAGCCCGGGGATCGATGCGATCCGGAGACCTCGCACGAGCCCGACCTCGCGTTACGCGGAGCGAGCGGCCCGTTTCCGGCGATCTACGACGCACTGCTCACGTGCGCACGGAACGGCTTGCGACCCGGCGGGGCGTTGATGGTCGAAATCGGCGCGGGACAGGCCGAGGTCGTGACGCGGCGATTCGAGCAATCGGAGTTGTTCGCGCGCGTCGAATGCGCGATCGACCTCGCCGGGATCCCGCGCGTGGTGATCGGACATGCCGCGAGCGCCGGTCACACGGAGCCCACGTCGACGTCATTCAGTCGAGGCGCGTGCGGACGAACTCTTCGAGGGCGCCGCGGGTTTCGACCGGCAGGTCGGTGAAGTACACCGCCAGTTCGAACTTCTTCGTCTTGCCCTTGCCGACCGGCTGGCAGCGCACGACGGCGCCGGTCAGGTCGAACGCGACGTTGGGAGCCGCGCGGCCGGACTTCGACGGGAGCACGAGCTTCATGCTCACCATCGTCATCTCTTCGACCTTCTTGTCGGAATGCAGCAGCAGCCCCGACATGCTCACGTTCTTGACCGTCGCCTCGACCGGCGCGCTCGAGGACGTGATCTTCGCGTCGAAGCTCCCATCGACGCGCGGGTGCCGGCGGCGGTCCTTGACTCGTTCGACCATGACGACCTCGGAGTTCGTTGCTTGGGAGCCCCGGTCCGGGGCGTCCGATGGCACGTCTCTTCGGCCGGCACGGCGTCCGCGCTTGAGTCGAATCGCACGAAATCGTGGTCGCGCGCGCGCACTTTCCCCCCGTCGACGGCGCCGGTAGCATCCGGCCCAAACGAAAGAGGCAATCATGGCTCAGCTCAACCGCGTGTTCTTGATGGGCAATCTGACCCGCGATCCGCAACAGCGATTCCTGCCGAGCGGTCAATCGGTGGTGGAGCTCGGTCTCGCCACGAATCGCAAATACACGGCACAGAACGGCGAGAAGCGCGAAGAAGTCACGTTCGTCGACATCGAGGTCTGGGGCAAGACGGCGGAGGTGATCGTCAAGTACTTCAAGAAGGGCAACCCGATCTTCGTCGAGGGCCGCCTGAAGTACGACTCGTGGCAGACGAAAGAGGGCGAGAAGCGCTCGAAGCTCAAGGTCGTCCTCGACCGCTTCGAGTTCCTCGGCGGCGGCCAGGGTCGGGCGCAGGACGGCGGCGGCTCGGCCGACCTCGATCCGACCGATTTCGGCGTCGATGCGAACGCCGGTGGCGGGCAGCAGGGCGAAGCGTCCGGCGACATCCCGTTCTGAGCCCGAGCATGCGCGTCCGCGTGCTGTTGTTCGCCGCGTTGCGCGAGCGATTCGGAACTCCCGCGCTCGAGCTGGACCTCGCCGCCGACGCCAACGTCGCGGACGCGATCACGGCGTTGGCTGTGCGGCTGCCCGGACTCTCCGAACAGCGGTTCTTGTGCGCGGTCGACGAG
Organism: Planctomycetota bacterium; assembly: GCA_016709145.1. GTDB lineage: Bacteria > Planctomycetota > B15-G4 > B15-G4 > JADJEK01 > JADJEK01. The sequence goes on from JADJEK010000006.1 coordinate 214,796, forward strand.
TCGTACGCGACCCCTTCGACGCCCCTGCGCGACGGCGCCGCGCTGGCATTGATCCCCCCGGTCAGCGGCGGTTGAGATGATCGCTCTCCTTGATCAGCCGATCGACGTCGGGCGATTGCTCGAGCGCTGTGCGGACCCCGCCGCGGGCGGCCTCGTGCTGTTCGTGGGCCGCGTGCGCGATCACACGCACGGACGTGCGGTGGTGCGCCTCGAGTACGAGGCGTATCCGTCGATGGCGGAGCGCGAGCTCGCCCGGCTGGTGGCCGAGGCCAAGTCGCGCTTCGAGGTCGAAGCGATCGACGTCGTTCACCGCACGGGCGTGCTCGAGATCGGCGCGGTCGCGGTCGCGATCGTGGTCCAAGCCGCGCATCGCGACGCGGCGTTCTCGGCCTGTCGCTTCACGATCGACGAGCTCAAGAAGACCGTGCCGATCTGGAAGAAAGAGATCTTCGCCGACGGCGAAGAATGGGTGAGTCCGCGACCTTGAGTCGCGCGCCGCGCCGCGCGCCGCTCGGTCGGTCAGATCTCCTCGTCCATCGCCTGACGCATCAAGCGGCGCGCTGCGATCACGCGCCGACCGAACCGGCACAGACCGCGCTTCGTGCCCTTGATGAAGTCGAGGATCGTCTGGATCTCTGCCGTCTGCGGCATGCGCGTCGCCTCGGCGACGGCGTCGGGGACGGGCAGGTGGAAGAATAGGCGGAACACTTCGCGGATCTGTTCGCGCTTGTCGGCGTCGAGTCCGGCGCGTCGCATCCCGACGACGTTCGTGCCGACGATCGAGTCGATGCCGGACGCGATCGAGAACGGCAGCACGTCCTTGCCGACACCGCCGAGGCCCTGGACCATCGCCAAAGTGCCGATGCGTGACCACTGGTGCACCACGACGTTGCCCGAGATGAACGCGCGATCGTGGATCACGACGTGGCCGCCGAGCAGCGCGCCGTTCACGAGCGTGACGCGGTCGTGGATCTCGCAGTCGTGCGCGACGTGCGCGTGTCCCATGATCAAGTTCTGGTTGCCGATGCGCGTGACGCCGGAGCCTTGGACCGTGCCGCGGTGCACTTCGGCGTGTTCGCGGATGATGTTGCCGTTGCCGATGATCAGCTTCGTCGGCTCGTTCTTGTAGCCGAGGTGCTGCGGCTCGTGACCGATCACGGCGAACGGGTGGATGACGTTGTCGGTGCCGATCTCGGTGTGTCCGGACACATGCACGAACGCGACGAGTCGCGTGCGCGGGCCGATCTTCACCGGCCCGTCGATGACGACGTGTGGACCGATCTCGACGTCTTGCGCGATCTCGGCGCGACGGTCGACGACAGCGGTGGGATGGATCACGATGCCTCCGGCGGGAACGGATACCGACACGAGCGTCTCGCGCCCGTACGGGGGACGCGATGCGAGGTCTGGAACGTAGCGAACGCGCAGCGAGTTGCTACTGCGCGGACATGTGGAGAAACGCCGCGCCGCGTCCGAACGGTCGTCGAAGGGAACCATTCGCGCGGCGCGACCGCGAGTTCAGGGGTGGAAGATCTCGGCGCTGTCGAACGAGATCACTTGCGTCGGCGCTTGCGGATTCGGCTCTTCGCCGCCGCCGGCCACGAGGACGGTGCCGTCGCTGAGTGCCACGGCCGTCGCGTTCGCGCGTGCGTGCGTCATCGGAAACGTCGCGAGTAGACCGAAATTCGGGTGGTAGACGTCGATCGTCGAGTCCGGCGTCGGCACGTACAGGCTGCCGTACGCTCCGCCCGCGATCACGACGTTGCCGGACTGCAGCACGACGGCCGCGCCGAGCCCGCGCGCGACCGAGAGGAACGAGTCGAATGCGAACGTCCCGCTCCCGATGGTCTCGTCGAACAGCTCGATCGTGTTGTCCTCGATCGGCGCGAGGATCGACGCCCCCGTCGACGTCGCGCCGCCGATGATCGCGACGCGCCCGTCCTGCAGCAGCACGGCCGCGTGTCCGGCTCGATCGATCGACATCGACTTCTGGCTGCCGAACGTGCCCGCGCCGGCATTCGGTGTGTAGAGCTGACCCTTGTCGGAGATGTAGGGCAGCGAGAACAACGTCGTGTAGGAGAAGCCTCCGGCGCACAGGATCTTGCCGTTTTGCAACGCGGTCGCCGTATGGCCGACGCGCGGCTCGGCCATGTTCGGTCCGGCCGAGAACGTGTTCGTCGCCGGGTTGAAGATCTCGGTGGTCTTGTGCGCCTTGGTGATGATGTCGAACGCGTTCATGAACGAACTGGTTCCGCCGGACACCAGCACGCGGCCGTCGGGCAACATGTTGGCCTGATGCAGGCCGCGCGCGACCGCGAGGTTGCCGACCGGGACCGAGACTCCCGTGAACGGGTGGTAGATCTCGGCGGTCGCGACCGGCTCGCCGATCGGGAACGCGTCCGCGCCGCCGGTCAACAGGATGCGCCCATCGTTCAGCGCCGTCGCCGTGTGCGAGACGCGCGGCGCCAGCATCGGCGGCATCGGCGTGAACGTCTGCGTCGCCGGGTCGTACAGATCGACCGCGGTTTGGCCGTAGCTCGCGACGATGCCGTCGTCGCCACCGCCGAGCAGCAACACCTTGCCGTCCGAGCGTGTGATCGCGGCGTAGCCGGCGCGGCGCACCGACATCGACGTCAGCGTGGGCTCGCTGTCGAACGGCATGGCCGGAGTCAGCACCCAGCGCTGCGACTTGCCGTCGATCAAGCCACCGACGATGCGCACCGCTTGGAAGTGCAGCGTCAAGACGTCGAGGATCGGCAAGGGTGGGAAGAACAGCGGCACGTCGATCGAACCGCCGACGGGGACCGTGCCGAGGAAACCGGGCAGCCCGACCGAGAGATCGAGCAGGTCGAACCCGACGTCGAGCGAGGACGGCGCATGCGGCGCCGGCAGAGCCGTCGGCCCCGAGCTCAGCGACAGGATCAGCAGGTACTGCGTGCCCGGCGCCGCCGAGACGGTCATCGTCGTCAGCGCGTTGATCGTGCCGCCGCCGGTCGAGTGCAGCGAGATTTGAGCATCGGCCGGGGCTACACAGAGGCCGAGGAGCGCCCCGGCGAGCGTCGCGGCACGAATCGTCGGTCGTCGGTTACGCATCGTCTCGGTCTCCTCGGGTCAACAGTCGAGCGTTCGATTCGTACGAGTGGTCGACGAGACCCCGTTCCGTCGGCCGCGCGAGTGTAACTTGGCCGACCGCATTCGCACGGTTCTCGTCGTCCAAGCTCGCGCGCGGCGCGAGCCACGACGGCGCGGCCTGGCTCGAAGGAGTGTCATGCGTCCCGCATCCATCGCCCGTCCCGCGCTGGTCCTCGGACTCCTTTGCGGTTGGGTGTCGTCGGCGATCGCGCAGGACGACGAACTCGAGATCGCGCGGCGGGACGCCGACACCGGTGTGCATTACCGCGCCGAAGAAACGCTGTACGGCCTGCTCGCGGACCAGCCCGAGCGCGACGACGCGCGCCTGTTGTTGCTCGAGGTGCTGCGCGCGCAGGGTAAGTACGAGGCCGCCGACGAGATCGACGCCGAACTCGCGGCACGTCCGGTGGCAGGACGCGCCGACGTCGCGGCACGACGCGCGGACTACGCGTTCGAGCGCGGTCGACTCGATCTCGCCGAGGAGTATGCCTTGTCCGCGATCGACGCGGACCCGAAGAACCTCGACGCGGCGACCGTGCTCGCGTACGTCCTCAGCTACCGCGGTCGCGACGACGAAGCGCGCGCCGTTGCGCAGAGGGTCGTCCGACTCGTCAACGCCGCGTCGCCGTCGGAGCGCACCGGCGCGGAGAGCGATCTGTTCCTCGGTGTTGGCCGCTTGTACGAGGCCATCGGTGCTCTCGACTTCGCGGCCGAGCACTTGGTCCAAGCCGAAGCCATGCGCAAGCGCGAGAAGCGCGGAACGGCCGACGTCCTCGTCGCGCTCGGCGACGCCTATCGCCGCGCGCGCTCGATGGCGGGCGACGAGCCGCGCGCGTTCTCGACCTATCGCGACGCGCTCGAACAGAACCCGGCGCTGGTGCGAGCGAAGCTCGGCCGCATCCGCACGCACTTCTACGTGCAAGACACCAGCGATGCCGAGCGCGAGATCGCCGAAGCGCTCGCGATCAAGCCCAACGACGTCGAAGCGCTGACGCTGAAGGCGCGGTTGCGCACGATCGACGGCCGCTACAGCGAAGCCCTGTCGATCCTCGACGGCGCGCTGGCGTCGAACCCGAACGCGAAGGAAGCGCACGCCGAGCGTGCCGCCGTGCTGCACCTACTGCGTCGAAGCGAGGAGCGCGAAGCCGCGATCACGCGCGCGCTGGCGATCGATCCGGGTTACGGCGAGGCGTTGCGCACCGTCGGCGACGCGATCTCGAGTCACTATCGCTTCGCCGAAGCGATCCCGTTCCATCGGCGCGCGCTCGAGATCGACGCGAACGACGCGCTGACGTGGATCTCGCTCGGCCGCGATCTCTGCTTCGTCGGCCAGGAGAACGAAGGCGCCGAGGCGCTCGAACGCTCGAAGCTCGCCGAGGACGACCCGACCACGCCGACGGTCGATTGGCTCCCGCATCCATGGCGCGCGAACATGCTGACCGTGCTCGCGCGCATGGACAAGGAGTACGTGGACAGCGGCGATCCGGCGATCCGCTTCCGCATCCACACCGACGAGAACCCGATCATGGAACCGCGCCTGCGCGCGGCGTTCGACGCCGACGGCGTCGTGCTGCGCGAGCGCTACGGCTGGAGCCCCGATCCGAACCTGCTGGTCGAGAACATGGCGTCGCACACGGACTTCTCCGTGCGCACGGTCGGCTTCGCGGGACTCGGTGCGGTCGGCGCTTGCTTCGGCCCGCTCGTGACGTTGCTGTCCGCGCGCGCCGAGGGTCTGCGCGGTTCGTTCTGCTGGCGCCGCACCGCGCTGCATGAATTGGCGCACGTCTACACGCTCGGGCGCTCGAACGGCCGCGTGCCGCGCTGGTTGACCGAAGGGTGTTCGGTGTACGAGGAGTTCCGCGCCGACCCGCAGTGGTATCGCGACCAGGAGCTCGAACTGCTCGACGCGTTCGCCAACGACACGGTGATCCCGTTGGCCGAGTTCAATGCGGCGTTCCGCTCGCCGCGCGTGATGTTCGCGTACTTCCAAGGCGGCCTGTGGGTCGAGTTCGCCGTGGAGCGTTACGGCTTCGAGTCGATCCTGCGCATGCTCGACGCGTACGCCGAGGACCTCGAGACCCCGGAGGTCATCCTGCGCGTGTTCGGCAAGCCGATGGCGGTGATGGATGCCGAGTTCCGCGCGCACCTGCTCGAGACGCGCCTGAAGGGACTGAACGTCCAACCGACGTTCGACGAGGACAAGCGCCGTGCTCTGCTCGCGAAGTTGCGCAAGACTCCCGACGACGTCGGCGCGCTCGTCGATGCGGCGTGGGCCTGCTACCAGGGCGGTCGCGCCGTCGATGCCGACGTGCACTTGTCGAAAGCGCTGAAGAAGGACCCGACGCATGCAGGCGCGTTGCGCCTCGCGGCGCGGCGAGCGCTCGATCGCGGACGCAAGGACCTCGCGCGCGAAAATCTCGAGGCGGCGTTCAAGAACGGTGGTGAGGAGTTCACGGCCGCGCTCGCACTCGCGGAGCTGCGCGGCGGCGCGAAGGACTTCGAGGGCGCCCGACAAGCGTTGCGCGTCGCGATCGAGTGTTTCCCGCACGCGGTCGGTCCTGGCAGCCCGTACCTCGCACTGCACGAATCGCTCATGAGCGAACAGCGGACCGACGAGGCGATGGCGGAGCTCGTGCGCTACGTGGCGCTCGACGAGACCGCGGTGCCGCAGCGTCTCGCGCTCGCGCGCTGGCACGAAAGCGAATCGCGCTTCGACGCCGCATTGAAGCTCTTGCGCGAAGTCGAGAACGTGGAACCGTTCATCCGCGAGATGTACGTCATGCAAGCGGGGGTGCTGCGCGCGATGGACCGGCCGGCCGACGCGATCGCCGCGTGGCGCTCGGCGCTGCTGGTTGACCCTCGCATGGAGCGTGGATACTCTCCGCCGCGCTCGGCCGATGACGAAGCGGCCGCGGAAAGACGGGAACGCGAGGATCGCGCGGAAATCTTGGTGTCGATCGCCGAGCTCGAGCTCGACGTCGGAGATCGCACCGCCGCGCGCCGTGACCTCGAAGAGGCCGTGCGCCTCGTTCCCGGATTCCCGCGTGCTGTCGAACTTCTGGAGCAGGTTGGCTCCTGAAGCGCTCGGCAAGACCGGAGTTCGACACCACGAATGAACGTCCTCGCCAAGGACCTTTGGGCCGAGGTGCGTGATCAACTGCGCGTCGAGCGCGGCCCGGCACCCGTCGACCTGTGGTTGAAGAACACGCGTCCCGTCGACTTCGCGCGTGGCGTGTTCACGCTCGCGGTGCCGACACGCGTCGTGAAGGACTGGCTCGAGCATCGCTACCGGGACGACATCGAAGGCATCTTCCAGCGACTCACCGGGAGCCCGGTGAAGATGGCGCTGAAGGTCGATGCCGGACTGCCGCTGCTCGCGGCCGCGACCGACGGCGGCGCTGAACTCGCGTACGACAAGTCCCTCGTCGTCGACTCCGAGTCCGACTTCGTCGTGTTGCCCGAGAACCGGTTGGCGTCCGCGGCGGTCTCGCGCGTGCTGAAGGACGTCTCGACCGGCAATCCGGTGGTCCTCTACGGCGGCGCCGGCACCGGCAAGTCGGCGCTGGTCCAGTATCATCTGAAGCGCTCGCTCGACGATTCGATGGCCGTGCGCACCAGCGTCTCGATCACGGCCGAAGCGTTCTCGCAGGGACTCGTGCGCGCGATCCGCGAGAACGACGTCTCGGCGTTCCGCGGGCGCATGCTGGCTGCCGACGCGTTCGTGCTCGAGGAAGCGCATCGACTGCGCGGCAAGACGCGCACGCAGCGCGAAGTGCTGTCGGTGCTGCGGTACTACCTCGAGCGTGGCCGGCCGGTGATCCTGACCAGCCGCCATCCGCCGAACGCGATCTTCCTGCTCGACGAAGCGCTGCGTTCCTACTTCCTGTCGGGCGTCTTGTTGCGCATCGCCGACTCCAGCGCGGCGTCACGCGTGCGCGTGCTCGAAGCGCGCGCCAAGCGCTTCGCTCGGCCCGTGCCGCTCGTGACGATCGAGCGCGTCGTCGATCGCATTCCCGGCTCGCTCGACCGCCAGGTCCGCTTCCTCGAGAAAGTCGCGGCCTACGCCGCGTTGGCCGAACGCGAGCCGACGCCCGAGTTCGTCGCCGAGCGCTTCCCCGAGCTCGCGGGGCGCGGCGACAAGGAATGCGACCTTCCGCGCGTGATCCAGTGGGTCGCGGAGCGCTTCGGTTCGACGCCGCAGGACATCGCCTCCGCGCGCAAGGTCCGCAGTTGCGTGGTCGCGCGCCACCTCGTCATCTACGTCGCGACCGAAGTGTTCGGGCTGTCGGCTCGACGCGTCGCGCGGCATCTGGGCGGCTTGTCGCCGTCGACGACGGCCTACGCGCGCCGCAAGATCGAACAACTGCGTCGCGACGACGCGTTGTTCGACGCGCGGGTGCGGCGGTTGCTCGACGATCTGAACGCCGGCCAGAAGATGCTGTTCTGAGCCCGAGCACGTTCCTGCGCGTCAGCGCGCCCGCCCCTGCATCACTCCCCGCGAGAGCCCCCATGTTCATCGTCATCGAAGGCATCGACGGTTGCGGCAAGTCCACACAGGCCGGGCTGCTTGTCGACGTATTGAAGAAGTCGAAGGCGAAGCCGAAGGCCGAGGTCTTGCACCTGCATGAGCCGGGCGGGACGCGTCTTGGCGAAGCGATGCGCGAACTGCTGCTGCGCACGGAGCCGAAGGTCGAGATCTCGGCTCGCGCCGAAGCGCTGCTCTACAACGCGGCGCGAGCGGAACTCGTCGAAGAGGTGTTGCTGCCCGCGCTCGCGGCCGGCAAGCACGTGGTCTGCGAACGCTACTTCTATTCGACGATCGCGTACCAGGGGTACGGGTTGCAGCAAGACACCGGCGCACTGCACGGTCTGTGCGCGTACGCGACCGGCAAGTTGAAGCCCGACGTCGTCGTGCTGCTCGACCTGCCCGCGGCGCAGTCGTTCGAGCGCATGAAGCGCGGCAAGGACCGCATCGAGTCGCGCGGCCACGAGTACCTCGAACACGTGCGACAGGGCTACTTGCTGCTGAGGAGCCGCGAACCCGAGCGCTTCCGCGTGGTGTCCGCCCTCGGGTCGCAGGACGACGTCCATCGCCGCATCCTCGAGGCGCTGGCGGATGTTCTTCCATGACGTGCTCGGGCACGCGGAGCCGATCGCGCGCCTGAAAGAAGCTCTCGAAGGCGGCCGACTGCATCACGCGCTGCTGTTCTCGGGCAAGCGCGGTGTCGGCAAACGCACCGTCGCCGAAGCACTGGCCGCCGCGATCCTCTGTCCACGTCGCGGCACCGAAGCGTGCGGCGAGTGCGAGTCGTGCGTGCAGTTCGCTGCCGGCTCGAATCCCGACTTCGAACGCTTGAAGCGTGAGGTCGGCAAGCGCGACGTCGGCATCGGTCAGGTGCGGGGCTTGCTCGACTTCTTGCATCGCAAGACCCACGCCGGCGGCGCCCGTGTCGCGCTGATCGACGAGAGCGAACGCTTGACCAACGAAGCGCAGAACGCGTTCCTGAAGACGTTGGAAGAGCCGCCGCAGAACACGCACTTGATCCTCGTCACGGGCGTCATCGACCGACTGTTGCCGACGATCCGCTCACGTTGCGCGGTGTTCCGCTTCGGCCGACTCGACGACGACGACGTCCGCACGTTCGCGTCACGTCTCGGGCTCGATGCGGATGCGCCGATCGAACTCGCGCTCGGCAGCCCCGGCCAAGCCCAACGGTTGTGCGCGAAGGACGTCCGCGCCGTGCGCGAAGCCGTCGACGAGTTCGTGCGACACGACGTGCCGCCGGTGCTCGCCGCGCGCCGCATCGTCGACGCCGCGGCCGCGGCCGACGACGCCGACGACGAAGAGACCGGCGACGAGCGCGAGAAGCAGCGCGATGCGCTCGCGATCGCGCTGCGCCAACTGTCGTTCGTTCTGCGCGACGCGCTGGTGCTGGCCGACGGTGGCGCGCGCGAAGCGCTGTTGAACGCGCGTCTTTCGGACGTGCTCGAGCGTGCGCGCGGCGGGTTGGATGGCGGGCGGCTCGAGGACGCGATCGAGGTCTGCGACCAAGCGATCCTCGACCTCGCCCGCAACGCCGACCCTGCGCTCGTGCTCGTCGGCGTCTGCGCGCAAGCGCGAGCCGGCCTCGGTCGCGCCTGACGGACTCCCGCGGCAGGCCGCGTCACGTCGCCCGATCCGACCTCGACCCGGTTCGCCGACGGCTCAAGTGCCGTGCCCGACTCGACGATAGACACGGTGCGGAGCGTGCCGCGCTCCGGGTCCGATGCGTCGAGGAGCCCGCCGCCAGCGGGAACGAGCATGAATCCATCGCCGACGATGACCGAGATGATCCGGGCATTGACGCGCCGCGACGCGCGCTATCGAGCGGGCGCGTACGAGTTCGTGCTGGAGGCCCTGGACTTCGCGATGCTGCGGCTCGGCAAGCACCGTCGTCGCGGCACCGATCGGCACCTCACGGTCGACGAACTCCTCGACGGCATCCGTTCGTTCGCGGTCACGCAATACGGCCCGCTCGGGCGCCTGGTGCTCGAGTCGATGGGGATCTTCTCGACGGCGGACCTCGGTGAGATCGTGTTCAACCTCGTCGACGCCGGCTTGTTGAACAAGCAGGACACGGACAGCAAGGAAGCGTTCGCGCGCGGCTTCTCCTTCCACCAAGCGTTCGACGTCGACGCGTTGGTCGCGCTCGAATAGCGCGCTTCCGCGCGGCGTTCGCCGCTGGCAGGATCACCGCCCGTACCGCGAACTCGTGGAGCAGGACGGCGCGTGATCCGCAACGAATCAGGCTTGTGGACGTTCGAGTCGTGGAACGGTCGACATGCCGTCCCGCACGCATTCGCGCCGGCCGACGCGTGGGGCGGCTTCGACGCGCATCGGCATGAAGACCGTGCTCGATTGCGCGATGCGATCGACCCGTCGTCGAGGTTGGTCGAGTCCCACCAAACCCATTCGCCGCACGTGGCCGACGTCACGGCGACGACGACGTCGGCCGAACTCGCTGAAGAACGATTGCGCGGCGTCGATGCGCTCGTGACGCGCACGCGCGGCGTGTTGCTGCATGCGATCGCCGCCGATTGTCCGCTGGTGTTCTTCGCCGATCGTGATGCCGGCGTCGTCGGCCTGGCGCACAGCGGCTGGCGCGGCACGGTGCGCGGCGTGATCGCGGCGACCGTCTCGCGCCTCGTCGAAGTCCTCGGCGCGTCCCGAGAACGACTCCGCGCGGGCATCGCGCCCGCGGCGGGAGGTTGCTGCTACGAGGTCGGTCCGGAAGTCGTCGCGCAGTTCGAAGCTCTGCCCATCCGCGTCGGGGAGACGTTGCGCCCGAGCGCGCGAGCGGGCCACGCTCGTCTCGACCTCGAGCGCGTGATCGTCGCCTTGCTCGAACGTGAGGGCATCGCCGCCGAACGCGTCGAGGCCGCGCGTGCCTGCACGATCTGCGGCGGTGCGCGCTTCCATTCGCATCGACGCGCGCAAGGCCGGGCCGGGCGCATGAGCGGCGTGATCGCCTGCGCGTCGAGCTGAGAGAACGTGAATCAATCCGATTGATTCGCGTTCTCGGCCTTCCAGGTGTTGCTCGGCGACGGCAGTCGCCGAATTCACAGATGATTCGCGTTGGACTCACGCGGTTCATCTGTGAGTACGGCGGCTGCCGCCGCCTCGGACACCTTGTGGGTTCGGCCGTGAAGAAATTGGGTTCAGCCCCCAATTTCTTCACGGCCTCTGAACGCGCCGCGCTGAAGTCGGCCGATCGACGCGATCAGCCGTCCTTCTTCGCCGACTCGCCGGGCTTCGGCTCGACGGCGGGGTCGGGCTGGATCGACGCGAACTTCGCGTAGGCCGGGATCGTGGCCGGATCCAAACCGATCTTGTGCAGCAGCGTCACGAGCCCGAGCTGGAGCTGATTGTCCTCTTGGAAGTCGCCGAGGAAGCCGTTGCCGGGGAACGGCTTCGCGCGCTGATCGGCGACCTTGTCGCGGATCTGGCGGCGCAACCACTTGCGCACTTCGTTCTTGTCGAGGTGCGTCCCGAGCGAGTCGAAGAACTTGTCGAACTCCGGATAGCGCGACGTGTCGCCGTCATCGCCCTCGGCGAGTTCGACGAACAGCTTCTCGTGTCCGGGGAAGTGCTCGTCGACGTACTTCTTGAACGTCTCCTTCTGGATGAGGTCGGCGAGTTCCTCTTCCTTCCACGGCGCGGTGCCGACGAACTTCACCTTGTCGTCGGGCTCGATGCCGCCTTGCATCACCACGCGACCGTCGAGGTCGATCTCGGTGTGGATCGACCGCCCGCTCGGCAGGAAGTAGCGCTGCGTCGTCAGCTTGACGATGCCGCCGAAGTCGTACTTGCCGTTGCCGTTGAGGTCGCGGAACGTCTCGCCCGGATCCCAACTCTGGTTGCGGTTGGCGTCGAACTCGACCGGCTCCGCGGGTTGCGTGACGAGCGAATACGGGTTCTGCACCGAACCCTTGCCGAAGGTGCGCTCGCCGACCAGCGTCGCGCGCTCGTAGAACTTCAGCGCACCCGAGACGATCTCCGAGGCCGACGCGGATCGATCGTTGATCAACACGACCATCGGTTCGGTGCGTCCGACCGCGTTGCGCGGCGTCATGTAGTCGCGGCGATCGGTCTGCGCATGGCGGCCTTCGGTATAGACCGCGAGCTTGTTCGGCCCGACGAACTCGCCGACGATCTCGATCGCCGCGCGCATGTAGCCGCCGGGGTTGTAGCGCAGGTCGAGCACGAACGCCTTCGCGCCACGCGCCACCAGCGCCTCGCAGGCCTTGTGGAGTTCTTCGGCCGTGTTCTCGCCGAACGTCAGGACCTCGATGTAGCCGATGCCGCCCGGGAACACTTCCCAGAACACCGAGTCGATCTGGATGACCTGACGCTGGATCTTGAACTTGCGCGGTTCCTTCCAGCCGGAGCGGAACACTTCGACTTCGACGAACGAGCCGGGCTCGCCCTTCAGTCGCTTGATCGTCTCTTCCTGCGGTTGGTTCAGCGTGTCCCAACCGTCGACCTTCAGGATCACGTCGTCGGAGCGCAGCCCGATCGCGTAGGCCGGACCCGAGTAGATCGGGCGGTCGATCTGGAACGATCCGTTCAGTGTGTTCACGTACGCGCCGATGCCCGCGTACTCGCGGTTCAGGTCGAGCAGCCAGCGTTCGTACTCGCTCGGGCTCATGTACGTGGAATGCGGATCGAGGTACGCGAGCATGCCCTTCGCGGCGGCCGACAGCAGCTTCTCGTCGCCTTCGGTGCCTTGCAGTTGTTCGCCGACCAGGTGTTCCGACTTCACCATCGCGATGATCTCACGCAGCAGGTCGAGGTTGTCGCTCGGCTGTTGCGCCATGCCGCGCTCCTCGCGATTCGCGAGCATCTGCTGCAGGCGCTCGATGCGTCCGTACGCGCGCGCGAGTTGGCCCTCCGGAGTCGGGTCGTCCTGGATCTCGGCGAGCATGCTGCGCGCGGAGTCGTAGTCCTTGATCTCGGCCAGGCCGAGCGCGCCCCAGATGCGGAACTCACGGTTCTCGGAGGCGAGCAGTTGCTTCAGCTCCGTACGCGCGCGCGCCTTCGCGGCGCTGCCGCCGACGTCGTGCAGCGTCGTCGCCAGCGCAACTTTCACTTGCGGGTCGTAGCTGCGGTCGAGCGCATCGGCGAGCGCATTGCGGATCGACTCCGAGCGCGCGAACGTCTCGGCCAACCGGATCGCCGCGATGCGAGCGTCGGTGGGGAGGTCCGACGTGATCAGCGTGATCAACGCGGCTTCGTTGCCTTCGTCGGCGCCGAGCTGCGCGAGCGCGCGCAACACGCCGATCTTCACCCACTCGTTGGGAGCGGTCTCGAGCACGGCGCGGATCTGGGGAACCGACTGTTCACCCATGTCGATGAGCATGTCGGAGCCGAGCAGCATCTCCTGCATGCCACCGCTCGCCATGACGGCCTTGGCGTCTTCGACCGTCGATCCGCCCTCGCTCTGGGCGAAGGCGATCGAATTTGGAGCGACGAGAGCGAGGAGCACGAGACCGGCGCGGAGTCGCGCGGACGAAGGGCGCTGCACGTTCATGGGGAGCAACTCTCCGAGGGCAGGTTCACGGCCGTATCGCGAGAACGTGAATCAATCCGATGGACTCACGTCCTCTGACGCGGATCGTTAGGAGCATCGACGGCGCATTGCCAGGGGCTTGAGGCACGGGGACCGCTTGGAGACGAAAGTTCCCCACCCGGTGTTGGTGGCCGAACGGGGAATCCGGAGAAACCGGCGAAGTCGGCGTCGAGGTCACCGAAGCGGGACTCGGTCGAATCCGCGGCAGGATCCCGAGAAAGCAGGGAGAACCCCGGGAACCGAATTCCAAAGATAGAAGTCGACTCCGACACGCGTCGGCGGGAAATCGCGAGCGACCGCGGTAGTCTCCGGCCATGCCCAAATCCCGTTCCGAACGCTTGTCCCACGTCGACGCCAAGGGCGCCGCCCGCATGGTCGATGTCGAGGCCAAGCCCGTCACGCCGCGCCGTGCCGTCGCCGAGGCCATCATCCGCGTGCGTCCCGCGACCCTCGCGCTGGCGCGCGGCAACGCGATCAAGAAGGGCCGCGTGTTCGACGTCGCAAGGCTCGCGGGCATCGTCGCCGCGAAGCGCTGTCCCGAGTTGATCCCGCTCTGTCATCCGACTGCATTGACCTCGACGCGCGTCGACGTCGAAGCCCTCGGCGACAACCGCATCCGCGTCGAAGCGGAGGTCCGCGCGCTCGACCGCACCGGAGTCGAGATGGAGGCACTCACGGCGGCTGCCGTGGCGGCGCTGACCGTCTACGACATGCTGAAGGCCGTGGAACGCGGGATCACGATCGAGCGCGTGCGCCTGCTGGAGAAAGAGGGCGGCAAGTCGGGGCGCTACGCGCGCGCGGCGACCGGACCCGCTCCGAAGCGCAAGTCGAAGTGAGCACGATGCGGACCGTGCGGGCGCATCGCCGGAGGCCGACTCGATGAAAGCCGTCGTCGTCATCGTCAGCGATCGTCGATCGAAGGGCGAAGCCAAGGACGAGACCGCGCCGCGCCTGGCCGCGCTCCTCGCCGCGGCCGGCTTCGAATTGCTGCCGGTCATCATCGTGCCCGACGAGCGCGACGCGATCGCCGCGGCATTGCGTGACGCCGCAGCGCGTTGCGAACTCGTGGTCAGCAGTGGTGGCACCGGCATCGGTCCACGCGACGTCACACCCGAGGCCACGCGCGACGTGCTCGACAAGGAGATCCCGGGCTTCGGCGAGGCGATGCGCGCCGTATCGCGCAGCAAGACGCCGTTCGCCGATCTCTCGCGTGCCACCGCGGGCACCTGCGGAAGCGCGATGGTCGTGAACCTGCCCGGCAGCCCGAAGGGTGCCGAGGAGTGCCTGGGCGCGGTGCTGCCGCCCGTGATGCACGGGCTCAAGTCGTTGGCGGGTGCGGTCAAAGACTGCCAGGTCGAAGTCGCGCGCGAGCTACGTACGCCGCGTGCGTGACGCGTCGGCGTGCTCGCAACCGCGAAGCCGATCGGCCGATTCCTTGACAGCACGGGATCGGCCCGGACAATCACGCGCTTTTCGTCAGCGCCCCCGTCGGATCGCGACTGTACGGCTGGCCTCGGAGACCTGCGTGGTTCGTATCGGCACCAACCAGTTCAAGAACGGCATCACGATCATCTACGAAGGCAAGATGTTCGACATCGTCGAGTTCCAGTTCGTGAAGCCGGGCAAGGGCACGGCTTTCGTCCGGACTCGCATGAAGAACATCAAGACCGGCAAGGTCATCGAGTACAGCCTCGGCTCGAACGACATGGTCGAACAGGTCAACGTCGAGAAGACGGACATGGAGTACCTGTACCGCGACGGCGAGTCGTTCGTGTTCATGGACACGACGTCGTTCGAACAGACGCACGTCGAAAAGCAGTTCATCGAACCGATCCTCGACCTGCTGAAAGAGAACACCGTCTGCGTGTTCAAGCGAGCGAACGGCGAGCTGATCTCCGTCACGCTGCCCGACTTCATGATCCTCGAAGTCGTCGAGTGCGACCCGTTCATGAAGGGCGCGACGGCATCCGGTGGCCCCAAGCCGGCGAAGGTCGAGACCGGCGCGACCGTCAACGTGCCGCCGTTCATCAACCTCGGCGAGAAGATCAAGATCGACACCCGCACCCTCGAGTACGTGGAGCGCGCTTGAAGAAGTCGAAGTCCAAGCCGATGGCGAAGTCGTCCTCGAAAGCACCGGCCGCCGAGAAGCCCGGCGCGAAGTCGGGCATCGACATGGGTGCCATCGAGCACCTGATCCGCCTGATGACCGACAACGGTCTGATGGAAGTCGAAGTGCGCAGCGGCGAGGATCGCAAGATCCGCCTCAGCCGGCGCGCGAACGACTCGCAGCCGATGATGTTCTCGTCGCCGACTCCGCAGGCCTTTGCCGCGGCGCCGCCAGCGGCCGCCGGCTCCGCTCCCGCTGCGGGTGCGCCGGCCGCCAAGTCGCGGCCGAGCGACGTGTTCGAGTTCGTGTCGCCGATGGTCGGCACGTTCTATCGCGCACCGTCCCCCGAGGCTCCGCCGTACTGCAGCACCGGCGACAAGGTCCAGCCTGGCTCGGTCCTCTGCATCATCGAAGCGATGAAGGTGATGAACGAGATCAAGGCCGAACTCGGCGGTGAAGTCGTCGACATCTTGGTCGAGAACGGTGAGGCGGTCGAGTTCGGCCAGCCTCTGCTCCACATCAAGAAGACCGGCTGAAGCGCGCGCATGTTCAAGCGCATCCTCATCGCGAATCGCGGCGAAATCGCGCTGCGCGTCATCCGGGCCTGTCGCGAACTCGGCATCGAGACCGTCGCTGTCTACTCCGAGGCCGACGCCAACGCGATCTGGTTGCGCTTCGCCGACGAGACCATCTGCATCGGCCCCGCGAAGTCGTCGCAGTCGTACCTCGACATCCCGCGCATCATCTCGGCCGCCGAGATCGCGGACGTCGAAGCGATCCATCCCGGCTACGGCTTCCTGTCCGAACGCGCGCACTTCGCCGAAGTCTGTGAATCGTGCGGCATCAAGTTCATCGGACCGCCGCCGGCGACCATCGACCTGGTCGGCAACAAGTCGCGCGCGAAGGAAACCGCGAAGGCGGCCGGCGTTCCCGTCATCCCGGGCTCCGAAGGTCTGTTGACCGACGAGAAGCACGCGCTCGCGGAAGCGCACCGCATCAAGTACCCGGTGCTGATCAAGGCCGCGGCGGGTGGCGGCGGTCGCGGCATGCGCGTCGCGCACAACGACGTGTCGCTCGTGAACGGCTACCTCGCCGCGCGCGCCGAGGCCGAAGCGGCCTTCGGCGACTCGTCGGTGTACCTCGAGAAGCTGATCGAGAAGCCGCGTCACGTCGAGATCCAGATCCTCGGTGACGCGCACGGCAATCTGATCCACCTCGGCGAGCGCGACTGCTCGCTGCAGCGTCGCCATCAGAAGATCGTCGAAGAAGCGCCGTCGCCGGTGCTCGACGAGGATCTGCGTCAGAAGATGGGCGAGTGCGCCAAGCGCCTGTGCAAGGCGGCGGGCTACGTCAACGCCGGCACCGTCGAGTTCCTGGTCGACAAGGACAAGAACTTCTACTTCATGGAAGTGAATGCCCGCGTCCAGGTCGAGCACCCGGTGACCGAACTCGTGACCGGCGTCGACATCGTGAAGGAGCAGATCCGCATCGCGTACGGCGAGCGGCTCATGCTGAAGCAGAAGGACGTCAAGATCCGCGGTCACGCGATCGAGTGCCGCATCAATGCCGAGGACCCGGCCGACAACTTCCGGCCTTGCCCCGGCAAGATCCGGGCGTACTACGCGCCGGGTGGACCTCACGTGCGGCTCGAATCCCACGCGTACGCGGGCTACGAGATCCCGCGCTACTACGACTCGCTGATCGGCAAGCTGCTGGTCTGGGGCGAGACGCGCGAGGAAGCGCTCGACCGCATGGCGCGTGCGCTCGACGAGTACATCGTCGAGGGCGTCAAGACCACGATCCCGCTGCAGCGCGAGATCATGCGCCATCCACGGTTCCGTTCCGGCGACGTCGACACGTCGTTCATGGACACGACGTTCCTCGCGGCAAAGTGAACCAGGGCGAGGGATTGGGTCCAATCCGCGGACTCTTTTCCAACTCTTTTCACGGCCCCCGCCAACTCCTGTAACCTTTCGCACTCGAATGGGCCGAAAGTGGGGGGACCTCGGGTCCCCCTTCGGCTTTCCACGAGGTTTGCGTCCGCCCCCGGAGATCGCGCCGCCATGGTGAGCGCCGCCGCCCTGCTGTTGTTCGCCTGTGTTCTGCCGTCGCCGCAGGATCGGAACGACCGCGCCGCGACCGCGGCGCCGGCGCCGCAGGAGCGCGTCGAGGCCGCGACGGACGCCGACGAGAACGCGACCGACGCCGACGAGACCGGCGAGGTCGTGATGGCGAACGCCGACGACGCGGTGGCGCGACTCACGCGCATCGCCGATCCCGTCGCGAAGTTGAGCGGCGAAGCGCGCTCCGAGCGCATGTTGTTCCACTGGAACAAGTTCGCCGACCTCATGAACGGTGACGGCGCGCGTCAGGGCGATGCCGGCATCAGCGAGGTCACGTTCACGAGCGACTTGTCGACGGTGCGGATGTTCGGCGCGACGCAGTTCTCGCTCGAGCGTGCACTCGACGGTCGATTGGAGATGCACTTCGACGAGCTGCACCGGCTGGTCGTCTCCGCGCGCGACGAAGGCCTGCGCGTGGTGCTCGACGACGGCACGACGCTCGACGCCGGCGGGACCTGGTTGCGCGTGACGCGCGACGAACTCGATCGCCGCTACGTGATCCGCAACGGCGGGCCGTTCGATCTCGAGGTCAGCGGCAGCACGCATCTGCGTGACGTCGCGGTCTTGCGTGCGGGCGAATCGGTCGAGATCCCGATCACGCGCGATTCCGCCGCGATCGGTGAATCGGGCGTCCGCGCGGACGTCTGGCAAGGCATGGTCGTGCGCGCCGAAGCCGGCGTCGACCGCGGCGAAGCGGCCGGGCAGCTCGTGCTGTCGGGCGAGGGCACTGCCGAGGTGGGCGGCGCCAAGATCGTGTTGACGGGTCAACGCGTGCTGGTGCGCCGGCCGCGGATCGAACGTAGTTCCGACGACGATTGATCGGCCGCCGCGCGTGTCGCGGCGCCGAAACGGAGTGGACGAGTCATGCAGAGAGCGTTGGTCACCGGTGGCGCGGGCTTCCTCGGTTCGCATTTGTGTGATCGCTTGCTCGCCGACGGCTTGCAGGTGATCGCGATGGACAATCTCCTGACCGGAGATCTGTCGAACATCGAGCACTTGTTCGCGAATCCGAACTTCAAGTTCGTCAAGTACGACGTCACCGAGTTCATCTACGTCGAAGGCGCGATCGACTACATCTTCCACTTCGCGTCGCCCGCGAGCCCGATCGACTACCTCGAGTTCCCGATCCAGACGCTGAAGGTCGGATCGCTCGGCACGCACAAGGCGCTCGGTCTGGCCAAGGCCAAGAACGCGACGTTCGTGCTGGCCTCGACCTCGGAGTGCTACGGCGACCCGCTGGTCCATCCGCAGAAGGAGGACTACTGGGGGAACGTGAACCCGGTCGGTCCGCGCGGCGTCTACGACGAGGCCAAGCGCTTCGCCGAAGCGATGACGATGGGCTACCACCGCTATCACGGCGTGAAGACGCGCATCGTGCGCATCTTCAACACGTACGGCCCGCGCATGCGTCTGCGTGACGGACGCGCGCTGCCGGCGTTCTTCTTGCAGGCGTTGACGAACGAGCCGGTCACGGTGTTCGGCGACGGTTCGCAGACGCGTTCGTTCTGCTTCGTGTCGGACCTGATCGACGGCATCGTGCGTCTGTCGCGGTCCGAAGAAGCGCTGCCGGTCAACATCGGCAACCCGCACGAGATCACGATCCGCGAGGCCGCCGAGCGCGTGATCCAACTGTGCGGATCGAGCAGCGAGGTCGTGTGCAAGCCGCTGCCGGTCGACGACCCGAAGGTCCGCCAGCCGGACATCACCAAGGCGCGCAAGGTCCTCGGCTGGGAGCCGAAGGTGTCCCTCGAGGACGGTTTGCGCATGACGCTCTGCGGTACTTCAAGGCCGTCGCCAAGCCGCAGAGTGGGCGCGCGGACCGCGAGGCATCGCGGTCGCGCTTCCTGGGCCAACACGGAGCTCGACCGATGTGCGGCATCATCGGCTGTGCAGCGCGGCGTGACGTCGCCGACCTGATCCTCGGCGGACTGCGTCAGCTCGAATATCGCGGCTACGACTCGGCGGGCCTCGCGGTGATCCGCGATGGCGCGCTGTTGGTCGTTCGTCGTGAAGGGCGCATCGACAACCTCGCCGGTCAGGTCAAGGTCTCCGGCGTCGACGGTCACACCGGCATCGGTCACACGCGTTGGGCCACGCACGGCGCGCCGTCCGAGAAGAACGCGCATCCGCACGCCGACGGCAGCGGCAACCTCGCGGTCGTCCACAACGGCATCATCGAGAACTTCCGCGAGGTCCTGCACACTGCTGAAGGCGAAGGGCCACGTGTTCCACTCGAAACCGACTCGGAGGTCTTCGCCCACCTGGTCCAGGAGCATCTGAAGGCGACTCTCCTCGACGCGGTGCGCACGTTCCGATCCGCGAACTACGCGGGACCTACGCGTTCGGCGTCATCGCCGCACGATCATCCGCGGCTCTTGGTCGGCGCGCGTCGCGACTCCCCGCTCGTCGTCGGACGCGGCAAGGGCGAGAAGTTCCTGGCTTCGGACGCCTCCGCGGTGCTCGAATACACCTCCGACGTCGTCTACCTCGACGATGGCGAGATCGCCGAACTCAGGCCCGACGGCGTGCGCATCGTCGACCTGCACGGCAAGAACGTCCGCCGCGACTCGCGCCGCGTGGAATGGGTCGCCAGGCCAAGCGGGCCAAGGGCGGCTTTCAGCACTTCATGTTGAAGGAGATCCACGAGCAGCCGGCCGTGGTCGCGAAGACGCTGCAGCGCCACCTCGACGAATCGTCGGGCAAGGCGCGCTTCGTGCTGCCGATGCCGCCGCGCTCGAGCCCTTCCTGTCACAGGTCGAACGCATTTCGATCACCGCGTGCGGGACGTCGTGGCACGCCGGACTGGTCGGCAAGTTCCTGATCGAGAAGCGCGCCGGCTTGTCGGTCAACGTCGACTACGCCTCCGAATTCCGCTATCGCGAACCGGTGCTGACGCCGGATTGCCTGATGGTGGCCATTTCTCAATCCGGCGAAACCGCCGACACGCTCGCCGCCATCCGATGGGCGCAAGGCGGGCTGCGCGAAGGTGCTGTCGTCGTCAACGTCGCAGGGCTCGGCGATCCTGCGCGAGAGCGACGGCATCGATCTTGACCCACGCGGGGCCGGAGATCGGCGTCGCTTCGACCAAGGCCTTCGTGTCGCAGCTCGTCGCCTTACAGTCTTGTCGATGCGCCTCGGGCGCGTCCGCGGCACGGACGCCTCGCGCGAGCGCGCGGCGAAAGCTCGCCGAGGCTCGGGCGTGCTCGCCGCAGCTCATCGAGCGCGTCGCGCGACCGAGGCAGGTCGCCGCACGCGGCCGAACTGTTCGCGCGCGCGCAGGACTTCTTGTTCCTCGGCCGTGGCGTGAACTACCCGGTCGCGCTCGAGGGCGCGCTGAAGCTGAAAGAGATCTCCTACATCCACGCCGAGGGCTATCCCGCCGGCGAGATGAAGCACGGTCCCATCGCGCTGCTCGACGACCGCATTCCGGTCGTCGCTTTGTGCACGACGTCGGGCGGTCTACGAGAAGGTCGTGAGCAACGTCGAAGAGGCGCGCGTCCGCGACGCGAAGATCATCGCGATCGCCAACTACGGCGACGAGCGGATCGGCCACATCGCGCCGACGTCATCCCGGTCCCCGAGGTCGCCGAAGTCATCTCGCCGATCGTCAACGTGGTGCCGCTGCAGCTTCTCGCTTATTACATCGCGCGCGAGCGCGGCTGCGACGTGGATCAACCCCGTAACCTCGCGAAGAGCGTCACGGTGGAATAGGTTTCTTTGGACGGAAGGGACGTGTCATGGGCGAATTGAACGCAACGGCGAGCGCGCTCGCCGAAAAGATCAGGTCGAAGAAGGCGCGCGTCGCCGTGGTCGGCATGGGCTACGTCGGACTGCCGCTGGCGGTCGAGTTCGCCAAGGCCGGCCTCACGGTCGTCGGCGTCGACGTCATCAAGGAGCGCATCGAGTCCTTGAGCCGCGGCGACGTCGCACATCCTCGACATCCCGAGCGAGGATCTCTCGCCGTTGGTCAAGTCCGGGAGGACGTCGGCTTCCTTGCCGGGACCGGTCCTCGGCCGAGATGGTGAAGCTCCTCGAAAACACCTTCCGCGCCGTCAACATCGGCCTCGTGAACGAACTGGCGATCATCTGCAACAAGCTCGGCCTCTCGGTCTGGGAGGTCGTCGCCGCGGCGTCCACCAAGCCTTTCGGCTTCATGCCGTTCTGGCCGGGCCCGGGCCTCGGCGGCCACTGCATCCCGGTCGATCCGCATTATCTCTCCTGGAAGCTGAAGAGCCTCGATTACCACGCCCGCTTCATCGGCCTCGCCGATGCGGTCAACGGCGCGATGCCCGAATACACCGTCGAACTGGTCGCGGAGGCCTTGAACCACGAGAAGAAGGCGGTCAACGGCTCGAAGATCCTCGTGCTCGGCGTCGCCTATAAGAAGAACATCTACGACTGCCGCGAGTCGCCGGCGATGGACATGGTCAAAGAGCTGCGCGATCTCGGCGCCGAGGTCGCCTACCACGACCCGTACATCCCGACGCTTCGAGCTCGAAGGGGTGAAGTGGAAGGCGTCGCCGTTCACGGCGGAAGAGCTCAAGAAGGCGGATTGCGTCGTCATCGTGACCCATCACAAGGCCTTCGATCCGAAGCTCATCGTCGAAACGGCGAAGGTCGTGGTCGACACCCGCAACCTGACCAAGGGCCTCACGGGCCCGGCGAAGATCCGAACCGGCCCTGAGCGCGAGGAAGGATCCTCGTCACCGGAGCGGCGGGCTTCATCGGGTCGCACCTGCGACCGTCTGCTCGGGCGCGGCGACACGGTGATCGGGCTGGACAACTTCCAGCCGTTCTACGACCCGGCGATCAAACGCGCGAACTTGCGCGCGCTGTCGGCGCGGTCGAACTTCACGTTCGTCGAGGGCGACATCCGCGACGAGAGTCTGCTCGCGCGCCTGTTCGCGGCGCAGCGTTCGACGCCGTGATCCACCTGGCGGCGATGGCCGGCGTCCGCCCTTCGATCCAGGATCCGGGCTCTACATCGACATCAACCTCAGCGGCACGATCCACCTGTTACGACGCGAGCGCACGGCGGGCACGCGCAAGATGTCTTCGCCTCGTCGTCGTCGGTGTACGGCGGCAACAACAAGGTTCCGTTCCCCGAGATCAGATCCGGCCGATCGGCCGGTGTCGCCGTACGCGGCGACGAAGCGCGCCGGCGAAGTGCTCGCGCATGCGTACCACCACTTGTTCGGCTTCACGATCGCGTGCCTGCGCTTCTTCACGGTCTATGGGCCGCGCCAGCGCCCGGAGATGGCGATCCACCAATTCACGCGCCTGATCGACCAGGGCAAGCCGGTGCCGTTCTTCGGCGACGGCTCGTCGCGCCGCGACTACACCTACGTCGACGACATCGTCGACGGCATCGTGCGCGCTCTCGGTCGCGCCAAGGGCTTCGCGATCTACAACCTCGGCGAGCCGCAAGACGACGTCGCTCGAGGAACTGATCGCCGAGCATCGAGACGCGCCCCGGCAAGAAGCCGATGTTGAACCGACTGCCGGACCAGCCGGGCGACGTCCCGATCACCTACGCCGACATCACGCGCGCGAACGCGGACCTCGGCTACGCGCCGCGGACGCCGATCGAAGACGGCGTGACCAAGTTCGTGGCTTGGTATCGCGCCCGAGGGATGCGATGAGCGCGAAGCCCCAGGTCATCGCCGTCGTCGGCGCGCGGCCGAACTTCATGAAGGCCGCGCCCAGGTCCTGCGCGCCGCAAGGCGCGCACCGTCGTCGAGCCGGTGCTGATCATCCACCGGCCAACACTACGACCGCACATGTCGGACCTCTTCTTCGAGGAGCTCGGCATGCCGGAGCCCGCGGTCAACCTCGAGGTCGGTTCGGGCTCGCACGCGCAACAGACCGCCGACGTGATGGTCCGGTTCGAGAAGCACGTCCTCGAGCACCGACCCGATGTCGTGCTCGTCGTCGGCGACGTCAACTCGACGATCGCCTGCGCCTTGGTCGCCGCCAAAGGCTGGCATCCCGGTCGCGCACGTCGAGGCCGGACTGCGGTCGTTCGACCGAAGCATGCCCGAAGAGATCAACCGGCTCTTGACCGACGTCAACTCGCGGACGTCTGCTACGTCACCGAGGCCTTCCGGTTGCGAAAACCTGAAGAAGGAAGGGGTTCCGGACGACCGTGTCGTCTTCGTCGGCAACGTCATGATCGACACGCTCCTGAAGAGCCGCGACCTGGCGGCGCGATCGAAGATTCTCGACACCCATCGGGCTTCCAGCGAAGGGCGCTACGCGCTCGTCACGCTGCATCGACCAGCAACGTCGATGCCCGACGCCGCTCGCGGAGATCTGGTCGGCTCATCGAGAGGATGGCGAAGTAGCCCGACATCATCTGGCCGGTCCACCCGCGGACGCGAGCGCGTCTGGCCGAGCCGGGCTCGCCGCGCCGGCGGCGAGCCCGATCCACCGGGCCACCGCAGGGGTACCTCGACTTCCTCGGTCTCGTCAATCGGCGGCGGCGCTGATCCTCACGGACTCGGGCGGCATGCAAGGAAGAGACCACGGTGCTGGAGGTGCCGTGCGTCACGCTCCGCGAAAACACGGAACGCCCGTCGACGCTCGACATCGGTTGCAACAAACTGTGCGGCGGGTCGCGCCCCAGAAGATCCTCGGAGCGCCCTGGCCGTGAAGATGTCGCGGCGCCGCGAAGTAGGCGACCGGTCCCCAGTATTGGGACGGCCGCGCCGCGCAGCGCATTCTCGACGAGCATCGCGCGGCGGTATCGGAGGTGCGCGTTGGCGCGTCATCTTGGTCGCCGGCGGCGCCGGCTTCATCGGTTCGAACCTCGTCGCACGCGCTGGCGAAGCGAGGCGATCGCGTGCGCGTGCTCGACGATTTCTCGTCCGGCAAGACCAAGAACCTCGCGTCGGTCGTCGATCGCGTGCAGGTGATGGTCGGCGACGCGGCCGATCCGGACGCGGTGGGGCGTGCGGTTGCCGGCGTCGACGTCGTGTTCCACGAGGCCGCGATCGCGTCGGTCCAACGCTCGGTCGACCAACCGTTGACGTCGCAGCCAGGCGAACCTCGACCCGACACCCAATCGTTGACCGCGTCGGCGCGATGCGCGTGTGACGAGGTTGGTCTTCGCGGCGTCGTCCGCGGCCTACGGCAACGACCCGTCGTTGCCGAAGACCGAGACCATGAATCCGGCCCCGAAGAGCCCCTACGCGGCCGACAACTTGGCGGCGAACACTCTGCTCGCGGCTTTTGCCCAGAGCTTCGGCCTAGACACCGTTGGCGCTGCGATATTTCAACATCTACGGTCCGCGCCAACGACCCGTCGTCGCCGTACTCCGCGGTCATTCCGAGCTTCATCGGCCGGCTCCTCGACGGCAAACGCCCGCGATCTTCGGCGACGGGGAGCAGACGCGCGACTTCGTCTTCGTCGAGACGCCGTCCGCGCCAACCTGCTGGCCGCTGAGGCGCCGAATGCGGCAAAGGCGCAGTCGTCAACATCGGCATCGGCCGCAGGTCTCCGTCAACCGTCCGGTCGCCGAGATCCTCGGCGCGCGGTCCGATGATTATGCGCCGGCGCGCATCGGCCCGACGCACGCCTGGCTCGCCGCGTCGAGAAGGCCGCACCGATCCTGGGATCTCGGCGCGTGGCGGTCGATCCCTGAATCCATGGATCGCGCTCAAGACGGGTTTAGCCGACGGCCGAGCGTTCCGCAAGGAGGTCTCGTCGTGAAGGGCGTCATCCTCGCCGGCGGTCTGGGGTCGCGGCTCGCGCCCGTTGACCAAGGGTCACGAACAAGCACCTGCTGCCGGTCTACAACAAGCCGATGATGTACTTTCCGATCCGGACGCCTGGTCAACGCCGGGATCAAGGACATGCTGATGGTCACCGGCGGCAACAACGCGGGCGATTTCCTGCGCCTGCTCGGCAACGGCAAGTGAGTTCGGACTGAACAGCTTGAACTACGCGTACCAGGTCGGTGAGGGCGGCATCGCCGAAGCCCTGCGTCTCGCCGAGCAGTGGTCGGGCAACGACAAGATCTGCGTCGTGCTCGGCGACAACATCATCGAGAAGAACATCCGCGCCGCGGTCGAGTCGTTCGACAAGGTCGAGGCCGGTGCGCGCATCCTGCTGAAGAAGGTCCACGATCCCGAGCGCTTCGGCGTCGCCACGTTGAAGGGCGACCGCGTGGTCAAGATCGTCGAGAAGCCGAAGCAGCCCGAGTCCGACCTCGCGGTCATCGGCATCTATATGTACGACCGCCAAGTGTTCGACATCATCAAGACGCTGAAGCCGTCGAATCGTGGCGAGCTCGAGATCACCGACGTCAACAATGACTACATCGAGCGAGGCCAATGAGCTAGGACAAGATCGACGGCTGGTGGACCGACGCCGGCACGTTCGAGTCGCTGGTCCACGCGTCCGAGTTGGTCCGAAAGGGCGGCGCGAACCACGCCGATTGAGTCGGAAGCGATGCGTGGCCGTTACCTGATCACGGGAGCCTCGGGCATGGTCGGGCGCGAACTCGCGCGCCTGCTCGGGCAAGACCACGACGTCGTCGCGTTGGCGCACGCCGATCTCGACGTCGCCGACTTCGCCGCGGTCAAAGCCGCGGTCGCCACGCATCGTCCGACCGCGTTCTTGTCGGTGGGCGCGTGGACCGACGTCGACGGCTGCGAGCGGGACGCCGATCGCGCGCATCGCGTCAACGCGCTCGGTTCGCGCAATGCCGCGATCGCGTGCTCGGAGGCCGGCATCCCGATCCTGCAGGTGTCGACCGACTACGTGTTCCCCGGCGTCGGCAAGACCACGCCCTACGTCGAGGACGACGCGGTCGGACCGGCGTCGCACTACGGCCGATCGAAGCTCGCCGGCGAGCGCTTCGTGCGCGAACACGCGGCGGGGCGGTTCTGGATCGTCCGCACCCAATGGGTCTACGGACACCACGGCAAGAACTTCGTCGACACGATGTTGAACCTCGCGCGCCAGGGCAAGGACCTCAAGGTCGTCGACGATCAGATCGGCTGCCCGACGTTCGCGCGCGACGTGGCGCGTGGGATCGTCGCGATCCTCACGCGCGACGCGGGCTTCGGCACCTATCACTGCTCGGGCAACGGCCAGGCGTCGTGGTTCGAGTTCGCCGCCGAGATCTTCGCGGTCGCCGGCGTGCATCCGAACTCGCTGCTGCCGCAAGGCAGCGCGGCGTTGGATCGTCCGGCGCCACGGCCGGCCTACTCGGTGCTGCGCAATCGCATGCTCGAACTGACGATCGGCGATCCGATGCCGCGGTGGCAGGATGGATTGCGCGAATACCTCGGCGAGCGCATGCGCGTGTGAGAGAACGTGAGTCAATCCGATTGATTCGCGTTCTCGGCCTCACCAGGTGTGGCTCGGCGGCGGCAGCCGCCGATTTCAAAGACGATTCGCGTTGGACAGAAGCGAATCATCCGTGAGGACGGCGGCTGCCGCCGCCTCGGCCACCTTCGGCTGTGAATCCACCGGGGGCGGCCCCCGATGGATTCACAGCCTCTGAGGCGGAGAGTCACCATGCGGACGATGTTGGTCACCGGCGGCGCGGGCTTCATCGGCTCGAACTTCGTGCGCCTCGTGTTGGCGCGGACGCGCGACATCAAGGTCGTGAACGTCGACGCGCTGACGTATGCCGGCAACCTCGAGAACCTGGCCGGCGTCGATCAAGACCCGCGCTACGCGTTCGAGAAGGCCGACATCGCCGACGATGCCGCGATGGAGCGCGTGTTCGCCGCGCACCGACCGGGCTTGGTCGTGAACTTCGCTGCCGAGTCGCACGTCGACCGTTCGATCGTCGATCCCGGCATCTTCGTGCGCACCAACGTGCTCGGCACACAGGTGCTGCTCGACCGCGCCAAGAAGCAGGGCGTCGAGCGCTTCTTGCAGGTGTCGACCGACGAGGTCTACGGCTCGCTCGGCTCGACCGGGTACTTCACCGAGACGACGCCGCTGCACCCGAACTCGCCGTACTCGGCGAGCAAGGCCGGCGCCGATCATCTCGCGCTCGCGTACCAGCACACGTTCGGTTTCCCGACGTTGGTCACGCGCTGCTCGAACAACTACGGGCCGTACCAGTTCCCCGAGAAGTTGATCCCGCTGATGATCTCGAACGCGCTCGAAGGCAAGCCGTTGCCCATCTACGGCGACGGCTCGAACGTGCGCGACTGGCTGCACGTCGAGGACCACTGCGCGGCGATCCTGACCGTGCTCGAGCGCGGCAAGGTCGGCGAGGTCTACAACATCGGCGGCAACAACGAGGTCGCGAACATCGACGTCGTGAAGCTGCTGCTGAAGCATCTCGGCAAGCCCGAGAGCCTGATCAAGTTCGTGACCGATCGACCCGGGCACGATCGCCGCTATGCGATCGACGCGAGCCGCATCAAGGCCGAACTCGGCTGGGAGCCGTCGCGCACGTTCGAAGTCGGGCTCGGCGAGACGATTCGCTGGTACCTCGAGAACCGCACGTGGTGGGAACGCGTGAAGGGTGGCGAGTACCGCAAGTACTACGAATCGATGTACTCGGGACGTTGACACGGATCGTGAGCTCGGGTCCTTACAATCCTGCGACTCGAATTCCCGCCCGGGACGGGGCAAGAATGAGCAGGAACGACTCAAGCTCCTGCGCGCGAGCGCCCGACAAAACGCCAACGCGTGCAGTGGCCCCGAGTGAACGGAAGTCCAGAATTGATACGCCTATGAGAACGCCGGTCCTCCTCCTCGTGCTCGCCGCCATGTGCTGCTCGTGCCGCTCGTACGACGACGCGCGCATCTTGCAGACCTTGAACCAGCGCGGGTTCGGTCGCAAGTACGTCGGCGACTCCAACGAAGTGCTCACGATCGGAATCAACGACTCGGTGCAGGTGAGTTGCCCGACCGACGCGGAGTTGAACGGCGCGTACAAGGTCCGCATGGACGGCGTCATCGACGTCGCGCTGATCGGCGAGGTCTTCGTCGCCGGCTTCTCCCCGGCCGAGATCGCCGAGACGCTGAAGCAGCGCTACTCGGACTACTACACCGACCTCGAGTTGTTCGTGTTCCCGAGCGAGATCCGCTCGAAGCGGTACTTCATGCGCGGCGAGGTCACGCCGGGCGAGAAGCTGTTCGAAGGCGACACCACGGTCTGGGACGCGGTCGCGAAGTTCCAACTCCCGCTCACGGCCGACCTCGACGACATCTACGTCATCCGCTCCGACCCGAAGCACCCGCTGATCATCCCGGTCGACCTGCGCAAGATGCTCGAGCACGGCGACTCGTCCGACAACGTGCTCGTGCGCGAAGACGACATCATCGTCGTCAATCCGAACTTCGCAGGCATCGTGCGCAACTTCGTCCAGATCCTGCTGGCGCCGATCCAGCCGGTCACGCAGTTGTTCTCCAGCTTGAGGTCGACCAAGACCAACTACGAGTCCCTGGTCGAAGACACCGGGGGCGGCAGCGGGCAATTCGGATTGAACAACGGCTTCAACCAATACGGCACCAGCGGTGTCGGCGGCGTGCCGGGCGGCTTCAACGAACCGCAAGGCAACTGAGACGAGATGAATGCGTCCGATGGACTTTCGTTGTCGGCTTGATCAGGTGTTTCTCGGCGGCGGCAGCCGCCGATATCGAGGTCATCGGGGATCGGTACGGCCGAATTCCCGGTGGGTACGGCGGCTGCCGCCGCCTCGGACACCTTGTGGGTTCGGCTGTGAAGAGATCGGGGGCAGCCCCCGATTCCTCCACAGCCTCTGAGCGGGAGCCGACGTGGTCGAAGGCCAAGCATCCTCGATGGGTCCCGAAGTCGACGCTGGCGCGCAGGTCAAACGCCTGCTCGCCGCGGCCGGACGCAATCGCCTGCGCATCCTGTTGCTCGGCCTGTTCGGCCTGGCCATGGGCGCGCTGATCGCGACGTTCGTCCCCGACCTGTACGAGTCGCGCACGTTGCTCTTGCTGCGGCAGCGTGAGCTGATCGACGACTCGCGCTTGCTGCGCGCGATCTCCGAGAAGCCGCTGATCCAGAAGGAACAGACGCTCGAGAACGAGCTGCTGTCGTTCCAGTGGATCCACGACGTCCTGCGCGAGTGTGAATGGCTCGAGTACGCCCGCATCAAGGACGACCCCAAAGAGATCTCCGACCTGATCCACAAGATCCAGGAGAAGCAGTACTTCCAGGTCGCGATGAGTACGGACCCGGCCGGTGAACTGCTGGTCGAGTTGAAGTTCCGGTGGGACGACCCGATCAAGGCGCGCGATTTCGTGAAGAAGGCGCGCAAGAACTGGATCAACCGCCGCGACGACGAGCACCGGCGCTACTGGCGCAAGCAGCGCGACGACTTCGAGAAGATCCTGCAGGAGCGATTGCTCGCGTACCAGAGCGCGAACAACTCGCTGCAGAAGTTCGAGTCGCAGAACCGCCTGCCGCTGCTGACCGATGCCAACGAACAGATCGCGTTGAAGACCGCGCTGCTCCAATCGCGCTCATTGGCACGCTCCAACGTCGAAGCGCTGACCGGCAAGGTGACATCGATCGAGACCAGCCTCGGCGCCGTCCCGAAGACCCTGCAGACCTCGTCGACCGAGATCGAGAACCCGGAATTCCAACAGGCGCTCGGCGCCGTCGCGGCGGAGCAGGCCGAGTACGACACGCTGATCAAGTCCGGCAAGAGCCCGAAGCACGTCAAGGTCAAGCAGCAGAAGTCGCGACTCGAGGAAGCCCAGAAGAAGCTGGTCGCGCTCAAGGACAAGCGTTTCTCGACCTCCGAGAAGACCGTGAACATCAATCCGGCGTGGTACGAGCAACGCAAGACGCTCGACGAAGCCAGCGCCGAACTCGAGGCCGAGCGCAAGCGACTGCTCGACGTCGAGCAACAGCTCGTCGACATCCAGCGCGAACTCGACACGCTGCCGAGTCTGATCGCGCAGCGTCGGCAGTTGCAAAACGACGTCGATCAAGCGCAGGTCCAGCTCAACGAAGCGACCAACGCGATCCAGCCCGTGCGCGACAAGGTCGAGTTCATCGAGCGCCGCAGCGCGCTCACGCTCGGCAACGCCGAAGATGCGCTCGAGAAGGCCGGCGCGTACTCCGTGCTCGAAGAGCCGGTCGAGGCCAAGAAGCCGACCGGTTTGCCGAAGCCCGTGTTCGGCCTGATCGGACTCCTGCTCGGCGTCGGCATCGGGCTCGCGTTCGCGCTGGTGTCCGAGATGATGCGCACGAGTTTCAGCGGACCCGACGAAGTCGCGCAGGCGCTGCGTCTGCCCGTGCTCGGAGCGATCGACTCGATCCGCACGTCGGCGGAGGTGCGCCGCGAGAAGCTGGTCGCGATGGCTCAGGTCGTCGGCGCCGTGCTCGTCATCGTGTCGATCGGCGCGTTCGTGTGGCTGCTCGCGGAGCATCCGGAGCGACTGCCGCCGGGCTTCCGCAAGGCCGTCGACGACGTCCGCGCGTCGTTCAAGTGACGCGGCGTCCGCGGCTTTGACGCCTTGAAGCTGCTGTTCCTCTGCCACCGCATCCCGTATCCGCCCGACAAGGGCGACAAGATCCGCTCGTACCACGAACTGCGCTACTTGGCGGCTCGCCACGACGTCGATCTGATCACGACGCTCGACGACCCGGCCGACCAGCGCCACGTCGCGTCCGTGTCGTCGATGGTGCGTTCCGCGACGATCGTGCCGCTGCATCGCGCGAGCGCGGCCGTGCGCGCGGGAGTCGCCGTCCTGACGGGTGGCGCATTGACCGAGGCTTGGTTCACGCCGCCGGCCCTGCGCACGGCGTTGCGGCGCGCCCTCGAGCGCGAGCACTACGACGCCGTCCTGGTGTTCTCCTCGGCGCACGCGCGACCGGCGTTGGCGTCCGGCGTTCCGACGGTGCTCGACTTCGTCGACGTCGATTCGGCGAAATGGGCCGCGTACGCGGCCTCGTGCCCGGCGTGGTCGCCGCGGCGATCCGTGTACGTGCTCGAAGCCGCGCGCATGCGGTCGCTCGAATCCGAGACTTGCGCGCGCGCGTTCGCGACGCTGGTCTGCGCCCAGCGCGAGGTCGAAGCACTGCGTGCGATCGCGGCGCCGCGGCGGCTCGAACTCGTCCCGAACGGGACCGATACCGAGTCGTTCCGCCCGGACGCGGCGGTGGCGCGCGAGGCGCTCGTCGTGTTCTCGGGAGCGATGGACTATCGGGCCAACGCCGACGCCGTGATCTGGTTCGCCGAGCGAGCTTGGCCGACCATCCGCGCAAGGGTCCCGCAAGCGCGCCTCGCGATCGTCGGATCGAATCCGGGTCCCGCGGTCCAAGCTCTCGCCGCGCGCGATGGCATCGAAGTCACAGGGCGCGTCGACCGCGTCCAACCCTGGCTGCAGCGTGCTCGCGTCGCCGTCGCGCCGCTGCAGGTGGCGCGCGGGATCCAGAACAAGGTGCTCGAAGCGTTGGCCTGCGCGACGCCGGTGGTGGCGACCCCCGCCGCTCTGGAGGGCATCCCCGGTGCGCGTGGGACGATGCCCGCCGCGACGCCCGCGGAGCTCGCGGATGCCGTCGTCCAACTGCTGACCGACCCTGCCCGTGCGGTGCGTCTGGGGGCGGAAGGGCGCTCGTTCGTGCTCGAAGCGAGCACCTGGGACTCGCGCTTGTCCAGATTGGATGAAGTGCTGCGCGAAGCCGCATCAAGCCGCATCGCGCGCTAGGCCGAAAACCCTTTCGGTCCTGCGGTTTGGGACCGTCGGTGTCTATCGTTTTCCAGCGCTCCCCGCCTTCCTCCTTCCGGTCTGCCCGCCGCCCGTGTCACCCCGTTCCCTCGGCATTCTCGTCGTCGCGTTCCACTTCCCGCCGCTGTCCGCGGCGGGAACGCATCGCACGTCGAACTTCGTCCGTGAACTGACGCGGCGCGGTCATCGCGTCGGCGTCGTGACGACCTCGCCGGGCGCAGGGTTCAAATCCGATCCGCACCTGTCGAGCAAGGTCCCGGCCTCGGTCGAGGTGGTGCGCGCGCCGCACGTCGATCCGTTCGCGTTGCTCGCGCGCTGGCGCGGCACCGCGCCGCGCGCAGCGACGGTCGATCCCGGTGCGCAGGGCGCGACGGGATCCGCTCGGACGGTCGATCGGGTCCTCGACTACGTCTCGCGCTTGTTCGACCTGCCCGATCGCTACGCGTCCTGGATCTTGCCGGCCGTGGCCGCGGGCGTCGCGATGGCGCGCCGCGTCCGCGCCGACGTGCTGTACACGACCGCGCCGCCGTTCTCGGCGCACGTGGCCGGCCTGGGGCTGCATCGAGTGCTCGACCTGCCGTGGATCGTCGACCTCCGCGATCCGTGGGCCACGAATCCGTTCAACGTCCGGCCGTTCGCGAGTCTGCGCGCGATCGACGAGGCGCTCGAAGCCGCGGTCGTGAAGCGCGCGCACACGGTCGTGCTGAACACCGAACTCGCCGAGGCCGGCTACCGCGCGCGTTATCCCGAGCGATCGAACTTCGTCACGATCACGAACGGCATCGATCCGGACCTGCTCGAACGCGCCGCTCCGGCCGTCCTGCGCAACGGCAATCGGGCGTTGCTGCACGCCGGTACGATCTACGGCCGCCGCTCGCCGCACGCGCTGCTCGAGGCCCTGCGACGGTTCAAGGTCGAGTCGCCGCAGCTCGCGCGGCGACTGAGCATCGTGCAGCTCGGTGGCGTCGAGAACGCTCCGGCGCTGCTCGAGCGCGCGAAGGCGCTCGGCGTCGACGACGCGTTCGAGATCCGACCGCCGGTCGGCCACGACGAAGCCTTCGAGTGTTTGCAGCGAGCGGACGGGCTGTTGTTGCTCGGTGTGTCCGGAGAACGACCCGAAGTGCAAGTGCCGGCGAAACTGTTCGAGTACATCGCGGCCCGCCGGCCGATGGTCGTGCTGGCCAAGTCGGGCGGCGCGATCGCGCGCACGCTCGCGCAAGCCGACGTGCATTGTTTGCTCGCCGATCCCGACGATCCGAACGCCGTGCTGACGGCGCTGCGTTCGTTCACGGCGCCCGACACGAACGCCGACGTCGTCACGAACGGCATCGGCGCGTTCCGCTACGAGAACCTCGCCGCGCGTCTCGAAGCCACGCTGCTCTCCGCTTGCGATGCGAGCGCGTGATGGAGACCCACGATGCGTGATGTCGTGGTCTTCGCGGTGGTGTTCGGCTTGTTGCCGTTCGCGTTCATCCGGCCGTTCTACGGGCTGCTGTTGTTCTCGTGGCTCGCGTACATGCGCGCTCCCGACCTGTCGTGGGGGCCGGCGCGCGACTTCCGCTTCTCGATGCTCGTCGCCGTCACGATGTTCCTCGGCTGGGCGATGTTCGACAACCGGCCGTTCATGCGCAAGAACGGGCGCAACTGGATCATGATCGCGATGGCGCTCGCGGTCTCGATGTCCTACGTGATCGCGCCGATGAAGGCGTACAGCGTCACGCCGAAGTACCTCGAGTACTTGAAGGTCATCCTGATCGCGCTGTTCACGACCGCGCAGATCGACAGCTTCCAGCGCTTGCGCCAGATCCTGCTCGTGATCACGTTGTCGTTCGCGTTCTACGGCGTGAAGGGCGGGATCTTCGGCCTGGTCGCCTCGGACGCGCAGATCATCCGCGGCCCCGGTGGCCTGCTGCTCGACAACAACGACTTCTCGCTCGCCATGTGCATGAACCTGCCGTTCTTGTTCTACATGGCGCGCACGGAGCTGAACCGCCGCATGCGGCTGTTCCTGCGCGTCGCGTTCGTGATGACGATCATGACGATCGTGCTCACGGGCTCGCGCGGCGGCTTCCTGTCCATGGCCGCGGTGACCGGCGTGATGGTGCTGAAGTCGCGCTACAAGTCGGTCGGCATCGCGACCGGCGTGCTCGGCGCCGCGCTGTTCTTCGTGTTGATCCCGGACGACTACCGCGACCGCATCTTCGGCATCGCCACCGCGGCGAAGACCGATGCGTCGGCGCAGGGGCGCTTGCACGCCTGGGGCGTGGCGTGGGAGATGATCAAGGCGAAGCCCGTGTTCGGCGTCGGCTTCGCCAACTTCGTCACCGAGTACGAGAAGTACGACCCCAACGTGCTGCCGACGACCGCGCGCGTCGCGCACAACTCGTACCTG
Organism: Planctomycetota bacterium; assembly: GCA_016709145.1. Lineage (GTDB taxonomy): Bacteria > Planctomycetota > B15-G4 > B15-G4 > JADJEK01 > JADJEK01. The sequence goes on from JADJEK010000006.1 coordinate 249,342, forward strand.
CAGATCTGGGCCGAGTCCGGTTCGATCGCGTTCTTCGGCTTCTTCACGTTGATCGTGACCACGGTGTTCTCGATGCGTCGCATCGCGCGGCTCGCTCGCGTACGCGACGGACCGCCGTGGACCCACGAGTACGCCACGCTGATCGAGGTCAGCATGGTCGCGTTCATCGTCGGCGCGATGTTCCTGAACCGCGCGCACTTCGACTACTTCTATCAGCTGGTCGCCATCGCGATCGCGCACGGCGTGCTGGCGCGCCGGGAGTTGGCGAAGGCGCGGACGACGCCCGGGCGGCGCGTCGGCACGCCCGAGCTGCAGGTCGCGGACGGTGATCCGTGGCTCGCGCGAGGCGTTTCGTGAGCGTCGCGAGCCCGCGCCGCGTCGTCTTCCTCGTCGCGGATCTCGGCCTCGGCGGCATCCAGTCGATGGTCGATGCGCTGGCGCGAGGACTCGACCGTGCGCGCTTCGCCGCGGCGTTCGTCTGCTTCGACTCCGTCGGCGTGCTCGGCGAAGCGCTCGCGCGAGACGGCTTCCAGGTCGTGCACGAGCCGCGGCGCCCCGGACTCGATCGCACGCTGCCGGGACGGCTCGCGCGCCGATTCCGCGAACTCGGCGCCGCCGTCGTCCACGCGCACAATCGCACTGCGCTGTTCTACGGGGTGCTCGCGAAGGGCAAGGTCGACGGCCTGCGCATGCTCTACACCGAGCACGACCGCAGCTTCCCCGAGAAGCTGCGCGTGCGCCTGCTGCATGCGGTGCTCGCGCGGCGCGTCGACCACACGGTCGCGGTGTGCAATGCCGTGCGCGACGCGATCGTCGCGACCGAGCGCTTCCCTGCGGCGCGGACGTCGGTGATCGTGAACGGCGTCGCGCCGCCGGCTCGGGATCCGAGCGCGGCCGACGCGCGGGCCCGCGTCGAGGCCGAGTTCCCGGCGGCGCGTGGTCGCGTGGTCGTCCTCGCGGTCGGTCACCTGACGCCGGTGAAGGACCATGCCACGCTGCTCGAGGCCTGTGCGCGACTCGAGCCGGGGGTGCGCCCGCTCCTGATCGTGGCGGGCGACGGGCCGCTGCGTGCCGAACTCGAACGCAAGCGGGATGCTCTCGGATTGGCGAACGACGTGCTGTTCCCCGGCTATCGGCGCGACGTCGACGGGTTGCTGCGCGGATGCGATCTGCTCGCGTTGTCCAGCGTCAGCGAAGGGCTGTCGATCGCGCTGGTCGAAGCCATCGCGCGCGGAGTCCCCGTGGTCGCGACGCGGGTCGGCGGCAACGGCGACGTCGTCGAGGACGGCGAGAACGGGATCGTCGTGCCCGCGTCCGATCCGGCAGCGCTGGCCACGGGCATCGACCGCTTGGCGCGCGATCCGGCCTTGCGTTCCCGATTCGGCGACGCGGGACGAACTCGTTACGCACGCGCATTCGCGCTCGAAGGGATGATCGACGCCTACCAGCGTCTCTACGCCGCGCTGACCGCGTCGGCGCACCGATAGGATCCCCCTCACATGTGCGGAATCGCCGGAATCGTGAAGTTCTCGAATGCGGATCGCGTCGACCCGGCGCGGCTGCGCGCGATGGCGACTGCGATGTTCCATCGCGGCCCGGACGCCGACGGTTTCCACGAACTCGGCCGCGTCGGATTCGCGTTCCGGCGGCTCGCGATCATCGATCGCGTTGGATCGAACCAACCGATCCACAACGAGGACCGTTCGGTCTCCATCGTGTTCAACGGCGAGATCTACAACTTCATCGAACTGCGCGCGCAACTGATCGCGAAGGGCCATCGCTTCACGACCGCGGGCGACACCGAGACGATCGTCCACGGCTACGAGGAGTGGGGCGCGCGCGGCATCTGCGAGCGGCTGAACGGCATGTTCGCGTTCGCGCTGCACGACCAGAAGCGTGACGTCATCGTGCTCGGCCGCGACCGCATGGGCATCAAGCCACTGCACCTGTTGCGGACGCACGACGGTGTCGCCTTCGCCTCCGAGATCAAGTCGTTGCTCGTCGACCCGGCGTTCACGCGCCGCGTCGATCCACGCGCGTTCGTCGAGTACGTGGCGCTCGGCTACGTGCCCGGACCGCACACGATCTATGCCGGCATCGAGAAGGTGCTGCCGGGCCACTTCGCGACGATCACGAACTCGGCGGTGACGATCGAGCGCTACTTCGACGTCGCGTTCGACACCACGACGACCGACGCCGAGCGCGCGCGCGTCGACGTTCATGCGCTGCTGCACGACGCGGTGACCAGCCAATTGGTGTCCGAAGTACCGCTCGGTTGCTTCCTGTCGGGAGGCATCGACTCGTCCGCGGTCGCGCTCGGCATGGTCGAAGCGCGTGGCCGATCGATCGACGCGGTCACGGTCGGGTTCGACGACGCGCGCTTCGACGAGCGCGAGGCGGCGCACGTCGTCGCTCGCGCGCTCGGGATCGAACCGCACGAAGAAGTCGTGCATCCCGATCCGAGCGTGCTCGACGCGCTCGCGTTCAACTACGACGAGCCGCACGCGGATCCTTCGATCGTCCCGACGTTCCTACTGTGCCAGGCCGCGCGCCGGCACGTGACGGTGGCGCTGTCGGGCGACGGCGGCGACGAGATGTTCGGCGGCTACCGGCGCTACGCGTTCGACGTGCTCGAGAATCGCGTCCGTTCGCTGTTGCCGCGGGCTCTGCGACGCGGCGTGATCGGTCCGCTCGGGCGCGCCTGGCCGAAGGCGGACACGCTGCCCCGTCCGCTGCGGTTCAAGGCCACGCTGGTCAACCTCGGCCTCGACGCGGTCGACGCGTACTGCCGATCGGTGGCGCGCGTGAAACCGGAGGACGTCGAGGAGTTCGTCGATCCGGACTTGTTGCGCGCGACGGACGGTTGGCGCGCGGTCGATCGGTTCCGCGCGATCGACGAGCGCCGCAAACTCGACGATCCGCTGCTGCGGGCGCGAGCGCTCGACGTCGACACCTGGCTGCCCGACGATTGCTTGGTGAAGGTCGATCGTGCCTCGATGGCGCATTCGCTCGAGGTGCGCGTGCCGTTCCTCGACGGCCCGCTCGTCGACTACGCGGCGCGCTTGCATCCGCGCCTGTTGATGCGCGGTCGCGAGGGCAAGGTGTTGCTGAAGCGCGTGCTGCGCGGCCGCTTGCCGGACGAGACGCTCGACCGCCGCAAGCACGGCTTCGACCTGCCGGTGCGCGCGTGGCTCGCGGGGCCGTTGGCGCGCGAGCTCGACGCGCTGTGCGCGCCGTCGTCGCCGCTGCGTGGTTACTTCGATCTCGGCACGTTGTCGCGCTACCTGGCCGAAGAGCGTCGCGGTTCGCGCGACCGCACGCGCGAGTTGTGGACGGCGCTCGTGTTCGCGCGGTTCCACGCGAAGTGGATCGGGTCCGGCGGAGGCAGTGCGTGAAGCTGCTGACGCTGACGTCGCTGTTCCCCGGCAGCGCAATACCGCGCCACGGTGTGTTCGTGAAGGAGCGCCTGCGCGACTACCGCCAGCGCTACGACGCCGACATCCGCGTGGTCGCGCCGGTGCCGTGGGTGCCGCCGTTCGCGAAGCATCCCAAGTACGCGGCGTTTCGCGGCACGCCACGGCGCGAGGACTACGACGGTTTCGCGATCGAGCACCCGCGGTACCTGGTCCTGCCGAAGATCGGCATGGCGCTGCAAGGCATCGGGTACGAGCGCGGCGTGCGCGACACCGTGTTGCGCCTGCGTGTGCAACGACCGTTCGACGTGCTCGACGCGCACTACGCGTATCCCGACGGTTTCGCGGCGGCGCTGCTGCGCGCGCGTCTGCGCGTGCCGATGACGCTGACGGTGCGCGGGACCGACGTGAACTTCCTGCCGCGCTTCAAGTCCGTGCGCGGGCAGATCCGTTTCGCGCTGACGCAGGCCGACGCGGTCATCGCCGTGTCGCAAGCCTTGGCCGATCTCGCGATCGAAGCCGGCGCCGATCCGGGCAAGGTCACGGTGTTGCGCAACGGCGTCGACGTCGACGCGTTCGCTCCGCTCGATCGGAACGCGTGCAGGGCTCGGTTCGGGTTGCCGCTCGACAGGCGCGTCATCGCGTCGGTGGGGCAGTTGATCGAGCGCAAAGGCCATCACCTCGTCCTCGATGCGGTGGCCGCGTTGGAGCCGCACGAGCGGCCGATCGTGGTGATCGCCGGGGAGGGCGAGGAGCGCGGCGCATTGGAAGCGCGGATCGCTCGACTCGGACTCGGGGACGGCGTGCGTCTCCTCGGCGGAGTCGAACACGGGGAGTTGCCGGCGGTGTATTCGGCGGCGGATCGCATGGTGTTGGCGTCGAGTCGAGAAGGCTGGCCGAACGTGTTGCTCGAGAGCATGGCGTGCGGCACGCCGGTGGTCGCCACGGCGGTGCATGGCACACCCGAAGTCGTGACGTCCGACGCGGTCGGCGTGCTCGTCCCCGAGCGTTCCGCCGCGGCCATGACGGTGGCGTTGCGGACCGCGTTCGCGCGCGACTTCGACCGCGACACCGTGCGCGCGTTCGCGTGTACGCGGACGTGGCGCGAGACGTCGGACGGACTCGACCGCGTCTATCGAGCCGTCGCCGGCAACGGACCGAAGTCATGAAGATCCTCTACCACCATCGCACGGCGTCGCGGGACGGCCAGGAAGTCCACATCACCGAACTCGTCGGCGCGCTGCGCGGACTCGGGCACGAGGTGCGCGTGGTGTCCCCGTCGGGCGGCGACGACGGCGGCGGCGCGATGGGGGGCAATCGCGGCGGACTCGCGCGTTTGCGGGCGTTGGTGCCCGATGCGTTGATGCCGCTCGCGGCGAGAGCGTACGAGTTCGTGTTCACGCGGCGACTGGTGCGCGAAGGGCGCGCGTTTTGCGCCGACGTGCTCTACGAGCGTCACGCGTTGTTCAACCACTGCGGCGTGCGTGCGGCGGCGAAGTTGGGCGTGCCGTTGCTGCTCGAAGTGAACTCGCCGCTGGCGCGGGAGGAGCAGGCCCTGCGGCACCTCGAGGACGCCGACGCGGTGCGGCGGGACGAGGTCGCCACGATCGCGCGCGCGGACGCCGTGTTCGCGGTCACGGGCGTGCTGAAGCGCATCCTGGTCGAAGACGGCGTGCCGCAGGAGCGCGTGCACGTGGTCCAGAACGGCGTCGATCCGGTCCGCTTCTTCGCGCCGCGTGATCCCGACGCGAAGCGCGCGTTCGGCGTCGCCGGCAAGCTCGTGCTCGGCTTCATCGGTTTCCCGAGACCGTGGCACGGACTCGACCGCGTGGTGCGCGTGCTCGCGCGCTCCCCCGAACTCGCGAACGCCGTGCTGTTGGTCGGTGGCGAGGGGCCGGCGATCGCTCCGCTGCTCGAACTCGCGCGTGAACTCGGCGTGGCCGACCGCGTCGTCGTGCATGGAGTGGTCGACCGCAACGATGTGCCGCGCTTCCTCGACGCGTTCGACGTCGCGCTGCAGCCGAAGGCCACGCCGTACGCGTCGCCGTTGAAGTTGTTCGAGTACCTTGCGCGCGGGTGCGCGGTCATCGCTCCGGCCCAGGCGAACATCACGGAAGTGGTCGCGGATGGCGACAGCGCCGCGTTGTTCACGGAGGACGACGACGTCGACTTCGCGCGCGTGCTGTTGCGCGTGTGCAGTGACGCGGCGTGGCGTGCGCGACTCGCGGCGCGAGGCCCCGCGTTGATCGTCGAACGAGGCTTGACCTGGCCCGGCAACGCCGCCAAGGTCGCGGCCGTGGCGCGCGCGTTGCTCGATCGGCGCGCAGCCCGCGGAGCAGGCCGATGAACGCCATCGAGAACGGGATCAGTTTCGACGTCGAGGAGTACTTCCACGCGTTGAACCTGCGGCCGGTCGCGCCGGAGTCGGCGTGGGAGGACATGCAGCGGCGCACGGCGACGACGACGCGCGAACTCGCGGACCAGTTGGCGGTGCACGGCATCAAGGCGACGTTCTTCTTCCTCGGTTGGGTCGCCGCGCGCGATCGTGTGTTGGTCAAAGCGATCCATGCTGCCGGGCACGAGATCGGATCGCATGGCGTCTCGCATCGCATGGCCGACGAACTCGGACCCGACGCGTTCCGTGACGAAGCGCGTTCGAGCAAGGCGTTGCTGGAAGACATCACCGGAACGCCGGTGCTCGGCTTCCGCGCGTCGACGTTCTCGATCGGACCGAAGACTCCGTTCGCGCTCGAGATCTTGGTCGAGGAGGGGTACCGCTGGGACTCGAGCGTGTTCCCGGTGCGCCACGACCGCTACGGCGATCCGACGTTCTCGCGCGTGCCGATCGTCGTGAACACGCGGTCCGGACCGATCGTCGAGTTGCCGATGCTGACGTGGCGCGTGTTCGGCCAGAACGTGCCGGCCGCGGGCGGCGGGTACTTGCGGTTGTTGCCGGTCGCGATCGTCGAGAAGGCGCTGCGTGCGATGAACGCCGCGGGCTCGCCCGGCGTGCTCTACCTGCATCCGTGGGAGTTCGACCCGGGACAGCCGCGCTTGCTGCGCGGCGGCCTCGGGGCGCTGCGTCACTACAGCGGTTTGGGCAAGACGAAGGCGAAGCTCGAGCGACTGCTGCGTGGGTTCCGCTTCGGTCCGCTCGGCAAGATCGCCGCGGCGGTCGACGCATCCGCCGCGTCAGCGTGACTGCATCAAGGCGAGCAGCGCCTCGCTGCGCGGTCGCAGCGGATGGTCCTTCGGCAGCGTCGCGAACACCTTGCGCGCGACGTCCGCCTTGCCCGCGATGTAGTTCCACGCGCCGAACTGGAACGCCGTGGCTCCGGTCAACTTGGTGTCGGACATCGCCCGGACGTACTCGCCGAGCGCCGGGTCGAGCTGGTTCGAACGGAAGAACAACTGCGCGCGCACGAGGCTGAGCCGCGGATCGTTGCCGGCCACTTCGACGAGGGACTTCAGCATCGTCGCGGCCAAGTGCGCTTGGTCCGCGCGCTCCGACAACAGCGTCATCGTGTACTCGAGCAACGTCTCCTTGTTGCGCGGTGCGAGCGACACCAGCAGGCGCATGTCGTCGAGTGTCTGTGCGCGGCGTCCGAACGCGAGCAACAGGCCGATGTGCTGACGCCGCAGGGGCACGGAGGCGGGATCGGCGAGCAATCCGGCTTCGGTCAGATCGAGTGCTTCTTGCTCGAGTTTCTGCGCGGCGAGCAGGCTGGCGAAGTTCGCGATGGTCGCTCCGCTGCGCGCTGCGCGACGGTCGTCGGCGATGACGCCGGACACCGCGGCCGCGAGCTTGCGGACGTCTTCGATCGCCCCGGCCGCGATCATTCGCTGCGCGAGCGCGTACGCCACGTCGTACGAGTTCGGCGACGCCAGCACGATGCGTGACAGGACGTCCTTCGCCTCGGAGTCGAGCTCGGGACGGCCCGCGTATCGCTCGATCACGAAGGCGCGCAGCATGTCGTCCTCGGTCGGTCGATCGGCGAACGCTTGCACCACGCGGCCCGCGAGTTCGTCGTCCTTCGACGCCATGGCGGCCAGCGCGCGCAGGCGCAGGATCTCGTCGTCGATCGGCCAGCGGTCGGCCGCTTGCTCGAGCGCGATGCGGGCTTCGGTCCAATTGCGGCGGGACAGCTCGGCGCGAGCCACGTAGACGTACGGCTCGCGTCGATTCGGGAACAGGGTGCGGCCGGCTTGCGCGAAGTCGTAGAGCACGACGCCCGTGGTGTCGGTGGACGTCAGCAGGTCGCACAGCGCCAGGAACGTGCGGAGGTCCGAAGGGTTGTCGGATTGCGCCTTGGTGAGCATCGGCACCGCGGCGGCCTTGCCGTTCTTCGCGGCGGTCCGCGCCGCGAGGAAGCGCAGCGCGCTCAGCGCGCGTCCGTCCCGAGCGACGAGGTCTTGCGCGATGGTGGCGGCGTCCGCTTCGAAACCGGCCCCTGCGGCTTCGAACAGCAGGAATCGAGCGCATGCTTCCCACGCCGACTTCCCGCTCGCGCCTTCGGTGTCGTACGACGTCTTCAACCACAGCAGCTCGGCTTCGGCGCCGGGTTCGATCGCCGAGTGCAGTTCGACGAGGTCCTCTTGGTCCGTGGGGGACTGCTGCACGCAGATCCACCAGGCGACGACGTCGTCGATCGGCACCAGCGCACCGCGGAGGTCGCGCTGGTAGCGCTTCACGAACGTCGTGGTCTCCGATTGGAACGGCGTCAACGCGTACGCGAGGGCGGTCGGGAGCGCGGCTTCGGCGCGCTTCGCCGTGTACTCGCGAGCGCGCTGCAAGTACTCGGCGGCGGCCTTGGCGCCGTTCTCGCGCAGCGTGAGCCCGAAGCACGCCATCACCGTGGCATCGTCGAGGCGGGCGGCGACGTCGACGTGATCGCGGAGTTCGCGCAAGTGCTTGGGATCGCCGTTCAAGAACTCGTTGCGGCAGGCGCGGGACTCGAGCGTCAGTTGGTGCTCGGCCGAGAAGCGCGGCGCGATCGCGCGCGCGAACGCCGCGGCGTCGGCTCGGCGTCCGGCGTTCTCGAGTCGCGTCATCGAGGTTTCGACGTCGATCAACGGGATCACGTGTGCCTGGGCCGCGAGGTCCGTGGCGGCAGTTGCGGCCGCCGCGGAATCGCCCGAGAGCGCGTGGGCGACGACCAAGTGATGCAGGGCCTCCGCCGGATCGCCCATCAGTTTGCGCGCCGACTCCAGCGCGGTGATCGCGCGGTCGTATTGGGCCAGGTCCAGATAGGTTCGGCCGATGAGCAACTGCACGTCCGGCGCGTTCGAACCCAAGAACGGGAACAACTGCTCGAACGCACGTTTGGGTTCGCCCGCGTCGAGCGCTGCGAGCACGGGCAGCACGAGGACGCTGCGCGTCGCGCTGTGCCGCAACGCGCCGTCACGTACGCGGCGTGCGGCAGCGATGTCATCGGCGAGGTCGTAGGCCAACACGGCGAACCGCGCTGCATCCGTGTCGGACGGATCTTTGGCGAAGATCTCCTCGAACGACGCGGCGGCCGCGGCGTAGTGGCCTTCGTCGAGGCTGTAGAGCGCTTGTCGGAACGCGAACTCACGCACGTCGGGTTCGTCGTGGGTCGCGCGGAACATGAGGTTTTGAGCCTCGCCGATCTCGCCGGCACGCGCGAACTCCTCGGCCATCAACCAGGCGACTGCGGGGTCGCGTGCGGCGCGCAATTCGGTGCCCGCGGCTTCGGTCAGAGCCGCAGCGATGCGTGGCGCGGAGCGCGAGGCGTTGACGTTCTTGCCGTCGGCGCCGATCGTGCGCAGTCGATCGAACACGGCTTGGCGCTTGGTGCGCAGACCCTCGGTCGCGGCCTTGGCGCGATCCAGCGGCGTCGATCCACTGGCGTCCTTCCGCGTCTGCGCCAACGCGAGCCACGTCGAGAACAGCGCCGGATCGCGGCGTGAATTGCGCAGGGCCACGAGCAGGTCGTTGGCCGCGTCGGCGGAGCGCCCGAGTTCCTGGAGCAACGTCGCGCGCCGCTTGCGCAGTTCGGGATCGCGCGGCGACAACTCGACCATCGCGTTCGCGATCGCAAGGCCTCGATCGAACTGCTTGGCCCGCACGTGCGCGTCGAGCAGTCCGAGCACGAAGCGCTCGACGCGATCGGGGCGCAGGACCGACGGGTCCTTGTCGCGCTTCATGCGCAGCGCGTCGTAGGCCTCGTTCAGCCAATCGATGGCGACTTCGGGCTTGTTCTCCCACTCCAACGCGGCGATGCCGCGGTAGCCGCAGATGCGCATGTCGACGCCGCGTCGCGTCTTCAGGTGGGCTTCGGCCGCCGCGATGAATTTGGCGCGTTGCCCGGGGTCGATTTCGGCGGTCCAGAACCACGCTTCGAGATGGTCCTGGATGCGCACGAGCGGCGCCGCGTCGATTCCGCCTTCCATGTCGAGCACGTCCTGGTACGCGGCCATCGCGGCACTCGGGATCCCGAGGCGCAACATGACGCGCGCGAGCAACAGGTGCGATTCGCGGCGCAGTCCGGGCACCAGCGTCGTGGTCAACAGGATCTGGAGTTCTTCCTTCGCCTGCAGCAAGCGGCCCAAGCGGAAGTCGATCTCGGCGCGCGCGAGCGACGCGCGCGCCACGATGTCGCGCGACGTGCGGACGTCGCCGAGCAACGAGTCGGCTTCGCGCAGGCGCGACCAGCACGACTGCAGCGTCGCTTGGACCTCGTCCCGGGTCGGGCCGGGCGGCAAGACGTCGACGAGTTCGCGTCGGGCCGTCGAATTGAACTCGGGCGCGTCGAGCACGTCTTCGATGAGTTGGACGACGCGGAACGGCTCGGGGTGCGAACCGGTCAGCGTCTGCGCCAATCGGTCGGTTTCGTAGGTGATCGAGTTCAAGCGGATCGAAGCGGCGATCAAACGGAACGCCGGCGCCAGCGGCATGCGCTTGTGCGCGCCGTCGATCGCGGTCAGTGCCACGTCGTATTCGCGCCGCGCCGCGAGCACGTTGGCCTCGAACACGACGAACGTCTGGTTCTGTGGGCTCAGGGCCAAAGCCCGGCGGATGTCGTGCAGAGCACTCTGGCTCAGGCCGAGCGAGTTCGACGCGGAGGCACGCACGAACCACAGGTCGTAATTGCCGTCGTCGTTCGCGAGGCCACGATCCGCGGCCTCGATCGCTTCGCCGTACGCGGCCTCCGCCAGCTTGTCGGCGGCGACACGCGACCAGTCCTTCGGCTTCTGTCCCGACCACACCACGAACACGAGTGCGCCGATGAGGATCAGACCGAGGAACAGCAATTTGCCGCCGGACTTGCGGCGCGCTCGGGAGCGTCGAGGCATGCGGTCCAATTTTCCAGACTCGGGGCGCGGGCGTGGGACCGCTGCCGTCGATGGGGGTGCGTGAGCGCCCGGCATCATAGGTTGACGCGGAAGAAGTCCACCAGCCCGGCCCAGCGATCCACGTCGTCGGTCGAGTCCGGCAGGGGGTCGAGCGCCGCGGTGCCACCGGCGGCGGCTTGCACCGTGCGTGCGCGGCGGTCGGCGCCACGCGCGTCGTCGAACAGGATCTGCGTCGGAGCATCGAGACGCGCCAGCACCGAGCGCGCGTCGAACTCGGACTGATCCACGCCCGACACCAGTCCCGCGCCGAGCAGCGCCAGGAACGACTGTGGGATCACGAACGGAGCCGGAATGCGCGACCAGTCGGAGATCGACGCGGCCACGAAGTCGCGCGCGTTCACGCTCGGATCGAGCGCGGCGACGGCGCCGATGCGGTCGTCGAGCGCGGCCGCCATGAGGCACGAGGTCCCAGCGTCGTGCATGCCGAACAGGCCGATCGACCGCGTCGCCGTCCAGCCCTCCTGGACGATGCGGTCGATGACGTGACCGAGTTCCACGCCTTCACCACCGAACAGCGGCTGCGCGTCGCCGTCGCTGCGGCCGTGGGCCCTGCGGTCGAGCAGGATCACGTCGAACCCGTCTTGCCACAGCGCGTACGCCGGAGCGACGACGTCGCAGCGATTGCCGCCGAACGGATGCAGCAGCACGACCGTGGCCCGGCCACCGCCGCCGACGACGGTGCCGTTCCAATGCTCGCGATCGGCGACCTGGATCTGGACCTCGCGCGAATCGGTGAGGAACTCGAGGCTCGCGCCGTCCGGCAGGGCATTGCGCAACTCGTCGATCGAGAAGTGCTTGCGCGTCGGCTTCGCGAGCATTCCCGCCCCGATGAAGAACGAGAACGGCAGGGAGATGGCGTAGACCACTCCGGCACCGACGACGAAGCGACGCAGTAGACCGAGCATGGCGGGGACCTCGCGGCAGAGATCGGCAGACCGCGGGGCTGGCTTGAGCCGGAGCTCGGAATTCGACGAGCCGGTCACCCGGTACTCGGGGCCTCGCCGGCCTGGTCAGTTGACCAGCGCGACCGGGAGGAACAGCCGGAGCTCGAGGTGGCCGTCTTCGCTCGACTTGACGTCGAACGTGCCGCCGTGGGCCCGAGCGATGCCGTAGACGGCCGCGAGACTTTTCTTGCGCGTGCGGTCGGACGACACCGTGTTCTGGAACGGCAACAGCAGTCGGTCGGGGTGCACGGTCGCCAAGTGACGGCAGGATGCCGCGGCCTCGACCGCCACGCCGTCGGACTTGCGCACCAGGCGCAGGCTGAGGTCGCAGGGCTTCGCGTCCGCGTTCGCGATCAGGAACTCGAGGACGCGCGCCATCGCGTGCGTCAGTTGCTCGCGATCGACGAGCAGCGTGAAGTCACTGCCCGCACCGTTCGCGACGACGAGGGGGCGCACGGTTTCGAGCCCCGCCGTCTTCAGGGTGTCGCGGACCACGCGCTCGACGTCGACGAGCGTTCGCGTCGGCTTGCGCAGGCCGGTGAAGAACTCGAGGTCCTCGGTCAGCTCCGCGATGCGCTTCGATTCGCGCTCCATGGTGCGGTAGGCCTCGACCGCCTCTTGGTCCTTGGCGGTGCCGTTGTTGCCGAGCAAGCGCAACTGCAGCAATCCGCGGATCGTCGTCAGCGGGTTGTTGATCTCGTGCGCGAGTCCGCGCACGAGGAGCGCCAGGGCTTCGAGATCGGCGGCGCGCGCGGCGGGCCGTGCGGCGGCGGGCGCCGGTTGCGGCGGGTCGTGCGCGCTGGCGGGCGCGGGAGGGGGTGGCGGCGCGGTAGCGACCACGGGCGGTGCGGGTACCGGCGTCGGTTCGATCGCAGCGGTGCGCGCTGGCTTCGGGGTGGCTGCGACCGGCTCGTCGTCCTCGAGCGGGACGTTCGAGACGAGTTCGAGCAACTCGGCGGCGTCGGCAAGCGATGCGTTCTTCGGCAACAGCCGCGCGCCGGCAGCGGCGGCCTTCGCACCGTGCGCCGAGCCGTCGTCGAGCGCGACGACTTCGCATTTGGGGAAACGCCGCGACACGATCGCGAGCAAGGCCAGCGACCACTCGTGGCCGCGGGAGATGTCGACGACGACGACGGCCGGCTCGGGTGCAGCGGGCGCGAACGCCGCAACGTCTCCGACGTCGAGCGCCACGACCTCGAGACGCGGGTACAGGCCGCGCAAGAACGCGACCCACGCGTCGTTTCGCTGCCCGAACCAGAGCAGCCGACCCATGGAACCCCCGAACCGAACCGGCGACCGCGGGCGTCGCCGCCTGGACCTGCGGACGACCGTGGAGATTCGCGCGAGTGACGCGCCGCGGCGGTTCGTCGGGTCGACGCATCCGTCGTCGGAGGCACTCTGGTGCGAGCATCCATCGGCCGATCGACCGTGCGGGACCTGCAAGTCCCGTCGCACCGGAAATCCGCGCCATGCGAACGCACGGCGCGGGGACCGAATTCCGGTGCGGAGGTCGATCGGTCGCGGATTGTGTCGCCCGCGGTCGGAACTGGCAAGCACTCGGTCGAGAGGATCGTGATGCGACCGGACTCGGTGCGGCGCGCCGGAGCGCGGGTGTCGAGCCGCGCATCCGAGCCAAGACGGCGGTTGCCAGGACGAGCGCCGGAGCCGAGAATGCCGCGTTCCCCGTCGGGCCGGTCTCCGCATCCGCGGCGCACGGCCCCTTTCAAGTCCGCGGGCTCGCCGCGTCGATGTTCGCCCCAGCGACCATGCGACGTGAACGGTGCGACGCAGCAGGACGACCAGGAGAGTTGCGGCCCATCCCATGAGCAGCCTCGCGCCCGACGTCTCGATCGTGGTTCCCGTCTACAACGAGGAGGACAACATCCTTCCGTTGGTCGGCGCGATCGATTCGGTCATGCAGCGCGTGAAGCGTCCGTACGAGATCCTCGTCATCGACGACGGCAGCTCGGACCGCACGTGGGACAAGCTCGCGGAAGCGCGCAAGCGCCTGCCGCAACTCACCATCGTGAGTCTGCGTCGGAACTTCGGCCAGACCGCCGCGCTCGCGGCCGGGTTCGACGCGGCGCGCGGGCGCCACATCGTGACGATGGACGGCGACTTGCAAAACGACCCCGAGGACATCCCGACGTTCCTCGCGCTGCTCGACGAGGGCTACGACCTCGTCTGCGGCTGGCGCCGCGATCGCAAGGACCGGTTCCTGTCGCGACGCTTGCCGTCGCGCGTCGCGAACGCGCTGCTGTCGGACCTCACCGGGGTGCGCGTGCATGACTTCGGGTGCACGCTGAAGGGCTATCGCGCGGCATTCGTGAAGCAGCTCCCGATCTATTCGGAGATGCACCGCTACATCCCCGCACTGGCCGGTTCGGTCGGCGCGCGCGTCACCGAAGTGGTGGTGCGGCACCATCCGCGTCTGCACGGCAAGTCGAAGTACGGCATGACCCGCGTGATCCGAGTGCTCTACGACCTGGCCGCGCTGCGTCTGTTGACGCGGTTCGCGGCGCGTCCGCTGCACGCGTTCGGCGTGTTCTCGATCCCTTGCTTCCTGATCGCCGGGCCGTGGTTCCTGTTCACGTTCTTCGATCACACGACCGGCGCACTCGTCCATTACTCGACGGTGGTGTTCCCGACGGTGTTGTTCCTGCTGACGTACCTCGGGTTCCACTTCCTCGTGGTCGGCCTGCTCGCCGAACTCGCGGTGAACGTGTTGCGGACGAAGTCCGAGATGGTCGTGCGCGTCCACGAAGCCGCGGGCGGTGCCGCATGAGCGCGAACCCGATCAGCGTGCAACCGACTCAACCGGTCGTCCTCGATCTCTCGGTCGTGATCCCGGTGTTGACCGATGCGCCCGAGTTGCGCGCCGTCCTCGACGGCTGCGCCAAGGTGTTCGCGCGGCGCAAGCTGAAGGCGGAGTTCGTCGTCGTGCTCGACGGCGTGTCCGACCAGGTGTTCGATCAGGCGCAACGCGCGCGGCCGCCGGGGATGAACGTGCGTCTGGTGCGGTTGAACCACCCGTTCGGCGAGTCGATCGCGCTCGCGGCCGGGTTCCGTATCGCGCAAGGGCGCATCGTCATGACGCTGCCGCCGTACCCGCAGATCGATCTCGACGATCTCGACGGCGTGCTCGAAGCGGTCGACGACGGTTTCGACCTGGTCGGTGGTCTGCGCAAACCGCGCGTCGACCCGATCATGAACCGACTGCAGTCGGCGATCTTCAACTTCCTGATGCGCATCCTGACCGGTGTGCCGCTGCGCGACCTCAACTGCCCGTTGCGCGCGATGAAGCGCAAGGTGCTCGAGGACGTCACGATCCAGGGCGACATGGTGCGCTTCCTGCCCGTGCTCGCGCATCGTCACGGTTTCCGCGTCGGCGAAGTCCGCGTGCGCCACATCCGCGAGCGCGGTCGCGCCGGCTTCTTCGGTGTCGGCGTCTACGTGCGGCGCTTCCTCGACATCATCACGCTGTTGTTCCTGTCGAAGTTCACGCGCGCGCCGCTGCGCTTCTTCGGCGTGCTCGGGATCATCGCGTTCGTCCTCGGCGTCCTGCTGTGCTCGTGGATCACGATCGACACGTTGTTCCTGACCGGCGAACCGCCGCGCAACAAGATCTCGCTCGTGCTCGGCGTCATGTTGATCGTGCTCGGCGCGCAGGTGTTCTCGATCGGCCTGGTCGGCGAGATCATCATCTTCACGCAGGCGAAGAACCTGAAGGAGTACCGCCTGGTCGAGGAAGCCGAGGACCAGGCGCGACGCAAGAAGCGCGGCGACAGCAGCAGCGAGATCCGCGGAGGTCGCGCTTGAGCGACGCCGCGGCGCGCGCGACGCCCGCAGGCGCTGCGTCGCCGACGCTGGGCGTCGGTGTGCTGTTCGCCGTCGTCGTCGCCGCGCTGGTGCGCGTGCCGTTCCTGTTCGGCTACGGCATCGACGACGACGAGTTCTACACGCTGCGCAACGCCGAGACCTTGCTCGCCACGCCGACTCCGGACGCGGTCTCGCACTTCCCATTGTCGTTCGCGGCGACGCGTGCCTGTATCGAATGGTTCGGTCTCGGGCAGTTCGGTCTGCGCCTGGTCCCGGTCGTGACCGGTGTGCTCGCGGTGTGGGCGCTTGCCCGCGTCGGGCGGCGTGTCGTCGGCGAACGGGCCGGCGTCTCCGCCGCGCTCGTGCTCGCGCTGTGGCCGTGGCACCAGTACTACTCCGGGCTCGCGCGCTACTACGCGCCGCTGTTCCTCGCGGCGATCTTCGTGCTCGACGCGTCGTGGCGCGTGATCGAGCGCAAGGAGTGGAAGGCGCTGCCGCTCGGTCTCGTGGCACTCGGCCTGGGTTCGCTGGTGCATCCGTCGCTGCCGCTTTCGCTCGGCGGGGCCGTCGGCCTGCGTGGGGCGCGGCGCAAGCGCGGCATGTCGTTGACGCGACCGCTGCTCGCGATCCTCGCGGTCGGCGTCGTGTTCGTGACGGTCGCGAGTCTCGCGCCCGAAGACAGTCCGATCAAGCGCGTGTTGTCGGGCGCGGGCGGCCATGGCTACGACGCGGCGCGGCTCGGGTTCGGGCTCGCGTTCAACGTCACCACGGTCGTGTTCGCGTTGGCGGCGATCGGCGCGGTCGCGATCGCGCGGCGTGCTCCGGCGGCGTTCGTGTTCTTGGTGTCGGCCACGGCGTTGCCGTTGGTCACGCTGATCGCGCTCACGCTGGTCGGCAGCGAAGTCCAACCGCGCTATGCGATGGCCGGCATGCCGGCGCTCGTGCTGCTCGCCGGCGTCGGCTTGGACGCCCTCGTGCCGGTGGCGCGTGCGCGACTCGCGACCGCCTCGGCGTGCCTGTTGCCGCTCGTCCCCGGGGTGATCTCGCATCTCGCCGACGGCGATCGACACCCGGTGCCGCAAGTCGCGCGGGCGCTGGCGACCCGCGTCGACGCACGGGATCTGCTGATCGCCGAAGGGCATTCGTTGTTGCTCGCGACGCTGTACGGCGCTGAGCGCCATCCGCGCGCCGGCGAGGGCGAGCCGCCGTTCCCGCGCTACGTCGGGGAATGGCCGCCGACGCCCGACGTGCTCGCGGTGATCGACCAGTTCCGGCCCGGCGCGTGGTTCGTCGTGCCGGAGAATCTGTTCGCTTCGCCGCGCGAGAACGAGCTCGCTGCCGTCGAGTGGCTGCGTTCACGCGCGATCGTCGCCGATCGGATCGGCGAGTCGCGGCTCGACTACCACCGCAACGGCGTGATCTTGCTGCACGTCCCTCGCGGAGGCCGCGGATGAGGATCGAGTTCCTCTCGCGTGCCGACGAAGCGGGCTGGGACGCGTTCGTGAGTGCGCACGCGCACGGCACGTTCTTCCATCGACTCGCGTATCGCGACGTCGTGCGCGATCGCATGGGGCACGAGCCGCTCTACCTGGTCGCGAAGGACGACGGGGCGATCGTCGGCGCACTGCCGTTGTTCCTGGTCGGTTCGCCGCTGCTCGGTCGCGCGCTGGTCTCGGTGCCGTACGGCGTCTACGGCGGCGCGGTCGCGCGGGACGCCGAGGTCGACCTCGCGCTGCATGGAGCCGCGAAGGACGCCATGGCCGCGACCGGCGCCAAGGTCGTCGAGCTGCGCAATCAGCACGTGCCCGCCGCGCGCTTGCCCGAGTCGTCGCTGTACTTCACGTTCGTGCGCGATCTGCCGGCCGATCCCGAAGCCTGCCTCGACCTGATCCCGCGCAAGTCGCGGGCTTCGACGCGCCATGCGCGCGACAAGTACGGCATGACGTTCGAATCCGGCACGCAGTTGCTGCCGGCGTTCTACGACCTGTTCGCGCGCAACAAGCAGAAGCTCGGCTCGCCCGTGTTCGGCCAGGACTGGTTCGAAGCTCTGTGCGCCGCGTTCGGGAACGACGTGATGATCCACGGAGTGCGCCACGAGGGTCGGCTGGTCGCGGCCGTATTCTCGTACGTGCATCGCGACTTGCTGATGCCGTACTACTCGGGAGCCGTTCCCGGCACCGAACGTCTCGGCAGCATGAACTTCATGTACTGGCAACTGCAGCGGGAGGGCGTGGTGCGCGGCTTGAAGCGCTACGACTTCGGTCGCAGTCGCGCGGGCACCGGCGCGTTCCAGTTCAAGATCAACATGGGCTTCGAAGCCTCGCCGTTGCATTACCAGTACGTGCTGCGCGAAGGCGGGCAGATTCCGGCCGTGAACCCCGGCAACCCGAAGTTCGCCGGAGTGCGCGACGCCTGGGCCAAGTTGCCGCTGTGGGTCGTGAAGCGCATCGGGCCGCGCTTGATGCGCTACTTGCCCTGATCGGCGGGCGCCGTATCAGGGGGTCCGCGCGGGATCGCGGAGCTTCTCGCGAAAAAGGCCGGGAGCATTCGGCGAGCCCGTCCGTAAGGGCGGTTGCAACCCGTCGATCCCGAGGACGCTCCCATGCTCGCATTCATCATCTCGTCGCTGCTCTTGACCCTTCCCGGAGACGCCGTGAGCGAGCACAGCTCGGCGTCGTTCTCGGTGACCATGAAGGACGGCAAAGTCGTCGAGCGCAACGGCGATGAGGCCTCCGTGCGGCGCATGCTCGCGCAGTTCCCCGAGGTCGAGGCGATGCTCGATCGCTTCGAGCGCGAGCAGGGACTGTCGGGCGGCGGTGTCGCGCCGCCCGTTCCGCCGCTCGCGGGCGGGGCCGCTTCGAGTGCTGAAGACTTGCTCGAGCGCGTGAAGCGCATGCAGGCCGAAGCGTTGGCGAAGGCCGCCGAGGACGCGCGTCGGGCGGGGAAGACCGACGCGACGAAGCGCGATGGCACCTCGACGACGGATGCGACGTCGGCCAAGTCCGAGGACTCCGCGAGCGACTCGTCCTCGTCCTCGTCGTCCAGCGTCGAGTCGAGTTCGAGTCACGAGTCGTCGTCGTCGGACAGCGCGCGCGATTCGCGTCGCTCGTCGAAGGACCGCCGCGCGAAGGACTCCGCGAGCAAGCCGCGCGCGCGCGATCCCGCGGAGCGTGCCGGCTCGCGCCCGGCGTCGCGCGGAACGACGCCGGCGCCGAGCATGGGACGCAAAGCCGCACCGGCGCCAAAGCCCACGCCGTCGAGTCGAGCCGGCGGATGAAGCACGCGCCGCGCGAGCGTGAACCCGCGGACGATTCCGTTCCCGATGCCGCGCTGTTGCGGCGCGGGACGGCCGGGGACGCGCGCGCGTTCGAGGCGTTGGTCGAGCGATGGGGGGATCGAGTGCACGGCTTCCTCGCGCACGTGCTTCGTGACCGCGGCGCGGCCGACGACGTCGCGCAGGAGACGTTCGTGCGCGTGTTCGAGCACGCGTCGACGTTCGACCCGCGCCAAGCGTTCGAGGTCTGGCTGTTGCGGATCGCTCGGAACCTCGCGATCGATCGGCTGCGTCGACGGAGACTGGAACGCGAGGCCGCGGCGGAAGCCGTCGCGAGTGCATCGCGGTTCGCGCCGGAGCGTGAACCCATCGACCTGGCCGCGCAGAGCGAGTTCGGCGAGCGCCTCGGCGCGGCGTTGGCGGAACTCGCGGAGCCGTTCCGCACGGCGTTCCTACTGCGCGAGTTCGAAGGGCTGAGTTACGAGGAGATCGGCGCGGTCACCGACGTGCCGGCGAAGACGGTGTCGACGCGACTCGTGCGAGCGCGCGAACAACTGCGGACCGCCCTCGGACTCGAGCGGCCGGAGGCCACGCACGCGCGGCGCGACGCGAAGGGTGAAGCATGAACGACGAATGCGATCGCGTGATCCCTCTGCTCGGACCGATGTTCGACGGTCGCTTGCAAGCGCCGGTGCGCGGCGCGCTCGTCGAGCACGTTCGTTCGTGCGAGCGTTGTCTGGGCGTGGCGCGCGATCTGAAGCGCCTTTCGCTCGAAGCGAACCGACGAGCCCAAGCCGCGCGCGCGCCCGCGGATCTCGCGGCGCGGGTCCGCGCGGCGATCGAAGCGCGGCGGCCCGATGCGTTCTCGGGATCGCGCGTGCAACGCGGTTGGCGTCGTGCGCCGCGGGGTGTCCGCTTCGCACTCGGCGTGCTCGCGGCCGCGTGCGTGTTCGCGGCGGTGTTCGTGGCCGGCTACCTGCGAGGCCGTGCGGCAGGCGGGCGGGT
This sequence comes from Planctomycetota bacterium, assembly GCA_016709145.1. Taxonomy (GTDB): domain Bacteria; phylum Planctomycetota; class B15-G4; order B15-G4; family JADJEK01; genus JADJEK01. The sequence goes on from JADJEK010000006.1 coordinate 269,174, forward strand.
CGAGTCCGATGGAGCGCCGTTGCCCGCGATCGCGTTCGAAAGTGGCGGAGCGCGCGACCGCATTCCGGATTCGCAACCGACGTTCGTCGTGGGCTTGCCGCGCGCAGCTCCTGCGCTGCCCGGCGCGAGCCCTCGCCACCGACCGCTGCCCGCCGACGAACTGATGCGCGCCTGGCTCGCCGAACTCGAGCGTCAGGGCTTCTTCATCGGCCCGCGCGTCGACGCAACACGAGATCCACCGCCGCGCTGAGGTCGTCCACGACGCGCAAGCGTTTGCCGAGTTGTGCGCGGGCTTCGCTCTCCTTCTCGCGGCCCTTGCCCGTGCACACGAGGATCGGCGTCAGCGCGTTGCCCTGCGCGAGCGCGACGTCGCGCGCGTCGTCGCCGATCACGAACGAGCCGTCGAGCGTGAGGTCGAGCACGCGCGTCGCGCGCTCGAGCAAGCCTTGCGCCGGCTTGCGGCAATCGCAGGTCTTCGCGTAGCGCTCGACCTTGCCGTCGGGATGGTGGGGGCAGAAGAACAGCGCGTCGACGTGCGCGTGCTTCTTGCGCAGGCGTTCGATCAGCGTGGTGTGGATGCGCTCGAGGCCGCGCTCGGTCAGCAGGCCGCGCGCGAGCGCCGACTGATTGGTCAGCACGACGACGTGGTAGCCGGCGCGATTCAACGCGGCGATCGCGTCGGCCGAGCCCGGCAGCAGCCGAAGTTGCGCGACGCGCGTCAGGAAGCCCGGCGTCTCGGCGTTGATCGTGCCGTCGCGGTCGAGGAAGACGGCGCGGCGCGGACGCGCGCTCATGCTCGCGGCGGGAACAGAGCGTCCTCGACCAGTTCGCAGATCGAGTGCGCGGCGACGATGTGGAACTCTTGGATGCGCGGCGTGTGATCGCTCGGCACGTTGACGAGCACGTCGGCGAGGTCCTTGCACTTGCCGCCGGTGCGGCCGGTCATCGCGATCGTCGCGAGCCCGAGTTCGCGCGCGCGCGCGAGGCCGCGCACGACGTTTTCGGAATTGCCGCTCGTGGTGAATCCGATCACGACGTCACCGGGCTTGCCGTAGGCCTTCACCAGACGCGCGAACAGGTCTTGGTACGAGTAGTCGTTCGCCGTCGACGTCAGCGTCGCCTGACCGGCGCCGAGGCAGATGGCCGGCAGGCCGTCGTGGTCGCGGTGGAAGCGGTTCGTGAACTCGCCCTCCATGTGCAAGGCGTCGGAGAACGAGCCGCCGTTGCCGAACAGCAGTACCTTGCCGCCGGCGCGGTAGCAGCGCAGCACGACGTCGGCCGCGCGCGCGACGACGCGCGGGAACTCCACTTTCAGGGTCTGCGAGAGCGCGTCGTGCTCGGCCAGGATGCGCCCGATCTGGGCTTCGGCGGCCGCGAGCGCGGCGGTCGATGGGGCGGCGGGACTGCGCGTCGTGTCGGCGGGAGGTGTCATCGAGCCTTGATTCCGCTTCGTTCCGGTCGAGAATGCGGCCGGATCATAGTCGATGGACCCCCTCCCATCCCTGTGCTCCGAATGGAGTCCGTCGTGTCCGAGACCAGGGATGTCGCATCGTCGCCCCAAGGAGGGGAGTTCACACCGCTCGAACGGACCTGCCATCCGCTCAAGGTCTTGATCGTCGACGACGAGGAGTCGATCCGCGTCACGCTCGAGGACGCGCTCGCCAGCATCGGACACCGCGTCGTCGCGGCCGCCGATGGCCAGCAAGGTCTCGTCCGCCTGCAATCGGACGCGTTCGACGTCGTCATCACCGACGTCCGCATGCCGGGCGCCAGCGGCCTCGACGTCCTGCGCGCGGCCCGCGAGAAGCACGGCGCGACCGAGGTCGTCTTGATGACCGCGTACGGCACCGTCGACACGGCCGTCGACGCGATGCGCCAGGGCGCGTTCCACTACGTGCTGAAGCCGTTCTTGAACGAAGAGCTCATCCTGCTCGTCGAGCGCATCGCGCGCATGCGCGAGCTCGAGGACAAGAACCGCGCGCTGTCCGAGGACCTCGGTCGACTCGACGGCTTCGAGAACGTGATCGGCTCGTCGCCGCCGATCAACGAAGTCGTGAAGACGGTGCGCACCGTCGCGACCACCGACGCCTCGATCCTGATCGAAGGCGAGAGCGGCACCGGCAAGGAAGTCATCGCACGCGCGATCCATCGCAACTCGACGCGACGCGACGGACCGTTCGTCGCGCTGTCATGTGCGGCTCTGCCGGACAGCCTGATCGAGGCCGAACTGTTCGGTCACGAGCGCGGCGCGTTCACCGACGCGCGCAACCAACGGCGCGGTCGCTTCGAACTCGCGAACGGCGGCACGCTGTTCCTCGACGACGTCGACGATCTCGCGCTGACGACGCAGGTGAAACTGTTGCGCGCGATCCAGGAACGCGTGATCGAACGCGTCGGCGGCGAGCGCCCGGTGCCGGTCGACATCCGCGTCGTCACGGCGACGAAGAAAGGCCTCGCGCAGCTCATCACCGAGAACAAGTTCCGCGAGGACCTCTACTACCGCCTGAACGTCGTGCCGATCCGCTTGCCGCCGTTGCGCGAGCGCTCGGAGGACATCCCGCTGCTCGTGCGGCATTTCGTGCAGCGCTTCGGCCGCGGGCGGCCTTACGAAGTCACGCCCGAGGTCATGACGTCGTTGTGCCAATACGCGTGGCCGGGCAACGTGCGCGAACTCGAGAACTCGGTCGAGCGGGCGATCGCGATGGCCGGTGACCAATTGGCGCTGAAGCGCGAACACCTGCTGTTGCCGCTGCTCGCGGCGCGGCCCGGGACCACGCAGCCCGGCGTCTACACGCAGTTGAAGGACGTCGTGGTCGAGGCCGAGAAGGAGCACATCAAGCGCGTGCTGAAGGCGACGTCGAACCACAAGGCGCAAGCCGCGACGATCCTCGGCATCAGCCGCAAGAACCTGTGGGAGAAGATGCGGGACTACGGCATCGAATGACCTACGCCGCGGAGTGCGCCGCATCGACCGAGCGGAGACGCGCGTGACGTTCTCGATCCTCGCGTCGGACTTCCATCTCACTCCGGCCGATTCGGCGGGGTTGGAAGCGTTCCACGCGTTCCTGCGCGACGTCGTGTCGGGCGCGCACGCGCTGTATTTGCTCGGCGACGTGTTCGAGACCTGGGTCGGCGCGAAGCACCTGCGTTGGTCCGAGTATCGCGCGGTGTTCGACGCGCTGCGCGACCTCGCGCACCGCGGGACGTCGGTCACGCTGCTGCATGGCAACCGCGACTTCCTGCTCGGTGCGCGCGAAGCCGTGGCGTGCGGCGGCCGCGTGGTCGGTGAAGAGGTCGAGGTCGACCTCCACGGTCACAAGACGCTGCTCTTGCATGGCGACTCGCTGTGCACGAACGACGTCGGCTATCAACGCAGCAAGCCGTTGTTGCGCGGTCGCCTCGTGCGGACGTTGTCCGCGACGTTGCCGTTCGCGGTGCAATTGCGCATCGCGGGCGGATTGCGCGGCAAGTCGAGACGCTCGGTCGCGATGAAGGCGACCGACACGATGGAGATCGTGCCGGCCGAGGTCGAGCGTCGGTTCGCCGCGGGCTACGACGCGATGATCTGCGGACACGTGCATCGCCCGGGGGTGCGGATCTACGGCGTCGGGGCGCGGGAGCGCACTTTGCACGTCCTCGGTGCGTGGGACGACGGCGGCGTATTCGCGCGCGCGGACCAGCATGGCATCGCGCTGCATCGCTATCGAGTGGGGCGGATCGAGCCGTTTCCGCTCGTGACGCGATTCCCCGTCGGTGTGCCCGGAGCGGACGCCGCGGCCGCTTGGTAGCTTGCGCGGCGCATGAACCGCATCGCCACGATCATCACCATCGACGGGCCCGCGGGATCCGGCAAGACGTCGGTCGCCGAGTTGCTCGCGACGGAGCTCGACTGGGTCTTCTTGAACACCGGCGCGATGTACCGCGCCGCGACGATCGCCGTCATCGACGCCGGAGTCCGCATGGACCCGCTCGACGTGCCAGCCGCGATCGCCGCGGTGCGTGCGTCCGGGCTGCATCTCGATGATCGCGGCGTGGTGCATCTGCGCTCGGGCGACATCACGGCGCGCTTGTCCAGCGACGAGGTGTCGAAGCACGTCTCCGCCGTGTCGCAGATCCCGGAAGTCCGTGAGCTGCTGACGCCGATGCAGCGCGAGTTCGGCGTGCGCGCGCGACCCGGCGTCGTCGCCGAAGGTCGTGACATGGCGTCCGTCGTGTTCCCCGACGCGAAGCACCGGTTCTATCTCGACGCGAAACTCGAAGAGCGCGCGCGTCGCCATCTGCATCGCATGACGAAGAAGGGCATGGCGCCGCCGACGCTGGACGACGCGATCCGCGACATCGACGTGCGTGATCACAAGGACTCGACGCGCGCCGTCGCGCCGTTGAAGCGCGCCGCGGGCGTCTGCGAACTCGACACGACCACATGGACGCTCGAGCGGACCGTGAGAGAGATCCTCGACCTCGTGCGCGTCGAGGGAACGCCGTGAGACTCGCGTATCGAATCATCGCGGGCGCGGCGTGCCTGTGGATGAAGGTGTTCCACTTCCTGACGTCGGAGGGCGGCGAGCGCCTGCCGAAGGAAGGCGGAGTGCTCGTCGTCTCGAACCATGCGTCGATCTACGACCCGATGGCGCTCGTCCCCGCGTTGAGGCGCGAGTTGACGTTCCTCGCGCGCGGCACGTTGCGCGGCAGCTTGCTCTATCGCGCGTTCACGGCGGCGATCCGGATCGTGGACATTCGCCGCGGCGAAGGCGACCGCGGCGCGATCCGAGCGATCGAGGAAGCTCTGGACCGCGGCGAGGCCGTCCTCATGTTCCCCGAAGGCACGCGCACGCAAGATGGGGCGCTGCAACCGTTTCGGGGCGGGATCGGCATGATCGTCCGTGCCACCGGCGTGCCGGTGTTCCCGCTCTACGTGGACGGGACGTTCCGCGCTTGGCCCAAAGGAAAGACGTTGCCGCGTCTGTTCCGCAAGGTGCGCGTCCGGTACGGTGTCCCGCTCTACTTCGCGCCCGGAACGAGTCGTGACGAGATCACCTCGCGGGTCGAAGCGGCGATTCGGGAGTTGGCGGCGGGAACACCGTCGTCGTCCCTGCAGTCGAACCGAAGCGCGACGCCCGTCTGACGAGCGTCGCCGCGACGTCCGTCTGGCGACCACTCAGGGCCGTGGTCGCGCGCGTGGATGCGAGCTCCGACGTGGAGCGAGCTGCGCGTCGTCGTGAGTCCTGACCGCTCCCGGCGGACAATCCGGGTCGCGGCTCCGCCGGAGTCGCGTGGGAAACGAGTTCATGCCGAAAGATCTGATCAAGCAGTTCGCGATCAAGGCCGACGACCTCGCACGCGCCGTCGAGGACGCGATGCGTTCGACCACGACCGAAGAGGTCGCGGCGCTCTACGAAAACTCGGTGAAGGACTTCGCCATCGACACGGTGGTGAAGGGCAAGGTCATCAAGATCGTGGGCGACGAAGTGCTCGTCGACATCGGATACAAGTCCGAGGGCCTGGTCCCGCTGCAAGAGTTCGAAGATCCGTCCGCGATCGTGCCGGGCACCGAAGTCGAAGTGCTGCTCGAGGAGATCGAGAGCAACACCGGCTTCATCTCGCTGTCCAAGCGCAAGGCCGACCGCATCCGCGGTTGGGAACGCGTGATCTCGACGCATCGCGAAGGCGACGTCGTCAAGGGCACGGTGGTGCGCAAGATCAAGGGCGGCCTGCTGGTCGACATCGGCGTGCCGGTGTTCCTGCCGGCATCGCAGGTCTCGCTGCGCCGCACCGGCGACATCGCCGAGTTCATCGGTCGCGAGATCGAGTGCAAGATCATCAAGATCGACGAAGCGCGCATGAACATCGTCGTGTCGCGCCGCAAGCTCATCGAAGAGCAGCGTGAACGTCAGCGCGCCGACCTGCTGTCGACGCTCACCGAAGGCCAGATCCGCAAGGGCGTGGTCAAGAACATCGCCGACTTCGGCGCGTTCGTCGACCTCGGCGGCATCGACGGTCTGCTGCACATCACGGACATGACGTGGGGTCGCATCAGCCACCCGAGCGAGCTGCTCAAGATCGACCAGGACGTCGAAGTCCAGGTGCTCAAGTTCGACAAGGAACGCGGTCGCATCGCGCTCGGCATGAAGCAGCTCCAGGCTTCGCCGTGGACGAACATCGACGCGAAGTACCCGGTCAGCTCGCAGCACGTCGGCGAGGTCGTGAACCTCATGCCGTACGGCGCGTTCGTGAAGCTCGAGGACGGCATCGAAGGCCTCGTCCACATCTCCGAGATGTCGTGGACGCGTCGCGTGAACCATCCGTCGGAGATGGTCCAGATCAGCGATCGCGTCGAGGTGAAGGTCCTCGACATCAACAAGGAGAAGCAGGAGATCTCGCTCGGCATGAAGCAGTGCGAGGTCAACCCCTGGACGACCGTCGAGGACAGCTATCCGGTCGGCACGGTCATCGAAGGCACGGTCCGCAACCTGACGAACTACGGCGCGTTCATCGAGCTCGAAGAGGGCATCGACGGATTGCTGCACGTGTCCGACATGTCGTGGACCAAGAAGATCTCGCACCCGAGCGAGATGCTGAAGAAGGGCGACACGGTTCGCGCCGTGGTGCTCTCCGTCGACCGCGAGAAGAAGCGTGTCGCCCTCGGTCTGAAGCAGCTCGAAGCCGATCCGTGGAAGGACGAGATCCCGCGCAAGTACGGCGTCGGCGACGTCGTCGGCGGCTCGGTGATGAAGATCACCAACTTCGGCGTGTTCGTCGAGCTGGAGGACGGGCTGGAAGGCCTGCTCCACATCTCGGAGCTGTCGAAGCGCAAGGTGAACTCGGCGGAAGAAGTCGTGAAGCCCGGTCAGAAGGTCAACGTCCGCATCCTCAAGGTGGACGTCGACGAGCGGAAGATCGGTCTCTCGATGATCAACGTCGATCAGCCGCCCGAGGAAATCGCGAACGCCAACGTCAAGCCCGACGAGCCGGCGGCCGAGGTCGCTCCGGCGGAAGGTGCCGAACCGACCGCCTGAACCGGCGAACGGAACGCATCCACGTCGCGTGAAGCCGGGCCGCGCAGGGCAACCTCCGCGGCCCGCTTCCGTTCGAGGCCCGATGCGACACGGCGCCGGTTGCGTTGGAGGCTCGGCGCGAGCATGCTCTGCGCATGCGCAACGTCGGTTCCAGCCTGTGGCGAATCGTGACGGTTCCGTGGCTCGCGTGCATCGCGATCGGCGGGCTCGGTTGTTCGAGCCCCGACGACTTGTCGGACTCCGCGCTCGTCCTGGCCAAGCGGCCGGAGCCCGTCGACGACGAGGTCTGGCGACAGGATCTCGAACGCATCGACGCGTTGATCGCCGAAGAGCGCGAGGACGAAGCCATCGAAGCGGTCGCGGCCGTACTCGAACGCGAGCCGCCGGCGAGCGTCCGTGGCGCGCTGCAGTCGGCGTCGGCCTACGCACGCAAGCAGCGCTTCCATCGTCGACACCCGTTGTTCCTCGAGTTGACGTTCGATCGCGAGCGCTACGCGTTCGGTGACGCCGCGCAGGTGACGCTCGCGCTCGTGAACCTCGGCTCGGAGACGCTGTCGATCCCGCACGCGCATCGCTCGTGGTTCGAAGCGGCCACGCTGCAGTCCGGCGAGTCCTCGAGCTTGACGATCCGATGGAAGGCCGACGACGCCGACGGCCGCGGCTCCGAGTGGAGTGCCGAGGCGAGCTTCGACGTACCGATCGAGCGCGACCTCGTGCTGCAGCCCGGTGCGCGCGAGTCGATCACCACGACGCTCCAACTCGACGCGGTCCCCGACGTCGTCATGCGGCGCGTCGTCGTCTCCGCGATCCTGCGACCGGTCGCGTTGATCTCCGGCAGCAGCGATCGCCGCTACGACCCGCTGCTGTTCCCCGAAGCGACCGCGCGCGTGTTCCGCGCCGAGGACGCGCCGTTGCTCGTCGACGGACTCGAACGACTCCAGGACGCGCTGCTCGGAGACGCGCCGCCACAGCCGCGGTCGATCTTCGTGATGGCCATGGGATTGCCGCTCGCGGACCTGCGCGCCGGTCTCGAGTTGTTGGCGCGCTCGGCGCCTTCGCTCGACGCCGAGCGGCGCAAGCCGGTGGTCGCGGCGTTGCGCCGGTTGTCCGGCCGAGCGCTGGCGGACGATCCGGTGCGCTATCTCGACTGGTGGACGACGACCGGCGCGAAGCTCGAGGACTTCGAACTCGCCGAGATGGCCGGGTTCGCGGCTCGTTCGGCAGAACCGCGGCTCGCGTTCGAAGCGCCGTCCCGTGCTCGCGACGCGGGATCGGGGTCGCGCTGAAATTGCTGGGTGTCCGTGCGAGCCATGGCCGATACGTTCAGCGCACGCGCTGCCGACCCGGAGTTCCGATGTTCGCGGCTTGGTTGATCTCGAGCGTTTGCGCGGTCGCCGGCCCCGAGGGCACGGCCGCTCTCGGCACGCCGACGACGACGGCGCAGGACTGGCCGGAGCTCGTCTCGCCGTACCACGACGTGCGCAAGGCGGCGTCGGCGCGGCTCGACGCCATGCCACGGCCCGATGCGTTCCGCGCGGTCGCCGCGTTGTTGCGAAGCCCCGAAGTCGGCGCGCGCTCTGCAGGCGCCGATCGTCTGCGCACGCTGTTGGCCGACGCCGAGCAGACGCGCGCCGACGAAGTCGCGCTCGCGGTCGACGCGCTGTGCACCGAGACGCACGCGACGGTCGTCGAGCGCTTGGTCGCGGCGGTCGCCGCGCACGCCGATGGAGTCGCGACGCTGCGCACCCGCGCGAACGCCACCGCGGAGTACGCCGACCGCTTCCGCCGTGTCCTCGACGCGCGCATCGTGGTCGCGCTCGAAGCGCGGCTCCACTTCGGCCGCATCCCCGGCTTCTACGACGGGCAGTTCGCCGAAGTGTTCGCGCTCGACCCGACCGCGTACGAACGCGTGGTGCGGTTGGCGTGGGATCCTCGACTGAACTACGTCCTGCGCAGCATGGCGATCGTCGCGCTGCATGAGCCGCGGCGTCCCGATCTGCTCGGCGTGCTGGCGCCGCTGTTGATCCGACCGGACCACGAGATCGAGATCCAGGAGACGATCCCACGCGACCGCACGTACGAGGAGTCGCGCGAGATGCTGCTGATCCGCGCCAACCTGAGCCAGTACACGCGCTTCGCGCTGGCCAAGGCCGGCATCGCGGAACCGATCGATCAGAAGATCACGCTGCTCGAGCAGCGCGCGCGTGCGTTGGCCGAAGAGGTCGCGTCGATCGAGGGAAGACTCGAAGCGCTGGGTGCGCTCGGCGCGCGAGGCAACGACATGGCGTTGTTGCTCGACTGGCGGCTCGGCGAGACGATGGATGCGTACTTCGAGCTCGGTTACCACCACCAGCAGCTCGATCGCTACGCGCAAGCCGAGCGCGCGTATCGCACGATCACCGAGCGACCCGAGCAACTCACGGCGAAGCGTTGGGCGTACTACAACCTCGCATGCATCCGCTCGATCCAAGGCGATCGGGACGGTGCGATCGAGGCACTGGCCGAAGCCGTCGACGCGGGCTTCAGCGATCTGGCGTGGGCGGCGAAGGATGGCGATCTGGCGCCGCTGCGTGACGATCCGCGTTTCGCGCGCCTGATCGCGGGACGACGCGCCGCCGCGAAATGAGCGGCCGTTACCGCAGGCCCGCGAACAGGCCGCCGTAGAAGCGGATGGCGATGATCGCCACGAGCAGCGCGGCTGCGGTGAACAGCGTGCCACCGACCAAGGTCACGAAGCGTCGGGTCTCGTCGATTTCGCTCTCGGCCATCGGGCGTTCGATTTGACGGATCGCCGACGACAGGTCGCCCGCGATGAAGCCCGCATGCAACGAAGACGCGAGGAACGCGTGGTCGGGGAATGCCGCCGCGACGTGTCCGAACGGGTCGGTTTCGGGCGGGAGATCCGCGAGCGCTCGCCGCAGCCGGTCGCGCAACAGGGGCCGCAACAAGCCGGTCGCGGCGACGCGGAACGCGTCGGGCAGACCGATGCCGGCCTCGTAGAGATGGTTCGTCGTCGCCAAATAGCCGCGGACGTCGGCACTGGTGCGGATCGATCCCAGGATCGGCGTCGACAATGCGATGCGATCGACGACGGGGGACGACGTCTCGAAGAACAGCGCGCGATAGATCGCGAACAGCGCGAGGTCGACGACGACCGCGATGCACGTCGGCAGCAGCAGGATGCCGAGGTTGCCGGACAAGATCGCGGCGGGGGCCATCACGAACATCGCGACGTGGAAGACGACGAGCGGGTAGGTCACCTTCGCCAGCGTCTGCCGGCGTAACGCGGACGCGGCCTCCGCGTCGCGCGCGAGTTCGTCGAGCGTCTCCGGGATTCGGCCCGATCGTTCCGCAGCTTCGACGACGCGCACGTGGATGCGCGGGATGCCGAGCGCCTCGTGCGCCGCGAATGCTTCCGCCAACGACCGACCCGCGCTGAGCGCCGCGGCGACCCCGCGGGTCAGGACATCGCGGGCGCCGTGTGTCAGGTTCGTGCCGATGACCAACGGCGAGATCCCGGCACGCCAGAATCGAGCGATGGTCCGATACAGTTCGATCTGGGTCATGGGGGAGTCCAAGGCGGCGGCATCATCGGTCGTTTGAGTTGTAAGTGGTCGTTGAATAATGGCTTGAAAGAAGAGGCGTTCGCTTTGGCTACCGCGACCCGAGGGCGGGTCCAAGTTTTGTAATTGTTGATTCCTGCCACTCGGCCCGGCTCGTGGTAGTCTCCCGCCGTCGGCAACGCCGCCGACGCGAGCGCACCGCGAGCGCTCGGATCCGCAAGAGAACTCTACATCGACGGACGCTGGAGGGAGCCTTCCCCTCCCCAACCGCCATCTCTCTCCACGCGAGTCGCGATGTGGATTTCGATTTTCCCCCGCAAGGGGGAAAATTTTTGCAGGGCCCGCCGGCGCGAACGCGCTTCCGGGCCCTGTGTCGTTCGTCCCCGTCGGTCCGCGCCTCGCCGAGGCATTGCCGCGATCTTTCATTCATCCCGCGGCCTCCATCCGACCGATCTACACCCACGGTTGTCGTGGTCGAGCCCGGTGAGCGGAGCCGATGGCGTCGAATCGCGCCCGCGTTCCTTCGTCCGCGCACGGTCGCGGCGGCGGCAGCGTAGGCTGCCGCCGGTTGGCGCAGGCCGCATGACGCGGCGGTGAGGCGGAGGGCGCAGATGCCAGATCAAGATTCGGTGCCGTCGTTCGACGCGGAAGCGGGACTGTTCTCGTACGCGCAGATCCAGCACCTGCTGAAGATCGAGTTCAGCCGCGCGCGCCGCTATCGCTATCCGCTGTCCACCTGCATGTTCCAGGTCGATCGCATCGAGACCCTGAAGGACCTCTACGGCTACAAGGTCCGCGATCAGATGCTCGACAAGGTCGTCGGCCTGATGCAGCAGAACTCGCGGACGTCGGACTTCCTCGGTCGTTTCGGCGATCGCTTCGTGCTGATCCTGCCGCACACCGATGCGGCGGGCATGAAGATCATCATGGAGCGCGTGCGCGATCACCTCGCCGCGACGACGTTCGAGGTCGATGGGCGGCCGGTGCGCGTGACTCTGTCGGTCGGCGGCGCGACGTATGCCGGCAACAACACGCTGTTCTTCGACTCGATCTTGAAGAACGCCGAAGACGGCCTGCGCCGTGCGATCGAAGCGGGCGGCAACACCATCCTGGTGGCCTGAAGCGCGCCGCTCGCGGAGCGCTCGACTCTCGCTCGCGACGCGGCGGAGCCCGAGCTCGCTCGAAGCGACCGAAGCCCATGCAAAAAGAAAGACGGCAGCTGCCGGACTGCCGTCTTCCGCAGAACGCATGTCTCGAGCGATGCCCTAGGGCGATCGGTGAGAGGCTCCCGGTCGGGGGGGATCGGGGAAGCGCTGCGCTCTGAGCTCCGTTTCCCCAGAGCCCGCGAGCGGGCTTGCGCGAAACGTCGCCACCGCTTCGACGCCGCCGGTTCCGCGGGAGTTCGGCGGAATCTCAACTTCTCAAGCCGTACAGGCTTTGGACGGCAGCCACGGACGCCAGTGCGTCGAACGCGTCGCAGCGCGGCGGTGATCGGGTGCGGATCGCGTGCGCGAAGTCGGCCGCGACGCGCACGAACAGTTCGTCGCGCAACGTGGCGGCTCGCCGGGCGCGACGCTGCTCGAGCCAACGCGCGAGGCCGCGCGGCGGCTCGCGGCGGGTATCGAGCGCGACCACGTCGCCGACGAGTTCGACGGTCGCGGCTTCGAAGTGGAACGCGATGCGTTGCGGCACGCGCTGATGCGCCGCGGTGGTCGCGAACAGACTCGCGACCGCGCCGCAACGGAAGCGCACGTCGACCGCCGCGGTGTCCTCGACCTCGGCAAGCGCTCGGATCCGCGCGGTCTTGCCGTCGATGCGATCGATCTCGCCGAGGACGAACCGCATCAGGTCGATCGTGTGGATGCCTTGCATCATGAACACGCCGCCACCCGCGCGTCGGACGTCCCCGCGCCATGGCGAGGCTTCGAAGTACTTCGCGTGCCGCTTCCACACCAGAGCCGCGCTCGCTCCGATCGCTCGCCCGAGTGCTCCCGACGCGAACGCAGCGCGCAAGTCTTCGGCGATCGGCAAGAACCGACGCTGGAACACGCCGGCGAGGACGAGGCCGCGCGCTTTCACGTCCTGCGCGAGCGCCGTCGCTGCTTCGACGTCGAGCGCGAACGGCTTTTCGACCAGCGCGTGCTTCCCGGCGACGACGGCGCGGCGCAGTTGATCCAGGTGGGTATCGGTGGCGGACGCCACGACCACCGCGTCGACCGCATCCGAGCGCAGCGCGTCGTCGAGATCGTGGATCGGCGTCGTCGACCACCGCGCCGCGGCGGAGCGCGTCCGTTCGGGGTCATGACCGGCGATCCCGCGCAGCGCGAATGCGCCGCTCGCGCGGAGCGCCTCGACGTGAGTCGCCGCGATCTCGCCGGTGCCGCACAGGATCACGCCCAGGGGAGTCGCCATGCGGCCCGGAGCTTATCCGCCGCCGTGCGGAGTCCTCCGTGCGGCCGGAATCGGGGCGAACTTCGCCTCCGGACCTCGAATTGGAGTCTCGCCAGTGAAGTACCCGCTGCGTGACGGATCCGTCGCGCTCGCGCGTCTTGCGTCGATCCTGACGTACTGGCCGGACGCAGCGCCGTGGACCCCGGTCCTTGACGTTTGCGTGGCGGCCCGTAAGAGTCTCCGGTTCTGCCGCCAGTCCACGAAGTGCCAGGGAGATCGACGCGATGATCCGCGTATCACGCCTGCGCAAGACGTTCGGCTCCACCGTCGCCGTGAACGACATTTCGTTCGAGGTGAAAGAGGGTGAAGTCGTCGGCTTGCTCGGCCCGAACGGTGCGGGCAAGTCCACCACGATGCGCATGCTGACGACGTTCCTCGACCCGGATTCCGGGGGCATCGAGATCGCCGGCTACGACGCGCTCGACCAGCCCATCGAAGCGCGTCGCCGCATCGGGTACTTGCCCGAGTCCGCGCCGCTCTACGAAGAACTCGGCGTGCTCGAGTCGCTGAACTACACCGCGAAGATCCGCGGTCTCGACGGCGCCGCACGCAAGCGTCGCGTCGACGAGATGGTCGAAGCCTGCGGCCTCGGCGCGGTCACGCACAAGGACATCGGCCAACTGTCGAAGGGCTACCGCCAGCGCGTCGGCCTGGCGCAATCGATCGTCCACGACCCGGCCTTCTTGATCCTCGACGAGCCGACCACCGGCCTCGACCCCAACCAGATCAAGGAGATCCGCGCGCTGATCACGAAGCTCGGCGCGAAGAAGACGATCATCCTGTCGACGCACATCATGCAGGAGGTCCAGGCCGTCTGCTCGCGTGCGTTGATCATCAACAAGGGCAACATCGTCGCCGACGGCCGCCCCGATCAACTCGTCACGCAGTCGGCGAAGACCGGTTGCCGCTTCTCGTTGACGGTGCGTGGGGCGGTGCGCGAGCGCGCGACCGCCGCGTTCTCGAAAACCGATGGCGTGCGCTCGGTCGTCGTCGAAGGCGAAGTCGGCGACCTGCTGCACTTGACCGCGGTCGGCGCGAACGACGGGGTCGCCGACGAGTTGTTCAGGACCGCCGTGCGCGAGCAATGGGTGCTGCGCGAACTGCGCCTCGAACGCGCGAGTCTCGAAGACGTGTTCTCGCAACTCACGCTCGGCAACGCGACCGGCGCCGGTGCGAAGGCCGCGAACAAGGAGGACCAAGCATGAACGCCGTGCTTTGCGTCGCCGGCAAGGAGTTCAAGACGTACTTCAAGACTCCGGTCGCGTACGTCTTCCTGGTCGTGTTCCTGGCCCTCACGGGTTGGGCGTTCTTCTTCCTCGGCAACTTCTTCGAACAACGCGCGGCGACGCTGCGCGACATGTTCGGGTTCCTGCCGTGGTCCTTCCTGTTCGTCGTCCCAGCCGTCTGCATGAAGATGTGGGCCGAGGAGCGCAAGATCGGCACGTTCGAGACGCTGCTGACCATGCCGCTCTCGGAAGTGCAGATCGTGCTCGGCAAGTTCCTGGCGGCGTTCGGGCTGGTGGCCGTCGCGCTCGCGCTGACGTTTCCGTTGCCCGTGATCGTCGGCATGACCGCGGCGTCGAGCGTCGACTTCGGTCCGATCGTCGGCGGCTACATCGGCGCGCTGTTCCTCGGCGCCGCGTACGTCGCGATCTGTCTGTTCGCGTCGGCGATCACCGAGAGCCAGATCGTCGCGTTCATCCTCGGCGCGTTCCTCGCGTTCGGGCTGGCGCTGATCGGCTCGCAATCGGTCGCCGGGATCTTCCCGTCGGCGATCGGCGAGCTCTTGCAGTTGCTCTCGCTGCAGACGCACTTCATGAACATCGAACGCGGCGTCGTCGACAGCCGCGACGTCCTCTACTACCTCTCGGTGCTGACGTTTTTCTTGATGTTGAACGTCGCCGCCGTGAAGCGTCGCTGAACGGAGCCAGGCCATGACCTCCACACCGAAACAGCGTCGGATGCAATTCGCGATCAGCGTCGCGCTGGTCACCGCGAACTTGTTCTTGCTCAACTGGATCGCGCTCGGCAACTACGGCCGCGTCGACCTCACGCGCGACGGCGTCTACACGCTTCACGCGGCGACGCGCAAATTGCTCGGGAACCTCGACGACCTGGTGACCGCGAAGGTCTACCTGTCCGAGAAGCAGTTCCTCGACAACGCCGGCTGGTCGCTCCTGCCGCGCCAAGTGAAGGACAAGATCGACGAGTTCGTCGCGCAGGCGAACGGCAAGCTCCAAGTCGAGTACCGCGATCCGAGCGACGACAAGGACATCGAGCGCGAGGCGCAGCAGGCGGGCATCCAGCAGATCCCGCTCGGCTCGTCCGACAGTTCGTCGATGACCGTGTTCCAGCCGTTCTGCGGAGTCACGCTGCAGTACGCGGGCAAGGAAGAAGTCATCCCCGTCGCCGAGCCACCGCGGCTCGAATACGACCTCGCGATGGCGATCACGAAGCTGACGCGCACCGAGACCATCACGATCGGCTTCAACGTCGTGAACCAACTGCCCGAGGGGCTGCCGCCCGAGATGCTCGCGCAGATGCGCGATCAATTCCCGCGCGACTTGCACGACATCGACAACGACTACCGCAGCCTCGTCACGGAACTGCGCCGCCAGTTCGTGGTCGAGAAGGTGCCGTTGACCACGGCCGTTCCCGAGCACGTCAATCTGCTCGTCGTCGCCAACACCAAGGGCATGAACGACGTCCACCGCTTCCACCTCGACCAATACGTCATGCGCGGTGGCAAGGTCGTGTTCTTGACCGAGGGCGTCGACCCGCCGCAAGGCCAGATGCCGGTGTTGACGGCGCAGGATGCATCGAACGACGAGTTCTTCAAGCACTACGGCTTCGGTGTGAAGAAGAACCTCGTGTTCGACGCACAGTGTCCGACCGACCGCTACGGGCGTCGCATCTTTTACGTGCCCGAGATCCAGCCGCGGTACTTCGATCCCGACTCCGCGCTGGTCGCGAACCTCGGGCGCTTCATGCTGATGTTCGCGTCGGGCATCGAGTTGATGCCGCCGCCGGGCGTCGAGCCGATCGTGCTGTGCCGCACGTCGCCGGGCGCGTGGGAGCAGACCGGCTTCTTCGACATCACGCCCGACAACGTGCTCCAGCAGCGCAAGGACATGAAGGCCGACGACCTCAAGCAGTTCGACGTCGTCGGAGTGCTGAAGGGCCGCTTCACGTCGTACTTCGCCAATCGCCCGCTGCCGAACGACCTCACCGGAGCGTCGACGGGTCCGAGCGCGGCGGACCTCGGGATGTCCGAGGACGACGTCGAGGACCTCGAGGGCGGTGACGAAGACGAAAGCGACGACATCGTCGACGATGGAGCGACGGTCCCCGATCAGCCCGCGGGCGGCGAGCATCCGACCGACGCGCCCGTGCAGGATCCGGCCCAGAAACCCGCGACCGATCCGGTCACCGACCCGACGAAGAAGTCGGATGGCCCGAGCGAGCAGGACGTGCCCGGTGGCGGCATCGCCGACGCCGCGCAGGATCCGCCGCCCGTTCCGGCGCCGGCTCCCGAGGGCGCAACTCCAGCTGCGCCGCAAGTCCCTGAGAACCCCGACCCGAACGTGGCGACGGCGCCGCCGGAGGGCGCGGGCACGCAGCAGGCCGTGTTCGTGGTCAAGGACTCGCCCGAGACCACGATCGTCGTGATCGGCTCGAGCATGATGCTGACGAACAACCTCATCGAGGCCGGCGCCGGCAACCTCGAGTTCTTCTGGAGCCTCGTCGAACGTCTGACGACGGGCGGCGAACTCTCGGAGATCCGCAACAAGCTGATCGACGTGCCCGCCGTGCGCGCCGACTACACGCCCGGTGAGAAGAACGCGTTCAAGTACGTCGGCATGCTCGGCGTGCCGGTGATCGTGCTCGCGATCGGAATCTTGGTCTACGTGGTGTCGAAGGCGAAGAGCGGGAGGGCGTCGTGAACAAGCTCAACACCGTGTTGCTGATCGTGCTGATCGGGCAGGGCGCGCTGGTCGCGCTCGATCGCTTCGGATCGAGCGAAGGTTCGCGCCCGCGCTACACCGTCTCCGGCGACAAGCTGTTCCCCGATGCCAAGCCCGACGCGGTCGCGTCGTTCACGCTGAAGCGCGGCAACGACGTCACGGAACTCGTGCGCAAGGGCACGTCGTGGGTCGTCGCGAGCGAAAGCGACGCCGCCGCGGATCAACGCGCGGTCGGCGACCTGCTCGGTCGACTCGCCGAGATGAAGCCTGGCATCGTCGTCGCGCAGAACGAGGCCAAGCACGCCGACTTCCAAGTCGCGGGCGATCAGGCCGTCGAGTTCGAAGCGAAGTCGAACACGGGCGCAACCGTCGCTCATTTCGTGCTCGGCAAGGCAGCGACGACGCGCGGCGCGAGCGGCGTGTACCTGCGGACGCCCGTCGGTGCGAAGGAAGTCATCCTGGTCGCGTCGGACTCGCGCCACTTGTTCGTGCGCAACGACAACACGAAGGGCGCATGGCGCGACAAGACCGTGTTCGCGATCGATCCCTCGACGCTGCGCAAGTTCGAGATCGCGGCCGCGACCGAGACCGTCGTCGTCGAACGCAAGATCAACGGCGACAAGCCGTCGGACCAGGACGACTGGGACGTGAAGACGCCGGTCACCGGGCTGATGGAGCGCTACACCGGCAACTCGATGGCGAAGTACGTCGCCGAGTTGAAGGCCGACGGCTTCTACGGCGGCGACAAGAAGGCCTCCGAGCTCGGCCTCGAGCCGGCGCAGTACCGCGTGACGGTGACGCGCGAGGGCGGTGAACCGCTCGTGTTCGAGATCGGCAACGAGGACGGCAACAAGCGCTCCTTGCGCGTCCCGGGCAAGCCCGAGATCTACGAGGTCATGTCGTATCGGCTCGCGAACCTCGTCCGCAAGGGCGCCGACTTCCCCGAGAAGCGCCCCGAGGAAACCGCGCCGAAGACCGATGACGCGGCCGCGCCGGCCGAAGCGGGCACAGCGCCGACCGATGCTCCGCCCGCGGACGAGCCCGCGAACGACAAGCCGAGCGGCGACGGCGGTTGATCCGTAGCGCTCGATCGGCCGGCCTCGACGCGGTCCGCGTCGGTCGAGCGCGCGCGGCTTCAGCGCATCAACGTCCGCAGGCGACGGATCAGCCGGCGGCGCGACTTGGTGTCGAGTTCGCGCGTGCGGAAATAGGCGCGCAGCGCGACGCGTAGGTCGCGGCGCGAGACTTTCTTGCGCAGCGACTCGATGAAGCGACGCAGGTCGTGCGCCTGACCGAGCCACAGCGCTTGCGAGTCGGGCTTCGGGAACACCGCGTGATCGAAGTCGATCAACGCGAACGTTTGCTTGCGCACGTCGACGACGAAGATGTTGCGGATCTTCAGGTCGCCATGCACGAGGCCCTTCGCGTGCGCGTCACCGACGAACGCGCCGAGTGCGGCGACGAATGCGGTGCGCTCGGCGCCGCGCGTGACGTCGCGCTTCAACACCGTGCGGACGTCCGCGTTGTGCGGCACGCCGAGCATCACGAGCACCGACTCGCGCGGCAGCGGCGCGCCACGCTTCGAGCGCGTTGCGCCGACGTGCGGCGCCACCGTGATGCCGCGTTGCTCGGCCTCCAGCGCGGCGCGCAGGGAGCGCCCGGCGCGGAAGCCGCGCACCATTTCCTCGAGCGCGCCCTTGGTGTCCTTGACCCGATAGAACTTCAGGTAGACGCGTTCCTTCGACGCGCCGACGTCGTGGACGAACGAATACACGGCGCGCGGCTTCGCCAGCTTGCGTTGATGCCGACGCTTGCGCGGCGCCGGCACGAACGATCGTGGATCCGCGAACAGCGCGCGCAACGAGTCCGTGACCCGGTCCCCGCGCAGCCAGACTTGCATCGGGCCGGCCGGACCTTCGAGCGTGAACTCGCGCACGTCGATGCGCGTCGACTCGGGGCGCGTCTTGCTCACTTGCCCTGCGGTCGGACGCGGACCCACACGCTCTTCACCTGCGTGTACAGCTCGAGCGCGTGGATGCCCATCTCGCGGCCGAAGCCGGATTCCTTGAAGCCGCCGAACGGCGACGCGGCGTCGAACTGGTTGTAGCAGTTGACCCAGATCGTGCCGGCCTTGACCTTGCGCGCGAGGTAGTGCGCCTTGTCGATGTCCTTGGTCCACACGCCGGCGGCGAGTCCGTACGGCGTGTCGTTCGCGCGCGCGACGATCTCGTCGAGGTCGTCGAACGGCAGCGCCGCGATGACCGGGCCGAAGATCTCCTCACGCGCGATCTTCATCCCGTCGTTCACGCCGTCGAACACGGTCGGCTGGATGAAGTAGCCCTTGCCGCCGCCCGCCGTCGCGCGTGCCGAGTCGCCGCCGCACAGCGCCTTCGCGCCTTGTTCCTTGCCGGCCTTGATGAAGCCGAGGATGCGGTCGTACTGCTCTTCCGACACCTGCGCGCCCATGCGCGTCTCGGGGTCCAGCGGGTTGCCGACCTTCAACTTCTTGGCGTGCTCGGCGAGCTTGCCGACGAACTCGTCCTTGATCGACTTGTGCACGAACAGGCGCGAGCCGGCGCAGCAGACTTCGCCCTGGTTGAAGAACATGCCCATCATCACGCCCTTCAGCGCCGCGTCGATGTCGGCGTCTTGCAGGATGATGTTCGGCGACTTGCCGCCGAGCTCGAGCGAGACCTTCTTGCAGTTCTCCGCGGCCTCACGCATCACGATCTTGCCGACCTCGGTCGAGCCCGTGAACGCGACCTTGTCGATGCCGCGATGGCGAGCGACCGCGGCGCCCGCGGTGGGGCCGAAGCCCGGGATCACGTTGACGACTCCGGGCGGCACGCCGGCTTCGAGGCACAACTCCGCGAGGCGCAGCGCCGACAGCGGCGTCTGCTCGGCCGGCTTCAGCACCACGCAGTTGCCGGCGCCGAGCGCGGGCGCGAGCTTCCAACTCGCCATCAGCAACGGGAAGTTCCACGGGATGATCTGCCCGCAGACGCCGACCGGTTCGCGCAAGGTGTAGTTCAGGAACGAGCCGGCGACCGGGATCGTCTCGCCGTGGATCTTGGTCGCGAAGCCGCCGTAGTAGCGAAAGATGTCGGCCGCGAGCACGGTGTCGACGTACGTCGTCTCGAAGATCGGCTTGCCGTTGTCGAGCGTGTCGAGCAGCGCGAGCTCGTCCTTGTTCTTCTCGATCAGGTCCCCGATGCGCCAGACGATCTGGCCGCGCTCCGATGCCGACATCTTCGACCACGGGCCGGACTCGAACGCGCGGCGGGCCGCGACGACGGCGCGATCGACGTCGTCCTTGTCACCCTCGCAGACGTCGGCGAGCTTCTGCTCGGTCGCCGGGTCGATCGTGGCGAAGGTCTTGCCGGACGCGGCCGGGACCCATTCGCCGCCGATCAGCATCTTCTTCGGGCCACCGTCGAGGAACTTCGGACGTGGAGTCGGAGTCGCCATCGGAACTCTCCTGCGCAGGGCGGGGCGCGAGCGCACCGCGTTCGAGGCTCTGAACCAAGGCGGCCATTTGAACGGGTCACACGGGTTCAGACAAGCGACGCGATCGCGCGCTCGCGGCTTCGCCGTGCGCTCTCTACGATCCGCGCGATCATGCTCGCCCCCGTCCTCGCCGTGTCCGCCGTCGAATTGGTGTTGATCGCGCTCGTGCTCGGCGGGCTGGTCGGCGTGTACCTCTTGCTGGTGCGCAGGCTCGGCGCCTTCGAGGCGCGCGCGCAGGAACTCGAGCGGACCGTCGACGCGCTGCTGCGCGCGAAGGCCGAGCCGGCGCCCGCGGCGGCGCCGCCGCCGTCGGAACCGCCGCCCGTCGTGGTGGCGCCGCCGGTCGAAGTCGACCTCGAACCCGTGCTCCGCCAAGTCCGTGAACTCGGCGCGCAACTCGACGCCTTCGCCGACGAGACGCGGCGCGCGCTCGCGGCTCTCGCGCAACAGACCCGTGAACGCAGCGTTCCCGAGCGCCCGCGCGTGCCGACGGTCCGCGAGGTCGTCGAGCAGCACTATCGCGAGCGCGGCTACACGCTGATCCGCTTGCTCTCGGCCGGCGACACTCCGGCCATGCAACCGACGCGCATCGGTCTCGAAGCCGCGCGCGGCGGGATCTGGCACAAGGGCTACGCGATCGTCGACGCCAGCCGCGTGGTCGAGGACAAGCTGACCTCGTCGCACGAAGTGTTCCCGTGATCCACTCGTCCCCTCGCGGTCGCGCATCGGCGCGGCCCACGTCGTTCCGGAGAAGATCGTGACCGCAGTTCCGCATGCCTACGTCGAGGACCTCCACCGCCACGTCGGTCAGGTCGTCACCGTGAAGGGCTGGCTCTACAACAAGCGTTCGTCGGGCAAGCTCCACTTCCTGCAGTTGCGCGACGGCACCGGCGTCGTGCAGTGCGTCTGCTTCAAGGGCAACTTCGGCGAAGAGCTGTTCAAGCAGCTCGACACGCTGCCGCAGGAATCCGCGCTGACGATCACCGGTTCGGTGAAGGCCGAGCCGCGCGCGCCAGGCGGTCACGAGATCGACGCGCAGACGGCGGCGATCGTGTCGGTCGCGCAGGCCGACTACCCGATCACGCCGAAGGAGCACGGCACGGGCTTCTTGATGGAGCACCGCCATCTGTGGCTGCGCTCGCGCAAGCAGCACGCGATCCTGCGCATCCGCGCGCGCGTGCAGAAGGCCATCCGCGACTTCTTCGACGATCGCGGGTTCATCTGCATGGACGCGCCGATCTTCACGCCGTCGGCGTGCGAGGGCACGACGACGCTGTTCCCGGTCGAGTACTTCGACGAGACCGCGTTCTTGACGCAGTCGGGCCAGCTCTACGCCGAGGCCAACGCGATGGCATTCGGCAAGACCTACTGCTTCGGTCCGACGTTCCGCGCCGAGAAGAGCAAGACGCGTCGTCACCTGACCGAGTTCTGGATGGTCGAGCCCGAGGTCGCGTATCTCGAACTCGACGGCCTGCTCGAATTGATCGAGCAGTTCCTGTCGTACGTCGTGCAGTGCGTGGTCAAGGACCGCCGCGCCGAGCTCGTCGTGCTGGAGCGCGACGTCGCGAAGCTCGAGAAGATCGTGCCGCCGTTCCCGCGCCTGTCGTACTCCGACGCGGTCGATCTGCTGAAGGGCGCCGGTCACGCGTTCGAATGGGGCGGCGACTTCGGTGCGCCCGACGAGACGCTGATCTCGGAGAAGTTCGACAAGCCCGTGCTCGTCCATCGCTATCCGGCCGCGGTGAAAGCGTTCTACATGAAGCGCGATCCGCAGGATCCGCGCGTGGCGCTGTGCGTCGACTGCCTGGCGCCCGAGGGCTACGGCGAGATCATCGGCGGCTCGCAGCGTGCCGACGACCTGGCGTTCCTCGAGGAACAGATCGCGCACCACAAGCTGCCGATGGAAGCGTTCAAGTGGTACCTCGACTTGCGCCGCTACGGCTCGGTGCCGCATTCCGGCTTCGGGCTCGGACTCGAGCGCACGACCGCGTGGATCTGCGGCACGCACCACGTCCGCGAATGCATCGCGTTCCCGCGCATGCTCGAGAAGATCACGCCGTGAACGCGCCGCGATGAGCGCCTGGCGGACGCATCGGACGTCGCAGCTCGCGGCGCTTCGCGGCGGCGGCGCGGTGCGCTTGGCTGGTCGTGTGCAGCGCGGTGCGCAAGGACTCGAACTCGTCGATGCGAACGGCGTGTGCGCGGTGAGTGCGCATGCGGCGCTGTGCGTGGACGATCTCGTCAGCGTCACCGGGACATGGGACGGCACCGGCGTCGTGGTCGCGGAAGTCGTCGTGCTCGCGCATCCGACGCGGCCCGTCGCCGAGGATCCCGAACACGCGCGGCTCGCGTCCCCGTCGTTGCGCACCTCGCTCGCGCAAGTGGCGACGGCGCGCGCCGCGTTGCGGCGGTACTTCGCCGAGCAGGACTTCGTCGAGGTCGAGACCGGCACGTTCACCGACGAACCCGGGCAGGAGCCGTACCTCGAACCGCTGCGCCTCGAGCGCGTCGCGCGCTACGCGATCACGTCGCCCGAACTGCGCCTGAAGCGGTTGCTGTCGGCCGGCTTCGAACGCGTGGTCGAGATCGGTCGCGTCGTGCGCGGCGGTCTCGGCGAACGCTCGGAGCGCCATCATCCCGAGTTCGCTCTGGCCGAGTGGTATCGCGCCTACGAAGACGACGAGGCGTTGATCACGGACCTGGAGCGCGTGTTCGAACGCTGCGCACGTGCGGCGACGGGTCGAGCCGAGTTCGTGCGCGGAGGCAGGGTCGCGCGGTTGGATCGCGGCTTCGAACGCATCAGTGTCGCGGCCGCGTTCGCGCTGCATGCCGGCGTCGACCTCGATCCCTTTCTCCATGGGGACGTCGACGGATTCAAGGCCTCGGCGCGCGCGGCGGGCGTCGCCGAAGTGCATGCCGACACCGACGCGGAGACGCTGTTCTTCCGCATCCTGCTCGATCGCGTCGAACCGCGGCTCGGCATCGAGCGGCCGACGATCTTGCACTCGTATCCGGCGTCGATGGCGGCGCTGGCTCGACTCGATCCGGATGACGCACGCGTCGCGCAGCGGTTCGAGTGCTACGCGCTCGGCGTCGAACTCGCGAACGCCTTCGTCGAACTCACCGACCCGAACGAGCAGCGCGCGCGCTTCGAGCACGAGCGCATCGTGCGCGCGCAGTCGGGTCGCGAAGAACTGCCCCTGCCGCGGCGATTCCTCGCGGCGCTCGAGCGCGGCTTGCCGCCGTGCGCGGGAGTCGCGTTGGGCTTGGAACGCGTCTGGATGCTGATTCTCGGCAAGGATCGCATCGACGACGTGCTGGCGTTCCCGGAGCCGCGCGATGCGGTCTGGTGACGAACGCGAAGCGCGCGGGTAACGCCGCGAACTCCGTCGCGTCGACGCGCCGCCATCCCATGTCGGGACGGCGTCACGTACGACGGAGGTTCTCATGACGGTTCGTGTGTCGCGGCGCTTCGCCGCTTCGTGTGTGTTCGCAGCGCTGTTGTGTGTTCCGCGCGCCGGCGCGCAAGACTTGCTGATCTCGTTGTCCGATCCGGCCACGCTCGCCGGCCAAGCCGTGAGCGACACCGAGATCCTGCGACTCGCGGCGGGTGGTCCGGCGCAGCCGTGCCTGAACGCGGCCGCGCTGCGCGTGTACTTCGGGGACCGCAACGGGGACGGCACGCTCGACGACCCCAACGACATCGACGCGATCGATTTCGTCGACGTGCCGGGCTTGCCGATGCCGACCGGTCTCACGTTCTCGCTGCTCGCGGATCAAGCCGGCTTCAAGGACGGCGATCTGTTGCACTTCGACCCGAGCGGTCCGGGCAACGTCTCGGTCGTCGTCAGCGAGGGATTCCTCGTCCAGGCGCTCGAGGTCGTCGACGGCAACATCGACGTCGACGCGCTCGCGATCGCCGACGACGGCACGATCTACTTCAGCCTGGCCGAGGACGAACTGCTCGGACTCGCGCAGGTGGTCATGCAAGACGACGACGTCGCGGTGCTGCCGCAAGGCGCCGTGAAGGCGCTGCCGTTCCTGCCCGGCACGGTGTTCGAAGCCGCGGCGTCGAAGGCGCTCGGCAAGAACGTCGTGATCGGCGATCTGCGCGGCCTCGAGATCGACGGCAACGACCTGTTGTTCCAGATCCAGAGTCCCTCGGACCAGGACGCGTCGGTGTTCTCGACGAAGAACGGCGGTGTGTTGGTCGCGGGCTTCGAGGAATCCAAGCTCGGCTTCGCCGAAAACGTCGAGACCGATGCGCTCGCGTACGCGCCGTCGCAGTCGTTCCCGGTGCTCGCGGCGACTCCGGCCAAGCCGATCTCGGGCGCGATGACGACGCTGTCGATCCGCGGGTTGACCCCGTCCCAGCCGTTCGTCGTGCTCGCGGCGCAAGCGCTCGCGCAGGGTGGCATGTCGGCGGTGTTCCCGGGCTTCGGCGCGTTGGTGTTGGAACCCGGCGATCCGCTGTTCTTGGCCTCGCTGGCGAACCTGCCGGCGTTGATCGGCGTCGCCAGCCCGACCGGTGACGGTTCGTTCCTGGCTCCGGCGCCGGGCGCGACGGGAGTTCCGCTCGACGTCGTGGTGCAGGTCGTCGAATTGGCGTCGACGAACCTCTCGAACCCGATCGTCGTCGAGATCAACCAGTGAAGGTGTGATGGGCGGCGATTTCGTGAGTCGTGGCGGTGGGAGCCGTGAGCGCGGCTCGCGCCCATGGTCGGCCAACAGGTCCGCGAACAGGTCCGCGAACACGGTGAGCCAGGGACCGGCGCGCGGACTCGCCTCGAGGACTTGACCTCCCGCGCTTCGACATCGCGTCGTTCGACGTCCGTCCGTTCCCCGCCAGGGCGATCCTGGCGGGGAACGGCGGGCCTCGGTCGGTGTTCTGCGGCGACCGAGCCCGCCGCGCGCCTCGACGCGACGAAGGCCCGTCCCGGCCGACGCATGGTTACGCGATCCCTCACGCTGGCTACCATCCGACGTGATGCATCCGACCACGACGATCCGGTTCGCGACCTGCGCGCTCACGCTCGCGCTCCTCGGCAAGGCAAGCGCCGACGACGTGCCGCTGCTCTACGCCGACGCGCTGCGTCCCGCGCACGAGTCGTACCTGCGTGACCGCGCCAAAGAGCTCGGCGATCCGGATCCGAAGAAGCGTCGGGCCGCGATCCACGCGCTGGCCGATGCCGGTGACGCGGGCGCAGCGACGTTGCTCGAGTCGATCGGCAAGACGCAGAACGGCGTGGTGTTGCGCTCGGCCCTGCTCGCGCTCGGGGACAGCGGATCGCCCGCGGCGGTGGCCGAACTGCGTCGCTTGTACGAGAAGGGTGGGCAGCAAGAAGGCGAGCGCGCGGTGCTCGCGCTGGTGCTCGGCGTCGTCGGTCCCGGCTCGGCGGCCCAGACGCTGCGCAACGAAGCGAGTTCGCGCAAGCCGTCGACGGCGCGGCTGGCGGCCACGCTCGGGCTCGGTCGCTGTGGCGACGGCGAAGCGTTGGCGGAATCGTTGTCGGGACTGGGCAAGGAATCGCTCGAGGAACAGCGCGCCGCGATCGTGCTCGCGGCCGGCGAGGCTCGCGCGCGTGGCGCCGCGTTCGCGCCGGGGACGTTCGGCGTCGCATTGCGTGATCGCGGGGCCCAGGTGCGTCGCGCCGGTGCGCTCGCCATTGCCCTCCGACCCGACGTCGCGGATGCGTCCGCGCTGCAAGACGCGTGGAAGCGCGAGAAGGTGACCGAGGTCCGCGTCGCGCTCGTGCTCGCGCTCGGTGGGATCGACGATGCACGCATCGACGAGTTGCTGCTCACCGCCGCGCGCGGCAAAGCCGGCGAAGTCCGCGACGCGGCACTGGTCGCGCTGGCGGGTCGATCGGGCGGCGCATGGATCGACGCCACGCGCTCCGTGAGGGAGTCGGTCGTCCTCGAAGTCGCGGCGCTCGGCTGTGCGGCCGCGCCGGACTCGACCGTCGCTCAAACGCTCGTCGAGTGGCTCGCATCGGCGCAGCCGGGATTGCGCAGCGCGGCCGGGCTCGCGCTCGCCGCGATGCGGAGCGCGGCCGCGCGCGATGCGGTGCTCGATTGGGCCGCCCGAGAAACCGACCTCAGCGCGCTCGACGACGCGCTGCTCGCAGTCGGTGTGCTCGACTTGCCGGCGGCGCTCGATCGGGTCGGCGAACTCCGTACGCCGACGGGTCGCGTGACGTTGTCCAAGGACACGCGCAAGACGCTCGAAGGCCGGCGTGACGCCCGCTTGCTCGAGGACCAGCTCGAGCGGCGTCTGCGCGCCCGGCACGCGCGCCGAGCGGACCGCATCGCCGACGCGGTCGCCGAACTCGTCGACGAGATCCTCGATCTCGACGACATCGCTCGCAGATTGCCGACGACCGATTCGGGCGCGGGTTCCGGTTCCGGTTCCGGATCGGGTCGGGTGAGGAAGGCGGTTCCGGCGAAGGGTCGGGCGAGGGTAGTGGCGAGGAAGGATCGGGAGAGGGCAGCGAGGTGACCACGGTGAAGAAGGCGCGCGTGGATCCTCGCAACTCGTCGCTGGAACGCGATCTGGCCGAGTGGTTCCGCGAACGACCCTACTTCGAGCCCGATTGACGACGTCGGCGAAGAGCCGCGTCCGGCTCGCGATTCCACGGCACCGACGGGAAGTTCTCGGTCTGCCGCCGGGGGGTCGAATGCCGGCGGACTTTTGCGATCGGCTGCTAGGATTCCGCCCCTCATTGGCCGCGGAACGACGTTCCGCTCGTCGAAGGTGATGCCCGTGACTGTGCGCAGGCTCTACTGCACGTTCCCCAAGGACATGATCCGCGAGCCGCTGCTCTACAACCTCGGCAAGAACTTCACCGTGGTACCGAACATCCGTCAGGCGAGCATCACCGACGAGATGGGCTTCGTGTACCTCGAGCTGGAAGGCGACGACGTCGAGATCGATCGGGCCGTGCGCTACCTCGTCGAACGCCGCGTGAAGGTCGAGGAAGTGAAGGGCGATCAGCCGCCTGGTTCGTTCGCACAACGCTGACGCGAGTCGCCGACGCGAGCGTCGGCAGGCTCCGGAACGGAACACGGCCCCGCCGCGAGCGATGCTCGCGGCGGGGCCGTGTTCCGTTCCGGTGCGGATCGCGCGCGATCGACGCGGTCAACCGCCCTCGGACTCGCCTTCGGCCGCGGCTGCGACCTTCTCCTTCAGCTTCTCGAACTGAGCGACGCCGGCTTCACCGTCGTACTTGCGCCACGCGGTGATCAGCTTGTTCGACTGCTTGATGTTGTTCGCGAGGTTCTCCTGGATCTTCGCCGCGTCGCCATCGAGCGCGACGCCCATGACGTTGTGCGTGGTTTCCTGGATGCGCATCACGATCGCGTTGACCTTGCCGAGATCGATGTCGTTCGACACGTCGAGGCCGTTCATCGCGTTCATCAAGGCCGGCATGATCGCGAGCCCGGCCTCGTCGAGGACCTTCTTCGCGGCGGAGCGCTCCTTCGGCTTCGCGCTTTCGAGGAACACCTTCTTCACGGCGTCCTGGATCGCGGTCCACTGCTCGTCCGATGATTCCGGCAACTTGCCGAACATCGGCTCGACCTTCAGCACCGGGCTCGACGCATCGATCTGGGGCGTCGGTTCGACCTTCGGCGCTTCCACCTTCGGCTCATCCTTCGGCGCGTCGACCGGCGGCGCGACGTCCGTCGGCGTCACCGGAGCGGGCGCGACTTCCGGCGCCGATTCGACGGGCTTCGCGTCGGCCGGAGCCGTCGTTGCCGACGCCACCGGGACGATCGGTTTGTCGTCGCCCTTGGTCATGAACATGATCACCGCGACGCCGATCGCGATCACCGCGACACCGATGCCGATGAACATCGCGTTGTTGTTCTTCGCCGGTGCGTCGTCCATATCGCGGCCGGCTCGACCGGGTCGCGTGCGCGCGCCGCGAGCGCCGGCGTTGCGGCCACCGGCAGCAGGGCGAGCCGCACGGCTGCCGGCGGGAGCGGCGGCAGCGGCCTTCGGCGCCCCGGCCTTCGCGGCCGGAGCCGCGGGCTTTGCCGACGGGGCGGCCACCTTGGGAGCTGCCGCGGCCGGAGCTGCGGCTCCGACGACGACGACGCCACCGCACTTGTTGCACTTCGCTTGCGTGCCCTGGAACGACGCGGGGATCTTGAACCGGGCGTTGCACTGCTGACAAACGCCGACGCGCTCGGTCATGAACGACTCCTAGCAGACTCGCGGTTGGGGTTGCGTTGCGATCGCGGAGCGACCGGGGGCGGATCCTAACTTCCGGGACCGGCCTTCGTCACCGGGGCAATGTGGTGCGGGCGAAGACCAGGCGCCCGCGGATGCGCTCGATCGGGGGACGCGTCACGGATCTTCGACGGTCGACTTGTCGCCCTTTTTCTTCTTGGCGGCCTTGTCGAGTTGATCCTGTTCGTCCTTGGTGAGTTCGAGCGTCGGCGGGCCCGAGTACGTGCCCTGGACGTCGCGCCACCAACCGAACCAGAGCCGGCGCATCTGTTCGTTGTCGCCGGCCGACTCGCCGGTCATCGAGCCGGCGTTCATGCCCGGCACGATCAGCCAATCGCGACCCGACAGTTCCATCAGGGTCAGCGACAGCTTGTTCGCCTTCTGCAGATCGGCCTCGCTCTTCAGATCGAGCGCGACCAATTCGTTGAGCAAGTGCGGGATCGCGGGCTTGCCGACGCCGACCAACGCCGTGCGGGCTTTCGAAGCCGCCGTGGTCGCGGCCGGATCGACCAGTGTCCGCACGTGCATCTCGATCGAGCTGGTCGTCGATGGCGAAGTGCCCTCGATCGGTTCCACCTTCTCCACCGTGCCTTCGGGGTTCCGACGCGTCTTGCCAGCGGATGTCGCCGCCGCCTCGGCGAGCGACGTCTTGCCCTCCGTGGCCGGATCGACGATCGCGGCACGCGTGACCCCGAACAACTTCCAGTTCGACCCGACCGACTGGAACGCCATGGTCCAGTCCTGCGTGCACTGGGTGACGGCGTCGACGAGCTGGAGGCGCACCGTGGCCGAGGAGCCGTCGAACACCGGCAGCTCGACGTCCTTGACGACGGCGCGCTTCAGCAGATCGAGCTCCGGTCCTTCACCGCGCAACAGCTTCAGGTACTCGTCCTTCTTGGCGTACTGGTCGAGTTCCGACAGGGCCGTCCAAGTCCCGGTCTCGAGTCCCTTCTTCACGCGATCGTCGAACATGCCCGAAAAGTCGACGTAGATCAGCGCCAGCGTCTCGTCGTCGCCCTTGCGCATGGTCTGGATGACGTCGTTCGCACGCTTGCGCAGCAACTCCTTCGAATCGACCGCCGTCGGCGTGCGCGCGACCGGCGCGGGCGTGTCCGCGGCCGAGGTCGTCGCGGTCGTCGGCGGGAGCGCAGCCGGCTCGCTGCTGCGCGTGGCGAGGTAGCCGATCAGTCCGACGACGAGACAGCCGCCGAAGATCGCCACGTATCCCATCGGCGGCATGCCGTATGCCTTGGTCTGAGCGGCGCGCAGCGCGATCGCCTCGAAGCGCTCGCCGCACTTCACGCACTTCAGCACTTTGTTGGTCTTGTCGAGTCCGACCTTGTAGTGAGCATGGCACGACGAGCACTGGACGACGGGCATCGGAAGAACTCCGGAAGGAATGGTGCGTCGGATCGTTCCCGCGAGGCCTCGGCGGGTTGTCGGTCCACGCGACCGGAGACTATCATCAGGCCCGCCGATCAGTCCGAGCGCGGTCTGGCCGAAGGTGAGATTCGGAGAGTCCAAGATGGCGATTCCACGTGTGACGTTCGCCGTGTGCTGCGCCGTGCTCGCCACGGGCGTTTCGACCGTGGCCCTCGGCGGCTCCGAGGGCTCGCACAAGCCCGCTTTCGCCAAGCCGCCGGCCAAACCGGCCGACAGCGCGCCGATGCCCGGCTCGACGAACGTCGGTCGAGGCTTCGGCGGCGCGCATACCCAGCGTCCGTTCTCGTCGCTGGGCAGCGGTCGGCCGTTGGCGCCGATCGGCCACGATCGCGGGCTGACCAGGATCGGGACCGATCGACCGCTCGCGCCCATCGGCGGCGGCGGGCCGGACGCGTCCGGCCCGGTCCCGACCACTGAACCGAAGTATCCGGGCTACCACGGCGGCGGTCGCACGTTCATCGCGGTCGAGCCGCGGCCGAAGTCGGATGCCGGGCTCGAGATCGAAGGCGAGCATCCCGCCGGGTCCGTGCCGAGCGTCGAACCGACGCTGCCCGGCGAGCCCGGCCTCGAGCCCACGCCGGCCGAGATCCGGGTCGCGGAGCCGACCATCGATCCGATCAAGCTGGAGATGGCGCAGCGTCTGCGCGCCGAGGGTCACGTGCAGTTCCTGCGCGGTGAGTTCCACCTCGCCGAAGCGAGTCTGCAGAGCTCCGTCGATCTCGTGCCGGAGTTGAACGACGCGCGCTTCGAGCTCGCGTTCGCGCTGCTCGCGAACGGTCGGGTGAATTCCGCGGCGCGGGAGTTCGTGCGCGCCGAAGCGCACGATCCGACCGTGTTCAAGTCCACGCTCGATGCGCGTGCGGCGGTCGGCAGCCAGGAGACGTTCGACCTCTGCCGCCAGCAGGCCGACCGCTACCACGCCGCGTACCCGATGGACTCCGACGCGTTGTTCGTCCATGCGCTCATGCAGTGGTGGAGCGGCAAGGGCCGGGACGCAGGGATCGACCTGGCCGCGCTCGCGGGCGCGGATCCCGCCTACGGCGGATTGAAGGCCGCGTTCGTGAATCCCGCGCTCGACGAGGCACTGAAGCCGCAGTGAGCGCGGGCGACGGAAAACCAGGCAGCGGCGGTCCCACGGGCGCCGCCGGGGCGAGCGGTTTCCGCCTCGTGTCCGAGTTCCAGCCGACCGGCGATCAACCCACCGCGATCCGCGGCTTGGTCGATGGCGTATTGCGCGGCGAACGCCATCAGACGCTGCTCGGCGTGACCGGCTCGGGCAAGACCTTCACGATCGCGAACCTCGTCCAGCAGGTGAACAAGCCGACGCTGGTGATGGCGCACAACAAGATCCTCGCGGCGCAGCTCTACTCCGAGTTCCGCGAGCTGTTCCCGCACAACGCCGTCGAGTACTTCGTCAGCTACTACGACTACTACCAGCCCGAGGCGTACGTGCCGCGCACGGATACGTACATCGAGAAGGACTCGGCGATCAACGAGCGCATCGAACGCATGCGCAACTCCGCGACGGCGTCGCTGCTGTCGCGCCGCGACGTGCTGATCGTGTCGTCGGTGTCGTGCATCTACGGCCTCGGTTCACCCGATGCGTACGGCTCGATGGCCGTGACGCTGAAGCGCGGCGTGCCCGTCGATCGCGACGACGTGCTGCATCAACTCACACGCATCCTCTACACGCGCAACAACCTCGACTTCCAACGCGGCACGTTCCGCGTGCGCGGCGACGTCATCGAGATCTTCCCCGCGTACGCCGACGATCGCGTGATCCGCTTGGAGATGTTCGACACCGAACTCGAACGCATCCTCGAAGTCGATCCGCTGCGCGGCGAGATCACGCGCGAACTCGACGAGATCACGATCTTCCCGGCGAGCCACTACATCACTCCGCAGGAGCGCCTCGAACGCGCGCTCGACTCGATCCGCGTCGAGCTCGACCTGCGACTGCTCGAGCTGCGCAAAGCCGACAAGTTGCTCGAAGCCCAGCGGCTCGAGCAGCGCACGCGCTACGACCTCGAGATCCTGCGCGAGACGAACACGTGTTCGGGCATCGAGAACTACTCGCGCCATCTCGACAGCCGCAAGCCCGGCGAGCCGCCGTCGACGTTGATCAACTACTTCCCCGAGGACTTCCTGCTCGTCATCGACGAGAGCCATCAGATGGTGCCGCAGATCGGCGGCATGTACCGCGGCGACCGCGCGCGCAAGGAAACGCTGGTCGAGTACGGCTTCCGCCTGCCGTCGGCGCTCGACAACCGACCGCTGAAGTTCGAGGAGTTCGAGCGGCTCGTGAGCCAAGTGGTCTACGTGTCGGCGACGCCGGCGGAGTTCGAGCGCGCGAAGTCGGGATCCAACGTCCTCGAGCAGGTCATCCGTCCGACTGGACTCGTCGATCCGGAAGTCGAAGTGCGCAAGGCGCGCGGCCAGGTCGACGACTTGCTCGCCGAGATCAAGGACCGCGCGGCGAAGAAGCAGCGCGTGCTAGTGACGACGCTGACGAAGCGCATGGCCGAGGAGCTGACCGACTACTACGTCGAGTGCGGCATCCGCGTGAAGTACATGCACTCCGACATCGACACGCTCGAGCGCGCAGAACTGGTGCGCGACCTCCGCAAGGGTGTCTACGACGTGCTGGTCGGCATCAACCTGCTGCGCGAAGGTCTCGACATCCCCGAGGTCACGCTGGTCGCGGTGCTCGACGCCGATCGCGAAGGGTTCCTGCGGTCGACGACGTCGCTGGTCCAGACGTGCGGCCGCGCGGCGCGCAACGTCGACGGCCGCGTGATCCTGTACGCCGACACGATGACGGGCTCGATGACCGCCGCGCTCGGCGAGATGGACCGCCGGCGCGAGAAGCAGCGCGCGTACAACGCGGCGAACGGCATCACGCCGCAGACCGTGAAGAAGGCGATCCGCGACATCCTCGACTCGATCGCCGAGAGGGACTACGTGACGATCGACGCCGGCGACGAAGTCGACGTCGACCGCATGGATCCGGTCAAGGTCGCGCGCGAGATCCAGCGTCTCGAACGCGAGATGCGCCAGCTCGCGTCGAACCTGAAGTTCGAAGCTGCCGCCAAAGTGCGCGACAAGATCCGCGCGTTGCAGGAACTCGAGCTGCGATACCGTTGAGTCGATGGTCACCGAGGCCCTGCAACGCAAGCTCGATCAACTGCCGACGGAGCCCGGGGTCTACCTGTTCCGCGACGCGGCCGGCGAGCTGCTGTACGTCGGCAAGGCCGCGCGATTGCGATCGCGCGTGCGGTCCTACTTCCAGAGCACGAACGACGGCCGGCTGGCGACGTTCTTCATCGACAAGTACGTCGCTGACGTCGAATTCGTGATCACGCGCAGCGAGAAGGAAGCGCTGCTGCTCGAGAACAACCTGATCAAGAAGTTGAAGCCGCGTTACAACCTGCGGCTGCGCGACGACAAGACCTTCTTGTCGCTGCGGCTCGATCCGCGCGCGGAATTCCCTCGCATCGTGCCGACGCGTCGCATCCACAAGGACGGAGCGTTGTACTTCGGCCCGTACGCGAACGCCGGCGCGATCCGGCGCACGCTGCGCTTCCTGCGCTCGTTCGTGCCGCTGCGCGACTGCAAGGACACCGACTTCAAGTCGCGCACGCGCCCGTGCCTCGAACACGAGATCGGTCGCTGCGACGCGCCGTGCGTCGGCTTGCAGACGCGCGAGGACTACGCGCAGCACGTCGCGCGCGCGGTGCGCATCCTGCGCGGCGACGCCGGCGAACTCATCGCGCAGGTCAAGGACGAGATGCAGCGCGCGTCGGATCGCATGCATTACGAGCGCGCGGCCGTGCTGCGCGATCACCTCGAGAGCCTGTCGACGTCGATCGAGAAGCAAGGCGTCGACACGCACGCGCTCGGCGACGCCGACGCGATCGGCGTGCATCGCGAGGGCGGACTGACGGAAGTCGTCGTGCTGCACGCGCGCGAAGGCAAGCTCGTGTCGACGTCGGGCTTCACGTTCGAGCACGATCTGCCGCAGGACGAACTACTCGGCGAGTTCCTGTCGCAGTTCTATTCCGGCGGCCGGCCGATCCCCGAGCTGATCCTGCTGACCGACGAGCCGTACGGCCGCGACACGCTGGTCGAGTGGATGCGCGAGCGCCGCGGCGGCGCGGTCGAACTGCGCGTGCCGAAGCACGGTGAGAAGGCGCGCCTGCTCGAACTCGCGGCGGAGAACGCGCGCTTGACGCTGCTCGCGTCGACCGACAAGCAACGTCGCACGGCCGGCGTGCTCGATCGGTTGCGCCAGCGGTTCGCGCTGACGCGGCCGCCGCTGTGGATCGAGTGCCTCGACGCCTCGACGACCGCGGGCAAGGACACCGTCGCGTCGTGCATCGCGTTCAAGGACGGCGAGCCGTGGAAGGCGCGGTACCGCAAGTTCCGCATCAAGACCGCGCGCCCCGACGACGAATACGCCTCGATCGCCGAGGCCGTCGAGCGCCGCTATGCGCGCGCGATCAAAGACCAGCAGTTCCCCGATCTCGTGGTCATCGACGGCGGCAAAGGCCAATGGAACGCCGCGCGCACAGTGCTGGACGCGCTCGGCGTGAAGAACGTCGATCTGATCTCGATCGCGAAGGGCGGCCGGCGCGGCAAGGGACTCGTGCTCGGCGTGGGCGAAGAGGAGCGCGTGTTCACGCGCGGCGAGGGCGAACCGTTCGTGCTCGAGCCCGAAGCCGACGAGACCAAGTTGTTGCAACGCATCCGCGACGAAGCGCACCGCTTCGCGATCGAGTTCCACCGCAAGAGCCGGTCGCGCTCGAGCCTGACGTCGGAACTCGACGCGATCGACGGCATCGGACCGACGCGGCGCAGAGCGCTGCTCGCCCGTTTCGGCAGCGTCGCCGGCATGCGCTCCGCGACCGTCGACGAGCTCGCGGCGGTCGACGGCATGTCGATGCGCGCCGCGCACGAGCTGCATGCGCATCTGCGAGCGACGGATTCCACGAAGGCGAGCGAATGATCAAGACGGCGGCGACGGTGGTGTTGTGGTCCGACGAACACGACGGCGTGCTGCTCGTCGAGCGTTCGCCGCAGTTGCGCTTCTTCGGCGGCTTTCACGCGTTCCCGGGCGGAGTGCTCGAGCCGGGCGACGGCCAGGGCGACGCCGGGCTCGACGCGTGCGCGCGCCGCGAGTTGCTCGAGGAGACCGCGATCGATCTGCAGGGTGCGGCGCTGCAGCCGCTCGGCCATTTCTTGACGCCGCCGTTCGCGCCCGTGCGCTTCGACGCGCGCTTCTTCTTCGCGCGCGCGCCGCGGGGTTGCGAGCCGCGCGTCGACGGTTCGGAACTCGTCGCGGGTTCGTTCGTGAAGCCGCACGAGGTCGTTCAGCGGTGGACGCACGGCGAGATCCGCGTCGCTCCGCCAGTGCTGCTGCTGCTCGAGTTCTTGGCGCAAGCAGGCGTCGACGGCCTCGCGGCGCGCGTGCGGGAAATCACGAAGCGCTACGCGGAGGGCGAGCTGCCGCGCGTGCGGTTCTCGCCGGGCGCGATCCTCGCCCCTCTACGGACGCCGACGCTGCCGCCGGCCACGACGACGAACACGTACGTCGTCGGCCATGATCGTTTCGTCGTCATCGATCCGGGCACGCCGGAACCCACCGAGCAGCAGCGCCTGTTCACGCTGGTGCGGTCCTTGATCGCCGAGGGCCGCGCGTTCGACGGCGTCGTGCTGACGCACCATCATCCGGACCACGTCGGCGCGGTCGCGGCGACGTGCGCGACGTTCGACGTCCCGCTGCTCGCGCATGCGCGGACGCACGATCGCGTCGAAGCGCCGGGGACGCGACGTGTCGTGCTCGACGATGGTGCGCGCATCGCGCTCGGCAAGGCTCCCGACGAAACACCGGACTTCGCGCTCGTCGCCACTGCGACGCCGGGTCATGCGCAGGGACATCTCGTGTTCCGCGACACGCGCTACGGCACGCTGTTCGCCGGCGATCTCGTGTCGACATTGTCGACGATCGTCATTGATCCGCCCGAAGGCCACATGGCGACGTATTGGGCGAGCCTCGAGCGCGCCGCGGCGCTCGCACCGACGCTGGTGTATCCGGCGCACGGCCCGCCCGCGATCGGCGGTGGCGTGCTGAAGAAGACGCTCGCGCATCGCAAGGAGCGCGAGGCGAAGCTGCGCGACGCCCTCGCGCGCGGACTCACCGCCGAAGACGCGCTGCTCGCCGACGTCTACGCCGACGTCGACGCGCGCCTGTTGCCGATCGCCGCGCGCTCGCTGCGCGCGGGGCTCGAGAAACTCGCGGAGGACGGCGTTGCCGTCGAGCGCGACACGTGTTGGAGTCCGATCTGAGTCAGGTCACGAGCGATCGACCGTCGCGGTCGAATCGAGTCGAGGCGAACGACGAACCGAGGAACCCATGATCGACTGGTACTTCCACCGCAAGTACTGAACGGGTTGTGAACGGGCCGACGAGTTCGTCGGCCAACGCAAGATCGGTGTCCGCGAACGCGTGGACGCGCGCAAGGTCAAGTTCGACGCCGCGGCGCTGAAGGACGTGTTCGGCGGCGGCAAGACGCTGATCGCCGGCAAGGGCAAGAAGTTCGCGACGTTCGACCTCACCGCGAAGAGTGTCGATTGGCGCGCGATCGAGGACGCGGTGCTCGGCCCGTCGGGCACGCTGCGCGCACCGACGATCCGCGTCGGCTCGACGTTCTACGTCGGCTTCTCGCCGGAGGCCTGGGCCGACGTGCAGTGAAGCAGGCAGCCCGCGTCGATCACGCGTTCATCCGCGCGGGTGGAACTGGCGGTGCTGGTCCTTCATGCGCTTGCGGTCGACGTGCGTGTAGACCTCGGTGGTCGCGACGCTGGCGTGGCCGAGCAACTCTTGCACGACGCGGAGGCCCGCGCCGTTCTCGAGCAAGTGCGTCGCGAACGAGTGGCGGAACACGTGCGGCGACACGGTGGTCGGCTCGATGCCGACACGGCGCGCGACGTCCTTCACGATCTGCCACACGCGTGTGCGGTCGATCGGCTTGCCGCGCTGGGTCAGGAAGACGGCCGACGTCGGCTTCGCGCGCACGGCGAACGTGGGGCGGGCGAGTCGCAGCCATCGGTCGATCGCATCGGCCGCGACGTCGCCGATCGGGACCAAGCGTTCCTTCGAGCCCTTGCCGACCACGCGCAGTGTGCGCGCGCGCAGGTCCACGCGATCGAGCGTCAGCCCGCACAACTCGGAGACGCGACAGCCCGCGGCGTAGAGCGCCTCGAGCAACGCTCGATCGCGCAGGACGCGCGCGCGCGCTTCGGGCTCCGGCGGCAGAGCCAGTGGGGCCGCGAGCAGCCGTTCGATCGCTTCGGGCTCCAGCGACTTCGGCAAGCGCGACCACAGCCGCGGCGCGCCGCCGGTGGGGCGGACGTCCCGCTCCTGGCGTCCGGTCTCGAGGCGGAAGCGCAGGAACGCGCGGATCG
Organism: Planctomycetota bacterium; assembly: GCA_016709145.1. Taxonomy (GTDB): domain Bacteria; phylum Planctomycetota; class B15-G4; order B15-G4; family JADJEK01; genus JADJEK01. The sequence continues at coordinate 306,816 of JADJEK010000006.1, forward strand.
CGGCCAAGCGGCGCGCGACGGTGGCCTCGGCGGCGCCCGATTGCTGTTCGGCGTGCAAGAACGCGACGATCGGCTCGGTGGACGCCAATGCGGTCGGGTCGTGTCCCGAGTGCGTGACGAATGCGAAAAAGCGCTCGAGGTCGCGACGGTACGCCTCGACCGTGGAACGGGCCAAACCGGCCTCGGCGCCGACGTAGGTCAGGAACTCCCGCAGTGCGGCATCGCGCGCGGAATCCACCGTTGCCGCCCTCCGGAGCCTTGAACTTGGGCACGCTCCGCCTAGAGTGTCGCGCCCTCGAAAGAATCGCCTTGGTCGGTGCGTCGATCCGCTTGGGATCGACCTCGTTGCCGCGCAGGAACGAGCACGCGAAACCGACCCATCTCGGCAGCGATCCTAGGGTTCGGGCGGAAGGATTCCATGGCAGCGAAGAAACCGACGAAGAAGCCCGCGGCTCCCGCGAAGAAGTCCGCGCCCGCGGCAGCAGCCCCCGCCGCGAAGTCGAAGTCCGCGCCGTCGGCGAAGCCGGTCGCGGGCAAGGCTCCCGCCGCGAAGCCCGCGGCCGCGAAGCCGCTCGCGACCAAGCCCATGGCGGGCAAGGTCGCGCCTGGCAAGCCCGCCGCCGCGGCCCCGGTCAAGAAGGCCGCTGCGAAGAAGGTGCCGGAGCGCACGATCGTTCCGCCGGAATCCGAGCGCAAGCTGCTGAAGTCGCCGCTGAGCCGCGCGGACATGAACCATTTCCGTGACCTGCTGCTGCGCAAGCGCGACGACCTCGTCGGCGATCTGCAGAGCCTGCATGATCAAGCGTTCAAGGCGTCCGATCAGGGCAACGCAGCGAACCACATGGCCGACTTCGGCTCGGACAACTACGAGCAGGACTTCAACCTCGGGATCATCGAGAACGAAGAAGAAGTCGTCGGCGAGATCGACCTCGCGCTGCGCCGGATCGACACCGGCGAGTACGGCGTCTGCCTCGACTGCCACGTGCCGGTGCCGAAGCCGCGCCTCGAGGCGATTCCGTGGGCGCGCCAATGCGTGACGTGCAAGGCGAAGGCCGAACGCGGCTGAGATCGTGAATCCGTTCGGTTCGATCACGGCCTCTGAAACGACGCGCGTTCGATGACCAAGTTCACGCTGTTCTTCGCGGTCGCCGCGATCGTCGCGGCACTCGACCTCGGCTCCAAGGAATGGGTGTTCGACACGCTCGACCGCGGCGGCGGGCGGTACGACTCGATCACCGTCATCGACGAGATCTTCGAAATCGTCTGCCACACCAATCCCGGCGGGATGTGGAGCATCGGCACGGATTGGAATCCGTGGATCCTCCGCATCGTGCGTTTGGCGGCGGTCGGCGTGATCTTCGTGATCCTGCACCAGACCCCGAAGACCGATCGCCTCGGTATCTTCGCGCTCGGCTTGGTCATGGGTGGGGCCGTCGGCAACATCTACGACTCGCTGTCCATGGACGCGGTCCGTGACTTCTTGAAGTTCGACTTCGGCTTCGCGCCGTTCGATCCGTTCCCGATCTTCAACGTCGCGGACAGCGCGATCTGTGTCGGGGTCGCATTGCTCGCGATCCAGATGGTGTTCCAGCCGTCGCCGAGCAAGGCCCGCGCGAAAGCCTGATCCATCCACCCGAGGCAGCGCCGTGCTCGACGTCCGCATCGGTCCGATCGAACTGATGAACCCGGTGATCTCGGCGTCCGGCTGCTATGGCCAGGCGCTCGAGTCCGAAGCGTTCGTCGACGCGCACGTGCCCGGCGCGCTGTTGCTGAAGACGATCACCCTGCACCCGCGCGCGGGCAATCCGCCGCCACGCATCGTCGAAGTCGCCGGCGGCATCCTGAACTCGATCGGACTGCCGAACAAAGGCATCGAGCGTTGGCTGACCGAGACCTTTCCGAAGGTGCGCGGGCACGCGTCGCGGCTGTTCCTGAACATCGCCGGTGAGCGCACCGACGAATGGCCGAGGATCGCCGCGCGCATCGGCGCGACGCCGGGCATCGACGCGCTCGAGTTGAACATCTCGTGCCCCAACGTCGAGCAAGGCGGTCTGCCGTTCGCGCGCGATCCGGAGACCGTCGCGCGGCTCGTGCGCGTGGTGAAGAACGAGACCCCGATCCCGCTGATCGTGAAGCTCGCGCCCGAGTCGCCGGACATCGGCGGCATCGCGTTGGCCGCGCAGGAGAACGGTGCGATCGCGGTCTCACTGATCAACACGATCCGTGCGATGGCGATCGATTGGCGCTCGCGCAAGCCGAAGCTCGGTTACGGCTTCGGCGGCTTGTCGGGACCGGCCGTGAAGCCGGTCGCGTTGCGGCTCGTGTACGAGGTCGCGCGGCGCGTCTCGATCCCGGTGATCGGAATCGGCGGCATCGCAACCGCGGACGACGTGCTCGAGTTCCTGGTCGCCGGGGCCACGGCGGTCCAGGTGGGGACCGCCGTGTTCCGCGATCCGCGCGCGATCCAGAGCATCGTGGACACCTTGCCGACCTTGCTCGCGGAAGCGAACGTCGGACACATCCGCGAGCTCACGGGCACGTTGCGGATGCCGGGCTCCCGATGACGGATCGTGCCCCTCGAAGCGTGGACGACGGTCCGCAGTCCGTTCGAATCGCGGACAACCAGCCTCAGCTTGTTCCCGCCCTGCATCACCACGACGGACCGGCACGATAATGCGCGTCGTGGCGGAGAGACACCGAACCGCGACCCATCACGGTCGTCCCCGGTGGCCGACGACATGCACATCCAGGACCTGACGCTCCAGCACTTGCGCCGAGCGGTGCGCCTCTACGTGAACGAGGCCTACCGCGCCCCAGGTCCGTTCTCGGGCAAGCAGCCCCGCATCGAGTTCGAGGGCGCCGACGACGCCCGCTTGATGGACTACGTCACGAAAGCGCCGTTCGTCGACGAGTCGAAGCGCAGCGCGACCGGCAACCGCAGCTTCGCGTTGAGACTTGGGAACTCGCAGTACCCGTTCATGAAGCTGTTGATCGCGGAGCACCTCGTCCAGGACGAGTTCTTCTTCTCGGTGGACACGCACGACCAAGCGTTCGACCTGGACGTCGACCCGAAGTTCTGCCAGATCCGCGCCGGCAATCGACAGTTGAAGGCCGACATCGAGGCCGCCTGGGACGGGGCGAACCTGCCGACGACGTTCCACATGCGCGGACTCGTCGATGGGCTCGCGATCGAACGTCGCCCGCCCAACGGACTGCGCATCCTCGTCGTCGACGACGACCAGGGCATCCAAGACACGTTCGCGCAATTGCTCGTCCTGCGCGGGTTCGACGTCGATCGCGCGAACGACGGCTACGAGGCGCTCGAACTCGCCGACGCCACGCGCCACACGGCGATCCTGATGGACGTCGAGATGCCGCGCGTGACCGGGACCGAAGCCCTCGCCGAACTGCGCGCGGATCCCGCTCGCGCCAAGGTCCCCGTGATCCTCGCGTCGGCCGGCGCCGTCGAAGCTGCGATCGCGGCCAAGCCGTACGCCGTGTTGTCGAAGCCGTTCCACGCCGAAGAGCTGTTCGCGCATCTGGACGCGCTGCTCGCGGCGCGCGCGATCGACCCCTCGCGTTGACTTGACTTGGGCCGACGGCTACCTTCACCGGCTTCCGTCGCATCCGCGCAAGTCCTGTTCGGGCAAGCAGCAGCTTCGATCCCGGACGCACGTCAACGAAGGCGTCCATGGCAGATCTCTCCGACAAGCTGTCGACCCTCAGCGAGAAGTTCGACCAGCTCTCGCTCGGCGTCGGCAAAGCCCTCAAGTCGATGTTCGGCAGTCGCAACCGGCGCGAAGTGCAGCGCTTGCTGCCGGTGGTCGCGCGCATCGCCGAGCTCGAGCCGCGGATCCAAGAGCTCTCCGACGACGATCTCGCCCGCAAGACGGTCGAGTTCAAGGAGAAGCTCGCGCAGGGCGCGACGCTCGACGACCTGCTGATCGAAGCGTTCGCCTGCGTCCGTGAAGCGTCGCGGCGCGCGATGAAGATGCGGCACTTCGACGTCCAGATGCTCGGCGGCGCGGTGTTGCACCAGGGCAAGATCGCCGAGATGTCGACGGGCGAAGGCAAGACGCTGGTCGCGACCGCGCCGGCGTACCTGAACGCGCTGGCGGGCAAGGGCGTCTACGTCGTCACGGTGAACGACTACCTCGCCAAGCGCGACCGCGACTGGATGAACCCGGTCTACAAGGCCCTCGGCCTGAAGGTCGGCGCGATCCAATCGAGCATGTCGCCGAGCCAACGGCATCCCGAGTACGCCAGCGACATCACCTACGGCACGAACAACGAGTTCGGCTTCGACTACCTGCGCGACAACATGAAGTCGCGCTCGCAGGACCAGGTCCAGAAGAACCTCTTCTACGCGATCATCGACGAGGTCGACTCGATCCTCGTCGACGAGGCCCGCACGCCGCTGATCATCTCCGGCATGCCGGAGACGTCGACCGACAAGTACTACCGCGCCGACCAGATCGCGCGGCAGCTCACGCCCGAGAAGCACTTCGAGATCAAGGAGAAGGAGCACCAGTGCATCCTCACGGAGGATGGCATCGAGCGTGCTCAACAGCTCGCGGGCGTCGACAGCTTCTACACCGGTGCGCACATGGAGTGGCCGCACCACATCGAAACCGCGCTGCGCGCGCACCACCTGTACAAGCGCGACAAGGAATACGTCGTCAAGGAAGACGACGACGGTCAGCTCGGCATCATCATCGTCGACGAGTTCACCGGACGCTTGATGTCGGGACGCCGCTGGTCGGACGGCCTGCACCAAGCGGTCGAGGCCAAGGAAGGCCTGCGCATCCGCGAAGAGAACCAGACCCTCGCGACCATCACGTTCCAGAACTACTTCCGCCTCTACAAGAAGATCGCCGGCATGACCGGCACCGCGATCACCGAGGCGCCCGAGTTCCTCAAGATCTACAACCTCGACGTCGTCCAGATCCCGACCAACCGCCAGAACATCCGCAAAGACCACGAAGACGTGGTCTACCTCTCGCACGAGGAGAAGTACGCGGCGGTCGCGCGCGACATCATCGAGACGCAATTGACCGGGCGACCGGTGCTGGTCGGTACGACGTCGATCGCGTCGTCGGAGATCGTCTCGGGCCTGATGTCCGACCCGCGCGGACTCACGCTGTGGCTGTCGCGGCGCTGCGATGGAGCCAAGACCGAGCTCGATCGTCTCGCGAAGAAGCGGCCGTCGTGGTTGCCCGAAGCGCTCGAGACCGAGATCCGCGAAGTGCTCGCACGGCCCGCGTTCATCGACGTCGCGAAGGCCAAGTCGGTGTACGACCGCGTGCAAGCCGCCGCGCCGAAGGAAATGCTCGCGTGGTACCTCGACAACATCTGGCGCTACGGCGCCGTCGTCGCCGCGGTGAAGAAGGGCGTGCCGCACAACGTGCTGAACGCCAAGTTCCACGAGCGCGAAGCCCACATCGTCGCGCAGGCCGGTCGACCGGGCGCCGTGACGATCGCGACCAACATGGCGGGTCGCGGCACGGACATCCTGCTCGGCGGCAACGCGACCGAAATGGCGAAGGACGCGGTCGGACGCGACGCTCCGCCCGAGGTGTTCCAAGAGGCGCTGGTGAAGTTCCAGGCGCAGTGCGAAGCCGACAAGCAGAAGGTCCTCGCCGCCGGCGGCCTCGCGATCATCGGCACCGAACGCCACGAGTCGCGCCGCATCGACAACCAGTTGCGCGGTCGCGCCGGTCGCCAGGGCGATCCGGGTTCGACGCGTTTCTTCCTGAGCATGCAAGACGACCTCATGCGCATCTTCGCGCGCGATTGGGTCACCGGCATGTTGAAGCGCCTCGGCATGGTCGAGGGCCAGGAGATCGAGTCGGGCATGGTCTCGCGCGGGATCGAGCGCGCGCAGAAGCGCGTCGAGCAGCGCAACTTCGAAGTCCGTAAGAACCTCCTCGAATACGACGAGGTCATGGACAAGCAGCGCAAGACGATCTACTCGCTGCGCCAGGAGATCCTCGAAGGCATCGGTCTGAAGGACCGAGTGCTCGAGATGTGCGGCTCGCTCGTTCAACGCCTGCAGCACACGTACATGGGCGAGTCGAAGGCGAACTGGGAAGTCGACGACTTCGCCAAGCGCGTGCAGCAGATCTTCGCGGTCGAACTCGACAAGACGAAGCTCGACGGCATCGATCGCCACGAAGTGACGAAGCTCGTCATGGATCGCGTGACCGAGCACTACGACCAGCGCGAGACGCAGATCGGTGCCGAGCAGATGCGCCAGATCGAGCGCTTCCTGCTGCTGAACGTCATCGACTCGAAGTGGAAGGACCACCTGCACGCGATGACGCAGTTGCGCGAGCAGGTCGGGTTGCGCAGCTACGCGCAGGTCGATCCGAAGAACGAGTACAAGCGCGAGGGTTTCGAGAACTACCAGCGCTTGATCGAACTGGTCGAAGAGGAAGTCACGAGCCTCGTGTTCCGCATCCAAGTGGTGCGTGAAGAGGCCCCGCCGCCTGCGGCGCCTCCGCCGCGCCCGCCCGTGATGCCGCCGCGACCGCTGAACATCCCGGGCCTGCCGCCGCAGACGCCGCCGACCGTGCAGAAGCCGCCCACGCCGCCGGCGGCCAAGCCGAACCCGGTGCCCCCCGCGCGTCCACCGCAGGAAGGCCAAGCGATCAAACCGCCGGCGCCGTCGATGAATGCCGACGTCGAGCGCATGAAGCGTGAGCAGATCAACCGCGACAAGGCCGGCATGAACGCCGGTAAGACGCAGAAGCCGCAGACCATCCGCAAGGACGGTCCCGCGCCGGGGCGCAACGACCCCTGCCCGTGCGGCAGCGGGCAGAAGTACAAGAAGTGCTGCTTCCCGAAGTTCGGTGAGTAGCACGAACGCCGTTGGCTTCGTCCAGCACGCACGTTCCGGTTGAAAAGATCCCCGGCCGCTTGCCGCCACGCGCGGGGGTCTGGGTGTATAGTTCCGCGCTTCTTCTCGGGCTGCTGATCGCGTTGCCGTGGCTACTGTTCCGGCTCGCGACCCAGCGTCGGTATCGAGAAGGGCTCGCGGAGCGCCTGACGTTCCGGCGGCCTCGGCGCAAGACTTCGGGCGATCTCGTCTGGGTCCACGCCGCATCCGCCGGCGAGATGGTGGCCGCGGCGGCATGGGTCGCGGGCCTTCGCGGGTCCCGGCCGGATCTGGAACTGGTCCTCTCGTCCGCCACGTCGACCGGGGTGGAGGTCGCGAGAAGGCTGTGTCCCGACCTCGAAGCGTTCGTGCTCCCGCTCGACACGGGACCGTGCGTCGCCCGAGTACTCGACCGGATTCGGCCACGCGCGCTCGTGCTGGTGGAACTGGAATTGTGGCCGGCATTGCTGTCCGCCTGCGCGTCGCGTGGCATCGCCATCGCGGTCGCCAACGGACGCGTGTCGCCGCGAACCGAACGTAGGTTGGGATCGCGGTTCCTGAAGCGCTTCGTGGGGCTGTTCGCGGTGGACGTGTTCGCGGTGCAAAACGACGAGGTTCGAGATCGGCTCGTGCGCATGGGCGTCGAGGCCGACCGCGTCGTCGTCACCGGCAACCTCAAGATCGATCGGGATGCGCCGCCCGCGGGAACGCGCTCGCGTCTGCGCGCCGAGTTGCGCCTGAGCGACACGCAAGCACTCGTGCTGGCCGGTTCGACGCACCCTCGCGAAGAGAGCCTCGTCGCGCGCGCGTTCGCGGTCTTGCGGCGCGATCGTCCCGATGCGCGCCTCGTCGTGGCGCCGCGCCATCGCGAGCGTCTGCAGGACGCGGAGAGCGATCTCGCGTCGCAAGGATTCTCGACCGTGCGCCTGTCGGCGCTGCGCGAAGGGATCGCCGTCACGCGGGACGCCGTAGTCGTGGTCGACACGATGGGCGAATTGGCGGCGCTCTACGCAGCCGCCGACGTCGCGCTCGTCTGCGGCTCGTTCGTGCCGGGCATCGGCGGACACAACGTGTTCGAGCCGGTGCTCGCGGGCGTCGCGGCCATCACCGGCCCGCACTTCCAGAACGTCAAGTCGGACGTCGAGTTCTTGGTCGGCCACGGCGCGTTGCGCGTCGCGGAGCCTGCCGAACTCGCGACCGCGCTCGCACACGCGTTGGCCGACGCCGGCGCGATGCGACGAGCGGCCGGCGAGGCCGCGCGCGTCAGCAAGGGCGCCGTGGCGCGCACGCTCGACGCATTCGAACATCGACGGATCCTGCCGCCAGCGGGGCGGCACGCGATGACCACTCACCGTTCATGACATCACCACTCGTCGTTCGTTGACTCGGAGGATTTCCTTTCCATGGCTGAACGTCATCTCTTCACGTCCGAATCGGTCGGCATGGGCCACCCGGACAAGCTCGCCGACCAGATCTCGGACTCGGTCGTCGACGCGCTGCTCGCGCAGGACCCCCGCTCGCGCATCGCTTGCGAGACGCTGCTGACGACCGGCCTCTGCGTCGTCGCCGGCGAGATCACGACGACCGCGAAGGTCGACTACCAGCAGATCGCTCGCGACACGATCAACAAGATCGGTTACACGGACGATGCCTACGGCATCAGCGGCGACACCTGCGGCGTGATGATCTCGGTCCACGCGCAGTCCCCCGACATCTCGCAGGGAGTCACCGAAGGTGAAGGCCTGCACAAGGAGCAGGGCGCCGGCGACCAGGGCATGATGTTCGGCTTCGCGTGCAACGAGACGCCGGAGCTGATGCCCGCGCCGATCATGTACGCGCACCAGCTCGTCGAGCACCTGTCGGTGCTGCGCTTCAAGAAGAAGCTGCCGTGGCTGCGCCCGGACTCGAAGTCGCAGGTCACGGTCGAGTACGTCGACGGCAAGCCGACGCGCGTCGACACGGTCGTCATCTCCACGCAGCACGACGACAAGGTCAAGCACGCGGAGATCAAGCGCGAGGTGATCGAGCAGTGCATCAAGAAGGTCATCCCTGCCCACTTGATGGACAAGAAGACGATCATCCACGTCAACCCGACCGGTCGCTTCGTCGTCGGTGGTCCGCACGGTGACACCGGGCTCACGGGCCGCAAGATCATCGTCGACACCTACGGTGGCATGGGGCGTCACGGCGGCGGCGCGTTCTCGGGCAAGGACCCGACGAAGGTCGACCGCTCGGCCGCGTACGCCTCGCGCTACATCGCGAAGAACGTCGTGGCGGCCGGCCTCGCCGACCGCTGCGAAGTGCAGGTCGCCTACGCGATCGGCGTCGCCAAGCCGGTGTCGGTCAACGTCGACACGTTCGGTACGGGTCACGTCGACGACGCCAAGATCTTGAACGCGATCCGCGACAACTTCGATCTGACGCCGGGCGGTATCTGCAAGGCGCTCGATCTGCTGAAGCCGCGCTACTTCGAGACCGCGCGCCACGGCCACTTCGGCCGCAAGGGCGACGCGTTCACGTGGGAACGCACGGACAAGGCGGCGGCGCTGAAGAAGAGCTGCGGCCTGTAATCGACCGGCAGTCCGAAGGAGGGCAGCCCCCGCGCCAACGCGCGAGGGCTGCCCTTCGTCGTTCGTGGCGCTTGCGCCGGCACTTCCGCTCGTTACCATGCCCGGCTTCGGCGGTAGTGCGAGCGGGCTGGATCCGTGGGATCGCGGCACTTCGCTCGTCCGACCCCGAGTCCTTGCCCGCAAGCGAGTTCCGTCCATGCAGCACGCTCATCGCCGTCGCGGCTTCACGCTGATCGAGATCCTCGTGGTCATTGCCATCATCGCGTCGCTCATCGCGCTCGCGGTGCCGACGCTGATGGGCGCGATGGAGAACGCGCGCGTCAACGAGTGCAAGAGCAACCTGCGCCAGATCGGGACGTCGATGGCGCTGTGGATGAACCGCGGCTCGAAGTCCGGTTACTTCCCGAAGGAATCGGGCATCAAGTTCCTGCTCGTGCTCGTGCGCGACGGCCAGATCACCGGCAAGGACACCAAGGTGTTCCTGTGCCCCGGCCCGAAGGACCAGAACTGGACGGCCGAGGACACGACGATGGGCTCGGCCTACAAGGACTGGGATGCGATCGACACGACGACGATCTCGTACGCCGGCCGCGACACGAAGAACCACCCGATCAACCAGAACCGCGCGAACGAGGAAGTGATCGCCTCGGACGACAACGAAGGTCGTTCGAACCACAAGTTCGCGATCAACTACCTCTACGCCGACTGGTCCGTGCAAGAGTTCGATCAAGTCGTCGACGCGAGAGAACAAGGGGTCACGATTCCCGAGGGCGGTTACCTCGAGATCGGACCGGATTGTCCCGTCGAGTTGTTCAAGAAGCTGTCGGTCGAGTGATCCACTCGGCCCACGTGGAGACGCGCATGCAGTTCAAGTTCGGTGCGGTCGCGGTGCTCGGTGCTCTCCTGTTCGCCTCCGTCGGCGATCTCGCGAGCGCGAAGAGCCCGTTGCGCTGGAAGCTCTCGATCGACCTCGATTTCGCGAAGCGCAACCCGGCCGGGCGCATGGAAGCGAGCACGGCGAAGGGCAGCCAGGTCTACTGGTACGTGGTCTACTCGGTGAAGAACACGCACGAGGAGGCCGTGCCGCTGAACCTGTTCTGCTCGGCGGTGACCGACGTGAACGAGGACGGCGTCTCCGAGGGGTACTACCCCAAGGCGATCGCCGAGCTGAAGAAGACCTACGGCGACGATCTGCTCGATTCGGTCTCCGCGACCGGTCGTGAACTCGCGCCGGGCGAGACCGTCAAGGTCGCCGCAGTGTTCCAGTTCAAGAAGAAGGACGGCTCGTTCGACGAGCGCCAGGACAAGATCACCGTGAAGGTCGGCGGGTTCTGCGACCCGGTGAAGAAGGACGGTCTGAAGGCCTCCAAGGAAGAGCGCGAGTTCTGGATGAACTTCAAGCGCCCCGGCGACGAGCACCAGCCGTGGCGTGAATCGCTGCAGTTCGTGTCGACCGAAGAGACGGTCGTTTCGGGCTGATCGACGCCTCCCGATCGCGGGAACGTCGCACGAAAAACGGCTCCGCGGATCCCGCGGAGCCGTTTTCGTTGCACAATCCGGGCGCATGGAATCCACGACCTCGAGCGCGTTGCTGCTGCTCGTCGCCGGCCTCGTCGGCGACGACGTCTCACCGCAGTTCGTCGAGGTGTCGCCGGCGCAGTCCGGGCTCGCGCACATCAGCGTCTACGGTTCGCTCGAGAAGGAACTCATCCTCGAGACCAACGGGCCGGGAATCGCACTCGCCGACTTCGACGGGGACGGCGACCTGGACGTGTTCTGTGGCAACGGCGATCCGCTGTTCGGCAAGCCGGCCGGAGTCGGTGCCACGCCGTGCCGACTGTTCCGCAACGACGGACGGTTGCGTTTCGTCGACGTGACCGCGCAGAGCGGCGTCACGATCGAGGGCTTCTGCAACGGAGTCGCCGTGCTCGACGTCGACGGCGACGGGCGCCGCGATCTGTTCGTCGCGCGTCACGGTGGCGACGCGCTGCTGCGCAACGTCGGCGAGCTGAAGTTCGAGGACGTCAGCGGCACGCTGCCGCGGGCCGGCGCATGGGGCACGAGCGTCGCGGTGTTCGACGCGGATGGCGACGGCGACGTCGACCTCTACGAAGCGAACTACCTCGCGTTCGACGTGAGCAAGCCGCCGCGCCACGGCCAGGACGGTCGGAACTGCACGTGGTTCGGTCACACCGTGATGTGCGGTCCGGAAGGGCTGTCGCCCGAAGCGGATCGATTCCTGCGCAACGACGCCGGGACGCTCGTCGATGCCACCGCCGCGCTCGGCTTCGCCACGGTCGTCCCAAGTTTCGGGCTCGGCGTGCTCGCGGCAGACCTCGATGCGGATGGTCGCTCCGACGTCTACGTCGCCAACGACTCGATGGCGAACTTCGTGTTCTGGAACCGCGGCGAACGCTTCGAGGAGGACGGCCTGCTGGCGGGCGCGGCGGTGTCCGGAGACGGCCGCGAACAAGCCGGCATGGGAATCGACGTCGGCGACGTCGATGGCGACGGCAAACTCGACGTGTTCGTCACCAACTTCTCCGGCGAACCGAACACGCTGTATCGGAACGATGGCGATGGGTTCTTCGACGACGTCAGCTTCCGTTCGATCCTCGGTCCGCCGTCGTTGACGCGTCTCGGGTGGGGGACCGCGCTCGCGGACTTCGACCTCGATGGCGATCTCGACGTGTTCACGGCCAACGGGCACGTCTATCCGCAGGCCGATCGAGCCGGCACCGACACGAGCTACGCCCAGCCCTGCGACCTGTTCCGCAACGAGGGTGGCAAGTTCAGCGGGGTCGCTCCGGCTCATTCGGGCCTCGGCGCGAGCGCGGTGCATCGCGCGGCCGCGTTCGGCGACCTCGACGACGACGGCGATGTCGATGTCGTGGTGGCCGTGCTCGATGGCGCGGTGCGCCTGCTGCGCAACGACGCGCGCTCGGGCCGCGACGACGATCCGGCGTGGGTCGGCTATCGCCTCGACGCCGGCGCGGGCAACCCCGATGGACTCGGTGCGACCGTGGCGCTCGGGACCGCGGTCCGCGTGGCCAAGTCGTCGTTCTCGTTCCAGGCGTCGAACGATCCGCGCGTGACGTTCGCGGGCTCGCAACTCACCGCGCCGCGAGTCCTCGTACGGTGGCCGGACGGCGCGCGCGAGTCGTACCCGCGTGGCGATCTCGACGCGTGGCACGTCCTCACGCGCGGGCAAGGGACGAGCGAGCCATGATCGTCGCCGTCGCGATCCTGACCGTTCTGCTCGGTGCGCCGTGTGCGGCCGCATTGGACGACGCGGACGCGCAGACGGCGCGCGCGGAGATCGTCCGAGCGTGCGTCGGTCTGCTGAAACTCGACGAGACCGCCGCCGTGGTCACGCGCGTCGAAGCGCGCTTGCGTGTCGATCCCGACTTCGTCGACGGCTTCCTGCTGCTCGGCAACGCGCTCTACCTGGAGAAGCGCTACGGCGAGGCCATCCGCGCGTTCGAAGCCGGGTTGAAACGCGAGCCCGGCAAAGTCGCGCTGGCGCTTCCGCTCGGGTTCTGTCATTTCGAGCTGGGGCGCGTCGACGATGCCGAACGCTTCTTCGCGGCGCTGGTCCGCATACAACCGGACAACCCGAAGGCGCGTTACGGCTACGGCTTCGTGCTCGGCAAGCGCGGAGCGATCGAGGCGATCGCAGAGCTCGAGCGCGCGATCACGATCGACCCGAACTACTGGCGCGCCCATGACGCGCTCGGCGACGTGCACTTCGATCGCGGCGAGTTCGCCGCCGCCGAAGCCGCCTACTGCGTGGCATTGCGTGGCGAAGGATGGCGGCCGTCGACGTGGTACCGGCTCGGTCTCGCGTTGGCGCGGCAGAAGAAGGCCGGCGAATCGAAACAGGCGCTCGCGCGCTATCGCGAGCTGAACGACCTCGTGACGCGCGTCGACGGCTTGCGGACGCGATTGCTCGCGGAACCCGGCGACGATGACGCTCGCGCGCGCTTGGCGCAGGCGTGGCTGGAACTGGGACAGACCGCGAAAGCGGTGGGGCTGGCGCGAATCGTGCTCGCGCGCGACGCCACGAACGCGGTCGCTCTCGGCGTCGTCGCGCGCGCCGAAGGCGCTGCCGATCGCTAGCAGCCCGTTGAAGAAGTCCCGTGGCCGCCAGGACGTCGGCATCGTGCCCGAGATCGAGGCGCGAGGAGGAGGCAACTTCCGGGCAAGTTGGTGACGACGAGCAACGAAGTGCTCGGGCGCGAGGCCCCGTCCTGGCCCGCGAGACTTCTTCAATGGGCTGCTAGACTCCCGGGCTTTTCCCCGGTCGGGGAAGCGCGCAGGTCGGGAGTGGCACGGTGGCTCATTCCGTAGTTCTGATTCGTGGGGACGGGATCGGTCCCGAGATCGCCGAGGTCACGCGCCGAGTCCTCGACGCAACAGGCGTCGAGTTCGACTGGGACGTCGTCGACGCCGGCGCGGCCGTCATGGAGAAGGAAGGCACTCCGCTGCCCGACTCGGTGTTGCAGAAGATCCGCGCGCAGAAGGTCGCGCTGAAGGCGCCGATCGCGACGCCGGTCGGGACGGGCTTCCGCTCGGTGAACGTCGCGCTGCGGCAGGAACTCGAGCTCTACGCCTGCGTGCGTCCGTGTCGGACGCTGCCCGGCATCAAGACGCCGTTCAAGGACATCGATCTCGTGATCGTGCGCGAGAACACCGAGGACCTCTACGCCGGCATCGAGTTCCAGCGCGGCGCGGCCGACACCCAAGAACTCGTTCAGTTCATCAAGAGCAAGCAGCCGAAGGCCGCTCTGTCCGGCGACGTCGGCATCTCGATCAAGCCGATCTCGGTCGAGGGCACGCGTCGCATCGTGCGCTTCGCGTTCGAGTACGCCCGCACGCACGGTCGCCGCAAGGTCACCGCGGTGCACAAGGCGAACATCATGAAGTTCTCGGACGGACTGTTCCTCGAGGTCGCGCACGACGTCGCGAAGGAGTACCTCGACGTCGAGTTCAGCGCGCGCATCGTCGACGACATGTGCATGCAGCTCGTCAAGTACCCGGCGCAGTACGACGTGCTCGTGTTGCCGAACCTGTACGGCGACATCATCTCCGACCTCGCGGCGGGGATGATCGGCGGGCTCGGCGTCGCGCCGGGCGCGAACATCGGCTCGAAGGGCGCGGTGTTCGAAGCCACGCACGGCACGGCTCCGGACATCGCGGGGTTGAACAAGGCCAACCCGCTCGCCCTGATCCTGTCGGGCGTGATGATGCTGCATCACCTCGGCGAGCACGACGCCGCGCGCCGCGTGCACTCCGCGGTGCTGTCGGTGCTCGACGAAGGCAAGTTCGTCACGGCGGACCTGCGCGACGATCCCAAGGCGCCAGGCGCGGTCGGCACGCGCGAAATGGGACAAGCGATCATCGATCGATTGGTCCACGCATGAGCCGGCTCGATCACGGCGTCCGCATGACGCGCATCTGCGCGACGCTCGGTCCGGCCAGTTCGTCCGTACCTGCGCTGACGGCGCTGGTGCGCGCGGGAATGGACATCGCGCGGCTCAACTTCTCGCACGGCCACCCCGACGAACACGCGCGCGTCGTGCGCCGATTGCGTGCGGTGGCGCGCAAGGCGGGCCGACCGGTCGCGGCCATGCAAGACCTGCAGGGCCCGCGCATTCGGCTCGGCGACGTCAAGGACGGCGCGGTCGTGTTGCGGACGCGCAGCGCCGTCCGCGTGGTGTGCGGGCCGACCGGTCGCCGGCTGATCGGCGACGAATCGGCGCTGTCACTGAGCTACGCGGGATTGCCGAAGGACGTGCGTCCGGGCGAGCGGCTGCTGCTCAAGGACGGCAGCGTGCTGCTCCGCGTGAAGTCGGTGCGCGGCGCCGTGCTGCACACCGTCGTCGAGCGCGGCGGGCGCGTCACGACGCACGCGGGCCTGAACGCTCCGGACTCGCGATTGCGCGTGCCGGCGTTGACGGCTCGCGACCTCGCGCATCTCGACGCCGGCGTGGCGATGGGGGTCGACGCCGTCGCGTTGTCGTTCGTGCGTGACGCGCGGGACGTGCATCGTGCCCGGGCGCACCTGCGATCGCGCGGCTCCGAAGCGCTCGTCATCGCGAAGATCGAACGCGCCGAGGCGCTGTTGAACCTCGACGAGATCCTCGTCGCGGCCGACGGTGTGATCGTCGCGCGCGGCGACCTCGGCGTCGAATGCCCGGTCGAGACCGTGCCGCTGCTGCAAAAAGACATCATCCGCCGCGCGATGGAGCGGGGCTCGTTCGTGATCACCGCGACGCAGATGCTCGAGTCGATGACCACGAGCGAAACGCCCACGCGCGCGGAAGTCTCCGACGTCGCCAACGCGATCCTCGACGGCACCGATGCGGTGATGCTCTCGGGCGAGACCGCGGTCGGCAAGTTCCCGGCGGCCGCGGTCGCGACCATGGACCGCATCGCGCGCGCGGTCGAGGGCCACGTGCATCTCGATGGCCTGCGCGTACCGCGTGAGTCGTTGTCGGCGTCCGACTTCGTGTCGGCCGTCGCGCGCTCGGGCGTCGAACTCGCCGAACTCGCCGGGGCACGCGCGCTGGTGCCGTTCACGGCCACCGGGCGCACCGCGGCGATGCTGTCGGCAGCGCGACCGTCGATCCCGATGTTCGCATTGACCTATCAGGACGCGGTGTGCCGCCGCCTGAACTTCCATCGCGGCATCTTCGCGCAACGCATCCCGATGAGCGCGACGCTCGATCGGCTGTTCGTTCGCGGCGTCGAACACTTGCGCGCTCGCGGGCTCGTGCATCGCGGAGACGTGGTCGTGCTGATCGGCGGGTCGAAGCTCGCGCACGCGAGCGCCAACACGATGAAGGTCCTGCGCGTGGGCTCGAACGACCAGCCAGACGCCGGTTCGTGAAGTCGCGGCGGCGAGCGTCGTCTCGTCGCGCCTACGGGAGGCAGCGGAAGTACTTCGCCAACGTCAAGCCCTGACGCGCGTAGTTCGACGAACTGCCGGGGCCGCCGTACCAGCGTTCGCACGTTTCGATCGTGCGGTGGAACTCGAGTCGGAACAGCACCTGGCCGTCGTCGATCAAGAACGGCACGTCGTGCGGTCGCACTTCGAGCACCGCGGGCGTGCCTCGTAGCGAACCGTCGCCGCCGTGGCCGAACCCGGCGTCGAAGAAGCCGGCGTAGTTCGTGCGTAGTTCGCCGATGCCGACGTCGTACGCATGCATTTCGGCCGCGAGGTGCAGCGGCACGCGTACACGCTCGCGCGATTGGAAGATGTAGAACTCCTCGGGCTCGAGCAGCAGCCGTCGGGACGCCGTGGCCGGCAACGGTTCGAAGAACGCGAGTGGATCGTGCGTGCCGATCGACGCGAGGTCGACGACGCCGGTGTAGCCCTTGGCGCGGTAGCCGATGATGTCCGAGCCCGGGTCCGGCACCAGACTCACCGCGAGGTGGAAGCCGCCGTCGATGCGCAAATCCGAACTCGCGATGGGGCCGCCGCGTGCGTCGGTGACGAGCGGCGTCGACGCGTGCTCGGCCGTCGTTCCGGCATCGTCGAGCCGCGTGCGACCTCGCAGCAGACGGATCTGATTGAGGCGTAGGCCGGCCTGCACGCGCACGGGGAACGAGCGCGGCATGATCTCGAGGAACAGCGGACCGTGGTACCCGGCGCGCACGTCGTCGAACCGTTCGTTCGCGTCCGTGATCACGCGCGTGAACAAATCGATGCGGCCCGTCGACGACTTCGGATTGCAGCGACCGGACACGTCGGCCGGCAGGCGCAGCGCCTCTTGCAGCGGCACCAGGTAGATGCAGCCGCGCTCCAGCACGGCGCCTCGTTCGAGATCGAGCGTGTAGAGGCTGAGGTCGCGCAGCCGCTCGGCGACCGGTTCGGTGCGTGGCAGGAAGCCGGCACGAATGCGGTACGCGATCGGGCCGAGGCGCAGGTCGAGCGACGTCGGTTGCACCTGATCGGGAGCGAACGGAACTGCAGCCGTGATCGCGCCGTCGTGCGCGAGCGACTCGAGTTCGTGGTGCGTGAGGATTCCGACCCGGCGCTTCGTCACGGGCGCGAAGTCTACGGTGCGCACCCGGCGTTTCGGAGCCCGCGCTCGCATCCGTCGTGAGTTTCGGTTTGACCGCCTTTTGCGATCGCCGTACCTTCTCACGCTTTCCGAGCCCGACCGCGAAATGGCTCGCGGTGCGCACGGCTCACGAGCCGCGAACTCATGAAGATCCACGAATATCAGGCGAAGGAACTGCTCCGCGCCTACGACGTCCCGGTGCCGCGTGGCCAAGTGGCGTACACGCCCGAGGAAGCCAAGTCGGCGTACGAGCAACTCGGTTCGGCGCTGGCGGTGGTGAAGGCGCAGATCCACGCCGGCGGCCGCGGCAAGGGCGGCGGCGTCAAGCTCGTGCGCTCGGGCGAGGAAGCCCACGATGCCGCGAAGGCGATCCTGTCGAAGCCGCTGATCACGCATCAGACCGGTCCGCAGGGTCAGCCGGTCCGCGTGCTGCTGATCGAAGAAGGCTCGGCGATCGCGAAAGAGCTCTACGTCGGCCTCGCGGTCGATCGCGCGCTCGGTTGCCCGGTCATGATGGCGTCGTCCGAAGGCGGCATGGACGTCGAAGAGGTCGCCGCGACGCACCCCGAGAAGATCCTCAAGGAACCGGTCGACCCGAGCCTCGGCCTTTCGGCCCACCAGGCGCGTCGACTCGCGTTCGGCATCGGCGTGCCGGCGGCCGCGCTCGGCCAAGCCGTGAAGATCATGCAGGCGCTCGCGCGTCTGTTCATCGACAAGGACTGCTCGATCGCCGAGATCAACCCGCTGATCCTGACGAAGGACGGCAAGGTCATGGCGCTCGACGCGAAGATGAACTTCGACGACAACGCGCTCTACCGCCATCCGCACCTCGCCGGCTACCGGGACCTCGGTGAAGAGGACCCGCGTGAAGTCGAGGCGTCGAAGTTCGGTCTGAACTACATCGCGCTCGAGGGCAACATCGGCTGCATGGTGAACGGCGCCGGTCTGGCCATGGGCACGATGGACATCGTCCAACTGCACGGCGGCAGCCCGGCGAACTTCCTCGACGTCGGCGGCGGCGCGCGCGCGGATCAAGTCCGCGAAGCGTTCCGGATCATCCTGCAGGACAAGAACGTGCAGGCGATCCTCGTCAACATCTTCGGCGGCATCATGAAGTGCGACGTGATCGCGGCCGGCATCATCGAAGCCGCGAAGAGCACGAAGCTCGACGTCCCGGTCGTGGTGCGCCTCGAAGGCACGAACGTGAAGCTCGGCCGCGAGATGCTCGCGCAGAGCGGCCTCGCGCTGATCCCGGCCGATGGGCTCGAGGACGCCGCGAAGAAGGTCGTCGCGGCCGCGAAGACCGCGAAGCCGCGCGCGTGACGCGCCACCGAACGAAACCGACGGAGTCCTGATCCCGTGAGCATCCTCGTCGACAACAACACGCGCGTCATCTGCCAAGGCATCACCGGATCGGCCGGCGCCTTCCACACCAAGCAGATGCTCGAGTACGGCACCAAGATGGTCGGCGGTGTGACGCCCGGCAAGGGCGGCACCACGCAGGACGGCGTGCCCGTGTTCGACACCGTGGCCGAAGCCGTCGCCAAGACCGGCGCGAACGCGTCGGTCATCTACGTGCCGCCGCCCTTCGCGGCCGATGCGATCCTCGAGGCCGCCGACGCCGGCATCCCGCTGGTCGTGACGATCACCGAGGGCATCCCCGTCATCGACATGATGCGCGTGCGCCGCTTCCTCACGCGCGAACGTCCGACCACGCGTCTGATCGGGCCGAACTGCCCCGGCGTCATCACGCCGGGCCAGTGCAAGATCGGCATCATGCCGGGCTACATCCACAAGCCCGGCCGCGTCGGCGTCGTCTCGCGCTCGGGCACGTTGACGTACGAAGCCGTCTGGCAGCTCACGTCGCTCGGACTCGGCCAATCGAGTTGCGTCGGCATCGGCGGCGACCCGATCAACGGCACGAACTTCATCGACTGCCTGCGCTTGTTCCAGGCCGACTCCGAGACCGCTGGGATCATCATGATCGGCGAGATCGGCGGCAACGCGGAGGAGCAGGCCGCGGACTTCATCAAGGCGCACGTGACGAAGCCGGTGGTCGCGTTCATCGCGGGGCGCACGGCGCCGCCGGGCAAGCGCATGGGCCACGCGGGCGCGATCATCTCGGGTGGTGCGGGCACGGCCGGCGAGAAGCTCGCGGCACTGCAGCGCGCGGGCGTGGCGATCGTCGACACGCCGGGGCCACTTGGGTTCGCGCATGGCCGAAGTGCTGAAGGAACGCGGCATCCAGTGACGCCGCCGCGGGAGCGCGCGATGGTCGACGCCACCGGCAAGGACGATCCGCTCGCGCGCCTGGGGCCCGAGTCCGCTGCCCGACGACGTGGCTCGGCCACATCGACCGCGCGGTCTCGGCTCGGCGCTGCCGCTCGCGGTGCTCGGGCTCGCGTTCGCGTCGATCGCGTTCCACGGCGGCTTCGCGGCATGGGTCGACACTCAATTCGGGCTCATGCGCTGCTATGCCGCAGGATTGGCACTGCTCTTCGTGTTCGTCCTGGGGTTATTCAGGGCGCAGGCTCGATTGCGTGAACGGCTGCTCGACCTCATGGAAGAGGTGCTGAAGCTGTACTACGGGCCGAATTTCCGCCGGGAGCGGGAGGCCGTCGATATCCTGGTCCGCGCCCTCGACTCCGAGCAGGAAACGGTGCGAACCGTCGCGATGGGCCACCTGCAGCGGCTGACCGGGCAAGCGTTCGACGACGCTCGGGCCTGGCGCGACTGGTGGGCCGACCACCGCTCGTCGTTCTCGTCGATGAGGAAGGAAGCCAAGTCGTGACCGTGTTCAACGCGCTCGATTGCGTGCTCTTGTTCGGACTCGGGACGCAAGAGCTCCTGATCATCCTGGTGATCGTGTTCCTCCTGTTCGGCGCCAGCCGGCTGCCGAAGCTCGCTCGTTCGATGGGCCAGGGCATCACCGAGTTCAAGAAGGGCCTGAAAGAGCGGCCCGAGGACGACGAGCCCAAGCCGCCCGCGAACACGTCGGGCGACGGCAAGTCCTGACGTCCGATCGAACCCGTTCCGCTTGCTCGTCCCGGCGTCTGTCCAGGGACTCGAACTTCGCTTAAGGTGGCGCCGCTTCATTGGAGACCCGTCGCGTGGTTGAACTCGCCGATTGTTTTGCCCCGGTCCAGGCCGAACTCGCCGGACTCGAGCAGGAGATCCAAGGCGAACTCGCCAGCGATTCGAAGGCGCTCTCGGGCCTCGTCGGACACATCTCGAAGTACGCCGGCAAGCGCCTGCGCCCGGCGCTCGTGTTCCTGTCGGCGAAAGCGGCCGGCGGCAAAGTCATCCCCGAACACGACAAGCTCGCGATCATCGTGGAGCTGATCCACACCGCGACGCTGGTCCACGACGACATCCTCGACGGCGCCGACGTGCGTCGTCGCGTGGCGACCGTGAACGCGATGTACGGCAATCACGTGCCGGTGCTGCTCGGCGACTTCATCTACGCCCACGCGTTCGCGATGTCGGTCGACCTGCCGACGCCCGACGCGTCGCGCATCCTCGCGCGCGTGACCAAGATCGTGTGCAAGGGCGAGATCAACCAGATCTTCGACCGCTTCGACTTCGCGCTGACCGAGCCGCGCTACCTCAAGATCATCGAGGCGAAGACGGCTGAGCTGTACGCAGCGTCGTGCGAGCTCGGCGCGATCTACAGTGGCGCCGATCGTCGGCGCGTCGAGGCGCTCGAAGCGCTACGGCCGCAGCATCGGCATCGCGTTCCAGATCATCGACGACTGCCTCGACCTCATCGGCGACGAAGGCGTCGTCGGTAAGTCCCTCGGCACCGATCTCGAGAGCGGCAAGCTCACGCTGCCGTTGATCCACTTCGCCGCGAACGTCACGGGTGCGGAGCGTCAGCGCTTCGAGTCGTTGATCCGCGACGAGTCGGCGGCCAATCGGCGCGCGCGCCTGTCCGAAGAATTCGACATCGGCCCGTCGCTCGACTACGCGTTCCGCCGTGCCGACGACTTCATCAAGTCGGCGATGGACGATCTCGACACGCTGCCGCCGACGCCGTCGCGCGATGCGCTCCGCGCCGTCGCCGAGTTCGTGCTCTGCCGCAAGCGTTGATCCGTTCGCGCGCTCAGTTCGCGCTGACGACGGGTTTCGTACCGACTGCCGCGGCCGCAGCGGCCGCCCGCGCGGCTTGCCGCTCCCGCACGGTGTCGATGATGCCGACGACCGTTCCCAGCCCCGCGCCGATCAACAGCGTCATGTACGTGCGGTCGATCATCTTGCCGAGCTTCTCGTCGAAGCCGTACGCATGCAGGCCCACGCCCAGTTGGTTGGTGTGGAACCACGAGAACACGACGATGCAGCCGAGCAGGATCGACAGCACGTGGAGCCCGCGCTCGCGCACGTAGCCCCCGATGCGCGCGTGCAGGATCACGAGGATCCCGAGCACGATCATCAACGCGCCGTTCTCCTTCGGGTCCCAGCCCCAGAAGCGGCCCCAGCTCTCGTTCGCCCAGATGCCGCCGAGGATCGTGCCGACGGTCGAGAACAGAGCGCCGAAGCACAGCGTGCCGTAGGCCATGCGCGTCAGCGTCGGGAGCCAGAGCTTCGTGTCGCCGGCGTGTCCGCGCACGACGACGAACGTCTTGACCAGCACCCATCCCATCGAGATCGCCGACGCGAGCAGGCCGGCCGCGTAGCCCATGGTCACCGTCGTGACGTGCGTCGACAGCCAGAAGTTCGTGTCCAACACCGCCTGGAGCTGCGGCATCGTGTCGGTGCCCGAGATCTCCTCGTACCAGCCTGCGAGCGACATGCCCGCGAACCCGAGCGCTGCGCCGATCAACTGCGCGATGCGGCGCGGCTGCAGCCACTCGATGATCAGCGTGACGAGCACAGCGATCGCCGTGATGAACAGGATCGTCTCGTACAGGGTGCTGACGGGCGGTCGATCCCGCACGATGCAGCGGATCGTGATGCCGACGCACAGCAGCAATTCGGCCGGCACCATCGTCCCGCGCGCGAGCCAGGTGGTGGGGCGGAACTTCGGCGACAGGAACACGAGCGCCGCGAACACGAACGCGCCCGCGAACAGCCACCGCGCCCAGCCGAAGTAGTTGACGTCGTAGTACGCCGCTTCCATCGCGATCTTGTCGACCTCGCCGCGCTCGCGCGCGATGGCGGTCAGATCCGCGGTCAGCGGCAGGAACGCGTCCTGGAACGCCGTCATCGACCCGAGTCGATCCCGCATCGCGGTGAGACGCGCGACGGTGTCGCTCTGCGGCCCCAGCGCGTCGCCACGCTGCTCGCGTTGGCGCACCTGGATCGGCGACAACCACTCCTTCTCACCCGCGGGCGGCGGCACGATCGTCAGCGTCTGCCACGACATCAGCGCGACGAACGCGTCGACGTTGCGCGCGAGGTTGACGATCTGCTTCTGGATCGGCGTCTGGCGCCGAGGCTCGACGTCGAGCAGTTGGTTCGCCTGTTGGAACAGGCGATCGAAGCACGGTGCGAGTTGGTTGTACGAGTAGCGGTCGCGCTTGCGCTTGCCCTCGATGCGCCCGAGCCCGACGGCGTCGAGCACGTCGTAGTCCTCGACCAGGATGACCGGGTACTCCATCGCCTGTTCCTGGAAGAACAGGCAATCGAGCACGAAGTCGGTCGCTTGCAGCTTCGCCTTGCCGTCGGAATCCAACGCGAGCGTGGTGCCGGCGGAGAGCCGCAGCAGGAAGAAGCGCGCGAAGGTCGACAGCGGCTTGATGCGCCCGCCGTCTTGGATCGCGAGCGTCGAAGCGGCCTTGCGCGTCGACTCGGTCCAGGGTTCGAGTCGGCGCGCACCGAGCGCGGTGGGCGCGTTCTGCGCGAGCGCGGAGCCGACGACCGCGCAGAGCATGACGCAGGCGAGGACGATCGAGCGGATCATGACGACGCTCCCGCGCGCTGCGCGAACAGCCAGAGTTTGCGACCGAAGTGCAGCGACATGCCGACCGCGATGATCAGGCACGAGATCAACGGCCACTGGTCGGACGGATTGCTGACGACCGTGAGGATCGAGTACAGCGGCGTGCCCGGTGGCGCGTCGCGCTGCGGGCCCCAGTTCGACTGGTAGAAGATGTAGCCGCCGTGGCGCATCGGCTCGTTCATGCTGATCTCGACGCCCTGCTCGAGGTCGTTCTCCGTGCGCGTGACGAAGCTGCGGAAGTCGCGCGCCATCGACACGCCGGGATGGTCGTCCTTGACGAAGCGGTCGAGTCGGACCGAGAACGGCAGCTCGTAGCGCTTGCGGCGCAGGTCGATCGTCCAAGTCCGATCTTCGTTGCGCACGACGAACGGCGCGCGGTTCGCGCCCCACAGGATGCCTTCCGAGCGCGCGCCGTCGGCGCCGCGCACGACGTCGACGTAGCACGCGGCTTCGTTGAACTCGTTCTCGAGTTCGAGCGGCATCGGATCGACGAAGAAACCGTCGACGACGCGCGCGCCGCGAGGGTTGCCTGCCACGTGCTGACGGATGAACGCATTGCGCGTGAAGCCCGACATCGACACCGCGAACGGCAGCTCGGGATGCCGGAAGGTTCGCGTCTGCGCGCCGCTCATCGTCATGAACTCGGCGCCCGGCACGAGCCACACGCGCTGCGGATCGGCGCCGTCGACCTTCGCGATCGCGAGTTCCCAATCGTGGTACGACGTGAACGACGACACGTGCCGGTCCGGATCGAGTCGCATCGCGCCGTCGACCGAGTAGTGGAACTTCACGAGACCGGCGACGATCATCAGCACGATGCCGAGGTGCGTGATCAACACGCCGAGCGTCGCGACGCCCTTGCGCAAACGCAGGATGCCGCCGAGCACGAGGTTCACGGTCAGCGCCGCGAGTACGAGGTACGCGCCGGGGAACAGGATCGGGATCGGCCCGGCCATTTCGACGAAGTACAGCGAGTCGAAGTACTTCTTCTGCGCTTCGAACAGGCCGAGGTCGACCTGCGCCATCGTGCCGCGCCACGTGATGAACAGCAGCAGCAGCAACAAAGTGCAAGACAGTCCGAGCGAAGCGAGACCATCGACGAGTGGTCCTAGGACGGTCGAACGGCGCGGCGTGGGGAGAGCGTTCACGAGATCACCTCAACGACGCGCAGAACGCCTGGAAGGCCGTTCGCTGCGTCTCCATCTCGGCCTTGGGTCCGACCATCTTCACGAACAACGTCCACGGCCCGAGTTCGCAGATCGCTCCGAGCATCATCGCGTCGTCGATCGCCGGCCCGGACATGCCCTGGTACCGGCCGTGGATCTCGATCGTCCGCGAGTCACGATTCAGGATCGGCATGCGCGGGAGCGCGTCGATCGCGGCTTGCGCCAGCGGTTCCTGTCCGAGCTCGCGCTGCCAGCGGTTCAGGTTGGCGGCAGCACCGCCGCCGTCACCGCCGAGGCCGATCAGCCAGCACTCGCAGTTCGGGCTGGTCGCCATGGTGAACGTCATCAGGCGCATGCCCTCGCGGGGCGACTCGCTCCAACCCGGCGGCAGCGTCCACTTCAGCGCGTCTTGCGCCGGGACGTCGGTCGCCTCGGGCATCGATGCGGCGGTGGAGGCCCCGGCGTTGGCCGCGGACTCGCCCGCCAAGCGCAACGAGTCGTTCAACGCGAGGAAGCGCTCGCGCGCCGCGAGCACGGCGGCCTGCGGTCCGATCATCTTCAGCGAGATGCCGGCCATCGGCAGCGCCGCGAACACGCCGATCAGCCCGTAGTCGGACTTCGGTTCGGAACCCATGGCGGCGTACGTGCCGGTCAGCTCGACGAGAGTGCCGGGCTTCCCGATCAGCGACCGGCGCGGCAGCGCTTCGATGCCGGCGGCGTCGAGGGCGTCGGCGCCCATCTGCTTGCGCCAACGGTTGACGTTGGCGGCGACGTCGTTGCTCTCGACCGGCGACAGGTAGCACTCGACGCCGGAGTCCCCGTCGACCTTGAAGTTCACGATGCGCAGCGGAGTCGGAGCGATCAGCTCGAACCCTGGCGGTGTCGTGTACGCGAACGGCGACGATCCGTCCGGGCCCGGCTGCGCGCGGTAACCGAAGCGTTCGGCGCTGGTCGCGTCGAGCGCCACCGGGCGCGCCGGCTGGGTCGAGACCGTGGGGATCGTGCGATCGGACGGCTCATCTCCACAGCCCCAGGGAGCCGTGGCGAGCAGCAGCGCGAGCGCGACGCGGACGTGACGTTGAGAATCGTTGGAAGCGTGCATCGATGCCCAGCTTATGCCCCATGGAAAAGAGCCAGCAAGCGGCGTTTCTGTGGTGATTGGTCGCACGAACGGGAGCGTCATCCGTTCGTCGGGTTCGAAACGCCGCGGCGTCGTCGGGCCGCGCGCTCGGGCGTGGGGTCGCTGTGGTTGCGCCGCGGTCGCGAACCGGGGGTCAGTACGCCGTCAGCGACAAGTCCGGCGGCGCGACCTGATCGCGGTGTTGGAGGCGCGCCGCGGCCACGGCGTTGCTGAGCAGCGTCGCGACGGTCACCGGTCCGACTCCGCCGGGCACCGGGGTCAATGCGCCGGCGACCTCGACCACGCTGTCGAAGTCGACGTCGCCGACGACCTTGGTGCGGTCGTTGCCGTGCTCGTCCTTCAGCACACGTCCACTCGCGTCGAGCAACGGGACTTGGTTGATGCCGATGTCGATCACCGTGCATCCGGGTCGCAGCATCGAGCCGCGCACGAGGCCGGGCTTGCCGACCGCGACGAAGACCACGTCGGCCTTGCTCGTGTGGTGCGCGAGGTCCTGCGTCGCCACGTGGCAGACCGTGACCGTCGCGAACAAGTTGATCAGCAGGAACGCGATCGGCTTGCCGACGATCTCGCTGTGGCCGATCACGACGATGTCCTTGCCGCGCGGATCGACGCCGGTCGACAACAAGACCTTGATCGAGGCCAGCGCGGTGCAGGGCACGAGCTTCGGCTCGCCGAGCACGATGAAGCCCATGTTGGCCGGGTTCAGACCCTCGACGTCCTTGTCGGGGTGGACCTTCGCTTGCACGCGGCGGACGTTCATGCCCGGCGGCAGCGGTCGTTGGACGAGGATCCCGGTGACGCGCGGGTCGTCGTTGCCGCGCTTGATCGCCTGGATCAATTCGGCCTCGTCGATGCCGGCGGGCAAGTGGACGTGTTCGAACTCGATGCCGAGTTCGCGCGCGGCGCGCTCCTGGTTGCGCACGAACAACGCGGCCGCGGCGTTGTCGCCGACTTCGATCGACGCCAGTCGGATCGGCGGGATCACGCGCGCAAGGTCGCCGACTTCGCGACGCAAGCGCTCCTTGATGCGCGCCGCGAGCGCGCGCCCGTCGATCAGCGTCGCCGTCACCATGACCTCCCGTCGCGTCTGGAACGCGAACGATAGCGGCGTCGCGCGGCGGGGCCGTGGCCGTTTTCCGGTCAGCTTGCGGGGCCTCGGCGGCCGATCTAGAGTCCGTCCGTCTCGCGCCCCAGATCCCTCCCGCGGAGCGTGTTCCGCCCAAACCCACCGGATGCTCATGGATCGACCGCAGTGGTACTCCGATGTCGAGCCCTCGCGGCCGGGCGGATTCCCACCGTTCTCGAGCTGGACGTTGACAGCTCGCTTCATCGCGTTGCTCGCCGTGGTCCAGGTCGCCCAGTTGGTCGCCGAGGGCAAGATCCTCGACTGGCTGGCGCTGCAGAGCGCGGATCGCCGGAACCCGCTGCTGTGGTTCCACTACCTCAGCTACGCGCTGGTCCACGCCAATGATCCGTGGCACCTGATCTGGAACGCGCTCGCGTTCTGGTTCTTCGGCCGCGAGATCGAACTGCACCTCGGTCGACGGTCCTACGTGCTCCTCGGCGTACTCGGCGCCGTGGGTGGTTCGGTCGCATTCCATGGGGTCGAAGTGCTGCGCGGCGCCGGCGAGTCGGTCCTGGTCGGCGCGTCCGGCATCCTGACCGCGATCCTCGTGCTCTATGCGATGCTGTGGCCGCAGCGCACGGTGATGCTGTTCTTCATCCCGGTGCGTGCGTGGGTGCTCGTGTCGCTGTTCATCGGCATCGACGTCTACAACGGCGCGCGCCAATTGCTGCAAGGCGGGGGCGGTTCGGTCGCCCATTTCGCCCACGTCGGCGGAGCGATCGTCGGCTTCGTCTACGCGCGCTATGGCGACCGCATTTCCGGCGGCCTCGAGCGCATGACCAGCCGTATCAAGGAACGGCGCATGGCCGAGCGGAGCCAGGCCGCCGCGGACGAACGCCAAGAGCTCGACCGCATCCTCGACAAGATCAGTCGCGAGGGGATGCCGAGCCTGACCAAGTCCGAACGGCGCTTCCTCGAATCGACGTCGAAGCACCTGCGCAATCGCCGGTAGCCGCGGCCAGCGCGCTGCAAAGCCCTGCGATTTCCCGGGTTGGTTGACGGACCCGAGGCAGCGCCATACGATTCCGCGTCGCTCGTCCGCGGGTCAGCCGCTTCCGTCCCGGAGCAGGTGGAAACTCCATGAAGCGTCCCTATCGCGTCGTCCCGTTGGTGCTTTGCGCCCTCGTCCTGGTGTCGGGCTTGGCCGTCGCGCTCGGTCTCACCGACGCGCAGCGCAAGATCTGGGAACAGATCCTGCAAGCCAAGGAACTGGCCGACCTCGGCGAGATGGGCAAGATCGCCAAGAAGAACCTCGGCGAGATGGAAGCGATCTACGAAGAGTTCGAAGGCCAACTCACGTTCTCGGACAGCCTCGAGTCGTGGGAGGACCTGAAGCTCGTCGGCAACGCGATCGACGAAGCGACGGGGAACAACGTCAAGAAAGTCCGCATGGACGCGCTGGCCAAGATGTCGGCCGATCAGCGCGTCACACGCGCCGACCTGCGCAATCGCTATCTCGGCGCACGCGCGACGATGCAGGCCGCGCAGAAGGCGCGCGACAAGGCTTCGTTCGACGAGGCCATCAACATGTTGACGGACCTCGCCAACCAGTTCGGGACGATCGGCGATTCCGAGTACCAGGCGTACTGCATCACGCTCGTCGGCGATGCCCATCGCGAGAACGAGAACAAGCTCGAAGCGGTCAAGGCCTACGACCTCGCCGATCAAGTGCTGACGAAGGCCGGGTATCGGAATTGGCTGTTCGTCGGCCAGGTCAAGCAGATCCGCGACGCGCTGAAGGCCGAAGGCTTCGATCCCAACGCGAAGCCCGGGGACGAGTCGATCCCGAAGGGCAACACCGCGTCGTCGTGGGCGAAGGATCCCGCGGGCGAGAAGTGGTCCGAGCCCGAACACTTGAAGGTCGTCGTCGCCGAAGACCTGCCGTACAAGTACACGACGCCCGCGTTCTCCTCGGGCGAGAACACCGCGATCTGGATGCGGTGGCCGATGAACGGCAACGGTCCGGCCGACTTCGAAGAGCGGTTCAAGCCACTCGGCAATCAGATCAAGGTGCGCCGCGACGGACCGAAGTTGTTCGTCACCGTCGGTGAACAGAAGAAGCCGTTCGAGTTCACGTTGTCGCAGAAGCCGCAACTGTGCGAGATCAAGCGCGAGGTCAAGGACGTCGACGGCAACACGCAGACGTTCAAGTACGGATTCCTGTTCGCGACCGGTGGTTCGCAGGAGAACCGCTTCGGCATGAGCCTGAACTCGTCCCCGAGCGCGACGCAGTACCTGATCCGCTACCACGCGGCGACCATGTTGCGTGGCAAGGTGCTCGGGCAGGACATCACGATTTTCGACGACAACTCCAGCGGGTCGTTCGGTGACCCCGTGCGCGTCCGCGAGCCGACCAACGTCGTGAACGACGAGTTCCTGTTCAACGACGCGATCATCTTCGGCAAGAGCAAGACCGCCGCGCCGTGGACCGAGTTCATGGAGGTCGACGGGAACTTCTACCGCCTCAAGCTCGACACGGACGCGATGACCGTCGTGACGCGCAAGCTCGAAGTCGACACCGGAACGGTCAAGCTGGCGTGGAAGGGCCCGGTCAAGCCCGAGTGCGTGATCATCGAAGAGACGCGCGAATTCAAGGGGGCGTACTTCGCGATCGGCAAGGACCCGATCACCGTGCCGGTCGGCTTGTACCGCATGGCCTACGGCATCATCCGCCAGGGCACGAAGATGACGCAGAAGAGCTGCCTCATGCTTCCCGGCAAGTTCGTGTCGTTCAAGGTCGAGAAGGGCAAGGAAGCGGTCGTCGAGCTCGGCGAGCCGTTCACATTCGACTTCAAGACCGAACCGCTCGGCAGCGGCGGTCTGCGCGTGATCGGCAAATCGGTGCTCGCGTACGGCAAGTCCGGCGAGCTCTACGCGCGCTTCTTCGACGAGCCGCCGACGCCGGACAAGGTCGTCATGCGCGTGAAGGGCGGCAGCCCGGTCGGCAAGACCACGCCGATGGCGAACGCGGTGTTCGCGGATTACCAAAAGGACGAGTGGTCGGCGTACCAGCCGCTCGACCTCGACTTGCCCGCCGCCGACGGCCAGACCTACGAAGTGCAGCTCAGTTTGAAGAAGCACCCGCTCCTCGGCGGCCCGATCAAATCCGAATGGCAGAACTGACGGGACGCCGCACCGCGCGCGATCCGCGTTCGTTGATGGAAGGTCGCGACGGTCGACGTCGTCGCGAACGGTTCGATGCTCGATCTCCGCTACATCCGTGAACACGCCGACGAAGTCCGCGAGGGCGCGCGCAAGAAGCGCATCCCGATCGAACTCGACAAGTTGCTCGCTCTCGACGAAGAGTCGCGCAAGCTGACGTTCCGCGCCGACGAGATCCGCGCCGAGATCAACCGTCGCAGCAAGGAGATCGGCAAGCTGCCGCCGGAGGAGCGCTCGAAGTCCGGCGCCGACGTCAATCGGCTGAAGGACGAGCTGAAGGGTGCGGAGGAGCGATTGCGCGTGCTGGTCGACGAGATCAAGCCGCTGCACCTGTCGATCCCGAACGTGCCTTCGAAGCTCGTTCCCGAAGGCAAGGACGACACCGAGAACGTCGAAGTCCGCCGCGAAGGCGTCGTTCCGCAGTTCGCGTTCAAGCCGAAGGACCACGTCGAACTCGGCGAGTCGCTCGGGATCCTCGACATCGAACGTGGTGTGAAGGTCGCGGGAACGCGCAACTACTTCCTGAAGGGCGACGGCGCGCTGCTCGAGCGCGCGGTGCTGAATCTCGCGATCGACACGATGATGGCGCGTGGCTTCACGCTGTTGTCGGTGCCCGTGCTCGTGCGTTATCCCGCGATGGAAGGCACCGCGTACTTCCCGGGCGGCGAAGAGCAGGCCTATCACTGCGAGAAGGACGACCTGTTCCTCGCCGGCACGGCCGAAGTTCCGGTGACGTCGTTCCACTCGGACGAAGTCCTCTCCGAAACGGAGTTGCCGAAGAAGTACGTGGCGTGGTCGTACTGCTTCCGACGCGAGGCCGGCGCCGCGGGCAAGGACACGCGCGGCATCTACCGCATCCACCAGTTCCAGAAGGTCGAGCAGGTGATCATCGCGCCCGCCGACCCCGACGTGTCCGAGCGTTTCCACCAGGAGATCGTCGGCAACGCCGAAGCGGTGCTGCGCGCGCTCGAGTTGCCGTATCGAATCGTCGAAGTCTGCGGCGGCGATCTCGGCTTGTCACAGATCCGCAAATACGACATCGAGACCTGGATGCCATCGCGTGAGCGCTACAGCGAGACGCACAGCGCCTCGATGTTCTACGACTACCAGGCGCGTCGACTGAAGCTGCGATACAAGGACGCCAAGGCCGGCATGAAGTTCTGCTACACGCTGAACAACACCGTCATCGCGTCACCGCGCATCCTGATCCCGCTGCTCGAGTGCCATCAACAGGCGGACGGCTCGGTCCGGATCCCGCAAGCGCTGCGCAGCTATCTCGGTGGCCGCGACGTGTTGAAGCCGGCCTGAGCGACACGGAGATTTCGAAGGTCGCACGAACGCGAGCGCCCCGCGCGAACCGAGGTTCGCGCGGGGCGCTCGTGCGTTCAGGATCGTGCGACGGGGGAGTCGAGGCTACTTGCCGCCGCCGCCGCTACCGCTCTTGCCACCGAGGCCGCCGAAGATGTCGTCGAGGCCGCCTCCCTTACCACCTTTGCCACCTTTGCCCTTCCCGCCCTTGCCACCCTTCCCACCCTTCCCGCTTCCAAACGTGGTCTTGCCCATCCCGTCCGTGCCCTTGCCGCCCTTGCCTTCGTCGTCCTTGTCCTTCGCGCCGCTGCCGAGTTCACCGTCGTCGTCTTCGGTGACGCCGAGCGCGGGGACCTTCGGTCGGACGGCCAGCGTGAGCGGCATCGATTGGTTGAACACGATCCAGCGCGTGAACGTGTGCGTGTGGCGCTCGGGCTCACCCGACGCATAGCCCGCCACGGCGCTCGGGTCGACTTCCATCGACAGCGTCACTTCGATCGCGGCTGGCAGGCTCTTCTCTTTCGCGGGATCCCAGTCGTCGAACTTCTCGGCGTCCTCGCCGAGTTCGCGGTAGTAGACGACGTTGAACCCCGTGATGCGGCGATACAGCGGCGAACCCTTCGCGCCCTTCAGCGGATCGTCGTCGACGAAGAAGTCCTCGCCGCGCCACAGCAGCAAGAAGTCCGAGTTCTCGGGGTTCTGCGACAGGCCGTAACTGATCTCGTTGACGCTGGCGAAGATCGACTTGTCGTCTTCGATCCACGCCGTGGTCGACGGTACCTGCGAGACGAACGAGAGCTTGTCGGCGTCCATGCCGCCGATGCGGAGGTTCTCGCCGCGCAGCAAGCTCTTGCCGTGGATGTTGTAGGCGAACAGACCACGCAGATCGTGCTCGACCTGGTCGAGCAGGATCGGGCCGACCTTCGATCCCGACACGCGCAGGTTGACGTCACGGCTGATCTTGAGCGTGCTGTAGAGCGTGCCGTAGATCGTGGCCATCATGAAGCCGACGATGCCGAGCACGACGAGCATCTCGACCATCGTGAAGCCGCGTGAGTTCGGCGCGGGCTGACGGGTTCGCGGAGTCATCAGTTCTTTCCCTTCGACAGGCCCTTGTCGCCGTACTTGTCCGGCAGCGGGGGCATGAGGGTTTCGATCTTCAACTGCAGCATCTCGTCGGGCTTGCCGAAGTTCGGGTACTTGATCGTCAGGTGCACGCGACGCAGGTTGTATTCGGACGTGTCGTCTTCGTCTTCTTCGTTCGGATCGGTCGCGTCGGCGGGTTTGTAGGTCGCGTCGTCCTGGTCCTTGTTCTTGTACTTCTTGTTCTTGTCGGCCTGGTCTTCTTCTTTTTCGCCGGTGACGATGTTCTCGAGGGTGATCTCGGCCTCGTACGAGAAGCCGGGATAGTTGTCGAACTGTCCGGACAGCGGACTGATGCCGCGGAACTCGATTTCGGACAGCAACTGGCGCGCGAGCGAGGTCGCGATGTTGTTGTTGCGCGCGGCGTACGCCGAGATCGTGGCCTTCTCGCGGATCTCGAGCATCGGGAAGATCGCGATCGCGACCACCATCAGCGCGACCGTGACCTCGAGGATCGTCATGCCGACGTCGAAGCGTCGGCGAGCGCGGCACTCAGAACACATTGTCACCCGCCACTTCCGGCTGGAGATTGCCGTCGACCACGTCGACCAAGCCGAGGATCGAACGCGTCACGATCGAGTACACGACGTCGGATTCTTCTTTGGTCAGGTGCACGATGTGCCCGGTCGCGACGCCGCGCGGCTCGAACGTCATCGTCACGATGCCGTTGTCGATCGGATCGCTCTCGCCGATCAGGATGTCCTTGATGCGGATCGTGTCCGGCAGCAACTCCCAATCGAACACCACCGTCTCGCCTTCGCCGATGATCGTCTTGCCGTCCTCCTCGGACAGCTCGAACGGCACGTAGTAGCGGTAGCGGCCTTGCTCGATGTCGTACTGGAAGTGGATCGCGAGGCCCGACACGATCGCGTAGTTGCGGGCCTGTTCGATGCGCGACGCGAGTTCGCGGCTCGCCGACTTGATGCGCGACGACGGCACGAACGCGTCCATCTTGAAGAAGATCAGCCCGAAGCAGAGGCCGAGCAGCCCGATCACGACCACGAGCTCGAGCAGAGTGAATCCGCGCGGGCGTCGAGACGGTGTCGTGGTCATGGCAAGTCCTCGGATGGGGGGCGCGAGCGACGACGAGCCGCCGCGCGGTGGGGCGGTGCTCCTACTGGTCGTCCTTCTTGTTCATCGTCTTGTCGTCGATGTCGGCGTCTTCGCCCTCGCCGCCCAGGATGCCGTCGGCGCCGTAGCAGATGATCGTGTACTTGCTGTTGCTCTCGCGCTGATAGACGTACGGGTTGCCCCACGGGTCGGACAGCTCGTTGCCTTCTTCGATGTAGGTCTCGTTGAAGTTCTTCGGGTCCGGCTGCGTGAGTTGGTCGAGCGAGTCGGGCAACACGTTGTGCACCGTGCGGTACGACGTGATCGCTTCCTTGATCGCCTTGATGTCGGACTTCGCCTTCGTCTCACGGCCACGCGCGAGGATCGGCACGACGTTCGTCGCGACCAGGGTCGCGAGGATGCCGAGGATCGCGATCACGACCATCAACTCCATCAAGCTGAAGCCGCGGTGGCGCCGGGTGGAACGGGGGAGCGGAGCGGACATCGAAACCTCCTGGATCACAAGAACTTGCGTTGCCTTGGCGGCGCGGCGCGTGGACGCAGCCGGGATCAGAGTGTAGCCCATCAGACGTTCGAGAGCTGGAGCATCGGCAGCAGGATGGCGATGACGATGAACGCGACCACGCCGGCCATCGACAGAATGAGCACCGGCTCGAGAGCCGCCGTCATCTTCTGGACCGCGAGATCGACCTCTTCGTCGTACGCCTCGGACAAGCGATCGAGGATCTCCTCGAGCCGACCCGACTGCTCGCCGATCGAGACCATGTAGCCCACGGCGGGCGGGAAGATCTTGCTCGCCTTGAGAGGCGACGAGATGTCCGCGCCTTCCATGATTCGGTTGTGCACGTCGTCGAGTACGCCGGCGAACACCGAGTTGTTGACGACGTTCTTCACGATCAACAGACATTCGAGCACCGGGACGCCGGACTTGAGCAGCGTCGAGAACGTCGTCGAGAACCGCGAGATCGCTTGCTTCGTGAACAGTTCGCCGAAGATCGGCATGCGCAGCGTGAAGCCGTCGATCGCGTAGCGCCCTTTCGGCGAGCGCCGCAGGGCGCCGAACGTCAGCGACACCGCGAAGAACCCGAGCACGAGCAGGTACCAGTAGTTGGCGAGGAAGTTCGAGGCCGCGATCAGGATCATCGTGGGGATGGGGAGGTCCTGCCCACGCGCCTTGATCAGCGTGACGATCTTCGGCACCACGAAGATCATCAAGATCGTGACGACGATCACGCCGACGCCGACCATGATCATCGGGTACATGAGCGCCGCGCCGACCTTGTTGCGGACGCGGCCCTGCTTGATCAGGAAGTCCGACAAGCGCTTCAACACGACGTCGACGTTGCCGGCCGCTTCGCCGGCCTTGACCATGTTCACGTAGAGGTCGTCGAAGTACTGCGGGTAGTTGCCCATCGCTTCGGCGAGCGACGAACCACCCGAGATCTTCTCGCGCACGGTGCGGAACACGGCCTCGAGGTCACGGTTCTGGATCTGCTCGGACAGCGCGCGCAGCGCGTCGGCCATCGGGATGCCCGATTCGAGCAGCGTCGCGAACTGGCGCGTCACGATGGCGAGCTCGCCGATCTTCTTCTTGCGCTTGAAGAAGCCCGAGAACGAGAACTTCGACGGTTCGTCGACCGAGTCGATCTCGCGCAGCGAGACGACGTGGACGTTGTCCTTGCGCAGCTTCTCGCGCGCCTCGCGCGCGGTGTCCGCGTCGCAGATGCCGGTGCGGCTCTCGCCGTTGGGAGTGAATGCCTTGTACTCGTAGACCGGCATCGTGCGGTGTCCTCTCGCTCGGGCGATCGGACGGAACCGTCACCGGTTCCTTCCCTCGCCCGCACACTTCTTCAGGCGCCGTCAAGTTGCGTGACGCGCATGACCTCGTCGATCGTCGTCATGCCGCGCACGACCTTCGCGAGGCCGTCCATGCGCAGCGTGTTGAGCGCACCGCGCTCCATGGCCGAGCGCTTGATGACCGTCGCGCTCGAACGATCCATGATCTGGTCCTTCATCACGTCGTCGATCGGCAGCATCTCGTAGATGGCCGTGCGGTCGACGTAGCCCGAGTTGAAGCAGTAGTCGCAGCCCTTGCCGACCGCGACCTTGCCGTCCTTCAACTTGTCGAGCTTGATGCCCGAGTCGACGAGCTTCTTCGACAGCACCGAGTCGGGCGTGACCCACATCTTGCACTTGGGGCAGATCAAGCGGACCAGGCGTTGTGCGATGACGAGCAACACCGACGACGAGACCAGGTACGGCTCGATGCCGATGTCGAGGAGACGCGTGACCGACGACGGCGAGTCGTTGGTGTGGACGGTCGAGAACACGAGGTGGCCGGTCAGTGCGGCGCGGATCGAGATCTCGGCCGTTTCGCGGTCGCGGATCTCGCCGACGAACATGACGTCGGGGTCCTGCCGCAAGAACGAGCGCAGACCGGCGGCGAAGGTCAGGCCCTTCTTCACGTTGACCTGGACCTGCGAGACGCCGTCGAGGTTGTATTCGATCGGATCTTCGATGGTCAGGATGTTCTTCTCGGTCGCGTTCATCTCCGACATCGCCGCGTACAGCGTCGTCGTCTTGCCCGAGCCGGTGGGGCCGGTGACGAGGATGATGCCGTGCGTGTACTGGATGTACTTGCGGAAGATCTCGAGGCTGTCCTGCTCCATGCCGATCTCGGCCAGCCGGTAGACCTTCGTCGACTTGTCGAGCAAGCGCAGCACGATGCGTTCACCGGACGAAGTCGGCACGCTCGAAACGCGCACGTCGACTTCGCCTTCACCGAGTCGCAGTGATGCGCGACCGTCCTGAGGGAGACGGCGTTCGGCGATGTCCATCTTCGCCATGATCTTGATGCGCGAGATGATCGCTTCCTGGACCTTCTTCGGCGCCGACTCCATGTCGTAGAGGATGCCGTCGACGCGGAAGCGGATCTGCAGGCGGTCCGGCTTCGGTTGGAGGTGCACGTCGGACGCGCGCATCTTCAGCGCGTTGAACAGGATCATGTTCACGAGCTTGATGATCGGCGCCTTGTTGGCGACGTTCAGCAAGTCCTCGCCCTCTTCGACCTCGGCCGCCAGCGAGTTGATGTCTTCGGTGCCGATGTCGGTCAGCGCCTCGCCGACGACGTCGCTCTTCGCCTTGTAAGCGCGGTTCACGAGCGAGGTGATCTCGGCCTTCGGCGCCAGCACGACGTCGAGCTCGCGCCCGATCATCGTCGACAGTTCGTCGATCGGATGCACGTCGAGCGGCGCGCAGCACGCGACGCGCGCGGAGCCGTCTTCGGTCAGGCCGAGTCCGACGAGGTTGTAGTTGCGCGCGTACTGGACCGGGACCGCGTCGACGAAGTCCTTCGGCACGTTCTCGTCGCGCAGATCGCCGCGGTACTCGTAGCCCATGACGTCGGCGAGGATCTTCAGGATCTCCGCCTCGGACAGGTAGCCCTTCTGCAGAACGAGCCGATCGGCCGTCTGCCCGGTCTCCGCCTCGAGCTTCTGGATCTCGCGGACGCGATCTTCGGTGAGGCTCGCCGCCTCGGTCAGTCGTTGCAGGATCGTGGAGTGCACGCCGCGTCCTCCTCGAGATTCGTTGCGTTCGTCACTTCTGCTCGCCGTAGCCGGCGTCGGGGTCGGCCTTCGGCTTCTTCGGCGCTTGTTCGCCGCCCGGCGGGCTGGCGTAGGACGGCAGGTCGAACACGCCCGACACCGCGGCGTCGAGCACGCGCGTATCGGCGTTGTCGCGATCCCAGTCGGGATCGACGATCGCGATCTTGCCGTTCAACGCCTCCATCTCCTTCTTCTTCTGATAGGAGAGGTCGTCCAGCGTCGAGAAGTCGTCGCTGATGATGTGCGGCGTGATGAACACGTAGAGGTTCGTGCGCGTGCTCTGGTCCGAGGTCGAGCTGAACAGCCAGCCGAACCACGGCAACTCACCGAGCCACGGCACACGACTCGCCGAGCTGCGCGTGTCGTCGGCGACGATGCCGCCGATGACCATCGTATGGCCGTCCGGCAACGTGACCTGCGTTTCGACTTCGCGCGTCGCGCGCGGCGGCGGGTTGCCGGTGCCGGTGAACGTCGACACGTTCAGGCTCACGAACATGCGTAGGTAGTTGCCCGCGCTGATCGACGGCGACACGGACAGCGTGATGCCGGCGCTCTGGAAGTCCTCGAACGACGTCTGGTCCGAGTTCTGGCCCTGGGACGTCGTGAACGTCGGCACTTCGTCTTCGGACGTCAGCGTCGCGTTCTCGTTGTCGTTGACGAGGATCGAGGGCACCGACAGGACGTTCGCGTCGGTCGTGCCGCGCAAGGCTTGCAAGATGACCGGGACGCCGAAGCGGTCGTCGAGGATGCCGGCGTTCAAGCCGATCGATCCCGTCGCTTGTGTGCCGGGCTTCAGCGCGATCGGCACGCGGCGATCGCCGATGCCGTCACCGTCGATGTCGACGATCTCCGAGAGGCCGAAGCTGCTGACGCCGATCTCTCCGGACAAGCCGGCCGAACCGTTGTCGGGCCCGTAACCGAGTTCGACCGACAAGCGATCGTTCAGCGTGCCGCTGATCTCGACCAGCGCCGTTTCGACCAAGACCTGGCGACGACGCACGTCGAGCTTCTTCACGATCTCCAGGATCTGCGCGTAGCGGCTCTTCGAGGCCGAGATGATCAGCGAGTTCGACGACTCGTCGGCGACCACCGTGATCGGCTGTTCGAGCGAGCGACCTTGGTTGAAACCACCGGCACCGCCGCCCTGGTTCGCGGCGCCCGCACCGCCGCCACCGACGCCGTTCGCGCCTTGGGTCGAGTTCTGCGCCCACTCGTTGAGGATGTCTTCGAGCTCTTTCGCCGAGCTGTTCTTCAATCGATACACGTGCGTGTCGCCGCGCGGATCGACGTCGACGTCGAGCGTGCGGATCCAGCCGATGATGCGGTCGAGCGTGCCGGGCGCCGCCATGACGTAGAGCGCGTTCGTGCGCGGGTCGGCTTCGATGTGCGGCTCTTGCTCTTGCAGCGACGTCGGCAACCCCGACGGTGCGCCTTGCGGAACGCCACCGCTGCGGTTGCTCGCGGTGCCACGCTCGGCCGCGATCAGTTGATCGACGATCGGCTTGATCTCTTCGGCGACCGCGAACTCGAGTTGGATCTTCGCGAACTTCAGCTCGTACTGGTTCGGCTTGACGTCGAACAGCTCGATGAGGTTCTTCGCGCCGTACAGCGTCTGCGCGTAACCGGTGATGACGAGCGAGTTCGACTGTTGGACCGCGCGCACGCTCTCGAGCAGCGGATCCGAGAAGTACGTCTGCAGCATGTTCATCGCGTCTTGCGCGGGCACGTACTTCAGCGCGAACGACGTGGTCAGCACGATGTTCGGGTCGTTCTTGAACATCTCGAGCTTGTCGACCGGAACGACCGGCGCTTGCGACTTGATGTAGCCGGGCTTCGCGCCAGCTTGGTTCGTCGCCTTGCGGATCGCGAAGAAGCCCGGCGCGCGGAAGTTGTTCGTGCCGTCGGCGGGGCCGTAATAGACCATCACGAAGTCGTTCGACTTCAGCACGGCCTGGAAGTACGACCAGAACGACGCGGTCGGGATCGTCTTGCGACCGACCATCTTGATGCGCACTTCGGCGACGTCACGGTCGTCGTAGTTGAACTGGTGCTGCGTCAACTGTTCGGCGAGCTTGATGAACTCCTTGATCGGAGTGCCTTCGACCTCGTCGAACTGGATTTGCAGCGTGTCGGTCGCTTGGTCGAACTGCACGTCCTGGGCGACCGCACCGGGTGCAGCCACACCGAGGACCGAGACGAACACGAACGACGCGAACCCGCGGCTCGAAAACAGCATGTCCAACCACCCTCCCGATCGGGTTTCCGGCCCACGCGAGGCCCGGGAAGAAACGCGGGCGGATCGTAGGTCCCGCCCGACTCAAGTCAACGTAAACGCATCGAAGGCAACGATTTGACGAACGCTGGTGTCGCCTGTCCTCGACCGGCAGCGGCGCCGTTCGACTCGGATGCGCGAATCCCGACGTGTCGACGACGTGGACCCTTCCCGCAGAATCCTCCGCAACTCGCGCTCGGGTCGACGACCGCGCACGTCGCGATCGAGCGCGGGGACCTTGCTCGATCGTCGCAGTGCGGCACCGTTCGCCGCGCTGCGCACTCTTGCGGGTGCCGCGGCGCGACAGTAGATTTCCCGGCTTCGTTGTCGTCGCAAAGGTGCTTCCCCGAACGGACAGGAGAGATGATGCGCCTATCGGACCTGCTGCGGCCCGAGGCCGTGCTCCTGGGCGTCAAGGGACTCGACAAGTGGGCGCTGATCGAGCGGTTGTGCGACCAGCTCGTTCACGCGCAGCGCTTGCCGGCCTCGCGGCGGCAGCAAGTGCTGGACGCATTGTTCCAGCGCGAGCGCTCGATGAGCACGGGGATGGAGAATGGCATCGCCATTCCACACTGCTCGCTCGACGAGATCGAAGACACGCTCGTCGTGCTCGGGATCTCGCGCGAGGGCGTTCAGTTCGAGTCGATCGACGGCAAGCCGTCGCATCTGATCCTGTTGCTGGTGACGCCGCGCAACAAGACCAAGGTGCACATCCGGACGCTCGCCGAGATCGCGAAGTTGCTGAACGACTCGGCGTTCCGGGAGAAGCTCGTCGCGGCCGAATCGAGTGCCGACGCGGTTTCCCTGATTCGAGCGCAAGAGACCGAGTGATTCCGACCGACTTAGACGAACCGACCGAACCAGATTGACCAACAAAGGAGTGCGTGTGTTGATTCGTGTTCAGATCAAGGATGGTGAGCCGCTCGAGAAGACCCTGCGCCGTCTGCGCAAGCTGTGCAACAACGAGGGGGTGACGAAGGGCATCAAGCGCGGCGCGTACTACGAGAAGCCGAGCGAGCGTCGTCGCCGTCAGGAGCGCGAGCGCCTCAAGACGATCCGTCTGGCCGCGAAGGCCCGCACGAGCTGACGCTCGACCCTCCGGAGCGAGCCGCGGCTCGTCGGGGGAGATGGATTCGAATCGAAACGACGGCGCGCGCGACCTCGTCGAGGTCGAGCGCGCCGTCGGCATTGCACGACCACTGCACGACGTGGGTCAGCTCGGTTCTTGCATCTTGCGCACGCGGCCGGCGTGGCGGCCACCCGCGAACGCCGTGGCGAGGAACAGCTTCACCATTTCGTCGGCCAGACCCGGTCCGACCACGCGCGCGCCGAGGCACAGCACGTTCGCATCGTTGTGCTCGCGCACGAGTCGCGTGTCGTAGAGGTCGCGCGTGCAGGCCGCGCGCACGCCGGCGTGACGGTTCGCGCTCATCGCCATGCCTTGCCCGCTGCCGCACACGAGCAGTCCGCGTTCGGCCTGCCCGCTCGCGACGGCGCGCGCGACGGCATGCGCGAAGTCGGGATAGTCGACCGATTGATCGCCCTGCGTGCCGAGGTCGACGACGTCGTGCCCGGCCGCGATCAGCGCGTCGCGTAGGACGTTTTTCAACTCGACGCCGGCATGGTCCGCTCCGCACGCGATCTTCATGGGATCAAAGCCTCCGCGATGGGCGCGATCTTCGAATCGAGTTCGAGCGCGCAGTGTTCGTATTCCGCGTCCGAGCCGCCGTAAGGGTCCACGACGTCGCCGCCGTTGCGGTCGACGAGACGCACGCGCTCGGGATGCGGAGCGAGGCGGCGCAACTCGTGCGCGAGACGGTTCGTCATGACGAGGACGAGGTCTTGCGCGGCGAGCAGCTCCGGAGTGAGTCGCCGCGCTCGATGCGACGAGACGTCGACGTTACGTCGCGCCATCGCGGCGCGCGCGCCGCTCGAAACCGCGTCGCCGGTCGCTGCGTGCAGGCCGGCGCTGCCGACCACGAATCCCGCGGCGTCGAGTTCGTGGGGCTCGACGCCGAGCTTGCGCGCCAGCGCGAGACGCAGCAGTGCCGCCGCCATCGGACTGCGACACGTGTTCCCCGAGCACACGAACAACACGCGTCGCTGTGCGACGCGCATGACGTCGTCGACTCCGAGCAAGCCGGTGCGCAGGACCTCGAGTCGCGCGCGATCGCAGCGCACGATCGTCGACGCCTGGCCGATCGGCGCGCGCCCGCCGTCCACGACGACGTCGACGACGCCGTCGAAGTACGCGAGCACGCCAGCCGCATCGAGCGCGGGGGCTTCGCCAGCGGGATTCGCCGACGGCAACCACGCTCCGCATCCGGCGACTTCGAGGATGCGCTTGGTCAGCGCGTGCGCGGGCACGCGCAATCCGATCGTGGATCCGTCCGGCGTCGGCAGCACGAGCGTCAGCGGACCGGGCCAATAGCGCTCCGCCAACCGCAGCGCCGTGGCCGGCACGGACGCCGCGTGCGCGAACGCGATCTCGCGCGACGGACACGCGAGGGTGAACGGCTTGTCGGCGTCGCGACCTTTCAGAGTGCGCAATCGGGCGACCGCGGTCTCGGAGTCCGAGCGAGCCGCGATGCCGTAGACCGTCTCGGTCGGCAGCGCGACGAGCTCGCCCGCACGCAGGTGCGCGGCGGCCTGCTCGATCGCCGGGTCGTCGGCGCGATCGGTGGCGGGGGTGAGGACGAGGGTGCCCATCGCCGCGCATTCTGCCCGGCAGCGGCGCGGAAGGAAGCGTGCGCATCGGCCGCAGTACCGGGACCGGGTCGCGAGTCGTAGGCTCGGAGGCCGAGAACGTGAATCGAAACGTGAGTCGATCGGGTTGATCCACGTTCTGTCACGTCCCGTCGCGGAGGTGGCCATGGCGCAATCCGAACACCGCAAGAAGCACAACCGCATGGCGTTCGTCGGCACGCTGGCGGGTGGGCTCGCGCACGAAGTGCGCAATCCGCTGTCGTCGATGAAGGTCAACCTGCAGTTGCTGCGCGACGACTTGACCAAGCCGGTTCCCGAGAGCGCCGCGCGTCTCGTGCGTCGCGTCGACGTGCTCGAACAAGCGGTGCGGCGGCTCGAGGAGATCGTCAACGACTTCCTCAATTACGCGCGCGGCTTCGATCTCGAGCGCGTTCCGTGCAACGTCAACGCCGTGGTCGAGGAGGTCGTGCTGTTC
Organism: Planctomycetota bacterium; assembly: GCA_016709145.1. Taxonomy (GTDB): domain Bacteria; phylum Planctomycetota; class B15-G4; order B15-G4; family JADJEK01; genus JADJEK01. Next base: position 349,448 of record JADJEK010000006.1, read on the forward strand.
GTCGAACCCGAGGCGAAGCACCACAAGGTCTCGCTGCGGACCGCGTTCGACCGCGATCTGCCGCAAGCCGCGATCGACAAGAAGTACCTGCAACAAGCGCTGCTGAACCTGCTGCTGAACGCACGTCAGGCGATCGAACTCGGCGGCAAGGGCGGCGAGATCTTCGTGACCACGCGCGCCGCGAAGGGCCAGGTCGTGATCGAGGTCACCGACACCGGTCCCGGCATCCCGGCCGATGTGCTGCCGCGGATCTTCGACGTCTACTTCTCGACCAAGAAGGGCGGAACGGGCCTCGGCCTGCCGATGGCGAAGCGCATCGCCGAAGAGCACGGCGGAGCGTTGACCGTCCATACCGAGGAGGGCAAGGGCACGTCGTTCCGGATCTCCATGCCGGTGGTGAAGCGCGACGAAGTGCGCTGAGGTCGACGTCGTTCGCCGCGCCAATCGCGACGCGACCCCGGAGGGCGGGGTGTCAGGATGTCGTAGGGACTGTCCCCGTTCCGACCCAGGGGCGCATCGCGCCAGGCGCACGCGCGCCTAAGTCTTTGACGAAGCTGGCTTAACTCACCGAGGTCACGCGATCTCGCGGGCGCGCACGGTTGGCGTGGAGTTTGCTCAAGCCGCCGCATCGCATCCACTCGCACCGCAGCGCATCGTCCTTATCCGGGAGGGTGAATCATGGCAGCAGGCCGTTCGAAGATCATCGGTATCGACCTCGGTACGACCAACTCCGTCGTCGCGATCATGGAAGGCACACAGCCCACCGTGATCACGAACACCGAGGGTGCGCGCCTGACCCCCTCCGTCGTGGGCTTCCTCGAGAACGGCGAGCGCATCATCGGCGCGCCGGCCCGACGCCAGGCCGTGACGAATGCGGCGAACACCGTGTACTCGATCAAGCGCTTCATGGGTCGCCGCCACCGCGAGGTCGACTCGGAAGAGAAGCTGGTCCCGTACAAGGTCGTCGGCAAGCCCGACGAACTGGTCAAGGTCGAGATCCACGGCAAGACGTACACGCCGCCCGAGATCTCGGCGATGGTGCTGCGCTCGCTGAAGGAGACCGCCGAGGCCTATCTCGGTGAGTCGGTCACGCGCGCGGTCATCACCGTGCCGGCGTACTTCAACGACTCGCAGCGCCAAGCCACGAAGGACGCCGGCGAGATCGCGGGCCTCACGGTCGAACGCATCGTCAACGAGCCGACCGCGGCCGCGCTCGCGTACGGCATGGACAAGCGCAAGAGCGGCAAGATCGCGGTCTACGACCTCGGCGGCGGCACGTTCGACGTGTCGGTGCTCGAGATCGGCGATGGCGTGTTCGAGGTCAAGTCGACCAACGGCGACACGCACCTCGGCGGCGACGACTTCGATCAGCGCTTGATCGACTTCGTCGCGGACAAGTTCCAGAAGGAGAACGGCATCGACCTGCGCAAGGACGCGATGGCGCACCAGCGCTTGAAGGAAGCCTGCGAGCGCGCGAAGTGCGAGCTGTCGTCGGCCAACCAATCCGCGATCAACCTGCCGTTCATCACGGCGGACGCGAAGGGGCCGAAGCACCTGAACGAGTCCATTACCCGCGCGAAGTTCGAACAGCTCGTCGAAGACCTGATCGAACGCACGCGGGGTCCGTGCGAGCAGGCGATCCGCGATTCGGGATTGAAGGCCGCCGACATCGACGAGGTCATCCTCGTCGGTGGGTCGTCGCGCATCCCCGCGGTCCAGGCGATGGTGAAGAAGATCTTCGGCAAGGAACCGAACCGCTCGGTGAACCCGGACGAAGTCGTCGCCGTGGGCGCGGGTATCCAGGCCGCCGTCCTCGCGGGCGACGTCCAGGACGTCGTGCTGCTCGACGTCACGCCGCTGACGCTCGGCATCGAGACGCTCGGCGGAGAACGTTCGGCGCTGATCGATCGCAACACGACGATCCCGACGTCGAAGAAGCAGGTGTACTCCACCGCGGCCGACAGCCAGACCGCGGTCGACATCCACGTGCTGCAAGGCGAGCGACCGATGGCGACGGACAACCGCACGCTCGGCAAGTTCCGCCTCGACGGGATCCCGCCGGCGCCGCGCGGAGTGCCGCAGATCGAAGTCACGTTCGACATCGACGCCAACGGCATCCTCAAGGTCTCGGCGAAGGACCTCGGCACGAACAAGGAGCAGTCGATCAAGATCGACCGCTCCAGCTACGGCCTGTCGAAGGACGAGATCGAGAAGATGCGCAACGAGGCCGAAGCGCACGCCGACGACGACCGGCGTCGCAAGGAACTGGCGGACCTCCGCAACGAGGCGGACGCCGTGTCCTACGAGTCCGAGAAGATGCTGAACGAGCACAAGGACGCGGTGAACGCGGGAGAGAAGTCCGCGATCGAAGCCGGTCAGAAGAGCGTCAAGGAAGCCCTCGCTGGTGACGACACGGCGAAGATCCGCGCTGCCGTCGACGAACTGAAGGCGGCCGTGACCGCGTTCGGACAACGCATCCACTCGCAGCAGCAGAACGCCGGTGACGCCGAGGGTCAGCAGCCGCAGCCCGGCGCGAGCGGTGGCGCGAAGGCGAAGTCCGGCAGCGACGAGAACGTGATCGACGCGGACTTCGAAGTGAAGAACTGATTCGACGCGGCCGCCGGCCCGTCGCGCGATCGGCCCGTCGATTGCGTTCGCTGGCGAAAGCGGGGGGTGTGCGTTCGAAAGCGCACGCCCCCCGCGTGTCGTTCCGGCAAGTCCGCACGCTTTCGTGCGGCGCCTCGATACCGAGGCCATGCGAGCCGCTATAACGCGCGCCATGATCGAAGTGCGCAATCTGGTCAAGCGCTACGGTGACGTGCTCGCGGTCGACGACATCTCGTTCGACGTCGGTGACGGAGAGGTCGTCGGGTTCCTCGGACCCAACGGCGCGGGCAAGTCGACCACGCTGAAGATCCTCACGTGTTATCAACCCGCGACGCGCGGATCCGTTCGCGTCGCGGGCTTCGACGTCCTCACGCAATCGCTCGAGGTCCGCACGCGGCTCGGCTACTTGCCCGAGTCGGTGCCCGTGTACCCCGACATGCGCGTCGAGGAGTACCTGCGGTTCCGCGGACTGCTGAAGGGCGTCTCGCGTCGCGACATCGGCCGACGCGTCGAAGCCGCGCTCGAGCGCTGCCAATGCCGCGAGATGCGCCGGCGCATGATCGGCGGGTTGTCGAAGGGGTATCGCCAGCGCGTCGGACTCGCCGACGCGATCGTGCATGACCCGCCGCTGCTCGTGCTCGACGAGCCGACATCGGGTCTCGATCCGAACCAGCGCCTCGAGGTGCGGCGATTGATCCAGGACCTCGGCAAGGACAAGACCGTGATCTTGTCGTCGCACATCCTCGCCGAGGTCGAAGCCGTCGCGGAGAAGGTCATCATCATCCACCGCGGTCACGTCGTCGCGCGCGGAGCGCCGAGCGACATCGTGCGTGAACTCGGCGGCTGGAATCGCATCCGCGTCGAAGTGAAGGCCGACGCCGCGGCCGTCGAAGGTGCGTGCAAGGGCATCGACGGGATCGGCGCGATCCGCGTCGAACCGCTGACCGACGGCTTCGTCGAAGCGGAGTTCGACACCACGGCCACTCACGACGTGAGGTCCGAGATCGCTCGTCGCTTGATCGAGCACGGCCTTGCATTGCGCGAGATGACACGGCCCGGGTTGAGCCTCGAGGAGATCTTCCGCCGGCTCACGACCAGCGCGAGCAAGGAAGACGCCGCATGAGTCAAACGCGTGCTTACCTCATCCTCGCGGCGCGCGAAGTGGAGAGCTACTTCCTCGCACCGCTGATGTTCCTCGTGTTCACCGTGTTCCTGGTGCTGAACGGTTTCGCGTTCTACCTGAGCCTCGGCGACGCGGCCGGCAACGTCGATTTGGCCGTGCGCAACTTCCTCGGCGGGTCGCTGCTGTTCTGGATCAACATCCTGCTGGTCCCGCCGCTGTTGACGATGCGCTTGGTGGCCGAGGAGAAACGCACCGGGACGATCGAAGGACTCATGACGGCGCCGGTGCAAGACGTCGTCGTCGTGCTGGCGAAGTTCACGGGCGCGCTGTGCTTCTGGATCGCGCTGTGGGCGCCGTCGATCGTGTACTTGCTGATCCTGCGCGGGTTCGGCTCGCTGCCCGATCCGGGCATCCTCGCGACCTCGTACCTCGGCGTGTTGCTGCTCGGTGCGCTGTTGCTCGCGTGCGGCCTGTTGGCGTCGGCGGTGTCGCCGAACCAGATCGTCTCCGCGGTCCTCGCGGTCGTGTTCGACCTGCTGTTGTTCTTCTTCCCGCTGCTGTCGATGCAGATGCCGCAAGGCGCACTGCGGCGCGGACTCGAGCACGTATCCGTGCTGTTCCACTTCCAATCGAGCTTCGGCAAGGGCGTGCTCGACACCGGAGTGATCGCGGTCTACCTGGTCGGCACCGCGCTGCCGCTGTTCTTCGCGGTGCGTGCGCTCGAATCGCGGAGGTGGTCATGAGTCCCGCCGCTGCGCGCGAGACGTTCGGCGCCAAGCGCAAGGCCGCGATCTTCGCCAACGTCGTGCTGATGGGCGTGCTGGCGATCGCTGCCGCGATCATCGTCGTCTACCTGACCGGCTTCACCACGGTGAAGGCGCGCTTCGACCTGACCCGTCAAGGGACGTACACGCTGTCGGCCGAGACCGAGCGCCTGCTCTCCTCGATGGAGCAGGACGTCGAAGTCATCACGGTGTTCGACCGCAGCCGCAACTTCTGGTGGGACACCGAGCAGGTCCGAGTGAAGGCGATGGACTTCATCGCCGACCTGCTGCAGGAGTACAAAGTGCGCGGCTCCGGCAAGGTCGCCGTGACGCACCTCGATCCGATCACGCAGAACGCCGCGATCCTGGACCTGTTCCAGCAACTCGGCATCCGCGACTACAACGTCGTGATCGTGCGCGGGGCGACCGGCCAGCGTCGCGTGCTCGGGCTCGAGACCGACCTGGTCGATCTCGACTTCGGCTCGCCCGAGCCGTTCCGACCGATGCAGTTGTTGGCGTACCGCGTCGAGGAAGGTCTGTCGGGCGCGATCTTCGAGGTCACGCAGGGCAAGCCCGCGAAGGTCTACGTCACCAACGGACACGGCGAACTGTCGTTGAACGACGCGCGCGACCGCGGCCTGACGGCGGTCGGAGCGCTGCTCACGCAAGACAACGTCGTCGTCGAGCCGCTCGCGCTGAACGTCGCGAAGGCAGTTCCGGCCGACGCCGACGCCGTACTGATCCTCGGACCGGTCGAACCGTTCCTGCCCGACGAACGCGCTGCCGTCGAGGCGTACCTGCGCAGCGGCCGCGCGCGATTGGTCGTCTCGATCGATCCGTTCGGCGACACGTCCCTCGATCCGTTGTGGCAGAGCATCGGCCTCACACTCGAACGCAACGTCGTCTGCCACGACCAAGGCGGCACGATGCAAGCCGTCGGCGCGTCGGAGATGGTCGTCGGACCCCAAGCGCCCGGCCGTTACGGCTCGCATCCGATCGTCGATGCGCTGAACGAGAGTCAACGGTACGTCGTGCTGTCGCGCTCGATGGGCCTGAGCGCGAGCGCCGGCGCCGAGAACACGTTCACGTCGTTGATGACTTCGCACGCGGACGCGTGGGGCGATCTGCCGGCCGCGTCGGGTGGGCCCGGCAACTACAAGTGGGATGCGAACCAGGAAACGAAGAGCCAGCGCACGTTGGCCGCCATCGTCGAACCGCGCGGACCATTCACGGGTGCGAAGGTCGTGTTCTTCGGCTCGGACCGTTGGGCGTGGAACGCGTTCATGACCGCGTCGCTGAACCAACACGCGCGCGGCCACTTCGATCTCGCGCGACGATGCGTGTCGTGGCTGGTCGGTCGCAGGAAGTCGATCGAACTGGCTCCGCGACGCGTGAACCAAGTGTTCTCCGACCTACGCCCCGAGGAGTACGACGACATCCTGCTCTACATCGTCGTTTACCTGCCGCTCGCCGCGTTGGGCTTGACCATCCTCGTGGGTTTCGCGCGGAGACGTTGATCCATGAACTTCAAGACGACGCTGGTCTTGCTCCTGATCGTGCTCGGGCTCGGCGCGTTCCTGTGGTTCAAGCACGACGAGGTCGCTTCGAAGCCCGACACCGGCATGACGCCGTTGATGCCGTTCGCGCCGGCGCAGATCGACACGATCCGATTGAAGCTCGGCACCGGCGAAGAAATGGCGCTCGGGAAAGTCGACGGCGAATGGTGGCTGACCGAACCGGTGCAGGACATCGCCGAGCAGGATCAGGTCAGGGAGTTCCTCGCGCTGCTCGCGCAGGGAGTGCGCTTCGCGCTCGATGCGTCGCCGTCGCAGGACGCGCAAGCAGCGCTCGGCCTGACCGGGCCCGATGCCCGCGTGACTTTGACCGCGGGCGGCAAGGACTGGAGCCTTCGAGTCGGCACCCGCGACGCGTCGGGCGCGTTCGCGCACGTGATGGAGGAAGGCACGAAGACGCTGGCGCGAACCGGTTCGAATCTCGCCAACGTGCTGGCGCGTCCGCGCGCGGAATGGCAGAGCCGACGCTTCGTCCACGGCGATGGTGCGTTGGTGAAGCGACTCGTGCTCGAGCGTCCAGGCCAGCCGCGCGTCGTGCTCACGCGCTCCGGCGCGGATTGGCTGCTCGAAGAACCGCTGTCGTTCCCGGCCGGCTCCGGAGCGCAACGACTGCTGGCCGTGTCGTTGGCGACGATCCGGGAGTTCGTGCGAGCGCGTCCGGGCGACGACGAGTTGCTGCGCACCGGACTGGGTGAAACCGCGACCGTGCTGACGATCGATTGGGGCAATCGCCAGGTCGTCGCGCGATTCGGCATCTCGAACGTCGTCGACGGTCAACCCGTGCGCTATGCGACCGACTCCGCGCGCAACTACTTGTTCATCCTGCAAGGCCCGCAGCTCGAACAGATCGAGAAGGACGCCAAGGACTTCCGCGATCCCGAAGTGTGTCGCGCGCTGCCGACGTCGACGCGCCGAGTCCGTCTGGTGCAAGACGGCAGCGAGCGCTTCACGCTGGACTACGACTCGACCAAGCGGCGATTCGACGTGACGTCGCCGTTCCAGTTCCCCGCGACCGACGATCGCACCTCGGCGTTGTACGCGTTCTTCCAGGACGTCTCCGCGCTGAAGGCCACGAGTTTCCTCGACGAGGACGAGCTGCCGAAGGACTTGGATCGTCCGTTCGCGGCGCTCGGCCTCGACCCTCCACGCGCCGTGCTCACGCTCGACAAGGTCGAAGGCAACGGCGTCACGCGCGAAGCCGTGCTCGAATTCGGCGATCCCAACGGTGACGGCACGGTCTCGGTGCGTCGACGCGACCGCTTCGAGCACACGATCTACAACGTGCCCGAAGCCGACGTGGCTCGTGTGGTCGGAGCCGATCCGCGCCAATTCCTCGAGCTGACGCTGTTCCCGACCAACGTCGCCACCATGACCGAAGTGACGATCCGCGCCGGTGGCAAGACGCGCACGCTGCGTCGCGACGCCAATCCCGAGGCACCGTTGTGGCGCGACGTCGCCGATCGCGACCTCGAGACCGGGTTCTTCCAACAGTGGATCTCGGCGCTGCCGGGTTGGCAGCCCGAGCGCATCCTGCCGCGCGATCCGCGCGACGAGGACGGCTTCGGTCCCGCGAGCGCGAGCCTGATGATCCGGACCGAGGATCCCGCCGTGAAGGGCGGCGTCGTGAATCTCACGTTCGGCGCACCCGTTCCCGGCAACCAATACGTCTTGGCCCGGAGCGATGCGTTCCCGGCCCGCACGGTCCTCGAACTGCCGGTGGCGCTCCTCGACGAGATGCTGAAGCTGCTGCAGTGACTATCGTGTCCGCCGCATGGATGCGACCCGGACCAAAGTCCTGATCAGTGGTGCGATCCTGCTCGTCGTCGGCGTGGTCGCGTCGGGTTGGCGGCCGTACGACCGCACCACGTGGATCCTCGAAGTCGCACCGGTCGTCGTCCTGCTGCCGGGGTTGGTCGCGACTTACGCGCGCCATCGACTCACCGACCTGCTCTATGCCGTGCTGTTCGTGCACGCGATCGTGCTGCTCGTCGGCGGCGCGTACACGTACGCACGCGTTCCGCTCGGAGCGAGCGTCGCGGAGTGGTTCGGGCTCGCGCGCAACCCGTACGACAAGCTCGGGCACTTGGCGCAAGGTCTGACGCCGGCGTTGTTCTCGCGCGAGATCCTGTTGCGCGGTGATCTGGTGCGCGGACGCCGCACCCTGAGGGTCGTGATCGTGGCGATCGCACTCGCCGTTTCGGCCACGTACGAACTCATCGAGTGGTGGGTCGCCCTCGCGCTCGGCCAGGATGCGGACGCGTTCCTCGGCACGCAGGGCGATCCGTGGGACACGCAATCGGACATGTTCTGCGCGGCGCTCGGCGCGCTCGTGGTGTTGGTGGTGCTCGCGCGGCCGCACGATCGGCAGCTCGCGCTGGCGCGAACGCGTGTGCTCGAGGTCGTCGATGCGCCGTGAACCCATCGAACTCGCGACGGCCGAAGATCCGGCGTACCTCACCGAGCAACTGATCACGTGCATCGGCAACAAGCGCGCGCTGCTGCGGCCGATCGGCGCCGCCGTGGCCGAGGTCAAGCGCCGCTTGAACGCGCCGCGTCTGCGCGTGTTCGACGCGTTCGCGGGTTCGGGCATCGTCTCGCGTTCCTTCAAGTCGCACGCATCGACGCTGCACAGCAACGATCTCGAGGAGTACGCGGCCGTGCTCGGGCGCTGCTTCCTGCGCGACCGTGGAACGGTCGATCTCGAGCGCTTGGCGGCGATCGTCGCCGACTTCGACGCGCGCGTGTCGGACGACGACGGCGGTGCGCCCGGGTTCTTCGAGGAGCTCTACGCGCCGCGGGACGATGCCCGCATCGAGCCGCGCGAGCGCGTGTTCTACACGCGAGGGAACGCGCGTCGCCTCGATCGCTACCGCGGTCTGTTGGAGACGCTTCCCGTGGAGGAGCGCGAGCTCTTGCTCGGCCCGTTGCTCGGGCGCGCGTCGGTGCACGCCAACACCGCCGGCGTGTTCAAGGGCTTCTACAAGGACCGTTCCACGCGCGTCGGTCGCTTCGGCGGCAGCGGCTCCGACGCGCTGACGCGCATCCTCGGCGCCATCACGCTCGACGTCCCGGTGTTGAGCCGATTCGACTGCGAATGCGTCGTCACGCAAGACGACGCCAACGCGGTCGCGCGCCGGCTCACCGGACTCGATCTCGCGTACGTCGACCCGCCGTACAACCAACATCCGTACGGTTCGAACTACTTCATGCTGAACCTGCTCGCGCGCAATCGCCGGCCCGAACGCATCAGCCGCGTCTCGGGCATTCCGGAGGATTGGACGCGCTCGGACTACAACGTGCGCGCCCGATCGTTGCCGCGGCTGCGCGAGTTGCTCGAGACCTTGGACGCGCGCTTCGTGCTGCTGTCGTTCAACGACGAGGGCTTCATCGCCCCGGAGACGTTGCGCGCACTGCTCGGCGGTCTCGGCCGAGTCAGCGAGTTCGCCA
>JADJEK010000007.1 GCA_016709145.1 Planctomycetota bacterium
CACTGCGCACCGCGCTGCACCTCGTGTTCGAGGAAGGCCTCGAAGCCCGCTTCGCGCGACACGCTCGAGTGCACGCCGTCGCGCGCGCCGGACTCGAGGAGCGCGGGTTCTCGTACGTGCCGCCGGTGAACGTGCGTTTGCCGCACTTGAATTGCGTGAGGCCGCGCGCGGGCGTCGACGAGAAGAAGCTGCGCGCGGAACTCCTGCGCCGCCATTCGATCGAGATCGGCGGCGGCCTCGGCCCACTCGCCGGTCAAGTCGTCCGCATCGGCTTGATGGGCGCCTCGGCCACCGAAACGAACGTCACCCTCCTCCTCGCTGCGCTCGATGAGTGCCTACGGTAGACAACGAGGTCTGACCCTCGGCCGAGGCATCCGCATCGGCATCCTGCTCGCGATCTTGGGCGCGCTATCCGAGATCCTCGCGTTGCTGCTCGCCATGACGAGCGCCGATCAAGGCCTGCAGCCACCGCCCGACGACGTCGCGCGCCTCGCGATCGACGCGGGCGGACTGAAGCGCACGGAGTTCCTCACCGAGGACAAGATCCTGATCCGAGCCGAACAACTCGGCAGCTTCGACGAGCGGCCCATCGTCGTCGTCGGTCACGGTTTCCGTAGATCGCGCCGTCAGGGCGACGAACTCGCACGCGCGCTGCTGCGCGAAGGCTACGCCGTGCTGTTGTTCGACTTCCGCGCCAGCGGCGAGAGCACCGGCAAGTACACGACGTTCGGCGCGACCGAGGGCGCGGACATCGCGGCCGCGGTCGGCTACCTCGAGAACGTGCTCGCGATCCCGCGCGGTCACTGCGCGTTCGTCGGCTTCTCGATGGGCGCGGCAGCCGCGCTGTTGCGACCCGACGCGGTCCGAGACATGGCGGCCGTCGTCGCCGTCGCACCGTACGCGCGTCTCGACCACTCCATGTCGGCGCGGACGCAACGCTTCACGCTGCTCCCGCTCGATCCGTGGTATCGGCCGGCGACCTGGGCCTTCCGCAAGGTGCTCGGCTTCGACGTCGCCGACGTCGCGCCGATCGATCACGTCGCGTCCATCGCGCCCACTCCGCTGCTGTTGCTCGGCGGCGATCGCGATTGGCGTGCGCCGCCGCAGGAGCTCTACGCGCTGTTCGACGCCGCGAAGGAACCGTGCGAGGTCGAGATCCTGAAAGGTCACGACCACGCCGCCCTCGAGGATTGGCCCGCCGATCTGGTCGAACGCATCGTCGAGTTCTTGCGCCGCCGCTTGCCGATCGAGGACGGCGACCGATGATCGCCGCGCTGATCGTCGGCGCTCTCGTGCTCTCCGACGAACCGTCCTGCGCCGACTGTCATCCCGCGATCGTGGCGAGTTACGCGAAGCACGGCATGGCGCGCGCACTCGCGCCGATGACGCCGGAGTTCGCCAAGGCGTTCTCGGGCCAGGAACTCGAGGATCACGCCAGCGGCATGAGCTTCGGCCTGCTCGAGCGCGAGGGTCGACTCACGCTGATCGAGCACGGGCCCGGACCGGCGGAGTTCGGTCCGCATCGACTCGAGCGCGCGGTCGTCGCGATGGTCGGTGCGGGACTGATGGACCGCTCGTTCGTCCTCGAGCACGTCGACCGCTTGTTCTTCGCACCGGTCGAGTGGGCGACCGGACACGGCCTCGTTCTGGCGCCGCATCAGGAATTGCAACCGTCGTCGCGGCTCGGTTTCGCGCTCGCGCGCGATTGCCTCGATTGCCACACCGATCCGGCGCCCATCGATGCGTTCCCTCGCCACCTCGCGCTAGGCGTCGAGTGGAACGGGATCGGCTGCTCCGGCTGTCACGGCGACGCGAGCGAGCACATCGCCAGCGGCGGCCGTCGCGGCACGATCACGGACCTCGGCGCACTGCCGCCGCTGCGGCAGCACGACGTCTGCGCGCGCTGCCATCTGCAAGGCGACGCACGCATCGACCTCGCACCGCCCGGCAGCGCTCCGTTCGCACCCGGCGATTCTCTGTTCCAACGACGCGCGACGCTGGTCACCGCGGCGCCCGACGACGAGTTCGGATTCGTCAGTCAGTCGGAGCGCTTGGCGTTGTCGCGTTGCTTCGTAGCGACCGACGGGGCGCTGACGTGCACGACGTGCCACGACCCACACGAATCGTCGTTCGGCCGAGGCTTCGCGCGCTCCGACGCCGCGTGCGCTTCGTGCCACGCAACCGATCGGCTGCCGCGGACGCCCGATCACGCCGCGGATGCGCAGGGCAGTTGCACGCAATGCCACATGCGCAAGAGCGCGCCGCACGACCTGCGTCACGTCGCGATCACCGACCACTGGATCCGCACGCGGCCGCCCGCGCCGGCCGAACTGACGACGCTGCGCGTGCACACGGCCGGTGAAGGTCCGCTCACGCGATTCCGCTGGCTCCAAGCGACACCGACCGACCCCGCCGTCGACGAGGGCGCGATCGCGATGGCCGAAGTCCACCTGCACCGCATGCGTGCGGCGGCAGCGCGATTCGACGGACTGCGCGAGCGTGTCGACGGCAGCGCGCTGGCGCGCTGGTCCGCGTACCACTTCTATCGCGGTCGCGCGTACGAGGCCGTCGCGCGCGCCGACGACGCGATCGCTGCGTACCGAACCGCGATCCAGCTCGAACCGGACACGGTCGAAGCCCGCGTGAACCTCGGTCTGCTGCTCGCGCTGCGCGGGGATCCGGAAGCGCTCACGGTGCTCGACCGAGCCAGCCGGATCGCGCCGGCCGCCGAATCACCGTGGCAGAACAAGGCGGTCGCGGCCGCGACCAAGAAGGACTTGGCGGGCTACGAGACCGCACTCGCCGAAGCGCTCGCGCGCAATCCCGACCTCGCGCCGCTGTGGATCGAGTCCGCGCGCGTCGCGCTCGGCCGCAGGCAACTCGACGTCGCCCATCGCGCCGCGACACGAGCCGTCGCTCTGCAGCCGCGCCTCGAGGGCGCGTGGACGCTGCTCGGGCAAACACTGTTCTTCGCCGGCGACAAGACGCGCGCCCGCGCGGCGTTCGAGGAAGCTCTGCGTCAAGACCCCAAGGACGCCGACGCAGCGCGCGGCATGCAGCTCACGGCGAAGTGATCGGCCGCGGCGGTTCGACCGACCGCGGCGCCTTGGCGAAGCACACCACTCCGATCGTGAGCAGGACCGCGAGCAACGCGATGCTCGCGCCGTAGCCGCCGGTCACGTCCCGCAACTTCGCGAACGGCCAGATCGACAGCAACGACAACTTGCCCGTGAGTCCGTACACGCCGTACCACGCGCCGACCTCGTGCGGCGGCACCAGCCGCAGCAACCACTGGCGAGAAGCGCCGACGACTCCACCCATGCCGATCGACCCCAGACCGACGACGGCGATCATCCCGCCCCACTGGTACAGCGCGAATCCGCCGAGCGATCGATGGAGCCACGACTCCGCGTCCGCGCGCGCCGCGCTCGCGAGTCCGTGGGCGATCGCGATCGCGAGTCCGAGCGCGACCGCACCGACGATCGACATGCGTTTCGCGCCGAGCCGATCGGAGAGACGCCCCATCACGACGCACGTCGGCACCGCGACGACGTTGATCGCGAACAACACGCCGATCGCCGACTCGATGGCGAGGCCCTGCGCCGACTTCACGAACGGCACCAGGTACGCGTAGATCGAGCCGAGCACGTCCGAGCACAGGAAGTTGCCGAGGAAGTACGCGGCGAGTCCGGGTCGCGAGCGGATCGATCGAACGAGGTCGATCGTGCGACGCAACGACGAACCGGACCGCGACGGCGTCCCGGGAAGACTCGCGGCTCGCGACTCCGGGACGCAGAACGCGAGCGGCAACGCGAACAGCAGGAACATCGCGCCGGCGAGCACGAACGCAGGGCGCGGATCACCGTCGGCTCGCCCGACCAGGATCATCGCGAGCGGCAAGGCCAGCACGTTGCCGAGATAGCCGAGCCCGGTGCCGAGCCCCGACACCGCGCCCTCGGTCCGCACGTCCGACACCGTCGGCAGCAGCGCGTTGTAGAACACGAGCGCGGACTGGTACGAGAACAGGGCGAGCGCGAACCACGCGAGCAACGGCAACGGCTCGCTCTGCAGCGGCAGCGCGAACGTCGCCGCGATGCAGACGACCGACGCCGCGACGGTGGCCCGCTTCGACACGCCGTGCGAGTCCGCGAGCTCACCGAGCGCCGGCGAGACCAGACCGGCGAGGATCATGGCCGGGTAGAACGCCAGGGCGAACGGCGCGTGCTCGCCGCCGCACATGCCATCGATCACGTACCCCGGCAGGTAGCCGGTGACGACGACGCCGTAGAAGATCGTGTTCGCGAGGTCGTAGAGCGCCCACGACCAAACGGCCCGCCGATTCGCCATGGCGCGATTGAAACGAGCGCGAGCTGGAGGCGGAAGGTGCGCCTCGAACTTGTTGGACGGCGAACGCGAGGGTCGCAGGCGGCGTCGGTGGATTCGTGGGCTGGATCCGTGGGGTCGATCCCGCGTTCGAGCCGACGATTCGACCGCGCCGACAGGAAGCCTCCGCCGATGCGGCCGTGCTCGGCTCGAACCGCGTGGTTTGCGCGGAGTCAGGCCACGTCGGCGACGGCCTTCAGCGCTTTCTCTTCGCTCGCGAACAACTGCAAGAAGCGATCGAGGCGCATCATCTTCAGGACCTTGACGACGAACGGCGTCGCGTCGGAACACGCGAGCACGCCGCCGGCCGCGGTGACCTGGTGGTGCAGCGCGATCAGGACGCCGACGCCGCACGAATCGATCATCGACACGGCGCCGAGGTGCAGCACGAAGTTGCGGTAACCCTCGTCGAGGTAGCGCGAGACGTACTCTTTCAGCGCGCTCTTCAGCGGGTCCGACACGTCGTAGTTGAGCGTGGCCTGCTTCAGCACGATCCGGATCGCGGCGCCGTCGTGGACCGCACCGATCTCGAATCCGCCATCTCTTTCCGTCTGACCCATGCTGGCCCCCGAAGGAAACTCGTCCTCGCCTTGATTCGACGGCGCGCCGCCGCACTTGAGGACGATCCTGCGAACGCTCGAAACCGCGAGTTCGGCCGGGTCACCGAGCGCGGCATCCCCTCGATCGGCTTTCCGACGCATCGAATGAAGGTCCGGTTCCCCCGACTTCGTCGACTTCCGCGCCGTCCCCCGCGTCCGACACGATTCCCGCTCCCCGCCTGTCTCGATGCTCCCGCGCTACTCGAGATCCGATTCGTCGATGGTCACGCCGATCGACTGGAAGATGTCGCGGGTCCGGGCGCCCAGGAACGCCTTGACCTCTCCGGTCGTGTAGAAGTTCAGCGCGCGTCGCGCGGCCGCTTCGGCCTCGTCGATGCTGACGGCGCGCAACAGACGACCGACTCCGGTCAGGTAGTGACGCGCCATCGAGAACCGTCGCAACCCGAGTCCGAGCAGGACCAGCGTGCAGTAGAAGTTCCCGGCCATTTCGCCGCACAGCGAGACTTCCTTGCCGACGCGGTTCGCGGCGCGGATCACGTTCGCGATGACCTTCAGCACGCTCGGATTCAGCTCTTGGTACAGCGACGCGACGCGCGCGTTGTTGCGATCGACGGCCATCAAGTACTGGATCAGGTCGTTGGAACCGATCGAGACGAAGTCGGCTTCGCGCAGCAAGGACTCGATCGCGATCGCGGCGGCCGGGACTTCGACCATCACTCCGACCTGGACCTTCGGAGCGATCGGCGTCCCGCGCCGCTTCAAGTCGCTCTTCAAGTCCTGCACGATCGCCTGGGCACGACGCACTTCTTCGACGGTCGAGATCATCGGCAGCATGATCTTCACGTTGCCGTAGGCCGACGCGCGCAACAGCGCCCGCATCTGCGCGATGAACAGGTCGGGCCATTGGTCGCTGATACGGAAGCCGCGCCAGCCGAGCGCCGGGTTGTCCTCGCGATCGACGCGGAAGTACGGCAGCGGCTTGTCGCCGCCGACGTCGATCGTGCGGAAGACGACCTCGCGGCCACCCGCTCGCTTCAGCACCTGCTGATAGACCGCGAGCTGCTCGTCCTCCGACGGGAAGAACGGCCGGTTCATGTAGATGAACTCGGTGCGATACAGACCGATCCCGGCCAAGCCGTCCAGCCGATCGGGCAGGACGTCGCCCGGATTCTCGACGTTGATCAGCAGCTCGACCGGAACTTCGTCGCGCGTCTGACCCGGCAGACTCGGACCGGCGGCGAGCGACTCGCGGATGCGATCGAAGGCTTGGCCGCGCTTGCGATAGCGCTCGAGCGTTTCGGGCATGGGGTCGATGACGACGGTCCCGTCGCGACCATCGACGATCAGCGTCGAGCCACCGCGCTTCGCGAGTTCGTCGAAATGATTGAGGCCGGTCACCGCAGGAATGCCGAGCGCTCGCGCGAGGATCGCCGCGTGCGACGCCTTGCCGCCGATCTCGGTCACGATGGCGGCGAGCCGGTCCTTGTCGAGGTTCGCGGCGTCGGACGGGAACAGCTCGCGCGTGACCAGCACGTACTTCTCGCCGGGCGCGACCAACGTCGACGGATCGCGATTGCCGAGGTTGCGCATCACCAAGCGGCCGACATCGCGGATGTCGGTGGCGCGGTCGCGCGCGATCTCGTCCTCGAGCCGCGCGAACGCGTCGGACAGACGCGACACCACGGCCGACACCGCGGCCTCGGCGTTGATCTTGTCCTCACGGATCCCGCGCTCGATCTGGGTCTGGAACGACGAGTCGTCGAGCATCTGTCGGTGCAGCAGGAAGATGCGGGCGTCCTGTTCACCGACCTTCAACGCCGCTTCGGCGCGCAGGTGATCGAGGTCGTCCTTGGCGGCGACGATCGCGCGCTTCAGGCGCTCGACTTCGGGCGCGATCGCTTCGGGCATCAGGCAATACGCCGGCGCGTCGAAGGCGAAGCTCTCCGCGAACACGAACAGCGGACCGACGCCAACTCCGGTGGACACCGGGATGCCGTTGACGACGGTTTCGGTCCTGCGCGGAGCGTCGGCCTCGGTCATTGTCCGATCACGCCATCTTCTCGAGCAGCAGCGCCGCGACTCGATCGACGTTCACACGCGTCTGCTGCATCGAATCGCGCTCGCGCACCGTGACCGTGTTCGCCGTCGCCGTCTCGCCGTCCACCGTGATGCAGAACGGCGTTCCGACTTCGTCCTGCCGGCGGTAGCGACGGCCGACCGCGCCGGACTCGTCGTAGAACACCGTGAAGTGCTTGCGCAGACCGTCGGCGATCGCGTGTGCGCGCTCCGGCATGCCTTCTTTCTTCACCAGCGGGAACACGGCGACCTTGGTCGGCGCGAGGCGCGGGTGGAAGCGCATCACGACGCGCGTTTCGCCGTCCACGACTTCTTCGCGATAGGCGTCGACCATGAACGCGAGCGTCGCGCGATCGACGCCCGCGGCGGGCTCGATCACGTACGGGAGGTAGTGCCGCTTGGCCGCTTCGTCGAAGAACTTGAGGTCCTTGCCCGAGTGCTTCTCGTGCTGCGCGAGGTCGAAGTCACCGCGCGCGGCGATGCCTTCCAGTTCGCTCCAGCCGAACGGGAACTCGTACTCGACGTCGGCGCAGGCCGACGCGTAGTGCGCGAGTTCGTCCGACGCGTGGTCGCGCATGCGCAGTTTGGCCGGATCCATGCCGAGGTCGACGTACCACTGGAAGCGCTGCTCGCGCCAGTACGCGTACCAACGCTCCCAATCCTCGGGCGGGGTGAAGAACTCCATCTCCATCTGCTCGAACTCGCGCGTGCGGAAGATGAAGTTGCCCGGGGTGATCTCGTTGCGGAACGACTTGCCGATCTGCGCGATGCCGAACGGCGGCTTCTGTCGCGCGCTGTTCAGCACGTTCATGAAGTTGATGAAGATGCCCTGCGCCGTCTCCGGGCGCAGGTAGGCCTGCGCGGCCGAATCCTCGACCGGGCCCATGAACGTCTTGAACATCAAGTTGAACTGGCGCGCTTCGGTGAAGTTGCCGGCGTCCTTGCACTTGCTCGCCGCGCGACCCGGGTAGGCCTTGTTGCCGCATTGGAGCTTGTCGATGTGGTCGGCGCGCAGGCGAGCCTTGCATTCCTTGCAGTCGACGAGCGGGTCCGTGAAGTTCTGCACGTGGCCGGAGGCTTCCCAGACGCGTGGCGATTGCAGGATCGACGAGTCGAGCCCGACGACGTCGTCGCGGCGATGCACGAGCGCCTGCCACCACGCGCTCTTGACGTTGCGCTTCAGCTCGGCGCCCAGCGGGCCGTAGTCCCAACACGAGCCGATCCCGCCGTAGATCTCGCTCGACGGGTAGACGAAGCCCCGGCGCTTGCTGAGGGAGACGATCTTCTCCATGACATCGGGGGCGGGCATCGGGCACTCCGTCGGCGGTCGAGTCGATTCGAATCGGGAAGGTGTACCGCTCGGCGCGCGCGGACTCAACGACGGCCTCGATGCCGTCGCGAGCGCGGCAGCCCGCGGGCCTGCGACGCGTTGCCCAGGATGGCCGGTCCGGATCCCTTGGCTATCATCCGCCTCCCCATCGGAGCCCCGATTCCATGCGCACCGCGGACGTCGCGAAGCGACTCACCACCCTCGCCGACAAGGTCTACGGTGAGTTGCCGCTGACCGCCGACGACGGCTTGTTCCTGCATGAACATGCGGACCTCCCGCTGCTCGGGGTGCTCGCGGACCACGTGCGCCGTCGGCTGCACCCCGAACCGGTCGTGACGTACATCGTCGACCGCAACATCAACCCGACGAACGTCTGCGTGACCGACTGCTCGTTCTGCGCGTTCTACCGCCGCCCGACCGACCCCGAGACGTACGTGCTGCCGCGCGAGACGATCTACGCGAAGCTCGACGAGCTGACCGCGTGTGGCGGCAACCTCGTGCTGATGCAAGGCGGGCACCACCCGCACTTGAAGACGGAGTGGTACGCGGAGCTGTTGCGCGACCTGCGCGCGCGCTACCCGAACCTGCATCTGCACGCGATGTCCCCACCCGAGATCCACCACTTGTCGCTGATCGACAAGTGCTCGGTCGACGACGTCATCGCGCGCTTGAAGGCGGCCGGCATGGACTCGATCCCCGGCGGCGGCGCCGAGATCCTCGTCGACCGCGTGCGCGCCGTGATCGCTCCGAAGAAGACCTCGAGCGACGAGTGGCTCGACGTCATGCGTCGCGCGCACGCTCAGGGCCTGAAGACGACAGCGACGATGATGTTCGGCCACGTCGAGACCCCGGCCGAGCGCATCGAACACTTGATGCGACTGCGCGAGCTGCAGAGCGAGACCGGCGGCTTCACGGCGTTCGCGTGCTGGAACTACCAGAACACGCAAGGCACCGTGCTCGAGGCCGAGAAGACCACGCCCGCGACGTACTTCCGCGTGGTCGCGATCGCGCGATTGATGCTGCACGACGTCCCGAACATCCAGGCGAGCTACGTCACGCAAGGCGCGAAGGCCGCGCAGTTGTCGCTGCGTTTCGGCGTGAACGACTTCGGCGGCGGAATGATGGAAGAGAACGTGGTCTCGGCCGCCGGCACGTTCGAGTTGGTGCAGCTCGACGAGATCGAGCGTCAGATCCGCGCCGCCGGCTTCGAGCCGCGCCGACGCAATTTCTACTACGAGATCGTCGACGCGCGCGGCCCGGTCCACGCGCGCGCGGAGCACGTCGCATGAACGAGTCCCTGGTTCGAGAACGCGCGCGCGCGGCCGGCTTGGAAGACGTGGCCGACAAGGTCTTGGCGCGCGTGCGCCTCGATCAGGACGACGCGCTGCGTCTGTACGCCGCCGAAGACTTGAACGCGGTCGGAGCGCTCGCGGACGTGGTCCGTCGACGCATGCATGGCAACCGCGCGTACTTCAACGTCAACCAACACATCAACTACACGAACCTCTGCAACAAGCTGTGTTCGTTCTGCGCGTTCCAGCGCTTGCCCGGCCAAGCCGGCGCGTACTGCATGACGCCGGACGAAGCCGCGCAGAAGATCCGCGAGCGGCTGCACGAGCCCGTGACCGAAGTCCACATGGTCGCGGGGATCTGGCCGAAGCTGCCGTACTCGTACTACCTGGACTTGCTGCGCGCGGTGAAGGCGGCGCGACCGTCGATCCACGTCAAGGCGTTCACGATGGTCGAGATCGACGAGATCGCGAGCGTCGCGAACAAGTCGCTGCCCGAGGTCTTCGCCGAACTGAAGGAAGCAGGCCTCGATTCACTGCCGGGCGGTGGCGCCGAGATCTTCGCCGAGCGCGTGCATCGCGAGATCTTCCCGTTGAAGATCGGCGCGGAGCGTTGGCTCGAGATCGCGCGCGAGGCGCATCGCGCCGGCCTGCGCAGCAACTGCACGATGCTCTACGGCCACATCGAGACGCTGGACGAGCGCGTCGATCACCTGCATCGCCTGCGCGCGTTGCAAGACGAGACCAGTGGCTTCCAGACGTTCATCCCGTTGTCGTTCCATCCCGACAACAGCGACATGGCGCATTTGCCGGCCCCGACGGCACACGACGACCTCAAGAACGTCGCGGTCGCGCGGCTGTTCCTCGACAACATCCCGCACGTCAAGGCCTACTGGATCATGCTCGGCATCCCGGTCGCCCAGATGGCGCTGGCGTTCGGCGCGGACGACATCGACGGCACCGTGACCGAGGAGCGCATCTATCACGACGCCGGAGCGACCACGCCGATGGCGATGACGCGCAAGGACCTCGTGCGATTGCTGCACGACGCCGGGTTCGAGCCGGTCGAGCGCGACACGCTCTACAACGTGATCGCGGTCGAGGAGACGGTCGCGTGAAGCGTTGGATCGTCCGGGGCGCTCTCGCCCTGGTCGCGACGCTGTTCGCCCTGAAGGTCGCCGACCTCGCCGTCGGCGCGGTCGATCCGTTCGGGATCTCGCACTTCGAGAACAACCGGCGCTTCGCGGCGTCGTGTCTGCGCGTGAATCAGGACATCCCGACGTTCTCGTATCCCGAACCGATCCCGGGTTCGAACGCCGACACCACACCGCCGTACGCGATCAACGCGCTCGGCTTCCGGGGACCCGAGATCGCCACGACGAAGCCCGAGAGCACGGTGCGCGTCGCCATGCTCGGCGATTCGGTCGCGTTCGGCTGGGGCGTCGACGAAACCGACGGACTGCGCGCACAGCTCGAGCGCCGTCTCGCCGCGTGGTACGGCACGCGGCGGCAGGTCGAGGTCGTCAACCTCTCCGTGCCCGGATTGCATGCGGGGCACGAGTACGAACGCTTCCGGCGCCACGGACTCGCGCTGGCGCCCGATGTCGTCGTGATCGTGTTCAACGTCAACGACGTCGAGATGTACCCCGACGAATCCGCGCCGCTGACGCGACTCGCCGAACAGCGCTTCGAGAACCAGGGCGTGCTCGCGCGCGTGGCGTTGAACGGCACCAGCGGCGCGTGCGTGAAGACCTGCTTCCCGCATCTGCACGACCTGATCGTCTATCTCGAGCTGTTCCGCCATCAGCCGGCGGAAGTCGAGGACGCGCGCAAGCTCTACCTCGACATGAAGCGCGGGATCGCGACCACGGCGCAGATCTACGCGGAGTTCGCGAAGCTCGCGCAGACCCATCGGTTCGCGTTGGCCGTCCTCGATCTGAACGCGTTCGAACCGATCCGCGAAGCGTCGAGCGCTCTCGGCATCCCCTACGCGAGCATCCGACTCGACGACGTCCACGACACGTCGTTGCGCAACAGCGCCACCGATCCGCATCCGAACGCGCGCGGTCACGCGCTGCTCGCCGATGCTGCGTTCGCGGCGTTGACGCAAACTCTGAAGGTCATGCCGGAGCGCGCACCGTGACGCAGCAGCGCTTGCGCGTCGGCTCGGTGCCGTATCTGAACGCGAGGCCGCTGGTCGAAGGTCTGGCTGCGGAGCGCGTCGTCGACTTCCGCGAGGACGTGCCGAGTCGACTCGCGCGTGAACTCGACGAGGGCCGGCTCGACGCGGCCTTGGTGTCGTCGGTCGAGGCGCTGCGCCATCCCGAGCGCGTGATCGTGCCGGACTTGTGCATCGCGAGCCTCGGCCCCGTGCTCTCGGTCAAGGTGTTCGGCCGTGACGACGTGAAGCGCGCGAAGCGCGTCGCGCTCGACGGAGCCAGCCTGACCGCGGCGGCCCTCACGCGCATCGCGTACGGCCGCATCCTCGAACGCGACGACGTCGAGTTCGTGCCGGTCGGCATCGCGCCCGATCCGGACCAGGGACGGGCGGACCGCGTCGAAGCAACGCTCGTCATCGGCGACAAGGCGCTCGCTCTCGATCGAGCCGGTGCGCCGGCTTGGGATCTCGGCGACGCCTGGACTCAGTGGTCCGGGTTGCCGTTCGTCTGGGCCGTCTGGCTCGCCCGCGACGAGGCAACGGCCGCTGCGCTTCATCCGATCTTGACCGCGGCGTACGAGCGCGGGCGCACTCGACTCGATGCGTACGCATCGTCGCGGCCCGACCTCGGGGTCGACCGCGCTCGGCACTACCTCATCCACGTCATGCGCTACCGCCTCGAACGCGCGGAACTCGAGGGTCTGCGGCGGTTTGACGCCGTTCGCGGTTCATGACCGAGCGAATTCGGGGCGTTGCCGCCGCGGAATGTTTCGCGCCGAACTCGGCTCGAGTGGGAATCCTTGACGACGGCAAGGGAGCGAGGGTCATTGCCGCGTCCGTGCCGTGGCCACACCTTCCGATCTCGGGCAAGTTCCGATCCACGCGAGACTTGTACCGTGAAGTCGCGATCCTAGGATCACCCCGCATCTGGGGTGCTGCTGCCGGTGCTGCGTGCGAAGGCCTTCCCTTTGCTTCTGGCGCGACGAATGGACTCGCGACTCGTCACACGGTCTTTTGCCGGTGTCTTCACGTGGTCTTCACGCACCCGGGGCGTCACGTCCCTAGTTTCCCGCCCCTCGCCCCCACGGACTCACCGATGAACCGCTCGACTCCTCGTTTCCCGGCACCCTTGCTCGGTCTCGTCATGCTCGCCGGCTGTACGGGATTGGGGCAAGCCGACCTCGAGGACGGCCTGCCGAACCTCACGGTCACCATCGAGGTCGACGCCACTGAATATGCGCGCAACGCACCCGTGGTGGCGAACGTGTCGGTGACCAACGCGGGCGATAGCTCCGTGTCGCTGGTGATGCCAGCCCGCGAGACGCTCGAGTTCAACTTGTTCACGACGCGCTCGCCGGAGCCGCTGCGCGTCGAGTTCGTCGCATCACCCCTCGAGCCGATCGAGTTCAACGTGCTCGAGCCCGGCGCCACGATGTCGCGCAAGTTCGTGCTGCCGCTCGCCGCTCGTGCCGAGGGTGAATACCGACTCATCACGGTCTACCGCCCCGAGCTCGGCGAGGAGATCCAAGGTTCGATGCCGATCGCGTCCGAGGCCGCGCCCTTCGTCGTGAAGGACCCGCCTGCGTTCGACCGCGACTCGAACGGAGTGATCTCCGAAGCCGACGCGATCCGCATCGCCAAAGCTCACTTCGCTCAGAACACGAAGGCGGTGCGAGCGCGATACGTGCTCGACGAGCTCAAGCTCGGCGTGTGGCTCGTCACCGCCGAATTCGATCGACCCGACGCCGCTGGCAAGAGTCAGCGCGCGTGTTACGTCAACGCGTACCTCGGCCGCGTGAACTCGCGACCGGCACGCGACGACGAGGAGAAGTTCGTGTCGCAACCCCCGCCTGACGCGGGATCGTGACACCAGCATGCGTCGCGCGGTCGGTCGTGGGCGCGAGCCCACGTCGAACACCGCACCGCGAGACGCTCGACGCGCACCGAACGGATCTCCGATCGGCGCGCATACGGGGGGCGAAGGCGAGTACGTCGCTCGGTGCGACGTGAGTCTTCACTCCAGGGCTGCTTGAAGGAGGAGTGTTCGGATGAGAATGGCGACGACGATGGCCGTTCTCGGGGCAATCGCAGGTCTTTGCGGTTCTGCGCTCGCGCAGGACGCCAAGGTCAACGGCAATGCGGCGATGGCTCCGACGGAACTGCCGACCAACCTCGTGAAGATCCTGCGCACCTCGAACAAGGCGCAGACGAACCGATACGTTCCGAAGGTCTACGAGTTCAAGAACGTGAACCCGTACGCCGTGATCCGCTTCGTGCGCCGCACGATCGAGATCGAGGAGAGCGCGTTCTACTCGTTCGCGAATCCGGACATGAACGGCGGGCGCCTGCTCGTCGTCGTGCCGGAGTACCAGATCCCCGGCCTCGACGCGCTGATGGCGACGATCGACCGCCCGAGCATGACCACGTCGTCGGGCACGAAGCGCGTGATCTACCGCTTCAAGCACCGCGACGTCGCGGACGCGGGTGTCTCGGAGATCATCAACACGTACGGCACCAACACCGTCACGATCGGCGCCGACACCGAGATCAACGCCGCGTTCATCGAGGACGCGCCGTCGGGCATCGACAACATCGTCGAGCACTGGCCGATCTTCGACTTCCCGACCAAGTCGCTCGAGATCCAGGTGACCGTCTACGAGATCGACGTCAGCGACGACGGCCAGCTCGGCCTCGACTTCATCGCGTGGAAGAACGGCCCCGGCCGCAATCTCGCGGCGATCGGCGCCTTCTACCAGAAGGAGAAGGTCACGACCTTCAACGGCAACCAGGACACGCTGATCTACAACTCGGGCCAGGGCACGTTCGGTCTGCCCGGCGCCGAGATGAACAGCAGCGGTCGCAATTCGGCCTACATGCTCGACGTCTCGTCGGCGTTCTTCGACTTCCTGGTGACGCAGGGCAAGGCCCGCGTCATGACGCAGTCGAAGCTCGTCGCGCTGAACCGCACGCCGGCAACGCTGACGGTCGGCGATCAGATCCTGTTCCACCGCATGCAGGAAGCGGGCGATCTTCGTGGCGGCCAACGCCTCGAGCCGCTCGATCCGTTCGGCACGCTCGAAGGCGTCGTCGACACTTCGGCCGGCGGTCAGATCACCGACACCGAACTCGCGCTGCTCGCGGATCATCCGGACAACCGCACGGTGTCGCCGTCCTTGGCGTCGCGCGCGCTCGGCTCGGTGACCTCGGGCTTCACGATCACGTTCACGCCGATCATCAACCAGATCGGCGCGACGGTTCCGCTGGTCATGTCGCTCGTGTCGCACACCGGCTACGCCGATGACGGCACGCCGGTCCTCCACAGCCACGCGATCGACACCGTGTTCAAGGTTCCGCACAACGGCCGCACGATCAGCATCGGCGGCGCGGTGATGCAGCGCCGCGCGGACTCGACGAACAAGGTCCCGTTCCTCGGCGATCTGCCGTGGATCGGTTACCTGTTCGGCGGCGAGTCGCGCCTCGACCAGAAGACGATGGTCGTCACGACGTTGACCTGCCGCACGCTGGAAGCGCAGGCGAACCAGTCGGACGCCGACGTCGACCTCGAGCAGCGCGCGAAGGGCGAGAAGTCGACCAAGGCGATGGAAAACGCGCCCGGCTTCCTCGACGGCGTCGAAGACTGATCCATGCACACGAACGAAGGAACCAAGACCATGAAACACATCGTGCTGATGGTCGGCGCCGCCCTGGCATTCGCCGGAGTCGCGTCCGCCCAGAACAAGAAACTGAATCCTGACGAAGCCACCGGCGTGCAGAATCGCCGCGGCGACACCAGTCCGGGCGGCGGCTTCTCCACCGGTGAAGGCACGAGCCGCATCGATGACTACTTCAACCAGGACGAGCAGATCAACGTGAACCCGGATTCGGGTGTCGTGAAGGTCCTGCGCGTCAACCAGAAGAACCTGATCAACGACTTCGTCACCGCGGTGTTCCCGTTGAACACCGTCGTTCCGCGCGAGATCCGCAACGTCTTTCGCACCGTGTGCGGCAAGGAAGGCGGTCGCGCGGAAGTGATCCAGGACAAGGTCACGAAGAAGTACTGGCTGCAGGTCATCTGCCCCGCGTTCATGCTGCCTCATATCGAGGAAGCCGCGAAGCAGCTCGATCAGGCGTGGATCCAGGAAGTCCGCGACGGCTCGGCGACCGGTGAGTACCGGGCCAAGTTCCGCCCGGTCGAGACGTTCGACGCCATCGCGTCGTTCTACGCCGGTGAAGGCGCGACGTTCACCGACACGAACGGCAACCGCGTCTTGCGTCGTGACGAACCCTATAGGGTCGAGAAGTTCATCGCCGCGTGCGAGGAACTCGACCAGCCGCCGCCCCAGGCCCACCTGAAGGTCCGCATCTACGAGGTCGACACCTCGAACGACCTCAAGCTCGGCGTCGACTGGATCGCGTGGAAGAACGGCCCCGGCCGCTCGCTGTTCCAGGCGATCTTCTCGGGTCAGGATTCCTACACGCGTTATCGCAACGCGACCGGCTTCTTCGATCCGAACCTCGGCACCACGACCGTCATCAATCCGGGCACGCACTCGATCACGAACGACTCGTCGCAGTACCTGCTGTCGGCGAACTACGTGCTGACGACGGCGTACCTCGACTTCCTGCGCGTGAAGGGCAAGGCGCGTTCGCTGGCCGAACCGGAAATCTTCGTGCGCAACGCGCGCACGGCGACCTGGTCGTCCACGACGCAGTTCCTGTCGTTCGCGGTGGCTCCGTCCGATCCGGGTCCGTTCGGCACCAAGCCGGCGTTGCTCGACAAGAACCCGGCCGGCGGCAGCATCGCCGACCAGAACTTCACGCACAACCGCACGCTGAAGCACCGCCTGGCCTCGTCCACGGCGACGAATCAGGTCGGTCTGTCGCTGACGGTGACACCGGTCGTCGGCATGGAGTCCGCGGAAGTCCAGTTCACGTTCTCGTCGACGGAGTTGTCGGGCACGACGCCGCAGGGCACGCCGATCATCTCCACGCGCACGATCACGTCGAAGCAGCGCCTGGTCGACGGCCAGCCGTTCGTGTTCGGCGGCCTGACGCGGACCGAAGACGTGCGCTCGAACAACAAGGCGCCGTGGCTCGGTGACATCCCCGGCCTCGGCTACCTGTTCGGCCAGGAAACGACGAGCGCGCGCCGGAAGGAAATGATCATCACGGTGCTTCCGAAGCTGATCCAGGGCTGCCACGAGAAGGTCGCCGATCCGGGCCATCTCGCGACCATGGCGATGGCGAACGGCGACCAGTCGTTCGACCCGCCGGAAAGCTGCTGGGGCTTCGACAAGTGGATCTTCGACACGGTCGAGCATCCGTCCGACGACGGCACGGTGCGCGACCCGACGTTGGTTCGCTGAGTCAGGAACCTGTTGAACGCGAAACGACCCCGGCTCCGCGTGCGGTGCCGGGGTCGTTTCGTTCGCAGACGAGCAGCGCGCGGCGGACCTCGTCCACACTCACGACGTCACGGCGAGGGCGGTTGGTCCTTGCCGTCGAACTGCGCGAGGAAGTCGATGAGCTGGCCGTCGATGTAGTCGTAGGTCGAGAAGAAGTTCGAGGTCAGGTCCTCGACGTTGCCGGCCGTGACGAGCGACTTGAACATGCCGACGTTCTCGATGAACAACGAGCGCGGCTCCGTCGCGTACGACTCGACGCGCACGTTGAAGACGCCACGGTTGTCGGACGTCTGCGGGAACACGAACCGCAAGCCCAGGATCTCCGGCTTGCGCTGCAGGCAATTGAAGTCCTCCTCCTCCATGTTGAAGAGGCTGCGCGCGACGAACTCGCGCGAGTCGTAGAAGTTGCGCGGGTTCACGAGCGTGCGCACCACGAAGTTCTGCACTGGGATCTGGCCGACGCCGAGCACTTCGAACGCGAGCGCCGTGGCGCGCGTCAGCTTCGCTTGGAACTCTTCGCGAGCGATGCCGGTCAACTCTTCGCGCAGTTGGATCCGGTCGCCGATGATCGTCAACGCGGAGACTTGGTTCTGCGCCGTCGGCGGATTCGACAGCGTCGCCCCACCCGCATGGAGTTGGAAGTTCTGGTAGAGGCACGCCGAGTCCTGGAACGCAGCCGTGTGAAAGCGCTGCAAGTCCTGTGGCGTATGAGCCTTGGGCGGGTAGATCAGCTCCGCGAGGTAGGCCAGCGTTCGCAGCGGGTAGTCCATCGTTCCTCCTCGGGGTCCTTCGGCCCGCGCGGCCAAGCGATGGCGGCCTCCCGACGAGGCTTGGCCGACCGCGTTCCGTCGCGCGCTTCCGATCCCGGGCAGTATGGCCAAGCCATCAAGGCTTCACAAGACGCGCACCCGCTTGCCGAGCACGTAGCGCCAAACCAGCAGCGGAACCGCGGACGCGGCGACCAACACGAGGCACAAGGACGCCACCACGGGTTCGCGCACGGTGTGGACCATCGAATACACGCGCATCGGCAAGGTGTCGGAACCCCGCGGCAAGATCGCGACCGAGTCGAGTTCGCGCATCGACAGCACGAACCCGATCAGCACCGCCGACGCCAACGTCGGCGCGATCCCCGGCCCCACCACGCGCACGAGGATCGACAGGTAGCTGCGACCCGACAGCCGCGCGGCATCTTCCTGCGCGGCATCGAAGCCACGGATCCCCGCGCGCAGGTTCAGGAACGCGAGCGGCAGGAAGCGCGCGACGTAGGTCAACAACACCAACGCGACCGAGTCGTAGACCGGCCCGGGGATCCGGTTCCACATGCGGATCTCGCCGATCGTCAACAACATCGCCGGGAACGCGATCGGCAGGAACGCGAACAGCGCGAGGCGCATGCGGACTTGGCTCGACCGCGCGCGTTCGAACGCGTGCGCGAGCGGAGTCGCGATCACGACCATCAACAGCGCCGCGCCGAGCGCGAGCAGGAACGAGCGGCCGATGTCGGCGCCGGCGTCGCGGAACGCGGAACGCATTTCGGCGAATCGTCCGTTCGGACCGTCGCGGAACGCCCAATGCACGAGCTGCGCGAGTGGCACCACGGCCGTCGTCGTCACCAGCAGCCCGAGATACGCGAGCGCGACGGGCTTCCAGCGACCGAGCTCGCGCGTCCTGGGCTCGACCGCCATCACGCCGCGGCCGACGCGATCCTCGCGCGTCTCGAGCCGCAGCAGCGCATATGCGGCGACGCCGACGATCAACACGAGCGGCAACGACGAGACCGCGGCGAGTTCGG
Source organism: Planctomycetota bacterium (assembly GCA_016709145.1). Classification (GTDB taxonomy): domain Bacteria; phylum Planctomycetota; class B15-G4; order B15-G4; family JADJEK01; genus JADJEK01. The sequence goes on from JADJEK010000007.1 coordinate 18,997, forward strand.
AGTTCCGGGCCTTCGAGAACTGCATGAAAATCTCGGTCGCGAACACCTGGCGCGCCGCGATCTGCGGGTACGCGAACGACAGGAAATCCGGGATCCCGAACTCGGACACGGCGAAGACGAACACGAACAGGAATCCGGCGAGGATCGAGGGCAGCGCGAGCGGGATCGACACGCGCAAGAACGCCGACCACGGGCCGCGGGCCAAGACCGCCGCGTCCTCCGCGTTGCCATCCACTCCGCGGAAGCCCTTCGCGCACAGCAGCAATGCCATCGGGAACAACGACACGGTCAGCAGCACGATGGCGCCGACATGGCCACCGAGCTCGGGCAGCGTGATGCCGGCCCGCACCAACCACTCGGCTTTGCCGAGATCCCACAAGAACTGCGTGATCGCGATACCGTGGACGTACGGCGGCACGATCAGCGGGGCCATCAGCAGGAACCCGAACAACCCCGAACCCGGCAACCGCGTGCGGGCGAGCAACCACGCCGCGGGCAGTGCGAGCAGGGTCGAGGCGAATGCGGCCCCGACCCCGATGATCATCGTGTTGCGCAGCAGGCCGACGACGCGGGGGTCGTAGGCCCCGTTGACGGGGTCGACAAACAGCGCTTTCAGGTGCGCGAGGGTCGGACTGCCGTCCGCGACGAAGCCGGACGCGAGCAGCAGTCCGGTCGGGATCCAACACAGGGCAAGGAACGCGCAAACGGCCAGCGCGACGAGGACACGGCGCTGATTCATGGGAGGGGCTCGGCGAGTGCTCGAACTCGCAAGGGGCGCGGATGATAGCCCGGCTCGATCGGGGCCAAGGACCGCGAAATCGCTCGCAGTCGGCGCGCGCTCCGACCAGCGGTGCATGGCAGATGTCCGCCCCCTCCGGCGCTGGGAAGTCCCGCCATTCGTCGCCGATCGAGCCCGTCGGTCGGAGGTCCAGGCGGAACTGCCTTCGCAGAGATGGTCGTCGCGCCAGAAAGTTCGCGCCAGGAACGAGATCGAATGCTATCCCTGGGGCCTACGTCGCCCGAGAACGCCCGATCCGACCAGTGGAACTGGACCCGGCACGGCGCCCCGACGGCGCGGCCAGAACTCGAACCAAGCCCGCCTCGGCGCCATCCGAGAGGGCGACCCTAGGCGACGGAGGCGTGCGGGCACGATGAGGATCGCGCTCTTCAATTTCTGCGACGAGCTCTCCGGTGAAGGCTCGCGCCTGATCGCGGCGTGCCTGAAGCAGGCCGGCCATCACGTCAGCCAGTTCTTCCTGCCGTTCTACGGCACGGCGCAGATCGAGATCACGCCGGACCTCGAAGCACTGCTCGGCACGCACGACCTGTTCGCCGTCTCGCTGTACTCGTGCTACGAGGACCGCGCGCTCGACGTCACGCGCTACCTGCGCGCGCGCTTCCCCGACAAGAAGATCATGTGGGGTGGCATCCACGCGACCGCGCGCACGAAGCACTCGCTGCAGTACTGCGACATCGCGGCGCGCGGCGAGTGCGAAGAGGCCATCGTCGAGCTCATCAACAAGATGGAGCGCGGCGAGCCCTACCACGACGTGCAGAACTTCTCGTTCATCGTCGACGGCAAGCTGGTGAACAACCCGCTGCGCGGTCTGCAGATGAACCTCGACGTCCATCCGTACCCCGACTACGAGATCGACGACTGCTGGATCCTCGACGAAGGCCGCAAGATCCTCCCGCTGACGGAGGAACTCATGCGCAAGTACCACACCGTGTACTACTTCGACGAGCCGGCGTACTTCGTGCTCGCGACGCGCGGCTGTCCGTTCGTGTGCACGTACTGCTACAACAACTACTTCGTCAACACGTACAACAACGGCGTCGACCGCCCGCGCAAGCTGCGCTACCGCTCGGTCGACAGTGTGCTCGACGAGATCAAGCAGCGCACGCAGCGCTACCCGTTCTTGAAGCACGTGTCGTTCAGCGACGACGACTTCTTCGCGCGCAAGCTGCCCGACCTCGAGTACTTCGCGAAGCGCTACAAGGCCGAAGTCGGTTTGACCTGGGGTTGCTCCGCGATCCCCGCGTCGATCAGCCAAGAGAAGCTCGAGCTGCTGATCGACAGCGGCATGGCGACGGTCCAGATCGGTATCCAAAGCGGCTCGGACCGCCTGAACCGCGAGATCTACAAGCGCTTCCTGCCGATGCGGAAAGTCCAAGAGCACCTGCGCATCCTCGAGACCTTCGCGATCCCGAAGGGCGTCCGCGTCACGGCCGACTTCATCATCGACAACCCGTACGAGACCGAGGACGACCAGCTCGAGACGATCAAGAACACGCTCGAGCTGCCGAAGTTCTTGCGCACGAACATCTTCACGCTGACGTACTACCCCGGCACCGAGATCTACGACAAGGCGGTGAAGGACGGGGTCATCACCGGCGAGAAGGACACGTACTTGAACGTGTTCAACTCGCTGCGCGACGTGAAGCACTCGTTCCTCACGTACGTGTTCTTGTTGCGCCATCGCGCGCGCGGCATCGCGCCGGATTGGCTCATGAAGATGCTGATCTCGAAGCCGATGCGTTGGCTCGGCAAGAAGCTGCCGGACGGCCTGCTGCAGCGATTCTGGGGCCGTTGGTTGTTCCCGAAGGTCGCGGCGCGTTTCGGCGATCCGATGACGCACGGATCCGGCAGCGTGTGATCGTTCCAGCCGCGAAGTTCGGCGCGGTTCCGTACCCCGACGAAAACCCACCATCGCCGCGCCGCCTCTGGCAAGCGCGGGTTCGGCTGGCATGCTGATCGTCACCCGCTCCCTGGCTCTCCCGGCCGGAGCTCGATCATGCGCTTCCGCGATCGCGTCGACGCCGCCAAGCACTTGGCGGCAGCTCTCGAACACTTGCGCACCACGCGCCCGCTCGTGCTGGCGATTCCGCGCGGAGGCGTCCCGCTCGGTGCGGAGATCGCGCGGCAGTTGCGCGGCGAGTTGGATCTCGTCTTCGCCCACAAGATCGGTGCGCCCGGCAACGCGGAGCTCGCGCTCGGCGCCGTCTCGGCCGACGGCGAGATCATCGTCGACGACCGCGCACAGGAGTTCGGCTTCCACCCCGAAGACGTGCGAGCCGCGGGAGAGGCCGAACTCATCCGTCTGCGAGCACGAGCCGCTCGCATGCGCCGAGGACCGAGCATCGATCCGCGCTCGCGCGTCGTCATCGTCGTCGACGACGGAGCGGCGACGGGCTCCACGTTGGTCGCGGCGTTGCGCTGCATCGCGCGCCGCAAGCCGGCGCGCCTCGTCGCCGCGGTGCCGATCGCGTCGATCGAAGCCCATCGCTTGCTGTTCGCATACGCCGACGAGGTCGTCGCGCTGCTCGTGCCGCGCACCATGCAGGCAGTCGGCGAGTTCTACGACGACTTCCCGCAAGTGCTGGACGAGGAGGTCGCGGCAATGCTGAGTCGATCGGAGCTCAAATCGACGACCTTCGAATCCCCGCGAGCCTCGCGTGGCGCCGAGGGCTCGGCACCACTGTGATCGTGGCGAGTGCCCGGGTGCCTCGGCGGATCGGTGCGGGCCGCGCCGTAAGGACGCACGCTCACCTCGAACCTCTTTGCGCGAGTGGCGGCTGAATGCGAACGAGGGCACGCCGCGGCGAAGCCGCGGCGTGCCCTCGGGCTTGACCTGGTGAGTCCGGCGCCTTCGGCGCCTCTGTGCCTCAGTCCATCTCGCCCTGGTTCGTGACGATCTTGTCGACCAAGCCGTATTCCTTGGCCTCGCCCGCCGACAGCCAGAAGTCGCGATTGGCGTCCTTCAGGATCTGCTTCGACGGCTTGCCGGTCTCGACCGAGACGATCTCGTTGTACTTGTCGCGGATCTTCACGATCTCGCGCGCCGTGATCTCGATGTCGGACGCTTGGCCCGATGCTGCGGTCGACGGCTGGTGGATCAGGAAGCGCGAGCTCGGCAACGAGAAGCGCTGACCCTTTTCACCACCGAGGAAGATGATGATGCCGGCCGAGGCGCACAGGCCCGCGCAGACCGTACGGACCGGCGCCTTGACGAAGCGCATCATGTCGTAGATCGCGAACCCCGAGTCGGCGTCGCCGCCCGGGGAGTTCACGTAGACCGTGATGACCTTGTTCGGATCGAGGTGCGACAGCACGAGCAACTGCGCCGTCACCTTCTCCATCAGTTCCTTGTCGACGGGCTTCGCGATCAGGATCGTGCGCGCTTCGACCATCTTCTGGGTCAGCAGCGCGCCGTAGTCCTGCTTGTTGGCGGGCGGCGTGTGACCGCACCCCTTGTCGTCCTCGTCGTCGTCATCCTCACCGAGAACGAACGAACGAGCCGTGCTGCGAATGGACTGCTGAGACATCGCGAACTCCCGTGCAATGAAGCGCTGACTCTAGGATCGGCTGATCGAGGCTCAATCCCTGTGCGAAACTTTCGGCGGCCCGATCGGCGCAGCCGAATCCGCCATCGCGCCCCCTGCTAGCCCCGCCGTCGCGGGCGCGCAGGATCAGTTCTTGGATTCGCCGCCCGTCGGTGTCGAGGTCGGGGCGGGCGGCTGTTTGGTCTCGCCGGCCGGCTTCTTCTTGGCTGGCGGGCGCGTGCGCTCTTCCTCGTCGTCCGACGTGATCCCGAGATAGCCGAGTTCGGCCAACGCGCGGTTCGCGTCCTCGACCACCGACTTGTCGACGCTCGGTCCGTGCGACGCCGCCTTGCGGAAGCCGTCGTCGTGGCTGCGCACGCTGTCGCCCTTCGCGACCTCGCGGCGCTCCTTCTTCACCATGCGCTTCATCAGCGGTCCACCGTCGTGCGACTGCATGTCGCGCGCGGTCGGCACACCGAGCAACGCCAAGGCCATGGGCGTGACGTCGTAGATGAATCCGGCGTCCTCGATGTCGCCCTTGCCCTCGAGGATCGCGGCTTGCCCGAAGCCCGCCGTCACGTCCGGCCCCGCCATCGCGACGATTCCCGGCGGCCCGTCGAGGTGATGCCCGGACAGGCCGTCGTCGCGCGGCGCGTCGATGAACTCGGCATGGAAGCCGTGGTCCGAGCACACGATCACGTTGGCGTCCTGCGGCGCGCCGGCGAGCACTTCGCCGAGGATGCGGTCGGCCTGTTCGTAGCTCTTCGCGATCGCGTCTTGGAACTCGGCGACCTTGTCGGCGGGGATCGAGTACCTGAACGAGGCCGGCTCCATGTAGCGCCAGAAGCGGTGGCTGACCACGTCGGTGCAACCGAAATAGGTCAGCGTCAGGTCCGGCTTCACGTCGGGTCGCGCTTGCATGTGCTTCACGACGCGCAGGTAGATCTCGTCGGCCTCGATCGACCACAGCGTTTGCAGCATCAGGTTCTTCTCGACCGCGTCGAGTTCGACGCGCGGCGGCACGTGGAAGTAGTCGGCGGCCACGGCCTTCAGTCGTCCGCTCGCGCGGACGTCCTCCACGATCGGCACGATCTCGTCGAACAGCTCGCGCGGCCACGTCTGGTCGGGCAGATCCTTGCGCACGCTGCCCTTCCAATTGAACGCGTTCTGACCCGCCGTCGAGTACGGCGCGATCATCCAGCCGTCGATCTCCTCGGCCGGCCACGTCACCCACCAACCGACGCACAGCGTCTTCAAGCCGTAGTCGGACGCGATGTTCCAGATCGCCTTGGTCCGGCGTTGCGCCGACGTATACGGCGTGCCGCTCGCATCGAGGAAGTTGTCGATGCCGTGCTCGCCCTTGCGCATGCCGGTCGCGATGGACGTCCAGCACACCGGCGAGAGCGCCGGCTTCTCGGTGTAGAGGTAACCCGCCGAGCCACGCTCGATCAGCGCCTTCAGATGCGGCATGCGACCGGCTCGGATCAGCGGCGCCGCGACCTTCCACTCCATGCCGTCGAAGCCGACGACGACGAGCGGATGGTGTTCCTTCGCCGACTTGGTGTCGCCACTGCAGCCGGCGATGCCGAGCCACGACGACGCGAGCACCGCGGCGACGATCGACCGGAACATCAGCGACTCCCGAGCAAGTGGTTGTTCTGGGGCGACCACAGCAGCCAGTCGTAGACCGGCAGGAAACTGGCGAACTCATCGGCCACGGTCGCGACGAAGCTGGGATCGAACAAGCGCGGATCGTCCTTCTTCAGCGTCTTCCAGACCAGCATGCGGTGCTGCCCCGGCTCGCAGTAACGGAAGTAGCCGAGCAGGTCGTCCCACTTCAGCGCCCCGCAGCGGTACTCCTGCTTCCAGTCGTGCAACCGCAGCGAGTAGCCGCCGCGCACTTCGTTCAAGCGACGCGCGAACTCCTCGGCTCCGGCGCGCTCGCCGCAGCGGCGCTTCGCGTTGGCGACGTCCCACCACGCGCGCTCATGCACGCGCAATCCCATGTTCACGCCGTGGAAGTCGACTTCGAGCACGAGGTTCGCGTGGACGTAGCTCGCGTCGGTGTCGGACTCGAACTCGACGCCGAGCAGATCGCGCAGCGGCTTCTTCGCCGCGTCCGAGGGCGCGAAGTAGAGCCACAGCGAATCGACACGGTTGCCGTTGAACTTGAACGGGTTGTGGATCGACGTGCGCAACGTCAGATCGGCGCCCGCCGCGGCCAGGTGCGAGTGGATCGGGGCCCCGATCGCCGCGAGCTTGCGCTTCAGCAGCAGTCGCTCGGCGTTGCAGTCCGAATCGCTCCATTTGTGCTTCTCGAACGCCAGGAAGTCCTTGCTGGACAAGGACGGAGCGTCTTCGAAGCGCGCGACGGGTGGTTTCTTCTTGGAAGCGGCCATGAGGCGCGAGTCTGGCCCCGCCGACCCTTTGCCGCAAGTCCCGCCCGGCGACTCGTGGAGCAGCCCGTCGGCCGGCTTTACCAAGTCCGCCGCGCCCCGTAGAGTTCCCCGGCTACTCCCCAACCGGAATCGACCATGTCGAAAGCACCGCAGTCCTTCCAGCCGCTGCCGAAACTCTGGTTGGACGGCCAGGTCATCGCGACCGAGCAGGCCACCTTCCACTTCTTCAGCCATGCGCTGCACTACGGTGTCGGCGTGTTCGAAGGAGTGCGTTGCTACACGCTCGACTCCGGCGTGCCCGCGATCTTCCGGTTGAAGGAACACATCCGCCGCCTGATCGACTCGGCGCGCATGTGTCTGATCGAAGTGCCGTTCACGCAGCAGCAACTCGAAGACGCATGCGTCGCGGTCGTGCGCGAGAGCCGCGTCGACGCGTGCTACCTGCGCCCGCTGATCTGGATCGGCGAGGGCCCGCTCGGCATCGGCTCGACGTCGAACAAGATCCGCGCCGCGGTCGGCTCGTTCCCCTGGGGCGCGTACATGGGCGAAGAAGGCCTGGCGAAGGGCATCCGCTGCTGCATCAGCTCGCTGTCGCGGATCCCGCAGACCAGCAACTTGCCGAAGGCGAAGATCTGCGGCCAGTACGTCAACTCGGTGCTGGCGAAGCGCGCGGCGCAACTCGCGGGCTACGACGAGGCGCTGCTGCTCGACCACAACGGCCACGTCACCGAAGGCACCGGCGAGAACATCTTCATGTTGCGCGACGGCATCCTGAAGACGCCGCCGTTGTCGACGTCGATCCTCGCCGGCATCACGCGCGCGACGTTGCTCGAACTCGCGCGTGAACGCGCAGCGAAGCTCGGCATCACCGTCGTCGAGACGAACTTCGGTCGCGACGAGGTCTACTGCGCCGACGAAATCTTCCTGACCGGCACGGCCGCCGAAGTCACGCCCGTGCGCGAGGTCGAGGGTCGCACGATCGGCGCCGGCAAGCCCGGCCCGGTCACGCGCGAACTCATGGCAGCGTTCCAGGACGTCGTGCGCGGCCGCGATGCCAGCAAGAGTCACTGGCTCACGCCGATCGCGTCGCGCTGACCGATCGTGGATGCGTCCGACGTCGTCCTGCGCGCGGAGCGCTTCGCCGTCTTGCGCGTACCGCCGGCGGACGCGAGCGTCGTGCTCGCTTCGCTGGCGTCACGCTCGACGGGTTTCCTGAACGCGACGCGTGAAGACGACGGACTCTCGCTGGTCGTCGACGTCGAACTCGCGAACGCGCTCGGCCACCTGCTGGCGCGCGCGGAACGGGAGCCCGAACCCTATCGCGTGATCACGTTCGTGCCGCAGATGCCGTGGACCGTGGTCGGTTTCTTGGCGAAGGTCACGGCGCTGTTGGCCGCGGAGCGCATCCCGCTCGGCGCGATCGCCGCCTACGCGCGCGACCACGTGTTCGTGGCCGAACGGCACGCGCAGCGTGCACTCGAGCGACTGCGGGGCGCGATCCGAGCCGGCTCGCTTCCTTGAATGGTCACGAGTCGATCCGATCGACTCACGTTTTCCGCCTCACCCTGTATTGCTCGGCGGTGGCTGCCGCCGCCCGAGGGGGTTGACCCGAGCGCGCGAATCGAGTCCCTCCGCGCTGGTGCTCGGCGCTCGACCGCTCGCTCCCGACGCGACGGCGCGTTGAACCGGGCTCACCCCGGCTCTACCGTCTGCGCCATGGCCGACCTGTTCCCGTTCCGCGCGCGTCGCTTTCGTGATCCCGTCACCGGCGACGCGGCCGCTTGCGCCGCGCCACCGTACGACGTCATCCACGGCGACGAACGCGAGACGTACGCCGCTCGCTCGGCCGCGAACGTGGTCCATTTGACGTTGCCGACGCCACGCGACGGACTCGATCCCTACGCGAGCGCCGCCGCGCGCCTGTCCGAGTTCTGCGCCGACGGCCGGCTGGTCCAGGACCGCGAGCCCACACTGCATCTGCAAGACGTCACGTTCCGCGCGCCGGGAGATGCTCCGGGCACGCTGCGGACTCGGCACGGCTTCCTCGCGCTCGCGCGCGTCGAACCGATCGGGCAGGGCGCGATCCTCGGTCACGAAGAAGTCCTGCCCAAGGCCATCGAGGATCGCTGGCGCCTGATGACCGCGACGCGCGCGAACCTCGAGCCCGTGTTCTTCCTGTATCGCGACCCCGACGGCGCGATCGACGCGCTGCTGCAGCCCGTGCGCGAGCGCGTCGCCGCGGTCGACGTCCCGTTGGACGGCATGCGGTTCCAGTTCCGCGTCGCGCCGCCATCGATCGCGCGCGACGTCTCGGCGCGTCTTGCGGACGAACCGCTCTACATCGCGGACGGCCATCACCGCTTCACGGTGTCGAATCGCGTACGCGAAGAACATCCCGAGTGGCCGGGCGCGCGCTTCCGTCTCGCGCTGTTCGTGCGCGCCGAGGATCCGGGCCTCGTGATCCTGCCGACCCACCGCTTCGTCGATCGCGTGACGCAAGACCTCGAACGCGCATTGCGCGCGCGACAGGACGAGTGGTTCGATCTCGAACCCGTCGCGCCGTCCGCGTTGCTTCAGCGCCTCGCGGACGCGCACGGAGCAATGGCGATCTGGTGGCGCCGCCGCGGCGAGGCCGCCATCGCGCGACCCAAGTCCTCGGCATCGATTCGCCTCGGCGCGACGCCAGAACCGATGCGCAGCCTCGACGTCAACGTGCTGCACCGCGGCTGGTGGGATGCGGCCGCGCTGGCGACGACACCCCCCACGTGTCGCTACGTGCGCGGCGAGGAGGACCCGATCGGATTGGCCGAGCAGGACGACGTCGACCTCGCGGTGTTCCTGCGCTCGCCTCCGGTCGCGACCGTGCTCGCGGTGTCGAACCAACGCCGGTTCATGCCGCCGAAGTCGACGTATTTCTTCCCGAAGGCCGCGTCGGGCCAGGTGCTCTATCGCTTCGAGGACGCGCCCGCATCGTGAGTGAGCGACCCGTCACTCTGTTCGTGTCCGCGGGCGAGCTGTCGGGCGAGCAGCACGCGGCGAACCTCGTGCATGCTGTGCGCGCGCTGCGGCCGCAATGGCGATTCGTCGGGTTCGGGGGCGACGTGCTCGCGCGCGCCGGAGTCGACGTGCGCTTCCCGCTGTCGAACTTCGCGGTGATGGGCTTCAAGGCCGTGTTCGCGCAGATCGGTCGCTTCGTCGACATCCTGAAGTTGTTCGAACGCGTGCTCGGCGAAGTCGAACCCGATGCCGTCGTGCTGACCGATTACCCCGGCTTGCATCTGCGCATGGCGAGCTTGGCGAAGGCTCACGGCGTCCCCGTCGTCGACTTCATCTGCCCGCAACTGTGGGCCTGGGCCCCGTGGCGCGCGCGCCGGTTCGCGAACGTCGTCGATCTCGGCTTGACGATCCTGCCGTTCGAACAGGACTACTTCCGCGGACTCGGCGTCGACGCCCGCTTCATCGGTCATCCGACGGCCGAACAAGTCGCGCGGGAGCGCGCGACTCCGCCCTCCTCATTGGCGCGCGAGATCGCCTCGTGTGCGCTGCCGATCGCGCTGCTGCCCGGCAGTCGCGGCCAGGAGATCCGGACGATCCTGCCGCTCCAAGCGCGCGTCGTTTCGAAGCTGCTCGAGGATTTCCCGAACGCGCGCTTCTTCCTGCCGCAGACGAAAGAACGCGCCGCGAACCTGTGTCGCGCGTTCCTCGAACGGCATCCCGAGTTGCCGATCACGGTCGTCGACGACGTGCCTTCGGTGCTGCGCTCGGTGCGTTTCGCGTTGGTCGCGTCCGGCACGGCGACATTCGAGGTCGCGTGCCACGGCGTGCCGATGGTCGTGCTGTACAAGATCACGCGCTGGCATCGTTTCTTGGCCGGACAACTGCTGACGGTGCCGTGGATCGCGTTGGTCAACCTCGTCGCCGGCGCGGAGATCGTGCCCGAGTTCGTCGTGCACGACGAGCCGGTCGACGCGATCGCGCGTGCGTGCAAGGAGCGCATCGAGGACGGGCCGGTGCGAGCGCAGTCTCTGGCGGACCTCGACCGCAAACTCGCTCACGCGCGAAAGCCGGGAGCCAGCGAGCACGCCGCGCGCGCGATCGTCGAATTCGTCGAAGCGCGCCGGCACGCGACCCCGCGACCTGCGGCGCGCGCGTAGGACGTCAGCCGTCGGAGGCGAGAACGACGATCGTGCGCCGACGCGGGCGTCCGGGCTGGTCCCGCTTCAGCGCGATGTCGGCGCCTGCCCCGCGTCGATCCGCTTCCGTCGCGCTCGGCGGCGCGATCGGCAGCCAGCGCAACGGGCCCTCGCCGAGCAGGGCGTCGTGTTCCGCGGTGTCGAGTGCGGCCTTGCTCTGCTCTTTCGCATCGGTCGCGTCCTTCTCGACCCTGGCGTCTTCGGCCTTCTCGACGTCTTCGGCGACGGTCGCCGCAGGAGTCGCCGCCGCGGTGGATGTCCCGATCGACACTGGGTCGAGCTCGAAGGCGTCGTAGCCGCCGTCGCTGGCGGCTCGCAGCAGCGTCGCGAATTCCGCGTCGTCGAGAGCCACGTCGCGCAGCCGCTCCGCGTGCGTGGCCGCGAGCGCGCTCAGTGCGTCGGATCCTGCAGTATCGGCGGCGTTCTTCGGGTCTCGGTACTTGGCCTTGCGCCCGTTGCCACCCGTGAACTCGTCCGGCGGCAACAGCTCAGCGAACGGGTCCCTGGGGCCGCGCGGGGCAATGCCTCCCGTTGAGCTCCGCTCGGCGGACTTCTGCTTGCGCTCTGCCGTCGAACGCCGCAACAGGATGACGCGGACCGCGTCGCCCGCGTCCGTGCCGTCGTCGCCCGTCGGCATGCGATCCGTGTTCCGCATGGCCGGAACCGGCGCCGCCGGCACGACGTCGTTCGCGGCCTCGTCGCCGTCCTCCTTCGACACGTCGCCGAGCTCGGATCGAAACGCGTGATCGCGCAACGCCGTCGTCAGTGCGTCGAGCACCGCGTCGCTGCCCGTCGAACGGCCGACGAATCCGAGCCCAACCTCGCCCTCGGCACGCCCGGGCGGTTCCCCGCCGTTCGGCTCGACCACCGCGCCCGGAACGGGTCTCCCGGTCGGCTTCTCGTCGGCCGGCGCAGGCGCGGACTCGCTCCACACGTCCCGCGAGCCCACCGGCGCGCTCGCTTCGAGCGTCGGCGGCGTGAGGTCGCCACGTCCGATCCACAGCGCGGCCACGACGATCGCGGCCGCGGCCATCAGCGCCGGACCGGCCATGCGCCAAGTCCAATGTCGCGCACTCGCGCCGCGCGTGGCCTCGACGCGATCCATCACGCGTCGCGTGAAATCCGCCGGGGCCTGCTCACGATCGAGCGAACGCAATCCGGCCACGACGTCGTGGAGTTCGCGCGCGCGGCGCGAGAGCTCGGGATCCGCAGCGAGGATGGCGTCGAGCTTCGCGTCGTCCGCGGCGGACGTCAGCCCGTCGATGCGGTCGTGCACGAGTCGTTCGATCTCGTCCCATCGCGTCATGACGCCACCCGATCCGCGTTGCCGGGCAGGGCCGACGCATCGGCTCCGCGCATCAGCAGCTCTTTCAGCGCCTCACGACCGCGATGGATGCGCGAACGCACCGTTCCGATCGGCAGATCGAGCACGTGCGCGATCGCGTCGTATTCGAGGCCTTCGACGTCGCGCAACAGGACGGCTTCGCGGAACTCGAGCGTGAGTTTCTGCAGCGCGCGCCACAGCGCGTGCTTCAGTTCGTCGCGCTCGAGGCGCTCGCCGGGCGCGGCCGCGCGCGGATCGACCGGATCGATGCGGGCGGACTCGTCCGCAGCGTGCGGCGCGTCGAGCGACGCCATCCTGCGTTCGGTCTTCGCCGCGATCGTCGTCACCCGGTTCAACGTCAAGTTCCTCGCGATGCGCAGGATCCAGTGCTTGAACGGGCACTCGAACCGGAAGGTCCGCAGGGCCTCGAACGCGCGCACGAACACGTCCTGCGCGAGATCGTCCGCGGCGGTTCGATCCGCGTGCGCGAGTCGCCGCACGAGCCGCCACACGACGTCCTGATGCCGCGACACGAGCGTGCCGAAGGCGTCGCGCTGCCCTTGCAGCACGCGCCGGACGAGCTCTTCATCGCTGAGGTCGGGTGGTTCCGCAGTCACGGGTTCCTGGATCTGGGAGGAAAGACCGTCGGCGCGGCGGGCCGTTCCCTCGAAATCCGCGGCGACTCGCGGTTCAGTACGCGGACGCCGAGCTCGCCGTCCGCTCGATCCCGAGCAGGACCGCTGCGTTCGGACCGCGAATGATCCGGTTCGCGAACGGGGAGATCCAAGCGGCCGGCGCCGGAGCCGACGACGCCGACGACGAACACGTGCCCCCGCACGAGCAGCTCGAAGCCGTACAGCTCGCCGAGCTCACGACGACCGCCTCCGGCGCCGCTCCAGCCGCGAGCCCGGGCAACGGCCCGGGTGCTGGCCCGGGCAACGGCCCGGGTGCTGGCCCGGGCAACGGCCCGGGTGACGGCCCGGGTGACGCTGTGCCCTCGACGAGGCGCACACCGCGCACTGCCGCGCGGTCGCGAGCCCAGGGCGTCACGATCGTCCCCGGCTTCACGCACAGGTCGGAACCGCGCGGGACGCGATCGACATCGCGCGCGGTGATCAATTCACGGTCGGGGCCGCTTCGCACCATCGCGTCAGCCCTCCGTCGTCAGCGGACGATCGTGCCGCTCGAACACTTCACGCATCTGCTCGTGGGCACGCGGGATCAACACGCGGCCGATCAACAGGCCGCGGCGTTCCGCGTCCGCGGCGCCCGCGTCGAGCGCGACCTCGACGTCACCGACCGAGCCGCAGAACGAAACGAACGACTTGCCACCGAGGCCCTGAGCGAGCTGCATCTCGAACAACAGGACGCTCGCGGTCTTCGCCGCGACGTCCGCGGCGAGGAGCGTCGACGCCACGGTCGCGGTCTCGAGCACGCCGACTGCATCCAGCGGCGGGATCATCAGGGGCCGCTCGAGCGTCGCCAACACCGACTCGTGGACCGCGGGCAGGAACAATCGGTCGACCAGCGCATCCGCGCCGAGCACCGCCGCCGCACGCAACGACGCGTCGACGTCGTCGACCGATCCGGTGAACAAGACCACGTACTTGCCCGGACTCACCGGTCGCGAGAACAGCACGCGTACCGAGGCTTCCTTCAGCACGCGATCGACGCACTCGATGCCGCGTGCGATGGACGCGAACTCGAGCAAGCCGATCGTGGATTCGTGCGCGTACGCCACTTCGAGTCCTCACGGCGCCAGCGCCGCGCGTGAACGAGACCTCAGCCGCGCCCGTCGTTGGCGCGACCCTCAATATCCGCGAGCGCCTTCTCGGCGGCCTTCGCGGCTTCGCGGATCGCCTCCTCCTCGCCACCGAGGTACAGGCGCCCGAACGCGCCGACCGGGCGCACGTCGATCAACTTGATCGGCGACGCCTTCTCGGCTTCGTTCGCGGCCAGCACCGCGTACGCGGCGGGATGGGTCTCGAGGATGTAGAGCGTCTCGCCACCGAGCAGCATGTTGCCCTGCCGCGTGCGGTTCACGAGCATCGTCTGGTAGTCGTCGACGCCGGTGATGATCTCGGACGACATCACCTTCGGGCGCAGGCGGTCACCGACCTTCAGTCCGAGGTAGTCGAGGATCGCCGCGCCAGCCTCGAGCACTTCGGCCTGCGAATCGGAGTGGATCTCGAGCACGCCGAACGCGCGCTCGACCACCTGCATCGCGGGCTTGACGTCGTTCTTCTTCAGCGCGACGTCGGTAACGCGGTTGATCGCGATGCCGGGCGCGATCTCGACGTAGAGCGCCGCCTGCCCCGACACCGGCAGGTAGCCCTTTGCCGTGGTCGCGACGTACGACGCGAACTGCGGCTGCATGGCGTCCAGGAAGACGTAGGTGCGGAGGTCGACCATCGCGGATCAGGACTCCGCGGCGGCGTCGTCGCCGTGAGCCGGGTGCGGCAGGATCTGCTCGACCTCGCCGTGCGGACGCGGGATGACGTGGACCGAAACCAATTCACCGACTCGGCGAGCAGCCGCGGCGCCGGCGTCCGTCGCGGCCTTCACCGCGCCGACTTCACCGCGCACCATCACGGTGACGTAGCCGCCACCGACCTTCTCCTTGCCGATCAGCTTGACCTTCGCGGCCTTCACCATCGCGTCGGCGGCCTCGATGGCCCCGACCAAACCTTTGGTCTCGATGAGACCGAGAGCGATCTGTGTCATTCATCGTCTCCGGAAACGGGGTGCGCGGCGTTCAGCCGTTCACCGTGTTGAACGGACCCACGTACGGCCCACGAGCGGGCACTCGGTACGCATCCACGAAGCCCTTCTTCGTGAAGCCGACGTGCTTCATCAGGATCAGGTTCTGCGCCGACACGTTGTCGGACGTGATGTTCTTGCCGGCCGCGCCGCAACCGAGCGTCATCGACGGTCGCAGGTGCGTCGAGAAACCGACGGCGCCCTGCGAGGTCGGGCCGTTCACGATCACGCGATGGCTCGGCTTCTCTTCGGCGAACTGCCAGATGACCTTCTCGTCGCTGGCGTAGATGCCGAGCGTGTGGCCGAGGCCGCCGTACTCGAGCACGTCGAAGCAGACCTCGCAGCCCTGCTTCCAGCCCTCGACGGTGTACACGGTCAACAACGGGCAGAGCTTCTCGAGCGAGAGCGGGAAGTCGCGACCGACTCCGGTCTCTTCGACCAGCAGCACGGTCGTCGACTGCGGCACTTCGAAGCCGGCCATCTTCGCGATCACGTGCGGGAACTGGCCGACGACGGCCGGGTTCATGCGCGCGTCCTTCGCGACGACGCGCTCGAGCGCGGCCTTCTGCGCCGCATCGACGAGGTACGCGCCGTGCTTCTTGAACGCGTCGAGCACGCGCGCCTTGATCGGCGCGTCGATCACGAGCGATTGCTCGGACGCGCAAATCGTGCCGTTGTCGAACGTCTGCGACGCGACCACGCCGCGCGCGGCGAGCATCGGATCGGCCGAGCGATCGATGTAGACCGGCACGTTGCCCGGACCGACGCCGTACGCGGGCTTGCCGGCCGAGTACGCGGCCTTGACCAGATCGGGGCCGCCGGTCGCGAGGATCAGGTCGCAGTTGCGGTCGCGCATCGCGGCCTGCGTGCCTTCGATCGTCGGGCTCGTCATGCAGGAGAACAAGCCGGGCGGCGCGCCGTTGCGCTCCGCGGCTTCGCGCACGATGCGTATCGATTCGGCGATGCAGCGCACGGCGCGCGGATGCGGCGACGTGACCATCGCGTTGCGCGTCTTCGCGCAGATGATCGCTTTGAACAACGCGGTCGACGTCGGATTCGTCGTCGGCACGACCGCGAGCACGACGCCGTACGGTTCGGCGATCTGGAAGAACCCGCGCGCGTCGTCGCGATGCACGACGCCGACGGTCTTCAAGTCCTTGATGTCGTTCCAGACCTCGCGCGTCGCGAACAGGTTCTTCTGCGTCTTCGACTCGACGACACCCATGCCGGTCTCGGTCACGGCGAGGCGCGCGAGCGATTCCGACGCGCCGACGCCGGCGTCGACCATCGCCTGCGTGATGCGATCGACCTGCGCTTGCGAGAAGCGGCGATACGACTGCCACGCGGCGCGCGCCTTCTTCAGCAAGTCGCGCGTTTCTTGGATCGAAACGAGATCGGCGTCATGCAGCGCCATCGGTCCGGCTCCTCGGGGTTCGATTCGCGTCAGTCGTTCGCGCCGGCGGTCATATCGCCGTTGCCGGTTTCATTCGCGCGCGCGAACCGCGGCAGGATCGCTTCGAGCTCCGGGTGCGGACGCGGGATCACGTGGACCGACACCAGTTCGCCGACGCGCGCCGCGGCTGCGGCGCCTGCATCCGTCGCGGCCTTGACCGCGCCGACGTCGCCGCGCACGAACACCGTCGTCAGGCCGCCGCCGACCTTTTCCTTCGCGGTCAACACGACTTGCGCCGCTTTGACCATGGCGTCAGCCGCCTCGATCGCGCCGACGAGTCCGCGCGTCTCGACCATTCCGAGAGCAATGTGGGCCATGGAGCCGTCCCTGAAAAAGAAGGCGGGAGTCTAGCAGCACGTCGACGTCGGATGGAGTCACCGGCTGGAGAAGTCCGTGCGGCCCAGCGCCGCGCTCGCGGCCGAGCGGATCAGGACTTGCCGGGCAGCGTCGGCGGCGGCAACGGGCTCGCGGCCCGCACGCCGTCGACGAGGATCGGCGTCGCGATCCCGCGCTGCTTCGCGCCGTCGGCGTCCTCGAGCTCCACCACCGCGCGATGCAGGCGCCCCTCGCCTTGACCGAGCAAGGCCTCGGCCACGCCGCGCACGGGTCCGGCCGGGACTCCGATCGCGTCGCAACGCTCGAGGATCGTCGCGCGCGTCAGCTCCGCGAACACGGCCGCCAGCGCCGCGACCACGGCCATTCGGTCGGCGACGCGGCCGGGGTTCGTGGCCCAGGCCGGGTGCGCCGCGAACTCGCGCTGCAGCCCGAACGCATCGCACAGTGCTCGGAACTGCGCGTCGTTGCCGACCGCGACCGCGAACGGCCCGTCGGCGGCCTCGAAGCTCTGGTACGGAACGATGTTCGGATGCGCGTTGCCGAAGCGCCGCGCCTCGTTGCCGGTCATCAAGGTCGACGCGCCGACGTTGACGAGCCCCGCCAGCGCCGCTTCGTACAGCGGGACTTCGACGTGGGCGCCTGCGCCGGTGCGGACGCGCTCGAGCAACGCGGCCTGGATGCCGTTCGCGAGGAACAAACCCGTCAGGACGTCGACCAGCGCGACGCCGACTTTCATCGGCGGGCCGTCGACCGGACCGGTGATCGCCATCCAGCCCGACTCGGCTTGCATCAAGAAGTCGTAGCCGGCCCGCGATGCGGCCGTCGTGTCCGACGCGAACGCGCGGATCGAGCCGATCACGAGCCGCGGATGGCGCGCGCGCAACTGCGCGGGCTCGAGCCCGTGCTTCGCCAGCGAACCGGGGCGGAAGTTCTCGACGTAGACGTCCGCGTTCGCGAGCAACGCGTGCAGGCGCGCTTGCCCCTCCGCGGTCGCGAGCTCGAGGACCTCGCTGCGCTTACCGCGGTTGCAACTGCGGAAGTACGCCGAGTCGCCGTGATCCCCGTGCTCGAACGGCGGTCCCCAAGACCGCGTCGCATCGCCGTCCTTCGGCTCGAGCTTCAGCACGTCCGCGCCGAGATCGGCGAGCACTTGCGTGCACAGCGGCCCCGCGAGGATGCGGGAGGCGTCGACGACCGTGATTCCGGCGAGCGGTGATCGCATGCGGACTCGAGACCTCAGCGGCGTCGACGGCCGGTCGGTTCGCCATACGCGAAGCCGCCGCGATCGAACGAGTAGCCATCGAGCGCCGTCACGCGATGCGCGCCGACGTTCAGCACGACCGCGACGCCGAGGAACGACGCGACCATCGACGACCCACCCGCCGACAAGAACGGCAAGGTCAAGCCCGTGACCGGCAGCAAGCCCGTCGCGACGCCGGTGTTGATGAACGTCTGCGCGCCGAGCCACGTGCCGACACCGACGCACAGCAGGCGACCGAACGCGTCGCGCGTGCGGCCGGCGATCATGAAGATCAGCGTGATCAGCAGGTAGCTGAGCCACAGCACGATCGACGATCCGATGAAGCCCCACTCCTCGCCGATCACGGCGAAGATGAAGTCGTTGTGCCGCTCGGGCAGGAAGCCGAGCCGGTTGTGTTTGCCCTTGCCGATCCTCTGGCCCGTGAGTCCGCCCGAGCCGATCGAGATCATCGCGTGATAGACCTGGAAGTTGCTCTGCCGCTTGATGACGGAGAGCTCCTGCTCGGCCCTGCGCGCGTTCCTGTGGTCGCCCGCGGCGCGGTAGGCCTGCGCTTCCGCGGTCTTCTCGGGGATCGACTCGAAGAACGCGTCGATGCGCGCGCGCTGGTAGTCCTTCATGAACGGCGAGAAGTAGAAGCCGACACCGACGACACCGACGATCAGGAACAGCGTCAACAAGCGAGCGATCGGCGCGCCGGCCACGAGCACCATCGCGATCAACACCGGCACCAACGTGATCGCGCCGCCGAGGTCGGGCTGCTTCGCGATCAGCAGCATCGGGATGCCGGCGAGCAGGAACGGCCCGAGTAGATCGCGCCAACGCGTCGGCGGACCACGGAAGCGCAGGAACGCCGCGAGCATCAGGATCACGGCGAGCTTCGTGAACTCCGCGGGCTGCAGCGAGAAGCCGAGCGGCAATTGCACCCAGCCGCGCGTCTCTCGTCGTGCCGCGCCCCACACGAGCAGCGCGACCAACGTCAGCAATGCGATGCCGTACGCGGGCACCGACATGCGCGCGAGCGACGGATACGGCACGCGCACGAGCACGGCGATCAGCGGCATCGACACGCCGATGTACGCGACCTGGCGCGCGACCAATGGGAAGCGGCCGGTCTCCTGACCGATCGTCGTCGACCACACGAACACGCAGCCGATCAACGAGAGCACGAGCGCGACCGCGAGGACGTGCCAGTCGAACTCTTCGAAGCGTTCTTTGCGGCGCCGCATCGCTCAGCGCTCCTTGCGCGGATCGCGCGAAGCGCCGCTCTTCGGTTTCGAGTCCTTCGACGCTGCCTTTTTCGGACCGGTCGGCGGACCGGCCGGCGGTGCGACCGGATCCATGTCGAGGAACTCGAGCATCTCGGGTTGTTCGAGCAAGCGGTTGAACAACGGCGCGGCGACGTCGCCGCCGTGCTCGCCGATGTTCTCGAGGAACACCGCGAACAGCAGCTTCGGTGCGTCGTGCGGCACGATGCCCGCGAACCACGCGTGCGTCTTGTCGAGCGTACCGTCGGGCTTCGCGACCTGCGCGGTGCCGGTCTTGCCCGACACGCGATACGGCCGCAGATCGCGCAGCTCGTTGGGGTCGGGGCCCGCCGTGCCGCCTTGTTCGCAGACCAGCGTCATCGCGTGCGCGATCGTGTCGATCGTCGAACGCGACAGCCCGGCCGACTTCGGCGCTTCGCGCGGCGCCTTGGTCTCGCCGATGACGTCGATCAGGTACGGACGGACGACGTTGCCGCCGTTCGCGAACGGCGCGATCATCGCCGCGATCTGCAACGGTGTGGTGTCGTCGAACGTCGCTTGGCCGATCGCGCTGCGCATCGTGTTCGTGATGCTCTTCTTCTCGGTGTTCGTCAGCTTGATCGCGCAGTCGATCTCGCGCAGGCTCGTGCTCGGATCGGGCAGCTCGAGGAACTTCGGGTCACCGAATCCCGTCGCGCGCCCCAGACCAAGTCGCTTCGCCATCGCGACGATCGGCTCGATGCCGACCGCTTCACCGAGCTTGTAGTAGTAGACGTTGCACGACTTCTGGAACGCGGTGTCGAGCGGCAGCGGTCCGTGGTGGAACAGACAGTTCAGGGTCGTGCGTCCACGCGTGATCGACTTCTCGCAGTCGAAGACGTGGCCGGTGCCGATCGTGTGCGCTTCGAGCGCGGCGGCCGTCGTGATGATCTTGAACACCGAGCCCGGCGCCGGCGGGTTCTTCGGCGATTGGTAGACGCGGTGGAACAGCGGCGCGCGCGGGTCTTTCGTCAGTTCGGCGTAGTCCTCGCGCAGTTGCTTGCGCGTCGGGCACGGCCACGTCGCCATCGCGCGGATCGCGCCATCGGTGGGATCGAGCAGCACGATCGCGCCGGGCCAGTTCTTCTTCGCGAGCACGCGCTCGGCCGCGGCTTGCAGACGCGAGTCGAGCGTGATGCGCACGTTCGCGCCGCGCAACGGCGGTTCGGAGCTGAGCAGCGTTTGGTCCTGCCCCGACGAATCGGTCTCGACGTACCGCCAACCGCGCTTGCCGCGCAACTGCGATTCGAGCAACGCCTCGAGCCCGAGGCCGCCCATCTCCTCGTCGGGCAAGTAGTCCGTCTCGCGGATCATCGATCGCAAGCGATCGATCTCGAGCACGGTGTCCTGGTCCATCTGCTCGGGCGGCAAGCTCTGCAGCTGCAGCAAGCGCGCGCGACGTTCTTCGGTCTGCTTGACCAAGAACTCCGGCGGATCGTTGACCTTGCCGACCAGGATCGGGCAGATGTCTTCGGTCTCGGGCGGATAGAAGCGCCGCTCTTCGTCGTGGACTTCGAATCCTGCGTAGACATCGGGTGCCAAGTTCACGGCGAACACCGCGGAGAACTCGACGTCACGGAACAACTCGCGCGCGCGGTACTCGAGGTCGCGACGGATCAGCGCTTCTTGCTTCGCGCCAGGTTGGATCCCGCCGATCTCCATCGCGCGTAGGACTTCACCTTCGAGCTTCGCGATGACTTCGTCGACGCGCGCGATCAGCACGTCGTCGCCCTGTTCCGCGGTGCGTGCGAGCTCGGCCAACGCAGCGCGCTGCGCGGAGACGGCATCGACGATGCGCGCGAGCACGACCTCGCGATCCTCGCCGGTAATCGTGAAGTACGGCAGGTTCGGCGCGCTGCGCTCGCTCTTCGCCTTGGTGAACTGCGACTCGCTGCGCGCGAGCAGCCGACGCACGTAGAAGCCGTAGTCGCGCCGTAGTTGATTCGGCAACTCGGCGAGGTCGGTGTCGCTGCGCTCGAGCACGAGACGAGCCCACTCGATCGGATTCGCGAGGATGGAAGAGACCGACGGCAAGCCATCGCGATACGCGGGCAGCAATCCGAGGATCCGGCTCGCGGCGCGGATCTGGCCGATCGGCGTGTTCTGTCGGAACGGGCCGTACGCGAACGACAACGTGTGCTGCGGTCGACTCACCGCGAGCGGACGTCCCCAACAATCGAGGAGATCGCCGCGCGCCGCGTTGACCGTGCGCACATCCGTGCGCGCTTCCAGCGCTTCCTTCTGCCAGAACTCGCGCGTGCGGAACTGCAAATGCACGAGACGAACTTCGACCGCAGCGAACGCCGCGGCGAACACGATCATCAACAAACGCAACCGACCGAAGACCTGCATTCCCGCTCCACACCGACCGGGCAGCAGAGTAGCGAGAACGCCCGAGAATCGAGCGTGGAAGCTGGTCTACGGCATCGCGCGGAACAGGCGCAGCAGCGCGAACACGGGCGGCGCGAGCAGCGTCGCCGACAGGGTCGCGAACGCGAGCTTCAGCAGGCTCGGGCTCGCGATCGCGATCGAGGCCGGCAGCGTCGCCGCCAAGCCCCACTTCAGGACGACGTAGACCGAGCCCGCAGCGAACGACAGCACGACCTGGGTCGCCAACCGTTCACGGAACACGACGTCTCGGGCGAGGTCGACCATCCCGGCGAGCAGCAGGTACACGAGCAGTTGGACCCCGAGCGGGTCCGCATCCAACGAGCTGCGCAGCAACGCGACGACCGTGATCGCCCACGGCAGGGTCTCGCGCCGGGCGAACAGACCGACGTAGACGGCCAGGATCGGGCCGAGGTCGGGCGCGAGCGTGGTCAGACGTCCAAGCAGGCCTTGGACGAACAGCAGGAACGCGGTGAAGACGACGAACAGGACGAACCGCACCGCACCCTCACGGACCGAAGCCGCTACGCGGCTCGGCCGAACGACGCATCACCTCGACCGGCCGCCACGGCCGCTCCGGCGGACGTGACACTTCGAACGCATCTCCATCGCTGCGCATGACTTGGCCGACCAGGAGCCCGCGCGGGACATGCACTCCGCGGCCGGCTGTGACGACGATTTCGCCAGCACGCGGCGGCTCGCCGCCACCGAGGTAGCGGAACGCGCCGCCGTGCGGCATGCGCCGTTCCGACACGCAGACGATCGTCCGGCTGGACGCATCGCCGAGCACGAGGAACGTGTGCTCTTGGCCAGGATCGGTCACACCGCGCACCTTTGCTGCACCGAGCAGGGCCGCATCGACGAAGCCGAGCAAGATGTCGTCGGCGACCACCGGTGCTCCGCGTGGAGCCGCGCCCGCACCCGCGCCGGTCAGAGCCTCACCTTCGCGCCAGGCCGAGAGCTGGGCTGTGGGCAGCCGATCCAGCGTCGACACGCTGAAGTCCTCGTCGCCGATCGTCTCGAACGGCCCCTCGTGGACGACGACGACCGCGTCGAGCAGGCGCGGGTCGAAGATCGGCCGCACGCAGTACGTCTGCAGGCCGGTCTTCGCCGTCTTCAAGTCGGCTTCCATGGTCCCGAAAAAGAACCCGGACGGAAGCAGTCCGGTCGACGCCGGAACCAAGTCGGACACGTCCGCGCTCTTCACGTCGAGCACGCGCGCGGTCGCAAGCCGCCCCTCGGCGCTCGAGACCGTGGCGAGCCACTCGTCGCGGGCCTCGCCGATGGTCACGAAGCGGATGCGCGGATCGTCGGGCTCGCCCGCGCCACACTCGGCGGCGAACCGCGCGCGCGGCGTCCACGGAGTCTTGACGACCGCGAACGGACCGTCGACCTCGTCGACCATGCCGACGGCTTGATTGCCGGCCAACACGGCGTCGCCCGGCGACGCTCGCACGTGATTCCCGGTATCGATCAGGAGCTGGCGCGAACGCGGATCGACGGAGACCACGCGCGCGAGCGCGAACGAACGCTTGCCGGGCAGCATCGCCGCGCCGTCGGACAATGCAGCATCGCGCTCCGCGATCCGATCGCGCGCGGAGTCGACCAACGCGCGCACGACTTCGTCCCCGCCCGGCAGGTTCGGCTCGTTGGCGAGCCGTCGTTCGCGCACTTCGCGCAACGCCCAAGCGAACGGTCGGTACGCATGCAGAGCGACGACATCGAGATCGCGCACGAGGCTCGGCGCGACCGGCGTCAGCGAGAGGACGGCGAAACCCGCGACGAGCAGTGCGGCCGGAAAACGAGCGCTCAAGTGAGGTTCCCTCGCGATGGGCGGCTACCACCGCCTCGCAACACCTGAGGATGGCCGAGAACGCGAGTCAACCGGGATGATCCGCGGTCCGTCAGAGTTCCTCGCCCGTCTCGAGCACCTTCGAGTACAGCTCGAGTTCGTTCAGGAACGCACCGGTTCCACGCGCGACGCACGTCAGCGGTTCGTCCGACACGCGGACCGGGAGCTGGATCTCTTCCTCGATCGCGCGCGCGAGTCCGCGCAAGAGCGCGCCGCCGCCGCACAGCGTGATGCCGGTGTGAACGAGGTCGGCGGAGAGTTCGGGAGGCGTCTGCTCGAGGCAGTTGCGGATGGCTTCGATGATCTTGCGCACCGGCTCCGACAACGCTTCGCGCGCCTCTTCGGACCGCACCACGACCTTGCGCGGCAATCCGGCGGCCAGGTCGCGACCGGCGACCTCCATCTCCTTCTCCTCGCGCAGCGGATACGCCGAACCGATGCTCATCTTGACGTGCTCGGCCGTGAGCTCGCCGATGAGCAAGTTGTAGTTCTTGCGCATGTAGTTGATGATCGCCTCGTCCATCGCGTCGCCCGCGACGCGCAGCGACTCCGACGTCACGATGCCGAACAGCGAGATCACTGCGACCTCGGTCGTGCCGCCGCCGATGTCGACGACCATCGACGCCGTCGGCTCCGCGATCGGAAGGCCCGCACCGATGCCGGCCGCGATCGGCTCGAGCACGAGGTAGACCTGACGCGCACCCGCGCGCTCGGCCGAATTGATCACGGCGCGCTTCTCGACCGCGGTGATGCCGGACGGGATCGCGATGATCACGCGCGGCCGCACGAGATAGCTGCGGTTGTGGACCTTGCGGATGAAGTAGCGGAGCATCTTCTCCGTCACTTCGAAGTCCGCGATGACGCCGTTCTTCAGCGGCCGGATCGCGACGATGTTGCCCGGCACGCGGCCGAGCATCTCCTTCGCTTGCAAGCCGACGGCGTTACCGTCGAGAAGAACCTCGTTGGTGCCCTTCTTGACCGCGACGACCGAGGGCTCCGAGAGGATGATCCCCTCGCCCTGCACGCACACGAGCGTGTTGGCGGTGCCGAGGTCGATACCCATGTCGGTCGAAAAACGACCGATCAACCACTCCAGCGGACGAAACATCCGACCGTTCACGAACCATTCCTCGCGTCGATGCAGTTTCGCGTCCACGCCCCGCGACGCGTCGCGTCGCACGAGCCGGGTCCCGGGGCGACAACGGTACAAAACAGCAACGCTCCCCGCACCTGTCGAGTGCAGAGGAGCGTCGCGGTGTCCGAGTCGATTGGAATCAGCCCTTGAACGGGCCGACGCCGTAATGCTTGCCGAGCTCGAGCAGCCCGAGCACGATTCCGAACACGAGCGCGATGGCGGTGACCAGGACGATCCCGGTCTCCAGCGAGCCCTTGTCGTTGCCGGTCTCTTCTTCGTCGATCTCTTCGATCGCTGCGGGAGCGGTCTTGCGCTTCGATGCGGCCATGTCGTGGTCTCCGTTCAGCTACCGCGCGCTCACAGGCGCGTGGTGGCCTTGTCCATCACCGCGATCGCGTCCGCACCGCGCACGATGCGCGCCGCGCAATTGTCGGGGTAGACGTCGTCGACGACGACCTGACCCTTGTACGTGTTGTTCGCGTAGACCTCGAACTTCGTGCCGCGCTTGACACCGTCATCGGCGCCGACCGACAGCACGACGAGGTTCAGGTCGCGATTCACGCGCTTCACCACACCGTCGATTTGCGGTGCGGCGGCGACCTTGGCGACGTCGAAGCCCATCTGGACCGCGGCTTCGATCTGCGCCGAGAGGTCGTTCTTCACGCCCTCGAGGTCCGCGATCTGCGCCGCCATCTGCTCGATCTTGGCCGACATCGACTTCACCTGCGATTCCAGGCGGGTCTTGTCGTCCTCGGCGGCGCGACGCGCGTCCTCGGCCTCGACCTTGGCGGCCAACGCGTCGTCCTTCTGCTTCGACATCGAGCTGAGTTCCTTGCGGAGCTCGTCGAGCGTCGTGGTGAAACCGCCGTACGAACCCTCGAGCTTCGACACCGACGCACGCAGGTCGTCGTTGTCCTTCTTGAGGTTCTGGCCTTCACGCTCGAGGCTGTCGTTGCGCGCCTTCAAGTCGGAGATGTCGTTCTCCTTCTTGGCGATCTCGGCCTTGTGGGCCTGGATCTCGGCGTCCTTGTCCGAACGCTCCTGGGCCCAGTCCGTCTTCGCCTTGGTGTGAGCGGTCTGCTCGGCGGTGAACTTGGCTTTGTACTCGTCGCTCTTTTGCAAGATGGCGCCGACGACGCCGAGCACGACGAGCGAGAAGACGAGATTGAGAACTGCGAACAGTTTGCCGATGCCGCTCATCAACAGTTCCTCGTGGGAAGGAGGTTAGTCCGCGGCGTGCTGCCACGGGAAAGAGACGTCGCGAACTGGGCGCCCCCGATGGAGCCGGACAGACGGAACCAGTCAGCGCGGACGGGCTCTAATTGGGGGCGGGATCTTAGGTTCGAAGTCGGGGTGGTCAAACCAAAAACAGACCACCCGGCCTCGCATCCGCCGGCTTTACGTCCGCCGGCGCCGAAAGTAACCCGAGCGCAGGCAACCGCCGACGAATCCGACGAGTGCGACCAGCGCCGCCATCCAAGCGGGCAGCTCCCCCATGCGGACGAACGGGCTCTTGCCAGCGGGCCGTGGGGGCACGTCCGCGATCAGGACCCCTTCGACACCGCGATCCCGCCCGCTCTCATCGGTCAGGACCGCCACGCGCCTGCCGTAGGCATCGTAGATCGCCGAGATCCCGGTGTTCGTCGCCCGCACGACGGGGGTCCGCATCTCGATCGCGCGCAGGATCGACGCGGCCTCCATCTGATCGAACTCGGAACTGACGCCGAACCAGCCCTCGTTCGAGAGATTGACGACGAAGTCGACATCGAGCGCACCGACCGCAGCCGCGTAGCCGGGATAGACGTTCTCGTAGCAGATGGTCGTCGCGAACGTCGCGGTCGTGCCGTCCCGCCTCGGGAGTTCGAACGCGCGCGGTCCGTCGCCCGGTACGAGCCGGGGCAGGAACCCGGCCGCTTCCTCGACCCATCGATCGACGGCGGCGGGCAGGATCGACCGCAACGGGATGAACTCACCGCCGGGCACGAGCAGGGTCTTCGAATAGCGGCCGCGACGAACTCCCTCGGAGTCGAACAGCAGCGCACTGTTGTGATCCGCGCGCTCCCGCGGCGCCGCTCCCGAGCACGTGATCGCGCCGAGCAGCAACGACGCGCGCGCGTCCTTCAAAGTGCCGCGCAGCAGATCGCCCGCGACGAACTCGCGCTCGATCGCTTGCGCGTCGTCCGCGCCGAAACCGCTCGTGAACCAGGTCCCGGGCGCATCGTCGTGCGCCATCGGGTACGGGAACATCGTCTCGGCCCAGCACATCAAGTCGAAACCGAACTCGCCGGCCTTCGCCAACGCCGCGCGCGTGCCGCGCAATTGGATCGCCAAGATCTCGCGTTCGGTCTTCGGCGCGTGCTTCAACTGCTGCGAGATGTTGCCTTGGACCAGAGCAACCCGTGTCCGCGCGCCGAAGTTCTGCGCCGCCTCGTCGACGTCGACGCAGAACGTCGCGAAAGAGAACAGCCCGCCGATGCAAGCGAGGAACGCCGCCGCGTGCAGCGCCAACGCGGCCGGTTCTCGGCGGCGAGCGACGAACTCCCGCAAGCTCGCGCCGGCGAACGCGAGCACCAAGCCGAGCCCCGACGTCCCGATCCACGCCACGATCTGCGCCAGGCTGGCCGGCTGCGTCGCTCCGACCAACAGCCACGGATACCCGTTGAACGGGAAGCGCGCGCGCACGTACTCGACCGCGCCGAACGCGATCGGGAAGACGAGAGCGCGCGGCCAGCGCGGCACGAACACGTGCATGCGCCGCGCGATCAGCGCGGACGCGGGGAACGTCAACGCTTCGGGGATCGTCATGCCGATCCAGTTGAACCACGCGGTCTCGAGCAACCAGTGGCAACCGACGCCGAAGTAGACCGCTCCCGCGAGCGCCAACGCGAGTCCGCGGCGCCGCGACGTCAGCGCGTCGTCCCACGTCAGTTGCGCGATCAGCGCGAGGCCGACGTAGGCCAGCGGCCACACCGTGAACGGCTCGTGCGCGAGCACGAGGGCGAGCGCGCCGACGACAGCGAGGATGAACGGCTGCAATCGGTTCATGCGTCGCGGAACAGGAAGTCGAACACGTCCGGTCCGCCGGCATCGAGCGGCAGCGCGAACACGCGCTCACCGGCCGCCGCGGCGCCGGTGCCGGCGGGGACGAAGACGAAGCCGTTCGCGCGCGCGACGCACGTCACGTCGCCCGAACCGTGCCAGCCCGAGAATCGCGCGTGCAAGCCGTCCTCACGCAGCGTCAACACGGCCGGCAGCGCTTGCTCGCGCTCCTCGACGCGCTTCACGGGTGCATCGAGCACGGCCGGCAAGCGCGCGCGCCCCGGAATCACGACACCGAAGCGGCGCACCAACGCGGGCTTCACGAACAGATGGAACACCGTGAACGCCGAGATCGGATTGCCCGGCACACCGAACACGATGCGCTGATCGCCGTCGTCGCGCTCGCGTGTCCCGAAGATCGTGGGCTTGCCGGGCTTCAGCGCGATGCGATCGAAGTGCGTCACCACGCCGAGATCCGCGAGGACCTCGGGCGTGAAGTCGTAATCCCCCACCGACGAGCCCCCGGACAACAGCACGACGTCCGCGGTCGCGAGCGCTTCCGCGGTTCCCGCGCGGATCACGTCCCGATCGTCCGGCAGTCGGCGTCGGCAGACCACGCGTGCTCCGGTGCGCTCGACGAGAGCCGCGAGAGCCGCGCCGTTCGACTCGCGGATCTGCCCGAGTGCCGGCGTCGCCGCGACGTCGACGAGTTCGGTTCCGGTCGCGAGGATCGCGACGCGCGGAG
Source organism: Planctomycetota bacterium (assembly GCA_016709145.1). Taxonomy (GTDB): domain Bacteria; phylum Planctomycetota; class B15-G4; order B15-G4; family JADJEK01; genus JADJEK01. The sequence continues at coordinate 47,488 of JADJEK010000007.1, forward strand.
CCGGCAAGCACCGCGGCGCGATCGCACCGACGCTCGCGAGCAAGCCGACGTGCCCGGTCGTGAGCAGAGCGCCACGCGGGACGAGGACGGCACCGGCCGTCGCGTCCTCTCCGCGCTTCGAGACGTTCTGACCCACGCGCAGCGGGACGCCACAAACGACGTACTCGCCCTCGCGGGACGTTCGCTCGACTTGGATGACGGCGTCGGTGTCCGCGGGCAGCACGGCGCCGGTGAAGATGGACACCGCGCAACCGGCATCGATGGATCCCGCGAAGGGTCGCCCGGCCGCGGATTCACCGACCACGCGCAAACGCGCGCCGACGGTCTGCGTATCGCTCGCGCGGACGGCGAAGCCATCCATCGTCGAGCGCGAGAACGGCGGAAGATCGACGTCCGCATGCACGTCCTCGGCGAGCACACGACCGACGACCTCCTGCAACGGCGTCGCGACCGCGGCCGACCAGGGCGGCGGACGGACGGTGCTCGTGACGAGGGTGAGGGCTTGGTCGACGAGGATCATGGCTACGGTGATCGCGTGGGAACTTGAGTTCTTGGATGCACCGCGCGCAAGTCGAAAAAGCCCGGCCCGCACGTTCGCAGCCGCCCGAATGCCGTCGGACTTCGGCAGTTGGCTGCACGCAGCCCGCTGCCGAAGTCCGGCGAGCAGTCGGGCGAGCGAGAACTTGCGGGACGAGGAGTGCCGACGAGGCGTATCGACGGAGAGATACGGTGAGGAGGCGCGACGAAGGCCCGCACGTTCGCAGCCGCCCGAATGCCGTCGGACTTCGGCAGCGGGCTGCTAGCATCCGGCCGGGTCTTTCTCGCGATCCGGGGCTCAGCTCCGCGTCGAAGACCGTGCTCGCACCCTCGAGGTGTGGTTGGAGAGCCTGGATGCTCGTTTCGTTCCCGTCGCCGCGTCCGTTCGCGCTCGTTTGCGCACTCGCGGCGCTCCCGAGTTGCAGTCCCGCCGACGGCGACGCCGGGGCCACCGGTGGCATGCCGTACACCGCGACGACCCCGGGCGCGCCGAGCTCTCCGCAGGGCACGCTGGTCCGAGCACAGAAACTGCGCACCGGGGAGATCCGCAGCACGATCGAAGTGCCGACCGACATCGAGGCCGAGATCGTCGTCGACGTGTTCCCGAAAGTCGGCCCGGCCTACATCAAGGACGTCTTGGTCAAGGAAGGCGATCACGTCGAAGCCGGCGCGCCCTTGCTGCTGCTCGACGAAGTCGACTTCCAATTGGCGAAGAAGCGCGCCGCGAGCGACCTGCTGCAAGCCCAGCAGAAGATCAACGTGCAGACCACGGCCCTGTCCGAAGCGCAAGCGCGCCAGGCCGCGCAAAAGGCCGTGTTCGAGAAAGCCGAACTCGACTACCAACGCGCCAAGGACTCGATGGCCGGTGGCATCGACGTGTTGTCGCAGAAGGAATTCGCGGACATCGAGTCGGCGTACTTCCAACAGCAAGCGCAGTACGACGGCGTGAAGTTCGCGGTCGACCGCGCCAAGGACGACCTCGAGAGCGCACGACTCGCCGTGAAGGCCGCGGAGATCGATCTCGAAGAAGCGCAGACCGAACTCGAGTACACGACCGTTCGCGCGCCGACGACGGGCATCATCCAGCGCCGCGACGTCAACGCCGGACTGCTCGTCAACTCGAGCACGCACTTGTTCACGTTGGTCGATCCGACCTTGCTGATCGCGAATCTGTCGATCGATCAGGGCAAGCTCGCGCTGTTGCGCCAACCCGGGCTCCTCGTCGAGTTCGTGATCGACGCACTTCCCGGCCGCGTGGTCGGCGGGACGATCGAAGCGATCAATCCCACGGTCGATCCGAACTCCGGCCAAGCGCGCGTGCGCGCGCGTCTCGAGCCGGGCGCGGAGACCTTCGTGTTGCCGGGCATGTACGCGAACGCGCGCATCGTGATCGGAAGTCGCGCGGACGCCGTCCTGCTGCCGAAGCGCGCGGTCGTGAACGACGAAGGGCGTCAGTACTTCTTCGCCGTGGAGCGCAAGCCGGCTGATTCGGGCGCGAGCACGGGCAGCGTCATCGCGAAGCGCCACGAGTTCTCGAGCGGCGCGAGCACGCCCACCGAGTACGAGGTCGTGACCATCGACGGCGCGACTCCGACGGCGGACCACGACGTCATCGTCGTCGGCCAGGACAAGTTGCAAGACGGCGACGATGTCATCGTCGTGGGCGAAGGATCGTGACGTCCCCCATCGCGCCGGTCGCGAGCGGATTCGCGGTCACCGTCCGGCGTCCGGTCGCGACCACGATGGCGGTGATCGCCATCGCGACGTTCGGCTGGATCTCGTTCGGCAAGATCCCGCTCGCTCTGCTGCCCGAGATCTCGTACCCGACCATTACGGTGCGCACCGAGTACGAGGGTGCCGGGCCCGAGGACATCGAGGAACGCATCTCGCGCCGCGTCGAAGAAGCGCTCGCCGTCCTGCCCGGACTCGAGAACTACTCGTCGGTCTCGCGCGCCGGCGTGTCCGACGTCGTGCTCGAGTTCCGCTGGGGAACGAATCTGTCGTTCGCGACGCAGGAAGTCCGCGAGCGCCTCGATCGCGTCAGCTTGCCGGACGACACCGAGCAGCCTCTGATCCTGCGCTACGACCCGTCGCTCGATCCCATCTTGCGCGTCGCCGTCTCCGGCGACGCCGATCTGCGCGAGATCCGCCTGGCGGCCGACGAGCTCGTCGCGCGCAAGATCGCGACCGTGCCGGGCGTCGCCGCAGTCAAGGTTCGTGGTGGCCTCGAAGAGGAGATCCGCGTTCGGCTCGACGCGGAACGACTCACGCACCTCGGCCTCGACATCTCCGAGGTCGATCGCCGGCTGAAGATCGAGAACGTGAACCTGGCCAGCGGCACGCTCGTCGAGGGCGACACCGAATACGTCGTCCGCACGCTGAATCAGTTCCGGACGCTCGACGAGTTGCTCGACCTCGCGATCGTGGATCGCGAAGGATCGCCGATTCGCTTGCGCGACATCGGAACCGTCGACCGCTCCCACCGCGATCGCGACGTCATCACGCGCGTCGACGGCAACGAATCGGTCGAGCTGCTGATCTACCGCGAAGCCGACTTCAACATCGTCGCGCTGGCCGACGCGGTGCAAGACAAGCTGTTCGGCACCGACGAGCAGCGCGCGTATCTGGCCGCGCTCGCGTCCGGCGCGATCGTCGATCCCGAAGTGCGCTTGAAGGAAGCGCTGCTGCGCGAAGAAGCCACGCAGAAGGATGCCGCGAAACCCGACGCCGGCCGCGGTCGCGACAGGACGAGTGGGGGCATGGGCGGCGGCATGGGCGGCTTCTCGATGGAGAGCGCCGAGATCACCGCATTGCGCACCGAAGTGCAGAAGAAGAAGGAAGCGCAGGACGCACTGGTCCTCACGCTACCTCGGGGCTTGTCGACTCGTGTTCTGTCCGACCAATCGGTCTTCATCGAGAGCGCGATCGCCGACGTCAAAGGCGCCGCGGTGTCGGGCGGCGTGCTGTCGATCCTCGTGCTGCTGCTGTTCCTGCGCAACCTCGCGGCCACCACGATCATCGCGATCTCGATCCCGTTGTCCGTGATCACGACGTTCGCGCCGATGTTCCTGCTCGACACGACGCTGAACATCATGTCGCTCGGCGGACTCGCACTCGGCATCGGCATGTTGGTCGACAACTCGATCGTCGTGCTCGAGTCGATCTACCGTTGTCGCGAAGAAGGCGACGAACCGGCGGCGGCCGCGATCCGCGGCACCACCGAAGTCGGTCTCGCCGTGTTGGCCTCGACGCTGACGACCGTGGCCGTGTTCTTCCCGATCGTGTTCGTCTCGGGCGTCGCCGGACAGATCTTCGGCGATCAAGCCCTGACGGTGGTCTGCTCGCTGCTGTCCTCGCTGGCGGTCGCGGTCTACTTCATTCCGATGCTGGCCGCGCGCGGCTTGAAGTCGATGGACGCGCCCAAACTCGAGCTGCAGGACGCGCTGCGACGACCGCTGGCCGCGATCGGATCGCTCGCGAGTCCGCTCGTGCTCTGGAACCGCACCATCGCGTTCCGCGGGATCGCGAGCGCACTCGACCGAGGCTCCGGTCTGCGACTCGCGCTGTCGAGTTTGATCCTCGTGCCGCTGTTCCTGGTCCAATTCGGCCTGGAGTGGATCAGCCGACTGCTGCTCGTGATCGTGTTCTTCGCGCTGTTCGTGGTCCGCGTCGTCGCCGGCGGGCTGCTGTGGGTCGCGCGCATCCTGACTTGGCCGTTCCAGCGCGCGTTCGAGTTCGGCTTCGACGGACTGACCAAGCTCTATCCACGGTCGCTTCGCATGGTCCTGAAGAACGGCGCGTGGACGCTGCTGGTGATGTTGCTGACCGGCGCGGCCGCCTACGCCGGCTGGCGCGGCTTCGGCGCACTCGGCCGCGAGATGCTGCCGACCGTGCATCAGGGCGAACTCGTCGTGCATGCGTTCCTGCCGGTGGGAACGCCGCTGAACACGACGGCCGACGTGCTGCTGCCGTTCGAGCGCGAGTTCCGCACGATCGAAGGCGTCGAGACGGTGGCCGCCGCGATCGGCGTGCCGCGCGACGAAGTCGCGGAACCCGACGAAGGTCCGCATTCCGGTCGCCTGTTCGTGAAGTTGCGCCCGTCCGACGACGTCGCGGCCGCGGAGCAACGCGTGCAAGACGCGATGCGTGCGCGACTCGCGACCAGCGCCGACCTCGACAGCTTCCGCTTCAGCCGCCCGACCCTGTTCTCGGTGAAGGCGCCGATCGTGATCGAGGCGCGGACCAACGAACTGCCCGTCCTCCGCGCCGTGGCGGAGCGCATCGGCGATCAACTGAAGTCGATGCCGGGTCTGTCCGACGTTCGCAGCACGGTGCAGTCGGGAAGTCCCGAGATCCGTCTGTCGTTCGATCGCGAGAAGCTGCGCCGCTACGGACTCGATCTCGAGGCCATCTCGAACCGCATCCGCGCGCAGGTCCAAGGCGTGGTGTCGACGCGCTTCGCCGAAGGCGAACGCCGCATCGACGTGCGCGTGAAATCCGACGTCGAGTCGCTGGCGGCGCTCGAGAAGATGATCGTGAACCGCGGCCGCGCGATGAACTTGTCCGACACGCTCGATCGCGGACAGGAAGGCGGCGGCGCATCGACCGGTTCGGGATCGGCCTCGATCCGCGACCGCACGTTGATCCCCTCGCTCTCGCTCGATCTCGGCGGCGGTTCGCCGATCCCGCTGGCGGCGGTCGCGAACGTCAACAAGATCGAAGGCCCCGCCGAGATCCGCCGCATCAACGGGCAGCGCGCGGCGGTGCTGACGGCGAACACGGTCGGGTTCGACCTCGGTGGCGCGATCGATTCGATCCGCGCCGTGCTCGGGCAAGTCGAATCGGAGTTCCCCGCCGTCGTCGCCGGGATCGGCGGCCAGGGTGCCGAGATGAGCCAGTCGTTGACCGACATGCGCATGGCTCTGCTGCTCGCGGTGTTCCTGGTCTACATCGTGATGGCGTCGCAGTTCGAGTCGATCATCCAGCCGCTCGTGATCTTGTTCACGATTCCGCTCGCGGTGGTCGGCGCCGTGCTCGCGCTCGAGTGGTCCGACACTCCGCTCTCGGTCGTCGTGCTGATCGGAGCGGTCGTGTTGGCCGGGATCGTCGTCAACAACGCGATCGTCCTGCTCGACTACGCCAATCAACTGCGAGCTCGTGGCATGTCGTCGATCGATGCCTTGGTCACCGCCGGTCAGGCGCGGCTGCGGCCGATCTTCATGACCACGGCGACGACCGTGCTCGGCTTGATCCCGATCACGGGATGCATGGAGTGGATCCCGGGGATCCGGGTCCTGCCCGAAGCGTTTTGGCGCGGTTCCGAGCTCCAAGCTCCGTTGGCGATCACCGTGATCGGTGGCTTGACGCTGTCGACGCTGCTGACGCTGGTCGTCATCCCCGCGATCGACCACATGGTGCACCAGTTGCGCGGCCGCGCCGGCGCCGCGACGAGTCCGCCGACGACCTGAAAAAAGGCCTGAACTGCTGGCTTGGAATCCACGGGGAGCCGCCGCTAACATGCGCGGCTCATTCGGGTGGCTAGCTCAGTTGGGAGAGCGCTACGTTCGCAACGTAGAGGTCATCGGTTCAACTCCGTTGCCATCCACCAAACAGCACACGACCCCGCTCGGCCGCAGGCCGAGCGGGGTCGTGTCTTTTCACGGGCGCATCGCGCCTCGACGCCGAACGATTCTCAGCCGAGCCCACGAGGTGTCCACCCCGGGTGAGGCCGACAGCCTGAATCAACCGGCCTGACTCACGATCTCGTCGTTCAGTTCGCTCGGCGGTAGGTGATCTTCATGACCTCCCCCGCACCTTCCTGTCGGATCGTGAAGATTCGCGTGTTCGCGTCGCGCATCGTCGTTTCGTGGACGAACTTGCCCGGCTTCCCGGACATGTCCAGGCCGGTCGCCTCCGCGCGGTAGGTCTTCCCGTCGGCCGAGAATTCGCCTTCCGCGAGAGTCAACGGGCCGCCCGACGAGTCGACCCAGATCGTCACGAACTTCGCGCGAGCCGGATCGAATCCGTACACGCCGTGGCCGACGAACGGCGCGCCCATGAACGTGCCCTTGAAGTCGGATTCGAACCAGAAGCCCTCGCAGATCGAATGGCAGACCTCGACCCCGGTCTCCTTCTGTCCCATCAGGTCGAGTTCTGCATTCCAGGTTCCTTCCCAGGAGCGCACGAACTCCATGGCCTTCGCGGGTCGCGGGATGCCGGCGCCCGCATCCTCGCCCTCCATCGGCACCGCGAACGACACGAGCACTCCGGCCACCAGCACCACGGCCACGACGATCCAAATGAACTGCATCTCTGATCTCCACGTCGAAAGGAGTCCGACGCGCCAACCTCACGCTCCGCGATGGACGCGGTTCGTGCATGTCGCGCGTACCGATTGCTGGCCCGATCACGTCGCGGCGGGAGCGCCGTACTTCTGGGTCGCGAATCCGACCACTGCGCCGAGCGCTGCACCGGGCAGCATGATCTCGACCCAGTAGTGGTTCCCGCCCTCGTCACCCATCGCCGCGACGAGTCCGCTGAGGATCAATCCCGTCATCAGTCCCACGAGGATGCCCTTGCCGATGGAATGCGATCGGCGTGCGTACCAACCGGCGACGAAGCCGGTCAGCAGGCCCTTGAACGTCGAGCCGATCACGATCTCCCGCAACATCTCGCTGGTGACGAACGGGTAGAGCCCCGCCGACCAGCCATCGATCGCACCCAACAAAGCGCCAAGGACCAATCCAAGCACGACCTTCGTCACGACGAACCTCCAAGACCTCGGACCACCGCGCACCGCGCGCGGCGATCGTTCATTCCGAACACGGCGGAGTTCCTTTGGCGCATCGTCGGAAAAACTTCGTCCCGACCGCGTCCATCGGTCAGCGGGATGACGAAAACGCGAACATGCAGACGCGCAGGACGAGGTAGCCGACGATGAGCCAAACGAAGAACTGGTTGCGCGCGACGACGCGCGCCACGCGTTCCCACGGCCATTCGCGGTACGCGTGAACGGGCTCGCGATCGAGCAACCGACGCACGTCGGCCGCGAGTTCCGCGACGGACGCGTACCGTCGCGTCGGATCCTCGGACCGAGCGCGCGTGACGATCGCTCGCAGTCGCCGATCCGAGATCTCGAGCGCCGCGCCTTCGACGGGGTCAACGCCGCGATCGAGGAACGCAAGGACGCCACCGAGTGCGTAGACGTCGACGCGCGGCGAGATCGGACCGCCGGAGCGCTGCTCGGGTGCGCGGTAGCCGGGAGTTCCCGCGCCGCCGCCGCCGTCGTCTCGCGGTCGGCCCGACGATTCGCGCTCGCCGAGGTCGGGCGCGGTCGCGATGCCCCAGTCCATCACCAACACTTCGCCGAAGCGGCCGAGCATGAGGTTCGACGGCTTCAAGTCGCGATGCACGACGCCGCGCTCGTTCGCGAACGCGACGGCGTCGCAGGCCTTCAAGAATGCTCGCAGCCGTTCAGCCGGCGCCGGATTGGCGCGCACCCACTGTGCGAGCGTCGTGCCTTCCACGCACTTCATCACGTAGAAGACCCGTCCATCGGCCAAGCGACCGACGTCGTGCACCGGCGGGATCGAGGGATGCTCCAAACCGGCCAGTGTCTTGGCTTCGCGCTCGAGTTGCGTCCGAGCCCGATCCATGTCGAACGCATCGTTCAGGACTTTGACCGCGACGTCGCGGCCGAGTTCGCGATCCGTCGCTCTCCACACCGTGCCCATCGCGCCGGAGCCGAGGCGTTCACGCACGTCGTAGCGACCACCCGGGATCTCGATGCCGTCGAGGCAGCGTCGCAGCCGATCGATCGCGTCGTCGGACAACGTCATCGCTCGATCTCGCGATCCGACCCTTCGAGCGCGCGGCGCTCGTGCGCGAAGTCGTCCTCGTCGACGCAGCGCGCCCGCAAGGCATCGAGGACGCACGCGCGCAATTCCCGCCGCGCCGCATGCAGTTCGTTCGTGACCTGCGTCAGCTCGAGTCCGAACTCGGTCGCGAGCGTCCGGTAGCTCGGACGCGACCCGTCGGGCGGGACCTCGGTCACGTCCGCGCGCAACAGGAGATCGAACCGCTGCGGCTTGCCGAGCTCGACGCAGCGCGCCCGGAACGCCTCGAGTGCGTCCTCGAACAACGCCCGGCGCCACTCGCGTTCGAACGATTCCACGACCTCGTCCGCGGCGACTGGAGCGCTCGCGCCGAGCCGATGATCGGCGCTCTCGGGATCGATCGAGACGTGCGCCGTGCCACCGCCCCGCTTCTGCGCCTGGCTGCGAGCGTGTTCATTGGCGGCGAACGACTCGAGCAGCCGACTCAACCAGGTCCGGAACCGGGCGCGCTCGCGGTCGTAGCGCGCGAGCGAGCCGCGCTCGACGACGTGCGTGAAGAAGGCTTGCGTCAGATCCTTCGCGTCCTCGTTGCCGAGCCCGAGTCGGCGCCGCAACTGCGCGTAGACGGGTTTCCAATACGCGGCGACCAGCGCTTCGTACGCGGCCGGAGCGGTCGCCGGATCACGCAGGCGCTCGATCAGGGTCCCGCGTGTCGGCGGCAGCGCGCGGGACTTTCCACCCATCGCCGTGTCTCGATCTCGGGCTGACATGCGCGGGATCATGGACGGTGCGCGAGGATCCGGCAATGCGCAAGCAGCGCCAGCACACCCGACGCGCGCGGACGAACGTTCGGGATCGCCAGGACGGCAGGGATCAATGACGCAACAGCGTCGACGCCGTCATGGCCTCGGGCTGGGGCAAGTCCATCAAGTCGAGCAGCGTCGGCGACACGTCCGCGAGGACGCCGCCTTCGCGCAGCCGCGCGTTCTTCAGCTTCTCCCCGATCAACAGCAGCGGCACCGGGTTCGTCGTGTGTGCCGTGTGCGGGCAGTTCTCGATCTCGTCCCACATCACTTCGCAGTTGCCGTGGTCCGCCGTGAGCAGCACGTCCCCGCCCTGCGCGAGGATCGCCGGCACGATCTTCGACAAGGCGTCGTCGACGGCGCGCACCGCGGCGATCGCGGCATCGAGCTTGCCGGTGTGACCGACCATGTCCGGGTTCGCGAGGTTCAGCACGATCAGGTCGAAGTGCTTGCGCGCGAGCTCACGCACCAATCGATCGGTGACCTCGGGCGCGCTCATCTGCGGTGCCAAGTCGTAGGTCGCGACCTTCGGCGAAGGGATCAGCGCGCGCTCTTCGCCGGCGCGCACGGTCTCGACGCCACCCGAGAAGAAGTACGTCACGTGCGCGTACTTCTCGGTCTCGGCGATGCGGAGTTGGTTCTTGCCGTGGTCGACCATCACGTCGGCCAGGATGCGATCGAGCGACTGCGGCGGGAACGCGTCGGCGATGCCGAGCGCCGGGAAGTCCGCGCGATAGCGCGTCATGCTCACGTAGTGCAGGCGCGGTCGCGCGGCCGGTGTTTCGAACCCCGCGAACTTCGGATCCATGAACGCGAGGCTCAGCTCGCGCGCCCGATCGGCGCGGAAGTTGAAGAACACCACGGCGTCGCCGTCCGCGATGCGCCCTTCGGCGCGGGCCCCGACGATCGTCGGTTGGACGAACTCGTCGGTCTCGCCGCGCGCGTACGCGGCCGCGACGCCCGCGGCGGCGGAGTCACACGCCTCTCCCACTCCCTTCACGAGCGCGTCGTACGCGCGGTGCACGCGCTCCCAACGGTTGTCGCGGTCCATCGCGAAGTAGCGACCGCACAGCGTCGCGAAACGACCGCAACGCTGCGTGCGCAGGTGCGACTCGATGGTTTCCACGTATCGCTGCGCCGACTGCGGCGGCGTATCGCGCCCATCGAGGAACGCATGCACGAAGATGCGCGACGCGGAGACTCCTCGATCGACGAACGTCGTCAGCAGCGCTTTCACGTGTTCGAGCGACGAGTGCACTCCGCCGTCCGAGAGCAGACCCATCAGGTGCAGCGACCCGCCGGTCGCGACCGCGTGGCGCGCCGCGCCGACGAATGCGGGGTTGGTGCGGATCGAACCGTCGCGCAACGCGCGGTCGATGCGCGTGATGTCCTGCCAGACGATGCGCCCGGCACCGAGGTTCATGTGGCCGACCTCGGAGTTCCCCATCAACCCGCCCGGCAACCCCACGCATTCGCCCGACGTCATCAGCGTGCCGAGCGGGTACGTGCGGCGCAGCGATTCGTAGTACGCGGGCTTCGCCAGCGTCACCGCGTTGTACGGCCCGGGCGGAGCTTCACCGAAGCCGTCGAGGATGATCAGCGCGTGCGGAACTCGAGCGGTCGACATCGTTGCTCCGGATCAGAACGCGGCTTCGACGGCCGACATGGCGGCGGAACGCGCCGCCTCGATCCGGCCCTTCAACGTCGAGAGCTCGGTCAATGCGCCGGCTTTCTCGCCTTCGTCCTTCAAGCCCGCGGCGTTGATGCGCACGTTCATCGCGAAGCCTTCGAATGCGGCGGAGAGTCCGAGCACGCACACACCGGCGTCGCTGATCAGGTTCTTGTTCAGGTTCGGCGCGAGGTCCGCGATGCGCTCCGCACCTTCGCAACACAGCCGAGCCCCGCGCCGCGGCACGTCCATCGCGAGCGCGAGCCCGCGCTGGATCGCCGCGCCACGCGCGGACTTCGCGTCGTCGGTGTCCTTCGGCATCGCGTAGGCGGCGGTCACCACGTCGTACGCGTGGCAATCCTCGTCGACGATCGGCAACAGTCGCGCGCGCAGGTCGTCGAAGTACGCGGCGGCTTGCTCCATCGCCGCGGCGTGCGCTTCGAACCCCTTCTTGCCCGCGGTGAACCGCGTGGCCATCGCGCCGAGCGCGGCGCCGAGCGCAGCGAACAAGGCCGAGGCAGCACCACCGCCCGGCGTCGGCGTCTTCGCCGCGCAGGCATCCACGAAGGCTCGAACGGTTCCGTCGACGTGGCTCGTCACGATTCGCTCCGCGCGGGTCAAGAAGCAGGCGCGGACCATATCAGCCGATCGGTGAATCTCCGACGGCATTCATCGGAGTCGCGGGGACCCATTCGAGAACGGCGGCGGAGTCGGAGGCTGTGAAGAAATCCCTCGCTACGAGGAATTGAATCGCGGCCGAACGCACACGGTGCCGACGGCGGCGCCCCGGTCGCTTCGCGACCGCGGCGCCGCCGAGCAATGCCTGGTGAGTCCGGCGGCTGCGCCGCCTACTCCTCGCGGCGACCGCCGCCGAGCAGCGGCAGCAGGTAATACAGGAGCTGCGCGATCGCCATGATCGCGGAGGCGACGTACGTCCACGCCGCGGCGCCGAGCACGCTGCGCGCGCCGGCCAATTCGTCCTCGGCGAGGATGCCGGTCCGACCGAGCACGGCGAGTGCGCGCTTCGACGCATCGAACTCGACCGGCAACGTCACCAGCGAGAAGAAGCTGACCGCAGCGAGCACGGCCACCGCGCCCCACGAGAACAGGTTGCCGCCGGGTTGGAACCCGCCGCTGAACACGGCGAGCAGGATCAACGGCATGAGCAGGTGACTGCCGATGCTGACCAGCGGCACGATGGCGCTGCGGAACGCGAGTGCCGAGTAGCCCTCGGCGTGCTGGAAGGCGTGCCCGGCTTCGTGCGCCGCGACGCCGATCGCGGCGACCGAGTGCGAATCGTGCGTCGCTTCGGACAACCTCAGCGTCTTCGACGTCGGGTCGTAGTGGTCCGACAGGAAGCCCGACACGCGCTCGACCTTGACGTCGGCGAGGCCGCCGCCGCGCAGCAGCAGGCGCGCGACGTCGGCTCCGCTCAGACCTCGGCGCGAGCCGACCTGCGCGTAGCGCTGGAACGTCGCTTTGACGCGCCATGTGGCCCACAGCCCGAGCAGCATCGCCGGCAGGACCAGCAAGAGCCACGGGCCGCCACCGAAGCCGAAGAGCACCGCCAGGACCGGAACCGTTGCGACCGCGACCATCACCACCTCCCTCGCACCGTCGGGGATTTCCCGTCGATCGCGACGGCCGTGATTAGACGCAGGGTCCTTGCCGCCGCAAGCCCCGGCCCAAAAAGCGGTTGCCACCCGTCGGCCCGGCTCGACCATCGCACCCGAAATCGCGGGAAACCCGGGCCCGGTTCAGCACCGGGCCGGGATGCGGCGTAGTCGCGATTCGTCGGGAAGCTCGCCCAGTGCGGCGGGTCGAACGACGCGATCGCGCGGCGTCGCAGCGGAACCCTCCTTGGTCCGGCGGCGCGCGCATCGACGAGTCCGTGGCCAACCCTGGAGCCGAGTCGCATGAATCGTTCGATGGGTCCTCTTCTGGTCGTCCTCGGCCTGCTCGCGGTCGGCGCGGTGATCGGGATCAGTCTGTTCTTCAGCGACGAACAAACGGCGACGCCGGACAAGACCGAGGTCACGGCAATGAAGCCGCAGACCGACGCGCCCGTCGACGAAACCCCGACCGTCGCGCCGGAAGTCGACCCGACCCGGACCGCGACCGAAGCCGCGACGCGCACCGAGAACCCGACCGGCGACACCGAGTCGCTGGCCAAGGGCACGGGCGGACTGTCCGGCGCCGTGGTGCGGCAGGACAACCCGAGCGTCCCGGTCGCGGGCGCCGTCGTCGAACTGTTCATCGGCCCGGAGAACGCCGCGTTCAACTTCCAAGGTACGCGCCGCCCCACCGGCCGGACCGAGACCACCGCGGCCGACGGCACGTTCACGTTCGACGAGCTACCGCCGAACACGGGCTACTGCCTGGTCGCCACCGCCGAAGGCTTCGCTCCGTCCGAGGCCGCGGGCATCGTCGTGCGTGACGACGACTTCTCCGTGCGCGACCTCGAGATGAGTGCGGGATCGTGCATCTCCGGCGAAGTCACGGATCTGTACGGCACCCCGATCGCGGGCGCGCGCGTCGACCTGTTCGATTCGATGGCGCTCGCGCTGCTCGCGCAGCCCGGCCCGCGCAAGCCGATGCGTTCGATGACGGTCGACGCGGCCGGTAAGTACGCGTTCTGCAACGTGTCGCTGAAGTCGTTCGAGGTCGTGGCGTCGGCCGCGAGCTTCCCGACCACGTCGAAGAGCCAGACCCAGGTGTTCCAGGTCGGCGATCAAGTCATCAACTTCGCGCTCGGCGAAGCGCTCTCGATCGCGGGCTTCGTCGTCGACGAGCAAGGACGTTCGCTGAAGGGTGCGACGATCACGGCCTATCAGATCGGCCAGCTGCCCGAATCCGGGACGTCGAAGAGCGAAGCGGTCAGTGCGCCCAACGGCAGCTTCACGCTGGCGGGCTTGGCCAAGGGCCAGTACATGATCACGGGCAAGGCCGAGGGCTACAGCCTGAAGAACCATGGCCAGGTCGACGCCGGCGCCAACGACGTGCGCGTCGCGCTCGAACCGCAGGGCGCCGTGCTCGGCCGCGTCTCGGACGCGACGACGGCGCGCGCGGTCACGCAGTTCCGCCTGGTGTTGAAGCGCAAGGTCAACGAGAACGCCGCGGTGCCGACGACGCAGACGATCGACGTGCGCCACGGCTCCGGCGAGTACGAGTTCATCGGCATCGATCCGGGAGCGTGGGTCCTCGAAGCGCAAGCGCCGGGCTACGCGAACGCGTCGTCGCGCGATCTGATCATCGCCAAGGGCGATCGCATCACGGGCGTCGACATCGTGATGGACAAGGGCGGCTCGGTGTCCGGCATCGTCACCGACGCCTCGGGCGGCCCGATCGCGGGTGCGACGGTGCGCCTGAACGAGAACAACTACCAACGCAACCCGCTCAGCGACTTGTTCGAGTCGATGCAGCCGGCGAGCCGGCCGCAGCGCAAGACGACGACGACCGACGCGAAGGGCGCGTTCAGCATCGCGCTGATCGTGCCGGGCACGTACCAGGTCGCCGTCTCCAAGACCAAGTACTCCGACAACTCGATGAACGGCGTGATCATCGAGCGCAATCAGAACAACGACCTCGGCCGCATCACGCTGTCGTCGGGCGGCACGATCCGCGGGCAGTGCTTCGACCAGAACGGCAAGCCGTACACGGACGGCACGATCAGCGTGTCGTCGTACGTGCCGCCGGCGGCGCCGGGCGTGACCATCGCTCCGACCCCGAACAACGAGTCCCGCCAAGTGAAGGCCGAATACAACGGCACGTTCGAAGTCACGAACTTGAAGCCCGGCGAGTACGTGGTCCAACTCATGCCGGGTCGCATCGAAGGCAAGGACGTCAACCCGTTCCTGCAAATGGTGCTGAGCCAGAAGACCGAACAGCGCATCCGCGTCGAGGACGGCAAGATTTCGACGGTGAGCTTGACGGTCCCGGCGCAACCCGAAGGCAAGTGACCGAGCCAGGCGCCGCGGCGACCGCGACTCCTCAGGGCCACGGCCCGGGCATTGGCCCGGGTGGCGGCCCGGGTGGCGGCCCGGGTGCTGGCCCGGGTGGCGGCCCGGGTGGCGGCCCGGGTGGCGGCCCGGGTGGCGGCCCGGGTGCTGGCCCGGGTGGCGGCCCGGGTGGCGGCCCGGGTGCTGGCCCGGGTGGTTCCTCTGCCCGCGGCGCCGCTCAGCGTGGGCTGAAGACCGTCGCCGCGTTCCAGAGCACGCGGCGTGCTCCGCGTGGCGACTCGTAGATCACCGAGCGCAACTCCGCCGCGACGCGGCGCGCCGTCGGGTCGCTCGTGCGCAGCGGTGCGAGTTCGAGCGCGAGTCGAGACGCGTAGGTCTGATCTTCGTCCTCGACCTCCTCCAACGTCGCGAGGCGCAGCGTCTCGATCCAGAGCGGTCGCAACGTCGACGGCACCGCGTCGACGTGGAAGCGCGAGGAACGACCGAGTCCCGGCACCGCGGCGCAGAGCCCTTCCGCGACCAAGGGGTGCACGGCGGGAGCCGCGAGGACGTCTGCCCAGCGCGGACAAGGACCGAACGACGTCGGAGTCGCCTCACCGCGCCGCGCCATGGCCGCCCATGCGATCGCCAGTTCGCGCGCGTCGCCCGCGGGAAGCGCTCCGCCGCGGAACGGCCAAGCCAGCGCGCGCACCGCGCGCGTCGACGATTCGAACGACCACGGACGCAACACCGCGTCGCCGGCGTGATCGTTCGCGCACTGCAGCGTCCACACCGCTTCGAGCGCCTGGCGCAACGCGACTTCGGGCACTCCGCCGGCGAACGCCGCCGTGGCGAGTTCCGGTCGGTCCGCCGCACGCGGATCGATCTCGATCAGCGTGCGCAACGCCTCGATGCGCGCGGCCGGGTCTGGCGACGTGCGCGCGATCGCGGTCCATGACGGCACGGTCTCCACGTCGCGCGCGGCCGCGGCCGCGAACGCGCACAGGCTCGCGAAGCGTCGGGCCGCGTCGGCGTCGAGTTCGGGAACGAAGCCGTCCGCCGCGAGTCGACGCGCGAACTCGGAGTCGCGCGCGAGTCGGGTCGCGAGGCGCACGAGTTCCTCGTCGCCGCCGTCGACGAGGACGGCGCGGACCAGCGTGGGCGACGAGGCCTCGGCTTGCGCGTCGGCGCCGATCGCGCGCAGCAACGGCACGTCCGGATGCGCGACGAACGCGCGCGCCGCGACGTTCGCCGCTCCGCGGATGCGCACGGCCCCGACCACCGCCGCGATCGCGGCATCGTCGACGCCGTCGGCGAGCAATGCGTCGAGGCATCGCAACACACCGCGCTCGTCCCCATCCGCGTCGGCGTCGTCACGACCGCGCGGCGCGAGCAACAGCACGAGTCCGGCGTCCACGACTTCGAGCTCGGAGCCTTCCAACCAGCGTGCGAGCAGTCCCGAAGCTGTGCTCCGCGCGAGCTGATGCGCGTCGAGCATGCGCGTGCCCGCGCTCTTGACGCGCGGATGCAACGCCAATCCGCGTCGACCGGGCGCCGTCTGTTCGAGCCAGGTCAACGCGATCGGCCACGACACCGGCGAACCGATCGGCCACTCGAGTCCGACTTGCGTCCCCTCTTCGAACGCCGGATCGTTGCCGGGCTTCTTCGACGGCGGTGGCTCACGCCGCGCCCATTCGGCGAGCAACAGAGCACGCAGCAAGTCGACGGCGACTTCGCGGTGCGCGCCGTCCGCGCTGCGCGCGACATGCAACACGATCGGCAGACACGCGGGCGTGGCCACCACTGCGTCGCGCAACCGCAGGATCGCCTCGGGGCCGTGATCGCCGACGTGCGACACGAGCGTGCGCAATCGCATCGGATCGAACAGGCGCGCGCGGACGTCGGCCTGCGCGCGCTCCCGCGTAGCTCGATCGAGCGCAGCCAACGCTTCGAGCGCGGACGCAGGATCGTCCTGCGCGTGCGCAGATGGTCGTAGCGCCAGCAGAGCGCAGCACGCGATCAGCACGAACGAACGGCGCATCATCGCCGACCCGCCCACGTCCCGACGAGCACGACGTCGTCGAGCGAGAACGGCACCGACGCACGGATCTCGCAGAAGCCTTGGCGCGGTCGCGCTCCGACCCGCGTCTCGTAGACGACGTCGCCGTCCACGCGCAGTTGCACTTGACCGTCGAGGTCCGGACGCCATTCGACGCGCACGGCGTAACGCGCGCCGCGCTCGAGCGCGAACGGACGCACGGGGTGCGCTCCGCGCTTGCGCGGCTTGGTCTCGCCGAGGCGCGGCTCGAACAGGTAGTCCTCGAAATCGTCGAGGCTGCCGTCCCACGCGTTCGCTTGGCCTTGGTAGCGACCGGGTCCGAACGAGCGGATCGCGAAGCACGTCGAGAACACGCGGATGCCGACCAAGCCCGGCTCGGCGCCGTCGAGCGGCACGTCGAGATCGAACGAGATCGACAGCGGACGAGTCGGATCGAACGGCAACTCACGCCGCAAACCGGGCCGATTGCGGAACAAGTCCGAACCGTTGTCGCGGCCCGCGACCGACGTCAACACGCCGTCGCGGACCGACCATTCCGGGCCGGGCCGCACGAAGTCGACGATCTCCCCAGGATCCTCGAACTCGTAGCGGACTTCGATGGTTCCGTCGGCCTTGAACGAGACCGCGCCGGCGACGGCTTGCTCGATCGATTCTCGGAAGCGCGCGTCGCGTTCGTCGCGCTCGGCCTTGGTCGCAGCGGCGCGCAGTTCCGCGCGACGAGCGCGCACGGCGTCGATCCGGGCCAGCTTCGCGTCGTCGAGCAAGGCCTTCGCCGTGCGCACGATGTCGCCCGCGACGCCGGCGGCGACGGCTTGGTCGAATTCGACGAGGCGCTGCGCGGACTCGGCGCGCGCCTGCTCGCTGGCCTCGCTCTTCTCGTCGACGCGGCGCTTCCACTCGGCACGCACTGCAACACCTTGGTCCTGCGCGAGCGCGTCGAGCACTCTCTTCGCCGCATCGAGTTCGCCGCCGTAGACCAGCGCGACCGCGGCGGCGGCCGGCGTCGCGTTGCCGCGCGCGACGAGCTCCGCGCGCGTCAAGTCTTCGAACTCGAGGACCGCGTCGTTCTGGGCCAAGCGCAACTCGCGTCGCGCGCGATCGACGGCTTTCAACGTCGCGTTCCAGACGATGCCACTGCGCGCGGCCAAGCGCACGGGCCGATCGATCTCGGCTTCGAGCGAGCGAACGGCGGCGTCTTCCGCGCGCACGAGTTCGGGAATCGCGGCCGCGAGCTCGACGAGCAGCGGTGAGCGCATCGGCGGCTCGAGGCCGGCCAGACTCGCGCTCGCCGCGGCGTAGTCGCCGACCTTCAACGCCGACTCCACCGCGTCCTGGACATCGGCTTCCCACTGTTCGCGCGCGGCCGCGGCCCGCGCTCCGCGCTGATGCGCGAGTTCACTCGCACGCATCCCCACCGCCGTCCCCAACGGGCCGGACCGCGTTGCCGTGTCGGCTTCGCCGGGGAACTCCGCGAGCGAGACGCCGAGCACGTCCTCCACCACTTCGGTCAACCGCCGCATGAGGGCATCGACGTCGGCGACGGACTCGAGCGGATCGGGCTCGAACTCGGCGACCGCGACCAACGCTCCGGCGCGGCGCTCCTCGACGCGTTCCTCGACGCGACGGCGCAGCGCCACCAACTCGGCACCGACGCGATCGCGGACTTGCTGGCGGTACTCCGCGCCGGGTTGCGCGTCCCCGGCTTCGGGCAACACCGAACGCACCGCCTTCGCGAAACCGCGGTCGAGGCGGTCGTCGATGCGCGCGTCCTCTTCGGCGATCAACGCGAGCGCGGCCTGGAACGCGTCGTCCTCGAGCAGATCGAGGACGCCACGCGTGACGCGCTCGACGTCGGCCGTCACCTCCGACGTCACCACGCGGCGCACGGTGAAGGTCAGTTCGTCGGCGACGACACGCTCGTCCTGGATCTTCTGGTCGAGCACGACGCGCAGCGCTTCCGGCAACGCGTGCAGTTCGCGACCGAACAGGTGCTCGGTCTGACGGCGTGCTTCGTCGTCGAACGTCGCCAGCGCGCCGTCGATGCCGCCACGCGCGAGTTCACGCCGCGCTGCCGCGGCCGCGCGCAACGCGCACAGAGCGGCCTGCTCGGCGCACAGCGCGTCGAGTTCGCGCACCAAGGCCGGTCGGCGCGGATCCTCGGTCGCGGCGAGCGCTTGCTCCATCGCAGCCGCGAGGTCGATGCGGCCCGCGCGCACGTCGTCGGCCGACGCCAGGCGTGGCCGCGCGTCGATCGCCGCCGGCTCGTGCGGGTCCGTCCCGCGCGTCTGCCACCACCACCCGGCGGCGATCACCGCGACCACGACCGCCGCCACGGCGATGACACGCGGCCACGGTCCACGCCGCGGGCGTAGCGCGAGGTCCCAGGACAATCCCACTTTCGACGCGTCGACGTCGACGCCGTCGCCGAGGCGCCGCAGGTCCTGCGTCAGCTCCGCGGCGTCGCGGTAGCGCTTGTCGCGATCCTTCGCCATGAGCTTCGCGACCACGCGCGAGAACGCCGGCGAAACGTCGGGGCGCACGCGCTCCGGCGGATCGACTTTGCCGAACAGGATGTGCGTGATGACCTGCGCCAGCGTGTCGCCGCGATGCGGTGGCAGTCCGGTCAGCGCGTGGTAGAGCGTCGCGCCGAGCGAATACAGGTCGGAGCGGGCATCGGCCTGGCGCGGATTGCGCGCCTGCTCGGGGGACAGGTATTGCGGTGTACCGACGGTGGTGCCCGGCTGCGTGACCGTGAGGTCTTCGGCCGTGCGTGCCAGGCCGAAGTCGGTCAACTTCACGCGACCGTCTTCCGTCACGAGCACGTTGCCCGGCTTGACGTCGCGGTGGACGATGCCGAACTCGTGGGCGTGCCGCAACGCGCGCGCGAGATCGAGCGCGACGGCGCGCACGCGGGCTTCGTCGAGCGGCCCCGTGCGATCGATCGCGTCCTTCAGCGAACCGCCCGGCACGTACTCGAGCGCGAGGAAGAACAGGTCTTTGTCGGAACCGAAGTCCCAACAGCGCACGACGCAATCGTGATCGAGCTTCGCGACCAGTCGCGCTTCGCGCTGCAAGCGCGCGAGCGCGTTCTCGGGCAGGTCCTGACCGACGCGGAACACCTTCAGCGCGACTTGGCGATCGAGCGATTCGTGCCGCGCGCGATAGACGGTGCTGGTGCCGCCGACGCCGAGCAGCGCGTCGACGCGATAGGGTCCGATGCGATCGGGAAGGTCGTTCGCCGGAATGCGCGTCACGTCAATCGGCCTTCTTCATCACCCACGCCCGCAGGTCTTCGTCGACGACTTGCATGTCCTTCTGACACGCGACGTTGAACGCCTTCTGGCAGGCGTTGAACACGCCCGGCTGCGTCGGCGGCGGATTGCCGCCGGGCCACGCTTGGCGCAGCGCGTCGAAGAACTGCTTCATGCGCGGCGGCTCGGTCGCTCGCCAGTATTGGTACAGCGCCATGCCCTTCGCGACGTCCATCTGCGACAGCGTCACGTGTTCGCGGCGCACGACTTGATCCATCGGCGTGTCGGAGCGCGACCGGAATCCGTCACGCAACGGCTCGATCCACTTGCCGTCCTCGAAGAACGCGCGCTCCGTGTCCTCGATGTGACGCTCGTAGCGGCCGGCGCCGACGTTGAAGAATGCGTTGCGGCCCGTGAGGTCGAACTCGGTCAGCGCTGCGAAGGCTTCGTCGAAGAACGGCGGGATGCCGTTGTCTTGGAACCGGTAGCGGTTCAGCAGCACGTGCCCGAGCATGTTGCAGCAATGCGCGATCGCCATGTCCTCGCCGCGGTTCCCGACGTACGTCGTCGCGATCGGCCAGGTCTCGAACAAGTAGACGCCCGCGACTTTCTTCGCACGCTCGGCCCACTGCGCACCGGCGCGGGTGTTGGCGCCGATCCAGTCGCAGAACCGCTCGTAGTCGGGACGCGTGCGGAACACGACGAGGTCGACGCGCTGCGGCCCGAACCAGGCTAGGCCGTCGTCGACCGCGAACTCCTTGGCGAAGCGCTTGAAGCCCTTCTCCATGGTGTCCGCGAGTTTGCCGGCGAAGGCCTCCGAGACGTCGGAGTACGCCGCCGCGTGATCCCGCGTCGCCAGGAACACCGAGCGTTCGACAGCGGCCTCCGCCGCCTTGCGCGTGGTCGCGAGTGCGGCGTCCTCGCGCTTGATCCAACTGCCGTCCTGCGCCTTGACCAGCCCGTCCAGGAGTTTGGCCTCGTCCTCCTTCATCCAGCGATCGCCGCGCTTGACGAAGCCGGCCTCGTATTTGGCCTTGTCCTCGGGCGTGACGAAGCCGCCCTGGTACGGCACCAGTCCTTGCGCGAGCATCTGCGCTTCGCGCGCTTCGCGTTCGAGGCGGTCCTTGTCGGCCGGCGTGACGAACTTGCCGTCGCAGAGCACGTTGCCGCGCGCGCGATGGACATCGGCCTGCTGCGGATCGAGCGCGAGGATCTCACGCTCGAGCTCTTCGCGGACCTTCTTCTGCTTCAGCTCCCCGGCGCGCCTCCACAGGGCGACGCGGCCCGCGACGTCGCTCGCCGCCAGCGCCTTGCGGTCCAGCGCGAGTTGCTCGATCGCGGTCACGCCACGCTCGATCTTGACGACGTCCGCGCGCGCGAGCTTCTGCACGCCGAACGCGGTCTCGATCTCGACCACGGCGTCGGTCTCGGACTTGATCTTGCCTTCGAGCTTCGAGCCGTTCTTCAGGTGCACCGTGTCGGCGTGCGCCGCGGCGACGCAGATCGCCAGCGCGAACACGACCGCTCCGAGCCATCGTCGATCCATCGACATCGCGCGGCCTCCCACCAGTGTTCGCCCTGCTCGCTCCACGACCGTCGATCGCGGCGCACGACCCCGCGCGACGACGGCCACGGTTCACTCGGTCGCGTCGAGGCCGTACTTCTCGATCTTGCGGTTCAGCGCGAAGCGCGAGATCCCGAGTTGCGTGGCCGCGCGACTCTTGTTGCCGCCGCAGTCCTTCAGCGCCTTCTGGATCTCCCGCACTTCGATCGCCGCGACGCGCGCCGTCAGATCGGCGTCGTCGTCCACCACCGCCAGCTTCGCGTCGTTGGCTCCGGCTCGGCCCTCGAGCACGTGGGCCGACAGCCGGTCGGCGACGAGCACGTCGTCGCACAACGTCACCAACCGCCGGACCTCGTTCTCGAGCTCGCGCACGTTACCCGGCCAGGGATAGCGCTTGAACGCCTCGACCACTTCCGGAGCGATCCGCGGCATCGGCTTGCCCTGCGCCGAGACGGCGCGGGCGACGAAGCGCTCGAGCAGCAGCGGGATGTCGTCGGCGCGCGAGCGCAGTGGCGGCAGGCGGACCGGCAGCACGTTCAAGCGATAGAACAGGTCCTCGCGGAACTTGCTCTCGGACACGAGCTGGCGCAGGTCCTTGTTGCTGGCCGAGACGATGCGCACGTCGACCTTGATCGGATCGGTGCCGCCGACCGGGCGGAACTCGCCTTCTTGCAAGAAGCGCAGCATCTTCGCCTGCAGCGCCGGCGACATCTCCGAGACCTCGTCGAGGAACAAGGTGCCGCGATGCGCGCGTTCCACCAATCCGCGACGCGTGGCCGACGCACCCGTGAACGCACCCTTGATCGAGCCGAACAGTTCGCTTTCGAGCAGCGTCTCGGGCAACGCCGCGCAGTTCTCGGACACGAACGGTTCGGAGCGGCGCGGCCCGAGGCGGTGGATCGCGCGCGCGACGAGTTCCTTGCCGGTGCCGCTCTCGCCTTCGATGAGGACCGGGAAGTTCGAATCGGTCACGCGATCGAGCATCTCGAACACGCGCGTCATCGCCGGCGAGCGGCCGATGATCCCGACCGAGTCGTACTTCGACTTCGGCTCGTCGATGTCGTCGCCGGCCAGACGCGCGCGCACCGACGCCAGTTCCGCTTCGCGGTCCGACACCGTGCGGCGCAGATCGCGGTTCAGCAACTCGAGGCGGGCGCGCGCGGTCGCCAGCGCCTCGTTCGAGTCGATCAGTTCCTTGATCAAGCGCGCGTTCGCGACGGCGATCGCGGCCTGATCGGCGAACACGAGCAGGCGCTCGGCGTCGCGCGTGCTGAACACGCCGGCCTCGAGGCGATTGTCGATGTAGACCACTCCGAGCAACTCTTCGCGGAAGCGGATCGGCACGCAGAGCACCGAACGCAGCCCGAGGTTCACGATCGACTGCACGGCGCGGAAGCGCTCGTCCTCGCGCGCGTTGATCGAGAACAACGGCTTGCCGGTGGTCAGCACCTCGTGCGCGATCGAGCGCGAGACCGCGACCTCCGCGTCGTGGACCGAATCGCCTTTGAAGTTGCGCGACGCCTCGCATTCGAGGCCGCCGTCCTTCGCCGCCAGCACGACGAACGCGCGCTCGGCACGCGAGAAGTTCACGACGGCGTCGAGCACGCGGTTCAGCAGGGGCATCAGCTCGTGCTCGGCCGCGAGGTCGCGGTTCACGGTCACGAGCCAGTTCAGGAACGAGCGGTCCTTCTGCAGCTCGGCCACGTCCTCGTCGCCGCTGACGTCGACCTCGACGACCTTGACCCTCAGACGGCCGACGCGGAGTTGGTCCCCGGCCTTGAGGCGGGCTGCGGGCACGCGATCGCCGTTGACGAAGGTGCCGTTCTGCGAGCCCAGGTCGACGATCCGGAACCCGTCGCCCGAGCGCTCGAGCACGCAATGCGTGCGCGAGACCTGCGCGTCGTTCACGACGACGTCGTTCCCGGCGGCGCGCCCGAACGTGATGCGTTCCTTCGTGAAGGCCAACCGCTCACGGCGGTCTTCATCCTCCACATCGAGCTGCAACGAGGTCATGGAAGCCTCCGCGAGCGGACTTCCGGGCAGAAGCGATCGCGCGAGCGCACTCTACCGGGCGATCGAGCACGGGTAACGCGACGAGAACGATCGACTTCGCACACCGCGCGGTCCCGCGCACCCTCGGCCCGGGCCGTCACCCGGGCCGTCACCCGGGCCAGCACCCGGGCCGTCATGCGGGCCGTCGCCCGGGCCAGCACCCGGGCCGTGACCCGGGCCGAGCTTGCGCTCAACCCGTCCCTTGGATCCGGCCGGCCAGGTTCGTCGTCGATCGTCCTTCGAGCAGCGGGGCGAATACCACCCGCCCGCCTCCGGCCTCGACGAAGCTCTGGCCGGCGACCTCCTTTCCCTCCCAGTCCGCGCCCTTCACGAGCACGTCCGGTCGGATCTCGCGGATCAAGGCCTCGGGGGTGTCCTCGTCGAACACCGTGACGTAGTCGACCGCGGCCAGCGCGGCGAGCAGCGTCTGTCGATCCTCTTCGGCCACGAACGGGCGTTGCGGGCCCTTCAGGCGTCGCACCGAGTCGTCGCTGTTGACGCCGACCACGAGCACGTCGCCCTGCGAGCGCGCCCACGCGAGGTAGCGCACGTGGCCCGCATGCAGCAAGTCGAAGCAGCCGTTCGTGAACACGATGCGCATGGCCTTCTCGCGCAGATCGCGCGCGATCTCGGCCGCACGCGCGCGCGGCAGGCGCTTGTTCTCGTACGAGGCCGCTTCGCTGCCGAGCGCGTGGTAGAGCTCGGTCGGCGAGACCGTGCCCGCGCCGATCTTGCCGACCACGACACCGGCGCCGGCGTTCGCGATGCGCACCGCGGACGACAGCGGCACGCCGGCGCCGAGATAGCGCGCGAGCAGCGCGATGACCGTGTCGCCCGCTCCTGTGACGTCGAACACCTTCTTCGCTTCCGTGCGGATGTGGAACGACGAGCCGCCGCGCTGCGCGCAGAACATGCCGTCGGCGCCGAGCGTGATCAGGGCGACCTCGACACCGGTCGACGCGAACAGTGCCGCCGCGGCCCGCTCGAGCGACGCCGCGTCGCTGATCGACACACCGGTCGCGAGTTCCGCCTCGTGCCGGTTCGGCGTGATGCAGTACGCGCCGCGATACTTGGTGTAGTCGGTGCCCTTCGGATCGACGAGCACACGCTTGCCCGAGGCGAATGCGGCGGCGAGCACGGCAGGCGTCAGCGTGCCCTTCGCGTAGTCGGAAACCACGAGCACGTCGCTCGCGCTGGCCGTCGCTCGCACCGCGCGGACGAGCGCCTCCTCGACCGCACCCGCGACCGGACGGCGGTCCTCGCGGTCATAGCGCAGGACCTGCTGACTGCGCGCGAGCAGGCGGGTCTTCTGGATCGTCGGACGACTGCGATCGCGTACGACGGCGGCGATGTCCGCTCCGACCTCGATCAACAGGTCTTGCAACCGGCGCCCCCCGTCGTCGTCCCCGACCACGCCGCACATCGCGGAACGCCCCCCGGCCGCGAGCACGTTCGCGACCACGTTGCCGGCGCCGCCAATGCGCAACTCCTCGGCGCGCACGTCGAGGACAGGGATCGGCGCCTCCGGCGAAATCCGCTCGGCGTCGCCGCGCAGATAGCGATCGAGGATCAGGTCGCCGAGGACCCCGACCATGACCGGGCGCGCGTCCTTGACCCACGTGATGAGTTCGCCGCTCATGCAGTCTCCGTCCGCGGAGCCACCGCGGTCGCGTCGGCCGTCGGTCGAGCGCGCTCCGCGCGCCAACGCCGATGCAGCCAGTTCCATTGGTCCGGCGCACGCCGGATGTGCTTCCCGATGACGTCGGCGATGGCCTGCGTCAATCGTGCGACCTCCGCCTCGCGCGGAGCCTCGGTGTCCGGCAACAGCGCGGGCTCGAAATCGAGGCGGTACTTCGGCGAGTCGTCGACGCGGATCCCGAAGCCCGGCAGCAGCGCGAAGCCGAAGCGCGCCGCGAGTTCGGCCGGCGCGCGGAAGGCCGAGGCCGGGTGGCCGAGGAAATCCACGACGAGGCCCTGACGACCGGCATGCTGATCGAGCAGCATCGCCACGCAATCGCCATCGCGCAGCGCCCGCACGATGCGCGGCAGCCCGCCGTCCTTCGGGATGATCGAGCGCACCCAGCGCGAGCGCTCGCGCAGCAGGAACGCATCGATCTTCGGGTTGTCCATCTGGCGGCCCACGACGTGCAGCCGCATGCCGAGCGGCTCGCCGGCCGCGGCCACGACCTCCCAATTGCCGAGGTGCGCCGTGAACACGATGACGCCCGTGCCGCGCGCGAGGGCCGCGTCGACGTGCTCGCGCCCGTGGATGTCGACGACCCCTTCCAGCCCGCGACGCGCGATGAGCTTCGGCAACAGAGCGAACTCGACGCCGACTTTCAGGAAGTGGCGGAAGACTCGGCGCACGAGGGCGCGCGGGTTCGGTGCGGAAGGATCCCCGCCGTAGACCTTTGCCACGTTCGCCAGGGCCACCTCCCGATGGCGCCGATCGAGCAGGTACGCCAAATCCCCCAGCCGATCGGTCGCACGCAGAGCCCAATGCGGCGGCAACAGGCGCAACAGGCCCAATGCCAGCCGTAGGGCGCCGTACTCGAGGTGGGCGACCAGCGGAGATTTCTCAGCCATGGGAGTGCTCGGTCGAGCGGCGGACGGCCAGAACGGGTCCCGCGTGGTTCAGCCGCACGACGAATGTTTCACGAAGGGGAACTTTTCTGAACTGTAAACTTGCCACCGAAACGTGGCGGCCTAGATTGTCACGCGACTTCGCGACACGATCGTTTCGCTTCCCGCGGACGCATCGGGCGACGACAAGGATGCGAAGAGATCCTCGTCCGTCGTGCGCGCGAGTCCGAGCCAGACTCGTAGCCAGACAAATAGCCAGAGGGTTTCCTTCAACGGAGTAAAACTCTTCTCCCCTTCTTCCCCTTTTCCCGGAGTTCCCTTCTGGCTTCTTCAACGACGACACCCGCGCCCCTCGATCGAGGGACGCGGGTGTTTTCATGTTCGGCCTCGAACGGTGTCGCGTCGGGCCCGACACGAACGCTGAATCCACGCTGACGAACTGGCCATGCGATCGCGCCTCGCACGCGCGGTCCGCGGCGCGTGGATTCCCCGACAGGCTCGTCGCGCCCCCTGCGTGCGCAGCGCCGGCCGACCCCATCAGGCGACCTTCTCGAACTCCTCGATCTTGATGCCGATGCGCTTCGAGCAGCCCGGCTCCTCCATCGTCACGCCGAAGATGATGTCGGCGTAGCTCATCGTGCGCTTCGAGTGCGTCACGATCAGGAACTGCGACGTGCCGATGAAGTCCGCGAGCAGGTTGCAGAACCGCTCGGTGTTGGCTTCGTCGAGGGCCGCGTCGACTTCGTCGAGGATCGCGATCGGCGCGGGCTTGGCCTTGAACAACGAGAACAGCAGTGCCACCGCGGTCATCGTGCGCTCGCCGCCGGACAGCAGCGTGATCGAGCGCGCTTCCTTGCCGGGCGGAGCGGCGATGATCTCGACGCCGGCATCGAGGATGTCCTGCCCCTCCTCGAGCCGCACGTCGGCGCGGCCACCGTGGAACAGCTTGCGGAACAACGCCTGGAAGTGCTCGCGCACCGCGTTGAACGTCTCCTCGAACTGCGCACGCGAGACGTTGTCGAGTTCCTTGATCGTGGCTTCGAGGCTCTTGCGCGCGGCGTCGAGGTCTTCCTGCTCGCGCAGGATGAACGCGAGGCGCTGCTCTTGCTCCTCGAGTTCATGGATCGCGTCGAGGTTGACGTTGCCGAGGCGACCGATGCGATCGCGGACCTGGCGCGCTTCTTCTTCGACCTGATCGAGCGGCGGAGCTTGCGTCGGGTCGAACGCCGCGAGGCGCTCGTCGATGTCGAAGTTGAGCTCCTCGCGCGCACGATCGCGCACGCCGTTCAGGCCGAGTTCGACCTCTTGCTCCTTCAACTGCAGACCGTGCAGGCTCTCGCGCGCGGTCTCACGCGCCGCGGCGGCGGAGTGCGCAGCGGCGCGCGCGCGCTCGAGCGCTTCCTGCGACAACACGCGGCGCTGGTCGAGCTCGTGCAGGTGCACGCCGAGCTGAGCTCGCTTCTCATGCAGTTGGTCGATCGTGATGCGCAACTCGGCCGCGACTTCGTGCGAACGCGCGAGTCGATCCTGAGCCGCGGTGCGCTCGGCGTCGAGGCGGTCACGCTGCTCGACGCGCTCGGTCACCGAACGTCGGATCGCCGCGCACTCGGCCAACAGGCCGCGCACGCGCTCCTGGCAGCGCACGACGTCCTGCGCGGCGGCAGCGGCCGCGCTGGCCGCTTCACGCGCCACCCGCTGCGTGTCCTCGGCCGCGGCCGCGAGTCGCGCGCGCTCGGCTTCGAGCTGTTCACGCAACGTGCGCGCGGCAGTCAGTTCCGCGTCGAGCTGCGCCCGGCGTTCACGCGTCTGTTGCTCTTCGCGCTCGACGCCGAGGCGCTCCCCGGCGCTGACGGCGAGTTCGCGCTGGAAATGCTGCGCGCGCTCACGCAGGCGGTCGCCCGCCGAGCGATTCTGGAACAGCCCTTCCTGGACTTCCTGCCGACGCGCTTCGGACTCTTTCACGAGCATCGCGGCTTCGGCGCACTCGGCGCTCGCACGCGCTTCGTCCTGCTCGAGTCCGACCAACGTCGTCGACACGCGCTCGACCTCGAGCGTGACTTCATCGCGCTCGGCGCGACGTTCGACGAAGCCGAGCGTCTTCTCGGACGGCCGACCCGAGACCGCGCCGCACGCATCGAGGCGTGCACCGTCCCGCGTGACGACGAACGCACCACTGCCGAGTGCCGAGAACAGCGCGTCCTCGCCGTCGACGAGTCGGGCGTGGCCGAGAACGGCGCGCAGCGTCGCTTCGAGTTCCGGCGCGGGCTTCAGGCCGGACAGGAGCGGTTCGCCGACGTCGTCGGTGCCCGTGCGCGCCGGCGACGGCGACCCGAGCACGAGGAACTGCACCGCGCCACCGTTGTGCTGGCGCAGGAACTGCAGCGCAGCGCGCAACGCCACGACGTCTTCGACCACGATCGCCGAGGCCAACGAGCCGAGCGCAGCGTCGATCGCGCGCGCACGGCCGCGCGGCGCCGCGACGAGTTCGGCGAGCAAGCCGCGCACGCCGCAAAGCGTCGCATCGGACTTCGCCGCCTTCAGCAGTTGGCGCACGCCGACGTCGACGCCCTCCATGTTCTCGATGATGCCGTCCAACGTGTCGCGGCGTGAGGTGAGCGCGGCCAAGCGCGCGCGGGTCTCGCCGATCTCGCGACGCAGGCGCGTCTCGCGTTCGAGCGCGAGACGCTGGCGCTCGCGCGCCGATTCCAGCGTCGCCGTGCTCTGGCGCGCTTCCTCGTCGAGGCGGGACTGGTGGTGCTCGAGCTCCGACGCCTCACGACGCGCGCGCTCGAGCAGGATCGAGAGTTCGGCTTCGCGGCGCACGAGACGCTCCCGCGCCTGTCGCAGACCGCGCGCACCCGACTCGAGCGCTGCCGACTCGTTGGACAGTCCGACTTCCGTGCGCGCACAGCGCTCGAGGTCCTTCGCCGCCGCGTCGACCGCGCGCGCGTGCTCGTGCTCGGCCGCCCTGGCGTGGCCGGCAGCTTCGTGCGCTGCGATCGACCGTTGCTCGGCGCCCACGCGCTCGGTTTCCTCCGTGGTCGCTGCGAGTTCGAGGCTCGCGAGCTCGCCCGCGCGGCGCGCGGTCTCTTCGACCAAGTGGTCGATCTGTTGGGTCTTGCTCTGGATCTCTTGTTCGGCTTCCGCGCCGCGCTGACGCGCGTTCTCGAGCCGCTCCGCATGCGCGTCGAGCGACGCGCGCGCTTCGGCCTGCTCGGTCTGCAAGCGCGCGCTCTCGTCGCGCAACAGCGAGACCTCGACGTCGGCGGTCTCCACCGCGGCGGACGCGGCGGCCAGTTGCGTTTCGGATTCCCGATCGAGAGCGTGCGCCGCTTCGAGCTCCTGCGCGAGCTGCGTCTTGCGCTCGCGGAACTCCGTCGCGAGCCGCAGGTACTGCACGGTGCGCAACTCGGTCAGGCGCCCGGACAACTCCACGTACGACTTCGCGCGGCCGGCCTGGATGCGCAGCGAACGCACTCGCGTCTCGAGTTCGTTCTGGAGGTCCTTCACGCGCAGCAGGTTCTGATCGACCTTCTCGAGCTTGCGCAGCGCTTCCTTCTTGCGCACACGAAAGCGATGGATGCCCGCGGCTTCCTCGAAGATCGCTCGGCGATCGACGGCGTTCGCCTGCAAGATCGCATCGATGCGCCCCTGCTCCAGCACGGCGTAGGCATTGCTGCCGAGACCGGTGTCGTAGAACAGCTCGCGCACGTCCTTCAGACGCGCGACTTGGCGATTGATGAGGTACTCGCTCTCGCCGCTCTTGTAGAGGCGACGCGTCACGGCGACCTCGGTCATGTCGACGCGCAGCTCTCCGCCGCTGTTGTCGAACACGAGCGTCACTTCGGCGAAGCCCATCGCGGGGCGCCGGCCGTTGCCCTTGAAGATCACGTCGGCCATCGCGTCGCCGCGCAGCGCGGTCGGGCGCTGTTCGCCGAGCGCCCACTTCACGGCGTCGACGACGTTCGACTTCCCGCAGCCGTTCGGGCCGACCAGACAGGTCACGCCCTTGCCGAGTTCGAACTCGGTGCGTTCCGCGAACGACTTGAAGCCGTGGATCTCGATGCGCTTCATCAGCATGGATTCATGCCTTTCGCCGGAGGGCGACGAACTCACGCAAGAACAGGACTCGATCGGACGCGGTCGCGTGCAACGCCGGCAGCGTCGTGGGAGAAGTCAGTGCGACGCGCAGGCCGGCCTCGACGCGCGCGGCGGTCGCCGGCTCGCAGTCGTCGGCCACCCCGAGCACGCCAGCGCCATAGACGTACGCGCGGCCATCGTGCGCCACGCCGTGCAGGTCGCGGCCGCGCGCATGGCGCGCGAAGTCGGTCTCGCCGAAGCGCGCGAGCACGTCCGCATCATCGGTGATACCGGTGGACACGGCGAGCCTGCGATCCTTCGCGCCGGCGGCGACGCGGGCGACGACGCGATCGATCAGCGTGCGCACGAACGCCAGCGCGCGTTCGCTGGTCGCCGCCGATTGATCGAACGCGATGCGGCACGCGGCGTCGAGTCCGGCCAATGCGATCTCGTGGCGCGGCGTGCCGTGGTGCACTCCCAGCGCACGCAGCGCGTCGCGCGGATGAGCGACGCCGACGAGTCGCTCGAGGTAGCGCGCACGCGCCTCGCACGCGACCAGGGCAGCGTCGACGGCTTCGAGCACGGACGCGATCACCATGTCGGGATCGAATCGATGCGCGCGGAACGCGGCTTGCGCGACGTCGACGTGGACGCGCGCGGCCAGCGGCGCCGCCAGTGCGCTCGCGAACAAGGAATCCTCGGCAAGCGTGAATCGCACCGAGCCGGGCACTCCCTCGTGCACGACCGCCTGTTCGACCACGCCCCACGCCAACTCGAGGTCGGTCGAGAGCTCGAGCACGCACGTGGGCACGGTCGCGAGCTCGCGACGCGTGGCCAACTCACGCAGCCACGCCAACGTGAACTCGTGCCAGGCGTCGCGCGCGGCATCGCGTTCCAGACCGCGCGCGCGAGCGAGGTCGAGCGCGACCGTCGACGGTGCCAGCGGCAACACCGCGGCGACACGCGCCTCGAGCGCGCTCGAACGCGGTTCGGTCAGCGCGGCGACCAACCGACGCGCGACGATCGCCGGCGCGAACCCGTTGGCGATGCGCGGCAACAGAGCCTTGTCCAAGCCGCGCACGCGAATGCACTCGGACGCGACGTGCCCGGCCTCGCGCACCCACGTGCGCCACGCGAGCACGGCGTCGTCGTCGGCCATCGTCGTGGCGATGCCCGCGAGGTCGACGTCGATCTCCTGCATGCGCGTCGGCGCCGCCAGCCCGCCGATGTGCAGCGTTCCGGCCATGTGCAGATCGGCGACGTCCTGCGGGACGACTTCGAGCAACGCGTACTGCGTCCAGAGATTCGCCGCGACCGCGTCGTGCAGTGCGCGCCCCGACAACGACATCGCCCGATCGGCGTCGAACCCGGCTCGTGCCAATCGATCGAGGTCGAACCGCGGCAGGCCGAGCACGGTCTGGCGATTCAGGAACTTGTCGTGCCCGCGCTCGAACAGCTCGTTGTCGACCAGCGCTCGGATCAGCGTCGTCGAGATCCGGGTCAGACCGGAACCGAACACGCGACGTTCGACTTCGCCGGCGATTTCTTCCGCGAGCGGCGGCGGCAACTCGGCTTCGGTGACGAGCGCTTCGACGATCTTCGCCTTCGACCACGTCGCGATCGTGCCGTGTGCGCGCGCGTCGACCTTCGGTCCGGACGCCGCCGCATTGGCGCCACCGAGCGCGGGTCCGCGCTCATCGCGCCGTACTCGCAGCGAGGCGCGGATGCGATTGCGGCGATCGCGCTCCAGGATGTAGGCCTTCGCCGTGCGCGCGTGCCCGGTCTCGATCAGGACCTTCTCGATCAGGTCCGAGATGTCGTCGATCGTCGGAGTCTTGTCCTTCCATTCACGCTCGACGTAGAGCGCGACGACCGACGCGAGTTCTTCGGACAGCAGTCGATCACCGCCGCCGACGGCACGCGCCGCGCGGTACAGCGCGTCCGCGATCTTGCCTTGGTCGAACGGGACCTCGCGACCGTCGCGCTTCTTCACGCGGATGGAGGACACGGGCGTCATCCGTCGGCCTCCTTCTTCTTCTCCAGCAACGGCCGCAACTCGTCGAGGAACTCGGCGACGTCCTTGAACTCGCGGTAGACCGACGCGAAGCGCACGTACGCGACGTGGTCGATCTCCTTCAGCGCCGTCATCACCTGCTGTCCGATGAACTTCGACGAGACTTCCTTGTCGAACATCTCGTGCAGTTGCTGCTCGATGCGGTTCACCGATTCCTCGAGGCGATCGATGGAGACCGGGCGCTTCTCGCAGGCACGCAGCATCCCGTGCATGACCTTGGCCCGGTCGAACGCGACGCGCGAGCCGTCTTTCTTCACGACCATCAGCACCGGCTGCTCGACCTTCTCGTAGGTCGTGAAGCGCTTGTTGCACTCGAGGCACTCGCGGCGCCGACGGATCACGAACGCGTCCCCGGAGGTCCGCGAGTCGATGACGCGATCGTTGTTCGCGGAGCAGTACGGACAGCGCATGCGCGTCGTTGCCTTCGGTGCCTTACGGGGCGACTTGAAAACTTGCGTCGACTCGGGATCTCGGTCGGCGCCGAGGCCCCATGCGCGCGGCAGGCCGCGCGCGACGGGATCGCCCCTCGCGGACCGTGCCCTCGGAAGCAGGCCGAACGGTTCCTCGCGGTCCCATTCCCGCGTCGTGAAACGAGTTCCGCCCCAAAGGCGCGGCCGGTGTATCACGCAAGCGATTGTGTGTCAATGCAGCCGGACCCCCAAATCCAGGGGGTACGGCGACGTTTCGTGAGGTCGGCGTCAGCGCGGCCCGCGGCCGCTCATTTGGCCGGCGCGGGAACCGCGGCCGGGAGCGGGAAGAAGCGCTTGCGGATCACCTTCGACTCGAAGATGCCATAGAGGCTCGACACCAGCATGTAGAGCGAGAGACCGGCCGCGTAGTTGTAGAACATCACGCCGAACACGATCGGCATGATCAGCATGATCTTCTGCTGCTGCTGCGCCTGCGGGTCGGACGGCTTCGGCGCCAGCGACATCTGCCACAGGAACGCCGCGGTCGCGAGGATCGGCAGCACGTTGAAGTTGATGTCGATGCCGGGGATCACGAACAGGGCGTCGGGCAGTGACAGGTCGTGGATCCAACCGACGAAGCCGGCGTGGCGCAGGTCGATCGACGAGCGCAGGATCTGGAACATGCCGACGAACACCGGGATCGTGATGAACGACGTCAGGCAGCCCACCACCGGCGGGCGCACTTGGTGCTCCTTCAGCAGCTTCATCTGCTCCTGCGCGAACCGCTGCGCGTTGTCCTTGTAGCGCTCACGCAGTTGGTCGAGCTTCGGCTTCAGGACCATCATCTGGTTCGAGTACTTCTGCATGCTCACTTGCTGCATGCGCGTGATCGGGAACATCGACACGCGCAACACCAGCGTGAGGAACACCACGGCCACACCCCAGTTGCTGGCGAGTCCGTGGAAGAAGTTCAGGATCACGAGCAGCAGCTTGTTGATCCAGCGGAAGCTCTCCCACGAGCCGTAGTCGAGTTCGATCAGCGGTTCGAACGACGCGAGGTCCTCGGCCTTGAACAAGTCCTTGGACTTGGGGCCGGCGAAGAAGCGCATCGCCTTCGAGTCCACGCCGTCCTCGCGCGGGATGCGCATGAAGACTTGCAGCTCGGCCGACACGGCCTCCGCGTCGTCGCCCGCGGCGGCGCGCAGCGCCCCGCCGATCGCGTCCGCGTCCGTCTCCGGGCGCAGCATCGCCGCGAAGTAGAGATTGCCGGCTCCGACGAACGCGATCTTGTTCTGCTCGCCCGCCGCGACGTCGCGCGGCGTTTCGTGGAGGCTCGACGCCAGATCCGCGGTGACGGTGGCCTGGTTGAAGCGGTCGACGACGCCGTAGAACGCCTTCGGCGGATCCGTGAATTGGCCGCGCTCGACGTCCTTCACGCCGTCGGCCGCGGTCATGAGCAGGTCGATCGCGTCGCCGCGATGGGCGACGTCGCGACTGCCGACCTTCAGGGTCACCGCGAGCCAATGCTGGCCCGGGCGGCACTCGATGCGCTTTTCGAATTGCATGCCATCCGGCGCGTCGTAGCGGAACACGACCACGCGGTGTCCCGCGTCCGAGGTCTCCTCGGCCACGTCCCACACCACTTCGTCGAGCTTCCAGTGCGCGACCGAGCCCGGTCGCACGACCTCACGCAGCGCCAGCGCCGGCCGACGGACCTTGCGCGGGTCGTCTTGCAACAGCCGCACCCAACCGCTCGGGTTGGAGTGCTTGGCGATCTTCGCGTCGAGGTTCGCGAAGTAGTTCTTCAGGAACACCTGGCGCAGGCCGGCACCGCGGTTCGTGAACTCGACGCGGAGCGCGTCGTTCTCGAACGGGGCGATCTCGCGTTCGGTCGCTTGCGTGGCCGTGAAGGCGCCGGATTCGACGGCGGCCGGGTTCGCGGGCTGTCCCGACGCGGCTGCGCCCGCTGCCGGCGCGTTCGGAGCCCCGCTGGAGGTCTCGTTCGCCGAAGTCGCGGTCGGAGTCCCCTCGCCCTTCGCGACCGGCGGCGGCGGCGCCAGGAACTTGAAGTACACCAGCGTGAACAGAATGCACAACGTCAGCGTGACGAAACCACGGCGCTCCACGCGCACCTACCTTCCGACTTTCAGCCGCTCGGCGAGGTAGCTCGGCAGCACCTTCGTCGCGAGGATCTTGGTCATTGCACTCTCGACGTCGTACGGCACACGTCGGAACGTGACGGTCTCACCGTCGAACAGCACGTAGCTCGCGCGCGGGTCGCCATCGCGCGGTTGCCCGACCGACCCGATGTTCACGAGCGCTTTCTCGTTCGGCTTGCGCGTCCAGCGACCGTCGCAGTCCTTCGGCGACACGAAGCCGCCGTTCTCGACGTAGACACCGGGCACGTGACTGTGGCCGACGAAGCACCACGGGCGATCCTGCTTCGCGAACACGCCCTTCATCTTTTCGGCGTTCTTCACGTCGGCCGGCAGCATGTACTCGCGGATCGGATCGCGCGGCGAGCCATGCACGAACAGCGCGTCGGCGGTGCGATGCTCGACCTTCATGACGTCGGACAGCACGCGCCAGTATTCGAAACGCTCCTCGCGCGAGACCGACGCATCGTTGAGTTGGTCACGCGTCCAGTCGAGCGCGGTGCGCGCCTTCTCGTTGAAGTCCTCGGCGAAGTACAGCACGGCTTCTTCGTGGTTGCCGCGCAGGCAGAACTCGAAGCGCTTGACCTCGGCCAGCGCCTGGCGCGGTTCGGGTCCGTAGCCGATCACGTCGCCGAGGCAGGCGATCCGCGTCGCGCCCTGGGCCGCGATGTCGTCGAACACCGCGCGGATCGCATCCATGTTCGAGTGCAGGTCGGAGATCAGCGCGAGCACGGCGATCCTCGTCGGGGCCAACAGGCGGATCCCAGCTCGAGCCCGGTGACGCACTCGGGATTTCGGGACCGTTCGCGAATCGGACCGTTCTAGCCGAGCGCGCCGGCTCGCGTCAACGCGCCCCGATCAGCCCACGTTCACGCAGGGAGACGAAGCCGGCGTCCCCCAGAACCACGTGGTCGAGCAGCGGGATCCCCACCAACTGCCCGGCTTCGACGAGCCGCGCGGTGATGTCGACGTCCTCGCGGCTCGGCGTCGGATCGCCGCTCGGGTGATTGTGGGCCACGACGACTGCGGCCGCGCCTTCCCGGATCGCGGCGCGGAACACTTCGCGCGGATGCACGATCGACGCCGTCAGCGACCCCTGCGAGACCATCTCCTCGCGCACCAAGCGGTGCTTGCCGTCGAGCAACAGCGCGACGAACATCTCCTTCGACTGGTCGCGCATGCGCCCACCGAGCACGCGGACGACGTCCTGGCCCGAACGGATCGCGAGGCCGCGCAGCCGCGGCTCGTGGTGCAGGCGCCGCGCCAATTCGAACGCGGCGACCAAGCGCGCCGCGCGTGCGGGTCCGACGCCGCGTTCGGCGGTCCACTCTTCGAGCGTGCGGTGCGCGAGACCGCGCAGCCCGCCAGCCCGCGCGAGCAGCACGCGCGCCAACTCGCTGACATGCACCGACCGCGCGCCGGTGCCGAGCAACAGTGCCAGCAGTTCGTCCGCGGCGAGTGCCGCGACGCCCGCCGCGTGCAAGCGTTCGCGCGGCAGCAGCTCGCTCGCGATGCTCGGACCATCGAGGCGGCTCGGCGCGTGCGCGCCGGAGTCGCGGGAATCGTCGGCGGCTGGCGCCATGGGGACCCTCCGCGACGCACGACGCGCGCGCAGCTCCCGGGTTACCGCCGCGCCGACCTCATTTCTTGACGAGCAACGCGTCGCCGATCACCGCGCGATCGCCCGAATCGGCGCCGTCGGCGAAGTCGACTTCGACCACGAGTTCGCGCGCGCCCGCAAGAACGAGCGCGGGCATCTCGACCGCGGGATCGCCGCCGCGCAGGACCGGACTGGTCCACGACGGTGTGCCGTCGACGACGAATCGGAATTCGATCGAACCCTTCGCATCCAGCGCGAGCACTTCGTCGGACACGCCGACGACGGCCTCGAGACGCTCGTAGCGGCCGTCGAGCGCGTACGTGAGGCGCGTGCGCGCGTGCAGTCCGAGACCCTTCGTGAACGTCCGACCACCGACGACGAGCTGCGCCCCGGTCACACTTCGATCGCGTTGCCACGGGAACAGGAAGTCGTTGGCGCCGCCGAAGTACGGCGCCTGCGAGACCGCGGTCGGAGTCAGGTCGCTGAGGTATTCGGCGCGCGCGGCGCCGAGGCGCAGTGCGACCACGTGTTCGAGGGCGATCGACAGCGAACGCGCGAACACCGTGGCGACCTCGACTCGAGTGCGGTCGAGACCGAGCAGGTCCGCACGCAGCTCGCTGCCGCCCACGGCGACCAGCGCGACCGCAAGCGCGGGTTGGAACGGAGCCGACTCGTCGACGTGAGCGATGACCACGCGTTCGACGTCGTCCAGCGCGAGCGTCACCGCGCCGAGATCGCCGTCGACGCGAACGCCCGCGGCCCCCACCGACGTCACGGTTCCGCTCAACGCGTCGCCACTCTTGCGCGTGACGTGATCGAGTTCGTCGTCCGAGCGTGCGGCGATCGCGGCTCCCCCGCGTGACACCGACCCGACCAAGTCGAGCGGCAGACGCAGCACCCCGAACTCGGTCGTCTCGATCGCGACCTCGTCCTCATCGGCGGCGGCCAGAGCTCCGACCAGCCGCGAACCATCGACGAGCACGACGTCCCACGCCGCGCTCGCGCGTTCGCGCGGCGCGGAGAACTCGACGCTGACCACGTCGGTGAGCGGCAGGGTCACGGCTTCGCCACCGGTCAATCGCAAGGCGTCCTTGCCGGCGAGTGCCACGGCCTCGGCGGTCAGCCGACGACCGTCGACGCTGCGCACGGTGACTTCCGAAAACGCCGGCTCAGCCACGATCGAGCCGAGCAGGACCACGCCGAACACACGGGAACGAAGCATCGAAAACCTCCGGCGACGCCGCCAACACGACATTCTGTCCACCCGACCCCGCGGCCGCCAGCGCCGAGACGACAGCCTGACACACCGAGTGCGTCATCCCTAAAATCCTGCCAATGCGTCACTTGACCACCCTGTGACGCGTTCTGCCGCAGCGCACACGGACCGATCCGTCCCGGCATCGGGTTTGCTCGACCTCGCGCGTTCCTTCGGGAACTCCACAGAACGTCATCCCGCCGGTCACGCGGGGCCCTGGACCCAGAGCCTCTCGCACCGGCGGCCGTCATTCCCAATAGGTCCTCAGATCATCGAGAGGGAGAGATCATGGCCAAGCAGCTTGCCTTCGAGCAAGAAGCGCGCGAGCGTCTGCGCGAGGGAGTCATCAAGATCGCCCGCGCCGTGAAGAGCACGCTCGGTCCGCGTGGCCGCAACGCGGTCATCGACAAGAGCTGGGGCGCGCCCACGGTCACCAAGGACGGCGTCACCGTCGCCGAGGAGATCGAGCTCAAGGACCCGTACGAAAACATGGCCGCGCAGTTGGTGAAGGAAGCGGCGTCGAAGACGTCGTCGTCCGCCGGCGACGGCACCACCACCGCGACCGTGCTCGCGGAAGCGATCTTCCTCGAGGGCCTGAAGTACCTGTCGTCGGGCGCGAACACCGCGGCCCTGACGCGCGGGATCAAGAAGGGCGTCGACGCGCTGACCGAAGGTCTGGCCAAGCTGTCGAAGAAGACCAACGACGCCAAGGAGATCCAGCAGGTCGCCTGCATCTCCGCGAACAACGACGTCGAGATCGGCAAGCTCATCGCCGACGCGATGGACAAGGTCGGCAAGGACGGCGTCATCACGGTCGACGACGGCAAGTCGCTCGAGACCGAGGTCGACGTCGTCGAAGGCATGCAGTTCGATCGCGGCTTCCTGTCGCCGCACTTCGTCACGAACCCCGACAAGATGCTGGCCGAACTGCAAGACGCGTTCGTGCTGATCCACGAGGACAAGCTCTCGTCCGCGAAGAAGCTCGTGCCGCTGCTCGAGGCCGTGTCGCAGTCGGGTCGCCCGCTGCTGATCATCGCCGAGGAAGTCGAAGGCGAGGCGTTGGCGACCCTGGTCGTCAACAAGCTGCGCGCGGTCGTGAAGTGCTGCGCGGTCAAGGCGCCGGGCTACGGCGATCGCCGCAAGGCCATGCTCGAGGACATCGCGATCCTCACGGGCGCGAAGCCGATCTTCAAGGACCTCGGCATCGACCTCGAGAACGTCGATCAAGGACCTCGGCCGCGCGAAGAAGATCAGCGTGAACGCCGACAACACCACGATCGTGCAGGGCGCAGGCGCTCCAGCGGCGATCAAGGCTCGCGTCCAGCAGATCCGCGCCGAGGCCGAGAAGGCCACCTCCGACTACGACCGTGAGAAGCTCCAAGAGCGGCTCGCGCGTCTGGCGGGCGGCGTCGCGCAGATCCGCGTCGGCGGCGCGACCGAAGTCGAGGTGAAGGAGAAGAAGGCCCGCGTCGAGGACGCGCTGCAAGCGACTCGCGCCGCGATCGAAGAAGGCATCGTGCCCGGCGGCGGCGTCGCGCTGTTGCGCGTGCGCAAGGCGCTCGACACGGTCAAGGTCGAAGGCGACGAGCAGTTCGGCATCGACATCCTGCGCCGCGCGCTCGAACAGCCGCTGCGCACGCTCGCGAACAACGCCGGCGCGGACGCTCCGCTGATCGTCAAGGACGTCGTGAACGGCAAGGGCAGCTTCGGCTGGAACGCGCTGACCGGCGAGTTCTGCGACCTACTGGCTGCCGGCGTCGTCGACGCGACCAAGGTCGTGCGCTGCGCGCTGCAGAACGCGTCCTCGGTCGCGGCGTTGTTGCTGACCACCGACGCGCTGATCGCCGATCTGCCGAAGAAGACGGCAGCCGGCGGCGGCGACCACGGCCACGACCATGGCGACATGGGCGGCATGGGTGGGATGGGCGGCATGGGTGGCATGGGCGGCGGCATGGACTTCTGATCGACGCCTCGCGTCGATCCTCTTCCTCACAACACGATCACGATCACAACCAATTCCGAAGGAGTGCGATGGCCATGGTGAACCTCCGACCGCTGGACGACCGCATCGTCGTCGAAGTGCTCGAAGCCGAAGAGAAGACCGCGGGCGGGATCTTCCTGCCCGACACCGCGAAGGAGAAGCCGCAGCGCGGCAAGGTCGTCGCCGTCGGCGCGGGCCACCTGAACAAGGACGGCAAGCGCAACGCGATGACGCTCGGCAAGGGCGACGTGGTGATGTTCGGCAAGTACGCCGGTTCCGACGTCGAAGTCGACGGCAAGGAACTGAAGATCCTGCGCGAGAGCGAAGTGCTCCTGCGCATCGAGAAGTGAGGAGCGACACCGATGGCGAAGCAACTGATCTTCAATGACGACGCGCGCCGCAAGATCCTGACCGGGATCGAGAAGCTCGCGAAGACCGTCCGCGTCACGCTCGGCCCCGGTGGTCGCAACGTGATCCTGCAGAAGTCGTTCGGCTCCCCGCTGGTCACCAAGGACGGCGTCACCGTCGCCAAGGAGATCTCGGTCGAGGACCCGTTCGAGAACATGGGCGTCAAGCTCGTCAACGAGGTCGCCTCGAAGACGAACGACGCCGCCGGCGACGGCACGACCTCGGCCACGGTGCTCGCGGAAGCGATCTACCGCGAAGGCCTGAAGGCGCTGACGTCGGGCGTGAATCCGGTGCTGCTGAAGCGCGGCATCGACGCGGCCGTCGACTGCGTGGTCGAAGACCTCAAGCGTCAGAGCAAGCCGATCAAGAACAACGCGGAGATCGCGCAGGTCGGCACGATCTCGGCGAACCACGACGCGTCGGTCGGCAAGATGCTCGCCGAAGCGGTCGACAAGGTCGGCAAGGACGGCGTGATCACCGTCGAAGAGAGCA
The DNA here is from genome assembly GCA_016709145.1 of Planctomycetota bacterium. GTDB lineage: Bacteria > Planctomycetota > B15-G4 > B15-G4 > JADJEK01 > JADJEK01. Next base: position 88,235 of record JADJEK010000007.1, read on the forward strand.
AGAGCGCCGACACGACGCTCGATCTCGTCGAGGGCATGCAGTTCGACAAGGGCTACCTCTCGCCGTACTTCGTCACCAACGTGACGACGATGGAGGCCGAGCTCGAGGACGCCTACATCCTGATCCACGAGAAGAAGCTGTCGAACCTGCGTTCGATGCTGCCTCTGCTCGAGAAGATCGCGACCACGGGTCGTCCGCTGGTGCTCGTCGCCGAAGACGTCGAGAGCGAAGTGCTCGCGGCGCTGGTCGTCAACAAGCTGCGCAACGTGTTGTCGGTGTGCGCGGTCAAGGCTCCGGGCTTCGGCGATCGTCGCAAGGCGATGCTGCAAGACCTGGCCGTCCTGACCGGCGGCACCGCGCTGACCGAAGAGCTCGGCATCAAGCTCGAGAGCGTCCAGATCGAGCACCTCGGTCGCGCCAAGACCGTCCGCATCGACAAGGACAACACGACGATCGTGCGCGGCGCCGGCAAGAAGGCCGACATCGACGCGCGCATCGGTCAGATCCGCGCGCAGATCGAGCAGACCACGTCGGACTACGATCGTGAGAAGCTCCAGGAGCGCCTCGCGAAGTTGACCGGCGGCGTCGCCGTCATCAAGGTCGGCGGTCAGACCGAGGCCGAGATGAAGGAGAAGAAGGCTCGCGTCGAAGACGCGCTGCACGCCACGCGTGCGGCGGTCGCCGAAGGCACGGTGCCGGGCGGCGGCGTGGCGCTCCTGCGCACGCTCGGCGCGCTCGAGAAGCTGAGCCTGAAGGGCGACGAGAAGTTCGGCAAGGGCGTGATCCAGCGCGCGATCCAGTCGCCGCTGTTCTGGATCGCGACCAATGCCGGCGAAGACGGCGCGGTCGTGGTGTCGGAAGTGAAGTCCGGGACCGGCTCGTTCGGTTGGAACGCACTCGAACGCAAGTACGAGGACCTGGTCAAGGCCGGCATCCTCGACCCGACGAAGGTCGTGCGCTCGGCTCTGCAGAACGCGGCTTCGGTCGCGGGCCTGCTGCTGACCACCGAGACGCTGATCACCGACTTGAAGGACAAGAAGGACCAGATCAGCGGTTCCGTGATCTGATCGTCTTGAGCGCGGAGCGCGTGCCGCAGGACTTCCCACACGGAAGCCGCGGCACGCGCTCCGCGCGTTCCCACCGACTCCACGCGAGGACGCTGCGATGGCGGGCAAGCGCGATTACTACGAAGTGCTCGAGGTGTCCCGCGAGGCCAGCGCGGACGACATCAAGCGCTCCTACCGCAAGCTCGCGCTCAAGTACCACCCGGACCGCAACCCCGGCAACGCCGAGGCCGAGACCAAGTTCAAGGAAGCGGCCGAGGCTTACGAAGTCCTGTCCGACGAGCAGAAGAAGAAGATCTACGACCAGTTCGGCCACGCCGGGCTCGACGGTCAGGGCATGGGCGGCGGAGCGCGTGGGTTCTCGAGTTTCGAGGACATCTTCCGCCAGTTCTCCGACGTGTTCGGCGGCGGTGGCGGCGGCGGCGGCTCACCCTTCGACGATCTGTTCGGCGGACGCGGCCGGCGCGGCGGCGGCGGCAGACCGCAACCCGAGCGCGGACCGTCGCTGAAGTGCCAGATCACGCTGACGCTCGACGAAGTCGAGCGCGGCGCCGAGAAGACGATCGAGCTGCGACGCAACGAACTGTGCGAAGCGTGCAGCGGCAGCGGCGCGAAGTCGGGATCGCAACCGATCACGTGCCCGGATTGCGGCGGCTTCGGCCAGGTGCAGGTTTCCCAAGGCTTCTTCGCGATCCGCCAGACGTGCGGGCGCTGCCGCGGCGAAGGCACGATCATCCAGAACCCGTGCGGTACGTGCCGTGGCTCGGGCCGGCAGCCGAAGAAGCGCGAGATCACGGTCCACATCCCCGCGGGCGTGCCGGAAGGCGCGCAGTTGCGCGTCACCGGCGAAGGCGAGCCCGGCAAGAACGGCGGCCCGCGCGGCGACCTCTACTGCTTCGTCCAGATCGCCGAACACGCGATCTTCCAGCGCGAAGAGAACGACCTGGTCTGCGACATGCCGATCTCGTTCTCGCAAGCCGCGCTCGGCGCCGACGTCGACGTGCCGAGCTTGCGTGGCAAGAACACCCTGAAGATCCCGCGCGGCACGAACAGCGGGAAGGTGTTCCGCATGAAGGGTCTCGGCCTGCCGTCGGTGAACGGCCACGGCCGCGGCGACCTGCTCGTGCGCGTGAACATCGAAGTGCCGAAGAAACTCGCACCGAAGCAGGAGGAACTCCTGCGCGAATTCGCGAAGACCGAAGAGCACCAAGTCGGGCCGGAGCGCAAAGGCTGGCTCGACAAGGTCAAGGAACTGTTCGACTGATCGCCCCACCCGATCGAGGCTCTGCCATGACGAAATCCAAGCGACCCGACGAAGCTCGCGACGATGCGCTCGAGGGCGAGTCCGCGCTCGAACCGATCGTCGCCGATCTGGAGAAGCGACTGGCCGACGCGCAGACCGTCGCCAACGACTGGAAGCACAAGCACGACGAGGCGCACGAGAAGTTCGCGCGCACGCTCGCCGAGGCCGACAACGCGCGCAAGCGCGGCCTGCGCGAGATCGAATCGGCGCGTCTCTACGCCGCCGAGCGCATCGCGAAGGAACTGCTGCAAGTCACCGACAACTTGCGTCGCGCGCTCGAGGGCGTGCCGGACGAACAAGCCGACACCGGACTCGCGGTCGGCGTGAAAATGGTCGAGGACCAGTTGGTGTCCGTGTTGGCCAATCACGGCGTCAAGCCGATGGAAACGCTCGGCCAACCGTTCGACCCGAACTTCCACGAAGCGATCGCGGCCGAAGAACGCGACGACGTCGCGCCGAACACGGTCATCGACGAACTCGTGCGCGGCTGGAAGATCCACGATCGCCTGCTGCGCGCGGCGATGGTCCGCGTGTCCAAGACGCCGACCGCCTCGAAGGGGAGTTGATCGTGCCGACCTACGACTACGAATGCTCGGCCTGCGGCGCGCGCTTCGAGGCCTTCCAGAGCATCAAGGACAAGCCGCTCACGACCTGCGAGAAGTGCGGCAAGAAGAAGATCCGTCGCCTGATCGGCGCCGGCGCCGGCCTGATCTTCAAAGGCAGCGGCTTCTACATCACGGACTACCGCGGCAAGGACTACGGCGAGGCCGCGAAGAAGGACGCCGCTCCGAGCACCGAATCGAAACCCGCGGACGCCAAGTCCGGCGACGCCAAGGCAGCGGAACCGAAGGCCAGCTCCGACGGCTCGTCGACCAAGTCCTCAACGCCCGCCGCCAAACCTGCCGAAAAGCGGAAGACCAAAAAGACCTGAGCCGAACGGGCGGATCGACCGACCCGCGTGCTATCCGTGGATCCCATGTCCGACCCGACCCAATCCAAGATCGATCGCGAACTCGACAACGAGGTCCTGCTGTCCGCGGACCTCGCGACGCACGCGACCGTCTGGAAGAGTCGACCCACGCGCCTCGAGTTCAGCTTCAACAACCTCTGCAACTTGAAGTGCGTGATGTGCGCGAAGTCCGACGACGAGCCCAACTGGGTGCTCGACGAGGCCGTCGGCGTCAAGTTCCTCGACGACGTGCTGCCCTGGACGCTGCACTGGACGCCGTCGGCGAACTCGGAACCGCTGCTGAACGACATCACGCTGGTGTCCGAACTCGCGCACAAGCACCTGGTCTGGCTGCATCTGTTCAGCAACGGCACGCTGCTGACGATCGAGCGCTACGAGAAGATCAAGGACCGCCTGCACAAGCTGTGGATCTCGCTCGACGCGGCGACGAAGGAAACGTTCGAAGCGATCCGCGTCCCGGCGAAGTGGGAGCCGGTCATGGCCAACGTCGAGGCCGTGTTGCCGCGCGCGCTGAAGGATGGCGTCGAAGTCACGTTCAACTTCGTGCTGCAGACGAAGAACTACCGCGAGGCCGCGGCGTTCGTCGACCTCGTCGCCGATCTCGGCGGCAAGGCCTGCAACATCCAGGAACTGCTGCCGAACAGTTCGACCTTCCACGACCTGAAGTGGGAAGGCCACGTGTCCGAGGCCGACCTCGCCGCGGCGCTGAATGCGGCGCGTGAACGCGCGGCCGCGCGTTGCGTCGACCTCACGCTCGAGCTGCGTCCGCCGTTCCACGCGAAGGACTACCACAACCCTCCCACCGACGCGTTCAAGGCGCCGCTGGCCGAGTTGCGCTTGCGCCATTCGGACGCGATCGCGCGCTTGTTCCCGAGCTTCTGCTCGATGGCGACGACGTACCTGAAGGTCTCCCCCGACGGCGCGGTGTTCCCGTGCTGCCGCGGCCCCGACGAGTTGAAGATGGGCGACGCGACCAAGCAGTCGTTCGAGGAGATCTGGAACGGCCCGAAGTACCGAGCGTTCCGCAAAGCGATGTTCGAGGGCAACTACCCCGAACCGTGCGCGAACTGCTACGTGCTCGTCGGCAACCCCGCGTACCAGCGCATGAAGGCGGCCGGCGGCCGCGCGAGCACCTGACTCGAATTACGCGTTCTTGAGCCCACGAGCCTTCGCGTCGGCCATCAGCTTCGCGGTCGCGGAGTCGTCGAGGCGTTCGGCTTCGTCGATCAACATCACCGGAATGCCGTCCTGGATCGGGTACTTGAGTCGCGACTTCGGACAGAACAGGAAGCCCTCGGCCTCGAAGTAGACCAGCGGCGCCTTCGATTCGGGGCAGGCGAGGATGTCGAGGAGTTCCGGATCGAGGGCCATGGCGAGCTTCCGTTCGTGTGGATCGGGGCGGGAGCTTGCAGCAGCGCGCTCGCGCCGTCAACCGCTTGTGCGAGCTGCCCGACCCGCGCGCTCCATCACGCGAGGCAGCGCAACGGCTCGTGCGCTTCGCCGAGCACCACGCGCGCATCGCCGCCGAGCCACGGCCCGATGGCCGTGGCGTAGACCCGGCGGAAGTCGGTCGTGAACTTCAAGTCGCCGTTGTCGTCGAGGCGATCGAGCGCGGGTCGGGCGCCGTAGAGGCCGCTTTTCACGCCGCCGCCGAGCAGGAACGCGAGCCCCGCCGCCCCATGATCGGTGCCGCCGGAAGCGTTGGCCGCGACGCGCCGACCGAACTCGGAGTAGCCGACGACGAGCACGCGATCGGCGAGGCGCGCGGCCTCGAGATCCGAGTGGAACGCGTGCAGTGCGTCGCCGAGTTCGGCGAGCAATCGCTGCTGCCGCGCGCGCTGACCGTTGTGCGTGTCGAAGCCGCCGAGCTGCAGCGAGAACACGCGCGTCGACACACCACCCGCGATCAGCGCGGCCACGGTGCGGAGGTCGCTCGCGAGCGCGCTGCTCGGGTACTTGGCCGACGGCACGTAGTCCGCGACCGCCTTGCGCACGACGTCGGACGATGCGCGCGCATCGAGATACGCACGGCGCAGGAATGCACGCGCGCGTTCCGACACTTGCGTCGAACTGACGGCCGAGTCGAGCGTCTTGGTCTCGTCGCCGGCCGCGACCAGGCGGTAGTCGGCGGGCTTCGCGAACGCAACCGCGCGATGCTCGCCGCCGTCGCACGAGAACGGCACCCGCGCACCGAGCGCGACGAGCAGGTTCGGATCGTCGACGTCGGCGGCGAGATGGTCGACCAAGCGCGCGAGCCAACCACTGCCGCCGCGGCGACCATCGAGCCGACCGGCGTGCCAGACGTCCATCGACAGGAAATGCGAACGGATCGGTTCCGGGTACCCGACGCCTTCGACCCACGCCAACGCGCCGGCGTCGTGGATCGCCTTCAATCCCGTCAGCGCCGGATGCAGCCCGACCTCGTCGTCGATGCGCAGCAGTTCCTGCGACGTCAGTGCGAGACTGCCGCGAGCTTCCGCGTAGGCATCGTGTGCGTACGGCACGAGCACGTTCAGACCATCGTTGCCGCCGGCGAGCTCCAGCATCACCAGGACGCGTCCGGAGTCGGGACGCGGCGGAGCGTGACCGAACGCGGCACGCGCACAGACCGCGGATGCGGTGACGGCGGCGGTCGTCTGCAGGAATCGGCGACGGTCGATCGGTGCGTCCATGGCTCGCTCCTCCACGGCGATCGCTCGCGCGATCACGGTCCTGGTCGTTCAGTTCAGTTGGTACTCGGGCAGGCACAGCACGAGATGCACCGCGTCGCGGACTCGATCGCGCGTCTCCTCGTCGTTCAGGTCGAACGCGTCGTCGCCGTGCGGCGCGATGAACCACTGGAGTTCCGCAACGGTCGACGCATACGGAGCGACGGGCAAGAAGCGGTCGCACAGCGCGCGAATCGCCGCGTTCGACGTGCGCGCGGAGCCGCACAACGCCACCGGATCGAGCTTCGAATCCCAGCGCCGCAGTCGCTTCACGGCGCGCGCGAAGGCGTCGTTGCGCCGCTTCGCTTCGTTCGCCGCACCGTCCTCGGCGTCGTCCTGCGCCACCCTCATCGCGTCGTCGACCATCGCTTCGGCTTCGCGCACGCCGACCGAGCCATGCACGAGGATGCGCGCGACGTTCGCTCGATTCAGGATCGACGCGGTGTTGAACCACGTCTCGCCGCCCTCCCAGCCCTTCACGTTGGGCGGGAACAACAGCGATTGCCCGAGGTGCTCGGCCGCGAGCGCGAGGAACGGAGGCGGCGGCGGATCGAGTTCGAGCCGTCGCACCGTCGAGGCCATGAACTCGACCGGGCTCTTGAACAACGCGCCCTGCGCGCTCGGCGCGGAGAACGCGTCGGACAAGAAGATGGCCCGCAGCAGCGTCCGCACGTCGTATCGAGCCGCGCGGAACGTGCGCGCGAACGTCTCGATCGACGCCGTGTCGACGCCGGGGCCGACGTAGAACTCGACGAACTTCGCCGCCACGAAGCGCGCCGTCGCGTCCTGGTCGAGCACGATGTCGAGCACGTCGGCGCCGTCGAACTTGCCGGTCTTGCCGAGGAACGTCTTCTCGGCCCGATCGTGCCGGGCCTTCACGAACGTCGCTTCGCCGTCCTTCGCGACCCAGCCCGTGAACGCGCGCGCGGCTTCCTTGATGTCGGCCTCGGTGTAGTGACCGGGCCCCATCGAGAACAGCTCGAGCACCTCGCGCGCGAAGTTCTCGTTCGGGTGCTGTTTGCGGTTCTTGTCGTTGTTCAGGTACTTGAGCATCGCCGGATCGGTCGCGATCGCATGCAGCAGGTCGGCGTAGCTCGTCATGCCGTGCTCGCGAAAACGTTCGATCTGACCGATCATCGCGTCGGCGTCACGCACGTCGCGCTGCGAGGACGTGAAGAATCCGTGCCAGAACAGCGCGAGCTTCTCGCGCACGGGATCGTCGCCCTGCGCCATCTCGCGCATCCAGAAGTCGCGATAGCGCTCGATGCGCAGACGCTCGTCGCGGGCGCGCTCGCGCCGGAACGCTCGACGCTCCTCTTCGGTCGCGAAGGCGCGTTCGAGAAACGATGGATCGTCCGCGGGTGGACTCGGATCGTCGAACGCGACGAACGATCCCGGGTCGAGCAACGCATCGACGGCCGCCTCGCGGCCCAACGCGTGGATGCGCGCGATCTCCTGCGGTGTCGCACCGAAACCGGCCCGATCGAGCAGATGGCGCGCTTCCGCGAGCGTCCAGTCCGGATCGGCGGTGCAGGCCAGCGTCCACAACGCGACGTGCGCAAGACCCATCGAGATCGCCTCCCGCGACGGTCGAAGCGACCGCCGCCCGCATTGAACCATCGACGAGCGGCCGGGTTGCGCGACGTTCTCGATTCAGGCCGCCGGTCGCGCCCCCCGAACACGGACTTGCCCCACGCGCTGCGAACAGCGCGTGGGGCAAGTTCCCACGGGAGACGAGTCAGCAATCAGCGCAGCGTGGCTTGCGACGTCGGCCCCGCGATGACGGCGAACCAGCCGCCGACAAGGCCAGTCGCCTGGCGCTCCATCGACCCCAGCTCGGCGCGCGCGAACGTGAGCTGCCGTTCCGCAGTCTCGAGTTCGCTCCAGATCTGCGCGTACTCGCCAGCGATCAACGTCAGCTTGGCGATCTCGGCTTCGTACTCGCCGATCGTCTTGCGCATCAGGTCGCGTCGCGTCGAGTCGCGCGCCAGGTCACCCTCGACCAAGTAGAGCTTGTGTTCGACCTCCGCATAGCGGTCGTTTTGCACCTGCCTGCGGGCCTTGCTGCGATCTTCCAGCAGTCGACGCACCTCCGCGACCTTCGCGCTCGACAGCTTGGTTTCCTCGTGATCGGCACCGCTCTTCACGAGGATCTGTGCGTGCTGTTGCTCGAGCTCGTCGAGCTGCTTCGACAGCATGCGCGTCTCTCCGGTGCTGACGTCGACGGTCTGTTCGACCGTCGCGGGCAAGCGCTGGAGTTGGGCGCGGAGGTAGTCGACGCGGGCCACGTTCTCGGCCACCGTCATCTCGAGCTGCGCCAGTTCGGCGGTTCGATTCGACAGGTGCGACTGCAGCATGCCGACGCGCTGGCTCGGATCGATCGCGCCGTGGTCCGCGATGAACTTCTTCTGCGCGGCTCGGATCTGAGCGAGCGCGACCTCGGCTTGCTGGAGCATGGCGCGGGCCCGTTCGACCTGGTCCCGTCGCGCGCGATACTGTCCAGGCTCGAACCGTCGCAGGTGTTCGATCACCTGCGTGAGGCCCGAGTCCACGGCATCGCGCTCGTTGCCTGACGCGCAGATCACGAGGAGTTCCTGGCCCGCGGTCGACACCTGGAGCACGACGCGATCCGTACCGGTGTACGCCGACGCCGCCGAGTTCGGCACGAGGTTCGGCGCGATCGAGCCGAGCATGTCGCGAAGATCGAGATAGCTCGCGACGCTGTTCGCGGACTCTCCGGACTCGGCGCGGACTTGCAGCGTGACGCGCGACTGATACGCCGGCGGCGCGGTCGGACTCTGCAGCAACGATGACGCGACGACGAGCATGGACATCAACATCGGGACCTCCCTTTCGGAGCGGTACTTCCTGACAACGAGTGGGTGCGAACGAGTCACGAAGAACGATGGATCAACGACCGAGCACTTCGAGTCGCGCGAGCGCGACGTCACGGACCGGCCCGTCCGGCGACGTCGCCGACAACTCGCGGTAGCGATCGCGCGCGCGCTCGACGTCGAAGTCTTCGTATCCACGAGCGACGACGAGACGCGCGAACTCGGGATCGTCGGCGGGATCGTCGAAGGGTTCGGGCGCCGGCGCGGATGGACGCGGCAACGCTTCGATGCGCCGCGCGAGCGCGTCGAGTTCGAGCATCAGTGCGCGCGACGACGGGAGCGCGGCGAGTTCGTTCGAGCCCACGTCCGCCGGCGCATCGCGGCGCGCGAGCACGAACGCGAACAGCGCGAGCGCGGCCGCGGCGAGCGTGAATCCAGCGGCGCGGCGTAGGTCGAATCGCGGCGCCGTGCGTCGTGCCGGGAAGCGATCGAGGATCTCCGCGCGCAACGTCGCACGCGGTGCGGGCGGATCGTCGGATCGCAGCGCATCGAGTGCGCGTTCGAACTCGTCCTGCGGATCGTGTGCAGAGGGGTTCATCGCGGCGACTCCTCGATGCGCGACGCGTCGAGCATCCATCGCAATCGCTCACGGGCTTCGAACACGAGCCGGCGAACGCTGCCTTCGGGAAGATCGAGCGCGCGCGCGACGTCGCTCGCAGGCAAGCCCTCGACGTGCCGCAGCACGAACGCCTCCCGATGCGCAACAGGAAGGCGCGCGATCGCCGCGCGCAGCCGCGCCGCGAGTTCGACGCGATCCGTCGTGTCCATGCCTTCGGAGGGCGCGACGACGTCGACTTCGTCGAGGCTCGTCGTGGTGCGACGCGACCGGCGCGCCCGACGCACGACGTTGACGGCGATCCCGAACATGAAAGTCCGGAAAGCCGAAGTCGCGCGGAAGTCGGGAAGAGCACGGACCAAGGTCACGAAGGTCTCCTGGGTGAGGTCGTCCAACTCCTCGGCCGACACGCCGAGACGCCAGAGGAACTTGCGCAGTGGCGGCGTCTGGGTGTCGACGAGCCTCGCGAAGGCCTCCTGGTCACCGCGTTTGGCGCGGTCCACGAGCAGCGAGTCGTCGACGTCGTCGGTCATGGCTCGCCGTTTCACGCGGGGAGCCGGGCGACCGTCGTCCGACTCATCCGTCGTCGTGAGGGACAGTGCGGATCCAGGCGTTCGGAGAAAACGCAAAGGAACCGTGCGCGCTGCGAACGTGGGCCATCCCCACCGCTTCCCACGAAAGGAGTCAGCCCCCGGGCGGCGTCGCCCGACTTCCCGCGAAGCCCGGTCGCTTCCCGAGCGGATGCGCACGGGGGCTGCCCCCTTTCGTGGCCGTTACGGCGCCTTGACCTGCGTCGGTTGATTCCCCGTCCGGGCGCCGGTAGTGTCCGCACGACCTCCCTCCTTGCAAGGTGCAGTGCCCGATGAACCGACGGTGGTTGGCGCAACTTCTCCTCGTGACCGCCGCGTTGTTGCCGGTCGGATGCGCGACGCCGACCCCGAACGACCTCGTGCTGCTCGACTTCGAAGGCGGCGCCGCACGCTACGGGCTCTCGACCGAGGACGGGATCGTCGCTCTCGCGGGCGACGACCTGAACGTGTCCCAGCTCCCGATCCGCTACTGGTTCCGCTCGTCACCGATCCGCGACGACGCCCGCGTCCTGCAGCGGACCAACACGCTGGCCCTGCTGGCCCCGGTCGCGACCCGACTCGAATGGACCGAGTTCGGCACGAACGGTCCCGAGCCGGGTGAGGACCTCTACGTCCAGCTCCTCGACGAGCACGACCCCGAACACCTGCCGTACCTCATCGAGGCCGAGTTGTTCGACGACGGCGCGCTCGGCGACGTGATCGAACTCGATTCGTGGTTCGTCGACGAGGACGACGTCGCGGCGCGCTTCTCCGGCGCCGGCGTCTACGCCAAACGCCTCGGCCGCTACGTCCTGCTCGGAATCCTGACCGGAACGGTGGTCACGGCGCCGCGGACGGGGTTCTGGTCGTTCCTCGGCTCCAGCGAAGGCATGCCGTTCGTGGGTCTGGACGGCATCGCACCGGTGCTGCCGAAGTCGAGCAACTTCTTCGAACGCCGCATGCGCGCGTTCCGGCCGGACTTCGAGTACGGACTCGACGAGGACGGCCAGGAAACCAACCGCCGCACCCAGTGATCCGCGCGGATCGCCGGCCGCTCGCGGGGTGAGCGCGGCGTGCGTTACGAAGTGTGCGGTTCCACCGCGTTGACCCCCCCGCACGCGGCCTCTACAACACCACCTTTTCCATCGACCGGCGGAAACGCCGTGTGAGATCCGCGCCACCCGCCCTGCTCGCCGGAGCGGACCAAACGGCTCTCCAAAGTCCGACCTGGGATCGCCATGCTCGCCGAAACCGCGACCGCGCCCATCACGGGTTTCACGCCGCTCGTTCCGTACGTCCTGGTCGCACTGACCGTCTTCGCGGTGCTGATGCTGGTGCCGAAACTGCTCGGCAAGCGCAGCTACTCGAAAGACAAGTTCGTCGCCTACGAATGCGGCGTCGACCCGATCGGTAGCGCGCGCCAGCGCTTCTCGGTCCACTTCTATCTCGTCGCCGTGCTGTTCATCCTGTTCGACATCGAAGCCGTGTTCCTGTTCCCGTGGGCGATCTCGCTGCAAGAGATCGGCTCGGCCGGCTTCATCAGCGCACTGCTCTTCGTCGGCGTTCTCGCGCTCGGCCTCGCCTACGCGTGGCGCCGCGGCGTCCTCGACTGGAACAACTGACCATGACGATCGCCTTGGATCGCGACGCCGACCTGCGTCGTCGCCTGGACCAACTCGTCACGCGCTATCCGCAGAAGCGCGCGGCCTTGATCCCGGCCTTGCACCTCGTCCAGGACAAGTGCGGTTGGCTGCACGACGACGCCGTGCGCTTCGTCGCGGCCTACTTCGACACGACGCCGGCCGACGTGCTCGCCGTCATCACCTTCTACGACATGTTCCATCGCGCCCCGAAGGGCACGTACGAGATCGCGGTCTGCCGCAATCTCGCGTGCAAGGAACGCGGCGCGGACGCGGTCGTGAAGGGCCTCGAGCGCGCGCTCGGTTGCCGTGAAGGCGAAACCAGCGCCGACGGCCTCGCGACGCTGCGCACGTTCGAATGCCTCGGCGGCTGCACCGAAGCGCCGCTGGTCGCCGTCAACTGGCGCTACTTCCGCAACGTCGACACGGCCAAGGCCGACGCAATCGTCGCGAACTTGCGCGCCGGCAAGGCTCCGATCCAGGAGCCGCGCCCCGAAGAGCCGACCACGCCGAAGAACGAGATCTACCTGACGCGCCGCATGCGCGACGCCAACGGCGCGGTCGATCTCGCGACGTACCGCAAGAGCGGCGGCTACGAGACCATGACGAAGGCGCTCGGGATGGAGCGCGACGCGATCATCGAGGTCGTCAAGCAATCGGGCCTGCGCGGCCGTGGCGGCGCGGGCTTCTCGACCGGCATGAAGTGGTCGTTCATGCCGAAGGAACCGAAGAAGCCGCACTACCTCGCGGTCAACGCCGACGAGTCCGAGCCGGGCACCTGCAAGGACCGCCTGCTCATGGAGCGCGATCCGCACTCGTTGCTCGAAGGCATGGTCATCGCCTGCTACGCGATCCGCGCAGTGGCCGGCTACATCTACATCCGCGGCGAGTACCTGTACGCCGCCGAGTGCCTCGAACGCGCGATCGAAGAAGCTCGCGCCGGAGGCCTGATCGGCCCGACGTCGTCGCACAAGATCGACCTGCACGTCCACCGTGGCGCCGGCGCCTACATCTGCGGCGAAGAGACCGCGCTGATGGAGTCGCTCGAAGGCAAGCGCGGCCATCCGCGACCCAAGCCGCCGTTCCCGGCGCAGTCGGGCCTGTGGAAGTCGCCGACGACGGTCAACAACGTCGAGACGATCTGCAACATCCCGTTCATCGTCGACAAGGGTGCGGCGTGGTTCCGCACGATGGGCAACGAGAAGAGCCCGGGCAACCTGCTCTACTCCGTCGCCGGAAACGTCAAGAAGCCCGGCATCTTCGAACTGCCGCTCGGCACGACGGCACGCACGCTGATCGACCTCGCCGGCGGCATGGTCGACGGTTTCCAGTTGATCGGGATCAACCCCGGCGGCGCGTCGTCGGGATTCCTGCCGCCGTCGAAACTCGACGTCGCGCTCGACCACGACACGCTGAAGGCCGAAGGCTCGATGCTCGGCACCGGCGCGATCACGGTCGTCGATCAGAAGTTCGGCATGGTCGAAGCCGTCGCGTGCTTCGCGAAGTTCTTCGAGCACGAGACCTGCGGCCAATGCGGTCCGTGCCGTGAAGGCTGCGCGTGGGCGTCGCGCATCGTCGAACGCTTCCTGCACGGCGAAGGCACGACCGAAGACCTCGACGTGCTCAGCGACCTGCTCGACAACTCCGTCGGCAAGACGATCTGCGTGTTCCCCGAAGCGCTGGCCGGCCCGCTGCGCCTGGGTGTGAAGCACTTCCGTCCCGAGTTCGAGAAGCTCGTGAAGGGCTCGCCCACCGCGGCTGCCCCCGCGACGAGTCCTGCGGCGAATTTCTGAGGAGTCGCTCCGATGCCCAAGATCACGCTGAACGGCAAGGAGATGGACGTCGCCCCGGGCACCACGGTGATCCAGGCGGCGATCCAGTCCGGACTGACGGTCCCCCATTACTGCTGGCACCCGGCTTTGCCGGTCGCCGCATCGTGCCGCATCTGCCAGGTCGAGGTCCTCGGCCCGGGCCCGCGGCGTACCGCGACCGCCTGCAACCTCGAGTGCTCCGACGGCATGTCGGTGCTGACCGACACCCCGGCCGTCGCGAAGGCGCGCGCGGGCAACCTCGAGATGCTGCTGCTGAACCACCCGCTCGACTGTCCGATCTGCGACAAGGCCGGCGAGTGCTGGCTGCAGGACTACACGTACGACTACGGCGCCGGCGTCGGCCGCAACGAGTTCGAACGCCGCAAGAGCGAGAAGCGCAAGCCGATCTCGGACAAGGTGCTGCTCGACCAGGAGCGCTGCATCCTCTGCACGCGGTGCGTGCGCTTCATGGACTCGTACGCGAAGAAGCCGGAACTCGTCGTCACCGCGCGCGGCGAGCACTCGGTCATCGACATCTTCCCGGACGCCCCGGTGACGTCGGAATACCAGGGCAACCTGGCCGACATCTGCCCAGTCGGCGCGCTTACGCTGTCGAACTTCCGGTTCAAGAACCGCGTGTGGTGGTTCAAGGGCACCGATTCGGTCTGCACGCTGTGCTCGAAGGGTTGCTCGGTCACGCTCGACGTGCGCCAGAACCAGATCAACCGCGTGCGGCCGCGCACGAACGAACAGAACAACGGCTGGTTCATCTGCGACACCGGGCGCTTCGAACTCGAGCACGAGTTCGCGCCGACCGATCGCCTGACCCAGGTCATGGTCGACGGCAAGCCGGCCGACCTCGCCAGCGCCGGAGCTCGCGTCGCGAGTGCACTGATGCGCTCCGCCGAAGCCGGTGGTGACGTCCTCGTCCTGGCGTCGACGCAGACGACGAACGAAGACCTGTTCGCCTTGTCGGAGCTGTTCGCGAACGCGAACGGCACGCTCGCGCGACGCACGACGCTGGCGTACCGCAAGGTCGACGAGCACGGCGGCGACGGCATCCTGCGCACGGGACAGAACGCCGCGAACGTGGCCGGCCTGCGCGCGCTCGGCTTCGCCGAACTCACCGACGCCGAGATCGCGAAGCGCTTCGCGTCGGGCAAGGTCCGCGCGGCGTGGATCCTCGATTCGCGCTTCACGACGCTCGCGGCGGACATCGACTTCCTCGCAGTGTTCGCGACCGCGTCGCCGCTGGCCGAATGCGCCCATGTCGTCGTCCCGGCGCAAACCGTCGGCGAGAAGGACGGCACTCTGACGAACGCGGCCGGTCTGACCCAGCGCGTGCGCGCAGCGCTGCGCGCGCCGCAAGGTGTGCCGGGTGATCTCGCGGCGTTGGCCGCGGTCGCCGACGGTCTCGGAGTCAGCGGCATGCCGAAGTCCGGTGGCGACGCGTTCGCTGCTTGGTCCGATCGCGCCGGTGGACAGCGGCTCGCTCTGTCCGAACTGCCGCAAGACGGCATCCGCATCGCACTGATGGCGCGGGAGACGAAGTCTTGAGCAACGACACGGTCTACTTGATCGCGAGCCTCGTGAAGGCCGTGGTCATCTTCCTGGCCGGTGTGCACGTCGTTCCGATCCTCGTGATCCTCGAGCGACGTATTTCCGCCTGGGTGCAGTTCCGCATCGGCCCGAACCGCGTCGGGCCTCTGGGCTTGTTCCAGCCCCTCGCCGACCTGGTGAAGTTCATCTCGAAGGAGGACTTCCGGCCCGCGACGGCCTCGCCGATGCTGTTCGGCCTCGGCCCGATCCTGACTGCGCTGCCGCCGTTCCTCGTGCTCGCGATGATCCCGCTGGCGCCGTCGATCGAGATCGGCGGCCGGCAGCTCGCGTTGTCCGTGGTCGACACCGACCTCGGGCTGCTGTTCGTCGTCGCGCTGTCGTCGCTGTCGGTCTACGGCCTCGCGATCGGCGGCTGGTCGTCGGACAACAAGTACTCGCTGCTCGGTGGTCTGCGCTCGTCGGCGCAAATGGTCTCGTACGAGCTCGCGCTCGGCCTGTCCGCTCTCGCGGTCGTCGCGATCGCCGGATCGGTGAGCCTGCCCGAGATCGTCGCGCAACAGTCGCAGTTCATCGGTTTCGCCGAGAACGGTCGCTGGGCCGGCTGGAACGTGTTCGCGCAGCCGCTCGCGTTCATCCTGTTCCTGATCGCGGGCTTCGCCGAGACGAACCGTCTGCCGTTCGACCTCCCCGAAGCCGAATCGGAACTCGTCGGCGGGTACCACACCGAGTACGGCGGGACGAAGTTCGCGCTGTTCTTCATGGGCGAGTACGTCGCGATGCTCGCGATCTCGCTGATGATCTCGATCCTGTTCCTCGGCGGCTGGCATTTCCCCGGCGACAAGGCCGTGATCGATTGGGCCGTCGGCCTGGTCGGCGCCGAGGGCGCAGCGATCAGCTGGGTCACCGCGCTGATCGGTCACCTCGCGCTGCTCGCGAAGGTCGGCTTCTTCCTGTTCCTGTTCATCCAGATCCGCTGGACGCTGCCGCGCTTCCGCTACGACCAGCTCATGACGCTCGGTTGGAAGGTGCTGTTGCCGCTCGCGACCGCAAACCTGTTGCTGACCGGCGCGGTCGTCTCCTGGAGCTGACGCATGGACCCTGAATTGGCCACCACGATCGCGTTCTACGTGTTCGCCCTGCTCGCGATCGCGGGCTCGGTCGGCGTGGTCGCGAACAAGAACCCGGTCGCGTCCGCGATGTGCCTGGTCGCGACGTTCGTCGCCGTCGCGGGCCTTTACCTGACGCTGTCCGCGACCTTCCTCGCCGCGGTGCAGATCCTCGTCTACGCCGGCGCGATCATGGTGCTGTTCCTGTTCGTGATCATGCTGCTGAACCTCTCGCACGAGACGTTCGAGGGCATCTCGGTCCGACGCACGATGGGCGGAGCGATCGCGTTCGCGTTCATCTTCATCTCGATCGGCTTGCTGTGGGGTACGGGCCCGAAGCCCGGCGAAGCGATGTCCGTGCGCCCAGGCACCGGCCTCGAGATCGGGCGCACGTTCCTGAAGGACTACGTCTTCCCGTTCGAAATGGCGTCGCTGTTGCTGCTCGTCGCCATGATCGGCGCGATCGTCTTGGCCCGTCGTCCGAAGCTCGTCGGGGGTGACCGCTGATGTCGGTGTTCCACTACTACGTCGTCGCGGCGATCCTGTTCTCGATCGGCGCCGGCGGCTTCCTGCTGCGTCGCAACCTCCTCGTCATGTTCATGTCCGTCGAGCTGATGCTGAACGCGGCCAACCTGTGCCTCGTCGCGGCGTCTTCGTCGTTCGACCTGGCGCGCGGCTCGTCGTTCGCGCTGGTCTCGATCGCGGTCGCCGCCGCCGAAGTCGGCGTCGGCCTCGCGATCATCATCGCTTGGTTCCGGCTGCGTCCGAGCGTGGACGCCGGCGACCTCCAAGAATTGCGCGGTTGAGCGAAGGAACCTTCGTCGCATGGAAGGCTTGATCCAAACCATCGTCCTCGCGCCGTTCGTTTCGGTCGCGCTGCTGTTCCTGCTGCGTCGGCAATTGCCGAAGTCGGCGGCGGCGGTGATCGGCTGCGGCGCGGTGCTCGTGCCGTTCCTGTGCACGGTCGCCGCGTTCTTCCAGTTCGACGGCACGCCGGTCACGGCGACGCTGACGCAGTGGATGACCGGCTCGGTGCTGAACGTGCCGCTCGCGTTCCGGCTCGATCAGTTGTCGTTGACGTGGACGCTCGTCGTCACCGGCATCGGCTTCCTGATCCACGTGTACTCGGTCGGGTACATGCACGAGGACCCGAGTTTCGTCCGGTTCTTCACCTACCTGAACCTGTTCGTCGGCAGCATGCTCTGCCTCGTGCTCGGCGACTCGATGGTCCTGCTCTTCCTCGGTTGGGAGGGCGTGGGCCTGTGCTCGTACTTGCTGATCGGGTTCTGGTTCGACGAGGAAGAGAACGCGAAAGCCGGTCAGAAGGCGTTCGTCGTCAACCGCATCGGCGACCTCGGCTTCCTGGTCGCGATGGTGCTCGTGTTCAAGCAGTTCGGCACGCTGAACATCGCGGACGTGAACGCGATGGCCGCGGCGCAGGCCGCGACGCTCGATCCGACGCTCGTGACCTCGATCGCGCTCGCGCTGTTCGTCGGCTGCTGCGGGAAGTCGGCCCAGCTGCCGCTCTACACCTGGCTGCCCGACGCGATGGCCGGCCCCACACCGGTGTCCGCGCTCATCCACGCGGCGACGATGGTCACGGCCGGCATCTACCTCGTCGCGCGCATGTCGATCTTCTTCGCGATGTCCCCCACCGCGTCGACGGTCGTCGCCGTGGTCGGCTGCGCGACGGCGTTGTTCGCCGCGACGATCGGCCTGCGCCAGCGCGACATCAAGAAGGTCCTGGCGTACTCGACGGTGTCGCAGCTCGGCTACATGTTCCTCGCGCTCGGCATCGGCGCGTACACGGCCGGCGTGTTCCACGTCATCACGCACGCATTCTTCAAGGCGCTGTTGTTCCTCGGCGCCGGCTCGGTCATCCACGCGCTGCATCACGAGCAGGACGCGATGCGTATGGGCGGTCTGAAGAAGTACCTGCCGATCACGCACAAGACGTTCCTGATCGGATCGCTCGCGCTGGCCGGCATCGCGCCGTTCGCGGGGTTCTTCTCGAAGGACAAGATCCTCGGCGCGGCGCTGTACTCGCACGGCCTGCCGCAATTGCTCGGCGTGTTCGGCCTGATCACGGCGCTGATGACGGCGTTCTATACGTTCCGCCTCTACGCGCTCGTGTTCCACGGTGAGGAGCGCTTCGGTCACGGCGCGCATGGGCACGCCGATCACGGAGCGCACGCGGACGCGGGCCACGGCCACGGCGCGCACGATCACGCCAAGCCGCACGAGTCGCCGCTCACGATGACGTTCCCGCTGATGGTGCTCGCGGTGCTCGCGGTCCTCGGCGGCGCGCTGTCGCTGCCGCACTTCGCGCACTTCGACATGCTCGGCAAGTTCCTCGAACCGATCTTCGCTCCGGCGTACGCCGTTCTCGGCGCGCCGCACGAACACTCGGTCGCGCAGGAACTCGGCGCGATGCTGGTGTCGCTCGTGCTCGCGGTCGGCGGCGCGTGGTACGGCTTCTCGAAGTTCTCGGAAGGGCCCGGCAAGCAAGCCGAGCACTCGACCAAGGGCCTGCCGTTCCTGCTCGAGAACAAGTGGTTCGTCGACGAGATCTACAACGTCCTCGTGGTCGGGCCGATGCGGGCGCTCTCGCACCTCGCCGGCTTCTTCGACCGCTTGGTCGTGGACGGTCTGGTGAACGGCGTCGCCGGCATGGTCCGCTCCGCCGGTGGCTGGATCCGAATGATGCAGAACGGCGCGCTGCACACCTACGCGCTGTTGTTCATCCTCGGCGCGGCGTATCTCGCGATCGTGTTGCTCTGAAAACCCTCGGCCCGCGAGGGCCGAGCGGTGGCGTCGAAGAAGGAGTCCTGCGTGGGCAGTCATATCCTGTCGCTGATCACGTTCCTGCCGCTGCTCGGAGCGCTCGTCGTGGCGCTCCTGCCGCGCGGCGGTCACGCCGCGCTGCGCGGCGCGACGCTCGTGTTCAGCCTCGCGAACCTGCTCTTGTCCCTGACCGTCTTCGGCGTCGATCCGAGCGGCGGGATGAGCTTCAAGGAATCGGCCGAGTGGATCCCCACGCTCGGCATCAGCTACGGGCTCGGGATCGACGGCATCGCGATGCCGCTCGTGATCCTCGCCTGTCTGGTCGTGCCGATCTGCATCGCCACCACGCATCACCTGCGCGACCCGTCGCGGCTCAAGGAATACCTGGTGTTCCTGCTGCTGATGGAGACCGGCATGGTCGGCGTGTTCTGCGCGACCGACCTCGTGCTGTTCTACGTGTTCTTCGAACTGACGCTGGTCCCGCTCTACTTCCTGATCGGGATGTTCGGCGGCGAGAAGCGCATCTACGCGGCGTTCAAGTTCTTCCTGTTCACGGCCGCCGGCTCGCTGCCGATGCTCGTGTCGATCCTGTACCTGCTGTGGAGCTACAAGCAGAGCCACGGCGCTTGGTCGGCGTCGATCGCGGATCTGCGCACGATGTCGCTGACCACTCCGGAACAGATGTGGGTGTTCGGCGGTTTCGCGCTCGCGTTCGCGATCAAGGTGCCGATGTTCCCGCTGCACACGTGGTTGCCCGACGCGCACGTCCAGGCCCCCACCGGCGGCTCGATCATCCTGGCCGCGGTCATGCTGAAGCTCGGCACCTACGGCTTCATCCGCCTCGGCATCCCGCTGCTGCCGCAAGCGGCACAGGCCTACGCCACGCCGCTGCTCGTGCTCGCCGTGATCGGCGTGATCTACGGCAGCTACCTGGCCTGGGCGCAGGACGACTTGAAGAAGCTCGTCGCGTGCTCGTCGGTCGCGCACATGGGATTCGTCATGGTCGGCCTGTTCGCGTTCGACAAGGACGCGGTCCGCGGCGCGATGCTGCAGATGCTGAACCACGGCATCTCGACGGGCGCGTTGTTCCTCTTGGTCGGCGCGATCTACGAGCGCCGCCACAGGCGCGGCCTCGACGACTTCGGTGGGCTCGCGCGCGTGGCCCCGGGCCTCGCGCTCGCGCTGATCATCACGTCGATGTCGTCGATCGGCCTTCCCGGCCTGAACGGCTTCGTCGGTGAGTTCATGATCATCGCCGGCACGTTCAAGACCCAGCCGCTGTTCGCGGTGCTGACCGCGCTCGGCGTGCTGCTCGGCGCGATCTACATGCTCCAGATGGTGCGCCGCGTCTGCTACGGCAAGCCGAAGTCCGAGGAAGCCAAGCATCTCACGGACATCACGCCGACCGAGAAGCTCGCGTTCGCGCCGTTGCTGATCCTGATGTTCTGGATCGGCCTCAAACCCGACTTCCTGCTCGACAAGATCGGGCCGGCCGTGGACGCCGCCCTCCTCGCCCTCGGAACCACTCCATGACGCCGAACGATCTCGCGCTCGTCGGACCGATCCTGCTGCCCGCGCTCGCGGCGCTGCTGGTCATCCTCGTCGACCTGCTGCCAGGCAGCCAGCGCTCCGGCGGTTCGTTCCTGCTCGCCGTGCTCGGCGCGGCCGTGTCGCTCGGCTACACGATCCACGCGTTGATGCACGATCGCGAAGGCCTCGCGTTCTTCGGCACGATGAAGATCGACCGCATGGCCCTGCTGATCACGCTGTTCGTGCATGCGTCGGCGCTGATGTCGTTGTTGCTGTCGAAGGTCTACCTCGATCGCCGCAGCGACGTCGAACAGCCGGAGTACCACGCCTTCGTGCTGACCAGCGCGGCCGGCATGGCGATGCTCGCGGGCGCGAACGACCTCGTGAACGTGTTCCTCGGGATCGAGCTGTTGTCGATCCCGCTCTACCTGCTGGTCGCGATGCGCAAGCACCAGTCGCGCAGCGTCGAGGCCGGGTTCAAGTACCTGCTGCTCGGCGCGTTCGCGTCGGCGTTCATGCTGTTCGGCGCCGCGCTGCTCTACGGTTCGTCCGGCAGCACGATGCTGACGGCGATCCCGACCGGCATCGCGCGCATCGGCAACGACACGCCGCTGGCCGCCTTCGGCGCGTCGATGCTGCTCGTCGGCTTGCTGTTCAAGGTCGCCGCCGTACCGTTCCACATGTGGACGCCGGACGTCTACGAAGGCGCTCCCACGCCCGTCACCGCGTTCATGGCGACCGCGACCAAGGCAGCGACGTTCGCCGTGCTGCTGCGCCTCGCGCCCACGCTCGGCACCGCGCTCGGTGAAGAACAGGCCGCGAACCTGCTCGGTGGCCTCGCGGTCCTGACGATGTTCGTCGGCAACCTCGGCGCGCTGCAGCAACTGAACTTGAAGCGACTGCTGGCCTACTCGTCGATCTCGCACGCCGGCTACCTGCTGGTCGGCCTGGCCGCGCTGGTCCGCGCGCACGGTTCCAGCGTCGAAGCCGAAGCAGCCTCGTCGATCGTCTACTACCTCGGCGCCTACACGGCGATGAGCCTCGGCGCGTTCGCCGTCGCGGTGCTGATCGATGGCGGCAAGGACCGCGAAGCGATCTCCGATCTCGCTGGCCTCGGCAAGCGCAACCCGCTGCTCGCCGCCGCGATGACGGTGTTCGCGCTCGCACTCGCCGGAGTCCCGCCGACCGCGGGCTTCTTCGCCAAGTACTACGTGTTCCTGTCGGCCGTCGATGCGGGCTTGATCGCCGTCGCGGTTCTCGGCGTGCTCGCGTCGGTCATCGGCTTGTACTACTACCTGCGCATCCTGCTGACGATGTACGTCGATGAACCCAAGCCGGGTCACGAGGCGACGGTCTCGCGCGATGCGATGGTGGCCGCGGTGTCACTGACGGCGGTCGCGTTCGTGCTGCTGCTCGGCATCGTGCCGAAGGGTTTCGTCGAAGCGATGGCGCTCGCGCACTGAACCGCGAGGTCTGCGCCGCGCATGCACCCCGGCACGGCCGGGAGGAGTGACGGCGTGTCGACCGCAGACTGCGAGCCCACGCCGCAGCACCCCGAACCCGCTCCGATCGCGACCGGAGCGAGCAACGCGAACGCCGGAGATCCCGCTTCGCTGGCGCGATCCCTGCTCGCGCTCCTTGCTGCGCTGACGCTCGCCTTGTTCGTGATTCGGGACGCGCTCGCGCACGATGCTCTTGCGCAGGGCATGGGTGCGGCCGCGGTCGCGCTGTGCGGCGGGTTGCTCGGTGGCTGCGTCCTGTTGCGTCGCGGCGCGAAGGCCGACGGACTGACCGCTGCGCTGACGTTGATCGTGCTCGCCGCGGCGACCGCGATCGCGGGCGCGATCGCCTTGCCCGACGATCTGCACCTGCGCACCCTGGGCCGTCCTCCGCAAAGCGTCGCGTGGATCGCCGCGGGGACCGCACTCGCTGCGTTCTTCGCGCCGTGGCTCATCGCGCGCGGAGCCAGCGCGACGAACGCGAGCCTGCCGCTGCTGGTGCCGCTCGTCACGCTCGAAGGTCTGCCCTACGGAACCACGCCGAACGTGCAACTCGCCATCGCGGCGATCGCGCTGCTGTTGCGACCGCCGAGCGCCGCGCCGTCGCCTCGTCCGAGCGGGCTGCTGGCCGTGCTGCTGTTCGTCACGCTCGGCATCACGTCGGGGCTGCTCGGCGCGGATCCGGGGCCCGGCGTGGTCTGGGGAACGCGCGGACTGACGTGGATCGCGGTCTTCCTGATCGTGACGACCGACACCGCCCCGCTCGCCGCAGCACGCACCGCGATCGCGGCGTTGCTCGCGACGGTGCTCGGCGTGGCATCGCTCGGCGTGTTCGGACAATGGGCGCTCGGGCGCGAGCTCGCCACGCTCGATCTCGACGTCTGGCGCACCGAGCTGTCGTTGTTCTCGCGGCACCCGAACCTGCTCGCGCCGTGGTTCGGTGCGGCGGCCGTCCTCGCGTTGCGGCTGGCGTGGACGCGCAAGGGTGCGCTCGGCGCTGCGCGTGGCGACGCACTCGTCGGTCTCGCGCGCATCACGGTGGTGCCCGCGCTCGGACTCACGTTCCTGACCGCCTCGCGCCTCACGATCGCGGCCGTCGCGCTCGTGGTCGTGCTGCCCCTGCTGTTGCGCCTGCGCGTCGACCGCGGTGCGGTGTCGAAGCTCGCCGCGGCCGGCCTCGTGCTCGTCGCCGCGTCGTTCGCGTTCCCCGCGTTCCGCGACAAGGTGCGCTCGGCCGAACTCGGGGATCGGCTGGCCGAGAACCACCGCGTCCACCGCATGCAAGTCGCTTGGGCCACGGCGCTCGATCGGCCGCTGCTCGGGCAGGGACCGCTGACGTGGTTCCGGCAGGGAGCCTTCACGCCGCCCTCGCGCTTCGACGGCCAAGAGACGGCCGACCACCCGCACGACGTGTTCCTCGCCGTGTTCGAGGGCATGGGGGCTCTCGGCGTCCTCGCGTTCTGCGGTCTGCTGCTGTGCGTGGCGCGACTCGCCGGGTCGCTGCGACGCACGAACGGGCCCGAGCATGCGCTCGCGAGCGCGGTCGCCGCGGCCTTGCTCGTGCAACTGCTCACGAGCACGCTCGACGCCGGCGATGCCCTCGACAGTCTCGTGCCGTCACGGCTGTTCCTCGACCTCGCGCTGTTGGCCGCGCTCGGTCGATCGGCTGGCTTGCGCGCAGGTGCGCTGCCCGTGGGGAACGCCGTGCCCTTCGTGTTCGCCACGCTCGTCGCCGCGGCCGCGCTGTTCGACCTGCGCACGGAGGCGCTGCTGTCCGAGGCCCGCGCTCTCGCGCGCGTCGATCGTCCCGACGATGCCGCGCGGGAACTCAGCGAACTGAAGGCGCTGCGCCCGTACGACGCGCAACTGCGATTGCAGATCGCCGGGCTCTCGGTCCGTGGCAGCAGCCGACGCTTCGTGCGCGAAGCGGTCGACGAAGCGCTCGACCTCGCACCGGATGATCCCAAGGTGCAGGAAACCCGCGCGCGCTCGCTGGCGGCACTCGGCAACCCGGAGCCCGCCCTACGCGCGCTCGACGCCGCGCTCGCGCTCGATCCACGAGGCACGACCCGCAAGCGCCTCGCGTTGCTGCGCGCCCAACTGCTGCAGGAGGCCGGCGACACCGAACGTTCCCTCGAGGCGCTGGCGAACGCTCTGCATTCCGAGCCGGGCCTCGCCGCCGAGCTCGCCGCGACCGACCGTCCGGGCGCGCTGATGCTCGCGGATCGCGCCATCGGACTCGCCGAGCTCGAAGCGGCGCTGACGCGCACCGCGGATCTCGACGCCGTCGCACGAGCTCAGCGCCGCCTGCCGCTGCGGTTGGCCGAGATCGCGATGCACTTGAAGGCGTACGACGTCGCGCTCCAGCAGCTCGAGACCATGCGCGCGATCGATCCCGACGCATTGCCGCCCTATCACCTGTTCCGCGCCCGCATCCACTCCGCACGCAATGACGAGGCCGCGGCGATGGAAGCGACGGCCGCGCTGTGCGCGATCGACTCGTCGCTCGCGGCGCGACTCGCGGAGATCGACACCGCGCTCGCGTTCGGCCGCGACGAAGCCGCACTCGAAGCCGCATCGCGCGCGTTCCCCGCGTCGAGCGACGTGCACTTCTACCAGTACGCGTATCGCGACGGGCTCGCGCGCAAGGACCAAGCCCTGAAGCGCCTGGGGCGTGATGCCGATCGCATCGACGTCTTGCGCATGCGCGCGTTCTTCGAGCCCATCGCGGCGCGCCGTGCCGCACTGCTGCTCGACCGCGTCGATGCGGCACTCGGCGCCGCGGACGCGACCGCCGCCCACGACTCGCTGCACACCGCCGTGGTGTTGTTGATGCACGAACCGGTCTCCGACGCCACACGCGCCGCTGCCGTGCGCGCCGGAAAGACCGCGGCGCGGCTCGGCATGGACTCGACCAGCCGCAGTCTGCACGCCGACGCGTGGGAGCGCTTGGCCGAACGTCGCGGCTTCGGACCGCTGCTGCACGAATTCCGCGTCGCGTTGCTCGAAGGCCTCGAGTTGAAGGAACGCGCGAAGGCCGCGCGCGCCGACCTCGCGGCCCGCTGACGCGTGGCACGCACGCCGCGTCACTTCGAGCGCGCGAGCCACTCCGCGGCCGGAGCGAAACTCGGTTCGAGTTCGAGCGCTCGCCGCGCCGACGCCTTCGCGTCGTCCACGCGACCGAGCGCACTCTGCGCCAACGCGCGGCGGAACTGCACCAGCGCGGTCTCGCGCACTTCGAGCGCCGCATCGAGCACGCGCAGCGCTTCGGCCGAGCGGCCCGCGCGCCACAACGCGAGGCCGAGTTCGCAGCGCGCCACGAATCCGGCGCGGCCCGGGAACACGTCGCGCGGGACGTCGGTGGCTTCGATGCGCGCGGCGTACTTCGAATCGCCACGCACGAGCACGACCGCCTGCGCGTGCCCGAACACCGGCGTGAAGCCGAGCTCGAGAAGCTTCGGCAACACCGGATGCGCGGGCTTCATCACGCACTGTTCGATGCCGTAGCGCGCGACGAACGCCGCGGTGTCCGCGCGAGCCGTGACGAACGCGGCGTACTCGGCGAGGAACTCGACCGGGTAGCCGGCCGTGTTGCCGTCGATGAACGCGCGGCGACGCGGGAAGGCGACGCCTTGGAACGTCGAGCCGAACGAGAACGAGTTGAACAGCGGCGCGTCGGGCAACTGATCGAGCACCCACTCGCACTCGACGCGCGGCGACAAGCGCGGCTCGTTCGACTCGAAGAACGACCGATCGAGTCCGTCGTGCACGTAGAGGTGATCGGTGACGTGCGCGGCCGCGACGAACGCAGCTAGCAGCGACGCGGCCGTGACCGCGGGAGCTCGCGCGTGCTCGACACCGCGGATGCGCGTGAGCCAGACCGCGACGATCGGCGCGGCCGCGATCGCGAACGGTGCCGCGTTGCGCCGGATCTCGATCGACATCGCGAACAACGCGAGCAAGGGCAGGAGCTCGACGAGACGCACGCGTTTGTTGCATGCGAGCAGCACGAGCAGGCTCAGGACCGCCAGCACGCGATACGCGAGCACGTCGTACGGCAACACGTCGAACGCGGACCACGGCGGCACGAACTCGGTGATCGCGGACGCGTAGACGTCCTTGTTGTTCTTCAGGTCGAGCAGGATGTCGACCGGCGAGCGCACGAGTCCGAAGCCGAACGGCCCGTAGGGATTCACGAACGCGCACGCCGTCAGCGCGAACGGCAACAGCCAGCGCGCCTTCGCGTCGTCGCGATCCTCGCCGCGCAGCTTCCCGTCGAGCCACGCGCCGACCGCGGTCGCGGCCGCGAGGATCGGCCCGACCACCCAGAAGCCGTGCACGTTGACCCAGACGATCTGCACCGCGCACAGCGCGAGGAAGCCCTTGCGGGTCAGCGCGAACTTGCGCGCGATCAGCCGCACGAAGAACGCGACGAACAGCAGCGTCAGCAACTCCGGCCGGAAGCCGAAGCGCTCGTGGGCCGCGAGCAACGCCGTCAGGCAGAGGAACGGCGACCACGTCGTCTTCGGCGCCGCGATCGTGAATCCCAGCAGGAACAGCAGGCCGCAACGCACGAGCTTCGCCGCGACCGGAGCGATGCCGTCGATCAGCACGTGCGCGAGCCAGTGGAACAGCCACTTGTCGTTGACCCACGGCCGCGACTCGAACAGCGGCGAGAACACGTTCGTGGTCGGTACGGCCGCGTGCTCGGCGATCCAGCGACCGTTCGCGAGCGCGAGGCCGACGTCGTAATCGAACAACGTCTGCCAGCCGACGAACGCGAACGCGAGACCGACCCAGACGCGGACCGAGACCTTGGCGAACGGGTTCATCGCGGCTTGGCCTCGAGCGCGGCCCTCAACGCGTTCGCGAGATCGTTCGACGCCGCGCGCAACACGGTGACGCCGGTGGGCGCGAGCGCGGAGCGCACGGCGTCGAACGCGGCATCCGAGGCCGCATCGACGACGAGCACGGCCGGCACGCCGAGGCTCGCGAGCACGTCAGCGAGAGGGCGCAGTGCGTCGGCGACCGGCACGACCGCGGGAGGTTCGAGTTCCGCACGCAATCGCCAGTGCACCGTGGCGCGGAACTGCGGCGCTTCGGGCTCGAGGTGCGACGAAGCGCTCGGCATCGGCGCGGCCGTCAGCGCTTCGCTCGCGAACACGACCACGCCGCGCGCGTCGACCTCGGCGCCGGGACCGAGCAGCATCGCGCGCAACGTCCACGGATCGGCGGCGGCGGGCAACACGAACGCGTCCTTCAGGAACTTGAACAGCGGGCTCGCTTCGACCAGCGCGTCGGCGTCGCCGAGCACGAGCGTCGCGGCCGCCTTCGGTCGCACGGCCGACCACGCTTGCGTGCCGATGCGACGCAATCCGACGAATTCCGGCTCGGCGCGCAACGCCGCATGCAGACGCCACGCGATGCGTGGATCCGAGCGCTCGCCCTGGAACGCCGTGGCCTCGCAGGCCGGCGGTAGGAACAGCACGCGCGGATCGCGCACGACGACGAGGAACGGTGCCGCCACGACGACGATCACGAGCAGCGCATGTGCCGTGCGCGCCGCGCTCGAACCGCGTGCGCCGAGACTCGTGACGAGGAGAGCTCCGGCGGCGAACGCGACCAGTTGGCCGGCGAGGACGCGTGCGAACGTCGACTCGTGACGCGCGAGGACGATCGCGACGCCGATCGCCGCGGCGAGGACGGCCGACCACGCCCACGCCGTCTTGCGCTCCGTGGCGGTGACCGTGGCCGCGACGATCGCGAGCACGAGAGCGAGGAAGCCCCAGCGCACTCCGCCGCGCTCGGGCTCGACGTCCGTGGTCGGTTCGGGGCGGACGCGGATCTCGTCGATCGTGACGTTGCCGTGCAGCGGCGTGAGCAGGATGCGCCCCGCGCGGAAGGTCGCGTCGTTCGCTTGCGCAGCCAAGCCGTCGACGCCTTCGATCGTGGCTTCGAGGCGATCGCCGCGGGCTTTGATGCGCAAGCGGCGCTGCGGAAACGCGACTTGGGCCGCGAGCGCGTCGCGCTCCGAGCCGATGCGTTCGATGCGCGTCGCGCTCTCGCGCGCGAAGCCGGTGCGGAACACCGGATCCTCGCCGATGAACAGCACGACGCCGGTCGCTTGGTCGGGCGCCGGGCTGCGCAAGCGGACTTCGAGCGCGGCCGGGCCGTCGTACTTCACGCGCATCGAGAGCTCGAAGTCGCCCCACCATCCGGGCAGCGCGACGACGTCGCCGAAGTGAAGCTCCTTCGCGGCGTCGACGACGAGCGGCGTCGTCGTGAGCGGTTCGGAGCGGAACGAGGATTCGACGGCGGGGATCGGCGGCAATTCGTCGACGAGCACGGCCGCAGCGAGGCCGAGCCAAGCCAACGCGACGGCGATGCCGCCGAGCGTGCGAGGACGCGACGCGGGTCGGGTATCGGCGACGGCGCGAGTGCACCCAGTGAGCGCGACGAGCGCGATGGGCGCGGAGAGCAGCAGGGACCACGGTGTCAGGCAGATCCCGAGGCCGGCGACGAGGAAGATCGCGAGGACGATCGCGGCGATGCCGACGCCGGCTCGATCGAATCCGCCGCGACGGCGAGCGATCGCGAGCAGCGCGGAGCCGCCCGCGACGCAGAGAGCCGCGGCAGCGAGCACGGGCCATTGGGGCAGGGGATGCATCGCGATGAGTGAGCGCCAACGGCAAGGCCAACGACCGCGGCCACTCCACACCGGGCGGCCAGGGCCGCGTTCATACCGAAAGCTGGCTCGGGCCGCATGGCCCGACGCCCGCTCGGGCGTCGATGCGAGCCGGGGCCGAAGGCCCCGGGCCCGTCACACAGAGGCCGTAGGCCGTACCGCTTCGCGTGAGCCCGCAGGGCGAGGCGGGGGGAACTTCGTTCCCCCGCATCCCCTCGTTCGACCGCTCGCGGTCGAACGACCAAAGGGGGCTTCACAAACGAGCGAAGCCCCCCTTTGGGAACCCCGCGCCCTTGAGTCGCGCGTGAGACTTCACGCGAAGGGACGTCGAGAACGGGCTCTCGCTGCGGCCATTCAAAGCCGCAGGGGTGGCTTCCTCGACGGCGTGATTCGCGACCCTTGTGGATCTCGCCCCAGGTGACGTACTGACGAGACGTGTAGAGCGGATCGCCACGGCTGCGGCGGGCTGCTGAATGGCCGCAGCGAGAGCCCGTTCTCGACGTCCCTTGGCGACGGAGTGGTTTCCTATGACGCGCGAGCTTGAACCCGAGGGAGAACTTCCCGGGTCGCGCTTGCGCTCCGCGGTGGCGATTGAAGGAGTGGGGACAGAGCAGATGAGGGGACTGTCCCCACCCGAGCTCGACGGCCATGACGGGGACGGAGGCGGGTCTGTCCCCGATGTGTCCCCCGGTGGCGTGCTTGTCCGGCTGGCCGGACAAGCACGCCGGCGGTGATCTCGTTCGGGTTACGTCGTGGCTCGACAAGGGGTTCGGGTAGCGCGGTTACCGCCGGCCGACGTCGTCGGATCTGGTCTTGGTGACCCGGTCTCGGGTCTCGGGACTCTTCCATCGGGTCTCTCCGCTTGCGATCACCGTCAGCAATCGCCTGCGGGCTCGCTGCGCCTGGCCAGCGCGACGAGCGCCGAGCGTGGCAACGTCAGCAGAGAAGCACGCATCGGAGTTCCTCCGGATCACACCCCATAGGACGACGCATCGTCGCTCGCCGCCGCACCCGCTCACGTCACCCGCACGTCACTCGCGCGCGTACGCGAGCAGACGCTCCGCGGCGCGCTCGGCCGCCGTTCCCGGTTCGTAAAAGAAGTCGGTCGCTGCCGCGCGACGCACCGCGCTCAGCGCGTTCGGCGCGTCGAGACTTTCGAGGACTGCCCGTTCGAGTTCGGCCGGACGTTCGATCGTCGTGCCCGTTTTCGTGCCCCACGTCTCGCGATCGGTGCTCGGCCAGTCCTTCTCGAGTTCAGGACAGCGGAAGAACACGAGCGGCCGATCGAGGACGAGGTACTCGTTCGCGACCGACGACGCGTCGGAGATCAGCAGATCCGCCGCCGCGAGATACGGATTCGAATCGAAGCCCGTCGCCATGCGCATGTGCGGACCGAACAGCGGCGGCAACGCGGCGCCGAAGTCGACGCGCTGCTTGCGCGGATCGAAGCTGTTGTCGTGCAACTTGACGATGACGTTGACGGGCAGGCGCGCGAGAGCCCGCACGATCTCCTCGCCCTGGACGTCGAGGCAGCCGCCCTGGATCCACGTCGGCGCGAACAACACGGTCTTGCGCGCCGGATCGAGACGCAACGCTTCGAGCACGCGCACGCGGTCGAACTCGCCACGCACGAGCGGATCGAGCTTCGGCATGCCGACCTCCTCGATGCGCGGATCGTCGGGCGCGAGGATGCCGCTCTCGAGGAAGCGGCGCTTCATGTACGGGCCGAGCAGGAACAGCTTGTCGAAGTCCTTCACGCGCGGATGGATCGCGAAGTTGCGGATCGAGAAGCCGTGGAACATGTGGACCTTGACGCGCGAGCGCTTGCTCGCGAGCCGGAAGTCCGGCGACACGTAGACGTCGTACGCGCGCAACCGCGCGAGCCAGTTCGGCGTCGTCACCGCGCCGCGCAGATCGAACGACGAGAACAGCCCGTCCAAGTCCGACCCGCCCCGGAACTTGCCCGTGAACGTGATCCGCAACTCGGGGTGCTGCGCGAGCAACCGATGCACGGGCTGGAACAGCACGACGTTCATCGGGATCTTGGCGAAGAACAGCAGCGACGACATTGCGCGCAGACTAGCAGCCTGTTGAAAGAGCCTGCCGAGCAATCGGGCGAGCGAGAACGAGCAGGGCGAGGCGCGCCGACGAGGCGTATCGACGGCCTGAAAGGAGACACTTGGGGAGCTTCGGTTTTGGGGGGGGGGGGGGGGGGCAGGGGGGGGGGGGGGGGGGGGGGGGGCGGGGGGGGGGGGGTAGTGGGGGGGGGCGGGGGGGGGGGGGGGGGAAGGGGCAACAGGGGGGGGGGGGGGGGGGGGGGGGGGGGGGGGGGGGGGGGGGGGGGGGCGGGGGGGGGGGGGGGGGGGGGGAAGGGGGGGGGGGGGGGGGGGGGGGGGGGGGGGGGGCCCGGGGGGGGGGGGGGAAATACGGCCCCACCCGGGGGGGGACACGGCCGGCGGCCCCCGGGGGGCAAAAAGGGAAAAAGGGGGGGGGGGCGTGTGGGGGAAAAGGGGGGGGGGGGGGTCGGGGGTGTTGGGGGGGGTTTCCGGGGGGGGGGGGGGGGGGCCCCCCGCGCGCCCCAGCTCCCGGGGGGGGGGCCGGGGGGGGCCCCAGAGGGAGGGGGGGGGGGCGGGGGGGGGGGGGGGGGGGAGGGGGGGGGGGGGAACGGCCCACCCCCCCCCACGAAAAAAAAAAGGCCACCCAAACAAAGGGGGGGGGGGGGAAAAAAGGGGGGGAAAAGAACCCAGGGGTTCACGGGGGGGGGGGGGGGGGCCCGGGGGGGGGGGGGGGGGGGGGACCAAGGGGGGGGAAAAAAGGGGAGGGGGGGGGGGAAGGGGGGGGGGGGGGTACAAACCCCGGGGTTGGGGGGGGGGGGGGGAAAGGCAGGAAACAAGTTTTTGGGGGAGGGGGGGGGGAAAGAACCCCGGCGGGAGACCCAGGAGGGGGGGGGCAAGGAAAAGAGGGGGGGGGGGGGGGGGGGGGGGGGGGTTGGGGGGCGGGGGCGGGGGGGGGGGAAGGGGGGCTGGGGGAAAAGGGGGGTGCCCCCCCCCCCCCCCCGGGGGGGGGGGGGGGGGGGGGGGGGTTATCGGGGGGGGGGGAAGGGGGGCCCCCCCCCCCCCCCCCCCCCCCCCGCCCCCCCCCCCCCGCCGCCCCCCCCCCCCCCCCCCCCCCCCCCCCCCCGCCCCCCCCCCCCCCCCCCCCCCCCCCCCCACCCCCCCCCCCCCCCCCCCCCCCCCCCCCCCCCCCCCTCCCCCCCCCCCCCCGCCCCGCCCGCCCCCCCCCCCCCCCCCCCCCCCCCCCCCCCCCCCCCCCCCCCCCCCCCCCCCCCCCCCCCCCCCCCCCCCCCCCCCCCCCCCCCCCCACCACCCCCCCCACCCCCACCTCGCCCCCCCCCCCACCCCCCAACCGCCCCCCCCCCCCCCCCCCCCCCCCCCCCCCCCCCCCCCCCCCCCCCCCCCCCCCCCCCCCCCCCCCCCCCCCCCCCCCCCCCCCCCCCCCCCCCCCCCCCCCCCCCGCCGCCAACCCCCCCCCCCCCCCCCCCCCCCCCCCCCCCCCCCCCCCCCCCCCCCCCCCCCCCCCCCCCCCCCCCCCCCCCCCCCCCCTCCCCCCCCCCCCCCCCCCTTTTTCCCCCCCCCCCCCCCCCCCCCCCCCCCCTCCCCCCCCCCCCCCCCTCCCCCCCCCCCCCCCCCCCCCCCCCCCCCCCCCCCCCCCCCCCCCCCCCCCCCCCCCCCCCCCCCCCCCCCCCCCCCCCCCCCCCCCCCCCCCCCCCCCCCCCCCCCCCCCCACCCCCCCCCCCCCCCCCCCCCCACCCCCCCCCAACCCCCCCCACCCCCCCCCCCCCCGCCGCCCCCCGCGCCCGGCCCGCGGCCGCCCCCCCCCCCCCCCCCCGGCCCGCCCCCCCCCCCTTCCCCACCCCCCCCTTTTCTGCCTTTTGGGGCCCTGATACGGCGAGGAGGCGGAACGAAGCCATGCTCGTTCGCAGCCGGCCGAGTGCCGGCAGGCTCTTTCAGCAGGCTGCCATCAGCGGGCCTTCGGCTACGGCATGCGCTGTCGGAGAACGTCCGTGAGACGCGACGATGCGCGCTCCGTCACCGCGGCGATTGCGCCAGCCATGCATCGATCGACAAGCCATCGATCGTCACGTCGTCCGCGCGCGCGATGCCGTCGTCCGTCACCCGCAACGTGAAGCGGCCGGACGGAGCGAGTTCGAGTTGCTGCTTCCAATCCGCGGGCCACGCGGGGTCACGACGCAGCAGCACCGCGGCGCCGAGGTCGAGTTCGCGGACCGTCATCCGCTCCTTCACACCGTCGAACCAGCCGCTCGCTCGGTGCCATTCGCCGGGCTCGTCGTCGCCATCGAACCCGCTGACTCTGTAGCGCATTCGTCCACGGCCGACGAATCCGACGAGACGCGCGCGTTCCTCGCCCTCCGCGGGTGACCCCGATTGCGGCTCGCCGTCGAATCTCAATCCGTGGACGACGTATGCATCGCCCCAACGCTCCAGATCGACGAATCCCCTGCGGACGCCGAGCTCGACTTCGGCGCCCGCGTCACCCTCGGGGATCTCCGTCACGGGCGCCAATGCGACGAACTCCGTGCTCTCGATGTCCATCGCGTCGATCGGCGCGTCGACGGCGAGGAGTCGCGTGGACTGGAACGGCGCGACACGATGGTTCCACGCCAACACGGTGATCAGCAACGGCGCGGCGAGGAATGCCCAGAAACCGCTGCCGATCGTGAACGCCGGTCGCCGCTGGAACAGGCGCGCAAGCCGATCCGGGCCCCGCGATCGTCGTTCGATCCGCATCTGCTCGCGTTCGCGGCGGAAGCCTCGCTCGAAGTAGATGAACAAGGCAAAGCCACCGAAGACCCAAACGCCGAGGATCCACATCCAGACGGCGTCTTTGGTCGGACGGTCGTGATTGGACGGCCAGAGCCTTGCCTGGGGAACGAACTCCGCGCACACCCGCGCCAACCAGACCGCACCGGCGGCTGCGAAGAGTCCGACGACGACGGCGCGGATCCAGGATGCGCCGATTGTGTTCGGGTCGATCCAAGGCCGACGAGAGAGCCGACCGATCCCGAAGACTGTCGCGATGCCGAGTGCGGCGAACCCGGCATCCGTGAGCGTCGGCACCGCCAACATGAACGCAAGAGTCGACGGCGCCGCGAAGGTGAGCGTCAAGAGCGCGAACCCGCCCACGGCCCACAGCACGCGCGCGCAGCGCCCCCGCCACGTTGGCCCGGACACCGGAACGGTCATCGAGGAACTAGCGAAGGCGAGCGCGACGAACGCCGACGCGAGCCGGGGATCGATGCCGAGAAGGACGACAGCGGGCACAAGCACTACCCCGAGCTTCAGGCCGCGCACGGGCAGGAACATGCCGAAGCTCAGAACGCCAAAGAACGCGCCGAAGCGACACGAAACATCGAGCGCCGAGGGCCAAGCCGCGCGGATCGCGACCTCGGTCGCGATCCCCATCAGCAGCCCGATCGCGACGACGACGAGCATCGTCGCAATCAGTGGGATCCACGATCGCCGCCCCATCCCGAACCGAAGCACACCGATCCAGAGCCCGGCGATCGCCAGCATGCAGACGATCGGACCGGCGAACGGACCGATCCCGAACACGAACGCGAACAGCGGATCGGCCAGTTCGAGGACGTCGAGAAACGTTTCGGACACAGCCAGACTCACCACCCCGAACCCCACCACGATCGCGATCCCGAAGCCGACGATGCGCAGCCACTCGGCCGACTCGCGCCACAGCGACCTCACGGCCTCGGTGGGATCGAACGCGGATTCGTTCATCTCGACGCGCGGCTCACGGTTCATGACGTCTCCCGCATTCCGGGGTCTTCGTTCGTGTCGTCGTCATCGGCGCGCCAGCCACGCATCGATCGACAGGCCGTCGATCGACACGTCGTCCGCGCGCGATGCCGTCGTCGGTCAAGCGCAACACGAAGCGCGCGGATGTCGCCAACTCGAGTCGCCGCATCCAATCGCTCGGCCAATTCGAGCGGATCGGCACGAGCACCATCGCGCGGAGGTCGAGTTCGTTCGTGCGGTACGTCCCATCGTTCGGGGAGCCCAACGGCGCGCCCCCCATTCGCAGCCAACCATCCAGGTCGTACCGTTGCCGCGAGGATCGGACGTGGCCAACGAGCATCGGATGCTCGTCGTCAGGGAGTTCCCGCGCTGCCGCACCGAAGCGCAAGCCACCGACGACGAACGCGTCGCCATCGCGCTCGAGCTCGACGAACCCCGAACGCACGGGCAACGTCGTGGTCGCGGCTTCCGTGTTCGGCGGCAGCATCGTGATCGGCGACAGCGCGACGAAGCCACTGTCGTCGACGATCTCCGCGTCGATCGGCGCATCGAGCGCGATCACGCGTGTGGCCTGGAACGGCGCATCGCGTCGGATCCAGCCGAACGCGGTCACGCACGCGAGCACGAACGCCGACGGCACGACGAGCGCAATCGCGAGCGTCCAGCTCGCTCGCGCGTCGCGGTGCGACGGCGAACGGCGCATCGAGGTTTGCGTCGAATGAGGGTCGGGTTCGGCCGGCGCGGGGGATCGTCGCCGGACGACGATCGCGCTGAGCAGACCGCCGAGCACGAGCACGACGACCGGCGCGATCTCGAGGATCGAGTGCCTCGCGGTCGCGCCCGGGACACCCGTGGCCAGGATCGCCGGGCGCCAGCCTTCGACGAACAGCACCGCTCCGTTCCACAGCCTCACACCGGCGTCCGTCGCCACGACAAGGGCCACGCCCACGAGCGCGTATCGCGCGATCCGCTTCGACCGCGAGTCGCACGCGCGAGTCCACCGCGGAGCGCGCAGCGCGACGAACGAGACGACCGCGAACACGACGAGCCACGTCGCGAGCGAAGCGGCTCCGACTTCCGCGGCCACGGCTGCGCGTCGCGCCCAAACCTCGGGGAACCCGAGGAACGCGAACATCGCGAGGATCGACAGGCCGTGCGCACCCCGAACGAACGACCCTCGTGCCGTGAGCACGAACGCCCACGCGACGGCCATCGAACCGGCGAAACTCGCCAACGTCGGATTCGCGATCGACGCCGGCCACACAGCCAGGAACCAACCCGCGACGGTGCCGACGGACCACAGCGCGGAACGCGACGCTCCGCCGCGGAACACGCCGCGGAGCAGCACGACGGACACGAGCAATCCGATCGGCGGTCCGACGACGGAACCGCTCGACGGCGGCCACGTCGACGCGACGACGACGCGCATCGCGAGCGCGATCGCGCCGACCACGCCGAGGACCACGACGATCTGCGTCGCTCCGCCGACCCAACGGACTCGGCGGCGCGCGACGAGGGCCAATCCCCACAGCGCCACCGCGCCGACCGCGAGTGCCACGACCGGCGCGGCGATCGGCCCTAGCGCGAACGCCGACGCGACGAGCCCCGCGACCGCTCCGATCGTCGAGCCGGTGACCAGCCCGAACGTGATCACGATCGCGACCGCACCGAGCACGATCGTGACGCCGAGTCCGAACATCCGCGCCCACGGCGCGATGTCGCCACCGAGCTCGCGGAACGGATCGGCTTGTCGCGTTCGTGCTCCCACGCGTCCCCCACGTCCCTCGGCCATCCGGTCGAGACGGCGCAGTGTGGCGGGCCGCACGGCGGGAGTAAAGCGTCCGTTCAGGGTCTCCCGCCTCGTCGTCGACTTCGTTTGCCGAACGCGATCCGCGCTCGGATCCGCTACCGTCCCGGCCCATGATCCTGATCATCGGGGCAGGACTTTCCGGCCTGTCCGCCGCTTGGCATCTGCGTGGTCACGACGTGCTCGTGCTCGAGAAGGAGCGCGAGCCCGGCGGCCTCGCGCGTTCGGTGTCCGAAGACGGCTTCACGTTCGACTTCACCGGGCACTTGCTGCACACGCGCGATCCGCAGATCGCCGCGCTCTGCGACCGCCTGCTCGGCGCCGATCAAGTCCGCCTCGAACGCCGCGCGTTCGTGCAGCACGGCGACCGGCTCGTGCCCTATCCGTTCCAAGCGAACATCGCGTCGCTGCCCGACGACGTGCGCATCGAGTGCGTGAAGGGCTTCGTCGAGACGCTCTTGCCCGGTCGAGCGCCCGCGCCGGGCTCGTTCGATGCGCCCGCGCGGCCGCTGCCGTTGTCGTTCCTGAACGTGAAGACACCGCGCGGCGCTTATGCGTTGTCGTTCCTCGACTGGGCGAAGGCGACGTTCGGCGACGGCTTCACGCGCCAGTTCTTCGAGCCGTACAACGCCAAGAACTTCGCCTGCGACGTCGCGACGATCAGCGCCGATTGGGTGTCGTGGGCGATCCCGAAGCCCGCGCTCGAGGACGTGCTGCGCGGCGCGATGGCCGTGGTCGACAAGGCGTTCGGCTACAACCCGCGCTTCGTCTATCCGGCGTCCGGCGGCATCCGTCGCTTGCCCGACGCGTTCGCGCGCGAACTCGATTGCGTGAAGACCACGCAGACCGTGGTCGCGATCGACGCGGTCGCGAAAGTCGCTCGCCTCGCCGACGGCTCGAGGGTCCGCTACGACGCGCTGCTGACGACGCAGCCGTTGCCCGAACTGATCGCGATGACGACGGGTCTCGACGCCGCCGCGTACGCCGCCGTGCGCCAGTTGCGTTGGTGCTCGGTCGCGTCGTTCAACTTCGGCGTTGCTGGCACACTCGGCCACGATCGGCATTGGGTCTATTACCCCGATCGCACGCTGCCGTTCTATCGCGCGGGCTTCCCGACGAACCTGACGTCCGCGATGGCGCCGCCGGGCCAGACGTCGATCTGCGCCGAAGTCGCCTACGCACCCGATCGCTTCCCGCCGAGCGACGACGACACCGCGCGTGTCCGCGACGGACTCGTCGCGTGCGGCGCGCTCGACGACGCGCGACGAGTCACGCGCGCGACGCGACTCGATCTGCCGTACGCGTACGTGCTGTTCGACGAAGCGCGCCGCGCCGCGTTGCCCGTGCTGTTCGAAGCGTTGGTCGCGCGCGACGTGATCCCGCTCGGTCGCTACGGCAGTTGGAACTACCTGTCGATGGAGGACTCGATCGCGCAGGGCATCGAGGCCGCGCGCTACGCGAAGGGCGGTCGATGACGAAGCCGTGGATCGTCCACGTCATCACCAAGCTCGAACTGGGCGGCGCGCAGCAGAACACGCTCGACACTTGCGCGCGACTCGATCGGAGTCGCTTCCGCGTCGCGCTGCTGACCGGCCCTGACGGAGCGCTCGATTCCGCGGCCGCGCGCATCCCCGACCTCGACTTCCGCATCGTGCCCGATCTCGTGCGTGAGGTTTCGCCGCTGCGCGATCTGCGCGCCTGGCGAACGCTGCGCGGCCACGTGCGATCGTTCGCGGAGGACGGCGCGCCGGTGCTCGTCCACACGCATTCGAGCAAGGCCGGGATCCTCGGTCGCCTTGCGGCGCGATCGGCGCACGCGACGCGCGTCGTCCACACCGTGCATGGGTTCGGTCATCCGGCGTTCGGTTCCGCGCTCGCGCGGCGCGCCGCGCTGGCGGCCGAGCGCCACGTCGCGCCGATGACCGACGCGTTCGTCGTGGTCGCGCAGGCGAATGCAGACGAAGGTCGCGTTCTCGGCCTGTTCGCCGACAAGCCGGTCGAACTGATCCGATCCGGATTCGACGTGAACGCGTTCCGCGAGCCCGGCATCACGCGCGACGAAGCTCGAGCCGCGCTGGGCTTGTCACCGACGGCGCCCGTCGTCGGCGTCGTCGCGTGCTTCAAGCCGCAGAAGGCGGTCGCCGACTTCCTCACCGCGTTCGCGCACGTGCGGTCCCACGTGAAGGACGCGGTCGCGATCGTCGTCGGCGACGGCGAATTGCGCACGCCGCTCGAACGATTGCGCGCGCATCTCGGACTCGACGCCGTGGTGTCGTTCGTCGGCTGGCGCGACGACGTGCCGCGCATCCTGCGCGCGCTCGACGCGTTCGTGCTGACCTCGCGTTGGGAAGGGCTGCCGCGCGCCGTGGTGCAAGCGATGGCGGCTCACGTCCCGGTCGTCGCGACCGCGGCCGACGGGACGGCCGATGTCGTGAAGGACGGAGTCACCGGCGTGCTGTGTCCGATCGGCGACGTCGACGCGATCGCAGCCGGCATCGTGCGTGTCCTCCAAGCGCGTTCGTTCGCGAGCTACCTCGCGAACAACGCCGCGTCGAAGGTCGACGAGTTCGACGTCGCGCGCATGATCGAGCGGCTCGAAGCGCTCTACGACAGACTGCTGCGCGCGTG
This sequence comes from Planctomycetota bacterium, assembly GCA_016709145.1. Taxonomy (GTDB): domain Bacteria; phylum Planctomycetota; class B15-G4; order B15-G4; family JADJEK01; genus JADJEK01. The sequence goes on from JADJEK010000007.1 coordinate 127,180, forward strand.
ATTCACTTGGGCGGCGCGGGCGCCTTCAGCGCTTCGACGCGTCCCATCGCGTGCTCGATCGATGCGGCGTCCTGACCGCCCTGCTTCAGGGCGAGCGCGAGGTAGTGCTCCCAGATCTGCAGCGCGCTCTCGAGGTCGGTGCGCTCCAGCGCCAACGCGAGGTTGAACCACGCGTCGACGAAGTTCGGGTCGAGTCGCGTCGCTGCCTCGAAGTCCGTGCGCGCCGCGGCGTAGTCCTTGCGCTGGAACGCGCGATTGCCGCGCGACAGATGCTCTTGCGCGTGCATCGAGAAGACTTCGGTGCGCGCGCCGACGTAACCGAGCTCGGCCAGGCGTTGCCACGTCTCCGAGTCCTCGACCCCATTGGATCGCTCCGGCTCGTACGTCTCGCGCACGGGACGGGCGAGCTGCCGGACTCGCGCCCAATCGCGCTGCAAGCGCTCGATCCATTCGGATTCTGCTTTTGCATCGAGCTCGCGCTCGGCCGCGGCCGGACCCTCGATGTCGAACAGCCGGGGCTCACGGCCCGGCGTCAGGAGCAGCTTGCGTCCACCTTCGCGCGGGACGATGGCGACTTCGCCGCGCTCCAACGTCGTGCGATCGACGTGCGGGCGCTTGGCCGCGAGTCGTTCGGCGATCTCGATCGCCGGGTAGCGCTCGGCGACGAGCGCCGTCTCACCGGGCGTCGGCAACTTCGACGCGCCATTGGCGAGGTCGACGAGCCACGGGAACAAGCGCGCCGTCGTGATCGGTTCGTCGCGCACGACGTTGGCCGGTACGCGTTCGCCGTAGAGCAGCAGAGGCACGCGCAACAGCGTCTCGTCGAAGACGCCCTGATGGTCGACGCGACCGTTCTCGCCGAGGTTCTCGCCGTGGTCCGACGTGACCACGAGCACGCCGTGCTCGAAGAACTCGCGGCGTTCGAGCTCGAGCACGAGTCGCTCGAGCTTGCGATCGGCAGTCTGCACCGCCGCGCCGTAACGCGCCGCGAGCGCTCGCGCGAACGCTTCGTCGACGACGACTTCGCCGGCGAGGACGCGCTCGAACAAGTCCGACGCCGCGAGGATCTCCTGCGGAATGGCTCGAGCGTCGGGACCTGCGGCGGCCAGCGACTCGGGATCCGCGTCGTACGGCAGGTGCGCGTCCATGAGGTTCAAGAACATGAACACCGGTCGGTGCGGAGTGGCGTCCCACCACGCGAGCAACTCGTCGATCATCGTGTCGGACGCGCGCGTGCGGTCCTTGCCCGCTGGAGTGCGCCACGCCTCGACGAAGCGATCGAAGCCTTGCTCGAAGCCGTACAGGCTCGAGACGTTCACGTTGGCCGTGAATCCCGCCGTGGCGTAGCCGTACGTGGCGAGCACTTCGGCGAGCGTCGCGGCCTCGGACGGCAACGTGCGGTGCTCGAACGTCGCGCCGTGTTCGGACGGCAACTTCCCCGTGAACAGCGACGCATGACTCGGCAGCGTCCACTCGGCGACTGAACGTGCTTGCGTGAAGACGACACCGCGACGCGCGAGTTGTGTGAAGAACGGCATCTTCGACGCCGGCCCGTACGCGCGATCGGCGCGCAGCGTGTCGATCACGACGACGAGCACGCTCGGCGAGCGGCCGCGCGGTCCTTCGATGACGTAGCGCACGAGCAGCACTGCCACGAGCAGCAGCGCCGACATGATCCCCGCAACCGTCAACAGGCGTACGTAACCGCGCGTGCTCACGCGAGTGTGACGAGCTCCCCCTCGCTCACTCGAACTTGATGACGTCGACCGGGCATTGCGCCGCGGTGTCGCGGATCTGCTTCTCGTATTTCGAGTAGTCGACGCCGTCTCGCACCATCGCGGTATCGGCCGGGCCCGGGATGTGGAAGACCTCGGGGCAACCCTCCTCGCTCATGTGGCAGAGGATGCAGCCGGGTTCGATCCAAACGCGCTTGATGGCCATGAGTGGGACTCTCCTCGAAGGATCCGGGTCGGGAAGTCGGAAGTTCTAGCAGTCGCCGGTCCAGATCCATCGAGCGCTTCGGGGTGAGAACGTCGACGCCGCCCGTTCAGGCCGGCAGGGCGGCGAGGATCGCCGCGCGCGCAGCCGCCGCCACGACGGCCGCGTCGACCTGCGCCGGGAACCCGCCGAACGCCAATCGCGGCGAACCGCCGCCGCGGCCGCCGATCGGCTCGAGCAACGCCTTGAGTACCGCGGCTGCCGAAAGCGCATGATCTCCCCCGCACGCGATCGCGCATTGCGGCTTGTCCCCACCACTGCACAGCACGGCGATCAGGTCCTTGCGCTGCGAACAGCCACGGGCGAGGTCTTGCAGTCCGTCGCGCTCGCTCGCGGGCACCAGCGTCACGAGCAGACGACCCGCCCGCAGCGGTTCCGCGTCCGCGACGAGGCGATCGACGCGCGTCGGGATCAACTCGCGCTCGAGTTCGCGGCGCGCCTTGTCGAGGTCCGCCGCGCGGGCGATGCGTTGCGCAACGGCGGCGAGCACGTCGGCCTCACCGACCGACAACGTCTTGACCAGGTCGCGGACGAGGCGCGACTTCGCGCGGTGGTCGCGCCGCGCACGTCCACCGCAGACGAACGTGACGCGCAAGCGGTCGCCCGGGAGCTTCTCGTGGCGGACCAGCGCGATCGCACCGATTTCCGCGGTACGGTCCACGTGGGTGCCGCCGCAAGCGCAGACGTCGTACTCGTCGATGGTGATCACGCGGAACGCGCCGTCGACGATTGGGATCTTGCGCAAATCGGTTGGTCGCTCGGACGGATCGAGATAGAGCGCCGCGGTGACCTTGCGGTCGTCGCGGATCACGCGCGCCGCTTCGTCCTCGACGGCTTCGAATTGCCGATCGGACAGTGCGGCCTTGTCGAGGTCGATCGTGGCGACGTCCGCGCCGAGATGGAACGACAGCGTGTTGGCACCTGCGACGCGGATGAACGCGCGCGTGAGCAGGTGCTGACCGCTGTGCTGTTCGCGATGGTCCTGACGACGACCTGCGTCGACTCGACCGACGACGCGCGCGCCGACCTCGGGGGTCCGTCCCTCGACGACGTGCACGATCGCGCCGTCGGACTCCTGCACGTCGACGACGCGGCCGCCGCCGAGCTCCCCGCTGTCGGCCGGCTGGCCGCCGCCCTCGGGATAGAACGCGGTGCGGTCGAGCACGATCGCGTGGCCGCGTGCGTGCGGCGTGACGGCGATCACGCGCGCGTCGAACTCGAGCTCGTTGGCGTCGTGGAAGTAGAGGCGTTCGGTCATGGGCTCACTCGTCGGGGCTCGGAATGCCGATCCACGGAGTCGGCGTGGGCAGTCTCGCACCGCGTCGACGTGGTCACGCGAGCAGGTTCGGTCGCGGTCGACCGCGACCGGCACTTGCGATCGATGGGCTGGCTAACATAGGGCCCGGTCGCCCCCGAACCGACGCCTCGCGCGACTTCCGTCCCGCTGTCTCGCCGCTGGAGAACGCTGTGCTGCACGCCGCGCTCGTTTCCGTCGCCCTCGCGTTCGCGCCGCCGTCGACCGCGGCTTCGACGGAATTGCGCAAGTGGTTCGACGAGTACCGGCGCGGCGGCATCGATCTGCATCAGCCGGTCCCCGCCGCGATCGTGGTGCCCGCGGCATCGGACGCGAGCCCGAACGCGACCGAAGTGCGGTACTGCTCGAGCGCGGCGGTGGATGCCTTGCGCACCAAGGTCGACGCCGCGCGCCAAGAGGACTCGCTGGCCGCGGCGCGCGTGCTCGTCGACCTCGCGACCTACCAACCGATCACCGACGTCGAGGAAGAGCGGCGGCGGTTCGTGTCGCGCCAACCGTGGCTCGTGCGGAGACTCGGACTCGAAGCGCTGACGCAACTGCGCGGGAGCGAAGCCCGCGAGTGGCTGACCAAGATCGCGCTGCATGACGGCGACGCCCTCGACGGCGTCCGCACGCGCGCGGCGGCTTGCCGCGCCCTGGGCGCCACGATGGACGACGCGTTGCTCGCGCCGCTCGCCGGCGCGCTGAACGACGGAGCGCCGACGGTGCGCGTCGAAGCCGCCGCCGCACTCGGCATGCTCGGCTCGGCCCTGGCGTTGACGGCGCTCGAAGGAGCACTCGCCGATCCCGACGAGCGCGTGCGCCTCGAGAGCGTGCTCGCGATCGATCGCATCACCGCGACCGCATCCGACCTCGTCGAGCGCCGTCGCGCCGCGCTCGCTCGCGCCATCGGCGACGCCGCGTGGCCGGTCCGGTTGGCCGCGGCGCGCATGCTCGGCCACGGGCACGATCGCGGCGCGATCCCGATCCTGATCGACGCGCTGATCGCCGAAGCGCCGGGCGGCGTCGGCCGTCCGGATGCGCGTCGCCGCGTGCGCACGCGGATCCGCGCATCGCTGATGGAGTTGACCGGCAAGGACTTCCCGTCCGATCGCGCGGCCGACTGGTCGGCGTGGTGGAAGGACTTGGCCGCCACCTTCGAGATCGACCCCAGCGCGATCCACACGGCGGTCCCGGAGCAGGGACCTCGCTTCTTCGGCATCCCGCTCGAGACCGACGTCGTGTTGTTCCTCATCGACGGTTCCGGGTCGATGGAGCGTCCGGCACAGGGCAGCGATCCGCCATCGCGTCTGTTCTTGGCACAGTTCGAACTGAAGCGCTGCTTGAGCGCGCTCGATCCGGGCACGCGCTTCAACATCGTCGTGTTCAACGACGAGCTGATGCCGTTCAAGCCGGCCGCCGTCGCCAAGGACGCCACGACGCTGCGCGAAGCGCTCGACTTCATCGCTCGCATCGAGGCGAAGGGTGGGACCGACTTGCATCGCGCGCTCGACTTCGCACTCGGGATCACCGACGGCGGACGCTCCGCGCGCGCGCGGGCCGAGCAGATCGACACCATCGTCCTGCTCTCCGACGGGGTGGCGTCGCGCGGCGCGGTGCTGCTGCCCGAGGAGTTGCTCGCGCAGACGATGGCCGCGAATCGTTCGCTGCAAGTCGCGCTCCACGGGGTCAATGCGTCGACGACTCCGAGCACGCTGCTCGATCGCTTGACTTCGGCTTGCGACGGCATCACCGCGGGTCTCGGCGCGAAGTAGCGGGGCGACAAGTCGCCAGGAGCCGCTGCGGCCGGCCGTCGCGGGCGCGGAATCCTCGTCAGCGCTCACCGACGCCGTGCTTGATCGGCCCGGGGGCTTCGACTAGCTTCTCCCGTTTCCATCCACGGTCCGAAGTGAACCCTCCGGGAACGGCAATGTCCACCCAGTCGACGCCCTCTCCTTCCAATCCCTCCAAGGCCGCGCAGTATCTGAAGAACCTGCGCAACTTCGGCATCATGGCCCACATCGATGCCGGCAAGACGACGATCTCCGAGCGCATCCTGTTCTACACGGGCAAGGCGCACAAGATCGGCGAAGTCCACGACGGCGCAGCCACGATGGACTACCTGCAGGAAGAACGTGAACGCGGCATCACGATCACGTCGGCGGCCACTCAGTGCGAGTGGAAGGGCATGACGCTGAACCTGATCGACACGCCCGGCCACGTCGACTTCACGGCAGAGGTCGAGCGCTCGCTGCGCGTCCTCGACGGCGCGGTCGCCGTGTTCGACGCGGTGTCCGGTGTCGAAGCGCAGTCGGAAACGGTCTGGCGCCAGGCCGACCGTCACAAGGTGCCGCGCCTGTGCTTCATCAACAAGATGGACCGCATCGGCGCCGACTTCAAAGAGTCGCTGGCGTCGATCCGCGAGCGCCTCGCCGCGCGTCCGGCCGTCATGCAGCTGCCCATGGGTTCGGCCAAGGACTACAAGGGCATGATCGACCTCGTGCGCGGGGTCGCCTTCACCTTCAATGACGAATCGCAGGGCGAAGAGTTCTTCGAAGGCCCGGTTCCGCCGGAATACAAGGACGAGTACGAGACCGCGCGCCGCGAGCTGTTCGAGATCGCGGCCGAGTTCGACGACGCACTGCTCGAGAAGTTGCTCGAGGAGAAGCCGGTCACCGAGGCCGAGATCAAGGCCGCGCTGCGCGTCGGAACGATTTCGACCAAGATCTTCCCGGTGTTCAACGGCACCGCGCTGAAGAACAAGGGCGTTCAGCAACTGCTCGACGGCGTCGTCGAGTACTTGCCGTGCCCGCTCGACCTGCCGCCGATCGTCGGCCACGACCCGCGTGGCGGCGAAGAGATGACGCGCACGGCCGACCCGACGGTCCCGTTCACCGCGCTCGCGTTCAAGACGATTTCCGAGAAGACGGGCGACCTCACGTTCATCCGCGTCTACTCGGGCGTGCTGCCGACCGGTACCACGGTGCTGAACTCGACCAAGGGCAAGAGCGAGCGCATCGGCCGCCTCTACCGCATGCACGCGGCGAACCGTCAGCCGATCGACGAAGTGCGCGCCGGCGACATCGCGGCGGCCGTCGGTCTCAAGCTCGCGGTCACCGGCGACACGCTGTGCGACGAGAACCACCCGATCCGCTTGGAGTCGATCGACTTCCCGGATCCGGTCATCTCGATGTCGATCGAGCCGACCTCGCGCGCCGACCGCGACAAGCTCGGCGAAGTGCTCGCGCGTCTGGCCAAGGAAGACCCGACGTTCTCGTACTTCACCGACCAAGAAACCAACGAGACGGTCATCGCGGGCATGGGCGAGCTCCACCTCGACGTGCTCAAGAACCGCATCGTGCGCGACTACAACGTCGGCGCGACGGTCGGCGCTCCGCGCGTCGCCTATCGCCAGACGCTGAAGCGCGAACTGGTCGTCGAGGGCCGCCACATCAAGCAGTCGGGTGGCTCGGGTCAGTACGGTGTCGTCAAGATCCGCTTCACGCCCCTCGACGACACGTCGGCGGTCGAGTTCATCAGCGAGATCAAGGGCGGCTCCGTTCCGCGCGAGTACATCAAGCCGATCGAGTACGGCATCCGTCAGTCGGCCATCGAAGGCGGTCAGGACAAGTTCCCGTTCATGGGCTTCAAGGCCGCGCTGTTCGACGGTCAGTACCACGAAGTCGACTCGAGCGAACTCGCGTTCGAAGCGGCCGCTCGCAAGGCGTTCCGCGAGGCGTTCGTCCCCGAGACGACGGTGCTGCTCGAGCCGATCATGAAGGTCGAAGTCCAGGTCCCCGAGGAGTTCCTCGGCGACGTGATCGGCGACCTCAACTCGCGGCGCGCGCAAGTGTCCGACGTCGATTCGCGCGCGAACCTGCGCGTGATCCACAGCAAGGTGCCGATCGCGGAAATGTTCGCGTACTCGTCGCGCTTGCGCTCGCTGACGCAAGGTCGCGGCACGTACTCGATGGAACCGGACAGCTATGCGCCGGTGCCGAACGAGACCGCGAAGCGCGTCTACGAGGAAAGCGCGAAGCTGCGCGAGGCGAAGCGCAAGCAGTGAGCCGCTGACAGGGTGGCCATGCGACGAAGGCCGAGCGGAACGACTTCCGCTCGGCCTTCGTCGTTGCAGGTCGCGATGCGGAGGGCGAGTCGCGGACGACCGCGCCCTCGATCACGCGTCGATCACTGGATCAAGACGCGCAACCCGTTCGAGGACACGAACCCGATCTCGGACGCGGGCTCGGCCTGGAAGTACTGCAGGTCGACCTCGAGCGGCGGCAGCCCCAGCGGGATCGGCGCTTCGATCGAGAGGAAGCCGTCGACCGCCGTCACGCCGAACACGGGGATCGTCACCGCCAGCACGAACGGCGGCGCGATGTAGATGCCGCATCCGGTCGACGTCGGCAGCGCGGCCGCTTGCGTGCCGAGCACAAGCAAGCCGACCGTGTTGCTCTTCGCGTGGCCGATCTTGAATCCGATCGTGGCCCCCGGCGTCGGGCAACCCGCGCCGAGCAAGCTCGGCGCCGCGCTCGTCGACGCGTAGCAGCCGGCGCCGATCGACTGGAAGCGGCCAGGGCACGCGACGTCGGGACGCGCGAACTCGACGTCACGATCGAAGTTCGAGAAGAACACGTCGGCGTGCTGATCGGCGTCGAGGTGGACGAGCCGCGGCGTCGCGCCGGACGAGGCGGTGTGGTGGTACGCGGTCGCGTCGCAGACCAGCACGCCGGTCCCGTCGTTGCGGAACACGGCGAAGTGTTGAGCCGACTCGTTGGTCGAAGAGCCGGTCGAAAGCGCCGCGACCACGTCGAGATCGCCGTCCTGTTCGACGTCGATCGCACGCGTCCAGCGCGGGAAACCGTGGCTCGTGCCCGGTTGGTAGCCGGCGAACCCGAAGTTGCCCGCTCCATCGCCGGTCCAGACGAACAGCCCGCCCGACACCGCACCGATCGCCTGAACGCCCGCGGCGACGACGTCGACGTTGCCGTCCCCGTCGAAGTCGCCCGCGGCGACGCCCGACGTGACGAGCGCAGGGCCCAAGGGCTGCAGCAACGACGGCGCGGCGAACGTCTTGGCCGCGGTCCCGTGCCGTACGGCCACGACCGTGGTCCCCGAGCTCTGACCGAGCGAGATCAGATCGTCGCGGCCATCGGAGTTCACGTCCGCCGCGGCGAGCGGATAGTGCAGCGGGAACCCACCGAGCGTGAGCGAGACGGGAGCCGTGAACCCGAACGCCCCGTCGCCGAACCAGACCTGCGCTTGGCAACCGCACGGATTCAGCAGATCGGTGCCGTAGGCCATGTCGAGACGGTTGTCGCCGTCGAAGTCCGCGGTCACGAACTTGTAGAGCGAGCTCGGCTGCGCACCCACGCCGACCGACCCGTTCGGCGCGGCTGCGAACCCGCCTCCGAGCAGCCCTCGCCGGATGCGCAACGAGCCGGCCCCGAGCGTCACGAGGTCGTCGATGCCATCCGCGTCGAAATCGGCGAGCTCGAGCACGAAGCCCTCGCCGGGCACGGCGACGTCGGGGCTCGCGGGCTGGAAGTGCCCGAACCCGTCGTTGCTCAGCGAGCGCGCGACGAACGGGATCGAACTGGTCAGCTTCACGACCAGATCTTCGTCGCCGTCCAGGTCGAAGTCGGTGGCCGCGATCGCGCCCGGCGAGGCGTTCGGCAGCGCATGCAGCCCGAAGCCGTTCCCGGCGCCGTTCGACATGCGGATCGCGAGCGGCTGCTGCGTGCCGAGCGCGGCGAAGACGTCGTCGGCGCCATCGCCGTCGAGATCGCCGAGGGCGATCCCGTTCGCGATCGACGGGTACATGCCCAGTTCGCCGAGCGGCGAGAATAGACCGGTGCCGTTCCCGAACGTCGCGACGGCGTCGCTGAACTTCGGCCCGAACAAGGCGTCGACGAAACCGTCGCCGTTGATGTCGCCGATCTCGACGCGCACGGAGAACGACGCGGTCGGCAGCGCCGTCGGATCGACGAACGCACCCGAGCCATCGCCGCGCAACACGACGGGTTCGTCGAACTCGCCGACCCTGACGACGTCGTCGTCCCCGTCCGCATCGACGTCCGCGAGCGCGAGCGCATGCGTGTCGAACGCATTCGTCGCGGACGTCGTCGATGCGGTGAAGACTCCGTTCCCGTCGTTCGCGTAGAGCTGGAGCATCGGCGCGACGGTGCCGGCGAGGAGCTCCGCGGCGCCATCGCCGTCGAAGTCGCGCGACGCGACCGCCGTGATCGAGCTCGGGATCGCGTTCGCGAGCACCGGGGCGGAGAGTCCGAAGCCGGGCTGCGCGAAGGCGACATACAGCGCGTGATCGCGGACGACGACCAGATCGGTGCGGACGTTCGCGTCGAGCTCGGCGCAATGCAGTTGCGACATCGGCATCGACGGCGATGCGCCGAACGTGAGTGTGCCGATCACGCCGAAGGACGCGCTGCCGAGGTTGCGGACGATCGTCACTTTGTCGGCGAACGTGTGTCCGACCACGGCGTCGAGGCGGCCGTCCGCGTCGAAATCACCGACCTCGAGGAGGTTCGGTGTGTCGATCGACGCGGGCGTCGCGACGAGAGTCGAACTCGCGATTTGGAGCGCGCCCGTTCCGTCCCCGACGAGCGCGATGAGCTGACGCCCCAGCGAATCGAGCACCAGGACGTCGAGGTCGCCGTCGAGATCGAAATCGGCGACTTCGACGGCATTCGCGCCCTGACCGAGGAACAGGCTGCGGCCGGGGAACTCTCCGCCGGCCGGTGCTGACTGCGCAACACCTACGGAGACCAGCAGCGCGGCGATCGTTCGCATGTCGACTCCAGGCTTCGCAGGGTGCCGGGAGGATGCGCGGTGCAAGGTCGAAACGCAAGGTCGCCCGCGCACGAAGCCCCACGCGGAGTGGGGTCACGGCTCGCTCTCGGCTCGCGTTATCACCGAATGACGGTGCGGAGACCGTTCGTGGCGGCGAAGCCGATCGGCGTCGCCTCGGGCTGCAGGAACTGCGTGTCGACCTCGAGCGGCGGAATTCCGTTCGGGATCGCGCCCGCGAGTTGGACGGCGCCGGCAGTGGAGCCGGTCCCTTGAATCGGCAGCATCACGGCGATCGGGAACGGCGGCGCGACGTAGATCCCACAGCCACCGGGGAACGCGAAGGACGCCGCGATGTCGACGAGACCATCGCCGGTGAAGTCACCGACCGCGAGCGTCGCTGCCGGTCGAACTCGTCGGGCCGGCGAGGATCGACGGCGCCGAGACGGTGTCGTTCTGTGCGCCGCGGTGGACGCTGGCTCCGTTGGCGCGCGTCAACACGACGTCGGCGAAGAAGTCGCCGTCGACATCGGCGATCGCGAGAGGCGTGTCCCGATTCGTCGGGCCAGCGAACGAGATCGTGGTCGTGACGTGGAACGCGCCGTCGGTGAACAGGAGCCGCGCGGAACATCCGCATGCGGTTCCGCCGACGAACCAGATCCCGAGGTCGGCCTTGCCGTCGAAGTCGACGTCGCCCGTCTCCCTGCCGCCGATCAGGCCGGGCCCGAAGGGAATGGACACCGTCGCGGTGAGCGGCCCGAACGAGCCGTCGGCGAGCCCAGGCCGAATCCGAAGCTGCGGGCCGTCCGCGGTGATCGCATCGGGTCGTCCGTCGGAGTCGAGGTCCGCGAGACCAGCCAGTTCGTGAACGGCTCGATCGCGGTGGAGGCTCCGGCGAGGAGTGCGCCGCTGCCGTCGTTCAAGAACGTGCGAAGCGTCGGCGTCGGCAGGCTCTCGGAGACGATCAACGCGACGACGTCGACGTCACCGTCCAGATCCAGGTCCGCCGCAACGACCTCGGTCGCCCCGCCCACTCCGACGAAAGCGCGACCGGGGTACTCATCGCCTCCCCATGCAGAACCGATCAACAGGATGGAGACGGCCGCGTCGACGGTCGGAGTGGACCACCACACCAGTCGGTGGACAGTCGGCCCATCACGGGCATCAAGGCGTCGTGCCGCGCAGACCTTTGCTCGCCGAGACACCCTGCGGCCCCGCGGGATCGAGGATCCAGTACTGGACCCAGAACTGCGCGCCCGACGGGACGCCGACCGGCATCGTGGTTCCGATCACGAGCACTCCGCTCGCGTCGAGCGGCAGGCCGGCCACGACGGTGTTCGGCGCCGGGACGAGCGTGCCACCCATGAACGGCGCATTCAGCTGCGAGAACCCGACGATGATCGCCGCGCTACTGCCGGGCTTCGCGTTGCGCACCGCCAGCGACAGCGATGTCGGCGCCGCAGCCCGACATCACTTGCTTCCGCTGGAGGTCGGTGTCGTGACCGCCGCTCGCGCCGCTTCCAACTCGATGCGCCATGCCGCGGCTTCGCTCGCGTTGCCGAGCGCTTCGTACAACTGCACGAGCCTCTCGAGCGCGTCGGGAATGGGCGTCGCGCCATGCGGCGGGATGCTTGCCTCGCGCTCCTTCAAGCCGCGGTAGCCGTCGTGCAGCAGCGGTTCCGCCTCGGCGAACCTCTTCTGCCCGAGCAGCGCCGCGCCGAGCAGCGATCGGGTGTTCCACGTCGTCCACGCCTCGGGCTGGGTCTTCTCGCGGATCGTCAGGCATTCGCGCAGCAGAACTTCGGCTTCGCCCCACTCCCTCACAATGAGCAGCGCCTGGCTGAACGCCGCGAGCTGTCCCGCCAATTCGGGGCTGTCGTGGGGAAGTCCAGCTCGCGCGTCCGCGAGCATCTCCCGCACCAGCGCCGGGAGCTTGGCCACGCTTTCTGGATCCGCCTCGGCGGCCGCCTTCATGCTGGCGTCGAGGAGCGCCACGCCGATCCACGCCAGGGATGCGTCGAGCTTCCAGGCTCGATACGCCTCTTCGAGCAGCGGAATGGCCTCCGTGAACCGTCCGGCATCTCGGTAGTTCACCCCCAAATTGGCGATGGTCGTCAGCGTGTTGGGGTGATGTCTCCCGAGTTCCGCCTCCGACAGTCCAAGCAATTCCTCGAACATCGGGATCGATTGCTCGAGCTTGCCTTGCCGCCAGCAGAACTCTGCGAGGATGCCCAGCCGAGAGTGGATGCCAGCTCGACCAGCGGGATCGGCCGCGCGACTGATCTCCAGCGCTTCGCGGTAGAGCTGTTCGGCCTCGGCGTACTTGCCCTGGGCGTCCAGGACTTCCCCGAGGACGTCCATCGCGGCGGCGATCCGCGGATCCCCGGCGGGGTGTGCCGCGCGGCGCAATTCCAACGTCTCGCGGCGAAGCGTTTCGGCCTCGGCCAGCTTGTTCTGGGCCTGCAGGAGCCACGCGAGGTTCCCGACGCCCAGGTCGATCTCCGGGTGTCCGGCGGGGAACGCCGCGCGCCGGATCGAGAGCGCTTCGCGCATCAGCGGCTCGGCCTCGCCAGGCTGATTCCGGGCCATGAGGAGTGTCGCGAGATTGTCCAGGCCCCTCGCGACGTGCGGGTGTCCGGCCGGCAGGGCCACTCGCGCGATCGCGAGCGCTTCGCGGAACAGCTCCTCGGCCTCGGTCAGCTTGTTCTGGGCCTGAAGCACCATTGCGAGATTGTTCAGGCCGGGTGCGATGTTCCGGTGGCCGGCGGGCAGCGCCGCGCGGTTGATCGCCAGCAACTCGCGGAACAGCGTCTCGGCCTCGGCGAGCCTTTGCTCACTTTGCAGCAGCACGCCGAGGCTGTTCAGGCTCGCACCGATGTCCGCGTGCCCGGCGGGCAGCGCCGCGCGGCGGATCGCCAGCGCTTCGCGGTGGAGCTGCTCGGCCTCGACCGGCTCGTTCCGAGCGAACAGCAGCAACCCGAGGTAGTTCAGGCTGAATGCGATCTGCAAGTCTCCAGCCGCCAGGACGTCGCGGCGGATCGCCAGCGACTTCCGCAAGTTCGGCTCGGCCTCGTCGTAGCGCCCCAACGCGAAGAGCGTCTTGCCGATCGCGTAGCGCACGCCAGCTTCCACCAGCGGCTGGTCCTTCAGCGAGCCCTCGTCGAGCAGCTTGATCGCGGCCGCCATCGCCTGCAGCACCGTCACCGTGTCCTTCAGCGGCTCCTTCGTCACCGGGTCCCTCGGCAACTGGTCGGGATCGACCGCCGCGAGCATCTCGGTCTGGAACTTCGCGACCGCTTCGGCGATCGCGGCCTGCTTCTTCGCCTCGGCCTCCTGCTTCCGGGCTTCCTCCGCCTGCTTCGTCGCCTCGGCTTCCTGCGCTTGCGCGATGCCCTGCTGCTTCTGTGCCTCGGCGCGCGCAGCATCGGCGATCTTGCGCTGCTCCGCTTCGGAGTCCTTCGCGAGCACCGCCGCATCACGCTGCTCGCTCGCTTCCTTGGCCTGCCACGCGAACGCGACGACACCGAGCAGCAGCGCCACCACCACCGCGCCGCCCGCGAGCACTTGCACGCGATTGCGCTTCACGAACTTGCGTAGCCGATAAGCCGCACTCGGCGCGCCCGCCGTTACCGGCTCGTCGTTGATGTGGCGCCGGATGTCGGCCGCGAGGCCGTTCGCCGTTTCGTAGCGGCGCGTGCGGTCCTTCTCGAGGCACTTCATCACGATCCAGTCGAGGTCGCCGCGCAGCAGCGCGTTGAGCTTCTTCAAGTCGACTTTGCGCTGCAGCGCCGTGCGCGTGCCGGTGTCGCCCAGCGACGAGATGCGCGTGCTCGGCTTGTGCGGCTCGACCTCGCGGATCGTACGCAGCATCTCGTTGAAGCCGCTCTCCAGCAACGCCTTCATGTCGAACGGCGTCGTGCCGGTGAGCAGCTCGTAGAGCAACACGCCGAGCGAGTAGATGTCGCTGCGCGTGTCGATGTCGAGGCCCGACAGCTCCGCTTGCTCGGGCGACATGTAGGCCGGTGTGCCGATCATCTGCCGATGCTCGGTGAACAGCGTCTTCGCCGTCAGCTCGCTGTTCGTCGCCTTGGCGATGCCGAAGTCGATCACCTTCGGCACCGGCACGCCGTCGTGCAGCGTGACCAGCACGTTCGACGGCTTGATGTCGCGGTGGATGATGCCCTTCTGGTGCGCGTGCTGGATCGCGTGGCAGACCGCACTGAACAGTTCGAGACGCGCCTCGGTGTCGAGCTTCTCCTGGTCGCAGTACTCGAGGATCGGAATGCCCTTGATGTACTCCATCACGAAGTACGGCCGCCCCGCCTCGGTCGCGCCGGCGTCGAACACCTTCGCGATGTGCGCGTGGTCCATCATCGCCAGCGCCTGCCGCTCGGCTTCGAAGCGCGCGATCACCTGCTTCGTGTCCATGCCGAGCTTGATGATCTTCAGCGCGACGCGCCGCTTCACCGGCTCGCGCTGCTCCGCCATCCAGATCGTGCCCATGCCGCCTTCGCCGATCTGCTCGAGCAGCTTGTAGCGGCCGATCTGCGCGCCGGGTTGTTCGGCGACGGCGGACGTGTCATTCGTGACGAGGCCCTCGTGTGGCGGATCCGACGGCGCTCGCGGTGCCGTCGGTCTCGACAAGAACCCACCCGCCGCGCGTTCCGCGCGCAGTAGCGCCAGGACCTCCGCACGCAGGCCGGCATCGCCGCCGCACGCGCGGTCCAGCGCGGAATCCCGCTCGGCCTCCGCGAGGTCGACGATCTCCATGAACAGCCGGCGCGCGTCCCGCCTCGCGTCGTGCCGATCCATTCGCACCCCCGTCGTTCACGGCTCTTCGTTCAGGTCTCGAAACAGCGCGGCTCTCGCGTACGTCCACAGCCGCGCCGCCGTTCGCGGCGAGAGGCCGGCAGCCGCTGCCGCCTCGTCGACGCTGAGACCCGCGTAGAACCGCAGCCTGACGATCGCTGCCGCATCGGGGTCGTCGACCGCCAAGCGCTCGAGCGCGGCGTCGACTGCCAAAATTCTTTCGGGACCTGCATCGAGCAGGCCGGCGAGGTCACGGACGTCGTCGAGCGAGATCCGCGCACCGCCGCGCCGATCGCGCTTTCGGGCGTGATCGAGCAGGATGCGGCGCATGGCCTGCGCGGCCGACGCGTAGAAATGGGCGCGATTGGCCCAGGGGACTTCCCGCGGGCCGATCAGCTTCAAGTAAGCCTCGTGGACCAGCGCCGTCGCCGACAGCGTGTGATCCGAGCGCTCGCGCGCAAGCTGGAGTTGCGCGGCCCGGCGCAACTGCGCGTAGACGAGCGACAGCAAAGCGTCGACGGCTCCGCGGTCGCCAGAGGCTGCGGCAGCCATCAGTCGGGAAGCGTCATCGGGTTGCGGCGGTTCGGGCGGCACCGGCGGAGAGGCTACTGCCGAGTTGCGAACGCGAAGGCAAGAAAGTGCCCCTCGGTCGCGGCGACGACGGACAGCAATCGCCGCGGCGTCAGGGACAGGTGCTCACCCCATCCCCGTCGCCACTGCACCGTGTCAGTCGTCTTCCACCGCCGCCGCGCCGACCGCGTCGAAGCGCGCGAGGAACTCGGTGTTGCTGCGCGTTTCCTTCAGCTTGCGCACGAGCAGCTCCATCGCCTCGACGGGCTTCATGCGGTTCAGCACGCGACGCAGCAGTCCGATCTTGCGCAACGTCGCCTCGCCGAGCAGAAGCTCTTCGCGGCGCGTGCCCGACGCGTTGATGTCGATCGCCGGATAGATGCGGCGGTCCGACAGCGTGCGGGACAGCACGAGCTCCATGTTGCCCGTGCCCTTGAACTCTTCGAAGATCACTTGGTCGAGGCGCGACCCGGTGTCGATCAACGCGGTCGCGACGATCGTCAGCGAACCGCCACCTTCGCAGTTGCGCGCCGCGGCGAAGAACGCCTTCGGCTTCTCGAGCACCTTCGCGTCCAAACCACCCGACAGCGTGCGTCCCGAACCGCGGGTCTCGAGGTTGTAGGCGCGACCGAGTCGCGTCAGCGAGTCGATCAGCACCACCACGTGGCGACCGGTTTCGACCAAACGCTTGGCGCGCTCGTTCACGAGTTCGGCGACGCGCAGGTGGCGATCGCCGGCTTCGTCGTTCGTCGACGCGATCACTTCGGCCGGAGCCGGGACCGCGCGCTTGAAGTGCGTCGCTTCTTCGGGCCGCTCGTCGACGAGCGCGACCATCAGATGGACGTCGGGATATCCGCGCACGATGCGGTTCGCGATCTTCTCGAGGATCACCGTCTTGCCGGAACGCGGCGGCGCGACGATCAGCGCGCGCTGCCCGCGACCGAGCGGCGTCAACAGATCGATGATGCGCAGATTGATGTCGCCGTCGTCGCCTTCGAGCACGAAGCGGTCGCGCGGATCGATCGACGTCAATTGCTTGAACGTCGGCAAGCGCATCGCGTCGTCGATCGGCAAGCCTTCGATCGAGTCGATGCGTTCGAGCATCGGCTTGCCTTGGCGACCGCGGCCTGGGATCGCCAGGCCCTTGATCATGCTGCCCGGGCGCAGCGCGTAGCGACGCGCGAGATTGGCGTGGATGAACGCATCGTTCGGCGTGTCGTCGAAGTCTTCTTTCACGGAGCGCAGGAAGCCGGCGTTGTCCTGCGTCGGCTCGAACACGCCTTCGACCATGATCGCGTTCGCGAGGTCACGCGGCGGTTGCTGTCCACCGCCGCCACCGCCATAACCACCAGGACCGCCTGGTCCACCAGATCCACCAGGCCCACCGGGTCCGCCGGGACCACCGCCCCATCCGCCGCCGTACGAGCCTTGCCCGCCGCCTCCACCATCGAATCGATCGAAGCCACCGCGATTGCGCCCGCGGCGACGCCGCCCTCTACCGGATCGTCCCATGACCTCGTCTTCCGGGTCGCACCCTCGTGGAGAGAGCCGCGACCGTCATCCATTCCAACTCGAGCCGGCGCCGCACCGCCGATCGACGCGGCACACACGGCAGCGCGTCTTCGATTCCCTGTGCGGAGATCCTGCCGTCCGCGTGGACCGGACTCCGAGTACGGAGTGACGGCGAAGCGTCGACGGCGAGAAGCTGTGTTCGCAAGTCCTTCCGGGCGGTCCATCGACTTGCCGAAGACCTTGGACCCGGAATCGCCCTGCCCGTTCGTTTCGGGGGTCAGTCCGAACCGCGGCGGCGCTCGCGTTCGTGCGCGGCACTCGCTCTCGTGCGGCAGGGCCATCAACCAGACGGACGGAGGGTATTTCGTCGCAGGGGCGACTCCAACAGAAATTTCGACGCGAACACACCGAACGCGAATCCGGATCGCATCCGTCTCGCGACCGGTGCGCGCGCGGAATTCCTTTCACGCCACCATCGTGACGCGACTCTCATGATCGTCCTTGCCTCGGAGGTCGATCATGCTGTTCGTCGCCGCCTTCGTCCGTCCTGTCGTCCTCGCGCTCGCCAGCGCTACGGGCGAGAGCATCCCGATCGCCGCGGCGCTGCCGCAGGACGCACCCTTGCGCGCCGAGTGGAACGACGCCGCCGGCGCGCTCGACGCGTGGCTCGCATCACCGACGTGGTCGACGATCGAGCGCAGCTCGGCGTACGCCGAGCGCATGAAGCGCAAAGACATGCGCGACCTGCGAGGCGGCATCGCGATCGTGGCGGGCTTGCTGAAGGCGCCGGCGCAGCAAGCATTCGCGCAAGCGCTCGGTCGTGAGGTCGCCGCGGCCGCGCTGCCGCGCGATGGGACGGACGAACCCGCAGTGATCCTCGCGACGCGCGCCGCGAGCCCCGCGCTGGCGGAGACGCTGGCGCAAGCCATCGAGACGCTGGCCGCGTTCACGCCCGGCGACGCGGCGGCGCAAGAGGACGACGACGGCGACGGCGTGCGCAGCACGAACGGCCGTGAGTTCCACGCGGTCGTCGGCGACGCCGTCCTGGTCGCGAACGATCGCGCCTTGTTGGTCGAATCGATCGCGAGGCTGCGCGGCGCGCAAAGCGGCGCTCCGCGTGCTCCCGGGCTCCACATGCACGCCAACGTCGTCGCGCTGCGAACAGCCGGTCTGTGGAAGCCCGCACCCACGTCCTACGACAACGCCGTCGGCGCCTTGCTCGCGTACGGCATCGGCAACGCGTTGGAGCACGCCGAAGCGCTCGATCTCGAACTCGCCCATGGCCAGCGCAGCCTGCGCCTTCGCGTCGTGGCGACCCCGTTCTCGGTCGACGACGCCGCGGCGTGGTTCTTTCCGTCACGCGCGCAGAGCGTCCCGATCGCGTTGCCGCAGGACACGATCGCGAACCTCGCGCTCACGCGCGACTACCCACGCTTTTACTCCATGCGCAACGAACTGCTCGATGCCGACCTCAAGGGTTCGATCGTCGAGTTCGACTCGATCATGGGCATCCTGTTCGGTGGTCGGTCGTTCGGCGACGAAGTGCTGCCCGCGTTCGGCGACAACGCGACGTTGATCGTCGGACCGCAGGACTACGCGGATCTCGGCACTCCTCCGGGCGTCCAGTACCCAGGCTTCACGCTCGTACTGCAGCGCAGCGAGGACGGCAAAGACCTGCTGAAGGCGCGCGATCTGTTGACGGCCTTCCAGACCACGCTCGGCGTCGTCAACGCCGATCGAGGTCAGAAGGGTCTCGAGTCGATGCTGCAGAACTCCGAGCGCGTCGACGGTATCGACGTGGTCAGCGCACGCTTCCTGCTGGACGAGGACGAAACCGGAGCGCCCGACGTGCGCTTCAACGCCGAGCCCGCGCTCGCCGTGACTCCGACGCACGTGTTCGTCTCGTCGGCGCGCTCGCACCTGCTCGCGCTGCTCGCCGCGCAACGCACGGCCACGAGCGCGCAACCGGTCGCGGAACCGCATTCGCAAGTGCGTGTGGAGTTCCCCGCGTTGGTGTCCTTGCTCGGCGCGAACGAAGAGGCCCTGGTCGCGAACCGCATGGTCGAACACGCCGAGGACGCGGAGACCGCGCGTGCCGCGATCCAGTTGTTCCTCGATCTCCTGCGTGGGCTCGACGCACTCGACGTCGCGATCGACCCGGCGCAAGAAGGCGTGTCCCTGACCGCGGAACTGCGGACGCTGGGAGCGCTGTGATGCTCGGCGACGCAACGTCACGGAACGCGCTCGCGCCGCGCGCGGACGACGCGCTCGACGAGCACGCCGCGGCGCACCTGCTGCGTCGAGCCGGCTTCGGCCAACCGCGCGTCGACGTCGAACGCGCGTGCGAACGCGGACTCGAAGCGACGGTTTCGACGCTGACGACGCTCGACCCTCCGTGCGCCGCGGTGCGCGAGCTCGACGCGGTGCTGGACACCGTGGCGGCCGGCGAGTCCGACGCGGTGGCGGCGTGGTGGGTCGCGCGCATGCTGCGTTCGGAGCAGCCGCTGCGCGAGAAACTCGCGCTGTTCTGGCACGGTCACTTCGCCACGTCCGACGCGAAGGTCCAGGACGCGCGCCTGATGGCGACGCAATTGCGCACGTTCCTCGACCTCGGCGCCGGGCCGTTCCATGCCTTGCTGCACGCCATGACGCGCGACGCCGCGATGTTGCTGTGGCTCGACGGCGAATTGAATCGCAAGGACCACCCGAACGAGAACTACGCGCGCGAGGTGTTCGAGCTGTTCACGCTCGGCATCGGCAACTACGACGAACAGGACATCCGCGAGGCCGCGCGCGCTTTGACGGGCTTCCGCCGCGCCGGGGGTCGCACCGAGTTCGTGCGCGCGATGCATGACGACGGCACGAAGACCGTGCTCGGCCACCGCGGCGCGCTGGCTGCCGACGACGTGGTCACTCTGTGCGCGAAACATCCAGCGACGGCGCGCCGCCTCGCCACGCGCTTGCTGCAGATGTTCGCGCATCCGTCGCCGCCGAATGCGGTCATCGACGCCGCCTGCGCCGTGTACGCGGATGCGGGACTCGATCCGCTCGCGCTGTTGCGCGTGGTGTTGCGCTCGGAGTGGTTCCACTCCCCCGCCGTGGTCCGAGCGCGGATCGCGTCGCCGGTCGAGTTCGTCGTCGGCCATCTGCGTTCGATCGGCGCTCGCGCGGATGCCAGCGCGTGCGTCCGCACGATGCGGGACATGGGCCAGTGGTTGCTTCGACCGCCGACGGTGAAGGGTTGGGACGGCGAGGACGCCTGGCTGAACGCGGCCACGTTCGTCGCGCGAGCCGACTGCGCGCGACGCATCGCGCTCGGCGACGACGCCGGACTCGTGCGGGGTACGCCGAAGCTCGCCGCCGAAGTGCCCGGCGACGTACCGACGATCGTCGAGGTCATCGCCATGCGCGTCCTCGGAGCGCCGCTGCCTCGTGCCGTCGGCGAGGCGGTGGTCGCGACGGTCGCGGCGATCGGCGGCGACTCCAAAGCCGCCGCGCTCGGAGCGATCCTCGCGTTGCCCGAGGCCTCCGTCGTGTGATGACGAGAAAACCGTGACCGAACCGATCCCGAGCACCGAGTCCATGCCGCAACGATGCGGACCGACCGCCGAGGAGAGACGCGAATGACGACGCGACGAACGTTCCTGAAGAGTTGCGCCGCGGCCGTTCCAGCGCTGGCCTGGAGCCGCTTCGCGATCGCCGGCTCCGGCGGCGGCGCTCCGCGTTGTTTGGTCGTCGTGCGCCTCGGTGGCGGCAACGACGGCCTCAACACCGTCGCGCCGATCGAGGACGACGTCTACCGCCGACTGCGTCCGTCCCTGGCGTTGACGAAAGCCGAGTCGCTACCGCTGTCGCGCCACGGGCTCGCGCTGCATCCGCGGCTGAAGGGACTGGCGGAGCATTACGACGCCGGCCGACTCGCCGTGGTGACGAACGTCGGCTATCCGCGGCCCGATCGTTCGCACTTCCGCTCGATGGACATCTGGCACACGGCGTCGCTCGAACCCGAGCGCGCGCGAATCGGCGTGCACGGCGCCACGCTCGCGACGCTCGGACGCGAGACGTCGGCTTCCGGCATCCCCGGCGTCGCGCTGCTCGACACCGAGATGCCGCTCGGCCTCGTCCATCCCGACGTCCCCGTCCCACTGCTCGCATCGTTGGAGCAGGTGCGTCTGGACGAAGCGAAGCTGGTCCCGCTGCTCGAACTCGACCGCGACACGCCGGCGGCCTCGCCACTCGCGCGCGCCGTCGGCGCCGCGCACGCGGCCACGCGGCTCGCGCGTCGGCTCGAACACGTCGACCTCGCGGCGACGGCGAACGCGTTCCCGGCCACGGCGCTCGGCAAGCGCTTGGCCACGTTGTTCACGCTGCTGCGTTCGGGACTCGACCTGCGCATCGCGTACGTCGCGCACGACGGCTTCGACACCCACACGCGCCAGAAGGACAATCACGCCGCATTGCTGCTCGAACTCGGCGATGCGCTGGCGGCGTTCCAGACCGCGCTGGTGAAGGATGGGCTCGATCGCGACGTCGTCACGCTGACGTTCTCCGAGTTCGGGCGCCGCGTCGAGGAGAACGGATCGAAAGGCACCGACCACGGCGCGGCCGCGCCGTTGTTCGTGCTCGGTTCGGCGGTGACGGGCGGCGTGTTCGGCGAAGCGCCGAATCTCACCGATCTCGAGGACGGTGACGTGCGCTACGAGACCGACTTCCGCCAGGTCTACGCGACGTTGCTCGAACGCTGGTTCGGCGTGGATTCGCGACCGGTCCTGGGGGGTTCGTTCGCGCCGCTTCCGTTCTTGCCTGCGATCGTCTGACTCCGGCGGAGCCGACGAGCACGGCTCGATTCGCCGCCGGGTCTCTACACTTCCGCCCCATGCTCGCGATCCTCGAAGCCTGGGGAGTTGACGTCCAACGCCGCTGCGGCGCGTTCCTGCGCGACTTGCAGGGGATCGGCGAGATCCTCGGCCGCATCGTCACCTCGACGCTCGGGATGTCGTCGGGAGCGCGACGACTTCTGCGCCGCCACATCGGCATGCAGATCTACTTCACGGGCGTCCAAGCCGTCCCGGTCGCAGGCCTGCTCGCGTTCCTGGTCGGTTACGGCTTCGGCCAATTGATCGCGACGAACCAGATCTTCTTCCTGATCCCGATCTTCCTCGACCGCATCATCCTGCAAAACGTCGCGCCGCTGATCGCCGCGATCGTCGTGGTCGCGCGCACGTCGTCGGCCGTGGCCGTCGAGCTCGGCAACATGACGGTCGCGCGCGAAGTCGAGATGCTCGAGGGCTTCGGCATCGATCCGTATCGCCATCTCGCGCTTCCGCGTTTGTTCGGCATCGTGGTCGGCACCATGTGCCTGACGCTGATCGTGGCCGCGATCGCGATGCTGTCGTTGTTCTCGGTCATGCAGGAATACCCGCAATCGGGCGGCATCGACCTGCTGCTGAAGGTTTCGCCGAGCACCGGCTCGCATCTGGTCGCGCTCGGGCTCGCGTACGGAATCGTGATCGCCATCGTCGCGCTGCGCCAAGGCTTCGGACTCGATCCGTACTTCACCGAAGTCCCGAAGGCCGCGAGTCGCGCGGTCATCAAGAGCATCGTGATGTGCGCGGTCGCGAGCGCGCTGGTCTCGGTGATGGCCGGATGAGCGAGACCGTATTCACGTGCGAAGGGGTGTCCTTCCAACACGGAGCAGCGACGATCACGCTGCCCGCGGTGAAGGTCGACGTCGGCTCCACGCTCGCGATCCGGTTCGAGACCATCGACCAAGCGCATCTCGCGGCGCGGCTCATCGTCGGGTTCGACGTCCCGACCCACGGCACGATCACGCTGTTTCGCAAGAACACGAGCACCACGCCGCGCGGTGACGCGTTGCGAGCACGACGTCGCCTCGGCTACGCCGCCGCGCAGCCCGCGTTCCTGTCGACGGTGCCATTGCCCGAAAACGTCGCGATCCCGCTGCGCGACCGCTCGCCGCGCGGCGAGGACGACGTGCTGCGCGAGAGCACCGCGTTCCTGGCCAAGCTCGGCGTCGTGTTCGAAGGGCGCGTCCTCCCGCAGCAGGCATCGCCGGCGATCCGATACCTCAGCGGAGTCGCGCGCGCGCTGGCGCCGGATCCGCTGTTCGCGGTCGTCGAAGAGCCGCCGGCGGTCCTGACGGCCGCGCAGTCCACGACGTTGCGCGCGGTCCTCGACGAGCGCTCGCGCAAACCCGACGCCGCTATGATCCTGCTCGTCGCCGACACGCTCGCCGGGGGGAAGCTCTCGTGTCCGTGCGTCGACGCGATGGTCCGGCACCAATGAACTCCTTCGACGGGTCGACGACGCACGCATGAACAAGAAGGTCATCGACACGCTGGTCGGGCTGTTCCTGCTCGCCGCCGTCCTGCTCGGCCTGCTCGCGCTGGTGTCGCGCACGACGCTGCGTTCGCTGTTCACGAAGACGTCGGTCGTCGAGACCTGGCTGCCGCGCTCGTTGGTCACCGAAGGCAGCGCGGTCTACTTCCGCAGCTACCGCGTCGGCAGCGTGCTGCGCGTCGAACCGCGCTTCTTCAACACCACGCCCGGCGAGGACTGGTTCCGCGTCGACCTCGCGATCGACCCCGAGTTCAGCGGCGCGATCACCGACCAGTTCGTCACGACGATCGAATCCGGACCGCTCGGCAACATCACCGGCGCGAACTTGCTGCTGATCGCACCCGGTGAAGAAGGTTCGGGGATCGAGGGTCCCGTGTCGAAGGCGGGCACGCCGCTCGCCGCGCTCGAAGGCCGCAAGGTCGTGCTGCGCTACAACAACCCGACCTCGCTCGTCGACTCGTTGAAGGCGCAATTCGACGAGCTCATGCCGTTCATCAAGCAAGCGATCCAGAGCGGCACCAAGTTGATCGACCAACTCGCCGATCCGCAGGGCGACTTGATGCGCTCGGTCGCCGAACTGCGACGCGCGGCCGAAGATCTGAACCGCGACGAAGGCCCGTTGCGCCGATCCTTGAACCAACTGCTCGATCTGACGCAGAAGCTGAACCAGGACGACGGACCGGTGCTCGGCGCGCTCGGCAAGGTCGACAGCGTCGTGTCGCACGTCGACGGCATCCTCGCGGGTCTCGAGCGCGGCGAGGGCATCGCCGGCGGCCTGCTGAAGGATCCGAAGATGAAGGACGAGCTGCTCGCGACGATGACCGAACTGCGCGGCATCGCCGAGCAGACGCGCAAGCTGCTCGAGGAAGCGCATCCCACACTCGGCAACGTCGAGAAGACCACCGCGGAATTGCCGGTGATGATGAAGAAGATCACGTCGATCCTGGAACGACTCGACGCCGCATCGCGCGACCTGCCCGGCATCGCGCAGGAAGTCCAAGCGCTGCTGGTGGAGACCGACGAGACGCTGCGCGCGGTCCAGAAGCTGCCGTTCGTGCGCGACTACGTCGCCACTCCGGACGAAGTCGTCCCGCCCGTGCTGCCGGCCTCCGGCGGAGGTGGTTCGTGAACGCGCTCCGTTCGTTGCGCAGCGGCCTCTGCGCGCTCGCGGCACTCCACGCGATCGGCTGCTCGAGCCCGCAGCCGTCGTTCGAGGACAAGCGCGCGCAGTACCACTTGCGCGTGGGGTCCGATGCGTTCCGGCGCGGCGACCTGAATGCCGCGGCGCTCGGATTCGAACGCGCGCTCGAAGTCGCGCGCGGTCTCGCCGACGAACGCACCGAAGCCGACGCGCTGCTGCAACTCGGCGCGGTGTTCGACACGCTCGGCAACGCTTCGCGCGCGGCCGAGCTGTACGACGAGGGCATCGCCGCCTCGAGTCGCGGCGAGTCGCACTACGACCGCGGCGTCCTGGCCGGGCACCTGAATCGCGCGCGCCAGTGCGTGGCGGCGAACGCGCTCGAGCAGGCCGTGACCCACATCGACGCCGCGCGCGCCGCGGCCGAGCGCATCGGTGGACGCTCCGAGCGCGCCGCGGTGCTGCGCCACGAAGCGATCGTGCTCGAACACGAGAGCCGATGGGACGACGCCGCCGATCGCGCCAACGAAGCGGAACAACTCGACGCATTGGCGCCGCGTTCACCCGAGACACTCGCGGGGCGCGCCGACGCCCACTTGATCCTGGGCCGCGTGCTGCGCGCGAAGGGCGACGCCGTGGCGGCGGTCACGCACTTCAAAGAAGCGGAGCGCCTGGCGCGCGAGCTGTCCGACCGCACGCTCATCGCATTCGCACTCGAATCGAGCGGGACGACGCTGTTCGAACAAGGCCGCTTCACCGACGCCCG
Organism: Planctomycetota bacterium; assembly: GCA_016709145.1. GTDB lineage: Bacteria > Planctomycetota > B15-G4 > B15-G4 > JADJEK01 > JADJEK01. The sequence goes on from JADJEK010000007.1 coordinate 152,437, forward strand.
CGTGTTCTTCCGCCGCGCGTTCGACGTGAACGCGCGCATCCCACGAGCCGACCGAGCGCTCGCCAACGTGGAGTGGCTGAAGCGCATCGCCGAGAAGACCGGCGAAGCCGGAGACCTCGAGGCGGTGAGCGCTGAAGCGGAGGCTCCGCCTCCGTAGGCCAGGCCCGGGGGCGCTTCGCTTGACGCCGAAGGCGAAGGCGGGGGGAACTTCGTTCCCCCGCACCCCCCTCGTTCGACCGCTCGCGGTCGAACGACCAAAGGGGGGCTTCACAAACGAGCAAAGCCCCCCTTTGGGAACCCCCGTGCCCTTGAGTCGCTCGTGAGACTTGACGCGAAGGGACGTCGAGACCTGCTCTCGCTGCGGCCGTTCAAAGCCGCAGGGGTGGCTTGTCGAGGGCGTGAAGAGCGACCCCTGTCCATTTCACGCCAGGTGACGTACTGACGAGACGCGTAGAGCGGATCGCCACAGCTGCGGCGGGCTGCTGAACGGCCGCAGCGAGAGCAGGTCTCGACGTCCCTAGGCGACGGAGTGGTTACTCGGGCACGCACGAGCTTGAACCCGAGGGAGAACTCCGGGTCGCGCTTCGCGCTCCGCGGTGGCGATTGAAGGAGTGGGGACAGAGCAGATGAGGGGACTGTCCCCACCCGAGCTCGACGGCCATGACGGGGACGGAGGCGGGTCTGTCCCCGATGTGTCCCCCGTGACCGCACGCCGTTACCCGGCAGTCGCCGTTCGCACTCCATTCGTTCGACACAATTGCGCAAGTCCTTGGCCCGTCGTCGTGTAGCCCGCGTGCTTTTGCCGCCGGCAATCGCGCGCGGGTACCCGCGTCGGATTGCCGGCGGCAAATGCACGCGGGCTGCCGTCCCACCCTTGCCCCCGGGGCAACCGGCTCCCGCGCCGTCGTCACCGCTTTCCATTGTCCCGTTCACGTTCTCGGCCTCCGGTTCGGTCGTCGCCCGCTCGATGCATGGATCGAACGCTCATCCGGACCCAGTCGCCGGCGACTCCTTCCTCCGGATCGCCGGTCGTTGCCGCGGGAGCTCGGAGTGCCTCGACTCGGCGGTAGCCACTCGCATTGCGTTCGGGTTAAGCTCCGCCCGCCCCGCTCGCTCTCTCCCGTCCCTTCGCCTAGGGATCGTCCCCCATCTTCGGAGTTCCACCCGATGTCGGCCCCAGCCACACCGGTCGTGCGTGCGCTCGTGCTCGCGCTGACCTGCTCGCCGCTCGCTTCGGCTCAATTGTTCACCGACGTGACCGCGACGTCCGGAGCTAGCTCCGAGAAGGGCTACAGCGCCGCGCCCTGCGACTACGACAACGACGGCGATCTCGACTTCGCGTTGACGAGTTCCTCGAACAACGCGTTCAAGATGTATCGCAACCTCGGCAACGGCACGATCCAGTTCACGAACGCGACTTCGGCCTCCGGGTTCTCGACCAGCCTCGGCAGCGGGCGCACCGTGACGTTCGCCGACTACGACAACGACGGCGACCCGGACCTGTTCATGGGACGCGAGATCGGCTTCTCCGGCAGCAACAACCGGCTGTACCAGAACAACGGATCCGGCGTGTACGCGGAGGTCACCGCCGCTGCGGGACTGACCGCGACGAACACCGATCCGCGCGGGTCGGTGTGGTTCGACTACGACCACGACGGCGATCTCGACCTCTATCTCGCGAACGCGCGCGACTTCAACGGCACGCGTGACGCGATGTGGAGCAACAACGGCAACGGCACGTTCTCCGACGTGACGAACGCTGCGGGCTTGCCGACGACGAACGACCCGTCGTTCGGTAGCTCGACCGCGGACTTCGACGGCGACGGCGACCTCGACCTCTACGTCGAGACCGGACAGATCGGCACCAGCGGCACGACGCCGTGGCCGAACAAGCTGTTGCGCAGCAACCTGATCGAGACCGGATCGCCGACGTTCACGGACGTCGCGCCGTCGCTCGGGGTCGACCGCAAGGGCGAAGGCTACGCGACGTTCTGGTTCGACTACGACAACGACCACGACTTCGACCTCTATCACGCCGTGTTCACGAACGGACTCGACGTGTTCGGTCAAGCGAACGCGTTGTTCCGCAACAACGGCGACGCGACGTTCACGGACATCTCGGTGTCGGCCGGCGTGCAGCACGCGCTCGAGGACAACGGCGCGCAGCAGTTCGACTTCGACTACGACGGGCTCGAGGACTTCTACGTCTCGTCGTTCTCGGCCAACAACCCGCTGTACCGCAACAACGGCAACCAGACGTTCTCGGTGCCCGCGAACGCGGGCACGCCGGGCAACAGCGGCGGCTCGAACATCCTGCCGGGCGACTTCGACGCCGACGGCGACGTCGACCTGATCTACGTCTCGTTCACGGCGAACAAGGCCTACCGCAACAACGGCAGCGGACTCGGTCACTACCTCAAGATCAACCTGGTCGGCACGCAGTCGAACCGCGACGGCGTCGGCGCCGTGATCCGCGTCGTCACCGCCGACGGCGTCTCGCGTCGGTTCCAGCGTTCGATCGGTTCGGGCTACGGCTCGATGGTGCCGAAGACGTTCGCGGTCGGACTCGGGTCGAACACCGTCGCCGAGACCGTTGAAGTCGTGTGGCCGAAGTCGCGGATCGTCCAAGTGCTGACGAACGTGGCCGCCGACCAGACGATCACGATCACCGAGAGCGGCTTGGCGACGTCGATCCTCTCGATCGCGTCGAACCACTCGGTCGGCAATCCGCTGACGTTCAATCTCCGTGGTTCGCCGAACGCGTCGGCGACGATCCTGATGTCGCTCGGCGACGGACCGGTCGCGCTGTTCCCGTACGGCACGCTGCTGCAGGAGCCGACGTTCTTCCTGTTCCTGCTGAACGGCACGTCGGGCTTCGGACCGTTCCTCGACGCGACCGGCAAGCTGTCGATCCCGACCGCGCTGCCGAACGACCCGTTCTTGGTCGGTCTGAAGATCGCGTTCCAGAGCGCGGAGACCGCGGCCGGCGTCACCACGCTCGGCAACGGCGTGCCCTTCGACATCCGACCGTGATCGGCGGAGCTCGCGCTTGATCGCTGCAGTCGCGCTCGTCGTCGCCGCGCTCGCTTTCGTCCAAGACGGAGGCCGCGCGGCGACGGCACGATTGCAGGACGACGCGATCGAGGCGAAGGCACCGCCGACACCGCCGACGTTGCGCGAGGTCGGCCAGGGCGTGCTCGAACGTTCGCGCAGCGACGGGTTCGCGGCCGTGCGTGAGGACGTGGCGCGCTTCGTCGACGATGTGATCGCCGCGAACGTCTACGAGTCCCCGCCGGACATCGTTCTCGGTGACGTGCTGGACGCGCTGCTCGAGCAACAGATCACGCTCGCCGCAGCACTCCAGGACCACGAGCTGATGACCAGCACCGCCGTCGCGTTGGCACTGGTCGGCAGCGGGGAACGCGGCGTGGCTCGACTCGAAGCCGCGGTCGCCATGCACGACGCGACGTTCGCGTGCGTGCTCGCCGCGGGTCACGTCCGCTCCGCGCGCGATGACGCAAATGGCGCGCTCGAGCTCTACGAACGCGCGAGCGCTCTGCGCCCCGACTCGTCGCTGCCGTGGCACGACCGCGGCGCCACGCTCGGACGATTGGGTCGCTTCCCGCAAGCGCTCGAAGCGTTCGACGCGGCATTACGCATCGACCCGACGAATGCGGGAGCGCAGTTCAACCGCGCGATCGTGTTGGAGAAGCTCGATCGCGCCGGTGACGCCGAGCAGGCGTATCGGACGTTGGCGTCGGGCGACACGCCGTACGCGCCGCGCGCCGCGTTGAATCTCGGCACGATCCTCGTGCGTCGCGGCGATCGCGAGGGCGCTCGCACCGCGTACGAGCGCTGCGTGGAACTCGATCCGGATTCTGCATCGGGCCGGCACAACCTCGGCGCGCTGCTCGTCGAGCTCGGCGAGGACGCCGCCGCGAAACCGCATCTCGAGCGCGCGGCGACCTTGCGCCCGAACGATCCCCGCCCGCTCGCACTGCTCGGGCAGATCGCCGACGACGCCGGCGACGTCGAGACCGCCGAGCGCCACCTGCGCGCGGCGCTGCGCTGCGATCCGCGCTTCCAGAGCGCTCGCTATCGCTTGGCTCAACTGCTGCGCCGAAGCGGCCGCGCGGAGGCCGCCAAGGAGTTCGAGGACGCGTCATGACGTCCTGGCTCGCGGCCTGCTGCGTCGCGTGGCTGTGCGCGCCGCAGGCGCCGACCGCACCTTGGTTCGTCGAGCGTCCTGCTCCCGCGTTCGTCGACCACCACGGCCGCGTGGGACTCGCGAAGCGCTCGATCACCGAAGTGAACGGCGGCGGCGTCGGTCTGTTCGACCTCGAAGGGGACGGCGACCTCGATCTGTTCTTCGCGCAGGGAGATCCCCACGACGGCAGCGGGCCACGACCGTCGCAGGTGTTCCGCAACGACGGCGCGTTCCGCTTCGAGGACGTCACGACGGCCTGTGGACTCGATCTCGCGATCGACGCCTGCGGCGTCGCGGTCGGCGACGTCGACGACGACGGGGACGACGACCTCTACGTCACGGCGATCGGCGACGACGCGCTGCTGCGCAACGACGGCGGCAAGTTGGTCCGCGTCGACGGCGCTGCCGGCGCCAGCGATCCGCTCTGGAGCACGTCGGCGTGCCTCTGCGATCTCGACGGCGACGGCGACCTCGACCTCTACGTGTGCAACTACCTCGCGCTCGACGAGACCGCGGACTCACTGACGCGCGCAGGCGCGACGTTCCGCGGCATGCCCGTATTGGCCGGCCCGCTCGGGTTCAACGCCGTGCCCGATCGGCTCTACCGCAACCGACTGCGTGAGGACGGCACGCTGCGCTTCGAGCCGATCGACGACGCGGCGATCGGACCGCCTGCGTTCGCGCTCGGCCTGCTCGCGCTCGACGCCGACGGCGACCGCGATCTCGACCTCTACGTGGCCAACGACTCGCAGCCGAATCAGTTGTTGCGCAACGACGGCGACCTGAAGTTCGTCGACATCGGACTCGAAGCCGGCGTCGCGCTCGGAGCCGCCGGAAACGCGCAGGCCGGCATGGGAGTCGCCGCGGGCGACCTCGACGGCGATCGCGTCGACGACCTGTTCGTGACCAACTTTTCGCACGACACCAACACGCTGTACCGCGGGCTCGGCGGCGCGGCGTTCAAGGACACTTCGCGCACGTCGGGACTCGGGCCGCCTTCGTTCGCGCACCTCGGCTTCGGTTGCGCGTTCGTCGACGCCGATCTCGACGGCGCCCTCGACGTCGTGATCGCCAACGGGCACGTCTATCCGAACGTCGAAGCGAGTGCGCTGCAGACCAGCTACCGCCAGCCGCTGACGGCGTTCGCGAACGACGGGCGCGGTCGCTTCAAGCCGTTCGGCGCTGCCTTCGCCACCGAGCCTTGCGTCGGCCGCGGCCTCGCGGTCGGCGATCTCGACGGCGATGGCGCGCAAGATCTCGTCGTCACGCGCCTCGACGAAGCGCCACTCGTGCTCGGCAACACGAATGCGACGACGGCCCGCATCGTGCTGCGCTTGATCGGCGCGGTGCGCAGCGGTCGCGATGCGATCGGCGCTCGAGTCACGCTCGAACTCGAGGACGGCACGCGCCGCGTGCGTTCGATCGTCGGTGGTGGCTCGTTCCAGTCGGCGAGCGCGCGCGAGCTCGTGTTCGGGCTCTGCGAGAGCGACGCGTCGGCCACGCTCACCGTCGATTGGCCTTCGGGCGCGAGTCGGACCCTCACGGCAGAACCGTGGACGCGGTCGACGCTGACCGAGGGCGTCGACGCGATCGAACGCGTCGTACTGCCTCGACCCGGGTCGCTGCGCTGAATCGCGCACTCTCGAGCATCCGGAACTCGACCGACCCGCTTCAAGATCGGGCCCCGAATCGGCCGATGCCGGATCGACGCTGCGGCCGGCCCCCATCCCCGTCGACCATCGAGAAGACCATGCAAGGACCGCTCGAACGCACGCAGGATCCCGACGCGCGCCGCGGCACGTTGCTGCTGCGTCGCGATCTCGTGGTGCAGGCGTTCGACCCCGTGTTCGCCGCGTGGACCGGTGTGGCGCCCGAGCACGCCGAGGGCAAGAACCTCGCGCTGTTCCTCCCGAACCTGCTCTTGGCCGACACCAGCGCGGTGCGTCGCGTGTTCGAGGAAGGCCGAGAAAGCCGGTTCTGCGCCACGCTCGACGTGCGCTCCGGGGACGAGCTCGAACCCGTCCGGGTCGTGGTCGATCTCGCCCCCGTCCGCGTCGACGGCCAGACCCTGGCGCGGTTCTCTGCCACGCGCATCGACCGCGCCGGCCTCGACGCGCAACGCGACGCCGCGGAGGACAGGTCGCACGAAGCCTGCGCCGTGCGCGAGCGACTCGAAATGCTCGGCCTGTTCGACGATCCGCGAGCGCTGGACGACGCGCTGTGCAGCTTGGCCATGAGCGTGCGCGAGTGCCGCGGCCTGCTCACCGACGCGGTCCGTCGCGGCGACGTCACGACGGCCGCGGCCACCGCGCACCGTCTGAAAGGCGCGGCTTCGAACCTCGGCGCCGCGCGATTGACGGCGTCGGCGTTCGCGCTCGAACTCGCCCTGCGCAGCGCGGCCAGCGACGTGACGCACTTGCTGGCCGACGCCAGCGCCGCGATCGACCACGTGCTGTCGATCTGCCAACAGTTGCGCGGCGCCGCCACCGCCTGACGCATCGAGCGGTGCGCCTGCGGGCACTCGAGCCGAAGTCGTTCGCGGTCTTCTCGGCCGACGCGTGGATCGACCCCGCCCATCGCCGCCACCGCGAGCCCCACGGAGTCCGTCGACCCCGTCGTGCGTCACATCGCCGCAGAACCCGCGGTGGACCGCGAACCAGCCGGCCCGATACCATGCCGCGCTCCGCATGCGGCTCCCCACCCGATGGGTTCCATGAAGGTCGGATCCGAGACCATCGCCCGCGATCCTTCGTTCGCGACGTTGCTCGCCGACATCGGCGAGTTGACGAAGTTCCGCATCGGGTTCCTCGTGCTGGTGACGACCGCGGTCGCTTGGTTCTGGACCGCATCGGGTCCGTTCGACCCGACGGTCCTGCTCGCGACGATGTTCGGCACCGCGCTGACGGCCTCGGGCGCCAACACGCTGAACCAATTGCTCGAACGCGACGTCGACGCCCGCATGGAGCGCACGCGCAACCGCCCGCTGCCGACGGGACGCTGGTCGCCGCTCGAAGCGTTGGTGTTCGGCTGCGGCCTGACGCTGGTCGGAGTCGCGCTGCTCGCGTACGCCGTGAACCCTCTGACGGCCGCGATCGGCTTGTTCTCGGTGCTGTCGTACGTGCTGATCTACACGCCGTCGAAACGCAAGACGCCGCACAGCACGCTGATCGGCGCCGTGCCCGGCGCGCTGCCCGTGGTCATGGGCGTGACGGCCGCGACCGGCGGCGCCGACGTGCGTGCCGTCGTGCTGTTCTTGATCCTCACGCTCTGGCAATTGCCGCACTTCTACGCCATCGCCTGGCTGTACCGCGACGACTACGCGCGCGGCGGCTTCCCGATGCTGCCCGTCATCGACACGGACGGCCGCCGCACGGCATCCGCGAGCCTGATGGCGCTGTCGGCACTGATCCCGGTCACGCTGGCGCCGACGCTGCTCGGACTCGCCGGTTGGTCGTACTTCGTCGCCGCGCTCGTGCTCGGTGTGCTCTACGGAGTCACGGTGGTGCGCTTCGCGAAGACGCGCTCGCGCGAGGACGCGCGCTTCTCGTTCTTCGCGTCGATCGTGTACTTGCCACTGGTCCTGACGCTGCTCGTGTTCGATCGCCTACAGGCGTGAGCGACGCGATGTTCGACGTGCGTGATCTGCCGGGCGTGAACGCGGTGCTGAACGCCACGGCAGCGACTCTGCTCGTGATCGGCTACGTCCTGATCAAGAACCGCCGCGAGGCCGCGCACAAGGCCTGCATGCTGGCGGCCACCGTCTGTTCGGCGTTGTTCCTGATCAGTTACCTCGTCTACCACGCGCAAGTCGGCTCGGTGAAGTTCCAGGGCCAAGGCACGATCCGCACGGTCTACTTCGCGATCCTGCTCAGCCACACCGTGCTCGCGGTCGTGAACGTGCCGCTCGTGATCCTGACGCTCGTGCGCGCGTTCAAGGGCGATCGCGAACGGCACAAGAAGATCGCGCGCATCACGCTGCCGCTGTGGATCTACGTCTCGATCACGGGCATCGTCGTCTACTGGATGCTCTACCGGATGTGAGAGGTATGGGCGAACGCGCGCGCGGCTCGTTGCGGGAAGTTCGACGACGCGCGTGGTTCTGCCTCGTCGTGGTCGTGGTGCTCGTACGCCTCGCGTTGCTCGCGTTCGGCCGCGTGCCGCCCGTCGACGCCTTCTACTTGAACGGTGCGCTGCAGCTCGCGCACGGCCGAGCGCCGTACGAGGACTTCACGCACGTCGCGTTCCCGTGCGTCGAGTGGTGCTATGCGCTGCTGTTCCGGTGCTTCGACGCGCGCCTCTGCGCGGCCTCGGCTTTGACCGGTGTGGTCGTGCTGCTGACGGTCGCGCTGTGGTTCAAGGCGCTCGTACCGCGCGTCGGCGCTCGCGCCGCGGCGATCGGTTGCGCGCTGTACGCGACCTGCGCGCCGCTCGTCGCGTTCGCGCCGTTCCAGCGCGAAGTGTGGACGAACCTGCTGCTCGCGGCCGCGTTCGAGCGCGCATTGCGACGCAAGGCCACGGGCGACGCGGATTCCGCCGTCGCCGGCGCCTGGCTCGCGGGGGCGTTGTTGGCGAAGTTGACGGCGGGCGTCGGCGCGATCGCGCTCGCGCTCGAATGGCTCGCGAGTCGGCGCCCGCGACTCGCGCTCGTCGCGGGCGGCGTCGCGGCGCTCGTGCTCGCGACGTTCAGCGCCGCGTGCTTCGCGCGCTGGGAAGGCGAGTTCGCGGCGCAGGTGTTCGCGTTCTACGCGTTCAAGGGCGAGGCCGGTTCGGCCTCCGAACGCGCGATCGCGATCCTGCGCTCGCTCGACCCTTGCCTCGCGCTCGGCGTGTTCGGCATCGGCTTCGCGGCTGTCACGCGACGACTCCGAGCGGCGCGACCGTTCGTGCTGCTGCTCTGCCTCTGGCTCGCGCACTACGTCTTCGTCTCGCCGTCGTTCTGGGACCACAACGCGATCGACCTCGCGCTGCCGGCCGCGGCGCTGGCCGCGTTCGCGATCCGCGCGCTCACGATCCGTCGGCGCCGCACCCTCGCGATCGCGGCGTGCGTCGTCGCCATCTGCGTCGGCGCGCGCGGGGCCGCTGGCGATCGCCCGGCGTGGTTCCCGCACGGCTTCGGCGGCGGTGTCGATCGGACCACGTCGAGCGCGATCTCGACCAAAGTGCGCGAGGCCGGCACGCCGGACCAACTGGTCGTGACCGGGACCCCGCTGCATGCGCTCGAGTCCGGTCGAACGCCGCTGGTCTCCGACTTCGAACTCGAACCGGTCGCTCGCGGCGTTCTGCTCGAGTTGCGTCGCTTCGGCATCCGCGCGGCGTTCGCGCGCAAAGGCGAGGGCGTGCTGCTCGGCGTGCCGATCGAGCAACGCATGCCCGCCCCACCGGGATCGCTGTTCGCGCAACGCGTATTCGGCAACGCGCTGCATCACGTCTTGCCGCGCATGCTCGACGCGATCGACCGTCGCGAGGTCGCCGCGGTCCACCTCCCGGGCGGCCTGCCTGGACTCACCGAGCGCTTGACCAAGCGCGGCTACGTCCTCGCCGACGTCGACCTCTGGCTGATCGGCGCGCCTTGAACGGATCGCAACGAGGGCTCGGTCCGATAGGATCCCGCCCATGATCCCCCGTGAGATCGCGCAAGCCCGCGAACGCCGCACGCTCGAGCCCTACGCCCTGTTCTCGGGCGACTCGCGCGGACGGCGGCACGCCGAACCCGACGACGAATTCCGCACCTGTTGGCAACGCGATCGCGATCGCGTGATCCACTCCACGGCGTTCCGCCGGCTCGAATACAAGACGCAGGTGTTCGCGAACCACGAGGGCGACTACTACCGCACGCGCCTCACGCACTCGCTCGAGGTCGCGCAGATCGCGCGTTCGGTGGCGCATGCGCTGGGCCTGAACGAAGGCTTCGTCGAGTGCCTGTCGCTCGCGCACGACCTCGGTCATCCGCCGTTCGGCCACGCCGGCGGTGAAGCGCTGCATGCGCGCATGGCCGACCACGGCGGCTTCGAGCACAACGTGCAAGGGCTGCGCATCGTCGATCGACTGGAGCAGCGCTACCCGAACTTCCCGGGCTTGAACCTCACGTTCGAGATCCGCGAAGCGATCCTGAAGCACGGACCGACCGGCCCGGACGCCAAGGCGCCCGAGTTCACGCCGATGCGCCCGCCCGCGCTCGAGACGCAGCTCGTCGATCTCGCCGACTTCGCCGCGTACCAACACCACGATCTCGACGACGGTCTGCGCAGCGGCATGCTGCAGCTCGAGCCGATGGCGCGCGAAGTTCGCCTGGTCGGTGAAGCACTCACTGCGGCGCGACGCGATCATCCGCGCGCGGAAGGCCGCACGCTGCATCGCTTGGTCGTCGGGGCGGTCGTGAAGCGCTCGATCGTCGACTTGATCAAAACCTCGGCGGAGCGCCTTGCCGAGGCCGCGCCCAAGGACTCCGACGCCGCTCGCGCGCAAGTCGGATTGATCGCGTTCTCGCCGGCCATCGCGACGGCGCAGGACGAGCTGCACGAATGGCTGTTCACGCACTTCTACCGCCACGGTCACGTGGTCCGCATGATGGAGAAGGCGAAGCGCCTGCTGTCCGAGATGTTCGACGTCTACGTCGATGCGCCCGAACTGCTGCCGCAGAACTTCCAGGAATGGGTCGAGCGCGAGGGCGCGCATCGCGCCGTCTGCGATTACCTCGCGGGGATGACCGATCGTTACGCGGAGAAGGACTGGCGCGACCTGTTCTTCCCTTCGGGTCGCTGAGGCGTATGGATCCCCACGCCGACGAAGCCGCCAAGGAGAACGCGCTGCGACTCGATCGCTGCGAGAAGGCGGTCGGATATCGCTTCACCGATCGCTCGTTGCTCGAACTCGCGCTGACGCACTCGAGCCTGCGCGATCCGTGGACCGAATCGAACGAACGCCTCGAGTACCTCGGCGACGCCGTGGTCGGCTTGGTGGTGTCCGAACACTTGTTCTGCGCGCACCCGAAGTCGCAAGAAGGCGAACTCACTCGCTTGCGTTCGTTGATCGTGTCGCGCGACTCGCTCGCGAACGTCGCGAAAGAACTCGACCTGCGCGCGTACCTGCGCGTCGGCAAGGGCATGAAGCACGGCAAGTCGCTGCCGCCCTCGCTGCTGACGAACACCGTCGAAGCACTGATCGGCGCGATCTACCTCGACGCCGGCTTCGAGGCCGCGCGCGCCGTCGTGTTGACGTGGCTCGAGAACCACATCCTGAAGGCCCAACGCAAGCGCGCGATCGAGAACTTCAAAGCGGAGTTCCAGCACGTCGCGCAGGTGCGTACCGGCAAGACGCCGACTTACGACCTGATCGAGAGCATCGGTCCCGACCACAAGAAGAGGTTCGTGGTGAAGGCGCACTTGCAAGAGCGCGAGTTCCCCCCGGCGACGGGCTCGTCGAAGAAGCAAGCCGAACAGCGCGCGGCCAAGGAAGCCCTGAAGCTGTTCCGATCCGAAGCGAGCGTCGATGTCCCGACTGCCGATCCCACCGCTTCCTGACGCGTCGCTCGCGTTCCTCGAGCGAGGACGCGCGCAGCGGATCGCGCTCGGCGGCGTCTACGGCTCGATGAAGGCGCTGCTGTTGGCCGAGGCCGCGCAGCGTGGCCCCGTGTTCGCGATCGTGCCCGACGTGGTCGAGGCCGAAGCGATCGAGGACGACCTGCGCGCGTTCGCGGCGGGCGTCGACGCGGTGGTGTTCCGCCCCGCGGACCAAGAAGCCGAGAACAGCGCCGAAGCGCGCGCGGAAGCCTCCGAACGCCTCGCGCAACTGCTGCGGCTGTGCGATCCGAAGCGCGGCGCGATCGTCGTCGCGCCGGTCGCGGTCCTGCTCGAAGCACTGCCGCAGCGCGCGTCGATCGACGAACACACGCGACGCTTCGCCGTCGGCGAACGACTCGACGTGGCGGAACTGCGCCGCCTCGCGATGCTCGCGGGCTTCATGCTGGTGCCGATGGTCGCGTCGCCGGCCGAACTCTCGATCCGCGGCGACATCGTCGACGTGTTCCCGCTCGGCGAGGACAAACCGCTGCGCGTCGAGCTGTTCGACGACGTCATCGAGTCGATCCGTGTGTTCGATCCCGAGACGCAGCGCTCGCAGGAACAGCGCCGCGAGTTCCGCCTGCCGCTGCTGAAGCCGGGCGCGATGGCGCGCGCGGTGGAGCGCCGCAGCTTCCTCGATCAAGAGCTCGCGCCCCACACCCTGGTGATGCGCTTCGAGCCCGACGCACTGCGCGACCGCCTCAGCGAACACGCGTTCGCGTTCGAGGTCGACAAGGGCGCGCGCGTACGCGCCGAGACGGTGTTGCGCGAAGGCATCGGGATCGACGTGTTCGGCCCACGCGTCGCCGAGGGCGATCTCGGCGCGAACCTCGACGTATTGTCCGTGCAAGGATTCGGCGGTGGCATCGACCTCCTGCCGCAATCGGTCGCGACGCTGCGGCAACACGTCGATCGCGTCGTGCTGTTCGCCGAGACCGACGGTGAACTCAAGCGCATCGCGAAGCTGCTCGCCGAACGCGATCTCATGAGCGACGCGATCGTGTTGCGTCGTGGTCGCCTGCGACACGGCTTCCAGGACCGCCAACGCCGCGTCGCCGTGCTCAACTTCCACGAGCTGCTCGGCAAGCCGCGCATCTGGCGGCCCAAGCCGAAGAAGCCCGCCGTCCCGGCGCGCGCGATCTCGAACCTGCTCGAGCTGAACGAAGGCGACTACGTCGTCCACCTCACGCACGGCATCGCGCGCTATCGCGGTCTGATCCGCATGAAGCGCGATCTCGGCGAGGAGGACTTCCTCGTCCTCGAGTTCGACGGCGGCACGACGTACTACCTGCCCGCCGCGAAGATCGACCTCGTGCAGCGCTACATCGGCACCGGCGCCGAAGCTCCGAAGCTCGACAAGATCGGCGGCAAGTCGTGGGCGAACAAGAAGGCGAAGGTCCAGACCGCCCTGCTCGAGATCGCCGATCGCCTGCTCGAAGTGCAGGCCGCGCGCGAGCTGCGCCCGGGACTCGTGCATCGACGCGACGATCCGTTGGTCGAGGAGTTCGAGCGTTCGTTCCCGTTCGTCGACACGCCGGACCAGGCGCGCACGATGCGCGAGGTCCACGCCGACTTCGACGGCGACAAGCCGATGGACCGCTTGCTGTGCGGCGACGTCGGTTTCGGCAAGACCGAGATGGCATTGCGCGCCGCGTTCCGCGTCGTGCTCGGCGGTCGCCAGGTCGCGGTGCTCGTGCCGACCACGCTGCTCGCCGAGCAGCACTACCAGACGATCGCCTCGCGCTTCGCGAACTACCCGATCCGAGCCGCGGTGCTGTCGCGCTTCCAGTCGGCAAAGGCGCAGAAGGCCGCGGCCGAAGGGGCGCGCGCCGGCACGATCGACATCCTCGTCGGCACGCATCGCTTGCTGTCGAAGGACGTGGACTTCAAGAACCTCGGCCTCGTCGTCATCGACGAGGAGCAGCGCTTCGGCGTCAAGGCCAAGGAAGCGCTGAAAGCGCTGCGCGCGAACGTCGACGTGCTCACGCTGACCGCGACTCCGATCCCGCGCACGCTGCACATGGCGATGGTCGGCATCCGCGCGATCTCGTCGCTGAACACGCCGCCCGCGGGGCGCAGGCCCGTGCGCACCGAGATCCGCCGCTTCGACGACGACTTCGTCCGCCGCGCGATCTTGCACGAGCAGAACCGCGGGGGTCAGGTGTTCTTCGTCCACAACCGCGTGGCGCACCTCGAGCGCATCGCCGAGCGCTTGCTGAAGGTCGCACCGTCGTGCCGCCCCGTGCTCGCGCACGGCCAGATGGACGAACGCTCGCTCGAGGACGCGCTGCGCGCGTTCGCGGCCGGTGAGGCCGACGTGCTCGTGTCGACGAACATCATCGAGGCCGGTCTCGACCTGCCGCGGGCGAACACGATCTTCATCGATCGTCCGGAGATGTTCGGGCTCGCCGACCTGCATCAGTTGCGCGGACGCGTCGGGCGCTCGGACAAGCAGGCGTATTGCTACCTGCTGGTCGGCGACGGGCCGCTGCAAGACGACGCCGAGCGGCGATTGAAAGCGGTCGAGGAACTCGCGCACCTCGGCGCCGGCTACGACCTGTCGATCCGCGACCTCGAGATCCGCGGCGCCGGCAACCTCGTCGGCGCCGAGCAGAGCGGCACGATCGCCGCGGTCGGTTACGACCTCTACGTGCAACTCCTGCGGCGCGCGATCCACAAGGCCAAGGGCACGCCCCCGCCGCCCGAGCCCGTCGACACCGACATCGACCTTGGCGTCGACGCGTTCCTCCCGGTCGAATACGTGCCGGATTCGGCGCAGCGCATGGAACTGTTGCGGCGCCTCGGCGCGCCCGACGGTCCGCCGCTCGCCGAGATGGAGGCGGAACTGCGCGATCGCTTCGGCCGCGTGCCGAAGGCGGCTCGCCAGTTGTTGATCGTGTTCGCACTGAAGCGACGACTGCGCGAGCTCGGCGTGCGTCGCATGCTCTACCCGGGTGGTCGGTTCGTGTTCCTCGACGTCGACTCGATGAAGCGGTTCCAGAAGGACTCGCCGTTCCAGGCCAACGAGCTGGTGCCGCAGAGCGCCGCGCTGATCCACTTGCGCTTGCCGCAGGTGGTGACCACGAACGAGCAGATCCTGACCTGGCTCGCGCAGCGCATGTTCGCTCGGCCCGAGGCGGGCGTGCGATGAAGCGCGTCGTGCTCGCGATCGCGCTGATCGCACCGCTCTCGTTCGCGCAGGAGCGCAAGCGCTACGACTCCGTGCTGGCCACGGTGAACGGAGCCGCGATCACCGAGAGCGAAGTCGACGAGTTCGCGCAGGTGCTCGGACCGAACGCGGGGCCGACCGACGCGATCGTGCGGGAGCTCGTGTTGACACGACTCGAGGCCGATGCCGCGGCGGCGGCCGGCGTCAAAGTCCCCGACGACGTGTTGAACGACGAGATGGACCGACGCGCGGCCGCGCTCGGGGGGACGGAGGCCTATCGCAAGGCACTGATCGGCTTCGGCCGCTCGGCCGAGCAGGATCGCGAGTTCGTTCGCAAGCGACTCGCCGCCCGCGCGTGGGTCGACGCGACGGTGGGCTTGGTCCCGAACTCGCCGCTGCTGCGTCCTGAACTCGCGCGTTCGGTGCGCGTGTCTCCCGAGGAAGTGCGCGCGTTCTTCGAGACCAATCGCGCGACGCTGCAGACGGCGCGCGTGCGGACCGTCGCCTACGTCGTGCTCCACAAGGGTGACTTCGACCGTGATGCGGAGGCCCTTGCCAGCGCACGTGCGCTGCGGGAGCGCGTGACGCCGACCTGCGACCTCGCGGCGACCGCAGCGAAGGCCGGGATCGCCCGCTGCGGGACTTGGACTTTCCGCGGCGACGACACGCTCGGGCTCCGGGCGGAGGTCGTTCGCGCGGCCTGGACGCTTCCGGTCGGCGAGGTCGCTGCACCGGTGGACCAAGGCAAGACCCTGCTCCTGCTCCACGTGCTGAGCGAAGAAGGCGGGACCACCGTGGCGTTCGAGGACGTCCAGGACGCCATCCAACGGCATCTGATCGGCCAGAAACGGGCTTCCGCGCGAGCGGCGCTCGACCGCGACCTGCTCGAACGGGCGACCGTGCACCCCGCGGACCTGTTCGGGGCGACCCCAGCCCCGCCGGCGCCCGCCAGCAAGGGTGTCCCGGAGCGGGAGGCCGCGTCCGCAGCCTCCGACGGCGGCTGATGCGGAAGCGCGGACCGGGGCTCGCGGCGCCGGCGCGGATTCCCACCTCGGGAATGCATGAAGTCGGTGACCCCGAGGTCCTTGCGCGGTATCCGTCGCCACCTAGAATCCGAAAACTTCCGAACCGTCCTCTACTTGCACCGTTCGAGCGGTGACGTCGAACTCCATCGTGCCCCAGTCCGGTGCGACGTGCGTTCGACCTTCATCCAGCTCGCGGGAGACCTAGGAATGAGCGAAGCACAGATCCCCGTCCCCCAGATCCAGGCCACGCGCGCCCATCCGGGCCTCGAAGAGCAATCCTTCGAGGACGCGCTGCGCGAACAACTGCGCAAGGCGCCCTGGCTGATGGTGTCGATCGGTCTCCACGTGCTGATCGGCCTGATCATGAGCCAGTTCATGACGGGCACGGTCAAGATCAAGAAAGAGACACTCTCGATCCAGGCCAAGATGGCGGACGAAGAGATCGATCCGATCGAGCCCGAGAAGCCGCCGGAGCCGGAAGAGCAAAAGCCCGAAGAGACGGAGACGGAAGTCGACGACCCGATCGTGCAAGAAGACGTGGTCGAGACCGAAGAGGTCGCCGACACCACCAACGATCAACCGCTGTCCGACGCCCCGTTCGAGGGCAAGGGCAAGAACGACGTGCTCGGCGTCGGCGGCGGCGCCGGTGGTCGCTCGGGCGGCAAGTACGGTCGTCGCGGCGGTGGCAAGGGCGGCGGCAAGGCCTCGCAGAAGGCCGTCGACGCCGGTCTGGAATGGCTGAAGCGCCACCAGAACGAGAAGGGCTACTGGTCGGCCGACGGCTTCTCGCAGATGTGCACGACGAACAAGTGCGACGGCGAAGGTGAGCAGATGCACAGCGTCGGCGTCACCGGACTCGCGCTGCTCGCGTTCCTCGGCGCCGGCAACACCGTCAACAACGGCAAGTACAAGAACGTCGTCAAGAAAGGTCTGAAGTACCTGGTCGACATCCAGGACCAGGAGACCGGCTGCTTCGGCGAGGTCAACTCGCACCAGGCGTTCCTGTACGACCACTCGATCGCGACGCTCGCGGTCACCGAAGGCTACGGCCTGTCGAAGTGGCCGATCCTGAAGGACCCGGCGCAGAAGGGCGTGCGCTTCATCCAGCAGGCGCGCAACCCCTACAAGGCTTGGCGCTACGCGTATCCGCCCGATGGCCAGAACGACGTCTCGGTCACGGGCTGGATGGTCATGGTGTTGAAGTCCGCGGAAGACTTCGGCCTGCAGGTCGACCATGCCGCGATCGACGGCGCCAAGATGTTCGTCGACGAGATGACCGACGAGAACTCGTGGCGAACCGGCTACATCCAGAAGGGTGGCTACTCGGCGCGCGAACCCGGCATGGCCGAGCGTTGGCCGGAGCAGAAGACCGAAGCCATGACCGCGGTCGGCATGCTCTGCCGCGTGTTCACGGGTGAGGACACCGAGAAGAGCCCCGCGTTGCGCGGTGGCGCCGACCTGCTGCGCAAGCAGCTCCCGACCTGGGACGAGAAGGAAGGCACCATCGATTACTACTACTGGTATTACGGCTCGTACGCGATGTTCCAGATGGCCGGCCAGGACTGGGACAAGTGGCAGGTGAAGATGCTCGACGCGGTCGTCAAGACGCAGCGTCAGGACGGTTGCGAACAGGGTTCGTGGGACCCGCAGTTCGATCCGTGGGGTCACCGCGGTGGTCGCGTCTACTCGACGGCGATCATGACGCTGTGCCTCGAGGTCTACTACCGCTACGACAAGGTCCTCGGCTCGCGCTGAGCCGCGAACGAGACTGAACGACCGAAGAGGCCCGCGTCGATCCACGATCGACGCGGGCCTCTTCGCTTGCATCACGGTGCGCGCGCCCGAAGTCGGCCACACACAGAACCGCTCGTTCGAACGAATCTCGCGATCCTGCGTGAACCCGTCGCACGACGACCGCGTTGGTTCCACTCATCCAAACGGGCGCACATCGACCGCGGCGATGGGAGCACCCGAGGCTTCGAACCCTCGACCTCAGGGAGGACCCCATGCATCGACCTCACGTCCCGGCCCAAATTCCGTCCCTCGCGCTCCCCCACGACCCAGCGTCGTTCGAGAGCGCCTTGCGCGAGCAGATGCGGCGTGCGCCGTGGCTGCTCGTGTCGATCGGCGCGCACGCGTTGCTCGGACTCGTCATGAGTCAATTCATGACCGGTGTCGTCCGCGTCAAGCCGACGATGCCCGCGATCATCGCGCAGCTCGAAGACACGGCGATCGATCCATTCGAGCCTCCCGAGCCACCGACTCCGCCGGAGACTACGGTGACGCCGACCATGGACGAGCCGACGATCGAGCCCGAGGTCAACGACCAGCCGACCGACGAACCGACGGTCGCCTCCGATCATCCGAGCGACTCGCCGATCGACGCGCCGTTCGAAGGAACGGGCAAGAACGACGTGCTCGGTGTCGGCGGCGGAGGCGGCGGTCACGGGCGCCCGGGGAAATACAGCAGATGCACTGCGAGTAGAGATCGAACGACTTCGCAGCGCGCCGTCGAAGCCGGCCTGGACTGGCTGAAGCGCCACCAGAACGAGAAGGGCCACTGGTCGGCCGCGGACTTCTCGGACGCTTGCGCGACGAACCGCTGCGACGGCGCGGGCGACGCGATGCATGACGTCGGCGTGACTGGCCTCGCGCTACTCGCGTTCCTCGGAGCCGGCCACGGCCCCAACGCAGGTCGCTACCAAGGCGTCGTGAAGAAGGGCCTCAAGTTCCTCGTCGACCACCAGGACGGCGAGACCGGTTGCTTCGGCGAGCCGAACTCGCACCAGGCTTTCCTGTACGACCACGCGATCGCGTCGCTCGCGGTGATGGAAGGCTACGGCTTGTCGCAGTGGCCGATCCTGAAGGCGCCCGCGCAACGCGGCGTGCGCTTCATCCAGAGCGCGCGCAATCCGTACAAGGCGTGGCGTTACGCATTCCCGCCCGATGGGACGAACGACGTCTCGGTGACCGGATGGATGGTCATGGCGCTGAAGTCCGCGCAGGACTTCGGACTCGACGTCGACTCGTCCGCACTCGACGGAGCCCGTGTCTACCTCGAGGAGATGACCGACGAGCAGTCCTATCGGACGGGTTACCTCGCACGCGGTGGGTACTCGGCGCGCGAACCGGGGCTCGCCGAGCGCTGGCCGGAGCAAAAGACCGAGGCGATGACCGCCGTCGCGATGCTCTGCCGCGTCTTCGCGGGCGAAGACACCAGTTCGAGTCCGGCCCTTCGCGGCGGCGCCGACCTCCTGCGCAAGCAGTTGCCGACGTGGGACGAGAAGGCCGGGACGATCGATTTCTACTACTGGTACTACGGCTCCTACGCCATGTACCAGATGGCCGGCCGCGACTGGGACGCGTGGCAGCCGCGCATGCTGGCGGCGGTCGTGAAAACGCAACGCGACGACGGCTGCGAGAAGGGCTCGTGGGATCCGCAATTCGATCCCTGGGGCCATCGCGGTGGACGCGTGTACGCGACGGCGACCATGACGCTCTGCCTCGAGGTCTATTACCGCTACGACCGCGTCCTCGGCGCGCGCTGAAGGAACGGCCCGCCGACAGGTCGCTTGACCGTTCGTTCGCTGGAGAATCCGCGGGATCCCCTTGGGATTCCGCGGATTCGCGCTCGATGAAGGCCCCCGCGCATCCGACTGATTCACGCGAGGCCCGAGCGGATCTCCATGCCATCATGCCGCCCATCATGACCCGCTCTCTCCAAGCCCTCCTCCTGCTCGCCCTCTCGTTCTCCCCCGCCGTGGCCGCCGACGACGATCGCTCGGCGCGCTTCCCGGTCAACGTGGTCCTGAACGGCGACTTCGAACTCGCCGCGGACACCTCCGTGTCGCCGGCGAAGTACGGCGCTTACTGGAAGAACGCGTTCGAATACGCCAAAGGCACGTCGACGAGTCAGGTCGCCGAACTCGCCCCTGGCCAACACGCGCTACGGCTCGAGCCCGGCCGCGACCTCGTTCGCCAAGCGTTGACGCTGTACGGACCGCACGCCGACCAGTTCGAGTTGCGCCTGCGCTTGAAGCGCCCCGCGCCGGACGTGCTCGCGCACCTCCTGGTGCGGTCCGGCGTGAACTTCGATCTGCACTACGTGCTCGGTGACGTCGCCGAGATGCCGGACGTTTCGACCAAGCCGATCCGCGTCGCGGCCGAGTCGCCCGCGGACGCCGACGGCTTCGCGACCTATCGCATCGAGATCGCTCGAGACTTCGGCGCCTACCACCAAGTGCGTCCGGGTCCGTGGCTCGAACTCCAATTCGGCGCCGAACGCGGCATCGCTCTGCTCGACGACGTCGTCGGCGTGCATTGGCTGCCACGCGTGTCGCCGCGTGAACTGCGCGCCATGCTGCTCGACGAAGTTCGCGCCATGTTGTGGATGTACTTCGGCTCGAAGGACGGCTCGCCGAAGTCCGGACTCGAGTTCGTCGATCCCGTGACCGGATACCAGGTCGTCGGGCGCTACGACTGCAACTCGGGCAAGCCGACGCAGCTCGAAGGCGCGGTCGGGATCGCCGGCATCCACGAAGTCGCGCTGCGTTATTGCCACGTCGCCGACGACGCCGAGGACGCCGCCGCGCTGCGGGAACTCCTGCGGACTCGCTTGCGCGCCCACCTCGAAAGCCTGTTGCGCCACAACGTGCATCCGGACACGCAGCTCTACTCGTTCGTCGATCCGAAGACGTTTACGCCGAAGCTCGAGCTCGCCGTCGCCCCGTCGCACTACATCCACCACACGCTCGACGTCGCCGCGCTGTTCCAAGACGATGCCGACCTCGCGGCCCGCGTGCGCGCGCGTGTGGTCGCCATGGCCGACGCTTTGGTGAAGATCCGCGCCGACCACGACCTCCCGCACACGGTCCAGTTCGGGCGCGAGGCCGGCGGCAACTGGTTCGGCCGCATGCCGGAGAAGTTCCATCCGGACGGGCGACTCGACCAACCACGTACGTACAACCAAGCCTGGGCGATCTCGCAGAATCGCTCGTGGTACTACGACTTCCAGACCGCGCATGGACTGATGCGCGCGTGGAGCCTCGAGCCGAAGGAGGAGTACCTCCAGACCGCGCTCGGCGCGATCGCGCGCTTCGATCGCAAGTTCGACGCGCAGCGCTTCGACCTCGAGAACGACACCGACGACCATTACGGCTTCAACGTCGAATCACTGCTGAAGGCCTACGACGCCAGCGGCCGCAAGATCAGCGCGTTCCTCGAGACCGCCCAGACGTTCACCGACTACCGCCTGCCGCGGGACGCGGCATGGGACGCGAACCTGTGGATCGAAGGCGTGCGTCTCGGGTCGTTCTGCGCCGGAGACCAACCGCGGGCGTACCGCGGACCGGCCGGGCTCTACTTGCTCGATGCGAAGGCGAACCCGATCACGTCGGGATTCGAGCCGTACTTGTTCGCCGTGCGTGAACTCGCTCGCGGCGACATGAAGCACCGACTGCTCGACGACGGCTTCACGCAAGACGCGAGTGCCTACATGTGGACGATGATCTCGGCCTGCTACAAGAGCGACTTCATCGGGCCGTGCTCGATGAACCTCAAGTGGGAAGGCGACATGGGCGACTTGTTCGCCGGGCCGGCCAGCAACGGCTTCCGCGCGTTGGCGCGAGGGCTCGAGATCGGCGGCGGCGGTGGTCGACTCGAGTTCGCAGCGTGGTACGGGGTCGTCTTCGACCACACGATGGCGCTGTTCCGCAAGCCGTTCGGCTACCGCTACGGCATGAGCGTCGAGACCGGCAAGCGCTACGGCATTCCCGAGCGCTACCTCGAAGGCTTCGCCGACGACAATCCCTACGGGATCGGTTGCGTCCTCGTCCACGCCGATCTGGTCGAGAGTGGCGCGCTCGACGTCGATCCGCCGCGGATCGCGGGACTCGACGTGAAGCGCGCGGACGACGGCATGCTGTCGATCGACGTCACGGGCCCGGCGGGAGCCGCGCTGCGCGTGCGCGCCGCGACGACCGCGTCGCCACGCCAACTGCATGCGGTCGATTGGCGGTTGCGCTGGATCTCCGATCCTGGGGCCGCCTCCGCGGCGGTCACGCTCGACGCCAACGGCGCCGCGTGCGTCGTCCTGCCCGTACACGCGAAGGGCCGCGTCCTCGTCGAGGCGGAACTCGACGCGAACGGGCCCTTCGTCGCGGACCTCGTCACCCTCGAACGAACGTTCGAGTGACGCTTACTTCTTGGCGCCAGCGCGCTCGAGGTTGCGCAGCTTCACCGACAGCGACGACTTGCGGCGCGAGGCGGTGTTCGGGTGGATCGTGCGGTGCTTCGCCGCCTTGTCGATCTTCTGCATCGCGGCCGCGATCTCGGTCTTCGCCTTGGCGACGTCGCCGGCTTCGAGGGCGCTCATCGCCTTCTTGATCTGCGACTTCATCGCGGACATGCGCGTCGTGTTCTCGAGATGACGCTTCTGGCTCTGACGGTGACGCTTCGCGGCTTGCTTGATGTGGGGCATGGTCTTCCTTCGGGGACTCGGTCGGACTCAGTCTTTGAAACCGTAAATGGGATCGCCGCCCGCGTCGTTCGCCGGCGGTTGCGGCGATTGCGTGGCAGGCGCCGCGGGAGTGGGAGGAGCGGCCGGCGGAGCCGGACGCATGGCTGCGGGCGCGGGTGACGGCGGCGTGCTCGGGGCAGACGCGGCCGCGGGCTTCGCGGCGCGCAGTCGCGCCACGCGCTCGCCGACGTCACGGAAGTGGATGTTCTTCTCGTAGATCGACTCGAAGCGCGCGAGCGCGGCGGTGATGTCGCCGGTCCGCTCGAGCAGGACCGCCAGTCGGTACGTGATCTCGGTCGAGCGCTCGGTCTCGCCTTCGATGCCTTCGAGGGCGGTTTCGAATTGCTTGCGCGCGAGATCGACCAAGCCCTTGGCCTGGAATGCCGCGCCGAGGCCGATCAACGCATCGACGCGACGACGCGGATCCTTCACGGCGTACTGGAAATGCTCGATCGCGTCGTCGACGCGGCCGGCTTCGAGCACGAGTTGCCCGATGCGATAACGCAAGCCGAGGTCGGTCGGATGCTCGCGCACGCGGCGCTCGACTTCCGCGAGTTCGAGTTCCTTGAACTCGCGCTCGAGATCGACCACGTCCGTCGCGGCGCCGACGTCACCCGCCGCGGCACGGGACTTCGCATCGCGCAATTGCTGCTCGATGCCCATCAGCCGCACTTCGCCGAGCCGGTCCTTGAACTCGGTCAGTTCCGGTTCGTGGCGCAGATGATCTTCGAGCGTCGCCACTGCGGCGTCGAACTGACGCGCACGCACGAACAGGTCGATCAACTCGCGACGCGCGCGCTTGTCGGTCGGCGTGGCCGCGAGCTCGCGCTCGAGCGCGGTCTGCCGCAGCTTGCGCTGGTCGTCGGTCGTGACGATGCGCTGTTCGAGTTCGAGCTGTTGCGCCTTGCCCTTGTCGCGAGCCAAGTCACGCGACGAGCGCGTCGGGTCGTACGAGCCGGAGGACAGCACGCCCTCGGCCGCGAGGTTCTTGCGCGCCTTCTCGGCTTCGGAGTCGCGCGGCGAACGCTTGAGCACGGCCTCGTAGCACGCGAGCGCCTGCTCCATTTTCTTGAGCTGGTAGTAGAGGCCGCCGGCCTTCTTCAGCGCGTAGTCGCCCAGCTCTTCGTCGTCGCCGAGGAACTCGAACACCGCGACCGCGGAGTTCAAGTAGTTCGCCTTCTCGAGCGCTTCGGCGAGCTGCAGGTTGACCTTGCGGTTCCGGGGGTCGTTGACGAGGTACTTCTCGGCCGACAGCGCGACTTGGTCGGGCTTGCCGCCGATGCCGCTCGTCATCATCGACATGCGGCTGAACAGACCGGACGCGGCGCCGAGGGTCGGGTTGAGCTTCTTGGCTTCCGCGCGCTTGACCAGGACTTGGCGCAACTCGCGCCGGGCCTCGCCATGGTCGGGCTTGAGCTGCAATACCTGGTGGTAGAGCTCGACGGCGTAGTCGAAGTTCTTCTTGCGGACCGCTTCGGCCGCTTTTTCCAGGTGCTTCGCTACGTCCATCGCCGGTGCTTCCGCGCACGATCCTCGTTGGAAATCACGCAAACCCGAGAAGTTACCGGTGGTGAGGAGAACGGTCAACGCTCCGGGCGCATGGCCCGATGCCCGCTCGGCCTTCGGCCGAGATACGAAGGCTCTGCCTCCGTAGGCCAGGCCGGGGCCACAGGCCCCGGGCCCCATCGAACAGACGCCGTAGGCGCACCGCCTTGCTTGCGATCGAGCCCGCAGGACGAGGCGGGGGGCCTTCCCTTGGGAGTCCCTTCCGCCCTTGGGCCGCTCGGGGGACTTCACGCGAAGGGACGTCGTGGTTTTGAACCGCGAGCGTGCGGCCTGAAACCGAGGAAGGGTGACGGTTCTCGCTCCGCGCCATCGCTCGAACGACGTTTGGCGCGTTCAGCGTCTGGACGCGATCGCGCAAGTCGTGGAGCACTCGCGATGTAGCCCGCGTGCGATGACCGCCGGTAATCCGACGCGGGTACCCGCGTCGGATTACCGGCGGTCATCGCACGCGGGCTGCCGTCCCACCCTTGCCCCCGGAGCCACCGGCTCCCGCGCCGCCGTCACCGTTTCCCATTGTCCCGTTCACGTTCACGGCCACCGGCGCGCTCCGTGCTCGCTCGCCGGTGAACCGCTCTCCAACCCTTCGACACGTTCGCGCAAGTCCTTGGCCCGTCGTGGTGTAGCCCGAACTCGTTTGCCGCCGGCAATCGCGTTCGGGTAACCGGACGCGGTTGCCGGCGGTGATCGCGTTCGGGCTGGGTCTCGGTCACCGCCTCCTTGGCAACCGCCTCGACTCCGGGTTGGCCGGCTCCTTGCTCCGCCGGGGCTTTGGCGTTATTCAGGGGCTCGTGGATTCGGCCATCGGCCCGAAGTGCCCCGCGTTCGTCTCCGAGGATCTTGCATGGACGTCGTCACCTACCCGAACCCTTCGCTGACGAAGAAGACCACTCCCGTGGATACGGTCGATGATGCGACGCGGGTCCGGATCACCGAGATGTTCGATCTCATGCACAAGTCGCGAGGGGTCGGCTTGGCCGCGCCCCAGGTCGGCTGGAGCGTACGCCTGTTGGTGCTGAACCCCGGCGACGATCGCGCCCAGGACGAAGTGATGATCAACCCGGTCATCAAGAAGAAGCGCGGGCGCGTGCTCGGTGAGGAAGGCTGCTTGTCCTTCCCTGGCATCTACGTCCAAGTCGAGCGTGCGAAGGAGATCGAGGTGGAATTCACCGATGCGACCGGCGCACGGCGCAGCGAGACTCGCTCGGACTTCGTCGCTCGGATCATCCAGCACGAAGTCGATCACCTCGACAACATCCTGCTGGTGCACCGGATGACTCCGGCCGACCGCGTTCGCGTGAAGCGCGAACTCGAGACGCTGGCCGACCGCGGCTGATCGCGCCGCCGTGCTGATCACCCGCCCCGAGCGCCTCGACGTCGACCTCGGAGTCGCGCGCGGTGGCGTCGCCACGCTCGGCGTGTTCGACGGAGTCCACCTCGGCCATCAGTTGATCCTGCGGCGCGTGGTCGAGACCGCGCGTGCCGCGCGCGCACCGGCGGTGGTGCTGACGTTCGCCGTCCACCCCGTCGTCGTCGTCAAAGGATTACGACCTCGACTGATCACGTCGCTCGAGCATCGGTTGGCGTTGTTCGCGGCGATCGGCATCGATGCTTGCGTCGTCCTGCCGTTCGACGCCGCGGTACGCGAGCTCACGGCAGAGCAGTTCGCGCAGCGCGTCTTCGTCGACGCACTCGCGCTGCGAGGACTCGTGCTCGGTAAGGACGCACACATTGGGCGCGACCGCGGCGGGGACACCGCGTTCCTCAGCGCATTCTGCGCGCGCCACACGATTACGTTCGAAACGATCGAGGACTTCACGGTCAGCGGCCATCGCGTGTCGAGCACCGCGATTCGCGCCGCGATCGCGGACGGAGACCTCGGACGCGCGGAGCTCTTGCTCGGCCGCGCTGTCGCTCTGTTCGGCACGGTCGTGCGCGGCGACGGCCGCGGCCGGCAACTCGGGTTCGCCACCGCGAACCTCGACTTGCACCACGAGATCCGACCTCCTGCCGGCGTCTGGGCCGTCCGCGTGCGCATCGGTTCGATCTGGGTCCCCGCGGTGCTGAACATCGGGATCCGCCCCACCTTCGGGCCCGACGGCGACCTCACCGTGGAAGCCCACCTGCTCGACTTCTCCGGCGATCTGTACGGGCAGACGCTCGAAGTCCGCCTCGTCGCGCGTTTGCGGGAAGAGCTTCGATTCCCGTCCCGGGATGCTCTCGTGCTGCAGATCGGACGCGACGTCGAGGCCGCCCGGAGCCTCTTGGTTCGACCGACACCCGGCCCCACGGCCCCGTGACCGCGGCCGAGGGCGTGGTCGGGCCGCGCGTGGAGCGCGAGCCGAATCCCCCCGAGTCGTCCCTCGAGCTGCTTGTTGCGGACGAGCGCTTGCCGCGCCCGCTTCGGCCGTGTACAAGGTTCGCCCTCGCATTTGCCATGGGCGGGTAGCTCAGTGGTAGAGCACGCGCCTGAAAAGCGCGGTGTCGTTGGTTCAATCCCGACCCTGCCCACCATCCATCGCCCCGCGGCCTTCAAAAGGTCGCGGGGCGTTCTTCGTTCCAGGGACTACTCTGTCGGCCGTGGGCGAGGAGACACGGCATGACGACGTCGGATCGTGAGCGCCCGGGCAGGGCTTGGCCTGCCCTCGTGGTGAGTGCCTTGGTGACGCTCGCGTCGTTCGCGGCACGGGATGCGGATGCGACGTCGATCGACCTGGTCGTGGTCGACGCGAACTGCGATGCGCAGTTCGTCTCAGCTGCTCACCTGCTCGCGGCAGCCGACTCGGCCGTCGTCGCGACGGTCGATCTCCACGATCGCGATGCCCTCGCGGTGACCCTGCGCGAGCACGAACCGCACGACGTCGTGTTCATGGTCGAACCGCGGCGCCTCGACCTCGACCTCACCCACCGCGTGATCGAACTCTCGACGCTCGTGGACTCCGACCCATTCCCCGACTTCGCGCACGGCTTCGTGACCGGGCTCGATGGCGCGGCCGCACGCCGCTTCGTGCAATCCATGCTCGCCGCGCGCGATGCGCAACGCGGTCGACGTCTCGGCGTCCTTGGAGTCAGTGAGGGTGCGACGCCGGCTCCACGACCGCTCGGCGCCGAGCTCGCGCGCGCATGCGGATTCTCGTTCGCGTTCGAAGGCCTGCCCGGCGTGGACGCGAGCGCGCGTCGCCGACGCGATGCGCTCGAGCGCCTGTCGCGTTCCGATCTGCTGATGTTGTTCTCGCACGGCGAACCCGACCGCATGGTCGGCGCATTCCGCGGCGAAGAGCTGCGCTCGTGGTCGATCGATCTCGACGGCCGTGTCGTCGTCAATTGCGCGTGCTTCAACGGTTCGATGTGTACGGCCACGCTGCCGGGCGTCGGCGGACTCGAGCGGCGCGAGACCGCGCCGGAGAGCACCGTGGCACTCGCGCTGCTCGACACCGGTGTGTCCGCGTACGTGGCGGGCATGGACGCGTGGCACGGTCCACTCGCCGTCCAAGTGACGCTTGAACTCAGCGACACCGGCGCCACGCTCGGCGCGGCGGCGCGATTGCCGATCGACCGCTTGGTGATGACGCAACTCGATCGCCCCCTGCGATTCCCCGCGCAGGACGCGGCGGACGCGCGCTTCAGTGCGGAGCCCGGCGCGTATGCGCGCGGCAATGCCGCCGGCGGCGTGCTGTTCGGCGATCCCTCGTTCGCGCCGTTTTCGGACGCGGCGCCGCGGTCGTTCCGCGCCACGCTCGATTCCGACTCGGCCAAGCCGACGGTGCGCATCGAACTCGAACCGCTGGTGGACGCGATCGGTGGCTACGAGTCGCTGTTGCTGCTCCCGCGCATCCTCGCGTACTTCGAACCGCTGCCGTCGCCGCCGACGAGTCTGCCACTCGAGCTCTACCGCGTCGTCGACTGGCCCGCCGACGCACCGCGACGGAACGCTTGGCGCGTCGCATCGGCCACGACCGGCGACACCGAGGTCGATTGCGGCGAAGTGCTCACGGCCTACGAGGAGACGCCGCGCGGCCCGCGTCTGCACGTGGTCGTGCCGCTCGCGAACCAGACCGGGATCGCCGCGTTCCAGTTGCGCGACCGACTCGCGCGCTTCGGTGCGGCGATCGTGCTCGAACCTGACGGGTGACGTCGTGATCGGGAGATCCAGGAGTCGCATCGACCGCCGATGACCGCGCATCGCGGCGCAAGGGTCGTTGCGTCACGGCGGCGCGAGTTCGAGCAGTCGATACAGCTCCGCGAGCGCGACTTCGGTCGCTCGACCCGGGTTGTAGAACAGCAAGCGCGCGCGTTCCTTGCGCTCCGCCGAGCGTTCTCGTGGATGCGCGAGCGCGCGCTCCACGGCCGGCACGAGAGCTTCCGCACTCGGCACCACGTCACCCGCCGCGCGCATCCAATCGAACGACGCGTCGTCGTCATCGCCGAATCGGCGCTGCGCCGACGACTTGATCTTCGCTTCGTGCTCGGGCGTCGACAGATAGAGGACCGGCGCATCGCGCAGCAGGAACTCGTTGGCGACGCTCGAGAGGTCCGACACCAGGACGTCGGCGGCTTGCAACACCGGCACGACGTCGTGCGCTCGAACGATGCGGACGCGACCCGTGCGATGACGCGCTTCGATCTCGGCCGCGTAATCGCGCGTGAGTTTGGCTCGGAACCGTCGGTCCGAGCGATCGTGCAGTTTCACGAGGACGTTCACGGGCAGCGTGGCCAGCAGATCGATCGCCTCGAGACCGAATCCCTCGAGCGACGATCCAGCCGACCCCGAGCGCGTCGGCGCGTACGCGACCGTCGGCAACGATGCGTCGAGTCCGAGCCGCGCGAGCAACTCCATCCCGGCCGTGCGCGGGCCCAACAGCGCGTCGGTCTTCGGCATCCCGACGCGCAGCACGCGCGGGTCGTCCTCCCGCGCGAGCCCGGCCTTCACCAACTTGCGGCGGTGGTACTCGCCGATCACCATCCAGCGCTGGAACGCGAGCACGTCGTCGGAGACGGCGTAATTCTTGAACGACACGCCGTGGAACATTTGCACGCGCAGGCGAGCTCGCCCGTGCCGGTAATGAAAGCCGGGACAAAGAGCGAGATCCGCCTTCGCGAAACGCGCGAACGCGCGGTGGACGTAGCGCACCGGCCGATCGAGACACTGCTCGGCGAGTTCTCGACCACCGTGACGCGCACTGACCATGAGTTCGATCCGCGCATCCGCGGCGAGTCGGACCCACAACGGCGCGACGACCGCGTACGACAACGGCGTCGACGCCGGCAGCAAGATCGTCTTCACGCTTCGGTTTCCCGCGGTCGCTACGAACGCGCAGAGCGTACTGATCCAGACGTTGAACGACGCGTGGCAGCCTTGAAACGCCGCTGAAACATGCTGGCTGGGAGGCTGTCAGTCTGAAACACCGAAGCTAGAGTTCGCACTCGTCGACTGCCCCGCTAGACGTCGACGACAGAATCTCGAGAAGCGAGCGTCGAGTGAAGCCTGCGCCAGCATCCGGCGGGATGAGGCTTCCAGGATCGAGTTCGAACCGGAAACGGGTCGCCTCGTGAACTGTGCGTCGGGTCGCGCCGCCGCACTCGGAACTTCGAAGAGGGGGTCTTCGTGACTCTCAACGTGCTCGTCGTGGACGATATGGCGACGGTGCGGGACACCGTCATCCGGATGCTGCGCAAAGCCGGAATGCGCGCCACTCCCGCAGTGTCGGGGACCGAGGCGCTGAACGAGCTCACGCAACGGCAGTTCGACATCGCGCTCGTCGACCTCAAGATGGGATCGATGGACGGCATCGAACTGCTGCGTCGCATCCGTGCACGCTGGCCGAAGATCGGTGTGGTCGTGATGTCGGCTTACGCGACGGTCGGCGTCGCGGTCGAGGCCATGCGCAACGGCGCCTCCCACGTGCTCGAGAAGCCGTTCACGATGGAAGCGCTGCTCGACGCCATCCAACTCGCGTCGCACTCGTCCGCACCCGGCGACGGCACGCCCGCGGGCTCACCGTTCGAGGAGCTGGTCGGCCACAGCCGCGAGTTCCTCGACGCGGTCGATCTCGCGCGCCGCGCCGCGGAGAACGACAAGCCGCTGTTGATCGTCGGCGAGCCCGGCACGGGCAAGGAAGCGTTCGCTCGCGCGATCCACAGCGGCAGCACGCGCCGCGCGGGACCGTTCGTGGTCCAACGCTGTGCCGGCGGTTCGATCGGAGTGATCGCCGAACTGTTCGGCGTCACCGGCGGCTCGCTCGGTCGCATCGCGGATGCGGATCGCGGCACGCTGTTCATCGACGAGATCGGTGATCTGCCCGCCGAAGCGCAGGCACGCCTGCTGCGCTTCCTCGCCGACGGCGAGATCGTGCGCGAGGCCGGACTACCGACGTCGCGCGCCGACGTCCGCGTGATCGCGGCGACCGCGAAGGACCTCGACGTCGAAGTGCGCGCCGGCCGCTTCCGCAACGATTTGCTGCTGCGACAGCGCACGTTGCTGCTGCGCTTGCAACCGCTGCGCGAGCGCAAGGCGGACTTGCAGAAGTTGCTCGCGCACTACGCCAAGAAGAACCGGCCGCGCGGCGGCAGCGCACCGCGCTTCTCGCGGGACGCGGTGCGCGTGCTCATGACGCACGACTTCCCCGGCAACCTGCGTGAGCTCGAGAACCTGATCGAGCAAGCTTCGAGCATGTGCGTCGGCGCGGAGATCGGGCCCGAAGTCTTCGAGCGCCTCGGCCTGCGCGGCATCGACGAACCGATCGACACCGACGGCGGCGCGATCAAGAACCGCATCGAGGGCGAGGAGCGACGCGCGGTCGAGGAAGCCGTCCAACGCAACCCGCGCAATCTCGCACGCGCGGCGTCCGAGCTCGGCATCTCTCGCACCACGTTGTGGCGCAAGATGAAGAAGTACGGACTACTCGAAGGCGAGTGAGCCGGACGGCCGACACGCCGTCGAACGAGCGGCACGTGGAACGAGCCTGCCCGCGATCGCCGTGAACGATCGCGGGCAGGCTCGTTCCGCGTTCCGCTCGTCGTTCAGAGGGACTTGGCGACCATCGTGCCGATCTCGTCGGTGGGCAGGACGCCCGCGTTCAGCGACGGGATCTTGCCGCTGACGATCGCCGTCTCGACCGACTTCTCGATCGCGGCCGCGGCGTTCTCTTGGCCGACGTAGTCGAGCAGCATCGACACGGCCATGATCGACGCGATCGGGTTGGCCTTGTTCAGGCCCTTGTACTTCGGCGCCGAACCGTGGATCGGCTCGAACATCGAGACCTGGCCCGGATGCAAGTTGCCCGACGCCGCGATGCCGAGTCCGCCTTGGATCATCGCGCCGAGGTCCGTGATGATGTCGCCGAAGATGTTCGGCGAGACGGCGACGTCGAACCACTCGGGGTTCTTGATCATCCACATGCACGCCGCGTCGATGTACGCGTGGTCGGTCCGGATGTCGGGGTACTCCTTCGCGACGTCGGCGAAGGTCCGCGTCCAAATGTCCTGCGCGCGGATCGCGTTGGCCTTGTCGATCAGCGTGACCTTCTTCTGCTTGTTGCGCTTGCGCGCGACTTCGAATGCGTAGCGGATCGCGCGCTCACAGCCCTTGCGCGTGTACAGCATCGTCGCGATCGCGACTTCGTCGGGCGTGCTCTGCTTGAAGATGCCACCGATGCGCGTGTACGCGTCCTCGGTGTTCTCCCGCACGAACACCATGTCGACGTCTTTCGGCCCCTTGTCCTTCAGCGGGCACAGGCGCTCGTGCAAGAGCTTCACCGGCCGCAGGTTCACGTAGAGGTCGAGCTTGAAGCGGATGCCGCCGATGATCGCGTGCTCGAGCATGCCGGTCTCGATGCGCGGATCGCCGATCGCGCCGAGGAAGATCGCGTTCATCTGGCGCAGCTCGGAGAAAACGCTCTCGGGCATCGTCTCCGTCGTCTTCAGGTAGTGCTCGGCGCCGAACGGGTAGACGATCTTCTCGTAGTCGAAACCGAACTTCTCGGCCGCGGCGTGCAGCACCTTCATCGCCTCGCGCGTCACTTCCTCACCGATGCCGTCACCCGGAATCACCGCGACGCGCAGCTTGCCCATGTCCGCTCCGACTCGATCGTCTTGGCCGATGCCGCGCTCGCGATCGTGCATCTCGCACGGAACCTCGCACACGCGGCGGAAGCGCGGGATTGTGCGGAATCACCGATGCGACGGCAAGCACCGGCTCGGTTCACCGCGCCGCGCGACCTGCGTCAAACCGTCTCACGCAAGCGCCGCAGCACTTCGTCCGGATGACCGATGCGGCCGAGCACGGCCGAGGCGATCGCGACGGCGCTGCCCGAGAGCAACGCGTGCACGCCGTCGGGAACACCGACCGGACGCGTGGTGAACAGCCAGCGATCGCCGGGCGCTCCGACGAATCCGCGCGGGCCCGAGAACAGCCCCGCCGACGGTTGCGCGATCAGCGCCCCGGCACGCACGAGCACGGTCAACAGACCTTCCTCGGCCGCGTGCTGCAGAGCGCGCTGGCTGCCGGGCACGATGATCAACGTCAGCTCGTCCGCGATCGGATGTTCCTTCAACAGCCGGACCGCGAGCCGCAGGTCGTCGATGCGACCGCCGTGCTCGCCCCCGAGCACGACGCCCGACAGCGCGAGCGTCGGCAAGTTCGCGACGGGCTTTGGCGCGACCTCGGGCGCGCACGAGCGCACCACCGGATCGACTCCGTCGACGTCGACGTCGATCGATCGCGACAACACGGCGCCGTGGTCTTGCACGATCGGTCGCACCAGCCGCGCGCAGCGCGCGCGCGTCCATGCCAACGCGCGTTCGTCGGGAACGCAGACGATGCCACGCGCCCCCACCGCGACGAACGCGTCCGCGAGCGCCATGCGCTCGGGCAATTCCAACTCGGCGTACGCGACGCCTTCGAGCTGCACCACAGCGTCGACACACGCCTCGCCCGCGACCGCGATCGCGCGCTCGCCGAGGTCGCGGCCCGAGCTCCAGCGCCCCGGCTTGCCGTGCAACGTGACCCTCACAGTGCGTGGGACCTCGACGTCGAACGCGGGATCCCGCACGAGTCCTTCGAGCGCGACGACGTTCGGCTCGAGCACGAACGCGCCGAGGACACCGAGCACACGCGCGCCGCGTGCGCTCGAGACGACCAGATCGCCGGGCCCGACGAGCCCGCGGTCCGCGAGTTCGACGACTTGCGCGCCGCCGCGTCCCGCGGCGACGAACGTGGCGCCGACCTCGCGGGCGAATGCCCTCGCGGCGCGATCGAGCGCACGCCAACGTCCGTCGACGTCGGCCCGGAAGCCCTCCTCGAACACGACGATGCGCCGCCCGTCGACGACCGCCCCAGGCGCCAGCGCATCGAGCTTCGACAAAACGACCGCGTCTTCGTCCAACGCGACGACTTTCGGCGACACACGCACACGCTCGCCGACCGCGACGACGTCGCGGCCGGCGTGTTGAGCGAGGATCTTCTCGACGAGCGTGAGCGGCATCAGGCCACCACCGCCGCGCACCGCGAGGTCATTTCGCCTCGACGAGGATGGCGATGCCCTGCCCGCCGCCGATGCACGCCGACGCGATGCCGGTCTTCTTGCCGCTCGCCTTCAGCGCGTTCAACAGGGTCAGCGTGATGCGCGTGCCGGTCGCTCCGAGCGGGTGCCCGAGTGCGATCGCGCCGCCGTTCACGTTGACCTTCGAGCGGTCGAGCCCGAGGTCCTTCTCGACCGCGAGGTATTGCGCCGAGAACGCCTCGTTGATCTCGAACAGATCGATCTTGTCGACGCCGATGCCGGCGCGCTCGCAGACCTGACGGATCGCAGGCGCCGGACCGATGCCCATCTCCGACGGCTCGACGCCGACGATCGACCACGCCACGATGCGACCGAGCGGCTTCACACCGAGTTCCTTCGCGCGCGTCGCCGACGCGACGATGACCGCGGCCGCGCCGTCGACGATGCCCGACGCGTTGCCGGCCGTCACGGTGCCGTCCTTGCCGAACGCCGCCGGCAGGCCCGCGAGGCCGGCCAACGTCGTCTCCGGCTTGATGTGGTCGTCGAGGTCGACCTTGATCACGCCCTTGCGCGTCTGGATCTCGACCGGGACGATCTCGGCGGCGAAGCGACCGCTTTTCACGGCCTCCGCTCCGAGTTGGTGCGAGCGCAGCGCGAACTCGTCCTGCGCCTCGCGCGTGATGCCCCACTTCTTGGCGATCTTCTCGGCCGTCTGCGCCATGAACAGGCCGCACATCGGGTCCTGCAGGGACGAGAACAGCAGGTCCTCGAGTTCGGTCTTCGCGCCGAAGCGCAAGCCGGTGCGCGCACCGCGCAGGACGTGCGGAGCTTGGCTCATGCTCTCCATGCCGCCGGCGGCGACGACGTGCGCTTCACCGCAGCGGATCATTTGCGCCGCGGACACGATCGACTGGATGCCCGAGCCGCACAGCCGATTCACGGTCAACGCGGGCTTGTCGATCGGCACGCCGGCCTTCAGCGCGACGTGGCGCGCGCCGTAGATCGAATACTCCGTCGTCTGCAGCGCATTGCCGATCACGGTGTGGTCGATCTGCTCGGGTTTGATGCCGGTCCTGGCCAGCGCGCCCTTCAGCGCCCAGGCGCCGAGATCCATCGCGCCGACGTCCTTGAGCTTGCCGAAACCCGGCGTGCCCGAGTATTCGGCCATCGCCGTGCGTGCGCCACCGAGGATCCAAAGTTCGTCCGTTGCGGTCGTCATCGTCGCTCGTCCTTCAAGAGTCTTCGCGCGTCGCGCGAGGTTGCGTTGTGTCGATGGAGCGGCGCGAACTCAAGCGCCGGTGAAGCGTGCGGGACGCTTCTCGAGGAATGCCTTCAAGCCTTCGCGCGTGTCGGCCGTCGAACCGATCAGCCCGAACAGTGCGGCTTCGAGCGCGAGTCCCTCGCCAAGCGCGAGATCCTGGCCTCGCGTCGCCGCGTCGAGGATGAACCGCGTCGCGACCGGCGCCTTGCTCGCGAGCTTCGTCGCGATCTTCGTCGCCGCGTCCTGGAGCTGATCGGGTTCGAACACCTTGTTCACGAGCCCGAGGCGACAGGCCTCGTTCGCGTCGATCGGATCGCCGGTCAGCACCATCTCGAGCGCCGGCCCACGGCCGACCAAGCGCGGCAAGCGTTGCGTACCGCCGTAGCCCGGCATGATGCCGAGATTGATCTCGGGCAAACCGAGCTTCGCGTTCGACGACGCGTAGCGGAACGTGCACGACAGCGCGAGTTCGAGCCCGCCACCCAGCGCGAAGCCGTTGATCGCCGCGATCACGGGCTTGCCGAGCGTCTCGATGCGGCGGAACACGGCTTGGCCGTACGCGGCCGTCGCGCCGAGCTTCGCCGGTGACGCGCCGTCGAGTTCGGCGATGTCGGCGCCGGCGACGAAGAACTTGGGGCCGGCTCCGGTCAACACCACCGTGCGCACCGACGCGTCGGTCGCGAGACCCGTGAACACGCAATCGAGTTCACCGATCAGCGCGGCATTCAGGGCGTTGCCCTTGTCCTGGCGATCGATCGTGACGACCGCGACGCCGTCGTGCGTCGCGACGCGCAGGAACTGCAGCGTCATCGACCACCGTCCTTCTTTTCGGGCGAAGGAGCCGGGGCGCCCGACTCGGCCACTGTGCGCATGCCGGGCACCAGCGTCGCCTTGTCGATTTTGATCGGGTCGACGGGCATCGACGGTTCGCCGCTCATCGGGTTCGGACCGACCGGAGCCGTCGCGATCTTGTCGACGACGTCCATGCCGTTCACGACCTTGCCGTACGCCGTGTACTTCTCGTCGAGGAACGACGCGTCGCCATGACACAGGAAGAACTGCGAGCCACCGGAGTTCGCGAACTTCGCTTCGGGTCGCGCGCCGAGGCGCTCGCGCGGATCGCCGATGCGCGCCATCGACAGCACGCCGGGCTCGTGCTTGCGCGAGTTGAACTCGGCTTCGATCGAGTACCCGGGACCACCCGAGCCGTCGCCCTTCGGATCGCCGCCCTGGATCATGAAGCCCTTCATCACGCGATGGAACTTCAGTCCGTCGTAGTAGCCACGTGCCACGAGATTGGCGATGTGCAGACCGGTCGCCGGAGCGACGTCGGTCCAGAACTCGACGTCCATGGCGCCGCTCTTCGTCTCCATGTGCCACAGCAGCGAGTCCATGCCGTCCTTGCCTTCGACGGCGATCGACTTCGCTTCACCGCGCACCGGCGCGTCGCCACCGTTCCAGATCGGCGTGAACGTCCACGTCCCGGCGGTCGGGATCACGAGCGCGTGTTCGAACGTCAGCGTCGCCCCTTGCGCGAGGTCCTGGCCCTTCAGCGTCGAAGGCTGGTACGAAGCCGGGTGATAGGCCGTGTACTTCGAGGCCTTGCCGTCGCCGAACGTCAGTTCGAACTCGAACGAGCGCGCGTCGAGCATCGGTTCACGCACGGTCGCCGCCTTGCCGGAGTTCTTCACGGCCACGACCAGCTTCGCGCTCTCCCCGAGAGCAACGCGGTCGGGCGCGGTGAAGCTCACGGCGAAATCGCCCGCGATCGGCGCGGCGGCGAACAGGACGGTCGTCAGAGTCAGAGCGATCATTTCTTCTTGTCTCCTTCCCACTCGTAGAAGCCGCGGCCGGACTTCCGGCCCAGATGTCCCTTCGCGACCATGTCGCGCAGGAGTTGCGGCACCTTGAACGTGGGATCGTTGGGGAAGCGGTCGGCCCAGCCCTGCAGGATCGACAACGTCGTGTCGAGCTCGACGTAATCGAGCAACGTGATCGGTCCCATCGGATGGCCGCAGCCGAGCTGCATGCCGGCGTCGATGTCTTCCTTGGAGGCGTCGCCGCGTTCGAGCATGCGGATCGCTTCGCCGAGGTAAGGCACGAGCAGGCGGTTCACGACGAAGCCCGGCGTGTCCTTCGCCATCACGGGCTGCTTGCCGACGGCCTTCGCGAATCCCTTCACGGCCTCGAACACGTCGGCCGCGGTCTGTTCGGTGCGCACGACTTCGACCAGCGCCATCAACTGGACCGGATTGAAGAAGTGCAACCCCACCATGCGCGCCGGCCGGCCCGAGGCCTCACCCATCGCGGCGATCGGGAACGACGACGTGTTCGACCCGAAGATCGTCGCGGGCTTGCAGAGGCCGCCGAGTTCCTTCAGCAGTGCGCTCTTCGCACCGAGGTCCTCGACGATCGCTTCGATCACGAGGTCGCAATCGGCGAGGTCCGCGACCTTCGTCGACGACGTCAGCTTCGCCAGCGCCAACTCCTGCGTGGCCTGGCTCAACTTCCCCTTCTCGACCAGCTTCGCCAGCGAACCCTTGATGCGGCCGAGCCCCTTGTCGAGGAACGCTTGCTCCTTCTCGACGGCGATCACATCGAGGCCCGCCATCGCACAGATCTGCGCGATCCCGGACCCCATCAAGCCGAGTCCCACGACGCCCACTTTGCGAATCTCGGTGCCCAAGGGGATGCAACCTCCGATCGAAGAGTGAAGCGCGGGATTTCAGCGGGAGCCGGGCTGGCGCGCAACTGCGGGAACGGGGGAATGGAGGTCGGGGGATTGGCGCGACGTACTTTCACCCGCGCGAGCGGAGCGCGGACCGGGTCAGAAGACGTGAACGTGAACGGAACTCTGGAAAACGGTGACGGCGGCGCGGTACCCGGCGGCACGAGCGAAGCGGTGGAACGACCTGAACAAGAATGCCGCCGGCAATCCTGTTCGGCCAGCCGGACAAGAACGCCGCCGGGGGACACATCGGGGACAGACCCGCCTCCGTCCCCGTCATGGCCGTCGAGCTCGGGTGGGGACAGTCCCCTCATCTGCTCTGTCCCCACTCCTTCAATCGCCACCGCGGAGCGCGAAGCGCGACCCGGAGTTCTCCCTCGGGTCCAAGCTCGCGCGTGCCCGAGTAACCACTCCGTCGCCAAGGGACGTCGAGACCTGCTCTCGCTGCGGCCGTTCACTCGCCCGCCGCAGCTGTGGCGATCCGCTGTACGAGTCCCGTCAGTACGTCACCCGGGGCGAAATGGACAGGGGTCGTAAGTCGCAAGCTCAGCAAGCCACCCCTGCGCCCCTGTGAGAAGGCGAACGGCCGCCGCGAGAGCCCGTTCTCGACGTCCCTTCGCGTGAAGTCTCACGCGCGACTCAAGGGCGCGGGGGTTCCCAAAGGGGGGCTTCGCTCGTTTGTGAAGCCCCCCTTTGGTCGTTCGACCGCGA
This sequence comes from Planctomycetota bacterium, assembly GCA_016709145.1. Classification (GTDB taxonomy): domain Bacteria; phylum Planctomycetota; class B15-G4; order B15-G4; family JADJEK01; genus JADJEK01. Next base: position 190,677 of record JADJEK010000007.1, read on the forward strand.
GCGGTCGAACGAGGGTGTGGGGGCCTTCGGCCCCCACCTCGCCTTCGGCGTCTGTGTGACGGGGCCCGGGGGCCGCTGGCCCCCAGCTGCGTGGATGGTCAGCACCATCCGGCCCCGCGGCCCGAGCGTCAGCTTCTTTCGAACGCCACGCTCATCCCCATGCCGCCGCTGATGCACAGCGACGCTAGGCCGCGCGGCGATTCCAGGCGCTCCATCTCGTGGAGCATCGTCACGACGATGCGGGCGCCGGTCGCGCCGATCGGATGACCCAGCGCGATCGAGCCGCCGTTCGGGTTCACGCGGTCCATCGGCAAGTTCATCTCGCGGTTGCACGCGATCACTTGCGCGGCGAACGCTTCGTTGAGTTCGATCACGTCGAAGTCGTAGAGCTCGACGCGGCCGCCCATCTTCTTGAACAGGTTCTTCGTCGCGGGCACCGGGCCCAAGCCCATGACCTTCGGATCGACTCCGCCCGAGGCCCACGCCTGCACGCGCGCGAGCGGCTTCAGCTTCAGCTCGGCGAGCCTCTTCTCGCTGACGAGCACGAGCGCGGCCGCGCCGTCCGTCACTCCCGACGAGTTGCCGGCGTGGACGCTGCCGTCCTTCTTGAACACCGCGGGCAGCTTCGCCATCTGCTCCGCGGTCACCCCATCGCGCGGGTGCTCGTCGGTGTCGAACACCTTCGCGACCCCCTTCTTGTCGACGATCGTGACCGGCGCGATCTCGCGCTTGAAGCGCCCCGCCTTGCGCGCCAGTTCGCATTTGCGCTGCGACGCCGCGGCGAACTCGTCCTGCTCTTCGCGCGTGATCTTGTACTGCTCGGCCAACGTCTCCGCGGTGCGACCCATCAACTGGTCCGCGATCGGACAGAAGAAGCCGTCGCGGAAGTTGCCGTCGTGCACCGTCGCGTGCCCGAGCCGGAAGCCCTGGCGCAGATCGAGTTCGAACGGCACGCGCGTCATCGATTCCGTACCGCCGGCAACGACGACGTCGGCTTCGCCGCAGTCGATCACGCGCGCCGCCTGGACGATCGCTTCGAGTCCCGAGCCGCACGCCTTGTTCAGCGTCACACCGATCGCGGTCTGCGGCAGGCCGGCCTTGATCAGGATCTGGCGCGCCGGGTTCGGCCCGCCGCCGGCTTGACGCGCGTTGCCGAAGAACACGTCTTCGACGAGCGCGGCGTCGACCCGCGCGCGTTCGAGCGCGGCCTTGACCGCGTGGACGCCGAGATCGACGGCCGAGAGTTCGGAGAACTGGCCGAAGAACGCGCCGATCGGAGTGCGGCACGCGGAGACGATGAATGCCATGGCTGCTGTCCTTCGAAGGCGCGCGATTCCGCGCGCGACGCGCTCACTTCAGGATCTGACGCGAGATCACGAGACGCTGCACTTCGCTCGTGCCTTCGCCGATCGTGCACAGCTTGGCGTCGCGCCAGAAGCGCTCGACCTCGTACTCGGTCGAATAGCCGTAACCGCCGAGCACCTGGATCGCGTCGTAGGTGACCTTCATCGCGACTTCGGACGCGTGCAACTTCGCCATCGCCGACTCGAAGCCGAACGGGCGGCCCGCGTCCTTCAATCGCGCCGAGTGGTAGACGAGGTGGCGCGCGCACTGGATGCCGACCGCCATGTCCGCGAGCTTGAACGCGATCGCTTGGTGATCCGCGATGCGCTTGCCGAACGTGACGCGTTCCTTCGCGTACTTCTTCGCGCGCTCGTACGCGCCTTGCGCCAGACCGAGAGCCATCGCTCCGATCGAGATGCGGCCGCCGTCGAGCGTCTTCATGAAGGTCTTGAAGCCTTCGCCCTCGGCGCCGACGCGGTTCTCGACCGGGACTTCGCAGTCCTCGAAGATCAATTCGGCCCAATCGGAGCCGCGCGTGCCGAGCTTCTCGAGCTTCTGCCCGAGGCGGAAACCCTTGTACGCCTTCTCGACGATGAACGCCGAGATACCGCGGCCGCCGGGCTCGTCGCTGGTCTTCGCCGTGGCGATGAACGTCTCGCCGATGTTGGCGTTCGTGATGAAGATCTTGGTGCCGTTCAGCACGTAGCGATCGCCCTTGCGGACCGCCGTCGTCTGCGTGCCGCCGGAGTCCGAACCCGCGTTCGGCTCGGTCAGGCCGAACGAGCCGAGTTTCTTGCCCGACGCGAGATCGGGCACGTACTTGCGGCGCTGCTCGTCGCTGCCGAACGCGAAGATCGGATACGTGCACAACGACACATGCGCCGCGAGCGTCAACGCGGTCGAGCCGCACACACGCGCGAGTTCCTCGATCGTGAGGATGTAGGACATCGTGTCCATGCCCGCGCCGCCGAGCTCGGCCGGGATCGGAACGCCGGTCAGGCCGAGCTCACGCATCTGCGCCCACAGGCTCATGTCGAACGTGGACGTCTTGTCCATCGTCATGGCGCGTGGCGCGACTTCCTCCTCCGCGAAGCGACGAACGGTGTCGCGCAGGAGCGTCTGCTCCTCGCTGAGGTCGAGATTGAACGCGGTGGAGTCGGTCGTGGTGTCGGTCATCAATCTTCCTCGAACGCCATTTCGTGGTCGGCCCGCTTCCTGGTCGGAGGCTGCGTCGGTGCGGGCGGTGTGGAATGCAGGTGTGGCTGCGCAGGGGCTCGCCGTGGAGTCGCGTCGCGCAGGGAGCGCGTCGACGTTTCGGTGGGTGCGCGGGCGCCGTCGGCCTCGTCGTCGACGTCGAGGAAGTCGGCCGAACGGCCGTCGCCGACCCACGCGATCAACGCGCGGCGCGAAAACTTCCACTCGCGACCGATCTTGCGGCCTGGCACTTCGCCTTCGCGCAGCACCTTCTGGAACGTCTTCAGCGAGACGCCGAGGAGCTGAGCCGCCTCGTCGACGTTCAGGATCTCGCGCTGCGGTTCGTCTGCTCGCGGTCCGGTCATCGGGACGCCTCCATCGCCAGGATCACTCGACGCGCGCCGCGCGCCGCTTGCCGACTTCGTCGCGGATGTACGCCGCGATGCGCTCGAGCGCCGTGCCCGGGCCGAACAGATGCCCGATCCCGAGCTTCTCCAACTCGACCAGGTCGTCGTCGGGGATGATGCCGCCGCCCGTGATCAGGATGTGACCCGCACCCTTCTCGTCGAGCAGGCGCTTCACTTTCGGCAGCAACGTCATGTGCGCGCCCGACAGGATCGACAGTCCGACGACGTCGGCGTCTTCCTGGATCGCGGCTTCGACGATCATCTCCGCGGTCTGATGCAGACCGGTGTAGATCACTTCCATGCCGGCGTCGCGCAGCCCTGCGGCGACGACCTTCGCGCCACGGTCGTGACCGTCCAGGCCGGGCTTCGCGACCAGCACGCGGATCTTGTCTTGCGGGTCCAACGGGTCCATCGAGCGTTCCTCGTTCCGTGAGCGATCGGTTCAGAACATCGGCGGTTCGTGGTACTCGCCGAACTCCGCCTTCAGCGTGCGGATCATTTCGCCGAGCGTGCAGTACGCGAGCGCGCCGTCGATGAGCTTCGGCATCAAGTTGTCACCGCTGCGCGCGGCGAGCTGGATCGCGGCCAGCGCGGCCTTGACCTTGGCGTCGTCGCGCGTGCGCTTCAGTTCCTTCAGCCGCGCGACCTGCTCGGTCTCGGACTTCGGGTCGACGCGCAGGATCTCGAGCTTCTCCTCGTCGTGATCGACGTACTCGTTGACGCCGACCGTGATCCGCGCCTTGCTGTCGTGATCCTGTTGCGCCTTGTAGGCCGAGCGTTGGATTTCGCGTTGGAACCAGCCGTTCTCGATGCCTCGGATCACGCCGCCCATCGCGTCGATCTTGCGGAAGATCTCCTCGGCCTCGGCTTCCATGCGGTCGGTCAGCGCCTCGACGAAATACGAGCCGGCCAGCGGGTCGGCGACGTTCGCGACGCCGGTCTCGTGCGCGAGGATCTGCTGCGTGCGCAACGCGATCTTCACGGCCTTCTCGGTCGGCAGCGCGAGCGTCTCGTCCATCGAGTTGGTGTGCAGCGACTGCGTGCCGCCGAGCACCGCGGACAGCGCCTGATACGCGGTGCGCACGATGTTGTTCTCGGGCTGCTGCGCCGTCAGCGACACGCCTGCCGTCTGCGTGTGGAACCGCAACAGCATCGAGCGCGGATTCTGCGCGCCGTAGCGCTCCTTCAACCGCTTGGCCCAAATGCGACGCGCGGCGCGGTACTTCGCGACTTCCTCGAAGAAGTCGAGGTGCGCGTTGAAGAAGAACGACAACCGCGGCGCGAACGAGTCGACGTCGATGCCGCGCTGCTGTCCCAACTCGACGTAGGTGAAGCCGTTCGCGAGCGTGAACGCGAGCTCTTGGACCGCGGTCGAGCCGGCCTCGCGGATGTGGTAACCGGAGATCGAGATCGTGTTCCACTGCGGCACGGCGCCGGCGCAGTACTGGATCACGTCGCCGACGACGCGCATGGATGGCTGCGGCGGGAAGCACCACGACTTCTGCGCCATGTATTCCTTCAGCACGTCGTTCTGCGTCGTGCCGCGCAGCTTGTCGAGCGCGACTCCCTGCTTGATGCCGACCGCGATGTAGAACGCGAGCAGCACCGCGGCCGGACCGTTGATGGTCATCGACGTCGAGACCTGATCGAGCGGGATGCCCTGGAACAGCGTCTCCATGTCGGCGAGCGACGCGATCGCGACCCCGCAGCGGCCGACCTCGCCTTCGCTCATCGCATCGTCGGAGTCGTAGCCCGTGATGGTCGGGAAGTCGAACGCGACCGAGAGTCCGGTCTGGCCGTTCTTCAGCAGGTAGTGGAAACGCTGATTGGTCTCGCGCGCGGTGCCGAAGCCCGCGAACTGGCGCATCGTCCAGGTCTTGCCGCGATACATCGTGCGATGGATGCCACGTGTGAACGGGTACTCACCCGGCACACCGAGGTCGCGCGTCTCGTCGAGGCCGGCGACGTCGGCGCCGACGTAGTACGGCTTCAGCTCGAGACCGGACATCGATTTCACGGCGCTCTCGCGCGCGTGCAGGGCGTCCGATTTCACGTCGCTGGTCGTCGAGGGGGTTTTCGGCGTCACGGCTTCCTCGTTTCCTTGCTCACCAGACCGAGCTCCTGCAGCAACTCGCGCACGACCGCGTACGGCGATCGCGGTTCCGAGGACTGGAGTGCTTCCTCGATCCGTCGTTCCATGCCCTTGCCGGCGAACAGACGATCCCGCAGAGCCTGCTCGAGCAGCCGTCGCACTTTCTCGGCCGCACGCGCCGCCCTTCGCGTCGCGAGCTGACCGCTCGCGGCGCAATGCTCGCGGTGCTCGTCGATGCAACGCGACAACTCGTCGATGCCCTCGCCGTTCATCGCGACGGTTTGGACGATCGCCGGCTTGTGCGCGCCGTCGGCTCGCAACTGGAGGACTTCTTCCAGCTCGGCGACGACGCGTTCCACTCCGGGTCGATCGGCCTTGTTCACGACGAACAGGTCGGCGACCTCCATGAGCCCGGCCTTCATGGCCTGCACCGCGTCGCCGGTACCGGGGACGAGCACCACGACCGTGGTGTCGGCGGCCCGCGCGACGTCGATCTCGGATTGGCCCACGCCCACGGTTTCGATGAGGACGCGATCGTACCCGACGGCATCGAACACGTCCGCTACGTCCTCGGACGTGCGCGCGAGGCCGCCGAACCAGCCGCGGCTCGCCATCGACCGCACGAAGCAGCCGGGATCGAGCGTCAGCCGATTCATGCGGACGCGATCACCGAGCAACGCTCCGCCCGTGAACGGGCTGGTCGGGTCGACGCAGATCACGGCCACGCGTTGCGCGCGCTTGCGCAGCTCGAGTGCGTAGGCCTCGACCAGCGTGCTCTTGCCGGCGCCCGGCGGTCCGGTGAACCCGATGCGATGCGCGCGGCCGTTGCCGGCGTGGATCGACGGATGGACCTCCGCGAACTCGTCACCGCCGCGCTCCGCGAGCGTGAGCAGGCGTGCGAGCGCGACCCGATCGCCGGATTGCGCTCGTTGCTGCCACTGCTTCGCTCGCGGGATCGTCGAGGTCACGCCGGATCGATCTCCGTCAGGTCGCGGCCAACACGTGCTTCGCGATGACGAGGTGCTGGATCTCGGTCGTGCCCTCGTAGATCTCGGTGATGCGCGCGTCGCGCATGAAGCGCTCGACCGGGAAGTCGGTGGTGTAGCCCGCGCCGCCGTGGATCTGGACGGCTTCCTCGGCGCAACGGTTCGCCATCACCGACGCTTGCATCTTCGCCATCGACGCCGCCACCGAGCAAGCCTCGCCGCGATCACGCAGCCACGCGGCGCGACGCACCATCAAGCGCGCGGACTCGATCGACGTCGCCATCTCGGCGAGCTTCCACTGGATGGCCTGGAAGTCGGCGAGCGGCCGATCGAACTGATGGCGCTGCTTGGCGTACTTCAGCGACGCGTCGAGACAGCCTTGCGCGATGCCGATCGCCTGTGACGCGATGCCGATGCGGCCGCCGTCCAGCGTGTCCATCGCGACCGAGAAGCCCTTGCCGACTTCGCCGAGCACGTTGGCCGCCGGCACCACGCACTGGTCGAGCACGAGTTCGGTCGTCGACGACGAGCGGATGCCGAGCTTCTCCTCGGTCTTGCCCGGTCGGATGCCGGGCATGGTCTTCTCGACCACGAACGCCGAGATGCCCTTGTGCTTCTTGCTCGGATCGTCCATCGACGTGCGTGCGAACACGATGAAGACGTCGGCGAACGCTCCGTTCGTGATCCACATCTTCACGCCGTTCAGGACGTAGGTGTCGCCGCGCTTCTCGGCCTTCGTCGCTTGATTGGCGGCGTCCGATCCGGCCTGCGCCTCGGTCAGCGCGTAGGCGCCGAGCCACTCGCCGCTGGCCAGCTTCGGCAGGTACTTGCGTTTCAGTGCGTCGGAACCGAACCGCAGGATCGGCGTCGCGACCAGCGAGTTGTGGACCGAAAGCGTCACGCCGAGCGACGCGTCGACGCGCGAGACTTCCTCGGTCACGATCGAGCCGCCGAGGTTGCCGAGCGACGAACCGCCCCACTCCTCGGGGACCGACGCGCCCATCAAGCCGAGCGTGGCCGCGCTGCGCACCAACGCGAGCGGGAACTCGTGCGAGTGATCGCGCTCCGCCGCACGCGGAGCGACTTCGTCGTCGGCGTACTTGCGCACGGTCTGCTGTAGCAGCACCAGGTCTTCGGGAAGGTTGAAGTCCATCGCGTCGAGCTCCGTGACGTCGTCGTTGCGGGTCGGGTCGGGGATCGCGGGTTCAGGTCGCGGCGTAGACGTGGAAGCCGCGGCCGGTCTTGTTGCCGAGGTGACCGGCGGCGACCATGCGGCGCAGCAGCGGACACGGCCGGTACTTGGGATCGCCGAGTTCCTTGTGCAGGACCTCGAGGATCGACAGGCAGACGTCGAGCCCGATGAAGTCCGCGAGGCGCAACGGCCCCATCGGGTGGTTCATGCCGAGCTTCATGATCTCGTCGATCGCGTCCGCGGTCGCGACGCCTTCCATGAGCGCGTACATCGCCTCGTTCAGCATCGGCATCAGGATGCGATTCGCGACGAAACCGGGGTAGTCGTTCGCCATCACCGGAGTCTTGCCGAGCTTCTTGGTCGCTTCGACGATGAGGTTCAGCGTGTCGGCGGACGTGTCGAGACCCTTGATGATCTCGACCAACGTCATCAGCGGTACCGGGTTCATGAAGTGCATGCCGATCACGCGATCCGCGCGCTTGGTCGCCGCGCCGATCTTCGTGATCGAGATCGACGACGTGTTCGAGGCCAGGATGCCTTCGGGCTTGACGATCCGATCGAGCTCCTGGAACACGCGGGTCTTGACCTCGAGCTGTTCGGTGACGGCTTCGATGACGAGGTCGCAATGCGCGACGTCGACGAGCTTCGTCGAACCCTTGAGGCGCGCGAGCACGCCGTCGACGGTCTGCGGCGCGAGCTTGCCCTTCGACTCGAGTCGCTCGAGGCTCTTCTTCACCATCGCGAGACCGCGCTGCAGGAGGTCCTCCTTCAGCTCGACCAACGTGACCTGGTGGCCGGTCGACGCGAAGACTTGCGCGATGCCGTTGCCCATGGTGCCCGCGCCGATGACGCCGATCTGGTTCATGTGAATCCTGCGTGTGATGCCTTGATGGACCGAGCGAGTTCCGTTGCAACGCGAAGCGGCCGCTCGCGCGGCCGCTGGCGTTCGTGGATGAAGTTCAGCCGATGCGCTCGACCGCGAGCGCCACGGCGTTGCCACCGCCGAGGCAAAGGCTCGCGAGTCCGAGCCGTTCGTTCTTCTGCTCCATCGCGTGCAGCAGCGTGACCAGCACGCGGCAACCCGACGCTCCGATCGGGTGACCGAGAGCGACCGCGCCGCCGTTCACGTTGACGCGCGCCGGGTCGAAGCCGCACTCTCGCGATACCGCGAGCGCTTGGACCGAGAACGCTTCGTTCAGCTCGACGACGCCGTACGCGTCGGCCTTGAGGCCGAGCTTGCCGTTCAAGTTCTTCACGGCCTCGACCGGCGCCATCATGACCCACTCCGGCGCCATGCCGCCGGTCGCGTAGCCGAGGATGCGCGCGAGCGGCTTCAGACCGCGACGATCGGCTTCCTTCGCTTCCATGACGACGACGGCCGCGGCGCCGTCGTTGATCGTCGAGGCGTTGCCGGCCGTGACGGTGCCGTCCTTCTTGAACGCGGGTCGCAGCTTCGCGAGCGCGTCGACCGTCGATTCGGCGCGAGGGCCTTCGTCGTCACGCACGATCACCGGCTCGCCCTTCTTCTGAGGCACGGCGACGGGCGTGATCTCCTTGGCGAACTTGCCGGCCTTCATCGCCGCGACGGCCTTGCTCTGCGAGTTCGCGGCGAATTGATCCTGCGGATCGCGGCCGATCTCGTAGCGGCTGGCCACGTTCTCGGCCGTGATGCCCATGTGATAGTCGTTGTAGATGTCCCACAGGCCGTCGTGGACCATGGCGTCGAGCAGTTGCGTGTGGCCGAGGCGCGCGCCATTGCGCCCCGCAGGCAGCAGGTACGGCGCGTTGCTCATCGACTCCATGCCGCCGGCGACCAGGCACTTCGCATCGCCCGCGCGGATCGCCTGCGCGGCGAGCATGACCGACTTCAGACCCGAGCCGCACACCTTGTTGATCGTGACCGAGCCGATCGCGTCCGGAAGGCCGGCCCCGCGCGCGGCCTGACGGGCCGGGTTCTGACCGAGTCCGGCTTGCAGCACGCAGCCGAAGATGACCTCTTCGATGTCGGACCCCGTCAGCCCCGCACGAGCGACGGCGTCCTTGATCGCGACCGCGCCGAGTTCGGGCGCACGCATCGACGCGAACGCGCCTTGGAACTTGCCGATCGGGGTCCGACACGCGCTGACGATGACGGCTTCCAACATGGGGATCTCCCGGGGCGGTCAAAGGTGGAGGATGTTAGCGCACCTCCAACTGCTTCCCAACTGCGGCGGTTGGTCGCTCGACCATCCCGTTCCACCCCCGCGCCGAGTCCGCGGCGGCTGGGCTCAGGGCGGCAGCGCGGCGTTGCCGACCGGGGCCGCCCGGCCGGGGCCGGCCGCTGCGAGGCGCTCGGCCAGCACCTCGCGGTAGATCTGCTCGACGCGCGGCACGCGGACCGCGAGCGTCATGCGCTCGAGGACGCGCTGCCGCCCGGCCGCGCCGAGACGCGCGCGCAGCGCGGGATCGGCGAGCAGGGTCTCGATCGCGCGTGCCATGACTTCCGGCTTGCGCTTCTGCACGAGGATGCCCGTGACGCCGTCTTCGATCAGCTCCGGATTGCCGTCGGTCTTGGTGCAGACCACGGCCTTGCCCATCGCGAGCGCCTCGCGCACCGTGCCCGTGAGTCCTTCGTCCCCGACCGACGCATTGACGACGACGTCCGCTGCGGCCAGGAGTTCCGGCACGTCCGGTCGCCATCCGAGGAAACGCAATCGCTCACCGCAGCGCTCGGCTCCGAGTCGTTCGTACTCGGTACGGCGCTCGGCCTTCGCGTCACCCGCGTGCAGCGCGACCACCTCGGGATGCGTGGTCATCACGCGCGCGAACGCGTCGATGTACGTCGCCGGGTCCTTGCGCGGATTCAGCTCGCCGAGCGCGAGCAGCACGAACTGATCGTCGGCGATGCCGAGCTCGCGCCGCGCACGCGCGCGGTCGACGCGCTCCGGATCGAAGCGCCCGACGTCGAACGAGCCGTAGACGACTTCGACCTTCGCCGCGTCGACGTTCTGCTCGACCAAGGAGTCCTTCACCGCCTGCGCGACGGCGACGATGCGATGGACGCACGGCGATCGGTGCGCCACCGCGATCACGACGTGGCGGAACCGCCGCGTCGTCCCGCGCTGCGAGATCAGCGCAGGCGGCTCCATGCCCGCCGTGGCCGCCAGCACGTACAGCAGCGCGCGATCGCGATGCACGTGGATGACGTCGTGCGGGATCGAACGCAGCAACGAACGCATGCGCATGACGCCGCGCGGCGACATCCACACGCGTTGCGGGGCGCCCATCGGCAGGAAACGGATCTCGATCCCGGCGTCCATCCACGGCCGGAACGTCGCGTGCGCGGCCCGGTGCCGCGACTTGCTGTTCGCGATCACGACGACGTCGTGTCCCGCACGCTTCTGTTCGCGCGCGAGCAGCAGAGCTTGGATCGCTCCGCCGCGCGTCGCGTCGGTGTGACTGAGCACGTGCACGATGCGCAAGCGCGGTTCGGGCGCGGCCATGACCGGAACCCGCGCAGTGCGACCCAGCGCGCGCTTGGCGACGTATTCGGCGACGGCGCTGCGGCGCGACGCGACGACGCGCACGAGCCCGAACAGCGCGATCGCGAACGACAGCGACGCCATGGCGACGGTCAGATGTTGCGCGTTCGTCAGCGCGTCGGGGATCTCCGAGTCGGCGACGCGCGCGCGACCCGCGACGCGCGTCGACAGAGCGTGGAGCTCGGCCGCGCAGGCGTCGATTTCCGCCGAGACGTCCGTGGCATCGCGCACCGAGACCGCCACGTCACCGCCAGGCGTGCGGATCTGCGTCACGATCTGACGCACGGACTCCTCGGCGACGTCGACCAGTCCCTTCAGCGCGAGGCTCTCGTCCTCGCGCAGCATGTGTTCGAGCTGGAGCTCGGCCAAACGGTCGTTCTGTCGATCGAGCGCGGCCAAACGATCGTCGAGTTCGCGGGCCAACGCGATGCGATCCGCGGCCGTCGCTGGCAACAGCGACGAGATCACGGCCGCGCGCAGGTCGAGCAGCGACTGCAGCATGTCCTCGGCACGATCGAGCCCGACCACGCCCTCGTCGAGGATGAGGTCGATCTCCTTCTGCGCTTTCTCGACCTCACGAACACTGAAGTAAGCGAGCGCGCCGAACGCGACCAACAGCACGAACACGGACACGCGAGAACGCAGGGAGGTCAAGTCGAGCATCGAACTGCTCCGTCGATCGGGTCGAGCCGGAATCGTGACGAACCGGACTCGCCGATGCAACCTCGTGGCGACTCGAGTTCGGTGTGATGCCGCGTCGTTCGCAGGCCGTCCGGCGCGTTCGCTGCGGCCAGCGGTCCGCGAGGCGCGGTCACCCGGGCAACGCCTCGAGCTCCTGCCAGCGCGCATAGGCCGCGTCGAGTTGTTGCGTGAGCTTCGCGACGCGCGCCGCATCGTCGGCGATCGTGCCCTTGTCGCGCGTGAAGTACCCGGGCTCGCTCATCGCGGCGTGCACGGTTTCGCGTTCGGCTTCCCAGGCCTCGATGCGCGCGGGGAGCTGCGCGAGTTCCTTCGACTCGGCGAACGTGCGCTTGCGGCCCTTGTCGGTCGCGGTGCGAGCGGCGGGATGCGCGAGGATCGGCACGGGCTCGGACTTCGGCGCCGGCGTGGCCGCGAGCGGTTTGCGCTGGTTCAACCAGTCGTCGTACCCGCCGACGAACTCACCGATCGTTCCGTCGCCCTCGAGCACGAGCGTGCTCGTGACCACGCGGTTCAGGAACTCACGATCGTGGCTGACCAACAGGATCGTGCCGGGGTACTCGACCAACAGGTCTTCGAGCACTTCGACCGTCTCGGCATCGAGGTCGTTGGTCGGTTCGTCGAGGACGAGCACGTTCGACGGCCGCGTGAACAGCCGCGCGAGCAACAGGCGATTGCGTTCGCCGCCCGACAGGTCGCGGACCGAGCCACGGACTTGCTCCGGCCGGAACAGGAAGTCGCCGAGGAAGCCGACGATGTGCCGGCGACGGCCACCGATGTCGACGTGTTCGAGCGGCGTGACGTTCTGCGCGACGGTCTTGGTCTCGTCGAGTTCGCGATGCAATTGGTCGAAGTACGCGACCTCGAGGCGCACGCCGTGACGCACGCGACCCGACGTCGGTTGGAGTTCGCCGAGCAGCAGGCGCAGCAACGTGGTCTTGCCGACGCCGTTCTTGCCGATCACGCCGATCTTGTCGTTGCGTTGGATCAACGTCTCGAATGCGGAGAACAGCGGCGGCGCGTCGCCGTAGCGGAAGGCGACGTCCTTGCACTCGACCACGAGGTCGCCCGAGCGCTCGGCGTGCGCGACGTCGATCTTCGCGCTGCCGAGCACCGACTTGCGCTGCCGGCGTTGATCGCGCAATCCCTCGAGAGCACGCACTCGGGCCGCGGCACGCGTGCGGCGCGCTTTCACGCCCTGCTTCGCCCAGGCCTCTTCCTTTTCGAGCAGCCGATCCGCTTCGGCGTTCGCGAGCACTTCGGATTCGAGATCCGCGTCGCGGCGCCCGACGAACTCGTCGTAGCCGCAGCCGTAGCTCTTGACGTTGCCGCGATCGAGGAACCACACGCGCGTCGCGAGGCGGCGCAAGAACGCGCGATCGTGCGTGACGAACAACAGGCCGGAACGCACGCGCAACAGCACGTCCTCGAGCGCTTCGATCGCTTCGACGTCGAGGTGGTTCGTCGGTTCGTCGAGCACGAGGAGATCGGGAGCGGCCACGAGCGCACGAGCGAGCAGCACGCGGCGGCGGCGACCGACCGACAGCGTCGACCATTCGGCCTCGGGCTCGACGCGCACGAGATCGAGCACGCGCTCGATCTCCGATTCCCGCGCGAAGCCGCCGGCCTCTTCGATCTCGTGGATGAGGCGATCGAGTTCCTCGAGTTGCCGCGCGGTCGGATGCGCGGGCATGTCGTGCGTCAAGCGGTGGTAGCTCGCGAGCTTCTCGCCGAACCCCGGCAGACCGAGCGCGACGATGTCGCGCGCGGGGCCGACGACGTCGCTCGGCAGTCGTTGCGAAAGCTCCGCGATCGTGAGTCCGGAGCGCTTCGCGATCACACCCGCGGTCGGCACCAGGCGACCGAGCACGAGGGAGAGCAGCGTCGACTTGCCGGTGCCGTTGCGGCCGAGCAGACCAACGCGTTCGCCGGGCTCGATGCCGACGCAGACTTGCCGCAGGAGCGGCGGCCCGCCGTAACCGAAGTCGACGTCTTTGAGCGAGATCAGGGTCATGGAACGCGGCAGGTTACAAGGAACCTCGCGGCGAGCGCGCTGCGCAAAGTTGGAACTGAGGCGAACCGAGCGCGCTGCGTCGCGTATCCAAGCCCTATTGTCTGCGGCTCTGGTCCGGTTCGAGTCGAGCGAGGTCCCGCATGCGTCGTCTGCTGCCGAGTGCGCTGCTTCTGGTCATGGTCGCCATGGTCGCCGTGATCGCCGTGTTCGCCGCCGAGGCGTTCGCGGCGCCGAAGAACAAGGTCGTCCTGACGACGACCGTGACTCCCGCGGCCGCTAGTCCGGGAGCGCGCGTGACACTGCGCATCGGAACATCGGTCCCGGCCGCGCATTGGATCTACGCACCCGATTCGCCGAAGGGCGGCGGTGAAGCCGCCAAGATCGCGTGGACGTCCGGGCCCGGCGCCGTCCCCGTCGGTGCGATGCGCTTCGCGCCGTCGCACGAGAAGTTCGACCCCGCGTTCAAAGCCACCGTGCGCACGTACGCGAAGACCGATGGCTGGTTCGAGCAGGACTTCGACGTCGACACGGCGGCCAAGCCTGGCGAGCTCCCGCTGCTCGGGACGTTGACGCTGCAAATCTGCAACGACCGCACGTGCACGCGCGAGACGCATCCGCTGCTCGCCACCGTCGCGATCGGTGCCTTCGATGCCGCTGCCGTCGCGGGCGACACCGCGGCGGACACGGCCGCAGAGGATGCGAATGACGTCGCCGACGACGACGAAGAAGAAGCTGCGGATGACGACGGCGACGACACGCCCTCCACGCCTCCGGCCACACTTGCGACCGATCGCGTCACGCTCGAAGCCGCGATCGAACCGGCAACGGCGCGCGCTGGCGAAATCGTCACGCTGGTGTTGAAGCTGTCGATGGAGAAGGGGCAGCACACCTACGCGCCGGATTCGCCGAAGGGCCTCGGCATCCCGACCACGTTGAGCTACGCCGCATCGAACGCGCTGCTGCCCGAGGGCACGCTGACGTTCGATCCCGGCAAGTGGACGCTCGACCCGGGTTGGGGTGAACAAGTCCTGTTCCACACCGGCACGGTCACGTTCCGCCAGCCGTTCCGCGTTCCGGCGGGGACCGCTCCGAACACGGTCACGTTGGTCGGCACGATGCGTGGCCAAGCATGCGACGACCGCACGTGCGACGACCACACGCTGACGTTCGGCGCTCCCCTCACGATCGTCGCTGGCGCTGCCGATCCGGCGCGCGCGTCGCTGCAGTCGGTCGCGGGCGACAAAGCCGCGTCACCGCCGACGAAGTCCGATGCGGCCGCGGCGTCGAGCGCCGCGAAGCCCGCGGTCGGCGTCAAGGCCAAGACCTCGCTCGGCGCGTTCCTGGTCGCGGCGATCCTGTCCGCGCTGCTCTCGCTCGGCACTCCGTGCGTGTTCCCGATGATCCCGATCACCGTGTCGGTGTTCAGCAAGGACGCCGGCGGCAGTCGCGCTCGCTCGGTGTTCCTCGCGATCGTCTACGCACTCGGCATCGTCGTCACGTTCACGTTGTTCGGCGTGCTGACGGCCGTGTTCTCCGGCGCGCAGGGCGCGAACGCGATCGCGTCGAACGGCTGGGTCAACCTCACGCTCGGCACGCTGTTCGTCGTCTTCGCCGCATCGTTGCTCGGCGCGTTCGAACTGCGCCTGCCGAGTTTCCTCGTGTCCGGCGCCGCCGAGATGCAGCACAAGCGGACCGGTGTCGTCTCCGTGCTGTTGATGGGCTTCGTGTTCACGCTGACGTCGTTCACCTGCACGGTGCCGATCGTCGGCGGCCTGCTCGTCGAAGCGGCCGACGGCAGCTACCTGCGGCCGATCCTCGGAATGATCGCGTTCTCGTCGACGTTCGCTCTGCCGTTCTTCCTGATCGCGCTGTTCCCGAGCACGCTGCGCGCGCTGCCGCAAGCCGGCGGCTGGATGAACGCGGTCAAGGTCACGATGGGCTTCCTCGAACTCGCGTTCGCGTTCAAGTTCCTCTCGAACGTCGACCTGCTGTGGAACTGGGGCATCATCACGTGGCCCACGATGCTCACGGCGTGGGTCGCGATCTTCGGCGTCGCGGCGCTGTACCTGCTCGGCATCGTCAAGACGGCGTACGACGATCCGAACGCTGGTGTCGGACCGTATCGCCTGATGTTCGGCGTGACGTTCCTGTCGTTCTCGCTCTATCTCGCGTCGGGTTTCTTCGGCACCAAGTTCCCGTCGATCCTCGACGGCTGGCTACCGCCGCGCGGCTACGGCATCGCGCACCTGGGCAGCGCTGGCTCGACCGGCGAGTCGGACCATCTCGCGTTCCATCCCACGTACGCCGAGGCGAAGGCCGCGGCGATCTCGCTGGATCGGCCCCTGTTCCTCGACTTCACCGGCATCACGTGCGCGAATTGCCGAGCGATGGAGAACAACGTGTTCCCGTTGCCGCGGGTGAAGGCACAGCTCGAACGATACGAGCGCGCACAGCTCTACGTGGACGGTGAGCGTCCCGACGCGAAGTTCAACGCGGACTTCCAGGAGCGCATGACCGGCATCACCGCGCAGCCGTACTACTTGATCCTCGATCCCCGCACCGAGGAGATCCTCGGGCGGTTCGAGGGGTACGCGAACACGGACGGTCTGATCGCGGAGTTCGTTGCGGAAGTGACGCGCGTCGCCGACGCGTGGGACGCTGGCGGTTGACAGCCCGTTGAAAGAGTCTCGTGGGCCAGGACGGGGCCTCGTGCCCGAGCTCTTCGTTGCTCGTCGTCACCAACTTGCCTTGAAGTTGCCTCCTCCTCGCGCCTCGATCTCGGCCACGATGCCGACGTCCTGGCGACCACGGGACTTCCTCAACGGGCTGTTGACCGGAAGCCGGGGTCGAGCCGAGCGACCCGGCCCGTCGCTCCTCACCGCATTGCGACGAGGTGCTCGGCGCTGATCCCCTGCTGGAAGCCCAAGATCCCCGCGCGCTCGGCGTCATCGGCGCCCGCGATGCGGCGCTTCGCCTCGCGGATCGCGGCCTTGGCCGATGCCTCGTCCCCGTTTTGACGGTGGGCGCGGGCCAGTCCGAACCACGCCATCGGCTGCGACGGGTCGGCTTCGACCGCGGCCTGGAACGCCGCCAAGGCCTGCTCCGGGGCGCCCGCTTCGATGCTCGCCTGGCCGACGCGAATCGCCTCAACCAGCGTTTCACGCAGAAGTTGCGATGCGCCGGCAGGCTCCGACAGCACGCCGGAACCGCCCGTCAGGGCGGCGCAGGTCAGCAGGCTGATCAGAATGTTGCGCATCGCACACCTCCACGTGTCTGTGTCTGGAATCCAGGGCCCGCGTGATGCGTCACGCGCTTTTCGCCCCTGACTCCGAAGTCGACGTCCGTGCGTCGAACCGACACTCGAGACACTCGAATCAGGGGGAACTTGCCCCCGACCCGCAGGTGTGGACCGAAAAATCTCGAGCGACCGTCACGGTCGCGCGAACAAGCGCCTGAGCCAGCCACCGGCGGGCTTGCTCGCGACCCCGAGTTCGCGGAACAAGGCGTCGTACTTCTCGGCCTTGTCGGGCTCCGCGGCGAACTTGCGCCACAGCGCGAGCGCGGAGTCGTCGAAGCGCATGGTGCGCAGGCGCGCGAGCGCCTGTCGCGTCTCGCCGCGGCGCACGAGGTGCAAACAGATCCCCGGACGCAGACGCTCCCGGAACGCTGCATCGTCGATGCGTTCGAGCATCGCGTCCCACGTGCGCAGGTCTTCGTCGACCGTGAAGCGCTTCGGATCGAGACGCGCGCGCAATTCCGCCTCCGCGGGAAGCGGGCGCGCGAGCGTGAACCCGGCCGTGTACCCGGCCGTGTGCCGCAGTTCGAACACGTCGAGCAAGCGCCCCACGCACAAGGCTTGCGCGAACGCCGTCGGCAAGCCGAAGTCCTGCGACGCGACGTAACTGGACGCTGGGTCGAGGTGCGCCTGGAACAACGCCAGCACGTGCACGAACGGCTTGCGACCCTTCGGCGCGTCGAGGAACAGGATCTCGACC
The DNA here is from genome assembly GCA_016709145.1 of Planctomycetota bacterium. Taxonomy (GTDB): domain Bacteria; phylum Planctomycetota; class B15-G4; order B15-G4; family JADJEK01; genus JADJEK01. The sequence continues at coordinate 208,121 of JADJEK010000007.1, forward strand.
GGACCGCCGTCCCAACGCATCGACTCGATCTCCGTGCGATGCGCGACGACGCGATCGAACACGGGCTTCACGTGTGCGAGGAACACGTCCGTGGTGTCGTCGCCGAGGCGCAGCACGCGACCGACGTCGACCGGCTTCTTCTGGTCCCACGTGAAGCGGTCGAAGCAATGCAGCTCACCGGCGAATCCGGAATCGCGCAGACCTGCAGCGAGATGCGCCGACGACAGCCCGAGCCAACTGCCGAGTTCGACGATCGCGCCCTGCCCCGTGTACGTGGCCGCCGCGAGCCAATAGAGCAGTCGGCGTTCGCTCTGCGACACCTGACCCGGGATCGGTGGCAAGGGCGGCAGCGCGACGTCGGCGAAGTCGCCGTGCTTCGCGATGCGACGCGCGGAGAGCCGAGCCGCGCGGATCGCGCCCCTCCCCATCGGGTCGTCTTGCGCTGGCCGCGACGACGACTCAACCGGCATAGAGCTGGATGTCCGTGCCGACGTGGTCCGCGATCTCGCACAACGATGCGAGTTCCGGGTGGCGCACGATCACGATGCCGTCGGAGATCAGCGTCTGCTTCCAGTTGCGGCGCGGCGCGCCGACCGGCAGCAACTCCATCGCGGCCACGTACTGGCCGTAGCGCGCGAGGAAGCCCTCGACACCCGTGATGCGTTGGATGTGACCCTGGCCCTGAGCGCGCTTGAACACCGACGCGGCGTTGTACTTGCGCGGGAACGGCTGATCGACGCGGCCGAAGCACACGGCTTGCGCCCAGCCGACGTAGACGTCCGAGTCGGTCGCGAAGTTCATCAGGTCCGACGTTCGCGCGCCGGGCACGCGACCGCCGATCTCGCCGAACACGGCCTCGCCGTCTTGCTTCAGGAACCACTCCATGTGCGTGAAGCCGTACGGGTACTCGAGCGCGCGGATGACGTCGAAGCCCATCTTCACGCCCGATTCGAGGCGCGGCGCGTCGGGATCACGCAACGCGATCGTCTGCGGCGAGATCCACTCGTGCTGGCGCTGGATCAGCGGCCGCGGGCGATACCAACACACGTTGTAGAAGCGTGGCACGTTGTCGACGGTGATGGTGTCGAACGTGAACTCCTCGCCGTCGATGAACTCCTCGACCGAAACGACGGGCACGTGACGCGTGGCCGCGAGAGCCGCGTCGAATTGCTTGGCGTCGTCGCAGCGGTGCGTGTCGGCCGAACCCGCGCCCGCGATGGGCTTGATGATCAGCGGGTAGCCGATGCGTTCGGCCGCCGCGCGCGACTCCTTCTCGCTCGAGCACTTCGCGTGGCGCGGCGTGCGGATGCCGGCGGCATCGAGCTTCACCTTCATCGCTTCCTTGTCGCGGAACGGCAGCGCCGTGGCGACGTCCATCCCGGGCACGCCGAGGGCTTCGCGCAGCTGCGCGGCGAGGATGATGAACGGCTCCCACAGGCATTCGATGCGATCGATTCGGTGACCACGTCCGGTCACCTCGCGGCGGATCTCGTCGACGACGCCCTTCTCGTCGACCAGCGACTTGACCTGGACGTATGCGGACAACGCCTTGCGCGTGTCCTCGGAGAACGCGGCGACCGGCTGCTCGCCGACGCCGATCACGCGCGCGCCGATCTTCGCGAGCGCTTGCGTGAAGTAGCTCATCTCGAGCGGGAAGCCGGGGGAGAGCATGAGCACGTTCATTGCAGTTCGACCCTCACGATCGAGACCAAGCGCTTCAGTCCGTCTTCGACGACCTTCGTTTCGGGATGGCGCAGGATCACGTAGCCATCACCTTCGTAGGTGGTGGCGTGTTCCTGACCAACCTTCGGCAAGCGCACTTCGACGACCAGATGACCGAGTTCCTTCTGCGCGACGTCGAGCCCTTGGATGCGAACGACCTTGCCGTGCCCTTGGCCTCGCAGGTACGCGGCGCCCGCGGCGAACTTGCGCTGCGGCGGCTCGAACGTGTCGTGGATCATCAAGCGCGCCCACGCCTTGTACATGTCGACGTCGTGGCACCAGCTCATCAGAGTGGTGAACTGCGCGCCGGGCGGCCGCGCACCGACTTCCGACACGGCGACCGAGCCGTCCTTGCGCCGGAACCACTCCATGTGGCAAAGCTGCGTGCCGACGCCGAGCGCCTTCAACGACCGCGGCCCGACCGCGCGGATGCCGGCGTATTCTTGACCCGCGATCTCGCGCGGCAGCAGCACGGTCCACTGGATCCAGTCGTTCTCCTTCACCGTCAGCGGCGACGGCGAGTAGCGACTGATCGAATGCCACACGACCTCGCCACGGACCGCGACCGCGTCGTAGCTGTGCTCGTCGCCGACGATGAACTCCTCGAGCATCATCGGTGCCGTTCGATCGGGCGGGAACGAACCGAGCGCTTCGGCGAGCTGCGTGTCGTTCTCGATGCGGAACGTGTTGCGTGCGCCGGCGCCGTCGACCGGCTTCATCACCAGCGGGTAGCCGACCAACGCGACGAAGCTCTTGACCTCGGCCAGGCTCGTGGCCTTCGCGTGCCGCGCGCAGGGGAGGCCGGCGTCACGAAGCACGTCCTTCATGCGCGACTTCTCGCGGAAGTTCACCGCGGCCTCGACCGACAGCCCCGGCAAGCGCATCGCCGCGCGCGCTTCCGCCAGCGGGACTTGCAGTTGTTCGAGCACGCCGATCAATCGATCGACCGGGCCGAGTTGCTGCGCGAGCTGCCGAGCCCCGTCGACCAGGCTCGCGGCGGACAGCGCGTCCTTGACTTGGCGGAAGCCCGCCAAGCGCTTGCGCAGCTCGGGATCGAAGGCCTCCTGCGGCTCCTGCGTCAGCAGGCTCACCGCACAACCGGGCACGTCGAGCGCCGCGCGCAGGAAGCGCAACGACGTTTCGAAGCGGAACGGAACGACGAACGCGACGTGCTGCTGCATGCGGCCTCCCGGCGGCGAAGGCGCAGAGTCTAGCAGCCCGTCGGGGTCGCTTCGTCGCGCCGGTTCCTACACTCCACGCATGAGCGAACCCCCATTCACGCGCATCGCGACCAAGGTGCTGGTCGAGAACCCCTGGCACCGCTACTGCGTCGATCGCTACGTGCGCACCGACGGCAGCGAGGGCGAGTACTTCTACGTCGACATGCCCGGCGCCGTCGGGATCATCCCGCGCTTCGACGACGGCACGACGCTGTTGTGCCGGCAATGGCGCTACCTGCTCGGCCGCCATCTGTGGGAGTTCCCAATCGGCGGCATGAAACGCGGCGAGGATCCGCGCCATGCGGCCGAACACGAACTCGAGGAAGAGGCGGGCCTGATCGCGTCCCGTTGGACCTATCTCGGTGCGTTCGCGCCGTACAAGGGCGTGTCGACCGAACACACCTACTACTTCTTGGCGGAAGGCCTAACGCAGGTCGCGCAGCGCCTCGAGCCCGAGGAGGACATCACGCTGCATCGCATGTCGCTCGACGACGCGCGCGCGCGACTGCTCGACCAAGAGCTGTGCGACGCGCAGTCCTGGGGCGGCTTGATGCTGCTCGACCGTCACTTCGCGCGCGGCGGCCGATGATCGCGTTCGCCGTCGATCATCCTGCGGTCGTGCCGTGCCTCGTCGGCGGTGGCATCGCGCTGCTGATCGCGATCGCGCTGCTCGTCGGAGCGCGGCGCGCCGACGCGCGCAACTGGATCTACGCACGCGCACCTGCATTGCCGATCCGGTTGCTGAATGCGCGCGACGACGCGTGGGTGCGCGGCATCGTCGAGTGCGCGTCGCCGCTCCGCGTGCCGCGCTTCGCGGAGCGTTGCGTGTACTTCGCGTACACGGTCGAGGAGAAACGCACGCGCACCGTCCGCACGTCGAAGGGCGGCACGCGGACGGAGACCTACTGGGCGGTCGTCCAACGCGATGTCGAGGGCGTCGTGTTCGACCTCGTCGACGGCGCCGATCGCATCCGCATCGACCCGAGGACCGCCGAACTCCACGACCTCGAATCGACCGGCTACGACCACGAGTGGAGCCGGCGCTACCACGCGAACTACCTTCCTCTCGGCGACGAGCGCAGCGCGCTCGGCTGCGTCAGCGAGGACGGACTCGCGCTCGAGGCCCACGCCAACATCCCCTTGCTGACGTGTCGTCGGACGCGCGACGAGTTCATCCGTGGCGCCGAGTCCGGTGAACGCTGGATGCGCGGGTTCGGATTCGGACTGTTGTTCGTCGGCGTCCTCGTCGCGGCATACGGCGCGCTCATGCACTTCCACGCATCCGTCCTCGATGCGAAGTTCGAGCCGGCCCAAGCCGGCATCGCGACGGCGATCGCGGTGAGCGTCACGCTCGGGTTCTGGTTGATCCATGCGTACAACACGCTGGTCGCGTACCGGACGCGAACGCTCGCGGCGTGGCGCCACATCGACGTCGACTTGAAGCAGCGCTTCGATCTCGTACCTCGATTGGCGACGATCGTCGCGGCGACGGCCGCCCACGAGCGCACGACGTTCGAGGAATTGGCGCGGCTACGGACCGAGGCGGCGAACCAGGACGCGCGCACCGCGATCCGCGCCGAGTCGGCGATCCGCGGCGCAGTCGCTCAGGTCCTCGCTCTGGCGGAGAAGTACCCGACACTGCGCACGTCCGCGTCGTACTCCGCGCTGCACGACCAACTCGTCGCACTCGAGGACAAGATCGCTCACGATCGCGCGTTCTTCGACGACTGCGCCACCGAGTTCAACACGACGATCGAGACGTTCCCGCGATCGTTGCTCGCGCGGGCGTGTGGCTTCCAGCGCTGGCCGTTGTTCGAGGTCGCGCGCGGCGAGGCGAACACTCCGACGATCTCCTGACGATTCCCGCAACTGGAGTCCACGCGGCGACATTGCGGCGGTGTCGGAACGTCGTTGTTCCCGACGCGTCTCTCGAACCGAGGAGATCCCCCAATGTCCGCTTCATGTCTCACCCCGCGCACGTCGCGCGGGGCCGGTCCCTTGTTGTCCTTGTTGGGCGCGCTCACTCTCGTGAGCGGAGCAGCGACCGCGCAGACCCCGCTGCCGTGCGGATCGCCGGCGATCGGCGGCGCGCCGTACACCACGGCCTGGGTCGATGCCACGATCGGCAATGACTCGACGGCGGTGCCGGGTAACCCGAACCGCCCGTTCCGCACGATCACCAACGCCGTGAGTTCCTTGGCCGCCGTCCTCGGCACGACGGGAAGCGCGACCAACCGCGGGCTCGTGATGGTCGGACCCGGCATCTACACGACCAACGCTTTGGGTACCGGCGAGCAGTTCCCGATCACGATGGTCGATTGGATCGACATCCAGGGCATCGGCGCGAAGCAGACGGTCGTGCAAGGCAACGGCGGTGCGCGCATCGGAGGTCGCTTCTTCCTACCGAGCCCGCAGACCGGCGCGTGTGACTGCGGCACTCGCACCGGAACCCTCGAGGCGTTGTTCGACTTCAGTGGCCTCACGAACCTGGCCTACGACGAGATGCTCGACGGCTTCACCCTGCAAGGCGGAGACATTCAGGTCTACGCCGAGTCGATGAACGGCGCGATCCGGGGCCGCATCTCGAACTGCCTGTTCGACGAACTCGGATACCCGGGGCTCCTTTCGCCGTCGTTCGGAATCCTCATGGTGCATCCGCTGCTCGAACTCGACTACATCGACCCGAGCCACGTGGACATCACGGAGCCGAAGTTCGATCCGGAGTTCCTCAAGCTGCCGACTGCCGGTGGCTCGATCGAGATCGGTTACGCGGACGTCTTCCTGAACATCTTCAACAACACCTTCATCCAGTCGTGGATCCCGGATCCGGTCACGATGGTCGGCGCACAACTATCCTTGCAGTCCAACGTGGCGATCTGCGACGTGAACGATCCCATGTGCTCGGGACCGGGCGACGCCGATCCGAACACGACGCTCCGAGGAGTCGGCAACCCGAACATCCAGAGCAATCTGATCCGCTGCTTTGCGCCCGCTGCCTCGGCCCCGACTTCGTTCATGGGGATCGACGCGAGCGACACGACGGCTGCGATCGGCACGAATCCCGGTCCGTCGAACGCGTTCGATCCGGCGACGGTCGCCGGGAGCAACATCTCGTTCTGCTCGCAGATCCTCGGCCTCTCGCCGACTCCCCGAGTCGTCAACGGCAACCCGGCGGTCGGCCTCGGTACGACGTTCACGCTGAATCCGAATACCTTCGCGTCCCCATTCCCGGCGGGGATCGACCCCGGCTTCGTCGGAGAAGCGATGACGTCGCTGGGCGCGATCCCGCTGACCGCGGGCCGTGATTGGCGCTTGGTCCCCGACTCGATGTATCAGAACGCCGGTACGCGGCCGTCGCTGACGCTCTCGACGTTCCCGGTCTTGCGCGCCGCGAACGCCACGCAGCACCTCGATCTCGCGTGCACGCCGTCGTCGTCGTTCGACTTCGACGGGGACGGGTACGGCAACCCACGCTCGCAGCCCATCGCGTCGGTGTCGCAGAGCGGCGCGAATCCGCTGACGTTCGAGGCCGACATCGGCTTCGACGAGACGACGGTGTTGGTCGATGCCGGAACGGGCAACGACTCGGTGGCGCACTCGAATGCGGCGACCATCGCCGCAGTGGCGCCTTGGATCACGTTGCAGAACCCGGGTGTCGGAACGCACATCTACGTCTACGCCGCCCAGGGATTCCACACCGTGATGGCCCCGACGCCGGTCGCTCCTCCGGTCGTGCCGTTCTCGATCTGGCCGGGTGCCGTGGCGCCAGCGTTCTTCATGCCTGGCTTCTCGCCATCGTTCGACGTGCAGTGGGTTTCGCCGATCGTTCCGCCGGTCGTCCTGGTTCCGATCACGGCGGTCGTGCCGTTGGCCTACGCGTCTCCGTTCGACGGTTCCCCACACCAGTACGGCGTCGACGTGCAGCCGTCCGTGAGCGCCGGCCGGTACGTGGCGGAACAATCCCTGTTCGTCCCGACCGTCGGGCCGAACGCGCTGCAAAACCACATCAGCACGATGCAGCCCATCTTCGACTGAGGCCGTGACGCGCACGCACATCTGGATTGCCGGCTTCGTCCCGTCCGCGCCACGCGCGGGCGGGACGAAGCCCGTTCGTCGCCACCCCTCGAGAGTGCCTCGCTCGTTCCGCTCGATGCATCGCTCATCCGCGTCCTCGTGTTGCCTTCGACTTCGGGGGGAGTATCGTCCGTACCCGGCGACGAAGAGCGAAGCGTGGACGACGGACCCAGTTGAAGTGGATGATTCCGAACTCAGCGACTTCGACGTGATCCAACGCGTCCTCGAGCGCCAACCAGCGGCCACGGACGAGTTCCTCGCCCGCGTCGGCTGTGTTCCGCGGATCCTGGAAGCCCTGAATCGCACGAGTGGTCGACCGCTCCAATCGCACGATGTCGAGGACCTCGCGCAGCATGTGTTCGCCGAGATGATGCGACGACTGCGTGAGTTCCCTCCGGACGGGATCCTCGATCGCTGGGCCTACCATTTCTGCACGTACTCGTTCCTGAATCGAGTGCGAGCGCTCCGCCGCAGCCCGACGCTTCAACTCGATGCTTCGCACGATCCTCCGAGCGGCCCCGCGCCGGACGACGAGCTCCTCGACATCGGTCAGTTCCACGCCGCGCTGGCGGAATTGTCGGCAGAGCAGCGTGACCTCGTGCTCGCGAAGGTGGTCGAAGGCCGCACGTTCGAGGAAATCGGGCTTCGCACGAAGCGGTCGCCGAACACGCTGAAGTCCTGGTACTACGCGTCGATCGAGCGGCTCCGTGTCCGACTCGCTCCGAAGTTCGGTGACACGGAGACGCATCCCCGTCCACGACCGCGGCTCGCTGGCGGAGGATCTGCCCCGTGACGACCACGGAGAACGAAGACCCACGCGAGCAAATCGATCGCGATTTCGATCGCGTCGGCGCTCGAGCACGCGCGCACCGGGACGAGATCCTGCGGATCGCGGGGTCACTTCCCGAAAGCCCGGCGGATCGACGGTTCGCCGAGCGGGCTCGCGCAACGATCGACGACATGCTCCCGGTGCGCCGCACGGACTGGCGACTCGTCGCGGCCGCCGCGGTGGTGATCGGAGCCTGCGCGATCGGCCTGGCCTTGGTCGAGACGCGCGGAGACGACCCACGGCCGCCGATCGAACTCGGAACCGGTTCGATCGAGGGCCTATCGCCGATCGGCCCGCGGTCGGCGTTCGACCAGTTCGCCTGGCGCTTGCGGCGCGGCACAGCCGCGAGGTACGCATTGATCGTCTCGACCCCCGAGGGGCGCGAGTTGTTCCGCGAGTCCGATCTCGGCCAACCGCATCATCGACCGACGGCGCGCCAGCTCGAACTCATACAAGGAGCCATTCGATGGCGAGTGCTGGCCATGGATGCCGCCGGCGACGTGGTCGATTCGGCATCGTTCGACGCTTCGCGCTGACAGGCACTTGGGCCGCGTCCACGCTCGGCTTCGCGTGCGCGGGACTCGCGCAAACGCCGACACACCCATCCCCGGTCGTCGAGATCGAGCGTGGGCTCGAATCGCTGCGGCGCGGCGAGACGATGGACGCCGACGCCGCGAAGGCATTCGTGAACGCAGTCCTGCTCGCCCAACGCGAACGCGAGCTCCACGGCATCCCTCGTCCCACGCTCGTCGAATGGCTCGAAGCCGCGCGCGACGTGACGAACGGTGCGACGGCGATGACCGAACCGCGCGCGTACGTGCAGGGCTTCTTGATCCGCGAGCGCGCCGACCTCGGCGAGGGTGGCCGCGCCGTCGACGAGGTCGAGCCTCGGTTGCGCGAGTGGATCGACGCCGCGCCGTACTGCGGTCCGATGCTCGCGGCGAGTTGTGCGGACGCGTTGCGGCGCGAGCAGCGGCTTCGCGAAGCGTTCGCGTGGTTGGACCTCGCGGACGAACGGTCGCGCGACTCGAACGTCGCCGCGCTGGCCGACACCGCCTGTAGCGTCGCCGAGGTGCGCTGCTTCCTGGAGCAAGAACTCGGAACCCCGGATCGCCTACGAACCTGGGTGGCGACCCTGCGGGATCGCATCGCTGCGCTCGGCGCGGGTGCGACCCGCGATCGCGTTCGCGGCCTGTTGCGCCTGGAGATCGCGTCGGCGCTGGCGAGCGGATCCCAGCGCGCCGCACTCGACGCGTGCGAGGCTGCGGCGAACTCCGCGCGCGAGTGGTCCGACCCCGAGCTCGCCGACTTCGCCGAACTGCGTGCCGCCATCGCGAGCCGCCTCGACGGCCAGGATCCGCGCCGGTGCTTGCACGAGGACATCGTCGAACGCCTCGAGCGCGCGGCCGCGTCGACGAGCCGCGGGACCTACGAGCGCGAACTCGCTGCGACCGAACTGGCCGAGACCCATCTCCTCGCCGGCGAACTGACGCCCACGCGCGAGATCTTGACGCGCCATGGCCTCGATCCCGTGGATCCAGGTTTGCGGATCCGCAGGCTCGTCGTCGCGGCGCGGCTCGCTCGCCAGGACGGAACGGCGGAGGACGACGTTCGAACGACGCTGTCCCAGTTGCGGAGTGCGATCGAGCGACGCTTCGAAGCGTTCGCGCAACTGCCACGGACCGACGACGGCGATGGGCCGCTCTACTACGCCGCGATCCGCAACGCCGTGTCCGCGTGGATCACCGGCCACGTCGAACGAGGCGGCGACCCGAGCGAGGCGTTCGACCTGCTCGTCCGAGCGCAGGCGGCCGGCACGCTGGCGCAAGAATTCGGCGCGACGGCGCCGTCGATCGAACGGATCCGCGACGAGTTGCTACGGCCGGGCGAAGGACTGCTGCTCCACGTCTTCGCACCCGCGGGGAATCACGTCTTCGCCGTCGATCGCGACGGCATCGTCCACGTGCAGTCGAGCAACAGCCGCGTCACGCTGGTCGAACTCGCCGCGCTGAACGAGTGCATCCGCATTCGGCCGGACCACGATCCGGGCGACGCGGTTCGGACCGATCAAACGGCGGTCGCGACCAGCCTCGGTCGTCGATTGGGCCACGAACTCGTGCCCGACGCATTGCGCGCACGGGTTCGGGGCTGGTCCGCGATCGCGTTCTCGGGCGCCGACGTGCTCGGAGCGATGCCGCTCGAGGCCATGGTCCTCGACGAGAAACTGCTGTGCGTGTCGCACGCCATCACGGTGTGGCCGTCGATCCCGGTCGCGTGGACACTGGCGCACGATCCGCCGCGCCGCGCCGCGGATGCGGGCGCCGTCGTCATCGCCGCCCGGTCGCCGGCGAAGGAGCTCCGCGCGCTCGACGCGCGCTTGGTCGATCTCCCCGTCGACGACCGTCGCATGCGAGCGTGGCTCCAGGCGTTCCCCGGCGCCGGAACGCTGTTGGTCGACGACGCGGCGACGACTTCGGCAGTGGCCGCACTCGACGCGTCGACCGCGGCCGTCGAGGTGATCCTCGCGCACGGGTTCGTCACGCCGGGTCTCCCGCGACCCGCAGCGCTCGCATTGACCGCGAGCGAGGCCGATCGAGGCGAGTTCCGTTGCGCCGACGTCGAGCGCACGCACGCCGCGGACGTCGTGTTCCTCGCGACGTGCTCAGCGGGCGCCGGTCCGCGCCGAGCCGGGGACGACGGAGCCCAACACCTCGGCGGCGCGTTCCTGCGCGCCGGCACGCGCTCGGTCGTGCTGCCGACGGGACCGGTCGACCTGGACGCGAGCCTCGAACTGCTCGACGCGTTCATCGCCTCCGTCGCGGACGGTCGGTCCGCGACGGAGGCGATGCGCGCGGCGCGAGCGCGGCTGGTCGCCGATCCGCGCTTCCGGCATCCGTACTACTTCGCGCAGTACCGGGTGTACGGACGCGGGTAGTCGGACCGCTACCGCCTCACGGGCCTTCGGGCGGACGGCGCGGCGGATCGGGCGGAGGCACGGTCGGATTGAACGGATCGATGTTCGGCGGCGAACTCGCGCCGCCGGTGTTGACGCCGCCCTTCGAACCGAAGACCACGATCGGCCAGCCGCCGGACTCGACGTCGACGATGACGATCCGAACGTCTTCCGTGGCATCGGGCGGCGACATCGAATCGTCCGGTTCGTGGGCTGCGTAGGGGCTCGGATCTCCTGAGTCGAACCCGAGTCCACTTTCCTCGATCACCGTGAACGGCACCGCCATCGGCGGACTCTGCGTGCCGAGGTACAGCTCGTCGAACTCACCGGTGTACGCATCGAAGTCCACGTCCACGCCGAGGACCACGATCGTCGTCGTCGGCCCGACGGACGCATAGTCGCCGGTGTCGGAGTTCACCTCGATCGGACGGACCTCGAGGAACAACCGATCCCCGGCAAGCGGCTGCCACGGCGACTCGAACAGGATGTCCAGCGTCGCGGCGATCGACAACTCGAAGTCGGCTGCGACCACCTCGTGCGCGATGAGGTCACGCACCATCGCCTCGCCCACCTGACCCCACCACGCCTTGACCTCGATCAGGTCCCACTCGGCGGTCGGCGGCAGCACCCCGGGTGACGAGAGCGAAAGCTGCAAGCGGACTTCGCTCGCGTAGTCGTACACGGAAAGTTGTGGCAACCCGCCCGGACCGGCGCGCGGGAACAGGCGCTGCTCGTTCTCGGAAACGAGCTGATTGCGCCCGATGTAGACGGACGCCGTCGGCCGGCACGGCAACACGCAATCGAGGTCGCCGTCGTTGTCGAAGTCGGCGATCCCCGGCGTCGCGTCGTTCGTCGAGAAGTCGACGGTGATCGGCGCGATCTCGACGAATTGGTAGGTGAATTGATCGAACGTCGCCGACGAGGCCGTGGTGGTCGAGACGTTCGGCAGGGCGACCTGCCACGAACTCGCACGATGGCTGACGACGAGTTCGCTGGCGCCGGAGCCGAGCAGATCGGCGGACACGACGTCGGCGACACCGATCGGCCCGAGCGCGATCGGCGCTTCGAGGTGGCCATTGCCGACGACTTGGCACCAGAAGTACGACGTGCCGGCGTCCTGCGTGACGAACGCGACTTGATCCGTCGTGCGTCCTCGATGGCGGACGATGGCCGCGAACTTGCCGTTTCCGGTCGCCGCGAGCGTCGTGGTTCCGTCGGCCTGCCGAATGCGCAGCCCGTCCGGCGACACGATCGCGCGGTCGAGATCACCGCTGCCGTCGTAGTCGAACAGTTCGAGGTCGACGATCGACGAAGTCTGCGAGAACGACTGGACCACCGAGTTGCCGCTCGACGACAGCGTCACGCGGTACACCGTGAGTCCGTCGGACGCGACGACGTCGAATTGTCTCGCTGCGTTTCTCACCGCGCGCACGAGCTGCGCGTCGAGCAGCGGCGAGCCGACCTCGACGGTCGACGTGTAGCCGGACTGCGTCGTCGACCGGCGCCACGACCTCAAGCCCGAGGGCCCCACGCTGACGAGCGCGTCCGCGCCGTCCGGACCGCCACCTGCGTACGTCGCGATGTCGTTCGCGGTGATGCTCGACGACAGCAGCGAGATGCTCTCGTACGTGTCCGGCGCCTGCATGAAGACCAGCGTTCCGTCGGATTCACCGGACGGCACGCAGCGAACGATGCAGTCGGGTTGACGGTCGCCGTCGAAGTCGCCGACGGCCATGCCGCGCCACGACGCGGTGAGGTCGATCGTGGTCGGCACTGGATAGTGCCGATCCGCCCAGGTCAGCGTGGGTTCAGCGGCGACGGCGGTGGCCGTCGCCGCCAGCGCGTACGCGACGGCGAGTGCGAGACCGCGAAGGAAGTTCCGGGGTCGCATGGGAAAGCTCCGAAAGAGTTGGGGATCCGCTCTGAAGTGTCCCGTGGGGTCGGAATGGTTGCAGACTATCGCCGTCTCGGCTGGCTTTTCTCGTTCGGCGCGCGAACTCCACCGTTGGGGAGGACGACGCGACGAACTCGCGTGCGGACGGGCGCGCTCACGGGGTTCGAGAACCTGCCAATCAGAGCCGTCCAGCGCGGAATCGACGACACATCACGATCGGCGGAGCGCGAGCGCGCCCGCCGATCCAAGTGTCCCTTCACGGAGTTCCCCCCATGTTCTCGAATCACGATCGAACCCCGCGCCGTGGGCGCGGGGCGGGTTGGTGGCTTGCCGCCGCCTCGATGTTCGGAGTCGGTCCGCTCGCGACGTCGTCCGTCGCGCAGTCGCCGGCACCTTGTCAGAACGCCGGAGTCACGACGAACATCGCGTACGTCGACGCGACGTTCGGCGTCGACTTCATCGGCCAGATCAACAACAGCCAATTGCCGTTCCTCACGGTGAACGGCGCCATCCAGGGTCTGGTCGCGCAGATCCCGGCGGCGACCGGGAGCCCGCTCGGCGCGACGAACCGCGGCCTCGTGATCATCAACCCGGGCATCTATTCGGTGCAGACGACCGGCGAGACGTTCCCGATCACGATGGTCGATTGGATCGACGTCCAAGGCATCGGTGCGAAGGAAGTCATCATCCAAGGTGACGGCTCGACGCTCGCATCGGCGCCGTTCGTGCCGCTCGATCTGAACGGAGACTGCACGTGCGGCGTGCGGTTCCCCGGGTTCGAAGTGCTGTTCGACTTCAGCGGCCTCACGAACTTGGCCTACGACGAGATGCTCGACGCGGTGACGCTGCGCGGTTCGTACATCCAGGTGTACGCCGAGTCCGCGAACGGCCCGATCTTCGGCCGCATCTCGAACTGCGTGTTCGATCTGCTCGATCGCTCGAACCAACCGACTCCGCTGATCGGCCCGTGGTTCGGCATCCTGATGGTGCATCCGTGGCTCGGCGCGACGTACGTCGACCCGTCGCACGATCCGGATCCGCCGGAGCGTGAAGAGCCCGGTGAGGGTGGCGAACCGCCGCACGATCCGCCCCTGACCGGTCCGACCGCTGGCGGCAGCATCGACGCCGGCTACGCCGACGTGTACCTGAACATCTTCAACAACACGATGATCCAGACCTGGGAACCGACGCCGAGCGCGCCGAGCGGTCTCAGTGCGGCGACGCACAACGTCGCGATCTGCGACGTCACCGATCCCCGTTGTGACCTCGGCGCGGCAGGAGACACCGAGGATCGACTGCGCGGCGTTGGAAACCCGAACATCCAGAGCAACCTGATTCGCGCCTACGACGCGACGCCTCCTACGAGCATGCTCGGAATCGACATCACCGACGTGACGTGCCAGATCGGAACCAATGCTGGGCCGTCGAACGCGTTCGACCCGAGTGTCGTCGGGCCGCAAAGCGGACCGTTCCAGGGCACGATGAACCCGGCGTTCTGCTCCCTCCTTTCGATCGGCGGGATGATCCAGCCGACCGTTCCACCCTTCGCACCCGTACCGCGTTCGGTGCCGATCAGCCCTTCGGCGTTCCCGTTCCCCGTTCCTTCGCCGTACCCGCTGAACCCGAACGGACTCACGGCCGGGCTCGATCCGGCATTCGTCGGCGAACTGCTGACGCTGTTCGGATCTCCCGTCGGCGTCGGATACGACTGGCGCCTGGTCCCGGACTCCTTCCTCGTCAATGCGGGGACCGGGCCCCTGAATCAACTGCTCCGCGCGGTGAACCAGACGCAGCACTTCGACATCGGTTGCCCGTTCTCGTCGTTCGACTTCGACGGCGAGGGCTACGGCAATCCGCGCGTCCAAGCGACGCTCGCGACGACGCTGAACACGCTTCCCGCCGGGCCCGAAGTCGACATCGGATTCGACGAGACCGGCATCTTGATCGATTGCGGCATGGCGAACGACTCGGTGATCCACGCGAGCCCGGCCACGCTCGCGGGACTTGCCGGGCAACTGTTCGTGCCGCCGGTCGCCACGGCGCTCGGCGCGCACATCTACATGTACCCGCAGGTCGGCTTCCACACGTTGATCGGACCGAACCCGCTGCCGCCGCCGCCCGCGAGTCTCACGTTCTCGACCTGGCCGGGCTCGGCGGTGCCGGCCGTGACGCTTCCGGGGTTCGCCTCCGGCTTCGACGTGAATTGGGTCGTCCCGTTCCCGACGCGGACGTTCGTGCCCGTCCAGTCGCTGGCGGCCGGGCTCTACGGCTCACCATGGGACCTGTCGAACCACGGCATTGCGGTCCAGTCTTCGCCGGCACTGAACAACGGGATGTACCAGGCCGAGCAGGCGGTCTACTTCCCGTTCGGTCAGGCCGTGCCGCAGACCTATCTGTCGAACATGCAGGGGCTGTTCGACTGACGTCGTCGAGTTCGGGTCCGACGCATGGCTAGGAATCGAACTCGGACGCACCGGCTCTCCGCGCGCGACGCGCGCGGAGAGCCGGATTTCTTGCACGGGACCGAGCCACCCTCGATGCAAGATCCGACCCGTGCGTCGATGTCGGCGCATGGGACCGAACTCACCGTCGGGAGTTGGTTCCGCATCGACCGAAACCTCGTGAACAGCCTGCTTCGGACGATAAGACCGCCACCCGTGAACCCGCAGATCCCGGATCATGAACTCGTTCGTCGCGTCGTCGCACGCGAGCCCCGAGCGTGCGAGGAATTCGTCGAACGGATGCGGTGCGTGCCGCGCATCGTCGACGCGATGAACCGTGCGGCCGGTCGGCCCCTCGACTCCGATGACACTGCGGATCTCGCGCAACACACGATCACCGAGATCCTTGCACACCTCCCGCAATTCCCGCCCGACGGGATCCTCGACCGTTGGGTGTTCTGCTTCTGCCGCAATTCGTTCCTGAATCGGGTCCGCAGACATTGGCGACACGCCGCGACTCCGCTCGATGCGGTCGCCGAGCCGTCGCAGCTCGACCCCTCGCGCGACGAAATGCTCGACATCGCGTTGTTCCACGAGGCCTTCGCGCTCCTCAGCGCCGACGAACGCGCGCTGATCGAAGCGAAGAACCTGGACGACCTCACGTTCGACGAGATCGCGCGCCGCTGGAACATCCCCGCGAGCACGTTGAAGACTCGACACGGAGTCGCGATGGATCGACTTCGGCGCCGTCTAGGACCGAAGTTCGGACACAACCCGGGCGAACGTCCCGGCAACCATGGCGACGTGCGTGGGGAGGATTCGGCATGAGCTCGAGGGAGGACCCGATGCAGAAACTGCTGAAGCAGGTTGCCGGCGATCGCGAACGGATCCTCGACGAAGCCGCGCGCGGCGCTGCGCCCGCGTTCGAGGACGCCGTGTTGAAGGACCTTCGCACGCGTCTGGGAGTCGGCCGGCGTCGTTCGACATCGGCTTGGCTCCCCGCCCTCGCCGCGGCTGCGCTGCTACTCGCAGTCGGAGTTTGGTTCTCGACTCGTGGCGACCAAGAGCGACCACAACTCGAAATCGAACTCGGATCGGGCGCCATCGTGCCGCTGACACCGGTCGGTCGCGTAGCGACCTTCGACGAGTTCCGCTGGCGCGTCACCGCGTCCCACCCGCCGCGCTATGTTCTCGCCGTCGAGTCCGCGATGCCCGGTGAGGAAGGCACGGAGTTGTTGCGCAGATCCGTGAGTACGGACAGCGTGCGACTCACACCCGCCGAGCTCGCGCGATTCCCGGCGAGGATCGCATGGCGCGTGACGTGGCTCGGACCGAGTGGAGATCGCGTCGATTCGGCTTCCGCCTCGGCGTGGCGCTGACTTCGATTGCGTCAGTCGCGAGTCCTGCGGACGCCAAGCAAGAAGCGGCCACCGAGGCACCCCTGGCGACGTACGAGTCGATCATCGCTCGGCTCGACGCGGGTGCATCACTGGACGTCGCCGACGCGAAGACGCTCGGTTGGGCCGCTCAAGCCCTGACCCGCGTGGAGGGCGCCGCGCGGTTGGATGGCGGGCGCTTGATCGCGATCCTCGACCGAACGATGAATGAAGTTCTTCGCGCCGGCCTCGCGGACGGAGCGTCGTTCTTCGCTGGCTTGCTGGTCGAGGAGTTGATCCGAGCCGGCCGTGCCGCTGACGTCGACGCGCAAGTCGCCGAGTGCGTTCGATCGCTCGAGGCGAAGCACGCGAAGTCAGTCCCGTTTGCGTTGACGAAATTGCACCGAGCCCATCGACTTCTCGGCGAGTTCGATCGGCTCGAGGAGATCGACGCGCGCTGCGCCGCTGCACTGGGCCCGTTGGAGAACTGCCCCGTCGACGACGTCTGGACCCGTGCACAGTGGTTCGGACTTCTCGAAGAGCGTATCCACTTGGCGGAATGCCTCGGACTACCGGATCGCATGCGATTCTGGATCGAGCAGGCTCGCGCAGCCGCATCCGGTCTCGACCACGAACGGTTCGCGGTCCAGCACCGCAACCTTCGGTTGATGGAGATCGACGCGGCGACCGCTGCCGGTGATCAGGCCGCCGCGTTCGACGCGATCGAACGTGCGGAAGCTGCGGGGGATCCGCCCGCGGCTCTTCGGTTCCGTCGCGCGATCGCATCCACTCGGACCGGCTCGGATCCGCGTGCGTTCGACCCGACGACGTTCATCGACATCTTGCGTCGAGCTCTGTCCGACGAATCGCTGCTTGCCGAGAACCGCGCTCAAGCGCGAATTCGATTGGCATCGAGCCTCCTCGGCACGGCGGCGTACGAAGACGTCGCTCGTTTGGTCGACTCCGCCCTGGAATCGACTCCGAACGGGATCGCCAACCCGATCGAGCTGCTCGGTTTCCGGGTCGAGGCCATGCTGCACCTCGACACGCCGGTCGAAGCACTCACCGCGGCGACCGACTCGCTGCACGAGGCGATCGTGGATCGCATCGAGAAGTTCAGCCGTAGCCGGACACTCGATACGGGATCCGGCCCGCTGTATTTCCCGACGGTACGGACCGCGTATGCGTCGTGGATCGACGCCACGCTGCGCCTGGATCCCGAACACGGGGTGGAACGGGCGATCGAATTACTCCTGGCCGGTCAGGAGAGTGGCACCTTCGCCCGACGGGTCGACGCTCGCTGCGCCTCGGTAGGTGCGATCCGAACGGGCGTACTGCATCGCGACGAAGGCCTCGTGCTGTTCCTGCCCGCGACTCGCCGGACTGGTCATGCGTTCGCGATCGACGTCGACGGGGTGGCCCACGCACCGATTCCGGACAGTTCGGACCTGGCCAAGGCCTGCGCGGCACTGTTCGAGCGTGCCTGCGAGCGACCCCCGCGTGAGGACGATGGCACCGTCAAGGCGAGCGAGACGCGAGCGATCCAGTCGCTCCAGCAAACGCTGGGTTCGGCGTTGTTTCCGGCGCCGATCGCACGCCGTATGGAACGGTGGAAGCGTGTCGTCATCTGCGGTGCCGACTCCATCGGCACGGTTCCCTACGAAGCGTGCATCGTCGGCAACGACGCTCTCGGTCGATCGCATGGCGTGCGCGTCGTCGGGTCCCTGCCGGTCGCCGCTTTCCTGGCCGCGCGATCGCGCCCGGGTGGCACACGGCGCAGCGCCGTGTTCTTCGCGAACCGTCCCGCGCGTTCATTCGCCGACAACGATCCGCGTGTCGTCCCGTTCGACGTCGACCCGTTGCGGATCGAGCGGCTCGCGACCGTGCTCGATGCAGACACGTTTGTCGGCGCCGAGGCGAGCGCATCCGCGCTACGTGGGTTCGATGGTCGCGGCGCGGCGGTGCAAGTAATCGTCGCCCACGGCACGATCGACGACGAGCGACTCCGTCCGGTCGTGCTCGCATGCGCGGGCGAGTCGCGTGATGCCGCGTCGTTCTCGACCGACGACGCCGAAGCCTCGCGGCCGGCGGGAACGGTCGTCATCGCTGCATGCGGTGCGGCGAGCGGTCCGAGACGCGCTGGCGACGACGGCCTGCACTTGTTCAGCGGGGCACTCCTGTTCGCCGGCGCGAGAACGGTCGTGATCGCGGTCGGGCCCGCGGACCTGCAGGCAAGCCTGCGCCTGATCGAGGACATCGCGCCCTCGTTGCGCGCGGGAACCTCGGTCGCCGAGGCGATGCGCGCAGCGCGCGCTCGCCTGACGACCGAGGTTCGATTCGATCATCCGTACTACTGGTCGCAACTGCAGGTCATCGGCGCCGACGAGTGAGTCGACGGCTGTCGACGCTCACGGCCGACGCGGCGGCGGCGGCGGCGGGTTGTTCGGGTCGAACGGGTCGACGTTGGGCACCGTCGAAGTCCCTCCGGTACTCGCTCCGCCCTTCTTGGTTCCGAACGCGACGGTCTCATCGAGGATCTGAAACTCGTAATTCGGATCCGCCGCGCTCGGGTTCATCGACGAATCCGTGATCACCGGTGTATTCGGATTCGGATCGCCGCTGTCGAACGGCACGATCGCCGAATCCACGATGAACCGGGCCGAGAAAGCCGGTGGGCCGTAGCCGAGGTAGAGGTCGTCGAACGCCGCCTCGTCGACGTGGAATCCTGCGTCGGAACCGTCGCAGACCAGCGTCGAAACCGGACCGGTCGACGCATACTCCCCGACGTTGTCGACGTCGATCATGCGAAGTTCGAGATAAAGGCGGTCGCCTTCACGCGGCTGCCAATCGGCCTCGACGATGACGTCGAGCAGCACCGGAATGGACCACGTCGAACCCGTCGAGATCACTTCGTGATGGACGAGGTTCGGGGTCACGCTCGATTCGACCGGCTGAATCCACGCCTTCACCTCGAGCACGTCGCGCGACGACGAGGTCAGCGGTCCCTTGAGCGGGAGCTGGATGCGCACGCTCTGCGTGTAGTCGTAGACCGTCATGCGCGGCAGATCATCGTTCGGGATCTCGATCGGCAGGACGCGCAGGTCGTTCTCTTCGACCCGTTGATTGCGCGCGATCTCCAGTCTCGTCGTCGGCTGGCACAGGAACGCGACGTCGAGATCCGTGTCCGCGTCGAGGTCGGCGATCACGGGGGTCGCCGCGTTCGACGCGAAGCTCACGCCCCACCCGGCGAGCGTGTACAGCTCGTACGCGCTCCAGCTGAAGCTCTCCGAGTTCGTTGTCGTCGTCGAGACGTTGACGAGGATCACTTGATCCCCGCTGAACCGATGGGAGAGCAGGACCTCGGAGTCGCCGTCCGCGTCCAGGTCGCCTGCCGCGACATCGGCCACGTCGAGCGGACCGATGACGATGCCGGTCTCGGTGACCCCGTCCCCGACGACGTGGATTTTCTGATTCGACGTCCCGGTGACGTTCGTCACCCACGCCAGTTGATCGGTCGAGCGGCCCTTGTGCCGCACCGTCGTGATGCAGACACCCGACGCCGATGCCGACGAGAGCACCGTGTTGCTGGTGTCGATCACGGTCAGACCTGACGCCGTCATCAAGGCGATGTCACGGTCACCGCTGCCGTTCCAGTCGAGGATCTCCACGTCGAGGATGTCCGCGCCATGCGTGCGGATCACCGACGACGTCCAGGTCCCGCCGGAGCGGTAGAGCTTGTGGACCGTGCGCGCGTCACTGCCGACGACGACGAACGCGTGGTTGCCGATCGCCGTGCCGCTGACGGGTCCGCGGATGAACTTGCCGCCGGACAGCGGGCTGCCGAAGATCGACGTCGGCTCGATCTGGTCGTTCGTGCCGAGCGTCCACAAGGAGACACCGCCCGACCCGACGCTGAGGAACGCATCGGTCTTGTCCACGCCGGCACCGGGCCATCCGACGAGGTCCGCCGCCGTCCGGGTCCCGAGCGAGTGCAGGCTCTGGTAGACGTCCGCCGCCTGGACGAACAACACCTCTCCGCTGCCCGTGCTCGGGTTCACGAGCAACGAGACGAAGTCGGTGTGACGGTCGCCGTCGAAGTCCCCGACCGCGGCACGACGCCATGAGGTCGTCGAACTCGGAATGGTGGACGGGACCGCGTAGTTGTAGGTCGCCCAATACAACTGGCGCGCGTGGACGGCCGGGGCGAGCGTGAACGCTGTCGCAGCGAGGATCGCGAGTACGGAACGATTCATGAGGAGTCTCTCCGGTTGGGCGCCTGCACCACGGATCGGGGGGAGTCATCCGCGCGCAGCATCGCGAAGGCTCGGGACTCGGGGGATGAGTCCCGTCGACGGGCGACATGTCCCGAGACGAACTCGTGGTCGGCGGAAAATCGCGATCATCACGTCGACCGCGGTTCTCCGGCTGCTCTACGCCCGAGCCGACGCACGGTGACGGTCGCCGGCGCGACCCGGAGCGTCGGTCAATGCGCGTGCACGAGCGTCGCTGCGTCGAACACCGGGCCGTCGACGCAGCAGCGGTCGTAGCGGAACCCCTGCGGGAAGCGCTCGTCCTTGACCTTGACCGCACACGCGTTGCACACGCCGTAGCCGCACGCCATGAAGGTCTCGAGCGACAGGCGGCACGGCGTGTTCGCGCGCGCGCAAACTGCAGCAACGGCCTCCATCATGGGATCCGGGCCACAGCACAGGACATCGGCCGGGCCTTCGGTCAGCGCGTGCTCGAGCAGCGCCGTCACTCGCCCCTTCGCTCCGAAGCTGCCGTCGTCGGTCGAGCAACGCACTTCGATCGGAAGCGCCGTGAATCGCTCGAGGTCGTAGAGCATGTCGCGCGTGCGACCACCGAACAACAGCAGCGGCTTCTGCGCGCCGAAGTCGACACGGCCCGCCATCCACTCGCGGTACAGCGCGAGGAACGGAGCGATGCCGACGCCGCCGGCGACACCGATCGGTCGCCGATCGCGAGGCAGCTTCGTGATGCCGTTGCCGACCGGGCCGGCGACGTAGATCGACTCGCCCGGGCGAGCGTCCGCGAGGCTCCCCGTGCCGCGCCCCACGCGCTTGATCAGGAAGTCCCACTGCCCGGGGCGCGCGTCGTAGACCGAGAACGGTCGCGGTAGGAACGGGAAGTTCGCGTCGGCCGGCATCGACAGCATCGCGAACTGGAACGGCTCGAGCGTGAGGTGTTCCGGAATGGCGACCGTGAGCACGGTCGCGTCGGGCGGGAGCTCACGGTTCGAGAGCACGGGAGCGTGGAAGGCGGGCATGGCGGGGAGTGTCGCGAGTCGGGCCCGCGGTTTCCAGGCGGGACGCGAGGCAATTCGATCGTCGACGCCCACGCTCGTTCCCTTTCGGCCGGCGGCGAAACGGACGCTACAGTCTCGCGCTCACTCCACGGGCGAGCCGCGATGCAATACGGATTCCTGATCGACCATCGACGCTGCATCGGCTGCCACGCCTGCACCGTCGCCTGCAAGTCCGAGAACGAAGTTCCCGTCGGCAACTTCCGCACTTGGGTCAAGTACGTCGAGTCCGGCAAGTTCCCCGAAGTGAAACGCAGCTTCGGCGTGTTGCGCTGCAACCACTGCACCAACGCGCCGTGCGTGACGATCTGCCCCGTCACCGCGCTGGACAAGCGCAAGGACGGCATCGTCGACATCGACAAGGACGCGTGCATCGGCTGCCGCGCGTGCATGCAGGCCTGCCCGTACGACGCGATCCACCTGAACGAGGATTCGGGCAACGTCGAGAAGTGTCACTTCTGCGCACACCGCGTCGAAGTCGGCCTCGAGCCGGCCTGCGTCGTGGTCTGCCCCGAGCAGGCGATCGTCCCCGGCGATCTGCACGACCCGAATTCGAAGATCGCGCGCATGACGAAGGAGTTCGCCACGGAGGTCCGTCGTCCCGAACAGAACACGGGACCGAACGTGCACTACCTCGGCCACGACCCCGACATCTTGAAGCCCGGCGTCGCCGCGCGGCCGTCGATGTACCTGTGGTCGGATCGGCCACCGCACAAGCTCGAGGACTGGCCCGATCGCGCCGACGTCGCGCCGAAGAACCACGTGCGCGTCGTGCTCGACGCCGGCCATCGCGTCGAGTGGGGCTTCGCGGTCGCGCTCTACCTCGTGACGAAGGGCGTCGCGGCCGGCGCGGCGTTGCTCGCGCCGTTCCTCGCGGCGCTCGGCGTCGGCGGCTTCGCGCAGGCCTATCTGCCCGAGCTGATCGCGCTCGCGTTCACGGGCATCACGACGTTCCTGCTGGTCGAGGACCTGACTCGACCGATGAAGTTCCTGACGCTGCTGACGCGACCGAACATGAAGAGCTGGCTGGTGAAGGGCGCGTGGATCCTGATCGGATTCTCGACGCTGACCAGCGCGATCCTCGCGCTGCGCTGGTTCGGCATGGACGAACTCGCGGACACGCTGCGCTACGTCAACTTGCCGTTCGCCGCGCTCGCGGCCGCGTACACGGCGTTCCTGTTCAAGCAGTGCGAAGGTCGCGACCTCTGGCAAGGGCCGTTGCTGTTGCCGCAATTGCTCGGACAGGCCGTGTTCTTGGGCGCTGCAGCGTTCGTCCCGTTCGTCGATCGCTTGTCCACATTGGCGTGGATCGGCTGGTGCGGCTTCTTCGTGCACGTCCTCGTCGCGTTGCTCGAGTGGAAGTTGCCGCACGAGTCCGCGAACGCGCGCCAGGCCGCAGGCTTCCTCACGCGCGTGAAGCTCGCGACGCTGCCCGCGTTCGTGCTCGGTCTGCTCTTGGTCGCGGCCGGCCAACTCGGCGCGCACTTCGTGCCGCAAGTCGCGTTCGTGCTCGCGTTCGCCGGCCTCCTGCTGCACGAGCACGCATTCGTGCGCGCTGGTCAGTTGCCTCCGTTGTCGTGACGCCCTCCCGCCCGGATCGTCGCCGCGCCCGCCCCTACCCACCGACCGCACCGACCGAGAGTCCACGATGGAAGAACCCGCACCGATCACCGTGACCCCGCTCGAGTCGTTCCCGCCGCAGGACCGCTGGGACGACTGGGTCGAGTACGACGCGAAGGCGTGGCCGAAGAAGGTCGAACGTCATTACGCGCTGGTCCCCACCACCTGCTTCAACTGCGAAGCCGCGTGCGGCCTGATGGCGTACGTCGACAAGGACGACCTGTCGATCCGCAAGCTCGAGGGCAACCCGCACCATCCCGGATCGCGCGGCCGCAACTGCGCGAAGGGCCCCGCGACGCTGAACCAGATCCAGGATCCCGAGCGCATCATGTTCCCGCAGAAGCGCGTCGGACCGCGCGGCTCGGGCAAGTTCGAGCCGTGCTCGTGGCAAGAAGTGATCGAAGTGTTCTCGACCAAGATCCGCGCGGCGCTGCAGGCCGGCCGCAAGACCGAGGTCATGTACCACGTCGGTCGCCCCGGCCACGACGGCTACATGGACCGCGTGCTGCAGAGCTGGGGCGTCGATGGCCACAACTCGCACACGAACGTCTGCTCGGCCGCCGCGCGCCTCGGTTACGCGACCACGATGGGCGCCGATCGGCCGTCGCCGGACCACGAGAACGCGAAGTTCATGCTGCTGCTCTCGAGTCACCTCGAGACCGGCCACTACTTCAACCCGCACGCGCAGCGCATCATCGACGGCAAGATGAAAGGCGCGAAGCTCGCCGTGATCGACGTGCGGCTGTCGAACACCGCGTCGATCGGCGATTACTGGCTCGCGACGCATCCTGGCACCGAAGCGTTCCTGTTGCTCACGTTCGCGAACGTGTTGCTGATCGAGGACCGCATCGATCGCAAGTACCTCCAGCAGTGGACCAATTGGCGCGCGTATCTCGCTGCCAAGGCGCCGGGCACTCCGCCGACGTTCGACGCATTCGTCGAGGCGTTGAAAGCGGACTACGCCGCGTACACGCCCGAAGCCGCCGAGTCCGAATGCGGTGTGCCGCGCCACGTCATCCTCGAAGTCGCGCGTGAGATCGGCGCGGCCGGGTCCGCGTTCGCGTCGCACGTGTGGCGCAACGCGGCGTCGGGTAACGAAGGCGGTTGGGCCGTCGCGCGCTGCCTCGCGTTCCTGTCGACGCTGGTCGGCGCGATCAACGCCAAGGGTGGCACCAACTGCAACACGTCCGACAAGTTCGTCGCGGCGCCGTTCCTGAAGCCGTCGCCGCAACAAGTCTGGAGCGAGCTGCTCTATCCGAAGGAGTGGCCGCTCTCGCACCACGAGTTGTCGTACTTGCTGCCGCACTTCCTGCTCGAGGGACGCGGCAAGCTCGCCGCGTACTTCACGCGGGTCTACAACCCGGTCTGGACCAATCCGGACGGCATGGTGTGGGAGAAGGTGCTGAAGGACGAATCGCTGATCGAACTGCACGCGGCGCTGACGCCGGTGTGGAGCGAAACGGCGCAATACGCCGACTACGTGCTGCCGATGGGCCTCGGCCCCGAGCGCCACGACGTGATGAGCCAGGAAACGCACTCGAGCAAGTGGATCAGCTTCCGCCAACCGGTCGTGCGCGCGTACCTCGAACGTCTCGGCAAGCGCGTCGACACCACGCGCGAAACCAATCCCGGCGAGGTCTGGGAAGAGGACGAGTTCTGGATCGAGCTGTCGTGGGCGATCGACCCCGACGGTTCGCTCGGCATCCGCAAGTACTTCGAATCGCCGTATCGCAAGAACGAGAAGATCACGATCCACGAGTACTACCGCTGGATGTTCGAGAACTCCGTGCCGGGCTTGCCTGCCGCGGCGAAGGCGGTCGGTTCGACGCCGCTCGAGTACATGCGTCGCTACGGCGCGTTCGAGATCGAGCGCGACACGTGGAACGCGCACGAGAAGCCGATCGCGCTCGACGGCTGCGAGGTCTCGACCGCGACCGGTGACGTCACGAAGGGCGGCAAGCTCGTCGGCGTGTTGCACGACGGCAAGCCCGTCGCCGGTTTCAACACGCCGTCGCGTCGACTCGAAGTGTTCTCACCGACGCTCGCGGACTGGGGTTGGCCCGAGTACGCGACACCGACCTACCTCACCAGTCACATCCATCGTTCGAAGCTCGACGCGGGCGCGGGCGAGTTCGCGCTGATCCCGACCTTCCGCCTGCCGACGTTGATCCACACGCGCTCGGCGAACGCGAAGTGGTTGGTCGAGTTGTCGAACACGAACCCGGTGTGGATGCACCGCAAGGACGGCGAGCGGCTCGGCATCGAGACCGGCGATCTCGTCCGCGTCAGCACGCGCATCGGGTACTTCGTCAACAAGGCGTGGGTCACCGAGGGCATTCGTCCCGGCGTGATCGCGTGCTCGCACCACCTCGGGCGTTGGCGCCTGTTCGACGAAGTCGGGACCGACCGTTGGGCCTCGGCGCTGGTGAAGCGCGAGGAGAGCGCGAGCGGCGTGGTCAAGTTCACGCGACTCGAGGACGTCGGCCCGTTCGAGTCGAGCGATCCGGACAGCAAGCGCGTCTGGTGGACCGACGGCGGCGTGCATCAGAACGCGACGTTCCCGGTCCAACCCGACCCGATCTCCGGCATGCATTGCTGGCATCAAAAGGTCACGCTGGAGAAGGCGCGCCCCGGCGACCGTTACGGCGACATCGAAGTCGACACGACGAAGTCGATGCAGATCTACCGCGAGTGGCTGGCGAAGGCGCGACCGGCGCCGGGCCCTGGTGGTCTACGTCGCCCGTTGCACCTCGCACGCGCCGTGCGGCCGACCGACTCGGCGTATCGACTCGATTCGGCGCCGCCAGCCGCGGATCGGACCTGATCCCACCGCGAAGTCGGCGAACGAAAATCAGCCGAGTGGACGGCGGTCCACTCGGCTGAAAAACTCGCTCGTTTCCATCCCACTGCTGACGCGCGACCTAGGACGGTCGCACCCCGGAGTTCCTGATCATCGCGGACTCAAAGGCGAGCGCTCCGAACCCATCACCCCGAGAGCCCCTCCCAGATTCGTTCCGCCCCCCGCACACCATGGCCTTCTCGAGTTCCCGGAGTTCATCCACGCCCCCCAATGTTCGGATGGGCTCGGAGCACTCCAATGAGATCCGCACCGGGCAGAAACGGCTGAACGCGGAAGCGTCCGCCAAGATTCTGGCGTTTTTCTGCCAGGCGCCATTCCCGGGCGAAGGGGAGCAGCAAGCGCAGCCGGTCGACCGCGGGCAGGATCTGAGACCGTGACCGGGTGAGGCAGAGTCCGGGAATCAACCGGGTTGATTCCCGGACTCTCACTCTCCGTCCCGGGACACCCTCTCCCACGGCACGCGCGAGAGGTCGTAACGGCGGAACCGGAAGTCGCCGGCGCTCTGACCTTCGATCCGAAGGCCGCGCGCATCCCACTCGACCTTCGTGACGACGACGGTGTGGCGACCGTCGATGCGCAGCCAATCGCCGACCGCGACCGGCGCCCCCACATCGCTCGGCCCGTCATCGGCGACCACGGTGCGCTCGTGCGACGGCGTCGGCGGTTCCATGCCCTCCGCGAACGCGTCCTGCCCGCAGCACAGGTCGCACGCACCGCAGCACCAGTCCGGAGCGACGTCGATGCCGAAATACGCGTGGATCGCCCGCTTGCGGCAGCCTGCGTCGCGCACGAATCGAACCACGTCGAGCAGCCGCGACAGGTCGCGCTCGCGCTTGCCCGGCGGGACGATCTTGGATTCCTCTCCGGGAGCGAGCGGCCGCAGCACGTGCAGCGACTGGTCCTCGAACGAACCGTCGATCACACGCTCGGCCCGCAACAGCGCGAGCGCGGTCTCGACGCGCCCGTCTCCGCGTGACTTCACGAGCAACGTGTCCCGCAACTCGTCGGCGGTGCGCGCGTGCAGCGTGTCCCCCCATGCGAACAATTGCGCGACGACGCGGCGCAGGAACTCGGCGTCGGGATTCGCCCACTCGACGAAGCGTTGCTGGACGGCGATGTCCTCGGGGTCGTAGAGCAACTCGCACAGACTGGTCGCTCCGTCCCGACCGGCGCGACCGATCTCCTGCGTGTACGCCTCGACGCTTCCCGGCACTTGGCCATGCACGATGAAGCGGATGTCGGGCTTGTCGACGCCGAGTCCGAACGCGTTGGTCGCGAGCAACAGACCGTCCTTCGACTCGAGGAAGCGCCGCTGGACGCGTCGACGCTCCGACGCCGAGAGGTCGCCGTGATAGGCGGCGGCCTCGATGCCGAGCGCATGCAAGCGCTCCTGCGTGCGCTGCAGTTCCTGGATCAGCGCCATGTAGACGATGCCCGGTCCGCGGAGCGTCGTCGCGATCCGTGCGATCCGCGCGACACGCTCGTCGGCGCCGCGGGTCTCGCGCACGAACACGCGCAGGTTCTTGCGCTCGATCCCGAGCGAGAACACGCGCGCGTCGTGGATCCGCAGCGTGGAGCGGATCGAGTCCTGCGTGCGCGGAGTCGCGGTCGCGGTCAACGCGAGCGTCGGCGGATCGCCGAGCATCGCGCGGATGTCGCCGACCTTGCCGTACTCGGGGCGGAAGTCGTGCCCCCACGCGGACACGCAATGCGCTTCGTCGACGGCGAGCAACGCCACGCGGTTCTTCCGCAGCGCGGTCGTGAACACCTCGCTGCGGAACCGCTCGGGCGTGACGTAGACCAACTTGCACTCCCCACGCGCGAGGGCCGCGATGCGCCGTTCGCGCTCGTCGCGAGAGAGCGCGGAGTTCACGAACGTCGCCGGAAGTCCGAGCCTGACGAGCTTCTCGACCTGGTCTTGCATCAACGCGATCAGCGGCGAGAGCACGACCGTCACGCCCTCGCGAAGCAGGGCCGGGAGCTGATAACAGATCGACTTGCCCGATCCCGTCGGCATCAACACCAGCGCGTCGCCGCCCGCAAGCGCGTGTTCGACGACGGCGCGCTGGCAGCCGATGAACTCGGCGTGACCGAAGTGGCACCGCAGTGCGGTGAGCAGTGGATCGGTAGTCGTGGTCATGGGCCGCGGCATTGTCGCCGCGATGCGCGTGCGGCTCAACGACACACGTCGGCCCGCGACACGGCGTCGCGCGCGCTCGATTGCCGCACTCAAAGATGGACTCGTGATGCGTCTATACGGGATAGCGTCATCCCCGTGCCGACCGGCTCCACGAACTTCGCCCATGGAGGGCAAGACCATGCAGCACGACGCCACTTCGACCGAGATCTCGCGCACGTTGAAGGACTTGGTCCTCGAGCGCTCCGATCGCCTCACGACCCTCATGCAATTCGGCCTCGACGCCTGCTGTGGCGGGGATCGCACGTTGAAGGACGCCTGCGCCAGCGCGAACGTCGATCCGGAGACGGTGCTCGCCGCGCTGCGCCGCGCCGAGGTCGACGCTCCGATCAACGCGAGGTTCGACGCGAAAGCAGCGGCGACCGAAGCCCTGATCGCCCACATCCTCGACCAGCATCACGTCTTCTTGCGGCGCGAATTGCCGCGACTCGAGCTGCTGGCGCGCAAGGTCGCGCAAGCGCACGGAGCGCGGCACCCCACGATGGTCGAGTTCGACGCGACGTTTCGCGAGTTCGCGAGCGAGCTGGAACTGCACATGCAGAAAGAGGAGATGGTGTTGTTCCCGACCGTGCTCGCGCTGGCGCGCGGTGAGACACCCTCGCACCACTGCGGCGTCGACGGTCCGGTCGCCGTGATGCGCTACGAGCACGAGCGCGCCGGCGCCGCGATCCACGCGTTCCGTCGACTCACGTCCGGCTACTCGGTGCCGCAGGATGCGTGCACCACGTGGAAGGCCTTGGTCGAGGGCCTCCGCGCACTCGAAGCCGATCTGCTCGAACACATGCACGAGGAGAACAACGTTCTGTTCCCGCGGGCATGCGCGCTGGCAGCCCGTTGAACGAACGCGAGTCGATCCGACCGATTCGCGTCGTCGGCCTCGACTCGGTGTCGCTCGGCGGCACCCTCGGTCAGTTCAGCGCCTTCTTCGACTTGATCGACCCGACGAACGCCCGGCCCTCGCGCGCGTACTCGAGGCTGCCGAGTACGCTCTTCGCGCGGAACGCGCCGCTCGCCGCGCTCTTGCCCTTCAACTTCAACGCGAACGTGGCGATCCCAGTTTGCTGGGATTCCGCGCCGACGCCGATGTTCTGCATCGTGCGCAAGTTCGTCCCGACGCCGAATTCGAAGCCCGTGCCCGACCACGTCCGTGCCGAGAACAACGTGGCCAAGTCGAGCGCAGTGCCCGTGTCGTCGATCAAGTCGAGATGCACGAGCCCGGATCCCGGCCGCACCGTGAGCGTCGCCGTTTCCTTGACGTTCACGGTCGACAACCCGGCGCGGTCGGCCTTGCCCTTGATCGTCACGCTGAAGCGTTGGGGAGCGATCGCGAGTCCGGACGGCGTTTGCGTCAGCCCTGTGATCGTCGTGAACGGCGCGCCGACCGCATCGAACACGACGATGCGCGCAGCCGCCGCGTCGCTGACGTAGAGCCGTCCGTCGGTTCCGTGCACCCCGGCCACCGGCGACGCCAGGGCCGTGCCAGCGCCGAGCGTGGCCACGACCGCACCGGTCGCGTCGAACGCGAGGACTTCGCTCGAGTTCTGCGACGCGACCCAGAGCCGCCCGTCACCACCGAGTTCGATGCGCGCCGGCGCGACCAGGGACGTCGACGCGCCGAGGTCGCGCAGCGCGATTCGCGTGGAGTCGAACTCGATGACCCGATCGGAGCCCGCCGACGAGACGAACACGTGCCCGGCGGGCGTGCAGGCGATGCCCCGCGGCACGAGCAGACCGCTGCCGGCCCCGAACGATCGCACGAGCGTTCCGAGGCGGTCGTATTCGTACACGAGGTTCTGGTTCTCGGACGCGACCAGGAGGTGGCCGTCCGCTCCGAACGCGAGGGCGACGGGATTCGTCAGCCCCGAGGTCGTGCCGATCGAACCCACCACCGCACCGCTGGCGTCGAGCATCACCACGCGGTTCGACCCGCGCACCGCGACGTACAGCCGTCCGTCCGGTCCGAACGCGACGTCGGAGGGTTGGTCGAAGTTCGCGAACGGCCCGTAGCTCTTGACGGCGACGCCGGTCGGCGTGACCTCGACGACGAGGTCCGAGGCCGTCGCCGTGTAGAACAGGTTGCCGGCGGTGAACTCGGCGGCGACCGCACGGATGGACCCACCGCACAGCCCGACCACGATCCCGACGACCCACGCCATGCATCGATGCACGATCGACTCGCTTTCGCCACGGCAACGCCCCGCACGCTCGCGGAGCGCCGCGTCCACCCTGGCGACAGTCGACTCCGGGACGAGCGTCGGGTCAAGCGCGCAGGTCACAGGTCGATGAGGTCGCTGCCGTGGTTCCTCGCTCCGTCGAGTCCGGCGGCGTTCCCCGACCCACGCCTCGCCGACGCGGACGGCTTGGTCGCCTATGGCGGTGATCTTTCGGTCGCACGCCTGCTCGCGGCCTACGACCGCGGCATCTTCCCGTGCTTCGGCGAGGAGTCGCCGCCGCTGTGGTGGTCGCCCGATCCACGCGCGATCCTCACGCCCTCGAGCTTGCACGTCGCCAAGCGCCTGACGCGCACGCTGCGCGGCGGCGGCTTCCGCGTGTCGTGGAACCGAGCGTTCGAACTCGTGGTCGACGGCTGCGCCGAGGATCGCCCGGACCCGTGGATCCTGCCGTCGATCCGCGCGGCGTACTGCGCGCTGCACCGACTCGGGCACGCGCATAGCGTCGAGGTCTGGTCCGACGACGCGCTCGTCGGCGGGCTCTACGGTGTCCAGCGCGGCGGCGCATTCGCGGCCGAGAGCATGTTCCATCGCATTCCCGACGCGTCGAAGGTGGCCATGGTCGCCGCGGTGCGCGGTCTGTTCCGAGCCGGCATCGTGCTGTTCGACGTCCAATACGTGACCGAGCACCTCCAGCGCATGGGCGCGTTCGCGATCCCGCGCGCGGACTACCTCGAACGACTCGCGGCAGCGCGCGCGATCGAGGTCGACTTGCGCGCCCTCGCCCTCGATCCATCGCTCGACGACCCGCCGCGCTGACGCGTGTGCGATCGAGCCGGGAGGACGGAGGTGCGGCTCCGTTTTTCGCTGCACGCGTCGCGCTCCGAATGCCGATCCAGGAGATCGTTCCGCGCGCTTGCGCGCAATCGACACTGGGAACACCCGATGCTCGACCTCGACGCCGTGCTCGCGTCCGCTCAGACTTTGAAGCCACTCCCGGCGAGCGTCGGTCGTCTCACGGCGATCGTGTCGCGCGAGGACGTCGATCTGCGCGAAGTGGTCGAGGTCGTCCAGCTCGACCAAGCCCTGACCGCGCGCATGTTGAAGGCCGCGAACTCGGCGATGTCGGCCTCGCGCACGCAGATCGGCACGGTCAAGGACGCGGTCGTGCGACTCGGCTCCGGTCTGGTGTTGTCGTTCGCGATGGCGAGTTCGGTCAAGAACAGCGCCAGCGGTGCTTTGCCGGGCTACGGCCTCGGCGAAGGCGAGCTGTGGCGTCACTCGGTGGCCGCCGCGCTCGCGGCCGAAGTCCTGAAGCCGTCGGCACGCAAAGTCGCACTGCCGCCCGAGGCCTTCACCGCCGCGCTGCTGCACGACATCGGCAAGCTCGTGTTGAACCGCTTCCTCGATCAGGACACCGCCGCGTTGGTCGCTCGAGCACGAAGTGAAGGCGGACTCGACTTCGAAGCCGCGGAAGCCTCGGTGCTCGGCATCGGTCACGGCGCTCTCGGCGGATTGATCGCGGAGCGCTGGGGACTGCCGGACTCGATCGTCATCGGCATCCGGTTCCACGAGAACCCGAGCCGTTCGCGCGAGACCGAAGCCCTCGCCGGCAGAGCGCACGACGAACGCGTGTTCGCCGTCGCCGATCTGGTCCACGTCGCCAGCAACCTGTCGAACCACAGCTCGGTCGGGCCCGTCGACGAGCAGCGCATCCCCGAACTCGACGGCGGCGCGTGTGAGCGCATCGGGCTCGATGCTGCATCGATCGCGAACGCGGCGCGCTCCGTGGAAGCTCGCCTCGAGGAGACGCTCGTCCGCTACGGCTGATCGAGTTCGAGGAGACCCGGCTGGCTCACGCTCGCGGTCTCGCCCGCCGTTGCCGCGTCACGCCGTCACGACTCGTGCGTCGACGCGAGGATCGCGTCGATGAAGGCGTGCAAGTGCTCGCGGTAGCGATCCGGCGCGACTTGCCAGACCTTGCCGTGATCCGCTTCGGGTTCGATCCACAGGGTCTTCGCGTCGGCTGCACAGGGAATCGCGTCGAACACGGCCTGCGCGGCTTCGGGCGGACAACGCGCGTCGTCGGCGCCGCCGATCACGAGCGCGCGCACGCTCGGCGCGAGCCGCTTCAATTCGACCTTCGGCGATACTTCGTCGATCGAGGTGTCGGACCACGTCGACAGCGCGTGCTTGAGATCGGGCCACGCCCAACTCGGCACCATGCGCCGCCGGCCCGAGACCATGCGGTCCGCGACCGCACCGACCGAATCGATCGGCGCGTCGAGGACCAGGCCGGCGAGTCGTTCGACCCGCGGCGCCGCGAGCGCGGTCGCGGCCGAACCCAGCGAGACCCCGAACAACACCAACGGCAGATCGCGCAGTTCGGCGCGTTCGCGCACGAACTGGACCGCCGCGATCATGTCGGAGGACTCGGTGCGGCCGAACGTGAAGGTCGCGTGCTCGCTGCGTCCGTGATTGCGCAGCTCCAGCAACAGCACCGTTCCACCGAGGTCGCGGAACATCGAGCCGACGGTCTCGATCTCGAGGGCGCCGCGCCACAGTCCGTGGGTCAACACCGCGACGAACCGCGGCGGTTCGTCAGGTGGTGGCACCAGGAAGCCACGCACGCGCACACCGTCTTCGGCCGTCATCCACACTTCGAAGGGTGAGCGGGCCTCGTGCGGATCCCGCGGTGCGGTCTCCGCATCGGCGGGGACGTCGCGCCAGCTCCGGCGCTCCTGCAGGATCCAATGGCCATCGGCGCCGAGGCGGGGTCCGACGTAGAAGATCTCATCGCCGCGCGTGCGCGCCATGCCGACCGCGAGCCATGCGGCCGCGTTCGGCGCGGTCACGAACACGTGCAGCGGGACCAGCACGAGCGCCAGCCCGAACACGGGCAGCCAGAATCGGCGTGGCCGCTTGCGCGCGAGGCGCAAACCGAGCCGCGCGAGTACCGCGAGCACCAGCCAGATGCCGGTTGCGATCCCGACGACCCAGCCGAGGAACTGCACGTACATCGGACTCCACCGCCTTGTCCCGCGCTGCGAACTGGACGTGCGCGGCGCTTGCGGCCGCGCGATCGGGCCGGATGATAGCCGAGCGCGCCGTCCTGGAAGTCCCGAGCGTGCGCCACGCTGGACGACCGCATACGGTGCATTCGATCGACCCTGGAGACCCGCATGCGTCCGACGCGCCTCGTCGCTCCCTCGTTCGTGATCGCGCTGTCCTTCGTCGCGTGCAGCACGCCGCGCCGCGACGTCCCGGACGCACTGCGCACCGTCGCGGAACGCACGAACTTCGAAGCCACCGCGCTACATGCCGACGTCCTCACGCTGATCGATCGGCTGGTCGAGCTCGACCCGGAACGCGCGCGACGCGATCGCTTCGGGACCAGCGTCGAAGGCCGCGAACTCCCTCTGCTCGTCGTCGGCGAGCCGCCGTGCGCCACACCGGAACAGGCGCGTGAGCACGACAAACTCGTGATCTTGCTGCTCGGCAACATCCACGCAGGTGAGGTGTGCGGCAAGGAAGCGCTGCTGATGTACGCGCGCGATCTGCTGCTGAACCCCGACCACGCGGACAACCGCGCCGTGCTCGATCACTGCGTGTTGTTGATCGCGCCGATCTACAACGCCGACGGCAACGAGCGCGTCGACGTCGGCAATCGGCCGGGACAGAACGGACCGATCCGCGGCATGGGCCAACGCGCGAACGCGCAGAAGCTCGACCTCAATCGCGACTACCTCAAGCTCGAGGCGCCGGAGTCGCGTGCACTTGCTTCGCTGTACGACCGTTGGAACCCGGACCTGACGATCGACACGCACACGACCAACGGCAGCTTCCATCGCTACGAATTGACCTACGACGGTCCGATGCATCCCGCTACGGAGCGGCCGCTCGAAGCGCTGGTGCGCGCACGCATGTTGCCCGAGGTCTCGCAGCGCTTGTTCGAGCGCACCGGCTATCGCACGTTTTTCTACGGCAACTTCGACGCACGGCGGACGACGTGGGAGACGTACTCGTCGCAGCCGCGATTCGGCGATCCGTATCGAGGGCTGCGTCAACGCGCATGCATCCTGTCCGAGGCGTACGCCTACGCCGACTTCCGCACGCGCGTCGACGTCACGCTCGAGTTCGTTCGCGAGTGCATCGACCTCGCGTGCGATCGGCGCCACACATTGACCGAGACCCTCGAGCGCTCGGAGGCGGAGACCATCGCGAAGGCGACGCGGCCCGGCTCCGATCCGGTGCCGATCCGAACGCGTATGGCCGCGGCGGCTGCGCCGGTGACCATCCTCGGTGTCGTCGAGACGATCGATGCCGCGGGCAAGGCACACCCCACGACGAAACCGTGCGACGTCGAGGTGGTGCACGACGACCACTTCGAAGGCACGCTCGCCGTCGAACGACCGCGCGCGTACTTGTTGCCGCCCGAGTGCGGCGCGATCGTCGCGAAGTTGCGCGAACACGGTGTGGTCGTCGAACCGCTCGCCACGCCGTACTCGGGAGAAGTCGAGGTCCAGACCGTGACCGAGATCGCGCGAGCGGCGCGCGCGTTCGAAGGTCATCACGAAGTCGTCGTCGACACCACGATGACTCGCGCGACGCGCACGATCCCGGTCGGGTGGTTCCGCGTCGATCTCGCCCAGCGACTCGGCACGCTGTGCGTGATCCTTCTGGAGCCGCGCTGCGAGGATGGCCTCGTGACCTGGAACTTCTTCGATCCGTGGTTGGCGCAGGGCGCCGAATTCCCGGTCGTGCGCGTTCCGCGGCCCGACGCTCCGTGACGCTCGCCCCGGTTCACCCACACCACGCCAAGAGGTGAGGATTCGCCGCGCGGGACGTACACTCCCGCGCCCTATCCGCGCGAGGTCCGCATGACGACGACGAACTCCGACGACGAGCGTGGCGCGTTCCGCGACGTGCCGTACATGGGTGTGATCTGGGTGGTCGCGGAAGCGATGAAGCTCGGCTTCCGCAACGGGCATCCGGATTGGTGCAACCTCGGGCAAGGCCAGCCCGAGTGCGGACCGATGGCGGGCGCGCCGCCGCGCATCGAGTCGATCGACATCGATCCGAGCGATCATGCGTACGGGCCGCTCGAGGGCATCCCGGAACTGCGTGAGCGCGTCGCGTCGCACTACAACCGCCTGTTCCGCAAGGGCAAGCGCAGCCAGTACGGACCGCAAAACGTCGCGATCGTGCAAGGCGGCCGCCTCGGACTCACGCGCGCGATGGCGGCGTTGTCGTCGTGCGTGGTCGGCTACCAGGTGCCCGACTACACGGCCTACGAAGACATGCTCACGACGCATCTGGCGCGGCTGTCCGCGGTGCCGGTGCGAGCTCGCCCCGAGGACGGCTTCACCGTGCCGCCGGCGCGGTTCGAGCGCGCGGCCAAAGACCTTGGTCTGTCCGCGTTCCTGTTGTCGAACCCGACGAATCCGACCGGCGCCCTTCTCCAAGACGACGCGCTCGACGGACTCGTGCGCGTCGCGCGCAAGCGCCGCGTCACGTTGCTGCTCGACGAGTTCTACAGCCACTTCATCTATACGGCCGACGGCAAACCCGGTGCTGGAGCGGTGTCGGGCGCACAAGTCGTCGACGACGTCGAACGCGATCCCGTCGTGCTGATCGACGGGCTGACCAAGAGCTTCCGCTATCCGGGCTGGCGCGTCGGCTGGGCCGTCGGCCCGAGCGCGATGGTGCAGAGCATGGCGCGCACCGCGTCGGCGATCGACGGCGGTCCGTCGCGCATCGCGCAACGCGCGGCGCTGCTCGCGCTCGAACCCAAGCGCGCGGATCAAGAGACCAAGGCGCTGCGCAAGGTCTTCGCGGCCAAACGCAACGTGATGCTCGACGCGTTGAAGCGGCTCGGCATCCGCTTCGCGCACGAACCGCTCGGCACGTTCTATTGCTGGGGCTCGTTGGCGCAACTGCCCGCGCCGTTCGACGATCCCGACGTGTTCTTCCGGCGCGCGCTCGAACGCAAGGTGATGACGGTCCCCGGACGGTTCTTCGACGTCGACCCGGGCGGGTATCGCCGTGGCCCCTCGCCGGACGCGTCGTGGATGCGATTCTCGTTCGGGCCGCCGATGGACAACGTGAAGCTCGGGCTCGGCCGACTCGAACAGATGTTGAAGGACGGCTGATCGCGCGGCGTCCCGACGCTCCTCGTCCTCGACGGCCGCCCGCTGCCGTGTGAGATCGGTGTCCTCCATGCGCATGGTCGCTCGCGTCCTCACCCTGGTTTGCGCGCTCGTCGCCGGAGCTGGCGCGCGGCAGCAACCGGCGTTGGACGCGAGCGCGCTCGATCGGATCGCCGCGGCCTTCGAGCGCGGCGACGTCCAGTACGCCGAGCGAGCCCTCGACGCGATCCCCGCGCCCACAGCGCCCGACTCGAACGCTCCGACCGACGCGCTCGCGCTGCGACATGCGGCGCTGCGGCTCCGAGCCGCGTTGGTGCGCGGACGCCTCGACGAAGCCGCGGCGCTCGACGCCGCGCTCGCGAACTCGCCACCCGACGCGGCCTTCGCGGACGAGCTCGCGTTCGCGCGCGCGGAGTACCACCGTCTGCGGCCTCGCGTCGACGACGACGACGAGTTGCGTGCTCTGGCAGCGGCGGAAGCGCTCTACGGCGAGTCCTTGCGCAGCGTCACGCCGGCACGCCGCGCGGTGCGCCTCGAGTGGCGCGGCAACGTCCGCACGCGGTTGCTCGCGGTCCACGCGGCCGACGCCGACTTGCGCGAAGCCGAGTCGATCTACCGCGACCTGTGTGACGCGCGCGGCGCCGCGCGCTGCCTCAGACGGCGCGCGACGAACTTCGCCGCGGCCGGCGAACCGGGACTCGCGCTCGGCATCCTGGACCAGCACCAGTCCGAACTCGAGCGACTCGCCGAACCCTCGCTGCTGCCCGAATTGCGCGACAGTGTGCACCTCGCGGCCGTGCTCGCCGTCCGTTGCGACGATCTCGATCGCGCCGAGTCGGTCTTCGAACGTCAGCGAGCGCTCGACGCCGGGCTACAAGCCGGACTGACGCTGAACGACATGTTCTTGTGGTCCGAGCGCGCACAGCGCATGCAGAGCGATCTGGTGCTCGAGCTCGCGCGGTTCGCCGAACGCGAACCACGACTGGCGCCGCGCGCGCTCGCTCTCGCGGAAACGGTGGTCGATCACCTCCAAGCGACCGCTTTGTCGACGGCGCTGCGGCGCTCGAACAACGCCCGCGGCGACGCGGGGCCGACGCCGCGAGCGGCCGGCGGCGCCGACGTCGCGCAACTGCGTTTGTTCCGCGCGGCGCCGCAGGACGCACCGGCCGAGCTCGTGTTGATGTTCCGCTGCGGCGAACGACTCGCGTTCCGAAGCCTTGGTCGTGCCGACGCGGTCGAAGCCGAGGCCGACGTGTTCGTCGACCGCTGGTTCACTGCGAAAGGCCTGCGCGGCGCACCGAACGACTACGCGCAGGACGCGCACGCGTTGTTCCTGAAGTTGTGCGGGCCGGCGGCCGCGGTGTTCCGATCGAGCGCGCCGCCGCGACTCGTGCTGCTCGTGAATGGACCGCTCGAGGACGTGCCATTCGAAGCACTGGTGACCGCGCCGTCGGCGGCGACGTCGTTCTCGTCGTTGCCGTACGTCGTGCGTACGACGAGCGTCGTGCGGATCCCTGCGATCTCGACGCTGCGCGCGCTGCCGGCTCCGAACGAGTACGACCGCGCCGTCGCGGTCCTCGACCCCGACCTCGACGATCCTCGGCTGCCGCGGCTGACCCACGCGCGCGCCGAGGCGGACGCGCTGTGTGCGGCGCATCGCGAATGCGTCGTGCTCGAAGGCGGGCTGGCGACGCTGCCGCGCTTGCAGGCTGCACTCCGACGCGCGCCGAGTGGCTGGCTGCATCTGGCCTGTCACGCCGAGTGGACGCGGTCGGATCACGATCGCGCCGTCCTGCGCTTGGCGCCCGGCGGCGGCATGGACGGACGCCTCGATCTCGGTCGAGTCGTCGGCATCGACGATCCACTGCCCCTGACGCCGGGCGTCCGCGTGGTGCTGTCGGGCTGCGGCACGGCGCTCGGTCCACTGCAGCCCGGCGAAGGCATGCTCGGGCTGTGGCGAGCGTTCCTCTACCGCGGCGCGGCGTGCGTGATCTCGACGTTGCGGCCGGTCGACGACCGCGCCGCAGCGGCTTGGATGGGCGCGTTCCATCGCCACGCCGCTCGCCTGCCGGCGGCCGACGCGGCGCGCGCTGCGTCACTCGACTGGCTCGACGGTCGCGTGAAGCCGAAGTTCCCGCGCGGATTCGCGGCGAAGGACACCGCGCATCCCCAGTTGTGGGCG
This sequence comes from Planctomycetota bacterium, assembly GCA_016709145.1. GTDB lineage: Bacteria > Planctomycetota > B15-G4 > B15-G4 > JADJEK01 > JADJEK01. Next base: position 247,132 of record JADJEK010000007.1, read on the forward strand.
ATCGCGATCGTCGTCGGCAACGACGGTGGGGCTCTGCCCTGATCTACTAGGTTCGCGAATCGTCGCGTACAGCGACGATTCGCGAACCTAGTAGATCCCGACCAAGTGTCCGAGGCGGCGGCAGCCGCCGTATCCACCCACAGGTGCCCGACGAGATCGTTGGAGCACGCCGTCGTCGTTCGGTTGCGGGCGTAGCCCGCGCTGATCGCCGGTTCGGGATTTTCATCGAGCCGAGCCTGTATCCACGCCGACGTCCATGCGGTAATGGAAGTCCGAGACGGTCCCCCTTGCGTCCTGAGGTCATGAACGAGCCCCTTCCGCACCAGCGCGCCGCAGGCATCGTGATCTACCACCGCGGCGAAGCCGGGGTGCGGTTCCTGCTGCTGCGCAATCGCATGCACCACACGTGGGGCTTCCCGAAAGGCCGCGCCGAACGCAACGAGACCGCGCTCGAGACCGCGCATCGCGAGACGCTCGAGGAGACCGGCATCCGCAGCGTGCGCTTGCATCCGAGCTTCCACGCGCAGATCGCGTACCCGGTGCGAGGAAGTCAGGGCCGCTTGCTGAAGACGGTCGAGTTCTTCCTCGGCGAAGTCGGCGACGATCGCGTCGTCCAGTCGCACGAGCACGACGACACCTGCTGGGCGTCGTACGACGACGCGCACCGCTTGCTCGCGTATCCCGATCTGCGCACGGTGCTCGAGCAGGTCGGGCTCGCGCTCGGATTGTCCGCCCCGCGGCCGTGAGCGTGGATCCATCCGGGCGATGCGGGATCGCTTGCCGTCGCGACCCGGCACGAGTTCCCTCCGGTTCAACGGGCTGCTAGGCTCCCCCGCTTTCGACCGACCGCCAATTCCCGACGACACGGACCCACCGCCGACCCACCGATGGACGAGCACAAGAACAAGATCGCCGAACTCGTGGCTCGCACCCTCGGATGTGCGTCGACGCAGGTGTTGGCGTGGATCGAGACGCCCAAGGACCCGAAGCTCGGCGACTACGCGCTGCCGTGCTTCCTACTCGCGAAGGAACGTCGTCGGAGTCCGATGGCGATCGCGACCGAACTCGCCGCGTCTCTCGCCGCGCCGGCTCGGGATGCCGGCGTCGAAGCCGTGCGCGCCGTCGGTCCTTACGTCAACTTCACGCTCGATCGCGGCGCCTTCGTCGGTTCGACGCTGACCGCGATCCTCGGGCAGGGTGACGCGTACGGGAGCAGTGACGTCGGCGCCGGCAAGACCGTCGTCGTCGACTTCTCGTCGCCCAACATCGCGAAGCCGTTCGGAATCCACCACCTGCGCTCGACCGTGATCGGCGCGGCGATCGTCCGGCTGCACCGACGGCTCGGCTATCGCGTGGTCGGGATCAACCACCTCGGCGATTGGGGAACGCAGTTCGGCCAACTCATCACCGCCTGGCAACGGCACGGCGACGAAGCGCGCCTCGATCGTGAGGGGATCCCCTATCTGCTCGAGCTCTACGTCGGGTTCAACCAGGAGCTCGCGACGAATCCCGGACTGCGCGACGACGCACGCCGCGCGTTCGCCGAACTCGAGCGCGGCGATCCCGAGGCCCGCAGGCTGTGGAAGCGCTTCCGCGACGTCAGCGAGGCCGAGTTCCGCCGCATCTACGACCTGCTCGGCATCCAGTTCGACGCGTTCACGGGCGAGTCGTTCTTCGAGGACAAGATGGCTCCCGTGGTCGCGGAACTCGCCGCGAAGGGGTTGCTGCAAGAAAGCCGCGACGCGCGCATCGTCGATCTGACGGCCGACGGACTCGGCATCTGCCTGATCCAGAAGGCCGACGATTCGAGCCTCTACGTGACGCGCGACCTCGCGGCGGCGATGTACCGCCACGCGACGTACGGCTTCACCAAGGCGCTCTACGTCGTCGGCGGCGCGCAGTCGTTGCACTTCCAGCAACTGGTGCGCGTGCTCGAGCTGCTCGGACGTGACTTCGCCAAGGGAGTGGTCCACGTGCCGTTCGGCTTGATGCGGTTCAAGGACCGCAAGATGTCGACGCGCAGCGGCGACATCTTGTTGCTCGAGGACGTGCTGAACCAGGCCGTCGCGCGCGCGCGTGCGATCGTGGCCGAGAAGAACCCGACGCTCGCGAACGACGAGGGCATCGCGAAAGCGATCGGTGTCGGCGCCGTCGTGTTCAACGACCTCAAGAACCGCCGCGTGCGCGACGTCGTGTTCGATTGGGCCGAAGTGCTCGCGTTCGAAGGCGAGACCGGGCCCTACGTCCAGTACTGCCACGCCCGCATCGCCAGCGTGCTGCGCAAGGCCGGCGGCAAGTCGGACGCCGACCTCGCGCGCGCGGACTTCACGCGGCTCGCGACCGACGTCGAGCGCGAACTCGTGCGCAAGACCGCCGAGTTCGGCGCGGTCCTGACGCGAGCCGCTGACGCTTGCGAGCCGTCGTTCGTCGCGGATTATCTGCTCGAACTCGGAGCCGTGCTCAACCGCTTCTACATCGAATGCCGAATCCTCGGTGAAGAGCCGGCCACGTCGGACGCTCGGCTCGCGCTCGTGCGCGCCGCGCAAATCGTGCTCAAGAACGGACTCGCGGTCCTCGGACTCGAAGCCCTGGAGGAGATGTGACGTCATGGACGAACTGAAGAAGCTCATTCGCGACATCCCGGACTTCCCCAAGAAGGGGATCCTGTTCAAGGACGTCACGCCGCTGCTCGGCAGCGCGGACGGATTGCGCCTCACGATCCGCAAGCTGGCCGAGATCATCGCCGGCAAGCAGGTGACGAAGGTCGTCGGCATCGAGTCGCGCGGGTTCATCTTCGGCACCGCGCTGGCGCACGAGATGGGCCTCGGCTTCGTCCCGGTGCGTAAGCCCGGCAAGCTGCCCTACCAGACCGTGCGTGAGTCGTACTCGCTCGAGTACGGCACGGACGCGATCGAGATGCACCGCGACGCCGTCGCCCCCGGCGAGCGCGTGGTCATCGTCGACGACTTGCTCGCGACCGGCGGCACGATGGCCGCCGCAGCGAAGCTCGTGCGCGCGGTCGGCGGCGATCCACTCGCGGGCTTGGTCGTGATCGAACTGAAGTCGTTGAACGGCCGCGACAAGCTGCGCGGCCTCGACGTGCACGCCCTGCTGCAGTACTGATCCGTGCCCGCTCCCGCGACGCCCGCTCGATTCGCCGTGCTGCTGTTCGTCGGTCTCGGCTTCGGTTGCTCCGAGGGCACCGAAGCCGAACGCGCGTTCGTTCGCGAGGCGGACGCGATCGAGCAGCGTGAGCGCGCGGGCGCGATCGGGGATGCGGCGACGCAATGGCGCGCGCTCGCCGACGACGCGCCGACGCGCGAGCTGCGCGCGCGAGCGGAACTCGGACAGGCGCGCTGTGACGCGGCACTGGCGGCGCGCGACCACGGCCGGCGTTTGCTCGAAGGACTCCCCGACCGCGTCGAGGGCCACTCGCTCGCGACGCTCGACGCGATCGCCGCCGAACAGGCCGCGCGCTTCGTCGGCGGCCCGTTCGAGCGCGAGTTCCGCGAGCTGCAAGATCGAACGCGCGAGCGATGCAAAGCGCGTTGGCAGGACCTGCGCGGACGCCAAGCCGCGATCGTGCGCGAGATCATCGGCCGCGGCGAGTTCACGGCCGCTCTCGACTACCTGCAGCAACTCGAACGCGGCCGGTCACCCGACGACCGCTCGGACATCCCGTTGCTGCTCGACGAGCTCGGCGCGGCCTCGGACCGTGCCGCGGAAGAAGTGCTCGCGCAAGTCGCGGAGATCGCGGCGACCGATCCTGTCGCCGCTCTCACGGCGATCGACGAAGCGCTGCCGCGTTTCCACGGATCGAGCGGCGCGTCGAAGCTCGCGCGCTCTCGCGTCGAACGCGCCGAAGCCGTGCGCAATCCGTCGCCAGTTCGGAAGCCGACCGGCGAAAAGAGTCCGCCGAAGCCGAGCGACGAGCCGTGAAGCGTGCAGCCGAGCCGTCGAATGCCCTGTAGGGTGCAAGCGAGAGTTGGCTGACGAGCAGCGGAAATGCGGTCGTATGGGCGCCAGAACCCTTTTTGAATCGGTCGTTTTCTTCCGCTGAATTCGTGGGCTAGAGTGATCCGCGACTCGCTCCGTGCTCCCTCGGAGTCGATCGCAAGAAGGTGGAGCGTCCATGGTCACGGATTTCCAGGATCGCCTGCGCCAGATTCGCGAAGAGCAGGACCAGGCCCAGCGCCAGGCCCGTGCGGCGGAAGCCGAGCGGGAACTCGCCCGGGCCTCGACGGTCGAACTGCGTCTCGAGCGACGCGAGCAGATCGAGCACGTGATCGACGAGTACGCCCAGAAGTTCAGCGGCGAGGTCGCCGGCTTCGTGCGCACGAAGTCGTTCTTCGAGGGCAAGTACCAGATCGAACTGCACTGCGACGAAGTCCTGTTCGACGCCCACGGTCACCTCGGCAAGTTCTTCTCGCGTCTCACGTTCCTGCTCGAGATCCGGCCCGACGCCGACAAGATCCAGGTGTACGTGAAGAAGACCGTCACCAACGGCGACCGCGATTCGTCGTCGTTCACCGTCGACTACGGCACCGGCGACCTCTCGGGGTTCAGCCGCTTCGTCGAGGAGCAGTTCGTGGAGTTCGCCGCCGACTTCTTGAAGTCGTCGCGCGGACGCACGCTGAAGCCCGTCACGACTCCCTGAACGAGCGAACGTGGGTGGCGTGAGCCGCTCCTGGGAACGGCCGCTGCCGAGCCGCCTGTAGAACTCATCGACGCGGGGCATCCAGCCGCAACGCGGGATGCCCCGCTCGCGTTGCACCACGCTCGCACAGGTTCTCCACCGCGGCGGGCCGGCTTTTCACAGCTTCTCCTCAAGCTCAAACGGTCATGGCCGAATAAAGTGGATAGCCTGACATTTTTCACCTTGACCGGGAGAGTCCGCCGCTACACTCTCCACCCGGGCGAACGCCGCTGCGTACGTGCGACGGCCGCCGTCCAAGGGCAAACCCCCCGAAAGGGGGGGACGCAAAGCTTCAGGGCCTAAGCCGCTCCTCGATGGGCGGGATGGCAGCCAGTTGCCGACACGAGCGCGAGCAGGAGAGCCGCGCGACGTGTCGAAAAGGAGAACCGATGAGTCGTCCGTCGACCCGCGCCAAGATCAACGCCCCCTCGTTCCTCGCTCGCAGTCGGACTGCCCCGGCACGCACCGACGCGACGGTCAAGGAAGACGGCGAGGCGACCCCGAACAGTGAGATCGACGACGTCTGGCGCCAGTACAAGGCGCAAGGCTCGCCCGAACTCCGCAATCAGCTCATCGAGCGCTACATGCCGCTCGTGCGCTACATCTCGGAGCGGCTGCTCGTCAGCCTGCCGAAGAGCATCGAGCTCGAGGACCTGCAGAGCGCTGGCGTGTTCGGGCTGATGGACGCGATCGACGGCTTCGATCTCGAACGCGGCATCAAGTTCAAGACCTACTGCACCACGCGCATCCGCGGCTCCATCCTCGACGAACTGCGGTCGCAGGACTGGGTGCCGCGCCTCGTGCGCATCAAGGCCGGCCAGATCTCGCGCGCCGAACAACAGCTCGAAATGGAGCTGGGCCGCTCACCCACCGCGTACGAGATGGCGAAGAAGCTCGGGATCTCGCTCCACGACTACACCGACCTCAAGGACGCATCGTCGGCCCGCACCATCTTCTCGTTGTCGGAGAAGTGGGACGAACGCGACGACGACGACTCGCTGAGCAAGATCGAAGTGCTCGAAGACAAGCAGGGCGCGAATCCGCTCGACCAACTCAATCAGAAGGACGTGATGCACGCGATCACGCGCTCGCTCTCCCGCAAGGAGAAGCTGATCGTGATCATGTACTACTACGAGGGTCTGACCATGCGGGAGATCGGCGAGATCCTGAACCTCACCGAGTCGCGCGTCTGCCAGATCCACTCGAACGTCATGAACAAGCTGAAGGTCCAGCTCGACAAGGTGCGCGGCAAGCTGCTGAGCTGATCCGAGCGGGAATCGCGGATTCGAGGGCTTCGGCGCGCAGCGTCGAGGCCCTCGCCGCGTTGCATGAGGACTTCGTCGCGGTCAGCGTGAAGTGGGCTCGATCACGAACCCGCCATCCGGTCCGACGCGGATCGCCGTGCCGGCGGGGACGCCCTTCAATTCCGTCCGCGCACCGTCTTGCCAGCGGATGGCGACGAACTCGGGATCCCGCGACACGCCGAAGAACGCGCGCGGATCGTTCGCCGCGCAGTACGACCCGGGCTGCCCCACGATCCGACGCTGCACCTGACCGTCGACCGACACCTCGACCACGGCGCCACGCGCCGGCGCTCCGCTTCGCCCCACCACGTGCACGCACAGAGGCCGCCCGACGCGCGTACCGTCGTTGCGCAGCAGCACCGCCGAAGCCGCGTTCTGCGCGATCAAGGCATCGAGGTCGAGATCGCCGTCGACGTCGCAGAGCGCCAGGGCGCGCCCCGCTCGGCGCTGCGCCAAGGCCGGCGCCAGGCGCGGACCGAGCTCGCCGAACACGCCTTTCCCGTCGTTCTCGAACACGAGGCAGCGCTGCAAGAACGTGACCGGCGTGCCGGGTTGGATGGTCTCGACGTTGTCGATGATGTGCCCGTTCGTCACGAACAGGTCCTCGTCGGCGTCGAGATCGAGGTCCACGAACGCAGTGCCGAAGCCGACGAACGGCAGCGACACCACGCCGAGTCCACGAGGCAGCGTCGCGTCTTCGAACACGAGCGTGTCGACCTGGCGATACAGGGTGTTCGTCTCTTGATCGAGGTTCGTGACGAACAGGTCGAACCGGCCGTCGAGGTCGGCGTCCCCGACCGTCACGCCCATACCAGCCTGCGTGCGACCATTGACGTCGTAGGCGGCGTTCGAATCGGACGAGACGTCGACGAACGTCCCGTCGCCTTGATTGCGGAACAGGAAGTTCGGCGTCGAGTCGTTGGCGACGTAGAGGTCCTGATCCCCGTCCAGGTCGAGGTCGGCCGCCACCACGCCGAGGCCCTTGCCGTCGACGTCGCGGATCCCCGCGTCTCGCGTCACGTCGCGCAGATGGCCGGCGCCGTCGTTCTCGTACAGCACGTCCGCGGCCGCGCGAAAACGATCCGGATGCGGATACGCGATGAACCCCTCGCCGCGCGGCGACAGCGCGAGCGCGGCGCGCAGGTCGTACTCCACGTAGTTCGTGACGAAGAGGTCGAGGTCACCGTCGCCCTCCTTGTCGAAGAACACGGCCGACGCCGACCACGACGGATCGCCGCCCCCGAGTTCGGCCGTGCTGTCGACCAGTCGGCCCGAGCGGTTCGACAGCAGGACGTTCGGGCCGAAGTTGGTCACGTAGACGTCTTCGAAGCCGTCGCCATGGACGTCGCCGACGGCGACTCCCTGGCCATAGCCGAGATCGGCGACCGGCAGCGCGGTCGCCGTGACGTCGCGGAATCGGCCGCCGTCGTTCGAGAACACCGCACTGCGTCCCGATGTGCCGCGGTCGACACCCGGGAGTTCACCGCTTTGCCCGAGGAAGAGATCGAAGTCGCCGTCGTTCTCGAGGTCGAACCAAGCCGCGCTACCGCCCATGGTCTCGGGCAACTGGCGATGCCCGTGCGCTCCGTTGACGTGTTCGAACTCGACCCCACTCGCAGCCGTGACGTCGACGAACAGGAACGGTGCGGGCGCGGGCTCATCGCTCCCACAGCCGCACAGGTGCAGCACGAAGCAAGGCAGTAGCGCTCGCACCGCGGCACGCATCACGGCGGCCCTCCTTGATCTCGCTCGAGTTCAGCGCGTCTACGCGCAAGTGCCGCGCGCTTGGGCGCGATGCGTTCGGCTTCACGCAGTGCGGCGATCGCGCGCGCGCGGTCACCGTAGGCCGCGTAAGCCTCGGCAAGCACTTCGATCACGTCCGCGTCGGCGCCCGAGGTCGTCTCGACCGCGGCACGCGCCAGCGCGACCGCACGCGCCGCGTCGCGCGTCGCTTCCGGGCCGGTCGCGAGGAAGCGCGCGTAGTCGGCTTGGATGCGCGAATCGTCCGGCAAGCGCAGGAGCGCGGATTCGAAGCCGGCCTTCGCCGCCGCAGCGTCCCCATCGGCCACGCAAGCGGCCGCGTACCGAACGCGGATCTGTGGATGCTCGGGGAACCGAACCGCCGCTGCGGTGAGTTCGGCGCGAGCGCCAGCGCGATCGCCCCCGTCGGCGAGCACGTCCGCGAGAGCGAGTGAAGCCTCCGGCGTGTCGGCCTGGCTCAGCATGCCGAGGTCGTCCAAGCGGCCGAGGCGTCGGTGCGTCGAAGCCACGCGCGCCGCGTCATCGATTCGCCCCAACGCGCGATACGCGCGCGCCAACTTGAACTGTGCTCCGAGGTGGATCGGCGACGCGCTGACCACGCGCTCGAGCTTGGCCGCTGCCGCTGCCGCGTCGCCGGCGTCGAGCAGCAGCGTCGCCGCTTCGTAGTTGGCATCGAGGTGGTCGGGCTTGAGCTCGAGCGCCCGTTCGAGCACGCGCAACGCTTCGTCCCGCGCGTGAGCCGGATCCGCGAGCAAGCGCGCGCGGGCGTCGGCGACGAGCAGCGCGGCGCTGACCTTGCGCGCGAGGCCCGCGTCGATGAGCGTGCGAGCGGTCGCGACGTCGCCGGACGCCATCGCGAGGTCGATCAGGATCATGCGCGCTTCGACCAGGTCGGCGTCGAGTTCGAGCGCGGCCCGCAAGTGTTGCTCGGCCCGCGCGCGCATGCCGCCTTGGAGATAGGCCTTCGCCAACTCCACGCGCGCGTCGGCGTCCTGCTCGAGCGTCGCGACACGGCGCTCGAGGCTCTCGACCTTCGACTTCACGCGTTGGAACGCCGGCGCCTCGAGCAACCGCGAGTCGTCGGCGCCCGTGGTCGACGAAGCCGCGGCGTCGTCCGCGCGCGAGCACGCGGCGACACCAACCCCGAGCAAAGAAAGCAGCAGCGACCGGCCGAGGCCGCAGCGAACCCAGAACACGGCGCGGATGATAACAGCGGATCCGCGATCTCCGACCGTTCGAGGATCGAGCGGATGCGCTCTCGTGGGGTGCCCACAAGACGATGCCGCTCCCTCCCAGCACCGCGCGCGATCCCGCACTCGGCGACCATGCCGTCGCGTTCGATCGCCGCAGGTCACGGCGTGCCTCGGCGCCCCAACGCGAAGCACGCGTCCACCATCGATTCCTCGCACGCTCGAATCCCGCACTTGCCTTGGCCGCATGCGCCGGGTCTGTTGAGGCCATGCGGACGGCGGCCCCAGATTCATGCGGATTGGCACTCGGCATCGGCGTGCTGGCCACGGCGCTCGCGCTCTTCGCCGGACCGATCGCGACGTCCGACGCCGCCTACCGCTGGTTCGTCGACGGGCCGCTGGAGCGGTGCGCCGAGCGCGGCGACGGCCCGCCGGACTACAACGCCGGCCGCCTCGAGCGGGAGTTCGAGCGGCTGCGCGATCGCCTGCGGATCTGCGGGATCGCGCTCGCGCTCGCCGCGATCGGGTTCGTGGCCGCACCCGCCGTGCTCCGCACTCGAATCGACGCACTCTCGGCCGTGCTGTTCTCCGGCGGACTGGTGACCGGGGCGTTCGTCGCGGTCGACCAATGTACGGTGGTCTCGGCGGCGCTCGATCGCGGCATGCCCGCCGGTTCCCGCGACGAACGCTTCGCGATGCTCTACCCCGACGCGACGCGCGCGGCGCGGTCACTGACCGAAGTCGTCGCTCCCGACTCGCGCGTCCTGGTGATCGACTTCGCCGATCCGGACCATTTGCACGTGTTCGGCTACGTCGCGTTCCCGATCCGGATCCACACCCCCGACGATCCGCTGATGCGCTTCGACGCCGACACGTTCCGGACGCTGTTGCGCACCCGACCCGACGTCGCCCGCGAGTGCGCCTCTCGGCGTTACGTCGCCGCGGTCGACCTGCGCGCGCTGGTGGCCGGCCATCCTCGCGCGATCATCCATCTCGACGCCGACGGCAGGGAGCGGCCGTGAGCCTCGCTCTCGCGGCCTTCGCAATCGTCGCGACCTACGCCGCCGGCGATGCGTTCGCACGTGCCCTCGGCGTCGATCGCGAGTTGCGGCGCGGGCTCGCGTTCCTGCTCGGCCCCGCCGTGATCGCGTTCGCGATGTTCGCGCTGAACCTCATGGGGATCGCGACGACGACGTCCGTCTGTCGCGCACTCGGCGGTGTGGCGATCGCCGCGTGGATCGCGTCCATGCAGCTCAAGCGGACCGACACGGATGTTCCGATTCCCACGACGTCCGCGCTCGAGCGCATCATCGGCTTGGCCGTTCCCACGATCTGCGTGGGGCTCGGGATCGCGTTCGTGTGGCTGTTGCCGCCCGCGAACGACGCGTTCTCGAATTGGGGGTTGAAGGCGCTCGCGCTCGCGCGCGACGGGACCGTGAGGACCACCGACCTGTCGGAGCAGGGTCGATTCCTGTTCCACCCGAACTACCCACTGCTGGTGCCGCTCGCGCAAGCCTTCGTGCACGCCTGCGTGGGGACACCGACCGAGGGCGCCGCGCGCGGCGTGTTCGTGCTGGCTCAGCTCGGCGCCGGACTCGTGGTGTTCGCGGCGCTGCGCCAGCGCGTCGTAGTCCGTATCGCCGCGCTCGCCGCGGCGATGCTCGTGGTCACGCCGCACTTCTGGCGCAGTGCGCAGGACCTGCGCTTCCCGGGATCGATCGCGGCCGGCTACGCGGATCCGATGTTCACCGCGCTCGTCGCAGGCGTCGTCGGCACGGCGCTCGTGTGGGCGTGGCGGCCCACTGCCAAGAACGCGGCGGCACTCGGAGCCTGCGTCGGATTCGCTCTGTTCACGAAGAACGAAGGTCAGCCGCTCACGCTCGCCCTGCTCGGCGCCGCAGTGCTCGCTCTCGTCGGCGCTCGCCTGCGCGGCGAAACCGTGCCGAAGCCGCGCTCGCTGCTCGTCGCCGCCGGGGTCGCCGCCGCCATCGCGACGCCGTGGTTCGCGTTCCGCACCACGCTTCCCGCGCGCGACGAGAACTACCAACAGCAGGTCACGACCGAGCGCATCGAGCAGCACGCGTGGCGCGCGAGCGTCATCGCGGCAGCCGCAGTCAACGAAGCGCTCGCCGTCGACCGTCACGGCCTGACCTGGGTCGCGCTCGCGCTCGCGCTCGTGCTTCGGCTGCGCCGCATCGCGCGCGCCGCGGTCGCGTTCGTGCTCGCGCTACTGGGTGCGATGACCGCCGCGTACGCGTTGGTGTTCGTGGTCACGCCGTTGCCGATCGTCGACTCGTTGGCGACGTCGATCCCGCGCACGTTCTTCCACATGGCACCGGTCGCGATCGTCGCGGTCGCGTTGCTGTGCGGCCCGCGTGAGGTCGATGCGTGATCGACGACGGACTCGAGCGCTTGGCGGGGACCCACTCCGATCGACGGTTCGGCCGCGCGATCGAAGTCCACGCCACGGCGACGTCGACGCAGGACCTCGCCAAACACGCGATCCTCGCGGCGGGCAGCGCTCGCGACGGACTCGTGGTGACCACGCACGAGCAGACCGGCGGACGCGGCACGCGCGGGCGGCGCTGGTGGTCGCCGGTCGGCGTGAGTCTCGCCGTGTCGATCGTCGCGGCGCCATCGCGACCGCTCGCGCGACCGGCATGCGTGACGCAGCTCGCGGCGTTGGCCGTGGTGCGCGCGGCGGCGCTCCGAGGCGGAGCCGTGCGCGTGCGCTGGCCGAACGACGTCGTCGACGGGAACGGCGCGAAGATCGCGGGAGTGCTGGCCGAGACGATGGACGGCGCTCGGACGCACGTGATCGGCATCGGTCTGAACGTGTTCGACCCGAGCACCACGCCGCCGGAACCGCTGCGGGAACGCGCCGGTTCGATGCAGTCGGCCGGCGCCGCTTTCCGCGACCTCGGCGATGCGCTCGACGTCCTGCTGCGCGCTCTCGACGTCGAATGGGACGAGTTCGAGCACGGCGGCATCACCGCGCTCGCTGGACGCATGAACGCCAACGACGGCCTCCGCGGTCGCGAGGTCGAACTCGCGCGCGGCCAGCAACGGAGCGTCGGGACGTTCTGGGGCGTCGACGAAGACCTCGCTCCGCGACTGCTGCATGCCGACGGTTCGATCACGACATGGCCGGCCGAACACGCCGAGGTCGTCGCGATCGACGGCGTCCCGCGCGATCGACGCGGCTGACGTTCGCGCCGACAGAAACAATCGGCGCCGCCCCTTGATTGTCGCCCCCAGGTCTCCGGAGAATCCCGCGCGTGCGCCTCTCCATCGTCATCCCAGCCTTCAACGAAGAGGCGGCCATCGGCAAGACGGTCCGCTCGTGCCTCGACGCGCGCGCCGCGATCCAGTCCGAAGCCGGGCTCGATGCCGTCGACGTCATCGTGGTCGACGACGGTTCGTCCGACGCGACCGCGTCGATCGTGCGCGGGATCACGGAAGCCCAACTCGTCCAGCACGGCGTCAACAAGGGCTACGGCGTCGCGATCAAGACCGGCTTCGCGGCGGCGCACGGCGATCTGCTGTCGTTCCTCGACGCCGACGGCACCTGCGATCCCCGACTGCTCGGCCGCCTGGCGAAGACGCTGCTCGAGCACCAGGCCGACGTCGTCTCGGGCAACCGGTTGGCGCCGGGCAACCACATGCCGCCGATCCGCCGGCTCGGCAACCGCCTGTTCGCGACGCTGATCAACGTGGTGTCGCCGCAACACGTCACGGATCTCGCGAGCGGCATGCGCGTGATGCGACGCGACGCGTTGCCGAAGCTCGCGCCGCTGCCCGACGGCATGCACTTCACGCCGGCGATGAGCGCGAAGGCGGTGTTCGACCAGTCGCTGAAGTTGGTCGAAGTCCCGATCCCGTACGCCGAGCGCATCGGGACGTCGAAGCTGTCGGTGCTGAAGGACGGCCAGCGATTCCTGCGCGTGCTCGGTGAGATCGCGCTGTCGTATCGACCGTTCGCGTTCTTCGGTGCGCCGGGCCTCGCCTGCCTGCTGATCGCCGCGCTCTACAGCGTGCAACCGATCCGGCATCTGCTCGACACCGGCACGCTGCCCGCCGACGCGATCTATCGCGTGTTCACGATCGTCGTGCTGACGGTCACCGGGATCACGCTGCTCGGCACCGGACTCGTGGCCGAGGCCGCGACGGCGATCCTGCATGGCGGGCGCGGCCCGCCTCACGCGCTGCATCGCGTCTGCGACGCCATCTTGCTGTCGCATCCGTTCATGCTCGGCACGCTCAGCGGGCTGGCCGCGATCATCCTCAATCGAAACGCAATCGCGACCTACCTCGAGTACCGCCGCATCGACGATCCCTGGATCCACATCGCCGTCGGAGGCCTGCTCGTCCTGCTCGCGGCGACCCTCTACGCCCTCGGCGCGCTGAAGAAGATCCTGCTGATGTTGGCCGACCGCCGCGTCGCCCGCGACGAAGCGCTCAAGGCCAAGGCTTCCTGACCCCCGTCGTCGGGCGATAGACTCCCCGGCTTCGTCCTGGTCGTGACGACCAGGGATCCAGGGAGCGCGCCGGTGCGCAGTTTCGAGCGATCCGCGAACGAGATCCGACCCTTGACGTTCGAGCGCGGCTTCACGGCTTCGCCCGGCGGATCGGTGCTCGTGCGATGGGGATCGACCACGGTTCTTTGCACCGCGATGCTCGAGGAAGGCGTGCCGTCGTTCCTGATCGGGGGCGAGAAGGGCTGGCTGACGGCCGAGTACGCGATGCTGCCCGGCTCCACGCGGACGCGCAAAGCCCGCGACAGTGGCCGCGGCAAAGTCGACGGCCGCTCGACCGAGATCCAGCGCCTTGTCGGGCGGGCCCTGCGCGCGTGCATCGACTTGCGACGCATGCCCGGGTACACGCTCTACGTCGATTGCGACGTCCTCGACGCCGACGGCGGCACGCGCACGGCGGCCATCAACGGTGCCGTGGTCGCGGTGCATGACGCGCTGCGAGACGCGCTCGCGCACGGTGACCTCACCGTTTCGCCGCTCACGTGCATGCTCAGCGCGGTGTCGGTCGGGCGCGTCGATGGCGAGACGCTCGTCGACCTCGATGCCGGCGAGGACAACCGCGCCGAAGTCGACATGAACGTCGTGACGACCGATCGCGACGAGTACATCGAAGTGCAAGGCACGGCCGAACGTGGCGCGTTCGACCACGCGCAACTGCTGCGCTTCCTCGACGCGGCGCGGCTCGGGGTCCACGCCGTCCGCGCGGCGCAGCAAGCCGCTTTGCGCGAGGCTCTCGCATGAGGCTGCTGCTGGCGTCGAACAACGCCAAGAAGCGAGCCGAACTGGTGCGCATCCTCGGCCGCCACGGCGTCCTCGTGGTCGTCCCGGCCGAGGTCGGCTTGGCGATCGATCCGGTCGAGGACGGCATGACGTTCGCCGACAACGCGCGCAAGAAGGCGCTCGCGTTCGCGGCCGTCACGGATCTCCCCGTTCTCGCCGACGATTCCGGATTGGCCGTCGACGCCCTCGACGGCGCCCCCGGTGTGCACTCCGCGCGATTCGCCGGCGAGCCGACCGACGACGCGCGGAATCGGCGCCTGTTGCTCGAGCGCATGGCCGGTGTGCCGGAAGGCCGACGGAGCGCACGTTTCGTCTGCGCGCTGGCGTTGGCGCGTGGAGACACCGTCCTCGCCGAAACGAGCGGCGCGTGCGAGGGCCGAATTCTGGCCGCCGAACGCGGTTCAGGGGGCTTCGGCTACGATCCGCTCTTCCTCGATCCGGGCAGTGGCCTGACGTTCGCGGAATTGGATTCCTCGAGGAAGGACGCTCTCAGTCACCGCGGTCGCGCTCTCACGCACATGGTCGAGAGCCTGCGCCGCCTTGGATGGATCGAAGGCCGAGCACAGTGACGTCCGCACGCATCCGCAACTTCTGCATCATCGCGCACATCGACCACGGCAAGTCGACGCTGGCCGACCGTTTCCTCGAGATCACGGGAACCGTGCGCAAGGAGGCCCTCGAGGCCCAGACGCTCGACTCGATGGAACTCGAGAAGGAGCGTGGCATCACCATCAAGGCCAAGGCCGTGATGATGAAGTACAAGGCCGACGACGGTCAGGTCTACACGCTGAACCTCATCGACACGCCGGGTCACGTCGACTTCAGCTACGAAGTGAGCAAGGCGCTGCAAGCCTGCGAAGGCGCGCTGTTGCTCGTCGACGCCGCGCAAGGCATCGAGGCCCAGACCGTCGCGAACTACCACCTCGCGGAGCGCGCCAAGCTGCGCATCATCCCGGTCATCAACAAGATCGACCTGCCCACGGCGCGCCCGGAACTCATCGAAGAGGAGTTCGAAAACATCCTGATGCTGGAGCGCGAGCGCGTGCTGCGCGCGTCCGCGAAGACCGGCATCGGCGTCAAGGACATCCTCGAGACCGTCGTCCGCGACGTGCCGCCGCCCACCGGCGATCCGAACGCAGCGATGCGGGCACTCGTGTTCGACTCGGTGTTCGACGATTACCGCGGCGTCATCGTGCACGTCCGTGTGTTCGACGGTTCGTTCGGTCGCGGCGACAAGATCCGCATGAAGGGCGTCGGGTCGACGCACGAAGTGCTGGAGGTCGGCACGTTCGTCCCGGGCTCGATGATCCCGCGCGAACGCCTGCGCGTCGGCGAGACCGGCTACATGATCGCGAACATCAAGACGCTGTCCGACGTGCGCATCGGCGACACCGTCTGCCTGGAGAAGGAAGCGTCGACCGTGGTCGCGCTGCCGGGCTACAAGGCGCCGCAGCACATGGTGTTCTGCGGCATCTATCCGACGCAGAACAAGGACTTCGACCAACTGCGACGTGCGCTCGAAAAGCTGTCGCTGAACGACGCGTCGTTCTCGTACACCCCCGAATCCTCGGACGCGCTCGGCTTCGGTTTCCGTTGCGGCTTCCTCGGCCTGCTGCACATGGAAATCGTGCAGGAGCGCCTCGAGCGCGAGTCGAACGTCGACATCGTGCAGACCGCGCCGAACGTGACGTACGAAGTCGTCACGACGAGCGGCGACGTGATGCGCATCGAGAGCCCCGCGCAACTGCCCGACGCGTCGCAGATCGAGGAATTCCGCGAGCCGGTCACGAAGCTCGACATCATCGCGCCGGCGGAGTTCGTCGGCGGCTTGCTCGGACTCGCGATCGAGCGGCGCGGACGCTTCTTGCATCAGGAGTACATCAGCGAGACGCGCGTGATGCTGTCGTTCGAGATGCCGCTCGCCGAGATCATCTTCGACTTCTACGACAAGCTGAAGTCGCTCACGCGCGGCTACGGCACGATGGACTACGAGGTCATCGGCTTCCGTCCCGCCCACCTCGTGCGCCTGCGCATCCTCGTCAGCGGCAGCGAAGTCGACGCCCTGTCGACGATCGTGCACCGCGACGTGGCCGAGCAACGCGGCCGCAAGATGCTGGTGAAGCTGCGCGAGGAGATCCCGCGCCACATGTTCGAGGTCGCGCTGCAAGCCGCGATCGGCGGCAAAATCATCGCGCGCGAGAGCATCCGCGCGATGTCGAAGAACGTGACCGCGAAGTGCTACGGCGGCGACATCACGCGCAAGCGCAAGCTGCTCGAAAAGCAGAAAGAGGGCAAGAAGCGCATGAAGATGGTCGGTAACGTCGAAATCCCGCAGAAGGCCTTCCTCTCGGTGCTCGGGATCACGCGCGACGCGGAGAAATGACGGCGGACGACTCGCACACGCGCGTCCCTCTTCGTGTCGGTCTTCCCCAACGTCGAGACGAGAACGAGATCCATGGCGAACGAACGCGACGGTTCCGCGCCCCTGTCCAAACCGAGTGCGACGCCGGGGCCGTCCGATGACCCGGCCAACGAAGCGCCCGCCGCCGCCGTGGTCATGCTCGTCATCGGCGTGCTGATCGGCTACGGCATCAAGGAGTTCGCCGAGCCCCTGCTCGACGATTCACTGAAGCGCACGCAACTTTGGCACTACGGCCGCTACGCGATCGTCGGGTTGTTCGGCTGGATGGGGTGGCTGTTCGGGATCGGCAAGGGCCGCGTGGTCGCCGAGAACATCGAGTGCCTCGCGATCGCCGTGGTGATGGCGTTGATCCTGAAGCACTTCCTGCTCGAGGCCTACAAGATCCCCACCGGCTCGATGCAGCCGACCATTCTCGGCAACGACGAAGCGCAGATCTTCGACCGCGTCCTGGTCAACAAGTACGCCTACCTGCTCGACGAGCCCGAGCGCTTCGACGTCGTGGTGTTCAAGTACCCGCTCGACCGCAGCAAGAACTACATCAAGCGCTTGATCGGCTTGCCCGGCGAGCGCGTGTCGATCGAGAACGGCAACGTGTTCGTCGCGACCAGGGGCGAGGACGGCGACTACGGCGCGTTCTCGATCGCGCGCAAGCCGGAATCCGTGCGCGACGCGGTGATGAAGACGCTCTACCCGTCCGGGGCCAAGGGCGAGTCGTTCGAGGCCGTGTTCGACGTGCTGCGCGGCAAGGCCGCGGCCGACGGCGACACGATCGAAGTCGGCGCCGATTCGCTGGTGCGCTTCGGTCACGGCGACGGCATCCGCGACCACTACCTCGATGGGTACGACCCCGATTGGGGCATCCCGATGGCATCGAACGCGACGAACGCAGAAGGCGCGAACAACGTCGCCGACTTGTCGCTCGGCTTCGACGTGACTCCGCGCGCGGGCTGCAACGAAGTGCGCATCGTGATTGCCGGACAGCAACTCGAGCACCGCGCCGTATTGCGCGTCGGCGGCGAAGCGCGCCTCGAATCGGGCGCGCGCGGCGGGAACGACGATGGCTTGGTCGGACAGGGCGGCGGCTCGCCGGTCGTCGCGACCCTTGCAGCGTCCACGCTCGCCGCCGATCGCGAATCGCGCGTCGAGTTCCTCCACGTCGATCAAGAACTCGTGCTCACGATCGACGGCGAAGTCGTGTTGCGCCACACCTACGACACGATGCCGTCGGCCCAAGCCGCCGAGTCGGGAGTCGAGTTCGAGATCGTCGGCGGTTCGGCCGAGATCACCGATCTGCGCGTTCGGCGCGACATCCACTACACGAAGGTCGGCAAAGCAGCGACCGGTGTGTTCGACATCCCGGACGACGGACTGCTCGTGCTCGGCGACAACACGCAGAACTCGAGCGACGGTCGGTTCTGGAAGGCCCAAGAAGTTCGCTTCACCGACGGCACGACGACCTACCGCGACGTCAGCAACCCGCAGGGCATCGGTCCCCGGGAGTTCGTCGACATCTACGGCGAGACCTATAGGCTTCGCCAGCGAACGGACGCGACGTTCCATCAAGTGGACAGCGACCGCTTCCAGTTCGCACCGCGCAAGCTCTTGCTCGGCAAGGCGCTCGCGGTGTTCTGGCCGATCGTCCCGCACTTTCGCTGGAAGCTGATTCGATGACGCAACCGGACGTCAGGCTCCGCGACACCGCAGCGACCAAACCGCGAACTGCACAACCGCGGACGACGCAAGCCGCGCCGAAGCCACTGCTCGTGGTGCGCGGGCTCGTGAAGATCTACGGCAAGCGCACCGTCGTCGACGGCGTGTCGTTCCACGTCAATCCGTCGGAGATCGTCGGCTTGCTCGGGCCGAACGGCGCCGGCAAGACCACGTCGTTCCACATGACGGTCGGCTTGATCACGCCCGAACAGGGCAAGGTCGAGTTCGACGGCGTCGACATCACGCGCCACGCGATGTTCAAGCGCGCGCGCCTCGGGATCGGGTACTTGTCGCAAGAGCGCTCGGTGTTCCGGCAGATGACCGTCGAGGAGAACATCCTCGCCGTCCTCGAGGTGCGCGGGTACGCGCGCGCTCAACGTGCGGAGATCACGCAAGCTCTGCTCGACGAGCTCGGGATCGCGTTCCTCGCCAAGAACCGCGCCGACACGCTGTCGGGCGGAGAGAGCCGACGCCTCGAGATCGCACGCACGCTCGCGACGGACCCGCGTCTGATCCTGCTCGACGAGCCGTTCTCGGGCGTCGACCCGAAGGCGAAGGAAGAGATCAGCGAGATCCTGGTCGCCCTGAAGAAGCGCGGGATCGGGATCCTCCTGACCGACCACGACGTGCACTCGACCCTGAGTACGACCGATCGCTCGTACATCATCAGCGCGGGGAAGATCCTGCGGGAAGGCCTCCCCCGCGACCTCGTCAACGACGAGGAAGTGCGACGGGTCTACCTCGGCCAGCGCTTCCGTTACGACGACACGCGCGGCGAGAGTTCCGCGCCCACTGCAGACTGATTCCCGAATCGTCCCGGTTCCGAGCGCGACGGATTTCCCGACGCTGCGGCCCCGTTGCCGATTTCCGGCCCGCCCGCGCATGTTTCACTGACGTTACGTCGTGGTGTAGAACCTGTGGAACGACCCGTGGAAAACCTCGAAGAACTCGACTGGTGCCCAACCTGGCTCCGATAGAAGGCAGCCGCACAATGTGCGTAGCCATTCGATTGGGAGGGGCGCCGTGATCGAAGACCGTCCTCCGGAACGCGCGATCCTCATCGTCGACGACGAAGACGGGATCCGCGAGGCTCTGGCTCGTTTCGTCCGCTCCAGTGGGTATCCGAACGTCGTCGAAGCGCGCAACGGTCACGAGGCGCTCGAGTGCCTGCGCAAGCACCGCTGCTTCCTCGTGCTCACCGACCTCACGATGCCGGGGATGGGCGGGCTCGAGCTGCTGTCGCACGTCCGACGTGACTATCCCGAGGTCGACGTCGCCGTCATCACGGGTCACCTCGAACTCGAGTTCGCGATCCAATCGCTGAAGGTCGGAGCGTTCGACTTCTTCAAGAAGCCGTTCCGCTTCGAAGAAGTGCTCGCGACCATCCATCGCGTCGTCGAGAAGCAGCATCTGCAGCGCCGTTCGCTCGAACTCGAGCGCCTCAAAGAGCGCCGCAACGCCGACGAGTCGCACCTGAAGGACTTCATGCTGGCGCTCGCGCACATCATCGACATGAAGAGTCGATACACGCGCCAGCACTCCGATCGCGTGTCGCGGATCGCGGCGTTGATGTCGGAGCGCATCGGACTGTCGAAGGACGAGATCGACCGCATCGCGCTCGGCGCGCGCTTGCACGACATCGGCAAGCTCGCGATCCCGGACTGCATCCTCGACAAGCCGGGTCCGCTGACGGCGGACGAGTACGCGATCATGAAAGAGCACCCGGGTCGCGGCGCCGATTTGTGCAAGCCGATCGCCTGCCTTTCTCCGGTCGTCTCGATGATCCGTTGGCACCACGAGAACCTGGACGGCACCGGGTATCCCGACGGCCTGAAGGGCGAACAGATCCCGCTCGATGCACGCATCGTGCGCATCGCCGACTACTGGGATGCGATCACGTCCCACCGTTCGTACCGCAGCCCGATGGAGCCGAACGCGGCGATGGCCGTGCTGGAACAGGAATGCGAGAACGGTCGACTCGACTCGCGCCTGACGCACGTGCTGTTCGATCTCGCGCGTGCGGGCATGCTGCGCCACTCGGTGCTGTTGCCGTCCGAGTTCGCGCACGTCTGAACGGCGCGGCGATCAATCGGCGTTGTTCACCAGATCGGCCAATTCGCGCGCCAACGTGCCGGGGTGGATCGGCGGCGGTTCTTCGTTGAAGGCGACGGCGACCACGACGTCGGGGTCGATGCTGCGGAAGTAGAACGTCACGACCTCGCCGGTGTGCCCGGAGTGGGTGTACGCCGTGTTGCCGGCCCACTTCTGCAGCTCCCATCCGAGGGCGTACTCGCCGAGGCCGACCGTGTAGTAGTCGCGCTTCGCGGCCTCGGAGAGCACCTTCGTCCCGCGCAACGCTCGATCCCACGCCAGCATGTCCGCGACGGTCGCGACGACTCCGCCTGCACCGCGATATCCCCACGACAACGAGTTGCCGTACTCGAACGGTTGCCCGGTCCCGCGCGCATCGAGTGGCACGCGCTCGAGATCGAGATCGGCGTCGCCGATGCAGCGGGCGTCCTTCATTCCCGCGGGCTCGAACAGTTCTTCGCGCAGGTACTTCTCCCAGGATTTCCCGGACCTCATCTCGATGAGTGCGGCCAACGCGAAGTACGCCGCGTTGCTGTACTCCCACTTCGCGCCCGGCTCCGACACGACCGGACCGCCGACGAACCACTTCACGAGAGCCTCCCTGCTCCCGGCTTCGGCTGGTCCGAAGTCGCGTCGCGTCCCGATCCCCGAGGTGTGGTTGAGCAGATGTCGGATCGTGACCTTGGCCTTGTCCTTCGGCACGTCCTTGAAGTGCTTGGAGATGGAATCGTCGATCGAGAGCTTCTTTTGCATCTGCAGTTTCAACACGGCTGCCGCCGTGAACTGCTTGGTGACCGAGCACCAATCGAACAGGGCGTCGGCACGCATCGGACTTTTCGACGCCGCATTCGCGATCCCGTAGCCCTGCCGCAACAGCACCTTCCCCTCGCGCGCCACCAGGACACTCCCCGACAAGCCGTTCGGGAACCGGCTGGTCGACGCGCACAGTTCGTCGAGCTTCTTGCCGACCGCGCCGGCCACCACGGCTCCGTCATCACTGGGCTTGCCGTCCCCCGTCTTGCCCTTGGCACCGGGTTTGGGCGGCTTGCCGGGCTTGTCGCCGGCCACGCTCGCGCCGACGACGAGGGCGCCGAGGAGCGTCAGGACGACGGCGGGAACGACGACTCGGGCGGTGCGCATCGGCGGGCTCCTTCGAATGCGGCGGCCTCGGACGGATGTACAGAGGCACGGCAGGGCGGTTTCCGTCGGTATCGACAGAAGTTGCTGCACTCGGAGCCCACCTCCGCCAAGGCGACGAACCGTCCGCCGGTCGCCGACTTTTCGCTTCGGGCGCCCGCAGTCCGGCGAGAAATCCGGCGAGCATCGACCGAGCGAGAACGAACGGGGCGAGGATCGCCGACGAGGCGTATCGACGCAGGGATACGGCGAGGAGGCGCGACGAAGTCCCGTTCGTTCGCAGCCGGTCGAATGCCGTCGGACTTTCTCGCTTCGGGCTGCCCGCAGTCCGGCGAGAAAGTCCGGCGAGCAGTCGACCGAGCGAGAACGAACGGGGCGAGGATCGCCGACGAGGCGTATCGACGCAGGGATACGGCGAGGAGGCGCGACGAAGTCCCGTTCGTTCGCAGCCGGTCGAATGCCGTCGGACTTTCTCGCCGGGCTGCTAGGATCTCCGCCCCTTCGCGACCAGGATCGAGGTCGGCGGGTGCGGAGCCGCGGGGCCATTCGCCCCGGCACCACACCGTCGAAGCCTCGATCGATCGCGATCCAATCCCGGGAGCTCGCATGAACTTCGTCGCGTGCGTGAAGCGCGTGCCCGACACCGCTTCCAAGATCCGAGTCGGTCCAGACGGTCGAACCATGGACCCAGCCGGTGTGACCTACGTCGTCAATCCGTACGACGAGTTCGCGGTCGAGGAGTGCCTGCGCCTCAAGGAGAAGGTCGGCGGAACGGTCACCGTGCTCACGGTCGGCCCGGCCGACTCGTCGAAGGAACTGCGCCACTGCCTGGCCATGGGCGCCGACCGCGCCGTGTTGGTGAAGGACGATCAGCTGCAGCGTGATCCCCTGTCGACCGCGATGGCGCTCGCCGAAGCTCTGAAGCAGATCCCGCACGACGTCGTGTTCTTCGGCAAGCAGGCCGTCGACCACGACAACGCGCAGGTCGGGTTGTTGGTCGCCACGTTGCTCGACCTTCCCGCGGTCGCCGAAGTCGTCAAGGTCGAGCTCGGGTCCGGCACTGCCACGGTGCAGCGCGAGGCCGAGGGCAAGATCGAGGTCTTCGAACTGCCGGTCCCATGCGTCTTGACCGCACAGAAGGGCCTGAACGAGCCGCGCTACGCATCGCTGAAGGGCATCATGGCCGCGAAGTCGAAGAAGCTCGACGAACTCGCGGTCGCACCCGGCGAAGTGCGCATCGAGGTGCTGAAGATGGAGCCTCCGTCCGCACGGCCCGAAGGCAAGATCGTCGGTGAGGGCGCAGCGGCCGTTCCGGCGCTCGTGAAACTCCTGCGCGAAGACGCGAAGGTCCTGTGAGTCCCACTGCGGAGCCCGCGAACATGAGCCACACCATCCTCGCCTTCGCCGAACAGCGCGACGGGAACCTCAAGAAGAGCGCGTTCGAAGTCGTCACGGCCGCCGCGTCGCTGGCGAAGAAGCTCGGCGGCGCCAAGGTCGTCGCGGTCGTGATCGCGACGCAATCCGTGGGCAACGCCGCCGAACTCGGCGGCTACGGCGCCGACGAAATCGTCCTCGCGTCCGGCGATGCCTTCGCCGGGTACGCGCCCGGCGCGTACTCGCGAGCCTTGAAGGAGCTGTGCGAACAGAAGCACGCCAGCGCGCTGCTGCTGCCGCATTCGGCGCAAGGCAAGGACCTGGCGCCCCGTCTTTCGGCGCTGTTGCTCGCTCCACTCGTGGCCGATTGCGTCGGCCTCGACGTCGATGGCGGCGCTATCGTCGCGCGCCGCCCCGTCTACGCGGGCAAGGCGTTCTGGACGGTGAAGCCGAAGAGCGGGTGCTTCCTCGCGACCTTGCGTCCGAACGTGTTCACGCCGAGTAAGTCCGCCACCGCCGCCGGAACACCGATCGCGTGGCAGCCCTCGGCACAGCGCAAGCCCCGCGTCGTGCTCAAGTCGGTGATCGCTCCCGAGGGCGCGAAGACCGTCGAGCTGACCGAAGCCGACGTGATCGTCTCCGGCGGGCGCGGCATGAAGGGACCCGAGCATTTCGCGATGCTCGAGGAACTCGCCGGAGCTCTCGGCGCGGCCGTCGGGGCATCCCGAGCCGTGGTCGACGCCGGCTGGCGACCGCACGGCGATCAGGTCGGACAGACCGGCAAGACCGTCTCCCCGAACCTCTACATCGCGTGCGCCATCTCGGGCGCGATCCAGCACCTCGCTGGCATGTCCTCGTCGCGCGTCATCGTCGCGATCAACAAGGACAAGGAAGCGCCGATCTTCAAGCTCGCGAACTACGGCATCGTCGGCGACGTGTTCGAGATCGTGCCGGCCTTGACCGCGGAGATCCGCAAGGTCAAGGGCGCCTGATCGGGCAAGCCTGACGTCGAGACCGACGCAGGGCATCGCGTCGCGTCACTCGGAAAACCGCGGCCGGTCGTTCAATGCCGGAAGTGGCGCACTCCGGTGAACACCATCGCGATGCCGTGCTCGTCGGCGGCGGCGATGACTTCCGGGTCCTTCACCGAACCGCCGGGCTGAACGATCGCCACGACGCCGGCATTCGCGGCCTCGTCGACGCCATCCCGGAACGGGAAGAACGCGTCGGACGCGAGAACCGCGCCGCCCGCGCGCTCACCGGCTTTGCGGACGGCGATCTGCACCGAGTCGACGCGGCTCATTTGCCCGGCACCGACGCCGACGATCGCCTCGTCCTTCGCCAGCAGAATCGCGTTCGACTTGACGTGCTTCACGGCGAGCCAGGCGAAGCGCAGAGAACGCGCCAAAGCGTCGTCCGGCGCGCGCCGCGTCACGACCGTGAACTCGTCTTCGGCACCCTTGCGATCGGGGTCCTGGATCAGCAGTCCGCCGCGCACTTTGTGCACGTCGAGCTCCGCCAAGTCGCGTGAACCGAATCCGGTCTCCAGCAAGCGCACGTTCTTGCCCCACTTCGGGCGAGTGCAGAGCAACGTCACCGCAGCTGGTTGGAACGCCGGAGCGATGATGCACTCGACGAACCGATTCGGTTGCGCGATGCGCTCGGCCAGCTCGACGCCCACCTCGCGATTGAACGCGAGGATGCCGCCGAACGCCGAAACGGCGTCGCCGGCGTACGCATGTTCGAACGCGTCGATCAGCGAGTCCGACACGGCCGCGCCGCACGGATTCGTGTGCTTCACCACGACCGCGGCGGGCCGTTCGTACTCGCACGCGAGCGAGAACGCGGCGTCGCAGTCGAGGATGTTGTTGTACGAGAGATCCTTGCCGTTCAGTTGCCGCGCCGTCGACACGCTCGGCTCGCGCGCGTTCGCGAGCTTGAAGAACGCGGCTCGCTGGTGCGGGTTCTCGCCGTAGCGCAGATCGACCTTTTGCGACAACCGCAGGAAGGACGGATCGATGCCGTCTTCACCGCAGAACTCCGTACGGCGGGCCAGGAACGTGGCGATCGCCGTGTCGTACGCCGCGGTGCGCTCGAACGCCTTGCGTGCGAGCCGGCGCAACGTCGTCAGCGCCAACGAGCCCTGCGACGCCTCCATCTCGCTCGCGATCGCGGCGTAATCGTCGGGGTCGACGACGACCGCGACGTGCTCATGGTTCTTCGCCGCAGCGCGGATCAACGAGGGGCCGCCGATGTCGATGTTCTCGATCGCGTGATCGAGCGCGACGCCTTCGTCGGCCGACACTTGCTCGAACGGGTAGAGATTGACGGCGACCAGATCGATCGGCGGCAACTCGTGCCGCTCCAACGCAGCGCGATGCGCCGGCAGATCGCGGCGCGCGAGCAAGCCGGCGAAGATCTTGGCGTGCAACGTCTTCACGCGGCCGTCGAGCATCTCGGGAAAGCCGGTGTACTGCGCGACGTCGATCACCGGCACGCCCGCTTCGCGCAATACGCGCGCGGTGTTGCCGGTGGACAGGATCTCGACTCCCATGCGAGCGAGCGCCTTGCCGAACTCGACCGCGTTGCGCTTGTCGGTCAACGAGATGAGCGCGCGTCGGACCGTCATCATGCGTCGTCTCCGGCGTCTGGCGCGCCGCCCGAACTCAACGTCCCGCGAGCCTTCGCCTGCAAGAACGCGTGGATGAATGGATCGACGTCTCCGTCGAGGACACCTGCGGCATTGCCGGTTTCCATCCCTGTCCGGACATCCTTGACCAACTGGTAGGGCTGCAGCACGTAGGAGCGGATCTGGCGTCCCCACGCGATCTCGCTCTTGTCGCCGGCCAAGCCGCGCAGTTCGGCTTCGCGCTTCTGCTCCGCCAACTGGAACAGTTTCGCCTTCAGCATCTTCATGGCCGTGGCGCGGTTCTTGTGTTGGCTGCGCTCGCTCTGGCACTGCACGACGATGCCCGACGGCAGGTGCGTCAGACGGATCGCCGAGTCGGTCTTGTTGACGTGCTGACCGCCGGCGCCACCCGCACGATACGTGTCGACGCGGAGGTCCTCGGAGCGCACCTCGACTTCGATGTCCTCGTCGAACTCTGGAGCGACGTCGACCGAGCAGAACGACGTGTGCCGACGCGCGGCCGCGTCGAACGGCGAGATACGCACGAGCCGATGGACGCCGGTCTCGCAGCGCAAGAACCCGTACGCGTACGCGCCCTTGACCAGCACCGTCGACGACTTGATGCCCGCCTCTTCGTGCCGGTTCTCGTCGATCAACTCGAGGTCGAAGCCCTTGCGCTCGGCCCAACGCACGTACATGCGGAACAGCATCTGCGCCCAGTCGCAGGACTCGGTGCCGCCGGCACCGGCCTGGACCGTGAGGTACGCGTTGCGTTGATCGTGCGGCCCCGACAACAGCATCGCGAACTCGAGCTTCTCGCACAGCTCGACCGCGACGCCGACGGCTTTCGCGACCTCGTCGAGGGCGGACTGCGATCCGTCCTCGGCGGCGAGCTCGTTCATCACGACCGCGTCGTCGACGGCACGCACGAGCCCTTCGTACGGCTCGAGGACCGAGCGCATGCGCTTGAGGTCGGACACCGTCGCGTTCGCGCGGTCCGTGTTGTTCCAGAAGTCCGCGGCGGCCATCTTCTCTTCGACGGCGGCGCGGTTGCGCGTCAGTTTGACGACGTCAAAGAGAGTCCCGGAGCTGAACCAATCGATCCTGGAGGTCTTGCAAGCGGCCGTCGAACTCGGTCATGGGAGCGCTCCGTGGCCCGCCCTGTTCGCGGGCCGGCAGAAGCTGGGGATTCTAGGTCCGCGAATCGTGAACTCCAGCGCGGCGCCGCGGAGCTCGCGGCGATGCGACGCTCGAGCCGCGCGCGACGTGCGATCAGCGCGTCGCGGCGACTCGGGCCAAAACGGCTTCGACGATGCGCTCCGGCGCGGCCAGCGCGCCGAGCCCTTCCTCGCCGCACGCGAGGCGCTTCGAAACCGGGTCGATGACGTCGAATCGCTGCCCCGCATCGAGCGCGCGCAGCGTTTCGAGATTGCGCTGCACCAGGGGGTTTTCCCACATCCGCGTGTTCATGGCCGGCGCCAACAGCACCGCCTTGTTCGGCTCCAGCGCGAGCACGAGCGCGGTCAGCGCCTCGTCGGCGAATCCGTGCGCGAGTCGCGCCAGCGTGTTCGCCGTGGTCGGCGCGATCAGCACGAGGTCGGCCCAACGCGCCCACGCGATGTGCGGGATCGATGCGTCGGTCTCGACCAGGTCGTCGATCAGCACCGGATGACCCGACAACGACGCGAAGGTCAGCGGCGTCACGAAGCGCGTGGCGTTCTTGGTCATCGCGACGCGGACTTCGACGTTTTCCTTCACGAGTCGGGACACCACGTCGGCGGCCTTGTACGCCGCGATCCCGCCACTCACTCCGACGACGACGTGCTTCACGCGATCCTCCCCTGCTGGGTTCCGACGTCGCCGACGATCGCGACCGCCGCATCGACCAATCCGCGCGCGAGCGCATCACGGCCGTCGAACGCGATCGACGAACCGTCGGCGCGGATCAACTCGGCGCGGTGGGCGTCCGGACCGACCTCGCTGAGCAAGTTCGCCACCACGGCCTCGGCACCCACGCGTCGCATCGTCGCGGTCGCTCGAGCGCGCAACTCGTCGCGCGTGATTCCTGCTTCCAGCTTGAACATCACGATGGGCACGCGCGGATGCGTGCGGCGGAATGCGTCGGCAACCTTCGGCGTCGGCTGCATGCGCACGATCAGTTCCGGCGCCGTGGACTTGATCTTGCCGTCGGTCTTCACGGGAGCGTAGTCCGCCACCGCCGCCGCGTGGATCAGCAACATCGGCGCAGACGCGGCGTCGAACGTGCGTTGGAGCGCGTCGAGCAGCGCAGCAGCCGACTCGAACGGGACCAGCGTGAGTCCCGGCAGGGACGGCTCGGGTGTCGCCGAGCCGAGCCCATGCAGCAAGGTCACGCGATGGCCCGCGGCGCAAAAGGCCCGCGCGACCGCGACGCCGAGTCGGCCGGTCGAGACGTTCGACACGAAGCGGACGTCGTCGATGGGTTCGCGAGTCGGCCCGGAAGTGATGGCGACGTGGAGCGGGCGCAGCGCAACACCTCGCGTCACTGCGCGGACTGCACCGCGAGGATGTCGTCGACTTGGATGATCGCGTTCGACGCGGCCGGCTTGAGGAACCCGACGCCGAGGACCTTGCGCAGTGCCGTGTTCGGCAGCACACCGGTCAGCGTCACGGATTCGGTCCCGCCTTCGGCCTTGGCATCGGCCCACGACACGACCAATTCGAATGCCCAGTTCGAAGCCAACGACGTGCGTTCGAGGTGCAGTGCGAACTCGAGTTCGACGTTCGACGGCAGCGACGCACCGGTCGGCGAGCCGGCGACGACCAGGCTGCCGTCGACGCCCGAACCCGATGCCGGATAGAAGGCGGACGTGGGTTCGTCCGTGATCAGCCCGACTTCGAAATGGCCCTTCACCTTCGGCAACACCGAGCAGGTCAGGTCGATGCCACCGGTGGCGATCGACTTGCCCTCGGCGAACAACCCCTGCAGGAACACTTCCTGTCCAGGCGCACCGAACATCGCGGCGTAGCCGCCGCCACTGGTCGCGACCAACGTCAGAGCGTTCTGCCCCTTGCTCGTGAACGATCCGAGCTCGGCCTTCGGTGCCTGGGCCGATAGGTCGAACGACGCTTGGAACAGCACCGTCGAGCGGTTGCCGGCGAACGCGCCGAGAACCGCGCTGACGCCGAGAAGGCTGGTGAGGATGGGGGCGAGCAGGCGCATGAGACCTCGAGGACGGGATTCCACGTGGCGGCGCGGACCGGAGTATAGCCCTGCCCCTATCGGGAATCGCGGCGGCGTTCCTGGTTCTTTTTCCGCGTGAGGCCGAACACGTTTCGGAGCCGGAGGCGCTCGCTCACGGGCCGTCGGACAGCAAGCCTGCGAGCCCACCGTGCCGTTCGAGGATCTTGTACAGACCACGCAACGTGATCCCGAGCCGGCGCGCGGCCTCGACCTTGTTGCCACCCGCGAGGCGCAGCGAATGCGCGAGGATCCTGCGCTCCTCGGCGTCCATGAGCTCTTTCCAGCTCTTGTCGAGCACCGCCTCCGGCAGGTCGGCCCTGCGCGCGCGCATCGGTTCCGACAAGTCGGCGACGTCCACCACCGCGCGATCGCCGAGCAGCGCCGTCAACCGACGGATCTCGTTCTGCAGTTCGCGCACGTTGCCGGGCCATGCGTAGCGCTCGAGCGCAGCGAGTGCCGCGCGCGTGAACGACTTCGCCGCGGTCCCGAGCTCGCGCGCGGCGTCGGCCGCGAAGTGCGAGACCAGCAGCGGGATGTCTCCGCCTCGTTCGCGCAACGGCGGCAAGCGCACCTGAGCGACGTTGAGCCGGTAGTAAAGGTCCTCACGGAACGCGCCGCGCTGGATCAACTCTTGCAAGTTGCGGTGCGTCGCGGCGATGACGCGCACGTCGACGTGGATCGGCGCGCGCCCGCCGACGCGGAAGAACTCGCCGGACTGGATCGCGCGCAACAGCCGGCTTTGCAACTCCAGCGTCATGTCGCCGATCTCGTCGAGGAACAGCGTTCCGCCGTGCGCGACCTCGAACAAGCCTTCACGATCGCGTTCGGCGCCCGTGAACGCACCGCGCACGAAGCCGAACAGCTCGGCCTCGATCAGCGTGGCGGTCATGGCCGCGCAGTTCACCGACACGAACGCCTTCTCGCGGCGCGGACCGTTGCAGTGCAACGCGCGCGCGACCAGTTCTTTGCCGGTGCCGCTCTCGCCGAGGATCAACACCGGGAAGTTGGTGTCGGTCACCCGGTCGAGCAACCCGAGCACCTCGCGCATCGCGGCGCTGCGCGAGACGATCGCTGCGTAGTCGTAGCGGTTCGCGAGAGCGCGACGTTCCGCGGCCAGCACGTCCTTCACGTCGACGAGCTCTTTCGCCTGCGCGGCCACGGTGTCCATGAGCTCGCGATTCAGGCGCTCGATGCGTTCATTGGCCACCGCGAGTTGCGACGCACGTTCGGCGTTCTCGCGATGCAAGCGCGCGCGCTCGAGCGCGATGCCGGCCACCTGCGCGAAGTCCGCGAGCAGGTCGAGATGACCCTGATCGAAGCAATCGACGCGATCGGGATGGTCGACGTAGAGGCTGCCCAGGACACGCTCGTGGCTGACCAGCGGCACGCACAGGATCGACAGCACGCGCAACTGGGCGATCGACGAGATCGAACGCAAGCGCTGATCGCGCAGCGCGTCGGACGTGACGATCGGCTCCCCGGTCAGAGCGACACGGCGCGCGACCGAATGGCTGATCTCGAACTCGGGGTTCTGTACGTCTTGTTCGACGAAGTTGCGCGCGGCACGGACTTCGACCTTGTCGTCTTGGACCAAGATCACGAACCCGCGGCGGGCTCCGCACAGCTCGATCGCCGCGTCGAGCATGATCGCCAGCAGACGGACCGGATCGAACTCGGTGTTCACCGCCTTGGTGACGTCGAGCAGGCGCTCGAGCCCGACCAACCGGCGCTCCACTCCGCCGAGCGCACCGCCGCGCTCCGAGCGCAGGCCAGCGACGGCATCGAGGGCTTGCGTCACGCGCGCGATCTCTTCGCCGAGCGGCACGTGCCCCGCCGCGCGTTGCGCCGCGATCGCGCGTTCGAGATCGTCGCGGACCGCGCTCAACAATCCCGCCGCGCGCGCGGAACCGGCTCGCGAGCCATCGGTCGTCCCTCGGCGTGCTCGCTCCAATCGAACCGAGGCGCTCGCGGCGAGTGCCCGAGCCCGCTCGATCGCTGCGCCCTCGGACTGCAGGGCCGCGAGTGCGACCGCGAACGCGGCGTCCGCATCGCCCTCGCGACCGAGCGACTCGTAGGCGACGGCCCGGACGGCGGCGATCTCGCCGCACACGAGTCCGTCCGCTCCATCGCCGAGCGCGCGCGCCGCGCCGTCCGCGAGCATCAACGCGGCCTCGCGATCGCCGCGATCGCGCTCGGCTGCCGCCACGAGAACCAACAACTGGGCGCGACGCTGCGGCTTCAACGCGGCTCGAGAACGAGACACTCCGCAGCGCGCGACGAACCGAGCGGCCCCGCACCGACGCTCCCACAGGTGCATCTCCGCGAGCGCTTGTGCGGCGTCGAGGAACTCATCGCTGCCGCGGTGCCGCGCCAGGACACGCAGGCCGAGGGCGGCGAGACGGCGGGCTTTGACGCGCTCGCCACGCCAAAGTGCCACGCGACCGTCGAGGATCGAGAACAGCGCCAACCCGAGTTCGCGACCGACCGACGCTTCCGCCGCGGCGGCCTGCTCGAGGAGACGCGTCGCGTCGACCACCGAGCCCGCACGCAGTTCGACCTCCGCCAAGCGTCGCTGGACCAACGCCGCGTTGCGCGGCGAACCGCCGCCTTCGAAGCACCGGCGCGCGAGTCCAGCCAGACCGCGGGCTGCACCGATCTCGCCGCGCGCGAGCCGCGCGCCGATCAACGTGACGATCAGGGTCTCGGCGTGACGCAGTTCGCCGCTCGAGCGGAACTCCGCGAGCGCGGGTTCGAGGACCGCGATGGCGCGACCGAATTGGCCGGCGTCGACGCGGATCGCTGCGTGATTCGCGACCGCGAGCGCGGCCAAGTCGGCGCGTCCGGCCGAGCGCGCGAGCCGCTCGGCCTCGGTGTAGGCGACGACGGCCTCCTCGACGCGCGAGAGTTCGGACAGCGCGTTCGCGCGCACGTTCAACGCCGAGGCGCGCTCGAGGGCCGCATCGCGCGGCAACACCTCCAACGCCGAATCAGCGGCGCGCAGGGCTAGATCGGCGAGACCGAGTTCCTTCAACAAGTGGGAGCGCGTGAGCAGCAACAACCCGCGCGCGACCGCGCCGATGCTGCTTGGCAGGAGCGCGCGTTCGACGCACGCCAGCGCCGCATCGAGCGTCCCGCGCCGCGCGAGCACTCGCGCCTCGATCGCAGCGACCGAGGCGCGCAAATCGGCGTCACCGTCGAGCGCGCGCGCCGACTCGATCGTCGTGAGGACGCCGTCGTCGTCGCCTTCGAGGTATTGGCAGTCGGCGATCCACCGGGCCAGCTCGAGCCGGCGCGATGGCTCCAGAGGTTCCTTCGCCGCGAGTTCCAGGAAGGCTCGCGCTTCGCGGGCACGGCCGAGGCGGCGCAAGCGAATGCCCGCCTCCAGGAGGTCGCGAACGGCGAACTCGGAGCGGCCGGCGCGAAGGTCCAACCGACCCGCTTCGCCGAGCGCCACGGGATCGTCGGTCGCGGCGCGTCGCAGCGCCGCTGCGACCATGCCACACGATTCGTCGGTCACGCGCGCGGAGTCGATGCACGCGGTCGCCACGTCGTCCCGCACCAGCACCACGCGGTCGCGGTCGTCCCGATCGACGAGCCCGCGCTCCGCGAGCCGTCTCCAAACGTCCGCCGGCGCGATGCGATCGCGGTCCGGGCCGCTCGGGAGCGGCAGCGTCGTCGACGCCGCGGCGGCCAGAGCGCGCGCTTCGGCTTGGTCGAGGCGATCGATCTCCGCCGCGGCCGAGGCGAACTCCACCCCCCGCAGCGGGAGCCGTTCCAGATGGCGGGCCGCGTCGACGCGCACGACGCCCCGATCGGCAACGAGCACGCCACCTTCGAGCGCGAGCCGCAACGCGGCACGCACGGCGCGGGGCTCGAGTCCGGCCGCGCCTCGCAATCGAGCCAACCAAGCGGGAGCCGCCTCGAGCCCAACTTGGACCGAAACCGCGCGGTGGACCTCATCGAGGCTCGGATCGGGAACGACGACGGCGGCCGCGGTGTCCGGCGCGGTGCGCGCGACGACGAGGACGAGTAGCACGTCCGCGCGCGGTGGCCGTGCTGCGAGATCCGCAGGCGCGGCGGGAACGAGCACGATGCTGTCGCGCTCGATGGCAGCGACGGTTTCGGCCACATCGAGGGCACGGAGTTCGTCCGCGCGAACGTCGACGACCGGCCGTCCCATCGCCGCGGCTCTGGCTCGGATGGTGCGCGCCACCTCGTCTTCCGCGCCCGGCGGCACGCGAATCCGCATCGAGCCTCCCCCATCGGGCACGGCGGCGTCCAACAGCGCGCGCGCGTCGTCGCCCGTGAACTCGAGCGCGTCGACCGCACATCGCAGGGACTCGAGCGTCTCGAGCGCCGCGCCGAGTCCCGTGATTCGCGCCAGCTTCTCGAGCACTTCGACCGCGGAAGCCGGCCGCAGCGACGGATCGCGCCGCAGCAGGTGGCGCACGAGTTCCACGATCGCAGCCGGCAAGCGAGCAGCGACGTCCGCCGGCAAGCGGAAGTCGCCGGCGGTCTGGGTGCGGACGGCATCGACCCCATGTTGTCCCTGGGTCGGCAGACGCCCGCTCAACGCCTCGAACAGCATCAAGCCGATCGAGAACAGGTCCGACCGGACACTCGCGGCCCGACCTTCGAGGACTTCAGGGGCCATGTAGGCCAGGGTCCCGGCGATAACCGCGTCACCCGGAACCGGCCGCCGCGCGAAGCCGAAGTCGATGACGAACGCGCGCCGCTGCCCCGCCGACCCCGCAACCAGCACGTTGTCGGGCTTGAGGTCCCGATGCACGAATCCGCGGCGATGCAAGACGCCGACCGCGCGCAGGATCTGCGTGAAGACGGCCAGGATTTCTTCGATCGGGGCCGACCGCAGCGCAGCGGTGGTCGGCGAGCCGCGTACGAACGGGAACGCGACGACCAGCGCCCCGTCCGACGGGTCGATCCGGACGTCCGTGGCCGCGACCAAGCCCGGGTGGTGGATGCGGAGCAACGCCTGCGCCTCGCGCAGCGCCTGCTCGCGGCTGCCTCGATCGAAGCGCTTGAGCGCGACCTCGTCGTTCGTGAACAGGTCGAGTGCGAGGACCACGTCGCCACTGACCCCGGCACCGAGAGGGCGCAGGGTGCGGTAGCGGAAGCGGGATCGCTCGCGGAGATCGGCTGCTGGTTCAGTCATCGGCGTCGCGAGGATACTCTGTCGCCGAGCGCGACGCGCTTCGTCGCGCGACCGAAGGGAGATCGACATGTCGAGACGTTCGCATTTCGCGACGGCGCTCTGCGCCGTGCTGTCGTTGGGCGTGCTGGCGAGCTGGGCCAGCGCGGACGTCGTCCACCTGAAGGACGGGAAGAAGGTCGAGGGCAAGATCGTCAGCGACACGCCGGCCGCGATCGAGGTCGAGACCAAGTTCGGCAAGCTGAAGATCGAGCGCAACCAGATCGCTCGCATCGAGGCCAAGCGGATGCCGGCCGAGGAGTTCAAAGCTCGTCTCGAAGCCGCCGGGACCGACGCCGCCAAACTGTGGTCGGTCGCGGTGTTCGCCAAAGAGAACCGCATGAAGGACGACTACGAGCGCCTGCTGACGAAGGTGATCGAGGCCGATCCGCAGCATCGCGAAGCCAACGAAGCGCTCGGCAACGTGCAGCACGAAGGCCGTTGGTACACGCCCGAAGCGCTCGCGAAGGAGAAGGCGGCGTTCGCGAAGCGCATGACCGACGACGGCATGGTCTTCTACAACGGCCGCTGGATCCCGGCGGATTCGGCCAAGCGCGAGCAGGGCCTCGAGCAATACGAAGGCGAGTGGATCCCGAACGCGGAGATCTACAAGCGCAAGGCGGCGAAGCTCATGCCCGAGCTGCTCGGAGTCACGCTGAAGACCTACGAGAGCGAGCACTTCCAAGTCCGCATGGAGAACGACGACGCGCTCGGCGCCGACGTCACCACGTTGCTCGAGGACGCCTTCGCGGAGTTCGTCACGGCGTTCAAGCCGAACGAACTCGAAGCCCGCCTGATGACCTTCTATCCGACAGTGGTCTACGTGCTGCCCGAGTCCGGCACGGTCACGAAGTTCGTCGAGCCCGGCGGCTACATGGACCAGCTCTACAACTCGCCGAAGGGCATCAACGAGCGCTACCTCGACGCGACCTCGTTCCCGGTGTTCTTCCCGCGACCGGTGATCGTGACGTCGATCGGCCGACACCTGAAGGGCTCCGACTCGTGGACGGTCAGCCTTATGGGGTTCCTGTCGCACTACGAAGGCAACATGTTGATCCGTCGCTTCACGCGCAACCACCCGATCCCGGGCTGGCTGGAAGCGGGCATGGCGTCCTACTTCGAAGCGCGACTGAACGGGTTCCAAACGCTCTCGATCACCGAGTACACGGGCTTCGAACACGTCAAGAAGTGGGAACAGGGCCTGGAGACGTTCCCGGAGTGGTTCAAGAAGATGAACGATGCGCAGTTCCGCGCGTCGTTGCCGCCGATCTCCAGCCTGCGCACGAAGATGGTCGAGGAGGTCAATTCACGCGAACTGGTGAAGAGCTTCTTCCTGGTCGCCTGGCTGATGAAGACGAAGCCGGACGCCCTCGCCAACTATGCGCGCCACGTCTACGAACGCATCGAGACCACGCGCAACGAACAGCGCACCGAAGAGAGCGTGTTCGCCGAGTCGTTCGGCATGACCCCGGAAGAGATGGACGCCGCGTTCGAGGACTGGGCGAAGTCGATCCCAGCCATTCCGAAACTCGACTGACGGAACCGCGTAGCACCATCCGACTGCCCGCCTGATCCCGGCCGCAATTGTCCGGTCGGGACCGAGCGGCTACACTTCCGCGTCCTTCCGGAATCCACGAGACCGCACCACCGATCCGAGCTGCGCGGTGGGCGCCAGGACCCAGCGAGAGGAAATCCATGACTCGTACCGTGTTGCGTCGCACCCTCACCGTCGCCGTCGGCATCGTGTTCGCCGCGCTGTCGACGACCGCATTCGCGGACAAGGTGCTCTACAAGGACGGGCGCGCGCCGGTGGAAGGCACGGTTCTCGAAAAGAACGCCGACCAGGTCGTGCTGCAGACCAAGTTCGGCCAGATCACGATCCCGATGAAGGACGTGCTCCGGATCGAAACCGGCAAGACCGCCGCCGAAAGCTTCAAGGAGAAGTGGGAGTCGGTGGACAAGGACAGCGTCGAAGACCTGCTCGCGCTCGCCGACTGGTGTGAAGAGAACGGCCTCAGCCGCGAGACCAAGAAGATCTACCGCCGCGTGATCGAGGTCGACCCCGATCACGAGACCGCGCGCCGAGCGCTCGGCGACGTGCTGGTGGACGGCAAGTGGGTCGCGAAGAAGGACCTCGACGCCCAGGAGAAGGCGCGCAAGGCGGCCGAGAAGAAGGAGAAGTCCGACACGGACAAGGCCAACAAGAAGGCCAGCACGGGCAAGAAGGCCGGCGGGCTCAGCAACGAAGTCAAGATCGACGCATCGGGCGACGTCGGCCCCTTCCTGGTTCCGATCAACGAGAACAAAGAAGAGGACGCCAAGACCAAGCAGAGCCTCGAGGACTTCTTCGGTCAGAAGTTCACCGTTCAGACGTGCGCCCGTTTCTCACTTCGCGCACAGATGCCCGCGGACGAGAACCAGCGCCATCTCGCGCTGTGCGAGAAGGTGTTGATCGCCTGCAACAAGTTGTTCGGACACGAGCCGAGCTACGTGCCGTGGCAGGGCACGTACGTGTGGTTCCAGGTCAAGCAAAAGGGCACGTTCCAAGACCTGATCGACTGGCTCGACAAGAACATGCTCGAGCTCGATCCCGAGACGAAGAAGTTCTTCAAGGACGGCGGCGGTCTGCACACGACGCATCCGTCGCCGACGTCGGCGCAGCTCGAGCAGAACGTCCCGCTCGAGCGCGTCATGGCGAACGAAGTCGGCAACACCTGGGTGGCGTGGTACTCGTCGGGCGGCGCGCGCAATTGGCTCGAAGAAGGCTTCGGCGCCTACACCGCGATCATGGAGTTCGGCGTCAACGAACTCTGGCACAGCACGAACACGAAGTACGCCGGCCGTACCGAGATCGCGAGCAAGAACTCGGACTCGCACCTGCGTCTGGTGTGCCACGACATCATCAGTGGAGCGACCGAGACGACGCACCCGTTCGGCGAGATCTTCCGCAAGAAGCTGAACGACCTCGACTACGCCGACCTCGCGAAGTCGTGGAGCCTCGTCGACTTCCTGATGACCGAGCACCGCGACACGTTCCACACCTACATCCAGAAGGTCCGTGGCTACCCCGACGACGAAGCGGCGTTCCGCGACATCTTCGGGTGGTCGCTGAACGACCTCGAGGGCAAGTGGAAGGACTACGTGTTGAAGAACTACCCGACCAAGTGATCGGGTAGCGCACGGCGGTCGACGACCGCGCCTCGTGCTGACGCGGGGTGCGTGCCTTCGGGTACGCACCCCGCGCTCGTTCCGGCGGTCGGCAGCTGCGTCGTGGAGTGGAGTGGGATCGCGACGATTCGTGCGCGCTGGCGCGAGGTTCGGGGATCGAGGGTCGCTTGCCGCGGGCGCGGCCCACCGCTGCCGATTCGCGAACTCGTCAGGGGTTCGGCGTGACGGACTCGACGACGTTCATGGACTCGTCGGTCGTCAGCTTCGAATGGACGTAGAGCTGGGTCCCGAGCAGCACGAAGGTCGCTTGGGTTTGGGCACCCTCGGTCGTCACGCGCACGGAAACCGGCGCGCCGGCGGCGATCTCCGCGGGAAGCGGCGTCGGATCGATCTCGGCGGCTTGCCAGAAGCTCAGATCCTGAACTCCATCCGAGTACGTCTGCTGCAAGACCTGCTTGCCGGCGAGGACCGACAGTTGCGCCGAGATCGGCGCGAAACCGGCAGGGACGTAGGCGAGGTGAAAGGTCTGGAAGGACACGAGCGAGGGGAACGAGCTCGGATCGACGTTCGCCTTGAGCACTTGGCCCGGCAGTAGGTCCACGTTCGTGAGGTCGGGATCCCACTCGATCGTCAGCACTTCCATCTCGGCTGCGAGTTCGCCGCTCGGCAGGAACTCGAGGCACTTCATCGTCTGCATGGTCTCTTGGTCGACCCAGACGGTGTAGCGCGGCCGACCCGCTTGCTTCGCCCAGACGTCGGCGACGTACACGGGGCGACCCGCGACGCTGGTGTCGGACGAGATCAGCGACCACTCGTAGTTCGCGACGAACAGGTCCCAGTTCCGGATCGCGAAGTCACGCCCACGTACCGTGTAGCGCCCACGGCCCAAGTCGAGCAAACGATCGAGTCGCTTGAACTCGCTCTGCAGCACGGGATCGGTGAGGGACGCGGCGTCCTTGCCGTTCAGGGTCAACAAGTCGACGGACCACGATCCGTTCGCCGCTTCGACGACGCGTTCGGTCACGGTCATCGGCGTCGTGCCGTAGAAATCGGACCAGCGTCGCGTCATTCGGACGTCGAGCCCGAGCGACGCGGCGGAGACACTGGCCTTGAATGGCGCGCTGTGTGATGCGGGCACGCTCGGCCCGCAGCTCGTCAGACCGAGCATCAAGGTCGCCAGCAACACGAACGACGGCCGCATCATCGGCGGTCCCCTCGGTCGTCGACCACACCGACCGACGCCGGGAAGCGTGGCATTGCCGACGCTTCGGAGCCGGGCAGGATTCGCTGCGGGGCGCGTTCGAACTCGAGGCGGAACGGCCCCTTGCGCGGCGGCGGCGAGCGCCCCGCGTCGAAGGCCAGCCCACACGACACGAGGACGATGGCCGCCGCGGCCATGCGCAACCACGTGCGTGGCGTGATCGCTCGCAGTCGTTCGGGCGTGAGAGCGGGGATCTTGCGCAGCACGCGGTCGCGCAACGCGGCCGGGGCCTGCTCGCGAGGAATGGCGCGCAACAGGCGGCCGAGTTCCTGCGTGGGCTCGGCGTCGAGTCGCTCGAACAGCACGTCCACCGTCGGCAACGTGCTCTTGGCGCGCGGTAGTCCCGACACGAGTCGACGAACGATGCGAGCGGTATCGACTTCCTGGCGCAATGCCGCCGAACCTTCGAGCTCCGTTTCGAATGCGCGCTGCGCCGCCGGCTCCATGCCACCGTCGACGTACAGGACCACGCGCGGGTCGGAAGCGTCGGGTGCGTCGTCCTCGTCCGGATCGTCCAGGCCTTCGTCGAATGCGCTCATGCCTCTCCCCTTCCGGCGAGTTCCTCGACGATCGGCCGCAACAGCTGCTCCAGATTCCGGTGTGCGCGGTTCAGGCGCGATTTCACGGTCCCGATCGAGCACGACAAGATCTCGGCGATGTCGCCGTACGCGAGCCCCTCGACGTAACGCAGGACGACGATCGCGCGCAGCTTCGGGCTCAGTCGACCGATGGAGGCTTGAACCCTGCGCTCGACGAACTCGTTCTGAGCGTACGCGTCCGACTTGTTCGGCTCCCGATCCGGGAGCGTCGCGAGCGTCAGTCCTTCGCCGTCGTGTTCACCGACGACGGGAGGAGCTGCGTTGATGCGGCGCTTGCGATCGATGCTCAGGTTCACGGTGATCCGGTACAGCCAGGTGAAGAAGCGCGAGTTGAACTGGAATTCGCCAATCTTGCGGAAGACGGTCAGGAACACTTCCTGAGCCACGTCCGCAGCGTCCGTCCCGTTGCCCACCACTCGCAGAGCCGTGTTGAAGATGCGCTCTTGGTAGCGCTCGTACAGCTCGCGAAAGGCGGCCTCGTAGACCTCCGGATCGGCCGACTGACAGCGCCGAACCAGTTCGAAGTCGCTGTCGTCATTCATCGCGTTACTTCAATCGCCGTTTTGACGTACGGCGCTCACGCGCGGTTCCGTCGAGCTGTAGTTTCCAACAACCAGATGATCGAGGCCTCACCGACCGGATTCGAGACTCTCGAGTCTCACCGGCTTCCAACCGCTCGAGCTGGACGCAGAAACGACGTTCGAGCAGTCGCGGCCGAACGGGCTACGAACGACTCGCGGGATCCACCGTGTTCGAGGATTCCGAGTGACCCGATCGGGCGACTCGCGCGCGATCAGTCGAGCAGGAGATTGACGTCGAGGATGACCTTCGGCCGGCCTGCCGGGCCCGTCATCGAACACACGCTGCCCGGGCACGACCAACTGCCGCCCTGACAGCCAACGCTGATCACGACCGAGGTCAACACGCCGTCGATCGCGGACGGCTCCTGAACGTCCTGAGATCCGCAGACCTGGGCCACCGTGGCACCGGCCGGTACCGCGTCGGTTTGCGGTTCGGCCTGCTGCTGGTCCCCGGTCACGCCGAGGATGCCACTGGCCGCGGGCAGCTCCTGCCACCGGTACGCGATGCCGTTGGCGGCGGTATACGTCGCCGATTCGCCGATCGTGATGCCGGCGACCTTGGCCACCGCGGCGATCGCGAGCGAGTCCGAGGCTTCGATCAGGCTCAGCGGTG
This sequence comes from Planctomycetota bacterium, assembly GCA_016709145.1. Taxonomy (GTDB): domain Bacteria; phylum Planctomycetota; class B15-G4; order B15-G4; family JADJEK01; genus JADJEK01. Next base: position 287,415 of record JADJEK010000007.1, read on the forward strand.
CGGTCGCTTGGAACACGAACAGCGCGTGCTGCCCGTGCACCGTCACGCCGACCGAGTGGATGCTCTTCATCCAGACCGGAGTGACGTCGAGCAGGATCGGCTTCCCGTTCACCAACGTCGACGCGAAGATCTTGAAGTCCTCGATCAAGCTGACGTCGCTCGCCATCAGCAGGAACGAAAGCACGAGCGACGAGCCGTCCTGGTAGCTGGCGATCGCCAGCGTCGGCTCGACCGCGTACGTGGTTCCCGGGGAAACGATCGAGCGGCCCGACGACAGGCAGAACTCGAAGCCGTCCGGTTGTCCGTCCCCGTCCGTATCCGCGTTGAACGGATTGGCCTGCAGCGCGGGATCGGTCGACGCCGTCGCGAAATAGGTCTCTTGTGCGTCGGTCAGTCCGTCGTGATCGGAATCGAGGATCCACGAGGGCAGCGCCCCGGCGACGGCGACGGTCGATTCGAATCCTCCGCGCAATCCCCACGCGGTTGCGCAGAGCAATGCCACGGAAGCGGCACGAACCCAGGGCGCGGACCGGTTCGGACTGATTGCCGACACTGACATCGAGGCTCCTTCACACGAGGTGGTTGCGACGGGCGCTCGACCTCGGATCCGAAGGTACATCGGCGTGCGTTTGCGGCAGACCAACGCACGAACGGGTTGAACCGTCGGTTTCGGGGAACTGTCCGGATTGTATACCCGCGTCGTTTGGAGCGGCAACGCCCCGTTTCGACTCCATTTTCACGCGTTGTTTCGGCCTTGAAACTCAGGGCGAGTCTCTTTCGGTCGAATCACGAATCCGTCCTTCACCACGTCCACCACGACCGCCTGGCCCTCGTGGATGCGGCCGGCGAGGAGTTCCATCGCCAGCACGTTCTGGACGCGATCTTGCAGCACCCGCTTCAACGGCCGAGCGCCGTAGATCGGGTCGAACCCCGCCTCGGCGAGGCGGTCCGCAGCGGCCGGCTCGAGGGTCAGCGTGATCCCTCGCGCCCGCGCCAACGTCGCGACGCGCTCGAACTGGATCTCGACGATCCGACGCACGTCGGCCTTCTCGAGCCGATTGAAGTGGATGACTTCGTCGATTCGGTTCAGGAACTCGGGGCGGAAGGCCCGGCGCAACACCTCGGTCACGGCCGTGCGCTTGCGCTCCTCGCTCCAGTCGCCCGCGTTCGCGAGTACGTCCGAGCCGAGATTCGACGTCATGATCACGAGCGTGTTGCGGAAGTCGACCGTCCGCCCGCGGGCGTCGGTGAGCCTGCCGTCGTCGAGCAGTTGCAAGAAGACGTTGAACACGTCCGGATGCGCCTTCTCGATTTCGTCGAACAGCACCACGGCGTACGGCCGCCGCCGCACGGCTTCGGTCAGCTCTCCGCCCTCGTCGTAGCCGACGTAGCCCGGCGGTGCGCCGATCAACCGCGCGACCGAGTGCTTCTCCATGTACTCCGACATGTCGATGCGCACGAGAGCGCGCTCGTCGGAGAACAAGAACTCGGCCAACGCGCGTGCGAGTTCGGTCTTGCCGACGCCGGTCGGACCGAGGAACACGAACGAGCCGAGCGGCCGGTTCGGGTCTTGCAGACCGGAACCCGATCGACGTACCGCGTTCGCGACCGCCGTGACCGCCGCGTCCTGGCCGATGACGCGCCGCGCCAAGTGTTCTTCGCAGTGGATCAGCTTGTCGCGCTCGCTCTGCAAGAGCTTCGAGACCGGGATCCCGGTCCATTTGGCCACGACGCCGGCCACGTCTTCGTCGCCGACTTCCTCCTTCAGCAGCGCGCCGTCCTTTTGCAGGTCGGCGAGCTTCGACTGCGCTGCCAACAGCTGTTGCTCGAGCGCGGGCAGCGTGCCGTAGCGGATCTCCGCGACCTTCTCGAGCTGGCCCGTGCGCTCGAGTCGCTGCGCATCGATCTTCTGCGCCTCGATCTTCGCCTTCACGGCGCGGATCTCACCGATCGCGTCCTTCTCGGACTGCCAACGCGCCTTCATGCCGGCGCCGCGTTCGCGCAGGTCCGCGAGTTCCTTCTCGATGCGAGCCAAGCGCTCGAGGGCGCCCTTGTCGCTCTCCTTCTTCAGAGCCTGGCGCTCGACCTCGAGCTGACGCGAACGCCGCTCGACCTCGTCGAGGTGTGCAGGCATGGAGTCCATCTCGATGCGAAGTTTCGACGCGGCTTCGTCGACCAGATCGATCGCCTTGTCGGGCAAGAAGCGATCGCTGATGTAGCGATGCGAGAGCTGAGCGGCGGCGACGAGAGCATCGTCCTTGATGCGCACACCGTGATGCAGTTCGTAGCGCTCCTTCAGCCCGCGCAAGATCGCGATCGTGTCCTCGACCGACGGTTCGCCGACGAAGACCGGCTGGAAGCGGCGTTCGAGCGCGGCGTCCTTCTCGACGTGCTTGCGGTATTCGTCGAGCGTGGTCGCGCCGATGCAGCGCAACTCACCGCGCGCGAGTGCGGGCTTCAGCAAGTTCGCGGCGTCGGCGGAGCCCTCGGCGGAGCCTGCTCCGACCAGCGTGTGCAGTTCGTCGATGAACAGCACCAGCTTGCCTTCGGCGGCCTGGACTTCCTTCAGCACCGCCTTCATGCGCTCCTCGAACTCACCGCGGAACTTCGTGCCCGCGACCAGGGCGCCGAGATCGAGCGACAACACGCGCTTGTCCTTCAAGCCCTCGGGGACGTCGCCTTCGACGATGCGGCGAGCGAGCCCCTCCGCGATCGCGGTCTTGCCCACGCCCGGTTCGCCGATCAGCACGGGGTTGTTCTTCGTGCGCCGCGACAGCACCTGCATCACGCGCCGAATCTCCTCGTCGCGGCCGATCACGGGATCGAGCTTGCCGCGTCGCGCAGCCTCGGTCAGGTCGCGCGTGTACTTCTCCAGCGCGCGGTACTTGCCTTCGGGGTTCTGGTCTTCGACGCGCTGCGTCCCGCGCACGTCGACGAGTCCCTTCAACAGTGCATCGCGCTTCACGCCGGCGCGTTTCAAGACCTCCGCTGCGGCCGTATCACCGGCGGCTTCGAGCGCGAGCAACAGATGCTCGGTGGAGACGTATTCGTCCTTGAGCGCGACCGCTTCGTCCCACGACTTGTCGAGCACGCGCTGCAGGCCGCGCGACATCGACAACTGCAAGCCCGCGCCGGAGACCTTCGGCATGCGTTCGAGGCGCTGCGCGACCTCCTGCTGCAGACGACTCGGTTCGACGCCGAGGCGCTTCAACAACGGAGCGACCACGCCGTCCTCTTGTTCGAGGAGGACCGAGAGCAGATGCAAGGCATCGAGCTCGGGATTCGCGCGGCGCTCCGCCAGGGATTGGGCGGACTGCAGCGCTTCCTGCGACTTCACCGTGAATCGATCGAGTCTCATTGCGAACCCTCCAGCCACCGTCGAGACGCGAACCGGCGGAGGGGAAGCACGCACGATGCCATTCGCAAGGCGCCCGAACTTCGGTTCCTGGGCCCTTCTGCGGCCTGGTCCGTGTCAGTCTGGCGAGTCGAGCCGCGAGCGAGCGCCATTTTGGCGCCAGTCCACCCCTGTCAGGGCGTCAGGCCATACCAGTCCAACTCGATCGTGTGTTCGGCGACGCGCTTCCCCGTCAGCAGCGTGCGCGCACGTTCCGTCGGGAGCTTGCCGTCGCGGAGGTGGAGGAACGTCCCCGCCTCGACGTCGAGAGGTCCCCAGCGCATCGTTGGCGGCGGTGCCGGGCGATGAAGCCATCCCCCCGCCTCCACGGTGGTGCCAGCGAGTGCGATCCCGAAGATCTCGAACGGCGACCAGTCCGCCTGCGTCGCGTCGGCGGTGCTGCTTTGGCCGATCGCGAGTCGAGAGAACTCCATGCGATCGAGCGCGAACGTGCCACTGAGGCGTCCGTCCCACCGACCCAGCATGCCTTCGACGTCCACGTCGTCGCGGTAGCCGGTCCGTTCGGCGAGCGCCGCGACCCACTGCTCTACGTCGCAAGCGAACGCGAACTTCAGCCCACCCTCGTCGTCGAGCGGCCACTCCCCCGCGACGTCGCGCAGCGCCGCGACGATCGGCGCGAGATCGCCGTGTTGGCCGACCACGATGCGCGCATGCCCGCGATCGGCGCTGTAGCTGATCTGCGCGACGCGGATGCCCTCGAGCCAACCGAACGCCATGTCGGTGGGCGACCTCATCGAGCGCCGGCCGCGCGCGCGACGGGAGACTTCCACCGCCGCCATTTCTCCGAGCGGACCGAGCGCATCGCTCATGCGCGACTTCAACGTTCGCGCGAGGCGAGCTCCGTTGAACGCGATCGCGATCTCGGGGCCTTGCTCCAGATCCGCCGTCGCCGCCGCGTCGAGATCGAGCAGGTCGTGCTTCATGTCGACCGTGGGCGAGAACACGATCCGCCCGTCGGCCTCGAAGCGGCGCAGCGGTCGTGGCGCGATCGCTCCGGCCGCGAGCAGCATGCCCACCGACGGGAACCCGTCCGCCGCACTCCCCCCACCGATCACGATCGAGCCGTCGTCGTCGATACGCGTGATGTAGCCGCGCTCGAGCAACACTCCTTCGAGTTCGGCCGCGCCCGGCCCCGACAGCACCGCGGCCCGCCCGCCACCGGCGGCATTGCGATCGAGTTCGAACACGTGCAGCACCGCGGCGTCCCCGAGATCGAGCTCGAGCATGCGCGCGTAGCTGAAGCGCTCCAGGTCCAGTCGAATCGACGCCACGATCCCCACTGGCAGACCGGCGATCGGTCCGTGGTAGAGCGACGTCGAAACCGGGTCCGACTGGCGCTCGCATCCGGCCGTCGCCATCAACAGACCAGCGACCACACACGCGAATCGAGCGGTCATGGGATCCTCAGACTGGGAATGACGGCGGCCAACGCAGCGCCGTCGACGTCGATCTCCAACTGCAGCGCACCCGCGCGCGGTCGGCCGTGGACTTCGACCCAGCCGTCCGCGGCACGATCGGGGACACGCAACCGCGGATCGGCGCGGTCATACAGGCTCTGCAACCACGGCGCGGGCCGCATGCGCACGTACAGCGCATCGGAGCCGATCTCGTCCCCGCCCGCGAGCGGGCTCATGCATCGAGTCGCCGTCACGCGCCACGCCGCGGGCCACGCCGGATCGCCGAGCGGATGTTCGCCGTAGGGCAATAGAAGACCGACTCCATGCGACTCCACGCCGAACGCGAACACCCCGCCGAGGCGCGCGAAGCGCTCGACGTCCGCGTGCGCATCCGACAGCGTCTCGGGGAGCGAACCGCACAACAGTGCGTGCGCGTCGACGTCGGACGGACCGACGAAACCCTGTAGATCAGCGCCGTCGAACGCGATGCGTCGCGCGGGGATCGGCAACGGCTGCCACGTGCGCAGCGCGTGGTCCGCGGCGGACCCGGCTTCGGGAACGAGGTTCGCGCGCGCGCTCAAACGTCCGAGTCGCACGCTCAGCGAGCATTCGACGGACGACCAGGCGTCGAGCGTGCAGAGACTGCGGTCGAGCAGGTCGACGGCGTGCTCGACGGCCGGGGACGACTGCATCAACATCGCGCGCAACGCGGCCCACGACCTCACCATCGCGGCGAACGACCCGATCTCGTCGCCCCAGACCTCGCGCAATGCGGCGACGTCGACGAACACGCGCAGCGTCGCGTCGTCGTCGGCGGCCGCGGACAACCAACCTCGAGCCGATGCCGCGTCCTCCACGAACGCATGCAGAGCGGGATCCCCGCCGAACGCGCGCGGATGCTGCAGCGCGTGGTCGCGCAAAGCGTCCGGAGCGATGCCGACGAGATCGGCCGCTCCATCCACTCCAGCGACGAGAGCGATGACGCAGGGCCGATCCCCGACATCGGCTCCGACCAAAGCGCGCAGCGCGGCGAAGCGATCGCTCACGCGGAACACTCCGCCGAAGCCTTGGGCCGCATAGACCTCGTCGATCATCGACTCGAACGCCGAGTACGAGTGCAACTGCGCGTGCGCGACGACGCGCGGCGTGTCCGTCGGCGCGGAGAACGCGAGCCAGCAAGTTGCGACGAGCCCAGCGACCACCATGGCCCGGAGCATACCCGCCTATCATGCGCGCCCATGATCGGCGACCTGCGCGAACTCCTGCGGACGACGGCGCTCGAAGCGGGATTCGCTCGCGTCGGCTTCTGCGCGTTGGACGCTTTGTCCGAACACGCCGCGCGCTGGCGCACGTGGATCGACGCCGGGCTCCACGCCTCGATGCGTTACCTCGAGCGCCACGGCGCGCTGCGCGAACGGCCCGAGCAGTGGTTCCCCGGCGCACGCAGCGCGCTCGTCGTCGGCGCCGTCTACGCGCCATCGACGTCGACGAGCGTCGCGGCCTACGCGCAGCGCGAGGACTACCACCGCGTCCTGGCGACGCGTCTCGACGGTGTGCTCGATGCGGTGCGCGCTCGGGGCCACGCGCTGACCGGCGTGGTCGCGGTCGACACCAAACCGGTCCTCGAACGCGCACTCGCCGAGCGCGCCGGACTGGGCTGGATCGGCAAAAACACGATGCTGCTCGACGAGGAGCATGGCCCGTGGCTGATGCTCGGCGTGCTCGTCCTCGATGCCGCGCTCGAGCCGGACGCTCCCGCGAAACACCGTTGCGGCACGTGCATTCGCTGCCTCGATGCCTGTCCGACCGCGGCGTTCGTCGCGCCGTACGTGCTCGATGCGCGCCGTTGCCTGTCGTACTGGTCGATCGAACACCGCGGCGCGTGGCCCGACGCGATGCGCGTCGCGTTCGGCACCCGCGTGTTCGGCTGCGACGACTGCCTGACGGCCTGCCCGTTCGGACCACCGCGGACCATCCAGGGCGAGCCGATCCTCGCACTCGTCCCGGAACTGCAGGAGTTGCCCGCTCTCGAGGTCCTGCGCCGGTGCGAGCAGGGCTTCGGTCGTCACTTCAAGCACCACGCGATCGCGCGCGCCGGAAAGGCCGGACTGCTCCGCAACGCCGTGACCGCACTCGGCAACGGTCCCGACGCCCCGGCCGCTCGCGACGCGCTCCGGTACTACCTCGATCACACGGCTGCCGAAGTCCGGGCGCACAGTGCATGGTCCTTGGCCCGCATCGGTGAAGCCCACGACACCGCGCGCATCGAAGCCGCCGCAGCGCGCGAAGCGGACCCCGATACGAAGGCCGATCTCCAGCGTTCCCTCGCCGTCGCGCGAACGCGCCGATTCGGAGCGGACTCGTGACGCTCGGGCTCCGCGCGAGTTTCGTCGTCGTCGCGAGTATCGGCATCGCGTCGACACTTTGCGTCGACGGCAATCCGCGTGGACCCGCAGCGATCGCCGCGCAACTCGCGCGACGCGGCGCCGAGTCCGAGGCGCGGATATGGATGCGGCGCGCGACACCGAGTCTCGCGCGCTTTCACACCACGATCGTCGACGGGCGCTTGGTCGCCGACGACGGTGCGCTCCGAGCGCTGAAGTTCGCCGTGCGCGACGACGCCGCGCGTGCGTGGTGGCTCGAGCGGCGCGCGATCGACTCCGTCAAGTCGAACGGCGCCTCTTCGCGTTGAACCCCTTGCGTCCCGGCCGGTAGCCCACGCTGCGCGGCGGAGCTGGCGCGCGTTCCTCGCGTCTCGTCGCGCCGCCACCGCCGTCGTCGTCGCCGTCCGACGAGTCGGCGCCGTCGCGCCCCCCCGTGAACGCGTCCCAATCGGCACCCTTGCGCGTCGTCCCGACGATGTCGTGCACCAGTCCGCCGTAGCTCTGGTTGGCGCGGGCATTGCGCTCCGCGCGCGCTTCGGGCGGTGGCTGGGACGGGATCAACGCTCCGGGATGATCGCCGATCAGATCGCGTCGACCCGCCTCGATCAGCGCATCACGAACCATGAACCAATGCTCGGGCTTGAAGAATTGCATCAGCGCGCGCTGCGCCTTGCGGTCCTTCAGCTTCTTCACGATCGGCACGGGCTCGAGCGAGAAGGGGTCGAGCTCGGTCCAGTACATGCAGGTCGCGACGTCGAGCGGCGAAGGGATGAAGTCTTGCACCTGGCGCGGACGGTGGCCGGTTCGCTTCAGGAACAGCGCGAGTTCGATCATGTCCGCGACCGTCGACCCCGGATGCGAGGCGATGAAGTACGGGACCAAGTACTGCTCTTTGCCGACCGCGCGGCTCGCGCGCTGGAACTCGCGCTCGAACTCGACGAAGTCGTCCTTCGACGGCTTCTTCATCAGGTCGAGGACGCGCGGCGAAACGTGCTCGGGCGCGACTTTCAGATGGCCGCCGACGTGGTGCGCCGCCAATTCGCGCAGGTACTCCGGCGCCCGGCGCGCGAGATCCATGCGCACTCCCGAAGCGACGTGGATGCGGCGGATCCCGGGTTGCGAGCGCGCCGTCTTCATCAGATCGATCAGCGGTCCGTGGTCGGTGCCGAGCAGCTTGCACACGGTCGGATGCACGCACGACAGACGCCGACACTTCGCTTCGACGTCGGGCTTCGTGCAGCGCAGCTTGTACATGTTGGCGGTCGGACCACCGATGTCGGAGACGATGCCCTTCGTCGACGGGTCTTTGCCGAGCGCCGCGATCTCGCGCGTGATCGACGCCTTCGATCGCGACTGGATGATGCGCCCTTGGTGTGTGGTGATCGAGCAGAACGTGCACCCGCCGAAGCAGCCGCGCATCAGCGTGACCGACGTCTTCATCATCTCCATCGCCGGGATCGGCGCGCGATACGACGGATGCGGCCGCCGCGCGTAACGCAAGTCGTAGATCGCGTCCATCTCCGGTTCGGCGAGCGGGAGTGCCGGCGGATTGCAGACGACCATGCGCTTGCCGTGGCGCTGCAGCAGGCGGCGAGCGTTCAGCGGATTCGACTCGAGGTGGATCGTTCGTGTGGCGAGCGCGAACTTCACCTTGTCCGCGGTGACGTCCTCGCAGGACGGGATCTCCTTGGTGTCGTCGTCCGGAGTCCCGGCCGCGCGCATCGACGGCGCGAACGGAGGCAGGGTCTCTTTCTCACCGAGCAGGTACGCGACGCTGCGCAAGTCGCGCAGATCTTCGACGCGCGCGCCGGCCGCGAAGCGTCGTGCGATCTCGACGATCGGTGCCTCCCCCATGCCGAACACGACGACGTCCGCCTTGCTCGTCAACAGGATCGACGGTTTGACGCCGTCGCTCCAGTAGTCGTAGTGCGCGTAGCGCCGCAGACTCGCCTCGACGCCACCGGCCACCACCGGCACACCGGGGAACGCCTCGCGGCAACGTTGCGCGTACACGTTCGTCGCGCGATCGGGCCGCTTGCCCGCGGCGCCGCCTTCGGAGTACGCGTCGTCGGAGCGCGGCTTCTTCGACGCCGTGTAGCGATTCAGCATCGAGTCCATGTTCCCCGCGCTGACGGCGAAGAACAGGCGCGGACGGCCGAGGGCGCGGAAGTCGTCGACGCGCGTCCAATCCGGCTGCGACAGGATCGCGACCCGGAAGCCCGCGGCCTCGAGCACGCGGCCGAGGATCGCCATCGCGAACGACGGGTGATCGACGTACGCGTCGCCCGTGACGAACACGACGTCGACGGCATCCCAGCCGAGCGCGTCGAGGTCGGCTGGCGTGCGCGGCAGGAACGGCAACGCGTCGGCACGCGGGGCGGGAACTCGCACGAAGGACTCCGTCTACGGTGCGACGCGAAGATCGTCGCGCATGAGGCCCTGCTCGTAGCCCGCGGCGCGACGCGCGCAACGCATCATTCGTCGTCGTCGGTGCGCAGGCGCGCCAGGATCGAATAGTCCTCGAGCGTCGACGTATCGCCCGAGATCGCTTGGCCAGCCGCGATGTCGCGCAGCAGCCGGCGCATGATCTTGCCCGAACGCGTCTTCGGCAGCGAGTCGGTGAAGCGGATGTCGTCGGGGCGCGCGAGCGCTCCGATCTCCTTCACCACGTGACCGCGCAACTCGGTGCGCAAGTCCTCGTCGGCCGTGGCGCCTTGCTTCGGCGTCACGAACGCGACGATCGCTTGGCCCTTCACGTCGTCCGGCCGTGCGACCACGGCCGCCTCGGCGACTTTCGCGTGCGAGACCAGCGCGGACTCGACCTCCATGGTCGACAGGCGGTGGCCGCTGACGTTGATGACGTCGTCGACGCGGCCCATGATCCAGAAGTAGCCGTCCTCGTCGCGACGCGCGCCGTCGCCGGCGAAGTAGAAGCCCGGGAAACGCTTCCAGTAGCCTTCCTTGAAGCGTTCCGGGTTCTTGAAGATCGTGCGCAGCATCGACGGCCACGGGCGCTTCAGGACCAAGAAGCCGCCTTCGTTGGCCTTCACCGACTTGCCGGTCGCGTCGACGACGTCGGGCTCGACCCCGAAGAACGGCAGCGTGCCCGAGCCCGGCTTCGTCGGCGTCGCTCCGGGCAGCGGCGAGATCATGATGCTGCCGGTCTCGGTCTGCCACCAGGTGTCGACGATCGGGCAGCGCTCCTTGCCGATGACGCGGTGGTACCACATCCACGCTTCCGGGTTGATCGGCTCGCCGACCGTGCCGAGCAGGCGCAACGACGACAGGTCGAAGTGGTTCGGATGTTCGTCGCCCCAGCGCACGAACGTCCGCAGCGCCGTCGGTGCGGTGTAGAAGATCGTGACGCGGTGGCGCTCGATGATCTCCCAGAAGCGCCCCGGATGCGGGACGTTCGGAGCGCCTTCGTACATGACCACGGTCGCACCGTTCAGCAACGGCCCGTAGACGATGTACGAGTGGCCCGTCACCCAACCGACGTCGGCGGTGCACCAGTAGACGTCGTCGTCCTTGAGGTCGAACACGACCTTCGCGGACAAGTACGTCCCGACCATGTAGCCGCCGGTGGTATGCACGATGCCCTTCGGCTTTCCGGTCGTGCCCGACGTGTAGAGGATGAACAGCAGGGTCTCGGCGTCGAGCGCCGGAGCCTCGTGCCGCGTCGGTTGCTTCGCAGTGAGGTCGTGCCACCAATGGTCGCGACCCGCACTCCACGCGACGTCCTGCCCCGTGCGCTTCAACACCACGCAGTGCTTCACGGTCGGGCAGTCCTTCACCGCATCGTCGACGCTCGCTTTCAGCGCGAACGTCGAACCCTTGCGGTAGCCGCCATCGGCCGTGATCACGGCCTTCGCCTCGCAGTCGTTGATGCGCTCGCGCAGCGCTTCCGCCGAGAAGCCGCCGAACACGACCGAGTGACCGACGCCGAGTCGCGCGCACGCGAGCAGCGCGATCGGCAGCTCCGGCACCATCGGCATGTAGATCGCGACCGTGTCGCCCGTCTTCAGCCCGAGCGCGGAGAGCGCGTTCGCGAACTTGCAGACCTCCGCGTGGAGCTGCAGATACGTGAGCGTGCGGACCTCGCCGGGCTCACCTTCCCAGATGATCGCGGCCTTGTTCTTGCGCCAGGTCGTGAGATGGCGATCGAGACAGTTGAACGCGAGATTGGTCTTGCCGCCGACGAACCACTTCGCGAACGGCAACCGCCAATCGAGCACCTTGCTCCACGGCGCGTCCCAATGCAGCTCGCGCGCGACGTCGCCGAAGAACCCGTCGGGGTCTTCGAGCGAGCGGCGGTACAGCTCGCGATAGCGCTCCATCGAGCCCACGTGCGCCGCGGCCGCGAACGCGGCGGGCGGCGGGAACACGCGCTTCTCCTTGAGAACGGAGCTGATCTCGGGATTCGTCATGGCGCTCTCCCTGGTTCCGCCCGCGGGCATCGAGCCGTGGGGCGCGGGATGATAGCGCGCCATGCGAAGCGGCGATCAGAGGAGGCGCATGCGCTTCAGATTCAAGAACACTTCGCGCGTCGCCGGCGACTTGTTCAGCGTGTAGAAGTGGACGCCCGGCGCCCCGCCTTCGAGCAAGCCCTTGCATTGCGCGGTCGCGTGTTCGACGCCGACACGGACGACCGCTTCGGGGTCATGCGCGACGCCCTCGAGCCGCTTCGCGAGCAGCTTCGGGATCCGCGCCCCGCACATCTGCGTGAAGCGCTTCGTCTGCGCCACGTTCGTGATCGGCATGATGCCCGGCACGATCGGCACGTTGATGCCCGCCGCACGCGCACGCGCGACGAAGTCGAAGTAATCGAGGTTGTCGAAGAACAACTGCGAGACCAGGAAGTCGACGCCGGCGTCGACCTTCAGCTTCAGGTGGCGCAGGTCGAGTTCTTTGTCCGGACACTCGACGTGACCCTCGGGATAGCAAGCGCCGCCGACGCAGAACGTCGAGCGCGAGCGCACGAACGCCGCGAGTTCGGACGCGAAGCCGAACCCGCCGGCTTGACGCACGAACGTGGTCTGGCCCTGCGGCGGGTCTCCGCGCAGCGCGAGCACGTTCTCGATGCCGCGCTCGCCGAGGCGCCCGAGCACCGACTCGATCTCCTCGACCGTGCTGCCGACGCAGGTCAGGTGCGCCATCGTCTCGATGCCGAGTTCGTTCTTGATGCGGCCGACGAGGTCGAGCGTGCGGTCGCGCGTGGAGCCGCCGGCCCCGTACGTGACCGACACGAACGAGGGCTTCAACGGCTTGAGCTCGTCGATCGTGCGGAACAGCGAAGCCATGCCATCGTCGCTCTTCGGGGGGAAGAACTCGAACGACACGACCGCTTCGCCACGGCCGAACAGGTCACGGATCTTCATCGATGGGCACCGCGTACGGGAGGTTCTGCGTTCCTTCGGCAATGTCCGCGCAGCAGCTTGAACGCGGCCGAAACAGGCGCACGAGCTTGCAGTACGCCGGCCCCAAGTTCAACGAGGCGCCTCGTCGGGGAGGTCGGCGAACACACCGGCGCCGCCGTGTTCGCGCGCTCCACGGCCCGGCTCGAGCGTGATGCGTTCGTCCTCTCCCCCGTCGTCGATCGCCAGCGCGATCGCGTCGAACGCGAAGCCGAGCGATTGACGGCGCGCGACGACGCGGTCGGCACCGGCCAGGTCGCGGTAGAGCGCGAAGCCGGCGGCCCGCCCCGAGCCGAGGCACCAATCTCCGCCCGAAACGACGTCGTCGCCAGCGAGATCGATCGCGAGCGCGAGGCCGCAACCATCGGCAAAGGCGCCGCTGCCCGCTCCGATCCTCACGATGTCGTCGCCGCGGCGGTCGAACCACAACGCGGTCCCAGGAGGGCCGAGTCCGCTGATCGAGACGCCGCCGACCGCGATGCAGGCTTCATCCGCGCTCGTCGGGGGCGGCGCGACGATCACGAGGTCGTAGCCGGCCGCATCGATCACGGCGCCGAACCCTGCGTCCGTGGCGGCGCCGAGCCCGAATCCGCGCACCTGGTAGCGATCGTCGCCGTCGACGTCGACGAGCACAGCGGTCCCGAACGCCGCGGCGCCGAACGCGACGCGCTCGCCGTCGTAGCGATCGTCGCCGGCGCGATCGACGAGGAGCGCCACGCCGAGGACTCCCACGCCGATGCCTGGCGCACGAGCCTCGTAGGTATCGCGCCCATCCGAGTCGTCGATGAGGCCGATGCCGCCGATGCCGCCGCCGAGGCGGCCACGCGAACCCACGTAGTCGTCGTCGCCATCGAGATCGAGCACGAACGTCGCGGGTACGTCGACGAGCGCGATGCCGGGCAAGCCGATCGCGTCGGTGTAGACGTCGTCCCCACCCATGTCGATCACCGCCGCGACCCCGCGCGTCGGGATCACACTGGCAGCCGGGCCGGTCACCAAGATCAGGCCGGCCCGCGATCGCAATGCAAGCACGAGATCGCGCGGCCAGTCGTCGCCGGCCGGCAAGGTGAAGAGGCCGAGCCGCTCCGGATCGCGCCACGCGCGCGCGAACACGCCGCGCGCGTGGTCGATGGCGTGCAGCAAGCGCATGGAGGCCGCGACCAATGCGCCGTCGCGGATCGTGCTCGCGGCTTCGAGGTCGGCCTGCGCCGGCGCATCGCCGCGGGCCAACGCCTGCGCGATCCGCGACGCGAGCTCGACTCGCCGCGGATCCATGCATCCCGCTGCTTCGGCTTCCAGACCCGCGCGTTCGACCGCCGCGACCAGCGTCGCGAGCGCCTCGCGCGACGGGGGATCGAGCCGCTCCAAGTTGGCGCGCGTCGCGATCGCGACGGCGAGCCCGAAGTCGCCGTCCAGAGCCGGTGGCTCGAGTTCGGCTCGGACCGTCTCCGACGCGGTTTCGGCGACATCGCGTTCGCCGACGCGCAGCGCGGCCGCGACGATCGCCATCGGCTCGGTCCCCGCGCGCGCGAGCGCCACGAGATCGGCATCGAGAGCGTTCGCCGCTCGCGCTTCGCCGCGCAGCAACGCGTGCACGCGCGACTCGACGCCGAGTCGATTCGCGGGGGCCGCGACGGGAGCGGCTCCGCGCAGCAAATGCGAGAGCGGCATCGAGCCGAGCGTCGGACTGGGCGCACGCGGGACGCCGATGACGACGAGCATCAGCACCAAACACGCGACGAGGCGCAAGGCCGTCGGGACGGCTCGTGGCCCGAGGGCGACTCGCGGCGTATTGCGCGATCGCGGCGTCGGCGGTTCTGGGTGCGGGCGAACCAAAGCGTCTCTCCGGTCTGCCCGGCCACTCGTCCCAGCATGGACGCGCGCGAACGGGACCGACCCGCATCCTCCATCGGTCGGAACGCGACGGGACCTCCAGCAAGAAACGCGACCGGCCGGCCCCGCGGGGGGCCGGCCGGTCGCCGTGATCGAATCGCTCGACCCGCGATCACTCGCTGAGGTCGGCCTTCTCCAACGTGATGTTCATCTGCTTGGCGAGGCGCACGAGGTCGTCCGTGGCTTGTTTCGCCTGACCGTGGAGGTCGGGCATCGCGACCAATCGCTTCGACGCGCGCTCGAAGTAGCTCAGCGCCTGACCGAGGTTGTTCTTCTCGATCTGCTTCTTCGCGTAGTCGCTCTCTTCCTTCCAGTAGTCGCGCGCCGAGTTGTGGATGTCCTCGAACAGGCGCTTCACGTCCGCGGTCGACTGGCCGGCATTCGCGGTCTCCCAGTCCTTCAGCGCGGTCCAGGCCTTCGAGAACTCACGGCGCGCGCGGTCCGAGTCGGACTGCACGTAGACCTCGTGGAAGGACATCGGCGTCGTCGGCGCCTCGGCCTTGTACTTGGCCATCATCTGCTTCACGCCTTCGACGCGATCGTGCTTGCCGTACTTCTGCAAGAACTCCTCGCAGCGGTAGACGATGTAGCGCGCCTGCGCCGGGCGATCGTTCTTGTACTTGCTCGCGAACATGCCGCTGTTCGGATCGAGCCGCTGCATCACGAGCTGGCTCAACGAGTCCCAGGCTCGCGTGCCGTTCTTCTGATAGTTCATGTCCTGCGCGACTTCGGACATGGCCTCGAGTTCCGCGAGCTTCTCCTGGACCATGCGGTAGTTCGGCGAATCGGCGGGAACGGCCTTCAACGCAGCGATCGCGTCGGCACGCCGCCACTGCGCCATGAGCTTGTCGGCGAGTTCCCATTGCTGCTGGTCGAAGCCCGAGTTGCCCAGGGACTTCATCACCGCGATCCCGACGATCACGAGGAGGAGGACGACGCCGGCGATGACCGCGAACGCCTGCGGGCCGGTCAAACCGCCCTTCTTCGCGTTCTGACGCGTCATCACGTGACGCTCGCGCGCGGCTTTTTGCAGCTGCGGCGCGACGTGGATCTCCTTGGGCTCCGGTCGCTGCGCGCCCGCGCGCGTCGACGGGCGTCGCGGCGGCGGCGGGTTCGCGGCCATCTTCTGCGCGGCGGCCTCGGCCGGCGTGCGCGCCACGGCCGGTGCGGCCGCGGCCATCGGCTCGGCGGTCGCGCCGCCCTTGAACAGGATCGTCGTGTCGCCGACGCGCAGCGAATCGCCGTTGTGAAGATCGCGCTGCGTGACCTTCTCGTGGTTCACGTGCGTGCCCGCAGGGAAGCCGAGATCGACGACGCGATACGCGCCACTCGCGCGCAGGATCTGGCAGTGCTTCGCGCCCACACCGGGCCCCTGCACGCGGATCGCGCAGTCGTCGGCGCTGCCGACGAACACGAAGTCGTCGATGAAATCGAGCGACTTCTCTCGGCCGCCTTGGATCACGATCAGCTTCGCCATGTCCGCTCCCTTGCGAGGTCTCGGGTTCGCTCCGGTCCGGTTCGACTCGATCCGGGACTCATTCGTCGGGCAAGTTACCGGCGTAATCGCCGCCACCGGCGAAGTTCTGCGTCCAGTAGTTGCCGACGTTGCCGACGCCCATCTCGTTGTGGCTCTCGTACAGCAGGTTGCGATGGTGACCCGACGAGTGGCACCACGCGTCGTGCGCGGCACGCGCGCCGCCGATCATCGCCAGGTTCTCGCCGGAGCCCGAGGATTCGTAGCCCTCGAGCTTGATGCGGTCGGCGGGCGTACGGCGCTTCGGGTCCTGGGGATTGATGTGCGCGAAGATGCCGGTGCGCGCCATCCACTCCGAGTGACCGCGCGACGAACGCACCAGCTTGTCGTGGATCGCGAGAGCCCGCCGACCGAACATCAGCCGATACATGTTCGTGATCCAGACCTGCTCGACCTCTTGCTTCTGCGCCGAGGTCTGCGTGGTCGCGTTGAACTTCAGCACGTCGGCATCGCGGTCGAGGCGCTCGCGCTCGGCGGGCGTCAACGCGACGTTGCGCAACGTCACGCGCGACGACTTCGCGGGCAGGAGGTAGATGCGTTCCATCACGACCTCGCGCGAGAAGCCCTCACCGTCGGCGGCGACCAGGATCGCTTCCTCCTCGAGCAGGTTCTCGTACGTGCGCTTGAACTTCGACGACAGCGTGAAGCCGGCGCTGGTCTCCTCGAACTCGTCGCCCCAGATCTCGCGCACTTGTGCGACGCGATCGTCGACCTCTTGCTGGACCTTCGGGTAGAGCTGGGCCTTGTCGGGCGGGCACTCCGGCGCGCTGTACGGATAGAAGTACTTCACTTCGTCGTTGATCAGTTCGAGCGCGTGCGCGCGTCGCCGATCCAACTCGCGGCGCTTCTCGAGCAAGCCGTCGAGTTCGCCGAGATCCGGCGCGGCGATCAACTGTTCGACCATCGCGGCGCGGCGCGTGCGCAGACGATCGAGGATCGTCGTGCGCGCGACGGGCAACAACGTCTTCAGTTCTTCGATGCCGGACGCGCGTTCTTCGTCGCGCTTGTCGAGCTTCGCGAACGCCGCGGTCACGAGCACGCCGTTCTTCGATTCCTCGCGCTCCTTGAACGTCAGCCACTGGTCCTCGTGGCGGAAGAAGCCCCATTCGGGGACTTCGCTCATGCCGCGGTGGAACGCGATCGCCGAGTCGACGGGGACCTTCAAACTCGGATCGGCCGACGCCTTCTCGACGGCTAGGTCGAAGCCCTTCGCGTCCGCGTTCGAGAGCGCGAAGAACGCGAAGTTCAGTTCGTCCTCGGTCTTCCACTTCACGTTCCGCGCCAGCGTGTAGGCCGATGCCGGCGCGATCTGTTCAGGAGCGAGGCGCGCATCGCCGGTCGCGGTCTTCACCAGCAGCATGCCGTCGAGGACGGCTTTCGCTTGGCCTTCGATCGTTCCGGCACGGTCCTTCACGACGACGCCGTTCGCGAGTCCCGGTTGGTTCTCGATCGCATGGACCAGTGCCTCGAGGAACCACCGCGCGCGATTCGCGCGCTCGATGCGGCGCGTGAGGACCGAGGTCGCGGCGACGTTCAGGCTCGCGGACAACTTCGCCTGACACGTGGCCGCCGAGCCGGCGAAGTCGCCGGCCAGGAACGCGTCGTCCGCAGCCTTCAGCACATCGGCGAGCGCGGACGCGACCGGATCGACCGCGACGGGCTTCGGCTTGTCGAACTCGTTCGATCCCTTCGCCGGAGCGGGAGGCTCGACTTCCGCGACGTCGTCCGCCGGAGCCGGCGCGTCGGGTTCGCGAATCGGCGTCGGCACGAGACCGCTACCGGTCGCCACCTTCGAGGCCATCGCTTCGACTTCGAGCCCGCGGGCCTCGAGAGCCGCGTGGTACGGCGTGCCGCGGAACGCGTTCAGCTCGCTCTCGTCGAGCAACACCAGCGCGCCGAGCACGTCGTTCTTCGCCAGCGCTTCGTCGGCGCGGCGTTCCAGCGACGCGGCGCCCACGCGCGCGGCTTCGTCGATCGCGTGACGACCGGCGGAGACCGCGGCGATGTCCGTGCCGAGCGGGCTCTGCTGCAGGGACTGCCAGGCGGCGACCGCGGACGCGTAGTCGCTGCCTTTCATGGCCAAGTCGGCGCGTGCCGCGACCGCTCCGATCGTCGGCAACTCGTCCTTGGCAGCCACCGGCGGAGCCATGTCCTGCGCGAGTCGCAACGCGAGCGCGACCTCGGCCGCACCTTCGGGCACGTCGCGATAGCGTTCGACCAACTCGCCGAGACGCTCGATGCGTCGTTCCTTCGACAGCTTCGGATCGGCATCGAGTTCGGCGAGCGCTTCGCGCGCGTACTTCACGCGCGACTTCGCCTGTTCGAGCGACTGGCGTAGTTGGTCGCGTGCGGCGCCGGTCAGCGATTGTTCGCCGACCGACCGTTCGAGCATGCGATCGGCTTCGTCGAACAACCCGCCGTCCACCAACGCGGCGAATTGTTCGCGCCGCATCGTCTCGATCGACGGTCCTTGCGGTCCCGACGCCAGGTGCTTCTGCGCGACGACGAAGATGCCGCCGATCAGCACCATGCCAGCGGCGGCCCAGGCCAGGCTCAGCGCGAACGTCGGCTTGCGATGCAGCGGCGGTTCGGCGGCGGCCAAGGCCTCGGGGTCGTCGATGACCTCGTGTTCGGGTGCGTCGACGACTGCGTCGTCGTCTTGTTCGAACTCCTCGCGCACCGCGTCGCGCCGCGGCGTCGCTGCCCCACCGCGCACGATCGGCGTCGCCACCGGCGCGCGCGCGGCCTGCTTGCGTTCGAACAGGAACGTGAGTCCGCCGAACTCGATGCGGTCGCCGGGTTCGAGTCGACGCTGGACCACGTACGCGCCGTTCACTTGCGTGCCGTGATCCGTGTGCAGGTCGACGATCTTGTAGCCGCCCTCGACGCGTTCGAGCGCGCAGTGGCGCGGCTCGACGCCGACCTTCGGGATCACGATCGTGTTGCCGGCATCCGCACCGATCGAGACTCGATCGGCGCCGAGCGGCAGCTCTTTCTTGCGTTGACCAGTCGGTCCGAGCAGCACGAGGACGTACATGGCGACTCCGTTCGGGGCCCTATTGAACAACACGCCCCGCCGCTTGGGAACCCGCGGGAGGCCTCACTCCGATCGAGTGGGTAGGGAATGCCCGCACGACCGAATCCGCGCGCTGCGCGGGGCGAGACTCGACGAGGTCGTGGACCGGCGTCGGCCGGGTGGACTCGGCCGCGTTCAGCGGAGTGACGCAGCGCGACGCACTTCGTCGCCGAAGTGCTCGACTTCGACGCGCTTCGCGTCGCCGAGCAACGCCAGGCAACGCCGGACTTCGTTCTCGAGCTCGCGGATGTTGCCCGGCCAACGGTAGTGCTGGAGCGCGGCCAACGCGGAGGCCGAGAGCTCGGGTGCCTCACGGCCCATCTCCTTGGCGACGCGTGTGATGAAGAACCGCGCCAAGGGCTCGATGTCGGCGGTGCGGTCGCGCAGCGGCGGCAGTTCGATCGTCACGCCGTTCAGGCGATAGAACAAGTCCTCGCGAAACGTCTGCGCCTTGACCATGTCGCGCAACAAGCGGTTCGAGGCCGCGACGATGCGCACGTCGACCCTGACCGCCGCGGTGCCGCCCACCGGTCGGATCTCACCGTCTTGCAGCGCGCGCAGCAGCTTCTTCTGCATGTTCAAGCTCATGTCCCCGACTTCGTCGAGGAACAGAGTGCCCTTGTGCGCGGTCTCGAACAGGCCCTTGCGTTCGCGATCGGCCCCGGTGAACGCGCCGCGCTTGTAGCCGAACAGTTCGCTCTCGAGCAGCGTCTCGGGGATGGCCGCGCAGTTCTCCGTGACGAACGCCTTGTCGCGGCGCGGCGAGTTCTTGTGCACGGCCTTCGCGATCAGTTCCTTGCCGGTACCCGACTCGCCTTGGATCAGCACCGGGATGTTCGACGCCGCGACGCGGTCGAGCAGCGCGAAGACCGCGAGCATGGGCGGGCTCTCGCCGATGATCTCGGCGTAATGCGTGCGGTCGAACGTCGCCGCGGGTTCGCCGATCGCGCAGCCTTGCGGGACGGTCGCGGACCGGATGCCGTCCTCGAGCGCCGAGCGCGCGGCCTGCGCCGCAGCCGGGCCGTGCACCTCGATCACGTGGCGACCGAGGTTGCGCAGTTGTTCGAGCCGATCGTCGAGACTCTCTCCCATGTTCAGCCGTCCGCCCCGAAGGGATCGCGCACCTTTCTCAACTTGGCGTATTCCAGCAGGAGCTTCTTCGTTCCGTGTCGCACGAACTCGACGGTGACCTTCGCGGAGGCGCCGAAGCCGCTCAAGGACACGACCTGGCCCGGGCCGAATTGTGCGTGCGCGACGAAGTCGCCGGTCTGGAACGGCGGCTCGCTCGAGTCGAAGTCGGGCTCGTAGGACGCGAAGTCCTCGGAGATCTGTTGCGGTGCCCCCCGCCGGCCGCCCTCGAACAACTCGTCGGGGATCTCGGACAGGAAGCGCGAAGGCAACGAACGGCCAAAGCCGCCGGTGCCGCCCACCGCGCGACTGCGCGAGAACGACAGCGTCAATCGGCGCTGCGCGCGCGTCATGCCGACGTACATGAGGCGGCGTTCCTCTTCGAGCGCGCGGTCGTCCGAGGCCGACCGCGCATGCGGCAGGATGCCCTCCTCGAGCGCGGTGAGATGGACGACCGGGAACTCCAGCCCCTTGGCCGAATGCAGCGTCATCAGCGTGATCATCGGAACTTGTTCGCCGCCATCGGCGCGCGCGCGCAGGAGCGCCGTCTGCGCGATGAAATCCTCGAGCGAACCGTCGGGCGTGTTCTGGTCGTACTCGGCCAAGGCCGCGCGCAATTCGTCGACGTTCTCGAGTCGTTCGTCGACCAGCGGATCGGCCATTTCGGCGAGGTAGTCGCGGTACCGCGTCGCTTCGAGGACGCGATCGAGCAGGGGCAGCACCGGCGAACGCGGCGCTTCGAGCAGGCTGCGCATGAGTTGCGAGAACTCCTCGAGCGCACGCCGCGCCGCACCGCGCAGCTCGACCCAGCACGACGGATCGCGCACGACGTCGAGCAGCGGCCGTCCGGTGGCCCGTGCGTGCTCACGCATCACGGAGAGCGTCTTCGCGCCGATGCCGCGCGCCGGAACATTGATGATCCGAGCGAGGTCGACCGTGTCGGCCGGATTCGCGATCAACCGCAGGTAGGCCAGCAGGTCCTTCACTTCGCGACGCTCGTAGAACTCGACCGCACCGACGATGACGTACGGCAGGTTGGCTCGGCGCAGCGCTCCTTCGAGCGGTCGCGAGCATGCGTTCGTGCGATAGAAGACCGCGATGTCGGAGGCCGGCGTTCCCTCGAGCAGCGTGTCCTTGATCGCGTCGACCACGCGCTCGGCCTCGAACGACTCGGTGTCCGCCTCGATCAGGCGCAGCGGCTCGCCGTCGCCGAGCGTCGACCACAGTTCCCGTTCGATGCGCTGGGTGTTGTGACGGATGACGGCCGACGCGCCACGCAGGATCGTGTTGGTCGAGCGGTAGTTCTCCTCGAGCTTCACCACGACTGCGCCGGGGAAGTCGAGGTGGAAGTCGAGGATGTTGCGGATCTCGGCGCCGCGCCAACTGTAGATCGACTGGTCCGGATCGCCGGTCGCACAGACGTTCTGGTGATCGCGCACGAGCAGTTGCGCCATCTTGAACTGCAGCACGTTGGTGTCCTGGTACTCGTCGATCAGGACGGTGCGGAAGCGGTCGGCGACGCGACGGCGCACGAGTTCGTCGGTCTGGAACAACGTCAGTGTGCGCAGCAGCAAGTCGTCGAAGTCGAGACACTGCGACAGACGCAACGCCGACTCGTAGGCCGCGTGGACGCGGCGATACTCGTCGTCGGCTTCCGCGTCCTCGGCCGTCACGAGTTCGCCGCGGTTCTTGGCCTTCGACACGTACTGCGCGAAATCGCCGGGTCGATACTCCTTCGACGTGTAGCCGAGCTCCTTCAGGACTTCCTTGATCACCGCGAGTCGGTCGGACTCGTCGAGGATCGTGAACCCCGGTTCGAGGCCAGCCGCCTGCGCCTCGAGACGCAGGATGCGCGCACCGAACGCGTGGAACGTCGAGATCCAAGCGCGGCTGCGACCGAGCATGTGGTCGACGCGCTCGCGCATCTCCGCGGCCGCTTTGTTCGTGAACGTGATCGCGAGCACGCCGTGGTCCGGCACTCCTTCGCGCACGAGCCAGGCGATGCGCCGCGTGATGACGCGCGTCTTGCCCGATCCGGCGCCCGCGATGACGAGCAACGGCCCGCCGCCATGGGTCACCGCTTGGCGTTGCGCCTCGTTCAGATCGTCCAGGATCGAATCGTTCGACATCGGCTACCGCACGGACTTCCAGTGGCTGCGACTCGCCCGCGGCGGGTCGATTCGGCATGGTATCGCCCTCGCCGCCACGAGCGAGACGGTGCCGCGACGCGGCTTCGGAACGGAAGTGCGCCGCGACCGCGGCTCTTCGGAGGACAACGATGATCGTCGGAATCGGCGTCGATCTGGTCGATCTCGCGCGCATCGCGGCGATCTGGAACACGCACGGGGACCGCTTCCTCTCGCGCGTCCTGACGGCGGCCGAGCGCCAAGCCCTCGACGAGCGCCCGCAAGCGACGCGACGGGCCCACCTCGCCGGACGCTTCGCCGCGAAGGAAGCCGCGATGAAGGCGCTCGGCTACGGATTCGGACGGGTTCGATTCACCGACATCGAGTTGACGGCGACGCGCAACGTGGTCCCCACGCAGCCCCCGGCCTTGGCGTTCCACGGCGCTGCCGCGCGCATCGCCGCGGCACGCGGCGTCGTCCACGCGCACGTGTCCTTGAGTCACGGGGAGGCCCACGCGGTGGCCTACGTCGTGTTGGAGCGCTGAGCGCGCCGACGCCCCGGAGCGGCGGCACGTGCCGCCTGCAACGACACCGCGCGAACCGCTCTCGCGATCCGCGCGGTGGATTCGATCAGGAACGCTCGCCGTCGCTCATCGACCGCGATCGTGGATCACGGGGTCGACCCACGCTTCACGGTTGGGTCGTGATCGAGATCGTCGGCTTGGCGACGGCCGCGGCGAACCGAGCCGTCACGGTCGGGCCGACGCCGGCGCTCGTGAGTTCGACTTGCACCGTCTTGCCCGAAGCACTGGACGCGGTCGACCAGTGCGCGACGAGAGCCGAGAGGTCGAGGCCGCTCGGTTGAACCGTGACCACGACCATCGATTCGGGTTGGAAGGATCCGTCCGCCGCGACCGAACCGAGCGAGACCGTCGCGAACGCGGTGGGAGTCGCTGCCGCCGGGACCAACTTGACCTTGGCGTTGCCCGCAGCCAGCTCGAACGACCCTTGGGCCTGGAAGCCGAGCGCGAGGTGCTTCGCGATCGCGCTCTGGCCATCATCGACCGTGAGACCGAGCGCGGGGGCTCCGGTGGCGCTGGACCCGTTCGAGCCCGCGTTTCCGGCATTCCCTAGGTAGACGCCCGACGGTTGGCTCGGGTTCTTCAGCTTCGCGCCGACCACTTCGACCTTGGCCGCGTGGACGTCGAACACGTTCGCGATCGAGAACGACCCGCCTGGCATCACGGTGACCGGGACCGACGTCGTCTTCTTGGTCAGGTCTTTCTTCTTCTCGACGTCGGCAGCGGTCGCTTCGCCATCGGTCGACTTCGGTCCGCGCGGATTCTCACGCGCAGGGCCCGTCATGGCTTGCGTCTGTTGTTCGGAGTTGGAGCCGGTGTCGTCCCCGCCGCCGCCGTTGAAGCTGCGTGGCATGTTGTACGGGCTGTCCCCGTCGCCGCCACCGGCCGAGGCGGCCGTGGCGAGGGCGAACGCGACGCAGAGGGCCGCGCTCAAACCGGTGAGGATCGTGTTCGACGTGAGCTTCATCGCGGTCCTTCCTGGCGCCTCTACCCGGCGAACAACACGGGGTAACGCACCTGGAGTTCGCTTCGGAAATCTCGATCTCGCTCCAACAACGCTCGGAACTCATCGGCTTGGTCGAGTACCGCGCGTGCTTCGCGCATCTTCGTCGGGAACGACTCGATCAACTTGCCGAACCACTCGAACGCACGGTCGAAGCGAGCCAGCTTCGAATGGAACATGGCCAGACTCAAGGGGATGGTGAAGAAGCGGTTGTCGCGCGCGACCGGTTCGATCGTCACGATCTCTTCGAACGCGCGGATCGCCTTCTTGTAGTCGCGGCGATACGCGTGCGCGTTGCCGATCGCCTGCAAAGCCATGGCCCGGTACATGGGTTCGAGGCCGGCTTGGGCCAAGACCTTGCGGTACTCCTCGATCGCCTCCGCCGGGCGGTCGACGCGAATGAACCAGTAGCCGAGGTAGAGCCGTGCCGGCACGTGCGTCGGCATCACGATCAGGCACTCTTCGAGGAACCGCCGCGCGTTGTCCAACGCACCGCGGCCGGAGCGTGCGCCGATGCGGCCCGCTCGGCTCTGCGTCGGACTCGAACGGAACAGGCGCTGGGCGCGGTCGATCGATTGCGCGACGGGGCGCGCGACGCTTCCGGCCTTCGTCGCCAATTCACGCGTCTCGCGCGAGACGCGCTTGCCCTCGCCGTGCGCTCGCTCGATCGCGACCGCCTTGCGATGGATGAAGGCGACCAGGCGCGAGTCGTTGCCGGCCAGGAAATACGCCTTGCCGAGTTCGTACAGCAATTGAGCGAGTCGCTCGAGATTGCCGCCGACCAGTTGCGCGTTGAGCTTGGTGAAGAACGCGTTCTTCTCGAAGCCCGCGACCGCGCGATCGATCTCGACCGCGTCCTGGTGCAGGCGGACCTGACGGCGCACGGCTTCGATGGTGTCGCGGCAGGCGTCGCACGTCTCGAGGTGGACGACGAGAATCTTGACGTCGGTTTGCGCGAGTTCACCGTCGACGTACGCGTGGATCGCGGACTCGAACGCGGCGCAGGGGATGTAGCGCAAGAGCGTCGTCATTCGTCACCCCCGGCGAGGTCGCTGATCAACCGGTAGATCTTCTTCCGTGCGCGACAGATGACCATCTTCAGGTTCTCGAGCTTGATCCCGAGCCGTTCCGAGGCCTCGCGATAGCGCACGCCTTCGACCTCGACCAGGGTCAGCGCCTTCCGTTCGCGTTCGTTGAGACGCGATTCGAAGGCGCTCAGGTAGTTCGCCAGCACGATCAACCAGAGATGACCGCACTCGTCGCGGCTCTCGTCGGTCACGAGTTCGGCGAGCGGCGAGGCCTGCTGCTCGTCCTCGAGCGACTCGGCCAACGTGTCTGCCGAAACCGGGGTTCCGCCGTTGCTGCCGCGCAAGTGCTTCAGCACGGTGTTGCGGATGATCGAGTACGACCAGTTGCGGAACGAGAACTCCTTCTCGTCGCGGAACTTGTGGGGGTAGCGGAAGATCGAGATGAAGACGTCTTGCAAGACGTCGTAGGCGTCGACCTGCGTGTGGGCGAAGCGCAGGCGCTTCAGGATCACCGTCAAGAACTCGCGGTGATTCAGTTCGTACAGCAGCGAATACGCTTCGAGGTTCCGGTGCTCTCGGAACGAGTCCATCAACGTGGTGTTGAGCTGTGCAACCGAACTTCGCCCCGAGACGAAGCGACGCAGCGCTTCGCCGAGTTTCTTGTCGCGGGATTCACGCACGATGCGCTGAACCCTGGTTTCCAGGTCGTTCAGCGGCAGCGCGCATCCCGCTGGGCTCGGTTCCGTCGCAGGGCGAGACATACCGGCTCCGTCTCTTCGACTGCGCGGCGGTCGCTGGCGATTCGACCACCCAAAGCGAGGAGGACTTCCGCAACCCGACGGAACGGACAGGAACTTCGGTGCTGCCGAAGTGAGAGATTCCTTGAGGTCCAGTCCCGACGTGCCGCGACGGCCCCTGTTATACTCCGCGGCCCCCACCCCTTGCCCGCCCTCCCGCGCACGCCGTGAAGAATAATTTCAAGCTCAGCTCAAGAAATGAACCGCGGTTACGGCGAGGCGCCGAACGGCTGCAAGTAATTTTAACGGTTCGACCGAACCGCCGGCCGCCGCCCACTGGCCCGAGTTTCGTGCCGGCATGATCGCTGTCGCCTGGCTCTCGAGCGCGTTCCACCTGTGCGTGGGCATCCTCGCACTCGTCGTGGCATCCCAGCCCGCGTTGAACCTGTTCCGCAGTTCGTTCCGCGAGCCGCGCGAGCTGTGGCAGATGTGGCTCGCGACCGCGATCGCCGCGCTTGGCGCGGCGACGCTGCGCGCGGAGTACACGCGGCGGACGACCGGGCGCTGGACCTGGCGATTGCACGCTCCGGACATCGCGACGTTGTGTGCGTTGACGGCCAGCACGACGCTCGCGCTCGCATCGTTGGCGCCGTTCTCCTGCGTGCAAGCGACCGGCGTGCTGCCGCAATTCCGCTGGGTCTACCTCGCGGTCCACTTCGTGCTCGTCGTCGTCCTGGCCTGGCGCGCGACGCCGGAGCGCCGACTCCAACATCAAGTCGTCGTGCTGCTCGTGATCGGCGGGTTGAACGGGCGGTTGTTCTCGAACGACATCGCGGTCCCTTGCCTGTTGCTGTTGTCGGCGACGTTGACGTTCCTCCAGCACGGCCGCGAGCACGGCTACGGCCTGCCGCGCTCGAAGCTGCTGCTCGTCGTGCTCGCGCTGATGGCAACGACCGCACTCGCGGCGAGCGGCTCGACCGAGCCGGATCGGTCGTGGCAAGCGTGGATCACGTTCGCGTTCTTCGTCGGCCTGGCCGTGCTGCTTTCCGCCTGCGTGCGCACCGCCAGTGACGCGTGGCGCGTCGCCGGCAGCATCCTCGTCGTCTCGCTCGTCCTCGCTGCGTTCGCGCTGACGATCGCGCTGGTCGCGTGGCCGCACGCGACGCCGCGCGCGATCTTCAACACGCGGTTCCTGGTGTTGAACCAACACCCGAACCTCGTCGCCCCGCACTTCGGCATCGCGGTCCTGCTCGCGATCGGACTCGCGCTCGCGGCGACCTCGCGCGGCGTCCGGTTCGCGCTCTACGGAGTCGCGCTCGCGCTCGCGGGCGCGATGGCCCAAGCGCAGTCGAAGGCGTCGCTGGCGGCCACGCTCATCGCGGTGGGTGTGTTGTTCGCCCTGCGCGCGCCGCGATTGACGGCGTTGCTCCGCACGCTCGCGCAACCGCGGCGCATCGCGATCGCCGTCGTCACCGGCATCGTCGCGATCGTCCTGTTCGCGCAATTCGCGCCCCAGGGAATGAAGAGTCGCTTCTCGCTGCGCGGGCTCGGCCAAAGCTTCGGCTACCGCGTCGACATCTGGAGCGCGACGCTGACGGTCATCGGGAACCACCCGTGGACCGGCGTCGGTCCCGAGAACTACCGTGAGGCAGCCTCGCACATCGAGAACGCGATGGTGCAGGGCGAGAAGCGCGAGCCCCACCCCCACAATCTCCTGCTCGCGGTCGCTCAAGCGACCGGCCTCCCCGGCGCCGTCCTGTTCCTCGCGCTCGTGGTCGGCTTCTTCGTGATCACGATCCGGATCTCGCGCCGACAAGACGACCGCGGCCGCGCCGTGGCGTCGACGTTGGTCGCCGCGTCCGTGGTGCCCGTGGTCTGTTGCATCACCGACGTCGGGCCGGCGCTCGGCGCGTTCCTGCCCGGTGCGTGGCTCGCGTTCGTCGGCGCGGCGTGCGGGCTCGACAGCGCGACTCGGGATCGCCGCGCGTGGTCGCCGAATCCGATCGTCGCCGCGCTCGCACTGCCCGTGCTGGCGTGGCTCGCGTACGCCATCGCGGTCCGACCCGCGCGGGCCGACGCGGCCGTGTTCGAAGCGCGTGCGCGCCTGCGATCGGGCGACGCCGTCGCGGCACTGACGTCGTTCAGGCGGGCGCAAGAGCTGGATCCGCTGAATCGCACGACGGCGCTCACGATCGTCGATCTCTGGCAACGCCAGCCGGCGCGCGACGCGACCGATCGCGAACGACATCTCGAAGCCGCCGCTTCGATGCTCGCGGAGACCGTGCGTCGCTGGCCCCAGGATCCGGGCAACGACCTGCTCGTGGCCGGACTGCTGCGCTCGCGCGGCCGACTCGTCGAGGCCCGATCGACGCTCGAGACCGCAGTCGCACGCTTGCCCGACATGGTCACCGCGGCGCCGCACCACGTGACCCTCGGTTCGCTGCATGCCGAGGCCGGCGATCGCGATGGCACGTTCGCTTCGTGGCGACGCGCACTCGAGCTCGACGTCGCCACGATCAACCTGATTCCGTGGAAGAAGCAGCGCCGCGCCGACGGCTTCGACGACCAGTTCGTCGAGATCCGAGCCCGCGCCGACGATGGCACCGAGTCCCTCACGGGTTTCCGCGCCGAAGACCTGTTCGCGGCGATCGAAGCCGACCTCGTCACCGCCGAAGGAAACGGCGCGGCCGTGGACGTCCCCGGTTGGATGCGGCTGTATCACCTCTACTTCAACGCACACGACTACGCCGACGCCGAGCGCGTGCTCGCACGCGTCCAAGCGCTGCCGGGCCGATCGGAACTCTCGGTCGCGCGGGAACTCGGCGACCTGCGCCGCGCGCAGGGCCGCCTCGACGAAGCCGTGGCGCATTACGAACGCGGGCTCGCCGCCGCCGACAACCTCGCGTTCCGGATCGAAGCCAGCAAGGCGCATCGCGCGCTCGGCAACCTCGCGCTCGCACGCGATCACATGCGCGCGGCGCTGCGCTTGAAGGAAGACTTCGTCGCGACGGCCGACGTCCACGCCGAGATCCATCGCTCGATCGGCGAGTTGTCGGCACAGCTCGACGAACACGCGGTCGCCGTCGACGCGTTCGCGCACGCGTTGTTCTTCACGGCCGCACCGACCGAGCGGCTCGACCTCTTGGTCCAGACGGCGACCCAAGAACGACTCGAGGGCCGCCCCGAGGCCGCTCTGCGCAGTTGCCTGCGCGGCGCGGACCTGCTGTCGCGTGCGGCGATCGACCTCGTGCACCAACCCCTCGAGAACCCGGTCCGGACGCTCGCGCTGGAAGCGGTGCGCGCGGCGACGGTGCTCGACCGCACCGGTGCCACGCTGCTGCGGACGATCGAGTCTCTTCAATCCCTACATTCGCGCAGCCCCGCACTCGCGGTGTTCGAAGCGCACCTCGATCTCGCGGCGGGCGACGCGGCAGCGGCGCACGTCGCGCTCGAGCGCGCGCGCTCCGAAGCTCCGATGAACCGCATCGGCCGACTCGCCGCTCTCGACGTCCTGATCGCGGCCCGTCGCACGCAGCAGATCGACGCGTTCCTCGCGCAACTGCGCGAGGTCGGCCAACAGACCTCGTACGAACAACTGCGTGAAAGCCACCTCGTCCGCGACTACGAGGCCCAGACCCGCGCCGGCACCATCACTTGGGACCTGCAGCGCGACGTCGGCGACTTCTTCCTGTTGCGTGGCGATTTCGAGCGCGCCGCGGAGTTCTACGGTCACGCGCTCGAGACGCGCGGCGACGACGCCGAGTTGCTCGCGCGCATGGGACGAACGCGTCTCCTCGGTGGCAAGACCGCGGATGCGACCCAGTGGTTCGCACGCGCCCGCGCGGCCGATCCCGACGCGTTGGTGTTCGAACGTCTCGAGCGGGGCATCGCACCATGACTCGCGAGCAAGCGCGCGCGGCGTTGGTCCTGGTCCTCGCGGCGACGGCCGCCGTGTTGTGCATGGCTCCGGGGCGCGGGTATTGGATCGTCGATCCCGACGCGGCGGCGTACGTCGGTCTCGCGCAATCGCTCGCGCGCGGTGACGGCTTCGCGTTCCAGGGAGTCCCGCACGCGAAGTTCCCGCCGGGATTCCCCGCGTGGCTCGCACTCGCGATCCGAGTGAGTGGCGATCCGCAGAACTGGGCCGCGTTGCGTGATGCCGTCTCGATCGCCGGCGTGGGCTGCGTCTGGCTCACGTACCTGGTCGGCCGGCGCGTGCTGCGCACCTCGCGCGAACACGCGCTCGTGCTGGCCACGTTGACCGCGTCGTCGGTGTTCTTCGTGCAATACGCCGTCGCGTTCCTGCGCAGCGAACCGCTGTTCACGGCACTGTTCCTCGCAGCCATGGTGTTGGGCGAGGACTTCCGCCGACGCGGTGGCGTCCGACGCGCGGCCGCGTGCGGCGTGTTCGCGGGATTGGCGACGATGACGCGCACGGCCGGCATCACGGTCTTGCCCGCGCTGCTGCTTTCTCGCCTCCTCGAGGCCCGCGGCCGCGTGCCCCTCGCCACCCTCGCGCGCGAACTCGTGATCTGCACGATCGCCACGCTGGCGCTGCCGGGCGCATTCGCCGTGCGCAACGCGGGACTGGACGGGGCGAAGTCGTCGAGCTACGCCGACGAGCTGTTCGCGCAGTACGCGCTCGATCTGACCAAGGACGTCGACGTGACGATGCCGAGCATCGACGCGGCCGGGATGGTCGAACGCGTGCGGCGCAACCTCGCCGTGTTCGTCGAGAGCTCGGGCAAGTTCTTGGTGAACAACAGCAAGGGCGGCCAACTCGCGGTGCGTACGACGCCGGACGGGCCGCGCCTGCACGCCGGTGGCTACGCGCTGCTGGCGCTGCTCGTGCTCGGCGCCAGCCTTTGGTGGTTGCGCGGCGCCACGCTGGCCGCGCTCGCGCTCGCCGCGTACGTCGCGCTCTACTTGATCTGGCCGTTCGACCAGCAGCAACGCTTCTACATGCCGATCCAAGTGTTGATCCTCGGTGCGCTCGCGACCGCGATCGCGCCGCTCGCGAACCTCGGGCTCGGCCTCCTCGATCGACGCGGGTTCCGCATCGCGCTGTCCGCTCTGTTCGCCGTCGCGGCGTTCGGGCTCGGTCGCAAACACTCGGTCGAACCGACCGTGCTGTCGCGCTGGTCGACCGAGTACGCGCTGCTCGTACTCGGCTGCGCGGGGCTCGCGCTCGTCGCGGCCGCCGCAGCGGCAGTGCCGCCCTCGCTCTGGAGTCGGTTCCAATTGCGGGAGCGCGCACCGCGGCTCGTGCCACGCGGAGTCGCGATCGGATCCATCGCGCTGCTCGCGTTGTTCATCGTCTCGTCGCTGATCCCCGAGCACCAACGCTTCCTCGCCGAACGCGAGCTGCGACCGGTCCCGCGCGAGTACGCGACCTTCAAGACCCACCCGAAGCTGATCGAGCTCGTCGACTGGTTGAAGCACGACACCGAGCCCGGCGGACTGGTGATGTCCGACATCCCGAAGATGATCCACATGATGACCGGACTGCGTACGACGCCGTTGCGCGTGTCGAGCGCCGAGCGTCGCATGGTGCTGGACACGCCCGACGGGCGACCGACGTACGTGTACTACTCGCGCGAGATCCCGCAGATCACGGAGATCGTCGACGCCTGGGCCCCATCGCACCTCGAGACCGTGATGACCATCCCGTTCGAAGAAGGCGCGGCAACCGTCGAGATCGAGTTGTTCCGCGTTCCACCCGAGGCACCGCGATGAGGACGCTCCTGCGCGACGGCATCGTCGTGACGATGAACGCGACCGACACGGTGTTCTTCGGCTCCGTGCTGATCGAGGACGGCAGGGTCGTCGAACTCCTGCGCGACGCGACCACGACGAGCGCCGATCGCGTCGTCGACCTCGAAGGCCACGCGTTGGTGCCCGGCTTCGTGCAGACCCACGTGCATGGTTGCCAGACCCTGTTCCGCGGCGCGGCGGACGATCGCGCGTTGCTCGATTGGCTGAAGCAACGGATCTGGCCGCTCGAAGCTGCGCACGACGCACGGAGCCTCGCGGCCTCGTGCGAACTCACGGCCCTCGAACTGTTGCGCTCGGGCACCACGGCGGCGCTGACGATGGAGACGGTGCATCACACGGAGGCCGCGTGCTCGGCCTACGCGCGCACGCCGCTCAAGGCCACGGTCGGCAAGTGCCTCATGGACCAAGGCGACGAGGTTCCGGCCGGTCTCACCGAATCGACTGCGAACTCGCTCCGTGAAGCGGAGCAATTCCTGCGCGAGTATCCGCCCCACGCCGACGCCCGCTTGCGAGCCTGCTTCGCCCCGCGCTTCGCGCTGTCGTGTTCGGAGGGCCTGTTGCGCGACGTCGCCGCACTGACTCGCGCCCACGGAGCTCTGATCCACACCCACGGCGCCGAGCAAAAAGCCGAAGTCGAACTCGTCCGCCGCGCCACCGGCTTCCACAACCTCGCGTACCTCGATCACGTCGGCATGCTCGCGCCGCAATTGCGCCTCGCACACGTGGTGCACCTCGAACCCGCCGAATGGCCGTTGCTGCGCGATTCGGGCACGCACGTCCTGCACTGCCCGTCGTCGAACCTGAAGCTCGGGTCCGGCATCGCGCCGATCGTGCGCTACCTCGCCCTCGGCATCCCGGTCTCGATCGGCGCCGACGGAGCGCCGTGCAACAACAACCTCGACGCCCTACGCGAAGCTCGCCTCGCCGCCCAACTCCAAGCCCACCGCGAGGGCCCGGGCTCGTTGCCCGCCCACCAAGCCCTCGCGCTCATCACGCGCAACGGAGCCGCAGCGCTCGAACGAGCGCACGAGTTCGGCTCGATCCGCGAAGGCCTCGCCGCCGACCTCGTCGAGATCGACCTCGGCACACCGCACGTGGTCCCGAGTCCCGACCCGATCAGCGCGATCATCTACGCAGCCGAGCGAGCCGACATCCGACGCGTGTTCGTCGACGGCGAAGTCGTCGTCGAGCGCGGGGAAGCGCTGTACACAGACGCCCAGAGGGTCGTCGCACGAGCCAACGAAGAGGCAAGGAAGGTGTTCTCGAGGGCGGGAGTCGCGAGGTGAGGGACGCGAGGGACGACGAGCACGGGACCGAACGGGACTGCACGGGACTGCGCGGGACTGCACGGGATTGAACGGGATTGAGCGCGGGGGCGCTTCGCTTTTCGTACCGCGAGCGGAGCTCGCGCCTGGTGAATACGGGGCATCTGGACGAGGTTGCCGCCGGGGGACACATCGGGGACAGACGCGCCTCCGTCCCCGTCATGGCCGTCGAGCTCGGGTGGGGACAGTCCCCTCATCTGCTCTGTCCCCACTCCTTCAATCGCCACCGCGGAGCGCGAAGCGCGACCCGAAGTTCTCCCCCGGGTTCAAGCTCGCGCGCGTCCTAGTAACCACTCCGTCGCCAAGGGACGTCGAGAATGGGCTCTCGCGGCGGCCGTTCAGCAGCCCGCCGCAGCCGTGGCGATCCGCTCTACGCGTCTCGTCAGTACGTCACCTGGGGCGAGATCCACAAGGGTCGCGAATCACGCCGTCGAGAAGCCACCCCTGCGGCTTTGAATGGCCGCAGCGAGAGCCCGTTCTCGACGTCCCTTCGCGTGAAGTCTCGCGCGCGACTCAAGGGCGCGGGGGTTCCCAAAGGGGGGCTTCGCTCGTTTGTGAAGCCCCTTTATCGTTCGACCGCGAGCGGTCGAACGAGGGGGGTGCGGGGGGAACGAAGTTCCCCCCGCCTTCGCCTTCGGCGTCTGTGTAACGGGGTCTGGGGCCTTCGGCCCCTGCCTGGCCTACGGAGGCGGAGCCTCCGTATCTCGCCCGAAGGGCTACGGGGCGTAATCGAAGACGTACGCGATGCGGCTGCGGTTCACGGCCACGTAGGGCAGGCGCTTCAGCAGCGCGATCTCGCGCCCACGCTTCGCCGGGAGACCCTCGATCACCGGTTCGGTCATCACCAGGAATTCGAGCGTCCCGAGATCCTTGCGCTGGTACGCCTTGCGCAGCATCTTCCCCGACACCTCGATCGGCATGCGGCCGCCGATGTAGACGTTCACGACCGCGCGGTCCGAGTCCTTGTCGGCCAGTTGCCGTTGCGAGTCGTCGCCGGCGGACTCGAGCAGCTCGTGCGCGAACAGGATCTCGTTGCGAGCGACCATCGCACGCGCCGTGACGATGCGGTCGCCGTGCGCGAGTCCGATCAACGTCGCGTCGTTCACCTCGATGAACGGCGTCGAGACGCTGTTCAGGAAGTTGGTCAATCGCTTCCCACCGGTCTTCACGTGACCCTTCACGAGGAACGACTCGGTCAGGAACAGATCCTTCACGTATTCCACGCGACGTTCTCCTTGTTGCGCGCCGGCTCGGCTCGTGGATCGAGCCCGACGGCGCGCCGGATGTCGGCGACGAGGTAGAGCGACCCCACGACGCACACGACTCCGTCGGGCCCGGCCTCGGCCACGGCACGCGCCAGTGCGGCGCTCGCATCGGCCTCGGCATGAGCTCGACCGCCCGCGGCGACGACCGCGGCCGCGAGGGGCTCGGCCGCCACCGCGCGTACGTGGTCGTATCGGGTCGACACCACGACGTCCGCTGCGACGAGCTTCGCCGCGGCGGACGACCAGTCCTTATCGGCAGCCATGCCGAACAACACGACGGTCTTTCGGCCAGGCCGGATCCGCGCCACCGCCGCCAGCGCCAGGGCGACCGACTGCGGTGTATGCGCCCCATCGACGATGATGGTCGGTCGCTCGCGGACGATCTCGAGCCTGCCCCGCAGCACGACGCCGGCCAACGCCGCGCGCAACTCGTCGTTCGTCGCCGAGAACGCCTGGGTGTCCCGCAGCGCTTCGATCGCGGCGACGGCCGCCGCGAGATTGTCGGCTTGGAACGCCCCATGCACGCTCGGAGCCAGACCGGACACGACCCCGCGCCACGTGCGCACGTCGACCACGATCCCGCGTTCGGTGTGCTCGAGGCGTTCGACCGCGAAGTCGCGACCGAGTGCGAACAGCGGCACGCCGGCCCGCCGAGCTGCGTCGTCGACGACCTCGAACACCGGGTCGCTCGCAGCGATTGCGGTCACGACCGGTGCGCCTGGTTTGACGATGCCGGACTTCTCCCGCGCGATCTCCGCGCGCGTCGAGCCGAGGATCGCGGTGTGCTCGAGGTCGACGTTGGTCAGGATCGAGACGGCCGGCCGCACGACGTTGGTCGCATCGAGCCGACCACCGAGTCCGACCTCGTGCACGGCGAACCGCACCGCGCGGCGTTCGAACTCGAGGAACGCCGTCAGCGTCGCCCACTCGAAGAACGTCGGGAACTCGAGCGGCGGCGGCGCGTCGGCCGCGGCCAGGATCGCGTTGGTCGCGGCCAACAGACCGATGTCGTCGATCGGACGGTCATCGACGACGATGCGCTCCTCCATGCACTCGAGGTGCGGCGACGTGTGCAGGCCCACGCTCGCTCCGCGCGCGCGCAGCATGCGCGCCACGAACGCTGCCGTGGATCCCTTGCCCTTCGTCCCCGTCACGTGCGCCACGACGCTGGCGCGCTCGGGATGCTCGAGTCGCTCGACGAACGCGACCATGCGCTCGAGATCGGTGCGCACGCGCCCCGCGTGGAACGCCGGCATCTTCTCGTAGTTCGTGCACGTGCGCAGCAAAGCGTCGAGTTGCGCGCGGTCATCCACTCGACGCGGCATCGGCGGCAGCATCCTTCCGTTGGCGCAAGGCCTTGGGCCGTTGGCGCAAGGCCTTGGCGGACGACCGCAGCCGTCCGGGTTCATCGGCGATCGGCGTTCTGGTCGCGGCTCGGTCGGAGTCGAGGGAATCGCGCCACCCAGGCCGCTCGCGACCGCCCGATCGCTCGGCCACGATAGCGGCGCCACGACGATTGGCGATGCGACGGCTGGCATCGTGCCCACCCATCCCATAGAACGACGGCCGTGCGCCCCCTCATCGGCATCAACTGCGACGTGAAAGCCCGGCAGCGCCGACTCGGCGACGGTCGGTTGCTCGTGCTGACCCCGGAGATCCCGAAATGGGTCGTCGCCGCGGGCGGCATCCCGGTCGTGATCACCCCGCACGTGCTGCGCGCGATCGGCGACGCGGCGAATCCGGCTGCCGACCTCGACTCGCTGGCCGCGCTCGTCGACACCCTCGATGGCATCGTGCTCACCGGCGGCAACGACATGGACCCGTCCGCCTACGGCGAACTCCCGCACCCGAGCATCGAACTCCTCGATCCGGAGCGCGACGCGTCGGACCTCGCGCTCGCGCGCCTCGTGCTCGAACGCAGGCTGCCCGTGCTCGGCATCTGTGGCGGCATGCAATTGTTGAACGTGGCCTGCGGAGGCTCGCTGCATCAGCACCTGGCCGATCGCCGGTCCGACATCTATCCGGACCTGCTGCCCGTCCATATCGACTCCGACGAACATCCCGGTGACCACGACGTCGTGATCGAGCCCAAGACGCGGCTTTCGACCATCCTCGGCGTCGACGCGTTGCGGACGAGTTCACGCCATCATCAAGCCGTGCATCGCCTCGGCCGCGATCTGCGGGTTTGCGCTCGCGCCTGCGACGGCGTGGTCGAAGCGATCGAAGCCGACGACGAGCGCTCGCTCGTCGCCGTGCAGTGGCATCCCGAGGACCACGAGCTCGAATCGCCGCACGCCCGGTTGTTCCACACCCTCGTTCACGACGCACGACACCGAACCCGCCACGTTCCGCTCCGTTCCAATCCGCGTTCCCCGCTCGGAGCCGCGCCGGCTCCGAACTCACTCACTCCGGTCGATCCGTGAAACTGCCCCACATCGAGCCGTCCAAGCCCATCTCGTTCGGATTCGGTTCCGAGAAGTCGCGGTTGATCTTCCTCGGCGTCCTCGCGGTCGTGTTCATCGCCGGCTTCGCCTATTTCCACGCCAAGGCGCAACGCGACCCGGCGAAGAAGGACGAGATCGCGGACATCCGTCAGGAGGAAGCTCCGTTCGAACTCGTGCGCCAGCCGGCCGCGAAGATCGACGCGAAGAAACTCGAGGCGACCAAGGACTCGACGAAGCTCGATCGGCTCGTGCGTGAACCCGAGCCGTACACGCATCTGCTGTCCGAGGCGTACAAGCTCACGCCGGGCGACCTCGAAGTCATGGGACTGCGCACGCTCGACCTCGCGGCGCTGCGCCGCGATCCGGGGCTCCATCGCGGCACGCCGTTCGAAGTGAAGGGTGAAGTCGAATCGATCGAGGTCGTCAGCGGCGACAAGTACCACGAGGTGCGCGGTCGCGTGCGACTGCCGAGCGACGACGTCGTCGCGTTCGCCGTGCTGCGCGAATCGGATTGCTCGCCCGGCGACGTCGTGCGCCTCCAGGGCTTCTTCTTCAAGTTCGTCGATCTGGAAACCGCACCGGGCACGTGGGTCGAAAACGTCCCGTTGTTGGTCGGTCGCGCACTGACGCGGTCGTACATCGACCTCGCGCCGAACACGAGCCTCGAGGCCGTGTCGTGGGACCTCGTGCGCGATCACGGACTCGAGGACCAGATCGATCTCCAAGAGGAGATCCTGTTCGAGGTCCTGAACTACGTGCGTTCGCTCACGCCCGAGCAGCGTTCGACGCTGCCATCGCAGGAAGTCACGTGGGCCGACCTGCGGCGCAATCCGAACGCGTTCCGCGGCAAGATCGTGCAGATCACCGCGCAGTGTCCGGTCGACTACCAGTGGCCGCGCACGCTCGGACCTTCCGGCGAGAACCCGCTCGATCACCGCGTGTTCTACGACGGCATCGCCGGGGTCATGGGCGAGCGCCTGTTCCGCTGGATCGCGTTCGAGCCGCTGAAGAAAGAAGACGTCGGCGACCTCAACGTGTCGCACATCACGGGCGTGTTCTTCAAGAACGTCGCCTGGGAGAACAAGCGCGGACACACGTACAACGGTCCGATGATCGTGCCGATCCGCGTCGTGCCGTTCCGCTCGCCGGCCGACAACACCCAGTCGTTCCTGAATTGGATCGTGATCGGTGCGGTCTCGCTCGTGGTGTCGATGCTGGCGTTCTCGCTGTTCGGCAACCGCAACGCTCAGCGCGAGTTCCAGCGCGATTTCCTCGCGCGCAAGAAGCGGCAATTGACGCGCGTGCTGGAACAGAAGGATCGCGGCGTGGGCGAACCTTGAGCCCGAACCGCAACATGCGTATCCGTTCCAGCCGCGGCGCCACGGACGTCCTCGTCGAGCGCGGTGCGCTCGACGCGCTCGGAACGGCGCTGCCCGCTCGCATCCCCGGATTCTCGAGCACGCCGGTGTTGGTGCATGACGCCGCGTCGCCGAAGGGCCTCGTGGCGCGCGCGCTGCGCGGTCTCGAGCGCGACGGGCTGGAACCGTCCGCCGTCGCGTTGGATCTCCGCGGCGGCAAGACGCTGGCGCAGGCCGAGGCTCTCTGTCACGCGCTGCTCGAGCGCGACTGCGATCGCACCGCCGTGTTGATCGCGCTCGGCGGTGGCGCGGTGTCGGACCTCACCGGCTTCGTCGCGGCGATCTACTTGCGCGGCGTCCGCTACGTGAACGTCCCGACCACGCTGCTCGCGCAGATCGACGCGTCGATCGGCGGCAAGACCGGCGTCGACCTCCCCGAAGGCAAGAACCTCGTCGGTGCGTTCTGGCCTCCGACCGTCGTCGTCGTCGATCCCGACGTGCTCACGGGGCTGCCGGCCACCGAGTGGTCGAGCGGATTCGGCGAAGTCGCGAAGTACGCCGTGCTCGCCGAAGACTTGCTGGCGCTGCTCGAAGCGACGACGTCGTCGCCGACGAACGACCCCGCGCTGCTCGATCAGATCCTGGCGATGTGTGTGCGCACGAAGGTCCGCTACGTCGAGGCCGATGAATTCGACCGCGGCGTACGGCGCGCGCTCAATCTGGGCCACACCATCGGTCACGCGCTCGAAGCCGCGACCGGATTCGCGTTGCTGCGGCACGGCGAAGCCGTCGCGCTCGGATTGCGCGCCGAGGCACATCTGTCCCGCGCGCTCGGTTTCGCGTCGAGCGAGTTCGAACAACGCGTCGTGCGCCTACTGCGTCGACTGGGCCTGCGAACGACGATCCCCGCGCTCGACGTCGATCGCGTCCTGGCGTTCGCGCGGCACGACAAGAAGCGCGAGGGCGACGCGATCCGATTCGCCCTGCCGGTCGCGCCGGGCGAAACCCGCATGGTCGACGTCGCCGAGCTCGGCCGTATCGCCGACGCAGTACGCTCGCTGTTCGAATCGGCCTGATCGCTTCGGCAACTCGATCGAGCCTGTCGTCGCGGCGCGGTAACACCGGGCTGCGAGCCGCGTCTTGTCGGCGTGGACACCGATCACCTCGCCCTGTTGATGGTCCATCTCGCGCGCCATGGCAGCCCGTCGCGGGTGCCGCCACCGGCGACCGACGTGGTCCTTTCCGGTTCGCTCCAACAACTGACCGACGCCGGTATGCCGGCGGACGAAGCCGAGCAACTCGTGCGAGTCCGAGCTTCGCGTCGCGTGCGCACCGAACTCGAGACCTGCGCCGCGGCCGGCATCCGCGTCGTGCTCGCGCGTGACGACGCGTTCCCGCCCGACCTGCGCGACCATCCGGATCGGCCGCTCGCACTGTGGATCCAGGGCGCGGGCATCGCGCCCGCACCCCGCGTCGGCATCGTCGGCTCACGCGAAGCGAGCGCTCCGATGATCGCATTCGCACGGCGGCTCGGGCGGGCGTGCGCGCGGGCCGGGCTCGCGGTGGTGTCGGGAATGGCGCGTGGGATCGACGCGGCCGCACTCGCCGGCGCGCTGTCGGCACGCGGCCGCTGCATCGCGGTCGTCGGCTGCGGACTGGACGTCGAGTACCCCAAAGCGACGTGGGAACTGCGCCAGGACGTGGTGAAGACCGGAGCGGTCGTGACGACGTACCCGATCGGGACTCCGCCCGAGAAGTTCCGCTTCCCCGAACGCAATCGCGTGATCGCCGGATTGAGCGAGGTCGTCGTCGTCGTCCAAGCGTCGGAGCGTTCCGGCGCCCTGTCGACGGCGCGCGCGGCGCTCGACGCCGGCGGCACCGTGCTCGCGGTCCCGGGAGCACTCGACGACCCTCTGGCGCGCGGGACGAATCTTCTGTTGCGCGATGGAGCGGGCCCGGTGCTCGAGCCGCGCGACGTGATCGAAGCGGTGCTCGGCGTCGGCGACCGCACGTTCGACGACGACGAGCCGGTCATCGCTCCGGTCGTCGCGCCGTGCGATCAACCGATCGTGGACGCGATCGTCGCGGGAGTCGACACGCTCGATGCGTTGGCCGACGTCACCGGCATTCCGATTGCGTCACTCACCGAACGCATCGTCTTGCTCGAACTCGACGGGACGCTGATCCGACAACCGGGCGCTGTGTTCCGATTGCGGAAATGACCCCCGGCCGAATCGAACTTCGCGGAACTTTTGGCTGCAGAGGGCGACACCTGCCGCCGATGAGCCGCATAGAACGACCGGCCGCCGGGTCGGTGAGTGCCCGCATCACGCCGTCCATGGCTCGGACGGAGGAGTGTTCGATGACGTGGCTCGGAATCTTGGGACTGGTCCTCGCGACCATCTGGTCGGTGGAGATCGTCGCCGTCATCGCGGCGACGCTCGGACGCCGGCCTGCGAAGGGCAAGCCGTCGGCGGTCACAGCCAGCGTGTGAACCACTGCAGCGCGGCGCCTGCGATCACGACGATGATCGCGAACGAACCGAAGCGCCGCATCCCCAGGGACGCCGCATGGCGAAGGTCGTCCTCACGCAACGCGTGATAGACGAGACACGACACCAACGTCAGGAACGCGAGTTGAGCGGCATGCAGCGTCATGCGATCGCTCCTGCTGGTT
The DNA here is from genome assembly GCA_016709145.1 of Planctomycetota bacterium. Lineage (GTDB taxonomy): Bacteria > Planctomycetota > B15-G4 > B15-G4 > JADJEK01 > JADJEK01. The sequence continues at coordinate 327,974 of JADJEK010000007.1, forward strand.
TCGCGGCGGCGGCAGCCGTCTTGACGTGGATCTCGTAGAGGTCCACCAGGACGACGAGGTTCAGCAAGCCCGCGACGCAGGTGTAGAGCAAGCCCGCATCGAGGTACGGGATGTCCGTCGTGATGCGCAGCGCACTGGTCAACGAAAGTACCGCGAGCACCGGCAAGCCGAGCCAACACTGCGCCAGCAGGTAGAGCGGAAAGTGCTGGCCGCTCACGACGCGCCAGTCGCCGAGCCATAGGCCGACCACGAACGCGGCCAGGACCAGGCCGCCGAAGTAGAGCGCCTTGTCCCTGCGGCCGTAGAGAACGTGCCCGAGGCCCGGCAGCAGGAGCCCGAGACCGAGGCCGGAGAGGATGCGTGGGATCGACGTCTGCATGGGTGTGGTCGGGAAAGACGGGGATCTTTCCTGGTTCCGACCGCTCGCGGAAGCAATTTTTCGAGGTCGTCTGCGAGCAGCCGGCGCAGCACGCGGGTCGGTACATTCCGCGACGTGAACGCACCCCACCGCACCTTCGCGCGTGTCCGCTACGGCGAGACCGACCAGATGGGCGTGGTCTACCACGCCAACTACATCGTCTATTTCGAGCTCGGCCGCACCGAGTTCATGCGCGCGCACGACGTGCATTACGCGTCGATGGAGCGTGACGGCATGCGGCTCGCCGTGGTCGAGGTCGGCGTGCGCTACCTACGCGGCGCGCGCTACGACGAGGACCTGGCGATCGAAACCCGCCTGACCGAAGCGAGCGGTGTCCGCGTTCGATTCGAGTATCGCGTGATTCGCCCGGGCGCGGCGCCCGAGGAGTTGCTCGCCGAAGGCTTCACGGTCCTCGGGTGCGTCAACGCCGAAGGCCGGCCGACTCGCATCCAACAGCCCTACCGCGATCGGATCCTCGAACTCGTCGGCATCTGACAGAACGTCGTGGGTTCGGCCGGGTCACGACGCCGCGCGCACGCGCGCTAGGGCGCGCTCGAACCCGATGGCCTCCGGCGTGGTGCCGCTCCGTTCGGCTTCGTCGATGCACGAGACCACGCGCGTGGCGATCGCTGCGATCTCGGCATCGGTGCCCGCGCGGCCGCGCAGTGCGTGCCACGCGCCGCGGATGACCGCTCCCGCGTTGACCAGGAAGTCCGGCGCGTAGAGCACGCCGCGCCGCGCCAACTCGACCCCGGCCGCGTCGTCCGCGAGCACGCGATTCGCGCCGCCGACGACGGCGCGAGCGCGCAACGTGCGCGCGGTCGATCCGTCGATCACGCCGCCGATCGCACAGGGCGCGAACACATCGACATCCGCTCCGACGATCGCGTCGGGCGCGACCACGCGCACGTCGCCGAGTGCGCTCGCGACCGCGGCGCGCTCGGCATCGACGTCGGCGACGACGACGTGCGCGCCCTCCGCGCACAGACGACGCACCGTCGCCATCCCCACCGCTCCGAGGCCTTGAACGGCCACGCGCAGGCCACGCAGGTCGTTCGCTCCGGACTCGCGCACGCGCGGCGCGAGCGCGCGCATCGTCGCGATCAGACCGATCGCCACGGCGTCGCCGAGGTCACCGAGCGCATCGAGATCCGCCATGGACGTCGTGCGGGTACGAATGCGGCGGAGATCTCCGTCGGTCGCACCGATGTCGCCCGCGGTCCGGAAGCGCCCGCGCAACTGCTCGATGAAGTCCCCGAGCACGTCGAGCGCTCGCCCGCGCTCCCGCAGCCGATCGGCCTGGATCACGCCCTTGCCGCCGCCGCCAGGGAACTCCGCGGCCGCGCACTTCCAGGTCATCGCCTCCGCGAGGCCGCAGGCATCGCGCAAGGCTGCGTCGTCCGACGCGTAGTTCGCGAAGCGCAGGCCGCCGAACGCGGGACCGAGCGCCGTCGAATGCAGCACGATCCACGCGTCGAGGCCGCTCTTCTCGTCGGAGACGCGGTGGATCTCCTGACAGCGAAGGGGATCGTGTTCCATCGGCAAGCTCGGTCGGAACGGGGACGGACGGGTCGCCGACGGTACAGTCCCGCGACTCGAATTCGCCGGGAAGCACGTTCGCACCCCGACCGTACCAGCCGCGTTCCATCGCAGTTCTCGAGGCTTCGCATGCGCTCTCGATCGTCCTTCGCCCGTTTGGCGCCGCTCGTCCTGGTGCTCGCGTTCCCGGCTTGTCGGTCGACGCCCGACGACATCGGCGTGCCGCTGACGCAGGAGGAGATCGAGTACCAGAAGCGGTTGCAGCAGGCCGTGTCCGAACCCGTCACCGACGAGGGGCGCGCTCGGTTGATCCTGCAACTCGACCAGAGCCTGAGCGTGTGGTTCCGGTCGTCACTCGATCGCGCGGGATCGCCGGATCGGCGCTTGGTCGACAACATCGAGTCGGTACTGCAACGCACCGCGTACCGCAACGTCGAGTCGATCCTGCAGATCGCACGCACCGGCACCGACGAACAACGCGCGATCGCCTGCGCGGCGCTCGGGTTCTGCAGGCTCGCCGAACCGTCGGACGCGGCCGCGCGCGAGCGCTTCCGCGAGCGCTTCCCGCCGGTCTACCCGCGCGCGACGGCGGTGCTGATCGAGAACGTCGGCGCGACGAATCCGGCGATCGTCCAGAACGCGTTGCTCGGCCTGTGGAAGCTCGGCGATCCGGAGACACCGCTCGAGCCCGTGCTCGCGCGCCTCGACACGAAGGACGCGGACGTCCGATCGAACGCGGTGCTCGCTCTCGGCGCGATCCTGACTCCCGAGACCGGCGAGCGCGCGATCGAGCGCATCCTCACGTGCCTCTACGACAACGACGCGAAGGTCCGCAACCACGCGATCTCGGCGATCGCCTCGATGCGTCACACCGACGCGTCCGGTCGTCTCACGCAACTGCTCGACGACAACTACCTGCTGATCCAAGCCAATGCCGCGCGCGCACTCGGCGAACTCGGCGACTGGCGCAACGCACAGGCGCTCGTCGTGCGTCTCGAGCGGTTGAAGGCGCAGATGCCGGCGGGCAAATACCGCGAGAAGACCGGGCTCGACTACGGCCGCGATCAGGTGGTCCAGAACATCGCCGCGGCGCTGCGCAAGCTCTCGGGCGAAGACTTCGGCGACGACCCGAAACTGTGGCGCGAATGGTGGAACGAGCGCGCGACCGCCGGAGGGTGATGCGAAGCCCGCGCGCGCCGGCTCGCCGCGAACTCGAGCGGTCGCGTCGACTCGGCGACGGCGGATTCCGTCCGGTTCCGTCTATGGTGGCGGTCCCCTTCGACCCGCCGCGGAACTCCCCATGGCCCGTACGTTCACGTCCGCCAAGGCACGCTGCTTCACCGAATCCGTGATCCGCGAGATGACGCGACTCGCGCTGCGCCACGGCGCGGTGAACCTCGCGCAGGGCTTCCCGGATTTCGCCGCCCCGGCCGCGATCAAGAATGCCGCGAAGGCCGCGATCGACGCCGATCGCAATCAATACGCGATCACCTGGGGCACGAAGAACCTGCGCGATGCGATTGCCGCGCGCGCGAAGTCCTACAACGGCATCGACGTCGATCCCGAGACGATGGTGACCGTGTGTTGCGGCGCGACCGAGGCGATGATCGCGACGATGCTCGCGACCGTCGATCCCGGCGAAGAAGTGATCATCTTCGAGCCGTTCTACGAGAACTACGGACCCGACTGCATCCTGTCGGGCGCGCAGCCGGTCTTCCATCGCCTCGAGGCGCCGGACTTCGCGATCGACTTCGACGCGCTGGCGAAGAAGTTCACGCCGCGCACGAAGGCGATCGTGTTGAACACGCCGAACAATCCGACCGGCAAGGTGTTCACGCGCGACGAGCTCCAGCGCATCGCGACGCTGTGCCAGGAGCACGACTGCCTGGCCATCACGGACGAGATCTACGAGTACATCCTGTACGACGGCGCGCAGCACGTTTCGCTGGCGACGCTGCCGGGCATGGCCGAACGCACGGTCACGATCTCGGGTCACTCGAAGACGTTCAGCGTCACTGGGTGGCGCATCGGGTACGCGATCGCGCCGCCCGCGATCACCGCCGCGATCCGCAAGGTGCACGACTTCCTGACGGTCGGTGCTCCGCACCCGCTGCAAGAGGCCGCGGCGGCCGCCTTGGCGTTCCCGCCGCAGTTCTTCCTCGATCTCGGCGCGGCGTACACGAAGCGCCGCGACCGGCTGTTCGACGGGCTGTCGCGCGCGAACTTCAATCCCGTGAAGCCGAAGGGCGCCTACTACATCATGGCCGACATCGGTCATTTCGGTTTCCGCGACGACGTCGCGTTCGCGAAGCACTTGGTGGAGACGGTGGGCGTCGCCGGCGTGCCGGGCTCGTCGTTCTTCCGCGATCCGGAGGCGGGCAAGCGCTGGATCCGCTTCTGTTTCCCGAAGCAGGATTCGACCATCGACGCAGCACTCGAGCGCTTGGCGATGATGCAGTGAGGCTCGGGCCGCACGGCCCGACGCCCGCTCGGGCGTCGGCCGAGAAGTTCGACGCCCGCTCGGGC
>JADJEK010000008.1 GCA_016709145.1 Planctomycetota bacterium
GGATCTGCAGTCCGTCGGCCGCCAACGGCAAGAAGCTCCCGTCGAACGTCGCGTGCGCGATGCCGTCCACCGTGCTCAGAGTCGCGAACGTGTTCTGGAACACCACGTCCCGTTCGCGAAGCCGATCGAGATGTCCGTCATGAAATCGTAGGTCAACTGCGTCGGCGAGAACCCACCGCCGAGAATTCCTGATGTGCCCGTGAATAAGCCTTCATGAGCAAAGTACTGATTCCCGGAGATGCTGTAGTCCGCGCCGCTGGAGTTGAAGGTCGACCTTCATCCTGCCCTGCGGGAGTCAAAACCTGTGTGTTCGTTGCTGCCAAGGGCGCGCGAGGTTGAGGACTTCGACGACGCCGGCCTTGTTGGTGCTGGGCTGTTTCGCGCTGGAAGGCGAGATCGCACATTCCTCCGGGCCCATCTCCGTCGATGTCGCCGAGGGTGGAGATCGATCGTGGAAAATCAGACAAAACTTCCTGCGGGCCCGGAAAGATTACTATATGAATCCGGGCGGTACTTTAGCCAGTTCCCAAACTTGGAACTGATCACGATGAGGCCTCGTGTCTCGTCCATTTCATTCGACCAGATCGAAGAGAGAAGCTCGACGTTCCCATCGCCAAGATCGTCCGTCGTGTCGAGCTGCGCGCCGAGGACGTTCGTGATCACCTCCGGCGTTGCGGTATGTCGGTCACCGAGACGCCTGTCATCGAACCGACGACACGAATCCCAAAGCCGCTGCGAACCCGCGAACTCCGGCAGTCCGTCGCCGGTGATGTCCTCGACGCTCGTGATCGACCACCCGAACACCTCCGGGAAAAACGCCTACAAGCTGGGTCGACCGGGCACGACGTTGAGCTGCGCGCCCGTCCGCCGAGGATTCACAACGAACACGGCTCCCGCGGATGCGACACCGCCGACCGTGGCCCGGAGCGCCCACCAGCAGGTCAGACGTCCCATCGCCGTCGACGTCCGACGTCACTTCGAGCTCGAACCCGAAACCGTCTTTGACGTTGGACGTCGACACGCTGACCGTCGCGCCCGTCGCGCCGTCGAACTACCCACACACGCGCGGCATGTTTCCGGATTGGTTCATCTGCGTCGCCGACCGCGTACTCGCTAAGAAAGGTCGCCGTTCAAATCGCCGACCCAACGGACTGCGTAGCCGAAGTCGTCGTCGGTCAGCAGTGGGGCCGACTTGAGTTCCGAAGTGTGCACCATTCGCGCCGGAGTAGATCTCGATCGAGCCATATTGCGCGATCGTGCCGTTCGCGAGCGGTGTGCGACGCCGGCCCGCGAGGATGTCGCCGATTCCATCGCCAGTAGCATCGAGTCCCGCGTCGACGAAGCCGCCGAACCCGGTTCCCGCAGCCGACGTGCTGATCGTGTACCGCCTGCCCCGTCTTCCCCGGAGTAAATCCGGAAGACCGGCTCCGAAGTGCGCCCGCGGGCGCACGGGTCGACAAGTAGTCGGCAACCCCATCACCGTCGATGTCGTCCATGCCGCGCACGAGCGTGAAACCAATCTCAGGCACCGTACCCCAGTGCTTGCGGACGACGGATTGGGCGAGGCCTCCGCCGTCCAAAGCACCGAAGGGCAATGAACGCCAGGACGATTCGTGCCGTGGTACCAACCTTGGCTCGTCAGGCCGGGCCGGAGTCGTCCCGAAGCACTCATTCGCGGCCCATCCTCAAGAAATCGACCGTGATTCGTCTCGGGTTCGAGACCCAATAGTTGCCGTTCTGCTGCACCACCGACGTACGCAAGGTGGACGGTCTCCGTCGGCCGCGAGCGGAAGCTCCCGTCGAACGTCGCGGGCGCGATGCCGTCCACCGTGCTCAGAGTCGCGAACGTGTGCTGGAACACCGTCGTGTTCGCGAACCCGATCGAGATGTCCGTCATGAAGTCATAGGTCAACGGCAGCGTCGGCGAAAATCCGCCACCGAGCGGGATCCCCGTCGTCCCGTGATGCTCGCGAGCACCAAGTACTGATTCCCGAGATGCTGAAGTCCGCCGCTGAGTTGAGGTCGACCTTCATCCCGTTCGCCGGAGTCAGGACTTTGCGTGTTCGCCGCCAAGGGCGCGAGGTTGAGGACTTCGACGACGCCGGCCTTGTTGGTCACGGGTTGCAGGGCCGACCCATGCGAAATCGCACACTCTCGACGGCCGTCACCGTCCAGATCACCTAGCGAAGCGAGCGACTGGGGAAAGTTGGTCAAGACCGGTTGCAAGGGGCTGTAGGTATCCGGCCGATGTTCGAGCCAGTCCCCAATCTTCGAGCTGATCACAACCAGACCTCGCGGCTCTGTGATGGAATCGACCAGATCGACGCCAAGAGATCTGAGTTTCCGTCTCCGTGCAGGTCGTCGGTAGTAATCGAGTTGGCCACGGCGAGGACATTGTTGATGACTTCCTGGCGTCAGGATTTCAGTGAACATTGCTCCAGTCATCGGACCCCGACCACCGAATGCCGTATCCGCCACGGCCGGCAGCGAACCCGAAGCCCATCACCTGTGACGTCGCCCAGATCCGCAACAGTCCAGCCGGAACACATCTGGCGACATGCCCCGAAATGAGCTGTGTCGAACCAGGAACTCCATTCAAAATAGACCCAGACCGCGGATTGACGACGAACACCGCGCTGACGGCTGCGATGCCACCTACGGAGTGCCCTGGCGCGCTTGCGAGGAGCTCAGAAGTCCCGTCACCATCCACATCATCCATCACGTCCAGGGCGAACCCGAATCCGTCCTGCCAGACTCGACGTCGACACACTGATCGTGGCCCGGTAGCGCCATACTGAACACCCATACGCGAGGAATTCCCCTGACTGTGTGGGCTGGGCTTCGGTCACTGCGTACTCGCTACTCGAATGCTCCGTCGAGATCCCCCAACCATCAACGCCACCCGAAGCCATCGTCGGGAGCATCGGCCCAACTGAGTTCGGAAGAGCGATCCGTTAGCGCCAGAATAGATACGTACCGATCCGTACGCTGCGAGCGTGCCGTTTCCAGTGGGGTCTTCGCGACCCCGGCGAGGATGTCACCGATTCCGTCTCCCGTAGCATCGAACCCACCGTCGAGTACCGAGCCCACACCCGTACCCGAGACCGACTCCGAAGATCCCGTAGATCAGAGCCCCATCCGCTCCGGCATACACTTTGATCACAGGATCCGTCGTACCCGCGGACAGCCAACGGCCGGACATATAATCCGCGATGCCGTCACCATCGACATCGTCCATGCCACGGACGACGGTGACCCCTCCGCTGAAAATGGACCCCAGTGCTTTCGGATCACGGATTGGGCGGAGGCCTCCGCCGTCCAAGGCACCGAAGCAATGAACGCCAGGACGATTCGTGCCGTGGTACCAACCCGGCTCGTCAGGCCGCGGCAGTCGTCGCCCGAAGCACTCATTCGCGGCCCATCCTCAGAAATCGACCGTGATCGTCTCGGGATTCGAGACCCAGTAGTTGCCGTTCTGCTGCCACCCGACGTACGCAAGGTGGATCTCCGCAATCCGTCGGCCGCGAGCGGCAGGAAGCTCCCGTCGAACGTCGCGTGCGCGATGCCGTCCACCGTGCTCAGACTCGCGAACGTGTTCTGGAACACCGTCGTGTTCGCGAAGCCGATCGAGATGTCCGTCATGAAATCGTAGGTCAACGGCAGCGTCGGCGAGAACCCGCCGCCGAGCGGGATCCCCGATTGCCCGTGATGCTCGCGAGCACGAAGTACTGATTCCCTGAGATGCTGAAGTCCGCCCGCTGAGTTGAAGGTCGACCTTCATGCCGTTCGCGGGAGTCAAAACCTGTGTGTTCGCCGCCAAGGGCGCGAGGTTGAGGACTTCGACGACGCCGGCCTTGTTGATTCCCGGCTGGCCAGCAACTGCGTGCGCAATCGCGCACTCACATCGACCGTCGCCGTCCAAGTCTCCCAGCGACGCGATTGACTGCGGGAAGTTGTCGAACACTTGCGACTGGCTGCTGTACGTATCTGGACGCATCTCAAGCCATGTTCCGGTGGTGGACTAATGACCAGCAGACCTCGCGGCTCGCCAAGTGGAATCGACCAGATTGAAGTAAAGCGGCTCTGATGACCGTCTCCATCGAGGTCGTCAGTGGTTTCGAGTTGGCCACCGAGGACATTCGTGACGAGCTTCGGCGCTGTGATCTCCGCGATCGTCGTACCGGTCATGACACCAGAGATACGGATGCCGTAGCCGCCTCGACCCGCGGCAATCTCAGGAAGGCCATCGCCAGTGAGGTCGCCGACGCTAGCGACAGTCCAGCCGAAGACCTCGGGGAAGATGCCCAACACAAGTTGGCTCGACCCAGGCACGGTGTTCAGGATTGACCCCGTTCGTGGATTGACAACAAAGACGGCGCCGACCGATGCCACTCCGCCTACCGCGTGCCCCGGGGCGCTCGCGAGAATTTCGGGTGTTCCGTCGCCGTCCACATCGTCCGTCAGGTCCAACGCGAAGCCGTAGCCGTCCTTGACATTCGACGTCGACACACTGACTGTGGCTCCAGTAGCCCCGCTGAACACCCAGAGACGCGGAGCTCCCCCGGTTTGACTCGGCTGAATCTCGGTCACGGCGTATTCGCTTCGAGAGTCACCGTCCAAGTCTCCAACCCAACGGACAGCCCACCCAAACCCGTCATCCGGGAGCATCGGACCTGCCTGTTCTCGATACAAGAGACCGTCGACGCCGGAATAGATCCGAACGGAGCCGTAGGACGCCAGTGTCCCGTTGGCCAACGGGGTCTTTGGCAAACCCGCGAGAATGTCGCCGATCCCGTCACCAGTTGCATCGAAGCCCCCGTCGAGCACGGAACCAAAACCGGACGAGGCGACGGCTTCGGGTATTCCATAGAGCTGTTGACCGCTGGCCCCCGAGTACACCTTGATGACGCGATCCGTGGATCCCGCTGACGGTGGCCTGGCAATCATGTAGTCGCCGACCGCATCGCCGTCGACGTCATCCATTCCCTGAACCTTGCTTGGCCCCGCCTGGGGAAAGATGCCCCAGTGCTTGCGGATCACTGCTTGGGCCGGCACCGCCGGTGCGACGACCAAGACGCACAACGCTGTTGCCAACACTCGGCGGGGACTCGCACTTGACATTGAATGTGTCTGAGACTTCATGTCCTTACTCCAGCATCATGGCGTTCCGCACATTGGACCGATCGGGGCCTGTCCCAACCAGAACCAACCGTTCCACGCAGTGCCCGCACCTCCGACGCTCGCTCCCACCGGCTCTTCGTAGACAAAGTTGTTGAAGTTCGCTTCGATCCAGTCGGGCGCGAGATTCCCACCAAGACTCACGAACTCGAAGTACGATGTTCCATCATTGGCCTTGCCAATCAGCTCTGCGCAGGTACTGAACGAGAAACTGACGAGCGGCGCGCCTGTCGGAGCCACACCATAATAAAGGTGATCATAGCACGGCGGGGCATGCGTGTTCGTGCTTAGGTACTCGTACGGCTGTGGGTGGCTAGGATTGATCAGCCACGGGAATGCTTTGGCGACCTCCTCGATCTCGTTTCGATTGCAGAATGCGACATCGGCAAGACCATCGCGATCGGCGTCGACGATGCGCACCGACGACGTCGTATCGATGATCTTGCCGTCGAGATGGAACTCGATGTCCCCCCAAGTTGGAGTCCCGAACCCCGCCGTCGCAGCGACGATGTCGGCCAAACAGACGTCGAACAAGAACTCGCTCGATTCGAAGCCACCCACGTCATTTGGCCAATCCGAGGTCGCCGTGGCGAAGAGATGAGCGTACCCGCCGTTGCCCGCACCCGCTTGGCCTTGATTCGCCGCACCGAAGTGCCCGTTGCCATCGTTCAGGTACACGGGATTCCGCGCGCTCGTGGCTGCTACGACAAGATCAAGATCATCGTCGCCGTCGATATCGCCGAGCGCACAGTCGATCGAACGCTTCGGCGCACTCAGACACATTCCGCAAATACCGGCGAACGGCGTGCCCGCCTTCCCACGCCATTGATACTGCAGGATCGGCGGGTGCACCAGAATCGGTGGGACGATGCCGTTCTTGTCCATCAAGCTGAACAAGGAGGTCACGCCCGGCGCGGGGTTCACGGTTTGGTTGAACCACACACGATCCGGTGCGATCGTCGTGCTAGAGGAACTGGTAAGCCCGTCCCGCGTGACGACCATATCGATGTCACGGTCTCCATCGACGTCGCCGAACTCGACATTGCGATAAACGCCAGCAGGTCCCGGATCGGTCATCGTTGCGTAGTGGGTGAAGTTTCCGGCGCCATCACCGAGGTAGATGCGAATGCCGTACGCGCCGACCGTCACAACGTCGAGTGTCGCAATGCCCTGGATTGGAGCTCCGGCGATTCCAAGACCATCGAGATTGCGTACGTCGATGGCGAATGTCTCCGAGCTAGAGTTGGTGATCGACTCATTGGTCGGGTTCAATTTCCTCGGGCCCGAGATGAGCAGCTCGTCGAACATGTACGTCTCTAGGGGGTCGCCCGTCACGGGATCCCATCGCTGCCCGTCATTGATCCAAACCGTGTCACGCTCGTTGGTGTTGAAGCCGGGTGAGAATGGCACCAACGAGCCCATTTGATTGCGCCGCCCGACAAAGATGTCGATCTTCCCATCGCGATTCGCATCGCCAACATCGATGCCATAGGAGTCGTCAACGTTCGGGAACGGAGCTGCGGGCGTCGAATTCTGGAGGTCGAGGGTCTCGACATGGCTCACGGAGACCAGCCCGCTGGGACTCGTCTGTAGGTAGTAGATCTTCACGGGCTCGGTGTTGTCGATCCCGCCGACGACGACGTCGAGATCCCCATCCTGGTCGAAGTCCGCGGCCTTCACGCCGAGCGCGAACAGCGAGTGGACTGCTATCCCCGTTGTCAGCGTCGAGAACGGCCCGCCGTCGTCGACGACCCACTCTTGGAAGCTTGGCGCCGTCGGTGAATCGGGAGGCGTGCATTGCCGTGCGGCAGCCTCACGCGAACCGATCCCAAGCCCGACGACCAGCCCCATGACCACTCCGTAGACCTTCTTCATGACGAACGACCCCCTGGATGATGCGGCCTTGCCGCAAAGTTGCCAACTCATCGAATTCAGAACTGCAGGCTCGTGATGAATCCCTCGCCGATCGTCGTGTCGAGACCGAGCGCGTTCGTCGGCGCTGGAAATGGCCCCAGCCCAAGCACTTGGAACGCCCCGAGCGACGTCGGGTAGTTCGCCGAATTGGTCGATCCCACGAGCCAAAGTTGATTCGTCGACGACAACCCCATCCCCAGGACGAAGTCGTCCGACGCACCGCCGTAGAACGTCCCATCGAGGATGGTCGTCCCCGTGGCGTCCATGCGGATCGCGAACGCGTCCGCCGCGCCGTTGTGCGTCGGATCGAGCGGAGAGGGGCCGAGCGGGAAGTTCGTCGACGCAGTGTGTCCGACGACGAACACCTGTCCGGCCCGATCGACCGCCACTCCGCCGGCGGTGTCTGCTTGCGTGCCCCCGAGATAGCGTGACCACACGAAGGGTGTGGATGCGGGAGCGACACTCGGATCGAGTTTCACGACGAAGCCGTCGCCACAAGTCGACCCCGAGCAGTTCGGACCACTACCGCTCACGGTCATTGGGAAGTCGGTCGACGAAGTGACGCCACAGACGACGATGCCGGTCCCGCGGGGCTCGAGCGCAATGCCGGTCGGATTGTCGGCATCCGTACCATCGACGAAGCAGCCGAAGACACGCTGAGGATTCCCGTTCTGCGGATTCGCCGGATCGAACGCGGGCTGACTCACGTCGAGGATCGCGACGTACGTGTCGTCGTTCAGTTGTCCGCTGGTGAACCAGCCGGGCGCCTCACCGGGATCCCCGGCCGGCACGGTCGCGAAGAGTCCGCCCCATCCATTGAGCGAGCCGGTCAGCGCTCCCGGGACACCCGCACTGTTCGTCTCGATCAGCAACACTGGACGATTCCATGCCTGCAGAACCACTTCCTTGGCGCCGTCCGAGCCATCCCCACCGAGCAGCGTCGAGTACGGCACGCTGGAACCCGAGGGGTCCAGTCGTGCGACGAAGGCGTCCGTGTCGCACAACCTCGACATGTCCGAGCACCCCGATCCGTTCCCGAGGTGAGGCTGATACGCATTCGAAGTCACCGGGAACGGAACGCTGGGAGGGCCGAGCTTGCGATCGGACTCCGTCTGCCCGACCACGTACATCGCATTCGTGTTCGTCAGCGCCACGCCGAACACCGCGTCGGAGAAGGAGCCACCGATGTAGGTGGAGAACACCAGCGACCCGCCGCCCGGAGCCAGCTTCGCCGCGAAGCCGTCGAACCAACCCGTGAACGTCGTGGAGTACGCCCCGACGGTGACCGGGAAGTTGGATGACGAGGTCGCGCCACCCACGTAGATCGCACCGGTGGAGTCGACTTCGAGATCGAAGGCGAGGTCCTCGCCGGTTCCGCCGAAGTAGGTCAGGAACTGGAGCGCGGTGCCCGACGCATTGAGTGCGCCGACGAAGGCGTCGAATCCGCCGTTGGCAACGACATCGAAAGCCCCGACAGTGACCGGCAGGTCCACGCTCAACGTTGCACCGCAGACGTATGCCGTGCCGTTCGTCGGATGCAGCGCCACCGCTTCGACCGAGTCACTCGAAGTTCCGCCGAGGTACGTCGAGTAGACGAGGGTCGGATCGATGACGACCGGAGTTCCGGGAGCCGCTCCCGCCCAGGCAATGCGCACCGTCGACGCATCGACAAGCTCGAACCAGCTTCGCGCGCCGCGTTCGCCAGCTTCGCCGACGATCACGGGCGGCGTATGGCGAACGGTTCCCTGCGCGGTCGACACGACGAGCGAACCGTCCGCGTCGATCTCGAGTTCAATGGCGCCCGTCACGCCAATCGTCAGCGCCGTCTTCGTCGCCCGAGGACCGACGTGGATTTCGTAGCCAGGGGCTTCGTATGCCACGAACCGCACGCGGAGATCCGCATCGGCGAAGACTCGATCGACGGCGGAGTACGTGCCAACGGTTCGTCCGGGGCCGTCACCTGGACCCGACTCACCGTGGACGAACCGGAAGAGCGGGATGACCGGGTCGCCGACGGCGACCCACGAGGCCGATCCGAGATCCGGATCGGTGAACTCGTATCGAACATTCGCGCCGCGCACGTGCGACGCACTTCGATTCGGAGATCCGCAGGCGTCGAAGATGCGACTGGAAGCGGACGCGACCAACTCGGGACCGACGATCTGACTGACGAACGTCCCATCGTCGAGCAGGCACAGCCGACCTTGTCGGTCGATGTGCCGGTAGGCAATCGTCGGTTCGAACTGTCCTTCGTCCGGCTCGAACCAGTTCGTTCGAAGAGGGCTATGAATCAGCGCGCGCGCGCGCGCGCCTCACGCAGCGTGCCGGTCGTCGCGAGCGCGTGATCGCTCCACGCCGACGCTACGCACAAGACCGACGCCAGTCCGATTCGGTTGCGGTTCATCGTGAGTCCCCCAGTCGCTCGCCCTTCTTCGACGATCGACAGCGGGAGGGTAGAGCTGTGTTCGCTTCGTAGTCAATGCTCCCTGACAGACAACTTGGCTCGGCAAGGGGGGCGCGGTTCCTGACAAGATGGTCGCGCCTCGCTACTTCTTCGACCCTCACCGCTCCGCCGACGCCGCGCGCAATCTCGACTCCAGCTCCGCGTCCGGGCCCAGCCGTAACGCGGCTTCCACGTCGGCGCGGCCGGACTCCGTCTCGCGACAGCGCAAGCGCCACAAGCCGCGCATGCCGATCGCTCGCGCTTCGTTCGGTGCGGCAGCGACCGCGACATCGAATGCCGACGCTGCTCGTGCCCGTGACCGCGTGGCTTCCGCGAACGACCCCGCGATCTCGATCGCGCAGGCTTCGACGTCCGCGCACAGCGCTCGCTCGAGCAGCGCCGTGGGATCGTCGGCCCGACGCGCGAGCACCGCGTCGAGATCCGCGTTCGCGCGGGCCAACGCCGTTTCGCACTCGGCGCGTGCTCGCGCCGCCGCGGAACGCTCGGCCACGCGCCGCCACCACTGCGCGCGATTGAGCCGCGCGAGCGCGAACAACGGATCCGCGGACGCAGCCTGGTCGAAGTCCTCGCCGGCCAGCGCGTCCGCGCGATCCGCTTCGGTGTCGCTGCCGAGCTCGCGCAGGATCCGCGCACACTCGGCATGGAACACGCCGCGGTTGTTCCTCGCGCCGAGCAGCGTCGCATCGATCGTCAACGCCGATGTCGCGTCGTCGATCGCGGCGCTCCACGCCGAGAGGGCTTGCGCGCGATCGCTTACGCGTCGCGCCGCAGCCGCGCGCCGCGCATGCACGAGACTGCGATTGCCGTACGCCATCGCGTCCCGTGGATCGGCGGCCAACGCGGCCGAGAAGTCCGACAGCGCGCCTTCGACGTCGTCCAAATGCAGTCGGATCCCGCCGCGCTCATGCAGCGCATCGGCCGATGCGTCGCCCGCGTCGACGCGCTGATTCGCCGCGACGAGCGCGTGTTGCAGCGTCGCGCGCCCGACCGGATCGGCCGGTGTCGGCGTCTGCGATGCCGCGCTGCGCGCCAGGTACGCGGGACCGAATCCGCGACGCAGGTCGAGCGCGCTCATCGCGTGGTGCCACGCCGCGTCGCCGTCGCCCGCAGCCAGCTCGACCTGCGCGAGCCGCAGTCGCGCGTCGACGCTCAATGGATCGAGACGTAAGACTTCGTCGAACGCGTCGCGCGCGCGCTTCGTGTCTCCGTTCAGCCGCGCGCGTTCGCCTTCGGCGAGCTGACGATCGACGCGCTTCGGTCGGGGCGACGCCAGCCCAGCGTCGAGATCGGCGAGCGCGATCGCGCTCTCGCTGGCATCGACCGTCTCGGCGGCACTGACGTCGATCCGTCCCGCGCGCGCCAGGCCGCGCTCGAGGCGAGCTTCGACCAACGTCGGTTCCAACGCCAGCGCGGCATCGAGTTCGGCCAATGCGGCCTCGGCCTCCCCGCGCAGACGCAACAGCTTGCCGAGCAGATACCGCGCGTGCGCGACTTCGTGCGTCGCGACGAATGCGCGACACGCGGCGATGCCCGCGTCGAGTCGTGCGTGCGCCGACGCCACGTCGCCGAGCCGCTGTTCGAGCGCTGCGTCTTGCAGCACGACACCGACCAGTTCGGACAACGCCAGGGCTTCGTCCGACGCCGCACGCCTCCCGCGCTCGTGCCACGCCATCGCCGCGACTCCGAGCACCGCCGCGAGCAACGCCACGACGATGGCGCTGCCGACGCGATGGCGCGCGACGAAACGCGCCGCGCCGCGCAGACGCGACGGCGGCCGCGCGAGCACGGGGACTCCGTCGAGCACGCGATCGAGATCGTCGGCGAGGGCTGCAGCGCTGGCGTAGCGCGCATCCTTCTCCTTCGCGAGGCACTTCAGCACGACGTTCTCGAGGTCACGGGACAATGCCGGTCGGATCGAGCGTGGACGACGAGGCTCCGCCTCCGTGACCGCGCGCAAAACAGCCATCACGTCGTCGCCGCGAAACGGCGCCGCGCCGACCAGGACTCGATACAGCGTCGCGCCGAGCCCCCAGACGTCGCTGCGCGCATCGACGTCGTGCACGCGGCCCTCGGCTTGTTCCGGAGCCATCGTCTCCGGTGTCCCCAGCACGTGGCCCGATCGCGACAGGCGCGCGTCGCGTTCGCGCAGGTCCTTCGCCAAACCGAAGTCGGTCACGAACACGCGCTCGCCGGCCACCAGCAGGTTCTGCGGCTTGAGATCGCGATGCACGATGCCGTGCTCGTGCGCGAAGTGGACCGCGCGCGCCGCATCGCGAACGAAACGCACCGCGCGCATCGCGTCGGCGCCGACCGCGACGTCGAGCGCCACGCCGTCGACGAACTGCATCACGAGCACGTCCGCGCCGACGTCGAGGATCGCCGCGATGTGCGGATGGTCGAGGCGCGCCGCCGAACGCGCTTCGCGCTGCAGACGCTGCGACGCTTCGCCGTCGAGGTCGACGCCCTTCAAGCGCTTCACCGCGACGCGTCGACCGAGCTCGAGATCGAGCGCTTCGAACACGACTCCCATGCCGCCGCGACCGACCTCGCGCGCAATCCGATAGCGACCGAGCACGAGCGCGTCGTCGTGCGCGTCTTCGTTCGCCGCGAGTTCGCGCAGCAGCCGATCGACCGCGTGCGGGGGCAGCTCGTCGCTCATCGCGGCGCCTCCGCGAACAGCCACGACCACTCGTCCGACAACGCATCCGGGTCGCGCACCGTGTCCGTGACTTCGGCGCGTAGGACGGCGCGGAACCGAGTCTTCGCGCGTTGCAAGTAGTTCGAGACGTCGACCTTCGTGAGTCCGTGCCGCGCCGCGACCGTCGCGTAGTCGATCTCCGTGGAGGGTTCGAGCACGTAGTCGCGGAACACTGCGTAGACGGCCGCACGGCCATCGCTCTCGAACTCTACGCGCAGCCGTTCGAGAGCACGCCGCACCAACGCACCCTTCCAGGCGCGATCGAGGACGTCTTCGGCGGAGGCGGCGTCGTGATCGAGGACCTCGACGTCACTACCGTCCGCTCGCGTCCACGACTCCGTCGTGACGTCGCCGCCGCGCATCGTCGCGCGCTCCTTACGTCGTTGCTCGAGCGCGAAGTTGCGCAACGCGACCTTCAGGAACGCGCGGAACCGACCGCGCGTCGGATCGGCCTTGGCCAAGAACCCGGACTCGAGCGACCACGCGAAGAACGCCTGCGCGAGGTCGTCCACGCGGCCTGGCGAACGCGCCCACGCGCAGCGCAGGTACGCGCGGATCGGTTCGACGTAGTGCTGGGCGATCTCGTCGTACGCAGCGCGGCGCGCGTCGCCCCCGGCCTTCCCGGCCAGGATCAACGACCAGCGCGTGTTCGGGAACTCCACGCCGCCGTGCGTTCGCTCGTCGCCGCTCGTCATGCGCGATTCCGAAAGAAGTCCGATGAACCCGCGAAGGCGCTCCGTACCGGTCCTCGTCCGGACCTCGGGACGCGACGTTCGCGTGCCTAGGATACGCCGGCGCTCGCTTCCGGAGATTTCGCCATGCTTTCGTCCGTCGTATTCCTCGGGTCCATCGCGCTGGCCGCGTCGTGTTTCGTCGGACCTTTCGCCAGCGCGCGCGGCGACGAGCCCGCACCCAGCGCCGAGAGCATCCTCGATCGCATGGACGAGGCTTGCGGCGACGTGTCGCGCCGCGCGAACCTGAAGTCGTTGCGCATGACGGGCGGCCTGCAAGCCCCGGGCGCCGGCGCCAAGATCACCTTCACCGAGGTCCACGTCGGCACCGATCGCGTGCTCCACACCACGGCGATGGGCGAGTTCGGCTCGTTCACGATGGGTTCGACTCCGACGCTGTCGTGGTCGACCGATCCGGCCCTCGGCATCACGATCCGCGAAGGCGACGAGCAGCTCGGCGTCGTGCGGTGGTTCGCGTTCAACCGCCGCGCCCCGTGGCGCACGCTGTACGCCGAGGCCGAGCTGGTCGGCGTCGAGGACGTCGACGGCGACGATTGTTGGAAGCTGCGCATGAACCCGAAGGCCGGCACCGATGCGACGTGGTACGTCGATCAAGCCACGCATCTGCCGCGCAAGATCGACGTCAAGGTTCCGAATCCGACCGGCGGCGACGTCGCGATGTCGTGGCTGTTCGAGGACTGGAAGGACGTCGACGGCATCCCGTTCCCCTACGTGAAGAAGATGGCCGTGATGGGCGTCGAGATGGTCTACCGCTACACCTCGATCGAGCTCGACGTCGACGTCGCGCCGGCCGAGATCGACCCGCCCGCCGACGTGCAGGCCGCGATCGACGATCCGAAGCTGCGCAGCAGGATCGCGCCCGAGAAGGGCGGCGACGTCACGATCGAGAGCGTCGAGCCCCAAGTCGTCGTCAGCGTGCGCGCGACCGTCAAGGCCGACGAGATCAGCAGACAGCTCGCCCGCATGTTGCCGGAAGTCGGCGGCGCAGTCGCGCAGAGCGGCGCCGAGATGACCGGCCCGCCGTTCACGCGATACCACGGCGGACTGGACACCCCCGAGCTCGACATCGAGGCCGGCATCCCGGTGAAGCGCCGCGTCGAGACCAAGGGCCGTGCGGTGCTGTCGGAGTTGCCGGGCGGCAAGGTCGCAACGACGTGGCACATCGGGCCGTACGGCGAATTGCCGAAGACGTACGCGTTGCTGCAAGCCTGGATGAAAGAGCACGCGGTCGAGTCCGCGGGCGGTCCGTGGGAGATCTACTGGACCGATCCCGGCCTCGAACCCGATCCGCTGAAGTGGCGCACGCAGATCCTGTGGCCGATCAAGGACGCGCCGGCGAAGCGCGATTCCTGATCGAAGACCCTCTCACGCGAACAGGTCGGTGACGACTTCGCCTTCGACGTCGGTGAGGCGGAAGTCGCGCCCCGCGAAGCGATACGTCAAGCGCTCGTGATCGAGTCCGAGCAACGCGAGCATCGTCGCGTGCAAGTCATGCACATGGACCTTGTCGCGCTCGGCGTAGAAGCCGTAGTCGTCGGTGGCGCCGAAGCTGAACCCGGGCTTGGTGCCACCGCCGGCCATCCAGATCGTGAAGCCGTGCGGGTTGTGATCGCGGCCGTTCTCGCCTTGCGCCGTGGGTGTGCGGCCGAACTCGCCGGCCCACAACACCAGCGTGTCGTCGAGCAACCCACGCACCTTCAAGTCGTGCAGCAGTCCTGCGATCGGCAGGTCGACTTCGCGCGCGTTCTTCGCGTGCAGCTCTTTCAGTTGGTCGTGCTGGTCCCACTTGTACGAGTGCGTGCACTGGATGAAACGCACGCCCGATTCCGCGAGGCGTCGCGCCAGCAAGCACTGGCGGCCGAAGTTCTCGGTGATCGGATCGTCCATGCCGTAGAGCGACTTCGTCGCCGCGCTCTCACCGTCGACGTCGAGGACTTGCGGTGCTTCGGTCTGCATGCGGAACGCGAGTTCGTACGACTCGATGCGCGCCTCGAGCATCGGATCGTGGTCGCGACAGGCGGCGTGCTCGGTGTTCAGATCACGCAGCAGGTCGAGCTGCGCGCGCTGGAACTCGGGAGCGACGGAGCCGCGCTCGAGATGGCGGATCGTCGCCGACTTCGACGGCACGCTGGCGTTGCCGATCGGCGTGCCTTGGTAGATGCCGGGGAGGAACGCGCTCGACCAGTTGTTGACGCCGCCGTGGCCGAGCGTCGGACAGATCGTGATGAACCCGGGCAGGTTGTCGTTCTCGCTGCCGAGGCCGTAGAGCACCCACGATCCCATGCTCGGACGCACGAACGTCGCGGAGCCCGTGTGCAGCGCGAGCAGCGCCCCGCCGTGCGCTTCGTTCGTGCCATGCATCGACTTCACGAAGCACAGGTCGTCGACGTGGCGCGCGACGTTCGGGAACAGCTCGGACACCCACGCGCCGCTCTGGCCGTGCTGCTTGAAGGCCCACGGCGACTTCAGCAGGTTGCCGGTCTGCGCGAATTGGATCCGCGGCTTGGCGAACGGCAGCGGTTTGCCGTGGTCGCGGTCGAGCAGCGGCTTGTGGTCGAACGTGTCGACCTGGCTCGGCCCGCCGTGCATGAACAAGAAGATCACGCGCTTCGCACGCGGCGCGAAGTGCGCGGGACGTGCCGCGGTCGGGGAGCGGTCGAACGCCTGCGCGAGCGCCGCGAACGACAACCAGCCGAAGCCGGCGCCGAGCGCCTTCAGCGCATCGCGCCGCGTCGATCCGAGGTCGCCACGCCCGCGTTCAGTCGACATGCATGAACTCGTTGGTCTCGAACAGGACGTGCGCGAGCCCGACCCACGCTGATTCCGCATCCCCCGCCGTGGACGACGCGCGTGCGCGTTCGAGGAACGCTTGCGCGCGCTGGAGTTCATCGACGCGCGGCGCACGGAACAACACGGCGCGCCAGATCCGTTCGATGCGCGCGGCGTCGGAGTCGTTCGTCGGCGCGGTCGCGGAAGCCGCGGCGACCGCGCGAGCCGCATCGCGCACGAGCGGCGAGTTCATCATCCACAGCGATTGATGCGCGCCGACCGTGGCCGGCCGACACTCGAGATGGACGCCGGCATCGGCGTAGTCGAACGTCGAGAACAGGTCGTACATCGCGTTGCGGATGATCGGCAGATAGAGCGAGCGACGCGGCACGTCGTAGCGCGCGGCATCGGCCGATTGATCGTTCGTGACGTAGTCGCCGTCCGCGCCGGTCAGCAGGGTTCCACCCGCGGTCGGATCGAGTTGGCCCGAGATGCGCAGCAATCCGTCGCGCACTTGCTCGGCGTCGAGGCGCCGGCGGAATTGACGCGCGATCCGCAGATTGTCGGGATCGGCCTGTGCGAGCGCGGCGCCGGCGACGCTGCTCATGCGATACGTCGACGACGTCAGTAACAGGCGCAGCATCGCCTTCACGTCGTAGCCCGAGTCGACGAAGCGGCGCGCCAGCCAATCGAGCAGTTCAGGGTGCGTCGGCGGCTCGGTGCGCAGACCGAAGTTCGACGGTTGCCGCACGATGCCGGCGCCGAACTGCCATGCCCACAGTCGATTGACGGCGACCCGACTCGTCAGCGGATGTTCGGGATGCAGCATCCAGCGCGCGAGTTCGAGGCGTCCGCTGCTCGTCGGCGGGATGACCGGCGACGGAACCAGATGATCGAACACGCGGAACGCGCCGCGCGGAACGAGCTCGGGCTCGAGTTCGAGATGACTGCCGCGCTTGTGCACCGCGACGTCGCCGATGGTCTCGGCATCGCGAACCGCGAGCGCACGCGAGAACGGCGCGGGCTTCGTGCGTTCGAGTTCATCGCGCTCCGTGCGGATCGTCGCGATCTCCGCGGCGACGGACGGCTCGATCGCCGCGTCGACCGCCGCGGCATCGACCGCGAACAGTCGATCGACGACGCGTCGCAGCGCATCGAGTTCCGGATCGCCGAGGTCCTTCGCGTTCGCGTCGGCGCGCAAGCGCGCGTCCCACGCGCGATCGACGACCATCGACTGCGCCTGCATGCGCGACGCGAACTCTTCGCGCGACGACGGCATGGGCATGTCGAGCAACGCGTCGAACGGACCACGGGGCCGCGCGTTCCGCTCGGTCGTCGCCGTGTCGTACGCGGCGCGGCATGCTTCGCTCGTGCGCGCATCCGCGAACGCGAACCACGTCCGCCACGGCGACGTCGACAACCGGCGTTCGAGCGCGAGCTGCGCGGCAGCAGCGCGCACGAGCGCGGCCGGCAGATCGCCCGACACGGGCTCGTCGCGCATCAGCACGAGCGCGTCGACGTGCGGGAAATGGCTGTCGCGCTCGATGCGCAACCCGTGCGTTCCGGCGCTCCACGTCACCGTGCCGATGCGCGCGACGACTTGGTGCTCCGGCATGAAGCCGCCGGTCACGGCGTCGAGCGCCGACGCGGCGACGACCGCGCCATCGGCGCCATCGGCGAGGACGCGGATCGGGCGACTCTCCTCTTGTGCGTAGCGTGCGTACAGATGCCACGTCGCGGGCTCGGTGGTCGTGACGTCGTACTCGGCGAACTGCGTTCCGCCGACGTGACTGTGGATCACACCGACTTCCGCCGAGCCCCAATGCTCGTGGTCGACGTGCAGGTTGCCGCGCGCGTAGGTCTCGGCTTCGAGCATCAGCGCGCCGGACGCCGCATCGGTGGCCGCGACGAGCACGCGCGCGAACTCACGCCGGAAGCGCGCTCGGACTTCACCGCGAGCCGCGGACTCGCGGTTCGCGAGCTCCTGCGCCACGGCATTCGAGCGCTCGACGTGACGATCCCGCGCCGCGAGTTCGGCCGCGGGAGCGAGCTCACGCTGGTTCCAACGCGACACGAACTCGAGGTTCGCCATCGTCGCGGTGTTCTTGAAGATGCCCGCGAGCGCGTAGTAGTCGCGCGCCGGCAGCGGATCGAACTTGTGGTCGTGGCAGCGCGCGCAGCCCGCGGTGAGCCCGAGGAACGTGCGCGCCGTGACGTCGAGCTGTTCGTCGACGACGTCCATGACGAGCTTCGGCTTGTCCTGCTCGGCGAGCATTTTCGGCCCGAGCACGAGGAATCCCGTCGCCGTCAGTTGGTCCTCGACCTCGGCGCGATCGGCGGACTCGGGCAACAAGTCGCCGGCGAGTTGCTTGGTCAGGAACCGGTCGAACGGCTCGTTGGCATTGAACGACCGCACGACCCAATCGCGATACCGCCAGGCGTTGCCGAGCGCGAGGTTCTCGTCGAGACCGTTCGAATCGGCGTAGCGCGCGAGATCGAGCCAATGGCGCGCCATGCGTTCGCCGTAATGCGGTGAAGCCAGCAGTCGATCGACTTGCCTCTCCCACGCGCCGGGCTCGGCATCGGCAAGGAACGCGTCGACCTCGTCCTGCGTCGGCGGCAGTCCCGTGAGTCCGTAGCTCGCACGCCGCAGCAACGTCGTGCGATCGGCCTCGGGCGCGGGAGCGAGCCCATCCACCTCGAGGCGCGCGAGCACGAAGCGATCGACGTCGTTCGTGATCCACGCCGTGTCCGCGACGGTCGGAGGCGTCGGGCGCGTGACGGCTCGGAACGCCCAGTGCTCACGCCACCGCGTGAAGTCCGACGCGTCGAACTTGCTCGGCAGTTCCGCGACGACGGGATCCGCACCGCGCGCGGCGGCGAAGCCGAGCGCGATCCAAGCGAGAACGGCGATCCGGGTGCGGAGGGACATGCGGCGCCGCATTGTGCGCGGCGTCCCGCGCAAGAACAACGCTCAGCAACCCGATGCGTGCGAGTTCGAGGGAGCACTCGCCGCGCCGCCCGGGCCGGAGATCTCGCGATCGAGCTCCCCCGCCCTACGTCGAACGGAACGATCCGCGCTCGATCAGGTCTCGTAGTCGTCGCGGTATTCGCGCTGCACGAGACCTTCCCACAGCGCGGGGTCGAGCCCACGCGCCTCGCCGCCGTCCGCGTCCCACAGGATCGGCATGCCGGTGCGCTGCGCGAGCACGCCGACCAGCACCGCTTCCGTGAACGGGCCCGCGATGTCGAAGTTCGAGTACGCGGCCGGGCCGCCCTTGCAGGCGTCGATCCACTCGTTCATGTGACCGTTCGAGCGCGGCACGCTGAACGTCGTCTTCGACGAACCGAGTTCCGCGGGCTCCCAGGTCTGCTTCTCGCCGTAGGCGTCGACCGACAACATCGCGCCGTTCGCGCCACGGATGAACAGACCGTTGGTCGGCATCTCCGGCGCGAGGCTGGTCGGGATCGCCTCGCGCGGAGGCTTCATCACGCCGTCGTACCAGGTGATCGTGACGTCGCCGCGCTTGCCACCACCCCGGTTCGGGAAGTGGATCAAGATGCGCGAGCCGGCTGGATACGTGTCGGTGAAGCGCTTCGTCGTCTCGCCAGCCGCCCAATCGGGCAGGCCGAGATCGAGGCCGCGCCACGCCAGATTGAGGATGTGGCAGGCCATGTCGCCGAATGCGCCGGTGCCGAAGTCGTACCAACCGCGCCAATTGAACGGCAGGTACGCGGCATGGAACGGGCGCTTGTTCGCGACGCCGAGCCAAGAGTCCCAATCGAGCTCGGCCGGCACGGCCTCCGGGTCCTTCGGCGTTTCGATCGCCTGCGCCCAGATCGGCCGGTCGGTCCACGCGATCACCTGTTGGATCTCGCCGAGCACGCCGCTGCGCAACAACTCCACGCCGCGGCGGAAGCCGTCCTGCGCGGAACCTTGATTGCCCATCTGGGTGGCGACGCCGGTCTTCTGCGCCAGCTCCGCCAACTCACGCGCTTCGCCGATCGACCAGGTCAGCGGTTTCTCGACGTAGACGTGCATGCCGCGCAGCATCGCTGCCTTCGCGATCGGCGCGTGCATGTGGTCGGGCGTGCCGATCACGACCGCGTCGATCGACGCGTCGAGCTCGGCGAGCATCACGCGCCAATCGCGATAGCGCTTGGCGTTCGGGAACTCCTCGAACGCCTTCTTCGCCGAACGATCGTCGACGTCGCAGAGCGCGACGATGTTCTCGCCCTTCGCGTCGTGGACCAGCGAGTAGCCACGCCCGCCGACGCCGACCACGGCGATGTTCAACTTCGAGCCCTTCGGCTTGAAGCGCGCGGCCGGGGCCGACCATTGCATCGTGTTCGCGCACGACGTCAGCGCGAGCGATGCCGCCGTGCCGGCCGAGAGCCCGAGGAAATGACGGCGCGAGAAGTCGGAGGACATGTGTTGCTCCAGCGGTGGGCGGCGCGGTGAACCGCGGCGAATCGTCGAAGGGGGCGGGAGCATAGCAGCCTGCCCATGCCGATCTCGCGACGCGAACGTATGCTCCCGGCCCCGTCCCCCGCCTGGAGCGCCTCGTGTCGCAAGAACTCGCCCCCGCGTCCGCGGATCCCACGCTCGGACCGATCACGGTTTCGGAGCGCGTGAACGGTTGGGATCTCGCGCGCGGAATCGCCGTGCTCGGCATCCTGCTCGCGAACATGCCGTGGATGGGACTCGCGGGCATGCTGTCGAAGCACGGCGAGTACGTCGGCGATCGGCCGTACGACGATCTGGCGTTCATGCTCGTACTGTTCGTCGCCGACACGAAGTTCGTCACGCAGTTCTCGCTGTTGTTCGGCGCCGGGCTCGCGCAGATGCGCGAACGCGTGATCGCTCGCGGTTCCGCGTTCACCGCGATCGGTGCGCGACGCATGGCGGCGCTCGCCGTCGCCGGCGCGCTGCACGCCGTGTTCCTGTGGTTCGGCGACATCCTGCTGCTGTACGCCACGATCGGATTCGTGTTGCTCGCGCTGCTGCCGCGATCTTCGAAGGCGCTGCTCGGACTCGGAGCATCGTTGCTCGTGCTCGGTGCCGTGAGTTGGTTGCCACTCGTGCTCGTCGACGCCGACGCGGAGCCGCCGACGTTCGTCGACGCCGCGGGCGTCACGCACACGGGCGACGAAGCGCTGGCTGCGCAGCGCGCGCACTTCGCCGAGGTCTTCGCGTCGGGCGACTTCTGGCGCATGACGAAGGTCCGCGCCGAGGTCGTCGTCGACGAGTTCGGCAACCTCGTGTTCTTGATGGGCCCGCGCACGCTGGCTCTGTTCCTGCTCGGCGCATGGCTCGTGCGCATCGGTTGGTTGACGCGACCGCGCGAACATCGCGGAGCCTTGCGGCGTTGGTTCGTGTTCGGCGTGCCGTTCGGCCTCGCGTGCACGGCCGCGATGATCGTGCTCGACGAACCGGAATCGAGCTGGCTGCGCGCCACGCAGATCTTGCTGTTCTACGTCGGCGGGTTGGTCCAGGGCTTCGGCTACCTCGCTGGCGCGCTGCTGTGGTCGACGACCGAGCGCGCGGTCGCGCTGCGCTCGCGACTCGAAGCCGTCGGTCGCATGGCGTTCACGAACTACATCGCGCACAGCGTGCTGACGGCGATCGTCTTCAATTACGGCGGGCTCTACGACCGCCACGGCCGCGGGTTCGGACTCGGCCTCACGCTGGTGATCTTCTCGATCCAACTGGCGTGGAGTCCGTGGTGGCTCGGCCGATTCCGCTTCGGCCCGCTCGAGTGGCTGTGGCGCCAAGCGACGTACGCGGAGCGCATCCCGCTGCGCCGGTGATCGAGCGAACGAGCGCGGCCGACGAACGTCACGTGGACCTCAAGCCCCGGGCTCAGTTCCCGCGCAGAGAGCGGGTGTCGGGCTCGTTCGACCTCGTGCGACCACGGCCAGTCGCCGATGAGGTGCGGACTCGAGCGCGATCCAGCTCGACCCACCCATCGGGGACTTCCGCATGCGCCGCCTCAGCTTCACGCGCTGGCTCGCCGTCAGCTCGCTTGCCTGTGTGATCTCCACCTGCTCGGAGAGCGACTCGAGCGCTCCGCCGACGAGCGTCGGCTCCAGCAAGCCGGCGCAGAAGCGCAAGGTCCAGCAAGCCGGCATCGCGGTGGATGCGCCCGAGCAGGCCGGTGCGACCACGCCGAACGCGACGGACGCGCGATCTTCGGGCTTGCTCGAACTCGTGCCCGGGAATGCGATGTTGGTCGCGCGCTGGCCGTCGTTCCGCGCCGCCGAAGGCGCGTGGAGGGAATCCGCGCTGGTCCAAGGCCTCGAGCGCGCCGGGCTCCACACGGCGGCGGAAGCCGTGGTCGATCCGCTCGCGACTCTCGTCGCCGCACTGGGTCCGGCTCTCGGCGCGACCGAGCGTCCGTACCTCGACGCCGTCGTGTCGCTGCGCGGTGATCTCGTCGTCGCGATGCTCGGCATCGATCCGACGCACGTGACCGAGAACGGTCCGGCATCGAGCTGGCTCGTGCTCGCGTCCATCGACGGTCACGCCGAGCAGTGGACCGCGTTGTTCGATCGCGCCGCGCGCGGCAGTGGCCGCGGCGTCGAGTGCAAGCGCGTCGCGGCCGGCCACTTCACGATCTCCGCCGGCAGCGATCACGGCGAGGCGCGCGTGCGCGACGGTCGACTCGAACTGTTGCTGAACGTCGGAGCGACCGGACGCTCGCTCGACGAAGCGCTCACCGTCGATCCTCGGAACAGCTTCGCGATGTCCGCGGCCTATGCGGAACTGCCGCGTGCCGCCGGACTGCCGTGGCTCGAGATCCACGCGAACGCTGCGCCGGTGTTCGACCTCGTCCGCAGCATCGAGGGGCCCGATGCCGCCACCGCGTTGACGACGCTCGGGATCGACGGCGTCCTCGGCGCCAACATGTCGTTCGCGCTCGACGGCGCGCTGCTGCGCAACCAGTTCGCGTTGGCGTCGAAAGACCGCGGCGACGTGCTCTCGGCGTGCTTCCGTTCCGATGCACTCGATTCAAGCTTCGCCCGTCTCGCGCCGGCCGACGCGGACACCGTGTCGATGTTCGGATTCGATCTGGCGGCCGCGGTCGATTCGATCCGCTCGCACCTGCCCGTTCACGAGCGTCCGCAGCTCGACGCGGCACTCGCGGGACTCGAGGACGAGACCGGACTCGACGTCCGTTCCGCCGTGTTCGAGAACTTCGGCCCGAACGTGATGTTCGTGAGTCGCGGCAGCCTGGCCCAAGCAATGACGCAGGGCGACGTCTACGACGCCGCGATCGCGATCCAGGTGCGCAACGAGGCCGCGGCGCAGTCCATCCTCGGCATGGCGTTCGAGGCCAATCCGGCCGCCTTCAAGCCGCGCAGCGCGGGCGATCTCCGCTACGTCTCGATCGGCGTCCCGCTGCCCGAGTTGGCTTGGCTCGATCTCTCGATCGGCATCCACGACGGCCTACTGGTCGTGGCGACGTCGGGCGAGGTGCTCGAGGAGATCTTCGAGAACGCGAAGTCGACCGACGTGCGTTGCGCTCCGCTGTCCGCTGCGCTCTCGAGCGCCGCGCCCGGCACGTTCTACGTCAGCTCGTCGGACACGCGCGCGGAAGTCGAGGGCTTGCTGGAACTCGCGCGCAGCGGTGAGTTCGACCAGCCTGGCTCGAGCCCCATCCCGTTCGACCTGCCGTCGACCGAGCAGATCCGCGACCTCTTCATGGGCCTCGGACACTCGACGTCGACGATCCGCGCGACGCAGAACGGAATCGTCTACGAGAGCGCCGGCCCGGTGAACCTGCCGATCAACGGCGTGCCGGCCCTCGCGATCATCGCTTCGGTCGCGATCCCGAAGTTGCTCTCGGCGCGCGTCGAAGCCAACGAGGCCGCGGCGATCGCCACGCTGCGCAACGTGTGCTCGGCGCAGGCGCAATTCCAGGCGATGTCCGTCAAGGACCAGGACGGTGACGGCAACGGCGAGTACGGCTCGTTCGCCGAACTCACCGGGTCGATCGCGCTGCCAGGCGGCGCGCGACTCGATCCGCCCGTGCTGTCGAAGTCATTCGCCGAGATCGAGTCCGGCTGCGTCACGCGCAATGGCTACGTGTACGCAAGCATCCTGCCGGGACGAAACGGCCAACCGATCCCGGAGTCCGATCGCGGCGGCGCGGGCGGGGACGTCGATGCCGAACTCGCCGAGCTCTACTTCACGATCTACGCGTGGCCGGTCGACGCCGGCACGACCGGCGTGCGCGCATTCGCGATCGATCAATCGGGCGACATCTACCAGACCTATTCGATGGGCTTCGATCCGCCGGTCAGCGGCCTCGAATCGCCTCCGCCGCTCGACGACGCATTCGACTTCGACGCGCGCTTCCAGGCAGCGCAGCAGGGTCGGCTGCAGTTCTTCTGGGAACCGCTGCGCTGACCGGACCCCAATGGAACGGGGGTCGAACCCGATCGGTCCGACCCCCGCTTCGTTCACGTTCGAGGCGGCGCGATCGCCGGACGACGTGGTCGTGTCACGCTTCCTTGGCCGGCGCCTTCTTCTTCGGCTTCTTGCTGCCGGCGATCTTTGCAGTCTGCTCGACCCACTTCTTCGGGCCACCTTCGAGGTAGCCCATCTCGCCCGTCTTCACGCCCTGCGCATCGAGGAACAGGATCGTCGGGTAGCCGCGCACGGCGTAGTTCTGGCCGAGCTCTTCGTTCTGCCTGGTGAGTTCGTCGGCCAACTTGAAACCCCTCGGGAAGTCGATCTCGAGCAGGATCACGTTGGCCTTGGCGGCGAATGAACTCGACGCCAGCACGATCGCGGCCACGAGCGCGCGTGGCACGAATCGCATGGACATGCTCCTCCGCGAGGCCGCGACGACGGCGGCGCTCGGAAACCCGTGGGCGGGCACCCTGCGCCGCCGGGCCGGCTTGTGGCAATCCCTGCGAGCCGTACGCTGGCCGCGCCACATCGACCCCCCTGGAATTTCGGCATGAACGCCTCGAATCGCTGGCGCGCCGCGGGCACGCTCGCCGCTTGTGCGTTGTTCCTCGTCCCGCGTGCCGCCGTCGCCGACGACGCCGTTCATCTGCCGGTCACGCGGCACGTGCTTCCGAACGGGATGCGCTTCCTGATCGTCCCGTTCGGCGATGCGCCCGTCGTCGCGACGTACATGCAGTTCCAAGTCGGCGGCGTCGACGATCCGAAGGGGCAGACCGGCGTCGCGCACTTGCTCGAACACATGATGTTCAAGGGCACGACGACGCTCGGCACGACGGACTACGACGCCGAGAAGCCCGTGCTCGACGCGTTGAACGCGCTGTGGCAGCAGCTCGATCGCGCGCGCGCCGAGGGCGCCGACGCGGCGACGCTCGATGCGCTACGCGCGCAGATCGCGACGAAGCGCGCCGAGCACGAGACGTTCGTCGTGAAGAACGAGTTGACCGAGATCTACGAGCGCTGCGGCGGCACCGGCTTGAACGCGTCGACGTCGAACGACTCGACGCAGTACTACGTGCAACTGCCGTCGAACCAGCTCGAGGTCTGGGCGCGCGTCGAGTCCGACCGCATCCAGAACCCGGTGTTCCGCGAGTTCTACTCCGAGCGCGACGTCGTGCATGAAGAACGCCGGCTGCGCGTCGACTCGCAACCGCGTGGCCGCTTCGACGAGATCTTCGAGGCCCATGCGTACCTCGTGCATCCGTATCGCCAACCCGTCGTCGGTTGGCCCGAGGACATCGACGCGACCGATCACGACGAGGTCCTCGAGTACTTCAGAACGTGGTACGCGCCGAACAACTGCGTCGTGGCGCTGGTCGGCGACGTCGACGTCGAGAAGACGATCGCACTCGTCGAGCGTCGGTTCGGCGCGATCCCGGCCCGCACGCTGCCGCGCCGGCGCATCACGCCGGAGCCCGAACAACTCGGTGAACGCCGCTTCCGCGTCGCACTCGAGACTCCATCGCAGCTCACGATCGCGTGGCCCGCGCCGGCGCACGGACATCCCGACCAAGCGGCGTTGACGATCGCGTCGCGCGTGCTGAACGGCGGCGGCGGCTTGCGCGGCGGTGGCTTCGGACGAGGCGGCCGCGGTGGCTCGAACCCGGGACGACTGCGCGCGAAGCTCGTCGACGAACTCAAGGTCGCGACGCGCGCGAGTGCGTCGATCGGCTTCGGCCGTTATCCCGGCCGCTTCGCCGTGACCGCGTCGCCGGCGCGGGACAAGACGATGGAGGAACTCGAAGTCGCCATCGACGCCGAACTCGAGCGGCTCGCGACCGAGCCCCCCACCGTCGCCGAACTCGAGCGCTTGCGCGTGTCGATCGCCGCGTCGGCGATCCGCGGGCTGGCATCGCCGATGGGCATCGCGCGCGCGATCGCGGGCGCCGAATCGGAATCGGGCGATTGGCGCGCTCTCGACCGCGAACGCGCGGCGCTGATCGCGGTCACGCCCGACGACGTCGCGCGCGTGATGCGCACCTATTTCAAACCGACGCAACGCGTGATCGGGATCATCGACGGCACGCGCATCGAGGACGAGGAAACCCCTGAGACCGCCGCGGAGGGATCGCGATGAACACGTCATTCGGCTGGGGTTGCGCGCTGCTGGCGTCGATCGCGGCGAGCGCGTCGTTCGCGCAGGACGAGCCGGTCCCGCGCACGATCGAAGAGACGCACGTCGGCCGCGGCGAGCGCGGCAATCGACACGGCAAGGGCTTCGACGAAGTCATGCGCTTGAAGGGCGAGCCGCTGGCTCCGCACTTCCCGCGCTTCGGCGACGGAATCGAACGCCACGTGCTCGACAACGGCCTCGTCGTCGTGCTGGCGCAGGACAAGACGCTGCCGCTGATCGAACTCGAATTGACGTTCCGCGCCGGCGAGGTCTACGAGACCGAGGCGCAACGCGGCCTCGGTTCGGCCTTGGTCGAGCGCATGCGACGCGGCGGGATCGGCGCGATGCGACCGACGCCGCTGCCCGCGCTCACGCCGGAGAACGAAGCGACGTACGACGAAGACAACGCTTCCGAGGTCGTCGCCGACGCGAAGGTGGTCGACGAGCGCTTGGCCGCGCTCGCGGCGCAAGTCGGAGGACGTGCGGGAACCGAGAGCGCGAACTTCTCCCTGAACGCGCTGTCCGAGCACTTCGACGAGTCGTTCGCGCTGTTCACGCAGCTCGTGCTGCAGCCGGCGATGGTCGATCCGCCGGAGAACGACGGGCCACGCGGCGGCGGGTTCGGTGGCTTCGGTGGCGGTCGCGGCGGGCGTGGTCCGCAGCAACAGGCGTCGAGCGAGTTCCGACGCATCGTGTACGGCGAGGATCATCCGCTCGCGCGCGAGGGCTTCGGCGGCCGAGGCCTCGGCGGGCCGGTCGGCGGCGAGGGTCCTGGTGGCCGGCGCGGCAATCGATTCGACCGAGCGCAGCTCATCGACGCGTACGTGCGCTTCGTGCGGCCCGATCAGGCGTACTTGATGGTGGTCGGCGACTTCGAATCCACACCGATGCTCGAACGCATCCGCACCGCGTTCGCGAGCTGGCCGAAGCCCAGCGTTCCCGCACCTGCGCGCGAGGAGCGCGAACTACCGCCGATCGCCGGCAAGAGCCCGGGCATCTACGTGATCGACGTGAAGACGCCGCAGAGCGCGATCGTGATCGGTCATCTCGGCATCGACCGCGGCGCGCCCGACCGCTTCGCCGTGGCGTTGATGAACGACGTTCTCGGCGGCGGCTCGTTCACGTCGCGCATCACCGAGCGCGTGCGTTCGGACGAAGGTTTGGCGTACAGCGCGGGTTCGTCGTTCCCGGTCGATGGACGACAGCCCGGCTTGTTCCAAGCCTCGGTGCAGACGAAGACCGAATCGACGGCGCGCGCGATCGAACTGATCCTCGAAGAGATCCGCCGCATCCGCGAGCCCGGCTCGATCTCGACCAACGAGTTCGCGACCGCGCGCGAATCGCGCCTGTACTCGTTCGCGTTGCAATTCACCGATCGCGGCCGCAACGTCGCGCGCTTGATCCAGCGCGAACTCGAGGGCCGACCGATCGACCTCGACGAGGCCGAGTTCAAAGCGCTGCAGTCCGCGACGATCGCGGACCTCGAGGCAGCGGCACAGAAGTACCTCGATCCGTCGAAGCTCGTGATCTGCGTCGCCGGCGACTTGGAGAAGATCCGCGACTCGCTGG
This sequence comes from Planctomycetota bacterium, assembly GCA_016709145.1. Classification (GTDB taxonomy): domain Bacteria; phylum Planctomycetota; class B15-G4; order B15-G4; family JADJEK01; genus JADJEK01. The sequence continues at coordinate 27,934 of JADJEK010000008.1, forward strand.
CGCCGTTCGGTGAGATCCAGGTGGTCCCGCCGCGAGGACGCGGCGGTCGGCGCGACCCGCCGGGCGAGGGTCGCTGAGGGCGGGCTGAACGCCTCACCCGGAGACACTGGGTTCGCATGTCGCAGTAGTCGTCAGCCGGACGTCTCAGCTGCTGGAGGACCGCAATCGCGGGAGGCGAGTCACACACATGGTCCGCTCGACGTTTGCACGCGATGACCTCTCCTGGTGAGACTTGGATCCGACCGGGGCTTCTACGATCCCGGGCCCCCTCGTGGACGGTTCTCGCTTCCTAGACGTGGCGGTGAGGCCGAACACGGCGCGTGGTGCGCGGGGAGCAACTATAACAGCGATGGTGGGGAACACAGATGGTGAGTCCGATCACGTCGTTCAAGGAAGCCCTCGATCGTGCTGAACCGCGACCGGCCTCCGCGTCGGCAAAGGCTGAGAAGAAAAACTACGCGGAGAGGCTGTCGCGTCACATCTCGACTCTGTTCGCCAACAGGCTGAGGGATTCGTTCCCGACAATCCTCCCCAATGCAGACGGAACGCGTCAGGAGTCATTCGTACGTGCGGCACGCGGGCCGAAAAAGCTCGACGTAAACTACAGCACCCCCGAACTGGGTCTCGGACTCGGCCTGTCGATAAAGACAATCAACTTTCGGGACGGGACGACCAAGCGCTACACCAAGAACTACTCGCGCGTCGACAATGAGCTCCGCGCCGAAGCGAAGGACTATCACGAGCGGCAGCCGTACTCGGTACTCGTCGCAATCGTGTTCCTTCCTTCGGACGCGACCCAGTGCGGCGGTTCGGAAGCATCTTCGTTCGGACAGGCCGTGAAGTACTTCCGGGTCAGGTCCGAGCGAACCGGCCCACGCGACGAAGAAGAGAAGTTCGAACGCATCTTCGTCGCTCTGTACGATCACGACGCGAGCGAGCGCGGGCGTGTCGTGTTCTTCGACGTCTCGAATCCACCGCCCAAACACGGACGGCCGAGCGACGGGAGCGTCCTCACTCTCGACGAGCTCGTTCGAGCGTTGGTCGCGGAATACAACCGGCGGAACGACCCGGATTTCGAGTGGGCCGAACAATGACCCGAAAAGCGGGACGAAAACTGACGAACATCGGACTGTTCGCGGGCATCGGAGGGCTGGAGCTCGGGCTGCATCGAGCCGGTCATTCGACGGTGTCGCTCTGCGAGATCGACCCGGCTGCGATTTCGGTCCTGACCGAGCGGTTCCGCGAAGCACACCTTTCGCAAGACGTTCGCGAAGTCGATCGCATTCCGGCCGGTGTCGACCTGCTGTCCGCGGGATTCCCGTGTCAGGATCTCAGCCAAGCGGGACGAACCGCTGGAATTCGCGGCGCACGCTCCGGTCTAGTTTCGCACGTGTTTCGACTGCTCGAGGATCGTGCGATTCCGAGCGTGCTGTTGGAAAACGTGCCGTTCATGCTTCGGCTCGGACGCGGCTCGGCGATGTCGTACGTCGTCGACGAATTCGAGCGACTCGGATATCGCTGGGCGTACAGAGTCGTCGACGCCCGCTCGTTCGGACTACCTCAACGTCGCCAGCGCGTCTACTTCCTCGCAATGCGGCACGAGGATCCACGACGGGTGCTCTTCGCCGACGATGCCTCGACCGAAGTCGTCGACGGCGACGAACGTTCGAACGGCGTGGCTTGCGGGTTCTACTGGACGGAGGGTACGCGGGGTCTCGGATGGGCCGTGAACTCGGTTCCGACTCTGAAGGGAGGCTCGTCCGTCGGTGTTCCGTCGCCGCCGGCCATTTGGATGCCGGACGGCAGAATCGTCACGCCGTCGTTGCGGGATGCGGAACGACTTCAGGGATTCCCCGTCGATTGGACCGAACCAGCGGAACGAGTCGTGCGCGCGAGCATGCGTTGGAAGCTGATCGGCAACGCGGTGAGCGTGCCGGTCGCGTCGTGGCTGGGACGCCGACTGGCCGCACCAGGTACAGCGGCGGTCGCAGGGTCGCTCCGCCTCAGGGCGAAGTCGCCGTGGCCGAATGCCGCCTTCAACGTCGGTGAAGGCCGATTCTCCGTGGACGTCTCGATGTGGCCCGTCAGCGCCGAACAACTCTCACTCGCCGAGTTCGTGCGTTGGCCTCGCCCACTATCCATTCGTGCGGCGTCGGGGTTCCTCGCAAGAGCTCGCAACAGCTCGCTTAGATTCCCCCCCGGATTCTTGCGGGCGATCGAACGCCACATCGAACAAGGCGGACTCGCCAGGGCCTCATGAGCCCGTTTCCGATTCGAAACGAATCATCAAGGGCCGGCTTGCGTGTCCGAGGTCGCCATCGGCTCCTCGTGGACGACCGCCGATCCGAACTCATGTCACGAGTCCGCCGACAAGGCACTACCCCTGAACTTGCCGTCGAAGCCGCCCTTCGCCGACTGCGTCGAACTTTCGCGCGGAACGACGGGTCCTTGCCGGGCTCTCCCGACTTCTCGAGTCGCCGGGCTCGGTGGGTCGTCTTCGTTCACGGCTGTTTCTGGCATCGACACGACGGGTGTCGAAAGACCACGACACCCGTGCGGAATCGGCGCTTCTGGCTGGCGAAGTTCCGATCGAATCGAGCCCGGGATCGCCGGGTGACGTCGGCGCTTCGCCTCCTCGGATTTCGGGTCGTCGTCGTATGGGAGTGTGAAACGACCGGAGCGACTCGAGTCGTCGTTCGGGTGCTGCAACGCGGTCTACGGTGAAGCGGTGAGACCATCAGCTGCGACTCGGCCGCTCGGGCGCGCCCCTGCGGTCGACCCTACGCCACCGAAACAGCATGCGCGGCAGATCTCGTGATGTGCTTCGGACCAGCAACCCGGCGCCCAGACCGGAATGCGCGTGGGTCGGAGTCGGGTCGCCCGGAATCCGTGTCGCAAACGATCGCGCGATGCGTGGGACTCGTCGGGAGTACCCGCAATGCGATTCACTCGATGGATAGACGTCTCGATCTGGTCGATCGCCGCCGCATTCGGTTCGGCCACGCCGCCACGGTCGTCGTCTCGAAGAACGGTCCGCTGCAAACCGTCCAGGCTGGCATCGACGCCGCTGCCGCGGGCGACACCGTCGTGATCAAAGCGGGGACCTACTTCGGCATCGCCACGATCGGCGCCGCCAAGACTGGACTCACGCTCAAGGGCTCCGGCAAGGTCGTGCTCGACGCGCGTGGCCCCGGTGGAGCGGACCTCGGCGCCGGCATCACGGTCGCAGCGACGGGCGTCACGATCCGCGGGCTGACGATCCGCAATGCCGCCGCGCTCGGCGTCGGAACCGGCGACGGGATCCGCATCGATGCGGCGGGCTGCGTCGTCTCCGACTGCATCGTGACCGGATGCGAGAACGACGGAGTCGACGCGCGCACCGCGGACTGCGAGATCCTCGACTGCTCGTTCGTCAGCAACGACCGCGGCGTGGGCGGGCAGAACTCCGATCGCTTGCGAATCGTCGGCTGCACCTTCCGCGGCAACGACAACTCCATCGACCTCGTCGACAGCGACGACGTCCTCGTCGAGAAAGCGTCGATCAAAGACTCGGGGGTCGGCGACGTCATCCGCTCCACGACGTCGAATCAGCTCACGGTCCGCAAGGTGAAGCTCTCCGACGCCGGCCAGATCGGTGATTTCTCCGGCGACGACCTTCTGATCGAAGATGTCGTCGGCCGCCGCATCGGCGGCGGCGTGCGCATCTCCGGGAACACGGCCGTGGTGCGCGACCTCGACCTTGTCGACGTACACGACGCGTGCGCCGCAGTCGACGTCCGCGCGCCGAACTCCACGATCTCGAACATTCGCTGCGTCGACGCTTCGACCAACGCGATCTTCGTCGACGAGCTCGCGACGAATTGCCAGATCGACGACGTCGTCGCGATCCGTTGCGGAACGATCGACGATCCGGCGTTCCTGGTCGACGGCGACGACGCGACTCTGACCGACTGTTCGATCGTGCGCTGTCCGACCGACGGTTTCTCGATCATCGCCGCCCGCGTGCACCTCACGCGATGCGTCGCGCGACAGTGCGCGATCGACGGATTCGATGTTCCGAACGACGCCAATGAAGCTGTGCTCGAAGACTGCGTGGCGACCCAATGCCTAGGCGAAGGGATCGAGATCTCGTCGCTCGACGTGTCGCTGCTCGGGTGCAACGCGAAGCAGAACCGGCTCGACTTCGCGAACGACGGGATTCTGGCGCTCGCGGACGTCGACTTCGTGACCGGCGGGTCGACCACTCCGCCCGAGATCGACTGAGTTCCTTCGCCGATCTCGAGTTTCTCGTGTCGCGAGTTCCCGCCGACCGCGTGGATCCGTCCGGAGCAAAAGACCATGAACACTGCACTCACCGTCCTCGCTTTCCTGTCGGCGACCGCGGTCGCTCCCGCGGCCACGATCGTGGTGTCGCCCAACGGCGCGTTGTCGACGGTGCAAGCAGGCGTCACCGCGGCCAGTGCGGGAGACACCGTGATCGTGAAAGCCGGGACCTACCCGGGAGTCGCGGTCATCGACGCGACGAAGACCGGCCTGATCCTGAAAGCTGCGGGAAAGGTCGTGCTCGACGCGCGCGGCGCGGGTGGGACCGGGCTCGGTGCCGGTCTGCTCGTCGAAGCCACCGACGTCACGATTCGCGGCTTCACGATCCGGAACGCCAAGGACTCGATGACCGCCGAGGGCGATGGCATTCGGGTGACCGGCGCGCGCGTCACGATCGAGAACTGCATCGTGCGTCAGTGCCGTGACGAGGGCATCGATCTCGCGGCCACGGACGCCCTCGTGCGCAAGTGCGTTTTGATCGGCAACAACGTGGGTATCGATCTCGACGAGGCCCACCGGTCCCGCATCGAGAAATGTGTACTCCGCCTGAATCGAGCCAGCTTCTCATCACTCGCCTCGGACGACGTGGTCGTCACGAAGCTCGTTGCCACGGGCGGCGGCGCGAGCGACACCCTCCGCATCGACGGCGGCGAGCGCTTCACGCTCACCGACGCGAAGCTCAGCGACTGCGGTGGGATCACCGCGGAGATCGTCAGCAACTCGGCGACTGTGAAGAAGGTCCGCGCGTTCCGCATGCTCGGCGGCATCGAAACCAAGGGCTCGGGCGCCACGCTCGACGACATCGAAGTGCGCGAGTTCCGCAACAACATGACGGGCGTGCTCATCAACGGGCCGAACACCACACTGACGCGTGCCCGAATCTTCGGCACGCAGGCCGAAGGCGTGGTCGTCGACAGCAACGCGACCGGATGTGTGGTGCGTGATTGCCGGGTCCAGCGCAGCGGCCTGCTCGACGTCGCCAACTACTTCATCACCGGCGCGAACACGACGATCGAGCGCTGCGTGGCCAAGGACGCGAACGGCGACGGCTTCCTCGTCGAGAGCGACGGCGTGACGCTGATCGACTGCGTCGCGATCGACTGCGTCCGCGACGGCTTCGACGTCGAGTCAGGAGCGAACCTCACGACGCTCGACGACTGCACCGCGCGCGACTGTCGCGCCGAGGGCTTCGACATCTCCGGTACGAACGCGACGCTCTCGAACTGCGTCGCGAAGAAGAACCGGCTCGACTTCGCCAATGACGGGACGCTGTCCCAGGCCGACATCACGTTCACCACGGGCAGCGCGGCGACCGCGCCCGAGATCGACTGAACACCGCGGCTCTCGCTCCCGACGGACTTGGCTCCCCGGCGCGCGCGAGCGCGTCACGAACGACGAGACGGATCGCGGGCGCGAGCCCGCGTCGAAAGGCTCCCATGAACCCGCGCACGATCCCGACTTCGACGACTTCCGCGCTCCTGCTGGCCCCGTTGGTCCTCGCGCTCCTCGGTGCGTCGGGCAGCGCTCGCGCCGCGGTGGTGACGGTTTCGAAGAACGGGCCGATCACGACGATCCAAGGCGGCATCGATGCCGCGGCCGACGGCGACACGGTGCGCGTCCTCGCCGGCACGTACGCCGAAGCGGTCGTCATCCCGCTGCAGAAGCCCGGGCTGATCCTGCAAGGCAAGGGCAAGGTGATCCTCGACGTGCGCGGCCCCGGCGGAGCGGCCCTCGGCTTCGGGATCGACATCCAGGCGAACGGCGCGACCGTGCGCGGCCTCTCGATCCGCAACGCTGCGACGCTCGGTTTCGACACTGGCGACGGGATCCGCATCGTCGGTGAGCAAGCCCTGATCGAGAAATGTGCGTTCGAAGGCAATGAAGAAACCGGCGTCCATGTGTTCGGCGATACCGCTCGCATTCGCAAGTGCGTGTTCCGCTCGAACGGCGACGGCATCGTCATCGACCAAGCTCTGAACGTCCGCGTCGAGTCCTGCGCGTTCCGCGCGTCCGGTTCCGGTTCGGTGCGCATGTTCGGAGCCACCAACGCCGTGCTCGACAAGCTCACGGTCACGGAGGGCGGCAATGCATCGACCATCTCGACCTCCGGCGGCAACAGCGACGGGGTCGAAGTGACGCGGTGCAAGATCCGTTTGTCGGGGGATGGCGCGGTCATCCTGAACGGCAACGACTGTCGCATCGCCAACGTCGACGTCGTCCTGAGCTCCGGCGGACTGTTCGTCTCCGGCGATCGCGCCGTGATCGAGAAGTGCAAGCTCTTCACGTCCGTCGACGGCAGCGATGCGATCACGATCTCGCAAGGGGTCGACATCGAGATGCGGGACAACTTCGTCAGCAGTTCGAGCGGCGGTTCGCTGTCGGTGCATGAATGCTCCGGCGGCTTCGTGACCGGCAACCGCGCGAAGAACACCGGCGGCGACGGCAACTCCGGCCTCGAGATCTCGTCGTGCACGAGCCTGTTGATCGAGAACAACGTCGTCACCACGTGCGGCGGCGACGCCTTCCGCATCTCCGGGGCGAACAACGTCCTGCGCGACTGCGTCGCCAAGGATGCTGGAGTCGACGGCTTCGACATCCTCCCCGACGCCACGAACACCCGCCTCGAAGCCTGCATCGCGCTGCGCTGCGACGCCGAGGGCTTCGAGAACTCCTCGACCGGAGTTCAACTCGTCGACTGCGTCTCGAAGCACAACCGACTCGATCTCGCGAACGATGGCACGCTGGCGCTCGTCGACATCGTGTTCGCGACCGGTGGAGCGAACGTCACGCCCGAAGTCGATTGACGCGCGGCACGGCGGTCGGGCGCGTGAACCGCGACCCTCGTCAGCCCGCGGAGACGGCTGCGCTCTTGGCATTGCGGCGTGACCTGGCGCCGTTGACCAAGAACTCGGCCAGCGGAGAGCGCGCCACGATGCGCTCGTGGATCGCGAGCGTCGTGATCGCCGTGACCACGCAGAGGATCGAGAACGTGACCGCCATCCCGAGCTCGAGCGGCTCGAGGGTGACGTACAGCGCGACCACGACCGGCGCATGCAGGACGTACACGGTGTACGCCGCGGCCGTCATGCGACGCACCCAGCGTGGTGGCGAGGTCACACCGCGGAACGATCCGAGGATCGCGAGCGCGAGCGCCAACCGCATGAATTGGCGCACCCCGAGCATCAGCGTGTACGACCGCTGTTCGAGTCCGGTCGCCGTCGCGACTTGCATGGCGATCAGGGCGAGGACGAGCACGCTCCACGCTCGCCGCGGCTGCACGAGTGCGACCAGCCACGCACGCCGCGCTTGCACGAACGCTCCGAGCGCGAAGAACGGAGCGAACTCGTAGAGCTGCGGGAACGACACGAACACGACCACCGACGAGCACACGCGGTTGCCGAGCGCGGACAGCAAGGCGGAAGCGACCGGCACGAACGCCGTCGCCAGCGCGAGGTGCACGGCGCGCGGCTCCGCCGGCAAAGGCAGTCGACGCAGCATCCCGTCGATCAGCGCCCACGACGCGCAGTAGACGATCAAGTTGCCGATGAACCACAGCGGGCCGAGCCACGCGCCCTGCAGGACGTAGTCGAGAACCGAATCGGGCAGCCGCGCGTACGTGCTCAACGCGTTCATCACGCCGTTCGCCGTCGACCCGATGAAGACCAACGGCACGCCGAGCCGGACCAAGCGGGCCCGCAGCGCCCCATTCGCGCCGTAGCGCTGGATCGACGTCGCGAAGAAGTACCCCGCGATCACGAAGAACGCATGCATGCGGAACGCGCGCATGAAGTCCGTGATCCACGTGAACACGACGTGCGATTGGTCGGACGAGACGCGCCAGGGCTCGCCTTCGCGATAGATGACGGCGGCGTGCGAAACGATGCCGAGGACCATGAAGACGGCCCGAGCGACGTCGAATCCGACGTCGCGGTGTCCGCCCCCGGTATTCACTTGGCTCGACTCGCGAAACCCACCCGATTCGCTCATGAGGCGCCGGCAGTCCACGGGCAGTGCGCGGAGGAATCAAGGGCGAGCAGATCGACGGGCCCATGCGACGACCGGCGTCGTCCACCCCGGGCGCGAAGTCCCTGGCGCGGGATCCTCACTGCGCAGATGAAGATTTCGTTCGATTTCCAAAAAGTCAGAAGCCCTGTCGTCGGCTCTCATCGGTTGCAATCGATCCCGCCTATCCCTCGGCGGGGATGCCCACCCACGCAACCCCCTCGACGTCCGACCCCTTGGAGTCCCCGCGATGCTTCGCCCGATGCTGCTCCTCGCCCTGATCCTCGGCGCTTCCTCGGCACGAGGACAAGACTTCTACGACGTGAACGTGCTGCGCACGGTCGACCTCCAGTTCCACGACGCGAACTGGTGGACGCTGCTGCAGCAGAACTACGTGTCCCAGACCAACATCCTGGCCGACCTCACGGTCGAGAACGTCACGTACCCCGACGTCGGTGTGCGCATCCGCGGCAACACTTCGTACACGGCTCTGCCGTCCGGCTCGCAAAAGGTGTCGCTGAACATCGAAACCGACAGCGTCCACCCCGACCAGACGGTCATGGGTTACAAGAACCTGAACTTCAACAACTCGTTCCACGACCCGACGTTCTGTCGCGAGGTCGTCTACATGAACGTATTGGCGAAGTGGATCCCGTGCGGCAGGGCGAACCACATCAACTTGACGCTGAACGGGTCGAACTGGGGCGTGTACGCGAACGTCCAGCAGTACGACAAGACCCTGCTGAAGGAGCACTTCGACGACGCCGACGGCATGCGTGTGAAGTGCGCCAACAACCCCAATGGTCCGGGCCTGCAATACGTCGGCACGAACCCTTCTTCGTATTCGGGCTACGAGATCAAGGACCCGGGCGGCTTCGCGAACCCGGTCGCCGAGTTGATCGCGCTGTGCCTGGCGATCGACAACACGCCCTCCGCGAATTGGCCGACGATCGACCAGAAGTTCGCGATCGACCCGTCGTCGTGGACCGTCGCGTTCGAGAACCTGTTCTCGGACGACGACAGCTACGTGAACAAGGGCGCGGACTTCGTCTACTACCGCAACCCGATCGATGGCCGCGCCTACTTGCATCAGGCCGACGGCAACGAGACGTTCACGGTCGCGACGTGGGCCGCCGACTTCCACTTCACGCAAACGACGAAACCGGTGCTGAACAACGTGCTGGCGTCGACGGAGATGCGCGGTCGCTACTTCGCCCACTTGCGCTCCGCGCTGGCTGAACTCGATTGGGCCGTGCTCGGGCCGGAATTCACGGCGCGCCGCAACCTGATCGATGCCGCGGTGCAAGCCGATCCGAAGAAGCTCTACAGCTACACGCTGTTCGTGAACAACTTCACCACCACCGTCAATCTCGGCGGCAGTCCGCCGTTCGGCGGCTCGTTGATCGGCCTGCAGCAGTTCGTGACGCAGCGCCGCGCCAATCTGCTCGCCAACCCCGAGGTCGCCGCGGTCGCTCCCACGATCACGAACCTCAACCACAGCTCGAGCACGCCCGGCGCGAACATCTACATCACGGCCAACGTCGCGGCATCGACCGCGATCGCGAGCGTGACGCTCTACTACCAACCGACTCCGAGCGCGCCGTACTCTCGCATCGCGATGACCGATGCCGGCACGGCGAACGATGGCGCAGCAGGTGACGGACTCTACGGCGTGCTGCTCCCCGTCACGGGCGTCGGTGGCCAGAAGGTGCGCTACTACGTCGGCGCCACGGCGGCCGCTACGTTTTCGCCGCAACGATTCGAACCGGAGACGTCCGAGCTCGACCCGCGCGTCATCACGTTCCCCGGCGGAGCGGTCGCCAGCGACGTCGTGATCAACGAGTTCCTCGCGAGCAACACCGCGGTCATCCAGGATCCGGCCGGCGCGTTCGAGGATTACGTCGAGCTCTACAACAAGGGCACGACGACGATCGACCTGTCGGGCAAGTACATGTCCGACACGCTCGGCAATCCGACGAAGTGGCAGTTCCCGAGCGGCGTCCAGATCGCGCCGGGCCAGACGCTGTTGATCTGGGCCGACGAGGACATGACCGAGGGCCCGACGCACGCGGACTTCAAGTTGTCCGCGGGTGGCGAAGAGATCGGGTTGTGGGACACCGACGGCCTGACGCTGCTCGACAGCGTCACGTTCGGACCTCAAGTCGCGAACGTCTCGACCGGTCGACTGACCGATGGCGGCAGCTTGTCGGTCACGTTCGCCGCTCCGACGCCAGGTACGTTGAACGACCCCGGCTGCGGTTTGCGCACCTACGATCAGCTCAGCCCGACGGCACACACGCTCGACCTCAGCGCGACCGGGTCCGGCTCGATCTCGACGACCGTCAACTTCACGGCGACGGGAATGCAAAGCAACGGCCTTGGTTACTTCGCGCTCGACTTCACGCCGACACACATCCCGCTGTCGCCGACGCTCGTCGCCTTGATGACCGGCTCGATCGTGATCCCGCTCCCGACGGATGCGTCGGGTTCGTTCACGGTCCCGTTGTTCATCCCGAACGACTCCGGGCTGATCGGTACCGACGTCTACGTCCAAGTCGCCGGTCTCTCGTCGACGGCCGTGTTCACGGCCTCGAACGCGGTGCACCTGTCGGTCTGCCCGTAACGAACGGCAAACGCTGGAACGCGTGAGCCGTGAGGCTCACGCGTTCCGCGACGCCCGACCTCGGTTCCAACGCCTTGCACCGCGCGCGGCGAGCACGCCGCGAAACGCCGGCGCGTACTCCCAGGCGAGGAACAGCTCCATCACCAGCACGACGTAGGCGATCGCCAAGCCGTCTTGGTCGACGAAGTGGTGGAACAGAACGATGTTCACGATGACCGGCGCGAGCAGCGTCAGTCCGAGCGGCACGAATCGACCGACGAGGACGAGCAGCCCACCGACGAACTGCGTCGCACCGATCATCGGCAGCATGTACTTCGTGTTCGCCATCGCCGTGAAGAACGCGGTCACCGCTTCCGGCAGGTCCGGCGGCGGTGGGAACACCGGCTTGCCGAAAGCCGTCAGCACGCCGTTCAGTCCGAACACCGTGAACATGAGACCGAAGACGACGCGGACGATGGTGGCTGCGATGCGCATGCGGAGTCCGATGCCAACTCCGAGTCGAAGAGCGGGCTGACCCTACGCGATGTCGTCGGGCGTCGCCACTCGACGCGCGAGTCGAGTGAGGCCGCCTCGAGGGAGTCGATCGCATTCGACGCACGACACCGCGGTGGTCTTCGGCCCCGCTTCGGCAGGGCCGCTGCGAGCGGATTCGCGGTGTGAAATTCCGAGGGAATCTTGGCGGACACGTCGCCGCGCTTGCGTGGTGCACGCCGGGCGAGAAGGGCATCGAGCGCCAGCGACGCCCGCTGCGACCTCGAATCCACTAGTCACCGCGGACGAGCGACGCGTGCACTCGCACGAGCCGCGCCGCCAGCGGTGCGCACCACGAAACCGCGAGGGCCCATGGTCTTGACCGACGGCAGCCATCTCTTCGCCAGCATCGATGAATCGGGCATCGCCAGCGTCCTGAAGCATCTGCGGCGGCAACGACCGTCGCTGTTCCACTACGCGACGAGCGCGTTTCGCGGCCACGAGGAGCTGTTCTGCGAACCGATCGATGTCGACCCCGAGGTCTTGGACGCCGAGAACCCGCTGTTCACCGAGATGGACCCGATCCCGGTGATCGGCACGCCAGCGGAGCATCCCATCGGCCTGAACTGGTGCCTGCAGTTCTCGAAGCTCGAGCTCGACTTCCATCCGAACGACGTCATCGGCCTGCCCGCGGAATTGCGGCCGCTGCGACCGCAACGATTCGCGTTGCGGTTGCGTACGTGCCTCGCGATCGATTGCCCGGGCGAGGACTTCTTCGCGAAGGAACTGCAGGCCATCGAGCGCGTCGTCACGCGCGGCCGGGATCTCGCGAGTCGCTTCGAGGACTTGAAGCCCGGCGCGACCGGCAAGGACACGAAGGGTCGCGCCGAGAAGGAGCCCGACCGCACGCCGGGACGAACACCGCCCGTCGTTCCGCAACTCGGCAAGAAGTTGCGCTGCTTCTGCCTCGATACGTACGTGGTCGCGCACTTCGTCTGGGCGCCGATCGACGACCCGCGTCGCAAGTGGCTGAAGATCGCGCTCGACGGATTCGAGTTCGTCGACATCGGCCCCGAGCCGCTCGAGAGCACCTTGGAGTGCTACATCAAAGCCGTCTTGCGACTCGGGATCTTCCCTCGGCTGTCGCAGTCGATCGAAGCCATGGTCCTCGACGTCACCAAGGTCATGCGCCGACACGCCATCGAGCTCGATCAGCGGGTGCGACTGGTCCCGACCGCGGCGCCCGCCGATGTCCCCGACAACCCCGCGGTCGAGCACGACGAGCTCCGCGTGTTCGTCGACGTCGTCGTGGAGGACTTCTGACATGAGTCGCATCACGGTCGCCGTGTCCGAGTCGACGTTCAAGACCGCGTTCGAACTGCTGCAGCGCAACTTCGCGATGCGCTTCGAGCAAACGGTGGCGTTGGGTGCTGTCCGTGCCGGCATCGACGCTCGGGCGCGATTGGAGAACGGCGACGTCTCGCTGCGCCAGGACGGGACGGTGAAGGTCGGTGAACTTGACGTGCGCTGGAGTCGACTGACGCTGTCGCTCGAGATCGATCTTCCCTCGATCTGTGTCGGCGGAGGTTGCATCGGGACCCGTTGGTTGAGGATCTGCCTGCCCCGCTACTGCGTGTTCACGGCGTCGACGGACGTGTCCGTCGCGGTCGACCTCGCACCGTACGTCGGACAGGAGGTGTCGTTCGAATCCGTGTTCGCGGTCCGCTACTGGGATCCCGCCGCGCCCGGGCCGGACGGACCGGTTCCCTGCGAGCCCGTGCGGGATCTGCTGGTCGCCGGAGAACTTCTCGACGCATTCCCCACCGATCGGAAGCAATGGCACGTGCACCTGGCGCCGGGTCCGGTCGACGTCGACCTCTTCGACTTCCCCGATGTCGCCGGTGACCTGGTGGAGGGCGCGCTGAGGAACGCCGTCTTCGGGCTGTTGCCCGAGGGCTCGGCGCGAACGCTCGTGCTCGCCGTCATCGGCAGCGCGACGGACCTGATCCGGACCGTGCTCGATGCGCCGGACGACTTCGAGGAATGGCTTTCCGACTTGTTCAACGTGTCGTTCGGGTTGCTCGACGTCGTCATCCAGGTGGTCGCCGCGTACTTCGGCCGCTGCGTCCCGCTCTTCCGCATCGACGATCCGTTCGTCGTCATGGAGGCCGAGGGCGACCTGCTGCCGGTCTCGATCCCGATCGACGACGTGAAGATCACGGCGGACGACGACGAACTGGTCATCACCGCAGACATCGGAGCTGGCTCATGAGTTCGGTCCGGAACGCGAACCAGATCAACGGCGCGCTGTTCTCGAAGCGCAGCCTCGACTCGTCGGAGCTCGCCGTGCGTGCGGCGATCGGGCATCGATTCGACCGGCCGGGGAAGTTCGACGTCTTCGTCGAGCGCGACGGTCGACTCGTCCATCGGGAGGCGGTCGAGGTCGCCGACGACGGACGGATCCCGCAGCGCGATGTCGATCTCGCGCGGCTCGCGGACGCGCGGTCCTGTGACTGCGAACACGACGGAGCTCCGCGAGATCGCCTGGTGACGAACGGGTTCATGGTGTTCTCGGTCTCCCACGGTTTCGGTCGCTATCACGTCCGCATCGAGCGGTGGGACGCGAGCTCGCGGGAAACCGTCCTGGACCAACGGCAATCGCTCCCCGCCGGTGACTTGTTCATCGCCGTGCTCGTCGAGGCCGGCAGCTACGCCGTCCTGGTCGACAAGGCGACCGTAGCGACGATCCGCGTCCGCGAACCGAATCCGAAGCGCCCCCACCGCACGGACGTTCCGCTGTTCCTCGAGTTGCCGAGCAAACCCAAGCCTCAGGCCCACGAGATCGACGCCGGTTGCTCCGTCGTCATCCAACTCGCGCACGCCGCGCGGGTGCGCATCGAGGCGATCGAGCGCTCGGACTGACGCGAACCGTCCGTGAATACGGCGGCGGCCGCCGCCTCGGACACCTCGTGAGTTCGGCCGAGTCACCGCGGCACGCGAGCGGACGACGCGGAAATCGTGGCGGTCGACGCGGAGCGACGTCGTTCTCGGTGGGGCCATCTCCACGCACTCAACGAACTCGACTGGAGGAAGTCCGATGTCGTCGTCGTTTCTCTCGCTTCGGCGATCCGTCCCGATCGCCGCGGTGTGTACCGCCGCACTCGCCGTCGTGGGCTGCATCTCGCAGCCGACCGCCAAGAGCTACCAGCTCGCGAAAATGAACCGGAGCGGATCGCTGATCCCGATCGACGTAGTGATCGACGATCGAGCGGAAGCGTCCACCGCCCCGCCGTCGTCCCGAGGCGGCGAATCCTCGGGCTCGACCGCGACGACCACGACGGGCGACGACGCGGCCAAGAGCGGCGACTCCGATCGCTTCGACCAGTTGATCGAGACCAACGACTGCCTCGAGATCCGCCTCGCCGACCACTTCGTGCGCTACCTGAACGCCGTCGGCGCTCCGGAAGTCGTGATCTTCACGCGCTGTCGCATCCGCTCGCCGGACTCGGCGGTCCCCGAACTCGTCTACGACCGCATCCTGATGAACACGCAGGATCAGGAGCTGACGCAGGCCGGACTGCAAGGCGCCGGCGGATCCTTGCGTGACGTCGTCGTCCTGCCTGCGATCGAATACAAGGACGAGGACATCCTGCTGTCGATCCGTGTGCTCGAACTCGATCAGGACGACAACCAGCGGATCGGCAAGTTGCTGCAGGGCGCGGCGGCCGTCAGTTCGCAGTTGAAGAACGCCTCCGCACCCGAACTGTCCGCGTTCCAGGCCGTGTTGTCGTTCCTCGTCGCGAACAACCCGGACGACGTCGAGTTCGCACTCGACATCGGGTTGACGACGAATGCGTCGACGACGTTCGAACGGGATGCCGACGTCCTGCCCGGGATGTCGCGGACGGCCACGCACGTGATCACTCCACGGGTCGGCATGGTCGCGGCGATCAAGACCGAGGGTGTCGACCGATTCGTCGTCCCGCAGAAGTACGAGCAGTACCTGCCGCAGGGCATCCTGTGGACCCTCGCGAACGTCTCGCGTCTTGCCACGCTCGACTTGTTCAACGCACTGCCGGGGCGAGTCGATTACGACGCCTACTCCGACTTCTTCGGTGACCCGCTGCGCGTTCCGAGCAACTCGCTGATCGAGCCCGGATTCGCCGATGGCCGACTGGTCCATCGCACCGACATCGACGCGCTGCAGTCGGCTACGGCTCGTGAGCTGTTCGTCGTCCAGGATCGCTCGCTGTGCACCTTGCTTCCGGGCTACGGAGGCGCGGTCCCCGAGCCGTTCCGCGACAAAAGCTACGTTCTCCTGTCGATCCAGTCACCGAGCTTGGGGATTCCCGTGCAGGAACTCGCCGCTCTGTCCGACTCGCTCGAAGACCTGAGGATCCGGACGACGCAGTTGACGCCGGCCGAACTGGCGAAGGTCCTCGATCAGATCCGTGCGGACTACTTCACGCGCGCGGCGAAGAACGACGCGCGCCGCGAACGAGACCGCAAGAAGCCCGGGGACCGATCGAAGCGGACCGACCCGAACCAACCGTCGACACCGCGGGTACCGCCAGGACCGGCGGACCGACTGCGCGAGGCACTGGGCCCACTATCGATCGACGATCCCGACAAGGACCGTCGCATCCGCGAAATCGAGAGCATCGAACGCGACTGACGACACGCGAGTCTCGCAGGCGCGTCGTGCGGCATCGCGCGACGCGCCTGCGAGCTTCGAACTCACGACGTCGGCCCCTCCCTCCATCCGATCCAGCGCCGCACGCGCCGTTCGTACTCCGACCACGCGGCTCCGTGGTGCGCCGCGAGCCACGGCTCCTCCCCGAGTACGACCCGCAGGTGGAATCCGCAAGCGACGACGACGGCGTACGCGGCGACCGCACGCGACGCGAAAGTCCACGCGAAGCCGGACACGACGGCCAGAACGCAGACGTACATCGGATTACGGCTGAAACGGTACAAGCCGACGACGACCAGCGTTCGCGGGGGCGACCACGGCGCGAGCGTGCCCTCGCCACGTACGTAGAAGTCCCGCACGCACCACAGGAGGCCGATCGTTCCGAGTGCGACGACGCCGAGGCCGCCACGGTGGACGATCTCTAGGGTTCCTCGCCACGCGAGCCAAGCGAACGGAACGGCGAACGCGACGACGCCGGGGAGGGCCACGAACGCGAGCAACGCGCGCCAGAACATCGAATCTCCCGCTCCCGCATCTCGCCGCGGGGCCGCTTACAGGTCGACGCCGCCGGCGCTCTTCGAGCCGCCGTTCCAGCCGGGGATCGCCGCGGCTTGCTTCACCCAACGGACGAACCGTTCCTCGTCGAGGGGTTCGTTCTCGTGGATGTCCAGGTAGCGCGTGCTCCGGACCTTCGATGCGCCGGGTGGCAACGGATCCAGCAGAGCTCCGCGCAGGAACGTGACTTTGACGTACTTCGTGAAGCAATGGAAACTCAGGAACCAGCCCTGACCGTCGACTCCGTAGAACGGCGAGTTCCACTTCGCCGCTTTGCGTAAGTCGCGCACGGTGTGCGACACGAGCGCGTCGAGCTTCCGACCGACCTCGCGCTTCCAGCCAGGCATCGCGTCGATGAACGCTTGAACCGGAGCTTCGCCGTCGCCCTTCGCGATCTGCGGATTCCCGCTCGCGAGCAGCTTCGGCGGCCGCGGACGCGATTCCGGCGACGCCGACTTCGGTGCTCGTGCTTCTTGTCGCTTCATGACGAACTTCCGCGGGCCGTGCGCCGCGTCCCATGCCGTGCGGACGAAGAACAGGACGTACTGCGCTTCGCCATGGCCTTGTGGCCTCCGTTCACTTCAACCGTTCCAAGCGGCCCTTCCGACGCACGATGTTCTTGTAGTCCCATTGGATGTCGCGCGACTTCTTCAGCCAACGCCCCAACGCCTTCACGTCGACCTGATCGCTGGACGTGTAGCGAGCGTCGGCCGCCTTGAACTTGCCTTCGACGGTCAGGCCGTCTTCCTCGAACGACTGGCCGCTCCAGAACAGCAACCGCACGCAGTCCTTCAGCTTGCTGTATCCGACGATCGGATTGCCGTCGAGGAACCACACCGGATGCGCGTGCCAGACCTTGTTCTCGGCTTCGGGCAGATGCTGTTCGATCAGCTTGGCCAAGAGGTCGCAGATCTTGCGGTCCGCGGCAGCTTGCGCGGCGTTGTAGCGAACACTGTCTCGGTTCATGGACCAGTCCTTCTCGAACGCGGGAGATGAGATCGGCGCGCGGGCTCGAGTGCATGCGGCCATGAATCCTGCTGGTACGTCTCGGCCGTCGGTCCCCACCCGGTGTGCTCCAACCGTGCGAACACGATCCTATGCATCCACCGACACGATCCGTCCACAGTGTCGGAAGAACTGCCGGCCTTACCCAGGGCGGCGCGGCGTGCGATCCACTCGCAGACACCGCAGGTTCGCTACGAGGCATCCACGAACTTCGCTCGTGACGCGAGACGCGCCGGGTGCGAGACACTTGCGGCCGACGCCCTCGGCTCAGGTAGGGACCGAGTACCGATCGGCCCCATGCGTCGTAGTCGTCTCGATCGGACTTCGTGACCTCCGATCGACGCATTTGCGCAGAACCCCACCCGACTCCGGTCGGCGAAATGCATGCATCCCAACCCGACTCGCTCTGGACGACATGATGGATCGTTCCGATTCGATATCCGTCGGTCACGGTGTCCAACTTCATGCCTACTCCGATCGACGTGCGTCGCTATGCTCCGCCGTCGGATGATCGCATGACCTCGGGGGCCGTCGATGTCGTTGATGGAAGATCTGGTTGTTCGCGGTGTGATCTCGCGGGAGCAATTCACGCGAGGCGAGAAGCTCTACGCCGAAGACTGTCGGCGGAATCCGTGGCGTTCGAGTTTCGTCGACTTCGTCAAGCGCCAGTGGTCACTCGCACCGGACCAGGTGAAACTCATCGACGAGGTCGAAGAGACGCGGCGGAATCTGCTCAAGACTCCTGCGCTGCGTGGCGTCCTCGACGACATTCGAGAGGGCCGCGCCATCCTGTTCGTCGGTGCCGGCTTCAGCCTTCCGTCTCCGCCGGACGCTGCGCGTCAAGGGTTGACGGGTGAACAGGTGAAGGTCGCTCTGCTGAACGACCTGAGTTTCAATGGAAAACACAGCGACGAGGTCTTGGAGCGACTCCGGACCCTGTCGCTCGCGCAGGTCGCGCTTTTCTATCGGCGGGAGTTCGACAGTCCTCGGCTGAACGAGCGTCTCCTCGAGCTATGTCTCACGCATTTCCCCACCCTGCCGCTGCGTCAGCACAAACTCCTTGCGACGCTGAACTGCTTTCGGTTCATCATCACGACGAACTGGGATCGGCTGATCGAAGACGGCTTCCGCGCTCACTCGCCGAACCGCTCGAACCTCGAGGTCATTACCCATCCCGATCAACTCAAGCACCTGTCGTTGACGGCGACGAATCTGATCAAGGTCCACGGCGACCTGAACGTCGAACAGCGACGCTGGGACCGTGAGCCAAAGGTGACCGAGGACGACTTCTTGGGGCTTGAGCAATCGGAGCCCGCGCTCTACAGCTTGCTCAAGACTCTGTTCCTGTCGCATCGCATCATCGTGACCGGCTTCTACCCACAGGACTACAACCTGGTCCGATTACTGCAGTTCGCGGTTTCGTCGCTTCCTGACAAAGCACGGAGCCTGACGCTCGTGAACCCCGATCCACACGTTTCGGCTGCGATGCCGGTTCAGCAACCGGATCACATCAAGACCACCGCGGCCAACTTCCTGCAGATCGTGCAAACCTACATCACACACGTCGGAGGCAATGCCGGGCTCGCGTTCCGTAATCCCCTACGTCACGTCGGAGCACCGGAGATCTGGGCCAAACAACACTGCGACTCCGCCAAGCGAGTGCTGAACCTGTTCCCAACCCTGCAGCACGTCGAAGTCGTCGGGCACCGAGGTGGTAATGGTGACCAAGCAGCCCGTGCTGTCCAAAGTCGAGCAGCCAGCGTGCTCGCCGAATACGTCAGGTTCCGCTCCAGTCTCGCGCTTAGCTGCGGCACGACGCTCCACGGGATGGTCGAGCAGCTGGACGTCAATGACGGCGCGTGGAGTCATCTGAGGATCGCCAGCACCACCGTCACGATGATGGACGAGTATCAGCGCGTGTCCCCGACCGGACTCATCGGGATCATGGCCGAGCGACTCGAACGCTGGAACGTCAAGGCCAAGAGCTGCCAGTTGCCGTCGCGATTCGTTCACGCCGTCCATTCCCGTGAGATCACACGGTTTCTGACCGCGAGCCCAGAGGTGAACGAAGACGCCCAGCAGGCGGCTTGTAGCGTGGGATCCGACATTCTGCGCTCGTACTTACGTGAAGCGGCCGCCTCCGACGTCTTCTGCCTCGGTGTCGGTGCCGTCTGTCGGAACGGAACCGCGTTGGGAGACTATGGAATCGCGTGCCTACGCGAGACCCTCCGCGCCTCGGGCCGACTCGCACAGCCGCTTCGGCGGGAGGAACTGCTCAACCAGGGACAGGCGTTCTTCAATCAACTCGCGCAGCGCGGTGCGTTTGTGGGCGACGTGTTGTATCGGTTCTTCCGGCAGGCGCCCGAAGAGCACGGGGAGGGACTCGCGGCAGGCCCGCGCTTCTTCACACTCCCCGACCTGCTCCACCTGCTGGAGGAGTTCCGCTCGGACGGAGCCGATTCGATCTTCCTCGAGTGGGTCGCGCGACTGTGGTGCCACTCGTGGAGTATCGAGCCTGAGGACCTCATCGAGGCTACCGAGAAGCGAAAGCCGGTGATGCTGGTCGCCAGCGGTGATCAGAAGGCCGCTGCGGTTCGGGATCTGCTGAGGATCGGAATCGGCTCCGTGCTGGTCATCGACGAGAATCTCTGCGATGAACTGCTGTCGATCACGAAGGGCCTCCGAATCGGAGGCGACGCGCCGTGATCTCGTGAGACCAAGAGAGGTCTGCGCGGCCCGAGTGCCGTGGCGAGGCGAAGCGCTCGTCGCGCAAGCCGCGCGGCGGCCACGATCAAGTCTCTCGTTTCAGTGGTCGAGCTTTTCTTCGCACTTCGTCTGCTCGACCGTCCGAGTGTCCTCGTCCCCCACCATGCGCAGCTCCATGAACACGCTGTTGCCGTTCTCTACGTAGTCCGCGAACGGCCCGCACTCGCGGAAGCCGACGCTTCGATAGAGCGATTGGGCCGGGCCGAACGCGGGGTGCCGGCCGGTCTCGAGCAGCAGCTCTCGATACCCGCGATCCCGCGCCACGGCGATCGTGTGCGCGAGCAAGGCTCGCCCGACACCGGTGCGGCGCGCATGCGATGCTGTCCGCATCGACTTCAATTCCCCCTGCGTCGACGACAGTTCCTTGAGCGCGATGCAACCAAGCAGCGTGTCGCCGTCCCACGCCGTCCACAGCACGACGTCGGGCGCGCGCAGCTTGCGCGCGTCGAACGCGAACACGTGCTCCGGCGGCGACAGCGTGTGCATCTCCCGCAAGTGCCCTTCGAGCAGCGCGAGGACTTGGGGCCGGGTGACGTCGTCGATCTCGATGCGCATGCTGCGTAATCCCGAATCGGGAGCGGCAGCGTAGCAGCCCGTCGAACCGCACTCCGATCAACGCGCGAGTACGGCACCGAAGCGATCGCCAGGCTCGGGACCGTCCGACGCCAGCAAGTCGATCTGCGACAGCAGTTGCGAGCCTGCCAGGTCCAACCCCATCGCACTGCCGTAGATCACGTGGGCGACGCCCGCGTACGCGCCTCCGCCGACGTTCTCACCCGGAACCGCGATCACCAGGTCCTCGAAGCCGTCGCCGTCGTAATCGCCGGTCGCGAGTTGGAGCCCGAACTGCTCGACGTCGAACGCCATTCCGCCGATCCCCGGATCCTCTTGCGTGATCGTGAAGTCGCCCGTCGTCGACACGAGCGCGGGCCCCGTCGAGAAGTGATGCACCGAACCGGAGGACGGGTGCATGGCGATCGGGTCCCCGGGCGCGCCGACGGCGAACTCGGGCACACCGTCGCCGTCGAAATCGCCCGTGACGCACGCTCGCCCGAATTGGGCGCCTTGGACCGCGAGGCCGTCGACCGCCACCAATCCACGATCGATCTGCACGTGCGTCGTCGGATCGATCCCCGCGGCCGTCCCGCGGAACACGTGGATCGTCCCAGCTCCCAACTCGTCGGCCGCACTTTGCTCGGGGCAGCCGAACACGAGGTCGCCGAATCCGTCGGCATCGAGGTCGGCCACGAACAGGTTCGGCGTGCCGAGACTCTCGTGAACGCTCGATGCGTCACCGTCGTACGGGACGACCTGTACGGACGCCGTATCGATGCCCTTCTTCGCCCCCTTGAAGACGAGCGCGCAGTCGAACGTGTCGGCGTCGTACGGCATCTTCGTCCCGACGACGAGCTCGCTGCGACCGTCGCCGTCGACGTCGGTCGCTGCCAGCGACGTGCCGAACCTCGTCCAGTCCGCACCATTCGGATCGTCGTACACACCGAGGCTGCCGGGGACGCCCTTCACGCCGAAATGCAGGAATCGGCTACGCGCGGATCGCAGCCCCTTCTTCGAACCGAACAGCATGTGGACCGCGCCGGACTTCTCGTGGAACGGAGTGAACGACTCGGCCACGCCGATCGCGAGGTCGCTTCGCCCGTCGCCGTCGAAATCCGCCGCGACGAGATCGCGGCCGAAGTTCTCGAGACTGTCCTTGGGACTCTCCTCGGAGTCCGGCTTGTCGGCGATGCCCGGGCTGGCTTGGGACCACTTCTTCACGCCGCTCGTGCGCAGTCCGGACGGCCCTCCACGAAGGACGACGACGAGTCCGGCCTTCTTCTTGCCCGCGACGGAGTACGCGGGACACCCGATCGCGACGTCGTCGAATCCATCGCCGTCGAAATCGCCTGCGGCGAGGCGTTCACCGAACCCCTTCTGGACGTCGAGCGGCCCGATGCCGACGTCCTTCGGCGTGATCCACTGCGCCGATCCCTGCTTGAGACCGGTCCCGCTGCCGGGAATCACGAGGATCGCCCCGACGTTCGGCTCTCCGTCGACCGACTCGCTCGGCATCCCCACGACGACGTCGTCGAACGAATCTCCGTTGACATCGATGCCTGCTCTCGCGTCATGCCATGCCACGAAGCCGACCACGAATGCCAGGACGAAGCGAATCGCACGCATGACGGTGTTCCTCCGCGTTCCGTTCAACGAAGCAATACCGACGCGAATCGGTCACCCAGTTCGCCGACGCCGGCGATTCCTGGGGAGTTCTGATCGAGGGCGATCGACGACGCCCCGAGACCGCCGGCGTCGCCGTAGACGATGAAGACGACGCCTGCATCGAGGACGGCGCCGACGTCACGACCGGGCGCGCCGAACGCGGCGTCGGTGAACCCGTCGAAATCGAAGTCGCCGGTCGCGAGCGACGCGGCGAAGCCGTCCAGGGACACCGCACTGGTCCCGAACAGCGCGGAGTCCCCGCTCCAATACAGGTTCCCGACGGCGGTGAGTCCCGACGACACCGCTCCGTGGATCTCGCACGCGTCGCCCGACAGCGGCGCCGACACGGTCGAGTACGGCGCTCCGCCGAGCGCATCGTCCGCGCCGTCCCCGTTGAAGTCACCGCTCGCGAGCGCGATGCCGAGTCGCAGGCTCGTCGCGACCGAGCCGAGGATGCCCGGCGTATCGCGATGCCACAGCGTCGAGCCCGCGGTCGAAACTCCCTTCGACGTGCCGCGCATCACGCGGATCGCCCCGGGCTGCGACGCTCCGTCGACCGCTTGGAACGGAGTTCCGACGAGGAGATCGTCCCGACCGTCGGCGTCGACGTCGCCGGACGCCAGACTGAAGAAGCCGAAAACGCCCGCCGTGTATGCACCGGTTCCTGCATCGACCGGCAACCAACCACAGCGTTTCGCCCGCAGGCCCTTCTTGCCGCCGTACAGCGCGAGCAGCATCCCTCGCACGCCTGGCTTGATCGGCGCGTTCGACGCCGCGACCAGATCGTCGCGCCCGTCGCCGTCGAAGTCGCCCGCTGCGAGTTCGAAGCCGAGATCGTCGAGCGCCTTCGCCTTGCCTTTCACGCCCGGCGCATCGAGGTGCCACAGTTGATTGCGCGCCGCGCCGAGCCCGGAGCTGCTGCCGTAGAGCACGTGGATCGCTCCCGCGCGCTCGACCGTCTTCACGGTTTCTCGAACGCCGATCGCGAGATCCGCGTAGCCGTCGCCATCGAAATCACCGCTCACGAGCGACCGACCGAACGCTTCGGTGCTCCAAGGCAGGGCGAACACCGGATCGAGATCGACTCGATCCTTGATGCCTTCGGCGTCCTGCGACCACACTTGGACCTGCAGCGCGTCGCCGAGCAGAACGCCGCTCGCCGATCCGCGGACGACGTACACCTCACCGGCGCCGGGGATCCCGGACACCATCCGCCCGGGCGCTCCGATCGCGAGGTCTTCGAAGCCGTCCCCGTCGAAGTCCCCCGCCGCGAGCGCCGCGCCGAACCGGTCGTCCTTCGTCGCCAGCGCACCGGTTCCGAAGCTCGTGACCAGCACGAGTTGCGAGCCGCCGGTGACGATTCCTGCGGCGGAGCCGAACAGCACATGCACCGCACCGGCTCGGACCTCCGCGCCGATCGCTTCGTCGGGCACACCGATGACCAGATCCGCGTAGCCATCGCCGTTCAGATCGTGCCCGGCGAACGCGGGCGCCGCGACGGTGGCGGTGAGGACGACGAGAGCAGCACGCATGGGACACCTCCGACGAGGAGGCGAGCCGTGCGGCCGTCGCCGCGTTACATCGCTCGTGTCGTTTTCGTCGCTGGCTAGGTCCCCGATCCTTCGGAATTCGTGTGGGGCAACCCGGCCCCCTCGCCTGCTCGGACGAACGACACGTCCTCCGATCCCTGGAGATCCCGATGAGCCTCGCCCTTCCTCGAAACTGGTTCGCTCTCGCCATCGGCCTCGCCGGCACGACCGCGGCACGCGCGGACGTCCAAACGACCCAAGTCGGTGGCAAGCTGATCGTGACGGCCGACGCGGCCGGCGGCCTGCTCTCGATCGCGGGCACGTTCTCGATCGTGTTCTCGGTCGAGCCCTCGTTCGAGACGTTCGAGGCCAAGGGCTGATGCGGAACCCGCGCGATGCGCACTCGAATCGAACCCGCTCTTCCGACCACACACCTCATTCACACCGACGACAGGAGATCCCCATGGTCCGCCTCATGACGCGCACGATCTTGATGGCCACGATCGGCATCACGTCGATCCACACCGCGAACGCCGAGTCGGTCGCGACGCAGAAGGGCGCGACGCTCACGATCAAGGGCACGCCCGACACCGACGGGATCGAGATCGACGTCGGCGGCACGACGGACATCCGACTCTCGAACACGGCCGACGACGTGGAGATCACCCACTCGACGTTCGCACGTGGTTTCGTCCTCGACATGCGCGGCGGGATCGACGACTTGAACTTCGACAGTCGCGCCTCGCGCTTCGAGTCCACGATGTTCGTCAACGGCGGGAACGCGGGCGACGCGGTCATCGTGTCGGAGCTCGTCGTGTTCGAAATCGATCCGGTGTTCAAGAACGTCGAACAGCAGTCGTGATGCGAGCGGACGGTCGAGGTCGGGCCGAGCGGACGAACCGCGACGCACGCACGGCTACCGTCCTTCGGCTTCGCGGAGCACCCTCCGCAGTCGCTTCTGACGCGAGTCGGGCATCCCCTCCATCCTCTTGGTGACGGCCTCGATGAATTTCGCCCGGTTGGCGCCATCGACTGCGACCAACACGTGCTCGGCGTGCTGAGGCACGTCCTTCGGTCGCGCGACTCGCAAGTGCTCGAGCAACACCGGGAACAATGCGTCGCGGTACGCGGGCTTCTGCGACGCCACGATCGCGAGCGCCCTGATCCCGTTGTCCACGGTGATCACCGAACCCTCACGCAACGCGTCTTGCAGCAACCTGCGTTTCGCGTACAGCGGCTTCGCCCGTTCGCGCGCGATCGTCGTGATCGCGATCATCGCGCCCCACACGAGACGGTTGTTGCGACTGGTCAGCAGCTCGAGGAACGACTCCGCGAGGTGCGCGACCAACTTCGGGTCGAGGTACCCCACTTCGTAGAGGACCTTGATGCAGTCCGCGGCCACACCCTTGACGTCGCTCCGCAGACCGCTCGCGATTTCGTTCACGCCGTCGAAATCGCACAGCCGCGCGAGCTCGCGCGCCAACTCCTGATTCGGAACTTCGTCCCGCCGCCCCAGCGCGCATGCGATCCGATCGAGTGTTCTCGGCATGGGCGGCTCCGGTGTGCGGCGAAGTGGACGGACGTTCAGGACGAAACCCATCTGCGCTCCGCATGGCGGGGGCGCTACGGAGCCTGAACCCGACTTGGACACCTGCGGACCGAGCTCTTCACAGGTTCACTGCGATGATCCGGAATCTCACGTGCTCGCTGTCGCCGGCGCCGATGTCGGAATCACACACTGCGCCGAACCAGACCTCGCCGTCGCCGACCATGACCCCCCGCCAGCTCGTGAACAACTCGTCGACTCGCTGCGCCTCCAGCGCACGGCGGATCCGCTCGGTGAATACGCCTTGGTACTCGGAGATGAAGGTAGCGGCGTCGGGGATCATGCGGAACGATCCGTCGCCATTCACACGCAAAGGGAATTCGACGAACTCCGCGACTCGCGCCGGTGCGTCCGCGCGTACCGCATCCTGCACAGCCTGAAGGACCGACGAGACGGTGTCCCGATCGGTCCCCGCCACGGCGAAGGGATCGATCTCGTCCTCCCCTGTGACATCGTCGGCGCGCGACGCCTGCGCCGACCGTTCGCCCATGCGTGCGGCCAACACGATGAGGACGGTCATCACTGCGACGAACGACAGGACGACGTTCTTCATGGAATCCGCTCCATCCGGCCATCGAGGTCGGGCCGTCACTCCCTCATGCTCGACCGTCACCGCCACGGTGGTCGGCTCGCAAGTACGCGACCCAGTACACGCCGGCGACCAGCAACGTTCCGCCGACGATGTTCCCGGCGGTGGCTACGAGGAGGTTCCGGGCGGCTCCAGCCATCGACACGACGCCCTGCTCATCGACGGCGATCCCGAACGGCAGGAAGAACCAGTTCGCGATCGAGTGTTCGAAGCCGGCGGCCACGAACGCGGTGACCGGGAACAGCACTGCGAGGACCTTGTCGGTCACGCTGCGTGCGCCGTTCGCGAGCCACACGGCCATACAGACGAGCGCGTTGCACAGGACGCCGCGCGCGAAGACCTCGGACGACGACAGCTCCGCCTTCGCACGTGCGATGCGCACGGCCATCTCGCCGACCGCGCCGTCGTCGAGTCCGGCGGTCCCACAGCAGACGACGAGCAGCACCGTCCCCAAGCAGCCGACGACGTTGCCGACGTACGCGAGCAGCCAATTCCGAGCCACGTCACGGAAGCGGATCAGGCGACTGGCCCAAGCCATCGCGATGAGATTGTTCCCCGTGAACAGCTCGGCCCCGGCCACCACGACGAGGATCAACCCGAGCGCGAAGCTCACGCCGCCGATCAAGCGCGTCGGTCCGAAGCCGAGTGTCGATCCCGTCGTCACGACCGTGAAGAACAGGGCGCCGAGCGAAATGAACGCGCCGGCGAGTACCGCCAACACCAAAAGGGTGAGCGCATCCGAGCGCGCCTTCGCGACACCGAGTCGCTCGACCCGGCGGGCGATCTCCTGCGGCGGGTACGCGTCGGTCGAACTCGGTTCTCGATCCATCGGAGTCGGTCCTGCCATCGCGTGGTCGTCGGTCGCGACGCCGGGATCCGACGTTCGCGCGGCGGACCCTACCACGGCGCTTCGCCGGCGGTGCAGGAGCGCGATCGCCCCGAATTCGGGCGACCGGATTCCGACTCCATGATTCGAGTCCTGCCGGCGCGGCGCGCCGGGCAATCCGCGCTCCGTCGACCTGTCGATTCGGCCGAGCCTCGTTCTCAGCGCGCCGATGATCCAAGCCCTCACTCACCCGGACCACGCTCGGTCATCCGCCGGCACTCGGCGAGAGTTTCGACGAGCAGGGCTCGATCTTCGATTTGGTCCTCGCGATCGCGCAGGAGCTTGTCGGCGGACTGCGCCTGCCCAGCGCGCAGCATCACCTTCGCCGCCTCGAACCAGATCTCCTCGTCGTCTTCCCCCGCGTCGATCGCTTGCCGGTAGAACTCCGCGGACTCGCCGAGGCGATCGGCCTCGCTCAACAACCGCGCGAGTTCGACCAAGCACACGCGTCGACGCGGATCGCGGCGTAGCGCATCGCGCAGTGCGACTTCGGCTTCGTCGGGCATCGTCGCAGGGTTCTTCGCGAGCGCTTCGGCCATGAGCGCCGCGCCTTCCGAACACTCGGGACGTATCTCCCGATACAAGCGCAGCGTGTCGAGCGCCCATTCGGTGAAGAGCAACTCGATCTGTCGCCGCGCGAGTCGCAGCAGGTTGCTCGGGTCCGCGAGGTCGTCGAGATGGACCTCTTCGGCCATGGCGTAGACGTCGAAGCGGCGGCTCGTGCGCATCCACGTCGCGAAGGCGATGCGAGGTTTGGGTTCACCTCGCGACTTCGCGTCGCGTCGCTCGGGGCGGAACTTCGGAGGAACCTCTCGAGGAGGTGGATCGACGCCGTCGAATTCGGATGTGTTCATGCCGCGGAGAACGCTGGTGCGGCGTGCGCGTTACGCGGCCCGGTTCGGCCGAGTCGACGATTCGCCGAGTGCACGAGCGAGAACCCTCCGAACGTCGAGTTCTCGATGCACGTCCGTCGTCGCGCGCGTCGTGCGAAAGGGGTCTTTCGCGCACGGCAACGCTCCGCTCGGCCGCGACCCCTACCGGAGCTCCCGCTCTACACCCGCGTCCAATACATGACCCAACTCTCCGCCCACGTCTTGCCGTCGTCGCGCGACACCGCTTGGTACCAACGGCACGAGCGCGGCGTGATCTCGTCCCATGCACCGCGCACGATGATCGGCGTCTCGCCGTCCTTGTCGTCGCCGTCCCACAGGCCGACGCCGTCGACGAAGCTCCCCCACGCGGGCGCGGATCCGACGACGCCGCTGTTCGCGTCGACCCAGTAGTCGGCCCACAGCTTGGTCTCGAGATCGAGCACGCGCAGCCCCATGCCGCTGAAGTCGCGCACCGGGATCCGGAGTTCCTCGATGCTGACGAGACCGCCGAGGATCGACGTGACGGTCGCCTCGCCTTCGAACTCCTCGAAGCCACCGCCGGGACGCGACTGCTTGTTGTGGATCTTCCATTCGCCGGTCAGGAAGTCGAAGTCGCCGAGCTTGCCGGTCGGCGCCGGCTTCTTGGCTTCGGCGCGCGCGACGTTTGCGCCCAGCGAGCCGGCGACGGCCAGGCCAGCCGCGATCTGGAGCAAGCCTCGGCGCTGAGGATCGGTCGGAGCTTCGGAGTTCATGGTCATGCCTCGGGATCAAGCGTTCGGCGGGGCGAACGCGGACTCGCGGCAACGCTCGCCACCGTGGCGGGAGCTGGACGCGACGCCGGCATGGTCGAGTCTCACCCTGACACCGAACGTCAGGGTTTGCGGCGCGAGCGCTTTTTCGGCTCGTAGAGCGCGACCGTTTCGCACGCCATGCGACGCATCCGCGCGACCAGTGCCGGAGGCGCGACCGCCACGACGTCCGGGCCGAAGCGCAGGAGTTCGCTCGCCGCGGCCTCGACCGACTCGATCGGGATGCGCAGTGCGTGCCAGCCTTCGCGATCGGCGGCACCGGCCGCGGCGACGACCTCGGCCAACGCGTGATTCGTGCGACCGAGCACGCGCAACGCGGCGGGTCGCAACTTGATGCGCGCTTCCATCGACGACATGCGCGATTCGTAGTCGCGCGCGAATCGCTTCCAGTAACGACGCAGGTCGAACTTGCGCACCGGAGGCGCCGGCGCGCTCTCGACGCGCAAGCGTTCGATCGAGCCGACGCGATACGTCCGCGGCTGGCCATCCACCGCGGCGACGAGGTACCAAAGGCCGGCCTTCTGCACGAGGCCGAGCGGCGCGACGGTCCGCTCGACGACGCCTTTCCAACTGTCGTAGCGCAGATGCAGCATGCGCCCGGTCCACACGGCGAGCGCGAGCTCGGGCAAGCGACGCTGCTCGTCGGGCCCTTGGAACCACGCGACGGGATCGAGGTGGAAGCGCGCCGCGACGCGCTGCGCCTCGCGCGCGGTGTCCTCGGGCAGCGACGCCAGCAGCTTCATGCGCATCGTCTCGAGCGCGCCGCCGAGCCCGAGCTGCTCGGCCGCGAACGGCGCCCCCGCGAGGAACAGGCTCTCCGCTTCGGGACGATCGAGCCCGGTCAGCCGCGTCCGGTATCCGTCCCGCAGGCGGAAGCCGCCGCTGCGGCCACGCTCGGCGACGACCGGCACGCCCGCGCCCGCGAGCGCGTCCATGTCGCGGTAGATCGTCCGGACGGAGACTTCGAACGTGGCCGCCAGCGCCTGGGCCGACGCGTGCCCTTCGGTCTGGAGGCGCAGCAGGATCGACAGCAGGCGACTCGAATGCATGCGCGCAGTGTGACACGCAATGTGGACACGGCGTGGCCGGATTTTGCGCGCGAGAACTCGCGGCGGCGGTTTCGACACGAACGAAGCGCCTCGTAGCCCACGGCGTCGGATCCGGCTTGTGTCAGCGACTCACTCGCGCCAGTCCCATCGGCGATTCGTGATCTCGATCCTCGCGACGTCCGCACCTTCGAACGGAATGTCGTCGCGGCCGCGGATCTTCGTGATGGTGCCGGACTCGATGATGACGTCCCGGAACACGCGGCCGTCGGCCAGAACGACATCGGCCGTCCAGAACCCCATCCCGGTTTCGGATTGGTTCGAGAACAACGTCGACCATCGCTCGGCCGGAAGTCGCTTCATCGAAGTCCTGGTCCTCGTCGCACCCGGCCAAGCACTGCGGACATCCGTCCGTCGGTGGCACGCGTAGCTGGTTCCGATCGCGCGCAAAGGTCGAGGTGTCGTCAGGCGCGGTCGAACGTCAGAGTTCGTCGATGAGCGCCTTGTAGCGAGGGACCCACTGCTCGCCGAGCGGTGTGGTCTCGAGGAAACTCTCGAAGGGGTCCGAGTTCCTCGCTGCCACTTGGATCTCGATCGCCCGAATCAACTCCTGGCGCGATCCGCGCACGGCCGTCGTCGACCCGGGAGGCGTTGCGAACTTCGCGAGCTGGCAAAGACCGTTGTCCAGGAGTTCCGTCGGCAGCCGGATCATGAACGCTGCGGATGTGGAAGCATCCGCAGCGCCGTCGCGTTCGAGCTGCGCTTGGACGTGACACAGGTACATCACGTCGGACGACGCTTCGAGCACGATGTCGCGCTTGATGCGACGGATGGTGCCCGTCGCGAAGAGCTTGTCGTACTCAGTCTTCATTGCGAGCTTTCGAGAATGAGGCCGATCGAGAGTTCGAGCCACGATCTTCACGCGAGGGGTCCTCTCCGAGATCGCCATACCCGAAGGTCGAGCAGGATGCCGCCCACGAAGGCCATTCCGTAGCTCGCGGTGTGCGCCCACAGGTTCGCGAGGAACGCGACGTGCCGATCGGACGGCACCTCGGAGGCCAGATGTCCGACCAGGATCACGGCTCCGTTCCGCGCCAATGCGTACCCGATCACTCCCGCGATCAACGCGACGCCGCCCATCCACGCGAGCAGCTTCGCGATCGGACCGACGAGCGAACCCGCGGAGCGAACCACTCGCGGGCCTCGCGTCGCGGCGATCGCCAACGCGAGTCCGAGCAGCGCACCGACCCACCACGTCGCGACGACTCCCCAGCCCAATGCGAGAAGGGTCGGTGACTCCGTGTCGAAGATCCGTGGATGCCCGATCGTGAAGTACTCGACGCAGAGATGCGCGGTGATCAGGTCGTGTGCGACGCCGTACGACACCGCCGCGCCGACGCAGAGCAGGATGATCTTCAACGCATTCATGGAACTCTGCCGACACGCAAGCCGCGGCGCCGCGCATCCCCTCGCGCGATCCGATTCGTCACGCCGCAGTTGGCGCCGCTGGGATCCGTCGCGAACCGAGCACCGCGCGATTGACCGTCGGCGCCCCTCCCGTCACGGTCGAACCATGTCGATGACGGGCCGCGTCAAACCGTTCGTCGCGTCGAACACCTGCGCCACGAGAGGCACGCCGATCCACACGGGGCTCGAGGGAACATGGAGCGTCGCGGTCGCGACTCCGCTCGCGATCGGTGCGATCAGCATGGGCGCCGTGGGCTCGAGGAAGAACCTCCCTTGCGCGAGATCGAGCGGTACGCCGGTCTGGGTCGACAGTACGAGCAGTTGCCCGACTCCCGCGTTCCACTGCAGCGTCGTCGATCCGCCGAGCTTCAGGGGCGGGCTCGACGTCAAATCGTTGTTCAGCGCGACGACGGCCACACCCGGCGCGTACGGAGCGCCGTCCGGCTGTTGCCCCCACGGCACGCCGCCCGCGCAATCGCTGACGAGCAACATCCCGGGCCCGCCAGTCACCAGGGAGTTCGAGACGTAGACGCGCTGCGCGCGGATGCCATCGCCGCCGTAGCCGCCCTTGTACGCGCACGGGCACGGCGGCGGCGACCCGTCGCCGCAAATGCCGCCGAAGCAACTCACGGTGTCGCTACCGCGGCCGCCGCGCACGACGCTGTCGAGCACGACGATCGTCGAATTCGGCGCGTCGATCCCGAGCGGCCCGAACGGAGGCATGAGAGCGCACGGCACGTCGGTCGTGTTCTCGCCGCCGACGATCGTCGTGGACGCGAGGTGGATCAACGGGATCGAGGTCTTGATCGCCGCGGCGCCGGGACCGACTCCGGTCGAGAAGATGGCGTCGGGCCCCGTGACGGACCCGCCCACGATGCGGAGGGACGTGAAGCCGCCGCCCGCGAGCATCGCGTCGAACGCCGCAAAGAAACTCGCGTCGGCGAACCCGGCCGCTTTCACGTCGACCAGCGTGACCGTGCCCGTGCCAGGCCCCGCGAGCGTGATCGCGGGCGGACACGTCAGCGTCGACCCCGTGTACTCGTGCGGCAGCGGCGTTCGGATCGTCGGCATCGGGTCACCGACGATCGTCACGGGTTTCGCGATCGTGATCTCGACGTAGGTTCCACCTTTGACGTGGATCACGTCGTTGGGAGCAGCCGCGTCGAGCGCGGCCTGCAGGCTCATGAAAGCTCCGCCGGCTCCGCTCGGATCGACGACGAGCACGCTCGCGCCCGCGTTCGACGCGAACCAGACGGTGAATCCCAGACCGAACGCAAGCGCACTGCCGAATCGTTGCACGTTGAACCCCTTCGAGGAATGGACAGCCCTTCGTGATCCGCCCCGATCCGAATGCTAGCCAGCGTCCACCGCATCGCACGCGCGCACGTCGATGTCGGTGCCCCTTCGAGGCCGGGCCGCACGCGGCCTCGAGTGGATCGACGTGCGAGGCCGACGTCGACACGCCCCGCTTCGGAACGTACGTTGCGACGCGAGTGCCCGCACGATCCGGAGTCCGCGCATGACGACCGCCGAAGCTCAACTCGAGAGCTACTTCGCGAAGTACGAGCCGGCCAAGGCCAAGCTCGGGAAGGCGCTGCGCGCGAAGATGCGCGCACGACTCCCTGGCCTCCACGAGATCGTCTACGTCTACGAGAATCAGAACGCCCTCGTGATTGCGTACTCGCCGACCGAGAACGGCTACGAAGGCGTGAGCTCGATCGCGCTGTATCCGAGCGAAGCCAAACTGTTCTTCTCCCAAGGCGCGAAGCTGTCGGCGGCGGATCCGAAGAAGCTGTTGAAGGGCGGCAGCGGCGTGCGGCACATCGTGATGAACGCGGTCGCGGACTTCGATCGCCCCGAGATCGAGGCGTTGTTCGTGGCCGCGCTCGAGCTCGCGAAGTTGCGCCCCGATACGCGCGCGAAGGGGTCCGTGATCATTCGGGCCGAGTCGCAGAAGAAGCGCGCGACTCGCACGTCCGCGACGAAGGCGAAAGCAACCAAAGTGAAGGCGTCGACCGCGAAGCGCAAGGCCGCGAAACGCTCGTCGTGAAGGTTCGTCGTTCGTAGGCCTCGGCCGCGCCTCAGCGCGTCGGAGGCCTACGCACTTCGCAATGCGTTGACGGCCATCGCCGGTAGCCGCTCCCGTTCGTCGACGGGGCCGACCAGTCGAAGCGCACGTCGAACCAGGAACTCCTGCACATTGCGTGACATCGCGAGAACCGCGCGTTCGATGGAGGCGCGTTCGGGCATGGGCGGATGACTCCTCACGCAGAGTGGTGCACGGCCTTCGGATTCCGATCGGCCGCAAACGCCAACACGTGACCGTCGAGGTCGAGCGAGTACGCGGCTTCGTGGCCCCACGACCGAAGGCTCATTGGACTGAGCTCCTTGGCTCCGGCTGCGAGCGCCCGCGCGTGATGCACCTCCGGGTCCAGCACGACGAGGTACAGCTCCGCACGTGGCACTCCGCGAGCCTCGGACGGCTTCGGAAGGGCCGGACCGAGCAGCCGCTCGATCGACGCTTCGGGCATCAACCCGAGGATCGAACCGTGGGCCAGCACGAACTCGGTCATCCCCGGGACGTCGAGGCGCGGCTTCATCCCGAGAACTGCTGCGTAGAACGCCGCGCTGAGCCGTTGGTCGGCAACGTAGAGGATGAAGTGCGATCCAGTGGTCATCGGGCGGCGTCGCTTTCGGGGGCGCGGGTGTCGCTCGTGCGGTCAACGTCCATGAGCCGTTCGTGCCGCGCCGTGGTAGGGAGAAAGAATCAGTTCGATGATCGAGACGGACGCTCTGGTGTTTCCTCGGGCACGGATGGCGCTGGGCCCGCCGTCCCATCGACCTTCGACAACTCGTCGAGCTCGGCCATGGTGAACCGGACGCTCAGGATGTCAGGGTGTTCTTGCGGCGTCCAATGACCGTAGGTCGTGACGACGAACGTCCCGTTCGGCAGGACCTCGACTCCGGGGTATGCACAGTCCCATCCGTGGTGGTTGTTTTCGAAACGAACGCGGAACTGTCCGTCGCGGCCATCCACGATGTCCTCGTACGTGCCCACCCAGCCGACCCAATCGCCGGCCGTCGGGCTGCTGAGGTGCTTCGGCGGGGCGTCGCGAAATGAAATGAAGAGCCGACCGTCCGGGCCGTACTTGGCGACGTGGCGATCTCCGCGCAGCGAGTCGGGCACTTCGCGAGGCTGAGTCCACGTCTCACCCTCGTCGTCGCTGAAGATGACGTGAGAGTTCTTCACGCGGCGGTTCTCGCGGAGCAAGACCGCGATCTGCTTTCCGTCCGGCGATCGGAATGCGCCCGGCTCGCACAAGTGGACAACGTCGGACCGATGGATCGGCTGCGGCGTCGACCACGTCGATCCGCCGTCTCCCGACAGCGATCGGTACAGCGTGAACACACCGTTCGCTCGGCCGCTGTTCGCGAAGTACAGCCCATCGTCATGGAACAGGGCGAGGTAGTGACCGCGACCGGTCTTCCGCTCGATGACGGACGACATCGTGACGATGCCGCCCCATTCACCGATCGGCGTGAGCTCGGACCAGTTCTCGCCGTCGTCCTCGCTGATCGCCGAGCGAACGGGGAACAGCCCACTGAACAGGACCACGCGCCTCTTCCCGTCGCCATCGACCATGCAATGGAGCGTCGGGGTTTCCAGCGACGTCGCCCAACTCTTCGGCGTCGGCACGCGAGCATCACGAAGCGCCCTCGGACTGTTCCAACCGCTGGCCACCGCTCGGGCGAGACGACGAAGGCTCGAGGCTCGGCGGCGAGCTGGTGAAGCCACGGTATTGCGCCGCGTCTTCGGTGTCACGGAGCCACTTTCGGGCGGCGACGATGGAGGCGTGGAACCCCGATGAACACGAAGCACGCGACGGAGTGCTCCGCCGCGTGCTTTGGTCTCGAGCTCAAATCGTTCGCACGTCGATCACGGCACGTCGCCGCGCAGCGCGTTGCTCATGGCTACTCCGCACGGCGCCGTCGGATCCACGATCAAGTATTGGAAATGCAGGCCGAGTCCCGAGAGCCCGCCGCTCCACGACGCCCACGGCAGGTGGATCTCGCCGGCCGCGTCGGTCGCCAGGCCGATGGTCGCCAGCACCGGCAGCGGCACGATCGTGCCGCAGAGCGCGGGCGTCGGATTCGCGTTCAACGCGACCACGAGCAGGACCGGCGTCGCGGCGTTCGCTTGCACCAGATCGAGCGAGCCACTCGAGCCCGACGTCAGAGGACCGCTGCCCGAGAGCACCGGATCACCGAACACACCGGACTGCCAGTAGCCGAGGTTCGTCCACGGACCGGCCGCGGGTGCGGTGTAGACCTCGCCGAAGAATTCGTCGTCGTCGATGAACGGCGTGTTCGTGACGTCGATGATGGTGACGCGGTTGAACGGCGTCGGGCTCGACACACCGAGGAACGCGAGTTGGTCGACCGCGATCGCGCTGAACGACGCCACCGTGAGGAACGTCCCGTCGAGGTAGAGCGCGACTTCATACGTCGAATCGACCGCCGTGCCGCCCCACGGAGCGATCGTCGCATCGGGTTGGACGAAGTCGATCCCGAGCGCGACGACCGGCTCGTCGAGGTCGAGCTGGAGGTTTTCATACCCCAGCGCCACGTCGTTGCCGGGGTTCTGCGGACACCAATCCCCGAGTCCAGCGATGCCGAACGCGCCCATCGCCATGTTGTCGCCCCCCGGCGCGACGCTGAACGTCACGCTGCCGAGCTTGACCGACGTCGCCGAGCCGAGGTTCGGCAACGGTCCGCTCGCGTTGGTCGCTCCGGTCGCGCCGACGAACGTCGAGCGATCCGTGTACTTCGTCACGGTCGGCAGCGGCGTCGTGCCCGCGAAGAACTCGCCGAAGAACTCGTCGTCGTCGACGAACGGGCTCGCCGTGACGTCGATGATCTCCGCGTACGTGAACGGCGCCGAGCTCCAGACGCCGAGGAACGTCACCACGTCGGTCGGGATCGAGGTGAACTGAACCTGGCCGACGAGCGCGGCGCCGTTGTACAGCGACACTTCATAGGTCGAGTCGACCGGCAGTCCGCCGAAGCTCGGCATCGAGACGTCGGGCTGCGCGAACTCCCATCCGAGCGCGAAAACCGGCGCCGCCATGGCGACCGACAGGTTCTCGAAGCCGAGCGCGATGTCGTTGCCGGGCAACGGCGAATACCAATCGGGCGCCGCGAGAGTCCCCACTGCACCGATCGCCAGGTTGTCGCCTCCGGGTGCCACTCCGAACGTGACGCTTCCGACCGTCGCCGTCGTCACGAGGCCGAGGTCGGGCAGAGGCCCCGATACGGACGACCCGCCGGTTTCGGCGAGGAATGTGGCCATGTCGCCGTACGTCTTGATCTCGGTGCCGAGCGCACAAGGTGCCGCTGCGGACAGCGAGGCGAGCAGGACGAAGAGGGACGGCAACGCACTGCGATACGCGTGGGGTCGGGAGGACATGGCTCGGGCTCCGAGAGAGATGAGCTGCGTGCGGCAGCTCCGCGGGAAGCCGGCGATTCACCGGCTCCAACCGCGCTCACGGAGATTCGAGGAGCGGACCCCCGAAGAAAAACGAAGGCCTTCCTCGGGCGGCGAGATCGGCGCGGAGCGGTCGAGTCAGTCGTCCTCGCGCGTGAACTCGAAGCGCTGCGGGGTGCCTCCCTTCAATTGGCCGACCGTAGCCGAGAGCCCGCCCTCGACCGACAGCTCGTAGGCGATGCGCTTCGGGTAGTCGTGTCGCGGATTCAGGAACACGGCGCGGTTCTCGGACAGCTCCGCGAGCACGAATTCGGTCGCCGTCTTTCCGCCGGGCTGCGCGACATAGACCAGGCCGCCGTCGCGCTCGACGATGCGCAGGTATTCGAACGCGACCAGCTTGCCGTTCTTGTTCACCGTCCGCGACATCGCGAGCATCGAGCCGCCGAGCGGTGGACTCCAGCGCTCTTCGATCGACGATCCCGAACTCCGCTTCCCGACCCAGTCGCCGGCCAACCACGCCAAGTCGTCGATCGTGGCCTCGGCCGGTTTCGGCATCTCGATGTCTTCCGCGTGGCGGTAGATCGCGATCGATTCGCCGCGCGACGGCGGATCGACCGCGACGGTGACGAGCAGTCCGTCGTCGGTCATGCGGAACGACCGTCGGATCATCCCGATCCCCCCCGCCGCGCCGCCCGACTCGCTCTCGAACCTCACTTCGTACTCGAATCCGCCGTCCTTCCATTTGCCTTGGTAGCGCACCGTCCGTTGTTCTTCGGGAACTTCGGTGATCGTGCCGTCGATCGCGACGCGCACGTCGCGATGGCCGGAACCGTGGCCGTTCAGGATCACGACGCCGTCCTCGACGCGCATCGAGAAGGTGGACGACATCGGAGGACCCAGTTGCTCGAGGGTGCGGCCCTCGGTGCGGTCCTCGACGAAGATCCACTCGCCGTCGAGCGCGCGGAGTTCGTCGGCCTTCGGCGCGGGATCCTCGAAGGCCTGGGCGATCGTGAACGTGCCGAGGGTGGTAAGGGTCAGGGCGAGACGAGTGCGTGGGCGCATTCCTCGAGTTCCTTTCGCGGTCGTGATGCACGACGAGCAGCGGAATCGCGGACGTCCCGAACGGCACTGTGTTTCGCAGCTCGGCGGGGGGCCCGCAAGCGGGTCACCTTAGCGGCTACCGGACGTCCCACGCCCATGAAGTCGGCGGCGCGTTCTGGGCGAAACCGGCGCCGATCGAACTTCTCTTGCGCCCCGCGTTTGGCCGCGACCGATCGTCAGCAGCGGTCCTGACGCGGGCTCCGACGGCGGAGACCGTGAATCAAGCCGATGGGTTCACGGTCCCTTGCGGGTTCGGGTTCGATCCATTCGGAGCGGGCGACGCCTCGGGCGCTTGGAACGACAGAGTGATGATCGTCGGGAAGATGAAGCCCTTCAGGTACGAGAGCGGGTGCCGGCCCGCGGTGAACTCGACCGGCAGATCGCCGAAGTGCGCCCAATAGTGAGTGGCGACCAAACTGCCGATACTCACCCACATCCAGGGCAGGGCCCGACGTCGACCGAAGATGACGAAAGTGAGACTGAGCGTGATGCACACGCGCAGGACGGACTGCAGGTGGTCGAACGGCGTATGAGCGGTGCCGCGGTTGACCACGTAAAGGTCGTAGAGCGTGAAGGTGTGATAGAAGACCAGCAGTCCCGCGAGGACGCAGATGGTCCCGCGCCGCAGGATCCGCATCGCTCTCATCCGCTGTGCGGGTGTCATCGTCATCGCCGCTTCGCTCCGTTCGGGTCGAGGTCGAAAAGACTCCGCGCCGGGACCTGACGCTGGATCGTGAGCGACGACAACGCCGCAGTCGATCCGATGGCTCCAAGTTTCTTGCTGATCGGCGACGGCACTGCGACCGCCGGAAGTGGGCCGCGATCGCGCTCATCGCCTGGGTACCGCGGTTGACGAGGACTTCGACGACGAATGCGCCCTCCGCAGGCGCCGAACCACCGCGACCACCCCAGCGGCGAGCAGGACGTGGACCGCCATCCCGAACAGGTCGATCGCGTAGTGCTTGAAGACGCCGTTCGGATCGGGGTCGGGGCCCCACCATTCCGCATAGGTCACGCGGATCACGGCAAGCGCGGCCGCCGTCAGCACCGCCATCGTCATCGCCAACGAGATTGCGTACGACCACCGTCGGCCTGTCCCGTTCAGCCGCGGAATCAGCACGAGGTGGTTCACGTACGCGGCGGCCGCGTACGCCACGACCAGGCTCGTCGTGACGACCACGGCGAGCGAGAACAGTGGATGGAAATCGCGGGTCACGATGAGCCAGAAGGCCCAGACCGCGACCCACGCGACGAGGGACGCTCCGATGCGTCGGAATTGCGTCACCACGGATGATCTCCGACGCGGAACATCCGGCGTAAGGCCGGGATCGAGGTCGTGGATGCTATCGCGGGCGCGACGTGCTCGCGCGGAGGTTGCCTTCGACGACCATTCGGCCTCCAGCCCGTGACGGTCAGGCCGCTCCGTACTCAACGAGATCTCGCCGCTCGTCGCCATGCTCGCTGATGTGGACCAACAGCGTGTGCCGCGAGTTCACCCCCGAATGCGCGGCGTGCTTGCAGAACGACATCGCATCACGCAGCGATACGTCTTCGTGCCACGACGTCATGACGAAGCGGTCGTCGGGAATCTCGCCGAAGTCGAACCGCTCGAGGTTCGCCAAGTCGACCGAGTCGTCCCACGAGCTGCAATCGACACCCCACGCCACGACCCATGAGGTCGTGCTGGATGCCGTCACCGACACCATCACACTCGCCATCGATCGCTGAGGTCGCGCGATCGTGGGAACTGGCTTCTCCGCGGCAGGGCCTCACCGCAACTCCGTCGCCATCGCTCGCACGGACCCACTCCCGTATCGCGCGCTATAGTCCGGCCCACCGCGACCAGCCGATCGCGGCCTGGTCCGAACGGGGGGCGCGATGACGCACGTCGACGAACCGGCGGCCGGCGACGGCGCCGCGGAGGCCCCGATCCGCGAAGGGCCGGGCGCGCACATCGGTCCCTACCGACTGATCCGCGAACTCGGCGAAGGCGGCTTCGGCGTCGTCTTCCTCGCCGAGCAGGAAAAGCCCGTCGCGCGCTCCGTCGCGCTGAAGATCATCAAACTCGGGATGGACACACATCAGGTCGTCGCGCGCTTCGAGCAGGAGCGCCAAGCGCTCGCGCTGATGGACCATCCGAACATTGCGCGCGTGATCGACGCCGGCGCGACGGACACGGGTCGACCGTACTTCGTGATGGACCTCGTGCCCGGCGTGCCGATCGTCGAGTACTGCGACGAGCACAAGCTCACCGTGCGCGAGCGTCTCGCGCTGCTCGAGCAAGTCTGCAACGCCGTTCAGCACGCCCACGGCAAGGGCATCATCCATCGCGACATCAAGCCGTCGAACATCCTGGTCGCGACGCAGGACGGCGTGCCGCACGCGAAGGTGATCGACTTCGGCATCGCGAAGGCGACCTCGTCCAAGCTCGCCGAGAAGACCGTGCTGACCGAGCATCAGCAAGTCATCGGCACGCTGCAGTACATGAGCCCCGAGCAAGCGGAGGGCTCCCTCGACATCGACACGCGCACCGACGTCTACGCGCTCGGCGTGCTGCTCTACGAGTTGCTCACGGGCACGCCGCCCATCGACTTGAAGACGCTGCACTCCGCGATGCTCGACGAGCTCCAGCGACTGATCCGCGAAGTCGATCCGCCACGCCCGTCGACGCGGCTCGCGCAAGCGACGGACACGCTGCGCGAAGTTGCCGCACAGCGCAGTGTCGATCCGACGCGCCTCGCGCCGCTGGTGCGCGGCGAGATCGATTGGATCGTGATGAAGGCGCTCGAGAAGGACCGGGCGCGCCGCTACGAGTCGGCGAGCGCGTTGGCGCTCGACCTGCGCCGTTACCTGGCGGGCGATGCGGTGCTCGCGGCGCCGCCGAGCGCGATGTATCGATTCGCGAAGTTCGTCGGCCGGAACAAGGTCGTCGTCGCCTCCGGCGCAGCGATCG
The DNA here is from genome assembly GCA_016709145.1 of Planctomycetota bacterium. GTDB lineage: Bacteria > Planctomycetota > B15-G4 > B15-G4 > JADJEK01 > JADJEK01. The sequence continues at coordinate 68,935 of JADJEK010000008.1, forward strand.
CCGCCGCGCTGCTCGTGGGCGCGATCGGGTTCGCCTGGCAAGCCGCCATCGCCGGCCACCAACGCGATCGCGCGATCGCCGCCAGCGACGCCGAGTCGAAGGCTCGCGGCATCGCCGACGAGCAGCGCCAGATCGCCGTGTCGAACGTGCGCAAGGCGTCGGCGATCAACCAATTCCTGATCGACATGCTCGGCTCGGCGAACTTGCTCGGACTGGGTCGCGACGCGAAGGTCTCGCAATCGCTGGATCGCGCGGCCGCCATGGTCGGCACCGCGTTCCGTGAACAGCCGGACGTCGAGGCCGCGATCCGCGCGCTGCTCGGCTCGACGTACGAATCGCTCGGCATGTTCGATGCCGCCGAGCCGCAGCTCGAAGCGGCACTCGAGCTCTACGCTCGGCTCCAAGGCGAAGTCACCGTGGAGTACGCGATCGTCCTGCGTGATCTCGCGTCGGTGTACCTCGAACGGCACGAGTACGCGCACGCGGAGAGCACGTTCGCGCGAGCCGCCGATCTCGCCGAGCGCGCGGCGGGGCCGGACGACCGAGCCACGCTCGGCGCGCGAACGGGTTACGCGAACGCGCTCGTCGGACTCGGCCGGATCGACGAGGCCGAGTCGATGCTGCGCGACCTGCTGGAGATGCGCACGCGCGTGCAAGGCCGCGACGCTCACGATACTCAGGTCACGTTGAACAGCCTCGCCGTCGTGCTTCAACATGCGCAGAAGCTCGAAGAAGCCGAGGCGCTGTACCACGAAGCCGCGGAGATCGGTGCGCGCGCCAGCGGCCCGATCCATCCCAATACGCTGACGGCGCGCTTCAACGCCGCCCATCTGATGATGCAGCGCGGGCGGCTCGACGAAGCCGAGCCGCTGCTCGCGTCCACCTATGCGGACATCGCGCAGGTGTTCGGCGAATCGCACGTGCGGACCGCCACCGCGGCGCAGATCCTCGCCGACCTGCACGACCAACGTGGCCGCTACGACCAAGCCATCCCTCTCTACGAATCGGCCATCGCGATCCGCGGCCGCGCCGGTCCCGACGACGTCAAGAGCCTTGCGCTCGCGAAGTCGAGTCTGGCGCGCTCGGTTCAACGCGCGGGGGACGGTCCTCGCGCGATCGCGCTCCATCGCGAAGCCCTCGAGAGTTTCCTCGCCAGCGAAGGCCCCCAAGGCGTCAACACGCTGATCACGCGCATGAACCTCGCGAACGGACTCGCTCAGAACGGCGGCATGGACGAGGCCGCAACTCTGTTCGAACGCTTGATCGACGATCTACGGAGCGTTCTCGGCGCGGACCATCCCGAGACGATCATCGCGACGAACAGCTACGCATTCTTGCTCAACAACCTGGGCCGCCCCGCCGAAGCGGAACCGTTCGTCCGCGCCGCGCTCGAGTCCGGCCGCCGCGTGGCGGGCGAGGACCACCCGGACACGATCATCACGCAGAACAACCTCTCCAACACGCTGCGCCGGCAGGGCCGCCTCGACGAAGCCGAAACCGTAGGCCGCGACACCGTCCTGCGCTTCGTGCGCGTCTTCGGCCCGCGCCATCCGAACACGGGGATCGTGCGCAACGGCTACGCCATGACCCTGCTGCTGCTGAAGCGGACCGACGACGCCATCGCGCAGCTCCTCGAAGTCGTCGCCATCTCGAAGGCGACGTTTGGGACCGAGGAAGGCAAGTTCGTCCCCGACGCGATCGTGCTCGGCCGCGCGCTGATCGACGTCGGACGTCTCGACGAAGCGAAGACGGTTCTCGACGAAGTTGTCCTCGTCGTCGAGAAGAAGCGCGGACCGACGCACGTCGCCGTTGCGGGAGCACGGCTCGAACTCGGACGACTCCTCGCCGCGCAATCACGCTTCGCCGACGCGGAACCCGTACTCATCGAAGCCCAGGCGCTGCTCGCCGAGTCGGATCCCACCGTCAACGAACAGACGCGGCGCGCTGTCCGGTACGTCGCTGAGTTCTATGCGGCGTGGAATGCCGCCGAGCCGACGGCGGTGCGTGCGGCGAAGGCGGAGGAGTGGAAGGGGAGGGTGGAGGAGGCGGACGGGCGGTAGGTTCGGTTCGCGCGCGAACACGATCCTGTCAGCCGGCGTCCAAGAGTTCGATCCCGTGATCGGCACACCACGACCGCAGCGCCGCGTCGGTTGCGGCTTCTTCGCATGCATCCCATTGCGCGATCATGCCGCCCGACCGAAGCAGCGCGTTGAAGCGCGCGTAGCCGCCCCGCCGCGCGAAGTACCCGGCGACTTCTTCGCGCCGATGCGGCATCCGTTCTTCGACGAAGCGGAACACGAGTGTCTTGCCAAGATCCAAATCGCGCTTGTCCGGGATGCCGACGTATCGATCGGAGGTCCCCAAGTCGTCGGGAAGCGGGCCGGTCGACCCCGGATCCAGGTCCGAAGTCAGAAAGAACGCTCCGGTATCGCGGCAGACGTACGCGGCGTTTCCTTCGCTCACCGCGAAGTTCACCCACTCGTAGGCCGATCGCAGGTCGTCGAGTCTCACGGTGGTCATGAGTCATGCTCTTTCGCGTTCGCGATCCGATGAACTCGAGGGAGAGTTGACGCGGCGGAAGTGAACCGAGTCCAGGCGCGGACATTCCACGTCACGAAGCATCGCTCGCGCGCTTCGACTTCCGAGGTCGCCGCTTCGCGCCGGTTCGCGCGAGCTTCGCGTTGATCCTCTCCAAGTCGAACTCGTCGGGATCGAACGAGCCGATCCACGCGACGTAGTCGTCGTGGGACACATGCTTCGGATCGGCAAGTGCATCGAGGAACACTTCGTACCCGCCGATCCCGCCGATGTCTTCCGGAGGACACGCCCGTTCGCCAGCGATTGCGCGCGGCAGGGTCACTTCCGGGTCGGGTTCGGCAATCGACTTCACGACGACGTCGTGGGTCCACCCGTCGCCGAAGTCGTACTCGTACTCGAGTCGATCACCGACTCGATTCAGCAGTGCGTCGAGACGCACCCCGTCCTCGGGGACACTCCGGGGATCGAATCCCTGGTCGATCTCCATCGTGTACAGCGTCTGCTCGTGGACGAACATATGGAGATGCGAGTCCTGCCATCCCATCGCGCGTTGGAGCACGGTGTGGAGGTCCGGCAAGGTGACATCGGCCGGCACGTCCACGTGCCGCCAGATCCGCGGAGTCGAATCGCGCAGTACCACCTCGAGTCGCATCACTTGGCCTCGCAACGATCGACTCGCCTTCGGGCGCTTCGGAGCGCGCTTCTTGGTCGTCGATGGTTTCGAGTTGCGCTCGAACCCGAGCGCGTCGCCCACGACGTTGGTCACGCGCACCAGGACCGTCGTGAGTCGCACTCCGAGGCTCTTCCGATCGGCCAACGTCTTGGCCTGCGCTGCGATCGCGACGGGCACGAACTCCGACACGATCGCGTCGCGATCCTCACGCGACAGCAGATGAAGCGGCCCGACGAAGACCGACGTGGCGCCCGAGCGGGCGCGCAGTCGACCGATGAAGCACTCCCCGATCGCAGGTGGATCGTCGTCTCCGGGATCGACGTCGGCGACGACGACATCTCCATGGATGACGTCGCGGAGTTGAAGTTCCTTGCCCGGCAATTTCGCCCTGATCTCGTACAGCGACTGGTACGACGCGACGAGCGACTTCAGCCAGGTGCGTGCCGTCGAGGACATCCGATCGAGTTCCTCGTCCAGGATTTCCTCGGCGATCGTCATGCCGGACGCCGCCACTCGATCGAGCGCAGCGAACACCTCCGTCCCGAACTCTTCGCGCACGATCGCGCACAACCCTTGCAGCCCGCGCTCCGTGAACTCGCGCAAGCGAGGATCGTCCCCCAGGAGATCGAACATGTTGCGCGCTCGGAGCTCTGCGTATTCGTCGAGATCCTGACGCTCGAGCAGCCACGAGAACATCGTCGCGGCCTCGTCCACGGTCGGCTCCAAGGACCGCAGCCCCCGCGCCGGAAGGCAACAATGCTTGTACTTGCGGCCGCTGCCGCACGGGCACGGTTCGTTCCGCCCGACATCGCTCATGGGATCGGCTCCGTCCGACGAGGCCGTGAAGGCCGCACATTCAGGGCGGCACGATACGCGACGTCGAGTCGTTGTCACCGGCCACGAGTTCCTGCCCAGCCGGCGAACGAACCGCCGCGCAAAGGCAAGGCGATCGGGGTGGACCGGCGCCGGGCGCCGGGCTTCGACTCCGCCGAGCTCGCGCGGCTCATCGCGACTCTCGAATCCCGATGCTGAGCCTGCCGCCTTCGGTCCGGATCTTCCTCGCGCGCGAGCCGGTCGATTGCAGGAAGGCGTTCGACGGCCTGTGCGCGCTGGTGCGCGATCAATTCGGTGACGATCCGTTCTCCGGCCACCTCTTCGCCTTCTTCAACAAGCGCCGTGATCGCGTGAAGATCCTGGTCTGGGACAAGAACGGATTCTGGCTGTTCGCGAAGCGGCTCGAGCGCGGCACCTTCGAGCCGATCACCATGCAGAGCGAGAGCAAGCATCGCGTCGAAGTCGAGCGCGCGCTTGCTGCTGCTGCTCGAGGGAATCGAAAAAAGTAGAGGTCTTTTGCCTGGCCGACAACGGGCGGTGACCACGGCGATCGCATCCCGCGCGCTGACTTAACGTGAATCCACTGCAGGACAGACCATCGGCCTTCCCCGAATGGATCCACGTTCTGTCAGGGGTATGGGGTGTGGACCCGACGGCTCCCGCGACGTCCAGAACGCCATGGGTTCGGGCGCGGGGCACGATCGGATCATTCGGTCTCGAGCGTGACGTCCTTCGTGTCCGGTGCGAAGCGCACGACCGTCCGGTGATCGAAACTGCCGGCCGCCGCCAACTTCCGCGCTTGCTCCCGCAAGGAGTCGAGCAGGCGGCCGTGCAGGTCCTTGCGGACCTCGCACTCGAGTCGTGCGAACGCGGCGGCGAGGTCGGGGCGTCCGTGACGGAGTGCAAGATCGACCTCGGGCGACCCGTACCGATCGCACAGCGCTGCGAACCCGCACGAACCGCAGTCCGGCGAGCCGGCGAACGCCGCGCCCGCGATCGCGCGACCGTCTCGATCGGAATGACGGGCCCATTCGTCCGCGGTCGGGAGCAACCGCTCGAGCGGCTCGAAGAAGCCGTCACGTGCGTGCGCGGCCGATCGTGCGAAGCGGCCGTCGGCGTCGACGTGAATCCGCGCCTGTGACTTGCTCCAACCCATCGTGCCCGGCCACGGAACGAAGGCAGCGGCCAGGATGCTGCGCCACGGCTGCGAGCGCTGCACCGCGTTACCGAGACGGGCCGCGATCGCGCTCATCGCCTGGATCCCACGGTCGACGCGCGCATCGGCAACCGACGCACTCGTGGCCGCGAAGCCGCCTCGCGCGAGATCGGGAGTGAGGCGTACCGCTTGGCACCGGCCGTCGCCCAACCACGCCGCGACCGCCGCCTCCACGTCGCCGTCGAACGACGACCGGACGTCGACGATGCACTCGAAGCCCTCGTCCGCCATGCGGTGGCACGCCTCGGCGTCTTCGCGGGACGGTGGCCCACCGTCGTCCGGCGCGCGCACGACGATACGACACCGGCCTGCCCGTTCGAGCATCGCCAGCGCTTCCTCCGAAAGGTGACGCGGCGCGACCGGCACCTCGCACAGCCATCGCGGAACCGCGCGCGAGTTCTGCGCGCACGCGCTTTGGAGCGCCGCGACCGCGTGGCCGAGCACGTGGTCGATGCGCTCCCAATCCGGCGCAGCGTCCCCGGGAAGCGCTCGCAGCACGAGCCCACGAATTTCTCGCGACGAAGCGAACAGGCGCGACAGCGCTCGATCGATCGCCGTGGTCGCTGGCGCTGCGTCGGCTCCGATGGGGACCTCGAGGACGAAGTTCCGCAGGAACGGCGTGCCGTCGGCGTGCGCCTCGGCCCACGCGGGTCGAGGCGCGCCGACCTCGACGAGTTGCCGCGCAGCGCGCAGTTCGTCCAACAGGCGGCGCTCATCCGCCGACAGAGCCGCGACTCCGCTGGCGGGGCGAGCACCGCGGAGCTTGCCGAGCAGACCGAGGAACGCGTCGCGCTCCGGAATCAACCGCGCGTACGACGCGCCTCGCGTCGCGTCGACGACGAGCACGTCATTGCCGTCGTCGTCGACGACGACCCACGGTGCGAACTCGACCGCGGTACTCATTTCTGACCGTCGCTCGAGGCGCTCTTGGCGGAAGCGACGAGTCGCGCCAGCGACTCCTCACCGTCGGCGGCGATGCGGCGGTACAGCTCTTCCGCGGCGGCGTACATGAGCTGCGACCAGCCGCAGAACACGTCGTGCGGCGTGTAGATCGACCCGGTGTCCGACAGGTTCGCGGCCGGGCAGTAGCCGCCACAGATCGGGTTCACCGGACAGCGGGTGCAACTGTCCTTGTGCATCTTCGAGTGGTCGAAGTCGATGAAGCCCTTCTGCAGCGCGTGATCGAATTGACCGCCGAAGATGTTCCCCATGCGGAAACCGCCGCCCGCGCCCGCGGCCGCGTCCGCTCCGTCGAAGCGATGGCAGGGCCAGATATCGCCGGTGTAGTCGACCATCATGTAGCCCTTGCCCGCTCCGCACGGCGATGGCATGAAGCCGATCTCCGCGTCGCGTCCCGTCGCGCGCGGGTGGATCAATTTGCCGATCGTGTACCGGAACAACGTCAGTTCGAACGGATCGCCGGCGCGATGTTGCTGGTGGCAGAAGTCGACCGTCTGCGCGATGCCGTGCTGCAGCGCCTGCAGCGCCGCTTCGTCCCACGCGTGGTACTCGGACAGCGAGACCGACACCTCACGGAAGCCGATCTCCTTGAAGTAGCGCATCGAGTCGAACACCCGATCCGCGTACTTCGGGTGGATCGTCGCGCGCGCGGTCGACGCCGGGCGCGTCCGCAACAGCGACTTCGCCCAATGCTCGACGATCGCCGACATCTTCTGGCCGTTCTTCGCCGGACGCTGCGCGTCCTGCACGTCCGGGCAGCCGTCGATCGACATCAAGAGTCCGAAACCGTACCGATCGACCGCGTCGCGGATCTCGTCGGTGAACAAAGTCAGGTTGCTCGTCATGCTGAACGTGACGTGCTTACCCCGTGCGGCGCCGCGGCGCCGCGCCCACGGCAGGAACTGCCGGATCTCCTTCCAGCGCATGGTCGGCTCGCCGCCCATGAAATTGCAGTTCACGCTGGTCGCAGTGCCGCTCGCTTCGAACAGCCACTCGAGCGCTTTCTTCATCGTCTCGAGCGACATGTTCTTCGTGTACATCTCGCCTTTGAAGCAATACAGGCAGCCGAGGTTGCAGTTCTCCGTCACGTCGAAGTCGAGATTGGTGACGGAGTGCAGATGCGGGATCGAGTCCGGGTGGACCTGTTGCCGTCCCGGGTCCGCGACGAACTCGCGCGGATGCGCGGCGGTGGCGGGAAGAGTGGCGACGCGTTGCGTAGTCATGTGAGCAGCTCCCTCCGGTCGAACCGGACCTCTGGGTCACGTCGATGGAATGGGGCGCGGCGCGCAGTCGAACGCGCGCCGCGCGAGGCGGACTCGCGATCGCGAAGGGTTCAGACGACGTCGGTGCTGGGGTCGGCGCCGCCGTGTTCGTCCGTGTCCACGGCGACCGCGGCGGCGGCGTTGCCGCCCCAGAAGCCGCAGTCGTTGGCGCTCGGGATCGAACACGTGTTCGCCGTGGCCGGAGTGCAGGTCGACGTGTTGCTCGCGCCCCACCAGTTGCAGCCGTTCGAGTACTTCACGGTGCAGGTGTTCGTACCGCCGGACTCGCACGCGTTCGTCGACAGGGCCTGGCACGTGTTCGACTGACTGCCGCCGCTGCAGGTGTTGCTGCTGCCGGTCCCGGTGCAGTCGTTGCTCGCCTTGCCCTCGCCACCGCCACTGCATTCGTTGGCGTAGGTTCCGTCGCACGTGTTCGAGGCGCTCGCCGAACAGTCGTTGTCGCTCGAGTGACAGTCGTTCGCGTTGCCACCGCTGCAGCTGTTCGATGCGCCGTTGGTGCAGTTGTTCTTCGCGCCGGACGTGCACGTGTTCGATTTGTCGCCGGTACAGGTGTTGCCGCCCGTCCCGGTGCAGTTGTTGCTGGCGCCCTGCGAGCACGCATTGGGAATGGCCGTGGTGCAACTGTTCGGCGTGGCCGTGCTGCAGTTGTTCGTCTGCGTCACGCCGCACGTGCCGGCGATCACGTCGACGCCGCCGCCGGAGCTCGCGCGCGCCGTCACGCCGTTGATCGCGATCGTGGCCGCGGCGATCGCACCGATCGCGAGCCGCAACGCGTCGCGTCGGTTCAATCCACCACGGGCGCAATCACCGCCGCGCCGCAGGACACGCGGTTCGGTCGGCATGTAAAGGTCGTTGGAATCGGAATCTGGACCGCGAATGCCAATGGACGCCATGACTTCTTCTCCCGAAGAAGGACCAAGGGGACGTCACGCGTCTGGCTTCGCGTGGGAGTTGGACGCAAACTAGTGTTGCCGATCGCAGGGTCAAGCATCGTTTCGACCACGAACCCGTTCGTGACCGCGTGGTCGGCGAGCGCGAAACGTACGAGGACCGCGCCTCACGCCCTCCGCTCACCGCGGTCGAAGGCACTGGAGCGGCCAAGCCTCGACGCATCGGGCGGAGATCCGATCTCGATTCGACCTACGGCCGACACAGGTTCTGCTCGGTCGAGATTCACGATCGGGTCGTGCTTCGGAACCGTCCATGCATCGATCGATCCACGCTCCGACTCCCTTGGGGGGTCGGAGCGTGGATCGTTCAAACATGTGCAGTTTGCGCGTGGCTCCGCGGAGCCACGGAATCAGGACCTTCGCATCAGTCGTTCCGGAACCGAATCTCCGCATCCTGACGAATGCCGACGTCCGTCGTTCCGAAGTGGACTCGGACGTCGAGCGATTGGCTCATCGTGAGCTGGATGCAATTCCTCGAGATCGCCGATGCTGCGACACCATCGTCGACGAGCGACTCGACGATCGCGTCGACCATTTCCTCGACGGTGTCGTAGTCGCCGGGGCTGATCGCCGACGTCGCACGATCCGTACCGACGACGAGCGTCGATGCGACGTCGTTGTCGTCCACGCCGGCAATCGCCCCCGCGAACGTGACGGTGGCGATCAGTTGCGTACCGTCGTCGTCGACCAAGCCGAGACTATTCACCCCTTCGCCGGTGTTGTTCGACTTGATGACCTTCGTCACGCCGCGATTGCCGCTGTTCGCCGCGACCGAAACGGTCACGGTGGACCCCGACGCGGTGGCCGTGACGTTGCCGCCGTTCGCCGATGAGTAATTGATCGCGTCGGCGATCTTGGATGCCTTCGTGGCGGCAGTCGCGCCCTTTGCGATGTCGTCCGCCGTGTGATTGCTTCCGAATTGCCCCGTACAGCACTCGAAGCTCTTGTTGACGCCGTTGGCGTCTTTGTACGTCACCGTCACCGTCTCATCGCCCGCCTTCGTAGTCGCCGACGTCGTCACCGTCGCGGTCGCCGGCGTACGGCGCAGAAGGCCCCACGCGAAGGGTGCACACGCTGCAATTGCCGAAACGACTGCAATCCACCGACTCGCACGCATTGCGATTCTCCCTTTGGTTGGTTTCGTTCCCGGGCGGCCTTCCCACTGCAGCCGTCCCCTCTTGACGTTCCCAGTACGAGGAGGAGTCCTAGAAAGGACCCTTCCTTTTCGTGCGACGCCTTGTAACTTCGGCAAGTTGCCCGCGCAAGAGACTGCAAGAGGTCGCGTCGGCGGGTGATTCTCGCGCGACGTCGTTCGCCACGGGCCGAACTCACGCTTGCGGAGTATCGAAAGATCCGCGGAGGCGAGAGAACTCGGCGGTGCGGCGCGGGAGTGGGAATCGAGTCGCGTCGGATCGGCGCGGTCGAAGAAACGGGAGAAGCGTCCGTGAACTTCACGAGGCTGTCGCTCATCGTGCTGGCAGTCGTTGCAGTGACGCTGTTCGCACTCTTGCGGGCGATCGACCGCGATCCGTCGCCCTCGTTCCTCGCGCTCGAAGCGCCAGGTCGTGCGCCACCGACGCTCGAAGCGTTCAGCCCCGCGCTGCCTGGTTCCGAATCGCCACGGATCCGCACTTCGAGCCCCGCGGAAGCCGTCGGGAGCCATGCCGAGTTCTCCGGACGCGTGCGCGCGGTGTCCGGTGCGCCACTCTCACAGATCGAGATCCGAGCAGTCCCGATCACGATGGAACCCGAAGACCTCGACCCGTCGATTGGATTCGAAGAGCTGCCGGACTCCTCGAGCGTCCGTTGTGATGCCGAAGGCACCTTCGTCATCACCGGAGTGCGCCCACGCTGGCGCTATGAAATCACCGCCTCGTCGCGTGGTTACGTTTCGCGTTCGACACCGCGCACCGTGCTCGCTTGGGCCGGACGAGCCGTCGAGATCCCCGAGATCGTCCTCGAGGCGGGGGGATCCGTCACCGGCTCCCTCGTGAGCGAGCACTGCGCGACAGGCATCGCATCCGTCCATGTCGAGGTCGACGGATATCGGAGCGGCGTGACGAGTGCGGACGGGACGTTCTGGATCGATGGTCTCGCGCCTGGAGCCCATGAACTCCGACTCCGCGCCGAAGGGCAAGTCCTCGACACGAACGGCCCGCTGCGTTTCGAGATCGTCGCGGGCGAAGTCACGACACTTCCACCCCAACGGCTGAGGCGCGTCCACACGGTGAAGGGAGTGTTGGTCGCGATGGGCGGCGCTCCGATCTCGGCCGGCTCCGTCCAGATCCGCCCATCCCTCGACCCCGACGAGCCGGCGTTCGGCACGGTCGACGACGATGGTCACTTCGAGGTCGCAGGGCTGTCTCGCGGATCCGCGACACTGACGTGCGAAGCTCCTGGCTACGAGCCCGTCAGAATCGAATCGATCGAGATCCCGGCCAAGCCCGATCTGCGGATCGAATTGGAGCCGAAGCGACGCCTGAAGGTCGCGATCCAGCCTCCCGGTGCGATCGCAGCACTGCGTCGAGGTGTCGTTCGTTCCATCGACGCGAGTTCCGGTCGCAAGGGTCCGCCGGTCCACGTCGAGGCCGCGACGATCCGCACATCCGCACGCGAAGGCGTCGTCGAACTGGCCCTCGACGATCGCGCGGACTGCGAACTGGCGCTCGATGCCACTGGATACTCCCCGCTCACGGTCCATTGTCCGCAGGACGTCGATCTCGTGACGGCCACCTTCGAGGCCGGCGGTTCGATCCGAGGCCACGCCGTGCTTCTCGATGAGGGCGAGTCGGTTCCTGCTGCGCACTGCCGCATGGCGTTGCTGCGAGTGCAGTCCGATGAGCCTCGCGTCACCGACTGGTCCGGCGTGACGATCGTGAGTCACACGGAACAGGTGGACCACGTCCTTGCTCGTTCGGACGGACGATTCGAGTTCACGGGAGTGGCCCCCGGTCGATACGTCGTGCGGGCGAAACCCGAGAGCTTCGGCGTAGCACAGAGCGCACCGATCGACCTGATCGGAGGTTCCGTCGTCGGGGAAGTCCATCTGACCGCGACGAAAGGGTCGGCGTTGTTCGGCGGAGTCTTCGATGCTCGCGGCCTTCCCGTGATCGACGCGGTCGTCGTGGCGCAGCGCTCCGACGACGTCTCCGCGTGCGCTCGGACGGATCCCGACGGGCAGTATCGATTCGAACATCTCGCTCCGGGCCGCTACACCGTACAGGCCTGCGCGGAGGGTCTGCTCGGAAGCCATCGCTGGGGACCGCAGTACGCCGCGGTCGTAGTCCGTGCCGAGCAGCACCCTTCGATCGATCTCGTCGACGGGCGCGCTCAACGACTGGAGCTACGATTTGCGGACGTCTTCGGAACGATCGGCGGTCTAGTCACGCGAGACGGCGACTCGGGCACGAACTGGGTCGTCGCACGCTTGCCCGATGTCGCGGTCGACTACGGAGAGTTGCCGTACCCCGCGACGATCGAGCTTCAAGTCGCCGACGTGCAGCCCTCGGGACGGTTCGAACTGGGGATCGCACGAGCTGGCGCCTACCCCATCACAGTGCGGGACCGAGAGACCGGCACCCTTCTCGCGATCGAGATGGCTCGCGTCGCCCCGGGAGTTTCGTGCGAACTGCGGATCGAGATTAGGTCTCGCGATCTCACGCTGCAGGTGCTGGAACGGGACAGCTCGGCCGTGCCGGGAGCCGTAGTGATCGCCCGGCGCCTCGTCGGGGACGGCGGCTCACGCCGCGGCATCGACGTAGGCGTCATCCAGACCGATGCGGAGGGCCGTGCTCGGCTGAGCGGCATCCCCGTCGGTTCCTATGCATTCGAGGTGCAATCGGACGCGCACGCCGCGTCGAGCCATGAGATCGAATTGGGAACCGGCAACGAGGTCGTGACGCTCGTCGTCGATCGTTGAGATCGGGCCGGTTCAACGCGGAGGCGCAGGACGACCGGAGCCGAGAGACCCGCGCAGGACGCGGTCTGCCTCGAGGAACTCGGGCCAGAGCGTCTCGTCGACGAACGACTTCGTCACGCGGACCATCAGCGTGGTTCGACGCTGGCCTCGATATCGATAGGGCTGCAGCTCGTAGCGGCGGAGCAAGGCCGTCGACAACGCCCGCGACCAAGGATCGTGGATCGCGAGGCGATATTCGATCGGCGACTCGACGCGTTCGAGTTCGCGCAATCGCGCTCGGATCCGCTCGCGGGCGTTCGCAGCCGCCACGCGCTCCCCGTCGGTTCCCGGCCGCGCGAACAACGTCTCGATCTTGCGGAGCTTCTCGAAGCTTCTCGATCAGGGCGGCTTCGTCGGCCGTGCGGAATGTCGTCCACGGCGGTCAGGGGGTCGGAGAGGTTGGCGTGCGAGCCGCACGAGATTCACGTCACGAAGCATCGCTCGCGCGCTTCGACTTCCGAGGTCGCCGCTTCGCGCCGGTTCGCGCGAGCTTCGCGTTGATCCTCTCCAAGTCGAACTCGTCGGGATCGAACGAGCCGATCCACGCGACGTAGTCGTCGTGGGACACATGCTTCGGATCGGCAAGTGCATCGAGGAACACTTCGTACCCGCCGATCCCGCCGATGTCTTCCGGAGGACACGCCCGTTCGCCAGCGATTGCGCGCGGCAGGGTCACTTCCGGGTCGGGTTCGGCAATCGACTTCACGACGACGTCGTGGGTCCACCCGTCGCCGAAGTCGTACTCGTACTCGAGTCGATCACCGACTCGATTCAGCAGTGCGTCGAGACGCACCCCGTCCTCGGGGACACTCCGGGGATCGAATCCCTGGTCGATCTCCATCGTGTACAGCGTCTGCTCGTGGACGAACATATGGAGATGCGAGTCCTGCCATCCCATCGCGCGTTGGAGCACGGTGTGGAGGTCCGGCAAGGTGACATCGGCCGGCACGTCCACGTGCCGCCAGATCCGCGGAGTCGAATCGCGCAGTACCACCTCGAGTCGCATCACTTGGCCTCGCAACGATCGACTCGCCTTCGGGCGCTTCGGAGCGCGCTTCTTGGTCGTCGATGGTTTCGAGTTGCGCTCGAACCCGAGCGCGTCGCCCACGACGTTGGTCACGCGCACCAGGACCGTCGTGAGTCGCACTCCGAGGCTCTTCCGATCGGCCAACGTCTTGGCCTGCGCTGCGATCGCGACGGGCACGAACTCCGACACGATCGCGTCGCGATCCTCACGCGACAGCAGATGAAGCGGCCCGACGAAGACCGACGTGGCGCCCGAGCGGGCGCGCAGTCGACCGATGAAGCACTCCCCGATCGCAGGTGGATCGTCGTCTCCGGGATCGACGTCGGCGACGACGACATCTCCATGGATGACGTCGCGGAGTTGAAGTTCCTTGCCCGGCAATTTCGCCCTGATCTCGTACAGCGACTGGTACGACGCGACGAGCGACTTCAGCCAGGTGCGTGCCGTCGAGGACATCCGATCGAGTTCCTCGTCCAGGATCTCCTCGGCGATCGTCATGCCAGACGCTGCCACACGATCGAGCGCCGCGAACACCTCCGCCCCGAACTCCTCGCGCACGATCCCCCACAATCCTTGCAGCCCGCGCTCCGTGACCTCGCGCAAGCGAGGATCGTCCCCCAGCAGATCGACCTGGTTGCGCGCTCGGAGCTCTGCGTACTTCTCGAGGTCGTGACGCTCGAGCAGCCACGAGAACATCGTCGCGGCCTCGTCCACGGTCGGTTCCAAGGACCGCAGCCCCCGCGCCGGAAGACAACACTGCTTGTACCTGCGGCCGCTGCCGCACGGGCACGGTTCGTTCCGCCCGACATCGCTCATGGGATCGACTCCGTTCGGCGAGGCCACTCGTTCTGCGTCCGCTCGGGACGGCACGATACGCGACGGCGACACCTCGCCGTCGACCTGCATCGACGAGGCCGCGCAGCGTTCGGAACAGTCCGGGGACACGCTGGATCTCGTCCAGGACGACGAGCTTCCCCGCATGCGCTTCGAGATCCAGCCGCGGGTCCTCGAGCTTGTGACGGTCTTCGTCCGCCTCGAGATCGAGGCAGACCGCGTTCGTTTCGCCGGCCATCGCACGCGCCGACGCCACCTTTCACGCTTGCCGTGGGCGGAGAGGCGCGACGACCGCATGCCGCGTAAGGGCTGGCTGAATCGCATGTTGCAGGCGCCGTCGAATCATCGTTGCACTTCTGCCACGGGATGGAAGATCTGCAACGTTGTGCGGAAGTTCGGGTCAGCACATCCTTTGCGAATGCCGAGTTCGGCCGGGTGGAGTTCCGCAGTCCACCGGGATGGCCGGTCGGCCCGCGTCGCGAAGATCGCGGGCAGTCAGGTCGGCAGGAGTCGCAATGCGGACTCCCGGAGTCGGCTGGCTGATGGCCCCGACCGGACCAGGCGGAGTGCCGCGTCGACGGCAAGCATGGGTTCGGACGCGCTCGAGCCGACGTCCCGCGCGAGCGCAGCGAAGTACGCAGGCATCGCGTCCTCCGGCGTGAAGGGAAGATGGTCGAGCGGCCCCAACTCGACGAACGCGACCACTTCCAGCTCCGCGTTCTCGATCCGTTCGATCAACGCGAACAAGCGCTCGAACGCGCGGCGTGGCGCATCGCGGACCTCACAACATTCCTCGAGCAACGCTGCGCATTCGCCGAGCCAACGCAACGTCGGCTCGGGGAGCACGCCGCCCTGAGGCATCGCCCGCGTCGCGTACTTCGCACCGAACGTACGACCGACGAAGGCCTCGACGCGGTCGGCGATCGACGCTGCCGGGGCCGAAATCGCCTTTTCCCCGACCACGCGCGCACCCAACCACTCGCGCAGGACGGATGCGTCCATCGTTCGGATCGCGCGTCGCATCAAGAACTCAGATGACGCGCGCGACATCGACAGGACGGAGTACTCGAGCTGGACTCGATCGAGCTGGAGAGGAGAGTCGGACATCGGTGGGTCGCTCAGGCTTTGGGTGCGTCACGTGAGGGTAGCCGGAGAATTGCGTTCGCGGACGCCGATCGCATTCTGGCGCTCGCGCCCAGCAGCGACCTCCGACCACCACGGCGCCAGGGCTGCATCCGCTCGTGCGCGCGTCCGTCCTTCACTTCTGGCTCGCGTACAAGCACCCGTTCGTCGACGGCAACGGCCGCACCGCGCCGCGCGCGAACTGGACTACCGCGCGTTCCGCCATGCGGAGTCGGACGACAACGACCTCACGTACTTCGTCGCCTTCCAAGCACGGATGGAGCTACGCGCGGTCGACGCGTTATGGACACGACTCGATTCCATTCAACGCCGGCAGCGACGACTGCTCACGCTCGCGCGGTCCGCGGCTGCCTTGAACCCAAGGCAGCGCTTGCTGCTCGAGCACGCGATCCGCCATCCCGCGCAGATCTACACGTTCGAAGCCCACCGCAATTCGCACGGCGTGTCGTGGCGACCGCACGTGGCGACGTCCTCGATCTCGCGAAGCGCGGGTTCCTCGTGCGCTTGCGGTCGGGGAAGGAGCATGCGTTTCGGCCGGCCGACGGGCTTGAGGAGATGCTCGCGCGGCTGAGGTGAGTTGAGGCTGAGCGCGGACCTCGTGAGTTAATGCGGCCGGTTCAACGCTGGGGGAGGGCGCTCCAAAGCGCTTCGGTGAAGTCCGCGGCGCAAATCGAGCCACTCGAACCGCTCCGTGGAGATCGGATGATCGAGCCTCGTCAACGATCCGCACATACAGAGTATGCCTGTGTCCTGACGAGCTCGCGTTTCCAAAACAGTGGCGCTAGCTCACCCAAGCCAGTCAATCATTCGCTCCGAAGCGATGGCCATTACAAGCGCAAGACTCGATGCTCCCCAATATGCGACAGCGTTGCCGAGTCTCCACGTGTACCTCATGGCAGTATGTGCAGCTATCGCGGTTGTCGTTGCGATCAAGACCGGAATGGCGACGAATGTCCGCGGCGCAGCAATTGGATTCGCGCCAACACTAACGAGCAAGAGCGTTGCCGCGCCAATCACCGTTCCCGGCAGGCCGAGAGATGCGCCTAGAAATATCCCGTCGCGACAGCGCGTACGACTACCTGGATTACAGTGCAATTCCGCGAGAATAGCTAAAATAATGAGCAGGAGCCATGGCGCGAGTATCACCAGAGTCACTCTACCGAGCACGCTCAGATTCTCCCACCATGCTTCACCCTGCATTCGGAACGGAAGAACGTTTACAAAAGCATCGATCAATAAGTACCCTACCACCAGCCATGCTGTCATAAGAATGGCGGCGGTCGCAACGATCTCACGCGGACCAGCGGACTCGAGAGCTGACCGAGCGTCTGAGCCCAGCCCGCGAATGAGCTGACTCATTGCGCTGAGACCACGTCGCGCCGACTTCGGCGGCGTGATCCGCTCATTCGCCGGTCGCAACCCAACTTCTTGTCCCACCACTCGCTGCCTAGCGGAACGCGTCAGGGGCCGATTTCTTAGCTGGGAGACGGGCTGCATCGCTCTCTCGCGCTTGAGCGCGCACTCAACACACACATTCTCGTTGGAACCACTCTTAGGCTGCTCTCCCTCGAGAGCTGGTATTGACCCACCACAGACATCGCACCACGTCAAGTCTACCATGTTGTTATCAGCCCTCATCGTTTACACATACCCTTGCGACACAGATAGCGCCCTCGGCAACGGTGCTTCCCACGCAGGACACGCTTGCCCGGTTCATGCGGCCGCCGATGCTACCCGGTCCTATTGCCAATCATTGACTGTGAGCGTGGTTGGCCTGCGCGCAATGCGCCCAAATCACCCATATGTGCGTCACTGCGTCCAGCCCGCCCGATCGCTATTTTGTGAAACTGACTCGCGGACGCAATCGGCTATTCAAAACTGGCGTCGATGAGCATGACATGAAGCATGAGGCCATTGCACCGACCGACCACCGTCACCGTCATTCCTCGCCTGAGCTTTGCAATGTCCGACTCAAACTCATCGCCGAAGAACACCTGTACCTTGCGAACCCGATTACCTGACTCAATTGTGATGTACGCAGTGTCTAGAATGTCCCGCCCGATGTCGGCGACAACGCCAGTTAGCCGAAGTCTCTTGCCCTTAAACCGCCGATCAGCTGCGATCTCATTGCTTTCGTAGGCAGCTACAACCTCGGCAGGCCCAACAGGCATCCCGCGAGCCTCAAGCTCAGCCTCCCGCTCCCAGGATCGTATCGTTGCGGCGTTCTTCGGGTCGCTCATCCAGGCTTCGTGCTCTCGTTGTCTCTTGAGCTCTTCTCGCTCTCTAGTGCACTTTCCGATCATGCTGAGCACAAATAAAATAAATAGGGTTGTCGCGCAACCAATGCACCCTTTTTTCTGGCCTGCGGGTGCCGCTTGCGTCGGATTACTGTCGCCGTGGATGCGCCGGCGAGTTGCCCCAGCCCTTCGATGCATCTGGGTAGCGTTTGCAGGCCAGCAATCTGCACAGATCACCCGCCCGCTGGCAAGTTCATGTGCTGGGGAATTTCTCGGGATCGATCCTTCGCATTTCGCACAGAACCGCAAACCATCCATCGAGTCACCCCTCACCCGAACCGCTTCACAACTTCACACCCCTCAGGCAACACCATCTCATCCCCGACCCTCAGCTCGTTCAGCTTCTTCGCGGCGGGGAGCCTATCCAGATTCGCCGGCAACCGGTAAACCCAAAGTTGCGTGCCCTTCACTGCGCTCCTTCGATCGACCAGCGCCAATCCGATCTGCGTGGTCTCGCTGACCTGGGCATTGCTCGTCACGACCCCGACGTACCTGCCGTCCCCGCCGACGACCGGGTTCCCCGGCCGCACCAACCGCTTGCCCTTGCCCTCGATCTTGAAGCGCACGATCTCGCGCGTCCTGTTCTGCTCGTGCTTCAGCATGGCTTCGCGGCCGACGAAGAACGGCTTGTGGAGTTTCACGCTGCTGCCGTAGCCGGCTTCGATCGGCGTGATCTCGTGGTCGCCGGCGAGTTCGTGGCCCCAGAGCGGGAAGCCCGCTTCGGTGCGCGTGGAGTCGCGGGCGCCGAGGCCGACGGGTTTGACTCCGTACTTGGCGCCCTTGTCGAGCAGGAGCTTCCACAGTTGGACGAGATGGTCCGGGTGGACGAGGATCTCGAAGCCGACCTGTTCGCCGGTGTAGCCGGTCGTCGCGATGATGGCCGGGATGCCGTCGATGGAGTCCTCGACGAGTTCGAAGCGCTTCTTCAACCGTAGGGTCTCGATGAGGCGCGGGTTGTCGGCCGCGGCGGCGAGGACGTCGAGCGAGCGCGGTCCCTGAAGGGCGCAGTCGACGCGGCGGTCCTTGCCCGAGCTCTCGGCCTTGAGGTTCACGATCTCCGGCGCGGCGTCGAAGCGGATGGCCTTGCGCTGTTCGTCGAGGTAGTACTCGCCGGTCGCCGCGGCGCGGAACCAGGCTTCGTCCTTCTCGGCGTTGGCGGCGTTCACAACCACCATCAAGCGGTCCCACTTGCGCCGGTAGACGAGGATGTCGTCGAGCACGTGGCCGGTCGGCGTCAGCAGGTATCCATAGCTGGCTTCGCCGTCGCGCAGCCACGCGACGTAGTTGCTCGTCATCGCGTCGAGGAAGCGCGCGGCGTGCGGGCCGCGGAACTCGAGCACGCCCATGTGACTGACGTCGAACAGGCCGGCCGCGGTGCGGACCGTCTGGTGCTCTTCGAGGATGGACCCGTAGCGGACCGGCATCTTCCAGCCGCCGAACGGCACCATGAACTCCTTCTGGCCGAGACGCAGGTGCTCTTCGTAGAGCGGCGTCTGGCGCAGCGGCAGCTCTTGCGGCTGCCACGTCCAGGGCTTGCCGTCCTTCGCGTCGGGCAGGCCCGCGCTGGGCAAGTCGTTCGCGCCGACGACGTAGACCTTCGCGCGCGAAAACAGCGCGGGCGCCGCGGCAGCGAGCGCCTTCGCGTCGATCGAGTCGCCGGGCGTCGGGAGCTTCTGGCTCTTGCGCTCGTGCGCGATCGCTTCGGCGCCGGCTTCGACGACGTCCTTCGTTGCGAGCTTCTTCGCCAGCGCGTCCGCCTGCGACGCGTCGGCGAGGACGTAGAGCACGCGATCGCTTTCGCGGACCGCCAATGCGCACAAGCCGTCGATTTCATATCCGGCCGCCGTGCAGCACGCCGGCGCCTTCTTGTTCGTCGCGCGCTCGAACGCCGCGATCGCGTCCTTGCCGACCAGCGCGAGCGTGCGCGTGACCGACGTCGCGCCCTCGCGCGTCGGAGTGCCCGTCGTGAACGACACGATCTTCGGATCGGGCAGCGTCGGCGCGTGCGGCTCCGCGTGCGACAGGTCGAGCACCATCACCGGACCCTCGACCTTCTTCGTGACGTCGGCGTCGTCGAACAGCACGTAGCCGTCCGACACCGCGCGGAACCACCGCCGCAGCCGCGCGTGGTTCGCCGGATTCGTCAGCACGAGGTAGCGACGCCAGCCCGGGATGCGGTCCGACTGACGCACGACCATCGCATCGTCGATCCACTGGCCCTTGCGATCGAAGAACGCGCTGCGGACGCATTGGTCCGGTGCCAGCTTCGACACGTCGGCGCTGCCGATGCTCTGCATGAAGTAATGAGCGCGCTCGGACTCGACTTCGAGCACACCGGCGACGCCGTCCTTCACGATCACCGCGCCGGTCGCGGGCGGCGTGAACGGCTTCTCCGCCGCCTTCGCCGGCTTCGCCGCGAACGCGTCGAAGTGCGGATACCCCGAGATCGGGCCGGTCGGCGGGCCGAGGCGGCTCTCGATCAGCGCGTCGACTCCCTTGCGGATCGCGTCGAGCTGGTCGAGGTCGATCTTGCCGCGCCCCACCGTCCCCATGCCTTCGAGGTAATGGAACGGGTGGATCGCCTTCAACGTATCGACGATCAGCCCGGCGAGCGTGTCCATGTCTTTCGTGTCGTAACCGAGCTGGCTCATCCACACGGTGCCGAGCCGGATCGCCGACGGATGGACGGCCGAGCGGTCGCCCTTGATCGTGTTCTTGTTCACGACGATGCCGGCGAGGTCGAGGATGCGGCCGGCGATCTCGCCCGACAGCTTTTCCTTGTTCGGATTGTTCGGCGTCTGGAGCGACGTCAGGTCGACGAGGCACAAATGGCTTTGCGTACCGCCGTACGCGATCTTGAGCCCGCGCTTCTCGATCCCCGCCGCGAGCGCCGCGCTGTTGGCGACGACGTTCTTCATCATCTGGCGGAACGTGTCGGTGCCGGCGAGGTGGAACGCGACGGCTTTCGCCGCGATGTTGCCCTGGTGCGGGCCGCCCTGTTCACCGGGGAACACGGCGAGGTCGATCTTCTTCGCGAGGACCGCGTCGGTCGTCAGGATGCACGCGCCGCGCGGACCGCACAGCGACTTGTGCGTCGTGAACGTGACGACGTCGGCGATGCCGATCGGGTTCGGATACTGGCCCGCGACGATCAACCCCGCGTAGTGCGCGACGTCGGCCAGCAGGTAGCAGCCGCCCTTCACCGAATCGGCGATCTGGCGCATCCGCTTCCAATCGATGTGCCACGGGTACGCCGAAGCGCCGCCGATCAGCATCTTCGGCTGGTGCTGGTCGACGAGCTTCTGCAGGTCGTCGTAGTCGATCTTGCCGGTCTTCGGCGACACACCGTAGGACGCGATCTTGTAGTTCTTGCCCGATCGGTTCGCCGGCGAGCCGTGCGTGAGGTGGCCGCCCTCGATCAAGTTCATGCCGACGACGTGCGCGCCCGGCTGCACGAGCGCGAGATACACCGCGTTGTTCGCCGCGGCGCCCGACAGCGGCTGGACGTTCGCATGGATGTCGTCGGCGCTGACGCGCGCCAGCGCGTTCGCGTCGCGATCGGTCGAGAACAGCATCGCGATGCGCTTCTGCGCGATCGCCTCGGCGAAGTTCGCGTAATCGCAACCGCGGTAGTACCGCAGGTCCGAATACCGGCGGAAGTACGCAAGGTGCTTGACGAAGTCCGTCCAGTCGCGGTTCTCGGCTTCGGAGAACCGCCAGGACGGGTACCCCTCCGTATAGAGATTGTTGAACGACGACCCGAGCGCCTGCCGCACCGGCTCGGGGCACACGGACTCGGACGCGATCAGGATCAGCTTGCGGAGCTGCCGCTCCTCCTCGAGATCACACAGCCGCTGGACCGCGGGGTCGGCGGCGGACGTCGGCATCCGGAACAGGAAGTCCGTCGGCGCGGACGACGACGAGGCGGAATGGGACAGGGCGGCGGACGAGTGCGGGTTCAAGGCGAGTCTCCGAAGGGTCGGCGCATTCTGGCGGGGACGTCGCGTTCCGTCGAGGGAGCGGGCTCAGGCCTCCGCGGGGGAGGGGGAGCTTGACCCGATCGAACCGACGAGGCACCGTGCGGTTCCCTGCACCGGATCTCCCCCGAGATCGAAATGGAGGATTCATGTCGGTTTCACGCACCGCTCGACTCTTCGTTTCCACAGTCTGGCTCGGCTTTGCCCCCACATCCTTGATGCTCGCGCAGACGCCGTTGTTCGAGATCACGGATCTCGGCACGTTCACCGGTGGTGTCGTACCGTTCCCCAGCGCCGTCAACGATCACGGCCTCGTCGTCGGCAACGCATTCGCACCCGCGGGAGGCTACATCCCGGTCTACATGTCGGCGGCGCAGTCGCCGGCAGCTCTGCAGTTGCTTGCTGGCGACATCAATGGGTTCGCGTTCGGAGTCAGCAACGCCGGAGTGATCGTCGGCGCCTCGACGAACGGAAGTGGCGTCGATCGAGGCGTCGTTTGGACACCGAGTCCGTCGGGCTACGTCGTCACGCCGTTGCCGATGACTTCGGCAGGCCAGTCGCCGACGATCGCTCGCGCGCTGAACGAGCTCGGCGACGTCGTCGGCGAACTCTCGAACGGGAACGGGTTCGCGTGGAGCGCAGCCACCGGCACGATCGACCTCGGCACGCTCGGATTCACGGGAACGGCCCGCGGCATCAACGAAAGCCGTCAGGTCGTCGGCGGCCACAACCGCATCGACCTCGACACGCAGGTCATCGATGTCGGGACCCTCTCGAACGTCACGAGTTGGAACTTCACGGCCATCGCCGACTCCGGCATCGCCGTGTACGCGTCGTCGACGACGGGTCCGATCATCGGCACGATCCAAGCCGGCGGCACGTACGAGTTCGGCGTCGGGCCGACCGGTTACGCCGCAGGCCTTCCTGGCTTCGTCGCGGGTATCGATTACGCCGGCGACGTCGCGTACTCGACCGCGATCGGAGTGCCTTCCGGCAGCGTGCTCCACACGGCGACACTCGGCCCGGTGCCGCTCCCGAGCCGCATCGATCCTCCGGCACCTCAGCTGCAACTCGATCCATGGTCGACGACGATCAGCGCGAACGGCACGATCGCGCTCAACGCGTTCGACCAGGGCTCGTCCCAGTACCTCGCGCTCCTGCTGACCCCGAAGACGTTCCGCGGAATCATCGAGGGACCGCTCGCGGCGACGAGCGCTCCGGTCCTGGTGGGTGAAGGCACGTTGCTTGGCGGGTCCCCGACGACCTTCAAGCTCTCGAAGGCGCCAGCTTCGACTCCGCTCGCGCTGATCGCGGGCCTGTCGCGTGCGGACCTGCCGTTCTACGGCAGCCTGTTGGTGCCAACGCCGACGCTCGTGCTCACCGGACTCACGACCGATGCGACGGGCAAGCTCGTCCTCTCGCTGACGTGGCCCGTGGGACTGCCGGCGGGCTTGAAGATGTACCTCCAAGTGTGGGTCGTCGACGCCGGCGCGCCGTTCGGCGTCTCTGGCACGAACGCGCTCGAGTGCGAGATGCCGTAGGACGCGCGGGAGCGACGCTCGGCGCGCGCAATCGAACGGAGCCGGCGCGGGAGTGCCGAGGCCATTCCCGCGCCATTCCGGCGCCATTCCCGTTCACTCCCGCGCGGCTCCCGCTCACTCCCGTTCCGTCCCGCCCCCCAACAAGATTTTTCTCACTCGCTCCCGCAACTCCGGATCACCGACCGCGTCATCCCGGCACTCGCTCCTCTTTCGGAAGGGTGCCCACCATGTCCTCGCGAAGCGACCGCTCGGCCTCCTCGACCGCCCCTCTGAACTGGTTCGAATCGAGCGCGTCCTCCCGCCCTCCGCGCAACCCGCGCGCGTATCTCGCGCTGTCTTCGCCATCGCTCCCGTCGTCGTCGGTGATCGCGTCGGCATTGTCCTCGCGCGGCGTCGCGGCTCGCTCGTGTCCGCCTCCGTCCGCGCCGCATTCCGCTGCGGTCGCGCTCGGCCACGTGACCGTGCAGTGGCGCTTCGTCGAAGCGCCGATGCCGCTCACGCGTCAACCGTGCGGCTGTCCGGTCACGCGCGACGTGCCTGCGTTGCGCGAGCAGGTCGCTCATCTCGAACTCACGGGCGAGGGCGACCACGTTTCGCCGGCCGACGTCGCGTGGGCGATCACGCGCGTGATCGTCGCACTCGCACGGCACGTCGCCGCCGTGGGAGTCGCGTTCGACACCACGGCTGTCGCGATGTCGACGAAGCGATTCGTCGAGTTCGCCCAGCGCGCGAGCGACGCGAACTTGCCCGCGATGTTGTGGGTGCGCGTCGAGATCCTCATGGCTCCCGAAGGTCTGACCGTGTTCACCGATGGACTCGAAGCGTTCGGTCGACCCGAGATCGAAGTCCGTCTCAGCAAGGCGCCGTTCCTGTTCGTGATGCGCCGCGTCGAATCGATGCTCGAGTACGTCGTGCGCACGCAGGCGCACTTGCGGCCCGGCGATTTCTTCGGCATCGCCGACGACGAGAAGCTGCCGCTGCGCCACGCGCGCTCGCAGTGCCACAGCGATCGGCGGATCGTGTGTGTGCTGGGGATCTGACACCAGGGTCGCGCCGCGGTCGGTGGCTGGCGACGCCCTGATGGCCGGCGACGTGTCCCGCGGGTCCCACGGCTCGAATCTGCAGGGGGGACGAAGCGCCAAGGCGTTCCGGCTTTTTTCGAGACACCCACCGGCGACCGGCGGATGATCCGCGGCGTACGGCAAGTGCCGTGCGAACCGCTCGATGGAGGTCCGCCATGCGTCTCCTTGCGTTCGTGACCGGACTCGCACTGCTCGCACCGACGCTCAACGTCGCCGACGCAGCCGTGATCGTCGTCGACGCGGCGGGCGGCGGCGACCATACCTCGATCAACGCTGCCATCGTCGCTGCCGCGAATGGCGACATCGTTCACGTGAAGTCCGGCGACTACCGGCTCATCGACCTGTTCGGCGTGCTCGTCGACGGCAAGTCGATCGTGCTGGTCGGAGCCCAGACCCCGGCGCCGCTGATCACGGGGATCGAGGTCAAGAACGTACCGGCCGGTTCGACTCAGATCGTGCGCAACTTCTCGATGGTTCCGAGCCCGTTCGTCGCGACCCTCGGCGGATTGAAGTGCTCGCAGAACTCCGGTGCGGTGCTCGTGGAGAACTGCTCGGTGGTCGGTCCGGACGGGAGTGTCGGATTCGCCGGAATCGTCGTGGACGCATCACCCGCAGTCCTGGTGTCGAATTCGGCGTTCGTCGCGATCACGCGATGCTCGATCAGCGCCGGGAAGGGGGTCGACGCGGTCGGTGGAATCAACCAGCACGGCTCGTCCGGGGGCGGCGACGGGCTGTTCGTGAGTCAATCGAACCTGACGGCATTCGATTCGGTCGTGAACGGCGGTGCTGGTGGCGACGGCCCGCCCGCGTCGTCGGCGTCGAACCGCGGAGGGCACGGCTGCCTCCTCGTCTCCGGTTCTGCGCGTTGGCACGGCGTGAGCGTCCGTGGCGGAATGGGCGGGAACGCCCTGTCCAGCGACCTCGCATCGTGCGGAGCCGGCGGCGATGGACTCGTCGTCCCTGCGGGCGCGAGTGCCGAGTCGTTCGCTTCGTCCTTCATCGGTGGCGATGGTGGTTGGACGACGGTCGGGACGCAAGCGGCGTTCGGTACGGACGAGAACCTCTGGGGTCCGGCATCACACGTCGTCATCGCGTACACGACGAAGCGGACATTTCGCATCTCCACGCCGACAACCGAGCTTCTGCCCGTGTTCGTGTTCGCGGACGGCGTTCCGAACGACCTCGTGTACGTCCTGCTCGCGTTCAAGGCCGGTCACTTCGTAGCGGGTGGAACGATCGGTTGGCTCGCGACCGCGCCGCCCTATTTCGGGCCCTTCGTTTTCGGCAGTGTGCCGGCGAGTGGCACGTTGGCGTTTTCCGCCGCCGCACCGATGCTGAGTTCCCCCTCGGTCGAAGGCGAGGCGTTCGTGTTCGAGCCGATCTTCGTCAACTCGACCGAGGCCGTCGTCGGTCCACCGTCGTGCTTCGTCCTACTGAAGCCATGATGGCGCACGGCGGGTGCTTCTGGGTCGCCCGCGAACCAGCCATTGAGGCTCCGCGCTCGATCGCCGCTCGGATTCGCGCTGTGTCGCATCGATCGTTCCAGTCCACCGCGAGAGGCTCTTGCGGTGTCGAGTCGAGTGAGGTCCGGACGACTTCGCCGATCGATGACCCGAATCGGAGTTCACGATCCTGTGATGCCGAGATGCCGGGCGAGGCACCGGGGCACCAGCACGTGATCCACGAAGCGTTCACGGGAGTATTCCGATGCGTTGGTCCACCTTGACCGGAACGGTGGTCGTCGGCGCGTGCGTCGTCGCATGTTCGATGCGTGATCCACCATTACCTCCGCTGCACGCCGGCTCGGAATCGACGTTGCCCGTCGTCGTCCGACTGACGCGCGTGGAGGAGACCGGGACGAACACGAACAAGCCATGGATCCTCGTCGACGCCGCTTTGACCAACATCGGTTCCAAGCCCCTGTCCCTGTTCGCGGTCGGTGACGGCAGCGACGTCGGGTGGCGACCGTCTCGGGTCGAATGGCTCATCGACGGCGAGGTCGACGATTCTCGGTCGGTCGGTCGCTGCGGCAATCGCAACGCAATGGACCGTTCCGACCTGATCACTCTGCAACCGGGCGAAACGACCACGATGCGCCTCGCGGCGTTCTCGCCGAAGTTCACGGAAGTCCTGGGTCCCCGCGAGATCACGCTCGTGCTCTCCCACGTGAGCGCCGCCCGGCTCCATGGCATCGAGATGGGTGACGACGACGACGACGTGCTCGACGCGATCGACGACATCGCGAGCTATCGCATCGTCAGCGAACCCCTGCGTCTCGAGTTCGGATCGGCGCAGCGGTAGAGCGTTTTTCGGGCATCGCACCCTTCGCCCGTGACCGTCCCTCCCCTCCCGGATAGCAGTTCGCAGACACCGCGTCGCAAAGCACGGTGCCTCCGACGGACTCGCTCCAGGAGGTTCTCATGCGTCGCTCGCTTTGGTCGCTCGGTTGGATCCTTGCCGTTGTCGATCCTCTGGATGGCACGACGATCGACGTCGCCGCGGGGAGTTCGATTCAAGCCGCGATCGACGCGGCCGCGCCCGGCGACACGATCACGGTGGCGAACGCGACGTACTTCGAAACCGTCGTGATCGATCGGTCCCTGACGTTGATCGCCGCGGACGGCGCGACGATCGACGCGACGGGACTCGGCGCGAGCGCACTCCGCATCCTCGGGGTCGACGCGTCCGGCGCCATGATCGACGGCTTCGTGATCCGCGGCGGTCTCGGCAGTCCGGTGCAGAACGTCACGGAGCGCGCCGGCGGCGGCGCACTGATCGTGGACGCCTCGCCGATCTTCCGCGCATGCACCTTCGTCGACAACGACGGCGCGATGCGCGGCGGCGGCGCGTACGCGTACGGATCGGTGCTCGGTCAGCAGCCGACGCCACGGTTCGTCGACTGCGTGTTCGCGCAGAACTCCGCGAACGAAGGCGGTGCGTACGCCGACCTGAACGTGTCCGCGCAGTTCGTGCGGTGCACGTTCCGCGACAACGCCGCGATCGACGCCGGCGCGCTGCACTCGGCGGGCGCGCACGACCTCGTGCTCGACCGCTGCTGGTTCGAGCGCAACAGCGCGAGCAGCGCCGGCGGAGCGCTCGTCGTCGCCGCGTACGACGCGAGCCGCACGCGCATCATGAGTTCGTGCTTCGTGGACAATGCAGCCGGCGTGTCGGGCGGCGCGATCGCAGTGTTCGGCCACCCGCCGCTCGCGGCCGGCGGTGGTCTGCACGTCGAATCGACGCTGATCGCGCGCAACCGCGCGTTCTACGGCGGCGGCATCGCGGCGACCGAGAACGGCGAACTCGGCACTCCGCTGATGCAAGTTCTCGGCGCGACGATCACCGACAACCTCGCGCTCGGTCATCTCGGTGGCGGCATCAGCACCGTCGGCGGCACGATCGCATCGGCGTCGATCGTGCGTTCGATCGTCCAAGGCAATCAGCCCGCCGATCTGCTCGTGATCGGGTTCGTCGCGGATTCGTGCGTCGGCGCGCCGACGCCGGGACCCGGCAACTACGTGGCCGATCCGGGCTTCGTCGATGCGGCGAACGGCGACTACCACTTGCGCACGGACTCACCGTGCATCGACCGCGGGAGCCTGTTCCCCATCGCCGCGACGATCGACATCGAAGGCGATCCGCGCATCGTCGGCTCGAAGGTCGACACCGGAGCCGACGAGTTCTTCGCGCACGCGTACTTCCTCGGGCACGGCGAGGTGTCGTCGCTGCGCGTGATCGGCACGGCCAATGCCGCGGTGCACGCGTGGTTCGCGCCGAGCGCGTTCGCCGACGCAACGATCGTCGTGGGCGCTCCGGATCCGATCGCGGCGATGCCGCTCGGCACCGTCGGTCCAT
Source organism: Planctomycetota bacterium (assembly GCA_016709145.1). GTDB lineage: Bacteria > Planctomycetota > B15-G4 > B15-G4 > JADJEK01 > JADJEK01. The sequence goes on from JADJEK010000008.1 coordinate 97,103, forward strand.
TCGCGCTCGGCGTCGCGAACTCGGCCGGCACGTGGGAGTTCGCGCGACGCGTGACGTCGTCGAGCCCGCCGCTGTTCGCGCAAGTCGTCGTCGGCACGCTCGCCGCCGCGCCGGCGTCGTCGCTCGAGCGATCGGCGGCCGCGCCAGGCATCGCGTCGAGCGCTGAGAGCATCTCGACCGACGCGAAGTTCACGGGACGAGATCGCGATCCAACTCGCGGCCCTGACGCGCACGCGACCCTGACGCCGGAGCGCGGAACGATCAGCCGATGCTGGGATCGAGGATCGTCATCTGCTCAGGCGATCCGAACACCGCTGTCGAGCCCCGAACGCGTGCGATTACCGCCGGCAATCGCACGCGGGCTAGTGCGCGGTTCGACCTCGACTTGCGCGCGGCGCGGGAGCGCATGGGGACGCGGCGCCGCGGGCCCAGACCCACGACGCCGCTGAAGACGCGTGCGACTCCTCTCTCCGGATCGCACGCCTACTCGCTCAGACTCTCGAACTCGAGCTCACGGACTCGTGCTCATGCTCATGCTCGCTCAGTCGACTTCCGGCGGAGTGAGCGGCCCGCCGGAGCCGAATGCGTTGAACTCGAACGTCATCACCGGGATCGATGCCGCGACGTCGAGGCGATTGCCCTTCGCGACGTTCTTGCGGAACGTGAGGTTCGGCGCGCCGAGGTCGAAGCCCTCGGCGCCGTTGCCGGTCGCCGTGTTCTTCTCGAACGTCTGCGTCGGGAAGTTCGCCTCGAATCCGTCCCGCGTGCAGCTCGACGCGCGGTTGCTGGTGACTTCCGCGGGCGATGCGTTGACGACGAAGCCATCGCCACGCACGCCGATCACCACGTTGCCGACCGCGACGAAGTTCGTGCCTTCGGCCAAGAGCCCGAACGCGGAGTTCGTCCCGCACCGCGAGATGCGGTTCTTCACGACCTCTGCGCCCCCGGACGAGACTCGCAGCCCGTCGCCGGCGCAGTCCTCGATCACGTTCGCTTCGACGACGACACTGCCACCGAAGACCAGCATTCCGGCCGGGTTCGACGCGAGCAGCGTCGGCGATGCGAATCCGTTGCGGACGTGCCGCACGACGTTTTTGCGGGCGACCGAGAATGCCCCGCCCAGCAGGATGCCCTCCCTCACCGCGCCATCGACGACGTTCGACTCCAGCACGCAGTGACTCCCCGAGTCGTGGAGGATGCCGCGATCCTCGCAGTGTTCGACCTTGTTCTTCCGCACCACGCCGTCGTCACCGACATGCAAGATCCCGACTCCTTCGCAGCCCAGGATCGTGTTCTTCTCGATCAGCGCGCCGTTCGAGATCACTCGGATGCCCGTCGCCGACGGGCAGTCGCGCAGCGTGTTGCCGCGGATGCGCGCTTCGCCACCATCGACGTCGATCCCGTGCGAGCCGGCGAACTGGCAGTTCTCGATCACGGCTCCGAAGCCATCGACACCGACACCGAACCCGTTCGTCACGTCGCGGAACGAACACTTGCGCACCGTCAGCGACGCGCCGCTCATCGCGATGCCGCCGTCGCGGCAGTACTCGAACGAGCACGCCTCGATCACGATGCCGAGCCCGAGGCCAGCCGGCGCCGCGATCACGCCGATCCCCGGATTGCCTGGGCCCATGTCGGACTGATCGCGGAAGCGGAAGCCACGGATCGACACGCTGGGATCGAACACGCGAATGCCCGGACCGTGCGCGGCGCCGCCCGCTCCGCGACCGTCGACGATCACCGTGCCCTTCGCCTTCAACGCGAGTGGCTTGCCGAGCGGGATCACGAGACTCTCGTGATAGACGCCGGACATCACCGTCACGGTGTCGCCGGGCGCCGCGGCGTCGATGCCGAACTGGATCGTCGGAACGCTCGACCCGGGCTTGACGACGATCGTCGCCGCGGATGCGACCGAAGTCGCGAGAACGAACGCGCCGAGACAAGAACCGATGCGCAGCATGGATGGACTCCGAGAGTGACTTCGAACTTGGGATTCGGGGAACGAACGGACTGCGCGGAGCGGGCGGCCCGGAGCGATCGACGCGCCGGGCCGCGTCTCTGCGCGGTCACTCGATCTCGGGCAGCGCGCCCGGACCGCCGGTGCCGTAGGAGTTCGACTCGAACGTCGCGATCACGAACGTCGACGCGATGTCGAGGCGATTGCCCTTCGCCTTGTTCTTGCGGAACGTGAGGTCCGTCGCGGCGAGGTCGAAGCCCTCCGCGCCGCAGTTCGTCGCCGCGTTCTTCTCGAGGACGTAGCCGCTCCCGTTCACGTCGAAGCCGTCGCGCGTGCACGACGTCGCACGGTTCGACAGCGCATTCGTCCCGGCGATCGCCAGCAAGAAGCCGTCGCCGCGCTGCTGCGTCACGACGTTCGAGAGCACGTCGCCGTCCCGACCCTCGACGTGGATCCCGGCGTCGCCGTCGTAGCCGCAACGCGTGGTGCGATTGCGCAGGACGCTCACGTACGCGCCCGATGCCCAGATGCCCACGGTCGCGCTGTCCTCGACGACGTTGCGCTCGAGCACGACGTTCGTGCCGTTCGCGCGCAACCCGGCCGCGGACAGCGTCAGCGTCTCCATCGTCGGGCACTGCGGTTCGCGGTGCATGCGCTTGACGACGTTCTTGCGCAGCGTGAGTTGCGTGCCCGACGCGGCGATGCCGACTTCCGTCGCGCCGACGACCACGTTGCGCTCGATCAGGGTGTTCTCGCCGGTGAAGTGTTGGATCCCGCCGCCGAGGCATTCCTCGACGCGATTCTTGCGCACGATCGTGTCGTCACCGCCGACGTCGATGCCGTTGCCCTCGCAGCCGACGAGCAGGTTTTTCTCGATGACGGCTCCGTGCGAGGCCGCGTAGATGCCGCTCTTCGAGACCACGTTCTTCAGCACGTTGCCGACGATGCGCGCGCCGCTCCCGAACACGTCGATGCCACGCGAGCCGAACACTTGGCAGCGCTCGACGCGCGCGTTCTCGCCGGCGATCAGGATCGCCGTGCCGTCCGCGATGTCGACGAACACGCACTTGCGGACCGTGACCGTCGCGGTTTCGACCGCGATGCCGCCGATCTCACCGCGTTCGAAGCGACACTTCTCGACCAGCGACGCGGGCGCAGCGCCACCCACGATGCAGACGATGCCCATGCCCGGCATGCCGAGGCCGACGGTCGCCTGGTTGCGGAACACGAAGCCGCGGATGCTCCATCCACCGTCGAACAGAGCGATGCCCGGTCCGAGCGGCACTCCACCGGGTCCGCGTCCTTCGATGACCACGCGGCCCTTCGCCCGCAGCGCGAGCGGCTTGCCCGGCGGAACGACCACGCTCTCGGCGTAGACACCGGCTCGCACTAGCACGGTGTCGCCGGGAGCCGCGGCGTTCACGCCGGCCTGGATCGTCGGCAAGGCCGAGCCGGGCTTGACGACGATGGTCGCCGCGGACGCCGAAGCGACGACGGACAACGATGCGATCAGGGTCCAAGCGAATGCGCGAACCATGCTGTTCCTCCGTGAAATGGCCACGAACTGGCCGGCAGGTGCTCTCGTGCGACGGTCGACTCGCGGGTGGTCGCGATCCCCCTCGGCTCGAGCCGAGCGCGGGATCGACCCCAGCGAGTTCGCCGCTCACTCGTGAGACCTCCGATCAAGGCGCATGCGCCGTACCCACGCGCGGGACGCGGCGCGTTCCGGCGAGCGGCGACATAACCCCGTTGGCAGTCGGTGCAGGTGGGACCGACTGCGCTCTTCGCGCACGACCACGCGACATACCCGACGGGCAACCTTCCGCGATCGCATGGCGTGGATCACGCGGCGCCACGCACGCATGGAACGCGGCAGTCGGGAGAACCCCCGCAGCCGCGATTCGGCGCGAGCGCGGACTCGATTAGACTCGTCGCGCTTTTGGTCCTACGGCCGCGTCGGGCACTTCGCGTGTTGATCCCGGCGCGGTGAGGGACCGCTTCCAGGAGATTTCCATGAGTCCCACGCGTTGGGTGTCATGGGGCGCGACTCTGTTCGCGTCGATGGTCTCCGTCAGCGCGTTCGCGCACGCACCGCAGGATCCGGTTCCGGATCCGGCAACGGTGTTCGCCGAACTGCAGGCGGAGTTCCAATCGGCGCAAGAGGAGTTCTACGCCCCGTTCAAGGCGGCCAAGACCGACGAGGAAATGGCCGAGATCCAGATCGATTGGTCGAAGGACCCGTCGATCGCGTACGCCGCGAAGTTCAAGGACTTCGCGACGAAGTACGAGGGCACGGAGCCTGCGGCGGAAGCGCTGCTCGCGTACATGTCGATGGAGCGCAACGATCGCGCGGCCGTGCTCGAGCAGGCCGAACGCTTCGTCGAACTCTACGCCGATTCACCGTCGGCCGAGGGCTTCGCGCGCAGTCTCCCGATGTTCGGGTGGATGCTCGGTCAAGACGGCGTCGTGAAGCTCACGACGGCGTTGTTCGAGCGCGCCACGAACGGCGAGGTGAAGGCGCACGCGTTGTTCGCTCGCGCGCAATCGCAGATGTCCTCGGACATGGCGATGGCGCGCGCGGACTTCGATCGACTGTTGAAGGACTTCGGTGAGACCGCGGCGGCGTCGAGCGCGGAGGGCTCCATCTTCGAGATGGAGCATCTGCAGATCGGCATGGTCGCTCCGGACTTCGAGACGACCGATCAGGACGGCAAGCCGTGGAAGCTGTCGGACTATCGCGGCAAAGTCGTCGTCATCGACTTCTGGGGTTTTTGGTGAGGACCGTGCCGCGCGATGATCCCGCACGAGAAGGAAATGGTCGAGCGTCTGAAGGACGCACCGTTCGCCTTGCTCGGGATCAACAGCGACGGGGACCGTGAGTCCCTGAACAAGATCCTCGCCGAGAATGGAATCACCTGGAGACAAGGCGTCGAAGGCTCGACCAACGGTCCGATCGCAACACGCTGGAACGTCAGCGGCTGGCCGACCATCTACATCCTCGATCACGAAGGGCGCATCCGTGCGCGTGACCTGCGTGACGCGGAGATGGAGAAGAAGGTCGTGGAGTTGCTGAACGAGATGAAGTCGGAGCGCTGAGTCGAGACGACCTCGAAGGGGTCAGCCCCCGTGCGCCCGTTCCACGAGGCCACGGGGGTTGACCCCTTTCTCTGCTTCGTCACCCGCTACCCTGCGCGCCATGACCGACGCACGCACGCTGTTCGCGAAGACCCTCGTCCTCGCGCCGATGACCAAGGGCTCGAACCTCCCCTATCGGCGGTTGTGCCGTGAACTCGGGGCCGACGTCACCGTCGGCGAGATGGCGCTGGCGAAGCACCTCGCGCAGAAGCGGCGCGGTGAACTCGCGTTGCTGCGGACGCACCCGACCGATCATCCGTTCGGCGCGCAGCTCGCGGATCGCCACGACGCAACGTTGGAGGTCGGCGCGAAGATGGCCGTCGAACGCGGCGCGGACTTCGTCGACTTGAACTGCGGCTGTCCGATCGACGAGTTCACGCGCAAGGGCCTCGGCGCCGCGCTGCTGCAGCATCCCGCGAAGTTCGCGCGCCTCGTCGGCACGCTGCGCAAGTCGGTCGAAGTCCCGATCACCGTGAAGTTGCGGCTCGGATGGAACGACGACACGAAGAACTTCCTCGAGCTCGCGCGCCTCGCCGTCGAGGCCGGCGCCGACGCGATCACGTTGCATGGACGCACGCGCGAGCAGCGCTACTCGAAGGCCGCCGACTGGGACGCGATCGCAGCGCTGAAGGCGAGCGTGACCGTGCCCGTGATCGGCAACGGCGACCTCCTGACGTGGTGGGAGATCGACGAGCGTTGGTCGAAGAGCGGCGTCGACGCGGTGATGATCTCGCGCGGCGCGTTGATCAAGCCGTGGATCTTCCAGGAGGCGAAGGAGAAGCGCACGATCCACAAGACCGCCGCCGAGCGCATGGCGCTGTTGCGCCGCTACGTCGAACTCGCGCGCGAGCACTTCGGCACCGACGACCACGCGACCGTGCGCATCCGGATGTTCCTCGTCTGGCACCTCGCGTTCTTCTGCCGCTACCGCCATCTGCCCGACGCGACCTACCGCCAAGGCGCGTGGTCGCATCCGCTGCTGCAGACGCGATTGCCCGATCCGCCACCGATCACGGATGGGCTCGAGGGGTTGCTCGCTCGCGTCGACAAGGCCGCGCATGAGCACGTCGCCGCGATCGCACTCGGCGAGGTCGATGAGGATGCGCCGCATCCGGTGATGCCGGAGAACACGCGCGAGGCCGCCGTCGAGGCCGAGGCGAAGGGATGAGCGAGTGCGGGAGTGGGCCGCGTTGGCCTTAGACTCGCGCGTCCCTTTCTCGCCGCGATGGGAGCTCCCGATGTTCAACCGACGGTTCGTGCCGGTCCTGTTCGCGCTCGGCGCCGGGTTGGTCGCGTGTTCGAAGTCCGAATCGACGTCCGCGCCCGCAGCCGCGGAGGTACCCGCGGACGCCGAGGTCGTGACGCTCGCGATCGAGGGCATGACGTGCGGCGGTTGCGAAGGCACCGTTCGGGGTCAGCTCGAGGCCGCGGCTGGTGTCGTGCGCGTCGACGCCGTGAATCACGAGACCAAGCGCGCGACGCTGGTCGTGAAGAAGGGCACCGACAAAGCTGCGCTGTGCGGCGCCGTGAAGGACGGCTACACCGCGTCCATCGCGCAGTGAGCGACGGTCTCGGCATCACGCCGAGTCGACGCACCGCTCCGCGAAGTCCGCGCCCAGGCGGCGCGCGAACGCAGCGAACTCCGGCGTGGATCGAGCGAGTCGCCGCAACGCGTCGATGCGCGCGGCGCGCGCGCCGTCGGCTTCCGCGAGCGCTCGCGCGGCTTTGAGGAACACGAGGAACGCACCACCATCGCGAGCGACGGGGCCGACGGCGCTGTCGATCGTGGTCGGCATGGGCTCACGCCCGTAGCCTTCATCACGCCCGTAGCCGCCGATCCGCAGCACGCGGAACGCGGCGACGAAGCGCCCGTGATGATCCGCACATTCCGAGGCCGGAACGACGGAGCCCGCAACGCGCTGCCCGTGCCGCGCGAGCACGACGCCGGGAACCTCGACATCCAGGCGCGCGATGAACTCGAAGCCGTCCTGCTCGACGAGGTCGGGCAAGGCAGGCAGCCGCCGCCCGGACCAAGCCCGGGTCGCCCACCGCCGAAACCAATCCCAGATCGAGGTCATGGCGAGGATTGAACCGAGCGAACCAGCCCAAGCAAGCCAAGTCGGCGTAGGGGACCTCCCGAGTCCGTCTAGTCCCTCACGCCGGACCGCGAACGCATGACGGGGACAGACCCCCCTCCGTCCCTCTCGTCCCTCGCGTCCCTCGCGCCCTCCGTTCCGTCTCGCTACCCTCGCCGCATGCTCCCGCAAATCCGCGCCGCGCTCGAGCGCTACGTCGACCTCCTGTTCGAAGCCAACGCCAAGTTCAACCTCACGGCGATCCAGGACCGCGGAGTGGCCTGGGAGACCTTGATCGTCGAGAGCCTCGATCTTCTGCCGTTCCTCGAGTCCGTTCCGGCGGGTGCGCGGGTCGTCGACATCGGTTCGGGGGGTGGGGTTCCGGCTCTGCCGTTGGCGATCGCCCGACCGGATCTGCGGTTCACGTTGATCGACGGCACCGGCAAGAAGGCCCGTTTCCTCGAGGAAACCGCGGCGGCGCTCGGACTGGAGAATGTCCGCGTGCTGAATGGCCGCTCCGAGGACTTCGCGCACGAGCGCCGCGTTCGCGAGTCCTTCGACGTCGCGACGGCCCGGGCGGTCGGTGAGGTCCGCGAGTTGGTGGAACTGACGCTTCCCCTGTTGAAGGTGGGCGGCTTCTTGTTGGCGCCCAAGGGCCAAAAAGGCGAAGCCGAGGCGCTCGCGGCGACCAACGCATCGAGCTTGGTCGGCGGCGGAATGCCGGAGGTCCTGCGCGTCGAGCGGCCGAGCGAGAAGTCGCTCGTGGTCGTGCGCGTCACCAAGGTCGAAAAAACGCATACCTCGTACCCGCGGCCGCCGGGCAAGCCGAAGTCCGACCCGTTGTGACGCGGACTGCCGGTCGCCTCGTCGTCATCGGGCTGCTATGCTCCTCGCCCTCGTTTCGGGAGTTGCCGATGCTTCGCCACGGGTTCCTCGCCGCCTGCGCCCTTGCCCTGACCGCGTGCTCGAACACCACGTTCAAGTACCCGGAGGAATCGCCGGTCCTGCAGCCGCCGGCGAAGTCGATCGCGGGCATCGAGATCCCTGACTCCGCGCCCGTGCGTGAGTCGTGGACGACGTACTTCCAAGTGAAGGACGGCGCCAAGGTCGTCGGTTACTTGATGCGCTACGACGACCCACCCGTCGGCACGGTCGTCAGCGGTCGCGCGCCGACCGGCACGCTGCTCGTCGAGGACAACGAGTTCTCGCGCATCGGTTTCGTCACGAGCGCCGGCAAGGCGTTCCGCTTCCGCGGGACCGAAACCGAAGAACTCGGGATCGCGACGATCGAGCAGCACCTGCCGGCCTACTTCGGCAAGCAGGGCCTGCGCATCGAGCCGCTCGCGCAGTAACGCTTCGATTCGTCCCGGTTCACGCGCGCAGCGACTTCCTCGCTTCGCCGATGCCGAACACGACCGCGCCGGCGAGCATCATCAGCAAGCCGTAGCGCGCCGTCTCCCAGTGCTCGACCATCACGCAGCCCGTCACGGCGATCGCGATCAGCGTGAACGCCCACGGAGCGATGCGCTCGAGCGGCTTCTGCGCGAGCGCCGCGGCGTCCTGGCGTAGGTGTCGCAGGCGCAGCAGCGCGATGCCGTTCAACGCGAAGAACATCCAGTCGGCGAACACGCAGTAGTCGGTCAACTTGCTGACGTCGTTCCAGAACACGAGTGCGATGGCGATGCCCGCTTGCGCGACGATCGCGGCGACGGGCGTCTGGAAGCGCGGGTGCACGCTCGCGAGGAAACGCGGCAGGAGGTCGTCCTTCGCCATCGCGTAGTAGATGCGCGGGACCGACAGCATCAGTCCGCACAGGATGCCGAACGACGAACACGCGATGGCCAAGGCCGCGGCCTTGCCGCCAGCGGTCCCCCACACCGTCCCGAGCGCGTCGGCGTAGAGCGTCTTGGTGGACTCGACCTGCGCGAACGGCAGCAGATGCAGGTACGAGACGTTCGCGACCAGCACCACGGTCACGACCAGCACGACGCCTTGCCGGATCGCGACCGAGAGATCGCGCTTGGCGTCCCGCATCTCGCCGGCGACGTTCGTGAGGTTCTGCCAACCGCCGAGCGTGAACAAGATGGCGACCATCGCCGAAACGACGCCGGAGAACGTGGCGGGGTGCGAACCCTCGGCGGTCAGCACCGGCTGATCGCCGGAGAACGCGGCGAACGCGAGCGCTCCGAGCGTGACGATCTTCAACACCGAGAACAGGTTGTTGACGCCGCTGCCGAGCTTCACGCCGACGACGTTGATCACCGCGAGGAACGCGAGCGTGCCGGCCGCGGTCGCGACGCGCGTGGTCGCGGTCAGCTCGCCGACCAGCACTTCGACGTACGAGACGAACACGAGCGCGATCACGGCGCACGCCGCCGAGACGATCGCGGTCAGGCAGATCCAGCCGTAAAGGAACGCGAACAGACGATTCAGGCCTTCCCGCAGGAAGACGTACGGACCGCCCGCGTGCGGCAGGACCAACCCGAGCTGCGCGTAGGTGATCGAGCCGAGCAACGCGATCACGCCGCCGGCGGCCCAACACGCCAGCGCGCCGAGCGGACTCCCGACGTCGTGCGCGACGCGCGAAGGGTTGAAGAAGATCCCGATGCCGATGATCGTGCCGACGACGATCATCGTCGCGTCGAAGCGCGACAGGCTCTGGCTCAGTTCCGCGCCACGCCCGCCGCGCGGATCCACGCCTTGCTCGCCGTTCGACATCGCGGGCTCCGATCGGTTCGGCGCGGACGATACCCGCGATGTGCGGCGATGGCGTCAGCTCGCCCTTGCGTCGGGACGCTGCGGTCGCTCAAGGCGCAACTGCGTCAAATTGCCGATCCGCTGGCGATAACGAACGAAATCGGCGAATCCGGGCTTGATGACCGTTTTTTGCCTCGATACGTTTCCGGCCATTCGTTGAGTCCTCGTCTCGCGATCCTCACGGATCGCACAACCACCCTTCAAGGAGGGAATGATGGCGGCCAAGAAGAAGGCAGCGGGCAAGAAGAGCGGCGGCAAGCGTGAGATGCTCGTGGTCGGCAGCAAGGTCAAGGAGCTCGTTCGCTCCAAGGGCTTGATGGCGGCTGGCGATCTGCTCGAGGCGGTGTCGAACTGCGTCGCCGGCATGATCGAGAAGGCGGCGGAGCGCGTCACGGCGAACAAGCGTTCGACGATGCGTCCGCACGACCTGTAAGCACACGCTTACGCGAGTCGAATGAGCGCGCCGGCGGCATCCCGATCACGGGGTGCCGCCGGCGCGTGTTTTCGGGGTCCATCGGCGAAGCCGAGCCGATCCGCACGATCGCGCTCCTCGTCCATCGAGCGGATGGCGAGAGCTACGCGCGGAACAGTTCGCCGAGGCTCTTGCCGAGCAGGCGGCCGGCGACGATCAGCGCGTAGAGCAACAGCGCCATGCCGACGACGCCCATCGCGCTCGCGAGCTGAGGGCCGTCGGAGAGATCGCCGAGCAACTGGTAGATCGCCTTCGCGATCGGATAGTCGTCCTTCGTCGGCGCGAGGATCAAGCTCTCGGAGACCTCGAGCATCGCGAACGAGAACGCGAGCAGACCGCCCGCGAGCAAGTTGCCGAGCAACATCGGCACCGTGATCGTGCGCAGCACCGACGTGCGGGACGCGCCGAGGTTGCTCGCCGCCTCTTCGAGTGCGGTCGGGATCTGGCGCAAGCCCGCGTCCGCCGCGCGCACGACGTACGGCAGACGCCGCACGGCGTAGCCGAACACGAGCATCACCGTCGGCGAGGCGAAGAACGCGCGCACCGGCCCCGGCAAACCGTCCCACATCGGCGACGTGAAGCCGTTGGCGTACCCGAACGCGAGCACGATGCCGGGCAGCGCCAACGGCAGCATCGCCATGGCGTCGAGCACGAACGCCGACTTCGACTTCGTGCGCACCGACAGCCACGCGATCGCGACGCCGAGCACGAGGTCCACGAGCGTCGACAGGCTCGCGTAGATCAACGAGTTCTTGACGCCGAGGTACGCGATCGGATCGGTCGCGAGTCGACCGAAGTGGCGCGCGGTGATGTCCTGCGGCAACGCCGTGAAGAACCACTGGTCCGAGATCGACACCAGCAGGATCGACAGGTGCGGCAACAGCGTCGCGATCACCAACAGCACGAGCAGCGGGTACACCCACGCCGCCTGGGCTCGCGAGAGCGGCCGACTGCGCACGGCGATGGTCCCCTTCGACGCTTGCGCGCCGGAGTGCCGCGCCACGGCGAACCGGCCGAGCCCGAACAGCACCAACGTCAACACCAGCACGAGCACGACGAGCGCGTACGCGACCGGCTCGCGACTGCCTTCGCTGGCGCGCTCGAAGATCTGCACGGCGACCAGATTGCGCGCGTCGAACACGATCGGCGTACCGAGATCGGTCAGCGCGAAGATGAACACGACGATCGCGCCGGCGAACCAGCCGGGCAGCACGAGCGGGAACGTGATCTTGAAGAACGTGCGCAGCCGACTCGCACCGGACGACGACGCCGCTTCGGCCAACGAGGGATCGACGTTCGCGAGGGTCGCGAGCAGGTTCAGGAACAGGATCGGGAACAGGTGCAAGGTCTCGAGCGCGATCACGCCCGCGAGCGGATGCGCGCCGAGGAAGTCGATCGGTTGATCGATCCAACCGAGCTCGAGCAAGGCCAGGTTCACCGAGCCGAAGCGCGCGAACAACTGACGGAAGCCGATCGACGCCACGAACGGCGGCAACACCAGTGCGCCGAGCAGCAGCGCCTGGAACAAGCCCTTGCCGCGGAACTCGCGGTTCACGAACAACAGGGCCAGCGGGAACGCGAGCAGCGTGCACGCCAACGTCACCACGCCGGACACCGCGAACGAGTTGCGGATCGACTCGACCAGCACCGGGTTCTGGAACGCGAGCACGAACGCGTCGAGCGAGGGCTTGCCGTCGACGACGAACGCACCGGCCAGGACGTGCCCGACCGGGAACACCAGGAACACCGCGAAGAACGCGGCGATGACGAAGGTCCAGACGGTACGTCCGCGAACGAGCATGAACGGTATGGGCGACGAAGCGCGCGTCAGCGCGCGTTCTGCTTCAACTCCGCGTAGGTCGCGCCAGGCGCGGGCGTCGTGGTCACGGGGAGTCCCGCGCGTTGCCAGCCCTTGCGTGCGCCGTCCTTCGCCGAGCCCGGGTTCCCCCCGAAACCACCGTCGATGTTCGCCAAGCGCGTGAAGCCCGCGCTCGCGAGCACCTCGCAAGCGCGGCGCGAGCGCCCGCCCATCTTGCAGCCGACGACGAGATTCGCGTCCTTCGCGAACTTCGCGCCGACGACGCGCACGAAGTCCTCGTTCATCTCCATGCCGGCACAGCCGAACACGGCGATCGGGACGTTGACCGCGCCCGCTGCATGACCTTCGGCGAACTCCTCGATCGTCCGCACGTCGAGGTACGCGACGGCCGGATCGGACGTCATGCGGCGATGCGCTTCGTTGGGATCGATCTCTTCGAACGCGGTCATGGTGGAACTCCGGGAGCGAGGGAATGCGGTCGGTGAGGGCCGATCGTCGTGGACGTCAGGTCGGGAACACGAGCGCGTCGTCGAGCACGAGCGTCACGGAACTGCCTTCGGCGAAACTCTGCGTTCCGCCGAGCGCGAGCACGCGCACGATCGCGCCGCCGCCGACTTCGACGTCGTGCTGCAGCAACTCGCCGAGGAACGTCACGCGCTTCACGCGGCCGCGCAGCGCGTCGTGCCCCGGCGCGCGATCGGCGACGACGCGCATGCGCTCGGGGCGCACCAGCACCTTGACGGTCGCGCTCGGCTGGAAGCGCGCTCCTCGCGCGCTGACGCGACCGCGCACCGTGCCGAACTCGCCGGACACGACCACACCGCTGGCGTCGGCCGAGACGACCTGTCCGGTCAGTTCGTTGATGTCCCCGACGAAGCCCGCGATGAACGGCGTGGCGGGCTCGTCGTAGAGCTCGCGCGGCGAGCCCAGTTGTTCGATGTGGCCACCGCGCAGCACCGCGATGCGGTCGGCCAGCGCGAGCGCTTCGGCGCGGTCGTGCGTGACGTACATCGCGGTGCGCTTCGTGCGGCGTTGGATCTCGCGGATCTCGACGCGCAGTTCGAGACGCAGCGCGGCGTCGAGGTTCGACAGCGGCTCGTCGAGCAGCAGCACGGCCGGCTCGACGACGAGCGCCCGCGCCAGCGCGACGCGCTGCTGTTGCCCACCCGAGAGTCGGTTCGGATGGCGGTCGGCGAACGACTCCATGCGCACGAGCTCGAGCGCTTCACGCACGCGCCGCGCCTTCTCGTCCTTGCCGATCTTGCGCACGTCGAGTCCGAACGCGACGTTCTGCTCGACCGTCATGTGCGGCCACAGCGCGTAGTTCTGGAACACCATGCCGCAATCACGCTTCTCGGCAGGCACGCGCGTGAGATCGCGCCCATCGAATTGGATCGAGCCCTTGTTCGGCTCGACGAAGCCCGCCACCGAGCGCAACAGCGTGGTCTTGCCGCAACCGGACGGGCCGAGCAGGAAGAAGAACTCGCCGTCGCCGACCTCGAGCGAAACGCCGTCGAGCACGACGGCGCCGGTGTCGTAGCGCACCGTCAGATTCGAAATCGAGACTGCTGTCATCGGGGTCCATCCTCGGTCGATCCGTCGTCCGCATGCAGGCGCGCCAACGTCACGACGGCACCGTAGCGTTCGCGGGCGAATTCGAGCCATTGCGTGCGGAGCGTCTCGCGCATCTTCTCTTCCTTCCACTCCCGCTGCGCCAGTGCGCCGAGCTCGTCCTCCGTGAACGGATTGGCGAACAGCAGTTCGGCGGCTTGACGCCTCGCCTCGCCGGTCAGGCCGTGATAGGCGAGGACGGCAGCGGCGAGTTCGCGGTGCGTGTCGATCACGAGCGCGCCGAGCGCGTCGTTCAGGATCGTCCAGCGCTGCGACGCGCGCGCGTAGTCGTAGTGGATCGACAGCGGCCGCAGGAACGGATCCTCGGGCAAGTTCGTGCGGCCCTTCGTCTCCGCGTACGCCGCCGGTCGGATCGCGAGCCGGTTCAGCGAGTAGCGCCGCGGCCCACCACGTTCGCCGCGCCGCAGCATCCACAGCCGTGCGGCTTCGGGCGAGAGCATGAAGTCGACGAAGCGCTCCGCGGTCTCGCGGTTCTTCGCGCCCTTGAGGATGCCGATGGCGTCGGGATTCACGAGCGACAGGTGATCCGGCACGCGGAACGCCACGACGTCGTCGCCGACGCGATCGATCTGCGCCAACGCGTATTGATCGATCGCGGGTGCGCACGCGGACTGGCCGACCGCGCAGATCTTCGGCACTTCGGCCGAGAACTTCGTGAACGCCGTAGTGTTGCCGCTCATCAAGCGGATCACTTCGAAGCCGTGCGCGAACCCGTGGGCCTGAAGCAGGATCTCGTAGACCGTGTGGTACGAGGACGAGCCGCGCGGATCGGCTCCGCCGACCCAACCGTGCAGGCGCGGATCGCAGAGGTCCTCCCACGTCTTGGGATCGAGCCCACGCAGTTCCGGCACGAGTTCGAACACGCGCCGATTCACCATGATCCCGAACGACGTCAGGCAGGTGCCGAACCACATGCGGTCGGGATCGATGATCGGGAAGCCGGCGAGCTCGGCCGGGACTCCGTCGAGCACGGCGGTCGGCGGGTCGTAGCGCGCGAGCAGCCCCTTCTGTTTCAGCGTGTCGTACGGATCGGTGCCGCCGCCGAACATCAGGTCGGCCTCGATCCCGTCCGGCCGCTGCGCGAACTGCTCCTCGATCCAGCGCAGGATCTTCGTCCCGCCGCCCTGGTCGTACCACGTGAACTTCACGTCGGAGCCGTCCAGCGCGTTCATGTGCCGCCGGAACGCGTCCTCGAACTCGAACCGGATGCCCTCCCACTGCGGCGAACAGATCACGAGTTCGCGCACGCGCGTCGGATGCTCGGCGCGGAACGGCCCATCGTCGGTCCGTGACGTGCCGAACAAGAAGATCGGCAGGGCCAGGATCGGCAGCGGCAGCAGGACGAGTTGTTTGAGCCGGCTCACCATCGGGCGAGCAGGGTAGAGCTTGCAGGCGCGATCAGGACAGCGAAGTGCTCGAGCCGTCCGCGCGCACGACCTCGACCGCGTTGCGGCCGCGCTCCTTGGCGCGGTAGAGCGCCGAGTCGGCGAGCTTCAGCAAGTCCTCGCGCGACAGGTTGCGTCCTTCTTGAGCGACGCCGCCGACGCTGATCGACAGCAGCAGACCGTCGGTCGACTTCATGCCTTCGGCGTCGACGAGGATTCGACAGCGCTCGAGGATCGCGTGCAGCGACTCGGGCGTGACGTCGGGCAACACCGCGAGGAACTCGTCGCCGCCGTAGCGACCCATCTCGTCGTCGGTGCGCAGCGTGTTGCGCACGACTTCGGAGATGCGGCGCACGAACTCGTCGCCCATCAAGTGGCCGAAGTTGTCGTTGACCTTCTTCAAGTGATCGCAGTCGATCAACGCGATGCCGAGCTTGCCGACCTGGTCCGACGGCAACGCCAACGCGCGATCGAAGTGTTCGAGGATCCCGCGACGATTCTTCAGCCCGGTCAGTTGATCCGTGGTCGCTTCGGTCGACAGGCGCACGAGCGTCGTCGATCGCATCGCGAGCCCGACGTGCGACGCGATCGCCGCGAGCAAGTCGAGCGAGACGATCTGGCCGGACTCGATCTCGACCGCGAGCAGTCCAAGCGTTTCGTCGCCCGCCAACACGGGGACGTAGGCCGTCGCGTGGGCGCGCTCACCGAGCAGGAACTCGAGCTCGCGCAGCGTGCCGGCCATCTGCACCGGATGACCGCGATCGAGCGCGCGGCGCAGCGGATGCGGTAGGTGCTGGACCGGCATGTGGAACTGGTCGAGCGGCAGCGGCACGTTGCCGCGCGAACACAGGATGCCGCCGGCGATCTGCGACTTGTCGGGCTTCACGCGCAGGAAGTACGCGCGCGGGTAGTTGAGTTCCTCGACCAGGCCGCCGGTCAGCGCGACTTCGACGGCCTCCATGTCGATGGCGTCCGTGATGCGCGCGAACAGCACCGGCAGCGGACCGAGGTCACGCACTGAGACACCATGCGTGGCATCGAGCGCCGAGGGATGCGCCGGGGCGATGGCTTCGCTGACGCTCTTCGCTTGCGCGATCGCCGCCGCGGCTCGCTCTTCGACTTCGAAGACGACCGTGAGTGCATCCTCGATCGAGGCGCACAGACGGCGACGATTGCGCAGAACCGAATCCGCCATCTCGAGGACGCGCGGACCATCGAAGCGCGGCGACGGACACGTCGTCGGCGGCGCGTAGCCGAGCCGCGACACGGCGTAGTCGGCCGCGGCGAGCAGCTTCGCCTCGACGCACATCCGATCGAAGTCCTCGGGAGCGAACGTCTCGAACTCGACGATGGCCTGGCGGAAGATCTGCGGCGCGCTGGCCTTCTTCAGCAGTTCGACGGCGATCTTCGACGGGCACTTCACGCTGTCGTCGGGCTCGAAGCCGTGCTCGTCGCGGCGCGCGTGGATCGCGAAGTCGCCGACGTGATGCAGCAGACCGAGCGTATACGCCATCAGCGGATCGACGATGCCGCTGTCGCGACCGAGCGGCTCGCTCGCGATCGCGCACGCGATCGAGTGCCGCAGCAACGGTCGGAAGGTCGCGTCGTCCTCGAGCAAACCGCGCAACCAGTGCACGCCGGACGCGAGCAGCGCGAGCCGCTGCCCCATCGTCTCGCCGAGCAGTTGGATCGCTTCGCGCACGGTGCCCATGCGTCGACCGGGCAGGAACCGCCGAGTCACGAACAGGAACACCGACGCGGAGTCCGGATCGGCCGACAGTGCGGACAAGACGGTGCGCCGCGACCGCAACTGGTCGAAGTCGGCCAACAAACGACGCAACGCTTCGGGCGCGCGTGGCTTGGTGGCGAGGATGCGGCTGAACGTCGAGGCCGTCACGTACGCTCCGAGAGGATCCAGGCTCTGCGACCGCGCCCCCGGCCACGACGCGGCGGGTCCAGGGACGGCGGCATGCTCTCTGGTCGGAGGTTTCGGCGGGATTCGCTTCGGAACTTGAGGAAAAGTGGGGTGCGGCGAGCGGGGAACACCCGTTCCGGGTCGAAGTCAGGGAGCTTCAGGCCTCGAGGAACAGCGCTGCGGGCCGACCCAACTCCTCCAGCGGGACCGCCTCGACACGCGGCCCGAGCATCACTCGCTTCGAGCCGGGGTACACGACGGCGATGCGCTCCAATCCGACGTCCTCCAGCGCGGTCCGAATCGATGGTGTCACCGTGGGCGCGTCGGTGCGCTTGCACTCGACGCCGAACATCCGCTCGCCGCGCCGGAGGATCAGGTCGATCTCGGCACCTTGGTGCGTGGCCCAGAAGAAGGCGTCGTCGTGCGGCTCGGAGGCGAGGACTTGCTCGATCACGAAGCCCTCCCAAGACGCGCCGACCTTCGGATGCGAGAGGATGCTCTTCTCGGTCTCGAGGCCGAGGATCTGATGGAGCAACCCGCTGTCTCGGATGAACACCTTCGGCGACTTCACTTGGCGCTTCTTGATGTTGACGAACCACGGATGGAGTTGCCGCACCATCAGCGCGTCCGTCAGCAGATCGAGATACCTGCGGGTCGTCGACGGATTCACGTCCAGCGCTTGCGCGGGCGCCGACGCATTCCAGGTCTGACCATGGAAATGCGCGAGCATGCTCCAGAAACGGTGAAGAGCGACCGCGGGCACGCGAACGCCCCACGTGGGGAGATCACGCTCGAGCAGAGCGCGCACGAATTGACGTCGCCATGCGGCGCTCTCGGCGTCGCTTCGTGCCAAGTAAGCCGGCGGAAAGGCGCCGCGGCGCCAGAGTCGATCCCGTGCGGAGGACCCGAGTTCCGTGAGCGTGAACCCGCCGATCTCGATGTGCTCGGCGCGTCCCGCGAGGCTCTCGGAACTCTGCCGCATCAAGTCCCCCGACGCACTGCCGAGGATCAACATCCGAGCTGGGTCCTTACGCCGATCAGCGAGCAAGCGGAGGACCGGGAAGAGGTCGGGTCTGCGCTGGACTTCGTCGATGACGATCGTGCCGCGCAGCGGGTCGAGGGCGGTCCTCGGCTCGGCGAGACGGCCCAGGCTCAGCGGGTCCTCGAGGTCGAAGTAGTTCGGCGAGTCCTCCGGGACGAGTTCCCGTGCAAGAGTCGTCTTGCCCGACTGGCGCGGTCCCGTCAGCACCGTCACGGGGTTGCGTTCGAGCGAACTTCGGATGCGATCGAGGAGCGCGTCGCGGGCGATCATGGCGCAGATCCTTACCATGAACATCCAGCATCTACTGCGTGATTTTCATGGTCTCGACGTCGTTCGGACCGCAGTCGGTCCGGGCGGACGCGCGCTCCGAAGGGAGTGCGGATTCGTCGCTCGGAAAACCCCGGACTCCCCGAACTCCGCACGGTCGGCTGCTACCCTGCGCCACTTCTCGTTGCGCGAGGTGAGGCGATGTCCGGACAACGATCGATGGATGGTGGCGCCGACGCGAAAGCGGGCCTCGCGTACAGCAAGGCTGGGGTCGATACCGGGCGCGCGGACGCGTTCCTGGCCGGGCTCGTCGGTTGGGTCCAGAAGACGTCGAAGTTCCGGCCGGGCATCGGCCGGCCCGTGCTCGACATCGGCTACTACGCGTCCGTCGTCGATCTCGGTCGCGGGCTCGGGCTCGCGGTCTCGACCGACGGCGTCGGCACGAAGATCCTCGTGGCCGAACAGATGCGCAAGTACGACACGATCGGCATCGACTGCATCGCGATGAACGTCAACGACGTCATCTGCGTCGGCGCCGAGCCGATCGGCATGCTCGATTACCTCGCCGTCGAGGACACCGAGCCCGACGTCGGCGAGCAGATCGGCAAGGGCCTGTACGACGGCGCGGAGCAAGCCGAGATCTGCATCTCGGGCGGCGAGCTCGCGCAATTGAAGGACATGATCAAGGGCCACGCGCCGGGCTCGGGCCTCGATCTCGCTGGTATGGCGTACGGGCTCGTCGAGCTCGCGGACGTCAACCTAGGGCGCCAATGCCGCGAAGGCGACGTCGTCATCGGCGTCGGCAGCTCGGGGTTGCACAGCAATGGCTACACGCTCGCGCGTCACGTGCTGTTCGAACAAGCGGGCCTGAAGGTCGACACGTTCCTCGACTCGCTCGGCACGACCGTCGGCGCCGCGCTGCTCGAGCCGACACGCATCTACGTCAAGGAGTTCAAGGCGTTGAAGCGCGCCCGCGTGCCGCTGCACGCGATCCTGCACATCACCGGCGAAGGCCTGTTCAACATGAACCGCGTCGACGCGCCGGTCGGCTTCGTGCTCGATCAATTGCCCGAGCCGGCCCCGCTGTTCCGAGAGATCGCGAAGCGCGGCAACGTCCCGGCCACCGAGATGTACCGCGTGTTCAACATGGGCATCGGCATGTTCTTCGTCGTGCCGCAGGACAACGTGAACCAGACCCTGTCGATCCTGCGCGAGTCCCCGATGCCAACGCAGATCTGCGGCCGCGTGGTCCACGACCCGGAGAAGAAGATCGTCGTCCCGCAGCACAAGCTGCTCGGGAAGGACGATCGGTTCTTCGCGATGTGAGGGATCGGAAACGAGCGGCAGATCTTCAGCGGACCAACCTCGTTCACGCTCTCCGCACCGGAGTTCGCACTCGCTCGTCCGTCTCGATCTGGGCCGCAGACCGGCTCCAATACGGGTCGAACCCACTCGTGGTGACCCATTCGATGTCTCACCGCTCCACGAAGCACGGCGTTTCCCGCAGGAGCACAGCACTACCCGCCGACGCATGACACGCGGCACTCGCAGTGAATCGTGTGAGAGGGTGGTGGATCAGTCGAGCGAGTGCTCCCCGGGGCTTGACAATAGAGCGATCGCCGAGCATCTTTCCGTACGTCGTTGCCGGGAACTTCCATACGAAGAAGAGGGAGACACGATGATTCGCTCATTTCCCGCCCTTGCATGGACCGTCGGACTTGCGTCGGTCTGGGTTCCGATGGACGTCGCAAACGGTGCCCCCCCCCCCCCAACGCGTAGAAGAATCGGCGCGCGGGGCTGATTGGAACGGGACGCAGCTCGCCCCCAAGCCGCCGATCTCAGGTCTTGGCTTCATTCGCAACGAAGGTCAGTGGCCCGATGAGGCGCGCTTCATGCTCCGCGATGGACCCGTTCAGACGTTCATCACCGACGATGCGCTTTGGTTCGGGACGCAGAAGATCGTTCAGCCCAGCGCGGACCGCAAAGGTCGACCGACCGGCACGCAGGCTTGGGTGCGGTGCGAGTTCGAGGGCAGTGCGAATATCGCGCGCGCCCGTGGGATCCGGAAGACGCAGTCGCACGCGAGTTTTTTCAAAGGGTCGGATCCCAGCCGATGGCGATCCCGGGTTTCGACCTACGAGCGCGTTCGAACTCGGGATCTGTACCCGGGCGTCGACGCCATCTTCATGAGGACGGGATCCGGCTTTCGATATGACCTTCACGTCGACCCAGGCGTCGACGAGCGCATCATCCGAATCGCGATCCAAGGCGCGACGCGCGTTCGCGTGACCCCGGACGGCGATCTCGAACTCGAAACTCCAGCAGGTCCGATCACACACCGGAAGCCGAACAGTTTCATCAAGCGCGAGAATGATGCTCTGGAGCCCACGCCAAGTCGATTCGTACTGCTGAGCGAGAACCTGGTCGGCTTCGACCTTCCCGAACGGAATCGCTCCGACGCGGTCTTGATCGATCCGCAGGTGACCCAACCCGAGTGGTACTTCGGCTTCCTCGGCGGTGACTACGAAGATGCCGTGCTGGACGTCGCCGTCCGAAACGGGTTTGCGTACGTGACCGGATGCACGAGCAGCACGGACTTCCCGGCGAAAGTGCCGAACAACGTCTTCCCACCGATCACGGCGCCTCCGTACCAGGCACAGAATGCTGGCGGGAACGCGCTCGGCGTCGACCTCGACGTCTTCGTCAGTCAAATCGACCTCATGGGCAACGAAGTGCGTTGGTCCACCTACCTTGGCGGCTACGAGGACAACCCGATCAATCCGTTCGTCCTCCAACAGGCATACCCTGGCGGTCTACTGTCCCCGAGCATCGACATCGGCCGAGGAATCGTCGTCGATCCGGGCGGACACGTGTACGTCGCCGGCTACACCAACGCGAAGTTCAGCTTCCCAACCGCGACGACGAATCCATCGGGAATGCCGTTCCAATCCCAGGGTCGAGGGACTCTGCCGCCGGCTCAACCCACGATTGGCCAGGGCGGACCTGGCGACGCGTTCGCATTCAAGCTCGGCGGCGCCGGTACGCAGTTGTTGTACTCGACGTATTTGTCCGGCCACGCGGCCGAAAGCGCCGAGGACATCGCCGTCGACTCTCAGGGGTATGCCTACGTAACCGGATGGACGTTTTCGGGAACCTACCTGAACGTCCCTGCAGCCGTCCAGCACCCGACGGACCATTACCCGACGACACCCGGTGCTCTGCACGTCGAGCACGATGGATCGCTGCACACCGGGTTCTTGACCAAGGTCAATGTCGACGGCTCGGGCATCGCCTACTCGTCCTACTTGTCGTCGAATCTCACTACGCCGCCCTTCGACCTGGCCAGAGTCGAGCCGACCGCGATCGCCATCCGTGAAGACGTCAACTTCCCGGGTCGCGTCGATGCGTACGTGACCGGGAAGGTGCACGTCGGAACGGTCTTCACGACGCCGAACGCGTCTTCGCAGGTCGGTTCATCGTGCCTGCTCGTCATCAACTCTGATTGCACGCAGTACCAGTATGCGACTCAGTTCGGCTCCTCGAATTTCGAAGATCGACCGCGTGGCATCACCGTGAACGATTCGGGACTGGTCGGCGTCGTCGGCGAACTCGGCACGAGCACTGCCCCGGCCGTGCTCGGCCTAAAGAACCCGATACAGTCGACGTACGGCGGCGGTGTGAAGGACGGCTTCATCACCGTGTTCGATCCCGCGGCAACTCAAGCAAACCAAAGCCTCGTGATGTCGAGTTACTACGGAAAATCCGGACTCGACGTGATCACGGACATCGCCGCCTACGGAACGCGGGCGTTCTACATCACCGGATTTCGCACTCCCGTGACCAGCACCACGTATTGCGGTCTCGGGTACAGCGGCTTCCAGAGCACGTCGAGTTGCTTCATCACGAAGTTCGAAGCTGGCCCGAACGGATCGGTCCTGCGGTGCGAAGGCCAATTCGGCGGCGGATACCCGGGGGTACCCAGCGTCCCGATCGCGCCAGGCGACCGTGACGAAGCTACTGGAATCGCGGTCGACGCGTCGGGGATCTACGTGGTCGGCAGAACCTCGAGTACGTCGTTCTACATGGCCCAAGACGAACTTCAGGGATTCGCGAGCCCCCCCCCAGGATTCGAAAAGGGCGACACGAACGGCGACGGGCTACCGGACGCACCGACGCACAAGGGGCCGTCGCCTCCACAAGGCATCCAAGGTCCATTCTTCCAATCGTTGTACTCGTTAGACGCGCTCGACCCCGGTCTCAATCTACTCGAGTACTCTGGTTGGGACGGCTTTGTCATGAAAGTGCCACATCCATGAACTACGGGGCCACTCGGATCGGAATCCTGTCAGGCTCAGTTCTTATGTTCATTCCCACTGCCGGCGCGCAAGACCTCATCGCCCGATTCCCCGGTCCGACATCGTTCTCGAACGACTCGCTGCCGGTGTATGTGGGTGACTTCGATGGCGATGGCGTTACGGACGTCGGGTACGGATCCCAATTCGCAGACTCGAACGGAACGAAGTCCGGTCACGTGCGCGTGTTCTCCGCAGTTTCCGGCGCGCTCTTGTTCTCGATGAAGGGACTGGCCCCGCACGACAACTTTGGTCTTTGCGTAGCTGCTCTCGGTGATCTCGACGGCGACGGGACTCCCGACTTGGCTGTGCTCGCCCCGGGGTCGGACAAAGGCGGGACCAACCGGGGCGCCGTCACCGTCATCTCCGGCGCGACTCAGTCCGTGCTGAAGGAGTTCCTAGGCAATGCGACGATGTCCCTTCGATGGTCGGTTGGCGCCGGTGACGTCGATGGCGACGGAGTCCAGGACCTAGCGATGACGTACTCAGGCACGGGGAAGACCCGAACGGACATCGTGAATCCGGTCACCGGCACTGTCCTTCGAACACGGACGTTCGCTCCGCCCGACTGGCTGGCGGAGCCAGTGATCGGACTCGGGTTGAGTTCCGGCGGAGACTTCAACGCGGATGGGTTTCCAGATCTCAGTGACGGGTGGGCTGCGACCGGAGCTGCGGTTCTTTCGGGTAGCGACCTCTCGTCCCTCGTCGTCACGCAATACGCAAGCAGTCTTGGTTCAGGTGGATTCGGTCGCGCGACGGACCTCGTTGCCGATTCGAATCTCGACGGCTACTCGGATCTCGTGGTCGGAGCGCCCGGCGGTGACGACCCGGCAGGACTGGGCGCCGGGTTCTCTCGCTGCTTCCTCGGCCCCAACGCCACGCAAGCGTGGACCTTCTACGGATCGACGAGCCTGAGCCAAACCGGTCTGGGGGTCGCGGATGTCGGGGACTTCAATCAGGACGGCTACTCCGACGTCGGGATCGGTGCGCCGACAGACTTCACGTCGTTTTACCCCACGGGCAGCTTGACGATCGTCTCAGGTCTCGACGGATCCGTGCTGCACAAGATCTGGGGAGAACAGGGGGGCGAACTCGTGACGGCACGTCTCGACGGCGGAGTCGACGTGAACGGCGATCAATACCCCGACGTGATCGTCGGAGTTCCCAGTGCGATCACAAGTGTCGGCTTCGGCTCCGGCGAGCTCCGCGTGTACTCCGGATTGCTGACGTATGGAAAAGGCACGCCAGGAACAGGCGCCGTCACGCCCCTGCTGTCCCACGCCGGCGGGCTTCCTCAGCTCGGGAACTCGACGTTCTCGATCGAGCTGACCCACGCGCTCGGGGGTGCTCCCGGATTCCTCTGCATCGGCACCCTCGCGGCACAGATCCCGGCCGCGGGCGGCACGTTCCTCATCGATCCCCAGGGAGGCTTGGTCCTGCTCCCGATCGTCACGAGCGGATCGCCGGGCGCCACGGGGGACGGTTCGCTGTCGGTCCCGGCACCGATCCCGGGAGCGACCGCGATCGCGGGAATCACGTTCCGGGTGCAAGCCGCAATCCTCGATCCCGTCGCGAACTCGGGGGTCGCGCTGACGCGAGGACTGAAGCTGTTCGCCCTGCCGTAGCCGCTCCCCAAGGTGGGCTGGCGCGTACCTCGCCTCGCTTCGTGATTCTGTGGGGTCCGACGCACCGGCAGGCGTCGCTCCTCGTCCCGCAGCACAAGCTGCTCGGGAAGGACGATCGGTTCTTCGAAATGGGATGACCCCGGGCGTCGGGCCGGGGCGTTGTGCGGGGATGTTCCACCCGGAACCGAACCCGCTGCGGGTGTGCACCCTTCCATGCTCCGACCGATCCTCGTTGGCGTCGCGTTCTCTCTCGCGTCCCCATCGCTGATTTCCGGCGTCCTCGTCGTCGACGACGCTCCTGGCCCAGGCGTGACGCACACCAGTCTTTCGATCGCGGCGAGTCAGGCATCCGACGGCGACACGATCCTCGTTCGGCCGGGCCAGTACGGCCCGTTCACGATCGACGGCAAGTCGCTTCAACTGATCGCCGACGGAGCTTCGGCGCAGATCGCCGTCGGCGAATGCCGCATCCAGAACCTCGGCGCGCAGCAGTCCGTCGTCGTGCGGGGCCTGTTCATGACGGGAGCCCTGGTCGGCGTCCCCCGCTTGTTCATCGAAGAATGCGTTGGATCCGTGTTGATCGAGGACTGCGACGTCCACACCGCGATCAGCGCGGGCGCGGCGCTGTGGAGCGCCTCGACGTACGTCCGTGACTCGCAGCGCGTGGTCTTCGCGCGCTGCACCTTGGAAACGGGCGGCGGCGGCGGGTTCTTCGTCACCAATCTCACGGGAACGTTCACCGGGCCGCATGGCCTGATGGCGCGCGACTCGCACATCGCGCTCTACGACTGCGTCGTTCGTGGCACGACCAGTCCGAAGTTTGGTGGGCAGGGCGGGCACGGCGCGCATGTGCTCGGCGGCTCCTTGTTCGCCTCGGGCTGCTCGTTCAGCGGCGGTCAGGGTGGGATCGGCGGGTTCACGTCGACACCGTTCGGACCGATCATCGTTCCAGGCGGTCCCGGCGGGGATGGCATCCAGCTCACGGCTTCGAGTTCACCTGCGATCGGGCGGTTCGTCGATTGCACGTTCGACGCCGGGTCCGGCGGCGCGGCAGGACAGGGCACGTTCGCGGGCATCCCCGGACAACCGTGGACGACTCTGCAGCAAGCAACCGCGTCGTTCATCGCCGAACCGGCGCGGTCGTTCGACTCGACGTCTCCCATTCACGCGGGTCAATCGACGACGCTGACGTTCACCGCACCCGCCGGAGAGTTGGTGTTCACGGCGGCGACGCTCGGGATGAACCCGACCTACTTCAACGCGCTCGCAGGAACGCTGGTCCCGACGGTCCCCTTCCTGTTCACGACGATCGGCACGGTGCCCGCGAGCGGAACGCTCGTGCTCACGCTGCCCTTGCCGATCTTGCCGCCAGGAACCGGTGCTCTGTCGATCGCGCATCAAGCCGTCTACGGCACGTCGGCGGGGTTCGCGCGACTCGGGTCGCCGTCGACCTTGGTCCTGCTCGATCCGGCGTATTGACCGCAATTCGTCCGTTCTCGCCCCGGAACGCCCCCCTTTTTCGGACTCCAACCATGGTTCGAGCTGCACTCCCCTCTCTGCTGATTTCGTCGATCGTCTGGTCAGGAACTTCGGCTCTCGGCGGCGTCCTCGTCGTCGACGACGCCCCGGGCCCTGGCGTCACGCACACCAACTTGTCGACCGCGATCTCCGACGCGGCCGACGGCGACACGATCCTGGTCCGGCCCGGTCTTCACGGCATCGTCTTCATCGACGGCAAGTCGTTGACGATCGTCGCCGACGGGACCCCGCGGCCTTCGATCTTCGGCAACCTCCTCGTCCGCAATCTCTCCGCGACGCAGCAAGTCGTCCTGCGCGGATTCGACAACATCGGCGTGACCTTGGGTTCGCCGGGACTGCGCGTGTTGGACTGCGCCGGCAGCGTGTTCGTCGAGGACTGCACGTTCGACAGCACCGACGGGCAAGGCCAAGGCGGGATCTCGATCACGCCTGCCGTCCAAGTGGAGCGCAGCGATCGCGTGGTGTTCACTCGTTGCGCCCTCGAAGCGACCGACAGCGTGCTGCAATCGATGTCGGTGTTCGGCTCGCAACAGGTCGACGGGCCCCACGGCCTGCATGCCGAGGACTCGCACGTCGCGCTCTACGACTGCGTGTTGCGCGGAGCGGTCGGCTACGCCGTCGGTTGCCACGGCGGTGACGGCGCGATGATCGCGGGCGGATCGCTGTTCGCGTCGGGTTGCTCGTTCCAAGGCAGCCAAGCCGGACCGGCGGGCACTGTGTTCATCTTCGCCGTACCTGCCGGAGACGGGGGCAACGGCGTGCGACTGACCGACCGCGTGACGACCGGCGTCGCGCCATACTCGCGCTTCCAAGGTTCGACGACCTTGACGACTCCGGCGATCGGTCGGTTCGTCGACTGCTCGTTCACGACCGGACTCGGTGGCGACGGAGGTGCGTCGCCCGACGGTGCGCCGGGCCAGCCGATCGCATCTCTGCACGGCGCGAACGCGTCGCTGCTCGGCGGACCGGCGCGCTCGTTCGAATCGAGTTCACCCGTCCACGCCGGAGGCTCGACGACGTTGACGTTCAACGCGCCCGCGGGCGAGCTGGTGTTCACGGCGGCCGCGATCGGCGCTCAGCCGATCTACGTCAACGCGCTCGCGGGCAGCTTCGTCCCCACGCTGCCGTTCCTGTTCACGCCGATCGGAACGATGCCGGCCAGCGGTGTCCTCGAACTGACGATCCCGCTGCCGCCGCTCCCGGCGAGTACAGGAGCGCTGCAGATCATCCATCAAGCCGTGTACGGAACGACGACGGGCGAGGGTCGTCTGGGCTCACCGTCGACGCTGGTGTTGCTCGATCCGGCGTATTGACGAGGGGCGGGCGCTGCCTCCCACTTTCACTCGTCGTCGGCGTCGGGCTCCGGTTCCGCCTCGAGGCGCGCGCTGACTTCGCTGAGCGGGAAGCGGCTCATGCGGACGCCGACGTCGACGGCTCGGCCCGTCATCGTCGTCGGTTGCGTCTTGCCGAGCAGGCGGATGACCGTCGCCGTGACGTCCTCGGGCAGCGGCGGTTGCACCTCGCCGTCGACGACGCGCGTCATGCCGAAGAAGCCCGGCTTGCGCTCGCCCGCGACGCCGCCGTACGGCGCCCACACCACGACCGTCGTCTCCGGGCCGAGTTCGCCCGAGACCGCCGCGCTCATCGCATGACCGATGACTTGGTCGAGTTCCGCCGCGGCGGCGTCGATCAGGCGCCAGCGTCGGACGCGTTTGCCGAACAGCTCGACTTGCAGGCGCTGCTGCGCGTCGCTGGCGCCGGGACCGAGGCGCGCGAACGGCTCGACGAGATCGAGCCACTGGACGACCAACTCGGTGTCGCGTGCGACGATCGACGTCATCAGCAGGGCGCGTTCGGCTTGCGCTTGCTGCTCGAGCAGCGCCACCGCGTCGCGCACGTCGAGCACGCCGTCCGCGATCGGCCCGGCGAGGAACGGCGGCGTACTCATCGGCAGGCCGGCGATGCGTTGATCGAGGACGCCAGCGAGTTCGCGCGGCGTCGAGGTCGGACGCCACGGCAAGCCAGCCGGATCGAGCTCGGGAGCCGCGACGAAGAGTTGCATCGACTTCGTGCCGAGCGGCTTCAGGTACAAGCGCGTGCGCGCGAACACGTCGAATCCATCGGCGAGCGAGAACCGCAACCGCACGGGTCCGGTCCAGCGCCCGGCGCGGATCGGCAGACCCTTGCGGCCTGTGTCCGACGTGCGCAGCGTCCCGCGCGCGCGATCCCACGCCAGGCGGAGCTCGAGCTGCGCGGTCGAGCGCTCCGACGGCGCGGCGAGCCGCGCCGGGCCGAGGAGTTCGAGCACGAACACGTCCTCGCTGACGTCGCGCGTCGCGATCGACGCGGGGACGATGCGCGTTCCGTGTTGCGCCACGCGCTCTGCGTCCGTGGAGCCTTCGACGAACAGCGTCGCTGCGGCCGCTGCATCGAGACCCGGGGTCGCGCCGGACGTCAGCTTGCGCACGTGGGGCGAACTCGCGTCGAACGCGAGTGGCGCACGCAGCACGAGCGACCGCACTCCCGCGTCGCCGAGCGCGTCGAACAGCGTCGGCCGCGTGGTCCGCGCCAGTCGCGGAGTGGGGACGTCGATGCGCGCGTTCGCGAGTTCGCTCGGCGCGTCTTGCATCGCCGCTCCGAGCGTCGATGACGACATCGCGTAGCCGAGTGCATCGGGCGGCACGGCCGCGATGCCGTGCTCGCCGGGATTCGTGCCGGTGAAGAGCGATGCGCACGCCGAGACCGCCGATCCGACGGCGGGCGTGTCCAGGACGAGCACGCCGTCGGCCTTCAGGCGGCGCAGGTTCGGCAGGAACTCTTCGTCGATGCCGCGCTGGACGAGTTCGGAGCCTAGGCCGGGCACGCACAGCAGGACGACGCGCGGCGGCGGTGGAGCTTCGCCAGGACCGAGCGGCGCAGGCGGGACTTCCGGCAACGGCTCGTCCGCGCGCGTGCCTTGTTCGAAGCGTTCGATCTTCTCGCGCGCGGTGTCGCAACCGCTGACGAGTCCGCAGACGACGAGGAGGAGGATGGCGTGGAGTCGGTGCACGGCGCGATTCTCGTAAGTCGCATTCGCCACGTTCAAGAGCGAGGGGGCCTCAAGACGCATCTTTCCGCCCCGGAGGGCGTACCGAGCAGCCTGTTGAAGAAGTCTGCCGAGCAATCGGGCGAGCGAGAACGAGCAGGGCGAGGCGCGCCGACGAGGCGTATCGACGGAGAGATACGGCGAGGAGGCGGAACGAAGCCATGCTCGTTCGCAGCCGGCCGAGTGCCGGCAGACTTCTTCAACAGGCTGCTAGGGCTTCAACCGATTCGACGTCCCCGCCAAGATGCCGCCCATGAACCGCGCCGCCTCGCTCATCCTCGCCTCATGCTCCGCATGGCTCGTCCCCGCGCCGGCTTCGTCCGTCGATGCGCGGCCCCAAGAAGATGCAGTACCTGCCGACCCCCTCGCCGTCGCTTGGGACCGGTTCGCCGCAGCGGATGAAATCACGAAGGCCGAACTGCTCGCCCGCGCCAAAGCGAAGGTCGAAGCGCTGACCGATCCCGAAGTGAAGAAGCTGCTCGCGCTGCGCGACCGGGCGCGCCGTGAGATCAAAGTCGCGCCGCCGCGCGAGCCGGTGTTCTACACGTGCGAGGAATACGCGCCGGTGCAGGCGACTCGTCGGTTCGAACCCGACGAGTCGAGTTATGCCGCCGAACAAGAGGGCCTCATGCAGGTCTGGACCGAGCCGGCGCCGTACCTCGAACGCGTGCGCTACGACTTCGCGACCAACGAGGTCGTCGAACTCGGCCTCGCACCCACGGTCGACGAGCAGTTCTGGGACCTGCTCGCCGGCAATGTCCCGGACACCGACCTCCTCGCCGCGTGGCTGATGAAGCAGTGGGACTTCGATGCGAAGCTCGACGAGCTCGCCGAGTTCTTCGGACACGTGTACTGCGACCGGCTCGGCGCGGCGTTCAAGCACATCACGATCTACGACGCGTTCCGATCGGGATCGACGGTCGAGATGCCGGATGCGGACGTGATCGCGTTCGCGCGTCACATCCTCGACGACGATTCGTTCGTGTCGCCGATTCCGCCGGATCGCAAGCAACAGAAACTCTACGAGTCGATCAAGCAGTCGTTCGTGAAGCTACGGGACCACCGCACGCTCATCGAGTCCGCAGCGCGCGTGTTCGTGAACGACGAAGCCCCGTTGCGTTCCGAACTCGAAGGCCTGCGCTTGCGACTGGTGTACCTGTTCGAGGACAACGGCTCGGACCCGGCGCGCATCGCGAAAGCTCTCGCCGCGACGAAGACGCGCGACGGCTTCATCGAGGCGATGGACAAGGTCCTCGAAACGAAGCGCGAGCGCTGGGACTCCCACCTGATCGAGTGGCCGAAGCGCCGGCAGACGACGCGCTGGGCGGTCGCGCTGGCGACGCAAGAGGTGCTGAAAGAGGTCGGCTACCTCGAGACCAAGTGAACCGTCGCCGACGGGGGCGACGGGGACGGAGGCGCATCTGTCCCCGTGGCTGAGCCCGACTCCGACGGGGACAGAGCACGTCAAGGGACTGTCCCCGCACGTCAAGGGACTGTCCCCGCGCATTTTTCCCTGGGGACTGTCCCCTTCGCTCGAGGCCACCTGCGCCCCGCGCCGACGGGGACGGAGGCGGGTCTGTCCCTCATCTGTCCCCGGTGCCCGTGACCAGCGCTCCGACCTCGGCGGTGACCTGGCCGATCGCCTTGCCAATCGCCTGCGCCATCGCTGCGGGATCGTCGCCTTCGATCGCGATGCGCGCGCTCTTGGTGCTCTGGCGCATGGTTCCGTCGGGACCGCCCCACGTCACGATCACGGCGACGTGCGCTTCGTGTTGCGGCGCGAGGACTTCCTCGAAGTGTGCGAGTTCGACCTCGATCGTCACGTCGGCCTTGCCGTCGACGCGCACGCAGCCGAGTCGTTCGAACAGCTCGCGCTCGAGCGCGCGTTGCATCACGTGCGACGGCTTCTCGAGCCATTGGCGATCGTCGTAGCGTCCCCACTCGGTCGCCGATCGTTGCCAGACGATCGCCTCGTCGAGGTACGCGGCCGAACCCAGTCGATCGAGACGGACCTTCAGTCCGGGCGCTCTCGATTCCGCGGCGTCGTCGCTCGGGATCGCCGGCACGAAGGTCCGCACCTCGATCACCGACGGCTTCGACAAGCACCCGCCACACGCCAACGCACAAAGCGCGACCAGTCCTCGCAGATTCACTTCGAGTCCTCCTTCGACGCGGGCTTCGCTTCGCGGCCATGGATCACGCTGGACGGATCCTTGCGCAGCGTGTCGGACAGGCTGCGCACCGAGTCCAGCGTGTCGCGCAGCCGCTCGAGCGTGAGTTCGAGATCGTCGGACAACGTCGCGAAGCGGTCGGACGCCACCGAGATGCGTTCGGCCGAATCGCGTAGCGCGGCCGTCGTCGCGCCGACCTGTGCGTCGCGCAGCGCTTGCTCGACGGTCAACGACAGCGCATCCACGCGGCGCACCGTTGTTTGGAACAACCCGTCCTTCGCGTCGATCGCGTCGAGGATCCGACGCATCGTGTCGAGCGACGTCCGCGCGTCGGTGAGCAGCGCGCGGACCGATCCTTGCACACCTTCGAGATCGAGTTCGCCGAGACGCTTCTCGGCGGTCGTGAGCAACTTGTTCCCGTTCTCGAGCAATGTGCGGCCGCGCTGCAGCACTTCGCGCGTCTCGGCCGGGATCTTCTCGTCGGAGATCTGCTGCACCACGCCGTTGGTCTGGCGCAGCAGCGCCATGAACTCGTCGCCCGCCTGCGGCAGACGCTCGAGGACGTCTTGCAGCGCGTCCTCGACGGACTTCAACGTCGACGGCGCGGCCGGCAAGTAGTTCCACGCGGTCGCGAACGGCAGCGGCGGCGCCGGGAACTTGTCGGGGTCGAACACGTCGATCAACAGGAACTTCAAGCCGGTGATGCCCGCCGACGCGATCTGCGCACGCAGATCGGGCAGCAGGAATTGGCCTTGCCCCGCGCCGAACTCGCCGAGACCCGACACACCGAGGCGCTCGATCTCGTCGCGGAAGAACTCGCTGTGGACCTCGATGTGGCGCTGGTCCTGCGCGACGCCGACGCTCGTGACCGTGCCGATCTTGACGCCGCGGAACTTCACCGGCGCGCCCGGATCGAGTCCCTGGACCGATTCGTCGAAGTACGTGACGGCCGCGATCGTCTCGCGCGAATATGCGCGCGCGCCGAGCCAGAACAACGTGGCCAGTGCGAACGTCGCGCTGGCGACGACGAACAGGCCGAGTTTCCAGCGGTTGGTGGTGGTCGCACTCATCCGAAGTCTCCGAGTCGAACCCTCATGCCGCACCGCTGCGCGTGGATTGGCGATTGAAGAAGCGCAGCACGCGCGGATCGGTGCTGTGGTCGCGCAACTGCCGCGGGTCGCCGCGAGCGATGATCCCCTTCGCTTCGCGGTCGAGCATGATGCAGTTGCGCGCGATCTTGAAGATGCTCTGCAGCTCGTGCGTGACGATCACGGTCGTCATGCCGAGGCTCTCGTTCAACGTGACGATGGTCTCGTCGAGTTCGACGGCGCTGATCGGGTCCAGGCCCGCCGACGGCTCGTCGAGGAACAACAGCGGCGGATCGAGGGCCAGCGCGCGCGCGATGCCGGCGCGCTTCTTCATGCCGCCGGAGATCTCGTTCGGCAGGTGGTTCTCGTAGCCGTCGAGGCCGACGATCTTCAGCTTCGAGCGCACGACGACGTCGATCGCTTGCGGCTCGAGCGCGGTCCACGTCTGCAGCGGCAGCGCGACGTTCTCCCACAGCGTCATCGAACCGAACAGGCCGCCCGACTGGAACATCACGCCGAATTGCGGCGGAGCGCCGACTTCGGCGAAGTGCGTGACGCCCTCGATGTCGATCGTCCCCTTCAGCGGGCGCTCGAGACCGACGAGGTTGCGCAGCAGCGTCGACTTGCCACACCCCGATCCCCCGAGGATCACGAACACGTCGCCGCGCGGGACCTCGAACTCGAGGCCTTGCATCAGCACGCGCGTGCCGTACCCGATGGCGAGGTCCTTCACGCGGATCACGTCAGACTCCGAACACTTGGAACAGCGAGGTGAAGATCGCCTCGAGGACGACGACCCAGAAGATGATCGTGACGACGGCCGACGTCGTCGAGCGGCCGACGCCTTCCGCGCCGCCCTGCGTCGCGAGGCCGCGGCGGCACGCGATCACGGCGATCGCGAGGCCGAAGAACAGGCTCTTCACGAGACCGGTGCCGACGTGGCGTAGCTCGAGCGCGATGCGCGTGCGATCGAGGTAGTTGTCGGGCGAGAGGTCGAGGCTCGTGATGCCGACGATCATGCCGCCGAACACGCCGGCGACGTCGGCGAACAGCGCCAGCAGCGGCACGGCGATGCAGAGCGCGAGCACGCGCGGCAACACGAGGAACCCGACCGGATCGAGGCCGATCGTGCGGATGGCGTCGACTTCTTCGGAGACCTTCATCGTGCCGAGCTCGGCGGCGAACGCGGCTCCGGAGCGGCCGGCGACGATGATCGCCGTCATCAACGGGCCGATCGAGCGCGTGACGACGATGCCGACGAGATCGGCGATGTAGATGTTGCCGCCGTACTGCTCGAGCTGGATCGCGCCCTGGATGCCGAGCGTGACGCCGACGAGCAGGTTGATCAGCAGCACGATCGGCAAGCCGTCCGCGCCCGTGCGTTCCACGAGGCGGCCGAGGTCGCGGCCGTTGAACGTCGACGGCTTGACGATCGCGCGCGCC
Source organism: Planctomycetota bacterium (assembly GCA_016709145.1). Taxonomy (GTDB): domain Bacteria; phylum Planctomycetota; class B15-G4; order B15-G4; family JADJEK01; genus JADJEK01. The sequence continues at coordinate 130,862 of JADJEK010000008.1, forward strand.
GCGGACGCGGTGACGTCACCGATGTACGTGAGGTTCTCGACGAACCGCGAGCCGAGCAGCGCCGCGAATTGACCGATCTGGTCGAGGATGCCGATGCGGCCGGGCGGACCTTTCAACGTCGGCTTGGGCGGCGCGTTGCCGAGGATCGCGAGCAGCCGCGCGACTCCCCCGCTGGCGCCGACGACTTCGACGCGCAGTCGGGCCGATTCGAGCTCGACCTTCAGGCCGAGCAGGAGCGCCATCGAGCCGCCGTCCATCGCGGTCGCGGCGGTCAGGTCGAACACGAAGGGACCACCCGACGCGAGCATCTCGGTTCGCAGCTCGCTCCACAGCGGCGCGAGCGCCGTGCTCTCGAAACGACCGGAGAACGCAAGGCGGACGGATCCGTCGCGGTCGGTGCGGTCGATACGGAAGGTAGGAGCGGTCACGATGACGTCTGGATCCGGACGGGAGCCGAAACGTCACGTTGTACCGGTCGGCGACGGAGAAAGGTCGGCTCACTCGTTCGCGAAGACTTCGATCAGGAAGGCCGTCCTCGGCTCACCCGTGCCCGGCAGGGGCAGGAGCGCCGCACTGCCGGGCTCCAATTCGAGGACCGACTCCACCGTGGATGTCCGGAGCTTCGGAACGGCGATCGGTCCGAGCTCGGTGGTCTCGGTCGTGACCGGGGCTTCGGCCGCGACGTGCTGGACGCGCACCTTCACGGCGAGGGCATCGCCGCGGAGCGGAGCGACCGTCGCGTCGAGCGTCGCGCCGCTCGCGAACGACTCGATCTGCGGAACGACGACTCGACCCTGGAGCGGCAGCACGTCGTGGTGCACGCGGTAGCCCGAGATGAACTCGATGGTTCGCGTCGCGTCGACGTGTCCACGCGTCAATGCACCGACGACGACTCCGGGCGCGTCGAACAACTCGCGCACGATCGGCAGGTCGGCCTTCACGGTGACGAGCGCGCCGGCCGGCGATGGGCCGATCTCGACGAGGGCCGCCTTCACGGTGAACGTCCGTCGCGTGTCCTGACGGATGCGCGTCAAGTAGGCCCCGACGGCGCGCTGGTCTTCCTTCGATCCGCGCACGACCAATGCGCCGTTCGCGCAAGTGATCCGTGCGTCGGGGGACTCCGCGATCGCGGCGCGCTCCAACACCGTGCGGAGGAACTCGAGCGCGCTCTCGTCCCGCAACGCTGGATCGTTCGGCGTCACGAAGTCGCGGACGTCGTAGAGCTCGAGTTGGGGCTCGATCCGATCCTGCGTGAGCGTCGCGCACCACGCCACGACACACCCTGCTGCGATCCAGACGTTCATCGCGTTCTCCCGAGAGCGCGGACTTCGTGCGACGTCACGACGTCGCCGAGCGGTCCGCGGGTCCGATTTGTCCAAGTCGTACCGACGTCGCTGACCGTGCACAGTTCGACGGTCGTGCGCGTCGTGATTTCGAGGCTCGCCCGATATTCGAGGATGCGCCCGGACGGCCGCGGCGGCGGGTCGATCGTCAGGAGCCACCCTCCGATCGCGATCAGTCCCACCATCGCGATCCCCGTGGCGAGCACGCGCCTGCGCGCGCGATGCAGCCAGGACTTCACGGTGTTCACGGGCACGCCGTAGGCCGCGGCGATCGCGCGCAATGGCTCGCCGTCGCGATGCGCGCGCAGCAGGACGTCGCGTTCCCGGCTCGGCAGGGCCGCCAGCGTCCGCGCGAGCTCGGCGGCGTCGACCGGCTCTTGGTCGAGGACACCGACATCGTGCGTTCCCGCGTCGAGTGACCGGTGTTGTGCCGACCCGCGCCGCGCCAACACGACGCGCACGCCGATCTTCATCAGCCAGGGCTCGAGGTCGACGTCGGGCCTGCAGCTCGCTCGATAGGTCCACGCCCGCAGCAGGACTTCTTGCACGACGTCGTCGGTGTCACGGCCCGCGGCACGCCGAACGAACGCGCGCAACGACGGCACCGCGGCCGCCAGCCGCAGCTCGAACTCGGAATCGACGGTTTCGCGGACGGGCGAGTGCATGAGCACCGCGGACTATCTCACCGAGGGGTCGTCGGTTGCAGGCGAGCCGGAAAAAGGGTCAGCCCCCGTGCGCCTTCGCACGGGGGCTGACCCCTCTTGCCGTTCGTTCAGGGGATGCGCCGCACGCAGAACGCGACGCGGTCGAGTTCGTCCGGTGCGTCGAGCATGCGCAGGTGCTGCTCGTCGTAATCACGGGACGTGATGCGGCGCTCGAGCTCCATGAGCTCCGCCGCGGCCGCGTCGCTCGCGTGCGGCCACGTCGACCAGATCGCATCGAGTCGATCGTCGTCGGCCGCGAGCCCTGCGCTCGGATCCACCGCCACGGCAGTGCACCCGGCGGACGTGATCGTCGACAGGACTTCGGCCCGCGTCGGCAACAGCGGCAACGGCCCGGTCACGCGATCGAGCACGCCCGTCCCGTTCGAACGCCGCGCGGCGTCGCTCGACCATGCCGCGACGAACCGCGGGAACAACCGACTCGCCGCACGCGCGATCTCATCGCGACCATGCGCGATCTGGCCGAGGACGCGCAGGCGCAACACGCTGCGCAAGCGCGCATGCCGCTCCGGCACGAACACGACCGCGTGCGCACCGGGACCGAGCGCGCCGAGCACGCGCGGCAGCCGCGCGATCGGATCGTGCATGGGCGCGTCTCCGTCGGCGAACACGACGAGATCGGCCTCGCGCACGACCTCGAGGTCCGTCGTCAACCGCAGCGTCTTGCGCTGGCGTTGGAACCAACGCGCCGTCCATTCCCCGCGCGCTTCGTCGAGCGGGATCGACCAGACCTGCGCCCCCGCGAGCGCCGCGCCGAGCGCGAGCGAGCCCATGCCGTGCACGTCGACGACCGTGCGATCACGCAGCGCACCGAGTTCCAACCCCAGTCCCGCGAGCAGCCGTCCGCAGCGATCCTCGTGCGAGCCGACGTCGATCGTCGGCACAGGCGGCAATGCGCTCGACGGACGCAACGCGAGCGACGATTCCAGGACGGCGACGGAGCGATCATGCATGGTCGGAGGATCCGCATGGATCGAAGGTGGAGGTCTCATCGGCTGCAACCTCGGTCCGCTTGAGCACGATGTCGATGTGGGCGCTACCCTCGTGCCCGGTTCGTTCCACGCCCGATCGATCGCCGAGGCCCCCATGTCATCGCACCGCCACATCGCACTCGCACTCGTCGCCCTCGGAGCGTCGGCGTGCGGGATCCTACCGCTGCGTTCCCACGACGCACCGATCGCCCCCAGCGAACGCATCCCGGCGCTGCTCGCGCGCTCGACGCGCGTGTTCGACGGTCGCACGAATCAGGAGTTCGACGGCGATCCGATGCGAGCCATCGCCCGCGCGATCGCCGGCGCCGACGTCGTGTTCCTCGGCGAGACGCACCTCGACCGCGCGACGCACGAGCTCGAACGCGCCGTGCTCGCGCTGCTCGCCGATCCCGACCTCGAGCGCAGTGGGTTCGCGCGCCGTCGCACCGTGCTCGCGATGGAAATGTTCGAGCGCGATGCCCAATCCGCGCTCGACGATTACCTCGGCGGCCGCATCGACGAACCGACGTTCCTCGCGCGCTCGCGTCCGTGGGGCAATTACCCGTCCGACTATCGCCCGATGGTCGAGGACGCGAAGGCTCTCGGCGTCCCGGTCGTCGCGTCGAACATCCCGGCCACGCTGCGGCGCAAGCTCTCGCGCGAAGGCCAGGCGGCCTACGACGCGCTGACCGCCGAAGAGAAAGCGCTCGTGCCGCGCACGCTGATCGAGAACCCGCCCGAGTACTGGGCTCGCGTCGACAACGTCACGCGCGCGCATGGCGCTCTCGGGATGCCGAACAGCGGCGATGCGAGTCGACTGTTCGACGGCCAGAACCTGTGGGACAACACGATGGCCGAGTCGTGCGCCGACGCGCTCGATGCCCATCCCGGCGCCGTCGTGTTGCACGTGAACGGAGGCTTCCACAGCGAGCGTTGGCAGGGCACGGTCTGGCAACTCCAGCAACGCAAGCCGAACGCACGCATCGTGACGATCGCGATCGAAACGGCGACGAACGTCGATGCCGTCGAGTTCGACGGCGACGAACCGATCGCCGACCTGCGCGTCGTCGTCCACGCACGCGCACGCAGCGAGCAAGACGGCGCGGCGGCGGTCACGATCGCGCGCGAACACGAGTTCCGCCTGCACGTGCCGCGCGGCACGACGCCGGTGCCGCTGTTCGTGTGGATCGGCGACGACGGCGAGACCGCGCAGGACGTGATCGACTCGTGGCGGCCGATCCTCGGCGACGAGGCGGCGATCCTCGCGCTGGAGCCGTCGTTCCCGTACGTCGGCGAGGACGGCATCCGCGGTGGCCGATGGTTCTTCGCGGGCTCCGCTTCCGAAGGTGGCGGACTCGCGCTGGCTGCGCTCGAGAGAGCGATCACCGAAGCCTTCGACGCCGAGAACGTCGCGGGCCGCGATCGGCTCGATCCGGCGCGGCTCGTCATCGGCGGCGCGCACTCGGGTGCGACGATGGCCGTGTTCGCGGCGCGCTACACGGACTCGCTCGCGGCGAAGTTCCTCGCGTTCGCGCCGACCGCACGCGACGAGTTCGGCCTGATGACGTTGCCGTTGCCGTTGCGACCACGCACGCCGGAGCGCTTGCTGATCGTCCATGACGACGGTGAGGAGTTCTGGACGGAACTGACCGCGGACGACGAAGCGCTGCGCCTCGCGACGTCGGTCAGCGCACTCGCGGCCGATCCGGTCGCGCGCGAGTGGCTCGAGATCGGCGTCGTGCGCGCTGCGCTTGGCCTCGCGCCCGCGAGTCCGAATCCCGCCGCCGACGCGATCCTGCGCGATGCGCCGCAGCATCCGCGAGCGCGCCGCGTCGCGCGAACGTTGGCGCGCCGCGCGCGTGGCGCCGGGCTCACGACCGCGCCGCCGCTGGCGATCGACGCCGCGGCGTTCGCGGACGGCATGCGCTTGCCGCGCTCGTCCGGCGCGTTCGGCGGCACCACGATCGTCGTGCTTCAGGACGACTTGCCGGACGAGTACTTCGCGCAGTGGAAGGCGCTCGAGAATCCCGACGTGATCAACAAGGTCAGCCGCTTCAACCGCCTGCGGGTCGCGCGCGGGACCGGCGACGAATCGCCGAAGGCCGTCATCGAGAAGCTGCGCGCCGAGAACGCGCAGCGGCGCGACTTCCTGCTCGTGCCGGCGACGTTCTGCGCGAGCGCCGACGAGTTGCGGGCGATGCGCGATCGGCTCGGCCCGCTCGCGAACGAACTGCGGCTCGAGTTCCTGCCGGGCCTCGGCGATCGCCTGCCGATCGGTGACGCGAAACCCGCCAACCATCCGTGACCGCGTGATCGAGGAGCCCGCGCGCCCATGACACCGACGAATGGACTGTTCGGTTCCGACGACGACGGCGCGAAGCAGAAGGCGACGAAGAAGCCGCGTGCGCCGCGCACTCCGAAGGCGACCACGGTCGACGCCGTCCCGCCGACGGCCGAACAAATCGACCTGTCGCAGCGCTTGCCGGCCCACGTGCGCCTCGGCACGTCGTCGTGGTCGTTCCCTGGATGGGAAGGCCTCGTCTACGCGAACAAGGCGCCCGAGAAGCTGCTGTCGAATGACGGTCTGCGTGCGTACTCGCGACACCCGCTGCTGCGCACCGTCGGTATCGATCGCACGCACTACGCGCCGATCCCGAGCGCGCAGTTCGCGCAATACGCGGAGCAAGTGCCGGACGACTTCCGCTTCCTGGTGAAAGCGCACGAGGCGTGCACGCTGTTCCAGTGGCCGACGCATCCGCGCTACGGCCAGCGCAAGGGTCAGCAGAACGAGCTGTTTTGCGACGCGTCCTACGCCGCGCGCGCGGTCGTCGAACCTGCGGTGCGCGGCCTTGGAGACAAGCTGCAGTGCCTGCTGTTCCAAATCGCGCCGCAACCACTGAAGCCGATCGGCGGCGCCGATGCGTTCATCGCGAAGCTCCACGCGTTCCTGTCCGCATTGCCGAAGGGACCGAATTACGCGATCGAATTGCGCAACCGCGAGCTGCTGACGCCCGACTACGCGGCCGCGCTCGCGGACGCGTACGCCATCCACGGCCATACCGTCCTGCGTCGCATGCCGCCACTGGTCGAACAGTGGTCGAAGTCACGCAGCGCGAACGCAGCGCCGAGCGCCCCGTTGCTGATCCGCTGGATGCTGCATCGCGACCACGACTACGAATCCGCGCTCGAGCACTACGAGCCGTTCCACGAACTCGTCGACGAGGACGCCACGACGCGCGACCAGATCGCGCTGCTCGCGGTCGAGGCCGCGGCGGCCGAGCGCCCGGTCACGGTGATCGTGAACAACAAGGCCGAGGGCTCGGCGCCGCTATCGGTGTTCAAGCTCGCGAGCCGCATCGCGGACGAGTTGCGGCGCTGAGCCGTTCACGTCGCGGCGAGGCCGCTGCGACGCCATGCCGCGGGCTCGGTACGGCGCCGCGATCGCCTTGAACTTGGCAATTCCGGCACGAACTCCCGAATATCGGAGCATCGGATCCGCAATCATGGGCCGATGGAGGTCGCCATGCCCGCCGCGTCCGTCGCGCCCACGTCGCCGGTTGTGTTCTCGGCGTCGAATCCGATCCACGCCGTGCTACCGCTGATCGGCGGCACGCCGTTGATCGAGTTGCGCGTGCGCTGGCGCGGCAAGCGGCGGCGCGTGTTCGCGAAGGCCGAGAGCCTGAACATGACCGGTTCGATCAAGGACCGCATGGCCGCGCACATCCTCGGCGTCGCGTTCGAGCGCGGCGAGCTGCGTCCCCGCGACGAGATCGTCGAGGCGTCGTCGGGCAACACCGCGATCGCGTTCGCCGCGATCGGGCGCGCGCTCGGCCATCCGATGCGCATCTTCATGCCGGATTGGATGAGCGCGGAGCGCGTGAAGATCCTCGGCGCGTTCGGCGCGACGCTGTGTCCGGTGTCGCGTGCGCAAGGCGGCTTCGTCGGCAGCATCGAGCGCGCGGCCAGCTACGCGGGCGCGGCGCCCGGACGCTTCGCGCCGCGCCAGTTCGAGAACTCGGCGAACGTCGACGCGCACCGCTTCTTCACCGGCGCCGAGATCGTCTCGCAGTTGCGCGCGGCCGGAGTGGAGCCCGACGTGTTCGTCGCAGGCGTCGGCACGGGGGGCACCGTGATGGGCGTCGGTGCCGCGTTGCGCGCGGCCTTCCCGCGCGTTCGCATCCATCCGCTCGAGCCCGCGGAATCACCGGTGCTGACGCTCGGCCACCATTGCGGGCAGCACCGCATCCAAGGCATCTCCGACGAGTTCGTGCCGTCGATCGTCGACCTCACGGCACTCGACGCGATCGTGGCCGCGGGCGACGGTGATTCGATCCGCATGGCGCAACGGCTCGCGCGCGAGTGCGGGCTCGGCGTCGGCATCTCGTCGGGAGCGAACGTCGTCGGCGCGCTGAAGCTGCTCGAACGAGCCGACGACGACGCCGTGGCCGTGACCGTGTTCGCGGACAGTCACAAGAAGTACCTGAGCACCGCGCTGTTCGCCGATGAGCCGATCCGCGACGGCGACGTGACGTCCGACGTCGTCTTCGACGGTTGGTCCGCGCACGCTTGCGCGCGTTGATCCCGCGCCACGGATTCGCCGATTCGGCTCGAGTTCGCGGACCTCGCGACGTCGAGACTCCGCGGATTCGTCGGCGTGGCCACTTCAGTTCCCGTCGGCGAATGCCGATCGCTGGGCCATGGACCTCATGAACATCGGCTCCCAGATGTACCGGTCGGCGCAGGCGAACGCGGACGCCGCGGCGCATCGCATCGTCAAGGGTGCGAGCGAAGGCGGACCGGATCCCGGCGACATGGTCGACATGATGAAGGCCGGCGACGAAGCCGCGATCGCGGGCAAGGTCATCCAGGCCGGCCGCAAGATGGACGGCACGCTGCTCGACATCCTCGCCTGATCGCGGGACGCGAGTAGACTCGCGCACCTTTCCCGCCGCCGCTCGAGCGCGCACCCCGGAACGCGCCGCTCGTGACCCTCGCGCGAGACGTCGCATGCATCCGGGCTTCCTCTGTTCCGCGTTGCTCCTCGTGACGATCGCCGCTGCCGCGATCGCCGACGATCCATCGCCTCCGGCGCAGCAATCGCCCCAAGCGCAGCACACGCCGCGCTTGATCGGCCCACGCCTCGGCAAGGACAAGGACGCGGCCGCGCGCCGCTTCGGCGCCGACGCGAGTTCCGAGAAGGCCGTGCTCGCCGGTCTCGATTGGCTCGCGCGCCATCAGGACGAGAGCGGCGCGTTCGATCCCGACGACTTTCCGAAGCGCTGCGCCGACGGCGACGCGTGCGACGGCATCGGCAAAGGACAGCACGGCGAAGAGATGCCGTGCCCGTTCGACGCGGCCCTCTCGGCGATGGCGACGCTCGCGTTCCTCGGGCACGGGCACGTGCCGGGCGCCGAGTCCGACGCGTACGGCGGCGTCGTCGAACGCGCGTTGCTCGCGCTGCGCGGCCAGGACGGCGATCGGTTCGGGCTCGCGCTCGCGACGCAGGCGTTCGCCGAGGCGGAGGTCCTCGAAGGCAAGGGGCGTTGGCACGACGACGTCGAGCGCGGCGTCGCGGCGCTGATCGAGTTGCGCCAGACCGACGGCGCGTTCGGTTATGCGGCGCCGTGGCGGCCGGGCTCGGACGTGCCGTTCTCGGCGTTGGTCGTCGAAGCGCTCGTCACGGCGCGCGATGCCGGCGCGACGCTGCCCGACGATCTCGGCAAGGGAGTCGACGGCTTCCTCGACACGCTCGAGCTGAAAAAGGGCCGACTCGCGTACCTGCTCGACGGCCGCACGTACGGCTACACGCCGACGACGACGAACGGTCATCTCGCCGCCGCGATGCGCGAGTTGCTCGACGTCGATCGCTCGGGCGCGCGCCATCGTGCGCACCTCGCTCTCGTCGCGTCGTCGGCGCCGAAGTGGGCGATCGAGTTCGAGGAGATCGACGTACCGGGCCAGGGCAAGGTGAAGGCGCAGATCGGCGAGCTGTCGCTGTACCAGTGGTACTACGGCAACCTCGCGAGCTTCCTCGCGGGGCCCGACAAGTTCCGCAACTACTACACGGCGACGAAGCGCGAGCTACTCGCGCACCAACGCAAGGACGGGTGCGCGAAGGGCTCGTGGAACCCCGAGGGCACGTACGAACGCCAAACCGGCGGCAGAGTCATGGCGACGGCGCTCGCGGTGCTGATGCTCGAGCAGCCCTACCGGCACCGCCGGCGCGACTGAGGACGCAGCTCCGTCGGCCGCAAAGGGGACAGAGCAGATGAGGGGACTGTCCCCTCATCTGCTCTGTCCCCGCTTGGTCCCGCGGCGGGCTGGCGCCTGAGCGGGGTCGCTTCCGCTCTAGCGCTTCGTGATCCCTCGCTCCGTCGTCAGGTACACGGCGAACGAGCCGAGCCAATGGCCGCCCTCGTAGTGCTCGCCGGTCACCGCGGCGAGGCCCGCCGCGCGATGGCGGTCCGCGGCGCGCAACAAGCTCGGCACGCGCGGGTCGTTCGGTGGCAACGCCGACGCGATGCCTTCCAGCATCCACGCGCGACTGAGGTTCAAGCCGTCGAGGTGCGCGAGCTTGCCGTCGCTCGGATCGAGCACGACCGCCGGCTCGAGCCAAGCCGACGACGCGTCGAGCGGAATCTCCGGCAAGTAGTCCGCGAGCCAATGCGCGAACGCAACCGGCGCGAGCACGCGTCGCATCAGATCCGCCTCGGCGAGCGTCGGCGACAGGAAGTCCTGGCCGGACGGCTCGAAGCGCAACGTCGCTTCGACGTCGTTCGCGTGGAAGTCACGCGCACTCGCGACGAGCATCTCCTCGAGCGTGCGATCGCCGGCCGTCCGCGCCCAATCGAGCGCGAGCCCGAATGCGAACGCCGTCTGCGCGTGCTCACCCGTGCGAATCGGATCGGTGAGCTTCGGCAGCCACTGCTTGAAGCGCGCCGCGGCCGCGCGCTCGAGCGGATCGATCACTGCGGCCCAGCGCTTCGCGTCGGGGTCGTCGAACGTGCGCAACTCGGCGCAAAGCTGCAGCAGCCACGCGAGACCGTACGGCCGCTCGAACCCGTCGCGCCCCTTCGCGTTCAGGTACACGAGTTCGGCGCGCGCGCGATCCTCCGTGAAGCTCCGATCGAGCGCCGCGCGGATCTCCTTCGCGAGCGCCGCGTTCGGGAACGTCTTCAACAGACGTACGAGCAACCAATGGCCGTGCACGCTCGAGTGCCAATCGAAGCAGCCGTAGAAGATCGGCGTCAGCTCGCGCGGCGGCTTGACGTCCGCGTCGCTCTCGAGCGTGTGCGCGATCTTGTTCGGGTACTCCTTGTGGATGCACCCGAGCGCGAGCTCTGCGAAGCGTTCCGCCGCCGATGCATCGAACGACGTCGACGCATCGACGCGCGTGACGAGGCCGGCGTCGATGTACTGGCCGCCCCACTCTTGCAGGCACTCGATCGCGAGCACGTTGCCCTTCTCGCGCAGCGTCGCCTTGGCCTCCGCCGAGATCGCGACGCTGGCGTAGCTCGTCGCGTAACCCGGCAGCGTCGCCGCGAGCACGCCGTTCAGGAATACGCGCGCACCTTCATCGTGATGGATGCGCAGCAACACCGGGCCGCTCGGGACGTGCTCGAGGTCGAAGCGTCGACGCAGCCAGATCGCCTTGCCCTCCCACTTCGTGCCCACGCGCGCGCCCGGCGTGCCTTCGGTGCCGAACCCGCCGAGGCTCTCGGTCCACGACGCGTCGTCGAACTCCGCGCGCTCCCAGCCGTCGGCGGGCTTCGTCGTCGTCGATCGCCAGCGCACCGCGGCAGTCTCCGCGCACGGCACGATCGTCGTGGTCGTCGGGAAGCGGCCCTGCGCAGCGGCGCGGACGCGATCGACTTCGATCTTCACGACGGCGCGGTCGTACGTGAGGAAGCCGTTGCACTCGACCTCGACGTCGGACGTCTGCGTGTAGATGCCCGCGCAGACGCCGTGCGTCTTGCGCGCTTCATGCAGGATGCGGAACGACTCGACGATGGCGTCCGTGAGCTCCTCGCGGCTCTTCGTGCCGCGATAACCCCAATCGTCCTTCGCCCACGTGTGGCCCTCGACGCGCAGGCCGAAGCCGCCGAACTCCCCGACGACGCCGGCGCGGCCGTGCGTGGCTTCGAACGCGTGCGGCTCGGGATAGATGTGGAGGTCGTGGACGTCGCTGTTCGCGCGATCGGTCCAGCCGCTCGCGCCCGTGATGATGCGTGACGGGTCGAGCTCCTTCGCGAGCTTCACGCGCGCCGCCGTGTCGTGCTGGCCCCAGCCTTCGTTGAAGACGACCCAATGCACGATCGACGGGTGGTGGTACAGCGTCGCCATCATCGCGCGGAGTTCGCGCTCCCACTGCGCGGTCGCGTCGGGCGCGAGCGTCGCGTCGGGATCGTTCGGGCCGATGTAGCCCGACATGCTCGGCATGTCCTGCCACACGAGCAGGCCGATGCGATCGCACCACGTGTAGTAACGCTCGCTCTCGACCTTCACGTGCTTGCGCAGGCAGTTCATGCCGAGCTGCTTCAAGAACAGCAGGTCGGAACGCATCGCCTCGTCGGTCGGCGGCGTGTAAAGGCCGTCGGGCCAGAAGCCTTGATCGAGCGGTCCGAGTTGGAAGATCGGCTTGCCGTTCAGGCAGATCGTCGGGCGGCCCTGCTCGTCCTTGCCGAGCGCGATGGAGCGCATGCCGAAGTACGACGTGACCCGGTCGATCACGGTGCCGTCGGCGGCGCGCAGTTCGACGTCGAGGTCGTAGAGGAACGGATCTTCGGGAGTCCACGGCCGCACGCGCGCGAGTCCGAGCGACATCGAGCCATGCGGTTGGCGCTGCGCCGCCGCGGGATCCGTCGCTCCGGCGGACGCAACGACGCCGGCCGCATCGCGCGCGACCAACATGATGGTCCAGTCCTCGTGACCATCGGCTCCGGCGACGTCGACGGTGAACGCGGCTTCGCTCGTCGCGAGTTCGGGAGAGATCTTCAACCCGACGATGCGCCCCATCGGCACGGGCTCGATCCACACCGTTTGCCAGATGCCGGTCGTCGGCGTGTACCAGATGCCGCCGGGCTGCTTGACCTGCTTGCCGCGCGGCTGCGAGCCTCCGTCGCTCGGGTCGAACACGCGCACGATGAGTTCTTGCGTCGCGCCGGGCACGAGCGCGTCCGTGACGTCGACGCTGAAGCGGTCGTAGCCGCCGCGGTGAACGAGCAGCGACTTGCCGTTGACGAGGACTTCGCATTCCCAGTCGACGGCGCCGAAGTGCATCAGCAAACGCTGCGCATCGCCGCCGAACGCGCCCCACTCCTTCGGCACGTCGAACGTGCGCCGATAGAACAGGCGCTCGATCTGGCGACCAACGCCGGACAGCGCGGACTCGACGGGGAACGGCACGAGGATGCGGCCCGTGAGGTCCTTGCCGACCGGCGCGGCTTCACCATCCGTCGCTTCGGCGAATTGCCACAGCCCGTTCAGGTTCAGCCAGCGGTCGCGCTGCATCGTCGGGCGCGGGTACTCGGGCCAAGGGTGCTCAGGCGACACGTCCTTCGCGAAGCGCGACACGAGCGGCGCCGGCGCCGGCTTCCACTGCGCGTCACCGAGGACGAAAACGGTCGAGGCAAGCAGGGCCGTGAGCATGGAAGTACCTCAGGGGAAAGGACCTAGCCCGCGTGCGATTGCCGGCGGCCACGGCACGCGGGCACCCGCGTGCCGTGGCCGCCGGCAATCGCACGCGGTCACCAGCCGGGGTCTTCGGTCGCTCGCCAGCAATACCAGGCGGCGATCGAGCGGTACGGACGGAACGATTCGCCCAGCGCTTCGAGTTGCTTCGGCGTCGGCATCTCGCGCAGCTTCCACGCCAGGCCGTAGCCCTTGCGCACGCCGTAGTCGCCGGTCGGCCAGACGTCTTTGCGGTGCAACTCGAACATCAGGAACATGTGCGCGGTCCACGGGCCGATGCCGCGCACTTCGACGAGGCGTTCGACGATCGCGTCGTCCTTCATGCGGCTCATCGCGCGGAACTCGAGTGTGCCGTCGGTCGCCTTGTGCGCGAGGTCGCGGATCGACGCGGCCTTCGAGCCCGACAAGCCCGCGGCGCGCAGCACCGGCTCCTTCGTGGCGAGAACGCGCTCGGCCGTGACCTCGTCGTCGAGCGCGGCGACGAAGCGCTTGTGGATCGACTCCGCGGCCTTGCCCGCGAGCTGCTGGAACACGATCGCGCGAGCGAGCGACGCGAAGTGATCGCGCTTCGCGGTGCGGCCGAGCACGCACGGGCCGTGCTTCGCGTGCAGCGCGCGGATCACTGCGTCGCGGCGCGCGAGTTCGCGACTCTCGTCGTGGAACGTCTTGCGCGGCATGCGCCGATCACTTCCCCGCGCCGACGAGATCGCGGTCGCGCGCGGCCTTCTCGGCCCGGGCCGCCTTCGCCTGACTCATCTTCGTGCGCAACAGTTGGTCGAGCTGCGTGGTCTCGTTGCCCGAGATCAAGCTCTTCAGCGTCTTGAACACGCGCCATGGCCGCGACAAGTACGCCGTGGCGTAGAACGCCAGCAGCATGCCGTACTGCGCGAACACGAGCTGTTTCGTCGTCATGCGCGGGTTGTACGTCTTGCTCGACAACCCCGACCGCGCAAGCGCGAGGAAGTAGTAGTCGTCGTTCATCGCGACCTTGCCGGCCGCGAGCAGCTTCTCGAAGTCCGCACTGCCCGGATACGGCGCGAAGATCATCACGGCCGCGTCGTCGCAGCCCTTCAGCGCCGCCTTGAACAGGAACTTCAGCGACTGGCGCGTGTCGGACCACTGCTCTTCGGGATGGCCGATGATGATGTTCACGCGTGTCACGAGCCCCGCCGCGTGCGCGTAACCGAGGCTGTCCAGCATGCGCGGCAGCTTCACCATCTTCTTGATGGTCTCGAGCATGCGGTCGGAGCCGCTCTCGGGCGCGTACGTGATGTTGCGGCAACCGGTCTCGTACAGCAGGCCGAGCACTTCGGCGTCGAGGACTTCCGTGCGCGTGCCGGTCGGCAACTGCCACGTGATCGCGACGCCCTCGGACTTCAAGAGCCCGCAGAACTCGACGACCCATTCCTTGCGGATGATCGCCGTGAGGTCGCAGAAGTTGACGTTCGTGATGCCGTAGCGCTCGACGTAGTCCTTGATCTCGTCGACGACTTCGCGCGGCGAGCGCGTGACGTACTTCGTCGTCCACATCGACGGCGACGAGCAGAACGTGCAGCGGTACGGACACCCGCGCGTCGCGAGCATCGGCATGGAACGCCCGCGGTTGACGCCGTGGTTGTCGGCGCCGGCCAAGTACGACTGCACCGGGAACAGGTCCCACGCGGGGCGCGGGATCTCGTCGAGGTGCGTATGCCGCTCGGACAGTCCGCCGGCGCCCTTGCCACCGAAGTTCGTCGCCGACGCCGCAGCGCCGCCGTGCTCGGCGCGACTCGCGACGCCCTGCAGACCCGTCACGGGCAATCCCGCGGTCAGGCGATGCACGAGCTCGAGCATCGTCGCCTCGCCCTCACCGAGCACGCAGTAGTCCACGGCGTCCGTCGAGGCGAACATCCACGACCAGAACGACGTCGCGTTCTCGCCGCCGACGACGACCACGAGGCCGGGGATCTTCGCCTTCGCGGCTTCGGCGATCGCGCGGACCGTCGGCCACTCGTGCAAGAACATGTGCGTGATGCCGAGGATCTGCGTGCCGGGCTCGATGCGCTCGACGATCTCGGCGGGGCCGAGTCCGTTCTGCGCCAGCGTGCCGATCGGGCTTTGGACGTCGACGACGCGGTCGATCGCCTCGCCGGGCGCGTCGATGACTTGGATGCGATGACCCGCTTCGCGCAGCACGGCCGCCACGTAGGCCAAGCCGATCGGCAGGATCGCTCCGTACGCCGACAACGACTTCCGCAACTGCAAGACGGGCGGCCGCACGAGCGCGATCTTCGCCGACGCACGGGCGGCCTTGGCGGGGAGCATGCGAACACCTCGGCTCGGCCAGGAAACGGCCGGAGCTTACCGATCGCGCCGGCGGCACCGTGGGCGGATATCCCCGCCGATCGACGTCCCGCGTGCCCTCCGCGCGTTGCGACTTCGAATCGTCGGCGACCCGCCGTCGACTCGCTCCTGATCCACGGGATCCACGGGATCCACGGGATTCAGGCTCGGCGTTTGACGCCGTGCCGAGGAACGCGTGCAATCCTCGGGAGCCCCCATGCCGTTGGAACTGGCCCGCGTGCCGCACGAGATCTTCGACCCCGAGCCTTGGCGCGGCGACCTGCTGTCGTTCCTGCGCCGCATGGGTGCGTCCCACGACGCCGAAGACCTCGTGCAAGAGACGTTCCTGCGCACCGTCGAGCGGCCGCCGCAGGGCTCGGTCAAGCCGTGGCTGTTCGGGATCGCGTTGAACCTATTGCGCGATCGCGTCCGCCGCGACGGTCGCACCGAGCGCGCACGGCCGACGCTCGTCGCGAGTCAGCGCGAAGCTCCCATCGATCCGGCGATCGCCGTCGAACGCAACGATCTCGCCGCGCGCGCGCAGGCACTGACCGAAGAACTCCCGGAGCGCCAACGTGCAGCGTTGTTGCTGCGGGTCCGCCACGGGTTCGATTACGGCGAGGTCGCCGCCGCTCTGCACTGCACCGAAGCGACGGCACGGCAGCACTTCTATCTCGCGCTGAAGGTCCTGCGGGACCGTCTGCGCGACGGAGACGACCGATGAACGCTCATGCGACGAACGACCGTGACGGCTGCCCGGAGTTCGACTTCGCGCTGATGGACCTCGCGGCCGGCGACGCCGTCGATGCCACGACGCGCGAGCACCTCGCGCGCTGCGGGCGTTGCTCGCTCGCGCTGGCGGCGTATCGCGGCACGATCGACGCGGTGCGCGGCTCGGTGACGACGCTGGCGCCGCGCGCGCGCATGTCGTTCACGTGGATGCATGCGGCCGCGGCGCTGATCGTGATCGCGCTCGGAGCGCGACTCGCTCGACACGAGCCGCCGCCGCGCGTCGTCGAGGTCGCCGCGATCGACGCGCGGCCGAGCGACGACGCGGCGCTGACGCGGCTCGGCGCGGACACGGCACGGCTCGACGCGGGCATGTGCACGTTCTTGATGGGCGCGGCGATGGGCGTGGTGCAGACGCCGCTCGGCGCGATCTCGTGCAACGATTGCGCGTTCACGGTGCGCGTCGGCCCGTTGCCCGAACTCGTCGACGACGATGCGTGCAATGACGACACGCACGTCCAGATCGAAGTGCTGCGAGGCCTCGTCGCGACGTCGATGCTGGACCAACCGCGCGTGCTCGCCGCGGGTCAGTGGATGACGATCAGCGGGCCCTGACTCAGCGGAGCCGCGGGTCTCACCACGCCGCGCGCGCAGAAGGGGACAGAGCAGATGAGGGGACTGTCCCCTTTTCGTCCCCTTTTCGTCCTGAGGCGGCCAAACGGGGACGGAGGCGCATCTGTCCCCGTCAGCGCGCGCTCTCGGCGCGCGTGCGCAGCTCCGCGAGTCCTTCGTTCAGTGAGCGCTGCACGCGATCGCGCACGAGGAACAGGACGACCGGTTGGAAGAAGTTCGTGTCGAACACACCGCGATGGCGCCAGACGACCTGCGTCCGATCACCCTCTGCGGTCAGCAAGAACTGCCCGCCCGACATCGGCTGACCCGCGCGCAGGATCTCGTACTGGACGAGCGTGCCGGGCTCGACCTTCGTGATCCGCAGCGTCTCCGGATGATCGCCGCGCGTCCACGTCAGCTCCGCGCCGACGCCGCGCTCGGGACCGGACGCGACGAACGCCGACGCGTCGGCCGCGCGCGCGAACGAGTTCCACTCCTTCCACGCCGTCGGACTCTCGAGCCAAGTCGCGACGCGCGCGGGAGGCGCATCGACGCGGATCGCGGCTTCGACATCGAGCTCTGCGGGGAGCAACAACGGCGCTCCGACCAGCACGACGAGCAGAGCCGCGAGACAGAACAGGACGACCAACCAGAACTTGCCCATGGGGAGAGCGTAGCCATCCGAGCGCTCGAAGCGGGATCGCCGTCGCGCGACCGGACGCCGTCGCGATCCCGTCGAGCTCGACGAGACGCATCGTCACGCCGTCGATCCGGGTTATCCTCCCCCCGCCACTCCTCTCCCCTCCCGACCCCCTTCGAGAGCCCTGCCATGAACATCGCCCTGCCCATGGCGTCGAGCCTCGTGCTCGCGCTGCCGAGTTCGTTCGCGTCCGCCTCCAACAGCGCCGTACCGCGCCGCGACTTCCCGCTCGTCGTCACGTCCTCGACGCCAGGCGAGCCGCTCGAGCTCGCGTGCGACGCGACCGCGATGGCCGCGATCGCGACGCTCGACGACGTCCAGTTCGCGAACGTGCCGTTGCCCGACGCGGCCGCGGTCAACGTCGTGCTGCACCGCGTGGACTTGTCCGTCGCGGACGACGCGGTGCACGTCGACGGCGTCGCGACTCCGTCCGCGCTCGACCTGACGCTGTGGGACGGCCAAGTCGTCGGCGACGACGGCTCGGCCGTGTTCCTCGCGTTCTCGCGTTACGGCAGCCGCGGCTTCGTGCGGACGCACGGCCAGCACTACGAATTGCTCGCGGGCCCGAACGCCCAGGGCTCGTGGGACGGCGCGACTTCGTACTTTGCCGCCGAGTCCGCGCTGATCGATTTCGGCGCCGACCGCGAGCTCACGTGCGCCGGCACGACGATCCCCGCCGGCAAGCCCGCGCCGAACCTGAATCGCACGATCTCCACGCAACTCGCGGCGACGACCGTCACGCCGATCTACAACGGCCGCATCGCGGTCGAGACCGACACGCAGTACTACGGTTTGTTCGGCAACCTGACGGCGGCGCAGACTTATCTGAACTCCCTGCTCGGCGCGATCTCGTATCGCTACCGCGAACAGATCGGCGTCATCTTGACTTTTCCGTACATCGGCTACCACACGAGCACGGACCCGTGGAGTTCGCCCGAGAACGGCGGCGGCGCCGGCGGCATGCTCGGCGAGTTCCAGAACGCGTGGGGCAACGGCCAAGGGCCGGTCAGCGCCGATCTGTATCACTTCATCAGCGGCGCGAACCTCGGCGGCGGCGTCGCGTACCTGCCGGCGCTCTGCGACCAGTTCTGGGGCTTCGGCGTCAGCGGCAACATCGGCGGCAACACGCCGATCCCGGTCACGCAGGGTTCGTTGACGTGGGACTTCATGGTGATCGCGCACGAACTCGGCCACAACTTCGGCGCGCCGCACACGCACGACTACTGCCCGCCCGCGGACTCGTGCGCGCCCAATGGATACTTCGGCGGCTGCCAGACCCAGCAGATCTGCACCAGCCAGGGCACCATCATGAGCTACTGCCACCTCTGCGGCGG
Source organism: Planctomycetota bacterium (assembly GCA_016709145.1). Classification (GTDB taxonomy): domain Bacteria; phylum Planctomycetota; class B15-G4; order B15-G4; family JADJEK01; genus JADJEK01. The sequence continues at coordinate 149,285 of JADJEK010000008.1, forward strand.
CGGCATGAACAACATCACGACGTACTTCCATCCGCAGAGCGTCACCGACATGCGCAACCTCGTGCTGTCGAGCTGCCTCGCGCTCTACGAGGGCTTCACCGAGAAGCTGAACCTCGGCTTCGCGAAGGTCGGCAGCAACGGCACGCCGAACCTCGACGTCACCTACACGAACGCCGGCAACGTCGTGACGTTCAACGTGACGAGCGCGCCGCTGTCGAAGGTCGGCGTGCTGTTCGTCGCGACGCAGAAGCTGCAGGTCGCGTTCAACGGCGGCACGTTGATCCCCGCCGCGCAACTGTTGTTGCCGATGTCGTCGAACGGCGCCGGCACCGCGATGCTCGGCGCGCCGGTCCCCGCGACGACGCCGATCCCGGGCGGAGCGACGCTGTACGCGCAAGCCTGGTTCAACGACGTCGCGCCGTTCTATCCGTCGGCGACCAACGGCATCCAATTCGAGTTGATCGTGCCGTGAGGACTTTCGAGTCACTCGGGAGGTGGACCAATGGTCCGCCTCCCGAGTGACTCACGTTTTGTCACGGCAACAGGTGCAGTTTCAGGCCTTCGGTGTGCGCGAATCCGCCCGTGGCCGCGGCGTCGACCAACCACGCCTGTGCGAAGAACTCGAGGTGTGCCCACGTCGGGACGTTGGGCACGCCGGTTGGAATGGTCGCCGAGCCCGATCCAGCGACCCCGTTGACCCCACCGAGAAGGATGGGGTTGACCACGAATGGGCCAAGAGGGTCGACCCACAGGGTCCCGGATCCGGTCGCAATCGACGTGGCACCCGCGCCGACGAGCAACAGCCCGGGGGATGCGCCGGGTCCGTTTTCGATCGTCACCGCGAACGAAGCGTTGCCGAGCATGGGCAGGCCACCGACGTGTCGGATCCTCGGTGACGGCAACAGCGGCCCGGCCGACGCAGTCCCATACGTCAGCATTCCTGAGTAGATCCGCAGCGCGCCGAACAGCGGCCCTGCGTCGTTCGCGTTGGGGACTCCCACCAACAGATCGGGGTACGCATCCCCGTTGACGTCACTACCCCCATCGAGGGAACCGCCGAAGTTCTCTCCCACCGCGCTTCCGTAGAGTTCCTGAAGAGTGACACCGTTCTGACTACTGATCACGCTCACTTTCCCAGCCCCGAGCGCGACGGTCCCGTCGGAGGCTGTCGCGACCGCGAGGTCGGCGTTCCCATCCCCGTTGAAGTCTCCGACCGATTCGAAGCGCTCACCGAACGACTGGGACTTCTTCTGTCCAATGACACGCCACAACAAGGACCCGTCCGCTCCGGAGCGGGTATCCAGAGCACCGACGGAACCCGCGGGGAGCACGATGGCGCGGGGATCACTGATCACGATGTCGTCGTGCCCATCCGCGTCGACGTCCTCGATGATGCGCGCTTGATTCGCGAACCAACCGCTCGGGATCACGTACGGACTCGAGAACGTATGGAGCAACACTCCCGACGCGCCTGAGTTCACCCAAACGCGCTTGCCGAATGCCCAGGAGATGACGTCGAGCACGCCGTCCCCATCGACATCCCCGGTCCCACCGACGGACGTCCCGAACGATTCTCCATCCAGAAAGCCGCTACCGGAAATCGAGAGCAGTTCGTGCCCGTCGACTCCCGACTGGACCGACACCCGTCGGACCGTCGTGCTCAGCGAGATTCCACTCGCGACATCGACGATGCCGTCGGCGTCGATGTCTCCTATGGCGGCGGCACTCATTCGCTGGCTCGGCCAGGCTGGGAATGAAGTCCACAGGACGGTGTTGTTCGCCACGGAGATCACGCGAAGCTCGCCGACCCCCGCACTCGGTGCAGGCCCCACGAGATCCGGCGCGCCCACGAGCATCTCCGAGAGTCCGTCGCCGTCCACGTCACCGAGGCCTTCGGCGGGAATCCCGAAGTGGGCCCATGGGACGGTGCCCTCGATCGCCTGGAGCAACTGGAACGTCGTGCCGCGGAACACACGAACCAACCCCGTGGACGATCCGTAGGACGTGCTCGCGTTCGCCGACGAGTAGATCACCTCGGCGACTCCATCGCCGGTCGCGTCCCCGAGGATCCGGCAGCGAACACCGCCCGAGTTCGCCTGGGTCCCCGGAATACTCGCGATCAGGTCCTGACCTGCTGCGCTCACAGATGCGCTCAATAGCACAAGCGTCGCGAACGAACGGATTGCTCGATGCCTTCTAGTCGCGGAGGCCGCGATTCGCGTTCCTCGGCGAGCGCTCACGGGCGAGGAATCCGCATTACGAAGCCGTCGGTCCCGAACTGGGAGGGGAACGGATCGAATGGTTGGGTCGGATAGAATGTCATTTGCCCCGGATTCGTGGGGTTATTGATATGACCCGGTGGAAACTGTGTCAGGTTTACACCGGCGTTGTTCGGGTCGTAAACGATTGGATTACTATGGCTACGATTGAATGACGGGACAGCGGTTCCAAAGCCCGTGGCCAACTTATAGATTTGATCTTGGACGCCTGCAAATGAAGACATCCCAGCAAAAGTGCTGACATCCATGTCATACGTGCGACCTGCCACGTACACGGCGCCGGAATCAACAGCGATCCCGAACGGCTCGTTTTGGTTGGTCGCCGCGATGGCCGCCCCGAATCGCGACTCCGAGACAGTCTGGGCACCGGATGGGCTCGCGCGAATCACGCGGACGAATGTGGCCTTAGGTGAGCTGCCGGCCGCATACAAGTACCCTCCCGGAACGCCAGAATTTGAGTTGAAATATGCCAAGGACCCCGGCTGCGATCCACAAATGTAAATTCGAGAAGCCGCGTCCGTGGAAACGTCCACGACGCTGTCCGTGCCTATCCCCCCCACGAACGTGCAGAATTCGAGAGTATTTGCTGGCATCGTCTGAGATGGGTCGAAGACGGCAACAAATCCGTCGCTTTGGCCACCACCATATCCCGGCTGAAGTGGGAGCTTTGTTGGAAATGTGCTCGTCGAACTTGAATCACCAACGACTACAACGGCACCACGTGGTGAAACAGCGATGCCAAGTCCTCGATCGGGTTCGGCCCCGCCGAAATACGTGGCGTACGTATATGTCGATCCAGTTTCATCGAGACCAATCAGAAACGCATCACTGCCGCCTCCTGGCGAGACTTGAAATGCATTTGTTGTGACATGCATATTGTGTCCGCTCACCGACCCGGTGACGAATGCGCGGGTTCGCTCGGGCGAGACCGGACTTTCCATGAGTGCTATGGCGTACGGCTTAAGCTCAGGGTACAAGAAACCCTGAGAATCTGTGGTCGACAAATATGTTGAATACACGATTGACGATGCAGAGGGGTTGAGCTTTGTGACAAAGCCAAAGAAAAGGGGTCCATTTGACTGTGTGTTTGCCGCCTGGGGAGTCGTCGGGAATGCCTGATAGTTTGGCGGTCCGCCGCATGTGCAGGAGTCCGTCCAGCCCGCGACGTAGGCGTTTCCGAGAGAATCGACCGCGACGTCTTCGGCGACATCAGGGAAATTCCCACCCAGATACGTCGAGTACAATAGGTTTGATCCAGAACTACTGAGCTTTAAGGCAAATGCGTCGCCTGTTGTGGCCCCAATTCCGGATCCGGGGACAAACCCAGATCCTTGAAACGCCCCGCTTGTAGTCGGGAATCCCGCATTTGAGTTCGTATACCCAACTACATAGACACCGGGTGCGCCGCCAATTGCAATCCCGCGGCCGATATTGATGTTCGGCGCAGATGGATGACCATTATCGTCGCTTGGTCCACCAACATATGTGGACCAAAGAAGTTCTCCAAAAACAGAGACAGCGGCAACGAACACATCAAGATCTTGAGACGTGTGTATTCCCTGACGAAGTGTCGCCGAGCTATCATACTGGGGCGGCGGGGGAGGAAACACGCCCTGGGGAGACACGATCGGAAAGTCGATACTTGATGTACATCCGGTGACGTAGAGAACACCACCCGACACTGCAACATCAAGAATTTGGTCCTCGCCTTGGTTTGGCGTCTGGGGTGCGCTCGGCAGAAAGCCGTCGTTGCCGCCTAGATAACTAAAGTACCAGTCCGGCGCGGCGACGTCTGGATCAATGCACACGGGAAGGCGCGGATCACGCTCCGGAAGAAGGAACCCATAGATACCGTGTTCCCACTTGACGACACGACACGGCGTCTCCGCCCACGATCCGTCAGCGTTCATTTGAAACGCGCGGGGCGCTTTCTGGACAAGAGACCCAAATGGTGTCGAGATTTCAAGCCTATTTGTCGACTCTGTAATCGCTGTTGCGCCGACGATCCGCATCCGGATCGTCGATGGGTCAACATTTGCGTCGAGTAGGAAGTCGTACTCTATCCCCGTGCGCTTTACGCGAAGTGCGAGGTCGATGCCGGGATAGTAATCCGCCACGTAGACATCATCGAAACTGGGTAGTGACGAAACCCACTTCGATGGGTCCTTTCCGCGAAAGAAGGACGTGGTTGACTTTCGGCTGTGCCGGCCTGACGCCTCAGCGCTGCCGTTCGCACCGACGAACTCGAATTGAATCCAGTCTCGCCCAGCAATCTGAGAGGAGGTGTTGTAGACATTTATCCCCGCAAAGATCGACCCGTTCGCGACAAAGAAAACTCCGCTCTTCGTAGCGCATCCAAATGAGACGTCTTTGCTCCACTGACCGCGGTTGGGAATGAAACCCGTGCCACAGCGTATAGCTTGGTGAACTAGACGGTTGTCCAGTTCCTCTGCCTCAGCAGCCTGAGGCAAGGTGATGAGCAAGCTGATGGCGACTAATGAGTCGAATGCGCTCTTCTTGATGCTCAAGTCGGACCCCCTGTAGCGAGTCTTGGGCGGAGACCACACATGGCTAACCACTTGCCCCGATTCGGACGGCGCATCGAACTACTGTCGTGCTAGTCCGTTGCTACCGTCTAGCTGCCATGTCTGGACGGAAGGTAGATCGCGGACTCCATGCCGGCAACGCGCAAATTCGTTCGCACTAGCAAGAGTTATTCGCGGCCGCCGCGTGTCCCGGGGGTCATCCGCTCCAAAGCACTGGAAAATAGTGGGTTGTGGCGCTGTGAACACGCTTGCACTCAAGTTGACGGCGATGACTTTCACGTTTGTTCGAAGCGATCCGAACGAGGCTCGACGTGCCGACACGGCATCCTGCGTCCCGCGCTCCTGCGAACTCTCGCCAGCCGCCGCTCACCGCAGATCGAAATCCAGGATCACGTCGTTCACGCCGTCGCACGGGACGATGCGATCGATGGGCTTCTTGCCTTCACCGATCCTCGACGCCGTGACACGGAACTCGCCGGCGCCGAGGCCTCGCAGCACGACCTCGGCTTCGCCGTTCGAGTTGTGGGAGCGCGTGTAGGCCGCTCCTCCGACGCGCGTCGCATGGACGTAGATGCGCGGCGGGTCGAAGCCTTCGGCGGTCAGGATCCGCACGCGGATCGCCCCTCCGGTACGGAACGGCACGGCCGGAAGCGAGGTCGTGCCAACACCGACGTCGACGTCGATGAACTCGAGCGGAGCGAAGTCGTACCGCACGTCGACGAAGAACGAGGCGCGACCGGGCTCGATGCCACCAAAGTGCAGCGCGCCTTCGACGAGCGGAGCCGTCAGCCAGCGCTCGGGTTCGCCGACGATCGGGCCGCGCCAGACTCCGACGCGCGGGATGTCGTACTTGAACGTCGACGCCGTCAGTTCCGGCGCGGGCAGCACGATCTCTTGTCCCGACTCGAGCTGCAGCGTCACGCCGGTCGCGCCGTCGATCGTCGCGAAGCGTCCGCCGTCCTCGGCCGGCTGTAACCATGGATGCCACGGTCGCACGACCACGTCGCGATCGCCGGGGATCTGGACTTCGAACGCACCGTCCTCGGCGACGTAGACGCCGTCGGGGAACGTCTCGTTCGGTTGCCACTCCGTAGTTCGCGCGAGCCCCTGCCCGTCGACGACCACGCGGACCAGCATCGGATCCGTGCCCGGCGGCATCAGCACCTTGCCGGTCACGCGCTTCGTGCTGCCGATCGCGAAGTCGACCGACGCGACGCCGCCCTCGGGAACCGTGACCTGCGGCGATTGCGTCTTCGAGACCTCGTCGATCGCGCGATACACGCCCGGTTGGAGTGCGCCGAAGCGGAACGTGTCGGCGGGCCCGTTCGGGACCGAGATCGAGTCCGGAACGTTCGATGCGGCGCGGACGAACGCGTTCTTCGCGGGGTCGAGCATCTCGAGTCCGATCTTCACGCGCGTGCTCTTGGGTCGCGCGACCACGACGTCGAGCCGCGCCGCGCGCACCAACTCGATCGGCACGATCGACTCGACTCCGCCTCGGACGGGCACCCACTCCGCACGCCCCGACAGTTCGCCGGATCCCTTCATTCCGATGACGAGCGGCTTGCCGAACTCGTCGGCCGTCAGCTCGACCGCGATCCGCAACTCGCCGCGATCGGGGAACTCGTCGACGATGCGCGGAGGCGGCGAGCCGCGAAACAGCGCGTAGCCCCCGCCCGCGCTCACGCGGTACACCGCCGGCAGTGCGGGACGGCCATCGATTCGTACTTGCAGGATCGCCGTCACCATCGCGGGCAGGACGCACTCGATCGAGCCGTCGCCGGACTTCACGTCGACACTGCCGACCTCGAGTCCCCATCCGGCGTCGGTCGGACTCGCAACGCGAACGTTGACCAGCCCCGGCAACAGGTCGCGAAGCACCGCGCGCCCGTCGGCATCCGTGAGGACCTCGCCGAGCCGATTGTTGCCCTGGTTGTACGCGCCCGCCCGTGCACCGGCGACCGCGTGCCCATCCGCATCGACGACGTGGACGGTGATGGTGCGCGGTCGGACGAACGTGGCCTCGCGCGCCGTCGCCGAGTCGTCCTGGATCCACACGGCCGCGCTGCCGGCATCGCCCGCTGTCGCGACCAACGCACCGCCGCCTTCCCACGCCGGAATCACGAACTCGCCGCGCCCCATCGTCACGCCGGTCGGAAGAACGCGCGATTCCCGGAAGTCGGCGCCTGGCGCGAAGCGCAACGCCACGGCGACGCCTTCGGGCGGCACCGGTAGCTCGCCCGCAACCACGGGAACGCGCACGTCGCGTCGCGCGCTCGGCGTCATCTCGAGGATCTGCGGACTCGGCGACGCGACGAGCCGCGGCGCGCTGTGCGGTGGCGGCCCCGGGATGCGCGCGTATCCGTCGGCGACGACGCTGACGGTGAAGCTGCCCGCGGGATCGAGGTTCGAGAACCGCGCGCGCCCGTCCGCGTCGGTCACCGCTGCGAGTTCCGGCAGCTCGCGATCGGTCACCGAGTCGCCGACTTGGAAGCGCTCGTCGGCCTCCGCGAGCGACGGGATCCAGAACCTCTCGTCGACCGTCAGCTTGGCGCCGGCGATCGGCGTTCCCGTGCCCGCGGCCACGACACGGACGTCGAACGTGTTCGTCGGCGCCAACGCGATGTCGACCGACGATTCCTCGGGCAAGAACGCGCGCGCGCGACCTTTGCCGAGTTCGTGCTGCGCCCGCACCCAGACGATTCCGTCCGGCACGCTCTCGATCGTCGCTTGACCGGACGCGTCGGTGCGCGCGGTGAACGTCGGCTCACGATACTTGCCGAGGTCGACGACGATCGCCGCGTCGGCGACCGGCGTGCCGTCGCGCATCACGAGCACGCGCAGCGGCGATGCGTGCAGCAACACGAGCGTGCCGACGTTCGCGTCCGCGGCCTTGCCGAACCGACGGATCGCGACCCCCCCGGCTCGAGAACGGGCTCGGATCGACATGCGGTCGGTGAGTGCGGCGACCGCCGGCGCCAGCACGAAGCGGCCCGCGGCATCGGTCGTCGCGGACTCCTGGAATCCGTCGGCAGCGTGGAACTCGACCGTCGCGCCCTCGACCGGAAGGCGTCGGTCGTCGACGACTCGACCGGTGTACGTCCGGCGAGCCGTCGCGTCGGGCGACGCGACCGTCTCGATGCGCATGGGTGCCGACCCCGAATCATCGACCGCGGTCGGAGGCTTCGCCTCCGCGGGCGGGACCGCCGTGCGCGCCGCCTCGTCCGCCCGCGGGGAAGGCTCGGACGCATCCTCCCGCAGGAACAGGAAAAGCACGCCCGCGGCGATTCCGCATGCCACGAAAGCGAGGACGGCGGACTTCATACGGCTGTACCCCTTTCGCGGCCCGAGCCGCCTGACCCGACTTCCACCCCAGGAACCTACCAGCCAGGACGACCGCGCCGCCCCCAGTGCATGCCGCGTTCCTGATCGGTGGTATCGTCCGAGCGCTTCTCCGCCTTCCGACCCCTGCGAGAAAGCCCTGCCATGAGGTTTCCCCTGCCGGCCGCGGCGAGCATCGCGCTCGCCTTTCTCCCTTCGTTCGCACGTGGCGCCGACAGCGCCGTCCCGCGGCGCGACTTCCCGCTCGTCGAGATGAACTCTTCGAACGGTCGACCGCTCGAGTTCACGACCGACCCCTTCGCGCTCGCAGAGCTCACGGCGTTGAACGACGTGCAGTTCCAGGTCGTGCCGCTTCCCGACGGGCAGGTCGTGCACGTCGTCTTGCATCGCGAAGCGATCCCGGTCGCGCCCGATGCGGTCCACGTCGACGGCAAGGCCGCGCCGCAGTCGCTCGACGTGACGCTGTGGACGGGACACGTGGTCGGCGACGACGCGTCGGCGGTGTACTTCGCGTTCTCGCGCTACGGCAGCCGCGGCTTCGTCCGCACGCAGGATCGACACTTCGAACTGCTGGCCGGCCCCGACGCGGCCGGCGATTGGTCGAACGCGCATTCGTACTTCGTGTCCGAGTCGATGGGCGTGGAGCTCGGGTCCAGCCGCGAGCCCGTGTGCACGGGATGGCAACTTCCCGCGGGCCAACCCGCGCCGGATCCGCGCCTCGGCTCTTCGCAATTGCTCGCCGCGACGACGGTCGTCCCGATCTACGACGCGAAGCTCGCGGTCGAGACCGATACGCAGTTCCACGCGCTGTTCGGCAATCTGACCGCCGCGCAGACGTACCTGACGTCGGTCCTCGGCGCGGTCTCGAATCGCTACCGCGAGCAAGTCGGCGTGATCCTCACCTACGTTTACGTCGGCTACCACACCACGACCGACGCATGGGTGACGCCCGACACCGGCGGCGGAACCAGCGCGATGCTGACCGAGTTCCAGCAGAAGTGGGCCACGTTCGGTGGCGCTCCGGTGGCCGCGAATACCTACCACTACGTCAGCGGCGCGAACCTCGGCGGCGGGACGGCGTTCTACTACGGAGTCTGCGATCCGTTCTCGTGCTACGGCGTCAGCGGCAACATCGGCGGCAACACGCCGATCCCGGTGGTCCAAGGCTCACTCACGTGGGACTTCGTCGTCATCGCGCACGAGATCGGCCACAACTTCGGAGCGCTGCACACGCACGAGTACTGCCCGCCGATCGACCGCTGCGCACCGGCCGGGAAGTTCGGGCCGTGCCAGACCCAACAGACGTGCACCAATCAAGGCACGATCATGAGCTACTGCCATCTCTGCACGGGTGGCATGAACAACATCACGACGTACTTCCATCCGCAGAGCGTGACGGACATGCGGAACTTCATGCAGTTCAGTTGTCTGCAGTACTTCGAGGGCTTCACGGCGAAGTTCGACCTCGGCTACGCGAAGCTCGGCAGCAACGGCATGCCCGCGCTCGACGTCAGCTACACGAAGGCCGGCAACATCGTGACGTTCACGGTCACGCACGCACCGGTATCGAAAGTCGGCGTGTTCTTCATCGCGGAGCAGAAGGTCGTGGTCCCGTTCTTCGGCGGCACTCTCGTCCCGAACGTGCAGATCATGGTCCAGGTCGTGTCGAACGCTTCCGGTGACATCGTCCTCGCGGCGCCAGTGCCGGCGTCCACGCCGATCCCAGGCGGTGCGACGCTCTACGCGCAAGTCTGGTTCGCCGACGTCGCGCCGTACTACCCGGCCGTGACGAACGGGATCGAGTTCGAACTCATCGTGCCGTGACCGCGGGGCACCGGCGCGCGGCGACCCGGTCGAGCCGTCGATGGAACGGAACCGCGAACTCGCGCGGCGTCACGGATCGAGCGTGATGAGCAGCGCGTTCGACAAGCCGTAGCCGAGCGGCCCGTCGGTCGTCGGATACGCCGCCTGCGCGTAGAACGCGAACGGACCGCCGCCGCCCGGCACGTTCGGAATGCTGATCGCTCCCTGTGCATCGAGCGGCAGCGCCAGCGTCGTCAGCACGGGCATCGGGATCAACTGCCCGCCCGCGAACGCAACCGGCGAACTCGCGACGGCGAGGAACAGCACCGCCGTCGTGCTCGGCGTACCGCCGCTGAACGCCAGCGTCGAGCTCTCGCCGAGCCCGAGTCCTGATCCGCACAGCGACAACGTCCCATCGCCGTACCCGCCGTGTCCGAGGTCCGCCTGGCACGCGGGATTCGGTTCGAGCAGGAACGGCCGATACACACCGCCCTTGACGCCGTAGCCGACGATGCGCCCCGCGCCGTCGATCGCCGTCGCTTGCGTGAGCACCCAGCCCGACAGTCCGTCGATCGACGTCGTGAGGTCCGTTGGCACGCCGTTCTTCGTCACGAACGCGCGGTAGTTCGAGTAGTTCGCCACCGACCCGCAACACGGCTGATAGACCCACTCGCCGAAGCCGTAGCCGACGACCTCGTCGCGGACGTTGATGCCGGTGCCGATCGTGTGCCACTTGCCCGCCATGTGCGGCAGGAACGTCATCGTCGTGCCGTCGAACACGAACGTGTTGCCCCACGTGTCGTCGAGGCTCGACACCCAACCGGTCATGTGCCCGGCTTCGTTGACCGCCCAAGCACTTCCCGACACGAGGCTGTTCGGGATCGCGGTCATCGGCGTCGCGGACGGTCCCGTCGACTGCATGAAGAACGGCTTCGCCCACCAATCCGCGACCGAGCCGACGATCGACTCGCCGACGACGAGGCCCGCGTCGTTGATGCCGTACGCCTTGCTGTAGAAGTTCGAGCTGTACGGGGGCGTCAGCGTGCCGAGATCGACCATGACGCCACCGGCCCAACGGAACGCGTGATCCGGCTGCGATCCTCCGGAGTCGGCGATCCCGACGACGTGTCCTGAGTCGTTGATGTCGTGCGCCTCGACGTAGCTGCCGCCGAACGCGTTCGTCAGATCGGTGCGCACGCCGGTCGCGAGGTCCTGGACCCACGACGACGAGTTCCAGGTGTACGTGCCGATGCGGCCGCAGGCTTGGCCGACGTCGTTGACCGCGACGGCGACGCCGGGGCCCATGTCGTGCATCACGTTCGTGTGGCTGTCCCACCAGAACGCGCGCGTTTCGGCATGTACCGAGTCGAACCAACTGCCGACGACGATCCCCGCGTCGTTGACGTCGTACGCCGCGCCGCTCGTCATGCCGGGCAGGCCCGTGATCTCGACGAGGTCGTACTCGGGGAACGGTGTCGCGTCGCAGCCGTCGCCCTTGCCGTCGTGGTCGGTGTCTTGCTGATCCGTGTTCGCCAACGTGGGACAGTTGTCGCATGCGTCGCCGATGCCGTCGCCATCGCTGTCGGCTTGCGTCGGATTCGCGATCGTCGGACAGATGTCGCAGTCGTCGATGTGACCGTCGCCGTCGAAGTCGGGGTCCTGGACGTCGGCGATGCCGTTGCCGTTGCAGTCCCGCAGCGTGAACACCCGCTCGCAGAGATGCGTCCCCGCGCCCGCGTTGCTGCCGCCCATGACGTAGATGAAGTCGTCGCTCGCGATCGCGGCCGCGAACGCGTGGCGCGGCGTGGCGAGCGACGGGCCGTTCGTCCATTGCATGGTGACCGGATCGAGCAGGAACACCGACGCGAGCGTGGTGCCCGAGCCGTTCTGTCCTCCGATCACCCAGATCCGTTCGTCGGCGCCGAGGATCGCGCGTTGATCGGAATAGCGATCGTCGCCGTCCTGCCCGAACGGCAGGAAGCCCGCGAGAGTCCACGTGTTGGTCTCGACGGCGTAGCGCAGAATCGTGTTCGTACGCGTCGTGCCGTTCGCGTCGAAGCCACCGAACACGAGGATCGAGCCCATGCCGTCGTACGCCGCCGTCGCGCGCGAACGCGCCAGCGGCAGCGGAGCGACCAGCGACCACGTGTTCGTCGCCGCGTCGTAGCGCTCGACGCCCGTCAAGTTGCCGAAGCCGGCGGCCGCGATCGCGCTCGCGGGACCCGGCCCGCCGCCGATCGCGTACAGGCGCTTCTGCGCGTCGGACGCGTAGGCGAAGTTGGTGGCCGCGATCAGCTTGTCGGCGACGGTCGGCTCGGTTTCCCATCCCGTCGTCGGGTCGTACCAGAACGCGGTCTTCGCGCCGGTGTGCGCGCCGAGCTTCGCGGGACCGAAGCACACGAGCCGCCCGAGCGAGTCGATGCCGGTGCCCATGCGTCCCCACTTCGTGTTCAGTTCCTTGCCCTGACTCCACGCACTCGAGCCGAGCGCTCGGAAGTGCACCGCGCCCTGATCGGGCGGATCGGTCTTCGGGATGTCGTTCTCGTAGCGGAACGGCGCGCCGCCGAGCGCGTAGAGGGACCCGCCGTGGAACGCGCCGACCGCTTCGGTCCGTCCCGCGCTGGTGTCGGGGAACCCCGGAACGGGCTCCCAATTCGCGGTCTGAGCCACGAGCTCCGCACCGAGCACGAGCGACGCGGCGATCGCGACTCCGATGCGGAGGCTCGAGCTCGACGCGCGACGAATCGTGAACGGCCAGTGAATGCGTGGCGACATGGCGTGCCTCCGAGTTCCTGTGGGCGCAGTGTGCTCCTTCGCCCATGGAGGCCGGGGTGACGAGTTCGACATCTTCCCAGCCACGGGCGGGACAGGCGCAATCTCCCCGCCTGCTACACTCCCGCCCCGTTTCGCTCCGCCCCGGGGGCCTCCATGCACGTCGTCTTCGTCGAGCCCGCGTTCCCGCTCTACCAGCGTCAGTTCGTGCGCGGCTTGCATGAAGCCGGCGCGCGCGTCACCGGCATCGGCGAGCGACCGATCGAGGCACTCGACTCCGAGCTGAAGCACTGGCTCTACCGGTACGAGCAGGTGTCCTCGGTCTGCAACGAGCCCGAGATGACGAAGCTCGTGAAGCGCATCCAGTCGAACGAGAAGGTCGACCGCATCGAGGCCACGATCGAAGCCCACATCATGGGAGTCGCGCGCGTGCGCGAAGCCTGCGGCATCCCCGGCACGACAGTGAAGACCGCGTACCTGTGTCGCGACAAGCCGTCGATGAAGGAAGCGCTGCGCCAGGCCGGCATCCCGTGCGCGCAGTCGGCCGGCATCGCCTCGGCGAAAGAGGCCTACGAGTTCGCGCGCAGCGTCGGCTACCCCGTGATCCTGAAGCCGCGCGACGGCGCCGGCGCGTCGGGCGCGACGCGCGTCACGAACGACGCCGAGATGGCCGCCGCGGTGAAGGAGATCTACCTCGACCGCGGGCGCTCGGTCGCGATCGAGGAGTTCATCGAAGGCCACGAGGGCTTCTTCGACACGCTGACGATCGGCGGCGAAGTCGTGCACGAGTTCGTCACGCACTACTTCCCGAACGTGCTCGAAGCGATGCGCACGCGCTGGATCTCGCCGCAGTTCATCGCGTCGAACCGACTGATGCAGCCGAGCTACGACGAACTGCGCGAGCTCGGTCGCCGCGTGATCAAGGCGCTCGACATCGAGACGTCGGCGACGCACATGGAGTGGTTCTTCGGACCGAAGGGCCTGAAGTTCTCCGAGATCGGCTGCCGTCCGCCCGGCGTCGGCGTCTGGGACCTCTACTGCGCGGCGAACGAGTTCGACCTCTATCGCGAATGGGCGTTCGCGATCGTTCACGGTCGGCCGGACCAGCGGCCGTCGCGCCAGTACTCGGCCGGCATCATCGCGCTGCGCCCGAGCCAGGACGGCCACGTGCGCGAGTACCGCGGCCTCGAGGAGATCGACCGCCGTTTCGGCGCGTGGAAGATCGACCAACACCTGCCGCCGGTGGGCTCGCGCACGGCGCCGGTCGAGGGTGGCTACATGGCGAACGCGTGGATGCGCTTCAAGCACCCCGATTTCGACGAGCTGCGCCGCATGCTGGACACCGTCGGTCAAACGGTGAAGGTCATCGCGGAGTAGTACGGCACCGACCGTCCCACTCGAACCCCTCGCGGAGTCCCCCATGAAGTCGTTCGTCCACGCGGTCGCGTTGGCGCTCACCGTGTCGTCGTCGGCAGTCGCCCAAGGGGTGCCATCGCCCGTGCCCACGCCGAAGGAGGTGCTCGGGCACACGCCGGGCGAGGACTTCTGGCTCGCGAGCTACGACGATGCATTGACGTACTTCCGCGCGCTCGACGCCGCGTCCGACCGCGTGCAGCTCGTGCGCGTCGGCACCACGACGCGCGGTCTCGACTGGCACATCGCGTTGATCTCGTCGCCGCAGAACCTCGCGCAACTCGATCGCTGGAAGGACGTCTCGCGCCGCCTCGCGTGGACGAAGGGCGTCGACGAGACCGCGGCGCGCGAACTCGCGCGCACGGGCAAGGCGATCGTCCACATCGACGGTGGACTGCATGCGAGCGAGGCCGCGTGTCCGCAAGCGACGATCGTGCTCGCACACCAGCTCGCCGCCGCGAACGGTGACGCGACCATCGATCGCATCCTCGACGAGGTCGTGCTCGTGCTGTGGTTCGCGATCAACCCCGACGGCCAGAACATGGTCGCGCAGTGGTACGCGAAGAACCTCGGCACTCCGTACGAAGTGGCCGAGCTGCCGTGGCTGTACCAGGAGTACATCGGCCACGACAACAACCGCGACGGCTACATGAACAACATGATCGAGTCGCGCGTGGTGACCGCGACGACGCTCGAGTGGAACCCGCAGGTCTTCTACAACCACCACCAGACCGCGCCGTTCCCGACGCGCATCTGGATCCCGCCGTTCGCCGAACCGATCTCGTCGAACGTGCATCCGCTGATGGCGCGCTGGGTCAACGTGTTCGGCACGACGATGGCCGCGTGGCTCGACGAGCGCAGCATGCCCGGCGCCGTGCATCGCGGCAAGGGCTTCGACAACTGGTATCCCGGCTTCATCGACAACGTGAACACCTACCGCAACACGGTGGCGTTCCTGACCGAGACCGCGCTGTTCGAGTACGCCACGCCGAAGTTCTATTCGGTCGACGACTTCCCGCGCGACGCGCGCTCGCTGCGCAGCGAGGTGTTCTACGCCAGTCCGTGGAAGGGTGGCTGGTGGCACATCGGTGACGCCGTCGACTACATGGTCGGCACGTCGATGGCGGTGCTCGACACCTCCGCGCGCTTCCGCGAACAACTGCTGTTCAACCGCTGGCGCGCCGGTCACGACCAGATCGAACGGTTCGCGACCGAAGGCCCGTTCGCGTACGTGATCCCGTCCGGCCAAACCGACGCGGTGACCGCCGCGAAGCTCGTCGACGTGTTGCGGACCAATGGCATCGAGGTGCATCGCGCGGCGCAGGAGTTCACCGCGAACGGTCGCACGTACGCGGCCGGCGACCACGTGATCCTGATGGACCAGGCTTACGCGGCATTGGTGCAAGACCTGTTCGAAGTGCAGGAGTACCCGGATCTGAAGGACGGCGCGGACGGCGCGCCCGATCTGCCGTACGACGTCGCTGGTTGGACGCTGCCGTACCAGATGGGTGTGCTGGTCAACGCGATCACGAAGCCGGTCGACTCCGCGACGCGCGAGCGCTTGACGCGACTCGACGCGACGCCGTGGCCCGAAGGTCGCGTCGTCGGTGATGGCGCGGTGTTCGCGATCGACGCAGGCTCGAACGCCGCGTTCCGCGCACTGAACGCCGCGTGGAACGCCGGCGCACGCGTGCATCGCGGCGCGGATCCGACCGTGCCGCGCTGGTACGTCGAGGGCCTCGCGCGCGACGCGATGGAACGCATCGCGGCCGAAGCGCATCTCACGATCGAGGCGATCGCGACGGTGCCGACGTGCGCCGCGGTGAAGCGGCCGCGCATCGGACTGGTGCGGCCGTGGCGCGCGTCGATCGACGAAGGCTGGACGCGCTGGACGTTCGAGCAGTTCGGCTTCGCGTTCACGAGCCTCCACGACGAGGACGTCCGCGCCGGCCGTCTGCGCGATCGCTTCGACACGATCGTGATCCCCGACATCGGCGCGCGTGCGCTGACGAATGGGCACGCGAAGGGCACGATCCCCGGACCCTACGTCGGCGGCATCGGCGACGAAGGCGTCGAGGCGTTGCGCGCGTTCACGCGCGCCGGCGGCGTGTTGGTCGCGTTCAACGACGGAGCGCGCTTCGCGATCGAAGCCTTCGAGCTGCCGGTGAAGGACGCGGTGGCCGGCCTGAAGAACACGGACTTCTTCTGCGGCGGCTCGCTCCTGCGCACCCAGAAGGGCGACGCCGTGGCGCATCCCGTGCTGCACGGCGTCCAGGACGACGTCGCCGTGATGTTCGAAGGCAGCCCGGTGTTCGAACCGACCTCCGAGTTCTCCGGCAACGTGCTGCTCGAGTACCCGAGCGATCGCCCTGCGCTGATGAGCGGGTTCCTGCTCGGTGCGAATCACCTCGAGGACCATGCCGCGCTCGTCGACTGCACGTTCGGTTCGGGGCGCGTCGTGCTGTTCGGCTTCCGGCCGCAATGGCGCGGACAATCGCACGGAACGTTCAAGTTGGTCTTCGACGCGTTGCTCTACGACTCGAGCCAAGCCGTCGCCGCGGACGCAGTGACGCCGAAGGGCTCGGAGCCGGCCGCGACCGACGGCCCGAAGGCCGGCCCGCGCGAACCTCGCCGCGGTCGCATGGACGACGATTGATCCGGATCGAAGTTTTCGCGTGACGTGAACGCGGTCCCCCGGATGGAGCCCTCCTTGGCCTCATTCGGGAGTTTCGACCATGAAGCGTTCGCCCCCTTCGATCCGCGCGAACCGTACGACCGTGGCCGCCGCGATCGTCGGATTCGGCTCTCTGATCCCGGCTGCGGCGGGTGGAGATTTCAACGGCGACGGCTTCGACGACCTCACGGTCGGCATTCCGTTCGAGAACGTCGACGGCGTCACCAACGCCGGGGCGCTTCAGATGTTTCCGGGCTCCGTCAGCGGCCCGTCGGTCGCGGGTTCGTTGCTCATCACGCCGGTCACGCTCGGGCTCTTGCCCGAGATCGAATCGGGGTTCGGCATCGCGTCGACTTCGGCGGACTTCGACGGCGACGGGTTCGACGACCTTGCGATCGGCGCACCTGGCGTCGCCGTGAAGGGACTGGGCGGCGCGGGCCGCGTGTACATCGTGCGCGGCAGCGCGACCGGCCTGGACTTCTCGATCGTGAAGGCGTTCGACCAGAACACGAAGGGCATCAAGGACAAAGTCGAGCGCCGGACGAAGAGCGACGACGCGTCGGCGGAGTTCTTCGGCGCACGTCTCGCGCACGGGGACTTCAACGGCGACGGGTACGCGGACCTCGTGATCTCGGTGACGGGTGAGCGCATCGGCAAGGCCGAAGACGCCGGCGCGGCCCACGTGCTGTTCGGCAGCGCAAACGGCTTGACCGCGAAGCGCAATCAGTTCTGGCACCAGAACCGCAAGGGCATCAAAGGCAAGTGCGCGAAGGACGACCGCTTCGCGTCGAACCTCGCCGTCGGCGACCTCAACGGAGACGGCTTCGACGACCTCGCGCTCACCGTGCCGCGCGAAGCGGATGCGACCCCGGGCGTGGGTCGCGTCGCCGTGTTGTTCGGGACGAAGCAGGGCTTGCGGGCCAAGGGCAACCAGTTGTTCAAGCCGAGCACGGAGCTGATTCCCTTGTCGCTCGTCCCGAGTGACAGCGGGCTGTCGATCGCGTGCGGCGACTTCGACGCGGACGTCTACGACGACCTCGCCATCGGCGCGTACAACGAAGCGCTGGTCCCAGGCGGCGACTCACGGGGTGTCGTGTACGTCGTCCGCGGAAGTTCGATCGGCCCGGTACCGCAACTCACGACGGCGTACCACCAGGGCGACGGCATCGTGCCGGGAACGCACGCCGACGATGAGTTGTTCGGCGCCATCGTGGCGGCTGCCGACTTCGATGGCGATGGCGACGACGACCTCGCGATCTCCGCCGTCGGCGAGTCGTTCGTCGGGTTCGCGAATGGTCGCGTCACGGTCCTGTACTCGTCGGGCTCGTCGGGGTTGGCGAGCGCCGGCGCGCAGACGTTCGATCAGGACACCGCGAACGTGAACGACGTCGCCGAAGCCGAAGACTCGTTCGGGTACGGCCTCGCCGTTCTCGACGCCAACGGCGACGGCGCGGTCGATCTCGCGATCGGGATCCCGGGTGAGGACGTCGGTGCAGTCGTCGATGCCGGTGCGGTCGCGGTCCTGCTGTCCGCCCTCGGAGTCGGCGTGACCGCCAGCGGCGACGCGTTCTTGCATCAGGACCTCCCGTTCGTCGACGGCGACTGCGAGCAGACCGATTTGTTCGGCTTCCTGCTGCAGAACTGATGCGGTGACGACCGAGCCCGTCCCAGCGGCGCGCTCCGCGCGAAGTCGATCGAGAATCCCCGTGACGCGAATCGAGACCTCCGGTTGTCCTGGGTGCCCTAGCCCCCAGCCGGAGTCGACCCATGCGGGTGCAGTTCTCGTGCCTCGTTGCCACCCTCATCACGGTGCGCGCGAGCCTCGGCGGCGACTTCAACGGCGACGGCTTCGAGGATCTCGCGGTCAGCGCGCACCTCGAGACGATCTCCGGCGTCGTGAATGCGGGGAGCGTCCACGTCATCCCCGGCTCCGCGGGCGGCGCGGACACCGCGTCGGCGTTCCGCATCGACGCAATCATGCTCGGAGAGCTTCCCGAACAGACGCTCGCCCTCGGCGCTGCGTTGGCGTGGGGCGACTTCGACGGCGACGGCTTCGACGATCTCGCGATCGGCTCGCCCTCGGCCCACGTGAAGGGGCTGATCGGCGCAGGACGCGTCTTCGTCCTGCCCGGCGGCGCGGCGGGCTTCGACTTCGCGCGACTGCGCTCGTTCGACCAGAACTCGAAGGGCATCAAGGACAAGGTCGAGTCGGACGGCACTCCTGGCCAGTCGTCCGATGCGTTCGGCGCAGAACTCGTGACCGGCGACTTCGACGGCAATGGCTTCGACGATCTCGCGATCAACGCCGAGGCCGAGGCGATCGGCAAAGTGAAGGGCGCTGGCGCGGTCCACGTGCTCTACGGCAGCTCGAGCGGTCTGCGGTCCAAGCGCAATCAGCTCTGGCACCAGAACAGCGGCGGCATCAAGGACAAGTGTGAGAACGCCGAGCAGTGGGGTTCGCGCATGGCCGCGGGCGACCTCAACGGCGACGGTCGCGACGAACTCATCCTGTCGTGCCCGATGGAAGCCACGAGTTCGCCAGGAATCGGGCGCGCCGCGGTCCTGTTCGGCTCGAAGAAAGGCCTGCGCGCGAAGGGCAACCTCTTGCTGAAGCCCGAGTCGGCGAGCATTCCGCTGACCGATGTCGGCGCGCTGGGGGTGCCGACGCTCGCGTGCGGGGACTTCGACGGCGACGGCTTCTTCGACCTCGCGATCGGGATGACCGGGATGTCCGCGGACGTGAACGGCCTACGCCACGGCGTCGTCTACGTCGCGCGCGGATCGGCGACCGGACCCGCGGCCGTGATGGACTCGTTCGCCCAGGGCGTCGACGGTGTTCCCGGCAGCGGAGCGAACTCCGACGAGTTCGGCAGTGCCCTGGCAGTCGCGAACTTCGACGGCGACGCGCAGGACGACCTCGCGATCGCGGCCTTCGGCGAATCGCTCCCGGACGGGTACAGCGGCCGCGTGACGGTTCTGTACGGATCGCCCACCGGGATCGGCGTCACCGGCGCCGACGTGTTCGACCAGAGCACGGCCGGGATCTCCGGGGTCCCGGAGGAGTTCGACCAATTCGGCAGCGCGATCGCTGGCGTCGATTTCGACGGCGACGGCGTCGCGGACCTCGCGGTGGGCGTCCCGTTCGAAGACCTCGGAGCCCTGGCCGACGCCGGAGCCCTGCATCTCTTGTTCGGAACGACCATCGCGGGGCTGACGACGGGCGGCAACGTGCTGCTCGATCAAGACAGCCCCGGCATCTTCGGCAGCATCGGCGCGGGTCACCAATTCGGTGGCTCGTTCGCGCAGTGACTCCTCGGAGCCCGATGCCCCTCGAGAGCAACGCGCCCGCGAGTGACGGGAGACCATCCACGATTTTCCGCGTGACGCGCGGATCGCTCTCCGGATCGAGCCCTCCTTGGCTTCGTTCCAACTGGAGGGCTCAGCATGCGTCGAATTCGGACTCTCTCTTGGGCTTGGGTCGTCGGCTCGGTCCTGCTGCCGATCGCGCGCGCCGGCGGTGACTTCAACGGCGACGGCTTCGAGGACGTCGCGATCGGCGTCCCCGGCGAAGACGCGACGAACATCCCCGCCACTGGACTCCTCCACGTCTATCCCGGCTCCGCGAACGGCCCCGACGTCGCGAGCTCGGTCGTCTTCGACGTCAAGGCGTTCGGCGACGTGGCGCTGACCGCAGCCACGCTCGGATCGTCGATCGTCTGGGGTGACTTCGACGGTGATGGCTTCGACGATCTCGCGGCCAGCGCGGTGGGCGCGCCGATCGCCGGGCTGCTCGATGCTGGCCGCGTCTATGTCACGTACGGATCGGCATCCGGGTTCGACATGACGCGCGCGCGTTGGTTCGACCAGAACACGAAGGGCATCAAGGACAAGGTCGAGCGCGAAGAAAAGGGCTCGACGTCGTCCGACGAGTTCTTCGGGTTCTCGCTCTCGAGCGGCGACTACGACGCGGACGGATACGACGACTTGGCGATCGGCGTCATCGGTGAGCGCATCGGCAAACACAAGAACAGCGGTGCCGTCCACGTGATCTACGGCAGCGCCGTCGGGCTCCGCGCCAAGCGCAACCAACTCTGGCACCAGAACTCGAAGGGCGTCCGCGACAAGTGCGAGGAGCACGAGGGGTTCGGCGGTGCGCTCACCTCCGGCGACCTGAACGCAGACGGCTTCGACGACCTCGTGATCGCGGTCGGCGGTGAAGCGGACGCGACCCCGGGCTTCGGACGCGCGGCGATCCTGTTCGGATCGAAGAAGCGACTGCGTGCGAAGGGAAACTTGCTCGTGAAGCCGGAATCCGCATCGCATGCGCTGGCGGTCAACGGCAGCGATGCAGAAGTGCAGCTCGTCGTCGGCGACTTCAACGGGGATGACGTGACGGACCTCGTGGTCTCGGTTCCGAAAGAACCGGTCGGCGTGAACGGGAACCAGAACGGCGTCGTGTTCGTGGCAGCAGGTCCCATCACGGCCGCGACTCCACCCGTCTTCACGGCGTTCATCGAAGGGGACGGCATCGTTCCGGGCACCGTGGACAGTTTCGACAACTTCGGTGCCAGCCTCGCTGTCGGTGATTTCGACTTCGACGGATTCGACGATCTCGCGATCGGCGCCCCCGGAGAGACCGTGACGGGTGAAGGCAGCGGCCGCGTGACGGTGCTCTACGGTGCCGCGGGCGGACTCGCGACGGGAGGTGCCACGACGTTCGACCAAAACACCGCGAACGTCGACGGGGTCGCGGAGATGGGCGACCAGTTCGGCTTCTCGTTGGCGGCAGTCGACACCGAAGGCGACGGTGCGCCCGAGCTGTTCATCGGTGTGCCCGGTGAGAACATCAACGGTGAGGCCGACGCCGGCGCGGTGAACATGCTGCTCGGCGTCACGATGTTCGGCTTGATCACGGCGAACGACCAACTGCTGTACCAGGACCAACCGAACACGCCCGACACCTCCGAGGCCGAGGACTTCTTCGGCTTCGCGATCCACTGACGGTGCAGGATCCGCGATGACGAAGCCGATTCGCGCATCCCGCGTCAAAGGCCGCGGCGCCGACCCGAACCGGAGTTCGAGATCGGCGCCGCGTCTCGCGGTCCTCGGGAACCGCGCTTCACATCACGGAGCGACCGCAGCGAACGCGACGATTCGCTCGCCGCCGCCGATCGTGCCGAGCGCCGTCGCGACTCCCGTCGAGAGGTTGATCGAGACGAGTTGCGAGGCGTTCTGACCGGTGAGCTCGAGCGTCGCGAACGCCGTCGAGAACGGCGTGACGTCGAAGCCGACGGCGCCGGTCGCGGACTGACCGAGCGCGCCGATCGTGAACAACGTGCCGCTGTTCGGCGAGACCGGGGCGCTGTTCAACGAGCCCTGCGTGCACAACGCGCCGAGTGCGCCATCGATCACATAGAGCGTGGTCTTGGTCGAACCCGAGAAGCTGTTCGTGTACGCGGCTGCCGACACGCTCGGGATCGCGTTCGCGTTGACGTCGAGCGCGTCGAACGTCAGCAGGCCGTCGGTGTTCGTCACGAGACCCGTCGACGGATCGAGACGCAGGTTCTGGCGAGCGTCCGACACGAGTCGGATGCGGTCCGGGATCGGATTGAAGTCGACTCCGAACTGCGTGCCCGCGAGCGCCGGCGAGAACGTCGTCGCGGTGACGGCGTTCACCTTCGACTGCGCCAGATCGATCGTGACGACGCGATTCGCGGTGGTCACGCCGTAGAGCGCGCCCGTGCCCGGCCGCACGTCGATGCCGACGAGCGTCTCACCGACGGCCAATCCCGCCAGGCCGCGCACCGACACGGTGGCCGCGCCCGGCTTGCCGGGCACGAACGTCACGACCTTGCTCGAGGCCGTGATGCCGACGAACTGCGGCGCCACAGCCTGCAGGAACGCGACATCCTTCACCGGCGTCGATGCGCCGATGGTGCCGACGAGCGCCGTCGCGCCGGTCGCGAGGTTCAAGCGGAACAAGCGCGATTGCGTCGCGCCGGTCGCCGTCAAGCTGGCGTAGGCGCCGCCGAACTGCGAGACGTCCATGCCGGCGAGTCCGGTCGTGTCCTGGCCGAGCGCGCCGACCGTGAACAACAGGCCGCTGTTCGGCGACACCGGCGCACTGTTCAACGACCCCTGCGTGACGAGCACGTCGAGGTTCGAGTCGATCGCGTACAGCGTGGTGATCGTCGCGCCGGCGTTCGGGTTCGTGTACGCCGCGGCGACCACGTTCGGATTCGCGCCGACGTTCAGGTCGGCCGCGTCGTACGCGATCGACGCGTCGGACGCCGCGACCAGCCCGGTGTTCGGGTTCAGTCGCAGGTTCTGCTCGGCATCGCTGACGAGACGGATGCGATCCGGGATCGGATTGAAGTCGACGGCGAAGTCGACTCCGGCGAGCGCCGGCGTGAACACGGGACCGACCGCGGTCGCGCTTCCCGTCAGCGGATCGATCACGTAGACGCGACTCGAGTCGCCGACGCCGACGAGCTCACCCGTCGAAGGCCGCACGTCGATGCCGACGAGCGACTCGTTCGGTGCGAGTCCCGAGATCGCGACGTCGGACAACAGCGTGCCCGGTCGACCCGGTGCGAACGAAACCAAGCGACCCGCGGTCGTCAGCGCGACCATGCGCGGCGCGGTCGGCGGCGCGATGGCGAGACCGACGAGCGGACGTCCGCCACCGATCGTGCCGATCAACGTGGCCGCGCCGGTTTCGAGGTTCACGTTGAACAGACGCGACACCTTCATGCCGACCGGGTTCAACGCGGCGAGCGCGCCACCGAACGGCGAGATGTCGAAGCCGACGAGGTTCGTCGTATCGACGCCGAGCGCGCCGATCGTGAACAACTTGCCGCCGTCGGGCGACAGCGGCGATGCGTTCACGGAACCTTGGCGCACGAGCACGTCGAGGTTCGAGTCGATGTCGAACAGCGTCGTCGTCGACGTGCCGGCGAACGAGCTCGTGTACGCCGAACCGGCGATGCCAGGGTCCTTGCCGGCATTCACGTCGGCGGCGTCGTACGAAAGCAGCGTGTCCTGCGCGGCGGTGACGCCGGTGTCGGGATGCAGGCGCTGGTTCTGCTCGACGTCACTGGTCAGACGGATGCGGTCCGGGACCGGGTTGAAGTCGAAGCCGAACGCGAGTCCGCCGAGGCCCGGAGCGAACGGCGAGCCACCGACCGGCGTCACGACGCCGGTGGTCGGATCGAGCAGATAGATGCGACTCGTGCTGCCGAGTGCGTAGAGCTCGCCGGTCGAGGGGCGCACGTCGAGTCCGACGATGCGCTCGCCGGGCTGCAACCCGACGATCACGACGCGATTGAGCAGACGGCCGGGAGCCGCCGAGCGGAACGAGACCACGGCGTTGCCGGGATCCTGGATGCCGTACACGAGAGCCGTCGTATCGGCGGCGAACGATGACGATGCGAGACCGATCGAGAGCGCCAACGTGGCGACCGCGCGGCCGCGCGAGAGCGCGGGGTGCAGGTTCATGGGGGTCCTCCTGTGTCCGGCTCTACGGCGCGGGGTCGCCGACCGGATTGGAGGATCGCGAGAAACCTCGTCGCGCGCGGGCTCGAGCGAGTTCGCGCGAGTTCGCGCGGAGGGTTCAGAAGTCGATCAGCGGGACTTCGTTCGTGCCGCCGGTCGTGAACACGTTGCCGAGCACGTCGTCGAGCGTGCCGTCGTTCGCGAGGTCGATGCGGTTCTTCTTCATCACGTTGTTCGTGATCGTCGTGTTGGTGCCGTTGTTCTCGATGCCCTCGCCGGTGCAGCCGAGGACGACGTTGCCGTCGATAATGCACGCATCGCCGGACTCGACGTCGATGCCGTCTTCCATGCACGCCTTGAGCGCGTTGTCCACGATCTCGCAGTCGTCCGCGGTGATCGCGATTCCATCACCGCCGCAACCGATCAGTCGATTCCCCGAGACCGTCGCGGACACGCTCGAAATCTCGAACGCAGCGCGCACGGGAGTGTCCGCCAGCATCACCGCATCCTTGACCACGTTGTCACGAATCGTCTCGAGCGCACCCTTGTCCGAGCTGATCGCGGCCCCGCCGACGCGAACGATCACGTTGTTCGCTACCAGTGCTTGCGAGCACGTGTCGAGGTCGATGCCGAGCAGCGTCGTATCCGTGAGTCGATTTCGGAGAACCTGCTGAGAAGTACCGCCGATCACGATCCCGGCGCGACATCGAGTCAGAACGTTGTCCTCGATCCGGGTGTTGTCCCCGCCGCAGCCGATCGCGAAGCTCTGCGTTGCGGTGATCTTGCATCGACGCACGATCGCGTCCGCGCCGTCGGCGTCGATTCCGACGCCGTCGATCGTGTCCAGCCGACACGAGTCGACGAGTGCGCCGAGGCCGTCGGCGACGATGGCGTCGTCATCCGCGTTCTCCACCACGCATTTGCGAACGATGGCATCGGAGCCGACCACCTCGATGCCGTTGCCGCGGCTGCCGCGGACTCGGCACGAATCGACGAGGATGCCGGCACCGTCGAGTTCCAGCCCGACGCCGCCAGCGCCGCGGACGACGCACGACTTCAGCACGAGCCCGGACGCGAACTCGGCGTGGATGCCGGCGCCGCCGACGGCTTCGACGCGGCAGTTCGTGAGTGTGGAGTCCAAGCTGAGCATGTGGATCCCGCTCGCTTCGCAGTGCTGCACGACGATCTTGCTGCCGGTGAATGCGTTGGCGTCGACGAGCAGTCCATGCCCGTCGCCGCCGAGACCGGTCACGGCGCAGCGGATCGTGATGTTCTTGACGGTGACACCGGAGCCGAGGACTTCGAGTCCGGGGCCGCTCGCGATCGCGGACGGGCGCGCGTCGAGGATGACCTTGCCGACGCCGACGAGCGTGATGCCGCCTTGGTTGACGCCGATCGTGACGGTCTCTTCGTAGAGGCCAGCCTTGATGCGGATGACGTCGCCGGACGAGGACGCGTCGATGCCGTTCTGAATCGTGTTGATGCCGGGGGAGGGCACCGTGATGACGGCGCCGTCCGCGATGCCGAGCAGACCGATGAACCCAACGACCAGCGAAGTTCCGACGCGCATCGCTCACCCTCCGAGTTCCAAGGGTGCAAGGATCGGCGGGCCGAGAACGCGAACTGAAACCGATCGTCTTGGGGGTCCATCGTCGTCCCTCGCGGAGGAACCCGAACGCATGACGATCAGAAGTCGATCAGCGGATCCTCGTTCGTGCCGCCGGTCGTGAACACGTTGCCGAGCACGGCGTCGAGCGTGCCGTCGTTCGCGAGGTCGACGCGGTTCTTCTTCATCACGTTGTTCGTGATCGTCGTGTTGGTGCCGTTGTTCTCGATGCCCTCGCCGGTGCAGCCGAGGACGAGGTTGCCGTCGAGGACGCACGCGTCGCCGGACTCGACGTCGATGCCGTCTTCACCGCAGTTGCGCAGGATGTTGTCGGTCACTTCGACGTCGTCGGCGGTCAGCCGGATGCCATCGACGCCACAGCCGTCGATGCGATTGCGCTCCAAGACAGCGCCGTTGGACACGCACTCGATCGCCGCCTCCGCGGCCAGCGCGCAGGTCTTCATCACGTTGTCCGAGGCCACACACAGCGAGCTGGTCTCGAAGCGAATCGCTGCATACATGGTGCTCGTGAACACGTTGTCGAGAACGCGCACATTCGAGCTGTTCTGCGCGCGGAACCCACGCGCGTCCGAGTAGATGACGCGATTCCCGCGAACGAGCGCATCGATGACGTTGCTGATCGAGATCCCGTCGCGGACGTTCTTGAACACGTTGTTCTCGACCGTCGCATCGATTCCGGTGAGGAACAGGGCCGAGGCGAACGTCGTGTCCACGACGCACTTGCGCACGACTCCCGAGTTGCCGTCGAAGTAGAGTCCCGAATCGAACGTCCGCCGCGTGACGCAGTTCTCGAGGACGGAATTCGAGCCGTCGATGGCGATGCCCATGGTCCCGCCGCTCTCGACTTTGCACTTCGAGGTCAGCGAGTTCGCTCCGGTCACGACGATCCCGGTACCGGTCGAGCCGCGAACCGCGCACCCGAGGACGCGCACGTCGTTTCCCAGAGCATCGATGCCGTTGCTGCCGATCGAGCGGAGGACGCATTTCGAGACCAGGAGTCCGAGCGCGTTCTCGGCGTGGATTCCGTCGCCGCTCACGACCTCGATGCGGCAGTTCGAGAGCGTCGCGCCCGAACCGTCGATGTGGATGCCGTCCGCCTCGCAGTGCTTCACGTTGATCTTCGTGCCGGTGAAGTCGTTCGCGGCGACGTAGAGCCCGTGACCATCGCCGCCCGCGCCTGTGCGCGCGCAACGGATCGTGATGTTCCTCACGGTGACGCCGGAGCCGAGGACTTCGAGTCCGGGACCGTTCGCGATCGCGAACGGGCGAGCGTCGAGGATGACTTTGCCGACGCCGACGAGCGTGATGCCGCCTTGGTTGACGCCGATCGTGACGGTCTCTTCGTAGAGGCCAGCCTTGATGCGGATGACGTCGCCGGACGACGAGGCGTCGATCCCGTTCTGGATCGTGTTGATGCTAGGGGAAGGCACCGTGATCACGGCTGCCCTCGAACGCGGGGCAAAGATCGCGAGGGTCGTCAGGACCGCGAGTGCAATGAAGGTGGCGCGCATCGTTCCGTCCTCCGGTGGGTGTCGGAGTGATCGGCCGGTGTGGGTGTGGAACTGGAGGGCGGGCTTCGCGAGGGGGAATCTGGCGTCGGAGTCACTCCGTGGCTGCGCGAGCATTGCCTGGACTCCATTGGGCGAGGCATTGGCTCACCGAGCCAAAGCGGGCATCGTCCGCGAGCTAGCGCGAAATCTGCAGGCCCTGATGTCTTGGATATCGCGGGCGCGTCGAGATTCTCAAGTGAGCGGATCGCACCGGCTCGCAAGTGAGATGTCACTGACTCGTACCCACCCGCAATCGCGAACGCCCGCATTGCCTTCACGCCTCCGGCGCGTATCGTCGCGCGTCCGACTTGGGGGGCATCGCGCATGCACTGCGACGACGTGACGTGACGATGGACAACGCGTTCTTCGAGCGGCCGATCCTCAATTCGCCGTACTCGGTTCCCACGCGACACTGGGAACTCGATGCGCACGGCCAACCGACGCAGCGGATCGTCGATAAGCGCCGCAGCGCCGAATTCATCACGCCGATCCCAAAGCCGAAGAAAGCGAAGGGGCAAAGGGATCAGCCGAAACTGGGCTTCGACGTCGCGCAAGACATCTCCACGCAGGAACAGCAGTACGAGCTGAAGTCGATCCTGAACCACGTCCGAAGGCTCGTCTCCGAGTGGCGCGCGCGAGAGAACTCCGTGGAATGGCGCGTCACTCCGGAGACCGCGCGGCTGCTGAAACACTGGCGGCATCACGAGTTCAATCTCTACCGACCGTTCTTCTGTCAGATCGAAGCGGCCGAGACCGCGATCTGGCTCGTGGAGGTCGCGCCGCACTCGAAGGAGGGGAAGGACATCCTCGCGTATCTCGCCCGCGCCAACGGCGGTGATGACGCGGTGCTTTCGCGCATTGCGCTCAAACTTGCAACCGGCGCCGGTAAGACGACCGTGATGGCCATGTTGATCGCGTGGCAGACCCTGAACTCCGTGCGCCATCCCGGCAGCAAGCACTTCACGCGCGGATTCCTGATTTGCACGCCCGGCCTGACGATCAAGGACCGCCTGCGCGTACTGCTGCCCAGCGACCCCGAGAACTACTACACGACGCGCGAGTTGGTCCCGGAGGACATGCGCGCCGACGTGAAGCGCGCAAAGGTCGTCATCACGAACTACCACGCGTTCATGCTTCGCGAGCGGCTCGAACTCTCGGCCGGCGGCCGTGCGCTGCTCACCGGCCGAACCGGCGACACGCTCCAAACTCGCGAGTCGGAAGGTCAGATGCTCCAGCGGGTCATGCCGGAACTGATGGGGATGAAGAACGTCCTCGTCATCAACGACGAAGCGCACCACTGCTATCGCGCGAAGAAAGAGGAGGCCGACGACAAGGCCCTGAAGGGCGAGGAACGCAAGGAGGCGGAGAAGAACAACGAGGCTGCACGCCTGTGGATCTCGGGCGTGGAGGCGGTGCAGCGCGCGCTCGGCGTTTCGCGTGTCTTCGACCTCTCGGCCACTCCGTTCTTCCTGCGTGGGTCCGGGTACGCCGAAGGCACGCTCTTCCCTTGGACGATGAGCGACTTCTCTCTCATGGACGCCATCGAGTGCGGCATCGTCAAGCTGCCCCGCGTCCCGGTTGCAGAGAACATTCCAGGCGACGAGTTGCCGATGTTCCGCAACCTCTGGGAGAACATCCGTCAGGACATGCCCAAGAAAGGGCGGAACCAGAGCGGCGATCTCGACCCCCTCAAGCTGCCCACACGCCTGCGGACTGCGCTGGAGGCCTTGTACGGTCACTACGCAAAGACGTTCGAGCTGTGGCGCCAAGGAGGAATCCGAGTTCCGCCCTGCTTCATCATCGTGTGCCAGAACACGTCGATCTCGAAGCTGGTCTTCGACTTCGTCTCCGGGTTCCACCGCACGAACGAGAACGGCACGACGTCGTTCGAGAATGGCCGACTCGAGCTCTTCCGCAACTTCGACGACGTCACCGGGAATCCGCTCCCACGTCCGAACACGCTGTTGGTCGACAGTGAGCAGTTCGAGTCGGGCGAAGCGCTCGACAAGGACTTCCGCACCATGGCGGCGGACGAAATCGAGCGTTTTCGCCGCGAGATCGTCGAGCGCACTGGCGATGCGCGCAGCGCCGATTCGTTGACCGACGCGGAACTTCTTCGGGAGGTCATGAACACGGTCGGCAAGCCCGGTCAACTCGGCGCCTCGATCCGTTGCGTCGTCTCGGTTGCGATGCTGACCGAAGGATGGGATGCGAACACCGTGACGCACATCCTCGGCATCCGCGCGTTCGGGACGCAGCTCCTGTGCGAGCAGGTCGTCGGCCGCGCACTCCGACGTCAGTCCTACGAACTCAACGACGACGGCCTCTTCGGCGTCGAATACGCCGACGTGTTCGGCGTGCCCTTCGACTTCAACGCGAAGCCCGTCGTTGTGAAGCCGAAGCCGCCGCAGAAGACCGAACTCGTGCACGCCGTGCGTCCTGAACGTGACTCACTCGAGATCGTGTTCCCACGAGTCACCGGTTATCGAGTCCAACTTCCCGAGGAGCGAATCGAGGCGTCGTTCAACTCCGACTCGATCCTCACGCTCAACCCCGGACTCGTCGGGCCGACGAAGACGCGCAATTCGGCCATCATCGGCAAGCCGGCCGATATGACTCTCGACTGGCTCAAGGAACAGCGCAAGTCGACGATCCTCTTTCACCTCACTCACCGGTTGATTTATCAGAAGTGGCGTGACGCGAACGATGAGCCGCGGCTCAACCTCTTCGGCGAATTGAAGCGCGTCGCCAAGCAATGGCTCGACACGTGTCTCGTTTGCGAAGGCGGAACGTACCCCGCCCAGCTTCTTTACCTCGAGCTCGCCGATAAGGCGTGCGAGCGCATCACGGCGGGCATCGTTCGTCGCTTCCGCGGCGAGCAACGGATCGAAGCGCTGATTGATCCCTACAACGCGATTGGCTCGACGCGACACGTGCGCTTCCATACATCATGCCCGAACCTCTGGGACACGAGGGGGCCTCCTCCGAAAAACCACGTCAATTGGGTCGTGTACGACTCCAAGTGGGAAGCGGAGTTCTGCCGCGTGGTGGAGAGCCATCCCCGAGTGGTCGCTTACACGAAGAACCACGGCCTCGGATTCGAAGTGCCGTACCGCTATGGATCCGAACAGAAAGCGTATCGGCCGGACTTCATCGTGCTCGTGGACGACGACCGTGGCGCGACTGACCCGTTGCGGCTCGTCGTCGAGGTGAAGGGGTACCGCGGCGAGGATGCGAAGGACAAGAAGACGACGATGGAAGAGTACTGGGTGCCGGGGGTGAACCAATTGGGTATGTACGGCAGGTGGGATTTCGTCGAGCTCACCGACGTGTTCGAGATGGAAGCGGATTTCGAGGCAAAGA
>JADJEK010000009.1 GCA_016709145.1 Planctomycetota bacterium
GGCATAGGCGATCACCGCCGGGCAGGAGCGCCGGCACGAACTGGAGCGCAGCGTTGAGTTACGTCTACGAGGGCATGTTCCTTGCCCACAACAAAGAGGCTCGCAAGGACGTCGAGTACCTCGAGGAGCACGTGCGCCAACTGATCGAGAAGTCAGGTGGCGCGGTCACGCATCTGAAGAAGTGGGACGAGCGCAAGCTCGCCTACCCGGTGAAGGGCGTGACGCACGGCATCTACGTCCTGTCGTACTTCACCGGCGACAAGGACGTCGTGGCCAAGCTGCGCGGAGAAGTGCGCCTGTCGAGTTTGGTCCTGCGTCATCTCGTGCTTCGGCGCGAGGAGATGCCGGAAGCGATCGAGACGTTCGCCGAGTACCAGCAGCGCATGGCCGCGGCCGAGAAGCGCGATGAAGCGTCTTCCGCCGAGCCGGCCCGCGTGGCCGACGATGGACTTGCCGTGGTGCCCGATCTGGACGCCGTCGAGGACGAACCCTGAGCGCGCCGGGAAGACCGTCGCAGAACGAGAGGAATGACCCGTGAGGAACGCGAGCAACAACAAGAAGTCGAGTGCCAAGAAGAAGCGCTTCCGCCGACTCGGCGAGCGTCCGAAGTTCTTGGTGCGTCCGGAGCGCGCGGAGTTCTTGTTCGACTACAAGAACGTCCCGATGCTGCAGAAGCTCACGACGCAGCAAGGCAAGCTCTATTCGCGCAAGCGTGCGGGGAATTCGGCCGCGGCGCAGCGCATCCTGAAGCAGCAGGTCAAGTACGCGCGTCACATGGCGCTCTTGCCGTACGTCGGCTGATCCGCGTCCGGCCTCAGATCATCCAAGGAACAACGCCATGCAACAGGTCATTCTGGTTCAGGACGTCGACACCATCGGTCGCCGCGGCTTGGTCGTCCGTGTGAAGGACGGCTTCGCGCGCAACTACCTTCTGCCGCGCAAGATCGCGGTGCTCGCGACGTCGGACAACCTCAAGCGCCTCGAGGGCTTGCGGAAGAAGTACGAGGAAGAGGAGAAGGAGCGCAAGGCTGCGGCCACGTCCGCGATCAACAAGCTCCAGGGCCTCACCCTCACGATCTCCGCCAAGGTCTCGGACGAGGGCCACCTCTACGGGTCGGTCAACGTCGCCACGATCCAGGAACTGCTCGCGAAGCAGGGCCACACGATCGACTCGAAGGCGATTCGCCTGGCCGAGCCGATCAAGGAACCGGGCGTCCACAGCGTCGCGATCGTCATTCACGAAGAAGCCCGCACCGACATCAAGGTCGCGGTCGTGAAGGAAGTGGACGCGCAACCGGCCGAGGGCTGATCCGAGCGTCGAGCCGAGACGGCGGCACGGTGCGCGCGCATCGTGCCGCCGTTCGCCTTGCAGGTCCCAGTGGCTCTAGCGTTTCGCGCGCCCGAGTCGTATTCCATCGGCATTCGTCGGCTCGAACCGACGACGCGCGGCGGTGCCGCTCGTCCTCCCTTCGTCGCCTTGCCCGCCTCTTTCGATCGAATTGGTGCAACGCATGTCGGACGCACGCAATCTCGAGCGCATCGCTCCGCACGACGTCGACGCCGAGGCCGCTCTGCTCGGCGCCGTGCTGCTCGACGGCGACACGCTGCACGAGATCGGCGACAAGATCGTCCCCGACGACTTCTACGTCAGCGCGCACCGCCACGTGTACGCCGCGATGCTCGCGCTCGACAAAACCGGTTCGACGATCGACGCGATCACGGTCAAGGACGAGCTGAAGCGCCAGAAAGCGCTCGACGCCATCGGTGGACCCGAAGCGCTCGTGCGACTGGCCGAGTCCGTGCCGTCGTCGGCCGCCGCGAAGCACCACGCCCGCATCGTGCGCGACACCGCGCGCCTCCGTGCGCTCCTGCGCGCGGGCCAGGAAATCGTCAAGGACGCGTACGAGCCGAAGGGCGACGTCGCCTCGATCGTCGACCAGGCCGAGCAGCGCATCTTCGCAGTGCGTGGCGACGACACCAGCGACCTCGCATCCATCGCTCAGCTGATGAAGCTCGAGGTCCAGGAGATCGAGCGGCGCGAGGCACTCGGCGGCAAGGTCACCCCGGGGCTCTCGACCGGATTCTCCGACCTGAACGCGAAGCTCGGCGGTCTGCGCAACGGCGAACTGATCATCGTCGCGGCACGCCCTTCGATGGGGAAAACGACCTTCGCGTTGAACATGGCGACGCACATCGCCGTGAAGGAGAAGAAGGGCGTCCTCGTGTTCTCGCTCGAAGTCGGCAAGCTGCAGGTCGCCGAAAACCTGCTGTGCTCGCTCGCGCGCATGAACGCGATGAAGATCCGCCAGGGCGAGATCCAGCCCGGCGACTGGCCCATGATCATCGAGGCCGCCAACGCGCTGTCGGAGTCGCCGGTCTACGTCGACGACACCCCGGCGATCTCTCTGCTCGCGTTGCGCGCGAAGGCGCGGCGCTTGAAGGCCCGCGATCCGCGCATCGGACTGATCGTCGTCGACTACCTGCAGCTCATGACGTCGCCCGGCGCCGAGAGCCGGCAGCACGAGATCAGCCAGATCTCGCAGGGATTGAAAGCGCTGGCCCGCGAGCTCGACCTGCCGGTGATCTCACTGTCGCAGCTGAACCGCGCCGTCGACGCTCGCGACGACCACCGGCCGCGCATGTCGGACCTCCGCGAGTCGGGCTCGATCGAACAGGACGCCGACGTCGTCATGTTCCTGTACCGCGACGCGTACTACAAGGCGCAGGAGGACCTGCTGCCGCAGCAGTTGCGCACCGCGGAAGTCATCATCGGCAAGCACCGCAACGGCCCCACGGGAGTCGTCAGCCTTTATTTCTTCGGCGAACGACTTCGCTTCGAGGATCCGGCGCGCGCCGGGTAGAACGCTGCGCGATGCTCGCCCGACTCCTGGCGCTGTGCCTGTGCTTCGCGCTGCTCGGATTCATCCCGCCGCGTGACGAAGGCGTCGTCGCTTCGATCGACATTGCCGGCAATCGACGGGTCGCGACCGCGCAGATCCTCGAGAACATGCGCACGCGCGTCGGCAAGCTGATCGATCCGAACGACGTCCAACAGGACATTCGCGATCTCTACGCGCGCTTCGGCATCCGTGTCACCGTCGAGACCGAGAAGCACGACGGCGCCGTACGTCTGTTCCTGAAGGTCGACGAGGAAGCGATGATCACCGACGTCGTCGTCGACGGCGTCGCCGACGAGCGCGCGCGCGAGTTGCTCGAAGACGTGTCGCTGTTCGGCGTCCACACGATGCTCGAGGCGCAGGTGAGGGACCGTGCCACCGAACTCGAACAGCGCTTGAAGGACGAAGGCCGCTACTACGCTCGAGTCGAGATCACGATCGAGCCGTCCTCCGACGGCATGACCGCGCGCCTGAAGGTCCACGAAGGCGAGAAGATCGCGATCGACGACGTCGTGTTCAGCGGCTCGTCACTCCCCGCCGATCGCCTGCTCGGCGTGATGACGACGAAGCCGACGCGTCTCGTCGTGTTCAAGTCCTACCTGCGCCAAGACCAACTCGACCGCGACCTCGTCGAACTCGAGCGCCATCTCGGCAACGAGGGCTTCCGCTCCGCGAAGGCGACCCTGGCCGGCGTCGACGTCGACGAGGACGGCGACTCGGCGGTGGTGCGGATCGCGATCGAAGAAGGCTCGCGGTACTCGGTGTCGAGCGTCGTCGTGCAAGGCGACGGTTCGGTGCCGCAAGAAGCGCTCGACGCTCTGATCGAGACGAAGGCCGGCGATCCGCTGCGCGCCGCGGTCCTCGAACGCGACCGCGATGCGTTGAAGAACGCGATGCAAGAACGCGGCTTCATCCGTGCGGAGGTCGAAACCAGCCTCGAGTACGCCGAGACGACGAACGAGGCGCGCGTGGTCCATCGCGTGTCGCCCGGCACGATGAAGCGCGTGCGCGACGTCGTCGTGCGCGGCAACACGCAGACTCCGGACGGCATCGTCCGTCGCGAGGTCACGCTGCGGCCGGGCGATCTCGCCGACGGACGTGAACTCAAGAAGACCGCGGATCGCCTCCGCGCCACGGGCTGGTTCCGCGACGACCGCGGTCGCGACCTGGTCGACGTCCGCTTCCGCGAGACCTCCGATCCGCTGCTCGAGGACGTGCTCGTCGACGTCGAGGAAGTGCGCTCGGGTCGGCTGTTCTTCGTCGCGGGCGCCGACACCGACATCGGCTTCTTCGCCGGCGTGAACCTCGAGAAGAACAACTTCGATCTGCACGACACGCCGTCGACGTGGGATCCGATCACGCTGTTCTCCGAGTTCTGGAGCAACGAAGCGTTCCACGGCGGCGGCCAACGCCTACAGATCCAAGTCCAACCCGGCTCGCGCGTGTCGACCGCTCGCTTGACGTTCGAGGACCCGTACTTCCGCGGCTCGGAGCGTGATCCGCTCGCGCTGCGCTTCGACGTCTACGCGGTCCAGTCGCAGATCTTCGACGAGTTCGACGAGGATCGGTACGGCGTGTCGACGACGTTCACGCGTCGTCTCGACGAACACTGGACGGCCGGTGTGATGGGGCGCTTCGACCTCGTGAACATCGGCGATCTCGACGACGCGCCCGACGACGTCGAGGACGTCGATGGCTTGAGCGTCGTGCCCGCGGTCGGACTGCTCGCGAAGTACCAAGACTTCGACAGCGTGCTGATGCCGTCGAAGGGCTACGAGGTCGGCGGTCGCTACGAACTCTTGACGCTCGACGCCTGGGGCCAGCGCGCCGTGGCGGCCGGTTCGTGGCTGACTCCGCTCTACGAGGACGACCGCGGTCGCAAGCACTTGTTCAACGTGCGCGGCGCGGTCGGCGCGGCCCAAGGATTCTCGGGCGAGCTGCCGTTCTTCGAGCGCCTGCAAGGCGGCGGCAGCAGCGGCGACTTCCCGTTGCGCGGATTCGAACTGCGCGGCATCGGCCCCGAGGACGAGGACGTCCATCTCGGTGGCGCGTTCGCGTACTCGACGAGCTTCGAATACGCGTTCCCGCTGTACTCCACGTACGAAGCCCTCGTCGATCAGGAGATCGAGTACGTGCGCGGCGTTGCGTTCGTCGACATCGGCTCGGTCGAAGACTCCGTCGCCGGGTTGTTCGGCAAGCCGCGCGCGTCGATCGGCGCCGGAGTGCGTGTGCGTCTGCCCTTCCTCGGCGACGCGCCGGTCTCGGTCGATCTCGGCGTCCCGCTGCTCGAGGAGAAGGACGATTCGACGGAGCTCATCAGCGTGCGCGTCAGCACGCGCTTCTGAGCTGCTGGGTCGAGGAGGTTCTCATGGTCACGCGTCGCGGTGCATTCACGGGGCTGGCCGCGCTCGGCGCGGGCGCACTGGTTCAGCCGTCGGGCGCCGCGCTGCGCGTCGGCGTCGTCGACCTGTTCCGCGTGCTCAAGGAACCGAAGGCGATCCAGACGATCGACGAGCAGTTGAAGGCGTGGATCGACAAGGAACAGGCGCCGCTGCGCAAGATGCAAGACGAGTTGAAGGAGTTGGAAGCAAGGGTCGACTTGCTCGACGCGAAGGACCCGCAGGCCGCCATCGCGAAGCGCGAACTCGAGCACAAGAGCGTCGAGTTCAAGTACGCCTTCAACGCCGCCGACGCCGAGCGCCTGGCGCGCCTCAAGGCCGCGCGCTTGCTCGGGTTCGAGATGGCGCAGAAGGCGATCGGCGACGTCGCGAAAAGCCTCGGGCTGCACTTGGTCTTGCAAGCGCGTGGTGGCGAGCTCGCCGGCGAGTCCGAAGCCGCGGTCTCGACCGAGATCTTCCTCCGCACGGTGCTGTATGCCGACGCCACGCTTGACATCACCTCGGACGTGCTTAGTGTGCTCAACCGCTAGTCGAATCAGCGGCTTGAGTTACGTTCGCTCGAGGCGACTCGACGGCGGCCCGAACAGGGCAGGTGGGCAATCCCATCCCAGGGCGTTTCGTGGCGCGCAACCTCGGTGACATCGCTCGACGATTGAACGGGCAGCTCGATGGCGACCCGACCGTGGAGATCCACGGACTCGCCGGACTGTTCGACGCACGCGCGGGCGACCTCTCGTTCGTCGGGGAACTGCGCTACGTGCCGTATGTCGCGCGCTCGCGGGCTTCGGCGTTGATCGTCGGCCTGGATTTCCCGACTGCATCGATCCCGCTCGTTCGCGTCGCGAAACCGGCACTGGCGTTCGAATCCCTCGTCGATTGGTTCCGTCCCGAGCGCACGACGCCGATTGCGGGGATCTCGCCGCAAGCGTCGGTCGCCGCGTCGGCTGTGATCGCGGACGGCGCGGTCGTCCACGCGCACGCGAGCATCGGCGAGCATGCGCACCTCGGCGCGTCGACGATCGTGCACGCGGGCGTGCGCATCGGCGCTCACGTGCGCGTGGGGCGTGACTGCGTGCTGCACGCGAACGTCGTCCTCCAAGACCACGTGCGCCTCGGCGATCGCGTCGTCGTGCATTCGGGAACGGTCGTCGGCTGCGATGGCTTCGGCTACCGGCCGGGCAAGGCTGGCTTGGAAAAGCTCGAACACATCGGTGCGGTCGAGATCGGCGACGACGTCGAGATCGGCGCGTGCGTGACGATCGATCGCGCGCGCTTCGGGCGCACCACGATCGGCCGCGGCACCAAGATCGACAACCTGGTCCAGATCGCGCACAACGTCCAGATCGGCGAGCACTGCGTGATCGCCGCGCAAACCGGGATCTCCGGCTCGACGACCATCGGCGATGGCTGCGTGTTCGGCGGCCAAGCCGCGACCGCGGGACACGTGCGCATCGGCCGACGCGTGACGGCGGCGGCTCGCGCGGGTTTGACCAAGGACGTGCAGGACGGCGCCGTGATGTTCGGCATCTACGCCGGTCCGGTCCACGAGAAGCGACGCGAGGAAGCGGCGCTGCGCAAGCTGCCGGAACTGTTGAAGCGCGTGCGTGAACTCGAGAAGAAACTCGGAATCGCCGACTCCGGCGGTGTGGCGGAGGACGGCTGACGATGCGCAACCAGAAGACACTGCGCGCGCCGCTCGAACTGAAGGGCATCGGTTTGCACACCGGTCGTGAGACGACCGTGAAGGTGCTGCCGGCCGGACCCGACCAGGGCGTGATCTTCGTGCGGACCGACCTCCCCGATGCGCCGCACATCCCGGCGACGTTGGACTTCCTCGCGCAGGGCGCGCGCCGCACGGCACTCAAGAACGGCGAGGCCGAGGTCAACACCGTCGAGCACTTGTTCGCCGCGTTCCTCGGTCTCGGGGTCGACAACGCCGAGATCCACATCGACGGCCCGGAACTCCCCGGGCTCGACGGTTCCGCGATCCCGTTCGCCGAGGCGATCCAGAAGATCGGTCTCGTCGAGCAGAAGTCGCAGCGCATCCAGTTCATCGCCGACAAACCACTGCATGTCACCGAAGGCGATGCCACGGTCATGCTGGTGCCGAACGAGCAGGACGAGCTGCGCTTGTCGTACACGCTCGATCTGCCCGGCTCCGGCTATTCGGCGCAGTTCGTCGAGGTCGCGCTGAACGCCGAGACGTTCTGCCGCGACATCGCGCCCGCACGCACGTTCGTGTTGCGCGCCGAGGCCGACCAATTGCGCGCCGCCGGACTGGGCCAGGGCGCGAACACCGAGAACACGCTCGTCATCGACGACGGCAAAGTGCTCGAGAACGTGCTGCGCTTCCCCGATGAGTTCGCGCGGCACAAGCTGCTCGACCTCGCCGGCGACTTGTTCCTTGCCGGCGTCGACATTCGCGGTCGCGTGTTGGCCACGCGCTCGGGCCATGGCACCAATCGCGCGCTCGTCCGACTCGTGGCCGACGAGATGAAGGCGCGCGAGGTCGCGGGACAAGTCGGTCGCGACTCGGGCGTCGACATCCGCGAGATCCTGCAGCTCCTGCCGCACCGATACCCGTTCCTGCTCATCGACCGCGTGATCGAGCTCGAGGGCTATCGCCGCGCCGTCGGCATCAAGAACGTCACGATCAACGAGCCGTTCTTCCAGGGCCACTTCCCGAGCCAGCCGATCATGCCCGGCGTGCTGATCCTCGAGGCGATGGCGCAACTCGCCGGCGTGCTGTTGCTGCGCCGCCTCGAGAACACCGGCAAGCTCGCCGTGTTGTGGTCGATCGACAAGGTCAAGCTGCGCCGCTCCGTGATCCCAGGTGACCAATTGCGCATCGAGATCGAAGCGACGAAGGTCCGTGACACCATCGGCCAGGTCCAAGCCTGGGCCCGCGTGAACGACAAGACCGCGGCGGAGGCCGTGTTGACGTTCACGCTGATCGACGCCGCCTGACGCCCCCTCGTGGAGCGCATCCGGAGATTCCCGTGAGCTCAACCCTGCGCATGGCGGTGCTCGGCACCGGACACCTCGGACGGCATCACGCACGAAACCTCGGTCAGATGGACGGCGTCCAACTGATCGCAGTCGTCGACCCCTCCGAAGAGCGCGGCCGGCCTGCCGCGGACACGGCGAAGACCGCATGGGTCGCGCGCCCCGAGGACTTGCCGGCCGACCTCGATGCCGTGTCGATCGCGGCGCCGACGCCGACGCATTTCGCTCTCGCGAAGCACTTCCTCGAGCGCGGCGTCCACGTGTTGGTCGAGAAGCCGATGACCGCGTCGCTCGAGGAAGCCCGCGCGTTGGCCGCGATCGCGTCGAAGTCGAAGCGCTGCCTGCAAGTCGGGCACATCGAGCGCTTCAATCCGGTCTGGCAGCACGTGACGAACACTCCGTGCTCACCGCGGTTCATCGACGCCGAGCGTTTCGCGGCGCACACGGGGCGTTCGCTCGACACCAGTGTCGTGTTCGACCTGATGATCCACGACCTCGATCTGGTCTGCGCCTTGGCAGGGTCCGCGGTCGTCGATCTGCGCGCGAGCGGGGGCGTGGTCGTCGGTCCGTTCGAGGACTGGGCCGAATGTCGCCTGACCTTCGAGGGCGGCACGGTCGCCGAAGTCCGCGCCAGTCGCGCGCAGCCCGCCGGCGGCCGCAGGACCCGCGTGTTCGCGACCGACAAGACCCTCGAGATCGACTTCCAGACGCGCAAGCTCCAGATCGTCGAGAAGGGCACGTCGACGCCCCAGACCGTTCGCGAACTCCAAGGCGGCGACGAAGAACCCCTGCGCCGCGAGCTGGCGAGCTTCGTCGCCGCGATCCGCTCCGGGTCCCGTCCGGTGGTTTCGGAAGTCGAAGGCCTGCGGGCCGTGGAACTCGCCGACCGCGTGATCGGCCAGATCCGCGGGGGTCAACGCGGTCGTTGAGCCCTCACGATTCGGATTCCGAAGGCTCCGACCTGAATCGGTAGAACCCGAGAACTCGCAACAAGATGAGGCGCCTCCGCGCAGCGTCGGCAAGGTCTGGACGAGTTGCGAACAGCCGTTCGACGCCGGCCTCGCCCTCGCATTCGCCGACCTCGAGGCACTGCCGCACGAAGTCCCGGATGCGCTCACGCTGACGCGGACCTTCGGCGTTGGAGCGCATCGAGGACGGTTCCATATCCAGGCCATCCGGGGGGCGCGGAACGCGTCACGCGGATTCGTGAGCCGTCGCTTCGAACGAAGCCTGCGGATTCCTTCGGTGCTAAA
Organism: Planctomycetota bacterium; assembly: GCA_016709145.1. Classification (GTDB taxonomy): domain Bacteria; phylum Planctomycetota; class B15-G4; order B15-G4; family JADJEK01; genus JADJEK01. The sequence continues at coordinate 9,556 of JADJEK010000009.1, forward strand.
CTTCGCCCAGCCCCGACCCGACGTGTGAGGTGTTCATGTCCGAGAAGGACCCAGCGGCGAGCGACGGCGGTTCGAACGAACTCGTCGAAGCCGCAGCGCGCGGCGACAAGGCCGCCATCGAAGCGCTGATGCAGCAGCACATCTCGGGTGTGCGCGCGTTCGTTCGTCTGCGGGCCGGACCGGTCGTGCGCGCCAAGGAATCCGTATCCGACCTGGTGCAGTCGGCCTGCCGCGAAGTGCTCGAGCACATCGACCGCTTCCAGTACGCCGGCGAAGCCGGCTTCCGCCAATGGCTGTACGCGACCGCGCTGCGCAAGGTGTTGAACCGGCACGAGTACTACACGGCCGAGAAGCGCGACGTGAAGAAAGAGATCGCCCCGCCGTCGACCGCCGCCAACGGCGGTAGTAGTTCGGGCGCCGCCGACGTCGGCTTGCTCGCGGCTTACAAGAACTTCGCGACGCCGAGTCAGGTCGCCATCGGCAACGAAGAGCTCGGGCGCATCGAGCAAGCGTTCGACAAGCTGCAAGACGACTACCGCGAGGTCATCATCCTCTCGCGCATCGTCGGGCTGTCGCGCGCCGAGATCGCCGAGAAGCTCGGCAAGAGCGAAGCGTCGATCCGCGGCCTGCTCTATCGCGCGCTCGCGCAACTCGCGGAGCTGCTCGACCACAAGTGAACGCCCTGCGCAGAGGCCGTGAAGAAATTGGGGGCCGCCCCCAATTTCTTCACGGCCGAACCCACAAGACGTCCGAGGCGGCGGCAGCCGCCGCACTCACGGACGAACCGCGTCGGATCAACGCGAATCGTCTTTGAATTCGGCGACTGCCGTCGCCGAGCAACACCTGGTGAAGGCCGAGAACGCGAATCAATCGGATTGATTCACGTTCTCTCAGTCGCGCCGCTGTCGATCGTCACGGCTTCGCTGCCGGCGCAGTGGTGGCGACCTGGCCGATCGACTCCGAGGCGGAGCGCAGCTCCTTGGCACGCAGGTCGATCGCGAGTCCGCTCGGGATGAGCTTCGCGAGTTTCCACACGCGATAGGCACCCGCGCCGCCGAGCGCGTCGACGAGTCGTCGTTCGCCCTCGGCGTCGGCTTCGCCTAGGAGCGCCTGCGCCTCGACCTCCGCTTCGCCGACCATCGTCGAAGCGAGCATGCGCTGCTCGCGACTCGCGTCGTCGCGCCGCATCGCCTCGAGCTTCGTGCGCGCCTCGAGCGTCTCGACCGCGGCGGTGCCGCGCTGCTCCTCTTCGGCGACTTGGCGTTGGATCTCGGCCTTGGTCTCGGCGACGGCGATCGCGACTTCGCCCTTCAACGTGTTGAAGCGTGCGTTCACGCGCGCCGTGGCCTCGAGCTCGACGTTGGTGAGGACCTCTTCCTCGGCGAGCCGCGCCAGTTGGAACGGTTTGCGCACCGCTTCGGGCACTTCGAGTCCGCGCACGAGCGCGAGCAACACGCGCAACTTCTTCTTCTCGAGCGCTGCCTTCAGCTCGACGGTGACCTCGTCCTGGAACACGACACGCGCGTCGCCTTCCATGAACTGGCGCGACGACAAGTTGCTGCCCTTCAAGCGCACGATCGACTCGACCTGCGGCTTGATCACGCGCTCGATCACGTCCTTCTCCGAGCCGTAGCGCTTCACGAGGTACGGCGCGTCCTCGGGCAGTAGGCCCCAGATCAGCGACATCTCGGCCGTGATCGTGTTCGAGTCGCTGGACGGGAATTGGATCGCATGCTTGCCCGTGAACGAGAGCTCGCGCCAGCCGATGCGGATGTGGTTCACCGAGTACTCGAGCGGATTGAGGAAGTGCACGCCTGCGTGCAACACTTCGCGCTGCACGCCGCGCTGATCGGGATCCGCGAGTTCGTCCGACGACAGCACTCCGTCGAGGTGGGTGACGACGCCGACCGACCCGGTCGGCACGACCACGGCGTCGTGGACTTCGACCGTGTACGCGTACGGGTTCAGCGCATAGCGGCCAGGGGTCAGCACGCGTCGCCTCACGCCACGCTGGCCTTCGCCGGCGAGGAAGCTGCCCAGAGGCAGCGGTTCGCCGACGAGCGCAGTGACGACACCGACCTGCGGCAGTTGCGCAGGGACGACGGAGTCGCCGTTCTTCACGCTCGGCGAACCCGGCAGGATCTCGAGCATCGGATGGCGTTCGATCGTCACTCCGAAGCGATCGACGACGTGCCGGCCGGGGCCGAGCACGTTTTCACGCACACCCTTCTGGCCCTCGCGAGCGAGCATCTGGCCGGGCGCGAGTTCGTCGCCGTCGTGCGCGATGACGACGAGGAACTCGTCGGGGCCGACGTCGACGGCTTTGCCGCAGGCCTGCAGCGCGCAAGCGACCGCGGCCAGAGCGAGCGCGGAGATCGCGCGGTTCATGGGTTCTCCTTCGGAGTCGGGGCGGGCGAAGCGGCTGGGTCCGTTGACGTCGGCGAGTCCGGATCCGGGCCCATGTCGAGCGCCTGTTCGACGAGCACGTGCGACGGTGGCGCGTCGAGCGTCGCCACGATGCTGCGGTAGTGCGGGATCAGGCGTTCGAGCAGGCGAAGGCGTGCATAGGCGTCGCCGCCGCCGGTCGCGGCCGCCATCTTCCGTTCGATCGCGGCGACGGTCTCGCTCACGCGCGTTTTCGTCGTCGCGGTCGATCGCGCACTCGCGCGGATGCGTTCGGCGTCGAGCTTCGCGATCTCGAGCGCGATCTGCGCTTGTTCGTCCTCGGCCGCGGCGGTCGCGAGCGCGCGCGCTTCAGCTTCGCGGGCGGCGCCGAACTCGGTCGCGTGCGTCGCGCGCGCGACGGCGAGCAGGGCCGGCAGCTTCTCGAGCTCTTGCTCGCGCGCAAGCGACGCACGCCCGCGCTCGGTCTCCATTTGCGCGTCGAGTTGCGAGCGCAGCAGCGCTGCTTCGACGCGACGCTGGATCAACGTCGCGAGCTCGTTGGGCGGCGTGATGCCGCTGATCGTGACCGCGTGGATCACCGGGCCCTCCGCTTCGACGAGACGACGCAACTCGGTCTCGAACGCGCTCTGGAAACTTTGTCGCGACGTACCGGCGATGAAATCGCGAGCCGGCGAGCGCGCGCCGAACGAACGCGAGATCGCGCGCGCGGCCGGCAAGATCAGGCTGTCCTCGACGACCTTCGTGCCGCCGAACTTCACGTACACGAGCGGCGCGCTGGCGTCGGTCAGGCTCCATTCGATCGCGCCGTCGAGCGCGATGTCGAAGCCGTCGCTGGTCGGGAACCGCACGCGCGTGCCCGGAGTCGTGAGGTCGAGGCGCTGCGACTGGCGCGACACCGGGAGGACGAACGTGGCGTACGGATTCACGTGGTGGATGCCGGGCGGAAGCACCTGGGCCTGGACACCTCGCTCGTCGGGAGCGGCGAGCCACGCATCGCCACGACTCGGGCCGCGGCCGACGAGATGGGCGACGACTCCGACTTGCCCGGGCTGGATCACGACCGGATCGAACAGCAGCACGCGATACGCGCGCAGGTTGATCGCGTGCGATCCGGCCGCGAGTGGCTCGCGCAGGATGCCCTTGCGGACGATGCCAGCGGCCGCGTCGGCCGGATTCTCGTCGGCGAGTGTCTGGCCCGCGGGCAGGTCGTCGCCGAACAGACGCACGAGCACGCCGACCTTCGTCGTCGGCACCACCGTCAGCGGCACGGTTTGCCAGTCGTATTCGTGGCGGTTGATCGCGTCGTGGCGTCCGGGTGGCAGTACGTCCTCGATGATGCCGCGGTAGGGCGGCTGACCCGGCTCCGTGCGCGGCGCGATGATCGAGCCCGGCGGCGGCTCGCGCCCGACGCGGCGCAACAGGATCGCGACGCGGCCAGGTGGTACGTCGAGCGTGTCGAAGCGAGCGCGTTGCGACCACGCCAGCGCGCCGACGCCGGCGAGGACCGGCACGATCAAGACCATCACCCAGAACCGCATCCGCATGACTCGTCCTCCGCATCGAAGTGCGGCGAACCGTATCGGCCGCAGGGCCGCGGCGGAGGTCAGGTGCGCGTAACGAGACGCGGAGCGCGCGCGTTCACGGTGATCCCGCGGCGTCGACGAGTTCGATCACTCCCAACGTCGGTGGGCAGAGGAAGCGGATGCGCGGCGCTTGGTGTCGCTCGAGTCCGATGCCGCGGGATTGGTAGATCCACGTCGCTCCGTGGGGTCGGAACAGCCCGCCTGCGGCGATCCAGTTCGGCAGTCCCGAGAACGTGATCGGCGGCCCGATCCACGGCAACTGCACTTGCCCACCGTGCGTGTGTCCCGCGACGACGAGATCGACGCTCGAATCGCGTCGCAGGTCGTCGAAGACTTCACCGTGGTGCCCGAACAGGATGCGGATCGCGCCGTCGTCGGGCTCGGCGTCGAACGCACGCGTGTACACGCGATCGAGACGATCGATCGTCGCGGCGCCGTGCTTGCCGACGTGATCGTGGAACACGTGGAACGGCAGCGCTCCGCCGAGTCGGACGAGTCGGTCCTTCACGCGGATCGTCGTCGACGAGTTCCACAACACCGTGACGCCGCCATCGGCGACGAGCTGCTGGAAGTCGGCGCCGTCGTCGGTGTCGCCGAGCACGGCGTAGGTCGGTGCGGTCTCGCTGAGGAAGCGCAGCAGGCGCACGAGTTCGCCCCGCGCGGCCGCATATTGCGCCGGTGAGCCTTGGAACAGATCGCCGGGCAACAGCACGAGGTCGGGCTGCTGCGCGCGCAGCGTGTGGGCGACCTTCCACTCGAACTCGCCGATCCGCCAGTTCTGCAAGTCCGCGAGCACGCCGATGCGGAGCGGCTGCTCGCCCACGCGATCGTGCTCGAGGCGGCACCTGACGGTTTCGACGACGAGTCGGCGCGGCTCGATCGCGCTGGCGTACACGCCGACGCCGATCGCGCCGAGACCGAGCCACGACCAACGCAGCGCGCCGCGATCGACGGGGATGCCTCGCCGTGCAGCGATCCACACGCTGGCGCAGGCGATCGGCAGGGCCAACACGAGGTCGTACCAGCACATGCACATCGCGCCGAAGCCGTTCAGTCCGACGCGCCACAGCACGATCGAACGCACGACCGCGAGTGGCGCCAGCGCGAGGCCGGCCACGAACACGCGAAGCGTCGTCAACGCGGGCCCGCGCGTCCTGTGGGACGAGTCGGCGCCAGGCGATGCGCGCCGCCACCACAACACGGTCAGCAACAGCAGCGTCGTCGCCAGCGTCGATGCCGCGCAAACCCCGGAGAACGGCACGCCGCGCATGTGGACTTGCGCGAAGTCGGAGAAGGGGAGGAGTTCGAGCATGGGCGCGGATCGTAGGGAGCCAATGGCTTTGCTGAGTAAAGCACTTGAAAACGACACGATGGGTGGCACACTCCGGGCCATGCTTCCAGCCACCTCCGTCTACCGCCGCGCCCATCACGACCTCCGCGTCATCCGCTCCACGATCGAGCGCGCGGCCACGTTCACGGCCGTTCCCGGCGTGGGGATGTGCGTGATGGGGGTGAGCGCGATCGTCGCCGCGTTCGTGGGCGCCGCGACCACGACGCCGCAGGCGTTCCTGACCGTGTGGCTCGTCGAGCTCGGGCTCGCGTTCAGCGTCGGCGTCGGCTCCATGATCCACAAGGCGCGTCGCGCCGGCGTGCCGCTGCTGCGCGGTTGCGGCCTGCGCTTCCTCGTCGCGCTGGTCCCGCCGTTCGTCGCCGCGGGTGTGTTGTCGGTCTGGTTCTGGCAGAACGGCCACGCCGATCGATTGCCGGCATTGTGGCTCCTGCTCTACGGCGTCGGAGTCCTGACCGGCGGCGCGTCGTCGATCCGCTCGGTGCTCGTTCTCGGCGGAGTGTTCTTCGCGCTCGGCACGATCGCGGCGTTCGCGCCGACCAGCGCGACGCACGCGTTGCTCGGGATCGGCTTCGGTGGTCTGCATCTCCTCTTCGGTCTCTACATCGCGAGGAAACACGGTGGCTGATTCGTCCGCTTCGCGGCGCGCGGCTGCATCGCTGCGCAAGATCCAGGGCCTCGACGAAGGTGGGGCCGAGACGCGCCTCATCCACGAGCCGGCGCGCCTGCGCATCGTCTCGGCGCTCGCCGTCGGCGACACGCTGACCTTCGCGGACTTGAAGTCGCAGCTCGAGCTGTCCGACGGCAATCTCTCGGTCCATGCGCGCAAGCTCGAGGACGGCGGGTTGATCGCCTGCACCAAGTCGTTCGCCGGCCGCGTGCCGCGCACCGAGTACCGCTTGACCGCGAAGGGCAAGAAGGCGCTCGACCGCTATCTCGACCACATGGAGGCGTTGATCCGCCAGCTCCGCGACGTCGACTGAGAGAACGCGAATCCATCCGATGGATTCGCGTTCTCGGCCTCACCAGTTGTTGCTCGGCGACGGCAGTCGCCGAATTCAAGGTTGAATCGCGTTGGACTGACGCGGTTCATCTGTGAGTACGGCGGCTGCCGCCGCCTCGACACCTTGTGGGTTCGGCCGTGAATCTGGTGAATGGGCGGGGGCTGCCCTCGATTTGTTCACGGCCTCCGATCGACGGCGCGCCGATGGCGGTTTCGTTCCGGCTACTGGCTTTGTGACGCAAAGCGAATTCCGAACGCAGGAGTCGACCCATGCAGATCCCCACGAACGCCCACGGCGCGACGCGTGACGTGCTCGCGCTCGTCGCGGAACTCGACGCCATCGCTCCGATCCACCGGCAGAAACGCCTGTTCGTGCGCGTCCGCGACAGCGCGTTCGCTTGGCTCGCCGGCCGGCCCGACGTCGATCCCGAATGTCGGCTGCGCGACGCGTTCGCCAGCACGTTCCTGCTCGGGACGGTCGAACCGACGTGCGCGGCCGCGCTCGCGTCCCACGAGGCCGCGCTGTTCGCGTTGGCGCGCGCCGGCTGCGGAGAACGCGGCGTCGCGACGCTGCTGCACCTGTTGCGACGGCGGAGGCTGATCGCCGCGCACGATTGGAGCGATCCCGCGACGTCCGACGCGACGACCTCGATCGACGCGGCGGGACGCAGCGTGGACGGCGCGATCGATCCGGCGCCCATGTTGCCCGAGGCCGACGTCGCCTGGATCCGCGCACGCGAGCGCGGCGAGGACGTCCTGCTGTTCGTCGATCTCGAATCCGCGGACTCCTGCGAGCGTCGCGCGTCGATCCACGCGTGCGATCCGACGACGCGCGCGGAGGGCCGGCTCGTGTTGCACCACGCGCGTGTGCCCGCGGATGCGCCGCTGCTGCGCCAGGGCGAGCCCGCGTTCAAGCGCTGCGTGCGCCTCCGCGACGCGTGCCTGCAGGCGTTGCGCCCGGCCGCTTGGCTCGGCGCCGCGCAGCGCGCGCTCGAGGAGTACCGCGCTCACGTCCTCACGCGGTTCGGCACGGCGGTCGACTCCGAGCGCGTCGCCGTTCTCGGCACGTGGTTGTTCGAACTACGCGCTGCTGCTGCGGCGTGCCTCGAGGCGTTGCGTCTGGTCGCGCACGCGACGTTCGACGCCGACGCGTTCGCGCTGACGCGAGCCGACAGCGCGTCCGCGGCCGTCGCCGCGCATGCGCCCGGGGTCGCGGAACGCATCGTCGCCGCCGTGCGTGCGCGCATCGGACCGGCGAGTCTCGCGCTCGGTCATCCTCTCGAGCGCTTGTCGCGCGACGTGCGCGCCGCGACGCTGGACGCCGAGCGCGACGCGACCCGCGCGCGCGCCACGGCGGCCGCGTTCTTGCGCGCTGGCGAGAGCGGCGTCGTCACGCCGTGGTGATGCCGATCTTGATCGCGAGGTCGTCGATCGCGGCGGACTGCACGTGCGTGCCGGTGGCCGACGCGAGCCGCAACGACGTGGCGAGCGTCTGCTCGCGGATCGTCTCGAGGAACGGCGTGATCGCGTCGGCGACGTCCGCCGGCAACTCGAGCACGAGTTCGATGCGGTCCTGGATGCGCAGCTTCGCGTCCTTGCGCGCCTGTTGGATCGCGCGGATCACGTCGCGCGCGGTGCCTTCACGCACCAGTTCCGCATCGAGCGTCACGTCGAGGCCGACGATCGTGCGGTTCCCCGCCAACGGCTGACTCGCGACGCCCGGCTTCGACACGAGTTTCAGTTCGAACTCGTTCGCTTCGATGCGCACGCCGTCGACGTCGACGGTTCCGTCCGGCAGGGACTTCCAGCGGCCGGCTTTCGACGCGCCGATCACGCGCTGCACGTCCTTGCCGAGGCGCGGGCCGAGCAGCTTCGCGTTCACGGCGAGCGCGAAGTCGCCGAGCACCGCGGCGCTGTCGACGAGCGCCACGTCCTTGACGTTGACTTCGTCGCCGATCAGCGAGGTGTACGGCGCGAGTGCTGTCGCGCCTTCGCCCGCGACCGTGAGCGTGCGGAGCGGCAAACGGACGCGCAGGTTCTTCGCCTTGCGCAAGCCGAGCGCGGCCGAGCAGACGTCGCGCGCCAAGTCCATCGAGCGCACGAGCTGCGCGTCCTGCGGGAAGGCGGACACGTCCGGCCAGTCCTCAAGGTGCACGCTGTCCTTGCCCGTGAGGCCGCGGAAGATCTCCTCCGCGATCATCGGCAAGAACGGCGCCGACGTCTTCAACACCGTGACCAACACGGTGTAGAGCGTGTCGTACGCGTCTTGCTTGTCCTGCGTCTTCTCGCTCGACCAGAACCGCTCGCGACTGCGGCGGATGTACCAGTTGTTCAGCGCGTCGGTGAACGTCTGGATCGCCTGGCACGCCGACGGCACGTCGTAGCGTTCCATCGCCGTCTGGACCTGTTCGACGAGTTCACGCGTCTTGCCGAGGACGTAGCGATCGAGCACGGCGGTCGCGTCGACGCGCTCCTTGGCCTTCACGCCGTCGGCGTTCGCGTACATGCAGAAGAACGCGTACGCGTTCCACAGCGGCAGGATCGCCTGACGGATCACGTCGGCGAACACGCGGCCCTTGCTGTCGATCGACAAGTTGTTGCCGCGCAGGATCGGCGACGAGATCAAGTACCAACGCAGCGCGTCGGCGCCGTGCGTGTCGTAGACCTCGTCGGGCGCCGGGTAGTTCTGCTTGCGCTTGCTGAGCTTCTCGCCGTCCTCGTCGAGCACGACGCCGTGGCAGATCACGTTCTGGAACGGCGGCTTGTCGAACAGCGCCGTCGCCAGGACCATCAGCGTGTAGAACCAGCCGCGCGTCTGCGCGATGTACTCGACGATGAAGTCGGCCGGGAAGTGGTCCTCGAACCACTGCTTGTTCTCGAACGGGTAATGCACCTGCGCGAACGGCATCGAGCCCGACTCGAACCAACAATCGAGCACGTCTTCGACGCGACGCATCGTCGACTTGCCCGTCGGATCGTCGGGGTTCTTGCGCGTCAGCCCGTCGATGAACGGCCAATGCAAGTCGGCGACCTTCACGCCGAAGTCGCGCTCGAGCTCGGCGATGCTGCCGTAGACGTCGACGCGCGGGTACTTCGGGTCGTCGCTCTTCCACACCGGGATCGGTGAACCCCAGAAGCGATTGCGACTGATCGTCCAGTCGCGCGCGCCTTCGAGCCATTTGCCGAATTGGCCGTCCTTGACGTGGTTCGGCACCCAGTTGATCTGTTGGTTCAACTCGAGCATGCGCTGGTTGAACGTCGAGACCTTCACGAACCACGAGCTCATGGCCTTGTAGATCAGCGGCTGATCCGTGCGCCAGCAGTGCGGGTAGTTGTGCAGGTAGGTCTCGTGCTTGACCACGACGCCGCGCTTCTTCAGCGCGTCGATGATCGGCTTGTTGGCGTCGAACACGAGCTGGCCTTCGTAGTCCGGCACTTCGCTCGTGAACCGACCCCGATGGTCGACGGGGCAGACGAGCGTGATGCCGTTCGCTTCGCAGACGCGCTGGTCGTCCTCACCGAAGCCCGGCGCCATGTGCACGACGCCGGTGCCGTCCTCGGTCGACACGAAGTCGCCGGCCAACACGACGAACGCGGGGCGGTGCTTCGCGAAGTAGGGGAACAGCGGCTCGTACGAGCGGCCGACGAGGTCCTTGCCCGTGAGTCGCCCGACGATCTTCGGTTCCGGGATCTCCTTCGCGTACTTGCCGAGCACCGTTGCGCCGAGCACGAGGAAACGACAGTCGTGCTCCACGATCGCGTAGTCGATGTCCGGACCGACCGCGAGCGCGAGGTTGCTCGGCAAGGTCCACGGCGTCGTCGTCCACGCCAACAGGTGCAGCGGGCCGGGATCGCCGGGGCGCGGATCGAGCTTGAACATCACGGTCAACGCCGGGTCCTGGCGCTCGCGATACGCGTTGTCGATGCGCGTCTCGAAGTTCGAGACCGACGATTCGGCGGCCCACGAGTACGGCAGCACGCGCATGCCCTCGTAGACGAGGCCCTTGGTGTGCAGCGTCTTGAACGCCCACATCACGCTCTCCATGTAGGAGAGGTCCATCGTCTTGTAGTCGCGCTCGAAGTCGACCCAACGCGCCTGACGCGTGACGGTGCGTTCCCACTCGTGCGTGTACTTCAGGACCGACGTCTTGCAGTACTCGTTGAACTTGCCGATGCCGTGCTCGAGGATTGCGAGCCGACCGCGGATGTTCAGGTCCTTCTCGGCCGCCATCTCGGCCGGCAGGCCGTGGCAGTCCCAACCGAAGCGCCGCTCGACGCGCCGACCCTTCATCGTGAAGTAGCGCGGCACGACGTCCTTGACGAAGCCCGTGACCAGGTGGCCGTAGTGCGGCAAGCCGTTCGCGAACGGCGGCCCGTCGTAGAACACGTACTCGTTCGCGCCGTGCTCGCCCGCCGGCCGGCCGTCCACGGAGCGCTGGAACAGCTTGCGCTCGTCCCAGTACCGCAGGATCTGCCGCTCGATCTCGGGGAAGTTCGGCTGCGGCGCGACTTCGGGGTAGAGCTTCTCGGTCTGCGACATCGGCTCGGTCCTGCGACGGTGCGAAACCGGGCAGGATAGGCACGCGACGCGCCGCGGGCTACCGCCGCGTCGTCACCCGACCGGTGATCGTGCCTCGGCGGCGGACCCGAGCGTCGAGGGCCGCGTGGGTTCAGTCGTCCGACGCTGCTGCGCCGGCGGCGTCGGAGTTGCCGGCGATCTGGGGGTAGAGCACGACGCGGTTGCGGCCGCGGCGCTTCGCTTCGAGCAGCGCGGCGTCGGCGCGGCGCAGGAACTCCTCGGGCGAGGACTCCTCGATGCCGTCGAACGTGCTGATGCCGATCGACAGCGACACGGTGGTCGAGCTGCCGTCGTGCTCGAACAGGTACTCGCCGACGATGCGGCGGATGCGTTCGGCGATGCGCACGGCTTGGTCGAGGCCCGTGCTCGGCAACAGCAGGGCGAACTCGTCGCCGCCGAGTCGCGCCGGGATGTCGATGTCGCGGATGACCGCACGCAACTTCTTGGCGAACGCGAGCAGCACGAAGTCGCCGAACGAGTGGTCGAAGTTGTCGTTGATCTCTTTGAAGTTGTCGAAATCGAGCATGACGCAGGAGATCGCCTGACGATGGCGGCGGGCGCGCGCGAACTCCTCGCGCAGGCGGCGATGGAAGTAGCGGTCGTTGAACGTGCCGGTCTTGAAGTCGGTCACCGATTGGCGTTCGAGCGCCGCCTTCTCGTCCTCGAGTCGACGCACGCGCTCGAGCCGTCCGAGCGCGAGCACCGCGCGGTCGAACAAGCGATCGGCGGTGGCGTCGTCGCGCAGCAGCACGTCGTCGACGCGGCCGCACATCCCGAGCAAGGCGTCCGACTTCGGGGCGTCCTCGAGCACGAGGATCAGCGCCGTGAACTGCATGCGGTCCTTGGCCGACAGCAGACTGCCGACCTCGGGCCCGTCCGCGTGACGCGAAAGCGGGGCCAGGATGACGAGGTCGGGCCGCTTCTCGCGCAGTGTCTCAAGCGACGAGAGCGCGTCGTCCGAAGAAAAGACGCTATGCCCGAGGGCCTCCAGCCGGGACTTCACGTCCGGGAGGCGTTCGGTGTGGTGGTCCGCCAACAGGATGCGGCGCGGCACCATGGAGCCGTTGGAAGCCAATGGACTGAAAACACTCACCCTGGTGTGGAAAGCAGGAAGCAGCAACTGGGCGATCCTGAACCAAGTCGGAGGATAACCGGCAATCTCGGCGCGGGCTTGGCCCGCGTCCAAACTTCCGATAGGTGCCTCGCTGTCGGTGAACGAGGTCCCTCGGCCCAAACCCGTGACTTCATCTCTTCCCGTAGCCAGAGCCGGATATCGGCCCCGTTGTCCCGTCTCACGGGCGAAAAATCAGGAAAAGGGAACGCTTTTCCTTCAGTTTTGCGAGTCCGGCGCTCGCGCGCGCGTGCACATGCGGCGGCTCCGCCTGCACGCTTGACACGCATTCGTATCCCTCTAGTCTGTCTCGACTTTCTTTCGCCCCGCGACGTGTGGAGCGAATGGAACTCCCGATGGGCCGAGGCCTTTCGCGGCGGCGAGTCGACTCCAACCTTCCTGCGCTCGCCGCGCGCTCCTCGTGGACCCGCACCTCGATTCGTGTCCCAGGAAGGTGAACTGGATTCCTCATGGCCGCCATTTCGGTCCGCGAACTCGTCGATGCGGGCGTTCACTTCGGTCACCACGCCAGCCGGTGGAACCCGAAGATGTCGCAGTTCATCCACGGCAAGCGCAACCTCATCCACATCATCAACCTCGTCGAGACCGTGAAGGGTCTGACGCGCGCCCGCCACTTCCTGAAGGAGCTGGCGTCGACCGGCCGTCAGATCGTGATCGTCGGCACCAAGCGCCAGATCAAGAGCACGATCGCGACCGAAGCGCAGCGCGCCGGGATGCCGTACGTCAACGAGCGTTGGCTCGGTGGCACGCTGACCAACTTCACGACGATCCGTTCGCGCTTGAAGCGCCTGGAAGAGCTCGAGCAACTCGAGCTGTCCGGCGACCTCCTGCTCTACACGAAGAAGGAGCAGGCGATGGTGATGCGCGAGCTGAAGCGCATCAAGAAGAACCTCGACGGCGTGCGCGTGCTGAACAAGCTGCCCGGCGCCCTCGTCGTCATCGACCCGGCCAAGGAATACATCGCGGTGCGCGAGGCGAACCGCCTGCGCGTGCCGATCGTGTCGGTGCTCGACACCGACTGCGATCCGGACCTCGTCGACATCCCGATCCCGGCCAACGACGACGCGATGCGCTCGGTGTCGTTGATCCTCTCGAAGCTCGTCGACGCCATCGTCGAAGGTCGTGCGAACTACCGTGAAGGTGTCGCGGCGATCCAGGACGACGAACCGCAGATCGAGATGAAGCGCCGCGAGAATCGCGGTCCGCAGCGCCGCCAGGGTGGCCCGAAGAAGGGTGGCCGTGGCGAGGGTCGAGGCGAGGGTCGTGGTCCGTCGGCGCCCGCGGCCGACGAGGCTCCGGAAGCCGCGGCCGAATCCGCGCCGGCCGCCGACGCGGGCGAGACCAAGGCCTGAGCTCGATCGCGAGCGCACCGAACACGAATAAGGAATCGAACCATGACGAACATCGACGCCAAGGACGTGATGCGACTGCGCCAAGAGACCGGCGCGGGCGTGAACGACTGCAAGAAGGCACTCGGCGAGACCAACGGCGACTTCGAGAAGGCGAAGGACCTGCTGCGCAAGTGGGGCAGCAAGATCGCCGAGAAGAAGGCGACGCGCGCGACCTCGTCGGGCGTGATCGTGACGTACATGCATCCGACCCCCGAGACCGCTCGCGTCGGCGTCATGGTCCAGTTGAGCTGCGAAACCGACTTCGTCGCGCGCAACCCGGAACTGCAGGTGTTCGTGCGTCAGGTGTGCCAGCACATCGCCGCGATGAATCCGCAGTACATCTCGCGTGAGGAAGTGCCGGCCGACGTCATCGAGCGCGAGAAGGACATCTATCGCGAGCAGGTGAAGGACAAGCCCGCACCGGCTCAGGAGAAGATCGTCCTCGGCAAGCTCGAGAAGTACTTCGAGGACCATTGCCTCGTCGATCAGGTGTTCGTGCTCGACAACACCAAGAAGATCCGCGAGGCGCTCACGGCGATGATCGCGAAGATCGGCGAGAACATGAAGTTCGCGCGCTTCGCGCGCTTCGAGATCGGGACCTGAGCATTGACTGACGCCACCGGCCGCCGCCGCTTCCAGCGCGTGTTGCTCAAGATCTCCGGCGAAGCGTTCGGAGGCCAAGGCGTCAATCTCGACGTGAACAAACTGGCCCGCATCGCGGCGGACATCAAGTCCGTCCGCGACGCGGGCGTCGAGATGGCTCTCGTCGTCGGCGGCGGCAACCTGCTGCGCGGCGCCGAGGTCGCGGCGAGCGGCATGAATCGCGCCAGCGCGGATCAAGCCGGCATGCTCGCGACCGTCATCAACGGGCTCGCGCTGCAGGATTCGCTCGAGCGGATCGGCGTTCCGACGCGCGTGTGCTCGGCCTTGACCATCCAGGCCGTGGCCGAGCCGTTCATCCGCCGTCGCGTCATGCGCCACATCGAGAAGGGTCGCGTCCCGATCCTCGTCGGCGGCACCGGCAACCCCTACTTCACGACCGACACCACGGCCGCGCTGCGTGCCAAGGAGATCGGCGCGGAAGTCGTGCTGAAGGCCACCAAGGTCGACGGCGTCTACACCGCCGACCCGAAGAAAGACCCGACCGCGACCCGGTTCGAGAAGCTCACGTTCATGGACGTGTTGCAGCGCCGTCTGAAGGTGATGGACTCGACCGCGATCGCCATGTGTCAGGACAACCAGATTCCGATCGTCGTGTTCGACTACACCGTCCCGGGCAACGTGCTGAAGGCCGCCCTCGGCGACCCCAACGTCGGCACGCTGGTCAGCGAGTGAGGAGCATGCCATGCAGTACGCGCAGATCATCAACGACGCGAAGGCCAAGATGACCAAGGGTGTGTCGCACTTCGTCGAAGAGACGAAGGGCCTGCGCTCGGGGCGTGCGACGCCGGCGTTGATCGAGAACATCCGCGTCGACTACTACGGCAGTCCGACGCCGCTGAAGCAGGTCGCGTCGATCTCGATCCCCGAGCCGCGCGCGCTGTTGATCAAGCCGTTCGACACCAGCGTGCTCAAGGAGATCGAGAAGGCGATCCAGAAGAGCGACATCGGCATCAATCCGCAGACCGACGGCAAGGTCATGCGCCTCGTCGTTCCGCCGATGTCCGAGGAGCAGCGCAAGAAGCTCGTCGGCCGCGTCAAGGAACTGGCCGAAGCCGCGCGCGTGTCGCTGCGCAACCTGCGCCGCGATCTGAACAAGGCCGTCGACGATGCCACCGAGCTGACCGACGACGACGTGACCAAGGCCAAGGAAGAGATCCAGAAGCTGCTGAAGCACGCCGAGACCGAGGTCGACCAGAACGTGGCCGCCAAGACCAAAGAGATCATGGAGACCTGACCTGCGCCGAAGGGCGCCGCCTCGGCTACTCTTCCGCGCGTTCGAGGTCGATTCGAGGGCATAGCTCAGTCGGTAGAGCAGCTGCCTTTTAAGCAGCGGGTCGTGGGTTCGAGTCCCGCTGCCCTCACCATTCGCACGACCTCGCGCGGGAGACACGCATGTCGGTCAATCAGGATCAGGTCGTCGAAGCGCTGAAGAACGTGTTCGATCCGGAGATGCCGGTCGACATCTGGAACTTCGGCCTCGTCTATCACGTCAACGTCGACGGCGCCGGCAAGGTCGACATCGTCATGACGCTGACGTCCGAATCGTGCCCGTCGGCGAAGCAGATCCCGAGCGACGTCAAGAAAAAGGTCGAGCAGATCGCCGGCGTCAGCGCCTGCGATGTCACCGTCACGTTCGACCCGAAATGGACGCCGCAGCGCATCACGCCCGAAGGCAAGAAAGTCCTCGGCCTCGACGAGGAATGACGCCGTTCGCGGCATCATGGCCGCGCGTTCCTTGAAAGTTCGCCGCGAGAGCCTTAGCTTCCCCCGCTTCGCGTGGCCCTGTCGTCTAGCCTGGTCTAGGACATCGCCCTTTCAAGGCGGTAACACGGGTTCAAATCCCGTCAGGGTCACCACCTCCACGCTGGCGCAGGACGCGCGCGTGGGCCCCACGGAAACTCACCGAGATCGACTTCGCGTCACTTCGTGAACGCTTTGGAGTTCGCGTCGCCGCCGGCTTCGATGAACGCGAGCAGGTCGAGGACTTGGTCCAGGTCGAGCGTGTTCAGCAGGTGCTCGGGCATCGGCGAGGTCGAGACCGGCCGGCGCAGGCGCACCGCGTCCGTCCGCACGGTCTCGCGCCGATTCGCGAGCGCGTCGGTCACGATCGTCAGCTCCTTCGGCGTCTCGTCGACGAGGCGGCCGATCACGACGCGACCGTCGAACGTCAGGAACTCGGTCTGCGCGTATTGGTCCGAGACGACCTTCGACGGCAGCACGATCGCGTCGAGTAGATCGCGTCGCGTGAAACGACCGGACGCACCCGTGAGGTCCGGGCCGATGCCGCCGCCCGTTCCCGCCATGCGATGGCACTCCGCGCAGCGCGCCGAGCGGAACGCATCGCCCCCGCGCTCGAACGAGCGGCCGGAATCGAGCCGCGACATCTCCGGCAGCAGCCGATCGACCGTCCACGCGGAGGTCGCCGCGGCGGGGGAGAGCTGCGCGGGCGCGGCCGCGAGTGGCGCCGGTACGGGCGGACTCGCGCGCTCGGGCAGGAAGGCTCCGACGTATCCCGCCACGCTGTAGCCTCCGCCGATCTCGCGCAGCGGTTCGACCGCGGCGGCGAATCGCGTGAGCTGATCCGCGTCGAAGTTCGCGCGCGCTTCGCGCAGGACCCAACCCCACGCGATGCGCTCGGCCGCATCGGTTGCGCGCTCGAGCAATTCGAGAGCGCGCTCCGGGACGCGCGGCGCGCCCAGTGGCGCGAGCACCGCATGCAGATCGCGGTTCAGTCGGAACGACGCGCAGGGGAACGCGGGATCGAGGCGCGCGATCAACAGCGAACGGGTCGCGTCGCTCGGCACACCGCCGCGCGCGAGCGCGACCGCGACGAGTCGCACCTCGCGCAACGCCGCGGCTTCGTCGGCGGTCGCGAACGGGACACGAGCGAGCGCGAGCGCGACCGCGTCGATCGCCGCGGGCTCGCAGCGCGCGAGCGCCAGCAGGGCTTCGAAGCGCGCGTGCTCGCGCGTCTCCGCCAGCGCGAGTCCGCGCCAGGCTTCGACGTTCTGGTGTTCGAGCACGACGCGCGCCGTGAACCGCAGCGCGGCATCCTCGGAGTCGAGTGCGTCGAGGATCGCCGGTAGGCGCGCGCTCGCCGGCGTCGCGATCATCGCTTCAAGTTCCCGTCGCCGCAGGATGCCGGCGTCGGGCGCGGTCGCGACGGACGGGCTCGGATCGGACGCGCGCGCGTCGATGCGGTAGAGCCCCGACTGCGTGCCGCGACCGCCGATCGTCACGTAGAGCGCACGATCGGGTCCGACCACGAGATCCGTGACGTTCAACGGCTTGCCTTGGGCGAACGGAACCAAGCGGCCCGTGTACGTCGCGCCGTGGGGCTCGAGCAGCACGGCGTGGATGCGCCCGTACGTCCAATCGGCGATCAGGAACGCGTCGCGCCACGGTGCTGGCCAATCGGTCTCGTGCGCGAACACGACGCCGGTCGGCGAGCCGAGTCCTGCATCGACGACCGCGCCCCGACTGTCGAACCAGTGCCCCGGCCACTTGCCCGAGCCGGACCGCCAGCCGAAGTCCGCGCCCGGCACGACGTGGCAAACGCGCGTCGGTCGGTACCACGGCAGGCCGACGTCCCACTCCATGTCGGAGTCGAACGTGAACAGCTCGTTCTGCGGCGAGAACGCGAGGTCGTAGGCGTTGCGGAAGCCGCCGGCGTAGAGCTCCGGTCGTTGGCCGTCGGGATCCATCGCGACCACGATGCCGCCCGGCGCGAGGATCCCGACCGCGTGGCCATTGGGGTCCCATGCGCGCGCGAGCGTGAGGTCCTCGTCGTAGTTCGTCAGCGGCGACGTCGACGAAAACGCGGGCGGCGGCCGCCGTTGTCCGATCTGCAGCTCCTGGTCGTCGGCGACGTCCGTGACGTGGTTGCCGAGCACGACGTACATGCGGCCGTCGGGACCCTCGCAGATGCCGTGAGCGCCGTGTTCCCCGTCGGGCCCGCAAGCGAAGATGCGCTCGGTCGACTCGAAGCGGTCGTCGCCGTCTTCGTCGCGACAGCGCCAGACGCCGCCGCGCGCGCCCTCGCCGCTGGCCTTGCCGTTGACGACGACGTAGAGCGAGTCATGTGCCCAGGCCAAGCCCTGCGCGCGTCCGAGTCCGACCCCGAGCGGCTCGACCAGGGCGACGCGACCTGCCTTCTTCGGCAGCGTGATGCGCAGCAGATCGCCGTACTGCGGTGACACGATGAAGCGGCCCTTCGGATCGACGCAGAGGGCGACCCACGAGCCCTCGCCCTGGCCCGCGGAGACCAGGCGTTCGACGTCGAAGCCTTCGGGCACCGTGATCGCGCTCGCCGGCGTCGCCTGCGCGGCGCCGATCGAAGCCGGCCACGGCCCGAGCGGGGCGCTGATGCGTCCGAAACTCGTCGTCGCGAGCGGGTGGTCGCGATCGTCCCGCGCGGTCCAGTCGGAGTCGGTGACCAACGTCTCCCGTCGACCGTCGTCGAAGTCGAGTTCGAGCGCCGCGAACACGCCCGCGGGACCGCCGTCGTTGACGACTTCGAGCTCGATGGTGTTCGTGCCGAGGCGCACCGCGCGTGAGACGTCGAACGAACTCGGCGCCGACCAATCGTCGCCCGTGGCCACCACGCGCCCGTTCAAGCGCGTGACGTGTCGGTTGTCGGCCGCGATGGTCAGGCGCGCGAAGCGCGCGTCCTGGGTGAGTTCGAACGTGCGCGACAACGTCGCGAGCGGTGCGACATCGTCCGCGCGTGTGGCCCAGATCCAGTCGGGTTCGGCCGTGGGACTCTCGAACGTGCGGATGCGCAGGTCCGCGAACCGCACTTCCATCGGCGGACCTTGGTGGAGCTGCAGCGCGAGGTGGCCCGCGCGCGCGCGGTGCTTCGGGTCGCGATCGACCACGTCGACGACCGTCACGCCATTGATGCGATGCGTGAGGCGGTTCCCGCGCGCCGTCACGACGTAGTCGTTCCAGTCGCCGCGTCGGATGAACGTCTGCAGCTTCGCGGCGTCGCCGAGCCGCAGGCCGACGATGCGATCGCCGTCCGCGCCGAACTCGACCGCCTCGCCGCGCATCGCCATGATGCCGCGGCCCTGCTCCTCGTAGAGGATCCCGGTGTAGTTCGGTCCGGCCTCGATGTCGGCCTGGTACCCCGACACCTCGAACGCGCCGCGGTCGCGACTGCGGTACTGGATGCCCGAGTTGCCGCCCTGGATGCGGTAGCGCAAGCGCAGCTCGAAGTCGCCGAACACGTCTTCGTGGATCAGGAACGTGTTGCGTACGAGCGGTCGCTCGGGCGTCGAGCGGCCGACGATCGTGCCGTCCTCGACCGACCAGTGACTCGGATCACCGCTCCAACCTCGCAGCGAGTGTCCGTCGAACAGCGATTCGAACAGCGCGTCGTCGGACGCGGGCGGCGCGTCGATCGCTCCGCGTTCGAGGACGACGGCGAACGACACCAGCAACGCGGCGGCGAGGAAGCGCATGGATGGACCCGGGCTGGTCGAGGGGGCCGGATCGTAAACCGCGCGACCGTCGCCGCGACGTGCCATGGCCGCGCGATTCGCGGGTCGCGCCGATCAGGGCAGGATCGCGTCCCCCGACACGCCCGCGGGCAACGTCAGCACGAGCTCGACCGCGAGCTTGTGCTTGGTCGACGTCAGGCCGCTGACGCGCAACGTGTAGTCGCCGGTCGACGCCAACGCGACGTTCGTGAGTTGGACGCCGTGCGCGCCGAGCTTCGCCGAGACTCCGGTCAAATCGACTGAAGCGTCGTCCGGATCGAGCAGCGTGACCGTGACGTCCTTCTTCACCTTCGCGTTCGCGACGAGCGAGCCCGACAGCGCCGTGCCCGCGACGGCCGCGAAGACCACGTCTTGCGTCGGTCCGCCTTTCTTGCCCTTCAGCATCACCGACGGCGACGTGTCGGCCACCGTCAGCGACGTCGCCAACGCGAACAGCCCGGGGTCGTCGGAGATCGACTCGATGCGCAACAGGTACGAGCCGTCGAGGTCCATGGGCAATGCGACGTCGTCGGCCGTGGCTCCGAGCTGGGCGACGATCGAGCGCTCTTCTTCGAACTGAGGCGTCACGAGTTGGATGCGCAGTCGCGCGATCGAGTCGTCGGACGAACACGCGAGATGCAAGATCGCGCCGGCCTGACCTTCGAACTCGACCATGCGCACGTCGCCGAACCCCGCGACGTACCCACGGATCGTCTGACCGATGAGGAACGAGTCGGCCTCGGTCGTGCCCGCGGTGAACGTCAGCGAGCCCGCGGCGAAATTGTCGAACGCGAGCGCGGACGCGGCCGAGACGCGGAACTTCGACAGTGGTTGGTCCGCGAACAGCGCCGAGACGTCGACGAGGTCGACCGAAGCTGCGTGGAACTCGCCGAGCGGTCGGCCGCCGACGCCGAACCCTTGGACCGAGAGCATCGGACCCATGGGGATCTGCGGGTTGATGTCGAGGACGACGTCTTCCGCGAGGTAGCCGTCGAAGTCGAACGTCAGCCACTCGCCGAACTCGACGTTGCCGTTGCCGCCGAGCACGCCGACGCCCGTACCGTTCGTGAACAGCAGCAGTTGCTGCGTGCCGTTCGTGTCGGCGGTCACCTTCACGCCGCCGCTGGCGTGCGTGAGCGTGGCCGAGGTCGCGACACCGGTGTACGAGACCGTGTTCGCGAACGCGCCGGACGCGAGCGCGATCGTCGCGAAGAGGCTCAGTCGAATCGTCGGATGCCGCATGACCAGCGCATCGGCATCGGAGGGGGTCGTCTTGAGCACGCGTTCGAGGATTCGTCGCATGAAGGCGTGACCCGGGCCGAAGCGGCACGTTCACGCGCAATTCGTGCAGGACGATCGTGAACATCGCGGCGCGGCGTTCGGCCGCAGCTTCGGTCCGCGAGGCCATCCGTCTCGGCGTGGTCGCGGTTCGTCTTCGATCCGGCAGCGGCGCGGGCTGTCGGACGCGGCCGTGCTTCGCCACAATCCCGCGCATGAAGACTGCTCACATCGCTTTGGCGCGCTCGACCCGACCTCCGACGATGCCGCCATGGGTCACGCGCGGCGGTGTGGCCACGGCGCATGCGCGAGCCTTGATCGGGCTCGAGGACGGCGCCGTGCTCGACGTCGTCGATGCCGACGCGAAACTCGTCGGGCGCGGCTTGCTGTCGACCGAAGCCGAGACGATCGCGTGCCTGCTGTCGCCCACGGCGGTCGAGATCGACGACGCGTTCTTCTCCACGGCGATCGCGAAGGCGCTGCGGTGGCGCGAACGGCTGCAGCTCGGCGACACCGACGCGCTGCGGCTCGTGAACGCCGAGGGCGACGATCTGCCCGGACTCGTGATCGACCGGTTCGGCGAATACGTCGTGGTGCAGCCGTATCGGGCGTGCTGGCGACCGTGGTTGCCGGCGCTGGCGCAAGCGCTCCAAGCGCAACTGCAGCCGCGCGGCATCGTCCTGAAGAGCCGCGAGCGCGGCCACGACGGCGGCGGCTTCGAAGTCTTGCTCGGCGAACCGATGCCCGCGGATCTGATGGTGCGCGAGTCGGGCCTGACCTTCCTCGCGACGTTCGGCCAGCACGGCAAGCCCGGCCTCTACCTCGATCAACGCGAGACGCGCCTCGAACTGCGTGCGCTGGCCGCGGAGCGGCGCGTGTTGAACCTGTTCTCGTTCACCGGAGCGTTCTCCGTCGCCGCGGCCGCGGGCGGCGCGCGCTCCGTCACCAGCGTCGACGCGACCAAGGCCTGTTCCGAGGACGCCTGCGCGAACTTCGCGTTGAACGAACTCGACACGGACGCACATGAGTTCCTGATCGGCGACGTGTTCGAGTACCTGCGTACCGCGCGCCGCGCCGCGTTCGATCTCGTCGTGGTCGATCCGCCGTCGTTCGCGCAGACCAAGTCGAGCGTGCTCGGCGGTCCCAAGGGCGTCGAGGGCTTGTACTCCGCGTTGGCGCGCGTGCTCGCGCCCGGCGCGATCCTGGTGGCTTGTTCGAACCATGCGCAGACCGAGCCGAAGGCGTTCGCGCAACTCGTCGCGCGCGCGCTGCGCAAGGAGAAGCGCGCGTACCGCTTGCTCGGGACGCGAGGCCTCCCGGCCGATCATCCGACGCATCCGGCGCTGCCGCGGTCGCGCTACTTGAAGGTGCTGGTCGGCGTCGTCGATTGACCGACTGCGTGCACGCGCTCGCCGCGTGCGCTACTTCGCCGTCCCCGCGACCATGGCCTTCACCGCGTCGCGCGCGCGGACGACGTCGGCGTCGAGGGCTCGCGCGAGCGAGCCCTCGTACGCGAGCAGCGCTTCGTCGAAGCGACCGGCGTCGGCCAACGCATCGCCGAGCCGCGCGTAACCGTCGGGCCGCTCGGGCGCGGCCACGCACGCGCGCGTGAACCAACCGATCGCGCCGTCCCGATCGCCCGCGTCCTGCGCGAGTCGCCCGAGCACGTACGGCGGCGCGAAGCGCGTCGAGTCCGCCGCCGCAGCACGCTCGATCGGCTCACGCACCGCGACGGCGTCGCCGACTTGGCTCAGCAAGCGCGAGACGACCGCGAGGTTCTCCGGGATCAACTCGGTGCTGCGCGCCGCGAGCAAGTGATCGCGCATGCGGGACAGGCGATCACGGTCCGAGGTCAAAGCGGGATCGGATGCGTGCGCGTCGAGGAAGGTCTTCACGTCGGGCGTCACGAACGCATCCGAACCACCGGCCACGCCGTCCTTCATGCGGAGGACGAGGCGCGTGAATTGCAGGTCCACCGAATCGGATTCGGCGGGACCGCAGGAGGACAGGAGGGACGCGAGTGCGATGACGAGCAAGGCGCGCATGGCCGGCAGTGTAGGGGGCCGAGAGGGATGACGAGGGATGCGATGTGTTCAGGGACTGTCCCCGCATCGGGGACTGTCCCCGTCATGCGTTTGCGTTCCTTCGCGGGGGACAGACGGGGGGACAGACGGGGGACGGAGGGGGGTCTGTCCCCGTCATGCGATCGCGCTCCGTTCCCGACGACGACACGAGACGCTCCCCGCCGGCAAATCCGACTCCGCCGGCTCCTCCGCAGCACCGGATTCACCGCTTGCCGGTTTTCGGCTTCCCGAACACCGCCGCCTCCGGCTCGCGGCCCGCCGCCTCCGACTCGTCCACCGCAGCCGCCGTCAACTCTCCTGGAACTGCAACCGCACCAACGCCGCGTACAAGCCGTTCGCGCGCAGCAGCTCCTCGTGCGTGCCCTGCTCGCGCAGCTTGCCCTTGTGCAGGACGAGGATGCGATCCGCGCGGCGCACGGTCGACAGGCGGTGCGCGATCACGATCGACGTGCGGCCCTCGAGCAGCTTCGGGATCGCGGCTTGGATCGTCGCCTCGGTGGTGGGGTCGACGTTCGCGGTGGCCTCGTCGAGGATCAGGATCCTCGGGTCCTTCGCCAGAGCGCGCACGAACGCGAGCAACTGACGTTCTCCCGCCGAGAGGTTCTGGCCGCGCTCGGCGAGGACGTGGTCGTAGCCGCCCGGGAACCGCTGGATGAACCGATCGGCGTCGATCGCGCGCGCCGCGGCTTGCGCGCGTTCCGCGCCGACGCGATCGGACAAGCGCAGGTTCTCCATCACGGTGCCCGTGAACAAGAACACGTCCTGCGGCACGTACGCGATGAGGTCGCGCAGGTGCGCTCGCGGCAAGTCCTTGACGTCGACACCGTCGACGAGCACGCGACCCGCGGTCGGTTCGTAGAAGCGCGCCAGCAGCGCCGCGATCGTGGTCTTGCCGCCGCCCGTCGCGCCGACGAGCGCGAGCGTCTCACCGGGTTTCACTTCGAACGAGATGTCCTCGAGCACGGGCCGGCCGTCGACGTAGGCGAAATCCACGTGCTCGAAGCGGACGCCACCGCGCGGCGGATTCAGCGTCGTGCGTCCCTCGTCTTGATCCTGCGGGATGTCGAACAGTCCGAAGATGCGCTCGGCCGACGCCATCGCGGACTGCAGCACGTTGTAACGCTCGGCCAACTCGCGCAGCGGTTCGAAGATGAAGTTGAGGTAGTACCAGAACTGGATGAACTCGCCGAAGCGCAGGCGTTCACCGGCGATCTCGATGCCGCCGATCCACAGCGTCCCGGCTTGCGTGCCGAGGCCGATGAAGTCGACCACGGGGAAGAACAACGCGAAGAAGAAGATCGTGCGGATGTGGGCCCGCATGTGTTCGGCGTTGCGCTCGCCGAAGATGCGCACGGCCTTGTCCTCGCGCGAGAACGCCTGCAGCACGCGCATGCCCGAGATCGTCTCGCCGAGGTACGACGTCACGCGCGCGATCGCGGTCCGCGTCGCGCGATACGACTGCCGCGCGCGCACGCGGAAGTAGGCCGACGCCAGCGCGAGCACGGGAATCGTCGCGAGCGCGAGCAGCGCGAGCTTCACGTTGACGAGGAACAGCACGGCGAGCATCGCGACGATCTTCACCACGTCGCCGACCAGCGTGACGATGCCGGACGTGAACAACTCGTTCAGCGTCTCGACGTCCGACGTGACGCGCGTGACGAGGCGGCCGGTCGGCGTGTGGTCGTAGGTCTTGATCGGGATGTTCTGCAGGTGCGCGAACAGCTTGCGGCGCACGTCGTGCAACACGCGTTGCCCGGCCTGCGTCAGCACCATCGTCTGCACGTAACGCGCGAGCAGGATCGATAGGCCGATCGCGACGTAGATCGCGGCACAGGCGCCGACGTACACGGCCGCGATGCGGAACATCGCCGTCGGCGTCAGTTCGACCAGCGGAGCGCCTTGCTCCTTCATCGCCGCGACGCCGTCGATCGCGACTTTCAACACCCACGGCCCGGCGATCTCGAGCGCCGTGATCACGAACAGCAACGCGAGGCCGATCGCGAATCGACTGGTGTACGGCTTCGTGAACGGCCACAGGCGGCGCAGCAATTGCCGATCGAACGCCTTGCCGACCGCTTCGTGGTCTTGGTGGACGTCGACACTCATGCCAGCCGCTCCAGCGCTTCTTCGGCTTGCTGGCGCGCGAACAACTCGTGGTAGTGGCCCTTCGCCGCGAGCAGTTGCGCGGGGGCGCCGCGTTCGACGACCTTGCCTTCGTCGAGCACGACGACTTCGTCGCACAGCGCGAGCGCGGCGACGCGATGCGACACGAGCAACGCGGTCTTGCCGGTCAGCGCGCGCGTGAGTTCGCCGAGGATGCGTGACTCGGTCTCGGTGTCGACCGCCGACAGGCAGTCGTCGAGCACGAGGATGCGCGGACTCGTCGCCAGTGCGCGCGCGAGCGTCGAGCGTTGGCGCTGGCCGCCCGACAACGTCACGCCTCGTTCGCCGACGATCGAGTCGTAGCCGAGCGGCAACTCGGACAGTTCGGTGTCGACGTGCGCGCGTGTCGCGGCTTCGCGCAGCGGCGCCATCGCTTCGTCGTCGCGGCCGAGCGCGAGGTTCGTGTTCACGCGATCGGCGAACAGGAACGCTTCCTGCGGCACGTAGCCGATCGCGCGGCGCAGCACGCGCGGATCGAACGTCGTGATGTCGACGCCGTCGACGAACGCCATGCCCGCCGGCACGTCGACGAGGCGCGGCAACACTTGCGCGAGCGTCGATTTGCCCGAACCGGTGCGCCCGGTGATGCCGAGCACCTTGCCGGCCGGGATGCGCAACGAGACGTGGTCGAGCGCCACGCGCTCGCCGAGCGTCAACGTCAGGTCCTTGAACTCGACGTCGCCACGAATCGATGCCGGGCGGAACGCGTCGTCGGTGATCACCAGCGCCGGCGCCGCGGCGAACAACTGCTCGAGGCGCGCCATCGACGCCTTGCCGCGTTGGTACATGCCGACCATCCAGCCGAGCGCGACCATGGGCCAGAACAGCAGTCCGAGGCACCAGTTGAAGAAGAAGAACTCGCCGACCGTGAGGTGGTCGAGGTAGAGCTCGACGCAACCGGCGCCGATCAGGACCAGCACGCCGAAGTCCTTGGCGCCGAGGATGAACGCCCACGAACGCGCGCGCATGTCGGCGACGCGGACTTGCTGCTTGCGGTAGTCCTCGGAGAAGCCGTCGAAGCGCCGCATCTCCTCGGGCTCGCGCCCGAACGCGCGGATCACGCGGACGCCCGCGAAGTTCTCCTGCGCGACGTTCGACAGCGACGACAGCGTCTCCTGGGCCTTGGTCGACTCGACGTGGATCGGCTCGGCGTAGTGCTTCATCGCCCACGCGATCAACGCGATCGGCACGAGCAGCAGCAGCGCGAGTCGCCACGAGTAGATCGTCAGCATCACGAGGACCGGCGGCAGCAGCGCGAGCGTCTCCGCCACGTACATCGTGCCGGGGCCGAGGAACATGCGGACCGCTTCGAGGTCCGACGTCAACCGCGCCATCAGGTCGCCGGTGCGTTGCGATTGGAACCAGGCCGGCGACAACTTCAGCAAGTGCGCGTAGAGGTCGTCACGCAGGTCCTGTTCGAAGCGACGCGACGCGCGCACCACGTACCAGCGCATCGCGAACTTGAACACGCCCTTCGCCAGGGCCAGTGCGATCACGATCGCGAAGTACGTCGCGAGCGAGTGCTTCAACGACCCGGACTTCAGGCCGTCGATCGCTTGCATCAAGAACCACGGGATCGCGAGCTCGATCGCGCGCGCGAACGGGATCGCGCCGAGGCCGAGCAGGAGATCGTGGCGATACCGCGGTGCGTACGCGAACGCGCGCTTGAAGTCGTTGCGCATGGGCGAGGGACCGTGAGCCGATCAGGCGACGGGCGTGGCCTCCGCGTCGTGGACGGTCGCGCTGTTGGGTCGCGGCGCGACCGCGTACGTCTTGTTCATCAAGCGATCGCCGAGGAAGTGCATCGAGTCCTTCGGCTTGTCGCTCGGCAACGGGAAGCCGCGCTTGAAGTGGAAGCACAACTTCGCCTCGACGCCGCACGCGTGGCAGCGCGGGCCGAAGCAGTCGGCCGACGGCTCGGCGCGACCCGAGCGTTCCCATTCCTTCAGCAGGAACTTCTTCTCGACGCCGGGCGCGATGTGGTCCCACGGCAGTGGATCGGCCGGATCGAGCGTGGCGTTGACCATGCGTTCGACGTCGAGGCCCGTCGAGTCGAACGCGGCTTGCCACGCGTCCCAACGGAAGCCTTCGTCCCAGGCGTCGAAGCGCGCGCCGTTGCGATACGCGGCGAGCATCGTCGCGCCGAGTCGGCGGTCGCCGCGTGCGAGCACGGCTTCGAGCGTCGACGACTCGGCCTTGTGGAACTTGAACGCGACTTTGCGGTTCGTGCACGCCGCGCGCAGCATCTGCTGGCGTTCCTTGACCTCGTCGACGCCGAGCATGCGCGCCCACTGGAACGGCGTGAACGGCTTCGGCACGAAGTTCGACACGGTCACGTTGACGAACGCGTTGGGCTTGCCGGTGCGCTGCCGGCGCATGCGCGAGACCTCGTCGGCCATACCGTAGATCGCCTGCACGTCCTCGGCGGTCTCGGCCGGGTTGCCGATCATGAAGTAGAGCTTCACCAGGTCCCAACCGTGGTCGAACGCGGCGCCCGCGGTCTGCAGCAGGTCCTCGTTCTTGATCTCCTTCGACAGGATCCTGCGCAAGTGGTCGGTGCCGACTTCCGGCGCCATCGTCAGGCCGGCCTTGCGCACGGTCTTCATGCGGCCGGGCAGAAGTGCGAGTTGTTGCGTCACGCGCAAGCTCGGCAGCGCGAGGCCGACGCGGACTTTCGCGAACTCTTCGTCGCACGACGCCAGCAGATCGAGGATCGCGGGGTAGTCGCCCGACGACAGCGATTGCAGCGAGACCTCGTCGTAGCCCGTGTTCTTCAGCGTCTCGAGCGCGATCTCGACGATGCGCTTCGGGCTGCGCGCGCGCACCGGCCGCTTCAGCATGCCGGCCTGGCAGAAGCGGCAGCCGCGCGTACAGCCGCGCATGATCTCGACCATGACGCGATCGTGGACGACGCGCGTGGCCGGCACGATCGGCGCGGTGGGGACGAAGCAGGATTCGAAGTCGAACACCTGCGCGCCGTCGACCACCGCGGGAACGTCGTCCCGCGTCGGGAGCAGGCCGGCGTAGGAGCCGTCGCTGGTGTAGGCCGGTTCGTAGAAGCGCGGGACGTAGCAGTACGGATGACGACGAGCGATCTCGAGCAGCGTGTCGGCGCGCGACGCGCCGGCGGACTTGCACGCGTCGACGGTCCTCAGGAACTCGATCGCGGCTTCCTCGCCGTCGCCGATGAAGAACACGTCGACGAAATCGGCGAGGGGTTCGGGATGCGTCGCACCCGAGCCGCCCGCGATGACGATCGGGTCGCGCTCGCCGCGTTCTCGCGCGAGCAGCGGCACGCCGCCGAGGTCGAGCATGTAGAGCACGTTCGAGTAGGTCAGCTCGCTCTGCAGCGAGAAGCCGAGGACGTCGAGCTCGGACAGCGGCGTGTGCGACTCGCGCGTCGCCAACGGGATGCCGCGGCGCTTCAGCTCGTCGCCCATGTCCATCCACGGCGCGAACGCGCGCTCGCACCAGACGAAGTCGAGCGTGTTCATGACGCCGTAGAGGATCTTGAGCCCGAGGTGGCTCATGCCGACGTCGTAGGAATCCGGGAACGCGATGGCGACGCGCAGGCGGACCTGTGCCGGGTCCTTGACCACGGCGTTCCATTCGCGCCCGACGTACTGCGCAGGAGTCTTGACCGACGCCAGGAACGGACGGATACGATCCAGCACGCTCGACATGAGACGCTCCGCGAACGACGCCGAGTCCGAACTGACCCGGGCGCGGACCATTTAAGAGCAAACGAGGACGGGACTCGGTTGGCAAACGTGGCTGTTCGCGTCTTCGTCGCGGCCGTGCTCGCGGCCCTCGGACCGGTGTCGGCCACGCTCGCGCAGCCATCACCACCCGGGCCGTCACCCGGGCCAGCACCCGGGCCAGCACCCGGGCCAGCACCCGGGCCAGCACCCGGGCTCGCGCCGGGGCCGGAGTCGGCGGCGGCCGTCGATCGCGTGCTCGCGCGCGTGGAACGACTGACCGGCCGCACGTTCTCGACGCGGCCGCGCGTGGACGTCCTCGACGTCGAAGCCTGGCGCGTCCGCGTCGCGGAGCGCTTCGCCGCGCGGATGCGACCGCAGACCCTGAACGGACTCGGCGCGACGCTGCGAGTTCTCGGAGTCGTCGCACCCGACGTCGACCTCGGCTCGATCTGGGCCGAGTGGGCCACGCCGCAGAGCGGCGCGTACTTCGACGTCGGGCGGGACACGCTCGTCGTCGGCCTGGGCGTAGCCGAGCCGCTGCGCGATCATGGGGAACTCGTGCGCGCGGCGTTGCTCGCGTTGCGATCCGAAACGGTCGACCTCTCCGCGCTCGAGGCGCAGGACGCCACGCTGGTGTCCGATCGGGCGCGCGCGTTCGAAGCGCTCGCCGAAGGCGAAGTGCGGTACTGGACGCGCCGCTACGGCATGTTGTTCTCGGACGAGCTCGCCGACGAGTTCGTTTCGCGCGCCACGACCGAATGGACGCACGAGCTCGTGCCGATCGCTCCCGCGCGCGTGCCCGCGTTCGTCGTCGCGCACGCGACGTTCGCCGCCGAAGCCGGGGAGCGCTACGTCGAAGCCTTGCACGACGCCGGCGGACTCGAAGCCATCGAGCGCGCGTGGCGTTTGCCGCCGCGTTCGACCGAGCAAGTGCTGTGGCCGGACAAGACGCACGACGCCGAGGGCGTCGACGAACCGCATGCCGTCGTCGCACGCGACATCGTCGATCTGCTGCCGCAGGGATTCGCGCCATGCTTCGACGGTGAGTTCGGCGCGGCCGGCAGCGAACTCGTGCTGCGCCTCGGCGCCGACCCGACGCGGGCGCTGCTCGCGCAACGCGGGTTCGGCGGGGACCGCATGCGTTCCTACGCGCACGCGGACGGTCGCGTGATCGTGCAGTGGGTCGTCGCGTCCGACACCACGGCCGACGCGATCGAGTCGTTCGACGCGGCGCGCAAGCTGCTCGAGCGCATGTACGCGCCGACGAAGGACGCCGCGAACCGGGTCGTCGTCGACGGCGCGCAGACCGACGCGCGCGCGACGACGCTGGCCGACGAAGTGCTCGGCAGTGTGCACCGCAAGGCAGACACGATCGTGCTGTTCACCGGACTCGATCAGTCGATCGACGTCGAGCGACTGGCGCTGCGCGCCCTCGAGTAGTCGGGGCAGGCGCCGATCACGCACCCGGACGCGGCGTGAACACGCGGCGCGCTGGATGCGCTCCGTAGTTGCCGAGCAGCAGCAGGTCCTTCTGCGGCACGTACCAGCGGTTCAGCGTCTTGCGATCGCCCTCGTCGCCTTCCAGTTGGATCATCGAATCGACCAACTCGTCGGCCAACGCTTCGGCCGAGCGCGTATCGCGATCGACGTGCGCGAGTCGCGCGTCCTGCGCCGAACTCGCGCTGAACTCGAAGCGCTCCTCCCACGGCAGCCTCACGCTGGTCGCGAACTGCCCGACGAGTTCGGGGCAGACCGAGTACGTCAGGCGCGGATCGACGCTGAGGGCGAACAGATCGCTGCCTTCTTCGCGCGTCTGCAAGTCCTCGAGGAACTGCTGTGCGTCGCGTGGGTCCTTCAACATGACCAACGTCTGGCGATCGTGGTCGGGCCGATAGGGATCGGGCTCGGCGCCGAGGCGCTCGGCGAGCGCGAGTGCGAGCGGCTTCATCGAGTCGTGGATCCACTGCACGCGCCCCGGCACGACGTCGACCGCGGCGAGCAGGCTCTCGAGTCGACGCAGCATGCCGGCGAGATAGTCGAGTCCGGCCGTGAACGCCGGCAACGGCTCGCGATCGTTGCGCGCGACGTGCAGCAGCGCCGCGCCGTGCGCGACGTACAGCCACTCGCGCGGCCCGAACTCGCCCTTGCGCGTCATGCGTTCCGCGCGCGCGAGGAGTTGCGCGAGCGCGTCGATCTGCGCGTCGGCGTCGGCATCGCCCTGCGGCGCCGACAAGCGGTCGAAATCGGCGCGCGCCGCGTCGAGCTCCCGCGCGAACACGCGGGCTTGGACGAGCAACGCTCGCGCGGCGAATCCCATCGCGCCGTGCGTCGTGTCGTCGTCCGCGACGCGCTCGAGCAACGGCAACGCGGCGCGGAATTCGCCGGCGGCGCAGCGCGCGAACGCGAGTTCGTAGGCGACCTGCTGTTGGTGCGGCAGCGCGGCGTGGCAGCGCGCGAGGAACGCGGTGCCGACGCGCGGCAGCCCGGACTCGACGAACCAATAACCAAGGTCGAACAGTGCCTGGACGTCCCCAGGATCCTGGGCCAAGGCCTGGAACAGTGCGGTCTCGCGCTCGGCGCGCAGGCGTTCCGCCACGCGGGCGGCCAGGGCCAGGGCCTCGACGTGCGCCGGTTCGACGGCGAACACGTCGAACAGCAGGCGCAGGGCGTCGCGCGGCGCGGCCTTCTCCTTGGCGAGCGCGTGCGTGACCAGGGTCGAAACGTCGAGTTGTGTCGGTTCCGTGGGTTCCATGGCCGGGAGAGTACCCGGCCAATCGATCGAAGGCCTGTGCGGCCTCGGGGCTTCCGTTCGGTCCCGAAACGATCGCGCGAGGCCGGCGGATGACTCCGCACCGTCGAACCGTACACTGTCGGCCTTCGCGTCCGGAGCGGGCCCTTGCGCATCACAGCGGTGATCAATCAGAAGGGTGGCGTCGGCAAGACGACCACGACCGTGAACCTGGGTGCGGCACTCGCTCGCAAGGGTCTGCGCGTGCTCTTGGTCGACCTCGACCCGCAAGCGAACTTGACCGCGCACCTGATGATGGACCACGCGCAGGTCCGCACCACGACCTACGACCTGCTGATGGGTGACGCGCCGCTCGCGGACGTCGCGCGACCGACGGCGATCGAGGGACTGTTCCTGGTCCCGAGCGCCGGCGACCTCGCGGGAGCCGAAGTCGAACTGGCGAACGAGATCGGGCGGGAGTACTTCCTCAAGGACCGTCTGCAGAAAGCCGATGAGAGAACCGCGGTGTTCGACGAAGTACTCGTCGACTGTCCGCCGTCGCTCGGTCTGCTCGCGATCAACGCGCTCACGGCCGCCGACGAGGCTCTGGTTCCGTTGCAGGCGGAGTTCTTCGCGCTGCAAGGAATGGCGCG
Organism: Planctomycetota bacterium; assembly: GCA_016709145.1. Classification (GTDB taxonomy): domain Bacteria; phylum Planctomycetota; class B15-G4; order B15-G4; family JADJEK01; genus JADJEK01. The sequence continues at coordinate 41,748 of JADJEK010000009.1, forward strand.
CTACCTCGAGGTCCAGAACCTCGTGAAGGAGCGCCTCAATCCGAACCTGCGCCTCGGCGGCATCGTGATCTGCATGTGGAAGGGGCAGGCCAACCTCTCGCACGAAGTGCGCGAGGAAGTGAAGAAGTCGTTCGGCGAAGTGTTGTTCGAGACGGTGATCCGCCAGAACGTGAAGCTGGCCGAGGCGCCGTCCGCCGGGAAGACGATCTTCGAGTACGCGGCGGACAGTAACGGCGCGCAGGACTACGAGGCTTTGGCCGACGAGTTCCTCGCGCGTCGCGGCGTGCCCAAGCCGACCGCGTGACCCGCCGCGCTCCCGCGCGGCACAGCGCGAGGTGCGAACATGAAGCGAATCGTGACGATGGCGGTGGTCGTGGTGTCGAGCGTGGCTCTGCTTTCGGGCGGCGTGCTGGCCGGGGACAAGGTCGTGAAGGGCGCCAAGCCCGCCGCGCAACCGAAAGCGAAGGCCGCGGCGAAGTCCAACGCCAAGGCTCCGTCGAAGTCCGGCATCGCCACCGTGTCGATGGTCGCGTCGCGCACCGACGGTGGCGCGAACGAGTTCGTCTCGTACCAGGTCAAGCTCGTCACGAATTGGGGCGAAGAGTTCACCGGCGTCGTGCGCCGCACGAAGTCGTTGGACGAGAAGTTCGACAAGGACGCGACGCTGCAAGGCAGCGCGTTCGCGCCCGACGAGTTCGTCGAGGTGCGCTGGTTCAACGGGCTGAACGGCTCGATCGGGTTCCGCTTCCGCGACGTCAAGTCGATCGAGCGACTCGAGAAACTCACGAACGAACACATCGCGAAGATCGAGACCAAGCAGACCGACGATCGCTCGAAGCGATTGGAGAAGGAGAAGGTCCGGCTCGCCGTGGTCTCCGAGCAACGCGCGGCCAAGAAGGCCGCCGAAGCGGCGGTCGCGGCCAAGGAAGCCGACGCGAAGGCCAAGAAGGCCGTCGCCGAACTCGAGTCGCCGCCGCAGTACAAGGCGTGGCTCGATCGCTTCCCGCCCGAGAAGGGCTGGATCCCGGCGAAGAAGTCGCAGCTCTACTACAACCAGGTCGTGCTCGGGACCGGCGCGCTGAAGCCCGACGAGAAGGACTGGCTCGATCATTACGAGGAGTGGAAGGCTGCGTTCGATTGGTGGAGCGCGGAACAGAAGGCGCTGACGGGCCAGGACCCGCCGGCCGGTACGGACAATCCGGGCCACGCCACGGGCGCGATCGACGGCGAGAACGCGCTGAAGCTGCGCGAATTGCCGGCCGCGATCGAGCACGACGGCAAGACGCCGCCGGTGCCGACGGACGCGAAGGACAAGCCCTCCACGCTCGACCCCGCGGTCACACCGCCGGTGAAGACCGACGGGATGTGAAGCGAGCGTGAGCGCTCGCGACCGCGGATCCGCAGGAACCGGCTGCTAGAGTCTGCGCGCCCGTTCTCGTGGCGTGAGGCTCCGCTCTGAACGTCGAATCCCGCACGCGCAACTCCGCCGTCGTCGCGCTGGTACGTCGTGCGGCGTCGAGCGAACGCGGCATCGGACTCGGGCTCGTGCGCGGCGCGTTGTGGCTCGCGTCGTTGCCGCACTCGGCCGCCCTGTGCGTGTTCCACGGCCTGTTCGATCGTGGTTGGCGCCGTCCACGGCGTGCGCCGCTGCGCGTGGTCTGCGTCGGCAATCTGACCGCGGGTGGTACCGGGAAGACGCCGATCGTCGCCTGGCTCGCGCTGGCGGCGCTCGCGGCGGGCAGGCATCCCGCGATCGTGTTGCGTGGCTATCGCAAGGGCGCTCGCGACGGCGCAGGCTCCGACGAAGCGCAGCTCTATGCGCGCCTCGTGCCGAGCGTCCCTGTGCTCGTCGACGCCGACCGCGTGCGCGCGGCCCATGCGGCGGCGGCGCTCGGAGCCGACCTCGTGCTGCTCGACGACGGCTTCCAACATCGCCGACTGCATCGCGACGTCGACATCGTGTTGCTCGATGCGCGCGACCCGTTCGGTGGCGGTGCGGTCATGCCGCGCGGATTCCTGCGTGAGCCCCCGACCGGTCTCGCTCGCGCCGACGTCGTGGTCCTCACACGAAGTGACCGCGCCGGCGCGGATGCGCTCGCGGAGGCCGAGCGCCGCGTGCGAGCGCTTGCGCCTCAGGCTGCGATCGTGCGCGAGGTCCACGCCGCGACGGAATTGATCGGTCACGACGGTTCGCGCATCGCCGACGTCGGCGCGTTGCGCGGCGCACGCGTGACGTGCATGTCCGGCATCGGCGATCCGACCACGCTCGCGGAGAGCGTGACGCGTTGCGGCGCGATCGTCGTGCGGACGCTCGACTTCGGTGACCATCACGAGTTCACGCCGGCCGAGCTCGCTGCGGTGGCTCGCGATTGCGCGGCCGATGGCGTGCGCTGGTGCGTGACGACGCAGAAGGACGCGATGCGGATCGGCGCCGTTCCCGCCGGACTGCCGTTGGTCGTGTTGCGCATCGAAGCGCGCTTCGACGGCGAGGCCGCGACGAACACGATGAGCGCGTTGGTCTGACCTCGCGGGTCGTTCCCGCGCAATCGAGGGGGCGGCGTCGGAATCGAGGTGCCTCGAACGATGACCCGGAGAGTTCCTGCGCACACGGAATCCGGCAATGCTCACCGGCGGCGGGCTGATGGCGTGAGCGGCCGCTCTTGCGCGAGATGTGCTCGTTCGTCGAACGCCGACGTGATGCGAAACCAGGCAGTTGGCGTGGTTCTTCAAGGATCCTGAAACCTTTTGACCCTTCTGCGGAGAAGGGTTGTGCGGCTGACGAGACCGTCACCCGCTGCTCGGCTGCCAGCAAGTCCCGAAGCGTTCCCGAAACCCAAGGAGAAGCCATGACGTCGACCCCACGGTCGTCCATCTCGGTCATTGCATCGATGTCGCTCGTCCTCGTTTGCGGATCGAGCGTCGCGAAGGATCTCGCGACCGAATCCCCGCCCCCGACGCTCGCGTGGCCCGGCCCGTCGAACGCGCAACCGTCCGCATGCCAGATCCTGCACCGATCGAGCATCGGCCGTCACGCGATCTTGAGCGAACGCGGCGGTGTCGTGCGCATGCACGTGAATCCGGCGACGTGCGACGTCTCCGTGGTGATCTCGGCGCAAGCGACCGACGCTTGCGTCGTGCGTTCCGCGACGCCGGATGGCGACGTCGGCTTCGTCGCCGACGCCAACGGCGTGTTCGGTGTCGTGCCCGATCCGTTGGCGCCACAGGGCTACGTCGTCGCTCCGATCGCGACGATGGCGCACGCTGGGATCGTGCGGCTCGTCGGCGGCGAACTCGGCCTCGACGGTGCGCGTGGGTTGTTCGCGATCGATCAGTCCGGAGTCGTCCACGTCGTCGCGCTCGTGCCGACTCCCGGGCTGCCGCTCGGTCTCGATGCGGTCCGTCTCGGCTCGTTCGCGCCGGTCGATGCGGGCGGCGCCGCGCTCGCGGTCGACGACCTCGCGCCGATCGATTGGGACGGCGATCCCTCGAACGAGACACAACTCGTCTTGCGCTCGAGCTCGAAGCTGCTGGTCTGTGCGCTCGATGGCAACGTCGTGCTGCAGCGTGATGCGAACACCGACGCGGCGACGTTCGCCGTGGTCGCGACGAAGGGCGGGTTCGACGGGCTGGCGTGGCGCGCGGTCGACTCCCTCGGTCGCGACGTGCTGCGCTTCGAGAGCGTGCTCGGCGCCGACGTCGACGTGCTGCTCGGCACGACTCCGGTGCGCGCCTTGGTCGCCGGCGACGCCGATGGCGACGGTGACGCCGACCTGCTTCTCGCGCACGCGAACGCGACGACGTGCCACATCGTCTCCAACACCGCGCGTGCGGGGATCCCGGCGCCGACCGCCGCATTCGCGCACTACGACCCGAGTACGCCCGGCTCGTTCCAGAAGCTCGTGTTCGAGACGTCGTCGCCCACGTTCGCGACCCCGGCCTTCGCGCCGCTGTACGACGATTGGTCCGCGTCGGGAACGCCGGTCTTCGACGTCGCCATGCCGATGGAGTCGAGCAACGTCATCGAGATCCGTTCGCTGGCCATGGCCGCAGGCGGGCCGCTGGCGCTGATCTCGAATCACGTCGCGTTCGGCGCGTCCGAGTACTTCGCCAGTTCCGTCACCGCGCCGACGCCCGCTCCGTCCGATTGGTCGTCGAAGGGGCACTACTACCTTTCGGTGCGCGATGCCTGGTCGACGATGACGAACAAGTCGCACATCCAAGTCATCCTCTGGCATCGCGACGTCGGTTCGCCGACCGACGAAGTCGCGGTCAGCGACACGTTCCATGCGATCGGCCCGGCGTCGTTCCCGCTCGAGGTCCGCATCGACATCCCCGAGGTCGCGGTGCAGTCGGGCGGCAACTGGGATGGCTCGTTCGACGACATCTACTACTGCGAGATCCGTGCGGTGCAGGCCACGGGCTCGGAGCAATCCGGGTTCACGATCTCCGCAGCCGGTCGCGCTCACATCCTCGCGCTGACGATGGACGAGACGACCTACGACCCGAACACCGCGCCGACGACGTCGCTCGAAGTGGTGCTCGCAGACGAGCCGGGCACCGATCTGCTCGACGACTTCTGCTTCCGCTACATCTGCGCGAGCCAAACCTGCGACGCGACCAGCGTGATGCTCGTCGGACCGAGTCTCGGATGCCTGCCGATCACGCGCGTCGTCTACGCGCCGAACGTCTTGCCGCGGCTGCCGGCCCAGAAGAAGGCCAGTGAGGTCAATCCACCGCGCCCGTGCGGGTCGTGACGCCGCGCGATCGAGGGCGCGTCAGTTCTCGAAGCCGAGCCCGTGAACGGCGATGAGGGCCCAGCACGCCGGCAGCCCGAATGCGGCACTGGAGTCCATCTGTTCACGGGCTCGGCGTACGGCTTCGGCGGGGCACGCGCCAGCGGCAAGCGCTCGATGCACGAGGCGACCGAACTCCACGGTCGCCTCGAGCTCGATGCGTTGATCCGCGGCGAGCACGCAGTGCGCTCCGGCGCGGAGACCGGCGCCGACGAATTGCCCGGCGCCGTCGTCGCCGATGCGCGTGCGTCCTTGCGCTGTGGCGCACGCCGACAGGATCAACACGTCGGACGCCAGCCACTGGTGCACATCGGCGGGTGATGCCAAGCCGGCTTCCCCGTCGTCGCCGGTGAGAACCAACGTCGCGAAGTCCTCGCGCTCGAGGCGTTCGACGGCGTGCGCGAGGATGTGCAGGATCCGCGGCGGCCGTCGAGCGCTCGTGCGCAGCGCGGAAAGCGACGCGTCCGCGCCCACGAACGTCTCGACGGCGCCCGCGCCGAACGGTTCGGTCAGGGCCCGGACCTGCGCGTCGTCGAGCGCAATGCGCGGCGGATCTCCAGCCTGCTCGCGAGTGTTCGCGTCGAGCTTCGGCGCGGCGAACAGGCGCAATTCGGGCAGGTCCGCTGCCCGCGAACGACGGGGCCGCCGAGCGAGCGCGAGTGCGACGGACATCGACGGCAAGCGTGCGACGCCGCGGGCGATGCCGAGTGGCCGACCGTCGAGCGGCAAGACCTCGATGGGTGGATTGCCGAGCAGTTCGAGACCGGTCACGTAGCAGCCGCTCCAGCGGCGCAGCGCGGATTGGATCGGTTCGGGAAGCAGTTGCTTCGCCCACTGCGCAGCGGCGCGGTCGACCTCGGCTCGGTGGGTTTCGACGGCGGTGCGATCCGTCCGCGGGAAGACGCGCGCGACCTTCGCGCCGAGCTCCTTGCGCAACGGTTCGGACAAGTAGCGCCAGTCGATCTCGCAGTGCACGACCTCGTCCCGGTCCACGGCGAACACGTGCGTCGTGCGAGCCGCTGGAACGAACGCGATCCATCCGACGTCGTCGCGCAGCACTTCGGCGCGGATCTCGGCGAGCGTCGCGATCGGAGCGTCGAGCGAGCGCGCCAGCGTGCCGACGGCTTCACCGCGGAACACGGGTTCGAGTTCGACGTCGCCGAGCTCGTTCGGTTTCGCCGTCGCGATCAGTTCGCCGACGAGTTCGCCGAGCACGGAACGCCGGCCGGAGTAGTTGAGGAAACCGACGCCGCCGGGACGCAATCGCGCGGAACTCCATGCCGCCAGTTGGGCGCAGTAGGCGGCGCGCAGTTCCGCCAGCGCCGCGGCGCGGGCGGAGTCCGTCGCACCCGTCTCGCGCGCGAGACGCGCGGCGAGTGCCGCGAGCAGCGCCCGTTCGTCGACGTTGAATGCCGGGTCGTCGGTGCGGCCACGAAGTGCGGCGAGGCGGTGGCCGACGTCGGTCCAATCGCGGCAGATCGCGGCGAGTTCGAGGAACGTGATCTCCGCCAGTCGGCGCATGCTGAACGACGGCGCCAGCGAGAGCGCCTCTTCGAGATCGGCGCGCGCCCGATCCACGAGTCCAGGATCGCGCAGCGCGAGTTCCGTCAACGCGACACCGCGTCGCGCCAACAGGCTCCCGCGCTGACTCGGCAAGGCGCGAGCGAGCACGTCGTCGTCGATCATTTCGACGACGTTCTGACAGCGTTCTCCGGCGAGCGCGACGACGGCAGCGAGGTCGACCTCCGCCGGCTCGGTCTGGGCAACGCTCGGGACCAGCTCCCTGCGATGCCGAGCGAGCCAGCGCGCGGCTTGATCCGGCATCCCCATGTCCGCGTAGAGCATCACACGACCCGCGGACTGCATCGCATGGGCATCGCGGTACCAGCGCGCTCGTCCGGGATGGAACGGTTCGGTCTCCATGGCAACCAGCTCGTCCAACAGCAGGAGCAAGGCTTCGAGTTGCGCCTCGGCTTCGTCGAATCGGCCTTGGATGCGCAGGGCTTCCGCGAGTCCCGACCTCGCGCGAGGGATGCATGATGGCTCGCCCGCTGCGTTGGAGTCCGTGACCGAACGACCGAGCGCTTCGATGGCTTGGTCGAAGTGGCCGGAGCTCGCCGCGATCTCGCCCACGTAGATCGACAAGATCGAAGCACACCGGACGTACGTCAGCGAACGAGTCGGATCGACGCCCGCAACGGCCGCGACGGCTCTCCCGCGATGCAGCGCGCGAAGTCGAGCACCGGTCTCGATCCCGTACTCGAGCTCCGCGCCGGCGACATCGGTCGTCGCGACCGCGTACGTCTCCGCGTGAACGGTCGTCCAGGTCTGGATCGCCGGAGCGTCATGCTCCAACCGGTCGAGCAGCACACGGATCGGGGCGAGCTGCTCGAGCGAAGGTGCGCTGGTCTCCGCTTGGAGTTCGGTGATCGCGATCTCGAGCTCGTTCCACGTCGCCAGCACGGAGTCGGATCGTGCGCGCGCATCGCGCAGTAGCGCGAGCAGCACGATCACGGCGAACAACGTGGGGCGCAGGGACGCCCAAGCGGCACCGCAAGCGCTCGAGCCACGGCGGGCGCAGCGCATGGCGATCAGCGCGACGACAGTGCGGACTTCGCCCGGCCGAATCGCGCGGTTGCCGTCCCGGTCGCGTCGCAGATCCAGACTTCCCATTCGATCGAGCGTCCGACGGCTGCGCGCTGCGACGCGGACAGCGCGAACGACGCGCTTGTCCGGTCCGGGACGCGGATCTCGACCGGGCTCCCGTCGGCGTTCGTCTCGTCGAGCGATCGGATGATCAGCGTGTAGCTCTCGTGTTCGTCTCGGGTCGCGGAGTCCGACCACGTGAACGTGTCGAACGCTGCCACTTCGCCCACGGGCGCTTCGCAGTCCACGCCGGTGTTCGACGCCAGCAGGCTCGAAGGGTCGCTGATCGGGGTCGTCGCGGGGCTCGTGTGCGTGCGGGCCAGCCAGAACGAGAACAGCGCGATTGCCGCGGCCGACAGTGCCGCAGCCGGAACCAGGAATCCGCGGCGCGGCTGTCGAGCGCTGAGCGGCAGGGCGCCGACGCGGATGCCGGCTTCGATGACGCCTTCACGGGAGCCGAGTGGTGCGGTGCGCGCGGCGGCCAGGATCTCCTCCTGCGCAAGGTCGATCGACACTGCATCCGCGCCGAGCGCCGCGTCGAGCGACGCCGCGGTCGCGTGGAAGTCTTCGACTTCCTGAGCGCAACGCGCGCACTCGGTCGCGAGCGATCGCAGAGCTTCTTCTGCCTCCGCATCGTCACGCGTCAAGAGTTCCTCGAGTTCGCGTTCGTGCGTCGAGTCGTGCGGAGTCATGCGATCTCCCGGGCGGGCGTCGTGCGCAACAGAGCTTGGATGTCTTGGACCCCGCGGTAGTAGAGAGTCTTCGCCGTGTTCGTCGGCACCGACTCGCGGCGCGCGATCTCGTCGAACTTCAAATCGGAAAAGTGCTTCAACCGAATGACGTCGGCGCGCCGGCGATCGATGCTGGCGAGCGCGCGCTCGACGCGATCGTATTCGTCCGGCAGCGACTCACGCGTCGGTGCGGGGATCTCGGGCAGCGCGAGCATGCGCGTGCTTCGCGTTCGTTGGCGGACCGCATTCATCAATTCGACTCGGCAGAAGCCGAAGGCCCAGGCCTCGAGACGGGTGTCGCCGGTGTAGCGCGGCAGTTTCAACCAAATGGAACCGAGTGCGTTCTGAGCAGCCTCGTCGAGTTCTTCGGGCGGAAGTGGGCGCGGGAGGCGTGCGTTGATCATGGACATGATCGGAACGACGCAGCGGAGGCGCTCGATGAGCACTTCGATCGCTGCGGAGTCGCGTGCGCGCGCGCGCTCGGCGAGACTTCGGTCCGTCGTCGGGGCTTCCATCGCGCGGAAGCCTAACCCGTCGCGGGCCCGCTGCGCACCAGGTCGTCGGATCAGAATGCACTTTTCACTTTTCTTGAAACTTCCGGGAGCCTCTGCGGAGAGTTCATGGGCCACACCATGGTGTGTGGTCGCGCGCATCTGGCTGCGCGTGGAAAGACGTCTGGCGGAGCTCGGTTCTGCCGTGTCACAGGGGTGGCGCGGCAGAGCCGGCTCCCATTTGCATGGCTCGATGGGCTTTCTCGAACTCGATCGCGTGCCGCGCCCGCAATGGCGCGCCCACTGGAGAGTTTGGGGGCGATCGTGACGTCGCGGCCAGAGTCGAGGAGTTCGATCGAGCGTCGGGTCACGCAACGCGGATCTGGGTGGTACCGAACCGGTTCCGGGCCAGCAGACGCGAGCCCTCGAATTCGTAATTTCGGCCCTGCCGTCAAAACGTCAGGACGTCGCCGTCCTCGAGGATCCGCATCGGCGCGCCCAGTGCGCGGAGTTCGGTCAGAACCTCGTCTCGATAGAACGGCTTGACGTGGCTGATCAGCAGTTCGGCGCTCGGATGCAGCGGCAACGCCGGCGCGAGGAATTTCGGTACGACGTGGCCCGCGATGCGTCCGAGTTCCTCCATGCGATCGGGCCACGACACTTCGAGCACGATGGCCTTCAACGTAGGTCGGTCGGCGCAGAACGCGCGGATCGCGTCGGCATCGCTGGTGTCTCCCGCGATGAAGATCGACGAGTCCGCGTCTTCGACGAGGAAGCCGAAGCACGGGATCGGATGCACCATCGTGTGTGCCGTGACCTTCAGGTGCGCGACCGGGAACGGTTGATGCTCGTGGACGATCTGGAGTTCGAGCGCGACCGACTTACGGTTCTTCAGTTGGGTGAAGTCGGGCCAGATGCGGTTGTTGAACAGACCGGTCTTGAGGTCGTCGAGCGTCGACTCGCTGCCGTAGAAACGGATCGGGCGGCGCTGGCGCGCGAAGCGATTGTCGAGCAGGAACGGCAACGTCGCGACGTGATCGAGATGGCAATGCGAGATCAGGACGTGGTCGATCTTCTCCTGGCCTTCTTCGCACAAGACCGTGGTGATCGCGCCGCCGTCGATGGCGACGCAGTCGTCGACGAGGAACGATGTGGGTTGATGGCCGGGGGCGGAGCCGCCCGAGCAACCGAGGACATGCAGCTTCATCGCGGTTCCTTTTCGCCGTCGTCCACCGGAGCGTCGGCGCGGCGCGCAGGATAGCAGTCGCATCGAGGGCTGGGCCCGCTTCGCGCCGCGCGTCCTCGACGAGGTCGATGCGCCGACCGATCCGGTCGCTACAACACGGCCTTTCCGCGGGTCCTTCTTCGTCCGCGATGCCGAGCCCACGGCGCGCGGGAGGGTTCATGAGCACGCCCACCGACAAGAGCACGGGACCGGTCGTCGGCCCCGAGCGCACGATCGACGAAGTGACCGTGAAGGGAGTGCTGCTCGGGCTCGTGCTCGCGGCGCTGCTCGCGGCCGCGAACGCCTACCTCGGCCTGCGCGTCGGCATGACGGTCGCCGCGTCGATCCCGGCCGCCGCGGTCTCGCTCGGCGTGCTGCGGATGTTCAAGCGCTCGACGATCCTCGAGAACAACCAGGTCCAGACCATCGCCTCGGCCGGCGCATCGGTCGTGTCCGGCGTGATCTTCACGATCCCCGCGCTGGTGATGATGGGGGCGTGGGACAGCTATCGGTTCTGGCCGATCGTGGGGCTCGCGTCGCTCGGTGGTGTCCTCGGCGTCGTGTTCTCGGTGCCGCTGCGGCGAGCGCTGATCGTCGACATGAACCTTGCGTTCCCCGAGGGCGTCGCAACCGCCGAGGTCTTGAAGACCGGACCGGTCGACACCGCGACCGACGTCGCGAAGGACAGCAAGCTCGGCAAGCAGGGCTTCCGGTTGTTGCTCGAAGCCACAGGGTTCGCCGCGGCGTTCAAGCTGGTCGAGGGTGGCCTGCACTGGATGGCCGAAGGCGTCGCCACCGCAAAGCTGTGGGTGTCCGGCAAGTGGCTGTTCATGGCCGACGCGACGCTCGCGCCGTCGTTGCTCGGCGTGGGCTACCTCGTCGGACTCAACATCGGCACGCTCGTGTTCATGGGCGCGGTGATCGGCACGATCGTCGCCGTTCCGATCCACTGGTGGTTGCACACCGCGGAGGTCCTCGGCGATGCGGGGCTCGATCCGACGCTCGCGGTGTCGGCGATTCCCGCGGGCAGTTGGGAGGACATCGCCGGCGCAGCGTTCAAGGACTGCCGTCGCATCGGCGTCGGCGCGATGATCGTCGGCGGCATCTGGTCGATCCTGAATCTGTTGAAGCCCCTCGCGGCCGGCGTGCGCGCGAGCATCCAGGCGATGAAGTCGAGCGCCGCGGGCGGCGGTGGCATCCCGCGCACCGAGCGCGACACGCCGTTCCCGATCCTGTTGATCGTGCTCGCGGTCACGGCGGTGCCGCTCTACTTCTGCTTCTACTCCGTCATCGAAGGTGTCGCGTCGCGCGAACTGGTCGCTGGCGTCATGACGCTGCTCGTGTTCGTGTTCGGCTTCCTGTTCACCGCCGTGGCCGGGTACATGGCCGGACTCGTCGGGAGTTCGAACAACCCGGTCTCTGGCGTGACGATGGCCACGGTCATTGCGTCTGCGCTCGTGTTGTCGGCGTTGATCGGGACCGACGGCAACATGGCGAAGATCGGACCGGCTGCCGTCATCGTGCTCGCGTCGATCATCTGCACCGGCGCCTGCATCGCCGGCGACAACCTGCAAGACCTCAAGTGCGGACACGTCGTCGGCTCGACGCCGTGGAAGCAGCAAGCCTGCCTCGTACTCGGCGCCGTCGTCTCGGCGCTCGTGATCCCCGGGGTCATGGCGACGCTCGATGCGTCACAGGGCATCGGTCGCGCGGTGAAAGAAGGAGTCGAGCCGTTCGGCGCGCCGCAGGCGAACCTGATGAAGGACGTGTCGACCGCGATCTTCGGCGAAGGTCTCGACTGGCGCTTCATCGGCGTGGGCTGCGTGCTCGCCGTCGTGTTGATCGTGCTCGACAAGATCCAAGAAGCGCGCAAGTCCGACTTCCGCTTCCCGGTACTCGCGGTCGCGGTCGGCATCTATCTGCCGTTCGGACTGTCGGTGCTGATCTTCGTCGGTGGCGTCCTCAACTGGTGGGTCAACCAAGCGTCGAGGTCGCAGCCGGCGCAGGTGCGCCAAGATCGCGAAAACGTCGGCTTGATCCTCGCGTCCGGACTCGTGACCGGTGAGTCGCTGATGGGCGTCGCCGTCGCGCTCGCGGCAGCGAACGCGAGCGCCGAGTTCATGAACTGGCGTGCGGAGTTCGCCGGTCCGCTGACGATCGTCGTCATCGCATTGATGTGCGTCTACCTGGTCGTCCGCACGCTCAAATCGTCGCGCGCCTGATCCACTCGCCGGAAGCTCACGCTCCATGACCGACGTCGTCGTTGCCATCGTCGCTGCCTACGCGTTGCTGCTCGGCCTGAAGCTCGGGCTGCGCAGCAAGGGCGATCTGCGCACCGCGGGCCTGTTGCTCGCGTTCGCGTGGATCCCGCTGCTGGCGCTCGATCGGTGGTGGCCGAACCACTTGCCGAGCGGCGTGTGGCAAGCACCGGGCAAGGAGGTGCGCTACGTCGACCTCGCGAAGGACGCGCTGCTGATCCTCGTGGTCACGCACGTGATCGTCGCGGCGTCGAGCTGGTGGCGCTGGCGCAAGAGCGGCGAGTACTTCCTCGCGCTGCATCGCGGCGTGCTGAAGATCGGGATCATGCTGCTGCTCGTGCCGATCGCGCTGAAGTTGCGCGCGCCCGAGATCGAGTTCGGCGCGCTGCTGGCGTCGGCCACGGTCGGCTCGATCATCGTCGGTCTCGCGCTGCAAGAGACGCTCGGCAACTTGTTCGCGGGTCTCTCGCTCGAGGCCGAGAACCTCTATCGCAAGGGCGAGTACATCCAGATCGGCGACGGTGGCTTGAAGGGCGTCGTGGTCGAGAAGACCTGGCGGTCGACGCGCATCGTCACGTCCGACGGCCAGATGGTGATCGTCCCGAACAACAAGATCGCCGGCGAAGTGATGCTGAACTACGACCGGCCGACGCCGGTCATCGCGCTGCGCATCGACATCGGCGCGAGCTACGACGATCCGCCGCTGGTGGTGAAGGAGACGCTGCTGTCGGTCGCGAACGCCGATCCCGACGTGCTCGATCAGCCGGTGCCCGAAGCGTGGACGATGAGCTACGGCGACTTCGCGATCAACTACACGCTGCGCATCTGGATCCACGGTTACCGCAAGCATTGGACGGTCGAGGACCGCATCCGCACGAACATCTGGTACGCGTTCCGGACCAAGGGCATCTCGATCCCGTTCCCGATCCAGACCGAGCACCAGATCGACTACACGGAGCTCAAGCAGATCGCGCAGGAGCGCCGCGACAAGACCGAGCTCGTGGTGCACGTGCTCGAACGCAACGCGACGTTCCTGTCGAACACGACGCCGTCGGACCGCACGTTCCTGGCCGAGAACGCGATGCTCGTCACGTTCGAACCGGGTCACGCGATCGTGAAGAGAGGCGAGCGATCGGACGCGATCTACTTCGTGCGGTTCGGGAATTGCGAAGTCACGCTGCAAGACGGCAGCACGCGCACGATCGAGTCCGGCAACTTCTTCGGTGAGATCGGCGTGTTGCGCGGCGTGCCGCGCACCACGAACGTGGTCGCCGGACCCGAGGGCGCGGAAGTGATCCGCGTCGGCGGCGAGGCCTTGCTCGATTTGTGCACGCGGCGCGCGGAGCTGCGTGCCGATCTCGACAAGACCACGACGCAGCGCCTCACGGAGTTGCGTGGCGCGACGGTCGACTCGATCACGCCGCAGCCGCCGGGCATCTCGTTCGGTCAATTGGTGAAGGCGGCGTTGCGCGCGCTGTTGCCGTGGTGACCGCATGAACGCGGGAGCCGCAACGCCGCTGTCCGGTCCATTTCGGCTCGTGGCCTGGCTGGTGTTGTGCTTGGGCGTCGGCTTCGGCGCGTGGTCGACGTGGGTGCCGGTGACCGAGCCGTTCCGCTTCGGCTTCCTCGCGCACAACGCGGCGCGCTACGCGCTCGCGGGGCGCAACTACGTCCGCGACGGCTTCCTCGCGCACGGCGGCGTGCCGAACCTCACGCCGGGACGTGTGCCGCGCGACGTGAACGATCCGGACGACGTCCCGCCACGTATCCCGTACGTCCATCATCCGCCGCTGACGCCGGTCGTGGTCGGTCTCGCATTCGCCGTCCTCGGCGAGAGCGAGCGTTCGGCGCAATTGCCGTTCTGGATCGCGGGCGTGTGCGTGCCGCTGCTGCTGTTCGTGCTCGCGCGGCGGCTGTTGCGCGGCATCGGTCCGTTCGTGGCGGCCGCGGTCTGCGGCGCGTTGCCGATCGCCGTGATCTATGGCGGCCACGTCGATCCGCAAGGGCCGTTCGTCGTGCTCGGCGTCCTCGCGATGTTGCTCGGTTGGCTGCGTTGTCGCGCGCGCGACGGCTCGAGTTGGCCATGGCTCGCGGCCGGCGGATTGCTGCTCGGGCTGCTCTCCGACTGGTCGGCGGCCTACGCGGCGGGATTCCTCGCGCTCGCCGAGTTCGCACGCCGCGGCACGCGCACGGATCGTCGCGTGCTGTGGCTGCCCGTGCTGTGCATCGCGTTCGTGCTCGCATTCGTCGTGTGGATCCGCGCGAGCGGTCTGTCGGTCGGCGGCGATTTCACCGGCTCGGCCGGGATCCGTTCGTGGAGTGCGTTGACGCTGCCCGGAGTGAAGCTCGGCGCCGAACTCGCGAAGTGGTTCGGTGGCGTCGTGGCGATGTTCACGCCCGCGGCGCTCGCACTCACGGTCCTCGCCGCGATCCCGGCATTGCGCCGTCCTGCACGGTTTCAGGACTCGGAGTTCGAACGCGTCGTCGCGGTGTTGCTCGCGACCGGCGTCGCGCACGTCGTGTTGTTCCCGGCCGGCGCATTCATCCACGACTACTGGACGTTCTTGTTGGTGCCCGGTGTCGCGCTCGCGTGCGGCGCGGTCGTCGAGGCGTTGCGCGCGTCGGCGGAGCGCCGGTTCGGCGAGGGCTTCGGTGTGTTGGTCGTTCTCGCCCTGCTCGCGGCGATCGGCGTGTCCGCGGTCGCGTCGCGCGAAGCGTGGTACGGCCGCGAGGGCGACCCCAGGCACGGCATCCACGTGCAGATCGGCACGCAGGTCCGCGGTTCGATCGCGCAGACCGAGCGCGTGCTGACGAACATCCCGTTCTACAACCCGACGCGATCCGACCTGCTCGTCTACCCCGAGTTCAGCTTCGCTGCCGATCGCGTGGTGCGCGGCAACGTCCTGACCGAAGCCGATGTCGAACGAGCCATCGCGGAGGAAGGCCCGTTCGACGTGTACTTGTCGGCGACGTGGACCGGGGTCGGCGAAGCTCCGGTCGTCGCCGCATTGGCGAGCAAGTACCCGGAGCGCGCCGGCTACGTCATGGGGCAGCGGGTCCGCATCTTCGAGTTGACGAAGTCGCGGTGACCGTGCGCGCGGTCGTCCGGATCAGTACGACGAGTCGAGCACGGTCAACTCGGACGCGGCGCCGAATGCGCAGCCGTCGACCGACGAACAGAACGCCGCCTGCGTGAACAACGACGCAGCGTCGATGCCGGCAGGCAGCAAGGGCAGCGTCACGGGTACGCCGATCGAACCAGCGGGGCCGAGCGGAATCAGCGCCACGAACGTCGATGGCGACACGAGCGTCGATCCGAGCGGAGTGGCCGCCGGACCGGTCGCGAGCGAGGTGCCGACGAACAAGACGGCGGCGCCGTTCGCCGAACCGGTCAGCGACAACGTCGTCGACTGCGACTCCCGAGTCGGCGACGACAGCGCGATCGAGCCGCCGCTGAAGTCGGACGTCGTGACGCTGCCGGAGACGACGTCGACCGCATTCGCGCCGATGCCCGGGGACAGCGTCCAGAACAGGCACGAGCCGACGACGCTGCCGCCCGGGCCTCCGAGGATCGATGCGTTGCGCAGCGTCGCGGTCGAGGCGATCACGCGCAGACCCACTCCGCCGTTGCCGCCGTTGAAGCAGTAGAGCTGCGCCCGCGAACCTGCGCCGTCGCCTCCGGTCCCGCCGGTGATCGTCGACGCTTCGAGCCAAGCCGTCGCGCCCGAATCGAGCACGAGCCCCCGGCCCGCATCCGTCGGCGATGTCGGGCCGAGTTGCGTGAACGCGAAGTCCTTGCCGTCGCCGCCGACGATCGAAGCGCCGACGGCGCAGAAGTGCGAGCCGACGATCCACGCCGCGTCGCCGGTCGGAACGATCGTCTGGACGGCCGTGTCGACGTAGCCGCTCGGTCCGTTCACCGAACCGCGAATCAGATCGACCCGCACGGAGTCGATCGCGCGCAAGGCCGGCGCCGTTCCGCCGACGGTGCAGTCTTCGATCCAAACCGCGCCGTCGCAGTCGACGATCTCGAGTCCTCGCATCGACCCGATGCCGCGGAACACGACGCGCTGCCCTGCGGGGACGTCGCGCACGACGTTGTGGAACGACTGCGGACCCATGCTCGCGCTGAACGAGAACGGCGCCGACAGGTGCACGATCGCGCCGGCATCCGCGACCAGCGTGATCCCCTTTCCCGCGATCGTGACGGATCCGTACGCGCCTTGGCGGAACAGGATCACGTCACCGGGGGCGGCGGCGTCGACGGCCGCTTGGGCACTGGTGAAGTCGACGCCGGGCCCGGGCGCGAACGAGACGACGTGGACGGTCGCGGCGAAGCTCGACGCCGGGAAGCTGGCGAAGCTCGCCGCGAGGAACAGGTGGCGTAGACGCATGGCCGACTCCTTGGGGACGGCATTCGCGCCTGCGGCAAGGCAGACCGTCCCGAGGCGAAACGGAAAGTGGCGAATCCCTGGGTCAGCAATTCTCGGATTCTCGAACGACGAGGTTCGGATCGTAGCGGGCCCTCGAATGCAACGCTGCGCGCGCGTGCCCGCCCCTTGCGTTGTCGGGTCGTCGTGCCGTGGAATCGGCGCATGGCTGACATCACGGCGCTGCTCCAGCGCATGCGCGACGGAGATCGCGACGCGGCGGACCTGCTGCTACGCACCGTCTACGACCAATTGAAAGCGATGGCCGCGTCGCACGGCCCCGCACTGCGTGGTCGCTTCGGCGCGACTCCGACCCTGGGTCCGACCGCGCTCGTGCATGAAGCTTGGGTGAAGCTCGCAGGCGGCAGCCACGGCAACTACGAGGATCGTCGGCACTTCTTCGCCGTCGCAGCGAGCGCGATGCGCAGCGTCCTCGTCGACCATTCGCGCGCTCGCGCCGCGTTGAAGCGCGGGGGAGATCGCGTCGCCGCTGCGTCGACGTCGTCCGGTGCGAGCGTCGTCGACGATGCCGCCGTCGTCTGTGGCATCCACGATGCGCTGGAACAGCTCGAACGCGTGGATCCCGAACTCGTCCGCATCGTCGAACTGCGTTTCTTCCTCGGCCTCGGCGTGCAAGAGACGGCCGCGACGTTGGGCACTTCGGAGTCGACGGTGAAGCGGCAATCGCGCCTCGCACGCATGTTCCTGCGGAGGTCGCTCGATCCGATCGAGACCGACCCAGACCGCGACGACACGGAAACTCGAACGTGAACGGCCCGTCGTGGGCGGCCGCCAAGTCGATCCTCGACCGCGCTCTGGAGCTCGACGCGCTCTCGCGCGCGGAGTTCGTGTCGGCGACGTGCGAGGAGCCGGCTCTGCGCGCGGAAGTCTCGGCGTGGCTCGCGTACGACGACGGCGACGAGGGCGACGACGCCTGGTGCGCGGTCGGAGCGCGCGTGCGTGTGGCCGCGTTGAACGGTGCGCTCGTGGGGCCGCCGTCGCGCGTGGGCCGCTATGCCGTCGTACGCGAGCTCGCGTCCGGCGGCATGGGCGTCGTGTACGAAGCCGTGCAAGACGAACCGCAACGGCACGTCGCACTGAAGGTGTTGCGTGGTGCCATCGGTTCCGGAGCGTCGTTCGCGCGCTTCGAACGCGAGGCGAAGGTCCTTGCGCTGCTCGACCACCCCGTCATCGCGCGCATCTACGAGGCCGGCACACACGTCGATGCGAGCGCGGGCGTGAGCGCGAGGCTGCCGTACATCGCGATGGAGCTGGTCCCCGGCGCACGGGACGTGCTGTCCCACGCGCGTGCGGTGAACGCGACTCGCGATCAGTGCATCGATCTCCTGCTGCCGGTTTGCGACGCGGTCGGATTCGCGCACGAACACGGCGTCGTGCACCGCGACCTGAAGCCGTCGAACGTGCTCGTCGGCGCGGACGGCCGAGTGCGCGTGATCGACTTCGGCATCGCGCGCATGTTCGACGACCCGTCGATGACGCGCAGCGGCGAATTGCTCGGCACGCTGCGCTACATGAGCGCGGAACAGCTCGACGGCGGCGCCGATCGAGTCGGCCCACCCTCGGACGTGTACGCACTCGGACTGATCCTGCACGAGTTGGTGTTTTGGCAGAGCCCGTCTCCCGGCAACGGCGCGAGTCTCGCCGAGTGTGTCGCACAGAGTCGGCGCCTGCCGACGCGACCGCGCTCGCTCGACCCCACGATCTCGAAGGATCTCGAGAGCATCTTGCTGAAGGCGTTGGATCCCGACCCGGCGCGGCGTTACTCGACCGCGAGGGGACTCGCGCAAGACCTGAGTGCGTTGCGCCGCGGCGAGCCGACCCTGGCGCGCGATCAGGGACCGCTCGAGCGGTTGTGGCGCATGGCCGCTCTGCACCGCGTCGAAGTCGCGTGGATCGCGGCGTTCGTCGTCGTATTGATCGCCGGTGGCATCACGTCGACGTGGGGCTGGTGGCGAGCCACCGTGGCCCGCGAGGACGCGCGGCGCGCTCAACTCGACGCCGAACGTCACAGCGTCGACGCCGTCGCGGTCGCCGCGTTCCTCGGCGACGTGTTCGCGGGCGCGAGTCCGCGGGAAGGACGGAACGACATCACCGTCCGCGACGCGATGGAGCGTGCGGCGCCGTGGATCGACGAGCGATTCGCGGACCGGCCCGGAGTCCGCGCCACGCTGCACACGAGGTTCGCGGACGTGTTCAGCGATCTCGGCGTGCCGTCGCATGCCATCGAGCACTATCGCGCGGCAGCGGCCGCGCTCGACGACGCGCCGACGTCGACGTCGCGAGATCGCATCGTGCTCACGCGGCAGCTCGCTCGGGCGCTGCTCGACTCCGGCGCGATCGCGGAGGCCATGGTGATGGCCGAGTCGATCGCCGGGGATTGGCGCGCGGGAACTCCGGTGGCCGGGATCGACGAGCTCTGGGCGCGCGACATCGTCGCGCAGTGTCTGCGTCTCCAGCAGCGGTACGACGAAGCCGTGGTCCTCCATCGCCAATTGGTCGACCTCGCGGAAGCGGGACGATTCGATGACGCAGTCGTGGACCTCTTGCGCGGTTCGTGCGCGGTCGCGTTGCGCCGACAGGGCGCGCCGTCGGAAGCGATCGCGCTGCTCCAAAACATGTCGCGGTTGCGTGGGCGCGAACAACCGTCCCCCGACGAACGGGACACCGGTGCATTGGTCGAGTGGACGAACCTCGCGATGGCGCTGATCGACGCGGGGGAGCTCGACCGCGCCGAGCGCATCCTCGGCATCGTGCATCCGCGACAGGTGGAGTTGCTCGGCCATGGGCATCCGGCGCCGCGGATGACTCTCGGCGCCCGTGCGTACGCGATCGCGAGCACCGGCCGGATCGAGGAGGCGCAAGCGCTCTACGATCGGGCCGTCGCCGCGGCACGAGACCTCGGGGACCTTCGCCAAGTCACGCTGTTGCGGACGAACTTCAGCTCGCTGTTGTTGCGACTGCGGCGGTTCGCGGACGCCGAGCGCGAAGCGGCCGCGGCGGACGATTCCGCCCGGGAATGCGCCGACGACGCGCTGCGGCTGGAAGCGGTGCCCGTGCTCGCTCAATCGCTCGGGGAACAAGGCAAGTACGCCGAGGCGGCCGAGGCGTTCGCGGAGTGCGCAGCGTTGTCTTGCGCCGTGCTCGGTCCGGACGCAAGGACCACGATGATCATGCGATACAACCACGCGCGCATGGTGGCCTCGTGCGGGCGGCGCGTCGAATCGAAGGGCTTGGTGGAGGCGCTGCTCGCCGACCCCGCGATCGACCCTGAGACTCGGCGGCGCGCGATCGAAGCGCTCGGCGACCTGAATGCGGCACTGGCGCGCACCGATGCGCCGGCCGATCCGGGCTCCCGTTGAGTCGAGCGCCGCGTCCGGAACGGATCGCGGATTCGACCGTGACGGATGCGAAGTCACCGTTCCGGGGACCCGTGCGTCGTGGCGCTCCATTTGGGCTCCCCTGCGGCGTTTGAGCACTCGCCTTGCCCGTGCCCGGGATCGTGGGGTAAGCTCCGCGCTTTCCGTCCCCTGTCCCGAACTCGGAGTGCGCGCGATGAGTGGCGCTGCGGCCGGTGCTGAACACAACCCCTTCGAACAGTTCAAGAAGCGTTTCGACAACGCTGCCAAGTACCTCAAGCTCGATCCCGGGCTCGGCGACATCCTGAAGACGCCGACTCGTGAGCTCACGGTCGCGGTGCCGGTCCTGATGGACGACGGCACCTTCCGTGTGTTCACGGGCTACCGCGTCCAGCACAACACGGCGATCGGACCGGCCAAGGGCGGGATCCGTTACGACTCCAAGGTCGACATCGACGAAGTCCGCGCGCTGGCCGCGTGGATGACGATGAAGTGCGCCGTCGTGAACGTTCCCTTCGGCGGCGGCAAGGGTGGCATCATCTGCGACCCGAAGGCGTTGTCCCAGGGTGAACTCGAACGCATGACGCGCCGCTACACGGCCGCGATCATGGACATCATCGGCCCGGACAAGGACGTGCCGGCGCCCGACGTCAACACCAATGAACAGGTCATGGCCTGGTTCATGGACACCTACTCGATGCACGTGCGCCAGGCGACGACCGCGGTCGTCACCGGCAAGCCGATCGGGCTCGGCGGCTCCGCCGGCCGTTCGGCCGCGACCGGTCGCGGCGTGCTGGCGACGCTCGAATGCGCCGCCGCCGTGAAGAAGATGAAGCTGAAGGGCGCGAAGGTCGCGATCCAAGGCTTCGGCAACGTCGGTGGTTGGGCCGCGACGCTGATCGCGGAGCAGGGCGCGAAGATCGTCGCCGTCTCCGACATCCAGGGCGCGATCCACAATCCGCTCGGCCTCGACGTCGCGAAGCTCCACGCGCACGTGAAGGCGACGAAGTCCGTGGTCGGCTTCAAGGGCAGCAAGCCGCTCGACGCCGACAAGCTCGTCGAGGTCGAGTGCGACGTGCTCGTGCCGGCCGCGACCGAGAACGTCATCACGGCGAAGAACGCGAAGAACGTGAAGGCGAAGATCATCGTCGAAGGCGCGAACGGCCCGACGACGGCCGATGCCGACGCGATCCTCGACGACAAGGGCGTGCTGGTCTGCCCGGACATCCTCGCGAACGCGGGCGGTGTCACGGTCTCCTACTTCGAGTGGGTCCAGGACCGCATGGGTTACTTCTGGGACGAGGAACGAGTGAACAAGGAACTCGTCCAGAAGATGCAAAAGGCGTTCGCCGAGGTTCACTCCACGGCCGAGCAATACAAGACGAACATGCGTACGGCGGCCTACATCGTGGCCGTCGATCGCGTGGCGAGCGTCACCAAGAAGCGCGGACTCTATGCCTGAGAGCACGATCGTCCCGGCCGCCGATGTGCGCCGCAATTCCAAGTTGCGCAACATCGCGATCATCGCGCACGTCGACCACGGCAAGACGACGCTCGTGGACCGCCTCATGCGGTTCACGGGCGCCGTCGAAGCGCGCACGGTCGGTGACGAACTCGTGCTCGACAACAACGCGCTCGAACGCGAGCGCGGCATCACGATCCTGGCGAAGAACACGTCGATCCGCTGGAACGACGCCAAGATCAACGTCATCGACACGCCCGGCCACGCCGACTTCGGCGGCGAGGTCGAGCGTGTCCTCAAGCTCGCGGATTCGGCGCTGCTCGTGGTCGACGCGTTCGAAGGCCCGATGCCGCAGACGCGATTCGTGCTGAAGAAGGCGTTCGAGCAGAAGCTGAGGCCGATCGTCTGCATCAACAAGATCGATCGCCCCGACGCGCGGCCGCACGAAGTGCTCGACGAAGTGTTCGACCTGTTCGTCGAACTCGGCGCCGACGACGAAGCGCTCGACTTCGCGGTCTGCTACGCCTCCGGCAAGAACTCGTTCGCGATCCGTGAACTCGACCAAGAGCGCAAGGACATGCGTCCGCTGCTCGACGTGATCATGGAATCGGTGCCGGCGCCGCGCGCGCCGATCGACGAGCCGCTGCAGTTCCAGGTCACGTCGCTCGACTACAACGAATACGTCGGTCGCATCGCGATCGGCCGCGTCTACGCCGGCATCCTGAAGACGAAGCGCCGCGTCGCCGTGTTGCGCCGCGACGGCAAGCGCAAGGACGTCAACGTCGGCGGCTTGTTCTCGTTCGAAGGCATGGAACGCAAGCCGGTCGACGAAGTCGAAGCGGGCGATCTGTGCGCGGTGCAAGGCATCGAGAACATCGACATCGGCGACACCATCGCCGACATCGACAACCCGATCCCGATGCCGCTCATCACGATCGACGAGCCGACCATCTCGATGGTCTTCTACGTCAACTCCTCGCCGTTCGCGGGCCGCTCGGGCGACTTCCTGACCTCGCGCCACCTGCGCGAGCGCCTGTACAAGGAACTGCAGAGCAACGTCGCGCTGCGCGTCGAGGACACGGCGGACCCGGACGCCTTCAAGGTCTCGGGTCGCGGCACGCTGCACCTCGGCATCCTGATCGAGAACATGCGCCGCGAAGGCTTCGAGTTCGCGGTCGGCAAGCCGCGCCCGATCTACCGCGAGATCAACGGCAAGAAGGCCGAGCCGATCGAAATCCTCGTCGTCGACGTCCCGCAGCAGCACGCCGGCAAGGTCATCGAGGTCCTCGGTCCGCGCCGCGGCGAAGTCGCCGTGATGGACACGAAGAACAACCTCACGCATCTCGAGTTCCACGTGCCGTCGCGCGGCCTGATCGGCTTGCGCACGCACCTGCTGACGCTGACGCAGGGTGAAGCGATCATCCACCACAGCTTCTATCAGTACGAGTTCTTCAAGGGCTCGATCCCGCACCGCATCAACGGCGCGTTGATCTCGATGGAATCGCATCCGGTCACGTTCTACGCGCTCGAACTGCTGCAAGATCGCGGCATGTTCTTCGTCGGGCCGCAGGACGAGGTCTACGTCGGTCAGATCGTCGGGGAGCACTGCAAGCCCGGCGACCTGACGATCAACGTGGGTCGCGAGAAGAAACTCACCAACATGCGGTCCGCGGGTGCCGAAAAGAACATCCGGTTGGCCCCGCCCCGCGTGTTCGCACTCGAAGAAGCGCTCGAATACATCGACGACGACGAACTCGTCGAAGTGACGCCGGACTCGATCCGGTTGCGCAAGCGACTGCTCGACGAGAACGACCGCAAGAAGGCGAAGCGTGTGGGGGGCGGCGACGATCTCGTTCACGAAGACGAAGGAGCCTGATCCTGACCCGCAAACGCTACGTCGTCGTCGGTGCCGGACTGTGCGGGCTGACGACCGCCGAACGCCTCGCTGCTGCCGGACATGAAGTCACGCTGATCGAACGTCGCGACCGCGTCGGCGGTCTCGCGCGTTCGTTCGTCGACGACGGCTTCGTCTTCGACGTCGGCCCGCATTACTTCTTCTTGAACGTGCGCCCCGACGTGTCGGACTACGCGCGCAAGCTCGTGCGCGGCCCGAAGGACGAGATCGACTTCCGCATCAGCGCGCACTTCAAGGGTCGCGAGATCGCGTGGCCGCCGACCGTGGGGTCGCTGTTCAAGCTGCCGCCCGCGGCGATGATCCACAACTTCAAGAAGCTCGTGAAGAGCGAGCACCCGACCGAGCAGGACTTCCAGGGCTTCACCAAGTTCCTGTACGGCCAGTCGATGTACGACACGTTCTTCGGGCCGTACATCGAGAAGAAGCTGCCGGCGATCAAGGGCGGCGAGCTGCACCGCGACTGGTGGATCCTCGCGCGCCGCACGATCGCGAACGAGATCGACACCGGACAGGACCGCTACTTGTCGAAGGTCTCGGGCCAGCGCATGGCCACGAAGCCGGCGCCGCCGTCGCTGAAGAAGAAGCTGATCAAGTCGATCGACATCGCCTACAAGATGTGGCTCAACCTGCGGTCGAAGAACATGCCGCGCGTCATGTATCCGCATGGCGGCATCGGCATGATCGCCGAGGGCATCAAGGACGAGTTCCTGCGCCTCGGTGGCACGTTGATCACGAACTCGGGCGGGACGAAACTCACGCGCGATGCCAGCGGCCGGATCACGCGCGTGGAGTGGGGCAGCGGAGCGATCGACGCGCCCGACCACGTCGTCTGGACCGGATCGATCCACGAGCTCGCCGATTGCCTCGACGTGCCGCGCGCGAAGGTCGACTACTTGTCGATCGCGCTGGTCTACGTGACGACGAAGAAGCCGATCACGAACGCCGACTTCCTCTACACGTACTACGGCGAACCGGACCTCATCTTCAACCGCCTGTACTTCCCGACGCGCGCGGTGAAGTGCCTCGCGCCGGCCGGCAAGGACTCGGTCTGCGCCGAATACTCGCCGCCGCAAGGGCTCGAGGACATCGACCGCAAGGACCTCGAGACCAAGGTCGTCGACGGTCTGATCAAGCTGAAGCACCTGAAGCGCGAAGACGTCGAGGGCGTCAAGGTGCGCGTCGCGAAGGACGCGTACCCGATCTACCCGATCGACTACTTGGCTCGCCTGAACGTGCTTTGGGACAAGATCCGCGCGGTGCCGAACCTGGCCTCCGTCGGGCGAACGGGGCAGTTCTACTACAACAACATGGCGCTGACGGTTTGCCTCGGGCACGACCTCGCGCGCAAGCTGCTCGGTCAACCGTCGTATTGGGAAGAGCAACGCGACAAGGCCGCAGCCGCCGCGGCAGCACCCGTCGCGCTCGAACGCGATCACTGATCGCGGTCGGCGCGTTCCACCGCGACGGTCATTTGCCGAGCGCGTCGCCGAACTGCTCGCTACTGGCGGCCATCGCTCCGATCACCGCCGTCGACTCGTCGATGAACAATCCGGCGTTGGTGGCGATGCCCGTCCCTGACCCGACCAGGATCAGCACGGCTCCGGCGGAGTCGAGGCCGTTGGCCTCGTGGAACGGCATTCCGCAGGCCAGATCGGTGATCGAGTCACCGTTGAAATCGGCGGCCGCGAGCACCGCCCCGAGTTGATCGCCCAACTCGTTGATGCCAGGGATCGTGCCGGTGTTCTGGTCGATCACGACGTCCGACAGCGCGGTGATGCCGCTCGCCGTGCCGGGGAAGATCTGCACCGCACCGCAGCCTTGGATCCCGCCCGCGGTCTGGCCCGGTGCGCCGACCGCCAGGTCGTCGATCCCGTCGCCGTTGAAATCGCCGCTGGCGAGTTCGGACGCGAAGTAGAGGCTCTGTTGGGTCAAGCCGTTCACCAGCAACTGCGTGCGGTTCCACACGTGCGTGGCCGCGGCGTCGAGGCCGGTCGCTTGTCCGGTCATGACGTAGAACTGTCCGCATAGCATCTGAGAGTTCAGCGTCACGCCGGGGCTGCCGATCGCGAGATCGTCACGGCCGTCGTCATCGAAGTCACCGACCGCGAAGCCGTAGGTGAACGCGGTATAGCCACCGGCACTCGGCCCGCCGATCGACGCTTCATCGAACTGCTGGGCGCGGGATCGATGCAGGCCCTTCTTCGGCTTGCCGTAGATCACCGAGAACGCGCCCTTCGAGTCCGCATCGAACTGGGCTTGTTCCGAACCGGCAACGAGGTCGTCCGCGCCGTCGCCGTCGAAGTCGCCGGCGGCGAGCTTCAGCCCCCACGCGGCTCCGGCCTGGGGATCGCCGGGAATGCCCTTCGCGCCGAGATGCCACAACTGGTTCTTCTTGGCACGAAGGCCTTTCCCCGACCCGTAGAGCACATGGACGGCGCCCGCACCGTCCATCGACTGCTTCTTGAACTTCAGCGACTCCACGACACCGATCGCGAGATCGTCGTAGCCATTCCCATCGAAATCCCCCGCGCACATGGACGTGCCGAAGACCTCGTAGCTGTGCGTCGGCTGGTCTTTGGCGGCGGCGTCGACCTTGTCCTTGATGCCCTTCGCGTTCTGGTGGAAGAGTCGCGCGCCTTCGATCGAGAGACCGAACTCCGAGCCGCGCAGCACGACGACGAGGCCGGCGTGCGATTTCCCGGCGATCGTCCGACCGGGGACCCCGATCGCCGCATCGTCGTACGCATCGCCGTCGAAGTTGCCGACGGCGATGGCGGCGCCCACGCGGTCGCCCGCGGCCTCCGGCAGCCCGACCAGCGGCAGGATGAACATGCCCGCCGGCGTCGTGCCGAGCCCCGCTGCCGAGCCGTACGTGATCCACGCCGTGCCCGCTTCGGCGGCGGTCCCGACGGATTCGTACGGCGCGCCGATCACGAGGTCGTCGAAGCCGTCCCCATTGAAGTCGCCGGCGGCCGTCTCGGACGCGCCGAGGCCGAGCGAAAACGCGAGCAGAAGGGCGATCTCTTTCCGTACGGCGAACGTGCGCATGGCTGGCTCCGGCGGGTGGGCAAGAAGGGCTCCATCCGGAACGATCGCGGGGCGTCACGCGAAAAAATGCGGAACGACGTCGGTCAGCGAGCGGCCGTCGAGGGTCGCAGCAACGCGTCGCGGAGGATGAACGCACTGACCGCGCGGGCCGCGAGTGCGCAGCCGGTCGCGTTCAGGTGGTGGTCGAGGGCGCTCGTTTGGAGCGTCGACGCCGACTCGTGACGCAGCGCGTCGAGGACGTCGAAGCACGGCACGCTGGCTTCGACGCACGTCGCGCGGATCAGTGCGTGGACCTCGGTCATCGGATACGCGTCGAAGTCCTCGACCAGCGGGAACAACAGCACGGCGACCTTCCGTTCGTCGCCCTTCGCGCGCGCCAAGAACGCCTGGAACTCCTCGCGCTGCGTCCAGCCCGCGCCGCTCGGAGCGTCGTAGAGGCGACGCAGGTGCTCCAGGTACGACGCTTTCGCTCCGCTGCGCACGCACAGCGCGACCAATGCGGGCTCGAGGCGACGCCACAACGCGCTGTACCGCAGCAGCACGTCCGACACCAGCGGCACGAGTCGACTCTGCTGCACGTACTCCTGTTTGCGCTCGTTCGACTCGGCATCGTTCACGTACCACGCGAGCAGCACGAGATCGGGATCGACGCGATCGAGCGTCGACGCGAGCACGTCGAGTTCGCGGCGCGTGTCCGCACCGGGCACTCCGGCGTTGAAGACGTCGACGGAATGCGTGACGGACAACTCGGCTTCGAGCGCGGCGGGGAACGTCCGCGCGCGCTCGTCGATGCCGAACCCGAACGCGAACGAGTCGCCGACGACGAGCACGCGGCGCTCGCCGTCCGTTCGCGGCCGATCGAATGGATCGTCGCGGAATCCGTCGGCATTCAGTTGGGGCGCGACCCGCTGCATGAACGCGCGCGCGGCGGCCTCGAAGTCGTGACGCTCGCGCACGACGTCGTCGCAAAATTCGAGTGCGCGCAGCGCGAACTCGAGGCCGAGCAGCGTGAGCCCCGTCGCGACCGTCGCCACGCCGAGTTTGCGCAGCAGCGCTCCACGCCGAACGATCAGCGGGCCGAGTCGCGCCGCGGAGGCGAACACCGCGCAACCGAACCCGGCGAGAGCTCCGGCGCAAGCCAGCGCGATCGTGCGGTAGATCGCGAGCCAATGCAGGGTGTACGGCTGCAATGAACCGTCGGCGCTGACGCGCCGCGCGAGGAATTCGGGCCGCAAGGCCAGCGTCGCCAGCGCGATGGTCGACGCCACGACCACGCAGCCGACGGCGAGTCGACGAGCGGGTCGGCGGGGGTCGGCGGCGACGGACATCGGGGATTCGCCTCGCACAGGGACACGCGGTCGGCGGCACGATATCGCGGCCGTGGCGTTCCCGAATCGAGTGAACCCGATCGGCGATCGGCGCTGTCTCCTCCCCAGTCATGACCACCGTCGACGGTCCATTCGAATCCCTGTTGCGCCAGCGCGCGTTCGTGCGAGGCGTCGCGCGTGCCGTGCTCCGCGATGCCGATCTCGCCGACGACGTCGTGCAGCAGACGTGGCTCGCGGCGCGCGGGAGCGGCGTCGAGGACGCATCCCCGGGACTGCTGGCCACGATTGCGCGCCGCCTTGCCATCAATTTGCGGCGCTCGCGCGAGCGCCGGTTCGAACGCGAGCAGCGCGCGGCCGTCGACTCCGTGGTGCCCTCGCCGCAGCAGATCCTCGAGTGCGAAGAGGAGCGTCGGCGCGTGGTCGAGGCCGTGCTCGCGCTCGACGAGCCTCATCGCGCGGTCGTGTTGCTGCGCCATTTCGACGAGTTGCCGCCGCGCGCGATCGCGGCGCGCTTGCGCATCCCCGTCGAGACGGTGAAGACGCGCTTGAAGCGCGCGCAGGAGCGACTGCGTCACGCGCTCGCCCTCGACGGCCCACTGGACGCGACGCGCGCTCGATCGTGGATCGCTCTGGCCGGACTTCAATCCCCTTCGCTGCCCCTCGTCGCGTCGATCGGAGTGTTGCTCATGGCGTTCAAGTTCGTCGCCGTGGTCGGTCTCGCGACTGCGATCGTCGGGGTCGCGTGGTGGGCCCAGCGCGATCCGGATCCGCTCGCGAGCGAGAGCGCGCTCGCGCCGAACGAGAGTCCATCGCCGGCCGAGGTCGATTCCGCGATCGCGCCGCTCGCCGAGCAGCGTGAGCTCGTCGATCCCGCATCGACGGTCGCGCGCGAACGTGGGCTGTCGGGGCGAGTCGTCGACGATCGCGGTCAGCCGATCGCTGCGGCGACGATCCACGTCGGAGTCGACTCCGCCGATCCTTGGTCGACCGAGGCGACGACGGGCACCGACGGCCGGTTCCGCGTCGACGGGCTCGGCGACGTCGCCGCTGGCGCGCCGCTGATCGTGGCCATCACGGCGGCGCGATGCGTGGCGTGCACGGTCAAGGTGCGCGCGCCCGACGTCGGCATCGTGCCGATCGGAACGCTGCGCCTCGCGTCGGGCGGCACGATCCGCGGGCGCGTCGTCGATCAGGACGGCCGCGTGGTGGCGGCCGCCGACGTCGTCGTCGGCGCGTCGCTGACGCAAGTCCAAGGAGCGTGGTTGCGCGCCGGGCTCGATCGCGGCGTGCGGGCGACTACGGACGCGGCCGGCCGATTCGCGCTCGAGGGACTCGCGCCCGGCTGGGTCGCGGTCGGCGCGCGCGGCGCGGACACGTGGGTCGGCGCCCGCGACGAGATCCCGGTGCGCGCGGGCGCGGTGACGGACGATGTCGAACTCGTCGTCGAGCGACCGCCGGGGGGAGTCCGCCTGCGCGGCCGTCTCGAAGACGAACGCGGAGTGCCGATCCCGCGCGCGCGACTCGAATGGGAAGGCGAGGGTCGCCCGGACACCGCGATCGCGCAATGGAGTTGGTTCAGCCAGATCGCGACGGACGACGCCGGTTCGTTCGACCTGACCTGCGGCATCGACGCGACGCACGCGATCGAGCACGTCGCGCCGGATGGGCGGGTCGTGCGCAGGGAAGGTCTCCGCGCCGGCGGCGACGACGTCGTCCTGCGCGTGCCCGAAGTGAAGCGCATCGAAGTCCGCGCGATCGACGCGCGCACGCAGAGTGTGGTCGAACTGACCTCCGCTCGCATCGCGGTCGAGGCCGAGGACGGTGGGTTCGGCGTGACGCGATCGAACGGTGGCTTGTTCGTCGCCGTGCCCTCGGTGCCGTGGCGTTTGACGGCATCCGCGCTCGGCTACGAGCGCATCGAAGTTGGACCGTTCCCGGCAGCGGGACCCGATGCCGGCATCGACCTCGTGCTCGAGCCGACCGCGTGCGTCGAAGGCGTCGTCGTCGACGCGAATGGCGTGGCGATCGAGGGCGCTGCGGTGGCCTGGAGCGAGCCCCTGCCGAATCCGATGGAAGCCTTCGGCTTCGTCGTGTCGTGGGTCACGCGCTCGTACCTCGGCGTCACGAGCGCGGCTGACGGGACGTTCTCGCTGCCGATCCCGCGCGACGTCGCGCACGCGGCGATGCATGTCTCGGCGGCAGGGTATGCGACGACGCGGACCGAACTCCTCGAGCTCGACGGGATCCGCGCGGCGAGTCCGCGTGCTCTGCAACGCGTCCGTCTGACACGGGGTGGGACGCTGACGGGCACCGTGCTCGTCGCTCCCGGGATCGAGCGCGCCGGCATCGTCGTCGCAGCGTCGTGCGGGGACGGCCAGCCGCGCATGACGCGCACCGATGAGACGGGACGCTACGTCCTCGAACATTTGGCGGCCGGCGCGTGGCGCGTCGAATTGCGCGACGGCGACGTCTTCGCCGGTTCGCTGTTCGGCACGAACCGCGCGGCTCCGCCCGCGAACGCAATCGTCGACGACGACAGGACGACGCGCCTCGACCTCGTCCTCGATACTCGCGACCGAGCCACGGTGACTGGCTCGGTGCGCATCGACGGCCGATCGCTGCCCGACGTACGCGTCGCGCTGCTCGAGCGTCCGACCACCGCGACGTCGAACGCCGACGCGTGGTCGTTCGCACGGATCCTGGCCGAGCCGGTCGAAGCCGACGCCGATGGCGCGTTCACCCTCGAATCCGACACGCAGGGCGCGGCATGGCTCGAGATCCGCATCGGCGCCGACGCGGGCGCGGTCGCCCTGCGTCGCGCGCTGACCTTGGCTCCGGGAGAGCAACGCGTCGACGTGAACGTGAACTCCGGCCGCCTCGAGGTCGCCGCGCACTCGATCGATCCTGTGCGCGGGACGGCGCGGGTCACGCTGACGCGATCGGATGCGGACGGCTGGACGATGCGGGCCGAGAAGTTCGTGAAGGAGCCTGCGACGATCACGTTTCCGACTCTGCCCGGAGGGACGTGGTGGATCGTCGAACAGGACGGCGAGCCCCGCTCCGTCGTCGTGACGACGGGAGAGACGACGCGCGTCGAACTGCCGTGACCGGCGGCACGATGCCGACGGATTTCCCCGACCGGTCTTGCGGTCGGTGGTGTCTCGGCTCCCGGTATGGCGAACGACTCCGTTCAACCTCACGCATCGGGCTCCCTGGAGCGCTTGCTCGCGCAGCGCGACTTCGTGGTCGCCGTGGCGCGCGCGGTGCTCGCCGACGCGGCGCTCGCGGAAGACGTCGCGCAGCAGACCCTGCTGACGGCGTGGTCCGCGCGCATCGACGCGTCGCGGCAATGGCTCGCGACGGTCGCGCGTCGCCTCGCGTCGAACGCGCGGCGCAGCGACGTCCGTCGCGAGCGACGCGAACGCGCGACGTGGCAGTCCGACGAAGGCCCGTCACCGCAACGCATCCTCGAACTCGAGGACGAGCGACGACGTCTCGTCGCCGCGGTGCTGGAGCTCGCGGAACCACTGCGCACGACCGTGCTGCTGCGGTTCTACGACGACCTGCCGCCGCGCGCGATCGCGGCGAGACAGGGCGTGCCCGTCGAGACGATCCGCACGCGGCTGAAGCGAGCGCAGGAACTCCTGCGCGAGCGCTTGCTGCCCGCGGACGAAGCGACGCGGCGCGAACGCGTGCGGGGCTTGCTCGTGCTCGCGGGTGCGCGCACGATCGACGGAGTCGTCGTCGCGACCGGAGGAGCGATCGTGGCGACGAAAGCTTGGATCGCGGCGGCGGCGGTGGTCGTCGCGGCGGGGTTGTGGTGGTGGGGTGGGGGTGACGACGTCGGCGTGCGTCGCGACCTCGCGAGCGTCGACTCGAGTACGGACGATCGCTCGGACGGCGAACCGACCGTGATGGAAGTCACGTTGCGAGAACCGGAGGTCGCGCGGAGTGACCTCACGGACCCGCGTGGAGACGAGGCTTCGCGTTCTTCGCCGACACGCGCTTCTTCCACGGAAGTGCGCGGTCGGGTCATCGACTCGAGTGGACACGCGATCGGTTCCGCCGAAGTCTCGATGGAGCTCGATACCGACGGTTCACTTCGCGCGCGTCATCGTGTTCGTGCGGACGGCACGTTCTCGATCCCGGTCACGAATCCCACCGGCGACGACTTCGCCCGCATGGAAGTCCGGGCGCCGGGATTCCGCGGCCTGAGCCGGTCCGCGATGGTGAGTGCGGGAGTCGACGTCGTGGTCGGCGATCTCGTCCTCGAGTCCGGTGCCTCGTTGCGTGGTCGTGTGATCGACGATGCGGGCAGTCCGGTGTGCGGCGCGTGGATTCGTGCGACGACGACGCGGGAGCGTGCGGCTTGGAGCTCGCCCTGGTCGACCGCCGCGGTCGATGGCGTCGCGGAAGCGACCTCGGCCGCGGACGGGACGTTCGCTTTCGACGAACTCCGATTCGAGTGGTACGACCTCGTCGCGGGATCCGATGCGCACGAGCCGATCCGCGTCGATCGCGTGGCCACGAGTCGCCAACGAGGGCAGGACGTCACGCTCGTGCTGCATCAAGCCTCACGACCCCTGTGGATCGAAGGTGTGGTTCTGGACGAGAACGGCGTGGGCTTGGCGTTCGCGGCCATCGGACATTCGGTCGGCAGCGGAGAGGGGTCGTTCTCCACATTCCTGCACTCCGGACCCGACGGGACCTTCCGCGTGATGGCCTGCGCCCCGCAAGCCGTTGGCGTCGCCTCGGCCTCGGAGCTGCACCATGAGTTCACGTTGCGGTGGGAAGACGGACGAAGAGTTCGCGCTGCCGTGGACGGGTCACAGCATGGCCGCGTCGTCTTGCAGCTTCCTCCAGCCAAGCCCTGTTCCGTGGTGTTCGTGGACGCGGCGGCCGGCTCGCCGATCCGCGCGCTCGCCAATCTCGTGATCGAAGGCGCGGAGGACGTTCGCTACGTGGCGGTGGAGTCGGACGATTTCGGCGTCGCTCGAATCGCGGCTCCGCCATCGTCGTTCTCGATCGTCGCGCAAGTCGAGGGGTTCGCGACGACGCGAGTCGGGCCGCTTCAGCCCATCGACGGCGAGCCCATCGAAATCCGAATGGAACCGACCGGGGCCCTGTGCGGTCGGGTCGAAGCCCAGGGGCGAGGCCTGGTTCGCGCGGAGGTCACGATCGCCATGGCCGATGCCGTCGAACGCTTGGAGAGCTCTGGTTTCGTGACGGAGCGACACGAAACGACCTCGAGGACCGTGACCGCAAGCGACGGGTCGTTCCGTGCATCGTGGGACTCCGTCGGTCTCGACGATCGCGTCCTGGTGTGGGTCCGATGCCACGGGTACGCGGATCGGACGATCGGGCCGACGACGCGCCGCGTCCTCGATGCGGGAGGAATTCTCGTCGTCGAGCTCGATGGTGGGGGGGCGATCGAGGGGACGGTGACGTCAAGCGATGGATCGTCGGTCGCGGGAGTGCACGTGCTCGCGAACCGCGGCGACGGCCGTGAATACGAGATCGGTCGGCGCCATGCTCGTGCTCTGGTCGCGGAGGACGGCACCTACCGCATCGATCGACTCGAGCCGGGGCCTTGGCGAGTCGAGCCACGGTTCGGCGTGGCTGACCTCACGTCGTTCAACCGAACGGACCGGGCGATCCCACCGCCCAACGCGGTCGTCGTGTCCGGAGCGACGACGCGCGTCGACCTCGTCGGAACGCGCGCGCCGAAGGTCTCGGTGCAGGGTGCGATGACCGTCGATGGGATTCCGCGCAGCGGGCTCCAATTGGAGCTCTACGAGGCGCACGATGTCGCGGAACCGCTCGCGCGCGACTTCGGCTGGCGAAGGGGGGCCATCGACCTCGTCCACGCTGCACCCGACGGCACCTTCGAACTCCGTGCCCACCGTCCCGGGAGGCACGTTCTGTTCGCGTTCCTGCCGGATGCGACCCAAGAATCCTGCCTGACCCGCGTCGTGGATCTCGCCGTCGGCACGACCTTCACGCGCTTCGACGTCACGACCGGCCGGCTCGAAGGCAAGCTCGATCCGCCGCGCGAAGCGCGCATCGACGTCGAACTCCGAGTCGACGCGCAGACGGTCGCGCGCGCGATCGCCATCGCCGGGCCCGACGGTCGCTGGTCGACGGGCCCGGTCGTCGCGGGCCGATCCACGGTCGTGGTCGACGGCGAGTTCCTGGCAACGGTCGACGTCGTACCGGGCAAGGTCACGACCGTCGGCGGGGAGTAGGAACGGAAACGCGCGGGTCGCGCCATGTGACGACCAAGCGCGAAGGATCCACGACGGAATCGGAATCGGAACACAACCACGGCCGGCCGGGATCGGGGCCAGTTCTGCTGCGTTCCGATCACGATTCCGATTCCGATTCCGATTCCGCCATGGCCAAGCGCATGGCGAGCACGGACCCTTCGACTTCATCCACATCCATCGAACGAAGAAGCGCCATGCCGGCGACTTCACGCGGAACGATGGCGGAATCGGAATCGTGATCGGAATCGGAATCGGAACGCAACCACGGCCGGCGAGTTCGGACGACATCCGAAGATCCCGTGACCCATCGGTCCGTCGAGCGGTGTTGAATCCCCTCGATGACGACCGCCGACGTGACTCTCGACGTTCTGCTCGCTCACCGTTCGCTCGTGCGGCGGATCGCGGGCGACTTGCTCGTCGATCCCGACGCCGCCGATGACGTGGTCCAGCAAACGTGGTTGGCGGCTCTGCGGCACGGGGCGCGGGGCGGTGACGTCCGCGCTCCGCTGCTGTCCCGCATCGCGCGGCGCTTGGCGCTGAATCGCAAGCGCGACGCGCGCCGCTGGCTCATGCACGAACACGGCGCACTAGCGCACGGCGCGATGCCCGATCCGGCTCGGGTCGCCGAGACCGAAGAGCTTCGCGGTCGAGTGCTCGGCGCCGTGCTCGCGCTCGACGAGCCGTTCCGCTCGACGGTGCTGCTTCGCTACCTCGACGAATCGTCGGAGGCCGACGTGGCGGCGCGTCTGCGCGTCCCGCTCGAGACCGTCCGCTCGAGATTGAAGACGGCTCGTTCGACGTTGCGCGAGCGACTGAAGGACGACGCTCCGGGGGTGACGGCGCGCGGGCTCGTGGGATTGGCGGGGTCGGCGCGCGCATTCGAGTTCGTCGTCGCGGAAGGAATCACGATGGGTGCGAAAGTCTGGGCCGGCGTCGCGGTCGCGGTGTTGGTCGGCGCCGCGTATTTCGGGCCTGACGTCGTCGATCGACTCCGTGGGAGCGAGGTGGATGGCTCGCACTCGCCGGACGCGACGCTCGTCGCCGATGCCGCGCCAACTGCGGGGCGTACTGACCTGGAATCCTCGGCGCGGACCGCGATCGCGCCACCGGCGAACGACGCGATCGACGCGTCGCTCGGTCGCGTCGAACTCTCGGGAATCTGCGAAGCACCCGACGGCTCACCGATCGCCGGCGCCGTGGTCAGCGCGGGGATGGATCCTCGATCGCCCGCCTGCACGACGGGTCCCGACGGGCGATTCCGTCTGGGTTCGAGCCGCCGGCCGCGGACGGGAACCCGTTCGTCCAGGTCGTCGTCGCGCGAGCGGCAAGGTGCGCCACCGTGTCGAAGCGCGTGAGGTGCGACGCCGGTGATTCACGTGAACTGGGGCGGATCGTGATGTCGGCAGGCGCGGCGATCCGAGGGCGCGTCGCTGATTCGGCCGATCGGCCGATCGTCGCGACCGTGCTGCTGCATGAGGGCTTTTTGAGCCAGGACCAATGGGCCGTGGGGCTCGACGACGACGTCGCACGCGTCGCGACGGATGCCGACGGGCGCTTCGCGTTCGAGGGTCTGACGGAAGGCTGGTACGCACTCGTCGCGGAGGCTCGCGACCACGGGGTCGACGCTGCGACGCCGGTGGGCGTCTCGGCCGGAATCGACGCGAACGTCCGCATCGAGGTTCGCCCGCTACGCGCCGACGAGTCGATCGTCGGTCGCGTCGTCGACGAATCCGACCGCCCGTTCGCGGACGTTCCCGTGCGTTGGACGCGGTTGATCCAATCGAGTGCCGGCGGCTTCCGCATGGGGACACATGTCGTTCGCAGCGACGCGGACGGTGCATTCCACTGCCGTGCCGGTGCCGACGCCGAGACGAACTTCTTGGCGACGTTCGCGGATGGGCGCACGGTAACGGCTCAGAGAGTGCGTGGCGGGGCGCGCGATGTCCTCCTGCGCAAACCAGCAACGCCGACGTTCAGTCCGATCCTCGTGCCGTCGCGCTGGCTCCGTACGCCGATGCGACGGTGATCGCGACGTGGGACGACGGAACTCCCGCCGTGCTCGGCAGGAGTGAGGGTGCACGAACCTGGAGCACGAGGTCGGGAAGCGACGGGGTCGCGCATGTTCCGACTCCGCCGCGCGACTTCGCGCTCAGGATCGAAGGTCGCGAGCGCAAGACCGTGAAGCTCGGTCCCTTCCCCGGCAACGTCGAGCCCGTCCTCGAGTCGATCACGCTTCAGCCCGTGCCCAGCTTGCGCGTCGTCGTCGAAGGTCGATGGATCTGCGGGTCCGATCCATCTCACGGTCGAGCGCGAAGTCGGCGGCGACTCGGGCGGGGAATGGGGCGGGTTGGCGACGCGGACGGCGGAAGTCGTCCGAGCGCGGTCGGTCGAGTCCAGCACGGAAGCGCGGGTCGGGATCGGCGATCTCGCGCAAGGCGAGCGCTGGTTCCTGCGCGCGACGTGCCGGGGTCATGCGCCGGCACGGCACGACATCGTCGCTGCCGATCTCTCACCCGACCGAATCGTCCCCATGCGCATGACGCGGGGCGGCGTGCTCACGGGAGTCGTGCGCGTGCGAGGGATCGAATCTGCCGCGGGCTTGGCCGTGCTCGCGAGCGATGGCCTCGGCGAGAGGTTGGCGACGCGCGTGACGACGGACGGGACGTATCGCTTCGCCGGCCTCGCGCCCGGCCGCTTCGAACTCGCGGTCGCTCTCGAGGACGACGTTCCCGTGCGGCGTCTCGATGGAGCCATGATTCCGGCGACCGACGTCGTCGTCGTCGAGGGCACGACAGTGCATCTCGACCTCACGTACGACGCTCCGACGCGCGTCGTCGTCGAGGGCGTGGTGCGCTTCGGTGATGTGAGCACGTACGGCATCGGTATCGCGCTCGTCGAAGCCGACGACCGCGCCGCTGCGAACCTCGATGCGCGCATGATCCGATCGAGTCTGCGCGGCGCGAAGATCACTCCGTCGGGCGCGTATCGCATCGAGCCCGCGGCCGCCGGCTCGTTCGTGTTGAAGGTCTCGATCCCGACGAGTTCGGGCACGACATCGATCCTGCGACCCTGCACGATCGGGGTCGGTCACAACGTCGTCGACGTCATCGAGCCCTGCGGCGCGATCGTCGGTAGGCGTAGCGGCACGCGCATGCGGATGGTCCAAGCTCGCGGCGAACGAGCGGACGGCACCGTCGTGCTGGTCGATGCGCGCTGTGATCCCGCGACGGGGGAGTTCACGATGCCGCTCGTTCCGGCCGGCGCGTACACGTTGCTCGCTGACGCCCGCACGGATCCGATCGACGTCGTGGCGGGAGAGCGAGTCGTCGCGCCGAATCCGTGACGTCGCTCCGATCGGAGCCGACGCCTGGACCGTCCTGGGAGTGTTCGATCGTTCAGGTCTTCGCGGCGACCGCGGCGGGCTTGAACGCTTGCTTCGCGTGCGCCAGCGCGTGATCGACCTTCTTCTCGATCGCGGGATCGAGCGGCAGGCCCTTCTGCTTGATCAAGAACGGAGCGAGCGGCTTCAAGCAGCTCGCGCACGTGTACCGGGCGTCCATGTCCTGCGGCGCGATCTCGAAGTTCGCGTAGCGGCGCACGAGCTGGTAGTCCGGGCCGTTCCAGATGTCGTTGATGTCGGTGGTCTCGGAGAACTTGCCGAGGTCGTAGCTCGGCTTCGTGGTGCCGTCACAGCACGGCAGGATGCCGCCGTCCCAGTTGAAGTAGATCGAGTAGTACGGCCACGAGCAGCTCTCGACGTTGATGCGCGGGAGCTTCTTCGAAGCCGCCGGCGCGGGCGCCTGCGGAGCGGCCGCAGGTGCGGGCGCCTTCGTCGCCGTCGCTCCGTTCGCGGATCCGTTCGCCGCTCCGTTCGCGGGCGCGTTCGGGACCGGCTGGTAGTCGGATGCCTCGCCCTCGGCGCGCGGCTTCCACTCCTCTTTGAACTCGGGCGGGATGTTCGGGTAGATGAAGCGCACGAAATCGACGCCGATGTCGTCGGCCATCGCCTGCGCCTTCTTCACTTCGTGCTGGTTGTGGCGGAACAGCAGGAACTGCCAATCGATGAACGGCAGCTTTTTGCCGAGGCGCTTCTTCGCGTCGACGAGCTTGCGCATGTTCTTCGTCACGCGCTCGAAGTTGCCGCCGACCATGTACTTCTCGTAGGTCTCTTGGCTCGCGCCGTGGCACGACACGATCAGGTGTTCGATGCCCGACGTGACGACCTTCTCGGCCATCGCGTCGTCGAAGTCGCGCATCGACAGGTTCGACGAGATGCGCACGCCGACGTTCTTGTCGGCGGCGTAGCGCATCATCTCGTAGGCCTCGGGGAACAGCAGCGGTTCGCCGGAGCCGTACATGTTCACGTTGAACGCGTACGGACCGAGCTGGTCGATCACGCGCTTTAAGAAGTCGGCCTTCATGCGACCGAAGCCGCGCATGCCGTCGCCCTTGAACTGCGAGCGATCGCGGTCGAGGCAGAACGGGCACTCGAGGTTGCAGATGTTCGTGGACTCGATCTTCAGCACGAACGGGAAACCGTCGACCGTGATGTCGCCGCGAGCGCGGGCGCGCCAAACCTTGTAGGCGTTCCACCACTTCTTCGGCGTGCCATGGCGCAGCGCCGCGTAGGCGTAGCGGCTCGCGATTTTCATTTGGGTCTTCATCGACCCGGTGGTCGCGAAGATGCGGTTCAGGGGGCCGCGCATGGTGCAGTCGTCCGTTCGAGCCGAGTGGAGGGGATGTCGGGGCCGGTTCGTCCGGCGTCGACGCGCTTTGCGCACATCGACTTCGGGCGAGAAAGGCCCGGAACTATAGCCCGGAATCGCCGAGGAGGCGGCTCGCACATGGCTTCATTTCCGCCGCCCAGTTCCCCTGTGTGGGCTCGAGGACGACGGTCACAAGCTCAATGCCGCAGCGTGGATCCGGCGGGACGCCGCGTCCGATGGCCGAGCCGAACGCGCTCGAGACCGACGCTCCGATCCGGTGCGGACATCAGGGGCCGAGTCGCAGCACGATGAGCGTCACGTGCGGCGCGGGCGACGTCCGCAGAACCTCGTGGCTCGCGATGCCGATCGACTCGAGCGCCTGCGCTGCACGCTCGATCGGGAAGTCCTGACTGTCGATCACGAGGAAGTCGACCGCGCGCAGGAACGACAGATCTCCGCTGGGCCGCAGCGCCGCGGCCCAGTCGGGCACGACCTCCTCGATCGAGCGTCCGAGCAACTTGGCCTCGTGCTCGAGATTCGGTCCGCACAGATACATGTGCGTGGTGGCGACGCGCGGCGCGGGCCGCGGCGAATGCGCGAGCATCGCCTGCGTGACCTCGCGGATCGGCCAGACCTCGGGTCGACTCGATTCGATCAGGAAGCGTTGGCGCGGCAGATCGGTGATGAACCAATCGACGCGCGTGACGACGGGGATCGGTCCGAGCGACCAGCCCGCGACGTCGTTCGTCGGCGAGCGCAACGCCAACGCGAGCCCGAACGCGGCGGCGCCCGCGGCCAGCCCGATCGCGGCGTGGCGCACGAGCGTGCGCGTCGTGTCGGCGATCGTGAGCGCGAGCAGCAGCACGCCGAGCGGCACGTAGATCAGCACGTACTGACTTTGCGCCGCGGTCTGACCGTAGGTCAGTACGGGGAAGCACAACGCGGCCGACGCCAGCAACACGAAGCCCGCCTCGCGTCGCCGTGAGTCCGTCGCGCGCTGGCGCAGTCGCAGCACCGTGACGAGGCCCGCCGCTCCGACGAGCAGTGCGAGCGGTGCGCCGAAGCCGTCGGCCCAAAGATGACTCGGGTAGTACGTCCAGCGCTCGAGGCTGAACTTGTCCGCCATCTGCCGCATCGCGATCGAGTCGTCGGTCGCGCTCTTCGTGTACGTCATCAACTTCGGGTACGCGAGCGCCTGCCACGGGGCGAGCAGCGCGATCACGACGAGCGTCGCGAGGCCGAGGTTCTTCAGCGCGAGGGGGCGCCGCGCGCGGTCCCGCAGCCCGAACGCGGCGGCGGCCAACGCCGCGCCGGCGAGGTAGAGCGGCGCGATGACCTTGCACATCGTCGCGATCGCGGTGGCCGCGGCGAACACGACGGAGTTCTTGCGACACGCGAAGCCGCGGCAGCGCACGAGCGCGTCGAGCGCGAGCAGCGCGAACGCCTTCATCGGGAACTGCGGGTAGAACGGGCGCTGGTACGCGACGACGACGGGGCAACACAGTGTGACCACGGCGACCGCCAACGCGAATCGCGGCGATCCGAAGTTGCGCGCGAGCCGATACGCAGCGACCGTGAACACGAGCGAGAACGCCGCGATCGTGATCCCCATGTGGATCGGTTGGATGCCGGCATCGCTGCCGGCCGCGACCAGACTCACGGCCGCGGGGAACAGGATCGTGCGGAACTCGGCCTGTGTGAAGCAGGCCTTTGCCCACGCCAACACGCCGTCGTACTGCATGACCAACAACAGATCGAGCGCGCGCGCGCGGTAGTACGCCTGTTCGATCGTCGGCGGGCGTTCGTAGAAGCCGTTCTCACGCATCCAGACCGCGGTGACCGCGGTCTGGACGATCAACAGCAGCGCGACGGACAGCCACGCCGGCAACCCGAATGGTCCGCGTCGCGTCGTTTCGTTCAACGCGTCGTGTCGAGCGCGAGCAGCGCGTACGCGGTGGTCAGGACCTTGTTGCCTTCCATCCAGCGCGCCGAGCGGTGGTTGATCCAGTAGCCGTCGGTCGTCTGCAGCGCGAGCACGGTGTCGGCGAGTTCACGCTTCCACGCGCGTGACCGACCCTTGCCGTCGGTGATCGTGTCCTGGCCGTACGCCTCGAGCGCGCGTCCGAGCGTCACGTAGTAGTAGTAGAGGCCTTGGTACTCGGCGCCCTTGCCGCTGACGAAACCCGGGTTCACGTCGAGCGTGAAGTTCTGCTGGATCCAGCCGATCGCGGCCTGGACCTTCGCGTCCTTCGGGTCGAGACCGGCGAACAAGTACGACTTCAGCAGTGCGTACGTCATCGAGCCGTAGCTGCGCGGCGACACGGTGCCGTCGGCGTTCGTGACGTCGCCGGCCTTCGAGTCGCCGGGGCGATACTGCGCGCCGCCGTCGGAACCGGCCACGGCGACCTTGCCGTCGGGGCGCGTGACGGGGATCGGGCCCGTTTCCTCGAGGTTCTGGCAACGGCGCAAGAACTCGACGGCCTTGGTGTACGCCTCGCGGTCGGTCGGCACTCCGGCGGCGTGCAGGGCTTCGATCGCGAAATGACTGTTCGAGAGGTCCGGACGCTCCGCCGAGCCGTAGCCGAAGCCACCGTAGTAGTTGTCCTCTTCGGACGAGTAGCCCTCGCCCTCGTCGAGCTGCGTGAGTTCGAGGAAGCCCACGGCCTGGTCGATCACGGGGCGGTAGCGCTGGTCCTTCGACGTCGCGAGCGCCTCGATCGTGACGCTCGTGATGTAGTTCTTCAGGCCGTGCTCGTAGATGCCGCCGTCTTCCTTCTGCAGCGATGCGAGCCACGCCAGACCCTGCGCGACGTATTCCGGGTGCGGCCGGCCGGCCGCGTCGCAGGTCCGCATGACCGCGGTCAACGTGATGCCGGTGACGCCGGCGTCCGAATCGGCTTCGAAACCGAATCGACCGTCCCTCTGCTGCGCGGCGAGGAACGCGAGAGCTTCGTCGATGCGTGCCGCGCGTTCGGCGGCGTCCTTCGGCAGCGCGCGGCGCGGCGCGTCGGCCACGGGCTTGTCGTCGGTCGCGGCCTTCGGCTTGGCGGCGGCTTCGCGCTCGACCGCGTCGATCACCGCGAGCAGGACGTCGGCCATTTCGTGCGCGTTGTCGACCGTGACCGGCTCCTTCGCCAGCGCTTCGAGCTCCGCCGCGTCGTGCGCATCGACACCACCCGCGCCGAGTCCGCCGAGCGCGCGATCGACGGCGTGGTCGGCGTCGTCCTGATTCAGCGCACGCGAAGCCTCGGCGTCGAGGAAGGCCTTGGTCTTCGCCTTCGCGGCGTCGTAGTCCGCGGTCTTCGCCACCAAGTCGAGGGCCTTCCAGGCTTCCTTCGTCACGATCGAACGCAGCGGATCGTCGGGGGCCGCGAACGCGCCGTCGGCCTGCTGGTACGCCAGCAGCGCCGCGACCGCGTTGCGGACGAAGGGCCCGTCCTGCGTCGTGTACTTCTCGGAGCACCGACCGAAGCCCTGCAGAGCACGCGCCGTCGCGAGCGGTTGGTGCTCGCGCGCGCCGTAGCTGCCGTCCTCGTTCTGCACCAGGCGCAGGCCGCGGACGATCGGATTCACGGACTTCGACAGGTCGGCGTGCGCCGACCCGAGGAAGCCGAGGGATGCGACGACGAGAACACCGGCTCGGATGCTCATGGAAACCTCGAGGGGTCGAAAGGGACGGGCAATCGGGAACCAGGGATCCACGGTTCGAAGGGTCGGGGGACCCCACGGCCCCCACGGCCATGGAGGAGCAATGCTTGCGTTCGCGGGGCGCCATCATAGGTTCGCGGTCGGCGGCGTGGATGCTCGCTTGGAACGAGCGAGGAGCGTCGCGGTTCGATCGAACATGACTTCGGACTTCACCTTCATCGTCAATCCGATCTCGAGCAGCGGCAAGGCGCTGCGCGTCGCCGAGGCCGTCATCGATCGGCTGCGGGCGCAGGGTACGACCGCGACCCTCGTGGCGACGCGCGCGGCCGGTGACGCCCGGCGTCTCGCGGGAGAAGTCCGCGACGGCGTCGTCGTCGCCTGCGGGGGCGATGGCACCTTCAACGAGGTCGTCGCGGGGGGCCGCGATCCCGAGGTCCCGGTCGCGATCGTGCCGGCCGGACTCGGGAACGTGGTCGCCAAGGAGTTCGGCGTCCCGCGCGACCCGGGTGGACTCGCCCGCATGTTGCGCGCCGGCAAAACGCGACGCATCGACGCCGGCCGGGTCCGCTGCGATGGTGGCGAGCCACGTGCGTTCTCGTTCCTGTTCAGCGTCGGCTTCGACGCGGTCACCGTCCATCGCTTGCACGCTGCGCGGACCGGGGCGTTGACCCGAGCCGGCTACCTTCTCGCAGGGTTCGGTGCCGTCGCTGCAGCCGATGCCACTGCCGTCGACGTCGTCGCGGACGGAACGCCGTGGATGCGGGCTGCGCGCTACGTCGCCGTGGCCAACTTGGCGTCGTACGGCGGGCCACTGCGAGTCCTGCGCGAGGCTTCCCCC
Organism: Planctomycetota bacterium; assembly: GCA_016709145.1. GTDB lineage: Bacteria > Planctomycetota > B15-G4 > B15-G4 > JADJEK01 > JADJEK01. Next base: position 84,910 of record JADJEK010000009.1, read on the forward strand.
GACGATGGTCGGCTCGATCTCGTGGCGATCCCGGGAGCGCTCGGCCCGCGCTTGCTCAAGTTGATGTGGAACGGTTGGTTACGTGGATTCGAAGGCATGGAGGATGCGCGTAGGACGACAGCGTCCCGGATCACGATCGAAGGCGTCTCGCGATCCTTCGGACAGGTCGACGGCGACGTCTTGATCGGCTCGCGCTTCGACGTCGACGTCGTTCCGGGGGCGATCCGACTGGTCGTGCCCTGATCGTCGTCGAGCCAATTCGGGGCATCCATGCTGGCGAGGCAATGCGCCGCAGCGGCGTCTCCAACAAGTTTTCCACAGCGAAGTTGGGTTCCCAGAGGCCTGTCCTTATCGTGCCCGGCGCTGGCGCAGCCCACGATTGCGCCAGCCCACGAAGGGACCCCCGCGCATGAACGAACAGGTCCGCCGGATCTGCGCGCTGCTGAAGAAGGATCGCCCCGAGTACCAGTGCGCCGCGGCCGTAGTGCTGGGCGAGCTGAAGGTCCGGGACAGCTCCGTCATCAAGGAGCTCGGCCACCTGCTCGAGAACGGGCAAGACCGGCGCGTGAAGGGCTACGCCCTCGCCGCGCTCGAGAAGATCGGATCACGCGAGTCGATCCCGTTCGTGCTGCCGATCCTCGCGAGCGACACCGAGCTCCGCGAACAGGCCGTGCGTGTACTCGCGAGCCTCGGCGCCGGGGTCGCGCGCGACCTCGCCGCACGTTTCAAGAACGCATCTGCGGCGGAACGTCGCGGGATCAACCTCGTGCTGGCGCGCGTGCGCGGAGGCGATGCCACGCGCATGTTGCTCGAAGCGTTGCAAGACGACGACGAAGCCGTCGTCGAGGAAACCCTGCATGGCATTCGGCGCGAGATGAAGACGGCGTCGCCGCGCGACAAGCGCGCGTTCTTGGCGCAAATCCGCACGTTCCTCGGCAGTCGCGCCGTGAAGGACAACAAGCGCGCGAAGACCGCGGCGCTGCGCGCTCTCGGGTTCCTCGACGACATCGGCGCCGAGGCGCTCGCGTTGTCCTTCCTCGGACCGCAACACGATCAGGCCATCCGGCACGCGGCGCTGGTCGCGCTGCGCACGATGCCGCGCGCTCCGCGTGCGTCGGAAGCGCTGCTGAAGAAGCTGCTGCCGTTGCTGTCCGAGACCGATCACGCCCACGTCGTCGCGCCGACGCTCGACGTGTTGCGCCCGATGACGCTCGGCAAGTCCGCGGCGCACTTGCTGCAAGACCTCGCGCACAGCCAGCACATCGACGTCCGTCGATTCGCGGTGGTCAAGTTGCGCGAGTTCGACACGCGCGAGTCGGTCGACCTGCTCGGTCGATTCCTCGAGGACCACGATCCGACGATCCGTGATCTGGCGTCGGATTCGCTGATGGCGATCCCGACCGCGCGTTCGGTGCTGTTCGAGCGCCTGTTGCGCGAGACGCACATGGAACGGGCGTGGACGTTCGCGCGCATCCTGAAGCCGCATGGCGCGCAGTTCTCGAAGGAACAGGTGCGACGTCTCGGCGACAAGGTCACGCGTCTGCTCGACGCCGACCAGAAGCTCTATGAGCCGAACTTGTTCTTGTTGCGCTCGGTGTCCGAAGCTTCCGCGCGCGACGCTCTGTTGAAGCGCGCGCTGCGCCGCAAACGCACCAAGCACTTCGACGACGCCGCTCGCACGCTGCGACTGCTCGAGCGCCATGGCATCGTCGACGACGACGTCCGCTTCGAGTTGGCGATCATGTTGCTGAAGCTCTCGCCGCGCGATCCGCAGAAGGACGCGCGCGACACCGACCCTGCGCTCGAGCACTTGTCGTGCGTGGTGCAGAATCCGAAGTTCGGGTTGTTCGATCGGCTGCGGCGCGAAACGGTGATGACTGCCGAGGACTTGTTCTACGTCGGTTGGCACTTCGTCGAAGGCCAGGGTGTCGCCAAGGACTTCGGCGGCAAGATGCTGCATCTGGTCTTGCGCAAGGTGCCGAAGTCGCCGCTCGCGCTGCGCGCACGAGAGAAACTGAATCGCGAAAGCGTACGGTAGTCGCCGTCCTTCGGCACTCGAGCCGGCCCCCGACCGCAATTCCCGGAGATCGTCCGTGCGTCACCTCGTCGTCCTCGCGGCGTGCTTCGTGTGTTCGTCGGCGCTCGTCGCACAGGATCGCGGAGCGCGCGGGGCCGAGAAGGCCGCGCCGCAGAAGTCCGTTCGGATCGTGACCTGGAACGGCGAGCAGATCCTCTCGAACGACGTGATGTTCCGCTGGACGGACTTCGTGCCGCCCGCGGCCGCACCGGCCGGCCGCGCCGGTGCGGGTCGCGGCGAAGGTGGCGGCGGTCGAGGTGAAGGCGGGGGTGGTCGCGGTGACGGGGCCGGCGGTCGCGGCAACGCGTTCGCACGCGCGGCCGGAGCGTTCTCGACGTTCACGCAGGCGGTCGGGCTCGATCGTTCGCGGGATCTCGGTCGGCTGGATCGAGTCGAAGTCGACGGCGATCTCGAGTTCCAGGCCAAGCCTCCAGCGCGCACGTTCGCGCTCGTGAACGGCACGGCGTATTCCGGCGGCTACGGCGGGTTGGCGTTCGACGTCGCCGCGGGCTGGAGCTTCGTCGAGGCCACCGACCTCGGCGCGACGATGCTGAAGCGCGCAGCCGACGGCGAGATCGTCGGCCGCGTCCGCGTGTCGATCCAGGAGTTCGGCGACGGGCAGTCGCTGCGTGTGGCGTTCGACGAGAAGGCGGTGGAGGCCGAGCGCTTGCTCGGGACGGCGTACGTCGAGCGCTTCGAGTCGATCGAAGCCGACCTGAAGGAAGAGCCGATCCAGGACGATGGCACGCGGCTGAAGCGCCTGGGTCGCAAGGGCGTCGAGAAGAGCAGTCGCGCGCCGCTGCACCTCGAAGGCAATCTCGTGCTCGATGGGCCGTTCGTGCCGCTGGTCGAGTTGCTCGCGCGCGGCGACGAGCGCGAAGCGATCTTGGCCGAAGCGCGCAAGGTGCTCGCGTCCGTTCGCTTCGATCGCACGCAGCCCGCGCCGGTCCGCAGCGATGCTCCGCTCGGCGAGACCGCGCCGCCCGCGTTGCCCGACGACGGTGGTGGCCGCGGTGGCCGCGGCGGCGGCGGTCGCGATCCGATGGCGCAGATGCAGCAGGTCCTCGACGGCATCAAGCCGGTGCAAGACAGCGCGTTCGTCGTCGACGGCGTCTACGTCAACGCCAAGCTCGGGCTGAAGACGAAGGAGGCGCTGCCGAAGCCGCTGTTCTTCACGCGCGCCGACGAGCAAGGCTTCACGGCGTTCTTCCGCGGCGAGGACCAGACGGTGGTCGACCTCGCGGCGGTATCGGTCGCCGTGCTGTGGGGCGAACCCTCGGTCAAGAACAAGCAGCAATGGCTGACCGAGCGCTACACCGACGGCTTCCTCGGCGCGCCGCAGGAAGGCGAGAAGCCGACGAAGGCGAAGCCCGCATCGCTCGGGAAGTTGAAAGGCAGCCATCTCGAGATGGAGCGCGCGGTGCCGTTCGCGGGCGAGTCGTCGTTGGACGTCTGGTTCGTCGAGGACAAGGGCCGCGTCGTCGTGTTCGTGATCTCGGCGGTCGGCAGCAGCGGCGATCGCACGAGGAACATCAAGACGATCGAGAAATGGCTGAGGAGCTTCGAGCTGGCCGCCCGTTGAAGGAGTCTCGCGGGCCAGGATGGGGCCTCGTGCCCGAGATCTTCGTTGCTCGTCGTCACCAACTTGCGTGGAAGCTGCCTCGTCCTCGCGCCTCGATCTCGGTCACGGTGCCGACGTCTGGGCGGCCATGGGACTTCCTCGATGGGTTGGTAAATCGGAGTCCACGATTCCGTCATGGCTGCGGCCGGCTACGAAGCGCGCATGCTTCGTGGCTGCAGGATCCGGTCGCTTCGCGACCGGAGGGACTCACCGACTCTCTCCATTGAGTCGCCGGGTCGATCCTTCTCGCCTGCGCACTTCTCGCTCGGCCTCGCGGCATCACAGAATCGTGGACTCCGATTTAGCCCGGTCCGAAGGCGGAGGACTCCACGGCACGGCCCGAGGCCCGTTCGGCGAGGCATGCACGCGTTCATTTTCCGCCTGGCGTCGCCGCTCGTCTCGACGGGTGAACGACGGTGACCTCGCCATGGGCTGCGTCGTCGACGCGCGACGTCTTGCCGTCGGCCCACCGGACTTCGACGGAGATCGGCGCTGGATCCGACCCCAATCCGACGACGTGTTCCGGTGCATGTTGACTGAGGAACGAGACGTCGCTTCCACTCCAGCGGTACTGGGTGATCCCTGCGGTCGTCACGTCGATCCGCGCGCCGAACGACGCCACGGCCGGGGCGTCCAGTCGCACCGTGAGGCTGCGGTTGGCGCGCGCGGTGTCATTGCGGAGCAGGACGAGTGGGCCGCGGTTCTGCGTGACCGCCACGTCGACGTCGCCGTCGCGATCGAAGTCGCACGCTGCGAGTCCCCGTGCGTTCATCGATCGCGCGGTGCTCGGCCCGGCCAGGCGAGCGACGTCGAAGAAGCGGCGCCCGTCGTTCCAGAACACGAACATCGGTTCCGCGCGTAGCGTTCGAGGGTCGTCGTCGTTCTCGAGCGTGCTCCCGTTCGCAACGGCGAGATCGACGCGCCCGTCGAGGTCGAGATCGGAAAAGGTGCAGCCCCAACCGACACGGTCGATCGAGATCTCGCCGAGGCCGAACTCGCGCGTTCGATCTCGATACTCGAACGCACCCGTCGATCGCCGGACGCTCGCGTACATCGCGTTCTCCTGCGCGACCCAGTGCGTGATGAACAGGTCCGGCAGGCCGTCCGCGCGGCCTTCCATCCATCCGACTTCGGCCACGGCGATCCCCATCGAGCCGCGCGGATCGGCCGTTCCCGTGGCCGTGGAGATGTCGGCGAAACGCACCGATCCCTGCGGGCCGCGCCGTGCGCCGCGATTCTTGTACAGCTTGTTCATCGACACGTCGTTGGCGACGTACAGGTCGATCCAGCCGTCGCCATCGAGATCGCAGAACGAGGCTGCCAGACTCCGTCCGTCGGGATCGTCCACACCACACTCGAACGCGACGTCTTCGAACGTGCCATCGCCACGATTTCGGTACAGCCGATTCGGCACGGAGTCGAACGAACTCGGATTCAGCGTGAACGGGACGGCGGGTCCGCTCGCCCCTTGTGGGCCGAGCGCATCCGCCGCGATCCCCTCGGCGTCGTAGTCCACGTAGTTGCAGACGTAGACATCGAGGTCACCATCTTGGTCGTAGTCGCAGAACGCGGCCCCGGTGGACCACGCGTCGTCCGCGACTCCGGCGCGCGCACCGACTTCGTCGAACGTGCCGTCTCCATGATTGAGGAACAGGCGATTCGGCCCGTCGTTCGTCACGTAGAGGTCGAGCCGATCGTCGCCGTTCAAGTCGGCGAAGTACGCTCCCATGCCGCGCGCGCCGGCATCGTCGACACCCGCGCGTTCGGTGTCGTCGGCGAACGACCCGCCCTCCATGAGGAACAGTCGATTCGAGGGTTCCGCGTCGGACCCGATCGTCGCGACGTCGACGACGAAGAGATCGTGGTCTCCGTCGTCATCGACGTCGCCCCAGGCCACGCCCGACCCGGTGTCTTCCGGCAGCGCGCGAGTGCGCGGGCGGAGGACATGACCGACGTCGATGCCGAGTTCGCGCGAGACGTCCGTCAATCGGATCGACGTCTCGGTCGTGGTGCTCGCGTCGAGGAATGCGCGGGTGACGTTGCCACTCGCGTCCGCGAGGTCGGTGTCTCGCAGCGACCGCAAGTGGGTCACGCACCAGGTCAAGAGGACGCAGCCGCACGTGGTCGCGGCGACGGCGACCCAGACCCTCCGCATGCGTTTCGATCGGATCGTCGCTCGTGGTGGCGGGTCCGAGCTCGGCGCCGCGTCCATCAGTGGCCGTCCTCGCCCTCGCCAACGCCGCTCGGAGGTGCGGTGCGCTCGATGCGGATCTCGACGACGTCGTCGTCTTGCGTCACCCAAGGCTGGATGACGCCACGTTCGCGTTCCATGTGAGGGACGACGAGATCGAGGAAGTCCTGCCGGTAACGACGGAAGTTCAGTTGTGCCGAAACGGTCAGCGGGGAGATCGAGCCTGCGGGAACGACGATGCGATACGACTGCGCATCCGAGTATCCGGCGTAGATCTGGCGGACGCCCAGCCCTCCCGCCTTTCGCCAGAGCTCGTGCCGCTCGAGCTTCTTGCCGTCTGCGTCGAGGGGCATGCCTTCCAGCACCAGCGTGCCCTCGTCGCGCCGGTTCCCGATCACGTGCTCCTCACCCGACGCGTGGACGATCCGACGGGTCGTCGGATCGATCCGACCCCATTCGGCGAGCAGGGATCCACTCGCGTCGTGCACCGTCAAGTGCACCCACGCCTGCATGAAGTCGAGAGGGCCGGTCGTGAACGAGTGCCCGGCCTTCTCGTTGCGCACGACGACGCGCAATTCGATCTCGCCGTCGGGCTCGCAAGAGGTCGGCGCCAGGACCGCGACCGACGCAACCGGACCACGCGGCCAGACGTGGTCGATCTCCGGGAGCACGGTCTCGCCGCGAATCCACTCGCGCGTCAGCTCGACGTGACGCTCCCAATGCGGCAGCTTCAGGACCATGGGCATCAGGATGTTCGTCGCGATCGTGCCGTGGTGGCGGTGCTTTCCGTCGGTGTCGCTCCGCCGCGCGTCACCTCGTTCGCCGCGACCGGGATCGCGCGAGTCGGTGACGAGTCGCATGTGACAGTCTCGGCAACTCAGGTCGGTCGTGGAGTCCGGAGTGTGCCAATGGCTCTGGCGCCACTCGTCGAACTGATTCTGACCGGGGCTCGTTCCGAAGCGATTGAGCGCCTCGGGGATGAACTGTTTGTGACAAGCGCCGCAGAACTCGGGAGCGCGCAGGACGTTCCGATCGTAGTCCGCGAGGTGCTGTCTCGGCACCGCGCGGACGAGGAAGTCCGAGACCCACTTGCGCCAGCCGCCCGCGCCTTCCCACAGGTACTTCGTCGGCGGCGTGATGACGTAGTCGGCATTGCCGCGCTGGTCGACCGTCGAGATCGAGTGGCAGACCGCGCACGAAACCCCCTCCTGCGTTCCTGGCGAATCCGACAGGCTGCGGTGCAGGTCCTTCGCGCCTGCGAACAGCGAGACCGGATCGTGGCATCCCGCGCAATAGCGCGTCTCCGCCGCGCCGCGATCCTCGGCAAAGATCTCCTGCACTGCCTGGAAAGGTGGGTTCATCGCAGCGAACCGGTGAGCGCTCGGCTGCCACTCGGCGAGGATCTCCTCGTGGCATCCGCGGCTACCGCACGAGTCCGAACCGGACAACGCACTGGGATCGACCAGCATTTCGGTCGAGGTTCGTGCATAGGCGGGGGCGAACGGGCTCCCGCGGTACTCGTCGAACTTCTGGGCGTAGTCGGGCAGCGAGTAGTCGGCGGGGATGGCGACTCCGGAGCGCGGCTGCGGCAGAACGAGCGTCGCGCCGATGACGCTGAGCGCGGCGGCGCTCGAGGCGACCGCGGCCCAGAGGGCGAATCGGCGCTGAGCCGTCGCGAGCGCAGGGACCGCCAGAACCAAGTTCCGACGTCTGGCCCAGGCCAGTACGACGTGGAAAGGGAGGAGCACGCTCGTCCCGATTCCGCCGACGAGATGGACGGTCTCCCATGACGGGTCGCGGCTGGGGCCGCGCGCTGCTTCGATCGTGGCGACGACGCCGCTCACGCAGCACGCGAGCACGAAGGCCGCCAGCAAATACCCGAGCACCATGACGACCGTGAGTTTCTGTCCCCACCACTCGCGAACGTGTCGTGCCAGGAATCGTGCGAGTGGGGCCAGGACGGCGACTCCGAGCAGTGCGTGGGCGAGGGCCTGCACTTGCAACGTCGTCGAGAACGGTCCAACCCAGATCCAGATTCCGCTGATGCAAAGCAGCGCGAGCGCGACCGAGACGGCACATGCCAGTCGCGACTGCCAGCCACGGATCGCCGACTCCGTCGGCGCGAGCGGCACGGGTCCAGGCCGAGGCGCCAAAGGTGTGGAAGGCATGGGCACCTCACGTGTTCGTACTCGACTACGCCGCCGCGCGGCGATGCTCTCAGGCGTCTCGCACGTCTCGTCGCAGTGATGCGTCGGCTCGCAAGAGTGCTGCGAGCTTAAATCCGGACCGATGAGTCGGCAATTGTGTGGGGCCGAGTCGAACTGTCGCAACGCGGCTCGTGGGTGGATCGGACGGCCAAATCGCGAAAGCGAACGCTTGTCCATTCGAGCGCGGGATGGTTGAACTGCCGGCGTGGCATCGAACCGGCTCACGTTCCACTGTCGTCCCGTCGGTGACCGCGCCGTGCTGTTCACGCTCGGTGATCGCATCGATGCCGAAGTCAACGCGCGCGCGTTGGAGTGCGCGAGGGCCGTGCTCCGTTCGGGGTTGCCCGGGATCGTCGACGTGGTGCCGGCGTACGCCTCGCTGCTCGTGCACTTCGAGCCGCGGGCGTGGGCCGACAGGCGCCGCGCGCCGCACGTCGAACTCATCGCGGCGCTGGAACCGCATCTGCTCCCGCCCGCGCCGGCCCGGTCCAACCGGCGTGACGTCGCGCGCGACCGGGTGATCCCCGTGGTCTACGGCGGTTCGCACGGGCCTGATCTCGAGCGGGTCGCGCGACATTGCGGGATGACTCCGGACGAAGTCGTGCGCCGGCATTCTGCGGCGGTCTATCGCGTCGCATTCCTCGGGTTCGCACCGGGGTTCCCGTATTTGCTCGGTCTCGATCCCGCGCTCGCGACGCCGCGTCGCCCGACGCCGCGCACGCGTGTCGAGCCCGGCGCGGTCGGGATCGCCGGGGCGCAGACCGGCGTGTATCCGTTGGCGACGCCGGGAGGGTGGCAACTCATCGGGAGGACGCCGCGTCGTTTGTTCGATCCGACGCGCGATCCGCCGGCTTGGCTCGAGGCCGGCGATCGCGTGTGCTTCGTCCCGATCGACGGGGTTCGGTTCGCGAACGCGGAGGTCGCATGGGACGACTGACCGTGCTCGCGCCCGGACAATGGACGACGATGCAAGCGCTCGCGCGCTGCGGCGTCGCGCGCTTCGGCATCACTCCCGGCGGCGCCGCCGATGTCTTGTCGCATCGCGTCGCGAACGCGCTGGTCGGCAACGCGGACGACGCAGCGACGATCGAATGCACGCTGGTCGGTCCGAAGCTCCGGTTCGACAGCGACGTCGAGATCGCGCTGTGCGGTGCCGATCTCGGTGCGCGCGTCGCGAACGTCGACGTGCCGCGTTGGCGCGCCGTGTGGCTGCGCCGTGGAGCGGTGCTCGAATTCGGGATGCCCATCCGCGGCGCCCGCGCGTACCTCGCGATCGCGGGTGGCATCGACGTGCCCGCGGTCTTGGGCAATCGCTCGACCGACCGAGTCGGTCGGTTCGGCGGGCTCGAGGGTCGCGAACTGCGAGCCGGCGACGTGCTCGACGTCGATTCGACTCCGTTCCCGGGCGTCCGCGACGACGTGACGATGATCGCGTCCCCGCGCGTCGCGGCTTGGGCGCGCGAACTCGATCTCGTGTCGACGCCGGTGTTGCGCGTGGTACCGCGTGCTCACGAAGGCGTCGATGCAGGGCGGGTCGCGGCGTTCGTGAGCACCGAGTTCGTCGTCGACGCGCGTTCCGATCGCATGGGCTTGCGCCTCGCGGGTCCGCCGCTGGCGGGCCCTCGTCTCGACGAGCAGGTCTCGAGCCCGGTGGTCACGGGCACGGTCCAGCTCCCGCCCGACGGACATCCGATCGTGCTGCTCGCGGACCACCAGACCACGGGTGGATACCCCGTGCTCGGTGAGCTCGCGAGCGTCGACGTGCCGCGTGCGGCGCAACTGAGGCCGAAGGACAGAGTTCGGTTCGCGTGGATCAGCGTCGAGGAAGCGCAGTCGCGCTGGCTGCGGTTCGAGACCGACCTCGCGCTGTTGCGCGCGGCCGTGCGGGCGTGATCGTTTCGCCGTCGAGAGAGTCTGCTCCATGAAGTCGATCGATCTCAATGCGGACGTCGGCGAAGGCTTCGACGATGCGCCGCTGTTGCCGTTCGTCTCGAGCGTCAACATCGCCTGCGGAGCCCATGCTGGCGACGACGCGACGATGCGGCGCACGATCGAGCTCGCGTTGCCGCACCGCATCGCGATCGGCGCGCATCCGGGCTGGGACGATCCCGAGCAATTCGGTCGCCGCGAGCTCGCGATGCCGTTGCTCGAAGTCCGCTCGTCGGTGCGCGCGCAGATCGAGCAGCTCGCGGCGCACGTGGCGCGAGCCGGGGGCGCGCTGCATCACGTCAAGCCGCACGGAGCGCTCTACAACCAAGCGTCGATCGACGCGCGCCTCGCGCGTGCCATCGTCGATGGCGTGCGCGACGTCGACGCGCGCCTCGTGCTCGTCGGTCGCAGTGGCAGCGCTTTGTTGACCGTCGGCGCAACCGCAGGGCTGCGCGTGGCGTCGGAAGTCTTCGCCGATCGACAGCTCGAGGACGACGGCACGCTGACTCCACGCTCGATTCCCGGCGCGTGCATCGACGATCCACACTTCGCCGCGGCGCGCGTCCTGCGCATGGTCGAGACCGGAACCGTCGCGTCCCGCACCGGCGCGATCGTGAGCGTCCGCGCCGACTCCGTCTGTCTGCATGGAGATCGACCCGACGCTGCGGCGTTCGCGCGCCACGTCAAGGCCGCGTTGGAAGCGGGCGGCCTCCGCATCGCGATCGCGGAGGGAGCATGAACCTGCTGCCGCTGCTCGCGCTCGCCGTCGTGATCGTCGGCTTCGTGCTGCGCGTGCATCCGGTGCTCGTGGTTGCGACCGCGGCGCTGACCGCCGGGGCTTGCGCGGGCATGTCGGTGGTGGAGTTGCTCGAGACGATCGGGGCCGCGTTCTTGAACGCTCGTTTCCTGCTGTTGTTCGCACTGACGCTGCCGGTGATCGGGTTGCTCGAGAAGAACGGCTTGCGCGAGCACGCGCAGAACGTCGTGCTGCGCCTGCGCCGCGCGACGGCGGGACGTTTGCTGATCGTCTACCTGTTCGTGCGGCAGCTTTGCGCCGCGCTCGGACTCACGGGACTCGGTGGTCATGCGCAGACGGTGCGGCCGCTGATCGCACCGATGACGCAAGCCGCCGCCGAGCGTACGCACGGCCCGCTGCCCGCGTCCGAGCACGAGCATCTGAAGGCGTTGGCCGCCGCGACGGACAACGTCGGGCTGTTCTTCGGCGAGGACATCTTCGTCGCGTTCGGCGCCGTGCTGCTGATCCAGGGCTTCTGGCGCGACGCGGGCATCGCGATCGAGCCGCTCACGATCGCGCTGTGGGGCATTCCGACGGCGATCGCGGCGTTCGCGATCCATGCGCTGCGCCTCGCGCGATTGCGCCGACGGCTCGAGCGCGCCGTGCATGCGGCGGACGAGGTCGCGCGATGATCGGCATCGAACCCGTCCACGTCACGATCGGCGCATTCCTGTTGTTCGTCGCCATCCAGCGGGTGCGCGACGACTCCGCCAGTCGGCGCCTCCCGTCGGTCGCGTTCTGGGCGATCCTCGGGGTGTTGTTCCTGGTCGGGGATCGATTGCCGAAGGCCGTCGTCGGCGCGAGCGTCCTCGTCATCGCGGCCATCGCGGGGTTCCACGGCGTCCGCACCGGGAACTCCCCCGAGGCCACGCAAGCGCAGCGGCAGCGCGCCGCGATCCGCCTCGGCCATCGGCTGTTGGTGCCGGCGCTGCTGATCCCAGGACTCACGCTCGTGTTCCTGTTCGTGGCGCAATCCAGTGCGCGGCATGGTCACGCCTTCGTCGATCCGAAACAGAGCACGCTCGTCGCGCTGGCGTTCGCGTGTGCGGTCGCGTTCGTCGTCGCGTGTCGTGTCACGCGCGAATCGCCCACGGTCGGTCTCGAGCAAGGCCGGCGCATCCTCGGCGCGATCGGTTGGGCCGCGCTGTTGCCGCTCCTGCTCGCGATGCTCGGCACCGTGTTCGCGAAGACCGGGGTCGGCGTCGCGTTCTCGGAGTTGATCGTGCGCTACGTCGCGATCGACGATCGGACCACCGCGGTCGTCCTCTACGGCATGTCGATGGCGGCGCTGACGGCCGTCCTCGGCAACGCGTTCGCGGCGTTCCCGGTCATCGCGGCGGGCATCGGTGCGCCGATCCTCGTCACGCGCTTCGGCGCCGACCCGGCCGTGGTCGGATCGCTCGGCATGCTGACGGGGTACTGCGGCACGCTGCTGTCGCCGATGGCCGCGAACTACAACGTGGTGCCGGCCGCACTGCTCGAACTGAAGGACCCGCACGGCGTGATCAAGGCGCAAGCGCCGACGGGTTTGATCCTGCTCGTGGTGAACCTCGTGCTGATGCGGGTGCTCGCATTCGAGTGAGGCAAAGCGCCTCGGCGCACGATCGTCACTCCTTGCCGGTCCAGCGCGCGCGATGACGATCGCGGCTCGTGCCGATCGGCTGCGGCCCGATCTCCAAGTACGAGAACGTCTCGATGTCGTCGGTCGTCGCGCAGATGAAGTCGAGCAGCGTCGCGCCCGACGAGCCGGCGACGAACCCATGGATCCCGTCGCGCGAGCGAGTCAGCGAAGTCGTGCGTCCGGGCGTCAACAACGCCCGCTTCGTCTCGCGCACTTCGAACTCGGTCCCGTCGATCAAGGTGCAGGGCGGAGCGTCGTCGCCGACCTCGTAATGCCGCACCTCGCATTCACCTTCGAGTGCGAGCGTCACGACGACCTGCGGCGGGTGATTGTGGGGGCGTAGCACGGCCCCGGGCTGCATCTGGAACTCGACCACGATGCACGGAGTCGGGAACCACGAAGGCCCGGCAAGCAGTCGGCCGACCGGCTTGCGGTCGCCGACGTCGAGACGAGGCAACTGCTCGACGGGAACGCGAGCGATCCAAGCCGCGAGCTGAGCCGCGTAGACCTCGTCCGCCGCCAGCGCCGCGGCGGGCAAGCGCCGGCCAGCGGCTCGCCAATGCGCGGCGAACTCGTCACGCGTCAAGAGCCGAAACGCGTCGTCACAAGGCGCAGCGATGTCCTCGTCGGCGTCCGCCGCGCCGCGAGCGAGTCGACCAGCCATCAACGAGGCGCCAAGCGCGAACGGAACGAACAACGCGGAGCGTCGCACGACGCGAATGCCGTCGTCGGGCGAACCATCGACTGCATGAAATGACATCGAGGAATCCCGGGTGCGGCGAGCAAAGCTACGTCGGTAGTCGGGGCGATGTTTGGAGGAACGCGTTTCGCGGAGAATCTCGGCGACTTCGACCGAATGAGATCACGCGAGGGACGAACGCCGATTTGGACGATTCGTGGGAAAGCGAACGTCGTGCGAGCCGGGGGCCGTGAACGTGAACGGGGCAATGGAAAACGCTGACGGCGGCGCGGGACCCGGTGGCGCCGGTGGCAAGGGTGGGACGGCAGCCCGCGTGCATTTACCGCCGGCAATCGCACGCGGGTACCCGCGTGCGATTGCCGGCGGTAAATGCACGCGGGCTACGCCGTGGCAGCCTAGAGACTTGCACGATCGAGTCGAACGGTTGGAGTTCGAGCGCTGATCACCGCCAACGGCGTCCGAGCAAGGGGACACATCGGGGACAGACGCGCCTCCGTCCCCGTCATGTCCGTGGAGCTCGGGTGGGGACAGTCCCCTCATGTGCTCTGTCCCCACTCCTTCAATCGCCACCGCGGAGCGCGAAGCGCGACCCGGAGTTCTCCCTCGGGTTCAAGCTCGCGCGTCCTAGGAAACCACTCCGTCGCCAAGGGACGTCGAGAACGGGCTCTCGGAGCGGCCATTCAGCAGCCCGCCGCAGCTGTGGCGATCCGCTCTACACGTCTCGTGAGTACGTCACCCGGGGCGAAATGGACAGGGGTCGCGAATCACGCCGTCGAGAAGCCACCCTGCGGCTTTGAATGGCCGCTCCGAGAGCCCGTTCTCGACGTCCTTCGCGTGAAGTCTCTCGCGCGACTCAAGGGCACGGGGTTCCCAAAGGGGGCTTTGCTCGTTTGTGAAGCCCTTGGTCGTTCGACCGCGAGCGGTCGAACGAGGTGCGGGGGAACGAAGTTCCCCCCGCCTTCGCCTTCGGCGTCAAGCGAAGCGGTACGGCCAACGGCCTCTGGGTGACGGGGCCCGGGGCCCTCCGCCCCGGCTCGCTTCGACGCCCGAGCGGGCGTCGGGCCAAGCGGCCCGAGCTCAAACGGCGATCCAACACCACAGCCCGCACACGAGTGCTGCGAGGACGTCGAGGATCGCTCCGGTCGTCGCCATGCGGCGCACCGTCACGTAGCCGCTGCCGAACACGATCGCGTTCGGTGGAGTCCCGGCTGGCAGCGCGAAGTCGCACGAGGCCGCGATCGTCGCCGCGAACAACACCGCGGGAGTTCGCTCCGCGTCCACGACCGATGCCAGCACCGGCAGCAGCACGCTGATCGTCGCGGTGTTCGACGTGAATGCCGACAACGCGACCGTCGCCAAACTCGCGAGCAGGATCTGCGCGAGCGGCGGCAAGTGTCGCACGCCTTCGACTTGATCGCCGAGCCACTGCGACAAGCCCGAGCTCTCGATGCCCTTCGCCATCGAGAACGCTCCGCCGAGCAACAGCAGCGTGCTCCACGGCACGCGCGCGAGGGAGTGGAACTCGAGCACGCGCCGTCCGTGCGTGCGCCAAACCATCAGCGCGAGCATCGCGGCCATCGCGACCGCGCCCTCGACGTCGCCGCCCGACAGCTTCCACCCGTGCTGCGCGAGCGGCGCGGCGAGCGCCGACTTCAGCGCGTCCGTCAGTGGCTTCGACGCGATCCACAGCGCCGCTGTCGCGAGGAACACGAACAGCACGACGCGCTCCGCGGGCTTGACCCGGCCGAGCTTCGCGAGTTCCGTCTCGACCGCATCACGCCCGATGTCGCCCTTCGGCGCATCGCGGCGCGCGAGTCGCCACAACTGCCACCACACGATCGGCAGGAACACCACGACGAACGGTGTGCCGACCGCGAGGAACTCCATGAACGTGATGTCGTCGCCGCGCGCGTCCATGAACTGCGCGAACTGAGCGTTCGGAGCCGTTCCGATCTTCGTGCCGATGCCGCCGAGGTTCGCGGCGTAGGCGACGGCGAGCATCAACGCCGCGCCGAACGCATGCAGCTTCTTGATGCCGAGACGGTGTTCTGTCTCGTGGATGATCGCGAGTCCGATCGGCATCATCAGAGCCGCGGTCGCCGTGTTCGAGATCCACATCGAGATGAACGCGGTCGAGACCAACATCCCGAGCAGCAGGCGCGCGGGTCGGGTCCCGATCTTGTGCATGATCGAGAGCGCGATGCGGCGATGCAGGTCGCACTGCTGCATCGCCGCAGCGATGCCCATGCCGCCGGCGAACAGGAAGATGTACCCGTCGACGTATGGCTTCAGCGTCGGCGCGACGTTGTCCACCGCCGGTTCGGCGAACACTCCGAACGCGGGGAACGCGAGCAACGGAACGCACGCGGTCCACGTGATCGGCAGAGCTTCGGTGAGCCACCAGATCGCCATCAACACCGTGATGCCCGCCGCCGCCGCGACTCGATCGCCGTGCGCGCCGTGGCGCTGCAGCGGCGAGTCGAGTCCGGCGATCGCGAACAGCGCGATCACGCCGGCCATGAGGCCGATCCACTGTCCGGGCGTACGGGTCACCTTCATGGCGCGGGAGCCTGAATCGGAGTCCACGATTCTGTCATGGCTGCGGCCGGCTACGAAGCGCGCATGCTTCGTCGGATCGACTCCGCGACTCTTTCCATGGAGTCGCCGCGTCGATCCTCCTCGCCTGCGCACTTCTCGCTCGGCCTCGCGGCATCACAGAATCGTGGACTCCGATTTAGCGCGTGCGCCGCGGATTGCGGGCTCTGGCGCGAGCATCGCGACCCTTGAAGCGAGCGATCGAGGAACCTCGACGGACGGTCAGGGCGCGGTCGCCGTTGGTCGTTCAAGGACGGTGCGCCAATCCAGCGCGGCTGCCTCGCGTCGCGTCACTCCACTCGCCCGAGCTCCAGCGTGTCGGCGTCGCCCGCGAGCACGGTGTCCGCGGCGCCGCGGTGGTCGCCGACGTCGTCCGTCCAGCGAATGCGCAACGGCGTCGGAGTCCCGCCGGATCGAGTCAGCGCCACGCCATCCGACGTGACGACGACGTCGAACACGGCTCCGTGGATGCGCAGGCCCGCGATGCGCAGTTGCGGCCAAGCCTTCGGCAAGCGCGGAGTGAACGCGAGTCCGTCGGCGATCGCCTCGATGCCGGCGAAGCCCGAGAGCACGACGTGGGGCGTGAGCACGCTCTCGAAGAACTCGCAATCGAGGCCGAGTCCGCCCGCGGTTCCGCAGCCTTGCAACGTGCCGGGACGCGACTTGCCGTCGTAGTACGCGCGATACCCGCCCGCGGCTTGCACCTCGTCGAACCAGCGCAGGATCTCGCGCAGGCGCTCCCACGCGTCGTCGGGTCCGCGCACCGCGATGCGCGCGAGCAGGTCGAAGCTCGAGAAGCCGAGCACGGCACCGCCGTCTTGGACCTGACCTCCGAACGGGATCGATTCGGGCGCGCTCCAGTACCAGCCGTACCACTCGACGTTGCGGCGCGTGCTCGAGCGCGGTCCGAAGCGGAACGCGAACACGTCGTCGCCGACGGCCGTGTCGCCCTCGACCGGTTTCACGCCGTCGATCCAATCGAGGATGCGGCGCGCGCGCGCGTCGTCGACGAGTCCGCGAGCGATCGCCTCTTCGTTCAGGAACGTGTAGCCGTAGTCGTGCAGCACGCCGTCGACGTCGACGCACGCGCCGAAGCGGCCGGCGGCTTCGTTCCAGAAGGTGTTCGCGAACGCCGTGCGCATCGAACCGCGCATCGCGCCGAGCCACTCCGGGTCGAGCGCGAAGTCGGGCTCGAGTTCACTCCCGCAGCGCTCTCGGAGGGCCGCTTCGAGCGTCGCGATCGCGTCGAGTGCCGCGTAGGCCTGCACCGTCGCGTAGGCATCGAGACCGCCGAACGGCAGCAGGTCCCAGTAGTTGCCGCCGATCCCGACTCCCGCGCGCAACGTCTTGCTGCCGTCGGCCGCGACCTCGAGTCCGGAGCGCCCGTCGTGACCGACGAAGCGCGTGCCGACCACGTGGGCGACGCGATCGACCTGCTGGCGCACGAGGTAGCGCGCCGCGGCGCGGATGCGGCTCGCGTTCGCGCACAAGAACGCGTCGTCGCCCGTCCACGTCCAGACGTCGCGCATCCCGAGCAGGAACGCCGCGTTGTTCACGGTGTGGCGCGTGTCGAATTGCGTGAACAGCGCCTGCAGCGTCAAGGTGGCCGCGGGCGGCGCGTCGTCGATCACGATGCGCAAGCCCGTGACGATCCCGCGCCATTCGGGATGCGCCGAGGTCTCGATCGTGTCGTGCCGGGTCCCGGTGTTCGTCGGTGGCGACAGCGCGATGCGCCGCTCCGCCGAGAACTCGGGCGTGCGATCGGTCGTGAACTCCAACGCGATGCGCGCGGATTCGAGTCCCTCGCCACGCCAGCGCAGTTGCACGAACGGCGTCTCGAGCACGTCGACGTGCAGCGGCGGCGTGGTCCACGTCGCGCGCGAACCGCGCAGCGCGAACGTCCAGCCATGGCGGTCGAGCCCGCGATCGTCCGCGCCGTCGAGCGCGCAACCGGCCGTCGGAGTCGACACCTCGGGGCGCCACGGTGGGCCGACCGTGTCCTCGAACGAGAAGTGGAAGCCGACTCCGGTCTTGCCCTGCGTCCAGAACGGGAACGGCCAACCGAGCGGATGCGCGATCGACGCGTGTTGATGCGTCGCGACGTAGCCGTCGGCGTCGATCACGCGCGAACTCAGCGCGTCCTTCCAGGCCTGGTCGAACGCGTTTTGACGACCGTCTGCGCCGATCGCGGGCCAAAGCGCGGGGCCCGGCAACCAAGCGTCCCAAAGCGTCGCCTTCGGACCGCTGCCGGGATGATGCAAAGCGAACAACGCGTTCAGCGCGTGCGCGTCGCGCTCGTGGCCGGGGATCGCGAATGCCGCGAACGTGGGATCGCCGAAGCAACACGACGCGAGGGTCAACAGGGGCGCGAGCATCGGGGCTCCGGAGTTCGAGTCGGATGGGGCGGGTCGACGCCGTCGACACGACATTTTCAGCCGACGGTTGAAGCGACGCCGTGGAGAGCCGAAGCTCTGCCGCGTCCGTCGCACCGAGGAAGCTCACTCATGGCCGCGAAGAAGTCCACCGCCGCGTCGCCGAAGGAACCCATCGATCTCGCTGCCGCGTTGCTGCGCGCCTTCGCGACCAACGAGCGCGTGAACCAATGGATGCTCGACGCGATCGACGAGTCGATCTGGCGCATGCCGCCGCCCGGGACGGCATCGAACCAGGCGCGCACGATCGCGGGCATCGTGGCGCACATCCACAACGTCCGCCACATGTGGCTCGTGGTCTCCAACAAGTCGAACAAAGCCCCGCCCAAGCTCGACCGCGACCGGATCACGCGCGATCAGGCGAAGCTCGGACTCGCGGCGAGCGGCGTCGCCATGATCGAACTGCTGCGCGCATCGTTGGAAGGCGGCGGGCACGTCAAGGACTTCAAGCCCGACGTCGTCGGCTTCCTCACCTACGCGGTCGCGCACGAGGCGCACCATCGCGGGCAGGTCTGCATGCTCGCGAAGCAACTCGGCAAGCCGCTGCCGCAGGGGATCGCGTTCGGCATGTGGGAGTGGAAGAAGCGCTCCGACGAGGCGCTGGTCCCCGCGCCGATCCTCGCGACCATGCCCACGGCCGCGCCGTCCCCTACGCCCGCCGCGAGCGAGCCGGCCACGCCGAGCACGGCCACGCCGACCAAGAGTGCGACGGGCAAACCGGCGCGTGCGGCCAAGGAACCCGCGCCACGACCGCCTGCGGCGCCGCCCGTGCCCAAAGCGAGGAAGCCCGCGAGCGAAGCCGCTGCGAGCGCGGCACCTCAGCCCAAAGCGAAGGCGGCGAAAGCGAAGGGCTGACCCGCCGATCGCCAGGGCTGCGCGGGCGACCGAGTGCCGTCGCCGGCGGCGCGCATCAGTTCGCCGGAGTGCGATCGAACAGCGCGGCCTCGACCACGAGGCCCGGCCCGAACGCGAGTGCGAGGCACGGCGTCGGCGCTTCGATCGCGCGCAATCGATCGAGGATGAACAGCACCGTCGGCGACGACAGGTTGCCGAGTTCGGACAGCACGGCGCGCGAGACCGCAGTGGCCGCGCGATCGAGCCCGAGCGCGCGCTCGACGGCATCGAGCACGCGGGGTCCACCCGGATGCACGGCGAAGCTCCGCAACGCGTCGCGGCGCAGTCCGAGTCGATCCAGCCATGCATCGACGAAGGTGGCGAGCTCGTGCTCGATCACGTCGGGGACGCGCGCCGACAAGCTCATCGCGAACCCGTGGTCGCGCACCGTCCACGACATCGCGTCCGCGGTCGCGGGGACGATCGTGCTGCCGCATGCGCGAAGGCTCCACGCACCGGGGCGCGGGCACGCGCTACCGACGATCGCCGCCGCGCCGTCGGAGAACAGCGCGTTCGCGACCAGGCGATCGGGATCGGTGCCGTAGTGGAAATGCAGCGAGCACAGCTCGACGCAACTCACGAGCGCAACCGCGTCGGGGTCGGCCGCGCAGAAGGCTCGCGCGACGCGCAGTCCGGACAAGGCCGCGTAGCAGCCCATGAAGCCGACGTGCGTCCGCGCGACGCCGCGCGACAAGCCGAGCGCGTCGATCAGCGCGAACTCGATGCCGGGTGCGGTGGCGCCGGTGCACGAGACCGTGATCACGTGCGTGATGGCGCTCGCCGGGAGACGGGCCTGTTCCAGCGCGGCGCGGGCCGAGGCGATCGCGAGCGGAGGCGCGAGGCGCTCGAACGCGAGCATGCGCTCCGCGGTCGTCGGGATGCGCGCGGGTTCGGCTCCGGCGAGGCGCAGCGGCGCCGCGCCGGTGGGATCGAGCACGACGTGGCGCGTCGCGACGCCGGCGCGGCGATAGAGCGCTTGCTGCGCCCGATCCGAGTCCTCGCCCGCCGACCACATGCGGCGCGCGAGCGCGAGCGCATGGTGTTGTTCGAGGCGCGTCGGCGGCAATGCGAGGCCGAGGCCGTGGACGACGAAACTCATGTCGGCATCCAGACCCGCGCCAACGGCGGGGCGATGCGGATCGCCGTGAGTGCGGCCGCGAACCAGCGTGGATGCCGACTCCATGCGAGCAGTCGCTCCGCGGCGCGACGATGCGCGCCGACGCGGCTGCGCCAGTTCGCGTCGTAGTCGCGATGCGCGCGCGCGTCGCCCGCGAGTGCGGCGACGACGGCCGGCGTGACCAACTCGGCCGAGAGCAGTGCCCAGCCGATGCCCTCGCCGGAGAACGGCTCGACGTAGCCGCAGGCGTCGCCGACGGCGAACAAGCCCGGTTCGGCCACGGCGCCACGCGTACGCGTCAGGGGAGGAGTCGCGCGGAACGTGACGCCGCGCGGCAGTCGCCACGGACTGCCCGCGTCCGCGAGTACGCGATCGAGCGCTGCGCCGATGTCGCCGCGCACGGCCGCGGGAGCGAGCGCGGCGGCGACGCGAACGCGATCGTCCTCGAGGCGCGCGACGCCGAGGTAGCCGTCGGCCCCGACCCACATGCGCAGCTCGTCGCGCGCGAACGCTGCGGAGTTCGCATCGAGGGTCGCCGCGACGCCGATGCGCGCCTGCGCGTCGACGACGGATGGCTGCGACAGCGAGGCATCGGCGAGCCCGGCCGCGGTCACGACGGCGCGTGCGGTCCACGCCTTCGCCCCGGCGCGTGCGACGACGAATCCGCCGCCTTCGCGCGTGATGCCGAGGACGGCGTGTCCGGTGGCGACGTGGGCTCCCGCGGACGCCGCGGCGGACGCGAGCGCGGCGTCGAACGCGGTTCGCGAAACCGCCAGCGTGCCGCGCAAGGGCAACGTCGCGCCGCGCGAGCGCGCTGCGATGCGCACGTGCCTCAACGCGACGGGGCGCAGCGCGGCCAGCGTGCTCGCGAGTCCGAGTCGTTCGAGCGCGGCGACGGCACGAGGGTCGAGCGTGCAGCCGCAGACCTTGTCGCGCGGGAACGCTGAACGCTCGGCGACGCCGACGCGCAGCCCGCGCGCGGCCAACGCGAGCGCGGTCGCGGAACCCGAGGGCCCGGCGCCGATCACCACGACGTCGAAGTCCGACGCGTTCACGTGCGACTCCAGACCAAGCGGAAGCGTTCGGGCCAGACTCGATCGATGCGGGAGTCGCGCAGGTTCGCTGCTCGCGCGATGGTCTCGATCTCGGCCCGAGTGAAGGCGGCGCGCACCGAGGCCGCGGCGTCGAAGTGGACGATGGGCGAGCGCGTCACGAGCCGCGCGGCCGCTGTCGCGAGTGCGTATCCAAGGCGCGTGCGCAGCAAGTCGACGACGACGATGCCAAGGCGCGCCGCGCCCGCGAGTCTCTCCAGCAGCGCGATCGCTTGCGCGCGCGAGGTGTGATGCAAGAACAGGCTGCAGGTGAACACGTCCGCGACGCAGGGCAGAGCCGGTTCGTTCACGACGTCGGCCCGGTCGAACGTGACGAGCGCGCCCGCGCGCGAGGCTGCTTCACGGGCATGCTCGAGCGCGGTCGCGCTGAGGTCGAGTCCGGTGACCTGGAACGCGAGTCCGCGCGCTCGCGCCTTGCGCGCGATCGCGATCGCGCCGTCGCCGCCGCCACACGCGACGTCGACCACGCGCAGGGGTGACGTGGTGCGCGCGGCGAACGCTTCGAGCACCGGCCACAGCAAGCGCGGACTGGCCGCGAGCAGGTTCAGTCGCCGCAGTCCACGCAACGCGTCCGCATGCGCTCCCGGATCGAGGTCGGGAGCGTCCATGCGTTCCGGGACGACGACGCGTTCTGCGAGGGACATGGCGTTTCGCGCCAGACAAGGAGTGGGACTGCACGATAGGCCGTGGCCCGCACGATCGCAGCGTGACGAATCGCGCGGTATGTTCGCGCGATCTTCGCCGTGGAGGTGGTCGTGATGTCGCATGTCGTCGCTTGGCTCGGTGGATGTCTGTTCGCGTGGGTCGGTTCGTTGGCGGCGATCGCGCAGGAGCCCGCGTCGCCAGTGACTCCGGCGCCGGCCGATCCCGGTGGCGCGTCCGCGCCTGCCGTTTTGGACCAGGCCGCGCCCGACGCGCGTATGGCGTGGTGGCGGGATGCGCGCTTCGGCATGTTCATCCATTGGGGGCTCTACGCGATCCCGGCCGGGGCGTGGAACGACGCGACGCATCACGGTGAGTGGATCCGCGACACGGCGCAGATCCCGGTCGAGGACTACGAAGCGCTGAAGGCGAAGTGGAATCCGACCGCGTTCGACGCCGCGCGCTGGGCGGACATCGCCGCGAAGGCCGGCATGAAGTACGTCGTGATCACCACCAAGCACCACGACGGCTTCTGTCTGTTCGATTCGGCACACACCGATTGGGACGTGATGTCGACGCCGTTCCAGCGCGACGTGATGAAGGAGATCGCGCAGGCCTTCCGCGCGCGCGGTATCCGCGTGTGCTGGTACCACTCGATCATGGACTGGCACAATCCCGACTACCTGCCGCGCCGGCCGTGGGAGACGACGCGATCGTCCGAGGGTGCGGATCTCGAGCGCTACGTGAAGTACCTGCATGCGCAGGTCGAGGAGCTGCTGACGAACTACGGCGACATCGGCGTGCTGTGGTTCGACGGCGAATGGGAATCGTCGTGGACGCACGAACGCGGCAAGGCGCTGTACGAACTCTGTCGCCGCCTGCAACCGAACGTGATCGTGAACAACCGCGTCGACGTCTCTCGCGCGGGCCTCGAGGGATTCTCGGCCGATCGCGAGTCGTTCGGTGACTTCGGCACTCCCGAGCAGACGATCCCGGCGCAGGGACTGCCCGGCGTCGATTGGGAGACCTGCATGACCATGAACGGTCATTGGGGTTTCAATCGCGCCGACCAGAACTGGAAGTCGGCCGCCGAGATGATCCGCATGCTGTGCGACATCGCGTCGAAGGGCGGCAACTTCCTGATGAACGTCGGGCCGACCGCCGAGGGCGAGTTCCCGCCGGCATGCGTCGAGCGGCTCGAAGCGATGGGGGCGTGGCTCGCGATCAACGGTGAGGCGATCTACGGCACCAGCGCGAGCGTGTTCACGGAGTTGCCGTGGGGTCGATGCACGGTGAAGTCGAACGGCTCCGGCACGCGCTTGTACCTGCACGTCTTCGATTGGCCGAAGGACGGGCGTCTGGTCGTGCCCGGCCTCGGCAACGACCCGGTCAAGGCGTACCTGCTGGCGCGGCCCGACACCGCGTTGACGGTCACGCGCGCGGAAGCGGACGTCGTCGTCGGTTCGAGCGGCAATGCGCCCGATGCCGTGAGTTCGGTCGTCGTGCTCGAACTCGCGGAGGCCCCGATCGTCTATCGAGCGCCGACGATCGAGGCCGACAGCGATGGGTTCGTCGCGAAGCTCGAGGTGCGCGTGAACCACGCATCGCCCGCGATCGAACTGCGCGCGACGACGGACGGCACCGAGCCGACCGCGCGCTCGCCGCAAGTGATCGCGCCGCTCGTGCTCGACCGCAGCGCGACGGTGAAGGCGCGCGCCTTCCACGCCGGCAAGCCGGTCTCACGCGTGGTGGAGCGCGCGTTCTCGAAGCTCGAGCCCAATGCGCCGGTCGTGCCGAAAGGCCGCATCGCAGCCGGCCTGGCGGTCTTGCAAGTGCGCGGCGCGTTCGCGCAGCTCCCCGACTTCGCGACGCTGACGGCGTCCGCGCTGCGGATCGCGCCGACGGTGGAACTGATCGCGGCCGAACGCCGCGAGGACGTCGCGCATCGGTTCGAGGGCTTGCTGCACGTCGGGGACTCCGACTACTGGCGGTTCGCGCTGACGTCCGACGACGGCGCGCGACTGTGGCTCGACGGCGCGTTGGTGATCGATCTCGACGGGTTGCACAGCGAAGCGACCAAGGTCGGCGGCATCGCGCTGCGCACGGGCTTCCACCGCATCGTCGTCGAGCACTTCAATCGATCGGGCAACACGTCGTTGGGCTTGCGCATGGGGAGACTCGGGACGGAACTCGCGCCGATCCCGGCGACGAGTCTGGCGCACGAGCCGTGACCGGGCACGAGTCGATCCGCTCGACGGATCGACGGCCGCGGCCTGCGATGGATCGACCCCGAAACGAACGGCGCGGGCCCCGCATCGCGAGGCCCGCGCCGTTTCGTCGAGATCGGCGCGTCGAGCGCGCGTCTCGCGCCAGAACGAGGTGGAGTCAGTTGCCCTTGCGTCGTGCCGCGATGCCCGACACGCAGTAGCAGTGCTCACGCTCGTTCGAGCGCACGTCGACCGCGAACATCACGCCGGTCTGCGGGAAGCGACGCAGTGCGGTCGCCACGAGGGCTTCGCGCGCGACTTCTTCCGGATCCGATTCCGACGCCGCGACCTCGATGCAGGCGTCGACGTGACCGAGCACCTCGAGCGTGCTGACGTCGGGCTTCTCGAGGATGCGGATGGCCTTCACCTGGTCCGCCGTCGGCGTTTCCATCGAGTGCACTTGGCAGGCCGTGAGCGACGCCAGCGCGGCGCCGAGGAGAGCGTTCAACACCTTCTGCATGGGGATCTCCTGAGGATGAGTCGGAGTGGTGTAACGAAGCCGATTGCGACCGGCAAGCGCCGTCTGGACGGGGGCGAACGCGGCTGAACCGGGCTACCGCCGCCGGGCGTGCGCTGCGACAGGATTGCGTGCGACTTGGCGCTCAAGACACCCGCAGGCGGGGTCGATACAGCGCCCACGCGATTCCGCCTCCGCACAGGGGGTGGGGTCGACTCGCAACCGGGGGTCCGCACCGTGAAGCCCGTCCACCACCGTCTGCCGGCCATTCTCGTGGCCTGGCTCGAGCATTTCGCGCGACTCGTCGGCATGCCGACGGCCGCGGCTCCGATCGCGATCCGCGTGCGGACGAGGCGTCGATGACGCCGGGTTCGCTGTTGGCCGACCCGGTCGAGCGGCTCGTCGGCGCCTGCGAGCGACTCGATGCGGGGGACGTCGCGGGACGCGCGGCGCTGCTCGGGGCGCTGTCCGACACCGCGGTCGAGTGGGCGGGTCGCGAGCCGCAGTCGCGCTGCGAACTGCGCGACGCCTGCGTGCGTGGGCTCGAGCCATGGTCGGCCAACGCCACGTTGGTGCGGCGCGCGCAGCGGCGCGGGCTCACGCCGGTCGTTCTCGGTCGTGGAGCACGTGCTCGAGAACGAGCCGCGCGGCGAGGGCCATGCCGCGCGTGAGTTCGATCGCGTGCTGTTGTCGTCGCACGCGCTGTCGGCGCTGCGCGCGCGGCGCGTCGTGTTCCAGCGCGAACTGGTGCGGCGCTTCCGCGGGCGCGAGAACGGCGCGGTGTTCCGCGTCGCGGCGTTGAACGCCGGGCCCGCGCCGGAGCTGCTCGACTTCCTCGCCACGTTGGGGCCCGCGGGGCGACTCGTGCACGTCGTGATCGTCGACGGTGACGAGGCCAGCTTGGCGCACGTTCAGGATCGCGCCGAAGCGATGCGTTGCGAGGCGACGCTCGAACTGCGTCGCATCGAGCCCGCGCGCGCCGCGCTGTTGCGCGAGCCGCTGTCCTCGCGACCGTTCGATTTCGTCTACGCGCCGGCGTCGTTCGACTACGTCCCCGACGATCTCGCGGAGCGCTGCCTCGAACACGCGTTCGCGCAACTGAAGCCGGGCGGGTCGTTGTTCCTCGCGCACTACCACCGCGATCTGACGTCGTTCGACCGCATGCTGCTCGAGTGGTGGCTCGGCTGGTTCCCGTACTTCCGCGCGCCGAAGGAACTCGCGCGCGTCGTCACGCGCACGTCGCTGGCGAAGGACGGCACCGGCGCCGGAGCCGTGCGCGGGCCGAACGTCTACGTGTTCGTCGAACGCAAGGAATGAGCGTGGCGACGCGGTGGCCCGTTCGCGGCGCCGCATGCGTCGAGTGCGAGAGCGCGAATCGGCGCGCTCAACCGACGAAGCGGCGCACGATCACCATCGACTCGCGCAGGTAGGCGCCGCCGAACAGGTTGAAGTGGTTCAGCAAGTGGTAGAGCGTGTAGAGATCCACGCGCTCCTGCCAACCGGGTCGTAGCGGGTACTGCTCGTGGTACGCGTCGTACATGCGGCGCGAGAATCCGCCGAACAGCGCGGTCATGCCGAACTCGGCTTCGCGATGGCCGAAGTAGACGGCGGGATCGACCAGCACAGGAACGCCGTCGGGCCCGCAGATCAAGTTGCCCGACCACAGATCACCGTGGAGCAGCGACGGCGGCTCGTCGTCCGCGATCCATTCGTCGAGGCGCGCGAGCAGACGATCGCACAGTGCCGCATCGACGCGCGACATGCCCTTGTTGCGCGCGAATCGGACTTGGCGCGCGAGGCGCTCGTCGCGGAAGAAGTCGACCCAGTCCGTGTACCAGTCGTTCGTCTGCAGCGTGGCGCCGCAGTACGTGGGGCAGTGGAAGCCGAAGCCCTGGCGTGACGACGCGCGATGCAGTCGCGCGAGGCCGCGGCCGAGGACTTCGTCGAACTCGGTGGGACGTGGTGACGACTCGACGTGTTCGAGCAGCAGGAACGCTTCGTTGCTCGGCTCGTCCTGGAACGAAATCACGGCCGGAACCGCGAGGCCACAGTCGGCACCACGCAATGCCTCGAG
This sequence comes from Planctomycetota bacterium, assembly GCA_016709145.1. Lineage (GTDB taxonomy): Bacteria > Planctomycetota > B15-G4 > B15-G4 > JADJEK01 > JADJEK01. The sequence continues at coordinate 111,642 of JADJEK010000009.1, forward strand.
TCCGGCTGCCTCGGCGGCGAAGTGCGCTGGGAGGCCGCGATCGTTCCACTTCGCGAACACCACGCGATCGCGCACTTCGATGCGGGCGGTCTTGTTGATACCGCCGGCGACGGCGGCGATGACGCGTTCGGCGCGCGTCGCGTCGACGAGCTCGAGTGATTCGAGCACGTTGCGCACCGCGCGCTCCCGCGCCGGGTTCATCGGCTCGACTCCGGATGCAGTTCGTCGAGCAAGCGCGTGCAGCAGCGCTCGACCATCGCGAACACGAGGTCGAAGCCATGCGTGCCGAACCAGGGGTCCGGGACGTCGTGCCCACTCTGCGGGTCGTACTCTCGCAGTCGACGAACGCGCGGATGTTGCTCGGCAGGGCAACGCGCGAGCAAGTCGCGCTCGTTCGCGCGGTCCATCGCGAGGACGAGGTCGAAGTGCGCGAAGTCGTCGCCGCTGACCTGGCGTGCGCGCTGGCCGCGGATGTCGATGCCGTGGTGCGCAGCGATCGCGATCGAACGAGGATCCGGCGGCTCGCCGACGTGCCAGTCGCCGGTGCCGGCCGAGTCGATCTCGAATCGATCGGCGAGTCCACGCTGCTCGACCAATGAACGGAAGATGCCCTCGCCGAGCGGGGATCGGCAGATGTTGCCGAGACAAACGAAGAGGACGCGGGTCACCATGCGGCCAGCGTAGCTGGCGGATACGGAGGCTCCGCCTCCGTAGGCCAGGGCGGGGGGCCGTCGGTCGGCCCCGCGCGCCCCCCTCGTTCGACCGCTCGCGGTCGAACGACCAAAGGGGGGCTTCACAGACGCGGGTCGCGCTTCGCGCTCCGCGGTGGCGATTGAAGGAATGGGGACAGAGCAGATGAGGGGACTGTCCCCACCCGAGCTCGACGGCCATGACGGGGACGAGGCGCGTCTGTCCCGATCTGTCCCCCGGCGGCACCCTTGTCCGGCTGCCACGCATTCACCAGGCGCGAGCTCCGCTCGCGGTACAAAAAGCGAAGCGCCCCCGCGTTCAATCCCGTTCAGTCCCGCGCAATCCCGCGCAATTCCGTTCAGTCCCACGGCACTCCCGACCTCAACCAACCCCTACCCCCCGCGGGTATGCATCTCCAATCTCGGATCCCGCCTCAGATCCTCATCACCGAGCAGCGCCCCGCGCTCGTCGTGCAGCGCCAAGCGCTGTTCGGCTCCGCGGTCGGTGCGGGCGGTCCACACGCGTTCGATGCGGGCTCGGAGTTGGTCCGTCGATTCGCCGACGCGCAGGGGTGTTTTGAGATCGATGCCTAGCTTGGCGTAGAGGCAGAGGTACCACGAGCCGTCGGCGGTGAGGCGGCTGCGGTCGCAGGCTCCGCAGAACGGTGCCGTCGTCGACGCGACGATGCCGAAGACCGTGCCGTCGGACAGGGCGAATCGTTCCGCCGGCGCGGATTTGGCGTCGGCGTCCAGTGCGGGGATCGCGGTGATCGGACCATGGCGCGTCGCGATGCGCTGGAGGAGCTCGGCTCGGGACACGACCTTGTCGCGCGTCCAACGCGTGGCGCCGCCGACGTCCATGTACTCGATGAAGCGCAGTTCGGCGCGCACGTCGCGGGCGTAGTCGAGGAGATCGAAGATCTCGTCGTCGTTGACGCCACGCATGACGACGGTGTCGAGCTTGGTGTTCTGGAAACCCGCGGCTTGCGCGGCGTCGATACCGGAGAGCACGTGGTGGAGGTCGTTGCGCCTCGCGATCGAGACGAAGCGGTCGGCGCGCAGCGTGTCGAGGCTCACCGTGAGGCGGCGCAGGCCCGCGGCGCGCAGGGCTTTGGCCAGTTCGGCCAGCAACACGCCGTTCGTCGTCAGTGCGAGGTCGCGGATCCCGGGCTTCGCCGCGAGGTGGGCGATGAGGTAGGGGAGATCGCGGCGCAGGAGCGGCTCGCCGCCGGTGAGACGGACCTTGTCGACGCCCGCGGCGACGAATGCATCGACGATCTGTGCGATCTCGTCGAACGAGAGGATGTCGCCCTTCGGCAGCCAGACGTAGTTCTCTTCCGGCATGCAGTACGCGCAACGCAGATTGCACTTGTCCGTCACGGACAGGCGCAGATTGCGCAGGGGGCGACCATGCACGTCCGCGAGAACCATGAAGTCAGCTTCGTCCCGTCGACTGACTTGTGCAAGGGGGCGCCATGAGGCGCATCGTCGCGGGGCGACCCGTCACTCGAAGCCGAGTTCCAACATCGCAGGCTCCGAGATCATCTCTTTGGTCCAGGTCGGCTCCCATACGACGTCGACCTTGACCTCGTTGACGCCCGGGACCGTCTTCACCTTTTTCTGGACGTCGCCGGGCAATTGCTCGGCGGACGGGCAGTTCGGCGAGGTCAGCGTCATCTTGACGTGGACGTCCATCGTCGGCGCGACGTCGACGACGTAGATCAGTCCGAGCTCGAAGATGTCGACCGGGATCTCGGGGTCGTAGACGGTCTTCAACGCCTTCGCGATTTGTTCGCGCAGCGGATCGTCGCTCATGCTGGCGCGGAGCTGATGGGCGATGTTGTCGAGTCTCGCGGGTTCGGTCATGGGTGTGCTGCTCACTCGGTCGAGACCGGGTCGGCGTTGCCGTCGAGCGCGGTCGTCAGCGCGTGCCACGGCAGTGCCGCGCACTTGATGCGATTGGGGTATTCACGAATGCCGTCGAACACAGCGAGCTTGCCGAGCTCGGAGTCCGACGTCGACGGATCGACGCCCGTGATGAGGTCGCGGAAGCGGACGAACAGTCGGCGCGCTTCCTCGACCGTCATGCCCTTGACGGCGGCCGTCATCATCGACGCCGACGCGGTCGAGATCGCGCAGCCCTTGCCTTGGAAGCAGGCGTCCTCGACCTTGCCGTCTTGCGACACGCGGAGGAACAACGCGATCTGGTCGCCGCACAGCGGGTTGAAACCCTCGGCGTGATGCGTGCACGCGTCGTCCTTGCGGAAGTTGCGTGGCTTCTTGCCGTGGTCGAGGATCAGGTCTTGATAGAGGTCGCGCAAGTCCGACATCAGCCGAGTACCTCGATCGCCTTGTGCAGCGCCGCGCACAGCGCGTCGATGTCCGCGCGCGTGTTGTAGACCGCGAGCGACGCCCGCGCCGTGGCCGGGACGCCGAAGCGATCCATGACCGGTTGCGTGCAGTGGTGCCCGGTGCGGATGGCGACGCCCTCCATGTCGAGCACGGTGCCGACGTCGTGCGGGTGGATCTCGCCGAGCGTGAACGACAGCACCGACGCCTTGTGGGTAGCGGTGCCGATGATGCGGACGCCCGGGATCTCGCAGAGCTTCTGCGTGCCGTAGCGCAGCACGTCGTCCTCGTGCGCGGCGATCGCGTCCAGGCCCTTCGATTCGACCCACTCGATCGCGGCACCGAGCCCGATGACGCCAGCGATGTTCGGCGTACCGGCTTCGAACTTGTGCGGCAGCTTGTTGTAGATCGTCTTCTCGAACGTGACCGACAGGATCATGTCGCCGCCGCCCTCGTCGGGAGGCATGCGATCGAGCAGCGCGCGCTTGCCGTAGAGCACGCCGACTCCGGTCGGGCCGTAGAGCTTGTGGCTCGACAGCACGACGAAGTCCGCATCGAGAGCGCGCACGTCGACCTTCAAGTGTGAACACGATTGCGCGGCGTCGACGAGCACGACGGCGCCGACCGCGTGCGCCTTCGCGATGAGTTCGGCGATCGGGTTGATCGTGCCGAGCGAGTTCGACTGGTGGACGATCGAGACGAGCTTGGTCCTGGGCGACAGCAAGCGTTCGAACGCCGCGACGTCGAGCTGGCCGGCGTCGTCGATCGGTGCGACCTTGAGCACCGTGCCCTTGCGCTTGGCGAGCATCTGCCACGGCACGATGTTCGAGTGGTGCTCCATGTGCGTGATCAGGATCTCGTCGCCGGCGGCGAGCAGTTCGCCGTACGAGCGCGCCACGCGATTGATGCCTTCGGTCGTGCCGCGCGTGAACAGGATCTCGGCGTCCTCGGCGGCGTTCAGGAAGCGACGCACGCGCGCGCGCGCGCCTTCGTACGCGTCGGTCGCGCGACACGACAGCAGGTGGACGCCGCGATGGATGTTGGCGTTGTCGTGCTCGTAGTAGTGCGTCTGCGAGTCGATGACCGCGCGCGGCTTGTGTTTGGTCGCCGCGTTGTCGAGGTAGACGAGCGGCTTGCCGTGGACTTGCTGATGCAAGACCGGGAACTCGGCGCGGATCGCGTCGACGTCGATGCGCTCGGCGGGGGTCACGGTCGCGGCGCTCATGCCATCGTTCCTTCGGCTCCCGCGACGACGCGCGCAAGGCGCTCGCGCAACGCGGACTGGCGGATCTTCTCGAGCACTTCGTTCGCGAACGCGAACGTCAGGATCTGCGCGCTTCGTCGGCACCGATGCCGCGCGAGCGCAAGTAGTAGGTCTGCGCTTCGTCGATCTGGCCGATCGTCGAGCCGTGCCGGCACTGCACGTCGTCGGCGAAGATCTCGAGCTGCGGCGTCGAATCGACCAAGGCCTCGTTCGACAGCACGAGGTTGTTGTTCTCCTGCTCGGCCGACGTCTTCAACGCGCCGTGGCGCACGATGATGCGGCCGTAGAACACACCGCGCGACTTGCCGTCGACGATGCCACGGTAGAGCTCGGTGCTCGAGCAGTGGGGCGCCGCATGTTCGATCGTCGTGTGTTGGTCGGCGTGCTGCGATCCGTCGAGCGCGTAGAGGCCGTCCAGCGCACACGACGCCCCGGGTGCGTCGAGCGTGACGTAGAGGTCGTTGCGCACGAGCGCGCCGCCACGCGTGATGGCGACCGATGCATAGCGACCGTCCTTCGCGACCGCCGCGCGCGTCATGCCGACGTGCTGCGCCGTCACCGCGTCCTCGACGATGCGGACGTGTCGTAGCGTCGCCGCGTCGTCGATGCGGACGTCCTGGACCACGTTCGTGAACGCGGTGCCGACACCGGCGGCGCCGACGAACGACTCGATCAATTCGAGTTCGCATCCGTTCCCGACTTCGACGACGAGGCGCGGATGCAGCGCGAACGCTCCGGGCCCGGTGGTCACGTGGATCACGTGGATCGGGCGCTCGATGGCGACGCGACCCGACACGCGCAAGCGCAGGCCGTCCTCGAAGAGCGCCGCGTTCAACGCCGAGAACGCGTTCACCGTCGAGCGCTGACTCGCGAGGTGTCCGCGCAACGTCTCGGGACCCGAGGCGAGCACGGCCGACAGCGATTCGATCGTCAAGCCGTGCTGCGGCGCGCCGAGGTCGGACGCGGACGGTTCGAAGCGGCCGTTGACGAGCACGACGCGCACCGAGCCGGGCACGGCGACGCTCGCGCACGCGGCCTGGACCGCCTTCGCATCGAGGGAGCGCGACGGCGTCGCATACGCGGTGTTCGCGATCGCGGCGACGTTCGTGGAGCGCCAGTCCTCGTCGGCGCGCGTCGGGAAGCCGCGCTCGGCGAACAGAGCCCAGGCGTTCTCGCGCGCTTGCAAGAGCCACGAGGGTTCACGGCCGCGCACGCGCTCGTGCTTGGCCGCCCACAGTGCTTCGAAGCCCGTGCGCGCGAGCGAGGTCTCGGCCGCCGTCATGCCGTCGCTCCGGTCTTCGCGGCCTGCTCGATCCAGCCGTAGCCCTTCTTCTCGAGTTCGCGCGCGAGTTCGCGATCGCCGCTCTTGACGATGCGGCCGTGTGCGAGCACGTGGACGCGATCGGGGTTCACGTACTCGAGCAAGCGCTCGTAGTGCGTGACGAGGACCATCGCGCGCTCGGGGCTGCGCATCGCATTGACGCCGTCGGCGACGATGCGCAGCGCGTCGATGTCGAGGCCGGAGTCGGTCTCGTCGAGCAAGCACAGCGTCGGCTCGAGCACAGCCATCTGGAAGATCTCGTTGCGCTTCTTCTCGCCGCCCGAGAAGCCCGCGTTCACCGGACGCTTCAGCAGGTCTTCCTTGATGTGGACGACCTCGAGCTTCTTCTTCACGAGCGCCATGAAGTCGACGGCGTCGAGCTCTTCTTGCCCGCGGTGCTTGCGGATCGCGTTCAGCGCCGCGCGCAGGAAGAACATGTTCGAGATGCCCGGGATCTCGACCGGGTACTGGAACGCGAGGAACACGCCTTCGCGCGCGCGCTCCTCCGGCGACAGCGCCAGCAGGTCCTTGCCCTGGTAGAGCACGCTGCCGTCGGTGATCTCGTAGCCCTCGCGCCCGGTCAGGACGCCCGCGAGCGTGCTCTTGCCCGATCCGTTCGGGCCCATGATGGCGTGGACCTCGCCGGCGTTCACTTCGAGGTCGATCCCCTTGAGGATCTGTTTGCCGGCGGCATTCGCCTTGAGGTTCTTGATCTGGAGCAGGGTCGTCATGGTCGGTGGATTTCCGGGGAACGAATCGGTTCTAGGCGGGACTCGCGGTGCACACGACGCGGCGGTTCAGCCGACCGCGCCTTCGAGTTTGAGGCCGAGCAACTTCTGCGCCTCGACGGCGAACTCCATCGGCAGCTCCTTGAACACTTCCTTGCAGAAGCCGTTCACGATCATCGAGACCGCGTCCTCGGCGGAGATGCCGCGCTGTTGGCAGTAGAAGATCTGGTCTTCGCCGATCTTCGACGTCGACGCTTCGTGCTCGATGCGCCCGGTCGAAGTCTGGTTCTCGATGTACGGGAACGTGTGCGCGCCGCAATCGCTGCCGATCAGCAGCGAGTCGCATTGCGAATAGTTGCGCGCGTTCTCGGCGGACTTCGCGAACTTCACGAGGCCGCGGTACGTGTTCTGGCCGTGTCCGGCCGAGATGCCCTTCGACACGATCGTGGACTTCGTGTTCTTGCCGATGTGGATCATCTTCGTGCCGGTGTCGGCCTGCATGCGGTGTGCGGTCAGCGCGACCGAATAGAACTCGCCGACCGAGTCGTCGCCGAGCAGCACGCAGCTCGGGTACTTCCACGTGATCGACGAGCCGGTCTCGACCTGCGTCCACGAGATGTGCGAGGCCTTGCCGGCGCACTTCCCGCGCTTCGTGACGAAGTTGTAGATGCCGCCCTTGCCGTTCTCGTCGCCGGGGTACCAGTTCTGCACGGTCGAGTACTTGATCTTGGCGCGGTCGTGCGCGACGAGTTCGACGACCGCCGCGTGCAGTTGGTTCTCGTCGCGCATCGGCGCGGTGCAGCCCTCGAGGTAGCTCACGTACGAGTCGTCGTCGGCGATGATCAGCGTGCGCTCGAACTGGCCGGTCTTCGACGCGTTGATGCGGAAGTACGTCGACAACTCCATCGGGCAGCGCACGCCCTTCGGGATGTAGACGAACGAACCGTCCGAGAACACCGCCGAGTTCAGCGCGGCGTAGTAGTTGTCCGTGTACGGCACGACGGTGCCTAGATACTTGCGCACGAGTTCGCCGTGCTCGCGCATCGCCTCGGAGATCGAGCAGAACACGATGCCGAGTTCGGCCAGCTTGCCGCGGAACGTCGTCGCGACCGAGACCGAGTCCATGACCGCGTCGACGGCGATGCCGGCCAGCGCTTCTTGTTCCTTCAGCGGGATGCCGAGCTTCTCGTAGACCTCGAGCAGCGCCGGATCGATCTCGTCGAGGCTCTTCGGGCGATCGGCGGCCGACTTCGGCGCGGAGTAGTACGACGACGCTTGGTAGTCGATCGGGGGGAACGCGACGTTCTGCCACTTCGGCTCGGTCATCGTCAGCCAATGCCGGAACGCCTTCAGACGCCACTCGAGCATCCACTCGGGTTCGTTCTTCTTGCGCGAGATGAAGCGCACGGTGTCTTCGTTGAGTCCAGGCGGCAGCGACTCGGCTTCGAAGTCGACCGACCAGCCGTGCTTGTACTCGCGGTTCGCGAGCGCCTCGATGCTCTTGGTGGCTTCGCTCATCGGTGCCTCATTCCTGGGTGCGCGGGGTGGCGGTCGCGAGGGCGCGTCGCATCGGCGCCGCCATCTGCGACAAGGAGATTTCGTCGAGCGCCGCGCGCACGACACGATTGATCGTGGTCCAGTTGCTGCGCACCGCGCACATCGCCGCGATGTCGCAGTTGATGTCTTCGGCGCTGGTGCAGTCGGTGATCGCGATCGGGCCCTCGAGCGCCTCGACGACTTCGGTCACGGTGATCGCTTCGGGCGATCGCACCAGTCGGTAGCCGCCCTTCACGCCGCGCGTCGACGTCAGCAGGTTCGCGCGGGCGAGCAGCTTCAGGATCTTGCTGACCATCGGCAGCGGCAGGTGGACCTCGCCGGCGAGGTCCTTCGCGTTCCACGACGCGTCTTCGTCGTGATGCTGCGCGAGGAATCGCAACAGCACGATGCCGTAGTCGGCTTGACGCGTCATGCGCAGCATGGGGGTCTCGATCAGGCGGAAGGGACTCGCGGTCCCGACGATCGCGAGGGCGTCGTGAGGGATACCGGACTTGAACGGTCCTATATGCCTCAGCATCGCGAACGACGCAACGGCCAAAATCGGACGGAAATGGTCTTGATCTTCAGGGTCGCGGCGGCGACGGCGTCGGCGCGAACTCCGGAAGCACTTGCAAGACGAGCAGATCCGCAATGCTGGCCTTCGGTTGCGACCGCAGCGCCGCGATGGCACCGTTTGCCAGGGCGATCTCGGATTCTGCCGCTGGCGCGGCGCCGAACAAGGCGCTGACGACGATCGAGTTCCACAGTTCTTCCTCGGTGTGGTCCTTGCGTAGCGCGAACGCGGTGCGCTGCTCTTCGCGCAGCGTCCACGCCGGCGAGTCCTTCGTGCGAGCAGCGGCGTCGAGCGCGACATGGAATCGCCGCGCACACCACGTGTACTCGGCCAAGGACATCGAGCGCGCCGCGAGCGTCGCGCCGAACGTGTCGGCGACGGTCGGCCAGAACGTGAACGTGTGGCGCGCCTGGGCCCATGCCCGCGCGACGTGACGCACGACACTGACGTCGTCGTCGGGTGCGGGCGGGAACGGCTCGAGCGGGACGAACGCGACCTCGAGCGCGGCGCGCGTCTCGAGGTAACGCGCGAGCGCGGGCGCCGACAAGTGGCCGTCGCTCGGCGGTACGAATTGCGGGACCGATGCCGTGCGCTCGAGCTGCAGGAGCGCCGAGTGCATCGTCGTTTCGAACGCGACGCGCTCGCGCCACACGACGAACGCCGCGACGGTCACGCCGAGCAGCACGACCACGATCGAACCGATGAAGAGGCGCAGACCGAGTCGCAACGGAACTCCTTGGACGGCAGAAGACGATCGAGGTCGTCGATCGTGCAGCGCGTCACGGACCCGCGTTCATGCCCTCGATCGCGAACACGTCGACGAGGAACCCGGGGCTTTCGGCCTGGAGCTGATCCTTCATGGACAGGATCAACGCGAGTTCCTGTGCGTCGAAGGTCGGATAGGCCGCGGCGAGTTCGTCGCGCACGTCGCCGATCTTCTTGTCGTTCTGGTTGCCGTGCTCGAAGTCACGCAGCGAATCCTCGAACGCCTTGTTCAGCGTCTGCGCTTCGGCGTTGCCGGACTTGGCCGCCGCGATCAACGTGCCGTGCATGCGCGACGTCGACCAGCGGTACTCGGCGAACGACATCTCGCCCTGTTCGAGCAATCCGGCGAGTTCGGTCGGCGCGTCGGCCATCGCCGCGAACATCCCCTTCATCGCACCGGCGAACTTCTTGATGCCGGCGAAGAAGCCCGAGTCCTCCGACCCGACCGCCTTCAGGTCTTCGAAGACCTTCGTCGTCTTGGCGACCATCGAGCCGCGAATCTTGACGTAGCGTGCGAAGCGATCGCTGGTCAGCTTGGCGTCGGCGGCCGGCGTGAACGGGAACTTGGCGTCGACCGCGTCGAGGCTGTGTTTGCCCGCCTCCATCTTCTCGCCCATCTGCTTGCCCTGATAGGCGACGTAGCCGACGCAGCCGCCACCGAGGACGAGCACGAGCAGCACGATCGCACCGACGAATGCCAAACAACCCTTCATGGGATCCTCGCGAGGTCGGACCAATTGGAGAACCGCGACACCATACGGGGCCGATCCGCGCGGAAGAAGCCCACGGGACGAAACGCCGCGGCGTGACCGGGCATCGAAGCCGACAGCTACCGTGGCCGCCCGTTCGTGTCCACGGTCCGTTCGAGGGAGGTCCCATGGTTCGTCTGGTCGCGTTCTCCGGCTCGTTGCGCAAGGACTCGTGGAACAAGAAGTTGGTGCGCATCGCAGCCGATGGCGCGCGCGCGGCCGGGGCCGAGGTCACGCTGCTCGATCTCGCCGACTTCCCGATGCCGCTGTTCGACGAGGATCTCGAGCGAACTCAAGGCGCGCCGACGAGTGCACAACAGTGGAAGGCCGCGCTGAAGGCGTGCGACGGCATGATCATCGCGTCGCCCGAATACAACAGTTCGGTCTCGGCGGCGTTGAAGAACGCGATCGACTGGGCGTCGCGCCCGAGTCCTGGAGAGCCGCCGCTGGCCGCGTTCGCGGGCAAGATCGCCGTGTTGATGGCGGCATCGCCGGGTGCGCTCGGGGGCTTGCGCGGCCTGGTCCACCTGCGCGCGATCCTCGGCAACATCCAGATGCTGGTCCTGCCCGACCAGCGCGCGATCCCGAAGGCGCACGAGGCCTTCGCACCCGATGGTGCATTGAAGGACGCGAAGCTCGCGGACGAGGTCCGGGACCTCGGGCGACGCCTCGCGGAAGTGACGCAGCAACTCGCGCGGAAGTGAGAGAACGTGAATCAATCCGATTGATTCACGTTCTCGGCCTCTGAAACCGACGCGCTGAACTCCGCTCCGAACCGGGTTCCACCTCAACTTTCACCGGCGAAACACCCGATGCTGGTTCGGCCAGTCGGCGGGTTTCCGTCTCGGAGAAGGTCCGTTCCATGGGAGAGGTATTCGTCGGTCGACAGCCCATCTGCGACGCCGCTCTGGAAGTGGCGGCGTTCGAGCTGCTGTACCGCTCGGACGGGGAGAATCGCGCCAAGATGCGCGACGGTGACGCGGCGTTCGCCTGCGTCGCGATGAACACGTTGGCCGACGTCGGGTTGGAGCGTCTGGTCGGCAATCGACCGGCGTACATCAACGCCACCGAACGCGTGCTGACCGACCAGCTCTACAAGGTGCTGCCGCCGCAGGCGATGGTCATCGAAGTCCTCGAATCGGTGCCGCCGAGTCCCCAGGTCGTCGCCGCGATCCGTCGCGCGCGCGGGCTCGGCTATCGCATCGCGATCGACGATTACGTGCCGGGCGATCCGCGCAAGGCGTTGCTCGATCTCGCGGACGTCGTCAAGGTCGACCTCGAGCGCATGGACGCGGGCGACCTCGAGTCGTTCGCGCAGGCGTTGAAACACCCAACGCGACAACTGCTCGCGGAGAAAGTCGAAGGCTGGGACGTCTTCCGCAAGTGCAAGTCGTGCGGCTACGAGTTGTTCCAGGGTTACTTCTTCTGCATGCCGGAGATCGTGCGCAAGAAGACGCTGCATCCCGATCGGCTCACGCTGCTGCGACTGTTCGTGCGCCTGCAAGACGTGAACGCGACGATCGAAGAGCTCGAAGAGCTCGTCCAACACGACCCCGGGCTCTCGTACAAGATCCTGCGTCTCGTCAACTCGGCGCTGTACTCGACCGTGCGTGAGGTCGAGTCGATCCGCCACGCGGTCGCCCTGCTCGGACTGCATCGCGTGCGCGAGTGCGTCGCGATGCTGTTGCTCGCGCTGGTCGAGGAGAAGCCGAGCGAATTGCTGCGCGAAGCGTTGGCGCGCGCGGCGTTGGCCCGACTGATCGCGCAGTCGACGAAGCGCGCGGATCCCGAGAAGTGCTACACGGCCGGCCTGCTGTCGTTGCTCGACGCCGTGATGGACATGCCGCTCGACGTGTTGCTCGCGCAGCTGCCGATGTCGGTCGACGTGCGCGTCGCGTTGCTCGAACGCACGGGCGAGATCGGCCGCATCCTGAACGGCGCGGTCGCCTGCGAACGCTCCGACGTCGCGCAACTCGCGGCGCTCGGCTTCGACATCCCGATGGCGCAGGCGCACTACCTCGATGCGCTCGACTTCTCGCGCGACGCGTTGCTGGCGACGAATTGACCCGGACTTGGATCGGAGTTACGGCGATGGGGGCGCTGTCGTGGTTCATGCGATGGTTCGGCGGCCGCCGCGCGGCACGCGTCGACATCGCGTTGCCCGGCACACGGGCGGCGATCCGAACCGCGGATCCGCGCGCGCCGGCCGCTCGCGTTGGCGCAGATGCTCCTTCGTTCCCCGCGGCGATCACGCATCTGCCGCATCCGGATCGCGTCGGCGTCGAGTCGATCCCGGAGCGCGAAGCGGCGTGGCTCGATGCGATCGAGCGCCGCGTCCTCGCCGGTGATTTCGATCTGCCGCAACTGCCGTCGACGACGCTCGCCGTCGTCGAACTCGCAGCCGACCCGGACGCCGCGGCGGCGCGCCTCGCGGCGCTCGTCGAACGCGATCCGGTGCTCTCGAGCGAACTGTTGAAGACCGCGAACTCGGTGTTGTTCTCCGGCACCGCGCCCGCGCAGACGCTGCAGCAGGCCGTCGTGCGTCTCGGAGCGCGCCAGTTGCGCGGGCTCGCGTTCGCGCTGCAGATGAAGCGCGTGGTGTCGCGCGCGAAGGGGCTCACGGCATACGCCGACTCGTTCTGGCGCCAAGCGACGTCGATGGCGAAGCTCGGGCGCACCGTCGCCGCGGCGGCGCGCATGGACGAGGACCAAGGGTTCCTCGTCGGCCTGCTGCATGACATCGGCAAGGTCCCGCTGCTCGATCTGATCGGGCGCGAAGTGAATCAGCGCAGCGACATCTCGCGCGCCCTGGTCGGCCGCGTGTTCTCGAAGTTCCACGAGACGGTGGGCGCGAAGCTCGCCGAGCGTTGGAGCCTGCCGGCGGATCTCACCGCAGTCGCGGGCCGCCATCACGATTTCGCCGACAACACGACGTCGCCGCGCTTCGCCGCGCTCGCGAGCCTCGTGCATGGGCTCGACTTGCAGCTCGCGCTCGGCAGCGAGCCGTCGTTCTACGACCTGCGCCAGCGCGCCGAATTCGACGTGCTCGGGATCGCTTCGGAATTGCGCGGTCCCGTGCTGCGCGCGTGCGTGTCCGCGTTCGCGTCGGCGCAGGCCGAGGCCAAGGCGTTCGCCGCCCCGCACGCCTGACGATTTCGCCGGCGTCCATCCCAGCCTCGGCACGGACCCGTGGGTTTCGCGGTTACACTCCGGCCGTCTTCGGATTCGGCCCCCCGAACTCGTTCCTTCCAACGCACTGCCACGGAGTGACCCGATGCGTCGCTACGTCCTCGCCAGTGCTGCGCTCGTCGCAGCCATGGTCCCGTCGCGCGTTCACGCCCAGTCGTTCGTGAACTGGGAGAACCCGCACGTTCACCCCATCGACCTCACGCCCGATGGCGCGACGCTGCTCGCAGTGAACACCGCGGACAATCGCCTCGAGCTGTTCACCGTCACGGCGAACGGACTGACCTGGAGCGGTTCGGTCCAGGTCGGACTCGATCCGGTCTCGGTTCGCGCGCGCAGCGCGACCGAAGCGTGGGTCGTCAACCACATCTCCGATTCGGTGTCGATCGTCGATCTGACGACACGCCGTGTCACTGCGACGATCGACACCGCCGACGAGCCCGCCGACGTCGTGTTCGCGGGAACCCCGCAACGCGCGTTCGTGACGTGCTCGCAGGTGAACTCGGTCCAGGTGTTCTCGACGTCGAATCCGACGGCCCCGCCGCTCGTCGTCGCTCTCGCGGGTGAAGATCCGCGTGCGCTCGCGGTCTCGCAGGACGGCACGAAGGTCTACGCCGCGGTGTTCGAGTCGGGCAACGGCACGACGATCCTCGGCGGCGGTTCGACGATGACGAGCGGCACGCCGCCGAACGTCGTCTCGAACCCTGCGGGACCCTACGGTGGCCAGAACCCGCCGCCGAACTTCGGCAATCAGTTCAAGCCGCCGATCAAGGTCGGCCTGCCGACGCCGCCGAAGGTCGGCTTGATCGTGCGCAAGAACGCGAGCGGTCGGTGGATCGACGACAACGCGCACGACTGGACCGCGTTCGTGTCGGGCGCGAGCGCCGCGTCGTCGGGACGGCCGGCGGGTTGGGACTTGCCGGACCTCGATCTGTTCGTGATCGACGCGAACTCGCTCGCGGTGAGTTCGGTCGCGCGGTTGATGAACCTCTGCATGGCGCTGGCGGTGCATCCGACCAGCGGCGACGTCGTGGTCGTCGGCACCGAAGCGACGAACGAGATCCGCTTCGAGCCGAACGTGAACGGGACGTTCGTGCGCGTGAAGTCCGCGCGCGTGAACCCGAACACGTTGACCGTCGCGCAGATCGTCGACCTCAACCCGCACCTGACCTACACGACGGCGAACGTCGTTCAATCCGAGCGCGACAAGTCGCTCGGTGATCCGCGCGGCGTGGCGTGGCATCCGTCGGGCACGCGCGGCTTCGTAGCGGGCATGGGCTCGAACAACGTCGTGCGCATCGACGCCACGGGTTCGCGTGCGGCCGGCGCGACGCCGATCGAAGTCGGCGAGGGTCCGACGGGCCTCGTCCATCACCCGACGCTCGAGCGGCTCTACGTGTTGAACAAGTTCGCCGGTTCGATCAGCGTGATCGACAGCGTCGCCGAGTCCGTGCTCGCCGAAGTGAAGTTCTTCGATCCGTCGCCGAGCGCGATCAAGTCCGGTCGCAAGTTCCTCTACGGCACGCACGAGACCTCGGGCCTCGGCCAAGTGTCGTGCGCGTCGTGCCACATCGATGCGCGCATCGATCGCCTGGCGTGGGACCTCGGTGACCCGCAGGGCAGCATGAAGGCGCTCACCGGGCAGAACCTCGGCGCGAACGTGCCGGGCATCAACACGGGGTTCCAGCCGTGGCACCCGATGAAGGGCCCGATGACGACGCAGACGCTGCAAGACATCATCGGGAAGGAACCGCTGCACTGGCGCGGTGACCGCGCCGGCATCGAGGAGTTCAATCCCGCGTTCGTCGGACTGCTCGGCGACGACACCCAGTTGTCGACGCCGCAGATGCAGGCGTTCGAGGACTTCCTGGCCACGATCTCGTTTCCGCCCAACCCGTTCCGCAACGTCGACAACTCGATGCCGAACAGCGTGGCGACGGGCATGGTGAGCCCGGGGCGCTTCTCGCCCAAGGGCACGCCGCTGCCGACCGGCAATCCGAACAACGGCGTGATCGCGTATCGGCCGCCGAACCTGCTCGACGGCGGCGCGATCGCGTGCTCGAGCTGTCACAACCTGCCGACCGGCATGGGCACCGACACGACGTTCAGCTTGGCGACGTTGACGTTCAACCCGATCGCGGCCGGACCGAAGGGCGAGCGGCACCACATGCTCGTCTCGCAGGACGGTTCGACCAACGTGACGATCAAGGTGCCGCAACTGCGCAACCTCTACGACAAGATCGGCTTCGACACCGCGTTCACGTCGAACCGCGCCGGCTTCGGGTTCCTGCATGACGGCTCCGTGGACACGCTTGCGACGTTCATCGCGGAGCCCGTGTTCAACCCGACGAGCGATCAGCAACTCGCGGACTTGGTCGCGTTGATGCTGTGCTTCGCGGGCGGTGATCTGCCGTACGGCGGCCAATTGCTCGAACCGCCGGCCACGGCGTCGAAGGACACGCACGCGGGCGTCGGCACGCAGACGACCGTGAGCAACGGCGCGAGCCCGGCGCCCGGTCAATTCGCGCTGATCGATCAGATGATCGCGCTCGCGAACACCAACGACGTCGACGTCGTGGTCAAGGGCAACCAGGGCGGACTCGCGCGCGGATTCGTCTACGTCGGCGCGAACTCGCTGCAGTCGGATCGGCTCGCGGAGACGACGACGGTGGCGACGCTGAAGATCGCGGCCAGCGCGGGCAGCGAACTGACGTGGACGCTGGTCCCCGAGGGCAGCGGCACGCGCATCGGCGTCGACCGCGATCTGGACGGGTTCTTCGATCGCGACGAACTCGACGCGGGCTCGGACCCCGCCGATCCGCTGTCGGTGCCGGGTTGCGGCACGATGAGCACGTACGGCCAAGGCTGCGCGGGCTCGGGCAACGTCGCGCCGCGGCTGCAGTTGTCCGGCTGCCCGAAGTCGGGTGGAAACGTCACGATCACGATCGACAAGGCGCTCGGCGGCTCGTTCGCGTTCGTGTTCTTCGGCCTTGGCGAAGCCGCGCTGCCGATGGGCTACGACTGCACGCTGAACGTCGCGCCGCTGTTGTCGCCGGTGCTCGGACCGTTGCCGCTGGCCGGGGCCGGCGCAGGCAATGGCACGATCACGCTGCCGGGCACGCTGCCGCTGGGATTGCCGCAAGTGGCGATCACGATGCAGGCGTTCGTTTCGGACGCTGGCGGCGCGGGCGGCTTCGCGAACAGCAACGGCGCGAAGATGAACATCGAGTAAGGCCTTTGCGGCTGGCACCGACGATGGCCTGTGCGGCCGGCACCATGGGGCCGCAGGGCGGCGGCCCCTAGACCCCCCCCCCCGCGCCCGGAACCGCAGGACCCGGGGTACGTCGAGGGAGAAGGAACGGGACTTTGGTCCGCGCGACGGCCCCCTCGAAGCGCAGACCGCGCGCTCGATGGGGTGCTGTTTGGGGGTTGGGGGGGGGGGGGCCGCGCCCGCTGGCCCGCAGGGCAGGTGGTTTGGGGAGTCCTTGGGCCGGGGGTCGGCGTCCGCCCACGGGATGCTTGCGCGGGCGCTGGCGCGCGAAGCGAGGGGCGTCCCGCGCGGCTGACGGGGATTGGTTTTGGATGGGCAGGGGCTTGCCGCGAAGGGCCGAGGAGTTCGTGGATGGGGGCCTTCTTCTTGGGGATCCGGCCGGGGCGGGCAGACCGCGCCGCGGCTTCCCTGAAGGTTTCGCGGCGGCGAAGCCCACGCGTTCTGTGGAGATGCGGAGGCGCCGTCGCGACCGAAGCCGGCGGGGGGCAGGCCGACGGACCGTGGTGGACGGTGCAGGACGAGGCCTCCCGGGCCGTCCCGGGCGGCTACCGGCCCGGGCCGTCACCCGGGCCGTCACCGGCCGTCACGCCCGGGCCGTCCGCCGGGCCGGCGCGTCACCGGCTGGCCCCAGGCCGTCACCCGGGGGGGGAGGCCCCGGGCCGCGCGCGGCCCGGGCCGCCACCACGGCGGGGGTGCTGTTTGGGTTGTGCCGCGCCCCGCCCCCCCGGGGGGGCGGGGGGTTTGGGCGCGTCACCCCGGCACCCGCCCGGGCCGTCACCCGCCGTCACCCGGGCCGTCGCGCCGCAAACCGGGCGGGCGGCCACCCCCGGGCTGGCACCCGGGCCGTCACCCGGAGCGGCCGTCACCCGGGCCGTCACCCGGGCTGGCACGGGCCGTCACCGGGCCGTCACCCGGGCCGTCACCCGGGCTGGCACCCGGGCTGGCACCCGGGCCAGCACCCGGGCCAGCACCCGGGCCACTTCGCTCGCCGCCTGTCGTTCGATGCGCGCGTCGCGTTCCGCACGGGACTTGCGCCGCACCTTGGTGCCTTCGAGTTCGAGTGCTCTTCGTCGCTAAACTCCGTCCGCCATGGCACACGACTCGACATCACTGATGGGTACCTCTTGGGTGGGCGGCCGGCGCGCGGAGGCTGGGACGAGCCCTGTCTGGTTCTCCGCATTCGATCCCGCCCGCGCTTGTGATCTCGATCCTCCCTTCCTCGCGGCGACGACCGACGATGTCCATGCCGCCATGCGCGCGGCTTCCTCCGCGTTCGAAGCGCTCTCCGTCCGGCCTCCCCACGAGCGCGCGACCTTGCTCGAGCGGTGCGCCGATGGGTTGCTCGAACTCGGCGACGCGCTGATCGAGCGGGCCTGCCTCGAGACCGGATTGCCCGGCGCTCGCCTTGCCGCCGAACGCGATCGCACCGTCGCTCAACTGCGCATGTTCGCCGCGCTCGTGCGCGACGGCTCGTACGTCGAGGCTTCGATCGATCACGGCGATCCGAAGCGCCAGCCGACTCCGAAGCCCGACGTTCGGCGGATGTTGAAGCCTCTTGGCCCCGTCGTCGTGTTCGGCGCCAGCAACTTCCCGCTCGCGTTCTCGACGCTCGGCGGCGACTCCGCGTCGGCACTCGCCGCCGGTTGCCCCGTCGTCGTCAAAGGCCATCCCGCGCATCCCGGCACCGGCGAGCTCGTCACCGACGTCGTCGTCCGCGCCGCGCACTCGCTCGAATTGCCAGCCGGCACGTTCAGCTACCTCCACGCCGGCGGCTCGCGCGAAGTGCATGTCGGCATCGAACTGCTACGTCATCCCTCGACGCGCGCGGCCGGATTCACCGGATCGCTCGCGGCCGGCACCGCGCTCGCTCGCATTGCCGCCGAGCGACCCGAGCCGATCCCGTTCTTCGCCGAGATGGGCAGCGTCAATCCGGTGTTCGTGCTGCCCGCTGTGCTCCGCGACCGCGCCGCCGCGATCGCCGACGCGCTGTTCCAGTCGTTCACGAACTCCGTCGGCCAGATGTGCACGAGCCCCGGCCTCGTGTTCGTGCCCAAGGGCGAAGGCGCCGATCGTCTCGCTGCCGCACTCACGCAGCTCGTGCGCGCGGCATCGTCGGCGCCCATGCTGACGCCGAAGATCCGCGCCTCGTTCACCGACGGCGTGCTGCGCTTGAAGAACGTGCCGGGCGTGTTCCGACTCGCCGAAGTCGACGGCGAGGGCATGAACGCCGGACCGGCGCTGCTCGCGACCACCTACGAGGCGCTGTCGCGCGAACCCGCGATCGCCGAGGAAGTGTTCGGGCCGGTGCTCGTGCTCGTCGAATGCTCGCACCTCGACGAGTTGTTCGCGTCGGCGAAGCTCGTCCACGGCTCGCTCGCCGCGGCGCTGTGGATGAGCGACGACGACGGCCCGGCCGCGCACGCGCTGCTCGCCCGACTCGAGAAGATCGCCGGCCGCGTGATCGTGAACGGCATGCCGACCGGCGTCGAAGTGTGCGCATCGATGGTCCACGGCGGCCCGTTCCCCGCGACCAACCGACCCGAGGCGAGCGCGGTCGGCGCCTCGGCCCTGCGACGCTGGTGCCGCCCGGTCGCGTGGCAGAACGTGCCGGACAAGCTGCTGCCGCTCGAGTTGCAAGAAGCCAACCCGCGCAAGATCGCTCGCGTCGTCGACGGCGCGGCGGTCGTCGCGCCCCGCTGAGGTCGCGATGCACCGTGTCCGCGTCGTCGATTCCCACACCGAAGGCGAGCCGACGCGCGTCGTGCTCGACGGAGCGCCGGACCTCGGCGGTGGAACCGTCGCCGCGCAGGCCCGCGTGTTCCGCGAACGCTTCGACTGGTTCCGTGCGGCCGTCGTCAACGAACCACGCGGCCACGATGCGCTGGTCGGCGCGCTCGTCGTGCCGTCCGTCGAGCGCGACACCGTCTGCGGCGTGATCTTCTTCAACAACGTCGGACTGCTGAACGCTTGCGGACACGGCACGATCGGCCTCGCGCGGACGCTCGTCCACACGGGTCGCATCGGCGTCGGCCGCCATCGCTTCGAGACGCCCGTCGGCGTCGTCGCGGTCACGATCGACGCGCACGGTGACATCGAGCTCGACAACGTCGCGAGCTTCCGCCACGAGCTCGACGTCGCCGTCGACGTCGAGCTCGACGGCAGGACGCGCGTCATGCATGGCGACGTCGCGTGGGGTGGCAACTGGTTCTTCCTCGTCTCCGACCACGGCGAGCCGATCGAGCTCGCGCGCGTCGATCGTCTGACGTCCGTCGCTTGGGCGATCCGCGATGCGCTCGAGCGCCAGGGAGTGACGGGCAAGGACGGCGGCGTCATCGACCACGTCGAGTTGTTCGGCCCGCCGACGCGGTCCGACTGCGACTCGAAGAACTTCGTGCTTTGTCCCGGCAAGGCCTGGGATCGCTCGCCGTGCGGCACCGGCACCAGCGCGAAGCTCGCGTGTCTCGTCGCCGACGGCAAGCTCGCGCTGGGTGCGGAGTGGCGCCAAGAGAGCGTGATCGGCAGCCGCTTCGTCGGCCGCATGCGCGCCGAGCACGGGGCGTGGATCCCGACGATCCGCGGGCAGGCGTTCGTGACCGCCGAGTCGACGTTGCTGATCGATCCGGGCGATCCGTTCCGGTACGGCTTCGGGTCATGAACGGCGACGGCACTTCGTCTCGAGCGACCGACGTCCTCGTCGTCGGAGCGGGGATCGTCGGAGTGGCGTGCGCCGCCGCGTTCGCGGCCCGCGGCGCGACGGTGCGCGTGATCGAGCGCGGCCCGATCGGAGGTGGCGCGACCGCGGCCGGGATGGGGCACCTGATGGTCCTCGACGACGCACCGGCGGAGTTCGCGCTGACGAGGCGCTCGTGCGAATTGTGGACCGAACTCGCGCCCGACTTGCCGCCGCGCGCGGAGTACTCGGTGGCCGGAACGTTGTGGGTCGCGACCGACTCGGCCGAGTTCGATGTCGCACGAGCGAAGTTCGTGCGATTGCGCGAGGTCGGGATCGACGCCGATCTCCTCGACGAATCCGCGTTGCGGGAGGTTGAACCGGCGCTGCGTCCCGGACTCCTCGGGGGGCTGCGATTACCGACCGAGGCCATCGTTTACCCGCCAGTCGTCGCTCGCTGGCTCCTTGATCGTGCGGGCATCCTGGGCCGCCCTTCGATGCTCTTTGCGCGAGTTGCGCGGATCGAGCCTGGACGCGTGACGCTCGACGACGGAACGGTGCTGGCGGCCGGGATCATCGTCAACGCCGCCGGCGTGGATGGCGGAACACTGACGCCCGGGATCGTGCTGCGTGCGCGCAAAGGCCACTTGATGATCACGGATCGCTACCCGGGACAGTTGAGGCACGAAGTCGTCGAACTCGGCTACATCAAGAACGCGCACGGCGCGGCGCTCGAATCCGTCGCCTGCAACGTCCAGCCGCGCGCGACCGGTCAGTGGCTCGTCGGATCGTCCCGACAATTCGACGTCGTCGATCCGCGAGCTGAACCGCGCATGCTGGCACGCGTCGCGGCGCGCGCGATCGAGTTCCTGCCGTGCCTCGCGCACATGAACGTCGTACGCGCGTGGACCGGCCTCCGGGCGGTGTCCGTCGACGGCTTGCCGATCATCGGCGAGCACCCGACCCAACGCGGAGTCTGGCTCGCGCTCGGGCACGAAGGACTCGGCATCACGACGGCGCTCGCGACCGCCGAACTGCTGGTCGACCTCGTGGAACGCCGTGAGCCGCGCGTGCCGGCCGCCGCGTTCGACCCCGCGCGCTGCGTCGTGGCGAGGGCGTCATGAGCACGCGCGTGCGCATCGACGTGGACGGTCGCTCGATCGAGGTCGATGCCGACGCGTCGCTGGCCGCCGCGCTGATCACCGCGAACGTCGCCACCACGCGCACGAGCGTCCGCGGTGAACCTCGCGGGCCGCTCTGTGGCATGGGCGTGTGTTTCGAATGCCGCGCGACGGTCGACGACGTCCCGCACGTGCGAACGTGCATGACGCGCGTGCGCGCCGGCATGCGTGTCCGCACGGGCGCACCGGCCGCCGCTCCCCTGACCGCCGCAGCGCCGCCGCTCGCTCGGCTCGATGCCGACGTGGTCGTGGTCGGCGCCGGACCGGCCGGCCTCGCCGCGGCGTGCGCGGCGGCGCAGGGCGGCAAGCGCGTGCTGATCCTCGACGACAACGACGGCACGGGCGGCCAGATCTGGCGGCGCGACGCGGCGACGCCGGCGGCGACGTGGCGCGCTCGTGCGCAGCGCCTCGGAGTCCTCGTCGAATCATCGACGCGCGTCGTCGGAGTCCACGACGAACGCAGCCTGCTCGCCGTGCGCGGCGATGCGGCGCGAGTGGTGGGCTACGGCGCGTTGGTGCTCGCGACCGGGTCGACCGAGCGCTTCGTGACGTTCCCCGGGTGGACGCTGCCGCGCGTGTTCGGCGCCGGCGGTGCGCAAGCGTTGCTGAAAAGCGGATTGCGCGTCGACGGCTCGCGAGTCGTCGTCGCCGGCAGCGGACCGCTGTTGCTCGCGGTCGCCGCGACGTGGGCGCGTCACGGCGCGCGCGTCGTGGCGCTGGTCGAGCAAGCTCCCGCGGCCCGCGTCCGCGCATTCGCGCGCGGGTTGTGGGCGCGCCCGGCCAAGCTCGCGCAAGCGGCGTGGCTGCGCGCGCGATTGCTCGGCGTGCCGTTCCGTATGGGCTGGTGGCCGCAGCGCATCGACTCCGCCGCCGACGCGCTGCGCGTGACGATCACCGACGGACGGCGCGTCGCCGCACTCGCGACCGACTACGTCGCGTGTGGGTTCGGCCTCGTGCCCGACGTGCGGCTCGCCGCGGTGCTCGGGTGCGCGATCGAGCGCGGCGCGGTCGTGGTCGACGACGAGCAACGCACCAGCGTGCCGCACGTGTTCTGCGCCGGCGAGACGACCGGGATCGGCGGTGTCGACAAAGCGCTACTCGAGGGCGAGCGCGCCGGCAGCGCGGCGGCGGGAATTCGCTCGACGACCTCGCGCGCGATGCTGGCGCGCGAGCGCCGGTTCGCCGCGGCGCTCGAGACGACGTTCGCGCTGCGCGACGAACTGCGCGCCCTTACGGCGCCCGACACGATCGTGTGTCGGTGCGAGGACGTCCTGCGCTCCGACGTCGACGCGTGCGCGTCGTGGCGCGACGCGAAGCTGCAGACGCGGATCGGCATGGGACCGTGCCAGGGTCGCGTCTGCGGCAGTGGCGTCGCGTTCACGCACGGCTTCGCGGTCGCCGACGCGCGGCCGCCCGTGTTCAATGTCCCGCTTTCGACCCTGTGTGGTGGACCGGACTCCGGAGCGTGAACCCATGACGACGCGAGACCCGATGCGAGCGACCGACTGGCGCGGAGTGCTGCCGGCGATCACGACGCCGTTCGACGCGCACGACCGCATCGACCTCGCGTTCGTGCGCAAGCACGTCGCGTGGCTCGTCGACGCCGGTTGCCGCGGTATCGTCACGCCGGGCTCGCTCGGCGAAGGCGCGACGCTGAGTGGCGCCGAGAAGACGGCGCTGTGGTCGGCGTGCGTGGACGCGGTCGGCGCGCGCGTGCCGGTGATCGCCGCGATCGCGTCGGCCAGCACGGCGGACGCCGTCGCGCTCGCGGAGGCCGCGGTCGATGCCGGTTGCCGCGGGCTGATGGTGCTGCCGCCGTACCTCTACAAGGGCGCGTGGCGCGAGACGAAGGCGCACTTCGCCGCGGTGCTGCGCGCGACTCCGGCGACGGCGATGCTCTACAACAACCCGATCGCCTACGGCGTCGACGCGATGCCCGAGCAGGTCGCCGAACTCGCGGCCGAACACCCGAGCCTCCTCGCCGTCAAGGAATCGAGCGCCGACGTGCGCCGCATCACCGCGATCCGCTCGCAGTGCGGCGATCGCTTGCAGATCAGCGTCGGTGTCGACGACCTGCTGGTCGAAGGCGTCGCCGCGGGCGCCGTCGGTTGGGTCGCCGGACTCGTCAACGCGTTGCCGCTCGAATCGGTGCGGCTGTTCGACCTCGCGCGCGCGGGACGCTCGCCGGAATGCGACGCGCTCTACGGGTGGTTCCTGCCGCTGTTGCGCATGGACACGACCTACGACTTCGTCCAGCTCATCAAGCTCGTCCAACACGAAGTCGGCATGACCGGCAGCGGCGGGCCGATCGTGCGGGGGCCGCGGCGTTTGCCGGAAGGCGAGGAGCTCGAACGGACCGTCGGTGTCATTCGCGCAACCCTCGCGGCTCGACACATCCTGCGTTAGAAGAGTGACGCAACGACTGGCGACTTGAAACTCGACGGCCCTCCAGCGCCTGTGACATTGACCGATGGTTCGAATCCAAGCACTGAGGCGCACGAGCTCGATACCTGGCCGGACATCCATCCGATGGAGCAATGCAAGATCGCATGAGCCCGTACACGGACCAGGAATTGGAAGCGCTCTTGCGGGACGTCGAATCGGACCGCGTCGAGCGCAAGGAGTCGTTGGGGGGAGACGCGCCGACCAAGGTCCGGGAAGCCATTTGCGCGTTCGCCAACGACCTCCCAGATCATCGGCGATCAGGTGTCGTCTTCATCGGCGCGACCGACGACGGCCGACCGGTCGGACTTCCGATCACGGATGAGCTGCTGCGGTTGCTTGCGGATATGAAAACCGATGGAAACACGCTTCCGCCTCCAACGCTCGCCGTCGAGAAGCGCAAGCTGATGAACTTGGATGTGGCGGTCGTCACCGTGGAACCAGCAGACGCTCCTCCGGTTCGATTCAAGGGGAGGATTCACATCCGTGTCGGGCCGCGGCGCGCGATCGCGACCGCCCAGGACGAACGTGTTCTCAACGAGAAGCGGCGGCATCGGGATCGTCCGTTCGACACCCGCGCGGTGTCGGTCGCGACCATCTCGGATCTTGATCGTCGCCGATTCGAGGATGAGTATCTCGTATCTGCGGTCGCGGCGGACGTGCTGGCGGCGAACGAGCGCACGTACGAACAACGACTTGCTGCTACGAAAATGGTCGTTTCTGCCGACGAGCCCACACCGACGGTCCTCGGAGTCCTGGTGCTCTCGTCGCGCACCCGAGACTTCTTGCCAGGCGCGTATGTCCAGTTCTTGAGGATCGCCGGCCGAGACTTTGCCGACGACGTCGTCGATGAGCAGACGATCGACGGCGCGGTCGCCGACTTGCTTCGCCGAGTCGAAGAGAAGTTGATGGCGCACAACCAAACGAGCGTGAGCTTCGCAGAGTCGGTCGTCGAGCGACGGCGATCGACCTACCCAATGGCAGCTCTCCAACAGATCGTGCGCAATGCCGTGATGCACCGCAGTTATGAGATCACGAACTCACCGATTCGGATCACGTGGTTCGACGATCGAATCGAGATTCTGAGTCCGGGTGGCCCGTACGGAGTCGTTACCGAGAGCAATTTCGGCCAGCCAGGGATCGCCGACTATCGGAATCCGAGCTTGGCGGAAGCACTCAAGGTACTTGGGTTCGTGCAGAAGTACGGCGCTGGAATTGCGACGGCGCGTCGGGCACTCGCAGAGAACGGGAATCCGATCTTCGAGGTCGAGATCACGCAGTCGCACGTCAATTTCACGTTGCGAGCGCGTTCGTGAAGACCATAGCGTTCTTCAACAACAAGGGGGGTGTCGGCAAGACCTCGTTGGTCTACCACTTGGCATGGATGTATGCGGACATGGGGGTGTCGGTGATCGCCGCCGATCTCGACCCACAGTCCAATCTCACCGCGATGTTCCTCGGAGATGAACGCCTGGAGAGTCTGTGGCCAGCCTCACGGCCCAGTTCGACGGTGTTCGGTGCGATCAGGCCGCTCCTGGACGGTACCGGTGACGTCGGGACTCCGCACGTCGAACACGTCAGCGAAAGGATAGGACTGCTTGCCGGCGACCTCGCTATTTCGGAGTTCGAGGACGAGTTGACCCGACAGTGGTCGGATTGCTTGGATCGCAAGCCAAGAGCGTTTCGTGTCGTTTCCGCGTTCTGGCGACTCTGCGAAGCGGCCGCGACCGAGAGGGGTGCGACATTGGTCTTGATGGATGTCGGCCCGAATCTCGGTGCGATCAATCGAGCTGCTCTGATCGCCGCACAGAACGTCGTCATTCCGCTGGCGCCGGACCTGTTCTCGATCCAGGGTCTGCGGAATCTTGGGCCGGCGCTGTTCCGGTGGCGACGCGAGTGGGCCGATCGAGTGCAGCGCAAGCCGCCGGAGGACACGATATCGATTCCCAGAGGCGACATGGTGCCCGTTGGGTACGTAGTAATGCAGCACGCGGTTCGCTTGGATCGTCCCGTAGTCGCCTATGACCGATGGATGAAGTTGATTCCGTCGGTTTATCGAGAAGCGGTACTCAAAGAACCGGTCATCGGGCATGTTCCGTCGATCGAAGAAGACACTCACCGACTCGCTGCGTTGAAGCACTACCGAAGTTTGATGCCGCTCGCGCAAGTGGCTCACAAGCCGATGTTCCAACTGAAGGCGGCAGATGGAGCGCTGGGCGGTCACGCGAAGGCTGTGCAGGATTGTTATCGAGACTTCCACGATCTCGCGCGTGTGATTGGCGAGCGTTGTCACGTATTCGATTCGAATTGAGTCGTCACGAACTGCGAACGTGAGTCGGCCGGTCCGTCAGAACGGAACCGTCTTCGCGAGCAGCAGCGCGACGTTCTCGACGTGATCCGTGTGCGGGAACAAGTCCACCGGCGCGACGCGCGCGAGTGTGAACGCCGGCGCCAGCGCGGCGATGTCCTTCGCTTGCGATTCGGGATTGCAGCTCACGTAGACCAGGCGGCGCGGTCGCATCGCGCCGAGACTCTGAACGACCTTCGGATGCAAGCCGGCGCGCGGCGGATCGACGATGACGACGTCGGGTTCGCCGTACTTGCGCACGAGGTCGTGATTGAGCTTCTCGGCGATGTCGCCGGACTCGAACGCGACGTTCGTGACGCCGTTGCGGTCGGCGTTCTGGCGCGCGTGGTGGACGGCTTCCGCGTCGAGTTCGAGACCGAGGACGCGCTTCGCGTGTCCCGACACGAACAGCGTGATCGTGCCGACACCGGAGAACAGGTCGTAGACGAGGTCGTCCTGCGTCAGGTCGGCGAACTCGAGCGCGAGCTCGTACAGGCGCTCGGCCTGCTCGGTGTTGGTCTGGAAGAACGAGGACGGTCCGATGCGGAACTCGTGCGGTCCGATGCGATCGACGACGCTGCCGGAGCCGAACACGACGCTCTGACTCTGTCCGATCGCGACCTGCGCGAGGCCCGAGTGGATCGTGTTCACGAACGTCGTCACCGCGGGGACGTCGCGGCGCAAGAACGCGGCGATCGTGTCGATGCGTTGCGGATCGTGGCTGCTCGTGACGAGGTTGACGAGCACGTCGCTCGTTCGAGCCGGCAATCGCAGCCCGAGGTGGCGCAGGTAGCCCTCGTGCGTCTTGGTGTTCCACGGCGCGTAGCCGTGCTCGAGCGCGAGCGCGCGCAAGCCGTTCACGACCGCTTGGGCCGGCGGCGGCGGCAGGTGGCACTCGTGCAAGTCGACGACGCGGTCGAAATGCAGCGGCAAGTGCAGGCCGAGCGCGAAGTCCTTGCGCATCGGCTCGCCCGACGCGATCTCCCAGTCGGTCAGCCAGCGCCGCGCGCCGAACGAGAACTCCATCTTGTTGCGGTACTCGTAGAGCCTCGCCGCGGCGAGCGGCGTCGGCACGCCGCCCGGCACCTCGATCCGATGGCGCGCGAACGCGTCCTCGACCGCTTGGCGCTTCAGGTCGAGCTGCGCCGAATACAGCAGGTTCTGGCGCTTGCAGCCGCCGCAGTGCCCGAAGTACCGGCAGCGCGGATCGACGCGCAGCGGGCTCTTTTCGACGACTTCGAGGATCTCGGCCTCGAACATGCGGCGTGATTTGCGCGCGACGCGCACACGCAGCGTGTCGCCGGGGACGGCGCCGCCGTGGATGTAGAGCGTTCCCTCGGGCAATCGCGCGGACGCGAGTCCCTGGGGTTCGATCTGGTCGACGGTGAGAGTGTGTTCGTTGCCGATGCGGAAGGCGGGCATGAGGCGGAGCAGGGTAGAGGGTCGAGACGACGGACGGTCGGGGCTTCTTCGACGGGCTGCTAACTTGGTCTCCCCGTGTCGACGTCGACGGCGGTGTCGGTGGCGCGCTTTGGAGGACTCGGAATGCGTCGATGGCTGGTCGTGGCCGCGTTGGTGTTCGCTTGGGCGTCGATTGCGGCAGGCTGGGGCACGAAAGGCCACGGCATCACCGGGATCATCGCGGAGAAGTTCCTGACCGCCGACGCGAAGGCCGGCGTCGAGGACTTGATCGGGCGTTCGCGGCTCGTGTGGATCTCGACGTGGGCGGACGTGATCCGCGACGAGCAACCCGACACGGCCCCGTGGCATTACGTGAACATCGCGCCGGGCGCCGAGGGCTACGAGCGCGAGCGCGACTGCGCGGATGGACGCTGCGTGGTCGAGAAGATCGAGGAGATGAAGCGCGTACTGGTCGATCCAGACCGCGAGAAGACCGAGCGCGTCCACGCGCTGAAGTGGCTGGTCCACTTGGTCGGCGACGTGCATCAGCCGCTGCATTGCGCGAACGCGGCCGATCGCGGCGGCAACTCGATCCACGTCACGCTCGACGGCGAGCGCTACAACCTGCACGAGCTGTGGGACTCGACGGTGATCGAGCGTCAGCACCTCGACGAGGGCGCGTACGCGAAGGCGTTGATCGACGAGATCCGCGAATCGGACGTGGCGTCGTGGCAGCAGGGCTCGGCGGCGGAATGGGCGACCGAAACGTGGAAGCTCGCGCGGACGGTCGCCTACGTCGACGAGCGCGGCGAGGCGATCGTGGACGGCGCCAAGCTCACGCGCACGTACGTGACGACGCGCGTGCCGGTGATCGACGAGCAGTTGAAGAAGGCCGGAGTCCGACTCGCGGGGCTGTTGAACGACGCTTTCAAGCCTGCCGCGCCACCCAAGTGATCGCCGCCGCGATCACTTCGCGATCATCGCGAGCAGCTCGTCCTTGCGGAAACCGATCATCACGTCTTCGCCGACCACGATCGTCGGCGTCGAGCGCGAGCCGAGCGCCATCAGTTCGTCGAGCGCGGCGTCGTCTTCGGTGATGTCCTTGTGCGTGAACGGGATCCCGTGCTGTTTCAGGAACTCCATCGCGCTGTGGCAGGGCGGGCAGCCGGGCTGGTGGTAGACGACGATGTTCTTGGCCATGTTGGGCTCTCCTCAGGGCGCCGTTCATAGCACCCCGGACGGAGCTTCGCACGGGCCGCGTCGGTCGGGAAATCTCGCAACGTGAGTTACCTCGACACCGTCGGACGGGTTCCTGATAGGGCGAGCAGTCGTTTCGAAGAACTCCCGGCGGACCGTCGGGCGAGCAAGGACGAGGAGTCGACGATGCATCGAACGTGGATGGCCGTGGGGTTCGCGATGTTCCTCGGATCGGCGACGGGACAAGTCGTCGTCGGCGACGTCGACGGCGATGGGACCGACGACGTCGTGGTGACCGGGACGAAGGGCAAGGACCACTTCGTCGTGGTCGATCGGCCGGGCAATCCCGATGTGGTCGTCAGCCTCGATCGCAACGGCGACGGCGATTTCCTCGATGCCGGAGAACTCGACGCGCAGGTGTTCGCGCCGTCGACCGCGGCGTTCGGGATCGTGCGCATCGCGACCGGCAAGGGGGACGACACGGTCGACGTCACGCTGGACGGGACGCTCGCCGTGCCGCGCGTGCTCGCGATCGAGCTCGGTTCCGGAGCGAACGCGTTCGCGATCTCCGGCATGCCCGGCGCGCAGGTGGTGGGCGGCGGCCTGACGATCGACGTCACGGGGAGTTCGAAGTCCGACGTCGTCGAGTTCGACTTCGCGTCGATCGCGTGCGACGACGCGTCGATCGCGTTGCGGTTCGCCGCGGGTTCGGGCGCCGACGACTTGACCGTGGACCTCGGCGCGTTGGCGGGCGCGACGATCGTCGACCTCGATGCGGATCTCGGCAAGAAGAACGACGTCGCGCTGCTGCGCAAGTCGGGAACTTGGTCCGAGGGCGCGACGGTCTCGCTCGCGCTCGAAGGCAACGCCGGGAACGACGAGGTGCGGTGCGAGCTCACGGACGGCCTGCTGGACGATGCGCAACTCGAGCTGCGCGTGAGTTTGTCGAGCGGCAACGACGTGTTCGAGACGTTCGTCGACGCCGCGACGTTCGACGTCACGAGCGCCACGGAGTCCGCGCGCGTGAGCTTGCGCGGCACCGGCGGCAGCGGGCGGGACTCGTTGATCCTGAACACCGCGTTGACGGTCGGGACGATCGCGCTCCAAGGAGTGATCGACGTCGACTTCCGCGGGGAGTCGGAGGACGACACGATCACGTTCGACCTCGACGCGCCGCAGGCGCTCGGCTTCGGCGCGGGCGGCGACGCGCTGCTGCGGCTGCGCCTCGACGGTGGCGCGGGCAACGACTTGATCCACACGAATCTGTCGAACGACGCGAGCGGCGTCCCCGCGTACGACGTCGAGATGCGCGGCGACGCCGGCGCGGATCAACTGACGTACGGCGCGCAGAACGCGACGCCGGGCGGGAACACCGCCGCGAACTACCCGCCGCGCGGAGCGATGTTCATCGATGGCGGCGAGGGCGAGGACGGAGGCTTCGCCTTTGGGAACGCCTTCGGCGTGGACGTGGTCCGAGTGCCTTGACGCCAGCTCGGGCGTCGGCTTCACAAACGAGCGAAGCCCCCCTTTGGGAACCCCCGCGCCCTTGAGTCGCGCGTGAGACTTGACGACGTCCCTTGGCGACGGACTGGTTACTCGGGCGCGCGCGAGCTTGAACCCGAGGGAGAACTTCGGGTCGCGCTTCGCGCTCCGCGGTGGCGATTGAAGGAGTGGGGACAGAGCAGATGAGGGGACTGTCCCCACCGAGCTCGACGGCCATGACGGGGACGGAGGCGCGTCTGTCCCCGTTCGCGTCGGGTCTCGGTCACCGGTCACCGGGACTGCCGTCTCGCGTCCCTCGCACCTGCAACCATCACCACCAGATCGGGATTCCGAGCATCCACGCCCTCGCTCCCTCGCGCTCGCGCTCTCCCCACTTGGAGTGGAGCAGGATTCCCCAGAGGAGGTCGAAGCTCTTGTGCTCGCGGTCGTTCTCGTAGCAGATCGCGTTCGCGGCCAGGCCGAAGCGGGCCCTGCGCTCCGAGCCCTCGTTGCGCCCGTGCCACGTGAAGATCAGCGGGATGCGCGCGTACGAGTAGTCGACGGTGCGGTCGGTGGACATGCCGACCAAGCCGAGCAGCATCCAGAAACCGAAGCGGTCCGCGTTGTTCTCGGTGTGCAGCGCGAGGCTGTTGAGGACGCGGAACTTGTAGCCGTCGTCGTGCGAGCGCCAATCGACGCCCCAGTTGCCCGCGACCTTGAACTCGAACGACTTGTGCAGCGGGCGAATCGCGAGCGGCCAGCGCAGGGCTCGCCAGTACCAGCGATCCGGGCCCTCGTCACCGTCCTGGACCGTGACCTTGGTGTCGCGCAGGAGTTGGTCCGCGACCGACTGCGCGCGGCCGTCGTGGACGTTGATCGTCACGGCGACGCGCGTGCCCTCGCGTGCGACCGCACTCGCCCCGATGGTCCCCGTACGCGGGAGGACGTAGGCCTCGAGTTCGTCGGCGAAGGCCGCTGCCTCGCGCTCGCTGTCCCACACCGTGAACCAGCCGATCGCGTCGCCGGTCGGCGTCTCCCACAGGACGTATCGATCGCCGTCCCAGCCGTCGATGTCGGACAAGTCGCCCTCGCGCGCGAGCAGCACGCGCGTGCGCAACAGGCCCAGCGTCTGCTGGTGGACTTCGCGGAACCCACTCGGTGTCGAGGGCAGCGCGATGAGTTGCGGACGGTCGAGTCGATCGACGTAGCGATCGGGATGGAGGATCTGCTCGCTCGATTCGGGCGGCGTGCGAAAGGCCTCGTCGACCGCCTCGTAGCCGTACTCGGCGCGCAGGCGATTCATGAACATCCAGCCCTTGACGTACGGGAAGTACAGCTCCGAACGCACGATGGCCGGCGCGTCTTGGAGGTCCTTCGAACCACTGCCGCCGTCGACGTCGATCTCGACGTCGCCGACGTCCGCCAGGTCGACGTGGTCGAGCCACGAGATGCCGGTGCGCAACACGGGACTCGCGAAGGAGCCGGGGAAGCCACCCGCGTCGAGCGCCGTGTCCGCGCCCGAGTCCATCGCGCTGCCTTCGCACACCGCGTGGAACGCGAGGTTGCGGTCGTCGTCGTGCGCGAGTTTCGCGTCCATCGCGCCGAGGTCGAAGTGTTGATCTTCGAGCGCGTGCGTGAGTTCGTGCGCGAGCAAGAACGGCTGCGGCAGATCACGGTTGCCGTCGTCGTCGTCGCCGCCGGCGCGCGCGATCGTGTAGTAGCGCTTGGTCTCGGTGTCGTAGTAGCCGGCGATCTGATCGGTCATGAACTCCGACGCCCACGACTTCATCTCGAGGTCGCGCGGCAGCAGACCGAAGACGCGGTACGCGCGTTCGGATGGCGCGCCGACCGTGTCCCACGTCTTCGCGATGGAGTCGTCGAGGTACGCCTTCAGCGTGGCCTTGTCCTGTTCCTCGACCGGAACCGGATGCTTGAAGGGGAGATCGCGCACGCGCGCGAGGACGACCTCGATCGCGGCGGCCTGGTCGGCCAACGTGTCGGTCGGCGGCGGTTCGTGCGGCAGCACGTTGCACGACGCGAACACGAAGAGCAGGACCAAAGCCGCGGGGCGGTGGGGGTGGTTCATGGGTTTCGATGCTAGCGGGCCGGCCCGGGCCGGGATGGTCGGGGCGGTTTCCGTGGCCGGTCAACGCGCGGCCGGGTGGCCGGGTTCCCGCGGGGTGCCCGACTTCGGGAAGTCGGTCGACGCGGGTCAGGTCCGGCAGCGCGCGATCACGACTCCGACGATCGGCGCCGCGAGCGTCGGCAGCAACATCAAGACGGCGACGGTCGTGAGCGGCGTCCCGAGCGTGCCGCCGGCGACGCGGAGCAAGTCGTTCTCGAGGCCGAACGAGCCGTTGCCGGTGTAGGCACGGACCGCGGCCGCGCTGGTCGCGAGGCCGAAGAACAGCGTCGCGTTGTGGCAGACGAGGTACAGGGCGAACGTCGCCTCGAGCAGTCGGCCGATCGCCGTGCCGTCCTCCTCGGAATGATCGAGCGAGCGCACGAGGAACACCGTCGCGAACGCGAGCTCGCCGAGATGACCCGCGAGCAAGCAGAACGTCTCGCGCCCGCCGCCGAACGCCAGCAGCCACTGCACGGGGACGACCGCGGCCAGCGCGATCGCGGACTTCCGCCACTCCGTGTTCCGGAACAAGTGCGCGGCGCAACCGAGCAGCGCCGCGGACGCGAGCAGCACGACGACCGGCGAGAACTCGCCATGGATGGTCGCGGCGTGGCCGTCGACACGGATCGCGGGGAACGACGGCAGTCCGACCAGCAATCCCGCGATCGTGTGCCCGAGTTCGTGGACCAGCGAGGACAAGAACCACGCGACCCACGAACAGCCTTTGACGACGAACACCTGCGCCAACAGGAACCCGACTCCGAGGACCTTGAGGTCCGGAAGCCATGGCCGGCTCGGCCCGGCTTGCGGCCGGGGAGCGCGGGTCGCGCCGATGACACGGAAGGTCCGCGAGGATTCCATCGGCTTCCTTATCGGAACCGCTCAGGCTCTAATGTGACCTCGTTTGCACCGCACCCGGAATCCCCAGGAACGCACAGCCGGAGCCTCCCGATGGCCGACGCGATCACGATGTCCTCGAAGGGACTGAACGTCCCCGATCACCCGATCCTCCCGTTCATCGAAGGCGATGGCACCGGACCCGACATCTGGGCCGCATCGGTCCGCGTGTTCGACGCGGCGGTCGCGAAGGCCTACGGCGGCAAGCGCAAGGTCGAGTGGCTCGAGGTCTACGCTGGCGAGAAGTCGTTCAAGAAGTTCGACAGTTGGCTGCCCGACGCGACGCTCGACGCGTTCCGCAAGTACCTCGTCGGCATCAAGGGTCCGCTGACGACCCCGGTCGGCGGCGGCATCCGGTCGTTGAACGTCGCGCTGCGGCAGATCCTCGACCTCTACGTCTGCTTGCGCCCCGTGCGCTACTTCGACGGCGTGCCGTCGCCGGTCAAGCAGCCCGAACTCGTCGACATGGTGATCTTCCGCGAGAACACGGAGGACATCTACGCCGGCATCGAGTTCCAGGCCGGCACCGACGACGCCAAAAAGATGTTGGCCTTGCTGAAGGACCACTTCCCGAAGTCGTTCGCGAAGATCCGCTTCCCCGAGACGTCGAGCATCGGCATCAAGCCGGCGTCGCGCCAAGGCACCGAGCGCCTCGTGAAGGCCGCGATCGAGTACGCGATCGCGAACGGCCGCAAGAGCGTCACGCTCGTGCACAAGGGCAACATCATGAAGTTCACGGAAGGCGGTTTCCGTGATTGGGGCTACGCGCTCGCGAAGGAGAACTACGGCGGCCAGGAGATCGACGGCGGCCCGTGGCAGAAGATCAAGACGAAGGACGGCCGCGAGATCGTGGTGAAGGACGTCATCGCCGACGCGTTCTTGCAGCAGATCCTGACGCGTCCGGCCGAGTACGACGTGATCGCGACGATGAACTTGAACGGCGACTACGTCTCCGACGCGCTGGCCGCGCAGGTCGGCGGCATCGGCATCGCGCCCGGCGCGAACATCAACTACGACACGGGTCACGCGATCTTCGAAGCGACGCACGGCACCGCGCCGAAGTACGCGGGCCAGGACAAGGTCAATCCGGGCTCGGTGATCCTGTCCGGCGAGATGATGTTCCGCTTCCTCGGTTGGAACGAAGCGGCCGACCTCATCATCAAGGGCGTCGAAGGCGCGATCGGCGCGAAGACCGTGACGTACGACTTCGAGCGACTCATGAGCGGCGCGAAGCTGCTGAAGTGCTCGGAGTTCGGCGACGCGATCATCGCGAAGATGTGAACGAGCACTCGATGAGTGCGAGGAATCGCGCGTGACGAACGTCCAGGAACATCTGCATCGCCTGGACGAGGAGCGCGAAGCGGTCTTCCTCTACGCGCGCGTCGCCGCGTGCGAGCGCGATCCGCGCCGCGCCGCGTTGTTCCGCGGACTCGGCAAGGAAACCGCGGCGCAGGCGAAGCTGATCGAAGCCGAGATCCAGGCGATCGCGCCCGGCACGCCGATTCCGCCGTTCCGGGCGTCGTCGCGTGTGCGGCTCGTCGCGTGGCTCGTGAAGAGGTTCGGTCCGCGCGCGATGGTGTCCGTACTCGCCGCGATGAAGGTCCGCGGCGTGTCGGTCTATCGCGGCCCGTTGATCCCGATGGCCGGGCATCCGGTCACGGACGGCGCGTCTCCCGAGAGTTGGCACAACGCGAAGGGCGGCGCGGGCTCGCTGCGCGCGGCGGTGTTCGGCGCGAACGACGGGCTGGTCTCGAACGCGAGCTTGATCCTCGGCATGGCCGGCGCGACCGCGGACCCGAAGGTCGTGCTGCTGACGGGCGTCGCGGGCTTGCTGGCCGGCGCGAGCTCGATGGCGGCCGGCGAGTGGATCTCGGTGAAGAGCCAGCGCGAGATGTTCGAACACCAGATCGGACAGGAGAAAGAAGAGCTCGCGCTCTATCCCGATTCCGAAGCCGAGGAGCTCGCGCTGATCTACGAAGCGCGCGGCCTGTCGCGCGACGAGTCGCTGCGCATCGGTAAGGCGATGGTCGCGGATCCTGTGGTGGGGCTCGACGCGTTGGCG
This sequence comes from Planctomycetota bacterium, assembly GCA_016709145.1. Lineage (GTDB taxonomy): Bacteria > Planctomycetota > B15-G4 > B15-G4 > JADJEK01 > JADJEK01. Next base: position 146,878 of record JADJEK010000009.1, read on the forward strand.
CGCGAAGAGCTCGGGCTGAATCCGGACGATCTCGGATCGCCGTGGGGGGCGGCGATCGCGTCGTTCGTCGCGTTCGCGGTCGGCGCGCTGCTGCCGCTCGCGCCGTTCCTGATCACGACCGGCTCGTCGGCGCTGACCGCGTCGATCGTCGTGACCGCGGTCGCGCTGCTGTCGATCGGCGCGGTGATCAGCTTGTTCACCGGCACCAGTGCGCTGAAGGGCGGCCTTCGCATGCTGCTCGTCGGCGGCGGAGCCGGCGCGGCGACCTACGCGCTCGGGCGCCTGTTCGGTGTCAGCGTCGCGTGATCGTCGCGGTCGACGTCTCGCCCGCGCTGAAGCACGCGCCCGGCGTCGGGCGCTATGCGCGTGAACTCACGCGAGCCCTGGTGCGACGCGCGGACGCGCCGGCATTGCGATTGCTCGAAGTCGGTCGCGCGCCGCACGTGCTTCCGGTCACGGCGCTCGGACTCGACGCCGCTCGCGCGAGCGGCGTCGATGTCCGCGTCACGCGAGTCTCGTTGCCGCGTCGCGTGGTCGGTGCACTCGGTCGCGTCGGTTGGACGACCGAACGCTGGGTCGGCGGCGCCGACGTCGTGCATCAAGTGTTGCCGTACGAGCCGCTGCCGACGCGCACGGCGCTGAGCACGCTGACGCTCTCCGAGTTGCCCGAGCCGCGCTCCGCCGACGAACCCACGCTGCGCACCACGCTATTGCGCACCGAACGCGCTCTCGTGTTCTCGACGTCCGCGCGCGACGAACTGACGCGACGCTACGACGTCGATGCATCGTGGATCGACGTCGTGCCCGTCGGCGCCGATCACTGGGCGCGCGAAACGACGGCGACGCACGAACGCCGCTCACCTCCCGAAGTCCTCGTGCTCGGCCAAGCGTCGTCCTCGCGACGACCGGATGCGATCGTCGCGGCGTGCGAGCGCGTCGTCGCCGCGGGGCTCGAGTTGCGTCTGCGTTTCGTCGGACCGAAGGGCGATCTCGGCGACGCGTTGCGCGCTCGGCTCCTGCGATCGGCGTTGGCAGGGCGCGCGACGATCGAGCCCGGAGTCGAAGCAGAGATGCCGGGTCTGGTGGCCGGCGCGGGCGTGCTCGTGCATCTCAATGACGTCGAATGGACGGCGGTCACGCCGCTCGAAGCACTCGCCGTCGGCGTGCCGGTCGTGGTGTCGCGGATCCCCGCGTTCGTCGAAGCCCTCGGCGACGAGGCCGGCTACGTCGACGACGACGCGGAACTCGCCGACGCGATCGCGGCGGCGATCACGACCGACTCGCCGGCGACGCGGATGCGGCGACGTGATCTTGCGCGCTCGTTCACGTGGGACCGCAATGCGGCCGCGACGATCGACGTCTGGACGCGGATGGTCAGCGCGCGGGACTCGGGTCCGACTTCATCGTGAGCTTGCGCACGAAGTAGATCGCCAGGCCGATCAACAACCAGATGCCGAAGCGCTCCCACGCGTGGACCGGCAGGCCGAGCATCACGTAGATGCACGCGCCGATCGACGTCGGCGCGACGATCCAGATGAAGGGGACCTGGAACGGTCGGTGGATCTCCGGGTGCTTCACGCGCAGCACGAGCACGCCGAGCGACACGATCGCGAACGCGGACAGCGTGCCGATGTTCGTGAGGTCGTAGGCGGCGTCGTCGTCCCACACGGCGGCGCCGATCGCGACGATCAGACCCGTGACGATCGTCGTGACGTGCGGCGTGTGGTACTTGGGGTGGAGCTTCGCGAACACCTTCGGCAACAGCCCGTCGCGCGACATGGCGTAGAAGATGCGCGGTTGCCCGTACTGGAACACGAGCAGCACGGCCGCCATCGAGATCACGGCGCCGAGCGAGACGATGAACTGCGCGGCCGGGAACTTCTGCAGCGCGATCGCGAGCGGATCGGCGCCGTTGCCGAGTTCTTGGTAGGGCACGAGGCCGGTCGCGACCAATCCGACCACCATGTAGAGCACGGTGCAGATCGCCAGCGAACCGAGGATGCCGATCGGCATCGTGCGTTGCGGATTCTTCGCTTCCTCGGCCGCGGTCGACACCGCGTCGAAGCCGATGAACGCGAAGAACACGATCGCGGCGCCATGGTGGATGCCGGTCCAGCCGTTCGGGGCGAAGTCCTTCCAGTTCTCCGGGTTCACGTTCCACGCGCCGACGCCGAGGAACAGCGCGAGCACGCCGAGCTTGATCCAGACCATCACGTTGTTGGCCTTAGCGCTCTCGCGGACGCCGCGCACGAGCAGCCACGTGATCGCGAGCGTGATCAGGACCGCGGGGACGTTGACGATGACGTCGAAGCCCCACAGCTTCGGCGCTCCGTCGACGATTCCCTGCATCTCGGCGACGCGCGCGGTCGCCGTCTTGAGCGCCTCGGGCGTGGCGTCGACGGCTGCGGTCAATTCGGCCAACGACGCTTGGCGGGACGCGAGCTGCTGGAACACGTCGCCGTAGCTGAACATCAGCCAGCGGGGCGGCTCGATGTCGAACCCGCGCAACAGCGAGTCGAAGTAGTTCGACCACGCGATCGCGACGCCGACGTTGCCGATCGCGTATTCGAGCACGAGGTCCCAGCCGATGATCCACGCGACGAACTCGCCGAGCGTGGCGAACGCGTAGGTGTAGGCCGAGCCGGACACGGGGATCATCGCCGTGAGCTCGGCGTAGCACATGCCGGCGAGCATGCAGACGAAGCCGAGCAGCGCGAACGAGAACACGACGGCGGGGCCGGCACCCTCGCGCACGCCGGGCACGCCGACCGCGGCGGTGCCGAGCGTCGAGAAGATGCCGGCGCCGATGATCGCGCCGATGCCGAGGAAGATGAGTTCCTTCGGACCGAGCACGCGCTGCAGCCGATGCTCGCCGCGTTCGGCGGCTTCGCTGAGTTCGCCGACGCTCTTCGTGCGGAACAGATTCCAGCCCATGCGCGTGTGCCTCCGTGTCCTCGGACCCGAGCCGGCCTGAGCGGTCGGGTCGATGCGGCGCGCCATTGAAGGAGTGCCGAGGCCGAAACGCACGCCCCAGCCCCAAAAGGGGGACAGAGCAGATGAGGGGACTGTCCCCTTTCTAGCGCTGGGCCTCGCGGACCTCGACGCGTAGCTGGGGGGCGAAGGTCCTTCGCTCCGGTTCGTAGTACGGCGCGATCCGCGAGGCCGGGCCCGTCGTCGTGCCGGGGATGCGGGCGACGAGGTCGACGTGGAGCGTTCGTTCCGGCTTCGCGCCGAACGAGCGCCAGTAGACGACGAGGTCGCGACCGCGCAGCTCGGCGAAGTCGACCGCGTTCGACGTCGCGAGCCGTTCGAGTTCGCGCGCCTGGAGTTCGAGGCCCGCGGGGATGCCGAGCACGCCGACCACCATCCCCACGTCGGTCGGGTCGACTTTCGTGATGCGCGCCGAAAGCCGCGTCAGCGCGCCTTCTTCGACTTGGGTCGCCGACAGCTTGGTCACGATCCGCAGCACGGCGTCGGCCGCGTCGTCGGGTTGATCGAGGCGACCCTCGACCGCCACCGTGAACGGCAAGTTCGAACCCTCGACCGACCGCACGACGATCGAGTGCGAGCCCGCGCGCAGCGCCGCCGTGAAGCCGTCGAGCACGACCGGCTCGGTCTCGCCGTCCTTCACCTCGACCGCCCCGGCGAAGCCACCGTCGATCGTCAATTCGAACCGCCCGCCGCCGCGCGCGTCGAGCCCGAACTCGCGCCCCGCGAGGATCGCCTTCAGCGCCATCACGGTCGCCTGCGTCGCGCCGAACGAGCCGTCGCCCTTGCGGAACGACAACAGCGCGTCGAACGCGCGTGCCGCGACCGCGCGGTGCGCCGGGTCCGACGCGAGCGCGAGGATCGCGAACGCCGTGGTCTCGACCGTCAGGTTCGCGCCGCGCGATCCGGTCATGCTCGGGGCCGATCCCGTGAACGTCCCGTCTTCGGCCGCCATCGCGGCGAGGCGATGTCGCGCGGACTGCGCGGCATCGTCGCGACCCGCGGCCGTGAGAGCTCCGGCGCACAGCGCGAGCTCGTACGCGTCGATCGTCGACTTCGCTCGCGCGGCCAGCGCACCGAGTTCGGCGTTCAGCGCGGTTGCATCGCCCGTCGTCGCGAGCGCATACGTGACGTACGCGTTCGTCGTCGTCTTCGAGGCTCCGCCGAACGACGCGAACGCGCCGTTTGCTCGATTGAACCCACCCTTGCCGTCGCGGCGCGACACGAGCCACGCGCGCGTCCGCTCGACCAGCGCGGGATCGACGTCGAACACGCCTCGCATGTCGTGGAATTGCATCAGCCCGTACGCCGTGAGTCCCTCGTGCGCGGGCGACTTGCCGAACCATTCGAAGCCGCCGCCCTCGACCTCGAACGACGTCAGTCGCGCGTAGCCGTCCGCGACGAGCTTCGCCGTGTCCTTCGTCGCGGCGCGCGCGTCTCCGGCCGTCGGCCCGAGGTCCTTCAACAGGTGCAGTGCGAGCACGTTCGGGTAGTTCACGCTCGAGGTCTGCTCGAAGCAGCCGTACGGCTCGCGCAGCATGCCGCGCAGTCCGTCCCCGAGTTCCGACAACGGCGACGTGTACAGCGTCAGCGTCGCCGTCGAGCGCTCGACGTCGAAGCCGCTCGGCAGCGTCAACGCGAGTTCGCCCGTGAAGCCGGTGCGCCCCGACACCGCGCGGAGGTACGGGAAGCCGCGCGGCGTGATGGCGACGCGGTGCGTCACGCGATCCGCCCAGCGCCCGCCGCTGGCGTCGAGCTCGATCGTCCCGTCCCAGGTCGGCGTCGCGATGGCGGTGAACGGCACGTACGCGCGGCCGCCGCCGTCGGCGAGCGCGACGTCGAACCGCTCGACCGTCCTGTCGCCGCGCAGCGCATCGCCGAGCGTCACGCGAACCTGCGCGGCGCCGAGCGTGTCGTCGTCGCTGCGCAGCGCGATCGGCATGCGGACGTCGTCGCCATCGGTCAGCTCGATGGGCAGCACCGGCTCGATCGACAATGGACGCCCGGTGTGGAACGACGCCGCGCCGAAGCCGACGCGGCCGGCGGCCATGCCGTCGGCGACGACGTCCCACTGCGTCAGTCGATCGCTGGTGTCGAACTCGATCGTCGCGTCGCCGTTCGCATCGGTGGCGAGCGCGGTCTGCCAGCACAACAACGACGCGAAGTCGCTGCGCGTCTCGCTCGCGCGATGCTCGTGCACGTACGCACGCAGCGCGGCGACGGTCGCTGCATCGACGTCGACGTCGTCCGTGGTCGTCGCGATCGATGTGCGCGGAGCGATCAGGTCGGCGAGCCCGGCTTCGTGCATCGGCGATCCCGTCGTGAACCTCGAACCTGGCTTCGACTCAGTGGGCCGGTCGGCGCCGCCAGGCTCGATCTCTTCGTCTGCGAGACGAGCCTGGATCGCAATCGACTCGACAATGGCCCAAGACCCCTCGGACGTGCGAACCTGAATCCTCGACAACGCGAACAGCACGAGCAGTGTCGGTGCTCCCGCGACCGTGAGTCGCGCGAACGCGCGGTACCACGGCGACGCGATCGTCTCCGTGAACCTCCGCGTCCACCAAGCGAACAGCGCGAACAACCCGAAGATCGCGAGCAACGCGATCGCGATCGCCGCGGCGCGCGTGGCCTGTCCGGTCCGATGGCGCGCGTCGCGCTTCGCGGCTTCGATCGCGTACGACGTGTCCTCGACCTTCGTCGCGTCGGACCGACCTTCCTTGAGGGCAACGCTGCGCGCGAGCGCGAGCGCGACCGGATCGTCCGTCGTCGGATCCATCGTCTGCGCCGACCCTCGGCGCGCGCCGCGCGTCCCGAGCAAGAGGTCGAGCGCGAGACTCGATCCGGTGTCGGCCGGAGCGGCCCAAGTGAGCGCGGCGACGTGTTCCGGATCGTCGACGTCGCAGAACAGCCACGTCTGGTGGAACAGGTCCTGCCGCGGCCGGCCGGCGAGATCGGCGAGCGCGTGGTCGTGGACCGACAGTCCGACGATCGCGCGGCTCGGAGCTCCGGATTCGTCGGTGGTGCGGACGTGCAGCGTCTGTCGCTCGCCAGGACCGAGGATCGCCTGCCGCGGCGTCAGCGCGACGTGGACCGCGCGCGCGGGCTTGCGATGCACGAGGCGCTGCGCAAGCGGCCGTCGATCGGCGCCGAGCACGCCGACGCGCAACACGCCCGCGATCGAGTCCGGCGGCGTCAGCACGACACTGGCTTCCGTCGTCGGCTCCACGTCCTGGTGCGCGACGAGCACGCCGCGGCAGAACAGCGCGACGGTCAGCGCCTGCGCCGTCGACGCACGGACGTGGAGGCGAACTGGCTCGCCGGCCGCGAACGAGTCGCTGGTCGACTCGAGCACGACACCGTCGGATTGCGTCGCGGGCAGCGTCGCGGGATCCGCCGCGGGCGAGTCGAACTCGACGCGGTACGAGCGTCCGTCGCGCGGCGTCAGCGCGAACCGCGCGCGCCCGCGCTCGTCGGCCTCGAACGCCACGACGTCGGAGCCGCGGTCGTCGACGACGCGCCCGCGTGCGGCCGTCGGTCGTCCGCTCGGCGTCGTCACCTGCGCGTAGACGCGGGTCGGCAATTCCGCGACGAGCGCCCCGCCCTCGGGGAAGAACTGGACGTCGAGTCGCCGCAACGCGAACGCGAACGGTTGCGCCTTCGTCTCGAGGTCGCCGCGGTCGCGCACGCGCACCGCGAACGACGCGTCGCCGACGCGCACGTCCTTCGGCAACGTGAACGCGATCGACGCCTTGCCTTCGCCATCGAGTTTCGCGACGTGCGTCGACGACGCCTCGCCGTCGACGAATACGACCGCGTCGATCGCGGCGCCGGCGGCCGCTCCGCCGCTCGCGCGCAGGACCTCGATCGTCGCGCGTCCCTTCGCGCCCGGCGCGTACGTCGCGCGATCGAGCGCGATCGTCGTGAACAGGCGCGGCGCCTGCGTGCTCGCGACGGTGAGACTCGAGCGCGCGAGCTCGATGCCATCCGTGTTCAGCGCGAGGACGGTCCACGTGCCGGCTGGTGAGCGCTCGTCGAGGACGAATTGCGCGACCGCGATTCCGTCGTGAGGAGTCACGTCGCGCGCCGCTGCACGGTTTCGCGTCGGATCCTCGAACGCGATCCGCAATGCGTCGGCGCGCGGATCCAACGTCAGTCGATCGAGTGCGACGGCGCGCACGCGGATCACGTCGCCGGGCCGGTACGCGGGTTGACTCGTCGACAGAGCGACCATCGGCGCGTTGGCCGCAGCGGCGAGGTCCCACTCGAGCCCGCCCATGGCGTCGCCGGATCGCGCTTGGATTTCGAGTCGCGCCGGCGCCGCGGCGAGCGGCGGCACCGACAGCGTCCGCAGATTGCCGTCGCCGACCGCGACGCCGTGATGCAGCAGCGTGCCTTCGCGATCGAGGATGCGGCCTTCGACCGTGATCGCTTCGCCGTGCGTCGGCACGGCGACGACGTACTCGGTCGGCGCGAACGCGGAGATCGACGCCGGACCGGTCAAGCGGATCGCCAGTGCAGTGTCGTCGAGGCGCTGCTCGCGCCATTGGAACCAACCCGCCGCGATCAGCGGCCCGACCAACGCGATCGTGATCGCGGCGACGGCGGCGGCTCTCGTCCACGCGAACACACGCGAACGCAGCGAAGGCGTGAACTTCAGAGCGAGCGTCGGCATCTCGGCGCGCGCGGCGTCCGACAAGCCCGTGGCGATGCGCGCCGCTTCACGGTCCAGCGCCGAGAGCTCGGGATCCTCGCGCAGTCGCAGGTTCAACGCGTCGGGGTCGGGATGACAGCCGAAGCGCAACTGCAGTAGCTCGTCGAGCAGTCGTTCGCGGTCCGCGGGATTCATGGCCGGCCTCCGGCGTCGGATTCGGGTTCGAGCGGCGCGAGCTCACGCCGCAGTCGCATCAGCGCCGACCGCATGCGCGTCTTCGCGGTGCCGAGCGGGATCGACAGCGCTTGCGCGACCGCTTCGAACGACAGGCCGCCCGACACGCGCAGCACGAACACTTCCTTCTCGGAGTCGTCGAGGTGCTCGATCGCGCTGCGTGCGCGTAGCACGAGTTCTTCTCGTTGCAGGCGCGCGTCGGGTGGGGCTTCGGGCGAAGGCAGTTCCATCGGGTCCTCGTCGCTGTGGTCGCGGGCGCGACGATCCCTGCGCCGGCGCACGTCGCGGGCGCAATTCATCGCGACGACGAACACGAAACCGAGAGGGTCCGTCCGAATGCGTCGCTCGCGGTGAGCGACAAGCACGCGCGCGAACGACTCCTGCAGCACTTCGCTCGGATCGGCCGCGGGGCCGAGCACGGAGCGCACGGCGCCGGCGAGGCCGGCCCGATGATCCTGGAACAGTGCCAGCAGCTCGACTTCGTCCATCGTTCGCTCGCTGGAGACGGCGGAGACGTCGCGCAGATTGCGAATTCCCCGAACGAAGTCGATCGCGGAATCCGGCACCGAGCCGTGACGGAGGGGTGGCGAGTCGGTGACGACGGGGAGTCGGTGGTCGAGGAAACGGACGAGGTCCATCCACGGCTCGCGCAAAACGGCGGCGGGTGCGTTTGCGTGGATCGGGTGATCCTGAGCGGTGCGCACGATCGCTTGGGCAAAGCGACGCGATCGAAGGCGAGCCTCGGGACGCTCGCCCAGCGCGGTCGCAGCGCGTGGCAGCTTATTCCCCCGTGGCATGGACCTTGCAAAGTCCCTCGCCCCCCGCGATCGCGCACCTCGAGGCTCCCCTTCGTGGTGCGCGTCTCTCCCGATCCGAGGAAGGCACCCATGATCCACCGTTGCGCGCGACTCGTTGCGCTCGCGCTCGCGTTCGGCTTCGCGCCGACGACGCTGGCCCAAGAACTCCCGCTGTCCGGCACGAACGGCGTGTTCGTGTTCGAAGTCACGCAGCCCGGCGGACTGACGCAGATGCACGTGATCGCGCCGACCTTGAGCGCGACGTCCGCGGTGCCGATCGGGAATCCGGTGACCGGGGTTCCGTCGCGTTGGGCGCATCGTCGTCGCACGCTCGGAGCGCTCGAGACCGAGCTCGCGTTCGCACCGCCGTTCGTCGTGATGGCGCCGATGGGGGATGTGGTTGGTACTGGCGGCATCCACTTCGTCGACGCACGCACGAACCCGATCACGTCGACGCTGGTCCAAACCGGCGGTAACCCGATCGGCTACGACCTGCTCGTCGACTCCACGCGTCAGCGCGTCTACGCGGTGTCCGACGACGGGCTCGGCGGCACGATCGTCCACGGCTTCAGCTACGCGACGCCCGGAACGCTGACCGCGCTGACGCCGCCGAGCGTGACGTTGCCCGGCGCGCCCTCCGCGTACGTGAACCGGATCACGATCGATCCCTCGACCTCGGCGTTGATCGTTCCGACGTCGACGGGCCTCGGCATCGTCGCGCAGTCCGCGTCCGCTCCGCAGATTGCGCAGTCGGCGTTCCTGTCGACCGGAGTGTTCGCGCCGGCGACGAACGCTGCGCCCGTGACGCGCGCGGGCTCCACGCAATGGTCGATCGGCTTGTGCCGCTTCGACACCATCAACAACGCCCCGCGTGAAGCGGGGATCGCATTGTTCGACACCACCGCGATCGCGCATCAGGCGAGCTTCGGCATCGTGCCGCTCGTGCCATCGAAGTTCTGGGTGCCGGCTGCAGGTACGCACGAACTCGCGGTGGTCGGCGACGGCGTCGATGCATACGTGTACTTCCTGCTGCGCGAGCCCGGCCCGGGCACGTTCTTCGTCAAGCCTTCGGCGATCGGCGCGCTCGCGCTGGTCGGGAACAACGCTCCGTACACCGGCATCGTGTCGGTGCCGAATCTCTGCGGCGAACCGTTCGCGATTCCGACGACGTTCGGTGCGCGCGTCGCGTTCGAGTCGAGCTTCGGCCTGCCGTTCACGCCGAATCCGCCCGGCGGCGGCGAGATCAACAACCTGCTGTACACGCCGCTCGATCCGCTCGGCGCATCGACGACGTTCGGCTTGGTCGCGGTGCCCGGTCCGCTGGGTGGCCGCATCAGCACGAAGGGCTACGAGCGTCCGCTGTGGAGCCGTGACGGCACGCGCCTCGTCGCGACGACGAGCCATTTCCCCGGCGCTCCGAATCCCGGCGTGCCCGGCGTCGAAGTGCTCGAGGTCCCGGCCGACGTCGTGCTGACCGAGTTCAACTCGCCGTCGACGATCGTGCCGAGTCCGACCTTCCCGGTGCAGGCGATCTTGCAACCAGGCACGTTCCTGCCCCGTGATCCGAACGGTGCGCTCGCGGTGAACGGGCTGTCGTTCGTCGGCAACGTGTTCAACGACGGCTTGCGCTCGGTCGCACTGACGACGTTCGGAGCGGTCGGGCAGTACCAGATCGAGACGCCGAACTTCGTGCAGTCGCCGGACGTGCCGAACTTCCCAGCGATCTTCCCGCCCGCGTTCCTCGATGCGACCGGTTCGCTGACCGCGGTGCCGGCGACGTTCGGCGCGCGGCGCACGAGCTTCAACTTGATCCCGGGCTTCGGGCTCAGCGGCATGGTCATGGCCGCAGCCGTCGACGACGAGGTCGTGCTGCAGCTCACGGGCTACGACACGCTCGCGGCGCTCGGGCTGTTCGCGCCCGCGCCGGCGCTGCGCTTCGCGCTGCCGGCCGGAGGTCGCGTGAGTTCCGAAATCACTTCACTGTGAACCATGGAACGACGACCGGCGCGCGTGCGTCGGTCGTCGTTCGTTCCGGTCTTCCCCGTTGTCCGCGTTTCCTCGACGCCCTGTCGTTTCCCCGGAAGAAGGAGTCTCTCGATGCTTCGCTCTCTGCTCACGTGTCTCTCGCTGTTCGGTGCTTCGCAAGCGTTCGCGACCGATTGGGTCGTCGACGCGACCGGTGCCGGGTCGTCGTTCACGACGCTGAATCAAGCGATGGTCGCGGCGTCGCCCGGCGATCGCATCCTCGTGCATCCGGGCAGCTACCCGGCGTTCCAGATGTTCAAGGGCGTGACGGTGCTCGGACTTGGGCCGTCGCCCGATGCCGTGAAGATCGCGCGCTGCGACTACCACCCGCTGCAGCCGCTCGTGAACTACGACTCGGCGCTGATGAACCTCGCGCTCGGCAGTGCGGCCGACGAGGACTCGATCGCGCTGACGGGCAACGAGCTCGCGCTCGGCACGCTGACGCTCGATTCGGTCGTCGTCGACGGCGCCGTGTTCCTGCGCGGCGGCAGCACGGGCTTCTACCTGCAGATGTCGAACTGCTCGGTCGTCGCGCAACCGGGTGAGGGATTCGCGGGCGAAGCGATGTGGTTCGGCGGCATCGGCAATCGGCTCGACGTCCACGACAGCCGCATCGTCGGTTGGGACTGCCCCGAGTCCACGCCGGCGGTCGGCGCGGGCGTCGGATTGCGGCTCGCGCCCGGCACGCAGGCGCGCCTGACGGATTCGGTCGTCGCGGGTGGTTCGGGCCTCGGCGCCGGAGTCGCTGGAGCGACCGGGCTCGTCGGTTCGACCGGAACGCTCGAGTTGCTCGGTTCGACGTCGGTGCATGGCGGCAACGCGTCGCTGACGGCGAATGGCGGCGCGGGCGTCGACTTCGCCGGTTCGTTGCGCACCGGTGCGTCGATCGACGTCGCGGGCGGTTCTGGCGCTTCGACCGGACCGGCGTACGCGAGCGGGATGCCGAGCGCGTTGCCGGTGGATCCTTCGATCACCGTTGTTCCCGACCGTGATATCGCGAGCGGACCGTTCGCGGTCGCGAGCGGCGAAACGCTCGGCTTCTCGACGGCGACCGCGGCCGGCTCGACGGTGCTGCTGATCGGATTCGGCGTCGATTGCCCGCCGCCGAGCGCCGCGGTGTTCCTGCCGCTCTCACCGGCGCCGATGCTGCTCGTCGGTGGAAACGCGCTGTTCGCTACCGTGCCCGCGTCGACGGTCGGACCGCTGTTCGGCATCGAGGTGTTCGCGCAAGCGGCCACCGCGAGCCCGGAGGGCGTGCTGCTGTCCGGAGTCGTCTCCACGAGGATGAACCTGCAATGATCCGATCGTCCGCGCGAACCACGTTCGCCGGCGTTGCGTCCGCCATCGCCCTCGCCGCGGGAGTCCTCGCGGCGGGGGCGAGCGCGCAAACGCCGGCAGCGCCGAGCCCGGCCAAGAAGGCCGATCCGACCAGCGAAGAAGTTCCGTTGCCGGCGCTCGCCGGCTGGAACGGCACGCTCGTGATCGACAACGACGTCGGCGTGTGGACGACGCTCTCCGCCGACATCCTGCCCGGGCACGGGTGTCCGCAGATCGTCGGGCTCGACGACAAGGGCCGCTGCATCGTGCTGTTCTCGTACAGCGGCAAGTGGACGCCGCTGCAGACGGTCGAGGACGGCGAGTGGCTCGGCGCGTTCGAGTTCGTCGATCTCGATCCGCAGCGACCGGGTCGCGAGATCTACACCGGCGGCAAGCGCGGCAACCTGTTCTGCATCCAGCCGAACGCGCCGCGCGATCCGGCGCTGAAGACGCCGCCGTTCCAGACCGACGTCGTCGCGCGCTTTCCCGGCGAAGAGCTGCACACGATGGTCGGCGGCGACTTGCTGCCGTCCGAGCCCGGCAACGAGCTGCTGCTGTACACGCTTCACGGTGCGGCATACCGCCTGAAGCCGCCGCGCGAGCCGCGCGGCATGCTCGTCGTCGAACCGCTCGGCGACGTCGGTGGTCGCGTACGCGAAGCGAAGATCCTGCCGGCGCGCGCGGGCGAAGCGCCGTGGATCGCGTGCGTGCTCCGTAGCGGTGAGATCCAACTGCAGCGCCTCACGCCAGGCGGCATCGAGCGCAAGACGATCACGAAAGAACCGATGGGCTTCGGTCGCCTCGCGCTGCGCAAGTCCGCGGTCGGCGAGCCGGTCGTGTTCTACGCGACGCGCGACGATGGCGTCGTGCTGCGCTTCGAGGGCAGCCCCGACCGCGACGCATGGACGCGCGAGCTCGTCTACGCCGGGCCGCAAGGACCGCGCGGACTCGCGTGCGGGCGCTTCTCGGCGGATCCCGACGAAGAGACGATCGCGGTGTTCGGCTACGCGGCGAAAGTGCAATTGCTGTCGCGCAAGCGCGGGCAGCCGTGGCGCGCGGAGACGATCTTCGTCGAGCGCGACAAGGGCCATTGGCTCGCCGCGGCGGAGCTCGACGGCCGCAATGCGACGGACGAGCTGATCGCGTCGGGCTACGGCAAGCGTGTCGTGCTGCTGTCGCGACCGCCGGGATACGGCCTCTCGAACGTGCCGACCGACCCGGATCCGCCGCAGCCGCCGACGGTCGATCCGGGCAAAGCCGGCGCGCAAACTGCGCCGGAGGGCAAAGCCGGCGCGCAAGCTGCGCCGGCGGGCGACGGCGCGCTGCGCGTCGCGGTGCGCGCGCGGTTGCGCGAACCGGGCCGCGTCGACCCGCTGAAGTACCACGGCGGCTTCGAGACCAAGACGCTCGTCTACGAGACGCTCGTCACGCGCGACGCCGCCGGACGCATCGCGCCGAAGCTCGCGTCGGCGTGGGAACTCGAGGATGGTGGAGCGACCGTGAAGTTCACGCTGCGCGAGGGCGCGACGTTCCACGACGGCACGCCGGTCGACGCGCAAGCGGTCGCGATGCACTTCCGCCGCGTGCTCGGCTTGCCCGAGCACGCGTGGTTGCGCGGGCTCGCTCGCGTGCGGTCGGTCGACGTCGACGGGTCGCGCGTGCTGCGCTTCCGCCTCGACGCGCCGTGCTCGCTGCTGCCGGATCTGTGCGCGGTGAATCCGTGTTCGATCCGCGCGCCGTCGACGCTCGACCGCGAAGGCGAGTTCGTGCGCGCGATCGGCAGCGGTCCGTTCAAGGTCGAGGCGGCGGACTCCGACGGCATGCGCTTGGCGTGGACGCGCGGCAAGGCGCGCTCACCGGTGCAGCTCGTGTTCGCGTCGGGCGCCGCGGCGGACCTCGTCGATCGTGTGCTCGGCGGTGAGTTGGACGTCGTCGCCGACGGTTGGAGCGAACTCGTCGATCGCTCGCGCGTCGCGGCGTTGAGGGACGATCCGCGCGTGCGCGTGATCGGCGGGCCCGGGTCGTCCGTCACGTACTTGTCGTTCCTGATCCGCGAGGGGCCGACCGCCGACCCGGCCGTCCGCGCGGCCGTGGCCGCGGCGATCGATCGCGCGGAACTCGTCAAGGACGTCGAGTTCGGCTGCGCGCAGCCGTGCGCGACGTTCGCCGCTCCCGCTGTCGCCGATTGGCCGCGAGCGACGCCGCGCGCGTCCGCGACGGACGTCGCGATCGATCGAGCGCTCGTCGTCGTCGGCGACGGCGCGACGCGCGACGGTCGGCTCGCGGGCGCGATCGTGGCGCAGCTCGCGCGGCGCGGAATCGCTGCGCAGGCGCGCGTGCTCGAAGGAGCGGAACTCGCGAAGGCGATCGAAGGCGGGGAGTACGACGTGCGGATCGAACGAACCTGGGGAGTGCCGTACGACCCGTACCTGTCGTTCGTGAATCGGTTCTCGACGCCGACTACCGGCGCGACCGCGGCGACGAAGCCGGTTGCCGGGTTCGACGCGGAACTCGCTCGGATCGCGGACGCGTTGCGCGGCGAGGTCGATCCCGCGAGGCACGGGGAGATGTACCGGAAGGCTCAGGCTCGGATCGAGGAAGCGAGTGTCGTCGTGCCGTTGTTCGTCGCCGAGAGGGTCGGAGTCGTGCGGAGCGGGGTTGGGGAGATTGCGATGGGGGTGAATCTTTATGAGATCGGGTTGGAGGGGGTTTTGCGCGGGCGGTGAGGGAGGACGAGGGACGAGGGGGACGCGAGGGACGAGGGGGACGCGAGGGACGACGAGGGACGCGAGGGACGAGGGGGACGCGAGGGATGAGAGGGACGAGGGGGACGACGAGGGACGCGAGGGATGAGGGGGACGCGAGGGATGAGAGGGATGAGAGGGACGCGAGGGATCGGACGACCCACCACCAGGGGCGAGACCCGCGCGCCCTTGGTCGCTATCGTCCGCCGCCACTATGACGAACCTCGCGATCGCACTGCTCGGGCAGAAGTTCATGGGGCGGGCCCACAGCAACGCCTGGGGCCAGGTGAACAAGTTCTTCGACCTTCCGCTGAAGGCCGCGCTCGACGTCGTCGTCGGGCGTGACGTCTCCGAGCTCGCCGCGTTCGCGAAGCGGTGGGGCTGGCAGCGGTTCGCCGCCGACTGGCGCGCCGTCGTCCGCGACGATGCCGTCGGGCTCGTCGACATCGTGACGCCGAACGACCTGCACGCCGAGCCCGCGCTCGCCGCGCTCGAAGCCGGCAAGCACGTCGCCTGCGAGAAGCCGCTCGCCGGCACGCTCGATCAAGCGCGCGCGATGCGCGACGCCGCGAAGAAGCACGCGAAGAAGGCCAAGACGTTCGTCTGGTTCAACTACCGACGTTGCCCCGCGGTCGCTCTCGCGCAGCGGCTGATCGCGTCCGGCAAGCTCGGCCGCATCTACCACGTGCGCGCGCATTACCTGCAAGAGTGGGGCGGGCCCGACACTCCGCTGCTGTGGCGCTTCCAGAAGAAGATCGCGGGCTCCGGCGCGCATGGCGATCTCAACGCGCACATCGTCGACATGGCGCGCTTCCTGCTCGGCGACGAAGTCGTCGAAGTCCACGGCGCCGTTTCCCGCACGTTCATCACCGAGCGCGTGATCCCCGGCTCCACCAAGACCGGCAAGAGCGACGTCGACGACGCCGTGTTGTTCCTCGCTTCGTTCAAGGGCGGCGCGGTCGCGAGCTTCGAAGCGTCGCGCGTCGCGTTCGGTCACCAGAACGACAACTCGATCGAAGTGAACGGCGAGAAGGGCTCGCTGCGCTTCTCGTTCGAAGACATGAACGTGCTCTGGCACGCCGATGCGACCGCGCCGCGCGCGACCAGCGGCTGGACGCGCATCATGGCGACCGAAGGCGCGCACCATCCGTACGTGAAGGCGTGGTGGCCTTCGGCGCACGTGCTCGGCTACGAGCACGGCTTCGTCAACATGGCCGCGGACATCCTGCGCGTGCTCGCGGGCCAGGAGCCCGAAGCGCCGCTGCCGGACTTCGACGACGCCTACCAGACGCAGCGCGTGCTCGAGGCCGCGCTGCTGTCGGCGAAGGAACGCACCGCGATCAAGCTCGCGCAAGTGAAGTGACGCAGGACGAGACCCCCGTGATCCGCGCGACCCCTCGCGCGTGAAGGAGCCGCATGGAGAGCAAGAGCCCGCTCGGTCGTCTGTCCGTGATGATGTTCTTGCAGTACGCCGTGTGGGGTGCGTGGCTGCCGATCGCGGGGCGCTTCTTCGGTGCCGCACCCGAGACGGGCGGCCTCGGCTTCAGTTCCGCGGACATCGGGTTGATCCTCGGTGTCGCGGCCTCGATCGGCGCGATCGCCGCGCCGTTCGTCGCGGGGCAGATCGCGGATCGCTACTTCCGCACCGAGCGCTTCCTCGGCTTCCTGCTGCTCGTCGGCGCGGCGCTGCAATGGAAGTTGCGCTCGAGCACGACCGTGAACGAGTGGCTCGTGCTCGGCTCGCTGTACTCGGTGCTGTACATGCCGACGCTGGCGTTGTCGAACTCGCTGGCGTTCGCGCATCTGAACGACCGTACGCGTGAGTTCGGCAAGGTCCGCGTGTGGGGCACGATCGGCTGGATCGCGGCGAGCTGGATCTTCCCGATGATCTGGTTGCAGCACGACCTGGAACTCCAGGCGATGCCGCCGTTCCTCGTCGGACCGGAGATGGATCGCGTCACGGGACGCCTCTCGGACGCGTTCCTGTTCTCGGCGATCGTGTCGGCGATCTACGGCGTCTACGCGCTGACGTGCCTGCCGGCGACGCCGCCGAAGAAGGACGCGACGCAGAAGCTCGCGTTCGCGCGCGCGTTCGCGCTGCTCGCGAAACCGTCGATGGCCGTGCTGATGCTGGCCGGGCTCGCGATCAGCATGATCCACCAGATCTACTTCATCCAGGCCGGGCCGTTCCTGTCGGCGATCGGGCTGAAGGACAGCGAAGTCGGGCCCGCGATGACCGCCGGGCAGTTCTCCGAGATCCTGATGATCGCGATGCTCGGGTTCGCGTTGAAGCGGCTCGGCTTCAAGCTGACGTTGACGCTCGGTGCGCTCGCGTACTTCGGGCGCTACTTCGTGTGGTCGACGGAAGGCGTGACGCCGACGATCGCCGTGACGAGCCAGGCGCTGCACGGCATCTGCTACGCGTTCTTCTTCGCGTCGGCGTACATCTACGTCGACCGCCTCGCGCCGCCCGACGTGCGCCACTCGGCGCAGACGATGTTCGGCATCGTCATGCTCGGCGGCGGACCGATCCTCGGAGGAGCGTTCGTGAACCGCTGGCTGTCGGAAGCCAACACCGTGAAGCTCCTGCAAGACGGCGTCGAACTGACGAAGCTCGAGTTCGGCCCGTTCTTCCGCACGCTGTCGTGGATCGGGCTCGGCGCTGCCGCATTGATCCTGTGGGCGTTCAAGGACGAGACCAAGGACGAGACCAAGGAACAGGCGTCGTGATCGTGCGCCGCGGCTTCGTGCTGCTCGTGCTGACGGGCGCACTCGGGTTCGCCGCGGACGAACCCGAGTCGGTGCCGGCAGCGCAGGTCGACTTCAAGCTGAACGACCGGCTGCGTGTGTTGTGGGACCCGTCGACGTGCACGCTCGCGCGCACGTCGAAGCCGGACGGCGTCGAATTGCCCGATCCGCTGGTCGGAATGCGATGGGCCGCGACGCGACTCGGTGCGCCGATCGCCGTGACGCCGCGCTTCGTCGAGGTCGTCACGAAGGACGGCAAGCCCGAGATCCGCTACGTGCTCGCGCTCGAAGGCGTCGCCGAGATCGAGGTCGCCGAAGCCATCGACGACTACACGCACGACGACAAGGGTCGGCCCGCGTGCTGGCGGCGCTTCCGCATCGGCGAACTGCCGCACGGCGTCGTGCTCGCGCAAACACGCGACGACGTGTCGCTCGCGGCAGCCCGCGTGCTCGCGCGTTCGAACGCGACGTGGACGTGGGGCGAAGCCCGCTTCGTGCGCGGCATCGGCGGCGAGTTCGCGCTCGTTCGGACGGCTCGCTTCGAGTTCCCGCAGCGCGGCGAGACGATCGTCACGGTGGTCTACGACGCTTGACCCCACGCGCCGCTGCGCGGCCGTCGGAGTCCGAGTGGATCAATGGGTTCCGGTGCGTTCGACGCGAACGCGCCACGCCGGGCCGGCCGCGATGCCGTGTGTGCGCGCGAAGTCACCCATGTTCAGAGCGAACGCAATGCGGTCGAGGCTGTTCAAGTACGCCAGCGGCGCACCTCGTGGCACATCGCCGAACGTCGCGCAGAACGGCACGGCTCCCGCGAACACGGTGCGCGCCGCTCCCGCGTCGCCGGTTTCGATCGTGACGTTCAACACCGTGCCGGGCTCGATGCCCGCGCCACGGACGAACGCGATCGGCAGGTTGGTCCAGACGTTGCCGTAGGGTTCGTCGATGACTTCGACGATGCCGCGCATCGAGCGCGCGCCGGTGGCGTCGTCGAACGTCGGCTCCGGCACCGCGAGCAGCACGAGGCGCTCGACCGGGATCGAATCGCCGACTTCGCGCGCTTCGATCTCGCCGGCGGCGAGCAATGCACCGACGTACGAGAACACGTCGCGCCCGTGGAAGGTCGCCGTGACGTCGGCGCCGGGGCGGTGGAAGCGCTCGACGTCGATCGCGTACGCGGCGCTCAAGCCGACCTCACGCGCGAGGAACGTCAACGTGCCGTTGTCCGGAGTCACGATGCGATGCCCGACGTGATCGATCGCGATGATCGGCAGGCGGTCGGTGCCGACTCCCGGATCGACGACGCAGACGAACACGGAGTCGGACGGCCAATACGGAACCGTTTGGCGCAAGCGCAGCGATGCGGTCCAGATGTCGAACGGCGGGATGCGATGGGTGATGTCGAGCAAGTCGAGTCGCGCATCGACCGCGCGCGCGACGCCCTTCATCGACGCGACGGCGCCGTCCATCGTGTCGAAGTCGGTCAGGTAGACGACGGAACCCGTTCGATCCGCGCACCCGAGTGGTCTCGGCAGCAGCCCACACGACGGCGCGATCAGCGCCAACACCAACGATCCCGCGACTCGTGCCGTTGCGTTCATGGCGCCCGATCGTGCCAACGTCCGACGCGAACGGGAAGGGCGCCGAGCGGTTCGCTCGCGGTGATCTCGGCTGTCGCGGGTGGGGCGAATCGGCCGGGCCGCGGCGCGCGGGACCTCGCGCCGCGGCCCGTGGAGCGATAGGGTTGGCGCACGTTCAGGGACGCGGACAGGTGCCCCCCTGTCGCCGTCCGATCGGTATCCCCCAGGCGGGATCAACTCGAGGAGTCACGCCATGTCCTTCGCTTCGATGGCGAGCCGTTTCGGCTCGCTCGCCGCCCTGATTCTGTCCCCGGCCGGATCGCCGTCCACGTTGGCGCAATGCGGCCCGGACGGTCTCGATCTCGGTGCGTGCTGCCAGCTGACGAACGCGAACTTGCCCGGGTTCTTCGGGCAGCAGATGCCCGGCCTCGGCATCGTGTGGAACAACTGCATTCCCGCCCAGCAGGCCAACCTGGTCGTCGACGTCTCGACGCCGGCGCTGGTCCGTTGCGGCCAGTACCAGGCCAACGTGTTCGTGCGCGACGTCGGCACGAACCAGATGCTGCTGAGCGGCTCGATGACGCTCGACTACACGCGTACGTGGCAAGAGGTGCACACGAGCGGCGTCGTCGAGCAGGTCTGGCGCTTCGCCGCGAAGGCCGACCTCAAGGTCGCGACCCTCGGGATCCCGCCGCTGCCGCCGATCCCGAACTGCATCGCGCCGTTCGGCCCGCATCCGACCGCGTTCTTCTACGGCTACATGGACTGGTCCGGAGGGTGCACCGGCACGCCGCCGCGCAACGCGCTCGTGCTCTATCACGCCAACGACTTCTTCATCCACAACCCGGCGCTGTCGGACAAGCCCGGCGCGTTCCATCCGACGCGCGGCTACGCGATCGTCGCGCCGCACAGCACCGCGCAGTTCTTCATCCCGGCGAACCAGTTCGCGCCGCAGGGTGGGCTGTTCGGTGAAGCGACGCGTGACGTGCCGGCGTCGACGTTGGCCTGTGTCGTCGAGGACCGTCTCGTCAGCGGCTTCATGAACAACTTCGGCGCCGCCTGCCTCTGCAACTTCTCGACTACGCCGCAGCAGCACAACTTCCGTCAGATCGCCGGCAAGACCGCGTGCGTCAACGCCGTGGGCCAAGGCGGGAACTTCCAGTCGCTGGCGTTGTCGTTCCCGACGTTGCCGTGGTTCCACATGACGTCGACGAGCATCGGCTTCTGGACCAATCCCAACCAATACCCCGGCACCGAGTCGGCCTGGGTCGAGGAGGGGCTGTTCCTGCGCCAGACGCCGTGCCAGGGCGATTTCGTCGCGCTCTACTACGGCGGTTCGACCGACGGTGGTCTGCAGCCGCTGTTGCCGATCCCCGTGATCGCCGACGGCTTCGTCGACATCGCGGACAACTACACGGCGCCGATCAACGGTCCGTATCCGTTCCCGATCCTCGGCAGCACACGGCCGACGGATCATCTGATCTACGTCAACGTGCCCTGACCGCGGGACACGAGCCGTTCGATGTTCGTCTGCGCGAGCGCGCCGGATCCTCGGGTTCGGCGCGCTCGCGGCACGAATCGGCGCGCTAGACTCCCGCCCCGCATGGCAATGCGCGACTGGATCGAAGCGAAGAAGGCAGGCAAGGCGTTGTCCGACGCGGACATTCGCGCCTTCGTCGCCGGCGTGACCGACGGCTCCATCGAGGACGCGCAGATCGCCGCGTGGTTGATGGCCGTCTGCTGGCGCGGCATGACCACCGAAGAGACGACGGCGCTGACGCAGGCGATGATCGCTTCGGGTCGCACGCTCGCGTGGGCCGGAGTGCCTGGGTTGCGCGTCGACAAGCACTCGACGGGCGGAGTCGGCGACAAGATCTCGCTGCCGCTGTTGCCCGCGGTCGCGGCATGCGGCGGTCAGGTGCCGATGATCTCGGGCCGCGCGCTCGGCCATACCGGCGGCACGCTCGACAAGCTCGAGGCGATCCCGGGCTTCCGCACCGACCTCGCGCTCGACGCGCTGATCGAACAGACCAAGCGCCTCGGCGGCGCGTTCGGCGCGGCGACCGATGACCTCGCTCCTGCGGATCGCCGGCTATATCGCTTGCGCGACGCGACCGCGACCGTGGCGTCGATCCCGCTGATCACCGCGAGCATCCTGTCGAAGAAGGCCGCCGAAGGCGTCGACGGACTCGTCCTCGACGTCAAGTGCGGCGGCGGTGCGTTCTTGGCCGGTCGAGACGACGCGCGCAACCTGGCGCTGTCGTTGATCAACACGGCGGAGCGACTCGGGCTGAAGAGCGTCGCGCTGCTGACCGACATGAGTCAGCCGCTCGGCCGCACGATCGGCAACGCGCTCGAGATCGCGGAGACCATCGACGTCTTGAAGGGCTAAGGTCCCGACGACGTCGTCGGGCTCGTGATCGAGCAGGGCGGCGAGATGCTCGTGCTGGGCGGCGCCGCCCCCGATCTCGACGCCGGCCGACGCAAGATCGCCGCGGCGTTGTCGGATGGCAGCGCTTGGAAGACGTTCGTGCGCATCGTCGAAGCGCAGCGCGGCGACGTCGCGGTGCTCGACGATCCGCGGCGATTGCCGCGCGCGAAGCAGACGAAGTTGTTGGCCGTCGACGAACCCGGCTTCGTGCGCGCGTTCGATTGCCGCGCGCTCGGTGTCGCCGCGACCAAGCTCGGCGCCGGCCGTGAGCGCCAAGCCGACGTCATCGCGCCAGCCGTCGGACTGGTGCTCGCGAAGAAGGTCGGCGACGTCGTCGCGAAGGGTGAGCCGTGGGTCGAAGTCCACTTCGACGACGTCGCGCGCTTCGAGGCGGTCAAGGACACGTTGGCCCAGGCGATCACGATCTCGAAGCGACGCGTGTTCCCGGGGCCGCTCGTGCTCGAGCGCATTCCCGGCCAACGCTGGAGGCTCTGAGTGGACTGGACGCTGAAGGCGCGCGGCGTGTTCGGTCTGATCGTGCTGCTCGGCCTGTGCTGGGCGCTGTCGACGAACCGTCGCGCCGTCGCCTGGCGCATCGTCGGCTATGGCCTGGCGCTGCAGATCACGTTCGCGCTGCTGATCCTGAAGACCGAGCCCGGCCGAGCGTTCTTCGCCGCGGCGAACTCGGCGATCACGAGTCTGCTCGGCTTCGCCGATGCCGGCATCGGCTTCCTGCTCGGCCCCGTGCTCGCGGACAAGAGCGGCGACGGCAAGTCGATGGGCGTGATCTTCCTGTTCCACATCCTGCCGACGATCATCTTCTTCGCCGCGCTCATGAGCTTGCTCTACCACCTCGGCATCCTGCAGTGGGTGGTGAAGGGCGTGGCGTGGGTCATGCAGAAGACCATGAAGACGTCGGGCGCCGAGACGTTGTCGGCCGCCGCGAACATCTTCGTCGGCCAGACCGAAGCGCCGCTGCTCGTGAAACCGTTCATCCAGGACATGACCAAGTCCGAGATGATGGCCGTGATGACCGGTGGTTTCGCCACGGTCGCCGGCGGAGTCATGGCTGCGTACGTCGGCATGCTGCACGACGTCAATCCCGACATCGCGGGCCACTTGCTCGCCGGATCGACGATGGCCGCGCCGACCGGACTCGTGATCGCGAAGTTGCTCGTGCCCGAGACCGAGGTCGCGAAGACCGCGAACACGATGACGGTCCACGTCGAGAAGAACGCGTCGAACGTCGTCGACGCCGCGGCGACCGGTGCGTCCGAAGGCATGACGCTGGTGTTGAACGTGGCGGCGATGCTGCTCGCGTTCGTCGCGCTGGTGAACATGTTCGACGTGATGCTCGCGTGGGGCGGCGATCACCTGCATGCGTGGACCGGCGCAGCGGTATTCGAGGACCTGAGCTTGCCGAAGGTGTTCGGCTGGATCTTCGCGCCGCTCGCGTGGCTGATGGGCATCGAGTCCGGCGACGTGCAAGACGTCGGACGTCTGCTCGGCGAGAAGCTCGTGCTGACCGAGTTCACGGCGTACCGCAACCTCGGCACCTCGGGCGATCTGCTGTCGCCGCGTTCGTTCACGATCGCGAGCTACGCGTTGTGCGGCTTCGCCAACTTCGCCAGCATCGCGATCCAGATCGGCGGGATCGGCGCGATGGCGCCGAACCGACGCTCCGATCTGGCCCGGATCGGCGTAAAGGCGATGTTCGCGGGCTTCCTCACCACATGCATCACCGCGACGGTCGCGGGCATCCTGATCTGACCGTCGCGCGAGTCCGACCGATCCTGGAGCGAACATGAGCAGCTACGTCTTCGAAGAAGCCCAAGAGGCCTACGCCGCGGTCAAGAAGATCGCCGGCGCTCCGCAGGTCGGTCTGATCCTGGGCTCCGGCCTGGGCGGATTCGCGAAGTCGTTGAAGAACGCGCGCGTCGTGCCCTACGCGCGCATTCCGAACTTTCCGCCGGCGCGCGTCGAAGGCCACGCCGGCCAACTGATCTTCTGCACGTTCCGCGGCGTCGAGATCGCCGTGCTCGCGGGGCGCGTCCACTACTACGAAGGCCATGCGCTCGAAGAAGTGACGCTGCCGACGCGCGTCCTCGGCCTGCTCGGCGTGAAGGTCCTGCTGGTCACGAACGCGGCCGGCGGCATCGCGCCTTCGCTCGATCCGGGCGATCTCATGGTGATCACCGACCACATCAACCTGCTCGGCACCAACCCGCTGCGTGGGCCGAAGGATCCGCGCCTCGGGCCGCGCTTCCCCGACATGACGAACGCCTATCACCCGCTCGTGCGCGCCGCGCTCTATGAAGCCGCGGACGCCGCGCGCGTGCCCGTGAAGTGCGGCGTCTATGCCGCGCTCGGCGGGCCGTCGTACGAAACGCCGGCCGAGATCAAAATGCTGTCGACGCTCGGCGCCGACGCGGTCGGCATGTCGACGGTGCCCGAAGTAATCGTCGCCAATCAAATGGGCATGAAGGTCGGGGGCATCTCGTGCGTCGCGAACAAGGCCGCCGGGATCTCGCCGAACAAGCTCTCGCACGAAGAGGTCATGGAGACCACGCAGAGCGCGGCGAAGCGCTTCTGCAAGCTGCTCGCCGAGGCGATCCCGCTGGCCGCGAAGGCCGCGAACGGCCCGGAGCAGCGCAGTGACAAGCACGCCAAGATCGTGCTCTCGCTGCGCGAGAAGTGCTCGGTCGGCAACATGCTGAAGGGTGCGAAGAAGTGAATAGAGCCGCGCTCGCCGCTCGCATCGACCACACCATCTTGAAGGCCGATGCGACGCGCGCCGCGGTCACGAAGGTCGTCGACGAGGCGCGCGCGTACGGCTGCGCGTCGGTCTGCGTGAACGGCAAGCACGTCGCGTTCGTCGCGCGGGCGCTGGCCGGCTCGAACGTGCTGGCGTGCGCGGTGGTGGGGTTCCCGCTCGGCGCGATGGACTCGCGCGCGAAGGCGCAGGAAACCGCGAGTGTCGTCGCGGCCGGCGCGCGCGAGGTCGACATGGTGATCGACGTCGGCGCGCTGAAGGACTGCGACGATGCGCGCGTGCGGGACGACATTCGTGCCGTCGTCGAAGCGGCGGACGGCGTGCCGGTGAAGGTGATCCTCGAGACCTGCTTGCTGACGCACGACGAGAAAGTGCGCGCGTGCGAGGCGTCGGTCGCGGCCGGCGCGGCGTTCGTGAAGACGTCGACCGGCTTTTCGACGAGCGGCGCGACGCTGGACGACGTGCGTCTGATGCGCAAGACGGTCGGCACGCGATGCAAGGTCAAGGCGTCCGGCGGCATACGCGATCTCGCGGCCGCGCTGGCGATGATCGAGGCCGGAGCGGATCGGCTCGGCTTGAGTGCGACCGTCGCGATCCTCGAAGCGCTACCGAATTGATCGTCGCGGCGATCCGCGATCGTCGTTCCGCGCCGTCCATCGAGTCAGCCACGCGCACAGGGCGATCGCGCCCACCAACGTGCCCGCCAACGACGTGGTCAGAGCGCGGCGACTGGCGTGCGCGCGATCGCGCTCCGCCGCGTGTTCGACGTACCAGTCGGCCGTGTGGCGAGCGCGCTCGGCCGCGGGTCGCAGCGCATCGTCCGCGAGCGCGGCGTTCTCCAGCTCGACCGCTGCCGACGTGGTGCGCGCGAGGGCCGCGCTCGGCGACGCGAGGTCGTAGGCCTCGATCTCCGCGGCCAGGGTCGTCGCCCACGTCGCGCCGCCTTGCGGGAGCGAATCGCGATGCGCGAGCAGGCCGGCCAACGCCCGGTGCGGTTCGCCCTCGAAGCGGAGCCGTTGCGCCTCGCGCCAGGCCGTCGCGCTGGGCGCGTCGTGGCTCGATGCCATCGAGTCGAACGCGGCCTCGTACGTGGAGCGCGTGTCGTCCACCGTGCCGCGTTCGAGCTGCTCTTGCATCACGCGTTCGACCGGCGCGTGATCGTCCACGAACACTTGCTCGCTCGCCGCGAGCGTTGGCCGCAGCAGCAACGAGCGGAACGCCGTCGCGGCTGCGGTGAGGAATGGCGGGGGCTCGCGCAGCAGTCGCGTCGGAGTCTCGTCGCGCGCACCGCAGAACAAGATCGCCGAGGGGAAGTCGCGGACCGGCGTGAGCCAGACCGGGCCGAGCTCGGCCGCGTGAAGCGTCGCAGCGAGTGCACGCGGCAGTCGCGCCGCGGGTCGGCGGCAATCGACGTTCAGTGCCAAGAGGCCGGTCGGCTCGAGATGTTCGCGGATGCGCGCGAAGCACTCGCGCGTCGCGACCTGGAACGGGATGTACGTCTGATGCGCGTACGCGTCGACGACGACGAGGTCGAAGCGTTGGTCGCGCATGAGCGTGTTCACGACGGTGCGACCGTCGTCGACGATCAGCGTCAGTCGAGGGTCGGCGCGGTCGAGGTCGAAATGCGACGCGGCGACGTCGAGCACGAGCGGATCGATCTCGACGCCGGTCAGGCGCAGCGTGGGGCCGAGCAGCGCGTCGAGCTCCGTGAACAGCGTGCCCGCGGCGAATCCGATCACGAGGACGTCGTACGTTCCGTCCGCCGGAGGCTCCTGGAGCAGAGGCAACAACGCGAGCGTGTCGAAATAGCGTCCGCCGGAGTCGATGCGACCCTCGATGCGCGCCGAGTGGAACTCCGCGTCGCCTTCGTCGAGCGCGAGGATGCGCGTCGTGACCATCGTGCCGGTCGTCCGGTCCCCGATGTCGCGCTCGAGCACGCGGACCGTTTGGACCACGGAATCGCGCTCGAACAGCACGCGGTCGCCCGCGATGCCTGGGCCCTTCAGCGGACCGGCGTCGAAGGAGGCGCAAGCGAACGCGCACAGGAGCGCGAGCGCGATCGCTCGCGGCGGTGGGGGGCGATGCGCGAGAGCGCGCACCCAGAGCGAGGCCGCACAAAGCAGAGCCGCGCAGGCCAGCAACGTGCGCTGCGTGCCTAGCCATGGGATCAGCACGAGGTTCGCGAGATAGGCGCCGAGCACGGACCCGACCGTCGACAACGCGAGCACGACGCCGCCGCTGGCGCCGACGGCATGCGTCGGCGCGAGATGTGCAAGCACGAGAGGCGTGATGGCTCCGAGCAGCAGCAATGGCGGCGCGAACAGGACCAGCGCCGCTTCGAGCGAGCCGAGCAGCGCGAGTGTCGGATCGGGTCCGTCGCGGAATCCGTCGGGCAGCAGCATCCGCGCGAACTGTGAGCCGAACCGCGCTGCGCCCGCGATCCACGCGGCCGCGGGGAGTGGGAGCCAGATCAACGCGTGCCGAAAACGAGGTCGGTTCGACCACCGTCCGCCGAGCCACGCGCCGAGCGCGAGCGCGAGCAGCACGACGGCGATGACGTTGGTCCAAACGATCGGCGACTGGCCGAAGAACGGCGCCAGCAGGCGCACTGCGGTGAACTCGAGCAACGTGATCGCGGCGCCGCACACGAGCACGAAGGCTCCGAGTGCGGAGAACGCGCCGCGCTTGGGCGGCGGAGAGAGAGCGGGGGACATGGGAACTCGGAGAGCGATGCAGGCGGCGAACTGTGGAACCCCGTGGTGGCGGAGAACCACGCAAGAAAATGACTCGGTCCTGCGTGAGGGGTCAATGATTCGACGATCTCGCGCCTCGATGCGGTCTTTCCGCGCAACGGCTCGGAGGCGGGCCTGGTCAGCGGGGGATCTCCACTCCCAAGACGTTCCCGCGCCGTCCACCGCATGACGGGGACAGACGCGCCTCCGTCCCCGTCATGCTCGCAGGGCCACGGCCGCCGCGACGGGGACGGAGGCGCGTCTGTCCCCGTCATGCTGTAACCCCGGGGCCTCGCGTGCGTCTCCTCGGCATGGCACGACATCCACGACTCGTCATTCCTGAGTTGCTCCAACACGTCACCCATCGCGGCTGCGGCGGGCAGAGGATCTTTCGGGACGACGAAGATCGCCACGCGTATCAAGCGTCGACGGTCTTCCACGCGAACCGACTGGGCATTTTCATTCCCGGCCACGTCCAGATGGACAATCACGTCCACTTCGCGCTGTTCGTCCCGACGAAGAAGTCTCTCTCCGAGTTCATCCAGCGACTGCATTCCGAGCACGCGCAGCGCATGAACGCGAAGTACGGCACTTCGGGGCACTTGTTCGGCGATCGCTTCTATTCCGCCTCCGTCGATGACCGGCCGGCGCTCGAGGTCATTCGCTACATCGACCTCAATCCCGTGCGTGCGGGCATGGTCGCGCGTGCGGAGGACTTCGTGTTCTCATCCGCTCGGGCGCACGCGTTGGGGATTCCCGATATCGTGACGGGCGAACTGTGGAAACCGCTGCGCGAGATCGAGAACTACGCGGAGTGGCTCCGCGAAGTGGCCCCGGATCACGAGCGGCGGCTTGCGACCATTCGCTTATGCACGCGCCGGAGTCGCCGCATCACGAACCAGTTGATGTTCGGCGATCAACTGCCGCCTCGATGATGCATGACGGGGACAGACGCGCCTCCGTCCCCGTCATGCTCGCAGGGCCACGGCCGCCGCGACGGGGACGGAGGCGCGTCTGTCCCCGTCATGCGTTCGGGTTAGCCGCCGAAGCTCTCCCACGAGTTCGCCTTTGCGAGCAGCGCGTTCAGCGCCTGGATGTTCTTCACGCCGCGGTCCTGGAGCCACGCTTCGAACGCCGCAGCGCCTTCCTTCGCGTAGACGGGGATGCCCTGCTTCCAGGTCGCACGTCCGCACAGCACGCCGTTCCAGCGCGTCTTCGCGTCGATCGCGTACTCGAGGTTCTCGCGGAACACGTCGTCGTCGACTCCGGCCGACAAGTAGATGAACGGCCGCGTCGCGGCGTCCGACGAGCGCTTGAAGTGGTCGAGCGCTTCTTGCTTCGAGTAGACCGACTCGCCCTTGCAGCCGCGGCCGCCCGCGACGAACGCGGGGTTGATCGGGACTTCGACCTTCAGCACGTCCACGTAGTACTTGTCCTGCGTGAACTCCTTGATCGAGCCGAGGACGATGTCCGGCTTCTGCTTCGCGAACGCCGCGCCCTTTTCGTCGCCGCCCTTCGGGTCGTAGCCGACGAACTCGAGGAAGTACGGGATGTCGTGGAACGCGCACTCGACGCCGATGCGTTCGACCCACGCGTGCTTGAACTCGTTGACCTTCTTGTCGTCGAACGGCGAGTAGTACAGCAGGATCTTGACCGCATTGGCGCCGACGGCGACGTGGTCGCGCACCGTCCAATTGCGCAGCAGGCGCGGCAGGCGGCCCGGGCCGCTCTGGTCGTAGCCGGTCTCCTCGTACGACAGGATCAGGCCGGCGTTCTTCGCGCGCGCCTTCGCCGCCGGCAGACCCCACTCGGGGTCGAGCAGGATCGCGCTCGCGTGGGGGGTCAGCACCTTCGACACGATGGCCTTGAACTCGGACATCATCGCGTCGGTGATCTGGTCGTCGGCGACGCCCTTTTCCTTCGCCAGCGACTTCTTCAGCGACCCGCGCTGGTCCATCGCCGCGGCGGCGATGACGCCTTGCGCGTTCGAAAGTGCCTTCAGGTGCTTCTTCTTTCCGTCGCTGAACTTCACCATGGCGCGCGCTCCTACGTCCCAGTCCGAGGTTGCATGTCATGCCGAAACGGCGCGCCAGAGTACGCCACGACCCACAGGCGGTCAAACCGACGAAATCGCGACGAAAGGCCGCACCGCGACCGCGCGTGCTGGTCGTCGGGCCGAACAGCGCGATCGACGAAGTCTTCGCCACGCGCGGGTTCTGCCCGCTCGGCGGCGCGCGTGCCGCCCGCTCGTTCGCGTTCGCCGGCGGCAAGGCGGCGAACGCCGCGCACGTCGCCGCTCTCGAGGGCGCGGAGTCCACGCTGGTCGGCTTCGCCGGCGGTCCGCGCGGGCGAAGGTTCGCGCGCGGTCTCGTCGAGCGTGGCGTCCGCGGAGCTCTGGTGCGAACCGCCGCGGACACGCGCCGGACGTTCTGCTTCCTCGATGCCGATGGCGCGAACCCCGTCCTCGTCGTCGAGGACGGTTCGAGAGTCACGCACGACGAAGTCGCCGCGCTCGAGACGAAAGCACGACGCGAGATCGCGCGCGCCGACGTGCTCGTGCTGTCGGGAAGCGTGCCGCCGGGATGCGCTCCCACGCTGTACGCGCGACTGATCCGCGCCGCGCGCGAGCGCGGCGTCCCGACGGTCGTCGACGCGCACGGCGCCACGCTGCGCGCCGCGATCGCCGCGACACCGACCGTGATCGTTCCGAACGAGCGCGAGTTCGCGCAATGGCTCGGCCTCGCCATCGTCGACGGCGTCGACGACACGACGCTCATCGACGGCGCGCGTGGCTTGCTCGATCGAGGAATGCTCGCGGTCGTCGTCAAGCAGGGCGAGCGCGGCGTTCTCTGCGTCGAGCGCGATCGCGTGACGCGCGTCGCCGGTCTGCCGCGCCTCGGCAATGCCACCGGATCCGGCGACGTCGTCACCGCGCACGTCGCGCTCGCGCTCGCGCGAAGGTGGCCCGTCGTGGTCGCGCTGCCGCGGGCCGTTGCCGCCGCCGGGGCGAACCTCGCGCATGAGCAGCCCGCGCATTACCGCGAGCGAGAGGTCTTGGAGTTGATGAGCGTGGTGGAGGTGCGCAGGGGCGGGGAGGGATGAGAGGGACGCGGGGGATGCGAGGGACGAAGGGGACGACGAGGGACGACGAGGGACGCGAGGGACGAGAGGGGCGCGAGGGGCGAGGGGCGCGAGGGACGCGAGGGGGCGGAGGGACGAGAGGGACGCGAGGGACGAAGGGGACGCGAGGGGCGCGAGGGACGAGAGGGGCGCGAGGGGCGAGGGGGACGCAAGGGACGAGGGGGACGCTGGGGAGACCGTGGGACCGAACAGCAGACCCACACCAGATCGGGCGGGTCGAATCACGGCACGGTCGCGAGTCCTGGGTTAGATTCCTCGCGTGGCTGACGGCATCGACGCTCCCTCAACTTCGTTCGACGTGCTTTGGGCCGAGGCCGCGCCCCGCCTTTACGCGTGGGCCGTCCTGCACTTAAGGCCGGCCGTTCGGCGACGGCTCGACCCCGAGGACGTCCTTCAAGAAGTCGCTTGCCGGGCCTACGGTCAGTTCGCGCATTTCGATCCCGCGCGCGGGCCGTTCCGTGCTTGGGTGTTCGGGTTCGCGCGCAACGTCCTCAACGAGGGAATGCGGCGCCTGACGTCGATGAAGGGCGCCTTGCCCGGCGGTTCCCTCTCCACCGGCGTGCTCTCCCAATTGCCGGCCACGACGACGACGCTGAGTCGGGCCGTCGCGCGCGACGAGTCGCTCGCGAAGTTCGTCACGCGACTCGAGACGCTGGCCGAGGACGAGCGTTGGCTCGTGCTGTTCCATGGGCTCGAGGGGATGTCGCACGCGGCGGTCGGCGAGTTGCTCCAAGTCACACCCGATGCGGTCGCGAAGCGCTGGCAGCGGTTGTGCGAACGGTTGCGCGACGAGCCGCGGTTCGCGGAACTCGTCGCCTGAGGTCGAGGAACGGGGGACCGTAGCGTGACGGACTCGGCGCATCGCGCATTGCCGGACGCATTGTGCGTCGACCTGCTCGGCCGCTTGCTCGCGGACCGTGAGACCGGGACGCTCGGTTCGACCGCGCAGTACCAGGCGCTCTATCCCGGATTCGAGAACGCCGTCGCCGCCGAAGTGCATCGCTTCGTCGACGCGTCGCCGCGTGAAGCCCGCTCCGAGCGCGCGTTGGTCGGTCCGTTCCGGCTCGTGCGCGAACTCGGCCGCGGCGGGCAAGGCACCGTTTGGCTCGCCGTCGACGATCGCATCGGCCGGCACGTGGCGCTGAAGATCGTCGCGCGCTCGCCGCTGCTCGAAGATCTCGCGCCGCGCTTCCAACGTGAAGCGCGACTGCTCGGTCGACTCGATCATCCCGGACTCTGTCCGGTCTACGACGTCGGCAGCGACGACGCGGTCGCGTGGATCGCGCTACGCTACGTCGAAGGCGAGACGCTCGCGCATCGGCTCGAGCGTGGGCCGCTGGCGCGCGACGATGCGTTGCGCGTCGTCGAACATGCGGCACGCGCGCTGCATGTCGCGCACGGGTTCGGCATCGTCCATCGCGACGTGAAGCCGAGCAACGTGATGCTCGCGCCCGATGGTTCGCCGGTCGTGCTCGACTTCGGCATCGCTCGCTTGGTCGAACGCGAAGAGACGAAAGACGCGCCGGCCACGCTCACGGCCACCGGATTCGTCGTCGGGACGCCGGCGTACCTCGCGCCCGAACTCCTCGACGGTTCGGTCCAGCCGGATCCACGCGTGGACGTGTGGTCGCTCGGCATCGTGCTCTACGAAGCTCTGACGGGTCGACGTCCGTTCCATGGCGCGACGCACCACGCGCTGATGCGGTCGATCGTCGAGGACGACGTCGATCTGCCGCACGACTTCGACGACGACCTCGCGACCGTCGTGCGCACCGCGCTGCAGAAGGACCCCGCGCAGCGCTATCGCAACGCGCTCGAGTTCGCAGCGGACCTCGAGCGACTCCGCAAGCAGTTGCCGATCCAGGCGCGGCGAACGCCGCCGTGGCGCCGGTTGATGTTGTTCCTGCGTCGAGAGCCGCGTCTCGCGGCGACGCTCGGAGCGCTCGCCGTGGTCGTGGTCGCGGCACTCGTCGTGACCGGCGTGTTGCTCTCGCGCACGCGAACGACGTTGTCGGCGCTGACGCGGCTGTCGGATCAGGACGTCGCGAGTCAACTCCTCGCGCGCCAGGACGCGCTGTGGCCGTCCGCGCCGGAGCGCGTGCCGGAGCTCGAAGCGTGGTTGGCGCAGGCGAACGAACTCCTCGCGCGCGAGCCGCTGCATCGCGCGACGCTGGATGCGAAGCCCGGTGAGCTGGGTCTCGCGGACACCAGTGACGCGTGGATGCGCGAACAGATCGCGGCGTTGCTCGACGAGTTCGGGCGGCTCGCCGCGGTCGTCCCGCGCGTCGAGGCTCGGATCGAGGACGCACGCACGATCGACGCGCGGACCATCGAGGCGCCGCGCGCGTCGTGGCAGGTCGCCGCCGCGGCCGTCGCTGCCGACGCGCGCTTCGACGGACTCGTGCTCGTTCCGCAGCGCGGATTGGTCCCGCTCGGCGCCGATCCCGGATCACGGCTCGAGGAGTTCGCGATCGTCGCGACCGGGGCCGTGCCGACGCGCGACCCCGCGACGTCGCGCTTGGTCCTCGACGACGCCTCGGCGTGCGTGCTCGTGCTCGTTCCCGGCGGGCGTGTGCGTATCGGCGCCGACGCGAGCTTCGATCCGTGGACGCAGACGTGGGACGGGCCCGCGCACGAGGTCCGCTTGGATGCGTTCTTCATCGCGAAGCACGAGCTCACGCAAGGTCAGTGGCTGCGCCATGCCGGCGAGAACCCCGCGATCTTCCAACGCGGCAGCGGACTGGCGGACGGACCGCTCGCGCTGACGCATCCGGTCGAGAACGTGCGCTGGGACGACTGCGATCGGTTCGTGAAGCAGACTGGACTCCGGCTGCCGACGGAGTCGCAGTGGGAATACGCAGCGCGCGCGGGGACGACGACGCCGTGGTGGACCGGCGACGAGCCCGAGTCGCTCGACGGCGCGGCCAACCTCGCGGATCGCTTCGCGAAGGCGCACGGCGGATCCGCCGAGTGGCGCTACGACGAGTTCCTCGACGACGGCTTCACGAATCACGCACCGGTCGGCACGTATCGACCGAACGCGTTCGGGCTCCACGACGTCGCGGGCAACGTCAACGAATGGTGCGACGGGCGGTGGGAGGACTACGCGAAGGTCGCACCGCGCGACGGCGACGGATTGATCGACGGGAACGAGATCGACTCGACGTTCCGCGGCGGCTCGTACTTCGAGCCGGCGTCGGCGTCGCGCGTCGCGTTCCGGCGTGGCAATCCGCGCTACTACCGCAGTTTCGTGGTGGGCTTGCGCGTCGCGCGTGATCTGGAGCGCTGAAGCTCGCACCGCCCGCGCTCACCGAGCACGCCGTCAAGAGGAGTGCGCGAGCGCGTGGACCCTCGATGACCCTGGCCGAGCCGGGGACGGTCCCGCACCCGTCGCCGCGCTGTCCCCGGGCGACGGCCCGGGCGATGGCCCGGGTGATGGCCCGGGTGACGGCCCGGGTGACGGCCCGGGCGATGGCCCGGGCCTGCAACGCTTCGGGGCGGAGGATCCTGTTGGACCGCTCCGCCCCGCATTGCGTGCTCGAACGAGTTCAGCCGGCGTTGCCGATGGCCTCGACCGGGCACTGCTCCATGGCTTCCTTGCACTGCGCCCGCTCTTCGTCGGTCGCCGGCTGCTTGTAGACCATGTCATGGTCGCCCGCTTCCGACTCCTTGAAGTTGTTGGGGGCGAGGTCGACGCACAAGGAGCACAGAATGCACGACTTGTCGACGAACCACTGGCCCGGAACGTTGTCTTCCCAGCGTTCACCCGGGTTTGCCATGAGTTCCTTACCTCCCGGCGGTGTCCGTGCCGGAGCGTTCAGTTCGGGAAATGAAAAGGGCGGGAGTCTATCCGCCCTCGGGGCCGGGAAGATAGCTCGGATCGCGGGGCGTGCAAACTTGGGAACAATCCAAATCCGTCCCCTCCGGGGGCGCAGTCGAGGGTGGTGAGCGATGGCAGGTCGGACCGAGCGAGCCTTGGTGACCGGGGCGACCGGATTCGTGGGCGCCGAATTGGTGCGCCTGCTGGTCCAGCGCGGGTTCGCCGTCCGGGCACTTTGCCGCCCGAGCACGCCGCCGACGCGGTTGGCCGGACTCGACGTCGAAGGCGTCGCGGGCGACGTCACCGATCGGGACTCGCTGGCTCGGGCGATGCGTGGCGTCGACGTCGTGTTCCACGTCGCCGGTGTCGTCAGCTATCGAACGCGGGACGCGGCGCGCATGCACGCGGTCAACGTCGTCGGCACGCGCGATGTGTTGGCGGAGGCGCGTGCGGCCGGCGTGCGGCGCGTCGTCCACACGTCGAGCGTCGTCGCGGTCGGCAGCAGCGAGGACGGCGAGCCGATCGACGAGACCGCGGCCTGGAACCTCGGCGGCATCGGCGCCTACTTCGACACGAAGCGCGCTGGAGAAGCCGAAGTCACCGCGGCCGTCGCGCGTGGCCAAGACGTCGTCGTCGTCAACCCGGCCGCCGTCCTCGGCGAGGGCGATGCGCGCGGCAACTTGCATCAGCTCGTGCGCATGGTGTTGCGGCACGGTCGAGCGCTCGTGCCCGGAGGTGGCGTGAATGCGGTCGACAACCGCGACATCGCGCTCGGTCATTTGCTGGCGCTCGAGCGCGGACGCACGGGCGAGCGCTACGTGCTCGGCTCCGAGAACCTCACGTTCGTCGCGTTCGCGACGCGCCTCGCCGCAGCGCTCGGCAAGCCAGCGCACGTGACGCGACTTCATCCGGCCTTGATCGCGCTCTTACGCGGAGTCGCGGGTCTGCTCGATCCGCTGTTCGGGATGAAGCCGCCGCTGACCCCTGCGACACTTCGTTCCATGGGCCGGCGCTTCTGGTTCTCGTGCGCGAAAGCGGAGCGGGAACTCGGATATGCTCCGCGCCCGGTCGACGACGCCATGCACCGTGCGGTCGCCGCCATGCTCGCCGACAAGGAGTCCCGGTCATGAGCCGTGTGTCGCTCGCGTGTGGTGTCGCCGTTCTCGCGCTCGTCTCGGTGGCCGCGTCGAGCGCGCAAGTCGACGCGGCAAGGCCCGCGGCGCCCGCCGTCGCATTCGACCCGAAGGGTTCCGACGCCGTCGCGATCGATCTGGTGAAGCAGTTGTGGGACTCGATGGGCGGCAAGGCCGCGTGGGACGCCGTCGCGGTGCTTTCGTTCGACGCGGTCGTCGAATCGGACGGCAAGCCTGTGCGCCGAACGTCATGGGTCTGGGACCGGGCGACCGACCGCTTCCGCATGGAGATGAAGACGAAGCGCGGATCGCTCGTCGCGCTGATCGATCGCAAGGAGAACCGCGGTGTCGTGCTCGAGAACGGCGAGAAGGTCGCCGAGTCGGATCACGAGGCGGTACTCGGTGCGGCCAAGGGCTTTCTCGAGTTCGACCTGAACGGGCTGATCCTGCCCTGGCGTCTGATGGATGCCGGTGTCCACCTGAAGAGTCTCGATGCCGTCGAGGTCGCGGGTCGCAAGCAGCCGCGCGTCGAGGTGACGTTCGACGCGGGCCTCGAGATGCCGCCCGGCAACAAATACGTCCTGACGCTCGATCCGATCGGTCATCGGCTCGCGGCGCTCGCGATCACCGTCGCCGGCGCGCCGCCGGATGCCGAGCCCATGAACTTCGCTTGGATCGATTGGGCCGACGTCGGCGAACTGCAGTTCTGCGTCGACAAGGAAGGCCTGAACGTCCCGAACCGACTCGTCGCCGAAAACGTCGCGACGCCTGCGCAAGTGCCGGAAGGCACGTTCGAGGGCCTGTAGGCGGTCACGCTCGCTACACTCCCGCGCTTTCGTTCCATCCCTCACGCTGGGTCCACGCCGATGAGCTTCAAGATCCCCGAGAAGAGCCTGAAGTGGCAGCTGAAGGCGCGCGAGATCGCGCACAAGTACGTGCTGCCGAACGCGAAGAAGTACGACAACCCGAAGCAGTACGACCCGGCCACCGGCGTCGCGCAATACAACCACGAAGCCATGAAGGCGGTCGCCGACGCGGGCCTGCTCGGTGTGTTCATCCCGGAGCAGTACGGCGGCGTCGACGGCTCGGTGCTGTCGCTCTGCCTCGTGGTCGAGGAACTCGCGCGCGCGGACTCGGGCTTCGGCGTCGCGTTCGCGGTCAACGCGCTCGGCTCGTTCCCGATCCAGGTCGGCGGCACCGAGGAGCAGAAGCAGAAGTGGCTGCCGCAGGTCGCGCAGGGCAAGAAGCTGTGCGCGTTCGCGCTGTCCGAGAAGTTCGCGGGTTCCGACGCGCAGAGCCTGCGCGTGCGCGGCGAGCGCGTGCCGCAAGGTTGGAAGATCCGCGGCGAGAAGAAGTGGACGACGAACGGCGCCGTCGCCGACATCTTCACGGTGTTCGCGGTGACCGACCCGACGTCGAAATCGCGGCGCATCTCGGCGTTCGTCGTCGAGAAGGGCACGCCGGGTTTCCGCATCGGCAAAGTCGAAGACAAGATGGGCATCCGCTGCGTGCCCGTCGTCGAGACGATCTACGACGACGTGATCGTCCCCGAGACGAACCTGCTCGGCGGCCGTGACGGCATGGGCTTCAAGCACTCGATGATGACGCTCGACCTCGCGCGCCCCGGCGTCGCCGCGCAGGCGGTCGGTGCGGCGCAGGGCGCGCTCGATCTCGCGCTCGTCTACGCGAACCGTCGTCGCCAGTTCGGCGCGACGATCTCGAGCTTCCAGATGGTGCAGCAGATGCTCGCCGACATGGCGATGCAGACCGAGGCCGCGCGCTGGCTCGTGTACGCGTCCGCGGCGGCCGTCGACAACGGCGAAGAGAACCTGACGAAGCGCGCCGCGATGGCGAAGTGC
This sequence comes from Planctomycetota bacterium, assembly GCA_016709145.1. Lineage (GTDB taxonomy): Bacteria > Planctomycetota > B15-G4 > B15-G4 > JADJEK01 > JADJEK01. Next base: position 183,851 of record JADJEK010000009.1, read on the forward strand.
TTCGCGACCGACGCGGCCGTCAAGGTAGCGACCGACGCGGTGCAGATCTTCGGCGGCTACGGCTTCATGGAGGACTACCCGATCGCGAAGTTCTATCGCGACGCGAAGATCCTCCAGATCTACGAGGGCACGAACCAGATCCAGCGCCTCGTGATCGCGCGCAACCTGATCAAGGAAGCTGGCCAGCTCGGTCATCTCGACGCGTACATCCCGCGCGAGGAGCAAGACCTCCACGGCGTGACCGACGTCGATCCGATCCAGTGATGCGATGAACGTCCCGCTGCCCGTCCTCGTCGCGCTCGGCGGCGCGCTCGGCGCGGTGGCTCGTTTCGTCTGCGGCGGCGCGATCACGCGCGCCGTCGCGTCGTCGTTCCCGTGGGGCACGCTGACGGTCAACGTCGTCGGCTCGCTCGCGATCGGCGCGATCCTCGGCGTCGCGGAAGGTCGCGGCGGTCTGTCCGACGCGTGGCGCGCTTTCGCGGTGACCGGCGTGCTCGGTGGGTTCACGACGTTCTCGGCGTTCTCGGCCGAGACTCTCGGGCTGATCCAGCGCGCGCACTACGGCGTCGCCGCCGCGAACGTCGCGGTGTCGGTCGCGCTCGGGCTCGCTGCGGTCGTGCTCGGCTTCGCGATCGGGAGGGCTCTGACGTGATGCTCGCTTGGCTCGTCGGATGGATGCTCGCGCAGGACGCGTCGACGGTTCCGGCGCCGCCGTCCTCCGTCGTCGCCGCGCGCGAAGCGATCGAAGCGCATGGACCGAGACTGGTGCGGGACGCGGTCGCATTCGTCGACGGGGACGACGACGTCGTCGAGCGCGCGCTGCAACAGCGAGCGTTCGAAGTCTCGACCGGCGCCGGCGAGGGCTGGATCGTCGCGGTCCGAGCCCGTCCCGATGCGCGGCGGACGATCGGGTTCCTCGTGTCGACCGAAGACCAGGCGTTCGCGACGCTGCCCGTCGCATCGGGTGGCCCATCGACGGACGGTGTGCTTTGGCGTGATCGCGGGCGCGGAGCCGTCGAAGGCGTGCTCCCGCCGCAGGACGGCGAGGCGGTCGATCGCACGCTGCGCTTCGAGGAGGGGGCGAGCGCCGGGAGGTTCGAACTCGCGGCGCTGCTCGCGGCGATCGACGCGCTCGACGCCGCAGGCATCGGTCCCGCGTCGAACCTCGTCGTCGCGATCGATCGCACGAATCGGCTCGAGGGCTGGGACGAGCTCGCGGCGCGCGACGTCCCGCTGACCGCCGAGCATGCCGCGGATCTGTGGTGCGTGTTCGCGGGCGCGCCGTTGCCGACGTCGCGCGCGACCGTGGCGTTCGGCGCGCGAGGCCGCGTCGACGTCGAGCTGACGTTCGACGTGGCCGGCGCGACCGCGGAGCTCGGCACGTACGGCGGCATCGTGCATAACGCCGCGCAGGTGCTCGCGACCGAGATCGCGGCGCTGCGCAACGAACGCGGCTCGGTCCAGGTCGCCGGCTTCTACGACGATGGCGAGGTGCCGACGGACCACGACTTGATCGGTCAGGCGCTCGAAGCCGCGCCCGACGTCGAATCGACGTTGAAGGACGCGTTCCGCATCGACGAAGTCGAACTCCCCGGCGTCGGCATGAACGGGCTCGCGCTGCGGCCATCGCTCGAAGTCGTCGCGCTCGACGCGGGTCGTGCGTTCGGCGACTCGCGTGCGTTCGTCGCGGGTCGAGCGAGCGCACAGTTGCGCGCGTTCACGATTCCCGGGCAGACGCGCGAACAGGTCGCTTCGCGACTGCGTGAGCATTTCGGCATGCGTGGATTCGTCGTCCGCGATGCGCCGCTGTCGGGAACTCGAGTCGAACGCCACCGCATCGCGGCCTGCGTCGTGTCGGATCGCGGCTTCGACGCGCAACGCATGTCGCTCGACCAGGCGATCGTGATGCCGCTGTTCCAGGCCGTGTTCGCGATCGAACGCAAGCCCCCGGTCATCGCGCCGTCGCTGCCGGCCGCGCTCGATCTGGCGATCCTGCCGCTGAAGCCAGGCGGCGCGCGCGTGCTGCTGCCGCAAGGCAACGACTCGATGAGTCGGCTGCCGCCGCGCGTGCGCGAGAGCGGGACGGTTGGGGCTTATTTTCGGTGCGTCGAGACGGTTGCCGGCGTGCTCGAAGTCGGCGGTCGGTGACGCGACGGAGCGACGGACGCGAGGGACGCGAGGGACGCGAAGGGTTCAGGGACTGACCCCGCATCGGGGTCTGTCCCCGTCATGCGCCCGTCATGCGTTCGCGTTCCGTCGCCGTCGAGCACACCTCTTGAGTCCGGCGGCTGCGCCGCCTCAGTCGATCTCGGGCGCCACGTTCTCGCCGCCGGTCGTGAACACGTTGGCGGTGAACGTCGCGGTGCCGTCGTTCGCGAGGTCGAGGCGGCTCTGCTTCGCGTCGTTGTCGGTGATCGTCGCGTTCGCTCCCGAGTTCTCGATGCCCTCGGCGAGGCAGCGGCGCACGACGTTGTTCGTCACGACCGCGGCTGTGGCCTGGGCACCGACATCGATGCCGTCGCGTCCGCAGTCCTTGATCGTGTTGTCGTCGACGACGATCGCGCCGCCATTGCCGAGCGCGATACGGATCCCGTCGCCGCCGAGGCGCGACAGGACGTTGTCGGCCACGGTGACGTCGGAGGCTGCGTCGATCAGGATTCCAGCGGTGCCGAGCGACCCGCACCGCTGGACCTTGTTGTTCCGGACCGAACCGATCGCCGATGGCCCGATGCGGATCGCGGTCCCGTTGGAGTCCCGGATCGAGTTCTTGCGGATGTCGCAGGTCCCGAGATCGACGTCGATAGCGGAATTGGAGTCCTTGAACGTCCGACGGATCGTGTTGTCGGTGAGCGTCATCAGCGCACCCGAGACCAGGAACGCGCGCCGCGTGCCGTCGACCGAGTTCTTGCGGACGGTGATCGTGCCGCCGACGGCGACGTCGACGCAGTCCGTCGAGATGTCCTTGAAGCGGCAGTCGACGACGTCCAGAGAGCCGACGAGGTCGCCGCCGACACCATCACCGCTGATGTTCGTGAACGAGCACCCGACGATGACCGCCGACCCCGGGCCGTCGAGTTGAATCGAGTCGAAGCCGAGTTCGAACGCGCAGTCGACCACGCGAGCGAGCCCCGAGCCCGAGATGCGGATACCCAGACCGGAACCGACGAACTTGCAGTCCTCGATCGTCGGATCGGCTCCGGTCGTCTCGATGCTGCGGAATTCGCACGCGAGGAATCGGCACTTGCGGATCCGTGGTCGATTCCCGCTGACCGAGATGCCGTGCCCGGGGTCAGCGTCAGTGACCGGATTCCGGATCGTGAGTCCCGAGACCTCGACATCGTCGGACGCGATCGTGAGCGCGATTCCGCCGTTTTGGTCGAACCCGTCGAGGATCGCGCCCGGCTTCGCCTTGATCCGCAGTCCGTCCTTGCCCACCGGCACGACGACGCGTTCGTCGAACACGCCGGCTTTGACCACGATCACGTCTCCGGCCGCCGCGGCGTCGACACCGGCTTGGATCGAGTCGATCGGTCCGTTCTTCGCGACTTCGATCACCGCCGCGGACAGCGGACCGCAGCTCAGCGACAGGATGATCATGGGGGCGAGTTTCATCGGGGTCTCCTGGGTTCGCGAGGGGCGAAGCAGTCGGTCAGTCGATCTTGGGCGCAACGTTTTCGCCGCCGGTCGTGAACGACACGGCGACGAGGGTCAGCGTGCCGTCGTTCGTGACGTCGATGCGGTTCTTCTGGAACACTCCGTTCGACGCGGTGGTCGACGGACCGCTGTTGTCGAGGCCCTCGGCGCCGCAGAACTTGGCGGCGCATCCGTCGAGCGTCACGTTGGCGGCCGTGGCATCGACGTCGAAGCCGTCCTTGCCGCAGCGCACCGCGAGGCAGCCCTCGAGGTTCACGCCGTCGGCCGCGACGAGGAACCCGTCCCCGGCGACGTCGATCGCGGAGCAGTCGACGAGTTGGCAGCCGTCGCCCTCGATGAGGAACGACGCCAAGAAGAGCGAGGGGGTCGAGCGGCGAACGACGTTCGCCACGACGATCGCGTTCGTCGCCGTTGCTTGGATGTCGATCGCCGTTCCGCCGACGGCTTGGAGGCGATTGCCTTCGATCGTCGCGCCGATGGAATTGCGGACGTTCAGCGCGGACGAGTTCGACGCAGCTCCGTCGATGACGTTGTCGCGGATCACGAGCCCGTCCCCGCGCACGCTGATCCCGCCGCCACCGCGCTTGATCGAGCATTTTTCCACGAGGAGATTCGCGGCTCTCATCGAGACCGCGTTGCCTTCGAGGTGCTCGAACTTGCAGGACTTGACGACGGTTCCATCGTTCGTGTCGGAGAACGAGCCCCGGAAACCGGTGACGCCGCCACGCACGATGCACTTCGAAAATGTGGCCACGGCTTCGTCCAGCAGATCCGCTGCTCGATCGGTGTTGGAGTCGAACGTGACCTTCTCCACGAGTGCGACGCCGGTCGTCGAACCGACGACGATCCCGATGTCGTTCGCCACGAGTTTCGACGACCTCACGACTGCGTCCGGTCCGAGCAGAATGATCCCCGAGTCGACGCATCCCGTGATCAGGCAGTTCTGGATCCTGCACCGTTCGCCGGTCACGCGAATCCCGTCGCCGGGGTTGCCGGCGGCTGGCGTCGCGTTGCGCACGGCGAAGCCCCGCACCACGACGTCGTTCGACGCGACTTGGATGCCCGCGCCTGCGGCAACACCTCCCGCGGGAAGCGCGTCGAGGACGACTTTGCCGGTCGCTGCGAGGTTGAGACCGTCCTTTCCGACCGGGATGGTGACGTTCTCGAAGTAGATCCCGCCGGCGACGCGGACCGTGTCGCCGGCCGCAGCGCTATCGACTCCCGCTTGGATCGTCGAAAGCGGGCCGTTCTTCGAGACCTTGATGACGGCGGCGTCGGTCGAGTTCGTGGCCAGGAGCAAGAGCGCGCACGCGGGAAGGACGACTTTGGAACAGCGCATCTCGGGAGCCTCCTGCGTCGGCGAACGAGCGCAAGCTCGGCACGGGGACGCAGGATCGACCACGCAGTAGGTGGAGCTTGGCGACACGGAATTTGGGAAAAGTGGGATCGAAGGGACGCGAGGGACGCGAGGGACGATGGGGACGACGAGGGACGACGAGGGACGCGAGGGACGACGAGGGACGCAAGGGACGCGGGGGACCGCAGGGACGCCTTGGACCTCGATCTGTCGGCGGAGTCACAGTCCACGCCGGGGCTGGAACCCCGCGCGACCGAGGACACAATGACCGCGCCCTCGGAGTTCGCAGTCGGTTGGAGCCCTCGATGCGCTTCCCTCTCGCGTTCGCAGTCGCGTTGCCGTGTCTCGGCGCCCTGATCGGCGACGACGACGCCCGGCCCGCGGTCGCGCCGGCCGAGCGCACCGAGCCCGATCCCGTGTACTTCGAAGAGCGCGTTCAGCCGCTGCTGGTGAACTCGTGCGCGATCACCGGCTGCCACGACCAACCCGGCGCCGGGCGACTGATCCTCGAGCGCCCCGACTTCACCGGACGCGTTTCCGTGGCCGGGACCGCGAAGAACCTCGAGACCGCGCTCCAGTTCGTCACGTTCAAGGCGCCGATGGAGAGCCGCCTGCTGCTGAAGCCGCTGGTGAAGCGCGACGGCGGGCTCGACCACAGCGGACACCACTACGACTTCACGAAGAAGTCCGAGAAGTTCCGGCTCCTGTCCGAGTGGATCGATGGCGTCGAGTTGCACGACGTGCCGCCGATCGCCGACGCCGGGCCGGCCATCAGCGCGAAGGTCGCGCAGCGCGTCGAACTCGACGGCGACGGCAGCCGCGAGCGGCGTGGTCTGCCGCTGAACTACTCCTGGTCGATCGTGTCGCGGCCCGACGGCAGCGTGCCGTTGCTGAAGGCCGCCGATAGCGCGCGCCCCGAGTTCCGCGGCGACAAAGAAGGCTCGTACACCCTCGCGCTCGTCGTCGACAACGGCACGCTGTCGAGCGAGGCGGACACGGTCACGATCACGCTCGACGCGTTGCCGATCGTCCTGCTCGACGCCGAGCGGTTCCGCAGCGCCGACGCGTTCCACTCCGTGCGCGACGCGGCGGCTTCCGGCGGACTCGCGCTCGACGTCGGCCAAGAGATCAGCGCGCGCACCGAGGCCGTGGCGACGTACGAGTTCGTCGTGCCTGAAGGCGCCGCCTATCGCCTGTTCGCGCGCGTCGCGTCGCGCTCGAGCGCGGTGATGCCGCTGACGTTTTCGATCGACGACGCGGAGCCCGACGCGATCGAGGTCGCACCGGGGCCCGGCTACCAACTCATGCAAGTCGGTGGCGACGGTGAGCAAGGGCGGCTCGAAGGTGCTGCGCTCTCGCTTTCGTCGGGCGATGGTGCGATCCGCGACGGCCGCCTCGTGCTGCGTGGCAGTCCGAAATCACCGGCGGTCGGCGTGCTCGACGTCCGCGCGCGCACTGCATCGATGCGCGTGCTCGGTCGCGTCGATCAAGGTGCATCGCTGCTGGTCCTGTCGGGACTCGAACAAGACGGCAGTGCCCGCGCGGCCGGCTACGACGGAGTCGGTGATCGATTCGTGCTCGGGACGTGGAGCCAGGGCGCGTTGACGGTGACGGCGCACGAGCCCGCCGGACTGCTCGCAGACGGCGCGGCCGAGGTCGCCGCGCAAGTCGAGTTCGCCGAACGCTCGACGTTCCTCGTGCTCGGGCCCGAGCGCGTGTTGAAGGCCGAGTTCGAGCGCGCGTCGACGTCGGATCGCATCGCGATCGCCACCGATGGCGTCGCTTCGGTCGAGGCCTACCGCGTCGCGCAGGGGGCGACCGAACTCGCCGCGAAGACGTTCGATCGCGACGAGCGCGCGCTCGGCCAACTCGCGGCCGGCGCTCACACGCTGACCGTGCGCGCGACGAGCGTCGACGCGCCTCGCCTCGACGAAATGGTGTTGGTCCGCGCGGACATCGCCTCGGGAGCGGCCGGCGTCCCCGACGCGAAGCGCAAGGAGACGCGCGCGACGTACTTCGACCTCGTCGGCCGACCGCCGCTCGCTGTCGAGCAGATGCTGGCCGTCGGTCTCGAGCGTGAAGCGCTCGCGCAGCGTCTGGTCGGTTCGCTGGAGTTCTACGAGCACTGGTACGAGGACGAGCTGTTCTTCTACCTGCTGCTCGACAACTTCCGGCCGCGCACGCCGCAGATGCAAGCGTTGCCCGCGCGCCTCGCGAACGGTTCTCTCGACGTGCGCGCCGCGACGCAGGAGATCGTGATCTCGCAGGCGTTCAACCTCCGCAATCCCGGCAACGACACGTTCGTCAGCGTGGTCCTCGAACAGATGCTCGGCATCGTGGTCCAGGACGAGCCAAAGCTGCTCGAGGCCGGCAAGAAGATGTACGACGGCTACGTCGCCACCGTGTTCGGGCAACAGGGCAAGAGCCAGTCCGACTTCGTGCGCATCGTGCTCGAACAGCCGGCGTTCTCGCGCGTGTTCCTCACGCGTGCGTACGAACGGCTCGTGCGGTCCGCTCCGCCGAAGGCCGAGCTCGAGACGTGGGCCAAGCGCTTCGAGGCCGATCCGCGGGTGTTCACGCAACTCGTGCGCGAGTGGGTCTCAAGCCCGGCCTACTCGCAGGCGGTTCTCGGTCTGCGGCCGAAGACCGACCACATGTTCATCCGCTCGGTGTTCGTCGATCTGCTCGGGCGCAAACCGACGTTCGAGGAGTTCCGCAACTTCCGCACGGCGCTGCAGGCGTTGGCGGATTCGCGGCCGCTGCGCGCGGTGCTCGCGCGCGTGATGGTCGACTCGGGTCAAGTGGCTCTGCCGGGCAAGGCCGGGTTGGACGTATCGGCGTTCGTCGCCGAGCAGTTCCGCCGCTTCCTCGGTCGCGCTCCCGATGCGCAGGAGACCGCGACGTTCGCGCAGGTCATGTCCGATCCACAGGCCGAGCCGAAGCTCATCCTGTTGGCGTTGCTGTCGAGCCAGGAGTACCAGTCTTATTGAGGTCGAGGTCCAGGAGTTCGTGTCACTCCGCCGAGATCCGGATCTAAGCTCCGGGTGCGTTTCGGCCGAAACGAGGTCCGCATGCGTTGTGATCGTCGCCAGTTCCTGCTGAGTTCCGGCCTCGGGCTCGGCGCAGCGGCGCTTTGCCCGAGCGCGTTCGCTGCAGGCAACCGCAAGACGAAGCACGTCGTGCTCGTCGCGCTCGCCGGTGGCGTGCGCAGCAAGGAGACGATCGAGTCTCCCGACAACATCCCGAACCTCATGCGCATCGCCGGTGGCGGGGTGGTCTGCCCGAACGTGAAGGCCGAGAACGTCGGCCACTACGGCGCCGCGCTGTCGTTGTTCACCGGCAACGTCGAGGTGTTCGGCATCCGCGAGTACGGCCGCTCCGAGAACCCGACGCTGTTCGAGTACCTGCGCAAGGGTCTGGCGCTGCCCGCGAACTCGGTCTGGCTGTCGACCACGAACGGCAATCAGCAGACGAACTTCAGCTACGGCGTGCATCCGAAGTACGGCCAGCGCTTCGGCGCGAACCTGATCTCGGCCGACGGCGTATTCAACGCCGAGTTCAAGCAGATCGTCAACTCGTTCGGCACGCCGAAGATCCCGAGCGAGCAAGAGGCCGACGTCGTCGCGCGCATGCGCGACGCGATCGACCTGCGGCCCGGTGACAAAGCGTTGCCGGCCGATGCCCTGAGCCAGCGCAGCGTCGAGCAGTTCATCCTCGAGGAGATCGGCGGCAAGACCGTCTCGCTGACCGGTCCCGGCGCGTCCGACGCCAAGGCGCTGCGCGTCGCGTCGAACATCCTGCGCGTGTTCAAGCCGACGTTCCTCGGCGTCGCACTGCAAGAAGCCGACGTCGCACACAACAGCTTCAACTCGTACGTCGAGATCATCCGTCGCAACGACGCCGAGATCGGCCGGCTCTACGACACGATCCAACAGGATCCGGAGCTGCGCGACTCGACCACGATGTTCGTCGTGCCCGAGTTCGGCCGCGACCGTGACCTCAACGAGCGCAACGGGCTCGATCACGGCGATGGCTCGACCGAGCTGAATCGCGTCGCGATGTTCGCGTGGGGCGCCGACGTCCGCGCCAACAAGACGGTCAAGGAATCGATCGCGTCCATCGATCTCGCGCCGACGATCTGCCATCTGTTCGGCGTGAAGTCCGAACACGCGCACGGCAAGGTTTTGCGTTCGGTCCTGGCCTGAAGCGGCGGGCTCCATGGCGACGTGGACTGCGCGGTCGTTTTGCCGGATCCTCGGCGTCGTCACGGTCTCGTGGGCGTGGATGGGCTTCTGCCTCGCTCTGCCGCAGTCCGCGGCGCAAGAGCAGGACAACTGCCTGACCTGCCACTTCGGCATCGAGGAGATGCATCCCGGCCAGCGGTTGCGCTGCACCGATTGTCACGGCGGCGACGGCAGGGCCGAGACCAAGGACAAGGCGCACGTGAAGCCGACGCGCCCGATCGTCAACGACGAGCGCGTGCTGCCGCTGGACTACGACCTGCCGTACTTGCGCTTCGTCAATCCGACGAACCTGCGCGTGGTCGACCAGACCTGTGGCACGTGCCACGCCGCGGCCTGCTCGGACGTCAAGCGCTCGTTGCACGGCACGACCGCAGGGCACCTCAGCGACGGCATGTACGAGTGTGGGATCCTGCCGAAGCAGGGCTCGACGTACGCGCTGTTCCACACGACTCCCGACCCGGCCCTCGAGAACGAGACCGGGATCAAGGCGCTGATGCCGCTGCCGAGTTTCGACGCCAAGAAGCCCACGCTGGAGTTCGCGACGCACTACCGCGACCTACCGAGCAAGAGCTGCGCGCAATGCCATCTGTGGTCGCCGGGATTCGCGCTGCGCGGCCGGCTCGGGATGGACGGCGACTATCGCGCGGAGGGTTGTGCGGCCTGCCACGTCACGTACGCGGACGACGGCCTGTCGAAGAGCGGCGATCCGACGATCGACAAGTTCGAACCCGGCCACGGACTCACGCACACGATGACGACGAAGATCCCGACGTCGACCTGCACGCATTGCCACTACGGCGACGCGTCGATCGGGTTGTCGTTCCGTGGGCTCGCGCAGCTCCATCCCGGCCAACCGGCGGGACCGCAGGTGCCCGGCACCACGCCGTATCGCTTGAACCGCGCGTTCTACCAGTCCGATCCGCTGGTGACGCCGGCCGACTTGCACCACACCGCCGGCATGGCCTGCATCGATTGCCACACGATGAAGGACGTGATGGGGGATGGGCAGCTCTACGGCCAGATGCCGCACGCGGTCGAGATCGAGTGCGAGGACTGCCACGGCACGATCGACCAGACCACGCGCCTGGTCACGTCGCGCGGCAATCCGTTGCCGCAGTTGGCGTGGAAGGACGGCCGCGTCGTGCTGACGTCGAAGCTCGACGGCAAGGAGCACGCGGTCAAGCAAGTCGCGCACGTCGTCAGCCCGCGCCATCCCGACTATTCGCCGCGCGCCGCCGAGGCGATGACGAAGGAACACGGCCGCCTCGAGTGCTACGCGTGCCACGGCGCGTGGAGCCCGAACTTCTTCGGCTTCCACTTCGATCGCAACGAGCAGTTCACGCAGCTCGACCTCATGACGGGCGAACGCACGCCGGGTCGCGTCACGACCACCGAGAAGGTGTTCTCGACGATGCGCGGCTTCTATCTCGGCTGGAACTCGGAGAACCGCATCGCGCCGTACATGGTCGGGTTCTCGACGATGGGCACCGTGCATGACGCGGAAGGCCGCGTGATCCTCGACCAAGTCATGCCGGTGACCGCGGCCGGTCTGTCGGGCATGACGATGATCCACCACCAACTGCACACGACGAGCAAGCGCGCGCACGATTGCGTCGACTGTCATCGCAGTCCGACGACGCTCGGACTCGGCTCGCCGAACGCGAGCTTCCGCCTCGGCCGCAACTTCGTCTACGTGGCGTCGGCACGCGGACTCGACGTGCTCGCGCTCGATCGCAAGAAGCCCGGCGACTCGGTGCCGGTCGCGACCTTGCCGATGTTCGGCGCGCGCGACGTGGCGTTGCGCATCGAGCCTCTGCAGGGCTGGGCCACGCACGCGTTCGTGGCGCAGAAGGACCGCGGCATCGCCGTGATCGACGTCACCACGGCCGCGTTCCCGCGCCGCGTGGGCTCGCTCGAGACGAAGCACGCCTATGCGTCGATCGTCGCCGCGAACAAGCTCTACGTGGCCGACGGTGCCGGCGGCGTGCTGATCGCCGACGTCGCCGATCCCGCGCAACCACGTCTGCTGGCGACGATCCCGGTCACCGATGCGCGCGCGCTCGAGTTGAACTGGCCGCACCTCTACGTCGCCGATTGGCAAGACGGGCTCGTGATCGTCGACGTCACGGATCCCGCGCACGCGAAGGTCGTGACGACGTTCGACCTGAACGGCCAGGACGACGGCGGCGCGAACGAGGCCGACGACATCGCGTTGCTGCAGTTGCCGAGCCGTCCCGACGACGGCAACTCGTTCCGCACGCAGACGCGATTGCTCGCGGGACTGGCATGCAATCGCAATGGTCTGCGGGTGGTCGACGTGACCGACGCGAAGAAGGCCGCGCAGTACTACTCGTTCGACGCGGTCGGCGGCGTCGCCCGCGGGCGCGCGCCGTCGCTCGTCACGGGTGTCGCGGCGGCGACGAAGGTCGATCTCGGCTCGGCCGACGGCGGCATCAAGACCGAGGAGAACGACTACTTCTACGTGACCGTCACGGCCGAGAACCGCGTTCAGGGTCGCGTGTTCGCCGTGCGCGCGACCGACCCGCGCAAGCCCGAACTGGTCGGCAGCGCGCGCGTCGACAACGACGCCGAGTCGGTCACGATCGCGAACGTCTACAACCCGCCGTTCCTGCAACAGTTGGTGTTCGCGGTCGGCGGTGGACGGCTCGACGTGATCGACTTCAGCAAGACCAAGACACCCGAAGCCCTCGGCCAATTCGGAGGCTTGCGCGGCGCCCTCTCCGTCGCGATCGAAGCCATGCCGCTCGATCGGTTGGTGGACGAGTCGGGCAAGCCGTGGAAGGATGTCTCGCACGAAGGTGCCCGGTTCTTCTCGCGTCAGGAGATCGACACGATCCTGCGAGCGGAGGTCCCGGTGAACCGAGTTCCGGTCGGACCCATCACGGGCGATGGACGCGAGCCCGACAAGGCCAAGGAGCGCGAACGTCCGCGCCAGGAGAAGAAGCCGTGAAGACCATGCTGGTGCTCGGGTTGTTGGTGTGCGGACCGCTTGCGTTCGGCCAAGCCAAGGGCAAGGAGGACGGGCGTCCGAAGAAGCCCGCCAAGGCGGCGGTCGACCCCGAGGTCGAGGCCAAGCAGATCGCCGAGAAAGTCGCGAAGGCGATGATCGAGCGCGATGACCTCGACGACGACGGGAAGATCGAGGTCGGGGAGTTCAAAGGCACGAAAGCCCTGTTCGGAACTCTCGACCTCAATGCCGACGGCAAGCTCACGTTCGCGGAGCTGGTGAAGGCGCGCGGCAAGCTCGATGCGCGCCGCGACGAAGCGATGATGGGTCGAGTCGTGCCGCTGCCGCAACGCTGGCTCGAGATCCCGATCTCCGACTTCGACGCCGACCGCAACGACAAGATCTCGGACAAGGAGCTGCGCGAGTACTTGTTCTTCTTGTGCGACCAGGATGCGAGCGGGGGCGTCGATGCCGCCGAGGCCGACTACGTGATCCAGTGGGACCGACTCAGCGAGGACTTCGAGGGCCGGGTCGAGCAGTTCTTCCAGCGCCTCGACAAGGACCGTTCGTCCGTCGTCGAGAAGGACGAGTTCAAGCTCGGCGATCGACTCATGCAGAAGCACGACCTCGATCGCGACGGCATGCTGGCGCCGAACGAGATCGATCCGCCGATCGGCGCGGGCTTCGAAGCGTTCGCGAACCAGAACCCCGACACGCTGCTCGAGCGCTACGACGGCAACAAGGACGGCAAGCTGTCGTCGGGTGAACTCCCCGGCGGCGCAAAATCCGTGTTCGCGCGCGCCGATGGGGACAAGGATGGTGCGGTCTCGCGCGAGGAATTGTCCAAGGCGCTCGCCAACGCGCGCGACTACCAGTTCCAGCGTTTGCCGCAGGGCTTCCTCGAGCGCTACGACCTGAACGAAGACAAGAAGGTCTCGCGCACGGAATATCCCGGCGACGACGCCACGTTCGCGCGACTCGACGCCAACGGCGACGGCGCGATCAGCAAGGCCGACGACTGAGCGCGCGGCACGCATGAATCGCGTCGTCCTGGTGCTCGGTGCTCTGCTCCTCGCTTCGGCGTTCGGAGGCTGGCTCGTCACGCGCGATTCCGGCGCCGACGACGGCTCGGCGACGACGCGTCTGCCTTCTTCACCCGTCGAGACCGGTGGCGATGCGGCGCACGAGCGCGGCTCGATCGTCGTTCCACGCGTGACGCGCGAGCCTCGCGTCGAATCCGACGACCACGGTCACGCAGGCGGGCACGATCACGCCGATGGCGCGCCCTTGCGCGTGCTCGCGCAAGTCCACGACGAGTTCGGTCGAGCCGTGGTGGCGACGGTCACGGTGCGGAGCGGCGGCGCGGGGGAACCCGGCGCCGAGCTCGCGCGCGCCGAAACGAACGCGGACGGTTTGGCGAGCATGGAACTCGCGGATGCCCCGCCCACGATCCGTCTGCGCGCGCAAGCCGTCGGCTACGAGGACGTGGAGCAGGAGATCCGCTGCGGCGCGGGCGAGGCTCTGATCGACCAACTCGTCATCCTGCGTTCGATCGACGCGACCCGCATCGTCGGCGTCGTCGTCGACGAGTCCGGCCGCCCCTTGGATCCCGCGGTCCTCGGCCTGCTCGGGCCGGAGCACGAACGCGATCCGGCCTTCCTCGCGATGGCGCTCGGGTTGACCGGCGTCCCTCGTGTCGTCGCCCACACGACCGCGGGCGGCCGACTCGCCGAGACGCTGGTCGCGGACTTGGATCCGATCACCGGCGCGTTCGAACTCGAGGTGCCCGCGCGGTTCTCCGGCGAAGTGGCGTTCGTGTTCGCCGAACAGGTGCTCGCGAGCGAGCGTTGGCGCGAGGGGGACGGTCCGTTGTTCCTGACCGTTCCGTCCGCGCGCTTGCGCGAAGCGACCGGAGCCCTCGCGATCGAAGTCGTCGACGAGACCGGCCAACAGGTGCATTCGTGCGCGGTCTCGATCGCACCGGACCGCTTCGCGCTCGCTGAGGATCCACTGCTCCAACCCGTCGACCTCGACTTCGAGGACGCGTCGATCCCGTACGTGATCGAAGCCGCACCGGCCGTCGCGATGATCGTGCGCGCGCGGCCGACCGATCCGGACTCGAGTGGTGCGGTGCAAGCCGTTCGTGTCGTCGGCGGATCGACCACACGCGTGCGTCTGGTCGTGACGCGTGCCGCATCCATCGAGTTGTGGTTCGTGCCCGAGCGCGCGGACATGGCGATGACGGGGCCGTCCGATCTGCGCTGCATCTTGCCGTCGGGGGACGACGTGCCCGTCGTCGTCGACGACGCCTACAGCGGCGAGTGGATCGGCGCGCGAGTCCACGGCATTCCGCCGGGACCGGTCGCGTTCGAACACGACGGCAACCTGCTCGAACTCGCGCTCGAGCCCGGCGAGAACGCGTCGCGCCAATGGACGATCGCGGCGTCGCGCGCATTCACGGTGCGGTTTGCTCCGACGCTTGGTCGCGCCGCGCGCGGGCTCGATGCGCTGCGCGTGGAGGTGGAGGTCCGCACGACGTCGGACTACCCGATCCTGCGCACGATCGAGTCACCCGAGTGGGTCGATGCCACGACCTCGGAGTTCGTGGAATGGCTCGCGCCCGGGCGCTACCGCATCGAACTCGATGCCGGCGACGGAGCGTTGCTCACGCGCGAGTTCGAAGTCGGCACGGGTGACGACGATCTCGTGGTGGAGTTGCCCTGATGATCTCGATGCTTCCGCTGCGATCTCCTGGACGAAGCGAGTCGCCGGCGCGGCCGGTACGAGACGTGCCCGCGCGGTGGACGCGGCGTCACGCCTGCGCCGCGATCCTGGCCATGTTGACCTCGTGCGGCCTGCCCGAGGCTCGTCCGCGTGAAGACGGCGTGACCGAACAAGTGTTCCCGGAGTTCCCCGGACTGACGCCGGCGACGTACTTCACGGGCTACGTGCTCGACCCATTCGACTTCTACCTCCCGCGTGCGCGACTCACGCTGTCCACGCGCGCCGCCGACGGCACGTTGCATCGCGTCGACGAACGCTTCACCGACGAGTGGGGCGTGTACGAGCTGAAGTCGATCGCGACCGGCGAGCACGTGATCGAAGTCGAATCGACCGCGGGCCAATCCGAGCCCGTGACGCTGATGATCGCGGAGCCGAGCGACGCGACGATCGTGACCGACTTCGTGCTCGATCCGATGGCGACGACCGTGATCCGCGGCACGCTGCTCGGCGCCGACGGCCTGCCGATCCCGCCCGCGCAGCTCGAGGCGTGGGTCGCGCAGGAAGGCGACGCGCTCGTCGGGGCGGGCAGTCGTTGGTGTGCGTGGCCGATGTGGCACGGGTGGTTCGCGGCCGTCATCAACGCCGAGAACGCGCGGTTCGAGATCGAAGTCCCGGCCGGATTCGACGGTGCGGTGCGGTGCGCCGCGGGAGAGCAAGACGTCGCGTTCGAACGTTGGAAGGACGGCGACGGCTTGATCGAGTTGTTCGTCGATCCCGAGCGCTTCCTCGCGGCGTCGAACGATGGCAGCAACGCGCCGCTCGGTGTGACCACGCCGGTGACCGACGGCGTCGAGCAGGTGTTCCATCTGGTCTGCGACGCGGGCCAGCCGTTCCGCCGCCCGAGCGTCGTCGAGGGTCGCGTCACGATCGCGCGCCAGGACGGCACGCTCGTGTTCGACGACTTCGTGCTGGTGCCGATGGACTGGAACGGCCAGATCGACCTGAGTTGCCTGGTTCCGCGCGGCACGCTGCGGCTGCGGGCGGACTTCCGCCCGCTGCTCTACGTCGACGAGGACGTGACGATCGTCGACGGCGGCGGGGAGCCCGTGTTGCGCTGAAGGCGCGGAGAGCGGCTGGGTCGCGAACTCCGGTGCTCAATCCCGGGAATCCCATCGGCCGCGATGGGAGGAAACGTCCGCGCGCTTGAATCGACGGGTCGCGGCGGCTGAACTCCCAGCCTTGAGCGCAGTTGCCCGTGGGCGGATCGGCGCGAGTCGCGCGTCCATTCGTCCCCGACGTTCCCCCGATTCGAGGTCATCCCATGCGTCCGTCGTTCGTTCTTCGTGCTCTGTTCGCGTTGATCCCGCTCCTGCTCGTCGGTTGCGGTTCGGCCAAGAACACGCCGCAGCAAGCCTTCGACGACTTGCGCACCGCGCTGCGCGAACAGAAGTGGGACCTGCTCTACGACATCCTTCCGCCCGAGAAACAGAAGACGTTCGACGCGCAGATCGAGGACGTGGTCGCGCAATTCCAGATGCTGCTCCAAGTGAGTCCGACCGAGGTCGAGCCGGCCGCGAAGCGTGAACTCGGCATGGGTCTCGCGGAGTGGAAGCAGCTCGAACGTCGTCAGCAGTTCGCGACGTTGTTCAAGAAGGACGCGAAGTTCCAGCTCGCCGAGATCGGCATGAACCCCGACGAGATCCTGGCGTCGACCGTGAAGGAAACGTCGATCGTCGGCGACAAGGCCGAGTTCTCGCTCGACGACGGCAAGGGCCATCGCAGTCGATTGACGTTCGTGCTCGTGAACGGCTACTGGCGCTTCGAACTGTGAATCCCGCCGCCACGCGCGAGGACGCGCTCGCGCAAGTGCGGCGTTACCACGACTCGACCAAGCACACCGTGGCGTCGGTGTACGGCTCGCGCCACGTGCTCGATTGGGCGAACCAGCCCGATCCGTTCCGGCGCTACGAAGGCGCGCCCGTCGCGCTGTTGTCGCGGACACCGGCGATGCCGCGCACGGGCACGTTCGCCGCGTTGGCGCAATGCGACGCATCGCGCCGCGAGAGCCGCGCCGCCGTCGCCCTCGACGCGGAGCGCGTGTCGGCGCTGTTGTTCCACGCGCTCGCCGTCAGCGCGTGGAAGCAACTGCAAGACGATCCCAGCGTGCGCTGGAGCCTGCGCGTCAATCCCTCGTCGGGGAACCTGCATCCGATCGAAGCGCACGTGATCGTGCGCGATGGCGTCGACGGACTCGAAGTCGGAGTGCATCACTATCGCGCCGACGTGCATGCGCTGGAGTTGCGCGCGCGCGGTGACGTCGTGCCGACCTCGATCGGCGACGGCGCGTCGGTGCGCATCGCGCTGACGTCGATCGCATGGCGCGAAGCGTGGAAGTACCGCGCGCGCGCATTGCGCTACTGCATGCTCGACGCGGGACACGCGCTGGGCGCTTTGCTCGCCGCAGCCGCGGCGCTGGGCGTCGAGGCGCGCGCGCTGTTCGCGTTCGACGATGCGGCGCTCGCCGCCGCGCTCGGCGTCGCGGGGGGCGACGAAGTGCCGGTGCTCGTCGTGTCGCTCGGGCCCACGCGGAGCGACGCCGCGCGCGCCACACCAACGGCATTCCTCGGCACGCCGAACGAGTTGTCGGAAGACGTCCTCGAGTACATCTTGCTCGATCTGGCGTCGAAGGCTTGCGCCACGCCCGCGCTCGATGCGGGAGGCGCGGTGCAGACGACGGAGATGTTCCCTGGAGCGGCGGCGCTGGTGCTCCCGCGCAGCGTGCCGCGCGACGACGCGTTCGCGCACGTCGCGCGCCGACGGCGTTCCGCGGTCGAGATGGACGGACGAGCGCGCGTCGGTCTCGAGGAGTTCGCCGCGTTGATGCATCACGCGCAGCCGCGAACGGCATGCGACTGGATGGACGCCACAGGTCGACTGATCACGCTGGTGGCTTACGTCCATCGCGTCGATGGCGTGGAGCCCGGCGCGTATGCGTGGCGCCCCGATTCGGGCGAGATCGTGCGCGTGAAGGCCGGCGATCAACGCGCGTGGGCGGCGAGCCTCTCGCTCGGCCAGGAGATCGCGAGTCACGGGGTCGTGGCGTTCTCGCTGATCGCCGACCTCGAGCGCGCGTTCGCGAGCTTCGGCGCGCGCGGCTATCGCGCCGCGCACGTCGAGGCCGGTTGCGTCGGGCACGCGCTCTACCTCGGCGCCGAAGCGCTCGGTCTCCAGGCCACCGGCATCGGCGCGTTCTACGACGACGACGTCCACCAGCATCTCGGGCTCACGCCGCAGCGCGGCCAAGTCGTCTACCACTTCACCGTGGGTCGCGCGGTGTTCGATGATCGCGTGGTCGCGTCCACCGATCCGTTCCGTGACCCGTTCCGAGGAGCTCCATGAACGCCGAGCCGCGCGCGATCACGTCGACGTGGAAGTCTCCGCCGCGCGACGTCGTGGCGATCGTCGACGCGCCGGGCACGCCGGTGGTCGCGGTCGAGCCGACCGGCAAGCGCGTGCTGATCGCCGCATATCGCGATCTGCCGACGATCGAGGAGATCGCGCGTCCCGTCGCGAAGTTGGCCGGGCATCGCTTCGATCCGGTCTCCGCGCACTGGCAGCGCACGTGGCACTTCACCGGCTTCACGATCGTCGACGTCGACTCGAGCTCGCGCGTCGAACTCGAGATTCCGACGGGTGCTCGGCTCGGGCGGCCGCTGTGGTCGCCGCGTGGCGGTCGCATCGTGTTCACGAACGAGACCGAACACGGCGTCGAGCTGTGGCTCTCCGATCCGACGACCGGCGCGTCGCGCCGCTTGCTCGGGCCCGTGGTGCATCAAGCGCTCGGCGATTTCGTGCGCTTCCTGCCGGACGGCTCGGGACTGACGTGCCTCGTGCGCGTCGACGCGGTGAAGCAACACGTCGCCGCGCGCGTTCGCGGACCAGTGGTCGAGGACACGGCGGGACGCGCGGCCACGAATCGCACGTTCCAGGACCTACTGAAGGACGCGACCGACGACGCCGAGTTCCGCGCGTACGCGACCGCGCGATTCGCGCGCGTCGACTTCGACGGCACGCTCACCGAACTCGGCGATGCCGGGATCTTCCTCGATGCCGCGGCGTCGCCCGACGGTCGCTTCCTCCTGATCGAACGCGCGCTGGAGCCGTTCTCGCACGTGGTCCCGCTGCATCGCTTCGCGCGCACGGTCGAAGTGTGGGATCGCGACGGCAAGCTCGTCCGCGAACTCGCGCGATTGCCGGCGGCGGACGAAGTGCCGATCCAAGGCGTTCCGACCGGCGCGCGCGCCGTGTCGTGGCAACCGCTGCGCGGGGCGACGTTGGTCTGGGCCGAGGCCCAGGACGGCGGCGATCCACGCCAGCCCGCGGAGTTCCGCGATCGACTGTTCGCGCTCGACGCGCCGTTCGATGGCGTTGCGCGAGCGATCGATGCGATCAAGGAGCGGTTCATCGGCCTCGATTGGACCGAGCGGCCGGGTGAAGCGTTCGTGACCGATTGGCATCGCGACACGCGATTCGCGACGACGCGGCAGATCGTCGTCGACGGCAAAGTCGAGCCGCGGACCTTGTTCCATCGCTCGGTCGACGATCGCTACGGCGATCCCGGCGAGTTCGTCCACGTGCGCGGTCCCGATGGACTCGCGGTCGCGCGCGTCGAGGACGGTTGCGTCTGGCTCGCTGGCGATGGTGCGACGCCGCAAGGCAATCGCCCGTTCCTCGATCGTCTCGATCTGTCGACGCGCGCGTCGTCGCGCGTGTGGAGCGCGCGCGACGGACGCTACGAGTCGTTCGTGCAGTTCGTCGCGCGCGCGGCGGACGGAGCGCGGCGCTTCGTGATCCGCACCGAGTCGCCGAGCGAGCCGCCGAACTACGCGCTGTGGCACGAACGGGACGGCGAACTCGCGCGACTCACGCACGAAGTCGATCCGCATCCGCAACTGTCCGGCGTCACGCGCGAACTCGTGACGTACGCGCGCGCCGACGGCGTGCCGCTGTCGGGCACTCTGCTGATGCCGCGCGAGCGCGCTCCCGGCCAGCGCCTGCGTCTTGTGATCCACGCGTATCCGACCGAGTTCGCGGACGTGAACACGGCAGGGCAGGTCAACGCCGCGCCGACGCGATTCACGCGTCTGCTCGGCACGTCACCGGCGTTCTTCTTGGCTCGCGGCTACGCGGTGCTCGAGCAGGCCACGATCCCGATCGTCGGCCCACCCGAAACCGTCAACGACACGTTCATCGCGCAAGTCGTCGCCGCGGCCGAGGCCGCGATCGACGCCCTTGACGCGCGCGGCGTGATCGACCCAGGGCGCGTCGGCGTGATCGGTCACTCGTACGGCGCGCTGATGGTCGCGACCTTGCTCGCGCACAGCGGGCGCATCGGCGCAGGGATCGCGCGTTCGGGCGCCTACAACCGCACGCTGACGCCGTTCGGTTACCAGAACGAGCGGCGCACGTTGTGGCAGGCGAAGCACGCGTATCTCGAGAACTCGCCGTTCCTGTTCGCCGATCGCATCAAGAAGCCGCTGCTGTTGATCCATGGCGCCGACGACGAGAACCCGGGCACGTTCCCGCTGCAGTCGCAGCGGTTGTTCCATGCGCTCGCGGGGCTCGGCGGGACGGCGCGGCTCGTGGTGCTGCCGCACGAGGGACACGGGTACAGCGCGAGGGAGAGCGTGCTGCATGTGCTCGCCGAGCAGTTCGACTGGTTCGACAAGCACCTGGAGGGTGGGGCGTCGGAAGCCGGTGGAGGGCGGTGACGGCGGCGGAGTCGGGGTTCGGCAAGTCGGTGTGCGCCGACTCGCCGTCGTCCTTCGCTTCCTGCTCGTTCAGCGCTTCAGTTCGGCGGCGCGTCGTATTCGATCTCGAGGTCCGTCGAGTCCGGAGCCGCGGGTGAGTTGCCGCTGGTCGCGCCGAGAGCGCCCGAATTGCGCCAATCGACGCGATTGCCGGACATCGTGTTGCCGGAGACGGTGATGCCGTTGCCGCTGAGGTCGAGCCCCTCGCCGAGATTCGACTTCATCACGTTGTCGCTGACCGAGCTGCCGTTGCCGTTCACTTCGATGCCGTCTTCGCCGTGACTCGACGACTGATTGCCGTCGATCAGCACCCCGTCCGCTTCGACCAGGATGCCGTCGTGGACGCAGGAGCTGAGCTTGTTCGACACGATCGAGTGGCCCGTGCCGTTCTGGAGGTAGATGCCCGCGCCCCGCGCCTGCGGGATGGACGGGCCACCGCCGAAGATGACCGACGCGGTGCGCAGTCCGGCTCGCGTGATGGTGTTCTGCGTCAATTCGGCGTTGGCGCAGTCGAGCAGCCACATGCCCGGCACCGAGCAATCCGAGATCGAGTTCTTCTCGATCGTGATGCCGGTGACACCGTCGACGAAGATGCCGGCTCCGGGTGACACGAGCGAAGTCGTGTTCGGCGACACGCCGATCGTCGACAACTTGTTCTTCGACACGAGCAGCGTGCTACCGCCCGGGATGAAGATGCCGGTGCCGTTCTTGATCGTGTTGGACGAGATCTCGCCGTTCGCGCCGCCGTGGAAGATCGCGAACAACGTCGCGTTCGTGATGGAGTTGCTCTTGATCGACGTGTCGTCGCCGCCGCTCAGGATCGCGATGGGGCAATGTTCGAACTTGTTGCCGGTGATCGTCGCGCTCGAGCCATCGATGCTGAGGGCGAGTTCGAGCATCCGGAACGAGCACTTGCTGACGGTCACGCCGTCGCCGTCGATGGACACACGTCCGCCGAACTTGAACGTGCAGCGGTCGAGCGTGAGGCCATCGGAGTTCGACGTGCGCACGTGGTACGCGTACGGGTGTTCGCTGGTCAGCTTCGACAGCGTGACGTTGGACGCGGTGCCGATGTCGATGTTGCCGTCTTCGACGCCGAGCACCATGAAACCGTTGGGCGCCGCGTGCCGGATGCGGAGGTTCGTGACCGTGACGTCGGCCGCGACGATGCGGACGGCCGCGCCGGTCCCGACGTTCGGGTCGGGTCGCGCGTCGATGATCGTGTTCGCGCCGCTGCCTTTCAGGGTGATGCCGGCGGTCGCGATCGTGACGTTCTCGAAGTACGTGCCCTTCGCGACGAGGACGGTGTCGCCGGACACGGCGGCGGTGACGGCGGCCTGGATCGTCGCGAACTGCGACGGGACCTTCAGCGTGGCGGCCGATGACGAGGGCACGAGGGCGACGGACGCGAACAAAGCGGACGCGACGATGGTGCGCATGGAACTCCGATCTCGCAAACGTCGGCGCGACGCGCGCCGTTGCGCGAACACTACGGAGCGGCGAACGGGATCTCAAACACCGGTCGATCGGGTTCTTGCGCGGCGCGCCTCGGCTTCGAGGGCGGCCGCGTCGCGATCCCGTGGCGTGTCGAGATCGCGCGCGAGCCAGGCGTTGTCCGACACCACGTGCACGACGCGCGCGGGATCCTTGCGCACGACGACGTTTGCCGGCTCACCGTCGGCGAGCGCGAGGAACTCGTCCTTCAACGTGCGCGCGAACAACGCGGGGTGCCCCCGTTTCCCGCCATGGCTCGGGACGACGATCGACTGTCGGTCCGAGCGCGATCGCCATGCGTCCAACAAGGCGCGGACGTCGGCGTCTTCGAACAGCGGCACGTCGACGGGGCAGACGAGGAACGCGTCCGACGTCGCGGCGAGGTTCGCGAGCCCGATGCGCAGCGAGGTGAGTTGCCCGCCCTCGGGTGCCACGTTGATGGCCGTCGTCACGGATTCCAGCGCGATCGAGCGGCGCAATCGCGGCGTGACCGAGCGCAAGACGACGACGACGTGCTCGATCGGGACCGCGCGCAACACGCGCAACATGCGCGAGAGCGCCGGCTCGCCGCCGAGATCGAGCAGGACCTTGGGTTCGCCCATGCGGGTCGATGCTCCCGCGGCGAGGACCAGGGCCGAGACGCGCGCGGGGGTCGACTCCATGCGGCGGACTCAGTGCGCCTTCGTCATCGACACGAGCAGAACGAGATTCGCGTCGGTGTCGTTGCGGACGCCGTGGTCTTCGCCGGCGGGGCAGACGACGACGTGGCCGCGCTCGAGGCGCACCTCGCGGCTGCCGATCGTCACCAGGCCGGAGCCTTCGAGTGCGAGGTAGAACTTGTCGGCGTCAGCATGCGCGTGCGGCTTCTGCGCTTGCCCCGGCAGCAGACCGTAGACGTCGAGGAACATGCGCGGCGAGTCGAACAAGTTGGTCTTCGTCAACTTCTCGGGCGCGAACGCGACGCGGGTGGTGGGGTCGATGGGATCCATGGCCGGCGAGCTTCGAGGTTCGCGCGGGTCAGATCAAGGGCGTCGACGCGCTGCGGCGCTGGTAGGGTTCGCGCCATGACCGGCTGGACCCGCCTCGCGAGTCTGAACGAACTCCAAGCGCGCGGACGCGCCGACATCGAGGTCGGAGGGCGCGACATCGCCGTGCTCTGGCATCAGGGCCGCGTGGTCGCGCTGTGGAATCGATGTCCGCATGCGAACGGCCGGGTCGCGGACGGGGAGATCAAGGACGACGACGTGGTCTGCCCCCTGCATCGCTGGCGCTTCAGTCTGACGACGGGAAAGACGATGCGGGATCGGCGGATGACCGCGACCCTGTACCCCGTTCGCGTGGAAGGGGACGACGTGCTCGTGGACCTGCCGTGAATCCCAGAGGTCCGCATGCGACCGTTCACCTTGGTGGTTCTGTTGGGGCTGGCGCTCGGGGTCGGGATCGGCGGCTTGTCGCCGTTCGCGACGGCGCAGGATTCCAAGTCGAAGTCGAGCAAGGGCCGCTCCGCCGAACTCTCGGAGAGCGTTGCGGCCGACTCGGAGTTGAAGCTGCGCGACTACCGAGCGTCCGAAGAGGCTCGCGCGAAGGCGCTCGACGAACGGCTCGATGCGCTCGCCAAGTCCCTGGAGCGACTCGACAAGCGACTCGATTCGATCGACCGGCGCTTGGACGCGCTGACCGCGCGGGCCAAGTAACCGGGCCCGCGCCACATCCTGGATTCGGTGCTATCATTCGGCGCCCGATCGCGCTGGACGGGAGCAACGTGCGTTGGCTCCTTGGTTTGTGCGCGATCGTCGGGCCTAGAACGCAGGTCGGTTGTCCATGAACACCCTGTTCCTCTACGCGCCGGACCGGTGCCTCCCGACGATCCCGTATTCGTCCTTGCCGGCGCTCCAAGCCTGCTTGAAGACGAGCGGATACGCGTCGGACATCCTCGACCTCAACGTCGAGCTGTTCGACCGGTTGATCCAGGCCGACAAGCTCGGCGGGTACTACGGCTGGGTCGAGAACCGTTTCCGCGAGCTCGAGCAGAAGCCGTCGCTGACGCGCGAGGAATACGGCATGTACCGGTTCCTGGCGCCGCTGCTCGCCGCGCCGCCCGAGAGCATCGCGCGCGCGCCGGAAGGCGCGAAGATCCTGCGCACGAAAGAGCTCTTCTATCAGCCGGCTCTGTTCAACCAGGCGTTCGACGATCTGTCGGCGGTGGTCCGCTTCCTCTACGCCGCGACGCCGCTGTTGAACCCCGAGAACAAGCTGCACTACGTCGACCACTTGCTGCAGCACAGCGAGCACGCCGGCGACCCGCTGGTGCAGGCGTACCAGGACTTCCTGGTCGACATGGTGCTCGCGCGCAAGCCCGACCTGCTCGCGTTCACGATCCCGTTCCACAACCAGATGCTGGAGACGCTGAAGTTCATCCGCGCGCTGCGGCAGAAGGCGCCGCACATCAAGACGCTGATCGGCGGACCCACGGTCAACGACTATCGCGACACGCTGTTTTCGGATCCGCGACTGTTCGAGTTCATCGACTACGCGATCATGGGCGACGGCGAGAACGCGATCGTCAAGCTCGTCGACGCTCTGCACGGCAAGCGCGGCCTCGACGAGGTCCCGAACCTCTACTACCGCAAGGATGACGGCAGCGTCTCGATCCCGCTGAAGCACGATCTGCCGGTGCTCGACCTGTTGCCGACGCTCGACTTCGACGGCGTCCCGTTCGATCGCTATTTGCTGCCCGAGCGGCTCGCGAACTTCCAGACCTCGCGCGGCTGCTACTACGGCAAGTGCACGTTCTGCGGCGACGGCTTCCGCCGCAACTTCCGCATGCGTCACGCGGATCTCGTCTACTCCGACGTCAAGACCGTCCACGACAAGTGGGGCGTCCAGTTCTTCCTGTTCTGGGACTCGCTGGCGCCGCCGCGCACGCTGATCAACATGGCGAAGCGGCTGAAGGACGAAGGTCCCGAGGTCTATTGGTTCGCCGAGACGAAGTTCGAGTACACGTACGCGAACAAGCAGACCGTCCGCACGCTCTACGACGGCGGTGCGCGCGTGTTCCAGTTCGGCTTCGAGTCGGCCGTCGAGCGCGTGCTCGGGATGATCGACAAGGGCAACGAGCTCGACAAGGTCGACGCCTGTCTCGACGCGCTGTCGGAAGTCGGTATCGGCGTGTGCACGTCGTGGTTCATCGGTTTCCCGACCGAGCGCGAGGACGAAGCCCTCGTCACCTACGACTACGTCAGCAAGCGCCGCGACCAGATCGTGATGTCGATCTACTCGGGCATCTTCAACCTCGGCCGCGACACGATCGTCTACGAGAACCCCGCGCGCTTCGGCGTGCGCATCGTCGAGAACGACGACGGCGAGATCTGGGTCGACGACGGTCTGATGCCGTGGGACAAGTCGACGTGGAACGATCGGCTCTCGCCGCGCGGTGACCTGCCTCTGCTGACGCAGGGCGGCTATCTGCTCTACCAGACGCGCAAACCCGAGTTGTTGCGCGAGATCGTCGCGAAGGGCCGCAGCGGGCCGCTCGCGCGGGAAATCGCGGACTTCGAGCGGGCGTTGCCGACGCGACCCGCACGCAATCGCGTGCAGCACTACCGCTACGAGCCGACCGCGAAGGACGACTTGGCGGAGGTGTCCCCGACACCGGGCGGCGTGCCGTTCGCGTTCGTCGGACTGCACGGCAAGGTGCACAAGGTCGACGCCGACAAGGCGCGCGTGTTCGAAGCGTGCGATGGCACGAAGACCGTCGCGGAACTCGCGGCGCTGATCCCGGGCGACGATTGCAAGGCCGCGCTCGACGTCATCGCCTGGATGATCGACCGCGCGATCCTGGTGGTGCCGCTGAAGCTGCCGACCTATCGCGCGCTGACGCTGGAGCCTGCCGCGGTTTGACGCGGCGACACGACTCGAAGGCAGAGACGGTTCGGGCGATCGGGGCGCGCGGGAGCGCACCGCGCTCGATCAGCCCTTCGCGGCGCGCTTCTTGGCGTAGTCGAGCTGGCGCGTGACTTCCTTCGCGAGCGGGTCGAGCTCGGCGCCGACGGTCGAGCAGATCTTCAGCAACAGTTCGAGGTTTTCGACCGAGTACGTCTTCTCGGTGCGCAACGCCATGGACTCTTCGGTGGCCTGACGCAGGAACTCGCGCCGTTTGTTCTGTTCGGTGGCGAACGCCTTGTCGTCCATGCCTTCGGGCTTGGTCGTGGGGATCGCTTGCGCGCGATCGAGGAAGTAGCGGGCGAACAGGATGCGCGCGCGTTCCGACGGATTCGCGTACCTACGGGCGCGTTCGAGCAGGGGGCGCACGTCGTCGATCCGGCCGGCTTCGTAGTGGAGCTGCGCGGCGAGTTCGAGCGCGGCGACGTAGTCGGCCTTCAGACCGAAGGCGTTCGTCGCGGCCGTAATCGCCTCGGCGGACTTGCCAGCGAGCTGCGCGATCACCGCGCGCGTGTAGAAGACGTCCGCCATGCACTCGGGGAAGTGCAGCGCCAGTTCGTCGAGCAATGCGGCGGCCTCGTCACCCTTGCCTTGGATCGCGAGCGTGAGCGCTTCGCCACGCAGCGGATCGGGGTCGTTCGGCGCGAGCTCGCGTGCCGTGCGGAACAGGCGCAACGTGGCGTCGCCGCGGTCGCCCTTCGTCGCGAGGGCGCTCGCGGCCACGATCGCCCCGTGTGCGGCGAACCGTTGGTACATGCCAGCGGGAAGCGCGTCCTTCCGATCCGCGAAGGCCAGGACCGTGTCCGCGTTGGCCGCGGTCGGATCGAGCAGCGCCTTGGCGCGCGCCAACCCGAACTGGCGCTCGAGCGAATCGGGCAAGCCGATCGCCGCGCGCTGGTAGCAGACGACCGCGAGCTTCGGGTTCTGGTACGCCGAGGGGGCGGCGTACACGTGCCCGAGCAACAGCAGCACGTACGGGTCCTCGCCGACGTACGAGCGGAACCGAGCGACGTCGTCGTCTTGCACCGCACCGGAGTCGAAGCGCGCGAGGCCGCGCAGTGCGGTCACTCGGTCGTTCATGCTCTTGGAGGCCGCGTGCGCGTCGAGCAGCGCGATGGCTTCGGTCGACTTGCCCTGCGTCCGCAGTGCAAGCACGCGTTCGATGGAGGCGGCGTCGAGCGTCGTCGCGTCGGCGGTCGCCACCGGCACCTGCGCGCGCGAACTCGGACAAATCGCCAGGGCCGCGAAGGTTGCCACGAGCGCCTTGGAGGCGAACGAGAGGACGACCGACTTCGACGCGAGCATCACCGGGACTCCGAGCAAGACCGGGGCGGGGAGATCGAGAGGACGAGGATCGGCATTCTATCCGTCCAACCGGAGCGGGCTTCAGCCGGCTTCAACTCGCGTCGAGGCCGGCTCACGTCGGCGAAGAACGAGCCCGTGCCGCGCAGGTCGCGGCACGGGCTCGAGTTGGAGCGAGTGGTCCGATCGACGAGCGGACCGGCGGCGAGGCCGGCCAGCGCGCGACGACGTCAGGGCTGGTAGACCTCGGCGGTCTGCAGGGCCGTGTTCGAAACGCCGCCGCCGCCACCGACGAGCAGCACCGACAGGTCGTTCAACAAAACCGCCGGGGCGCCCGAGCGCGTCGTCGTCATCGAGCCGGTTGCGGCCCACGAACCGGCCGAACCGACGACCGGCGCGTAGACCAATGCGTTCCCGACCGGCGTCGGCGCGGTGAGGCTGCCTTGAGCGCCGCCGGCTGCGAGGATCGACCCGTTCGGCAGTTTCGCCAGCGACGTGATCGCGAGCGGCGTCGACAGCGCGCCCGCGGCCAAGTACGAGTTGCTCGCGACCGTGTAGAGATCGCAACTCGCGAGCACGGTCGGCGACAGGATGCTGCCGCCGGCGCCGCCGACGAGCAGCGCCCGCCCGTCGTTCAGCAGGATGGACGAGTGAGCTGCGCGGGCGGTCGGCAACGTCAGGCTGGTGTTGATCGTGCCGTTGGCCGGATTGAACAGCGCGGCCTTCGCCGAGATGCTCGGGATGATCACGATGAAATTGATGAACGTGATCCCGCCGGTGACGAACACACGACCATCCGCCAACGCGACTGCGTCGTGGAACGTCTTCGGTTCACCGATGCCCGGCCCGTTGCTCCACGCGTTCGTGGTCGGGTTGTAGATCACCGACGTGCTCTGCGCGGTCGAGTAGAACGCCGTCGAATCGGCGAGGCTCGACGATCCGCCGGCGACGAAGACGCGTCCATCGGGCAAGCGCGTCGCGGTGTGCCCGACGCGCGCCGAACTCATATTCGGCACGGAGGTGAACACGCCCGTCGTCGGGTCGTAGATCTCCGCGGTGTTCAGCACGTTGCCGAGCGCGTCGACGCCGCCCGTCATCAGCACGCGGCCGTCGTTCAACAGGGTCGCGCGGTGCAGCGCGCGCGCCGAGTTCATCGATCCGGTCGGTTCGAACGCTTCGAGGTTCGGGCGGTAGATCTCGGCCGAGGCCAAGCCGCTCGCTCCGGTCAGCGAGCCCTGCCCGCCGCCGGCGATGAGCACGCGGCCGTCGGCGAGCTTGGTCGCGGTCGGGAACGCGCGAGCCGCGAGCAGTCCGTTCAACGTCGTCAGCCATTCGCCGGGCAAGTCGAACGTCACGCGCCACAGGTTCGACTTCTGCGCGATCGTGGTGCCGAAGTCGATGCGCGCGCTCTGGAAGTTCAGGTTGAGGTTGTCGATGCCGGGCACGTTCGGTACCGGCAACGGCAGCGCGATGGAGCCGCCGGGCGGCAACACGCCGAGGAAGCCGGGGATCGACAGCGAGAGGTCGAGCAGTTCGAAACCGACGTCGAGCGACGCGATGTGCGGCGCGGGCAGAGCGGTCGGGCCCGTGGTCAGCGACATGATCGTGAGGTACTGCGCGTTGGGCGGACCGCTGACCGTGAGCGTCAGGGTCTGGCCGACACCGCCGCCGACGACGTCGAGCGCCATGTTCTGCGCGGAAGCGGCGTTCTGGACCAGCGCGGCGCAGGCGCCGGCGAGCAGGGCGAGTCGAAACGAACGATGCATGGAGCCTCCTCGTGACCTCGGTGTGGAGCGATGGGGTAGGGCGACGTCGCCGAATCTTGGAGTCGCCTGGATCGCCTGAACCATCGGGTTGTACCACGTGTCCGAGAGCCCGGCCACGCGCCGATCCCCGCCATGGTCCGGTGCCCGGATCGCGGCACTTGGTAGGGTCTGCCGCGCGCCGCTTCGGCGATCACGACAGCAACCCGTCGGAGCGACATGGCTTTCCTCGCGCCTGGACCCTTCCTCACCGCCGACCTGCCCGGGATCGGCGGGCGCATCAAGTCGGAGCCCGAGGACTTCGTCGTCGTCGAAGAACGCGCTCGCCCCGAAGGCGACGGCGAGTTCGTGCACGCGTTCATCGAGAAGCGGCGCATGTCGACGCCGGAGTTGTTGCGGCGGCTCTCCGCGAAGCTGCGGGTGCCGTCGCGCGAACTCGGCTGCGCGGGATACAAGGACGCCGACGCCGTCACGCGCCAGTGGATCAGCGCACCGGTCCGCGCGGAGGCGAAACTGCGCGCTCTCGAACTGGAGCGTGCCCGCGTGCTCGACGTCGTGCGCGCCGATCGGCCGTTGAAGCCCGGCGAACTGGCCGGCAATCGATTCGTCGTCGTGGTGCGGGACGTCGGTGACGTCGACGTTGCGATGGGTCGTGCGCGCGAGATCCTGGCCGTGCTCGAGCGTCGCGGGGTCCCGAACGGTTTCGGCGCCCAACGCTTCGGCGTGCGCGGCGAGTCCGGCTACGTCGGCCGCAAGCTCATCGACGGCGACGCCAAGTCCGTGCTCGGCGCGATCCTCGGAGCGCCGTCCGACCTCGAGCACGATCCCAAGGCCCGCGCTTTCCGCACCGCGTACGCGCGCAACGACATCTATCGCGCGCTCAAGTGGATCCCGGACGCATTGCGCCTCGAGCGCGCGCTGTTGCGCCTGCTGCGAGCCGGCGAGAACCACGCGCAAGTCGTCGCGAAGATCGCGCCGCGCGAGCGACGGTTCTTCCTCGCCGCGTACCAAGCGCTCGTGTTCAACCGCGTACTCGCGCGGCGGCTGCAGTCGATCGATCGCGTGCTGCCGGGCGACATCCTGTTCGAGCCGGCGACGCGCTCGGTCGCAGCGGCTGCGACGATCGAGGGCGCGCAGGGGCGGGTCGACGCCGGATCGGCTCACCCGACCGGGCCATTGTTCGGACTGCACACGCCGTTCGCGGAAGGCGAGGCCGGAGCGATCGAGCACGCGGTGTTCGACGCCGAACGCATCGATCGCGAGCGCCTGAAGGCGACCGCCGGACTCGATCCGGACGGACATCGGCGTGCGCTGCGGTTCGTGCCGCGGGAGCTCGAAGTCCGTGCGTTGCCGGAGTCGAGCGCCATCGAGTTCCGGTTCGCACTCGCGCCCGGCTGCTTCGCGACCGCGTTGATCGGCGAGATCTCGAAAGTCGCGAGCTTCCCGATCTGACCGATCGACGGCGCACGCAGTAGGCTCTGCCGCTCACTTGGAGTTCACGTGCGCATCTTCGCGATCGGTGACGTTCACCTGCCCGGCGGCCCGCGCAACAAGCCGATGGACCGCTTCGGCGACGTTTGGCACGACCACTCGCGCGTGATCCGCGAGCGGTGGGAAGCGCAGGCGCGCGCCGACGACGTGTTGCTGATCGCGGGCGATCTGTCCTGGGGCATGACGTTCGACGACGTCGCCGACGATCTGCGCTGGATCCGCGAACTGACCGGGACGAAGGTCGTCATCCGCGGCAACCACGATTTCTGGTGGGGCGGCATCGGCAAGGTCCGCGCCGCGTTCGGCGCGAGCGTGCATGCACTGCAGCAAGACCACGTCGTGCTGAACGGCGTCGCGATCGTCGGCACGCGCGGCTGGCAATGCCCGGGCGACATGGGCAGCGCCGACTTCATGACCGCGCCGGGCGAGAAGGACGCGGGCTCGAAGACGTACACCGACGCCGATCGCGCGATCTACGAACGCGAGGTCACGCGCTTGAAGCTCGGCCTCGAAGGCCTCGAGCGCTCGAAGGTGGCCCATGCCACGCGCGTCGTGATGCTGCACTACCCGCCGATGAACGCGCGCCACGAGGCCTCGGGCTTCACCGACCTCCTCGATCTGCACGGCGTCGACCTCGTCGTGCATGGCCACCTGCACGGCGCCGCGGCGATCGCGACGGCGTTCCAAGGGACGCGCGGGAAGACTCGCTATCACTGCGTCAGCGCGGACGCGGTCGTGATGCGTCCTCGACTGGTCTACGACGACGGAGTCCTGCCATGACGGTGCTGTACCTCGTTCGCCACGGTGTCGCCGCCGATCCCACGCCGGGAGTTCCCGACGCGGAGCGTCCCCTGACCGCCGAGGGCATCGAGAAGACCGCGATGGTCGCGCGCGGGCTCGCGACGCTCGATGCGTTCGAGGGTGTCGTGTTGTCGAGTCCGTACGTGCGCGCGCTGCAGACCGCCGAGATGCTCGCCGACGCATGGCAAGAAGACGCCGAGGTGATGATCTGCGACGCACTCACGCCGGACGGCAGCGCGCGCGAACTCATCGCGTTCCTCGATCACGCGACGTCGGCGCCGACCGTGCTCGCGGTCGGACACATGCCGAGCCTCGCCGAGATCACGTCGGACCTGATCGGCGCGTCGCGCAGCGCTCGCATCGAGTTCAAGAAGGCGAGCGTCGCGATGATCGAATTCGACGGACCGATCCGCTTGGGTCGCGGCACGTTGGTCGGGTTGTTCCCGCCGCGTGCGTTGCGCGCGCTCGGCGAGCCGCTCGCTTGAGGACGTGCATCAACGCCGGTTGATCCACGTTCTCGGTCGCATCTGGTGTCGTTCGGCGGTGGCAGCCGTCGACTTCATTCACCAGGCGCCGGTCGTCGGCGCCGAGCCTCGCCGAATCCCCGTGGGTCTTGCGGCGCGCGCGGTCACTTCGCGCTGACGCCGAAGCGCTTGCGCATGGCGTCGAACTCCGCGTCCGTGAAGTGGGCCTCGGGGTAGTCGATCCCCGCGCCTTCGTCGACGTTCATGATGCCGGCCGGGTCGTCGGTGGAATGGCCGAGGCCCGCGCAATGGCCGATCTCGTGCGCGGCCGTCAGCGCCATCGATCCGGCGTAGCCGTTGATCAGCGAACGGATCGTCTCGCTGCGCAGATCGCGCGCGCGATCGGTGCCGAAGCGGTAGCTGCCGTCGAGCAGATCGAGGTCGGCCGCGGACAGTGGTGGTTGCAGCGCGTGCGGCTGGAAGATGGTGCGGCGGATGAACGTCGAGAAGATCTCGCACCAATCGCCGTGCGCCATGCCGCCGGCGGCGTCGTGGTCGCCGGCGACGTAGGCTTCCCACGGCTTCTTCTTCGCGCGAGCGGGTAGACGCGTCGCGAACGAGATCTTCAGGCTCCTGCCCGGGATCGCGTGGCCGTTCGGCTCGCGCAGGAACTTGGTGTTGGTGACCGCGATCACGCGAGCCATCAACTCGTCCTTGACCAAGTGGTCGACGAGCGCGCACGCGCCCGACGTCGACAGCCCCAACTGCGCGAGATCGGCGTCGATCGTCGAGCGTTGCTCGTCTCCCCACGAGAAGCGCACCCATTGCGTGCCGTCCTCGAACGCGAAGCCGTCACAGCGCCAGCGTCCGAACGGATCACCGAGGGTCGGATCGGGCGCCTTGGCCTTGCTCGTGCCTTGATCGCGCCACGCGTCGGGTAGCGCGCTCGGCAAGTACGGATCGAGTTTGCCGCGCTCGAGTCGCCACGTCTGCAGCGGTGCGCGCACGAAGCCCGTCTTCGCGTCGGTCGTCACTTCGCCGCGCGGGCCGTGATGCCGCAGGTCCGCGAACCACTGCGGCGACGGCGTCGCACGCGCCAGAGCGGACAGCGCGATCTGTCCGGCGTCGAAGCCCTCGGCGCTGCCGTAGCGCACGGCGCCGTGCGCTTTCTCGCAGGCGTCGACGAACGGACCGGTCGGCGTCGTCACGAGCGGCGAGCGCGGCAGGACGATCGCGAGCGGTCGCGTTCGGCGCTTGGTGTCGTCGCCGTACGAGCGTGGGGTGAGGACGCAGGCGATCCCGGGCGCATGGGCTTCGATCGCGTCGAGCGCGGCGTCCACCGCAGGACCGGCGGCGACGTCGATCACGACGACCAGCGGCGCGGTCTTCGCGAACTTCGCGGCGAATTGCGCCACCACCTCGTTCGCCGTGAGTTCGAGGGTGATCGCGGCGGATTCGGCAAGTGCGCCCTCGAGTGCCTTGTGCAACTCGCGACTCGCCGTGGTTCCGTCGCCGACGAACGCGATCCGCGGTGCTCGCCAGTGCGTGACGACGAGATCGACCAGCGCCAGGGCCACGTCGTCCGCGGCGGCTTGGAACGCGAGCACGGGCAGGCGCGAGCGCGCCGCAGCGCTCGCGGCGGGTGCGGCGAGACTTTGCTCGAGCGGACCGATGATCGCGATCACGCCGCGCTCGGCCAGTCGAGCCACGGCCTGTTCGACTCCGCCGACGCTGCCGTCACAGGACTCGACGATCCACCGCACGCGGTCGCCACCGTCGGCGAGTTCGAGAGCGAGCGCTGCACCTTGTGCGAAGGCGTGCCCGTCCGAGTCCGTTGCGTCCGCGCGTGTGGCCACGACGCCGAGGTGCGGCGGGTCATCGGCCTGGAGTGGACTCAGTGCGGCCAGCGCAGCGACGAGCCAGGACCACATCGTGGCGTCCTTCGTTCCCCTGGGGCGACGCGCGTCGCGCGCCGATTCACGAATACGACAGTTCTTCCTGCTCGGCGTGCCCGGTCGCGAGGTCGAACACGTTGCAGCGCTTGATGTCCATGCCGTAGGTGTGGATCGACACCGAGGTCACCGCGTTGCTGGCGTTGCCGATGCGGTGCACGTCTTCGTGCGGTGGCAGCACGTAGCCGACGGTGCCCGCGGGACCGGCGATGCGGCTGGCGTGGATGAGCGTCGCGTGTTCCGGATTCGATCCGTCGTCGTCCCGCACGTAGTTGTCGATCGCGATCTCGCCTTCGGTGACGGCGACGACTCCCCAGGTGCCGTGATCGTGGGGCGGTCCCTCGTGTCCCGGCGGCCACACCATCGCGATCACCACGAAGCCGTGATCCGGATCGCGGTACAGCAGGTTGCGGCCGTAGCCGTGTTCGGGGATCTGGCGCTCGTCGGCGCTGAGCGGGAGCCCGTCCGCGATGAGTTGCTTGGCGGCGCCCCGGATGCGACGGACGCGGCCGGCGAGGGACAACGGCTCGGCCAGGATCGACCGGACCGCGGTGACGTACGTCTTCAGGTTGGGATGCATCGGGGCGGGGCTCCAAGGAGTGCTGGGAGGTTAACAGCTTGTTGAAGAAGTCTGCCGAGCAATCGGGCGAGCGAGAACGAGCAGGGCGAGGCGCGCCGACGAGGCGTATCGACGGAGAGATACGGCGAGGAGGCGGAACGAAGCCATGCTCGTTCGCAGCCGGCCGAGTGCCGGCAGACTTCTTCAACAGGCTGTTCAACAGCCCGTGGGAGTTCGCGCACGCATCCTGCGAGGTTCGACCAGTCGACCGATGGGAACGTGACGCGATCCGACGGACCTTCGATCGAGACCTGCCGCACGCACGCGCCGAACGCGTTCGCGCGATCGCATGCAAGTCGTGACTGGCCGCCGACGTCGAACGGCGAGCCATCGCAACTTGGTTGCGTTACGCCTCCTCACGAGCGCTCTATCCTGCGGTCGCCGCTGCAAGGAATCCGACTTCGTCGAACTCTCCGACTTGCCCTCGGATGTCCGACGACGTTCCGTCCCGTACGGAGGAATCATGCATCGAATCCAAGCGGCGCTCGTCCTGTCCGCACTCCTCGTCGGTCCCGCGCTCGACGCCGGGACCCTCTACGCGTCCCGCTCCGACGCGAACGAGCTGTGGACGATCGACACACTGACCTTCCAGACCCAGCCGGTCGGTTCGTTCACGGTCGTCGACCCCAACGAGTTCGGGATCCCGCAGATCACGCGCTTGGGCGACGGTCGCGTGTTCGGTCTGTCGTCCGGCTGGTTCTCGGGCTCGCTGTACGAGTTGAACACCGCGACCGGCGCGGCGACGGAGCTGTCGCCGTTGTCGATGCCCGTCGGCCCGCTGGCCATGGCGACGGATCCGACGACGGGCAGGGCCTGGTGGATCAACACCGGCGGCTTCTTCCCGGCACCGCAACTGTTCGAGATCGACCCGCAGACGTTCCAGGTCGGGATCGCGGGGAATATCGGCTCGTTCACCGAATGGTTCTCGGGCATGGTGTTCGACGCGAGCGGCAAGCTCTACGCGCTCGAGACCACGACGAACGCGCTGTGGGAGATCGATCCGACCAACCCGACCGGCCCGGGCTCGCATCCGATCGGGATCGGCTTCGGCGCGGCGATGGACACGACCGGTGGCGCTGCGTTGGCGTACGACGGATCGACGTCGACCGTGATCGCGTACACGCAGAACGACCACGCACTGTTCATCGTCGATCTGGTCACGGGCAGCGCGCAATTGCTGCATCAGTTCCAGCCGAGCGATCCGCACTTCGCTTCGCTCACCGGTGATCCGTGCCCGGGCTCTGCGACGTCGTACGGCAGCGGCTGCGCGGGCTCCGCGGGCATCGTTCCCGAACTCGTGTGGTCGGGTTGCCCGTCGTCGGGCAGCTTCGTCGAACTCTCGATCCGCAACGGTCTCGGCGGGTCCTTCGCCGTCCTCGTGTTCGGTGCGCTGCAGGCGAATCAGCCGCTGGGCGCCCGCTGCTCGTTGCTCGTCGCTCCGCTGTTGCCCGCGACGGTGACGATCCCGCTGTCTCCGGGCGGTCCTGGCCAGGGCAACGCGAACGCCGGGTTGGCGATGCCGGCGCTGCCGCCGGGCATCACGTTCACGATGCAAGCGCTGATCGCCGATCCGGCCACGGGCATCGGTGGTTCGGTCACGAACGGCATCGAGATCTTCGTGCAGTGATCGCGTGCGTTCGACGCGAACGCGTTCTGCGGGATCATCGCGGCGGGCTCGACCGGGTGGAACCGGTCGAGCCCGCCGTGCTGTTCGCCCGCGCGCGTCGCTCGAGGCGGAGACGTGCGGTCACGCCGCCGCGGCGAGCACGGGCTTCGTCGGTTCCGTCGGCGTGGCCTGCTTGCGCAGCTCCCACCACAACGTCGGTGGGCCGACGACGAACAGCGCGAACAGCGCGGGCGCCGCACCCATGGTCTGCAACCACAGGACGTCGCGGTCGAGGCCCATGCGGATCAGCGCTTCGAGCGCCGCGATCGCGATCGTCACGCCGTATTGTCCGGTGCGGTTGCTGACGATCGTGCGTGGGTCGGTGACCATGAAGAAGATGAACAGCGTGTACATCGGTCCGCTGAGAGGACCCATCTCGACCAGCCACGCGTCGTAGCTCGGTCCACTACGCATCCACGCGAACGCGGCGAAGGCGGCGACGTACGTCAGCGTGATGTGGACGACGCTGGCGCGTACGACCACGATCAAACCGATCGCGTAGATCACGAGCAACGTGATCGGCTCGTTGCCCCATTGGTGCGACAGCGGCGTGACTTGCGATGGCGCGAGGAACAGCAGCGCCGTGACGCCGAAGTTGGTCGGGTTCCACAGATGCCGACCGCGGTAACGCAGCACGTACTTGGACGCGATGGAGATGAACGCGGCGATCGCGAACGGCCACAGCGGGGTCGCCGCCGGCTTCACCAGCATCAGCACGCTGTTGCCGCTGATGTACGCCGACACCAAGCGCGGCCACGTCCCGCGCAGCCACAACGACAACGCGGCCTCGGCGACGACCGCGGTCGCGAGTGCGGCGACCATGCGCTCGTAGCCGCCGAGGATGTCGTAGCGCCATTCACCGAGCACGAGCAGCACGGTGATCAGCGTCGCCGAGTAGTAGGGCGGCGGCGACTGGAACGTGGCGAAGCGCTTCAGCGTCGCGAGCACGTCGCGGATGGCGGAAGTCATGGCGTCGACTCCGTGACGACGTGGAGTTGGTCGAGGGCCGGATTCTCGATCACTTGCTCGTGGCCCGACGGCCAGCGGATGCGCGCGCGTTCGACGCGTGCCGCGTCCCCGAGTCCGAAGTGCAGGCGGCGGTCGTTCTGCGACGCGAACCCCGATCCCGCGGCGATCACTTGAACTTGCCGATGTCCGCCGAACTCGAGTTCGACCGCGGCGCCGATCGCGCTGCGATTGCTGCGCGTGCCGCGCAGGCCGAATTGGATCCAGTGCGCGCCGGGCGCCAGTTCGGAACGGTAGACCAACGCGCGAGCCGACTGGTTCGCGACGACGACGTCGAGCTGCCCGCGATTGCCGAGATCGGTGAACGCGACGGCGCGACCGTCGAGCGTGTCGGTGACGCCGGTCTGCGACGCGACGTCGGTGAACGTGCGACGGCCACTCTTGTGCAGAGGAGTGTTGATGAGCACGCGCGAGACTTCGTAACCCGACAACGAGCGGTTGCCGATCTCGGGCCACGCCGTGGCGTCCTCGAACAGATCGCCGACGGCGCTCGAGACCTTTCCCATCGCGTACCAGTAGTCGAGCTTGGGGTCGGCGGAGATGAAGCCGTTCACGACGAACAGGTCTTGCCAACCGTCGTTGTTGAGGTCGCCGAACTGCGCGCCCCAGGCCCAACCGCAGTTCTCGGCGACACCGCTCGCGATGTTCTCGAAGCGACCGTCCTCGCCGAGCATGTTCTTGCGCAGGTTGTTGCCTTGGATCAGGTAGCCGGTGCGCGTGATGTTCGTCACGAACACGCCGAGCTTGCCGCAATTGTCGATGTCGCCGACCGCGACCGACATGCCGCTCTTGCTGTCCTCGTCGAGACCGATGTCGCTCGCGCGCGTGAAGCGCGCGCCGTCCTGGTTCAGGAACAACTCTTCGGGGCCGTAGTCGTTCGCGAGATAGAGGTCCTGGAATCCGTTGCCGTCGAAGTCGGCCGCGGCGATCGCGAACGTCCAACGCGTGCTGTCGACGCCGGCGCGCGCGGTGACGTCCTCGAACTTGCCGCCGCCGAGATTGCGGTACAGCACGTTGTGACCGGCGTTCTCGGCGAACTCGAAGCTCGACTGCATGATGCGCGTCGACTTCAGGTCCCACAGGACGTGCTCTTCGCGGAAGTATCCGCCGACGTAGAGGTCGAGCAAGCCATCGCGGTCGTAGTCGAGGAACGCGGCCGAGTTGCTGTTGATCCAGCGTCCGAGGCCGGAGTCCATGGTGGCGTCGACGAAACGTCGGTGCGCGTCGTTGAGGAACAACTGGGGGTAGCCCCACTTGTAGACCAGCAGGTCCTCGTCGCCGTCGTTGTCGACGTCCGAGAACAGCGCGCCCATCGTCGCTCCGCGGTCGCGCGAGTTCAGTTGGTCGATTCCCCAGGCCGCGGCGACGTCCTCGAACGTGCCGTCGCGGCGGTTGCGGAACAGCGCGCTCGGAGCGCCGAACGCGCTCGTCGTCATCAGGACGTCGCTCCAGCCGTCGCCGTCGACGTCGCCGATCGCCGTGGCCGCGCCGACGCCGCTGACGTGCGGTTCGATCGGAGCGAGCTTGGGGTCGACTTGGACCTTCTGGTGCGTGAAGCGGATCCCGATGTCCTCGGCGACTTCCTCGAACCGCAACCCGAACGCGCCGGCTGCGGGCGTCGGTCGACTGCCGAGATGTTCCTGCCAGCGGGCGTAGCAGAGCGCGGCGACGAACGCCGCGACGACGGTGGCCTGGCGCAGGTTCGGCATGCGGGTACGGCTCCTCGGGTTCAGCGCATCGACCGCACGATGTCGGAGGTGGTGCGCCGCGACCACGGGCCATTGTGCCGCGTGGGCCAGGCTCGTGGCGAGGGCGGAAAAAACGTCGCGTCGGCTCGCTGCCCGGTTTCGACTCGGGTCTACGATGCGCCCCTCTGGCCGTTCAGCGCGTTCCACTCAGGAGATGCACGTGCGTTCGATCGCTCGATTCGCGTCGGTGTCGGTTTGCTTCGGTTCGTTCCTCGGCACCTTCGACGCGGCATTCGCCGAGGACGAGGCCGCATGGACGAAGACCCCGAGCGGCCTCGAGTACTACGTCGTCTCGCGCGGTCCCGAAGGGCCGAAGCCCACGACTGATTCCGGCGTGCGCGTGCACTACACCGGCAAGCTCGAGGACGGCCGCGTGTTCGACTCTTCGCGCATCCGTGGCGCGCCGGCGGAGTTCGAGCTCGGTCGCGTGATCAAGGGTTGGACCGAAGGACTTCAGCTCATGCAGGCTGGCGACCGTTTCGAGTTCCGCATCCCCGCGGATCTCGGCTACGGCGCGCGTGGTGCGGGCAACGTCATTCCTCCGAATGCGACGCTGTCGTTCGACGTCGAGTTGTTCGAGATCGTGCCGCCGTTCACGTACGTCGCGATCGACGAGGCGAAGGCGAAGTCGACCGAGTCCGGCTTGAAGTACGAAGTGGTCGAGGCCGGCAGCGGCGATCTGCTGACCGAGCAGGCCATGGAGTTGCGGTTCGCGCTGTTCGACGGCGCCGGCAAGGTGCTCACCTCCTCGTTGCGTGAGGGGCAGATCCTCGGCCGCGGAGCCGAGGTCGCCGAGCGCATGGGCGGCTCGATGTTCGCCGAGGTGCCGGAACTGATGCAGGTCGGAACGACGTTGCGCTGCGTCGCGCCCGCCAGCATGGCGTTCCGCGATCCGGCCCGCGTCGGCATGCAGGCCGACACTCCGACGTATTGGGAGATCAAGGCGACGCGAGCGGTGAAGGTCCCGGCGTTCGTCGCTCCCGACGAGTCGAAGCTGACGACGACCGAGAGCGGCCTGAAGTACCAGTTCCTGTCGCGTGGGAGCGATCCGGACGCGAAGCAGCCGAAGGAAAACGATGGCGTCGCGGTCGACTACGCCGGTTGGTTGCAAGACGGCACACCGTTCGACTCGTCGTACTCCCGCGCCACGCGCTTCGTCACCGAGCTCGAGAAGAACGGGCTGATCGACGGTTGGATCGAGGGCATCCAGCTCATGAAGGAAGGTGATCGCATCCTCCTCGTCGTTCCGCCGGCGCTCGGATACGGAGCGAACGGATCGCCGCCGAAGATCCCGGCCGACGCGACTCTGGTGTTCGTCATCGAGCTGCACAAGGTCCCGTGAGCCGCGGGTCCGTCCGACCGCCGAGCGCCTCGGCGACGGCATCGGCGTCCGCGATTGCGTGGTGCCGCGCGGTGGCTGCGAAGTTGCTGCGCTGAGACTCTCCCGAGTCCGGAAAGATCCTGCGGATTATTCCTCCGAATGCTGCTCGAACTCGCCCTCTTGCAGCCCGAGTCGACTAGTTCTGGCCGACAACGGCATTCGTTCTCGTGGCGGAGTGGATGCCGCGGGGTAGGGGCGCGCGATCTAGGCCGCGCGCCGAAGAGGAGACGCGGTCGGGGCTAGTTGACTCACTTCCCCACGCCCGTGGTTTCGTCTCGCACGGGCGACGGCGCGACGGCGAGTCGAGCTCGGAATCGCGTCGGGTCGGTCTCGGCCAACCACGCCTTCGGTCCGCCGAGCGACTCGACCACGCCTCCGGCGCGGAAGTAGTGCACGAGCTGCTTGCTGCGGGCGAGTGCGCCCGCCGGCGCGAACGAGCCGCGCGTCACGAGCGTGTCGAAGTACTCGGCCAAGAACGCGCGCGCGGTGTCGAAGTCGACCTCGCGCCCGCAGAAGATCCAGGGGTCGCGGAGCGCGCCGCGGCCGATCATCGCGAACGCCGCGCCCGTGCGCATCCGCATGCGCTCGATGTCGGCGTGGGAATCGACGCCGCCATTCCCGCAGACCGGGATCGACACCGCGCGCACCGCGCGTTCGATGCGACTCCAATCGACGGCGTCGGAGCGATAGCCCTCGGCGCGAGTGCGGCAATGAACGGTCAGCAACGACGCGCCGCCGTCCTCGGCCGCGCGTGCGAGTTGCTCGAGGTTCGCGTCGTCGTCGTAGCCCGCGCGGATCTTGGCCGTGACCGGCAACCGGTCCTGGACACCGCGGACCGCCGTTCGCACGAGTTCAGCGACGCGCTGCGGTGTGCGCAGCAGAGCGGAGCCCGCGCAGGTCGACGTCGCGCCACGGGCGGGGCACCCGAAGTTCAAGTCGAGCAGTGCGACGCCGAGTTCCGCGGCGTGGGCCGCCGTGGCTTCGACGGCGACGAGGTCGCTTCCCATCAACTGGAGGCCGACCGCGGCCGTGGTCTCGTCGTTCCGCCGCGCTGCGCGCGTCGCGAGCTCGCCTCGGGCTCCGAGGTGCCGGCGCAGCACCGTCTTGGGCACTGGATGGTCGACGACGCGCACGAACTCGGTGAAGGTGCCGCCGAGGTGCGTCGGCGGATTCCGCGCCAGCACGAGCTCACGGAAGCACGGCTCGGTGACACCCTCCATGGGTGCGAGCAATGCCGGCGCGGTGAACGGGAGCGGGTGACGCATCGCCGCGATCGTGACGCCTGGATCGACGATCGGAAAGGGTGTGCTCGCCGAGGACGACGGACGAATCCGACCCGCGAAGGAGTTTTTCGAGCGCGTGTTATGTTCGCGCGCGGGCCGCATCTTCGATGCCGGGAGAGCCGAGGAGGCGTCGTGATGGTGACGAAAGAGTCGGGTAGGCGTGCGGCCGTCGCGCGGGGAGGCCCGAC
Source organism: Planctomycetota bacterium (assembly GCA_016709145.1). GTDB lineage: Bacteria > Planctomycetota > B15-G4 > B15-G4 > JADJEK01 > JADJEK01. The sequence goes on from JADJEK010000009.1 coordinate 225,728, forward strand.
GCACGCGTTCGTTCCCGACGAGGTCCTGCCGCGCCTGCGCGCGCTGAACGCTCGACTGCGAGCCGAGGGCACTCCGCTGCGCGTGCCGCGACCGCGCCGCGGGATCGACGCCGACCGCGAGCGCGTCTCGCGCGCATTGATGGTCGTGGTGCGCGAGCAGGGAGCAGGAGATGCACTGGAGCTGCTGTACCTGCTGAATCACCGCGTGCTGCTGGCCTTCTGTCGCGCGAAGGCACGAACGCTCTCGTCGCGCACCGATGCCGACGACGCCGTCGACGAGACCTTCCTCACCCTGATGACGAAAGCCTCGATGTTCCGGCCGACGGCGCACTCGAGCTTCACCGGCTGGATGTTCGTGATCGCGGCGAACATCCTGCGGCAGTGGCAGCGCAAGCGCCGCAACGACCCCTACGTCGACGTGCAGTGCGTACGCGAACCCGAAGCGGCCGGCTACGAGCCCTGGGCGCTGGTCACCGCGAACGAGGTCCGAGACGCCCACGCGCAGGCGTTGGAGTTGTTCGTGCGGCTCGCCGCGGCCGGGCTGTCGCAATTGCCGTCGAGTTGGCGCAAGGCGCTCGAACTGCGCGAGAGCGACGGACTCTCGTACCGCGAGATCGGAGCCGCGCTCGATCTGTCGCCCAACCACGCCGGCATGATCATCCGGCGTGCCCGATTGAAAGTGTTGAACGTCGTCGCCGCCGCGCTGCGCGGCGAAACGAGGAGGTCGTCGTGAAGTCCCACCCAGGGTCGTCTTCGCGTTCCCAGTCCGCCGGCAAAGCACGAGCGCGGAAGCGATGCGCGGCGATCGTCGCCGTGCTGTCCGCGTACCTCGACGACGAAGTCGACGACCGGACGCGCGCACGCGTCGAATCGCATCTGCCGCGGTGTGCGCGGTGCGCTCGCGCGATGGCAACTCTCGCCGTCGTCGCGGACGCGACTTCGCGCGTGCGCGGTCGCGGTCCGACGCGGGCGTTCGAGCTCGGGTTCCGTCGGTTCGCCGCCGTCGTCGCGCGGATCGCCAAGCGAGGTGCCGGCGATACGGAACCCGCTCGCGATCGAGTTCGGCTCAGTCCGTCTCCGGCGCGCCACAGCGCAGGAACGCGGAGCGCACGTCGTCGGGGATCGCGGTCGACGTGAACGAGCGCATGTCGACGGCGACGGTGTCGGCGACGATTCGCGCCAGCAGCGTGCCGCTCGCGCGATCGAAGAACGCGTAACGCCACCGCGTCGACTTGGTCCCGACCTTCAGCACCTCGACGCGCGCGGTGACTTTCATCCCGTACTGGAACGGGGATTCGAAGGTCGCGTCGACGTGGCCCATCGGGAATCCGAGATGGCGGTCGTTCACGAGCGTCGGATACGCGATGCCGACGCAGTGCTCGAAGAACTCTTCGAAGGCCACGTGGCAGTAATGGAAAATCACCGGGTAGTACGCGATCCCGGCCTTGTCGCAGTCGCCGAAGCGGACGGTGAGTTCGGTGCGATACGCCATGCGTCACGCTCCCGCGGCGAGCGCCGCGACCACCGCGTCCGAGACCATCGTCGCCATGACGTCGTAGAGCCGATCGCCTTCTTCGGCCGTGGCTCCCGCAGGATCGCCGAAGTACGCGCGTGCGCCGCCGGCCGCGATCGCGTCGGCCGCGCCGTCCTTCATGCGCTGCGCGAGGTCGGCGAAGTTCGCGGCCAGTGAACGCCGTTCGTCCTTCACCAACTCGGGCGCGGCGGCGAGCACCAACGACGTCTCGAAGCCGCCGGCGTGGCCTCCGCCGCGACCGAACTCCTCGCCGAGTTGCGCGACCGTGGGAGGTCGCCTCTGATCGGGGAATACCGCGATGCCGCGACCAGTCGCCGTGATGCGGCGCGCGCATTCCTTCAACATGCGGCCGTGTTCGGGTTCGAGGTGTCCATTCACCAGCGCGAGCACGCGGACGCCCTGCGCGAACACGGAGTCCGCGATCTCGTCGATGAGCGCGCCGATCGTCTGCGCGCGTACGGAGATCGTGCCGCGAAATGGCTTGAGGAACTCGGTGACGGCGTAGGGGATCGCGGGCAGGACGAGTGTGCCGACGCCCGCCCGCGTGAGTCGCGCCGCGGCGCGCGTGGCCGTCGTCGTCGCGATGATCACGTCGGTGGACAACGGTAGGTGGGGGCCGTGCGCTTCGGTCGAGCCGAGCGGTAGCAGCGCCGCACGCACTTGCGGCGCGATCGCGTCGACGTCGGTCGTGGTCGCGCGCGCGAGGTCGAGGGCGCGCGTCACGCGCCGGCTCCGGCGCTCGCACCCGGGCCGCCGCGCAGCAGCTTCTTCTCGCACTTGCCGCGGTCGTTGCGCGGGAGCGCGTCGAGGAACGACACGCGACGCGGGTACTTGTACGGCGCCAAGCGCGTCTTCACGAACGCTTGCAGTTCCTGCGCCAACGCGCTCGACGCGGAATGCGACGCGTTCACGACGACGAATGCTTCGGGCTTGACCAAATCGTCTTCGGTGTAGCCGATCACGGCGACTTCGCGCACGGCCGGGTGCTGCAGCAGGCACGACTCGATCTCGAGCGGCGAGACGAAGATGCCGCCGACTTTCAGCATGTCGTCGGTGCGGCCCTCGTAGTGGAAGAAGGCGTCGGCATCGAGCCGGAACTGATCGGCCGTGACCACCCAATCGCCGAGGAACGTCGCGCGCGACTTCTCGCGCGCCGCGTAGTACTGCAGCGCGGCCGAGCCACCCTTGATCCACAGCGTTCCGGGCTCGCCCGCCGGAGCGTCCCTGCCGTCGGGGCCGACCAGTCGCGCCTCGTAGCCAGGGACCAACGTGCCGAGCGTGCCGGGCCGGACCTTGCCCGGGTAGTTCGAGATGAAGACGTGGAACATCTCGGCCGAGCCGATGCCGTCGAGGATCTCCACACCGAACCGCGCGATGAAGCGGTGGTAGAGCTCGGGCGGCAACGCCTCTCCGGCCGACGTCGCGTAGCGCATGCCCTCGAAGTCCGCGCGCGCGGCGTTCTCGAGCGCGAGCAGGCCGTTCAGCGCCGTCGGCACCGCGCACAACACCGTCGGGTGGAAGCGTCGGATCTGATCGAGGATCACGTCGGGCTTGCTCTTGTCCTGGAACAAGCCCACGCACGCGCCGGCCGCGAACGGGAACAACAAGTTGGTGCCGGTCGCGTACCCGAAGAACAGCTTCGGCACGCCGAGCGTGCGGTCGTTCGGCGTGAGTCGAAGCACGTCTTTCGCGTAGTGCTCGGCGTTGAACACGAAGTCGTGGTGGAAGTGGACCGCCGCCTTCGGTTTGCCGGTCGTGCCGGACGTGAACAGCCAGACGGCGACGTCGTCCTTCCACGTGTCGGCGACGTCGAGTCGATCGGGCTGCGAGGGGTGCGCCTCGTTCCAGTTCACGATCGTCGCGCGCGCTCCGGCCGGGGCCGAGGGCGTCGAGCCATGTTCGGTCACGAGCAGGGCTCGCAGGTGACGCGCTTGCGGCAGCACTTCGAGCATGCGCGGCGCGGAGTCGAGATCGCACAGCGCGACCTTCGCGCGCGTGTAGTCGAGGTAGTAGGCGTAATCGTCGGCGGGCAGCAGCGGGTTCACCGAACAGGCGATCGCGCCGATCTTGATCGCCGCGAACCACGCGGCGACCCACTCGAGTCCGTCGCCGATCGCGAGCAACACGCGCTGCTCGGGTTCGACGCCGAGGTCGATCAACAAGCGTCCAGCACGGTTGGTCGCCGCGACGACTTGCGCGTAGTCGTACTCGCGCACGCTGCCGTCACGACCTCGGCACCACAGTGCTCGCGTGCGTCCACGTCCGGCCTCGAGGTTGTGCTCGAGGAAGTAGCGCACCATGTTGAACCGGTCGGGCAACGTGAACGTCATGGAGACCGTCCTTGGCGTGCGCTCAGAGGCGGGGAACCAATCGGGGGCCGCCCCCGATTGGTTCTCGGCCGAACCCACAGGGTGTCCGAGGCGGCGGCAGCCGCCGTATTCACAGACGATTCGGCCATGCTCGGCCCCAACGACCCTTGCGTGGTTGAACAGGGCGGCGACTGCCGTCGCCGAGCAGCACCTCGTGAAGCCGAGAACGTGAATCCATCGGATTGAATCTCGTTCAGTACGCGGTCTTCGCGTTCATGTGCGCCGCATAGGCCTTCGTGTCCAGGATCGAACGGATCGCGTCGAGCGCGCGGTCGAGCTCTTCGTCGGTGTTGTAGAAGTGCGCCGACATGCGCACACCCGCGCCGGGTCGGAAGTCGCAGAGGATCTCGCGCCGATTGAGTTCCTGCGTCACCGCCTTGCCGAACGGGACGTCGAGCACGATGGTCCCGCCGCGCTTGGTCGAATCGCGCGGTGACTTCACGACCAATCCGAGGTCGTCGGCCTTCGCGATCATGCGTTCGGTCTGTCGGACCGAATTGGCGCGGATCGCATCCACGCCGATCTCGGCGACGATCTTGTAACCGGTCTCGGCCGCGTACAACGCCGGCACTCCCGGCGAGCCGTGCAAGAACCGACGCATGTCGTTCGCGTAGTGGATCGGGCCGACCTCGAACTCGAATGGGTGCTCGTGCGCGGCCCAGCCCGTGATGCGCGGTTCGAGATTCGTGCGATGGTCCTTGCGCACGTACAGCCAGCCCGCGCCTGGGCCGCCGATCAGCCACTTCACGGAACCGCCGACCGCGAAGTCGACTCCCCATTCTTCGAGGTGCAACGGCACCGTGCCGGCCGACTGGTAGCAATCGAGCACGACCATTGCGCCGACTTCGTGAGCGCGTCGCGTGATCGCCTGCGCGTCCTGGATGAACGCGGAGCGGAACAGGACGTGCGAGATCGGCACGAGCAAGGTGCGCTCGTCGATCGCGGCGAGGATCGCTTCGGTGTCGACGCCGATGCCATCGTGGCTCGGCACCATGACGACGTTCGCGCCGGCGCGGCGATGGGCTTCGCTGACGTACATCACCGACGGGAAGTTCATGTCGGTGTAGACCAGCTTGTTGCGCGGCGCCTCGAACTCGAAGCACGAGTAGATCAGCGCGATCGCGACCGAGACGTTCTGGTGCATCACGACCGAACCCGGGGCGACCCCGAGGATCGGAGCCAGCAAGTCGCCGGTGGTCAGCGGCTTGTCCCACCAGCCTTCCGACCAGGCACGGATGCCGCGGAAGTTCCATAGTTCGGCGTAGTCGTGCAGACGGTCGAACGTGCTGCGTGGCATCGCGCCGAGCGAGTGCGAGATCAGGTGCGTGCAGCGCTCGAGGATCGGGAATTCCTTGCGCCAATGGGCGAAGCTCGAGTTCATGCGCGACGCTCCCGCGAACGAGGGGCGGGGATTCTAACCAACGGACGTGGACGCCGAGCGTGCGTTGACCGTTCCCCGGGGCTGGGTTATCGTTCCCGCGGTCGTCGCCGCCCGATTCCCCGAACCTTGCGGGGGCCGCACGACGTCCAACGACCCGCTCCTCGCTCCCGACCCGTCCCCACATCCAGGAGAAGTCCCTCATGCTCAAGCTCACGGCGACCCTCGCCGCGCTCGGCGTTCTCGTCGGCACCGCGATCGCGGCGCCTCCGACCGCTCTCACGACCGTGCGTATCGCAGCCGGCCTGTCGTCCCCCGTCTACGCCACGGCCGCGCCGGGCGACGAGACGCGCATCTTCATCGTCGAGCAGGCGGGTCGCATCAAGATCCTGAAGAACGGTCTGCTGAATGCGACGGCGTTCCTCGACATCGCGACGCCGAAGGTCCTCTCGGGCGGTGAACGCGGATTGCTCGGTCTCGCGTTCCATCCCGCGTATGCGACGAATGGACACTTCTTCGTCTACTACACGCGCAAGACCGACGGCGCGCTCGTGGTCGAGCGCTACACGCGCTTGACGGACGACACCGCCGACGCGACCACGGGAACGGTCGTCTTCGGCCCGGTCGCGCACCCGACGAACACGAACCACAACGGCGGCTGCATTCAATTCGGTCCGGATGGCTACCTGTACATCGGAACCGGCGACGGCGGCGGCGGCGGCGACACGCCCTGCAACGCGCAGAAGGGCACGACGTACCTCGGCAAGATCGTGCGTATCGACCCGGACAACTGGACGGTTCCCCCGGCCACGAATCCGTTCGTCTCGCCGACCGACGGCATCCTCGATCTGATCTGGGCGACCGGTGTCCGCAATCCGTGGCGCTGGAGCTTCGACCGGGAGACCGGCGACCTCCACCTCGCCGACGTCGGGCAGAACGCCGTCGAAGAGATCAACTTCGTGCCGGCGGGTACGGGTTCCGGTGCAAACTTCGGTTGGAAGATCATGGAAGGCAACAACTGCTTCGGGACGAGCAGCTGCCCGGTCGGAACTCCGGCCTGCAACGACCCGATCTTCACCGACCCGATCCACACGTACCAGCACAACGCGGCTGGCGGGTTTTCGATCACCGGTGGCTACGTCTACCGCGGATGCGCGATCCCGGATCTGAAGGGCACGTACTTCTTCGCCGACTACGTCTCGAACAAGATTTGGTCCTACAAGGTCGTCGGCGGCGCGGTCACGGCGCTCACGGTCCGTACGACCGAACTCGACCCGGCGGGCGCGGCCACGATCACGTCCGTGAGCTCGTTCGGTGAAGACGCTTGCGGTGAGATCCTGATCTGCGACCTCAACGGCGAAGTCTTCAAGATCGTCCCGGCCACGACCCCGGCCGCCGGCGTCGATCTCGGCAGTGGCGAGGTCGCGTTCAACGGTCAGTCGCCGACGCTCGCCGTCTGCGGACTGCTCGATACGGGTAACACCGCGGACTTCAGCCTGAAGACGGCGCCCGCGAACAAGACGATGGTGCTGTTCGTCGGTTTGTCGCAGAACCCGATTCCGCTGTTCGGCGGCACGTTCGTCCCGGCGCTGCCTGCGCCGCTGATCGTTCCGCTGAGCACCGGACCCACGGGTGAGTTCACCTTCCCGATCCCGGGTGGTGGTGGGCCGATCGACTTGTACGTCCAGGGCTTGATCGACGACGTCGGTGCGTCCGACGACGTCACGCTCACGAACGCGGTGAAGCTGCAGTTCCAGAGCTGATCGATCCCCCGCTCGACGATTCGAACGCGCAAGGCCGCGCATCCGACCTCGGATGCGCGGCCTTGTGTCGTCAGGGCGAGCGCGACCGCGGGGCCGCGTCGCGAGCCGATCCGATCCGAGCCGATCAGTCCAACTCCACGCGCTCGAGGTACCTCGGCGTGTACGTCGGGAACTTCAGTTCCTGCTCGAGGCGTACGGCCATTGCCGCGAGAGCCTCCGGTTCGCCGTGCACGAGGAACGTGCGCCGCGGCGGTCGATCGGTCGTCTTCAGCCACTGCACGATCTCGTTGGAGTCGCCGTGGGCCGACAGACCGCGGATCGATGCGACTTGCGCCCGGACCGGGATGTCGACGCCGAACATGCGAACGTAGCGCGCGCCTTCGATCAGCGCCCGGCCGCGCGTTCCGACGGCTTGGTAGCCGACGAGCAGCACGAGGTTGTTCGGATCGGGAAGTCGTTGGGCGAGGTGATGGACGACGCGGCCGCCGCTCGCCATGCCGCTCGACGAGATGAAGATCGCGGGGCCCTTCAACGCGTTCAGTCGCTTGCTGTCGTCGCGACTGCGCACGAGTTGGATGTCGCGCGTGCGGATCGGACACAGGTTCGCGTCCTCCAGCACGTCCTTCCGCACGTTCAACTCGTCGCAGTAGCGCGAGTAGATCTCGACCGAGTCGGTCGCCATCGGACTGTCGACGTACACGGGCGCCGTCGGGATGCGGCCCGACTCCATCAAGGTGCGCAGCCAGTACAGGACGATCGTGGTGCGACCGATCGCGAACGCGGGAATCACCACGACGCCGCGGTTGCGCAGCACCGGAGCGAGGATGCGTTCGAGCTGAGCGGAGATCGGGGTCGGCTCCTCGACGCGGCCGCCGTACGTCGACTCGACCACGAGGTGGTCGATCCCCTTCGGCAGCGGCGCGGGCGGGCCCATGACCGCGCAGTCGTAGCCGCCGACGTCGCCGGAGAAGACGACACGCTGGCCACCCGCCTCGATCTCCGCGAAGGCGGCGCCGACGATGTGACCCGTCGGGCGCAACGTGACGCGCATGCCCGGGACCAGTTCCGCGGGCGTGCCGTAGGCGACGACGTGGCGCTTGCGCAGTGCATGTTCGGCTTCGACTTCGGTGTAGAGCGGCAGTGCCGGGTGATGGCGCGAGTAACCGCGCTTGTTGGCGAACGCCGCTTCCTCTTCCTGCAGTCGGGCGCTGTCGGGCAACGTCAGCGCGAGGATGTCCGCGGTGGCGGGGGTGCAAAAGACCGGCCCCGCGAAGCCTTGGCGGACCAAGCGCGGCAGGTACCCGCAATGGTCGATGTGACCGTGCGTCAGCAGGACCGCGTCGATGCGCGCCGGCGCGACCGGCAGATCGTCCCAGTTGCGGCTGCGCAGCTCTTTCAGGCCCTGGAACAATCCGGCATCGATCAGCAGCCGCTTCCCGGCGTGTTCGAACAGGAATCGCGAGCCGGTGACGGTTCCGGCGGCGCCGAGGAATTGGATCGACGGTTTCGGCATGGCGCGGAGTCTAGCAGCGCTTCCGTCGCCGATCGGAAGTCGTCCCGGGGCCCGCGGGAACGCCCCGCGGTGGTTGCCCGACGCGCCGCCGTCACTACAGATCGCCACGGCGGGCCTCGCGGCGTCTTGATCCACGCGGAGACGACCCCTAGAGTTCCGCCGCCCTCGTCCAGGTCGAGCGAAGTGCTTGTGCTCCGGTCACCTACACCAAGGGGTCCCGGACGCTCGCGCGGTCGGCGCTCGCGAACGGTCGAGCAGTGGTTCTCGCGTACCTCGCGTACCTAGGAGTCTCGGAATGCGGTTCAGTGTGACGCTCCCGTCGCTCGCGGCTGTTTGCATCGTCGCGTCGCTCTGCGCGACGTCCAGCGCAGCGGAGTTCAAGAACGATCGGGACCGCGTGCGTCAGCTCGCGAACACCGTCGCCACCGGCGAGTGGACCGAACGCCAGGAAGCGCTCGGCGCGCTGGTCGACGAGCACGGCCCGTTCGCCGTGAACGGGCTGCTGCGATGGATCGGCACGAACGCCGACATCGATGCGCGCGAAAAGGCCGTGTACGCGATGCGCCGCCTCAAGGGCGACGCGGTGTTGGCCATGCTCGCGGCGCTGCACTCCGACGACGCGATGGTGCGTCGCAACCTTTGCCTCGTGCTCGAAGTCGCCGGCGACGCGCGCTGCGTGCCGGCACTGACGACGCTTGCTGCGAACGACGTCGACGTCATCGTGCGGCAAATGGCGTCCGCCGCGCTCGCGAAGCTCGGCGGCAGCGCCGGCGACGCGGCATCGGCGTGGAAGCAACTCGCGATTCACGCGCTCGGCGCCCGCCCGGCCGACGATGGCGCGAACGCGGTGTTCTTCTGGAACGGCAAGGAAGTCGCGAGTCGCGCCTGCACGCCGGAGATCTACGGCCCGGCGTACGCGCGTCTGTTCGCCGAGGAAGCGATCAAGCTCGCCCCGTCCGACGTCGACGCGCAGCGCTCGCTGCTCGCGGCGTACGCGGCGCTGTTGAAGGCGATCGAACCGCTCGGTCCGGCGCCGGATGCTCCGGCCGCGGCTGCCGACGAAGGCTCGGGCGACGAAGTCGAAGAAGCCGGCGAATCGGAGTCGTCCGAGGAGTCCGAGGACTCCGACGAGGAAATGACCGAAGCCGATGGCGGCAACGGTCAGGACGACGCCGGCGAAGGCGAAGGCGCGGAAGAGGAAGTCGAAGAAGTCGAGGTCGCCCCGGCCGTCACGCTCGACGAAGCCGACGCGCTGGCCTGGCGCTCGCTGCAGCCTCTGATTTCCGACTTGCTGCGTCTCGGCGGAGCCATGGGACCGCGCGCCAAGGGCGCTGCCGCGGACATCGCGGTCGAGCCGATGGCGGGCGCGACGGATCTGCTGCGCAGCCCGGACAAGCGCTACCGCTACATGGCGGCCCTGTCGCTCGCACGCGGCGGCGCGTCGCAAGACGTGGTGACGGCGTTGGCCGATGCGATCGCCGAAGGATCCGTGCGCCAAGTGCTCGTGATCAGCGACGACCCGGCCGAGATCAACGAACTGGTCGCGATGATCGACACGCGCGAACGCGATGCGGTCGGCGAGAAGACCGGCGCGATGGGCATCGTCCGCGCGAAGGAGAGCCCGAAGGACTGCGTGATCATCCGGACGTCCGTGAAGGACGTTCCGGCCGATCACATCGTCGGGATCCTCGCGCGCGACGTCCGCACCAAGGATTGCGCGGTCGTGTTGATCTGCACCGAGTCGGAGCGTGAGCGCATCGCCGGCATGTTCGGCGACAAAGTCGCGGCGGTCCTCGCCGCGCCGGTGTCGAAGGGCATGCTCGAGCCGGCGCTCGCCGCCGCGTTCGACAAGGCCAAGCTGAACGACGAGCGCATCGCGGCCGACGACTTCGCGCACAAGGCCGCTGAGGCGCTGGCGAAGCTCGACGCGCAGTCGCTGCGCCCCGCGACTTCCGCTCTGATCGGAGCGGTTGGTCGCGAAGACGCGGTCCAAGTCCCGGCGCTGATGGCGCTCGCGAAGCTCGGCGCTCCGGAAGCCGAAGGAGCGGCGCTCGGCGTGTTCTTGAACGCGTCGGCCTCCGCCGACGCGCGGGTCGCGGCGGCGACCGCGCTCGGTGGCGTTCTCGAGGAGAACACGGGCACCGCTGGTTCGATCACCGCGTTGCGTGGCGCCCTCGACAGTGCGGATGCGTCCCTGCGTGGCGCGGCGGCTCTCGCGCTCGGCGGCGCCAAGGCGCTGTCGCTCGCGGACCGCTCCGCGATGTTGCTCGCTCGCGCCGTGAAGTACTGAGATTCACCCGCGACGATCCGCCTGCGCGAGAGCGCGGCGATGGATCGGACGCGGTCGTTCGAGTCGGAGTCGACGGAACGCGAAGAAGGCCTGGTGCGGATCCCCGCACCAGGCCTTCTTCGCGTTCCGCTTGGCTCGTGTTCCGATGGAACTGGTCGCAGGTGACCCAGCGGCGCGCGTCGGCGTTCGGCAGGCCGCTCGAATCAGATCGCGGTCGGTGGAGGCCCGCTGCGACCGCGGCCACGTCCGCCTCGACGACGGCGTCGGCGTGCGGGGTCACTGCCGCCCAGATCACCAGCGCCGGCGGGGCCGCGCTCGGGCCCATCACTCCCGTGCTGGTCCCGACCTCGGCCCTGTCCTTCACCCGGGCGGTCACCCGGGTGCTGGCCCGGGCCTTGGCCCGGGTGGTGACTCGGGCGCCGGCCGTCGCCGTGCTGCGAGGGTCCGCCGCCGCGATCGGGATGGTCCTCTTGGCGGGGAGGGTCGGCTGGGCCGGATCGATCCGGTCGCTGAGGACGGTCGGAACGGTGGGGCGGCCCCCGACGCGGTGCGTCGAAGCGCGCGCGGCGCTCGAAGCCATCCCCGCGGCCGGCGCCACGCCCACCGCCGCGGCCATCACCACGAGCGTCACCGCGCGGAGGCGCGCGGAAACCGTCGATGTTGCGGCGCGTGAAGGTCTTCTTCAGCAGGTGTTCGATGGCCGCGAGCTTGCGCTCTTCGTCCGGAGCGACGAACGTCATGGCGTGGCCGCTCTCGCCGGCGCGGCCGGTGCGGCCGATGCGGTGGACGTAGTCCTCCGGTGAGCGCGGGACGTCGAGATTCACGACGTGGCTGATGCCGTCGACATCGATCCCGCGCGCGGCCACGTCGGTCGCGACCAACACGCGGTGTTCGCCGTGGCGGAACGCCTCGAGCGCCTGGAAGCGCTCCTGCTGCGTGCGGTCACTGTGGATCACGCCGCTCGGCACGCCGGCGCGGACGAGATCGCGCCAGACGCGGCTCGCGCCGACCTTCGTCGACACGAACACCAGGACCGACCGCAGATCGCCGTGCTCGAGCAGGCGCAGCAGCAGTCGGATCTTGTCCTGACCTCCGACCGAGACCACTTCTTGTTCGACCAAGTCGACCGGGCGCGACGTCGGCCCGACCACCACGCGCAGCGGATCGCGCAGGATCTGGTTCGCGAAGCGTTCGATCGCGGGCGGCATCGTCGCCGAGAACAGCAGGTTCTGCCGGACCTCGGGCATGCGCCGCAGGATCTTCTCGATGTCGGGCATGAAGCCCATGTCGAGCATGCGGTCGGCCTCGTCGAGGATCAGCACCTCGAGCTTCGACAGATCCGGCATGCCGCGGAACAGGAAGTCGAGCAAACGGCCCGGCGTCGCGGTGACGATGTCCGGCTTGCCCTTCAGTGCACGCTCTTGCGCGTTGTAGTCGGCGCCGCCGTAGACGATCGAGCCCGACAACGGCGCGTGGTACGACAAGCCGATGCGGTTGTCCTCGATCTGCATCGCGAGTTCGCGCGTCGGCGCGAGGATCAGGCAACGCGTCGAGCCGCGCGGACTCTGCAGCAAGCGGTGGAGCACCGGCAGCAGGAACGCGGCGGTCTTGCCGGTGCCGGTCTGCGCGATGCCGAGGACATCGCGGCCGGTCAGGATTTGTGGAATCGCCTGCTCTTGGATCGGCGTGGGCTTGTCGTAGCCCATGTCGCGGATGCCTGCGAGGAGACGGGGATCGAGTGCGAATTGGTCGAAACTCACGCGGAGACTTTCGGGACTCCGGACGCGGAAGTCAAACGCCCAATCGTCACGACGTCTTCCCAGCCCATCGCCAGCGCGGCAATCTGCTCCGCGGTTCGAGGCTTCGGAGTCGATCCATGACCACCGTGTTGGTGCCTCTCGCGGCCGGCTGCGAGGAGATGGAAGCCGTCATCGTGATCGACGTGCTGCGACGCGCGGGCATCACCGTCGTCGTCGCCGGGCTCGAGCCCGGAACGGTCGAAGCTTCGCGCGGCGTGCGCTTCGTGCCGGACGCTTCGTTCGCCGACGTCGACGTCTCGCGTTGCGACGCGCTGGTCCTTCCGGGCGGCGGCCCCGGAACGGCCCGTCTGCGGGCGAACGTCGCCGTACGTCGCACGGTGGTGGAGTTCGTCCAAGCCGACAAACTCGTGGCCGCCGTTTGCGCCGCACCGACGGTCTTGCTCGATGCCGGCGTCCTGACCGCACGGCGCGTCACGGCGCATCCGTCGGTCCACGGCGAACTCGAGCGCGCGGGAGTCCGCGTCGAACGCTCGCAGCGCGTCGTCGCCGACGGCAACCTCGTCACGAGTCAGGGCCCAGGCACGTGCTTCGAGTTCGCGTTCGCTCTCGTGGAGCGCTTGTGCGGCGCCGCGAAGGTCGCGGAGCTGAACGCGGGGATCCTGGCGCGGATCGGGCCGAACGTAGGTCGACCCGATTGATCCACGAGCACTGCCGATCGACCCGGCGCGAACACGGGTGACCATTCCGGTGAGTTGACCAAGCGACCGTCAAGTCGAGCCCGGTTCGCGTCGATGCACGCGGCGGAGGTCCGATGCGACTCGCGACGGCGCGATGCGATGCTTGCGGCGGCCGGTTCCTGCTCGCCCATCTGCGGAAGATGGTCTGGGCTCGACTGTGCGCGAGTTGCGCCAAGCGCGCCACCGGCGAGGACCGTCGCGAAGAGGCGGTCGCCGCCGTGCCGTCGCGCTCCGCGTGGTCCGAGGGCGTGCACTCCGCGCTGATCGAGATCGTGCCGTACGCCAGCGTCGGTGTGGTCGCGGCGTGCGCGGACGGCGGTCTCGGAGCCTTCGCCGGCGGTGCGTCGTGGGCGTTGACGTTGACGTGGTTCGTGTTCGCGTTGCTGCGCGCTCCGTTCTCGGGCCCCGGCTTCGCACTCGAATGCGCGCTGCAGGCGCTCTGCCTGTGGGTCGCGGGGCGCGGTGAACTGCCGGGCGTCGCGACCGTCGACCTGCCGCTCGCAGCCGGGTTCTTCGTCACGTTGATCGGCCGCACGTTGTGGTTCGGCGTCCATCTCGCCGGCCTCGCCCACGACGACGGCGAGTTCCTCGACGGCGCCGGTCCGCCGTTGCCGCGCGCGTGACGCGTGGCCGGTCGCGCAACTCGATCCCGGCCCGCTGCGACTCGCACGCGCCGTTCGCGCGGCGTGGCATGACGTCGCGGTGACGCGCCGCGTGCTTGCCTGGCCCGGATGCGGGCGGTTCAATCCGCCGCTTCCCCTGGGTCCCGTTCGAATCCGTTCCGGAGGTCTCCATGCCGCTCATCGACGTCGTCCACGCTCGTGAGATCCTCGATTCGCGCGGCAACCCGACCGTCGAGGCCGAGGTGTTGCTCGAGGACGGGTCGGCCGGTCAGGCCGCGGTCCCGTCGGGCGCGTCGACCGGAACGCACGAAGCCGTCGAGTTGCGGGACGGCGACAAGAACCGCTACCTCGGCAAGGGCACGACGAAGGCCGTCGCCAACGTCAACGGCCCGATCGCCCGCGCGTTGATGGGGCAGGAAGCTCTCGATCAGGGTGCGATCGACCGCCTCCTGCTCGAACTCGACGGGACCCCGAACAAGAAGAAGCTCGGCGCGAACGCGATCCTCGCGGTTTCGTGCGCGGTCGCGAAGGCCGCCGCGTCCGCGTCGGGATTGCCGCTGTGGCGATACCTCGGCGGCGCCGGAGCGCGCGTCCTACCGCTGCCGATGATGAACATCGTCAACGGCGGCGCGCACGCCGACAACAACGTCGACCTGCAGGAGTTCATGATCCAACCGGTCGGCGCGCGCTCGTTCGCGGAAGGGCTGCGTTGGGGCGCGGAGATCTTCCACGCGTTGAAGAGCGTGCTGAAGAAGAAGGGCCTCGCGACCGGCGTCGGCGACGAGGGCGGGTTCGCGCCGGACCTCGGCTCGAACGAGGATGCGATCACGGCGGTGCTCGACGCGATCACCGCGACCGGCCTCGTGCCCGGCAAGGACGTGACCCTCGCGCTCGACGTCGCCAGCAACGAACTGCTCGAGCACGGCAAGTACATGGTCGACGGCAAGGCGTTGAGCGCCGAGCAGTTGGTCGACCTCTACGAACGCTGGTGCTCGCAGTACCCGATCCTCTCGATCGAGGACGGTCTCGGTGAGGACGACTTCGCCGGGTGGAAGATCCTGACCGAACGCCTCGGCAAGAAGGTCCAACTGGTCGGCGACGACCTGTTCGTGACCAACGTCGAACGCCTGCGGATGGGCATCCGCGACGGTTTGGCGAATGCCGTGCTCGTCAAGATCAACCAGATCGGCAGCCTCTCGGAGACGTTCGAGACCATGCGCATGGCAGGCGCCGCGAACTACGCCTGCGTCGTCTCGCACCGTTCGGGCGAGACCGAGGACACCACGATCGCCGACCTCGCGGTCGCGACCGGTGCGGGCCAGATCAAGACCGGCTCGCTGTGCCGAACCGACCGCGTGTGCAAGTACAACCAGCTCCTGCGCATCGAAGAGCAGTTGGGCGCGAGCGCGGTCTACGCCGGTCCGGGCTTCCTGGCCCGTTGGCGCCCGAACGCGGCGGCGGCACGCAAGAGCGGCGCGAAGGCCAAGCGCTGAACCGCTGAGGGTCCTGGCGCGCCGCGTTCGATGCGGTCGAACGCCATGTGCCGAGTTTCGGCGACCCACCCTGCCAAGTCAGGTCGGTGCAACTCCGTGCTTGAGTCGGCCGCGCCGGTTCTTTGAATGGGCGCGATCGGGCTTCGGAGATGTGCCGTGGTCGTGTTGCTCAAGCGTTATTCGGTCCTGTTCGTGCTGCTCGCGGCCGCCGTCTTCATCTTGCTCCACAGCGCGCTGCCCGCGGCGCGGCGCGGGAACGAGTTGCAGCAGCGCTATCGCGACGAGCACGAGCAGCTCGATCGACTGATGGACGAGGCCGAACGCCAGCGCGCGTTGCGCGAGGCGCTGCGTGATCGCGATGCGGCGGTCCTCGAGCGCGAACTGCAGCAGCGCTTCGTGTCGCCCGAGAATCACCAGAACAGCGCGACGAAGATCGCGCGCTGACACTTCCGCGCAGATCCGTCGTGCATCGCAACCGAGTCGTCGCCGTCCTCGTCGTCGCGGTCACGCTGGCCGCGGGCAGCGCGGCGGCTCAAGTGCTCGTCCGCGAGGACACGCGGTACTCGAACTCGGCGTTCGTGCGGACCTCGGAGGAGACCGAGGGCGAACTGTTCGCGGGCGACTTGAAACTGCAAGGTGGCGACGAGAGCGCCGCGTTCTCGGCCTGGCAGCGCATCCTCGATCGCGGCGACATCGCCGCGGACGGATCGTCGGCGCTGGTGAACTTCCGCGCGCGCACGTACCTCTCCGGCAGCGAGGCCGTGGCGCGCCGACTGGCCGCATTGCCGGAGGACGCGCGCCAGCGTTACGGTTCGCGGTTCGGTGAACGTGCCGACGCAGCCGTCGTCGCTGCGCGCGACGCGCACGACGTCCTCGGGTTGTTCGACGTCGCGCGGCGCTATCCGATCACTCCCGCGGCCGTCACGGCGCTGCGGCTCGCGGCGGCGTTGTCGCTCGAGCGCGGGGACGGCGCGCAAGCGCTGCGCGCGTCGCACGCGCTGGCGACGCGAGGAGTCGCGTCGACTCTCGACGTCTTGCATCACGCACTGGCGCTCGAGCGCAACCGTGATTTCGCCGGAGTCGTGCGCCTGCGCGGCGAGACGGCGGATCGGAGCGGTGAGCCGCTCGTGGTCGCGGGCCGTGCGACGACGCTCGGAGCGCAATTGGACCTCGTGGTCGAGCGCATGGACCGACCTGCTCCGTTCGCGCTCGGCACCCGCACGCCGCAGGTGTTCGCGCAGTTGCCGTTGCGGTTCTTGCGGCGGGACGGCGACGACGATCCGCGCGGAGCGCGGCCACCCTCCTTCCAAAACAGCGGACTGGCGCGCATCGGCGATCACGTGATCGTGTCGGCGCAGGAGGGGATCCACTCCTTCAGCGTGACGGGCGCCGATGCGCCGAAGCAAGTCGACTACGCGGCGCTGATCGGGTTCGACGCGGAGTACGAGGAGATCGCCGACCGCTCGCTCGAGCCGGTTTCCGACGGGAGGCTCGCGTTCCTGACCGTGACGCGGCGCGTGTTGGCGTTCGCCGAACCCGCGCCGACGCATTCGTACGTGCTCGCGTTGTGTCCGGATCTGACCGTGGCCTGGCGCGTCGACGTCGATCACTCGCCCGACCTGTCGGTGTACGCGGGATTCGTGTTCGAAGGGCCGCCGGCCGTGTTCGGCGAGCTCGTGCTCGTCAGCGCGTCGCGCTTGTCGAGCGTGACCGAATGCGCGGTGTTCGCGTTCGACCGCCGCACGGGCGCGCTGCGCTGGCAACGGTTCGTCGCGTCGGCGACCGCGATCGCTCGCTACGCCGGCCGCAACCAAATGAGCACCGAGCATCGCGTTCGTCCGGCGCCCATCCTCGTCGATGGGGGCGACGCATTCTGCGTCACGAACCTCGGCGTGGTCGCGTGCCTCGATGCGCTGACCGGGACCATTCGCTGGGCGTACAAGACCAACCGCATCGACCCGCAGGACGATTCGTTCCAGCGCGACCGCTATTTCGACACCGGAGGCTGGCTGTACGGTCGCCCGCAATTGGTCGGTTCGAAGCTGGTCGTGACGCCGGAAGACGCGCGGTTCGCCTACGTGCTCGCGCGCGAACCGTCGCGCGAGGGCTACCTCGTGCTGAACGAACCGGCGTTCAAGAGCGATCGCGACGTGCTGTTCGGTGCCGACCCATCGACCGAGACGCTGTTCTTCCTGCGCCGAACCGTGGTCGGCCCGCTGCGCGACGCGATCTCGCTGTGCGCGACGAACCTCGACGGGGTCAGCCTGTGGAGCACCGCGGAGCTCGAGGTCGAAGAACGCTCGGCCGGGCGACCGATCGTCGCCAACGACGCGGTCTTGATGCCGACGACCAAGGGGCTCTACGGCTTCCGATCCGCGGACGGGGTGGCGTTGTTCGCGTTCGCGCCGCCCGGGGCCCTGGTGCGCGACCGGCTCGGAATGGCGTTCGGGAACCTGGCTCAGGATGGGGCGGATCTCTGGTCCGTATCTCCACGATTTGTACTGCGGATGTTGCCCAAACCCTGATCCGTGGGTTACTTTCCTTCGCCCAAGTCTCTCCGTGGGGCGGTCCTTCCCGGGGGTCGACCCACTCGCATCTCTCCGACTCCCCCCTGAACCCATTGACGAGGAATCCATGACCCGACCCGTACCCGGCTCGCGCTTCGCGCTGGCCGCGCTCGTCCTTTGCGGTACTGCGTCCGCACAACAGCTCGTCCAGCAGGCCGGCGTCATCGCCGGGCCGACGTCGGGCGCGGCGTCGTACAACGAAGGTGTTCTCAGCTTCGACTGCGACAACGACGGTGACATCGACATCCTGCTGCCCGCCGGCGACGGCTTCAGTGGCGCGGGTACGGCGGCCCTGCCGACGCTCGACATCAACACGGTCATCGTCAGCGGCAATCCGGTGTTCGTCAACGAAGCGGCCACGCGCTTGCCGGCGATCAATCTGATCGCGAAGGAAGCCATGGCGATCGACATCGAGAACGACGGCGACGACGATCTGTTCATCCCGCAGTCCTTCAACCGACCGCCGAAGCTGTACCTGAACAACGGCAGCGGCTTCTTCAGCGACGTCTCCGCCGCCCGCCTCCCGGCCGGCAACTTCAACTCGTACAGCTCGTCCGCCGGCGACTTCGACAACGACGGCGATCTCGACATCACGATGGCGCACAGCGGTGGCACGTCGCAGAACGGCACCGGCGGTCAGCTTCAGTTGTGGCAGAACGACGGCGCCGGGTTCTTCTCGAACGTCACGGCGTCGAAGCTGCCGGTGATCGGCAAGACCGGACAGATGAACGTGATGTTCCTCGACATCGACAGCGACTTCGATCTCGACATCGTCCTCGACGGCAAGTCGACGCCGCAGCACGTCTACTTGAACAACGGCGCGGGCACGTACTCGGTGGTCACGAACCTGATCCCGGCCGGCACGGCCTCGACGTACGAGACCGACTGGGCCGACCTCGATGGTGACACCGACATCGACGGGTTCTACGTCCACCTCAGCGGGTCGAACGAAGGCACGGCGCGCAACAACCTCATCGAAAGCGGCACGCTGTCGTTCACCGGCAGCACGGCGACGATGCTCGGCGGCAACGGCTTCGACGACAACGAAGTGGCCTTCATGGACTACGACAACGACGGCGACTACGACTTGATGGTCGGTTCGCTGTCGAGCGGTCGCGAGCGCATGTACCAGAACAACGGCAACTTCACCTTCACGGCGCAGAACGTCTTCTCTGCCCAAACCGACTCGACGCTCGACCTCACGATCGCCGACTACGACAACGATGGTGACTTCGACGTCGTCACGGCGCAGGGCGAGTCGGGCAATTTCACCGACCGCTACTACCGCAACGCCGGTCCGGCCGACTCGCGTGCGCCGACGGTGGTCGCGCGCAAGGTGTCGAGTGCGGACTCCGTCGCGCCGTTCGTCGTGCTGTCGCGCGTCACCGACGCCACGCTCGACGATGGTCAACAGTGGATCGATGCGACCGTGAACTGGACCGTCACTCCGCTGGTCGGTGCGCCGGTCGTCGGTTCGGCGCCGATGAAGTACTCGGGTGGATCGACGTACCGCGGTGTGATCGATTCCGGCCCGATGAACGACTATCGCGCGACCGTCGCGTGGTCCGTGACCGCGGTCGATCCGGCCGGCAACAGCGTGACCAGCTCGACGCAGAACTTCATCGGCTGCGGCAAGGAGCTGTACGGCGTCGGCGCCGGTGGCGCGAACGTCCTCACGCTCGATGCGACGGGTTCGCCGCGCATCGGGTCGACGTTCTCGATCGACGTCGCGGGCGGTCAGCCGAACGCGAGCGGCATCATGCTGCTCGGTGTCGCTCGCGTGAGCACGCCGTTCGCCGGCGGCACGCTGCTGACGTTGCCGGTGTCGGTGATCGGCGTTCCGGTCGGTCCGGCCGGCTCGGCTTCGTACCCGGCTCCGATCCCGGACGACGTGTCGCTGGTGGGCGCAACGGTCCAACTGCAGGTGATCCTCGCGGATCCTTCGCAGAGCGAGGGCGCGGCGCTGTCGAACGGCCTCGAGCTGACGATCTGCCCGAAGTGACCTGATCCGGAGTGACAGGGATGCAGGGCCGGCCGAACCCAGCGTTCGGCCGGCCCTGCGTGTTTCTGTGGCGGGGGCCGACTCGGGGTAGCCGACGAGCCGCGCATCGTTGCAACGTCAGGAATGGTCGAGTTCAATCCCACGTCCGCTCCGACGATCGATCGATCGGCCAGCCATCGTCGCGACAAGCCGCACCATCGCACGAGGAACTCATGAACCCATCCATCCACGGCTGGCGCGTCGCGCTGGCAGCGTTTGCGATCTCCGGCCTCGCCGCCGGACAGCAGTTCCAAGAGCAGTCCGGTGTGCTCATGGCGCCGTCGGTAGGACCCGTGTCCTACAACGAGAACGCGCTGAGTTTCGACTCGGACAACGATGGGGACATCGACCTCTTGTTGCCGGCCGGCGACGGCCTCGCCAGTGCCGGCGCGGCAACGCTCCCGACCTACATCGTCAACACGGGCGTGGTTTCCGGCAACCCGGTGTTCTCCTACGAGTCGATCTCACGGTTGCCACCCAATACGCTCATCTGCAAAGAAGCGGTCGCGATCGACATCGAACTCGATGGGGACTTGGATCTGTTCTTGCCGCAGGCGTTCGATCGCCCCGCGATGCTGTACCGGAACAACGGCGCAGGGTTCTTCACCAACGTGTCGGCGGCGCGCTTGCCGGGCGGCACGTTCAATGCGTTCAGCGCCGCGGCGATCGACTTCGACAACGACGGCGATCTCGACCTCACGATGGCGCACAGCGGCGGTAACACGCAGGCGGGCACGGGTGGCCAGCTCCAACTCTGGCAGAACGACGGCGCCGGCTTCTTCTCGGACGTCACCGCGGCGAAGTTGCCCGCGCTCGGCAAGACCTCGCAGATGAACGTCGCGGTCGTCGACATCGACAACGACTTCGATCTCGACATCATCCTCGATGGCCCGTCGGCGCCGCAGCACTTGTATCGAAACGACGGCAAGGGCACGTTCTCGCTCTCGACGTCTTTGCTCGCGAGCAACGGAACGACGACCTACGAGTCCGAGTGGGCCGATCTCGACGGCGATACCGACATCGACGGCGTCTACGTGAACCTCGCAGGAAGCAGCGAATACACGCTGCGGAACCAAAAGGCCGAGTCGGGATCCCTGTTCTTCCTGGTCAGTAACCAGACGCTGCTCGGTGGCAATGGTTTCAACGACCACGAAGTGGCGTTCATGGACTACGACGACGACGGCTTCCTGGACGTGTTCGTGGGCTCGGTGACGAACACCAGTGAGCGCGTGTATCGAAACAACGGGAACTTCACGTTCACGTCGCAGAACATCTTCTCGGCGCAGACCGACACGACGCTCGACTTGACGATCGCCGACTTCGACAGCGACGGTGACTACGATGTCGTGACCGCGCAGGGTGAGTCGGGTTCCTACACCGATCGCTATTACCGCAACAGTGGTCCGGCCGACTCCAGGGTCCCCTTGTGGGGTGGGTCGAAGGTGACGCACCGGAATGCGCAAGCGCCGCTCGTCGTTCTGTCGAGCATCGTCGACTCCACGGTGGATGACGGACAGCAGTGGATCGCCGCCCAGATCGACTGGACCGTGTTCCCGACCGTCGGCGCCCCGGTCAGCGGCTCGGCGCCGCTGGACTACTCGGGCTATCCGCTGTTCCGAGGGCTCATCGATCCCGGCGCCACGAACGACACCAAGGCGCTCGTCCAATTCACGATCACGGCGACGGACTTCGCCGGCAATCAGAGCACCAGTCCAGTGCAGTCGTTCACGACGTGCGGCAAGGATCTCTACGGCGTCGGCGTCGGCGGCGCGAACGTCTTGACTCTCGACGCCACGGGGACGCTCAGCATCGGGTCGGCGCTGACGATCGACGTGTCGGGGGGGCAACCGAACGCCAGCGGCATCATGATCATCGGCGCGTCCCGGGTGAGCACGCCGTTCTTCGGCGGCACGCTGCTCGCTTCGCCCCTGGTCGTCGTCGGATTGCCGGTCGGCCCGACCGGTTCGGCGTCGTATCCGGCGTCCTTGCCCGATGACGCGAACCTCGTCGACGCCACCGTCACGCTGCAGATGATCCTCGCGGATCCGACCCAGGCCGAAGGCGCGGCGCTGTCGAACGGGCTCGAGCTGACGATCTGCCCGAAGTGAGCGAACCGATGCGAGGAGGGCCGGGCGGACCACGGGTCCGACCGGCCCTTCGTGTTTCGTCGGCGAGCCCTTCAAACGACCCTCTCGGACTGGTGCGATGCGCGCCATGCTGACCGCGCTCGTCATCGCATTGCTGTCGCAGACCGAGAGCTTCGTCGTGCAGCCCGGCGTGATCCCCGGGCCCGCCGTGTGGACCGAAGCGGTCTGCGCGTTCGATGCCGATGAGGATGGCGACGTCGACGTCGTGTTCGGGAACGGGGAGGGCTTCGCCGAACCCGAGCGCGCGTTGCCGCCGACGTTGTTGATCAACGAGGGGGTGAAAGCGGGCAACCCCGTGTTCGTCGACGCCAGTTCGTCCGCGTTGCCCGCGCGTGCGCTGTTTTGCAAGTGCGTGATCGCGTTCGACCACGATGGCGACGGCGACCTCGATCTACTGGCGACGCAGGCCTACGCCCACGAAGCCGTGCTCTACGTGAACAACGGCCGCGGCGCGTTCGTCGTCGCGGACGGCGTGTTGCCCGCGATCGAGTTGAACTCGTGGAGCGCCTGCGCCGGCGACGTCGAACAAGACGGCGATCTCGATCTCGCGCTCGCGCACCACGGCGGGACCACGTTGTTCTCCGGCGACGGGCTCCGCACGCAGTTGTGGACGAACGACGGCGAACGCTTCACCGACGCCAGCGCGCAGCGATTGGCCGCGGCGCCGAAGAAGGCGCAGCAGAACGTGACCTTCGTCGACCTCGATCTCGACTTCGACCTCGATCTGGTCGTGGACGGACGTTCGTCGCCGCAGCTCGCGTATCTCAACGACGGCACGGGGAACTTCACGGTCGCGAGCGACGCGATCCCGGCGGGTTCGAACTTCACGTACGAGACCGAGTTCGCGGACCTCGACGGCGACACCGACCTCGACGCGTTCTACATCTCGCTGCGCCAGTACGACGAAGGCGTCGCGACCAATCGCCTGGCGCAGACGGCGAAGCTCGGATTCGACGAGCACGTGTTCGAGGGCACGGGCCAGGACGACAACGAGGCCGCGTTCCTGGACTACGACGACGACGGGGACCTCGATGTCCTGGTCGGCACGTTGGCCGGGGACTGCGAAAAGCTCTGGCGCAACGACGGCGCGATGACCTTCGTGCCGGTCGCGGCGTTCTCGGCGTTGCGCGATTCGACGCTCGACCTCGCGTTGGCGGACTTCGACGGCGACGGCGACGTCGACGTGGTGACGGCGCAGGGAGAGTCGGGTGAGTTCGACAACCGTTACTACCGCAACGAAGGTCCGCGGGACACCAAGCCTCCGCGCGTCCTGCGCAGCGGACTGCGTTGGTCCGCGGACGCGGCCTCCGCCCAATTGGTGGTCGTCGCGCAGGACGGCGCCCAGGACGACGGCGTGACGGCGCTCGACGTCTCGGCGCGCTATGGGCTCACGCGGGACGGCGAGTGCGAGCACGCTGCGCTGCGCCACTGCGGCGGTGGCACGTTCGCCCTGGCGCTGGATCCGGCGCGAGCCCGTCACGTGCGCGTGACGCTTCGCGATGCCGCGGGAAACACGACGGAGAGCGACTGGATCGACGTCGTTCGCCCGTGATCGCGACGACACTCGCGGAATCTCCCGATCGAGTCGCCGCTGCATCCGTATGACACGCACCGTTCATTTCGCGTCACCGCCCGTCTATCGTCTGCCCGTCTTCCCTGCTCGTCTTGGAATCGAACATGACCGAAACCACCGACCGTGACGACGTCACGCGCTTGCGCTCCGCGTACGAGCGCATCCGCAAGGAGATCCAGAAGGTCATCGTCGGCCAGGACGAAGTTGTCGACCAACTGCTGATCTCGCTGTTCGCGCGCGGCCACTGCTTGCTGACCGGCGTGCCGGGCTTGGCGAAGACACTGTTGATCTCGACGCTGGCGAAGACCCTGTCGCTGTCGTTCAACCGCATCCAGTTCACGCCGGACCTCATGCCGTCCGACATCACGGGCACGGAAGTGATCCAGCAGAACGCGACGACCGGCGAGCGCGAACTACGCTTCATCCCCGGTCCCGTGTTCGCGAACGTGATCCTCGCCGACGAGATCAACCGCACGCCGCCGAAGACGCAGGCCGCGATGCTCGAATCGATGCAGGAGTACCAAGTCACGGTCGCCGGCAAGAAGCACTCGCTGGCACAGCCGTTCTTCGTGCTCGCCACGCAGAACCCGATCGACCAGGAAGGCACGTATCCGCTGCCGGAAGCGCAGCTCGACCGCTTCATGTTCAACATCCGCATCGGGTACCCGACGGAAGCGGAAGAACTCGAGATCGTGCGGCGCACGACGGCCGGCGATACCGCGGAACCCATGCCGGTGCTGGCGTCCGACGAGATCCTGAAGCTGCAGCAAGTGGTGCGGCGCGTGCCGGTCGCCGAAACGGTCATGAAGTACGCGATGGCCTTCGCGCGGGCGTCACGCCCCGGCGAGGCCGGCGTGCCCGGTTACGTCAAGGAATCCGTCACCTGGGGCGCCGGACCGCGCGCCTCGCAATTCCTCGTGCTCGCCGCGAAGGCGCGCGCCCTGTTGAAAGGCCGTCCCGCGGTCGCGGGTGAAGACGTGCGTGCGGTGGCTCTGCCCGTGTTGCGCCACCGCATCCTCCCGAACTTCAGCGCCGAGGCGGAAGGCATCACCTCGGACCACCTCGTGACCCGGATCGTCGAGACCGTGCCGCGCGCGGAAGCCGACGCGTTTGCCGATGGAAAGCTCCCGCCAGTACTTGGATCCTAAGGTCCTCGATCGACTCGGCCGGCTCGAGCTGCGAGCCCGCCGGTCCGTCGAAGGCTTCCTGTCCGGCCTCCACAAGAGTCCGCACCGCGGGGCCTCCGTCGAGTTCGCCGAACACCGCGAATACGTGCCGGGCGACGATTTGCGCCACCTCGATTGGCGCATCTTCGGCCGCTCCGACCGCTTCTACATCAAGCGCTACGAGGAAGAGACGAACCTGCGGCTCACGGTGGTGCTCGACACCTCCGAGTCGATGGCCTACGCGGGTGATGGCCGACCGACGAAGTTCCGCTACGGCGCGACGATCGCGGCCACGCTCGCCTATCTGGTCCTGCGCCATCGCGACGCGGCCGCACTCGCGTTGATCGACGAGAAGCTCGAGACGTTCGTGCCGCACGCCACGCGTCCGGCGCACCTCGTCACGATCGCCGACGCGCTGGAGAAGGCCGTCGTCACGCGCAAGACGAATCCCGAACTCGTGCTGCGCGAACTGGCGACCAAGTTGCCGCCGCGCGGCGTGGTCGCGATCGTGTCCGACCTGTTCGCGCCACAAGAGCGCGTGCTCGCCGGCGTCCGCGCGCTGCGCTCGCGCGGACAGGACGTGATCGTGTTCCACGTGCTCGATCGCGACGAGGTCGAGTTCCCGTTCGATCGCATGACGAAGTTCGAAGGGCTCGAGCAGCTCGATCCGCTGACCCTCGATCCGAAGGCGATCCGCAAGGCCTACCTCGAGGTCTTCCGCGATTGGCAGGCTTCCCTGAAGAAGGCCTTCGTCGGCAACGGGGTCGACTACCGCGTCGTGACCACCGACACTCCGCTCGACGTCGTGCTGACCACGTTCCTCGCGCTGCGGCAGAAGCACGGGGCGCGGCGATGAACCTCACGTTCGGGAATCCGGCGCTGCTGTTCGGCGCGGCGTTGTTCGTCGTCCCGCTGCTGATCCACCTGCTGAACCGCCGGCGCTACCGCACGATCCGCTGGGCCGCGCAGGAGTTCCTGCAGCAGGCGTTCCAGACCACGCGCCGTCGCATGCAGCTCGAGTCGCTGCTGTTGCTGCTCGCGCGTTGTCTGTTGGTCCTCTTGCTCGCGTTCGCGCTGGCGGCGCCGCGTGCGCCGCGCGCCGGGCTCATGGCGATGTTCGGCGGGCAACCGCGCGACGTCGTGCTGATCGTCGACACGTCGTACTCGATGGCGCGCGGCGAGCGCGACGGCGACTCGCCGTTGCTGCGGGCGAAGGAGCGCGCGACCAAGTTGGTCGAAGCGCTGTCCGAAGAACGCGGCGATCGCGCGACGTTGTTGACGCTCGCTTCGGCGCCGGAGCTGTTCGCGTCCCCGGAACTCGCCGCGGTGCGCGAGCGCGTCCAGCGGCTGTCGCCATCGTTCCGCGGCGCCGACCTGATCCGTACGCTCAATCGATTGAGCGAGGAGATCCTGGCGCCGTCGACGACGAGCCGCGAGGTCTATCTCTTCACCGATCTGCAACGCACGACGTTCGCGCCGGGGCGCGCCGTGGCCGCCGATTCCGAGGCGACACCGGCCTCGGCGTTGCGTCAGGCAGCGGCGTTGAATCGAGCGTCCTTCACGGTCGTCGACGTCGGCGACGAACGCGCGTCCGACGACCTCGCGGTCGAGGACCTCACGGTTCGTCCGCAAAACGTCGTCTCCGGCGAAGTGGCGACGTTCACGGCGACCGTGCGCAACTTCGGCAACCGTGAGCGCCGCGGCCAGAAGGGCACGTTCGCGCTCGGCGGTCGCCGTGAGGCCGGGCGCGAGGTCACGTTCGACGTGCCCGCGAGCGGCGTCGCGACCGTGGAGTTCTCGACGCTCGGCCCGGCGCCGGGTTCGAGCTTCGTCGAGTTCACGCTCGAGCCCGACGAACTCGAGGCCGACGACCATCGCGCGCTCGCGTTCCCGGTCCACGAGGCCGTGAAGGTGTTGGTCGTCGACGGCGACCCGAAGCCCGATTCGCGCGAGTCGCGCTTCCTCGCCGAAGTGCTCAATCCGTTCCCCGACCCCGAGACGATGGGGACGATGTTCCGTCCGCGCGTGATCGACGACCGCCGCTTCAACCTGCGGCAGGAAAACCTCGGCGACTACGACCTGATCGTGCTCGCGAACGTCGGCCGCATCGACCCCGACGTCGCGAAGGATCTCGAGACCGTCGTGCGCGCGGGGCGCGGCTTGATGCTGTTCCTCGGCGACCTCGTCGATCTCGCCAGTTGGAACGAAGTGCTCTACCGGCCCGACGGCACCGGCTTGCTCCCCGCGCGACTGGTCGAGCCCGTGGGCGACGTGGCCGCGGCCTGGGATCAAGCGCTGCAGTTGCGCGTCGACGACTTCTCGCACCCGGTGCTGAAGTTGTTCGAGGACGAGTCGCTGCGCCAGAACCTGCGTGGTCGCGTCCGGCGGTTCTTCAAGACCGAATACGGCGCGCGAGATTCCGCCAGTTCGACGCTGATCGGACTCGACGACGACCCGGCTCGTCCGTCGCCGCTCGTGCTCGAGAAGGGCCTCGGCCGCGGTCGCGTCGTGTTGTGGACGACGACGGCCGACGACGACTGGACCGATCTCCCGAACCTCGGCTTCGCGTTCCTGCCGCTGATGCACGAACTCGCGACGTGGTTGACGTTGCCGGATCTACGACGCTTCAACCTCGAAGTGTCGGAGGTCATCCGGACCACCACGCGCACGGTGCCGAACGAACTGGTCGTGACGTCGCCCGCGGGCGAGCGCACGACGTTGTCGGATCCGCCGCGCGAACAGGAGAACGGCGAGTTCGTGTTGCCGCCGTACGCGAAGACCGCGGAGCCCGGCGTGTACACGATGGACCTCGCGTTCCCGTTGTCGGGATCGGGCAAGGACCTCGGAGCGCGGCAGACGCGTCATTTCGCGGTCAACGTCGACGTGCGCGAAGGCGACCTCACGCGAGTGCCCGTCGACGCGCTGTCCGTGCTCTACCCCGGAGTCGAATTGAAGGTCGTGCGCGAGATCGACGTCCAGAAGGCGGCGAGTCCGGACCAGACCGAAGGCGAGTTCTGGCGGCCGATCGTGATCGCGGCGTTGACGCTGCTGGTCGCCGAGATGCTCATGGCTTGGTGGTTCGGTCGAGCGCGCGGAGGCGCCGCATGACGCCGCGTTCGCTCGTCTTCACGGCCTCCGCGCTCGGAGCGTGCTTTCTTCCCGCCGCTGCGCGCGCCGCCGAGACCACGGGGACGCACACGCAGACGCGCTTCCTCGACGCGCCGCCGACGTGGGTGATCGCGCTGTTGATCGTGCCCGCGGTCGTCGTCGCGGTCGGGTTCGTCTACCGCCGCGAGAACAAAGAGGTCGCTCCGCGCACTCGCGCCCTTCTGGCCGCGCTGCGCATGCTGGCGTTCTTCGTGTTGTTCCTCGTGCTGTTCCGGCCCGTGCGCGAGACGTACGTCGTCGAACAGGAGAAGTCGGTCGTTCCGATCTTGATCGACACGTCGTCGTCGATGCGCCGCACCGACGCCTACGCCGACGCGGACGTCACCGCGCGCCTCGCGAACCTCGCCGGATTCACGGGCGAAGTCGGCGTCGCCGCGGCCGATCGCATCGATCTGGTCAAAGCGATGCTCGCGCGCGAGGTGACCGATCCGCGCCGCGTCCTCACGGCGAAGAACGTGGTGCGCTGGTTCGGCTTCGGCGACGAGCTGCGTTCGCTCGACGGCCCGGCCGACGCCGCGGCCGATGCCAGCTACACACGCCTCGGTTCCGCGATCGCGGACGTATTGTCCGAGACCGGCAGTCGCGGCGAGCGCGTCGCCGAGATGATCGTGATCTCCGACGGCCGCAACAACGCGGGGCTCGATCCGGCCGAAGCGGCCACGCTGGCGTCGCTCGAGAACGTCCGCATCCACACCGTCGGCGTCGGTGATCCGAACGAACCGAAGAACGTCGAGATCAAGCAGCTCAAGGCGCCTGACGTCGCACTCGTCAACGACGACGTCGCGTTCGAGGTCGTGATCGGCTCGAAGGGCTACGAGGGTCGCACGACGACGCTGACGCTGACCCAAAAGGGCTCGAGCGTCGTGCTCGCGGACCAGCCGGTGTTGCTGACCGGTCGCGGCCGCGATCAGACCGAGGTCCTGTACTGGCGCCCGATCCAAGACGGCGAGTACGACCTCGAGATCAAGATCGACGAACTCCCCGGCGAGCAGTTCCCCGACGACAACGCGCGCGCGCATCACCTGCGCGTGGACCCCGAGCAGATCAACGTGCTCTACGTCGAGGGCTACCCGCGCTGGGAATACCGCTTCCTGATGAACATCCTGCTGCGCGCGAAGAACGTGAAGGCGCACTGCCTCCTGCTCGACGCCGACAAGGACTTCATCCAGGAGTCGTCGCAGGGCTTGTCGGCACTGACGAGCTTCCCGCCGACGAAGCAGGAACTGCTGAAGTACGACGTCGTCATCCTCGGCGACGTGCCGCCGCGCGGACTGATGCCGACGTTCGAGCAGTCCGAGCAAGCGCTGAAGGACCTCAAGGAATTCGTCACGCTCGGCGGTGGTCTCGTGTGCATCGCCGGCATGCTCGACATGCCGCGCTCCTACGTCGGCACCCCGATCGAAGACGTGTTGCCGGTGATGCTCGGCGATTTCGACGAAGAGATGCGCATCGTGCGCGACAACGGCTCGCGACCGTTCCGGCCGACGCTCGAGAACTCGCGCGAGCCGCACGAGATCGCTCGCCTCGAGCAGGACCTCGACAAGAACCGCCAGTTGTGGGAGGACCCGATCGTGGGCCTGCCACCGCAGGAGTGGTACTGGCCGGTGCGCAAGGCCAAGGCCGGCGCCGAGGTCATCCTGCGCCACCCCGAGAACAAGAACCAGTTCGGCGCGCACGTGTTGTTGGCGTCGACCTATTACCCGGCCGGGCGCACCGTGTTCGTCGGGTTCGACTCGACGTGGTTGTGGCGCAAGTACTACCGCGACCGCTACACGGAGAAGTTCTGGCGCGGACTGGTGCGCTTCGCGGCGTTGAACAAGTTGCGCCGCACGAACAAACGCTTCGACCTGCTGATCGACAAGGCGCTCTACGACGTCAACGAGCCGGTCCAGGTCTCGGCGCGCGCGCTCGATCCCGACTTCAACCCGATGCGCGAGCCGAGCCTCGCCGTGCAGTTGCTCGATCCCGATGGGCGACAGGTGGCGATCGAACTCGCGAACGTCGATCAAGACGAGGGACGGTTCGAAGGCACGCTGCGCCCGAATCAAGACGGCGTGTTCCAGGTCTGGATCGAAGATCCGGCCGGCCGCGAGCCGGGCCGCCTGTCGCCGCGCTCGTTCCGCGTCGACTTCCCGCGTCACGAGTACGAGAACCCCGTGCTCGCGCGCGACGTGCTCGAGTCGATCGCCGCGACGACGCGCGGGACGTACCACGGCCTCGACCAACTCGATCGGGCGTTGGCCGCGGTCGGTGGGGAAGTGGTCGAGAAGCGACGCGGCGACCCGATCCGCGCCGAACTCTGGTCGAGCTGGTGGACGTTGCTCGTGTTCCTCGGACTGCTGGCCGCCGAGTGGATGTTGCGTAAGCGAACCAACCTGCTCTGACGCTCGCGCGCTGCCTTCTCGCGCGACGCGTCGTTGCGCACGCGTGACCTCGACACGACGCGCGCTTCCGGTCGCCGAGTTCGCTGCGTAGGCTCTGCCGCGTTCGACTTCGCGGTTGGAGTCGAGAGCAGCAGCGCGGGAGCGGTCTTGAATCCGGGCGCCGGACGCGAGTCCTCGATCAGTTCCTTGCGCGCCGCTCTGAAGAGCCGCCCGGACATCGCCTATGCGGGTCAGTGGTTCTTCGTCGCGTTGCTGATCGGCACCGCGTCGGGCCTCGCCGCCGTGGTGTTCTTCAAAGCGCTCGAGTGGTCGATCGAGTGGTTCTCGCACCACCTCGCGGGAATCGTCCCGCCCGTGCCGCGCGGCGATCCCGGCGCCGGCGATCCGACCCCCGAGTCGATGCCGCTGTGGTACGGGCTCTTGCTCGTGCCCGCGCTCGGCGGACTCATCGCCGGCGTCATCACGCACGTGTTCAATCCCGAAGCCGAGAAGGGCGGGACCGACGCGGTGCTCGACGCGTTCCATCGCCAGCGTGGCCGCTTGAACGTGCGCTCACCGCTGTGGAAGGCGCTGGCGTCCGTGGTCATGATCGGCTCGGGCGGCTCGGTCGGCCGCGAGGGCCCGATGGTGAGCCTCGGCGCCGCGATCGGTTCGGCGATCGGTCGACTGTTCAAGATGCCGCCGCGCGAACGCCGCATCGCGCTGCTCACGGGAGCCGCCGCGGGCTTCGCGTCGATCTTCCGCGCGCCGTTGTCGGGCGCGATCTTCGCGGTCGAGTCGCCGTATCGGAACCCCGAGTTCGAGTACCGCGCGTTCGTGCCCGCGATCATCGGCGCAGTGGCCGCGTACGTGACGTTCGGCGTGTTCTACGAGTTCCATCCGGTGTTCGAGTCGGTGAAGCTGCAGCTCTCGCACCCGCTGGAGATCGCTCTGTACGCCGTGTTCGGATTGGTCTGTGCGGGCACCGGCGTGCTCTACGTGACGATCCTGCATGCGGCGCGCGAACGCGTGTTCGAGCCGCTGTTCAAGCGCGTGCGCGTGCCGGTCTACTTGCAACCCGCGATCGGTGGCCTCGTGCTCGGCGGTCTCGCGGTCGGAGTGCCGTACGTCTGGGGCACCGGCTACGGCTGGGTCCAAGAAGCCATCGACGGCACGCTCGGCGGACCGGGCTGGTACGGCGTGTTCCTGCTGTTCGCCCTCGGCCTCGCGAAGGTGGTCGCGACATCGATCACGTACGGTTCGCGCGGTGGCGAAGGCGTGTTCGGCCCGGCGTTCTTCGTCGGCGCGATGGTGGGCGCGGGCTATGGCCAGCTCGCCGTGCGCCTGTTCCCCGAACTCGTGACCCAACCCGGCGCGTACGTCCTGGTCGGCATGAGCGGTGTGTTCGCAGGAGTCACCAAGGTGCCGATCGCGGGCCTGGTGATGGTGTGTGAGATCACCGACTCGTACGCGTTGCTGTTGCCGCTCGTGCTGGTGTGCTCGCTCGCGTACGTGTTCACGGGCAGTGTGTCGCTGTATCGCAGCCAAGTCGGATCGCGCTACGACTCACCGGCGAACCTCGGCGAGTACTCGACCGACGTGCTGAGCCGGCTCCACGTCTCGGACGCGTTCAAACCGTCCGCCGTCACGACGGTGCGCGGGGACAGTCCGATCGGCGACGTCGTGCGTTTGGTCTCGCGGACCAGCCAGACCACGTTCCCCGTGGTCGATGGCGACTCGCGGTTGCTCGGCGCGGTCACGGTCGAGGACATCCGCGAGATCCTGTTCGACACCGAAGTCCACAAGCTCGTGCTGGTCCAGGAAGTGGCGCGGCCGTTCCCGACGGTCACGGTCGACGCGCCGCTGCTCGAAGCGCTGCGCAAGTTGAGCGAGGAGAAGGTCGAGGAGATCCCCGTGGTCGGGGCCCCGGCCGCACCGGGGGTGCATCCCGGACTGCTCGGACTGCTGTCGCGCGACCAGATCCTGGGGCTCTACCGCGAGCAGACCGAGGGCAGCGTCCTCGGGCCCTGAACGCGTTCCCTGGCGGCGCCACCGGCGAGTCCGTTCCGATCCTCGGCGCGGGCTCTTGTCGGACTCTCCGAACTCGTCCCAACTCTCGCCCGGTTCCTGCGTTGGTGATCACGGCGATTCGGGGCTACGATCCGACCGCGGGTCCCCCTGTCCTGCCTCGGAGCACGGCCACGAAGGCCTCGGTTTCGAACGCGTCGTGGTCCGATAACGAAGAGTCCCCTGCTGGAGGAGCGCCGTGGCCGGTCCCGACGCCTGCCGAAGGAGCTTGCGGGTCCGCGTGGCAGCCCTTCTGTGCCTGCTCGCGGCTCCGGCTTCGGCACAGATCGACCCGTTCGCGGGGTTCGACAAGATCGGTGACACCGGCGTCGAGTTCCGCTTCGACCCCGACCGCACCGACGTCGCGACCTACTACGTCAAGTCTTCCGGCGAGTCGCGGTTCCGCCTCGAACTCGGCCTGTCGAGGCTGCGTTCGGGCGATGCCGTCGGCGCGGTCGAACCGCTGATCGAAGTGGCGCAGTTGTTCCCCGATCACATGGCGCAGGTCGCGAACCGCTCGAAGAGCGCCGCGATGCGCTGGGTCGGCGCGGCCGAGTACGCCCAGTACCTGCTCGCCACGCTTCAGGACGACGGCGCGCGCGCGCTGGCCGACTACGCCGAGCTGCGGGTCGGCCGCAAGCTCGCGCGCGCGATCGAGCAGCGCGACGAGGACGAGTTGGCCTCGATCGCCTCGCATTGGGGCCCGTCCCCGCACGGCCGTCGAGCGCTGCTCGTGCTCGGTGACCTCTACCTCGAACGCGGCGCCGACGAACTCGCGGTGCGGTGCTACCTGCGCCGCTTGGCGTTCGATCGCGCGGCGGGTCGCGGCGACGACGCCGCTTTGGCGGCGCGCACGGCGGCGGCGCTGAAGCGCTCCGGCGCGACCGAGCTCGCGATCGAGCGCGCGAAGGGCCTCGAACGCAGCACGATCCTCGTCGGTGGTCGGCCGACCGAATTGGAGACGTCGCTGGAGGCGATCGCGCCGCAGGCGATCACGCGCGATTGGCGCGTGATCGGCGGCTCGAACGCGCGCGACGGCCGCGTCCACGGCGACGTTCCCCCCGCGTTCACGACGTATTGGCAGGCCCCGGCGTTCTCGGCCGGTCCCGTGCCCTGGAGCCTCGGCTCCGAGTTCCCGTTCCACCCGGTCGTTTCCGACGGCGTGCTCGTGACCACCGATGGACTCGAGGTGAGGGCGCACGCGCTGTTCTCCGAACAACCGATGTGGACCTACGGCGGGCCGCTGGCCGCGGGCCGCCGTGATTCGCGCACGATCTCGTTCGAGGAGTACATCGAGACGTCGTTCATGAACAACAGCAGCGGCACGCTCGCGCGTTCGCTGCAGACCGCCGCGACGATCGGCGGCGGGCGCGTGTTGGTCGCGTTGCTCGACGCCAATCGCCGCACCAGCGACAACCAGTTCGACGGCATTCGCATCAACCCCGCCATCCCGACCCGCAGTCTGCATTGCGTCGATCTCGCCAGCGGCGAGAGCCTGTGGACGCAGCGCCGCCCGGAACTCGGACGCGACGCGTTCCAGAACCGCGTCTCCATCGTCAGTCCGCCGATCGTCGTGTCGGACCGCGTCTACGCGGTCGGCACGGTGCTCGAGGGTGCGATCAACTGTTTCGCGCTGTGCTTCGCGCTCGACGACGGCCGCCTGCTGTGGCGCACGCCGATCGCGGTGGGGCAGCAGGAACTGACGATGTTCAACAAGCCGTTCAAGGAGTTCTCGATCCAAGCGCCGTCGGAGCGCGACGGCACGCTGATCCTGTGCACGAACCTCGGACTCGTCGCTGCGGTCGACACGCTGTCGGGACAGTTGCGTTGGGTCTCGCAGTACGACTCGATCCCGATCATCAGCTCGCAGAACTACATGCGCGTCAGCGAGCGCAACACGAATTGGGAGAACGACCCGCCGATCGTCGCGAACGGCGTGTGCGTGGTCGCTCCGCTCGATTCGCACGATTTCATCGGCTACGACGTCGCGACCGGGAAGCGGCTGTGGCTGAAGAACTGGAACGAGACGCAGCACGGCTTCGAGCACCTGCTCGGGGTCGACGACGGCGTGCTCGTGCTCGCGGGCCAGTACGCGCTCGGCTTCTACGACGTGCGCAGCGGACAGAAATTGAAGACGCTCGAGTTCCAGGTCCAGGAGCGCGGCACGCCGACCGGGCGACCGTGCCTCGGCGAGCGCGTGGTCTACGTGCCGTTCCAGGACGGGCTCGCCGTGATGCGGTGGCAGAAGGGGCGCTACGGCATCGAACCGGCCGAGGGTTCGCGCTTCGTCCCGTGGGATCCGTCGCAGACCGGCAACGTCTTGGTGCACGGGGATTTCACGATCACGCAGGGTCGTGAGGCGACGACGGTCTACTTCGACGTCGCAGCACTCGCGGCGCGGGCGCTGGCTCGGACCCAGAGCGCCGACGCGACCGCGGCCGACTTCTTGATGCTCGGGAACCTCGAGCGCTTGCGCGGCCGGCTCGACGTCGCGGTCGAGGCGCTGGTGGCGGCCCGGCAGCGCGCCGGCGACGACCAAGCGGTGGCCGCGAAAGCCGACGACGGCCTGTTCCACGTCTATCGGGAGTTGGCCGCGTTCGCGACCGACACGAACGATGCCGCGGCCTACGCGCGCTACGCGACGGCGGCGGCGCGGCACGCGCGCAAGCCGTTCGACTTCCTGTCGATGGTCGAAGACTTGGTCCTGCGGCAACAGGCCGACGGCGACGACGCCAAATTGCTGGCGACGCTCGACTGGATCGACGCGACCTGTCCCGACACGGTGTTCCCGTTCAAGAGTCGCAACGCGCCGCTGAAGGCGGGGCTGTATACGCTCGATCTGCGTGCGCAGTGGGCGCAGAGCCAGGCCAAGCCCGAGGACGCCGTCGTGGCATGGCAGCGCATGATCGAGCGCTACGCCGACGAGACGATCGACGGCGCCGCGGTGCGGGCGGTCGCGACGCAGCGCATCGCCGACGCGATCGCGCAGCACGGAGCGGGCATCTACGCGCGCTTCGAGCAAGAGGCGAAGACCCTGCACGACGCGGCTCGCCGGGACCGCGACGTGATCGCCTTGCAACTCGTCGTCGATCGCTACCCGAACTCAACCGAGCGCGTGACGCATCGGCTCGATCTGGCGCGGGTCGAGCTCGAGCGCGGCAACCCGTCGGGCGTGTTCAAGACCGTGTTCCCGCTGGTGCAAGAGGTCGACGCCACGCCCGCGCATTGCGATGCGCTGGCGTTGCTCGCGCGCGCCGCGGCCGCGGCCGGGGATCCGAAGCTCGCGCGTCAGTATTGGAGCCGCGTGGTCGCGCTCGGCGGAGGTGTGCCGACGGCCACGGGTGAAGGCGAGTCGTTCGCCCACGTCGCCCGCGCCGAGATCGAGCGACTCGGAGGGGCTGCGAGCCCCACGTTGCCGGTGAGTCGATTGGCGGCGCGACCGCGCATGCAAGCGGAGTTGCTCGACGTCGAGTCCGACCTGCGGACGCAGTTGGTGTCGATCGGCGGCGAGCCGCTGCCGGACGGCGCCTCGGTCGTGCTCGTGTACGAACCGGGCTTGCTGCGCTGCGTCGACGTCGGTGGTCCGCCCGTCGAGAAATGGCGTTTGCGCGTCGACTCGTACGAAGCGCAGCACGACGGGCCGAGCGCGTGGTGCATCGGTGGGCGCATCGTCGTGCGCCAGCGCGCCACGATCTACTCGATCGACCCGAAGTCGGGCACGCTGTTGTTCCGGCGCGAGCTCGAGCGCAATCCGACGAAGGACGTCGGTCCGTGCGCCGGCCTACTGTTGCTCGCGTCCGAGGACACCGCGACCGGCGCGCACGTCGAAGCCATGGAGCTCGCGAGCGGGAGCATCGTTTGGCATCGCCCGTTCCGCGCCGGGATCGCTTCGGTCCAGCGCGGCGAGGACGAACTGCTCGTGCTCACGCGCGATCGCGCGGTGACCTCGGTCGACCCGCTGCTCGGCGCCAGCCGGTTCCAGATCTCGCTGCTGACGTTCACGCCCGAGAACTTGCAGATCGCGATGATGCCGGAGTTCCGCGTCCTGCTGGCTTCGGGGCAGACGGACACACCCGGCCGCAAGCGCCAACTGTTGGCGTTCGACCTCGACGACGGTCGTCCGCTGTGGAGCGGCGAGCCCGACACCAACGCGAACGACGCGCGCTGGTGCGTCGCCGTCGGTGATCGCCTGGTGCTCATGCTCGGTTCGGGTCGCGACGTTCGACCGACCGACGTCCACACGTTGCGTGTCGTCGAGCCGCGCACCGGCCGCTCGGTCTCCGAGATGAGCAAGTTGAACGCGCTGAATCTCCCGCGGACGGGCCCGCTGGTCGTCGATCGACGCATCGTGTTCTTCGCGGTCGAGTCCTCGCGCGGGCGCCCGAACAGCGGCAAGGCGCGCTTGCT
Source organism: Planctomycetota bacterium (assembly GCA_016709145.1). Taxonomy (GTDB): domain Bacteria; phylum Planctomycetota; class B15-G4; order B15-G4; family JADJEK01; genus JADJEK01. The sequence goes on from JADJEK010000009.1 coordinate 262,687, forward strand.
CGCGGTCGATCCGTTCGAGCGCACCGAACAGCCGCTGGCGACGTTCGAAGGTCTGCCGCTCGGGAACAAGGAACTGGCGTTGACGCGCACTGCCGACGACCAATTGTTCGGGACGATCGACGTCCGGACCACGCGGATCCCGCGCGCACCGGAAGCGACGGCGGTCTTCGCCGTAGGCATGGATGGAGCCGGCTTCGAATGGGCTCCGGTGCAACTGCTCGAGACGCGGAGCTCGCAATCGGACAAGGCGGTGACGCCACGATCGTTCGTGCTGATGCGCCAAGGTAAGCTCCTCGTGTTCTTGACCGGAGGCGGCGCATGATGCGCTACGTCGTCGCGTCGTCCTTGTGTCTGGCGTCGGCAGCCGCGCTATGCACGGCGCCGGTCGCGCCACAGGACGACGCCGATCCGCGAGCGCCGGTGCGCGTCTCCGACGATGCCGAAGTCGATCGCGAGGTCCTTGCTGCCGTCGACCGTGGTTTGAAGTGGTTGAAGAAGACCCAGAACCCGGACGGCTCGTGGACGGCCGCGGTCGGTTTCAAGCTGAACCAGGATTACGAGATCGAGTCGGCCGCGGAGCCCCACGTCGGAGTGACCGCGCTTGCGGCCATGGGCTTCCTCGCGGGCGGCCATCTGCCGGATCGCGGGGAGTACGGCGACACGCTGACGCGTGCGACCGACTTCATCCTCGGTTGCGTCGACGACACCTCGGGCTTCGTGTCGCACCACGGCACGCGCATGTACAGCCACGCGTTCGCGACGCTGTACCTGTCCGAGGTCTACGGCATGACGCGCCGGCCCGACGTGCGCGACAAGCTCCAGCTCGCGGTCGACTTGATCGTGCGGTCGCAGAACAAGCTCGGCTCGTGGCGCTACGAACCGTTCGCGAACGAATCGGACATGTCGATCACGGTGTGCCAATTGATGGCGCTGCGGTCGGCGCGCAACATCGGCATCAAGGTGCCGCGCTCCACGATCGATCGCGCGGTGCAGTACGTGCGCGAGTCGTTCATCGAACGCGGCCATCCGGGCGGGCGCTGGGAGTACGAGGACGACTACTACTTCTTCCGGCGCGGCGGCTTCATGTATCAGAAGCAGGAGAGCACGCGCTCCTCGTTCGCCGTCACCGCGGCCGGCATCGCGTCGCTCTACAACGCCGGTGTCTACTCCGACGACCGCCTGACCGAGTCGCTGCAGGTCCTCGAGATCACCTACGACAAGCTGCGCGACCGGCACTCGCATTACTTCTTCTGGTACGGCAACTACTACGCGGTGCAAGCGATGCATGTCGCCGGCGATCCGTGGTGGACGCGGTACTACGCGCGCGTGCGCGCGGACCTGCTCGCCGAACAGCAAGACGACGGGCGCTGGCGGAACAACGTCGGTCCGGGTGATGCGTTCGGGACCGCGGTCGCCACGATCATCTTGCAAGTCCCCTTCAACTACCTCCCGATCCTGCAGCGCTGAACCATGCTCGACCTCGCCACCATCCGCTCCGATCTGGCGCGCCTGCGCAACCGACTGAAAGGGTTGTTCGTTCGCTACGGCGCCGGCAAGTCGGTCGCCGTGTTCGCGCTCGCGATCGTGGTGTTGTTCGTGCTCGACCGCTGGTTGTCGCTGCCGGCGTCGGTTCGCGTCGTGCTCGCTTCGCTCACGATCGGCGTCGTCGTTCGCGTGCTGTGGCGCGATCTGATCGCACCGCTGCGTCGCTCGATCGACGCGCACGACATCGCGATGCAAGTCGAGAAGCGCTTCCCCGAGTTGGACGGCCGGTTGGTCTCCGTTCTCGAACTCGACGGAGCGGCGCTCGATCCCGGTCGCAACGTGTCGGTCGACCTGGTCGACGACCTGCGCCGCGATACCGAGCAGCGCCTGCGGTCCGTGCGCTTCGACGCGATCCTGGATCCGAAGCCGGCGTGGCGCATGGTCGGCGCCGCGGCCGCGCTGGTCGCCGTGGTCGTCGGCTACGGAGTCACGCATCCGCAATTGGCGCGCATCTTCGCGCAGCGCGTCGTCGGCGGCGACGCGCGCTGGCCGCAGCGCACGGTGTTGCGCGTTTCGTTCCCCGAGACGGCGACCCATTTCGTCGTCGAGCACGACGAGCAGCGTCCGGCGCGCGTGAAGCTCGCGCGCGGCGCGAGCTTGCCCGTGACCGTCCTGGTCGACGGTGAAGACCCAGAGTTCGTCGAACTCGCGCCCACGTCCGGCGTCGGCACGGTGCCGCTCGTGCGCAGCGGCGAGCGCGAATGGACCGGTCGATTCCGCGCCGTGCGCGAGGACTTCGCGTTCGTCGCGCGCGGCGGTGACGACGACGGCGCCGATCGCGCGATCGACGTCGCGGTGTTCGCCGCGCCCTCGGTCGCCGCGGTCGAGGCGACGCTCGACTTCCCGACCTACACCGGCCTCGCTCGTCGCGTCGAGCCGCGCGGAGACCTCGAAGCCCCGGTCGGGACGCGCGTCACCTTGCGCGTCGACACGTCCGAACCGGTGGAGTCGGCCGTGCTCGTGTTCGAAGGCGAGAACGGCCAGATCGCCTTGGAGAGCGCGCCGGCGGACCCCGCGGGGAACACCGCCGCTGCGCGAACCGCGATGGTCGGTTCGTTCGTCGTCACCGAATCGACGTCGTACTCGCTGCACCTGACCGGCGCGAACGGCTTCAAGAACCTCGAGCCCGCGACCTACGCGGTCGTCGCGATCAAGGACCGCGCGCCGGTCCTGCGCTTGCTCGAGCCTCAGCTCGCCGACTTGAACGTGGTCCAGAACGGCATCGTGCCGATCCGCGTGGCGGTCGACGACGACTTCGGGATCGCGGCGCTGACCATGGGGCTGACCCCGCACGGACTGACGACGCCGGTCGAGATCGATCTGGCCAAGGACGCGCAGGATCCCGCCGTGCGTGCGCGTCTGCTGACGTACTCGCTGCTCGATCTCGCCGCGACGCAGTTCCCGCACGAAGCCGGTCCGCGCGCGGCGCAATTGAACGACTCGTTCACCTATTCGGTCGGCGCCGTCGACAACAAAGAAGAGTTGGACGGTTCGAAGGTCGGTAACCGCGCCGACGTGAAGGATCGCCGGATCGACATCGTGTCGGAGAGCGAGCTGTTGCGCGAACTCACCGAGCGTCAGATCCGGCGCAAGGACGAGGTCAAGCAACTGCGCGCGCTGCAGGCCGAGAAGATCGAACGACTGCGCGGCGTCATCGACGATTTCGCCGGATCGGACGGTGAGGCGAAGCCCCAAGTGACGGACCTCGCCGCGCTCGAGGTCGGACAGAACCAAGTCACCAACCGCGCACTGCGATTGACCGGCGAGTTCGCCGACCTGTTCGACAGCTTCGTGTTCAACCGACTCGACGGGTCGGCCGGCGCCGAACGTCTGCTGCAGCAGTTGGTCGAGGGCAAGCGCCGCTCGACCGTGATCGACGGCATCGACACCACGGTCTATCGGCCGCTGGTCGAGCAGTGGGCCGCCGGGGCGTACGGGCAACTCGACGTCCTGGGGCGGCTGCTCGAGATGTTGAGCGCGATCCTCGACGTCGGCGAGCGTCTGTCGCCGCAGGCTTCGAACGCGATCAACGCCGCGCGATTGACGACCGACGACGCCGCGCGGCCGGGCGAGTTGAAGAATGCGCTGGCGGCCGAGGAAGCCGCGCTCGCGCGCATCGACCAGTTGCTCGAGAAGATGGACGAGTGGGAGGACTATCAGGAGATCGTCACGATGTTCCGCGACTTGCTGGACGACCAACGTGACCTGAACGCGAAGACGCGGTCGGTGTTGAAGGGTGACGAGAAGGAATCGAAGTGAGCGGTCGCAGCCGAACGGAGACGCCATGATGCGCTGGAATCGAATCGCCGTGCTCGCGTGCCTGTTGCTCGCGGCGCCGTCGTACGCCGGCCCCAACCCGGGCGAGGACGCCGATCTGGGCCGCCTCGAAGGCGACCAGCGCGCCATCAAGGACCGCCTCAAGAAGATCGAATCGAAGATGGAGCGCCTGGCCGAGACCCTGGCGCGCGAAGGCAAGGTCGAAGCGTCCGAACGATTGAAGCTCGCGCTGACCGCGCTGCGCGACGAGCGGCTCACGGACCGCATCGACGAACTCCTGCCGGAGCTGCGTGCGACGAACTTCACCACCGTGGAGCGCCAAGAAGCGGTGCTGAAGCGGTTGGAATCGGTCTACACGATCCTGCTCGATCGCAAGGAGATGGAGCAGCTCGAGGAACAACTCGCCGCCGTGCGCCAAGCGCTCGAGACCATTCAGGCGCTGCGCTCCGAACAGGAGCAGGTGCGCAAGGAAACCCAGAAGATCGGCGACGACCCGCAGCAGATCGCGAATCAGGCCAAGGAGATGGCGAACGAGATCCTGCAAAAGCAGCAGGAGTTGAAGGCCGCGACGGAACGACTCGGGGCGGATCCGGCGACGTCGCTCGCGCAGCAGCTCGACCAGTTGGCGGCGCAGCAGGCCGCGGCGATCGACGACACGCGCGATGCGCTCGAAGCCAGCTTGAAGTCGGCGCTGGAGCAGATCGATCGCGCGCAGCGAGCGGAACGGGCCGCGATCGAGCAAGCGCAGGACGCGAACGGTTCCGACGCCGCGCGCGCCGAGGACGGTCAGCCGCGCGAGCAAGGCACGTCGCGTCCGTCGGAGTCCTCCGCAGCGGAGCATGAGGACGCGGGCGCGAAGTCGTCCGAGACCTCGCCGTCCCCGAGCTCGGCATCCCCGACGCAACCGACGAGCGGCGAGGTGAAGCCGCAAACGGGTGACCCCAAGCCGCAAGCGGGCGAGCAGAACTCCGCGCAAGGCGAACCGAGCCCGCAGACGAGCACGGCGAAGACGTCCGAAGCCGACGCGGCGAAGTCCGAAACCCCCGCGGAAAGCGCCGCGGCGAGATCCACGTCGAAGCCGGATGGAAAACCCACTGCGGCGTTCGCGTCGCAGCAGCGCGACGCGTTCCTCGCGGCGCAGACCAAGGCGCAGGACGCGATCGCCGCGCTGCAAGACGCACTGCGGGAAGCGGAGCATGCGCAGGCCGCGCAGGCCGCGGCGCCCGAGGCGAACGCAGCCGATGCCGCCGCGGCCCGCGAGCAGCAGGAGGCCGTGAAATCCGCCGCGGAACACGCGAAGCGCGCGGAGGACGCGGCGAAGGCCGCCGCGGAGGCGGCGCGCGCGAACGACGCGGCGACCGCCGAGCAACAGGCGCGCGCCGCGAACTCGGCGCTCGACGAGGCGCGCTCCGCGCTGACGTCGAAGTCCGCGCCGAAGTCGGGCGACCAAGCGAAGGCCGCGGAGGCGCGCGCGCAACGACAAGACGCCATCGCGCAAGGCGCGCAGCAAGCCGCCGCCGCGCTCGAGCGCGAGGCGCAGGCGTCCGCGAACTCGGGTCAGCTCGGCGCGCAGCGGCGCGCGGAAGCGATGAAGCAGGCGGCGCAAGCCGCGCAGCAGGCGGCGCAACAGGCGCAGGCCGCGGCCAGCGAGCAGCGCGAGAGCAAGCCAGCCGCGGCGCTCGGTTCGCAACAGCAATCGCAAAAGGCTCTGTCGCAGGCGCAGGACGCCATGGCCCGAGCGACCGCGCCGCAAGAAGCGCAGCGCTCGGAACTCGCGCAGAAGCAGGACTACCTGCGTGCGCAGACCAAGGAGCTCGAGCAACTCCTGGAGCGCCTCAAGACCGCGAGTCAGCCGCAGCAGCAGCCGGCCGTCGAACGCGCGCAGCAAGCGTCCTCGCAGGCGTCGGCGCAACAACAGTCCGCGACGCGCTCGCTGCAGCAATCGGACCCGCAACGAGCGGCAGAGCAGCAACAGCAGGCGATCGAGCAACTGCAGCAGATGCAGCAGGAACTCGCCGCGACGGACGCGGGCGCCAAGGAGTCGATGACTCCGCAGGAGCGCAAGGAGGAGTACCAGGACCTGGCGAAGCGCCAGGAGGAACTCGCGCAGAAGACGCGCGATCTGATGGATCGGCTGCGCGAGAAGAAGCAACAGAAGGGCCAGGAGTCGCTGCAAGGCGCGAACGAGCGCATGCAGAAAGGCCGTCAGCAACTCGAGCAGGAAGACGGCGAAGAGGCGTCGGAGCGCCAGCAGGAAGCCGAGAAGTACCTGAACAAGGCCGAGCAGGAACTGCAGCAGCAACAGGATCGCTACGAGAACCTGCGCCAGGAAGAGCTGCTGGTGAAGGTCCGTGAGGAGCTGACCAAGCTGCGCGACGAGCAACGCGCGGTCCTCGACGAGACCGGGGCGATCGAACTCGAGCGTGCCGAGAAGGACGGCAACCTGTCGCGGTCGGCGCGTTCACGCGTGCGGCAGCTCGCGACGCGCACGAAGACGCTGAGGCAGCGCAACGACGACGTCAACGGCAAGCTGCGCGAGGACGGCGCCAAGGTGTTCACGTTCTTGCTCGAGCGCAATTCCGAGGACCTCGCGCATGTCGACGAGCGCTTGTCGGTGCGTCCGTTCTCGACCGACGCCGACACGCAGGCGCTGCAGCAAGACGTCGTGGCGCGCTACGACCAGTTGCTCGGAGCCTTGAAGGAAGAGCTCGACCGTCGACGCCAGTCGAAGACGGAAGAGGAGAAGCCCGAGGAACAACAGAACCAGCCGCAGCAGCAGTCGGGAAAGAAGCCATTGATCCCGGAACTCGCCGAGCTGTTGATGGTCAAGCGCATGGAGGAGGACGCATTGCGCAAGATCGACGCGTTCCTGAAGAACCACCCCGAGCTCGGCACCGAGGGTCTCGACGACATCACGCGCGATCGCTTGATCCGCATGGGTCACCAGCATTCGAAGATCACCGAGTTGTTCAGCAACCTCGTTCCCGACGACATGACGCCGGGGCAGCCCGAGCCGTCCGAGGAGGGCAAGTGATGAAGCGCATCCTGATCACGCTCGGTTCGTCGTTCGTCCTCGCGAGCTTCGCGCTCGCGCAGGATTCGGACGAGATGAAGGCGAAGCAGCTCATCGCACAGATCAAGAAGGACCTGGCGAAGATCGACGATCTGCTGCTGCGCGCCGACGAAGGGGTTGGCGCCGACGCCAAGGCCGCCATGGACGACGTGAAGAAGAACATCGAGAAGCTGCTGCAGCAGACGCGCGACGCGCAGAACCAGGTCATCGACAACATCGAGGAGCTGGCGCGGCTGACGAAGTACAAGAAGTCGAGCGAGAGTCAGGGCGAGTCGCAGAACCAGCAGGATCAGCCGCCGCAGCAGCAGAATCAGGAACGCGAGAAGGACCGAGAGCCGGAGAACCTGAAGGAGCAAGGCCAGCCCAAACCGCAGGACCAGTCGCAGGGCGAGCGCAAGCCCGAGGACGGCGAACCGGAGAAGGGCAAGGGCGAGCAGCGCGACGAGGGCATGAAGCCGCCGCCGTCCGAGACCGAGAAGCACGAGCGCGAGGACACGCGCGGGCGGTGGGGCAACCTGCCGCCGAAGGTCCAGGAGCAGATCGACGCGCGCAGCTACGACCGCATCCCGGCCAAATACCGCCGCATCCTCGACGAGTACTACCGCAAGAGCGGGAAGAACGACGGATGAGCCGAACCGCTCGTCACGCCGCTCCCACGTGGTTCGTGGTGCTCGTGGTCCTCACGAGCGCCGCGTCGACGGGGTCGGTGTCCGCGAGCGGATTCTCCGAGTCGGAGCGCAGCAGTGAGCCGACGCGCGACGACGATCTCGATCGTCGGGTCGCCGTCATGGTCGACGAGGGTCTCGCGTTCCTCGCCGGACAACAGAACGACGACCGCTCGTTCTCGGCCGTGCGCGGCGAGGACGTCATCCAAGCCCCGTTGGCCGTCACGGCGCTGTCCGCGCTCGCGTTCATGGCCAACGGTTCGACGCTGGGGCGGGGGGCGTACCAGCAGCAAGTCCGTACCGCGATCGAGTACTTGCTCGACCACCAGATCGACCTCGAACTCGACGGAGCGCCGCCGGGCCCGCTCGGCAAGGACGGCGTCCCGCTCGTTCCCGGCTACTTCAAGGTCGAGTCCGATTCGACTTCGCGAACGCACGGCCACGGCTACGCGACGCTCGCGATCGCGGAGGCGTACGGCACGCTCGCGCCCGATCCGCGTCTGGGCGATGCCGCCGAATCCAAGATGCGCCAGGACCAAGCGCGCATGAAGGTCGCGCTGCAGCGTGCGGTGCTGTTGATCGAGTCGTCGCAGAGCGACAAGGGCGGCTGGTTCTATCAACCAGGCGACAACCTCGACGAAGGCTCGGTCACGATCACGATGATCCAAGCGTTGCGCGCCGCGCGCGACGTCGGCATCGACGTCAACAAGACCGTCATCGACGCAGCGGTCGAGTACGTGCGCAAATCGCAGCGCCCCGGCGACGGCGGCTTCAAGTACCAGATCACCGGCGTCGAGAGCGTCACGTACGCGCTGACCGCCGCGGCGATCTCCACACTGAACGCATCGGGCGATTACGACTCCACGGTGATCGACCTCGGCCTCGAGTTCATGAAGCGCAACGACCCGGTGTTCGAGCCGCACGCGCACTACCTCGAAGACCAGAAGTTTCCGTGGTACGCACGCCTCTACGCGGCGCAGGCGTACTACGCGCACCGCGATCGCAAGCTCTGGGAGCGCTGGTTCCCACTCCTCGTCGAAGACCTCGGGGGCCGCCGCAACGACAAGGGCAGCTTCAACGACGATCAGTACGGTCAGGTCTATGCGACCGCGACGGCGTGCTTGATGCTGCAGATCGACTACCAGTACCTGCCGATCTTCCAACGCTGACCCGAAGCCCCGGCCAACGGAGCCGCCGGCAACGGCGTCCGGCTAGCCGGACAAGAACGCCACCGGGGGACAGATCGGGGACAGACGCGCCTCCGTCCCCGTCATGGCCGTCGAGCTCGGGTGGGGACAGTCCCCTCATCTGCTCTGTCCCCACTCCTTCAATCGCCACCGCGGAGCGCGAAGCGCGACCCGAAGTTCTCCCTCGGGTTCAAGCTCGCGCGCGCCCGAGTAACCACTCCGTCGCCTAGGGACGTCGAGAACGGGCTCTCGCTGCGGCCATTCAGCAGCCCGCCGCAGCCGTGGCGATCCGCTCTACGCGTCTCGTCAGTACGTCACCTGGGGCGAGATCCACAAGGGTCGCGAATCACGCCGTCGAGAAGCCACCCCTGCGGCTTTGAATGGCCGCAGCGAGCCCGTTCTCGACGTCCCTTCGCGTGAAGTCTCACGCGCGACTCAAGGGCGCGGGGGTTCCCAAAGGGGGGCTTCGCTCGTTTGTGAAGCCCCCCTTTGGTCGTTCGACCGCGAGCGGTCGAACGAGGGGGGTGCGGGGGGAACTTCGTTCCCCCCGCCTCTTGTTGGGGTCTGGGGCCTTCGGCCCCAGCCAGGCCCACGGAGGCGGAGCCTCCGTATTCCGGCCGCTGGCCGCCGCTCGAGCAAATGAGCCCTTGTTTGATGGCCCGGCGTTTGTCGAAATGAGGGTTCGCGTGCCGGGACCTCCGGCGCGCTCGTTCCCGGAGACCGTGGATGCTCGTCGCGCTGTACGCCGCTTGGTTGTCGTCGGTCGCTTTCTTCGCGGCGTTGCCCCAGGATCCACCGGTTCCCGCGACGCCGGAGTCCACCGACGAGTCGGTCCCGGAAGTCGGTGACTCCGACGACTTGACGGCGAAGAGCCTCGGTGTGCGTTTCGGCGGCGTGCTCGAGCTTCGGATGCCGGCGCCCGGCCAGCGCGGTCCGAAGAACGATCGTCCCGCGACGATCGACTTGTCGCTCGATCGCCCGGTCGAGATCACCGGCACGCCGGCCTTCCACTCCGAGATGCCGCTCTACGGAGCGCTTCGGCTCGGCAAGGGCGCGAAGACGTGGTTCGCGCTGGACCAGAGCGATCCCGAGTCGACGGTCTACGACGAGATCTGGATCGACGTCGACCAGGACCTCGACTTGCGCAGCGAAGGCAGTCCGCGCCGAGGTACGGGCACCTTCGTCGAAGACCGCGGTGTCTGGTACGGCGAGTTCACGAACCTCGAGTTCGAGCTCTACTACGGCCACGGCCCGCGCGAGCGTTACGCGCTCTCGCTGTACATCTGGTACCCGCGCGAGGGATTGCCGGAGCAGGCACTCGCGGTTTCGGCGTCGTGGCGCGAAGGCACGATCTACATCGACGACACGCGCGTGCGCATCGGCGTGGCCGACGGCGATTGCGACGGCATCTTCCTCGCGCGCCATTGCATCTACGCCGTGGTCGAAGATCGACCGGACGTCGACCTGCTGAAGGACGGGGTCTGGCGCCCGGGCCGCGTTCCGGTGCGCATCCGCGAGCGCCCGTTCAAGCTCGACTTCGTTTCCGCGGAGGGTGGCCGCGCGGACCTGTCGCCGGCGTCCGACGAGGAACTGCGCGAAGCCGAAATGCGCGAGGATCCGACGCTGCTCGAACCCAATCGCCCGCGCGACGAAACGCCGATCCCGTGGGTCGAGACCTACGACGGCGCGCTGGCGCAGGCCGCCAGTACGGAGCGCTCGGTGTTCGTGCTCGTGTCGGCTCCGTGGAGCCGCGGCTCCACGCGTTTCGAAGAGCGCACGCTGAAGGACGCCGAGGTCCGCGGCATCCTGAACGGTTTGGTCTGCGTTCGGCTCGATCCCGATCGCCACCGCGAATTGGCCGAGCGATTCGCGGTCGACGCGTTGCCGCTCGTCCTCGTCGTCGACGCGAAAGGTCGCGTGCTCGACCGAGTCGCCGGCTATCGCGGCGCGCGCTCCTTGATCGACACGCTGTTGCCGCATCGCAAGAAGTGAATCGAGCGTTGCTCGACGAACAGGCGCGTGCCCGCGTCAGGACGGTTCGCGCAGCAGGCGGTTCAGGCTGCCGTGGACGTAGCCGTCCAGATCGAGCGTGACCCACGCGAATCCCGCCGCGCGCACGCCGGCGACGATCTGCGCGCGGAGTTCCGCGAGCGCCCGTTCGAGTTCGCCGGCTCCGAGTTCGATGCGCGCGACGTCGCCGTGATGGCGAACGCGCACTTGCCGTAGGCCGAGGGCGCGGAGCGCAGTCTCGGCGTGTTCGACCTGTCGCAGCATCGTCTCGTCGATCGCGGTCCCGTACGGAATGCGCGACGCGAGGCACGCCGACGCGGGCTTGTCCCACAGCGTGAGGCCGAGTTCGCGGCTCGCCGCGCGCACGTCGGCCTTCGTCAACCCGGCGTCGAGCAACGGCGCGCGCACCGCGAACTCGTGGGCTGCGCGATGACCGGGGCGGAAATCCCCTTCGTCGTCGGCGTTGGCGCCGAACGCGAGATGGTCGAGCCCGCGCTCGCGCGCGAGGGGCGCGAGTGTTTCGAACAGCGAGCGCTTGCAGAAGTAGCAGCGGTTGGCGTCGTTCTTGCGATACGCCTCGTTCTCGAGTTCGTGCGTGCGCACGAACAGATGCGGGACGCCGAGCGAGCGTGCGAACGCGATCGCGTCGGTGCGGTCGACGTCGGGGTACGACTCCGAATCGGCCGTGACGGCGAGAACGCGTCCTGGCAACGCGTCCGCGCACAGTCGCAGCAACAGCGCGGAATCGACGCCGCCCGAGAACGCCACGACCACGCCGCCTCGCAACTCGCGCACGAGTTCACGCGCACGGTCGAGTCGTTCTCTCCAGGGTGCCTCGACGTCGGTCGTCACGCGTGGATGCGTCCGCTGGTCGGCGACGACGCATGGGCCCACGGCCGCTTCGGCATGCGTCCGGCGTGATAGGCCTCGAAGCCCGCATGTGCGCCGAGCTTCATCGCGCGGGCCATGCGTTCGGGGTCCTTCGCCGCCGCGACGCCGGTGTTCAGCAGCACGCCGGAAACGCCGAGTTCGAACGCGATCGCGACGTCCGACGCGGTGCCGACTCCGGCATCGACGATCACGGGCACGCTGAGCGTGTCGACGATGATGCGGATGTTCTGCGGGTTGAGGATGCCCTGTCCGGTCCCGATTCCCGAGCCGAGCGGCATGACCGCCGCGGCTCCGGCTTTCTCGAGGTGCCGCGCGAGCACCGGGTCGTCGGAGGTGTACGCCATGACGACGAAGCCCTCCGCGACCAGGACTTTGGTGGCTTCGAGCGTCGCGATCGGATCGGGCAGCAAGGTCTTGTCGTCGGCGATGACCTCGAGCTTGATCAGATCGGTGTCGAGCAACTCGCGCGCGAGTCGCGCGGTGCGCAGCGAATCCTCGATGCTGTAGCAGCCGGCGGTGTTCGGCAGCAGTTGGATGTGGGCGCGGTCGATGTGGTCGAGCACCGTCTCCTTCGCGTTGAAGTCCACGCGACGCACGGCGACCGTGACGCAGTCCACCTCGGCTGCTGCGAACGCGCGCTTCATCGTCTCGAAGTCCGGATACTTGCCGGTGCCGAGGATCAGGCGCGACTTCAGGGTGTACGGACCGACCTTCAACGCATCCATGAGTTCAGCCTCCTCCGACGAGCGTGACGATTTCGACGGTGTCGCCTTCGGTGAGCGGGGTCGTCGCATGGGCTCGTCGGCGCACGATCGTTCGGTTGATCTCGACGGCCACGAGTTCGGCCGGCTTGGTCGAGCGCGCGACGAGATCGGCGACGGTGGTGCCGGGCTCGACGTCGTGGGGAGTGCCGTTCAAGACGATGCGCATGGCGAGTTCCGGCGCGCGGGTTCACGAGTGCGCGCGCGGTCGAAGTATAGACCTGCTCGTGCGGCTGTGGACGGTCGGGCGCACGATTGCGCGTGGTTCGATCGTCACGTTCGCGTCGGCGGCTCGGGCGACCTCACGGAGTGTCGCCGACGAATCCGCGGAAGCGCTCGATGGACCGCAACGCCGTGAAGTCGGCATCGCGTGAGAACGCCGCGCGATCGAGAGCGGCCCGCTGCGGAACGCACGCGTTCCAGCCGTCGAGGCGCTCGAGCCACGTCATCGCGTCGTCCACGCGACCGTGCGCGGCCGCGACGCGTGCGAGGCCGACGAGGTTGGCGCCCGTCGGCGCGATCGTGGCCAACACGCGCGTGGCCAATGCCGCGTCGGTACTCCAGGCCGCGCTCTGTACCACGACGTCGTCGCTCATCGGGTCGACCTTCCAGGCAGCGACCAACGCAGCGCGGGCCGCGGCTTCGGAGCCGGCGTTGCGTTCAACGCGTGCGCGAAAGACGCGTGCCACGGCTTCGCGATCACGCACGGGCGATCGCAATGGCGGCGCACCGTCGAGCGCGCGGTCATGCACGTCTTCGATCTCCGCCAAGATCGACAGTTCTCCGAGTTGCCGCAGCGTCGACGCCGCCGACTCCAACGAGCGCGCGGCTTCGTCCGGCCTGCCGAGGTCGACGAGAGCGCGCGCGCGGGCGATCTGCAATTCGGCTTCGAGCCAGCGATTGACCCAGGGCTCGGTGCCGTCGAGGCGGGCGAGGTCACGCGTGGCGTGGGCTTCGGCCTCGGTGCTGCGCCCGACCGCGAGCAGCGCTTCGACGTAGCGCAGATGCTGCCACGATTTGACGCGCGAGCGATCGTCGCTCGCTTCGGGACCGTTCATCGGGCCGGCGATCGCGACCAGCCCGATGCGAATCGTCGACGTCGACGCCACGCGCGAGAGCGCGTCGGTCAACGCCACGAAGAACTCGACCGCGAATTCGCCTTGGCCGAGGCGCCGCAGCAGATCGAGCAGCGCGGCGGGCCCGAACGGCCCGGTCAGCGCATCGTCGAACGTGCAGTAGTCCTGTTCGTACGGCGCGTGCAAGATCGCGCGCTCGATCGTCGCTGCCGCCTGCGTCGGTTGGCCGGCGCGCAGCGCGACGAGCGCTTTCATCAGTTCGAGTCGACAGCGCACGACCTTGCGCTCGCGGCGGTGTTCGCGGGGCTCGCCGAAGCGCACGATCGCCCGCTCGATCTCGGCGGCGGCGGTGCCGAGGTCGCCATCCAGGACTGCCAACGACGCCAACCCGAGTCGAGCGTCGGCTTCGTCCTTCGCGAACGTCGGCGAGCGCATGTCGACGCTGGCGCGTGCCAGCAGGTCATTCAGGATCGCGCGCGCGTCGTCGCGCCGATCGAGATAGAGACCGAGCCCGGCCGCATGGCGCAGCGCCATGCCGCGATCGCGCGGTGCTGCGCGCGCGGCTGCGGCGAGCAGCGCGACTCCGTCCGCGATCCGCGCCTGGGACAGCGTTCGATCGGCGATCGCCAGAACCGCCGCGCGTGCGGTGGTTCCGAGGGAGCCGGGCTCGTTCAGATCGCCGATCACCGCGGCCGCCGCGACCTCGTCGCCGACCGCGGCCAATGCCGTCCAGATCGGCGCCCGGTCGCGCTCGACCGCGGCCGAGCCGCTCGATCGGGCGAGGTCGAGCAACGCCTGTTGTGCGGCGGGGCGCTCGAGCGCTGCCGCGAGATCGGCTGCGAGTTCGGTCGCAGCGACGTGGGGACGGTCGGCAAGCTCGGCGACGAGTGGCGCAAATCCGCTCGCGAGCGGGCGCGGGGCGGCGTCGACGAGCCGTCGGACGTCGGTGATCGCGGCTCGACGCGCGAAATCGCGAACGAGCTCGACGCGCTCGGGAGTCGGCTCGGCGCGCAGCTCGAGGATGGCCGCCGCGAGGCGCTCCGCCGGCGAGCCGTTCTGCCACGTTCGCGTCAGCAGAGCGGCGTCCGCGTGCGCAAACGGTTGTTCGATCACGGCTTCGAGGGCCTCGATCGACGCGGAGCGCGGCGAGGCGGAATCGTCCTGGCGCACGGTGGGCCGCGCCGTGGCGACACCTGGCCCCAGGACGAGCGCGAGTCCCAACCATGGAAACAGCCGTCGGCGAGGGCCGTTGCGGATTGGGCTCCGCACGCGCGCGTCGCGTGCACCGTTGCATCGGATCTGGTCGAGGGTTAGGATCACGCCTCACACGCTTCGGGGTAGGACCTCAGAGAGTGGGCTCTGCCCGCTCTTTTCGTTTGGTGACCGTCCTTTCTCCGAAGCCGCTCGAACTCGCTGATGGCGGCGAGTCGAGCCCACGGTCGGCGCGTTGCCGCGCCGTTCGTCTTGGTTTGACCGCAACGCGGTCTGCAACGGAGCAGGATGGACGCACGATGAACGGTCAGGAACTGATCCGCCTCATCGACACGATTCACCGGGACAAGGATATCGACAAAGACATCCTGTTCGAGGGGATCGAGGCCGCGCTGCTCACCGCCGCGCGCAAGAAGTACGGCGAACGCCCGAACCTCCAGATCGAGATCGACCGCGAAACCGGCGAGATCATCCCCTGGGAAGGCGAGGAAGAGGCGACGGACATCGACCTCAAGGACCTCGGTCGGATCGCCGCACAGACGGCGAAGCAAGTGATCATCCAGCGCATCCGCGACGCGGAACGCGACGTGATCTACGGCGACTACGAGCACAAGGTCTACTCGATCGTCACCGGCACGGTGCAGCGCATCGAGGGCGGCAACGTCATCGTCAATCTCGGCCGCGCCGAGGGCATCATTCCGCGGCACGAGAAGGTGCGCGGAGAGAACTACAACCCGGGCGATCGCGTCAAAGCGATCATCTACGACGTCAAGAAGGTCGGCCCGAAGGTGAAGATCATGCTCTCGCGCTCCGCGCCGGAGATGGTGCAGAAGCTGTTCGAGCTCGAGGTGCCCGAGATCGCCGATCACGTGATCGAGGTCAAGGCGATCGCGCGCGAACCGGGTTTCCGCACCAAGCTGGCGGTGGTGTCGAACGACTCGCGCGTCGACTGCGTCGGCGCCTGCGTCGGCATCCGCGGGACGCGCATCAAGTCGATCACCGACGAGTTGAACGGCGAGAAGATCGACATCATTCGCTGGAGCGACAACCTCCCCGAGCTGATCGTGAACGCGCTGCGTCCGGCGGTCATCTCGAACATCGACCTCGACGAGCACAACAAGATCGCCGTGGTGTTGGTCGCCGACGACCAACTGTCGCTGGCGATCGGTCGCAAGGGCCAGAACGTCCGACTGGCGTCGCGCCTGTCGGGCTTCGAGATCAAGATCCAGAGCCCGACGCAAGCCGCCGTCGCGGACATCGAGCCCGGCTCCGCCGAGGACCTCGAGACCCGCGCCGCGACCGAAGCGCTGCTCCAAGGCGGATCCATGCCGCCGGTGTCTCACACGAACGACGACAGCAAGGGCACGTCGGACGCCGGTTGACGGTGTCCGTGACGCGAGGTGCATTCAGGCGATATGAGGCTGCACGAACTGGCGAAAGAGATTGGGGCCGAGAGCAAGCTGCTCTTGCAGCTGGCGAAGGAACTCAATCTCAAAGCCAAGAACCATTCGGCGACGCTGGCGCCTGGCGAGATCGCGTTGCTGAAGGCGGCGTATCGCGAGACGTACGGCGACGCCGCTCCCGCTCCTGAAGTCGCTCCCGTCGCGGTCGAGGAACCGAAGGACGCGAAAGCCGCTCCGCGTCGACGTCGTGCTCGCAAGTCCGACGAACCCGGTGGGGACGACGGCACGGGCGAAGGCAGTGCGCTCGAACTCGAGTCCGAGACCGGCGAGTCGATGGTCGGAGCCGAGACGGCCGACGCTGGCGCCGAGCCCGAATACGAAGAGGAAGCGACCGAAGAACCGCAAACGCAGCCGGATCCCGAGCCGGAGCTCGAACCGACGGTCAGCAACGATGCGCGCGACGACGGCGGTTCCGCGTCGACGGAACCCGCCGCACCGACGGTGACGCATACGCACGCAGCTCCGACGCCTGCAGCTCCCGCTGCGACCCCGACGCCTCCGGCTCCGCACGCGCCGCATGCGGCTCCGCACGCGACGCAGCCCGAGCCGAAGCCGGTCGCCGCCGCAGCGTCCCGCTCGACCGAGATCGCGCCGACCACCGGCAAGGTCTTGCAAGTCCCGACCCCGCGCCGTCGTCCTGCGACGGGCGCGAAAATCGTCGGGCGCATCGAATTGCCGCAAGAAGAGATCCAGCGCAGCCGCAACATCGCGGCCCAGGCGCCGACACCGGGTGGCGGCGCAGCCACCCAGGACGACACCGAGGTCAAGGACGACCGGTTCGGCAAGACGTCCGACCGCGACGAGAAGCGCAAGCAGTCGGTCTTGAAGCCGAAGCCGGACGCGTCGCTATGGACGCCGGAAGACGAAGAAGATCCGCTGCTCCAGGGCATCCGCGTCGGACACGTGCAGCGCGGTCCGCACGGCCGCCGTCCGCCGCGTCGCGTCGGGCCGCGCAAATCGGGACGGAAGAGCCCGATCACGGCCCCGACCGGCGCGATCGAAATCATCGTCCCGATCAGCGTGCGCGACCTGTCGCAGGCGCTCGGCGTGAAGGTGAATCAGCTCATCAATCTCTTCATGCGCAAGGGCCAGATGCTCGGCGTGAGTGCCGCTCTGGACGAAACGGCGGTCCTCGAAGCCGCGACCGAACTCGGAAAAGAGGTCAGCATCACGTCGGCCAAGGGCAAGGAAGAGGCGTTCCTCGAACAGCAGGACGCGTTCCACAAGGAAATGGCGCAGCAAGAGCCGACGACGAAGAAGCGTCTCGCGCGTCCTCCGGTCGTCGCCTTCCTCGGTCACGTCGACCACGGCAAGACCTCGTTGCTCGACAAGATCCGCGCGACCAACGTCGCTGCGGGCGAAGCCGGCGGCATCACGCAATGCACGCGTGCCTACACGGCGAAAGCGCCGTCGGGCCAATCGATCACGTTCCTCGACACGCCGGGTCACCGCGCGTTCACCGAGATGCGGTCGCGCGGTGCGAACATCACCGACATCGTCGTGCTGGTCGTCGCCGCCGACGACGGCGTGATGCCACAGACCGAAGAGGCCATCCAACACGCCAAGGCCGCCGACACGCCGATCGTCGTCGCGTTGAACAAGTGCGACAAGCACGAGGCCAATCCGGATCGGGTGCTGCAACAGCTCGCGCAGAAGAGCGTGATGGTCGAGGAATGGGGCGGTGAAACGCTGGCCGCCAAAGTGTCGGCGACGACCGGCGCCGGGATCCCGGAACTGCTCGAGAAGATCCTGCTGCAGGCCGAGATCATGGACATCACGGCCGATCCGGCGCGCCCCGCGCTGGCGACGGTGCTCGAAGCCAAGAAGGACGAACAGCTCGGCGCGATCGCGACCGTGCTGGTCCGCGAAGGCACCTTGCGCGTCGGCGACATCCTGCTCGCGGGCACCTCGTTCGGTCGCATCCGCGCGCTGATGAACGACCAGGGTCAATCGATCCAAGAAGCGGGTCCGTCGACGCCGGTCAACGTCATCGGACTCGGCGCGGCCCCGGATGCCGGTGAGAAGGCGTACGTCGTCGAGAGCCTGAAGAAGGCTCGCGAAGTCGCCGAAGAGCGCGAGGCCAAGGAGCGCGCGGCGCGCGTCGCCGGGCCGTCGCCGTCCGCGACGATCACGCTCGAAAACCTGTTCCAGAACCTCGAGGCGGGCAAGGTCGAAGAGATTCGCGTCGTGCTGAAGGCCGACGTGAAAGGCTCGATCGAAGTGCTGCGTCGCGAGCTCGAGCTGCTGAAGACGTCCGAGGTCAAGGTGCGCGTCATCCGCGACGCCCTCGGCGGGATCAGCGAGGACGACGTCCTGCTGGCGGCCGCCTCGAAGGCGGTCGTCATCGGCTTCAACGTCGTCGCCGACGACAAGGCTCGGCAGTTGGCCGAAGTCCGCGGTACGGAGCTGCGCACGTATCAGGTCATCTACGAACTCATCGACGACCTGAAGAAGGCCATGGAAGGCGCCCTGTCGCCGGTCTCGAAGGAGACGGTCCTCGGCCACGTCGAGATCAAGGAAGTCTTCAAGGTCAGCAAGCTCGGCAATATCGCCGGTTGCATCGTCCGCGACGGCATCGTGCGCCGCAATGCGCAGATCCGCCTGACGCGCGATGGCCGCGTGATCTACACCGGCAAGCTCGAATCGCTGAAGCGCTTCAAGGAAGACGTGCGCGAGGTCAAGGAAGGCCTCGAGTGCGGCTTGCGCGTCGAAGGCTATGACGACATCAAGGTCGGCGACGTGGTCGAGGCGTTCGAGATCTCGCAGGAGAAGCGCCTGCTCGGCCCGATCTGATCGCGGTGGTCACGGCGAGCCGCGACCGCACGGGAATTCGTGATGCTCGAAGTCGGCGTGCTCGAAGCCCGATTGCGCATGCGCGCATCGCACTCCCTGAAGGAGAAGCGGCGCGTCGTGCGACAGATCAAGGACCGCATCAAGGCGCGCTTCAACGTCTCGGTCGCCGAAGTCGACGATCAGGACCTGTGGCAGTCGATCGTGCTCGGCTTCGCCGCGGTCGGTTCGGACTCCAGTCACGTGGCGCACGAGCTCGAAGAGATCCTGCGGCAGCTCCGCATCCATCCGGAAGCCGAGTTGCTCGACCATTCGCTCGAGATGTTGTGAGGGTGCGATGAAGTTCGAACGCGGCAGTCGATTGGCGGAACGCATCAAAGAGCGCGTGGCTCAAGTGGTGCTGTTCGAGCTCCACGATCCGCGCATCGGCTTCGTGACCATCACTCGCGCGAAGATGTCGAAGGACTTGGCGAGGGTCGAGATTTTCTATTCGGTGCTCGGCACCGAGGGCGATCGTTCGCGCGTCGAGCACGCGCTGGCGGATGCGCGCGGTTACGTCCAACACGAGATCGCGAAGGTCTGCGAAACACGATCGGTGCCGCACCTCGAATTCGTGTTCGACCGTTCGGTCGAGGGCGCGTTCAAGATGGAGCAACTCCTCGACGGCCTGAAGAAGGAACGCGGCGAGGAAGCCCCGCCCGCGGTCGACACGCCCGCGCCGGAGGCCGAGAAGAAAGACGACGACGCGTGATGGACGCGAAAGCACTCGAAGCGAAGTTCGCCCGCATGCTGTCCGACGCCCAGGCGCAATGCGACTCGGTCACCGAGGCGCACAAGCGCTGGAACCGCGTCGAAGAAGCCATCGACCCGGTCTGCGAGGACGCGATCTTCCTGCTCGACCGCATCGGCCGCATCGACCAGGCCGACGAGATCCACAGCCACATGGCGCTCGACGAGCGCTTCGACCTCCTGACGGAGACGTTCGCGCGCGACAAGGAAGCGATTCGCGCGGAGTCGGCGGAGAAGGGTTTCGCCGCCGAGTACGCCGAGAGCTCCTACCTGCTCGAGAAGTTCGCGCCGTGGGTCGCGCAAGAGAAGAAGCGCGCGGGGAAGTAGCCACTGCGCCCCACACGGCGGAGGAGCATCCCGACCGAAGTGGGGGAGCCGATGCGCACGTCCAAGACCAAGGCCATCGCGGCCGCGATCGTGCTCTCGCTTCCGCTGATCTACGTGTGGTGGACTCGAGCTGACGCGTTCACGACGACGCGGAACGTCGAAGCGATCCACCGCCTCGCGACGCGCGAAGGCACGACCTTCACGTTCGACCAAGTCGTCGAGGGTCCATGGGACCTCGCGATCATCCGTTCGGGCTATGACTCGATCCCCATCGCGTCACGCGCAGTGAGTGGTCTCGGGGGAAGGTGGCGTTTGCCGATCCACGTGCGACCGGAGCTCATGCGGGACGGTGTCGTCTGGATCGTCTTCGCGAAGGCGGGCGAAGTGGTGGGGTATTGGCCGACTGCGTCGGACGACAAGAAGGTCTACCTGAGAGATCTCGAGCGGCGCGCCACGATTCGCCGTGGCGCTGGCGAAGCCCTCGTGGCAACGCGCGAAACCCACGACACGGGATGGACGCGGGTCGTGGTTCGCTGACGAGGACCGAGTGCACCGATCGACTCGTCCGAACCGGACGAACGAGCCGCAGGCGATCGCGTCCAGCCAGCCGGACAGGAACGCGCCGGGCGACAGATCGGGGACGGATGCGCCTCCGTCCCTGTCCGTCGACGGGATCACCGCCGGTAACTCGACGCGGGTACCCGCGTGCGATTGCCGGCGGCAAATGCACGCGGGCTACGCCACGGTGGGTCAAGGACTTGCGCAATCGTGTCGAACGGTTGGAGGGCGAGCGACGACCGCCGGGCAACGGCGTGCGGTCACGGGGGACAGATCGGGGACAGACGCGCCTCCGTCCCCGTCATAGGGCACTCCTTCAATCGCCACCGCGGAGCGCGAAGCGCGACCCGAAGTTCTCCCTCGGGTCCACGCTCGCGCGCCCTGGAAACCACGACGTCCCTTCGCGTCAAGTCTCTCGCGCGACTCAAGGGCGCGGGGGTTTCCAACGGGGGGCTTCGCTCGTTTGTGAAGCCCCCCGTTGGTCGCTCGACCGCGAGCGGTCGAGCGAAGGAGGCGCGGGGGCCCGCGGAGGCGAAGCCTCCGCACTTCACAGGTCCGTTCCCCCGCCTCGCCCCGACGCCCGCGCGGGCGTCGGGCCATGCGGCACGAGCCCCTTACTTCCTTCGCCAACGCACGCCGTCGGGCGAGTCCATCAGCACGATGCCCTTCGCGAGCAACTCGTCGCGGATGCGGTCGGATGCCTTGAAGTCCCTGCGCCTGCGAGCGGCCTCGCGCTCCTGGATCTTGCGTTCGACCTCGGCTTCGAGCGACTCCTCGCCGATCGGCAGGATCCCGAGCACCTGATCGACGTCGGTGAGGAAGCCGAGCACGGCCGCCGCGTCGCCGCGCGTCAGGTCCATCGCGTTCAACGCGCGCATGAGGTCGAACAGCACGGCGTTCGCCTCGGCGACGTTCAAGTCCTCGTCGAGCGCCGCGACGTACCGCACGCGCGCCTCGTCGAGCGACTCGACGACCTTGACCGCCGCGACGCCCTCGGGACCCTTGTCCGCGCGGTGCTTCAGCGAATCGTGGAAGTTCAGCAGGCGCTCGACGCCCGAGCTCGCGGCCTTCAGCGCTTCGCGCGTGAAGTTCATCGGCTGCCGGTAATGCACCGACTGCAAGTACCAGCGGATCGCGACCGGAGCCACGCCCTCGGCGACCAGGTCCTTCGGGTACAGCACGTTGCCCTCGGACTTCGCCATCTTCTCGCCCTCGAGATTGAGGTGCGCGGCATGCAGCCAGACGTTCACGAAGCGCTTGCCGGTGAAGCCCTCGCTCTGCGCGATCTCGCATTCGTGGTGCGGGAAGATGTTGTTCTCGCCGCCGGTGTGGATGTCGAACGTGTCGCCGAGGTACGTGCGCGACATCGCCGAGCACTCGATGTGCCAGCCCGGGAAGCCCCGACCCCACGGTGCATCCCATTGCTGGATGTGGTGCGGGTCGGACTTCCACAGCGCGAAGTCGCGCGGTGTCCTTCTTCTCGCCTCGTCGGCGACGCGCGCGCCGGCTTCGAGCTCGTCGAGCACCTTGCCCGACAGCTTGCCCGTAGCCCGGGAAGCGCGCGACCTCGAAGTAGACCTCGTCGCCGTACGCTGGTACGCGACGCCCTTCTCCAGCAGTCCCTGGATGATCTCGCCCATCTGTGGCACGTACTGCGTCGCGCGCGGCATAGTGATGCGCGCCGCACGCGCAGCAGCTCCTGGCAGTCGAAGAACTCTTGCGTGTACATCGCCGCGAGCTGCTGCGGATCGACCTTCGCCTTGCGCGCCGCGGCCTCGAGCTTGTCCTCGCCGGCGTCGTGGACCTCGTCGCGCAGGTGGCCGACGTCGGTGATGTTCATCACCTGCGTGACCTGGAACCCTGCTGCTCGACGAAGCGGCGCAGCAGGTCGGTGAACCCGTACGCGCGGTAGTTGCCGATGTGCTGGCTCGAGTAGACCGTCGGGCCGCAGTTGTACATGCCGGCTTTGCCGGTCACGATCGGCACGAAGTCCTCGAGCTTGCGCGACAGCGTGTTGTGGAAGCGGATCACGGCGGGCCCCTCGATGCGGCGCCGGGCGTGGGCGCGCCCGGCGATGCTGTGGCCAGGGCGCGGTCTGCGCTCCGGCGGGTTCGCGTCCCGCGCGACGCGACGCTCGCAAGGGTTGCTCACGAGACGAAAGGAGCGGAAGGGGCGCGAAGCGCGCGGACTATAATCCCGCCTTTTCCGACCCGCAAGGAACGCGGGTGCGTTCCAGCCCGCCAGGAACGCGGGTGCGCGCAGGAGCCATGACGACCGCCTTCCTCGACCGCCAGATCGGCAATTACCGGGTGATCGAGAAGCTCGGCGAAGGCGGCATGGGCACCGTCTTCCTCGCTCGTGTGGTGAAGGCGAAGCGCGGCCTGCGCGCCGACGCCGAAGTCGCGCTCAAGATCCTGCATCCTCACCTCGCGAATCCCGACCTCGTCAAGCGCTTCGAACGCGAAGGCGGAATCGGCCAGAAGCTGCGCCATCCGCGCGTGATGCGCATCCACGACGTGGGCACCGAGACTTTGAACGGCGTCGACGTCCACTTCATGGCGATGCAGCGCCTGCGCGGCCGCACGCTGCGCAGCGTGCTCGACGAATCGAAGACGCTGCCGATCGAACGCGTCATGCAACTCGGTCACGAGATCGCCGACGGCCTGGCCGCGATCCACGATGCCGGCGCCGTCCACCGCGACATCAAACCGGCGAACGTGTTCGTCGAGGACGACGGCCACGCCGTGATCGCCGACCTCGGCCTGTCGCGCCTGCTCGAGCCGAAGACCGAGATCTCGCTGCCCGGCACGTTCCTCGGCAGCATCGCGTACGCGGCGCCGGAGCAACTCGAAGGCTTCGACGTCGGTCCCGAGGCCGATCTCTACGCGCTCGGCGTGCTGCTCTACGAAATGGCGAGCGGCAAGAACCCGTTCCACGGCGACGACCTCAAGACGACGATGCACGCGCACGCGAACCTCGTCGTGCCACCGTTGTCGCGCGCGGCGCCGTCCGCGACGTACTTGCTCGAGCGCGTCGTGTTCGCGCTGCTCGACAAGAAGCCCGAGTCGCGTCTGCGTCCCGCGCGTCGCGTCGCCGACATCCTGACCGAGCGCGAGCGTTCGGAATGGTGGCGGCAATACGTCGCCGGCGAGACCGGCGTCGAACGCCTGTCGAAGGCGCGGCGCCAACTCAAGGTCACGCGCGTCACGCGCGTCCACGGTCGCGAACACGAGCTGGAGACGATCGTCGACGCGTTGCGCACGGCGACGATCGGCCGCAGCGGACGCATCGTCGTCGTGGCCGGCGAGGCCGGCGCCGGCAAGACTCGTCTCGTCGACGCGGCGCTCGAAGAAGCCGAAGTGGGCGCGTTCCCGACCAACGCCGTCGTCTCGCGCTTCCTCGACGTCGCGACGCCGCTGCCGTACTTCGCGCTGAACGAAGCCCTGTTGTTCGCGTTCGATCTGAAGGCGCTGCCGCGCGAGCAGAGGCGCGAGAAGCTCATCGACGCGCTGCGCGAACACTTGATCGAACGGCGTGTGTTCGCCGAGGCGTTCGCCGCGTTGATCGACGATCGCGAACCCGAACAGGCGTTGTCGCAGTTGCCGAAGGAAGCGATCCCCGCGCTCTACGCCGAGGTCATCCGCACGCTGTCGATCAAGACCGCGCTCGTCCTCGTCATCGAGAACCTTCAGTTCGCCGACGCCGCGGCGCTGAAAGTGCTCGAGTCCCTGGCGCGCGCGGTCGCGATGTTCCCGATCGCGCTCGTGTTCACGGTGCGGACGTCCGGCGCCGACGTCGTCGATCCGACGCATCCGCACACGGACTTCCTGAAGATCGTCCAGAGCGTGCGCGAGTCGGTCTGGATCGGGCTCGATCGACTGACCGGACCCGCGGTCGCCGGCATCGTCCGCGATCTCGGTGTGCCGCGTCGTGTCGAGAAGGCGCTCGCCGAGCGCCTCTTCTCGGCCAGCGAAGGCAACCCCGCGTTCCTGTTCGCGCTGATCGAGGACCTCGAGCGTCGCGGTCGCCTGCACGACCCGCAGATCTCGCACCTGCGCCAACTGCCGATCCCGAACTCGATCGCCGAGTTGCTCTCGCGTCGACTCGACGACGTCGACCCGCAAGCGCGCGCGTTCCTCGACTTCGCCTCGGTGTTCGGACCGCGCTTCAAGATCGAGCCGGTCGTCGAAGGACTCGGGCTCGATTTCACGTCGGCGGCGCAGATCGTGTCGCGGCTCGTCGATCGCTATCGCATGATTCGCGCGTTCGACCAGGCCTACCGCTTCGACCACCACATGCTGCGCGAGCAGGTCTACGCGCGACTCGCGCCGGCCACCAAGCTGAAGCACCACTTGCGCGTGGCGCAGATGCTCGCGCGCGAGGCCGCGCATCCCCACGAGGCGACGCGCGCGGCCTACGAAGCCGGCGTGCACTTCTCGGTCGCCGAGGAGCACGCCTCGGCGGCCCGCTACCTCGTCGGCGCGGCCAAGTTCCTCGTGGCGCGCAACCAGCACGAGCGCGCCGAGCGCCTCGCGAACACCGCGGTGCAACACGCACAGAAGTCCGCCGAAAGCGGAGCCACGCTCGCGGCCGCCGACGTGTTCGCGCTGCACCAGGTGCGCGCTTCGATCTCGGGCCACCTCGGTCATCGCGAAGGGCAGGGCGAGAGCCTCGTGATCGCGGCGCGCGCGGCGCACGAACTCGGCCAGGCCGCGGCGATCGCCGAAGCCGAAGTGATGCTCGCGCGCTTCAACGCCGTGACGGCACGCACGTTCGCGGCCGTGCACCACGCCGAGCGCGCGCGCATGGCCGCGATCGACGCCGGCGATCCGTCGCTCGAAGCCGCGGCGCTGCGCGTGAAGGCCGAGGTCCAGCGCTTCCTCGGCGATCCCGATTGCGAAAACGTCTTGCGCCAAGCCGACGAACTGGCGCGCAAGAGCGGCGACGAAACCGGCCGCGCGTTCGGCATGTTGCTGCTCGGCCAGTTCCTGCTGTCGACGGACCGCGCGCAGGAAGCGCTGCGTACGTTCAAGGAAGCGCTGAAGTCGTTCGAGGAACTCGAGGACGACCGCGGCCGCAGTCGGGCGTTCTTCCACATCGGTCGCGCGTATCGCGAGATCGGCGACGTCGGCCGCGGCGCCAAGGCCGTCGACGTCGCCGAGCACGTCGCCACCGCTTGTTCGGATCAAGTGCAGATCGCACGCTGCCAATACCTGCAAGGCGACTTGGCGATGCGGCGGCGTGAGTACGAGGTCGCGGTCACGCGCTTGGAACACGCGATCGCGGGCTTGGCCGGCGACGATGATCCGGCTTACGAGGTCTACTCGCACATCGCGCTGGCGCTGACGTACTCGGCGCGGCAGTGGAGCGCGCGCGATCCGGCCAAGGCCGTGGTCCACGCCAGTGCGGCCGTGAAGCGCGCGCAACAACTCGGCCTCGAGCGCCAAGAGGCGTACGCCTACACCGTGCTCGCGTTCGCGCACCTCGCGGCCGCCGCTCCGCAGTTCGCGCTGGCCGTGAGCCGCAAGGGCCTGAAGTTCGTCGAGTCCGATCGCTCCGGCAAGAAGCGTGCGGCCGAGACCTTGTTCGTCCACTACCGGTGCTTGAAGGAGTTGAAGCGCAAGGACGAAGCCGGCGAGTACCTGCAGCGCGCGTTCGATCTCGTGCTCCTGCGAGCCGCCGAGTTCGAGGAGTCCGAGAAGCGTCGGCAGTTCCTCGACGTCGACATGTTCAACGCCGCCGTGGTCCGCGAAGCGCGCAAAGTGCTGAAGCTGGAGCTGTGAGCCACGCCGCGACCACGCGCCCTGGAGCGAACGAGCTGCGGTCTTGATGCCGCCCTGATGTCCCCCGACCTACGGTTCTTCGCGAGATCCACCGCGGAGGGCGTTGCGTCATGGACTTGGTCTACCTCGCGATCGTGATCGCGTTCTTCGGCCTCGCGGCCGTGCTCGTCGTGCGCAGCGCGGCGCGGAGGGACGCATGACGTCCACCCTGCTGCTCGCGCTGGTGCTCGTGGTCGTGCTCGGCGCGTACCTGGTCGTCGCGATCCTCGATCCGGAGCGCTTCGCATGAGCCTCGTCGACGGCTTGCGCATCGTGTTGCCGTTGCTGGTGCTGGCCGTTCTCGCCGTGCCGGTCGGGACCTGGATCGCGCGCGTGTTCGGCTTCGTTCCGGGCGAGTCGTCGTGGACCGAGCGCGTGTTCGGGCCGCTCGAACGACTCGTGCTGCGCGTGGCGCG
>JADJEK010000010.1 GCA_016709145.1 Planctomycetota bacterium
CACGTGCGCGACAGCGGGTCGAAGCCCGATTCCGCCAGCGCGGCGAGCTGGAACTTGCCGTCGCGGTCCATGAACATCGTGAACGCGTAGAACGACAGCCAGTCGTTGCACGGGTTGTTGAACGCCTGCAGGATGCGCGGCTTGTCGGGGTCGCCGGCGCGACGACGCAACAGCTCGTCGGCCTCTTCGCGACCGTCCTTCCCGAAGTACTTGTGGAGCAGATAGACCATCGCCCACAGGTGACGGCCTTCTTCGACGTTCACCTGGAACAGGTTGCGCATGTCCATCAGCGACGGTGCCGTCTGCGCGAGCCAGCGCTGCTGCTCGACCGATGCGGGCTCGGTATCGGCCTGCGTGACGATGATGCGCCGCAGCATGTTGCGGTACTCGCCCGGCACTTCCTGCCACGCCGGCTGACCGAAATGGTCACCGCATTGGACCTTTCGCTCGGAGACCGGGTCCGCGAGGAAGATGCCCCAGCGATAGTCCGGCGTCCTGACGTAGTCGAACTGCGCCCAGCCTTCGGCGGTGACGTCGATCGCGGTGCGCAACCAGACGTCCTTGTCCTGATGCAGCGCCGGTCCGGTCTCGTTCCACCACTTCAAGTACTCCGGCTGCCACTCTTCGAGCGCACGCTGGAGCTTCTTGTCGCCCTTGAGGTCGACGTTGTTCGGGATCTTGGCGAGGAGGTCGACGTTGCTCATCAGGTCCTCTTCCAATCGAAGGTTGGACGCGCGGGCTTGCCGTAGGCCGTCAGGGCCCCGTGTTCGCCGGTCGCGTTGGGTCGGGTGAAGATCCAGTTCTGCCACGCCGAGAGGCGGCCGAAGATCTTGGTCTCGACGCTCTCGGCCCCCGCGAATCGCAAGTTCTGTTCCATGCCGGTGAGAGCGTCGGGCGAGTAGCTCGCGCGCTCCTCGATCGCGATGCGGACCTCGTCTTCCCAATCGATGTCGTCGGGCGTGAACGTGACGAGTCCGAGCTCGTCGGCGGCGTCGGCATCGAGCGCTTCGGTGCGCTCGAGCACGCGCGCGACTCGAGGCGGGTCGCGCAGGAAGCGACATGCCAAGCGCGAGATGCAGTGGCTCATCGGCAAGCGGCCGTCGGACATCGCCGACACGCGCAGCGTGACCTTGCCGTCGCCGTCGTTCAGCATGAACGAGCGGTCGGCCGCGATCGCGAGTTCGAACAACGAGCCGACGAAGCACGAGCCCTCGTCGACGATCGCGAACAACGACTTCGACGTGTTGTCGACGCGGCGCAACACGCGAGCGACGAGCAGACGCACTTCGTGGACGAGCCAGTCGGAACCGTGGTCGAGCAGCAGCTTGTCGGCCGCGAGCACGGCGTCGTGCGAGCCGCGCGTCTTCAGGATGATGACGCCGACGGTCTCGTTCATCAGGCGTAGTTGCAAGATCGCGTCGTCGAGCTCGCGCCAGGCCTTCACGATCCAGGCTTGATCGCCGATCTTGCGCAACTCGTCGGGAGTCGTCGGTTGCAGCGTGCTCGGCGCGTCGATCGTGATCGTCGCGACGCGCGCGGCGTCGTCGACGTCGAGCGTCACGTATTGGTATTTGCGCGTGCGTTCGTCGCCGGTCGCTTCGATCGGCGAGAGCTTCATGCCCGCGCCCGCCTTCGACGTCTTCGAGGTCGAGGCGATCTGCGCGAGGCGTTCCTTCACCTTGTCGTCGAACTTGCTCTTCGCGTGCGACGCGTCGATCAGGCCCCACTTCACGGCGCGCGGTCCGCGCAAGCCTTCGGCGAGCGTGGAGAACACGTCGGCGAGGTCACGGCGGATCTTGCGCTTGTCGACGAGTCGCGTGAGTCCGCCCGTTCCCGGCAGCACGCCGAGCAACGGGACTTCGGGCAGCGAAACCGCGGCGTTGCCGTCCTCGATGAGGTGGATCTCGTCGCAGGCGATCGCGAGTTCGTAGCCGCCACCCGACGCGGTGCCGTTCAGCGCCGCGAGCGTGCGGACGCCACTCTCTCGCGCGTACTCCTCGAGCGTCAGGCGCGTCTCGTTCGTGAACTTGCAGAAGTTCACTTTGAACGCGTGCGTGCTGCTCTGGAGCATGAAGATGTTCGCGCCCGAGCAGAAGATGCGGTCCTGCGCGGAGGTGAACGCCAGGACCTTCACCTGCGGATGCTCGAAGCGCAGACGCGAGATCGCGTCGGCGAGTTCGAGATCGACGCCGAGGTCGTAGCTGTTCAGCTTCAGGATGTAGCCCGGACGGAAACCCTTCTCCGTCTGCACGTTCATGCGCATCCAGGCGATGTCGCCTTGGACGTCGAGCTTCCAATGGATGTACGAGTCGGGATGACGCTGGAGGTTTTCCGTCTTCATGGCGGGAAAACGGTAGCGGACGCGTGGGAAGGAGCAAGCAGTATCTTGCCGATCTGAGCCTTGCCACGATGATGCACGGCACTATAGTGCCGTGCCATGAGCGACGCCCCGGAACCTCAAGACCTCGATCCGCTGCTGCTCGCGATCGGCATGCGCGTGCGGCGGCGCGCCAGGCGCGAGCAGCGACGATGCGCACGCTGGCGCACGCGTCCGGCGTCTCGGAGCGCTTCCTGCGCGAACTCGAGGCAGGCCGCGGGAACATCTCGGTGGTTCGCCTGGCCGCGGTCGCGCGAGCTCTCGACACGACGCTCGCCGCGCTGGTCGGCAACGCGGACGACGCGCGCGCGACGGAATCCCCGGAGCGCGCGCGCCTCGCGGCCGCGGTGTCCGCGTTGCCGGATGCAGGCGTGCGGTCCACGCTCGAGTGGCTCGAGTCCCGAGGTCGACCACCGGCGAACCCGGACAAGATCGCGCTGATCGGCCTGCGCGGAGCGGGCAAGACCACGATCGGCAAGAAGGCCGCGACGCGGTTGAAGGCGACGTTCATCGAACTCGACCGCGAGGTCGAGCGCGCGGCGGGCATGAGCCTCGCCGACTTGTTCGCGATCCACGGCGAGGACTACTACCGCAGGCTCGAACTGCGCGTGCTGCGCGAGGTGCTGAGCAAGCGCGGCAAACTCGTGATCGCGGCCGGCGGCGGCATCGTGACCGAGCCGGAGAGCTGGCAACTGCTGTCGGCGCATTGCGCGATCGTGTGGCTCGAGGCGAAACCCGAGGACCATTGGAACCGCGTCGTCGCGCAGGGCGACCGGCGACCGATGCAGGGGAAACCGCAAGCGATGGCCGAGCTGAAGACACTGCTGCGCACACGCGCGCCGCTGTACGCGAGGGCGCATCATCGCGTGGACACGTCGAAGCTGGGGTTGGAGGCGGCGGTGGAGTCCGTGGTCAGCGTGGGCCGAGACGAGGCGGCGCGGTAGGGTGACCCGAACGGGAGCGCGGAGCGGCGGCGGTGTAGGTCGCGTCCGAGCGTGTCCTACCCTAATAGTCGCCGACGGTAGCCCATCATGAGCTACGCTCGGCCGCGAACACGTCGTGCCATGCGTACCAACGGGCGAAAACTGAATCCGGCAGGACCGCCGCATTTCCCGAGTATCTCGCCCTCCGCGTCTGGACGAATCCCGTCGTCGCAACTCAATGAAGATGGCGCATTCGCGAGGAACGAAGCCACATGGCCGAGAAAGACCTGTCCCAAACGCTTTACGCCGAACTGCGGCGCATTGCGGCAGCGGGCCTGAGACGCGAACGCGCGGGGCACACGCTGCAGCCGACGGACCTCGTGCATGAACTGTGGCTGCGCCAGGCTGGGGATGTCGCGGCGAACAATCGCTCGGAGTTCCTGCGGAACGCGGCTGCCACGATGCGGCGCGTGCTGGTCGATCACGCGCGAAGGCGGGCGCGCCTCCAACGGGGCAACGGCAGACGGGCGGTTCCGCTGAGCGGAGTCGATGCGGCAGCGAGCGCGCCACCACCGCCGATCGACCTGCTGGCTCTCGACGACGCGCTTACCGAGCTGATGGGGCACAGGGCTCTTTGCGCGCAGATCGTCGAACTCAGGTTCTTTGCCGGATTCGACATGGCGGAGATCGCAACCGCGTTGAACGTGTCCAAGTCGACCGTCGAGCGCGAGTACGCGCTCGCCCGGGCATGGCTTCAGGCGAAGCTCGCCGAATGACCCCGCCGCCGCGAACTGGGGAGCCAAGGAAAAGCCGGGAATCTTGACGGACCGGGGGCTCGCGCGGCGCAGGCGCAGACCGAAGGCCGGCCGAGTCCATCACGGACTCGGGGCCTCGAACACCGAGTCTGCTGGAGTCCGTCATGAATCGCCTTCTGATCGCCTTGGTCAGCGTCGCCGCAGGCACACTCGCTGCACCCGCCGCTTCCGCGTTCACCATCACCTCGACCGGCACCTACAGCATGGCGTCGAACGCGACCCACGCCTGGGGTGCGCCGCACTTCGACGACGACGTCGCGACCTCAGAATCCCAGTTCGGCGCCGTCGACCAACTCAATTCGGTTTGGTGGCTCCAATACGACACCGACGCGATCTCCCTGCCGCGCGGCCGATATTCGATCTCGTTCCGGATCAAGCCGCTCGTTCCCGTGTACGGATACGGGGCCTGCGATTTGTCGACTTCGGTCACGCTGAACGGCGGGACGATCAGCACGGTGTTCCCCGCGACCTCGCAAGCACTGGGTTGGGTCGACACGAGCCCGCTCGTGTTCGATGTCGGCGACGACGAAGCTCCATTCACGGTCTTCTTCGGCAACATCGACTCTGGAGTCGAAAAGACCGACTACTGGTTCGACTCGTTCACGATCAAGCAAGTCGCCCCACTGATCATCAGCGCGACCGACGTCCCTCACGTCCACGGTTCGCCATACTGGCTCGACGACGTCGTGTCGACGGAGTCCGCATTCGGCGTGATCGATCAACTCATCGACGATCCGCTCGGACCACTCACGTGGCTCGAGTACTACCAGCCGGTCACACTCCCGGCTGGCACGTATCGCGCGTCGATGCGGTTTCGAAAAATCAACGGCTTGGCCGGCGGAACCGACCTGATCACGTGGTGCACCGGCCTATCGAACTCGTTCGCCGCCGTGACGCCCTTGACGAGTCAGCCTGTCGGACAGTGGGTCGAGTCGAACCCGTCGATCTTCACGCTCACCAGTGAGACGACCTTCTACGTCGAGTTCGGCGACTTCAACACCGGCCACGGCAAGTACGACTACGAGTTCGATCGACTCACGATCGCGCCCGTGGACGCGTCACACGTCACTCTCTCGCTCAATCGCCAACCGATCATCGGCGCTCCCTTCGACCTCAACTTCCTCGCGCCGGGCGCACCGGGCAAGATCAGTTTCGTCGGCTACGCGCTTGGCCATGCGCCCGGCCTACCGCTCGGGGACGGTCGCGTGTTCCCGCTCGAGTTCGACGTCTTGTTCCAGCTCAGCCTGAGTCCGGCGAACGGCCTGTTCGTGAACTCGATCCAGTACATCAACGCCGACGGCTCGCTCCCGCTCGCACCGACCGTCAATCTGCCGTACTCGCCGATGCTCGCGGACCTCGAGATCTATGCCTGCGGCGCAGTCATCGACCTGAATGCGCCAGGTTACTTGGTCGGCAAGAGCACGCAGCTCGAGCTCAATCTGCTGCCGTGAACTCCGACCTCGTCCCGCGTGCCCGCTCGGCTCCGTATCGTGGTGGCCATGGCTGATCGATTCGAAATCGTGGCAGGTCTGTTCGCAGCGGCTCGCGAGCTGCCGCAGGCCGAGCGGGCGCGCTTCCTTGCCGAAGGTTGTGGCGGCGATGACGCCCTGCGAAGTGACATCGAGCGGCTCCTGCGACACGATGCGCCGGGGCCGCTCGACGCGTTCGATCCACTCTCGGAGATCGACTCGGCCCGTTCGCTTCCCGATCACATCGGCTCGTTCCACGTCGTGGCGCTCATCGGCACGGGCGGAATGGGCGTCGTCTACGAGGCCGAGCAGGAAAACCCGCGCCGCACGGTCGCCGTGAAAGTCATCCGCACCGGCCTCGCGCACGGCGCGTCGATCCAACGCTTTCAGCGCGAGGTGAAGGCGCTCGGCCGGCTCGAACACCCCGGAATTGCTCGCATCTACGAGGCGGGTACCGCCGACTTCGGCCACGGCCCGCAGCCGTACTTCGCCATGGAGCGCGTGCGCGGCGCGACGCTCTTGAAGCACTGCGAGGCGCGCAAGCTCGACCACCGTGGGCGAGTCAACCTGTTGGCGGCAATCGCAGATGCACTGCAGCACGCGCACGAGTGCGGCGTGGTGCATCGCGACCTGAAGCCCGGCAACGTGCTGGTGACCGCAGATGGACAGCCCAAGGTGCTCGACTTCGGCGTAGCACGGATCGTCGACCCGGATCATGCGCAATCCACGCTCACAACCGGCGAAGGACAGATCGTGGGTACGTTGCAGTACATGAGCCCGGAGCAGGTCAGCGGCCGGGAGGGTGCCGTCGACGCGCGATCCGACGTCTACGCACTCGGCTTGATCGGCTTCGAGATGCTGACCGGCCGCCTCCCGTACGAGATCGGCAACACCCCGATCGCGCAGGCGGCGCGAGTGATCCAGGACCAGGATGCGACGGCCCTCGGCGTGTTCGACCCGCGACTGGCGGGCGACCTCGACACGATCTTCGCGAAGGCCCTCGAGAAGGAACCAGCGCGGCGCTACGGATCGGCGCGCGAGTTCGCAGCCGACTTGCGCAGCTTTCTCGCCGACCGACCGATCGCGGCACGACCTGCGAGCGTCTGGTACCAACTCTCGAAGTTCGGGCGCCGCAACCGCGGCCTCATGGCTGGCGTCCTGATCGCATTCGTGGTCCTGATCGCGGGTTCGATCGCCATCACCGTATTCGCGCTCGCCGAGCGGCGACATCGTGTGGCCGCGGAAGCCGCGGCCGACAAGGCGGTCGCAGTCCAAGACCTTTGGCTCGAGACGTTGGCGTGGACCGACCCCTATCGAGCGAACGGCGACAAGATCACCGTGGTTGCGGCGCTCGATGCCGCGAGCGAGCGGCTCGCGCGCGGCCTTTCGCGCCAGCCGGAGACCGAAGCCGCGTTTCGCCACGCCGTCGGCGTCGCGTTCTCGCGTCTCGGCGTCGGCGCCAAGGCGGTCGCGCAACTCGCGCGAGCCGTCGAGTTGCGCCGCGGTGGCGCTGGGTCGCGCGCCGAGTTGATCGACTCGCTGTTCGAGCTCGGGCGCGCCGAGCAGCTCGACAACAACTTCACGGAGGGCGTGCGTGCCCTGCGTGAGGCGTTCGAGTTGGCGCGCATCGAGTTCGGACCCGATCGGGCTCGCGCCTGGACGATCGAAACCGAACTCGCCCGTTCGCTGCGAGGTGCCGGACACAGCCAGGAGGCGCGCTCGCTCGTCGTCGAGGCACGTGAGCAACTCGCCCGCGTCGCTGGGACAGCAGCTCCGATCATCGCGCACGCCGAAATCATCCTCGCCGAAATCGATGGGCAGCGCGGGGACCCAACAGCCGGAGAGGTCGCCGCGCGCCGCGCGGTCGCGGCGCTGAGCGCACGACCCGACGATGACCCACACGCGCTCATGCACGCGCGCCTCGTCCTCGCCAACATGCTGAGCACTCAAGGCAGGCACGCCGATGCGGAGCCTCTCTATCGCGCGGTGCTCGCCGCGTATTCGGCGGTGCTTGGGGCGGACCACCCGAACACGCTGACTGCTCGGATGAACCTGGCGATCAATCTTGCGCGCCAGAACCGCATCGCCGACGCCGAGCGCGAGTTCCTCGCCGTGCGCATCGTTCAGGAGCGAACGCTTGGTGGCGACGCGTTCCAAACGCTCCTGTCGATGTCGAACACCATCGGGCTGCACGTCGAGCAGGGCCAACCACGTGACGCGCTCGCTCTCGCCGAAGACCTGCAGGCGCGTGCCGCGCGCGCGCTCGCGCCCGATGATTGGCACCGCGGCTACTTCGAGTTCATGTGTGGCCTCGTCTTCGTCGACGCTGGGCGCGTCGAAGCCGGCCGGCACCTGCTCGCGGGCGCACTGCCGCTGCTCGAGGAGCAGTTCGGCAAGGAGCACGAGATCCCGCGCCGCATCAGGGACACACTCACCGAGCTCGACGCGAAGTGACGTGCCACCACGCGTTCGCGTGACGACGGGTGGAGCGTCCCCGCGCTCTCCAGCCCGAAGCGCTTGATCTGAGGCTAGACTCCGCCGGATGAAACGCTCGGTGCAAGAGCCCGCCATCCTCCAAGGCGGCATGGGTGTCGCCGTCTCCGGATGGCGGTTGGCCCAGGCCGTCGCTCGCACGGGTCAACTCGGCGTCGTGTCAGGAACCGGAATCGACACAGTCCTCGTCCGACGACTGCAAGACGGAGATCCCGGTGGACACGTGTTGCGCGCGTTGGGCCATTTCCCGCTCCAGTCCGTCGCCGCAACCGTGATCGAGCGATTCCACGAGCCGCACGGGAGAGCCCCTGGTCGACCGTATCGACTGCTGCCTCGCCCGCGGCACGGCGAGCCGGCGCATCGCGCCGTCTGGTCCGTGGTCGCCGCGTTCGTCGAGGTCTTCCTGGCCAAGCAAGGCCATGACGAACCGATCGGGATCAACCTCCTCACGAAGGTCCAGATCCCGACGCTTCCCACGCTCTACGGGGCGATGCTCGCCGGCGTCGACGTGGTCATCATGGGCGCTGGGATTCCGCGAGAGATCCCGCACGCCCTCGACCAGCTCTCGCAGCATCGCCCGGCGACGTTGCGGATGGACGTGACCGGCAGCGAGTCGCGGACCGAAGCTCGCATCGAGTTCGATCCCTCTCGGTACTTCGATCCGTTGCCCGCACCGCTGAGTCGTCCACGGTTCCTGCCGATCGTCTCCAGCCACGTGCTGGCCGCGACGCTCGCTCGAAAGTCGACCGGACGAGTCGATGGATTCGTCGTCGAAGGACCGACAGCCGGTGGCCACAACGCACCGCCGCGCGGCGCGCTGCGCATCGACACCGACGGCCAACCGATCTACGGCGAGCGCGATCTCGTCGATCTGGCGCAGATCGCAGAGCTCGGACTGCCGTACTGGCTCGCCGGCGGTCAGGGGCATCCCGGCGCGCTACCAGCAGCGCGCGCGGCCGGAGCAGCAGGAATCCAAGTCGGGACACTGTTCGCGTTCTGCGACGAATCCGGCTTCTCGAAGGCTCTGAAACAGCAAGTTCTCGAACACGTGCTCGCAGGGGACGCTCGCGTCCGCACCGATCCCCGCGCGTCACCGACGGGGTACCCGTTCAAGGTCGTCGAGTGGCTTGACGCGGTCTCTCGTGCGCACGTGACCCGGCCTCGACACTGCGATCTCGGCTACTTGCGAGAGGCCTACGCGCTGGCGGACGGTTCCATCGGATACCGCTGTCCTGGCGAACCCGTCGACTCCTGGGTGCGCAAAGGCGGATCGATCGAGGCGACCGTCGGACGGCGTTGTCTGTGCAATGCCCTGTTCGCAGCAGCGGACCTCGGCCAATTGCGTCCCGATGGCACGACCGAACCGCCGATCATCACGAGCGGGGACGATCTGCGAACCCTCGGCGAGTTCCTCCGTGGCCGAACCCACTACTCCGCCGCTGACGTCGTGTCGTACTTGCTCGGCAACGATTGACCGACGGGACTCGGCGCGAGTCCGCAGAGTCCGATCCCGACGATCGCGTGGAAGTAGTTCGCGAACGCCTGCTTGTTGAATGCGACGAACACGAGCAGCACGAACGCGCTCGCGAGCGCGAAGCCCGCGACGCCGCGCGACGCGAAGCGCCAGGCGAATGCGTACGCGGGCAGGAGCAACAGGAACGCGAGACCCGAGCCGATCACGACGCCGGTCGTGTTCGCGAGCCACGCCGTGAAACTCAACGCGTCGAAGCGGAACGGCTGCGCGAGGTGCACCTCGACGACGGAGTGGAAGAGAGCGCGCGCATCCCACGCGACGAACGGCGCGAGCACGAGAGCCGCGGCAATGGCCGAGCGAGCGAGGTACGCGATGCGCTCCTTCGTCGTTCCGGTCAGCACCAGCGGCAACAGCGGAGCCAGCACGATCAGGTGTTGCTTGCTGACGAACAGAACTCCGAGCAACCACGGCGCGTAGCGTGAACCGCGCGCGTGGGCGACGCTCCATCCGACGAACGCGAGCACGACGTAGGCGTCGGTCCAACCGCGACCGAGCACGAAGAACCCGCGCGACTGGAACCACCACGCGAGCGCGAGCAGCAGCCCGATGCGCCCCGGCGCCGCGACGTAGAGCAAGAGGCCGACGAGCGCCATCGCGGCCAACGCCGCGTAGCGGACGTCGCCGAGCAGCGCGAGTCCGAGCGTGCCGCAAAGCAGCGAAAGCGGCGGATAGTGGTACCCGTGCTGCAGTCGCCCGTTCGCGACCAGACCTTCGCCGTACACCGACGGCTTGTCCGAATGCTCGCTGTCGTAGATGTCGCGGAACGTCAGCGCGTACGGGTTCTCGCCGCGCAGCAGCGCCGTAGCGCTCTCCTGTTGGACCAGCATCACGTCGATGCGCGGCTCCGCGTCCGAGTACGGCGCCGCGCGGATGACCCAGGCGCCGGCCGCGACGAACAGCGCGAGCAGCACTCCGACGAGCACACGCCGCCACGTCTCACGCATCCAGAACGCGAGGACGCCGACCGCGAGCGCACTCGCGATCAGCGCATGGAAGGTCGTGGCGTCGACGTCGGTCGGTCGCAGGTCGTTCGACCACGCGAAGCGCCCACTCGGCGGTAGCGACAGCAGACGCAGGAAGCCGAGGCCGACGAGCGTGCCGAGCACTCGAGTCATGCTGCGGGCGTCCATCCGCTCGAGCACGCCGCGAGGGTGCAACGCGAACACCACGGCGATCAGCCCGGCCGCGAGCCACGCCAATCCGCGGCGCGAGTACTCACCGTCGTGCGCGACGATCGCTTCGCCGACGCATGCGATCGCGAGCGCCGACGCGAACGCTCCGCCATGGCCGATGTCGCGCGGGCGCGCGTCGTTCACGTCGCGACCTCGGCACGGTTCGCGCGCGAGCGCGCCCACCACAGCCGCCCCACTCCGAGCACGAGCAGATCGAGCATGCAGTAGAAGGAACCGGCGAGCAGCGGCGGGTTGAACGACGTGAGCGGCAAGTACGGGATCGACTCGTGCCAGCGCCACGAGCCGACCGCCGTGCCGAGGATCTCGACCGACAGCGCGAGCGGCAGCATCACCGCGTACAGCGGCCGGCCCGCGCGATGCGTCCAGCACACGAGCACGAGCACGAACCACAGCACGTCGACCGTGAAGCCCGCCGCGGCGAGCGCGAGCGTGCCGACCAGGCTCACGACGAACACACCGCGCACGAACCGCGGACCGACGCGCTGCGCCAACGCCTGTCCGGTGGCGAACACGAGCGCGTGCCCGGGCGGCACGAACCACGGCAAGTTGCCGAGCCGGTACGAGTAGATCTCCCAGCCGAAGCACAGGACCACTTCGCCGAACGTGGCCAACGCGACGCACACGAACAGCGAGCGCCGCTCGTGGGACGTCGCGAGCTTCAGCGCGATCGCGAACAAGGCCAGCACGAAGACGTTCGCGACGGAATGCCCCACGCGCGGCAGCCAAGCGTCGAACGCGAGGCCGCCGCACACCGCGACCGCCGTCAGCCACGGCGCCGCACGCGAGAGGGGGATCGAAGGGGACATCGGTCGCGCAGTATGCCGAGCCGAGGACGGTTCGGCGATGCGCGTCGACGCAACCGACGAGTGGCGTGTGTGGCTCCCCCGCCTTGACAACGCCCACCGGCCTCCGTGCGATCTCGGGCCATGCACGTCGCGCTCTGGGGTCCTTCCGATCACGTTGCCGCCGCCGAGGCCGACGCGTTGCGCGATCGGCTCGCCGCGCTCGATCTCACGGTGACGCCCGTCGGCGCCGACGTCGCGCCGAGCGCCGAGACGCAGGTCGTCGTCGTCAACAGCAAGATGCAAGTCGGCGCGAAGGCGTTCGATTGGCTGAAGGACCTGAAGCTCGTCGTCACGACGACGTCGGGCTACGACCACATCGACCTCGCGGCGGCGCGCGAGCGCGGCATCCGCGTCGCGCGTTGCGCGCGATCGCGGCGCGATGCCGTCGTCGACACGTCGCTGGCCATGGCTCTCGCGTTGCTGCGGCGCTTGCCGGTCACGACCGCGGCCGCGGCGCAACGTCGTTGGTTGCGCGCCGAGGTCAAAGCCTGGCCGATCCCGCTGCTGTCGACGTCGACCGTCGGCATCCTCGGCCAAGGCGTGATCGGCCGGCGCGCGGCCGAAGTCTGGCAATCACTCGGCGTGACGGTGCTCGCGAGCGATCCGGCCGTGCCATCGTCGGTCCCGCTCGCGGAACTCCTCGCGCGCGCCGACATCGTGACGCTGCACTGCTCGCTGACGACGACGTCGCGTCGGATGATCGATGCCGCGGCGCTCGACGCGATGAAGCCCGGCGCGATCCTCGTGAACACCGCGCGCGGCGAATGCGTCGACGAAGCCGCGCTGCTCGCCGATACGCGCCTCGCCGGCATCGGCCTCGACGTGTTCGCGAGCGAACCGTGGATCGACGCCGCCCCGCTGCTCGCGAAGGGCAACGTGCTGGTGTCGCCGCATTCAGCGGGTTGGCACGCGAAGCTCGGCGCGAGCTTGAACGACGAGGTCGTCACGCAGGTGAACGCGTGGTTGAAGGGGCTCGCGCTCGAAGGCGAAGTCGGACTGGCGGTTTGAAGCGGCGACGTCGAGGTCCGACGACGCAGGGAATCTCCAGCTACCTCAGCCGTCCGCGTGCGCGATGGTGTCGGTCTCCATCGTCAGCTTGAGCTTGTCCGACGAGAAGCGGCGACCGAACAGGGCTTCCTTGACCTTGATCACGCCTTTCGTCAACACGCGGCGCACGAGGTCGACGACGGGCAGCGTCGCGAAGCCGCTCTTGCCCGTGACCTTCGAGAACAGCCGGTTCTGCTCGCAGACCAGGTACTCGGTCCACAGCAGGTAGAGCGCGAGGTAGAGCTTCGAGAACACGCGGATCCCGATCGCGCGGCGCACGAACGGCATCAGCCACGGGAAGCGCACGACGATCGGGAACAGCTTGTGCAGGTTCTCCACGCGCGTGCGGTCCGTGAACGCGATCGACGTCGTGCGGTTGAACTTCTCCGGGAACGCGTCGAGGCGGTCGACCGCGAAGCCCATCTCGCGCGTGATGTCGTCGATGTCGGTCTGCGGATACGGCTGCAGCAACGAGCACAGCGGGTGATCGACCTTGCACTCGACGTTCAGCTTCAGCGTCGCGAGTTCGTCGTCGAGCGTCGCGCCCGGCGCGCCGAGCAAGTTCAGCGTCGTCAGGCGAATGCCCTCGGCCTTCACGAAGCGCGCCGAGTTGCGCAGGTCTTCGAGCGACGTGCCCTTGCGATAGACCTTGTTGCGGACGTGGTCGCTCGCGGCCTCGAACGCGAGGCGCGCCGAGATGCAGCCGGCCGAGCGCAGCATCCTCACGTGCTCTTGCGTGGTGAGGTTCGTGCGCAGGATGACGTCGAACGGGATGCCGATGCGCGCGGCGTACTTCGCGCAGAACTCCTCGAGCCACGCGTCGTCGACGTTGAAGATGTCGTCGAGGAAGTGCACGAATCGCAGCGGCCAACGCGAACGCACGTCGTCCAGCTCGGCGAGAACGTGCTCCACCGAACGCTTGCGCAGGTACTCCGAGGCCTTGGCGGAATACAGCTTGTCGCGCCACGCGTGATGGAAGCAGAAGGAGCACGAGTACAGGCAACCGCGCTGCGTGAGGAAGATCTTGCGCTCGCAATCGCGATACAGCGGCGAGGCCTCGTACAGCGGTTCGCGATCGGGGAAGCCGAGCGCGTCGAGGTCGTCGACGAGCGGGCGCAGCGGGTTGTGGACGAGTTCGCCGTCGCGCTTGAAGGACAGGTTGCGGATGTCGAACGCGTCCTGCCCCGCTTCGAGTCGCGTCGCCAGTTCGGCGAGTGCGGCTTCACCTTCGCCGCGGCACAGGTAATCCACCGAGGCTTCGCGTAGGAGGTCTGGAACGAACGTCGGATGCGCGCCACCGAACACCGTCGGGGCGCCGACGAGCTGCTTCGCGCGTTCGGCGACCTTGGCGTAGAAGACGTGATCGCCGGTCGTCGTCGACACCGCGAGCAGGTCGGGGCGCAGGGAGCGCAGCTTCGTCTCCCAGTCGGCATCGGGCAGCAGCAGGACCTTCGATTCATGGCCCGCCCGCTTCAGCGCGCCCGACAGGTACGCGATCCCGAGCATTTCCTGGGGCAAGAACTTCTGCAGGAAGACGACGCGCACGGCCCACCTCCGACCAACCACTTTGCGTTCGACGCGGACGGCTCTATTTCGGATGTATTGGTCTGAAATCTACACCGCGACCGCGGCAGGTGGCAACCGCTCGTTCGAAACGCCCGCACCTCGACCGGACCGCGGTCACGGGCGTGGGACATTCCGCCGCGCCGCGTCGCCGACGCGCCCGGGTAACCTCCCGGGCTTCCTTCCTCCGCCCGAAGCACCATGCCTTCCATCACCCTGCTCGGTCCCCAACGATTGCGTCCGTCCGTCAACGTGACGCTGCGCTCCCTCGACCTCGATGGGCCACTGGCGTCGATCACGGCGGGTTGGGAAGAGCGCGAGACCGAGGACGCCGAGCTGCGCGATCACGTCGGCGGGCGCTGCTTCAACCTGCAATTGTGGGAGCGCTGCGAGCGGATCTTCGAGCGCGACATCGAGCTGTTCAAGGGCTTCCGCAAGCGCAAGGACGCGCAGATCCGTCTGCGCGAGCTGTACCGCAAGCAGCTCCACCACGCGATGGACGCGGCGAAGGAGATGCTCGAGACCCCGGGCGACGCGTCGCTGATGGAGCCCGAGCGGCAGGCCGCCTTCGACCGCGTCCGCGAACTCGATCGCCATCACGCCGACCGCATGCTCGAGACCGAGCTCGAGTTCGAGCGCAAGTACACGCCGTCCGAGCGCGACATCGTCGTCGCGCATCGCGATCAGATCGCGCGGATCCTCGACAACTGCGCGGCGTTGCTCGTCGCCGGCGGCAACGTCGCCGTGTTGCTGAATCGCATGCGGTTGTTCGCGGCGCTCGAGCTCGCGGGCGTGAAGCCGATCATCGCGTGGTCGGCCGGCGCGATGGTCATGTCGAGCGAGGTCGTGCTGTTCCAGGAAGACACGCCGCATGGCGCCGGCTACGCCGAGGTCTTGCAGCGCGGACTCGACGTCTGCCCGGACG
The DNA here is from genome assembly GCA_016709145.1 of Planctomycetota bacterium. GTDB lineage: Bacteria > Planctomycetota > B15-G4 > B15-G4 > JADJEK01 > JADJEK01. The sequence goes on from JADJEK010000010.1 coordinate 15,185, forward strand.
TGATCCCGTTCCCACACGCGCGCAAGCGTCTGCACTTGCATGATCCGCTCAGCGTGCAGTTGCTCGCGCGCCGGTTCCAGCCGCGCCGCTGCGTGCCGATGGACGAATCCGACCGCATCCACTGGACCGGCGAAGCGTGGAAGTTCGCGCCGGGCACGCGCGCTCTCGATGCCGATGGACGCGTGACGAAAGTGCGGGCGGTAAAAAGTCGCCGGAGGCGCCAATGAGCCGCGCCATCCGTCAGCTCGTCGCGCGCAAGAACCTCACGCCGGGGCTGCTGACGCAGTTCCTGCGCGAGCACGAGTTCCCGATCATCGAGGAGCACACGGCGACGTTCGCGTTCGTCGGCGAAGCCGAGTCCGTCAGCTTGCGCCATTGGATCCACGGCTTGCCGGCGTCGCAGCCGTTCAAGCGCTTGATGGGATCGCCGCTCTGGTACCACGTCATGGACGTGCCCGAGGGCTCGCGCATCGAATACAAGATCGAGGTCACGCAGCGCGGCCAATCGCGTTGGGTGATCGATCCGTTGAATCCACATCAGGCGCGTGATCCGTACGGCGCGAACTCGGTGCTGCTCGGTCCCCGCTACGAGCACCCGACGTGGGCCGAAGCGGACAAAGAAGCGCGCACCGGTTCGATCGAGACGCATCGCATCGACAGCAAGCACCTCGACGGCAATCGCGAGTTCCGCGTCTATCTGCCCGCGCGTTTCCGTCGGCGCCGCCGTTACCCGTTGCTCGTCGTGCACGACGGCGACGACTACTTGCGCTTCTCGAACCTGCAGACGGTGCTCGACAACTTGATCCATCGACTCGAGATCCCGTCGATGATCGTCGCGCTGACGAACCCGGTCGGCCGCCTGACCGAGTACGCGGCCGGCCGCGCACACGCGGCGTTCGTCGCGAAGGAACTCGTGCCGTGGCTCGAGGACACGTACCCGTTGCTCGAAGATCCGGCGCAGCGCGGCCTCATGGGTGCGAGCTTCGGTGCGGTGCAGACGCTCGCCACCGCGCTCTATCAACCCGGCGTGTTCGGCAACCTCTTGCTGCAGTCCGGCTCGTTCGCGTTCTCGGACATCGGCAAGCACTGGCGCGGTCCGGCGTTCGAGCCGGTCGTCAAGTTCATGAACGGCTACCGCGCGACGCCGAAGAAGCCGGCGCCGCGCGCGTTCGTCAGTTGCGGCATGTACGAGTCCTTGATCTACGAGAACCGCTCGATGGTCCCGCTGTTCGAGCGCACGGGGATGAACGTGCGCTACGTCGAGTCGCGCGACGGCCACAACTGGGAGAACTGGCGCGACCGCCTGCGCGAGGGCTTGTCGTGGCTGTTCCCGGGCCCGTCGCTGCTCGTGTATGAATGACCCCTCGCGAAGGGGCGAAGGGGACAGTCCCCTCATCTGCTCTGTCCCCCCGCTCCTCCTGGACGGGGGCCCCCATGGGGACAGAGCACATGAGGGGACTGTCCCCCTTCGGCTCCGCTCGCTTCGCAACGGTCGTCCCATCGGAGGTTTGAAGTGTCGAACGTCACGCGTCACATCGGTCTGTCGCTCGGTGCGGACATCTGCTGGCCGCTGTGCTTCGAGGAGATCCTGAAGCGCCTCGACCTGAAGGTGAAGCTCGGCGGCAACACGGTTTCGTTCGACGTCAATCGCGTGACGATCGAACCGTTCGACCTCGCGCAGGACGTGAAGTACGACGTCGTGCTCGACCGCCTGACGCACTGGTATCACACGAGCCGCGAGTGGGTGAAGAAGGCCGTCTTGATGAACGGCCTCTACGTGCTGAACAACCCGTGGACGATCCAGTCCATGGAGAAGCACACGACCTACGTCGCGATGATGCGGCTCGGCCTGCCGATCCCGAAGACGTGGCTCGTCCCGCCGAAGAGCTACGACCAGACGCCGGACCTGCAGCCGACGCTCGAGCGCTACGCGAAGCTGTTCGATCTCGGCGAAGTCGGCAAGAAGGTCGGCTACCCGCTGTTCATGAAGCCGTACGACGGCGGCGCGTGGCGCGGCGTCAGCAAGATCGACAACGAGTCGGCGCTGAAGGCCGCGTACGACATGTCCGGCAAGAACGTGATGCACCTGCAGAAGGCGGTCGCGCCTTTCGACCTGTTCGTGCGCGCACTCGGCGTCGGTCCGCAGGTGCGCGTGATGAAGTACGACCCGGCCGCGCCGCTGCACGACCGTTACGTCGTCGCGAAGGAAGCCGAGTTCGTGTCGGCCAAGGAACGCGAGCACCTCGCCGCGGTCTGCCTGACGATCAACGCGTTCTTCGGCTGGGACTTCAACTCGTGCGAGTCGCTGAAGAAAGGTGGCACCTTCCACCCGATCGACTTCGCGAACGCGTGCCCGGACTCGCAGGTCACGTCGCTGCACTACCACTTCCCGTGGCTGGTGAAGGCGAAGCTGCGCTGGGCGATCTACGCGGCTGCGACGAAGCGCAAGTTCCGCCACGACCTGAATTGGGCCGCGTTCTTCAAGATCGCGGACGAGGAGGGCAGCTTCGAGGACAAGCTCGCGCAGTACGCGAAGCTCGCGGCGAAGCACTTCGAGACCGACAAGTTCGAGGAGTTCTGCGCGAAGCACCTGAAGCACCTCGACGAGGTCGCCCACGAGTTCTTCGCGACGCCGGCCGCGCGCGACGCCGTGCACAAGAAAGTCCAGGCGCTGTTCCCGCAGAACGAGTGGGCGCAGTTCACGGACTTGTTCTTCGCCCGCATCCAGAAGTGGCGCGACGCGGAGAAGTGACCGGGCCGTAGGCGCCGAGTCGCCGGAGCGCCCCACGCCGACGACGGGGACAGACGCTCCTCCGTCCCCGTGGCCCGCCCGTGGCCCGCACCCGCCCGGGTCCCGCAGGCCGCCACCCGGGCCAGCACCCGGGCCATCACCCGGGCCGTGGCCCGGGTGATGGCCCGGGTGGCGGCCTGAGTCGGCGCGCAGTCCCGACGCTGGGTCGGCGTCGTTACGGCGATGCGCCGCTTTCACCCCTCGGCGTTACCTCGCGCGCCACGAATCGGCCCGGATAGCGGTCGTCGTCGCGGCACGGCCGTTGCCATAGGGAGACGCGAGCACCGATCCCCCGGGTATCGCAGGGGGGAGCCTCGGATGGCGTGGTCACGGTCGTCGTGACCTCGGTCCGTGGCTCCTGTCCGGGGGGTCGGCGCTTGTTTTGCAGGGGAGCGCGGGGCGGAAGCGAAGGCCGGCTCCTCGAGAACTCGCGCCCGTCGCAGCCCGCCTCGAGGCAACGTCCCGCTCACGGGTGCCCGAGTCGACTCAGGGATTCGCCAGCGCCGCGCGGAACTTCTCGATCAACGCGCGTTGCTCGTCCGCGAAGGATGGCCAGCCGTTCACGACCGCGGGTCCGACTCGGGTCAACTCGAGGAGTTGCTGGGTGACCGCGTTGGCTCGTTTCGCCGGCCAGGTTGGCAGCTTCTCGAACACCAACTCCTGCTTGTTCAAGCGCAGCAGCGCGCGCACTGCCGGTTCCGAGCCACTGATCGCGACTGCGCGCAAGAGCGTATCGACGTCACCCGCTTCCTCGAGCGCCGTCGCGATCGCGGTGTCCGTAGCCACATTGGATCCCGCGCTCAAATACGACGCGCCTGGCCCGTACCGCATCCGACCCGCTGCCACGAATTCGCGCGCGGTCACGAGCGCCTGCCAGACCCGGTCGGGATCCAGCCGCCCCTCCGCCGCCGCGCGGATCGCGTCCTCCGCACCACTCACCGCGATCAACGGCTCCACAAGCCAGTGGAGGTCCTCGCTCGCGAACGGACTCGTCAGTTGCAGCACAAGCAAGTCCTTCGCACCGTGCTCCGCGAGCGCCCACGCCACGACGCTCGACGTCGGCTCTCGACCTTGTGTGTCGAGCATCATTCGAAGTTGCTCGCGCGTCGTCACGGCCGCCAATCGCCGCCCGAACGCTCTCGCATCGAGTCCCTGCTGATTCGCCGCGAGCTCACGCAGGAGCGCCGCCGACTTCACTTCGCGCCACGCGATCTCGATCTCCCTCGCGATCTTGGCCAAGTCGGCGATGGCCCGATCCTCGGCGTCGCGACCCGTCGATTGCATGATGCGGTCGAACTGCGTCTTGATCGGCTCGAGATGCGCGAGCTGAGCGAGAGCGTTCCTCGCGTCGATGCCGAGCTGGTCCCGCCCCGCTCGCTGACCGACGACGAGAGCGCGAGCGATCGCCGTCGGTTCACGCGCTTCCAGCACTTTGAAGACCCGCTGCACCAGCTCCTCGCTGACGTCCTCGCGTTCGAGGATCGCGAACAGCGCCCCGCGGACGTCGAGCGCCTGCGCCAGCTCGAATACCTTGTCCGCCCGATCCGCGGCGGCAATCTGCGCGAGGAACTCGATCGTCGCGGGATCGTCGATCTGCATCAGTGCCGCGACGCCGACGTCCGAACTCGAGTCGAACGCCAGCTCGCGACGTGCTTCCGGCGGCAGTCGCGCGGCCTGCGACGCGACGTGGATGCGCACCGCGGGCGACGGATCGACGGCGAACCGCATGAGCTGCGCAGCGGCATCGCGCTCGCGCGCGAGCGCGGCGAACAGTTCGACGGCGGCGATCCGCACGCGCAGCCGTTCGTGCTTGGCCGCGGCCTCGGCGAGACGATCGAGGAGTTGGGTATCCGACGCAGCGACGAGAGCACTGCGCACTTCCTGTCGCCGGCTCGGCGCGTGGTCGCCGCTCAGGAGCTGACCCGAAACCATCAACGCCGGATTCCGCACGAACGCCGAGGGATCGAAGAACGCGGTGACGACCTCGATGTCGCCCCGCAAAAGGCCGAGTGCAAGGACGGCCTGGACGTCACGAGCACTGAACAGGGCGAAGTACATCCGTTCCCGCGCGGCGCCGGCCGGCGCCTCGAGAAAGACCTCGGTCGGGATCGGCCGAGCCCGATTCCCCAGTTCGCGTTCGATCACCGACACGTCGATCGGCGATTCCGCGAATGCCCGCCGAATCCCCTCGCCCGCGATCGTCGCGTCGACGTCTTGAGCCATGCGTTGGATCGCCTTGCGGCGCACCGCGGGATCGATGTCGTTCAGCATGGCGTCGAACAATGTGCGATCCATCGCACCGATCGAAACCGATGAGTCGTTGTAGGAACCCAAGAACGACGCGCGCTGGCGCGCCGGAAACTCCCCGTAGCGCGCGATGGCGCGGCGCGTAAACGGGGCCTCCAGGTCCCTGATCTGCAAGTCCCGTAGGCCACCGGACTGCGCGCGGACGAGGTCGATCAGCGCGTCGAACACGGGCGTCGGTTCGGCTTGCGATGCGCGGCCCGCGCGATAGACGCACGGGAAAAACGTGCCCGTGTTGATCCCTTGAACCCACCTCCACTCGGGCACACGATTCGGTTCCATGACGAAGCCCGCCGCGATCGCATGCGTGCTCGTCGCGCTCTGCCCAAGCGCGAATTGCACGAAGTCGAGCGCATCCACACCCTCCGCGGTCGCGAAGCGATCGAGCTTCCCCTCGAACTCGGGCACCGAGCCAAGCGTCCCTGCGAGCCGCATCACGGGTTCGACGACTCCCACCTCCGCGATCGCGACGAGCAGATCCACGCGCCCCACCCGGAACAGCGTGCGCAGGACTGCCTCTCCTTCCCTGCCCGACGCCTTGCGTACCTCGGCGAAGTCCTGCGCGCCGAGCACCGCGAACACCTGCTCGACCTTCCCCGGCGTCACGCCCTCCCCGTTCGCGAACATCTCCTCGAGCGCCTTGCGAGCCTCGAGCACGACCGCCGCGGCGCCCGACGCCGCCGGGTCGACCACCGGAGCTTCCAACTCCGCGCGCGCATAGCCTGCCGCTTTGGTGTCGCCGTACTGCTCGACGACTTGCGCGAATTGCGCCTTCGCGGCGTCGTCGTCCCCGAGCGCGCGCGCGATCCACGCCATCCTCACCATCGCCTTCGCCGCGAGTTCGCGATCGTCGCCCTTCGCGACGCACGCGCGATACGCCGTCAACGCCGCTTGGAGATCGCGCTGCGCGGTCTCCTGGAACCACCCTTCGAGATACGCGTCGCGCGCCGACGCGGACGACACGGGCGCTTCCGGCGCGTTCTGCATCGCAGCCGCCGCTACGCCACCACGTCCCCACACGCTCGCCGCGACGACGACACCGAGGATCCACGCACGAACCATGACCCACTCCCTTTCAGGGTTTCCTGCAACGGCGCACAGGATCGCCGTTCGCGCGCACCACGTGTCACCGAGTCGTCATCGCCGTGTCGCCTTGTTCGGCGCATCCCCACGACTCGCGCCACCGTTCGGATCGAAGCGATACCCGACGCCGTGGACGGTCAACAGGAAGCGCGGCGACTCCGGTTCGGACTCGATCTTGCGGCGCAGCTTCACGACGAAGTTGTCGACGGTGCGCTCGGTCGGGAACTCGTCCTCGCCCCACGCTTCGTCGAGGATCTGCGCGCGCGTGATCGGCTGATCGGGCCGCTTCGCGAACGTGCGGAGGATCGCGAGTTCGTGGTGCGACAGCAGGTGCTCGCGCGTGCCCTTCCACAGCCGGAAGCGCGCGAACGACACGCGCACGTCGCCGAACGTGAACTCGGGCTCGGGCGGCGCGGCTCCGATCGAGCCGTCGCGCAACTGCGCCCGCACGCGCGCGAGCAACTCCGCGAGCGCGAATGGCTTCTTCACGTAATCCGCGGCGCCGAGATCGAGCGCGCGCACGACGTCGGCCTCGGCGTCGCGCGCCGACAGCACGAGCACGCGCGGCCGTTGCTTCACGGTCGCGAGCGCGCGGAGCACGTCGAAGCCCGACAGCTTCGGCAGCATCAGATCGAGCACGACGAGGTCGAAGCTCTGCCCGCGCGAGCGCTCGAGCGCCGCTTCGCCGGTGGCAACGTGCAGGACCGTCCAACCTTCGAAGCGCAGGTTGTCCGCGAGCCCGCGCGCGAGCGCGGCATCGTCCTCGACCAGCAGGATGAGTTTCATGCGCGCCCCCCGTCGTTCCGCGTCTCCACGCTCACTGGCAGCGTCACGACGGCGCGCGTGCCGCCGTCGTCCGGGAACTCCAGCGTGACGTCGCCGCCCGCGTCGCGCGCGGCGCGCCGCGCGAGCCACAGCCCCATGCCGGCCCCACGCGTTCCGCTCGTGACGCCGGCGCTGCCGCGCTCGAAGCGCTCGAACACGCGTTCGCGCTCGCGCTCGCGAGAGTCGATGCCGGGTCCGTGGTCACGGATCGCGATGCGTACGCTCGATCCCGCATCGGTCACCTCGACGTCGAGGCGAGGCGGTGAGCCGCCGTACCGCAGCGCGTTGTCGAACAACACGTCGAGCACGAGCCGCAACTCGTCGCGCGCAACGAGGACGAAGCGGGGCGAAGCGCGCCGGTCGTGGGCGTCGACGATTCCGCCGCGCTGATGCACGACGCGCGCGACGACCGCGGCCTCCGCGAGCACGAGCGGCCCCGGATCGATCGCCTCGCGCGGGCGCGGCGCCGTCGCGCGTTCCGCGTGCGCGACCGCGGCGACGCGGTCGACGAGTTCGCCGAGGCGCGCGGACTCGCGCGAGATCGTCTCGAGGTATTCGGTCTGCGCGTCCGGCGCCACGCGCCCGGCGAGCAGCGATTCGCCGTACAAGCGGACCACGGACAGCGGAGTGCGCAGCTCGTGCGTCACCTGCGCGACGAGGTCGGCGCGGGCTTGCGCGAGCGCGTCGGACCGCCGCTGTTGCCGCGACACCGCGCGCAACAATGCCAGCGCGAGCACGCCGTAGATCGCGATGGCGCCAAGCAGCAAGCCGCGCGCCGGCAGTCCGTAGAACAGCGACGACGGCCACAGCGGCAGCGACAGCGGCTGCGTGCCGGGATCGACGAACGCGTCGCCGGCGACGTACGGCGCATCCACGTCGCCGTGCTCCCTGCCGCCCTCCATCGCGGGCTGGAGCACGCGGCGCGCTTGCTCGGGATCCGCGGCCGGCGTGTACCACGCGCCGCGGACTCGCACGATCGCCCTGCGGTCATTGGGCGCCGCGGCGAAGCGCGTCGCGAGTTCGCGTGCGATGCGCGGCCACTCGCGCCGCGTCCGCAGCGCGTCGCGCGAGACCGGGACAGCCTCGGACGCCGGATCGATCTCGGCGAGCAGACGCGCCGCGAGCGCCACTTCCTCGTCGGACGACGAGCGGCGCGCGAACTCGGCGATCCACGCGTGAACGTCGTCCGTCGCGGACACCTCGCCCGCCGCGATCCGCGCATAGCGCGTGAACGCATCGCCGAGTTCCGCGGCCGCCACGGCAACGGTATCCCGCACGCGCTCGCGCAACCGTACGGCCGCGTCCGCTCGACCCGATCGTTCGAGTGCGCGCGCCGCGTCGAGCATCGCCATGACGCGCAGCCGTGGCCGCGTCGTCGCGGAAAACAGTGGTTCGAGGTCTTCGAGCGCATCGACCACCGCGCCGGATCGCATACGTTCCGCGGAGCGCAGCAGGCGGGCATCCGCGAGTTCGATCGCGGCGTCGAGCGTCGTTTCGATCGCGAGCGGCAGGCCGGGCGCCGCGTCGTCGATCGCCGCGACGAGTGCTTCCGCGAACGCGGATTTCGCGGCTTCGATGCGCTGCTCGCGATCGACGCGTTCGACGTCACGGATCGCGCCGAGGCCGAGCCCGAGCAGCAACGGCACCGGCAGCGCGGCGAGCAGGGCGAGCCAGATCAGCACTCGTGCGTTCTGCGACACCGCGGCAGTCTGCCGTGGCCTCGCAGTGATCTGTCACGGTTTTGTCATCGGCGAGCAGCGCCGCAGGTCGGAGCGTGGGTCAACCGATGCGGAAGTACTCGGCCAGCTCGCGCATGTGGTCGCGCCACTTCCCTTCGAGAGCGAGCAACTCCTTCGCCTGCAGCTTGTCGAGCGGAACGCCGCGGCGCAGCGCCTCGAAGACCGCCTTGCGCTCGCTCTTCGCCACGTCGGTGCCGAGCAGCAGATCGACGAACGCTTCGGCGAGTGCATTGCGCTGCTGGGTCTGTTCGGTGAAGCCGTCGGTGTTCCAGTGTTCGACCTTGATCGCGAACAGTGCGGCGAGGCTCGGCGCGCGCGCCGGGTCGTCCGCGATCGTTCGCACGCGATGCAGGTACGGCGAGCGCCGGCAACGCGCGGTGCGGTCGGCGGCGTAGTCGGCGCGGATGTCGAGTCCTTCGAACCACGACGCCACCCCTTCTTCGAGCCACGCGGGCGGCGAATTCCGTCCCGCGACGCGACGCAACAGCGCACGCGCGACGCCGCGTTGGAGTGGGCGGACGTCGAGGTCGGTCAGCGAATCGAGCTTCGGCGTTTCCAGCGCCATGTGGACATGGAACTCGGGCCAGCCCTTGTCCTTCGCCAACCACAGGAACGCGCTGCGTTCGCCGTTCACGCACTTGCGCTGGAACTCCGCCGGCGTGGCGTGGATCACGATCGTCGGCACGATGTCGACTTGCGGCTTCACGTCGAGGCGCGCGAAGAACGCGGTTTGGAACGCGTCGAGGAACACGCCGATCTCGGCCGCGAGCTTGGCCGAGTTCGGCGCCGAGACGAGGAACGACTGGCTCTTGACCACGAACACGTCGCCATCGGCGCGCGCGTCCTTCGCCAGCTTGTCGATCTGCTTGCGTTCGGCACTCGTGAACGTGAAACCGCGGCCGGTCACCGCGTTCGCGCCGCTCTGGCCATCGGCGTCCTGCGCGAGACCCAACACACTTGCCAGCACGATCGCGCTCCACATCGGTTCGAACCTCCACGAGTGGATCCGACCACGAACCCCGCCGGGCCATGGTTCGACGCGACGATTCTGGCCGCCGCGCGCCGGGGAAGCGAGGCCGGGGGACACCTTGGGTTCGCGCGTGCCGCCCCTTCTCATCGACGATCGGACCGGGTACTCCGGTGCCTCGGACCCTGCCAACCCGCCCACCGTTCGGAGTCGACACCATGCGTTTCGTGACCATCCTCGTCGCGGCGGTCCTCGCCCCAACCGTGGCCGCACAGCACTCCGAGTTCGTCGAATCGCCCATCCAACCAGGCGTTTGGATGCAGGCGCGGAGCGGCAGCGTCGCGGAGTCGTCGCCCGCCAGCGCCGCGCCGATGACGACGGTCCACGCGATCCCGGGCTTCCTGAACCCGAGCGCGATCGTCAAGGACGGCACGAAGCTCTACGTCGGCGAGGACACGCCGCTCGTGCGCGTCGTCGATACGTCGACGCCCGGCGCGGAGTTCGTCGCCGCGACGATCACGACACCGGTCTCTCCGATCGACTTGTTGGTGAAGAACAACACGCTGTACGTGATCGACCAGGATCGCGACACGCTGTGGCGCAAGGCGCTGCCGAGCGGCGCGTGGCAGTCGCTGGCGCTGTCGGGCCCGAATGCTTCGCAGTGGACGTACGGCAACATCCTGTTCCCGCATCCGACGTTGGACAAAGTGTTCGTCGTGCACATGTGGGAGAACTCGATCGACGTCGTGAACCTCACGACGTGGCAACTCGAGGCGACGATCACCGACCTGCATCACTTGCCCGAACGGATCCGGTTCAACGGGGCCGGAACGCAGATGGCAGTGCTGTGCGTCGGCTTGTCGGCGCCCTCCTGCCTCGCCAGCGGCCCGAATCTCGCGGTGTTCGACCTCTCGACGTTGATCAAGCAGTACGAGGTGAACCTGCAAGGCGATTGCTCGCTCGAGTTGGTCACGCACTTCGACGACGCGTACGTGGTGCGCAACGGCGACCTGAAGCGGTACGAGCTCATCAACGGCTCGTTCGTCGACGAGTTGCCGGATCCGCTGAACTCGCTGGCGTTCGGGCGCAACGGCACGACCAACGGTCGCGAGCTGTACCTGCAGGGCAACACCGGACGCGTGCTGCGCGTCGACTTCGAACTCAGCTTGCTCGAGGACGCGATCCCGGTCGTCACGCAGAGTCAGGTGTGGTTCCCCCCGATCGAGGAGATGACCGCGTTCAAGCCGTGCGATGGCCGCGTGTTCGTCACGAATCGCAACGACAAGACGGTGTCGGTCGTGCAGCTACCGCACGGCTTCATCAACTACGCGAAGCCGTGCGCGGGCAGCGGCGGGTTCCTCCCGCAGCTCGACGCGACGGGCTGCCCGACGGCGTTCGGCCACGTCACGATCCAGTTGAGCGGCGGGCTCGGCAGCGCGTCGAGCTTCCTGTTCCTCGGCACCGGCACGAACAACTTGATCCTCGGGTCCGGCTGTCGGTTCCTCGTCGACCCGATCAGCGCTCCGTTCCTGTCGCTGCCGCTCAGCGGCCTCGGCCCGGGGGCGGGCTCGTGGACCATCGCGACCACGATGCCGCCCGCGGTGCCGGTCGACCTCGTCATCACGCTGCAGGCGGCGATCCTCGATCCCGGCGCACCGCTCGGGTACTGCCTGACGAACGGCGTCCGCTTCGTGTTCGAGTGAGCGCGGCGCACCCCATCGCCGCAAACCCGCGCCAACTCTCCACCTAGCCCGCGTGCGATGACCGCCGGCAATCGCACGCGGGTACCCGCGTGCGATTGCCGGCGGTCATCGCACGCGGGCTAGGTGGAGGTTCGACAGGGAGTTGGGTCCGTAGGCGTAGGCGCCGACGGGGATCGATGCACGAGCGGGACTCCGCGCGTAAGCTCCTCACCGCATGCGTACCCCTGCACTCCCGCTGCTCTGCGCTGGTGTCCTCGGCCTGTTCCCCGTCGTCGCGGCGTCCGCGCAGGATGTGCCGCGCGCCGCGCCGCGCAGCGCGCGAGCGACCGAAGGCGGCGATCCGCGCAAGCTCCCGCTCGAGGCTGCGGCGCGAGCGCTCGAAGCGCGCGACTTCGGCGCGGCCGAGCAGCATCTGCTCGCAGCGTTGTGGTTCGAGCCCTTCGCTGCCGACGTCCTCGCGTCGTACGTGCGCGCGGCCGGCGATCGCTCCGACGTCGCGCGCATGCGCCTCCATGCGCTCGCGGCCGCGCTCGCCGACGCGAAGGGCGGCGTCGACGTCCCGCTCGATCTGAAGCCGCTGTTCCCGGCCGACGACCCCGACCCACTGCGCCTCGCGACCTCGCGAGCCAACGCCATCGCCGAACTCGCCACGTTCGCCGATCGCGAGTCCCCGGCGTCGGGCAAGACCGCCGGTTCGCCGGTGCTCGCGCGACATGCGCGCCTGCTGGCGTGGTCGATGATGGTCGACCAACCCGCCCTGTGGAACGCGTTCGGAGCGACGTTCGACGACGCCTGCGCGACGCGCACGAACGCACACGAACCCGTCGTCGCCGCGCTCAAGCGCCTGATCGCCGAGGGCGAAGCGCAGCAGAAGCTCGACGTCGCGATCCTCGCCGCGTCGTGCTTACACGGTCTCGCGTGCCAAGCCGGCCTGAAGGACCTGAAGGGCCCGAAGCCGCCCGATCTCGGCAGCGTGCGCAGCTTCGCCGCGAACGCGCTCGCGAAGGCGCGCGACCAACTCGTGCGCCAGACGACGCCGCTGACGATCGAACAACTCGAACTGATGACGGAAGAAGAGCGCCTCGCGTTCACGAACGCGCACGCGACGCCGGCGAACCCAGGCATCGCGATGTCGCGCAGCGGGCGTTACCGCATCGAGACCACGTGCGGCCACGGCACGCTGCTCGGCGCCGCCGAAACCATCGAGTTCCACCACGAGCGCCTCGTGAGCTTCTTCGGCAGCGATCCGTTCGTCGGCAAGCTCGGCGTCGTGCGCATCGTGCCCGAAGCGTCGGGCCTCGAAGCCGAAGGCACGCCGTTCTGGTGGGCCGGCGGCTTCCAATCCGGCGACATCACGACGCTGCGCTTCAACGCCGGCTCGATCCCCGGCCTCGGCCGCGGGCTCACGCACGAACTCACGCACCGCTTCGACGGCGCCGTCAACCCCGGCATCCCGGCCTGGCTCGCCGAAGGCAAGGCCGTGTGGACCGGCGCGGCCTACGGCCACTCGGCCGAATCCACGTTCCTCGCGAACCACGTCTCGCCGGGCACGATCGACGCCGCGATGCGCAAGGGCTACGGCGGCCTCGACAAGCTCAAGGAACTGGTCGAAGGCAAACTCGAGGACTACCGCGACAACTACACGGCCGGCTACGCGCTCTACGTGTTCCTGGACACGTGGCACGAGGAGGGCGGCCCACCCCTCTATCGCGAGCGCTTGCAGAAGTTCCAGCGCGAGATCGGTCAACACAAGAGCGCGTGGAAGTGGTTCGAGCAGTGCTTTTGCGACGGCAAGGACGGTCGGCCCGCGAAGGCCGACGCGTTCGCGAAGTCGTTCAACGACTTCCTGTGGGGCTTCTACTGGCTCGACCCGAAGCCGTGGACGAGCCGCTACACGGACAAGGTCACCGACGAACCGGCCACGTACGTGTTCGATTCGCCGACGTGGGGCTTCGCGCGCAACCGCGCCGAGCCGTGGTTCGGGCAGGACCAGGCCACGCTGGCCGGCGAAGTGTTACAGCGCCTCGGCAAGCCACAGGAAGCCGCGCGCGCGTTCGTCTGGGCCCACGAGATGGACGAACCGTCGACGCCGCGCGCACTGAAACTCGCGGACCTGCTCGACAAGACCGGCGATTCCAAGGCCGCGTTCGCGCTGCGCGCCGAGGCCGCCGCGCGGACGCCGCACAGCTCGACGCCGCCGCGCGCGAAGTCGCCGCTGCTGACGCAATGGCCGCGCGTCGCGACGCACGTCGGCGCGCTGGCGAGTGCGGCCCGCGTCGCGCAGGACCGCCGACAACCGCTGACCGCGTCGTACCTCGGCGCCGAACACGATCGCCTCGCGCGCTTGCTCGGCCTCGCGCCGCTCGACCTCGCGGTACCGGCCGACGCGAAGGAACCGCCTCATCCGCTGATCGGCGTCCCCCACGACCTCGCGACCGCGGGGCTGATCGAGGAGGATCTGACCGGCTACCAGGAGTACCGCACGCCGAACCTGTGGTACTGGACCAAGGACGGCGATCTCCACGTCGGTCGCGAGAAGCCGCGCGAGGACACCGGCGTCATGGACCGCACCGCGCATCAACGCCACGCCTACGTGCGCGGCCGAGAGTGGTTCGGGCCCGGCGCGTATCGCATCCGCACGCGCATCCACTTCACGACCACGTACGTGTCGGGAGGGCTCGTGCTCGGCATCACGCGCCGCGACCGCAACCTGCGACTCGAGTTCTCGGCCGGCGACTACATGTACTCGATCGGCCAATCGACGCAGGCCGCCGAGCTGAAGTCCGTGAACGTCCGCCTGCACGGCATCCGCGACGGCGAAGTGTTCGGGCAGGAGCCCGCGCGCGAGGTCAAGTTCGACACCAAGGTGACGTCGTTCCCGATCGAACTCGTCGTCGACGGGCCGATGGTGCTCGCGTTCGTCAATGACCAGTGGATCGGCACGTACCACACCGTCGACGGCCAACCGGTCGAAGGCTTCGTCGGCTTCGCGTCGTCGATGGGCGCCTATCGCGTCGAGAGGCCGACGATCGAGCGCTTGGATCGCGCCCGCGCCGCGGGATTCGTCGATCCGCGAGTACCTGGACTGACGTTGGAGGACGGCGGCGCGATCCTCGAGCGCGATCTGCTCAATCGCACGTGCCTCGGCCTCCCGCGCCATCCGACCGGCTCGCTCGTGGTCTGGTTGCCGCGCCCCAAGCCGATGGAGACCGACAGCGCGCCGGGCGAGGACGGCTACGACCGCGAACGCCTGATGGCCGACGCTTGGGGTCGCACGCGCGACTTGCAGAGGTTCCTCGCCCGCGACGGCTACGACCAACCCGTGACGATCGTGTTGCCCGACCTGCTCGACGCGGCACAGCTCGCGCAGTTCGAAAAGATGCTGAAGAACGGCGGTGTCGAGGGCGTGCCGATCCTGATCCACAAGAAGCGCGAGGCGTTCCGCCGCGACGTCGACCAGGACGGGGTCGAGGACGGCAGCAACCTCCCGCTGATCCTGTTCGTCGATCCGGCCGGCGTGCTGCGCATGATCTCCGGCGAGTTCACGATGACTTCGACGTCGATCCCCGACGTCCTGCGCAATTGGCTCGAGGTCCATCGGGGCCGCGCGAGTCGTTGAACGCGGCGGCGGACGGAGCCGCGATGGCGGAATCGGCGGCAACGGACCGCGCGGGGCGGCTGGTATAACCGGCCGCGATTCGACGTCCGACTCGCGTTCGTCCACGGAGCATCGCCCCCATGGCACAGCCGACCAAGAACCCGCTCGCGCGCCTTCCTGATCTCGGGCAGAGCATCTGGTTCGACTACATCCGTCGCGACATGGTCCAGGACGGCACGCTGGCGCGATTGATCGCCACCGACGAACTGCGCGGCATGACCTCGAATCCAACGATCTTCGCGCAGGCGATCGCGGGCTCGTCGCTCTACGACGGCGACATCCGCGCGGCGGCCGCGACCGCGACCACCGAGCAGATCTTCGAATCACTGGCGATCGCCGACATCCGCGCGGCCTGCGACGTGTTCCGACCGGTCTACGACCAGACCAAGGGCCTGGACGGCTACGTCTCGCTCGAGGTCTCGCCGAAGCTCGCGCGCGACACGGCCGGCACGACCAAGGACGCGACGCGCCTGTGGAAGGCCGTCGATCGGCCGAACTTGATGATCAAGATCCCCGGCACGCAGGAAGGCCTGCCGGCGATCGAGGCCTCGCTGGCCGCCGGCGTCAACGTCAACGTCACGTTGCTGTTCTCGGTCGAACGCTATCGCGAGGTCATGGACGCGTGGCTGCGGGCTCTCGAATCGCGCGCGGCCAGAGGTTTGGCCGTCGATCGCGTCGCGTCGGTCGCGAGCTTCTTCGTGTCGCGCGTCGACACCAACGTCGACAAGGCGATCGACGCCGCGCTGAAGTCGGCGCCCGCGCCGCTCGCCACGCGTTTGAACGCCGCGAAGAGCACGCTCGCGATCGCGAACGCGCGGCTCGCGTACCAGGCCTACGTCGATGCCGTCGCCCACCACGCGCGCTTCGCCGCGTTGAGCGCGAAGGGCGCGATGCCGCAGCGCGCGCTGTGGGCTTCGACGTCGACGAAGAGCAAGACGCTGCCCGACGTGCTCTACGTCGAGGCATTGATCGGCAAGGACACCGTCAACACGGTGCCGCCGGCGACGTACGACGCGTACCGCGACCATGGCGATCCGGCCGTGCGCGTGACCGACGATCTCGCCGGAGCGAAGGCCGCGTTCCAACTGCTGAAGGACGCGGGCATCGATTTCGCGGCGATCACGCGCGAACTCGAGATCGACGGCGTGAAGAAGTTCGCCGAGTCGTTCGACGAGCTCCTCGCGTCCATCCAAACGAAGCGCGCCGCGATCGCGTCGCGTTGACGAACACACGCGCGTTCCGCGCGATCACGACCTGGGAGGGTTCATGGCGGGCAGCAACGGCCTTGCGGGATTCGGCGTCATCGGTCTCGGAGTCATGGGCGCGAACCTCGCGCAGAACGTCGAGGGCCGAGGGTTCTCGGTCGCGGTGTGGAACCTCGAACCCGACGTGACCGACGCGTTCGTACTGAAGACGAAGGGCCGTCAATTCGCCGGCACGAAGACGCTCGAAGAGTTCGTGCAGAAGCTCGAATCGCCGCGACGGATCCTGCTGATGATCACGGCCGGCAAGCCGGTCGACTCGACGCTCGAAAAGCTGAAGCCCCTGCTCGCGCGCGGCGACATCGTCATCGACGGCGGCAATTCGTGGTTCGAGGACACGCGTCGACGTGAAGCGGACTATGGCGCAGCGGGCCTCCACTTCGTCGGCATGGGCGTCTCCGGCGGCGAAGAGGGCGCGCGTCACGGCCCGTCCCTGATGCCGGGCGGCACCAAGGACGCGTGGAAGCGCCTCGAGCCCGTGCTGACCTCGATCGCGGCGAAGACCGACTCCGGCCCATGCGTCACCCACGTCGGCCCCGATGGCGCCGGCCACTTCGTGAAGATGGTCCACAACGGCATCGAGTACGGCGACATGCAGTTGATCGCCGAGACCTACGACATCCTGCGCCGCGGCGTCGGCATGAGCGTCGACGCGATCGCCGACACGTTCACGAGCTGGAATGCCGGTCCGCTGCAGTCGTTCCTCGTCGAGATCACGGCGAAGGTGCTGCGCGTGAAGGACCCGGCGACGAAGCAGCCGCTCGTCGACCTGATCCTCGATCAGGCCGGCCAGAAGGGCACCGGCAAGTGGACGGCGAAGGTCGCGCTCGACCTCGGCGTCGCGGTACCGACGATCGCCGCCGCCGTCGACGCGCGCGTGCTGTCCGGCTTGAAGGACGAACGCGTCGCCGCCGCAGCCAAGCTGCGCGGACCGACGAAGAAGGCCTCGGGCGACGTCGCCAAATGGGTCGCCGCCGCGCACGACGCCCTGTTGCTCGGCCGCATCGCCGCGTACGCACAGGGCATGAGCCTGATCCGCGCCGGCTCCGAGACCTACCAATGGAACATCGACCTCGCCGAGATGGCGCGCATCTGGACCGGCGGTTGCATCATCCGCTCGCAGTTGCTCGACGTCATCCGCGGCGCGTTCGCTTCGCGCAAGAAGCCCGCGAACCTCGTCATGGCGCGCGACGTGGCTCGCGTGGCGAAGAAGGCCCAGCGCGGCTTGCGCAAGGTGCTGCAGTTCACGACCGGCGCCGGCCTCGCAACGCCCGCACTGGCAGCGAGCCTGGCCTGGTTCGACGCGTACCGTTCCGCCGTGCTGCCGCAGAACCTCACGCAGGCGCAGCGCGACGCGTTCGGTGCGCACACGTACGAGCGCATCGACCAACCGGGCAAGGGTCCGTTCCACACCGATTGGTCGAAATGACCTGATTTCCCGCGGAGGAGTCGGCGCGTGGGCGCCACTCATCCCGCGATGGAAACCTTGCTCCAAGTCTCCGACCTCCTCGTGCGCTACGGCGACCGCGTCGCCGTCGGCGCGATCTCGTTCGACATCGGGCGCGGCGAAATCCTCGGCTTGCTCGGCCCGAACGGCGCCGGCAAGACGTCGACGATCTCGTGCATCTCCGGTCTGCGTGAGCCCGACGGCGGACGCTTCGCGTTCGACGGCGCGGCGTTCTCGCCGAACTCGGACGCGAACGCTCGCGCGCGCATCGGGCTCGTGCCGCAATCGTTGGCCTTGTACGACGAACTCAGCGCCGACGAGAACTTGCTGTTCTTCGCGCGCATCGCCGGACTCGGCCGCGCCGACGCACGCATCGCGGCGGACCGTGGGCTCGAGCTGTCCGGCCTCACCGATCGCAGGCGCGACCGAGTCTCGACTTTTTCCGGCGGCATGAAGCGCCGCCTCAACCTGGCGGCCGGCGATCTGCATCAGCCGGCGCTGCTCGTGCTCGACGAGCCGACCGTCGGCGTCGACCCGCAATCGCGCCAGCACATCTTCGATGCGCTCGAGCGGCTGAAGGCCGAAGGCCGGTCGCTGCTGTACACCACGCACTACATGGAAGAGGCCGAACGCCTGTGCGATCGCATCGCGATCATGGACGAGGGACGCATCCTCGACGTCGGGCCGGCCACGGCGCTGGCCGAGCGCGCGGGATTGCCGGGCGCGAACCTGGAAACGGTGTTCCTGAAGCTCACCGGAAAGCAGTTGCGTGACGCATGAACTCACTCCACGCCGCTTGGATCGTCGCGAAGAAGGACTTGCTGCTCGCGCTGCGCGATCGCACCGGACTCTTGCTCGGCTTCTTGTTGCCGATCGTGCTGGTCGGCGCGTTCGGCTTCATCTTCAAGGTCAGCTTCGGCCAGGACGGCGGCGGCATGGACCGCGCCACGCTGTGGGTCGCCGACGAGGATGGGACCGACGCGAGCCGCGCATTCGTGGCCGCGCTGCGTGACGCCGCGACGATCCGCTTGCGACCTGAGCCCGGCGACGAACCCGCGACCGCGGACGCGCTGCGCACGAAGGTCGAAGCCGGCGACGCGCATCACGCGCTGATCGTCGAGAAGGGCTTCGCCGAAGCGCTGACCGCCGAGCGTTTCCCGCCGCTCTCGATGTTGCGCGACCCCGATCGCCAGGTCGAATCGCAGATGATCTCGATCGGAGTGATGTCCGCGTTCTTCGCGTCGCAAGGGCCGGGTCTGTCGCACTTGTTCACGGCTCGCGCGCTCGAGCTCGCCGGTCTGCCGCCGGAATGGCACGACCGCGTCGTCGCGATCTCGAAGACGTTCTCGACGACGATCGGCGGCCTGTTCGACGAGAAGGACCGCGCGGCCACGGATGGAACGACCACCGCCTCCGATGCGAAAGACGGCCCGGACTTCGGCTCGATGTTCTCGCAGCTCGTGCCGATGACGACGACGGACGTGCGCCCGTCCGGACGACCGCAGATCAGCTACTGGATGGCGCAGACCGTCTGCGGCAACGCGATCATGATGCTGATGTTCGGGCTCGTCGCTTGCGGCCAGACACTGCTGCGCGAGCGCGAGGACGGCACGTTGTCGCGCCTGCTGACGTCGCGGCTGCCGCGCTCGTCGATCCTGTGGGGCAAGGCGCTGATGGCCGCACTGATGGGCGCGGCGCAACTGTTCGTCGTGTTCGCGTTCGGCTCCCTCGTGTTCCAGGTCAACTTCCTGGCCGACCCGAGCACGCTGTTCGTCGTGTCCGCGGCCACGATCTTCGCGATCACGGGCTTCGGCATCGTGGTCGCCGCGTGGGCCAAGACCCAGAAGCAGGCCGAGGGCCTGTCGACCGTGATCATCTTGGTGATGTCGGCACTCGGCGGCGCGTGGTTCCCGATCCAGATGGTCGACCTGCCGCTCGCGGCTCAAGTCGTCACACGCTGCACGCTGACGCATTGGGCCATGAGTTCGTACCAGGGCATGCTGTGGCACGCGAAGCCTTGGACCGATGCGTCGATGTTGACGAGCATCGGCGTCCTGGTCGCGTTCGGCGCACTCGCGTTGACGACGGCGCACGTGCTGTTCGTGAAGCGTTACGTCCGCGCGGCATGACGGAGCGTGGACGCGAACGAAGCGAAGGCGTCGGCCCGCGCGGTCACGGGATCGACGGCTCGTCGGGCAGATCGAGCTGCAGGCTGGTCAGTACGGGCAGCAAGCCCTCCGCCGACAACGTCGAGACGATGTTCTGCTCGATGAGGTCGACCGTGTTCGCGTCGAACTCGTGGTTCGAGACCGGCTGATTCGTCATCGCCGCGACGTAAGCCGACAACGTCGGATTCGTGGCGCCGACCGACGCTTCGAGCAAGCTCGAGAACTGCAGGCGGAGCCACGTGTCGAACGAGTCGATCCCTTCGGCTCCGGCGTCGCCGCGCATGAAGACCTGCGACGGCGACACCAATTGGGGAGCCTCCATCACGCCGACGCGATTCGTCGCGGAACCCGAGTTCAGGAAGGCCAACAGGTCCGTGTTCTCGATCCGCACGAACGCATCCGCCGTCGCAGCGGCGCTCGGCTGCACTCGCAACAGGTGCGCGAGCGTCAACGCTCCGGCCGCATTCGCGACCACGCGCTCGATCTTGCTTTCGACGGAGTCCTGGTGCAGCGCCTTCTCCGCGACGCGACTCGCGAGGTAGGCCATCGGCGTGCCGCCGCAATAGGTCGAATCGAACAACAGGTTCGAGACTCCGTTGAACTGGATCGCCTGGACCTTTTCACCGGCGCCGGTGTTGCCGAACACGATCGATCCGAACGGCGCGTTCGCCTCGTTGCGCCCGAGCACCGCGAAGATCGCCTCGCGGCACGGCGTCGCGTAGCACGCGAGCACGGCGCCGCGCAGCGCGCTGGTCGGCGCGATCACCTTGAGGTCGGCGCCGGCGAAGGTGAAGAAGTCGTCGAGTCCGTCGATCCCGGTGGGGTCGAAGCCTGTGATCGAACCGTTGTCGAACACGAACTGCAGCGCGTCGCGCTGGCCCGACGTCAACACGCCCACGGCGACCTGCGCCGCGAGCAGGTTCGAGAACTCGGTGGCCCGCGCGCCGTCCGTGAGCGCCGCCGCCGAAGTCATCGCCGGCCCCGCCGAGTAGATCTGCGAGGAGAATCGATCCACGGCCGTCGGCACGAAGGGGCGCCAGGCCAACAGGAAGTGCGGCAGCGGCACGCCGGCGGCCTCGGGAACCGGGAACTCGAGCACTTCGGTCACGACCGACGCGTCGCCCGAGTTCCACAGCGCACCGTTCTGGACGCGCAGCTTGACCGGCGGCAGCGTCAACGCCGTGAACGTC
This sequence comes from Planctomycetota bacterium, assembly GCA_016709145.1. Lineage (GTDB taxonomy): Bacteria > Planctomycetota > B15-G4 > B15-G4 > JADJEK01 > JADJEK01. The sequence continues at coordinate 36,322 of JADJEK010000010.1, forward strand.
GACACTGCCGTGCTCGGGATCTGCCGATCGAGGTGCACGACGAACGCGGTCGCGGAGCGATCGATCGACGTCACCGCGAACGTGCGCGTTCGCAGTTGCGTCGGGACCAGCGGATCGGGGAATTGCAGTTCGATCGTCGACCCGGACCGCAACTTCGCGGGGTCGAGCACGCGCCACGTCGACGCGAGCGGCAGCACCACGGTCGAGCCGTTCGCGCTGGTATCGGCTTCGAACGCGATCGTGGCCGACTGCAGGCACGAGCCCGTCCCGTCGCCGCACGCGGTCCCGAGCACGACCGGTTCCAGCAGCTTCTTCTTCGCGACCTTCGGCGCGGCGACCTTCCACGCGACGGCGATCGATCCCGCGGCACCGACGTTGTCGAACTCCAGGCGGTACTCGCCGGAGTCTTGCAACGGGATGTTCTTGGCCGTGCGCTTCGCACCCTTCGGTTTCACGAAGGCGGTGACGTCGATCGGTCCGAGCGGGCCGATCAGGCGCACCGCGCCGATCAGCGCCGGCGAGCCCTTGACCGGCGCGACCGTGAACGAGAGCCGTGCGTCGTCGAGCGCATCGAACGTCCGTGACGCGGTAAATCCCTGCGGCGGCGTCAGCAGCGACTTCAGCGACGTCACGCCCTTCGCGAACTTGCGCTTCGTGACCACCGCGTAGTCACCGACGGTGTCGCCGGGGCCGATGATCTCGAGCGCGAGGATCATGTTCTGCGCGACGGGGAAGTTCGAGATCGTGACCTTCGACGTACCGATGCCCTTCGCGAACGGCGCGATGTCCAGCGGCGCGACGTCGTTCTTCAACGCGACGCCGGGCGCGAACCCGTTCGAACCCGTGATCGTGATCGACAGCGACATGCCTTCGATCGCCGCGATGCGGATGCGATCGACTTCACTCGGCAACGTGATCGAACCGTTGCTGCGCGCTCCGGCGGCGATGCGCCATTCGGTGCCGCGCGCGAACGGCGCGAACGAACCGATCGAGGAGGCAACGACGAACCCGAAGATCAAGCCAGACGCGATGCGCATGTGAATCCCGTTCCCGCAGTCGACCGCGGACCAATGTCCCCTGACTTCTTCCATCCCCCGTTCCGTGACCGGAACGGCGTCGGAACTATAACCCCGAAGTCGCCTCCGCGCCCGGTCCCGTCGCAAGCGGCTGGGCGGAACCGGCCTCCCCGCCGGTCGACGCGGACCGTCGCGCGAGCGCGCAACAGCATTGAACCCGCCCGGGCGCTGCGCATGATGTCCCGCCCCCTGCTCCACCGAGGCCGACTTGACCGCACCGTCGAAACGCCGCCGCCGTCACGTCCTGCTCGCCAGTGCGGCCGCAGCCGGGATCGCGCTGGCGCTGCTCCCGGCATTCCTAGGGACTTCGGTGGCGCGGCCGTTGTTCGAACGCATCCTCACTGCCCGTATGGGATTCGGCGTGGCGATCGAGAGTGCGTCGCTGTCGTGGCGCGGTCCGCAGGAGCTGCGTGGCTGCGCGATCGCGAGCGCCGAGGGGTTCGGCGGCGAACCCCTGTTCGCGGCCGAGTCGGTGCGGCTCGACGGGTCGCTGTGGGACCTGCTGACCCTGTCCATCCCCGGCACCGTGGAGCTGCAACGGCCCGCTCTGACCGTGATCCGCGCCCCGGGCGGGACGTCGAACCTCGATCGTTGGCTCGAGCGCCATCCGGCCGCAGGCCCCACGACTTGGCCGCGGATCGAAATCCACGACGGGCGCGCCCGCATCGAGGATCGCGGGATCGAAGCCCGCCTGGATGCGGACGGCATCGAGGTCGCGGTCGCGGCCGGCCACATCGCAGTGCGCGCTCGCATCGCCGGCAACGACGGTGTCGGCCGCCTCGTCGTCGAAACGAGCGACGCAGCCGATGGCACGCGCTCCTCCCACATCGAGGCGCACGGCTTCGACCTCGGAGAACTCGATCCGTTGTTGCGGCCGTGGTTGCCTGCGGGCGCGCGCTGCGTCGGGCGATGCGCGTTCGATCTCACGGCCAAGCGCCAACCGGACGGATTCGTCGAGTTCGACGGCGCTGGCGCCGTCCGCGGACTGGCGTTCCCGAGTCCGTGGCTGAACGCGCTTCGCCTGCCGCTGGCATTCGCACCCGGAGAACTCTCCGACCCGCAGCTCTCGTTCGAGGGTCGCGTCACGTACGACCCGAGCAGCGGGGGCACGGAGTTCGACCGCTTCGTGTTCCGCAGCACGTTTCTCGAGCTGACCGCGAACGGTTCGTATCGCATCCCCGATGCCGCGACGCCGATCGAACTGCGCGCTTCGGTCAACTTCGATTTCCTCGCACGACGCGGGGCACCGCTGCTCGGCGAATTGCCGTTCCTCGGCGGCTCGGGGTTCGTCGTCGCGGACGTTTCGCCGATCGCCACCGACACGTATCGCGTCGTCGCACGCGGAGAGCGCGCGAACTTCGCTCTGCGCAACGGACTGCACCTCGACTTTCCCGAGGCGGCGCTCGAAACCACCGCACGCGTCGACTCGGCGCGGGACGGCATCACGTGGAGCGACTTCAAGTTCGAGACCCGCGGCGGCACGCTGACCGGTGACCTCGACTGGCGCGGCGCGGACGAGTTCGAGGCGTCGATGCGCTGGGTCGGCGATTGGCAGCCGGTGGAGACGTTCTTCACGCAATGGGAGTTCGGCACGTTCTGGGACGGCGGCGGCGAGTTCGACGCGACGGCGCGATGGTCGCGTCGCGGCACGCGTTCGGCGCTCGCCCTCGATCTCGCCTCGGCCGACCTCGCGCTGCAGTTGTCCCCGCGCGACGGCAACTTCGTGTTCGACGACTACTTCTTCCGTGGCACGCCGTTCACCGCCAAAATCGCGGCCGAGTTCGATCCGAACGCGAGTGTTTCGACCTGGTCGGGCTCGTTGGTCGTCGATGCGCCGGGTGCGGTGATCCGCGACGACACGTTCGCGAACCTTGCGATCGCGGCGCGGCTGTCGGCCGGAGTCGTGTCGATCGAACGCTGCGAAGGTCGGGTCCACGATGGGTTCTTCCGCGCGGGCGGGTCGATCACGTTGCGTGACGGCGCGGACGCAGCGATGGCGTTCGAGTTCGAGGGGCGTGATCTCGAACTCGGCGGGCATACCAGTGAATGGTCCGGCCAGATCTGCCCCGTGTTCGCGACCGCGGGCGGTCCGTACCGCGTGACCGGAACGCCGCGCCTGACCGGATCGATCGCCGTGTCGGGAACCGGATACGGCCTGCGATCGCTGGCGCGCAATGCGCGCGGCGAAGGCCGCATGAGCTTCACCGCTGGGACCTTGAAGGGCTCCGACCTGCTCGCGGCCGTCGTAGGCGAGGGCGACGGCGCGGACGGCGTGCGCGTCGAAGCGATCACGACCGACGTGCGCATCGACAACGCCCGGGTCCACGCGCGGTCGAGCCTCGAGTTCGCGGCACGACCAGCGCTCGTGATCGATGGGTCGGCGGATTGGACCGGCCGCTACGAGTTCGAAGTCGACGCCCAGTCGATCGTCCCACCGGCGCTGTTCGAGCGGCATCGGGCAGACCTCGAAAGCCGTCGGTTCGCCTTGCGCGGCAACGCCGGGCGCCCGCAATTCGCACTTCCGGACCTGAAGCGCTGGGCCGAACTCGACGCACGTGGCGAGCTCGCGGCCGAACTGGAGCGCCTACCTCCACCGTGAGCGCGAGTTCCGGCCGGGGCCGCGTTCGTGCGCCGTCGAGCCCACGAGGTCGACGCGAAGTTCGAAACTGCGCGTGGAACCAGTGCTTCAAGTCGCTGAAGTCGGAGCGTATGGTGGCCGCCGTAGGAATGGTTTCGGCGGGCGGCTCATGGCGGGGCCTCCTGGCCGATCTTCGGGTCGCCGTGAGGAAGACGGAAGCCGATGGAACGGCAGAACGCAGGCTCTCCCGATTGGGCCGAGCGCCTGTTGCGCGTGACGCGCAACCTCGGGGAGCGCACGGATCGACAGGTGTTCGTGGACGAGATCACGCGGGGCGCGCTCGAGATCGGGCTCGGCCAGCGCGCGTACGCGGTGCTGATGAATGGCGACACGTTCGCGGTGGAAGCCGCGCACGGTGAAGCACCACGCGCCGACGTCGCGCAGGATCCGCGCAAGCGCGGCGCCCGTTTGGCGATCGCCGCGGTGCGCGCGGCACAGGACCCACGCCGCGAAGCGACGATGCTCGCACCCGAGATCCTCGGCAGGAGCATCGCGTTCCCCTTCGTCGTCAAGGACCACCTTGCCGGCGCGGTGATCGTCGACGCCGATCAGCCGATCGTCGCGAACGGACGCGAGGCCGCGTTCACCGCGGTCTTCGTCGCGCTCGCGGCTCGTCTGTTCGCGAAGAGCGGCGCGGCTGCCGCGAACGAGACCAAGGCGATCCGACCGGGCCACCCCGGCCACAAGGACGGACTCGCGTTGGAGGGCGTCGGTGCGGTCAAGTACCTGAAGACCGTCGCCGAACTCGAACGTGACGCGATCGAACTCGCGCTGCGCCAGACCAACTGGAGCAAGGAAGAGGCAGCCAAGCGCCTCGGGATCTCGCGCGCGTCGATCTACATGAAGGTCAAGAAGTTCGGCCTGCAGAAGCCGCCGGCCGCGCAGTTCTGACCACGCCTGCGTGGGGGCCCCACTGCAGCCCCCTGCGCGTTCACTGCGGCTTGATCGTCGGCCGCAGGTCGTCGTCGGGATTCTTGTCGCGACCGCGCGGAATGCGTGCCGTAGGGCCGTCCTTGGGCTTCAGCGAGTATTCGTTCTTCACGAACTCGACCCAGCCCTCGACGAATTGCGGCACCGTGAGGTCGTAGGCTTCCTTGAGCGCGTCGCGCGTCGCCAGCTGACGTTCGCCCTTCATCAGGCCGAGCATCTCGTCCATGCGCGTCGGGTCGTACCACATCAGGTAATCGACCCAGGACCACGCGAATTGCACGTCGCGCGAGTTCAGGTCCTCGACGGACTTCTGCAGGATCTCCTGGAACGACGGGTACTCGTTCGCCATCACGGCGGCCTTGACGTTCTTCTCCCAGTTCTTGCCCTTCCAGTGCTCGAACACGCCGGCCTCACGACCGCAGCGCACGCGCGGCGGTCCGAAGTTGCGGATCTCCATGTAGAACGAGAGACCCTCGTAGACCCAGCCGTAGCGCTGGAACAGCCACCATTTGTGCTCGCGCACGTCGTTCACGAGGTGGTGACTGACGCGATGCGTCAGCGTCTGGTACAGGTCGAAGTCCTCGCGGATCTCCTTCTTGTCGAGCCACATGATGTGGCACGACCCCTTGGCGCCCGTCGCTTCGGCGACGTAGCTCCCGGTTCCGATCAGCGACGTGCCGTTGCCGCCACCGCCACCTTGGTTCGTCATCAGCGGCGCGATCTGTTGCCAGTGCTTCTGCAGCTCGAGGATCACGACGCGGTGCTGCGTGCGATTGGTCTCGGACTCCGAGATCCCGAGCAGCGCGTGCGTCTGACGCAACAGCAGTTCGAGGCGATCGGCGTAGAGGTGCGCGGCCTTGTGCTTGTCGTAGTAGACGCGGCCGACTTGCAACTTCGGGATGTCCCACGTCAACACGAAGTGCTCGGTCTCGATGTGCACCGGCGTCGACTTCGTGCGTGAGTCGACTTCGGCCTCGCGCGCCTCGAGCCAGGCCTTGCGCTTGCCGAACTCGCCGTCGAACTCGCGTTGCGCGCGCGCCTGGACCGACGGCGTGCGGCACTTCGGGCACGGGATCCACGGCAGCCCGAGCGATTCCGGATGGGCCCGCATCTGCTCGGAGCACTTGCGGCAGTTCTGCTCGAACTCGGTTTCCTGCGGCTTGATGTCGACGTCGATGCGCCCGGTCGTGTGGCAATCGGGGCACAAGTCCTCGCTCGGATCCTGCGCGAACGTAGGCCCTCCGAACACGAAGGCGGTGACGAGCGCGAGGGAGAGTCGCATGCGTCCTCACTCCAGTCCGAGCAGGGATTCGATGATCTGTTTGCGCGCGTCGAAGCCGCGGAGTCGAACGTGCTTCGCAGTGGGCTCGTCGAGCGCGGCGCGCGGCGCGAGACCGACGAGTTCGCTCTCTTCGACCTCGACTCCGGCAGCGGCGGCTTGCGCGGCGACGGCATCGTACACGGTGCGGATCGGCGTCACGGTGTAGTTGGTGAGGTTCATCGAGACCTGCACCAAACCACGTTCGGCGAGATCGAAACCCATCGCCTTCACGCAGCGGAAGCCGCCGTCCTTCTCGCGGATGCTCTTCGCGATCGCCTTCGCGAGCTTCAGGTCACGCGTCGCGAGATCGATGTTGTAGGCCACGAGGAAGAAGCGCGCGCCGACCGCCATGCAGCCCGCGGTCGGGTGGATGGCGTTGGGACCGAAGTCCGGTACTCGCTCGGGGTCTTTGCCGATCAGGTCCTTCAGGCCCTCGAACTCCGGCGCGCGGACGTCGGCGAGGTTGCGGCGCTCGGGTCGCGTGGCGGCGTGCTCGTAGAGGTACACAGGGATGCCGAGTTCTCGGCCGATGCGTTCGCCCGTCGAGCGCGCCATCGCGGCGCAACCGTCGAGGTCGATGCCGCGCACCGGCACGAACGGCAGCACGTCGCACGCACCCATGCGCTTGTGTTGACCACGATGCGTGTTGAGGTCGATCACGCGCGCCGCGACCTGCACTCCCGCGAACGCAGCCGCTTCGACCGGCGCACGCGGTCCGACGAACGTGACGACGCTGCGGTTGTGGTCCGGGTCCATCTCTTCGCCGAGCAACGTCACGCCGCGGACCGCGCGGATGGCGTCGACGATCTGACGGACGACCTCGGGCCGACGCCCTTCGGAGAAGTTCGGGACGCACTCGACGATCTCGCTCACGGCAGACTCTCCAAGGCGACGGTACGGGTCGGGGCCAGGTTCACGCGGATGCGCGCACGACGCGCCCCTCCTTGACCACGGCGTGGACGCGCGACGCGCCCAACTCGTAGCCGAGGAACAGGTGCGACGAACGCGCGAGCACGACGAGATCCGCCTGCATGCCGGGCTCGATGCGCCCGATCCGGTCATGCAGACGCAAGGAATACGCGGCGTTGACCGTCGCGGCCGCGATCGATTCCGCGACCGTCAGGCGCAACAGGCAGCACGCGAGCGCGATCGAAAGCGGCATCGACGTCGTGTACGAAGTGCCGGGGTTGAAGTCCGTGGCGATCGCGACGGGGACCCGCGCGGCGATCAACGCGCGGGCCGGCGGGATGGCTTTCACACCCAGCGAAAGCACGGTCGCAGGGAGCAGCACGGCGGTGGTCCCCGCTCGTGCCAGTGCTCCGATCGCTTCGGGCGTGACCTTGCATAGGTGGTCGGCCGACGCGGCTCCGAGTTCGGCCGCCAATTCCGACGCGCCGATCTGCGCGAGTTCGTCGGCGTGCACGCGCAATTGGAACCCTTGATCGCGCGCGGCGGTCAACACGGCGCGGGCTTCGTCGAGCGTGAACGCCCCGTCGTCGCAGAACACGTCGCACGCTCGCGCGAGTCCGCGGCGCTTCACTTCGGGCAGGGCCTGCTCGCCCAGGAACGCGACGTAGTCGCCACGCCGCGTCTTGAACTCCTCGGGCATCTGGTGCGCGCCGAGGAAGGTCGAGAACACCTCGAGCGCGTGGTCGGCCGCGACTCGACGCAGGATCTCGAGCGAGCGCAGTTCGTCGTCGAGGTTCAAGCCGTAGCCCGACTTGGCTTCGATCGTCGTGGTCCCGTCGTCGAGGAAGCGTTCGAAGTGACGCCGCACGCCGGCCTCGAGGTCCGCCGTCGACGCCGCACGGAGGCTGCGCACCGACGAGAAGATGCCGCCGCCCGCCGCGGTGATCTCTTGGTAGGTCTTGCCGCGCAGGCGCAGGTCGAACTCGCGTTCGCGCGTCGCCGCGAACACCGGATGCGTGTGCGCGTCGACGAATCCGGGCAGCACGATGCCGCCGGCGGCGTCGAGCGTGCGCCGCGGCGCGAATCGGGCCGCGATCGAACGCGCCGGACCGACGGCGACGATGCGACCGGCGCGGATCGCGACCGCCCCATCGGGTTCGATGCCGAGGTCGTCGAGCGCCGCGCCCACCCGCGGCACCGGGCCGCGCAGCGTGAGCACCTCGGCCGCATTGGTCACGAGCAAGTCGCATGGATCCATGGCGCGGCGGATCGTACCGGCGCCCACGGCCGATGTTCCGCCGCTCTCCGCGAGTCCGCCGCGGTCCCGCGAGAAGTCGATCAAGAGCCCCCGGTCGAATCCCGATAAGACGTCGATGGTTCGTCTCGACTCGGATCTCGCCCGGCGCATGCTGCGCGCGTTGGTCCCGGCCGTTCTGGCCGGCGGCTTCATGGCGTTGTATCCGGCGATCGCCGAGCGCGTGGTCGAGCGCTACGGCCGCGGCTTCGAGCCACGTTGGGTCGCGCTCTACGTGACGGTCCTCGTGGCCTTGTTCCTCGTCGACGCCTGGGTGCGGGACCGCCGCCTGGCCCGTCTGCGCGAGGAAGCCCAGCGCGAGCGTGAACGCGCCGAGGCCGCGCACCAGCGCGCCGAGGCGTTGCGCCTGCTGCTCGACGTGGCCGCGGCGCTGGAAACCGACGACCGACTCGAGGCCGCCCTGGCCCACGCCCTCGAACGCGCATCGTCGACGCTGACGTACGGTCGCGCCACGGTGTACCTCGCCGAACAGCGCAGTGGCCGCCTCACGCGCCGCGGCGTCTGGCCCCTGACGTCGTCGTTCGACGCCGCGGCCCAGGAATACGCCGAGGCGGCGTTCCAGCGCCTGCGCGCATCCGGAGCACCCAGCGACGCGGACGACGCCGCTCGGCGCGTGGCGGTCTTGCTGCGCGCCCGTGGCGAACCCCTCGGCGTGCTGGTGTGCGACGAGATCGCCCCGCCGGCCGAGGACACCCCCGCCCGGCTGCATGCGATCGCGGACCGTTTGGCGATGGCCGTGCTCGGCAAGCGGCTGTTCGTCGAACTCGAAGCCAAGGAACGCGCGCTGCGCCACGCGTACCGCGAGCTGCGCGCCTCCGGCCGCAACCTGGCCCGCTCGCGCGCGGCGGAAGAAGCCGGGATCCTCGGCCACGCCGCCGCGACGGCGCTCGCCGAGCCCCTCCGTCGGGCCGTCGACGACGCCCGCGCCTTGCGCGCGGAGTTCGCCGGCTACGACGGGTTCGAATCCGGACGTCAGCGGCTCGAACACATCGTCGCTCGGCTGAAGGAGATGCGCGCATCGCTCGCGGAGCTGCGCCGGCTCGGAGAGCGCGCCGACGCCATGCGCTCGCTCGACGTCAACGACGTCGTGGTCAGCGCGCTCGACCTGGCGCTGCCGGGGCTTCGCCGCGCTGGGATCGAGGTCCGTCTCGCGCTGTCCGATCGCATCACGCCCGTCGAGAGCGACGAGGCCATGCTCCAGCGCGTCATCGAGCACGCCTTGTCGGCCAGCCGGGCGTCGCTGCGACGGGCCCCGTCGCCGCGGCGACTGATGATCGAAACCCGTCGGTTCGGGGACGGCGTTCGCATTTCGATCACCGACAACGGGCCCGGACTGCGGCCGCAAAGCAGCGCCGCGACGTCAACGGCGCGCGACCGCAGCGCGCTGCAAGACGCCCTGGCTCAGACCGGTAAGTCCTTTCCACGCGAACGCTTGCGGTCGATCGGAATCGCCGTTCGCTTCGCCGAATCGGTCGGAGTCGGTCGCACCACGACCATCGTGCTGCAACGCGCCTTCCCAGGTGCCGGCGCGGAGGCCGCGCGCGATCAAAAAGCAGTCGCGGCGCCGCCGACGGCGGAGTTGCGCCCCGGACGGCTATAATCCGGGCCGCGCCCGCCCCTCCTCGATGGCGGGCGCGGTCGTTTCGAACCCGGCTGCTCCCGGCGCCTGGTTCACCCCGCAGCCCGCATGGAGTCCGTCGTCACCGTGAGTTCGAACCTCGAGCCGATGCTCGCCGCGGGCACCCTCGCGCTCGCCGCCACCTCGCTGGGAGCGGTGCGATTCGGACTGGACACGTTCTCGCGCGGGAAACTGCTGCAGTCCGTCGAGGACGATGCCGAGCGCGACGTCATCGAGCGCCGGCTCGACCACCTCGACCGCATCAAGCTCGCCGCGTTGTTGCTGTCCGTCGGTGCCGAGACGTTGCTGGTCGCGTTGCTCGCGGTCGTCGGCGGCGACCTCGCGCTCGAGCGCGGCCATCCGCGCGCGGTCGGGATCGCCTGCGCGGCGATCGGCGCCGCGGCGTTCCTCGTTCCGCTCGCGCGACTGCTGCCGCGCATCCTCGTCATGCGCGGGTTCGAGTCCGCGCTGCGTCGACTGCTGCCGACGCTGCATTGGATCAGCGTCGTCCTGACCCCGATCACCATCCTGTTGCTCGCCTTCCGGCGCGGGCTCGCGCGCGCACTGCGGCTCGACGACAAGGCCGCGCGCAGCGACGCGTTGGCCGAAGAGATCATCGCCACGGTGGCCGAGGGCGAGCGCGACGGCGTCGTCGACACGGCGTCGGCGGAGATCCTGCAAAACGTCGTCGACTTCCGTGAGGTCGACGTCGCCGAGGTGTTGACGCCTCGCACCGACATGAAGTGGATCGACGCCAACGCGACGGTCGCCGCTGCACTGAAGTTGGCCGGCGAAGAGGGGCATTCGCGTCTGCCGGTCGGCGACGGCGACGCCGACCACGTCGTCGGCGTGTTCTACGTGCGCGACGTCATCGAACAACTCGCCGACATCGATGAACTGCGCCAGGAGCCCGTGCGCACCATCGCGCGCAAGCCGTACTTCGTGCCCGAGACGAAGAAGGTGACATCGCTGCTGGCGGAGTTCCGCACCAACCAACTGCAGATCGCGATCGTCCTCGACGAATACGGCGGGACCGCCGGCCTCGTCACGATCGAGGACGTGCTCGAGGAGATCGTCGGCGACATCGTCGACGAACACGACGACGAGGCCGACGAGCCCGACGTCAAGAAGCTCGGGCAGGACCGCTTCGAAGTCCGCGGCCGCGCGCACGTCTCCGTGGTGAACGAAGAACTCGGCGTCGAACTGCCGGAGAGCGAGAACTTCGACACGATCGGCGGGTTCATGTTCTCGACGCTCGGACGCATGCCGCGGCGCGGTCAGACGCTGACCCACGGCAACGTCGAGTTGCGGGTCACCGACGCCGACGACCGCCGCATCAAGAAGGTCGAATTGCGCGTGCTGAGCCGCACTGCGGACGACTGAGGCGGCGCAGCCGCCGGACGCACCAGGTGTCCGAGGCGGCGGCAGCCGCCGGACGCACCAGCTGTCCGAGGCGGCGGCAGCCGCCGGACGCACCAGGTGTCCGAGGCGGCGGGATCAGAGCAGTTCGCGATGTCCGCCGCGCTCGAGCTGCGCGACGATCTCTTTCACGCGTTCGGCGTCGTCCCTGCGGCAGACCAGCGTCGCATCGTCGGTGTGGACCACGACCAGACCCTCGACGCCGAGCAAGGCGACGTGGTGCCCGGGCTCGCTCAGGACCACGTTGTCCTTCGCGTCGAGCACGGTCGCCGAGCCCACCACGGCGTTGCCGCGCGAGTCGTGCGGCAACACGCGCGAAAGTGCCGCGAACGAACCGACGTCGTCCCAACCGAACGTCGCTTCCATGACGACGACGTCGCGTTCCTTCTCGAAGACCCCGTAGTCGATCGAGATCTTCCGCAGTTCGGCGTAGCGCGCTTGCGTGATGGAGCCCGTGCTCGCCCACTCGTCGGCGATCGCTGGAACGGCCGCGGCGAGGTCCGGCAGATGGCGTTCGATCGCGTGCATCATCGTGCGGGCGCGGAACACGAAGACTCCGGCGTTCCAGGAGAACTGGCCGCTGTCGACGAAGCGCTGCGCGGTCGCCGCGTCGGGCTTCTCGCGGAACGACGCGACGCGGAAGAACGGGACCCCGCGCGACGAGCCGAGAGTGTCGCCGCGTTCGATGTAGCCGTAGCCCGTCGCCGCGCGCGTGGGCTTGACCCCGAACGTCAGCAAGGCGTCGGGCCGCGTGCGCACGACGTCGATCGCACGAGCGATCGCCGCGCGGAAGTCGGCCGCGGGCGAGACCACGTGATCGGCCGGCAGCACGCACACGACCGCGTCCGGATCGTCGCGATCGATCAGCGTCGCGGCGAGCGCGATGCAGGCCGCCGTATCGCGCCCACACGGTTCGGCGACCACGTTGCGCGCCGGCACACCGTCGAGCAGCGCGCGGCTGGCGTCGGCGTACGCGGAATTCGTGATGACGCGCACGCGCTCTCGCGCGAACAACCCGTCGAGGCGCACGACGGTGTCGACGAGCAACGGCTGGCCCGTGACGAGCGACAGCAATTGCTTCGGCAAGCGGGCGCGGCTCTTCGGCCAGAAACGCGTGCCGGAACCTCCGGCCATGATGACGGCGTGATCCATGCGCTCAGAATCTCTCGTTCCAGTCGCGCAGCCGCCGCGGCGGCAATCGCGCCATCTGCGTCACGTCTTCATCGGTCGAGAAGATGTCGACGGCGTCGTTCCAATACGCGACGCGCGGCCGGGCCCACGGCCCGAAGATGCGGTAGCTGATCACACGGCGCTTCAAGAAGTCGAGCACCGGACTCACGATCGGTAGGTCGGCCTCGACGACCTTCGGCGCCACCAGGACGTCGATGCCCGTGGGCCCGGCCACGCCGCGACCTTCGACGGCCAACAGCGGTCCGGAGAACTTCACTTCGTTCAGGATGACGTCGCCGCGGCGCAGCTCGAACTCGACGAACCCCGATTCGAACACGGGCTTGCCGGTGTCGCCGAACACGCGCCCAAGACTGACGCGATAGAGCGTCGCGAAGATCGGCAGGTCCCACAGGCGACCCGACTTCACGTCGATGCGGCCGCCGCCGCGGATCCCCGAGCGCGACGCGGTGTCGCCGCTGAACTCGACGTGCATCGAGACGCGGCCTTCGATGCCTTCCGCGGTCCCGCCGCGCAACAGCAGCAGCTCGCGCAGATCGGCGTCGTCCAACTCGATGCGGCCGTCGAACGACGACGCCGCGTCGCCGCCGATGCGCAGCCAATTGCCCGCCGCGGGGAACGACCCGCTCGCGAGATCGCCGGCGAGTCCGCGCACCTCGAACCCGCCACCGTGCGCGACGACCTCCGCCGCGAGGTGCTCGAGCCGGAAGCCGGCCAGTTCGAAGCCGAGGTCTTGGATCGATCCGGTCAGTTGCTCGTTGCCGTCGACGACGCGCTGCCGCAGCGACAGCCGGCCCGAGACGTCGTCGACGCGGAGAGCGCCGGTCAACGCACAGTTGGCGAACGCGATCTCACCGTCGAATTGCACCGAGGGCGAGGCCGCGCCGGCTTCGAGCGGCGCCTCGTAGCGCATGGAGTTCAGCGCCACGTCGACGCTGCCGCGCGGCTTCGCCACCGCGGCGAACTTCGAGAACGTGCCGCCGAGCACGGGCGTCAGGCGCTCGTCGAGCTCGACTCCCTGGACACGCACGTCGTCGGCGATGACGACGACCGTCGAGCCGGTGACGTCGAAGCGCGCCGCGCGGATCGAGAACGGCGCGTTGCTGTGACCCACCATTCCTTCGACGTCGGTCAGGACGACGCTGCGAGCGCGCAGGTCGGCGACCGCCGTGCCGTGTAGATCGTGAAGTTCGCTCCCGGGCGCGACCGCGAGGCGGCCGTCGACGCCGTTCAAGCGCACCGACAGTCGCTCGCGCACTTCCCCGTCGCGGCTGTAGCGGAACGAGATGCGACCATCCGGAGCGAGATGATCGAGCATCTGCGCCACGCGGGCGCGCTCGCCCTCCGCCGACGTCGCCGCTTCGCGGATGCGCTCACGGAACTCGGCGTCGACCAAGACGTCCTCGCCGGTGAGCTCGATCCACGGCGCCTTGCCATCCTCGAAGCGAGCGCGGCAGACGAGCGTGGCATCGCCCTTGTTCGCGCGCAGCGAGTCCAATTCGAGCCAGAACCGATGGTCGCTCGGATCGTCGTGCAGCGTGCCGAACTCGGCCTTGCCGACCACTCCCTCGAGCGGCACGGGCAGCCAGGTCGGGATGATGCGTGCGCCCTTCGGCGTCAGCAGCGCCTTGAAGCGCCCCTTCTCGCCCGCGGCCTTCTTCAAGTCCAGGTCGAGATCGAACGGTCCTGCCGGTTGCAGCCATTGGAAGGCGTCGGCGGCTTCCGGCGCGATCGCCGCGACGGCCGCACGCAGGTCGTCGTCGACCTCGATCGAGCGCGCTTCGATGCGCAGGTCGAGCGCGACGTCGTCGGCTCCGACCTGCGTGATCGTGCCGAGCACGCGGATCGTGCCGGCCCCGTGCCGTCCTTGGAGTCCGTGGATCGTGTAGAGGTCGTCGGAGAACTCGACGTGTCCGGTGACGTCGTCGAGCGGGTACGGGAACACGTCGTAGCGCATCTTCGAGCCGCGTGTACGGACGTCGCCGCGCACGTTCGCGCCCTGCTGCGTGTGCGAGGCCGTGACCGACACGAACAAGTCGACGTTGCCTTCGGGGTGGAACGAGTCGACCAGCGAACCGACGCCGGGCTTCACCACGTCGAGTGCGTCGCGCAACGCGCGGTCGAACGGCGCTTGCGACGCACGCACGTTGATCTCGAACGCCGTGCCTTCGGGCCGCGTGTCGACGAATCCCTCGACCACGGCGAAGTCGCCGCCGTTGTGGCGACCCGTGATGCGCTGGATGTCGACGTGGCCCCCGTTGCCCGAGATCTCGCCGGTCAGGCCATGCAGCCGGTACGGGAAGCCGACGAAGCGGCCGTTCTTGCGCAGATGGCCGATGAACGAAGCACTCGCGTCCGCGCGCGGCACTGCGCGCCACGCGGTGCGGATCTCCTCGCCGCCCTTGCGCGTCAGATCGGCGAACAGGTCGAAGGAACCCTGCGGCCCGTAGTCCGCGATGATCCGTCGCACGTCCGGATCGGTCAGTGACGCGATCAACCCGCTCTCGAACGCGAGTCCGTCTCCGCGGACGGTGGCGCGCATCGCGCCGGTGGCGACGTCGTCGATGATGAGGTCAGCGGTCAATACGGCATCGCCGTCGCGCGCACGAACGTTCAACACGCGCAGTTGCGTGCCGTCGAACTCCGCCTCGCCGGACACGCCGACCAGCGGAATCGACACGGCCGGATGCTCGATCCGCACGTCCTTCGCGCGCGCGCGGGCGTGGAGTCCACCCGAGCCGACCCCCGCGCCCAACTCGAGGTCGAAGCCGAAATGTCCTTCGCGGACGTGTCGATCCAACCACTCGCGCCACTCCGGTCGCAGTGCTCGTCGAACGTCGGCGCGACCGAGGTCGACGTCGGCGATGGACGCCTTCACACGCACGAGGCTCGCACGGTCCATGGCGCCGGACACGCGGATCGGCAAGCCGATCGGCACGTCCAACTGACCCGAGAACGCGAGCAAGTCCGCGGCGGGTGGCGGGACCGGGTACGTCGCGAGATCGACGTCCGAGAGTTGTCGCACCAGGTCGTCACGCAGCAGCCGCCCCAGCATGGACTGCAGCGGTCCGTCGCCTTGCAGCGTGAGCGTGCCGTCGACGATGCTGACCGCTGGCGCGAACTCGAACTTGCCGACGGAGCGCACCAGATGAAGCGGCGAGATCGTGCCGTCCGCCCGTTCGATCAACGTCAGCGCGGGCCGCGTGACCGTGAGCGACTCGGGAATGGCCTTGCCGTCGGACGTGAAGTGGAAGGGTGCGTGGACGTCGAAACGCGGGATCGACAGCAACGCGGGCTGCGACGCGGATTCGCGCAACGTGACGTCGTTCACCGACAGCGTGAGTCTCGACCACTCCAGATCGACGTCACCGACGTCGATCTCGCCACCGACGAACTCCTGGATCGCGGCGCGGACGCGCCGCTCGAGGAAACCGCTGCGTTCGAGCAACACGAGGCCGGCCCAGCACAAGCCGAGCACGAGCAGCAGCGCGAGAAGGACGTTCCGCAGCCGGCGCATTCCGTCGATCACTGCACCTCGGCCGCACGCTCGTGATCCGTGCGTGGCGGCGTCGTCGACGTCCGCGTGCTACGCACGGCCAGCGACGGCCGACAGCGCTCGGGCCGGTGAATGCGCTTCACGCGGCGGCCGAGTCCGGTGGTGACTTCGTACGGAACGGTCTTCAGCGCTTCGGCCCAGTCGGTGACGGTCAACTCTTGATCGCCGTCCCGGCCGATCAACGTGACCACGTCGCCGGCGCGCACGTTCGGCAAGTGGCCGACGTCGACCATGCAGTAGTCCATCGAGATCGCACCGACGATGGGCGCCTTCTCGCCGTTCACGAGCACGGACCAACGGTTCGACAGCGCGTAGCGCAGGCCGTCGTTGTAGCCGATCGGAAGCGTCGCGATCCGCGTCTTCTTCGGCGTCGTGTACATGCGGTTGTAGGAGATGGGCGTTCCCGGCGGGACGTCCTTCAAATAGATGATCTGTGTGCGCAGCGCGAGCGCGGGCTGCAGCGTCTCGGCGCCGGGCTTCTTGCGGTCGATCATGCCGTACGCGGCGGCGCCGACGCGCACGAGGTCGTGCGTCGAACCGTCCTCGAACAGCACCGCTCCGGAGTTGGCCGCGTGGAACACGGGCACCGGAACTCCGGATGCGATCAAGCGGTTCCGGAAGTCGTCGAATCGCTTGGCCTGGAGCTGCGTGAACGGGTCGTCGACGATCTGACTACTCGAGAAGTGCGTGGCCACACCTTCGAGCGTCAGCCACTCGGAGTCGACGACGATCTGCGCCAGTTCGATGGCCTTGTCGGCGAACGGACCGAGCCGACCCATGCCCGTGTCCACCATGATGTGGATGCGGCACTTGCGGCCTTGGCGGCGTGCTTCGCGCTCGAGCTGGCGGATGCGCGACATCGAGTGCGCGCAGACCGCGATGTCGTTGGCGACGACGAGTTCGTCCTCGTCCTCGACGATCGCGCCGAGGATCAGGATCGGCGCATCGATGCCGGCTTGCCGCAACTCGAGCGCTTCCTCGGAGTCGCCGACGCCGAACGCGGCGACCTCGTCGCGAGCGAGCACGTGGCGCGCGATCGGGATCACGCCGTGACCGTAGGCGTCGGCCTTGCTCACGAGCATGATCTTGCCGCCCTCGCGGATCCGGGACCGGATCACGCCGAGGTTGTTCGAAATGGCGTCGAGGTCGATGTCCGCCCACACGCGCTTGCGACCGTTCATGCGCTACCAGCCCTCCCGATGTCGTTCGGCATCGCGGCAGCCTGCCGGCGTTCCCAGAGGCGTTCGGCCTCCGAGGGGCGCAGATACAGCGGCAGCAGCGCGCGTTCGTCGTCCGCCTCGCCGCGGGCATGCCGCGACAGGCCCAGGTTAAGAAGGTCCTCGGCTCGTGGCATCAAGTCTTCGAGACCGGCGTGGGCGGGACGGTTCCGCGCGCCGTCCGCCGCGCACGACGCGATGCGCCGTGCGCCGGAGCCCACCACCGCCGTATTCGGGCGGAGCATCGCCGCAGCGACCGTGGCCGGCTCGATGAAGGGTTCGCAGAGCGTCGTCAGCGAGCCGTCGGCGCGCTTGTCGAACGCCTGGCCGTAGACGAACTCCTGCGTGGCCTCGACGCACGCCAGCACCGGACCCGCCGGAACTTCGCGCGCGGTCGCGAGCACGGACGTCGACGTCACACCGAGGATCGGGATGCGCAGCACGACCGCGAGCGTCTTCGCCGTCGCCAGTCCGAGGCGCAGCCCCGTGTATCCGCCGGGCCCGAGCCCGACCACGACGAGCCCGAGGTCGCGCGGCGTCAGCGCCGCCTGCCGCAGCAGATCGCGGATCGCCGGCGCCAGCGCGCGCGCCTGCCCGCCGCGTTCGGTCAGCTCGGCGCGCACGATCAGCCCGTCGCCGCGCCGCAGCACGACCGAGCCGATCGGATGGGAGGTCTCGAGCGCGAGGGCATGGATCACGGCGCCGACGGTGCTCCGATCGCGATCTTCGCCGCGGCGAAGATCGCTTGCGCCGTGGCGTCGACCGTGCCGGCGTCACGACCTTCGACCATGACGCGCAGCAGGTTCTCGGTGCCCGAGTAGCGCACGAGCACGCGTCCCGACCCGGCCAGCGCCTTCTCCGCTGCGTCCATCGCGGAGACCACGGTCGGCAGTTCTGCCACCGGCGGCTTCGCGCGCACGCGCAGATTGAGCAGGACCTGCGGCACGGGCTTCAAGTCCGCGACGAGGTGCGCCAACGATCGCTTCGTGCGCGTGATCAGTTCGAACAACGACAGCGCGCAGACCAGCCCGTCACCGACGTAGCCGTGCTCCGCGCCGAAGATGACGTGGCCGGATGGTTCGCCGCCGAGCGCGAATTCCCGCTCGCGCAACAGCGCCGCGACGTGGCGGTCTCCGACCGGCGTGCGCGCCAACGCGATGCCCGCGTCCCGCAGCGCCAGTTCCAATCCGAAGTTGCTCATGACCGTGCCGACCACCGTCGCGCCGGGCAGCCGGCCGCGCACGTGACGATCGAGCCCGCAGGCGTAGAGCACCGAGTCGCCGTCGCGCACGACGCCATCGTGCGAGGCGAAGATCGCCCGATCGCCGTCCCCGTCGAACGCGACACCGACGTGGGCGCCGTGCGCGAGGACGGCCTGCGCCATGCTCGCGGGATGCACCGCGCCACAGCCGGCGTTGATGTTGATGCCGTCGGGCTGGGCATGCAGCGCGATCACGTCGGCGCCGAGTCGATGCAGCAGTTGCGGCGCGACCACGGCCGTCGCGCCATTGGCGGCGTCGACCACGATCTTGAGCCCGCGCAGCGAAAGTCCGGGAAAGCGCGCGAGCAGTTGCCCTTCGTAGAGACCGACGGCATCGGCGCAAGTCTCGATCACGCCGACGTCCGCGCCGATGCGTTCCGCGCCGCGCGGCGCGCTGCCGTCGATGAACGACTCGAGGCGCAGCTCGTCGGCTTCCGTCGCCTTCGAGCCATCGGCGTTCAAGACCTTGATGCCGTTGTCCTCGGCCGGGTTGTGCGACGCGGAGACCATCGCGCCGAACGCGGCGCGCATCGGCTTCAGCAGCACCGCCAGCGCCGGAGTCGGGAGCACGCCGAGATCGAGCACGCTCGCGCCCTCGGACGCGATGCCGGCCGACAGCGCGGAGCGCAGCAGCGCCGACGACCGTCGTGGGTCCATCGCGATCGCGACGGCACCCGTCGACTCACGCGCGAGCACGCCGAGTCCGCGTCCGAGTGCGAGAACGCGTTCGGGGAGGAGCGTCCCACGGTTCGCGACGTCGCGAATGCCGTCGGTGCCGAAGTAGCGCGGCTTGTCCATCGTCGGTGTCGAGTCCTCGTCGTGCGGCGGAGTCGGGCTGATCCGGACGAGGATCAACCGCCTCCACCGGAGATGTTCCAAACCACGTCGATCTCGGGCGGATCGATCGTGGACTCCGCGCCCTTCGGCAAGCCGTCGATGCGCACGCGCAACTTCTGTCCCGCGATGTTCTGCTGCATGTCGCCGACGTTCACGAACACGAACAGCCCCTTGC
Organism: Planctomycetota bacterium; assembly: GCA_016709145.1. Lineage (GTDB taxonomy): Bacteria > Planctomycetota > B15-G4 > B15-G4 > JADJEK01 > JADJEK01. The sequence goes on from JADJEK010000010.1 coordinate 55,782, forward strand.
GCAGCGCCGCGTTGTCGCCGGACTTGAACCACTCGTCGGGGACGCGCAGGACCAGATCGACCGACTCGGGCGTGAGGCTCACCGCGCGCTCGGGGTCGACGCCTTCGCGCGCAGGCCCGGGCGGGATGAACGCGAACACGCGCACGTCCTTGAACGCCACTTCGCGGAAAGCTCGCTCGCGCTTGAACTGCAGGCGGACCGGATCGCCGTTGTTCACGCGCAGCAAGGGCGGTCGATGGAGTCGGTTGTCGGAGCCGAGGACCGCGACGCTGTTGCTCGGCAGCGTCTGCGCGTCGGCCGTGAACGACTGCAGCAATCGCTCGTCGATCGTCGGTCCGACTTTCAGTCGACGCGGATCCTCGCGGATGCGCGCGATGTCGGCGTCGGGGCCCGACACCGGCAGGATCGACGGAGTGAATTCGACCTTGATCCCGGCGCCGAGCGACTCCGGCTCGAACAGCAAGTTGTCGCGCGTCAACGCGACGTCGACGCGTTCGCGCTTGGTCACGCGCAGTTGGACGAACGGGCGGCCTTCGATCGAGATGTTCGGCAGTGCCTTCAACCGCGCGAACTTGAAGTCGCGCGCGACGTCGAGCGTGACCTCGCGGCGCGTCTCCTTGCCGAGCAGGTCGTCGGGCGCCATGTAGACACCGGACAGTCCGCCGTCGACGCGGCTCAGGTCCTCGCTGGTGCCCTTGAGTTCGAGATCGAACGACTTCGGTTCGAACTCCTCGACGGCGTAGGCGTCCGGGATGCGCACCGTCAGGCCGTCGGCGACGGTCGTCGTGTCGGACTGCGCGAGCACGCGCACGACGAGGAACACCTTCTCCGTGCGCTGCACTTGACCGCCGAGCAGGAACCACAACACGAACGCGGAGACGAGCGCCGTCAGCGCGCGGCCCTTGTCCTGCCACAGTCCCACGCCGAACCCGACGATGCCGGACAACGGGCCGCTCACGGGATGTCCTCCTGGTTCGGCTCGTCGCGCTTGGGTGCCGGTGCGGATCCGCCCGTGCCGAGCGGTCCGGTCGCCTTCTTGGCCGAGTCGCCGCCGCGGCCCGAGATCGACGGATCACTGCCGCGACCGGGGCGCGCCATCGGGCGGATCGGCTGGGTCTGGGTCAGATCCCGTTCGAAGTACACCGTCTGCGTGTCGGGGCGAGTGCGTCCGTGCGCACCGTGGACCGCCGACGACGAGCCAGCGCGTTCGCTCGATGCGGAGGGCAACTCGCCGCCGGACAACAACGTCGTCAGCGTCGCCTCGAGATCGCGCGCGTCGCGCTGCGCGCGGATCGCGCCGCGATGGACCACCGAGATGCGGCCGCTTTGTTCGGACACCACGACCACGATCGCGTCGGTCTCTTCGGTGAGCCCGATCGCGGCGCGGTGGCGTGTCCCGAACTCGGTCGGCAGGTCGGGGTTGTCCGACAGCGGCAGCGTGCAGCGCGCGGCGACGACGCGGTCGCCGCGGATGACGGCCGCGCCGTCGTGCAGCGGTGAGTTCGGATAGAAGATCGACTCGAGCAGGTCCTGCGTGACCTCGGCGTTCAGCAGCGAGCCGCGCTCGACGATCTGCCCGAGACCGGTCGTGCGCTCGAGCACGATCAACGCGCCGATGCGGCGCCGCGACATGCGACCGGCGGCCTCCGCGATCGGCGTGATGCTCTGCGTCGCCTCGCGCGACCCGATCCATGCGAACGGCTTCTCGCCGAGGCGCGTCAACCCGCGCCGCACTTCGGGCTGGAAGATGATGATGAACGCCATGATGGCGACGGTGACCAAGTGCTCGATGAGGAAGTTCAGGCGCGAGAGCTGCACCGAGAACTGCCACTCGATCCACTTGCTGAGCAAGTAGAGGCCGAGGATGAACAGCGTCGCGCCCTTGAGGATGCCGAGGCCGCGCGTGCCCTTCAGGAAGCGCATGAGCGCATAGATCCCGATCCAGAAGATCAGGACCTCGAATGCGTCACGCCAGCCGAATGGGATCATCGATCGCGTCCAACACCTTCAACACGTCGACCGCGTCGTCCACGTCGTGCACGCGCACGATGTGGACCCCGCGCTCGTGCGCGAGCGCCGTCGTCGCCGCGGTCGCCGCCCCGCGGCGGTCGGTCGACTTGCCCGTGACCCGACCGAGGAACGACTTGCGCGAGCAGCCGAGCAGCAGCGGACGGCCGAGCGACTTCAGCTCGCCCACGCGCGCGAGGAGTTCGAGGTTGTCCTCGGCGCGCTTGCCGAAGCCGATGCCCGGATCGAGCACGATCCGATCCTCGGCGATGCCGGCGCGCCGCGCTCGCTCCATGCGCGCGCGGAGATCGCTCACCACGTCCGCGACGACGTCATCGTAGCCAGCGACCTGTTGCATCGTGCGGGGCGTTCCTCGCATGTGATTGAGAACGACGAGGACCCGCCGCCGCGCGACCACTTCGGCCATCGCGGGGTCGCTCTCGAGGCCGGAGACGTCGTTCACCATCGCCGCACCGAGCTCGATCATCGCGTCGGCGACGTTCGCCTTCATGGTGTCGATCGAGAGCGGGATCTTCAGCCGCTGCACCAACGCCTTCACGACCGGGCCGATGCGACGGATCTCCTCGTCCGGACCGACCGGCGACGCGCCGGGCCGCGTCGATTCGGCGCCGACGTCGATGAGGTCCGCGCCGGCGCGTTCGAGTTCGAGCGCGTGCTCGATCGCCTTGTCGGGGTCGTGGAAGGCGCCGCCGTCCGAGAACGAATCGGGCGTGACGTTGACGATGCCCATGACTCTCGGCCGGCCGCCGAGCTCGAGCAGCCCGCCGCGCCACGGCAGGACGAAATGTTCGGTGAAGCGCGCTTTGACGCAGCGCGCGATGGCGTGGACCAGCCCCTGCAGCGGAGCCGGCAGCGGTTCGGCCGGCGGCGTGATCTCATCGATGCGTTCGAGCGTCTCGAAGCGGTCCAAGGCCGCCGCGATGCGCACGATGCCACGCGCACCGTCGCGTTCGTCGACGTAGAACCCGCGACCGCGCAGCAGTTGCGCGAGCGGCGGACGCATTTCGTTCGCCACGCCGACGCACTCGACGGCCACCGGGAGCAGCGCGCGCAGCGGATCGATCAGCGGCGAACGGATGCGACGGAAGCCCTCGAAGCCGCGGAACGTGCCCGCGATGACGCGTGGATTGTGGAGGACTTCGGCTTCGTGCGCGTTCACGGTCGGTCCAGCGGGGGTTCTTGGGGCGCGGCGGGAGGAGCGCGGGGTTCTTGGAAGCGCGAGAGCCGCCCCCCGGCGCACCGTCCGGCCCCTTATACAATCCGCGCCATGCGGTTTCGCTTCTTCGATCCAGCGCTGTCCTCCACACCCATGATCTCGGTCGACGGCCTCGCGCCGCTCGGACCGAACTTCAGCCATTGGCCCGGGAACCGGACGCCGCCGGCGCTTCGGCACGACCTCTCGACCGGGATCGTGCTGCGCTGGGCGAAACTGTCGCCCGCGGAACGTGCCCGCTCCCTCGACGGGCTCGACGTCGTCACGAACAACCACGTCGACACCGACGGGATCTTGAGCGTGTTCACGATGCTGCATCCCGAGCACGCGCTCGAGCACGCACCGTTGTTGCTCGAAGCCGCGGGTTGCGGCGACTTCCAGACCTTCACGACCGCCGCCGGACTCGCGATCGAGTTGACGTTGACCGCCCTGCTCGATTCGCCGCAAGTCCAGGACCTCGAAGGCGTGGCGAAGCGCCAGATGCAGTACGAGCTCGCGCTGGAGCTCGTGCCGACCTTGTTGACCGACCCGTTCGCGCGACGCGACCTGATCGCCGCCGAGTTCGACCGCATCCGAGCCGACGTCGACACCGCGCGCTCGGACGCCGTCCGTATCCATTCGATCGCCGCACTCGACCTCGCCGTGATCGACGCGCCCCGGGAATTGGATCGCGTCGCGTTCAACACCGCCGCAGGCGACCATTCGCGCGTGCTCACGCTCGTTCCGCACGGGCGCGGCCACTTGGTGCGCTGCTGGCAGCGCGTCGAGAGTTGGTTCGACCTCGCGTCCCGCGTGGTCTTGCCGCGCGTCGACCTGCGCACGCTGGCCACGCGACTCGAAGCCCTCGAGGCCCCGGAGGCCGAAGCCCATTGGCACGCGCATCCGGCCGACGAACCCGTGCCGGAATGTTGGTTCGGTGAGATCGGCGACGGCCCTTCGTTCGGACCGACGGTTTCGGGCGCACTCAGCGTGAGTCGGCTCGCGCGGCGCTTGATCGTCCGAGCGGTCGAAGAGCAGTACGAATCGGCCTCCACGAGAACGCGCTGATCGGATCGAGCCGAGCACTCGCCGAACTTGGACTCCCCGCGGGAGCGTTCTCTCGATACCATCGCGCGCCCTCGGGACGATGACCGCCGCGGCGCCTCGACCGCGTCACGATTCCCGGGGCCTCGGGGGATCCATGGGACCGTCGCTCTGCCTTGCCCTCGCGCTCTGCCTACCGCAGTCGGGTGCTTCGCCGTGGACGATCGAATCGCGGCCGGCGCAGCAGGAGAAGTCGCTGCGCAACGAAGCCGGTCGCGACGCGGCCAAACTCTCGGCCCACGCCGCTTGGTGTCTCGAGCACGGCTTGTACGCAGCGGCCGCGGAGGCACTGGAGGACGTCCAGCCGTTGACTCCGGAAGCGGCGAAGCTGCTCGGACTCACCGACGCGACCAACCTCGAGTCCGTCGCGGAGGCCGCACGCTTCACGCCGACGCCGAGCTGGACCGTACCAGCGCTGAACGTGCCGAAGGACAAGGCCAGGGCCGACGTCGTGCGCAGTCGCATGCTGCCGATCCGCAAGGCGATCCAGTCGACGTATTTCGACCTCTGGAGCGACCTCACCGACGCCGAGCTGAAACCGTATTCCCTCGAATTGAATGGCTACTACCGCGCGTTCAAGAACCAGTTCTCGGCGTACGAACCCCGCCCGATCGACGTCTTGCTGTTCGCGAACCGCAGCGACTTCCTGCTCGATTACGCATTGACCACGGGTTGGACGGCCGAGCACACGCTGGGTTATTACCGGCCGGACCTACAGCGGCTCGTCTTCTATCACGACGCCCGCAACCGCTCGGAAGTGTTCGAGACCGCGCGCCACGAGTGCACGCACCTGTTGATCGATTTGTCGTTCCATCGTGCGCCGTTGCCGCGTTGGTTCCACGAAGGCGTCGCGTGCTACCTCGGTGGCGGCGGGCTCGACGCGGCCGATCCGTACACCGCAGGCTTGGTCGCGTCCCTGAAGCGCGATCTCGGTCCCAAGAAGACCGTCTCGCTCACGAAGCTGTTCGCCACCCCGAGCGAGAAGTTCACGTACCGCGAGTACGCGGTGTCGTGGGGCGTCATCTACTTCCTCAACGCCGGGCGCTACCAATCGAGCTACCCGGAGTTCCTGAAGGAGCTGCGCGAGCGCTGTACGGCCGCGAAGGACTTGTCGCCCGCGGCCGCGATGGAACTCGTGACCGAAGTCTTCCGCGAGACGATCACGATCGACTTCACGAAATTCGAGGACGAGTTCGGCCGCTACTTCCGCGACGCCTTCCGTTTCGACAAGCCGGCTCAACTCGTCGATCTCACGATGGCGTGCCTCGATCGCTCGACCGACGTCTCCGCCGAAGTGGAGCGCGACGAGTACCGCGAGATCGCACGGCGTGCGCTGGCCGTGGTCCCCGACGACCTGAGTCCGGAACTGCTCGCGAAGCGACACCTCACCCACGCGCGTGCCGCGGCGTTGGCCGCGCAAGCGCAGGATCTCCGCGCCGACTCCGCGGTCTTCGCGTTGCGCGAAGTCCTCGAGCATCTGCAGGCCGCGCCGAAACTCGCCGACGAGTCGAAGCGTGCCGCCGTCGTACGCGAAGCCCTGTCCGCGCTGCGTCCGGTCGCGCGCTCCTCACCTCAACGCGGAGTGGCATACGACCTGCGCGAAGCACTCGTCGATCGTGCCGAAGCGGACCCCCAACGAGCACCGCTGTTGAAAGCGCTCACGGTCGTGGTCGACGGCCTCCAAGAGCACGCGTTCTCGAAGCTTGCCGCGGCATTGAACACCGACCCCCTCGACGTGAACGCGGCCGAGCAGTGGGTATGGCTCGCACTCGAATCGTGCCCAGCACGCCTCGCCGACGTCGTCCCCACGCTGATCCTCCTGAACACCGCCGACCCGAGTGACCGCCATCGTGCACTGCTCGGCGTCGCGTACATCGGATTGGGCAAGCGCGAAGTAGGAAAACGGTGGGTCGAGGAAGGGCAGTGGTTGACGGCCGGGCCGAACATGATGCAGCCGTATCTTGATTTTGCGGGGATTCAGAGGTGAGGGGAGGGAGGGAATGGGACCTACCGCGCTGGTTTGAACGGGACTGCGCGGGACTTCACGGGACTGCACGGGACTGCGCGGGACTGCGCGGGATTGAACGGGATTGGACGGGGGCGCTTCGCTTTTCGTACCGCGAGCGGAGCTCGCGTCATTGGGTGCACCGAGAACCGTCACCATTCCCCCGGTTTCAGGCCGCCCGCTCGTCAGCCAGAGACCACTCCGTCGCCACGGGACGTCGTGACCTGCTCTCGCTGCGGCGGACCACTTGCCCGCCGCGACTGTGGCGATCCGCTGTACAGCTCCCATCAGTCACGCGCCCGGATCCGAATGGACAGGGATCGTCATTCGCGAACGGAGCAAGCCACCTCCGCGCCCTTGTGACAAGGCGGTCCGCCGCTGCGAGAGCAGGTCACGACGTCCCTTCGCGTGAAGTCCCCCGAGCGGCCCAAGGGCGGATGGGATCCCCAAGGGAAGGTCAGCTCGCTTGTAGGGCCTTCCCTCCGCCTTCGGCGTCAAGCGAAGCGCCCCCGGCCTGGCCTACGGAGGCGGAGCCTCCGTATCACGCCCGAAGGGCCCTAAGTCGGAGTCCACGATTCTGTGATGCCGCGAGGCCAGCGAGAAGTGCGCAGGCGAGGAGGATCGTCGCGGCGACTTAATGGAAAGAGTCGCGGAGTCGATCCGACGAAGCACGCGCGCTTCGTAGCCGGCCGCAGCCATGACAGAATCGTGGACTCCGATTTAGTTTCAACCTTTGCAATACACGCAGTCTTGTTCGCCGTTGTCGCAGCCGGCGCAGTCCTTCTGCTCCCCGCGATCGTTGCATGGCACGGTGCCGTTCTTGCATACCGCGCACTTCACGGTCCCGCTGCCCTTGCACTCGTCGCACGTCTTCGTGCCCGCCTTCGAGCCGTCTTCGTAGGCGAACCGTTGCTTGCCCGAGCCGAAGCACGCGCTGCAGGGCGACGCTCCGGCCATCGTGCACGAGCGACACGGCTTCGTGCCGGTATCGAGACACGACTTGCACGCGCCGCGGAACACACCCGCACCGGCACAGCGCGCGCACGGCAACTTGCGCTTTCCCTTGCACACCGCGCACGGTGTCTTCGTCGCCGCGTTCGGGCACGGAAACACACCGACGCCGAGACATGCTTGGCAGGTGATTTCCTTGGTTCCCGTCTTCGCGCACGACGGACAACCCACGCGCTTCGCGCCCTGACACACCGAACAGCGCAGCGAGCCCTTCTTGCCGCACGCTTTGCAGGGGTCGGTATCGCCCCCCTTCCAACGGATCACTCCGCCGCCGCCGCAAGCGGGACACGTCCAATTCCCCGTCGAGGCGCAGATCACGCAGCCGACTTGGCGACTCCCGCGACAGCGACGACACGAATCCTTCAACGTGCCCTTGCCGGCGCAGCGATCGCACTGGACGACGTCTTTGTCGGCGCAGATCGAACACGTCGCGTTCAGCACGAACGTCGACGCGAAGGCGAGCAAGGGCAACAACGCGAGCAGCAGCCACGAGCGGCGCAGCATGAGTCCCCCGATTCGGCAGCCGTCCACACCGTCACCCCGGACGATCGGCACGCTACCAGCGCCCGGGTTGTACGCAATCGACGGCTCGTTGCGAAAGGGCTTGCGACCGGTACGGCCACTCACGACCGCGATCGAGGGCCACTCGACGAGCGAACCCGTGTCGAACTCGGTTCCCGGGCTTTCTCTTCGCCCGTGCTCGCGCAGGTGCTCGGCAGACTTTCTGAACGGGCCGTTAACGCCGGCCACGCCTTGACGTCTCATGCTGTCGGAGTTCCCGATGACGCGCACGGACCGCATGACGACCGACGAAGACGCACCGCTGGTGGCCCGCGCACGAGCGGGCGACCGCGCCGCCTTCGACGCGCTGGTGATCCGTCACGCGCGCTGCGTCGCTCGCCTCGCACGACGTGTGGTCGGCAACGCGGAGGACGCCGAGGACGTGGTCCAGGAGACGTTCGTGCGCGTGTTCCAGCATCTCCAGAACTTCCGCGGCCGATCCTCGTTCCGCACCTGGAGCATGCACATCGCGCTGAACCTCGCTCATGATCGATTGCGCACGCGACGCCGTACGCCCTCGCCGCGCGACTTGGCGGCCGGCATCGCGCCGCTCGACTCGCTCGCTCCCGACCACGCCGCGAACGGACGCGACGACCGCGCTGCCCTCGAGCGCGCCGTCGCCGACCTGCCACCCCGACAACGCCTCACGCTGCTGATGAAAGTCGTCGACGGCCTCACGCACGTCGACATCGCCAAAGTGCTCGGCACGACCGAGAGCGCCGCACGGGTCTACCTCTCCATGGCTCGCTCCACGCTGCGCCGTCGCCTCGCGTCGTGGTTCGCGCGCGATCGGAGGAACACATGAGGATCGCCTTCCGCGACGGCTGCCGCGCGCAACGGGATGCCCTGCGCGCTTACGTCGACGGCGACGCCAGCGGCATCGAACGGCTCGCGTTCGAGCGCCACGCCGAGGATTGCGCCGCTTGCGCTGCGGCCTGGCGCTCCGCGCAAGCACTCGACCGCGAGCTGCATCGCATCGACCATGCGGAACCCGACGCCGACTTCGAGCAACGCGTCGCGACCGCGGTGCGAGCCCGACTCGACGCTCTGGCGTCGTCGGCCGCACCCGCGACGATCGTGCTCGACCCCGCGACCCGGTTCTCTTCGCGACGATGCGCGGCCGCCGCGGCGCTGGTCGTGGCCGCAGTGCTGTGCGGTTGGTTCGCCGCGAACCTCGCGCACGACGTCGCGCCCTCCCCGATTCTCTCCTCCACCGCACCGGGTTTCGGGACTTCGGCGCAGGTGCCCGCGCCGGACGATCTCGTCGACCCGGTGCGGCTGGCGGAGACCAAAGCCGAGTTCACGCGCGTGCTGCTCGATTGCGCGCGTTCGTCGACGCCGCTTTCGACCTTCCGCGCCGAGTCGGCGACCTTGCGCAAGAACGGTTGGCCGGTCGAAACTCTGTTGGTCGCGGCGATCGAGGACCCGAACGACGACGTCGCGCGAGCCGCGATCGGACTCGCGGCGGAGTCGCGCTGCGATCTCGCCCGCCCGGCGCTGCTGCGCGCGGATCGTCGCCCGCGCTTGCGCGTCGACGCCACGCGTGCGCTCGGGGTCGTCGCGGATGCGCCGGTCGTGGCGTTGCTCGAACGCCGTCTCGACGATCCGGCGGCATGGGCCGCGGCGCTCGACGCCCTCGAGTCGTGCCCGCGGCGCGACGCGTTGGCCGCCCTCGAGAGCGCGGCGCGGGACACGTCGCACATGGAGCGCGCCGCGGAAGCCCGACTCGCGTTGGCGCGCCGCGGTCCACCCGGAGCGCGAGCCTTGCTGGCGCTCGCCGCGGACGGCGATGGCGATGCGGCGCGCGTGCTCGGTGATTCGCGGGTGGTCGACGCGGCCGTCGTGCTCGATCTCCTACGCGTCTCGCGCGATGCCGAACTGGCACGCGTCGCGCTCGAGACCTTGCCCGACGCGGCGGCACTGACCCTGATCGCGCAGCACCACGACGCGATGCAAGACGCGTTCGGAACGGACGCGTTCCGCCGCGACGTCGACGCTCGCTTGCAGCGCTGCTTCGAACTGCACGATCTCGTGCGCGGCGCGCTGCGGGATGCACCGACGTCGGCGCCGGCGTGGGTCGACCTGCTCGCGCGCCATCCGAGCGCGGGTGCGAGCACTCTCGACGCGGTCCTGGCCGATGCGACGCTCGCGCTCGAGGTCCGAGTCCGGGCCGCGGTCGCTCTGGCCACGATCGATCGACTCGATCCACGCGTCGCATTCGACACCGCGGTCGTCGCATTGCCGCTCGACCTCGATGCCGCCGCGACGCTGCTGTGCTGCGCGGTGCGCGCCGGCATGGCCGAATCCGACGTACCCGGACTCGATCCGAAGCGAACCCGCGATTCGTTCCGCTCCGCGCGAGCCACTGCCGACCGCTGGCGCGCCGACGGCCGCCCGCCCGAGTCGTGGGAACGCGCGCGTATCGCGCAGAAGCTCGCGAACGCGCGACTCTGACCCGTACTTCGATCCCCTTCCGCCCGAGGAGTCCTCCCGATGATCTCGCCCCTACTCTGTCTCGCGCTGTGGTTGCCGTCGGAGCCCGACGCCGTCACGACGGCCGAATTGACCACGCGCGTGTTCGATCTCGCGCCGATCCTGCAGCCGCGCGCGTCTGCAAACGTGCCGATCCCGCTGCTGCCCGTCGTCGTCAATCCGTACGCGCCGATTCCGGTCGAAGAACGCGAGCCGACCGGCCTCTCCGCCGACGTCGTCGTCGACCTCGTGCGCACCTGCGTGTGGCCGGAAGAGTGGGAATTCGAGGGCCGCGCGCTCGAACGCATGGACAGCGACAACGGCACGGTCATCCGCGTGACGTTGCCGGCTGCGCGCATGCACGACGTCGAGCAGTTCCTGCGGTACTTGACCGAGACGTTGACCGCCGAGACCACGGTGACGGTGTCCGTGCATCGCGTCATCGCCGGGCCGAAGCCACCCCGCGCGATCCCCGCCGACGCGTCCGGCGTCGCCGAGCTGCAGCGCAATGGTCAACTCGGCCCTGCGCGGTCGTTCCGCGTGCGACTCCAGCCGGGTCGCGTCGAGCAGACCGCACTGCGCCAGACGCACTCGTACGTCGCGGACTACGACGTCGAGATCGCGCAGGCGGCCGCGCGAGCTCAGCCCATCCTGCGCCAGTTCGAGACCGGGACCGAACTCGCCGTGCGCGGCGACGTCATGCGGGACGGTCGCGTCGCCTTGCAGTTCGCCGTGACGGACTCCGTCGCCCCGCTCGCGTTCGAGGCCATCGACGTGAGAGGCGAGGCGCAGTTCGTCTCGGAACGTGGCGCAGAGACGAGTTCCGTGCGCTGCATGCTGCAAAGCCCGCTCGTGCGTTGCGCGACGGTTGCCGGCACGGCCGAATTGGCGGCGGGTGAGGTCGTGGTCGTCGGGGCCATCGACCCGAGCGCGCTCTCGACGGAGCACGCCGGCATCGTGGTCGTCGTCCGCGCCGACTCGATCGCGCCGAAGGCCCGCGTGTTCCCGTTGGGAGACATCGAGCTCCGAACGATCGACGTGGGGTACGTCGCAATGGCCCACCTCGACCTCCCCGTGCTCGTAGGGAACCGACTGGGCTGGTCGTCCGACAACGATGAATCCATCCAAGCTCCGCCACACATCGACATCCCGAACGGCATCGACAGCTCCGTCGTCGAATCGGCGACGTTCGCGAGCGGAGCGTTCGATTCGGGTGATGTCTACGTCACCTCGAGCGGACCATTCGTGTTCCTGCGTACGCGCACGACGGCGACCGAACCGCGCGAGCGAGGCAGCGAACTCGAGGGCCGGCTGTTGGCTCGGTTGCCGGACGTTCCGTCCTCCGCGGTCGTCGACCTGCGCATGGGCGAAGGTGACGACATGACCACCTGGGGGCGCGTGTCGACCTCGATCCGCGGAGGACTGGCTCTGGCCGGATCGCAGGAGAGCTACGTCGAGAGCTGGGAAGTCGATGTCGCCAACAACTCGTCGATCGTCCAGCCGAACACGTACATGCTGCCGAGCGTCGTGGTGGCGCGTGCGTCCACCAGCCCGACCGGCGAGAACAGTCGTTCGATTCGAGTGCAGTTCGTCTCGAGGCTGCGCGACGGCGCCAAGGTCGTGCTCGATCCCCAGATGCCGATGCTCGGCATTTCGCACGCGGTGAACTTCCTGAAGACCGAGTTCGACGCGACGCGTGCGCTCGGCGTGAAGGACGCGCTGCCGTTCGGACTGGTCGAGCTCGCCGCGGGCCGGCCCCTGCCGATGATCGTGCGCCTGAATTGACGAAACGTGAATCGATCGGGGGACAGGCCATCGGTCCGTCCCCCGATCGATTCGCGTTCGAGGCCGCGCGACCGCCGAGTCGCGCCGCCCACGCCCGCCACCTGTCTCGATGCTCTCAGCGTTCGTCGCGCGCCGGTCGCTCGATCGGCGCGCTACCATTCCGGCCCAAAGCGACCGGAACCCGACTCATGACGGACGTGTTGTTCATCGAGGGTCTGCGGCTGAACACGCGCATCGGCATCTCCGAGCGCGAGCGCTCCAAGCCGCAGGAAGTCGTCGTCGACGTGACGATGCACGTCGATCTCATGGCGGCCGCCGTGTCCGATTCGATCGACGACGCGCTCGACTACGGCGCGGTCATCCGCGACATCCAAGGCGAACTCGAGCCGCTCGAGCGCAAGACCGTCGAACGCCTGGCGCTCGACATCGCGCGCATCGTCCTGCGGCGCAAGCGCTGCGCGCGCGTCGACGTCCGCATCACCAAGCCGACCGCGCATCCGGGCGCGCGCGGCGTCGGCTGCGCGTGGACGCGGACTCCGGCCGAAGTCTTCACTCCGACGCTGATCGGGATGGGTTCGAACCACGATGCCGCGGCGCAACTCGAAGCCGCTCTGCGTGCGCTCTCCTCGGTCGGCCGCGTGGATCGGATCTCGCGCGTGTACCGCTCGGATGCGGTCGGCGGCGGCCCGATGCCCTACGTCAACCTCGCCGCGCTGGTGTGGACCGAACACGAACTGCCCACAATGCGCGCGAAGCTCAAAGAACTCGAGGCGCGCCTCGGACGCGATCCCGCGCGCACCGACCTGGTGCCGATCGATCTCGATCTGTGCGCGTACGGCGATCGCTCGTGGCAAGACGGCGAGTTCGTGCTGCCCGACCCCGACATCGCGACGCGTGCGTATCTCGCGCGCAGCCTCGCCGACATCGCGCCCGAGCGCCGGCTGCCGGGCGATCCGCGCACCTTGCGCGAACGCGCCGCGGCGTTCGCGGCCACGGTCGACGCGGTGATCGATCGCACACTGCATGCGCGGCTCGAGGCCGTGCTGCACGCGTCGTGAAACTCCGCGTCCTGACGCACAACGTCTTCATCACCGCGAACGCGCGGCCAGCCGCATGGCGCGAACACGCGCGCGCCCTCCTCGCCGTGGTGCGCGAACACGACGTCGCGATCGCGTGCTTGCAAGAAGTCCCGCGCCGCCTCGCCGCGCTCGTCGCCCGCGAGTGCTCGACGCACGTCGCGGTCGTTCGCACGGGGCCGTGGCCCGAAGAAGCGCTCGTCGCACTGTTGCGCCGCGATCGGGTCCGCGGTCATCGCGACGTCGCCATGCCGGTCGCGGCGCACGACGGGCAACTGGCGCTCCTGGACCTCGCGCTGCGCGGGACGCCCGTGCCGCTGCGATTGATGCACGCGCACCTCGACTTCTATTCGCGCGAACGCCGCCTGCGCGCGGCGGACGCCATCGTGTCGGCGATCGGGTCCGCTCCGCGCCACGCCCTGTTGGCGTGCGGCGATTTCAACGAGCCGGCGGCTGCCGACGCGATCCACGGTCGGCTGCACGCCGCGGGGCTTCGAGACGCTTGGGACACTCCGGCAGGCGGAGCGGCGGGACCGCGCACGCGCCCCGGCACGTTCCATGGCTTCAAGGGCCTCGACGGCCCGAGCGTGCACATCGATTGGGTGCTCGCGAACGATCCCCTGCGCGCCGTGTCGTGCGACGTCGTCGACCACGCGCGACTGGCGTTCAGCGACCACGTGGCGGTGCTGGCCGAGTTCGAGCTCGGCGATCGAGGCACGCGCTCGACGCCGTGATCACGCCTTCGCGGCGGACGTGACGGCGGCGACGAACGCCGCGCGCTCGGCGTCTTCGAACAACGGCTGCGGGAACGCCGCGACCACGCGACCACCGCGCGCGCGGACCTCGGTGCAGGGGACGGTGCCGTGCTCGATGCGTTGGCTCTCGAACAACTCGGGCGGAGTGCCCGTGAACACGAACAGGTGGTCGAACGCGACGCCATGCTGCGCCAGGAATGCCGTGCACGCCTCGATCGCGGCCGCGGGCGGCACCGGCGCCATGAACAGGTCCCACGAGACCGCGACGAACTTCACGCCGAGCGGCGCGAGCCGTTCGAACTCGACCTTCAGCAGCGGCAACTCCTCCGCACACGGATCGCACCACGTGGCGAAGTGATGGATCACGAGCGGCGTCGCCGCCGCGTCCCGCAACGCACTCTCCAATTGCAGGCGATCGACCGCGCGTGCGTCCATGTTCGTGGCTCCAGTGGTTCCGCTCGGGAAAGCAGCCTCTTACCATCCCACGGTTTTCGCGCCCACGTCGAGCGAGGTTCCCCCGAGTGCGCTTCCCCTTCACTCCGTACGGCTACCGCGAGTTGTTCCTGTTCGGCGGTGTCCCGCTCGCGCTCGCCGCATGGGCGTGGCCGACGTACGGTCCGTTCGCCGCGTTGCCGTTCCTGCTGCTCACGGCGTTCGTCGTCAACTTCTTCCGCGATCCGGAGCGCGCGATCCCGCAAGACGCCGGCGCGCTGGTCGCCCCCGCCGATGGCAAGGTCACCGCGATCGTCGATTGCGACGAGCCCGAGTACTTGAAGGTCCCGGCGCACAAGGTCGGCATCTTCCTGAACGTGTTCGACGTCCACGTCAACCGCGCGCCCGAGGCCGGCGTCGTCGAGTTCGTGAAGTACACGAAGGGCAAGTTCCTCGACGCGCGCGATCCGCGCTGCGCGAGCGAGAACGAGTCGAACGTGATCGGCATCCGGTTCGACGACGGTCGGCGTGCGCTCGTGCGTCAGGTCACGGGGCTGATCGCGCGCCGCATCGTCTGCGGCGTGAAGGTCGGCGATCGCGTCACGCGCGGTCAACGCATCGGAATGATGAAGTTCGGCTCGTACACGGAACTCGTGGTCGAGCGAGCCGCCGGATACCGCCCCACCGTCACTCTCGCGGAGCGCCCGAAGGGTGCGTCCACGATCGTCTACACCCGCTCGTAGCTGCTCGAGGAGTTCGTCCATGCGCCCGTTCACCGGCATCGTCGTTTGCGCGCTCGCATTGCCCTGGCTCGGCTGCGCCAGCGACATGCCCCCGGCCGGAATCGCCGAGCCCGTTCCCGAGTGGGTCAATCAGTTCTCGGTCGTGACGCACGACGGCGACGTCTACTTCGCCGGCCTGCCGACGCGCACGGGACTCGCGACGGCGATCGACGACGGCGTGACGACCGTGATCAGCCTGCTGCCGGAGGCCGAGGAGCGGCGCGTCCTGCAATTCGACGAGGCGACCGAGGTCGAGAGCCGCGGGGCACGCTTCATCCGCATCCCGGTCACCGCCGAGTCGTTCTCGGCAGCGGACGTCGACGCATTCGCGAACGCCTGGGCCGAGAGCGACGGCAAGGTGCTGATGCACTGCGCGAGTTCGAACCGCGCTGGCGGCATGTGGGCCGCGTACCTGATCCGCCACGCGGCGATCCCGCAAGGCGAAGCGCTCGGCGCCGGCATCCACGCCGGACTGAACAGTCAGGGCATGGTCGACGCCGTGAAACGAGTGGCTTCGACCCCGTGATCGGGCGCGCGACGGGCGGACGCCGTGGCCGTCGCCGCGCGCCGAAGCGGTAGAGTCTGCGCCATGTCCCCTCGCATCAAACCCGTCGCGATCCTCCCGACGCTGTGCACGCTCGGGAACACGTTCTGTGGCTTCCTGGCGATCTCCAAGATCGCGGACGCCCTGCTGCATCAGAACGCCGAGGTGTTCCGGCAGAACATCGTGTTCGCCGCTTGGATGATCGTCCTGGCAATGGTGTTCGACGCGCTCGACGGCAAGATCGCGCGCCTCACGAACCAGACCACGGACTTCGGCGCGCAGCTCGACTCGCTGACCGACCTCATCACGTTCGGCGTCGCGCCGGCGTTCCTGGTGAAGGTCGTCGCCGACTACACGTTCACCACGAACGGCATCGTCTACCAGGACAAGCTGCCGCTGCTGCTGACCAGCGTCTACGCGATCTGCGCGGCGCTGCGACTCGCGCGGTTCACGCTGGAGACCGAGCCCGATCCGAAGGCGCACGAGACGTTCAAGGGACTGCCTTCGCCGGGCGCCGCGGGCGTCATCGCCGGAACCGCATTGTTCCTGTTCGAGAAGGACTCGCCGCTCGCGAGCTTCGACGCCGCGACGCGCCTGACGCTGGTCAAAGTGTTCCTCGGCATGCCGATCGCGCTCGGCTTGCTGATGGTGAGTCGCGTCGAATACGTCCATCTCGTCTCGCGCTGGTTCAAGGGCCGCAAGCCGTTCTTCCACCTGCTGATGATCGTCGGGCTCGTGTTCGTGGCCGCGACGTGGCACGAGGTCGCGTTCTTCGTCGCCTTCACGAGCTACGCGGTCGCTGGCCCCGGGCTGGCGCTGGCCGAGCGCATGCTGGGTCGCAAGCTGTTCGTCCCCGACGAGGACGAGGACGAGGACGACGACGAGATCGACGGCAAGCCGGCGCAGTCCGCGCTGATCGCCCTCGGGTCGAACCTCGGCGACCGCGAGGCACATCTGCGGTTCGCGATCGAACAGTTGCGCGGACTACCCCGCACGCGCGTGGTCGCGGTCTCGAGTTTCCACGAGACCCAACCGGTCGGCGGTCCGCCGCAGCGGCCGTTCTTGAACGCGGTCGTGCGCGTCGCCACCGGGCTCGGTCCGGAACCGCTGCTCGCGCGGCTCGCCGACCTCGAGAAGGCGCGCGGACGCGAACGGACGGTGCGCGACGGGCCGCGGACGCTCGACCTCGACCTCGTACTGTTCGGCGCGACGATCTGCGAAACGCCGAGCCTGACGCTGCCGCACCCGCGCTTCCGCGAGCGCGCGTTCGTGCTGGCGCCGGCCGCCGAAGTCGCGGCCGAGATGGTCGACCCGGTGTCCGGCAAGTCGATCGCGACCCTGCTCGCGGCGCTGCGTGCTCCCAAGGCGCCATGATCGAGACGATCACGTCGCCGGCCGCGATGTCCGCGCGCGCGGCCGCGTTCGCTCGCGCCGGGACCCGCGTCGGCTTCGTGCCGACCATGGGCGCGTTGCATGACGGACATCTCGATCTGGTGCGAACCGCGCGTGCCGAGAACGACGTCGCGGTCGTGTCGATCTTCGTCAACCCGCAGTTCGGTCCGAACGAGGACTTCACGCGCTATCCGCGCGACCTCGACGGCGATCTGACGAAGCTCGCCCCGGCCGGTTGCTCGCTGGTGTTCACGACCGACGCGGCGTCGATGTATCCGCGCGGCTTCTCCACGTACGTGACCAACGACGCGTGGTCCGATCGGTTCGAAGGCGCGGTGCGGCCGGGTCATTTCCGCGGCGTGCTGACCGTGGTCGCGAAGCTGTTCCACCTCGTGCGACCGACGACCGCGTACTTCGGGCAGAAGGACGCGCAGCAGGCGCTGCTGATCCGGCGCATGGTCGCGGACCTCGACTTCCCGCTGCAGGTCCGCGTGCGGCCGACGGTGCGCGAGCCCGATGGCTTGGCGCGCTCGAGCCGCAACGTGTTCCTGTCCGCGACGGGCCGCGAACGCGGGGTGTCGTTGTCGCGCGGCCTGCGCGCCGCCGCGGCACGCTTCGCGAGCGGCGAGCGCGACGCGAACGCGCTGATCGCCGCCGCACGCGCCGAACTCGAAGCCACGCCGGGCGTGAGCGTGGACTACGTCGCGCTGGTGCACGCCGACACGCTCGAGGACGTGGCGCACGCCGACGCGCGCTCGCTGATGTTGGTCGCCGCGCGCGTCGACGGAGTCCGCCTGCTCGACAACGCACTGCTCTCCGCCCCGACGGAGGCCGCGTGGTGAAGATCCTCGAGCACAGTCGGCGGCGCGTCGTGGTGTCGGCACCGTGCAAGCTGAACTTGTGGCTCGAGATCACCGGCAAACGCGCCGACGGCTACCACGAGCTGTTCACGATCTTCCACGCCATCGACCTCGCCGATCGACTGACGGTCGTCCGCACCGACGGCGAGGGGATCACGCTGACGACGTGCGGACGGCCGTGCCCGGCCGATCCGTCGAACCTGGTGTGGAAGGCCGCGGAAGCGCTGTTCTCGCGCACGGGACGTCGATTCGGGCTCACCGTCGAGTTGGAGAAGCGCGTGCCGTCCGGCGCCGGCCTCGGCGGCGGCTCGTCCGACGCGGCGGCGATGTTGATCGCGATGAACTTGCTCGCGGACGCGCGTTGCTCCGATGCGATGCTCCACGAATGCGCGGCGGAACTCGGCTCGGACGTGCCGTTCTTCCTGCTCGGCGGCACCGCGCTCGCGCGCGGACGCGGTGAACGGCTGGAGGCGATTTTGCCGGAGCGAGCGCCTCATCGCTGGTTCGTCGTCGTGTTTCCCGGAGTCGAAGCGCCGACCGCAAAGGTCTACGGCGCATTCAGTTTGGACTTGAAAAAGCCTTTCCCGAACGAAGGATACGCGCTCACGACGATCGAACGGCTGCCGAGTGACGGCCGGTTCGAGGCCACGAACGACCTAGCGAAGCCTTTCTTCACGCTGTTTCCGCAGGTCGCCGACTTGCGTGAGCGGATGCAGGCGGAAACCGGTCGCGTGTTCTCGGTCACCGGTTCCGGCTCGGCGATGTTCACCACGGTCGAGCATCGTATGGCGGGTCTCGAGGTGCAGCGCAAGCTCGAGGCGATGCAGATCGCGGACGTGTTCGTGTGCGCGAGTGAGGATGCGTCCTAGCGCATCCTGACTCGACGGGAGGGACTAGCGTGAAAGTCTCCGAGATCCGCGTGAAGCTCGTGTCCGACCGGACCGAAAAGCTTCAAGCGTTCTGCACGATCACGCTCGACGACGACTTCGTCGTCCGCGACATCAAGATCATCGAGGGTCCGCGCGGGCCGTTCGTCGCGATGCCGAGCCGCAAGCTCTCGGATCGCTGTCCGCGTTGCCATTCGAAGAACCACCTGCGCGCCAAGTTCTGCAACGAGTGCGCGTTCAAGCTCCCCGTGCATCGGTCGGGACTCGACCAGCGCGGGCGCGCTCGCCTGCACACCGACATCGCGCACCCGGTCAATCCGGCGTGTCGCCAGTACATCGAGCAGGCGATCCTCGCCGCGTTCCACGCCGAGCTCGAGCGATCGAAGACGCCGGGCTACGTCGCGCCGAACCTCGACGACTTCGACGACTACGTCGGCGACGACGAGTCCCAGCCGTTCGGCAACAGCGCCGCGACCTGATCCGCGAACCCGGCGCCAAGGCCGCAACCTCAACACCCGCCCAGCCCCCCCACCCGCGTGCGATTGCCGCCGGCCAAAGGACGCGGGTACCCGCGTGCGATTGCCGGCGGCAATCGCACGCGGTTGAACCTCCGATCCGAAGCGGAGTTGCGTACTCCGATCGCCGGAGCCGCAGGCGGCGATGCGCGCGCCGAGCCGTTATGCTCCTTGGCTCCTCGACCTCGGTGGTGCCCTTGAAGAACGCGCGACTCGCGAATCGTCGTCTCGTGATCGTCGGAGCCGGCGTCGTCGGGCGGGCGCTCGGCAAGCAATTGCGCGAGGCCGGCCTGCCGGTCGCCGCCGTGATCTCGCGCGACATCGCACGCGCCCGCGCGGCCGCCCGCTTCATCGGCGAAGGCAAGCCCACCACCGACCTCGCGGCGGCGGCGGCGGGCAACCTGGTCATGATCGCGACGATCGACCGCGTGCTCGGCAAGACCGCACGCGACCTCGCGGCCGCGGGTTCGTTCGGCCCCGGCACGGTCGCGTTCCACTGTTCCGGCGCGTTCGCCAGCGACGCGATCGACGCGCTGCGATCGAAGCACGTCGACGTCGGCTCGTTCCACCCACTCCAAGCCTTCGCCTCGCCCGAGGAAGGCCTCGTCCTGCTGCCGGGATCGACGTTCACGATCGAGGGGAATGCGCGCGCACTCGCGGTGCTCGATCCGCTGGCACGCGCGGCAGGCGGCCGCCCGGTGCGCGTGCGCGCGAGCGAGAAGGCGCTCTATCACGCCGCCGCGGCGATCACGTCGAACTGCATGGTCGCCGTCGCTCACCTCGGCACGACGATGCTCGGCGCGGTGCCCGCGTTCGCGAAGGACCCGTTCACGCCGCTGCGCTCGTTGTTGCGCGGCACGCTGCGCAACCTCGAACGCCTCGGCCCGCGCGACGCGCTGACCGGCCCCATCGTGCGCGGCGACGTCGAGACCATCGCCGCTCACCTCGCCGCGCTCGGCCGCGCCGGCAAGGGCCTGCTGCCGGCCTACCGCCTCGCGGCGCGCGTCACGCTCGAGGCGGCGCTCGCGTCGGGGCGCATCGACCGCACCATCGCCGCCAAGGTGCTCGCACTCGTGAACGAGGATTCGACGCCGTGACCCATCGTCCCGTGCTGCTCGCTTGCCTCGGCGCGCGCGACGCGGCCGGCGCCGTCGCCGATGCCCGCGCGTTGCCCGCCGCGGTGCAACTGCTGGAAGTCCGCCTCGACCGCTTCGGTCCCGCTGCGTCGAGCCTCGACCTCGCTCGCCTCGTGGCCGACCTCGGCCGACCCGCCGTGTTCACGCTGCGCCCGCGTTCCGAAGGCGGCGAGTCCGACGCGACGCCGACGCAGCGCGCCACCCGACATCGCGCCGCGGACGCGGCCGGGTTCGCGTGGCTCGATGTCGAGCAGGACATCGCCGCGAGCATTCCGCGTGGCCGCGCGCGCCGCATCGTCTCGTGGCACGGCGCCGACGAGTCCGAGTGCACCGGCACGAACGCGAGTTCGATCGTCGCTCGACTCGCCGCCCTCGACGCCGACGTCGTGAAGATCGCGGCCCCGGCACCCGACGCCGATGCCGCGCTCGCGTTCGTCGAAGCCGCGCAGGCGGCCGGCCACGCCGCACGAGTGCCGGTCGTCGCGATCGCGATGGGTCCGTACGGCAGGTGGCTACGGCCACTCGCCGGCCGCTTCGAAATGCCCTTCGTCTACGCCGCGGTCCACGGCTCGAAGAAGACCGCGGCCGGCCAGCTCACGGTCGCCGAGTTCCTCGACGTCCATCGCGCCGCGCACGTCTCCCCGACGACGCGCATCCACGCGGTGATCGGCGCCGACGTCTCGCAATCGCTGTCGCCGACGGTCCACAACGCCGTGTTCCGCGCCTTCGACGAAGACGCGGTCTACGTCGACCTGTCGACACCGACGTTCGCGCAGGCCTGGGCCGTCCTCACGCGTCTGCCGATGGACGGCGTGAGCGTCACCGCCCCATTCAAGTGCGACGCGTTGCAAGCCGCCGCCTCGGCGAGCCAGAACGCGAGTGCGATCGGCGCGGCCAACACGCTGCGGCAGCACGGTGGGACCTGGCACGCGTCGAACACCGATGCGCCGGGGTTCGGCGCCGCGCTCGACGTCGCGCTGCGCCATCCCGAACGCGCGCTCGCTCTCACGCTCGGCAAGTCGTTCGACGCGCTCGATGCCCTCGACGCCAATGCTCCAACGGCCCACGGGCAACCGGGCTCGGCTCTGGTCTACGGCGCGGGCGGAGTCGCGCGCGCGATCGCTTGGGAACTCCGGCGGCGCGGCACGCGCGTGCACTTGACCGGCCGCAGCTTCGAGCGCGTCGCGGCCACGGTCATCGGACTCGGCGCCGGGATCGAAGGCATCTCGCCCGAACGCGCGTTCTCGGTGGCCTGGCCGCTCGTGGTCAACGCCGTCGGCGACGCCGACGAGACGATCCCGTTCGATCAGAACGAGGTCGTGCGCAAGGGCCTCGCGATGGAGGTCGCGATCCGACCGCTCGAGACCCCGTTCCTGCGCGAAGCGCGCCGCTGGGGCCGCACGCCCGTGCCGGGCCTGATGATGTTCGCGGAACAAGCCGCACTGCAAGCCGCACTGTTCACGCAGCACGACGTCGCCGCGGTGCGACCTCACGTCGTCGCAGCGCTGCGCGCGAACGGGAAGCGTTGAGCGACCACCGCGGTCCGTCGATCCGGGACGGCGCGAGTGGTCACAGCGCTCGCAGGCGCTGCGCGGCCGGCGAGTCCGCCGCGGCTGCGACGCTCGCGGCGTAGAGCTGCTTCGCGAGATCGATCTCACCGCTCTTCTCGGCGATCAAGCCGCGGTGGTAGAGCACGCGCCACGCCGGGGCGCCGAGTCGCTCCGCGGTGTCGAGCTCGCGTCGAGCACCGTCGGGGTCGCCGACGTAGAACAGCGCGGCGGCATAGGCCTCGCGCAATTCGGCATGGTCCGGCGAGCGGTCGACGTGCCGCTCGAGCAGCTTGCGCGCGAACTGCGCGTTGCCCTGCTCGAGCGCGATCCGCCCGCGCAACACCGCCGCCTCGGCGTGATCGACGTCCTGGGTCAGCACCCGATCGAGATACGAAACCGCGTTCTCCGGCTCGCCGGCTTCGTACGCGAGTCGCGCGTTCAGCCACAGTCCCTCGATGTGCCGCGGGTACTCGAGCGTGAAGCGCGCGATGTCGGAGCGCACCAGCCCGGCATCGAGGAACGCGGTCTGCTCGTCGGCGATCGCGTCGTTGCGCGGCCCCTGCGCGCGCGCCGCCTCGAGCCGCTCGACCAACTGCGCCAACCGCTGGTCGGGATCGGTGGACTCGTTGCGCGCATGCGGCGCGAACTGCGAACACGCGGACAACGACCCCACTGCGCACAGAGCGACGAACCAGGCACCGGCACGCATCGTCACGAACCACCTCCGATCGCTCCGGCCGTCAGCCGCAGGATCGAGTAGAGCGCCGGGCCCAGCGTGAACACGAAGATGCCCGGCAAGAAACAGAGAACGAGCGGGATCACGAGCTTCACCGGCAACGCTTGCGCGCGCAGCAACGCTTGCTCGCGGCGACGCCCCCGCAGGTCGTCGGCCTGTCGGCGCAAGACGTCGGCCAAGCCGATGCCCATCTGCTCGGCTTGGACCAGCGCGGACACGAACGCCGACAGCGGCGGCACGTCGAGGCGCTGCGCCAATCGACGCAAGGCGCGGACGCGCGGCACACCGGCCAGCGTCTCGGCGCGGAACAGCGCGAACTCGCGAGCGAGTGGCCGCTCGAGGAGCTCGCCTTCCTGGATGCGCGCGAGCGCGGCGTCGAGGCCGAGACCGGCTTCCGAAAGTGTCGCGAGGAGTTCGAGCGTGGTCGGCAGATCCTGCTCGACCTCGGCCACGCGTCGGCGCCGCGCGCCCCGCACTTGCAAGAACGGCGCCGCGGCGATGAACGCCGCGAGCGCGATCGGCATGCCGTGCAGCAGCGATACGACCAACCCGCCGAACCCGCCGGGCAACCCTTGCATCGTGCGTTCGATCGGCGCGAACGGATCCAACGCGTGCACCACGACCAGGAACGCGAGGGCGACGGCGGCGAACACGACGACCGCGGTCACGAATCGACGCGGAGCGGCGGGCTCCCGAAAACCGGCGCGCTGCAGCCAACGACGCAGGGGTTCTTCGTCGTCGCCCTCGAGGACGACGTCCGCAGCGACCGCGTCGCGCCCGAGTCGATCGCGCGCGCTGCCGGCCACGCGCCAACGTCGCGCCAGCACGACCAGCGCGACACCGGCGACGATCCCGAGCACGAGTCCGAGGCCCACGGTCACAGCTCCACGCGCGCGAGCTTGCGCATCCACAACAACCCGATCGCCTGCAACACGGCGATGGCCGTGATCAGCGCGGCGCCCGGCTCCCAGGCCAGGAACTGTTCGAGGCGTTGCGGCTCGAGCCGCCACATCAAGTAACCGAGGACGTAGATCAGCAGCAGGATGCCGACCACCGAGAACTGCGCTTCGGCGGCCTGAGCGCGCGCACGCCAGCTGAGGTCGATCCGATCACGCACCGCACGACCGACCGAAGCGAGCGTCGGCGCCAAGCTGCCGCCGGCTTGCCAGTGGACGGCCAGCGCGAACGCGAACAAGCGGAACGATTCGGCCGGGACCCGCCGACGCAGATCCACGAACACGTGCTGCGGATCATCGCCGAGTCGGATCCGCGCGCTCGATTCCTCGATCAGGTCGCGCAGCGGTGCCTTGCTCTCGCGCGCGGCCGACTCGAGGCCTTCGACGACGCCGATGCCGGCGCGCAACGTCCCGACCACGAGGTCGATCAGATCGGCGAGCTGCTGCTCGAGTCGCAGCACGCGCGTGCTCGCGATCGTGTCCTGTGCGGTCCAAGCGATCGTGCCGATCACGACGCCGAGGGCGAGCGCGACGCCGACGTGGCGAACGACCATCCACGCCGCGGCCGCGCCGAGCGCGCCGATCGACACCGCGACGATGCGTCGGGGCGGAGACAGGACGCTGCGCGCGCGGCGCTCCAGCGTCGGGGCCTCGACGGCGGCGGCGTCGAGTCGCTCGTGGGCGCGGGAACGTGCGCCGAGACGCCAGGAACCGCGGCGGCTCGCGACGAACCACCCGACCGCGACGGCGACCGCCAGGACGAGCCACCACGCCTCACCCATCGGCAGCGCCCCCGCCGCGCTGGAACCACGACAGCGGCAGCATCTCGTCGCGCTCGCGCATGCGCTCGACCAAGCGCGGGACGATGCCCGTCGCGACGAACTCGCCGCTGATGCGCTTGCCTTGATGCCCGCTGCGCTGGAAGCGGAACACGTCTTGGAGCAGCGGAGTCGTGCCTTCGATGCCCGTGATCTCCGACACGCTGACGACGCGGCGCACGCCGTCCTCGAAGCGATGGACGTGCACCACGAGATCGATCGCGTTGACGATCTGATCGCGGATCGCCTTCGACGGCAGTTCGACGCCCGCCATCAGCACCATGGTCTCGATGCGCGCGAGCGCGTCGCGCGCGGAGTTCGAGTGGACCGTACTCAGACCACCCTCGTGGCCGGTGTTCATCGCCTGCAGCATGTCGAGCGCTTCGCCGGAGCGAACTTCGCCGACGATGATGCGCGTCGGTCGCATGCGCAACGCGTTGACCACGAGTTCGCGCGCGCCGATCGCGCCGCGTCCTTCGACGTTCTGCGGGCGCGTCTCGAGCCGCACCACGTGCTCCTGGTCGAGCATCAGCTCGGCCGTGTCCTCGATCGTGACGATGCGCTCGTCGTTCGGGATCGCCTCGGCGAGCGCGCCGAGCAGCGTCGACTTGCCGGCGCCGGTGCCGCCGGAGATCAGGATGTTCTGACGCGCACGCACCGCAGCGTCGAGGAACCGCTCCATCGGCGCGGACATCATCCCGAGCTCGATCAGTTCGGCGCGGCGCAAGCGCTGGCGGCCGAAGCGTCGGATCGACAGCGTGGGATAGTCGATCGACACGGGAGGAATCGTCGCGTTGACGCGACTGCCGTCGGCGAGGCGCAGATCCACCATCGGCGACGCCTGATCGATGCGACGACCGACGCGCGCCGCGATGCGTTCGATCACGCGCGCGACGTGGTCCGCATCGCGGAAGCGCACCGACGTCTTCTCGAGCTTGCCGAAGCGCTCGACCCAGACGGCGTCGGGTCCGTTCACGAGGATGTCGGTCACGGCCGGGTCCGCCATCAGCGTGGACAGCGGTCCCATGCCGAGCGTCTCCTCGGCGAGTTCCTCGGCCAGACGGCCGCGCTCGGCTTCGTTCAGCGGCAACACCTCGTTCGCGAGCACGTCGTCGGTGAACTCGCGCACGACGCGGACGACTTCGCTCTCGCCAGCGCTCGTCAGTCCTCTGCGTTCGATCTCGTCGAGCAGACGCGCTTGCAAGGTGCCCTTCACGCGCAGGAAGTCGGCGCGTCCGGTCGTCGGGTCGGGCTCGTCGGCACGCGGACGCGCGGATGCATCGGGGGATGGCGCGCGCTTGGCCAATCGCCCGGCCGCATCCGCCGACAACGAGCGCTTGAACAGGGCGCGCGGGTCATCGTGCTGGTCGCTCATGGCGCCACGTCCGAAGTGACCGCCCCGCGAGGACGCGCGAGCTCGTCGACGAAGCCTGCGAGCGCACGGCCGAACCCGAACAGCCGGCCGACCGCCAGCGCGTACGGTTCGCCGGTGTTCTGCGCGACCAGGAGTCCCTTGTCGAACGGGAACACCGCGTCGATGCGGCGCTGCAGTCGCGTGGCGACGTCCTCGGGCGTCAGCGTGCCCGCGACGCGCGGATGCGAGTGGTTCAACACGATGCGCTGGCGACCGCGACCGACCCCCAGTCGCTCCAGGACGTCGAGCAGCGGCAATGCGCCGAGCACGTGCGGCACGGTCGGCGTGACCACGACGCAGGCGTCGTCGGCGAAGTCGAGGATCGCGACCGCGATCGAGTCGAGCAGCGGGAACGTGTCCACGACGACGTAGTCGAACGCCCGCCGTGCGACGGAAAGCACTCGCGCCAGCGACGCGTCGTCGATGCGCGCCGCGTCCATGGCGTCCTTCGGTGCGGCCAACACGCGCAGCCCGCACGCGTGCTGCAACGTCAACTCGCGCAACAGCGTCTCGTCGAGTCGATCCTGCTGCATGACGGCGTCGACCAACGTCGTGGTCGGTTCGAGATCGAGCATCGACGCGCACAGCCCGAGCTGCAGCGACGCGTCGATCAGCACGACGCGATCGCCGTGCGTCTTCGCCAACGCGCATGCGGTCGACACCGCCAACGTCGATTTGCCGACACCACCCTTGTTGCTGACGAACGCGATCACGCGGCCCTGCGCACGCGATGCGACGCGCGCACCGAGATGGCGCTCGAGCACTTCGGCCAACTCCGTCGACGACACCGGGCGGCGGACGAAGTCGCGCACGCGGGCGCGCGTCGCTTCGATCAAGTAAGCACTGCTCGGGTCTTCGCCGAGGAACGTCTCGCGGGACCACGCTCCCACCACCACCGGCGCCACGTCCGCGCCCGACTCGAGTTCCGCGGCGAAGGCATGCAGCTCACGCAGGTCGCGCCCGAGTTCGACGATCACGGCATCGGGCCGCCGCGTGCGCGCCGCTTCGCCGGCACGCCGCAGGTCCGGCGAACGCTGCACTTGGATCGTGCGCGACTTGACCGCGGCCGAGACGGCCTCCACTTCCTGCGCGAGGGCCTCGGAGCCGACGACCAACACCACCGTGCTCTTGTCCATCGGTTCCTCGAGATCCTCGTTCAACGCACCAGGACGGGCGCAAGGGCGAGATCGTCGCGCCCCGCGAGTTCGAACGTCGCAGCCGCCACGCGATCGAGCGCGGTCGCGTTGGTCACGTTCGCGCCGCGACGCTTGATCAGCCCCGCGGCCGTCGCCTCGGCCAAGCCGAACGCGACCAAACGCGAGTCCGTGAACAACGGCACGACATGCGCCACACCGAGCGGCAGGGTCAGGACGACGCCGCCTGCGGCGACGGCATCGCCCGCGCGCAGCACCGGCGTCGAGGGGACCGAGCGCGCCGTGGTGCCCGAGCTGAGCCCGAGGATCGGCGCGTCGACGTCGGTCGCGGTCCACAGCGCGAACTCGACCGAAAACGGCGCCACCGGCAGATCGCCGGCGCCACCGAAGGACACATGCACGGCGTTCGCGGGTCGTCCATCGGCGACCGCCGTCGCGCGCACGGTGATGCCGTCGCGCCGGGGGTCGTACGTGCCATCGGCACTGTCGATCAACGCGGCGCGGCCGAACAGGAACGGCAACGGCGGACCGCGCGACGCGACTTGATCCTCGGCATCGAGACCGAGCGGATCGAGCGTTCGACGCAACCGCGCGAGCAGCGCGCGATCGCCGGCGCCGGCGGCGAAGTCGTCCCGCAAGTAGTCCGAGCGTTCCGTGTGTGCGGCGTTCGCGAAGTACGTGCCGCCGACGAAGTCACCGTGCGGAGCATCCGCGGCGTTCGCTTGCATCTGCGGGACGAAGCGTCCGGTCAACGCGAGCGAGGCATTCGCGTTCCACTCACCTTCCCCACCGACGACCTCGACGTCCGCATCGGGCGCGAGTGCGTGGAACGCCGACATCGAGACGGCCGCGAACGTCGCGCCCTCGGCCCTGCCACCGCGCAAGCCTTCGATCGCCGCCGCGTCGGCGGCGTCTTGCATGCGTTGCTGCTCGAGGCTCGCGAGGCCGAGGTCGACGACCACCGCCGCGATCGCGAACGTCGAGAACAACAACAGGATCGCGAGCACCAAGACGGCGCCGCGATCCGCGTGGGAAGGACGACGAGTCCTCGGTCGATCGGTCATTCAGCTCCCCGGCTTCCGGGTCGGGGTTTGCACCGGCACCAACTCGCGCGTCGTGCCCTTGATGGTTTCGATCAAGCGCAAGCCATCGCCGTCGCTCCCGCCGAGCGTGAACGGCGACTGCGCCGCGCGCTCCGGAGTCCGCGAATCCTGCGGGTCGTCGGGGCGCCCCGAGCGCGGCACGCACGAGATCGCGGCCTCGATCGCCAGGGCCTGTTCGAGCGCCGCGACTTCTTCGGGCGCGACCGCGATGACGACTTCTTGCACCGGCCGCGACTTCACCTGCGTGCCCTGGGTCAACGTCGTGATCGTGTACGGGACGTTGCGGGCTTCGACGCCCGAGACGATCACGCCGTTCTGGACGACGCAATGCACGCTCGCCTGCTTCGAGCCCGACAGCCCGGCGGTCAGCGCGGCTGCTCGTCCGACCACTCCGCCGAGTTGCTGTAGTTGCTGCTGAGCCTTCGCGGTGTCGATCGGAAGCGTCGCCATCAGATCGAAGCGATCGCCCGGATTGAGACCGTACAGACCCGGCACTTGCTCGAGTTCCACGCGCACGCCGCGTTTGCCGGCGGGAATGCCCGCGACCAGTCCGGCACGCGTGCCTTCGGGCAAGAAGTCGTTTTCGCTGAAGACGTAGCCGGCGGACTTGTCCTTCGCGAGCACGCGACCGCGGACCTTGGCGAAGTCCGTGATCACGTCGTCGCCGAGCTTCGTCGCGTCGAGGTAGACGACCGTGATCTGATTCGTGTTCGGATCCCAGACGTCGTCGCGCGAGATGCGCGCGTACGCCTTGATCGCGCGGGCCGACACCGGCACCGCGATCTTGCCGGCCGGAGCACTCTCCTTCGCGTGCGCGAAGCGCTCGAAGCCCGGCAGCCTGGCCCAGGCCTCGGGAACACCGCCTTCGACGGCGACCCACGTCCCGAGCACGAGCACGCACGCCCCGCCGACGAGCACGGCCAGAGTGCCGACTCCGAACGACGCTGAGCGCGAACGACGAGGATTCACGGGTGACATGGGGACCTCCGCCGAGTCCGGGCTGGTTGCGACTCGAGCCGTGGTGAGGGGGCGCCGCTCATGGATTCGCGAAGACCTCGCGGCGGAACAGGGATTGACCGGTGATCAGCTTGCGGAACGGACGGAGCTCTTTGCCGAGCGCGTACTGGCGCCCGAGTCCGTAGGGACCCGCGTACGTCGGGAGTTCGGAGCCGGCGCCGGCGAGCGCACCGTCGCCGGGTGCGGACGACACGGTCACGCCGGCGTCGTCCGCGACGATCGCACCGTCGAGGTTGGGTTCGAACGGTCCCGCCGCGTTGGCCTGGAAGCCGGACAGCGCCGCGGCCTGGAACGGCACGTGCACGCGCACGGCGGCGATGCCGCTCGTGTTCGGCGCGCTCGGATCGACGGCGTACGCGATGCCGGGGATCGCCTCGACGACGTCGCGCAGTTCGATGGTCTCGACGCCGTCCGCGCCGCGACTCACGACGAGGGGAACCTTCACCGTGTTCACGCCACCCGATCTCACCCAGACGGCTCCGGGATAACGCAGCACCTCGTGCGTCGAACCACCGACCGTCACGCGGTCGAAGATCATCAATGGCTTCAGCGCGTGGTTCAGCGCTGGAGCATTCGCGAACGCGGCGTCGATCGACGTCGCGTCGAGATCGACGTACAACAGCGCCGGATCGAACACCGTCGCCAGCGCTTCGTCGAACGTGGCTTGCGGCGGCAACGGCGCGAGCGCGAGTTCGCGCGCCGCGACGCGCGCGGCGTTCTGCGCCGCTTGCGCGAAATAGACCGCCTTGCCGAGTTCCACCGTCGCCGCGAGCAACACCGACAGCAACAACACGACGAGCGCGAACTCGATCAGGATCGAGCCGCGCTGTGGATGCGCTGGGGAAAGTCGGATTCGCATCGAAGTGGATCGCATGAGACCGTGCCGCGCTCGTCGCGCTCCCGAGTCCGGGAACGCGACGAGCGGGACGAGATCGATCAGGGCTCCTGGACGAGGTTCGCGAGGTCGGCGCCCGCGATGCCCAGGTTGTTCGCGAGACGCGGCGTACCCGCGTTCGTCACGATGCCGGCCGCGTCGATGCCGATCGCGCCACCCGCGTTCGGCGCGGTCTCGACCAACTTGCCGCTGACGATCGGGTTGTTGTCGTCGTCGTGCGCGCCCGGCAACACGGTCGCGACCGAGGCGACCAAGTCGCTGGTCTTGTGGCCGAGGATCGACACGGCCGCGATCGCGACCAGAGCCACACCGGCGACGAGCAGGCCGTACTCGACCAGGGCCGCACCGCGCTGACGACGAATCGAAGGCTTCAGTTGCATGGGTTCTCTCCTGGGGACGAACTTGGGGAATGAAGGTCGGAAGGGCATGACGAAAGGGACTGGAGACGAAACGGTTGGAACGCTCGCCCGCTCGAGCAATGCCGCTCGGCCTGTGCGAGTTCGCATGAAATCACGGGGATTCCCCCGATCTCGCGTTCGCGTCCGCGAGCGGGTCGCTGGACGGGAACTGCCACAGCCGCACCGACGGGTCCTGCGTGCGCAGGATCACCGGATTCACCATGACGACGAGTTCGAGGTCCTGGTCGCTCATCGAGTAGCGCTGGAACAACCAGCCGAGCACGGGCAAGTCGGCGAGCCATGGCGTGCGCGTGGTGTCGTCCGCGGACTTGCGGTCCGTGAGCCCACCGATCAGCAGCACTTGGCCGTCCTCGAGTCGCGTGCTGGTCGACAGCGCGCGGCTCTGGAACGCGGTCGTCAGCGGATCGGTGCCCGTCGAATCTCGCACGAGCGTGGTCAACGCGTCGTCGGGTCGCGCGATCTGCGACGTGACGTCGAGCGTGATGAAGTCCGCTCCGTCGACCAACGGCCGCACGCTCAACTGGACGCCGAACTCGCGGAACTCGACCGAGTTGAACACGCCCGGCGTGTTGGTCGAGCCGCCGCCGGAATCGCCGAACGCGGTCGCGAACGCGACCGGGATCGGGATCTCGCCGCCGACGAGGAACTCTGCGCGTTCGCCCGACAACACGGTCAGGTTCGGGCTCGACAGACTGCGCGCGAGGCCACGCGCTTGCAGCAAGCTGAACGCGACGTCGACCGCGCCCTTCGAGCCGCCGATCTGCAGTTGCGACGAGAAGCCGTCGGCGAGGAAGCCGAACACTTGCTGCACGTCCGTGCCGGAAGCGCCGACGCGCGCGGCCGCGTTGCCCTGGACCGCTCCCGCGACACCGGCCGGGTTGAAGCCGCCTTGATCGAAGTCGGACAAGAGCACGGCGAAGTCCGGCGCGTAGCGGATCAGATCGGTGCGGTTCACTTCGAACACGCGGATGTCGACGCGCACCTGCGGCAGGTCACGGACCTCGAGGTACGACAGCACGCGACCGCCTCCGACCGACAACGCCGAGGCGCGCGCGACGTTGCGATCGACTTGGTTGTCGAGGCCGCGTCCGCTCGAGGCTTGACCGCCGAACAGGCGTGACACCGAACCCGAGAACGACAACCGACCACGCGACGAGTCGTTGCCGTTGCCGGCGATCGCGCCGGATTCGTCACCCAGCACCGAGACGTCGGCGCCGGTGGGCTCGCGCCCGAGCACGAGCGTCGACGCCAGATGCAGGGTGCGCGTCAGCTCGATCTGGTTCGCGACGCTGCCCGTCAGCACGAACACGTCGTCGGCGTCTTGCTTCAGGTCACCCTTCAGCACGCGCTCGACGTGGACGTCGTGGGCGCCGATCCCTTCGAGCGCCGACGTCAGTCGTTGCTCGATCCGTTGCGGCAGTCGTTCGAGCGTCAGCAGGTTGATCACGCGGCGTTTGGTCCGCGCTTCGACGTCGCTCCGCTGCACGCGCAACGCGTCGCCGAGTTCCGGATCCGGCGAGGTCTGCACCAACGGCGCCTCGGTGCGATCGCTGCCGCGCTCACCGGCTTCGAGGTAGTCCTGCGCCGCGCGCTCGGCGGAGAGCGACATCTCGAGGTCGAGCACGGCGCCGGTCAACACGACCGCGTCGCGGTCCGGTGCGGCCTCGACGTGGATGTCGGGATCGATGCGATGCAGCGCGTGCTCGAGCACGCCGAGATCGCGCGTGACCGCGATGGCGATCTCGTCGATCGAGCCGTCGTCGAACCACACGATGAGACTCGTGCGACCCGGCGCCTTGCCGGTCAGCAGCAGCTCCCGCGAGCCGAGGACTTCGACGTGGCAGACGTCTTCGTCACCGATCGCGACGCGCACCACGTCCTTCGCGATCGCCTTGCGGACGTGCGCGCCCTTGAACACGGTGAGTGGCGCCGCGGGAGTCTGCGCGAACGCGACCACCGCGTTCAGCACCACGGCCGAACCCAGCATCACGATGCGAGAGAGCATCGATCCTCCAGCGCTGCCCGCATGAGGTCGCGAGCGCGCGCCAAGCGCGAACGCACCGTGCCGAGCGGAATGTCGAGGCGACGCGCGATCTCGTCGTACGGCAGGTCGTCGCGATGGCGCAGCAACATCGCGTCGCGCGCCGACGCCGGCAGTCGCGCCAGCGCGGCGTCGACCCGATGCTTCGTTTCGTGAGCGATGGCGGTCGCGGCTGGGTCGTCGTGCTCCGACGACTCGCGGCAGAGCGCGCACGCACATTGCTCGTGGACCGTCCGCCGCCGATCCGCTCGCAATCGCGCGAGCGCTCGTAGGCCGACGAGATGCGCCAGCACACCGCCGGCGTCGTCCTGCAATCGCGCGTCCCGCGCAACCTGCGCGAGCGTGTCTTGCACGACGTCCCAAGCGACGTCTTCACTCTTCAACAGGCGCTTCGAACGCGCCAGCATGCGCCCCACGTGCGGGGCGACGATGCGGTCGAACGTGCTCGAACGAGCACCGACCGCGGTCGGAACGGAATGCACGGATCCTCACTTCCCTCGACGACGAAATGGATCGGCCGGAACGAGACGGAGTCCGCGTGCACGAAGCGACGCGGAGCGAGTCGGTTCAGCAGGTCGTCGGAGGAGAAGTCTTCGGAGCGAGCCGCAGCAGCGGCGTGGTCGCGAGCACGCGCAGAGGTCGCACGGCGGCGACGTCGAGCGGAGCCGCGGCGAGTTCGACCAGCACGGGCGCCACATCGATCACTTCGGCCGTCGGAACGCTCAGGTGCGGCAGCGAGCAGTGACCGTGCTCGTCCCCGTCCCCGTCGTCATGCGACGAATCGTGCGAAGGACCATCGTGCGAGGACTGGTCGCCGTGCGTCCATTCACCCGGGTGCTCGGAGCACTCGACGTGGATCTCGAACGAGTCGTGGGCGCGGCCATAGAGGTGCCCGAACAACACCATCAACACGAGCAACCACGGCGTGGAGCGCCGCAGCGAGTTCGAGTGATGCGTGGACGGACGGCCGCAAGTCATGGTTGGAGAATGCCCGGGTGAAGTGTGATCCGTCAAGGACGTTCTTGGAGGAACCGCGCTCGGGATGCCGCGGCATCCCAGGCTCGCACCGTCTAGCGTTCCACCGGTTCGACCACCAGATCCGTGTGCCCGCCGGGCCACGCGTACGCCTCTACGGCCACATACCGCTCGTCCTCGACCGAGAGCACCCACTGTGCGTTCGCCTGGTCGCGAGGCACCGCGAACCCGAAGTTGCCGGCCGCGTCGCTGACCGTGCGCAGCGGGTTCATTCCATCGATGCGTCGAGCGAGGACCTGAACGCCGCCGACCGCGGTCCGATCGTCGAACCGGACGACGCGCCCAGCAACGCGGTCCAGGTGCACCACGACGTCGAAGTCCTCGAGCAGCCGTTCGCCAGCTCGTGTGACGATGCGGCGTTGGCCAACCTCGATCGGCGTCGGCGTCCCGTGAACGAGAACTTCGACGCTTACGTCGATGACTCCGGCGTCGAGTCCGTCGATCGCGTAGTGACCGCAGCGGTCGCACGCCGCCTCGCGACGCACGAGCCAGCCGTCGGCCGACAAGGCCTGCCACACGACCGAACACTCGATCGGCTGCGGTTCGACGCGCACCGTGCCCCGGACACTCACGTTTCCCGTGGGCACCCCGATGCGCAGCGACTTGGTCGAGCCCGGCTCCTCGAAGCGCAGCGGCATCGAGACCGACACGCTCGGAGCCGACGCGCTCACGCGGTAGTCGCACCAAGGGACGAGAGCACCGATCGTCACATCCTGCCCCGGAGACGTGCTGAATCCGGAGAACGCGCGCTGCTGCACCAGCGTGATGTCCGCGTCGACGGCGATCGGGATGCACTGTCGCCAAGCACGCGTCGAGACTCGTCCCCGTTGCGCGATGGACTCGACGTGCAAGTGGGCCGACTCACCGGCCATCGCAGCGTCCGCGAACTCGACCGTGCACGTCGCAGCGCAAGCGCGCACGACCGGCATCACGACGTCGCGGATCGCGGCCTGCGACGCGTCGGCGGTCCAATCGAGGCGGCTGCCTACGTAGGACTGCGCAGTCACGTCGATCGTCGCGGCTTGGTCGGAGCGACCGCCGCGCACCACGAACCGGCCATCGGAGCCCGTCGTGACGACTCGGCTGGTTTCGCGATCGGCGCCGACGAACCACGCGTTCACGCGAGCGGATGCGACGGGCGAACCCGACATCGCGTCGACGACGACTCCGCGCAGCGTCGCACCGAAATCGACGTGGACGTCGTGGCGCACGTCGAGTTCGGTCCTTGCCGGCACGACGTCGAAGATCGGCAGGCACCCGTCGACGTCGATCTCGAGAGTTCGTTCGTCAGCACCGCGCAAGCCCTCGAATCGATACGCACCGGCCGTATCGGTCCACACCGAGGGTTCGACCGCGCCGCGCGAGCCGCGCAGGCGGATGTGCGCCGCGATCACGGGTTGATTCGTCGAGGCATCGATGACGAATCCCCACAACGACCGAGCGCGCCACAACACGATCGGCAAGGCCATGCTCTCCGCGAGTCGAGCCGCGGGAATGAATCCCGGGCAGGTAACCACGAGTCCGTCGTCGGACTCGATCGAGCCGATGGTCGCGGCGCCGCTCGAGTCGGTCACGACCGCCACGCCGCGCGACTCGAGGCCCTCGACGACGTCGATGCCCCCGAAGAAGTCGGTGGCCCGAACCTCCGCGCCAGCGAGAGCGACTCCGAGGTCACCGTCGACGACGCGGACGACGAGGCCCGTCGTGTCGACAGCGCGGACCTCCGCAGCGGGCAGCAAGGATCGACGCGTTCCATCCGTCGCAGCGCTCTCGGCATCGACCGGCGAGGGAGAGGGCGCGACGGCGTTCGACTCGTCCACGGAGCCCCTCCCCGCGTCACGCCAAGTCACGACGGCAACACCGATCGCGAGGCAAACCAGTCCCACGGCCACCCAAACGCCGAAGCGCATCTCGTCCACCCGTTTCCCGCGATCACGATCCACCACCAAGCCACCGCGACGTACTCGACCACTCCAACCGAGGTCCAATCAAAGCCCAAGCCCGCGAGCGATGACCGCCGGTAATCCGACGCGGGTACCCGCGTGCGATTGCCGGCGTGCGATTGCCGGCGGCAAATGCACGCGGGCTACATCACGGTGGCCCAAGGACTTGCGCGATCGTGTCGAAGGGTTGGAGTACGAGCGATGACCGCTGCCAACGGCGTCCGAGCACGGGGACAGATCGGGGACGGACGCACCTCCGTCCCCGTTGCTTCGACACTCCTTCAATCGCCACCGCGGAGCGCGAAGCGCGACCCGAAGTTCTCCCTCGGGTTCAAGCTCGCGCGCGCCCGAGTAACCACTCCGTCGCGCGACTCAAGGGCGCGGGGGTTTCCAAAGGGGGGCTTCGCTCGTTTGTGAAGCCCCCCTTTGGTCGTTCGACCGCGAGCGGTCGAACGAGGGGGCGTGGGGGCCGATGGCCCCCACCTCGCCTCGGCGCCCGAGCGGGCGTCGGGCCCTGCGGCCCGAGCTACTTGTCGTACAACCACGCGCACTTCTCGCGGCGGCCGGTCGGCGCGTCGCCGTCGATCACGGCGAACTCACTGCCTTCGATCAAGCACGCCGAGCCGTACTTGCCGTCCTTGCGCGCCGCGTAGAACGTGATGTTGAACGTCGGCTTGCCGTCCTTGAACAAGCCGCGCTTCTTCGCGTTGCTCGCGAGTCTCTTCAACAACTCCAAGCACGCCTCCTGCGGCTCGAGTCCGCGGCGCATGTGGTCCACCACCGAGAACGCGCCGCAATTCACGATCGCTTCCTCGCCGCGACCCGTCGCCCCGGCCGTGCCGACGTCGTTGTCGCAGTACATCCCCGCGCCGACGATCGGCGAATCGCCGAGTCGTCCCGGGATCTTCCACGACAGACCGCTGGTCGTCGTCCCGCACGCGACCGAGCCATCCGGTGCGATCGCCGACACGTGGATCGTGCCCCAGGTCACCTGATCGCGGATCGCCTGCGGCACCTCGTCGTCGGGCGGCGCGATCCAGTCGTCGTTCTCGGAGTGCTTCTGCCGCCAGTACAGCCAGATCTGCCGCGCCTCTTCGGTCAGCAGTTCCGTGTGCGGCAAGCCCATCGCGCGCGCGAAGTCGTACGCGCCCTTGCCGACGAGGAACGAATGGTCGGTGTAGCGCAGCACGCTCATCGCCACGCGCGCCGGGTTCTGGATGTTTTCGATGGCGCCGACCGCTCCGGCCTGGTGCGTCGGGCCATACATCACCGAGGCGTCGAGCTGCACCACGCCGTCCTCGTTCGGCAGCCCGCCGAGGCCGACGGAGTGATCGGTCGGATCGTCTTCTTGGACCGCCAATCCCTCGACCACGGCTTCGAGCAAGCCGTAGCGCTTGCTGATGCGCGCCGGATCGCGGATCACCTTCATGGCGGTCTCGATCGCGGAAGCGCGACCCGGCTCGGGCCACCAGCCGTTGCCCGACGCGATGACCACCGGCGGCTTGCCCGCGACCGCGGCGGCCTGGGGCGCCGGATCCGCATTCGCGAACAGACTGGCGCAACCGGCCGCCGGCACCGCGGCGAGTCCACCCAGGAACGAACGACGCGACAGGTCGGACATCGTGATCTCCCTTGGAAGAGGGCGCGGATCGTAGCGTCGTCGCGAATCCCTCGAGCGTCCGGGCGAACGACCTCGTGCGCGCTCTTGCCCCTGGGCCCGCGCGTCCTTGAAATCGCGCCGATGGAACGCACCGCGTCGTACGACTGCCCGCAATGCGGCGAACGCATCCTGCTGTTCGTCGATCAAGGCAATGGCGACGTGCAACACCTCATCGAGGATTGTCAGGTGTGCTGCAAGGCCAACGAGATCACCGTGACCTACGACCACCGCTCGAAGCGGTACGCCGCGCAAGCGGTCGCGATCGACCTGTGAAGGCGCGAGGAGCTGCATGATCTCGATCAAGCGTGTCGCGTTCGGTGTGCTCGCCGGTGTCCTCTCGGCATGCGGAGCCGCGCCGCGCGAGGAAGCGACCGGCCTGCCGATGATGCAGCTCGAAGAAACGCTGCGAGACCACGTCGCGCGCTACCCGAACATGCAGCCGGCCGATCTCTACAAGCTGCTGCATCAGGCGACGCTCGGCCCCGCTCACATGTTCATGGGCACGGCGAGCCACCTCGAGACCGGACTCACGCACGAAGTCCGCAAGATGCAGCCGGCACCCACGCCCGGCGAACGCGAGATCGAGATCATCAACCCGGGCAAGGGTCTCGCGCGGATCAACCTGCGCCCGTTCATCCTGAACGGCGGCAAGATCGAGAACCTCGCACGCGCCGTCGCACGCACGGGGCACACGTATCGCGGTGAGGAGGCCGAACTGCAAGCGACGCTCGACGCCGCCGCCGAGCTCGTCGAACCGCTCGGCTTCGCGTTCACGCGTGACGACTTCCTGCGCACAGCGCGCGACATGAAACTCGCGGGCTACCCGAGCCACCACCACTCGAGCGTCTACGCGCAGAACTACGAACCCGCGTATCGCCTCGTGCTGCTCGCGCACTACCAGGATCCCGAATACGGCGGGCGCATCGACGCCGTCGACGCGAAGTAGCCCATCTCGCCGGTGGAACGACGCGTCAGGGCAGCGTCGTCACGAACAGCGCCTCACCGAGCACCGTCTCGACGCTCGCGGAGTTGATCGCCCTCACGCGGAACTCGTACGTCGTCGCCGGCGTGAGCCCCTTCACCGTCGTCGCCTTCCACTTCGTGCGCTTCGCGAACACGGCGCCGCCGCTGGTGCTTCCGCTCGGCGTGAGCCACTCGCCGGTCGTCACGTTCTGCACCGCGTAGAGCACCGAGCTCGGATTGCCGTCGGCGACGACCTTGATCCGGCAGCTCGTCGACTTGATCTTGCTCACCGTCGGCGCGAACGGCACGAGCGCATGCGTCCGGATCTCGAGCGGAGCGGACCACCGCGTCGTGTTCGGCAAGGTCGCGGCGTCGCGCGCGCGGAAGCGGTACGCGTACTTGCGATTCGGCTTGAGCACGTCGTCGACGAACGTCGCCGTCGCGATCCAACCCGAGTCGGTCGCTTCCTTGGCCTTGCTCGTCGAATCGAATTGGTACTCGAGCGGGCCGGTCGCGTCGGTCAGGTTGCCGGCCGCGAGCGTGATCGACGTCGGCGTGATCGTGAACGCGCCGAGATCGAACTCCACGGGATCCGGACTCGGCGGCAAGAAGTCCGCGGCCAGCGTGAGCCGCCCCGCGCCGAACTCGTCGACGTCGCCCATCGGAACCGCGTACAGCAAGAGGCGCTGAGCGAGGTCCTCCGCCGTCAACGCCGGCTGAACCGACTTCAACAGCGCAGCCGCTCCGGCCACGTGCGGCGCCGACGCGGACGTACCGAAGAACGGCGGATAGACCGTATTGGCGACGCCATCGGGCCCCGTGATCTGCGGCTTCTGCGTGCCGTCGGTCGCCGGACCGCGCGACGAGAACGCCTCGACCGGGCCGGACGCCCACACGACGTGCGCCATCGCGGCCACGGAGAACGCGCCATCCGCATCCGCCGGCGTCGCCAAGCTCGACGTTGCCACGTTCAATCCGTCGAGCAACGGATGCGACGTGAACAACGCCAACTGCGACGGCTTCTTGCCGATGCGATTCACGGTGATGCCGTAGATGCCGGTCGACGGCGCGATCGTCGAGATGATCTCGATCGGCTGCTGCGAGCCGGTCTGGTCGAACGTACTGGTCGCGACGATGTTCTGCGCGGTCGGCGGCTTGGGGTTCGCGAGCGTGCCGAGATCGAACAGGAACACGTCGAGATCGATGTCGGTCGACGGGAAGTCGTCCCAGACCAGGAAGATCTCGACCACCGACCCCGCCTGCGCGCTGAACCGCACGACCTCGGTCGTCGGCGTGTAGTTCAGCAGCTTGTCGGAGTCGTCGTCGGCGAACGCGCCGATCCAATGCGAGTCGCCGTAGTTGCCCATCGAAACGACCGGGAGGATGCCGTGTTTGCGCGCCTTGTTGGTCGCGGCCGCGGCGCCGCCGGTGCCATCGGAGAAGTTCGCGGCCAGGAAGCCGATCGACGCGTTGAAGACGTGGACCTTCTTGTCGATCAGCCAGTCGATGGCCTTCTTGTAGTGCGACAGCGTCCCGACTTTCACCAGGTAGAGCTGCGCCTCCGGCGCCATCTGGTGCGCGATCAACGCGACCGCGGCACCGTGGTCGCTCGACGACTCGAGCGAACTGCCGGTGAAGTTCTTGGTCGCGGTCGCGGGCGGGAGTTCGCCGGCGTTCACCAGCGCGGCGTAGCCGTTGAACCCGGTGTCGACGATCGCGAGCCGAACGCCAGCACCATCGGCGCCGAGACTCTGCGCAGCGAAGCCGCCGGTGAGCCCGACGCCTTGCGAAACCGCGAAGCTCCTCGCGACCGGCGCGAGCCGCACGTCCGCGATGCCCGACACCAACTGCTTCAACTGGGCCGCGTCGCCGACCGCGGCGCGCACGGTGATGCCGTCGGCATCCACGTCTTCGATTTGGCAACCCGCGGCGACGAGCGCCGCCAGCGCGGGGCCCTTGCCGGCGCGCGTGATGAACAACTCCACGCGCCCGTTGACATCGAGGTCGAGGCCGCGCGCGACGGCGACTTCCCGCATCGCGGCCTCGCCGCGCTCGCGTCGCGTGCGGGCGAGCTGCCCGAGTCCGGCATCGAGAGCGCGCTCGGCGGCCGGTTGATCCGGTCGGACGACCACGGCGGGATCGACGTCTTGCGGCGCAAGAACGAGTGCGCCGAGCACGAAGCACGCGGAGAGGAGCATGGGGGGGATCCGTCGGGATGGCCGCCGAGGAGGATAGCCCATCCTCGGGGGTGCGGCCGGAGCGTGCGCCGGATCCGTCGAATCCAGGTCGGGGCCCGCGGTCACTCGGCGGCGATGTCCAGGTACTCACGGACGTGGTACGAGTCTTGCTGCAGGGGCTCTCATGCGCGTCGTCGTCGCCACGGCATGTTCGATCGTCGCGATCGTCGCGATCGCCCTGCCATGGCTCCTGCGGCCCGCCGGACCCCGGAGCCCGACCGTCGAGGATCTCGAGGCGCAGCCGCGCGGAGTCGACGTGACGGCAGCCGACTCGCCGGTCGAACCAGC
This sequence comes from Planctomycetota bacterium, assembly GCA_016709145.1. GTDB lineage: Bacteria > Planctomycetota > B15-G4 > B15-G4 > JADJEK01 > JADJEK01. Next base: position 96,548 of record JADJEK010000010.1, read on the forward strand.
GGCCGAGGCACGGACCGACGAACCGGCGACCCGACGCGAATCCGTGGCCGAGCCCAGCGACGAAGACAACGTCCTCCTCGACATCCCACCGGGGCGCGTCGCCGGGCGCGTGACGGACGAACGCGGGAACGCCATCGCGAACGCACGCGTCCGGATCGAGTGTTCGGGTTTCGATCGCGTCGAATTGCTGACGACGAGCGCCGACGGCCGCTTCGTCAGTGCCGAACTCCCTCCGGACTGGATCGAGATCGCCGCGGAACATGATGCGTACGCCGCGACCGCCCACGCGCGCAGGCGCATGCGCGCCATTTCGGCGGAGACCGTCGTCGCCGAGGACCTCGTCCTCGGCGAGCCCGTCGTGATCACCGGCGTCGTCGTCGACGACGCGCGACTCGTGGTCGACCGAGCGGCGATCACGGTATCGGCTCGCGACAGTGCCTACGACCAGGGAGCGTGGACCAGCCCGATCGACGAGACGCTGAGTACGCGCGCGTCGAACGACGGGACGTTCGCGGTCCGGGTCGCGCGCGGACGGCCGTTGCGCGTCGCCGCCGCTCGCGACGGCGCGGAGGTGTTCGTCGACGTCGTGCCCGAGAACGACACCCCGGCCCTGTGCCTGGTCCTCCCGCGAATTCGAGAGGTCGACTTCCGCGTGATCGACGCGACGACGCGAGCGCCCATCCCCATGTTCGCGACGAACATCGCGACGGACGGGCCGCGTGCGCTTCGTGGCTTGATCCACACGACGACGATCGCGGCCGACCCCGACCCTCGACGCGAAGTCGGCGCACGGATGACGGGTGCCGGCGAATGCCGTGTCCAGGTGCGGGTCGACCGTGCACTGACGCTCGGTGTTCACGCAACGCACTACGCGTTCGGGAGGCTCGAAGTCCAGGCCGCCGAGCTTCTTGACACTGCGCCGCATGTCCTCGCGTTGATGCGCGACACGACTCGGCGCGCGCGCATCCGCGTCGTCGACGAGCGCGGCGCTCCCGCCGTCGACGTCGGCGTCGCGCTGTTCTCGATCAAGGACGAACGAGGATTCGGCGTCGCATTCCCGCTCCAGTGTTCGACGACGGCGCGAACCGGGGCGGACGGTATCGCGCTCCTGCCCATCGGCGGCGATGGCCAGCGATTCGCGAAAGTCGTCGACGCGGATCTCGCCCCCGCGCGGACCGAGTGGTTCCCGACCGACGCCGACGGCATCGCTGTCATTCACGAGTTGCGACTGGCCGCCGCCGCATCCGTCCACGGCCGCGTCACACTCGCTGGGATCGCCGTGCCTGCGAGCGTCGTGCTGTTCATCGCCGACGACGATGCAACCGTCGCGATGCTGGCGACGAACGACCGCGGCGAGTTCCGCTCGCCGCCCCTCGCCGCGGGAACGTATCGCCTGCTCCCCCGCGCAGCGCTCGCCCGGGTGCCGGGACCGACCGCGAGAGCGTTCCGCGTCGCCGCGGGCGAAGATCGCGAGTGCGACGTCGAACTCGGCGGGGACGGACTCGGGGCCGTCCGCGGGTTCGTCCGAATCCGAGGACAGCGCGCTCCTGGAGTCGACGTCGAGATCGGTGCCGCAAGCTACGCGACGACGGCGACCGACGGATCGTTCACGATCGCCGGGATCGTGCCTGGCCCCTCGATCGCGCGGTTTCGGCGTGGTGGCAACTCCATCGCGCTTCGCGAGCTCACCGTGCGTGAAGGTGCATGGACGACGCTGGACGTCGACATCGAACTCGTGCCGTTCCGCGGACACGTCGTCGACGGAGTCAGCGGTGCTCCGGTGAGCGGCGCCAGGTTGGGGCTCGTGCCTCTCGCTCCGGGACGCATCGGGCGGAGCGACGATCCGTTCGAGACCGCTCCGATCGAAGTCGAGACCGCGACCGACGGGCGCTGGCGGATCGACGCGATCGAACCCGGACCCTACGTCGTGACGGTGCGCAGTTCCGGCGATCATCCGACGACGACGCGTCTACTGGCATGCAACGCGAACGCCGAGGACCACGAGATCCGACTCGGCGCCGCGTGTTCGATCGCCGTCGCGCTGCCCGCGGCCTCGCCCGGCGCTCGCTTCGCGCTGACAGCGACTCGCCTCGAACTGCCGTGGACCGACGAGGCGGTGGAAGAAGTTCCCGACGAGTTCTCCGAACGGACCTGCGAGATCGTCGGTCTCGACGCCGGAGTGTGGCACGTGCGCCTGTGGTCGGTCCTCCCGGATGCGCCGCGCGTGCTGCTACGCGACTACGGCGCGATCGCGTTGTCGCCGGGCACCGCCACCACGCTCGATGCGTCCCGTTGAGCCGTGGGGTAGCCTCCCACCACCTCCTTCCTTTCCGCCCGGCTGTGCACCGCCCATGCGATTCGGATTCGTGCTCCTCGTCGGTCTCGTGCTCGCGTTCGTCGTCCTGCGCGTCGCGCACGACGGCGTGGAGCACCTGCCTGACCATGGATGGCCCGCGACCGGACACGAAGCCCCCGCCGCGGTCGGATCGATGCCGGCCGTCGCCGACTCCGCGATCGACTCACGGTCCTTGGTCGCGACGATGCCGATCGCCGAGTACGACGTCCGCGCATCGCTGCCGCCGTCGTCGCTGCAGGGTCGCGTCGTCGATTCGGACGGCTCTGCGTTGCCGGGCGCGACGATCACGATCACGCACAGCGGCTCGACGCAGGAGACGCGAGTCGTCGCCGACGCCACCGGCGCATACGCGGTCGAAGGTTGCCGCGCCGTCGACGCGACGCTGTCCGCGAGCCTGGACGGATACGTGCGAACCGGCGCCGGGGTGCGAACCGTCAACCTCGTCGCCCGTGAAGTCGAGACCGTCGAAAACCTCGTGCTGTCGCGGTCGATCCCACTGCGCGGCGTCGTCGTCGACGACGACGGCAGCCCGATCGCGGGCGCACAAGTCCACGCCGACGTTGCCTCTCGGACCTATGACCGCGGAACCTGGGATCTGCCCGATCACCTGTCGTTCGCGACGCGAACGAGTGCCGATGGCCGCTTCGCGTTCGATGTCCCCCCGGAACCGTCGTGGACGCTGACGACGAGTGCAGACGGTGCGAGAGTCGGGTCCGAGTTGGACGTGGACGCGCTGCGGACCGACCTCGTCGTCACGCTTCCGATCCTGCGCGAGTACGCGCTGGAGGTCGTCGACGACGACACGGGCGCGCCGATCGACTCGTTCTCCGCGCGCATCGACTTCCATGGCGATCGGGTCGGCCTCGACTCGGTGAGCCTGGTCACGGAACCGACGCCGGACATGAGTCGCTCGCTGCTCGCCCGCAACACCGGGCCGGGCCGACGCAAGTTCTCGGCGCGCACCGAAGACACGTTCGATCTCGGTGCGGTCGCGCCGGGCTACGCGTTCCGCGACGTTCCTCGCGTGAAGGCATCGACGAAGCTCGTCGTCGCGCGCCTGACGCGTGACACCACGAACTCACTGCGCGTCCGCGTCCTCGGCGAACGGGACGAACCGCTGGTCGGACTCGGAGTCGCGTTGTTCTCGCGCGCGGACGGCGGCTGCGGACTCGATGTCGATCCACACGGCGTCCGCGTCGCGGATCGCGTGACGGACCCGCGCGGCGAAGTGTCGTTCGACGTCCGGTCCGACGGTCCGTTCCAAGCGATGCTCGATCACGAGCCACATCCGGCCGCGCGAACGGCGTGGGTCACGTGGAGCGCGACGACTCCGGACACCACGCTCGTGATCCGGGTCGAACCCGCGGCAAAGCTGTGCGGTCGGATCCTGCTCGGCGGAGATCCCATCGCGGCCAGCGTCGATCTGCGGATCACGCGCGACGACGGCTGGGATCGCACGGCGTACTCGGATCGGGACGGGGTCTACGCGACGCCCGCGCTGGCGCCGGGACGGTATCGCGTCGCGCCGTTCGACGCCGATCCTGCACTGCTGACCGGAGTCGAAGTCGAGCTGTCCGCGAACGAGGTCCGCACTCTCGACGTGGAGTTGACGGCGACCGGTTGCGGCGCGATCGCCGGAACGGTGCGCTTCGACGGCCGGCCCGCTCCCGGGATCATCGTCGGCGTCCCGGTCGCCGGAGAGGCCGTCACCGATGCGAACGGCGACTACGTGTTCGCGGGGATCCCGGTCGGGCCGACGATCGTCGAACTCCGGCCCGCGTACGAACACGCCGCCGTCCGCGCGATCGAAGTCCTACCTGGTCGCGTCACGCGGCTCGACCTCGACCTCGCGACGGCGCGCGCGCGCGGACGCGTGCTGCATGCCCGGACCCGCGAGCCGATCGTCGAGGCGTTCGTGACGCTGATCCCACTCGATCCCGACGCATCGAGCCCCGATGTCGACCGCTTCGAGTCGTTCACGACCACGCTCGAATCCGGCCCCGACGGCAGTTGGACGACTGCGGCGATCGAGTGCGGCGACTACGTGCTGACCGTCGAACCGTTCATCGAGTCCCGTTACGCCGCGACGGCGCAACTCGTACGCGTCCGACGCGACGGGCCGGAGATCCTGACGCTGCTCGATGCGCCGGCGTCGATCGTCATGCTCGTGCCGCTGGATTCGGGAGCGGACACGATCGCCGAAGCGCGCCGACTCGACGCACCGTGGCTCGCGCCGCGCAGCGCGAGTCGCGACAGCAATGGCGCGATCGCCATCGAGGCCTTGGAGGCCGGCGCGTGGGCCGTCACGTTGTGGTCGGTCGACGACGAGGATCGCCGAACGCTCGTCCACGACTTCGGCACGGTGACGGTCGCGCCCGGCGAGACGCGGACGCTGAACCCGCCGCGCCCGCCTCGCTGACGCGCGCGGCGCGAGGCACGATCACTTCGACCGCACGTCGAGGTCGGCGTTCTCGCCTTCCCCTCCGACGGCTTGGTCCGCCCCCAACGACGACAACAGCCACGTGCCGTCGTCGTGCTTCACGTAGACGTACGTCGTGCCCCACGGGTCGACGAGTGCGTCGGTCGCCTCGAGGTAGCTCTCGTTGAAGTTCTTCGGATCCGGCTGCATCAGCTCGGCGAGTGTCGCCGGCGCGACCCCGTGCACCGTCGTGAACGCGAGGATCGCCTGCTCGAAGGCGCGCAAGTCCGAGCGCGCCTTCGTCGTGCGACCGCGTGCCTGGATCGGCGCTACGTTCGCGGCGACGATCGCCGGCAGGTACGTCGCGGCCGCGCCGAACGCGCTCCACGCCAGCGACAATTCACCGAGCAGCGCGCCGCGCCGCGTGATCCGCCAACCGTCGTTCGCGTGTCGCGTGATCGACACGCTGGCCGAGGCGCCGTCGATGCAGGCGAGCAGCGAATCGCCGACGACCGGCTCGACCGGCCGACCGAGCGCCATGCCCGCGAGCGAGGTCGCGAACGCGGCGACGGCGGGCCGACCTTCGGCGAGCGCGGCCTTCGGATCGACGAACGACACGCCGTGGAACGGCGCTTCGCCTTGCGTGATGCGCGTGTAGAGCTCCGCGAAGCGCGGATTCGAGCGCACGTCGGACGCCGCTTCGCCACGCACACGCGCGAGCATCGCTTCGAGCTCGGACTCCTTCGTCGTCAGCACGAGCCATTGGTTCTCGACGCTGAACGAGACCGACAGCGGGAACGGCAGGCCCGGCGGCGCGGCGATCGTGTACACGACGCGGCCGTCGTCGCGCGGATTGCGCTGCACGACCAAGTCGTCTCGCATCGCGCCCGCGAGCGCGTCGAGCACGATGTCGAGCGCTTGCGCCGCCTCTTCGGACTGACGCAGTTCGAGATAGGCGTGGAACACCGGCATCGTGCCCTGCGCGGTGTTCGGCACGATCACGTAGGCACGCGACCCGAATACGCCGACGAACTCACCGAGCAAGCCCGCGACTTCGCGCGTCTCGTCCGCGTTCTCGAGATCGTCGACGAACGTCTGCAGCAGCGTCGGCAACGCGAGTTGCTGGATCGAGAACGCGCGCGCGTCCTGCGGCACGAACTTCAGCCAGTCGTTCTCGAACGGCCGCGGCTCCTCCACCGCGAGCACGCTCGGGGCCAAGCCGCGCCCGACGAACATCGCGCTCACGAGATGCGCGCCGTCGACGCGCGTGCTCCATGCGAACGCACCGAGTTCGTTCTGCCGCGCCAGGTCCGGCCGCTTGCCGTCGACGAACGGGATCATCTTCGCGAACACCGACAGCGAGAGCAGATCCGGGTCGATCCACACACCGAGCGACGGCGACGCCGATGCGACGCGTTCCATCGAACTCGTGAAGCGCGGTCGTGCCGCGAGCGTGGCTTCCTTGCCGTCCTGGATCGCGGCGAGACGCGCGTCGAGTTCCTGCGATGGCGTCACGAGCGTCCAACGACCGGCCGTGCGCTTGCGCAAGCCGGGCTGCGTCGGATCGTCGAGTTGCGGCATCGGCACCAGTCCGTCGGGCTCCGCTTGCGACCATTCGATGCCGACGACGAGCTCGAGCGCGCCGCGATCGTCCGGCGCGAACGCGACGAACCACGCGGCCGGCGCGGCCGCGTTCAACGCATCCGCTTCGGTGCCCGGCAGCGCACGTCGCACCAGTCCCGTGTGGAACTCATGCACCACGTCGGCGAGTTCGTCGTGATCGCCCGAGGCCAGCGCGATTCCGACGGGGAGCGCGTCGAACGCGGCCCGCAAGCCCGCGAAGTCGTCCCAGGTGATCAGCACCGCGGTGTCGGCCGGAAGCAGTGCCGGCGGAGCGACGCGTTCGGACGTGAAGAGCGCAAGAAACGCCGCGATCGGCAAAAGCAACGTGGACATCGGATCCCCGCGGAGCGAGAGAGTGGTGCGAACAGCGACGCAGCGTAGCGATCCGCGTCAGGGCCCCACCACGCGCACGTCCTCGTTCGGGCCGACGCCTCCGCGCTTGCCGTCCGCGCCGAAGCACGTGATGCGGTACTCGCCGTTCGCGAGCGTCTCGTACCGGAACGGGTTGCCCCACGAATCGACGAAGCGGTGCTCGCCGTCGAGATAGGGCTGGTCGAAGTTGCGCGGATCGGGGACGAGCAGATGCTGCAGCGATTCGGGCAGCTGGCCGTGATCGCGCGAGTAGCGCTCGATGGCCTCCTTCACGAACTCGAGCTCCATGCGGAGACCCTCGCGCCGCGTCGCGTTCGTCTGCCGCAGGTCGATCGCCTTCGCGACTTCGCCTTCGTGCAGCATCACTCCCGGCGCGAGACACCAGGCCAACGCGAAGTCACCGAGCGGGAAGCCGCGATGCCGCGTGATGATCCCGGTCGGCGCATGCCACGAGATCGCCGTGCTCGGCGCCTCGTCGCAGACCAAGCGATGCAGCGCGCGCAACGCTCGCTCGTCGAACTCCGGTTCGTCCCGCGATCGCAGCGATCGAGCGAACGTGAGCCACGCGTCGGCCGCGGGCGAGAACGTCGCGCGCGGATCGACGAACGACACGCCGTGGATCGCGGGTACGTGTTCACGAACGCGCGCGTACGCGGTCGCGAACACGGGGTTCGCTCGCACGTCTTCGCCCGGTAGCGCACTGCCCTCGGCTTGCGCGATCATCGCGTCGAGCCGCTCCGCGGTCGTCGTCGCGAGCAGCCATGAACCCGCTACCGAGTACCAGACCGTCTTCGGCAGCGACGCGTCCTTCCGCGTCGTCAGCTCGCGGATGATGCGGCCGTCGTCGCGTTGGAAGCGTCCGCTGGTGCAATCGTCGGCCAGCACGCGATCGATCGCGTCCATCGCGGCATCGAACGTCGACGTCTCGAACGCGTCGGGATCGACCTCGAACCAACCCTCCCACTGCGTCTCGATGCCGTCCTTCGCGGCCGTCGCGACGATGAACGTGCGCTCGCCGAGCATGTCCGCGAACGCCATCACCGCATCGGCGTCGTCCTCGGTGGCCTCGTCGCCGGCGAGTTCGGTCGCGATCCCGCGGAGTCCACCCGCGAGCGGCCACTGCAGCGCGGCGAACCCGCGCGCATCACGTGGCACGAGCGCGAACAGAGCGTCGTCGAACGGTCGAGGCGTATCGATGCGCAGCACGCTCGGCTCGGCGCCGTACTCGTTGAAGATCGAGCTCTCGATCACGCCGTCGACGAGATCGACGTGGAAGGCCATCGCGCCGAACTCCTTTTGCATCTCGTCGAGCGAGCGCTCCGACGAGAACAACCAGAAGCCGATCGCTTGGACGAGTCGATCGCGGTCGATCCAGCCCGAGACGTGATGAGCGCCACCGTCGACGAGGGCCGCCGCGGCATCGCGGTAGCGCGTTCGCGAAGCCAACGCGGGCTCCCTGCCGGCAAGGACGTCGAGCGGGCGATGTGCGACGGCTTCCTCGTCGGCGATGAACGACCAGCGTTCCCACGTCGCCACGACGTTCTCGTCGTCGTCGGCGGTACCGATCGTGACGAAGCGATCGTTGACGCCCTCCACGCCGATCAACAGCGAGCCGTCGCCTTCGTCGTCCTGCACGATCGCGAGGAACGCGCGCCGGATCGGCGCTTGCGCGAGGTCGGTCGCATCGACGCGATCGAAGCGGGCCGCGACGAACTCGCGCCACCACGTTCCGAGTTCGGCGCGCAGCGGAGCACAGTCGTCGGCGCCGAGGCCGCGCACGAGCGTGAGGTCCCGCGTGGCCGCGCGCAACGCCGGCACGTCGTCGGCGATCAGCAAGAACGCCGTGTCGACGGGAAGCATGTCCGGGATCGAACGCACCTCGCCGAAAGCCAGGACGAGCGCGAGAACCGGGGAGAAACCCATGGGAACGGAGCTCCGAGCCAGCGCAGGGCGATGCGACCGTGGAGGTCACCGCGACGATCATGGTTCCGACCGACGGGCGGAGCAAGCCACGGGAGGACCTCACTCGCCGTTCGCACCGATCGCGACACTCGGGGATGCGTGGCCGCACGGCGCGACACGATCAGCGCGGTGCCCGGACGACGATCGTGAGCACGTCGTCGGCTCGCCCGTCGCACGTCACGCCGTCGAGGATGGCCGATGGGTCGTCGTCGCGGTCCCCTTCCGCACGGACGGTGTAGCGCGCCGTCCAGGGCAACACGAGTTCCGCGCCGCCGTCGGCAGCCGAGCGCGTCGACGCGACCTCCGCGGCGTCGAGCCACGCCGAGACCCGAACGGCGGACCGCGGTCGACCGAGCTCGTCGACGACCACGATGCGCAACGCGATCGCGCGCGAGACGTCCTCGACGAACGTCAGCTCGTGCGTGCGACCGGGTTCGAGCTCGAGCACTTGCGCGGGCAGCATCGGTCCGGCGTGCACGGCGACGGCGCGCGGCAGCTCGGGCGGCCACAGGGTGAACTCCCACGGCTCGGCGGCGAGCTCGCGGAACTCGAACGAGCCCGCGGCGCTCGCTCGCGTCCACCGCGTGGCGCCGCGCGATGACGCGCGGATCCACGGCGCCGTGACCTCGGTGGCAGGCCGCGGCACCGTGCCGATCACGTGACTCGATGCGCGCAGAACGACCGTGATCGCGCGCGGACCACCCGCGACCGGCGTGCGAGCGACGTGGACCGTGGCTTCGGAGCGGCCGTTCGCGAAGACGTGGACGACGTGCTCGTGCGCCGGGCGATCCGTGAACCGCGCGCAACCGTCGGCAGCGGTCGCGGCCGAGTTCGCGGCCACGAGTTCGGTGGACGCCTCGTCGAGTGCCGCGAGTGCGACGACCGCGCCGGGCACCGCGTGCCCGTGCTCGTCGGCGACGCGGACGTCGATCGAACCGCCTCGCTCGACCGCGCAGGCCACGACGAGATCGAGTTCGGGCACGGGAACCGGGATCGAGACGATCGCGCTCGCGCACGCGCCATCGGCGGCGTAGACGCGCACGCGGTGATCCTCGCCCGCGGCCAACCCCGCGACGCGCACGCGAGACGCATCCTGCCGAACGACGTCGACGCCGAACGTGGCGCGTTCGGAAGTGATCCCGCCCGCGGCTTCGCGCAGGCGTTCGACGACGACCTCGCGCAGCTCGGCCGAGAGCGCGCGATCGAACAGCAAGACCACGGCCGCGGTGCGGTCGAGCACGATGCGCATCGGAGTCACGCCGTCGAACACACCGCTGCCCGCGCCGCGATGCGCGTGGCGCGCGACGACGAACGGTCGCTCTTCGCTCCGTGCCGCGAAGCGGAACGTCCCGCGCGCGTCGGTGCGTGTGGTCGCGCCGAAGCAGCGGACCTCGCACGATTCGACCGCAGCGCCGGCCGCATCGACCACCACGCCGGTCACCTCCGCGCCCGGCGCGAGTTGCACCACGCACGGCGCGGTCGAGGGCGCATTCACGCTGCGTTCACCGCGACCGAAACCCGGCATCTCGGCTTCGACTCGAACGTGGCCGGCTCCGACTTCGAGTGCGAACGCTCCGGTCGCGTCGGTCGTGGTCGCGACGTCGCGTGCGCGGACCGCGGCGGCGGGCAGTCCGCGTCCGCCGGCGTCGACGACGCGCCCGAACAGCGCGACGCGCGGCGTGAGTTCGAGCACGCCGACGTCGATCGTCCGACCCTGCGCGCCTTCGATCGGGAGCGGTATCGAGGTCGACCGCGCGTTCGACGCGACCAACTCGAACGTGCCGCGACCGAGCAGTTCCAGCGCGAAGCGGCCTTCGGGGAAGGCCTCGCCCTCGACGGTGTTCGACCCGTCGACGGCAATCGCGCGGACGCGCGTGCTCGCGACCGGTTCGGCCGATGGCGACGCGCCGGCGCGAACGCGCCCGATCACCCATGTCGCCTCCAAGATGGCGCGCGGATCGCGGGCGGCCCACGCGCGGGCGCGGGGATCGTCGAAAGGCTCCACGCCGACCTCGCCCGGGGGAAGGGCGAGGTCGACGCGAAGCGGCTCACGCACGGGGACGGCGGTCGCGCTGACGGTCGAGGTCGATTCGCCCGAGGACTGCCACTCGAGCGCTTCGATCGGGTCCTTCGTCCACATCCACGCCACGACGGCGACGCCGATCGACGTCACGACTGCACCGACGAAACCCACGTGCGCGAGCTTCATGGGTCAGGGCTTGACCTTGGTCTTCGTCAGCTTGCCGTCCTTCAACTCGACCGTGACGGCCTTGCCCGCTTCCGCGGCTTTCAGCAAGTCGATCCACGGCCCGACGGCTCCCGTCTGCTCGTCGCGGCGACCGAGCGTCGTCGTGCCGCTGTCGGAGCGGATCACGACTTCCTTCTCCCCGGCGGCGTTCACTTGGACCGACGTCGAGCCGGTCATCGTGACCAGCGAACCCAACGCCGTGCCCGCGAGCGCGACGACACTCACGACGATCCAGCACCACATGCGCATCATCAGGACCTCCAGCGGCGGCGTCCGACGCGACTTCACGTCGAGAGCGGCCGACGGGAGGTATGGAAAGGCCAATGGCGTATCACGGCGCGAATGCAGTCTTTTGCGCGAGTTCGCACCGGATCGCGTCGCTCGATCCAAGGTGTGCCGCCGAGCGATGGTCACGCCCGCGCGCGAGTGCGTGCCGGACGGAATTGCCGGCGGCAATCTTGTCCGGCTCACTCGCTGGGGTTGGACCTCAGGGGGCTCCACCGCCGAGCAACACGAGTCCGCACGACTCGCATCGGCGGGCTCGCTCCTGCGTTCCGGAGCGCATCAGGACGGTCTCGGTGCCGCGACTGCCGACCCACCACAGGTGTTGGCGCGAGAGGCCGAACGTCAACAGGCCCCACAGAGTGCCGCGTACTCGCGCGACGCCGAGCTCGAGGCGTCCTCCGCAATCGGGGCACGGTTTCGCAGTGATCGTCGGCTCGTCCATCGTGCTTTCCCTACTTCATCGCGCGGCCAAACGAGATTCGTCCGCGCGGCCCTTCGATCCGAGTCCGACCGCCTCACTTCACGTCGAGGCTGACCAGCGGTGCGCCGCCTTCGACCGTCTGGCCCGCGGCGACGTGGACCTTGGCGACGACGCCGTCGGCGTCCGCCAGGATCTCGTTCTCCATCTTCATCGCTTCGAGCACGAGCAAGCGATCGCCGCGCTTCACCGTGTCGCCGACCTGGACTTCGACCTTGCGGACGATGCCCGGCATCACGGATTCGATCACGCCGCCGCCCGAACCATGCAAATTGGAGAGGGCTCGCGACGCGCGTTCGCGGTCGTCCTCGACTTGAACGGCGTAGCTGTAGCCGTCGAGCACGAGGGCCAACTTGCGACCGTCGCCGTCGACCGACACCGCGAAGCTGCGTTCGTCGACGAGCACCGAGTACTGCTCACCGTGCTGCACCGCGGAGACGTCGACAGCATAATTCGCGCCGTCGAGCGTCAGCCGCAGCGCGCCTCCGGTCGCGTCGACGTCGACCGCGTACTCCTTGCCGCCGACCATCACGTAGTACTTCATCGGCGCAACCCCTCACGACGGGCGGCGAGCAACCACGCGGACGCGTTCGCGTCACCACCACCACCGGTGTTCGCGGTCTGGCTGCGTCGCTTGCGGATCGCGTGCGCCACGGCCGCGGCGACCAGCGCGACGTCGCGGGTCATGCCGTCGGACGGCGGCGCCTTCAACGTCGCGAGGTTGCGTTCGATGAAGCCGGTGTCGTACTTACCCGACAGGAACTCCGGCGTGTCGAACACGCGCAGCAGGAACGGGATGTTCGTCTTCACGCCCGTGACGTGGAACTCGGCCAAAGCGCGCTTCATGCGCGCGATCGCTTCCTCGCGGTCGTTCGCGCGCACGATCAGCTTCGCCAGCATCGAGTCGTAGTGCAGGCCGACGGTCATGCCTTCGTAGATGCCGGCATCGATCCGCACGCGGCCGCCGCCCGGCACGTCGAGGTGGCGCACGACGCCGGTCGCCGGGACGAAATTGTGGTCGGGATCTTCGGCGCAGATGCGGACCTCGATCGCGTGGCCGGCGTGCTTCACGTCGGCTTGCGCGAACTCGAGTGGCTGGCGCGCCGCGATGCGCAGTTGCGCGCGGACGAGGTCGATCCCGGTGACCTGCTCGGTGATCGGGTGCTCGACCTGCAGGCGCGTGTTCATCTCGAGGAAGTAGAAATTGCGATGCTTGTCGACCAGGAACTCGACGGTGCCGGCGTTTTCGTACCCGCATGCTCGCGCGGCGGCGACCGCGGCGGAGCCCATGCGCTGGCGCAGATCGGCGTCGACGATGCAGCTCGGCGTTTCCTCGACGATCTTTTGATGACGGCGCTGGACCGAGCACTCGCGCTCGCCGAGATGCACGACGTTGCCGTGCCGGTCCGCGAGCACCTGGATCTCGACGTGGCGCGGTTCTTCGAGGAACTTCTCGACGTAGACCGCTCCGCTCTTGAACGACTTCTCGGCCTCCGAGCGCGCCATGTCGAGCGCGCGCGCGAGCTCGCTCGCTTCCTTGACGATGCGGATGCCCTTGCCGCCGCCGCCGGACGCGGCCTTGATCATGACCGGGAACCCGATGCTCTCGGCGATGCGCTTCGCTTCGGCGGGATCGTCGATCGCTCCGTCCGAGCCCGGCGCGCACGGCACCTTGGCCGCCTTCATGCGCGCCTTCGCGCTGATCTTGTTGCCCATCGCGCGCATCGCCGAGCCCGGCGGGCCGATGAACGTCAGCCCGGCGGCGACCGTCGCGTCGGCGAAGTCGGCGTTCTCGGACAGGAATCCATACCCCGGGTGGATCGAGTCGGCGCCGGCCTGCTTCGCGACCGCGAGGATCTTGTCGCCATCGAGGTACGACTGCAGCGCGGGTGGCGGGCCGATGCAAAACGCCTCGTCGGCGAGGCGCACATGCAGCGCATTGCGATCGGCGTCGGAGTACACCGCGACCGTCGGGATGCCTTCTTCGCGACACGCGCGCAGCACGCGGACCGCGATCTCACCGCGGTTCGCGACGAGGACTTTCTTGAGCTTGGACATGGGTGCGCAGGATAGCAGCCGCACGAAACGCTCGGCGCGTCAGGACTTTTTCGCCGTCTTCGCGCCGGTTTCTTGCCGACGGACACGCCCGTCGAGGGATTCCTGTCGTCGGCCCGCGACACCATGCCCCCTCGTTGCCGCGGCAGCGCTGCTATCCTCCCGGGCTTGGACCTCACCAAACTCAAGATCGATCGTGACCCGGCCCCGAAGGCCGTGCGTTCCGGCGGCGGCCGGCGACGTGCGCTGCCGATCGGCAAACTCGTGTTCTTCGGCCTGCTGCTCGGTGGGCTGTGGATGTTCCAGACGCCGCTGCTCGGCTTGATCGACCGCTATCGCCTGGTCGAGGTCGAGACCACCAAGGCATCGCGCCCGAGCAAAGCCGCCGCGTCCGCGTTGTCGGGCGCCGCCGCGAACGGGTTCATCATCGCGCGCACCAAGGCCGCGCTCTCGGCCGACCAGCCTGGTCGCATCGTCGAGATGAACGTCGTCGAAGGCCAAACCGTGAAGAAGGGCTTCGTCGTCGCCCGGCTCTACGCCGACGAGTTCGAGGCGACCTTGCACCAAGCGAAGGCCAACGCCGAAGCCGGCGAAGCAGCGATCGCGAGTGCGAACGCCGACGTGGTGACGGCGACGGCGGAGGTCGCTCGCCAGCGCACGCAGCGCGACGCGGTCGTGGCTCGCCGCGCCGAAGCTCGCGCCGACCTCGCCCTGGCCGAGATCCAACTGAAGCGCGTCGACCAGCTGATCGAACTCGACTTCGAGAGCGCGAGCCTGCGCGACGAGTGGATCGCGAAGCGCGACGCGGCGGCGGCACGCATCGGAGCGGCCGAAGCCGACCTGATCACGAACGACGCGCTGACGAAGGAGAGCGAGGCGCGCGCAGCCGCCGCACTGCGGCGCGTCGCGGAGACGAAAGCGCAACTCGACGGCTTGGTCGCGGCGGTGAAGTTCGCCGAAGCGGCGCTCGACAAGACGTTCGTCCGCGCGCCGTTCGACGGCGTCGTCGTGTTGAAGGACGCCGAGGTCGGCGAAGTGGTGTCGCCGAACTCGCAAGCGGGCGGCTCCGCGCGCGGCGCGGTCGCGACGATGGTCGACTTCGCGTCGCTCGAGGTCCAAGCCGAAGTGCCCGAGACGACGATCGCGCAAGTGAAGCTCGGCTCGCCGACGCAGATCTTCCTCGACGCGTATCCGGACCACGGTTACTCGGGCGTCGTCGATCGCATCTGGCCGACGGCGCGCAAGCAGACCGCGACGATCGAAGTCCGCGTCCGCATCGAGAACCCCGACGACAAGTTGCGCCCGGAGATGGGCGTTCGTGTGGTCTTCACGGAACAGAAGCCGGAGCTCGCGGCGACTCCGGAAGACGACGACGCGCTGCAGCTCCCGGCCGACGTCTTGGTGCGCGTGGACGGCAAGGACGGCGTGTTCGTGCTCGAGCGCGACGTCGCCCGCTTTCGAGCGGTGACGCTCGCGGCCTCGCGCGGCGACCGCGTCGCGGTCAAGTCCGGCTTGACCGAACGCGACCTGGTCGTGCGCAAGCCGCCGCCGCAGCTCGAGGACGGTCACCGCGTTCGCGCGAAATAAGCGAAAAACGCCACGATGATCGCGAACTCCGTGCGAAGGGGATCGCGACGCGAGCACAACCCGTATCGTGTCGGCTCCCGCGCCGACGCAATCGAAGGCCCGAGAACCGGGAAGAACACCGAGACTCCCCCATGATCACCCTGCGCCAAGTCGTGAAGTCCTACTCCCGTGGCGGCGAGACGCTCGTCGTGCTCGACCACCTCGACCTCACGGTCGCCGACGGTCAGTTCTGCGCGTTGATGGGCCCGTCGGGCTCCGGCAAGTCGACGCTGCTGAACCTCGTCGGCGGACTCGATCACGCCGACTCGGGAGTCGTCGAGGTCGGCGGCGAAGACCTGACGAGCATGTCGAACGACGAACTCGCGGGCTGGCGCGCATCGAGCGTCGGCTTCGTCTTCCAGGGCTTCAACCTCATCCCGGTGCTGACGGCGATCGAGAACGTGACCCTGCCGCTGCTGTTGGCGCCGCTGTCCGGCAAACAGCGCCGCGAGCACGCCGAGTACGCCCTCGAACTCGTCGGCCTGAAGGACCGCATGCATCACCGACCTGGACAGTTGTCCGGTGGTCAGGAACAGCGCGTCGCGATCGCACGCGCGTTGGTGACCGACCCGCAACTGATCCTCGCCGACGAACCGACCGGCGATCTCGACCGCAATTCGGCGGACCAGGTGCTCGGCCTCATGCAGCGCCTGAACAGCGAGATGAAGAAGACGATCGTCATGGTCACGCACGACCCAGCCGCGGCCGCGCACGCCGGCACGCTGGTGCATCTCGACAAGGGCAAACTCGTGCGCATCGAGCAACAGACGCCCGTCAGCGCCGGGGCGAGGTGAGCGATGGTCCCGTTCCGAGTGATCTGGAGGAACCTGTTCGGCCATCCCGTGCGCTCGCTGCTGACGGCGGCGTCGCTGGTGGTCGCCATGTTCCTGTTGTGCGTGCTGCGTTCGTTGGTGGTCACGCTCGATGCCGGAGTGACCGAAGCGCGCACCGATCGCCTCGTCGTCCAATCGGCCGCGAGCTTGTTCGTGACGCTGCCCGAGAACTACCGCGGCAAGGTCGCGGCGGTCGAAGGCGTGAAGCACGTGTGCTCGTGGACGTGGTTCGGCGCCTACTACCAGCGCCGCGAGAACTTCTTCGCCCAGTTCTCCACCGACCAGGACACGCTGCTCGCGATGTACCCGGAGATGGAGATCGTCGCCGGCGACTACGAGAGGTTCCGGCTGAACCGCAACTCCTGCATCGTCGGTGAAGCGTTGGTGAAGTCGTACGGGTTCAAGCTCGGCGACAAGGTCCCGCTGATCGGGACGTTCATCCAGCGCCTCGACGGCCAACCCTGGGAGTTCGAGGTCGCTGCGGTCTACCGCAGCAAGGCCGGTACGCTCGACTCCGGCACGCTGTTCTTCCACCACGAGTTCCTGAAGAAGGCGCGCGAGGAGAAACTCTGCACGGGCGAAGAAGGCGTCAACACGTACGTCGTCAAGGTCGCCGACGGCAACGATCCGATCACCGTCGCGTCGCGCATCGACTCCCTGTTCGAGAACGGACCGCAGAAGGTCCAGACGACGACCGAGGCCGAGTTCAACGCGCAGTTCGTGTCGATGATCGGCAACATCCCGTTCTTCCTGTCGGCGATCGGCTCCGGCGTGCTGTTCGCGATCGTCATGGCGGTCGTCAACACGATGCTGATGGCGTCGCGCGAACAGACTCGAGCGGTCGGCATCCTGAAAGCGCTCGGCTTCACCAGCACGACGGTGTTCCTCGTGTTCCTGCTGCAAGCGATCACGCTGTCGTTGCTCGGCGGCGGCACGGGTGTGGCGCTGGCACTGGCGACGTCGGACGCGCTCCGTGACGCGCTCGGCACGACGTTCCCGAACTACGTGGTGTCGCACGACACGGTCGTGGTCGGCTTGATCGTGACCGTGGTCGTCGGACTGATCGCCGGCCTCGTGCCCGCGCTCAAGTTGGCGAAGTTGAACCCCGTGAACGCCCTGCGGGCGGAGCAGTGACATGGCGCTGGTCCCGCTGAACTACAACCTCCGCAGCCTGATCCAACGCCGCACGTCGACGTTCCTGACCGCGCTGGCGCTCGGCGCCACGGTGGCGACGGTCGCAGGTGTGCTCGCGCTGCAGCAAGGCTTCGAGACGCTGTTCACGAAGTCCGGCCGCGACGACGTCGTCGTGTTCCTGCGCAAGGGCGCGGCGTCCGAAGGCGAGAGCGCGTTCACGCGCGACGACACGCGCTACCTCGTGAACTCGATCACCGAGATCGCGAAGGACGCTTCTGGCAAGCCGATCGCGGCGGTCGAGTCGTTCCTCGCGCTGCGCCGCCGCAAGATGGACGGCGGCGAGACGAACGTGCCGGTGCGCGGCGTGTCGCCGATGAGCTTCGACTTGATGGGCGATCGGCTGAAGATCACGAGCGGTCGCACGTTCCAGCCCAGCAGCGACGAGGTGATCATCGGCGCGAAGCTCGCCGGCCGGATCCAGAACACGCTGGTCGGCGACACCATCGTGTTCAACATGACGCCGTTCAAAGTCGTCGGCATCTTCGAGAACGACGGCCCCGCGGGATCGGAGGTCTGGGGTGACGTCGAACGCATCATCGAGGCGCTCGACCGGCCGCTGTTCAACCGCGTGATCGCGAAGCTCGCGGACAGCTCGCCCGACGCATTGGCCGCGTTCAACGCTCGGATGCAGGCCGACGTGCAATCGCCGTGCGAAGTGAAGACCGAGGCGGAGTACCTCGCGGGCCTCACCGGCATGCTGTCCGGCTTGCTGCAATTCGTCGGCTCGATCCTCGGCTCCGTCATGGGCATCGCCGCGGTGTTCACGGCGACGAACACGATGCTGTCGGCGATCGCGTCGCGCACTCACGAGATCGGCATCCTGCTCGCCACCGGATTCCGGCCGATCCCGATCTTCCTGAGCTTCATGTTCGAGTCGCTCGTGCTCGGCGTGTTCGGCGGCGCGATCGGATGTCTGCTCGTGCTGCCCGTGAACGGTATCGAAACCGGCACCAGCAACTTCGCGACGTTCACCGAGGTGGCGTTCGCGTTCAAGATCACGCCGCAGGTCCTGACTTCGGCGGTGATCTTCTCGCTGGTCCTCGGCCTGCTCGCGGGCGCGTGGCCGGCGTGGAAGGCCGCGATGATGAAGCCGACCGAGGCGCTGCGCCGGAGCTGATCGACTGAGTCGAAGTTCGAACAGGGGTCAGCCCCTGTTCGAAAGCGCACGGGGGCTGACCCCTTTGCCGCGCGCGACGTGCGCGATCCGATCAGTCGTCGCCGAGATAACCGAGCTGCTGCAGTTGCTCGCGCGCCTGTTCGGTCATCGCCGCGGCCGCGCCGGCTCCGCGAATGCGTTCGAGCGAATCCGCGAATTGCTCGACCCTCGCGCGAGCACGCGCGGCGCCAGCCGGGTCGTCGAGCGCTCGGTCCTTCGTCTCGCCAGGATCGGCCACGAGATCGAACCACTGCAACGTCGCGTCGATGCCGGCGCGTCGACGCAGGATCAACTTCGACTTCGACGTGCGCAGCATGACGTAGACGGTGTCGCGATCGTCGGTGCGCGCGAAGCTCGGCCGCGGCGGCAGCTCGAGACCCGCGAGATGCGGCAGAACGCTGCGGCCATCGTGTGGCCACGGCGACGCGCCGGCACCGAGGTCGAACCAATCGCGCAACGTCGGCGCGAGGTCGACGAGACTGACCGCATCCGACACGCGACGCGCGGCGAGTCCTGGCGCCGCGATCAACCACGGCACGCGCACCAACTCGTCGTGCAACGCGTGACCATGGCCGATGAATCCGTGTTCGCCGAGCTCCTCGCCGTGGTCGGAGAACACGACGAGAACGAGCGGCCGCGGCGACGTCCGCTTCGCGCGTGCCGCGATGACGTCGGCGAGCAGGTCGTCGGTGATTCGCGCCGCCGACGCGTACGACAGCCGTGCGACGCGCCGCGCGTGCTCGCGCTCGCCGTCGTTACGCGCTCGCAGCAACGCTTCGAGCAGGGCCATCACGGCGCCGGCCTGCATCGTCTCGACTTCCTGCGGCGTGGCTCCGAACTCGAGCCGCACCGCGTCCGGCGCGTCGTAACCGTGTGCGGCGTAAGTGTGCAAGAACACGAATCCGGGCGGCCCATCGAGCGCGGACCCGGACTCCACCCACTGGAGTGCTTCCCGCCGTGAGTTCTCGCTGCGCGCGATCGACGCCGTGTAGCGCGCGTCCGTGCTGCGGCCCTTGCGCTCCAACGACACCGGATCCGCGTCGACGTACCGATCGAAGCCGCGCGCGAACCCGAACGCATCGCCGACGAAGCCGCCCGAGACGAACGCGGCCGTGTCGTAGTGCGCTGCTCGGAAGTCCTCGGCGATCAAGCGCGCGCCATCCGGGATCGAGCTTTGCGTCGTCGTGGTCCCGAGGCGATCGGGATACAGCCCCGTGAAGGCGGCCGCGTGCGAAGGCAGCGTCCACGACGATGCCGCGGTCGCTTGGTCGAACACGACTGCTTCTCGCTCGAGCGCGCGCAGCGCCGGTGTGGCCGAGATCCCGTCCCCGGCCAATCGATCGGCGTCGAACCGCATGGTGTCGAGCGACACGAGCAACACGTCCGGCGAGACGATCGGATCGGGCGCGGCCAGCACGATCCGTGGCTCGGCAAGCGCGCAGATGCGGGCTTGGGCGGCGGTGCTCTGGACGGGTTGGACGCGGATCTTCACCGCCCGGCCCGCGAGCTGGGCGCAGTCCACGCGGAACGGCGACCAACCCTGCGCGGTCGCGGTCGCCGCAGCACCGACGACGTCGTCGTCCGCGCGCACGCTGATCGCGAGTTCCGACGGACTGGGCTCGGCGCCGAAGAACTGCCCCACTGCGCCCGTGATCGCGATGGCACCGGCCGGGAGGTCCATCTTCCATTCGATCCAGGCGGGCGGCGGCAACAGGACCGACTCTCGTGCGTCGTTCGCGATCGCCACGCGCGCGACGTGGTCCGGCGCTCCGCGAATCCGCATTTGGCGCAGGCGCGCGCCCAGATTCGAGTCGCCGACGATGCGGACGCGCGCGTTCGCGGCGCCGATCAGGCCGACGACGGCGGTCGGGAACTGCGGATCGCGGTCGAGTGCGGCTTCCAACGCGAGACTCTCGTCCGGTGCCCGGGTCGCCCCTGGTTCGAGCCAGAACATCTGTTTCGCACCTGTCCGCACCACGCGCTCCGCGGCGATGGCTCCGCTCGTGTCCACACTGTCCGCACGCCGCTGCGTGCGGAAGCAGAACACGCGCGGCGTCGATCCCGCGGTCGGCTCGACCTGCAGACGCACGGGGCGGTCGTCGGGTAGCGCGAACACCATCAGCGCGATCGGCGGCGTCTCGCCACCGGTGTCGAGCGCCGCGTCACGCTCCAGGAAGCGCCACAGCGAATCGGAGCGGATGACGTGCTCGGCGTCGTTCGCGGGCACGATCCGCTCCTCGAGCGGAGCCGCGTTCGCGTCGGCGAGCGCGACGCGATCGAGCGCGTCCATGCCGCCCACCGACGCGGCGTCCATGCGTTCGAGCAACCGCACGAACCGCGCCTGCCCGCGCAAAAAGCGCGGCAAGCCGTCCTCGGACGAATCGCCGCCACACCCCGACAGGAACGCCGCGAAGCCCGCGAGTGCGAGCCCGAGGCACGCAGTTCGACGAGCGGGGACGAACGAGTTCGAGGATGTCGACATCGACGGGGAATTCCCTGGGAGGAGCGCGCGGGCTCCGTCCCGCGGATCGATCGGAGAACGCAGCGGGAGGCAGCCTCGCTACTGGATCGTCACGGTCAGCGCGTTGGTCACGCAGAAGCCCTGCGCGACGCCGGGGTCGAGCACGAGGACTTGCATCGCGAACTGACCCGTGCCGATCGTCAGCGGCAGCGTCGTCGGAACGACCAGCGCGCCGTTGCCGGCGCCGGATCCGGCGAGCGGCAAGCTCAACGAGATCGGCAACAGCGGCGCTGCGTGCAGGAAGCAACCCGCGCCGAGCGGCGGGCTCTGCGTGCCGAGCCCGAACACGAACACACCGGTCGAATTGCCGAGCGCGCCGGTGATGGACAGCGTGACGTCGTAACCCGGCGACGGGCAGCCGCCGAGCGCGAGCGCCGGCACGAAGCCGCCGCTGCCCGGACAACCCGTGCCGAGCGCGACGGCGCTGCCGGAGCACGCGGGGATCGCGTAGTCCCAAATGCCGCGGCCGTACGTGCCGAAGCGCATGACGCCCTTGCCGGGCACGTGCTCGACCGACCAGTACGTCGTGATCGGCGCGACGCCGCCGAGGAGTTCGACCCATTGGCCGCTGCCGCGGATCCACCGCCACGCGCCGGTTTCGGTCGCCGCGTAGACGTCGCCCTTGGCGTCGTACGCGAGGTCGTAGACGTGCGTCTGCGGCAAGCCCGACAGCAACGGCGTCCACGTCTGCCCGCCGTTGATCGTGCGGTAGACGCCCGGATTGCTGTACCCCGAGCCACCGACGACCGCCTCCAGCGCGTTGGTCGGATGGACCGCGAGAGCGTTGCCGTAGAAGTAGTGCTCACCGGGAGCGATCGACGCCGACTGCGTCCAGTTGACGCCGTGATCGGTCGACCAGAACAAGCGGCCGCCGTCGTTGGTCGCGTACACGCGCTGCGGGTCGGTCGGCGCGAACGCCATCATCGTCAGGTACGAGCCGCCGCCGGTCGCGAAGTTGTACGTCGAGTGCAACTGCGGCACCCACGCGTTGCCGCTCTTTGCGTAGCGCCAGAGTTGATTGGCGCCGAACAAGCACTTGTTGACGTCGAGCGGATCCGCCGCGAGCGGCGGCAGCCACTCGTAGTTCGCGCCGGCCGGGAAGTCGGCCATGTCCGCGACCGACGCGTTCGACTCGCCGGTGACGACCATAAGGAAGCCGGGGTAGACGCTGTAGACGACGCCGTGCGCGCCATTGCCCGACGTCAGGTGTCCGTAGTCGCCGCTGATCATCTGCACGAACGGTGTCGACGGTCCGTTGCCGGTCGGCGTGACGTACGTGCCGCGCTGGTAGCCCTGGTCCTGGCTGCCGGCCTGGATCGTATTCGGGTTCACCTTCGACGTGTGCGTGGCGTAGTACTGGCTGACTCCGAGACCCGACAGCGACAAGTTCGACACGGTGATGGTCTGCGTGGTGCTGTGGTACAGGCCGCCGTCGGTCGCGAAGTACCAACGCTCGAGCGCCGCGTTGACCGGATCGGGGAAGCAGGAGATGCCCCACAGGTCCGCGTGCAGCTTCGTCGCGGGCGAGTTGTAGTACGCACCCCACGTGTTGATCAGCGAGAAGCTCGAGCCGCCGTTCGTCGAACGCCGCGCTTCGACGCCGCCGTAGCAGACGAGGTCCTGGTTCAGGATCGACGCGCACAGCGGGCCCCAGAAGTCGGTCAACGTCGACTTCGGCGTGAAGCTCGCGCCACCCGCCGTCGAGCGATGCAGCGTCCACGTGCCGCCGTTGTTCATCGCCGCGTACAGGATCGTGCCACCGGCTTCGGAGCCGGTCAGGATCGCTTCGCTCGCACCGGCGTCGATCGTCGCCAACGGTGAGAACGTGAAGCCCCCGTCGGTCGAGCGCTGCAGCGCTCCCTGATGGACGACGTAGAGAGTGTTCGCAGCGGCCGCGCCCGTGCGCGGGACCCAGAGGGAGCTCGCCCAACTGGCGTTCGACGTCCAGCGCTTGCTGAACGAGACGCCGCCGTTCGCCGACGCGAAGATCGCGGTCTTGACGCCGACGCTGCCGAGTCGCCCGAGGAATACGATGGTGTTCGACGCGTCGGCGAGACGCGCGACACCACGGATCGAGTTCAACCCGCCAAGGCCGGTCGGCGTGGTCCACGTCGCACCGTCGTCGATCGACACGCGCACGAACCCGTCGTCACGGAACACGAACATGACTTCCGGCGCGCCCGGAGTCGTCGACGGGACGGTCAGGACCTCGTTGGCGCCGCCGTAGAGGTTGTCGGCGAGCGGCGTCCAACCCGTCCCGGTCAGCGCACCGCGCCAGACGCCGCCGCGATCGGAACCGGCGTACAGCTTGGTCTTGTCGCTCGAGATCGAGACGCAGTGCATGCGCCCGGCCTGATTGCTCGAGCCGACCTCGCTCCACGGCGACGTGGCCTTCAGGATCTGCGAGGAGCCGGCGGCACGAACGGCGGCGTTGCGGCGCTCCTGCGCGCGCGCGCCGTTCTCGCGCTCGATTGCGCGCCAGTCGACGTCCGGCGCCGCGCGATGCATGCGCTGGATCCACTGCTTGCGCCGCGAACCGAGGCGCTCTTCCTCGTGCCCAGGCGGCACGACGACGACCTCGTCGCCGGTCGGCGGCGGGAAGACGCCGGCGGCCGGATCGGGTCGCGCGCAGGACAGGACGGAGACGACGGCAAAGCACGCACCGAGCACGGTGCGCGCGGGGAGGCGGCGGTGGAGAAGCATGGCAGCGGCGGAGCTCCGGGAGAGAGGTCAGGATCTTGCCATGCAGGGGGCGTTGGGGCGGCTGTGGGATTCGATCGGATTCGTCCGCGGCCCGAGCGGAGGAGGCTCCGGCGCGGGGGCCAGTGCGACGAAGACGCCCCAAAGTCGCGCTGGCCCCCGCGCCGGAGCCTCCTCCGCTCGGGCCTTCCGACTTCACGGGATCTGGAGGCCCCCAAGAAGAAAACAGTTGGGGTGACAGCTCGGGTTGCCTTCGCTGCGCTTCGCGACCCTCGGCTGGTGCGGGACGGGAAGATCTTCGGCCCGGTCGCCGGGATTCATGATGTGGGCCTCATGGCGGAACCTCGATGGATCGAGGAGGCGCGCAGGGCGGCGACTGTCACGGTTCCCGGCCTCGGACGGACGGGGACGGAGGCACATCTGTCCCCGTGGCCCCGCGACCTCGGGTCTCGGTCACCGGGTCTCCGATCTCAAGTCTCAGGTCTCGGTGATCGTTTCCTGAGAGCGCGCACCTCACCATCCCAATGAGACATGTCGCGCTTTCCTGCCGGTCGTGCGAAGCACGATCGCTCGCAACGCGAGCGAACACGGTCCGCGCGTAGCGCGGTCGGTCGGCGCGAAGCGCCGTCGGTCACCGGGTCTCGGTCCCCCTTTCGCCCCTCCATCCCCATCCAGCGTTCCCCTCACCCCCCGTAACTCTCCGCGCTCGACGGAAAACTCCCGTTCCGTACCTCGTCTCGATACTTCACCAACCCCTCGGCCGCGACCTCGCGTAGGTTTGCGTAAGGCCGCACGAACTTCGGCAGATGCCCGAAGTTCAAGCCCATGACGTCCGTGAACACGAGGATCTGGCCGTCGCAGGATGCGCCCGCGCCGATGCCGATCGTCGGGATGTCGACGGCGCTCGTGATCGCGGCCGCGACGGAATCGGGGATGCCCTCGAGCACGAGCGCGAAGGCTCCGGCGGCCACGACCGCGCGCGCGTCCTCGATCAAGTCGCGCGCGCCTTGTTCGGTCTTGCCTTGGACGCGGTAGCCGCCCATCGCGTGGACGGATTGCGGCAACAGCCCGATGTGCGCGACGACGGGGATGCCGGCATCGACGACCGCCGCGATCGCGTTCGCGCGTTCGGCGCCGCCTTCGAGCTTCACCGCTTGCATGCCCGCTTCCTTGATGAAGCGAGCCGACGATCGGACCGCGTCCTCCGGCGATGCCTGGTACGTGCCGAACGGGAGATCACCGACGAGGAGCGCCCGCTGCGAGCCTCGGCTGACCGCGCGGCCGGCCGCGATCATCTCGTCGAGCGTGACGGGGATCGTGCTGTCGTAGCCGAGCACGTTCGGGCCCAGCGAGTCGCCGACGAGCACGAGATCGGCGATCGGATCGACGAGTTTGCCCGACACCGCGTCGTACGCGGTGATCGCGACGATCTTCGTCGCTCCCTTCATCGCGCGCAGTTGCGGACACGTCAGTCGTTTCGGCGCCTGCGCCGCGGATCCTGCGCTCATCGGATTTTGCCTCCACGCGGAACGGGGCGTGATCGTAGCTCTCGCGCGCCCTTCTAGAATCCCGCGCCTCGAATCGCCCGGTGCGCTCGGAGTTCCCCATGTCGCCGTTCCGCTCGCTGCTCTCCACCGTCCTCGCGTTCGTCGTCACGACCGCCGGCCTCGTCCATGCCGGCGAAACGTGGCACGTGATGAAGTTCAGCGGCGCCGACTCGGGCTACCTGCATACGGTCAGCACGCCGACCGAGTTCGACGGCGGGCCGGCGACGCGAACCATCACCGAGACGAAGCTCGTCGTGCGCCGCATGAACAAAGAGATCACGCTCTCCATGAGCAGCATGGTGATCGAGAACGCGGCGGGACGCATCATCGCGAAGACCGATCGCCAGGAACTGTCGGGTACCCCGAACGTCTATCAGGGCGTCGCGGTCGACGACGAGTTCGTCTGCACCGTCGAGGGTTCGGGCGCGAAGCGCGAGTTCACCGTCGAATGGCCCGAGGACATCCCGGGGCCAGAAGAGCTGAAGCGCCGCATGCTGGCGACGGGCCTGAAGGAAGGCTCCGTGCTGCGCGTGATGCAGCACGACTTCAGCTTCGGCGATCCGATGGAGCTCACGGTCACGATCGGTCCGGTCGAGGACATCGTCGTCGGCGGCAAAACCATGCGCTTGCACCGCACGACGAGCCGGTTGCCTGGCATGCCCGAGACGACGTCGTGGGTCGACGCCGAAGGCGAGTCGTGGAAGACGGCGACCGCGATGGCCGGCGTCGAGATGATCAGCGAGATGGCGACGCGCGACGCCGTGGCGGCATTCATCGACGGCACCGCGCAGGGCGCCGAGATGTTCATGCAGTCGACGATCTCGGCGAACGTGCGACTGCCGCGGCCGCGGTCGCTGACCTCGATCACCTACCAGGTCGTGCCGCGCAAGGCTGGCGACGCCGCGCCCGATCTCTCCAGCGAAACGCAGACGATGTCGCGCGACGCCGAGGGCAAGACGCTGCTGACGATCGTCGCGCGCACGCCCGCGCAGCAACGCCGACAAGCGCTGCCGATCACGGCTCCGGCCGCCGAACTGCGCGAGTTCCTCGAGCCGAACTCGTTCCTCCAGAGCGACGAGCCCGAGATCCTCGCTCTGGCGAAGGAAGGCGTCGGCGACGCGACCGATCCGTGGATCGCCGCGCAGCGCCTCGAAGCGCTCGTGCATCGCACGATCTCGAAAAAGAGCATGGACGTCGTGTTCGCATCCGCGCTCGAAGTCTGCCGGACGAAAGAAGGCGACTGCTCCGAGCACGCGATGCTGCTCGCGGGTCTGTGCCGCGCCGCGGGCATCCCGGCGCGCGTCGCGATGGGCCTCGTCTACGTCGGCGGCATCTTCGGCGGCCACGCGTGGACCGAAGTCTCGATCGACGGCGAGTGGTACGGACTCGACGGCACGATCGGCCACGGAGTCGTCGACCCGACGCACGTGCGCATGGGCGTGTCGAGCTTGAAGGGCGGCAGCTTCGGCGAGGCGATGATCGGCATCACGCGCGGCCTCGGCACGATCGATTTGAAGATCGTCGAGTTCGCGCGCGGCGCCGTCGTCACGCGCGTGCCGAGCAAGAGCGAGCAAGTGCGCAACAAGGACGGCAGGTTCGAAGACGTCATCGCCGGCGTCTCGTTCGAATATCCGCGCGACTTCACCGTCGAGTTCGAGCGCCCGGACATCCTCGAGATGTCGAACAAGGCCGTGATCGCGGTGCTGCGCAAGGGAACGTCGACGGTGCGCGTCAGCATCGAGGGTGTTCAGCCCGAGACGACGCGCGCTTCGCGCGAACAACTGCCGGACGAAGCCGAGCGCGACGAGACCCGGGCGATCGCCGGACATCCGGGCATCGTCGGCGAGAACCAGGACGGCACGCTGAAGGTCGCGGTGGTCGTCGTCGGCGATTCCGCATACCGCATCGTCGGCACCGAGTGCGCGATCGACGACGGTAAGGCTGGATTCGATCAGGTGGTTGCGACGCTTTGGATCGAGTGATCGAGACGCCGCCGCGGGCCAGCGGCGATCAACCGTCGGCGACGCTGACACCGTGTTGCGAGTGAAGTCCAGCGTCCGTACATCCGGCGATCAGCTCGCCGTCGAGTTCCGGATCGATCGACGGAAACACCAACGCATGACGCGTCTCCGACTCGACGTGTGCGGCGACGCCGCGCTCGACGAGTTCTCGTGACGCGGTCTCCAATAGGTCGGCCAAGTCTCGATAGTCGGCCGTCTTCAGTTCGACGACGGCGCGCTTCGTCCCGAGACGCACCACCGCGGGATGCCCGGCGTCGTCCTGTCCGAAGAGTGCCCCCACGAACACGACGAACCCCGACTGCTTCGCGACGCTCGATCCGACGGAAATCGTCGGCGTCGTGACGGCAATGTGAGGGTCGACATCGTCCCTTCGAGTCGCACCGAGCGCGGAGAGCGCCACCGCCAGAAGCACGACGCCGGAAACGGCCACTCGCCCACGACTCACATCTCGCGAACTGCGATCCATCTTCATGCTCCTTCGACCTGACCTCGTGTCAGACGCATTTCGGATTCGAGTCAACGGCGCTTCAAGACGACGAACTGATCCAGACCTGCATCGGTGCAGCCGAACGCAACATACTCGTCCAGTGCCGGGCTCATCGTCAGCAGCTCGCTGCGCGACGTGTTCGCTTCGATCGACGCCGAGACTCCGATTTGGACCAGCCGACGGACGAGGTCATCGACCATCGCCTCGATCGATGTGAAGTCCGACGGCGAGACCGAGACGGTGCCGCGAGCCGTTCCCACCATGACCGTGGAAGCACTCCCTGCGTCGTCGGTTCCCCAGATCGCGCCGGCGAGCGAGATCTCGGCGTTCAGGCTCTCGTTCTGCGCCAGACTTCCGATGGCGACTCGATTCGATGCCTGCGCCGTGGAGTTGGTGATCGAGATCTTCGTGATGCTTGCGTTCGGATCGTCCGACGTGACCGAGATCGTCGATCCGCTGACCGACGCCGTCAGCGATCCGCCGGTCATCGGACCGAAGTTGATCGCGTCCGCGATTTCTTGCAGCTTGCTCTCGAGCGTGAGTTGGATGTCGTCGGAGGACTGCGAACTCCGCGGGTTTCCTGTCCACGCGGTCAGCGTCTGCGTCACCGAACCGTTCTTCAGGGTCACCGTGATCGCTTCGTCCGCGGTTCGGGTCGGCACGGAAGGTTTGATCGTCGCGCCGGCGAGCAACATCCCCGTCAGTACCGCTCCACCAGCAACGACGACCGACACACTCTTGTTCATCGCTTGGTCCCCCATCTTCGTCGATCAAGCACCGGTCGAGCTTCCGTAGTCCCGAGCGTCAACATGATGCCCATTCTCCCTACGTAAGGGCGAACCGCCGACGCTTGTCTCCCTATCGGCTCACCCCAAGCGACGCGGATACTCTCGGCGCTACGTTGAGTTGTCGACGCTCAATACTCCAACGTCCGACACGCCACGACTCCCGGCGAGCTGCCCGCATCGCGATGGTGCTCCTCGACCGCCGACAGTTCAGCTCCCGCGGTTCCAGCCGCGGGCCGCGCACGTGAGCGGTGGCACCGGCGCGCGAATTCCGGTCGACGACCGACCCGTGAGCCCGTCCTGGAACTCCATGCGCAGCTCCATGGCCAGCGCACACTCGTGACAGGCGACGACCGAGCGGCTCGCGCAGCCCGAGCAGGGCACTCGTCGGGCGCGCAGGAATTTCGCGAATCCGCGCCATCCGGCCCGGCGGGTGGCGGCGTACGGTCTGCGGACACAGTCTCGGCAGGACCTGCATCCGCCCATGTTGGCAATCCCTCCACCCTCCCCGGATCGCGACTGGGGTGAACTCCTGCGCCGTTGCGCAGCCAAGGACGAGGCCGCGCTCGCGGACCTGTACCAGCGCGCGTCGGCGGCCGTGCATGGGCTCGCCCTCCAGATCTGCCGTGACGCGCAGGCAGCCGAAGACGTGACTCTCGACGTCTTCCAGCAGGTCTGGCGCGACGCCGGAGTCTTCGACCCGACGCGCGGCTCGCCGCTCGGCTGGATCCTGATGCTGACGCGCAGCCGTGCGCTCGATCGGCGCCGCCGCGTCGCAAAGCATGCCCACGACGAGTCGCTCGACGCGGTCGCGGACGTCGCCGCCGACGATGCTGCTCCGCACGACATGAGCTGGTTCTCCGAAGCGCGACGCTTGGTCCAGGACGCGATGAAGCGAATCTCGGCCGACGAGCGCGAAGCGATCGGCTACGCGTTCTTCGATGGTCTGTCGCACTCCGAGATCGCTCGCAAGCTGAGCCAACCGCTTGGGACGGTGAAGACGCGGATTCGATCGGGGCTGGCGAAGTTGCGGGTCGTTCTCGAACCGCGTGTATGCACGGAGTGAGCGTCATGGGTACCCACGAAATCGACGATGCCTGGCGCGACAAGATCGCGCAGTACGCGCTCGGGACCTCCGGCCCCGAGATCGCGCACGAACTGGACGCTCACCTCGCGGAGTCCTGTGTCGTCTGCGCCGAAGAACTGCGGGCGGTACGCGCCTCGCTGGCCGCGCTCGCGCTCAGCGCGCGGCCCGTCGCACCGCCGCCGAACGTGTTCGAGAAGCTGATGGCCTACGCGCGTCCGAAGGCGAGCGCGGACGGCGTGCAGACGTGGAAGAAATGGCCGGCCGACTTCGCGGCGAACGACGATTCCGTGCTGTTGCGCGGCGACCCGAGCGCTTTCCAGCCGACCGCGATCCCCGGCATCGAGGCGCGGCGCCTGTTCGTCGACACCACGCGCGACGTGATCACGATGCTCGTGCGCATGGCGTCGGGCACGTCGTATCCGCCGCACCGCCACGGCAACGTCGAGGAGTGCTACGTGCTGTCCGGCGACCTGACGGTCGGCGAGGGTGTGACGATGCACTCTGGCGACTACCAACGTATGGAAAAGGACTCGGAGCACCCGACGCAGTGGACGAAGGACGGCTGCACGCTGCTGCTGTTGTCGTCGCGTCACGACGTGCTGCTCGCCTGATTCGCGGGCGAACCGGATCCCGGGTCGCGTGATACCTTCCAGGCGGAGGTATCGATGAACCTGGATCCTTCCGCTGCCGTCGTGCTCGCTTGGCTCCTCGGACTCACGACGGCGTCGTCCGCGTCGACCTCCAATCCGAACCCTGCTCAATGGCAGCCCGGCTTCGGCGCCGCGGAGATGAGCGACCGCATCAACGCGTTCGCGCACTTCGACGACGGGACCGGCGATTCCTTGGTCGCGGTCGGTCGGTTCACGAGCGCCGGCGGCGTGCCCGCCAACCGCATCGCCCGACTCCAAGGCGCGAACTGGGCGCCGCTGTCCTCCGGCATGAACGGCGAGGTTTCGGCGGCCGTCGCGTTCGACGACGGCAACGGGCCCGCGCTCTATGCGGCGGGGAGCTTCTCGACCGCGGGCGGCGTCCCCGCCAATCGCATCGCGAAGTGGGACGGCACGCAGTGGACGGCGCTCGGCAGCGGTCTCGATCAAGCTGCGTACGCGCTCGCGGTGTACGACGACGGCAGCGGCCCCGCGCTCTTCGTCGGTGGCAACTTCACGACGGCGGGCGGCGTCCCGGCGTCGCGTGTAGCCAAGTGGAACGGCACGCAATGGTCGGCGCTCGGGAGCGGCACGAACAACCTCGTGCGATGCATGACCGTGTTCGACGCCGGCAACGGACCGCGGCTCTACGTCGGCGGCGAGTTCAACTTGGCCGGCGGACTGTCGTGCTACGGCATCGCGCGTTGGAACGGGACCGCGTGGACGCAAGTCTGGAATCCTGGAGCGGGATCACCGGGCGTCGGCGCCGGCGGGAACGCGGGCTGGGTGCACTCGATGGTCGTGCACGATTTCGGCGGCGGCCCATCGCTATTCGTCGGCGGCTCGTTCACGAGCGCTGGGATCACGACCGCGAACTTCGTCGCGCGCTGGAACGGCACGAATTGGTTCGGCGTCGGCGGCGGCGTCGACAGCACCGTCTACGGACTCGCGATCGTCGACGATGGCAATGGCCCCGCGCTCTACGCGGGCGGTGAGTTCATCAAGGCCGCCGGCCTTCCCGCACTGCGCGTGGCCAAGTGGAACGGGACGACGTGGTCGGCCGTCGGCACGCCCGGGGTCAACAACACCGTGCGCGCACTCGCCGCGTACGACGACGGCGCGGCGCCGGGTCAGGAGCTCTACGCCGGCGGCGACTTCACGTCGGCGGGTTCGATCACGACTCTGGCGATCGCGCGCTGGAACGGAGCGGCGTGGACCACGGTCGGTCAGGGCACGAACGGCGAAGTGCTCGCACTCGCGTCGTTCGACGACGGCAGCGGGCCCGCGCTGTACGCGGGCGGCACGTTCACGACGGTGGCCGGCAAGCCGATCGCGCGCATCGCGAAGTGGGACGGCTCGGCGTGGTCGGCTCTTGGCAGCGGCATCCCCGGCGCGACCTCGGGCGTGTTCGCGCTCACGGTGTTCGACGACGGCAATGGCCCGGCTCTCTACGTCGGCGGCGACTTCACCTCGGCCGGCGGCGTGGCCGCGAGTCGCATCGCGCGATGGAACGGCACGACGTGGTCGGCGCTCGGCGCGGGCGTCGGCGATCAAGTGCGCGCGATGTGCTCGTTCGACGACGGCAATGGGCCGGCGCTGTACGTCGGCGGTTGGTTCACGAGCGCGGGCGGCAGCGCCGCGAACCGCATCGCGAAGTGGAATGGGACGTCGTGGTCGACGCTCGGAACCGGCATGAACAACTGGGTCTACGCGCTCGAGGTCCACGACGACGGACTGGGCGGCGGCGCGCAGTTGTACGCCGCGGGCGGATTCACGAGCGCCGGCGCGGTCGGCGCGAATCGCGTCGCGCGCTGGGACGGCGCGCAGTGGTCGCTGCTCGGCAACGGCGTCAACAACTGGGTCTATGCGTTGAAGTCGTTCGACGATGGGCAAGGCGGCGGCACGCAGCTCTACGTCGGCGGCAACTTCACGTCGGCCGGCCCGGCCGCGGCGGTGCGCGTGGCGAGGTGGAACGGCACGGCGTGGTCCGCGGTCGGCGCGGGCATGAACATCGACGTCCGAACGCTCGCCGCGTTCGACGAACGCACCGGCGCTGGGCCGCAATTGTTCGCCGCGGGCTGGTTCACGAGCGTCGGCGTCACGCCGACGAACCGCATCGCGAAGTGGGACGGAAGCGCGTGGCAACCGCTCGGGACCGGCATGAACAACTTGGTCGACACGCTGGTCGTGCACGACGACGCCAACGGCGGCGGACCTTCGTTGTTCTGCGCCGGGAACTTCACGACCGCGGGCGATCTCGGCGCCGGCCGCATCGCGCGTTGGGGCAAGACGCCGCTACCGTCGGCATGGACCGATCAAGGCTCCGCGCTCGCCGGTTCGAACGGCGCGCCGCTGCTGCTCGGGTCCGGAACGCTCGTCGCGAACTCGATCAACTCCGTCGACTTGTCGAATGCGGCGGGCAATGCGCCCGCGGCGTTGTTCGTCGCGCTCTCGAGCACGCCGGTCGCGTTCTACGGCGGGACTCTGCTCGCATTCCCGACGTTGCCGCCGATCGTGCTGACGCTGCCGGCGAACGGCGAACTCGCGATTCCATTCGTCATGCCGCCGGGCGCACCGACTGGCACGGCGTTGTGGCTGCAGTACGCGATCCAGGATCCCGGCGCCGTCCAGGGCGTCGCGTTGTCGAACGCGATCCGCGGGATCACTCCCTGATCGGAGGGTTCGAGGAGCTCGGTCGATCGTCGCGCAACGCCTCCGCATGCTGCGGTTCCGCGCGCTCCGCGGGCGCTTCCCGCGTCGTGAACGTGAGGCTCGCCCACGTACTCTGCCAATCGACGTCGGCGCATTCTTCCGCGCGCCGCATCGTCACGGCGTGAACCAGCCACGATCCGGCGCGCGGTAGCTCGAAGCTCGCGCCTCCCCGCTCGTCCGTCGTGGCAAGCAGGGTGAGTCGCTCTCCGGACAACGCCGTCGCGGACACGCGCGTGTTCGCGAGTGGGCGACCGTTCTGCATCAGCACCACGCGGAACGCATCGCCCTCGGTGAAC
Organism: Planctomycetota bacterium; assembly: GCA_016709145.1. Taxonomy (GTDB): domain Bacteria; phylum Planctomycetota; class B15-G4; order B15-G4; family JADJEK01; genus JADJEK01. The sequence goes on from JADJEK010000010.1 coordinate 129,958, forward strand.
TCGAACGGATTCGAGCGCGCGACCAACTCGAGCGAGAGCCCGACCTCGCGGTCGAAGCCCGACGCGTCGCCCTCGCCGCGGATCAACGACTTCGCGCACCGCGCGAACGCCTCGCGACCCGGACGACGCGATTCGCCGCGCGCGTCGCGCTCCTTCACGATCGCGTCGAGGCCGGCTTCGTGCAGGTAGAGCGCGAAGTGGAACGCGTCGAGCTCGAGGCGCGTCGGACGACTCGCGTAGGCGATGACGGTCGTCCCGGGCGCGCGCAGCGTCGTCGAGCCCGCGACCGCGGCGCCCTCCGTTCCGAGCAGATCGCGTTCGCCGATCGCGTCGAACGCGCGGAACGAAACGATGTGCGCGTCGGACCGTGGCACCACGTCGCCGCGACCGAAGTCGCCGACACGCAACACGCAGTCGATCGGTGCATCGCGTTTCGCGTCGGCCGGCGCCGGCTCGATCCAGAAGTCGTGCCCGTTCGCGATTCCGGCGAGCCCGAGCACGAGCGCCGCGACACGCTTCACGGCGAGCCCGGGAACGGGTCGTTCACGAATGGGAAGGTGTCGCCGAACATCGACGCGTCGACGAGCGCCGCGTCGGTGAACGGCAGCGCTCCCGACGGAGCGAGCTGCGCGTCCGCGATCAACGCCCCCATCGCCACGCGCAATTCGATATCGACGACGTCGTCACCGAGACGGCGCCCGTTCGGGAATCCGGCCGCATCCGCGCCCAACAGACCGAGGCGGCTCTGATTCACCCTCGGCGTCGGCGCCGTGGCCGTGTTCAAGCGCAGCATCTCGGCGGGCTTCACGTTCGCGGGCTGATTCACGCCGTCGAGTCCAGTCAGGAACGCGGCGATCAGGTCGGTGCGCGGGAACAGGTTCGGCGCTTGGACACCGGCGCCCGAGAACAAGATCTCGAGGATCTCGGGCAGCGTCGGGTGCGTGACGTAGTCGAGGAATTGCGCATCGCCACTCGGCTGACTCGCGTTGAAGCGATCCTTGTCGGGCAAGCCGACGATGACCTCGTTGACGAGGGGCATGCCGAGGCGCGAGACCTGGACGTACTTTCCCTTCGTCTTCTCGGTGGTCGGCACCTCGAACGTCGGATTCGCGCGCAGCACGCGGTTCTTCGGGAGGCTCGCGGTCGTCCATCCGCCGATCACCGTCTCGTCGCCGTCGACGAGGAACGCGATCGGGATCTCGAGCACGAACGACGTCACGTTCGCGTCCTCGATGCGGTCCGGCACGGCGTTGGGCGCGCCGATCGGGTTCGCGATATTGACCTGGTCGAAGACCTGACCGAGATTCACGACGAACGGATCGTCGCGCTGACCGACGAACATGCGCCCGGTGAAACCACCCGGCAGCGCGATCGGGACCACGTGCGCAGCGGCATACGCGGCGTAGTCCGGGATGGTCTTCGTGCCGATGTGATCCACTGGCTTCGCGAACGACAGCGCACCGGACGAGCCGTGCGCGACCGACGTCGCGCTCTTCTTGCCCTTGTTCGTCGTGCGGACGACGTCGACCGTGAACGTCTCGGTCAGGTTCAGCACGGAGGCGTCGGCGGCGCTGACGGCGCCGATCCCGGTGACCAGCGGGATCGCGACCGACTTGGTCTGGCCGGGCGCTCCGACGTCGAGGGCCGTCGCCTTCAGCGCGTTGTCGAAGCGGAAGCGGAACGTCAGGTCCTCGCGCGAGTCGCCGTCGTTGTCGACGTGGATTTCGTAGCGAGCTTCCGGATCCATGAAGAAGTAGTTCGGGCCACCGTACGCGTCCTGCAGCGGCTGGTAGTTGGCGATCAGGATCACCGAGTCGTCGTGACCGGCCTCGTAACTGCGGAACATGTAGAAGTCCGTGCCGTCGACCTTCGGCATCTCGGTGACGAGCGGAGCCTCGCGGTGACTCGACCCATGCACGATGGGCTCGTTGACACAGACGAGCGTCGCCGTGAATACGAGCATGAAGGAATGGGGAACGCGCATCGAACACCTCCGCAGGACACCGTCGGGAACGGGGGCGCTACGCGTGCACGGAGCTCGTCGGATGGGTCGATCTGGGGATCGGCGCGAGGATTCCGCAGATTCCGCACAGGTCCGACGGCGTGCCAGCCGATAAGGCTCGCCGGGTATCCGTCGTCGGTCACGGGGGCTCCGTGCGTCTGCCTGATTTCGTCCACGGTCTGCGGTTCAAGCTCGGCGCGGCGTTCGTGCTCGTCGTCGCGGCGACCGCGATGACGATGGGCGTCGTGGTCGACTTGCGCAGTCGCGCCGAGATCCTGTGCGTCCACGACGAACGTGGGTCGCGCGTCGCGCGCCAATTCGCCCGCTCCAGTGCGCGCGAAGTCGTCGGTCGCGACGATCGACGGCTGCAAGAGCGCCTGGAAGAGCTGCGCTTCGAGGAGCACGTGCACTACGCGACGGTGTTCGACACCGACGGCCACGTCGTGGCGACCTGGAACGACGACTCGATCGAACCACCGCGTTCGGCGCGCGAGTTCGGCGGCGGCATCGTCGACGGCCCGCGAGCGCTCGACGTCGACGGCGAAGCGATGACGGAGTTCGAGGCGCCTATCCGCGCCACGGTCCCGTCCTCCGACACGAACGATGCGGAGCGCACGATCGGGTTCGTCCGCATCGGGATCTCGCGACACGCACTGATGCGTCGCTTGGCCGAGGCGCGAACCCAAACCGTCTGGCTGGTCGTGATCGACCTCCTGCTCGGGACGCTCGCCGCGTTGGTTGCGTTGCGCTCCGCGATGCACCCCGTGCGCAAGTTGATCCGCGCGACGCGCGCGCTCGCTCGAGGCTCGTATGCCGAGGTCGCCACGTTGCCGCGCACGCGCGACGAGATCGGCGTGTTGTCGCGTTCGTTCCGCACCATGGCGTGGCGGCTGGCCGCGTCGCAAAGGCTCCTCGTCGAGTCGAACGCCCACCTTGAGCAGCGCGTCCGCGCGCGCACGGCCGAGCTCGAGCAAGCGCTGACCGACTTGCAGAGTCTCGATCGCATGAAGGACGACTTCCTCTCGAACGTCTCGCACGAGTTCAAGACGCCGCTCACGAACATCCGGATCGCCGCGGAGGTCGTGCGCGACTTCGACGACGTCAACGCCGAGACGCGTCGCTCGTTCCTGACGCAGACCATCGTCGAGACCGAACGACTCACTCGCCTCGTCAACAACCTGATCGACCTGGTCAAGATCGAGTCGAACGAGGTGCATTGGCACCTCACGCGCGTCGATCTCCTCGCGCTCGCGGAAGAGATGGCGGGCACGCTCGCGCCGCTGGTGCGTGAGAAGCGACTGACGCTCACGATCTCGCGCCGCGGCGAGACGCCACCGGTGATCAGCGATCCCGATCGCGTGCGTCAGGTGCTCGCGAATCTGCTGTTGAACGCGATCACGTTCTCCGCACAGGAAAGCACCATCGAGGTCTGGACGCACAACGACGGCAAGGTCGTCCGCGTGTTCGTGCGCGATCACGGCGTCGGCATCGAGGACGACGCACGCTTGCGCATTTTCGAACGCTTCAAGCAGGTCGGCGACACGCTGACCGAGAAGCCTCCGGGAGCCGGACTCGGGCTGCCGCTGTCGAAGGGCATCGTCGAACATCTCGGCGGCGAGATGGCCGTGTCGAGCCGCGTCGGGGCCGGAAGCACGTTCGTGTTCTCGTTGCCGATCGAGGGTCCGACGCAGGCCGACCTCGCCGGACACCATCGCCGCCCCGTCGTCCTGCTCGACGACAACCACATCCGCGCCGACTGAACGACCGAGTTCGGTCGCTCCGCTCCGGTAACTCCGCGACCTCGCCGCCGTCCTCCACGCGGACGCAGCCGCAGTGCGCTGCGCCATCTCAACGGCAGGTCGTCGCGATCGGCGGTTCGGCTGCATCGGATCTCGCGCTCCCAGGAACTCCCGTGGTCGACGACCCCGAAGTCGTCCGCCTCGGCCGAATTCGGGGATCGAGACCGCGCGCGCCACCCGCCCATTCGCCAAGGAGGAGTCCATGAGCGTGCGTCACGTGTGGCTGATGGTGTTGGTGTTGGCGTCGATCGCGGGATTCGCGCGAGCCGAGGACGCGGGCAAGGCCGCGGTGGCGAAGGCCGACGATTCGGCCGAGCAGGTGCTCGATCGTGCGGGCCAGATCCGCCGCCAGTCCTTCAAGAAGACCGGCGAAGAGAAGCGCAAGATCCTCGAGGACGCGATCGCGGCGTACGGCGCGGTCGCGGAGCGCTTCGCGCAGGACGAGCGCGCGTGTGCCGAGGCGGCGTTCCGCATCGGTGAACTCCAACGTTCTCTCGGCGACACCGCGGCTGCGGCGACGGCGTTCGAGCAAGCCGCCGCGCGCGGGAAGGCGGCGCCGCGCTTCGCGGCTCGTGCGCAGAACGAGCTCGCGCACATCCTGCGACGTGCCGGCAAGCCGAACGAGGCGATCGCGGCCTACCGGCTCGTCCTCGACGAGTACCCGCACGAGGAGACGGAGGGCGCGAAGGCATTGACGTGGATCGGGCGGGTCCAGGAGCGCGCCGGCGACGGCGCGGCCGCGCGATCGACGTGGTTGTCGATCGCGGACAAGACGCCGACGCAGGCGGTTGCCGCTGTTCGCGCCGCCGACCTCGCAGCGCTGTCGCTGCTCAAGGCCGGCAACAAGGACGACGCGCGCAAGGTCATCGAGGGAGTGCGCAAGCGCTTCGCCGACAGCCCGTACTGGACCGCCGACGTCGAAGAAGCCCTCGGTCGCATGCGATCCGCACGACAACTCGACGGCAGCGCGGCGCCGGCCGAAACCGACGACGACGAGTGACGTCCATCGCGTCGATGGCTCGCAGCTCGTGACTCCGCTCGGATGAGTCGGGCGGCGCACGCCGTCGGAAACGGGCACGGAGTTGGTTCGTCGACGCGACGACGCGACGTTCAGGAACGACCCGGCCAGCGACGAGCCCGGCCGGGTCGTTCTTCCTGAACGGGCGGCGGGGCTCCCGAAGAACTCCCGCGGCCGCCCGAGGGGGTGGCGGTAATTCGCAAGAGATCGTCGAATGTTTCACATGCGTAACAGCGCTTGGGAGCGCGCGCAGTAATTCGTGCGTTCCCAGCAACGTCCGGAGCCAGTGTTACACTCGGGCCCGCGTCGGACCCGCCTAGGCCGACGCTGTGTTTTTGAAAGCCAGACGTAAGCACATCGATCGACGCCCGGTCCGAGGAGGGGCTCAGGGAAGCGGAAGAGGGCCACGGCCCGGCGTCGAACTCATCCACGAAGGACCCGACTTTCATGACCGAGACCGAAGGGCCGTCCGCGACCGTTGCGAGGGAGAAGGTCGCCCGACTCGCCGACAATCTCAAAGCCACGGCGGAACAACTCGCACAGTTGGCTGCTGGGGAAGAAATCCCGATCGAACAGATGCTCGAGCTGACCCGACTTCTTGCGCGCACAGCGCGCAGGGTCCGGAGGCGTGTGTTCGGCACGAAGTGGACTCCGCATGACCCGGAGAGCGACGCGGATCAACGGCAGCGCGCGCCGCAGCGCGGAGGCGCTGGTCGCGGCCCATCGCGCGGTTACGGTGGCGGCGGTGGTGGCGGTCGACGCGGCGGTGGCGGTGGCTACCGTGGCGGCGGCGGAGGTGGCGGTTACCGCGGCGGTGGCGGTGGTGGCGGCGGCGGATATCGGGGCGGTGGCGGCGGCGGTGGGTATCGCGGCGGCGGAGGTGGCGGCGGCGGTTACGACCGTGGTGGCTATGGCGGCGGCGGTGGTGGTGGATACGACCGCGGCGGCAGCGGTGGCGGCGGCGGCGGCTACGACCGGGGCGGCGGTGGCTACAGCGGTGGCGGTGGCGGTGGATACGACCGCGGCGGCAGCGGTAGCGGCGGTGGCGGCTATCGCGATCGCGACAACTACGGCAATCGCTGACCGGACGTGATTCGACTCGGTCGGAGCGCCCTCGGCCTCACGCAGACGCGAGGTCGAGCCGCGCGAGACCCAACGAAACGGGGCGCTCGACCGATGGGTCGCGCGCCCCGTTTTCATGACCCACGAGCAGTGAACTTGGCGAGGCCGAGAACGTGGATCCATCGGATCGATTCACGTTCTCGCACCGTCGCGTCCCGCGTGGATCCATCGAGAGGATCCACGCTCGCACAGCTCACGGCACGCCGGGCGCGCCGATGCGGTAGTACTTGTAACCGAGCGGGCCGAGCGTCGACGGGTTGTAGAGATTGCGTCCGTCGAAGATCACCGCGGACTTCATCAGCGACTTCATCTTGTCGAAGTCCGGGTTGCGGAACTCGTTCCACTCGGTCACGACGAACAGAGCGTCGGCGCCGGGCAGGGCTTCGTACATGTGCTCGTGGTACGAGACCTTGTCGCCGATCTCGCGCTTCGTCGTGTGGATCGCCTCGGGGTCGTGCGCATGCACGGTCGCGCCGGCCTTCAGCAGCTCGTTGATCAGGATCAGCGCCGAGGCTTCGCGTACGTCATCGGTGCGCGGCTTGAACGCGAGACCCCAGATCGCGAACTTCTTGCCCTTCAGGTCGCCCTTGAAGAAGCGGTGCGCGGTGCTGAACAGCCACTTCTTCTGATTGGCGTTCACTTCCTCCACCGCGCGCATGATCTGGAAGTCGTAGCCGTGGACCTTTGCGGTCGAGATGATCGCGCGCGTGTCCTTCGGGAAGCACGAGCCGCCGTATCCGCAACCGGCGTAGAGGAACGGCATCCCGATGCGCGAGTCGTAGCCGATGCCCTCGCGGATCTTCGTGACGTTCGCGCCCACGCGATCGCAGATCTGCGCGATCTCGTTCATGAAGCTGATGCGCGTCGCGAGCATCGCGTTGGCGGCGTACTTGGTCAGTTCGGCCGACGCGATGTCCATGATGATGATCGGGTTGCCCGAGCGGACGAACGGCGCGTACAGCTCCTTCATGATCTCGGCGACGCGCGGGTCGTCGGTGCCGATGACGACGCGGTCCGGCTTCATGAAGTCGTCGATCGCCGCGCCTTCCTTCAAGAACTCGGGGTTCGACACCACGTTGAACGGGTGCGACGTGTTCTCGGCGATCGCGGCAGCGACTTTCTGCGCGGTGCCCACCGGCACGGTGCTCTTGTCGACGACGATCTTGTAGCCGTTCATCGCCTTGCCGATCGAACGGGCCGCGGCGAGGACGTGCTTGAGGTCGGCCGAGCCGTCCTCGTCGGGCGGCGTGCCCACGGCGATGAACACGACCAGCGAGTTCTTCACGGCCGCGTCGATGTCGGTCGTGAACGACAGGCGCTGCTCCTCCACGTTCTTGTGGACGAGCTCTTCGAGTCCCGGTTCGTAGATCGGGATCTTGCCGTCGTTGAGCATCGCCACCTTCTTGGCGTCGACGTCGACGCAAATGACGGTGTTGCCGCTCTCCGCGAAACAGGTTCCAGCGACCAAGCCGACATAGCCGGTGCCGACGACAGCGATCTTCATGCAGTGCCTCCGCACGTGAGGGTTTCCCCTCTCGCGCTCCGAGCCGATTCAGGAAAAAGGGTGGGACAGTCTACGTTGCGCGCACGAACGGTCAAGGAAGCCACCCTCGGCCGGGGCGATCGGCTTCCGCGCCGGCGGAGTTCGGTGACGACTTCCCGCGAGCGACCCTTCGGTCGGACCGCAATGGGGTTGGCGTCGAACTCCGAGCCCCAAGGATCGACGCGATTCGGGCCGGATCTTGACACTGCGGCAATCGGATTCCGCGCTGCGACCGATTTCGGACCGGGCGCGGAAGCTCGACCACACCTCGCGTCCATCCGTGACGAACACGAACACCGCGCCTCGCGATCGTGGCGCTTGTTGCGAGGGACCGCCTGGCCGTAGGATCGCCCGGCGATGAACCCCCAAGACCTCGAGAAATGGCGGCGAGCCGCAGCGATCGCGTGTCACGTGCGCAAGTACGCGGCGTCACTGGCCAAACCCGGCGCCAAGATGATCGACATCGCGCTCGCAGGCCACGCCCGCATCGAGGAGCTCGGCGGCAAGCCGGCTTTCCCGTTGCAGATGTCCCGCAACCACATCGCTGCGCACTATTGCGCATGGATCGGGGACCCCACCACGTTGCAAGAAGGCGATGTGGTGAAGATCGACTGCGGAGTGCACGTCGACGGCTTCGTCGCCGACACGGCGATGACGGTCGACCTGTCGCTCGATGGTCGCAATCGCAAACTGGTGGAAGCCTCGCAGGCCGCGCTCGACGCGGCCATCCGCGTCGCGGGTCCCGACGTCGAAGTCGTCGAGATCGGGCGCGAAGTCGAGCGCGTCATCCGCTCGTTCGGATTCAGCCCGGTGAAGAACCTGACCGGCCACTCGGTCGGCCGCTGGATCATCCACGGGCCGCCGCAGATCCCGAACGTGCCGGTCGGCCGGGGGAAGTTGCGCCCCGGGACGTGCGTCGCGATCGAACCGTTCGCCTCGACCGGTGCCGGCATCGTCAAAGAGAGCGGCGATGCGCACGTCTTCATGGTCCGCCGCGACCTGAAGAAGTCGAAGGGTGTCGACGACCGCGTCTACGAGGCGATCCGCGCATTCGGCGGACTGCCGTTCGGCAGTCGCGACTTGGTCGCGCACTTGCCGTTCAAGTCGGTCTCGGATTCGTTGAACGCGCTCTCGCGCGACGACCAACTCATGGTTTATCCGCCGTTGTGCGAGAAGAAGGGCGAACTCGTCGCGCAGTTCGAACACACGCTGCTGATCACCGACAGTGGCGTCGAGGTCCTGACCGCGAGCGAGGACGCACTGCGTACGCCCCTGTCCGTCTGAGACCGCCCCATGGCTTCGATCCTGTTCGCCTGCGTCGCCGCGTTCGCACCGATCCTGCCCGCGCCGCCGGCGCAGGACGCGCAAGAGCTCGAAGCGTGCATCCAAGAAGCCGAGGGCATCGAACGCTCGATGGTCGCGTTGACGAAGCGCCTGCGCGCGTCCACCGTCGCCGTCATGCAGTTCGTCGAGGTCGAGCAGAACGGCAAGAAGCACGTCGTCAACGGCGGCGTCGGCTCCGGCGTGATCCTCTCGCGCGACGGGTTGGTCATGACGAACGTCCACGTGATCGCGAACGCGGTGCGTGTCGAGGTCGTGCTGACCGGCGGTGAGCGCGTCGAAGCCGAAGTGCTGTCGCAACACAAGCTCTACGACTTCGCGCTGCTGCGCGCGAAGGGCCGATCGTTCCAAGCCGCCGAGTTCGCGAAGACGAAGCTCGTGAAGCCCGGGCAATGGGCCATCGCCTGCGGCAACCCGCGAGCTCTCGCGCTCGACGGCGAACCGATCGTGACGCTCGGGATCATCTCGGGGCTCGGTCGATTGGCCGGCGGGCAGTTCGATTATCAAAACGCCATCCAGACCGACGCGGAGATCAACCCGGGCAACTCGGGCGGTCCCCTGTTCGACCTGACGGGACGCGTCATCGGCATCAACGGCAAGATCGCGACGCTCGGTGAAGCCGTCGCGAGCGTCGGCGTCGGTTACACGATCCCTGGGGATCAGGTGCAGGCGTTCATGGCCGGCATGCGCGCGAACGACGAGGTCGTCGCCGGTTACTCGGGACTCCAAGTGCAGCCGCAGACGCACGCGGAGGGCGGAGTGATCGTCACGGGCGTCGTCGCGGGCTCGCCGGCGCACAAGGTCGGCATCCGCGTCGGCGATCGCGTGACGCAATTGAACGGCAAGGACGTCGACTCGTACACGACCTGGCTGAACCAGACGGCCATGCTGCCGAACGGCCGCACGATCTCGCTGCGCCTCGTCCGCGACGGCAAGGGGCTGACGAAGAAGGTGACGCTGCAGGCCCCGCAGGGCGCGGAGCGCAAGTGATGCGCTGGCGTTGCGCGTTCGCGCTCTCGACCGCGATCCTCGGCGCGTCGCTCCTGCCGTCGCGCGCGAACGCACAAATGGTGTCGCTCGACGTGCTCGATCGCGAGTTCGTCCGCATCGTCGAAGCGGTCGCGCCAGCGGTCGTACGCGTCGGTCCGGGGTTCACGGGCGTGTGCATCGCCGAGAACGGATTCGTGCTGACGGACGGGCGCGTCGCGGAGACGTTCAAGGAGAACCCCGACGTCCGCGCGAAAGGCATCGCGATCACGTTCCCCGACAAGCGCACGTTCTCGGCGCAGTGGGTTTCCGCGCACGCGGACACCAACACGTGCCTGCTGAAGATCGACGCCAAGCGCTTGCCGTTCGCGCGGCCGAGTGAGCCCGACTCGGTCCGCGTCGGTCAGTTCCTGTTGTCGATCGGCAACGCGTTCGACACCGCGGCCGAGTCGGCGCCGGCGGTGACACTCGGCATCGTCGCGGCCGTGCATCGCGATGCGAGCGGACGGACCACACGCATCGAGACTTCCGCGGCCACGAACCCCGGCCAGGACGGTTGCCCGTACTTCGACGTCGACGGCCAACTCGTCGGTGTGTTCCGGCAGCAGCCGAGCTTGCAGGATCTCGCGTTGCTGACCCCGATGGACCAGATCCGCGGCGCCTACGAGGGCGTGGCCGGAGTCGCCGACGCGTTCCCGCCGCCTCGCACGGTGTTGCCACCGCGCTCACGAGCACGGGCGCTGTCGACCGCGTTCCACGCCGCCGCGATGCGCGCACGATCCGCGGTCGTGACGTTGGTCGTCACGAAGGCCACCCCTGCGGCCGAAGCGACGGCGACTCCCGGCGAAGGCCAGGCTGCCCCACCGCCCGCCGAGCCGAGCAAGCCGAGGGACGCTCCGAAAGGACCGCCGGTGTTGGTCCGCGAAGGCGCCGTCACTGGAACGATCGTCGACGCGCAGGGCTACGTGTTGGCACCGTCGAAGCAATTCCCCGACGACGTCGTTTCGATCGAAGCCCACACCAGCGACGGCAAGACCTATCGCGCGTCCGTACTCGCGCACGATCGCAAAGCCGGATTGGCGTTGCTCGTGCTCGACAAACCCCGCGGCACGCAGTTCGAAGTGCTCGAATCGGTCGCGACCTCCGGCTTGCAGGAAGGTCAATTCGTGATCGCCGTCGCCGCCCCGCACGGCCCACCGGCGACGCCGGACCCGTTCGTCACGGTCGGCGTCGTCTCGGCACTGCATCGACTCGATCCGTGGCGCGACGCCATCCAGACCGACGCCGGGACGAACGTGAAGAACGCAGGCGGCGTGTTGGTCGACCTGCGCGGACGCCTTCTCGGCATCGTGCTGTCGCCGGAGTGGCCGTTCGGACAGAACTCCGGGCTCGGGTTCGCGATGCCGATCGACGCCGTCCTCGCGGCGGTCGAACGTCTGAAGAGCGGAACCGACGTCGAGCCCGCATACCTCGGCGTGACGCTGAACGACGTCCCGAGTCCCGCGGTCGGCGTGGCGATCGCCGAAGTCGCGAAGGGGATGCCCGCGGAAAAAGCCGGCGTGATGGTCGGCGATCTCATCGTCGCGTGCGACGGCAAGCCGATGCGCGACCGCCGCGGGTTCTCCGACTTCATGGCGCGAAGCAAATGCGCCGGCGACGCGGTCGAGCTCACGCTGCAGCGCGGTGATCGCTCGCTCGTGGTGGTCGCGACGTTGGCGAAGCGACCGTGATCGATCCGCGGCCGCGAGGCCATCGCGTGCGCGTGCCCGGCACCGACGTCGAACTGGCGGTCGACGACTGGGGCCCCGTCGACGCTGCGCCGCGAGCGACCGCGTTGTTCCTACCCGGATTCGGCTCCGTGCGGTCGGGATCGAAGGCCACGCGCATCGGACGCGCCCTCGCGGCGCGGGGCGCGCGCATGCTCGCGCTCGACTACGAGGGCCATGGCGACTCGTCCGGCGCCTTCGCGACGATGTCGGTCTCGCGCCATCTGCGCGACGCGTTCGCCGTGATCGCGGCGATGGCGCACTCGACCCCGCTCACGCTGATCGGTTCGTCCCTCGGTGGACTCGTGGCCGCGCGCGCGGCCGCGAAACTCCAACCGCACGTCGAACGACTCGCGTTGATCGCTCCGGCGTTCGGGTTCCGTGAACGATTCGAACACCGCCTCGGTGGCGACGCGTTGGGGCATTGGGAGCGCACGAACGTCCTGCGCTACAGCGGCGAGTTCTTCAGCGCGGAGCTCGCGTTCGATCTGTTGCGTGACGCGCGGACCCTGGACGAAGACGAACTAGCACGCGCGATCGAGGTGCCGACGCTGCTCGTCCACGGCAGCGCCGACGCGACCGTACCCCTCGAGTGCTCCGAGCACGTCGCGCGCGTGTGGCAGGCGCCGCTGCGATTCGTGCGCTTCGATGGCGGCGACCATCGCCTCGAGAGCTTCATCGATCCACTGACCGACCTGATCGCGGAGTTCGTCGTCGAATCGTGAGGGTGTAGATCGCGTGGCGGCCGAGGCGGCTCAGCCGTACGCCTCTTTGTGGATGCGGTCCTTCGGAACGCCGATCGCTTCGAGCGCGGCCAGCGTGCTCTCGATGAAGCGCGGAGCCGGCACTTGCCCAGCCTCGCGCGCTCGCACTTTCTCCCAACGCGTGATCGCCGGACCGCAGGTGTAGACCAACGCGCTGCGCGGATCCTCGATCACTTCGCGCAGCAGGGCTTCGGTGACCCGGCCGCGGCGCACGTCACGTCCAGCGCACTGTTGGAAGTCGGTTTCGCGCGTGAGTGCATGCACGACGCGCAGCTTGTCGTGGAAGCGATCGACGAGATCGTCGAGCTGACGGCGATAGATGACGTCGCGCCACGTCTTGTTGCCGTAGACGAGCGTGTGCCGCAGCGGCAGGCCGACCTCGAGCGCCCAGCGCAGCATCGCGTAGTTCGGGACGATGCCGGAACCGGCGGCGATGTGGATGAGGTGGTCGGTCTTCGTGGCGATGTCGGGGCCGATCGCGTAGTGCCCCGAATGTCCCGCCACCGTCATCTGCATGCCGCGGAAACAACTGCGCACCAGGAACGGCGACAAGAGCGGCGGGTACTTGGTCTCCCCGCTGATGTACGGCTCGATCTTGACCGTGATGGCGATGTCGTGGTCGTGCGGTCCGGACGCCATCGAGTACGCGCGCGCCGTTTCCTTCTGGCCCTTCGCGTCCTCGAGGTAGCCGATCAGGTTGCGCAATGCGTCGAACTGATGCGGGTCGATGGTCAGGAATTGCCCGGCGAGGTAGTCGCGATCTTCCGGCCGCGCGTGCAAGAACAGCGTCGCCGAATCGGGCGTTTCGATCTGCACGTCGGTGACGACGGTTTCGAACGTTCGACGTTTGCCGTTGTGACCGCCGTTCGAGTCGGCAGCGTCCGTGTGCGGCGGGACCATCGAGCCTCCTTCACGCGGAACCGGGGCAACGGGCTCAGGTTGTACCAGCCGGCGCGTGAACGGTCACAGACCCTTCGAAGTTCTCGACGACGTCCTCTCGGGGAGGCTTGGCAGCCCATCGAGAATGACCGCCGTGGTGAATCCCACGAGCTGCGGGAGGCAGACGCCGAGGCGGATTTGCGGTGCCGGACCTACCGGATCGACCCGCGGCTTCAGAACTTTCGGATCAGCAACACGCCGGCCACGATGAGCCCGGCACCGACGATGCGCGGTACCGACAACGCGTGCTGCGGGAAGCCGAGCCAGCCGAAGTGATCGAGCACGAGCGACGCGATCAATTGACCGCCGACGACGAGACCGACCAGCACCGCGGCGGACAATCGAGTCCCGAGTGCGATCATCGAGAACACGAAGATGGCGCCGAGGACTCCGCCGGTCAGCAACGGAAGGCCGACCGCGCCCACGCGAGCCGGCGCCGGGTACGCCACGCGCAGGAGCGGCAGTGCGAGCCCGAGCGCGAGAGTTCCGATCACGAACGACACGAACGCGGCCTGCAAGGGTTGCCCGAGCTGGCGGCCGAGTTGCGTGTTGATCCCGGTTTGCACGGAGACCAACGCGCCGGCGAGGAACGCCGCCACACACCAGATCCAGGTCATCGAGCCTCCGCGTCAACGAGCGCAGCGGGAACGCTGCGCGAGGGGAACGAGCGTCCATACCACGCGATTCGACACCACGATCCGTCAACGCACACGCCGCGCGGCGGCGATCCCCGAGCGATACGCGTGCAGCAATCGCAGGGTCAGCGCACCGGGACGGCCGGCGCCGACGGGCGTTCCGTCGACGCGCGCAACGGGCAGCACTTCCTTCAGGCTTCCCGAGATGAACACCTCGTCGGCCGCGCGCAGATCGCTCTCGCGCAGCAGGATTTCGCGCACCGGGATGCCCTCCGCTCGCGCGAGTCCGAGCAGGTACGCGCGCGTGACCCCGGCCAGGATGCCGCTGTCGAGCGCGGGAGTCGCGAGAACGCCGTCCTTCACCAGGAACACGTTCGACGTCGACCCCTCGGCGAGGAAGCCATCTTTGTTCAGCATCACGCATTCGTAGGCGCCGCGAGACTTGGCCTCGCGCAGCGCCAGCATGTTGTTCAGGTAATTGCCGCTCTTGATCGCGGGATCGAGCGCGTCGCGAGCATTGCGGCGCACCCCCACCAACGCGAGCTCGATGCCGGACCGGTAGGTCGCTTCCGGGACCGGCGTGTACGGCCGAACCAGCACGTAGACGTCCGGCGTCCCCGCGGTGCCGGGGTCGAGATCGATGAGCCCGACTTTCGCGCCGCGCGTCACGACGATGCGTACGGCCGCGGTCGCCTCGTGCGATTCGTTCAACGCACGCGCGACGTCGTCCCTCACGCGAGCAAGCCCTCCCGGCAACGGCAGGCCCATGCGATCGGCGGAATTGCCGAGACGCACCAAGTGCTCGTCCTCGAGCCACGGGATGCCGTCGTAGGTACGGAAGGTCTCGTAGACACTGTCGCCGAACAGGAAGCCGCGGTCGAACACCGACACCAACGCGTCTTCCGGGCGCACCACGCTGCTGTTGACGCTGACGACACTCGGCATGCTTCCTCCGCGCCGGGGCGAGCTCGAACGGGGCCCTTGTATACTCCGCCCATGCGCCTCGCCCAACTGCCCGTGCTCCTCGCCGTGATCGGCGCGGCGCTCCCCGCATGCACTCGAGAGTCGTCGCGGCCGAAGAACGTGATCCTGGTGTCGATCGACACGCTGCGACGCGATCACCTCGGACTCCACGGCTACGAACGCAACACGTCGCCGTTCCTCGATCGCATCGGACGGAGCGGGGTCGCGTTCGACCAGTGCATCGCGCAAGCGCCGTGGACCGCCCCATCGCACGCGTCGATGTTGTCGTCGCTGTACCCGAGCGTGCTCGGTATGGGGCGCTTCGAGGACCCCGGCCACATCAGCGACTCGGCCGACATGCTGGCAGAAGTCCTCGCCGACGCCGGCTTCCGAACGCACGCGGTGACGTCGGGCGGATTCATGGCCGCGAAGATCGGCTTCACGCAGGGCTTCGAGATCTACGACGACGCCGGCCTCAACATGGAGACGACCGTCGAGCGCGCGATGCAGTGGTTGCGAGGCATTCGCGAGGACGAGCGCTTCTTCCTGTTCCTGCACACCTACGACGTCCACAAGTACAAGCCGCCCGCGAGCTACCACGCGACCTGGGTCGCGCCGTATTCGGGCGCGCTGGCCTTCCACGACCGCATCGCCGATCTGGTGCAGAACCACGAGGAGCAAGCGAAGGCCGGAGCACTCGACGACGCCGACCGCCGCTACATCCGCGACCTCTACGACGCGTCGATCGCGGCGACCGACGATTGGCTACGGCGTTTCTGGGAGAGCCTCGAACAGCGCGGTCTGGCCGACGACACGCTGCTCGTCGTGACCGCGGATCACGGCGAGGAGTTCTGGGAGCACGGCGGCTCCGGACACGGCTACACGCTGTTCGACGAGAACCTGCGCGTGCCGCTGATCATGCATCACCCTTCGCTGTCCTCTCGCATGGTGCCGGAGCAAGTCCGCCTGCTCGACGTCGCGCCGACGATCGCGACCCTCGTCGGTGCGGAGCGACCGTCCTCGTGGCAAGGCGAGTCGCTCGAAGGCTTCTTGTCGGGACACGCACGAACGCTGGTCGCCTTTTCCGAGCACGCGCACCTGCCGGCGAAGTCGGCGCGCACGCCGCACGCGAAGTTGATCCTCGCGGCATCGGAGCCGACTCGCTCGTTCTTCGATCTCCGCAGCGATGTACTCGAGACCACCAACCTGCTCGGACAGCTCGATCGCGCGACGTGGAGACCGATGGCGGATGGGATCGAACGTTGGTTGCGCGACAACGCGGCAGATCAGCGCTTTCGATCGGGCAAGCGCATCGTGTTCAACGCGGCCGAGCTCGAAGAACTCGCGGCACTCGGCTACGTCGGCGGAACGACGGGCTCCGACATCGAGGACCCCGACCTCGACGTGTGGTTGAAGATCCTCGCGGAAGAGCGTTAACAGCCGTTTCAGCGGGCCGCCCACGGCCTGTGGAAAAAATGCCCGGCGCGACCGCGTGCGCGCTCGATATGCTTCGCGGGCCCTTCGACGAGAAGGCCCTGAAGAAGTAGGGAAGAACGCCCGGAGCGTGAGGCAGAGTGATCCAAACGGTCAACATCAAAGAGCTTCCGCCGAAGTCCGCTGGCTTTCGGGTCCTGGTGATGCGCAAGTGGCCACGCGGCATTCCGCGCGAGGCGATCGATCTCTGGGCCAAGGACCTCGGTCCATCCCCCGAGCTGCTGAAGGACCTCAAGAAGAACAAGATCTCGCTCGCCGGCTTCTACGGGCGCTACCGCGCCGAGACGTCGGAACCGAGTCGACGTGAGGTCGTGTTCGACTTGCAGCGCCGCATCCTCGCGGGGGTCACGCTGATCCTCTGCTGCGACACCGACGACGAGAAGGCTGCCGCACGCACGGTGCTGAAGGAGATCCTCGAGACGTCGTGATGCGCGGCGATGCCGCATCCGGCGGGTCGCATGCAACGAATCGGGGGGTCGGACCCATTGGGTCCGACCCCCCGATTCATTCAAGCCCTATCGGAAGCTGAGCCTCCGGAAGCCGGGACCGCGAATCGATCGGATCGATTCACGCTCTCTTGGCAGCCTGTTAGTAGCGGAACGGGATGCGCAGGAAGTTCACTTGCGGACGCGGAGTCGTCGGCGTCGGGACGACGCCCACCGTGGCTGCGATGTTGAACTCGATCTCGTAGCGGATGAACCGGTATCCGTTCAGCTGCGTAGCGTCGGTGACGAATGCGGTCGCCGTACCGAGGTCCGGGAATCCGGGGTTCAGCGCGTCCTCGTCCGCACCCTGGAATCGGATCGCAACGGTCTGGAGATCCGTGCCCTGCGGCAGGAAGTCCGGAACGCCGAGATCGGGAGCGTCGACGTCGAAATCGTTGTCGAACGGGTTGACGACGTTGCCTTGCCCATCGACCTCGACCAGTCCGGTCGACGGGTTCGTGCCCTTGAACAGCGGCGCGTCCCCTGGGATCCCGAACACCGGTCCCGCGATCGCGCCGGCCGTCGTGTTGACGAGCGGACGGAACGGCGGGGTGATCAGACCGAGGTCGTACCACGTGGAGCGCGCCGACGACTTCGACGTGAACGGGACCGGCGTCTTCGCGATCGGCACCAGCACGTCGATGAACTCGGAGTTGCCGGGCGACGACGTCGAGAACGGGCAATTGATGCCCTTCGGCGGGTTCGTCATCGACTTCCACACCCGAGCGCCGATCTGCGTCGCGAACAGCGTCGGAGTGACGCCGACCGGCACTTGCACCTGGATGATGCCCGGGCCGCCCGGAGCGCCGTCACCGACTTGCAGCGAGCCCGAGTCCGCGCCGCTGGTTCCGGTCGAACCGTTCAGCAGGATGAACGCGTTGAAGCCGCAACCACCGGAGACATCGATCACGCGGTTCACCACGTTGGGATTCGCGGTCGCCTCCATGACGACGTTTTCGGCCGATTGCAGGATGACCGAGCCGCCCGAGCCGCCGCCGCCGTTGCCGCCGACGTCACCGCCCTGGGTCGTCTCGCCACCGCTGCCGCTGCCGCCGACTGCGCGGATGCGCGCCGCCGTGCCCTTCAGGCGGATCTCGCCGAGAGCCTGAATCATGATCGCGCCACCTCCTCCGCCGCCGCCCGCACCCTTGCAGTCGAGCACGGTCAGTGGGAAGCCGACGGAGAGCGTGGCCTTGGTGCAGTCGAGCGACAGACCCTCGGTCCGCGAGCCGCCACCACCTCCGCCCTGGCCGCCGACGATCGCCTTGATCTCGCCGGCCTCGCCCACGAAGTTGTTGTTCGCGTCCGCATCGGAGAACACGGCCTGACCCGGGCTACCGCCGAAGGTCACGCGCTTGGACAATGCCCACGAAGTCGTCAGGTTCAACCCGACCGCCGCGTCGAAGATCAGCCCTTGCTGGACCGCCTCGGCGAACGTCGGATTCGGGTTCGGGCGCGCGACCGCGTTGAAGCTGACGCCGTCATACGCCTTCGGGTTGTTCGGAACCGGGAACGGCAGTCCGGGCGAGAACGTCAACGGCAAGTGGTTGCCGATGCCGAACCCACCGCGCCGACCCGACACTGGAACCGTGATCGGCTCCGGTGCTTCCGGCAGGAACACGTTCAGCGATCCGCCGCCACCACCGGAACCACGGCTTCCGTCGCCGGTTTCGTTGAACGTTCCGCAGTTCGCGCCATTGCCGAATCCGTTCCACGGCAGCGTCGCACCACTCTGTCCGCCACCACCGCCGATCGGCTGAGCGTTGCCCGTGCCGAACCCGTTCTGTCCGAATTGCGGAGTGATCATGTAGATCAGCGACTTCGACCCCTTCGGCACGAACACCGGGTGACCATCGCCACCCTTGCCGCCGCCAGCGCCCGCGGAACCGCCTGGCGCAGGTGCGATCGCCGAGTTGAACGTATCGTCACCCGTTCCGTTCTGGCCCGAGCACTCGATCAACCCCTCGATCAAGACGTCGCCGGTCGCCGTGATGACGAGCGGGTTGGTCCCGACCGCGCGCAACGTGACGTTCGACGGGAGGTGGAAGTCGGTGAACTTGAACACGCCGCCCTTCACGACCGTGCCGGGCTCCGCGCCCGGCGTGGCGCCGGACAACAGCGGGAAGGTCTGGAAGTCGGTGTCGAGCGTGATCGTGAGCACACCAGCCGTCGGAGCCGCGAACGGTCCGAGCGAGCCGTCCCCGCCGAAACCGAACGAGGCGCGAAGCGCTCCGTCCGTTTGACCGTTCCAGCTCGCGAGCTGCGAGCCCGACGCGACGATCGAGGTGTCCTCTCGCGCGTTGGTGTCGAAGTTCTCGAAGATCTCGCCGTCGAGCGCGTTGCCCGGATTCGGGTCCGGCGTGACGACGTAACGCGCGACTTCCTTGAATGCTTCCGGCGTCGAACCGTCGTTCGCGAATGCGCCGGAGATGTTCTCGAGCAAGTCGGAGACTTCGAGCGCCAGCGTATGACCGAAGGGCAACGACCCGTTCGGGTACACGAGGACCGTCGAGCGATTCGTCACGTTCTCGCTGAGCACGACCGAGATCGGGATCCCGACGTCGATCGGCGTCGCGCTGCCGTCGAGGATCGCGCGCAGTCGGATGCGCTCGAGGACGTTCTCGGGCTCCGGGTTCAGCGGCGCGCCGAAACGCAACGTGAACGGAGGCTTCTTCGACGTCGGGATCGCGGCGAAGGTGCCCGCCGAGTCGAACAGGATGTTCGGGTGGATGCCCGTCGTCTTCGTCTTCGGAGCGACGCCGTTCTTCTTCAACAGCTTCGGCGCCGTCGTCGACGCGAACGCGTAGAACCCAGCCGCACCGATCGAACCGACGGTCGTCGGCGCGGTCGTGAACAGGATGGGGAGCGAGATGTTCGGCGACGTCTTCGAGTAGTTCTTGACGGCGTTGCCGCCGGCGAGTTCGAGGTTGATCGAATACGTCGTGCCCGGCAGGAGCCCCGGCAGCGATGCGTTCGCGGCGATGTCCGTCGTCGGCCCGAAGCTGTCCGGGAGATCGCCCGTCGGCAGCCGCGGCGTGAAGATCAACTTCTTGCCGGAGACGCTGAACGTGCCGAATGCCAATTGCCCGGTCGGCTGACCACTCGAGTTCAGCGCGGACACTTCGATCCGGACGCCGGCCGCGATCCCAGGTCCGATCTTCGGCTTGCCGCTGAAGACGAACACGACCCGCTGGGAAAGCGGTGCCTGACTGGGCGGGTTGGTCGTCCCGCCGGTCCCACTCAGCGTCGACGGGAACTGGACCGACTTCAGCGTGATCCCGCCGAACGCGGACACGCTGGTCAACGCGAGTGCGGCAATCAGGCAACAAACGGAACGGATCGACATGGACATCTCCCGCTGCGACGGGCCGTGCGCGCACCAGATGCACGTACGGCGGGAAAGCACTCCCATCCGAGCGGCCGCCGGGCTGCGGTGTCGGGATGGGTTCGGGTCTAGGGGCAAGAGGCGCTCAGAGGTTACCTCAGGTTCGCCTCGACGAGAACTCGCAGTTCACCTTCGGAGACTGGCGTCGACCAGGGGGCATGGGCGCCGGCCCAGTGCCGGGACGATCCCGGCCCGCCGGAGCGGGCGCGGACCCCTTCGTCGAACCTGACCCCGATGAGCAACCTGTCGAAGAAATCTGCCGAGCAGTCGGGCAAGCGAGAACGAGCAGGGCGAGACGCGCCGACGTGGCGTATCGACGGAGAGACACGCGGAGAAGGCGCAACGAAGCCAAGCTCGATCGCAGCCGGCCGAGTGCCGGAAGACCTCTTCAACAGGCTGCTAGCCCGCGGACCCCTGCTGGGTGACGGACTTGGGCAAAAGACTTGCATGGCGTCGGCCGCGGGGCGGGTCGTCCCGCCGCGGACACCTTGTGGGGATCGACTAGGTTCGCGCATCGTCGCTGTACGCGACGATGCGCGAACCTAGTCGATCAGTTGCACACGTCGGGACCCATGCGGCCGCACGAGCCGCACGACGGCATGTCGCCACCGCCGAAATCCCCGCCGCCCGCGCCCGCGGACTTCCCCACGTTCGGGACCGAGAGCACACGCGCGACCGTGCCCTTGCCGGAACGGTCCTTCGCGACGCAGTGTTCGCCGCACTTCTTCAAGGGCTCCGCGCTCATCGACTGCATGACTTCCAGGCGGCCGCCGCAGGTCGAACAGACGTATTCGTAGATGGCCATGCGCGATCACAGTCCCATGTTGTGGAAACCGGCGTCGACGAAGATCACTTCGCCCGTGATCGCGCGCGAGAGATCCGACAGGAAGAACACGGCGGCGTCGCCGACGTCGTCGAGGTCGATGTTGCGCTGCAGCGGCGAACGGTCCTTCACCACTTCGAGCATCTTCGGGAAATCCGAGATCCCCGACGCGGCCAGCGTGCGGACCGGCCCCGCCGAAAGGGCGTTGACGCGGATGTTCTTCGGGCCGAGGTCCACGGCGAGATAGCGCACCGAACACTCGAGCGCGGCCTTCGCCACACCCATGACGTTGTAGTGCGGGATCACGCGATCCCCGCCGAGGTACGTGAGCGTCAACAACGCGCCGCCGTTCTTCATCCACGGTTCGACGCGGCGCGCCAGCGCGGTCATCGAGAACGCCGAGATGTCGAGCGCGACGGCGAATCCATCGCGCGACGTCTCGACGTAGCGGCCTTCGAGTTCCTCGCGCTTCGCGAACGCGACGCCATGCACGACGAAGTCGATCTGGCCGAACGTCTCCCCGACCTGCGCGACGCAGCGATCGAGATCGGCGTCCGACGTCACGTCGCAGGGCAACACCAACGGTTCGGTCAGTTGGGAGGCCAGGTCCTCGACCGAACCACGCAACCGCTCGCCCTGATACGTCAGTGCGAGCCGTGCGCCTTCACGGTGCGCGGCACGAGCGATGCCCCACGCCAGCGACCGCTTGTTCGCGACTCCGAGGATCAAGCCCTTCTTGCCGTTCAGCAGCATGCGCAACTCCGTCGTTGGATCGAGGGCGCGAGGATACAGGTTGCGCGCCGAAGCGACTGCGGCGCATACTGCCCGCGCAAATCGAACGGGGTTCCGATGTCCGACGCTCAGGCATCCTTCAAGGAAGGCTTCAAAGCCTTCACGACCGGCGATTACGCCGGCGCCATCGCCAAGTTCGAACACGCGCTCGGGCTCGATCCGGATCACCGCGACGCACTGCGCTCGATCGCGATGGCGCAACTGCGGCAGGGCAACGCCGAGCGCGCGGTCGAATACGCCAAGCGCCTGTCGGAGCTCGAGCCGAACGACCCGATGTCGTGGTCCAGCCTGTCGTTGTTCTTGATGAAGGCCGGTCGGCCGAAGGAAGCGGAGGACGCCGCGGCGCGCGCGAAGGTCCAGACCTGGAAAGTGCAGCTCAAGCAGAAGCCCGGCGAGACCCCGACGGGGCAGCTCCAGGTGCTGGACACGCCAAGCGCCGCGACCGGTGGACCGGGTGCCCCGGTCATGCCGAGCGCGCCGATGATGCCGACGCTGAAACCCGCACAACCCCATCCCGACCCGTCGGATCCCGACCGGCCCCACTCGACGTGACGGGCGCGCGTCAGGGCCCCGCCAACGACAGCCGGCAGAAGTCCGTGAACCAGTAGCGCGCGTCCGTCAACGTGGCGCGCCCGTCGGCATCGACCATCACGAGTGCGTGACGCGTGAACGTGCGCCACGCTCGCACGGCCTCAGCATTTCGCGGATCGCCGATGCGCGGGTCGTCGAGCCGGCGCTCGAGGCGGCGCGGCTCGCCGCCGTCGCCGAGCAGGTCGATCGGGAACCAGTACGCCGTGTCGGCGGTGCACACGATGCACTCCCACCGCAGCGGCGTGGCGAGTCGAGGACTCATGTTGCACGACACGATCTCGGCGGCACCGAGCGTTCGAGCGATCGGGTCACGTACCGCCCGCTCCGCGAGACTTCGCGTCACCGTGAGCAGCGCGAAGTAGAGCGCCAACAGCACCGCACATCCACGCACCGCCCGCACTCGGCGCCGGTCGTCGATCCCGCGCAGGCGCAGCGCGATGACGAGCGCGAGCGCCGGGATCCACAGCCAGAAAAACCCGGTCGGCAGCGCCTCGGAGCCGCGCGTCACCGCGCCGGACGCGTTCGCGACGAACAGCGCCGTCGTCACGAACGCGAGCACGCCGTAGCCGATGTCGCCACGCCGCGTCCGCGGACCCGCGCACGCGGCTGCTCCGCCGAGGATCAACCACAGCCACGGATCGACGATGAACACGAGGTCGCCGTAGACCCAACGCCCGGAGAACGGCAACCACGGACGTAGCCCGTACTCGTTCAACAGATCGAGCAGAGGATGCGCGAGGAGCCCCGCGGCCGCGGCGGCAAGCGGCGAACCACGCGACCACGGATTCGGCGCGGCCCGTTCGCGCGCGATCATCCGCTCGCACAGCCACGCCCCGAGCGTGAGCATCGCGATCTGGACCACGATGCCGACGACGGCGTGGGTCAGTCCGCGATGGTGCTCGAGATAGCCGGCATGGCCGCCGACGACGCGCACCAAGATGTCCAGGTCCGGCAGGTTCGAGCCGATGAGGAGCACGGGCACGGCGCTACGCGCCGATCGTCCGATGCTCGTCTTCGCCAGAACCAGTCCGAACAACGTGTGCGTGAGGTTGTCCACGAGCGCTCCGGAGCCCTTGATCGGGCCACTGCTACCATGCGCGCTCGTCCCATTCCGGTGGATTCTCCCATGCTCCGAATGCTCGCCTCGTGCCTGTGCGTGGCTTCGTGGTTCGCCGCCCCCGCGGCGGACGAACTCCCCGCCGTGACCGTGCGCGGCGCGGTGTTCGATCCGAGCGGGGCGCCGGTGGAGGCCGCGCGGGTGACGCTGCTTTCCGCTGCAGAGGAGTCACCGGAAGCCATGATTCCCGCTGTGCTTGCGTCGGGCACGACCGACTCGACCGGTGCCTTCTCGATCGACGTCGGTGAGGCCCCGACGAGCTTGCGCGTACACGTCGCGAAGGAGGCGTTCTCGCCGAGCCTCGTCGTCGCCGTCGAGCCGTCGGCAGCGGTCGTCGAGATCGGCTCGATCGGTCTCGCTCCACCGCGAGCGCTGCACGGCAAGGCCGTGGCGCAGGACGGCCAGCCAGTCGCGGGCGCCGTGGTGTACGCACGCTCGGCCAACGACGTCGGCCCCTTCGATGCGACCGAACGCCGGGCCGTGTCGAATGCGGATGGGCGGTTCGAGTTCGACGGGCTCCCGCTCGCGCCACTCGAACTCGGCGGCCTCGCCGCAGGTTTCGCGCCGTCGTGGCGCCGGGACATCGACTTGCGTGTGCCGGGGCTCGACGACGTCGTGCTCGTGCTCGCGCCCGCGGTGCCGACGCGCCCATGCACGATCGTCGGAGCCGACGGCGCGCCGCTGCCCGGCGCCACGGTGCGTTGGGTCTCCCCGGCCGGTGCGGTGCCGTTCTTCATGGCGCCCGCTGCGGGAACCGCCCAGGCGGGGAACGAGCACGGCCTCTCGGTCGCGGATGCACAGGGCGTCGTCTCATTGCCGACCGAACTCCCGGCCGGAATCCAACTCGAGGTCGCCGCGGCCGCGCACGTCGCACGCTCGATCGTCGATCTTCCGCGCGACGGCCGCATCGCGCTCGCGCGTGGGCGCGATGCGTGGGTTCGGCTGCTCGACACCCGCGGTCAGCCGGTCCCTCTGCGCGAAGTCCGCGTCGAGAGCTACGTGAAGTCGGGCGACGCCTGGGAACGCACCGAGCAGCGCTCCCACGCCGCGCTCGCTCGACCGACCGACGCCTCGGCGTGGAAGGTGTTGCTGCCGCTGGCCGACAACGTGCGCGTCTCGGTGCAAGCGGCCGACGGCGAACGCTGCCCGCCGGTCTCCATCGACCACGCGGCGCTGATCGATGGCGCGAGCCGCGGCGAACCCATGCGGATCGACGTCGAGCGCGGCGCGGCATTCGTGATCTCCGGCAACGTCCGCAACGCCAGCGGCGAGCCGCTGGTCGGCGAGCGCATCGAGTTGCAGCGCGCCTCGCCGGTCGCGGGTCAACGCCAGCCGTTCCGCGCGGTGCGCAGCGGGGCCGAGGGCCGATTCCGTTTCGAGGCGGTTCCAGCCGGCGCTTACGTCGCGCAGGGCGTCGCACGCGGCGCGGCGTCCGCGCCCGTCGATGCTCCCGTCGATCGCGCGGCCGAACTCGGGCCGCTGACGTTGACGATGGAACGCTGGCGCGAAGCGACCGTCACGATCACCGAAGCGAGCGAGCCACCGGCGTCTCCGCGGCTCGTCGACGTCCGCCGCTACGAAGGCAATCCGCGCGAGGGTGCTTTCGTCGTGTTGGAGTCGGCACGGACCGACGCCCAGGGCGTGGCGCAGTTCGCGACGCTGCCGCAGGGCGAGTTGCTGGTCGTCCCGCACGCGCCCGCCGATCGCGCGCTGTGGACCCACCGAGACCTCGCGGGAGAGCTTCCACGCCCCGATTTCAAGTACGGCTGGCCACATCGGTTACGTGCGGGCGACTCGCCCTCGGCCGCGGTCGAGACCGAACGGATCCCAGCGACCTGGATCCACGTCGCGGTCCGCGAGAACGGCCTGCCCGCCACGGCCGCACAGGTCGACGCCGTGGTCGGTCGGGAATTGCTCGGCACGGCGACGACCGGCCCCGAAGGTGAAGCCCATTTGCGCGTGCGTCGGAGCGGACCCGTTTCGCTGCGCGTCACGCGGAACCCGTTGCGCGCCGAAAGCGACGTCACGATCGAACCCGGCCGGGACGTCACGACGACGTTCGCGCTCGGCGTCGGCGGGGTCCGAGGTCGCGTCGTCGGCAAGGACGGGAGCGGTCGCGCGGGACTGCGCATCGCGGCCGAGCTCCGCTCCGACGACGCCTCGTTCAGCGGCACGGCGGCACTGGTCACGGATGCCGAGGGTCGGTTCGACCTCGCCACGCTCGCGGCCGGCACGTACCGCATCGTCACCACGGACCCCGAGCGGCGCGTCGCGATGGTCGCCTCGGCCGAGTTCACGGTGGAACCCGGTCAGCACATCGCGCTGCAAGACCTCGTCGCACCCGCGGGCGCGACGTTGACCGTGAGCCTGTCTGCGACCGGCGCCGATCGGCCACCGTTCGCATCGATCACGGTGACCGGGCTCGCGCTGCCGCATCCGGTCGAAGCCTGGTGCGCCGAGGGCAAGAGCGAAGTCACGGGTCTGCCGCCGGGCACGTTCACCGTCGCGGTCAAGGTCCACGGCGCGTTCACGCAACCCGACGCCGTCCGCGTCGACGTGTCCGAGGGTGGCGCCGCGAGCGTCACGCTCTCGACCGCGAAGCAGTAGTCGGACTGGGCCGGACGACGGCGCCGTAATCGGCATGCGATGCGCTGTTTCGCGCACGATTACGACTTCGCGCACTTTCCGCCGCGGCGCTTCTGTTGCTCTCGACTCGTCGTTATTCTGCGCGCGGGAGGGTACTTCACCCATGATGCTCCGCGCGTCGTCGTCGCTCGCGTTGTTGTCGCTGCTCACGTTCTCGGGTTGCGAGTTGTTCTCCGTCAGTGCTCCGACGAGCACGCCGATGGAGAAGGACTACGGCCGGCCACTCGCGCCGGGCGAAGTCGCGCTCGAGCTCGTGACCGATCGGTCGCAGTATCCGGACTTCGGTCTCGGCTTCGGTCGCAAGGACGACCTGCTGCTCGCCGTCGACCGCACGCTCGAGTATTTCGCGAAGCCGTCGTCGAAGCGCTGGTGGCCGTACAAGGACCACGAGGGCAAGTTCTCGATCGACCACGAACGCGCGCTCGCGAGCCTGCACGCGTTCCGCAAGGTTCTGACCGAGTCGAACTCCGGCGCGGAGTTGAACCAGAAGATCGCCGACAACTTCGACGTGTTCCGCTCGAAGGGCTGGAACCGTCAGGGCGAAGTGTTGTTCACCGGATACTGCCAACCGATCTACGACGCGTCGCCGACGCAGAGCGGTGAATACAAGTACCCGCTGTATCGCCTGCCGCCGGAACTGAAGAAGGAGGAGTTCACCGGCACTCCGCTCGGTTGGGAGCAAGGCGGTTCGCTCGGCACGTCGCCGAAGCGCGCGGACTTCGACGGCGGCTACCTGAACGGCCGCGGCCTCGAGCTGTATTGGCTGAAGAGCCGACTCGAGACGTACATCGTCCAGGTGCAAGGCTCGGCGCGCTTGCGCATGCAAGACGGTTCGATGCGCGCGGTCGGTTACGCCGGCAAGACCGAGCACGAGTACAAGGGCCTCGGCAGCACGCTGGTCGAGGAAGGCAAGATCTCGAAGAACAAGCTCAGCCTGCGCGCGATCAAGGACTACTTCGCGCAGCACCCCGACCAGGTCGATCCGTACACGCAGAAGAACGAGTCGTACGTGTTCTTCACCGACATCACCGGCGGACCGTACGGCTCACTGAACATCGAAGTCACGCCGTATCGCACGCTCGCGACCGACAAGGCCGTGTTCCCGCGCGGCGGCGTCTGCTTCACGCAGACGAAGGTGCCGATGCGTGGCGGGATCAACGAGACGTTCAACCAGTTCATGCTCGACCAGGACACCGGCGGCGCGATCCGTTCGGCCGGCCGCGGCGACATCTTCATCGGCACCGGTGACGAGGCCGAGGAGATCGCCGGCGGCACCTACGCCGAAGGCAAGCTCTGGTACGTCTACATCAAGCCCGGCGCGAATCCCTGATCACGCGAACGTCCCGAGCGACGATCACGTCGACGTGATCCACGTGAGCCACCGCGACGCTGCTTCCGGAGGAACCGGGGGCAGCGTCGCGGTGCGTCCGGACAGTTCCGCGTAGCGCGCGAGGACCTCGGTGGGTCCGGCTTCGATCGCCGCACGCAGCGCGCCGGGACCCGCGAATCGCTCGATCGCGAGCAGCGCGTCCGACAACACCGCGATCGCCGCTCCGTGCACCGCGAACGCTTCGAATCGTTCGCGATGCGTGATCGGATGCTCTTGGACTCGCGTCGGCGAACCGAGCGCTTCCAGTTCGTCCGCGAACTCCGCGATGCGCGTGCGCGCACGCAGGTCGAATTCGGGCAGTCGCCGCCCTTGCTCGTCGAAGCCTTCGTTCGGCGGTCGGCTCGCCGCGTCGACGACGGCTTCGACGAATGCGCGCGCCGCCGCGGCGGCGGGCACAGGGCCGCCGATCCACGGCAGCGGAGCGGCGGACTCCGCGGTCAATGCGGCCCGCACGAGCGCTCCGACGACGACTTCCGCCGCAGCCTCGTCCAGCGGCTCGCGATCGACGAGTGCGGACACGTCGAGCAACAGGCGCGCGCGACCATCGGCGCCGCGCGCGAACTCCGCACGCGGCGGCTCGAACCCGACGACGACGACGACGTCGAGCACGGCCGCGGCGCGGCAGGACTCGGGCAACCAGCGTTCGGCTCGCGCGACGAGTGCGTCGCGACGCACGAGGTACAGCGCGTCGAGGCGCTCGATCCCCGCGTCCACGTCGTCCACACGCGCCTTGACCGCGTCGAACGCGAAGCGACGCTGCGCGCCGCTCCTCGCCGTCGCGACGTCGATCTCGGCCAGCGCGACGGCTTCGTCGATGCGCGCGGCTTTCGCCAGGTCGCCGACGAGCGAGCGCGCGGCCGGCGACAGCGGTCGTTCGCGCGTCCCCCACTCGATCGAGCGCATCAAGTCACGCACGGCGTTCGAGCGCAAATTCAACTCGCCACGCAACGCCGGCGCGGAATGGATGGACGGTTGCGCGCACGACGCGCATGCGGACAGCGCAGCCGCGACGGCGATGCGCGCGAAACCCCTCATGAGCGCGTCAAGTTCACGATGCGTTCGATCGCCGATCGCCCCGGGATCACGAGCACGTACTTCAGTGCCGTGCACGCCTCGGGAACGCGCGTGGCCAGCGGTCGTCCCGGCGGACCGCCGACCCACGAACGATCGATCAGCTCACCGCTGGCGACGTCGTAGACCGACATCGTCGGCGGATGCGCGAGCACGCCGATCAAGACGTCGCACTCGACGTACGCGAGCGCAGCCGCGGGAACGGCAGTGGTGTCGGTCGTGAGCGGCGGGCCCGCCGTGAGCGGGTCGCCTTGCAGCACGCGGAACGCCCAGCGCGGGCGCAATTGCGCGAACGCGAGTGCCTGTTCGACGAGCGGCACTTCCGATTCGTCCGGACGCACGCCGCAGAAACTCACGCGAAGGCCCGTCGCGCCGCTCTTCTCGCGCAACTCGTAGATCGGATCGATGCGCGTGGGCGACGTACCGACCAACTCGAACGCGGACGGGTCGGCGTCGACGAAGCGAGCGCGATCGAACGCACCGACGGGTTCGACACGTACGTCGTCGAACCACGCACGCCGCGTGACGACGATCGCGTCGACGCGCGCCTGCGTCGCGCCGAGCGTCAGGGCTCCGCCCGAGAACGGGATCGCGGTGCGCGCGAACGCGACACCGACGTCGTTCACGACCGCTTCGACCGCGTTGCTGCGCACGACGAGGCGCAAAGTGCGCGCGTCGCCGGGCGCGGCGCCGGTCGCGATCCGCGTCGCCCCCTGCGTGAGCGTGACCTGCCCGCCGTCGAGCCCACAGACCAGATCGCCGAACGCGAGCGTCGCACCGCGCTGCTGCGCGAGCGACGTCGCCATGCGCCATTCGATCGTGACGTCGCCGGCGATCGCGACGGTGCTCTCGAGCGTCGCCTCGTCGATCTCGCACGCACCCTCGTGCGCGCGCGCCGTGCCCTTCTCCAGCACGAACGGTTCCAGTCCGGAGTCGAACGTAGCCGTCACGAGCGACACGTCGTCGAACAGGGCGGCGCAGACCAGCAGCAACGAAGCGAGCATCTCGACCTCCGAGCGATCACCGACGGCGCAGTGTAGGCACGAACTCGAACGGAGACGTCGGCCGCTGGATCGGAACTTCCTTGGACAGTTCGGATCGGCATGATGCCGCGCGATGGAACCCTCGACGTGTGGCCACTGCGGTGGATTGGTGCAAGCGCGCGACCCGAAGTGTCCGCGCTGCGGGCGTTTCGCGCCGGCTCTGTTCGGGTTCCGGCCCGCGCTGCTGCGCATCTTCCCGACCCAGGGCGACCGAACGCGACCGCTGCTGCTGGCGTTGGTCGCGGTGTTCCTCGCGACGATGCTGGTGTCGCAACGCCGCGGCGGACTCGAGCGTGGGTCCCTCCTGTCCGCGCTGTCGCCCGACATGCGCACGCTGTTCGACTTCGGCATGTTGGTCCCGCTCGACATGCTCGAGACGATCGAACCATGGCGCTGGCTGACCTACGCGTTCCTGCACGGCGGACTGCTGCACATCCTGTTCAACGCCAGCGCGCTGCACAGCCTCGGCAACCACATCGAGCACCTGCTCGGCTCGGCACGCTTGATCACGTTGTTCGTGGTGTCGGGGATCGGCGGCGGACTCGCGTGCTCGCTGCTGACGCCGACGGATTTCGTCGTCGGCGCCTCGGGCTCGCTGTTCGGCCTGAACGCCGCGTTGATCGCGTACGGCTATCGCCGCGGCGGCAACGTCGGAGCCGACATCCGCGCGGTCGCGTGGCGCTGGCTGATCGCGTCGTTCCTGATGACCGCGATGATCCCGAGCATCAGTCACGCCGGCCACGCCGGCGGCGCGGTCGCGGGCGGCATCGCCTCGTACCTGATGAAGCCGCGCCGCGCCGGGGAGCGAGAGTCCGACGCGGCGCTGCTGTGGGGTGCGATCAGCCTGCTGGTGATCGCCGCCTGCGTGATCGCGGCCGCGCACGCGGCGCTGACGCGCCCCGAGTGAGCGAACGCGGAACGCGAATCGTCACCGACCCAGCGTGTACTCGAGTGCGAGCGCGTCGATCGCGCGCTCGACGGCGGCCTGCTCGGCCATCAGCGTCGCGCGCAACTCGTCGATCGTGCGGCGCAGCTCCTTGATCGTCGCTTCGCTGGTCGCCAGTTCGTCGACGTACGCCTTGCGCAGGTCCTTCTCGGCGTCGGTCTGACCGAGTGCGCCGAGATTGCGGCGGATGCGGTCCTGGTTCTGATCGATGTCGCGCAGCGAGGCCTCGGCCTTCGCGAGCGCGGCCTGCGAGCGACTCGCGCGCGCGCGCAGCTCTTGGATCTCGGCGAGCTTGCTCTGCGCCTCCGCGTTCAGCACCGAGCGCTCGAGGAAGTACGCGATCTGCGGCCCGTCGAGATCACGGATCTGGATCGAGCTCTGGATCTCGCGCGACTCGACGACCGCGAGCTTCTGCGTGGACTTCGCCGCGACCTCGACGCGGAAGCGGTAGAGACCGAGTTCGGTTTCGGTCGCGTTGGCGGGCTGGCGAAGCGCGTAGTCGTCGCGCTTCGCGTGCTCGACGACGACGACGCGCACGGCGTCGTCCTTGTTGTCGAACGCGTACGTCTTCGTGTCGATCTGGCGCTGGCGCGAGATCATCACGCCGTTCTTGAACGTGACGGAATGCACGCTCTCGGTGCCGCTGTCGTACTGCGTGGTCGCCTTCACACCGAGGTCGACGGCGTACGGCACGTAGCGCGTCTCGTCGGGCTTGACGCTCGGCATCTGCGACTCGCCGGCGTACGTCTCGGCGTCGAGCACCATCACCGGGCCACCTTCGAGCGACAACCCGGTCGCATTGACGAAGCGCACGGCGGACATCGGATTCGTCGCGCGCATCGCTTCCGAGTACAGCGCGACGCGCTCGCCCTTCACGCGCTGCGCGACGATCGGCAGCAGCGCCGAGCGATTGCGCGGGATCGTCACGGCGTGGTCGATGCGGTACTCGAGCAAGTCGCCGATCTCGCGCGTCGCCGCTTCCGTTGCGACCTCGGCCCGAGCATCAGACGCATCGCGATACTTCGCGTCCGCAGCTACCGCGGCTTCGGGTGCTGCACGACGGGCCTTGTACTTCCGTCCACCGGGCACAGGGGAACCCGGCACCGCGCCGGTGTACCCGTTCTGCGCGAGTTCCTCGGCGTCGAACGCGACGGCACGCTCGTTCACTTCGAACACGGGGCGCTCCGCGTAACGCGGCGTGTAGAGATCTTGGCGGAACGAGATCGGCAGCCCCGCGATCAGCGAGAGTTGCACGTCGGTCCAATCCTCGTCGCTGGTGTTGTCGACGACGGCCCAACCTTGCAGCAGTGGCTCCTTGGCCTCGTCGAGCACGATGCGATAGGTCGCCTTCCACACCGGCTGTTCGACGGCGTACGCGACGAACAACGGTCGCTCGCCGGTGCCGTTCGCGACGATCGACACGACGCGCGTATCGCGCTTGTGCGTCGAACGCAGCGTCGCGAGGTAGCGCTGGACGTCGGCCGCCAACACCTCGTCCTCGAAGCGCAGCGACTGCGCGTCGAACAGATCGAAGCCGACGATGCCGCCCTGATCGGTGAACACCGAAAGTCGGTGCGCGTCGACGCGCGCCTCACCCACCGCCTGCTGGTGTTCGTCGATGCCGAGGATCGCGCCGCGCACTTCGCCGAGGCCCGAGACCGTGGCAACGATGCGCGCGCCGCGGAGCTGCTGCATGAGCGCGAGCTGCGTGTCCTTCGCGCTCAGCGCGAACGCGAACTCCTCCAGCACCTTGCTCGCGGGCTTCTGCGAGTCGTACGCGATCGCGTCGATCGAACCACCGCCCAAGTCGAGTGCCGTCAACGTCTTCAAGACGTCGCTCATCTCCGATTCCTTGAAGCGCAGTTCGGCCGTCGCGCTTCCGTTCACCATGCCCTGGCGCTCGAAGTAGCCGATGCCGTGCTTGTAGAGCACGACCCGCTTCACGGGCAGCGCGGTCGACTGCGCCTGCGCAGCCGACGGAACGACGGAAATCGCCACCAACGAACACAACGCGAACGACGTAACGAGCCGCATGTAGACCTCCATGCCCACGGAACGCCACGACCGGAGCCGCTCGTGTTGGTTCCCGGCAACGAGGTTAGACTTCGCCTCCCCTTCCCGATCGCGGGCGCTTCGAACCTTTCCGGTTCCCAAGGGCGTCGCACCGCGGTCCGGGACATTCCCACTTCGTCGAGGACTCGCATGCGTACCGCGTCGCTCGCTCTGTCGTCCGCCGTGCTCTCGCTCGTGATCGGGTTCGCGCGCGCGCAGGACGCGCCGACCCCACCGGAGACCGCGAAGCCCGAAGCCGCGAAGGACAAGCTCGACGCGCCGGCGAAGGACGTCGAGATCAAGGGCGAGATGCGCCTGATCGAGGAAGTCGCGAAGCGCCGCGCCGCGATGCACTTCCTCAAGAACGACGAGGGCGCGCGCGACGCGATCCTGAAGCCGCTCGATCCGACCTCGGCGCGCAACATCCGCTCGCTGATCGAGAGCGACGAGAACTTCACGAACCTCGACTACCACTTCCTCGAGAAAATCAAGAACGGCGAGAACCGCGTGCTGGCGAAGCTGCGCAAGGACGGCTTCCAGGGCGTCGAGGACGTGCTCGAAGGCGTCAAGGACAAGAAGTTCCCGAACTCCGCGGTGTTCGCCGACCTGCTCTACACGGTCGAGATGAACTTCCGCTTCGCGCTGCGCAAGTCGCTGATCTCCGACGAGGAGTTCGCGAAGGACGTCGCCGCGCGCTTGTCGGCCGAAGCGGCGCGCGTGACCGGCACGGCGGGTCACTCGATCGCCGACCTCGCGACGCAGACGTGGAAGGACGTCCAGCCCGATCAATTCCCCGCCGCGTGGTTCGACATTTCGTCGGGTCCGGTCTCGTACGCGTTCGGTGACGTGCCCGATGCGCCGGCGTATCCGCTGGTCGACCTCAACACGGCGACGGCCGCACAACTGCTCGAGCTGCCGAACGTCGAGACCGAGGTCGTCGACGGCATTCTCGAATACCAGAAGAAGAACGGCTTCCAGGGTCCCGAGGAGCTGCGCCTGGTGCCGTCGATCCCGTCCCACCTCGTCGCGCCGATGCAGACGCTGTGCACCGCGAGCCACGCGGCGCGACCGAAGAAGTGGACCGTGATGGTCTTCTTGAACGCGGCCAACAACCTCGAGCCCTACGGCATCGAGGACATGAACGAGATGGAGAAGATCGGCTCGACGCGTGACGTCAACGTCGTCGTCGAACTCGCGCGCTACAAGGGCCGCACGACCAAGGCCCCGGTCAATGCCGAGTACTTCTCGAACCCGTACTCCGAGCGCGAGCAGCACTTCTATCTCGGCCTCGACAACGAGCCCGGCACGAACCGCTACTACGTGCTGAAGGACGACGACTCGGTGCGCGTGCGGTCGGTACTGAAGAAGCGCGCCGGCATCACCGACGGCGGTGATCCGAAGTGCCTCGCCGATTTCGGCAAGTGGGCGGTCGAGAACTACCCGGCCGAGCACTACTGCCTCGTGATCTGGAACCACGGCGCGGGCTGGTCCGGCGTGTCGTACGACGACAACTCGCACAAGGGACTCGATCTGCCGGAAGTCCGCGGCGCACTCGAAGCGATCACCGCGTCGGTCCAGGCGAAGAACGGCAAGGCGAAGATCGACGTGCTCGACTTCGACGCCTGCCTCATGGCCACGGCCGAAGTCGCGTACGAGCTGAAGGACACCGTCGACTTCCTGCTGGCCTCGCAGGAGACCGAGCCCGGCGACGGCATGCCCTACGACGACTACCTCGCGTGGCTCACGACCTATCCCGAAGCGAGCCCGCTGTCGTTCTCGAAGGCGATGGTCGACACCTACGTGAAGTCGTACGCGCCGCGCGGCAGTCAATCCGGCGGCGAGGTCGTCGGCTTCTCCGAGACCAAGTCGGCGATCCACTTGGCGCGCATGGACGAATTCCGCGCCGCGATCGAGAACGTCGCCGCGAAGGTCCTCGCGCGGCCGAAGCTGCTCGGCGCGGTCACCGAAGAGGCGTACGGCAAGACGCGTTCGTTCGGTCGCCTCGTCGACGTCCACGACTTCCTGACGAAGCTCGCCGAACACGACAAGAAGGACGTCGAGCTGAAGGACGCGGTCAAGGCCGTGACCGACCTGATCGGCTATCCGACGCAGTCGTACAAGCTCGTGAACGAAGTGATCATCAAGCGCCGATCGCCGGGCAACGTGGTCTGGGGCTGGAACGACTGGAAGTCGCCGCCGCGTAGCCTGTCGCCGTTCATCCACGAAGCCCGCTACGGCAAGATCCCGCTGGTCGGACCCGACGACCGCGGCAACTACGTCGCGCGCCTGCAATTCCCGCCGATGCTGTCCGTGCCGTCGGGTGGCCGTCCGGTCGCGGTGAAGGAGATCAACTACCGCTTCGAGGACGAGCAGGAGAAGCGCACGCTGAAGGACTTCGAGAACGCCTTCATCACGACCGACTTCCCGACCGGATCAGTCGTCGTCGCCGAAGGGCACCTGGTCAGCAACAGCCGTTCGCACGGCGTCTCGCTCTACTTCCCGGCGTACTGCGATCTCGATCAGGAGTACCGCAAGCTGCGCTTCGCGCAGGATTCGAAGTGGGTCGAGCTCATCGAGAAGTTCCCGCTGCTGAAGCTCGAAACGCCGCAGCCGGTCGCTCTGCTCGGCATCAACCACGCGACCAAGGCCGACCGCGACGAACTCGGCAAGATCGTGGTCAAGGACGAGTTCCGCTCGAAGATCAAGGATCGCTCGTTCTCGGCGACGCTCGAGTCGGACTTGAAGGCGTTCGGGCTCGGCTCCGACACGATCACTGATCCGCGGCCGTACGGCGAGGACTGGCTCGGTCTGATCCGCCACTGGCAGGACAAGATCGTCGTGCTCGACAACCACGGCGGCGGCAACCAGAACGGCGGCAATCCGTTCGGGCACCTGTCGGCCGGCGATGGCGGCGGCTTCTCGATGTTCGGGTTCTTCGGCGGCGGCGCGAACTTCGGCCCGTCGATCTCCGGCCCCGACGGTCGCACCGTGATGCGCTTCCTGCAAAGCGGTGGTCACTTGCTGCTGTCGAACCCTCAGGTCACCGCACGCCTGTGGGACACGCCGCTCTATCGCGACACGCTCGGACTGCGCTACGGCTGGCGCCACGATGGCTCGATGGCGTTCACGGCCGAGGGCGTGAAGCCCGCCGAGGGCGAGACGTTCGACATCGAACTCGCGCGCAAGGGCGATGCCGTCGTGACGTTCAACGGTGGCCCAGGCGTCGAGCCGTTCCTGAAACTGAAGGAGAACGGCGCGACGATCGGCGCGAAGATCACGCGCACGGATCCCGAGACCGGCAAGACGTATCGCGCGGTCGTGCTCGGCTTCTACCTCACCGACGTCAAGGGCGAGGCGAACCGGCGCGCGCTGTTCCAGGACGCGCTGACGTTCTTGCGTCGCGACGACGGCAACGCTCCGATCTCGGCGGCCGAGCAGAAGCCGGCGCTACCGAACCCGACCCCGGAAGCCGCGGCGCCGGCCGCCGCCACCCCCGCACCTGGAGCCACGGGCTCGACGCAGCTCTCGACCGACCGCCGCTGACACCCGGGCCCTCACCCGGGCCGCCACCCGGGCCGCCACCCGGGCCGTCGCCCGGGCCGTCGCCCGGGCCGCCACCCGGGCCGCCACCCGGGCCGTGGCCCGGGTGGTGGCCCGGGTGGTGTTGCGCGGTCCTCGGGTGGCTGGCGTGAGCGTGGCGACCTCGCTGCGCGGTGTCACGTCGTCGTCGATCGACGCTAATCGCACGTGGGGCCGGGCCTTCCACCGGCGCACGACCTCGATTGCGGGATCGCCTCGCGCCTTCGTTCCGGCGCGGCGTTCGCGTAAGGTCGCCGCCGGGCACCCCTACCTGGGGTTCGAGTCGACATGAATCGCTTCGCGCCGTCGTGGTCGCTGGTGTTGATCGTCGCCATGGCGGGCTTCATCACCGGGACGCTGCTTTCACCCGGACCGCACCGCGTGAACTCGTGGTGGCGCCAGCACGTCGGCGGCGCGGACACCCGCGAGTCCATCGACGCCACCGACGTGTTCGCGCGCGTGGCGCCGTCGGTCGCCTTCGTCGCGAACGGTCGACTCGAGCGCGACGCCGTCACCTCCCTCTTGAAGCGCGCGAACTGGGCGGTCACCGACGACCTGGTCGTCTCGGTCTCGCACGACCTGCAAACTCAATGGAGCAAGGGCACGCGACCGCTGCGCCTCCCGACGCCCGCAGGAACACCGCCGCTGAACCTCACGGAAGCGGAAGTCGAAGACCTGTTCGCGTGGCAGAGCGGCTCGGGCTTCGTGTTCGACACCGATGGACACGTCGTCACGAATTGGCACGTGGTCCAGGGTGCGTATCGACTCCAGGTCCGCCTGTCGGACCTCCGCGACTGGAACGCGATGGTGGTCGGCGTCGACGAGGACAAGGACCTCGCGGTGCTGAAGATCGACGCTCCGTCGAGCGTACTGCGTCCGATCCCGACCGCGCGCTCCTCGGACCTCCGCGTCGGCGAGCGCATCTACTCGATCGGCAATCCGTACGGCCTGTCGAGCACGCTCACGGAAGGCATCGTGTCGGCACTCGGACGCACGATCCACTCGCAGAACGGCCGCGTGATCCAAGGCGTGATCCAAACCGACGCGACCATCCACCCGGGCAATTCCGGCGGACCTCTGCTCGACGCGAGCGGCTGCTTGATCGGCGTCACCACCGCGGTGCTGTCGAACACGAGTCAAGGACTCGGCATCTCGTTCGCGATCCCGGCCGACACCGTGCAACGCATCGTTCCGAACCTCCTGAAGTTCGGCGTCCCGACGCGCGCAGGCATCGGAGTGCGTGTCGTCACCGAACGCACCGACTTGTTCGACGGCGTGATGATCGGCCACGTGCTGCCCGGCACCGTCGCGGAGAAAGCCGGGCTGCGGCAGTCCTACAACGCCAAGACCCGGCGCTACGAGATGACGGGAGACCTCATCGTCGGCATCGACGACCAACCGGTGCGCGTCTACGACGACATCTACCGCATCCTCGACATGAAGGCGCCCGGTGAGGTCGTCCAGTTGCATCTGAAGCGCGACGGCCAGGACCTGACCTTGCCGATCGAGTTGCAACTGATCGCGCCGACGCTCGTGTCCGCCGACGAACTCCTCGAACCGCGCGATTGAGACCGTGGATCGATCCGGTTGATCCCCGTTCTCCGCGCACGGTCGCGCGACTTCGTCACGCCCACTGGCCGTAGACGGCCGG
Source organism: Planctomycetota bacterium (assembly GCA_016709145.1). Taxonomy (GTDB): domain Bacteria; phylum Planctomycetota; class B15-G4; order B15-G4; family JADJEK01; genus JADJEK01. The sequence goes on from JADJEK010000010.1 coordinate 167,902, forward strand.
AGCCGGCGCCGGACTCGATTCGAGATCGGCCCGCGCCAACGGGATCAAGTGCTTCAACTCGGTCGCGCTGATCTGCGTGTTGCCGGTCAAGCGGCGCGCCGCGGCCAACGCATGCGGAGAACGCAGCGCCGTCGCGACCGCGCTCACGCGATCGTGACTCGTCCCGCTGCGCGGAAGCACGACGTTGACGTGGTTCTCGGCCAGGAACGGCACGCCGGGCGGCACCACGGCCACACGCAATCGCGCGCGCGCGCCGACGCCGGTGATGCGATTCACGACGATCGCCGGCCCGAGCAACGGCACGCGCCCCTTGACGAAACCTGGCTTGCCCAGTTTGTCGACGAAACGCACGCGGCCGTCTTCGCCGATGTCGTGCGACCAGATCAAGCGCACCGCGCCGCGCGGCTCGGTCGTGAGGTCCGCCCGCGCCTCGTTCCAGACCACCGAGCCCGTACGCACTCCGTAATCGAGATCGGCGAGCGTCACCGCGCCCTCGAAGCCGCGTTCGAGCTCCGCGGGATCCGCGACGAACAGCGTGAACGGCCCGCGCCGGAACACGTGGCGCTCTGGACCCGCGGTCCCCTTGCGCACGCGCAACAACATCGTCGCCTGACTCGCGCCGTCGAACAGATCGCGCGCGTCGAGCAGCTCGAGCCCGAGGATGCGACCACGCGCGGCGATGTCGTCGCGCAGCGCCTTGAAGTACGCGCCGTTGTTCATCGACGGCGGCAACACGAACGCGAGCACGCCGCCGTCGACGAGTCGATCGAGCCCGTACTTCACGAACAGCGCGAACACGTTCGGTCGACCGGCCACGACCGAGCGCAAGTCCTCGGGCACCGCGCTGGCCTTGATCTCGAAGTACGGCGGGTTGCCGATCACCGCGTCGAACTCCCCCGCGTGCGGCAGGCGCAACGCATCGCCGATGCGGATCTCGGCCTCGGGCACGTTCGTGCGAGCGATCTGCGCGAGTTCGGGATCGATCTCGAGCCCCATCGACTGCGCGTCCGGGAAGCGCTCGCGCGCGCTCAGCAGGAACTCGCCCGTGCCGCACGCGGGATCGAGGATGCGCGCGCGCGGCGGGAGTTCGAGCCCGGCGAGCAGTCGCTCGCGGATCGAGCGCGGCGTGAAGAACTGACCGAGTTGCTTGCGGCGCTCGATCGGTACGCGCTCCATGTACGCGCGCGTCGCTTCGGTGAGTTCGGCGGTCGTGTCCAAGCCGGATCGTCCCAGGTGACGGAGGCGAAGGCGCGCAGGGTAGCGGCACGTGCGGGTCGGAGTCGCGGCCCGATTGCCGCGATCGGCATGAGAACGCCGAACGCGACACGCACGTCGCCGAATGCGTTCAAGGCCACGCCGGCCGTATCCGGCGCGGTACGCCATCGCTATGCTGCTCGCCCCTCCCGCCATGCAACCTCGACGCAAACGATCCCCGAAGGAACAGCGCCGCTCCGCTCAACAGCGACGCGGACCGATCACGTTGCATGGGGACGAAGAGGCCGCAGCGGCGCTCGGCGCGGCCTGGGAAGCCGCCGACGGAGAAGGCCGCCACCTCACGCACGGCATCCATGCTTGGCCGGCTCGCCTGCATCCCGGGACCGCGCGCACGCTGATCGAAGCGTTCTCGGTCCCCGGCGACACGGTGCTCGATCCGTTCTGCGGCGGCGGCACGGTCGTCCTCGAAGCCGCGGTCGCAGGACGCAACGGCCTCGGCAGCGACCTCAACCCTCTCGCGGTCGCGATCGCGCGCATGCGGACCGAGCCTCTGCCCGACCGCAGCCGCGACGAACTCGAAGCCCGTGCGCGCCTCGCGGCCGAACGCGCCTCGCAAGAACAACTGACGCGCTTGTCCGGCCCCGGCGCCGACGTGCTCTACGCGGCGATCGACGCGCACGTGCTCGGCGAATTGCGCGGCCTGGTCGCGGCGATCCGCCGCGAGACCGACGTGCCGACGCGACGCGCGCTCGAGCTCGCGCTGTCGGCGATCGTCGTCAAGGTCTCGAAGCGCCGCTCCGAAACCGAACACCACCACGTCCCGCGCGAGATCGGCAAAGGCCGCGCCAAGGAACTGTTCATCGCGAAGGCGTACGAACTCGCGCGCGCTCACGCCGAACTGGCGCACGAGCTGCACGGCAAGACGGCCGTCTATCGCGCCGACGCGCGCAACTTCCCGCTCGCCGAGGCCACGGTCGATCTGGTGACGACGTCGCCGCCGTACGTCGGCACCTACGACTACGCGGCGGTGCAAGAACTGCGCGCGGCATTGTTCCAAGTGCCGCTCACACGCACGATCGACGCGGAGATCGGCGCACGCCGCCTCGCGTTCCGCGATCCGGATACCGCGCTCGATCGCTTCCACGACGATCTCGCCAACGTGCTCGCCGAAATGCGTCGCGTGCTGCGCTCGTCGGGTTGCGCCGTGATCGTCGTCGGCGATTCGTTCGCGCGCGAGCGGCACATCGACGCGCTCGCGGTCGTCGACGACTTGGCCGGTCGCGTCGGCTTGCAGATCGTCGCGGCGGCGACGCAGGAACGCGCCGTCCAGTTCCGTCCGGTCAAGGACCGAGTGCGCCGTCACGGCGAACATCTGGTGTTGCTCGCGCCGACCACCGGATCGCGTGCAGGGCATTCGCGCGGTCGCGGCAAGGAAAGCTAGAAACCACGCCGAAACCCGAGTCGAATCCTCGTCCGACCACGAGGACGCATGGCCGACGATCGCGAGACACCTCCCCACGATGCGCACGCCGACTCCGAGTCGACGCGCAAGTCGCTCGTCGCCGCCGCGCGAACCGGCCACGAGGACGCGTTCGCTCGTTTGGTCGACGCGACGGAAGGCGACGTCCGCCGCGCGCTACGCGCGTTCGGGGTCGGCGACACCGACCTCGACGACCTCGTGGTCGAGACCTACGTCGCCGCGTGGCGCAACCTGCATGAATTGCGCGATCCCGACGCGCTGTCGGCCTGGCTCGGCACGATCGCGCGCCGCTGCGCCGTGCATTTCCTGAAGGTGCGCCGCAAGGAGCGCGATGCGCTGTCCGAGTTCGGCCGCCGCAGCCACGTCAAGCGCTTGGCCACGGAACACGTCGACCCGCGCCGGCCCTCGGTCGACGAACTGCGCCGCATCCTCGACGAACTCCCGCGCGATCAAAGGGAATTGGTCGAACTCCAATTCGGGCGCGGACTCAGCCTCGACGAGCTCGCGACCAAGACCTCCCGTACTTGGCACGAGGTCGTGTACGCATTGACCGTCGTCCGCGATCGCATCCGCCGCACCTGGGAGCGCGAGCACCGTCAACGCCGCGATTGACGCCGGCCCCGGTCCGCGCGTAGCCTTCCGCCCTTCTGGTCGGGGTCCCTGCCGCAGGATGCGGGAGGGCCACGAGGGAAGCGGGTGAGATTCCCGCACGGTCGCGCCACTGTGAGCGGCGAGTCCTCCTCGAGAGCCACTGAACGTCGATACGCGCGAGCGTGCCGGTTCGGGAAGGCGAGGTCGGACGTTCGAGCCGCGAGTCAGGAGACCTGCCCCGACCTTCGGTCCGTCGCCGCGCTCCGCGAAAGAGCGCGAGGATCGTGCCGTCGGGCACCCCTCCTCTTTCGCTCGTTTCGCGCGCGTCGTCGGGCCCCGGGTCTGGGCGCTCGCGGAGCAGCGCTGATCCGGAGCGAGGGAGCTCCCGGAGTCGTCCGATGTCGAAGCGTCTTCTCCTGGCCGTGGCGTGTGCCGCGTCGCTGGCTTGTGCAACGTCGTGGGCGTCGATCACGCCGGGTCCTGGGTGGCAGAACGCCGCGGTCGCGGCAGCGCCAGGCGGCGCGTTCACGGGCGGCATGGATCGCCTGCCGAACGGTCACCTCGCGATCTACGACGGCACCGCGATCGTCGAAGTCGACCCGAGCACGGGCAACGTCGTGCAGACCCTCTACACGGCCCCGCCGTTCACGTTCGGCAGCTTCGTGACCGTCGACCCTACCGGCTCGTACCTGCTGTTCGGCGAATCGTCGGCGAACACGATCACGAAGGTCCCGCTGAGCGGCGGCACTCCGAGCGTGGTCGCGACCGTCGTGTTCAACTTCTCGTGCGCGTTCCTCGCGCCCGACGTCGCGCTCGTCGCGCACGGCGACTTCACGTTCAACGCGACGAAGATCGTGCGTCTCGACGTCACGACCGGCGCGACCGACCTCATCGCCGATCTGATCGGCCCGTCGGGCCCGGTCGTCGTCGACGCCCATGGCGACGTCCACTACGGCAGCAACACGATCCAATTCCCGACGCCGACGATCGGCGCCGAAGACGTCCTGCGCTTCGACGCGGCGCAGGTCGCGAGCGCGATCGGCCCGACGTTCCTGACCGACGCCGACGCAACGGTCGTCGTGTCGGGAGTCACGGCGCCGGCCGGACTCGCGTTCGACAGCGAAGGCGATCTGTTCGTCAGCGACTCGTCGCTCGGGACGGTCACGGAATACGGCCCCGGCGGCGCGATCAAGAGCGATCTCGGCAACGACGTGTTCGCGTCGTGCGGTCAAATCGTCGCCGCGAGCAACGCCGCGAGCCCGAGCCAACTCGGCGCGTTCCAGCCGCAGGACGGCGGCGCGCTGTACGTGCTGTCGACCGACTTCTCGACGTTCAACGACCTGAACGTGCTGACGCCGAAGCGGCCGCAACTGACCTCGACGCCCACGTCTCCGATCCCGGTCGGCCCGTTCAGCGTCGATCTCACGGAAGGCCCGCAGTTCGGCACGTGCTTCCTGTTCGTCGCGCTGACGACGCTGCCCGCGGAGATCGCCGCCGACTTCAACGGCACGCCCTACTTCATCGGCTTCAATCCCGCGACGTTGGTTGCGACCGTCACGTTGCCGCTGGACGCAAACGGCGCGCTCTCGATCCCCGCGGTCAACCACGGCACGCCGGGCACGGTCGTGCTCCAAGCAGCCTGCATCGGCAACCTGCTCGAGCCGGCCGGCACCACGCCGACGTACACACTGACGTTGAACTGATCCGCGGCTCGTGGTGCAGTCGGGCCCGGCCGTGCGCGATTCGCGGACGGCCGGGCCCCGTGCGGATCGGCTTCGATGGAACCCTTGCTCGTCACCGGCATCGGCAGCTTGCCGCATCGTGATCCCGTGGCCGCGACCGCATTCGTGTCGCGGTTCGCGAGTCGGCTGCCGTTCTGGCCCCAACTCCCGCAGGCGTCGCCGCGCGAGCTGATGGTCGCGCAGGCCGCGCGCGGGACCTCGCCGTGGGACGACGCCGTCGCCTGCGGACTGTCCGCGTTCGAGCGCGGCGCGAAGCGCGGCATGTTCAAGGACGCGGTCGCCGTGAAAGGTCAACTCGTCGGCCCGGTCACGCTCGCGCTCGCGGAGGGCCACGGGCGCTTCACGCTCGACGCCCTCGCCGAGACGACCGAGCGCGTGGCCGGGCTCGCACGCGCGCAGATCCAGCGCTTGACGGCGCTCGGCAAGCCGGCGGTCGTGTTCCTCGACGAGCCCGCGCTCGGCGTGCTGCCCGCCGCCCTCACAACCGAAGAACGCGCTGCCGCGGTGCGTGCGGTCGCCGCGACGCTCGAAGTGATGCGCGGCGTCGGCGTGCGAGCCGGACTGCACTGTTGCGCCGCCCCGCCGCTGCAAGACCTCGAAGCACTCGCGCCGGACGTGTTGTCGTTCGACGCCGACCTCCATCTCGAAGCGGTGATCGGCGATGCGCGCGTCGCGCGTTGGCTCGGCGGCGACGACCGCGTGCTCGCGTTCGGTCTGGTGCCGCCACTGCGCAAGCCCGACGTCGACGAGCTGTTCCGTCGCGCGGTGAAGATCCCGCCGAGCTGGTTGCGCCAAGCCTGGATCACGCCGAGCTGCGGCATCGCGTCGGGCTCGATCGCCGCGGCCGAACAGGTCTTCGACGCGGCGCACGCGTTGGCCACGCGATTGCACGGAGCTCTGCCTTGATCGTGGCCTGCTCGCACGTGACGCTGACGTCGACCGACGTCCCGCGCTCGATACGGTTCCTCGAGACCTTTCTCGGCATCGCGCCGCGGTACCAGAACGCCGAGTTCGGCGAGTTCGTGCTGAACAGCGGTTTCCGCGTCGCCGTGTTCGCCGTGCTCGGCAAGACGCGCGACTACTTCAATGCAGACGGCGAACGCGGAACATTGGCCCTCGGCGTGACGACGCGCGACGTCGAAGGCACTTACGCATTGCTGCACGCGCAGCAGGAACAGCTCGGCCTGAAGTTCAGCGGCCCACCGAAGGCGCACCCCTGGGGCGAGAAGTCGTTCCTGCTGATCGACCAAGACGGCAATCGCTGGGAGATCGCGCAGGCGCCGAGCCCATCGCACGGAATGCTCGTCGATCGGGAGTGAGCGAGGGCGCGGTCGGCCGCGTCAGGGCTGCGCAGGGATCATCACGCCGTTCGTCATCGCGCCGGTCCCGACGATGAACGCCTGCGCATAGGTGGTCATCGCGCCCGCCAACGTCGGCACGACCGCACTGAGTTCGCCGCTGAACGTGGCGCCGCCTTGCGCGGTCAGCGCGATCGGCACGACGACCCACGACGGTCCACCGACGAGCAGCGAACACCCCGCCACCGGCAACGGAGCCGATGCGCTCGCGAACACGAGCATCGCGGTCGTGGCCGGATGCGCGACCGCGACGCGCAACGTCAACGACGCCCCCGAACTCGCGCAGCCGGAGGCCGTGAGCTGAGGAACGGCAGACGCCGTCCCCGCACATCCGACGCCGTACTGCACGGACGTCGCGACGCACGCCGTCGGTTCGAACTGCGTGGTGAATCCTCCGGACCCGAGAAGTTCGGGGACCGCGTCGCCGTCCAAGTCGGCCACGACCCCGAGCAGGTTCAACAGCGAGAACAGGCGAGCCGAGTCGATCCGCGTGTCGCCGTGTCCATGGAACGCACTGCACGACAGCCCCGCGGCGAGAACGACGTCGGCCCGACCGTCGACGTCGAGGTCGACCAGGATCAGTCGGGACATGGACGAACTCGCGACCTCCAGCGGCTCGCTCTGGACCTCGACCAGTCCTGCGGCGGCGTCGTTGCGGAGCACCTGGACGGTCGGCTCCGTCGACGGAAACCGACTCGCCACCACATCGTCGTCGCCATCGGCGTCGAGGTCGCCGTGGGCGAGCGTGTGGATCGGATCGACGTCGAGGGCCTCGTACGTCGGCGCAGCGAACGTGAAGTCGCCGCGTCCGTGCCGGACCGCGATCCCGCTGCCTACCGCCGACGATGGTGCCTCTCCCGTCAGAGCATCCGCGACTCCGTCGCCGTCGACATCGGCGACGGCAAGCGCTTCGGACGCGACGCTCCAGTCGACGTTCGTCGGGGTCGGCGCCATCGCGGCGAACGCACCCGCTCCGCCGTTGGCGAACGCCAGCAGGCGCTGATGACGTGACGCGATCACGTCGGGGTCGCCGTCCAGGTCGACATCGACGATCGACACACCGAAGGTCGGTTCATCGCTCGGGAGCAACTCGATCGGCGTGGAGAACGATCCCGTACCCGTCCCCATTACCACGCGGATCGCGCCCATATCGTGTTCGAGCAGTGCGTCGACGGATCCGTCTCCGTCGAAGTCGTCGATGTGCACTCGAGCGAAGTCGTACGTCCACGCATTCAGCGGCGACCCAGGGCCGAGCGTGAACGTGCCGTCTCCGGCGTTGGTCGAGGTCACCAAGTGCTGGCCGACGAACCCCTTGGCGGTCGTCCCGAGTGCGTCGGGATCACCATCGCCATCGACGTCCGCGACCGCGGTGTTCGCCGGACTCCAGATGTACGCCGGCGACTCCGGCATGGCGACGCCACCGAATCCTCCGTCGGCGGCGCGCACCCCGACGACCGTTCGCCCCTGGACGCGCGAGATGACGTCGGGAATCGCGTCACCGTTGATGTCCATGCAGTCGAACCGAGTCGAGTCACTCGCGGAAAGCTGTCCGACGCGAACGATCCGCTCGGTCGAGAACGAGCCGCCGCCGGTGGACTCGAACCACGCGATTTCACCGTAACCGCTCGAAACGACGACATCGTCGCGCCCATCGCCGCTGAGATCGCGAAGGACGACCCACGACGGGATCGGGACACTCGAGGACAGGGTCGCGACGACGACCGGATTCCACGACGCGTCGAACCTCTTCACGAGGAACGTGGAAAGTGGCGTCGACGGGACGATCCACTCCCGCTGCCCGTCACCGTCGATGTCTCCGAGCCAACCGTCGCTCGACATGGGCGGCAAGCTCTGGACTCCGGACAAGCTCGGGCCGAAATGGCCTTGTCCGTCGCCGGGCCAGTACTCGGTGCCGACGTACGCGTGCTGAACCGCCAGGTCGATCCGACCATCGCCGTCGAAGTCCGCTGCGGTGATCCCGGAGACGAATTGCGCCGGCTTCACGAACCCGACGACGATCCCGGCCAGCTTCATCGAGACCGCGAACTTCCCGCTCATGACCATCGCGAGGTCGTCGGCGCCATCACGGTCGAAGTCCGCGACCGCGAACTGCTCCACGGTCGCGGCCAGCGGAACGATGAGGGGCACATCGAACGACCCATCCCCACGACTGCGCGCGAATCGGAAGTCGGTCGAACCCTGATCGGAGAACACGCCGAGATCGAGCCGACCGTCGCCATCGAAATCGCCGAGGGTCGAAGTTCCCGACCCCAGCGCGATCAGATTCGGGTCGAGCGCGAGCTCGGTGAACGAACCGGCTCCGTCGTTCCGCAGGATTCGGAGCGAGCTCGTGGCCGAGTCGCGAACCGCGATGTCGGGGAAGCCGTCCCGATCGAAGTCGCCGACGTGTCGTTCGACCGCGATCGATCCGATCTCGATCCGTGGGCGCGGAGGCGTCGCGGATCCGGTCGCGGCCCACGCGCCGGAGATCACACAAGCCGACGGAACCAGCCACCGAGGACGACGTGCCACGATTCCCTCGCTTCCCGATCGAGCCCCGGCACCAGGCGTGCCGAGATCTTGTTCGATTCGCCTTCAGTCATCGGCCCGCCTTGACTGCAACTGAAGGCACTTTCCCTACACTCCGGCCTCTCGCGCGCGTCGCCTCCACGTCGCCCTGCCCGCGACCTGGGACCGGCGCGCAGCCCATCGAGGGGTTCGCTCATGCTCCGTCTCGTCGTCGGCCTCGTGGCCGCATCGTTCGTCGCCGCTGTCGTCCCGGCCCACGCCGCCGACGAAGCTCCCAAGTCCGTCCTGATGGACGCGCTCGACGTCGAGCTGAAGCGCTCGTTCGACGCGCTCAAGGACCGCGAGAAGGAGCCGCTCTACTTCCTCGCGTATCGCGCGACCGAACAGAAGTCGTGGTCCGCCAGCGCGTCGTTCGGCGCGTTGAACGGCGACAGCTCGGGCTCGAGCCGACGCATCGACGTCGAAGCGCGCGTGGGCGCACCCGAGCTCGACTCGACCCATCAGATCCGCGGCTCGTTCGACTTCGGCGCGCGGCTGGCGTCGGGCTCGTTGCCGCTCGAGGACGATTCCGCCGCGATCCGCGCTGCCGCTTGGATGGCCACCGACCGCGCCTACAAGACGGCGCAAGAGCGCATGATCAAGGTGCGCTCGAACGAGAAGGTCAAGGTCGAGGCCGAAGACACGTCGGCCGACTTCTCGGCAGCGCCGTCGGGGACGTACTTCGAAGCACCCGTCGACCTCGTCGTCGCGAAGGACGCGTGGAAGGAGCGCCTGCGCAAGCTGTCTTCGATCTTCCGCGAGTACGCGTTCTTGCACGACGCCAACGTCTCGATCGAGGTCAACGCGGAGAACCGCGTCTACCTGAACACGGAAGGCACGCGCCTGACGTTCGGCCGCACGCACGTGCGCGTCAGCGTCAACGGCTCGACCAAGGCCGACGACGGCATGGACCTCGATCTGTACGACTCGTTCGACGCGCCGACCGAAGCCGACATGCCCGACGACGCCACGATCGAAAAGGCCGTGCGGCAGTTGTGCGAACGCCTCGGCAAGCTGCGCGCGGCGCCGATCGTCGAACCGTTCGCCGGCCCCGCGATCTTGATGAACCGAGCGACCGGCGTGTTCTTCCACGAGATCTTCGGTCACCGCATCGAAGGCCACCGTCAGAAGGACGTCGACGAGGGCCAGACGTTCACGAAGAAGGTGAACCAAGAAGTCATGCCCGCGTTCCTGTCGGTCCACGACGACCCGACGCGCGCGAAGTTCGGCTCGATCTTCCTGAACGGTCGATTCCAGTACGACGACGAGGGCGTGGCCGCGCAGAGCGTCCCGCTGGTCGAGAGCGGCATCCTGAAGAACTTCCTGATGAGCCGCTCGCCGATCGAGAACTTCCCGACCAGCAACGGCCACGGCCGCTGCTCGCCGGGTTATCCGCCGGTGTCGCGCCAAGGCAACCTGATCGTGTCGTCGACCGAGCGCGTCGAGTTCGCTCGCCTGCGCGCGATGCTGCTCGAGGAGATCGCGCGGCAGAACAAGCCGTACGGCCTGATCTTCCACGACATCTCGGGCGGTTACACGACGACGCAGCGCTCGGGGCCGCAGGCCTTCAAGGTCCAGCCGCTCTACGTCGTGCGCGTCTATCCGGACGGGCGCGAGGACGAAGTCGTGCGCGGCGTCGATTTGGTCGGCACGCCGCTCGTCACGATTACGCGCATCCTCGCGACGGCCGACGACGACGACGTGTTCAACGGCTTCTGCGGCGCCGAATCGGGCTGGGTGCCGGTCTCGGCCATCGCGCCGTCGGTGCTGGTCGCCGAGATCGAGATCGAGAAGAAAGCGAAGAGTCAGGAACGCCCGCCGCTCTTGCCGCCCCCGATGCACGACACGACGTCGGGCGGGAACTGAAGGAACGACCCATGAACCTCACGAATCGCATCCTCACTCTCGCGTTCTGTGCTCTCGTCGCCCCGTCCGCCACGCACGCCGCCGACGAAGACGTCGTGCTGAAAGCGCTGAAGGACGAGATGGCGCGCTCCATCGAGCGCCTGCAGATGGAGAACGTCGAGCGCCCGTTCTACGTGTCGTACGTGCTCGACGAGTCCGACGTGTTCTCGTGCTCGTCGGCGTTCGGAGCACTGCAAGGCGCCGGACGCAATCCGTCGCGCAGTTGCGCGATCGACGTGCGCGTCGGCTCGTACGACCTCGACAACACGAACTTCGCGCGCGGCGGCGGCGGTCCCGCCAGCGTGTCGCTGCCCGAGGACGACGATTACGGCGCAATCCGCCAGAACCTCTGGCTCGTGTCCGACCGGCGCTACAAGGACGCGGTCGAGGAACTCGCGGCGAAGAAGGCGTGGCTGCAGACGAACGTCGTCACCGATCGCCCGGCCGATTGGACCGAGGTCGCAGCGGTCTCGCATCTCGAGCCGCAGCGCACGCTGACGGTCGACGAAGCCAGGCTGAAGGAACTGACGCGCACGCTGTCGGCGCTGTTCACGAGTGCCGAGAAGATCCAGTCCTCGTCGGTGTCGCTGCGCGCCGCGGCCGAGAATCGCACGCTGCTGTCGACCGAGGGCTTCCACACCCGCACCGGCGAGACGTGGCTGCGCCTGTCGGTGACCGCGGGAACGCAGGCCGACGACGGCATGCCGGTAGGCGACGTCCGCGTGTTCTACGGCCGCACCGCCGCGGACTTGCCGCCCGAGGACGCGATGCAGGCCGCCGTGACCGACATGATCGCGAAGCTCACGGCGCGCACGTCCGCGCCGCGCGCCGAGGAGTACATCGGCCCGGTCCTGTTCGAGGGGGACGCGGCCTGCCAACTGCTGTCGGAGCTGTTGATCCAGCGCGTGTCCGACGCGCACGAGCCGCTCGGCTCGCGTGACGCGGGCTCGCCGTTCAAGAACCGTCTGAAGAAGCGCATCGCGCCGCCGTTCCTCACGGTCGTCGACGATCCGTCGCAGCGCTCGTTCGAAG
>JADJEK010000011.1 GCA_016709145.1 Planctomycetota bacterium
AAGGCACGCTGGACGCCGCAGGAAGCGCGAATCCGAAACTGGTCGTCCCGGCCGGATCGAACGACCCCGCGCTGATCGGCCTCACGTTGACGTTCGCGGCGGTGCTCGGCGAATCGGGCCCGTACGTCGATCGCGCGACGAACGCGGTCACCGTCGTGCTCGGCGGCTGACGCGTCCCCGTCCCCATCCGAATCGCCGCGCGGGCTCGCCTCTCCTCCCGCTCATTTCCCCGCCAAGAACGCCGCGATCCGCGGGCCGAACCAGTCGTATTCCTTCAAGAACGCGTCGTGGCCGTAGATCGACGACAGGATCTCGAACTTCACCGGGCGGCCGTGGCTCTCGAGCAGGTGGGCGAGGTGCTGCTGCTCGGTCGGCGGGATCAGCATGTCGCGGTCGACGCCGATCACGTAGCCCGGCGCGGTGATACGCAGCACGCCCTCGGCGTAGTTCTTCTGACCGTAGCCGAGGTTCGCCAGGGTCCATGCACTCGACAGCAGCAAGTAGCAATTGTCGTCGAAGCGCTGGCCTTGCGCGGCGAGGTATTGTTCGACCTCGAACGACGCGGCGGACGGCGTGAAGGGGCGGCTCGGGTTCCCAACAAGGAAGCGCTGGTTGAACTCGTCGCGCGAGCGGCAGGTGATCGTGCCGAGCTCGCGTGACGCGCAGACCGCGGGCCGGGCCCTTGTCAATTCGTACTCGCCACCGAGGAAGTCGGGGTCGAGCAGGATCGCCGCGCGGCCGACGCGGCGCAGCGCGACTGTTGCCCGGCGTGGTGCGGCCGGTGGAGACGATGCTGATCCAGCGCGACAGGCGGTTCGGGAATTGCGCGGCGAACTCGAGGACCTGCATGCCGCCGAGGCTCGAGCCGACGATCGCGTGGAGCTTGTCCAGGCCGAGGGCGTCGAGCAACAGCGCGTGGCCGCGCGCCTGGTCGGACGGTGCTGGGCGCGTGGCCACACGGCGAGAGGGGGAGAATCACGACGACGATGCGATCGCCGAGCAGGCTCGATCGCTCTTCTCCTCCCGGGCGTGCCTCTGTCGGTGATCCCGAACCGACCATCGATAAGGCGACGGACACCGCCTCGCTCGGGATGAACCGGTGAGGCCGGTCGAAAGGGCGACCATCAGCCAAATGGAACTGGCCTCTCGCCGCGAGTGGCGTACAGTCCGGTCGGTTTCAAAGCCAACACGCCGAGAGGGGAATTCATGATTCGCTCGTTCGCTCGTTCGCTCGTCAGATCGTTCGTGATCGTGTCGGGCTTCGTCGCCGTCGGTGACGGAGCCTCTGCGACGACGTGGTACGTCGATGTCGTCAACGGGAGCGACACCTACCTCGGAATCAACGCCGGACAGCGGCCAACCTCTCCCTTCAAGACGATTACCTTCACGCTCAATCACGGGTTGACGCCGAACATTCCAACGTTGGCGCCGGGCGATGAGATTTACGTCGCGCCGGGGACGTATGACGTCAACAGTGGCGAGTCGTTTCCGCTGACGTCGACTGTCACGAATATCGCGATCTACGGAAGCGGCTCGTCGCGACCCTTGATCACCGCCAATGGCTTCACGTTCAGTTCGCCGCCAAGCGGTGTTGCGGCGGTGTTCGAGCCAGCCGATCGCTGGGTGCTGAGTGGATTGGAAATCAACAACAGTCTTTATCCCAAGGGGAACACGAGCCTATCTCCGTACGACCACATCTTCGCCGTCTACATCGAGAACCTCGGGACTTCCTTCGCAGCACGAAACCTACTCATTGTCAGAAACTACTGGGGAATTTGGATCGCCGATCACGCACCGCAGGCTGCGTCCCGGACCGTCACGATCAGTGATTGCGACTTCGAACGACAGGGAATGACGAAGGCCGCGCCGGGGCTTCCCGACGACATTGGTCACGCTGCCTTGATGATTGGCGCGGACACGACGCTGACAGCGACGATCACGAACTGCTCGTTCAAGGACAATCATGACGGCATCGAGGGAGCCCAAAGCCATGTCTTCGGTACGAACAAGCCGAATCCGCTGAACCGGGCGACCATCATCGTTACGCAGTGTCTGTTCGAGAACAACGAGAATGGCTGTGAGTGTCAGGACAACGTGTTGTTCGTGGAGGGCTGCACTTTTCGCACGAACCAACGCCGCCACCCGCTTCTAGAAGGAGGTGTGGCAAACCACTTCACGATCGCTTTAGGAAATCGCAGCGCTGGGCTGAACGTGCGCTACACCGTCCGCCGCTGCTGGTTCGATCGCAATCAGATGGCGTTTGGCACATTCGGGGGGCCGCAGATCGGAGTTTTTGGCGCTCCGCCGACAGTCGTATTCGACCTCGGATTTGACGCCGCCCACCCCGGCGAGAATCAATTCGACACCAACATCTTGGTGCCGTGGCCGAATACCTACAACGAGTCGTTTTGCGGTGTTTGGACGAACCACCCGGACCCCATCTACGCGGTCGGCAACTATTGGACCTACGACCCATCAGGAAATGGAGCCCCACCGCTCGATCACAATCAGGGAGTCGTGCTCGTTGCTGGCAAGGGTGTCTATGCGCCGGGTGGACCCACAAGTCTTGGCCCGATGGTCAACATCGATCCCGGGCCCTATCCGCCGCCGCCAACGAGTACTCCCCCGAACAGCCCCAGGTATCGCCCACAGGTGTTGCCGAACGTGCCCTGGAACGTGAGTGCCGGCCCATCCGTTGGGACCCTCGGCGGTCCCGTCATCGTGGTGCGGTAATGGAGGCGCAGATCATGAGACGGTTCCTGTCTGCGCTCGCGTACTCCGTCCCACTTGCGCTGAGTCAAACCGCATCCGCGCAACAGACGTACACCGACTCGATCATCCACTACGAACCCATCACGGGGTTCTTTCCCGCGTTCGGTGCCCGCCTCGCGCTGGGTGAGGCAAACGGCGACGGCGTGCTCGACCTCTTCATCGCCGACCAAGGTGGCCCGAAGAAGGCGCTGATCCTGCTCGGTCCGAGCTTCACCCAACGGGTGGACATCGCGGTCCCGCCGTTCGACGGTCCTTGGGGGATCGTCGGCTTCGACATCGGGGACGTGAACGGCGATCTTGTCGATGACGCGTTCATCGGTCCGGCCGGAGCGACCGTCAATGGGGCCCAACTCGCCGGACGCGCATTCGTCGTACTCGGCCCCGCGTATCAGCAGTCAGTGGAGCTGATGCGAACAGCCACCGAATCTTATTACGAAAACTTCGGCAACGATTTCGCCATGGCCGATGTCGACCACGACGGAACCCTCGACCTCCTCGTCGGCGCACCCCGCGCATTGGTGAACCACGTGACTGGGGGACGCATCGACATTTATCGGGGATCGACGTCGTTCACCGGCCAGCCGTTCTCGGCAATCCCGGCATTGGTGCCCATGGGGCAGTCGGCGTGGGGCCGATCGATCGTGATCGCGGACGTCGACCACGATGGGCTCGATGACCTCGTCACGAACAGCATGAAGAGCGCGACGGAGGTTGGGTACCGGGTCTTGTGGAATCTCGATCCCGCGTCGTCGTTGCAGATGGCGATTCCGAGCTCGCAAGCGACGAGCGGCTGGGGGTATCGAGTCAAGATCGCCGACATCGACGGAGATGGAGACGAGGACGTCGTCTCGACGGATCCGTCGTTCGGAGGCGGACGTACTCATGTGTTCCGAGGGCCAGCATTTGGGCCACCTCAGAATCTGACGGTCTCCGGTCAATCCTCGAACGCATACACCGGTCGCGCACTTGACGTCGGCGACGTCAACCGCGACGGCTACGGTGACGTCGTGGTCGGCGGCCCGACGGATGACATCGGACCGAATCAAGCGGTGCCGGATGCCGGCCGCTTGACGATCTTCTTCGGCCCCACCTTCGCGACGACGCAGTCATTTTGGGGACAGTACACGAACACTCACTTCGGCGAGGGCGTGCTGCTGCACGACTTCGACGACGACGGATTCCCGGAGCTGCTCGTCGGCGCCGGCGGCGAGTGGGGCGGTGGCACGATCCACCTCATGAAGCACGAGCCCTTGGCGATCGACGGACCGAGCACGGTCTCGCTGTCGGCCGGCGGCTCGATTCAATTCCGGCTGCAGCGCGGCGCGCTGTCCGCGAACGCTCCGTATCTGATGTTGGTGTCGGCGAGCGGTTCGGCTCCGGGCTTGAACATCCCGTTCGCGGATGGCTTCGTCCACCTGCCATTGAACTTCGACGCGGCGACGCAATTCGGGATCCAGTTCGCGTCGAGCCCTGTGTTCGCGAACTTCCAAGGCACGCTGGACGCCGCAGGAAGCGCGAATCCGAAACTGGTCGTCCCGGCCGGCTCGAACGACCCCGCGTTGATCGGCCTCACGTTGACGTTCGCGGCGGTGCTCGGTGAGTCTGGCCCGTACGTCGATCGCGCGACGAACGCCGTCACCGTCGTGCTCGGCAGCTGACGCGTCCCCGTCCCCATCCGAATCGCCGAGCGGGCTCGCCTCGTCTCTCGCTCACGCCCCGGCCAAGAACGCCGCGATCCGCGGGCCGAACCAGTCGTATTCCTTCAAGTACGCGTCGTGGCCGTAGATCGACGACAGGATCTCGAACTTCACCGGGCGGCCGTGGCTCTCGAGCAGGTGGGCGAGGTGCTGCTGCTCGGTCGGCGGGATCAGCATGTCGCGGTCGACGCCGATCACGTAGCCCGGCGCGGTGATACGCAGCACGCCCTCGGCGTAGTTCTTCTGACCGTAGCCGAGGTTCATGAGGTCCATGCACTTCGACAGCAGCAAGTAGCAATTGGCGTCGAAGCGCTGCACGAAGCGCTGGCCTTGCGCGGCGAGGTATTGTTCGACCTCGAACGACGCGGCGGACGGCGTGAAGGGCGGCTCGGGTTCCCAACGGAAGCGCTGGTTGAACTCGTCGCGCGAGCGGTAGGTGATCGTGCCGAGCTCACGCGTGACGCGCAGACCGCGGGCCGGGCCCTTGTCCAATTCGTACTCGCCACCGAGGAAGTCGGGGTCGAGCAGGATCGCCGCGCGGCCGACGCGGCGCAGCGCGACGGTGCCCGGCGTGGTGCGGCCGGTGGAGACGATGCTGATCCAGCGCGACAGGCGGTTCGGGAATTGCGCGGCGAACTCGAGGACCTGCATGCCGCCGAGGCTCGAGCCGACGATCGCGTGGACCTTGTTCAGGCCGAGGGCGTCGAGCAGCAGCGCGTGGCCGCGCGCTTGGTCGGCCGGCGTGATCTGCGGGAAGCGCGGGCCGTAGCGTTTCTGTGGGTGGGAGGATCGAGGATCGATCGACAGCGGACTCGTGCTGCCGAACGGTGAGCCGAGGATCGACGCGCACACGACGCGCCAGTGGTCGGTGTCGATGCCGCGGCCCGGGCCGATCATGCCTTCCCACCAGCCGGGGGTGGGGTCGTCGGTCGTGCTGGCCGCGTGGCAGCTCGCCGACAGCGCGGGCATGACGACGACCGTGCGTTCGCCGGGCAGGCTGGAATCGCCCCATTCCTCCCACGCGACCTCGACTTCGGGCAGCGACCCGCCGAGCGTCAGCGGGAACGAACCGGCAATGCGTTGAGTCGTCGGCATCGGGGGCGCCTCGCGTGGAGCGCGGCAAGTTAGCAAGCGGGCGCGGACCGCGCACGGGGCTGCTTGGCCCCGGCGCGAGCGGATCGGCCCGGCCGCGCGCCGGCTCGGTTCACGCCCCGAGCAGCGCGAGCGGCACCCGGACGAGGTCGAACTCGGCGATGCGGGCGTTGCTCTTCGTCATCCGCACCCCCTCCTTCGCCAGCAGGCGCGCCTGTCGGCCCGCGCTGTCCAGCGTCAGGCGGCCGCCGGCGCCGACGACGCGGTGCCACGGGACGTCCTTGCGCCGCGACGGCAGCGCGGCCAGCGCGAAGCCGACCTGGCGCGCGACCGAGCGGGCGCCGAGGGCTTCGGCGATGTCGCCGTAGGTCGCGACGAAGCCCGTCGGGATGCGGCCCACGACGGCGAACACGCGGTCGTGGAAGCCGGTCGAGACCACGCGTGGGCCGGTCCGAGTCAGCGGCGCATTGGGTCGAGCCATCGCATCGTCTCCGTGTCCCGGGGTCCCGCGTCTCATCGGGCGCTCATGATCGCCGACCTAGCGTACGCCCCGAAGATGGTCGTCGCACCGCGGGGTTCGCGCTCGACGCCCCTCGATGACCGCAGAGGTTCCGTGCGCCGACTCCGACCCACCCTCACGACGTTCCTGCTCGGCCTCGCCGTGTTGCTCGGCTTCCGGGTCTTCCTGTACGTCGAGCGGCACGCGGACCTCGCTGATCTCGCGGGCGGCGAGCGCTTGGAATTGTGGATGCGCGGGACGCAGCTCGACGCGATCGTCATCGCCGCGCTCTGCATCCCGCTGCTGCTGGTGTCGATCCTCGCCCCGGTGCGTTGGCTGCGTGGCGTCGAGCGCTTCGGATCCGTCTGGGCGGCGATCGTGCTGCTCGGCCTCGTCGCGGCCGAGACCAGCGGGATCTACTTCTTCCGCTACTACGATTTCCGCTTCAACTACCTCGTGCTCGAGCACGGGACCGACGCCGAAGTCGCGGGCACCGTCGTGCGTGCGTATCCGATCGGCACGATCCTCGGCGTCGTCGTCGCGATCACCGCCGTCGCGTTCTTCGTGTGGCGCAAGGCGGCTGGATTGCCGGTGCGCGACGAGCGAGCGTCGCCGCGCTGGCCCGCGCTGATCGCGCTGCCGCTGCTTGCGTTCTGCTTGCGCGGGACGACCGATCACCGCGCGCTCGGCCCCGCGTACGCGACGTTCTCGGACAACCGCGTCGCCAACGAGATCACGGGCAACGGTATCCTGAACGTCGCGCACGAATGGGCGCAGCGCTCTAAAGGCCGCTACGTCGGTCTCGCCGAGACGATCGACGTCCTGCCCGAGGCCGACGCGATCGCGAACGCGCGCGCGTACTTCGCCGGCCACGGCACGTTCGTCGAGGGCGCCGACAATCCGCTCGCGCGCGTGGTCGGCGATCCGGCGCGGCAAGGGCCGAAGAACGTGATGGTCGTCGTGCTCGAGAGCTACACGGCGCGGCTCGTCGGCCATCTCGGCGGGCATCCGGCGCTGACACCGAACCTCGACCAGCTCGCGACCGAATCGCTGGTGCTCGACCATTGCTATGCGACCGGCGAGCGCACGATCCAAGGGCTCGAAGCGGTGCTGAGTTCGTTCCCGCCGCTGCCGGGCGTCGGCGTCGTGCGGCGCCCCGAAGCGCGCGACGGCTTCGACACGCTGGCGACCGTGATGAAGCAGCGCGGCTACGCGACGCGCTTCCTGTACGGCGGCCAGGGGATCTTCGACCACATGAGCGCGTTCTTCCTCGCGAACGGTTACGACGAGTTCATCGAGGAAGAGGACTTCGACGACACGACGTTCCACGGCGAGTGGGGGTACTGCGACGAGGACGTGCTGAATCGCGCGGACCGCGAGATGCGCGCGCTGCACGCCGCGAACACGCCGTTCCTCGTCACGGTGTTGACGGTGTCGTTGCACTCGCCGTGGGAGTATCCAAAGGGCGTCATCGAGCCGCTGCCGACGTCGATCGAAGTGCCCGACGGCTTCGAGTACGAAGAGCTGAACACGTTCCGCTACGTCGACGAGGCGATCGGTCGGTTCATGGCGCGTGCGAAGCAAGCGCCGTACTACGAAGACACGGTGTTCGCGTTCGTCGGCGATCACGGCGTGCACCTGCGCGGGCGCGACCTCGTGCCGGCCGACGAGTACCGCGTGGCCGCGCTGATCCACGCGCCGAAGCACGTCCCGCCGCGCCGCATCGGTGGAGTCACGAGCCAACTCGACGTCGCGCCGACGCTGTTGTCGATCGTCGGCGGGACGTGGAAGACGACGTTCTTCGGCCGCGACCTGCTGGCGCGCGAGCCCGACGAACTCGGCACGGCACTGCTCGTCTACGGCAAGAAGCGCTTCGCGTTCATCGACGGGCCACGCATGACGGTGCTCGCGCGAGCCAAGAGAACGGCGTTTTCGCAGACCCCGGGATCGTCGAAGTGGAGCCCGTCCGCACTGCTGCAAGAACACGAGCGCGACGCCGTCGTCGCGACCTCGCTGCTGCAGACGGCGGAGTGGTTGCTCGAGAAGGATCGCTATCGAGCCCTCTCCGAAGCGGAGACCGAGCAGCTCCTGCGTCATTGACCCCGTGCGTGCGGCAAGGGATCCTGGCGCGCCTCGCTTCTTCGGAGTCCGCGCCATGAACCGCTTGCCCGTGCTCGTCGTCGCCGCCATGGTCGCGTTGTCCGCTCCGTCGTACGCGACGTGGTCGATCATCCTGGTCAACCCGACGACGCGAGAAGTCGCGGTCGGCGGTGCGACGTGCCTCCAACAGCTCGGCTTGAAAAAGCTCCTCGCCGCCGTGCGGGTCGGCGCCGGCGCCGGCGTGACGCAGGCGTTGCTCGACGATGGGTCGAACCGTTCGCTGATCGGCGCGGAGCTGGCCAAGGGCACGCCTCCGGCGCAGATCCTCGCGTTGATCCAGACGCTCGACCCGGGCTTCCAGAAGCGCCAGATCGGGATCGTCGACATGAGCGGCGGAAAGGTGACGTTCACGGGCAATCAGACCGCGGCGTGGGCGGGAGGCGTGACCGGGATCGTCGGCGACATCCACTACGCAATCCAAGGCAACATCTTGACCGGAGCTCCGGTGGTGGCGCTCGCGGAGGCCGCGGTCGTGAACACGCCGGGCGACGTCGCCGAGAAGCTGATGGCCGCGATGGAGGCCGCGCGGTCGATGGGAGGCGACGGGCGCTGCTCGTGCTCGAACCAGAATCCAACGGGATGCGGCTCGCCGCCGCCGTCGTTCAACAAGTCAGCGCACATCGGCTTCATGGTCGTGTCGCGCATCGGCGACGTCGACGGCACGTGCACGGATGGCGGTGGTTGCGCGAACGGCGCGTACTACCTCGACCTGAACGTCAAGGGCACCGACGGGATGGCGAACGATCCCGACCCGGTGATCCAGTTGACGGGACTGTTCGCCGCGTGGCGTCAATCGTGGATCGGGCGCCCCGACCACATCGCATCGCAAGCGGACGTCGACGCGGATCTCGTGCGCGCGGACGCGACGAGCTCGACGACGCTGCGCGTGCGCCTCATCGATTGGCAAGGACACGACGTCGGGCACGGCGGCGCGACGCTCGCCATCGCGCACGAGCCCGGCAGCGCCGGCGCGACGAGCGCGGGAACCGTCGTCGATCACGGGGATGGGACGTACTCGATCCCGCTGACGTCGACCGGAGTCGCGGGGGTCGACACGTTGCGCGTGACGGTCGACGACGGGCAGGGCGACGTCGTCTTGTACCCATTCGTCGAACTCGGCGCCGTCCAGGTGCCGACGCTGAGTGCGCATGGGGGTGGGACGATCTCGACGACCGCGGGCGACGACGTGATGCTCTCCATCGATGCCGGACCGGCGTTGGCGGAGCGGCCCTACCTCGTGCTGTGCTCGATGTCGGGGTCGACGCCGGGCTTCGCGCTCGACGGGACGCACGTGCCGCTCGCGTTCGATGCGGCGGTCGCGTGGAGCTACGCGCTGTGCGGGCAGTTGCCGTTCATCCAGGGTTGCGGCGTGCTCGACGAGTTCGGGCGCGCGCAGCCGGGCCTCGCGCTCGATCCGCTCGATCTGCGGCCGAGCATCGGCAAGACGCTGACGTTCTCGTTCGTGACGCTCGACCCGATCGATTGGGCGGCCGACGCGGTCGACGTCCAGATCGCGCCGTGATCGAGCCGGCGTGGCCGCTCGCGCCACCGGCGCTCCGACATCTCCGACGACTTGCGGAACTCGATCTCACGCTCGCGCGGTCTCGCGCGTATCGCGTATGACGGGGCACCGTCCGTTCGCAACTCGATCCGCCCGGAGTCGTCCATGGTCACCAATCGTCGTTCGTTCCTGATGTCGTCCGCCGCTGCCGGAGCGTTCGTCGCCGCCGGCGGCAGCCTGTTCGCTCGCCAGGACGCGCGCGTGCAGATGGCGGCGCGACCCGCGCCCGAGAAGAAGCTCCACGTGCTGGTCATGGGAGGAACGGCGTTCCTCGGGCCGCATTGCGTCGAGCAACTGCTCGCGCGTGGGCACAAGGTCACGTTGTTCAACCGCGGCAAGACGAACCCGGGCTTGTTCCCGGACCTCGAGAAGCTCGTCGGCGATCGGCGCAACGACGTGACGGCGCTCGAGGGTCGGAAGTTCGACGCGGTGCTGGACACGAATGGTTACTTCCCGCGGTTCGTGAAGACGCCGCTCGAGGTGTTGAAGGCGAACATCGGGCATTACGTATTCGTGTCGACGGTGTCGGTCTACGCGCGCATGGGCGAGATCGATCTCGACGAGAGCAGCGAGTTGCTCGAGATCTCCGCGGACGACGCCGAGAAGGCCGCGGACTCGGGAAACATCGGCATGAACTACGGTCCGTTGAAAGTCGCCTGCGAGCGCGCGGCGGAAGAACTGATGCCCGGCAAGGTCACGGTCGTGCGGCCGGGGCTCATCGTCGGGCCGGATGATCCGACCGATCGCTTCACGTATTGGCCCGCGCGCGTCGCCGAGGGCGGCGAGGTGCTCGCGCCCGGCAAGCCGGAGTGGGAGATCCAGATCGTCGACGTGCGCGACGTCGCGGGCTTCTGCGTGCTGGCGCTCGAGAAGCAGCTCGCGGGGACGTTCAACGTCGACGGGCTCGACGCGCCGGTGCCGATGGGGACCGTGCTGGATGCGTGCGTCGAGGTGTCGAAGAACGACGCGAAGCTGACGTGGGTCGACCACGCGTTCCTCGCCGAGCACGACGTCCACGCGTGGCGCGATCTGCCGGCGTGGTTCCCGCCGGCGGAGGGAAAGGACCGCGTGGCGTCGGTGAGCTGCAAGAAGGCGATCGACGCCGGGCTGACTTTCCTGCCGATCCAGGAGACGGTGCGCGGTGCGCTCGAATTCCATCGGAAGCGCCCCGAGGGCCAGAAGCCGCGGTGGACGCTGACGCGCGAGCGCGAGGCGGAAGTCCTGAAAGCGTGGGCGGAGCGGAAGTAGCCGCCGCCTCGGGCGTCGAGGCGAGCCGGGGCCGAAGGCCCCGGGCCCTTGAGTCGCGCGTGAGACTTCACGACGCCCTATGGCGACGGAGTGGTCTTGAGAACGCGCGCCAGCTCGAACCCGACGGAGAGCGGCTAGCGCTGACGCGCTCCCCGGTGGCGAAGGACGGGGACGGAGGCGGGTCTGTCCCCATGCCCGGACGCGGTTACCGACGGTGATCGCGTTCGGGTCGGGTCTCGGTCACCCGGTCTCGGGTCGCGTCCTTGAGCCTCGCGTCTCCACTGCGGCACTCACGAGCCGCTTTCCTCACGCCCCGATCGTCAACTCCAAGCCGTTCGACATGGACACCCCGAACGGTGCAGCTCCGTCGGCGCACAGCGCCTGCATCCGGATCTTGGCGCCGATCCAAGTGGGGTCGTTCGGCAGCGTGAAGGGTAGGACGAGGTCGCCTTCGCCTGGCGCTTGCGGCGTGCCCGGCATGGGGACGAGCACGATCGCGAGCGGCGCGACGTGGAGCATTCCTCCGAACGCTGGCGTCGACGTGCTTTGCGTACCGAGCGCGAGGATCGTGGCCGAGCCTCCGACGACGTTGCGCCACTCGAGCGCGAACGCCTCGCCCGGGCACGGCGAGAAGATGCCGCACAGCCGCGGGACGAAGCCTCCCGCTCCCGCGAGTCCTTGACCGTAGGTCGTCGCGGTGCCCGTGCAGGACTTCCAGTCCTCGGGGACCGAGACGCCGAGGACGTCGGACCAGCCGACTCCTTTGAAGAGTTCGGTCGGCGTGCCCGTCGCGTCGATGCTCACGAGATTGCCGAGGCGCGTCGTCGTCAGCAGATGGCCGCCGCGCGACAGCTTGAGGTCGTTCGGGCGGAGCATGACCGACAAGTCTTCGGCGAACACTTCCGCTTCGGCGGTGTCGACGCGGAAACGCACGATGTTGTTGCCGTCGTACATCGCGACGAACATGTTGCCCGAGCCGTCGATCGCGATGCCGCCCGGCGTCTTGATCAGCGGCGAATCGCTCCACAGCGTGAGTTGGTTCGCCGGGTCGATGCGCACGATCGTGTTGCCGGTGTTGTTCGAGACGTAGAGATTGCCGGCGAGGTCGAAGTCGAGCCCGGCCGGTCCGAACAGCAGACCGTTCGACGACACGCCGTCGTGCAGGAGCGTCTGGTTGCCGAGGTCGTCGACGTGGACGACGGTGTTTTGATACTTGTCCGTCGCGAGCACGCCACCGGCCGGATGCGCCATCAGCGCGAGCGGTGCGGTCAGGTAGCCACCGGCCGTCAGCAGCGTGGGAATGCCGAGCGGATCGATCTTCAGCACAGCGCCGAACAGGTGGTCGGGGATGTAGAGATTCCCGGCCGCGTCGTGGAATCCATAGAACGGAGTGTTCAGCCCGGTCAGGAACGGCGTGGCCTGCAGCGTGACGGCGTCGACGCGGTGGATCGCGCCCTGCGACGGCACCGACAGGAAGTAGTCCTGGTCGCCCGCCGCGGCAGTTCCGAACCCGCACGCCATCGCGGACAGCATCGCGAGAACTCGACGCATCGTGTGCTCCTTCGGGCGCCTCGCCCGCGAGGTGCAACGCCCAGCGCGCCGCGTGGGGGTCAGCGTTCCTCGCCGGTCAGAGAAGTTCCGCCAACAAGCAGCGCGCCGAGCCGCCGCCCGCCTGCTCGAACGCGTCGAGCGGCGCGTCGACGATTCGGCCGCGGCGTTCGAGGGCTTCGCGCTGCGCGCGCGTGAACGCGGCCGCCGCCGTCGACGACATCGCCCACAGCGGTTCGCCGCGGTCGTTCTGCAGCGCCAGCACGTTGCCGCAGTACGCGGCGACCTGATCCCGCGTCAGGCGCAAGACCTCGTGACCGGCCTTGGCGAGCGAGTCCAATACCGGCTCGCGCTCGGCGTCGTGGACGATCGACTCGGCGCACACCGCGGCGAGCTCGTGCCCGACGAACATCATCACGTTGGTGTGGTAGTAGGGCACGCCGCCGACGTCGGTCGCCGTGAACGCGACCAGCCGCAATCCCAACGTCGCACACAAGCTCTGCGCGAGCGCCTTCTCGGTGCGTGGCGACAGCGCGGCGTACGCGACCCCGTTCGCCGCGTCGATGCATACGCTGCCCGTGCCTTCGAGGAAGCGACCGGCCCGCTCGTGCGCGCTGAGGTCGACGACTTCTGCGTATCGCGCTCGCAGTCGATCGACGAGGTCCGGGCGCCGCTCGATGCGCCGGTTCTCGGCCAGCATGGGGTAGAGCACGAGCTTCCCGCCCGCGTGCGTCGAGAACCAGTTGTTGCAGAACGGCGCGTCCGGCGCGGCCGCGTCGCCGCGCGCGACGGAGACGACGACGCCGGCTTCGATCAGACGATCGCGGAACCCTCGGTGCTGGAGCAGCGCCACGCGCGCGACGTCGGCGTCGATGGGCGCACCTTGGAAGGCGTTGGTCGACGCGGTCTCGGAGTTCGCACGGAACAGGACCGGCTCGATCATCAGGACGTGGGACGCGGCGTCGGACATCGGGGGCGACCTCGCTCGAAGGGACGGCGTCGATCATTCCGGAATCCGCCGGAGGATCGGAGCGCGGATTCCACCCGACGTGGCGATTCCGAGCGCTCCACCGGCCCGGCGGGCGAACGCCGCGCCGTTTCGTGTGCGGCGCGACGAATGGCGCGTTCTTCTCGTAGGCTCGGCGCCCCGAGGCTCGTCGTCGCTGGGATCGGAGTCGCCCATGCTCGTGCGTCGTTGGTTGCCGTGGATCGTCGTCGCTTCGTTCACGAACGCGCAGGCGCGCGAACTCGAGGTGCCGTGGGACAGCCCGCGCGCGGTCGTCACGCAAACGATCGGGATCACCGACGTGACGATCACGTACCACCGGCCGGCGCTCGCGGAGCGCGACGCGGCGATGCTGTACGCGGTGCCCGGCGCGTGGCGCTTCGGCGCGAACAACGCGACGACGATCCAGTTCGAGCACGACGTCACGATCGACGGCGAGACGGTGCCGGCGGGGCGGTACGGACTGTTCGCGATGCCGGCCGAGGACGAGTGGACGCTGATCATCAGCAAGCAGGCCGACCTGTGGGGTTCGTTCGCGTACCAGCGCGGGCAGGACGTGCTGCGCTTCGACGTGAAGCCGACGGCGGGAGAGAGCATCGAGCGCCTGACGTTCGACGTCGTGCCGCAGTCGAACACGAGCGGACGCGTGACGTTCGCGTGGGGGACGCTGCGCATCGCGTTCGACGTCGAGGTCGCGACCGACGAGAACGTGGCGGCGGGGATCGAGGAGACGCTGAAGCGACTCGATCCGGACGATTGGGACACGCGACTCGTGATCGCGAAGTACTGGACGCAACGCGACGAGGAGTTGCAGCGAGCGGAAGCGTTGATCGACGAGGCGCTCGCGAAGTCGCGCAACTTCTGGACGCTCGAGTGGAAGGCGCGCTTGCTGGTGAAACGCGGAGCGAACGCGGAGGCGGTGCTGCTGATCGAAGCGGCGATCGAAGACGCGAAGGGCAAGACGCCCCGCGAGTACATCGCAGGCCTAGAGGAATTGCTCCAAGCCTCAAGGGCGTGACGCCCGCTCGGGCGTCGGCCTTCGGCCGGGATACGGAGGCTCTGCCTCCGTAGGCCAGGCTGGGGCCGAAGGCCCCAGACCCCAACAAGAGGCGGGGGAACTCCGTTCCCCCGCGCCCCCTTCGCTCGACCGCTCGCGGTCGAGCGACCAAAGGGGGGCTTCACAAACGAGCGAAGCCCCCCTTTGGGAACCCCCGCGCCCTTGAGTCGCGCGCGAGACTTCACGCGAAGGGACGTCGGGAACGGGCTCTCGCCGCGGCCGTTCAAAGCCGCGGGGGTGGCTTGCTGACCGCGTTGCTAACGACCCCTGTCGATTTCACGCCGGGTGACTCACTGACGGGAGTCGTACAGCGGATCGCCACAGCCGCGGCGGGCTGCTGAACGGCCGCGGCGAGAGCCCGTTCCCGACGTCCCTTGGCTGCGGAGTGGTTTCGAACGAGCGCGCAGCCTGAGACCGAGGGAAGGGTCACGGTTCTCGGCGCGACTCCAACCGTTCGACACGAAGGAACGGGGACGGAGGCGGGTCTGTCCCCGATCTGTCCCCGTGGCCAGAAGGACGGGCGAAGGACGGGGACGGAGGCGCATCCGTCCCCGTCCTGTCCCTTTCACGTTCACGGCCCCCGGCCCGCTCGGCTCGGCCTCGCCGGTGAACCAGTGAACCGAACTCCAACCATTCGACACGATCGCGCAAGTCCTTGGGCCGCCTACGGGTAGCGCGCGTGCGATAGCCGCCGGCAATTGGACGCGGGTACCCGCGTCCAATTGCCGGCGGCTATCGCACGCGCGCTACCTCGTGGATCACCAACAGGTTCGGACCGGGGCTTCGAGTGAGGCTTCGACTGACGTTCGCCGCGGATCGCCTTCTCACTGGCGCGCAGCGCGCCTAAAAACTGCCGCAGGCAGTTTTTCGTCCCTCGCGTCCCTCGCGTCCCTCGCGTCCCTCGCGTCCCTCGCGTCCCTCGCGTCCCTCGCGTCCCTCGCGTCCTCGCGCGTCCCTCGCGTCCCTCGCGTCCCTCGCGTCCCTCGCGTCCCTCACGTCCCTCCCTCTGCTACCCTCACCCGCGGCACCCGCTCCCGTTCCCCCCTCGACGGAACTCCCTCACGATGTGGAACTCCTGGTTGCGCCGCGCGCTCGCGTCGGCGTCGTTCGTCTTGCTCGCCGCGCCGTCCTTCGCCGCCGATCCGTACGTCTTCCATCAGACGACGCTCGAGAACGGCTTGCGCGTGATCGTCCACGAGGATCGCTCGTGTCCGGTCGCGGCGGTGCAGGTCTGGTACCACGTCGGCTCGAAGAACGAGGACCCTGAGCGCCAGGGCTTCGCGCACATGTTCGAACACATGATGTTCCGCGGGACCGATCGACTCGGGCCCGAAGCGCACTTCGAGTTCATCCGCGGCACCGGCGGCGACTGCAACGCGTTCACGTCGTTCGACAACACGACGTACGTGCAGTCGGTTCCGAGCAACCAAGTGCCGATGGTGCTGTGGCTCGAAGCGGAGCGCATGGCCGCGCTGAAGGTCGACCAGGCCGGCTTCGACACCGAGCGCGCCGTCGTCGAGGAAGAAGCTCGCCTCGGCAAGAACCAGCCGTACGGCTCGGTGATGGAGAAAGTCCTCGAGCGCGTGTTCACGACGCATCCGTACCGCTGGTCGCCGATCGGCAAGATCGAGCACCTGCGCCGCGCGACCGCCGAGGAACTGCTGCGCTTCTGGGAGACGTACTACGTCCCGAACAACGCGGTGCTCGTCGTCGTCGGCGACGTCGACCACGAAGCGGTGTTCGCCGAAGCGAAGCACGCGTTCGGTTGGATCCCGCGCTGCGACGATCCTGCGCGCGTCACCGTCAAGGAGCCGCTGCCCGGCTCGCCGCAGACGATCGAACTCGAAGAGACCAGCGGTCCGGTGCCGATCGTCGCCGCCGCGTATCGCACCGTCGGTCAAAACCACCCCGACGCGACCGCGATCGACCTGCTGATGGCGATCCTCGGCGGCGGCGAGAGCAGCCGTCTGTACCGCAAGATCGTCGACGACGAAGAAGCCGCGGTCATCGCCGCGGCCGGCGCGTTCTCGCTCGAGGACGACGGCGTCGCCGCGGCCGGGTGCGCGCTGATGCCGTTCGGCAACGCGAAGAAGGTGTTCGAGCTGATCGACGCCGAGCTCGAGGCGATCAAGGCCGGCGGCGTCACCGAAGCCGAATTGGCGAAGGCCAAGAGCAACATGCTGAAGGGCTTCGTCGGCCAGTGGAAGACGGTCGAGTCGAAGGCCAACGCGATCGGCACGTCGGCGCTGTTCCACGGTGGCGTCGACCACCTGAATCGCCGCGCCGAAGTCTGCGAGAAGGTGACCGTCGCCGACATCCAACGCGTCGCGAAGGAGTACCTCGTCCCCGAGCGCCGCTATTCGGTCCACATCAAGCCGACGCTCGGCGGCATGCTGAAGACGCTCGTCGGTGGCCTCGGCAACAAGGGTGAGAGCGCCGACGAAACGCCGAACAAGAAGACCGAAGTCGCGTCCGACGTGCCGCCGCCGGAGCGTCGCGGCAAGAAGGCCGAAGCGAAGCGTCCCGCCGACTTCCCCGAGAAGCCGCCGGTCCAGGACCTCGTCGCAGCCGACGTGAAGATGGAAGGCGTCAGCCGCCGGCTCGACAACGGCATGGAAATCGTCGTCGTCGAGAACCACGAAGTGCCGCTCGTCACCGTCCGCCTCGGCGTGCTGAACGGCGCCTACGAGGAAGCGAAGGTCGGCGCGGGCTCGTTCGCCGCGTCGATGTTGACGAAGGGCACGAGGACGCGCACCGCGCAGCAGATCGCCGAAGAGCTCGAAGCGAACGCGCTGTCGCTCGGCGCCGACGCCGGTCTCGATTCGGCCGGCGTGTCGGGCAACGCTCCGGCATCGCGACTGCCGAAGTTGATGGAGCTGTTGTCCGACGTCGTCAAGACACCGAAGTTCGACGCCAAGGAGTTCGACAAGCTGAAGCGCCAGACGCTGACCGGCATGTCGATCGGCGAGAAGCAACCGGCGTCGATCGCCGAACGCGAGTTCGCGAAGGCGCTGTACGGCGCGTTCCCGTACGGCCGGCCCGACGGCGGCACCAGCGACGACGTCGAAGCGTTGACGGTCGACGACTGCAAGACCTGGTGGTCGAAGACGGTCGCGCCGAACCGCGCCGTGCTCTACGTCGCCGGCGACGTGGATCCCGACGACGTGTTCGACCTCGCCGACGCGCTGTTCTCGGATTGGAACGGCGAAGCGTCCGCGATCGCGCGACCGACCGAAGTCGGCCCGCAGCCGAGCTCGACCCACATCGTGCTCGTCGACGTGCCCGGCGCGATCCAGAGCCAGATCCGTGTCGGTCATCGCGGCATCGATCGCTCGAACCCGGATTGGTTCACGAGTCGCGTGCTGTCGCAGATCTTCGGCGGCGCATTCAACTCGCGCTTGAACGAAGTGATCCGCGTGCAGAAGGGCCTGACCTACGGCGCGCGCGGCGGCTTCCAGTCGCGCAAGCTGGACGGCCAGTTCTTCGTGTCGACGTTCAGCAAGACCGCGACGACCGTCGAGGCGGTCGAAGCGATCCTCGGTGAAGTCGAGCGCATGCGCGACGAAGCGCCGAGCGACAAGGAACTGACGCAGGCGCGCAGCTACTTGGTCGGTTCGTTCGCCGGGGATCACGAGACGCCGGAGTCGATCGTCGGCGAACTGTGGTCGCAGCGCGTGAACGGGCTGCCCGCCGACTACGCCAAGCAGTTCTTGCAGTCGGTCGTGAAGACGACCGCGGCCGACGTGCAGCGCGTCGCGAAGGACCGCATCGATCCGAGCAAGCTCTCGATCGTCGTCGTCGGCGACGCCGCGAAGATCAAGGCGGGGCTCGAGAAGATCGCGCCCGTGACGGTGCTCGACGACAAGGGCCAGCCGAAGGTCGACGCGCCGGCGGCGCCGACCGCGCCGAGCGACGACGAGGACGAAGACGAAGGCTGAGATTGCCCGCGCAACGAGTCCCCTGTGGTTCCAAACCGCAGGGGACGACGCCCTTCGCGCTCGTTGCGCGATCTCGCGCGCTCGACTCCCGCCGCCGGCTGTTACCGTTGCGCCGCATGGAACCTCGCATCCTGTCGCTGCATGTCCATCCGGTGAAGTCCTGCCGCGCGCGCTCGCCGGACCACGTGCGCGTGGGCCCGCGCGGCTTCGAAGGGGATCGCGAGTTCGCATTTTGCGACGAGGCCGGACGTGTCCTCACGCAGCGCCAGCATCCGCGCATGGCGACGGTCGACGCGCATTGGGACGGAGCCGCGCTGACGCTGTCGTGTGCAGGGCACGAGTCGGTCACCGTCGATGGTCGGGAGTGGTGCGACGCGCCCTCGTCCGCGTCGGTGCATGGCACGTCGATCGCCGCGCACGAAGTTCGCGACGCACGCGCGTCGCGCTGGATGACGGAGCTGCTCTCGACTCCAGCCACGCTCGTGCGCCGCGCGCCGCACGCGACGCGAGCGAGCGACGACGGCGAATCACCGACCACGCTCGCGGACGCCGGGCCGATCAGCGTGCTCGCGCGCGCGAGCATGGACGCGCTGAACGCGCGCATGGACGACGCGCTGCCGATCGATCGCTTCCGCACCAACGTGATCGTCGACGGCGTCGACGCGTTTTTCGAAGACTCGGTCGAAGCGTTCGACGTCGGTGGTTGCGGCTTCCGCGCGATGCGACGCATCCAGCGCTGCGTGATGGTCCAGACCGATCAACGCACGGGCGAGCGCGGCATCGAACCGATGCGCACGTTGCGTGAAGTGCGCAGCGTGCTCGGTCGCGTGTTCTTCGGGCGGTACTTCGTCGTCGAGCACGAAGGCGTCGTGCGCGTCGGCGATCGCGTCCTTCCGTCCTGATCAGCGGCGCTCGTCGACCTTCATGCCGATCTCTTTGCCGTTGCAGCGGATCTCCGGCACGTACATCGCGTGGCCGAGGACCGGCAGTGCGGCGAACGAACCGGGGACCTCGGCGCGCAGGTCGTACGAGACTTCCCACACGCCTTGCGGCAGATGGCCGAAGAACAGCGCGATCTTGCGATCGCGCAGTTCGGTGTGGATCCACTCCGTGCGACCCGTGGTGCCGAACGAGTCCGACGCAGCCGACACGCGCACGCCGGTCGTGGCTTCGTGTTGGGCTCCGTCGTCGCCGAAGCGATGCTCGGTCTCGCCGCGCTTCAGTTCGCGTGCGTAGAGAGGTTCGCCGCTGCGGATCGCCACGGCTTCCAGACCGGCCGGCTTCAGGTCTTCGAACACGAGGTAGTCGAAGTGGTTCTTCGCCTCGATCGTCAGCACGACTTCGACGCGTTCGCCGCTGACGATGTGATCGCCGTCCTTCATCGGCACGCGGTCGTAGACCACGCCCTTCAGCAGCGTGGGGCGCGGGACGAGCTTCCAATACGAGCGGCGCACGAAGATCTCGTTGCCGCGCGGCTGGACGCGCTCCTCGGTCGAGAAGAACGTCGCTTGCGCGGCGAAGTAGAGCGGCCCGTCGCCGCTCGTCCGCTGCACGTCGACCTCGTTCCGTCCGGCCACGAGGAGTGCCGGATCCACTTCGAACACGGACGGCGCGGCGAGGATCTCGTTCGGAGCGACCGTGCGTTCTGCGACGACCGAGCCGTTCACGAGCACGCGGTAACCGACGCTGCGACCGAGCTCGCCCGACACGCGCAGGAAGTCGTTCATCGCGAGTACGCAGATCGCCGTGTCGCGCGTGTTGCTCCACTGGTTGCCGCGGCGATTGCGCAGCAGCCAATTCACCGCGGGCTCGACCAGCTCGTGCTTCGGGTCGACGGCGAGCAGCGCGCGGATCGCCCACGCGGTGGCTTCGACGCCGCCGTCGGACCAGCGCCACGCGATGCCGTCTTCACCCCAGTGCGCCGTCGGCATGGTCGCCGCGTTCACGCGCTCGTTGCCGCGCTGGACGAGCGACGACTCGGGCGCGTCGTCGCGGATCACGCCGTTCTTCAAGTTGTCGACGAGCACTCGCGCTTCTTCGGCATGACCGAGCGCGAGCGCGGCCAAAGCGAGCAACGAGCGGGAGTACGCGTTCAAGGCGCGGTGCTGCTGCCACAGGTTCGCGAACGCGACCGCTGCGAACTCGGGTACGGGCGCGTCTTCGACGTTCGCTGCGTACGTCGCCAGCGCGTGCAGCATCCAGGCTTGCATGTCCGGGTTGCGCTCTTCTTCGACGAGCGTGCGGTCGAGGAACGCCGCCGCGTTGGCGAGTCCATTGAGATCGACGTCGATGCCGGCCTCGTGAGCGAGCGTGAGCCCGAACACGACGTACGCCGTCATGAAGCGATCGGAGTCGCCGGTCTTCCACCAACCGAACCCACCGTCGCCGTGCTGCATGTCGGACAAGCGCGCGAGCGACTCGCGCGTGACGTCGTCGAGGCGCGCGATGCCGGCGCTCTTCGAGTGGGTCTGGTTCGCACTCGCGCGTTCGACGCCGCCGAACACGCGACTGGCGACGCTCTCGGCCGACAGGCCCTGGTCGCGCAGGGTCTTCGCCGTGATGACCGCGGGCAAGAAGCGCGACATCGTCTGTTCGGTGCATCCGTACGGGAACTCGATCAAGTACGGCAGCGCATCGAGCGTGGCCACGGCGAGGCTCGGTGCGACTTGCACGCGGAAGCGCGTGGTCCCGTCCTTGCGCAGCGCGGGCAAGTCGAGGATCGCCGTGACCGCATCGCCGCGCATCTTCCCCGACGTCGCGGCGAACACGTCGACGCCGTGCGCGTGGACCGGATACGTCTTCTCCATCGCGTCGGCGTGGCGATCGGACTTCGCCGTGACCGCGAAGCGAGCCGTGCCCGGCGCCGTGGCGCGGACGCGCCAATCGACGCGCTCCTCGTCGTGGGCGGCGACCGAGACCGCGGAGAAGCCGTCGAGCAGGAACTCGCCGTCCTTCCAGCGCCCGAGCAACTCGAGACCCTCGAGGATCACCGTCGGAGTGACCGTCAGCGCGGCATCGGTGTCGTTGTTCAGGATGGCCGACAGCGTGACTTCGTCACCGACGACGAAGAAGCGCGGCGCCTGCAGACGCACCATCAGTGGCTTGCGCGTGCGAATCGTCGTCGAGCCCTCGCCGCAGCGTGACGAATCGTCGAAGCCGATCGCACGCGCATTCCAACGCGTCAGCGAGTCGGGCCACGTCACGGCGACGTCGGCGCGCCCTTGCGCGTCGGTCACGAGCGTCGGCAGCCACAAGGCGGTCTCGCGGAAATCGCTGCGGACTTCGACGGCGGGAGCGGCGGCGTCGCCTTCGGGCGCGGGACTCGAGTCGAACTTCTCTTCGACGTTCTTCGCCATGCCGCGAGCCGGCGCGGGTGCGCCGAGTCCCGCCGCCCGGTCCTTCCCAGCGAAGTCATCGAGCTCACGCGACGCGGTGGCGACCCCACCGAGGTAGCCGATGCGCGATTCGTCGCGCGGCGGTCCGAGCGCGGTTTCGTCGCGGAGCACGTCGACGACGCCGCCCTTGCCGTCGCGGAGATGCGCGAACGTGCGCGAGAACGTCGATGCACCGATCGCAAGCTGCATGTAACGGCGATCGCCGTAGAAGAACGGCCGCGGGTCGCCGCCGTAGGCCGATTGGATCGCGGTGACCGCGGCGTCGGTCACGGCCAGCGACAACTCCGTCCGCACCGGCTCGCCGTTCGAGTCCTTGACGGTCACGTGCAGCTTCGTCGCCGTGCCGGGCTCGACGTCGTTCGCGTCCGCGCTGACGGCGACGTCGAGGAACTGGCGCTCGGGCGGCACCACGATCTCGACCTGCGCGTGCTGCGCGACCGCATTCGAGAAGCCGAACACGGACAAGAACGCGTTCGGGATGTGCTCCGGTCCGACGTCGAGTGTCTCGAGCTTCGCGCGGCCCTCGAGGTGGATCACGCGGTACTCGAGCATGCGATCGGCGGTGGCGACGAACAGGACCCAGCGACCGCTGCCGCGGGTCGTGATCATGAACGGCGCGCGCGAGCCGGCCTTGAACGTGTCGGTGTCGACGATCAACTCGAGCTCTTGACCGCGGTAGCCGAGGTCCGTCGTGGTCGGACTCGCGACGAAGGTCGTGGCTTCGCCGAGGACTTGCATGCCGCGATCGTCGCGACTGCTCCAGACGATGCGGTAGTACCCCTCGCGCGGCGCGACGAAGCGGATCGAGCCCGTGCCCTGCGCGTCGGTCGACGCCGCGATGCTGGTGATGGGTTCGTCGTCGTAGGCGCTGCCCGTCAACACGTACGACGAATCGCGCATCGTCGACGCCGTGGCGCCGTCGGGCCGGGTCCAGATCTCGCGGTACGTCCGGCGCGTGACCGTGACGAGCCCTTCGGCGGCGACCGGCGAGCGGTTCGCGTCCTGCGCGAGCAGGTCGACGTCGATCGAGTCGCCCGGCTTGGTCAGGCGATGGGGCAGGTGCACTTCGACCGCGTAGGCACGCTGCGTCACGCGCACCGAGCCGCGGCCGGTGACCTCGCGGCGGGACGAGTCGACGACGCGCGCCTCGATCTCGTACTCGAACTCGTCCTGGACTCCCTGCGGCGTCTGGAACGTCACGCGCGCGATGCCTTCGGCGTCGGTCTTGGTCGTGGTCCGTTGAACGATCTGCTCGCCGCTGTGACGCCACCACGCACCGTAGTCGTCCGTCTCGTACAGCCATCCGTACTTGCACCGGCGCGGGAACGCGTGGAAGTAGGGCCGTTGCTTGACCAGGATCTCGACGGTGGCATCGCGCACGGGGCCGCCGAAGTAGTAGTTCGCGACGACGTCCGCCGTGAGCACGTCGCCGACGCGGAACAGCAGCGGCTTGCCGTCCTTCGTCGCCGGCTTCACCGCGACTTCGAACTCGGGCAGCTTGTATTCCTCGAGTCGGAACAACGTCGCGGCGCCGATGTGCGAACCATCGGACCCATGGAACGTGACCGAGTACTCGCCGAGCGTCATCGTGGCCGTCGTTTCGAGCGTCGCGAACGCCGAACCGAACTCGTTGAGTTCGAGAGTGTCGGCCTCGAGCTCCGTTCCGCGCGGATCGCGGATCACGTAGCGCACGCTGGTTCGGCCAGGGTTGCCGTAGACGGCGCCGTCGTACGCGCGCACGGTGAACTTCCACTGCACGAGGTGTCCGGGGCGATACGCGGGGCGGTCGGTCGTGGCGTACACGCGGTACTGCGGCGATTGCGAAGACGGCCACGATGCGTTCGAGAGCGAGAACGACTGACGTGCGCCGTTGCGGGCCAGCACGATGAAGTCGCCGTAGTTGTGACGCGGCGGCAACGTGAATTTGCCGGTGCCGTCGGTCGTCGTCGTACCCTCGAAGCGCGTCGCGCGCCACACGCCGTTCGTCCACTCGCGCTGCCACAGCACGAGCTTCGCGTCCGCGATCGGCTTGCCGTTCGACGCGTCGCAGAACCAAGCCAACGTGTCGGGTCCGAGAGCGTGCGTCGTCAACGCGGCGTCGCTGACCAAGACGAGGTCCCGCGCGCTCAACCCCGCACCGCGGGCTTCGAGGACGTACGCGCCCGGCAACACCGCCTGCGGCACGTACAGCGGCGCGCTGCCCGGAACGTATTTGCCGTCGTCGTTCGTCTCGTGCGTCCACGTCGTGCTCGGCTCGAGCTTCGAGACGTCGATCGAATGCACGAACGACGTCGACGGGATCTGTTCGGAGATCGCGACGTCGCGCGTGAGATCGGTCGGGTACAGCGCGAGTTCGATGCGGCCGACGTTGCGCCACGACAGATCGAATCGCACCTTCGAGCCCGGGATGAACTGTGAGCTCGTGCTCAGGTACAGCGTCGGCTCCGTGATCGTCCGAATGCGGTTCTCGACGTCGTCGTGCCAACGCGATTCCCCGGCGCGGAACTCGCGCGCGAAGCGGCGGTAGAGATCGAGCGCGCGTGGGTAGTCGATGCGATTCGTCCAGCGCCCTTGATCGTCGAGTTCGGGCACGCCGGAATCGCACAGCACGCAGGCCAGTCGGTAGAGCGCGTCGTCGTACCAGGCCGACTCCTTGCCGGTCGCGAGCGCCTGCTCGAAGTGATCGATGCCGCGTGCGCGCCGAGGTGCGTCGCCTTGCGCCGTCAGCGATTGACCGAGCAGGTAATGCGCCCGCGCCTGTGCGTCGGGCGTCGTCGCGATCCGCAGCGCGTTCTCGAGCACTTCGATCGAGATCCAGTTGCCCGAGTAGTAGCCGTACTCGAACCACTCGTTGGCCCACCGCGGCTGCGCCATGCGCCAGACCAGTTCGAGGTAGCGCGCGCGGGCACGTTCGAGATCAGGCGAACCGGTCCAGACGTCGAGCGCGGCCACGTAGTGCACGGCGGCCTGCGACCAGTCGCCGTAGTGCTCGCGATCCCAGTGGAAGTTGCCGAGCGACTCCGCGATCTCCGCGAAGGTCGTGTCCTTGTCCTCGGGACGCACGGTTTCGCGGACGAGCGCTTGGAGTTGCTCGAGGGCTCGATCGATCTCCGTCGTGTCGGGATTCTCGCTCGACGCCGCGGCGCGCCAAGCGCTGTCGGCGCGGCGGAAGCGGACCCAACGTGCATCGCGGAGCGACAGCGTCGGCAGGTCGACCTCGAGGTACAGGTCGCGCGCCGCAGCGAACCCACCGCGCGCGAATGCGGCCTCGGCCTGCTCACGGATCTCGCCATAGGGGCGCGGTGGCGCGGCCTTCGTGAACGCGATCGCGCAGAAGATCGAAACCAGGACGACCCATAGGCTTCGGGACATGACGAGACTCTCCGAGGGCATGCGCGGGGCAGGAATGCCGCCGACGACGCTGATCTTGGCGAGTTCGAGACCGCGCCAGTAGCCGGCGGTTCCCACGCGCGTCGAAAAGAGCCCAGGGATTGCCGTCCCGACCAGAGTGCGAACGGCTGTCGAACTCGCTCGTTGACGCCCGCGCCGATCCGACATGGAATGCCCCGGCGTCGGCTCTCCGCGGGATCGCCGCAGAGTGAACCGCCTGCTGTCGCGCCGATCGGGAAGAGCCGCCGTGGACGAACTGCCGGAACAGATCACGTTCTTGTTGCGCGGTGCGCGCGGCGGCGACAAGGAGGCCGGCGCACGCCTGTTGCCCGTGATCTATGCCGAGTTGCATCGGCTGGCGCGGCGCAGCATGAACGGTCAGAGCAAGTCGCACCTGCTGCAAGCCACCGCGCTGGTCAACGAGGCGTTCCTGCGCTTGATCGGGGGCACGTCGGTCGAGATCGCGGACCGCACGCACTTCTTCAACATGGCCGCGTTGGCGATGCGTCAGATCCTGATCGACCACGCGCGCGCGGCACGGGCCGGACGCGCGACAGGTCGAGCGATCGACTTCGCGTTCGACGAACTCGTCGACGAGTTCCATCAGCGCGGCGGGGACGTCCTCGAACTCGAAGACGCACTGCGCAAGCTCGCCGCGTTCGACGCCGACCTCGAGCGCATCGTCAACCTGAAGTTCTTCGGGGGCTTGTCGAGCGAAGAGATCGCGATCGCACTCGATCGACCGCTGCGTTCGGTCGAGCGCGATTGGTCGGTGGCGAGGAGATGGCTCGCACGCGAACTAGGTGCGTGAGCGCGTCGAGCGCAGAGCGCCCGAGACTCGTCCGACCTCGATCGGTTCATCTCGCCGCGGCGTGGGGCTTCGCTCACGGATCGATGCGGATCCACCAACAGCGCTCGGAGACGAGCAGCATCGCGTCGTCCTTCAGCACCCATGGCGTACGCTCACCGCGCACGCGCGTCGAGTCCTGGACACGGACCACCACGCGCCACAGCCCGGGCGCGTAGTCCTCTTGCGCGAAGGTGAACGCGTCGGTGCCGCCGTTCGCCCTGCTGTCCTGCTTCGGCTTGCCCTCGATCTTCGCCAGCGGGCCGCGTGCGAGTCGATCGGGTTCACGCGCCGGGACGATCGTCGGACGCTCAGGGTCGTCCTTCACCACGTACCACGTCGCTTGCAGCGGGTGCGACTTCGGTCGCATCGTCTTCACGGTGAACGTGAGCGGCTTCTGCTCGCGCAGCGGCGTCTTCGCCGACAGCACGATCGTGGCCTCGGCGTTCGCGTGCGCCGGCGGCGTCGCTTCGTCGATCGGATCGACGAAGCGGTAGGTCTGCAGCACGATCGCTTCGCGGCAGACCGGGCAGAACTCGAGGCCGACGTCCATGATGCAGTTGTTGGTGGGCTTCCACGCGCCCTGCGCGCGGCCGTTCGCGCCCTCGTGGACACCGATGCCGGAGACGCGTTCGGCGAGCCAATGCGCCCACGGCACGCGCTTCTCGTCCTCGACGAACGCGACGTTCGGGCCGCCGCGGACGTCGACGCGATGGCCGGTGTTCGCCGAGTACTCGTCCATCAAGTTCGCGAACGCGTGACCCCATTCGTGGATCAACGTCTTCGGATCGCGGCCGCCGACCGCTGCGACGCCGTTGCCACCGGTGCCGAGCAAACCGTTCTTGACCAACACCACGGCGAAGCCGTCGTGTTCCGGGAGTTCGTCGAGCATCCGATGCACGTCGTCGCGCTGGACGGTGACCTGGCCCTGGATGCCGCCGGAGCTCATGGCGCCGAGCGCGGTCGAGTAGTCGCGGCCGCTGCCGTCGACGCCGTCGTCCGCGCTGACGATCGCCGCGCGCACGAAATTGAAGTACGCGCCGTACTCCTCGAACACTTCCGTGCGCGGGAACTCGCGCGGGACCATCTTCGCCAAGGTCTCGTAGTCGGTCATCTGGTCGATGCGGAAGCCTTCGCCCATCACGACGACGTCGACGCGGTTCGCCGACGGGCCGGTCTTGCCGATCCACTCCCAACCGAGGAACGCGTTCTTCTGCGAGCGGCGTTCACCGGTCGCGCCTTCGCGGCTCTGCGGGTGTTCCTTCGCCAGTTGCTTGTAGAGCGCGATCGCGCGCGAGTACTGACCCTTCGCCGCCGCGGCCTCGGCTTGCTTTCGAGCAACTGCGCGGCGGCCGACTTCGTCGGATCGGGCGGTGCGTTCAGGGCCAGCAGTGCCGTCAGGCAAGTCGCGCGAGCGAAGTCCATGCGTCGATCCCCGAGCCACGGTCATGCGCGGGGGAGAGCCTACCTCCGCGGGGCGCCGCATCGGTGGGGCAGAACGGTGTCGACCGCGGTCATCGGTCCGAGTCCTCGGTGCTCGGCGACGTCGTGCCTTCGCCGAGCAGCGCATCCAGGCGACGCAATGCGTCCGGATCCTCGATGCGCGTGAAGAACTCGTGTGCCCGCCCGAGCACGATCGTGGTGACCGGTTCGGGCCAAGGTCGCGCCGACGCCTCGACGAACTCGACCAGTTCTGCGTATCGGCGGCGGGCTTCGGTCTCGTCGCCGAGTCGATCCGACAGCATGCCGATGCACGCGAGCGCGTTCGCGTGCGCGTCGGCTACCGCGGCGTCGTGCGAAGCATCGACGAGTTCGACGTACGTCGTGCGCGCGTCGGCGATCCGTTCGCAGCGCGCGTACGCGGTCGCAAGCAGGTCGAGCGCTCGCAGTGTCGCGGGACTGGTCACGCCGACGACCGCCTTTCTGCCGGCCACGATGCTCTCGGCGATCGGCACGGCTTCGGCGGCCCGATTCGTCATCAACAAGACGTTTGCCAGCGTGACGGCGACCGACAGGGCGCTCGCCGAGCCTGGACCGTTCGTCGCCACGTGGTGGTCGTAACACGTCCGGGAGTACTGCTCCGCTAGGTCGGTGCGGCCCTGTTGCAAGTAGAGCTCGGCCAGGTTGCCACGGACGGTCAACGTCTGCAGATCGGTCGGTCCGGAGTGTTCCTCGCGCAGGTGCAACAGCTCTTCGAACAGAGCGGTCGCCTCGTCGTTGCGCCCGGTCGCGTACATCGCGAACGCGAGGTCGTTCCGCAACACGAGCGTCGTGTTGTGGAACTCGCCGTAGGCGCGCGAAGCGCGCTCGATCAGTTCGTCGAGGGGCTGGATCGCGAGCGCCGGATCGCGCGTCATCTGCCATTGCGACTTCAGTCCGGCAGCCATGATCGCGCTGGCCGACTCGTGGCCGTGCACGGCATCGGTGACGGCGATGAGCTCGTCGATCGTGTCGCCGACGTCGTCGGCGCGCGAGTACTCGACCAGCACCGCGCAGTAGTTGTAGAGCACTTCCTGGTAGCGCTTGCTCGTCGCGCCGAACCGCCGCTTGCGGATCGCGACGTTGTCACGCAGCATCTCCAGGCCTTCGTGCACGGAACCGGTCTCGGACAACACCGCTCCGAGGTTGTTCTTCGCCGACAGGACCTCGTACGACTCGAGTCCGAAGACACGTTCGTACACGGCAGCCGCGGCACGCAGGTTCTGCACGGACTCGTCGAACGATCCGCGGCGACCGAGCGTCCAGCCGAGAGAGTTGCGCAGGCGGGCGATCTCGCGGTGGTCCTCGCCGAGTTTCGGCAATGTGACGGCCAACGCTTCGCGTAACACGCGCTCGGATTCGTCGAGGAGCGACAGCTTCTCGTACGTCACGCCGAGCATGGCCGCGAGGCGCGCATGGATCTCGGGTTGATCGGCGTAGCCGGAGGCGAGACGTCGAGCCGCGCGATCGAGCACGTCCGCGACCTTGACGTCGCGGCCGGACACGGCCGGATCGGCCGCACCGAACAGGTCCTCCTGGAACGCGACCACGGCTTCTTGCTTCGTGAGTTCGGCTTGCTTCGCGCGCAGCTCCGCGCGGCCCGTCCACCACAAGTCGAGCGGGATCGCGAGCACGAGCGCGGCGCCGAGCGCGATCGCCGCGCTGATCGCGGTCTTGCGTTGCACGAAGCGGACGACGCGCAGGCCGAAGCCGGCCGGCTTCGCCGCGATCGGCTCGAACGACAAGAAGCGACGCAGATCGTCGGCGAACGCGACGACCGAGTCGTAGCGGCGCGCGCGGTCCTTCTCCATCGCCGTACGCAGGATGGTGCCGAGGTCTTTCGGCACGGTCGGGTTCAGCGAGCGCGGCGAACGCGGTTCCTCGTGGACGATCTTGCGCAGGATCTCGTGCGAGGTCTTGCCCTGGAACGGCACCGACAGCGTCAACAACTCGTAGAGCGTGACGCCGAGCGAGTAGACGTCGCTGCGCGCGTCGACTTCGTCGTGGCGCGCATCGGCCTGCTCCGGCGACGCGTACGTCGGGCTGCCGACGAAGTCGCCGGACTGCGTCATCGACGCGTCGGACTGGCGACGCGCGAGGCCGAAGTCCGACAACAACGCTCGGCCGTCGTGCTTCACCAATACGTTCGACGGCTTCACGTCGCGATGCACGAGCCCTGCGGCGTGCGCGTGCTGCAACGCGGCCGCGACGTCGAGCGTGATCGAGCACGCCGCTTCGACGAAGCTCTTGCGCCACGCCTCGGGACACGCCGCGTCGGTGATGCCGAGCGCGTGCGCGACGTCGCGACCCCGCAGTCGCGCCACCGCCGTCTTCGTCGCACGCAGTCCGTGGACGATGTCGCCGAGCGAACGGCCGTCGACCGCTTCCATCGTGAAGTAGGGCACGCCGGCCACTTCGCCGACTTCGAAGATCCGGACGATGTTCGGATGGTCGAGGCGAGCCGCCGCGCGGACCTCGCGCTCGAAGCGGTCGCGCGCGCTCCGGCCTTGTGCGGCGACGGCCGAGATGGTCTTCAGCGCCACGACGCGATCGAGTCGCTCGTGGCGCGCGAGCCAAACCGTGCCCATGCCGCCGCGACCGAGTTCGCGCAGGATCGTGAAGCCGGGGATGGAGGGCAACGACGGTGCCTTGCGCACGGCGGTCTTCGCCGCGAGCTCCGCGAGTTCGCGGATGTCGCGCTCGAGTCGCGGATGGGCGGCGATCTCGGCGTCGAGGTCGAACGCGCCGCCGTCGCGCACGGCTTCGAGCAGTCGACCGAACAGGCGGTCGAGGTACGCGTCGTCCTGGGTCGGACCCGCGTCGCGCTCGGTCATGGCGTCTTGGGTTCGCGCCGCGAAGCGTTCACGGATTCGAGTTCGCGCGCGTAGAGCTGCGCTCCGCGCCGGAAGCGGTACCACGCCGTCGCTTCGGGGATGGCGAGCTGTTCCGCGACCGCGCTCATCGGCAACTCCTCGAACAGGTGCAGGCGCACGACGTCTTCTTGTTCCGGTGGGAGTTTCGCCAACGCGGCGTCCATGCGTTGCGCGCGCTCCGCGTGACTCGCGACCACGGACGGCGTCGTCGAGCGTCCCGGCAGGATCCCCGAGATGCCGAAGCTCTGCGAGCCCGCGAGCACCGAGAACTCGGTCGCGACTTTGCCGCCGCCGCGCTTCTCCGCGCCGGCGTGGTCGGCGAGATCCTGGATGCGGTGCTTGGCCACCGACAACAACCACGAGCGGTAACTCGCGAGTCCGTTCCAC
This sequence comes from Planctomycetota bacterium, assembly GCA_016709145.1. Classification (GTDB taxonomy): domain Bacteria; phylum Planctomycetota; class B15-G4; order B15-G4; family JADJEK01; genus JADJEK01. Next base: position 30,950 of record JADJEK010000011.1, read on the forward strand.
GCGTGCTGCTCGCGGTCGCGCCACGCGTGCAGCAGCGTCTCCTGCCAGACGTCCTCGGGCGTGAGGTGACGCTGCAGCGCTTCGCTCATCCAGCGGCGCAGCACGACCAAGCACGCGTCCGGTCCGACGGCTTCGATCAAGGCATCGAAGCGTGCCGGGTCGAGGTGCGGATCCGGGATGCCCTGGAAGGGGTCGGCCATGGCGCGGCAGGGTACGCCAGGGATGAGGTTTCGAGAAAGAAGGAGGCGTGGACCCTTCGATCCACGCCCCCGTCCGCGAAACCGAGGATCCCGGAGTTTCCTCCCTGGCTCGGAGGTTTCGACGCTCGCCGCGACGAGTCGCGGGCACCTGCTTCCCGTCACGGTTTGCGTGTCCAGGAATGCCGCACGGGCCGGGGCTGTTGCCGAGAAATCAGAAGTTCTCGACGGCCGGGGCTGGAGGCGGGATCCTCCCCGGGTCCGCGGGTTCGTCGACGCGCAGTTGATCGTGCGAAACCGCGCGGCTGGAATCCCCGCCGATTGGGCCGTGGAGGCACGCCGTGTCGCCGATCGTGCTGTTCATCGGGTTCCTGGTGGTGGCCGGCGTGGCCGCGTATCTCGGGCATCTCGCGCAGGAGAAGCGGCGCGAGGAGATGCGCGTGGTGGCGCGGCAGCTCGGCTGCACGTTCGACGCGGGTGGTGGCAGAGGCTCGCGCGACTTCGAGCACTTCGAACTGTTCACGCGCGGTCATTCACAGCAGGCCTACAACACGCTGTCGGGACGCGTCACGGTCGGCGACGACACGTACGCCGTGCGCGGCGGCGATTTCCTCTACAAGGTCACTTCAGGTTCCGGGAAGAACCGTCGCACGCACACGCACCGGTTCTCGTACTGGATCGTGTACTTGGCCTGGCCGCACTGCCCACCGCTCGCGATCCGACCCGAGAACGTGTTCGACAAGATCGCCGGCGCGCTCGGCTTCGACGACATCGACTTCGAGTCGGAGGAGTTCAGCCGCCGCTTCCACGTGAAGTCGAGCGACAAGAAGTTCGCCTACGACCTGATCGAGCCGCGCATGATGGAGTTCCTGCTGCCGCGCCTCACGACTAAGCTCGAGCTCGAACACGGGAAGCTGCTGCTCAGCAACGGCAGTTCGACGTGGACGAGCGCCGAGTTCACCCGGCAGCTCGCGTTCGCGAACGAGTTCCTGAAGCGCTGGCCGGACCACTTGGTCGCGCGGCTCGACGCTTCGAGCGGAGCGTCGCATGCCTGACATCCTGATCTTCGCCGCACTGCTCGCGGTTCCGCTGATCTGGTTCGTCGCGAACTACAACCGCTTCGTGCGGTTGAGTCGGCATCGCGAAGAGAGCTGGTCGAACATCGACGTCGAACTGAAGCGCCGCCACGACCTGATCCCGAACCTCGTCAACACCGTCAAGGGCTACGCGACGCACGAGAAGCAGGTGCTCGAGCGCTTGATCCAATTGCGCGCCGAAGCGATGGCGGAACGGAGTCGCGCCGCGCTCGCGCGGCGCGAGCAGGCGATCGAACTCGGGCTCGCCGGCGTGTTCGCGGTGGCCGAGGCGTATCCGCAGTTGAAGGCGGACGCGCACTTCCTCGCGTTGCAGAAGGAGCTGGCGTTGACCGAGGATCGCATCGCCGCCGCGCGACGCTTTTACAACGGCAACGTCCGCGACTTGAACAGCCTGTGCGAGCAGTTCCCGACCTCGATCATCGCGTCGATGTTCGGCTTCTCGACCCAGGAGTTCTTCGAGCTCGGCGATCCTGCGCAGCGCAAGCCCGCGCGCGTGGACCTCGGGGCGTGAGCGCAGGCGCGAACTTCCCCGACCACTTCTCGGCGGCGGCTTCGTCGTACGCGGCGTTCCGTCCGACGTATCCCGCTGCGCTCGTCGATGCGTTGGCCGAGCACGCGTCCTCGCGTGAGCTCGCGTGGGACGTCGGCTGCGGATCCGGACAACTCGCGACGGCGTTGGCGCGTCGCTTCACGCGCGTGATCGCGACCGATGCCAGCGCGGCGCAGATCGCGCAGGCGTCCGCGTGCCGCGGCGTCGAATACCGCGTAGCGCGGGCCGAGGACTCCGCGCTCGACGCGGACTCGGTCGATCTCGTCGTCGCCGCGCAAGCCGCGCATTGGTTCGCGTTGGACGCGTTCTACGCCGAGGCGCGTCGCGTCGCGCGCGCGGGGGCGGTGATCGCGCTGGTCTCGTACGGCCGCGTCGTGCTCGCGGAGCCGATGCAGTCGATCCTCGCGTCGTTCTACGACGGCCCCTTGCGCGAACGTTGGCCGCCCGAGCGTCGTCACGTCGATGCCGAGTATCGCTCGCTCGCGTTCCCGTTCCGCGAACTCGATGCGCCGCCGTTCGCTCTGCGCGAAACGTGGGATCTCGCGCGTGTGCTCGGTTACGTGGAAACGTGGTCGGCGACGCAAGCGCTGCGTGCTGTCGAGCCCGGTGTCGTCGACGCGTGGCGTGCCGCGATGGCACGCGCGTGGGGCGACGCGGCGACGCGGCGCGAGGTGACGTGGCCGCTCGCGGTCCGCGTGGGTTCGATCGAGCGTTGACTCACCGTCGTTCGCGCGCGAGTTCGCGCAAGCCCTCGAGCAGCGGTTCGAGATCGGACGGCGTGAGCCACAGGTTCGGCGCGATGCGGACGCCCGAGCGCACGCCGACGGTGAACACGCCGTGGCGCTCGAGCAGCGCCGCCGAGGCTTCGCGTCCCGTCATGTCCTCGACGGCGACGTTCGCGAGCGCGCAGCTCCCGGCCTCCGTCAGCGGCACGTTGAAGCGCAGGCGTGGCTCACCCTGCAGCGGCTTCGCCCAGCAATCCTTGAGGTAGCGCAGGCGCTGTTCCTTGAACGCGCCGCCGATCGCTTCGTGGAACTCGAGCGCGGTGCGGATGCCGTGCACGTTGGCGCACGGATGCGTGCCGTAGTGTTCGAACTTGCGGATGTCGCGCACGTCGACGTCGGCGTCGGCGAACAGCGGCCAGATCGACGCGATGTGCGGCTTGCGGATCCACAACACGCCGTTGCCGAGCGGGGCGCCGAGCCATTTGTGGAGACTCGCCGCGTATGCGTCGACGCCGAGCGATCCGGGTCGCAGGTCGAGATGTGCGAATGCGTGTGCTCCATCGCAGACCACGAACACGCCACGCGCGCGCGCCATCGCCGCGATCGCGGCGACCGGCAGGATGCGGCCCGTCAGGTAGTAGATGTGCGAGACGAGCAACACACGCGTGCGTGGCGTCAACGCGGCCGCGTAGTGCGCGACGATCGCGTCGACGTCGTCGTCGAGCGGCGGTTGCTCGATGACGATCGGCACGACGCCGTCGCGGCGCGCGCGTTGATCGAGCACTTGCAGCATCGAGCCGTATTCCTGCTCGCAGGCGACGATCTCGTCGCCGACGTCGAGATCGAGGCCGAGCAACACGGTGTTCAGCGCCTCGGTCGTGTTGCGCACCAGCGCGACTTCTTCGGCGTCCACTTGCATGAAGCGCGCGAGCTCGTGGCGCACCGCTTCGTGCTCACCCTCTTTCTCGCGGCGCATGTACCACGAGGCCAGCGCGTTGATGCGGCGTTGGTCGTGCTCGAGCGCATCGAGCACGGGAGCACTGGCCGGCGAGTAGTACCCGCTCTCGACGTTGGTGAACCGCGTGGACGGCGCGTAGCACGCGCGGATCGGAGCCCAACGAGCTTCGTCGCGCGCCGCCGCGATCGGGTCGGTCGAGGTGTCGAACGCCGCGCCGCGAGCCAGCGGGACGACGGGGGCAGCGGCCGCCACGGCGGCCAGACGGATGCCGTGGGCGAGGAACGAACGCCGGTCGACGGTCATGACGGGCTCCGTGCGGAGAGTATTCTTCGGCGCCACCAAGACGCGTGGGGCCGGCGTCGTTTCAGCACGATCGCGGCCGTTCGTCCACGGAGGACTCGTGTTCACTTCCCTCGTTCTCGCGGCGTCGTTGCTGTCCGATCCGTTGCATCCCGACGAACTGCTCACGGGGATCGCGAAGACCGAGCATTTCGTCGTGCGCTTCCGCGAGGGCTCGCGCGCGGAGGCTTCGGTCGATCGCGTCTGCACGCTGGCAGAGGCGGATCTCGCACGCATCCTCGATCGCCTCGAGTTTCCGCAGTTCGCGGAGACGATCACGCTCTACCTCTACGACGACGTCGACGAGTTGCAGAAGATCACGCGCACCGCCTCGCACGGCGTGTCGGTGACTCGCACGTCGCACGTGCCGCACGACAACGACCAGACGCGGCTGCACGAACTCGTGCACGTCGTCGCGGAGTTCCTGCCCGAGAAGGGCGACGAGCCGCGCAGCTTGTTCTTCGCCGAGGGCATCGCGAATGCCGTGCTCGAGTACGTCCACGGCGTACACGTCCACGCGGTCGCCGCGTTCGAGATGCGTCGCGGCATGCTGCCCGCGCTCGACGAGCTGCATCGCGATCCGGACTTCTACGGCTGGCTCGCGCGGCATCCCGGCGTGAACGGCTACGACATCGGCGGCAGTTACGTCCTGCACTTGTTCGAGACGTACGGCGTGAAGAAGACGCGGCGTTACTACAAGGGCGCGTCGGCGAAGGAAGCGTTCGGCAAGTCGATCGCCGAGATCGAGAAGGGCTGGCACGCGCGGCTCGCGAAGGTCGAGCTGCGACCGGGGCTCGAGCAACTGCTGCGCGAGCGCTCGGGCCAACCGGCGCAATTCACGAAGTACGTCGAGCCCGACGCGAGACTGACGCCGGAGTTGCTCGGCGCCGCGTCGGAGTGGACCGAGCTGAAGCCGAAACAGGCGCGTGGCAATGGCGTCGGCTCGTTCGCGCGCGACGGGGATGCGTGGGTTCTCGAAGGACCGCGGGACTCCGGCGATTGGGCGGAATGCGTGATGTCCGACGCGAATTTCGGTGACGCATGGGTCAAGTGTCGCGCCGAGCCCGAGGGCGAGTGCTTCGGGGTCAAGCTGATCCTCGGCCCGAAGTGTCAGGCGCTGCTGATCGGCGGCGGCTCGTTCATCTACACGGACCTCGGCGGGATCGCGCACGACGCGGACGTGAAGTGCGTCGGCAAGCCGGTCGACATCGTGCTGCGCCGCGAAGGCGGCCACGCGACGGTGTGGTTCGACGGCGTGAAGGTGCTCGAGGCGAACGTCGCGAGCGATGCCGCCCCGGTGTCGATCGGAGTGGTCCAAGGCCGGGCGAAGTTCACGAACGTCGCGGTGCGCACCCCGAAGAAGTGAGGAGTTCGGCCGCGGAAGGCGCGGACTCCCGTGGATTCCCGTCCACGCGCGTCCTCGGCATCCCCGGCCGGCCCGTTACACTCCGCGCGTTGCCCCGACGCCTGGAGCCGGTTCGATGGACATCCCCGCGCCTTGGTTGGAGTTCTTCGGACGACTCCATCCGTTGCTCGTGCACTTCCCGATCGCCCTGTTGCTGGTCGCGACGATGTTCGAGTTCGGTCGCCGCCGCGCGCGCGAGCGCTTGCCGGCCGGCGGCGCGTTGTGGTGCCTCGGCCTCGGCGCGGCGAGCGCTTGTGTCGCGGCGACGACGGGCTGGGTGCGCGCGGCCGTCGAGCCCATCGGTGGTGACGACGCGGCGACCGTGCTGCAGCATCGCTGGGGCGGAGTCGCGGTCGCGGCGATCGCCGTGCTCACGCTGTTGTTCGGTTGGGTCGGTCGCTCGCGCATGGCGTGGGCGCGGGTCCCGTATCGCGCGGGGTTGCTCGCGCTCGCGCTGCTCGTGCCGGCGGTCGGACATCTCGGCGGCACGCTCGTGTTCGGCCGTGATTACTTCACCGAACCGTTCACGCGTGGCGATGCGCCGAAGGTCGTCGAGCCGAGCGTCGAGCCGGCTCCGCCCGCGCCGACGAATCCGACGGTCGCGATCGATTACGCCACGCAGATCGCGCCGATCTTCGAAGCGAGCTGCGTCGAATGCCATGGACCGAAGAAGAAGAAGGGCGGTCTCGCGCTCGAGCCGATCGCCGCGGCGTTCAAGGGCGACCCGATGGAGTGGTCGATCCGACCTGGCGATGCATCGGCCAGTCCGTTGATCCAGCGCATCGAGTTGCCGCGCGGCGACGAAGACGCGATGCCGCCCGGGGAACGCGACGCGTTGGCGCCGGATCGGATCGCGCTGTTGCGCGCGTGGATCGACGCGGGTGCGCCGCGGCCGCAGGCGACGGCCGAAGCGGCGCCGGACGAATCCGCGCGCAGTAGCGCGACGAACGTCGCGCGGAGCGCCGCGGCGCTGGCGCAACGCGATGCCGTGATCGCGAAGCTGCAGGCGAGCGGAGCGTTCGCGGGGCCGATCGCTCTCGATTCGACCGACGTCGAGGTCAATCTCGCGCTGCTCGGCATGCAATGCGCGGACGATCAGCTCGCGCAGCTCGCCGGGCTCGAGCCGTTCGTGGTCGCGCTGCATCTCTCGCGTACGGCGATCACGGATGCCGCGGCGGCGCCGCTGGCGACGATGACGCGGCTCGAACGCCTGTGGCTCGACCACACGGCCGTCGGGGATGGCATCGTGCCCGTGCTGAAGCTCATGCCCGAGCTCGAGTACCTGAACCTCGTCGGCACGAAGGTCTCGAACGCGGCGATCCCGGTCCTCGGCGATCTGCCGAAGCTGAAGAAGCTCTACGTGTGGAACAGCGCGATGACCGCGGACGGCGTCGCGGCCTTGCGTCAGGCGAAGCCGCAACTCGAGGTCGTGTTCGACGAGATGCCGGCGACGGCCACCGAACCGGCCGCGAGCACGCCCGCTCCTGTTCCGGCGCCGACGACGAAGCACGCTCCGTGCTGCGACAAGGCGAAGGCCGACGGCAAGGTCTGCGACCACCCGTGCTGCGTCGCGGCCGCGAAGGAAGGCAAGCTCTGCGAGACCTGCGCGGTCGACGGACCGTGAGCGAGGGCTTCTTCGATTCGGCGCGACCGATCCACCCACTGTCACCGTCGCGCGTGCGCAGGCTAGAACGACGGCGCTGCTGACGTGGGGTCCCTCGCGATGAAGTCGAAGCTGTGGTCGCTCGGCGTGGCGATCGTGATCGCGTTCTCGCAGAACGGCGTGTCGGGTGTGGCCGGTGAAGTCGTGCATGCCGACGGGCGGCGTGAACGCGTCGAGGATCCGCGTGTCGGCTCGAACGGGCAGTGGACCGCGACGATCGACGGGCGGCGAACGCCGCTGAAGGCCGGCGAGATCGTCGTCGTCATCGACGACGCCGGCGTCGAGACGATCACGATCCCACCGACGGCCGACGAGGCGGACTCGCCCGAAGTCACGGCGCTGCTCGCGGGGTTGCGCGACGCGAAGAACGATGCGTGGATGCTGACGCTCGATCGCTTGGGAGCGCGGCCGACCAAGACTCTGCAGGCGGCGCTCGACGTGCTGGTCCTCGATCCGAGCAAGGAGATGCGCAAGCGTGGCATCCACGCGTTGACGCGATTGCGCACGCGGGAAGGGACGATCGCGGCCGCGAAGGCCGTGCTCGCCGAGAAGGACAAGGCGCTGCGGCGGGAGACCGCGTCGGCGTTGTTCTCGGTCGAGGAGATCTTCCGCCGCTGCGAAGGGGTCGCCGAGTCCGTGAAGCAGGGCATGGCGGACACCGAGCGCGACGTGCGATTCGTGTTCGCGATGCTCTCGGCGAAGGACGACCCGAGCGCGATCGCGATCCTGAAGAAGGACGGTCTCGGCAATCCCGATCACCACGTGCGCGAGAGTGCGGCACTCGAACTCGGTCGACGCGGCAACGTGGCGGGCGAGAAGATCCTGATCGGGATCCTCGATTGGACGAAGCTCGACGTGTCCGACGATCCGGCGTTGAACGAGCGACTGCTCGCCGAGCAGCAGACGCAGGTCTGCGAGGTGCTCGGTACGTTCGAGAGCGCGAGCGCGAAGGCGGCCCTCGAGAAGGCCCGCAAGTCGAAGCTCGCCGCCGTGCGCGAGGCCGCGGAGCGGGCGCTGAAAGGGAAAGGGGCCTGACGGCGAAGGCGGGGGGAACGAAGTTCCCCCCGCGCCCCCCTCGTTCGACCGCTTCGCGGTCGAACGACCAAAGGGGGGGCTTCACAAACGAGCGAAGCCCCCCTTTGGGAACCCCCGCGCCCTTGAGTCGCGCGTGGACTTGACGCGAAGGGACGTCGAGAACGGGCTCTCGGAGCGGCCGCTCAAAGCCGCAGGGGTGGCTTCTCGAGGGCGTGAAGAGCGACCCCTGTCCATCTCGCGCTGGGTGACGTATTGACGAGACGTGTAGAGCGGATCGCCACAGCTGCGGCGGGCTGCTGAGCGGCCGCTCCGAGAGCCCGTTCTCGACGTCCCTTGGCGACGGAGTGGTTTCCTTGGACGCGCGAGCTTGGACCCGAGGGAGAAGTTCGGGTCGCGCTTCGCGCTCCGCGGTGGCGATTGAAGGAGTGGGTAGATGACGGGGACGGAGGCGCGTCTGTCCCCGATGTGTCCCCCGTGACCGGACGCCCTTTGCCGGAGGTCGTCGCTCGCACTCCAACCGTTCAATCTCGTTCGATCTCGGCCTGCAGTTCCATTGCGGACTCGGCGCGTTCGCTTGGTGGAAACGGCGCGGTGGTGGGGAGGGTCGCCCGGCTTGGTCTTCGTCGTTGGCGTTGGCTCCGCTGGATCGGCTCGAAAGTACGCGGATTCGCGCAGTCGGACTCGGGCACGTTCCTTGCACCAAGTCGGGCACACCCCGAAACGGAGCGAGTCATGATCCACGAAGTCAGCGGCGACATCCTCCTCACCAAAGCCCAGGCGATCGCGCACGGCGTCGCGCCGAACGACCACTTCGACAGTGGGCTTGCGCTCGCGCTGCGCGAGTCGTGGCCGGCGATGGCGAAGGACTTCCGGCATTACGTCCATCAGACGCATCCCAAGCCCGGCGAACTCTGGATGTGGGGCGGCGTCGGTGGCGTACGGATCTTCAACTTGATGACGCAAGAGGGCGACGTCGCGCACGGTGCGCGGCCGGGTCGGGCGCAACTGTCGTACGTGAACCACGCGTTGCGCCGACTCCGCCATGAGCTCGACGCGCAGTCGATCCGTAGCCTCGCGCTCCCGAAGCTCGCGACCGGAGTCGGTGGGCTCGAGTGGACGGCGGTCAAGCCGCTGATCCACGAGTACCTCGGCTCGGCGAAGATCCCCGTGTTCGTCTACACGACGTATCACAAGGGTCAGAAGGCCGAAGAGCCGGGCGCCTGACGCGTCCCCGTTCCTCCATCGACCGCGTCACGATGCGCGGGCCGGCGCGGTCAGGTCCGTTCGAGGACGTGCACGCTCCAGCGCAAACCACTGCGATCGTCGATCGCGGCCGGTTCCGTCGCCACTTCGTGCCAACCCGCAGCGGGCACGTCGAAGCGCGTGTCGCCGTCGACGTCCGCGTCGATGCGCGTGAGTTCGATGCGATCGGCGTGAGGCAGCAGTGCGCGGTAGATCTCGGCTCCGCCGATGACGAAGCACTCGTCGTTTCCCGCTGCGACCTGGGCGGCTGCGAGTGCTTCGTCCGGTGAGCGTGCGACGACGACGCCCGCGGCTGCGAAGTCCGCTGCGCGCGTGATCACGATGTTCGTGCGGCCCGGGAGCGGCTTGCCGATCGAGGCGTACGTCTTGCGACCCATGACGATCGGGTGGCCCATCGTGCGGGCCTTGAAGCGCTCGAGGTCGGACGGGAGATGCCACGGCAGCGCGCCGTTCTTGCCGATCACGCCGTTCCTCGCGACTGCGACGATGAACGTGACGAACATCGCGCTCAAACCGCGACCTGCGCCTTGATGGCCGGATGGCATCGGTAGTCCGCGAGCGTGAAGTCCTCGAAGCGGAACGCGAACAGGTCGGTCACCGCCGAATTCAAGCGCATGATCGGCTTCGCGAACGGCTCGCGCGTGAGCTGCAGCCGGACCTGCTCGAGGTGGTTCGCGTAGAGGTGCGCGTCACCGAGCGTCAACACGAAGTCGCCGAGCTTCAGGCGCGCGATCTGCGCGAGCATCATCGTCAGCAGTGCGTACGACGCGATGTTGAACGGCACGCCGAGGAACACGTCCGCACTGCGCATGTAGAGCTGGCACGAGAGCTTCTCGTCCGCGACGTAGAACTGGAACAGCGTGTGGCACGGCGGCAGCGCTTGCTTGTCGAGATCGGCGGGGTTCCACGCGCTCACGACCATGCGGCGTGAATCGGGTTGCGTGCGCAGCAGGTGGACGGTCTGCGCGATCTGGTCGATGACGCGACCGTCGGGTGCTTGCCACGAGCGCCACTGCTTGCCGTAGACGGGCCCGAGTTCGCCGTCGGCGCCGGCCCATTCGTCCCAGATCGTGACGCCGTGATCGCGCAGGTACTTGACGTTGGTGTCGCCGCGCAGGAACCACAGCAACTCGTGGATCACCGACTTCAGGTGGACCTTCTTCGTCGTGACCAACGGGAAGCCATCGGCCAGGTCGAAGCGCAACTGATGGCCGAACACCGACAGCGTGCCGGTGCCGGTGCGGTCGTGCTTCTTCGTGCCGTGCTCGAGGATGAGGCGCAGCAGATCGAGGTAGGGGCGCATGCGCCGGAGCGTACGCAGGACGAGGCGCGCGTTCCACCGAGGGTTGCCCTTCGGATGGAGATCGCGCGCCTCGTCTAGATGCGTCACCTCGAGCCGACTGCCGAGCGGCCGGCGCTCGAGCTCACTTCGTGTTCAACGGGTACTCGATCTGCCACGCGGGAGGCGCGCCGCCCGGGCCCTTCAGGTAGTGATCGAACCACTGCAGCATGCGCAGCGAGTAGTCGTACTTCGACGCCGCGCGCTGATTGCCGTGGCCTTCACCGGGGAAATAGACCAGGCGCACCGGCACCTGACCGAGCGTCTTCAGTTGGCGATAGAGCTCCATGCTCTGTGTCGGATGGACGCGCGGGTCGTCCTTGCCGCCCATGATCAGGATCGGCGTGCGCGCCTGCTTGACGTAGCTGACCGGGCTGCGCTCCATCAGGAAGCCGATGTTCTCCGCGACGCCCATGCGCGCGTGGACCAGCTCCATCTCCTGCGGGATGTCGGTCGTGCCGTTCTTCGACACGTTGTTCGAGATGCCGACGAACATCACGGCCGCCGCGAAGCGATCGGTGAGTTTCGTCGCGCACCACGCCGACGCGTAGCCGCCGTAGCTGCCGCCGGTGACGCCGACCTTCTTCGTGTCGACCAAGCCGATGTTCACGAGATGATCGACCGCGTCGACGAGGTCGTCGAACTCCTTGCCCGCGTAGTCGCCCTGGCCGAGCTTCGAGAACGCGACGCCGCGTCCCGTACTGCCGCGGTAGTTCGGATAGAAGACCGCGTAGCCCTTGGCGGCCCCCATCTGGCCCGGGCCCGCGTAGCGCGTGACCCACGCGTTCGCGTCGTGCGACTCGGGACCGCCGTGGACCGTGAGCAGCAGCGGGTAACGCTGGCCGGCGACTTCGTCGAGCGGACGGATCAGGATGCCCTGGAGTTCGAGGCCGTCGCGCGCCTTGAACGAAACGACTTCCTGCTTCGCGAGCCGCACGTCCTTCAACCACGGATTCGAATCGGTCAAGCGCTTGGGTTCCGCGTCGCCGCGGCCCATCGCGTAGACCTCGGGCGGATGCGACGGCGAGTTGCGGATCGCGGCGCCGTGGCGGCCGTTGGCCGCGAGCGACAGACCGGTCAGCACGTATTCGCCGGATGCCATGAGTTCGCGCACCTCACCGCCGCGCGACACGATCGTGACCGCCGTGGTCACACCCTCGTCGACGAGCAGCGTCAGCAGGTTCGGGCTGTTCCAGCGCGCCGCCGTCACGTGGCCTTCGTGGTTCGGCAGTGCGTCCTTCCAGTCGCCGCCCGTCGCGGACGCGATGTAGATGCGGCCTTCTTGAGGATCGTTGCGGTCCTCGGCCGAGATGATCGCGAGCGCGGTCGAGTCGGGGCTCCAAGCGATCGCTCCGAGCTTGCCGCGATTCTGGAAACGCGTGACGACCGCGCCGCTGGCGATGTCGAGCACGTGGACCGCGCGGTTCATGTAGTTGTCGTCGACCGTCGGCGTCGGCGCGAGAGCGAGCGCGATGCGAGTGCCGTCCGGCGCGACGCGCAGTTCGGAGGGCTGGCCGACGACCGCGATCTCGCGCGCCTTCTCGGTCGAGTCCGGCGTCGTGACGAACACCTTCGTGAACCGCGGTTGCTCTTCGAACACCTCTTGGTTGAAGCCCTGCTCCTTCAGCTTCTTCCAGGCGTCGTCCTCTTTCTCTTGCGCGAGGAACGCGACGGTCCTGCCGTCCGCCGAGAACGAGTACGTCGCGATGTCGGTCTCGTGCGCGACGACGCGGCGTGCTTCGCCGCCGGCGAGCGGGATCGAGTACAGGCACTTGGTCTTGTCGTCGCCGCGCTTGGCGAGGAACGTGATCGCGGAGCCGTCGGCGGTCCACTCGATCGCGCCGATCGTCACCTGTCCGGTGATGAACCCGCGGTCGGCGCCCTGGCGGTCGACGACGTGGAGTTCGACCCAGTTGTTGCCATCGGCTTCCGCGAACGGCTTGCGCGGGACCGACAGCAAGTACGCGACGTGCGCGCCGTCGGGCGACATCGCGACCTGACCGACGATGCGCGTCTTCGCGACGTGCTCGGGCGTGAGGCCGCCGTCGGCCGCACGCGACTCGAACGAACACACGAATGTGACCGCACACGCGGCGAGGAGTCCGAGAGTTCTGTGCATGGTGACCCGTTCTCGAAGGGGATTGCCGAAGGGCGCAGAGAATCGCGGCGGAACGCCGCGCCGTCAATGAATCCTGCGAACCGAGGAACACGCGGGCGAACCGGCGGCGGACCTCATCGCACGAGCAGGTCGATCGCCGTCGCGGCCAGGACCACGACGAGCAACGCGCGGATGATCGCGTCGGCGCGCGGACTCTTGGTCGCGACACGCGCGGCGATCAACGCACCGATCGTCTGTCCGCCGGCGAGGACGAGCCCGAGTGGCCAATCGACCTGATCGGCGCGTTCGAACTCGATCAATGCCGGGACCGTGAACACGAGTACGACGAGCAGCTTCAGTGCGTTGGCTTCCTTCAACCCGAAGCGCAGGTAGGGCACCAACGCGAACAGCAGGAACAGCCCGACGCCGGCTTGGATGAAGCCGCCGTAGAAGCCGATCGCGGCCATCACCACCATCGGCAACGGAGCGATCACGCGCACCGGCGCCTCGTTCGCCGCCACGATCCAGCGCTCGGGGCGCAGCAGCACGGTCGCGAGCAACACGACCATGAGTCCACCGACGACGCGGTCGACGACGTCGTCGGGCAAGTCGATGGCCGCGCGCGAGCCGAACCACGCTCCGATCGCGGCGGGGACCAACAACGCCGCGAGCGTGCCGGCGCTGCGGCGAGGGATCGCGTGCGAGCGCGCCATCGTGATCACGCTGACCAGCGATGCGACCAGGATGCCGACGCGGTTCGTGCCGTTCGCGACTTGCAACGACAGGCCGAGCGCCATCAACGCGGGCAGCGTCAACAGCGAGCCACTACCGGCGAGCGTGTTGATGAAGCCCGCTGCGACGCCGGCGAGGATCGCGAGCGTCAGCACGACGGGATAGGGGAGATCGGCCATGGGCCGCCAGGATGGTGATCGGTTCGCCCCAGCGCCAGAGCGCGTCGGTGATCAACGCCGCTCGTGACAGTCGATGCAGCTCGTCGTGCGCGGACTCCACAGCGGGCGAGGTCCGGTCCCGATGGTCACCGCCACGCTTCGATTCGCGCCAGCGTTCGACGCGACCATGATGCGCGATCCGCTCGACGCTGCGGCCGTGTCACAGACGACTCGCCGTAGCGCGATCGCGACGATGCCGGGCGTGCCGGCACGGGTATCGACGACCGCCGGCTCGGACGCGAACGCGCCCGAACGCACGATCAAGTTCAGGAAACGCGGTGGCACGCCGCGGATCGAGAAGCGGCCGGTCTCGATCGCGGTCGCGCGGAGCGAAGTCGGTTCCGGTTCGTGGTCGAGCGCCGTGGGCGCCGGCTCGTCGTCCGGCTCGCGCGCGCGATCGGAGCGGTCCGGGGTCACGAAATGGACTTGGTGCGGTTCGTTCCTCTCTCCGACCCGGAGCCAGATCGGAGACCCGTCCGTGACCGCGGACATCGCGCGGTCCAACACGATTTCGGCCAGGTCGAACTGCGGCGAGCCTCGTCCGGAGCTTATCGCTGCGGCTCGCAGGAGATCTCCTCCGACGGCGATCGAGGCGGATCCCAGGGCCGTGATCGACCGCGCCGTACCCTGGGACCAGCTCGGCGACACCTCGAGTCCGGGTTGCCAGATCGCTTCGAAGCCGCCCTCGCGGTCTTCGTCGAACGTGAAGTAGATCGGGGATCGCACGATCCGAGTGCCCTCGTCGGTGGCGAATGTCGCGCTGCCGTCGTACGGCGCGCCGTCGAGTCCGGTCAACGCGAACTCGACGTCGACTCCGACCGCGAGCGCGAAATCGATCCAGACGTCGCGACCGCGCTCGAGCGTGACGATCTTCTGCGTCGGGAACGGCGAGTGATCGTGGTTGCGTGCGAGGACCAAGTACGTGCCCTGTGCGAGGTCGTGGAACGCGAAGCGCTGGCCTGGTTCGATCGTGATCTCGGAGTGATCCTCGCGGTAGCCGCAAACCGTGCACGGCGTTTCGTCGAAGGACTCGACGAGTTCCGCGGAGGCATCGTTCAGCGTGTCGTCCATCGCGCTCGAAAGCGCGTGAGGGGTGCGCACGACGCCGCGGTCGCACCCGGAGCACCAGCGCCGGCCGCGACCGTACAGCTGGATCGTGATCGGTCCCGGTGTCGCGATGCCCGCCACGTGCGCCGTCCCGTGAATCGTTCCCGATCCTCGTTCGAGCGCGAGCTTGCCGAGGTTCGCCGCTCCGTGGGCATCGACGACGACTCCAGGTCGCGTGAACGTCTCGTAGCCGCGCGCGAACGCGGTCACGTCGTACACCCCTGCGGTCATCACGAGTTCGCCGGCGCCGCTGCCGGTCCATTCGGCGAAGCGCGAGCCGTTCAGCATGCGAACCCCGGCGTCCAGGATCGGTGCGCCGGTGCGCGCGTCGACGACTTCGAACTCGACCTTGCCGGGATCGGGCAGCGCGACCGAGTCGGCGACCGCGACTTCGCGCTGTACGGTTCCAGGAGCTTCGTCCGCGCCACCGGCGACGTCGTCCGGATCGGGTCGTGCATCGATCGGCGTCGATGCGTGCGCCGTCGACGTCTCGGTCGGCATCGTCGCGGGTGGCGGTTCGGACCCGAACCAGAGACTCGCGGACAGCAGAGCGGTTGCGGCGACGAGACCGCCGCCGATCATCGATTTCGTGCCCATGGCGACGACTCCTGAAGCGATGCCAGCCGAAGCGAGCGGCGCGGTCGCGAGCGGTGCCAGTGCGAGGCACCACGCTCCGCGATCGCCGCCCGACGTCGCGTCGAGGCGGATGCGCAGCCGCTCGAGGCCGCGGCGCAAGTGCGCGCGCACGGTGTTCAGCGGGATGCCGAGGTGTTCCGCGATCTGGCTCGGCGACCGGTCGTCGAGATAGCGCATCGTGATCGCGGTGCGGTACGGCTCGTCGAGCGCGAGCAGCGCGGCCACGACGGTGTGCTGCAGCTCGAGCCGGTGGATCGCGTCCTCGTCGCCGTCGATGCGCTCGGGCGACGCGGTGGCGAATTCGCGGTGCGCTCGGCGCTCGCCGCCGCGCCTCAGTTTGTTGGCGATGCGGCGCGTGGTCGACGCGATCCACGCCAGGGCGGATCGCGACGAGCGCGGCGGTCGCTTCAGCGCGGCGATCCACGTGTCTTGCTCGAGATCGTCGGCCGCCGCCGCGTCCCGCACCAGCGAGCGCGCGAGTCGACGCAGGAACGCGCGCTGCTCGAGCAACGCTCCGATCGGGCTGTGCAAGTCCACGCGGGGTTTCGACACGCCACGCTCCGACACGAAACACGCGCGCGATTGTGGACCGGAACCGGCCCGGAGCGCAGCGCGAACTTCGGAAGGAGGAGTGCTCACGTCCGGGGCGGCGGACGCACGAGGA
Organism: Planctomycetota bacterium; assembly: GCA_016709145.1. Taxonomy (GTDB): domain Bacteria; phylum Planctomycetota; class B15-G4; order B15-G4; family JADJEK01; genus JADJEK01. Next base: position 46,976 of record JADJEK010000011.1, read on the forward strand.
TCGAAAAAAAGAGTGCTGGCCGGAGCCTCGGGTCGCCTACTTGGTCGGCGCCGAGCTCGGCGGTTTCACGGCTCCGCCACGCGCGAACGCGAGCGCCGCCTCGGCCATGCGGTCGATCGGCAGCACGAGGTCGGCCGCGCCGAGTTGGATCGCGACGCGCGGCATGCCGAACACGACGCACGTGGCTTCGTCCTGCGCGACGGTGCGCGAGCCCTTCTGTTTGAGGTTCAGCAGGCCCTTGGCGCCGTCGTTGCCCATGCCGGTCATGATCACGCCGACGCAGTTCTTGCCGGCGTGTTCGGCGAGCGAGTCGAACATGACGTCGACCGACGGCCGATGGCCGTTGACGGTCTCGCCCTCGACGACGGCGACGCGGTAGTAGCCGCCCTGGCGCTCGACCTTCATGTGGAAGTTGCCGGGCGCGATCAAAGCGCGACCCGTGCGGACGCGATCGCCGGTCTCGGCTTCCTTGACTTCGATCGCGCACAGTGTGTTCAAGCGCTCGGCGAACTGCTTGGTGAACAACTGCGGCATGTGCTGCGTGATCACGATGCCCGGAGCGTCGGGCGGCATCGCGGTCAGGAACACCTTCAGGGCTTCGGTGCCGCCGGTCGACGCGCCGACCGCGATGATCTTGTCGGTGGTTTCGGGCAGCGCCCCGTGCGTGACCTGCGGCAGGCGGCGCACCGAGCCGAGGTCGAACGGCGTCCGCACGTGCGCGAATCGTGCCACACGGACCTTCTCGACGACATCCTGCGCGACCAGCGCGAGGTTCTTGCGCACGTCGAACGTGGGCTTGGCGACGAAGTCGACGGCTCCGAGTTCGAGCGCGCGCAGCGTCGTCGCGCTGCCCTTCTCGGTCAGCGTCGAGACCATCACGACCGGCATCGGATGTCCGCGCATCAGCTTCTCGAGGAACGTCAAGCCGTCCATGCGCGGCATCTCGACGTCGAGAGTGATGACGTCGGGCTCGAGCTCCTTGATCTTGTCGCGCGCGACGTAGGGGTCCGGCGCAGTGCCGATCACCTCGATGTCGTCCGCGGACGACAACGCGCTGACCAGGACCTGCCGCGTGAGTGCGGAATCGTCGACGACGAGGACTCGGATCTTCTGGGCCACGGCGTTGCTCCGATGAGCGAAGTCGTTTGAGCGAACTCGTTGCGGACGTGCGATCTCAATCGAACAGCGTGATGCCGCCGGTCTTGGGTGCCTCGGTGTCCTTCGGCGCTTCCTTCTGCAGGAGCTCCGCCGCGATGACGAGCCCCTTCAGCTTCCGCACCTTGACCTTGAACGTCGAGGTGTCGAACTCGACGTTGCGCGCGACGTAACCGCCGAGGTCCTCGGCCACGATCGGGATGCCGTCGTCCTCGAGGTACTGGCGGATGAAGCGCACGTTTCGTCGCGGCACGCTGTCGTCGGACTCGCGCGTGTTCAGCACGTGACCGCCGCCGAACACCTTGGCTTGGAAGCGCGCGCGATCGGCGCCGAGGCGCATGAGCTTGCCGATCAGATGGTCCATCGAGTGCACGCCGAAGCGCAGCGAGTCGTCGCCGTCGACGACCGACGGCAGCATGAAGTGGTTCATGCCAGCGATGCCGGCGACCGGATCGAACAAGCAGGCGGAGATGCAGGACCCGAGCGTGGTGCGGATGATCGTCGGCTCGTTGGTCGCGTGCACTCCGCCGATCGTGATGTGGACGACCGGTTTCGTGAGTGCGGTCATTTGCGGCCGTCGCTTCCTGCGCCCGTCCCGCTCTTCCGCGCGAACAGGGCTCCGGAACGCGAGCGTTCGAGCACCAAGCCGACCGTCTCGCGCAACTGCGCCGGGCTGAACGGTTTCACCATCCAGCCGTTGGCGCCGGCCTGACGGCCGCGCTGCTTCAGGTCCTCCGCGGTTTCCGTCGTCAGGATCAGGATCGGCAAGCGCGCGAAGCGAGCTTGTGGGCGCGCGCGTTCGACCAGCGTCAACCCGTCCATCTCCGGCATGTTGACGTCGGTGATCATCAGGTCGGGCGTCTGGCGCTCGAGTTGCGTCAATGCGTGCGCGCCGTGGATCGCTTCGAGGACGGTGTAACCCCCGGCTTCGAGCGCGCCGCGCACGAGAGTGCGGACCATGCGCGAATCGTCGACGATCAGGATCGTTGCACTCACTGTCGATCGCCTCCCGGCAGCGGACCGTTGCCGCGCACTTGCGATGGAGTCTCGTGTCGCGGTTCGCCGCGCCCCTCGGGCGGCTCCGCGTGTTGGTAGACGGTGCGCCCGATGTGTCGGAACGGGATGTCGGCGCCCATCATCGTCTCGGAGTGACCGAGGAACAGGACTCCGTCCGGCTTCATGTGGTGCGCGAAGTGGCGCACGATGCGCGCCTGCGTGTCGCGGTCGAAGTAGATCATCACGTTGCGGCAGAACACGACGTCGAGCGCGCTCTTGATCGGCCAGCGCTCGTCCATGAGGTTCAGGCGCTTGAACGTGATCAACGCGCGCAACTCGTCGCTCGCGCGCCACAGGCCGGCGCCCTGCTTCGCGAACCAGCGGTGCCGTTGCAGCGGACTCAGCGGTTGCAGCCGCTCTTCGTCGTAGACGCCTTCGCGTGCTCGCGACAGCACGTCGGTGTCTATGTCGGACGCGAGGATGCGCAGGTCGGCGCTGCGACCGGCGTGCTCGAGCGCATCCATCAGCGTGATCGCGATCGAGTACGGCTCTTCGCCGGTACTGCTCGCCGAGCACCAGACGCGCAAGGTCGGCGCGCGCGGACTCGCGGCGAGCAGCGGCGTGAGCCATTGATCGGCGAGGTAGCGGAAGTGGTGCTCTTCGCGCAGGAACTCGGTCTTGTTGGTCGTGACCGCGTTGATGAACGCCGTGAACTCGGGATCGCCCACGGGCAACGCTTCGACGCGCTTCAAGTACTCGCGGAACGTCGTGAGGCCGAGCGCGCGCAGGCGGCGAGCCAGTCGCGCTTGCAGCATCGGCATGCGGTTGTCGCCGAGCTTGATGCCGACGCGCGAGTGGATGAGCTGCGCGAAGCGGTCGTAATCCGCACGCGACAATTCGGCCGGCGCTGGCGACTGCGCCTGGCTCGCTCGTCCGTGGTCGCGCGCGTCGGGGCGGCTCATGACGCGTCGGCGGACTTGATTCCGTCGTCGAAGCGCAGCAATCGCTCGGCATCGAGCAGGATCGCGAGGCGCTCGCCGACCTTGGCCATGCCGCGCACGAAGCTCGATTCCAGGTGCGTGCCGAGTTCGGGCGGCGGCTGGATCGAGTCGGCCGGGATCGTCAGGACGTCGGAGACCGAATCGACGATCAGCCCGCTGACGCGATCGTTCACGTTGACCACGATGATGACCGTGAACCGGTTCGCGTCGGCGCGCGCGAGGCCGAGGCGCTGGCGCAGGTCGATGACGGGCACGATCGTGCCGCGGAGGTTCATCACCCCGCGCACGAACGTCGGCGCGTTCGGAACCGGGGTCACGGTGCCGTAGCCCTTGATCTCCTGGACGCGCAGGATCTCGACGCCGTAGACCTCGCCGCCGATCGAGAACGTCAGGTACTGGTTCCCGTCGACGTTGAACGACAGGCGTTGGTCGAGTTCGGACGGCGTGGCGTGCGTCGCGGTCATCGGATGCTCCGTTCCGGGAGAGAACCGTCCCGCGTGGCCGCGGAACGAGTTGGTGCGCTGCATCGGCAAGTGGCCCGTGAAATCTGAGGCCGATTCGGTGTTCGCGGCGGCCGGTGCGCCACCACGTTCAGGCCGGTAGCGCGATGCGGGTGCACGACAGCGCGAAGATGCCGGGCACGTCGAGGATCAATGCCACGCGGCCGTCGCCGAGGATCGTCGCGCCGGCGATGCCCTCGACGCGCTGGTAGTTGCGTTCGATGCCCTTGATCACGACTTGCTGCTGGCCGAGCAATTCGTCGACGAACAGCGCGGCCTGCCGGCCCTCGTTCTCGACGATGACGAACAGCCCGCTCATCAGATCCGAACCGCCGCCGGGCAGGCCGAGCAGATCGTTCAGGCGCAGGATCGGCAACGCGCGACCGCGCACGAGCACGACTTCGGGGCCACCCGCCGGAGCGTGGACGTCGGCTTGATTGGGGCGGATCGACTCGGTGATCGAGACGAGCGGCAGGATGTAGACGTCCTTGCCGACGCAGAGCGCCTGGCCATCGAGGATCGCGAGCGTGAGCGGCAGGGCGATGCGCATCTGCGTACCCTTGCCGCGCTCGCTCCTGATCGCGATCGTGCCGCCGAGCTCCTCGACGTTGCGCTTCACCACGTCCATGCCGACTCCGCGTCCGGAGATCTCGGTCACCTGTGCGGCCGTCGAGAACCCCGGCTTGAAGATCAACGCGAAGGCCTGCTCGTCGGTCAGTGCCTGACCGGCGGGGACGAGGCCCTTCTCGATCGCCTTTTGCACCACGCGATCACGATCGATGCCGCGGCCGTCGTCGGAGACCTCGATGCAGATCTTGCCGCCTTGCTGGTAGGCGACCAGGCGGATGGTGCCGTGTTCGGGCTTGCCCGCGGCTTGGCGTTCGTCGGGCGTTTCGAGCCCGTGGTCCATCGAGTTGCGGATCAGGTGGGTCAGCGGATCGCCGATCTTCTCGATGACGGTCTTGTCGAGTTCGGTCTCTTCGCCCTCGATCTCGAGTTCGGCGCGCTTGCCCGTCACGGTCACGAGGTCGCGCACCAGACGGTGGAACTTCGAGAACAGCGTTTTGATCGGGATCATGCGCACCGCCATGATGCGTTCGCGCAGATCGCGCGCGTGGCGGTCCATCAAGCTCACGGCTTCTTCGAGCTGACCGAGCCGCTCGAACGAGAAGTTGTTCACGAGCTGCGCGACCATCGACTGCGTGATCACGAGCTCACCGATCAGGTTGATCAGCTTGTCGACCTTTTCGATGGGGACGCGGATGCTCGCGGCCTCGGGGCCCTTCTTCGCGTCGCCTTCGGCGTTGGCACGATTCGCGCGCGTTGAAGGCGCGTCGCCGCGGGCCGCGGCCGTCGTCGCGACCGGAGTCGGCGCGGGCGATTCGGGTGGCGTGGACACGATCGGCGGGTTCGGCGCGATCGACGCGTCCGGCGCGGTCGGTTCGGAGTCGACCGGATCGTCGAACAGACCGGACACCGGCGCGACTTGGGCGCCGACGATCCCGCACTGGTTCAGGAGCGCTTCGAGTTCCGACTTGCTCATCGCGGTCGTGAACTGGACGCGATGCGTCGCCGCACCGGGCTTGCTCGTGTTCGCGATGTCGCAATCGCCGACCCGTCCGCGCGCAGCCAGCTGCGCGAGCAGCGAATCGACGTCGAATCTAGGCCGTTCGCGATCCGCACCGACGTCAAGGCGGATCTCGAACAGCGCGGTCGCGGGCTCGGGGCTCGAGTCGGACGGTTGAGCGGTTGGCTGCAGGACGGCCTTCGTCGCGAGGATCGCGACGATCCGAGCGAGCGTGTCGTTCATCATCTCGAGCAATCGACCTTCGACCGTCGGGCTCCCGTCGCGCGCATGCTCGACGAGGCCTTTCAGCACGTCGCCCGACTTGAGCAGCACCGACACGATGTCCGGGGAGACGCTGCGCATTCCCTTTTCGCAGCTCGTCGAGCAGGTCTTCGAGCTTGTGCGTGAAGTGCGCCATCGTCTCGAGGCCGAGCATCCCGCTGTTGCCCTTGAGGGTGTGGGCGGCGCGGAAGATGCGGTTCAAGACCTCCGCATCGTCTGGATGATCCTCGAGTTGCAGCAGGCTGTCTTCGTACTGGGTCAGCAGTTCCTCGGCCTCTTCGAGGAAGGCCTGGATGATCGGATCCTGGCTCATGGTCGGGTCTCGGCGAAGTAGAGGTGACGGTGCGTCGCGCCGGTCTCTTGTCGGAGATTTTCACCTTGGGGCTTGAGCCGACCCGGTGACTTGGTGTTAACCTCCGGCCCGGGGTGTTGAAGAGCGGGGTGCCTTCCAACGGGCCCAACTCGTGTCGTCCAACTTGTGGTCAACCTCACCAGGTGCGGGGTATATTCCCGCGCACTCAGGCGCGCCAGGACGCTGGCGTTGCATTCCTTCAGGGATTCGGAGTACCCAGATCATGCGCATGTCCCTGCCCTTCGTGCGGCCCGTCGCCGCATGCCTAGGCTTTTCTCTCGCCGCGGCGATGCCGGTCATCGCGGCAGAAGCAACGCAGCCGACGTTCGGCCGTTTGCCCCTCTACTTCTTCCCGAACCAGGGCCAGATGGATGCGAAGGCGCAATACGCCGGTCGCGTCGGTGGTCTGACTGCGTTCCTCACGGACGACGGCTTCGCGCTGCGTCTCGCCGAGCGCAAGTCGGGTTCGACCGGTTTCGAAGGAGTGAACCTCTTCCTGTCGTTCGAAGGCCGCTCGCCCGAAGTGAGCTTGGCCGGTGAACGCGTTCAGGAGGGCAAGGTCAACTTCTTCAAGGGCCAGGACCCGTCGAAGTGGGTGACCAACGTCCCGACGTACGACGCCGTTCGTTACCACGGCATGTACCCGGGCATCGACGTCCTCGTGCGCGACAACGCGCGCAAGGTCCAGTACGACTTGCTGTGCGCTCCCGGTGCCGACCTCTCGCAGGTCGTCGTTCGCGTCGATGGCGCGGACAGCCTCCGCATCGATGCGGATGGATCGCTGGTCGCGGTCACGCGTTTCGGTGAGCTGCGTCAGGACGCGCCCATCACCTGGATGGAGAACGCGGACGGCACGCGCACCGACGTCAAGTGCCAGTTCACGCTCGTCGACGGCAACCGCTTCGGCTTCGTCGCGCCCGATCGCGATCCGAGCCTGCCGATGGTCGTCGACCCGGGCATCACGTACGGCAGCTACCTCGGCGGCTCGGCCAACGAGCACGGCTGCGGTGTGTCGGTCGACTCGAAGTGCTCGATGTTCATCGCGGGCGACACGCTCTCGATCGACTTCCCGGTGCTCGCTGGCGCGTTCGACCTCACGCACAACGGCAACGTCGACTCGTTCGTGACGAAGCTCGTCGGCACGGGCACGACCCTGTTGTTCTCGACCTACATCGGTGGCACGGACGGTGACTTCGGTCACGGCGTCTACGTCACCCATCAGGAAGAGTCGTACATCACGGGCGGCACGGGTTCGTCGGACTATCCGATCACGCCGGGCGCGTTCGACACGACGTTCAACGGTGGCTCGGACACGTACGTGACCAAGCTCTCTGCGGACGGCAGCACGCTGATCTACTCGACGTTCATCGGTGGTACGGGTGAAGAAGGTTCGCTCGGTGGTCAGGGTATCGGCGTCGACGCCAACGGCTTCGCCTACGTGGCGGGCTTCACGTCGTCGGCGAACTTCCCGACGACGCCGGGCGCGTACGACACCACGTACAACGACAACGGCTTCTTCAACGACACGTTCGTGACGAAGGTTGCTCAGGACGGTTCGAGCCTCGTCTACTCGACGCTGATCGGCGGCGACAACATCGACTTCGCGAACGCGCTGGCGGTCACGCCGGGTGGCGAAGCGTTCGTCGGTGGTTTCTCGCTGTCGACGAACTTCCCGACGACGCCGGGTGCGTTCCAGACGCTGCCCAACGCGAACTCGAACGGCTACCTGTTGAAGATGAACCTCACGGGTACGGCTCTGACGTACTCGACGTTCATCGGTGGCTCGTCGGAAGTCGTGCGCGACGTCGCGTTCCACACGGACGGCACCGCGTTCGCCACGGGTTACACGCTCTCGAACGTCTATCCGGCCACGCCGGGTGCGTTCCAGACGGCGCCGGGCGGCAACGGTGACGGGTTCATCTCGCGCTTCAACCCCGCGGGTTCGGGCCTCGTCTACGCGACCTACATCGGTGGCACGCAGATCGAAGTCGGCAACGCGGTCGAGGCCGACGAGAACGGCGATGCGTACCTGACCGGTTGGACCGAGTCGTCCCTCATCCAGCTCACGCCGGGTGGTTTCGACACGACCTACAACGGTGGTCCGCAGGACGCGTACGTCTACCGCATCGATCCGACGGGAGCGAACCTGCTCTACGGCTCGTACCTCGGTGGTAGCGCGTTCGACGTGGCGTTCGCCATGAACATCCACGACGTCGGCGCGGCGTACATCGCGGGCGGCACGTTCTCGACCGACTTCCCGACGGTCGCGGGCTCGTTCGACACGACGCCCAACGGCGGTGAAGACATCTTCATGGCGCTGCTGCCGGTCGGTCCGCAGTCCTGCACGTACGCGTCTTCGGCCTCGAGCTACGGCATCGGCAAGGCCGGCCTCTCGGGCGTTCCGACGCTCGCGAACCTGAATCAGCCGAAGGTTCCGAACCTCGGCCTGCAGATCCAGGTCGCGAACGCGGCGCCGAACTCGCTGGTGTACTTCGTCGTCGGCACGACCAACACGATCATGCCCTTCGACAGCGGCCTGCTGTTGACCGATCCGACGATCGTCCAGATCGCCGGCGTCACCGATGGTTTGGGCACGTTGACGATCGCCGTGCCGATCGTCGACAACCCGAACTACTGCGGTAAGGAAGTCCGCATGCAGGCGCTCGTCCAGGATGCGAGCGTCGGCACGTACTACGGTCTGTCGATGACGAACGGTCTGCACATGATCTTCGGCAACTGACCGAACGTGGATCGGTCCGACTGATCCGCGCCGACGGCCGCTCTGAGGTCGTCGAACGAAAAGAGACTCGCGGGGCGCGTGCCGGCAACGGCGCGCGCCCCGTGCGCGTTCTGGGTCCGTATCATCCGCGCCTTCGAAGCGAGGACCCTCGATGGACGAACTGGCGGTCGAAGCACGAGACGTGCACAAGGCGTACGGGACGAACTCCGTTCTGCGCGGACTCGACTTGGTGGTGCCGCGCGGGCACATCGTCGGATTCATCGGGCTGAACGGCGCCGGCAAGTCGACGATGCTGGCCGTGCTGCTCGGGCTGTTGCGCGCCGATCGTGGACACGTCCGTCTGCTGGGAAGTGAGCCGGATCGCGTCGCGTCGCTGTGCGGCCGAGTCGGCGTCGCGCTCCATCGACCGGGACTCGACGTCGATCTGACGGTGCGCCAGAACCTGCGCGTCCACGCGCTGCGCTACGGCAAGGGACGGATTCGCCCCGACGCCGTGCTCGAGCGACTCGATCTCGCGCGGCTCGCGGGCCGCCGCGTGGCGAAGCTCTCGCAGGGCGAACGCCAACGTCTCGCACTCGCGCGCGCGTTGTTGCTCGAGCCCGAGGTGCTCGTGCTCGACGAGCCGCTCACGCACCTCGATCCTGGGGCGGTGCATGGCGTCCTCGACGTCCTCGTCGAGCAGCGGGCGCGCGGCTCCACGGTGCTGCTGTCGAGCCACCAACTCGATCACGTCGAGCGCATCGCGGATCGCATCGCGTTGCTCCATCGCGGCCGGGTCGTGCTCGACGGCACCGTGACCGAACTGCTGACCGGCAAGCACGGTCAGCCCTCGTACCTCGTCGGATTGCGCACGTGTGACCGCGGGGATGCGTTCGACGGCATCGACGTCGTCGCCGCGCACGAGCAGATCGCCAGCGGGGAGCGCGAGCGGCTGGCGCCGAGCATCGATTTCCGCGGCGCGGCGCTGTTCCGCGTGCGTCTGGTGGCGGACGTGCCCGATCGTCTGAACGCTCGCTTGGTCGAGCGCGGCCACGGCGTGCTGCTGCTGCGGCCGGAGCGGGCTTCGCTGGACGAACTGTTCACGCGGGTCACGAGCGACGGAGCGGCGGCATGACGGCATGGAGTGCTCCGCTGCGCGCGGAGATCTGTCGGACTTGGTTCACGCGGTCGACGTGGGGCCTCGTGTTCGCGCCCGCCGTGGTCGCGATGCTGCGCATCGTCGGCGGTCGCATCGGCGAAACGGTCGAGCAGGCGCAGAAGCTCGCCGCGGGTGCTGCGGCGAATTCCGCGGACGTGGTGAACGGCTTCGGCCCTCTCGCGGACGGCATGCGGGCGGGGGCTGCCGTGCTTGCCTTGCTCTTGTTGGTGCAGGGCGCGACGACGTTCGTGCGCGACCGCGACAGCGGCGTGCTCGGTCAGTGGTACGTCGCAACGCCGCGCACTCTGGTCGTCCTCGCTCGCGTGATCGGTGTCCTGTCGTGGTTGCTCCCGGCGCTCCTCGCGCTGGTCGCCGTCGCGGCGGCCGTGGCGCACGGGATCTACGGACTCACCGACATCGTCGAAGAGGGCGACGTGATGGCGACCGCGAACGAACTGTGGATCGACGTCGCCAAGGGTGTCGTCGGTGTGATCCCGGGGCTACTCACATGCGCGGTGTTCGGCATCGCGGTGTCCGCGCTGGCGAGCTCCGCGGGCGGAGCCGTCGGCGGCACGTTGGTGCCGTTCATCCTGTTCGACGTGTTGCGCGCGCTGTTGCCGAACGGCGCGAAGTACGTGTTCGTCACCTATGTGCCGTTCCTCGGCGAAGGATCGACGTTGAGTCGACTGACTGACATCGCGCGCGCGTATTCGGACGCGGTGTGGAACGTCGAGGAGTTCGAGCGCGCATGGACGATTCCAGGCGCGCAGGCGCTCGTGCTGATCCTGCTGACGATCCTGGCCTGTCGCGTGCGACCGGCCTGATCGAATCGTGGACGTCGATCGAGGAGGCTTCGATGAATCAGCGCTTCGGCTTGGCATGGGTGACGGCGATGGCGCTGTCGGCGTGTTGCGAAACCACACAACTCGTGTTGCCCCGCGCCTCAGCCTTGGATGCGGTCGCGAGCGAAGCCACGGACGAACCGACCCCTTTCGTGGGCCTCGCGCTCGAAGAGAACGTCAGCGGCTCGCTCGATGATCTCGAGATCGCGGACGGCCTGCGCGTGGCGCGCGTCGAGAAGGGCTCGCCGGCCGAAGCAGCCGGGCTGAAGCGCGGCGATCTGGTCACGAAGGTCGACGGTGTCCCGCTCACGGCGCTCGATCAATGGCAGGCATTCCTCGACGCGGCAGAACCCGGGTCGATGCTGCACATGGATGTCGACCGCGCGGGCGCGATCAGTGAAGTCCGCGTGAACGTGACGTCGCAGGGCGGAACGGAGCTGCCGGAGCCCAAGCGGTTCGCCGAGCGCGACCGCGCACGCGTCGTCGTCGAGTCGGTGGGGGAACGTCACGGCGACGGCGCAGGCGCACGGGTCGTCGAGATCCTGCCCGGCAGTCCCCTCGTCGACGCGCACATCGAGGTCGGTGACGTCATCCGCGAGATCGACGGGGCCCCCGTCCGCGCAGCGTCCGAGTTGGTTCGTGTGCTGCAGTCGACGGAGCCCGGGCAAACCGTCGCGTTGCTTCGCGAGCGGCCCACGCCGCCCTCGGAACCGCGGCAGCGTCGTGAACTCAGCGTCGCCCCCGACGTCGTCGAAGTCGAACTGCTCGAGCCTCCTCGCGTCCTCACCGGGCTCGGGCTGCCGATCCTGTTCCACTTCGATCGCGATCCGACCGCCGACACGACCGAGTTCGCGCTCGTCGATCTGTGGTTGATCGCGCTGTACGACTACCGCCGTCAGGGCGAAGCGCGGCGCCACCGCATCCTGCGTTGGATCCGCTGGCAGACCGGTGAAGGCACGCTCAGCGAGGAGTCGCCGTGATGCTCGTCGTCGGGCTGCTCGCCGCGACGCTCGCCGAGCCCGAGTTCGTGGAGTCGCGGCTCGAGTTCCCCGGCCGCGTCCTCAGCTACGAGTGCCCGGACATCAACGACGACTCGCGCGGCGATCTGTTCGTCGTGACTCGCGAGGACGAGGACCGCGTCCTGAACTATTTCGCCGCGGCAGCGGACGGCAGCTTCCCCGATGCGCCGACGTGGCGCCTGGCGCTGCCCGCCGACGTCGTTGCGTACGGGCTGTTCGAAGCTCGACCGGACCCCGGGCTCGAAATCCTGCTGTTCTCGGCGCGCGGGGTCTACTCGCTGTCGACGACGAAGGCCGGCCTCAAGGACAACCTCGTGCGCGAGATCGAGATCGCCGTGTTCCCCGGCCTCGCCGATCCGGACATGGTGCCGCGCTGGTCGCTGGCGAAAGACCTCGACGGCGATGGCGTGGACGAGTTGCTGGTCACGACGAAGTACGAGATCGCGGTACATCGCGCGCCGCGACCGCAGGACGGTAAGGGCTTCGTGCGCATCGGGACGATTCCGGCTCGGCCCGACGACGAGTCACCCCGCGCGCGCGGCCGATTCGATCGGCGCGCCGAGATCCGCATCGAGACGTCGCTGCTCGACTTGTTCCGCGGATCGACGTCGTCGGTGCCGCGCTTCGAACAGCTGCGCTACCTCGAGCACTCCCAAGCGATGCGCGTCCCGGCGCTGGTCGACTGGAACGGCGATGGGCGGGTCGACGCGATCCCGAAGTTCGACGCGGCGGCGATCGAAGTGTTCGAGCAGCACGAGAACCTGACGTTCGACGCGACGCCGAAGAAGGTCGAGTTCGCGATCGACGAGTCCGACGATGCGCGCATCCAACTGCTCGATCTCGACGGCGACGGGCGCTCCGAGTTGTTCGTCGAGCGCGAGGACGGCGACGGCCTGTCGCGCGATCACGTCGTGACCGTGTTCGCCCGAGGTGCGGATGGGCTGTTCGCGAAGGACGCCCGCGCGCGCGTCAAGCTGAACGCGAGCGATGTCGATTGGTCGGTCCTCGACGTCGATCACGACGGCCGGGTCGATCTCGTCGCTCGCGTCGTCGACCTGCCGCTCGGCATCACGGACTTGGCTGCCGTCCGGCTCGAGATGAAGCTGCTCGTGTTCCGTGGACAGGGCGGCGGCGAGCTGTCGCGCAAGCCGGACTTCGCGTTCGAGCGCTCGCTGAAGCCCGAGCAGATGGAGCGCATCCGCGAGAGCTTCGTGCTCGATCTGGGCGGCGACTTCGACGGCGACGGCATCAACGACCTGTTGAGCATGCAGGCCGACGGCTTGCTCGAGATCACCGCGGTCGAGCGCGACGGCAACGGCTTGCGGCTGGCCGCGAAGACTCTGACCCGGCACCGCCCCGCGAATCCGGTGCGAGGCACGCTGCCCGCGGAACTCTCGCACGACGGCGTGTCGGACCTCGTGCTGCGTCACGAGAAGGCTCTGACCGTGTTCGTGTCGCGAGGCGGGGGGCAGCGATGAACGCTTGGATCGTGGCGTTGCTGGTTTCGTTCGCGGCCGACGAGCAGGCCGCGCGCTCCGTCGTCATCGAGGGGCCGCTGTCGGGCGCGCAGCATCTGACTCGACCGGGCGAGGGTTCCGCGTTCGTCTGCGCGCGGCCTGGGCGGTTCGACGTGATCGCGTGGTCGACGCTCGCGCGCGGGGAATCCTCGGTCGAGGCTTCGCTCGCCGTCGATGGCAAGCGCGCGGTGGCGTGGTGGGTCACCGAGGACGCGTCGGGCGCATCGTCCCTGTGGATGATCTCGGACGGTGGCGTGATCGAGATGTGGAGCGGTCGACCGGGAGCGGACGCGGTGCGAGTGTTCCAGGACGCGGCCGTGCGGCTTCCCGATGGATGCTTCGACCTGCCGTTCGCGCGCGACCTCGATCGCGACGGCGCCGTCGACCTCGTGGTCCCGCATGCCGACGGCTTGCAGCTCTGGATGGGAGTCGCGGGCGGCGCCGAGCCGTTCCGCCGTGGCCCGTTGGTGAGGCAGAACGTCAACGTCTCGCTCGACCTGCCCGACCGACTCGACCGACCGACGACCGTGTCCGAGCGTCTGACGATCGCCGGCTTCGAGATCGCCGACCAGAACGGCGACGGCCATCCTGACCTCGCGTTCAAGGACGGCGATCTGGTGCAGTTCTTCTGGTCCGATCGCGACGGGCGCTTGCCGGAGTCGCCGTCGTTCGAGCTCGATCTCGAGCAGATCCGCGCCAACTTGCCGAAGGAGAGCGGCGACCTGCTCGACACCAGCAACCTGCTGAAACTGCTCGAATCGCAGGTCAGTCACGTCGCCAGCGACTTCGATCGCGATGGCCACACGGATCTGCTGCTGCGCCAGGGCCAGAAAGTCAGCATCTACCGCGGCGGCGAGTCGGGCATCGATCGCGAGAAGGCGGCGCAGGTGCTGAAGACGAGTGGCAACCTGATCGCCGCGTTCGCACTGGACGACAACGGCGACGGCAAGGACGACCTCTGCATGTTGCGGGTCGAGGACGTCTCGCTCGGACAGTTGCTGCTGTGGATCGTCGCGGGGGGCAGCCTGTCGTTCGATCTGTTCGCGTACTGGCAGGACGAGCCGCTGCGCTTCGCGCGCAAGCCGTCGGCCCAACGCACGCTGACCGTCGACTTCCCGTCGATCATCAGCATCGCCAAGCAGATCGAGCAGGATCGCGACCAACTCGTGAACGGCTTCCTGCGCATGCCGGTGTCCGGCGACTTCGACGGTGATGGGATCGCCGACGACGTCGCGCGACTGACGACGACGCGCGCGCTCGAGTGGTATCAGGACGCCGGGCGCGACACCGCGTTCGAGCGCCGGTTCGCGCCGTGGAGCGCGGTCGTGCGCCGATTCGATCGCGAAGCACGCGGCGCACGGCAGATGACGATCGAACTCACGCGGTTGATCGATTGGGCGCCGTTGCCGGGCCGCGATCTGGCGGCGTTCATCGACGGCAAGGCGCCGTCGCGCAGCGTGTCGGTGCCGCGCGCCGCGAACGGCCGCGATGCACGCGACGACTCGGCGAGCGGGGCCAATGGCCCAGGCGATGCCTCTGGTCGCGGAGATTCCGAGGGCGCGGAGAACGACGACGACAGCCTTCCGGTCGTGTTCGTGCTCGACGTCGATGGGGATCGCATCGACGACGTCGTCATCGCCGAGAGCGGCGGCGGCACGAGCTTGATCCTGACCGCGGTTCCGAGCAGGAAGCCGTGAATCGCTCGTGATGCAACGAGAACGGGCTGCGAATCGCTTCGCAGCCCGTTCGCGAAGGATGCGCGCGAGCTCGAGTCGTCACGACTCGAGCCAGCGCAGCTGCCTCACTTCTTCTTGGCCTTCTTCGCAGCCTTCTTCGCAGCCTTCTTGGGGGCCTTCTTGGCCTTCTTGGCAACCGCCATGTTGCACCTTCCTTGAACTCGGGGAGAACTGCGACGAGCGAAGTGCTCGTCCGCGCGCAGAAGATGACTGTTGAGCGCGCGCATGTCGAGCGCTTTTTTTCTCGTCACGCGCGCTCGGAGCGCAGTCGCGCGAGCAACTCGTCGACGTCGTGCGGCAACGGCGCGTCGATCACGAGTGACTCGCGCGTGATCGGATGCGGCAACTCGAGACGTCGCGCGTGCAGCACGAAGCGCTTGAAGCGCAGCGGGAATCGCGACGCGATCGCGTACTTGCGTTCACCGACGAGCGGATGACCGCGATCGACGAAGTGCAGTCGGATCTGGTTGAACCGTCCGGTCTCGGGCTCGCACGCGACGAGTGCCGCGTGCGCGAATTGCTCGAGCACGCGGTAGTGCGTGATCGCGCTCTTGCCGCCCGGGATCGGCGAGCGCGACGAGGTCGCGTGCGCGCCTTGATCGCGGATGAACGAGCGGATCGTTCCTCGAGCCGGATGCAGTCGTCCATGCACGAGCGCGACGTAGTGCTTGTGGACCGAGCGTCCGCGGAACCCTTCGTCGAGCGCGGCCTTCGCGGCTTCGGTCTTCGCGAACACCACGACGCCGCTCGTCTCGCGATCGAGTCGATGGACGGCGTGAGCTTGCTCGCCGCGCGTGCGCGCTCGACGTAGGACGAGATCGGCCAGATGCGGATCGCTGCGGTGCGGCAACGCCACGGACAGGAGGCCGGCCGGCTTGTTCACGGCGAGGACGTGTTCGTCTTCGAACAGGATCTGCAGCGGGGCGGGCATGAGCGGATCGTAGCGACGACGGGACGAGGTCCATGCAGCGCGAGGCATCGCTCCGCGGTCGACCTTCGGCCTGCGATCGCGGGGGGCGCGCCCCGGCGGAGGTTCCCCGGCGCGATGCCAGTCTCTACGCTCGCGGCGTCGCCTGATCGATCGATGAGAGCGACGTATTCGTATCGGGCTCGCGAGGGTGATTGCACATGGCCGGATCCGCGGCGCTGTTGATCGATCTCGAGAACTTCTTCCTCGGTCGCGAGAGCAACTACTTCCGGACGCACCAGGGTGGAACGTACGAGTTCCCGATCGACCTGGAATCGCTGTGCAGTTTCGCCACCGACATCGCCGGTCGGCATCGACTGGTCGTGCGTCGCGCGTACGCGAACTTCAACGACCGGCGGCCTGGCAGCGGCGAGCGGCAATGGGACTACTACCTGCAGCCGATGCCGCGGTTCCTGATGGAGCGCGGCGTCGAACCGGTCCAGGTCTTCCGCTTCCCCGGCGGCGGCAACAAGAACGCGGCCGACATGCGGCTGGCGATGGACGCGACCGTGTTGCGCCAGACGCCGACCACGATCGACTTGTTCATCCTCGTCACGGGCGATGCCGACTTCATCCCCGTCGTGCTCGAGCTGCAGCGCACCGGAGCCCACGTCGTCGTCATCGGCGTGGAGGGTTGCACGAACTCGATCTTCCAGCGCTACTGCGATCGCTTCGAGTTCTTCGAGGACCTGCTCGCCGCGCGCGAGCTGCAGCGCCTCGACGATCACGACCTGACGCCGGTGCGCGTCGCGATGAGGACGATCCTCGAGCGCCGCTCGCCGATCAAGTTCGCCGCGGTGAAGCCGCTGCTGTCCGATCAGCTCGGCACGCCGTTCAACCCGTCCCGCTGGGGGTGTGACTCGACCGGTGACTTCCTGCGCAAACACGCGACGACGCTCGGCGTGGTGTTGAAGCGCGGCGAGCACGACTGGGAAGTGAGCCTTCGTGCGCACGACGATCTCGCCCTAGACGGCGTCGTGGCCGAGCGCGATCCCGAGCTCGAACTGGACTCCGACGGTGAAGGCGCCGCGGAAGGCCACACCGTGGAGGTCTACGTCGAGACGCTGCGCACCGGCATGCCGCGCTGCTACGTGGTCGGCAACTCCGACCTGCGAACGATCACCGACGCGATCTTCCAGACCGTCACCGATGCGTCCGGCAAGCGCATCCCGGTGATGCACCCCGACCTGCTGAACCGCGTGACCGAGACGTGCGACGCGAACGGGATGGAGGAGGCGGGTCGCAAGGTGCGCGACGTCACCTTCCAACTGTTCAAGGCCGGGTGCTTCCAGTGCGCGGTCGAGGGCCCGCTGTTCGGGCAGACCGACTTCCACTGGTCGAAGCCCGCGATGCTCGCGTTGGACATCGAGACGCCGACCGCGTTGCGGAGGCGCTGTTTCGACTACCTGATCAAGTTGCTCGGACGGCGACTCGAACTGCGCGGCGCCTCACAACGCGTGCAGTTGGCGCCCGCAGTCGAACTGCTGTGCGGCGCCGAGCCTCACGAGGACGACATCGCCTTGGTGCGTGAACTGCTCGCGGAGAAGGCGTAAGTCAAGCTCCGCGGGGCGAGCAACGCGGCTTGCAGGTAGTCCTCGAAGTTGCGCACGTCGTCGACGTTGACGGCGAGTCCCCAATCGAGCATCTGCGACGCAAGTGCGCGCTGCCGCGACTTCGCCCAACTGACGCTGAAGCAGTTGATGCCGGCCGCACGCAGACGATCGAGCGCTTCGAGCGCGGCTTCGGGGAACGCCGCGACCAACGGCTCGACGAAATCGACCGGGCAATCGACGGTCGAGCGCGGGAAGTGCTCCGCGAGTCGACGGAATCCGCTCTCGCGCAAGCGCTCGAGCGGCGCCGAGAACCACAGCGCTTCGGCGTCCTGCGCATGACGATCGAGGGCCGCGAACACGCGCGGCAGATCGTCGGCTCCCAGAGCCAGCCGCATCCGCAGCCCGCGCTTGCCGCCGATCACGCGATCGGCCACGCGCTCGAGGGGAAGCGCGCGCTCGTCGGGCCGCCACGGCGTGTCGTCGTAGGAGTCACGTCGCGCGACCAGTCGTCCACTCGGATCGACGCGCACGGTGCAGGCGGCGACGTGGACGGGCCGCCCGAGGAACGCGTCGACCGCTTCGTCGCTGTCGATCCCGTCCCAGACCAGACGCACGTGTCGCGGCAGATCGAGGTCGGGAGCGAGGCGCGTGACGTCCCAGTGCGAGCCCTGGACCACACCAGGACCGACGCGTCGACGCGTGTTCAACAGTTGGCTCGCGAGCAAGAACAGCACGGCCTCGGTACGGCACGCGCCGCGCATCGCTTCGATCGCGAGCGGGTCGTCGTCGATGACGGCGGCGATCTCGAAGCCCGCGTCGCGGAAGCGCCGCAGTCCCGCGACCTTCGCGGAGTAGGGGTCGGTGCGCTCGTCGACACGCATCGACAGGCGCTCGGTGCCGAACGTGACGCGGTACTCGCGGCCGAGCGCGTTCAGGGCTTCGAGCGTTTCGGTGCGTCGGCTCTCGAGGCGCGACGAGTTCAGTCCGACCTCGACGCCGGGCTGCAGCGTCAGCCACCGGATCACGTCGAGGACGCCGCGGAACGGCCGGTGTCCGGCGAGCGCACTGTCCGACTCGATCGCGTGCGAGCGCAGGAACGTCCGGAGGTCTTCGACGACGGTGGCGGGAACCGCGCGTCGCGCGCACAACGCGGCGAGAGGTGCACCTTCGGTGGACGCGTCCTCGGGCGAGAGCCCGGCGAACCATGCCGACCCGCGAGCGCGGTCAAAGGCGGCCAAGCGGTGCGCCGCGAGCGCTCGCATGTCGAGAATCGTGCCGTCGATGTCGAACAACACCAAGCGAGGCGCGCTCGATCCTCGCTGCGGAGCCGCCAGGTGGCGGGCGAGCGAGCGCATCCAATCGCCTGATAGAGACTGGTTTGTGGCGGACCGGTGGGTGCGGGATGGGGGGGTGGTCGTGATCATGGCGAGCAGTGGAGACCGCCAGGGTCAGGGCGGACGCAAGCGATTGTCAAGAAGCGGTGAATCCACCGCGCTGGTGCGTGCGGCTGCCCATCTCTCAAAAATGGAGCACGACGTCAGTTTCGTGCTACAACAAGTCGACTTGTGTGGGTCTTCGAGAGACGGACTCGGCCGCGGCGGCCAGTCCATCCGGCCGAAACCATCGGGGGGCATTGTCCGCACCGGACACTGTCCGGCGCGGCACCGTCGTGTGCCGCGCAGAGCCGGGGATTCCACGCGAAGCGCCGCGGAGGTCGCACGATGCGCGTCACCCTGATCTACGCCAAGTCCCGACTGATCAAGCAGAAGTCGGCAGGCATCGGCGGCTTCGACAACGCGCCAGGTGAGTACGCCCGCGACGACATCTTCCCGCCGCTCGGTATCGCGTCGATCGGTGCCGTGCTGCTCGAGAAGGGGCACGACGTCAAGCTGATCGACGACTCGATCGAAGAAGAGTCGACGCTGGTCGAGGCGATGCAGTGGGCCGACGTCGTCGGCATCTCCGCATTGACCTCGAACGCGCGCCGCGGTCGCGAGATCGGCCATCAAGCGAAGAAGCTCGGCAAGTTCGTCGTGCTCGGCGGGCCGCACCCGACGGTCGCTCCCGAGTACTTCCTGAACGACGGCTGCTGCGACATCACGGTGCAGAGCGAGGGCGACTACACGATGCCCGAGGTGGTCGCGAAGAAGGACCAGCCGGAGGCGTGGGACTCGATCCTCGGCGTCACGTTCATGCGCGACGGCAAGATGGTCGTCACGCCGCGCCGGCCGTTCATCAAGAACCTCGACGAGCTGCCGTTCCCGGCGTACCACCTCTACGACATGCCTCGGTACTTCAAGTACATGGTGAACCCGGGCATCCCGATCGTGTCGTCGCGCGGCTGCCCGTACTCGTGCACGTTTTGCGACGAAGAGATGACGCCGCGCAGCTACCGCGCGATGTCGGCGAAGCACACGGTCGACCTCATGGAGAAGCTGCTGCGCGAGTACGACCCGCCGCAGTTGTTCTTCTTCGACGACCTGTTCACGATCCAGAAGAAGCGCGTGGCGGCGATCTGCGAGGACATCATCGCTCGCGGCATGTTCGTCGAATGGTCGTGCGAGTCGCGCGTCGACACGGTCACGTTCGACATGCTGCGCGACATGCGCCGCGCCGGCTGCATCAAGATCTACTACGGCCTCGAATCCGGCTCGCCGAACCAACTGGTCGCGATCAAGAAGAAGGTCACTCCCGAAGGCATCCTGAACGGCGCGAAGCTGAATCGCGAGATCGGGATGTACTACAAGTTCTTCATCATCTTCGGCTTCCCCGGCGAGACCGACGAAGACCACAAGTGCACCGAGCAGATCGTGACGGAGGCGATGCCGCACAACATCGCCGTCTCGCTGCTGTGTCCGCACAAGGGCACCGAGGTCTACGATCAGGTGAAGGATCGCATCATCCATCAGCCCGAAGACGTCGAGTACGGGTACTGGCACCAGACGGAGATGTGGAAGCACGATCGCTACACCTACGCGCAGCTCCAGGAAGCGCGCGATTGGCTGACCAGCCAGCACCGCAAGAAGTGCATGGGTCCATGGTCGCGGGTGAAGCGCAAGTGGGAGCGCTTGGTCGCGCTCGTGCGTCACCCCGAACTGATCCGCGACCTGTTCGAGATCCGCGCGCGGCGCAAGGCGTACCGCAAGCGCGTCTCGAACTGGGTCGGCAAGGACGGTCGCATGACCGCGGCGGCCAAGGCCGGCGCGAACGCAACCGCCGCTGCGGAGCGCAAGCCGGTCAACGTCGGCTGAGAGAACGTGAATCAATCCGATTGATTCATGTTCTCGGCCTCACCAGGTGTTGCTCGGCGACGGCAGTCGCCGAGTTCACAGATGCACCGCGTCGAATGACGCGAATAACCTGTTGATATGGCGGCTGCCGCCGCCATCGGCACCTTGTGCGTTCGGCTGTGAATCAATCCCTCGAAGCGAGGGATTGATTCACAGCCTCTGAGCGAGGTCTGCACCTTCGGGTGTGCGTGCGCGGGGCTGCCGGGGAACTCGGCCGCCCCGCGCCGTTGCACGACGAACTTTTCTTGGACGCCGGCTTCACACCCGGTCGGTTCGTGGGGCAGACTCTCACGGACATTCCTCGCGTAGCGGCACTGCCGGTTCCTTGTCGCCGCGAGGACGATTCCAGCTCGGCGGGCGCCCCGAAACGCGCCCCACGAGCCCATCCCCAGTTGGAGTCCCCATGAGCGCACTTCGCCGCGCCGTTTACGGCATCGCGATGAGCCTGTCCTGTTCCGCGTCGGCCGCACTCGCGGACGACTGCGCCGGTGATCCCGGCTACGTGCTTTCGATCGTCCCGAACCAAGTGATGATCGGTACGCCGTTCTCGACCACGATCCAGGCGCCGGCCGGGGAACTCGTGATCCTCATGTACTCGTCCACGCCGGGCCCGACGCCGACTGCGTACGGCACGCTCTGCATCGGCTTGCCGCTGCTCGGCACCGCCGTGTTCGTCATGCCGCCGGAAGACGTCTCGTTCCCGCACTACGTCGACTGCAACTCGCAGTACGTCGGCTTCACGGGACACGTCCAGTTCTTCGCCGCTGATCTGAACCAGGGCACCGTGCATCGTTCGAACTCGCAGACGATCTCGCTCGAGCCGGGCTCGTGCCCGGCTGGCGGGTTCTTCCCTGGCGACCTCGCGACGTACACGCAGGGCGGCTGGGGTCAGAAGTGCGCCGGCAACAACGTCGGCTGTCTGCGCAACACGCACTTCGCCAGCGTGTTCCCGAACGGACTCATCCTCGGTGACGAGGACGGAGTCGACGGTGACAACGCGTTCGCGCTCGTGCTGACGTCGGCTGCCGCGGTCGAAGCTCTGCTGCCGACGGGTGGCAAGGCGGGCGCGTTCACGGCCGACCTCACGAATCCGACGACGACGTCGGCCGGAGTGTTCGCGGGACAGCTCGCCGCCGCGAAGCTGAACGTGGCGTTCGACGCCGCGGGCAAGTTCGATGCGAAGAAGGTCCGCGACGACCTGAAGGTCGCCGACATGCTGTATCAGGCCGGCGTGCACCTAAAGCTGAACGGCTTCTCGGTGCTCGAAGTCATCGACTTCGCAGACCTGGTGATCAGCGGCGTGGTGGCCATGCCGATGGACGTCGACGGCGACACGATCGGTGACGTCGGCTTCTCCGACCTCAGCCAGGCGCTCGACATGTTCAACAACAACTTCGACAACGCGAACCAGAACCTCGGCGTGTTGACGTCGCCCTGATCCACCGGACTGCGTGGAACGACGTGCCGGCGCCGCGATCGCGGTGTCGGCACGTCGTCGTTCCAGGTGAGTTCGCTCCGCCCCGGTAGAGTCCCGTCATGCGCTCGCTGGCCGTACTCGGAACCGGATCGGACGTCGGTAAGACCGTGCTGGCCGCAGCGCTCGGTCGGCTGAGCTTCCGCGCGGGATTGCGTGTGGCGCCGTTCAAGGCGCAGAACATGGCGAACAACGCCTACGTCACGCTGGATGGCGGGGAGATCGGTCGCGCGCAAGCTCTGCAGGCCGAAGCCTGCGGCGTGGTCCCGCACGTCGACCACAACCCGATCCTGCTGAAGCCCGAGTCGGACGTGCGGTCGCAAGTCGTCGTCCACGGCGTCGTCGCCGCGACGCTCGAGGCGCGGGACTACTTCGCCGCGATCGAGCGCTTCGCGCCTGCCGTGCGAGCCAGTCTCGACCGCCTGCGCGCGTCGCACGATCTCGTGGTCCTCGAGGGCGCCGGCAGCGCGGCCGAACTCAATCTCGATCGAGTGGATCTCGTGAATTGGAGAGCGGTCGAAGCCGCGGATGCCGCCGTCGTGCTGGTGGCCGACATCGCGCGCGGCGGCGTGTTCGCGCAAGTCCTCGGCACGCTCGATCTGCTCGAGGCATCGCGCCGCGCGCGCGTCGTCGGCGTGATCG
This sequence comes from Planctomycetota bacterium, assembly GCA_016709145.1. Taxonomy (GTDB): domain Bacteria; phylum Planctomycetota; class B15-G4; order B15-G4; family JADJEK01; genus JADJEK01. The sequence continues at coordinate 69,747 of JADJEK010000011.1, forward strand.
TGAACCGCTTCCGTGGCGACCCGACGCTGTTCGACGAAGGCGTGCGGTTGCTCGAACAGCGCGGTGGCGTCCCGGTGCTCGGCGTGGTGCCGTGGTTGCCGGACCTGGACCTCGACGCCGAGGCGGTGCGTGGCTACGAGATCCACTGCGGGGTCAGCGCGCGCAACGGGGGGGGCGGCTGCCTTCGCGTTGCGATCGGAGACCGACGCCGCGCCGCGCGCGGACGGCACGTACAGCGCCGATGGGCGCATCTGGGGCACGTATCTGCACGGAGTTTTCGACGAGCCCGCCTTCCGCCACGCATTCCTGGCGCGGCAGCGGGCGGTCAAGGGCTTACCGCCGCGCGCGCCCGACGCGTCCGTCGCGGTCCAGTGTCGCCTCGCCGCGGAACTCGACCGGTTCGCCGATCACGTCGCCGCTCACGTCGACGTCGCGGCCCTGTTCGCGGCGCTTTCCCCGCGTTGACTTCGATCGGCGCGCGACCTAGGTTCCTCGCGTTCGCTGCCTGGTTCACGCGAGCGCAGCCAGGCGCCGGGGACGGAGTACGGTCCGCCGCCGCCGACCGTGCTCACGGACCGGCCGGCGCGGGTCGGTCGTTCACCGTGGATCGCGGGATCGGGCGTGATGCTGCAGCGTCGTCCCTTGCTGTTGGCCGCATTCGCGCTGTGCTGCGGATGCGGTGACGCGCCCGAGCCCGTGTCCTCGTCGGGGCGTGGTCCACGCATCGTGTCGCTGGCCCCGTCGCACACCGAAATGCTGTTCGCGCTCGGCGTCGGCGAGAACGTCGTTGGCCGCACGCGGTTCTGCGATCGCCCCGCTGCGGCGAAGACCATCCCCAGCGTCGGCGACGCGAAGTCGGTGCAGCTCGAAGCCATCGTCGCGCTGCAGCCCGACCTCGTGCTGACGAACGCGGAGTCGATCGTCGAGATGCTCGCTCCGATCGCCGAGCGCGTTCCGGTGCGCTTGGTGCGGACCGACACGCTGGCGCAATGGACGGACGCCGTACGCGTCGTCGGTGAATTGGTCGGTCGCCAGGAGGCCGCGGCGACCTTGACCGCGCACCTCGAGGGAGTGATCGCAGAAGCGCGAGCGACCGCACGTTCGCATGCGCGCGAGCGAGTCCTCGTCGTGGTGCAGCGCTCGCCGTTCTTCGTCGCGGGTCGCGGTTCGTACGTGCACGAACTGCTCGACATCCTCGGCTACGAGAACGCCGCGGGTGGCCTCGATTCGGCTTGGCCGAGTTTGTCCGCCGAAGCGCTCGTGGGACTAGCGCCCGATGCGATCGTCGACGCCGCGCCCGATGCGGGCACCAGCGGAATGTCCGAAGGCGACGAGTTGCGCGCGTTCTGGAGCACGTTCACGATGGTGCCGGCCGTGGCGAACGATCGCGTGCGGCGGCTCACCGACGACGTCGTCGTGCGGCCGGGTCCGGAACTGGGCTACGCGTTCGAGGTGCTGTCGCGCGCGATCCGCGAGCCCGACGCTCCGGAGTCGTCGAAATGACCCCGCGCGCGACGCCGGCGCGGCTCGTGGTCGTGCTGGGAGTCCTCGTCGTCGTCCTCGCCGGCGTTCTGCTCGCCGCTGCGGCGAGCGGTCCGGCCGGCGGCTTGACGGCGGACTCGCGCATCGTGTTCCAGTTGCGGCTGCCGCGCGCGATCGTCGCCGCACTGGTCGGTGGTGCGCTGTCGATCTGTGGCGCGACGTTCCAGGCCGTCCTGCGCAATCCGTTGGCCTCACCGTTCGTGCTCGGCGTCTCGGGAGGAGGGTCGCTCGGCGCGGTCGTCGCGATCCTGCTCGGCGTGCCCCCGCTCCTGCCCGGTGTGCCCTCGATCCCGCTGTTCGCGTTCGCCGGCTGCCTCGCGGCGATCGGCGTCATCCATCTCGGCGCATCGCGCCGCGGTCATTTGTTGGCCCACGATCTCTTGCTCGCGGGTGTGGTCGCGAACTCGTTCTTCCTCGCGGCGATGGCCGTGCTGCAGTACGTCGCCGATCCGACGCAGACCGCGCGGATCGTGCACTGGACGCTCGGATCGATCCAGAGTTCGACCGTGCCGCTGCCCGTGACCGCGGGCTTGATGGCGGTCGGCGTGCTGCTCGTGTTGGTGCACGCGAACGACTTGAACTTGCTGTCGGTCGGTGACGAGACCGCGACGAACCTCGGTGTCGACGTCACGCGCGCGCGTCGCCACGCGTTCCTGGCCGCATCGCTGATGGTCGGAGCCGCGGTCGCCGTGTCGGGGCCGATCGCGTTCGTCGGGCTGTTCGTGCCGCACGCCGTGCGCTTCTTCACCGGGCCCGATCACCGCATCCTGTTGCCGGCGTCGTTCCTCGCGGGCGCCTCGTTCCTCGTGCTCGCGGACACCGCGGCGCGCGCAGCGTTCGCGCCGCACGAACTCCCGGTCGGAGTGCTGACCGCGGTGATCGGAGCGCCGGCGTTCTACGTGCTGCTCGTGCGCCAGCGCAATCGGACCACCGCGAGGACGGATGCATGAGCGCTCCCGCGAATGCCGTCGAGTTCGCGGGGGCCGCGTTCGCGTATCGCGAGCGTGACGTGCTCTGCGACGTGAATCTCGTCGTCCGCGAGGGCGAGTTCGTCGGCGTGCTCGGACCGAACGGTTCGGGCAAGACCACGCTCGTGCGTGGCGCGACGCGCGTGGTCACGCCGCGCGCGGGAGTCGTCCGCGTGCACGGGGTCGACGTCTCCCAGATCTCGCGGCGCGACTTGGCGCGTCGCATCGCCGTGGTCCCGCAGGAGGGCGTCCCGATCTTCCCGTACACGGTGCTCGAAACCGTGTTGATGGGGCGGGCGCCGTGGCTCGGCTCGTTCGCGTTCGAGGGCGAGGACGACGTCGAGCGCGCGCGCGAGGCTCTCGCCGCGGTCGACGCCACGCACCTCGAGGACCGCGATCTCTCCGAGTTGTCCGGCGGCGAGCGACAGCGCGTCGTCGTCGCGCGCGCGTTGGCTCAGAACACGCGCATCGTGTTGGCCGACGAGCCCACGGCGCACCTCGACCTGCGCCACGCGGTGTCGATGTTCCAGTTGTTCCGTCGCTTGCGAGACGAACGCGGCCTCGCGGTCCTGTTGGTCACGCACGACTTGAATCTCGCGGCGCGCTATTGCGACCGCGTCGTGCTGCTCGCGGCGGGCACGATTCGCGCCGATGGCGTACCGCGCGACGTGCTGACCGCGCCGTTGCTCGAGCTGACGTTCGGGACGTGCATCGAAGTTCGGCTGCGCGACGACGGCACGCCGTTCGTCGTCGCGGCCGGATGACGACCCGCGACGCGGTGTCGCGGGTCCGACCCGGCCGTCACGCGCAGAACCGAAGCCACTTCGGGGCCCCGGTTTGTGAAGACGTCGAAACGTCGGACGCTGGTGCGGCGCGGACTTCTCGAAGCCCATCCAGACCGAACTGGACCGCCGCCCCAGGAACGGCGTACAACGGCGTCAGCACCCTCCTCTTCGCTCATGGAGTCGACGATGAATCTCTCGAACTCGTTCGCGCGCCTCGTCGCGCTTGCCTTCGTCGCGTCCGCGTCCGTCCTGGCTTGGACCGCGTTCGCCGGTGACGAGGCCGCAGCCCGCGTGAACAGCACGTGTCCGATCTCGGGTGAACGCTTGGCCGCCGATGCGCCGACCGCGACGTTCGACGGCAAGACGGTCGGCTTCTGCTGCAACAAGTGCACCGCGAAGTTCGAAGCGATGAAGGACGACGACAAGCGCGCCCTGATCGCGAAGGCGGCGCCCGCCGCAGCCGAAGAGAAGCCGGCCGCCGCTGCCAAGAGCGAGGAATTGACGCTGAACACCGTGTACGCGCTCGGCGTCTGCCCGATGTCGGGTGAGAAGCTCGGCGCCGACGCGGTCACCAAGGTCTTCGAAGGTCGCCAAGTTCGCTTCTGCTGCGCGAAGTGCGCCGGCGCGTTCGAGAAGGACACGGCCGCGGGCTTCGCCAAGGTCGACGAGTTCGTGATCAAGCAGCAGAACGACGCGTATCCGCTCGACACCTGCGTCGTCTCCGGCGAACCGCTGACCGAGATGGGCGAACCGGTGAACGTCGTTTCCGGCAATCGCTTGGTGAAGGTCTGCTGCAAGAGCTGCGTGCGCAAGGTGATCGCCGATCCGTCCAAGGCGTTCGCGAAGCTCGACGCCGCGATCAAGGACAAGCAGAAGGCGACCTATCCGCTCGACGTCTGCGTGATCGCGGGCGACTCGCTCAGCGAGATGGGCGAGCCGGTCGACGTCGTGGTCGCCAATCGCCTCGTGCGCCTGTGCTGCGACCATTGCGTGGGCAAGGTCATGAAGGACCCGGCCGGCGTGCTCGCGAAGCTCGACGAGGCCGCGCAGGCGAAGACGAAGTGATCGAACCACCGCGCGCATCGCGGTGAACACGCTTCGATCGACGACCCCACGGCGCGAGAGCGCCGTGGGGTCGTTTCACTTCGAGGTCGGTCGCTGCGCGTCGATCGCGATGCGCGCCGTTCGTCGACTGGAATGGCGCTCGACCGCGGTTCGTGCGCGAGGTCGCGACGATGGCGTCAGCGTGCGATCTCGGTGTTCAGCGTGCGCCACTGCCCGTTTTCGAAGACTTCGATGTGCGGCGTCGCGTACGCGTCGAACCCGACGCGCTCGGGGATTCCAGCGGCTTTCAGCGCGACGCGGACCAATTGGCGCCGTGCATTGCCTGCATCGAGGTTGAGCCGCGCCGGCGCGCCCCACGGTTGCGGCCCGTCGACCAGATCGCACGAGACCTCGGCGATCGGCTCCTGGCTCCACGCGTGACGAATCGTGTAGCGCGAACGTCGATCGAGTTCGCTGCGCGCGATGTGCGCGTACAGAGCTTCGGGCAACGCCAGGGCCGGCCGCGCCGGATCGCGCGCGGTCCCGGCCAGCGCGGACTTCACCTCGTCGACGACGTCGGCCATCCAATCGAGTTCGCGCGCGTCGAGTCGTCCGAGCGGATCGCCGAGGTCGAGCCACGTGCGCAGCTCGGCTTGCGGGATGGACTCCGGGAGGGTCGGCGGCAAGCGCCGGATCCAGCGCAGGACGAGGCCTTCCTCGAACGCGTCGGAACGCGCGAGCGCATCGGCCAACGGTTCGGCGAGCGCCGGCGAATCGATCACGCGGCGCTGGAACAAATCGCCGGCGAGCAACACGCGACCCGGGAACGCGAGCGCATACAGCGTGTGCTCGGCGCCGAGCAGCGAGTGCATGCGCGCCGCCACTTCGTCGTGCCCGGCTTGGACGTCCAACACGGTGCGGCCGCCGCGCTCTTGCACGGCGTCTGCGATCGCAGCGCGTTCGTCGGCGTCGAGGAACTCGTCGGCTTCGGACAAGTAGGCCAGCTTGCGTCCACGGAACGCGCGCAGCGTCGCGATCGGATCGGCAGCCTGCCCACGCATGGGCGCGCCGAGCACGACGACGGCCGGCTTGCGTCCCGCGTCCAGCAGCTCCGCGATCGGAAGCGTCCCGCGGGACGCACCGCGGACGACGAGGTTCGACTCGCTGCCCGCACGCCGCAAGGCTTCCGCATACGCCGCTTCCGCATCGACGCGCAGGAGGTCTTCGCGTGCGCGACACACCAACGCGCTCATGCCGAGGTCGCGCAGATGCCACAGCAGCGGGTAGCCATTTCGAGCGTTGCATCCTGCTGCCAGCGCGTCGGGACTCTCGACGAACGCCAACACGACCGGTGCAGCCGGATCGCCGGGAACGAAGATCCCGTCGATGGCTCCGCCGCCCGCTCCACCGATGCGGACGATCTCGGTGGCGGGCGGGAAGCGCGCCAAGTCGATTGCGGGCACGGGAGCCGGACTGGGTTCGGGCGGCGCAGCGCAACCGACCGAGAGCACGCACGCCGCCAATCCCACGAACACCCATGAACGCGCCATCGACGACGACCTCCGGATGCGACGGAACGGGCCGCAAGACTACGGGCCGCGCCGATCCGCGTGCCCACCGAATCGAGTCGCGAGTCAGCGCCTTCCTCGCGGTCGCGGCGCGCGCTACCGTCCTGCCCCAGGAGAACGTGAGTCAACCCGATTGATTCGCGTTCTCGGCCTCACCAGGTGTTGCTCGGTGACGGCAGTCGCCGCCCCATTCACCAGCCAACAGATGAATCGCGTCGGACTGACGCGGTTCATCCGCGAGCACGGTGGCTGCCGCCGCCTCGGACACCTTGTGGATTCGGCTGTGAATCCGGTGAATGGGCGGGGGCGGCCCGCGATTCGTTCACGGCCTCTGACGCTTCGGAGACTCTCGGCATGGACGCGTTCAATCCCGGCAAGGACGATCGCTTCAGCTTCGGCTTGTGGACGGTCGGCAACACCGGCCGCGATCCGTTCGGCGACGCGGTGCGCAAGCCGATGGCGCCGACCTACGTCGTGAAGAAGCTCGCCGAGTGCGGCGCTTGGGGCGTCAACCTGCACGACAACGACCTCGTGCCGTTCGGTTCCTCGGCCGCGACGCGCGACGCGATCGTGCGCGAGTTCAAGACCGCGCTCGCCGATCACGGCATGTGCGTGCCGATGGCGACGACGAATCTGTTCGGTCACCCGATCTTCAAGGACGGCGCGTTCTCGGCCAACGACCCCAAGGTCCGCGCGTTCGCGCTGCGGAAGACGATGGACGCGATCGACCTCGGCGTCGAGCTCGGCGCGAAGATCTACGTGTTCTGGGGTGGCCGCGAAGGAGTCGAAGCCGACGCCTGCCGCGATCCGAGGGTCGCGATCAAGCGCATGCGCGACGCGCTCGACTTCCTGTGCGGCTACGTGCGCGACCAGGGCTACGACCTCAAGTTCGCGCTCGAAGCCAAACCGAACGAGCCGCGTGGCGACATCTACTTCCCGACCACCGGGCACATGCTCCACTTCATCGAGACCTTGCACCACAAGGACATGGTCGGAGTGAATCCGGAAGTCGCGCACGAGACCATGGCCGGCTTGCCGTTCCAGCACGCGGTCGCGCAGGCGATGGAAGCGGGCAAGCTGTTCCACATCGACCTCAACGCGCAGAAGATCGGCCGCTACGACCAGGACCTGCGGTTCGGCTCGGAAGACGTCAAGCAGGCGCTGTTGCTGGTGCGCTTGCTCGAGGGAACGGCGGGCGGGCCGCGGTATGCCGGCCCGCGCCACTTCGACGCCCATGCGTATCGGACCGAGGACGAAGACGGCGTCTGGGACTTCGCGCGCGGGTGCATGCGCACCTACAAGATCCTGAAGGCGCGCGCGCTCGCGTTCGACGCCGATCCGAACGTGCGTGAGTTGATCGCCGAGACCAAGGACGCTGCGATCGACCCGCTGCTGGCCGGGTACACGCGCGAGAAGGCGGGCAAGCTGCGCCAACTCGCGATCGACCCGAACGCGACGGCCGAACGCGGCTTGCGCTACGAGCGGCTCGATCAGCTGATGATGGAGCACTTGCTCGGCGTGCGTGGCTGAGGGACGAACGTATGGGCAACGCGAGCGCGTACTTCCTCGGACTCGACGTCGGCACGCAGGGCACGAAGGCCATCGTGCTCGACGCCGAGCGCGAGTGCGTCGTCGCGCGCGCCGCGTCCTCGTACGGCTTGATCGAAGGCTTGGGACCAGGTCACGCGGAGCAGCATCCGCTGACGTGGCTCGACGCCATCTCCGCTGTCCTCGACCAGCTCGGCAAGGCCGGGATCGAGCGCACCGCGATCGCCGCGATCGGCGTCTCCGGACAACAGCACGGCTTCGTGCCCCTCGATCGCGATGGCGCGATCCTGCGACCGGCGAAGCTCTGGTGCGATACCGCCACGGCCGTGGAAGCCCGCGAGCTGTCGCAGCGCCTCGGTCGCCATGTGCCGACCGGCTTCACGGCGTCGAAGATCCTGTGGTTGAAGCGGCACGAGCCCGAGCGCTTCGCGCGGCTCTCGACCGTGTTGCTGCCGCACGATTACGTGAACTACGTGCTGACCGGCCGAGCCGTCATGGAAGCCGGCGACGCGTCGGGCACGGGCTTCTTCGATCCCGCGGCGCGCGCGTTCGACAGCCGTGCGATCGCCGCGATCGACGACGACCTCGGCACCAAGATCCCGCCCCTGGTCGGACCGGGAGACGTCGTCGGCCGCGTCGCGTTCGCGGGGCGGGACGTGTTCGGCTTGGCCGAGTCGACGCTGGTCGCGACCGGGGGCGGCGACAACATGATGTCGGCGATCGGGTCGGGCGCGACGCGCACCGGCGTGGTCGTCGTGAGCCTCGGCACGTCGGGCACGGTGTTCACGCGGACCGAGCGGCCGTTGATCGACCCGCGCGGGTTGATCGCGCCGTTCTGCGATTCGGCCGGAGCGTGGCTGCCGCTGCTCTGCGTCATGAACTCGACCGGCGTGACCGAAGAGATCCGCTCGCTCGCGGGCACCGAGTTCGACGGCGACCTCGGACGTCTCACGCGCGCGGCCGCCGCGGTCGAGCCCGGCGTCGGTGGCGCGCTGCTGTTGCCGTACTTGAACGGCGAGCGCGTGCCCGACCTGCCCGAAGCGACCGGCGCGTTGATCGGGATCCGTCCAGGCACGTTGCGCGTCCCCGAGCTGTTCCGGCTCGCGCTCGAAGGCACGAGTCTCAATCTCGCGCTCGGCGTCGATCGCATGCGCGCGCTGGGGGTCGGCGTCGAAGCCGTGCGCCTCGTCGGCGGCGCTGCGGCGAACCCGCTGTGGCGCTCCATCCTCGCGGCGACCCTCGACGCGCCCGTCGTGCGATCGGCCGAGCCCGAATCGGCCGCGCTCGGCGGCGCGATCCAAGCGCTGTGGACCTGGCGGCGCGCGCGCGGCGAGTCGATCTCGATCGACGCGGTCGCGGCACCGTACGTCCGTGTCGAGGGCGACGTCGAAGCGCCGGATCCGAGGCTCCGCGCGTGTTACCGAGAGGCCAAAGAGCGGTTCGTGCACCATGCGATCGCGCTGTTCGGAGAGAAAGCCGACCCGCGCGGATGAACCCGCGGGCGTGAGGCTCGTTGGATCGTCGATCGGAACCGATGGGTCGCTCGAACGCGGAGGGATGGCCATGGGCACGACGAGGACTTCGTGGGCGTTGGTTTGCATCGCGGCGGTCGCTGGATTCGGTTGTGGTAGCACGGCCGCGAGCGATGCCACGGTCGACGCGGAGAGCGTCTCCCCTCGCGCTTCGACGGACGCTGTGGACAAGGCGCTGCATTGGTTGGTGACGCACCAGCGGCAGGACGGCTCGTGGTCGAGCGCCGTGTTCGCCGCCGCGAGCGAGACCGAGTTGGTCTCGCCGCGTGAAGGAGTCCATGACGTCGGCGTGACCGGACTCGCGGTGCTCGCGCTGCAAGAAGCCGGCCACCAGCCCGATCGCGGTGAGTACGCGAACGCCGTGAAGAACGCGCTCGCGTTCCTGTTGAAGATCCAGGACGCGAAGCTCGGGTGCTTCGGCGAGGTGAACTCGCACCAGGCGTTCCTCTACGACCACGCGCTGGCGACGCGCGCCGTCGTCCACGCGTACACGGCGACGCAGGACGCGAAGTTGCGCGAAGCCGCGGCGGCCGGCGTGCGCTTCATCGAGGCCGCACGCAATCCGTACAAGGCCTGGCGCTATTCGTATCCGCCGGACGGTCAGAACGACGTCTCGATGACGGGCTTCATGGTGCTGACGCTCGCGGACGCACGGGCCGCGGGTTTCGCCGTGGCGCCCGAAACGAAGGACGGCGCCTTGATGTTCATCGACGAGATGACGGACGAAGCGACCGGTCGTACCGGCTACATCCAACGCGGCGGCTACTCCGCGCGTGAGCCCGACACGTCCGCGCGTTGGCCGAGTTCGATGACGGAGGCCATGACGGCCGTGGCGCTGTCGTGTCGCTACGCCATGTGGCCGAACGAGCCCGACCCGGAGGTCGTCGCGAAGGGCTTCTCGCGCCTGCTCGACCTGCCCCCGTCGAACGCGGAGGGGCGCATCGATTATTTCTATTGGTACTTCGGCACGCGCGCGCTGAGGGCCTCGGAGCTTCCGGTCGTGGCGAAGTGGGACGACGCCTTGCGCTCCGCGTTGGTCGAGCGTCAGGCCGCGGACGGTTCGTTCGATCCGCTCGTGGATCCATGGGGACATCGAGGCGGCACCGTCTACGCGACCGCGATCAACGCGCTTGCGCTTCAGCTCGCGGGGGGTTGAAGTTCGGGCGACTCCAACGCGAGGTCCCCGATGCTGTGGTTGCTTGGTCTTTCGATCGGATGGGCGTTCGCCGGTCCGACGTACGCACCGCGCGTGGTCGAAGAGGCCGCGTTCACGATGTTCGGCGGCGGGGTCTCGCACGATCCGGTCGTCGTCGACGGCGTGGCGTACCTGAGCTCGTACGACGGACTGTCGGCGATCGCGATGACCGATGGCGCGCTCATCTGGTTCGCCGACGGCACCGGCAAGAGCTTCCTGCGGCCGGTCGTGCTCGATCGCCTCGTGATCACCGCCGAATGGACGTCGAACTCGGAGGATCCGAAGCGAGGCACCGTCCATGCATTCGATCGAGCGACCGGCGCCGAGGTTTGGGCTACGCGTCTGAACGCGTGGATGGACCCGGCAGGAGCCGGCGACGATCTCGCGATCCTGGCTCGGACCGGAGACGAGTACGCGCTGGTCGTCCTCGACGCCAGTGACGGACGCGAGCGAGTTCGCCTCGACGTCGCGGATGCCGGCTATGCGCAACCGGTCGTCGCGGCCGGCCTCGTCCTGCTCGCGACGGATCGCAGCGGACTCACTGCGTACGACGCCGACGATGGCCACGTGGTGTGGACGACCGGCTCGCGCGGCATCGCGATGTCCGTGCCGACGTGCGCGGGTAAGCGCGTGTTCCACACCGACTCCGACGGCGAGAAGGGCGTCGTGCGTGCTCGCGATCTCGAGACCGGTGACATCGTGTGGACCTGTCCGTTCGACGCGCCCGTATCGGGTCGATTCGTGGTCGACGGATCGCGCGGGTACACGTTCGATTGGGCGGGCGACGTCTGGGCGATCGACGTCGAACGTGGCGAGATCCTCTGGCACACGCGAATGCCCCACGGGGGCACGCGCTCCGTCGCCGTCGGCGATGGAGTCGTGTTCGTCCCTGGGTTCGCGTCGGTGCGATTCGGCACGGACGACGAGCGCAAGCGGGGGCAGCTCCAGGCTGTGTCCGCCGTCACCGGCGAGCGCCAGCGCGTCTCGCAGATCTTCGATCACGAACGGATCACGACTCCGGCCGTGGAGTCGGGACGAGTCTTGGTCGGCAGTGCCGCGGGCGATGGGTATTGGATCGCGTGGGACGTCGACGCGTTCTTGCTCGAGCCGCAAGCCCATTCGTCCGCGAAGTGATGGGTGGAACGAGAAGCGAGGTCGCACGCTCGGATTTCCTCGCTTGACGCTCCGGGATCCTCGCCTAAATCTGAGCCCGTCATGAACAGCCGTCCGTCCCCATCGGCCACCTTGATGTCGGCCTGCACGAAACTCTGGCGTGTCTGTCGCACGAAGCATGCGACGGCACCCGGCGGTTCGTGAGCCGACTTCGACACCCGACGAAGGACGACGACACGCGAAGAACCGCCGGAGGATTCCTCCCGGCGGTTTTTTCGTGCAACCGCCGGGATCCCAGAAACCGGCGGCTCCTCGCGGAATCCGTCGGTGCACGAGAACGCGAGGATTCCCATGAACGTCTCCCCATCGCTGACCGACGACTCATCCAGTGACGCTGCGCAGGACGCCAAGGTCGAGGCCGTGCCGGCCATCGAACTGCCGGCGCTGCGCTTGCGACCGCGCGAACTCGACACGCTGAGGCGCGCTGGCGCCGCCGCGTGGCCCGAGCCGATGGCCGGGCTCCTGCTCGGGCGCGCGACGATGGCGGTCGTCTGCGTCGAGCGCGTGATCGTGCTGCGCCAAGACCCGACTCGAGCGGCGAGCCGCGCGTTGATCCGCGCCACCGATTGGATGGCCGAAGGCTTGGTCGCGAAGGCGCAAGGTCTCGAACTCGTCGGGGCCTGGGTCGCGCGGCCGCGCGGCGAGGCGCGTCACGAAGTGCTCGACGCGTCGATCGTGCGTGATGGCCTGTCGATGCTCGTGATCGCGACGCGTGACTCGGCCGCCGACACGGTCGAAGCGCTGCGTTGGGAGCGCGGCATCTTGTGCGAGCAGACGCTCGAAGTCGTGGTGCCCGCGCGCGTCGTCGCCGCTTGAAGGATCGTGGATCCACCCGGTGGATCCACGTTTCCGAGTATTGCGACGTCGCAGCGGCCCGGCGCACCAGGGACGCGAGGTTCCTTGATCCCGGCGAGTCGCGCGAGATCGGTTCCGATCAGTGCGACTCGCCGGTTCCGTTCGCGCGGTCGCCGCGCAGGAATGCGATGTTCGCGAGTCCGCCGAGGTGCTTGCGATACCGCACCAAGTACCAGCCGCCGACGATCGCGTAGAGCACCGAGAAGAAGATCTTCTCGCGCCAGACCCACAGGTCGTGGTGCTCGCCGAGCGGCATCTCTTCCATCGCGATCGACGCGATGAGTTGCGTGGCGAACAGCACGAACAACCAAACGGCTTCATGCAGCTCGAAGCGACGGTTCAACAAGATGCACACGCCGAGGAAGCTCTGCGCGACCGTCAGCACCAGCTCGCCGATCTGACGCTCGTCGATCACGAGTGGCACGAACGAGCCCTTGTGGACCATGTGCGAGATGCCGAACGCGACCGGCACGGCGCCGACGAGCAGCGTCCACTGGTTCAACTTGCTCGACAACAACGCGCCGAAGCCCGCCGTCGGTTGCAGCTTGATGACGAGCAGTGCCGCGACCAGGAACTCCGGTGATTCCGACGCCAACGGCGCGAGCCATTGCACCAGCAGGAACTTGCTGATGCCGAGGACCTCGCCGCACGCGATCAGGTTCTCGGCGAACGGTTCGGACGCGGCGAAGATGCCAGCGCCGGCGACGACGAACAACCCGAGGTTCACGAGCCGCCGCTTCCCGACCGGGAGCGCTCCGATGCGTTCGGCCGGTCCGACCAGATGCGGCTCTTCCTTCGGCTGTGCGCGTGCGAAACGCAGGTACAGCACGAACAGCACGAGCAGGACGCCGGTGTCGACGATCGACAGCGTGCCCTTCAGCGGGATCGCGGCCGACCACAGCGTCGCCAGAGCGAGGAAGAAGATCTCGCCGCCGTTGCTCGGCTCGAGCTCGATCACGCGGTTCTTCGACCGCCGCCACCACAAGAACGCGATGAACGGCCAACCCAACCCGATCAGTAGTCGATTGGCGCCGGTCATGTTGGCGAGGGCCAGGCTCGCGTACTTCGCGTCTTCGCCCGCGGCCCAGGACAAGTAGATGTCGACCGCGTACTCGGGCAGGACGGCGAGCAGCGCGATCAGCACGATCGCGATGCTCTGCGGCACGTCGAGCTGCACGACCTCCGCCGCCGTGCCCATGATGAACGCGGCGGCGACGATGCAGGCGCCGAACGCGATCACCCCGACCACCGGTTCGGGATGCCAGTACGAGAGACGCGCCGCGACCATCGTCACGACGATCGCGATGAACGTGAACAGACCGAGGAAGTCGCGGTGGATCATGGGGCGCGGAGAATAGCAGCCGAATCGGGTCGCGGGCCGGGTTCACCCCGAACTTCGCGCCGGTACGCCGGCGGTCGCGAACGGGCTGATATGCTCCGCCGCCCCGGATCGACGGCGAGCCCGCGCCTCCGACGCGCGACAGGAGCGAGCATGAGTTCGACGACCGATACTCGGCTCGCCACGCGCATCCTGCTCGGTTTGCTGATCGGTGCGGCCGCGGGGATCGCGCTCAATCTCGCGTTCGCTCCGGCCGCCGGCGCGGAAGTCGGAGACTCCTACCGTGCGTGCCTCTGGTTCGCGGACAACGTCGCGAATCCGATCGGGCAAGTGTTCCTGCGCCTGTTGTTCATGGTCGTCGTGCCGCTCGTGTTCTGCTCGCTCGTGCTCGGGGTCGCGCAACTCGGTGGTTCGCACGATCTCGGTCGCATCGGCGCACGTGCGATCACGTGGTTCGTGTGCACGACCGCGCTGGCGGCCGCGCTCGGCTTGACGCTCGTCAACGTCTTCCGTCCCGGTGACCACATGCCGGAGGAGAAGGTCGCCGAGCTCACGGCGCAATTCCGGACCGACGCCGCGAAGCGCGTCGAACAGGGTCAGGCGAGTACGGGCTTCAGCGTCGACACGTTCGTCAACATGATCCCGAAGAACGTCGTCCGCGCGGCCGCGACCGACAGCGAAACGCTCGGTGTGATCCTGTTCGCGCTGTTGGTCGGCTTGGCCGCGTCGCGCATGCCGGAGGTCCGCACGCGTACGTTCCTGGACGTGCTGCGAACTCTGTACGAAATCTGCGTGACGATCCTCGGCTACGCGATGAAGCTCGCCCCGTTCGGGGTCGCCGGGTTGATCTTCTCGGTGGCGTTGAAGCTCGGCATGCCGGTGTTGGCGGCGCTCGGTTCGTACCTCGCCGTCGCGATGTCGGGCTTGCTCTTGCACCTCTTCGTGGTGCTCGGCGCGCTGGTCGCGCTGTTCATCGGCATGTCGCCGTTGCGGTTCTTCGCGCGCTGCAAGGGACTGATGATCACGGCGTTCTCGACCTCGTCTTCGAACGCGACGCTGCCGACGTCGTTGAAGACCGCGACCGACGAGTTCGGCGTGCCCGAGCCCATCGCCGGCTTCGTGCTGCCGCTCGGCGCGACGATGAACATGAACGGCACGGCGCTGTTCGAGGGCGTCGCCGTGCTGTTCCTCGCGCAAGTCGCAGGCGTGGATCTCTCACTCGGCCAGCAGATCATCGTCGTCGCGCTGTCCGTCCTGACCGCGATCGGCGCCGCCGGTGTGCCCGGTGGATCGTTGCCGTTGATCACGATCGTGCTGGCGCAAGTCGGCGTCGAGCCGGGAATGCTCGCGCTGATCCTCGGCGTCGACCGCCTCGTCGACATGACGCGTACGGTTCCGAACGTCTTGTCCGATCTCGTCTGCTCGATGTGGATCGCGAAGAAAGAGGGCGCGACCCTGCGGACGTGATGCCTCCATCGACTCGCCGTGGCGCAGCGCGCGTCGCGTTCAAGTGATTCCGCGCAACAACCGCAGGTGCCGCGCGACGTATTCGCCGATCATGCGCAGACCGCTGACGTCGGCTGGCGTCGTCGGTGGTGCGAATTGGATACCGAAGCGGACTTTGCGGTCGAGCGGGAGCCTGCCGCGAATCGTCCCCGACATCGTGACCGGTGCACCGCCGCCCGGCATGCGGAACGTGAGCTTGATCGGATCGCCGACGCGGAAGTGCTCCGAAAACGTATCGGAGCACGTCACGCCGATGCCTGCTTCGGAGAGATCGAGCACCATCGTCCGGACCCAGGCCGAGATGCGGCCATGATGCAAGATCGCGGCCGAGGCGTCGCCGCTCTCGAACGGGACACGGGAGTGGGCGCGGCGGTCGCTGGTCGAATCGGTCAAAGCGTGCAGCGCACGTGCGAAGGTCGCGGTGTCGGCGACTTCGACACCGTAGTGCAACGCGCCGCTACGTTGCTCGCGGGATTCGATCGTGCCACGTGCGTCGAACGCGTTGGCGAGGCCGCCGAGTCCGGAATTGCACACGCGGAAGCGAAGCGATTGCCCTGGTAGCAGGATCGGTGCGTCAGTCGCGCCGAACTCGGCGACGAGCCCATCCGAACGCAGGTTCGTGATCGAGCCGACGCACGCGTTCGGCACGGTTCCCGTCAGGTGAATTTGGAGGCAGCGATTCCCGATCGTGGCGGACATGTGGACGTCTTCCCATTCGGCGGTTGCGGTCAGGGGGAACCGCTCTCGCCGTACCTTCATCCGGAGATCTGCGTCTGGCTCGCAGCTCGGCGTGCGATGGTCTGGCGGACTCGCACGTCGCTCCGCCGATTGGATCGGCTGGGAGATAGGGCGCTCTTGATGCCAACAACGTGTTCGCGCCAAAACAGTGGGCGATTGCTACGCTCCGTGTTTCAAAAGAGAACACATGAATCCAATCGTTGAACGTACCCTCTCGATCCGAGTCACCATGCTTCCCAAAGATACGAACGGGATGGGCACCATCTTCGGTGGCATCATCCTCTCGTACATCGACCTCGCGGGTGGCGTCGAGGCGCGCAAGACCGCGCGCCACGTGTTCGTCACGCGTGCGATGAAGCAAGTCGAGTTCCTCGCTCCGGTGTTCGTCGGCGACACCGTCAGCTTCTGGACGCGCACGCTGCGCGTCGGTTCGACCTCGATCACCGTGGCCGTGGAAGTCGAAGTCGAGCGACTGCGCAGCGGCGAAGTCGTCGCCGTGACGTCGGCCGAAGTGACGTACGTCGCGGTCGACGACGAGCGCCGGCCGGTCACGATCGCGTCGGCGCCGACGTCGAAGGCATGACGATGGCGTTGCCGCACAAACCGATCCTGCGCGGGCTCGAGCCCACGCCGATCCAGCACGAAGGTCGGTCGATGTTGCTTCTGCGCGATCCGAGCGGCGTCTCCGACGCCGAGCTCGTGATCTCGCGCGCGGCCGTCGCGGTGCTGCGTCTGTTCGACGGCGAGCACACGATCGAGGACATCCAGGCTTCGATCCTGAAGGACCACGGCACCCTGCTCGAGCGTGAACAGCTCGAGGCGCTCGTGCGTCGGTTCGACGACGCGTACTTCCTCGAAGGGGCGACGTTCGATGCGCGCAAGAGCGCCGTCGAAGCGGACTATCGAAACGCTGCGCGTCGCCCGTTCGTGCATTCCGGGATCGCGTATCCCGACGATCCGCTCGAACTCCGCGCATGGTTCGAAGCTCTGAATACCGTGCCCGAGGCCAAGCCGCGCGAAGGTGCGCGCTTGTGTGGCGCGGCAGTTCCGCACATCGACCTACGGTTCGGCGGAGCGTCGAATGCTTGCGCACATCGATTACTCGCCGCCGCTGCGCCGCTCGCCGACACGGTGATCGTGCTCGGGACCGGGCACAAGGCGATCGACGATCCGTTCACGTTGACGCGCGTACCGTACGCGACGCCGCTTGCGGACGTGCCGAACGACCTCGAGTTCGTCGACGCTCTGGCCGCTCGCATCGGACCCGAGCGCGCGTACCGCGCCGAGCTCCTGCATCGCGAGGAACACTCGATCGAGTTCCAGGCCATCTTCGTGGCATTGCGAAACCAAGCGCGGGACCGACCGCTGTCGATCGTGCCGGTGCTGGTCGGCTCGTTCCACGAGTTCATCGAGCGTGAGCGCGACCCGATCGAGGACGACCGCATCGCGACGTTCGTCGGGGCCGCGCGCGACGAAGCCAAGCGCCTCGGCCGCAACGTGCTCGTGGTGTCTTCGATCGACCTCGCGCATCTCGGGCCGCGCTACGGCGACCCGACCGGACTCGATCCCGATCGCGCGCACGACGTCGAGGTCGCGGATCGCGAGCTGCTCGAGTTCGCCGCGCGCGGCGACGCCGGCGGCTTCTTCGAGCACAACGCGGCCTGCAACGACGAGCGCCGGATCTGCGGCTTCTCGGCCTTGTACACCCAACTGCGCATCTTGCGCGGCGCGCGTGGGACGCTGCTGCGCTACGACCAGACGACGTTCCCCGGATCACGGGACACCGTCTCGCACTGTTCGATGGTCTTCGAGGCACCATGAACTTCGGCACGAACTTGCTCGTGCTCGGCCGCGACGCCGACGTGATCGCGGCAGGGATCGACGCGCGCGATCTCGGGATCGACGTGCGTGCCCGCGAGTTCGCCGACGTCGCGCCAAGCGACCTCGCCGATCGCGACATGCTTCTCGCGTTCCGGATCCCGGCCACGCTGGCGGAGGCGGCCGGCGGTTTGCGTTGGGTCCAATCGACCGGCGCGGGCGTCGACGGCATCCTGGCGTGTCCGACGTTGCGGTCCGACGTCCTGATCACGCGCCTCGTCGGCGTGTTCGAACGTCACATGGCCGAGTACGTCCTCGCGCGCTGTCTCGCGATCGCGCAGCGGATGTCGCGGCTCGAGTGGGATCGGCGCGAGAAGCGTTGGGCGCCGTTCCATCCACGGCTGCTGCGCGACCTCCGCATCACCGTGCTCGGCGTCGGAGTCATCGGCGCCGCGATCGCACGCATGCTGCGTGAGTTCGGCTCGAATGTGGTCGGTGTCTCCCGCACGGGCCAAGCGGTCGACGGCATCGATCGGGTCGTCGCGGTCGAGGCGCTCTCGGCCGTCTTGCCCGTCACCGATGTGCTCGTCGTGGTCGTGCCGAACACCGCGCGTACGCGTGGCCTGCTCGATCGCGCGGCTCTCGAGCGATTGCCGGCCGGCGCATGGGTCGTCAACGTCGCGCGTGGTTCGGTGATCGACGAGGACGCGATGATCGACCTGTTGCGCGAGCGCCATCTCGGCGGCGCGGCGCTGGACGTGTTCCGCGATGAGCCGTTGCCGCGGGAGTCGCCGTTGTGGGAGATGGAGGACGTGATGGTCTCTCCCCACGTCGCCGGGCTCACCACTCCGGACGATGCGATCCAAGCGTTCGTCGAGAACTGGCAGCGGCTCGC
This sequence comes from Planctomycetota bacterium, assembly GCA_016709145.1. GTDB lineage: Bacteria > Planctomycetota > B15-G4 > B15-G4 > JADJEK01 > JADJEK01. Next base: position 88,253 of record JADJEK010000011.1, read on the forward strand.
GCGCGGTGAGACTCCCGTGGGCGTCGTCGATCGCGCGCGCGGGTATTGAGGCACGGGCAACCGCCGTCCCCACGTACGGGGCAGCGTCGTTCGTCTCGGCCTGCAAGTGAAACGGGCCGGACGCCCGCTGGGAGCGTCCGGCCCGTCACCACATCAAGTGTGGACTCGCGCTCTCGGTCCCGTCAGCGTGTTCGCGCGACGGGGCGAGGGTCGAGGCTCACGGCGCGAGGTTGAACGTGACGACGTTCGTCTTCGTACCGTTCGCCGTGACCGGCGACAGCGCGACGAAGTAGAACGGGATCGTCGCCGGGAGCGCCGCGATGCCCGCGGGCAACAGCAGCGTCCCGGTCGCCTGACCCTGCGCGTTCAGGTTGCCGACGAAATTCGTGACCAACGGATTCGGGATCGTCGACAGCGTCAAGAACAGGTCGGTGACCGGGTCGAAGGGCACGCCCAGCGGATCGTTGCCCGTCGGCGCCGTGACCGAAACCAGGATCAAGTACTGGTCGTTCGGCTGCGCGATGTTGATCGCGAGGTCGAGCTGGCCACCCGTCGTCAGGCTGATCGTGTTGCCGACGCCGCCGACGTTCGTGTAGACGAGCGACGCGGGCGGGGCGAGCGAGGCGCCCGGCGTCGGCGTGCCGTTGACGAAGAAGTCGGTCGCGTTGTTGAACGTGTCGAAGCCGGCCGGGAAGCGCTCCAGCGAGAAGCCCGAGAAGACGTCGGGGGCCGGGGTTCCCTCACCGATGCCGAAGCCGTTGACCGTGTCGACCGTGCAGATCGTGATGCCGTAGTTCAGCGAGTCGATCAGACCACCGCCCGCGTCGATCAGGTGCACCGCGTCCGGGCCGTTCTCGAAGTCCATGTTGCCCGCGAGGTAGTCCGGCACGCCGCCGTTGTGATTCGCGTCGCAGACGACCGACGTCGAGCCCGCGCCGCTGAGGTCGGCCACGACGAACAGGCCGTCGGGACCGATGAACGAGTTGGCCGGGAAGATGACGGTGTTCGTGTACTGGCCGCACGAGGATGCCGACGCGCCCTGGACGTTCGTCAGGCGCCAGCCCGAGATGTCGGTGCCGGCCGGCCCGTGCAGTTCGGCGAAGACCTTGCCGTCGTCGGTCGAAGGTGCGTCGTAGTAGAACTCGTTGATCGTGACGAACTGGGCCGACGCCGTACCGGCGAAGGCGAGCGCGACCGCGGCGGTGATACCGAACGACTTCATTCGATCCTCCTCGAAGGGGACAGGGAGCGGGCTCCCTGGGGCTGGGTGATGAGCCGACCAAGCTCGCCGATCGGTGTGAAGATCGGACGAATCCCGTGTCAGCGGACGATTCCGACTCGTGAGGGCGGCAGTTCGCGACATCCGGCTCGGGGGCTGGAGCGCAAGCGCGGGAGTCTAACGGACGGACGAGCGACGGGCAACGGAGCGGGCGGGATGCGCTATGCTCCCGCTCACCATGACCACGAAGCCATCCAAGCAGCTCGAAACGTTCCCAAACCCGCGCCCAGGCCGGGACTACGTCATCCAGTTCGACATCCCGGAGTTCACGTGTTTGTGCCCGAAGACGGGCCAGCCCGACTTCGCGACCTTTCGGGTGCAGTACGTGCCGACCGAACGCTGCATCGAGCTGAAGTCGCTGAAGCTCTACATGTGGTCGTTCCGCGACGAAGGCCACTTCCACGAGGACGTCACGAACCGGATCCTCGACGACCTCGTCACCGCGGCGGCGCCGAAGTGGATGGAGCTGGTCGGCGACTTCTACGTGCGCGGCGGGATCAAGACGATCGTCACGGTCACGCACGGCAAGCGCTGATCTTCGCGCGGACCGCGGGCGAGCGTAGGGCGTTCAGTCACTTCCCGCCGCCGACGTAGCCGAGCTTTTCGAGATCCTCGAGGTCTTGCTTGGTCATCGTCTGCGCGAGCTTCGTGCCCTTCTTCAGTCCCGCCTTCCAGCGGTTCAACTGCTCGAGCATGTTCTTCGCGACGTCTTCGCGTTGCGTGACGATGTTCGTCTGCTCGCGCGGGTCGGCCTTGCAGTCGTAGAGCTCGCGGCGCGCGATCGGGTACTTGCCTTCCTTCGGCACCGACACCGGCATGTAGTCGTTCGGGTTGTCGACGTAGAACCAGTTCTTGTTGCGGACGCCGTACGTCTCGGATTCGAGCTGGCTGAACGCGAATGGAAGGCGGTCGAGTCGGCCGGTGCCGAAGATCGCCGGGGACAAGTCGATGCCGCGCGGCAGCGTGCCGGGGTTCTCGTCGAGGGCGACGGACACGTCCATGCGCGCGAGGATCGTCGGCATCACGTCGACGAGTTCGATCAAGTCGTCGTTCGTCGTGCCCGCCGGAATGGCGCCGGTCTGGCGCAGGATCAGCGGCACGTGCGTGACGGACCGGTACAGCGAATTCGCGTGATAGAAGTACGCGTTGTGGTCGTAGAGGTCCTCGCCGTGATCGGCGGTGAACACGACCAGCGTGTCCTTGTCGAGCCCGGCCTTCGCCAGCGTGTCCGTCAAGCTGCCGACGAGGTCGCTGACGAAGCGCACCTGACCGTCCCACACCGCAAGGATGTGATCGAGGTCGCGCTGCGCGAGCTGCGTCTTGTTGACGAAGATGCCGTCGATCGTCTCGGGCTTCGTGTCGATCTTGCCGTCGTAGTCCGGGTCGAACAGCTTCATGTATTTCGGTGGCGGGTCGTACGGCTGGTGCGGGTTCATGAAGTGCACCCACATGAACTCGCGCTGATTCGGGACCTTGCCGAAGTCGTTCTCGAGGATGCCGCGGACCTTCGTCGCGATGTAGCTCTCGTTGTCGTTGGGTTCGTAGCCGCCGGTGAAGCCTTGATCGATGCCCGAACGGTTGTGCGCGAGCACGCCGTTCGTCACGAATCCGCGTGAGCGGAAGCCCGTGGCCGTGAGCCGCTCGGCCAACGTGTTCTCGCCGGGATCGAGTTTCAGCGTGTTGTTCGTGACCGCCGTTTCGTCGGGGTACTTCGACGTCATCAGCGTGGTCAGGCACGCGAGCGTCATGCCCATCGGCGCATGGCAATCGGCGAAGCGGATGCCTTCTGCCGCGAGCTTGTCGATGGCCGGGCTGGCGCCGTCGCGACCGCCGTAGCAGTGCAGGCGATCGGCGCGCAGCGTGTCGACCGTGATCAACAGCACGTGCTTCGCGGTCGGCAGCTTCGGCGCGGCGGCGGGCTCGTCTTTCGAGCACGCGGTCAGGAACGGTGCGACGACACACATCGACGCGAGCAGGGCGCGCACACTCATGCGGTTCAACCTCGGACTGGGATGTTCATTCGCCGAATTCGGGAGCGCTCGCGGCGTTGCCGATCGCTCTCGCCGTCAGGTAGACGACGCGGGAAGCGCGCAGCAGCAGCGTCTCGTTGACCTTGTCGGCAGTGTCGCCGGGCTTGTGATAGTCCTCGTGATCGGGGACACCGAAATACAGGAACGGGATGCCGGCGTCGGCGAACGGCCCGTGGTCGCTCGATTGACGCCATTCGCGCTCGTGCTCGAAGTGGAGCTTCAATTCGGCCAGCGGCGCGGCAGCCTCGACCGCGGCCTTCATCGCCGAACTCTCGGACACGCCGCTCAGCCACAGATCGCCATCGGGGCCGCGGCTGACCATGTCCATGTTCAACATCGCGACCAGGGCTTCGTCCTTCACCGTCGGCGACTTCACGAAGTGGCGACTGCCGAGCAGCCCGATCTCTTCGCCGTCGAACGCGATGAACAGCAGGCTGCGCTTCGGTCGTTCACCGAGCGTGAACGCGCGTGCAACCTCGATCAGCGTGCCCGAGCCCGACGCGTTGTCGTCGGCACCGGGGTAGATCGTGCCGTTGCGCCGACCGAGGTGGTCGTAGTGCGCGCCGATCACGACGTACTGTTTCTTCAATTCGTCGTCGGAGCCCTCGAGGATCCCGACGACGTTGCAGAGATCCAGATCGGTCGCCTTCGAGCGGCCGCGTCCCTTCGTGCGGAACGGTTGGCGGAAGCCCTCCGTGCCGGCTTCCTTCAAACCCAGCGATCGGAACGCGCGCTCCATGTAATCGCGCGCCAGCATTCCGCCCTCGGTCCCCGCGCCGCGGCCTTCGAACTCGTCGGACGTGAGCTTGACGATGTGAGCCCTGATGCGGTCGCCGCCCAGCGAGTCGAAGCCCTTGTCGTCAACGACCGCGGGCGCGGGCTTCGCGGCGACCGCCGGCGGCGTGTCGTCGACGCGCGCCGGAAGCGGCGACGCCGTTTGGACGACGACGGCCAGCAGCACGGCGAGCATGAGGGCTCGGATCCAGTTCACGAACGGGGCTCCGCGGGCGGCTGGAGAAGAGGGGGAGAGTACCAGCCGGGGAGGGGAACGGGGATGGGAGGGACGCGCGCGATTGGGGACAGTCCCCTCATCTGCTCTGTCCCCTTTTTCACGGGTCTTGCCGGCGAATCCCTCTCGTTCCGATGGTTGACACTTTCGTCCCGCCGGGAACACTGCGAGCCTTCTCGCGATCCTTCGGACCGGACCCCTTCCATGAGCGCAGCGGCGAAGACTCGCGTCGAACTCGTTCAAGAGCGCTTCGAACGGCAACTCGCCGCCGCTGGAGACGTCGTCGCGCCTCTCGCCGACGACGCGCCGCTCGCGATCGGCTCGCGGCTCGCCGCTCGGCGGGCTCGCGCATTGTTCGAGGACATGGCGCTGTCGCGGTTGCTCGACGTCGCCTCGCGTGAGCTGAAGAAGACGAATCGCAGCTTCTACACCATCGGGAGTTCGGGTCACGAAGCCAACGCCTGCGTCGGCGCGCTGCTGCGCATCGACGATCCGTGCTTCCTGCATTACCGCTCCGGCGGACTGATGATGGCGCGCGCGCGGCAGTTGCCCGGGTCGACGCCGGTGTTCGACACGCTGTTGTCGTTTGCGGCGTCCGCCGAGGATCCGATCAGCGGCGGGCGGCACAAAGTCTGGGGCAGTCGGCCGCTGTGGGTCCCGCCGCAGACGAGCACGATCGCGTCGCATCTGCCGAAGGCGGTCGGACTCGCGGTCGCGCTCGGCGTCGCTCGGCGCAACGGCGTCGACACCGGATTGCCGCACGACGCGATCGCGATGGCCTCGTTCGGCGATGCGTCCTCGAACCACGCCACGGCGCAATGCGCGTTCAACGCCGCGCGCTATTCGCGCAAGCGCGGCTCGCCCGTGCCCGTGCTGTTCCTGTGCGAGGACAACGAGATCGGCATCTCCGTCGCGACTCCGCGCGGTTGGATCGAGGAGACGTTCTCGACGCAGCCCGGGCTCGAGTACGTGAAGGCCGACGGCTCGATCGACGCGATCTTCGACGCGTGCGCTCGCGCGATCGATCTGTGTCGCTCGCGGCGCGTGCCCGTGTTCTTGCATCTGCGCACGGTGCGACTGTTCGGGCACGCCGGCACCGACGTCGAGACCGGCTATCGCGCGCTCGCGGACATCGAGCGCGACGAAGCGCGTGATCCACTCGCACTCGCGGCGGCGCGGCTGCTCGAGACCGGCGCGGCGACGGCCGACGGCTTGCGCGCGATCTGGGCCAGCGCGAAGGAACGCGTCTTTTCCGTCATGGACGAAGCCTGCGCGCGGCCGAAGCTGACCACGCGCGAGCAAGTCATGGCGCCACTGTTCCAGTACGACGCCGAGCGGGTCCGCGAGTCCGCGACCGGCGTCGTGCCGCGCGAGCAGCGCGTCGCCCACTTCGACGGCAAGCTCCCGGAAGAACAGACGAGCAACACGAAGCGCACGCTGGCGGCGCACGTCAACGCGGCATTGCATGACGAGTTCTTGCGGCGGCCCGAGCTGATCGCGTTCGGCGAAGACGTCGGCAGGAAGGGCGGCGTCTACTACGTCACCGCGGACTTGCAGAAGCGCTTCGGCGTGTCGCGCTGCTTCGACACGCTGCTCGACGAAACGACGATCCTCGGCATCGCGCAAGGTGCCGCGCACATCGAGCTGCTGCCGATCCCCGAGATCCAATATCTCGCGTACCTGCACAACGCGCTCGACCAACTCCGCGGCGAGGCGTGTTCGCTGGCGTTCTTCTCGAACGGCCAGTTCCAGAACCCGATGGTCGTGCGGCTGCAAGGGCTCGCGTACCAGAAGGGGTTCGGCGGCCACTTCCACAACGACAACTCGATCGGTGCGCTGCGCGACATCCCCGGCCTCATGCTCTGCACCCCGGCGCGCGGCGACGACGCCGTGCGGTTGTTGCGCGGCGCGATCGCGACGGCGAAGGAGTGCGGCCGCGTCGTGGTGTTCCTCGAGCCGATTGCGCTCTACCACGAGCGCGATCTCCACGACGCGAACGACGGTGCATGGCTGTTCGATTACCCGCCGCCCGGCGACGCGCTGCTGCCCGGCGAAGTCGGGATCTACGGCGAGGACGCGTTCGATCTGTTGCTCGTGAGTTACGCGAACGGCGTGCGGCTGTCGTTGCGCGCCGCACGCGCGCTCGAGCGCGAGCGTGGCGTGAAGGTCCGCGTGCTCGATCTGCGCTGGCTGAATCCGCTGCCGTATTCCGCGATCCGCGCGCACGCGAACGAGTGCGGCCGCGTGCTCGTCGTCGACGAGTGTCGAGCGACCGCCGGCGGCGTCGCCGACGCGATCGTCGCCGATCTGACCGAGCACGACGTCCGAGCGACGGTGCGTTCCGTGCGCGCGGCCGACAGTTACGTCCCGCTCGGCGGCGCCGCGAACACCGTGCTCGTGCAAGACGCCGACATCGTCGCGGCCGCGCTCGAGGTGCTGCGCTCATGATCGAGTCCACGCTTCGCGCCGCGCTGTTCTGCCCGGGACGAGGTTCGTACACCGCCGCGTCGCTGGGGACGCTCGATCGATCGCATCCGTTCACGCAGCGCGCCGACGCGTTGCGCGCCGAGTTCGGACTCGCGCTGCTGACCGAGCTCGATGGCGCGCCGTCGTTCAAGCCGGCCCTCCATCTCGCGCCGGCGAACGTGTCGGCGTTGATCTACGTCGCGACCATGCAGGACGCGGAGATCGCCACGTCGACGCATCGGCTCGTCGCGGTCGGCGGCAACTCGCTGGGCTGGTACACGGCACTGGCCGTCGGCGGAGCGTTGTCGTTCGACGACGGCTTCCGCCTGGTCCAGACGATGGCGCTCGAGCAGGAGGCGTTCCAGTCGAGCCACGGCGGCGGGCAGATCCTGTTCCCGATCGTCGGCGACGATTGGCGCGTGGACGCGACGCGCGTCGCGGCGGTGGCCGACGTGCTCGAGCGGTCGAACGGCGAGCTCCTGCGCTCGATCCGCCTCGGCGGATTCGAAGTCCTCGCCGGCTCGGACGCCGGGATCGCGCACGGCATGGCGCAGTTGCCGCCGACGAAGTTCGGCAAGAACGCGTTCCCGCTGCAGCTCGCGCAACATGGCCCGTACCACACGCGCTTCGTCTTTTCCGTCGCGGCCGCCGCAGCGCGTCGCCTCGAAGGCCTCGCCTTCCGCGCACCGCGCGTGACGCTCGTCGACGGCCGCGGCGCGCGCTTTTCGCCGTGGGACACCGACGTCGATGCGCTGCGCGCGTACACGCTCGGCACGCAGGTCACGACTCCGTTCGACTTCGACGCGAGCGTTTGCGTCGCGCTGCGCGAGTTCGGCCCGCAACGCATCGTGCTGCCCGGCCCGGGCAACACGCTCGGCAGCATCGTCGGTCAGATCCTGATCGCCGAAGGCTTCGCCGGCATCACGGATCGCGCGAGCTTCGAGCGTCACGCGGAGTTCATCGTGTCGATGCGCCGCTGAACCATCGCGAGGTTCGCGACGTCGAGTCGAGACTGCACCGCAGCGAACTCCGCCGCGCCGCGATAGAGTTCCGCCTCGCATGCGCCAGCCTCCGCGCTCGTCGTCGAACTTCCGCCGCCCGTTGATCGAGCACGTCGAACGCGTGCAGAAGCACGTGCGTTCGTGCGCCGGCTGCGGGTTGTGTTGCACCGAGGCGTACAACGCGCAGCGCATCCTGCGCATCGAGGCCACCGACATCGCGGACCATCTCGCGACGCTGCCCGCGCGCCGTCGCGACGCGTTGCTGCATCGCGTCGACGCCGTCATCGCGCGCTACCGACTCGCGAAGGCGCCCGACGCGCGGCTCTACACCTGCCCGTTCCTCGAGCCGGACTTCACGTGCGCGCTGCCGTTCGACGTCAAGCCGCTCGCGTGCCTCACGTTCAATCCGACGACGAAGGACTCGTGCGATCAGGAGTCGAAGCGCTTCGACCACGCGCTGCCGGCGCTCGAAGCCGCGAATCGCGCCGCGGGGAACGACGGCAAGCTCGCGCCGATCCCGGTGGCCGTGAAGGCCGCGTGGCGCGCGCGTTCGGCGAGCGAGCCGCACGCGAAGAAGGCGGGCGGGCCGACCAATGCAAGTGTTAGGTAAGTCGAAGGTCGGCGTTGTTCGTGCTCGACGCGCGTAAGACACGAATCGTGTGACACGAAGAAAAGCGCACAAACGCGACAATGCGTGAATCGGAAGCTCGGAGAGACTCTCTGATTTTCGTCTGACGCGGTCCTGAGCTGCATCGGTAGAATCCTGGGAGAAGAAGTCGGGGCAAGAACCGGCGCGGTTGTTTCTTGAGGCGCCAGATGAGATTCCAGACGAAGATCGTGAGGAGTGCCGGCTGATTCCGACGGCGAAGTACGCACTGCGCGTGCTCGATCGAACTTTGGGAGATGGAGGGTACCTACAATGTTAAGAAAAGTCATTGCTGCCATCGTGTCGGTTGGGTTGCTCAGTGCGCCAGCCATTGATGCGTGTACCGTGACGGGTGGATGCACCAAAACGGTCCTTCCGGGTGAACCATATCTTTGCCTGTGCTACTGTAGTTACTTCATTGGCGGCCTTCCAGCGGACACCGAAGTGGGTCTTTGGTCGTGCATCACAAATCCAAATGCTACTTGCCAGGACGGCGCCTTCCTGCAACGCGGCGATACCGATGCGTTTGGCAGAATTGGAGATGCATTCGCAGGTGTCTGCGGTGTTGGTGTTGGGGTGACGCTATGTTACACAGTGAGATGGCAGGATTCTGGTGGTGGATACCACGTGGAAGTATGCTGTACGAATGACACCGGGTGTGAATGACCGGACCATTCTCTGAATGAGCCATCAATGGAACGGGCTAACTCGAAGTTCACGATTCTGTTATGCCGCGACGCCGAGCTAGAAGCGCGTAGGCGAGGAGGATCGACGAATCGACTCAATGGAATGAGTGGGAGAGTCGATCCGACGAAGCCAGCGCGGTTCGCGTCCGGCCGCAGCCATAACAGAATCGTGAACTTCGATTTGGGCCCACCGGCGCAAGCGGAATGTAAGGCTGATCAGGTCGATCGGTGACGCGATCGTTACCGCAGTGGGCGTGCTGATCCCTCGCCAATGCGGCCTGTCACTGAGTTCGTTATTCGCAGGCGAACTATTTGCTGATCTCGATGTGATGCTCTTTCGCCTGGAGGGTCGCCACCGGCATTTCCTGGCTATTGGTTCGCTGGCCCATGCCTCTCCTTGCCAGGGTTACAGAAGTTCTGAAGTACTGGATAATAAGAATGTCGGGAAGACGCCGATTCCGGGCTGGCATATTGCTGCTCATTACGGTTACCGGCCTTCTGGTGTGCTTCGGTATCAACGACCATCGCGTTGACCAGGTCGCAGATTTGCGCCCGAGTCCAGATCACAATGCGCGGCATGACCCAATGTCGACAAGAGAGGGTCGATCATCGAGTCGCGAGGTTACGCAAATCGACGAGCTGAGCCCCAAGACTTCATTCCGAGTTGCGCTGCAAGTTGTGGATCCGGATGGGAGGCCGATCGCTGGCGTCGATCTGACATTTCTCGACGTCGCCATGCGGAATCGTCTGGGCGGCGATGACGCGGCCGAGCCGATGTCGGACGAGCTCGGCCGCATCCGAGTGCATACGTGGCCCCGTGGCGGAGTCGCGCACCTCTCGAAGCGTGGGTTCCTGCCGACGTCGTTGCCGGAGCCGAGCGGCACGCCGAACACCGAGGAAGTCGTCGTGACGATGGAGCCGTTGCTGATCGCGACGGTGTCCGGTCGCGTGATCGACCATGCTGGCATTCCCGTCGTCGGCGCGGTCGTCCAGGCAAACGGCGTCGGCATTTCGATGGAGAAGGTCGGCGCATACGCATCCGTATTCGGGGACGCACAAGTTCGCACGTCCGAGAGCGGCGAGTTCGTCATCGCGAGTGCTCCGGCGGCGTACGCATTGCGCGTCGTCGCCATGGGCGAGTTCGTCGGAAACTCCATCGTGGTCCCCGCTCTCGCGCCGGGAGAGCATCGTTCCGGCCTCGAGATCCGCTTGCCGCACAGTCGTGCGATGACGCTCTCTGTCGTGGATCGTGCGAGCGGGTCTCCCATTCGGAACGCGTTCGTTCGGCCGATCCGAACCCAATGGGTGTCCGCGAACACGGGACGAACGTTTGCGTCGTCCTCGGAAGCGCGCACGGATGCGCAGGGTCGGTGTGTCATTCATGTCGTTCAGGACGAACCCGCAACCGTCGAGATCCTCGGAGTCGAGGGCTACTCGCGCGTCGAAGTGGCATTGCCTCCTCGGATCGATGCACTCGAAGTCCGATTGTCTCGCGCGGAACGGATCGAGTTCTCCGTCGCGGGTCTCCCCGATCGCGGCGGACCGACCGAGTCGAGGCCACGACCGAAGCGAGGCGCCGCGAATCGATTCTCCGGGGATGTCCTGATGAACCCCCGATCGCTGGTCACGATGACGGTGACGGGGTTGGACACTGTCGCGGTCTCCGAGTCGTGCTCCATCGAGTGGATGTCGTACCCGGGCCATGGATACGTGGCGACGAGTGTCGCGGGGCGCGTGCGCCTCGAGCTGTTCCACGACGGCAAGTCATTGGCGCACGGCGAGGGCGAATCGAGTTCGACCATCGTGTTGGTCGGCGACTGCGCGTCGATCGCGCTGACGGCCGCGCTGAGGCTGCGCGTGCTGGATGCGAATGCCGAGGCCATGTCCGGTCCGTTCCGGCTCGCACTCGGCGCGTCGAGTGCCGGGCCGGGATCGGACGCGGTGTTGTTCGGGAGTACCGACGAAGAGGGCGTGTTCGAGATCGAAGGTCTGATGCCCGGGGAGTATCGGATCGAAGTGTGGGATGGCGCAGGCAAAGCCACCGCCATCGTGGCATCCATGGTGTTGCTGCCCGATCGGACCTGCGATCTCGGTGCGGTCCGCCTCGAAGAGCCCGGTGTACTCGCGGTCCGCGTCTCCGCGTGGCAGGTCGGGTCGGCAAGCACGAGTCGGGTGCGGCTCTGGCACCACGACGCGGGGCGCTATCTCACTCTCCGCCGCGGCGTTCAAGATCCGACGGCCGTCGAAGTCACGGCAGGCGGAGCCGTCGAGATCGAGGGCCTCGTGCCCGGGGCCGTTCGCGTGGAGCTGTGGAACGGACCGCACTCCGAACGCTCCATCCAGTCACGGATCGAAGCCGGAGCGCGAGTCGAAGTCGAACTCTGACCGCGCTGCGAAGTCATGCACCGCATGCATTCGAATCGACCGCGTGAATCGAGGTGGATCGCGGCTTGAACGCGCCACGACCCAGCCAGGTCGACGAGAACCACGTGCCGATCGACGACTGCGCGAAGTAGCGTCGGGGCCTTCGCGCGCCGGGGGTCGCTCGTCATGCCCATGCTCTCGCGTCGGGGGTCACGGTTCCGTCTCGCGCTAGGGCTTTGCGTGATCGTTTTCGCGCGACCCGCTGTGGCGCAGATTCCGACGCACGAGGACGACGAAGCGCCATCCGGCGTCGTGGCGTCGTTCGCGCCGTCCGCGCTCGAGGGCTACGCCGCGTGGCCGAGTGTCCGCCGCGGCGGCGAACTCGAACTCCACATCGCGGGACGGCAGCCGCACTGCGTCGTTCGCTGGGTCCACGTCGGCGCGAGCGAGCAGATCGTCGCCGAGGACGTGGTCGAGGGTCTGACGCCACCGACGTTGCCCGACGACGCGGTCGTCGGCGGCGCGCGAACTCCGGTCGCTCTGCGCAAGCGCGTGCCGTCGACGTGGGCGGCGGGACTGTGGTTCGCGCGATTGTCCGTGGCGAGCGACTCGACGACGATCGACGCGGAGCTGCCATTCGTCGTATTGCCAGCGGCGGGTGAGCCGGCCGCGCGGATCGCCGTCCTGGTGCCGTTCATCACCGCGCAGGCGTACAACGCGTGGGGCGGCGCGAGCCTCTATCCGAGTCGCTACGGCCAGCGCAGCACGCGCGTGTCGATGCTGCGCCCCTCGGATCCCGACTCGCCCGGATCGGTGCGCATCCAAGGACTGCCGCACGTGCTCGAGTGGATGCAGCGCGAGGGCTTCGAACTCCGTTGCGTGGCCGACGTCGATCTGCATGCGAACGCGGAAGCGCTTCACGGCGTCGACCTGCTCGTGCTGCTCGGTCATCACGAGTACTGGACGCGCGCGATGCGCCAGCGCGTCGCGCGGTTCGTCGGGAACGGCGGCCGCTTGTTCGTGCTGGGCGGCAACACCTGCTATTGGCAGATCCGCTTCGAGACGCCGACGACGATCCTCTGCGCGAAGGACGCTCGCGAAGACGCGTGGCTGCGCGATCCGCCGCCGGGCGGCGCGCGCGACGTGACGACGCAGTGGGCGTGGCCCCCGGTCCTCGAGCCCGAGAACGCGACGTTCGGCGCGGCGTGGCGGCACGCGTCGTGGGCGACGTCGCTGGACGCGAGCTGGGCGCCGTCCGGGTATCCGTTCGGTGGAGTCGTGGGTCGGTATCCGCTCGACGACGGGTATGGCGGCTACCGCGTCGCCGCGCCGGCGCATTGGGCATTCGCCGGACTCGACGCGCGCGCCCTCGAACACTTCGGTGACGAGACGGTTCCGTACGGCAGGGCCGAGGTCCGCGCGATCGCCGCGTGCGGCGAAGTCGACGGTGTCCACGCCGAGCGCATCGACGACCGTATCCTCGTGAGCCGTACGAGCGGTTCGCCCGCGGACACGCTCGTCCTCGCCGCGGCGCCGGCGCAAGAGGGCATGACGGCGGTCACGATCCACCACGGGCCTGGCACGGTCGTCAACGTCGGCAGCGGCGGCTGGCCGACGCTGATGGGGCACGCGGCCGGTCGCTTCACGTCGATCGAGACGCTGACGCGCAACGTGCTGCGTCGACTCGCGGAACCGCGGCGCAGCGTGCTGGCGAACGGAGGCCTCGAGGATTGGGACGGCGCGTCGCCGAAGGGATGGACCGCGCGCGGAGCGAGTCCGTCGGCGCCGCTCGCGGACTGCGGAACCGCCGCGGCGAAGCTCGATCGGAACGGCGCGATCACGCAACGCGTCCGCGCCGAGCCGGGCTCGACCTGGCTCGTGCTCGCGGGTCACGCGAACGGTGCGGGCACGCTGCGCGCGGGTGACGCCGCGACGAAGTTCGAAGCGACCGAAGCAGCGCGCTTCACGGGCCTCGTCGCGCAGACCGGCGAGGACGGAATGCTCGACGTCGCGATCGAGGCGGCCGACGCGCCGCTCGTCGTCGATCACGTCGAGCTGATGCCGATCGAGGCAGTCCGTGCGGCGAACCCCGCGACGAGCGGACGCTGGATGCAGCACGGCGGCACACGCGCGCTGCTGCTCGTCGCGTCGCCGAAGCTCGCGACGCCACCACACGTCGACGACCAAGGCCGACCCGCCGAGGTGCTCGCCGCCGGAAGCAGCGCGGCGTGGAATCTCTACGAGGTGCGCAGCCACCGCCGCGGCGCGCTCGTGGACCTCGTCGTCGAGGTTCCGCCAGCGGCGGATGGCACGCGACCCGAGCTCCTCGTCGTGCCGCTCGACGTCCCATCGCCCGAACTCGACGACGACCTCGACCCAGCGGATCGAGCCCTCGTCGACGATGCCTTCGACAACGGAGGCTTCGAACTCGCCCCGACGGATGCGGAGATCGAGTCGGGCCGATCGTTCGCTCACTTCCCGCCGCATTGGGCCGTCGACCCGATCGGTGCGGTCCGTTTCGATCGCTTCGCGTGGCGAGGCGTCCGCTCGCTGCGCTTCGATGGCGCGAAGCGACCGGCAAGCGCGTACAGCCCAGCCGCCGAGCTCCTACCGATCGACGGACCGTGGCATGCGCGCGCCAAGGTCTTCGTCGAACCCGGCGCGACCCTCCGGTTCTCGATCGCGGCGAGCCGCGTCGAGGATCCGGCGCCGCAGTGGACCGAACTCGCGTCGAAGACGATCGAGGCGACCGAAGCCTGGGCCGACGTCGAACTCGAAGTATCCAAAGAACGAGTGGCCGCCCTGAACAGCGAATTGGGAGTGCGCGCCTGGATCCGCGTGGAGGTGGAAGGAGGCAAGGCGTGGATCGACGATGTCGGAGTGCGGGTGGGGGCGAGGTAGTGGGACGATCGTGACTCACCGAATCAGCCGGTGCCACGCGCATTGCACGGCGCCACCGCCGCGTTCGTCTTCGGCCTGACGCCGATCGACTTCACGCCGTTCTACGGCAGCACTCTCGTGCCGAGCCCCAATTGGTCTTGGTTGGGTTCAACACGAACTCGAATGGCAGCTTCACGCTACCGGCACAGTGGCCTGCGGGTGTGCCCTCGGGAAGGCCGATCTTCGCGCAAGCGCTGGTCCAGGATGCCGGCGCGCCGTTCGGCGTCGCGATCAGCAACGCGATCGTCGGCGAGACGCCCTGAGGCGGATTTCACGATACAGTCCGGGCTGACGTCGATCGGTTGGCGCATCATCGCGCTGAGTCCTCGGAGGTTGAAGGCCCCACGCATCCGCTAGCATTCGGCGCATGCGAAAGATCATTCGCGCTGCGCTCCTGACTGGCTTGACCGCTGGAGCGCTTTGCATCTGCTTGTTGGGTATGGGCGTGCCGGACGCCGGAATCATCGCAGTGTCGCTGGCAGTCGTTTTCACCGCGCTGCGACAGCGTCGTCCCAATCCGTCGTAGCGGGCCGTCCAGTCGCGCGCTCATCGGGTCACCTGCCCGAAGGTTCGTCCGTCCTGTAGAGCGGGCCGGGAGGGCCGTTGTCGAGCAGCGCGCGAAGTTCTGCGACGGCAACTTTGCACGGGGCGAGAAAGTCGATTCGCGAACCCAGTTCGGCTGCAGCGGATCTCTGCTCGATCGCGGTCACGCAGGAATCGCAGACTGCAATAGAAACGTCGAACGTTCGACCGTGCAGCGTCAATGGGTCGAACTTGCCGGGAACAAACGGCCTGCCGCACACGCCGCACGTGACGTGACCATTTTCCTGGATCATGAGGGCGCTCCCTTTCAGGACCGCCGGACTTGACCATGGGAACGCGCGTTCGGCAATCGACGAGGATCACGACGACCTCCGGTCCGCTTGCCCGGAGGTTGCGTTCACGGGCAATCGAAACACGTGGTCGATGTGCACGCCGCCCGCGCGCCCTTCGATCTTCACGACGACGGAGCCGTCACCGAGCGCCCACGCATCGCTGCGCGTCTTCGTCTCGATGAACTCACTCCGATCCGCGACGGGGTAGTAGCGGACCGGAGTCCCGACGGGGATCCGCTTGTTGAAGTCGCGCACGCCGCGTTCGCCTTTGAGACAATCATCGGGGTGCCCGCCCGAGAGTTCGCATTGCCGCCGCAAGTCGCGAACACCGTCTCACCGAGCCAGCGACGCTACGCAATAGAGCCATCCCCACGCCCATCGCCGACCAGCGTCAGAAAATGCCCGACCCGCACCACCCGAGGGTCGCCGAGCGAAGCGAGGGCAACCCGAGCCGACTCCCCAACCCCCTAAATCCCCGATCCCCCCGTTCCCCGTGAAGTCGTAAGGCCGTCCGAGAGGAGCCCCCGCCGCGAGGGCCCGCGCGACCTCGGGGCGTCTCGTCGCACGGGCCCTCGCGGCGGGGGCTCCTCTCGGACGGCCCGAACCCCATGTTTCCCGAAGCCCCGCGCCAGCCATGCCCTCTCGTTTTCCACGCCCATCCGCCGAAAACCAGATCCCCGGCCTAGACTTCCGCACATGACCGACCCAGCGACATCCGAATCCACGGCCCGAGCCAGTGGCTGGCGCAACCCGCCGGTCCTGTTCAAGCTCTTGTTCGCGCTCGCGTACACCGTCGTCCTGTGGGTCGTCGTCGTCGAAGGCGTCCTGCGCGTCGTCCCAGTGCCGGGCTATCGCCGGTCGGACCTCGTCCCGATCGAGACCACGGACGCCAAGCAGCGCAACACCGGCCACCCGTATCTCGCGTACGCGCTGAAGCCGGGCTGGGAATCGGCGAAGGGTGCGCGACACTCCTTCAAGCACAACTCGCTCGGCCTTCGTGGCGCGGAGACCACGTACGCGAAGCCTGATGGGGTGTTCCGGATCGTTTGCCTCGGCGGCTCGAGCACGTACGGCCATACCGAGTCGTCGAATGCCACCACGTGGCCGGTCAAACTCCAGACCTATCTCAACGAGGCGCTGCCGGGGCGGAAGTTCGAGGTCATCAACGGCGGTTGTTCGGGCTACTCGACGTTCGAGAGCACGGTGAACCTCGCGTTCCGCATGATCGACTTCCAGCCCGATCTCGTCGTCGTCTACCACAACATCAACGACATGCGCTGTGCGCTGTGGAAGGTGCCGCCGAAGAACGACAACTCGCATTGGCGGGACGTCTGGCCGCGGTATCAGCCGTCGCCGATGGAGCCGATGTTCGAGAAGAGCATGACCTACCTGATCCTGCGTCGGTACCTCACCGACTACTTCGCGGTGCGGTCCGAGCAGGGCTTCTTCGCGATCGTCGATTACGACCCCGCCGAGAAGGATCCGTATCCGAAGTCGATGGAGGAGGTGAACCCGCAAGGGTTCAACAACTACCGGCGCAACTTGAAGACCCTGACGGCGATCGCGCGCGGGCATGGCGCGAAGATCCTGTTCGCCACGCAAGCGAACGACCGTGAGGACTTCCGCCAGATCAAGTCCGGCGACATCCAACTCGAGTGCATGGCCGCGATGACGCGGATCATGCGCGACGTCGGCCAAGAACTCGGCGTGCCGGTCGCGGAGACCGCGACCGTGCTCGAAGCCGAGGCGACGCGTCAGCGCATGGAGCGCGCGAAGAAGGGCATCGTCCCGAAGACACCGGAAGAGCGGAACCACGACCAGGAGATCTTCTCCGGCGAGGTCCACCTGTGGGACGAGGGCGCGGACCTGCTGGCCCGCACGTTCCGCGACGAGATCCTGCGCTTCAAGCTGATCCAGTGAAACCGTCGAGTCCGTGACGTCCGGGTGAACGAGGAGGCCGCGCGATGCTCGTCCGACATTTCATGAGCGCGGGCGTCTACACCCTGTCGCCGGACGCGCCGTGTGCGGACGTTCTGAAGATGTTCCGCGCGAAGAAGATCCGCCGCGCGCCGGTGCTCGAGCACGGCAAGCTCGTCGGCATGATCAGCGAGCGCGACCTGTTGCGCATCCTGCCCGGCACGGCGGGGCAGCTCGACACCGAAGCCGGCGCGCTGAGTCTGTCGGTGCCCGTCCGGCAGATCATGACCACGCAGATCCACACCGTGCGGCCGCAGGACCCGCTGCACACCGCGGCGCAACTGATGCTGCAGCACCGCATCGGCGGCCTGCCGGTCGTCGAGAACGACGAAGTCCGCGGCATGCTGACCGAGTCCGACGTGTTCCGCGCGCTGTGGAGCGTGCTCGCGCCCGACGCCGGCGCCTGCATCGTCATCGAGGAGCCGCCGAGCGTCGCCAAGACCGACGCGATCGACTTCGCGAAACTCGCGGTCTTGCACGGCTGTCGGCTGCGGGCGCTGATCGACGTACCGCAGCAGGACGGCGGACGTTACGTCCACGTCTGCGTCGACGGAGCGAAGCTCGACGCGTTCGTCGACGCGGTCTGGAAACAGCACGCGCGCGTCATGCGCGTCGACAAGCACGGGGCGCCATGACCCCCGGCGTTCGACTCCCGACGCCCGCGGGCCTTTTTCTCGCTCCGATGGATCTCTGACCCTCGGTTAGCATCCGACCTCCTTTTTCCTTGGGTCGGATTGCGATGACCACGGTCGCCTCGACGTCCCCTTCGTTCCTCACGCCGGATGCGATCAAGCGAGCCGGCGACGACCCGATCTTCTTCCTGAACGCCGAGGCGAACCGCCGCAAGGCGGCCGGCGAACCGGTCATCAACGCGACGCTCGGCGCGCTGCTGCAAGACGACGGCACGCTGGCCGTCATGCCGTCGATCGTCGAGGCGTTCCGCAGCGTCGACGCGAAGGCGGCCGCCGCGTACGCGCCGATCGCCGGTGACGCGCCGTATCTGAAAGCGGTCGTCGGCGACCTGTTCGGCACGTCGCCGCTGGCGGCGCACGCGACGGCCGTCGCGACGCCGGGCGGCAGTGGGGCGCTGCACCTCGCGCTGACGTCGTTCCTCGAGGCCGGGCAGTCGGTGCTGGTCCCACACTTCTACTGGGGCCCGTACCTGACGATGGCGACGCACACGCGCCGCCAAATCGCGACGTTCGCGATGTTCGACGCGAAGGGCGGCCTCGACCTCGCGGCGTTCGAGCGCGGCCTCGACGAGATGCTGACGCGGCAAGGCCGCGCGCTGGTGATCTTCAACTTCCCGTGCAACAACCCGACCGGCTACTCGCTGAACGAAGCGGAGTGGGCGGAGACGACGAACATCCTCGAGCGCGCCGCGCGGCGCGGGCCGGTCGCGTTCCTGATCGACCACGCGTACGCGAGGTTCGGCGGCGCGTCGGCCGACGCGTGGATCCCGCATGCGCAGCGGCTCGTCGGCAAGGTCCTCGTGCTCGTCGCGTGGACGGCGTCGAAGTCGTTCGCGCAGTACGGCGCGCGCGTCGGCGCCTTGGTCGCGCTGCATCCGGACGCGGACGAGCGCAAGCGGATCCAGGGTGCGCTGAGCTTCTCGTGCCGCGGCACGTGGTCGAACTGCAACCACCTCGGCCTGCTCGCGATCGCAAGCGTGCTGAACGACCCCGAGCGCCGCCGCGTGGCCGACGCCGAGCGCGCGCAACTCGTCCGCGTGCTCGACGAGCGCGTCGCGACGTTCAACCGCGAGGCGAAGGCCGCCGGCATCACGTATCCGCGGTACGAGGGCGGATTCTTCGTGTCGGTGTTCGCGCCAAACGCCGAAGCGACCGCCGCGCGCATGCGCGACGACGCGGTGTTCGTCGTGCCGATGGACGGCGCGGTCCGCATCGCGCTGTGCTCGACGCCGGCGAAGGACGTGCCGCGCCTCGTCGCGAGCCTGAAGCGCGCGCTGGCCTGAAGCTTCGCCGAGGCTGCCTGTTGAGACCCGTCACGCGGCGTGCTTCGATGCCGCGCGACCTCGAGCGATGGCGAGCGAGGGCGATCGAAAACGACCGAGGGCCTGCACCGTGACCGAGCAGAAGCAGTTTTCGTACGACGAGAAGGCGATCAAGACCCTCGATGCGCTGCAGCACATCCGGCTGCGCACGGGCATGTACATCGGCCGCCTCGGCGACGGGTCGAACCCGAACGACGGCATCTACGTGATGCTGAAAGAGGTCATCGACAACTCGATCGACGAATTCATCATGGGCGTCGGCAAGCGCATCGAGATCCAGCGCGACGGCGACTCGATGAGCGTGCGCGACTTCGGCCGCGGCATCCCGCTCGGCAAGGTCGTCGACTGCGTCAGCAAGATCAACACGGGCGGCAAGTACAACACCGACGCGTTCCAGTTCTCGGTCGGGTTGAACGGCGTCGGCACCAAGGCCGTGAACGCGCTGTCGTCGGAGTTCGAGGTCTGCTCGTGGCGCGAAGGGCGATCCAAGCGCGCTCGCTTCCAGCAGGGCAAGCTGAAGGACGAGAAGGACGGCAAGGACACGGAAGGTCAGTCGGGCACGTGGGTGAAGTTCACGCCGGACCCCGAGATCTTCAAGAAGTACACGTGGGACGAGGCGTTCATCGCGCATCGCCTCGCGTACTACGCGTACCTGAACACCGGCTTGTCGCTGGTCTACAACGGCCAGACCTTCAAATCGAAGGACGGTCTGAAGGACCTGCTGCTGAAGGAACTCGGCGACGAGAAGCCGCTGTACGACATCGTCCACGTGCGGCAGGACCGCATCGAGTTCGCGTTCTCGCACACGCACAACTACGGCGAGACGCTGTTCTCGTTCGTCAACGGCCAGTACACGAACGACGGCGGCACGCACCAGAGCGCGTTCCGCGAAGGCGTGCTGAAGGCGGTCAACGAGTTCGCCGGGCAGAACTTCGCCGGTGAGGACGTGCGCGACGGCATCGTCGGCGCGATCGCGATCAAGCTGCAAGACCCGGTGTTCGAGAGCCAGACGAAGAACAAGCTCGGCTCGACCGAGATCCGGCCGGAGATCGTGCGCGAGGTCCAGAAGCACGTGCTGCTGTGGCTGCACCGCGAGAAGGACGCGTCGGCGCGCCTGCTCGAGAAGGTCAAGGCCAACGAGCGCATCCGCAAGGAACTCGCGTCGATCAAGAAAGAGGCGCGCGAGCGCGCGAAGTCGGTCGCGATCCGCATCCCGAAGCTGACGGACTGCAAGATCCACCTGACCGACGGCGACGAGCGCTCGCACGAGAGCACGATCTTCCTGGTCGAAGGCGATTCGGCAGGCGGCACGATCGTGCAGTGCCGCGACGTGATGACCCAGGCCGTGTTCTCGCTGCGCGGCAAGCCGCTGAACTGCTACGGGCTGAAGCGCGACACCGTCTACAAGAACGAAGAGCTCTACAACATCATGCAGGCGCTCGGCATCGAGAACGGGCTCGAAGGCCTGCGCTACAACAAGGTCGTCATCGCGACCGACGCCGACGTCGACGGCATGCACATCCGCAACCTGCTGCTGACGTACTTCCTGCGTTACTTCGAAGAGTTGGTGACGACGGGCCACGTGTTCGTGCTCGAGACGCCGCTCTTCCGCGTCCGCAACAAGCAGGAGACGCACTACTGCTTCAGCGAGAGCGAGCGCGACGCGATGCAGACGAAGCTGAAGAACCCCGAGACGACGCGCTTCAAGGGCCTCGGCGAGATCAACGCCAAGGAGTTCAAGTACTTCATCAGCGACGGCATGCGCCTCGAGTCGGTGCTGATCGGGACGCTCGGCGAAGTGACGAAGTCGCTCGACTTCTTCATGGGCAAGAACACGCCGGAGCGCAAGCAGTTCATCATGGACAACCTCGTCAGCGACGTGCTGTGACGGCGATGGACCACGCCGCGACGAAGCCGTTCCGCGGAGACGTCGACAAGGCGCTGACGTTCGTCGTCACCGCGCTGACGCCGATCGGCTTCCGCGTCGAACGCACCGGCGCGGAGTCGGTCGACCTGTTCGGTCCGCCGATGCAGCGCACGCGGCAGAGCGCGCTGGTCGGCGCGTCGCGGATCCGCCTCGCGCATCGCGCCGGGCAACTCGCGCTCGAAGCCGAGCTCGGCGGCGTGCGGCGCATCACGCGCTTCGTGCTCGTGTTCCCGATCGCGCTGTGTCTGTTCCTCGGCCTCGTGTTCAGCGTCATCAACATCGCCACCGGCCAGGTCGGAGCGTGGCTGCCGGCCGGCGTCGCGATCGGCGTCAACATCGTCGTGTGGCTCGTGATTGGGCCGATCGTCGTGCGTCATCTGCGCAAGAAGACGCTGGCCGCGCTCGACACGCTGCTCGTCAACGCGGTGGCCGTGGGCGGATCGAGGAGCTGACCGGATTCGCCGTCGCGTCGGGCACGCCGCACTGCGGCACCCTGTCGTCACAGGACGCTGGCGCGCATCGCACGCCTTCCGGCAGACTGGGCAGCCTTGTCCGGAATTGCACTCCCGCTGGAGATCGACCCATGAGGCATCTCGTTCCCGCATCCCTGTGCGTGGCTCTCGTCCTTCGAAGCGTCGCCGTCGCGTCCGACCCCGCGATCGTCCCGGTCACCGTCGTGATCGAGGGCCAATCGGTGAACGGCGTCGGCCTCGTCACGGCCGTGGACAACCTCGCCGTCAATTCGCTCGGCCAGTTCCTGGTCGAGGCGGACACCGACAACGCGAACACGAACGCCGACACCGTCGTCGTCGACGCGTCCGGCTTGCGCTTCCAGGAAGGACAAGTGCTGCTGCTGCCCGCCGGCGCGACGCTCGATTCGTTCGACGCGCTGACGTTGAACGACGCCGGGAACGCCGCGTGGAACCTGTTCATCGCGGGCACGACGACGTCGACGGACTCCGGCATCTACTTCAACGACACGCTGACGCTGCTCGAGAGCACGATCTCGACGGCGACCGCGTTCACGGCGCCGACGCCGTACATCGGCTTCTTCGAGACGAAGTTCAACAACAACGGCCAAGTGCTCGTCGTCGCCAGCGTCGACGATCCGGCGATCGCCTCGACCGTGGATCGCGCGCTCGTGATCTTCGACGTCGATCCGGTCGGCACGCTGCTCGGCGAATCGGTGGTCGCGAAGGAAGGCGACGTACTCGCGGGTCAGACCGCGCCGGTCGCGGATTTCGGCACCGGGCCGCACAACTTCGCGTTCAGCGACGGCGGCGACAGCATGTTCTTCGCCGACACGACCGACGCGACGACGGTGGACGGCAACGTCTACGTCAACAACACGCTGCTCGCGCGCGAGGGCTCGCCGTCGCCGATCGCGGCGCGCACGTGGCTGAGCCTGTCGAGCAGCCGCATGGACTTGAGCCCGAACGGCCAGCACTACGTCTACACCGGCCAGCTCTCGGCGCCGACGACCGACGACCAGCTCGTCGTGCGGGACGGCGTGAAGTTCATCCAGGAAGGCGATTCGCTGCCCGACATCGCGCCGTTCCTGTTCACGGCGTTCGGCACCGGCGGCATCCGCATCACCGATTCCGGTGACGTGGTGTGGATCGGCGACTGGGACGATCCGAACACGGCGCAGGACGTCGGCCTGTTCTACAACCACAAGCTGCTGGTCCAGGAAGGCGTGACGCAGATCAACGGCCAGGCGGTCGAGTCGATCTCGACCGTCCAGGACGATCTGTCGATCTCGAGCAACGGCCGTTACATCCTGTTCGAGGCGACGCTGGTCGGCGGCTTGAACGGCGCGTTCCTCATCGACCTCGGCCCGTGGACCGACCTCGGCGGAAGCTTGGCGGGAACCAACGGCGCGCCGCGGCTGCGTGGCGCCGGAGCTCTGGTGCCGTCGCAGTTCGTCTCGTTCACGGTGTCGGAGGCCGCGCCGAACGCGCAGTTCGCGCTCGTGCTCGGTCTGACGCCGGCGTTCATCACGCCGTTCTACGGCGGCACGCTGCTGCCGACGCCGCACCTCGTGATCTCGGGCTTCTCGACCGACGCGAACGGCAACGTGCTGTTGCCGGGCGTGTGGCCGGGTGGCTTCCCGTCGGGCGGAGCGATCTTCGCGCAGGCCCTCGTCGCCGACGCCGGAGCGCCGTTCGGCGTCGCGATCAGCAACGCGGTGGTCGGCAGCGCGCCGTAAGCGGAGTCCACAGCCCCCCAAAAGGGGACAGACCCCAATCGAAAAGGGGACAGACCCCAATCGCGATCGAGCGATTGGGGTCTGTCCCCTTTTGGGGGGGCTGCTTCGACCCGGGCCGCCACCCGGGCCGCGAGTCGGGGCGTGAGCGGCGTGACGCAGCTTCTGGCGCGGGCGGCAGGTGGCCGGGGATTCGTCGCGCGATGCGCGAACTCGCCGAGAATTCGTTCCGTTTCGCGAGACCCACGGTGTCTCGAAGACCGGATCATCGGCGACGACGCCGTGGGAGGTCGAGATGGGATCGGGATCGGCAGTGGATGTCCAAGCGTTGCTCGCGCATCGGTCGTTCGTCCAGCAGCTCGCGCGCAGCTTGTTGAGGGACGGCAACGACGCCGACGACGTCGCGCAGCAGACGTGGCGAAGCGCCGTGGTGCACGGCGACGGAACGGTCGCGAATCCTCGCGGCTGGCTCGCGCGCATCACGCGTCACCACGCGTTCAATCTCGTGCGCGGGCGCAACCGACGGCAGAGGCGTGAAACGGACGCCGCGGCAATGCCCATGGAAGCGGGCGATCCCGCGTCGATCGCGGAGCGAGTCGAACTGGCCGAACGCGTCGTGCGCGCCATGATGGCGCTCGAAGAGCCCATTCGCTCGACGCTGCTGCTGCGCTTCTACGACGATCGGTCGACGCGCGCGATCGCGCAGGCCCACCACGTGTCGATCGACGCCGTGCGGTGGCGAATCGAGAAAGGGCTCGAGACGCTGCGGCGCACGCTCGATGCGAAGAGCTCCGGTGCGACGAAGTCGTGGCGCAAGGAGCTCGCGCTGATCGTTGGCGCGTCGGCCGTCGCGGGCTCGAGCTCGGCGAGCGCATCGATCGCGGCAATCGCGTCCGTCGCAATCGTGGGTGTCGCGCTCGGCGTGTGGGGCTTGCGTGACGGCGGCCGTGAAACGGGCGAGCCCGTCGAATCCTCGACGGTGAACGCCGTGTCGACCGCGGCCCAAGACCCGCACGACCCGCTCGCCGATGCCGTGGCGCAAGTGGAGCCAGCGCAACCCACGCGCGAGGCCGTCGACGCGCCGAGTCTCGACGGTGCGACGGCGACCGGCGAGCTGTGGCTTCGGATCGGCGACGGAGCGTCGCTCGACGCGGCGGAGGTCCGCCCGGGGACGCGCGACGGCGTCGACCTGCATTGCCTCGACCAGCGCGACGGCACGGTCTGGCTGCGCGCGAGACGCGGCGCCGCGATGGTGCGTTCGCCGATGACCGCGCTGGGACTTCCGAGCGTCGCGGCCGAGGCCGCGCGACTCGCGGAGTCGGCGCCGCGCGAACTCGCGCCCGGCGACCTCCAACTGACGCTGTCCAGTTCGCTGAAGAGCCTCGGAGTCGGCTTCGTGCGCGCCGAGAGCGGCGCGGCCTACCGCGTCCACGTCGCGGCGATGACCGACGATGCGGATGCGCTGCTGCGTTCCGCGCGGATCGTGTTCGAAGCGGTGCCCTCCGTCGAAGGCGGCGGCATCCTACGCCTGCCGACGGTGGCGGGCCAACCGTCCGCATGGGTGCGCGACGCGATCCACCGTGGAGTTCGACTCGGCGAAGCGATTCCTGGTGAGTCGTTCGCTCGGTACCTGGACGGTGCGTACGTGCTGTCGTCGCCCTTCACGGCGCCCACCGCGATCCAGGACGAGGCATTCCTCGTCGTCGAGTCGTCGTTGGAAACGTCCGTCTCGATCGACTCCAGCAGCGGGTTCGTCGCCGCGGCCGGCGTCGGACGCGAGGGTGCGCTGACGCTCACGCAGTACGGCGCCATCGGCGTCCTCGGGCCAATGAGCGGCACGATCGACGTGGAGAGCTACGGCTACGTCTGTCTCGCCGGTCCGTTGAACGGCACGCTGAACATCAACTCGTACGCGACCGTCGTGCTCGAGGGTGACCTCGTCGGGAGCTTGCGGGTGCGCAGCTACACCGAGCTGTTGTTGCGAGGCCGGATCCTCGGCACGCTCGACACGAAGAGTTCCGGCTGGTGCGACTTCTGGTTCGACGGCTACTGGACCGCCGCCGAACTCGAGGCGCTGGGCAAGGACGCCGATCAGGTCACGCTGCACGTGCGCTCGTCCGATCTGCCGATCGGCGAGCACGAAGGGTTCGGCGGTTGGCGGAAGGTCATCGTCGGCGACGCGCGGTTCGACGAGTTCCCGCGCTGAATTTCGTTCGTTTCGGTACGCCGAGTCTCCAGGGGACTCGGTTTTTTTTTTTTTCGCGCGGGAATGCGCCGCGAATACGTACAAGCCACGTGCGGGAAGTAGGGACTTGGAAGGTGGGTCCCGTCCCCTGAACCCAATTGGCTTCATCGAAGGGACGCAACATGTTCGGATCACGGTTTCTTGTCATCGTAGGGCTCGCCGTCGGCCTGTTCGCAGCGACGGACGCCGCCGCCAACCAAGCCTGCTCGCTGTCATTCAGCAACTGTGTCCAGGTGTTCACGTGGGACCCCTACACGTGCAAGTGCTCGGGCACCGCGACCATCAGCGGCCTACCAGCGAACACGACGCTTGCGGTCTACTTCTGTAGTTGCCAGGGCTGTACCGATGGCGGGCCCGACAACCCCGCGTGTCGCCCTGGCGCGTCGGCAGGTAGTCACACGTCGAGTGGGTCGGGCACCATTACGTTCACCGGCCAAGACCTCGGTGACTGCGGCGAGACGAACATGTACTGCGCGGGCGCCGCATATACCGATTCCTTGGGAGTGCACCACGTCTACGTCTGCTGCGCGTCACATGCATGCCCGGCATGAGCACGCGGTGGGTCTACGCGTCGTTGATCGTTCTCGGTATCGGGATCGCGATCGCGATTCGCTTCGCCGAGTCACCAACACCGGCGAGTGACGGTTCCCGCGAGCCGAGGGCATCGGGGGCAGAGTCCATAGCACCGAAGGACACTCCGCTGCCCGTCGAGAGCGCACTCGTGCGCTCCGAAGTGGCCCCGACCGACGGCAGGATCGAGACCGAGGTTGATCTCCGAATTCGCGTACTCGACGAGGTCGGGACACCAGTCGGGGACGCGCGAGTCGTCGTGCTCGATGCGACGCACGTGCGTGGCTCCGACCGGACCGATGCGTCCGGACTCGTGTCGATCGTCGTACCCCGAGAACCGGAGAACCTCACGGCCTACGTTTCCGCCGTAGGTTTCATGGATCGGTACGTACCAGTGCGGGCAACGCGGTCGGTGACCAACGGCCCGACGGACGTCTCCCTGTCGCGCCTCCAGCTCTCACGCGTGATCGGGGTCGTGATCGACGAAGAAGGGCGACCGGTTGCGGATGCGCCGGTGCGCGCGGGCGCGATTGCGATGACGCGCGCGCGATTCGACGCTTACCAACGGCAAGCCGGTGTAGCCGAAACGAGAACGAACACCACGGGTCACTTTGCGATCGAAAACGTACCCGCCGGACAACCGACCTGGGTGTCCGCGGGGTTCGGAGCGCAGATCGAACCCACGCCTGTACGAGCTTTGGAGCCAGGTGAGACCGCGGAAGTCCGGATTCGGTTGTTCTCGACGAGTGCGATCGAAATAGCAATCGTCGACGCCCGCAGTGGAGCGCCGATCCCGAGAGCGGCCCTCCAAGCTCCCGACGGACGCGGGCCATCGTATTCCTGGGCGACGCCCTCGGAAGCGATTCCGGGGCTTGTCGAGCAGGGCTTGCTCAGCGAGCCGTTCATGACTTGTGACGAGATGGGAATCGTGAGGACGCGAGTTCGAGCACGTCGACGATGCGTCCTGAACGTTCGCGCACCAGAGCATCGCACGCAACGGTACGTCCTCGACTCGTCGATTGCACGACACGTCATTCGGTTGGAGCCCAAATCGTATATTCGTGTCGAACTCGTTCTCGACGACGGCAACCCGCTGTCGTTCATCGAGGACGTACCGACGATGAAGCGAGGTACGATTCCATCCGCTGGCCCCATCGTAGGTCATCTCGCCCGGGGCATGAGTGTTCAATGGAGCGGTGCCGACGGTGTTCCCGCCGACTTGGATGTCGACTGGGCATCGTTCCCGAGTTCGATCGACGTCGATCTGGGTAGCCACTCCGGCCAGGTCGGAGAACTCGTCGCGTCGATTTTCGGAGGCGAACTTGCGAGGTGCTCGGTCGAGTCGCATAGCACCGAGTTGCGGCTGGTTCTGCCGGCGGCGTCGGTCGAGCGACCGACCGGCGCATTGACGCTCGTCGTTCTCGACGCGAACGGAAATCCTCCCACCAATGCATTGAACCTGATTCTGCGAGGGCAGCCGGATATGGAAACGGGGACCGGCGTCGAAGTGGGTCCCATCGGGCTGTTCACGACGAGCGACGGCGTGCTGACTGCAGATCGCGTCGTTCCGGGTGCGTACGACCTCATGCTGCAGGACGCGGTCACCGGAGACTCGGTTCACGTCGGTCACGCTCGCGTCGAACCGAATTCGCGCGCAGACCTTGGAACCGTTCGGTTGGCGATGTCGGGCAGTGTCGTCGTCGAGGTAGGAACTCCCACCGGATCGGCAGCCGCGTCCCGAGTGCGCCTCTGGAGCTACGGAATGGGTATGTACCTACCGTCGCCGGCTTACCTGCCGACGGATCGAGACGTGATCGGAATCGTCGGATCTCCCATCGAGTGGCCTCAAGTGCCCAGTGGTGCTTATCGAGTCGAAGCGCGTTCGGCCGGTCTCGTACCAGCTTCCGCGGAAGTCTTCGTCGACTCGGGTCAGCCGGTCGTCGTCCCGCTCGCCCTGGACAGCGGGTATCAGGTCGATGTGCATCAAGTGGCCGAAGTCGACCCGGTCGATCGTCCGACCATCGAATTCTGGTCGACGGACGAGCGATTCATTGAGCGCTGCGAGATGAGGTATGACGCCGAAAACCGACGGCTGCTTGCCCGGTTCTTCGTCGGGGAAGGGGACTATGAAGTCCGCCGTCGGGATGGAAACCGTGTGAGTCGCGTGGAGCGTGTGACGGTCGATTCCAATCGGGTCGTGGATCTGCGCTAGCGCGAGATCGGATGTGTTCTCGAGTGCTCCACGGAGATCTGTCCGCATCGGCGCACTCACAATGCTGCTCTCGAATCGTGAACGTCATCGCGGATCGATCCGTTCGTCGTTCGCGCGCATCGGGTTGGTTTCCGATCGGCGACGGGTCCCGTCGCAAACGGCGTTGGCCCAAGAAGTCCCACTCCCGCTGCAAAGCACTCCGCTCCCGCCCTCATTGCCCGGTTGACCGGACGCCCTTCGTTGCCATGATGCGGGCTTGCGTTGCGCGGCGGACCCACGCCACCGTCCGCACCCCGAAGACTCCGCACCGAGGACCGTCCGTCGATGGCACAACTCGAACCGCTGATGAAGCGGAACTTCATCGAGTACGCGAGTTACGTCGTTCTCGATCGAGCCATTCCCGACCTGCGCGACGGCCTGAAGCCGGTGCAGCGCCGCATCCTGCACACGCTGCACGAGATGCACGACGGCCGCTTCCACAAGGTCGCGAACGTGATCGGCGAATGCATGAAGTTGCATCCGCACGGCGACGCGGCGATCTCCGACGCGCTCGTCACGCTCGCGAACAAGGAATACTTCATCGAGCGGCAGGGGAACTTCGGCAACGTCTTCACCGGCCACAGCGCGGCCGCCCCGCGTTACATCGAGTGCCGCCTCACGCCGCTCGCGGTCGAGACGCTGTTCAACAAGCCGCTGACGACGTGGGCCCGCAGCTACGACGACCGCCGCGACGAGCCGGCGTTCCTACCGGTCAAGATCCCGGTGCTGCTGATGCTCGGCGCCGACGGCATCGCGGTCGGCATGACGACGCGCATCCTGCCGCACAACTTCATCGAGTTGCTGAAGGCGCAGATCGCGCTGCTGTCGGCGAAGGAAGTCCGCGTCTACCCGGACTTCTTGCAAGGCGGCTTCGTCGACGTCCGCGACTACGACGACGGCCGCGGCAAGGTCACCGTGCGCGCGCGCATCGAAGCGCGCGACGACAAGACGCTCGTGATCTCCGAGATCCCGTACGGCACGACGACGGAGAGTCTGATCGCGTCGATCGAAGCCGCCGCCGAGAAGGGCCAGGTCAAGATCTCGGGCATCTCGGACTTCACGACCGAGCACGTCGAGATCGAGGTTTCGCTGTCGCGCGGCGTCTACGCCGACGAGGTCATCCCGCAGCTCTACGCGTACACCGACTGCGAGATGGTGCTGCAGTCGACGATCGTCACGATCGTCGAGGAGAAGGGCCGCCAGCGCCCGGTCGAGATGACCGTGACGCAGGTGCTCGGCTACCTGACCGATCAGTTGCTCGAGCGCATCAAGGCCGAACTCGCGCACGAACTCGCGCAGCTCGAGGACAAGCGCCACTGGATGACGCTCGAGCGGATCTTCATCGAGAACCGCGTCTACAAGCGCATCGAGAGCGCGAAGACCGAAGCCGCCGTGCGCAAGGCCGTGTGGGACGGCATGAACGAGCACTCGCTGTACTTCGCGCGCCCGATGGTCGAGGACGACGTCGATCGCCTGCTCGGCATCAAGATCCGCCGGATCTCCGCGTACGACATCGCGAAGTACAAGGACGACCTCGAGGAAGTCCTGGCCGCGATCAAGGACCGCGAGAAGAAGCTGAAGAACCTCAAGAAGACGGCGATCGGCTGGCTCGAGGAGATGATCGAGAAGTACGACGAGAGCTACCCGCGCCGCAGCGAGATCCAGAAGTTCGAGACGATCGACAAGAAGGAAGTCGCGCGCGCCCACATCAAGATGGCCTACGACCCGCACAGCGGGTTCTTCGGCTCGAAGGTCTCGGGCGACAAGTTCCAGGTCACGATCAGCGACTACGACCGGGTGCTGCTCGTGTGCCAGGACGGCAGCTACCGCGTCATCGGCGCCGAGGACAAGGTCCTGATGCCGAGCAAGTTGCTGTACGCGGCGATCTTCGACCCGGAGCAGGGCAAGAGCTTCGTCGTCGTCTACCGCGACAAGCAGAAGAACCCGTTCGGCAAGCGCGTGAAGATCGAGAAGTTCATCCGCGACAAGGAATACCTGCTGATCAAGGACCGCGAAGGCAAGGTCGACTTGCTGTTCGAGGAGGCCAAGCCCGGCCGCATCCATCTCGAGTTCGCGCCGGCGAAGTACCAGCGCCTGCACGACGCCGAGTTCGACCTCGACACGCTCGAGGACTGCGGTGTGGCCGCGCGCGGCACGCGGCTCGCCCCGAAGCCGGTCTCGAAGATCACGCGCATCGATGCCCCGCGCGGCTGATTCCTCCGCGCGCGTGGCCGTGGTCGGCGGTGGTCCCGCCGGCTTGATGGCCGCGCTCGTGTTGGCGCAGGCGCGCGTCGCGGTCGACCTGTTCGACGCGATGCCGACGCTCGGGCGCAAGTTCCTCGTCGCCGGCAAGGGCGGGTTGAACCTCACGCACAGCGATCCGCCGGAGTTGTTCGCGCGCCGCTACGGCGAACACTGCGCGCGGTTCTTGCAGATGCTCGGCCGCTTCTCGCCCGACCATTTGCGCGCGCTCGCGTTCGGGCTCGGTGTCGAGACGATGGTCGGCTCGAGCGGACGCGTGTTTCCGAAGGACTTCAAGGCCGCGCCTTTTTTGCGCACGCTGGTGCAACGTCTGCGCGATGCGGGCGTGCGGATCCACTCCCGCCATCGGCTGGTCGAGATCGCGGCGGGTCCGTGCCTGACGTTCGCGCGCGCCGACGGCACGCGCATCGAGCACGAGGCCTCGGCGGCCGTGCTCGCGCTCGGTGGCGGCTCGTGGCGCATCACGGGGTCGGACGGCGCGTGGACTGCGATGCTCGAACGCTCGGGCGTCCGCGTCCTGCCGCTGCAGCCGGCCAATTGTGCGTTTGCCGTGCGGTGGTCGCCGCAATTGCTCGCGCGCGCCGAAGGCCGACCGTTGAAGAACCTCGCGGTGACGACGGCGGGTGCGAACGCGCTCGGCGAGTTGGTGGTCACGCGCTTCGGGCTCGAGGGCAACGCGCTCTATCCGCTGAGCGCGCCGCTGCGATCCGCGATCGCGGCGCGCGGCCGCGTGACGATCCGCATCGACTTGAAGCGCGAGCTTTCGCAGGACGAAGTCCGCGAACGGCTCGCCACCGGGCGGGGCAAGAAGTCGACGTCGGAGTTCCTGCGTCGCGAACTGCGGCTCGCGCCGCCGGCCATCGCGTTGATGCGCGAAGGGGCGTCGCCGTACGAGCTATCGGACCCGGCGCGTCTCGCGGCGCGGGTGAAGTCGTGCCCGGTCGAGTTGTGCGGCGTCGCCGAACTCGACGACGCGATCTCGTCGGCGGGTGGGGTGTCGTTCGACGCAGTCGACGATCACTTGATGCTGCGCGCGTTGCCCGGCGTGTTCGTCGCCGGCGAGATGCTCGATTGGGAGGCGCCGACGGGCGGCTATTTGCTGCAAGGCGCGTTCACGACGGGCTTCGTCGCGGGCCACGGCGCGCTCGAATTCGTGAAGCTCAAGTGCTGACGCAGCGACGGCGGATCCCCAAACCGACAGTGGGGACGAAGGGGACAGACCCCGCGACGTCCTGGCGCGGGGACAGACCCCACGTCAGGACGTCGTGGGGTCTGTCCCCTTCGTCGGAGCTGCGCGAGGCGTGCGCTCAGCGCTCGTCGTTCGTGCTCTTGTCGTGGTTCGCACCCGGTTCGGCATCGTCCCCGAGATAGCCGAGCTCTTGCAGCCTGCGGATCGAGTCGTCGTCGAGCGGGACCGGCGTCGGTGAGATGAACGCCTTGGCGCGTTCGACGCGCTGCGTCTCCCACTTCGTGAGGAACGACTCGATCGAGCGCACGACGTCTCCGCTCTGCGCGAACGTGTTGGCGCGCTCGCGCGGATCGCTCGCGAGTTGCCACAAGCCCGTCGCCGAGCCCTTCTCGCCGAACCGCCGCGTGCGGTCGTTCACGTACAGCAGTTCCGGTGTGCGGACACCGATCGGGTCTCGATACACCTTGCCGACTTCGACCACGACCAAGGGTCGATACGGATGCGGCGGGGGTTCGTCGCGGACGAGCCATGCGCGCGACTCGCCGTCGATGCCCGGCAGCGGCTCGAGGCCGATCAAGTCGAGCAGCGTTGGCATCGCGTCGACGGCGCCGAACAGTGGCTCCACGACGCGGCCGGCGGGTAGCCCGTTCGGCCAATGCAGGATCAGCGGGATGTGCGTGAGTTCGCGATGCAAGTTGCGGCCGCCGTGGCCGATCGACATGCGGTCGAACAATTCCTCGCCGTGGTCGGAGACGACGACGATCAGCGTGTCGTCGAGGAGATCGCGCTCGCGCAAATGATCGACGAAGCGCGCGAGCTGCGCGTCGTTGTACGCGACTTCTTCGTCGTAGAGGTCGGAGAGCAGCGTCTGCTCCGCCTTCGAGAACACGTTGCCGCCGGTCTTGCGGGCCTGCAGGCGCTCGACCGAGCCATCCATCTCCGTCGTCGCCGCGGCCGCGTACGTGGCGACGTCGGGATGGCGCGAGTAGGGCTCGTGCGGGTCGATCGAATGCAGCATCAGGAAGAACGGCTGGTCCGGAGCGCGTGGCCCGTCGATCCACGCGAGGGCCGAGTCGACCAAGCGCTCGGCGAGATAGACGTCGTCCGCGCGCCGCTTGCGCTGCAGCCAGGTCAGGTCGCGGTCCAGCTCGAGGTATTCGTCGTAGCCCTGCGCGAACCCGAATTGCGCCGAGGTCGCGACCGTCAGTGTTCGCCCGATCGTGGCGTAGCCGTGCGCCTTGAACCACTCCGGGGCCGTCGTCATCGACTCGGGCAGGCGGTCGCCGAACGCGCGCGAGAACGGCGGCGCGAAGCAACCCGTGAGCAGCGTCGCGACCGACGGTTGCGTCCAATTCGCGTGCGCGTGAGCTTCTTCGAAGCACACCCCGCCGCGCGCCAACGCGTCGAACGCGGGTGTCGGTCGACCATAGCCGTAGCAGGACAGACGATCCGCGCGCAGCGTGTCGACGAGCCAGAACACGACGTTCGGCCGGCCCGTGTGCGCATCGGCGTCCGAGCACGCGGGGAGCGACGCACCCACGGCGAGAGCCGCGAGCGTCAGCAAGGAGAAGAGCGTGCGCGGCGACATCGGCGTGGATCCGGGCGCGAGGGGCCGGCGCATTGTGGCCGGTTCGCGGCGGTCCGGCAATCTGCGCGAGCGCGGCCTTTACTTCGGACAGTCGACCTGTTGAAACCGGAGCCCAAGCGCACCGACGGATCCTCGCCGCCCATGTCCGACGCGATGAAGAAGCACCTCGAAGACGAATGTGCCACGCAGCTCGACGACATCCTGTCGGTCGGGCCGACGCAGGCGCGCGCGATGGCGGCGGAGTTCGTCGAGATGGCGTTCCAGGCGTCGAAGTCCGAGCGCACGTTCGATCTGCCCCAGGACTACGGTGACCGCCTGATCGCCGACGAGGCGCGTGATCCCGCGATGCGCGCGCGCTTGGCGATTCGGCGCGCCGAGGGCGTTCGCGACGACGACTTGCGCTGGTGGTGGAACCGGCACGACGTGCAGCGGCGCTTGGCCGTCGTGCTCGACGCCGTCATGAAGTCGGCGGCGATGCGCTTCTTGCACGAGCAGCAGAAGCTGCCCGAGGCCGAAGTGCTGCGTCGACTCGCGCTTCTTTATCCCGACTACAGCGATTCGCTCGACGACCCCGACATCGGCGTCGACGCCGATGCACCGCTGCCGATCGAATTGAAGAACCGCGTCAGCGACTACCTCGCGCGTGAGGCGTCGAGCCCCGAAGGTCGGGTCCCGCGCTTGCTGAAGGGCAAGACTTCGCTGAACGCGTTGCTGCGCGACGAAGTCCGCGCCGGAAAGATCTGAGTTCCGCGATGCCGACGGTGTTCGAAGTCCTGCGCGGCCTGATGCCCGAGGCGAGCAACAACACGCTGCGCGGCCTGGTCAAGGACGGCCGCGTCACGGTCGGTGGTCGCAAGGCGAAGCTCGCGACCGAAGAAGTCGAGCCCGGCGCGCGCCTGTTGGTCCTGCCGAAGCGCACCGCGGTCGAGCACCGCCTGTCGCCGCTGACGCTGGTCCACGAGGACGACGACATCATCGTGGTCGACAAACCGCGTGGCCTGCTGACGAGCACGACCGCGCGCGAGAAACGCGTCACGGCGCTGCAGCGCATCGACGAGTACTTGCACGCGACCGATCGGACCAAGCACTGCGTGGCCGTGCATCGCCTCGATCGCGACGCCTGCGGGCTGCTCGTGTTCGCGAAGTCGCCGCGCGCCGTCGAGCGCTTGAAGCGACAATTCTTCGAGCACACCGTCGAGCGGCATTACCTCGCGATCGTGCGCGGCCATCCGCAGCCGGCCGAAGGACGCATCGATCTCGCGCTGGTCGAGCGCGCCGATGGCGTGGTGCGACCGGCTCGCCCGGGTGACGACGCCAAGGAAGCCGCCACGCGCTATCGCACGGTCGAGTTGCGCGGCGAGAACGCCGTGCTCGAGGTCGAACTCGAGACCGGCCGCAAGCACCAGATCCGCGCGCACCTTTCCGCGCTCGGCCATCCGCTGGTCGGCGACGAAGCCTACGGCGGCGGCAAGGGCGTGATGCTCTTGTGCGCGGTCTCGCTCGCGTTCGATCATCCGATTCGGCCGAAGCGCATGCGCTTCGAGCGCGAACCACCGCCCGAGATGCAGTCCGGCGGCGCGTGAGGCACCCGGTCGCTCGCGCCGAGCCGTCGCGCGCAACCCAACGCGAGCGGGGCACGGCGACGCATCGCGGGAACGAGGCCACCCGGGCCACGGCCCGGGTGCCGGCCCGGGTGATGGCCCGGGTGATCACTCGAGCGCGTCGCGCAGGCGCTCGATCCAGGCTTCGACCAGTTGGCGTTCGAGCGGTTCGTCGGGCAGCGGATGCGCGAGGTCGTGCAGGACTTCCTCGAGCGCATCCTCGCGGCCCGGTTCCATCGCGACGTCGGGGCGGCCTTCGATCAGTGCCGCCCACTCCTCGATCTCGCGGTGATGCAGGCCGCCGTCGAGCCAGCGCGCGAGCACGCCGATCGCGTCCTCGCCCGTGAACGTGACGAGTGGGGTGTCGTCCTCGGGGTCGGTCTCGTACAACTCGGACGCGATTTCGTCGAGCGGCCGCTTGTACGTGATCAAGGCGCGCAGCAGAGTTCGGCGGGCGCGGATGTCCGGGTGTTTCGACATGCGGCGGAGAATAGCGGACGTCGATGCGCTTCAAGTACCGAGACCTCGCCAGTGACGTCGTGCTGCGCTGCCCCGCGGGGCATCCGCTGGTGCTGCGTTGCCATCCCGTGCGCCACGGCAAGGGCGGGTCGACGCCGTTCCCGACGCTGTATTGGCTTGCGTGCCGGACGGTCGCCGCGACGATCGCGCGCCTCGAGCACGGCGGCGCGATCGGCCGTCTGGAAGCGCAGATCGCCGCGGATCCCGAGTTGCGCGCGCGGATCGCGGCGGATCACGAGGCCTACGTGCGAGAGCGCGCGGAACGCCTGACCGCGGACGAGCGCGCCGAACTCGAGCGTCGCGGCTTGTGGGCCGCCTTCGAGCGGCGCGGCATCGGCGGCATCGTCGATCGCACGACGGTCAAGTGCCTGCATTTGCATTGGGCGCACCACCTCGTGCGCGGCAGCGCGATCGGAGCCTGGATCGAACGCGAGGCGGTCATCGCGCCGTGCGGGGTCACGCCGCCGACGGAGCCAAAAAGGGGACAGTCACCATGACGAAACGTCATGGGGACTGTCCCCTTTTGCGGCCGCGTTCGGTCAGCGGCGATCGGCGAGTTCGCGCAACGCCGTGTTCGTCGAGAGTCGTTCGATCACGCGCTGTGCCTGCTTCGCGGAGCCGGCATCGGTGAAGTGGACCGAGTCGTTGAAGTGCTGATCGTCCGCGGGGATCGAGTCCTCGCCGTCGACCAGCACGACGCCTTCGGCGGCTGCGACTTCGCGGATGACGCGGTTGTAGGCCTCGAAGCCGCGCAGCAGCCCATCGGTGCTCATGTACGGCATGTACAGCAACGACGTGTTGGCGCTCGCGAGTCGCTGCGCGTCGGAC
This sequence comes from Planctomycetota bacterium, assembly GCA_016709145.1. Lineage (GTDB taxonomy): Bacteria > Planctomycetota > B15-G4 > B15-G4 > JADJEK01 > JADJEK01. Next base: position 124,726 of record JADJEK010000011.1, read on the forward strand.
TGCGACGCGCGCATCTTCGTCGAGAACGTCACGAGCACGACGACCGGCGCGATCGCGCGCGCTTCGCGCACGAGTGCGTCGAGCTCGCTGCGGAAGCCCTGCGCGAGCGCGTCCGCGTCGAACTCGAGCCGCGCCTGTCCCGACTTCGCGTTGCGCGTGCGCAGCAGCACACGCACGTTCTTTTCGATCAAGTCCCATGCGACCGACACGCGGGCCAGCGCGCTGCGTTCGTCGCCGCTCGCCGTGAACAGGCCTTGCGATTCGGCAAGTTTGCGCGTGTCGCGCGACAGGTCGTTGGTCGCTTCGTAGATCACGATGACGTCGGGCTTCGTCGGCTTCACGCGCACGTCGAGGATGCGGCGCAGTTCCTTCAGGCCGATGCCGGGCAACGCCGCGTTGACGACGTCGCACGGGACGCCGAGTTCCTTCGACAGCGCGCTCGCGACGAGCATCGGCCACGTCGCCTCGTCGGACGACGCCTCCGCGCAGAACGTCGTCGAGCCGCCGAGGAACGCGAATCGCACCGTGCCGGCGGGCTTGTCCTGCGCGACGTCGGGACCGCGGAAGCCGAGCGCGTTGATGTGCAGGAAACCGTAGTCCTGATTCGGCAGCGGCTGGCTCGTGCCAGTGGTCGCGTCGAACTCGCTCGCGTAGATCTCGGTCGTCGCGCGGCCGTACTTCATGTGCAGCCGGATGCGCGCCGCGACTTCGCAGAACACGGCGCCGATTACGACGACGCACGCGAGCAGCGTGAGCTTGCGACCGAGGGAATGCGGCGATTTGGCGTTGGGCGCGGACGGCATCGGGCGGGAGCGTAGCAGTTAGGATCCGCCGCATGTTCGCCCACGAATACGCGGAGTCGGTTCTGCTCGGGCCGACGCTCGACGACAAGCTGCGCACGGCGCCGCGCGAACTCGTCGACGCGCCGGCGACCGCTCCGGGCGCGCCGTCGGTCCCGTCCGCCCCGGCCCGCGACCCATCGCTCGCGATCGCGACCGACCGCCGCGCCAAGCGCAAGGTGCCATCGGCGATCGGCTTTCGCGACAAGGCGCAGGCCGCGCGCATCCTGCACGGCCTCGCGAACCACGAGCTGCAGGCTGTCGAGCTGTTCGCGTGGGCGCTGCTGCGCTACCCCGACGCTCCGCGGTCGTTCCGGCGCGGCCTGTTGCGCATCCTCGGCGAGGAGCAGATCCACCTGCGGCTCTACCTCGGTCGCCTCGAGGCGTACGGCGTGGAGTTCGGCTCGGAGCCGCTGTCGGGGTACTTCTGGAGCAAGGTCCACGAACTGACGACGCCGGCCCGCTTCGTCGCCGCGATGTGCTTGACGTTCGAGAGCGCGAACCTCGACCACGCGCTGTTCTTGCGCGAGCAAGCCGTGGCCGCGCGCGACGCCGCGACCGCTGCGGTCTTGCAGCGCGTCCACGACGACGAGATCGGCCACGTGCGCTTCGGTGCGATCTGGTTGCGCCGGCTCGGCGGTCGCGAGCGGCCGTTCGTCGACGTCTGGCTCGAGCACCTCAGTCACCCGCTGCGGCCTGCGCTCGCGCGCGGCGACGTGTTCGTCGAGGAGTCGCGCGTGAAGGCCGGGCTCGACGCGGACTACATCGACGCGTTGCGCCGCGCGGAGCGGCCGACGGCTCTGTACCGCTTCGCGCGCTCGGCGAACGAGCAGGGCCCGGCATGACGCCGTCGAAGTCCGCGCCGCGCTCGACGTTGGTCATCGCGAACCTGCACGCGGAAATACAGTGGGCCGGGCACGGCACGACCTCGGCCGCGCTGAAGTACGCGGCCGCTGCCGGCACGTTGATGCGCGTCCTCGCCGGCCCGACGGATCCGCTGTGGCTGCCGGCCGCGGTCGATCCGGCGCGTCTCGTCGAGCACGAACGCTTGCCGCGACCACCGCTCGTGACGGGCTCGTTCGACGCGATCCGCGGCTACCACGCCGTGACCGCGTGGGCCGAGACCCAGGACGTCGCGCGCCTGCGCGCGAAGCGCGGCTTCCCCGTGCCGGTGCGCTGGGACGTCGCCGCGCGCGCGAATCACCGTGGCTTCTTCCTCGAGGTCGCCGAGCGCGCGGGCCTCACGCATCCCGGCACCGCGTTCGTGACGTCGATCGACGCGCTGAAGCGCCACCTCGCCAAAGCGGCGCTGCGCACGTTCGTCGCCAAGGAACCGCTGTCGGCCGCGGGCCGCGGCAAGTTCGTGCTGTGCCCCGAGGAACTCGACGACGCGGTCAAGGCCAAAGCTCTCGGCGGTCGCATCGTCGCGTGCGGCGGCATGCTCGTCGAGCCCTGGGTCATGCGCACGTTCGACTTCGGTGTCGCCTGCGAGACGACGACGACGGGCGGCGCGCGCGTCATCGGGCTGCATCGACAGATCGTCGACGAACGCGGCAAGTTCCAAGGCCTGCGCCTGCGCACGTTCGAGCGCGAGCCCGAGTGGCTCGACGAACGCGGCCGCGAGCGAGTCACGATCGCGGTCGACGTCGTCGCCTCCGCGCTCGTGCGCCTCGGATACAGCGGGCCGTTCACGCTCGATGGCTATGGCGTTCGGATGGACGACGGGTCGGAGAGGGTTCACGCACTAGGGGAGATCAACGCGAGGTACACGATGGGGCGGCTTGCGCACGAGCTGGGGGCGCGGATGGGGTGGGAGAGGGAGTTCGAGTTGCGGGTTGGGGATGGGGCGGGGTGGGAGGTGGTGTTGTTGGAGCCCGGGGAGGATGGGGTGGGGATGGGGGTGAGGTTTGGGTAATGGGGAGAGGCCGGAGTGGACGGGGCGCTTCGATCGTCGCTTCGCGAGGGCTTCCGCCGTTTCACGGGTCCGTCTATCCTGTCGGCGCAATCGAGACGGGTCCGAGCACGTCCATGATTCGACGGGGCTTCCGGCGGTGGGGAGCGGATGAATCCGGATTAGGCGGACCGCGATATGGTGTTCGTTGGTGTTACTCGGACCTGTCGAATGCAAGTTGGGCCTCATGAACACGCTGTCGCAACAACTGCGAATCGCGACGAGCTGGTTGGCGTCGTTTCTTCGCAGCGAGTGGCGGCCGGAGCACTATCCGATGGCCGTGCGGGAACAGGCGGGAGTTCCAGACGAAGCTAGATGGTGCGCACGTGTATTGAACTGGCCCGGCCCGGTCGGACTGGGCCCGACGAAAGTGGATGCTTACGCAGCGCTTGAAACAAACCTTTGCGCGATCGCAACAAAACGTCGGGCGGAAGGGAAGCCCATGCCTCGTCCAGGAACAGGGTTGCCAATCGAGTTTGCGAGTACCATGAGGGTTGACGCCGATCCTGGATTGTTGACCGAGTTCATCACGAAGGCGCTGGGCTTCGGACCGGACGACCCCGTGTTCATATCTGACGAATCATCGATTTGTGACTTCGGAGATGACGGCGCGTTCGTGAGATTCGGGCGAACATACGGAGGCACTTCGGTGTAGCAGTGAATCAACCGGAACCCGTTCGGATCGCTGACGTCCTGGAAGCGATTCGGGGGAAGCATGAGGCCTAACAACAGCATGCAGCGGACGGCGCTGCGCGCCGCCGCTGATGCTGAGCGTTAGGCAGCGGGAATGGTGCGTCCACTGCGAATCGAAGAGCCGTCGGGTCCGCGTTTCGAACTCGCGCTCGAACAGCTCGAGGCAGGTCAGTCGTTCGTCTTCCTCGACACTGGCCTCCGGCTCGTTGATGGGGCGCTGCAAGTTCTGGTGCCAACCCAGTGGGAGCCGCACTCCATCACCAAGCCGCGCGCCCTTGAGGAGCTCCAGCGCGCGCAGCGCAACATCGCCCGGCTCAGCTCATCCTCGTCGCGGTTTTCAGCCATCGTTGCAGGCTTCCCGCAGCTCTTCATCCTCGTCTACGACTACGGCATGGGTGGCTTGTGGATGTGCCAGCTCCGCGGTGGAGAGTTCGAGTGGTATGAAGGCTACCCCCAGGAATCGCCCGCTGCCTAACAAGGCGCTGCAGCTGACGAGCCACAGCGCGTTCCAATTGGCCGGTGGTAGAGTCTGGCGTCGACACTAGGGCGCTTCGGTCGAGCCGCGGAGGTGTGGCTCGCAGCTGAGCGCCGATCCGTTGGACGGACAGGCCGAACGCATGAGCGACAATCTCCAGATAATCGGCGCCCTGCTCGAACAGGCAGGCTTCTTGGCTGCTCACGCCTTGTGGTGTGTGTCCGACGGCGGACCGCTCGTGCCCTTTGTCGGGATGGAATTCCAGGGTGGCAAGCGCACCCTGGACCGATACGTTGATGAGGAACACCTTGAGCGTGCCGTGGAGCGAGCTAGCAGCCCGTTGAAGAAGTGCGAGTTTGTCACGCGACGACAGAGTGTGCATAGCGCGAGTCGAAATGCACCGGTCGACGCTCCGGACTCATGACAAGAGTCCTGATGGCGATCAGAAGTCGAGTGAATCGTCCCAATAGGTCGAGAAGGGTCGCGAGGAAGGCCGCCATCGCGGCCTGCAGGCCCTTCGGCTTCCCGATTCCGCACAGCGCGAACAGCACTCGTCCGAGATTGTGAGCCGCGACGGTCATCAAGTAGCGTTTCGAGACGTCGACGAATCCCTTCAGCCAACTTCGTCTCGCGCCACCGGTCCGTGCAGATGTGAGCAAAGCTGCGCTCGACTCGTTCGCTACGTTGACGCTGCAGTCGCCGCGATCTTCTGCTCTCCGCTCGGCGAGCGTTCGCGACCACGGCGCGCTTGACTTCCTCCGGCTTGCCTGCGAAGCGCCGTCGCCCACGTTGCTTCTTCACCGGGATGTACGTGCGCAGTCCGCTCGCGGCGCATGTCGTGAGCGCCTCCGCGCTGTGATATCCCTTGTCGGCAACGACCTCTTCGATCACGGCGTCGGGCTCGACATCTTCCAGCACGGCCTGCGCCTGTGTCAGCGTCGCTTCCAAGCTCTGCGTATCGCTGCGGTTTCCCGGGTGGATCGTCGCCGCGATCACGATCTCGTTCTCGAGGTCGATTGCGTGTTCGGCCTTGTAGGACAGGTGCGTCCTGCCGTCCTTCATCTTCATGACGCGGCTGTCCGGGTCGGACTTCGATTGCCAGTCGTCGTTGGATGTCTTCTTGCCGCCGCGATCGCGATCGAAGCGACGCAGATCGTCGTCCGACGGGTCTTCGATCCCCGCCTCCTTGGCCAACTTCCGCAAGTACGTCTTGTAGTCGTCGCCGGTGTCCTTGCGCACGATCGACTTCATCGCCGCGTTGGCGTCGAGCAACGTCGCGTCGACGGCGATCGTTTTGACCTGCAGTAACTTCTTCTCGCGCGCGATCCCCAGCACCAGCGCGAACACCGATTCATGTGCCTCACTCGACAAGCGCTGGCGGATGATGGTCAGGCTTGAGTGATCGGGAGACTTGCCGGTCAGACCGATCCCGAGGAAGTCGCGAATCGCAAAGCTGTCGGCGCAGCGCCAGGCGATTCCGCGCTGCGAATCGATGCCTTCGAAGTAACCGACGAATAGCATGCGGAAATACACACCGGGCGGAATCGACGGCCGGCCGCGCTGGTCGGCATAGAACGGCTCGCACATCGCTTCGACCTTGCGGTCGAACCCCGACTCCTCGAGCAACCGGTTCAACGCGCCGTAGAACGGGTGGCCGGCTGACCGCGGCAGGTCAGCTGTCGCTACGAAGAGCTTCCCTGTCGTCTTGCTTTTGCGTCCGAGTGCCATCGGCTGTCTCCTCAAGATACAAATCGGTGCACTCGACTCACGTCCGCATCGAAGAATCCGGCAGGAGCGACTTTTTCAACGGGCTGCTAGGCAGGCTCTTCTCGTCAATGCCAGTGGTGCGCTCTTTGCCACGCTCATCTACGACGGCTACATCGCCGTCCCTGACGGCAAGACGGATAGCCTGCTGCTTGAGGCCCGCTCTTACTCTGTCCCGCCGATCACCGTTGGCATGGCGGTGCCCTATCGGAACACTGAACACGCTGACGGTTTTGCCGTGTTTCGACCGAAGTTCCTCCAGGTCTCGGCTCCCGGGCAGCCAGACTACGCAGCGATGGCCGACTCGTTCTTCGCGGGGGTCGACAAGCACGAGAAGGGCGCGGAAGTTTGGAATCGTTGCATCGACCAGAGCAGGTGATGCCGTCCAACATGGCGTTGCAGCTGTCAATCCCGCCGCAGGGACATCGGTGTAGAATCGAGCCAACGCCTTGGCGGCGGGCTTGCAGTTGAACGCCAAAGCGTTAGCAAAACGACAGAGGGCTGAGGAGTGATCATCGTCCGGTGGACTGCGCCAGCCAGCCTCGATCTCGAGGGCACGTACGAAGAACTGAGCCTCGCGGCCCAGGAGATTCGCGAAGTTCCCGGGGGGCAATGTTGTGGCATCTCTGCGGAGGTTCGAGGGGATCCGGCGCCATACGACGCGACGCTCTCCCTTGTCCTTGTTGAGGCAGCCGGCGATCGCCTCCGAGTGCGAGTAGACGGAGACCACATGGTGATTCGTGGCCCCGTCCATGGGCTCTCCGCGCTCAGCGATCTCCTAGACCTCGTCGCACGTCAGGGATCTCACGCGCACTTCGAGTGGCATCCTGGCCACTCGTTCCTCGATGCCGCGTCAGTCCCTCTTGTCGTTTCGCGGAGGCGCAGCGATGCTCGCTAACAACAGCATGCAGCGGACGGCGCTGCGCGCCGCCGCTGATGCTGCGCGTTAGGAAAACGGTGACGACGTGGAGGTCCTATTTCAGATCATCGCCGAGATCGCCCTCCAGGTCGTATCGGAACTCCTTTTCGAGCTTGGCCTTCGGGGAGTCGGCGAAGCTGTCGCGCCCCGCAAGCCGTGGCTCGCCGCGATCGGCTACGCGCTTCTCGGCGCTATCGCCGGCGGGATCAGCCTGCAGTTCTTCCCTGCGCACTTACTCCAGAATCCGGCTGCACGCATTGCCAACTTGCTACTGACCCCTCTCGCGGCCGGGGCCGCCATGACTGGACTCGGCCGGTGGCGTCGCCGCAAGGGACAGCGGATCATCCAGCTCGATACGTTCGCCTACGGGTGTCTCTTCGCCCTTGCCATGGCCATCGTCCGCCTCGCGCTCTGCGAGTAGTCAGCGGGCTCTCTGGGAGCCGCCCAACGAACCGCTGCGGACGACGAGCGGCGGGCGCGCCAAAGGTGAGTGCGGTAGCATGGGCCGCGCTGCACGCGGCCGAGCTCCGTCGGTAGAAGGCATCGAACGCATGGACACCATCTACGACATTCTCATCGGAGCAGCAGCGCTCGCAGTGTTCATCTGGCTGCTGGTTCCTTCGTCCTCGTCAGCTCCGTCAGCCGCCGAAGGCGAATTGATTGACCCATCCGATTCGCGCCAGATCGGATTGCTGATCGGGTTGGCGGGTGGCAGCATTGCCGATGCGGCCGTCGCACGTTTCGCACTCGAGCGGTTCGAGCAGATTCACGGGCGCAAGGCCACGACGAGAGACGTGGGCCTTGTCGTTGGCTTGATGCGCGGAGGTGACGATGTCACCTGACAAAACCCTGCAGCGAATGGACGCGGATCGTCGCGGCATCGGTCACCGCGTCTCGTCGCCGCCGTCGCCGAGCTTCCTACGTTAGACCGACGAGGCAAAGATGAAGTCAGGTATCCACATCTCGAGAGTCTGGTCCGATGACGACATCGTCGAGCTACGGATTCTCGTGTCGGACGGCGTGTCCTCCTTTTCGAACAACGCCTACGTCGGGCACCCGGCACTCGAGGACGCGGTCGCCTCCCTCCAGATCTTCAAGAGTCAGGTGCACGGCGGTTTGCTGGACGTTCGATTCGGCGAGTTCGGACCTGAGTACGCGAGTGGCTCGTTCCACGCTCGGTTCCATGTTCCGGCTCCTGGTCGCGTCTTCGTGTCCTGCGAACAGGAGTCCGAGTTCGTGGAGTTCGCGAAGAAGGAGGTCGCCAGCAAGGCGACCTTGTACATCAAGACCGAGCCTGCTCTGCTGGACCGTTTCATCGCCGAGTTGCGCGCCGTGTCCGCCGGGGCCAGCGACGAGGCGTATCTTGAAGCGGTCTGACGAGAGCATCCTGCGGGCGGCGTTTCGCGCGGCGGCTGCGGATGCTGAGCGTGGGGCGGCGAAGTGGCTCCGACTCGCCTTGGTGGCCCTGCCGGGACGACACGATGTGCTCGCGCGATCCAAGGACGGGTTCGGCGAGGGAGAGTGACCGGATGTGGCTCGGGGATCGGCGGGGGAATCTGTTCGACTGGCTCACCCAGCAGTGGGTTTGGGCGACCGGCCGCCGAGTCGACCTCGCCGCCGACCCGTGGCTGGCGGGCCCCGTGGGGCAGACGCGCGGGGTCGGCCTCGACTACTTCGACAAGTGGGCGGCCGCGGAAAACCTGATCGTCACGCGGCACCCGTCGGGAAGTGGCCTGCTGCCGTCGTTCGCGGCCCTGAGCGGCCCGGGGTTCGACGCCTCCGCCGTCTGCCCGGCGGTCATCGACTTCTACGAGCGGTCGGCGGATTTCGAGATCGACGTCTGGTCGGAGTGGAGTGGACTGTTCCGGCCGTTCGGGTTCCTCGTCGCCGCGCTCTTCAGCCGCAGGCTGGAGCAGCTCAACCTGCCCCTGTCCTCCCTCGACACGAGCTGGGGAATGACGAGCGAGATGGTTCGAGTCATCGAGCCGTCGTCGCGCGAAGTGCTGGCCAACGCCTGGGTGCGCGCTCTCGTGAAGACGGGGCGGGTCACGTACGTCGGTAGCTACTCGGTTGCCACGCCGCCCGGGGCCGCCGGGCCGTGCGTCAAGACGGTGTTCCCGCTGCCGAACGGCAACGCGATCGTCATCCTGCGGCCGCAGGCGTTGCCGGACGGCTCGCTGGTCCTGGAATCGGCCGGGCGGCGGTTCGGCGACCCGGGGTTCTACTTCACCGTCCACCGCCCGGACGGTGTGGTGGTCGCCCGCTACCTACGGAGTTTCCGCGAGAGGATCCACGTCTACCCGGCCGGCGACGGAGTGGTGCGAGCCGACCATACGATGTCGCTGTGGGGGTCCCGGTGCATCCACCTGCACTATCGCTTGCGGCGGGTGGACGCTCGGACAGATGGCACGGTGGACCATCCGTTTCAGCAGACTTCCCCTCGAAGCGGCGGCTGATCCGCGGTCGCGGACCGCAGCCGAGTTGGTCGAGGATGACGGCACGGGGAGCATTCTCATCCGCTCCCGGAGAGAAGGAGTCTTGGACTGGGCGCCGGGGTTTCCACATACGCCCGGCTGACAGCCGCGGGTAGCGGACGGCGTTCCGGGCCGTCGCCGATGCTGCGAGTGATGAAGACGAGACCGTCGCGCGAGGAGAATGCCGTTGCCCAACCCCACTGCTTCGCCGAACTCCGGGTGGACCTGATACGCCGAACCGCAACACCCACCGTGAGAGAGGTTCCAACACCCGCTCTGCGCGGTCCCCGAAATGCCCCAAGTCGTCTCCCCGAAACCCATCGCCGCCGGACTCACCGAGCTCTGCGCTCGAACGGACGGATTCGCGACGTGCGAACTCGGGCTGCGCTCGTCTCCCGAAGTCCGGGTTCGAATGGGTCTTCCAGGGCCTGCTCGCCGACCAAGATCCGGCCGACGGACCAGCGTCGCGACCCCTCGAGCGAACTCGAGCCGAGACCGAGTGCATCGCGAGGCATCGCGTCGCGGAGGCGCGCCGCCGGAACGAACGGCCAGCGAAGTGGACCCCCCGTCGTGACGGACGCGACCAGGAGCAAGTGGGTCCTTGCCCGTCTTCCATCCGGCGCTAAGGTAAAAGTCTTTGCGCTATGGCAATGAACGCCACAACCCGAAATCGATGGGCATTTTACGGCCGTCGATCTGAGCTGGACGCGCTCCGGGAGATCCTGCGCCGCCGCCGGTGGTTCTTCCTCAAGGTGTCCGGGCGCCGGCGCATCGGGAAGACCAGCCTCGTCCAGCAGGCGCTCACGGCCGAGGGCCGCGACAAGGTCCTCTACATGCAGGTCCCCGACTCGGATCCGGCTGGCGTGGTGTCCACGGCACGCGACTTCTACGACCTGTTCAAGGTCGACGCGACGCGGCCCACGGACCTCCGGTCGCTCGCCGTCTCGATCGGCGATCTGGCGCGTCAGGGCTACGTCGTCGCGGTGGACGGGTTCCAGTACTTCCATCGCAAGGCGCTGTTCGAGTTCACCTCGCACCTCCAGTTCGAGGTCGACCAGCTCGCCCGCGATGCGGCCACGGTCCGCGGCGGCGTGATCGTCCTCGGATCGGTCCACACCGAGATGGCCGCGCTGCTCGAGGACCGCGATGCGCCTCTGTTCGCTCGCCTGACACACTCGCTGGACGTCCCGCACCTCGACATCGCATCCGTGCTCGAAATCCTGCGTGCCCACGCGGAGCCCGACTCCGAGCGACTCCTGTTCCTCTGGAACCTCTTCGAGGGCGTGCCGAAGTTCTACCGTGACGCTTTCGAGGAAAACGTACTGGCGTCGGACCGACGCGAACTGTTACGCGAGTTGTTCTTCTCGAGCTCGTCGCCACTCCGTACCGAGGCCGAGAATTGGTTCTTGCGCGAACTGCGCGGACGTTACGACCTCGTGCTCAAGTATTTGGCTCGCCATCCCGGCTGCACCAACGGAGAGATCCACGCGCACGCCCGTTCCGTCGAGGCGGACAGCGAGAAGCAGATCGGTGGCTACGTCAAAGTGCTCCGAGAGCGCTACCAAATGGTCGAGCAGTTACAGCCGATCTTCGCGAAGAGCACGGCGCGGAACGGTCGCTATTACATCGCCGACAATTTCCTCCGCTCGTGGCTCGCCGCGCTCTCGGCGCCCACGGCTTCGGTGAACTTCAAGCCCGTCGAGGATCTCCTCCGCGAGGCCGACGGGCGCCTTGCCGACGCCGAAGGACACGGTCTCGAGAAGTTGGTGGGAACGCTCTACGAGGAGCGTGGCCGCAAGGGGCTGGATGGTTTCCGGCTGACGCAGCGCATTCAAGGCTTCTGGGATCGCGGGGACACCGAGATCGATCTCGTCGCCTTGAACGAATACGACCACATCGTTCGACTCGGCTCGTGCAAGCGAACTGCCGAAAGACTCGCGCCGGACTTCGGCCGCTTCGATGAACACGTCGCACGCTTCGTCGAGCGCGCCGCGCGCGTGCGTGGATGGCGCGTCGAGAAAGCGGCAATCGCCACGCGCCATACGACGGAGACTCGTCGCGCCGCCGAGCGAGCCGGCTACATCCCTCAGGATCTCGAAGACCTCACGGCCAATCTGTGAACAACGCTGAAGTGCCTCGGAGCCCCCGAAATGTCCGAAGTCGTCTCCCCGAAACCCATCGCAGCCAGTCTCACCGAGCTCTGGTCGCCTCGCGTCGTTGCCGAGCTCGACGATTCGTACGTCAAGGTCGCCAAGGTCCACGGCACGCTCGCGTGGCATAGCCACGAGGACGAGGACGAGCTGTTCCACGTCCTCACGGGTTCGCTGACGATCGAGATGGAAGCGAGGACAGTCGTGCTTCGCGAGGGAGACGTCTTCGTCGTTCCGAAGGGAGTGCGCCACAACCCGATCGCGGAGCACGAGTGCCACATCATGCTCATCGAGAGGAAGACCACGCTCCACACCGGCACCGAAGTCACGGACAGGACGCGCAGCGTGTCGGAGCAGCTCCGTCCCATCGGAGAGTGACGGCCCCACGATCGGCGACGCCGAACCTTCCCGTCTGCCCGGGGATCGGCATGATCCCTACGCCCGAACCTCCGGCGTAGCTCCCCATGCGCTTCCTCACGATCACGCTGATCCTGCTCGTCGCCGGCATCGCCGTGCTGTTCAGCGTGCTGGACGGGGATCGCGTCAGCGTCGCGCCGGACGTCCCGGCCGTCGCGGATTCCGAGCCCGAGCCCATGCCGGCGCCGCTATCGCCCGAGCCCATCTCGCCGACCCGACGCGAGGCGCCCGGCGAAGGCGAATCGCTCCTGCTGAGCGGACTGCTCGCGCCGAGTCGGAATCGGTCGCTCGAACCAGGCCTGGCTCGGCGGCGGGTCGATCTGCAGGCCCGCTCGCGCATCGACGGGAGTGATGTGACGGCGGGTGTCGGCTTCGCGGTGACGACGCCGACGCCCGGACTCCCCGGTGGGACACTCCTGAGTTTCGACCCCGGGCGTCTGAGCCCTCTCCAACTCACGCTCGGTTCGACGAAAGTCAGCGCGCAGCTCGAGGGCACGGAGCTGGGGTCCACGACCATCGACATCCCCGCGGGAGACGGCGCGTTCGTGGTGCCGCTCGAGGTCGACGCGATCGGTCCGATCGAGCCGCTGGTCGTCGACGCAACCGGGACGCCGGTCGTCGGCGCCTCGATCGTGTTGCGGATCTCCGATGCCGCGCGCACGCGCGAACGCCCGTGGGCCGCCGCGACGGGGCCGACCGGGCAGTGCTCGATCCCGGCGCTTCGGTTCACGAAGGGCATGACCATCGACGTGGTGGCGACGCACCCGGGATTCGAAGCGGGGGACGCCGTCCGGATCGCCGACGCCAGCGGAGCGATCGTCCGTCGACCCATCGTGCGGCTCGGAACGACGGTCGGCCAACTCGTGGGCCGAGTCCGCGACCAGAACCACGCGACGGAGCGCGACCTGATCGTCGTCGCGCGATCGCTCGACGAATCCGCATCGGAACATCGCGCGCACACGAAACCCGACGGCACGTTCCGCGTGTACGGAGTGCGCCGCGGGCGTTACGCGTTGACCGTGGAGCGTCGCTGCCTCGCGCCCGAGCCGACGCGCGTCGTCATCGTGCCGAGCGCGGACGCGGTCGTCCAAGTCGGTGAGTTGATCGCGACGCGCGGCACGATCCCGTTGTCGGTCCGCGTCGTCGACGGCGACGGTACGCCGATCGAAACCGGCGAGGTCCTCGTCGAGGGGGTCACGGTCGGCAGCCTGAAGGCGGAGGGCCGCTGCACGGTCTTCGTCTGCAATTCCGATCCGCCCCGCGTGACGATCCAAGCAAGGCGGGGCGGCAACACGCTCGTGGTCGAAGCGGGCGACCTCGACCCGGACTACGGTGAGCATCTCATCGTCGTAAGGCCAAGGGGCCTGCGCCTGCTCCTGCGCGACGAGGACGGCTCACCGATCGAACGCATCACGCTGAGTTTCGTAGCCCGACAAGGCGAGCGAACGATCGAAGGCAAGCGCATGCTGCAAGGCGGCCGCTGCAGCATCGAGGAACCCAACATGTCCGGCACATGGGAGGTCGACCTGGAACTCGAAGGCTTCGAACCCGTGAAAACCCAGATCACGATCGACGAGATCAAAGGCGCGTCCGATCTCCAAGACCTCCGCCTCCTCCGCAACCACTGACACACCAAGACGCGAGCTCAGCTCGCGGTACGAAAAGCGAAGTGGCCCAAGTTTCCCGCATCTTGCGTCCTCCCCCGGGAAGGAACGCGAACGCATGACGGGGACTGTCCCCGATGCGGGGACAGTCCCTGAACCCTTCGCGTCCCTTTCATCCGTTGCGGGCCTCTCTCCCCGCACGCAAATCCCCTCGCCCTCACCTAAATCGAAGTTCACGATTCTGTCATGGCTGCGGCCGGCTGCGAACCGCGCAGGCTTCGTCGGATCGACTCTCCGACTCTTTCCATTGAGTCGCCTCGTCGATCCTCCTCGCCTGCGCGCTTCTCGCTCGGCCTCGCGGCATAACAGAATCGTGAACTTCGATTTAGACTCCCGCCCGCATGATCCGCGTCGACCACCTCACCAAGCGCTACGGTTCCGTCATCGCAGTCGATGACGTCTCCTTCACCCTCGAACCCGGCAGCATCATCGGCTTCCTCGGCCCGAACGGCGCCGGCAAGAGCACGCTGCTCAAGATGCTCAGCACGTGGCTCGAGCCCGACGAGGGCTCGATCACGGTCGCGGGGTTCGACGTCGTGCGCCAAGCCGCGGCGGTGCGGCGCTCGATCGGCTACTTGCCGGAGCACAACGCGCTCTACGACGGCATGCGTGTCGACCGCTTCCTGCGCTTCATCGCGGACATGCACGGACTCGCGGGGGCTCGACGCAGCGAACGCACGCAGTGGGTCGTCGATCGGTGCTCACTCGGCTCCGTGCTCGGCAAGCGCGTGGGGGAGTGCTCGAAGGGGTTCCGCCAGCGCATCGGGCTCGCGGCCGCGCTGGTCCACGATCCCGCGGTGATCCTGCTCGACGAGCCCACGCACGGACTCGATCCGCTCCAAGTCGTCGCGTTCCGTGACTTCGTGCGCGGCTTGAGACCGGGTCGCACGATCCTGTTCTCGAGCCACATCCTGGCGGAGGTCCAGGCGCTGTGCGATCGCGTGCTGCTGATCCATCAGGGCGTGCTGATCGCCGACGCGCCGGTGACGGAGCTCGAGCGCGAGGCGAGGGAGAAGAACGCCACGGTCGAACACTTGGTGCTCGAACGCGTGCGTGCGCATGCGGCTGTCGCGGGGAGGTCGTCATGAGCGTCGATGCAGCGCGCGCGCCGTCGTTCCTGCGGGGCTCGTTCGTCATCGCGATGCGCGAGGCCGGCGCGTACCTCGACGCGCGCATCGCAGCCGTCACGACCTGCGCGTTCGTCGTGCTCGTGAACGCGATCTTCATGAACGAGTTCTTCCTGAACGGCGTGGTCGGCATGGACGCGTACTTCCGCGTGGTGCCGCTGCTGCTGCCGTTCTTCCTCGCCGCGGTGACGATGCGGCTGTTCGCCGAAGAGCGCAAGACGCGCACGCTCGAACTGCTGCTGACGCTGCCGGTCGCTCCGGCGCAGGTCGTGCTCGGCAAGTTCGTCGCGGCGTTCCTGTTGGTCGGCATGTTCCTGCTCGGCGCATTGCCGATCGTCGTGATGCTGTGCGCGCTCGGCGATCCTGACCTCGGGCTCGTGGTCGGCGGCATGGTCGGCATCGTGCTCGCGTCGAGCGTGTTGATCGCACTCGGCATGTTCGTGTCGGCGCTCGTCACGGATCAGATCGTGGCGTTCGTCGTCGCGGCCGTGTTCGGCGTGGCGCTCGTGCTGCTCGGCAACGATGCCGTGGTCGCGGTGTTGGACGGTCTCGCGCCCGCGCTCGCGGTCGGGACTCTGTTGAAGGACTCGGTCGCGCTGTTGCCGCATCTCGAAGCCGCCGCGCGCGGCGAGTTGCATCTCGCGGGACTCGTCCACGCGGCGGTGTACTCGACCGTATTCCTGTGGCTGACGACGCGGGCGTTGGAGCGCGCGCGGGCATGAGACTCCGCATCCCGCTGCTGATCTCGCTCGCTCTCGGTGTCGCGGTCGCGGCGCTGTGTTCGCGCGTGGCGACGCGGTTCACCGCGGCGCGCGTCGAAGTCGGACGCGTGCAACGCACGCAGCTCGATCCCGATGTCGTTTTGCGCCTCGCGAAGTTGGACGAGCGCGTGTTCGTGCAGTACTTCGTGACCGCGCGCGAGCACATGCCGTCGCGGCTGCGCTCGCTCGAAGCCGACGTCGCCGACGTGCTCGAAGCGATGCGCGCGGTGAACCCGCGGCAGTTCGACTTCCAGATCGTCGATCCGGCCGGCGACGACGATCTCGTGCGCTTCGCCGCGCGGCGCAAGGTGGCGCCGACGCGCGTGCGCAGCGTGACGAAGGACGCCGTCACCGAGCAGGAGATCTGGTCGACGCTGACCGTCGCACGCGGGACGCTGCCTCCGGCCGTCGCGAACGGGATCCGCGGTGAGCACGTGCGGCAGCTCGCGCGCCTCGTGATCGCGCAGCTCGATGGACTCGAGCAACCGCGCGTGCCGCGGTTCGGGCTGATCACGCCGAAGGTCGGCTACGCGAAGCTGCGCGCGAAGATCGCGGAGAAGGGCGAAGTCGTCGCGCTCGACTCGGACCTCGACCCGGCGCTCGAGCGTTGCGACGCGTTGATCTGGATGGAACCGAAGGCGATCGACGCGCCGACCATCGAGCGATTGCGGCACTTCATCGATCGGGGTCGCAGCGCGTTCGTCGCGGGCTCGCGCTGGCGTCATCGAGTCGTCGCGGACGCCAGCGTCCCGGGCGGCAGCGCGCTCGAACTCGAGGACTCTTCGTTCGGCGTCGACGCGCTCGCGCAGGGGTTCGGGCTGAGTGCCGCGAAGAGTCTGATCCTCGATGCGCGCAACGTCGGCGTCGATGCGGCGTCCGGGGCGGCCGGCGAGCCGTATCGCGTGCTCGCGATCGCGCCGAACTTCGACTTCAAGTCGATGAGCGCGGATCTCGGCGGGCAGGTCGAGTTCGCGACGCCGACGACGTTCACGCCCGATGCGGAGCGGCTCGCCGAACTCGGTTTGGTCGCGGAGCCGCTGATCACCACGTCCGAGAACACCTGGACGATCGACGTCGGCGGTCGCTTCGTCGCGACCAGCGCGCTCGGGACGGAAGTGGGCGTTCCGCTCGCGAAGCAACCGCTGCTGATCCGCGTCGAACCGGTCGAGCCATGGCGCGGATTCCTCGCTCTCGCCGGTGCGGCGACGCCGTTTCGGGACGAGTTCCTCGACGTCGAGCAGCGAGCGCACCAGCGCTTGGTGCAAGTGATCTGCGAGTCGATGACGACGCAGGAGCGGCTGCTCTACGCCCGCTTGCCGCTCGACACCGCGCAGCCGTTGCCCGAGCAGTCCGCGTTCGCGCGCACGAGTTGGCGGCTGTTCGCGATCGGATTCGTCCCGCTCGTGCTGGGTCTCGTGCGTCGTCGGCGCGGAGTGGCCGGCGTCGCGCTCGCGCGCGCGGCACGGTCGACGGGGATCGCGACGCGCTCGATCCTCGGAGTGGCCGCGGCAGCCGCGCTGACGTTGATCGCAGCTCGCATGCTCGGCGCGATGGACGTCAGTCGCGCGGGCCTACTGCGCTTCGAGCCGCTCACGGCCGCACTGGCGGAACGCGCGAGCGGCGAGGGTCGCCTCCGCGCGACGTGGTTCGTGTCGTCCGACGCGGCGCTGCCGCCGGAGATGAAGGAACCGATCGGGCGGCTGCGCGGCGCGCTCGATCGATTGCGTGGGGCAGGGGCGCAACTCGAACTCGACGTCGTGCATCCCGATGCGCTGACGCAGGACGAGCGCAAGGCGCTCGAACGCGAAGGCGTTCGCGCGCGGCGCGCGACGAGCACGCGCGACGAAGCGACGACGGTGCGCAGCGTGTTCGCGACGCTGCGCCTCGAAGCGCGGGGACGACGCGAACAACTCGAGTTCGCCACGCCGCGCGCGTGCGAGAACCTCGAGTTCCGGTTGGCGTTCGCGCTGTGGCGGCTCGAGACCGGCAAGCGCGCGACGCTCGCGGTGGCCTCGGACGTGCCGCGGCTGTCGGGCGCGGAAGCGCATCAGTATTTCCAATCGCGTGGCTTGATCCCGCCGAAGGGCATCGACGTCTACGCGGCCGCGCGCGCCGTGCTGGCGGGGCTCGACTTCGACGTCGTGCACGTCAACCCGCAGCAGCCGGTGCTGCCGCAGGACGTCGCGGCGATCGTGTGGCTGCAGCCGCGGCGCCCGTGCGAAGCGATGATGGCCGTGCTCGCGCGGCACGCGTATCGCGGCGGATCTGCGCTCGTGGCCGCGCAGCATTTCGTCATGCAGGCGCGTCAGTACCGCGGCGCGGACTTCGACTTCGTGTTCTGGCCGCAGCCGCAATCGCCGGACGTCGACCAGTTCTGGTTCCCCGAGTTCGGGGTGAAGCTGGTGCGCGAAGTCCTGTTCGACGCGCTGCACACGCACGTGCCGTTCGAGAGCCAGGTCCACGCGTCGGCACGCCGCGAGTTCCGCGCGATCGACCTCGCGGCCCCGTTCAACGTGCGCGTGTTGTCGAGCCCTGGCCCCGAGCTGGACGGCACGTTGCGCGGACTCGGCGATTTGCCGTTCCTGTTCTCGAGCTTCTTCGAGTTCGACGGCGCGCAGCTCGCCGCCGCGGGGCTCACCGCGCGCACCTTGCTGACGACGTCGGCGCGATCGTGGACCTTCCTGTGGGCCGGCGGTTGGCTCGAGCGCGCGTTGCTCGTCGATCCGCCGCACGACAAGGACGGCAAGGAGATCGCGATCCGACCGCGCCTACCTCTCGTCGTCGATCTGCGTGGGACGCTCCCGTGGCCGAAGCGCGCGTTCGCATTCGCGCCGGTCGAGATCGGCCCCGACGGTCAACCGAAGCAAGGCGAAGTCCCCGCGTTCCCCGAGCTCGAACCGGTGGCGGAGAGGAAGCCCGGCCGCATCGTGATGTCTGCGTGCTCGGAGCTGTGGAAGGACGACTGGCTGCTCGAGTTGTCGGAGCGGTTCCGCGCCGATCATCTGCTCGAGAACCTCGTCGTCGATCTCGCGCTCGGACCGGAGTTCACGGCGTTGGTCGCGAAGCGCCACGTCGCGCAAGCGTTCGCGCCGCCGGACGAGGAGTTCCGCACGCGGCAGCGCGTGTTCGCATTGACATTCCTGCCGGTGGTCGGGGTCCTGATCGGGATCGCGCGTTGGTTGGCATTGCTGCGGAGGCTCGCGTGAAGAGCGTCTTGCTGCATGGATTGCTGGCGTTGGCATGCTTCGGGCTCGTGCGCCTCGATCGCGCGTTGAGCGATGCCGAGGTTTCGCGGCGCGCGACGATGGGGCGCGTCGGGCGCTTGCTCGATGCGGGCGAGCGCACGCGACTCGTCGACACGCGTTTCGCGATCGTCGAACCCGGCGGCGTGCGCTTCGAGTTCGTGCTGCGAGACGGCTACTGGCGCATTCCCGCGGCGAGCGACGCGATCGCGAAGGCGTCGGCCGTGAAAGCCGTGCTCGATTCGGTGCGCAGCGTCGAAGGCGTGATCCGCACGCGGGATGCCGACGTCGCGAGCGCGCTCGGATTCGCGACTCCGATCGTGTTGGAGCTCGCCGCCGCCGATGGTTCGCCCGTGGTCGCCGTCGAACTCGGTGCGAGCTTCTCCGAGCCCGCGGGGTGCTACGCCAGACGCGTCGGCACGGACACCGTGTTCCAGCTCGACGAAGATCTGGCGAGCCTCGTGCGCAGGCCAGCCGGCAGCGCGGCGCTGCCGCTCGCGGACGTCGCGCTGGTGCCCGAGGGCTGGCCGGGTGAAGGCCGGCAGTGGAAGCAGTTGCAGGTCCAGCGCTTCGGCACGCGCTTCGAGTTGACGGTGCGCGAGAAGAAGATCACCGACGAGGAGATGCGCCAAGGAGTCAGCCCGTTCGAGTGGATCGTCGTGAGCGGCGGGACGACGACGGTCGCCGCGCAGGCGCCGGCGTCGATGTACGCGACGTTCGCGTCGCGCGCGCCGTACGCGGCGATCGTCGAGAGAGCCGCGGTCGCCGACGCGATCGCGACGCCGGTCGCGATCGTGCGCCATTTCGCCGAGCCCGGCGAACCGCTGGAGCTGCGGATCGGCAAGCCGCTCCCGGACGGCCGAGTCCCGGTCGAGAACTCGGCAACGGGCCTGGTGATGCTGGTAAGCGCGGAAGTCGCGGAACTGCTGGCGCCGAGCGCAGCTCGACTCACGAGCGACACCGATGGCCAGGAGTGGGCGAAGTACCTGAAATGACACTCGGGCCGTTGGGCCGGATGGTGCTGACCATCCATTCAGGCGGGGGAACTCCGTTCCCCCGCACCCCCTTCGCTCGACCGCTCGCGGTCGAGCGACCAAAGGGGGGGCTTCACAAGCGAGCGAAGCCCCCCTTTGGCAACCCCCGCGCCCTTGGGCCGCTCGCGAGACTTCACGCGAAGGGACGTCGGGAACGGGCTCTCGCCGCGGCCTCTCAAAGCCGCGGGGGTGGCTTGGGCTCCGCGTGGTTGGCGGGCCCTGTCGATCTAACCTCGGGTGCGATTCTCGCGCTGGTTGTAGAGCGGATCGCCACAGCCGCGGCGGGCAATGAGAGGCCGCGGCGAGAACCCGTTCCCGACGTCCCTTGGCTGCGGAATGGTTTCTTGAACGCGCGCGCGGCCTGAGACCGAGGGAGGAGTGGCGGTTCTCGGCGCAAGCCGGAGGAACGACGGGGACAGAGGCGGGTCTGTCCCCGATCTGTCCCCGTGGCCAGAAGGACGGGCGAAGGACGGGGACGGAGGCGCATCCGTCCCTGTCCTGTCCCTTTCACGTTCACGGCCCCCGGCCCGCTCGGCTCGGCCTCGCCGGTGAACCGGTGAACCGAACTCCAACAATTCGACACGATCGCGCAAGTCCTTGTGCCCCCGCCGCGTAGCGCGCGTGCGATAGCCGCCGGCAATTGGACGCGGGTACCCGCGTCCAATTGCCGGCGGCTATCGCACGCGCGCTACGTCGTGGATCACCAACAGGTTCGGACCGAGGCTTCGAGCGACGTTTGCCGCGGATCGCCTTCTCACTGGCGCGCGCAGCGCGCCAAAGACTGCCGCAGACAGTCTTTCGTCCCTCGCGTCCCTCGCGGAAGGAACGCGAACGCCTGACGGGGACAGACCCCCCTCCGTCCCCGATGTGTCCCCCGC
This sequence comes from Planctomycetota bacterium, assembly GCA_016709145.1. Taxonomy (GTDB): domain Bacteria; phylum Planctomycetota; class B15-G4; order B15-G4; family JADJEK01; genus JADJEK01. The sequence continues at coordinate 145,114 of JADJEK010000011.1, forward strand.
CCTGATCCCAGTCGCGCGCCCACCCGCGCTCCGTCCCGCGCTATCCTCTCCCCCCGCCTCACTCAGCCCAACGGACCCCTCGCGATGAAGACGTTCCTCAAGTCGATCGCCGCCGCGCTGCTCGCGCTGCCGGGTTGCTCCCGTTTCTTCGAGACCAAAGTGACGGAGGATCCCTCGATGAAGGACCAGTCGATCCACTCGGTGGCGTTCAAGACCCTCGAGGGCAAGGACGCCTCGTTCGCGGATTGGGCCGGCAAGGTCGTGCTCGTCGTCAACGTCGCGAGCGAATGCGGGTACACGCCGCAGTACGAGGGACTCGAAAAGCTGTGGAAGGAGAAGGGGTCGAGCGGGCTCGTCGTCGTCGGCTTCCCGAGCAACGAGTTCGGTGGGCAGGAGCCCGGGACCGCTGCCGACATCCGGACGTTCTGCACGCAGCGGTTCGGCGTGACGTTCCCGCTGGCTGAAAAGTGCGAGACGAAGGCGGGGCCGAGTCAGTCGCCGGTCTACAAGCTGCTCGGCGGCGCGACCGGATCGTTGCCCGGTTGGAACTTCTGCAAGTACCTCGTCGGCAAGGACGGCAAGGTGATCGGCTTCTGGAACAGCAAGGCCGCGCCGGATTCGGCGGAGCTGCGGTCGGCGATCGACAAGGCTCTGGCGAGCTGAGCATCGGGCGCAACCGCGGGTAGCATCGCGCCCTCTCGGAGGGCACCCCGATGATTCGTGAGTTCGTGCGCGTCGTCGCGCTCGCCGGCTCGATCGTGGCATTCGCGAACGCCGACGAGCCCAAGCAGCGCGCGCCGTCCGCAGACGCGAAGGGCGAGGTCTACGAAGCGAAGGCAGCCGACGGGCTCGCTTTCCAGTACTTCGTGCCGAAGGACTACGACAAGCAGGCCGGTACGAATCTCGTGTTCATCCTGCACGGATCGAACCTCGATCGGCGCTGGGGCTTCGCGAATCACCCGGCTGGTGAGTTCTGTCCGCACGACATCGTGGTGTCGCCGGACGGGACGCGCGCGAACAACGCGGGGACGTTCAACTTCATGCAGGCCGACAAGGACACGAGTCGGCTGCATGCGCTGCACCTCGAGCTGCGGAAGATCTTCAACATCAAAGAGACCTACCTCTACGGGCACAGCCAAGGGTCGTTCTTCGCGCAGTACTACGCCGGGCAGTACCCCGACTTCGTCAGCGGCGTGGTCGGTCAAGCCAGCGGGACGTGGATCGGGACGACGCTGTCCAAGAAGCACCATCACATCGCTGTCGCGTTGATGCATGGCACGGCGGATCCGGTGGTGCCGTACGGGCAAAGCGTCGCGGCGATCGCCGAGTACGTGAAGGCCGACTACCCCAACTGCCGCCTGCGCTCGCTGATCGGCTGGAACCACTGGCCCGATTGGAACCAGGCCCAGCAACAACTCTGGTACTGCGTCGGGACCGCGTCGAAGGACTCCGTGCGCGCCGAAGCGGCGTTCGACGCTTTGCTGGCGCGCAAGGACGGGGTCGACGTGGTCGCGCGCTATCTCGTCGCGCGTCGGATCCTCGGCGAGACGTTTTGCACTCCCGAGCACAAGGAGAAGGCGAGAACCCAGATCGCTCGCGTGGAGCGGATCGCGGCCGCGCACGTCGCCGCGCTCGAGAAGAGCATGAAGGACAAGAACGCCTCGAAGCTCGAGGCGGCGCCCGCGTGGATCGGACACGCGCGTCGCTTCCTGCGCGAGTACCAAGCCGTTCCGGCGTGCGAAGCGTTCCGCAAGACGTTCGTCGATCGCGTCAAGGAACACGAAGGCGAAGCGCAGCGCGCTTGGCAGGACTACGAGAAGTTCCTCGAGAAGGACCCGCAGCGCGCGTTCGCGGAAGGCATCGACCTGGTGGCCAAGGCGTATCTCGCCGAGGGCTACGTGACGGCCGAATTCCTCGCGTCGTTGAAGCAGATGAAGGACGACGCCAAGAAGTTGAAGATCCCCGCGACGACGCTGAAGCTCTACGACAAGGCGATCCCGCCGTACGAGCAAGCGCTGAAGAAGGGCGACGACGAGTTCGAGAAGGTCGAGAAGGCCGCGGGGGCGTGACCGGCCTCACGCGCGCTTCGCGATGAACACGAGGCGCGGGCTCGCGTCCACGTCGTACGGCCCGCCGGCGTAATCGCCGAACACGCGCACGTCGTGGAAGCCCGCGTCGCACAGCCAACGCGTGCCCTCGTCGACGTCGAGGACGCGAACGCTCTCGAAGCGTCGGTCGACGTGGCCGTCGTCGTGGGTGATCTCGATGGTCTTCTCGAGCCTCCGTGTCGACGCGTCGAACGCGCGGGCCTCGCGCACCGTCGTCGTGTCGCGGGTCGTGGTCGACTCGGGGACGAGTTGCGCGACGATCAACGGGCCGTTGAACAGGTCGAGGACGTACCTGGAGCCAGGTCGGAGCGTGCGTGCGACCTCGCGCAAGACGGAGCGGTTGTGTTCGTCGCGTGCGAAGTAGCCGAACGCCGTGAACATGTGGATGCACGTCGCGAACGCGGCGTCGCGGAACGGCAGCGCATCCATCGATCCGCGTACGAGCCGCACGGGTCGGCCAGCGTCGAGCGTGGTCGAGCGCGCGTGGTGCAACAGGTCCCGCGACAGATCGAAGCCGTGGACCGTGAAGCCGCGCTTCGCCAGCGCCGAGCCGTGTCGCCCCGCACCGCAGCAAAGATCGAGGACGGGACCATCGGCCCGCACCAGTCCGGATCCGGTCAGCCAGGCGATCGTCGCGTCGGCCTCGGCCCGATCGCGATGCGCGTAACGAGCGAGGTAACCGGCGTCGAACGCACGAACGAACCACGGATCCTGACCGGAATCGGCCACTCGAGCCCTCCGAACACGGGGAAACCTTCCCTCATCTGAAAAACCAGGGAACCTGGGCGCCAGCTCCTGCAACTTTCTTCCAGTCGGATCGCAAAGAGTTTGCGATCCTGCGCAAGACCGGGCACAACCCAGGCAGGCACACGCGGTTTTTTTCCCCGTGGCGCCTGTTCGCGTCGGCAGAGGTTGACGCGACCCGGTGCAAGGCTTGGACGGCGCGTGAGCGCCGGAAGAGCTCCTCTCTCCCCCTGTTCCGCTTCGTCCCGGAGGATTCCCGCTGATGATCCGCTCGACGGTCCATGGACTCGTCGCCGGCGCGCTTGCCGCGTTGGCGTGCTCTCCTTTCGCGTTCGCCCAAGTCGCACCCGGTGCTCCCGGTTCCGACGGTGGCAAGTCGACCCAGCTCGACGCGTTCTTCGCGCGTCACGGCGACGGTTGGAAGGTCGCGGTCGACGTGGCCGCCGGCAAACCCACGTTCGTCTGGGGTCAACGCATCCCGCACCAAGGCAACGCGCCGCGCACCGACGTCGAGTTCGTCGCGGCCGCGATCGGCGCCGTCGACACCAACGCGGACGTGTTCGGATTCGACTCGCGCGAGTTGAAGCTGAACCGCGTGGAGTTCCTCGACCTCGCCAAGTTCGGATCGTCGGACAAGGTTGCGGTTTCGTTCGACCAAGTGGTCGACGGGATCCCGGTCGTTGCCGGCCACGTCACGGTGCTGTTCGACCGCGCGAGCGGTGACGTGATCGCTCTCGACACGACCGGCGTGCCCGGGGTCGGCGCGATCGACCTGGTGCCGAACGGAACGCTCGACGCCGCGATCGCGGCCGCGAACGTCGCCTACCAGCAGAAGCTCGGCGCTCCGGCATTGTCGGTCGACGACGTCACGATGGGCGTGATGGGCCCGTCGATCCACTGGGGTCGCAAGAACGTGCTGGCCGAACGCGGCCCGACGCTCGTCTACGTCCTCGAACTGTCGTCGCCCGGCTTCCTCTCGCTCGAAGACGTGCCGGCGCAAGCGCGCGTCTACGTCTCGGCCGAGGGTGACGCGACCGTGTTCCACGTCGAAGCGACCGCGCATGCCGTGATCGGCGGCAACGCGTCGGGTCACACGAACACCGGCGGCGAGACCAACACGACGACGAATCAGGAGACCGTCGCACTGCCGTTCATGCACGTGCGCAACGGCAGCGCGGGCGGCGCGATCCTCGCGACGACCGACGAGAGCGGCAACTTCTCGATCGCGGGCAATGGTCCGACGAACCTGTTCTTCGAGTTGCGCGGCCCGTACGTGAACGTCAACAACGGCCAGGGCGCCGACTCGTCGTTCACGATCACCGGCGCCACGAACGCTGCGCCCGTGAACGTGATGTTCAACCCGGCGAACACCGAGTTCCCGAGCGGCGAAATGGCCGCGTACCACTGGGTCAACCAGTTCCGCCTGTGGGTGAAGAGCGTCGACGCGGCCGATACGTCGATGGACTTCCAAGTCGTCGCCGACGTCAACCAGAACAGCGTCGCGGGAATCACCACCTGCAACGCGGTGTGGGTCGGCAACGCGATCCAGTTCCTGAAGACGGGTGGCGGTTGCTCGAACACGTCGTATCGGCCGGTCGTCCTGCACGAGGAGGGCCACTGGGCGAACGACGTCTACAACAACGATTCCGGCATGTCGGGCGCCTTCCACGAGGGCAACGCCGACGCTTGGGCCTACACGATCACCGACAGCCCGTGCCTCGACTCGTTCCTCGGCGCCGGCTGCCTGCGCAGTGCGCTGCAGACGTCCGTCAAGAAGTGCGCGTCCGACGGCAGCGAGAGCTGCAACGGTGGCGCCTCGCACACCGAAGGTCAGGCGCTGGCCTCGGCGATCTGGAAGGTGCGCGACAACCTGAACGTGTCGCTCGGCAACGTCGCCGGTGACGCGGTCCACGACGCGCTCTTCCTCGGCTGGATGCAGTCGTTCAACGACAAGACGATCGTCAACGTGATCCAGGACCACTGGCTCGCGCTCGACGACGACGACGCGAACGTCGGCAACGGTACGCCGCACTTCACGGAGATCACGACCGGCTTCAAGGCCTACAACTGGCCGACGATCGCGCTGCCCGACCTCGCGTTCACGAGCGTCGTCGGACCGGCGCAGAACGCGTCGGTGTCGCCGTTCCAGGGCAACCAGATCACGGCGACGATCACGTCGTTGCTGGGCTCGGTCGCCAGCGCGCAGGTGCGCTTCTCGGTCAACAACGGTGCGTTCCAGAACTTGGCGATGGCGCCGACCGGCAACCCGAACGAATGGTCGGCGTTGATCCCCGGACAGGCCAACCAGACGTCGGTGCGTTGGTACGTCCACGCGACGGGCACGGCATCGGGCAGCCAGCTCGATTCGCCGGCCGCCGGAGCGAACGGACCGAACGTGTATCACCACGGTCTGTTCGTCCAACTCGCGTTCTTCAACTTCGAGGCCGGCACGGACGAGGGCTGGACGCACGTGAACTTGTCCGGTTCGAACGGCGACCAGTGGCAGCGCAACAACCCGGCGGCGTCCAACGAAGGCAGTGACCCGACCGCGGCGTTCTCCGGAACGCGCGTGTGGGGCACCGACCTCTCGGCGACCGGAACGGACGGCAAGTACGAGCCGAGCTCGTCCGGTGAGCTACGTTCGCCGACGTTCAACTTCAGTGGTTCGTCGTCGGTGAAGCTGCAGTTCAAGCGCTGGCTCGCGGTCGAAGAGGGCGCGTTCGATCAGGCTTCCGTGCGCGTCAACGGCACGCAGGTCTGGACGAATCCCGCCAGCGGCGACTTGCTCGATGGCGCCTGGACGAACCAGGAACTCGACATCTCGGCGCAGGCCGCGAACAACGCGTCGGTCCAGCTTGCGTTCCGACTGACGTCGGACGGCGGACTCGAGTACGGCGGTTGGAACCTCGACGACGTGCTGCTGTACCGCTTGGATCCGGCTCCGGCCGGTTTCTTCGCGACCTACGGCGCCGGTTGCGCGGGGACCGGAGGCTTGGTCCCGGCGTTGTCGGGTTCGGGCGTCCCGGCCGCGGGCAACGGCATCACGATCAGCGTGACGAACGGCAAGCCGAGCTCGAGCGGCACGCTGCTGCTCGCGACGGCGCAGGGCAGCGCGTCGCTCGGCAGCGGGTGCACGCTGCTCCTCGGTGGCACGATCCTGCCGACCGCGATCACGCTGCCGCTGAACGGCTCGGGCGCGGTGTCGCTGCCCGCGCTGTTGCCGCCGGGCACGCCGTCGGTCGACCTGTTCATGCAGTTCTTCCCGGCCGATTCGGGTTCGGCGAACGGCGTGTACTCGGCCACCAACGGGCTGCAGATGCACATCCAGTGATGGGTGGGTGAGGAGCGCCGAATCGACTCGGCGCGAGCTCCGCGGGGCCGGTCTTCCGAAAGGGAGGCCGGCCCCGTTTCGTTCGCGGATTGTTGGAATCGCCGTCGACCGCCACCGCGTCGGTGGCGTCTCTGCGGGCATGGAACGCATGAGCAGCGACGGATTCTCCAACGAGCTGACGGTCGACGACCGTTGGTTGCGCGGACTCGCACGCCGCGTCGTCGGTGATCCCGACGTCGCCGACGACGTCGCGCAAGAGACGTGGCTGCGCGCGACGCGCCACGGCGTGTTCGCGCGCGGTTGGCTCAGCACGGCGCTCCGCCACGTCACGATCCAATGGGCGCGTGGCAACGAACGGCGAGCGCGCCGCGAGAGAGCCGCGGCAACGCTGGAGCGTCACGACGTCGACGTCGCCGAGACGGCGGCGCAATTGAGCGCGCGCAGCGCACTCGTCGACGCCGTGCTGGCCCTCGAACCCGCGCTGCGCGACGTCGTGCTGATGCGCTTCTACGAGGACCGTTCGTTCGACGAAGTCGCGCGCGCGCTCGGCGTCCCGACGTCGACCGCGAAGTCGCGCGAGAAGCGCGCGCTCGAACTCCTACGTCGAACCCTCGAGCGCAAGTCCGGGCACGACGGTCGTTCGTGCCTCGCGCTGCTCGTCCCGTATGCCCACTCGCAATCCGCGCTCGCCGCGGTCGGAGGTCTCGCCGTGTCCGGTTCGGTCAAGCTCGTCGCGAGCGCGCTGGTCGTCGCATGTGTCGCGGTGTCGTGGTGGATCGCGCGGGACGACGGCGGGAGCGCTGCCGTCGAACGCGACGTCGCGCACGTCGACGCGTCTGGACTCACGGCGACGACCGAGCCGAGCTCGGCATCGACGGAAGCCACACGTGAATCGGTGACGCCGCCGCCGAGCGGGGCTGGGGATGCGACTGACGTGAGCGCTCGGGCCACGTACGAGTTGCGGGGTCGCGTCGTCGACATGGATGGCCGATCGTTCGCGAACGCCGAGGTGCGCTTCACACCGAGCAGCGACGATTCGGCCGCGCCGACGACCGCGCGCGCACTGGCGGACGGCACGTTCACGCTGATCGGCACCGCGGCGCAGGGTTCGATCACGTGCATCGAACCGGGCACCATTACCGTGATGACCGCGGAGTTCACGATCGAGCGACCACGCGACGCATTCGTCGTCGTCGCGACGCGCGCACGCCCGCTGCGCGGCAGCGTCGTCGACGCGAGTGACGGCGAGCCACTGGTCGGAGCAGGCGTCCGCGTCGTGCTGCCGTTCCAGCTCGAAGCGGCGATCCCGTATCCACTCGACCGCTCGCAGCGAACATCGTTCACGGCGACGACGAGCGCCGATGGGACGTTCGCGCTCGGCGAAATTCCCGCGTTGGACGACGTGGTCGTCGTCGGCAGCGCCGCGGGTCATACGTACGTGGTCACTCACGCCGATCGGGATCCCGCCGTCCCGCTGCGGATCGAGTTGCCGCCCGTCTCCGTGAAGGACGAGATGCTGATGGGGCAGGTCGTCGACGCCAGCGGGGTGCCGGTCGCCGGAGCCACGGTCGGCGGCGGTGAGTCGATCCGCACGACCGACGATCACGGGCGATTCGGACTACCGCTGGAGGGGATCCGCGCCAGCGAGGTCCATGGCGAGGTCGTCCTTCGCGCCGGGATGCGCGGCTACCGCAGCGCGTCGTTCCGAAAGCCGATCGACGGCTGGCCGAGCCACGTCGTTCTCGTCCTCGGGCCTCCACCGATGTCGATCCGCGGGGTCGTGCGCGATGCCGGCGGTGCGCCACTCGCGGACATCGATGTCCATCTGGTCGATCCTACGGTGCTCTGCATCGACAGCTACGCACCGGTCTACGACGAGGAACTCGCGTCCGGCAAGAACCCGGCGACCGTGACGGCCGCGGATGGGTCGTTCGAGATCGGCGGTCTCGCGGATCGCCCGTACACGCTGCTCGCGTGCCAGCGCTCGACGCTCGAGGTCGTCCGTACGGCACCGATCCCCGCCGGCTCGAACGGCGTGGTGCTCGAGCTCCCGACGCGGTCCGCGACGTCCGCTCTCGACGGCGTCGTCACCGGGCGGGACGGCGTACCGATCGCGGGCGCGACCGTCCGCGTGTCGCGCGAGCTCGGGTCGGTCCGGTACCTGAACTTCGGGTTCGGTCTCGGCCTGCCGTCACTCGATTCGACTTCGCGGGACGACGGCACGTTCCGGTTCGACGCGATCACCGCGGCCGCACTTTCGATCGAGGTGTCGGTGCATGGATGCAACTCGACGTCGCGCGAGATCTCGGTCGCCGAGCGTGGGGCCGGCCGCGTCGTCGTCGTGCTCGAGCGGCACCGGTCGTTCCGTATCGAAACGACCCGCGTGAAGACGGGTTCGATCCAGATGCTCGGCGCCGACGGCGAGCCGCGGATGATCACGTCGCGCCGTGCGAATCAGACCGTGTCGCTGGCCGAAGCTCCGCTGGTCGACGGCAAGACGCCGGTCCTCGTCGTCGGCGATGGAGCGACCACACTGTGCGTGCTCGACGACAAGCGGCACGAAGTGCTCCGCGTTCCGGTCGCGTTCGCTTCGGGCGAGGTCACGGTGCTGCGTCCCTGATGGAACCTGATGGAACGCATGCGGCCCGACCCGGCGAGTGCCGGATCGGGCCGCGTGCGCAATGAACGATCGTCACTCGCACATCACGGCGCGCCGGCGCTCCACAGCATCACCGAGCGTCGCATTCCGACCGGGATCGGGCTGGTGACGTCGAACGTCTGCGCCGGGATCGTCGCGCCGAGCGCGAAGCGATGGAAGCGCACGCCGGCGTCGATCGGGCTCAACTCGGCCGACGTCACGAGGTCGATCGTCGCGCCGGCGGACGACTCCAGGAGCGAGCCTTCCGCCCACACCAATCCGACGGGGTTCGTCGGCGTGAACGCCAGCGAGCCCAGCACGATCTGGTGCGGCAACGGCGCGTTCGGATCGGTGACCGCGACCGCGTTCGGTGCACCGGCTGCGATCGTGTAGACGTTTGCGGACAGCGGGCCGCTCGCGCCGTCGGGGTCCATCGTGAACGCCAGCGTCGCGTCGAATGGATGCGCGACGACGTTGCGGATCCGCGGCGTGCCATCGGTGCCGGCAAAGCCGCCGAACTGCGTCAGCCGAACCGCTTCACCGGAACCGTCGAGGTCGAACGCGAACAGCTCGTAGGCTCCCACGACTCCGCCGACGACCGGCCGCGCGGTGAACGCGTAGTGGTTCGCCAGCGGACCGCTCGGGATGCGGCGCAGTTGGAAGTCCTCCGCGATCGCCTCGGTGAACAGGTTGCCGCGCGTCGACACGTTCGTGTTGTTCGGACTCGGTGGTGCCACGCCGAAGGACGGCTCGAACTCGGCGCCGGTGATGTTCGTCAGGCGCAAGCTCGGCGCGTTCGTCTGCGGATCGTTGCGCAGGTCGATCGCGACGAAGTTGGCGAAGTCGAACGGGATGCCGTTGATCGCCGAGAGCCCGTGCGAGTCGCGGACGAACACGAAGTGATCGCCGTCTTGCGTGACCATCGAACCCAGCGGATCGACCGTCGGCCGATCGAAGTTGACCATCGTGGCCGGGATGTCGAAGGGACCGCTCAGCGTCGACGGGTTCATCGTGCGCGTGAGGTTGAACGCGACACCATCGGCGATTCGGATCGCGAAGACGTCGAACCGATCGGACGAGGCGCCAGCGACCGGGAAGCCCGCCGTCACGACGAGGTGCGATCCGTCCTGCGTGAACACGAACTCGGCGAACGTCCGGAAGTCACCGATGAGGTCCCACTGACCACCGCCGGTCACGGCCGTCGCCAGCGGTACCACGAGTCCGGCATCGGCGCCGTTCGTGCGCGCGACGGCCGGCACGGAAATGACCCCCTGCTGGATCGCGAACGCCAAGCGCGAGCCGTCGGCATTGAACGTGCCACGGCGGCCGAATTGCGCGCGCGCGTCGCCGAACTCCGCCAATGAGGTCGGACTCGGGAAGACGGTCACGTTCGTGATGGTCTCGGTGGTCCGAGTCACGCTACTGATCACGTAGACGTCCTCGCCGATCGCAGCGGTTCCCGCGATGACGGCGAGCGAGCGATGGTCGCTCGCGACGACGCCTTGACGATCGACCCGCGTGAGGGCCGCCGCCGGACCGCCGGCTGTCGGCAGGACGCGCGTCGCGGCGCTCGGAGCGGCCGTGGAAGCGCGCGACAGACGGTTCGGCGTCAGGCCCGTCCCGCTGTTCGTCGAGCTCGCGAAGTACGCGACGAAGCCACCTTGGCCATCGTCGACGAACGCGAACGACTCTTCTTGGATCGTCACGGCATCGGCCGCGACCGCGGGCGTGACGTCGACGATCGGCAGGCCGCCGGGAAATCCGGGCGTCGGCCGCAGATCGAGGAGGAATGCGCGGTCGTTCGGTGCTCCGGCTTCATCGAGGCAGACGAGCGCGAAGTCGCCATCGGGCGACACGGCGACTTCCCAATCGAATGGCGACAGCGTGTCGGCGCCGAGGAACGTTCCGAACGATGCGGGCACGAGGTTGCGGAATGTGCCGGTCTCTTCGAACAGGACTCCGAAGCCGTACGCGGCCGGATTGCCGCCGATCTTCTGCTTCCAATGGAACAGTTGGCGATGACCCGGCAGACGGATGCGGGGAAACTCGTGGTTCTCGACGTCGAGGACCGGAGCGTCCACCGCGAGGATGCCGACGCCCGACGCACGCAGGTGTGCGGCGGTCAGCGCGCTCGCGTTGTTCCCCGGGCCGTCGGGATCGGACGACGACCAACTGGTCGACAATGGGTCGGTGCCCGACGCGTGGCTCTGCGCGACGAAATCGTGCGTGCCGGCCAGTTCGATGTTCCACAGGTCGATCGCACCGCCGAACGCACCGCTGAAGTCCGGCGCGATCGCGAACGCCGCGAGCGTCGCGTCGCCGAGATTCGCGTCGCCGATGGTGCCGAGCGATTGGCGATCGGACGCAGCCTGACCGTTCGGATTCGCGTCGAGCCCTTCCGAGTACGCGAGGCGCACGGGGAAGTCGAGCGCGTCGAACACCACGATCACGCCGTTGCCGACGCGCAGTTGATTCGTCTGCGGGTCGCGCTCGACGGCCTGCAAGAAGATGCGCGCGGTCGCCGACGACGTCGACTCGAAGCGGCAGCAGGAACGGTACTCCGGGCGTCAACGAATTGACCAACGTGAGCTCGGACGGCGCGCGTGTGGGCAGGCTCAGCAAGCCTTGACCGTTCAGCGCCTGCGGCAGTCCGGTCGAGACGACGTCGCTCGGCGCGACGCCGAACACGCCCGCGAGCGCGCCGGCGCCGATGCCGTCCACCAACGCGTGCAGCGGCGCGTTCACGCCGGGCGCGACGAATGGCCTCAGATACGCACCGTTCGCCACGATCGGTTCGCCGACGGGGTCGCCGTCGAACGCGTCCGCGGACACGAGCAGGGCGACGGCGGCGCCGGGCGTGCCACGCAGCTCGATCTGGAGTTCGTGGAGCGCTTGGGCATGGGCGACCGCGCCGTTCGTCGCGGCGCCGACACCATTGACGCGCAAACGCGGAACTTGTGCGTGAAGGGTTCCGAACATCGACGCGAGGGCGCCGATCGCGAGCAGCGAGACTTTGAACATGGTGGATCCCCGGGCTGGAGGTGAGCGACGACGGAGTTCGGGCGCGCAGGGTGCGCCCGGTCGATCTCGAGCGTCCGAGGCTAGCTGGGACTGGGGTCGCAGTAACCGCAGGACGAGATCGATCGAGCTCGAACACCCGCCGGCGGCCGCAGACGTCTTGCCCCAGAACATCCATCGACGCGAGCAACGGCGGCGTCGCGCGCCTGCCGGCCTCCCGCGATGCGCAGGCGCATGCACGGGAGGCCGGCACGTTTCGTCGCGGTCACTGCACCGTGAACACGAGCGTGTCGCTCGTCATGAAATTCTGGCCACCGGAGTTGCAGAACTCGGTCGCGTTCGCCGGAGGGAGGAAGTCCATCACCTGCACGGCGAACTGAGTGCCGAGCAGGCTCGGGCTCGAGCCGATCGGGATCGATACGGTCGGCGACGTCATCTGCAGGTACGTCGTCCCGCCGACGCCGATCTGGCACGACGTGCTGCACGCGGGCAGCAGGACCGGCGGACCGATGGCGAGCAGCGGAGCGTGCGTGTTCACGGCGGTGACGGTGCAGGTGGTCCCGAGTGCCGGGATCGACGCCGACACGAGGATCGGCTCGGCGGGGCCGCCGCAGCCGGTGTTCAGCACCGTCTTGCCGCCGCTGGCTTGCAGAGTCGACCAGAACGCGCCGCGCGCGTCCTCGTCGCCCGACGGCAGGTTCTTCTGCGACCACACGACCATGTGCTTGCCGACCTGATCGAATCCCGCGCCGGCGAGCCGGACCGGGCGGTTCTCGGTCGTGCCGCCTTGGATCAGCACGTGGCCTTCCTGGAACGAGATCGCAGGCGACGCGAAGAACGTCGCGCCGCGGATCTGGATCGGAGTGTCGAGGCCCTGGCCCTCGACGTACGCGAGCGCGTAGCGCACGCCGTCGAACGACAGCGCGGGCTGGGACTGGAACGAGTTGACGCTGCCGCTTGGTTCGAGCGCGGTCAGGTTGAACAACGTGCCGACGGTCGGCGTCGTGCCCGACGTGACCGTGCGGCCGAAGATGTCGCGCGTTCCGCTCGACACGTCGCGGGCGAACGCGACGAAGAAGTTCGTCCCGTCGGTGGCGATCGCGGGGTCGCTCTCGAAGAACGTCGAGTTCGCGATCGCGAACGGACTCCCGACCACCGCGCCGCTCGTGTTCACCTGACGGGCGTGCAGGTCGTAACGGCCCGAACCGTCCCACAGGTTCGTGCTCGTGTACGCGACGAGCCAGCGGCCGGCGGAATTCGGCGAAGGCGACACGACCGGATCCATCACGTCGTCGGTGTCGTCGATTTCGAACAGGCCAGCGACGTTGCCGGCGGCGGTCACGAGCCGACCGACGACGCGGATCGACGTGAACGTCTGCTCTTGGAACGCGATCAGGAAGCGTCCGCCGGGTCCGTTGCCGCCGATCGCGGCCGATCTCGGATAGTCGTTGACCAGGTTCGACACGACGAACTTCGCCGACGCCGCGGTGCTACCCGCGACGCGCGCCCGCGCCTCGATCTCGCCGTCGTCGAGGAAGATGTTCTGGCCGTCGTTGCTCCAGACGGTCATGAAGTGCGGCGACGAGAACGCGACGCGCGGGAACAGAGAGTTCTTGGACGTGATGTCGAGGGCGATCGTCTCGAGCGCCGTGCCGCCGCACGCGTCGTAACGCGTCGCGAGTACGTCGGAGTCGGTGGCCGAGTACTCCTTCGTGTACGAGACCTGGAACACGTCGACGGACGAGGCGTAGGCGACGTCCGGGTTCTTGGCGCGATCGCTGCCGCCGTCGACGGTGACCGTCGAGATGACCGGGTCGACGACGATCGGATAGCGCGCGGGGTTCTGCCAGCCGTCGGGCAACGCGATGCGGATCGCGCCTTGTTCGAAGCGCGTCGCGACCGTGGCCTTGTCGCCGCGTGCGTCGATCAACGTCGCGTCGCCGTACGTGACCGTCGCGAGGCCCTGCGCGTCGAAACGCAGCCCCGCCGCGTCGCGGCCGGCGAAGACGGCGTCGGTCGCGACCGACACGCGCAGTTCGGACTCGCCAAGCGGAGCGCGCAGGAGAAAGCTCTGCTCGACCTGGTGGACGCCGAGGTCATAGATCTCGACGAGTGTGCCGCGATCGAATGAGACGCGGTTGCCGTCACGCAGCGGGAGGGCGGTGCTGTGGCCGTCGACGTGGAACGCGAAGCGCGAGTTCTTCGGCGCGCGTGCGCCGAGCAGCGGCACGTACTCGGCGCCCGTTGGCCCGAAGATCATCTTGTAGTTCGCGCCGGCGGCGTAGAGCCGACCGTCCGCGTCGACGTCGTGCAGGACGTCGTCGAGGGGGGGAGCCCCCGTTGCGCGCAACTGCGCCTCGACGGCGGGCGGGTTGAGTAACGCGGTCGCGACGGTCAGGGCAAGGACAAGGGACATCGCATTCCTCCGATTGGACACGTAGGTCGTCGGAAGGAACACGGTGTGGAGCGTCGAGCACCGACAAGGATTCCGGACGGGGACGGAGGCGCGTCTGTCCCCGTCACGAGGCCGGTTCCGGTCAGGCGGCCAGCATCGTGAGCGCTGCTTCGATCCGCCGCGCGCAGACGTCCTGCCCGAGGACCTCCATCGACTCGAGCAGCGGCGGCGTGGCGCGCTTGCCCGTGATCGCGACGCGCAGACACATGAAGAAGTCGCCCATCTTGAAACCGAGTGACTCCAACGCGTTCTTCATCGGGACTTCCATCGCGTCCTTCGTGAACGGCATCGTGTCGCGCACGACGGCGAGCGCGGTCGTCAGCGCCTGCTTGCGCTGGTCGGGCGTCAGCTTCTTCGCCGCTTCGAACTCGGCGCGGTCGATCGTGATCGCGTCGGTGAAGAAGAACTGCGTCATCTCGTCGAACTCGACCAGCTTCTTCAGGCGTTCCCGCACGAGTGGCACGATGCGCAACAGCAGCGTGCGATCGAGAGTTCGGCCGCGCTCCGCGTAGAACGCGACGAGCTTGTCGGTCAGCGCGTCCGTCGTCAGCGCGCGGATGTACTCGCCGTTCAGCCAATCGAGCTTCGTCAGGTCGAACACCGGACTCGACGTAGTGATCGTCTCCGGCATGAACTCCGCGAGCATGCGGTCGACCGTGAAGATCTCGGTGTTGTCGTTGGTCGTCCAACCCATCAGCGCGAGGAAGTTGAGCAGCGCCGCGGGCAGATAACCCTGCTCCTGGTACCACTCGAGCGAGGTCGGGTTCTTGCGCTTGCTGATCTTCGACTTGTCCTGGTTGCGCAACAGCGGCAGGTGGCAGAACACCGGCGGTTCCCAGCCGAACGCGCGATACAGCAGCAAGTGCTTCGGCGTCGACGGGATCCACTCCTCGGCGCGCATCACGTGCGTGATGCCCATGAGCTTGTCGTCGACGACGTTCGCGAGGTGATAGGTCGGGAAGCCGTCCGACTTCATCAGCACCTGATCGTCGACGTCCTTGTTCGCGATCTCGATGCGACCGCGCAGCAGGTCGTCGAACGCCGTCGAGCCGTCGTCGGGGATGCGCAAGCGGATGACGAACGCCTCACCGGCGGTCGCACGACGCTCGGACTCGTCCTGCGGGATCTTGCGGCACAGGCCGTCGTAGCCCGGCGGTCGCTTCGCCGCGCGCTGGAACGCACGCAGCTCGTCGAGGCGTTCGGACGTGCAGAAGCAGCGGTACGCCGTGCCGTTGTCGAGCAACATCCGCGCGTGGTCGGCGTAGATCGCCGAACGCTCCGATTGCCGATACGGCGCGCACGGCCCGCCGACGTCCGGACCCTCGTCCCAATCGAGCCCGAGCCAACGCAGCGCGCGGTAGATGGCATCCTCGGACTCACGCGTCGAGCGCGTGCGGTCGGTGTCCTCGATGCGCAGGATGAACTGCCCGCGGTGCTTCTTCGCGAACGTCCGATTGAACAAGGCGACGTAGGCCGTGCCGACGTGCGGGGCGCCCGTCGGCGAGGGGGCGATGCGAACTCGAGGGGGGAAGCGGCCTGGCGTCATCGGAGTGCTCGGGGAAGGGGGGCGCGGTATTCAACGGGGAGTTGAGGGGGACGGGAAGATCGAAGTTGAACGATCCGAGAGGGACGCATCGGGGACGCATGGGGGACAGAGCAGATGAGGGGACTGTCCCCGTCATGCGCGGATGCGCGCGACTGGCGCTCGCGATTGGGGACAGTCCCCTCATCTGCTCTGTCCCCACTGGATGACGCGGGGACGACTACTCGCGGCGTGCCGCGCCCCTCCCCGCATCCGCGACCTCGACGTCCTCGTCGCTCTCCGACTCCGCCAAGCGGTCGAAGACCGCCATCGCTCGCGGGTCGCGCGTCGCGCCCGCTAGCTTCGCCAACGCGATGCGTTGGTCGCCTTGCGCGGCCTCGAGTTGCTCCAGGATCTCGGGGATCACTTCTCGGCCGCAGGCTCTTGCCAGGCGGCGGACCGTCGCGCCGAACTCCTCGTCCTCGACGAACTCGCCGACTCTTGGCAGCCACGGCCCCAATTGCCCCAGACGATCACGCAGGCCGCGACCCGCCGCCGCCTTCACGCGGTCGGTGCTGGTCTCGCCCTGCATGATCTTCTTCAGCGCCGACAGCGTCGCGCCGACGTTTTCGCCCTTCAGCGTGCGGGCGAGATCCGCGAGTTGGGACAACGTAGCTTGCGTCTGCTTTGCGTCGAGCGGCACGAGGTCGAATTGACCCGTGCTCGGGTTCATCGCTCCGTATTTCAAGATCGGCGCATGGCGTTCGAGGAAGCCCTCGTCGCCCGCATCGGCGAGTGCGCGCAAGGCCGCCGCGCGAGCGCGGTCCGTCGTCGTCGCCTTCAGCGCCTGCTCGATCGACGCCACGGCTTCCGGTGTTCCGATCGCTCCGAGCGTCAAGAAAGCCGATGCGCGATCGTCCTCGAGCGTCGCAGAAGTCGCGATCCGCTCCAGCGCGAGGATCAGACTTTCGGCGCGCAACGCGCGCGCCAGCATCAACGCCGCGCGGCGGACGGTGTCGTCCTTCGCGTACAGCGCGATCTCGCATTCGCGGCGCAGGGAGTCGTCCTTCGCGCCGGCCGTGACGGCCGCGGCCGCGAGCAGCAGGCGTTGCGCCGGGTCCTCGGTCTTGCCGTGCGCTTCGACGAAGCGCGCCGGATCGAACGACAGCGGCAGGTCGAGCAGTTGCGGCGTCAGTTGCGCGAGCAGCTTGGGGTGACCGTCGTCGATGTTCACGAGTCGCGCGAGCACGTTTTCGTTCAGCACGCGCAACGCGCGCAGCGCGAATGCCGACGGCGACTGGAACGGATCGCCGACGCCCTCGTCGGCCATGCCGAGGAACAACTGGTCGGCCAGCGACTCGGTCCACTTCGGATTGCGACGCACCCACTCCGGACCGTCGATGACCGCGGTCTCCTTCAGCCAATCGAGTTGGTACGCATGCACGTACTCGATGTGGAACACGCCGGACGGAGGTCGCGTGCCGTCGGGAAGCGTCGCGGTGGGGTGGACGAACATGCGGACGCAGTTCGACGCCATGATCGACGCGTCGCGTTCGTCTTCGTAGCTGAGGACGTAGTCGACGACCTGGAAGCCGCTCGGGCGCAACGTCCGCACGCTGCGCGTGAAGTTGCGATGCAGCGGCGTCATCGAGATCTGTTCGGCGCCGACGTACTTCTCGGTGATCTCGACGTGGTAGTGCTCGTGGTTCAGCTCTTTCACGGCGGCGGCACGACCGCTGCCGCCCGGCATCACGTTCGGGACCAGCGCGCGCAGGGGCAGCAGCGCGAGGTCGGACTCGTGCACGATGCGCGTGCCGAGCTTCGCCAAGTCCTCGACACCGTTCAATTCGACGGCGGCGCCGACCGCGTCCTTCTCCTTCGACAGGCGGAAGGTGAGCCCGGTCTGCGGCGACAACGTCCGGCCGCCGGCGTCCTTCAATCCGATGTCCGTGAGCGCGACCCAGGTCGGGCCTTGGTTCGGCCAGTAGTGGATCTTGCCGCTGAAGACTTCGCCGCGGCCCGCGCCGAGCCCGAGCGTCGAGTACGGCACCAGGATCGTCACGTGCATCGACGCGGCGTCCTTCGGCTTGCGCTCGGGTTTGACGGGGTCGGCCGCGCGCGCCGCATCGGCGCCGAGGGTGACCAACGCGGTCGCGAACAAGAGACGGGGGAGCAACGAGCGATGAGTCATGGATTTCATACGTTCCGCAGGTCGTTCTTCAGCCACTCGCGCACGGCCTCGTCGAAAGCCGCCCAATCTTCGTCGGTCTCGAGTTCGAAGATCTCGCCGAACAGCTCGCCGTCGGCGGTGCCCGCGATCTCGGCTTCGAAGTAGCGATCGAAGCCCTCTTTGTATTTCCCGCCCTCGGCGTAATGGAGATACATGATCAGTCCCCAGCCTTGGGCATAGATCATGCTCACCATATGACGCGCCGCGGGGTCTTCGGCTTGATCGACCTGCGCTTTCCAGAACCGGGGATAGTCGATGTGCACCAAGTCGTGCACCGAGTACGCCGAGCCGCCCTGGATCGCCGTCAGCAGCGAACCGGAGCGGTCCTTCAGGAATTGCCCGAGCTTGTACTCCTGGATCACCTGGCCCGAGACCGGATCGAGGCGCTGCTCGATCTTGTGCCCGTTGAAGAACTCGGCGAAGCCCTCCTGGAACCACGGCGAGATGAAGCCGTTCGGGCAAGTGAAGTGGACCAACTGGTGCGTGCCTTCATGGAACATGACGCCGATGAACGACGCGTCGCCGGTGTTCCAGAGCATCAGTCGCTTCAGCGCCGGGATGTAGTACGCGCCGATGAATTCGCTCTTCGGATACTGCGGGTTCTTCTTCTGCCAATTGTCGTACCCCGCCTTCGAGGCGAAGATCACGATCGCGATCGGCTCCTCGACCTCCTTCAGTCCGAAGCGTTCTGCATAGCGATCGAAATAGACGCGATAGAGCGCACCGAGCGCGGTGCCGAACCACTTCTCGTTGCCGTCGAGGTCGGCGCCCGCGCCCTTTTGCATGGCGGCGACGTACGGGCGCGGCATCACGCCGTCGTCGAATCGAACCTCGAATTGCGAGTCGGGGAATTCGTCCTGCATGCGCGAGCGCAGCGAGTCGACCGCTTCGCGGAACGCGTCGGGCCGCGCCGACGACGCGCTGGTCGATTTGCCGAGCGCGAAGTCGCCGAGCTTCTCGGCCGCGACCGCGATCGCGTGGTCCTCGTCGGTCAGCCACTTGCCGGTGTACTGGCGCGCCGGGCCTTCGTACTGGCGGAAGCCGAGCGCCAAGCGCGCTTCGACGTCGTTCGCGTCGAGCAGCAGCAGCTCGCGCGCGACGCGATTCGTCAGCGCGGCGTCGGATCCCGACTTCGCGCGCGCGAACAACGCCTTGCGCGTGTCGAGGTCGTCTGGCGCGAGGCGTTCGAGTCGCGTCGCGATCGGCTCGTCGTTCGCACTCGAGGCCGTCGGGTTCGCGCCAACGTCGGCCGCGTTCGTCCCCGACCCCTGGGCCGCATTGGCCGAACCCGTGGTTCCCGTGGCTCCGGTCGAACCGGGGCCCGGCTTCGAGCCGCCATCGCGCGTGAAGTAGACGCCTGCCGCGACCGCGAGCACGATGACGCCACCGGCGATCGCGAGCATGGGCTTCTTGCCCGCCGCGGGTGTCGACGTCGGCGCGCCGCCGCGGCGCGACGTCGTGCGCGCGGCGCCGGCGGCCGCGGATCCCGCGGTCTTGCGGCGGATGACCGGGCCCTTCGTCGGAACGGGATCCGGGCTCGCGGAGGCAGTTGGAGCCGCCTCGGCGACTTCCTCGACCAACTCGTCGCCCGAGCCGATGCCCGCGGCCGGCGTCGACGCCGCCAGTTCCAGGCTGGCGTCGAGTTCCTCGAGTGCCGCGGCACCGGGCACGGTAATCGTGCCGCGATGGCACTTCGGACACTGGAACACGGACCCCGGCACCTTCCCCGTCACGTTGAACGAGGTGGCGCAGGCCGTACAGCTTGCGTTTTGCACGATTCCTTCCCTCCGGCGGACGGCAGGCTCGACGAGGCGCGGAGTATAACCACGCCCGCTCGTGCCTCCGGTCGCCGCTCCCGCGGTTCGTCCCACTTCGATCGATCGAGAACCCCGTGAATCCCGCGCTCCGTCGTTCGCTTCTCGCGCTGCTCTCGACGTCTTGGTTCGGAGGTTGCGACGACGGTCCGCCGCGGCCGCTCGAAGTCGTCCACACCTCGGTCGACGTCGCCGCGGAGGCTCGTGCGCGTGCCGAGCTGACGATGGCCGGCGGCGACTTGCACGTGTTCGTCGGCGATGCCGGGCCCGCGGCCGAGGCCGAGTTCCAGTTCGATTGGGAGCCGATGCGACCGAAGCTCGAGGTCGACTCGACCGGGGCGACGCCTCTCGTGCGCATCACGCAGCCGGCGATCCCCGACGAAGCGCGGCGCTCGCGCAACGTGTGGAGGGTCTCGTACGACGGTTCGCGCGTGACGGACTACGCACTGACGCAGGGCGTCGGCGCCTGCGCGCTGACGATCACGGGCTCGCGCGTCGATCAATTCGACGTTCGGCTCGGCACCGGCGCGTTGAGCATCGACCTCACGGGTGTGGTGCGCTCGCTGAAAGGGCGCATCGAGTTGAACAACGGTCGGCTCGTGCTGCAGTTGCCGCATCGGCACGGCGTGAAGGTCCACCGCAAGATCGTGGTCGGCTACGCCACGATGAACGGCGAGGAACAGAAGGACGCGATCTGGACCAGCGCGAACTACGACACGGCGCCGATCCGCATCGAACTCGACGCGCTCGTGCTCGGCGGCGAGATCGAGATGAAGACGCAATGAGGCGCGGTGCGCGCGGGCTCGCGTTCGCGCTCGGCTCGGCGTTGGCGTTCGCGCTGATGGGGTGGTGCGTGCGCCTCGCGGGCGACCATGTGCCACCGCCCGAGGTCGCCTTCGGCCGCGGTCTGATCGGTTGCGTCGTGTTGCTCCCGCTGGTCGGGAGTCGTGTGACGGTGTTGTTCACGCGGCGATCGCTGTGGCTGTGGGTGCGCAGCGTCGCCGGCGCGGCGGCCGTGCTCTCGTTCTTCTGGACCGTGCACGAATCGAGCGTGGCGTCGTCGCGCGCGTTGACCGATCTCGCGCCCGCGTTCGTCGTGTTGCTCGCCTGGCTCTGCCGCACCGAACCGCCGCGGCTCACGCTGTGCCTCGTCATCCTCGCGATGACCGGATCGGCCGTGCTGCTGAACCTCGACGCGAGTTCCGGCGTGTCGGGCCTCGTGCTCGGCGTCGGGCTGTTCGGCGCGTTCTGCGCGAGCATCGCGTATCACGCGCTGCGGCAGGCCGCGCAGACGTTCTCGTCGCGGCTGGTCGTGTTCGGGTTGGCGCTGGCGATGACGCTGGCTGCGCCGTTCGCGCCGTCGGAGCCCTGGGTGATCCCCGACGCGCGCGGCGTCGCGCTGATCGTCGGCGTGGGCGGGCTCGGCATCCTCGGCCAGATCTGGATGACCCGGGCCTATGTCGAGTTGTCGGCCGCGGTCGCTTCGGCGCTCGGGACCACGGCGTTGCTGTGGAGCGTGCTCATCGACGTCGTGTTCCAGGGTCGGACGCTGACCGTCGGCGCGGGCGTCGCCTATGCCGTGATCGCCGCCGGCGCCGCGTCGATCCACTGGATCGAACGGCGGGGCTCCGGCGCCTATCCTGCTCGCACCCAGCGCACCGTCGGAGCTTCGGCGTGAGCCCGTCGCCAGTCATTCCAGCCTCGGTCCGACGAGTCCTGCGAGTCAGTGCGCCGCTGGTCGCGTCGGTGGGGTGCGTATTCGTGCTGCTCGCGTGTCTGCGGCGCGACGACGTCGATCCGCGCCGCATCGAATGGAAGCCCGTGGATTCCGTGAACGCGGCGCTGCCCGAGTCGATCCGCGTCCACGCCTTCGAGTCCGATGGGCCACCGCTGCGTGCGTGGTACGTGCGCATCCGCGAGAGCGACCCCGACGTGCGGACGCACGTCGTGGCGGCCGACGACGACGATCAGCGCGAGACGTGCACCGAGATCGCGAAGCGCACGAACGCCGCCGTGGTCCTGAACGCCGGCTACTTCGGCGCCGACGGCGCGAAGACGTACCACTCCGGTTTGTTGCTCGAGAACGGTCGTCTCGACACGGCCGCGTTCGATTACCAGACCCGCGAGGATCCGAACTCGAAGGAGAAACTGCGCTACGAACTCACGCGCGGCGCGATCGGGTTCTCCGCCGACGACCATGCCGACATCGCCTACTGCCAGACCAAGGACAAGGTCGTCTACGAAGTGCCCGAACCCGTGAACAACGAACTCGGGCGACCAGCGACCCGCGTGCCGCGCGAGCATTGGCGCGTCTGGGACGTCGTCGACGCGGTCCAGGCCGGCCCGGTGCTCGTGCGCGACGGAGTCATCGACGTGACCGACGACGAGGAAGTGTTCTTCGGCACGACGATCCCGCTGGTGCATCCGCGATCGGCGGCCGGGATCACGGCCGACGGCGACGTGATCCTGATGGTCGTCGAAGGTCGCCGCCCCGAGAGTCGCGGCGTCGATCTGCAAGAGCTCGCGCTGCTCATGCATGCGATCGGCTGCGTCGAAGCGCTGAACCTCGACGGCGGCGGGTCGTCGGCCTTGGTCGTGAACGGCCAGCGCTTGAACGACCTGCCGGTCGGACAGCAACACGAACGCGCGGTCGCGTCGGCGCTCGTCGTCGACTGGCAGCGCTGAGGCGGTCGCCGCGCCGCGCGCGCGCGATCACTTCACGGGCCAGCGCGCGAGGCCGTCAGGATCGGGATCGATGCCGAGCAACGTGCAGCGGATCAACTCGATCGGGATCGGGCCGAGCGTCAACACGGTGTCGTGGAACTGCTTGTCGGTGACGCGCGTGCCGAGTTCGGCGCGCAACTGGCGCAACTGCAGGCCGCCGATCATGTAGCCGCACTGGTACAGCGGCGAGTAATCGCCGGCGATGTAGCGCCGCACTTCGGACGTCGCGGCGAAGCGCTCGTGCCCGACCTGGTCGACCAGCGTGTCGACCATTTGCGCCGGCGTCATCTCGCCGAGGTGGAACTTCAAGCTCACGAGGATGCGCGCACAGCGATGCGCGCGCCAGAACAGCATGCCGATGCGTTCGTGGGCATTCCGCGGGTAGCCGATGTCCCAGAACAGCATCTCCCAATACAGCGCCCAGCCCTCGACGAGGAACGGCGTCGACAGGATCTGGCGCTCCGGGCGCTCGCGGCGCGCCATGAAGCCTTGCAAGTGGTGGCCCGGGATCAGCTCGTGCGGCGTCACGTTGCGCGTGAAGTGACGGTTGTTGCCGCGCAGCGACATCTCCTTGTCCGCGTGGTCCATCGCGTCGGTCGGATACGAGACGCCCATCGCCTGCGGGTTGTAGACCGCGTACGGCAGGACCTTCTGCGTCTCCAGCGACAGCATCTCGACGCGCCACGTCGCCTCGCACAGCGGCGGGATCGTGACCAGATCGCGGTCCTTCAGGAACTGGATCGCGAACTTCGCTTGTTCGGCGACGAGATCGTCCTGCGCGCCGGGCTCGACGTGGTCGGCCTTGGTCGCGGCCAGCGCGGCCTTCCAGTCGTCGCCGAAGCCGAGTTCGCGCGCGGCGCGCTTCAGCTCGACCTCGCACCACTGCATCTCGCGCTCGCCGATCGCGACGAGCTGTTCGGGCGTCGTCGCGAGCAGTTCGCCGCGCAAGTCCGCGAGCAGCGCGTCGCGCCCGATCGGGTCGCCGACCAGCGGATCGTCGTCGCGACCGCGCAGACCGGCGACGTCCTCGCGCAGGAAGCGCGCGTACTCGTTCAGCGCGCGCGAGACCTCGCCGATCGGCTGGCGCAACCACCACGTCGCCAGCGGATCGAAGCCTTCGTAGTACGCGAACCACTCGCTGAGCACGCGATGCAGGTGATCGACGGCTGCGGCGGCACGGCGCCCGACCACGGCGCTGGCGACGACCTCGCCGGCGCTGTGCTTGCGCGCGAGTTCGCCACGCAACGCGTCGATGCTCGCGGCCAGCGGCGCGAGTCGCGCGGCGGTCGCTTCGGGTTCGATCGGCACCAGCGTGCGGCGCTCGTGCTCGAGCGCGAGCACCAGCTCGCGGAACGGCAGCAGCGCGTCCATCTCCGCGAGTTGTCGGCGCGCGAGCTCGATCGACGCGGTCTCGTTGTGCAGCGCGAGCGCGAGGATCGCGTGGTCGACCTTGCCGGTGAGGTCGAGCGCGGCGCGGTCGATCGCATCGAGTCGTGCGCTCCACCGCGCGAGGAATGCGGACTTCGCTTCCCAGGTGACCGGATCGAAGCGCAAGTCGTTGAACTGATCGAAGTCCCGCAGGTCGACCTGATACGCGCGCAACAGTGCCGCGAGGCCCGAACTCGCGGGGGCGGAAGCGGCCGGCAGCGCCTGGGCGGCGGCAATCGGTTCGGCCGAGGAGACGGAGGCGAGCGCGACAAGGGCGGCAAGCGCGAGCATGGAGGGCTCCGGGATCGCGGCGAACGGGCGGCGCAGCGTACCGGAGTGATTCCCAGGCTTGTGCGGCGGCCCTCCGCGCGCACAATCGCGGACCCCACACGACCGGAGTTTCGCCCCATGGATCCCAAGGCCGACGTCCACCGCAAAGCACAGGAGTACTTGGCCGGCCGTGATCTGGTCGGCCTCCTGGCCGAGCTGCCGGCGAAACTCGACGCGGCGATCAAGGGCCTCGACTTCAAGACGCGTCACTGTCCGGAAGCGACGGGCAAGTGGTCGGTCCACGACGTGGTCACGCATCTCGCCGATTGCGAAGTCGTCTACCGCTTCCGCATGCGCGTGATCGCCGCCGAGGACGATCCGAAGCTGCAAGCGTTCGACGAGAATGCGTTCGCCGCGCGTCTGCATTACGGCGAGACTCCGCTCGAGGAGTCGCTGTCGATCCTGCTGACGCTGCGCAATGCGAACGTGCGGTGGTTGAAGACGCTGAAGCCGGACGACCTGAACCGCACCGCGCAGCATCCGGAGCGCGGCCGCGAGACGCTGCGCGACATCGCCACGCTGATCGCGTGGCACGACGCCCGCCACTTGGCTCAGATCGCGCGCATCCGCGCGGGGTTCCTCGGGGGTGTCGGTGCATGAGGGCGCGGATCCCGTGGGTCGGCGCACGGTTCGCGCGATCGCTCGGGGTCGCGATCGCACTCGGACTGTCCGCCTGCTCGGCGACGACGGATCGCTACGCACCGGAACCCCTGCGTGACGCGCCCGACCTCACGTACGCGCTGACGCTCGAGACGTCGCCGAAGCGCCTCGTGCGCATCGAAGTCGGCGTGGCCGGCGCGAACGACGGCATCACCGAGTTCGCGCTGGACGAAGGCTTCGGCGGCGTGACCAACGCCGGCTCCGAGTTCGTGCAGCCCGAAGCCAGTGACGATCGCGGCTCTCCCCTGCAAGTCGAGCGACCGGCGCCGCATCGATTCATCGTGCGTCATGCACCAGGCAGTCACGTGACGCTGCGCTACACGCTGCCGGAGACCGCGCCGAAGACGCCCTTCGTCGAGAGCGGTCATTACCGGCCGTTCTTGACCGCGTCGCTGCTCCATCTGATCGGGGACGTCGCTCTCGTCGCGCCGCGCCATCTCGATTCCGGCACGAGTCGCGTGATCGAGCTGACGTTCTCCGGGTTTTCCAACGCGGGGTGGCAGGGCGCGACGTCGTTCCGGACCGACCTCGAGCCGACCCGCGTGCGTGAGTCGATCGGCGCGTTCCGCCACAGCGTGATCGTCGCCGGGGACGTCGACGTCGACGTGGGCACGGTGCGGGGGCGCGCGGTCGCGGTCGCGATGCAACGCGGGGTGTTCGGGTTCGCGTCCGACGAGTTCGCTGGCCGAGTGCGTCGGATCGTCGAGCTGCAGCGCGCGTACTTCGAGGACGACGACGCCCCGTACTTCCTCGTCAGCGCGATCGCGGTCGGCGCGGCGTCGGAGAACTCGTTCTCGGCCGGTGGGACCGGACTGACGCAGAGCTTCGCGGCGTTCCTCCCACCGGGCGCCGCGTTCCGCGTCGACACCGACGAGGCCAAGCTGATCGACGTGCTGCTCGCGCACGAGATGGCCCATCACTGGATCGGGGGCCGCGTCGCCGTGAAGGCGCCGGAAGCCGAGCACTTCTGGTTCTCCGAGGGCTTCACGGACTTCGTCGCGCGGCGCGTGCTCGCCGATGCGGGGTTGCTGACGCGTGCGCAATCGATCGACGAACTCAACGCGACACTGGTCGAGTACCACGCGAACCCCGAGAAGAACGCGCCGGCGTCGCGCATCGCCGACGCGTTCTGGAGCGATCCGAACATCGGCGATCTGCCGTACCAACGCGGGAACTTGGTCGCGATCGTCGTCGATCACGCGATCCGCACGCGGACCGCGGGCAAGAACAGCCTCGACGACTTGTTGCGCGAGCTCGTGCGCGACGCGAAGGCGCGGCCACTCGTCGTCGACACCGACGATCTGCTGCTGCGCATCAGCGCGTGGGCGGGAGCCGACGTCGCGCAGCGCGTTCGCGCGATGGTCGTCGGCGGTGCGACGGTCGAGCTCGATCCGGCGACCTACGCGCCGACACTGCGCTACGTCGCCGGTGATCCGCCGCAGTTCGTCGACGCCGCGGGCGAACCGTCGCCGTGACGGCGACCGACGTCTCGGGGTCGACGCGTCACGTGCGAACGAAGCGGCGCGCCACGAGCAACGCGATGCCCGGCACGACGAAGGCCACGCCGATCGTCAGCGGCAGGGCCAGCGCGGTCGCGCGTTGCGCCCCGGCCCACGCGTAGAGCGCGGCGACCGGGAGCGTGCCGATCGCCGACCAGGCGAAGAACGGGCCGATCCGCATCCGGCCGAGCCCGGCGGTACAGCTCACGATCTCGGTCAGCATCGGCACCGAGCGCGAGAACACGATTCCGAGCGGGCCGAAGCGCTCGACGAACGCGATCACGCGCGGCAACTCGCCGGCGCCGATCAAGCGTTCGAACGCGCGAGCGCCGTAGGTTCGGCACAGCGCGAACCCGATCGCCGAACACGCGAGCGAACCCGCGGCGTTCACGAGGGTGCCGTGCACGGGGCCGAGCAACGCGCCGGACAGCGTCATCAACACCGACGACGGTAGCGGCAACACCAAGTCCACGACGAGCAACAGGAACACGACCACGGCCGCGAGTGCGCGGCCATGCGTCGACTCGAGAGCCGTGATGCGCTCGTGGATCCAGGCGTCGCCGAAGCCGAGCGCGTCGGCGGCGACGAACGCCAGCGAACACAGCAGGAACAGCGACAACACCAGGCCGAAGAAGCGTCGCACGGCGCCTCGCGTGGGAGCGGGTTCTCCGTAAGCTAGCCGCCTTCACGCACGGTCCGACACAAGCGCAGGAAGCGGTCGCGATGAATCTGTTCGACGAATTGGAGTGGCGCGGCCTGGTGCATCAGGCGACCGAAGGGGCGCGGGAGCACGTTTCGACCGGCAGTCGCACGATCTACGTCGGCTTCGACCCGACGGCGGACAGCTTGCACGTCGGCTCGCTGCTGCCGCTGCTCGCGTTGAAGCGCATCGCCGATTGCGGGCACCGTCCGCTGGCCGTCGTCGGCGGAGCGACGGGCATGATCGGCGACCCGAGCGGCAAGTCGGCCGAACGCTCGCTGCAGACCATCGAGCAGGTCGAACACAACGCGCGTTGCCTGAAAGAGCAGATCGCGCGCATCTGTGGAATGGGCGGCTCGGGAGGAACGGGGGCACTGCCGGCCGATCGCATCGTGTTCGAGAACAACGCGGATTGGCTGACGAAGCTCACGCTGATCGACCTGCTGCGCGACGTCGGCAAGCACTTCTCGCTGGCGTCGATGATCGCGAAGGATTCGGTCAAGCGGCGGCTCGAGGGGCAGTCGGGGATCTCGTTCACCGAGTTCACGTACCAGGTGCTGCAGGCCTACGACTTCCTTGTGCTGCATCAGAAGCACGGCTGCACGGTGCAAGTCGGCGGCTCCGACCAATACGGCAACATCACGGCCGGCATCGATCTGGTCCACGCGCGCGCCCAAGCGCAGGCGTTCGGCATCACTTGGCCGCTCGTCACCTCGAGTTCCGGCGTCAAGTTCGGCAAGACCGAAGCCGGCGCGGTGTGGCTCGATGCCAAGCGCACGTCGCCGTACCGCTTCTTCCAGTTCTGGATGAACGTCGAGGACGAGCAGGTCGTGAAGTACCTGAAGCTGTTCACGTTCTTGTCGCAGGACGAGATCGCGGCGCTCGAAGCCGAGCACGCCGCGAACCCCGGCGCGCGCGCCGCGCACAAGCGGCTCGCGGAAGACGTCACGCGTCGCGTGCACGGCGACGATGGGCTCGCGCGCGCGCAGCGCGCGACCGAGGTCTTCTTCGGCGGCTCGATGGACGCGCTCGACGTCGCCGAACTGCAGGACGTCTTCGGCGACGTGCCGTCGTCGACGCAGCCGCGGTCGAAGTTCGACGGAGAAGGACTGGCCGTGCTCGACCTCATGGTCGACGCGCAGCTCGCGACCAGTCGCAAGGACGCGCGTCGGGCGATCGAGAGTGGCGGTGTCTACCTGAACAACCAACGCGTCGAATCGCACGAAGCCAAGGTCTCGCAGCAGAGCGCACTTGGCGGCCAAGTCATCGTGCTGCGCAAAGGCAAACGGAGCTATCACGTGGTGCGACTGGAGGGTTGATCCGCATCGCGCCGGCTCGTTCGGCCGAGCGTTCGCGCATCACCGTTCCCAGCCGATCCCGCAGCGCACCCTGGTCCACTCCCGATGAAACCCGTCGCCCGCCATCTCGATGCTCTCGCCCATCCGTCGTCCTCGGACTGCGATGTCGCCGTCGTCTTGTTGCACCGAGGAGGCCCGCAGGCGCGCGACGAGATCGTGCCGTTCTACGACCGCCTGTGGACCGATCCGACGGTGATGCCGCCGCGCGGGCTGTTCTCGCGCGTCGATCCGAAGGCCGCGCTGGCCGAGGCGACCGATGCGCTCTTGAAGGCTTACGGCTTGATCGGCGCGCGTTCGCCCGTGAACGACCTCGCGCGCAGTCAGGCACGCGCGC
>JADJEK010000012.1 GCA_016709145.1 Planctomycetota bacterium
GCAGGCCTGTTCCCGAACGGGATGTGGATGGAAGAGTCCGAAGGGGCGGGAACTTAGGGGCCGACACCATGCTGGGGAATGCGGCTGGATGTCGCGGCGTCGGGCGCTCGATCGGGCACCACTTGGATTCCATGGCGAACGACGCCCGCTCGCGCGGATCGCGAGCGGGCGTCGACGTTCACTGCCGAACCCAAGAGACCGACGACCGTGAGTCCGACGGCTGCACCGCCGTGAACTGGAATCGATCTGGGGACGGACCGATGGCCCGTCCCCCCTTGGATTCGAGCTCGGTCAGGGCACGAACCGCATCGAGCAACTCAACGAGTTCGAATGCCCGTCGTTCACGTTCGGGTCGAGCGCCGTGGCGGTGGTCACCGGCGCATTCAGCGGGTGCGACCACCACAGCAACTCGATCCCGGGCAGCATCGGGTGGTTCGGCACGTTCAACAGGGTGCCGCCGGTCACGCCGCTCGCTCCGACTGGACCATTCGATGGAATCGGCAGCCAGGGCCCGTTGATCGCACCGGGCGCGGTGTCGAACCCGGTCAGCAACAGCCAGTGCGGCGCCGATCGCAGCATCGCGGACGTCATGGCGTCCGGCTGCCCGACGAAGCGCGGGTGTTGCGGGATCGAGGTCGAAATCACCGGGCCGCCGGGGCCGCCGGACGGCAAGGCCAAGACGACGTTGAAGCACGAGCGGAAACCCGCCACGTTCCCGAGCACGAACCGCCCGGAGCCACCGGGGTGATCGTCGTCGCGCACGAGGAAGCCGAATCGACCGGGTCCGAACGGAGAGACGCTGATGTCCGCCGCCCCGGAGCCGCCGTCGATCCCGAACGCCCCGTTCGCGTCGCCGCCGCCAGGAGCGGCCGGCACGTACGCTTGCAAGACCGCGTCGATCGACGAGACGCCCATCGCCCATTCCGTACTCGGCGTGAACGCGAACATGCGCGGCATCATCGCGCCCGAGGCGAACGAATTGACGAGGTACGAATGCGACGAGCACAACGCGCGTTCGTCCGACGAACCCGCGAATCCCTCGGGCGCCGCGGCCGTCTGGTTGGGATCGCCGTGCACGAAGATCGTGAGGTTCTCTCCTTCGGGAATCGTCAGCGCCGAACTCGCGCCGCCCGTGAGTGACAACGCGAGCGTGTAGAGCGTCGAACCGCTGACGTTCGGGTTCGGGAACGACACGTTCGGGAACGCGGCGCGTATCGTCGCCGCCGCGGTCCCGGACGGGCCGACCACGGCTCGGAACCCATTGCCGAATCCCGACGCCACGCCCCAATTCGGTCCGGCGCTGGTCAGGAACGTGCACGTGCCGGGCCCGCTCGACAGCACGATCAGCGGGAACTGGATCGGACCGCCGGGTGCGTGCGTGACGTTGATCTCGACCGCATCGAGCTTCGCCGCGTAGCGGCCGAACAATGGATCGGTGGGGTCGACGACCTTGGTCGGCGCGTACAGCGACTCCTTGTCGATGCAGTTCCACACGCCGTACAGCGCGGTGCCGCCCGGAGTATTGAATATCGAAGGACCCGTCGACGCTTGTGGCATCACGAAGTCGATGCCGTTGACGAGGTGAACGTAGTTCGACGCATTGCCTGCGTCCGCGATGGACGCCGTCACGCCCACGCTCACGAGGAGCGCGGCGATGGATTTCGCAATCATGATGTGAAGACCTCCCATTCGGGTTGGGACGAACTCGTCGCGACGTTCAGCGGCAGGACGCCGAACGCAACCACCCCGCTTCTTCCGATCGCTCTCTTCCGCGCACCCGAGCGGACAGTAGACCTCCGGCGCGGCCGAGCAACGCCGAAATCTCCGGCCGTGCGCCGCTCGATCCCGTCCATTCGGGCGGAAACGTGTCCTCCGCGCTTGCTGAGCTCGACGCCCGGTCCGTCCGCGCGGCGCCGGGTTCAGCGCGGAGCGTACTTCTGCAGCTTGCGCTGCAAGCTGCGCCGGTGGATCCCGAGCCGGCGCGCGGCCTCGGAGATGTTGTTGTTGCAGTCGTGCAGAACGCGCTGGATGTGTTCCCATTCGGCGCGCGCGAGGCTCGGGGCCTTGATGCCCTCGTTGCCCGCGTACGTCCCGGGCTGCACCCCGTCGGCCCGCTCGAACGCCGCGAGGATGTCGTCGGCATCGGCGGGCTTCGGCAGGTAATCGGTTGCGCCGAGCTTCACGGCGTCGACCGCCGTCGCGATCGAGCCGTACCCGGTCAACATGATGACCTTGGTCGACTCGTCGATCGCCTTGAGCTCTTTGACCAAGTCGATCCCGGAACCTCCGGGCATGCGCAGATCGACGACGGCCATCTCCGGCGAATCCTCGCGCGCGAGCTTGACGGCCTCGATCGTGTTCCCCGCGGTCCGTACGTCGAACCCGCGCCCCTTCAGCGAACGGGCCAGCCGCTCGCGGAACACGGCGTCGTCGTCGACCAAGAGGATGCTCGGAAGTTGTTCGCTCATGTCGGCTCCTTGCGCTCGCCCCCGGACGGAGCGGCCCCCCATCCTTGCTTGCTCCACGCCGGAAGCAACGGGATGGTCACTTTCACGGTCGTTCCACGGTCTTTCACCGACTCGAACGCGAGGTTGCCCGCGAGCCGTTCGACCACCGTCTGCGTCAGGAACAGGCCCAGGCCCATGCCCTTGCCCGGTTCCTTCGTGGTGAAGAACGGATCGGTCGCACGCGCCAGGGTCTGTGCGTCCATGCCCGAACCCTGATCGCGGACCACCACGCGCAACGTGTCCGGCGTCACGTCGACGCGGACGACCACGTGGAAATCCAACGGCGACGCGTCGAGCGCGTTCTTGATGATCTGGCGCAGCGCCAACCCGAGAGCGCGGCGAGGGACGCCGAGCGCGCGTTCGGGGTCGTCGATCGTCACTTCGACGCGTTCGGGCTCACGCACGGTGTCGAGCGCTTCGGCGAGCAATTCGCGCGCAGTCGTCGCGACTTGGCTTTCGCCGAGGCTCTGACCCGCGTCGATCGCCATTTGATCGAGGATTGCGCGACAACGCCCGACCTCGCTGCGGATCAAGCGCGCGTCCTCGGCCACCTCCTCGGACGCGCCGACCGCGAGCAATTGCCGTTCGAGGTCTTTCGCGATCACGGCGATCGTCGACAGTGGCGACGCCAATTCGTGCGCCGCACCGGCCGCGAGCGTGCCGAGCGCTTCGAGCCGCTCCGCGCGCGCCGCGGATTGTTGGCGCGCGGACAACTCGCGTTCGAGTGTGCCGCGCTCGGACGACACGCGTGTGACGAACCAGACGATCACGATGACGGCAGCGACGAACGCCGTCAGCAATCCGGCCAGGTAGACCGACAGCCGACCGAAGAAGAACGGCGTGGATTCCGTACCCGGCTGCGTCAGATAACTCATGACGTCGAGTTCGCGCACCGGCACGTGCACGAAGAACAGTGCTGTGTACGCGAACAACGCGACGATCGTCAGCGCGAAGGTCGCGCGAGGCTTCAACAGCACGGCCGCCAGCACGATGTTCACCGCATGAAGAACATCGAGAACGGGTTGGTCGGTCCGCCGGTGAAGAACAGCAGCGCGAACAGCAACACGAGGTCGAACAGCATCACGACGCCGAGGCCGCGCTCGAGTTGCTCGCGCGTACGCGGCTCGCCCGGTTCACGGAAGCGGCCGCGCGACCAGCCGTGCAGGACGACGTTCGACAGTGCTTCGAACGCGAGGATCGCGATCAACGGCAACAACGGCAGAGCGATGCCGAGACCGTAGACGACCAGCGCGATCGTGGCAGCCTGCCCGGCCGCCGCGGCCCAGCGCAGCTTCAACAGCCAATGGAAGTTGATGCGCACGCGATCGAGCGCCGCGTCGTCCGCAGGCCGCGCGGGCCGGGGGTTCGAGGGTGCTTGGCTCGGCGTGTGGGACGTCTCGAGGGCGATCACGGCGCGGAGTCTAGCAGCCCGTTGCACGAGTCCGCCGAGCGGTCGACGGCGACCGTCGACTCGGTCGGGATCGTCAGAAGTCCGCCATCACTCGACGAACGACGACGATCGCGGCGATGCCGACCAAGCTCCAGAACACGATCGCGAACAGCAAGCAGCCGACGCACGCGAGTTGGACGGATCGTGCGGCCGGCGCCGCGGACGTCGCTCGCGGCATAGACTGCGCGCCATGCGCCGCACTCCGCGCCGGTACCCGCGTTTCGTGTTGAAGCTCATCGCCGCCGTCGAGTGGCTGTGCGCCGTCGTCCTGCGCGGCAAGGCCGTCTATCGCCGGCAATTGCGGCGGAGCCGACTCGCGATCACGCGCGTCGACGTCGTCCTCCCCGAGCTGCCGCGTGCGTTCGATGGTCTGAGGCTCCTGCACCTGTCGGACTTCCACGCCGGGCCGTTCCTCGACGCGCGTTCGCTCGACGACGTGGTCGCCGTGGCGAACGAACTCGAACCCGACGTCGTCTGCCTGACCGGCGACTTCATCACGCATGCGATCGACGACGCAATGACCCTGCTGCCGGCGTTGGCGCGCATCCATGCGCCGCTCGGCGCGTTCGCGGTCTTCGGCAACCATGACTATCGCGCACGTCGCGAAGCCGAGTTCGCCCGCGCGCTCACGCAGATCGGGGTCGAGACATTGCGCAACCGTGGCGTCGCGCTCGAGCGCGACGGCGCGCGGCTGTGGTTCTGCGGGATCGAAGACGTCGAGGAAGGCAAGGTCGTCGACCTCGTCGCCGCGACGGTCGGCCGCGGCAATGCGGTCGCGATCCTGCTCGCGCACCACCCCGATGTCGTCGACGACGTCGGCGGCCACGGCATCCGGCTGGTCCTGTCGGGCCACACGCACGGCGGCCAAATCGTCGTCGGAGGGCGCGGGCTCCTCGGCGGTTCGCTGCGCAGCCGCTACCCGCCGGGACTGACCCAGGTCGGCGATCGTGCGCTGTTCCAGACCCGGGGGATCGGCATCCTGATGCTCCCGCTGCGCATCGGCGCCCCCGCCGAAGTGGCTCTGTTGACCCTGCGCAGCCAGGCCGACCGTTCCCCGACCTGAGGCTCGTCGCGCCGGTCGGCTCGAGGATTCTTGGATTCGATACCGCGATTCGCGCATCCCGCGCGTCTGCACCCGTCACACGTGCCGTGGCGCGGAGTACCATCCCGCGCGGGAAATGCACACGCCAGGCACGAGCCGATCGATCGAGGGAGACATCCGATGCGCACTCAGCGCGGGGCCGTTCCGCTTGGCGTCGTCATGGCGCTGTTCGGCGTCGTACTCGTTGCAGCCGTCGTGTTCGTGCTGTTCACCGACGAGGGCGGGGCCGCGCTGAACCCTCGGGCCACGGCCGAAGCGAAGGGTGATTCCGCGAGCCACGACGATGCCCCGGTCGCCAGCGACAAAACGACCAGCGCCGACGTCGACCGTGCCGAGACCACCGCGGATCCGCCGCCGCTGCCCGTCGCGGACGAGACCGCCACGCCCGCGATCCCCGCCGACGCCTGCGGATTCAGCGGGCGCATCATCGGTCGCGACGGCAAGCCGCTCGCGGGGATCGAAGTCCACGCCTTGCGCAGCGTGTCGATGAAGGAGTCGCCGAAGTTCGGCGTGCAGTTCGACGCCAAACGCGGCGGCCGCTTCGATCGGTCCGCCATCAGCGACGAGGCCGGCCGCTTCACGATCATCGACGTCATCCCGTCGACCGACTACATGGTCGTGGCGCAGACGCCGACGGGTCTGATGGGCCAGAAATGGGGAGTGGAGGCGCTCCAGAAGCTCGTGTTCGACGTCGGCGACATCGCGCTGCGCGCCGGCGCGCGCGTCCGCGGCACGGTGCGCACCGAAGGCGGCGGTGCCGTCGCGAACGCGCGCATCACGATCGGCTGGAACTGGAACAGCAACGACATCCTCACCGACGCCAAGGGCGCGTTCGACGCCGGCGTGGTCTATCCCGGTCAGCAACAGATCCAGTTGGACGCGACCGGCTACGCGTTGAAGGACGCGATGCAGCGCGAGTTCGTCGAAGGCGACGAGGTCGACGACCTCGAGCTCATCGTGATTCCCTCCGCACTCATCCGTGGTCGCGTCTACGACGAGTCCGGGCGTGGGATCGCGAACGCGACGGTCTGGGCCAACAAGCAACAGACCGAAGAAGACGGCTGGAACGGCGTCTGGGTCGGCGGCAACACGTTGACCGCGGCGGACGGCTCGTTCGAGTTCGGCTCGCTGTCGCCGGGCAAATACGACCTGAACGTCCAAGCCGCTGGCTACGGCTACGCGAATCAACAAGTCGAAGCCGGCGGCCCACCCCTCGACTTCCAACTCACGCGCGCGAGCTGGATCGAAGGGCTCGTGGTCGACGCGGAGAGCGGCTCGCCGGTGAAGCCCGAGTCGATCCAACTGCACTGGATCCCGCCGTGGGAGCGTGACGATCCCAACGCCGAGCTCGAGCAGTACTGGGGCAACGCCGACAACGTCGATCTGTTCGACGACGGTCGCTTCAAGTACGGCCTCGAGGCCAGCGGCACCTTCGTCGTCGAGGCCACCGCGGCCGGCTATGGAACGGGTCGTTCGGAGCGGTTCACGCTGCCCGAGCATGGATCGGCGACGGGCATCCTGGTGCGGCTGGAGAAGTCCCTCGACCTCGCCGTGACGGTGCTCGATGCCAGCACACGACAGCCGGTCGCGGGCGCCGTGGCCGAAGCGTGGACGCTGGTTCGCGAAGAGGGCGACGACAACGTCAACCAGATCCGCACCCTGGGCTACACCGGCGGACGCACGGATTCGGTTTCGCGCTTCGGCGGGCAACTCGGCGAACGCCGTTCGCGCGTCCCGACCGCCGCCGACGGCACCGCGAAGCTGCATTCGGTGCAACCCGGCATGCACGCCGTCATCGCGCGCAAGAACGGCTTCGCGCGCGGGCGCGTCAACGACATCGAGATCGTGCGCGGCCAATCCCCGCCGCCGGTCGAAGTGCTGCTGACCGCGGGCGGTTCGATCACGGGTCGCATCACCAACGAGAAAGCCGAAGCCGAACCCGCGATCAAGGTCTACGCGTACGGCGTGGACAACGAGCGCGGCGACGCGGTTTCCCTCGAAGGCGGCGTCTTCACGATCGAGCACCTGCCGCCCGGCCGCTACCGAGTCGAAGCACAGCCCGAAGGCGGCATGTACGTCAACGAGCGCAACAGCCGACGCCGCGACGGTCGCGAACTCACGATGCAAGAGCGCTTCCCCGTCGTGGTCGAGGAAGGCCGTGCGACCACGCAGGACCTCAAGGTCGAGCGCATCATCCCAGGCGCGTTGAAAGGCATGATCTCGATCAACGGCCGCCCGACCGCGGGTCTCAACGTCTCGGCCGCATGGATCGACCCGAACGCGCGCGGGAAGCGCAACAACTACGGTTGGTGGGGCGGCAACCAGATCAAGACCGACGCGATGGGTAACTTCACGTTCCGGCGCCTACGCCCCGGCACGTACACGATCACCGTGAGCCAAGGCTGGCGCCGCTCGTTCCAAGTCGGCGAAGCGGTCGTGCATCCCGAGACCGAAGCCAGCGTCGCATTCGACATCCAGCTCGGCGGCGTCTACGGCCGCGTGATCGATCCGGACGGCAAGCCGGTCGCGAACGTGCAGATGTGGGCGTACCGCAAACAAGTCGACGGCTCGAGCCAATGGAGCGGCGACTACGGCGCGCAGACCAACGAGAACGGCGAGTTCACGATCGACGGCATGCAGGCCGGTACGTGGCAACTCCACTTCAACGCGCGCGGCTACCAGCAGAAGGCCGAAGAGAACCTCCAGATCACGGGCTACCGCAACTCGGGTCCGTACGAGATCCGCCTGACACGCGGTGGTTGGATCAAGCTGTCGCTCGTCGGACTCGTGCGCAACGGGGACAACTGGCCCGGCGTGCAAGTCAGCGTGCGCAACGCGCAAGGCGAAGAGGTCTACGAGTCGTGGGATTCGCCGGAGGGCGACGACTGCGTGTTGTGGGTCCAGTACTCCGGCGACGGCGGCTCGATGTCGCTCCGCGCCGGCGGCTACGACAACAGCCCGGTCTACGTCGGCAACGCAATGGCGCCGTCCACGAAGGACGGGATCTCCGAATTGACGGTGCAATTGGTGCCGGGGACGTGATCCGCGGCTCACACATGCGGCGCGCGCGCGATTCGGCGAGGAACGGTCGAAAGGTGCTCCCGAGAGGACCGTAAGCCGAATTCTGTGCCCTTTCGGGCGGCGACCATTTCTCTGGGAGCGACATCACTGTCGCCCTCGAACGACCTACCCGGGAGTCCTAGCGAGCCGGGCCGGCTCATCCTCCCCTACGTGGTCTTTCTCCGGGTGGGGTTTGCCGAGCCAACGCGGTTGCCCACGTTGCTGGTGCGCTCTTACCGCACCGTTTCACCCTTACCGCGCGCGATCGACCCGAAGGCCTGCCGCGCGAGGCGGTCTGTTCTCTGTTGCACTTTCCGTGGCCTCGCGACCCCTGGACGTTATCCAGCACCCTGCCCTGAGGAGTTCGGACTTTCCTCCACGCGACCCTTTCGGGTCCCGCAGCGGCCGCCTGTTCCTCTCGGGAGCGCGGCTAGATTAGCGCTCTTCCAGAGCGGGTGCCCGTCCCGGGAGGTGGCTTCGTGGAATTCGTCTGGGTCGTCAAGCGCGCGGATCTGTTCGACCTCCACACTCCGCACGGGTTCATGTCGCTCGCCACGGCGCGCGACGAGGTCGAACGCTACGTGGCGCGCGCGCGCGAGCGCGGCTTCTTCGTCGAACGTCGCCACGCCGAGCAGGACTCGTCGCTGAAGCAGATCATCCCGTACAACGTGCTCGTGCGCGGCACGGACGTGCTCTTGCTGCAGCGCAGCAAGAAGGGCGGCGATGCGCGCTTGTTCGACAAGCTCTCGATCGGCGCCGGCGGTCACGTCAATCCCGAGGACTCCGCCACTCCCGCGAGCGGCGCGACGGATCCGATCGCGGCATGCGCGCGCCGTGAACTCGACGAGGAGCTCGTGATCGAACGCGTGGCGAGCTTCGATCCGATCGGCATCATCAACGACGACACCAACGCGGTCGGCTCGGTGCATTTCGGTGTGGTGCATGTCGCGCGCGTGACCGGCGACGTCCGCGTTCGCGAAACCGAATTGTTGTCGGCGCGCTTCGTCGGCCAGGACGAACTCGAACGACTCGCCGCCGACTCGAGCGTGAACCTCGAGACCTGGTCGCGCCTCATCGTGCCGTCGCTGCGCGCGCATCTGCCGAGCTGAACCCATGGAGTTCCCGATCCGCGGCTGCACGGTGTCCGAGCTGTTGCGGCGCGCGGCCGCACTCTGGCCGACGCAGGAAGCCGTCGTCTCGCCGCCTCGCGGAGTGCGCCTGAGCTTCGCGGATCTCGATCGTCACGCGAACGTCGTCGCTGCGGGCTTGCTGCGCCACGGCATCGGGCGCGGGGATCGCGTGGTGTTGTGGTCGGTCAACTGCCCCGACTGGGTCGTGCTGCAGTACGCGCTCGCGCGCATCGGCGCCGTGCTCGTCACCGCGAACACCGCGCTGAAGCGCGACGAGCTCACGTACATCCTCGGCAAGAGCCGCGCCCGCGCGCTCGTGTTCGCGCGCGGCACCCCGAGCAACGACTTCGCCGCGACCGTGGAGCGACTCGATCGCGCGCGCCTGCCGCATCTGAACGTGCTCATCGGCATGGACCGCGCGGCGGCGACCGACTCGATCGCGCTCGAAGCCGTGGCGTCGGCCGCCGGCGCCGATGCGCGCGCGGCCGTGCTCGAGGTCGAGACGCGGCTCTCTCGCGACGACGTCATCAACATGCAGTACACGTCGGGCACGACCGGCTTCCCGAAGGGCGTGATGCTCACGCATCGCAACCTCGTGCAGAACGCCGCCGCGATCGCACCGATCCTCGACTTCCGTCCCGGCGACCGATTGTGTCTGTGCGTGCCGTTGTTCCATTGCTTCGGCTGCGTGATCGGCACGCTGGTCGCGCACGAGACCGGCTCGGCCCTCGTGCTGGTCGAGGGCTTCGATGCCGCGGTCGTCCTCGACACCATCGAGCGCGAACGCTGCACGGCGCTCTACGGCGTCCCGACGATGTT
Organism: Planctomycetota bacterium; assembly: GCA_016709145.1. GTDB lineage: Bacteria > Planctomycetota > B15-G4 > B15-G4 > JADJEK01 > JADJEK01. The sequence continues at coordinate 10,069 of JADJEK010000012.1, forward strand.
CATCGCCGAACTCGCGGCGCAGCGCGCTCGCCCGCGTGACCTCACGTCGCTACGCGTCGGCGTGATGGCCGGCGCGCCGTGCCCCGAACAGGTCATGCGTGAAGCCGCGGTGGACCTCCACATCCCCGGACTCGTCATCGCCTACGGCCTCACCGAAGCCTCGCCCGGTGTGACGTTGTCGTCCCCCACCGATTCGCTCGACCTACGCGCGACGACGGTCGGCAAAGCGCTGCCGGGTCTCGCGGTGCGCATCGCCGATCCCGACTCCGGCGTCGAGGTCGCACGCGGCCAATCGGGCGAACTGTGGACGCGCGGCGAGCACGTGATGGCCGGATACGACGACGAGCCCGAGGCCACACGCCGCGCGATCACGACCGACGGATGGCTGAAGACCGGCGACATGGCGACGATGGACGAGCAGGGCTTCGTGCGCATCGTCGGTCGTTCCAAGGAACTCATCATCCGCGGCGGAGAGAACATCGCTCCGGCCGAGGTCGAGGACGCCCTGCGCGTGCACGACGCCGTGCTCGACGTCGCAGCCTTCGGCGTGCCCTCGGCGTTCTTCGGCGAAGAAGTCGCGGTCGCCGTGCGCATGAAGCCCGAGCGGACCGTGAGCGCCGCGGAACTGCAGGCGTTCTGTCGCGCGCGCATCGCCGAGCACAAAGTGCCGAGCCGCGTGCTGTTCGTCGATCAGTTCCCGCTCACGGGAAGCGGCAAAGTGCAGCGCTTCGTGCTGCGCGAGTGGGCCACGTCGACACCGACCTGAGGAGTGCAGCCGACGCGATCGCACCGGTTGCGAGCGCCGGTCGCTATGCTCCGGCCCGGGCACCCGAGTCGTTCGGAACGCGTACCGTTGGGGATGCGACCGATGCGACCGACACGATCGGCTCCTTCGAACCGTTCGATGTGGTTTTGCGTGATCGGCGGCGCCGTCGTCGTCGTCGCCGCTGCGGTGTTGATGTTCCGGGGCGGGCCGCGCGTCGACGAAATCGCCCCACCGACGACGACAGCAGTCACGCGCGAGCAACCCGCCGACGACGCGTTCTCGGTCGCGCAAGAGCTCGACGAGGACGACGTCGACGACGCGCCGCGTCGCGCGCTCACGCCGACGACCACCGCACGCGAAACCCGTCGGCGCAAGGTGCTTGGCGCGACGATCCGCGCCGACTCCAAGCTGCCGGTGCGGTGCACGTTCCGCGCGTACGACGCCGCCGACGGCGAATGCGCGATCGTGCGTGCGCAGAACGACTCGATGCTGTTCAACCTCTCCGTCGACGACGACGCGACCAAGCTGGTCGTGCAAGCCGCCGATGCGTTCGACCTCGATCCGGTCACGTTGCCGCTCGCGCGCGGCGACGTCACCGCGTTGCGCATCGAGATGCCGCTCGCGAAAGGCGTGGTCACCGGGCTCGTGCTCGACGACTCCGGCGCGGGCGTCGAGGGCGTGCGCGTCCGCCTCGATTACGGTCGCGCCGTGCGCTCCACGCGGCACGACGGTCGGTTCACGTTCGCGCCGGTCCGCGACGACACCTATGCCGTCGATCTCGAGCGCGAGGCGTTCTCGTCGCTCAGCGCCGACGTGGTTCGCGATGTCGCGGTGCTGCAGGGCGCGCAGGTGTCTCCGCTGACGTTCACCGTGCGGCGCGGTTCCACGCTGCGCGTTCGCGTGCTCGACGCGGAGTCCGAAGATCCGATCGAAGGCGTCGCGGTCGGCGTGGCCGTCGTCGGTGCGACGGGCGGCGGCGGTCGCAACGCGCGCCGCAGCATCCCGACCGACGCACAGGGCTACGCCGAGATCCGCCACCTCGTCGCCGGCGCGTACGACGCCACGGCCCGACCTGCGCAAGCCGGACTCTCGCGCGCCACGGCGCGGATCGACGATCTCGCGGAGTTCGAGGTCCGCGAGATCGAACTGCGGATCACGCACGGCGCCGGAGACGTGGTCGGCACGGTCGAGTCGCAAGGCGGCGCACCGCAGCCGTTCGCACGGTTGATCGCCGAACCCGAGGCGGGCAGTTCCGGCAGTCGCAGCGAAGCGCGCGCGAACTCGGCGGGCATGTTCGCGTTCAGCGGCTTGCCACCCGGTCGCTACCGCGTCGTCGCCGAACCGTCCTATTGCCGCACGTACAACTGGATGCCGAGCGCGACCGACGTCATCGACATCGTTTCCGGCGAGGTCGTGAACACACGCGTCGTGCTGCGCGCCGGTGCGCGCGTCAACGGCGTCGTGCTGAGCAAGTCACGCCGCGACACGCTGGTCGCGCGCTTGGCGCTCCCGGGGCAGACCCTCGAATGTCCGATCGCCGACGGGCGCTTCTCGTTCGGCGGTCTCGACGCGGGCTTCTATCGCGTCGAAGTCGTCGATCCGTCGAACGGCGCGGGTGCAGTGCTGTATTCGAACGGCGTTCAATTGACCGCGAGCATCGCGCACGACGTCCGCATCGAACTGCCGTGAGGTCGGCGGCCGCGACCGCGCGGCCGACCGCGGCCGAATGTCGAGAAGACAGGGAGAGGTCCGGCGCCAGCTACCTTTGGAAGTGAGAGAGAGATCCAGCGTTCGAGCTTTGCCTAGGTGCCTTGGTGCCTTGGTCAGGGCCTTGGTCAGGATCGTCACGCGAAGCTGTTTCTCGAGGGACACGCGAAACCGGCGACGTCCTCTCCCTGCGTTCTTCTTCTCGAAACTCAGGTTCTACAGCGATGGTGCTTCGGCGTTCGCGTCGTTGTCGCGCGGCCGAAGCCCCTTTCTCGAAGCTCCATGCGCGGCATTCAACGCCCTGCGAGAGTCGATTCCAGTGAATCTTGCCTCCAATGTTTCGACCCGAGGCCGTGCTGCACGAGCGTGACACCGTGGCCAACCCGACACGCTGTGAGCAACCCGCTGAAGAAGTCTCGCGGGCCAGGACGGGGCCTCGAGCCCGAGCTCTTCGTTGCTCGTCGTCACCAACTTGCCAGGAAGTTGCCTCCTCCTCGCGCCTCGACCTCGGCCACGATGCCGACGTCCTGGCGGCCGCGGGACATCTTCAACGGGCGTGAGCAGCCCGCTGAAGATGTCTCGCGGGCCAGGACGGGGCCTCGTGCCCGAGCTCTTCGTTGCTCGTCGTCACCAACTTGCCTGGAAGTTGCCTCCTCCTCGCGCCTCGATCTCGGTCACGATGCCGACGTCCTGGCGGCCGCGGGACATCTTCAACGGGCGTGAGCAGCCCGCTGAAGATGTCTCGCGGGCCAGGACGGGGCCTCGTGCCCGAGCTCTTCGTTGCTCGTCGTCACCAACTTGCCTGGAAGTTGCCTCCTCCTCGCGCCTCGATCTCGGTCACGATGCCGACGTCCTGGCGGCCGCGGGACATCTTCAACGGGCTGCTAGCATCGCGGCCCCTCGTGGAGCCCGCCCGCATGAATGCACGCACCGTTCTGGTCGCCGTCGGTCTGGTCGTCGTCGGCGCCGTCGTCGTCCATCTCTCGCGGCGGCCGCGGGTCGACGAACTCACGCTCCTGATCCGCGGCAAGGTCTTCTTCGAAGAGGACCGCTACCTCGACGCCGAACGCGAGTTCGAAGCGGCGTTGGCCATTGCCCCGGACGATCCGCTGGTGTGGCGCAGCCTCGCGACCGTGCTGATCCGCGGTTCGCGCGACTACGCCCGCTCGGCCGAGCTGTTCCGCAAGGCCCTCGGACGCAGCGAGAACGATGCCGGGGCGTGGTTCGGACTCGGCGTCGCTCTGCGGTTCCAACAGGACTTCGAAGGCGCCGAGCGCGCCTTCGCGAACGCGCGCGAACACGCGCCGACCGACCTCGAATCGGCCTACTACCACGGCGAGGCCCTGCAAGACCTCGATCGCGACGACGAGGCGCGCGCGTGCTTCGAGCGCGTGCTCGAACTCGATCCCGACGACGGGGCGGCGCTGTACAAGCTCAGCCAACTCCTGCGCCGCAGCGATCCCGCTCGCAGCCAGCTCCTGCGCGAGCGTCACGAGGAACTGAAGCGCACGCTCGGCCAGGATGCCGTGACGCGCGGCAGCGGCGCCGAGTGGAGCCCACTGCTCACGTTGCGGATCCCTGAACCGAAGCTGCCGATCGAGCTGCCGCCGCCCGCCGCGGTGACGCTGTCGATCGCGTCGACCGTCGCCGGCAAGGGCCCCACGACCGCGCTCGCCACGGGTGACGTCGACGGGGACGGTGACGTCGACGCGTTCGTCGGCGGCCTCGGACTGCTCGCGAACGATGGCAACGGCGCATTCACGCCGACGCGCGCGAACGTCGCGCTCGAGGCGATCGCGACGTTCCCGGCCGCCTGTGCCGTGCTCGCCGACTTCGACAACGACCGCGATCTCGACCTCGTGCTCGGTGGCCCGAACGGTTCGATGTACCTGGCGAACGATGGCCTCGGCGGATTCGTCGACGCGACCACCACGTCGAAGCTCGGCAACCTCCGTGCGCGCGAGTGGATCCCGTTCGACTCCGATCACGAAGGCGACGTCGACCTGCTGGTCAGCGATGGCGAGCGCGTGAGCCTGTGGCGCAACGAGCTGCCGCCGATCGTCGCGAACGCGACCGACCTCGTCCGACCGGTGTCGTTCACCGACGTCGGCGCCGAGTCCGGCCTGACCGCGCAAGGCGCCGATCTCGCGCTCTGCGTCGGTGACGTCGAGAACGGCAACGACACCGACGCCATCGTGCTCGGCGCCGACGCCGAAGGTCGTTCGTTCACGAATCGGCGCGGGAACCGCTTCCAGGACATCGGGCTCGCCGCCGACGTCGCGGCGTTGCGCGCGCGCGCCGTCGTGCTCGCGGACTTCGACGCCGACGGTTGGCTGGACCTCGCGCTCGCGAACGCGAACGGCGTTGCTCTCGCACGCAATCGCGGCGATGGCACGTACGCAGCGCCCGGCGCGCTCGCGCCGTGGACCGACGTCGCGCGACTCGAAGCCGTCGATCTCGACGACGACGGCCACCTCGATCTGTGCGCCGTCGACGCCGGTGCGATCCGCATCCTGCGCAACGCGCGCGGCGCGTTCACGGATGCCACCGCCGCGGTCGTGAAGGACGGCGCCGGCGCGGTCCGCGTCGTCGCCTGCGACGTGGACGCGGACCAAGACGCGGATCTCCTCGCTCTGCGCGCCGACGGCTCGCTCGTGGTCCTGAAGAACTCCGGAGCAGCCGGCAATCACGCTCTCGAACTCACGCTGCACGGTTTCAAGTCGAACGCGCTCGGACTCGGTTGCAAGGTCGAGATCCGTCGCGGCCACTTCTACGCCAAGCGCGAAGTCACGCGACCGACGCTGCTGATGGGGCTCGGTGATTCGGCCCGAATCGACGACCTGTCGCTGGTGTGGTCGAACGGTGTGCGCCAGCACTACCTCGACGTCGACACCGCCGATGCGGGCTGGATCGCGAAGCGCGAGCTGCGCACCGAGAGCGAGCCCGACGTCGCGATCGCGCACGCATCGCCGCGTCGCCTGGTCGTGACGCAGATCGACCGCCGCGCCGGCTCGTGTCCGCTGCTCTACACCTGGGACGGGACGCGCTTCCGCTTCGTCACCGACGTGCTCTGCTCCGCACCGCTCGGCCTCGACATCGGCGGCGGTCAACGTGCCAAGCCGAACCCGTACGACTGGTTCATGATCCCGCCGGGAGCCCTGGTCGAACGCGAGGGTCGCTACGAACTGCGCGTGACCGAGGAGTTGCGCGAGCTCACGTATCTCGATCGCGCTCAGCTCCTCGTCGTCGACCACGCGCGCGACGTCGCGTTGTTCACGAACAACGCGTTCACGTTCCCTCCGTTCCCGGGCTTTTCGACCTACGCGGTGCGCGAGCGCTCACCGATCGTGCGCGCCCTCGACCAGAACGGCGCCGACGTCACGGCGCAACTCGCCACCACGGATCGGACGTACGTCGACTCGTTCCGACGCTGCGCACCGCCCATGCAGGGCATGGCCGAGATGCACACGCTGACGCTCGAGTTCGCGCCTCCGCGCGAGCCCGCGGCCGGCGAGCGCTTGCGATTGTTCCTCGAGGGTTGGTTCTATTGGACGAACTCGTCGATCAACCACGGCCTCGCGCAGGACGGCACGTGGCAGTTCACGCCGCCGCTGCTCGAAGTCGGCGACGGCGCCGGTGGATTCCGACCCGCGGGCATGGTCGGTCTCCCGGCCGGCGACTCGAAGGTCGTCGTCTGCGATCTGACCGACGTGCTGCGTCGCGACGATCCGCGCGTGCGCATCACGACCAACTTGCAGGTGTATTGGGATCACGCGTTCGTCGCGGTCTGCGGCGAAGGCACGAGTCTGCGCACGACGACGCTCGATGCCGCCGAGGCCACGCTGCGCCATCGCGGCTATTCACGCCGCGTGTTCCCCGACGGCAAGGAACCGCACGTCTACGACTACGACGACGTGATGCGCGCGAGTGAGCAGTACGGCAGCGCCTACTTCCATCACGCCGGCAACTACACGCGCTTCGGCGACGTCCTCCCGCTGCTCGCGGCGGCCGACGATCAGTACGCGATCATGGACCACGGCGACGAGGTCGCGCTCGCGTTCGACGCCAAGACGCTGCCGCCGCTCGCCGACGGTCAGACGCGCTCGTTCGTCCTGCATCTGGTCGGTTGGGCCAAGGACGGGGATCACAACTCCGCGCACGGCACGACGGTCGAACCGCTGCCGTTCCTCGCGATGTCCAACTACCCGTATCCGGCCTCCGAGTCGTACCCCGACGACGCCGAACACCGGGCCTATCGCGAACGCTGGAACACGCGCGTGCGCAGCCCGCGCGTGTTCGAGCAGCCACCGCGCCGTCGGCCCCCCATGCCGGCATTCGCCGAACCGGCCGCGTTCGCGCTCGTCGACGTCACCGCGGCCTCGGGCATCGACTTCCGCCACGCCGAAGGACGTGTGCTGCTGAACCTCGAAGACACCATGGGATCCGGCGCCGCGTGGGGCGACATCGATGGCGATGGCGACGACGACCTCTACCTCGTGCAAGGCCGCGGGCCGGGAGGACTCGACGTCTTGCCGGGCAAGTTCACGAGCCGCCTGTATCGCAACGACGGCGGCATGCGCTTCACGGACATCACGGCGCGCTCGGGCACGGGCTTGATGGGATCGGGCATGGCGGCGCTGTTCGCGGATCTCGACGGCGACGGCGACCAAGACTTGTTCGTGACGATGTACGGCGCGAACGTCCTGCTCGCGAACGACGGTCTCGGTCGCTTCACCGACGTCTCCGAACACGCGGGAGTCCAGCTCCCGCACTACAACTCGGGTGTCGCGGCAGGCGACTACGACAAGGATGGCGATCTCGATCTCTACGTCGGTCGCTACGTCTCCATCGACGAATCGGCGCGGCCGCAGGAGGCCCCGGGCTTCCAGCGCGGCTTCGTGCGCGACGACCCACCGTCTGTCCTGCCGATGGCCTACCCGCCGGCGCCCAACGTGCTGCTGCGCAACGACGGCGATTTGCGCTTCACCGACGTCACGGCATTCGCCGGCGTCGCCGACGAACTCGGCAAGACGCTCGGCGTGTTGTTCATCGACGCCGACGAAGACGGCTGGCTCGATCTGCTGGTCGCGAACGACACCACGCCGAACAACTTCTTCCGCAACCTCGGTGACGGTCGCTTCGAGTCGCTCGCGTTCGACATCGGCCTCGACGATCCGCGTGGAGGCATGGGAGTCGGCGCGTTCGACGTCGACGGCGACCTCGACTACGACTTCGCGGTCACGTATTGGCAGATGGAGCCCAACGCCATCTACCGCAACAACCTCGTGCGTCACGCGAGCAAGAGGTCACGCGTCCCTGCGTTCCAGGACGTCGCCACCGATCTCGGCTTCGCGCGCGCGTCGATCGGCAAGGTCAGTTGGGGCTTCGCCGTCGCCGACTTCGACAACGACGCGTTCCTCGACGCGTTCGTGACGAACGGCTACACGAGCCCCGACTACGAAACCTCCACGCTCTGCGAACCGCAGACGCCGCTGCTGTTTCGTGGCAACGCGTCCGGCGCATTCACCGAGATCACCGACAGAACCCACGGCACGATCCTCGAGCGCGCGTGGAACGGTCGCGGAGTGGCGACCACGGACGTCGATCAAGACGGCGACCCCGACCTCGTCGTCACGCAGAACAACGGCGAAGCGATCCTGCTGCGCACCGACGGCGGCGAGCGCTCGCATTGGCTCCAAGTCGATCTCGAGGGCACGCAATCCCCCCGCGACCCAGCGGGCGCGCGCGTCGAAGTGAAACTCGCGAACCGCACGCTCACGCGCCAGCTCTTCCTCGGCTCGAGCTACCTCTGCTCCAACTCGAAGACCCTGCTGTTCGGCCTGGGCCAACAGACGTCCTACGAGGAGCTCCGCGTCCGCTGGCCGAGCGGCAAGGTCACGACGCTGCCGGGTGGGCGATCCAATCAGCGACTGAAGATCCGCGAGGAATGACCTAGCGAAGCGAATGACGACAGCGAAGCGAGCCGGAGGCCGTGAACGTGAACGGGACTGGCGCCTGGGGGCGCGGGACTGAACGGGACTGCACGGGATTGAACGGGATTGAACGAGGGGGCGCTTCGCTTTTCGTACCGCGAGCGGAGCTCGCGCCTGGTGAATGCGTGGCATCTGGACGAGGTTGCCGTTGGGGGACACATCGGGGACGGACGCGCCTCCGTCCCCGTCATGGCCGTCGAGCTCGGGTGGGGACAGTCCCCTCATCTGCTCTGTCCCCACTCCTTCAATCGCCACCGCGGAGCGCGAAGCGCGACCCGAAGTTCTCCCTCGGGTCCAAGCTCGCGCCTGCCCGAGTAACCACTCCGTCGCCAAAGGACGTCGAGAACGGGCTCTCGCTGCGGCCATTCAGCAGCCCGCCGCAGCCGTGGCGATCCGCTCTACACGTCTCGTCAGTACGTCACCTGGGGCGAGATCCACAAGGGTCGCGAATCACGCCGTCGAGAAGCCACCCCTGCGGCTTTGAATGGCCGCAGCGAGAGCCCGTTCTCGACGTCCCTTCGCGTGAAGTCTCACGCGCGACTCAAGGGCGCGGGGGTTCCCAAAGGGGGGCTTCGCTCGTTTGTGAAGCCCCCCTTTGGTCGTTCGACCGCGAAGCGGTCGAACGAGGGGGGGCGCGGGGGGAACGGAGTTCCCCCCGCCTTCGCCCTGCGGGCTCGCGCGAAAGCAACGCGGTACGGCCTCCGGCCTCTGTGGAACGGGGCGTGGGGCCTGCGGCCCCACCTCGCCTCGACGCCCGAGCAGGCGTCGGGCCATGCGGCCCGAGCCCTCTATTTGCTTCCTAGGCTCACGTTCTCGGTGCGCGTTTCGCCGTCTTGCACCTGCATCTGTTTCGTGGCGCCGTTGTAGCTCGGGTGCGTCGCGCTCAGCGTGTACGTACCCGGCACCAGGTTGGCGAACGTCACGCGGCCCAACGAATCGGTTCGCAAGCGGTCGCGGTAGCCGAGCGCGTTCGACTCGAGCTGCAGCGTCGCGCCCGCCAGCGAGAGCCCACCTTTGCCGTCGACCTTCACCACCACTTGACCGACGCCGTCCACTTGCAGCGATCGCTCGATCAACTCGCCATTACCGACGAAGATCGCGACCGGCTTCACGACTGGCGCTCGTGCGCTGCCGGCGCCGAGGCCGTACCAGCCCTCCTTCACGTCGCGGAAGCGGAAGCCGCCGTCCTTGTTCGTGCGCTGCGATTGCGGCCGGCCGCGCTTCAGCTTCAGTTCGGCGCCGGGCTTGGGCTCTTCGATCGGCGCGAGGAACACGTTCAGGCGCGACACGCTCGCGCCGTTGCGCGCGGTCAAGCGCCCCGACACTTCCGCGGCGCGCGCTGCCTCGAGCACGAGCGGCGGCAAGCCCTGCACGACTTGGACGACGATCGGCGCGCTTTCCTTGTAGCCCGATGCGCGGACGCGCAGGTTGTACGGCCCCGGCTGCAGGTCGGCCAAGGCGAAGGCTCCGTTCGCGGCGTGGAAGCTCTGCGAACGCGGCGTCGGCGCGCTCATCACCATCCCCGGATCCGACGCGATCGACTCGTCGCGGATCGGATCGGCGCTGACGCTGAAGTCGATCAACGGTCGACGCGTCGACGCGTCGACGACTTGCCCGACGAGCGTCAGGTTCGGCTGCAGGATGATCGTCGGCGGCGACTGCGGATCGACACTCATGACGAAGCGCGGCGCGTAGTTCTCGTGACGGACCGCGATCGCGAGCTTCTCGTCGGCTCGTAGACCTTTCACGACGAACGAACCGTTGGCGTCGCTGCGGACCAGCGCTCGGAACGAGGCCATGCCGCGATCACCGCCGCCGGTGGCCGCTCCGAACACACGGCGCGTGAAGCCGCCATCACCGCCGCCGGGCCCCAGGGGCCCGCCCCGGCCACCGCGGCCGCCACCACCGCCGCCGCCCCGATTCGCACCGTCGCCGCGGTCGTTGTTGCGGCCACGCGCGTTGCCGAGGTTCTGCGGCGGCGTCCAATTCGGATCCATCGCGAACGCCGTGACCACCGCGTCGTCGACACCCTGGCCGGACGGGTCGGTGACGCGGCCCGTGATCACGAGCCCTTCGATCAACTGCAGCGTCGCCTCGGCGCGTTGCCCCGAAACCAGCGTCAACTCGAGCGGCTCGGAATAGAACTGGTTCACGCGCGCGGACAACTTGATGTTGCCGGACGGCATCTGCTCGAGGCCGAGCTTGCCCTCTTCGTTCGTGAACTGCATCGGTCCGCGATCGAGCGCACGCCACACCACGTTCGGCACTTCGTCGACGAGCACACGCGCGAACGGCGCCGGCTGACCGAGCGAGTCGAGCACGGTCACCGTCACCGCGGCCGCGGGTTCGAGCATCAGCTCGAGGTCGTCGATCGTCTCGCCTTCGGCAGCCACGACTCCCTGCACACGGCACGGCCCGAACTCGGAGTCCGGGGCGAATGCGACCACTTCGAGGTCCGCGCCCGGCCGCACGTCGGAGAACGTGAAGCGACCGGCCGCATCGGTTTCCACGTTGCGCCGGTCCGCATCGAAGCGCCCGCCGCCGCGCACGCTCACCTGCGCACCCTCGCGCGGATTGCCGCTCGCATCGAGCACGACGCCGCCGAGCGTGCAGCTCTTCACCAGGGTGACTTCGACGCGCCACTCGTCGGCGCCGCTGTCTTCTTCGAGGTCGCGCTGCTCGGCGGCAAAGCCATCCGCGCGCACGAGCAGTGCGAGCTCACGCCGCGACACGGCTTCGAAGCGGTACGTCCCGGTCGCATCGGTGGTCGCCTGTTCGCGCAGCAGCGCGTCCTCGTCGTCGCGGCCGAGGCGACTCGCCGCGAGCTCCAGCGCGGCGCCGGGAATCGGCTGCCCCGAGAATCCATCGAGCACTGCCACTACGAGCGGAACACCGGGCACCAGCGCGAGGTCGAGGTGGTCGGCGCCCTCGGCGCCGGGCAAGACCCCATCGAGCTCGAGCACGTCGAACCCACGCGCGTAGACCTCGAGCCGCGCGGTCGCGCCGTCGAGATCGGTGAACTCGAACGCGCCGCGCGCATCGCTCGTCGCCTCCTGGTCGGCGAATCCCTGCTGGATGCGCACGCGCGCGCCGGCGACCGGCAGACCCGTCGATTCCTCGCGCAGCAGTCCGCCGAGCTTCATTCCGCGCTTCAGGACGACGTCGACTTCGTCGTTCGGCACGAGCGGCGTGACCTCGCGCACCGCGAACCCCGCCTTGGTCACGGCGAGCCGGAACACTCCGATCTCCGGGACGGCGAACGTGAAGGCGCCGTCGGCGCCGCTCTCGCCCTTGGCCTCGAACTCCGAGAACGGCATCGACAGGCGGTCGTTGCGCATACCGGGCTCGAGTTCGAGCACGGCTCCAGCGATCGGGTTGCCGGCTTCGTCGCGAACGCGACCCGCCACCTTCGCGGTGAGCTGCTCGGCCTTCGGCAGGCGTGCCGGCGCCGCGACGGGACCGGTCGCCGGTGCATTCGACTCGGCGACGGCCTCGGCGCGCGCGGTCGTATCGGCCACGAATCCGTCCGCGGCGTCGGCGGACGGCTCGCTCCGCGCCGGCGCGGCAGCGGCCGGCCGATCGTCCACGCGCGGCGTCGATTCGTCGCCCGCCGAGAACAGCAGCACGCCGAGCATCGCGATCGCGAACAGGAGCAAGGTGCCCAGCACGAGTTGGATCGGTCGCATGCGCATCGGCTTCCGGGGTTCGGGTCGACGAGGGAGTGTGCCAGACCGCGGCGCGAGACGCAGTAAGCGGCCGGTAAGAGGAAGGAGTCGCGCGACGGGCTTTCGCCAAATGCGGAGACCGCGCCGAAACCCGAGGCAGCGGCGACTGCCCGCTTGGCATGACCCCGGGCCGCCTGCCATCATGCGCCGGCATCGTGCTTGGCACCGCGCGCCGCCGCGCCACCGTCGAACAAGGGGGTCTCATCGTGTCGTCCAACCGGTTCTCGTCGACGCGGACGTGCGCGTCGATCGGCTCGTTCGTGCTGCTCCTCGCGAGTTCCGTCCACGCGCAGAACAAGCCGCTGTTCCCTTCCCAGCAGTACCCGACGGGGGCCCTGCCGTCGGACGCCGCCCTCGCCGACCTCAACGGCGACGGGATCGGCGATCTGATCGTGGTCAGTCGCGGCTCGAACGACGTCCGCGTGCGCTTCGGCACGGCCTTCGGAGCGTTCGGCCCCTCAACGGCGTACCCGGTGACGTTCCTCGCGGAGGCGATCGAACTCGCCGACTTGAACGGCGACGGCAAGCTCGACTTCGTGACGGCGGGTTCGTTCTTCTCGGATCTGAACATCGGTTTGGGAACCAGCGGCGGAGCGTTCGCTCCGGCCACCTCGATCCCGGCCGGAGGTGGCGCGCCACTGGACCTCGGTCTCGGCGACCTCGATGGCGACGGCAAGGTCGACGCCGTCGTGACGAATCCCAACGCGTCGAAGTTGTCGTGGTTGAAGGGCAACGGAACCGGCAGCTTCGGCGCCCCGCAAACGGTCGGCGCGGGCGCACGCCCCGAGCGCCTCGTGCTGGTGGACCTCGACAACGACGGCGATCTCGACGTCGCGTCGGGCTTGGTCGACGCCGATGCGATGGGTGTCTACCGCAACGATGGCTCGGGGTCGTTCACGACGCTTACCAGCGTCACGACCGGCGACGAACCGAAGAGCATCGCCGCCGGTGACCTCAACGGCGATGGCATCCCTGATCTCGTCACCGGGGACTACTCCGGTCAGTCGGTCTCCGTGGCGAAGGGCCTCGGACTCGGTGCGTTCGCCGCGGCGACGTCGACGGCACTCACCACCACCAATGGACTGGCGTTCCCGCGCGACGTGGCACTGGTCGACGTCGACCTCGACGGCAAGCGCGACGTGCTGGTGGGCGCATCGGCCGCCGATCGCATGCTCGCACTGATCGGCGACGGCGCGCTCGGGTTCGTCGCGGGCGGCGAGTTCCGGGTCGGCCGGCGTCCCGTTCGCATCCTGCCGAGTTCGGTGAACGGCGACGCGTCCGTCGATGCGATCGCGGTCGCGACGGATTCGAACGCGGCGACCGTGCTGATGGGCAACGGTTCGGGCGCGTTCACGCAATCGGCCGTGTATCCCGTGCCGTTCGCGAGCCACGGCGTGGCGATCGGCGACCTCGACGGGGACGGGGACTTCGACGCGGTCGCCGGTTCGTATTGGAACGCGACGCTGCAGGCGTTCTCGGGCAACGGCTTCGGCGGATTGACCGCGGCCGGATCGATCGCGACGGCGCCGAACCCGTACGGCGTCGAGCTCGCCGACTTGGATCACGACGGCGACCTCGACGCGATCTCGGCGGCTCAGTTGGCGAACGCGATCGCGGTCCATCGCGGCGGGGCCGGCGTGTCGTTCCTTCCGCACACGACGTTCGCGACCGGGACGCAGCCGTACTACTTCGACGTCGGTGACGTGAACGGCGACGGCAACCCCGACGTCGCCTGCGCCAACTTCGGCAGCGGCACGGCCTCGATCCTGCTCGGCAACGGCACGGCCGGATTCACGCCGGGGCCCACACTGACGTGCGGCTCGTTCCCGATCAACTGCGGCTTCGGTGACACCGACTCGAACGGCGACCTCGACCTCGTCGTGGCGAACTACTGGTCGCACGACCAGTCGTACTTCCGCGGCAACGGCAACGGCACGTTCCAAGCCCCCACGACGCTGACGGGTTCGAGCCATCCGAACGACGTCACGTTCGCCGACGTGAACCACGACGGACGCGACGACCTCATCACGACGAACGCGGGCAACGACATCCACGTGCGACTCGGAAGCCCCACTGGCGTGTTCGGGGCCGCGATCGTGGTCCCGATGGATCAAGGGCCGTTCGCGACCCGCGTCGCCGAGATCGACGGCGACGGGAACGTCGATCTCGTGGTCGCGCGTGGTTGGGACAACCTCAGCCTCGTGCTCGGTGACGGCACCGGGAACTTCGGCAGTCGGATCGACACCGTCGTCGGGGCCTATCCCCGCGCATTGGACGTCGCCGACATGAACAGCGACGGCCGCACCGACATCGTGGTCGCGAGCGAGAGCGCCTCGATCACGATGGTGCTGAACCAGAGCAGCGCCGCGTACGTGCTCGCCTACGGCTCCAATCCGACGCAGTGCAAAGGCAGCGGCGGATTCGTCCCACGGCTGCAGTCGACGTGCTGCCCGGCGCCGAACCAGACGATCACGATCACCCTCGATCGCGCGCTCGGCGGCTCGAGCGCGATCGCGTTCTTCGGCCTCGCGCAGTCGGCGATCCCGATCCCGGGCACGGTCGATTGCTTCCTGCGCGTCGCTCCGCTCTTGCCGCTGTCGTTCTCGTTGCCGCTGTTCGGCTCGGGTCCGGGCAACGGCGCGATCTCGTTCCCTGCGACGATCCCGCCCGGTTCGTTCGGCGTCGCGATCACGATGCAGGCGTTCGTGCTCGATCCGGGCGGCGAACTCGGGTTCACCGCGTCGAACGGACTCGAGATCTTCGTGCCGTGACGGGGTCAGCGCTTCGAACACGATGTTCATGAGCGGTGCTCACGCGCCCATCGCTCGGGTGAGCCGTTGGCGACCGCGATGCAGCGCGACCTTCACCGCGGAGATGCTGAGGCCGCACTCGCGCGCGATGTCGCGGTACGTCATGCCACGAGCGAAGCGCAGGAACAGCAGCGAGCTCTCGTAACGCGTCAGCCGCGTCATCGCGCCCCAGACCGGCTCGGGCGTCTCGGCGACGCTGCCGTCGTTGCCGACGATCGGTGGCGCGTCGACGACGTGTTCGGGCTCGATGAGTTCGCGCTCAGGGCGCGTCTCGCGCCGCCGCGCCTGATCGACGGCGAGGTTCTGCGTCACGCGGCGCAACCAACCGAACACGTCGGCGCAACCTTCGAGCAACCACAGGGATTGGTGGAGGCGCACGAACGCCTCTTGGGCCAAGTCCTGCGCGTGATGGACGTCGCGCGCGTGGCGGCGCGTCGCAGCGACCAGTCCGCGCCAATGCCGTTGGAACAACGTCGTGAACGCATCGCGATCCCCGAGTCGCGCCGCGGTCACGAGTTCGCCATCGCTCCGACCGTCGCTTCGAACGTCCATCGACGACACCCTTCCCGCGCACCGCGGCGCGCATCGTGTGCTCGCGCCACGTGCTGCGTGGCCGCGACGACGAACGCGCACGACACCGCGCGGTTACCGCGAAGACGGAGATGCGATCGAGGTTTCGAAACAACCGCGCGACGCCGACGATCCGGCGATCGGCATGCCCTCGCGTGAACTCAGGTCGACGGCAAGGCCTCGACCGCGGCGCGAATGCGTTGCGTGAACTCGGCCGCGCACGCGCGGCGCTGCGTCGGTTCGTCGACGCACTCTGGTGCGACGAGCGCGGGTCCGAGCACGATCGACACGCGCGCGGGGCGAGGAATGCGCGCGCCTTTCTTCAGCGCCGCGAACGTCCCGACGATGCGCACGGGCACCACCGGCACGCGCTGTCTGATCGCGAGCACGGCCGCACCGGCTTGGAAGCCGCGTAACGTGCCGTCCGCGCTGATGCGTCCTTCGGGGAAGATGCCGAGCGCGGCGCCGTGTTCGAGCGCAGCCGCCGCGGCGCTCATCGCGCCGCGATTACCGCCGTCGTCGCGCACGGCGATCGCGCGCATCAGGACGAAGAACGGTCGCAGCAAGCGGCGGCGGTACCACGCCAGAGTCATGAGGAACACGATGCGCCGAGGCAACGCCGATTGCAGGACCAGCGGATCGAGCAGCGAGCAGTGGTTCGGCGCAAGGATCACCGCGCCGCTCTTCGGCAGATGCTCGAGGCCGCGCACGCTGAGGCGGAAGTACGGCCGCAGCACGAGATCGCCGAGCAGGAACCGCACCAGCCGATAGAGGCCGCGGTTCCATGGCCCAGCGCCGGTTTCGTCCTTCACGAGCGCGCGCGAGTTCGCGGCATGCGAGCCGGCGGACGGGCCTCGACGACCGAACTCGGCCACGAAGCGGGCACCGCGTTCGCCTCAGCCCTTCTTGGCCTCGAGCGCCCAGCTCGAATCCGGGTACTCGCGCACCACGCGCTGCAGCAACGATTGCGCGCGCGTCTTGCTCTCCGGACCTTCGACCTGCTGGAAGCACTTGGCGGCGAAGTACATCGCTTCGGGCTGCTCGCTCGATTGGTCGTTGTAGACCGTGTAGACGCGCAGGAAGCAGAACAGCGCGTCCTTGTATTTCTTCTGTTCGTAGAGCGCGCGGCCGAGGCCGTTGTAGGCGCCGGCCACGATCTCGGCCGAGGCCGCCGCACGCTCGTCGACGATGTTCTGGAAGAACTGCGTGGCGTTCGCGGTGTCGCCGGTCGCGATCATCGCGCGACCGATGCGCAAGCGCGCCTGCGACGCGACCGACGGGTACGACTTCTCGGTCGCCGCGGCGATCGTGTTGTATTTCGCGAGCGAGCCGGACGGGTCCTTGCTCTCGTCGAGGATCGCGAGCTGGAGTTCGGACTCGTGCTTGAAGCGCTCGCCGAACTTGGCCGCATCCTTCAGCAGGGTGTCGAACGCGTCGCGCGCGTTCTTCTCGTCGCCCTTGCGCGCGAACGTGAGGCCGCGGTTCAAGCGGGCGAGCGGGACGTAGCGCGATTCGGGCTGGTTCTTGATCAGGTCGTCGTAGGCCGCGACGGCGTCCGCCGACATGCCGCCGACTCGGTAGGCCTCGGCGGCCATGAACTTGCACTTCGCCGCGAAGCCCTTCTTCGACTCGACCTCGCCGGCCGCGACGATGAACAAGCCCGCCGCGGATTTCGAGTCACCGACTCCGAACGCGTCCATCGCCGCCAGGAACTCCTCGGGGGGTTCCGAGTACTCGATGTCGGCGACGAGTTCGGACGCGTACGACTGCGGCTGCGGCACGCCCTTGCGGCGGTACTCGACCTTGTCGGTCGTTTCGTTGATCACCGTCACGCCGTCGACCGGCTTGCGGCCGTCGACGAACTTGATGGTGTCGGCGCTGGCCGAGACGGCAGTGACGAACGCGAACGAGGCGACGAGGAGGTTGCGCATGGCGGGCGTTCTGTAGGAGGGAATGGAGTCCGGGAAACCACGGATTCCAGAACGGATGAGCTCGCACGGAGTTCGAACCGGCCCGGACGCGGAAAACGCGGGAATGTAGGTGAGGGCTCACGGAGGGTCAAGCGCGGCGCTCGGGCGTCGGCCTTCGGCCGGATTACGGAGGCTCCGCCTCCGTAGGCCAGGGCGGGGGCCAAAGCCCCCGCGCCCCCTCGCTCGACCGCTTCGCGGTCGAGCGACCCAAGGGAAGGCCGTACAAGCGAGCGGACCTTCCCTTGGGAATCCCATCCGCCCTTGGGCCGCTCGGGGGACTTCACGACGTCCCTTGGCGACGGAGTGGTTCTCTGCTGACGAGCGTGCGGCATGAAACCGAGGAAGAGTGACGGTTCTCGCTCCGCGCCATGGTTCGGCGGAGGTTGGGCACGTTCAGCGTTTGGACGCGATCGCGCAAGTCGTGGAGCACTCGCCATGTAAAGCGCGTGCGATTGCCGCCGGCAATCGCACGCGGGTACCCGCGTCGAGTTGCCGGCGGTCATCGCGCGCGGGCTTGGGCTCGCGCTGGACTTGGGTTGCGGCGAGTCGCGTGCCGGCTCGCGCGTTACTTCCTGCGAAGCGCGACGAACTCGGCTGCCACGCTGATCGCGATTTCCTCTGCCGAGCGGGCTCCGATGTCCAGGCCGATCGGAGTTTTCACGCGCTGGATGAACGACTCGGGGATGCCCTCGTCGCGTAGCGCCTTGGCGAGCGTGATCCACTTGCTCTTGCTGCCGATCATGCCGAGGTAGCGCGGTTCGACTTCGACCTCGGCGAGCGCTCGCAGGACGTCGAGGTCGTCCTTGTGGCCTCTCGTCATGATCACGACGAACGCGTCGGCGTCGATCGAGAGCGTCGTGATGACCTCGCTCCACGGCGCCGCTCGGACCGCGGCTGCTTTCGGGAAGCGCTGCGGCGTCGCGTACTCGGCGCGATCGTCGACGACCGTGAAACGGAAGCCTGCCGGTTGGGCGGCCTCGACGAGCGCACGGGCGACGTGACCCGCACCGAAAACGTAGACGTTCGGAACCACGACGGGCTCGATGAAGAGTTCGATGCGGCCGCCGCAGACGAGGCCGGTCTCGGGGTTGTCGTGTTCGTTGAGGTCGACGGAGAAACGCTGCGGGCGTTCCGTCGCCATGACGTCCTTCGCTCGCGTGAAGACCTCGGCCTCGACGCAGCCGCCCCCGACCGAGCCGATGCCGGTGCCGTCGCGCTTGATCAGCAACTTCATCGTCGCCTTGCCCGGCGTCGAGCCCTGCGTGCCGATCACCGTGCAAATCGCTGCCGCTCCGCCTTCGGCGTGGATGCGAGCGAGTTCGTCGTAGATGGCCTTCATGCGCGGACTCGGAGCGAGCGGAGGGGTGAGGAGGATACGCCCTGCGCGGCGAACCCGACCAGCCTTGGTCGATGCGGTTTCGCCGGCGAGACCCGCGCTACCGCCAGGGGTTCCCATGCGAGGAGCAGGCCGGAGCTGACGCTTCCGTTTCATCCGCGGGGTCTGGCAGACTCCGCCCCATGCTCTCCGCGTTCGCTCTCCTCGTCGCGGCGAGCGGTCTCTCCGATCCCATGCACGTCGTGACCTTGCGTCAGGACGTGTTGGCTTCGACGCAACCGCTCGACCTGCGGATCCATCCGCCGTTGTCGGCGACCGGCTCGGCGCTCGACGCGCCGGTCTCGTCCGACGGCACGTTCTTCAGTGCAGCGGGCGGCGCCGACGGCACGAGCCCACTCCAATTCGTCTTCCCGGCCGATCGCAACGGCGACGGCAAGGACGAGCTGGTGGTGATGCAGCGCAAGGCGGCGAAGTCCGGCGATTACTTCCGCGTCGTGATGTATGTCCCGCCGAAGACGCTCGACGGCACCGTCGGCAGCGCCATCGCGTCGTCGAAGGGCAAGAGCGCGGGCAACGCGGTCGGCACGAATCGCGTGGTGCTCGCGGGCGCGATCGATCCCGACGGCGACGGCAAGGATGCGCTGTTCCTCGTGCGCGAAGCGCTCGACGGCACGCAACTCCTCGAGATCCGCGCCCTGCCCGCGAAGAAGAACAAGAAGGTCGGCGGCGTGATCGTGTCCGACCTCAGCTTCGGGTCCGCGAGCGACGCGAACGTGCTCGGCTGCGGCGCCGACGTCGACGGCGATGGCGACGACGAGCTCGTGGTCGTGCGCCGTTCGATGGGTCAACCCGATCGCTTGCTCGTGTTCGAACCGCCGACGACCGTGCTCGGCGAGACCGGCGATCCGATCGCGAGCGACCTGGACATCTCGAGTGGCGGGCTCGCGAACCTCGCCCTCGGACGCATCGACCGTGAGGGCGACGGCACCGACGAGTTGATGCTGTTGCAAAGCGCACTGTTGGCGGGCCGGTCGTTGCAGGTGTTCTCCGCGCCCACGATCCCAGCGGGCGACATCGGCGCACCGCTGTTCTCCGCAGCCGACATCACGCCGCTCGGCGCGACGCTGGTCGCGGTCCACGCGTTCGGCCTGAAGGGCTACGTGCAGCCGCCACCGCCCGCGCCGCCGGCCAACCTGTCGGGTTCGTACACGGCCTCGTACACCCACCTGGTGAACGGTGAGCTGGAGTCGCTCCCGATCGTCACTGCGTTGAACGGCGCGCAGAGCGGGACACAACTCTCGATCCTGCTGCCGAACTTCAACCCGCTCGCGGGCAAATACACGCAGAGCGCACTGACCGTCGACTGGCCGGCGACGCCCGTCGGTCTGAACGTGCTCGCGACCGGCTCTGCGTACTCGCTCACGTACGGCCAAGGCACCGTCAGCATCCAGAACGGCAAGGTCGTGATCGAGGGCATCTACGCCGGCAAGAAATTCCCGCCCGGCGGCGCCACGCAGACCGTCAGCGGCGGAGTGGTCCGCTTCGTTCGCCAGTAGTCCTGCGCGTCATCCCCACAAGCGCGCGCTCGGCACACCCACGAGAGCGCCGTCGTATTCGAGTCCGTGCTCGCGATCGCGCGCCAACAACAACGGCCCGTCGAGATCGACGAAGTCCGACAGCGACGCGAGCAACCGCGCCGGCGCCATCGCGAGCGACGTGCCGAGCATGCACCCCACCATCACCTTGCGCCCCATCTCCCGCGCGCGACGCACGACCTCGATCGCCTCCGTGAGGCCACCTGTCTTGTCGAGCTTGACGTTGACCGCGTCGTAGCGCTCGAGCACCGCGTCGAGTCCCTCGAGTCCGTGACACGATTCGTCCGCACAGATCGGGACCGGCGAGGTGCCCGCGCGCAACGCCGCGTCGGCAGCCGCGTGCAGGGGCTGTTCGACCAGCGCGACGTGCGCCTTCGCCATCGCGTCGAGTCGCCGATCGAGCGTCGCCGGCGTCCACGCCTCGTTCGCGTCGACGATCAGCGTGGCATCCGGCACCGCGGCGCGCACCGCGAGCACGCGGTCTTCGTCGCCGTCGCCGCCGAGCTTCAGCTTCAACAACGGTCGATTCGCCGCTCGCGCCGCCTGCGCCATCGCGTCGGGCCGATCGAGCGAGATCGTGTACGCCGTCCGCGTGGGCAGTGGTTCGGGCAGACCCGCGAGCGTGAACGCGCGAACTCCGGCGCGCTTCGCTTCCAGGTCCCAAAGCGCCGCGTCGATCGCGTTGCGAGCCGCACCGCGCGGCAACAGCGAGCGCAAGGTCTCGCGCGACGCGTGGGACTCGACGCGCGCGCGGACCGACTCGATCTGCGCGAGCACCGACTCCGGCGTCTGCTCGTACCGCGCGTACGGCCTGCATTCGCCGCGGCCGCGACTCGCGGCGTCGTCCTCGACCTCGACCACGACGACGTCGATCGACGTGTACGTGCCACGCGAGATCGTGAACGCGCCCGCGACCGGCCACGTCTCGCGCCGCGCCGTGAGTCTCATCGCGGCGCGCCGAGCATCGCGTCCACGACTCGCGCCACGCCGTGCCGTGAAGGGTCGACCGCGGGCAGTCCGGTCTCGCGCTCGATGCGCTCGATCTCGGTCAGTGCAGCTCGCTCGTCCATGCGCACCGTGTTGACGCTGACGCCGATCATGCGCGCTGCGGGATTCGTGAGCTTCGCGACCCGCACGTTCAAGTCGATGCACTCGCGCAGGTCCGGCATCGGCGCGTGCGACAGTCCTCGCACGTGCGGACGACCTGGCTCGTGGCAGAGGACCATCACGTCGGGTTGCGCACCGTGGATCAAACTCAGCGTCACGCCGGCGAATGCCGGATGGAACAGCGAGCCTTGGCCTTCGATGAGGTCCCAATGGTCGGCCGCGTTGGCCGGCGACAGCGCTTCGACGGCGCCCGCGACGAAGTCCGAGACGATCGCGTCGATCGCGACGCCTTCGCCCGCGATCAGGATCCCGGTCTGTCCGGTAGCGCGGAACGAGCACGGCACGCCGCGCGCGCGCAGTTCGCGCTCGAAGAACAACGTCGTGAACATCTTCCCGCACGAGCAATCGGTGCCGACCGTGAGCAGGCGCTTGCCGCTGCGCTTCGCGCCGGTGCCGGTCGCGAACTTCGTCGGCGAATGCCGGATGTCGAACAAGCGACGCCCGTGCTTCGCCGCGGCCGCCGCGAGTTCGGGCACGTCCGCGAGCTTGTCATGCATGCCGGAGACGACGTCGAGGCCGTGCGCGAGCGCGTCCTGGATCACGTTCATCCACGACGCTTCGAGTCGACCGCCGGACGCGACGAGCCCGAGGATCAGCGTCTTCGCGCCGCGTGCGGCCGCGTCGGCGATGGTGACGTCGGGCAAGCCGGTGTCGGCGTTGCAGCCCGGCAACCGGACCTGGCCGACGCAGAGTTCGCGCCGCCACTGCACGCACGCGACGCCGGTCTTGGCCGCCAGCGCGTCGCGCGCGTCACCCAGGAACACCACGTAGGGGGATGAAAAGGAATGCACGGGCGCGGATCGTATCGCCGCGCCCGTGCATTCGTGTCGCAACGCCTGCGCGTCGCGCTCGGTCACTCGAGTTCCTGCCGTTACTGGATCACGACCTCGAGTGCTGCGCTGGCCGCGCCACCGTCCGCCGTTCCGCCATCGATGACGAACGCCTGCATCGTGAACGTCACCTGCGGCGTGCTCGGCGGGATGACCGCCGGCACGACGATCGAGCCCGCGCCCGGACCGACGCCGCCGAGCGGCAGCGCGAGGATCGTGCTCAGCAACGGCGACACGTTCAGGAAGCAGCCCGAATTGCCGATCGGCGTCTGACCGCGCACGACGCCGAAGAACAGCAGCGCCGTCGATCCGCCGAGGCCCTTCGTGACCTCGAGCGAAACATTGCCGCCCGGCGTCGAGCAACCGCCGAGCTCGACGCGCGGCACGAATCCACCGCTGCCGGCGCAGCCGACGCCGTAGCGCCGCACCGAGCCGCACGGATCCTGGATCACGAACCAACCATCGAGGTCATCGGTGGTCGACGTCGTGTTCGTCGTGTCCCAATCGGCCGTGAACCAAATGCGACGGTCGGAACCGACCGAGATGTTCGCGATGCCCGTGATGTTGCGCAGGAACGCGGCGTCGACGATGCCGTCGCCGGTGATGTCGATCGCGTCGCCGACTTTGATCAGGATCTTGTCGTTGAACAGGATCGCCTCGGGATCGGTCGCGCCGCCCTCGATGTCCCACGCCGCGACGATGTCGCCGGATTCGTTGATGTCCGCGAACTCCATGGAGCCGGTGAGCTGGAAGCCGCCGGTGAAGTCGCCTTCGCGGTAGATGATGATGCCGTTGCGCGCGATGAACTCGTCGGTCGTCGTGCCGGCCTTGTCGGTGTCGCCGTTGAAGAAGAACTCACCGGAGTCGGTGACTCCCATGTCGTCGAAGTTGTCCCACACTTCGAGCGGCAACCCGCCCGACGTCGAGGGGATCAAGCGGTCTTCACCGACGATGTCGGTGCCGGTCGAGATCGGCTGCAGATCGAACAGCACGAAGTTGTCGTTCGCCGTGGTCACGCCCGAGCCGGTCGCGACTTGCACGGGCACGAGGCTGTGGATGCCGTTGTGGGACAGGCGCGAGTCGAAGTCGATACCGCTGCCGTTCAGGATCGGATTGGGAAGGCCGGGGACGACGTCGAGGCTCTTGATCAGCGGAACGGGCGGGCTGCCGAGGAACAGGCCTTGCCCGAGCGATGAACCCGTCGTCGCGTCGTCGATGCCGCCGATGAAGTACGGCGTGCCGTTGGCGAGGATCTTCGGGCGACTCGCGAAGCGGAAGCGCGTGCCGGGGATCGACGTGATCAGGTCGTCTTCGACGGCCACCGGCGTGTTGTCGACCCAAACGGCGTCGAGTCCGGTGACTCCGCCGATGAGATCGTTCGTCGTCGGGCTGTACGAGATCGAGAAGTTGTCGTCGATGCCGAAGAAGCTCTCGAATCCGGTCTGGAGGTAGTTGCCGACGGTGCCTTCGACGCGCAGCAGCGCGCCGGTTCCGACGCCGGACAGGTCGCCCCAGAAGCAGCTCAACCCGGTCGCGGTGTTGAACCCGACGGCGAAGCCGCCGACACCGTTCACTTCGGCGTTGCTGAAGCTCGCGATGACCTCGCCAGGGCCGACGGAGGGAACGGGATCACCCTCGCGCAGGAGCGCGGTGGCGACTTGCGCGTGAGCCAGGGAACCGGACGCAACGCAAAGGACCAATGCGGCACGGAACGCATGCCGCCTCGAGTGTTTGGCACCCATCGGTGAACTCCTTCCAGTGGTGGCGTGCGCCGAGGGGCGCACGTGAACCTGGGCAGGGTAGTCGATGACCCCACGCGGACGCACAGCGCGAGTGGGGACAGTCCCCTCATCTGCTCTGTCCCCTCATCTGCTCTGTCCCCGTTCAGGTCGGCCAAGCCGCCGAATGGGGACAGAGCAGATGAGGGGACTGTCCCCACTCGCGCTGTGCGCCGTCGCGCGCGTCACCGGTTGAGGAGCATGCGCGCGGCCACTTCGACCGCAGCGTCCGTCGCGCCGATGAAGTCCGTCGGAAGGACGGTGACCTCCACGACGGGCGCGACCCCGCGCCCGTCGTACATCCGCCCGTCGGCGCGGAACGACGCCATCGAGCTCAACATCACCGTCGATCCACTCGCCGGCAACTCGACCGGCTGCACTCGCCCCGACCCACCTCCGCTCGCCGTTCCGACCAACGTCACGTTCGGGAACTGCTCGAACGCGCCGAGGAAGATGTCGGTCGCCGAGAAGCAGCCGCCGTCTTGCAGCACGACCACGGGACACCCGACGCGCCACGCCTTCGCATCCGGTCGCAGCACGAGGAAGTGCCACGCGGAGAACGCGCCTTGCGGCAGCGTCCATTGCGGCCGGAACGTCTTCATGTGCTGCGCGAGGAACGCCTTCGTGCCAGCGTCGAACTCGGACGACCCAGCCGGGAACAAGAACCGATTCGCGAGCAGTCCTTCGCGCGCGTCGGCGTCGTCGCCATCGAACAACCGCTTCGCGGCGATGTTCGCGATCACCGGCGGCGCCTTGGGATCGAGGAAATGCGGAGCGAGGCGCACGAGCAACGCGCGCGAGCCGCCGCCGTTCCCCCTCACGTCGAGGATCAAGCCCTCGGCATCCTTCGCGCGCTCGATCTCCCGTTCGATGCGATCGAGGAACTCGGGCTCGTCGTCCATCGACTCGATGCGCACGATCGCGATGCCGTCGTCGCGCGTGTGCGTCGTGTTCCGCGGCCACGTGCCGAAGCGCGGCGGACTCGATGCGACACGTCGTGCGATCGTCGTCGTGTCCTTGCCCGACGCGTCGCCGAGCGTCACCACGACGGCGTCCGCGGCGGCAATGCCGAGATCCGCGCGCAACAGCCCGAGGCATCGCAGCACGCGCGTCGCGCGATGCCCGCGATACGCCGGCGCGCCGCGCGCGATGTAGGCGTCCGCCGCCGCGATCCAGCGCTCGATCGGCACACCGTCGAGCGCGACGACATACGGGCGCTCCGCATCGAGCAAGGCCGAACGGTCCGCTTCGAACGCGACGAGCTTGCCCGCCGCGAACTCGGTCAGGAACGGCAGGAACTGCGTCGTCGACGCCTCGAGCGGATCGGGATCGACGCGCGCGTGGCCGTCCACGAATCGCGCGAGCACGCGCGTCAGCGTCAACCCGAGTCGCGTCGCGTCGCATTCACCGAGTGCTCGCAGCTCGCCCAGAGTTTCCGCGCGCAGCGCGTCGAGATCGACATCGCCATGGCCCGCGTACGCGAATCGCTCTTCCAGCGCGGCGAAGAACACGTCGACGTCGCGCTCGACCTGCGCCGACGACAATCGCGCCGCGCGCGGAGGCTCGACCGGGTCCTCGAAGGCCTTGCGATTCGCCACGAGCACGTCGCGCCGTTTGTCACTGGTCACGGTCGTGTCCGCGAGATCGCGTTCGTTGCCGCCGTCGAGGTCCGCGACGCGCAGCGTGCACTCGTCGCCGAGTTCGTGGTCGAGGCCGGCCAGCACCTCGACGAGGTCCTCGCCGATGCGCTTCGTCCAACGATCGCGGAACGTGCGCTTGGCGTGAGCGACGATCGTCGTGACCTCGATGCCGTCGATCGCGATCCAACGCACCCAGTCGCCGTCGACGCGGATCTCGACCACGTCGCCGTCGACGCGGAGACCCGAGAACGGCGCGACACGCTTCCAATCGTCGGCGCGCACCGAGGTCGCGAAGGCAGGGGCCGTCAGCGGCACCAGACCCGCCGCGGCCGCCACCAGTCCGAGTCCGATCGTCAGCAGCTCGAATCCGAATCGACGCATGGGCACCTCCGCGATGCTTCGACCCGAGAAAGGCCCCGACGACGGCGAGAAAATCCGACCGGCGCGCGACGCCCGGCGGTGTCATACGGACTCGCATGAACGGCGAAGTCTCCGACCAACAACTCTGGAGCTGGATCGACCGCGAGGCGCCGGAGCTCGACGCCTGGCTGCGCGACCATCCGTCCGGCGCCGCGCGCGTCGCCCAATTGCGCGGGCTCGTCGACGGCATGCGCGAACAGACACGAGACCCCATCCCCGGCATTCCCGCATCCATCGGCCCGTTCACGATCACGGGCATCCTCGGCGCGGGCGGCATGGGCATCGTCTACGCCGGTCGCCAACAAGCGCCGACGCGCGACGTCGCCGTGAAAGTGCTGCGCGATGTCGGCCCAGCGCCGGACGAGCGCGAGCGATTCTTCGCGCGCGAGATCGACGTGCTCGGCCAGCTCGCACATCCCGGCATCGCGGCGATCCACGTCTCCGGCATCACGGCCGACGGCCTGCGCTGGTTCGCGATGGAACGCGTGTTCGGCCGCCCGCTGCATCTCGTACTGCGCGACACGACGCTGTCCCGCGAAGCCCGCGTGCGACTCGTGCTCGGCGTCGCGGACGCGGTCGGCTACGCGCACGCGCGCGGCGTCGTCCATCGCGACTTGAAGCCCGCGAACGTCATGGTGACGGACGCCGGCGGCGTGAAGGTCGTCGACTTCGGCCTCGCGAAACTCGTCGACGATCCGCGCGCGCCACCGCTCGCGCACACGTCGGCGATGCTCGGCACGCTGCCGTACGCGAGCCCCGAAGTCGCGCGACACGGCGCACACGCGGCGACTCCTGCGAGCGACGTGTGGTCGCTCGGCGTGCTGCTGTTCGAGGCGCTGACGGGCACGCTGCCGCTCGAGCCCCGCGACGCGTCGGCCGCCGCCGTGTTCGATGCCGTTCGGAGCGGCGCCACGCGACGGCTGCGATCCATCGACGCGACGCTGCCGCGCGACCTCGACGCGATCGTCGCGACCGCGCTCGCTCCGGACCCGCGTCGGCGCTTCACGACCGCGACCGGACTGGCGGACGACCTGCGCCGTCATCTCGCAGGCACGGCGATCCGCGCAACGGGTTGGACGCTGCGCGATCGGCTGTCGTGGTGGTTCGAGCGCCACCGCACCCGGATGATCGTCGCGACGTCGATCGCCGTCGTGCTCGTCGCCGTCGGCCTCTGGGCGTGGATCGAGCGGCCTGGACTCGGAGCTTTCGCCGCGTTCGCGGACCTACGCGGCCAAGGCGGCGACGAGCGCGCACCGTGGCAAGCCGTGACGTGGAAGGACGACGTCCCGTGGGTGACTCTCGAGGACGGCTCGTTCGTTCGACCGATCGCGGTCGACGGCGAGCCGATCGAGTTGCTGCTCGGAGTCGCGAAGCGCGCCGAGCCACGGAACTTCCGCAAGCGCTTCGAAGAGGATTTCACGACGCTGTTCCGGCTGGTCGCCGGCCGTGAACTCGGAACAACGACGACATTGACGGTCATCACCGCGAGCGGCGACACACCGATCGTGCGCGACGGCATCGCCGTGACCCGCACCAACCGCGTGCTCGTGTGGCAGGCGAACCAGGTGCGCAGTCCGTTCGTCGCGTGGCGGTTCGACGGCGACGCGCTGATCGCGAAGCTCGCGGGCGCCGTCGACGACGAGACCTGGGTCCACGTCCACGCGATCCACGGAGTCTCGGTCGCGCGCCTGCTCGACGTCATGCAGCGCGTGCGCGGCGCGGCCGACCCGCGCGACGAGTTCGACGCGTTGCTGGTACGCGCGTTCGAAACACTCGGCGACGAACCGACCGCGACCGTCACGCTCGACGTGTCCGAGCCGGACGGATCGCAGCGGCGCACGGTCGAAGCTCCACTGAAGGAGCCCACGCCGACGTTCACGCCCGCCCCCGCCGGATCTTCGCCATGACGCAGACCCGCGCGATCGAATGGCTGACCGCCGAGCGGGGCCGCGTACTGCGCTTCTGCGCGCGCTACCTGCGCGATCCGCGCGACGCGGAGGACGTGGTCTCCGAGCTGACGCAACGTCTGCTGCGCACCGCCACCGACGTCGACGACGCGGCGACGTTCGTGCTCACGGCCGCGCGCAACCTCTGCTTGAACCGTCTGCGCGACGCGAAGAAGCGAGCTGACGACACCCACCTGTCCGACGCCCACTTCGTCGCGCAGACCGGCCCGCTGACGCGCCTCGTGCGCGCCGAGCGCGTCGCCGACCTACGCGACGCGATGGCGCAACTCGACGCGTCGACGCGCGAGCTGCTCGAGCTGCGTTACGGCGAGGACTTGCCGCGCGAGACGATCGCAACGATCACGGGGTTGACGCCGAGCGTCGTGAAGTCGCGGCTGTACGAAGGCCTCGAGAAGCTGCGAGAACGGTTGGGGCCACGAGGGTGATCACCCCCGCGCCTTGACGTTCGCCTTCAGCAGATGCGGACCCCAATGGATGGTCCACGTCTGCTCGAGCTGCGAGCCCGTGACCGGCTCGATCGTGATCGACAACTCCGACGCGCTGTCCGCCGCCTTTGCGTATTCGAGCGGGACGACCGTGCCGCCGGCGGTCTTCGCCGACGTGAACGGGTCCATCGACTGCTTGTGCATCTCGGTGGCGTCGAGGAACACGAGGCTGAAGTCGCCCTTCTTCGAGCGTTCGAGCGCGAGGTACCAGATGCCGCCCTTGATCTTCTTCTTGCCGATTTCGACGTCGCCGAAGTTCGAGAACGTCGACCACCAGTCCTTGCCGAAGCGAATGCGCTTGCCGAGCGTCATCGCGTCGAACGACTGGTCGTACTCGGGCTTCCACGCGGGTTGCCCGAACTCGAGCGCGTACTCGCTGCTGACGCCGTCGCCGCCGAAGTAGACGACGCGCAACGACTGCTTCGTGCCGGTCAGCACGATCGGATCGCCGCGGAACGAGAAGGCCGACGACGCGAACGGAGCGAGGACGACGCCGACCAGTAGGCCGGCGAACGCGAGGAGGAGCGGTCGCTTCATGGGAGTGACAGGGGTCCAGGCAGCGGGCGATCCGGGCCGATCGCGACCGCTGGTACGACACGAACGAGGCTCTCGGTCGGAGAAAACTCGGGGATCGTCGTTCACGACCCCGGATTCACGTGCCGAACGCTCCGCGGTCGTTCACGACCGCTTGCGCATCTTCTCGATCTCCGCGAGGTGCTCCTCTTCCGCGGCGATCTGCTTACGCGCGTATTCCTCGAGCAGGATCGACTTGTCCTTCACCAGGTCGAGCAGCTTGCGGTACTCGGCGAGCCCGATCTCCTCGTGCTCGTGCGCTTCGCCGAGGATGTCGTCGATCGCGTGCTTGTGCGACTCGAGCAGCTCGCCGATCTTCAGCGACGGATGGCCGCCGAACGTCGTGATGTGCTCGCCGGCCTCGACCGCGTGCGCGCGCGACTCGTCCGACTGCGCGCGCAGCCACGCGCAGATCGGGATGCGGTTGTGGCCGAACACCATGAAGCTGTAGTGCAGGTACCGCACGACGCCGGCGAGTTCGAGCTCGAGGATGCGGTTCAGCGTGGTGAGGACGGCGGGCGTGTCGAGCGAGGCGTGCGGTTTCATGGTTTTCCTCCGTGTTGAGCCCGCGCCGAAGGCGGACGGAGCGGAGCCTACCGAGCGCGCTCCGCGGCTCGTCGGGGGAAGTTCCTCGCGAACGCTAACCCAAACACGACGCCTCCCTCGGGATCAGCGCACTTGGATCCCGCTCATCGCGAACAGCGGCCCGCTCGGCGTGGTCAGACTGAGTTTCGTCGAGGCCTCGACGATCCCGATCAAGAACAGCTCGTTCCAACGTTGCGTGTTCGAGTCGATCGACGCGAACTTGTCGTCCGCCGGCTGGCCCGACAGCGAGATGCCCACGCTTCCGAGCGACTTCGGCGCGGAGCCCGCGACGAACAAACGTCCATCGCCTTCGACGCCGAGATGGCTCCAGGCCACCATGAAGTCGATCGACGGCTCGACGTTGGTGAACCAGCTCGCGCTGCCGTATTCGATCGTGACCGGCGTCGCGCGCACGGCCCGTTCGACGACGACGCTGACCGCGAGCCCGGCCTTCTCGCACTTCTTCGCGATGCGCCTCATGCGCGAGGCGACGAGGTTCAGCTCCTTGCTCTCCGACTTCGCGACCTTGGCGCGGAACGCGTCGAACGCTCCGCCCGTGCCCATGCCGATGGCCTGCTTCATCAGGGGCTCCGACGCTGCGACGGGGCCGAACGGGATCAGGAAGCTCGGCAACTCGGCGCCGATCGCGATCGTCGCCGCGCGTCCCGCGTGCCGCACGTTGCCGATGAACGTCGCGGTCTTCTGACACAGATTCGCCAGTGCCGAGTCGGAGGGACCGAGCGACTTCAGCCCGGTCTCGTATTCGGCGACGGCAGCGAGCCAGATGGCTCGTTCCGCTTTCAGCGTCGCCTTCTGCGTCGCGAGGCTCGCCTTGAACGGGGCCTGGAAGACCTTGAGATCGGCCGCTGTGAGGCCGCGACCTTCCGCAACCATTGGCAGGAACGTCAGGAACAGCGGCAAGGCGAGGAACGCATGTGGACGCATGGTGGGACTCCCGGATCGACGCGGGCCCACTTGGGCCCCATAGGTTCGATCCGGGAGTTCCTCGGTTCGTCACGCAGCAGGAGCAATTCCCTCGAGAACCGTCGGCGTCCTGCGCTCGACGACGCTCGTGGTCGGGATTCGTGCGAACGCGGCCTTCGACTCGAGCATTAGGAACGTCAAGAACCCGACCGGACCGAAAACCGCGACGATCATGGCCCAACCCACACAGCGCGCGAGCTCGGCCCCGCGACGCCGCAGCGCGAGCCACGTGACACCCGCCAGCACGAGCGCGAACGCGACTCCGAAGATGGGCCGCGCGAACGCGAGGGTCGTCTCGGCCCCGTCGATCCCGGGCACGTCGATCCGCGCGAGCGCGGCCGGTCGCAGCAGGCCCCAACCGATCGCGACGGCGCGGGCCGTGATCGCGCCCCTCCGATACGGCGCATAGTCGTGCGAGAACTCGACGCTGCCGTCGGCGGCCAACACGTCGACCCGCGCGAAGAACGGATCGGCGCCGGGAAGGACGCGGACGCGGCTGTCGTCGGCGCTTCGCCACGCCAAGGGCTCTGCCTCGGTCGGCACGAGCGCGCCGTGTTCATCGAACGCGTAGCGCCCCTGTTCTCCGAGGACGACGACGGCGCCGAGATCGCCGTCGAGCGCGCGGGACCATTCGTACGGCGTGGCGTTCGCGTTCGTCACGCCGGTGGCGCCGCGCGACCAAGCCCACGACCGGAACCGATCGCCTCGCGGGAACGTGATGGCCTCGACGCGGCGCGGCTCGCCGCGATGGACGGCGCGCCACAGCGTGCCGTCGTCCAGATCGCCGAGCACGAACGAGGAGTGCTCACCGCGGAAGTCGTCGAATCCCACTGCGGTTCCCGCGGCAAGGACCGTCGTGCGCTCACCGAACCCACGGCCATCGGGCCGAGGAAGTTCGACGCGGAGCGATTCGATGCGAGTCGCGCGATCGTCGATCCACGACAGCAGACCGCGGCGCGCGAACACGAGCTTGCCGCTCGGCTGCTCGATCCACACCTGTTCGAACGGGTGGAACATCAGTTGATGGACCGCGCTCCCGAGCCGGAATTCGCGGCGGGTGTGCGAGAGCGGCGGCAAGTCGGCCTCGGCCGTCGCGGGCGCATCGAGCCGGAAGCGTGCCGGCGCGAACACGATTTCGTCCGTCGCTTCCCGACCGCGGTCGTCGCCGGTCTGGCGATGGTCGGGCGTCACGCGGCGGAGACGGCCTCGCTCGCGATCCACCAACGCGAGCTCGAAGGCACCGTCCGCGCGCTTCACGATCGATGGGTACTGGTGCACCAAGCCCGCGATCGCGTGTTGGACGGGCGGCGTCGCGAAGCACGCGAGGACCGCGAAGCTCGCGGCGATCGCGACGGCGCGAGTCCATTGCATCGGCCACGGCACGGGCCGATCGGGATCGTTGTGCCGCAGATGCCCACGGACCGCGATGAACGCGTACACGAGCGCAGCGCCGACTTGGAACATCACGTAGCGCAAGCCGCTCGGCGCCGGCGTCTGCGGCGTCGCGAGGACGAGCATCAGCTCGAGCCCGACCAGCGCGCCGGTCGCGAACATCGCGATCGACGCGACGCTCCACA
Organism: Planctomycetota bacterium; assembly: GCA_016709145.1. Lineage (GTDB taxonomy): Bacteria > Planctomycetota > B15-G4 > B15-G4 > JADJEK01 > JADJEK01. The sequence continues at coordinate 42,547 of JADJEK010000012.1, forward strand.
CCGGACCGCGCAGCGTCGTGGCCCAAGCACCGAACGAGTAACCGGCGAGCGCGGAACTCCCGACGGCGAGCCAGCGCAGCACGCCATCCGCGGTGACGAGCGCCCCGCTGTCGCCGAAGCTCGCGAACCACGAGCCGATCCCGATCGGCACCGCGGCGATGACGACGGTGACGACCAACCCAGCGACGAAGCGACCGACGAACAGTCCGCTCGGACGAACACCGCGGTGCAGCACGTACTCGCGGAACGCCGGAATCTGATCGAACCCATGGACGACGAGCCCCAGCACGCATGCGATGCCGAGCCAGATGAACTGGACCGCGGCGAGCGACTCGTCGTCGGGATCGGTCCAGAACTCCATGGAGTCGTTGGCGCCGATCGCGATCGTCAGGCCGATCACGGGACCGATCACCATCAACCACTGCACGCGCAACCAGAAGCGGATCAGTCGGGCGATCACGGCGTCACCTCCGCAGTGAACTCGACGAACAGTTCTTCGAGGTTCAGGGGATCGGGATCGGTCAGCACGTCGGCACGCTCACGCAGTCGACGCTCTTGGGTCTCGTCGAGGTCGACGAGCGTCAGCGCGACGCCGCCGTCCGTCTTGCGCGAGCGCAGGATCGCGGGGACGTCGCGCAACAGTGCGCCGTTGGTGTCGGCGCCGGCCTTCGGCCGCATCACGCGCCGCTGGACGCGACGGCGCAGCGACTCGATCGACGCGTCGACGACGAGCCGGCCGTTGCGCAGGATGCCGACGCGATCGGCCATGCGCTCGACGTCGGTCAGGATGTGCGACGAGAACAGCAGCGCGACGCCGTGCTGCTCGATCGCTTCGGCGAGGCTTCCCATTAGTTCATGCCGATGGACGACGTCGAGCCCCATCGCGGGATCGTCGTAGACGAGCACCTCGGGTCGGCCCGCGATCGCGATCGTCAGAGCAACCAACGCTTGTTGGCCCTTCGACAGTTTGCGGATCGCGACGTTCGTGCGCAGCCCGAGCTTCGCCAGCGTCGACGCGGCGAGCGCGCGATCGAAGCGGGACCGCGTCGCGGCCTCGAAGTCGAGCAGCATCGGCAGCCGCATGTCGCCGTAGAGCTTGTGACCCTCGGACACGTAGCCGATGCGTTCGCGCGTCGCGGGATCGAGCGCGCCGCTGTCGACGCCGAGCACGCGCGAGTGGCCGGCGTGCGGCTCGAGGAAGTTCAGCAGGATGCGGATCGAGGTGGACTTGCCGGTGCCGTTCCTGCCGAGCAGAGCGAACGCTTCGCTCGGCGGAACGGCGAACGTGAGTCCGTCTAGGACCGGCACTCCGCCGAAGTGTCGCGAGACGTGGTCGAACTCGATCGCGGTCATGACGAGGCCCTCTTCGAGGACGGGGAGGACGGAAAGCGGATCTGGTCGAGCGCGTCGCCGATCGAGGAACGGACGTCGGCGGCGGAGAAGCCGAGGTGGAACGCTTCGGTGACCATGCGCACGGCCATCGCGTCGAGTTGCGCGCGTCGCGCTTTGACGGTGAGGTCCGAGGACTGCGGAGCGATGAAGCATCCAGCGCCTTGGCGCCGCACGATGACGCGGTCCCGCTCGAGAGCTTCGAGCGCGCGAACGACGGTGTTCGGGTTGATGGCGGCGTCCTTCGCGATGTCGCGCACCGAAGGCAGTTTGTCGCCGGCGCGGAGGACGCCGCGAGCGACGGCCGTCTTCACCTGGAAGACGATCTGCTCGAACACGGGGTTGGACGCGAGTGGGTCGATGCGAAACAGCATGGCGCTCCCTCAGGATGCGACTGTTCTAGCTGGCCTAGCACAGCGGTCAACCCGCCACGTCGAATTCCCGCGCGCCCCCCGCGACGGAACGCGAACGCATGACGGGGACAGACCCCGATCCGTCCCCGATGTGTCCCCCGAAGCGATCCCCCGAAGCGATCCCCCGTCCAGGCGCGTGCCGATGGTGCCGAGGAACGGCGTTCCATCCGCGTGGATCAAGGTGAGGTCGAGCGTCGTTCCGAACACCCACGGTCCGGCACCGAAGTTCGCGATTCCGTTCCACCGCACTCATGTCACGTCGTTGCCGGGTGGTTCGGGCGGAACGACCTCGCAGGGCAGCGCAACGACGTCGATCGTCGTGGACTCGGTCGGCACGAACAGGCGTTGCTCGCCGCGCAGCCACGGCGATCCCGGTTCGACGCGACCGAACACGATCACGTCGATGTCAGTGCAGGCGAGGAGTGCGAACTCACGACCGCCCGGACCGTCGACGGGCACGACGAGGTTGCCGTCGTCGTGGAGCACGAAGGTCTGCAAGTCCTTCAGTTCGGCCCCAGCGGTGTCGATGGCGCGCAAGCGCAGAGGCGTTGCGCGCTCGGCGCGCAGTGTGACTTCGCGTTTTGAGCGGCCGGCGACGGCTTCGACGAACGGCGCGAGGACCACGCCTCGAGCTTGCGCATCGATGTGGACGACCTCTGTGGACGCCACGCGCACGAACGAGAACGCCCCGGCCTGATCGCTGCGCGTGTGTTCGAGAGCGAATCACCGAGTGCCGGCGCCGGCCAGGTCGACGACCTCGGCGACCTCGCCCTCGTCCCACACCTCGAACGAGCCCAACGCTACCCCGCCCGCACCTGCGGGACGTCGGCGGCTTCGAACACTGCGCGAGACGGAGCGTCGGAGACCGACAGCTCGCGAACCGCACATCGACGCTCCTCGTCGCGACGCTGCGATCGCCCGCCTCACTCGATCGCCGGCGCCGTGGCCTGTCCGCCGGTGACGAACGTCACGTCGAACGTCGCGAACGAACCGTTGTTCGCGACGTCGGTGCGGTTGTTCTTGGCGACGCAGTCGGTCAGCACGGTGCCGTTCGCGTTGTTCTCGATGCCCTCGGCGCCGTTGCCGACGGCCACGCACCCTTCGAGCACCATGGTGTTCGAGGGTTCGATGTCGAACCCATCGATCAGCCCATTCTTCGCGACGCAGTCGGTCAACGTCGTCGCGGTCGCCGCGATCTCGAACCCATCGGTCGCGGACGCGAGCGCGACGCACTCGTCGAGTTCGTGACCGGCTCCCTCGATGTTGAACGCGCCGAATGTTCCGCCGCCGCAGCGCACGGCCGTGTTGCCGCGGAAGACGCAGTTGCTCGAGTTCGCGCTCGCTAGGAACCCTGCGCCGTACGCGTCCTTGACCACGTTGTCCTCGACGAGGACGCCATCGCTGTTGCCGACCCCGATCGCTTCGGCCGTGGTGAACAGCCGCGCCACCTTGTTCTTCCGCACCGTCCCCCCGTCGATGAACGGCGCGAGACCGAAACCGCAGGCGCGAATGTCGTTGTTCTCGATCAGCGCACCAGGAGAAGAAACGTCGATCGCACCCTCCAAGGCTTCGAACTTGCACTTGCGGATCACGATGTTCGGACCGTTGCCACTCGCGTCGACTCCAGAGCCGTCGAACGTCGTGAACACGCACTGCTCGATGATGACGTCGGCGGTCGCGTCGACTTCGATGCCGTTCGCGCCGAGACGTTCGAAGCGGCAGTTCGCGATGCGCGTCCCGACGGCACCATCGACGGCGACACCGGGCCTCGTTCCGACGAACGAGCAGTTCTTGACGGTCGAGTCCGGTCCCGTGAGGAATGCTCCGGCGCCTTCGGTGTGCTCGAGCTTGCACTTCTCGATCCTCGTTCGCGCACCGGTCGAACGAATCCCATCACCCTCGTTCCCCGAGATGTCCTGCGCATGGCGCACGATGAAGCCGCGGATCGAGACGTCGTCGGCGTCGATGACGATCCCAGCGCCCAGCGGAGTGCCGTCCTCGAGCCGCGCGTCGAGAACGACCTTGCCCTGTCCCTTCAGGAGCAGGCCGGTCTTCGCCGCGCCGATGTCGACGACGCCGAAGTACGTGCCCGCCTTCACGAGCACAGTGTCGCCCGCGACCGCGGCGTCGACGCCGGCTTGGATCGACGTGATCGCGCCGTTCTTCGACACGGTAATGGTCGCGGCGGTGGACGAGGTCGCGACGGCTGCGCACAGCGTGAGAGCGAGGACGAAGCGCATGGTGGATCCGAGGGTGATCGCCCCGGAACTCGGGGCGCCGGCAAGGACCACGCGGAATACGCCGTTTCGGCGACATGAAAAATCGACGCGGGGCCACTCGCCCTGAAGGCGGTGGCCCCGCGTCTGCCGCTCTCCGATCGGGATCGCGCCGCGCGCGCCGAGCTCACCCCATCGTGATTTGGAGTCCGTTCGTCAGCGAGGCGCCTTGGATCGCGGCGGGGTCCGCGAATGCGCCCTGCAGTCGGAACGTGAAGCCGACGAGAGCGGGATCCGAGAGCAGGACCGGAAACGCGACCGAGCCAGCGCCCGCCGCGCCAGCGGTTCCACCCATCGTCAGTGGCACGCTCAGCACGATGGGGAACGTCAGCAGAGTGCCGCCGGCCAGCGGGAGCGACGCCGGATTCAAGCCGACGAACAGCAGTCCCGACGCGCCGCCGACGACTTGTCCGACGCCGATCGTGAAGACGTCGCCGACATTCGGGCAACCCGTCGCGGTCAGGCTGGGCTTGATCCCGCCCGTACCGGCCAGTCCATCGCCGTAGACGCCGGCGAAGCCGAGGCACTGCGGACCGTTGAGATCGATTTCGTACATCGATTCACTCGGTGACGAACCGCTCGAACCGGAGCTGACGACGAAGTCGGTCACGAACTCGGCACCTTCGGTGATCGATCCGAACGGGATCGAGCGCATCGTGTTCGTCCAGTCGTCGAGCATCAGGACCGTGCCGGTTTGCGGCGCGAAGTACGCACCGTCGATGTCGCTCACCGCCGCGTTCGCCCACGGCGTGACCGCCAGCGTGAACGGGGCGACCGTGACCAGATTGTGCGACGCGTACGGAGTCGTCAGCAGCAGCGATCCACCGGGCATTTGATCGATGTTCATGACGACCGAGCCGAACCCACCGCAAGGTGCGCAAACGATCGGTCCCGCGACCTGCGAACCATCGGGCGTCAGCGGAATGCGGAACACGGTGCTGGTGAACGGTTGGCAGTCCTGCGGCGACCACCACTCGGAGTTCGTGCCGATCAGCGAGTTCGTCGGCGCGTGATAGACGAGGTGCTCCGCGCGATACATCAGCGGCGACGCGCCCGTCGCGTCGAGCAACGGATGGACGACGTTGTTCGCATCGAGGTACTCGATGGCGTCCACCGACCACGAGTTCGCGTTGCGCTGGAAATAGACTCGGCCATCGCCGATCGGACACAACGCGCGCAACGGAACGTTTTCGAAGCCGGGGATCGAGACGCGCGTGCCGTTCGAGTTCAGCGCCCACAGACGCGTGAAGAACGTCCCGTCCGGCGGGAACGACGTCGACATCAACACCTGCGAACGCGCCGGGTCGTACGCGACCGAGCCGGCCCAGCCGGTGTGATTGAATCCGGATGCGAGAACGTCTCCGTGGCCCGTTGCGGGATCCAGGCGGTACAGCACCTGGGTCTGCGTCCCCGGCTCCACCGTGCGGATCAGCAACTCACCGTCCTTCCAAGGTCCAAGTTGCGCGAACGCGGACGACGCCAACGTGAACACGACGACGGAAGCTACGAAGCGGACGGACACGAGCGATCTCCGACAGGACACCGGAAGGCAAGTCGAGCCTGAATCCGGAGGGGTTCGCGGGCGTCACGCGGAATCGGGGAACCGACGGCCGCAACGTGGCGAAGGTCGGTGGACTCGTCACGCCGAGTCGAAATCCCGGACTACGCTGTTCGCGCTCTCGCATACCCTGGCGCGCCGCAACACCCCGCCACGAGATCGGACTCGCATGCACCCGTGCCTTCGCGCCGCCGTCGTCTCCGTCCTTTCCCTCGTCGCTGGCCCCGCCCACGCACAGTGGTCGACCGATGCGGCGACGAACACCGTGATCGCGAGCGGCGTCGGCGAGCAGGTCCTGCCGAAGGTCGCAACGACCGCGGACGGCTCGACGTACGTCGGTTGGTTCGACAACGGGCCGGGCTCGTACACGGTGCGGTTGTCGCGGCTCGACGCCGCGGGCAACGCGGTGTGGGGACCAAGCGGCATCCTGATCAGCGCGAATCCGCAGTCGACGTCGCTCGTCGATTGGGACTTGATCGCCGACTCGAGCGGTCACTGCGTACTGACGTTCACCGACACGCGCAGCGGCGGTGACCTCGACGTGTTCGCGTATCGCGTCGATGCCGACGGCAATCAGCTCTGGGGCAGCAACGGGGTGCAGCTCTCGAACAACGCCGACTACGAGCCGTCGCCGCGCGTCACCGAGACCACGACCGGCGACTTCGTGTTCGTGTGGGCCAGACTTCCGAACAGCGGCGACGGCCGCATCCACATGCAACGCCTCGACCCCGCGGGAGCGGTCCAGCTCGCGGCCGGCGGCCAGCAGATCATCGGTGCGGCCGGCGAGTCGCCGGCGTTCTGCGACGTGATCGCGAGCGATGGCGGTGACGTGATCATCTCGTGGATCCGCAGTATCAAGACGTTCGCGAGTCCGCGCCATCTGCGCGCGCGGCGATTCACGTCGGCTGGTACGTCGCCGTGGGCCGCGCACGTGAACGTGTTCGACGCGCTGTCGTTGCCGATCGGCTACGACCCGATCCTGAAACCCGACGGCCAAGGCGGCGCGATGCTGTGCTGGCACCGCAGCGAACTCAGCGGCATCTACAACTCGTTCGTCCAGCGCGTGTCGTCGAGCGGCGCCGAAGTGTTCCCGCACAACGGCGTCGCCGTCGCGACGTCGACGGCGTCGAACCACCTCGATCCGGCGCTCGCGTACGACGAGGCCAGCGGCGACAGCTTCGTGTTCTGGAACGAGCGCAACTCCGCGCAATCGCAATGGGGCATCCACGGTCAGCGCATCGACGCGACCGGCACGCGGCAATGGGGAGCGAACGGCATCGCGTTCGCACCTCTGAATACGACGTACAAGTTCCTACCGCGCGCCGTGCCCTACGCGGACGGCGCGATCGTCGCGTACGGCGACGAGCCCGGCGGCCTGTTCGGCAAGGACCGCGCGTTGGCGTTCCGCGTCGATCAAGCCGGTGCGTTGATCGGATCGGCCACGCCGATCGTCATCGCATCGACGCTGTCGACGAAGTCGCGACTGCCGACGGTCATCGACTGCGTCGGCAACGTGCGCGCCGTGTGGGAGGACGACCGCACCGGCACGCCGGATCTTTACGCGCAGGCGTTCAATCCCGACCTCACGCTCGGTGCGTCGCCGTCGCCGTGGACGAACCTCGGCAACGCGCTCGCGGGAACGCCTGGCCTGCCGTCGCTCACCGCCGACGGCAATCTGCGCGCGGGCACTCCGGTCACGCTGCACCTCGCGAACATGGCGCAGAACTCGAACTTCGCGCTGATCATCGGCGCGTTCCAGGCGAACCTGCCGCTGCTCGGCGGCGTGCTGGTGCCGTCGCCGAACCTCGTGGTCGCCGGGCTGCCGACGGGACCGACCGGCGCGCTCGATCTCACGGGCACGTGGCCGGTCGGAGTGCCGAACGGCGCGAGCTTGTACTTCCAGGTGTGGATCGTCGACGCGGGCGGAGTGGCCGGCGCCGCCGCGACGAACGGACTGCGCGCGACCGTTCCGTGAGCGAGCGAAGGGAACGTGGATCAAGCCGATGGATTCACGTTCACAGCCTCCGACGGAGCCTCAAGGCGCGAACGGAACGAATCGCTCGCCGTCGTAGCGGTACGGGCCGTGTTCTTCCGTGCCCACCCACAGCACGCCGCGACGATCCTGCGCGATCGAGAGCGTCATGATCGGCTTCGCGTCGTGCGTGATCGCGAAGCGCGTCAGCTCTTTGCCGTCGTAGCGCCACACCCCGGCGCCGTACGTCGCGGTCCAGACGTGGCCGTGTGCATCCTTCACGCCCGAATGGAACAGAGCCGCACCGCTCTCGAGTAGGTCGTTCGGATCGCCCGCGCCTGGCTCTTGGACGAAGCGGATCGGCGCTCCACCGTTCGCGATGGACTCGCTCGCGACGACCGCGAAGCGATTGCGGAAGTTGCTGAACCAGAACTTGCCGTCGTCGTCTTCGACGATGCCACGGACACCGAAGCTCTGCTCGCCGGTCAGCATCGTGCGGTACTCGAGTTCGTCTTCGGAGATCCATGTGAACGATGCGCCGTCGAAGCGACATGCGCCGAGGCTCGACGTACCGAACCACACGTTGCCGGAGCGGTCCTTGAAGATGGTGTAGACGTCGTACGGACTGAACTTCGCATTGGGGAATCGCGAGCGTGGGTACTTCGCGAGGACGGCATCACCGGCTGCCGTCGAAGGGAACACGAGGCGATGGACCGTTTCGCCGTCGGTGCGAAAGACGACTCCGGTGTCTTGAGCGCCCGCGAACCACAGATCGGTCGGCACGAGCTTCCACTCGGAGAGCGGCGACGTCGACTCCGGCATCGTCAACGAGCGAAGCGCTCGACCGTCGAACCGAGTGATGCTCGTGCCGGAGCCGAAGTAGAGCTGGCCGGCGTCGTCCTCTTGGATCGAACGCACGTCGTCGCTGGCGAGTCCGTGTTCGGTCGTGAATCGAACGAACGACTCGCCGTCCCAGCAAGTGGCGCCTTCGCCGCGGCTTCCGAACCAATGGTGTCCGCGACGATCCTCGAACACGCACCACACCGACGACGGAGTGCCGGCGACCGGCTCGCCGACGAGCGGCAAGGCGTCGTCGTTCCGCGTCTCGTCGCCGACCGGCGATGCGGTCTGCGCGCAAGCGGACCACGGGAGCAGCAGCGCGACGAAGCACGAGCGCGCGACAGGAGCGACGGTGTGCATGAAGATTCCAGTGCGAGTCGGAACGACGAGAGAGGGTCCGAAGGACGTCTCCGGTCGGACCCTCCGGCCGAAGACTCCGGCATGTTCACGCACGAAGTGCCGCCGCACGCGGATCGGGTGACGCTCTCGCGGGATCGCGGTGCGAGTCGGTCGGGGAACTGGCGGTGAACGGCGATCCGCAACGGGGGAACGGTCCCACGATCTGAAGCGAGAGCCTGGACGCGGGTACCGCTTGCGATCGTAACCAACTCGTACACAGTCGTTTCCATCAAGACAGTCCACATTCACCGCATGACGCGCGGTGAATGAGCTCGCAGCATGCGGCGAATGACGGCACAATCACCGCATACTGTGCGGCGATTGTGCCGAGGTTCGACGCATGACATTCATCCACGAACTGTCCGACTGGCCGGATCTGAACTGGGACTCCGCGGCCCTCGCGGTGCCCTTGGCGTCCACACGTCACGAGCAAGGACTGTTGATCGGGCGCATGAGCGCGTTGAGCGTCGAGTTGCGGCGCGAATCCAGCCTCGTCACGCTGACCGACGAAGTCGTTCAATCCTCTGCGATCGAAGGCGAAGTCCTGGATCGTCGCGAGGTCCGATCCTCGATCGCACGGCGAATCGGCGTCGCGGTCCCTGGGGCTGCGCGGTCCAGTCGTCATGTCGACGGAATCGTCGAGATGATGCTCGACGCCATGCAGAGCGTGGAAGCTCCGCTGTCGAAAGCGCGACTCGGCCGATGGCATGCGGCGCTGTTCCCCACCGGACATAGTGGTATCCGCCCCATTACGGTCGGTACTTGGCGTACGACGCAAGCGGGACCCATGCACGTCGTCTCGGGGCCGATCGGTCGCGAGCGCGTCCATTTCATCGCCCCCGCGGCCGACCGACTCGAGCAGGAGATGGCCCGATTCATCGCGTGGTTCAACGACGTCAGCACGCCCGGAGTGAACGAGAGCCTCCCGAGACTCGACCCATTCTTGATCGCGGGCGTCGCGCATTTCTGGTTCGTCACGATCCATCCCTACGAGGACGGCAATGGTCGCATCGCGCGAGCCATCGCCGATCTGGCGCTCTCGCGGGCCGACGGGACCGACGACCGCTTCTACAGCATGTCCGCACGCATCGAAGGCGAGCGAGAGACGTACTACCGTGAACTGGAAGCTGCTCAGCGCGGCGGACTCGACATCACGTCGTGGTTGCTCTGGTTCCTGGGATGCATCGGACGGGCGATCGACGCCGCGGACCAGACCTTGTCGAAGGTCCGCACTAGGGCTGCCTTACTGCAATCACCTACCGCCCCACGACTGAACGATCGCCAACGCCGCGTCCTCGCGCGCGCATTGGAGGGGCTCGAAGGACCGCTGACGACTTCGAAGTACGCCAAGCTCGCGCGCTGCCCGCAGGATTCGGCGCTGCGTGACGTCCGCGATCTCGTGGATCGGCGCATCCTGGTCGAGAACTCGGGCGGGGGGCGCAGCACGAGTTACCGCCTCGCTCCGTCATGGGAGAGGCCAGGGTAGGGACGAGAGTCGTTCAGCCTGTTCTCGTGACCAAGCCGTGACGTGATCGGAGCCCCACTCTTCCGTAGACAGAATGCCATGAAGCACTCAATGTCTCGCATCGCCATGAAGTTCGCCGCGGTCGCGGTGTCGATGCTGCCGCTCCCAGCGCCGACGCCCCGCGGAGACACGTTCGAGCTCGGCATCTTCCAAGCCGAGCTCGTGCCGCCGACCGCGGGGTACTTCGTTCCACCCGGCGTGCTGCGCGATTCGTTCTCGGTGAGTCCGGAATCCGTGATCGCCGCCGCGCGCCCGATGACGGCCGACGAGTTGAGGCGCTTCGTGCACGGTGACCCCGAGGCCACCGTGACGTCCGAGCACGCGCTGTTCGTCTATCCGAACGTCGGCGACTGCATGTTCCGCTGGCGCGGAGCGTTGGACTGCGCGCAGCAGAGGGTCATCGTGCGCGTCTGGAACGGCAAGACGTGGAATCCCTACCTCGAGCCGACGAACGCGACGGTGCAGCTCGCGACGTTCGTCGATGCGAGCTCCACGGATTCCGTCTTCGTTCTCGTGCAGCAGTACAACGGGACCCGCGACCACGATCGGCTGCTCACCGAGCGCATCGAGTTCGCGCGGTATCCGGGACGGCAGTCGCTGATCGATGCGGGCCTCGCGCACGCCGACGTCGTCGTTCACCTCGATCCAGGCCGGAGGTCGTCGAACGAACTTCCGCCGATCCTCGACTGCTTGAAGGGTTGGATGGAGCCGGAGTCGCTCCGCGTCCTGCTCGCCGATGATCCTCGGATTCGTTCGGGTCCGGCGCTGGTCTTCCTGCGGTCCGCGCAGGGCGAGCGTCCGCTCGAACTGCTCGCAGTCTTCGACGCGACTCAGCGCAAGTGGTTCGGGCCGCATGGCACGCTGGAGGAGCCGACCTTCGACTCCGCCTCCGAGGATCCCCATGACTTGCGGTTCGCGCTCGCGCGACGCACGGCCGCGGCGGCGGAGGACCGCGAGTCGACGCTCACGTTCGATCGCGCCGGGAACCTCGGCATCGTCGAACTCGCGATCGGGCGCACCGAGCCATGCGCGTTGTTCGTGCCCTCGATCACGCGTTCCGGTCGCGATGGCGGCGATCCCCTCTTTCGATTCGAAGTCCGGCGCGACGACGACGTCGTCATCCTGGAACCCGAAGGACGCTTCGGCGCCGACTCGCTGCGTCGTCGTGGGCTCGCGACCTGCGCGGAGCTCGGCTTCGACTACGGGTTCGTGCTCTGCGGGACCGGCGTCGTGAAGCTCGTGATCCGGCCGCACGCGATCCCGTTCGACGCCGAGGTTCGGGCAGTCGTCACGCCGCTGGCCGGCCGCTTCGAGCGGCCCAAGGACGCGGCGACGGAGACGACGCCGTATGTGCCGGTGAACCTCGAGTGAGCGCGCCGCAGGACGACGTCTTCGACCGACGAAACCGCGCCGATCACGGCAGGAAGCGCAAGCTCTCGAGCGGCGTCAGCGCCGGAGCGCCGGTCGTCGTGTGACCTTGCATGTAGAGGGGTACGCCGACGAGCGGCGGCAGCGCCGGGAGCGAAACCGGCGCTACGAAATGCCCGAGACCATCCTGCGGTAGCGCGCCCAGCCACACGAACGGCGGCGCCAGCAACCACGTCCCGTACGGCGTGGCGATCGCGCTGGTTGCCGCGCTCGCGTAGAGCGCGATCGCGCCGTTGGGTGGACCGATCGCGATCAGCGTGACCGCGCCTCCCACCGACGGTTGACCCCAGACCTTCACGAACGGCGACTCGCGCTCGTCGCAGCCCGCGTCGACGAAAGCGTCCGCGCGCTGGCGCAGATCGATGTCGGCCACCTGCTTGAACGTCGGAGCGAACGACGCGCCCCACCAACTCGGCGGCAGTGGCGTCGGCGGCCACGAGCCGGTCGGCGCGCTGAGGTCCCTCGCGATCGCGTTCGACGCGAGATGCGGCGCGTGCGCGGAGAATGCCAAGAACCCGGCCGGCCCGGCGACGTTGCCTTGGACGCCGATCAAGCTCGATTCGGCGATCACCGATGCGGACACCGCGTTCGCCACGACGGACATCCCCGCGAGGAACGAGTCGTCGGTGTTCTGCTCGACGATCGAATGGCGCAGCGTCAGCACGGGCTTTGGGAAGGTCCACACGGCCCCGCCGCGGATCCCCTTGGCGTTGTCGACGATCGTGCAACCCCACGCGTCCACCCACACGCCGTTGAACCCTTGGAACGTCGTCAGCGCATCGACACCGACTTCGCTGTTGCCGCGGATCAAGCAATTCAGCAGCACGAGCTGCGCGTACGCGCCGACCGTGTCCGACGCCCGCACGCCGATACGGTTGTTCTGCACCACGAGCCGCTCGAGGACGAGCAAGCCGTCCCCGCTGTTGCCGTACGTGATCGCCGCGCCGACGTCTGCGTGCTCGAGCGTCATCTCGTTCAGCCCGAACCACGTCGTTCCTGCTTGCGTCACGGTGAACAGCGTCTCGACGCCGGACCCGCGGACGATGGTGCGTTCGGGCGCCGCTCCGGTCACTTGGACGCCAGGCTTCAACACGATCGGAAAGCTCTCGCCGAGCGCGGCGTCGTACACCCCCGCCGCGACGCGCACGATGTCGCCGGGCGCCAGCGGCGCTTGGTGAGCGCGCGTGATCGTTCGCCACGGTGCCGCCATCGAACCGTTTCCGGTGACGTCGTTGCCGAGCATCGCGTCCACGGCGTAGTGAGCCGCGAAGGCCGGGTGAACGAAACTCAGCGGGAACACGAACAGCATCACGGACATGCGCATCGGTCGTCCTCCCTCGGTCGCTTCGATCGCCATGGAGCCGAGAAGCAGCACATGCGAGCGTACGGCACCGAGTGCGCGAGTCCCCAGCGTCCACACGTCGATGGTCGGCGTTCGGGGGTGATCCCGGTTCGAGCGCTACTTGGCCTCGCGCTTGAACTCGAAGCGCTGCGGGCGACCGCCCTTCATCGCGCCGATCGACGCCGTAAGGACGCCCTCGGCCGACAGCTCGTAGACGATGCGTTGCGGGAAGTCGTGGCGCGGGTTCTCGAACACCGCGCGCGTGGCGCTGACTTCCGTCAGCGTGAACGACGTCGCCGCCCCGCCGTTCGGCTGCGCGACGTAGACCAGGCTGTCGTCCTTCTCGCCGATGCGCAGGTATTCAAACGCGACCATCTTGCCGCGCGAGACCGTGCGCGACACGGCGAACATCGTCCCGCCGAGCGGAGGGCTCCAACGTTCCTCGATCGACCGCGTCCCCCTCGAGCCGGCGGTGCCGACCCACGCTCCGGCCAGCCACTCGATGTCGTCGATCGACGCCTCGGCAGGTGTCGGCAGTTCGATGTCGTCCGGATGGCGATAGAGCGCCAGCGATTTCATCTCGGTCGGCGGAGCGACCTCGACGCGCGCGAGCAGGCCTTCGTCCGTCGGGCGCAGCTCGGTGCGGATCAGTCCGCTGCGCGTCCTCTCGGGCCCGCGCAACATCTCGATCTCGTAGGTGAACGCGCCGTTCTTCCAGGTGCCGCTGTACCGCGAGACGCCGCCTTCGCGCTTCACTTCGGTCGCCGCTCCATCGAGCGCCATGCGCACCTCGCCATCGCTGCGCACGAGCACGACCGCGTCGTCCTCGACGCGCAACGTGACCTTGTTGCTCATGCTGGGCTGGTGCTCCTCGACGGGTCGCCCGTCGGTGCGATCCTCGACGTAGATCCACACGCCGTCGAGCGCGCGCACGTCGTCGGCGAGCGACGAGCGCGGAGCGGACGCGACCGACGCGCAGAGCGCACCGAGGCTCGCGAACAGCGTGAGGGCGCGGAGGGGTGGAGTACGGAGCAGCATCGTGGAGGTCCCCGATCGTGAGGCGCGCGAGCGGCGGGGAGGAGGATAGCGGCGGCCGGGTGCAATGGGGTCGCCGCATCGAGCATCGCGGGCACGATGCGCTGATCAAGACTCCTTGACTAGCGAACGGCGCTAGGAAAGACTCCTTGACTAGCGAGCGACCGTAGTCAAGGAGTGATGACCAGCGATGAACCGGACGACGGGAACCTACAGCGTGTCCACCGTGGCCGGGGAGAAGGTCCAAGCGTTCGTCCCTCGACCGCTGCCGCCCGCGAAGCCACCGCTCGTCGTCGAAGGCGACCTGGCCAGACTCCACTCCGATGCGCTGGCAGCCATCGGCCGACTGGACGTTGCCGGGGCCATGGTGCCGAGCCCCGACTGGTTCCTGTACGGCTTCGTGCGCAAGGAAGCCGTGGTGTCTTCGCAGATCGAAGGCACGCAGGCCACGCTGCAAGACATCGTGGCCTTCGAAGCGACGCGGAGATCGGACCGGCCGGCCGACGTGGAAGAGGTCTGCAACTACGTCGACGCGATCGCCTACGCACGGAAGGAACTCGCCAACCCGAAGGGCATCCCGCTGTGCACGCGACTGCTCTGCGCCATCCACAAACGCCTGATGAAAGGCGCCCGCGGCAACGACAAGCAGCCGGGCACGGTGCGGACCTCGCAGAACTGGATCGGTGGCACGCGCCCCGGCACTGCGCGCTTCGTTCCGCCGCCGCCGGATGCTGTCCCCGCGGCGCTCACCGCCCTGGAGAAGTGGCTGCACGGCAACGACGCGCTCCCGCCACTGGTGAAGGCCGGCTTGGCGCACGTACAGTTCGAGACCGTCCACCCGTTCTTGGACGGCAACGGTCGCATCGGCCGGCTTCTGATCACGCTCCTCGTCGAGCATTGGAAGCTCTTGTCCTCGCCGCTGCTCTACGTGAGTCTCGGCTTCAAGCGGCACCGGCAGGAGTACTACGAGCGCCTGAACGCGGTGCGCAAGAGCGGGGACTGGGAGGGCTGGACCGCTTTCTTCCTCGAGTGCGTGCGCGAATCGGCCGACGACGGCGTGGCCACGGCGCGCAACCTCTTCAGTCAGGTCAACGACGATCGGCGCAAGGTCACGGCGAGCAACGCGTCCACGCTCATCGCAGTCCGCCTCTTCGACCTGCTGCCCACGCACCCAATGGTCACGCTCCCGCGTTGCACCGAGCTCCTGCGGACGAGCAAGCCCACCGCCGTGAAGGCCATCGACGCGCTGCGGAAGGTCGGTGTGTTGGACGAGATCACGGGCAAGCTCCGTGACCGGGTGTATGCGTACAAGGCGTACCTCGACGTATTGGCGAAGGACACGGCAATCGTCCGTTGAGTTCGCGGGGGTGCGCGAGGATCGGGACGGCCGGCCGACGTCCCGGAGCACGTGGACGCGGGGACCTGGGGTCAGGCGAGGAGAAGCGCGGGAAGAGTGGTCGGGCCGAGGAGATTTGAACTCCCGACCTCTTGCACCCCAAGCAAGCGCGCTAGCCAAGCTGCGCTACGGCCCGACCTGAGACTTCCACGCTTCGAGGCTGCCGTTGGGTGTGGGGTTCTGCGGCGCGCTCGAAGAGGCGAGAGACTACGGGGAACGCATCGTTCCGGCAAGGCGGCGGCCGGCGTTCTCTCGGATCGAGTGGACGCGCGAATCGCGTGTTCGTGGATTCGCGCCCCCGCAGACGAGCAGCAGCAAGACCTTGCACGATCTTGACAGTCGCGCGGCTCGGAACTGGAATCCGCCCTTGGAATGAGCGCTGCGAACTGGGACTCGCGGCGGCCTGATTGGAAGCGATGGCGAAGAAGAGGACGCGTTCGGCACGCGAGCCATCCGAGCCCGACGACTTCAAGGGAGTCGTCGCGGCTTTGAAGTCGTTACGCCCCGCCGTCAAATTGACGAAGGCGCAAGAGCGCGATCCAGACGCGCTGGCGGACGCGATCCTCGATGCCGGCAGTCGCCTCGACCCGCTGCGCGTCCAACTGTTGCTGCGTACGGCCCAAGTGCGCGAACTGGCGGACCTCGCCCGGTCGATCCTGATCCGCGAGTGTCTCCTTCTCGACGCAACCCAGATCGCCGAGCTGGCGATCCACCGCATCCTCGACCTCGTCCGTCGCAAGAAGCGCACGCGCCCATTCCGCTCTTTCGCACGCACCGCCGTCGCAGCCATCGTCGAATCGGCCCGCGGTGATGCGACGCTCGCCCCACCCCGCGACCTCGGCACATCCAACGATCAGACGGCCTTCATCGAGAAATTGGCCCACCGCGTGAACACTCTGGGTTTCACCGCCCGCCGAGTGGTCTACTTGGCCTTGGTCGAGCGCACGGGCCTCGAAGAGATCGTGCGCAGAACCAACGCACCCCTTGAACACGTCGAATGGGTGCTCGAGACGGTGCTCGGCAGCGCGCGCGCGTTCCTGGCATTCGAAGCGACACACGACAACGCGATCGAGGAACCGCCGGCAGACGCGGCGGACGATGACGACGAGGACGATGACGGCGACGGCTGGATGGAGGCGAGCTATGGCCAATAGAAAACCGCCGCTCTCCGGCCGGGACTTGATCCGCTACCTGCCGGATTTGTTGACGGGCAAGGAGCCTGTGTTCGACGATCCGGCCGTCCAGCGCTTCATCACGCAGGACCCCGAGGGTCGCGCAGCCGTGGGACTCATCGCGGACACCGCAGCGGCCCTGACCGTCGCCCACGACCGCATCGCGACGCAAACGTACACGGCGATCAAGCCGCTGCGGGACAGCGTGCTGGCGGCGAAGAAGTATGCGAAGCGTCAGTTGGCGGACTTGTTGTTCTATGAGGGGATGAGGCGGTGGCAGTCAGCGCTCCACTCGCTGGGTCAATTCTGCTCCTATGATTACGCAGCACCCGACGACGCGCCGACCATTGACTGCTTCAACATCGACGCACTAACCCGCAACGCTGTTGAAGAGCTAATTTCCTTACCACGCGCTCTTCGCGCTGGGCTGCAGGAACTGACGCTGATTCCCGAGCAGCGCTCGCCGAATGCCGCGATCAAGTTCACCAGCTCGCTCTTCGCGGGAGACGTTGCGCTGGTTCCTGACCGCAACGGCTCGCAATTCATGCTCACCAAGACGATCAGTATGTATCACCGCCGAATGACGCCAATGATGTGGCTCACAGAAGCGGCGAAATACTCTGCGCCGAGCCCGCGCGCATGCGCGATCGACAACGCAGTAATTCTCCACCTCGAGCGGGGCGAATATGGAGCAGCCCGGCGACTGGTCGATGAACTGCATCAACTGGCTCCCAATGAGCCGATTATCCAGATTCACCTGTTTACGTCTCAAGAGTCCATAGGGCTGCGGACCAACTTCGGGCAATCTTAGAGTCTCAACCCCGCACCTGGAAGATCACACTGGCCGCGTTACAGCGCGAGACCGAACTGCTGGACGTCATCGATCGAGCAACAAAGTCACGAATGCGAACGCTTCTGCGTTGCTTGCCGGAGCCAGTTGCCTTCGCGGTGCGGAGGTCGATCGCATGACTCGCACATTGGCCAAACTTTCGACGTTAGCTCTGACCGCCACGGCCATACTCTCGCTTGCGTACTGGGACCTTGCCGAAGCAACTGAAGTGCGCGCAGCGCCAGGCGCAGTGTTCGGAGGCTCCGGAGCACACCCTCAACCAGTGGGCCCTGGTGGTGGTGCGTTTGCAAAGAACCAAGCGCAGAATTCGCCCTGCCGGACCTACGTACTAGCCAGAGACTAACCCACCCCGCGGAGACACTCACCCGTGTCGACCTCCACGCACTTCAAGATCGCGCTCGGCGCGCTCTTGGTCGGCGCGGTAGCCACTTTGACGTGGCTCGCTTTCGAGGAGCGGGAATCCGAAGGCGAACCCTCGATCACCTCGTCGGGTCGTGAGTCGCGCGAGTCTCCGCTCGCGCCTACGGCGACGCCGCCGAGCTCGATCGACACCACCACGCGGACCGCATCGAGCTCCGTGACGCTCCTGCTCGCCACAGACATCGAAGTGCCCCGAGACCCCGTCTCCGTCGCCTGGTGTCCGTGGAACGACGACGCCTCACCCTCCGAGCGCCTCGCGGCGATCCGCGCGGCGACCTCGGCCGAGTTCGCCTTCGGTCAAGCGATCACGTTCGAGCCTCCGACGTTCCCTGTGATCGTCGCCGTACGCGCCGCTTCGAACTCGTTCGCGAGCGCCGTCGTCGCGAGCAGCGGCGAGCATCGGCTCGAATGGACCGAGAGCCACTCGATCGGCGGTCGCGTCACGACCGTCGCGAACCTCGGCCTGGCCGGCGCCGCGATCGAATCCATCGTCGACGATCCCAGCACCCCGCAGCTTGCCGGTTTGGCGTTACTGCCTGCGCACGCTTCGACGAACGCCACGGGTGAATTCCACCTCGACGGCATTCCTGCCGGCCCGCTACGGCTTCGCGCGGCCCTGGATCGCTCTTCCATCGATGAGAGCGAAGTCGTCACGGTGCCGAGCCCGACGCCGATCGCGTTGCGGCTCCACCCCGCGGCTTCGATCGGAGGCACGATCGTCGACGCCGCGACGAAAAACGCGATCGCCGACGTGACGATCCAGATCAGCTTGCGCGCCGGCGCCCTGACGCGTCCTGACGTTCAACTCACGGCAGCGTCGGACGCCTCAGGCCACTTCGGACCGTTGCCCGTCGCTGCCACACCCCACCGAGTCGTGCTCGTCGCGCACGCGGACGGTTTCGCGAGCTCGAGCCAGATCGTCGGCCCGGTTTCGCCGGCTTCCCACTCGGACGTCGTGGTGGAACTCGCGCGACCTCGCTCCGCGAGCGGGACGGTCGTCGACGACGACGGCAAGGGCCTCCCTTCCGTGCGGATTCGCGTCCTCGACATGGAGACCCTCGGCTCGATCACGACCCAGCAAACGGACGCGGCGGGTCGGTTCGTACTCCCCGACCTCGACCCCGCGCGCGACGTCCGCGTGCAGGCGTCACTCACCGGATACCTCGAACGCGAGTACACGTGGAGCGCGCCGTGCGACTCGCCGATCGAAATCGTCCTTCCGCGCCTCGGTGAGATCCGAGGTCGTGTCACCGACGCAAGCGGCCGCCCCGTCGCCGCTCGCGTCCGCGCCATCGACGACGACCCCCAACTCGGACGAGGAACGGGCAAAGAGACGATCTCCGATTCCGCGACCGGCGAGTACTCGCTCGTCGGCTTGCATCGGACTCCTCACGTCGTCGACGTGACGGCTCCTGGCTACGCACCCGAGCGGCGCTACCCCGTCGTCCTCCACTTCGCGACGGAGCCACTCGTCCTCGACTTCCAGCTCGCCGGCGGTGGGTCGATCCGCGGACGCGTCGTCGATCGCGAGAGCGGCGTTCCGATTCCGGGCGCGGAAGTGAAGCTCGCGGATCTCGATTCGGGCGGCACGCTGATGGGCGCGCTCTCGGAGCCCCTCGCGACCGACGCGGCTGGGGCGTTTCGCATCGACCACATCGACACGGACGTCGAGTCCGTCGTCGTCGCGTCGCACCACGGATTCACGACCGAGATCGCGCGGTTCATCGCCGCCGTCGACGAAACCCAGATTCCCGACATCCTGCTGTCCAAGGCCAGTGGCCTCACCATCGAAGTCCTCGATCGTGAGGGGCGGCCAGCGACGGGATTCGAATCGCTCGTCCAAAGCAAGACCGTCACGTTCTCGCGCACGCGCAGCACCGAGGACGCGAGCCTGACCTTCGACGACTTGCCGCCGGACACGTACGAAGTGAAGGTCAGCGTCCCCGATGCGATCTCCGGCGTCGAGCGCCAAGTGCTCGCTCGAACCGTCACGCTCGAGGCCGGCAGCACGACTCCACTGCGATTCGAACTTGCCGTCGGCGCGACGCTTCGCGGACAGGTCAAGGGATCGACGGCCAAGCGCTATCACCGCACGGTTGAGATCGTGTCGACGACGCCCGACCTCGAGCTCGTGAGGGCGTGCAAGCTGGCGGAAGACGGGTACTTCGTCCTCGCCGGACATCCGCCGGGCCGCCACACGATCACCGTGCTGTCGAACCATCCGAGCATGCGCTGTGGTCGTGGCATCGTTGTCGACGTTCCGGAATCGGGTGACGTCGTCGTCGATCTCCAAGCGCCGGACAGTGGCTTCGCTGGCTTGGTGCGAGATCAAAGCGGCTCAGTGCTGTTCGACGCCCGCATCGACCTGTTCAACGTCGACCGATTCCCGACGGTCCCTTCGACGTCGAAGTACCGACGCACGCAGTTCGCGACGCCGGCGATGGAAGACGGGTGGGTCAGGTTCCTCGCGCCGCTCGCGGGGACCTACGTCGCACTCGCCACGGCGCCGGGTCACGGCCATGAGATCTTCAACTTCACGATCGCCGACGACACGACCGTCGTCGAGCACGCGTTCACGTTGGGGCCCGAGGCGACTGCTGAAGTCCGCGTGACGGACCTCGAAGGCACCTCGATCGACGTCGACGATGCGATGCTGCGAGCGTCGGCCGACACGCTGAACGGCTTCGCGCTGAATCCGCGCGCGGACGCTCCGCCGCAGAGGATCGTGTTCCGCGGGCTCACGACCGGGGTGTACACGTGCCACGTCGAAGCCCGCGCGTTCTGGCCGGGCTCGGTCACGTTCCAGGCCGAGGCCGGCAAGACGGTTTCGGCCACGTTGGGCTTGCGCAGGAGAGGCACTCTCCGCGTCCAAGTCAGTGATCGCGACGGCCTGCCGATGAGGGGCACGCCCGCCTCGGCGATCGACCTCACGACGCAGACCGATGTTTCGGATTGGCTCGGGAAGTTCGGATTCACGACGTCGACCGACACGATGAGCACGGCGCCCGACGGAGTCCTCGAACTCCGCGAATTGCCCGAGGGTCGCTACCGCGTGACCCTCGGCGCCGAGTCGGTCGAAGTCGACGTGGTCGGTGGTGAGGTCGTCACCATCGACGTCGTCGACCCCACGGGCTGAGGGGAATCGCCGATCGTCAGCGGGCCGTCATGTCGCTTGCGGTGCTTGGGTGAATCGCACGATGAACGTGCGTTTTGTTCTCGCCCGCTCGCCATAGTCGCCCAGCGAAGGCTCTGTCCGACTCGGAGGCGACGCGTTGCAACCCCACAGAGCAGTTCGTCTCGGTCCGATCGTCTTGTTCCTCGCGGTCTCGATCGGCTGCGCGTTCTGGTTCATCGTTCTTCGCGATGGGCCGCAGCGCAGCGAGATCGACTCCGCCGCGCCGCACTCGACTCCGGCCGCGAGTTACGCCGCGCAGCATCCTTCGGAGCGAGCGCATTCCACCCCCACCCCCCAACGCACCCCAACCGCCCCCGTCACGCTCGCCCTCCACAGCACCGAACCGCTCCGTGCCTTCACGGTCGACGCCATCCCCGTGCTCGGCGCGCGCTTGCTCGCCGACGAGCGATGGACGCAGCGCTTCGACGGTGACGCGGCGCGCACGGCCGACGGCGCGGCTCGCGTCGACGTGAGCCCTTCCCGCCTTCCCGCGTGGATCATCGTGCGTGGCGACAACGGCTGGCTCGGAGCGGGACTCGCCACCACGGACGGAGCCCTCACCATCGACATGCGCGCCGGCGAGCGCGTCGCCGGTCGCGTCGAGACCACGGTCGGCGACGGCATCGACCGCGCGCGCGTGCTGATCGAGGCCGCGGAGCCCGACTCGGCGCTCGCCGCACTGCTCGCGATCGAGGGCGTCTCGGCGGAGACCCGCGCGGATGGATCGTTCGAAGGTCGCGGTCTGTTGCCTGGGCGAGCGCACGTCATCGCGCGCGCCGCGGGCTTCGCCGAGGACAGGGCCGACGTCGAACTGCCGGCGACATCCGCGGTCACGCTGGTGCTACGCCCCGGCGCGACGCTGTCCGGCCTCGTCATCGATGCAGCCACCAAGGCGCCGATCGCGGGCGCCTCGATCACCGTCTCCCTGCGCGCGGCTGCGACCGTGTCGCTCGATGCACTCGCGCACGCGACCACGGCCGACGATGGGAGCTTCGGCCCGCTGGCCGTCCCCGTCCGGCCCCACCGCACCACCGTGGTCGCGAAAGCCGACGGCTTCGCGCCATGCACGGCGATCGTCGACCCCGCAGCGCCCGGCGAAGGCATCCAGCTCACGCTCGAACTGCCGCGCCCCGCGAGCGCCACCGGCACGACGAAGGACGAGAACGGCAACCCTCTCGCCGACGTTCGCATCGAGCTGTTCGACAAACGGACGCTCGGTCCGCTCGGCACGTGGTTCTCCGACGCGGACGGCGACCTCGTCGTCGATGGGCTC
Source organism: Planctomycetota bacterium (assembly GCA_016709145.1). Classification (GTDB taxonomy): domain Bacteria; phylum Planctomycetota; class B15-G4; order B15-G4; family JADJEK01; genus JADJEK01. Next base: position 65,010 of record JADJEK010000012.1, read on the forward strand.
GACGCGTCGAGGAACCTCACGGCGCAACTCTCGAAGCCAGGGTTCGAGTCCGTGGGCTACACCTGGAACGACCCGACGCACTTCCCCGCCGAGTTCGTCGTCCCCACCGCGGGCGTCGTGCGCGGCCGCGTCACGAACGACCGCGGCGAGCCCGTCGCCGCGCGCCTCGTGCTGATCGAGGACAACCCGATCATCGGCCGCGGAGCGAGTCTCGAAGCGCACTCCGACGCCACGACCGGCGCGTACGTGTTCTCCGGCGTGCGGCGCTACCGCCATCTCCTGGACGTGTTCGCGCCCGGCTACGCGCCCGCGCGCGTATTCCCGTTGCTGACCGTTCCTGGCGAACAGACGCACGACGTCGTGCTCGAAGCCGGCGCGCGCATCGACGGCACCGTCACCGACGCGGCGACTGCGGCGCCGATCGCCGGCGCGGCCGTGCGGCTCGCCGACGTCGACTCCGGCGGCTCCTTCGTCAAGGCGCTGGAGACAAGCACGACGACGAACGCGGACGGCTGGTTCGTGCTCGAACCCGTGCCGACGACGCGCCCGATCCAACTCGTGGTGTCGGCGCCGTCGTACGCGAGCGCGGTCGTCGACGCTGCCCCACAGGACGGCGCAGCGTCCGTCGCGGTCGCGCTCGAGCCCGCCGCGAGTCTCGACGTGCGCATCCGCGACACCGGCGGCCGCTTCGTGCGCGCGTTCGACCTGACGCTGGCCGCGTCCGCCGGCGGCTGGTCGACGCAGCGCGCCGCCAGCGGCGAGCGCGTGCTGTTCGACGACCTCCGTCCCGGCACGTACGACCTCGCCGTGCGTATCCCCGAGCGCATCGCCGGCATGACGCGCCAGTTCACGTTCGATGTCGTGTCGCTCGCAGCCGGCGAGTCGCGCGCGATCGTCATCGACCTCGGCGCCGGAGCGACCGTGCGCGGACAGCTCCACGGCGCCGGCGTGCAGCGGTTCTTTGAATCGATCGAGGTCGTCTCGCTCGATGCGAACCGCACACCCGTGCGCACGTGCCGCATCGCCGACGACGGCACGTTCGCGCTCGTCGCGCATCCCGCCGGCACGTTCCAATTCCTCGTGACGTCGACCAACGCGTGCGTCCAGAGCGGCCGCAGCGTCACCGTCGACGTACCGGCGACCGGCGAGTTCGTGCTCGACCTCGACGCGCCGACGTGCGGGCTGTTCGCGTGGGCCATCGACGCCAGCGACGAAGTGCGCATGGACGCTTCCGTCGAGTTGGCGTTCGTCGAGCGCTCGCCGAACGCACCGAGCCACGCCAAGTACGCGCGCACGCAGACCGCGACGGCGGCCGTCGACGACGGCGCGATGTCGTTCTTCGCAACGCTGCCGGGCCGCTACCTCGCGTTGGCGCGCGCGCCCGGCTGTGGCTTCGCGACGTTCGCGTTCGAGATCGTCGACGACACCACGTGGATCGAGCACGAGTTCGTGCTGGGCCCCGAGGGCTTCGTGCGCGCGCGTGTGCTCGACGTGGAGGGCGCACTCGTGCAGAACGCCAGCACGCGCCTCTTCCTCCCGGACGACCCGACCGGACACCTGCCGCGCAAGGCCGACGCTCGCGCACTGCCGACGACGCACGCGTTCGACGGCCTCGCGCCCGGGACGTACCGGTTGGGCGCGCGCGCCCAGGGGTTCTTCGAAACCTCGATCTCCTGCGACGTCCGCGCGAACGAGACCACGAGCATCGATCTCGTGATGCGCCGCCTCTGCGACCTCCGCATCACGGTGCTCGGAGCGAACGACGCGCCGCTGTCCGGCATCGCGCTGACCGTGATCGACCAGACCACGGGAACCGACGTCTCGACCTGGATCGGCTCGATGGGGGTGAAGGCGACCCCCGCCTCGATGACGACGGGCGAGGACGGCACGCTCACGCTCACGGGCTTGCCCGAAGGCTCGATGCGCATCGTGCTCGGGGACGCGTTCACGCAGACGGTCGTGCGCGCGGGTCAGCCGAACGCTCTCGTCGTGCGCGCGCCGTGAACGCGTGACGCACAGGAGCGTCGCACGCTCACACGATCAGCGCAGCACGGCGCGCGTCGTCTCACCCGCGCGCACCTCGATGCCGCGGCACTCCAGCACGGGCTCGGCCGAGGCGTCGTCCTCGCCGCGGAACAGCAGGACGCGCCACGTGCCGGGCTCGATCGCGTCGACGCGCACACTGCCGCCCTTCGCGGTCGGGTCGATCACGAATCCGCTCGGCTGGAATCCGCGCCCCGGCTCGGTCTCGGATTCGATCCACATGCGCCAGACGAATGCGGCGTCGAGCGTGATCGCGTAGTCGATCGTCAACACGCCGAGCGCGGGCACGACGAGCGTGGCATGCGGGATCGCGGGATCGTGCACGAGTTCCTTCGTCGCCCCACCGATCGTCGCGCGGATGCGTACCGTTTCGTCAGCGAGCCCGCGCAGTTCGTAGACGCCGGTCTCGACTTCCTCGCCCCACATGAATCCGCCGAGCGTCTCGTACCCCGCCGCGTCCGGCACGGCGTCGACCTCGAGCCCGGACAACGCGACGCCTCGGACGTCGACGACGCGGACGCGCACGAGGTGCTCGTCGGCGACGACGAAGATCCGTTCCTCCCCGTGCTCGGGCACGGCGACGTCTCGCACCAACGTCGAGCCGAAGCCCGGCCGCACGATCCACAGCGCGCCCTGCGTGAGCCATGTCGGCGGCAACGCGAATCGCCCCGACGCGTCGGTCTCGGCGCGCACGTCGGCCGAGCGCCGAGTGCCGACGTCGGCCACACGCGGCCCGAACACGATCAGCGCGCCTGCGACCGCAGCGCCACGCCGATCGACCACGCGACCGCGCAGCAGGTGCGGCGAGCGCGTGAGCTCGAAGGTCACGCGCTCTTCGACTCCGGGTCGCAGCGTCACCCTCCGCTCACCGAGCACACCCACGAACGGGTCGTCGACGACGATGTGCAACGCCAGGTCTGGGCGGATGCGGCGCACGACGACCTCGCCCTCGTCCGCCGTCATCACGATCGCTTCGCCGTGCGACTCGCTCGAGCTCGCGTCGACGAGCAGGGCCGAGTCGAAGGCGCGATCGAGTCCGTCGAGCCTCGCCACTCCGACGCCGTCGCCGGCAGTCCACAGCGGCTCGTCCGCCGTGATGCGGATCGTCACGTCCGGCAGCGGCTCGCCGAGGGCGTCGGTCACGACGACGCACAGGGCGGTCGCGGCCTGCAGCACGACGTCCTGCCGCGCCCCGGCGGCCGGCGGTTGCGCGAGTTCCGCGAGGTCGAAGCCGACCGCGGCGACATGCAGCGTCGACGTGACGTCGGCCACGAGCGCGTCGATCATGCCGTCGGTTCCGCTCGGAGCTCCGATCGGCGCGCGACCGAGCCCCGCATAGAGCCGCGCTCCGACGATCGGGCGGCGCGCGTCATTGACGACGCGCAGTTGCACCGTGCGCGCGGGCTCGAGTCGCACGTCGCCGAGCTCGCGCCCGCGGTCGAGGTCGCCCGCGAGTTCGAGCGCAACGTGACCTCGGGTCGCGTGCTCGGCCAGCAGCGAAGCGTTGCGGATCCCCGTGATGGGCCGACCGTCGTCGTGTCCCAACCAAATCGCGAACGCGCCGGACTCGTCGCAAACCACGCGCATGCCGGACTCACCAGGGTGGTCGGATGCGAACCGCAGCGAGACCTCGGCATTCGCCACGCCGACGCCGCGCTCATCGACGACGCGGCCCCGCAGTGCGGCGGACTGAGTCAGGCTCACCGTGATTCCGTCGGCGGGCGCCTCGACCTCGAACGTGCGCATCGGACCCGGCACGTCGATGCGGTAGCGATGCGGCTCCGCGACGATGAAGCGAAGGCTGAGGCCGAGCGGCAACCCGTCGATCGCGAAAGTCCCGTCGGTGCGGGACAAGACGAACAACTCGGATTGGTACGGGCCGCTCACGTCGATCGCGTCGCGCACGTTTTGCGTGACACCGTCGGGATACGGCATCGGCGTACCGAACATGACGAGGAACGGGATGGGCTCGGTCGCGATGCGGCCGTCGACGTAGACGCGTCCGCGCACCGATGCGCCGCGCGGTAGCGCGAGCTCGACACGACGACCGGGCGCGAAGTCGCCGACCAGATGCGTGACCAGCACGTCCTCCGCGACGACGAACACGTCAGCGCTGCCGGTGATCGCATCGAACGCGACCACTCCGCTCTCGTCATCGGTGCCGCGACCGACGATCTCTCGCTGTGCTGCGTGACCACCACGCGCACGTTGCGCAGCAGCGCACCGTTCGGACGAACGGAGGAGCAGCTCGGAGCGGTCCGCGGCGGGCGTCGCGTCGAGCGCAGCGGTTCGCGTCGGGGATCGCGGCTGCTCGTCGCTCGATTGCGACGCATCGCGCGCCGGATCGCGTGCGTCCGTGCGCGCGATGCTCGCGAGCTCGCCGACGCGCGTCGCGTCGCGAGACGCGTCGTCACGGGGCAGCGCGATCCAAACGCCGAGGCTCATCAATGAGATTGCGACGGCCGCGGCAGCCCACCCGAACGCTTTGGATCCCATGACGGTCGCTCCTACTCCCGCGGCGAGCGCGGCGGATGCGGCAGTGGAACTGAAGGCCGTGGGGATCGCGGCGACGGCCCACGCGGCGCGATCGCCGCCGTGGCGCTGGTCGAGCCGTTCGCGCAATCGGGCGAGCGCGCGCCGCAAGCGCGTTTCGATCGTGGCCACGGGTTCGCCGAGGCGCTCCGCGATCGCGCGGGGCTTCTCGTCGCGGAAGAACCGCAGGAACACGATCGTGCGCGCCGGTTCCTCGAGGCGCAGCAGTTCGTCGACGACGGCTTGGTGCACGCTCAGGTGCGCGACGAGGTCCGCGGTCGAAGGCAGCGCTTCGCGTGGCGCGACGATGCGCTCGCGCGCACTGCGACGCGCCTCCGCGGTGCGGATGTTCGCGAGGACGTTCGACACGACCTTCGCGAGGAACGCCTTCAGTCCGGGCCCGCCGCGCGGCGGTGCGCGCAGCACCTGCAGCATGGCCTGTTGGGCGACGTCGTCCGCGACGTTGGGGTCGAACGTCAGCCGCGCCGCCAACCGCACGAGGGCGTCATGGCACGCGAGCAGAGCGCTCTCGTCGAGGGGATCGCGCGGGTTGGACATCGTGGCCTCAGGATGTTCTCACCACGCCGGACGTGTGCGGTCTTCGCGGATCCATCAGATTTCTTCGAGCGGTGCGCGCGCGATCGCACGGCGCATCGTGCACTTCGGCCTTCGGAACCCGTCGAATTCACGCAGTGGATCTCGTGGCAGGATCTGAACTTGTGCGCACGTGATCGAGAGTTCTCCGCGATGGCACAACCTGCGCGGTCACTCGCACGTCCCTTCCGCGTGTTCCGCGCGACGGCAGGCTGCTTCGCTTCGATGCGCCGCCGTCGCTGGGAGACGAACATGCGTACTGCGATGCGTGTGATGCGGTGGATGTGCGCGGCCGTGGTTTTGGCTCCGCTGGCGTTCGCGGGCTCGGACCCGTGCGTGCCCGAGGACGGATCGATCGACGTCAATTTCCCGAACCCCGATATCAGTGGCTACGGCGCGGGGGCGCATCTCGAAGGCACGGCGACCGCGATGGAAGCGGACCCCGGTTCGGACGACGAGATCGGAGAGGTGGATTGTTCGGGAGGGTCCGCTTCGGTGACCGTCACGAACGACGGCGACAACCTCTCCGCCGGCGGAGAAGTGGGTGACGGCGCGTCCGGGGCCGACTGCTTCGAGGTCTACGTCGAATGGACTGTCGTCTACTACGTCACCGAGACGTACACCTCCGACTTCTCATTCGGGCCGTTCAGCTTCGGCAAGTCCTCGTCGACGATCGAGAAGAAGCGCGCGACGATTCGCAGCGAGATCAAGGACGTCTGTCCATGCTGAAGCGACTCGGGGCCATCGCTTTCGTCGGCGTCGTCGCCTGGTTGATCCTGTCCTGGAGTTGGCCGTCGCTCACGTCGGGTGATCCGACCTTCGACGCACTGCAGGACCGACTTTCCGAGGCACCTCCGATGGTCGCGGAAGCAACACCCCGCGTCGAGGTCGAGGCGCCGGCGGCGGGAACGCCGCCGGACGCCTCGGTCTGGCCACCGCCGATCTTGCCGTTGTTGTCGCGACCGGGTGAGCCCACGGGGCGACTCATGGGCTTCGTGTTCGATCCTCGCGGCTTGCCGGTTGCGCGGTTCACGCTCGAGTTCCGGCATCCGCGGCGAAATGGTGCCACGGCGACGACGAACGCCGACGGTCTCTACCAGCTGACTTGCGCCGCCGACACGTGGACCGTGATCGGTCGGCCATCGTCACGACAGGGACATGCGTACGGCGGTACGTCGTTCGGAGAAGTCGATGTCGTCGCCGACCGCACGACGACGTTCAACGTGCATCTTGCCGGCGACGCCAAGCTCATCGGGAATGCACATCTCGACACCGATGCCGAACGCGACCATGTCGTCAACGTTCGGCTTTTGGATGCGCGGACGCTGCGTGTCGTGGGCGTGTGCGAAACGACCGGTGACGACCCGCTCGCACGCGAGGATCCCGAAGATCGTCCGCCTCTCGCCGATCGTCCAGCCGCGAAGCGCCCGGGCTACTTCGCGTTCCACGGCCTCGCGCACGGGCGCTACATCCTGTCGATCCGTCCAGCGTGGCAGGTCCCGCCCGAGGCCGAGCCTTACTTCACGTACCAGGAACGGCCGATCGATCTAAATGGAGACCTCGAGCTACCCACGATGGCGTTTCAGCCCGAGGACTTCGGGCGCCGGCGTCGCGTGGTGGACGAGTCGTCGAAGTGAACGTCACTCCCCTCTTACCACTCGACCTCTTCCTTCAACTGACGCGTCATCAAGTGCCGGACGGCGAGCGCGGGGTCCTTGCCCTCGAACAGCACGCGATAGACCTCGAGGCAGATCGGCATCTCGACCTGATGCTTCTCGGCGAGGCGCTTGACCGAGATCGCGGTCTTCACGCCCTCGGCGACCATCTCCATGCGGCCGAGGATGGCTTCGAGCTTCTGGCCCTTGCCGAGGCGCTCGCCGACCGCGCGGTTGCGGCCGTGCTGCGAGATGCAGGACGTGATGAGGTCGCCGATGCCGGACAGCCCGAAGAACGTCGAGCGCTTGCCGCCGAGCGCTTCGCCGAGGCGCGAGATCTCGACGATGCCGCGCGTCAGCAGCGCGGCCTTGGTGTTGTCGCCGAAGCCGAGGCCGTCGACGATGCCCGACGCGATGGCGACGACGTTCTTCAGCGCGCCGCCGACCTCGACGCCGATGGCGTCGGGGTTCGTGTAGACGCGGAAGCGTTCGGTGGCGAGCAAGTCCTGGACGCGCAGCGCGGCGCCGGATTGCTCGGACGCGGCGACGACGGTGGTCGGCATGCGGCGCGAGACTTCCTCGGCGTGGCTCGGGCCCGAGACGACGACGATCGGCACGTCGCCGAGCACGGCGCGGATGATCTCGCTCGGGCGCTGCAGCGTGTCGGTCTCGATGCCCTTCGTCGCGGAGACGACCGGAGTGCCGGCCGGGTAATGCGCCTTCAAGTTCTGCATCACGCCGCGCAAGAACGGCGTCGGCACGACGGAGAACAGCATGTCGCGCTGCGTGACGGCCTGCGCGAGGTCGGCGACGACGTGGATCGTGTCGGGGATCTCGACGCCCGGCAGGAACTTGCGGTTCTTGCGCGTGGTCGCGATCTCCTTGGCGTAGGCGGCGTCGTGGCTCCACAGCGTCACTTCGGCGCCATGGTCGGCCAGCACGATCGCGAGCGCGGTGCCCCAACCACCGTCGCCCAGCACGGTCACGCGTTCGGTCATCTCACGCTCCTTGCGACTTGCTTTGGCCGACGCGCGGCTCTTCGCCGCGCATCAACCGTCGGATGTTGGCGCGATGCAGCACGACGATCGCGAGCGCGAGCCCGATCGCGAGCACCGTCACGACGCGCCGTTCGCCGAATGCGGCGTCGAAGCCTTCGAATCCCACGAACACCGCCGGGAAGGCCAGCGACGCGAGCATCGAAGCGACGGAAACGTAGCGGGTGAGTTTCAAAAGGACATACCAGAGCACGAACGCGATCAGCACGGCTTGCCATGCGAGCGCGGCGCACACTCCGGCGGACGTCGCGACACCCTTGCCGCCCTTGAAGCGCAACCACACGGGGAACACGTGACCGGCGATCGCCGCGACCCCGAGAGCAAGTCGCACGGCGTCGAGTCCGAGCTCGGTCGCGCCGTGCTCGACGAGCCACGGCCCGAGCAGGAACGTCGGCAGGAAGCCCTTCAGCACGTCGAGCACGAAGCACGTGATGCCGATGCGTTTGCCGAGCGTGCGGACGACGTTGGTCGCGCCGATGTTGCCCGAGCCCGTCTTGCGCAGGTCGATGCCCTTGGCCTTGCCTGCGAGGAACCCGACCGGGATCGACCCGGAGAGGTACGAGGCGAGGATGGCGAGGAGGAACTCGGTCGAGGGCAAGGGCCGACACCCGGTGTGCTGGGCGGGGTGGAAAGCGTGGGAGCCTAGCAGTGAGCCGCGCGAAAAGGCACTGCGTGCGACCACTGACCTCGGTCAGTCGTTCCACAGGACGCGATGCGTGCTGCCCACGGCGTTCGCCGTGGGCTCGGCGACACCCGCCGCACTCGCGAACTCCGTCCATCGCGCCACGACCGCGAGCACCTCGTCGAGGATCGCTTCCGCGCGACCGCGCTTCATCGACGCCGCCTTCGCGACCGCGCGCAGGTCGACACGCGTGAAGCCGTCGCGCTTCGCGTTCAACGTCATCTGGTGCTGCGCGGTCCACGCCCCGACGGGATTGTGGCTGTAGGTCAGGTCGAACGCCGGCGCGAGCGACCACGCGCCGGCCTTGTCCATCAGGAACGCGATGTTCTTGACGTGATCGTCCTGATTGCGCGCGACGACGTTGAACACCATGCGGCGGAATTGCTGTTCGACCGCGTCCGCGCCCAATCCGAGGCGACGGATGACGAGCAGCGCCTGCTCGTACGAGTGCGCTCCGGCCGCGTTGAAATCGAGGTGCGCGAGCGCGGCGAGCGATTGCATGTGCAGCTTCTCGCGGGCCCCGACGCGATCGAAGCGGCGCGTCATGAAATGCCGGCGGCCGTTCTCTTCGAACATGCGGCATTCGCTCGTCGTGATGCCGGCGGCGCGCGCCATGTTCGCGTAGGCGTATTCGATCGCGCCGAAGCCGAGCGGCTGCGCGAGCTCGGTCGCTTGCGCCGCGGCGACGCCGTCGAACTTCAGCAGCCAATGCTCGAAACCGGGCGGCGCGGCGACTTGGCCCGAGACGACGGCGTTGGTCGTCGGATTCCACGCGATGACGGCCTTCGCGCGCGCACCGCCTGCCGACGCACCGACGCGCAGGATCTCGCGCAGCGCGAGTTCGCGATCGGCGTCGGCGAACGACGCGGTCCACTGCTCGCGTCCGCGCAAGACATCGGCGGCGAGCGCGACCAGCGCGTCGACCCGAACGGGCGTGGCTTGGTCCGAGCGCGGGCCCGCGGACGGCTCGAACTCGAGCGCTCCCATGCCGCGCGACCCCGTGTAGCACAGGCGCTCGACCGCATCGATCTCGCTCGGCAACCGTCCCTGCGCGGCGAGCCATGCGGCGATGACGGCGTTGCCGAACGCGTCGGGCAACGAGTCGGCGAGCATGCCGGGCAGGCCGTGGAACGATTGCGGTGCCAGATCGGTGAAGCGGTAGATGCGCGTCGACAGCGGCATCATGAGTGGCGCGACTTCGATGCCGCTCGCGCCGAACTCCGGCGTGAACTGGAACGACGCGACCTGCCCTGGACCTTCGACCGAGACGGCTCCGATGCGTCGCCCCCACAGCTTCACCTCGGCGACCGTCGTCATGAGTCGCTCCGATCCGGCTTCACTTCGTCGTCCCACGACCACGGTCGCGGTGTGCCGCGCGGTGCGCGCTTCGTCGAAGCGCGGCGACGGACTTTGCTCTTCGCTTCGAGCTGGGCGAGCGGACTCGGGCCGGGCGCCGGCACGAGCCGGTCGAGATTCGCGAGCAGGCCGAGCGCGCGCAGCACGCGGATCCAATTCGTCAGTTGCGTGGACTCGCCATCCTCGATGCGGGCGACGGTGCGCTGCGACACCCCGGCAACGCCTGCGAGCTGGGCTTGCGTCTGGTTCGCTGCGAGTCGGAGTTGGGCGAGTCGCTGCCCGAGCTGACCGAGAACGGCCTCGTCGGCTTGCGTTTCGATGGGATCCATAGGATGCCTATTCTGTCGCTTTCATCGGCATTTCTACAGTTAAACAGACAGAGTTGTCATCAAAGATCACACCGACCAGGCCGCGGATCCTCCGCGCTCGCCGCGGCGCGCGCTCCGCCAGCCCGGAGCGGGATCGTCTCGGCCCGGTCGACCAGCGCCGGTCTCTGCACCTTCGACGCGTGCCGAGGCCAGGCGCCTGCGGTAAGACGTTGCGCCGCTTACCCCCGGAACGGAATAGGGAAACCCCATGACTTCAGACTGCCGTAGTACGTCCCAACCGCCTTGGAACGGTCGCTTCGTCTGGCACGACCTGGTCACGAAGGACGCCGCGCGTGCGAAGGAGTTCTACTCCGGGCTGTTCGGTTGGCAGATCGAGTCGATGCCGATGGGCGATTGCGTGTACCACATGATCCTCGCCGGCCCTGGCCCGATCGGTGGCATCGTCGAGAACCCCGAAGCGCCGATGCCTCATTGGATGCCGTATTGCGCGGTCCCCGACGTCGACGCGTCGGCTGCGCAATGCAAGGCGCTCGGCGGTCAGGTCCACATGCCGCCGACCGACATCCCCGAGACCGGACGCTTCGCCGTGATCGCCGATCCGCAGGGAGGTTGCTTCTCGCTCTACAAGGGCTTGCCGCAGTCGCTCGGCGCGGACCCCGATGCAGCCATCGCCGGCCGCGTTTGTTGGAACGAGCTGCTGACGCAAGATCCGGCCGCGGCGGCGAAGTTCTACGGCAAGTTGCTCGGCTGGGCGGATCGACCCGAGGACATGGGGCCGATCGGCACGTACCACCTGCAGATGCAAGGGGACACCCACGCCGCGGGCATCATGCGCGCGCCCTCGCCGCAGATGCCGCCGGCATGGCTCGTGTACTTCCTCGTCGACGACCTCGCGCCGGCGACGCAGAAGGCGAAGAGCCTCGGCGCGCACGTGTTGATGGAGAGCACGCCGATCCCCGGCATCGGCACGTTCTCGCTGCTGGTCGATCCGACCGGCGCGCACTTCGCGCTGTTCAAGGGGCATTGACCGGGGGCCGTGACGGGCGCGATCCAGGCGCACGCTCGGCCGGGCCGTGGAAATCGACTTTGACGGGTTCGTCCCGCATGCCGATACTCCACGGCCCGGCGAGCGCGATCGAGCGCCGCCCCACCGCACCGTTCGACGAGGCCCGCCATGCTGTTGCGCTCCGCGTTCGTGATCCTGCTGGCATCCACCGTGTGCGCACCGCGAACGACGTGGGCGCAAGCTCCAGCGACCGCGCCGGCAAAGAAGTCCGCGGGGCAGACGATCCCGCCGGAAAAGGTCCGCGAACTGCCGATCGTTGCGCTGCCCGACACCCTCGCGGACGAGTCGTTCGAACTCGAGATCAAGCTGCCGGCGGGTTTCAGCCTGAACCCGAACCTCGAGTCCATGCGAACGGTCGCGCGCCAGGAGTTCGAACGTCAGGAAGTGCCGAAGGGCGCGAACGCGACGCCGCGCACGCAGTTGTGGTCGTACGCGAGCGAGACGGGCACCGGCGTCGTGGTCTGGGTCAACGAGATCCTGCTGACGCCGATCGCGTCGCCCGATGCGTTCGCGACGAAGTTCGACAACGAGCGCCAGGCGCAGGGCATGACGGTGAACCGCATCGGCGAGCCGAAGTTCTTCAAGGCGCGCGATGCGCACGTCGGCTTCACCTTCGAACGCGAGGTCGGCGTGAAGCGCGGCGGACCGCTCGAGCGGCGCGAGCTGTGGGGCTACGTGCGCGCCGGTGCGCGCGAAGTGTTCGTCTTCGTCAGCGCTCCGCTGCAAGACTTCCAGGCCCGCGCGGACGAGTACCTGGCGATGTTCGCGACCATCCAGTTGCGCGAGTCGGCAAGCGCTCCGATCACGGTCAGCGCGTCGGACGTGACGACACCGAAGGAAGCTCCGGGTTTCGCCAGCCCGTTCACGATCGGCGCACTGGTGTTGTGCGCGGCCGTGGGCTTCATGCTCCTGAAGCTCATGAAGGCGCCGGCCGAAGCGACCTGAGCGGAGATCCGCCGCGAGCGATCGCGTGGCGAGATCGCGAACGCGCAGCGCAACACGCGCTTTCCGTCGCGCCGGTCTACACTCCGCACGCCACACCCAGGAGACGACGTCGATGCGCCTCGTGAGCCATGTCGGGCGGGCGATCCGCAAATCGGGCCTGAACACCACCGAGTTCGCGCGGGAATCGGGGATCGCACGCAGCACGCTCGAGAAGCTGATCGGCGGGCACTTCTCCGAGATCCGCCGTGACACGATCGAGCGCATCGCCGCGCGCTTGAAGATCACCGACATCTCCGAGTTGTTCTCGCTGCAGGCCGAGGAGCAGGACTTCTTGGCGCCGTACAAGGCGCGCAAGTCGGTGACGTTCTTGTTCGGGACGCACGACGTCACCGACGCGCACCGTTCGGAGAAGACGCCGCTGCGCACGACGGTCGATCTGTGGGACTTCCGCACACAGGCGGAACTGTTGAGCTTCCTGCGCTCCCACGAGCCGCAGTTGCGTGACGAGCTGCGCTTCTATTCGAAGGCCGGCTTCGGTGCGCACGAGCGCCAGGAAGTGCTCGACCTCGTGCGTCGCCACAACACGGTCATCGTCGGTTCGCCGAAGATCAACCCGGCCTGCGAGGCCGTGCTGTGCTCGGTGTTCCGCGGTGGGCAGGGCTACAAACCGCGGCGCAAAGACGGGCCGCGCTTGAAGCTGTCCGAGGGCGGACGCTTGAAGGGCAGCATCCTCGACGCCGGCGGTTCGCACGCACTCGGCATCGTCGACACGCAGGAAGCCCGCTTGGTCGTGCCGTGCGAGTACAAGCCGGCCGGCGAGACGTCGCAGGACGCGGGGCTCGCGTACGTGGTCTATCGCCCGCTCGGCACCGCGGAGGAAGTGTGCTGCGTGATCCTCGCCGGGATCTCGGGCTGTGGCACGTACGGCGCCGCGCGCTCGCTGGTCGAGCATCCGCCCACGCAGCAGGACTTGCAGCCCGGCGTCGCCCACGAGCGCGCCACGCAGACGACCTACAAGAAGCCGACGGACTCGACCCGCGACGATCGCCAAGTCGTGAAGGTCGGCACCGTGATGGCGGTCTGACACTCGGGCCGTTGGGCCGGATGGTGCCGACCGTCCATTCAGGCGGGTCAGGCGGGGGCTACCGCCCATCTTGGGCCGCTCGGGGGACTTGACGCCAAGGGACGTCGGAGTGGTCTTGAACCGCGAGCGCGCGGCCTGAAACCGAGGGAAGGGTGACGGTTCGCGCTCCGCGCCATAGTTCGGTCGAGCTTCGGCGCGTTCATCGTTTGGATGCGATCGCGCAAGTCGTGGAGCACTCGCCGTGTAGCCCGCGTGCAATTGCCGCCGGCAATCGCACGCAATTGCCGCCGGCAATCGCACGCGGGTACCCGCGTCGGATTGCCGGCGGTGATCCGACGCGGGCTACGTCGTGGCACGACAACGGGTTCGGGTAACGCGGTTACCGCCGGCCATCGCCGTCGGGTCGGGTCTCGGTGATCGGTTCTCGGTCTCGCGCGCGCTTCTCGCCGGCACTCCCGTTCGCACTTGGGCACTGCTCGCGTGTGGTGCGTCTTCGACTCGGTTCAGACCCCGAACGACGTACCGCAACCGCACGTCGAGCTGGCGTTGGGATTCGAGAACGTGAAGCCGCGACCGTTCAGGCCATCCTGGAAGTCGACCTGCGTTCCGTCGAGGTAGAGGAACGACTTGGAGTCGACGACGACCTTCACCCCGTTGATCTCGGTGACCTGGTCGCCATCCTGCGTCTGCGTGTCGAACTGGAGGTTGTAGGAGAAGCCGGAGCAACCGCCGCCCGTGACACCGACGCGGAGCATCGTGTCGGCGGGCATGCCCTGCTCACTGACGATCTTCTGGACTTCCTTCGCGGCGCGCTCGGTGAGTTGCAGCATGGGGTTCTCGTCTCCTCGATCGATCTCGAGCGGTCTCTTCGGTCCGTCGGACGGTGGAATATGGCCGTCGAAGCGCCGTCGACGGGTGGAAGCTGGAACGGCCGCCGTGGTTATAGCACGGCATTCAGGGGTTCGCCGGGCACGGTGACGAGTCGGCGGCATGGTGGTGGGACGGAGGCTCGGTCGTGAGAATGCTGCCACTGGTCCTCGGGGTCACGGTCATTGGCATCGCGGTGGCGTTGTCGTGGCTCTTGACCGCCTCCCCGGCCGAGCCGACCGACGCCATCGAGCCGAGGCCCCCCATCGTCGAGGTCGACGACCGCCCCACACCGGACGGGTTCGTCGCGCGTCGCAATGACCACCGCCCTGACGCATCGATCCTCCCCGACGCCGTCGACCTGACGCCGGAACCCGTAGCCACGCTGCAGGGTCGCGTGGTGCTGCCCGATGGCGCGCCGGCGCATGACGCGCTGATCCGCGTTCGACATCCGGTCCCGGAGGTGACGTCGGTCGCGCCTCCGCCGCGTCCGAAGAAGCCCCGCAACCGCGGGAACCGGCGGTTCGAGCCGGAACCGACGTTCGAGACGCGCGACTCTCTCGATGCCACTCTCGAAGCCGCGTTCGAGGCCGCGTTCGAACGCGCTCTCGTCCGCGTCACGCGCGCGCGACGCGATGGCACGTTTCGCCTGGAAGAGTTGCGTGCGCCCGCCACGGTGACCGTCGAGGTCGAGCCGCCGCCGGGCTCGAACGCGCTGCCGACGACGCGCGAGTTCGTCGTCCTGCGCGGCGACGAGACGACGACGCTGCCCGAAATCCAGTTGCAAGCCGGTGCGCGCATCGAAGGACAGGTCGTCGATCCCTCGTCGAACCCGATGGCGAACGCGCAAGTCCGCACGCACGACGGGCGCGTCGCGACGACCGACGCGGCCGGACGCTTCACGTTCGACGGACTACCCGACGGGACATTCGATCTCTCGACCGCACACGTCGACGGCTTCCAAGCACTCGCGAACGGAGTCCGCGTGCGCGCGGTCGCGGGGCACTCCGCGTTCGTGCGCATCGAACTCCCGCGCGCCGCACGCGTCGCTGGCCGCGTCGTCGATCAGGACGGGATCGCCGTCGCGCGCGCCCAGGTCCTCGTGGAGTTCGAGGCGATCGGAAGCAATGGCATCGAGATCCGCGGCGTCGGCGCGACCACGGACGAACACGGAGCATTCGACGCCGGCGGCATCCGCGAACGCGCCGAATGCCGCGTGAGCGTGCAATGCCTCGGCTACACGGAAACGGCCGAGAGAGCCCCGCGACCCAAACCCGGCAAGGAACGCGCGAACTCGTACGTGTGGGCGCAGGCCGGCGAGACGCAACCCTCGAGCTGAGCCTGTTCCGGCTGCCGCGCGTGACCATCGAGTGCGTCGATGCCGTCGCCAAGCGCCCGCTCGTCGCGACCTCGATCACCGTCGGCTCCACGGTGCATTCCGGCGCGACGCTCGAAGCGTTCCGCGTAATGCCCGGCCAGTACGCGATCCCGCTCGACTCCACGGCCACGGTCGAAACCACGTTCGTCGTCAGCGCCGCGGGGTTCGAACCGCAAGGGATCACGGCGACCACGCGGCCGCGCGATTTCGACCTCGGTCGACTCGAGTTCGTGCCGGCCGCGGGCGAGACACAGGCCGCCGTGGACGTCACGCAGGTCGAAGGCCGCGTCGTCGATGCCTCCACGCAAGTGGGCATTCCGGATGCGTTCGTCGACGTTCTTGGTCTCGAACGATTCGCCGGCACGGACTACGAAGCGTTGACCGATCACGAAGGGCGCTTCCGCGTGGTGCTGCGCTCGGTCGACGTCGCGACCGCGGCGGACACGATCCGCGTGCGCGCCGGCGCCGCGCGGCATGCGCCCGAGATCGTCCTCCTGCGCGACGCGACGTTGATCCCGTTGTGGCCGCGCGGTCTCGCGCGCGCGAAGGGCTCGGTGACGGGCGGTGTGATCGGTCGCGACGGCAAGCCCGCCACGGGGCTCGAGCTGCGGTGCAACGGACGCTCGACGCTGACCGACGAGCGCGGGTTGTTCGCGGTCACGCGACTCGACTTCACGCCCGTCGACGAGCTGATCCCGCACCAACCCGCGTGGTCGATCGAGCCCGCGATCACGTGCCGCTTGCGTCATCGACTGCACGGCGGCGATCCGACGCGGAACGGCTTACCGATGGAGTGGCGCTTCGACGTCAGCGAGTCCGCGCCCGATCCGATGCGGACGCTGGACCTGCGACCGCATACGGGCTCGCTGCGCGGGCTCGTGCGCGTGAACGGCGTCGTGGTCCCGGGTCTGCGCGTCGAACTGACCGAACCGACGGTCCCGAAGGACTTCCGCGAGTTCGTGCAGGGCTCCGACATCGTCCGCGTGCTACTCGCGACGACCACGGCGTCCGACGGTTCGTACGCGTTCCCGCTGTTGGTCCCGCTCGCCGGCGAATTGCGTGTGCTGCGCGATGGGAAGCCGATCGGCGATCCCGTTCCCGTGCGCATCGGAGCCAACGACGACGCGACGGCGCACGTCGTCGTCACGGCCGCCGACGTGCGCGGACGCGTGACGGGATGGCTGCCCGGCTCGGACCTACCAATCGTGATCGCGCACCGTGTGGATCGAGCCGACGCGTTGTCGGGCCCGGTGGTCGAACACGTGATGACGCGCGCGGACGGCAGCTTCGAACTCCTCGACGTCGTCGAGGGGACCTACACGTTCACGGCGCACACGATGGATCACACCGCGCCGCCCACGACCGTCGAGGTCACGTCGAACGGAAGCGCGTTCATCGATCTCGAACTCGTCCGCGTTCATCGCGTCGTGTTGGAGCCCATCACGTGGGACGACGAGTTCGCCTCGATCCTGGTGCTCGCGGACGCAGAAGGAACCACGGTGCCCCTCGCCACCCGACGCGACCTGCATGAGCGCCCGTACTTCGCCGAAGTCCCGCCGGGGACGTACGAATTGCAGTGGGTCGATCGCTGGGGCAAGGTCAATCGCTTCGAGCGTCCGTTGCGGACCCACACGATCTCCGTGGGCGGCGATGAGCGTGACGTCGTGATGAAGGAGAACCCGTGAGCTGGCGCATGCGTTGCCTCGCGCCGCTGCTTGCCTTCGTCGTCTGCGTCGTCGCCGCCGTCGCAACGGCGCGCGCCGAGGAGAGACGGCCGTACGCCGTCGTCACGGGACAAGTCGTCGACGCGTGGGGCCATCCATTCGACGGCGCCGTCGTGTCGCTCGACGGTGCCGACGTCGCGACCAGGAACGCGCGCGGCGAATACTGGTTCCGGACGAACC
Organism: Planctomycetota bacterium; assembly: GCA_016709145.1. Taxonomy (GTDB): domain Bacteria; phylum Planctomycetota; class B15-G4; order B15-G4; family JADJEK01; genus JADJEK01. Next base: position 82,500 of record JADJEK010000012.1, read on the forward strand.
GCACCGGCTCGCATTTCCTCGAAGCGCGCCATGACCACGCACTGCCCGGGCTTTCGAGTGGGACGCGCGTGGAGCTCCGTCCCGGGTCGAGATTCGCGACACAGGTCCGGCTCTGGCGTTCGGCGTCGATCGGCGGCGAACTGGGGGCGGATATCGATCGACCCGCATGGATCGGCATCGACGTCCGCTACGAATCGATGGGGCACGATGGCTTTTTCGTTCGCGCTGCGACGCGCGAATTCCTGCTGGGTCCATCGTTCGAGATCCACGGCATCGATCCGGAATCGCGGGTCGCGGTCCGCGCACTCGGCGCCGACGGGAAGCCCCTCGGGTCCGAAGTGGTCGCCGAGGCGGGCTGGCTCGACCTCGACCTCGGTGTCGAAGTCGGTGAGCTCAAGCGCCACGTCACGACGAGACAAACGGGCTCGACGGGCGAGCAACGCCCCGCGGCAGCGACCCATCTCGCGGACGGGAGCCGCATCGCGTCGAATTCGGACGCGGCGGTCCGCGCGCGCGAGCGGCGCGCACGTCGCGTCTACGGCGCACGCGTCGACGTCTGCGGCATCGCGCGCGGCGTTCCCGACGGAACGATGGATCTGCCGTTGATCGTCCTGGATCACCTCGAGAAGCCGGGCGTGCGCATCCAAACGCGAACGGCCCCCGACGGCTCGTTCGTGCTGTTCGACGTTCCGATCGGCAGGGTGCGCCTTCGCGCGCACTCGTTCACGCACGTCTCGTTGCCGATCGAACACGAGATGAAGCCAGGCACCAAGAACGTCCCCGCTCTCGAGTTGCGCAAGGTCGTCCGCTGGCGCTTGAGCGGCGCGAACGACGGGGATCGCGCGTGGCTGGTCGGCTCGGGCGGCGCGTTGGTCGGGCTCCCGATCGCCGTCGACATCGAAGATCACACCGTGCTCACGGAACTCCCGCTCGGCATCCACGACGTTCTCGTGCATGACGGCCACGCGTTGTGCTCGCCGCCGCGCAGGTACCGACTCGAAGTGACCGAAGCGCGCGCCGCCTCCACCGACTTGGACGTCGGCGGCGCGCCGTGAAACGGATTCACTTCCCGAACGTCAAGCCGAGGAACTGGTGCGTCGCGGCGATGCCGAACTCTCCCGGGTACTAGTGCTGGCTGTTCGACGCCGTCAGGCCCGTGCTCGAGCCGTAGAGGACGTTCATCGTGCCGCAGAGCGTGTAGCCGAGGTAGGTGTCGAACGGCGCAGCAGCGGCAAGATCGTCGTGTCCGTCGCCGTTGAAGGCCGCGACGTGCATCGCGTAGCCGAACGCCGCGCCCGTCAGTGGCTCACCGATCACGTCCGCCGTGGCTCGCGTGAACAACTTCGAGTCGGAGAGGTCGCCGTCGCCGCCGAACTTCACGATGACTTGACCCGCGCCGATCGTGCCGCCGGTTCCGCCGACCTGACCGACCGTGACGAACGGTGAACCGACCACGAAGTCCTGTCGGCCGTCGGCGTTGAAGTCGTCGACCACCAGCGACTCTCCGTTGCCCGCCGCGCCGAAGCCGGATGCACCCATCGAGACGTTGTTGGTCGCGTCGAAGACTCCGCCGGTCGATTCGATGCGGAACGCAAGACCGTTGCCTCCGTTCATGCCCGGCGCGCCGATCAACAGGTCGCCGTCGCCGTCGTGGTCGAAGTCGCAAACGGCGAGCGTGTCACCGAAGCGCGCCTGCTCATCGGGAGGCACGCCCCACAGGTCGCTCAAGTCGTGGATCACGTTCTGCTTCGCCGACAGCCCCTTCTTGCCGCCGCGCAGGATCGTGATCGCGCCGAAGTGCGTCGTGTCCTCGTGCGTGCGTCGCTCGCGCCGGATTTGCGCGACGAGGTCGTCGTGTCCATCGCCGTCGACGCCGCCCACCGCCAGTGTCGAGCCGAACTCATCGCCCTCCTCGGCCCTGTCCTTGATGCCCGGCGAGTCCTGGTGCCACGGGCGATCCTTCACGCCGGTGAGGCCGTCCTTCGAGCCGCGGAACACGTGGACCGCGCCGGCGCGCGGCTTCTTGCCGACGGTCTCGAGCACGCCGACGGCGAGGTCGACGAAGTTGTCGTCGTCGAACTTCGCTGCGACGAGCGTCATGCCGAAGCGTTCGTCGAACTCGCACTTGTCGGCGATCGACTTCACGTCCTGATGCACGACGCGGTCGAACACGAGCCGCTGCGATCCGCCGCGGTAGACGAACACGGCGCCCGCGCGCACGACGTCGCCGACCGGAGCGTCGGGCGCGCCGACGGCGAGATCGTCGAAGCCGTCGTTGTCGAAGCCGCCAGCAGCGATCGCGGCGCCGAACGTGTCGACCGGCGGATACGAGATCACCGGTGTCGGTTGTGCGAGGAGCGTCTGCATGCCGCTCGACGTGAGCCCGCCGGCCGTCCCGAACAGCACGTGGACCGCGCCGTCCTCGAACGTCGGCTGGACGGCCATCGCGAGGTCCGCGCGGCCGTCGCCGTTGAAGTCGGAGGCGTGCGCTGTCGCCGCAGGGAACAGAATGCCGAGGGCCACGAATACGGCGTTCGAGAGCTTCATGGGGGTTTCTCCTTTCCCGGCCTTCGCGCGAAGGCGGCTGGAGATCGGTCACGAATTCGCGCTCCGCATTCGCATGCTGGGTGCGCGAGCGAATCGCGACGGACGCCCAGGGCCGGCGCCGGTGCTGGCCCAAGCCGCTGCCCGGGTGGCGGCGTTCAGCGCCCCTTGCGCAGCTCCCACAACGGCGACAGGTCGCGCAGGCGCTTCACGCTGGCGACGACGAGGTCCGAGACGAAGTCGACGTCGGCCTCGGTCGTGAACCGTCCGAGCCCGAAGCGCAGCGTGCCGTGCGCGAGATCGGGCGGCACCCCGATCGCCGTGAGCACGTGCGAGGGTTCAAGACTTCCAGAGTGGCACGCGGACCCCGACGACAGCGCGACGTCGGGCATGTCCATCATCAGAGCTTCGCCGTCGATGCCGGCGAACGCGAGGCTGAGGTTGCCGGGCAATCGGCGCGTCGGATGGCCGTTTTGCCGCACTTCCTCGAGGCGCGACGTGATGCGCTCGAACAAGCGCATGCGCAGATTCGTGAGACGCGCCGATTCGGATGCGAGTTCGGCGACGGCGAGTTCGACCGCGACCCCGAGCCCGACGATCCCGGGCACGTTCATCGTGCCGGAACGCAGTCCGTGCTCGTGCCCACCACCGTGTTGCTGCCGCTCGAGCTGAACGATCGGATCGGTGCGTCGCACGTACAGAGCGCCGACGCCTTTCGGGCCGTACATCTTGTGCGCCGTGAACGCCGCGAGATCGATGCCGTCGCGCACGACGTGGAACGGCAGCTTGCCGACGCCCTGCGTCGCGTCGGTCGCGAACAGGACGCCGCGCGCGTGTGCGATCGCGGCGAGTTCGGCCAACGGGTGGGTCGTGCCGATCTCGTTGTTCGCGGCCATGAACACGGCCAGCGTCGTGCGCGGGGTCAGTGCGCGCTCGAACGCCGCGAGGTCGACTCCGCCGTGCGCGTCGACCGGCAGGAGCGTGACCTCGAAGTCCCGGGTGGCGAGTTCGGCCAGCGTGTCCAACACGGCGGGGTGCTCGGTCACGCAACTGACGATGTGATCGCCACGCACTCGGTTCGCGGCGGCCGCGCCCCGGATCGCGAGGTTCAGCGACTCGGTCGACCCACTGGTGAAGACGATCTCGTGCGGTTGCGCGCCGATCGCGGTCGCGACCTGCTCGCGCGCTCGACGCACCGCGGCGTCGGCTTCGATGCCGTACAGATGGCTCTTGCTCGACGCGTTGCCGAAGCGCTCGGTGAAGTACGGCAGCATCGCGTCCAAGACCCGCGGGTCGACCGGGGTCGTGGCCTGGATGTCCATGTAGATCGGTCGCTTCATCGCTCACCTCGTTCGACGTCGCCCTCGAACCGGTCCGACCTGGCCTGCTCTCGTCGAGTCGGTCCGGGAAGCATTGCGGGTCGCGGTTGGAACAGAGCCGACGCGATTCGCAGAATTGCCGTTTCGTTCCGCGGGGGGAAGGCCCTGTTCTTCGGTTCCGCTCATGAATCGTTGTTTTGCCGAATGCCCGGCGAATCCTTGCGCAAAAGCCACGATCGGCAGCCCCAAAAGGCGCCGGTTCGCCGGGCTCCGACCCCCTCCGAGCTCGTGAGTCCGACTCTCAGATCGGACCGTTCTCAAGCTGCGAACGAGCTTTAGGTCGGCGATAGGAAACCGAACAAAGCAACGCTTGCCAACCCCAAGATGTCGACTATCGTTCGCGCCGCTCCACCAACAGGTTGTGGTTGAGCCCCCCTCGAGCCCCTTTTCGCGACCCAAGCGCCGGTACGGCCAGATTCGGCCCTTTCTCGGCACTTTTCTCGTGCGTGCGGACCCGAGGACCGGACCGAAGAAGAACCGTCGGCAAACGTTCGAACGAAACCCCCATTTTCGGGGAGGGGCAATGGTCAGTAAGCCGGACACGAAGAACCGCATCGCAGGCGTCGCGGACGAAGCGGGCGATCAGGGCATCCTGAACGTCAACGCGATCCGCGTTTTGGAGAACCGCTACCTCAAGAAAGACGAGAACGGCCACATCGTCGAGACCCCCCGGCAGATGTTCGAGCGCGTGGCGACGCACGTCGCCGCGGTCGAGACCAAGCCGGAGCAGTGGTCCTCGAAGTACTTCGACCTCATGTGGTCGGGCAAGTTCATCCCGAACTCCCCCACGATGATGAATGCGGGTCGCCCGCTCGGCATGCTCTCGGCGTGCTTCGTGCTGCCGCTCGAGGACAGCATCCCGGACATCATGGAGACCGCGCGCCAGATCGCGCTGGTCCAGCGCGCCGGCGGCGGCACCGGCATCGACCTGTCGAAGCTGCGTCCGAAGGGCTCGATCGTGCGCAGCTCGGGCGGCACGACCGAAGGTCCGCTGTCGTTCCTGCGCATGCTGTCGGGCGTGACCAACGCGATCCAGCAGGGTGCGTTCCGCCGCGGCGCCAACATGGGCACGCTGCGCATCGACCACCCGGACATCCTCGACTTCGTGCGCGTGAAGGAAGACCTCTCGCAGGTCACGAACTACAACCTCTCGGTGACGATGACCGACTCCTTCATGGAGCAGTACCGCGCCGAACCGAACGCTCTGCACATCGTCGTCAACCCGGCCACGGGACGTCGCGCGTACCTGCGTCGCGAGAACGGCTCCGCCGACTACGAGACCTTCGACCGCGGCATCAGCGCGAACGAGAAGGAGAAGCTCTGGACGGTCGGTCAGTTGTTCGACCTGATCATCGAGAAGGCCTGGCTCTCGGGCGAACCGGGGCTGATCTTCATCGACCGCGTCAACGAGTACAACCAGACGCCGAACGTCGGCCCGATGTGCACGACGAATCCGTGCGGTGAGCAGCCGCTGCTGCCGTACGAGGCGTGCAACCTCGGCTCGCTGAATCTCGCGTCGTTCGTGCGCGCCGACAAGACGATCGACTGGGACGGGATGAAGGAGGCGATCCACCTCTCCATCCGGTTCCTCGACGACGTCGTCGAAGCGAACAACTACCCGACGCGCGAGATCGACGAGATGTGTCGCGCCAACCGCAAGATCGGTCTCGGCGTGATGGGCTGGGCCGACATGCTGTTCATGTTGGACATCCCGTACAACTCCGAGGAAGCGCTCGCGCTCGCGCGCAAGGTCGGCGGTTTCATCCAGAAAGAGGGTTGGGACGCCGACACCGTGATCGCGGAAGAGAAGGGCGTGTTCGCGAACTGGAAGGGCTCGGTCTGGGACACCAAGTTCCATCGCAAGATGCGCAACGCGCATTGCGTGACGGTCGCGCCGACCGGAACGATCTCGATCATCGCGGGTTGCTCGGGCGGCATCGAGCCGATCTTCTCCCTGTCGTTCGTGCGTCAGGTGATGAACGGTCAGACGCTGTACGAGTCCAACCCGGTGTTCAAGAAGCGCCTCGAGGACCAGGGCTACGACCAATCCACGATCGACCGCATCCTGAACATCGCGTGCACCGAGGGCACGGTCCAGAACGCGGCCGACCTCGAGGCGACGGTGCGCAAGACGTTCGTCACGGCGCGCGACATCGACCCGAAGTGGCACGTCAAGATGCAGGCCGCGTGGCAGGAGTTCACCGACGCGGCGGTGTCGAAGACGATCAACTTCCCGGCCGAAGCGACGCCCGAGGAAGTGAAGGAGGCGTACCTGCTGGCCTTCGAGACGCGCTGCAAGGGCATCACCGTCTATCGCGACGGCAGCCGTCAGAACCAGCCGATGGCGCTGAAGACCGACAAGAGCATGAAGGGCGGCACGGCGTCGTCGGACAAGGCGCCGACGACGACGGCCACCGAGAGCGGCAAGATCGAGATCGCGCCGGTCAAGCTGCCCGAGCTCATGCCGGGCGTGCGCATCCGTCAGATCACTCCGTTCGGCAACATGCACGTCAAGCTCTCGGTCGATCCGAAGACCGGCGTCGAACGCGAGATCTTCGCGCAGCTCGGCAAGGGTGGCGACGTCGCGACGTCGGACCTCGAAGCGATCTGCCGCATGATGTCGCTGTTCTTGCGCTGCAACGGTCCGATCGAGCTCGCGCTGAATCAGCTCGAGGGCATCGGGTCGAGCCTGTCGGTTCCGAGCGCGGACGGCAGCGTGACGTCGCTGGCGGACGGACTCGCGAAGGCGATCCAGAAGTACCTGCGCGTGAAGCGCAAGTTCGGGCTGAAGGCGATCCTGCTCGGCGAAGCCGATCTCAGCGCAGTCGACGATCCGAACGCGACGGCTGCGTCGATCGCGAACGATCCGCTGCATCAGCACTCGCGCATGTCGCAGACCGCGTTCAAGGTGAAGTGCCCCGAGTGCAAGGGCGTGCTCTCGTTCGAAGAGGGCTGCGTCAAGTGCCCGAGCTGCGGCTACTCACAATGCTGAAGCGCCCCGGCGGCAAAGCCGCCGGATTCCTCAGGACCAGGTAAGAGCCGAGCTGCAACGTGAACCGGGCCGGCTGCGCGCACGCGCAGCCGGCCCGGTTCACGTTGCAGCTCGTTCGGCACGAAGCGCCCCGCACTCCCACCCGGGCCGTCACCCGGGCCAGCACCCGGGCGGTCGCCCGGGCCAGCGCCCGGGCCGCGACCTCGACCGCGTCACGAGCTCGGGTTGCGCGCCGCGAGGATCGCTCGCAACAAGTCCGGCGGCATCGGCTCGGGTTCGTGCGCGTGCGCGGCTTTGGCGACGCGCATGGTCTCGCGGTAGCCGCGGAGGTACTCGAGGCACTCGGCGCAGATCGCGAGATGGCGCTCGAAGATGGCTCGGCGATCGGCAGGCAGTTCACCGTCGACGTAGAGATTCAGGAACTCGACGAGTTCCTCGCACGAGATCTCCTTCGCGACGGCCATCAGCGCGCCGCAATCCCGGCACGACCCCGCGTGATCGTCCACGAAGTCGCGATCGCCGGCCTGCAAGGTGCCGACGAAGTAGTCGTGGAGCAGGAGCATGAAGCGCTGACAGCTCATGACTGGATCTGACTCAACTTCGGTTCCAACAACGTCTTCAACGCCTGTCGAGCCCGGTGAACCCGGATCTTCGCTGCGTTGGGAGTGACTTCCAGGCGCTGCGCGATGTCCTCGTAGGAGAGGCCTTCGATGTCGCGCAGCACGAGAACGATTCGGACATTCTCGGGGAGTTTCTGGATCTGCTCACGAACCAGCGCACCCATCTCGGCGCGGATCGACGCGCCGTCCGGGCGGTCGGCCCACGTCGGAATCGGCTCGGCATGGCAGCCGGTTTCCGTGAACGCGGGCAGCAAGTCGTCGACGGTGGTTTCGTGCGCGGATCGACGCGACTTCGAGCGCCACTTCATCAATGCGGCGTTGACCGCGATGCGATGCATCCAGGTCGACAGGCGCGCACCGGATTGGAACGTGGCCAGCGCCTTGAAGGCCGAGAGGAACGCGTCTTGCAGCGCCTCGCGCGCATCGTCCTCGTCGCGCAGGATGCGGCGCACGACGGTCCACAGCCGCGGACCGAGCGTGGCGACGAACCGATCGAACGCCGCGTCGTCGCCCGCTCGCATCCGCGCGAGCAGGTCGGCTTCCTCGGCTTCGGTCCAGTTCGGCGACGGTGTGGCGGTGGCCATCGGGCGAGAGCCTAGCAGCCCTCCGCGCGAGTCCATGCCCCCCCCCGGGGGGGCGCCCGGCCGCGCCGGAATTTGCCTCCTTGAATCGGACCCTGGATCCGCTAAACATGTACACGCCACACATGTTTCAAGGAGCCCACGCATGACTTCGTTGTTCGAACGACTCGGCGGACAGGCAGCGATCACCACCGCCGTCGACGTCTTCTATCGCAAGATGCTGAAGGACCCGCGCGTCGCGCGGTTCTTCGCCACGACCGACATGAACCGTCAGCGCGCCAAGCAAGCCGCCTTCCTGACCATGGTCACGGGCGGACCGAACGCGTACACGGGCAAGGACATGCGCGCCGGCCACGCTCACCTCGTGGCGCAAGGCCTGGACGACTCGCACGTCGATGTCGTGATCGAACACCTCGGCGCGACGCTGGCCGAACTCGGCGCGAAGCCGGAGGACATCGCGCAGGTCGCCGCGCTCGCGAACAGCGTGCGTGACGACGTCCTCAATCGCGCGAGTCCGAGCACCGCGGGCCGATGACGCGCGTCCGTTTCGACACCACCGACGTCGACGTCGGCGAGCGGGAATCCGTGCTCGACGCGCTGCTGCGCGCGGGCGCGGACGTTCCGTATTCGTGTCGCAGCGGAGTGTGTCAGAGCTGTTGTCTGCGCGCCGTCGAAGGCACTCCGCCGAGTGCAGCCCAGGTCGGCTTGCCGCCGACGCTGGTCGCGCTCGGTCATTTCCTCGCGTGCGTCGCGCATCCACAGGACGACCTGGTCTGCGCACGACCCGGAGCACTCGCGGGTGCCGTCGACGCGACGATCCGCGAACGCGAGTCGATCGCGGCCGACGTCGTGCGCGTGAGAATCTCGCCGAACATCCCGTTCGTCGTGAAGCCCGGCCAATACGTGAACCTCGCGCGCACCGACGGCTTGGTGCGGAGCTACTCGGTCGCGAACCTCGCCGACGAGGACGGCTACGTCGAACTCCACGTACGCGTGCTCGAACACGGCGCGATGAGTCGATGGATCGCGAACGACGCCGTTCCCGGAACCCCCGTGTCGTTACGCGGGCCGGCGGGTTCGTGCGTGTACGTCCCCGGCTCGCCGCACGAACCGCTGCTGCTCGCCGGATCGGGCACGGGACTCGCTCCGTTGCTCGGGATCGCGCGCGACGCGTTGCGCCACGCGCATCGCGGACCGATCCACGTCATGCACGGTGGGCGAACCGAAGCGGCGTTGTACGGCGCGGACGCACTCGCGCAACTCGCGCGCGCGCATGCGAACGTCGCCGTCACGCGCTGCGTGCTCGAGGGGCCCGGCTCCGACGACATCGTCCAAGGCCGGCTGGATCACGTGATCGCTGCGCGACACGCCGACCTCAGCGGCTGGCGCGTCTACCTGTGCGGACATCCCGACTTGGTGCGAACGCTGCAACAAGACGCGTTTCTCGCCGGTGCGAGTCTCGACGCGATCCACGCCGACGCGTTCCTCACGCGTGCCGACGCGCCGGTGCCGACGGGCTGAAGTTCTCGCGAGTCCTGTCGCGACGGTCGCGCGCCGATCGTCGTCGCAACGCGATGCGGTCGCGGCAGGACTCCTTCCCCATCGCTGCGGCCCGCGTCCCCGCGCGCATCACGTCACCACGACCTCACCACCTCGGCGCGATCGAAGTCGGCGACGTAGGTCCACCAGTTGTTCGAGCCCCATTTCGTCTTGCCAGGTGCCTTCGGCAGCAGACCGAGCCACCAGCGATGATGCACGGCGATGTCCGGCCCCCAGCCGTCGTCGCAGTTCATGATCACCTTCGTGCCCTTCAGGTCGGGGTAGTTGCGCCAGTCGAGCGCGTACGTCTCGACGTAGCGGCGATTGCCCCACTGGTAGTCCTGCTCCGAGTTGGGCGCGTAGTGCACGGAGCCGACGTGCGATGCGCCGGAGAAGTCCTTGTCGACGCGCGTGAACACGTTCCACGGATCGTCGCGCTTCGTGTCCCACACGCCGCCGGCGATCGCCAGCGACAGGATGCCTTCGGCGCGGTGCGCGTAGCTCTCGAGCATCTCGCCCTCGCCGCGCTCGTAGTTGAAGCCCATGACCCACAGCGTGCGTCCGAGATCCGGCACGTCGTACGGGCGATAGAACCACGGGTTGTCGGTCGGCGGGAGACGCGAGTCGCGGTTCGGGATGAACATCGCGTACTCGTCCCAATGGAACCCCGGCGCGCCCCACAGCCAGAGTTCGGAGACGTCCTTCTCCTTCACGATGCGCGCGAGGTCGTTCTCCTCGACGATCTTCGCGTAGCTCGACTTGTCGCCGCCCTCGATCCACTTCTGCGTGCGGATCGCTTCGACGATGCCGGCGTCGTCGTAGCGGAAGCCCGACAGGAACGGCGGGCACGCGTCGCGCTCGATGCGCTCGACGATGCGGTACCCGATGAAACCGCCGCTGGCGACGCGCACGTCCTCGACGAGCTTCGCCGACAGCGCGTCGGAATCGCTCCACCGCATGAGGCGCGAGAGCTTCTGTCCGCCTTCGGCTTCGATGATCGGGTCGTAGATCACGACGGCGACGTTGACGACGCGCGTGCCGAGCTCGCCCTTCGGATACACCGGCTTCGGCGAGGACGGCGCGAGCGCGAATGCGCCAGCGACGAGGACGGACGACGCGACGACGAACGGCAGTTTCACGACGACGCTCCGCTGGGCGCTTCGTGCGAAGCGCGCGAGTTCATTTCACGGACCATGCACCAGCGTAGAACGCCGCGATGCCGAGCACGACCGCGAGCGTGAGCACTTCCAGGACGCTGCGCTTGCGGACGAGCAACACCCAGCCGCAGACCGCGGCGATCCCGACCGCAACGACACGGATCGAACCGAGCGCGGGCACGAGCAGCGAACACCACCCGGCATCGACCCGATGCACGTCCGAGAACAGCACGTTCATCGCGAACCAGACCGCGAGGTTCAGGAACACGCCGGTCACTGCAGCCGTGATGCACGCGAGCGCGTTCGCGAGGCGCGGCTGCGTGCGCAGTCGCTCGACGTACGGCGCTCCGGCGATGATCCACACGAAGCACGGCACGAACGTCACCCACAGCGTGACGACCGCGCCGAGGACGCCAGCCGTCCACGGCTCGAGCGGCGCGCCATGCCGATGCGCGGCCAGGAACCCGACGAACTGCAGTACGAGGATCAGCGGCCCCGGCGTCGTTTCCGCGAGGCCGAGGCCGTCGACCATCTCGGTCGGGCTCACCCACTGGAAGCGCTCGACGGCAGCCTGCGCGACGTAGCTGAGCACGGCGTACGCGCCGCCGAACGTGACGACGGCGAGCTTCGCGAAGAAGGTCGCGAGGCCGACGAGCACGTGCTCGCGCCCGAGCCACAGTAAGAGTGGCACGATCGGCAAGCCCCACAGCGCGACGCCGATCGCGAGCGTGGACGCCGTGCGTGTCCACGCGACGCGTGGGCTCGCGAGCTGCGGGTCCGCCGGCGGCGACGCACCCGGCAGTACGAGCCCGACGACGCCGGCGCCGAGCACGCACAGTGGGAACGGCACTGCGAAGCCGTACAGCGCGACGAACGCGGCGACCGCGAGGATGCGATGCAGCCGCGTCTTCAGTGACCGCCGCCCGATGCGGATCATCGCCTCGACGACGATCGCGAGCACCGCGCACTGGATGCCGAACAACGCCGCGGCGACGAACGACACGTCGGCGTGCGCGGCGTACAGCGCCGACAGCGCCAACATGATCAGCGCGCCGGGCAGGATGAACAGCAGTCCGGCGACGAGGCCACCGCGCACGCCGTGCATCAGCCAGCCGAGGTACGTCGCCAACTGCTGCGCTTCGGGTCCCGGCAGCAACATGCAGAAGTTCAACGCGTGCAGGAAACGCGGCTCGTCGACCCACTTCTTCTCGTCGACGACGACGCGATGCATGGTGGCGATCTGCGCGGCCGGGCCGCCGAAGCTCGCCCAGCCGATGCGCCACCACACGCGCACCGCGTCGCGGAACGGGACTGGAGGTTCGCCGATCGTCGTCACGCGTTGGGGTTCCTGCGGTCCGCGACTCAGAACGAGCCGTCGAGCAGCAGCATCGCCGACGGCGTCCCGAACACCTGGTTACCCTGGGGATCGAGCGAAACCGCTTGGACATACGCGATGACCGACTCGATTCCCGGACCGAGCTCCGGCACGGTCACCTGGATGCTCAGCTCGCCGGGTGTCGACAGCGTGCCGAGGTCCAGCACGAAGCTCGGCGACACGACGAGCACACCGCTGAAGTTCGGGAACGTCGTGAACTGCGGCACGAAGCCGACGAGCAGCGCCACGTGGTGACCGGTGGCGTCCTGGACCTTCAATTCGGCGTTCTGGCCTTCGCGCACGACGCGCGACGCGACGACGGTCGTCGGCGTTCCGGGCAACACCGCGGGTTGCTCGCCGGACGGGAAGTGATCGAGTAGTTGCCCCTGCGCTCCGTTCGCGCCGCAGCCCGGCGCGGCGGTGCCGCCGGCCGCGAGCGGTCCCGTGACGGCGATGGCCTTCACTCCACTGCCGGTCAGTACGAACACGCCGTCACCGCCATCGCCGGCCGCCAAACAACCGCCGGGCGATGCACCGTTGCCGCCCTTGCCGCCGACGACGTTCGTGCCGGCGAACACCTTCAACGCGGACGTGCCGTCGAGCGTCATGACGCCCGGCGCTCCGGCCATCGCGTCGAGCGGCTCGCCGCTGTAGAGGCCCGCGTTCAGTCCGCGGCCACCGATGAACTCGCTGTCGAACACCGCGAGGCGGCCCTTGCTGACGATCGCCCCGGGCTTGCCCTCGATGCCGTAGCCGCTGCTGCCCGCGGTCTCGTTCGCGATGCAGCCGTGGAAGCTGCTGCGCACGATCGCGGTGCGGCCGGAGCTACCGAACGTCGCGCCGCTCGAGCCCGCGGTCGGAACGCTGCATTCCTCGACGAACACGAAGCTGCCGCCGACGTCCGAGCCCAGCACGGACAAGGGTACGCCGCCTTCCGCGGGCGTCGTGAACTCGATGCCACGCACGAGCGATGCGCCGCCGCCGTGGGCGCCGACCATCAGCGCGCTGCCGCCGAACACGCCGATGCCGGGGTTCACGAACTTCACGGTGGCGCCCGCGTCCGCGACGAACGACAGGGTCAGACCGGCGAATCCCACGCTGCTGTACGTCCCGCTGCGCAAGAGCAGTACGTCCCCGTTCGCCGGCGTCGCGAGCAGGTACGCCGTGATCGACGTGTAGTCCGTCCCGGGACCGTTCGCCGGATCGATGACGACGACGCCTGCAGAGGCAGTCACGAACGATGCGAGGAGCGAAGTAGCCAGGGAGAGGGCGACGCGCATGGGAGTCGTGTCCGATCTGAGGTGGATCGCGGGGGCCGGGAGTATGGCCCTTTTCCCGTGGAATCGCGATGCCACGCGAGCTGGGTGGCACGCGCGCGCCGGGGAACCGCGAGCCGGTTCCGCGTGCGTCACGCGTCCTTGCGCTCTCCGACCGGCGCATAGAAGCTCATGCCGAGCACGTTCTCGTCGATCGACAACGGCTTCTGGACCGGCGGGAACGCCCGCGCTTCGCAATCCATGCGTTCGCACAACCGGCACGTCATGCCGACCGGGATCGCCGCCGCGGTGTTGTGCAGATCGATGCCGTCCGCGTAGACGAGGCGATGCGCGTCCTCGAGCGCGCAGCCGAGGCCGATCGCCTGCAGCACGTTGCGCGCGTGATAGCCACCGCGGTGCTTGCGGACGGTGCGCGCGACGGAGAACCAACGCGATCCGTCCTGCAGCTTCGAGATCTGCACGCGGATGAAGCCTGGGCGCAGGAACGCCGCATGGACGTCCCACAGCGGGCACAAGCCCGAGAAGCGCGGGAAGCGCACGGCGGTCGCCGAGAACTTCTTCGAGATGTTGCCGGCGATGTCGACGCGGACCATGTGGAACGGGATGCCTTCACGACCGCGGCGCCGCAGCGTCGTCAACCGATGCGCGACTTGTTCGAAGCTCGTGCGGAACCTGTGACCCAACAGATCCACGTCGTACCGCTCCGCTTCGGCCGCGGCGAGGAATGCGTCGTACGGCATGACGACGGCGGACGCGAAGTAACTCGCGAGCGCGATGCGCGCGAGGCGGCGCGACTCGTCCGACGTCAGCACGGGATCCGCGGCGACGTGGTCGAGCAGCGCGGGCACCGTCAGCAGCGCCGCCTGATGCGCCAATTGGAAGTTGCGCGAACCGCGGCGGAGCACTTCCGACAGCACGAGCGTCTTCGTCGCCGGGTCGAAGCGACGCAGCGCACCGCGCATGTTCTGAACCGTGTCGACCTTGACCTTCACCCCATGCGCGCGTTCGAGGTGTCGCGCGAGCGCCGAGAACAACTCCTCGTCCGATAAACGCGCCTCTCGACGCAAGACCTCGGCGGCTTCCTCGAGCTCCGGGAAGTGGTTCATGTGCTTTTGCAGCAGGTCGGAGACTTGCTCGCTCGACAAACGCACGGGATCGATACTGCCGGCCCCGCCCGGCTCCAGCGCGCGCTCGGCCATCGTGTTCGCCGACGCGCGCGCGGCCTCCCAAGCGTGGAAGAGGTGCACGATCGCAGCGGCTGCGGCCGGCGTCTGCCGCGCGACCTCTTGGATCTCGTCGGCCGGGACCTTCACCGCGTCGAACAGGGGATCACCGAAGACCTCGGTCAGGTCCGACGCGAGACGAGCTTCCGCTCCGCCGCCGAATGAACGCACGTCGACATCGAACTCCTGCGCGAGCTTCACGAGGACCGCGGCGGGCAGCGGTCGGCGGTCGTGCTCCATCAGGTTCAAATAACTCGGGGAGATCCCGAGTCGTTGGGCGAGCGCGACTTGCGTCAAGCCGACGCGATCGCGCAACTGCCGTAGGCGCTTCCCGAATCGTGTCGCGTCAGCCATCGCCGTGACCCTCCACGTTGACTGATTCACGGCTTTACATCGAACGTTGACGAAGTGGACTGAATGTAAAGCACGAATAATTAAGGAGTTACTTGCCCACTGCCGAACCTGTGCAACTCTGTCTGCGTCGGATTCGGCACTGGGATGCATCGCATGGGACTCGAACCGAACGCGGCGTCGCCGGTCGTCGTCGCACCATTGCGTGACGCATGGGCGCGCGTGCTGTCGCAAGACGCACTGGCGTTCGTCGCGGAATTGACTCGCGCGTTCCGGCCGGAACTCCAAGCGCTCTTGGCCGAACGCCGGCTCCGTCAAGACGCGCGACGCGCCGGAGCCCGCCTCGACTTCCTGCCGGAAACCGCGTCGATCCGCGACGCGGCGTGGAGCGTCGCTCCGATTCCGCGAGCACTGACCAAGCGCGTCGTCGAGATCACCGGCCCGGTCGATCGCAAGATGGTCATCAACGCGCTCAACTCCGGCGCCGACGTGTTCATGGCGGACTTCGAGGACGCGACGGCGCCGACGTTCGCGAATCTCGTCGACGGCCAACTCAATCTGATGGATGCGGTCCGCCGCACGTTGACCTTCGACGATCCGCAGAGCGGCAAGGCGTACCGACTCGCCGATTCCCCCGCCGTCTTGCTGGCGCGGCCGCGCGGACTCCATCTGCCCGAGAAGCACGTGCTCGTCGACGGTGAGCCGGTTCCCGGCGCGCTGTTCGATTTCGGGCTCTTCGTGTTCCACAACGCGCGCGAGTCGCTCGCGCGTGGGCACGGTCCGTGGTTCTACTTGCCGAAGCTCGAACACTGGCTCGAAGCGCGCTGGTGGGACCAAGTGTTCGGCGCAGCCGAGCGTCGCCTCGGCCTCGGGCACGGCTCGATCAAAGCCACGGTGTTGATCGAGACACTCCCCGCCGCGTTCCAGATGGACGAGATCCTGCACGCACTGAAGGACCACGTCGTCGGACTGAACTGCGGACGTTGGGACTACATCTTCTCGTTCATCAAGTGCCATCGGCACGACGCCGCGGCGGTCCTGCCCGATCGCGGGCAAGTGACGATGGAGCAGCCGTTCCTGCGCGCGTACACACAGCTCCTGGTCAAGACCTGCCACCGGCGTGGTGCGTTCGCGATGGGCGGCATGGCCGCGCAGATCCCGATCAAGAACGACGCGGCCGCGAACGAGCGCGCTCTCGATCGCGTGCGCGCCGACAAGACGCGCGAAGTGAAGGACGGCCACGACGGCACGTGGGTCGCGCATCCTGCGTTGGTCCCGATCGCGCGCGCCGTGTTCGCGCAGCACATGCGCGGCGATCATCAACTCGACGTGATGCGCCACGACGTCCACGTCACGGCCGCGGACTTGCTCGCGATCCCGACCGGGACGCGCACGGAAGCGGGTCTACGCGCGAACCTGCGCATCGGGGTGCAGTACCTCGAGGCGTGGTTGCGCGGAGCCGGCTGCGTGCCGCTCGAGCACCTCATGGAAGACGCCGCGACCGCCGAGATCTCGCGCACGCAGATCTGGCAGCAACTGCATTGGAACGCGCCGCTCGCCGACGGTCGCTCCGTCGACCGCGCCTTCGTGAAGCGCCTGCTGGCCGAAGAACTCGCCGCGATCGCGCACGCGATCGGCCCCGAGCGGTTCACGACCGGTCGCTTCGCGCAAGCACGCGCGCTGTTCTCCGACCTCTGCTTCGCCGAGACCTTGCCCGAATTCCTGACGCTCGCCGCCTACGACACGCTCGACGAGTCGGGGCACGAAGCGAGCTGATCGTCCATCGTCCACGCTCCACGCAACCCTGGGATTCCATCGAGGAGAGAGCACCATGAGCTACGCCAACGGCAACGGAAACGGTCACGCATCCAACGGCAAGCCCACGAACGGGCGGTTCGCGATCGACGCACCGCGCGCGAAGGACCGCTTCGCCGGCGTCGTGCGGCCCTATTCCGACGACGACGTGAAGCGCCTACAGCCGAGCTTCCCGATCGAGTACTCGCTGGCCAAGCGCGGTGCCGAGAAGCTGTGGTCGATGCTGCACAACGACCCGTACGTCCACGCACTCGGTGCACTCACGGGCAATCAGGCGATGCAGCAGGTCCGCGCCGGCCTGAAGGCGATCTATCTGTCGGGCTGGCAGGTCGCGGCCGACGCGAACCTCGCCGGCCAGATGTATCCGGACCAGAGCCTGTACCCGGCGAACTCGGTGCCGCAGGTCGTGCGCCGCATCAACCAGACCCTGCAGCGCGCCGACGAGATCGAGAACGCCGAGGGCGGCGCGAAGCGCGATTGGTACGCGCCGATCGTCGCCGACGCGGAAGCGGGCTTCGGCGGGCCACTGAACGCCTACGAACTCATGAAGGGCATGATCGAAGCCGGTGCGGCCGGCGTGCACTTCGAGGATCAACTCTCGAGCGAGAAGAAGTGCGGGCACCTCGGTGGCAAGGTTCTCGTGCCGACCTCGAGCTTCATCCGCACGTTGGTCGCCGCCCGCCTCGCGGCCGACGTGATGCGCGTGCCGACGCTCGTCGTCGCGCGCACCGACGCCGACGCGGCGAAACTGCTGACGTCCGACATCGATCCGATCGATCAGCCGTTCCTGACCGGCGAGCGCACGCCGGAGGGCTTCTTCCGGATCACGGGCGGCATCGAGATGGCGATCGCGCGCGGCTGCGCGTACGCGCCGTACGCGGACTTGGTGTGGTGCGAGACCAGCAAGCCCGACATCGCCGAAGCGCGGCATTTCGCCGAGGGCGTCCACAAGAAGTTCCCGGGCAAGCTGCTCGCGTACAACTGCTCGCCGTCGTTCAACTGGAAGAAGAACCTCGACGCCGCGGCGATCGCTCGGTTCCAGAACGAGCTCGGCGCGATGGGATACAAATTCCAGTTCGTGACGCTCGCGGGGTTCCACCAACTGAACCACGGCATGTTCGAGCTCGCGCGCGGCTACGCGGCGCGTGGCATGGCGGCGTACTCGGAGCTGCAGCAGGCGGAGTTCGCGAGCGAGGCCGACGGCTACACGGCGACGCGTCACCAGCGCGAAGTCGGCACCGGTTATTTCGACCAGGTGATGCAGACGATCACGAGCGGGATCGCGTCGACGCTCGCACTCGAGGGTTCGACCGAGAAAGCGCAGTTCTGAACGAACGTTGACCGCTTCCCGGCGAAGACCGGGCCCGATGGACGTCCAGGCGAGGCCGCACCGGATCGAGTTCCGGTGCGGCCTCGCCGTTTGGAAGGCGACACTTTTCGACTCGACTCCCCGTTGCGGATCTTGGGGTATACTCCCGCGCTTTTGACCCCCGCCCAAGGTGCATCGACCCGAAGGCCGATGCTTCGATGATCCGCGGACCGACACGCTGGGATTGATGCACGTATGACCGAGGCAGAGAAACAGGGAGCCGGGATCGGCGCCGTCAGCCCCGAGGCACGAAACGTCGGAGAGGGTTACAAGAAAGCCGCTTACGAAGCCGAGGCGCCCAAGGCGCCGCCAGGGTTCGTCCCGGGGCTGAAGTTCTTCCTCGAGCGCTTCGGCCACATGATGTCACGGTTCGTCCTGACCATCCTGTACGCGGTCCTGATCGCGCCGGTCGGACTCGTGTTCCGGCTGTTCTCGGACCCCTTGATGACCAAGGAACCGCTCCGAGGCAGCAGCTTCACTCCGTGGCAATCCGCCAACGACGACGTCGTCCACGCCCGCCGCCAGGGCTGACGCACCCCTCTTCGAATCCACCCTTCGACGACCGAGCCCCCATGAACATCCTCGGCCTCTCGTTCTTCTATCACGACTCCGCAGCAGCCCTCGTCCAGGACGGCGTCCTCATCGCCGCGGCCGAGGAAGAACGCTTCTCGCGCATCAAGCACGATCACGGCTTCCCGATGCTCGCGATCGAGTTCTGCTTGAAGCGTGCCGGCATCAAGGCGCAGGACCTCGACTACGTCGTCTTCTACGAGAAGCCGTTCGTGAAGTTCGAGCGCATCCTCGTCTCGACTTTCTCGACCTTCCCGCGCTCGTGGAAGGTCTTCCGCGAGTCGATGCTGACCTGGCTGACCGACAAGCTGTGGATCAAGGCGCTGCTGAAGGAGAAGCTGAAACTCGATCCGAAGAAGATCGTGTTCGCCGATCACCATATGTCGCACGCGGCGGCGGCGTACTTCTGCTCGCCGTTCCCTGAAGCCGCGGTGCTGACGGTGGACGGCGCCGGCGAGTGGTCGACCAGCACGATGGGTCACGCCAAGGGCAACCACATCGCGATCAAGAAAGAGATGCGGTTCCCGCACTCGATCGGCCTGTTGTATTCGGCGTTCACCGCGTTCTGCGGCTTCGAGGTCAACGAAGGCGAATACAAGCTCATGGGCATGGCGCCCTACGGCAAGCCCAAGTACGTCGACAAGATCAAGGAAGTGATCAAGATCGGCGAAGACGGCTCGCTGTGGCACGACATGTCGTACTTCAGCTACCACTATTCGCCCGACAGTACGTTGTCGCCGAAGTTCCTGGAGAAGTTCGGCCCCGCGCGCGATCCGAAGCGCGCCGACGTGCATCTCGACGAGTACTACGCCGACATGGCGGCGTCGATCCAGGCCGTCACCGAAGAGATCCTGATCAAGATGGCGAACCACCTCCACAGGGAGACCGGTTCGAAGTACCTCTGCATGGCCGGCGGCGTGGCGCTGAACTGCGTCGCGAACACGAAGATCCTGAACCAGACGCCGTTCGAGCAGATCTACGTCCATCCGGCCGCCGGCGACGACGGCGGAGCGGTCGGTGCCGCGATGTGGTGCTGGAACCAGATGCTCGGCAACACCAAGCGCTTCGTCATGGAGCACGCGTACTGGGGCTCGGACTACACCGACGCCGAGTGCGAGCAGCACCTGAAGAAGATCGGCGCGAAGTACGAAGTGATCGAGAACCGCGACAAGGCGATCGAGCGCACCGTCGACTACCTGATGAAGGGCTCGGTGTGCGGCTGGTACAACGGCCGCTTCGAGTGGGGACCTCGCTCGCTCGGCAATCGATCGATCATCGGCGATCCGCGCCGCGCCGAGATGAAGGAGATCATCAACGCGAAGATCAAGTTCCGCGAGGCGTTCCGGCCGTTCGCGCCGTCCGTGCTCATGGAAAAGGCGTCGGAGTATTTCGATCTCCCGAACGCCGAGAAGCACTACCCCGCGCGCTTCATGCTCTACGTCTGCGACGTGAAGTCGAAGCAGATGCCCGCGATCACGCACGTCGACAACTCGGGCCGCCTGCAGGGCGTGGTCAAGGAATACAACCCCGACTACCACAATCTCATCTCGACCTTCGGCCAGGCGTCCGGCGTCGACTGCATCGTGAACACGAGTTTCAACCTCAAGGGTGAGCCGATCGTCGAGACGCCGACGAATTCCTACAACACGTTCATGCGCTCGGGCATGGACGCGTTGATCATGAACACCAAGTTCGTCGTGACGAAGTGACCGGAGACCATTCGTGATTTCCCGACTGCTCGGCTACCTCGTCACGTTCGTCCTGCTCGTCTTGTTGTTCGAAGGCGTGCTGCGGCTCGCCGGCTGCGGCCCGCAACCGCCCGTCGTCCAATTCGACGCGGACTATGGTTGGGCGAAGACGCCGTCGAAGACGACCAAGCGCTCGCTCAGCGAGTTCACCGTCGAGACCAAGGTCAACGCGAAGGGCCTGCGCGGCGCCGAACTCGATTTCGCCAAGAAGCCCGGCACGAAGCGCGTGCTGTTCGTCGGCGACTCGTTCGTCCAGGGCTACGCGGTCGCCGAGAAGGACCTGTTCGTGAACCAGTTCGCGAACGAGCTCGCGGGCGCGAACGTCGAGGTCGTGAACGGCGGCACGGAAGGCTGGTCGACGGACCAAGAGTTCCTGTGGTTCGAGAACGAAGGCCTGAAGTACCAGCCCGACGTCGTCGTGCTGTGTGCGTACGAGAACGACGTGTTCTGGTGCGCCCGCGAGTACTACACGGACCGCGCGAAGCCGCGCTTCGAGCTCGGGCCGAACGGTCACCTGACCTTGAAGAAGGACCACGTGGTCAAGCCCGCCGACGCGCCGTGGTGGAAGGACCACACGGCGATCGGCAACGTCGCGAAGCTCAAGGAGAAGATCGCGCTCGCGCAGCGTGACTTGGTCGCGACCGATGCGGGCGAGGTGTACGGCGAAGCGGCCGTCGTGCTGCGCAACCAACCCGCCGAGATCGAGAAAGCCTGGAGCGTCGTCGGCGCGCTGCTCGCGGAGTTCGCCAAGCTTGCGAAGAGCAACGGCGCGACGCCGGTGCTGTTGACGATCCCGAGCAAGGCCGAGATCCACGGCGACGCGCCGCCCGGACTCAAGCCGACGGACGACTTCGACGCCGCGCTGCCGCGTTCGCGTTACTCGCAACTCGCACAGGCCGCGGGCTTCCTCGTCGTCGACCCCAGCGCCACGTTGAAGGCCGAGGCCGCGAAGGGCGAGCGCCTGTACTTCTCGAAGGACTTCCACTGGAACGTCGCCGGCAACCGCGTCGTCGCCGACGTGCTCGAGACCGAATTGAACAAGGCCGGCCTCGTGCCGCCCGCCGCTCCGCACGCCGGGCTCGAAGCGCTGCACCCGAAGTCGGTGCCGACGTGGGTCTTCGTCGTCGCCGGACTGTGGTTGCTGCTCGGCACGCTGTACTGGCGCAGCTACCCCGAAGAGAACCCGATCACGAGCTACCTGAAGGTCGGCGCCCTGATCGCGGTGATGACCGGGATCTTCCTCGGCATCGGCAAGCTCGCGGGCTCACTGCCGCCGGCGCTCGGCGGTTGGGTGTTCAAGGGCATCTTCATCGCGCTGATCGTGTTCGTGATCGTCAAGGTCGCGAAGCGCATGAGCGTGATCTCCGAGCTGTACGGCACGTTCCTGCGCCGCGGGCACTGGTACATGCTGCCGCTGCTCGTCGTGATGCTCGCGATCGGCATGCTGCTCGTCGTCGCCGCGTCGTCGCCATTCGTCGCACCGTTCATCTACACGCTGTTCTGAGAGTCGGCGAATCCGGTTCACCGGCTCGGGCTCACCAGGTGTCGCGAGGCGGCGGCAGCCGCCGTATCCACAGACGATGGGATCGAGCATGACGGATTCATCCATGGATACCGCGGATACCGCGCCGACGACCGCCGGGGGAACCTCGACGCGAACCTCTCACGAGCATTGCGCGTGACACGCGACAAGCACGCTCCTGATCGAGCGCAGATCGCCCGTCTCGAAGCGTGTCCATGGGTCGCGAAAGTCGGCACCCATCGTTGGCTGCGGCACGAGATCGCGCTGGGCTTCGGGCGTGATCTGTTCTCGAGCGCCGGCGTGGACGTCGGCACGTTGCGACTGTTGCGCGTGCTCGAACGTGCACCGCCGCTGCGCTCCATCGGCGAAGGCGGCGGCGCAACACTGCGCGTGCTCGACCTCGGCTGCGGCATCGGCTCGATCGGCTTGTCGATCGCCGCGTCGTACCCGCCGGGTTCGGTCCACGTCACGCTCGCCGATCGCGACAAGCTCGCGATCTACGTCACGACGCAGAACGCAGCGGCGAACGGCTTGCTCACGCGCGCCGATCGCCCGGTGACGATCCTGCCGGCCGGCCTCGACTTCGAGCCCGCGCGCGCGGCGGGGTGCGCGCCGTTCGACCTCATCGTCACGAACGTGCCCGCGAAGGTCGGACGTCATGGACTCGAACGCTTCCTGTTCGGCGCGGGCTCGCTGCTGAAGCCCGGCGGCTACGTCGCGACCGTCCACGTCACGCCACTCACCGAGACGATCGACGAACTGCTCGAGTCGTTCCAAGAGCACCACGGTGATGTCGAATCCGTTTACGGCAGCCGCGGCGCGGAGCACTTCGCGCGCGTCTGGCGCTTCGAGGGTGGCCTGCCCGAACCCGAGCGCGGCGACACGCTCGCGCCGTACGTGCGCGAGGACATCGCGAAGTCAGTGTCGATCGGCGATCTCCACTTGAAGGACCACCTCGCCGCTCACGACGTCGAGGAGTTCGACACGGCGCATTTCCAGACGCCGCTGCTCGCGGAACTGCTGCAGCGCCAACTCCCGGCCGAGGACTTGATCGAGCGCGAGCGCATCCTCGTGGTGAACCCGGCGCACGGATTCCTGGCGGAGTTGCTGCTGCTCGAACGCGAGCCGGCGACGATCGCGTTGCTGTCGCGCGACACGCTCGAACTCGCGATCGCGAAGCGCAACCTCGAAGCCTTTGCGGCCTCGGAGCACCTCGCGGTGACCAGCGTCGAGCTCGCGCCGGCGGCCATGACGCTCGATTGGCTGCCGGCAGCGCGGGACGTGTCGGGGATCGGCTACGACTTGATCGTGGGCCCGGTGGCGTGGAAGGAAGGGCAGGACGCGGTCGCGCTGACGCTGAAGGCGTACCTCGCGGCGCTGTCCGACTCGCCGGACGCGGCGCTCGTGCTCGCGGTAGGCGCGGGCCAAGCCCAAGCCCTGCGCCGCATCGCGCGCGAGAACGGCCTGCGCGCGAGCCGCGACCTCACACGCAAGGGCTTCACGGCGGTGCTGATCCGCAAGGCGGGAGCGGCCGGGGAAGCCGACGAGCCCGAAGACGTCGATGACTTCGAGGACGAAGAGGCCGAGAACGAAGAGGTGTGAGGTCGGGGGGTCGCCCTCGCGTCCCTCGTCGTCCCCCGCGTCCCTCGCGTCCCCCGTCGTCCCTCGCGTCCCTCGCGTCCCCCGTCGTCCCTCGCATCCCTCGCGTCCCTCGCGTCCCTCGCGTCCCTCGCGTCCCTCGTCATCCCCCTCGTCCCCCTCGTCCCCCTCGTCCCTACAACGCCGAAGGGCGCGCATCCTTGCGGACGCGCGCCCTTCGATCAGGTCGTTGCCGACCGGAGCGACTTACATGCGGTCGCCGCGACCGAAGCCGCGACCACCACCGCCGCCGAAGCCACGACCGCCGCCGCCGCCGTGGCCGCCACGGCCACCGCCGCCGCCGCCGAAGCCACCGCCGCCGCCGCCCGGAGGACCGCGACGCTCTTCGGCTTCGTTCACGCGGATCGCGCGACCGTCGAGCTCCTTGCCATTCATTTCATTCATGGCCTTGTCGGCCGCCGCACCGTCCGCGAAGGTCACGAACCCGAAACCGCGCGAGCGTCCGGTCTCGCGGTCCATGATCACCTTCGCCTCGAGCGTCTGACCGAACTTCTCGAACGCTGCACGCAGACCGTCGTCCGTCGTGCTCCAGCTCAAACCACCCACGAACAGTTTCTTCGACATTCGAACAACCACTCCAAGACAACCGGGCCGCGCGAACGCGACCACTTTCTCGAACAGGATTCGTGGGTCGTCTGACTCGAAAGACGATCGGCGGCCCGCGCACCCCTGACATGAGCGACGACACAGCCGCTCCGAACGAGGGGGGATGCTAGCAGAGCGGGTTCGAAGAACGCACCAGAAGAAACGCGCGGCCTTGCGCTTGATCCCGGTTCCGGGGGGGTGGCGAAACGGGCCCCGGCGACGCGCACGAACGGACGAAGGGTGGCTCCCGGCGTGGAGAACCACCCTTCGCGAATCCGGCTCGAGCGCGCGTCACAGCCGATTGAGGATGCCGTCGAGGATCGCGCGGCTCATTTCCTGGTCGCCGAACGTGCCCACGCGAACCGCGAAGTTCGTGATGCCATCGCCCTGGCTGTGCACGATCACGCGGATCTGCGTGTCGTCGGCGGTCTTCGCGGTCGCGAGACCGTCGAGGCTCGTCGACGAGCCCTGGATCCACTTCATCCCCATGTCCTTCATCGTGGCTTTCGCCGCGAGGACGATCTGGGACGGTGTGGCTTGGACGTTCACTTCCTGGTCGCCGCGCATGTACGCGACTCCGGTTCCGGCGGCTGCTGCGCCACCGGCCGCGGCGTACCAGCAGCCCGTCGGCGCGAGCAGCATCAGGAGTCCGAGGGCGGCGAGATTCGTCACGTGCTTCTTCTGGGGCGTCTTCATGGGCCAAGAACATTCCGATTTTGCCGGGTCGGTGCAAGTGGCTTTCCGCACCCGATCGCGACGAATCCGGAGCCAACGCCCGATCGTGGCCATTCGTTAGACTCCCCACCCCATTTCTCCGCAGACCTCGAAAGCAGGATTCGGCATGAATGCCATCGCGTCCGTCCTCGCAGTTTCGCTCGGGTTGCTGACGCTCTCGACCAGCGCGATCGCGCAAGCGACCCCCGAGACCCTGCTGCTGCAAGAGCCCGACATCGCGGGGGACCGCGTCGTTTTCGTGTACGCGAAGGACCTCTGGATCGCGAATACGGCCGGTGGCGAGGCGAAGCGACTGACGAGCAGCCTGGGCGACGAGAGCAACCCGCGCTTCTCGCCCGACGGACAGTGGATCGCGTTCACCGGCCAATACGCCGGCAACCCCGACGTCTACGTCATCCCGGCCGCGGGTGGCGATCCGAAGCGACTCACGTGGCATCCCGCCGGGGACACCGTCCAGGACTGGACGCGCGACGGCTCGGGAGTCGTCTTCACGAGCGCGCGCACGTCCGGTGGCCGCCAGCCGCCGAAGCTCTACACCGTGCCCGTCGCCGGCGGCTCGGCGACCGCGTTCAAGATCCCGCGCGTCGTCAACGCGCAGTTGTCGACCGACGGGACGCGGATCGCGTACATGCCGACCGGCGAGGCCTTCCGCAGCTGGAAGCGCTATCGCGGCGGCCGTCTCACGCGCGTGTGGGTATTCGACGTCGCCTCGAACGACGTCAAGGAAGTGCCGCACGTGAACGCCTCCGATGCGTGGCCGTGCTGGATCGGCGACGACCTCTATTTCGCGTCCGACCGCGACAACCACATGAACATCTGGAAGCTCGCGAAGGGCATGGACGCGGTCGAGCAAGTCACGACGTTCACCGACTACGACGTGCGCAACATGGGCTCGGACGGCACGCGGCTCGTGTTCGAGCAGGCCGGCGCCCTGCACGTGATCGAGTCGCCCGGCACGGCTCCGCGACGACTGCAGATCCGCGCACTCGGCGACTTCCCCGACGCGCTCGCGCGCTGGGAAGCGGTCAGCGGCGAGATCCGTGACGCGGGGATCGCGCCCAACGGCAAGCGCGTGGTGTTCGAGGCCCGTGGCGAGATCCTCACGGTCCCGCGCGAATTCGGCGACGCCCGCAATCTGTCCGATTCGCCAGGAGCGCACGATCGCTCGCCGGCGTGGTCGCCCGATGGCGCGAAGATCGCGTGGTTCTCGGACGCCGACGGCGAATACAAGCTCGTCGTGCGTGATCAGGCCGGCAAGGGCGATGCGCAGACGTTCGACGTCGCCGCCACCGACCGCACCACCGATCGCGGCGGCTTCTTCTCCAATCCCGCGTGGTCGCCCGACGGCAAGCACCTGCTGTTCGTCGACAAGACCAACCGCATCGCGTACCTCACGCTCGAGTCCGGCAAGGTCACGGAAGTCGCGCGCATCCAGGGCTCGCTCGGCGAGATCCGGCCCGGCGCGAGCTGGTCGGCCGATTCCAAGTGGATCGCGTTCGAACAGCGCAATCCGCGCACGACGTACGACCGCATCGCGCTGTACGAACTCGCGACGGGCAAGAGCACGTCGATCACCGACGCGTTCGGATCGGCCGCGTCGCCGGTGTTCTCGCGCGACGGCAAGCACCTGTTCTTCAGCGCGTCGGTCGAATCCGGCCCGCAGCGCTTCGGCCTCGACATGAGCACCTCGGCCGCGCGCGAATCCGAATCCGCGCTGTACGTCGTCGTACTGCAGAAGGACGGCAAGAACCCGTTCGCGCCGAAGAGCGACGAAGGCTTCGGCAAGGACGAGGACAAGGACGGCGACGAGGGCGACAAGGACAAGAAGGACAAGCCGGGCGATGGCGACAAGCCCGCCGATCGGAAGGACAAGGCCACGCTGGCGCAGGATCCCGCGACGCCGCCCGCCGCGGCCGTCGCCGACGCCGGCAAGCCGCAAGACGAAAAGAAGGACGAGCCGAAGAAGGAGAAGGAACTCCCGGCTCTCGACCTCGAGGGCATCGATCAGCGCATCCTCGCGCTGCCGTTGTCGTCCGCGAACTACGGCACGCTGGCGACGTCGAAGGGTCAGTTCCTGTTCGTCGAGTTCGCGCGCGGCGAAGGTTCGAAGCTGAAGCGCTTCGACTTCGACAAGAAGAAGGCGGAAGACGTCGCCGACGGCGTCAGCGGAGTGGAAGTCTCCGCCGACGGCAAGTCGCTGCTCACGAGCGGATCGTCGGGCTGGCAATTGATGAGCGAGACCGGCGGCGACAAGAAGGCGATCAAGACCGACGGCTTGCGCGTCCGCGTCGATCCGGCCGTCGAATGGGCGCAGACGCTGCGTGAAGTCTGGCGGCTGCAGCGCGACTACTTCTACGACCCCAACATGCACGGCGTCGACTGGCCCGCGATGTGGGAGCGCTGGTCGCCGTTCGTCGCTCACGTGAAGCACCGTGCCGACCTCAACATGGTCATCGCCGAACTGATCGGTGAGCTGTGCTGCGGGCACCAATACGTCAGCGGTGGAGCGATGCCCGACGCGCCCGACGGAGTCGGCGTCGGTCTGCTCGGCGCGGACTTCGTCGTCGATGCCGGCCGTCATCGCATCGCGCGCATCTATCGCGGTCAGAACTGGAATCCGGGCCTGCGCGCCCCGCTGACCGAACCGGGCGTCGATGCGCGCGAGGGCGACTACGTCCTGCGCGTGAGCGGCGTCGAAGTGCGCGGCAGCGACGAGATCTACCGCGCATTCGAGAACACCGCCGGCAAGCAGGTCGAGCTGGTGCTTTCGGCGAATGCGGACGGCTCCGAGCCGCGCACGATGACCGTCGTCCCGATCGCGAGCGAAGGCCAACTCCGCCAGTTGTCCTGGGTCGAAGCGAACCGTCGCCGCGTCGAGGAGAAGAGCGGTGGCAAGCTCGGCTACATCTACATGCCGAATACGGGCGGCCAGGGCATGGCGTCGTTCGACCGCGACTTCTACTCGCAGCTCGACCGCCAGGGCCTCGTCATCGACGAGCGCTACAACGGCGGCGGCCAGGTCGCGGACTACGTGATCGGCGTGCTGTCGTCGCCGGTCTACTCGTACTGGATGAACCGCGAAGGCTGGCTCGCACAGTCGCCGTTCTTCTCGTTCGACGGGCCGAAGGTCATGGTCACGAACGAGTACGCCGGCTCCGGCGGTGACTGGATGCCGTGGACGTTCCAACGGCGCAAGCTCGGCAAGCTCGTCGGCATGCGCACCTGGGGCGGACTCGTCGGCATCTCGGGCTACCCGCCGTTGATGGACGGCGGCTCGGTCACCGCGGCGAGCTTCGGCGTCATGGACGTCGACGGTTCATGGGCCGTCGAGAACGTCGGTGTGGCTCCGGACCTCGAAGTCGTCGAATGGCCGAAGCGCATCATCGAAGAGGGCGCCGACCCGCAACTCGACGAGGCGATCCGCGTGGCCCTCGAAGACCTCGAGAAGCACACGCCGGCGAAGCGGCCGGTGTACACGCCACCGTCGAAGCGCTGAGCGTCTCGATCTCATGAGCCGTGAACGTGCGCGATCGGGCCTCGCCGGAGGTTCGATCGCGCACGTTTGCTTCCCGACCAAGGATCCACGGGCTCACTCGTCCATTGCTTCGTACGCGCCGTGCCGTTCCAACAGCGACAACGGCAGTCGCGCCGCGATCCACGCCGTGACCATCGCGCCGAGCAGTGCCAGCACGCTCTCGCGCCACGGCCACGCATGATCGAACACGAAGCCGGAGAACGCGCGGAACACCAGATTCGCGGGGATCCACAGCACGTGCCCGAGCGCGAGCCCGCCGACCGCCGCGGCGCTCGCGATGACGTAGACCTCCCACGCGACGCTGGCGCGCCAATCGCGCGGTCGCATGCCCACGGCACGCAGCAACGCGAGTTCGCGCCGACGGGACGCCACCGAAAGCGTCACCGTCGCGAAGATCGACACCGCGCCGATCGCGAGCGCGAGCACGAGTTGGACGACGCTCAGCGCGCGCAGATCGTCGACGAAACCGACGACGTGGTCGAGATAGCGCTGCGTCGTCGCAACCGGCAGGAACGCGTGATCGCGAGCGCGCGCCGCGCGTGCGGCTTCGGCCACGCGCTCCGCATCGACGCCCGGGGCGAGACAGAGTTCGACGAAGTCGACCAGCGGATCGTGGAACCGCTCGCGATAGACGGGCAAGTGCAGCAGCACGGTGCCGCCCGGATGCATGTAGTCGCGCACGATCGCGACGATCTCGAACTCTCCCGGACCATCGGGCGTCGCGAGAGCGAAGCGGTCACCGACGACGAGCCCGTGCTTCCACGCGAAGTTCTCGGAGACGAACGCTCCGCGACCACCGATGACCGCATCGAACGCGGCCTCTGGCTCGCCGGCATGGAACTGGAAGCGCGATCGCTCGCGCGCGACGTCGAAGTCCATCGCGGCCAACGCGATCTCGTCGCCGAGCGCGCGCGTCTTCCGGTAGCGGTAGCGGAACGCGCGCTCGACGCCGTCGATGGCAGCAACGGAGCCGGCGCCTTCCTCGCGGAACGGGAACGCAATGCCGCCGACGATGACGTCGGACGGGATGTTCCCGTCGAGCCAACTGCGAATGCCATCGCCCATGCCGCGCGTCACGCCGCCGTGCGCGACGACCAACGCGAGCGCGAGCGCGAACGCGCCGATCGTCATCGTCGTCCGCATCGGCTGGAGCGTCAGAGCATCGAGCGCGAACGCGAGGGCTGGCCGGCGCGCGAACGAGCGCCGGCGAACGAACGCGCCGAGCGCGAGCACGACCGCGGGCGTTCCACACAGGGCGCAGAACGCGAGCACGACCACGGCGATCGTGCCCGCCACACGCTCGTGGCCGCGCGGGGCGGCGAACAGGCCGATCCCGACGAGGACGGCCACGACCACCGCGATGTGCGCGGCGCGACGGATCGCGGCTGCGCGACGCTCGCCCGATTCCGCGACTTGAAGCAGTTCGAGCGGAGCGCGTCGCACCAACGGGACCATCGCGAGCGCGCTCGCCGCCACGGTCGTGCTCGCCGCGAGGACGAACGCCTGCGCGATCGTGACGAGACTCGGCAATCGCGCCGACACCGGGGGCACGACGAACTGCACGCGGCTGACGACGTCGGCGAGCAAGCCGCCGGTGAACACGGCCAGCACCGACCCGAGGACCACACCGACGACGCAGCCGACCGCGCCGAGCGCGATCGCCTCGCCGACGAACGTCGCGGCGAGTCCGCGACGCGACATGCCGGACGCGCGCAACAGACCGGCCTCGCGCGTGCGTTCGGCCAACACGGCGGACACCGAGTTGAACACGAAGAACCCGGCGATCAGCAGTGCGAGCAAGTCGTTCAGGAAGAACACGGCACGGAACGTGTCGAGCCCGATCGTCGCGTCGCGCGTCCACTCGTCGGGCGACTTCACGCTGGAGTCGACGCCGAGCACCGCGGCGATCGCGGTTCGCGCGCTCTTCGGATCGACCCCTTCCGCGAGCGACAGACGCACGCGATCGAATCTCCCGGGTCGACCCGTGATCGCCGCCGCCGCGTCGAGCGGGATGAACGCGAAGCCCATCAGCGCTTCGGCGAGTGCGCCGGGAGCTTCCACGGCACCGACGATGCGGAACGTGCGCGTTCCGATGCTGGTGTCGATCTCGAGGTCGCCACCGACGCGAAGGCCGAGCGCCGCGAGGAGGCGGCTCGAAGCGACGATGCCGTCCTGGCGCAGGAACGCTGCGGCAGGATCGACGTCGACGAGGCGCATGCCGTCGGCGGCCCCGGCGAAGCGCATCGCATCGCGCGGGTCGACACCGAGCAGCGTCAGCGGCGTGCCCGACGTCGTCGTGGCCGCGATCTCGACGACGCCCGCGACGCTCGCGAACTCGGGCCGCTCGCGCAATGCGTCGAGCGCGTCGTCGTCGATCCCGGCGGCGTCGCGCGTGACGAGCAGGTCGACGCCCGATTCCAATGCCCCGCGCGCACCGTGGACCGCCGAGAGGATCGCGGCCGTGTTCGTCTCGGTCGACACGAACAGAGCGACGCCGAGTGCGACGGCGAGTGCGGAGAGTCCTTGTCGCAACGGTCGAATGCGCAGTTCGCGCCAGATCAGTCGACGCGCGAGCCACGCGAAGCGGCTCATGGCGCGGTCGTTCCTCGGCGCGATTCGATGCCGACGATGCGACCGTCGTCGAGTCGAAGCACGGAGTCGGCGAGCGCCGCGACGCGCTCATCGTGCGTCACCGCGAGCACGCAGACCCCGTCGTCGTGCGCCAGATCGCGCAACCAGCGAGCGATCGCCGTCGCATTCGTCGAATCGAGCGCGCCGGTCGGCTCGTCGGCGAGCAGCAGCCGCGGCGACGGCATCAGCGCCCGCGCCAAGGCCGCGCGCTGGCGCTCACCGCCGGACAATCGCTCGGGTCGATGCGTGCGACGCGACGACAATCCGAGTCGTTCGATCAGCGCAGCGAGTCGCGCGAGGTCCGCGCCGGTCGGCGCGCGTTCGAGCACGATCGGCAACAGCGCGTTCTCTTCGATCGAGAGTTGCGGCATCAGATTGAAGAACTGGAACACGAGCCCGATCGCCGTGCGCCGCAACCGCGCCAACGCGTCGTCGTCCTGCGTCGCGAGGTCGATCCCATCGACGATCACCGCCCCGGAGCTCGGCCGATCGAGCGAGGCGCAAAGGTGCAACAGGGTGGACTTCCCGCTGCCCGACCGCCCGAGGATCGCCGTGAACGTGCCCGCGAGGAACTCGGCATCGATCCCGTCGACGGCGACGATCGGCTCCGAGCCACCGGCGAAGACGCGGGACACTCCGCGGAGTTGGAGGACGACGGGCGGCACGAGTCACCTCGTGTTCGAGCAAGGGCGCTCGGACGGTAGCAACGGGGCCGCGGACTCCTCGACCTTGAATCCGTCGAGGTCGGCGGCTTCGATGCCGCGCATGCCCATCCCGAAGCAACCGCGCCTGACGGTCGACGTCATCATCGAGCTCGAAGGAGGAGTCGTCCTGGTCGAACGCAAGTTCGAGCCGCACGGCTGGGCGATCCCAGGCGGCTTCGTCGAGTGGGGCGAGACGCTCGAGACCGCAGCGATCCGCGAGGCCAAGGAGGAGACAGGCCTCGACGTCACGCTGAAGCGCCAATTCCACGCGTACTCCGACCCGAACCGAGACCCGCGCGGTCACACCGTCTGCGTGGTCTTCGAGGGAACGGCACAGGGAACTCCGGTCGGCGGCGACGACGCGAAGACGGCGAGAGTGTTCCGCCTCGACGAGCTCCCTCAACTCGCGTTCGACCACGCGCAGATCCTCGAGGACTACAGGACGCGCAGGTATTGAGGGGCGCCCTACCGTTCGCGGGGAGCGCAATCGGTAGGGCGCACTCGAAGTCGAGCAGCGGGTCCGTTCGGAGCCCGGGCTACAACTGAACTCCGTTCGAATTACTGAATCCCGTCGGATTCGCCGGGTCCGCAACGAAGGCTTGCAGCGTCAATGGGATGGGCGTCGGCAGGTTCGGGTACGAGACGGGTACCGCGACGGCGCCAGTCGCGTCGAGCGACAAGCTCAACGTGATCGGAAGCAGCGGGGACACCAACAACGAGCAACCGCCCCCCATCGGCACCGAAGCCTGAGTCAGCCCGAGCAGCAGGACGGCCGTCGAGTTGGGCAAGCCTCCCTCGATGGACAGCGTCGCTGGGTTCATCGCTTGGACGCAACCGAAGTAGCGCAGCCGTGGCGTCGACCCGTTCGAGCCCGCACAGCCTTGTCCGTACACCACCGACGGCGACATGCATCCACTGAACACGTCGACGCAGCCGATGGCCGAGTTGCGATTCGGCGCGCCGACCAACACGTCGGAACGCCCGTCCTTGTTCACGTCCCCGGCGGACGACACGGCAAGGCCGAACTGCTCGTTCCTCAGTTGGCCGTCGATCACGCAGTAGGAACTACTCCCGCCACCGGACTTGCCGAGCACGACGTGCGCGATTCCGGTCGGCGATCCCAACTGCGGCGCATACGGCGCTCCGATGATCAAGTCAGCGATCGAGTCACCGTCGACGTCACCCGCGCCCGCGACGGCCTCTCCATAGACCGTCGACGGCGGAACACCCACGCCGAGTGCCGTGACTCCGTCCCACGTGAACAACGACGAATACGTTGCTCCCGAAAATGCCTGCACTTGACCCGCGCCCGACGAGAGCCCAGGTGCCGCGACCACGAAGTCGGGAACCCCGTCGTCGTCGAAATCGCCGGGCTGCCCGAACACGACGCCGCCACTGCTGATCGCCGCGCCGATGCGAGAGCCACTCAGGCCGCCGTTGACGCACGTCAACGCCGTGTAGGAACTCGGACCCCCGTTGATCCGAATGAGTGCCGCTCCGCCGGTCTTGACTCCCCCCGCGACCGCGTCGGGGTCGCCGACCAGAAGTTCGCTTTTCCCATCGCCGGTGACGTCACCGACCCCTCGGACAGCATGCCCGAGGTGAGCGAACGCGTGAGTGAGCCCGGCGATCTGGCTCGGGACCATGATGAACAAGAGCCCGCCCGTCGCTCCGGAATACGCATGCACAGCGCCGTTCCCCGGGCGGTTGGGCTCGCCGATCAACACATCGGCGACGGAATCTCCGTCGAGGTCCGGGACCGACGACACGCTCTGACCGAGGTTTCCGCCGGAGAACGTGCCGAACACACTGAACAAGGTCGCACCGTTCGCCCCCGAGCAGACCCACGCGGCCCCGCTTGCCGCGCCGGCTCCGAAGTACGCGAGGTCGCCGACGACGTAGTCGCCGCGGCCATCGCCGTTCACGTCACCGAGGCCCGAGACGGACCAACCATAGTCCGCGGCGCCGGCCGGACCGGGCTGGCTGTACAGCAATGCGAAGTCGACGCCCGAGTACACGAAGACCCGACCGGTGGCCCCGTCGTTCGGTGCGCCCACGATGAAGTCGTCGAACCCGTCCGCATCGACGTCGCCGAGCGCGGCGACGCTGCGTCCGAACGTCCCATTCGGCGCACTTCCGCAAGGACTTCCCAGCAGCGGCATCTGGCCACCCTGGGCCACCGCGCAACCGATGACACATGTTCCGAGAACTCGAAAGACGAACGAACTCATGATTCGACTCCCAGCGTCACGCGACGCTCCACTCGCCGAGTTGGGCCGGAGGTTCGAACGACACCACGGACGTTCGTCCGCCGCTGGAAACCCGAATCCGCACCGAAAGTGTTGTTTCACTACACGAACCGAGAGAATTCGCGGCGGTCCGATGTAGCCCGCAGCGTCTGTCGTCACTACAACGATGAACTCCGGGTGGAGGGCACGAATTGAGCCCCGGCGCGCGACCCCCTCTTGCACGCACTCTTTATCTCGAACTCCATCGGATGGCGAAGCATCAGCTCCGCGGTCCCAGGGGACGCGGAACGTTCGGCGTGAGCGACCTGGTCCAGGAGGCATACCTGAGACTGCTCCGCGCGGATCTCGCGGACACCGAGCACGTCGGTTTCCGCATGAGGGCCGCGCTCGCGATGCGTTCGGCGATCGTGGACCACGCGCGAACACGTGGGCGCGAGAAGCGGAATCCGGAGTTGGGGCCGCCGGTGCCCGACGCGATCTGCGACACGATGCTGGAACGCTCGGTGGACGTCTTCGCGCTCGAGCCCGCGCTCGACGAACTCGAGACCATGGACCCGGTGGCCTTCAAGGCGATCCACGTGCGCTTCTACACCGGAGCGACCATCGCCGAGGTCGCCGAGGCACTGGGCCTGCCGTTGCGTACGACCGAACGCAAACTGGCGACGACCATCAAATGGCTGCGGACGAAAGTCCGATGACGCCCGACCAGTGGAGGCGAGTCCAAGAACTGCTCCCGGAGCTCGAGCAACTCCCCGAGAGCGAACACGAGAAGTTCCTGGAACGTCACTGCGCCGACGACTCCACGCTCCGCGATTCCTTGCGTGACATGCTGCGCGTGAAGTCGATCACGAGAGAGAGGTTCCTGGTCCCACCGACCCTCGGCGACGGCGAGGCGGACGAGGGCACCCTCGAGCCAGGAACGACGCTCGGAGAATTCACGATCCTCGAGCTTCTCGGCCGCGGTGGCATGGGAACGGTTTACCTAGCTCACGACGAGCGCTTGAACCGAGACGTCGCGCTGAAGCTGATGTCGTCTGTCCGATCAGGATCGACTCGGAACGTCACGCGCTTCGCACTCGAGGCCCAAGCTGCTGCGAAGCTCCGACACGATCACATCGTGCGCGTCCACTCCACGGGGGTGATCGGCGGCGAGCACTACATCGCGATGGAGTACATCGACGGCAAGACGCTCGCTGACGAACTCGTCGACGCCGAGAACCCCGCATCGTCCAGCTCCATCCGACCGTCAGCCAATCGCTTCCGCCTTCCACGCCGGGAGGACCGGAGGTTCACGGCGGAGATTTCGCGCATCGTGCGCGACATCGCGAGGGCGCTCCATCATGCGCACGAGGCCGGGATTCTTCACCGCGATGTGTCACCGCGAAACGTCCTGATCGACCGCGCCGGCCGTGCATATCTCTCGGACTTCGGACTGGCCCGCGACGAGCGCTCCGAAGCGATCACCGTCGCGGGCGGATTCGCCGGCACTCCGCACTACATGAGCCCGGAACGTTGCGCTCCGCATCGCGTCACGGTCGATGCACGGACCGACGTCTTCTCCCTGGGAGTCGTCCTCTACGAGGCGCTCGCGGGCGTGCGCCCGTTCGAAGGTCAGACGATGGCGTCCATCATCGCCGCCATCACGTCGAGAGATCCGGTCGCCGTGAGGAAACTCAATCCGCGGGTACATCGCGACCTCGAGTCCATCTGCGCAAAGGCGTTGGAGAAACTCCCGGAGCACAGGTTCGCGACCGCCGCGGAATTCGCCGACGAGCTGGATCGATTCCTCGCGCACGAGCCGCCGAGGATCCGGCGGGTCGGAGTGATCTCCAGACTCGCGCGCCGGACGTGGAACGATCGCGCTGCTCGAACCGGGCTCGCAGTCGCTTTCTCGGCCGCACTGCTGTTCATCGGGAATTGGCACCTCACCAAACGCGATGACCGGGCAACGGTCGTGGTCCGTGGACCGGCAGTTGCGCGATCGATCGCCGTGCTCCGCTTCAGTCCGAAAACGCTGCAATTCGAGCTGGTCAGCCGACTTGACCGCGCGCCGGATTCCGTGAACCTCGGCTTGGGTCAGTATCGATTCGATGTTCTCTCCGAGAGATCACGAGTTCTGCACTTCGAGCTCGACGTGTCGGATGTTGATCACGCTTACGAGGTCTCGTTCCCAAACTCGGTTGACGAGACCCGCGCATCACGGATGATCCTCGTCCAGGGGGGCGAGGTAACGTTCACTACGTACCCAACCGGATCCACAGCTCGAGCATCAGTATCGAGTTTCTATCTCGACCGACACGAGGTGACGATCGGCGACTATCGCGCGTATCTCGCCGAGACCGGTCGGCCGCCCCCCAGAGAGTGGATCTCCGACATCGTTCGTGACCGAACAGCGAGCATTCTCGAAGGATCGTCGCCGGATCAGGAGCACATCGATGCGCTTCCAATCGGTGGGGTGAGTGTCGAAGAGGCTCGCCAGTACGCACAGCACTTTGGCCTTCGACTCCCGACCGAGGCAGAAATGGAGTGGGCATTGCGGGGACCGGAGAATCGTGATGTGCCGTGGTCTCGTTCGCCACCGAAGGAACGGACCGAAGTCCTCGAACGCGCCGTGCTCTTCGACGGTCGGCGCAACGACTCCATCTTCGAAGGATACTTGAAGGCTGTCGCCCGCGCGGACTCCTGGCCACAGGGCGCCTCATGGTGCGGCGCTCTTCACATCATGGGAAACGTGAAGGAGTGGACCTCGACCCACCCCGTGATCTCGACATCGGGGCCCGACGCGACACTCGACTTCAATCGAGTCGTCGACTTCGGCGGCGCGTGGAATACGGCGCCAGCCCTTGAACACTCGAGTCGCCGACTCCCGCACATGCGATGAAAGCGCTCGCCGACGTCGACTTCGCAACGTTTTCACACGGCTTTCGTTGTGCCGTTTCAGTTCCTCAATCCTACCTGGAGAGATCGAAGTGAATCGATCAGCAGCTCGACTCCTTCGCGTCATCATGTGCTTCGCAATGGCACACATGTCCGCGTGTTGTGCTATCGACCCCACGTGCGGGCGCATCTCGGAAGGCGTCGTATTCGTCGAGCCATATGTAATCGACAAGTGCGGCAGCCTCGAGCACCTGTACAAGGTCTCCGCGGACTGCGCGAAGTCGAAGTGCGACAACGACGAGCACTGCGAGGCTCTTCGCACGTACCACCAGCAGATCGTTGCGGGCATCGAGAGGATGTTCGGCGGGACGCGCTGGGTCGTCAGGAAGCCGATCAATCTTCCTAGTCCGGAAGTGATCGCCGGCATGGCCACTGCGAGCGGGGGGCAGGATTTTCGGAAGGTCAGCGATCAGGTGACACTCCCAGTTGATCTGCTGAATGCGCTCGAGGATGCCGTCTCGTCCACTCTCGGTACCGACTACACAGTCAAGATGGATAAGACCCAGACTGATTCCAATAATCGCGACGGCTCGTCTCCGCCTGGCGTCACGTATCACATCGTTCGCGGACAGAAGGTCTGTACGATTGGCGCCGTGCTCCGGAACAAGCGCACGGGAGTTGTCGATGAGGATCCCCTCAACAGTGGTGTGGCGAACTCGGATGTCGTTCTAGTGGTCCCATTGAAGGGGAAATGCATCGAACTCGGTTTGCGCGTCTACTTCACAGCTGTCGAACTCGACGATTGATCTCCGATTCATCTAATTCGCCATTTGGCGCTCGGTTCGAGGGTGGCTTGGAACTCGTCCGGTTCTGAACCACTTACACATCGCACGGGTCACGAATGAGCATCCAGCCCAGCGAGAGACTCGCGCCTCCGACAACCTCTCGCAGCACGAACCCGGGCAACGGCCCGGGTGACGGCCCGGGTGCCGGCCCGGGCCAGTCCCTCCGCCGACCCGGGGTGCTGCTGCACCCAACCCACGGTCCGTCGCGACCTAAAGGTCGCGACGGCCTCGTATCTTCACAGAACGCGGGCTTCGCCCGCGAAACCCAGCGCGGCCGCCCGCGGCCGCATCCCCAAGAAGAAGGCCCCCACATCCACGAAATCTCCCTCCGGCCCCTTCGCGGCAAGCCCCTGCCCATCCCAAAACCAATCCCCGTCAGCCGCGCGACGGCCCCCTCGCTTCGCGCGCCAGCGCCCGCGCGCGGCATCCCGTGGGCGGACGCCGACCAAGGACTCCAAAACCACCCGCCCCCTGCGGGGGCGGGCGCGGCAACCCCAAACAGCACCCCCATCAAGCGCGCGGTCTGCGCTTCGAGGGGGCCGTCGCGCGGACCAAAGTCCCGTTCCTTCACTCCCTCGACGTAGTCCTGCGGTTCCAAGGCGCGGGGGTCCAGGGGGCCGCCGCCCTGCCTGACCATGTTCCACAAGTCCCCCTGCTGGACACGGACACTCCGAGCCCCTACAACCCGCCGCGTGCAGATCTGCGGCGCCGAACTCACCCTCAGACGACCGGACTTGGCTGGAACGCCACGCCGGCGGCCACAGCCGGACGGCGCTGGCCCGTGAGCTGTGCGCCCGCCATCGATCCGCGACGCGACCGGACGACCCCGAGTCACGGCCGTCCGGATCGAACTCGCCTGACGGTCGGAGGAGTTGTCGCTGCCTGCGACGACGACCCGCATTCGCGCGGTTCGCCGGGAGTCGTCCGTTGCGACCGCATCTCCCGAGTCGCTGACACAAGAAGAGTTGGCCGCGCTCGGTCCGCTGAGCGTGCATCGCGTCGAGGGTCGCCGCGACTCGGCACACGCAGCTTGGACGCGTTGCTTGGACGAGCATCACTATCTCGGCTCGGGACCGTTGTGTGGCGCTCAGATTCGCTACGTCGTCCGCGCTGGCGTTCGCGTGATCGGCGCAGCAAGCTTCTCGTCCGCGGCGCTCCACGTCGCCGCTCGCGACACTTACATCGGATGGAGTGACGGAGCTCGCAAACGCAATCGCGATCACGGATCATGCAGAGTCGTTTCGTCTCGCGGTGAGAGTGAAAACCTCGCATCGCGTATCGCTGCTGCTGTCCTGCGTCGTCGACGATTGGGAATCTCGCTACGGAAAGCGGCCGGTGCTGGCGGAGAGCTTCGTCGACACCACGCGCTTCAGTGGCACGAGCTATCGCGCGGCCAACTGACGTACGTCGGCGAGACCAGCGGCCGCGGTCGTCAGGATCGCGAACACGATGCCGCCGCGACGATCAAGTCGGTGTGGCTGTTTCACTCGCGCAAGACTGGCAAGAGACACTGCGTATCGAGCCGGTACGCAAGCTCGATCCTGACGCGGACTGGGCGGAGGACGAGTGGGGAGCCGCAGAGCTCGGCGACGCGCGCCCGACGCGGCGCTTGGTCAAGTACGGCAGGGCGTGCTTCGAGCGACCGACGGCGAATTTGCCGCAAGCCTGTGGCAGCGCGCGGCGACGAAGGCAGCCTATCGGCTGTTGAACCACAAGACCGCCGGCCCGACACCTTCCTCGCCAGCCACCGCGAAAGCAGCCCCGCTCGCGCGGCGCAAGAATCGGTCGATTGGCGATTCAGGACACGACGAGCCTCAACTACTCGCACCATCCCGCCACCGAGGGCCCGGCACGATCGGCTCGCACAACGCGGCGACGATCGGACTCCAGGTCCACAGCGTGCTGCTCTCGAACTTGGCGGGCACGCTGCCCGGATTGCTCCAGATCGACGCGTGGGCCCGAGCGCCGAAGGACTTCGGAGGAGCGGATAAGCGCTACGACCGCCGATCGAGAAGAAGGAAAGTCACAAGTGGATCCGCGGCTACGAAGCTGCCGACGCCGCGGCGAAGAGACTCGATCGCACGCAGGTCGTCACCGTCGCCGATCTGAGGCCGACATCTTCGAACTGTTCGAGACCGCGCTCGAAGGCAAGGCGCAGGTCTTGGCTGTGCGGTGCAGAAACGGCGCATCCTCACACCGGAGAGCGATCTGAGGGCTACCTGTGGAGTCGGTGCTCGAGGAGCCGATC
Organism: Planctomycetota bacterium; assembly: GCA_016709145.1. GTDB lineage: Bacteria > Planctomycetota > B15-G4 > B15-G4 > JADJEK01 > JADJEK01. Next base: position 122,630 of record JADJEK010000012.1, read on the forward strand.
GTCGGCGAGATTCGTCGGCGTCCCGCGCAGCGGAGTAGGAAGTCGCGCACGGCACACATCGACGACGCTATCGCGAAGTACGCATATCGAAACCGATGGATCGCAAAGGCAAGCAGCGGGCGGTGACGGTCCGCGCGATCGCGGCGACCGAACGGGCAGAGACCGGCGGCGATGACCCGGTCGAATGGCTGCTGCTGACGACGCTGCCGGTCGACTCCGGCCGAAAGCGCGATCGAGAAGGTCCGCTGGTACACGCAGCGCTGGCAGATCGAGGTCTTCCACCGCACGCTCAAGACCGGTTGCAAGATCGAGCGCAGGCAATCCAGCACGGCGGGAGAGCCTCAAAGCAGGACTCGCCATCGACGCGGTCGTCGCCTGGCGCGTCATGCATCTGGTGAAGCTCGGACGCGAGGTCCCCGACGCGCCGTGCACCGTCTTCTTCGAAGAACTCGAGTGGAAGGCGCTGTACTGCTTCATCCACAAGACCAAGACGCCGCCCGCAGAGACGCCGACGTTGCACGACGCTCTTCGCATGGTCGCGTCGCTGGGTGGCTTCCTCGGCCGCAAGAGCGACGGCGATCCGGGGGCTGAAACGACGTGGAAGGGACTCGAGCGGCTCACCGACATCGCGGCCGTCTTCGCGATCTTCTTCTCGTCCGCGTAGCCCGTGCCCAGCGGGGGGACTTGTGGGTAAGGGTTAGCCGCCCTGCGGCCCCATGGTGCCGGCCGCACAGGCCATCACCCCCATAGCGGCAGCAACGTGCCCTCGAGCTTGCGGTAGAGCTGCGCCGTCGCGCGCGAATCGCGCAGGCAGTACTCGGCGATCTCGTCGATGCGGCCGGCCTTGTAGAACGCGCCGACCTGGCTGCCGTCGATGCCTTGCTCCTTCGGACTGACGAGCCCGAAGCGACGGCACCAGAAGTCGAGCGACATGCGCTCCTGCGCGGCGCCGAAGAACGTCAACACTTCGGCAAGATCGCAATGCGCGTTGATCGCGTAACGATTCGCGAGCAGTTGCCGACTCGGCCGCAGTCCGAGCAACGCCGAGCGGATGTACAGGTACGGCAGGTCGAACGCGCGACCGTTGTAGGTCACGCAGCGGCCGAACGAATCGAGCAGTTGCCAGAACTGGGTCAGCATGTCGCGCTCGTTGCCGCGAAACACCCGCGTCGCGCCCGGCGCCGTGTCGACCCAACCGCCCGCACCCTCGTAGAGGATCGCGGACTGGTCGGAGATCACGTTGACCATGCCGATGACGATGATGCGCCCGGTCCCCGGCGACAACGCCAGGTTCTCGCGCGCGAGCACTTCCGGCGCCGCGGTCGAACCCGGGTCATGCACGAGTTTGCGCGCCTGTCGACCGATCAAGTACTTGCGGATCGAATCGTCGAGTTCGGTCCACTCTTCGCCGACGGTTTCGAGGTCGAGCGCGATGGGAGGCTTCATGCGTGCACTTTCGTCCGGGACGCGGAGCGCGAGAGTCTACTCACGCCGAGCCTTCGATCGCGCGCCGTCGTTCGTCGTGCCGTACATCGTGCGCACGACCTCCTCGATCGAGGGCGCCTCGATCGAGACGTCGGCGATCGCGTGACGGCTCATGACCTCGCGGATCAGATCGGCCGGCGACTTCGCCGAGCGCTCGAAGCTCGCGCGGAATCGCCGCGGCCCGAGTTGCTCCCACTCGACCCCGACTCCACCCGACGCCGCGCGAACGACGTCGAGCGTCACTTCCTCGACCACGTCGATGCCGACGTGCATGCGACCGGCATGTCGCGCCTTCATCTCGGACAGCGCACCGTCGAACAGGATCTTGCCGCGATCGATCACGATCACGCGGCGGCAGAGCTCCTCGATGTCGCGTAGATCGTGCGTCGTCAGCAAGATCGTCGTCGCGAAGGTCTTGTTGATCTCTTTCAAGAACGCGCGGATCGAGTCCTTCGCGACCACGTCGAGCCCGATCGTCGGCTCGTCGAGGAACAGGATCGGCGGCGCGTGCAGCAGACTCGCGGCGATGTCGCAGCGCATGCGTTGACCGAGCGAGAGCTTGCGCACCGGCGTGTGCAGCAGCGGTTTCAACTCGAGGATCGCATCGAGACGATCGAGCCGCTCGGCCAGCGTGCGATCGTCGACGCCGTAGATCTTGCCGAGCAAGCGGAACGACTCGATCGCGGCGATGTCCCACCACAACTGCGTGCGCTGGCCGAACACCACGCCGATGCGCTTCGCGAACGCGCGCCGATTCGCGTGCGGAACGAGACCGTCCACGGTCAACTCGCCCGACGTCGGCACCAGGATGCCGGTCAGCATCTTGATCGTGGTCGACTTGCCCGCGCCGTTCTGGCCGATGTAGCCGACGATCTCGCCGCGCGCGACGTCGAACGAAATGCCGTCGACCGCGGCCAACGTGCGCGTCTTGCGATGCACGAGGTCGAGCAGGGCGCCCTTCACGCCTTCGCGGCGATCGAAGACCGAGAAGGTCTTCGTCAAGTTCGCGACGTGGATCAGCATGAGGTCCGTTCGGGTCCGACGATCATCCGCCGGTGACACGAAGCACGAGCACTGCCTGTTGGCTTCCGGAGCCCGACGTGCGCGAGAACAGCGTCGTGGTCACGTCGTTGTGCTCTTGCGCGTGGTTCGCGATCAGGAACGGCTGGCCGATCGGCGCGACGACGGTCGTCGTCATGCTCGTCACCTTGACCGTCTCACCGCCGTCGCCGAGGCCCGAGAACACCGGCGTCAACGACACCTGCGCGTAGCCCTGGCCCGCCGGTCGCACGAGGACTTCCATCGACGTCCCCACCATCTGCCCGGCCGGGAACAACACGACGCCACTCACTCCCGGCACGGAGAACGGCGCCGCATAGCGCACTTGCCCGACCTGGATGCTCGCCGGATAGTCGGCGACGGTGACGAGCATGATCTGCTCGCGCGAGCTGCTCTTCGAGTTCTTCAACGCGACGTTCAGGTTGGCGGAGAAATTGCCCTTCGTCACACCGACCCGCACGCCGCCCGGCACCGTCGGCGGAGCGCCACCGCCGACCGTCCAATGCTCGTCCGCGTACTCGAACATGCTCTCGATCGTCAGCGAGTCGTTGGCGTCGACCCAGATGCGCTCGACGTCGATGCGGTAGTTGCCCTCGGGGAGCGGCAGGGTGCGCGCAGCCTCGATCTCTTTCATGGCCTGATCGAACGGGTCGCCGGACTTCGCGGCGGACGGCTGCGACCCGGAGCCCCCGGACGACGGCGCGGGCGATCCCGACTGCGACAGGGGTGGCGGCGACTGCGGTTGACGTTCTTCGTAGTGATACGACCTGCAGCCCAGAGCTGCCACGAGTCCGACGCACGCGATCCATGCGGTCTTCATTGTGCGTCGCCCCATTGCTCCGGCTTGTGGATGTGCGTGTCGCCACGCTTCAGCAATCGTATGCGCTGCTCGGCGTCGACCTTGTGCGTCTCCAGCAGCCACTTCATTTCCTTGTCACCGCCGGTGTCGTACGTCGCGAGTTGCGCGAGGAACTTCTCGTACTGCGTGATCCCGACGTCGAGCTTGCCGGTCAGCACGTGCGCATGCGCGAGCAGGAACTGCGTCGGCGGTGCGCCCTTCGTCCAATGCGTGGGCTTCGCGGCCAGCACGGACTCGAGCAGCGGCAGCGCGTCCCGCCCGTTTTCCTCGAGATCGAGCATCGTGCCCGCGAGCTTCACCTTGGCGTCGAGGTCGTTGGGATTGGCTTCGACGGCGGCGCGAGCATGCGCCTTCGCCGCGGCGATCGCTGCGGCGCGCTTGCGCGCGGGCGCCTTCAATTGCCAAGCGACCGCGAGACCGGCCACGACCAAGAAACCGGCGACGAGAATGGGGATCAGCATGCGCACTCCTGCGGGACGCCCGCGACGAGGGTCGCGGAACGGGGCGGGGGATTCTATCGGCGGCGACGCCCCGCGAGGTCCGAGTCCGCGCATCCCGCGCGACGCCCGTGACGATTCCGGTCCGGTCGTCCGGGGAGCGCAGCGGCCGGGGGCAAAAAGTCCGCTGCGACCCGGCCGCCGATCGTGTACGTCATGGCCTTTTCGCCGTTCGTTCCGAGACTCGAGGTAGCCCGTGTCCCTCCAATACCGCGGTCGCCATTTCCTGAACTCCCTCGACTTCGCTCCGGCCGAGCTGCGCACCCTCGTCGAAGTCGCGCTGCGCATGAAGCGCGGCGCCGAACGCGGCCACCTGCCCGGGCGCATCCTCGCGCTGCTGTTCTTCAACGCGTCGGTGCGGACGCGCGTGTCGTGCGAGACCGCGATGGCGCGCCTCGGCGGCAACGCGATCGCGCTGACGCCCGGCCGCGACACCTGGAACTTCGAGGACCAGGACGGCGTGGTCATGGACCAGAACGCGCAGGAGCACGTGCGCGAACTGTCGCCGGTCGTGACCTCGATGGTCGACGCCGTCGGCATCCGCAAATGCGACCTGATCACGGTCGGCGACGCCAAGACCTCGGTCACCGACTCGTACGCCGAACTCAAGAAGGACTCGTTCATCCACGCGTTCGCGCGCTTCTCGAAGAAGCCCGTGCTGAATCTGGAATCGAACGCGGCGCACCCACTGCAACACCTCGCCGACATGGCGACGCTGGTCGAGAAGCTCGGCGAGCCGCGCGGCAAGAAGTACGTGCTGTCGTGGGCGTGGCACCCGAAGTCGCTGCCGGTCGCGACGCCGCACTCGCAGATGCTGGCCGCGGCCGACCTCGGCATGGACGTCACGATCCTGCATCCGCCGGGCTACGACCTCGACGCGGACTACGTCGGCGCGGCCACGCAGCGCGCGCGCCAACTCGGCGGCAACGTCACCGTCACGCACGACGTCGAAGCGGCGTACAAGGACGCCAAGGCCGTCTGCGTGAAGTCGTGGGGCTCGCTGCAGTACTACGGGCGCTTCGACGAAGAGGTCGCCGCGAAGAAGGCGCTGCGCAGCACCTGGATCTGCGACGAGTCGAAGATGGCGCGCACCGCGGACGGCATCTTCATGCATTGCCTACCGGCGCGCCGCAACGTCGTCGTCACCGACGGCGTGCTCGACTCGAAGCGCTCGGTCGTCGTCGATCAAGCCGAGAACCGGCTATGGACCGTCATGGCGTTGTTGAAAGAACTGATCGGCGGCTGATCGATGGGCTGGTTCGACCGCTGGCGCGCGAAGGAAAACGCCATCCACGTGCGCTGCGGGATGTGCCGCGTCGAGACCGACTACCCGCTCGCGCAGCGCGGGCAGTTCGTCTTCCACTCGTGTGATTCGGACCTGTTCGTCGAGCGCGTGGATCCGACCGCGACAGCGGCCGCCCTCGATCTGTTCGTGCGCTCGTTCGCGAGCGGAACGCTCGACGAATCCCATCGTGTGGCCGCGCGCGATCGCCTGCTCCACGAACTCGGCGAGGCCCCGATCGCCGGACTCGAGGACGTGCTGTGGCGCATGAAGTACGCGCCGCGCGAATCGTGGCCGTTCCCCGAGTTCGCCGCGCGCTTCGCGGCGCCCGACGCGCATCCGCGCATCGATTGGAGCAACGAACTCGAGATGTACCTGCACCGCATGAAGAAGTTCGCGATCACGAAGCGCCAACTCGCCGCGGTCGGCCCCGATGCACAGGGCATCCTGCGCGACAAGCTCGAACGCTTGAAGACCGCTCCGCTCGTGCCGCTGGAAGAGGACTGAGGCGGCGCAGCCGCCGGACCACCAGGTGTTGCTCGGCGACGGCAGTCGCCGAATTCGCCTGTTCCATGGGCGATTCGCGCTGAGCGGGCGCGGACGGTCCATGAATACGGCGGCTGCCGCCGCCTCGGGCACCTCGTGGGTTCGGCCGCGCTCGCGTGGTCCGTCGCGCGAAGGCGCCGACCGCGTCAGCGGACCTTCGAGTACACGAACAGCAGCAACATCGCACCGCCGGTCGCGATCGCGAGTCCGGCCAGGCTGAAGTCGGCCATCGCGCCGAAGCCGAGCATCGACGCGAGCCAACTGCCGAACAGCGCGCCGAGGATCCCGAGCAGGATCGTCGCGATCAAGCCGCCGGGGCCTTTGCCGGGCATCAACCACTTCGCCAGGACTCCGACCACGAGGCCGAGTCCGATCCACGTCAACCAGCCCATCGTTCGCTCCGTTGGACGCGAGCTGCGGCAGAGCCGCGCACACGCGTCGGTCGATCAGCTCTTCGTCAACCCAAGCCCATGCGGTCGACACCTTCCTCGTCGAACCCGAGGAAGTGACCGAGCTCGTGATAGAGCGTGATGCGGATCTGCTCGCGCAACTCGTCGTGATCGATGCAGGTGCGTTCGAGGTTGCGCTGGAACACGTGGATCGTCGGCGGCGGACCGGCCGGCAGTTCGTGCTCACCGTCGAGCAACGACGGTCCGCTGAATAGCCCGAGGATGTCGGGAGCGACCTCGGCCGGATCGCCCTGGCGCGCGAGTTCGCGCGTCGGGAACGGCTCGACCACGAGGCGGACCGCGCCGAGCGCGTTCTGGAATTGGTCGGGCAAGGCCTCGATCGCTTCGCGCAGGACTTGGTCGAAGTCCTCGGCGCCGAGGTGCGGGATCGGCGGCGCGGAGTCGGGATCGAGCGCCGACGCTTCGGTCATCAGCCGCAGGCCCTTCTCGGCGTCGCCGAGCAACTCGGCACAGAACGACAGGCGCTCGAGGACGCCTGCGCTGCGCTCCTGCGCGGCCAACGCTTCGAACGACGCCAGCGCGTCGCCGATGCGCCACTCGCGCAAGAGCAGCTCGCCTTCGGTCCACAGCAAGTCCGGGTCGTCGTCCTCCATGCCGAGCTCGCGCGAGCGGTCGAGCGCCCGTCGCGAACCGCCGAGGTCGTTCGTCATGCAACGCGACGCGGCCTCCAGCAGCGCTCGCTCCGGGTCGTCGGCATCGAGGCGCTTGATCAATCGCAGGCTCTGCTCGGGATTGCCCTCGTCGAGGGCGGCCCAGGCGTCGTCGAGGACATCGTCACGGTCGTTGGACTTCGGCATGGGGGACAGACTGCCACTCGCGCACGAGTTTCGAAACAGATCGTTCGCGACGTTCCTCCCACGGCGGCGCGAAAACATTCCCGGCAGATCAACGATTTCGGCCTCCGGGGCGGTAGAAGCTGCCCTCCTGGGAATGGCCCGCGGAGTGCTCGTTGCGACGCGGCAATGCGACCCGCTCGGGCCGCGAACGCGAGGAAACGATCGTGGGATGGACGAAAACCAAGGTGCTGGCGCTGCTCGCAGGTCTGTTCGGAGTCGCGGCGGGCGCCGGCGTCTACACGTTCGACTACGCCGAAGGCACGTCGTACCTCTCGAACGACCCACGGGCCTGCGTGAACTGCCACGTCATGCGCGACGAGTTCGACGCTTGGCAGAAGAGCAGCCACCACGCCACCGCGACCTGCAACGACTGCCATGTCCCCGTGGGCCTCGTCGGCAAGTACCTGACGAAGCTCGAGCACGGTTGGCGGCACTCGAAGGCGTTCACGACCGGCTCGTTCCACGAACCGATCCAGATCACCGACTCGAGCCTCGCGGTGGTCCAGGACAACTGCGTGCGCTGCCACGGCGGCCTGGTCCACGCGATCCAGACCGACGCGCGCGGCGAGCGCGCGAACTGCACTCATTGCCACGGTGGTGTCGGCCATGGCGCCGCGCACTGAACTCGTGACCGATTCGATCCTCGAAGCGACGGAAGCGAAGGAGATGGAACGCATGCGCAGTCATCGAACCGAGCGCGGCATCGGCGCCGCCGGAGTCGGATTCATCGTGGTCGTCACCGCGGCGGCGACGATCGGCATCCTGCTGTTGCTCGACAACGTCCGCGATCGCAAGGACGAAGCGAAGCAGACCGTGTTCGCGATCGCCGAACTCGGCGAGTCCACCGTCGATCCCGCGGAATGGGGCAAGAACTACCCACGCCAATACGACTCGTACAAGCGCACGGTCGACATCGAGCGCACGAAGTTCGGCGGCTCCGAAGCCTTCCAGAAGCTCGACGACGATCCGGTCTGGCGCACGATCTTCGCGGGCTACGCGTTCGCGATCGACTACCGCGAAGAGCGCGGCCACGCGTACATGCTCGCGGACCAGCGCGAGACCGAGCGCGTCAAGCAGAAGAAGCAACCGGGCGCATGCCTGCATTGCCACGCGTCCAACGTCGTCGCGTACCGCGAGGCCGGCATCAAGGCCGGCGCGCCCGGCTCGATCGGCGATCCGCTGACGAGCGAGGCGGGCTGGACGCAGCTCCAGAAGGGTTTCGAGGCCGTCTGCGCCATGCCGTACTCGGACGCGACGGCGCTGGTCAGTCACCCGGTCGCCTGCATCGACTGCCACGACCCGAAGACGCAAGCGCTGCGCCTCAGCAAGCCGGCGTTCGTCGCCGGTCTGCAGGCGCTCGCGCGCAGCGGTGAAGCGCTGCCGCATTTCCCGAGCATCGAACGCTGGCGCGCGGGTGACAAGAAGCGCGAGTACGACCCGAACGCCGATGCCTCGCGCCAAGAGCTGCGCTCGATGGTCTGCGGGCAATGCCACGTCGAGTACTACTTCAAGGGCGACGGCAAGCTCTTGACGTTCCCGTGGCACAACGGCCTGAAGGTCGACCACATCCTCGCGTACTACGACACGCAGAACTTCAAGGACTGGCCGCACGCGGTCTCGGGCGCGAACGCCCTGAAGGCGCAGCACCCCGAGTTCGAACTGTGGAGCCAGGGCATCCACGCGCGTTCGGGCGTCGCCTGCGCCGACTGTCACATGCCGTACGTGCGTGAAGGCGCGGTCAAGGTCAGCGACCACCACGTGCGCAGCCCGATGCTGAACGTCTCCCGCGCGTGCCAGACCTGCCACAACTTCTCCGAGGACGAGATGAAGGCGCGCGTCGACACCATCCAAGAGCGCACGAAGAACCTGCTCGATCGCGCCGAGACGGCCGTCGTGTCGTTGATCCAGGCGATCGACGGCGCGAAGAAGGCGGGCGCGACCGACGAACAGCTCGCCGGCGCGCGCGCCGCGCAGCGTGCCGCGCAGTTCAAGCTCGACTTCATCTCGGCCGAGAACTCGATGGGCTTCCACGCACCGCAGGAGTCCGCGCGCATCCTCGCCGAGTCGATCGACGAGGCACGTCAGGGCGAGATGATGGTCATGGGGATCAAGACGGGTTCTTGAGAGGGCGTGAATCGATCCGACGGATTCGCGTTCTCGGAGAGACCGACGTGACGTGACCCCGCCGGATGGCGTAGATAGGTCCTCGCGGTGCCGTGCGCGCCGCGAGGACCTATTCACCCCATGCTCACGATCCGCCCCGCGACCCCCGTCGATGCCTCGCTCATCCACCGCTTCGTGTCGGAGCTGGCGCTCTACGAGCGCGAGCCGGAGTCCGTCACGGCGACGCCAGAGGACTACCGCCGACAATTGAGCGAGAAGCACCCGCCGTTCGAATGCCTCATCGCCGATTGGGACGGCGAGGCCGCGGGCTTCGCGTTGTTCTTCCACAACTACTCGACGTGGAAGGGCAAGCGGGGGCTCTACCTCGAGGACCTGTACGTCACGCCGATCATGCGCGGGAAGGGGATCGGCGAGGAGTTGTTGCGCCACCTCGCGAAGCTCGCGCTCGATCGCGACTGCGCCCGCTTCGAGTGGGCCGTGCTCGACTGGAACACGCCCGCGATCGGCTTCTACGAGAAGCTCGGCGCCAAACCGATGAGCGAGTGGACGGTGTTCCGCATCGCCGGCGATCAACTGAAAGCGCTCGCGAACGGCGATTGACGGGCCGTGGATCCCATGTGCGCCGGCCCCACGCGGTTCGACGCGCGGGACACGAGCGGTCGCTCACGTGCGCTTGCGGGTCGCCACGGGCTTCGTCACGGGCTTCGCCTTGCCTCGCTTCGCAGCCGCCGCCGGCGTGGCGACCTTCGGCGCCGGCTTCGCCAGTTTGCCGACGGCGCGCGCCGCCATCTTCTGGATGTACGCATGCGCGTCCGGCGTCTCGCAGGCCGTATCACCGTGATCGACGTCGACTCGACCGACGGCCTTCGCGGCGACCAGCGCTTGCGCGCGTAGTTGCGCCATCGAACCGCCGATCGCGATCATCACGCTGTTCATCGCGTGGCGCGTGCGGTTCTGCGCCGAGTGGATCGTGGCGCGAACGCGATCGAGGAACTTCGCAGCATCGGTCACGCTGATCTGCCCCGCCGTCGCCAGGCGCGCCATCAGCGTCCACCCGGTCGAGCTGACGGCGTCGGACTTCGCTTCCATCCACGAGCGTGCGAGGGTCGCCGCGTCCTTGGTCTTCGCCGCGGCCTCGGAGATCGCGTCGCCGAGCACGTGGTTCGTCGAGTCCTTGATCCAGGCTTCGACCTGCGTGCGCGTCAGCGCGGCGCCATCGGCGATCTTCAACGCGACGATGCGTGCTTCGTGCACACCGGACTTCCACAGCTCGAGCGCGAGTTCGTGGTTCGTGCCGAGCTTCTTCACCAGCGCGCCCATGTCGGCATAGGAGACGCCGAGGACTTCGCCGGTCGCGCCGTGGCGCCGATAGATCGCCGCCGTCGTCGCCTTGCCCTTCGCGCGCAGCGACTCGATCACTTGCTTCGCATCCACTCGTCGTCCTCCTCGATCACGCGCTGAGGTCACGCCACGCCTTGGTGGCCTCGTCGTGTTCGAACACGCGGCCGGTTTCGATCTCGAACGTCCAACCGTGCAGACGCATCACGCCGGCGAGGAATCGCTCCTCCACGCAGGGAAACGTCCGCAAGTTCTCGAGCGCGAGCACGACGTTGGTCTTGACGGCGCGGTCGACGCGCTCGGCTTCGGTCAGTTCGGGTCCGAGATCATGGACGCGCTGCCGCACGTCGTCGGAGAAGCCGACCCAGTCGCGCACCGCGGGCAGATCGCGCACGCGGTCGGGCTCGAGGATCGCGCGCATCGCGCCGCAGTGCGAGTGCCCGCACACGATCACGTCCGTGATCGGCAATTGCGTGACGGCGAACTCGACGCTGGCCGTGACGCCGCCGACGTACGTGCCGTAGCGCGGCACGATGTTGCCGGCGACGCGCACGATGAACAGCTCCCCGGGCCCGACGTCGAGCAGGGTTTCGAATGGGACGCGTGAGTCGGCGCACCCGATCAACAGCGTGCGCGGCTGTTGTCCGTCGCGAACGAGCCCTTCGAACTTCGTGCGCAACGACGGGAACAACTCGGTTCGAAAACGACGGATGCCTTGAAGGAGTCGATCCATGCGGGGGCAAGGAATAGCACGAGCCGCGGTCGCGAAGCCACCGTCGAAAAGCGCGCGGGGATCGATCGAGCGCCGCGGCCCGGGTGCTGGCCCGGATGCTGGCCCGGGTGCTGGCCCGGGTGCCGGCCCGGGTGCTGGCCCGGGTGCTGGCCCGGGTGGCGGCCCGGGTGGCGGCCCGGGTGGCGGCCCGGGTGCTGGCCCGGGTGGCGGCCCGGGTGGCGGCCCGGGTGCTGGCCCGGGTGGCGGCCCGGGCCGGGCTCGCCGCGGCCTCAGTCGAACCGCGTCCCCTGACCGATCACGCAGATCCCGCCCGGCGAGCGCAGGAACTGCTCGGCGTCGCGCTTCGCGTCGTGGCCGATCACGAAGTCCTTCGGGATCACGACGTCGTGGTCCACGACGACCTTCTTCATCTTGGCGCCGGGTCCGATGACCGTGCGGCCGAGCAGGATGCAGTCCTCGAGCTCGGCCCCGGGTCCGACGACCGTGTCGACGCCGAGGATGCTGCCGTGCACCGACGCGCCGGCGACGACGACGCCGTCGGCCAGCACCGAGTCGACGACGTCCGGCCGCAGCAGCCCGTCCGAGCGCACCTCGGCGGGCGGCAGGCGCGAACTCACCGAGAAGATCGGCCAATCACGGTCGCGCAGGTCGAACTTCGGCGAGCGCCCGAGCACATCCTTGTGCGCGTCGAAGTACGCGTCGATCGTGCCGACGTCCCGCCAGTAGCCAGCCTGTTCGCCGGCGCCATTCTTGTCGCGCAACGGGAACGCGAACACGCGCTGACCGGTCTCGACCATGTGCGGCACGACGTCCTTGCCGAAATCGTGCGAGCTCTCGCGCTTGGCGTCCCACATCACTTCGCGCACGAGCGTCTCGGTCTCGAACAAGTAGATCCCCATCGACGCCAGCGCGATGCCGGGGCGGCCGGGGATCTCCTTCGGCTGTTTCGGCTTCTCCTGGAAACCGACCACGCGCATCGAGCGATCGACTTCGAGGACGCCCATGCGCGTCGCCTCGGCGACCGGGACTTCGATGACGCCGATCGTCATCGCCGCGCCGGTGCGCTCGTGGTCTTCCGCCATCAGCCGATAGTCGAGGCGGTAGACGTGATCGCCGGACAGCACGAGCAGGCGCTTCGGCTTCTCGGCCTGCATGAGATCGATGTTCTGGTACACGGCGTCGGCCGTGCCCGCGTACCACGACGAGCCCGAGCGGAACTGCGGCGGCACGGTGTCGATGAACTCGCCGAGCTCGCGCGGCAGGAATTGGAACCCGCGCTTGACGTGGCGCTCGAGCGACAGCGAGCGGTACTGCGTCATGACGAAGATGCGACGCAGCTCCGAGTGCACGCAGTTGGTCAGCGTGAAATCGATGATGCGGTAGTGCCCACCGAACGGGACGGCCGGCTTCGCGCGATCACGTGTCAGCGGATAGAGGCGCTCGCCTTGCCCGCCGGCCAGCAGGAACACGAGGGTGTCGCGCGTGTTCGCCGCCATCGCATCAACCCCCCGCGCTCGTACCGGCCTGCCCGCCGCGCTCGCCCTTGCGCTTGCTGAGGACGTCCCGGATCTTCGCGATCAGTTCGGTGACGTCGGACGACTTGACGACGTACGCGTCCGCGGCCCAAGTCATGAAGTTCTCTTTGTAGGACGAATACGCCGAGTTCAGGATCACCGGCATCGTGCGGTTGTGGTCGAGGATGCGCTGGAGGACCTCGACGCCGTCCATGCCGGGCATGCGGATGTCGAGCACGACCAGATCGGGCTTCTCGCTGGCCGCGACCGCGATGGCTTCACGACCGTTCGTCGCCAGCAGCACCTCGAATCCCTCGGACTCGAGTTCGCTCTGGTAGAGCAGGCGCAGATTCGGTTCGTCGTCCGCGATCAGGATGCGCGGTTTCTTCTGCTCGGCGTCGGCAGCGGCGTCGTCTTGGCCCATGAGCGCTCCTGGGCGACCGTCGTTCGTGACCGGCGCGCATCGCGACGCCGCTCGTCAAGACCTCGGCGGCTCTCTCTCCTCGATGTGAACACGCCGGGGCAGGACGATATCGAAGGTACACCCGGCCTGGACCTCGCTACGCAGGGAAATCTGGCCGCCCTGGGACTCGATCAGGCGCTTGCTGATCGCGAGCCCGAACCCCGTGCCGTGCTGGCGCGTGGTGAACCCGGGTTCGAACACGCGCTCGCGCTTGTCCTTCGGAATGCCCGGCCCGTTGTCGGCGACGGTGATGCGGAAACGGTCGTCACCGACCAGCGCGGTCTCCACGACCACTTGCCCCTCGCGCATCATCGCGTCGAGCGAGTTGCGGATCAGGTTCAACAACACCTGCCGCACCTTGTCGCCGTCGATGTGCACGGTCTTCAACGCGGGGTCGAAGCGCTCGACGATCGAGACGCCGTGCGTCTCGGCTTCGAGGCGCGTCATCGCGGCGATCTCGTGCACGAGCCGCGGCACGTCGACGTCGACGAGGTCGAGCGTCTGCTGCGGGCGTGAGTAATCGAGCAAGCCTTGGACGATGCGTTCGAGCCGTGCGACCTCGTCCGAGATCACGCGCAGGTAGTCCGAGCGCGGATCGTCGGCCGAGATGCCTTTGCGCACGAGTCGCGCGAACCCGCCGATCGACACCAGCGGATTGCGCACCTCGTGCGCGATGCGCGCCGCCATCTCGCCGATCACGGACAGGCGTTCGGACTGCAGCAGGCGTGCCTGCGTCTCCTGCATGCGGCGCGTCAGGTGGTCGAGTTCGTCGACGCGGCGCTCGAGGTTCGCACGCAGACGCGAGTTCTCGAGCGCGATGCCGGCGTGGTTCGCGAACACCTTCAGCATCTGCAAGTCGGCTTCGGTCACCGGCAATCCGGTGATCAAGTTGTCGACGATCAGCACGCCGATCGGCTTCTCGCGCGTGTTCAGCGGCACGATCGCGAACGAGTCGGACTGCAGTTGCGCGCACAGCGCGGCGTCGACTTGCTTGTTCTCGTCGGTCAGGCGCCCGCGGATCACGTTCTTCGCGCGGCGCGACTTGATCGAGCGCACGAACGGATGGGAATCGTCCGCCATCGGAACGCGGAACGAGCGCACGATCGAGTTCACGAGCACGTCGTGACCTTCGGTCGTGCCCTCGTAGCGCGAATACAGGTCGGGCAACGCGACCGGTTCCTTCGACAGTTTGTTCCAGATGCGACTCGCTTCGTCGCCCGTGCTCGGACCGATCGCGAGTCGGCCGGCCAGCACGCCGCCGTCCTTGTCCTCGTCTTCGACGAGCAGCATGAACGCGCGGTTGAACCCGAGGCCTTGCCCCGCGGTCACACCGGTCAGGATCAGGCGCAAGATTTCGTCGACGCTGTGCGTCGAGTGCAGCAGATCGCCGATCTCGTGGATCACGTTCATCGCGCGCAACTGGTGCTCGATCAGTTCGCGCAGCAGTACCTCGAGCGTGACGTCGCGACAGATCTCGGACGAGCCGTGCGGATGGCCGGCGGCGTCGAGCACGTGCGATCGCGTGAGGTTCACGACCACCATGCGCTGATCGCGCGTGCGACGGCGCGCTTGCTGGTTCTTGACCAGGCCCTTCTTCTCGAAGTCGCGCGTGAGCTGCTGGTACTCCTGGCGGTCGATGTCGGTATCGGGCACGAGCAGGCCGTAGTCCTGGCCGATCGCCTCCTCGGCCGAGTACCCGAACAGTTCCTCGGCGCCGCGGTTCCAGAACCGCACCTTCTTGTCGAGTCCGAGGCCGAGGATCGCGTCCGCCGAGTGACGCGCGACCGCGGCGTGATACTCCTGCTCGCTCTCCTGCGTGGCCGGAGCGGCCTGCGATTGCTCCTTCTCGACCAGCAGGACTTCGGAGCGGCGCCCGAACTGCGATTGGAACGTCAGCGGGATGACGACGATCTCGGCCGTGCGCGCCGGCAAGCCGTCGCCGCCGGGACGCACTTCGGTCAGACGGTGCTCGACACCCTTCTTCGCCCCCACCATCGCGGGGCACGCTGCGTCGCCTTCGCCGCACGGAGTGCTACCCCTGCCGTGAACGGCCGCGCACAACGCCGGCATCTCGAGGTTCGGCGCGAGTCCGTGCGACGCGAGGAAGCGCGCGTTCGCGTACAGCACCGAGCACGAGATCGTGTCGACGATCGCGAGCCCATGCAGCGAGTTCGCGCCGAGCGGTCCGTAGTACGTCTTGAAGAACTGCGCGCGCTCGCGGTTCTGCGCGCGCCACAACGAGTCGTCGTACAGCGTGCCGTCGCGGGGCATCAGGCCATCACCTTCTCGAACAGCGTGAGGTACTTGGCCGCCGCCGTTCCCCACGAGAAGTCCGTGGTCATGCCGCGCTTCTGGACCTTCTCGAGCCGCTTCTTGTCCTGGTACAGCGCACACGCGGCGCGGATCTTCGCGAGGAACGCGCGCGGATCGGGGGCGTCGAACGCGAAGCCGTTGCCGCGTTCGGGATCGGTCTCGAGATCGATCACGGTGTCGGCGAGACCGCCCGTGCGACGCACGATCGGCAGCGTGCCGTAGCGCAACGAGTACATCTGGTTCAGCCCGCACGGCTCGAACAACGACGGCATCAAGAAGAAGTCGGCGCCGGCCTCGATCTGGTGCGCGAGCGGTTCGTGGAAGCCGAAGTAGACGCCGAATTGATCCGGCCGCGCGCGCTGCAGCTCTTGGAACAGGCGCTGGTATTTCTCCTGGCCGCTGCCGAGCACGACCACGCGCACGTCCTGCTTCGACAGCTCCCACGCGATCTGCGCGATGAGCTCGAGGCCCTTTTGTTCGGCGAACCGCGACACGATGCCGAACACCGGCGTGTTCGGCGCCGCGGCGAGGTCGAAGTCGGACAACAGCTTCTCGCGGCAAGCCTTCTTGCCAGCGAACTGCTTCGCCGAATAGGTCGCCGCCAAGTGCTTGTCCGTCGCCGGATCCCACTCGGTCGTGTCGATGCCGTTCAGGATGCCGAACAGCACACCGCGCCGATCGCGCAGCAGTCCGTCGAGGCCGTTGCCGAACTCCTCGGTCTGGATCTCCAGCGAATAACGCGGCGACACGGTCGTGATCGCGTCCGCGTACGTGATGCCGGTCTTCAGGAAGTTCGCCGCGCCGTGGAACTCGAGCGGCGACAGCGGGAAGAACGCTTCCTGCGGGAAGCCGACGTCGAACAACACCTTCGACGCCGCACGCATCGGATGCGCGAGATTGTGGATCGTCAGCACGTGACCGACGCGCCGGCGCACGCGCGCCTTCATCACGGTCTTCATCAGTGCGGGCACCAACGCGCCGTGCGCGTCGTGCGCGTGCACGACGTCGGGCGTGTCGATCACCGCGAGTTCGGCCGCGACGCGCGCGAAGAACGCGTAGCGCTCGGGGTTGTCGCGATAGCCCTCCTTCGTCTGCGGGTCGTCGTAGACGCCGGGCCGATCGAACGCCGCGGCGTCGTGGACCAACGTCACGGTCACGCCGTCGGCGCGGCGTGCGCGCTGCAGCTCGACCTCGACGCGCTTGCCGGCGTAGTCGAGCGCGATCGAACCGACCGGCTCGAAGCCCCACTTCTTGCGGTCGATGCCGCGATAGCCGGGCAACAGGATTTCGACGCTGGCGCCTCGTTGCGCGAGCGCGGTCGGCAAGGCGCCGGCGACGTCGGCGAGTCCGCCGACCTTCACGTAGGGAGCGGCTTCCGCCGCGATCGAAAGGATGCGCATAGGGAGGCGAAGTCTACCTGCGCGTCACTCCGCGCGGAGCCGGGCGGCCGCGTCCTCGGGCGCAACCGAGTTGACGAACACGCCGGTCCCGAGTTCGAACCCACCGATGCGCGCGAGGCGCGGCAGGACCTCGAACCGCCAATGGTCGGGGACGCCGGGCAGAGGGCCGGGGCCGACGTGCAGCACCCAGTTCATCGCCGGATCGCGCAGCAAGCTGCGGACGCGCGAGACGACGTCGTGCACGAGACCCGCGAGTTCGACGGCGGTCGCCGCGTCGGAGTCGACGAACGCGACCGCGGGGTGCTGCGTCGGCGCGATGCAGACTTCGTAGGCGAAGCGCGACGCGTACGGCGTGTACGCCACCAGTCCGGGGCTGCGCGCGATCACGCGATGGCCATCGGCGGTGTCGCCCGCGACGACGTCGCAGGTCACGCAACGCCCGGTCGCGGCGTGGTGGCGGCGCGCGTTCGCGTGCATGCGGTCGACGGCCGCGGGCGCGTGCGGCAATCCGACGATCTGCGTGTGCGGATGCAACAGCGACGCTCCGGCCGGAGCGAACTGGTTGCGGAACACGATCACGTGCGGGAACCCCGCGGCGACCGCCGCACGCGCACGATCGCGGAACGCGCCGATCAACTCGGCGAGATGCGGGATCGAGTAATCGGCCGGATGCGCGGCGTGGTCGGTCGTCTCGACGACGACCTCGTGTGCCCCGTGGGCGTACGCGTGACGCCATGCTTCGGGCGGCGGCGTCCAGGAATGAGCGCCGACCGCATCGGGCGTGACGATCGGGAACAGGTTCGTGACCACGCGCCAGCGCCAGCCCGGCCCGTCCCTCGACGCGCCCGGAGCGCGCGCGGCGAGCACCTCGGTCGTGGTGTCGGCTTCGTTGCCGACGCAGAACGGACAGCGGTCGCCGGACTTGCCCACTTCGGCGACGGTGCGGAAATGGCTCGGCCGGCGCTCGCGGTCACGAGCGATGACGACCCACTCGTGGCGAATCGGATCGAAGCGGGCTTCGCTCACGTCAGGGCCGTCGGGATCAGCCGCCCACGTCGGGGATCGCGGTCGTCTCGCCGCGGAACAGGCGATCGAGGATCGTCCGCGATTCCGCGGTGTCGTCGGTGGTCGCGATCGGCTCGTTGCCGGCATCCGCCGGGACCGCTTCGATCTCGAACGTGAACCGGCGCAGGGCGCCGTCGCGGATCAGGTCGATTTCGAAGCGGCGCTCGTTCGCACGCTCGGCCAGCGCGTCCCACAGTTCGGCGAACTCGTGGATCGCGACGCCGTTCAGCGCCTGGATGTCGTCGTTGACGCGGAAGCCGAGATCGCGCAGCGCCGAGTCCTTCGGCAACGACGTGATCGTCAGCACGTAGCGCTGGCGATTGCCGTCGTAGACCTTCGCGAAACCGGCCTGGTGCGTCACCAACGCGAGGCGGCGCGAAGCCAGGAACTTGCGACCGGCAGCGGTGATCGACCGGCGATCGCGGCCGCGCGACTCGACGATGAGCTCGAGCACGCCGCCACCGAGGTCGCGCAGTTTCGGCTCTTCGGCCTCCACGGTCGACTCGATGCGCTGCGCGAGCAGATCGCTCGGTGCTGCCTCGCGCACACCGCCGGATTCCGTCGGCCCAGCTTTGACCAGTTCGCGCAGCACGAGCGCGTCGGCATCGAAGGACGGTTCGACGCCGGGCACGAGCCGCACTTCGCCCGGCAACGACACGATCCAGCGCACCTGCCAACGCAACGCGCCGAGCCATTCCCCGGACGCGGCGTCGACGATGCCGGTGGCGTAGTCGTTCACCAGCGTGAAGTCGCGCGTGTTGGCGAACTCGATGTGGTCGAGGTTGATGCTCGGGTAGATCGTCTCGGTCGCGAGGAAGCTCGTGTCGATCTGCTCGCCGCCGAGCGGAATGCGTCCGTTGGGCAGGCGCGTGGATGGATCGAGCCGCCAGCCGAAGTCGCGCACGATCACGCCGCTGCGGATCACACGGTTGCGAATGCCTTGGACGAACTGCCAGTCGCGCCCATCGGGCAAGCGCTCGCCTTGGAACGCGACCACGACCGCGGTCGCGTCGGCGTCCTTCATGCGGAAGCCTTCGAGCGCCTCGGATTGATAGAGCACGAAGCGGCCGACGCGCGACAGCATGCCTTCGGTCGCGGGCTTCACGTTGGCGGCGATCTGTGGCGCGTGCGTCGCGAGCTCGGCCTCGGTGACCTCGTGGCGATACAACTGCGACAGCTCGACGGCCTCGGCCTTGCGCAGTTCGCCGAGATCGCGCAGGCCCGGCACGTCGCCGATCCCGCGCAGCATTTCGACGGTCACGTGCGCGCGCTCGTCGACTTCTTCGACGCCTGAAACGAAGCCGTAGCCGGCGCCGCGACCGTCGCCGCCGATCGTCGCCGCGATGCGCAGCGCTTCCTCTTCGATCGCGCCCGCCATGGCTTCCTTGTCGACGCTCTTCTCGCGGCCGACCAGGGCCTCGGTCTTCGCGACCGCGTCGCCGACGTAGGCGTCGATGGTTGCGAGGTAGCGCTCGTGCTCTGCCGCGCCGAAGCCACGGAACGCGCGCTCGACCGACAGCAGTTGCGACGGTGGAGCGAGCGCGGCCAGGCGGGTCTCCAGCTCGACGCGAATGCCGTCGAGCTCCTTCGTGTACTTCGAGATGACCGCGTTCATCTCGCGGTCCATGCGATACAGCAGCTCGGCCTTTTCCGCCGCGTAGGACTTGCCGCGGCGCGGCTCCTGCTCCGGCACCGACTCCGGCTTGGGTTCGGCGTTGTAACACGCAGTGAGCGAGAGGCTTACGAACGCTGCGGTCGCGACGGACGCGAGGGTGCTGGCGGGGCGCTTCACTTCGGTTCCTTTGCTGCGGTCTGGCGACGGCGCGGTTTCCGCGGTCGTTTGGGGAACATGAACGCCACCACTTCCGCGAAGTCGCCGACGAACTGGAAGTCGAGTCCTTCCCTGACTTCGTCGTTCAACTCGTCGATCTGAGGTCGGTTGCCCGCCGGCAGGACGACCGTGGTCATCCCCGCGCGTCGAGCGGCGAGGATCTTGTCACGGATCCCGCCGACCGGAAGCACCTTTCCGGTGAGGGTCAGTTCGCCGGTCATCGCGGTGCGTGGACGGATCGGCTGTTCGCTGAACAGCGAGGTCAAGGCCGTCGCCAGCGTGATCCCTGCCGACGGCCCGTCCTTCGGCACGGCTCCGGCCGGGACGTGCAAATGGACGTCGACCTTCGAGATATCGGGGCATTGGATCTTGTCGCGCGCGCACAAGCCCTGCACGTGCGAGAGCGCGATGCGCGCCGACTCGAGCATGACGTTGCCGAGCATGCCCGTGATCGTGAGCTTGCCGCCGCCGGCGACCATCGCGGCTTCGACGGACAGCGCCGCACCACCGACCGGAGTCCACGCCAAACCGATCGCGATGCCCGGTCGATCGGGACGCAGCGGGACTTCTTCCTGGAAGCGCACGGTGCCGAGCAACTTGGCCAAGTCCGCGGGCTTGAGCTGGACCGACTTCGCGCGCCCGCGCGCGGCGACCGTCGCGGTCTTGCGGCAGACTCGCGCGATCGTCTGTTCGAGCGCACGGACGCCCGCCTCGCGCGTGTAGCCGTGGATCAGCGCCACCATGCCCGTGCGCGTGAAGCGCACGCTGCCCTTCTTCAATCCATGACGCTCGACCTGCCGTGGGACGAGGTAGCGATTCGCGATCTCGACCTTCTCGCTCGCCGTGTAGCCGGACAACTCGATGATCTCGAGGCGGTCGATCAACGGCTGTGGCACGGTCGACAGCGTGTTCGCGGTCGCCACGAACAACACGCGCGACAAATCGAACGGCAGTTCGAGGAAGTGGTCGGAGAAGGCGTGGTTCTGTTCGGGGTCGAGCACTTCGAGCAGCGCCGACGCCGGATCACCGCGGAAGTCGTTCCCGAGTTTGTCGAGCTCATCGAGCATGAACACGGGATTGGCGCTGCCGGCGGTCTTCAGGCCCTGGACGATCCGCCCCGGCAGCGCGCCGATGTAGGTGCGCCGATGTCCGCGGATCTCGGCCTCGTCGCGCATGCCGCCGAGGCTGATGCGCACGAACGCGCGATTCAGGCAATCCGCGATCGAACGGCCGAACGACGTCTTGCCGACGCCGGGCGGACCGACGAAGCACAGGATCGGACCCTTGTGGTCGGGCTTCAGCTTGCGCACCGCCAGGAACTCGAGGATGCGCGTCTTGACCTCGTCCAGCCCGAAATGGCCTTCGCGCAGGATCGACTCGGCCTGATCGAGATCGATGCGATCGGTCGTGTACGTCGACCACGGCAAGCTCGCGACCCACTCGAGGTAGTTGCGGATCACGCCGGCTTCGGGCGCTTCGAGCGGCAACAGCTTCAGCCGTTCCATTTCCTCGTCGACGCGAGCTTGCACGACGTCGGGCAGCTTCTTGCCGCCGAGCTTGTCGACGATGCGCTCGATCGCGACGGTCTTGTCGTCCTTCGCTTGACCGAGTTCCTTCTGGATCTCCTTGAGCTGCTCGCGCAGGAAGAAGTCGCGCTGCTGCTTGTCGACGCGGGAGCGGATCTGCTCCTGGATGCGCTGCCCGAGCTCGAGCAAACCGACCTCGCGCGTCAGCGTGAGCAGCAGCGACTCGAGGCGCACCTGCACGTCGAACGTCTCGAGCAGCTTCTGCCGTTCGTCGGTGTCGCGCACGAAGTACGTCGCGGTGAAGTCGGCGAGTGCGCGCGGCACGTCGATGTTCGCGGCCGCGAGCTTGAACTCGTCGGGCAACGCGGAGTCCGACGCCAGGATCTTCTTGAGCTCCGCGCGCACGAGCCGCGCCATCGCCTGGGTCGCGTCGGTGCTGGTGTTCGTTTCTTCCGGGTATTCGACGCGCGCGATCACGAGCGGCTTCGTGCGCAGGAACTTCTTGACCTTGAACCGGCGCAATCCGCGCACGACCAACGACGGCGTGCCGTCGGGAAGTTTGAGCGTGCGCAGCACACGCGCGACGCAGCCGACCTCGCACAGATCGGCAGCCTCGACGTCGATCTCGCCGTCGGGATCACGCGGCTTCTTCGCCAACACGATGCCGACGAACGCGGACTGCACTCCGATCTGATCGGCGACGCGCTGCGCGAACGCGGACCGCAGCATCAGCGGCACGACCAGGTCCGGGAACAGCACGACCTGATCGTGCGGCAACAAGAACAGGTTGGCCGGAGGCACGTCCCCCGCCGAGACCAACGCGGCTTCGATGCCGTCCTGTTGGTCGCGATTCTCCGCCATCAACTCGGCGACGACTTCGGTCGGCGACTCGGAAGGAGGCAGGCTGTCGCCGCGCTCCTCCGGTCCCGTGGGTTCGTCCGCGAGAGCCTCGTCGCGAGGTTCCTTGTCGTCCTTGGGTTCGTTGGGCTCCGCCATAGGGCGGAGAGTGTAGAGAGCCGGCGCGCCAAATCGCTGCCGGAGCCCGCGGCCTCACGGCGCGTGCGGCGCCGCTCCCGCGCTACTGGCCCAGCACTTCGCCGATCGAGTGGTACCAGTGGTAGTAATCGCCGCCCGAGACGTACCCGGTCAGGTAGCCGTTCGGGTTGGTGTCGAAGATGTCCTTCGCGCGCTGCCGCGCCTCGGGCCTGCCCGTGATGCGGAACGTGATCGCCATCGCCGAGGCGATCCAGGTGTTCACGCCGTTGTTCGTGGGCTTGGGGTTGAAGATGCTCGGATCTTCGACGTCGATCGACTCCTTGAAGATGCCGCTTTGCTGCACGCAGTAGTCGAGCATGAAGTTCGACACGTCCGAGATCACGTACTTCGCCTGCGGATCGCCGGTGTCGCGCCAATACAGCGCGAGTCCGTAGATGCCGACCGCCATCTGCCAGACCACGTCGTAGTCGTCGGCCATGTTGTGGCTGCCGCCGCCGTAGATCTGGCGCGCGAGCCAGTGGTAGGTCTTGCCGGTCTTCGGCGACGGTCCCTTGCCGCGATAGTTGTCGACCGCGAGCACGATCGTCTTCGCGCGATCGAGCAAGCGTGGATCACCTGTCACCGCGTACAGCTTCATGAGCCCGCGTAGCGTCCAGCCGATCGTGCGCGAACTCTGGAACGCCTTGTTCGGCGCGATGAACGGCCAGGTGACGACGGCTTCACCGATCTTCTTCATCGCGTCGTAGGCGTTCCACGAGCCGGTCAGCAGGTAGTACTCGTAGAGGTCGTCGACGACGAAGTGCTCGGAGTCGAACCCGTTCCAACCGTGACCGCCGGACGGGACGTCGACCTTGTGCAGGTCGTACGCGGCCGAGATGGTGTTGCGCCCGAGCTTGTCGCTGGACGAGCTGTGCGGGACGCCCTCATGCAGGTACGTGCCGGGGTGCTCTTCCTTCTTGAAGCCGTCGATGTGGTACGTGCGCAGGTCCATCGAGTGCAGCGCGAACACTTCGTTCAAGATGAAGTGCGAGCGCGCACCGCTGGTCACGAAGCGGTCGAAGAACGTCAGCTTGTTGCGCGGCGAGCCCGTCGTGTGCGTGTTCTTCGCCGGCACCGATTCGCCGAAGTCGCTCCAGCCGAACCAGCCTTGGGATTCGAGTTCGGCGTACTCGGATGCGAGCCGGGAGTCCGCGTCGGACTTCATCGCGCTCGCGGTCAGCGTCGTCGGGCGCAGATCGCCCTGATCGCCCCACGCCTTGGTCGAACGCAAATAGGCCAACGGAACGACGGGCAGCAACGGATTGGTCTGGCGCTCGGCCTCGAGCCGTGCGTTGAAGCCGCCGACGGTCGAGTGGAACATGTAGATCAGCTCGTGCGTCTTGCGCTGCGCGTCGTCGAGCCAGTGCAGCCCCTGGAACTCGGCCGGCCACAGGTCGACGACGATCGATCCTTCGGAGAACGTGCGCAGCGCGTACGGGTAGTTCTCCCACGGGTAGCGCAGCGCGACGAGGATGCCGCGCGTGGAGTCGCGCACGTCCATCCAACCCTCGGCCTTGTCGCCGGCCGCCGTGTGCGCGAAGCCGGGCAACGCCTCGGGCTGTAATCCGCCGTGCGCACCGGCGTAGACGCGCCAACCGGAGAACTGCGTTCCCGGTTGATTCCAGTACGCGCCACCGACCGAGTCTTGCAGTTGGAAGACCTCGCCGCCGCTCGGCACGTTCACGATCACGTTCGCGGTCGTCGACGGGTCCGGTCCGAACAGCGTCAACACGTTCTGCTGCGTGTTGAGCCGCAGGTGCAAGAGAGAGCGCGCGAACCCGATGTTGCCGAGCGGATTGGACAAGTAGCTGTTGCGCAAGATGTGCTGGACACGCACCGCGGGCGAGCCGGCACGGAACTCGAGCCGCACGCTGTACCCGAGGAAGTCGCGACCGATCGTCGACATGCCCGCGACCGGCTGATGCAGACCGTCGACGCGCACGATCGTGACCAGCGGGCCGCTCTCTTCGATCACGAACGACGCGCCGGCGTTGTGCATGCCGACGTACGCGCCGCCGAATCGATCGACGAGGACCGGCCCGAGCGAGTCGCCACCCTTCACCACGCGTTCGCCCGTGCCGTCCTCGAACAACCCGTTCGCGTCGAGATCGACCCAGACGTCGTGGAACAGCGTGAAGAACTCGGGCGACAGGTGGAACAACGCCTTGCCGGTGTTCACGCCGAGCCACGCGCCGTACCCGTAGAGCGCGAGCGGCTGGGCCGGCAGCGCCGGCGGACCGTCGGCGAGGACGCGTCGCTTCAGCACGAACGCGCGGGTCTGGTTCGTGGCCAGCGTGACCTTGAACTTCGCCAGCGCGAACTTGATCGGGCGCGACGCATTGGTCGGGACGCCGCGCCAACGCGTGAGCACGCGCCACTGCACCGGCACCTCGACACCGAAGTCGTCGCGCACGACGAGCTGGCTCGTGTTCAGGATCGACGCGGTCTCCGCCAACGGCACCGACAGCGTGACCAATTCGTCGTCGCGCGGCAGCTTGAGCTCGTCGGCGAGGACCAGTGCGACGCCGTCGGAAAGTTGATCGGCGGACGCCGGACCCACGCAAAGCGCGAGCACGAGCATCGGACCGAACGAGCGAATCCACCGTCGCGACGTGGACATGGCATGGGCGCAACCGGCAGCGAGAGCGCCGGACACACCGAACTCCGAGAGCGTTCAGCCGGCAGTGCGCACGGGCGGCGCGGCTGCGGCGCGGCGTCGTGCCGCGCGTGCTGACTACTTCGGAATCGAGGTGGGCCGAATGAAGCACCGATCCGCGCGGTGATGCATCGCGTGGTTCGTGTTGCGCGCGCGCACACGGTCCTGGCGCGGCCACACGAGAAAACCGGCGCTTCGTCGACAGTCGATCGAGCGAGAGGTCGCGAAGGGACGACTACTTGTTCAGCGTCGCTCCGGTCACGTGCCACCAATGCCAGGAGTCCTGCGCGAACGTGGTGTTGTTCTCGATGAACACCTTGTTCGCGTACAGCAGCGCCTCGGGCCGCCCGGTCACCTGGTACGACAACGCGAGGGCCGACGAGATCCAGGCGTTGACGCCGTCGTTCTTCGGCTTGGGGTTGAAGTCGGTGTGGTCGTCGACGGCGATCGCTTCCTTGAACACGCCAGTGTCTTGCAGCCCGAAGTCGAGGATGTAGTTCGACACGTCGGCGATGATCCCGAGCGCCTTCACGCTGCCGGTTTCACGCGCGTAGAGCGCGAGTCCGTAGATCCCGACCGAGATCTGCCAGGGCAGGTCGTACTCGGAATCCATGTTGTGCGCGGATCCGCCGTACTTGTTGGCGGCGAGCCAGTGGTACGTCAGACCCGTGACGTTCGACGCGGTCTGTCCGCGGAAGCTGTCGAGACTCGTCACCATGTCGGACGCCTTCGCCAACATGCGCGCATCGCCGGTCACGAGCCAGATCTTCACCAACGCGCGCATCGTCCAACCCGCGATGCGGGAGCTGATGATCGCCTTGGTCGGCGACAGAGCGGGCCAGGTCAGGATGCCCTCGCCGATCTTGCGCATCGAGTCCAACGCGGCGCGCGAACCGGTCAGCAGGTAGTACTCGTAGAGGTCGTCGACGACGAGGTGCTCGGAGTCGTAACCGTTCCAACCTTTGCCCTTCTCCGGGATGTCCGCGCGATGCGGATCCAGCGCCGGATCGAGCGCGTTGCGCCCGAGCATGTCGGTTCCGGGCCACGCCGGCATGCCTTCCGTCAGCACGGTGTCGGGGTGCTCGTCACGCTTGAAGCCTGCGATGTGGTACGTGCGCAGATCCATCGAATGCAGCGTGAAGATCTCGGACAGCGTGAACCACGCCTGCGAGCCGCTGACGATGAACTTGTCGAAGTAGGTGAGCTTGTTGCGCGGCGAGCCGGTCGAGTGCGTGTTCTTCGCCCACACCGGTTCACCGAAGTTCTCCCAACCGAAGCCGCCCTCACCGTCGAA
The DNA here is from genome assembly GCA_016709145.1 of Planctomycetota bacterium. Taxonomy (GTDB): domain Bacteria; phylum Planctomycetota; class B15-G4; order B15-G4; family JADJEK01; genus JADJEK01. Next base: position 148,956 of record JADJEK010000012.1, read on the forward strand.
CGTCTCGTACTTCTTGAACAGCGCGGAGTCGCCGCTCGCTTTCATCGCCGCGGTCGTGAGCTGCGGATCACGCAGGTGGCCGGTATCGCCCCACGCCGCCGAGTTGCGCACGAACCAGAACGGCACGACGGGCCGCAGCGGATGGGTCAACCGCCTGGCCTCGAGGTCGGGATCGAACGCGGCGCCGTGGAAGGACAGCACGAACTCGCGCGTCTTGCGCTGGCCGTCGTCGAGCCAATGGAGCCCCGCGTATTCGGCCGGCAGGAAGTCGAACAGCACGTGGCCACCGGCCAGCGCGCGCAATCCGTACGGGTAGTTCTGCCACGGATAGCGCATCGCCACGAGCATCCCGCGCGCACCGTCGCTGACGTCCATCCAACCGTCCGAGCGCGCGCCGCTCGCGAACGGCGCTTGCGTGCGATACGCCTCGGGCGAGATCCCTGCGAACGGACCGACGTCGGCGCGGAATCCGGAGAACGTCGTTCCAGGCCGATTCCAACCCGGGCCACCGGAGCTGTCTTGCAGCAGACTCGCTTCGTCGAGGCCGTTCAGTGGGATCGGCGCAAGCGGCGCGCCGCCCTCTTCGCCACCGAAGCGCACCGTGATCGGAGCGAGTGGCTGGAACCGCACGTGCGTGAGGTAGCGCGCGAAGCCGATGTCACCGAGCGGATCGGTCAAGTAGTCGTTCGCGAGCGTGTGGGAAACGCGCACGTGCGCCGCTCCCGCTTCGAACGTCAGTCGCGTGCTGAGGCGCAAGAAGTCGCGGCCGATCCCGTTTTGCGTGACCTGCACGTGTTTGCCGTCGATGCGGAACACGGCGCGCAGAGGTCCGCTCTCCTCGAGCACGCATTGCGCGCTGGGATCGAACGCACTGGCGTAGATGCCGCCGAACCGATCCACGAGCATCGGGCCGAGCGAGCCCGACGGCGGCACGAGCGTCTCGACCACGTTGGCCTCCGGCAGGCCATCGCCGTCGAGATCGACGAGGACCATGCGCAACAGATCGGCCGCCGTCTTCGACACGACGAACAACGCCTTGCCGGTCGAGACGGTGAACGTGCTGCCGTACTCGACGATCGCGAGCGGATCGGTCGGTGCAACCGGCGGACCGTGCGACATGGTGCGGCGGCGCACGACGTAGTTGCGCGTCTGTCCCGCGGCGAGCGACACGCGAAAATGCGCGAGCAGGTAGCGGATCGGCCGTGCGACCGCTTGCGGCGCATCGCCCCAGCGCATCATCACTTGCCATTGCACCGGCACCTGATCGTCCGCGTCGTCGACCATGACGAGCTGCTGCGGTCCCGTGATGCCGAGGTCTTCGGCCAGCGGGATCGACATCGTCACGAGTTCGTTCGAACGCGGCAGTGCTTGTTCGTCGTAGACCGGGAAGACGAAGCCGGGACTGAGATCGTCGGCGCGGACGCCAGCGCTGAACAGACCGAGAGCCAGCGCGACACGGAGTCCGTGCCGGCTCGCCCAGAACCATGAGGACATGGGCCAACCTTGCCGCCGAACGCCGAGTTCGGCGGTTGCGGAAATCACGAGCTTGGAGTCGAGCGGGAGAGAACGAGCAAAGCTCGCGGCGTCGCTTCACGCGCCCCCAACCTGGACGCGAAGCCGCAACCATCCAGCGCGGACGTGACCCGCGACAAGATGCCGCTTCGACGACAGTGTTCGGACCGAGGTTCCCTCGAAGCGCAAGTTCGGCGAAACGTTCAGAGGTCCGTCCAACGTTGGAACAGCGCGCGATACAGCGGCGCGAGCACGGCCTTCAGCGCGAGATCCGCGACGACCAGCCCGAAGCCGACCCATAGTGCGATCCGCACCGCGCCCACGGTCGCGTGAGTCCTCCGTCGCAGCGTGATCGCCGTCAGCGCGGTCGCGATGCAGATGAAACCGACCACGCGCACGATCGCGTACGCCGGCCACGCGAAGGGCGCGACGAGCCACGGCGACTCGGAGTGCACGAGCAGCGCGACGACGTAAGCGTTCATGTAGTTCAACAATGCCGCGCCGAGCACGAGCCCGAGCAAGCCACGCGAGACGAGGCACAGGATCGCGAACGCGAGGAAGTGCGCCGCGTGCTGCGGCATGTACGTCGAAGGACTGCCCTCTTGCCCGATGCCGGTCCGGATCCAGTGGAACATGTCCTCGCGGTACACGCGGGCGTTCCAGAACAGCGCGTCGGCGACCTCGCTGCTCGCGTCGAAGCCGCGCAAGAACACGATCGTGAACACGCTGGTCGCGAGCGCCCACGTCAGCGCGACCTTCACCGTCTGCTTGACGTCGCCGGCGATCACGAGCGCACTGAACTGCACGTGGAACGGCAATGCGATCGACACCGGGACCAGCGCGAACACGAGCGAGCGCAACGCGCCATCCCCGACGTCGGGCAGCAGCCATCGGCCGATCGCCAGCACGGCCGGCGCGGCGAGCCCGGCGCCGACGGCGCGCGCGTACGCGTTCATCGCGCGCCGCCTCGCGCTTTCAGCAGTCCCTTGTCCTTCATCCACGCGACGGTGCGCGCGAGCACTTCCTGCCACGGCGTCCACGTGTAGCCGAGTTCCTTGCGCGCGCGTTCCGAGCTGTAGGCCCAGTCGTGACGCGCCGCGCAGGCTTTGCCCTTCGACAGCATCACGTTGGCGCCGGTCAGCTTCCACCGCAGCTCTTCGAGCGCGCCACCGACGTCGACGACGAAGAACGGCAGCGACAAGCGCGGCGGGCGCGAGCCGCCGAGGCGGTGGTACTCGCGCAGCAAGTCGATGATCGCGACGTTGTCGCCGCCGATCAGGTAACGCGCGCCCTTCTTGCCCTTCTCCAGCGCGAGCAAGTGGCCTTGCTTCACGTCTTCGGTCGAGACCAAGCACCACAGCTTGCGCCCGCCGCCGGGCAATCCCGGCAAGCGGCCCTGCTCGAGGTCGAGCAGCGTGCGCGTGATCAAGTTGCCCTCGGTCATGTCGCCGGGGCCGAAGATGAACCCGGGCAGCACCGACACCACGTCGAGGCCGCTCGCGACGTGCTTCTGGACGACGGCTTCGGCGAGGTACTTGGTGCGCTCGTAGTCGGTGCAGTAGCGCGGCTCGCGCTGCCACGATTCGTCGGCGATACGCGCCGGCGCGCGATCGCTGGGGCCGAGCGCGAAGAACGACGACGTGTACACCACGCGCTTCACGCCGGCCTGACCCGCGAGATCGAGCACGGAGTCGAACGCCGCGACGTTGATCGCGTCGAAGATCGAACGGTCCTTCACCAGCTCCTTGACCACCGCCGCGCTGTGGAACAGCACGTCGACGCCGCGCAGCGCTTGCTCCATCGACGCGCGATCTTCGATCGAACCGCGCACGAGCGTGACGTTCTTCACGTCGAGACCCGACACGTCGGAGTTCGCGCGCGCGAGCACGCGCACCGGCTCACCGCGCTGCGCGAGCGCGCGGACCAGCGTCTTGCCGAAGAACCCGGTCCCACCGGTGACGAGGAACATCGCGGATCAACCGTGCTCGAACATGTACGCGGCCGCGAACCCGACCTGCGCGATCATCATCATCCGGTACATGTGCGTCCACGACGGGTGGTTCTCCGTCGTCGCGAGTTCGTCCGGGTTGCGCAGGATCAAGTACACGGTGTAGCAGCCGTACGACGCGAGCAGCAGGCCGAGGCCGATCAACAGCGTCGGATGCCCCGACAGCACCGGCGAACCGTCCGCTCGCTTCAAGAACACGCCGAGCGGCAACAGCAGCCACGGCACGATGAAGAACGGACTGATCTGGTACGCCGCCGAGCGCACGCCGTACTTGATCGGCAGTGTGATGCAGCCCGCGGCCTCGTCGCCCTTCATGTCGGCGAAGTCCTTCGTCGCCGCGGCGCCGAGCAGGAACAAGAAGAAGATGCCGCCGATGTACCACGGCTCGACGTCGGCGAAGACGCCGGCGACGCACGACCAACCGCAGACTTTCAGCAGCATGCCGCGCGGCACCGCGATCGTGAATTGAGCGGCCCAACCCCAGCGCTTCGTGCGCAGCGGCGGCGCCGAGTAGATGTACGTGATGATCGCGGCGACGAGCACGATCCAGAAGCACTCGCGCGCGAACAGCGAATCGCCGTGCAGCGGCTTCACGAACCACGCCGCCGTCAGCGACAACGCGTACAGCACGCAGAACAGCACGATCGTCTCGCGCTCGGTGACGAGACCGGCCGGCAGCGGACGGTTCGGCTTGTTGATGCGGTCGTTCTCGATGTCGTAGAGCTGGTTCAGGATGTTCGACGCCGCGTTCAGGTTCGCGGCCATCAACGATCCCATGAGGATGAACCAGCCGAACGTCGCCAAGCGGCCGTCCGAGTTCAGGTACTCGAAGAAGCCCATGTGCGCGTGGGCCGCGAGCGCGCCGATGCCCGTGATCGCGCCCGAGATCATCCCGAGCAGCGGCGGCAGCAGGGTGAACGGACGCGCGTACTTCCAGTAGATGCCGAGCTTCTTGAGCACGAATGACCTCGAACGACGGGAGGGGAACGAAAGGACGCGCAGCGAACGACGCGACGCGGCGCGCTCAGTGCGGCAGCAACCAGAACAGCAGCGCCGACGCGCCGCCGCCGATGACGGTGTTGGCGAAGTTCACGACTTCGTTGTCGATGTTCTTCACGCCTTCGATGGTCGCGCCGATGTAGCTCTCGGCCGTGGTGCCGATGAACGCTCCGAGCACGACCGCGACGAAGCCTTGCCAGCCGAACGCGGCGCCGCCCATCATCCAGAAGCCGAGCACCGCGATGACCGCCGACGCGACGATGCCGGCGACGGTGCCTTCGACCGAGACCGCGCCATCGGTACCGACCGGCACGCGCTTGAACGTCGTGATGAGGAACGGCGTCTTGCCGTAGAGCTGGCCGAACTCGGAGCCCGTGGTGTCGGCGAGCGCGGTCGCGAACGCGCCGAGGTACGCGAGGACGAGGTAGGGCACGATCGCGTGGCCGGAGAACAGCAGCATCGCGATGCACATCAGCACCGCGAAGCCGCAGTTCGCGATCGCGTGCTTGGCGCCGCGGCGTCCGCCGGCTTCTTGCGCCACGCCGAGCGCGGCTTTGCGCGCGTAGCCCATCTTCGACAGGCCGGACGCGATGACGAAGAACGTCAGCAGCACGGCGTAGCCCGGCCACGACACCGCGTAGAAGATCGTCGTGCCGACGACGAGACCGGCGACGACTCCGGTCGCGCCGACCGCTCCGGCGAAGAACGCGGCGAGCGCGATGACCGCGTTCACCCCAAGTCCGGTGAGAAGCAGGTTCCAGTCCACGTTGATCCGAAGCTCCGTGGGGCGCGGGGGCGCGCGTCCGTCAGATCGGCAGCAGCGCCGGTAGGAACGCCATCGCTGCGCCGGAGGTGATCGAAACGGTCAAGTTATCATCCAGCCGCACCGGAAGGCTCTCGGCGATCGCGCCGATCGCGGCTCCGACCGCGCCGATCACGAAGCACCGCGCCACGGCGAAGTCGGCCAGGATCGGCTGACCGTCCCAGATCGACCACAGCCTGTCGGCGCCCGCAACTCGTTGTGCGAACAGGAAGAACAGCGCCGCGCACGGTGCCGCGGTGACGAAGAAACCGAGCGTCCCGGCCCACGACTTCTGCGGGTTCCACGGCAGCTTGACCCGGCCGAAGCGTCGACCGATCAGGTTCGAGAACGCGTCCCCGACGGCGAGCACCGCCCACGACGCCACGGCTACCTTCAACGGGAACAACACGACGAGCAGCAAGACCGCGACCGGATAGACGCGCACGCCGTTCAAGAAGCGCTCGCCGTCGCGGCGGAACAGCTTGTCCTGGCCCGTCAGCGGCAGCACGACCCAGTTGAAGACGATCGCGCCGAGGCAGACGAGCGCGGACCACCGCGATCCGATGAACGGGACCGGCAGCGCGAAGGCGACCACGCCGAGGTGGACGAGTTGGCGGCGAAGTTCGAGCGACGTCATCGCGAGATGTATCCGTTCTGGGCCAGGAACTCGAGGAAGCGGCGCGACGAGTCGTCGGGATCGACCGCGTTCTCTTCCGGTTTGAGTCCGAACGCGGCGACCATCCTGGGCTCCGCGCCCGCGGCCGCAAGGCTCTGCGGCAGGAACCAACGCACGTCCGCTCGCGCGTCCTGCTCGAGCGAGCCCGGCAAGCCGAGCGCGAACGCGAGCGTCGGCGCGATCGACTCGGGCAGCACGTCGGTCGCGGTCGGCGCCGCGACGTGCGGACCGGCGACGACGATCGCACCGCGAGCATCGACCGAACCGCTCGAGATGCCGGGATGCGTGACGATCACGATCCACGCGTCGTCCCCTGCCGCACGCGCGAGTTCGCCGAGGAACCGGTCCTCGAACCGGTAATACCCTTCGAGCACGCGCATGCGTGCGTCGAGCCGCACGTCCGAACGCGCGACGTTCCTGCGCAGGAGCTCGTTGCGCAGGATGTCGAGCCCGGTCAGGCCGACTTGCGCGAACGCGGGCTTGCAGCGCGCGAGTTGCTCGAGCGCGGCGGAGTGGACGAACGCGTCGTAGAGGATCGGCCGCTCGACCGCTTGATTGCCGACCAGTCCCGCGGCTTCGAGTTCCGGCACGTAGTCGACCGCGCCAGCGAGGCCGTCGAACAGCGTGCACGCCGCGGCACTCTCCGTCCGCGGTTCGAACGCGGCAGGATCCGGATCCGCGGGCGCGTGTCGCCGCGCGGCCGCGATCTCGACGAACGCGCGCTCCGACCACGTCGTGGTCTTGAAGTCGACGGCCGGATGCGTGGCCCAGAAGTTCACCGACGTCGTCGGCAAGCCCGCGCGCGCGGCGACGTCGGACAAGCGCATCACGCGCGACATCGAGCCGAGCAGCGGCACTTCTTCGGTCAAGTCGAGCGCGCTCAGCACGAACGCGACGATCTCGAGGAAGCCCGTCGATTCAACGCTCGGATCGAGCGCCTGCGACAGACCGAGCACGCGATTGCGGAAGTACGAGTCGATGCGATGACGCTCGACCGAGAGCCCGGTCGCGACGGTGGTCCAGAACGCCGGCGGAATCGCTTCCCCGCCGGACGCGAGCGGTCGCAGGAAGCCGCGACGCGTGAGCGCTTCGAGCTCGGGCATCCAACCCTGCGCGATCGCGTCGGTCACGTTGGCGTGATCGAGGCCGTCGATCGCGACCAGCACGACGCGCGCAACCAGCGGGCACTGGACGTCGACGGGCTCGCCGACGGCCGCGAACCCGGGCGTCTTCGAGCGCGCGTCCGACTGCACGACGAACCCGGCGGCGATCAGCGCGAACAGCAGGCCGAGACTCCACGCGGCGCGCGAACCGCGCGAACGGGCTTCGACGTGGAATCCGGGGATCGTCGCCAACACCGCGTACGCGGACAGCCGCATGACGTGAGCGACCCACCACGCGGCCGCGACCGACGTGACGGCGGCAAGCCCTTGGAACAGCACGGCCGGCAAGCCGAGGCGCTGTTCGATCCCGGGCCCATAGTGCCGCCAGAACAACACGAAGTACGCGAGCGCCAACACGAACGCGGCGATGCCGCAACTGCGCGCCGCGAGCTCCGCCTTGTCGACGGCGTGGTGCCGCCAACGGAACAGCGCGTACATCGCGATCGACGCGCTGATGCCGAGCGCGAACGCGACGACGACGCCGAGCACGACGAACAACAGGAACACGATGCTGGTGTCGCTCTGGGGTTGCGCGAACGGACGCGTCGCGGCGAACACACCCGAGAACAGCAACGCCACGAGCAATCCGAGCACCATGCCGACGCCGAGGCCGACGCGCAGATGCGTGCGCCACGCGGGTCGCCGGCCGAGTTCACCGCCGCCGACGAAGAACCGCGACAGCGGATTCTCGAGGTAGCCGAGCTGCTTCAGCTCCGCTCGCACGGGATCGGCGTCGGGTGTCGGTTCGGTCGGAGACGTCAACACCTCGTCCTCGAAAAAGGGCGCGCGGACGGCGGCCTCGAGTGGCGGGCTCGCGCGGAGGCGCGCAGTCTATGGACCGCGTGGACGAAGCGCATGGCTCGCCCACTTCGGCAGCACGGTCGGTCACCGATCCCGATCTCGGACGTACGTGGCCAACTGCTGCAGTCGATCCGCGCGCTTGCCGAACAGACCGAGCGCGTCGCTCGCCGTCGCGATCAGCTCGCGGACCAGCGCGCGCGCGGGCTCGAGCCCCGCGAGGTCGACGAACGTCGTCTTCTCACGGTCCTTGCCGGCCGGCTTGCCGAGGACGGCCGCATCGCCCTCGACGTCGAGCAAGTCGTCCTTGACCTGGAACGCGAGGCCGAGGTTCTTGCCGTACGCGTCGAGCGCCGCGAGTTCCGCGTCGTGCGCGCCGCACAGCAGAGCGCTGCCGCGCAACGACAGTTCGAACAGCCGGCCGGTCTTGCGCCGATGGACGAACTCGATCGTCGACAGCGTCGCGCCCGCGCCCATCTTGGCGAGGTCCGCCCACTGCCCGGCCGCCATGCCGTCGGCGCCGACCGTCGCCGAGGCCATCGCGATCAGCTCGGCCGTGACCTCGCGAGCGATCTTCTCGCGCACGCAACCCTGCGCGATCACTTCGGTCGCGCGCATCAGCAGCGCGATCGCCGCGAGGATCGCCAGCGCTTCGCCGAACTTCGCATGCACCGCGGGCTGGCCGCGCCGCGTCGCCGCGTCGTCCATGCTCGGCAGGTCGTCGAGCACGAGCGACGCGCTGTGGATGAACTCGACCGCGGCGGCGAGGAAGTCCACGCGTGCCGCCGGCCGCTTCAGCAGTTCCGCGGCTTCGAACACGAGCACCGGCCGCACGCGCTTACCCGCTCCGGACAGCGCATAGCGCATCGCGTCGAACAACTCGGGCGCCTGCGCCGAACGCGGCGGCAATTGCCGTTCGATGGCGTCCTCGACCAGCGCCTTGCGCTCGAGCAGGAACGCCGGCGGTGACGGGGACGCCTTCTTCGCGCTCATCGGGTCAGCGAGCTCACTGCGCGAGCTTCAACGGCGTGCCGTCCCACTCCGGCGGCGTGGCCACTCCGTAGAACGAGCAGATCGTCGGCGCGATGTTCAACAGGCTCGGTTCGGCCTCGAGCGCCATTTTCTTGTTGCTGAAGAAAATGCCCTTCACGAGGCTCGGATCGACGCCGCAGTGGTCGCCGGTCCAAGGCTGGTCGTTGACGATGATGCCTTGCTTGCCCATGCCTTCTTGTTCGAAGCCGCCGAGCGTCGACTGCCACGACGAGCGATAGCCGACGTCGAAACCGAGGATGATGTCGCCCGGCTCTTCGAGGTAGGGGCCGTTGTAGATCTTGCGGCCGGCGTACGCGCGCAGCGCGATCTTCGCCTGGCCGCGCTCTTGGTCGAGCGAGCTCTCGAGCCGCGCGCAAATCTCGTCGACCGTCGCATCGAAGTCCGCCGCGGCGACCGAGCCGGCCGTCTCGCGGCCCTTCTTGTTGATGTAGATCTTGCCGAGACCCATCGCGTAGGCCTTCGTGCGCTTCCAGTCGACGTAGGCGAGGTTGCCGCCCGTGTCGCCGTCGATGATCGTGCCGACGTCGACCTTGTCGCCGGTCTTCAAGTCGGCGGAGGCGACGTCGACCTTGTCGCCGGTCTTCAAGTCGGCGGAGGCGACGAGCTTCGTCAGCATCTCGGCGCGATTGCCCCAGGTCTCCTTCTGGCCGTTGACGACGAGGTAGCCCTCCTCCCACAACCAGACGTTCAGGTTCACGCCGTAGCGGAACGGTTCGAAGCCGTGGTCGGAGACGACGACGAGTCGCGCGTCGGGGCCGAACTCGCCCTTGTCCATGCGCGTCATGATCTCGCCGACGATGCGGTCCATTTCCTTGTAGGTCTCGACGATGCCGTCCTTCAGCGGGAAGGTGCGGCCGTACGCCTTCACCAACTGGTCGCGCAGCAGCGAGCCGTCGTTTGCCTTGGTGTCGTACTGCGGATGCTTCGGGTCGATGAAGCGGAACAGCAAGTGACCGGCGCGGTCGGTGACCGACTCGACGTGGAACAGGACTTCCCAGTCCTTGTTCTTCAGCTCGCGCTCGAGCTGCTTGGTGCGCCACTTCAGCGTGAAGTCGAGCGAGTCCATGAACGCCTGCTCGCTGATCTTCCCGTCCTTCAGCGCGTTGGTCCAACAGGCCCAGCCGATCGTGTCGTACGTGCCGCAGTCCTCCGCGATCTGCGCGGCGAACTCACGCGGCCACGAGATCGGCAGGATCGGCGGCTGCCATTCCGGCGAGATCGAGATCGGTGGCACGAACAGTTCGAGGCGACGGTTCTCGTTCTTGTCGATCGTGCATTGCGCGACGTGGATGCGGCCGACCGCCTTCAGCTTCAGGATGCGGTTCAACTTGTACGTGATGTGGAACCAATCGGACCATCCGCCCATCGCGACCGTCTGTGTCTGGCCGTCGATCGTGATCGCGGCGGTCTTGGCCGCGTAGTCGGGCTTGATCGTCATCTCGACTTGAACGCGATTGCCCGTCTTCCTCCAGGCCTGGTACTCCCCGTTGACGGCGCGGCGCTGTTCCTCGAGCTTCGCCTTGGTCGTTTCATTCATGCCCTGTTCGGCGAGCTTCTTGTCGAGGGCTTCGAGTTCGACCTTGAACGGCTGCTCGACCGCGAAGTTCTCGGGGCCGTTCAGCTTGGTGCGGATGGTGCCGTCCTTCTCCTCGTAAACCTTGAACACCTTGCCGCCGGTCTCGGTCGAGTTGCCGTCGGCCTTCGCGTACTCCCACTCGTCGTTCGTGTAGATCGACCACGAGCCCGGGCCGCCCTGCACGTCGGGGACGAACAGGCCGCCGAGCAGTTTCACGTTCTCGTTCGCGAACGCGGGGAATGCCGCCGGAACTTGGAGTCCGGTGAACCGCACGCCGGCCTCGCCGAGCACGTCCCAGAACGGCTTGCCCTGGCGCTCGTTGACCGGCACCGGCACGCGCGGCGGGATCGAGCCGGTCAGCACGACCATCGCGGCGGCGGCCGCGCCGCCGAACAGCAAGGCGACGACGAGCGCGCCGATCTTGCCGAGGCGGAACACGAAGCGGAACAGCACGAAGGCGACGAGCAACGACACCACTGCGAAGATCGCGGTCCATTTGGTCGCGGTGGCCGGCACGCCGAGCGAGAACACGAACAACTCGGCCTTGGACAGGCCTTGGACGTATTGGCCGACCTCTTCGGGTGCGACGTACTTCTTCGAGACGCCTTGCAGCGCCGGCATCGGCGCGTCCGAGGCCAGGCTGATCTGGCGGCGAACGAAGTCGCCGATGTTCGTCTTGCCCGGGTTCGACGCGGTCTCGAGGACGGCCCACGACACCGGCGACTGCGCCGGGTTCGCCGTGACGAGCGGCGCGTACGTGCCCGCTTGCGACAATTTCTTGAGGTTCGGCAGGTGACCGTCGGCCATCCACTGCGACGTGAGCTCGGCGTCGACGCCGTCGAATCCGAGCAGGATCGTCTTCGGCTTCGAGCTTGCGTTGGACTGGCCCGCGGACTCCCGCGAGAGGAGCCCGAGCGCAACGCCGGACAACACGATGCAAGACAAGCCGACGCAGAGACTTCGGTTCATTCGAACACCCAAGGAGGTTGCCGCGTGGAGCGCGCGATCGTGCGCACCGGGCGTGCTGCTTCGCACGCGTTCGGGGCGACGAGCCGCACGGCCGAATCGAACCGGTTACGTTACCCCCGTCCTCCCACGGCTGCCAACCGTCGAATCCCGCCACACCCGGCGCGATTCGATCGTTGCGGCTACTGTGCGGAACACATGACGAACACCCGCCTGGTCGTGTTGACGCTCGCCGGTCTCGCCGCGCTCGCCGCGGTCGGGTTCGTGCTGTTCAAGACCGAGCCGGCGCCGCTACCGACGGTCGAAGCTCCGCAACAGCCTGTCGCCCGCGCACCGACCGCACCGACCGCCGAGCCGACTCGCGCCGCCGCCGCCCCGCTGCCTCGCGACGAGTCGCTCGACCGCATGCAGCGGCAACTCGACAACTACAAAAAGATCAACTCGGTCGGCACGGGCACCGCGACGCTGCACGGCAAGGTCATCGACTCGATCTCGAAGCAACCGGTGTCGCAATACACGATGGCGCTCGCGCGCACCAACGAAGGGGACGTGCGGCGCCTCATCGACGACCCGCGCCGCACGCGAGTCTGGCACAACAAGCTCGGCACGTTCACGTACCGCGACATCGCGGAGGGCCTCTACAACATCCACGTCCGCGTGCTCGGCTACGAAGAGCTCGTCGTCACCAACGTCGAGGTGCCGACGAAGGGTGACGTCACGCTCGAGCTCTCGCGCGGAGCGTACGTCGAAGGCGTGGTCCACGACGACGAGGACGGCGGCATCGGCGGGATCGACGTGCGTCTGCGGCCCCTCGCACTCGACGACCCCGGCTCCGAGATCGTCACGGGCCTGGCTCATACCGACGACGACGGGCACTTCCTGTTCTCGATGGTGCCGCCGGGCACGTACGAAGTCGCGCTCGGCAACAAGAACCTGTCGCCGCAAGGACCCCAGCAGATCTACGTCGCGGCGGGCCGCGGCTACACCGTCAAGTTCTTCGTCCCCGAGCAGAACGACATCACGATCCACGTGCGCGACGCGGCCGGCAACTACCTCGTCGGCGCAACGGTGAGCCTGTGGAGCGGCGCCGGCGAGGGCGTGATCCGCGGCGAGACGGACGAGACCGGCGAGGTCAATCTGCACCCCGTGCCACCGGGCAGTTACACCGTGAAAGTCTGGCGCAACGAGTACATCCGGGTCGTCGAGCAACGGACGCTGAACGGCGTCAGCGACGAGGTCGAGTGGACGTTCACGCTCGAACCCGACCCGCGCGACTATGAAAAGCTGACGCCCGAAGAACTCGAACGCTTGAAGAACGGCGAGCGGCCCGAAGAGGTGTTCGGACCGAAGCCGACCTCCGGCGGGAAATGAGCGAAGCCCGCACCGCGATGCGCGGTCGCGACGGCGTCGCCGCTCACTTCGGGATCGCCATCCCCTTCACCACGCAGTCGAACACGATCTCGCCGTCGATCGTTCCCTGCGCGTCGAACACGCCCGACGTCGTGCGCATCTTCTGCGGACGACAAGCGAGGTAGAGGCGCTTGCCCGGGACGACGACTCCGCGGAAGCGCACGGCCTCGAGCCCAGCGAATCCGAAGAAGCGCTCGCCCGACGCGAGCATCACGCGCTCGAAGAAGTACCCGCACAACTGACCGGCGCTCTCGACGATCAGCACGCCCGGCATCAGCGGTCGGCCCGGGATGTGGCCGCGCACCCAGAACTCGTCGTCGCGCACGTCGTGGTAGCCGACGGCGAAACCGCTCTCGCCGGGTTCGAACGCGAGGATGCCGTCGAGCAGCGCCATCTCGTGGCGATGCGGCAGGACCTCGTAGATCTTGTCCTTCGAGATGACGTCGCGGCTGAGGTCGACGCGGCTGAGGTCGACCAGCGGGGTCGCTTGGGGCATGGCGGGTTCGTTCGGGTTGGTTCGAAGTCGGTGCGAAGGGGCGCGAAGCAACCGATTCACACGCCGCCGGTCAACAAGTTGTCGCGCATCGGCACGAAAGAAACCGCTCGAGTGCCCACGCGGCACCCGAGCGGTTCATCGGATCGGCTTCCCCGGCTCATGCTCTCGGAACGATGAGTGGGCACCCGTCTCGTTCAAAAAACACCAAGTTCAACGAGTCGGGGAAACCATGTCTGTCTTCGGACACGACTCTCCATGGCAAGGAGCGTGCCAGCGTCGCGCGTCCCGGAAGGAGCGGCGATACGGCGCCAGAACGCCAAGGACCGGGCTCGAACCGCCGTAAACAGCCGAGTTTCGGGATCCGCTCCGCTCACAGCTCGCCGCTAGGATCCGTCGCTTTCGTCCCGCGTGTGCGGATTCGGCACGGAAGCGGCCATGTTCCCCATCCTGTTCCAGATCGGCGACTTCAAGCTGCACGCCTTCGGCGTGATGGTGGCTCTCGGCTTCCTCGGCGGACTCTGGTTCGCGACGAAGGAAGCCCGCCGCACCGGGCTCGTGTCGGAAGAGGTCGTCAACGACCTGTTCCTCTGGTTGATCGCCGGCGGGATCATCGGCGCGCGCCTGCTTTATTGCGCGATCCACTGGGAGAAGGACTTCGCCGACGAACCGCTCCGCGTCTTGCAGATCTGGAAGGGCGGCATCGTCTCGGTCGGCGGGTTCTTCGGCGCGTTCTTCTTCGGCTGGATCTTCTGCAAGAAGAACAAAGTGTCGTTCCTCGATCTCGCCGACGTCTGCATGCCGGGCGCACTGCTCGGCCAGGCGATCGGCCGCATCGGCTGTTTCCTCGTCGGGGACGACTACGGCCGCCCCGCGCCCGATCTGCCGTGGGCGGTGACGTTCCCGAAGAATCCGGACTCGCTGCTGCCGGAGCGCTGGCAGGGCGTCGCACTCCATCCGACGCAGCTCTACATGCTGATCAAGGCGTTCCTGATCTTCCTGGTGCTGGCGTGGGTCGCGCGCCGCCGTCGCTTCGCGGGTCAGGTGCTGTACGTCGCGATGATGCTGTATCCGATCGGCCGTTGGATCTGCGAGATCTACCGCGGCGACGAAGCCGAACGCGGCATTTGGTACGGCCTGTCGACGGCGCAGTGGACGCTGATGCCCGTGTTCCTGCTCGGCCTGATCCAGTACGTGCGCGGATCGCGGCGCGGCTGACGCCGTCGCGCCCGACGCACGTCAGCGCGGCGATGCCCGCGCCTCGCGCCGCTCGGGGCGCAAGCGCCGGAAGCGGTCGAGCAGGCGACGCAGCGTCTTGAACAGCTCGATCGCATCGAGCGGCACCGACAATTGAGCGAACACGCCGGCCCGACGCCCTTCGACGCGGCGCAGCGCGACGTTCGAGTTCTGCGAGAACGCGATCAGCGGCAAGTCGGCGGCGAGGCGCTCGATGTCTTCCCACAGCACGTCGACCGAGCGCTGGCCGCTTTCGATCGGGACCAAGCCGAAGTCGTAGCGCCGCCGACGCAGCATCGTGCGGCCGTCGTCGACCGAGGTCGAATCGATGTCGATGCCGCCGAACGCGCGCAGCGCCGCGACCACCGGGTCGCGGACATCGGGATCATCGAGCGCGACGAGACAACGCATGGAGACACCTCGACAGCGACGAGGACAATCGTTCTCCTCTCGGCTCGCAGGTGGGGTGTCTTGAGGGCCAATTCGCGTGATCCAGGCGGGAATCGACGAAGCCGGCTACGGACCGCTGCTCGGTCCGCTCGTGACGGCATTGACCGCGTTCCGCTCGCCGCGAGGGATCGACGTCTGGGACGCCCTCGACGACGTCGTTGCGCGCGAGCCCGTGCCGATCGACTCCGATCGCGTCGCCGTCGCCGACTCGAAGCTCGTGCATCGTGCCGGCCACGGCATGGCCGCGATCGAGACCACCGCACTCGCGTTCCTGGCGCTGGCGAACGGCGGCTCCATCCCTGCGACCGCGAGTGAACTGTTGCGCCGCCATGCCGTCGGCACCGCGCCGCGCGTCGACGCGCTGCCGTGGTACGCGCAAGCGCTCGAGCGCTTCGAGCTGCCGCTCGTCGCATCGCGTGAACGCATCGCGACGTCGACGCGAAGACTCCGCGAGGCCGCGGCGCGCGAACGCATCGAGCCCGTCGTCCTCGCGCTGCGCCCCGTGCTCGAGAACGACTACAACGACCAGTGCGAGCGGCTGGGCTCCAAGGCGCGTGTGTTGTTCGCGGCGAACGTCGACGTGCTCGAAGCCCTGCTCGCGCGAACCCGCGGCGAGCGTTTCCGCGTGCTGTGCGATCGCCACGGCGGACGCCAGCACTACGGCGACCTGCTGCAGCTCGCGTTCCCGTTGCGCGGCGTGACGACGAAGCTCGAATCGAAGCCGCGTTCGGCGTACGCCGTCGGTCGCGGCGCCGACGCGTTCGAGATCGAGTACGCGATCGGCGCCGAAGCGCTCGCGTTCGAAGTCGCCTTGGCGTCGATCCTGGCCAAGTACCTCCGCGAGTTGTTCGTGGAGGCGCTGAACCGCTGGTTCGTCGCGCGCGTGCCGCACTTGACGAGGACCGCGGGGTACTACACCGACGGACTGCGCTTCCTCGAGGATCTCGAACGCGAAGGAGCGCTGTCCGCCACCGAACGTGCACGTCTGGTGCGAGTCCGCTGAATGACCGAAGACCGCGGACTCCTCGATCCACATCTCGTTCCGCACGCGTCGCGTGCGATGGAACTCGAAGGGAGACTCTCTCGATGAACATGCTGTCTCGAATCTTCACCGCCGTCGCTCTCGCCGGATGCGCCACGGGTTGCTCGATCGGTGATTGGCTGCGCGGCGATGCCGAGCCCGAACTCGTGATCAAGGATGGCGCGACGCAGCGCGAGTTCCGCTTCACCTACGTCGCCAACGTGCCGAAAGCGCCGGCGGGCGCGCAGCGGCTCGATGTGTGGCTGCCGTTGCCGACGTCGACCGCCGCGCAACGCGTGACGATCGAGGACGTCGCGGCGACCGTCCCCTACGCGATCGCGACCGATCCCGAGACCGGCACGCGCATGATCCACCTGCGCTTTTCCGATGACGCGCTGCGCGAGACCTCGATCGCCATGAAGTTGCGCGTGCAGTCGATCGAGCGCAAGCGCGACGACGAGCGCTCGTCATTCACGGACGCGCCGAAGCCGCGCGACCTCGCGCCCGACGCGCTCGCACCGTGGAACGCGGGACCAGCCGCGATGGCCGAGAAGGCCGCGGGCACGACCACCGATCGCCTCGAGGCCGGCGAGAAGATGTACCGCGCCGTCCTCGACCACATGCGCTACTCGAAGGACGGAACGGGTTGGGGCCGTGGCGACGTCGCGCACGCATGCTCGGCCGGCTTCGGCAACTGCACCGACTTCCACGCGTTGTTCATCGCCATGGCACGTTCGCGCGGCATCCCGGCGCGCTTCATCATGGGCTTCCCGCTGCCCGAGACGCGCGGTACCGGCGAAGTGAAGGGCTACCACTGCTGGGCCGAGTTCTACGTCGACGGCGTGGGGTGGGTCCCGGTCGATGCGTCGGAGGCCGACAAGCATCCTGAGCTCGCCGACTACTACTTCGGTTCGTTGACCGCCGACCGCGTCGCGTTCTCGCGTGGCCGCGACCTCGTGTTGGTGCCGCCGCAGCAGGGCCCGCCGCTGAACTTCTTCATCTACCCGTACGCCGAGCTCGACGGCAAACCGTTCGACGGGGTCACGCGCACGTTCCACTACGAGGATCTGTGACGGCAGGAGCGACGCCCCCGGAGTCGCCCGGGGGCGATCGACTCGCTGGCATCGGGCACCGCGATTGAAACAGTCGGGTCATGCGACGAAACGACGGGAGTCCAAGCTCAAGACGGCGGAGTGCAAGCGCCGACATCGTCCACGGCGGAAGGTGTCGCAGAGCGCCCCAACTCCGAACGCTCTCTGCGCGCGCGGTCTCTCTCCCCGACGAGTTGCTCCAATCGCATGACTCAGCCGATTTCGACCCTGCCCGACGAGTTCGCCGCGCACGACGCGCGCGCGTTGCTCGACCACGCTCCGTGCGCGGTGTTCGTGCGTCACGCGAGTGGTCGCGTGGTGTACGCGAACGGCGCCGCGCGAGCGGCGCTCGCGCTCGACGAGGCGACGTCGCTCGCCGCGCTGACGCTGACGCGTCTCGTCGGCGATGGCGATCGCGAGCCGGACGCCAAGACCTCGTACCTCGTCCTCGTCGAACGCGAACCGAAGGCGCGCATCACGGCGAGCGCCCGCGCGCTCGGCGACGATCGTGAGGCGCTGTTCGTCACCGACGAGCAACCGCTGCAGCGGACGACGCCCGAGCCGGGCAGCCGCCGGCGCTTCATGACCACGCGCGTGCTCGCCGCCGACGTCGTGCGGCGCGTGCGCCGACACGCCGGCAAAGTCGCGACCGCGCCGGTGCGTGCGCAGCATCGACTGCAGCGCGACCACGAAGGCACGCGCCTCGTCCAAGTCGACCCGGTCGGCATCGCGCAGCTCGTCCTCTCGGGCGTGCTGCTGCTGGCCGAGTCGGACAGCCCCTGTACCGGCATCCAGTTCGCGCTGGTCGGCCTGCAGTTGCGCATCGTGATCGAGGGCGAGGCGTCGCGCGCGGCCGGCATCTTCCCCGACTTGCGCCGCCAGACGGCACTGTTGCGCTCGATCCGTCCGATCCTGTCGGAGCACGACGCCACGTTCTCGGTCGAACGCGACAAGCGCGGCAGCCGCCGCGTCGTCGTCAGCCTGCCGCTCGCGGGCTGAACTCCCGCCCGAGCCCGCCGCACCCGCGTCCATCGCGGCGCCGAACCACCGAAAAGGCAGGTTCGGAACCAGCGAATCTCCCCTCTTTTCTTCCGTCTCGCCCCCGCTAGGATCTCCGCCCTTCCGCGCGATCGAACGACGTGCGGGGGTGTAGCTCAGTTGGTTTAGAGCGCTAGCCTGTCACGCTAGAGGTCGCGGGTTCAAGTCCCGTCACCCTCGCCACTTTTGAAGTCGCAACCCCGCGCACAGTTTCGCAACTGGCGCGGGGTTGTGCGTTTTCGGGGGTGGCGGGGTCGCACGGGGTCGCATCGGGTCGTTCGTGGTTTGCAGCAACCGTTGCAGCACCCGATTGCAGCAACCGTTGCAGCACGGTGTCGGTGCCATCGGTTCCGGTGGCGCTCTTCGCGTCGGCGTTCGCGGAACTCGGGCCGACTGCCGGAAGCTTCGCGAGTGCTGCCGCCGCGTCGTGGAGCTGCAGGGCCGTGTAGTGCTTCAGCGTCGTGCGGTAGTCGCCGTGCCGCATGAGACGCTGCGCGAGCTGGGGCGCGATCCCCTGAAGCGCCAAGCGCGTTCCCGAGCGTCGTCCGAAGCGCGTGCAGGTCGGCCGTGCGTCCTTCCGCGTCGACGAGCGGGATCTTGGCTTCGAGGAAGTCGTCCCGCCGCATCTCGTTCGTGACCTCGGCAGCGAACACGCGCGCACTCGGAAGTGCCGTCGCGGGACGCATCGCCTTGAGAGCAGCCGCGAGCTGTTCGTGCATGGGCAACACGTCGGGGCGCTTCGCCTTGCCATCGCGAATCGTCAGCGATTGCGCGTCGAAGTCCACGTCACCCCAAGTCAGCGCGATCAAGTCGCCGCGCCGAAGTCCCGCGTGGATCGCTGCGAGGTACCAAGCTGCGCGATCGTGCTTCGCAGCCGTCGCGACGAGGCATTGCAGTTCTTCGTCCGTGAGTGCGCGACGCACTTTCCGTCGATCGGCGTTCTCGTCCTGCTTCGGCACGAGTCCGCTCAAGCGCTTGTCAGGCGTCAGGCCGCTGCGCTCCGCCCACGACACGAACGCGATCACGTCCACTCGAACTGCGCCAGTGGATCGCGTGGGCAGTGCGCTCCAGGCTCAAGCCGTTCGTGCGCGTCGCACGCACCATCCGCAAGCACTTCCCCGGAATCCTCGCCTACGTCCGCGAACGACTCACCAATGCTTTCGTCGAAGGCTTCAACAACCTCATCCGAATGATCGTTCGCCGTGCCTTCGGCTTCCATAGTTGGCTCGCCCTCAGCGCCATGATCTTCCTCTGCTGCGCTGGAATCGTCCTCAGCCCGCCCCTCCCATGACCCACTCAAGCTATCGGAGAGCCCAAAATCGTCGCCGAGCAGCGCGACGCGCTCAACGAGGCGCAGCAGTTCGAGGTCGAGGGTCAAGTCGGACGGAGCGCCGTCTTCGCCGTGCACGCGCAGCCGGATCGGCTGCGCGTGCACGGCGCAACCGAGTTGAAAGCGCTCAATCGGCCATCCAGCGAGCGTGGGCCCATCGCGTCGGCGGGACCTAATGGCGATCCCGTCCGCGACCCCATGCCCGAACATCGCGAAGTGAGTGGCGTTGCAATACTCCGTGGCGTGGTGAAAGAACCGCCGTGAAGCGAGCGCGGCAGTCGCGAGCGCCAGGCGCGCCCATGATGCGCGCTCACGTTCGTTACGATTCAGCGGCGCGAGTTCGCGATCTCCCGCGCGAAACGCGAGCGTGAGGCTTAGAAGCGGGGTTCCGTACTGGTTGCGGTATGTCGCGCAGATCGCCGCGACCTTGGGCCGCAATGATGGGTCGACGTCGAGGGGCGCGCGGGTCGCCGCCCACGGCACGAACTGAAACCCGAGAAGGTGCAGCGGCGAGTCAATCGTCACCCACGGCAGTAGGAGTATCTCACGTCGCGAGGGCACTACAGTTGGCATCTGCGACTCTCAGCGAGAGCTGGGTTGGGAAGCGGCCCATTCTCTCAGTTCGGTGAGCGTCTGCGAACCGCCGCCCGCGATAGCTCGTGAGGGGACAAGGTCAGAAGCCGGCTCCGGTTCGCTAGACGCATGTACGAGGCTGAAGAACCTACTCGGCCTCGTCTGTGAGCGCGAAGATCGCTGCGCGACGCCGCAGCGACATGGCGAGGAGTGCGACGACGTGAGCGACAATGCGCCCACGCGCGCGTGCCGGCAGTGGTTGAAGCGCCTGGCCCAGGGTAGTCATCGCGCTTCCGTGGCCCTCGGACGCGAGGACCTTGGCCTGAGCACTGGAGATAGCGCTGGGGATTCGTTGAGCGCCTCCACAAACACAGACTTTAGCTTGGTTTACAGCACCCGCCGTCTGTTTTCTAATCCGACACCTGCGTGCTTGCTCGCTCCAGACTACTACTTAGACAGTCGTTCGCCGGCCGCGCGCCGGCGCGGGAAGATGCGCAACCGTAGGCCCGGGGCGCGTTGTTTCAAGGCACGTGCCGAACTCGCCATTCAGGTGTCTTCGCCAGCGTGCTTGTAGATTTCGATGGATTTCCACTCGGATCTAGGCCAACGGAACACAGCTCCAAGAAGTAACACGTCCCGCGATATTCTTGGACGATACTGGTTCAGTGCCGCCGTCTAGAGTTCAATGGCCTACAGGTGGTATTGCGTTATGCTCACTTGCAGCGGTTCGAATCGGAAGGGCGCGCCCTGCCGCCGACCTCCACAGGCGGGAACACCATTCTGTTATTGGCACAGGAATCGCGTCGTGCGATGGCTGGCCTCGCACTCAATCTGGCTCGGCGCACTAGCCGGAGTTGGCGGTGTTATTGTTGCTTTGATTGCCATCGTTTCGGCTTATCGCACTTCTGCCGAATCGAATGCAATCGCCCGCGAGCAGCTTGTAAGTTCGGGCGTCACGCGTTGTCCGTCCGTCCCAGGATCGCATTGCGCCGCTTCTGCGGCATCGCCACGAGCGCCCCAACTGCACAATCAACCCCGCGCGTTCCGCGTCGTCGAGGGTTGCGAGCGCACTCGAAGCCGGATCCCATCCCGAATCACTGCGGCGCCCATTGCAGCACCTCAATTCCGACCTGCCGTAACCCGTTGTCGCATCACTACAACCGCGATTTCCGTCGAAGCCTGTGACGCTAAATGGCGAGCTAACCGCCTGTTGAAAAAGTCCGCCCGCATTCGGTCGGCTGCGAACGACGCCTGGCGTCGTTCCGCCTCCTCGCCGTATCTGCCCGTCGATACGCCTCGTCGGCGCGCCTCGCCCTGCTCGTTCTCGCATGCCCGACTGCTCGGCAGACCTTTTCAACGGGCTGCTAACCGGACTGGCGCGATTCGAGCGATGCGTGGGATCCCGTTCGCGCCGCGGGCGTCCGCAGAAAGCCGCCAAGCTGGCCGCCGGCTCTTTTCCATCGCCAGGCCGTAACGTGTTAACCATCCGCCGCATGCAGCCGCTGAAGCCAAGCGCGATCTCGCTGTTAATCGCGGGGCCGCGAACGGTCACAGGCGCTCTCCCACTCTCGCGAGTGCTCGCCTAAGTGCTATCGCGAAGCCAAAGTTCTCTATTCTCCGCCGAGCCGCAGTACTGCGTCCGGCTCCCCTCTCCTTAGCGTTGCCCTAACGCGCGATCTCCCCGGCGGATCCACTATCACCTCTACGCTATCCCCGTAGACATTCTGGAACTCAAAAGCGCCGTCTGCTTTCGTGTACCTAACGTTGAGATCGCTTACCGCTCTAAAAGGGGCATCCCGGACGGGTGCAGATTCGGGTCCGAGAAGGCGGCCACCCAGCCTGCAAGGTGACCGCGGCGTCGAGATCGCGATTTGGCGTGCGCCTCCGCAGTCGAGTACGATGTGCTCTTCGTGAATGATCGTATAATAGCTATCGCGGACCGAAATCGCCAGGGAACGATCCGAAGGAAGATCTCGCAACATGATCTGACCATCATCCGTCATTGGGTATTCGACAGTAAAACGGGACCCAAATCGCGACGCGCCAGACGGTACCGCACCTTTTGCCTCGGTCCGCATTTCAAAAGCACTCCGATTAACCCGTTCGTCAATATCGAACGCAACAGTCGCGATCAATCCTGGGCACCCGCCATCACTATCAATGTCGCTTATGTCTACATCAATCATTAAACTGTTCGCATCCGCCAATGTGACGTACTGCAGCGTATTAGTGAAACTCTCCTCCGCGACGAGCTCCTTGCACATGAAACCTCGCGCCGCCGCGACGAAGCGCTCGCCGGCAGGCACGTCGAACCGGACTAGCCCTTCTTGCGAACGATTCACCTGCGCGTTCGCGAGAATCACCCATTCCTGAATGGAATCTCCGCGCGAGTCCATTGCTCGCATCGCGATATGAATCGGACTCACCTCTCCGGTTTTCTCAACCGCCTTTTCGCTCCACTTCGTGCTTCGAATCCGTAGGCCGTTAGATGGCTTGTGTTCCGCTCGGTCCGGGGACACAATAACCTTCTCTTCTGGTGCGAACTCCTCGACGGGCGTGGGCACAAACGCTGGTCGGTGTTCAGTAATATCAACGGAGTCGTACATGCACAGAATCCAGGCAAGGACGCCGCAGGATATTGCGCTAGCGATGACCACCCTATGTCGCATCATTGAAAGAGGTTCTCTACAACGCAGCATCGCGCCAGCAACTTCTTTTGGTCCGCGAGTCGAGAGCTGTCGCTGAAACTATCGCGGCTGCTCACATTGGCCAAGAAATCGGTAAGTGAATTACTAACATTACCTCTCAATAGAATGCTACGTAGTAGTTCGCGCAAAGGGGATGCGTCCGTCCCGGGTAGAACTGCCGCAACGGGCACGTGCTCTTCCAAAGCTCCCAATAGGGTACGGCATGAGCGCATCATTCCCGGTACGACCACGTAACAGCTTGGTGTCCCCCGACTTGCTCGCTTACGGATTTGCACGGAGTTCGCTCCCATAGATACTTCGAATGGGACGCCATGAGCGATTAGCGTTACTGTCGCCGCGCTCGTCTGCTCGATGGCAACTCTCCGGACAAGAGCGAGCAATGGGATCAACCGTTCCACGTCTCCCTCGGGGTCGGCCAGGACGTGTACCGCCAATGCGTTGGTAGGGCTTCGTACGTCAGCAGTATACGGTCTTAATGGCAAGATTGTGCCAGCGACACCAGCGGCTCGAAGCGCCCGAGTTTGGTCCATACTAACGTACGCGACAAGACGCGCCGCTTGCAACGAGTATGCATGCAGTCGCGCGAAAGTCAAAGACGTACCACGGTTCAATTCTGATGCTTTATCCGATGGCAGAATACGAAGCGAATATAGCAGTTCCCATATCTCATCGGCGCTTGGATCGGAAAGTCCGCGCGCTCCAGCGAGTGCCGTTCGGACCGAAGTAGCACCTGGCCAGCTTTGATTGAGTAAAACCGCAGCGTTACGGCGTCGAAGAAGGTCGGCAAAGCAGATCGCATCGACTTCACGGCATACGAGAAGCGCGGCCGTCCCGAACGTCCGTACTAGACCGCGAGCTATCTGCACAAACTCAAGAATGCTAAGCGGCCGTGTGGCAATTGACTCGGGATCGACGATGACTGCGTCGACGTCCGGGAGCTGCTTGCGATCGGCAGTAAGGATCAACACACGCTTCCCGGTGCCCCCAAATAGGCGTACAATCTCTTGTAAGTTAGCGCATTCGGGACCGCCGCCAAGCGCCAGCACTATGACGTCTGGACGTGCCACCGCGCTGGTCTCTATTGTTTTGATGATACTGTTTGGATGCGCCGATCCAGAGACTAGTGCGTCGAAACAGTTGACTGCGGTGTCCTGTATGCCGAGCCGTGCGAGTTGTAGCGGCAGAGCGATGGAGCTCGAGCAGCCGCCGGTCATGAGCTCAACGACCTTGGCTTGAGCTTCCGAGAGATCGACTGCTCCAGCGCCTTGTCGAAACAATCGTTGCGATCTATAATAAATACAGTCTTCGCGAAACACGAAGAACGCTGGCGGGAGGCTACTAAAGCCAGCGTTCAATGAGGTCGCGTCGCTTGTCATAAGCCAACTCCGATGCCCGGCTCCTGCACTCGGCGCCCATCCTGTCACGGAGGCTCTTGTCGCGGAGTAGTTCATTTACTCTGGCGTTGAGAGTCTCTCCGTCGTCCGGGTCAACGATAAACCCGGTTGCGCCGTCTTCTAGAAGGGGAATCTGTTCAGCGACGACCGGCGAGACAATCTGAGGAACCTCACAGATCATCGACTCGAGGACACTTAGAGGAGAGCTCTCCTCTCGACTAACTCGCCAGTTTAGCCAAGCGCGATGATATTCATGAATCATCTCTGCCTTGGTAACACTCTTTACCTCTATCCGCTCCAGTATGTATGGCGGAGTGCTTGGCAGGCGTTCCGGCTGCCGAACAATACAGGTGGCACGGAGTGTCGGGTTCTTATCGAGAAATGTAACGAGCTCCGGATAGCCTTTCTTGGCAATATTATGCATAGTGGTCGTGAAAAAGAGGCGCGGTGAACGGTCTACTTGTGCGTGGTCGAATATTGCCGGTGACGTGAACGGGAGTACGAGCCGAAGCGAGTCCCTTATCGACGGGAACAATTCGCTGAACCGAGTCAACTGGTGCTTGCCCCAGCACCAGTTTTCCGACGCGGCGCGCAACGCTCGGTAGCCGGCTTCGAGAAGACCCAGGTTTGTTGCCGGACCCGACGTGATCCCAAGGAAATCGTGCGGCGATACAGCGATTTGATAAAAAAGCTCGTCCAGCAGCCAGTCTCGACGAATTTCGGTCTTATGCAGCTCAATATCCTCGGCGAGCCGGAAATGTCCGTCATACCACCCGTCGCAGTAAACTATCGTGCGATGACGTAACATTACGTCGAAGAGGTAGACGGATTGGGATCGGTGTGCAATCAATAAAAGCTTTGCCTTCGTATTCGCAATCACGCTGCGCAAGCATTGCACATATGTGCCGTAATCTGCCCCGGGATCGCGTTTTCGAATCGAATCGAGCGACACGACGTCAGCATCCACCTGCTGCGAAAACAACGGAGGAACTGGTGAGAGCAGCAGGACGCTGTACTTGCGCTGGAGTTGCTTGATGAGCTCAACAGTGTGGACGTACACACCGCCATAGCCCTGCTCCACTACGATGACATCATATTCTGGGCGGATTTCTAACGGTATTCGGCCGACGAGCGAACCGGAATCATGAAGCCACCTCTTTGAGATAGGCTGTTGGGCGGCTTCGCCCAGGACTCTTAGGTAGCCATCGACGGACATCTCGCAGCGCCGCACGGCGCCCAGGGCCTCGGCCGTCGCTGCGTCGGTTCGGATCCGGGTGTAAACACCGGTATAGATCGTGTTCTTGCCGAAGAAGACCGGGTCCCGGATGTAAAGACACTCATTGTTGCTCGGCATTTGCAACCGTGCGGCGACAGTTTTGGTTACGAAGCGGAATCCTGATGCGGCGCTAGATGAGCGTTACAGGGGAGATTCTCCGCAGGATCTGGCCATATCGCGAGCCGGCGGAGTGGATATCTCTCTTGTCCTGTAAGACGTAGTCGCCGTTGTCGGGTGTCTCCGGAAGGGAAAACTCGGTAGGAAGCTCGTATTCCCCGGATTCCAGGCGGACCAACGGGCAACGTACGGTAGTTGTCCAGCTTGAGGTTACAGCCGCCGTAGTCACGACGGTATGTTCTGGGATGGTCACTGTGACCGTCGCGCTCATTTCCGATCCATTGCCAGACACGCAAACCCAACCCATCTGCGTGATTGTCCAGGTTGATGATATCGTCTTTGACGCCGACTGTGTTCCGAGTTCGCCGGCACCATCCGGGTCGAACTCGAATGTCGTCGTCGTGGTTGATTCGAGTTCCAGTTCAAAAGGACCGCCCTCAAAGCACGTGGATGTGCTCGTACCGGGTAGGGTCGTGCTTGAAGTGGAAGTATCCGAAGGAACCACGATCGTCGTGTCAGCTACCCGACGGACGGTGAGCGTTGTCGGACACGTATTAGGGTTTCTCGCGTTGCTGTCCCGACAAATCACCGGTACAGCAAGCAGACCAAGCAGTCCTTTGACGAATGTGCGACGCCGAGCCACTACTCCGCCGCTTGATTGCTCGTCCACACGTGCAAGGATGGCGCATCAGGAATCTGTGTGGGTGACATTGGATAGCTGAGGGTGGAGATCGAGGCCGCCGAGGTGGAAGTAGATCGCATTCCGGAAGCGCTCGCGGTTGCGGAAGCCACAAGCCATCTTCTTGATCCACTGGATCCTGCTGTTGATGCCTTCGGCGGCGGCGTTGGTCGTACGCGTGACGATGGCGGTGACGATTCCAGCAAGGTGTTCCTTGATGAGCATGGCGGCGCGACGAATCGGCTCGAGCCTGCTTCGCATCGCCCACGCCAGCCAGCGCTTCCACGCACGCAGCGCGGTCTTGCGATGACGGAAGCTCCAGAGCATTGCAGCGGCTTCCTTGATGGCCCAGGCTCGGGCTGTCTTGAGGATGCCCTTGGCGAAGTCCTGAAAGCCCTCGATGGAGTCGGCGATCGGTTCAAGGCCTGCTCGCTGCAGCCACCAGTAGCGCGTGCCGACGAGGGTCTGATCGCCTTGCTCGAGCAGCGCCTTGTTCTCCTGCCTGCGCGTGATGTTGACGGCATCGTTGAGATGCTTGGCGACGTGGAATCGATCGAAGGCGATCTTGTCGTCGGCCGCTTCGAGCCGGTTGCGGGGTGGCGTTGATGTACGGGCGGTGCATGTCCATCGCCACGACCTCGATGCCTTCGAGCTGCGCCTTGCTGAGCTGGCTGTAGAAGCTGTCGAGACTCTCAGTTCTGCGATCGTCGGCGACGTGGAGGACTCTGGGTTCGCCGTCCAGTGCGGTCACGATCGTCACGTACTCGTGACGCTTCTGGAACGAGGTTTCGTCGACGCCAATCCGAGCCGGCACTTCGAGTTTGCGTCGTTCCAGACCGCGCTTCACGGCGCGCTGGAGAATCGTGTCGACCTCGTCCCAGCTCATGTCCAGCAGATCGGCCACGGACTTGATCGGCGCGACGCGCAGCCAGTCGATCACCAGCGATTCGAACAACGCGGTGAAGCGCGAGTGCGGCTTCGGACCATGGCACGGAGATCTGTTGGATCCCGTCGGTCGGGCACTCGACTCGAGGAACGTCGGCTTCGAGGATCGTGCGCAGCTGGCACGTGTCGAGGTGCCGCCAGCGGCGTCGACGCGAGTCGTAGCCCGGCGCCGCCTTCCCACAGGTCGCGCAAAGCAGGCGCGTCGCCGGATCGACCGCGACGCACACGACGACTTCCCTGGCCTTCATGTCGAGCTTGACCTCGCTCACGATCCAAGGACGCTCGATGCCCAGAATGCGCGCGTACAGCTCTTTGTCGTTCATGCACGGCGAGCCTACACGCATCCAACAGAGGCTCCGCCCTCGCGCCCCTCACCCATAGTGCAGGGGCGTGAGGGCGGAGCCCGGCCTTCTGCACCTCATTCCGTACCCACACAGATTCCTGAAGAGCCGCAAGGATTGACCGGGTCTTCTCGACAAATTCGCCAGCCATTGCGTTTCCTTTCCCTTCGCCTGCCTTTTTGGAATTGAGACGACGACCTGTTCAGTCAGCCTCGACGCAAGGAATCCCGTTCCCGTTCTTTACCAGACACCCGACTTGAAACGAGACTTCCCGATCTCGGCACGCCAGCCCTCTTATACGACGAGGAGGCTAGACCGGAACGCGTCAATGGAAACCGGATTCCTCGACGTTTCCGAGTTTATTGTGTCGCAATCGTGCTACACGGCGCCACATACGAGTTAGGCGGCGTCACCGACTTCGCACCTAGAAGCTTCAAGTCGCGCGGTGAGCTGTCGCACAGCGTGACGTGTCTTCATGCCTCTTCGGTGAGCGTCAAGATCGCACTGCGCCGTTTCGGAGGCATTTCGAGCAATGCCACGATGTGCGCCAGCACCCGCTTGCCATCCGCTTCGTCGAACCTCATGAGCGCGGTCAAAATCGGCCCGACCACCGAGCCACTGCAGCATCCACTGCAGCACTTCGAATCCGGGTCGCCGTAACCCATTGTCCCGTCACTAGAACCGCGATTACTATCGCAGCCTGTCACGCTAGAGGTCGCGGGTTCAAGTCCCGTCACCCTCGCCACTTTTGAAGTCGCAACCCCGCGCACAGTGTCGCAACTGGCGCGGGGTTGTGTGTTTTCGGGCCTCCGCGATCGATTTACGCGGGCGCGAGTCCTACGTGCCCCACACCGTAAACCCGGCGCCAACCGGTCCGCGCTCGCCCCGGCGCATCGCCTCACCCTTCAGTTCACCGGATAGATGATGAAGTCCGCGTGCTTCTGCAGCACCGGCGTCGGCAGGAGCTTCAACGCCTCGTTCATCTCGATCAGGTGTTCACGGCGGAGTTCCAGCACGTGCTCGTTCGGGTGCGACGTCACGCCGAGTGGATAGTCGACCATCGGCGTCGTCGTCATCTCGATGTGCGTTCCGAGGACGTGGACGAGATCGCGCGTCGACGTGAAGTCGACGAGGCGCTGGATGCTCGCCTTGAACACGGCCCAGTTGCCTTGCGACGACCGAGCCGCACTCGTTCCACGTTCGGCCCCATATTCCGTCAGAGCGTCGAATCGAGCACGACCACCGCGGCCGGCGGACCGATCGTGCAAGGCGTCGTCGGCGGGCACGTCGCGCCTTGGAGGTAGACGACCACGCCGAGCACGCCCGCGGGCAACGGCGGCACGACGATCGGGAGGCTCAGCGTTCCACCGGCGGGAATCGAACCGAGTCCGGTCACGAGCAACGGCACGGCGAGCTCGAGCGCGCCGGAGAACTGCGGCGTGAGCGCACTCGACGCGTTCGCGGACAGAAGGACGAAGACCGACGAGCCGACCGCATCCTTGAACGCGAGCTGCAGCGACTGCTGTTCGCGCACCGGCGAACTCGCCGTGAAACCTCCGGGCGTACCAGCCCACGGCGTCCACGTCCCGCTGTCGACGTCGACGGGCGGCACCGTGCCCGTCGGCGGGCTGCAGGCGCCTGGCGTGTTGCCCGGGTTGCCGATGGCGAGGACGCAGTCGATCGTCGTGACCGCGGGGTTCCCGCTCGCGAGATGCAACGCCGGCCCGCCGAGTCCCGCGCTCAAGCAGCCCGCGTTCGGATGCAGGAAGCCGAAGCCACCCGCGCCACCGCGCGTCGCGCAGTTCGACAAGAACGCCGTGCCGCCCACCATGCGCATCGCGGCCGAACCGTCGCCTCCTGGATGGATGGGCAGCGACGTGCTCGAACCGTATCCATTGCCTCCGATCAGGATCGTGTCATGGACGAAGAGGTTCGACGTCGTGACGTCGAGCGCCGGACGCGGCGACAGCGGCGGCTGGATGCAATCGCCGCCGCGCAAGTTCGAGTTCGTCACCACGACGTTCGCGCAGTTCGTGACGACGACCTGCGAGTTCGACGTACACGTGTCGATCCACAGCGTCCCGGCGCAGTTCTGCGCGATCATCGACGTCGAGAACACGCCGTTGCCGAAGTCGAGCTGCCCGACGAACGTCAATCCGCGCAGCACGATGCGCTTGCCCGCGGAGAGATTCGCGATGGACAGTCCGCCCCCGCCGCCGAAGTTCGGATCGACGAGGCTCGCGCCGCCGTCGGCCTGGATCGTCAACGACTTGTCGCCGAGGAACACGGGGTTGTAGGAACCGGACCTCACGAGGATGACATCGCCCTCGGCCGCGGCTTGGACCGCGAAGCCGATCTGCGTGAATTGCGAACCGGGGCCGCCCGCGATATCGACGACGATCACGCCGGCGGAAGCCGGCATCGCGAGCAGCGCGAGCGCTACGAAGAACCCACTGTTGCGAAGCATGGGAGAACTCCTTCGGTGTCGGGCGCAGGGTCGAGCGATGCCCATCCTTACCACGACCTGCGCTCGAAGAGATCGAACTCCTGGTCGCCGGACGTCTCCATAGACCGCGTGATCCTCGCCACACTGCGCGAACTCCACCGGCACGACGCGGTCGGCGGCCACGATCCAAAACGTCGAAATCGGGTACGCGCGAAGTCGCTCCGTCGCGCGTGCGCTCGACTTGCGGCGCTCCTTCGCGATCTCCACTCGCCGAGCGGCGGCCGCGGCACCCTCGTTGCGCCCACTCTTGGCGATCGTCCACTCCTCTCACGGTGGAGAGATTCGCCATGGCCCGTTCATGGTCTTCGATCATCGCGTTCGCTTCGTGCTTGGTGGTCCCGGTCGCGCGCGGGCAAGACTGGGCGTCGCTGGACGACGCCGTCGAGATCTCGCAGGAACTGGGCGGCGGAGCCGCGCCCGGCGGCGCTGCTCGCGGTGCCCGCCTGCTGCGTCTGACGAATACCGTCGACGGTTCGCACGACGGGCGACTCGTCGCCGTCTACGTCGACGCGAATCATGATGAGCTTGTCTGGGATCCGCTCGCGCTCGAACATCTGCCGCGCGACGTGTTCGTCCGGCACTCCGACGACGGCGGTCGCACGTGGACCGATCCGGTCAACGTCTCGAACACGGCGAAGCTGTTCTCCGCACTGACGGATCACGACGGCGACGGCGCACTCGAACCGTACTTCGGCGATTGCGCCGCGCCGACGGTCTTCGCATCCGGCGACCGGATCGTGGTCGCGTGGGTCGGCCATTACGTACCCGCGCCGGGATGGGAGTTCGGCGACGTCGGCTCGAGCCCGGTCCAGGGGCGGATCGAGTTCGAGGACGACACGCTGAAGTTCGGCACGCGGACGGTGCCGTTCCACGGCGTGTTCGCGGCGATCTCGACCGATTGCGGCAGTTCGTGGGTACGCGGCGACGTCGTGCATCACGCGCCGCCGCTCCAACTGACGTATGGAAAGCGTGACGCCGCTCGCGTCGTCCAGTACGGAGCGGGCACGCGGTGGGCTCTCGCTTGGCAGGAGGATCCGCACGGCCTCGCGCCATCGTTCGTCGACGACGGCGGGGACACCGACGG
This sequence comes from Planctomycetota bacterium, assembly GCA_016709145.1. Lineage (GTDB taxonomy): Bacteria > Planctomycetota > B15-G4 > B15-G4 > JADJEK01 > JADJEK01. The sequence continues at coordinate 180,201 of JADJEK010000012.1, forward strand.
CGCGTTCGCGTCCGACGGAACGGACGTCTGGTACACGTTCGCGACGGACGTCGCGGCGTTCCCGGTCGATCTTGTGACCCACGTCGGACCGCTGTCGAACCACAGCGCCTACGACTTCACGACGCCCGGCATCCCGCTGTCGGCCAAGGCGGGTGCGGTCGAATCCCACGCCGCGACCCGCCCGAATCTCGCTCTCGTCGCGGACGGCGGAACGCTGCGTGCGCTCGTCGCCTACGAAGAATCGAAGGCCGACCCGAGCGACCTCGACGGTTCGCGCGCGCCGATCCGGCCGCTCGAGCAACCCGGCGAGACCGGCCCGATCCTCGGCAAACCGAGTCCGAAGCAGCACGTCGCGATTCCCGGAGGCGAGACGTCGGGCCGCTCGATCCAGTTCCATTCGTTCGCGTTCGACGCCCCGATCCAGAACGGACCGGCCACGAGCCGCAGCGGAAGCGCGGGCACGACGATCTCGTCGGCGCAGGAGAACGCGCGACGTCCGCATCGGAACCCAGCAGCAAAATGGCGTCGACCCCACGCTGTTCGTCGTCTGGCGCCAAGGCTTCGGCAAGCTCGGCACTCCCGCCGACGTGGTCGGCAAACTCTCCTTGGCCGTCGACGAGCCCGCGTTGGCCGCGGCCGTGCTGCGGAACTTCAGTGCCGACACGCCGAGCGCAACGCCCGAGGACCTGGCCGATTCGACGGCGACGAACGCGATCGAAGACGCGTTCGAGCCGACGCCGATGCTGCGCGGATCGCACGTCCTGCTCGGCTTTGCGTACACGCCGAATCGCCCGCTCGCTCTGCAGACCGATCAGCAGAACTACGATTTCTGGCTGCGCCGCTCGACGGACGGCGGCGCGACGTGGCTGGCGCCGGAGAACCTCACGACGCTGCCGGCGACCATGAACGTGCTCGATCCGCGTCTGATCGCCCCGCCGGCGCTCGATGCCAGCATCGATCCCGCCGTCGTCGTCGCCTACGGGACGAAGACGAAAAGCGCCGCGCTCGCCGGTGATCTCGCAGTGCGCCGCTCCCGCGACTTCGGCGCGACCTGGACACTCGCGATGGTGTTCGCCGGTACGCCGGACCCGGAGCGCGCGCCGCAGCTCGTCGCTGGACCCGATGCCGCGACGATCGACGCGGTGTGGTTGCGGGACGGCGCCTTCGTCGACGACGCGATGTTCGCCGAGCTGACCAACGCGTGGTTCACGCCGGGCGATCGTCTGACCGTGACGTTCCCGGCCGCGGGAACCACCGTCGACGCGCTGTTCGACGGCCTGTTCCACGAGCGGCTGAAGCTGACGTTCCCGAAGGGGCCGCAACATGCGCACGTTCGCGTGCTCGTCTACGGCCCGGTCGAGGACATCCCGGGCCCGGCGCTCGCCGTGCCGATCAAGAGCTTCTTCGTCAATGCCGGTCCGAGCCGCGTTCGCCGCACGGTGCGGTTGCCGATGACCGGTCGCTATCGGTTGAGCTTCGAACACGTCGGCATGGGCCTCGGCCCGTTCGTCGTGGGCACGGGCCGCGTGTTGCCGCTGCGGGCGCGGTCGCGCACGATCCAGATGAAGCCGCACGCGACCTCACTGAAGTGCGATGTCCTGGCGTTGCTGCTCGAGGACGCGACGCTCGACCTGATCGCGAAACCGAAGAAGGGCTTCGCCGGCGCGCTCGCCGTCGGCTTCGACGATCCGCTCGGTACCGCGTTCGAACTCAGTGGCTTCGACGTCTCGGTCGGCGCGGTCAAACGCTACGTCGGCGTGCCCGCGCCATCGATCGGCGCGTACACGGTCGGACTGTCCGGGTTCAGCAAGCCGACCGAGCGCGTGAAGTTGCGGATCAGGCCGCACCAACCGCCGCCGGGAGACGCGCAACTCGCGTTGCCGTGAGCGAGGATCACGGATCGAAGCGAACGCGCGGCGTGAGGACGATCGACGATCGCCTCACGCCGCGCGTCTCGATCGGCGCGTCGCCGATCCGTCGGGATCAGCGCTTCACGAGCACTTCGAATCCGCTGTACGCCATGCGCTTGAAGTCGAACGGCGAGTTCTGCGGATTGCACATCTGCTGCACGCGCGGATCGGCCATGACCTTCTTGTTGACCTGATCGCGGTGCTTCTTCGACTTGTAGACGATCCACGCGAACACGACGGTCTCGCCGGCCTTCGGTTTCGCGAGCTTCGTGAAGTTCATCGGGCAGCCCTTCGGCGCCAGATCCTCACCGACGCTTTCGCAGTACTCGAGCGCGCCGAGCTCGAGCCACAACTTCGACGCCTTCGTCGCGAGCTTCTTGTAGGCCGCGAGGTTCTTCTTCGCGATCGGGAGCACGAATCCATCGACGTACTTAGCCATTTCCTGCCACTCCTTCGGATCTTCGAGCCTTCGATGTATCGAACGGACGATCGTTCGAACCACTCCGCCTGCCGCGGCACGATTCGTCGGCCACGGCCTTGTCGGCGCGTTGGCCGCTCACTTAGCATCCGGACCGCACTCGACACACCCGTGTTTCGCGGATCCTTGCGCCCGCGAACCACCCAACGGGAACCCGCTCCATGTCGAACTCCGTCTCGCGATCACTGATCGCATTCCTCGCTCTTGCCGCCGCAGCCCACGCCGGCGTCATCGTCGTCGACGCTCAGAACGGACCTGGCACCGACTTCACGACGTTGAAGGCCGCACTCGCCGCGGCGGCGAACGGAGACGTCTTGCTCGTGAGGACCGGCGTCTACGACGGCGCCCACGTCATGCTGAACAAGGCGGTCTCGATCGTCGCCGACTCCGGCGCGGGCGTGGCGATCACGAACACCGACCTCACCTCGCCCACCAACGCAGCGCTTCTCGTCACCGGCACCTTCACGAGCTCGATGCTGATCCAAGGCTGTACGTTCCAGTCGGTCTTCTTGACGCCGACCACCGCCGCGGGCGGCGCGCTGCGCATCGCGACCAACACTGCGACCGGCCACGTCTTCGTCGACGACTGCGCGGCGATCACCGCGGTCGGCAACGGCATCGACGTCGCGGGTGGGTGCCGCACCACGCTCACGCGCTGCTTCGGCACGGGTGGGAACGCGGTGGTTTCGGGGCCGGTCGCCAACTCGGCAGGCGTCGGTCTGTTCGCCTCGACGTCCATCGACGGCTCGTTCGTCAGCGCGTTCGCCAGCGACTTCACGGGCGGCAACGGACTCGACCAACCGGCGGCACTCACTCCGACTCTGCTCGCGGGCGGCTCCGGAATCCGCGCGTCGACGTTCGGCTCGAGCCGGAAGGTCCTCGTGTCGGGCACGTCGATCCAGGGCGGCGTCGGCGGCGACACGGTGTCCGGCCCGCCGAACTGCACGACACCTGGCGCCGGCGGACACGGGCTCGAGGTCATCGCGGGTCTCGGTCCGTACGTGGTCGACCCCTCGTTCGCAGGAGGCGCCGCAGGCACCGATCAATCGACGTGCGAGCTGACCGGCGTACCCGGTCAGCCTGTTGCGGTGACGTTCCTCGGACTACCGCCGGCGCCACTCGTCGCGCAGCCCAGTCGCATTTCGGTCGCCTCACCGGTACGTGAAGGGGTCACGGTCACGGTGTCGATCCAAGGTCCGGTGAATCACGCGGCGTTCGCGGTCATCGGCTTCGCGCAGACGCACGTGTTCGAAGCCAGCCTGTCCGGTTCGTTGGTCGCGACGCCGAATGCCATTGTCGCCCTCGGCGCGCTGCCGCCGTCCGGGTCGGTCACGCTGTCGACGCACGCGCCGTCGATGCCCGTCGGCGTCGACGCCGGCATCGTCTATCTGCAGCCGATCACGCAGGACATGACGACCGGGCAGGCGACGCTCGGCGCGCCGGCCGCGCTCGTGATCCTCGACGACTCGCTGTGACGAGAGTCACTGCTTCGCGACGAGCTGCTCGACGTACGTGCGAACGCCGTCCTCGAGGGACGTGAACGGCTTCGACCAGCCGGCCTTGCGCAGCTTGGTCATGTCCGCTTGCGTGAAGTATTGATACCGCTCGCGCAACCCGACCGGCGTGTCGATGAAGTCGATCGCCGGTTCGAGGTGCAGCGCCGTGAACGTCGCGCGCACGAGGTCGAGGAACGTGCGCGCGCGACCGGTCCCGAGATTGAACACGCCGCGCTCGAGCGGCGTGCGCCACGCGTGATGCAGCACGTCGACGACGTCGCCGACGTGGATGAAGTCGCGCTGCTGATGGCCGTCGGCGATGCCGGGTTTGTGACTCTTGAACAGCTTCACCCGACCGTTCGCGCGAATCTGGTCGAACGCGTGCAGGACGACGCTCGCCATCTTGCGCTTGTGCCGCTCGCCGTAACCGTAGACGTTGAAGAACTTGAACCCGCTCCACGCCGGTGGTGAGCGGCCGTCGCGTTCCTGCGCGAGCGCCCAGCGATCGAAGATCAGCTTGGAATCGCCGTACGGATTGAGCGGCACCAGCCGATCGAACTTGGACTCGTCGTCGACGTAACCGTAATCGCCGTCGCCGTAGGTCGCGGCGCTGCTCGCGTAGACGAACGGCAGACGCCGCGCGCTCGCGAACGTCCACAGCGCCTGCGAGTACTCGACGTTGACGCGGCGCAAGTACTCGACGTCCATCTGCGTGGTGTCGGTGCACGCGCCGAGGTGGACGATGCCGGCGAGCTCCGGCAACGCCGAACCACCGGTCGCGCCGAGCATCGGGATCAGCGCGTCGCGGTCGATCACGCGGTCGAACGTGATGCCCGTGAGCTCGGCGCGCTCACGGAAATGCCGCGCCGCGTCGACGGCGATCACGGGCACGCCGATCGCGTTGCACGAGGCGACGAAGCGGGACCCGATGAAGCCGGCGGCTCCGGTGACGAGGAGGGATTGGCGAACCGTCATCCACGCGAGTCTGGCATTGCCGCCCCACGGCACGCAAGCCACTGCTGACTGCGTCGCGACGACGCGGCGCGTTCACTCCGGCGCGAGCGTAGAGTCCTCGCATCTCGACGGAGGTCTCGACCATGAAGCGCAAGAAGCAACGCAAGATCGGCGCCAAAGCGCTGCGACCCGAGTCGCTGATGATGAGCTACGGCTACGACCCGGCTCTTTCGGAAGGCGCGATCAAGTCGCCGATCTTCCAGACGTCGACCTTCGTGTTCCGCTCGGCCGAGGAGGGCAAGAAGTTCTTCGAGCTCGCGTACGGACTGCGCGAGAAGAAGCCCGGCGAGACGATGGGCCTGATCTACAGCCGGCTCAACAACCCCGACATCGAGATCCTCGAAGATCGCCTCACGGTGTGGGACGACGCCGAGGCCTGCGCGTCGTTCGAGAGCGGCATGGCGGCGATCGCGACCACTCTGTTCGCGTACCTGCGCCCTGGCGACGTCGTGTTGCACAGCGTGCCGGTCTACGGCGGCACCGACTTCCTGCTCTACCGCATCCTGTCCGAGCACGGCGTGAAGGCGATCGGGTTCCGCGCGCACGAAGGGCCCGAGGGTTTCCACCGCGTCGTCGATGGGCTCGGCGAGGACCGCAAGCGCGTGGCGATGGTCTACATCGAGACGCCCGCGAACCCGACCAACGCTCTGGTCGACATCCGCGCCTGCGCCGCGTTGGCGAAGAGCCTCGGCCTGCGCAACGGCCGCCGCGTGCCCGTCGTCGTCGACAACACGTTCCTCGGCCCGTTGTGGCAGCGGCCGCTCGATCACGGCGCGGACCTCGTGGTGTATTCGGCGACGAAGTTCCTCGGCGGCCACAGCGACCTCATCGCCGGCGCCGTGCTCGGTCCGAAGGAATGGCTCGACCCGGTCCGCACGTATCGCACGATCCTCGGCACGATGTGCGGACCGTGGACGGCGTGGTTGCTGATGCGCAGCCTCGAGACGCTGAAGCTGCGCATGACGTCGGCGATGAAGAACGCGCGCTACGTCGCCGACTTCCTGGCGGATCATCCGAAGGTCCAGCGCGTGCTCTACCTCGGCCATCTCAAGGAACGCGATCCGGAGTACGCGCTGTACCGGCGCCAATGCCTCGCGCCTGGATCGATCGTGTCGTTCGAGGTCGTCGGCGGTGAAGCCGAGAGCTTCCGGCTGCTGAACGCGCTGCAGCTCATCAAGCTCGCGGTGAGCCTCGGCGGCACCGAGTCGTTGGCGTCGCATCCGGCGTCGATGACGCACTCGGACATCGCGCCCGAGGACCAACGCGCCATGGGCATCACGGCGGCGATGATCCGCCTCTCGGTCGGCATCGAGCATCCCGAGGACCAGATCGCGGACCTCGCGCAAGCACTCGACGCGATCTGAATCGCTGGCGCATCGAGTCAGGGTCGGTTCGGCCGATCGTGAGCTTCAGGCCCGGCGTCGCGGCGACGTCGCCGCTCGCGTCCGATCCACCGTGACGCTCGGGGTCGGCAACGCCGGTCCTCACACACTCGCGCGCGGCACGACTGCGGTCATGGCGCCACGGCCGCATCATGCGACCCTCGTCGCGAAAAGGCCGCGCGCGGACCGTGCGCGCTGACCGTCCCGATTTCGCGAACTCCGCTCGGCGTCGACCCATGACGCCATGACGCGCGCACATCGCGCGCGATTGCGCGGCCGTCGCACGCGCCAACGTTTGTCGCGCTCCTCGCGTCGTCTTTGCGGATCCGGTCCTAGCCTTCCGTGCGCACGACCGGGTTCCGCACTTGATCGACCCACCACCATGCTCGCCGTCCTGGCGACGCCTCGCTGGACAACGCGGACCAGGGTCGTGCTTCGAACCGCGCGAGCAATTCGCTCGCGCCTTTCCGGAGGCGACCGCAACGATGTTCTTCCTGCACTCCATCGTCTCGACCGTGCGCCGGGCGACCGCGACTCGATCGCACGTCCTGTCACTCTTCGCCGCAGCCGTGCTCACGTCGAGCGCACTGGCCCAAGCACCGCCCGGCTACTACACGTCCGTCGACGCCTCGTCGCCGACGGCGCTGCGCGCCACGCTGCACGCGGTCATCGACGACCATCAGCGCATTCCGTACACCTCCAGCGCGACCGACACGTGGGACATGCTCGAACTCGCCGACGAGGATCCGGGCAACACGAGCCGAATCCTCGATCTCTACAAGAACGCCGTGTACACGAAGGTCGGCGGGGGCACCGGGCCCTACGACCGCGAGCACACCTGGCCGAAGTCGTACGGCTTCCCGAACGACGGCGCGTCGAACTACCCGTACACCGACTGCCACCATCTGTTCCTGTGCGACAGCGGCTACAACTCGTCGCGCAACAACAAGCCGTACGGCATTTGCGCGAGCGGCTGCACCGAGAAGACCACGCTCGTGAACGCCGGCCAGGGTGGCGGTTCGGGCGTGTATCCGGGCAACTCGAACTGGACCAGCGGCGCGGTCAACAGCGGCGTCTGGGAGACGTGGGGCAAGCGCCGCGGCGACGTCGCGCGCGCGTTGTTCTACCTCGACGTGCGCTACGAAGGCGGAACGCACGGCGTCACCGGCGTGGCCGAGCCGGACCTGATCCTCACCGACGATCTCGCGCTGATCAACGCGTCGAACACCGGCGCGAACCTCTCGGTCGCGTACATGGGCTTCAAGAGCGTGCTGCTGCAGTGGCACCAACAAGACCCGGTCGACTCGATCGAGATGGAGCACTGCAACGCAGTGTTCGGTTTCCAGGGCAATCGCAATCCGTTCGTCGATCACCCCGAATGGGTCGACTGCCTGTTCGGCGGCTCGTGCTCGGGTGGCACGGCGCCGGCGACCGTGTGGATCAACGAGTTCCACTACGACAACACGGGCTCCGACGTGAACGAGAAAGTCGAAGTCGCGGGCCCGGCGGGCACCAACCTGACCGGCTGGAAGCTCGTGGCGTACAACGGCTCGGGTGGCGCGAGCTACGCGACGGTGAATCTGTCGGGCACGCTCGCGAACCAGCAAGGCGGCGTCGGCACGGCGTCGTTCGCGCTCGCGGGCCTGCAGAACGGACCGCCCGATGGCATCGCGCTCGTGAACCCGTCGAACCAGACGGTCCTGTTCCTCAGCTACGAGGGCACGTTCACGGCGACGAATGGCCCGGCGCTCGGCATCGCGTCGACGAACGTCGGCGTGAGCGAGAGTGAGTCGACCGCGACCACGCACTCGCTGCAGCTCGGCGGCACCGGCAATGCCTACGCCGAGTTCGTCTGGCAGACGCCGCGCACGGCGACGTTCGGCCAGAAGAACAGCGGACAGACGTTCTCGAACTGATCCAAGGTGAACGAAGCGGGGGACGGACCGCTGGGTCCGTCCCCCGTTTGCGTTCAGGCTCGAAGTCGAGCTCGGCTCACTCGCCGAGTTCGATCGGGATCCACAGCAGCTTCAACGTGCGAGCCTCGCCCTCGTGGGCCATGCCGAACGCGCCCGCGATGATCGACCAGCTCGAGCCCGTCGCGGTCTTCGACGTGGCGTAGAACGGCCACAGGCGCCAGGTCTGTTCGACGCCGTCGTCCGTGTCCCAGTAGATCGGGAACAACACCGTCCGACGCTCGACCGCGCCCGGCGCGCCTTCGTGCGGCACCTTGCGTTGGAACAGCGACAACGGTTCGGACGCGAAGATCGTCAACAGCCGCGTTTCGGTGTACGAGCCCGCATCGCCCCAATGGAACAGTTGCACGAGCTTGCCGACCGCGTGCAGCACGTCGATCTTCAGACCAGCTTCGTCGGCGGCTCCGCGGAACGACGGCACGCGCGTGTCGACGTCGACCAGCGACACGATCGGTCCGGTCAGGAACATCTCGCCCGCGCGCAACAGCGAGAAGCGCTGCCCAGCGCCGCCGGTCTCCCATTGGTAGAGCGGGAACACGGACGACGCTTCGAGTTCGCCGGAACGCTGCGCGCGCGTCCACTCGAACAAGAACAACAGCACGTTCGTGCGAACGACGCCTTGCTCGGTCGTGCGGCCCCAGACGGGCACGTACTGCGTCGTCTCCATGTCGGCCGAGCGGCGATGCATGTAGAGCGGCAGCATCGGGACGAAGAGTCCCTCCTCCTGCGTGCCGCCGTGCCAACGGACGTAGAACGGGAAGATCCACGAGCGCGAGACGTCGAGCTGGTCGTCCCATTCGGCGTTCGAGAGCGGGAACAACACCGAGCGCTCGCCGGTCGTGCCGTCCGACACGTTGCGATAGAGCGGGAACAGGTCGATGCCTTCGCGCTTGTCCTCGCTGCTGCTGCACGCCCCGGTCGCGAGCAGGAGTCCACAGAGCATTCCGCGCCACGCACGCACACGCATCCGCCACCTCGCGTCGAACACCGACGAAGCCCAGCCGTCGAACGAAGGCGCGGAGAATACAATCCGCCGCGATGTCGCTCCCGACGGAAATGAACTCACCGGTCCTGACCGACCGGCTCGCGCACGTGGTGGCGTCGTTCGCGACGATCGCACCGTTTCGTGACTACGTCGACCCGAGTCGACTGCTCGTCGTCGGCGTGCTCGGTCGCGATGGGCCCTACGGTCGCCACGCGGCTTGCCATTTCACGGCGTTCCGCGAGACCCGCTCGCGCGTCTCGCACGACGGTCGCTTCGAGCTGCCGCTGATCACGAACGACGGTCGCTCGATGCACTACGTGCTGTCGTTCACGTTCCCGCGGTTCCTCCGCCTCGCGCCGATCGAGCAGGCGGCGGTCGTCATGCATGAACTCATGCACATCCATTCGGCGTTCGACGGCTCGGGATCGACGCTGCGGCACGGGCCGGCTTACGACCGGATGGCGCGTGCGTATGCGGAGGAAGCCGTGGAAGCAGGCCTCGCGCTGCCGGCGTTGACCGCGACCGACGCGCACTACTTCCGCCGTTTCCGACCGTTCCCGAAGGCCTACTTGCGCAGCGATCGCAGCGCGATCCGCCGCTTCGACGCGGGCGATCTCGAGCTCGCGGCGCTCAGAGGCCGTGAAGAAATCCCCCGCGAGTGTCGGAACGAGCGAGAACGGCGAGCGCGAGGAGGATGACCGAGGCGACTCAATGGAAAGAGTCGGTGAGGCCATCCGACGAAGCGATCGTCGTTCGCAGCCGTTCCGACGCCGCGCGGGATTTCTTCATGGCCTCTCAAGTCGGCGGAGCCAGCCGACGCAGGAAGTCCAACTCTCCGCGCGTGAAGAAACGCGTCGCGAACAACACGGCCGGGAACGCGATCACGACCGCCGTTCCACGCAACAGCACGTTGAGCACGCGGTCGGTCACGCTCGTGCTGACGTCGACCGGCAACCAACGTCCGAGCGCGAAGCACACCCCGACCGCGAGCAGCACGCGCGCGATGCGACTCCACTCGTAACGGACCGCGAACAGGCGTTGCCCGACGATGCCGGCGACCAGCGCGAGCACGAAGTACGCCGCGAACGCCGCCCACCCCGCGCCGAGCAACCCGATGCGCGGGATCAACACGATGTTGACGCCGACGTTCACCGCGAGCGCGAGTCCGACCAGCCACGGCATCCACTTGGTGCGCGCGGCGATGAACATGCCGACCTTCGTGATCTCGGACGCACCGAGCATCACGAACGCGAACGCGAGCAGCGGGACGACCGTGTGCGCCTCGTGATAGCGCTTGTCGGTCATCAGCGAGACCAGCGGCTCGGCGATCACCGAGAGTCCGGTCGCGAGCAGACATCCGATCGCGAAGTACCACGAACCGCAGCGGCCGATGTCGTGCGCGCCGGTCGGACGTTTGGCGAGGTCGTAGTACACGGTCGGCCAAAACGTGTTCAGCGGCATCAGCAGCAGCGCGTTCAGCATGCTCGCGAACGTCATCGCGCGGCCGTAGATGCCGGACAGCTCGAGCCCGGGGTCGCCGAGCAGGGCACGGAACAACGCGCGATCGGCCGAATCGAGCAGGAACAACGTCAGCGTCGGCAGGATCAGCGGGCGCCCGAACTTGACCATGCGCGACAGGCGTTCGCGATCGATGCCGGGCGACAGCGCTTCGGGCACGAAGAACAACCCGAGCATCGTCGCCGCGACCGCGCCGAGCAGGTTCGAGTAGACGAGGCCGGCGACGCCCTGCTTCAGGTGCACGACGAAGTAGAGGTTCAGCGCGAGGCACAGCAGTCCTTCGCCGCTGTAGATCAGCACGAACTCCTTCGTGCGGTACTCGGCGCGCAGGACTTGCCCGCACAAGTTGCGCAGGTTCAGCAGCAGGTGCGTGAACAGGATCAGCGGGAACAGCTTCCAGAACGCGAGGTTGTTCGTCGCACCCTCGGCGATCGGACGCGAGAACATGCCGGCGACGAAGCACGCGAGCACCGTCGAGACCGCGACGTAGCGGAACCCGGTGACGATGATCGAGCGCTTGTCGGCCGGCGAACTGCTCGAGAACGCATACTCGCGGAACATCGCCGACGGGATGCCTTGCAGCGCGACCAGCGCGACGAGCTGTCCGATCAGGTGCAAGTTGTCGTGGCTCGCGTAGTCGGTCTCGACCAGCGACTCGGTCAGGAACGGCATCGCGAGGAAGCTCGCGATCCGCGACACGAACAACGCGGCCGCGACCGCAGAGCCGTGGCGACCCAGTTTGGAGGCGAGATCGCGCATGGAGCGGGCCGGGGTCGAGGAAGGGGCGAGAGCTTATCGAACCACCGCGCGCACGAAGACGAGTCGCGCACCCCCTGCACGCGCCGCGCCGAAGCCCCAATGGGGACAGAGCACATCAAGGGACTGTCCCCTTTCGCCGTCGTTCGCCGTCCTACGGGGACAGAGCACATGAGGGGACTGTCCCCTTTTTCCTCCGTGCGCTCGCGCGCGCGGTTGCGCTTGCGTCGAGCTCCGGCCGCGCCTTGGGCGTCGGCCCGAGGGTTCGTCTCGAAGTTCGACGAATCCCTCAAGTTCGCTCGAACGATCCCCGAAACAGACTTCGTGGTTCGCGGCGGCGGCAGCTCGTGGTGATGGGGATCGCGAACCCTGCTCGGCTCAATGCGTCCGATCTCGGAGCTTCGACATGCGCGCGCGCGGATTCAACGTCATCGAGTTCGTCGTCATCCTGGCGGTCATCGTCGCGATGGCCGGCGTCGTGGTGCCGATCATGTCGGTGTCCCGCACCAGCACTCCCGAAGGCCGCGCGGCCCAGGACTGCCACCGCGTCGCCGCGGCGATCCAGCAGTTCGCCAACGACACCCATCAGTTCCCGACCGGCGTCAAGGGCGCGACCGACCTGCACTGGCTGCACACGGCGGGCACGCTGCCTGCGAACAACGTGTTCGCGAGCGGCACCGGCGCACACCTCTACGACTTCCTGGTCCACAACGAAGCGCGCGCCGCGAGCTGGAAGGGCCCGTACCTCGAGCGCGACGTCGGTCCGGATCCGTGGGGCCGCAGCTATCTCGTCAACGTCAACGGCTACTTCAACTCGGGCGAGCGCGTCGTCGTGCTGAGCGCGGGCCCGAACGGTCAAGTGAACACCTCGCCGTCCGCGACCATCGCCGGCGGCGACGACATCCTCGTCATCCTCGAATGACGCTCGGGCCGAAGCACGCGGCATGATGCCGCCGTGACGCGCGCTCCCTATTTCGTCGGTCTCGATCTCGGCACGTCGGCCGTCAAGGCCATCGTGTTCGATTCCACGTTCCGCGCGATCCACGGCACGCGCCTCGCGCTGACGACGACGAGCGGCGACGACGGCCGCTCCGAGCAGGACCCCGACCTCGTGTTCCGCATCGCAGCGCGCGCGTTGGCTCGCGCCATCACGGCCGTCGGAGCGCATCGCGTGCGCGCGATCGGTCTCGCGGCGCATCGTTCGTCGGCGACGTTGCTCGAGCCCGTTACGGCGACGTTCCATGCACCGCTCGTGCTCTGGAACGATCGGCGCTCGGCCGACGTCGCGACGCGCCTCGCGGACTCGCACCGCGGAGCGCTCCTTGCACGAGCGAGCGGATTGCCGGTGCTGCCGTTCACGTTCGCGTGTCGAGCGCTCTGGATGCGGCAACAGCCGCGTTGGCGACACGCGCTCGCGTCGGGACGCGTCAAGCTCGTGACGGCCGACGTCGCGCTCGCGCATGTCCTTACCGGCGGCGCCGCGTTCGCGACCGATCCGTCGTTCTCGGCGCGCACGCAGCTCGCGAAGGTGCGCGACGGCGCGTGGTCGGACGCGCTGCTGCGGGCCGCGGGCGTGGAGCGCGCCTGGCTCGCGCCGGTGCTGCCGACGCTCGCGGCGCGCGGCGCGACGTCGGCGCGATGTGCGCGCGGCCTGCCCGCGGGCATCCCGATCCTCGCGTCGGTCGCCGATCAATCGGCGTCGGCGATCGGACTCGGCTTGACGGCCCAGGACGTCGTCGGACTGACGTTCGGCACCGGTGCGTTCGCGGTGCGAGTCGGCGCGCGTCGTGACCGCGACCGTGGTCGCTTCCCGATCGTGCTCGTCGGACGAGGCGAACACGCGACGCACGCGGTCGAAGCCAACGATCCGTCGACGGGCACGAGCATCGCGCGCGTCGCGGAGTGGCTCGACGTGCGAGACGCGGCCGAGCTCGAACGACTCGCGCGTGCGCATCGCGACGACACCCTCGTGTTCGTCCCCGCGGTGTCCGGACTCGGAGCACCGTGGCTCGCGCCGAACGCGCGCGCAGCGTGGTCCGGACTGCATGCGGGAACGACGCGAGCAGACCTCGCCGAGGCCGCGCTGCGCGGCGTCGCGCTCCGCGCGAGTGAACTCGTGGACGAACTCGACCCGAGCGGCCGCCGCGCCGTCCTCGTCGCCGGCGGCGGTGCCACGCACGACGCGATGCTGCAGCGCTTGGCCGACGTCAGCGGTCGTACGATCCGGCGCGCGGCCACGAGCGAGACCACGGCGCGCGGCGCGGCATTGCTTGCTGCACTCGCGTGCACGGGGTCCGGAGATCGCGGTGGACTCGACGACCTGGCCGATGCGCGCGTGCGCTGCGAGACCGACGCATCGTGGACGCCGCGCACGACGCAGCGCGACCGGTCGCTGCAGCGCCGCCGCTTCGCGAACGCGGTGACGGCGCTGCTGTCGAGCGCCGACGCGCGCGCGACGTCACGTCACGGCACGTAGACCTCGAGGCTGTTCAGCACCGCGTCGCGACCTTGACCGCCGATCAAGAGCAGGCGCCCATCGGCGAGCTTCACCGCGGCGAAGTCGTCGCGCGCCTCACGCATCGGCGGCCGCATCGTGACGCGTCGCGTGCTCGGCTCGATGCGTTCGACCGAGTCGAGGATCGTGTCGTGCTCGTCGGTGCCGTCATCGGATTCGCCGCCGAGGACGAGCACGCTGCCGTCGTCTTGCAGCACTTGTTCGTGATCGGCGCGGGCGTCGAGGAGTTCGCCCCACACGTCGATGCGATCGCTCGCGGGGGCGTAGCGCTCGATCTGCGCGAGTGTCTTGCTCTGCGCGTCCTGCCCGCCCACGATCAGCACGCTGCCGTCTTGCAACAGCGTCGCGCGGTGATCGTCGCGCGCGCTCGCGAGCTTCGGACCGGCCGCGAGCGTGTTCGTCGTCGGGTCGAAGATCTCGCTGGAGTCGACGCCGACACCGCCACAGAGGAACACGCGGCCGTCCGCGAGCAACGTCGCCGTGTGGCACGCGCGCGCGCGCCGCAGCGACGGACCCGACGTGATCGTGTTCGTCGCCGGATCGAACAGCGCCGTGAAGTCGAGCGCTTGACCCGCGACCGTGCGGCCTCCGGCGATGAAGACGCGACCGTCGGCGAGCTTCGTCGCGGTCAGCGCCGCGCGCGGTCCGCCCGGCAGATCGGCGCCGCGCACGAAGCGCCCTTTGGCGTCGCGATCGGGATCGAACCACTCGACGAACGTGTTGGCCGAACCGCCGACGATCAACACGCGGCCGTCGTCGAGTTCCACCGCCGCATGAAGGAAATGCCCGGGCAACACGCGCGCCGAGAACTCGATCGGCGGCAGCACGCGCCCGGCGCCGTCGTGCCACAGCGTGTCGACGACCTCGGCGTTGGAGTGGAAGCTCGTGGCCTGCTGCTGGTTCGCCAAGCCGCCGGCGACGAGGATGCGCCCACCCTTCAAGCGCGACGCCGAGAACAACGTCCGCGCACGCGCCAACGCGAAGGTCGGCTCGATCGATGCGGGTGCGGCGGGCGTGGCCGGCGCGGGCTCGGCCGGCGACGGCGCGCTCTGGACTTCGCCGTGCGTGGGCGCCACGACGGCGGCTTGCGCGACCGGCCCTTGCGGCGGCGTTCGCTCACAGGCGGACACCGCCAGCACGAGGGTCGCGAGCAGCGCGGACTGCGGACGCATGGAATCTCCAATTCGCGAGCTGCGAGTCTACTCACCGGCCCACGACGTGAATCCCACCCCCTGCCGCGTCGCCGGCACGACGCGCTGCACGAGAACGGATCGTGGAGCGCCCCGATGTCGGCGGCACGTCACGACCCGCGCGGAGTATCGACCGCTCGCGCTTCGGTTCTTGTGGCCGTTCCTGCGTGCGTTTGCGTCGCGGCCACGCCGTCCCGTACACTCCGCGCCCCTCCTCCTCCCCTCGAGCCACGCCTACCCACCCATGCGCATCACCATCGCCGCGTGCTTCGCCGCGTTCGGGATCGTCCCGGCCGCGTTCACCCAAGTCTCCGGAACCGTCGTCGAGACCGGCACGGGCCTGCCCGTCGCCGGCGCGATCGTCCGCGTCCAAACCACCGAAACCGCGACGACGACGGCCGCCGATGGCACGTTCTCGCTGCCGGGAGTGACCGGCACCGTGGTCCTCGCCGCGGCGAAGTTCGGGTCGTGGAACGGCTCGGTGACGGTCACCGCTCCGAACACGACCGCGACGATCTCACTGACGACGCTGCCCCCGGGCGACGATCCGTCGGTCCACTTCACGTCGTCGGCCAACTGCAATTTCTGCCACCAGAACGTCTACTCCGACTGGTTCCAGTCGCCGATGGCGCACGGCGGCGAGAACACGTGGACGATCGACCTCTTCAACGGCCTCGGCACGCCGCACGGCATGTCGGGCTTCGTCTACACGCGCGACTCGAAGCACAAGACCGGCAATCCCGACGGCGATTGCGCGTCGTGCCACGCGCCGGTGCTGGCCGCGCAAGGCAACGGCGCCGAAACGCCGATGTTGGACGTCGCCAACGCGACCAACGAGCAACTCGCGGGCGTCGCGTGCGACCTGTGCCATCGCCTCGAGAGCGTCGACCTCGCCTACAAGGACTTCCCCGGCGTGCATCCGAACAAGGCCAAGTTCCGCCGCCTGCCGCTCGGCTCACCGCCGGTGATGTTCGGTCCGTGGGACGACGCGGTGTTCACCGCGGGCGCGATGCGTCCGGCGTACAACCCGCTGTTCCAGAGCGCGCAGATCTGCGCGCTGTGCCACGAGGATCGCAACGACCACGACGACGACGGCGACTACTCCGATCCCGGATCGATCCCGCATCAGTCGACGTACTCGGAATGGCTCGCGAGTCCGTACGCCGTCCCGGGCCCGGCCTTCCAGGACTGCAAGGACTGCCACATGGCGCCGAGCGGGGACACGAAGGTCTGCGTGTTCGGTCCGGATCGCGACCCGAGCAAGATCCAAGCCCACACGTTCCTCGGTACCGACGAGCAGTCACTGCGAAACGCCGTCGACCTCGATCTGCGCGCCGTGCGCAAGAACGGCAAGGTCCACGCCACCGTGAAGTTGACGAACACGAAGGCCGGCCACGCCGTGCCCACCGGTTCGGACTTCCGCAATCTCGTGTTGCTCGTCGAAGCGGTCGACGCGAACGGCGCCGTGCTGAGTCAGCTCGGCGGCGACGTGGTCAACATCCTCGGCGGCGTTGGTGACGAAGCGGTCGGCGACTACGCCGGCGAGGCCGGCAAGCTGTACGGCAAGATCAACTACGACGGTCAGTACCCGGCGCAGTTCTTCACCGAAGCCGTCCTGCTGCTCGCCGACAACCGCCTGTTCCCGTTCCAACCCGACGTGACCACGTACGAGTTCGCGGCGCCGCCGACCGGTGAAGTGCGCGTGCGCGCGCGGCTCATCTATCGCCGCGCGTGGCGCTGGCTCGATCTCGCGAAGCGCTGGACGTACGACGGTCACGGCAATCCGAACCTCGACCTGCTCGCGCCCCATTTCGGGACGTTGATGGAGGAAGCGCCGGTTCTCGTGAAGGGTCCGTGACGGCGGGCCGCGCGGGACGATTCGACGCGTTGACCCGCGCGTGCGCCACGTTGCCCGTGGCGGCGACGTGGGTCGCGCTCGCGCTCGCGCCGGTCTTCGCGGTGCCGCAGGCGTATCGCCTGTTCGAAGAGAACAAGGTCCTGCTGACGCGCATCCTCGTGGTGCCGGCGTTCGCGGTCGCACTCGCGCTGCGCGCGCGCTGGAAGCCGCTCGGCATCGCGGGCATCGGACTCGCGACGTGGCTCGGCGCGAGCTTGGTCGCGGCGTTCGCGTCGACGTCGCCCGCGCTCGCGCTGCCGGGCGATTACTTGCGGCAAGACGGCTGGCTGACCGACGTCGCACTTGCGGGAGCGTTCCTCGGCGCGTTCGCATGCGGGCGGGACCGCGGGATGCGTGGTCTCACGCTCGATCTGATCCTCGCGGCGGGCGTCGTGTCGGCATTCGCCGCCATGCTCCGCTACACGCCGTGGCGCCCGTTCTTCGTCGACGTCGCGGGCACGCGCGCGAGCGGACTCGCGGGTGGACCGACGTACTTCGGGACCGCGATGGCGGCGCTGGTGCCGCTCGCGCTCGCGCAGCGCGAGCGGCGCGGCTTCGGCGCGTTCGCGTTGATCGCGTTCCTCGGCGTGTTGGCGTCGGGTTCGCGACTCGCGCTGCTCGCCGCGGCGATCGGCGCGACCTACGTGTTGGTGCATGAACCGCGTGAGCGTCGAGCACGGCCACTCCTCGTCGGCGGATTGCTCGTGCTCGCGATCGGCGCGCTGTCGCTGTCGCCGTGGAAGTCCGCACTGCCGCCGGATCTATTGCCGACGCGCCTCGCCGATCTGACGCGCCCGAGTGAGCTCGGCACGCGCGTCGATCTGTACGTCGAAGCGATCGCCGCGATCGGGGAGCACCCGGCGCGCCTCGCGTTCGGTCACGGGCCCGACACGATCGGTGTCGAGTTCACGCGCTGGATCAGCGAAGCGCTGCAGACGGCCATCGGCGCGACCACGCGCGTCGATCGCTTCCACAGCGAGCTGCTGGACGTCGTCTTCACGCGCGGCGTGTTCGCGGCGCTCGGGCTGATCGTGCTCGTGATCGGCGCGTGGCGCGCGCGGCGGAAGTCAGAGGCCGACGCGACCGAGCGCGCATTGCGCGGACTCGTGCTCGTGCTGACGTTGCTCGCACTCGCGTCGGTCGCGGGCGTCGCCGCGAAGCTGACGTGGTTCGTCGCGCTCGGCCTACTCGCGCAGCGCGAACGGACCCCGGACACGCAACTCGCGCGGTGGATCGCGCCCGCGCTCGTCGGTGGAGTCGTGGCCGCGGCGATGGTCGCCATGCATTCCGGCAACGTCGTGATCGCGCTCGTGCCGCTCGCGTGGATCGTGCCGCGCCGCGACCTCGTCGCGTTGCTCGCGGGTGTCGCACCGGCTGGACTCGTCGCCGTGTCGTGGGCGATCGCGGGGCCGGGCATCGACCCGAGTCTGATCTCGTTCTACGGCGAGCAAGGCGCGGACGCGGCAATCCTGGCGTTCGGCGCGTTCCTCGCGCTCGCGTGCCTGTTGGTCGGCGCGACCGCCGCGGCGTTGCGCGTGAACGAACCCGCACCGACGCGCGGCCGGGCCATCGCCGTGGGTGTCGCGTTGCTCGCAGCTCTGTGGGTCGCGCGCGACGACGTCCTCCGCGTCGTCGCGGACCTCCGCGCCGGAGTCGCGGGCGTCACGCAGGCGCGAGCCGGGAAGCCGGAATTGGCCGCGCGGCTGCTGGCCGACGCGATCGAGTTGGCGCCCGAAGTCGCGCAGTACCGCATCTCGCGCGCGCTGGCGCTCGTCGACGTCGCGGTCGGAGCGGACGACGAACAGCGCCTGGCGCTCGTGCCGCTCATCGGCGAGGAGATCGGTCGCGCGCGACTCGTCCACGCCGCCGACGGTTACGGGCGCGCCGCGTCGGCGTTGTGCGTGCTGCGGCTCGCGTCGTTGATCCCGGCCCATCGCGACGCGTTGCTCACGCTCGCCGATGGCCTCGTCGACGAAGCGCTCGCGCGAGCCCCGCAGGCCGCGCCGGTGCTCGAGATCGCGGCTCGAGCGCGCCTGGCGCGGCAACGCACGGCGGACGCCGCGGAACTCGCCGATCACGCGCTGCGGCTCGACGCGTCACGACCCGGCGCGCACCTCGCCCGCGCGCGCGCGGCGGCACAAGCGCGCGAACTCGAAGCGGCCGCGGTCCACTACGCGCAAGCGCTCGTGCTCGGCGGCGGCGTGGTCGAAGCGCGCGCCGCGCTCGCGTACGCGGCGATGGCCCGCGAACAACCGCGCGACGCCGGAGCGTTGATCGCCGCGATCGTGCTCGCCGTGGACCAGGGAGCGACGCTCGACGTCGAGGGCGCGCGACCGCTGCTGCACTTCGTCGCGTGGCACCACTTCTCGGAAGCCTTCGCCGAAGCGACCCGCCTGCTGCCGGACCGCCGCGAGACGATCCGCGAGGTGCAGGCGGCGATGACGTATTGAGGGGTGGATCGGATCGGGACGGTCGGGCGTGGCGTTGCCGCAGGATGCGACGACGATTCACTCCGGAATGATCAGCCGGGGCCGGGCGAACTCGGCGGCTCCTGTCAAGGCCGGAACGACCGGCGAGACCAAAACGCCGCTCGTCCCCGCCCCGGCGCGGCGCCGAGAGACGAGGGGGCCCGTCGCCCTCCGATTCGGACGCACGCCACGGCTAACTTTTGCAGGGCAGCGCGATGACTGCTATCTGGGACAAACAGCTTCAACCGCAAAGAACACCCCACAGGTACTCCTCAGAACGGAGAGTTCTTTGACTATTCGGAGACCGAGCTCGTCCCATCCTCCAGACAGAAGCGAGTGCGAGCTGGAGCACCCCGACCCAACGACCAGAAGTAGACACCACGAAGGGGGCGACCGCCTATCCGGGAGAGTCAGGCAAGCGCACCCACTCGTGGACGAAGAAGGACCGCCAAGGCAACATCGTCGATTCCGGGTACCTAGAGTCCCCGTGAGCATGCAGCGACCGTGAGAACTCCAGTCGCGCGAGCCGTCATCGCCGCGATCGCGACACTCCTTGCGATCGGCGCGGTCATTGCACTTTGGACGCCAGAAGTCGATCCGCGGACACGGCCCACGAGCACGACAAGGCCGCCGGAAGCGGAACTCGGATCGCAGGCAGTCGATCTGAAGTCGGCGAGCGCGCGGACTCTCTTGGCCGACGACGCCTCGGCGATCGCCCTGCACGGCTTCGTGGTCTCGAGCTTCGACCGCCGCCCACTCCTCGCCAAAGTCACCTGCGGCGCGTGGGCCGTAGCGACGGACCCCCGGACGGGGCGCTTCGAATGCCGAATACCGCAAGCCATGTTCGCTGGCCTCGATCTGATCATGAGCGCTCAGGGGTACTCCGAAGTCACGCGGACGCTGACCCACGAGGTTCCCGACGGCGACATCGGAACGGTTCTGCTCGAGCCACGTCGGACCGTTCGCG
The DNA here is from genome assembly GCA_016709145.1 of Planctomycetota bacterium. Taxonomy (GTDB): domain Bacteria; phylum Planctomycetota; class B15-G4; order B15-G4; family JADJEK01; genus JADJEK01. The sequence continues at coordinate 200,750 of JADJEK010000012.1, forward strand.
TTCGGACGATCGACCCGACGAACGAACCGATGCCGCGGACTCGAGTCCTCGGCATCCCCTCGGATTCACCCGAATCCGACTCAGAGATTCTCCTGACCGTGACGGACGACGACGGAATCGGTCGATTCGATCCAGGTCGAGTCGCCGCCGTGCGAGCTCTGAACGCATCTGCGTGTTCGCGATGGCTGGACCCGGCGAGCGACGACGAGCTCGTGCTCGTGCTCTCTCCGGCGTCCGCGGGGTCGTTAGCGATTCGCGACGCATCGAGTGGAACTGGGATCGGACACGTTCGATTGCGCATCCACGCGCTCGATGTCGCATCGAGGACCACGCACGTCGTTCGCACGGATGACTCTGGACTCACCTCCGTTGTCTTGCCCGTGGGCAATTACGCCATCGAGTCCGCCACGACCGGACTGGAGCTGATCGACCCGCGGACCGTTCCTCGATCGGAAGCGTTCCCCTCCACTCCCGGCGTCCTCGTTCATATCGAATCCGGGGGGCCGACGTGGATCGATGCGCGACGCAGTCCGGCCCTCCGCGTCCGCGTCGTCGACGCAATGACGACGGAGGGAATCGCGCGCGTCCATTACGCAATCGGTGTGCGGCGCGACCACGAAGCTGGATGGCGGTTTGGAGCGAGCAACATCTCGGTGGGTGAAGGCGGGCGCCACGAGGTCGTTCGTCCCAGCATCCTCGACGGATTGCATACCTGCCTCGCCCTGTGGAGCGACGCCCATGCACCGACCCTGATCGGAGCATCCATCGACGAATCGGGCGAACTCGAGGTTCGGCTTCAGCCAGCCCGAGGGATTCGACTGCGCGTACTCGAGAACGGCACGCCACTGACCCACGGCAGGCTCGGAGTGGTCGAACTCCACACGGGACGAACGCTCTTCCTCGGCGCGCTGAACGCCGAAGGACTGTCGAACGAGTTCGCGATCGGAAGCGATGCCCTGGCCGTGCATCTCGGTGATCCGGTTGCCTCGTCGCCCATCACGGTGATCGACACGCGACAAGGGGTCGACGACACGATCGAACTCGACATCGCGAAATGGGTCGGCTCGATCGTCGTTCGTGGCTCGAGCGCCGTGGATGCGATCGCTTGTGTCGACGAACTCGGGGAAGTCACGAGCGGCCTTTGGGTCTCCGATCGCATTCACTTCAAACCGCTTCGACCCGGCCGCTACGAAGTCGGGCCGACCGACCGGCTACGCACCGCGCAGTTTCGACGAGCACGCGGGTTCCCGTCGTTCCCACTCACCGTCGATGCCGGGAGAGAGACCGTGATCGATGCTCCGCAGAGCTGGACGCCGACGGACATCGCGCAGGGTCGGATCGACTTCGTGGGAGTCGACCCTTCGGACCTGGTAGCGATTCCGCTTTTCGACGATTTGGGAACACCCATTCCTGGCGGGCGCCCGGTCCACAGCGTCCCCATCGGTCCCGATGGAGGTTTCGTATTCCGGAATCTCACGTGCGTTCCACGCCGTGTCGCGGTTGCGGTGCATGAGACGAGTGGGACCGTACGCATCCTCACGGTGATTCCATTTCAAGACCGCTCTCGCATCGAGTGTGGATCCATCGAGCTGGATCTTCGCGACGTTGACCCGGCACGAACATGCCACGTCGAATTCGACGCTTCGCAGCCTGATGCAGAGTTGATCGCAGGACGGTCCATCCATGTCGCCGACGAGTCCGGACGCGTCATCCTTTCGCCGGTCCTCTGCGGACGTCGTGAACTTCAGATCATCGGCCCGAAGTCGACTCGGGCGTTGAGCGTCGTCGTGCACCCGGGAGAGCGCACGCGCCTCGTCGTGAGTCCATGACATCGGGTAGCGACCGCGACCATGTTCCGTTCGCCTCCCCGCCGGGCTGCGGCGGTCGCTCGAAATCGAGCACGGAGACACGATTCGTTCGTGTCGGCTCGGCCATCGCGGATCGGCACGAATCGAACGCGACGTCGAAGTCGAGCGCCGCTTCACCGACGTACCCGCCGAATTCGTCGATGGACATCCAAGCGCAGTTGTCGTGGCGCTCGGACTCGATCGGCCATGACGCCAGCCGACCGCTCGTTCGGCTCGGCGACGCGGGGCCGTATCTCCACCCTCACCCCACGCGCTGCTCCCCGCAGTACACCGTCGCCGTGCCATCGCGCACGAAGCCGAGCAACGTCATGCCGGCGTCCTTCGCGACGTCGATCGCCAGCGAGCTCGCGGCCGACACCGACGCGACGATCGGGATGCCCGCGCGGCGTGCCTTCGTGACGATCTCGAAGCCGGCTCGGCCCGACACGACGAGGATCGCTTCCGACAACGGCAGCGCGCCGAGGCGCGCCGCGACGCCGATCACCTTATCGACTGCGTTGTGGCGGCCGATGTCCTCGGCGAGCGCGAGCAGCTTGCCGCGCGCGTCGAACAGTGCGGCGGCCTCAAGCGGCTCCATGGCCCATTACGCAACGCTCCCAAACCCGCTGCGACCGCATTTCATCGCAGCGCATGGGATGGCCGGACGGCGGCGCCCAGTCACGTTGCGTCATCCAAGCGAATCTACGGCGTACCCGGGAGTACGCTCACTTGCTGCCCGAACAGAACGAAGTTGTTCGAGTTGCCGTCAAAGTACTCTGGGTAGTCCAAGTACAGGGGGTGAGCGGGGTTGCTTGGGTGCGCCGCATCCGGTGCCGTGACCAAGTCTTGCCCGTTCGTAGTCGTAATGAGGTAACTGGAGAAGTTTGCCTCGATCCAGTCCAACTGGCGTGTGCCACCGAGGTTCACGAATTCCATATATGCCGTGCCATCGTCTGGCGCGCCCACAAGCTCGACCGCCGCCGCAAAGCCGATGTTTCCGGCACCCGTCGATGTTCCGTAGTAAATGAAGTCGAAGACCGGTGCGGCCCGACTGGACGTGCTGAAGTATTCATACGGACCAAAGCCACCGCCGGACGGATAGCAAGCCAACGCCCCGCTGCCGGTGGGAAGCGACGGAGAGGTCAACAACATGGTCTCTTGCCAGTCGCCCCGGTTCGCAAACGCCACATCCATCTTTCCATCTTCGTTGAGATCCGCGATCCGGCACGACGTCGTGTAGTCGATCAGTTTTCCAGGAACGTGGAATTCGTAGCACGCCTCCCCACCATCGATCCAATTATTGGTGCACGGACCTGTGTAGAGGGGGTGTGCTTCGTTCGCTTTGAAGAAACAGAAATCGTACCACCACTCACTCGACGCCCAGCCTGTCGAGGACGGCCAGTCAGGCGTGACCGAAGTGAACTCGAATATGGGCACCCCATTATTGTATTTCGCGACTCCACTCGATCCGCTGGTGTCACCGAACACTCAAAACCGGCCACGAGGGAACGATTCAAAACCGGCCACTCTGAGCGAGGGCGCGAAAGGCGCCCGACGATGTCCGCTTCCCTTCGGAGGCGGGCATGTCGAATTAGTTCAAGATGGCGCGAATCCACGATCGAGCAGTTGTTGGCGCACGGATGGTCCCATCGGCGGATCGCCCGCGAGCTCGACATTCATCGCGCCACCGTCGCGCGCTACGCGCGGCGGCCGCCTGACCCGGATTCAAAACCGGCCATTTCGACCGCCGGCTCGTCCGAGCTGATCGAGCCGCCGCCCGATTCAAAACCAGCCATTTCGACCGCCGGGTCCGGGGACGTGATCGACCCGCCGGCCGACCCAAAACCGGCCATTACGACCGCCGGGGTTGCGGGTCGAAAGTGCGAGTGCGATCCGCACCGCGAGACGATCGTCGCCAAGCTCGCGATCGGCCTGAGCGCGCAGCGCATCCACCAAGACCTCGTCGCCGAGCACGGCTACACGCACAGCTACGAGAGCGTGAAGCGCTTCGTGCGCAAGCTGGGCGCGTCGAGGCCCATTCCGTTCCGGCGCATGGAGACGCTGCCCGGCGAAGAAGCCCAGATCGACTACGGGCTGGGCGCGTTCACGATCAGCCGGGCTCGAAGAAGAAGAAGCGGCCACAGCTGCTGCGCGTCGTGCTGAGCCACTCGCGCAAGGCCTACTCCGAGGTCATGTGGTGCCAGGACACCGAGTCGCTGATCCGCGGCATCGAGAATGCGTTCCATCACTTCGGCGGCGTGCCCAAGACGCTGGTCCCCGACAATCTCAAAGCCGCGGTGCTCGGGCACGACTGGTGCGATCCGACGATCACGCCGAAGTTCGAGGCGTTCGCTCGGCACTACGGCGTTGCCGTGCTGCCGACCAAGCCGCGCACGCCGCGCCACAAAGGCAAGGTCGAGCGCTGCGTCGCCTTCGCTCAGGACAATGCTCTGAAGGGCAGGCAGTTCGCTTCGCTTGCCGCGCAGAACGAGCTCCTGCGCGACTGGGAGACGAAAGTCGCGGATCAGCGCATCCACGGCACCACGAGGAAGCAGGTGCACGCGCTGTTCGAAGCGGATGAGAGACACGCGCTGCTACCGCTGCCCGCCGAGCGCTTCCCGTTGTTCCACGAGACGCAGCGCACCGGTGCATCGCGACGGTCACATCGTGATCGAGAGGGCGTTTTATTCGGTACCGCCCGAGTTCCTCGGGCGACCGGTGTGGGTGCGCTACGACTCGCGCCTCGTGCGCATCTTCGATCACGCGCTTTGCGAGATCGCGCTCCACGTCCGCGTCGATCCCGGCCGCTTCAGCACCGATCGCGCGCACATCGTCGACGAGAAGATCTCCGCGATCGAGCGCGGCACCGAGTGGATGCTCGAGCGCGCGGCACGCATCGGCGAAGAGAGCGCGCTACGCGCAGGCGCTGCTGTCGAATCGCGGCATCGCCGGCATCCGCGTGCTGCAAGGCTTCCTCGGGCTCACGAAGAAGCACTCCTGGGAAGAGATCGAGCGCGCGTGTCTGTCGCGCTGTCGCATCACGCGTACCGACTGAAGACGCTACGTCGCTTGCTCGAGCAGCAGCCAGCAGCGACGCAGCAACTCGAAGTTCATCGACAGTCATCCGTTGATCCGCGATCCGCACGAGTACGGCGAGTTCAGGCAAGACGCGTTCTCCCAATCGACCTTCGCCGATCGGAGACCTGCATGAAGGAGTCCTTGAAGAAGAGTCTGCGCGAGCTGCGCCTCTCCGGCATGGCCGACACGCTCGACGTGCGGCTGTCGGAAGCCAAGGGCAACAGCCTCGATCACGGTGAGTTCCCCAGCTCGCGCTCGGCGACGAGTTCTCGGTCAGGAAGCAGCGGCTGTTCGAGCGCAGGCTCAGAGCGCGTGCTTTCGCGACCAGAAGCGGCTCGACGAGTTCGACTGGGCGTTCAATCCCTCGATCAAGAAGAGCCAGATGCACGACCTCGCCGCGTGTCGCTTCGTGCGCGAATACAAAGACGTGCTGTTGATCGGCCCGCCCGGCGTCGGCAAGAGCCACCTCGCGCAAGCGATCGGCTTCCACGCGATCCAGCAGGGCTTCGTCGTGCTCTACCGCTCGATCTTCGACCTGGTCCAGGACTTCGCAGGACGAGACCTTCTCCGGCGACGACAAGGTCGACGCGAAGTACCTGCGGCCGGACCTGCTGATCATCGACGACATGGGCATGAAGCAGCTGCCGAAGAGGTCGGGCGAGTACCTGTTCGAGGTCATCATGCGCCGCTACGAGAAGCGCTCGACGCTGATGACGTCGAACAGGCCGATCGAGAGTGGGGCAAGCTGCTCCAGGACGTGCCGAGCGCGACCGCGATCTTGGACCGCTTCCTCCATCACGCCGAGATCGTCGCCATCAGGGCAAGAGCTACCGGCTGAAGGACAGGGCTCTTGTACGAACGAAGACCGACGAGTGAGATCTCGGGTGCTCCGGGTGGCCGGTTTTGAATCGTTCCTCAGTGGCTGGTTTTGAATCGACCGGTGACACCGCTGGGGACGTTCGCACTTCCAAAGTGCCCGTAACCGTTGTTCAGGTACACCGTGTTCTGACAATTGTGACTCGCGATCACGAGATCAAGGTCACCATCGCGATCCAGATCGCCGAGGCTACTATCGAAGGAGCCAGGAACTCCAGTGCCTACCGTGCCGGACGCCGAACCGCAGGAGCTGCCGATTTCGCGCCATTGGATCGTCAGCGGCGTGCCCCGTTGAATCGGCGTAGGGCCAGAACTTAGGGAAGAATCGCGCCATGCGAACAACTCGCCAGGCTGCAAGTTTGGGAAGGGGTTCCGCAACATGTTGAACCAAACACGGTCGGACGCGTTCCCTGGACCTCGTGTCACGAACAGATCCAAGTCGCCGTCAGAATCAACATCTGCGATGGTGACGTTGCGATACACACCCTGGGTCTTCTGGCCGGATGCGTCGCGTTCGACGAACGTGTACGCGTGACTGAAGCCGCCCTGACCATCGCCGATGAAGAGTCGGATTCCGAAGTTGCCTGTACACACAATGTCATCGTGCGCACCGGAAGCGGATCCGTCGAGGTTCGCTACTTGTATCGCGAATGTCTCGCCATCCATCGCATCGTCGTCCTGGCCCTGCGAACTTCCGCTGGGAGGTTGCAGCATGGGCTGTAATGCAGTGGGTGCCAAGGCATCGAAGTAGCAGTGATTGAATACTATTGGCAATCCGGTACTACCAGGCGCGGACTTCGTAGATGCTGTTTTGTCGTTTAGCCAGATCGTGTCGGTCTGCCCGTTGTTGAAGCGGTCTTCGCTAAGCCGCCGGCCAACGGCTATGTCAGCCCAACCATCACCATTGAAGTCACCAACGTCAACACCGTAGGCGGTTCCAGTGTTCGGGAAGGCCAAATATGCTGGAGCTGGCGGGTTACCCAGAAAACCCGAATTGGTCTCTAACACCTCAACGCCTGTCAGAACAATATCATCGCCGTTTGGGCCAAGGTACAAGATGCGAGTGGGAACAGCTCCGTTCCCTGTCATGACAACGTCAAGGTATCCGTTGTGGTCGAAATCAGCAGAAGCTACCCCCAGCGCACCCGAACTCGGCCCAGATGAGAAGTAGTTCTGGATCCACGGCCCGCTGTGGGGATTCTCATCGTCAACGTGGAACTCAGAGAGTGGAAAGTACGAGACTTGTGCTATTGTTACTTGGGGCAATGCCAGAACCACAATAGCAGCCAGCAGTACCTATACGGCTTGTCCGAGTTTTCCAGCTTGCATAAGCTCTCCCTGAATCGCCTAAGTCATCACTCAAGTTCAAGTACCGAACTCGGCACACGCCGACCGCCCGGGTTTCAATTGAGATCGATCAAGACATCATGCGCAACGCTTGATTTCGCTTTTCCGTCACCGCGCAGGATAAGGGCGGCGAAGCTAAGGGTCAGACCTTCCGCCGCCGTTGGCAACAGGGTTCCATCGAACGCGCACGTGATCCTACCCGACGACGGGAGTATGCCGAACGTCGCACTGAAATACGGAGTGTTCGCGAACAGGATCGAAAGCTCCGTCAGCGCATCGTAGGTCAGAGGGATCGTCGTTCCCCACGTTGAGATTCCGGCGTGCCCGGTGTAGCTCGCCAGCGTGTAATAGCTCGCTCCAGCGAATTCATATCCAGCGGAGATCTGGAGTCCGAGCATTGACGCCGATTTCGTCAATGTCGACTGGTCACCAATTAGGCTCTGGATCGACCAGACCTCCGCTGCACCGCGATTCAATGTCACCGCTTCTTGGATGCCCGAGTCCGACACAACCCATTCGGAGATCCCATCATTGGTGATGTCTCCGATCACCGCGACGTCTTCGGGATAGTCCGACAACCAGGGCGAAGTATGAGGGTTCTCGAGCCGAAATAGGCGCATTCCCGAAGAGGAACTCATGACATCAACGCCGCCCTTCTTTGGAGCGGGACCGTTACGGTCTGAGATCAGCAAGTCGGACCATCCATCTCCGTCGAGGTCGTCGCAGGTTCGCAGCACGATGCCGTAGGGCACTCCTGACGGTGATGTCATCGGAGAAGTAATCTCGATCCCTGTTATTGCATCCACGACTCGAATAAGATTCTGCGCACGGTATGCTAAACGAGATCCTGTGAGATTAGCGGCACGGGACAGACCTACGACTTGAAACCCTGCTGTTGCGTTTGTCCCGGCCCCATGGATCACC
>JADJEK010000013.1 GCA_016709145.1 Planctomycetota bacterium
CGACGATCGCTGGATCAACGTCAAGTCGGTCACGGACATCACGACGGTCATCCGCGACGGCGTCGTGCTGAAGGGCATGCCGACGTGGAAGGACCAATTGTCCGACACGCAGATCGTGCTGCTCGCGTCGTACGTGACGAAGCTCGCCCAGAGCCCGAAGCCGGGCAAGGAACCGCAGGGCGAGCCGATCGCCCCGTTCGCTGCCAATCCCTGACGCTCCGTCGAGGACTCGATGAACATGGCGCCGCAGTCACCGCACATGCTGCCGACCCCCGAGCGGGTGCTGTCGACGCTGAACCAAGACGGTTCACGTCGATGGATCGACCCACGGTCGTCGCCCGGGCGGTTCCTGAATCGTCGTCGTGGCATCGGCTGGGCGCTGATCGCGCTGTTCGCCGCCTTGCCGTTGGTCCAGATCGGCGGCAAGCCGGCGCTGTTCCTCGACCTCATGAACCGCGAGTTCACGTTCTTCGGCACGACGTTCTTCGCGACCGAGACGCTGCTGCTCGCGCTGCTCGTGGTCGGCATCTTCCTCGGAGTGTTCTGGATCACGGCGCTGCTCGGTCGCGTGTGGTGTGGCTACGCCTGCCCGCAGACCGTCTACCTCGAGCTGGTCTATCGACCGCTGCAGCGACTCGTCGAAGGCAAGCACGGCCGCGAAGGAGCGCCGGCGTGGCGGCGCGTACTGCGCTTCGTCGTGTATCTCGCGCTGTCGTTCGTCATCGCGAACGTGTTCCTCGCGTACTTCGTCGGCGTCGAGCGCTTGTCGCGCTGGATCACGACGTCGCCGGCGCAGCATCCCGCGGCGTTCGCCGTCGTGGCGGTGACGACGATCGCGATGTTCATCGACTTCGCCTACGTGCGCGAACAGATGTGCACGCTGATGTGCCCGTACGGCCGGCTGCAGTCGGTGCTGCAGGACGAGCACTCGCTCGTGATCGGCTACGACGCGACGCGCGGTGAACCGCGCGGCAAACTCGAGTCCGGCGCGACGCGCACGCACGGCGACTGCATCGACTGCAAGCTGTGCGTCCAGACTTGCCCGACCGGGATCGACATCCGCGGCGGCTTGCAGATGGAGTGCGTCGGCTGCGCGCAGTGCATCGACGCCTGCGACGCGGTGATGGACAAGATCGAACGTCCGCGTGGATTGATCCGCTACGCGACGCAGGCCACGCTCGCCGGCAAGCCGAAGCGGACGCTGCGCCCGCGCGTCGTGCTCTATCCGCTGCTGATCGCCGTGGTGTCGAGCGGCCTGATCGCGGCGCTCGCGAAGCGCTCGGAGTTGGCGGTCGAATTCCTGCGCACGCGCGGCGCGCAATTCACGGTGCTCGCCGATCAGTCGATCTCGACGCCCGCGACGATCCGCCTCGAGAACCGCGCGGACGCGGCCGTCGACATCGTGCTCGAACCCGAAGCCGGAGTGACGTTGCTCGGCGCGGCCACGGCGCAACGCATCGAGGCACGCGGCTACATCGAGGTCGACGCCACGCTGATCATCCCGCGCGAGCGGTTCGTCAATGGGCGCGCGATCGTGTGCGTGCGTGCGCGCAACGGCGATCGCGTCGTCGTCGATACCGAACACACCGTCCTCGGCCCGCTGTTCGCCGGCGGCGTGGAGAAGAACCCATGAAGCCCGTCGTCGCGCGTCGTGTCTGGGTCGGCGTCGTGGTCGGCATGCTCGGCTTCTGCATCACGATGCAAGTGATCCTGTTGGTCTACGCGACCGGCGACCCATCGTTCACGGTCGAGCGCGACTACGAGACCAAGGCTGCGCACTGGGACGACGTCCTGCGTCAGCGTGCCGACAACGACCGGCTCGGCTGGAGCGCGGACGCGGAACTGGTCGCGCCCACGTTTCGCGGCGAGCCGGCCGAACTCAAAGTCGTGTTGAAGGATCGCGCCGGTCAGTCGATCGGCGACGCCGCGATCACGTTCGAGGCTTGCGCGATCGCTCGCGCGTCCCACATCGCGACCGGGGAAGCCACTCCGACCTCGTCCGGCGCGTACGTCGCGCCGTTGCTCGAGCCGCGGCCAGGGCTGTGGGAAGTGCGATTGACGGCGGAGCGCATGGGGCAACGTTTCACCGCCACGCTGCGGCGGGAGTTGGGCGCGGTCGGAGGCGGCTGATGAACGCGCTGTGGCTGTCGACGCTCGGAGCCGGATTCGCCGGATCGCTGCACTGCGCGGCGATGTGCGGTTCGTTGGTCTGGGTGTCCGCGTCGCGGCGACCGGCGCGTCTCGCGCTCTACCAAGTCGGCCGCTTGATCAGCTACGTGTCGCTGGGCGCGCTGGCGGGTGCGCTCGGCAACGCGGTCGACGCCGGAGCCTGGAGTCTCGGCATCCAGCGCGGCGCCCTTTGGACGACCATCGCGTTGCTGGTGCTGTTCGTGATCGGCAAGGGCGCACTGCAAGTCGGCCTGCGCTTCGATCCCGTTCGTCGCCTGCTGGCGCCGCTCGAACACGCCGTCGCGCCGTTGCGCGACGAGCTCGCGCGCATGTCGCCGAACGCGCGTGCGTTCGGCTTCGGGGCGTTGTCGGCGCTGCTGCCTTGCGGCTTCCTGTGGGTCTTCGTCGTGGTCGCCGCCGGAACCGGAGCTCCGCTGGTCGCGGCAGGCGTGATGGCGGCGTTCTTCCTCGGAACGCTTCCGGCGTTGGTGCTCGCGGGCGTCTGTGCCGGATCGCTGAAGTCACGGCTCGACCGCCGGGTTCCGCGCATCGCCGTGGCCGTACTCGTGATCGTGAGTCTGTGGGGCGTCTTGCGTCGAGCCGAAGCGCTCGAGGCGACGCAACGCAGCCAGCCCACGATCTCGACCTCGGTCGATCCGGCCAAGCCGCCGTGCTGCCATGACCACTGACTCGACGCAGGCGACGCCGGCGGTCGAGTCGTCCCGCGATTCACGATCGCGCTCGACGAGCGTCGCGTGCGCGCATTGCGGACTCGACGTGCCCCGCGCGCGGGTCGCGGACGACGGCGGTCCGTCGTTCTGCTGCCCGGGCTGCGCGACGGTGTACGCGACGATCCATGCGCTCGCGCTCGATCGGTACTACGCACTGCAAGGCGAGGACAGCGCGCGCCAACCGGCGACCGTCAGTGGACGCAGCTTCGAGAGTCTCGATCACGCCGCATTCCTCGCCGAGCACGTGCGGACGCGTGAGGACGGCGCGAGCGAGGTCGTGCTCGCGCTCGAAGGCGTTCATTGCGCCGCATGCGTGTGGCTCGTCGAGCGCCTGCCTCGAGTCCTGCCGGGTGTGATCGACGCGCGACTCGATCGCGTCTCGGGACGCGCGACGTTGCGCTACGAGCCCGCGACCGTGTCGCTGTCGGCGATCGCGCGGACGCTCGATGGGCTCGGGTATCCGCCGCACGCGAATCGCGGCGCGGCGCGTCAGGAAGCTCGTCGCGCGCGTTCGCGCAAGCACGTCGTCGATCTCGGCGTCGCCGGCGCCTGCGCCGGCAACACGATGTTGTTCGCGTTCGCGCTCTACGGCGGCCATCTCGACGGCATGGACCCGATGACGCGCACGCTGCTGCGTGGCGTCTCGCTGGCGTTCACTCTGCTGTCGCTCGCTTGGCCGGGCCGCGTGTTCTTCCAGGGCGCGTGGACTTCGTTGCGCACGCGCGTGCCGCACATGGACTTGCCCGTGGCGCTGGCGCTCACGATCGGAACCCTGTTCGGCGCGTGGAACACGGTGCTCGATCGCGGCGACACCTACTTCGAGTCGTTGACGGTCGTCGTGTTCTTGCTGCTGATCGGCCGGTTCTTGCAGGAGAAGCGCTCGCGCGACGCACTCGACGCCGTCGATCTGCTGTTCTCGGTCACGGACGCGACGGCGCGCAAAGTGGACGCCGACGTCGAGCGAGAGACTCCGATCGAAGCACTCGTGCCCGGTGATCGCATCCGCGTGCGTCACGGCGAGTCGGTCGCCGCCGACGGCATGATCGAGCGCGGGACCGCTGCGTTCGACGTCGCGTTCCTGACCGGCGAGTCGAAGCCGCGCACGCTGCGCGTCGGAGATCGCGTGCTCGCCGGTTCGCGCAACCAGGGCGGCGAGGTCGACGTCGTCGTCGAGGCGGCCGGGCCGCGCACGCGCGCCGGTCGACTCATGGACACCGTGCGCGCGGCGGCGGAGACCAAGTCGCCGATCGTGCGCACCGTCGACGCCATGGCGCGTCGCTTCACGGTCGTGGTGCTCGTGCTCGCGGCGATCACGGCGGCCGTGTGGTGGAACGCGTCGCCGGAGCAGGCGATCCAGCACGCCGTGGCGCTGCTCATCGTGACGTGCCCGTGCGCGCTCGGGCTCGCGACGCCGCTCGCCGTCACGGTCGCGCTCGGCCGCGCGGCCAAACGCGGGGTGTTGATCCGCGGGGCCGACGTCGCCGAAGCGTTGTGCGGGCCGGCGCTGGTCGTGCTCGACAAGACCGGCACGGTGACGACCGGGACCATGCAGTTGTGCGAATGGAGCGGGCCCGCGGTCGTGCTCGAACGCGTCGCCGCGCTCGAGTCGGGCGTCGAACACCCGATCGCCGTGGCGCTGTCGCAGGCGGTCGGAAACGTCGATGAGGTCGTGTCGCGCCGGCACGTCGAGCCCGGCTTCGGCGTCGAAGGCGTCGTGAACGACGAGGCGATCGTGGTCGGCTCGCCGCGCTACGTCGAACGCGCGGTCGGTGAGTTGCCCGCGGGCATCAAGGCCTCGGTCGAACGCGTTCGTGTGCGCGGCTTGACGCCGGTGGTGTGTGCGCGCGCGGGACGCGTCGAGGCGGTCGGCGGTCTCGGCGACGCGATCCGACCCGAGGCGAAGGCCGCCGTGCAAGCGCTGCGCGAGCTCGGTCACGACGTCGTCCTGCTGTCGGGCGACGAGCCCGCGGTCGCGTTCGCGATCGGGCGCGATCTCGGCCTGGACGAGCGTTCGATCGAGGGCCTGGCCTCGCCGGAGCGCAAGCTCGATCGCGTGCGTTCCGCGGTCGCGTCGGGGCGGCGCGTGTTCATGGTCGGCGACGGCGTCAACGACGCTGCGGCGCTGGCCGCGGCGACGGTCGGGATCGCCGTGAGTGGCGGGGCGGAAGCAAGCCTCGAAGCCGCCGACGTCTATCTCGCGAAGCCGGGGCTCGAGCCGCTGCTCGAGTTGATGCGGGGCTCGCGGCGCACGCTGCGCGCCATCCACCGCTGCTTGCGCGCCTCGCTGATGTACAACGCCGTCAACGTCGCGCTGGCGATGACCGGAGTGTTGAATCCGCTGGTCGCCGCCGTGCTGATGCCGTTGTCCTCGTTGACCGTCGTGACTTTGGCCTTCCGCGCTCACACGTTCGGAGACGAACCATGACGATCCTCTGGCTCGTCGTTCCCGTGGCCTTGCTGTTCGTCGCGGCCGCGATCGTCGCCTACGTCAAGTCGGCGCGCGCGGGCCAGTTCGACGATCTCGAGACTCCCGCGATCCGCATGCTGTACGACGACGAACCGGTGAACTCGAGTGGTGCGGCATTGGGACGGACTTCCCCGTGCGAGGTGGCGCCGCAAGATCGCGGGTAGCCGTCGGCGCGCCGGATCTCCATGATCTGCGGGCGCCCCCGGTCCCGGAGGTCCGCCATGGATCCGCGCAATCCGCTCGCTCGCATCCTCGGTCTGTCGCGATCGCCGCTGGTCGCGCGCTTCGCATTCGTGCTGGAGCCGTTCCACGACACGATCGCACGACGCGTCGACGTCGAACTGAAGGACGGACGCAAGCGGATCTTCGTCGCGCCGCCGCGCATGAGCTTGATGGAGCTGCTCGACGACGTCAGCGGCTATCTTGCGAGCGCGGAGCGGACGTCGGCGCGGACGGCGCGGGCGCGGTCGCGACTCGACGAGGGCGCGGAGTGCTGAACGGGAGGCCGAGCGTGGACGTGGGATCGGGTCGATGCGGTCGCTTCGGGATCGTCGCGATCGTGGCGGCGCTGTGCGTGATGCCGTTCGCGAATGGCGGCGATCTGTCCGCCGCGCTGAAGAAGGACCTGAAGTCGAACGACGACGACGTGCGTGCCGACGCCGCCAAGGCGGCGCTCGAACAAGCCGGGGCGGACGCGGTGGCGGTCGTGCTGCGACTCGCGGCGACCGACGAACACACGCGCGTGCGCGACGTCGCGTTCACGGCCTTGGCGCGCGCGAAGGACGCGACGGTGACCGCCGCCGTCGTCACGCACGGCATGGCGGCGAAAGAAGCGATCGTGCGCGCGACCGCGTGCGAAGTGTTGCGCGAACGCGGCGACGCCGGCGCCGGCGATGCCATCGCGCAAGCGCTCGACGATCGCGACGAGGGCGTGGTGCTCGCGGCCGTCGAAGCGGCGGGCTTCGTCAAGCCGGCGCAAGCGCGTCCCCGACTCGAAGCGATTGCGCGCGAGGGTTCCGATTCGATCCTGCGCGCGGCGGCGCTCGAGGCGCTGTCGCGCGCGTATCGCGCCGATGCAGTGCCCGTGCTCGTCGAACTCGTGCAAGACTCCGACGCGGCGGTCGCGGCCGAAGCGCTGCATTCGCTCGGGTTCAACGATCGCGAGTTGGCGGCGCGTCACGTCGCGCGCGTGCTCACGGAACACGCGAGCACCGAACGCATCGACGTCCGGCTCGCCAGCGCGTTGCGGGACGCGCGGCGATTGCGTCAGTCTGCGGTGCTCGAACCGTTGGTTCGATTGCTGGAGCATCCGCGCGAGCGCGTGCGATCCGCGGCGTTCGTCGCGCTGTCCGAACTCACGGGCCTCGAGATCCCGCCGGATCCGAAGGCTTGGGGCGAGTGGTGGACGCACTACGGCGCCACGTTCGATGTGCAGGCCAAGGCGAGCAAGTCCGTCGAGCCGCGTTCGAGCGTGAAGTTCTACGGGCTGCCGGTCGCCAGTGATCGCGTCGTGTTCGTGCTCGATCTCTCCGGTTCCATGCGCGAGCTCGACCGCAGCGGCAAGCCGCGCCTCGACACCGCGCGCGCCGCGTTCGCCGCCGCCGTCGAGGCGTTGCCACCGTCCGCGCGCTTCTCGGTGGTCGTGTTCGGCGATGCGGCGACGGCGTGGTCGAAGGAACTGGTGCCGGCCTCGCCGGCGAAGGTCGAGGACGCGATCAAGTTCCTGGCGCGGCAGCAGGCCCGCGGCAAGACCAACCTGTTCGACGGACTTCGCGTCGCCTACGGCTTCGACGACGTCGACACGGTGGTGGTGTTGTCCGACGGCGCTCCGTCGACGGGGGAGTTCCAGTATTTCCAGCGCATCCGGCATCACGTCGGTCGCATGAATCGGACGCGCGGGATCGCGGTGTCGACGGTCGCACTGGCCGAGAAGGACGACGCCCGCGCGTTCCTGCGCGAGTTGTCGGAGGCGACCGGGGGCGTGTTCACCACGCCGTGAGCGAAGGTAGGTCGACTCCTGGGATCGCAGTCCTCGGTCCGCGCAGGCGTTTCGTCGTTCCCGGTTTTTCCTGGCGATTCGCGATGGGGGGTGCCGAAGCTGGCGCGGTGGTGCCTACGATTCGCGCGCCACTGAATCTGGGATCGAGCCACGGCACCGCAGGCCCCGGAGCGAGCGAGCCGCGTCCCACACATCAACGAAGCGGTCCGGCACCCGTGTGCGGGGCGGGTCCGTGAACAGCCTGGAGAACGAAGCATGGGCGACGGCCCGGTCACCCCGAATCTCGTCCTCGGTCTCGGGACGGATCGCATCGCGAACAATGAGCCCGTGACCCCGGGTGCGGCGGTGCTGCACAAGGGAATCGGTGATCCGAAGATCGGCCTCGTGCGCCTCGAGGGCGCGTGGATCCACGGCGACGGCTACATCGAGAGTGCCGCGGCCGAGGGCTCGTCGTGCACCATCACGAACACCGCCGCGCGCGTCGACGTGACGTTCTCGACCGCGGACGGCGCGTCGGCGCGCGTCGGCGTCAACGAAGACGGACCGCCGCTCGATCGCGAGTGGTGCGGCAACGACTGCATCGAGGACGGTGCGCTCGGCGCGGCCGTGACGGTTGACGACAAGCGCGACTACTGGGTCACGAAGCGCTCCGAGCCCGAGATGCACGAGCTCACGTTCGTGGCCACGAGCAAGGGGCTGCGCATCCACGCGATGCGCTTCTCGGAGTGAGTTCGCGGGCCGCGGTCGTCGCGGCTTTGGAGACCGGGCGATCCTGCCTCACCGCGCACAGGTTTCCGCGCGGCCGCCGTCGACGGGCAGGTTCGCGGCCGTGATCCAGCCGGCCTGATCGGAAGCGAGGAACGCGATCGCCGCGGCGACCTCGTCGGGCTGACCGACGCGGCCGAGCGGATGCGTCTCCTTGCTGCGCTCGAGGAAGGCCCGGTAGGCCTCCTCGGTCATCCCGCCGTTGCGATGCAAGCCGGTCAGGACCACGCCGGGGTTCACGGCGTTCACGCGGACCCCGCGCGGCGCGAGCTCGAGGGCCGCGCAGCGCGTCAGTTGGTCGAGCGCGGCCTTCGACACGCAGTACGCCACGACGCCGGGGAACGCGCGCGTGCCGGTCACGCTCGACACGTTGACGACGTTGCCCTTGCGCGCGAGCAGATCGGGCAGGAATCGGCGCAGGAGGTCGAACGGGACGCGCAGGTTCACGTCCATGCTGTGGTCGAAGCGAGCGAGATCGGTCGCCTCGACGCTTCCGCCTTCGAGGATCCCGGCGGCGTTGACGAGGACGTCGATCGCGCCGAGTGCTCGGCGAGCCCGATCGACCGCGCTCGCGCGGTCCGGCTCGAGGGTCAGGTCGGCCACGATCGGGACGACGCGATCGGCGCCGAGTTCGGCGACCAGCCCGGCCAGCGCCCTCTCGTTGCGGCCGACGGCGGCGACGCGAGATCCCTCGCGCACGAAGCGTTGCACGGTGGCGCGACCGATTCCGCTGCTGGCGCCGGTCACGAAAGCGGTCTTGTCGGTGAGGAGTGCGTTCATGCCCGGCGTCGTACCCGGAACACGGCCGTTTTTCGACGGTCCCGGCCCGGCATCGCGCGGATCGCGATCCGGTCACGAGGCCCCTTCCTGACCCACGAGACTTCTTCAGCGGGCTGCTAGACTCCGCGCCGACTTCGCACCGCTGCGAGCTTCCATGGCGCCGTCCGGTTTCCGCGAGTTCTCCGAGTTGCTGCGCGGCAACCGAGACTTCCGCTACCTCTGGTACGCCCAAGTCATCAGTCAGGTCGGCGACTGGTTCAACCAGATCGCCGTGATGCGTCTTCTCGACCGACTTGGCGCGTCCGGCACCGAGCAAGCCCTGTCGCTGATGCTGCGGATGTTGCCGCACCTCGTCGTCGCGCCGCTCGCCGGAGTTTGGATCGATCGCGTCGACCGGCGCTCGGTGCTGCTGTGGTCCGACATCCTGCGCGCGGCATTGGTTCCGGCGTTCTTGCTGACGAACGACCGCGGCGACGTGTTCGGCATCTACGCGCTGATCGCGGCGCAGGTCGCGTTGACCGCGCTGTTCGAACCGGCCAAGACCGCGCTGATCCCGAGCTTGATCCGGCCCGACCAACTCGCCACGGCGAACGCGCTGTCGGCCGCGACGTGGTCGGTCATGCTCGCGATCGGCGCGGCGTTGGCGGGATTCGTCATCAACGCCGCCGGCCTCGAGCCCGCGTTCCTGATCGACTCCGCGAGCTTCCTGCTCTCGGCGCTCTGCGTCGTGAACATCGCGCGACGGGCGCCGGCGGCACGCCTCGTGTCCGAAGGACGGCCGACGCGGCGTTGGAGCGCCGGCTTCGTCGACCTGTTCGAGGGCTTCCGCTACATGTTCGGGCACCGCGCGGTGCTCTCGCTGGTCTTGGTCAAGGCCGGGATGGGGCTGTCCGGCGGCACGCTGCTCTTGCTCTACGTGTTCGCTCGTGACGTCTTGCCCCCCGACCATCGCGTCGACTTGTGGACGGGATTGCTGTTCGTCGCGCGCGCGATCGGCACCGGGGTCGGACCGTTCGTGGGCCGACTCGTCGGGGGGCGGGACGACGCGGCGATGCGGCGCGTGATCGCCTGGGGCTTCTTCGTCGCGGCGCTGTTCTTCACGGCGTTCGCGCAGGCCGGCAATTTCTGGATCGGTTTCGTGTTGCTCGGCTTCGGCCACCTCGGCTCGAGCGTGAGCTGGGTGTTCAGCACGGTCTTGCTGCAAGGGAAGGTCGAGGATCGCTTCCGCGGGCGGGTTTTCTCGGCGGAGCTGTCGCTGTTCACCGTCACGTTCAGCCTCGCCATGCTCGCGACCGGCCACGCTCTCGACGATTGGGGCTGGAACCCGCGCTCGGTGGCGGTCGTTTCAGGCGCGTCCTTGTTGGTTCCTGGGGTCCTTTGGGTGTTGGCCCACCGTTCGCGATGGTCCAACCCACCGCGGCCGGAATCGACCGCGACGGCGTCGAAAGCCCCCTGATCCGCCGCATTTGGGACGGCGCTGGCGGATCTGGGGCAACGCGGCGCGGGATCGACCCGAAAAAGAGCGAACGGAAATCCATCGAACGGCGACCAAACTCGCGACCGGCTGATTCGTTGAACGAACGTGGTCGGCGCAGCCCGGCGTAGGACCCATGAAACCCATCGCGGACATGCAACCGACGAAGACGACGTTCAAGGACCTCACCGAGGTCCAGGACGTCGTCGGCAACGACGCGCCCGCGTACGCGCTGCCCGACTCGATCGGCGGCTTCCGCGTGCTGCGATTGCTCGGTAGCGGAGGCATGGGCACGGTGTTCGAAGCCGAGCAGGACCAGCCGCGCCGCTCCGTCGCCCTCAAGGTGCTGCGCACCGGGGTGGCCTCGAAGACCGTTCTCGCACGGTTCGAGCGCGAAGCCCTGCTGCTCGCGCAACTCGACCATCCCCACATCGCGCGCGTCCATCACGCCGGCACGCATCGACCGACCGGACTCGCCGGCGATCTCGGTCCGGTGCCGTTCTTCGTCATGGAGCTGGTGCGTGAGGGGCGCGCGATCACCGAGTACGCGATCGCTCGCGAACTCGATGCGCGGGATCGCGTGCGGCTGTTCTTGGACGCCTGCGACGCCGTGGCCTACGCGCATGGCGCGGGCGTGATCCACCGTGACCTCAAGCCGGCGAACCTGTTGGTCGGCAACGACGGGCGCCTGAAGCTGATCGACTTCGGCGTCGCGCGGTCCGTGTTGCGGCAGAACGACGGCTACCAGACCGAAGTCGGCCAGGTGCTCGGCACGTTCCAGTACATGAGCCCCGAGCAATGCGACGGCAAGCCCGACGACGTCGACGCGCGCAGCGATCTCTATTCGCTCGGAGTCGTGTTGTTCGAGTTGCTGACCGGAGCGCTGCCGTACGACGTCGGGTCGACGTCGGTCCACGAAGCCGCGCAGGTCGTGCTGCACGCGAAGCCTCGGCGGATCGGCGCGTTCGATCGCGCCCTGCGCGGCGACATGGAATCGATCCTCGAGCGCGCCCTCGCGAAGGACAAGCGCGAGCGTTACCCGAGCGTCGACGCGATGGCGAGCGACCTCAGGAAGTGGCTCGACGGCAAGCCGCTCGGTTGGACGCCGCCGACCTCGTTCTCACGCTGGTTGCGCGGGCTGATGAAGCACCGCGTCGCGGGTTGCCTCGCGGTGTTGCTCGCGGCGACGATCGCGGTCGCCGGGTCGGAGATCGTGCGGTTGCGTGCCGAGGTCGAGCGGCTCGGCGCCTCGCCGGCCCACGCCGGCGAACTGTCGATCGGCGATCTGCAGGTGCTGCGGGAGTGGATCGATCCGACTGCCTCCGGTCGCGCGGAACCGCTGGCGCGGCCCGCATCGGTGCGCGCGGAGATCGGCGAAGTCGTCGTGCACCTCTTGGCGGTTCCCGCGCGCGCCTGAAGCCGGTCGCCACGCGGACTTTTTCGTGCCGCGGTCGATGGGACGCCGGCCGCGCTCGCTAACTTCCTCCGCCCTTGCCCACCCGATCGTCCGGAGCGGAGATGTCCAAGCGAACCCCGATGTCGCGTCCTCGCGTCGACAAGTACTCGCTGTACGAGGCCGCGGTGCAGTGCGTCGACGCCGATCTCGACTTCTGCGAGCGCGTCTATGCGCGCGCGAACGGAGCGCCGTTGCGCATCCTGCGCGAGGACTTCTGCGCGACCGCGGCGATCTCGTGTGCATTCGCGGCGCGCGACGCGTCGCACCTCGCGATCGGCGTCGATCTCGATGCGCGCGTGCTCGAGCAGGCCACGCGGCGCAATCTGAGTCCGCTCGACGCCAAGACGCGCTCGCGCGTGCGCCTCCTGCACGCGAACGTGCTCGAAGTGACGCAACCGCAGGTCGAGTGCGTGGCCGCGCTGAACTTCTCGTATTGGGTGTTCAAGCGTCGCGCCGACCTCGTCGCGTACTTCAAGACCGCGTGTCGATCGCTCCGGCCCGGAGGCTTGCTCGTGCTCGACGCGTTCGGCGGTACCGACGCCTCGAAGGCGTCCACCGATCGGCGCGCGATCGCGGCGACCACCGTGCATGACGGCACGCGCGTGCCGCGCTTCACGTACGTGTGGCGGCAGGCCCACTTCGACGCCGTGTCGCACGACTTCCTGTGTCACATCGACTTCGAGTTGCGCGACGGCCGCACGTTCAAGCGCGCGTTCACGTACGACTGGCGATTGTGGACGCTGGCCGAGTTGCGCGACGCGCTCGCGGACGCCGGATTCGCGGAGAGCGCGGTCTACACCGACGGCTGGGACGAAGACGAGAAGGAAGGCGACGGGATCTATCGCAAGCGCGTGCGCGTCGAGAACGACGGCGTCTGGATCGCGTACGTCGTCGCGCGCAAGGCGCCCTGATCACGGTCTCCGCCCGGGCCGATTCGACTACGGCGCGTCGAAGAAGCGGAACTCGACGATCGGCGTGAGCGCGAAGCCACTCGCGCTGCCGGGATCGACGATGGCGCCGCGCAACCGCAGGATCGAACCCGCCAGCGTCGGATCGCGCGGGATCGACGCCGTGAAGCTCACGAACCCGGCCTGGCCGGTTCCGGCCATGGTGCCGATGGAGATCCACGCGAAGGGTGGCGTCGCGGGATCGCCGCCCGCGGACGCGAACAGGAATGCCGGCGCGCCGGCGAGCCCATCCGCGATCGCGAGCGCGCACGACGGATTGCCGACGAACGGCGGTTCGAGCGCGACGAGACGCGGGACGATGCCGCCGCTGCCCGCGCTTCCGGCGGCGACGATCGCGGGGACGCGATCGGTCTCGGTGTAGAGGGTCGGTCGGTCGAACGGTGTCGCTCCGAGCGCGATCTTCGGATCCAGCGTCGCGCTGGTGAGGAACTGCACCAACGCGGTCTTCTGCGCGGGCTCGAGTCCGAGCGGCTCGATCAGCTCGCTCTGGTTGTCGTGGAAATCACCGCCGCGGTCGTAGAACTCGACGACTTCCGCCAGGTCGCCGGCGCTGCCGTCGTGGAAGTACGGCGCACGCAGCGCCACGTTGCGCATCGTCGGCGACTTGAAGCGGCCGAGGTCACTCGCCACACCCGTGACGAGGAAGCGACCGGGATCCTCGAACGCCGGGCGCACGCCGATGTTGAAGAAGCCGTGGTTGGTCAATTGCGGCCCGGAATGACACAGGAAGCACTTGCCCGCGCCGTCGAACACCGCGAGTCCCTCGGACTCGAGTTCGGTCAGCGCACCGTCCTCGCCGGCGAGATAGCGATCGAACGGCGTGTCGGTCGAGATCAACGTGCGCTCGTAGGCCGCGATCGCGAACACGATGCGCGTCGGCGTGACCTCGGGTGTGCCGTACACGTCACGGAACAACGCCGGATACGTGCGACCGCCGACGAACGCGGCGAGCGCCGGCGGCAAGTCGGTCGCGAGTGCGAGCGGCTTCGCCTGTGCGATGCGGTCGGCGACGTCGTTCCACGTCGTGCCGAAATGCGCCATCTCTCCGGGGTTCAGCGGCGGCTGCGCGGCCTGTGACTCGAGCGCGGCCGCAGCGGTCGCGGCGACGGCACCGGTCAGTGGATCTTCGAACGTGGCGTCGGCACGACCATCCCAGAACAGGCTCGGCGAGAACGCCGCGTCGATGACGGCTTGCGCGCGCCGCTTCGAGACCTGCGGAACGAAGGGGAACGGCGCGACCGATTGGTAGACGCCTGCCGCGTCCGCGGCGACGACGCCGGGCGAACCGAGGACGTCGTCGGAGGTGCCGAAGACTCCGTCGAATCCCGGATGCGTTCCGAGTCGGGGGTCGGACCCGCCCTGTTCGAACCGATGGCAGGTGCCGCAGGCCATCGTTTTCGTCGCGGACAGTTGTTCGTCCCAGAACAACGCCTTGCCGAGCAACGCCTTGGTCGCGGTGGTCGGATTCTCGGGTGGCGCGGGTGCGACCGCCTGCGCCCGCGCGCTGGACGCGAGCGCGAGCACGAGGACGGATTGCGACACGACGGAGCCGACGGGGCGAAGCAACATCGACGAACTCTCGGGGCGGGGCTCGGAGCTTACCCTGCACTCGCGTTCACGGCCCGGGGGTCCTCGCGGCCGTGCGCTCGAGCACCGCGATCGACTCGAGATGGTCGGTGCGCGGGAATAGATCGACTCCGCGCAGTTCCTTCACCCGCAGCTCGGGCGCCAGCGCTTCCAGGTCGCGCACGAACGTCTCCGGATTGCAGGACACGTAGACCAAGCGCTCGAACGCCAACGCCTTCAGCGTCGCGATCACGCCCGGCGCGAGTCCGCGGCGGGGCGGATCGACGACGACCGCGTCGAGACCCTGCGCGTCGGTCGCTCGCAGCCCGTGGTCGGCATCGGACGCGAGGAACGTGACGCGCTCCGAAAGGCCGTTGTCCGAAGCCGCGAGTTCGCCCTCGCGAACGGCCGCGGCGTTGCGCTCGATCGCGACGACGCGCGCGCCGGCATGCGCGAGCCGCAGTGCGATCGGTCCGAACCCCGAGTAGAGGTCGACGATGCGCTTGCCGTCGACCGGCGCGAGCAGTCGCGCCACTTCGCGGTACAGCGTGCTCGCCTGCGCGGCGTTGACTTGGACGAAGGCCTCGAGCGGCGTCCGCGAACGGATGCCGTCGGCCTCTTCGAGCAGGTGACCACGCCCGACGAGCGTGTGCGTGCGATCGCCGAGGATCACGTTCGTGCGTTCGGGATTGACGTTTTCGACCACACCGACGAGTCCGCGTCCGCCCCAGGCTTCCATCGTGGCCTGCGCGAGTTCGCGGACCGCCTCGTCGTCCGCGTCGCGCACGACGAAACCGGCCAGGAGTTCGCGCGTCCCCGATCCCACGCGAGCGAGGAAATGGCGCAGCACGCCGCGATGCGTGTGCTCGTCGTAGATCGACACGCCGATCGCCGCGGCGAAGCGCTTCACGTCGAGCAGTAATCGCGTCAACGTCGGATGCTGGATCGCGCACTGCGCGAGGTCGACGATCGTGTGCGTGCGGCGTTTGAAGAAGCCCGCGACGATGCCGGCCTCACCGTGGCCGAACGGAACTTTCAGCGCGGTCCGATAGAACAGCGGCTCACGCGCGCGCAGCATCGGCAGGATCCTCGCCTTGCGCAATGCTTGCGAACCGCGCACGAGTTGCGCGAAGGCGGCTTCCTTCATGCCGACTTCTTCCGTGTAGCGCACGTCGAGCATCGAACAGCCGCCGCACGGCCCGAAGTGGGGGCAATGCACGGCAGCTTGGGTGGACGCGGTGGCGCGGTCGAGCGGCAGTCGTTTGGGCATGGCGGGGCGGACTCTACGCGACGCAGCGTCTCCATGGGCCCGATCGATCGCAGGGTCGCGAGGCCGCGCGAGCATTTCGAGCGTTCGTCGGCCCGTCGGTCCTCGTTCGTTCCGTCACGCGCCGTGGACGCGCTCGCGTGCTCGATCTTCGAGGAACTTCACGACCAGCGCGGTCCAGCCGGTCTGATGGCTGGCGCCGAGGCCTTCGCCGTTGTCGCCGTGGAAGTACTCGTGGAACAACACGAGGTCCTCGGCCTGCCCACCCCGCGCGTAGCGCGGATCCGCGCCGTGGCACGGACGCTTGCCGTGCTCGTCGGGCAAGAACAGCCGCGTCAGCCGACGGCCGAGTTCACGCGCGACCTCGAGCAGGGTCGCCATGCGGCCCGAGCCGGTCGGGAACTCGACCTTCAAGTCGTCGCCGTAGAAGTGGTGGTGGCGTTCGAGGGCTTCGATCAGCAGGTAGTTCAGCGGGAACCAGATCGGCCCACGCCAATTCGAGTTGCCGCCGAACAGCCCCGAGTTCGACTCGCCGGGTCGGTAGTCGACGCGATGCTGCTCGCCGTCGACGTCGAGCACGAACGGCTTGGTCGCGTGGACCTTCGACAGCGAGCGCACGCCGTACGGCGACAGGAACTCGTCCTCGTCGAGCAGGTACTTCAGCATGCGTTCGAGTCGCGCGCGCGGCACGACGGCGAGCATGCGGCGCTTGCCGGAGCTGCGTTCGTCGGTCTCGGCGAACGCGATGTGGCGGGCGAGGTCGGAGCGATGGGTCAGGAACCACGCCATGCGCTTCTTGAAGCCATGCAGGTTCGCGATGCGGTCCTCGTCGAGGACTTCGGCGGCGAACAGCGGGATCAGTCCGACCATGGAGCGCACGCGGATCGGCGTCGCGTGTCCGTCGCAATGCATGAGGTCGTAGTAGAAGCCGTCGTCGTCGTCCCACAGACCGCTGCCGTTCAACGTGTTCATCGCGTCGACGATCGCGACGAAGTGCTCGAAGAACTTCGACGCCATGTCCTCGGCGGCGGGGTCGTCCTGCGCGAGTTCGAGCGCCATGGCCAACATGGTCAGGCAGTAGAACGCCATCCACGCCGTGCCATCGGCTTGTTCGAGATGGCCGCCCTTCGGCAGCGGCTTGCTGCGGTCGAACACGCCGATGTTGTCGAGGCCGAGGAAGCCGCCCGAGAACACGTGCTTGCCGTGCAGGTCCTTGCGATTGACCCACCACGTGAAGTTGATCAGCAGCTTCTGGAACATGCGCGCGAGGAACGCGCGATCGCGCGCGCCGCGCTTCGCGGTCATCTTGTAGACGCGCCACGCGGCCCAGGCGTGGACCGGCGGATTGACGTCGGAGAAGTTCCACTCGTACGCCGGGATCTGCCCGTTGGGGTGCATGTACCACTCGCGCAGGAACAGCAGGAGCTGGTCCTTCGCGAAGGCGGGGTCCACGCGCGCGAACGGGATCGTGTGGAACGCGAGGTCCCACGCGGCATACCACGGGTACTCCCACTTGTCGGGCATCGAGATGACGTCGCGATTGAACAGGTGCGGCCAATCGGCATTGCGGCCGCTCTCGCGTTCGGCCGGCGGCTTCGGTTGCGCCGGATCGCCCGCCAGCCAGTCGGCGACGACGTAGTGATAGAACTGCTTGCTCCACAGCAAGCCCGCGTACGCCTGCCTCGCGACGTGGCGTTCTTCCGGCCGCTCGCTGGTGGGGAGGATGCTGGCGAAGAACGTGTCGGCCTCGGCTTCGCGTTGCGCGAAGACGTCGTCGAAGCGCGTGCCGAAGGCGTCGACGCCGCGGGCATCCGCTTCGCGCAAGCGTAGCCGGAGGACTTGCGTCTCTCCGGGTTCGAGATCGAGCACGGACCACGCCGCGCACTTCGTCCCGTGCGAGCGCGGATTCGCGCGCTCCGATCGGCCGTGGACGACGACGTCGTGGAACGCGTCCTTCACGAACGGTGACTCGTTCTCCGTCGCGAACAACGCGGCGGCGTTGGACTCGTTCTCGGTGAACAACAGCGCGGCGGCGTCGCCACTCGGCGTGGAGTCGACGCACCACTGGAACGTGCCGAGCGTCGGATGCTCGGCGAGCACGCTGAACGCGCTCATCTTGCGCAACGACGGCTTCTTGCCGGTGTCGTCGTAGGTGTCGCCCCAACTCCACGTGTTGCGGAACCAGAGCTGCGGCAGCACGTGCAAGCGCGCGGCCTCGGGACCGCGATTGACGACGCGGATGCGGATCAGGAGATCGTCGGGCCCCGCCTTCGCGTACTCGGCGATCACGTCGAAGTAGCGCGCGTCGGCGAACACGCCGGTGTCGTGCAGTTCGAACTCGCGTTGCTCGCGATCCCGTCGCGCGTTCTCGTCGCGCAGTAGGTCGTACGGGAACTCGGCCTGCGGGTACGAGTACTGCGCGCGCATGAACGAGTGGGTCGGCGTGGAGTCGAGGTAGTAGTACGTCTCCTTCACGTCTTCGCCGTGGTTGCCTTGCTTGCCGTTCAACCCGAACAGGCGCTCCTTCAGCACCGGGTCCTTGCCGTTCCACAGCGCGATCGAGAAGCACAGCCGACACTCGCGGTCGGTGATGCCGAGCAAGCCGTCCTCGCCCCAGCGATACGCGCGTTGGTGGGCCTGCTCGAACGGGAAGTAGTCCCAGCATTCGCCGTCCTTCGAGTAGTCCTCGCGGACGGTGCCCCATTGGCGCTCGGCCAGAT
This sequence comes from Planctomycetota bacterium, assembly GCA_016709145.1. Lineage (GTDB taxonomy): Bacteria > Planctomycetota > B15-G4 > B15-G4 > JADJEK01 > JADJEK01. Next base: position 18,363 of record JADJEK010000013.1, read on the forward strand.
AGGGGCCGAAGCGCTTCCAGTTCTTCACGCGGGCCTCGTCCTCGGCGAGGCGAGCGCGTTCGGCGTCGGCGGGTTCCGCCATCGGACGATCCTCGTAGTCGGCAGACGTGTCCGACATATCGGTCGGATTCGTACCGAAACTCCTGCGGCGACGACAGCTACGGCAACTTCTCGCGGTCGCGAGTGGCGATGCGGGACGTCACGGCGACGCGAGGGCTTCGAGTTCCGCAATCGTCTCGAGCGGTGCGGCTGTCGCGGAGGCGTGCGCAAGGACGGCTTCGCGCAGCGCTTGACCGAGCATCGGCGATTCGGAGTTCGCGAGCACCGCGGCCAACCGAGCCCCGAAGCGGGACGTGGAATCGACCGTCGGTCCGAACGTGAACCCAGGCGGGTTCGCACGAGGCACCGCCGTCCATGCGTTCGCGACCGCGGCGAGTTCGTCCAGGTCCTCGGCGAGTGCGTCGAGCGCGGTGGCCGCGCCGACGACGTCGCCGAGGTCGAGGCACGCGGCGGCGTACTCGGCGCGCGCGGATCGACACCACGGATTGTCGCGGCCGAACACTCGCTCGCGGGACTTCCTCGCTCCGTCGAGCAGAGCGCGCGCCTCGGCCGAGCGATCGAGCCGGCGCAGCGACATGCCGAGTTCGCCCTCCGCGTCGTGGACCGCAGGGTGATCGGCGCCGTACAGGTGCGTCGCCAACTCCAGGGCGTTCTGCTGCAGCGGCTCTGCCGCGGCCCACTCGCCGCGGCGGCCGAGAATCGTCGCCAGCGTCTGCGTCGAGACCAGCACCGCGACGTGATCGCGGCCGTAGATCGCGCGGAATCCGTCGTGCGCCGAGCGCGCGTACTGCGTCGCGAGCTCGAGGTCGCCGGTCATCGCTTCGAGACCGGAGGCGTGCAGGAACGCGCGCAACGTGTCCAGCGCGCCGTCCCCGAGCGCGCGCCGACGAGCGTCGAGCACGTCGCGCATGAGCGGAGCGCCGTCGGCCGCGCGACCGGAATCGCGCAACACGAGCGCGAGCGTCTCCTTGATCGCGAGCATGCGCGGCGCGGTCGCGTGTTGCGACGCTTCGGGCGAGTCGAGCACGCGGCGCAGGTCGGCTTCGGCACCCTGGACGTCGCCGGAATCGAGTCGCGTCTGCGCGAGCCACGTCGCGAGCTGCAACGTGATCGGATCGTCGGCGCCGAGCGCGGTCACCGCGAGCGCGTGCGCCTCGTCGATCTCGGCGACCGCCTGCTCGAGTCGCCCGAGGCGCGCGAGGGTCGTCCCGAACATGCCGCGCACCTGCAGCGTCCGCGCATGGCGGGCGCCGTCCTTCCGCGTGCGGCGCGCGATCACGTCGACGAATCGTCGCGCGGCTTCGTCGGCGCGTGCGGTGTTGCGCAGGCTCGTGATCAGGCTCTCCTCGACGCGCAGCGTGAGGTCGTGGTCCGCTCCGAGCCGCTCCGCGGCCGCGTTCAACGCGCTCTCCAGCAGGGCGACTCCTTCGTCGACGCGCCCGCCGTCGATCGACAAGCGGCCGAGTTGATTGGCCGCGGACAACGTGCGCGGGTGCGTCGGACCGAGGGCGGACTGCAAGCGTTCGTACGAGGCGCGCGCGAGCTCGATCGCGCCCTCGTCGTCGCCTCGCGCTTCGAGGATCGACGTCAGAGCTTGTTCGGCTTCGGACCGCCGGATGTCGGCGGCGGGCACGAGTCGCGCGAACGCGTCCTTGGCCGCGCGTGCTTCACGCTCCGCGGCGACCAGATCCCCGCAACTGTGCATCACGATCGCGAGGTGAGCCCGCGCGAGCCACGGATCCGGATGGTCCGCGCCGAGCACGCGCGTGCCGCGGGCGACCAGCTCTTCGAACAACTGGCGCGCTTCGCGCGCGCGGCCCTGCCGGCTGCGCAGCGTGGCGAGATCGCGCAGCGAGTCCAGCGTCTCGGGATCGTCGGGACCCAGAGTGCGTTCGCGCAGCTCGTACGCCGCGACCAGGTGCGGTTGTGCCGACTCGACGACGTCGAGCGCGAGCCAGGATGCACCGAGCGTCGCTCGCGCGGCGGTCTCGACTTCGGGAGGCCCGTCGAAGCCGCGCGCGAGATCGAGGTCGGCGACCGACAACACGTCGCGGACGCGGACGTCGCGGCCCGATTCGTCGGGGCGGACCGCCGACAGCATGCCGACCATGAACGCGTTCGCGGAGCGGGCGCGCCGCAGTGCGGACTCGACGCGGACGCGGGCCTCGAACTCGCGACCGCGCGCGCGTAGTGCGGCGACCAGTCCGACGATCAGGCCGAGCATCGCGACCGCCGTCGCGACCAGTCCGATGCGATGTCGCCGCGTGAACACCGCGATGCGATACGACAGACCGTCGGGTGCCGCGAGCACGGCGTCGCCGGCCAGGTGACGGCGCAAATCGGCCGCGAACTCGGAGGCCGACGCATAGCGCCGCTCCTTGTCCTTCGCGAGCGCGCGGGCCGCGATCCAATCGAGTTCGCGTGGCACGTCGCGCACCCAACTCGACGGGGGCTTCGGATCCTCGGTCTCGATGCGGCGCGCGGCGTCGACGATCGACGCGCCGGCGAGATCGATCGGCAGCCGATCCGTCAGCAGTTGGTAGAGCATCACGCCGAGTTGGTAGACGTCGGTGCGCACGTCCACCGCATCGGCAGCGGTGACGAGTTGCTCGGGAGCCATCGACGACAACGTCCCGACGACTTCGCCGGTGCGCGTGAACGACGGGGCCTCGACCGCGCCGACGTCGATCGCCCGCGCGATGCCGAAATCGATCACCTTCGGGAAGCCGGCGGAGTCGACGAGGACGTTCGCGGACTTCAAGTCCCGATGGACGACGCCGCGCTGGTGCCCGTGCGCGACCGCGTCGCAGATCGTCGCCAACAGCGCCAGCCGCTCGCGGCGCGGCAGCGCGCGCGCCTTCACGTGCGCGTGCAGCGGCGTGCCGCCGTCGACGTACTCGAGCGCGAAGAACGGCTGGCCGCCGACCAGTTGGCCGGCTTCGTGGATCTGCGCGATGTTCGGATGGCGCAGTCGCGCGAGGACCTCGGCTTCGAAGCGGAAGCGCGCGACGTCCTCCGGACGCGCGAGCGCGTGCTGCAGCACCTTCAGCGCCACGAGTCGGTCGGGCGCATCCTGGCGCGCGGCCCAGACCGTGCCCATGCCGCCGTGGCCGAGGACGCGTTCGAGGCGATAGCGACCGACGCGATCGCCCGGCGCGAGCGCAGCCGGCGCGCGCAGCGGACCGGATTCGAGCGCCGCGCCGAAGGTCGACTCGCGCTCCGCGGCGCGCAGTAAGCCGACGACTTCGTCGACGAGCGCGGGATCGGCGCCGCAATGACTCTTCACGAACGCTTCGCGCTCCGCGACGGGATGGTCGAGCGCTCGTTCGAACCACGTCCGGACGTCCTGCCAGCGATCGCTCATGCACGCGGCTCGTCGTCGCGGGAGCCGGCTGCGGCGCGATCCAACTCGCGCTGCATCCACGCTCGCGCCAACTGGAACCGGCGCTCGACCGTATGCGGATGGACGCCGAGCGCCGTCGCGATGTCGTCGTTCGTCAACCCGGCCCAGAACCGCAGCTCGACGACCTGAGCCAACTCGGCGTCGACGGCGCGGAGGCGTTCGATCGTTTCGTCGACCACGAGCAGATCCGCCGGTTCGAGCGCGAGACCGGAGTCGTCGGAACGGACCGCGCCGGTCGCGTCGAGCGACAACGGTCGCGCCGAGCTGCCGCGCTTCACCGCGGCCTTGGCGCGCGCGTGATCGACCAGCACCGAGCGCATCGCTTTCACCATCATCCCGACGAGGTGCGAGCCGCCGTCGACCGACGGTCGGCCGGTGCGGAACAGCTTCATCCACGCCTCGTGGACGAGCGCGGTCGGTTGCAGCGTGTGGCGGTCCGCGTCGCCGCCGAGTTGCGCTCGCGCCATGCGTCGCAGCTCGTGCTGCAGACGCGAGAACACCTCGTCCTCGGCCCGCGAGTCGCCGGCCGCCCAGGCGCGCAGCGATCGGGTCAGTCCTTCGAGGTCGGGTGACGGCTCCTCGGTCATGCCCCGATCCTGCCCGGAACTCGCGCGATCGGCAACCGGGCCGAGGGTGCCGTTGGGCGTCCCTTCGCACGAAATCCGGATTCCATTGGGGGCGGTCGGTCGCCGTTCCGTGAGGCCTTCCGTGACCGTTTCCGCCGATCACCGGCGACCCCCCCCGAACCCACGACCCCACGGAGGCTCCCATGTTCGACTCGATGTCCCGACGCCACGGAATCGCTTTGATCGCGCTCGCGTCGTCGCTCGTCGCGGGCACGGAAGCTCGGGCCGCGGACGTCCAGGCGTTCGTGTCGAAGTCGGGGGATCTCGTCGTCAAGGGGTCCGAGGTTCGCGACGACATCTCGGTGTTCTATTCGCCTGGCGGGAACTACTGGGCGATCCAGTCGACGATGTCGCCGACGACGATCAACGGGTTCACCGCCGCCACGTTCAACGGCGTCGCGCGCGACGTCGTGTTCGACATGGGCGGCGGCGACGACCGCGTCGATTTCGCCGGCATCGCGCCACGCGATCTGCGCATGCGCCTCGGGCTCGGCGAGGACTTCTTCGGCGTCAACAACGCGTCGATCGGCCGCGACCTGCGCGTCGAGAAGAGCGCCGATCGCGACGCGTTCTCGGTCGACGTGACCGGGATCGGCCGCGACCTGCGTGTCAAGAGCGCAGCCCCCGGCATCGCATATCGGATCCGCACGTCGAAGATCGGTCGCGATGCGGTCGTCGGCTTCGGCACGGTGTCGGCGCTCGGCATGTTCGGCGCGACGAAACTCGAGGACACGTCGATCGGCCGCAAGCTGGCGCTGATCGGTACGTCGCCGGAGGCGATCGAAGTGACCAACGTCACCGTCGACGGCAAGGTCGACATCCGAGCGACGGTCGCGTTCGACGCGATCGCGATCGACGACTCGCTGTTCCACGCGAACGTCGACGTCCGCGGCGCGAGCGACGTCTCGGTCTCCATCGTCGAGTCCACGTTCGAAGGTCGCGTGCGCATCGTCGCGGGCAAGGGCCAGATCTCGACGTTCGGCGTCACCCAAAGCGAGGTGTGGGGGGATCTGCAGTGGATCTCGAACACCGACGAGACGCTGACGTCGTTCATCCATCCGACGTGGATCCACGGCAACCTGCGCATGGACCTGCGCTCGAAGACGTCGACGTGGTCGTGGCTCAGCAAGCTCGACGTCAGCGGATCGATCGACGTCCGCACGAAGGACGGCGCGGACAACCTGACCTACACCGAGTCCGCCTGTGGGTCGGACGTCCGCTTCGACCTGCGCGGCGGCGACAACGAGTTCACTCTGTCCGCCGTGACGATCGGCGGCGATCTCGACCTCCGCTCCGGCAAGGGCAACGACGACGTCACGTTCTTCGAGGTCGATCTCGACGGCGCGCAGAACGTCAAGACCGGCGCCGGCGTCGACACCTTCGTCGTGATTCCGTGAACCGGGGATTCCGTGTTCCGGCGCGGCGGTTCGTCCCTCTCGATCTCGTCTCTCTCTCGTTCAAGGAGGCTCCGATGGATCTCTCGACGAATCGCCGCATGCGCCCTCGTCGTTCTGCGTGGCACGTCGTCTTCGCGCTCGTGTGCGGCATCGCGACTCGATCGCATGCCGGCGAGGTGATTGCTGCGGTCGACGCGCACGGCGATCTGTTCGTTGCCGGAAGCTCGGGGGCGGACTCCGTAGCAATGGTCCACGTCGCGAGTTCCAACCACTGGTTCGTGAAGGCCGGTGCTCCGACGACCTCGATCAACGGAGTCAATACCGTTGCGTTCGTGGTGACCCGAGACGTCGTGATCGATCTTCGCGGCGGTGACGACGAGGTCCAATGCGCAGGTGCCGTTCCGCGCGATCTGCGTATCCGGCTCGGTGCTGGGGTCGATGAAGCGCGCGTCTACGACGCGACGGTCGGACGAGATCTGCGTGTCGTCAAGGGCCCGGATCGGGACACGTTCGACCTCAAGAAGTCGGCGATCACGCGTGACGTGCGCATCGACAGCGGTGGGCCGGGTGTGGACTTCGCCGTCCGCACGTCGTCGATCGGACGGGACTTGACCGTGCGATTCGGCGGCGGTCCCGCCTTCGCCGGAGCCGGTGAGTCGCGGGTCGAGTCGGTGACGGTCGGTCGTCGTCTCACGATGAAAGGGAAGTCCGCGGTGCCGATCGAAGTCACCGACGTCATCGTGGCCGGGAACGCTTCGATCACGACGACCGCGCCGAATGCGGTCGTCGTGATCGGGCAATCCGAGTTCGGCGCATCGTTCCGCGCGCGCGGACCGGCGAACTTCAGCGTGTCTCTCGTCGACACGCTCGTGAACGGCAAGGCGCGTGTCGTCGCCGGCAAGGGGCAGCTCGCGCAGATCGGCGTCGTTCATTGCGTGTTCGGCGCGGACGTGCTCCTCACGTCGTTGGCCGACGAAACGCTGACGTCGTTCATCCACCCGACGGACGTCGGTGGTCGTTTGAGGATCGATCTGCGCTCGAAGACCTCGACGTGGTCATGGTTGAGCCGGCTCCACGTCGTCGGGGACATCGTGTTCGTCGCGAAGGGTGCGTCCGACACCGTCGTGTTCACCGAATCGACTGCCGAGGCCGACGCGCGCTTCCTCCTCGGTGGGGGCGCGAACGACGTCTCCGTTTCCGCTGTGTCGGTCGTCGGTGATTTGGCGATCACGGCGGGGACGGGAGACGATGCGGTCTCGTTCGTCCAAGTCAGCGTCGGTGGCTCGTCGGTCGTTGCGACCGGAGCGGGGGCGGACACGTTCGTCGAGATTCCCTGACACGGTCGGGTCCGCTTGCGTCGACACCGATCGGTACGGCCGAAGTCGTTCGAAGTGAAGCGAAGCCAAGGGAATGGGAGCGGGCTGGCTCGGCAACCGTGACGAGGGACGTCCGTCGATTTTGCATGGCGCAGGTGCCGTCCGTGAGGCATCCTCCGAGCCGACCCGTTGGCGAGCGGCCCGTACCCCTCGGTTCGGCCGTTCGCCTCCAGCGTCCCGACCCTGGAGCGTCCCTATGTCGTTCGGCCTGTCTGCCGGCAGGTCGATTGCGGCCACGATTCTCGCGCTGGCTTGCGCGAGCGATCTGTCGGCTCAATCGTCCGCGTCCTCGTTCTCCATCCGCTTCTTCGGGACCGGTTCCGCGCAGCGCGACCGCATTCGGATCCCGGTGGACGACGACGTCGCGGGTTCGACCGGCAACACGCCGATCGACGTCGGAGCGGGCGACTTCACGATCGAATTCTGGGTGAAGGGAAACCTCACCGACAACGTGACGGCGAACGCGGGCGGCGACGTCGACCTGCTGAGCAACGCGTGGATGGACGGCAATGTCGTCATCGATCGCGACATCCTCGGCGGCAGCGATGCGGATTTCGGCGTCTCGATCGCAGGCGGCTTCGTCCGGTTCGGGACCGGGCGTGGGCAAGGGCCGCAACTCGACGGGGAGCACACGCTCGAAGGGGATGAACTCGTCCTCGACGGCAATTGGCACCACGTCGCGGTGGTCCGTGAGCAGGCGAGCGGGCGCAAGTCCGTCTACGTCGATGGAGCTCTGGATGCGATGAGCATCGCGGGGGCCTCGACCGCGAACTTGTCCTATCCCGATGCTGGCGTCGTCGGCGCGCAGGACGCGCTCGGACGGTTCCTCGTGATCGGCGCCGCGAAGCACGACCTGCCGCAATTCAAATCGTTCGACGGCTTCGTCGACGAGCTGCGCATCTGGAACGTCGCTCGCTCACGGGTCCAAGTGCTCGAGGCGCTCGATCGTGTGCTGCTGCCGAACACGCCGGGACTGGTCGGTTCGTACCGTCTCGAGGAAGGGACGGGCACCGTCACGCATGACACGAGCGGAGCGAGCTCGCCGTCCGGGACGATTGCGAGCGGGCCGTCGATGGCGGTGTGGATGTCGGGACTCGTGAATGCAGCGAACACCGCCGTCGTGTCGAACACCGGGTTGCCGCCCGGATTCGAACGCACGCAATTGGTCACGAATCTCTCCGAACCCACGACGATCGAGTTCTTGCCCGACGGTCGCTTGCTGATCGGCGAGCGCGGCGGAGCGATCAAGGTGTTCGCGGGCGGCCAACTGCAAGCGACCCCGCTGGTCCAAATCCCCGTGAACACGACGAACGGTGAACGCGGATTGGTCGGATTGGCCGTGCACCCGCAGTTCTCGACCAACGGCTTCGTCTACGCGTTCTACACGACGTCCGAACCTCGCGACCGCGTCGCGCGCTTCACGGTCGTCGGCGCGAGCGCCGACCCGCTCAGCGAGACGTTGATCTGGCAGAACGATCACCTCGCGTCGGATTACCACCACGGCGGCGCGCTCGCGTTCGGCGCCGACGGCAAGCTCTACGTCGCGGTCGGCGACAACTTCGTCGCGGCGCGCGCGCAGGATCTGTCGGCCTACGACGGCAAGCTGTTGCGCTTGAACGACGACGGCACCGTCCCGTCGGGCAACCCGTTCGCGGGTGCACCCGGCGCGAAGTCGGAGATCTACGCCTACGGATTGCGCAATCCGTTCCGCACCAGCGTGGACTCGCAGACCGGTCAGATCTGGATCGGCGACGTCGGCGGCAACAACCTGACGTCGTGGGAGGAGGCCAATCTGGTGCAGCCGGCCGCGAACTTCGGTTGGCCCGATTCGGAAGCGGACGACTGCTTCCTCGCCGACTGCTCGGGCTTCGAGAAACCGCGCTACGCGTACCAGCACATCGATCCCGAGTACTACCTGCTGGTCCCGCAAGGCTCGATCACGATGGGCCCGCGCGTGCGCGCGCCGCAGTTCCCCGTCGGGTACCGCGATTGCCTGTACGTCGGCGACTTCGTCAATCGCTGGATCCGCCGGCTCGTGTTCGACGCGAACGGTGACGTCGTCGCGGATCCGCTGTTCCTGTATCCGCCGTACGCCGGGACGATCGCCGACATGCGAGTCGGTCCCGACGGCGCGTTGTACTACGTCACGTTCGGCGGTCCGATCGGGAGTTGGAACGACGCGTCGGCTCTCTATCGCATTCGTGCGTTGGGTGGCGGCAACGCCGCTCCCATCGTGATCGCGAACGCTTCGGTGCCGAGTGGTCCGGCACCGCAGTCGGTCCAGTTCTCCAGCGCCGGGACGTTCGATCCCGATGGCGGCCCGCAGTCCCTGACGTACGCCTGGACGTTCGGCGACGGTGGGACGTCGAATCTCCAGAACCCGCAGCACACGTATGCGACCAACGGCATCAAGGTCGCGCAGTTGTCCGTCGGCGACGGTGCGGCGACGACGTTGTCTTCTCCGATCGTCGTCGCGGTCGGCACTCCTCCCGTGCCCTCGATCGCGACTCCACTGCCCGGTCATGCGTACGCGGCGGGCGACACCATCGCGTTCTCCGGCAGCGCGACCGACGCCGAAGACGGAGTGCTCCCCGCGAACGCGTTCTCGTGGAAGGTCGTGCTGCACCATCACGAGCACGAGCATCCGTTCCTCGGGCCACTGACCGGTGTCATGCAGGGGCAGTTCACCGTGCCCGCGTCGGGACACGGGCCGGACGACACGCATTACGTCATCCGATTGACCGTCACCGATGCGGATGGGCTCGCGACGACGACCGAGCTCGAGCTCGAACCGATGCACTCCGCGCTCGGTTTGCAGACCGAGCCGTTCGGATTGCCCTTGCTCGTCGACGAGGAGAACACGCCGACGCCGACCGCGCTCGAGAGCCTCGTCGGTTTCACGCACGTCGTCGAAGCGCCGCTGCTCGCCACCGTCGGAGCGCAGGCCTACGCGTTCCAGTGCTGGAGCGATGGCGGTGCGCGCGTGCACGGCGTCGTCGCTCCTCAGGGAGCGTTGCACCTCACGGCGCGTTACGCGCCCTTGCCGTCGACGGCACTGAACGTGCCGGTCGCGGTGATCGCCGATCTGGCGCAGTACGACGGCTCGAGTGGAGTCGTGCATGCCGATGCCGCGGACACGGCGACCGTACGCGTCGGCAAGCAACCGAACCTGAGTCCGATCGAACTCGCCGCGCGCTTCGCTCTGAACGTGCCGGCCGGCGCAACCGTGTTGTCGGCGCGCATCGAGTTCGTCGCGGGCGCGATCCAGGACGGAGCGCCGCAAGCCGTCGTGCGCGCGTACGACGTCGGTGACGCGCCGGCGTTCGTCGCGGGTTCGAGCACTCCGCTGTCGCAGCTCGCTCCATCGACGTCCGAGCACGTCAGCTTCACGTTCCCGACGTGGCAGCCGGGCTCGACGTACCTGACGCCCGATCTGTCCGCTCTGGTGCAAGCGGTCGTCGACCGACCCGATTGGGTCGCGGGCAATCGCGTCGGCATCGTGCTCGACGGCTCGCCGACCGTGTTCCCGCAATGGCGCAGCGTGCGCAACGTCGCGTCGGGGCAGGCGCCGCGCCTGCTCGTGACGTACGCGCAACTGCCGACCTCGGGTGGCACGTGCCCGGCCGGCTGCGGCTTCACGACGTACGGGTTGTCCGCGGCCGCGTCGCACACGCTCGGTCTCGTCGGCAACGGCGATCCGCGCGTCGGCGGTCTGTTCGGCGTCGAGGCGTTCAACCTTGGTGCAGCGCCGACGGCCGGCGTGTTCCTGTCGACGACGCCGGGCAACCTGCCGTTCTACGGCGGGCAACTCCTCGTCGGTCCGGTGGGCTTCATCGGGTTGATCGTGCTGCCCGCGGTCGACGGCGAAGCGGGGTTCGAGCTGCCGCTGCCGAACGATCCGGGCATCGCGGGGCTGTCGCTGTACGTCCAGTTCGCGGCGCCGGATGCGACGCAGAGCCAGGGCGTCGCGTTCTCGAACGGGCTCCGATTGACGATCTGCCCACCATAGGCAGAACGAATCGCGCCAAAAGAGATCCTGCAGGCCGTTGCCTCGCGAGTTATCCTCCCGCTCTGACCGATAGGTCGATTCGTCGCGCCGATCGGGGCGCGAACGTCCTGCGGGAACTCGGAACGCAATGAGTCAGTTCGTCAAGATCGCGCTCGGGACCAGCGTCGTGCTCGGCGGCCTGTTGGTCGCGCACGGGGCCATGAATCTCGGTTGGTTCGAGCAGAAGGCGACTGAGCGCGTCGCCGGAGTCGGCGGCGCCGCCGCGACCGAGAAGGTGCGCGAGGTCCTGACGGTCGCTCACCTCCCGGTGACGTGACACCTGACTTGTCCGGTGACCAGTTGGGTCACCAAGCACTCGGTCGGCGGCACGATCTTCGAGTCGAAGCGGTACACGAGCTTCCCGTCGGTCATCGAAGACATCAACGCGAAGAACCTCGACGCCGCGTTCATCCTCGCGCCGCTCGCGATGAAGCTCGCGCGCACCGGGAAGCGCCCGGTCAAGATCGTCCACCTCGGCCACCGCGATGGCACGACGATGATCGTGCGCACCGACTCGCCGTACCAGACGTTCGCGGACCTCAAGGGCAAGAAGATCGCGATCCCGAGTCGGTTCTCCAATCAGCGGATCCTGATCCAGAAGCTGATCGAACGGTTCGGCATGAAGGACGACGACGTCGTCCTCGTCGAGTATCCGCCGCCGGAACATCCAGGCGCACTGAAGGCCGGGGACATCGACGCCTACATCATCGGTGAGCCGTTCGCCGCCAAGGCGCAGGTCGACGGATTCGGCCGAGTGCTCTACTTCACGAAGGACGTCTGGCCGAACTTCATTTCCTGCGTGCTCGTGGTGACCCAGGATCTGATCGACACCAAGCCCGAAATGGTCCAGGAATTGGTCTCGGGGATCCGGGCATCGGGCATGTGGATCGACGGCGGGAACGAGCGACTCATGGCGGGCGTCGTCACCGCCGACCACGCGCCCGCGGTGGGAGGCGACGGTGCGAACGTCGTCATTCCCGAGGGGTTCGGACGCACCTCGCGCATGCAGGCCGCGCTGATCGCCGCGCGGAAGGAGCACTACAACCAGGACCCCGAGTTGCTGAAGTTCGTGCTCAGCCAACCGCCCGACCGCGTCAAGTTCACGAACTTGAACTTGGCGAAGGACGAACTCGGCGAGATCCAGCAGTACGCGGAGAAGCTCGGGTACTTCGCCGAGCGCCCGGTGACGAAGGAAGACCCGTTCGTGTTCGAGGACTACTGCGACCCGCGCTTCCAACTCGGCGCATTGAAGACGTTGCCGCTGCAGGACGGCGACTCGGGAGTCGGCAAGTGAACGACGTCCGGATCAAGATCGCGATGCAGTCCGGGACCACCGCGGGGATCGCGGTCGCGAAGAACCTCGAAGCTGCGGGCCGCGCGGACAAGTCGGCGTGGCCGGCGAAGCTCGGCTGGTCACTCGCCGGTTGGACGATCTTCGTCCTTGCGTGGCATCTGGTGACGCTCCACAACAAGATCAGCGACATCCCGACGCCGATGCAGACCTGGGCCGCGCTGGCCGAGATCCTCGAACAAGGCGTGCTGTGGAAGAACGTCGTGGCCTCCGTGTTCCGAGTGGCGTGGGGCTTCGCGATCGCCGCGCTGGTGGGCATTCCGCTCGGCATCCTGATGGGTTGGTATCCGCTGTCCCGGAAGCTCCTCAATCCCGTGGTCCAGGGACTGCGTCCGATCTCGCCGATCGCGTGGCTGCCGATCGCAGTGACCCTCTTCGGTGGCTCCGATTGGCTGATCGACGCGAGCGACAAGTCGGCGATCTTCTTGATCTTCCTGTCGTCGTTCTTCCCGATCGTCACGGCGACCACGGCAGCCGTCGCGACGATCGAGCGCAAGTTCCTGCGCTCCGCGGCGAACTTCGGGGTGACTGGACTCGACTTGTTCCGTCGCGTGATCCTGCCGGCGGCGATGCCGCAGATCCTGACCGGGTTGCGCCTCGCGCTCGGTATCGCGTGGGTCGTCGTCGTGGCCGCGGAGATGCTCGGGGTGTCGAGCGGCCTCGGCTTCCAAGTCAACGATGCGCGCAACATGCTGCGCAACGACTGGGTCACGGCGGCGATGGTCATCATCGCGCTGATCGGACTCGCGCTCGACTACGGCATTTCGAGCATCACGTCGGCGACCCTCGCGCGCCGAGGAGTGGACCAGCGATGACGGCGTCGACGAAGATCTTCATCCGCGACGTGTTCAAGAGCTTCGGCACGAAGAAGGGCGACGTGCACGTGCTCGACGGCGTCAACCTCGACGTTCGAGAGGGCGAGTTCCTCGCGATCGTCGGGCCATCGGGTTGCGGCAAGTCGACGTTGCTGAACTGCATGGCGGCCTTCGAGCACATCACGCGCGGATCGATCCAGATCGACGGCGTGGAGGTCGACGAGCCGACCAAGAAGCGCGTGTTCGTGTTCCAGGAGACCGGGATCTTCCCGTGGATGTCGGTGTGGGACAACATCGGCTTCGGGGTCGACGAGCCCGACTTCGAGAAGAAGCACGAGCACGTGATGAAGTACATCCACCTCGTCGGACTCGAAGGCTTCGAGAAGTCGTTCCCGGCCGAGTTGTCGGGCGGCATGAAGCAGCGCGTCGAATTCGCGCGGGCGCTCGCGGTCGATCCGGACGTGCTCTATCTCGATGAACCGTTCGGCGCGCTCGACGCGTTCACGCGACTCGAGATGCGACGCGAGATCGTGCGCATCTGGCGCGAGACGAAGAAGACCGTGATCCTCGTCACGCACGACGTCGAAGAAGCGCTCGAGCTCGCGGACCGTGTCGCGGTGATGACGCGCCGGCCGGCGACGATCCACTCGGTCATCGACAATCCGATGTCGCGACCGCGCGACTGCGACACCGACGACTTCCGCGATCGCAAGCACGCGATCTTCAAGATCCTCGGCGTCGAACGGCGCGTCTGACCACGGCCGTGGGGGATCACGCGGCGTGGCGTCGTGGGCTCACCCTTCTCCGAACGCGTCGACCATCAAATCGTCGGTGATGTCGATGAAGCGCACGCAATGCTCGGGCCGCTGCGCCGGTTGTGCGCCGGACGTCGGCTCGACTTCGAACAGGAACACCTGATCGGGTGCGACGAGCAGCGGCGCTTTCGTGACCGCATGCAGCATGTGGCCTTCGGCGCCGTGCAGCGACTCGAGTGCGCGCGTGCCTTCGATCGATTCGAACTCGATGACGTCGCTCCACGGCACGCTGACGACGTCATCGCCGTCTTGGTGCTCGATGCCGACGACGAAGCGTCGCGTCGTCAGGTGGACGCGACCGCGCAGGACCTCGGGATCGCGTACGCCGAGCGTCCAGCGCCAACCGCGCAGGCGGAACGTGTGGACATGGACTTCACCCGCGGCGACGGCGACGTCGGGCCCGGGCACCGGAGAGTAGGAGTCGACGTTCATGGGGCGGGGAGTTTACCCTTCGGCGAAGCAGCCAACGCGTACGGCAACATGGAGGCCTGATCGATGCACGCTTCATCGCTCTTGTCGGTCTTGCTCGTCGTCGCGTTCGAGGGCGAGGCGCCGCTCGAATCGAAGTTGCTCGCGACGATTCCCGACGAGATCTCGTTGACTTCGGCGCCGGTGCCGCAGCCCGATGGTTCGTCGAAGCCCGATGTCGTCCACCCGGTGTTCAGCACGGATGGGGCGCGCGTCGCGTACGTCGCGTGGAAGGGTGCGAAGTCGTTCCCCGTCATCGATTCGACGGTGTCGAGCGCTGGGTACGACTACGCGGGCGCTCCCGTGTTCTCGCCGAACGGGACGTCCGTCGGGTTCCGCGTCGGCAATCGGTTGACGAAATCGACCGAACGGTGGTGGGTCCATTCCGACTCCGGGCTGTCGAAGCCGACCGACTGGATGGGCGAGATCGCGGCCCTGCCGCAAGGCGGGTTCACGTACTGGACGCAGCCCGGAGCGAAGATCGGCGACGACGGCGCGTATCGCCGGTCGGACATGCGGCTCGTGATCGGGAGTCACACCGGCGGTAAGTTCGAGGACGCCGAGACCGCGTTCCCGCCGCGGGTCAGCGCCGATGGCTCGATCGTCGCGACCGTCGCGATGAAGGCGGGTCGGTGGTTCCCGCTGAAGGTCGGCAAGAAGGAGCAGTTGCTCGGCAAAGGCGTCGGATTGGTGCAGGGCGTCGCCATCTCGCGCGATGGGAAGCGTGTCGCGTACGAAGGCCTCGCAGCCGACGAGAGTCCGAACCCCACTGAACTGACGTTCACCGTGTACGTCGACGATGCGCCGATCCGCTCGGGATTCGATGCGGCCGGTTGCGCGGTGTTCTCACCCGACGGAAAAACCGTCGGGTACAAGGTTCGGCGCGGCGAGAAGCTCGGTGTGGCGACGACCGCGGACCCGCAACCGAAGGCTTGGTACGAGTTCGTCTGCAGTCCCGTGTGGTCCGGCGACGGACGCCGCATGGCGTACGTCGCAGCCGAAGGCTCGTCGGTCGAGCGCGAACTCGCGACGCAATGGCTCGGTGAGGACTACGCGCGGGGTGGCTCGTGGTTCGTCGTCGTGCCCGGCGTCGAACCGGGTTCGAAGCACCAACATGTCCGTGGATTGTGCCTGTCGCACGACGGTGCACACGTCGCGTACGCTGCGCGCAACGACGATCGGTGGTCGATCGTCGTCGACGGCGACGCGGGCGACGAGACCTACGATTTCGCCGGGCCGCCGGTGTTCTCGCGCGACGGTTCGACCGTCGCGTTCGGAGTCCGCAAGGAGCGTGAACTGTGCTGGATCGTGCGCGACGTGCCCTCGCGGTGAGCGGGTTCTTGGATCGTCGCGGCGGTGTTGGCGAGCGCCAGTGTGGTCGACGCGCCGCGCGGCTGCGAAGTTGGCGCGAAACCGGCTCCGTTCGCGTTGCTCGACCAACGTTCCTTGCCGCGCACGCTCGACGAGTTCGCGGTCGATCGCGCGCTCGTGCTCGTGTTCACGACGTGTGAATGCCCGCTGGCCGGCAAGACGATGCCCCGCATCGGCGAACTCGCGACGACGTATCGAGATCGCGGCGTGCGCTTCGCGCTCGTCAATGCCGATCCGTACGAGACGGTCGCCGACGCGGCGACGTTCGCACTCGCGCACGGCGTGCTGGTGCCGGTGCTCGACGATCCGAAGATGGCGGCGGCGCGAGCCCTTGGCGTCACGCACTCCCCGCAAGTGGTCGTGCTCGACGGGTCGCTCGCGCTGCGCTACCGCGGTCGCGTGGATGCGAGCACACGCGTGACCGGCACCGCGGCGCGCGCGGGACGCGAGGACTTGCGCGAGGCGATCGACGACGTGCTCGCGAACCGGACGGTGCGCGTGGCCGAGACTCCCGTCGAAGGTTGCGTGCTGACGCTCGAGCGACCCGCGCCGCCGGCGACGCCCGTGACGTGGGCGCAGGACGTAGCGCCGCTCATGCATCGTCATTGCGCCGAGTGTCATCACGACGGCGGTCAGGGGCCGTTCGCGCTGGTCGCGTACGAAGACGTCGCGAAACGTGCGGCGATGATCGCGGAGGTCGTGCGCCAGAAGCGCATGCCGCCATGGTTCGGCACGGTCGGCAGCGAGGACTTCTCGAATCATCGGGCGCTCGAGGATCGCGAGATTCGCACGCTCGAGGCGTTCGCGGCGCAAGGCGCGCCGGCGGGTGACCTCGAGTGCGCGCCGCCGGAGCCGACGTTCGCGCCGCGCGAGTGGCGCATCGGCGAGCCCGACCTCGTGCTGACGCAACTCGGGCGCGCCGAGTTGCCCGCGACCGGGATCGTGCCGTACCACTACACGGTGTTCCCGCACCTGTTCACCGAGGACACCTGGGTCGAAGCCGTCGAGATCAAGGGCGAGAACTCGCGCGTCTTGCATCACTGCAACCTCGCGTTCTACGAGCTCGGCCAGAAGTTCAAGATGGAGAACTTCATCACCGGACTCGTGCCCGGCGGCGATCCGATGGATCTGGATCCAGGCACCGCGGTGTTGATCCCGGCGGGCTCCGTGCTCGGCGCCGAGATCCATTACGTGACGTCGGGCAAGCCCGAGGTCGACGAAGTCTCGGTCGCGCTGCGCTTCCCGAAGACGGTAGTGCGCAAGCGACTGCACTGTCATCAGATCGCCGACTTCCGCTTCGCGATCCCGCCGGGTGCCGAAGCGCACGCGGTCAACGCGTCACGCACGTTGAAGGCCGACTCGCGCGCGGTCGGCGTGTTCGTCCACATGCATCTGCGCGGGCGCGACATGACGTTCGTCGCGAACACTCCCGACGGCGAACGAGAGACTCTGCTGGTCGTGCCGAACTACGACTTCGAGTGGCAGCAGTCCTATCGCTATCCGCGCGAAGGCAAGTTCTTCCCGGCGGGCACGCGCGTGGATGTCACGGCGCACTTCGACAACTCGGCGTTCAACGTGTTCAACCCCGACCCGACGGCGACCGTGAAGTTCGGTCGCCAAACGACGGACGAGATGATGTACGGCTTCTTCTTCTACGTCGAGGAAGCCGAGGACCTCGGACTAGCGATCGATCCGAAGAACGGCACGCAGCTCGACTGAAGGGGTCAGCCCCCGTGCGAAGGCGCACGGGGGCTGACCCCTTGGCTTTTGTGGCACGCACGGCCGCTCCGCTCACTGCGCGCGCGTCATGCAGCTCGATCCGACGGATGTGTGCGCCACGCGCGACGAGATGGACGAGAAGGGTCAGCCCCTGCGCGATCGCGCACGGGGGCTGACCCCTTCAGGCCCTGCGCGTCAGGCCTGGTCGAACAGCTTCAGGGCCATCGCGCCGTGCGCCGCCGCTCCGCCCGCCATCATCGATGCCGCGAGGAACGTCGATTCGACGACCTCTTGGCGCGTCGCGCCCGCGGCCTTCGCGCCCTTCGCGTGCGCTTCCATGCAGTACGGGCACTGCGTCGCGTGCGCGAGCGCGAGGCAGATCAGCTCGCGGTACTTCTTCGGGATCGCGCCGTCCTCCCGCGACGAGATCTTGTTCAGCTCGACCCACGCCTTGAACTCGACCGGCGCGAGTTCCTTCATCTGCTTCATCAAGCCCATGTCGGCCGGGTCGTGATAGTGGTTCGTCATCGGAGTTGCCTTTCGTGAGGGGGCGTGGATTCAACGCCTCGTCGCGCTCGAAGTCCACGCGCGAGTTCGAACCCGATGCGATGCCGGCGAGCGGCGGTGGTTTCGTGTCGCGTGAGATTCTCGCGGACACGACGACACGACCGGACGATCGCTCGCCCGGTCGTGCACGTCGTGCGGGGCCGTGCGCAGCTCAGGCCTGCGGCAGCAGCACCTGATCGATGACGTGGATGAGACCGTTGCTGGCGTCGAGGTCGGCCGTCGACACGTTCGCGCCGCCGACCATCACGTTGCCGTCCTTGCTCGTGATGCGCAGCGTCGAGCCTTGCAGCGTCTTCGCCTCGCCGGCTTCGACGGCCGTCCTGGCGTCGACGCGGCCCGAGACCACGTGGAGCTTCAGGATCGCGACGAGGCGGCCCTTGTTCTCGGGCTTCAGCACCTCTTCGACGATTCCCTTCGGCAGCGCCGCGAATGCGGCGTCGGTCGGCGCGAACACGGTGAACGGACCGTCGTTGCCGAGCGTCTCGGCGGACCGCGGCCGTCGCCATCACGTTGGCGAGCGCGTTCATGGGGTCTCCTTCATCGGAGGGTTGGGTGCATCGTGGATCGAGTTCGACGCGAGCGACGCCATGCGCCGCGAGTCGCTTCATCGTGAGGATCGAACGGCGTCCGCGATCGGATGGAGGAGTTCGCGGAGATCGTGGTGAGGCGTGGACAGCCACGCTGCCCTCAATGGAAATCGCGACTGCCGACCTCCGGCACGCCGAGCGCGAGCTTCGGCAGGAAGAACTCTTCGGCGACGAGATGCACGACGCCTTCCTCGTTCTGCACGCGGCCGGCGACGCCGAGGAACGAACTGGTCTTGATCAACAGCGCGAAGCGATCGAACACCTTCGCCCAACAGATGACGTTGACGAAGCCGCTCTCGTCCTCGAGCGTCAGGAACACGACGCCCTTCGCGGTGCCGGGCCGCTGTCTGCAGATCACGACGCCGGCGTAGCGCGTGCGCGCGCCGTCGCGCGTGGCGTGGACCGACCTCGCGTCGGGGAGACGCAACGCCTTCAGAGCGGCGCGCAGCGGCGCGAGCAGATGTCCGCGCGGACTGTGATCGGTGGCGCGGTAGTCCCACACGACTTCCTCGGCCGCATGCAGCGCGGGCAGCGTCGGCGCGGGTTCGTGCGCGACCAGATCGAGTTCGAAGTCGCGCTCGACCGCGCGCCCCGTGACGGCCCACAACGCGTCGCGGCGATCGCGCGCGAACACGGCGAACGCGCCAGCCTCGGCGAGGCGCGTCGACGTCGCTTCCTCGAGTCCGACGAGGCGCGTGAAGCGATCGAGGTCCGCGCGCACGTCGTCGTGCAGCGCCGCGCGTCGCGCGACCAGTAGATCGGCCTCGGCGCGCCGCAGTCCCTTGATGAACCGCAGGCCCATGCGCACGGCAAAGCGCGTGCGCGTCGCGTCCATCGGCTCGAGCGTGCAGTCCCACGCGCTGCGCAGCGCGCACACGGGCAGGATCGTGACGCCCTTGCGCTTGGCGTCCTCGACGATCGTCGACACCGAGTAGAAGCCCATCGGCTGCGCGTTCAGCAAGCCACACGTGAACTCGGCCGGGTAGTGGCAGCGCATCCACGCCGACGCGTACGCGATCAGCGCGAAGCTCGCCGCGTGGCTCTCGGGGAAGCCGTACTCGCCGAAGCCGCGGATCTGCTCGAACACGCGCTCGGCGAACTCCTCGGCGATGCCCTTCGCCTTCATGCGCGTGACGAGTCGATGGTGGTGGCCTTCGATGCGGCCGGTCTTGCGCCAGGCCGCCATGTCGCGGCGCAACTGGTCGGCTTCGCCCGGCGTGTAGTCGGCCGCGACCATCGCGAGTCGCATCACTTGTTCCTGGAACAGCGGCACGCCGAGCGTGCGCTCGAGCACGGGCTCGAGGCTCGGATGCGGGTAGATCACGGGCTCTTCGCCGCGTCGACGTCGCAGGTACGGATGCACCATGCCGCCCGAGATCGGCCCGGGCCGCACGATGCTGACCTCGATGACGACGTCGTAGAAGTTGCGCGGCCGCAAGCGCGGCAGCATCGCCATCTGCGCGCGGCTCTCGATCTGGAACACGCCGACCGTGTCGCCCTTGCCGATCATGTCGAACGTCGCCGGATCGTCGGCCGGAATCGTCGCCATCGACAGTTCGATGCCGCGGTGCTCGCGCAACGCGTCGAACACGAGATGCAGTTGCGTCAGCGCGCCGAGCGCGAGCAGGTCGACCTTGAACAGGTTCATGTGTTCGAGGTCGTCCTTGTCCCATTGGATGACGGTGCGCCCTTCCATCGTCGCGTTCTCGATCGGGACGAGGTCGTGCACGGGCTCGTGGCCGAGCAGGAATCCGCCCGGATGGATCGACAGATGGCGCGGCGCGTCGAGCAGTTCGTTCGACAGTTCCAGCAGTTGGCGCACGCTCTGCGCTTGCGGGTCGAAGCCGGCCTGGATCAGTGCGGCGGGTTCGATGTCGCCGTAGTGCGACAACAACTTCGACAGACGATCGAGCTGCAGTTCCTCGAAGCCGAGCGCCTTGCCGACGTCGCGCACGGCCGAGCGCGGCCGATAGCGCACGACGTTCGCGACCATCGCCGCGCGGTCGCGGCCGTACTTCGCGTAGACGTGCGTGATGACTTCCTCGCGGCGCTCGTGCTCGATGTCGAGGTCGATGTCGGGCGGCTCGTGGCGTTCGCGCGACAGGAAGCGTTCGAACAGCAATCCCATGCGCACCGGGTCGATCGCCGTGACGCCGAGGCAATAACACACGGCCGAGTTCGCGGCCGAGCCGCGGCCCTGGCACAAGATGCCCTGCGCGCGGCAGAACGCGACGATCTCGTGCATCGTCAGGAAGTAGCCGCAGTAGTCGAGCTCGACGATGAGGTCGAGTTCCTTGTCGAGCTGCGCGCGGACCGCGTCCGGGATCGCGCCGCCGTAGCGGCCGCGCGCGCCGTCGAACGTGAGGTCGCGCAAGTGCTGCGCCGACGTCGTGCCGTCGGGCAGGCGCTCCGACGGATAGCGGTAGTGGAGTTGGTCGAGCGTGAACGTGCAGCGCTCGCGGACTTCGTGCGTGCGGACGATCGCGGAGGGATCGTCGGCGAACAACTTCGCGAACGCGGCCGGCGCGCACAGCGCGTGCTGCGCGTTGGGACGGATGCGGCGGCCGGCGGTCGTCAGCTTGACCTTGTGCCGGATGCACGTGAGCACGTCGTGCAGCGGGCGACGCGTGTGCGTGTGGTAGAGCACCTCGTGGCCGGCGACGATCGGCAGATCGAGTCGAGCGGCGCGGTGACGCAAGCGCTCTTCGAGGCGCACTTCGTCGGCGCAGCGATGCCGCACGAGCAGCGCATGCAAGCGATCGCAAAACGTGTCCTTCAGCCGATCGAGCGTGACCCGCGGTTCGGCCGGCGTGACCAAGGCCGAGCGCGTGCTGGTCAACAGCGCGAGCAGGTCGGTTGTGTGCGCGCAGACTTCGTCCCAGCTCACGACGCTCGCGCCCTTCACGCTGCGCAGGCGGCCCTTCGTCAGCAGTCGGCACAGGTTCGCGTAGCCGGCGCGCGTCTGCGCGAGCAGCACGACCTGCGTGCCGTCGTCGACCGACACCTCGGCGCCGATCAGCAGCGGCAGGCCGAGCTCTTTCGCCTTCACGTGCGCGCGGACGACGCCGTGGACGCCGTCGCGATCCGTCAGTGCCAGCGCCGGCAAGCCGAGCGCGTGCGCGGCCTCGACCAGTTCGTCGGGGTGCGACGCCCCTTCGAGGAACGAGTAGTTCGATTTGACCCACAGCGGCACGTAGGGCAGCACGACGTCACCCGAGCTCGCCGTGCAAGAACCAGCGCCGACGCTTCGTGTCGAGGTAGACCCACAGCACGTCGCCGCGCAGCGTGTGGACGTAGACGTACTCGCGCTCGATCTCGCGGGCCCACCAACCGCCCGAGACCACGTAGGGTCCGTCGCACTTCACGACCGCGCCCTGCTGCAAGTCATGCACGATCCAGCCGTCGTCGTGCTGATGACGCCGCGGCGGCGACAACGGCACCGGCGCGGTCAGGACGCGTCGGATCGCGCGATGCTCGAGCATCGGTGTCGGCGCCGGAACGGCGAGGCGGTCGATCGGCTCGAACTGGAAGCTCGCTTCGGGCAGATGGCCTTCGCGCAACGCGACGCGACGCACTGCACCGTCGCCGAACCGGCTGCGCACGAGCGCGAGCGCGCGCGTGCCGGCTTCGAGATCGCGCGTGGCGTGGTCCTTGAACAACGCGAGCGTCTCGGCGCGCGCGGGGACCGTCGTCGCTTCGACGACGATCTCCTCGATGCCGCCGCGGGTTTCCGCGGGCGGCGTGCGTTCGAAATGCAACGTCGCGAGCTGCAGCAGCAAGTGCACGTCGAGCGTCGGCTGCGCCGGCTGCAGCGTCGCGATCACGGGTTCGGGCCCGCCGCGTTCGGGCTTCAGCGCGAGCGTGAACGACGCCAACGCGTGATCGCGTGCCGCGAAGGTCTCGATCAACGCTTCGAGAACCTGCTTCAGCACGAACAGGATGCTGCTCGTGTCGTAGACCGGCAGGTCGAACACGATGCGCTTGCGCGCGGGCTCATGCAGCGTGATCGGGCGCAGCGGCTCGAACACGCGATCGTGCGCGAAGTCATGCAGCAGCGCGGCCTCGGCGCCGAAGCGCGCGCGCACGCCGGACGGCGGCAAGGCCGCGAACGCGCCGACCGTGGCGATGCCGAGCTGGGCCAGCCGATCGCGCAACGCGGCCGGCAGCGCCAATCGCGAGAGCGGCGCGCGCTGGACGAACGCGTGCTCGGCCTCGGCGGTGGCGAACACGTGCGTGGCCTTGCGCGCGGCGACCTGCATCTGCGCGGTCGCGAACGCGCCGAAGCGCGTGAAGCCGACCGCGGCGACCGCGGTCCAGCGCTCCGCGCGCAACGCGTCGACGAGGCGCGTGGCCCAGCGCTCGAGCGACGGCTCGAGCCAAGCCAGACCGCTCGCGTCGACGAAGAACGTGCCGGGTCGTTCGCGCATGGGCTCGACGCGCGGCGAGAACGCGGTCAGCGCGCGCGCGATCGCTTCGACCTGGGTGTCGAGCTCACGCGGTTCGATCGCCGCCGCATGCAGATCGACGCTGAGCCCGAACGCCGCCGCGTAGCGCTGGCCCGGCAGGATGCCGAGCTTGCGCGCGGGTTCGTTGACGAACAGCAGGACTCCCTGCGGATGATCGCGATCGACGACGGCAGCCGGACCGCGAGCCCACTCCGGCCGCGCGCGTAGCAGGAGCTGGATCGGCAGTTCGGGGACGTCGATGCAGGCGAGGCGAGGCACGGACTCTCTCCCGTCCCGGGATGAACCCCCGGGAACCACCCCAAGGGGGCCCGCCGGGAGGGAGAGTTTAGGGGGCGAACGAAAGGCGAACAGTGGATTTCGCGGGAGAGGGACGACGAGGGACGCGAGGGACGAGAGGGACGACGAGGGACGACAGGGACGCGAAGCGTTCAGGGACTGACCCCGCATCGGGGTCTGTCCCCGTCATGCGTTCGCGTTCCGTCGCTAGGGACGCGAGGCAACCAGCCGACTGACCGTCTCGTCGGGTTCGATGCACGATGGATCGCCGCGTCGCGGGGACGAAGATCGGATGCCGGCGTTACGCTCCCGTCCCGGTTCGAATCCGACGCGACCATCGAACGATCGTGATGCGGCAAAGGAACGATGGAGCATGATCCAGATCTGCACCTCATCCGCGACCAAGGGACTTCCCGGCGCGACGCGCGTCATTGCGATGCGGGCGTTCCTCGCGCTGTGGGTCGCCTGTGGAGCTGGATGCGCGCCCTCACCGAATGACGACGTGCGCGCTCCGTCGGCGGTGACGGACGTCGAGCGCGCGATCATCGAGGGGCGAGTTCGTTCGCACCTGAACCTGACCTCGGACGCGGTGCTCGGTCCCGCCGAGTTCGCTCGCGTCACCGAACTGAACCTCCAGCACGAGCCGATCACCGACGCCGGAGTGGCATGGTTGGCCGACGCCGCCACGGGCTTGGACGGGCTGACCACGCTGTACCTCTGCGGCACACAGGTGACCGATGCGGGGTTGCGAGAGCTCGCGAGCGCCCATTCGGGACTGACGCGACTGACGAGTTTGGATTTGCGGAGTACGCAGGTGACCGACGCCGGCGTGACCGACATGGCCCATACCGACTCGGGCCTGGGAGGGCTGACGACGCTGGACCTCAGCTTCACGTCGGTGACGGACGCGGGTTTGAACAGCTTGGCTCGCACGGGCACCGGCGTGCGCGGGCTGACGACGCTGGGACTTGCGAGCACCAGGGTGGCGGACGCCGGGATGAAGGCGCTGGCTCACGAGGACACGGGATTGAAAGGGCTGAAGACGCTGAACCTCGCGTTCACGCTCGTTTCGGACGCGGGAGTGAAGGAACTCGTCCACGCGGACACAGGCCTCGGCGAACTCCAGTCGCTGTGGCTCTATGGCACGGCGGTGACGGACGCGGGGGTGAAGCACCTGGCTCGCGGGGACACAGGCCTGACGGGTCTGACGACCCTGGACCTCGGCGGCACGACGGTGACGGATGCGGGAGCGTTGGACATGGCTCGTGCCGACACGGGCCTGAAGCGGCTGACCTGGCTGGGCTTCGCCGACACGCAGGTGACCGACGCGGGTGTCGACGTCACGAAGGCACGCTGGCCGGGGATCCAGGTCAATCGCTGAGCCGGATCCGGCGACACCTCCGGCTGTTCCGTAGTCCCCGCCTCATGCAACGGACGCGGCCCCGACCATCTCCGATGGCCGGGGCCGCGTCCTCTCAACTCGATTGCCTACCGCCTCACAGCCCGGCGATCACCATCGTCGCGCCCTTCGTCGTCACGACGCTCGCTGCCGGATCGCCACCGAGCAACCACTGGAAGTGGAGCGGGATGCCGACCGCGGCCGGCTCGTTCGGGATGACCGCGGGAATCGTGAACAGCGGGCCCGACACCAGCAGCAGGTCGAGCGAGATGTTCACGAAGCACCCGCTGTTCGGGATCGCGAGCGGCAGGGGTGTGCCCGACCAGTTCGTCTTCGAGATGCCGAGGTACAGCAGGCCCGTCGTCGCCAGCGTGTTCTCGACCCTGAACGTGATCGCTTGGTTCAGGCCCGGGATGCCGTCGATGCTGAACTTCGGCTCGCCGAGCTGACCCGCGCACGCCTGGCCGAAGTACGACACCTCGATGTAGCGGAAGATCGAGTCGCTGGCGGTCATCACGTTGCCCGCGAGATCCTCGACTTGCACCGTCACCGTGCGCGTGCCGAAGCTCGTCGAACCGCCGTTGCTGGTCAGGTTCCACGACTTCGTCGCCGCGTACGGTTCCCACGCCGAGAAGAACCCGCCGTCGTTCTGGAACCGCATGCGGTTCAGGCCCGACGTCGCGTTGCTCGCCGCGATCTGCACCTGGACCGTCGAGATCGTCGTCGTCGCCGCGCCGTTGTCGAGTGTGACCGACGAGATCACCGGCGTGCCGGTGTCGACGAGGAACGGACCGAGGTGAACCACCGGACCGAGGTTGCCGGCCACGTCACGCGCACGGACGTGGAACCACCAACCGTTCGGCGACGACGTCGCGTTGACCGTCTTCGTCGTCGAGATCGTGTCGACCGAGCCGACCGGGATCGACAGCGGCGACTGCGTCAGCGACGTCACGTAGCCGGCCATGCCCGACAGAGCGTCGGTCGCCGCGGTCCACGTGAACGTCATCGAGGTCGCTTGCGACCACGCGTTCACCGTGTGCGTCGTCGACGTCACGTTCGTCGGAGTCGTCGGCGCGACCGGGTCGATCTTGTACGGACCGGCCGTCAGCCACGCGTCGTCGGCATTGCCCGCGGCGTCGATCGAGCGCAGCGTGAAGAAGATCGACGATCCGCCGGTCGTGTTCAGCGTCGTCGACGTCGTCGGCCCGATCGTCGGCGTGCTTCCCGGCGCGAGCGCGATGAAGAACGACAACTGATGCGCGTAGCCGCCGATGCCGGAATGCGCGTCCGTCGCCGCCGTCCAGTTGAACGTGATGTTCGGATTGACCGACCACACGTTCGTCGCGTGCGTGCTCGACGTCAGGTTGGCGGCCGGGTTCGGCAGATCGAGGTCGATCTTGAACGGGCCGACCGACGCGAACGAGCCGCTCCAGTTGCCGGCGTTGTCGACGGACTTGATGTTGAACCACCGCGACGCGGTCGTGCTCGCGATCGTCTCCGACCAGCTCGACACGTTCTCGATGTCCTTCGTGTTGCCCGGCGCCGACGACGTCGACGTCGCGAACACGCCGTAGCCGTCGACTCCCGACAGCGCGTCGGACGCCAGCGACCACGTGTACGTGATCGACGGATCCTTCGACCACACGTTCACCGCGTGCGTCGACGAACCGAGGTTCGTCGGCAGGCCGGGCGCCGTGCCGTCGACGGTGATCGTCGTGGTGTCGGTCTCCTGGACCCAGTTGTCCGAGCGCGCCTGGGTCGTCCACGTCTTCGTGCCTTCGGTCGCGTAGCGCACCGTCCACTTCGCCGCGCGCGAGTTGTCGTGGATCACGTTGCCGAGCAACAGGTCGAAGCCGGGATCGGATCCGTTGTTGGTCGTCAGGTTCGTGACCACGCCGTCCTCGAGCGTCGTCGTCGCGTTCTGCAGGCTCGCACCGACGTGGCTCGTCGTGTCGAGATACACCGCCGAACCGATGAACGACGGGTTCGTCACGGTGGCCGTGATCTGCACGTCTTCGTTCGGCTGCACGTAGTTCGCGTTCTTCGTCAGCGTCAGCGTGCCGTCCGGCGTCGTGTCGCCGTAGATCACGTTGACGTTGATGCTCATCTTCGCGACGCCGGACAGGCCGACGCTCGCGGGCCACGTCTTCCAGCGGTACGTGCCGGCGGGCGGGTTGTCGACGATGCGGATCTCGGTGTTGTCGACGTCGCTCTGCTGCGCGACGTATTCGCCGGCGTTGCCGGCCGCGTCGAACGGCGCGCGGTCGACGTAGAGGTCGAAGTCGTTGACGAGCGCCTGGCTCGCGCCGGCCGACGCCGCGGGCTCTTTGTAGTGCATCACGATGACGAGGCGCGTCGCGCCGGCGTCGACCGTGAAGTCACCGGACTGGAATCCGGCCGATCCCTGCGCGAAGCCCCAGTTCAGCAGCAGCGCTTCGCTGTCGGGGAAGTGCGCGCGGTACGCGTCGATGCGGCCTGCGCCGTAGTTGTCGAGGTTCGCGTCGCTCGGCGACGTGTAGACCTGGTTGTCCTTCGTCGTCGCCGTGCCCATCATCAGCGCCGACAAGCGAGCCGGCTCGTAGCGCACGAACGAGTAGTGATCGACGAGCTGCGACGCGACCCCGGTGACGTGCGGCGCGGCCATGCTCGTGCCCGACTTCGACGTGTAGCCGTCGAGGTCGTTCGAGTTCACCGACAGGATCGACGTGCCGGGCGCGCAGACGTTCGGCTTCCAACGACCGTCACCGCACGGGCCGCGGCCCGAGCTGTTCGCGTTGTTGCCGGGGTCGCCGGTCGAGCCGAGGAAATCGGACACGCTGCCGACCGTCAGGTTGTTCTTCGCGGAGCCCTGCTGCGACACCGTTCCGGGGCTCGGGCCCCAGTTGTGCGCGATGAAGATGTGCTGCTGGTCCTGCGACCAGATCTCGTCGTCGACCGCGCGCGCGTCGGCTTCGGTGCCGATCCACGGGTTCGGCGAGCCGGCATAGCTGCCCCACGAGTGGTTGATGACGTGCGGCGGGCCGGACACGTTGTTGTTCGAGTCCGTCACGTTGCCGCGCATCGTGCCGAAGATCGTCGCCAACGACGACGTCGTGTTCCAGCCGCAGGGATCGCCCGGCTCTTGGTCGTAGATCTTCGTGCTGCGGAAGCGCTTCGTCGGCAGCGAGCCGAGTCGGTACGCGGCGCCGCGGAAGCGCACGTTCGCCGTGGGCGGGTCCGCGAGGATCGTGCCGATGCAGTGCGAGCCGTGGCCGCACGAGTCCTCGAAGTTGCCGTCGGCGTTCGTCGTCAGGTCGAAGCCCCACGAGTAGTGCGACGTCAGCGCCTCGTGCGAAATCTCCATGCCGGAGTCGACGATGCCCGTGATCGCCGCGCCGTTCGTGCCGCCGTCGTAGAACTGGCGCGTGTAGTCGGCGTTGATCATCGGCATCGACTCTTCGTGGCCGAGCGTCGCCGGCACTTCGCCTTCGACGAACAGCACGAAGTCCTGCGCGATCAGGTCGCTGATCCGCTCGGGCGCGGCGCGCACGCGGAACGCGCGGATCGAGTCGACGTACTCGACGACTTCGGCGCCGAGCGCGACGAGGCGAGCTTCCTGCCAGCCGCGGCTCTGCCACCGCAGCGCCGACGACGCTTCGGGCGTCAGCTCGAGTTCACCGATGCCCGGATCGTGCGTTTCGACGCGACCGACGCGCTCGAACGTCGAGGCCGCGTCGAGGTCGGACTCGAACACGTTGACGTACAGCGCCATGGGTTCCGCGCTCGGCGCGGTCACCAGCTGCGCTTGCAGGTTCGGATGCAGCTTCTGCCACGGATCGGCGACGCCGACCCAACGCACGAACGGCAGTGCGGCGACGCTCGTGACCGACTCGAGCGGCAGCGCGACCTTGAGGCAGGCCCACGGATGCGTGCCGAGCGTCTTGCAGCCGAGTTCTTGCAACTGCGCGTCGCGTTCGGTCGTCAGGCGCTTGCTCAGCATCACGAAGGCGTAGACGACCGCGTTCGGGCGGCCGTCCTGACCGAGCTGGTCGATCGCCGCGAGCAGGCGCGGATCGATCGTCTCGTCGGGGCTCGGCGTCTTCGTGCCGGCCGCGAAGCCGAGCCAGAATCGATCGCTTTGCGCCGCGTCGGAGCGCGAGTCGCCGGTGCGGCTCGCGAGTGTCGTGCCCTTGCCGGGGTAGGGCAGCTCGTCGCCGAGGTCGACGGGCGTGAACGTGCCGGCACCTTGATCGATCGGCTGTCCGTTGGCGTTGGCGTCGGGCAGCGGATGCGCCTTGGGCTCACCGGTCGGGTGGTTCGGGGCGACGGGTGTCTGCGCCGTGGTGACGGTGCAGATCGAAGCGAACGTCAGCAGCGCGGCAGCGAGCGTCGTCGAGCGCGCGGAGAACGAGAGAAGCATCAGCGGATGACTCCTGGATCCGTGGACGACGCGACTCCGCGGGACGAAATGCGGAGCTTCGGGTCGATCGCGTCCAGGGCATCCGGGGAGCGGCGCGGTCGTCACGCGGATTTCGCGACTCTCGCACCCTGCGACGCGTCACCGCAGCCCGGGCGGGCCGCGCAACAGCTCGCTGTGTTCCCACCCGGGACCGCGATGCTTGTCCTTCAGCGCGCGGACGCCGCACAGCAGGCGGCCGTCCGGCTGACGCTTGCGCCAGGTCTCGACGCGCAAGGACACGAGCGAACTCAGCGACGCGTCGCGCGGCGCTTTCTCGGTCAGGCAGACGATCGCGGAGCGGTGCTTCTGCGCGAGGCCGACCAGGCGCGATTGCAGCGGCATCGGCAGTTCGCCATTCGTGCCGAGATCGAGCACGGCCAGGCCGAACGCGCCGGAGCGCAACAACAAGTCGGCGGCACGACCGGCGCTGCTCGCGTCGGGGACTCGGATGATCGGCAGAGCCGCGAGGTCGGCGCCGCTGTCGGCAGCATCCGGCGGGAAGAAGAAGCCGTCGGTGCAGGTGATCCAAGCCACCGGATCGCGCTTCTGCTGAGTCGCCAGGATCAACATGAACGCGGCGGCAAGGCGAGCGCCGCCGCAAACCTCGACCAGGCGCCCCGCCAACTCGAGGGGCGACCAAGCCGCGGAAGCGGGGGAGTGAAGAGCTCGTGGCGCGGAGGAGTCCATCGCCGGGGAGTATACGAACGAAAAACGAACGATCCAGGGGCGGGCGGTTCGCCCGAAGGGGAGACCCGGTGACCGATCACCGAGATCCGACCCGCGTGCGATTGCCGGCGGCAAATGCACGCGGGCTACACGAGGACGGGCCAAGGACTTGCGCGATCGTGTCGAAGGATTGGAGTGCGGTTCGCCGCCGGCCTCACGCCGAGCGCGCGCCGGGGGGACAGATCGGGGACAGATGCGCCTCCGTCCCCGTCGTTCTGGGGTCGCACCGAGAACGGTCACTCTTCCCCGGTTTCAGGCCGCCCGCTCGTCAGCCAGAAACCACTCCGTCGCCAACGGACGTCGTGAACGGCTCTCGCGGCAGCGGCCCACTCGCCCGCCGCGGCTTTGGGCCGCTGCCGCGAGAGCTGTTCACGACGTCCCTTCGCGTCAAGTCCACGCGCGACTCAAGGGCACGAGGGGGTGTGGGGGCGAAAGCCCCCACCCTGGCCTACGGAGGCGGAGCCTCCGCATCCTCACAGAATGTGCACGTGGACTCCGTTGCTGCCGGCTCCGCCGACGCCGGTTGCTCCGTCGACGACCCACACCTGCAGCGTGAAGTCGGCGCCCGCGAGGTTCGGCGTCACGATCAGCGGAATCGACAAGCTGCCAGTGCCCGGACCGAAGCCGCCGAGCGGCACGGTCAAGCTGACCGGCGCGAGCGGCGTCACGAGTAGCGAGCAGCCGCCGCCCACCGGGATCGAGCCCTGGCCGAGACCGATCAACAACACCGCCGGCGCGCTGCCGAGGCCGTTCGCGATCTCGACCGAGAACAAGTCGCCGACCTGCGGGCAACCCTCGATCGAGAGCGACGGTACGAACCCACCGGTACCGGCGCAGCCCACGCCGTACTCGTCGGCGTCACCGCCGCACGGGTCGTTCGCCGCGAACGACGTCACGGAGCTCACACCCGGATTCCCGATCACCGTCTCGACGCCGGTCGTCGTGTCGACCTCGAAGACAGTCCCGGTCGCGCGCGAATACAGCGTCAAACCGGTCGCGTTGACCGAGGACGCCAAGTCGAGGCCCATCGACATGTCGACGCTCGTCATGTCGCTGCCGACGAACGTCGAGTTCGCCGCGTTCGTCTGATTGACCTTCACGAGCCGCGGCCCGATCGAGCCCTGGGTCGTCGTGAACAGTTCGCCGACATCGTTGAAGCCGAGACCCCAGAAATTGCCGCCGAGGCTGCCCTTCTCCACCATCGCTCCGGTCGACAGCGTGACGCGCTGGACCTTCACGATCAGCGAGAAGCCGACGAAGCCCGCGACCCACGCGCCGGTGCCCGACGGTTCGATCGCGATGCCGACGTTGCCGGTGCAGTTCGTGGCGATCGTCCACTTCAGCGTCGCGGTCAGGGTGGTCTCGTCGATCGTGTAGAGCGAATACCCCGACGCGGCCCCGGGCGCGACCGCCCACAGCGTGCCGTCCGGCGCGCGGTCGATCGCGCCGAAGCCGAAGTTCGGTCCGCCCGTGATCGCGCCGAGAAGCGTCGTCGTGCCCGCTTGGGTATCGAGGTCGTAGAGGGTCTTGGCGAAGCCGTCCATGCCGACGAAGTCGGCAGCGGTCGCACGCGGGACGGTGACGCCGCACACGAGTGCGAGCGCCGCAAGGACGGACGAAAAGCGCGAGGAAACGGACATGGAATCTCCTGAGTGTGTGGAGCGAGAACCGTGGAAACCTTCCGCGGGACGCGCGATGGAGGATCGAATCACTCGACGACGAGGAGCAGACCGTTCGTCGCCGTGAAGCCGTGCGGAACGCCGGCGTCGGCGATGAACGCCTGCATCGTGAATGTCGTACCGACCGGGACGACCGGCATCGTGCCGCTGAGCAACAGCGTGCCGTTCCCCGCGCCGCTGCCCGCGAGCGGCACCGTGATCGAAGGCGGCAGGATCGGCGTGATCCACAGCGAGCAGCCCGACAGGCCGATCGGTGTCGCGGTCTGGCCGAGTCCGAAGAAGAAGAAGCACGGCGCGCCACCGAGTCCGCTCGAGACGTCCAGATCGAACTGCGCGCCGGCGATCGGCTTCAGCGGTGCGTCCAGCTCCGGCACGAACCCGCCGCTGCCGGGGCAACCGATGCCGTAGGCCGGCTTGTAGGCGTCCGCGGTCCAGTTGTCGAAGAACGGGCCACCGGAGTGGCCGATGCCGAAGCGCGTGCCGGTGATCGGGAACGCGAACGCGAGGATGCCCGAGGCCGAGCAGGTCTCGACCTGACCACTGGCCGTGTTCTGGATCTCGCAGTTCACGACGTCGCCGTCGTTCGCGAACGACACGGTCATGCGGCCCGACGCGGTCGGCGTGAGCAGGTCGTACTTGACCGGGTTGCCGCTACCCCACGAGCCGGCGTTGAAGGCCTGTTCGAAGAACACGCGATCGAACAGGCCGTCGCCGGTGTTGTCCTGGATCTTGACCGAGATGCAGCCCCACGTGTTCGGGTCGAGGCCTGCCATCAGCACGACGTTCTCACCGATGCCGCTCGCTTGGAAGTCGACGGCGCACGTCGAGTCCGCGTAATTGCCGGTGAACGACGCGTGATACATCCAGCCTTGCGTAAAGGCGCCCGACGCACCCTTGCCTTTGTTGTTCTGAATGGCGGTGTTGCCGTACGCCTCGACCCAATTCGGACCCATGTTGGTGCTGTTCGGACGGTTGAAATCGTCCGACGCGGTGCCCGGGAGCGCGCTCGGCGCGAGTCCACAAAGCACTGCGAGAGCGATGGATGGGGCGAATCGGACAGCGCGCGGTCGCGACATGGACTCTCTCCGGAACGGGCGCCGCGGCGGATCAGCCGAAAGCGCGAATGGGGGTCGACCCGAGGCGGGCGAAGAGGCGCGCCGCGCGTGCGGCACGAACCTCATGTCCTACTCTTGCGCACGAGGACGATCCTGGCCCGGGATTCCGGGCGGCGGCATCAAAGCGCCGCGATCATGCGCCGCCGTCGCTGTTTACTGTTGGGCCAAGAGCTTTTCATCAAATGACTTACGAGATCTCCGGCGAATCTTGACCCGGCCGCGCTTGAGCGTCGCCCGTTCGTCGTATTCACTGTTCGCCGGTCCATGCCCGGAGAACTGCCATGCCGATCTCGCTCGTCCGCGAACTCGCCTACGACCACTGGGCGAACAAGGCGACGTTCGAGAAGGTCGCACAACTCGGCGCGGCCGTGCCGGATCCGGTCCGGCGTTGGATGAACCACATCGTCGGGACCGAATACACCTGGCTCGCCCGCATCGTCGGCCGCAAGAGCGTGCTCTCGGTCTGGCCGGAGATCGACATCGAGGCGTGCGGCACGCGCCTCGCCGACCTGCCGGCGAAATGGACGAAGACCCTCGCCGAGCATCCGCCGGTCAAGCTCGTGACGTACAAGAACACGAAGGGCGAGCAGTACGAGAACTCGGTCGAGGACATCGTGTTGCACGTCGTGCATCACGGCGCCTACCACCGCGGGCAGATCGCCGCGGCCTTGCGTGCTGCCGGGCACGAGCCGCCGTACACCGACTTCATCCACTACGCGCGCAGCGTCGAGAAGCTCGCGCCCGTGAAGCCGTTGACCTGATCGGCCTCTCACAGCCGTCCCCACAAGGTGTCCGAGGCGGCGGCAGCCGCCGTACTCATGGATGGTTCGCGTCAGTTCAACGCGAATCGTCTGTGAGTTCGGCGACTGCCGTCGCCGAGCAACACCTGGTGAACGTGAATCAATCGGATTGATTCACGTTCTCTCAATCCGCGGAACAGCGCGGCGCGGTGGTGTGTGGCTCGTTCGTGGCGTTCGAGCCGAACAGGAACGCGCCAGCCTTGCCCGCCAGGTGACGGACGACCACCGACGCGGTCACCAGGCCGAACGTGCCGGTGACGAACGACGCGGTGCCGTCGATGCGCGAGCGCCGCTCGCACGTCAGGAAGCCGTTGTCGCCGTTCGGGCACACGCAACGGAATCCGTGCTCACGCTCGTAGGCGAGGTCGTAGGGCTCCTGCGCGGGTTCGGACGAGAACACCGCCGCGACGCCGTACGGGCCTTTCGCGGCGAAACCGTGCTGCGAGCGCAGGATCTTGCGGACCGCGGCGCCGAGCGCGTCGCCGTGCGTGTCGGCGAGATCGGCGACGGCGATGCGCGTCGGATCCCATTTCGCCGCAGCGCCGAGCGCGGTCACGAGAGGCAAACCACGCGCGACACACGTCGCGATCATGTGGCACTTGCCCGTGATGCGGTCGGTGCAATCGACGACGACGTCGAAGCCTCCCGCGAGCAGTTCGTCCGCGGTGTCGACGTCGTAGCCCTTCACGACCGCTTCGAACGTGCCGCGCGGATTGATGCGGCGCAGGCGCTCCGCCATCAACTCGGCCTTCGGTCGACCGATCGTGTCGTGCAACGCGTGCAGTTGTCGATTCGTGTTGGTGACGCAGACCTCGTCGAAGTCGACGAGCCGCAGATGGCCGACGTACGACCGCGCCAGCGACTCGGCGGTGAAGCTGCCGACGCCGCCGAGGCCGAGCACGATCACACGCGCGCGCTTCAATCGCGCCATGCCGTCGTCGCCGACGAGTCGTGCGAGCCGATCGAAGTGCCGCAGATGGCGGTACTCGTCGGGGATCGGCGGCGGTTGCGGCGTTGCTTCGGGGCAGGAATCGTGCGAGCAGTCGGACATCGTCAGCGTCACTCGGCGGTGGAGGGGGGCAGGGTCGGGAACAAGCGGCGCGCGTTGGTCGCGCAGCGGTCGAGCACGATAGCCGACGTCGTTCCGCGCACGTGCGCGACGGCGGCCGCGACTTCGCCGAGGCGCGCGGGTTCCATCCGGGGTGGCGTGCCGGGCGGAGCTTGATCGGGTGCGTCGGTCTCGATCAGGAGTCGATCCTCGGGAACCGCGCGACACGCCGCATGCACTTTGGCTGCTGTCGGGCGAGCGACCGCGCCCGCGAAGCTGCAGCACAAGCCGAGTCGCAGATAATGCCCTGCGACTTCGGCGCTGCCCGAGAACGAATGCACCATGCCACCGCGAGCCGGCAGTCCGTCGGCGCTCAACGTCTCGAGCACGCGCGAGTGCGTGCCGCGGCCGAGCACGTGGAGCACGATCGGCACGTCGAGCGATCGCGCCAAGGCCAGTTGTTCGCGGAACACCTGGGTCTGGACGTCGAGCGTCGATGCGTCGACGAAGTGCGTGTCGAGTCCGGTCTCGCCGAGTGCGACGGCGGCGCCGTTCCCCGTGAACTCTGCCGCGAGTCCATCGAGCTGTTCGCGCAGCGCACGCGCGTCGGAAGCGAGACGGCCGACGACCATGGGATGCAGACCGGCGGCGCGCACGCAGTCGACTCGCGTCCGCACCCATTCACGTTGGCGGATCCACGAATCGCGATCGACGCCGGCCAACACGAATCCGCGGACTCCCGCGGCATGCGCACGCGCGAACATCGTCTCGCGGTCGGCGTCGAACTCGGCATCGTCGATGTGGCAGTGGCTGTCGACGGACACGTGGGGCTCCGGGCGCGATCGATCGCGGGACAACGATACGGCGCCGGTCCGCGCATGCAGCACGGATCGGCGCCGCTTGGTTCGCGCGATCGTTCAGCGCAAATCGCGGATCAGACCGACGACCTTGCCCTGGATCGTGACGTGGTCGACGTAGATCGGCTGCATCTCCGCGTTCGCGGGCTGCAGGCGGATCTTGCCGCCGTGCGCACCGCCGCGCTCGCGATAGATGCGCTTCAGCGTCGCGCCGCCGTCATCGAGCAACGCCACGGCGATGTCGCCGTCGTCGACCGAGTCCTGCGGCTGGATCAACACGAGGTCGCCGTCGAGCACGTGGTCGTCGATCATCGAGTTGCCGCGCACCTGCAGCGCGAACGTGCCTTCACGCGCGATGCTGCGCGCGACGGCGACGCTCTCACTGCCGTCGGCGACGGCTTCGATCGGGCGACCCGCGGCGATGCGACCGAGCAGCGGAACCTGCACGACTTCGGGCGCGACCGCGCGCGCCGTCGGAGCCGCGTCGGCCTCCGCGATGCGCCAGCCGTGAGCACCTTCGTCGTTCACGAAGATGCCGCGCTCCTCGAGCGTCGTCAGGAATTGGTGAATCGTCGAGGGAGCGCGCCCCAGGAGTTTCGCGAGCTCACGCACGGACGGAGTCCGGCCGTGCTCTTCCGCGAATGCCCGGAACGCGTTCAGGACTTCCATTTGTTTGGCGGAGATGGGAAGGGTCATGGACGCGGAAAGTACTGGCCGAACGGAATGCGAACAATCACAATCTCGCCCCTGATGCATGATTCCGATGGGTCGATCGAGTCCTCCGACGCTGCTCCGTCCCGTGAACCGCCGCGCACGGTGCACGGTCGCGGCACGGGCTTGAACCCGGACAATCGCTTCCGCGAACTCGCGTATCGCCCGGATCCCGAGGCGTTCGATCCCGACGAACCGCCGCCGCCAACGCGCGTCTATCGCGACGCGTCGGCGACGATCATCGCCAAGAACGACAGCCCCGACGTGCCGTTCGACGTCAGCGTCAATCCGTACCGCGGTTGCGAGCACGGCTGCGTGTACTGCTACGCGCGGCCGTACCACGAGTACCTCGGCTTCTCGCTCGGCCTCGATTTCGAAACCAAGATCCTGGTGAAGGAGGACGCGCCGGAATTGTTGCGCGCCGAACTCGCGCACGCGCGTTGGAAGCCGCAGCTCGTCGCGTTCTCGGGCGTGACCGATTGCTATCAGCCGCTCGAGCGCACGTTCCGACTGACGCGGCGTTGCCTCGAGGTCATGGCCGAGTTCCGCAATCCCGTCGGCGTGATCACGAAGAACGCGCTGGTCGCACGCGATGCGGACGTACTCGCCGAGCTCGCGCACGTTCGCGCGGCGATCGTCAGCGTCACCGTGACGACGCTCGACGTCGCGCTCGCATCGAAGCTCGAGCCGCGCGCCTCGCGACCGCAAGCGCGCCTCGACGCGATCGCGAAACTCGCTGCGGCCGGCATTCCCGTCAACGTGATGGTCGCACCGATCATCCCCGGGCTGACCGAGCACGAGATCCCGCGCATCCTGAAAGCCGCGAAGGACGCCGGCGCGCGCAGCGCGGGATACGTGGTGCTGCGCTTGCCGCATCAGTTGAAGGACTTGTTCGAGCAGTGGCTCGTCGACCACGCGCCCCACGCGCACGACAAGGTGCTGCATCGCATCGGGAGTATCCGCGGCGGCGCCCTCAACGACCCACGCTTCGGCGTGCGCATGCGCGGCGAGGGCATCTTCGCCGACGAGATCGAGCAGTTGTTCCGCATCGGCTGTGCGAAAGCGGGACTCGTGCGCGAGCGCATCGAACTCGAGACCAAGCACTTCCGCGTGCCCGGCCCGAAGCAGGCGACGTTGTTCTGACGCGGTGCTCGACGCGCCGAGCGCGCTCGCTCCGCCGACGTGCGAGCTTCGCGCGAGGGGGGGTGGAAAGGCCGGGCTCGACCGCCGTGGGAGTGAGCGCCGCCGAACGTCGCGGGCACAATGGCCCGCACTTCCCGCGACGTCCCCGCCAGCCGGAGACTCTCTCCCTCCGGCGCCGCTGCTTCCGCGTCGGACGTCGTCGTCTCTCTCCCACACGGAGGAAGTTCGTGCAATCCATTCGTCTCTGGACGTTCGCTCTCTCGGCGACGCTGGCTGGTTCCACGGCCACGGCGCAGTCGTTCGGCAATGCTTGGGTGTCGTTCAAGAACGACACTGCGGCGCGACTCGCGGTCCTGCCGCAATCGGTGTCGAAGATCGACACCGAAGTCGATTTCGCGCACGGTGATCTCGATCAAGACGGGTTCACCGATCTCGTCGTCGTGCGCAAGCAGCCGGCCGAAACGGTCGGCAAGCGCACCAACGTGCTGCTCATGAACGTCGCCGGTGTCCTCACCGACAAGACCGCGCAGTTCGCGAGCGCGACGGACGTCGTCGGCGATCAGGGCTTCCTGACCCCGACGAACGATCGCGACGTGGTCGGCGTCGACGTCGACGGCGACGGTTGGCTCGACGTCGTGACGGCGGTCGTGATCAGCTTCGGCGATCCGAAGCACATCAGCCATCCACGCGTCTATCGCAACCTCGGCGACGACGTGAACGGCAACTGGCTCGGTCTGCGCTTCGAGAACGGCCGCATGCCGCAACTGTTCGCGGGCACGGTCGCCGCGGGCGGGAACGCATGTGGAATCGCGGCCGGTGACGTCGACGGCGATCAGGACGAGGATCTGTTCCTGGTCGACTACGACTCCGCCGAGCCGGCCAATCAGGACACCGGTCATCGCTTGTTGATCAACGACGGCAACGGCTTCTTCGCCGACGAGAGCGCGACGCGTCTGACGGCGAGCATGATCGCGAGCGCGTTCGGCACCGCGGGTTCGATCGTCGACATGAACGGCGACGGCCACAAGGACATCGTGCGCAGCCAGAACGGCCCGGCCGACGTCTACTACAACAACCCGAACAACGTCGGCTCGTTCAACCTGATGCAGAACGCGTACTCGGGTTCGGCGTACTTCGTCGGCACCGGCGACCTCAACAAGGACGGCCGCATCGACATCGCCATCGGCGACGACGTGTCGGATGTCGTGCGTTACAACACCGGCGTCGACGCGCTCGGACGCGTGATCTGGAGCACGCAGGTCCCCTACAAGTTCCTGACGTCCGGCGACGACGGCTTCGCCAACCAGATGGTCATCGATGATCTCGACGGCGACGGCTGGAACGAAGTGGTGCAGACCGACTTCGACGTGCAGGGCGGCGGCTGCAACCGCTACACGCACATCTATCACAACCCCGGCGGCGCGGTCGGTGCGAGCATCCAGCTCGTCCACGAGCGTGAAAACGCATCGGCTTCGGCGTGGCTCGGTGCGCCAGGGCTGAAGTACGACGACTTGAACGGGACGTACAACGCGGCCGTGTTCGACCTCGACAACGACGGCGACAAGGACATGGTGCTCGGCCGTTGCTCGGGCACGTTCGTGTGGACGAACGACGGCAATTCGAACGTCTGCCAGCCCGACCTCGGCTTCGGTGGGCCGGGCGACGCGACGCTCGAATGTTGCGGAGATCCGCTCGAGAGCGGCGGTCAATCGACGCTCGCGCTGTCGCGTGTGACGCCGAACTCGAACGCGACATTGTTCGCCGCGATGGCGTCGTCGCCGACGTTCGTGCCGGAGTTGAACGGCACGTTGATCACGTTGCCGATCCTGCTGGTGTTGAACGTCCCGACGAACGCGCTGGGCGAGTTCGCGCTGCCCGTCCCGGGTGGCCTCGGCCCGTTCTCGGTCTACGTGCAGGCGGTCGCGCCGAGCGGTGCCGGCTTCGAAGTCAGCAACGCGCTGCGACTCGACTTCCTGCCGTGACGTACGAGGTGTGACGGCTCCGCGCTCTTGCGCGCCGAGGCCCTGAACGGACGCACCCCGCGCCTCGGCATCGAGTCGTGGGGTGCGTCGTCTTGCGTGCGATGCGCTTACTTCTGCTCGGCGAGCTCCATCGCCGTCGAGCTCGGATCGACCTCGAACTCGATCATGGCGTGGGCGTGCGCTCCAGCCGGTTCGGCGAGCCGGACCACTTCGCCGGACTCGAGTCGATAGACGGCACGGATCAACGTGATCGAGCCGTGCTCGATCGCTTCGTGAACGATCGGGCTGTTCACGATCAAGTCGCCGGCGCTGCGGTGGACGTTCGCCGCGACACCGAGTTCGGCGAGTTGGTCCGCGACCGCGAACGGGCGGACGTCGTCGAGAGCGGGCGCGATGCGATCGACGATCGCTTGCAGGTTCGGCGTCGGCATCGTCGCGCCGGACGCGGCGGCTTTGACCGCGCCACAGTGCTCGTGACCGAGCACGACGAGGACGCGAGCGCCGAGATGTTCGATCGCATACTCGATGCTGCCGAGCGCGACTTCGTCGGCGATGTTGCCGGCCGTGCGCACGACGAACAGATCGCCGAGCGATTGATCGAACACGAGCTCGGGCGCGACACGGCTGTCGGCGCAGGCGAGCACGATCGTCGTCGGATGCTGGCCCTTGGCGAGTTCGGTGCGGCTCGCGACCAGCTCTCGCGTCGCGGGCGTTCCGGCGACGAAGCGCTGATTGCCCGCGAGCAGTTCCGACCAGATCGCGTCGACGTCGACCGTCTGCGCGTCGCCCGCGGGCGCCGATGCGATTGCGGTCGCCGGGTCGGCGGCTACGGACGCATGCGGCGCGGCCGTGGACAGGTCGGTGTTCGGGTCCGGCGTCGCGGGCTCAGCCACGATCGGCGCGTCGTGCGCGGCCTCGGCCGCGGGGTTCACGGCCGCGATCGAAGTCGCGGGAGCTTTTTCGGCATGCGGGCCGGCGACTCGAGCGCGCGGCTTCGCGGCGCTCGCGGCGCCCTTCGGTGCGTTGCCGCGGGCCGGATGGGTGCCGACCTGAAGGATGCGGTCGTCGTTCGGGATCGGCGGAAGCGCGGTCTTCGCGGTTCCTGCGAGCACCTTCGGTGCCTTCTTCGCGACCGCGGTGTTCGTGTCGGTTCCCCAGGCGCAGGTGCCGATGGCGCCGACGAGGACGATGGACAAGGTGATCCAGGAAATACGCGAGTTCATGGGAGCCTCGGGTTCGAAGAGGTCGATGACGACTCTCTTGTCGGAACCGAGGCCCCTTGAACTGAAGCGGAACTTCACGGAATCGGCGTCGGCCTCGCGCTCATTTCACGCGCTGCTCGATCAAGCGACGGATCTCGTCTTCGAGCTTGCGGTTCTGCTCTTCGAGTTGCTTCAGCACGTCGCTCGCTTGCGCTTGCGCGAGCTGGCGGAGTTCTTCCGACAACATCCGATTGCGGCGCAGCGAGTCGACGGCCTGCGTGAGTTCGTCGGTGCGCGGCAAGTTCGACAGGATCAGCGTGCGGCTGGAGTCGACGAGCTTCGCGAACTCGGTGAACTCGGCGTCGTTCAGCCGCGGCGCGAGCGCGACGCAGCGCGCGAGCAGATCGTCGATCGAGTCGCCGCGAGCGTGGACCGAGCGCCGCAAGAACTCGGCGAACTGCGCGACCAGCGCGCTCTGCTGGAAGCCGGGACTCGCGTCCTCGAACTTCGCGCGCATCGCCTCGGCCGGGATCGTCGCCGCGATCTCCTGCGCCGTTTCGTCCTGCGTCGGCGCGCCGGCGACGAACGGCTGCTTGTAGCGCAACCGGATCGTCGTCAGCGGACCGTCGCCCCGCGCGGCGTTCGCGGCCAACTCGATCTCGTACAGCGCGACGATCTGATGGCCCGCGCCGACTTCGCCCGCGTCGACCGCGTCGTTGCGGAAGTCGACGTCGGCGATCGCGCGGTTCTCGTAGCCGAGCTGACGCCATTGGTCGACCTGCGCCGGATCGAACTCGAGCTGGATCTTCACGTCGCGCGCGACCGGCGTGGTCTGCGCGACGAACTGGTCGACGAGCGCGCGCTTCGCCTCGGCCTCGTCGTCGATGTACGAGCACAGGCCGTCGCCTTGATCGGCGAGCCGCTCGAGGAAGACGTCGTTGTGGTTGCCCATGCCGACGCCGATCGCGTTCAAGTAGATGCCGCGCTGACGCTTGTACTTGACGTCGGCGCTGATGCGGTCCTGGTCGGTCTGGCCCGTGTTGGCGACGCCGTCCGACAGGATCACGACGCGATTCGTCGACTCCGCGTCGAGGCCCGCGACCGCGAGGTCGTAGCCGAGTTTCAATCCCGCTTCGGCGTTCGTCGAGCCGTTCGGCGCGAGGCCGTGGATCGCGGCTTCGATCGACGCGCGATCCGCGGCGCTCGTCCACTGCAGCACGACCGATGCGTCGGACGCGAACCGCACGATCGCGATCTGGTCGCGCGCTTCGAGCTGCGACGCGAGCAGGCGCAATCCGTGCTTCACCAGTTCGAGCCGATTCTCCTGCGCCATCGAACCCGACGTGTCGACGACGAACGCGAGGCGCAGCGGTGCGCGCGCTTCCTTCGCCACGTCCTTCGCGCGGACGCCGACGCGCAGCAACCAGCGCGTCTTGCCATCGGCGTGGCCGAACGGGCTCGGCGCGGCCTCGAGCCAGATCGC
This sequence comes from Planctomycetota bacterium, assembly GCA_016709145.1. Taxonomy (GTDB): domain Bacteria; phylum Planctomycetota; class B15-G4; order B15-G4; family JADJEK01; genus JADJEK01. Next base: position 60,291 of record JADJEK010000013.1, read on the forward strand.
GAACGGACTGCCATCCGTCGGCGCGCGCAGGTCGGGCTTGAAGTAGTTGACGAACTCCTCGGTGCGCACGGCTTCCTTCGGCGGGATCTGGCCGGCCGCGAGGTACTTGCGCGCCAGCGTGTAGCTGGCCGTGTCGACGTCGATCGCGAACGTCGACAGGCGGTCGAGCGCGGTGCGCTGGAACGCGTGATCGCCGTACCAGCGGAAGAACATGTCACGCGGAGTCTCGTTCTGCCGCGGGCGACACGACTCGAGGATGCGCTTCGCGCGTTCGGCGGGGACGTCGACGACGAGGCGATCCGCGACGGACGCGCCTTGCGCGGTTTCGACTTCGAAGTCGAGCACGACGTAGCCTTCGGCGAGATCCTCGGCTTCGATGCCGGAATCACCGAGGCGACCGTCCGTAGCGGGCAACACGCCTCCCGCCGCTGCGGGCGTCTCGCCAGTGCCGAGGTATCCGGTCTGTGACAGCGACTGCGCGAGCTTCTTCGCTTCTTCGTCCTTGCCGCCCGCGGAACCCGCTGCGCGGCCTCCGACGGCGAGTCGCCGCACGGCGGGATTGACGCCCGGCGGACCACCGCCGGGCGTCATCGGACCATTGGCCGAGGTTCCCCCGGGCCCTGCGGGCGGCGTGCCAGCGGGGCCGCCACCCGCGGTCGGCCTGCCCGCGACGAAGCCGACCGAGGCTTTTTCGCGCTCGAGGCGATCGCGCTCGAACGCGGGCTGCGGGTTCACGACGAATCCGGGGGTCGGAGCGGGTTGCGACTCCGCCTGCGCCGTGAAGGCGCCGAGCTCGATCTTCGATGCTTCGGGGATCTGCGGGATCACCGTCAGCACGTTCGAATCGGCCGTCGGCGTCACGCCGAGCTTCGACGCGTCGAGCGACTCGAGCTTCGGTTGGCCGGCGTCAGCGTCCGTCGCTTTCGACATCGCGTCGCGCACGAGAGCCTCGTCGATGACCTCGTTCTTCGGCGCGTCGGCCTTGCCTTCGATCGCGGGATCGCTCGCGGGAGCCGCGGCCGTCTCGCTCGGGATCTTCGTGAGCGGCGCTTCCTGGATCGGACTCGGCTCGAGGACGGCGGGAGCTTGCGCTGTCGTCCTCGACTCACCGCGCGTCCCGTCGTCGCCCGTGAACCGCGCCAACGCGAAGCCGACGCCGATCACCGTGCCGGCCGCGATCGCGATGCGCCACGACGCGCTGAACGTCGATCGTCGCGGACCGGCGTGCGCGGCCGACTTCAACGCCGCGAGCGTCTGCGGCGACAGCGCCGGTGCTTGCGGCAACGCGGCGTGAACGGCACCGATCGTCGCGCGAATGGTGTCGCGCAGCGCGGCGAGTTCGGGATCCGTCGCGCAGCGCGCGTTCCAGCGTTCCGCGACGTCGGGCTCGAGTTCGCCGAGCACGAGCGCCGTCATCACGGCATGCAGATCGAGTTCGAGGTTGTCGGGTTCGTTCGAGTTCATGATCGACCTCCGCGGGAATCCCGCGTCGACGCGACGGCAAGAGTGGGGGAGAGACGCGCGGACAGAGCCTTCAGCCCTTCGGAGATCAGCCAGCCGACCGTGCCGATCTTCTTCCCCGTCGCCTGCGCGATCTCCTTGTAGGACATCTCGTGGAACAGCCGCAGCACGAGGGCTTCACGCTGGTCGTCCGGCAGGACCTTCAGCCCCTCGAGCACGGCGGCGCGCACTTCGTGACCGTCGGTGCCGTCGTGTTGGAGTTCCGGCGACGAGGTCGCCTTCTCGCGCACGTCGCGGCGTTTCTCGCTGCGCAACAGTTCCATGGCTCGGTTCCTCGCGACTCGATGCAGCCACGCGACCAGGTGCGCCCGCTCGAGCGAGGGGGATCCACGCACCGGATCCGGGAGCACGGGCGGATGCTGCGCGAGCTTCAGCAAGGTGTCCTGGCAGACGTCCTGCGCGACGCGCGACGACGCCCCCGGACCGAGCAGCGCCGTCACCGCGCGCAAGAGGTTCGCACCATGGCGTGCGACCAGGAGTTCGAACGCGGCGGAGTCGCCGCGGACGTAAGCCGTGAGCAAGGTGCCGTCGCTGGGCTCGTTCATGCGCGTTCCGTGTCCGGGGGTACAACGCTGCCGGACCGGGGGATCTTGGCGTGGTTTCGGGAATCTTGCGAACGTCGAAGGGCCCTGCGCCGGCCTCGGTCTCGCGGACGGCGTTCGCCCTCGGTGCGGAGGCGGCCCCGGGCCTGGGGACGATCGCGCGACGGGACGGCGTGGCCGCACGACCCTGTTCCCGCGGCATGGCCGGTGCGGCATTCGAACCGGAGTGTGGTCGAACCCACGCAGGAGGCGCTCCATGTCCGAACTCTGCATGCCGTTCAAGCGCATCGGGAAGGCGGACGTCGCCACGGTCGGCGGCAAGGGCGCGAACCTCGGGGAGCTCGCACGCGCCGGCCTGCCGGTCCCCGACGGCTTCGTCGTGACCGCGGCGGCGTTCCTCGCGACGTTGGACGCGGCCGGGATCCGCGCGTCGTTGCAGCAGCGCTTCGACGCGTTGAACGCCGAGGACTCCGCGGCGCTCGAAGCGACGGCCCGCGACTCGCGCGCGCTCGTGCTCGCGGCGACGTTGCCGCCGGCGCTGCGCGATGCCGTGCGCGCCGCGTATCGAACGATCGGCCGAGGGCGCGTCGCGGTGCGCTCGTCGGCGACGGCCGAGGACTCCGCGACCACGTCGTTCGCCGGTATGCACGAGACGTTCACGAACGTCCACGGCGACGACGCGCTCGAAGCCGCGATCGTGCGTTGCTTCGCGTCGGCGTACGCGCCGCGCGTGCTCGCGTACCGCAAGGCCCGCGGTCTGCGCGACGAACCCGTGCTCGCCGTCGTGGTGCAGGTGATGGTCGACTCGGAGCGGGCGGGCGTGATGTTCACCGCCGACCCGGCGAGCGGCGATCGCACGAAGATCGTCATCGAGGGCGCGTTCGGCCTCGGTGAGGTCGTCGTCGGCGGCTTGGTCGAACCCGATACGTACGTCGTCGCGAAGGACGGGCCGCGACTCGAGTCGGCGCGCATCGGCGTCAAGCCGTTCCGCATCGAACGCGGTGCGGATGGCGTCGAACGCCGCGTCGAGCACGACGCGGACCGAGCGCGCGCACGCGTGCTGTCCGATGCCGAGGTCGTCGAGCTCGCGGCGTTCGGGCAACGCATCGAGGCGCACTACGGGTCGCCGCAGGACATCGAGTGGGCGCGCGCCGGCGACCGCTGGTCGATCCTGCAGACGCGACCGATCACGACGCTGGACGCCGCGAGTCCAGCCGCCGCGCCGCTCGCGACGGGGGACGCGCTCGTCTGCGGCCTCGGCGCGGCGCCCGGGATCGCGTCGGGCGAGGTCCGCGTGTTGACCACTCCGGCCGACGGCGCGGCGCTCGTCGCCGGCGACGTGCTGGTCGCCCCGATGACGGCTCCCGATTGGGTGCCGACGTTGCGGCGCGCGGCTGCGGTCGTCACCGACGGCGGCGGCATGACGTGTCACGCGGCGATCGTCAGCCGCGAACTGCGCATTCCTTGCATCGTCGGCGCGCGCACCGCGACGCGCGTGTTGCGCGACGGCGAACTGGTGACGGTCGACGGGACGAAGGGCCGCGTCACCGCCGGCGCCACGGCGCCCGCGCCGTCCGTTCCCGCGATCGCGAAGGCCGCGGCCGCCGCGGCGACGACTTCATCCGTTCGCGAGTCGTTGGCCACGCGCATCTACGTCAACCTCGCGATGAGCGACCAAGCCGAGCGCGCCGCGGCCGAGGACGTCGACGGAGTCGGCTTGCTGCGCGCCGAGTTCATGCTGCTGGACGCGCTGAACGGCCAGCATCCGAAGCAACTCGTCGCGTCCGGCGGCGCCCGCGAGTTCGTCGCGAAGATGACCGCCGAGTTGCTGCGCATCACGCGCGCGTTCCTGCCGCGGCCGGTGGTCTATCGGACCTACGACTTCCGCACCAACGAGTTCCGCGGCCTGAAGGGCGGCGACGCGTTCGAGCCGCAGGAAGAGAACCCGATGATCGGCTACCGCGGTTGCTTCCGCTACGTGAAGGATCCCGAGCTGTTCGACCTCGAACTCGAGACGCTCGCGCGCGTGCGGCAGGAGACGCCGAACTTGCACGTGATGATCCCGTTCGTGCGGACGAAGTGGGAGCTCGCGCGCTGCATCGAGCGCATCGACGCCAGTCCGCTGAAGGGCGACCGCTCGTTGTTGCGTTGGGTGATGGCGGAAGTGCCGTCGGCCGCGTATTGGATTCCCGAGTACGCGAAGCTCGGGATCGACGGCGTGTCGATCGGCAGCAACGATCTCACGCAACTGATGCTCGGCGTCGACCGCGACTCCGCGATCTGCGCTGAGTTGTTCGACGAATCCGACGGCGCCGTGCTCGATGCGATCGGTCGGATCCTCGCGGCGTGCAAGACCGCGGGGATCACGTCGTCGTTGTGCGGTCAGGCGCCGTCGAATCGTCCGGCATTCGCGGAGACCTTGGTCCGGATGGGTATCGACTCGATCTCGGTCAACGTCGATGCGGTCGCCGCGGCGCGACGAGCCGTCGGCGCGGCCGAACGACGCGTCGTGCTCGAAGCTGCACGGAGGAACGCATGAACCCCCTCGAATGGGCGCGCCGGCGCAAAGGCGGAGACGGATTCGAGCGGCCGCTCGATGCCTTGCGCGGCACCAACGTGGCCGATGCGCAGGCGCGCAGCGGTTTGTCGCCCGCATGGCAGGACGGCATTCGGTCGTTCTACGACCATCTCGGCGACGACGGCGAGGCGATGCTGTGCACGGGCACGGCCTGCGCGTTCGCCGGCCCGTGTGCCGCGGTCCGCAGTGGATCGCGCCCGGTCGCATGTCTCGGACGGTGCTACGAAGCGCCGTACGACCCCGCCAAAGCGGCCACGCGCATCCCGCATCGCGCGCTCGTGCACACGCCGGTCGTGCTGCGCGGTCTGCTCGCACCGGGCGATCCGCTGCAGGAGTACGACCTGCCCGACGGCACGACGATCCTCGAGGTGGTGACGAAGTCGGGCCTGCGCGGCCGCGGCGGCGCCGCGTATCCGACCGGAGCGAAGTGGCGGACGGCGCAGCAGACGGCGGCGCCCGAGCGCTACGTCGTCGCGAACGGCGATGAAGGCGATCCCGGAGCGTTCGTCGATCGCCTGCTGCTCGAGGAATCACCGCACGCGGTATTGGCCGGCATGCTCGCGTGCGCGCGCGCGATCGGCGCCGGCCGTGGCATCGTCTACGTGCGGTCGGAGTATCCGCTCGCGGTCGAGCGCATGAACGGCGCGATCGCGCAGGCGAAGCGAGCGGGCAAACTCGACGGCTTCCACGTCGAGGTCTTGCGCGGCGCGGGCTCGTACGTCGCCGGCGAGGAGACCGCGCTGCTGCGCTCGATCGAGGGCTTGCGCGCCGAGCCACAGCCGAAACCGCCGTATCCCGCGGAGCGCGGCCTGCACGGCTTGCCGACGATCGTGCAGAACGTCGAGACACTCGCGGTCGTGCCGTGGGTCGTCGCGCGCGGCGCGCACGCGAACACCAAGGCGATCTGTCTGTCCGGTGCGATCGCGCGACCCGGCGTGGTCGAGATCGCGCTCGGCACGCCGCTGCGCGAGGTCTTGGCTCGCGGTGGCGGCGGCGAACCGTCCGGTCGGCGTTGGAAGATGGCGCTGGTCGGCGGGCCGATGGGCTGCGTGCTGCGCGCCGACGAGTTCGACACGCCGCTCGCGTACGACACGCTTCCGGGTCTCGGCCACGGCGGCATCGTGTTGCTCGATGCGCGCGTGCATGCGCGCTCGCTCGCGGAGCACCTGTTCGCGTTCGCGGCGCGCGAATCGTGCGGCGCGTGCGCGCCGTGTCGCATCGGCACCGCGCAATTGCCGAGTCGCCGCACGCCGGCCGACTTCGAGCGACTGCTGCGCACGATCGAGTGGGGCAGCTTGTGTGGCTTCGGGCAGGGCGTGCCGCGACCACTGCGCGACCTCGTGCGTCTGTTCCCCGAGGAGATGTTCGCGTGAACCTGCACCTGAACGGTCACGAGGTCGAGTCGAGCGGTTCGGTGCTCGACGTCTGCTCGAAAGCCGGAGTCGCCGTGCCGACGCTGTGCTTCGACGCTCGGACGTCGGTCGGCGGGCATTGCCGCGCGTGCATGGTGCAAGTCGACGGCCGCATGGTCGCAGCCTGCTCCACGCCTGCACGCGCGGGGACGCGCATCGAGACGGACACCGAAGAGCTGCGGCAGTACCGCCGCGATCTGGCCGAGCTCGTGGCCTCGGAGGCCGACGCGGTCGGTCGTGCGGGCGAACTCCTGGCGCAATGCGGCGCCGACGGCACGCGGTATCCGAAACTCGATCGCAGCGGGACGACCGACGCGTCGCATCCGTACTTGCGCATCGATCTGTCGCGTTGCGTGCATTGCCGGCTCTGCGTGCGCGCCTGCGCCGAACTCGCCGGGCAGTACGTGTTCGCGATGACCGGCCGCGGCGCGGACAGCGCGATCGGTTGGGGAGGATCCGCGTTCGCCGCGACCGAATGTGTGTCGTGCGGCGCGTGCGCGTCCGCGTGCCCGAGCGGCGCGATCACGGACGTGGATCGCCTGGCGCCGAAGACGCCGGACGAGCGCGTCGTCACCACGACGTGCGGCTACTGCGGCGTCGGTTGCGGACTCGACGTGCGCGTCGACCACGAGACGATCCGCGCGATCGACGGCGCGGCCGGCGAACCGAACCACGGCCATCTCTGCGTGAAGGGCCGCTACGCGCACACGTTCGTGCGGCATCCGGATCGACTGACGACGCCGCTCGTGCGCGACGGCGATCGCTTGGTGCCGGCGTCGTGGGACGAGGCGTACGCCCGCATCGCGCGCGAGTTCGCGCGCCTTCGCGGCCACGTCGCGGTGTTGTCGTCGGCGCGGTGCACGAACGAGGAGAACTACCTGGCGCAGAAGTGGGCACGCACGGCGCTCGCGACGAACGACGTCGATTGCTGTGCGCGCGTCTGTCACGCGCCGAGCGCCGCCGGCCTGCGCGGCATGCTCGGCGCCGGCGCAGCGACCAACTCGTACGCCGACGTCGACCGTGCGGATCTGCTGTTCGTGGTCGGCTCGAACACCACGGCGAGTCATCCGGTCGTCGGCCAGCGCGTCTTGCGCGCGGTGATGGAGCGACGCGCGCGGCTCGTCGTCATCGACCCGCGTCGCACCGAACTCGCCGCGGCCGCCGACGTGCATCTGGCGCTGCGACCGGGTACCAACGTGCCGCTGCTGCAGTCGATCGCCCACGTGATCGTGGCCGAAGAACTCGTCGACACCGACTTCGTCGCGGCCCGTACCGAGGGCTTCGACGAATTGCGTGATGCGTTGCGCGCGTGGTCGCCCGAAGCGACGGAGAGCGTGACCGGCGTCGATGCCCGACTCGTGCGTCGCGCCGCGCGCTCGTACGCGACCGCCGCGGCGCCCATGCAGATGCATGGCCTCGGCGTCACCGAGCACCATCAGGGCACGGAGACCGTGCGCCTGCTGTGCAACCTCGCGTTGCTCGTCGGCGCGATCGGTCACGAAGGCGTCGGCGTGAATCCGCTGCGCGGCCAGAACAACGTCCAAGGCGCGGCCGACATGGGCTGCCAGCCCGATCTGCTCACGGGCTACGCTCCGGTCGCGGACGAGCGCGTGCGCGAGCGCATCGCCGCGGTGTGGGGGAGTCCGCTGCCGGGAACCGCCGGCCGCACGCTGCCGCGCATCTACGACGCGATCGAACACGGCGACGTCCGCGGCCTGTTCATCCTCGGTGAGGACGTCGTGCAGACCGACCCCGAGGCCGATCGCGTGCGCGAGCGGCTGTCCGAGCTCGAATGCTTCGTCGTCTGCGAGATCTTTCGTTCGGCGACGTCCGAACTCGCGCACGTCGTGCTGCCCGGTGCGAGTTTCCTCGAGAAGGACGGCACGTTCACGAACGGGGAACGCCGCGTGCGGCGAGTCCGCCAGGTGTTGCCGCCACCCGGGGACGCGCGGCCGGACTGGCGCATCCTGCTCGAACTGATGGCGGCGACCGGCGCGCCGCAGCCGTTCACGTCGCCCGAATCGATCTGGGACGAAGTGCGTCGCGTCGCGCCCGCGTTCGATCGAGCGAGCTACGCCGCGATCGACGCCGCAGGCTTGCAGTGGCCGGTCACGGCCAGCGCACCGCATGGATCCGCGCTGCTGCATCGCTCGACGTTCGCGACCGCCGGCGAAGGCAAGGCGCGCTTCGCGATCGTCGAGTTCGTGCCGTCGCCGAACGTCGTCACTCGCGAGACGCCGCTCACGCTCGTGACGGGCCGCGTGCTCGAGCACTACAACTCGGGCTCGATGACGCGGCGCACGCGCAACGCGGAATTGGTCGAGGCCGACTTGCTCGAGATCCACCCCGACGACGCGCGCCCGCGCGGCATCGTCGAGGGCGCCGCGGTCCGCGTGACCAGTGCCTCCGGCGCGGGGCACTTCGTCGCGCGCGTGACGAGCGACGTGCAGCCCGGCGTCGTATTCGCGTCGTTCCACTTCCTCGAGAGCGCGACGAACGAGCTCACCAGCGGCGTGGTCGATCGCGTCACCGATTGCCCGGAGTACAAGGTCACACCGGTGCAAGTCGCGCGCGCGTGACCTCGCGCGGTCGATTCAAGGTTGCAGCAACTCGGTGCGGAATTCGGGATGCGCGATCGACGCCAGCCGTTCGCGTCGTTCGCGCAGCGTCGCCCCGTGCAAGTTGACGGCGCCGTACTCGGTGACGACCCAATGCACGTGGCCGCGCGTGGTGACCACGCCCGAGCCCGGCGCGAGTTCGCGCACGATGCGCGAGATCGTGCCGTCCTTCGCCGTCGACGGCAGCGCCAGGATCGGCTTGCCGCCGCGCGACAGCGCCGCGCCGCGCAGGAAGTCGAGCTGGCCGCCGATACCGGAGTAGATGCGCGAGCCGATCGAGTCGGCGCAGACTTGGCCGGTGACGTCGATCGCGAGCGCGGAGTTGATCGCGGTGACGGCGTCGTTCTTGCGGATGTGCGCCGGGTCGTTGGTGAGGTCGCACGGCAGGAACTCGACCTGCGGGTTGTCGTCGACGAAGTCGAACACGCGCCGCGAACCATGCACGAAGCTCGTGACGCTGCGGCCGACGTAGGTCTTCTTGCGCCGATTGGTGATGACGCCGTGTTCGACCAGTTCCACCACGCCGTCCGAGAACATCTCGGTGTGCAGCCCGAGGTCGAGCTTGTCGTGGAGCCGCGCGAGCACCGCGTCGGGGATCGCGCCGATGCCGAGCTGCAGCGTCGCGCCGTGGTCGATGAGCGCGGCGACGTGCTCGCCGATCGCCGCGGTGACGGGCGTCTGCGCATCGGGCTCGTGTTCGGCCAACGGACGATCCGTGACGCAGAACGCGTCGATGCGCTCGAACGGCACGATCGTGTCGCCATGCGTGCGCGGCATGCGTGCGTTGATCTCGGCGAGGATCAAGCGCGCCGTCGATGTCGCGGCACGCGCCGCGTCGACCGACGTGCCGAGCGAGCAATTGCCGTGCGCGTCGGGCGGCGAGACTTGCACGAGCGCGGCGTCGAGTCGGACTTGGCCCGACGTGAACAACGCCGGGATGTCGGACAGGAAGATCGGCACGAAGTCCGCGCGCCCCTCGGCGATCGCGTCGCGCAGCGCCGGCGACGTGAACAACGACACGGAGTGGATGCGATCGGCGTACTGCGGCGCGGCGAACGCGATCGGTCCGCCGAGGTGCAGATGCCAAAGCTCGACGCGGTCGAGATCGGAGCGCGCGACCAGCGCGTCGATCAGCGGCGTCGGCGTCGCGCACGCGCCGTGCACGAACGCGGTCGCTCGCGCGGGGAGCCGACGGACGACCTCGCTCGCATCGACGGCGCGTGCGCGCCACGCGTCGGTCGAGTTCATCGCGCGACTCGCGCGTAGCGCTTCATGGCCCACAGCATCGCCGGCACGCCGATCGTGGCGGGGATCAGCCAGACGACGACGCCGGCTTCGCCGTGGAAGAACTCCGGAGCGAGTCGATTGGCGAGCACGATCGCGAGCGCGGAGTACGCGCCGATCCCTGACGCGATCATGCCGAGGATGTGGCCGTTCCACCGCGCCGTGCGATCGCGTTCGAGCGTGCGAGCCACCTTGATCGAACACGCGCCGAGCACCGCGCCGGCCGCGCCGACCGCGATCATCGGCGTCGCCGCGTGGCGGAACCCGAGTACGACCAAAGCGATGCCGCCGATCAACACGAGTCCGTGGAACGCCGTCTGCGCCAGCACGGCGCGCGCCCGGTGCTTCAGCGCCTGCAGTCCCGTGATCGCGGCCGAGAACGTCGCGAACGCGACGTAGCCGAGGAACCACTGGAACGCGCGATAGAGCGCGGAGTCGCCCGCGTAGTGGTCGAGCGGCATGCGTGCGGTGGTCGGCCGCGCCTCTGCGCCGTCGCGCGTCAGGATCAACAACGTGATCGCCGTGGTCGACGTCACGAACAGCAGGAGCACGTAGACGAGGCCGAGCTTCTTGTGCGCGCGGCCGCCCTTGTCGACGACGATCGGCAACCAGAAGCACAACGCGGAGAGGACGGCGACGAGGATGTGGATCTTGAGGACGAGGCTGAACATGGCGCGATCAGACCGCTTCGAAGCAGCGATTCAAGAACGCACCGATCGCGCGGATCTCGTCCCAGCAGACTTCGTGCTGCATCGGAAACACCGCGTACTCGACCGGCACTCCGGCGTTCTTCAGTCGCGCGTGCGCCTGTTCGCCGCCGGCCACCGGCACGACCGGATCGCGCGAGCCGTGGGCCAGGAACACCGGCGTCGCGCGGTTCGCCGGCGAAAGCTCGGTGTCGAAGCTGTCCGCGCACAGCAGGTAGCACGACAGGCCGAGGATGCCGGCCAGCCGATCGGGATGCCGCAATCCCGTGAACAGGGCCAGCGCGCCGCCTTGCGAGAACCCGGCCAACGCGATGCGGTGCGACGGGATGCCTTCGGCCTGCTCGCGCGCGATCAGGTCCCGGACGCGCTTGGCATTGGCGCGGATGGTCGGTTCGTCGGTCGTGCGTTTCAGGTTCAGCTCGGTGATGTCGTACCAGGCCCGCATGCGCATGCCGCCGTTCAGCGTGACCGGCTGGATCGGCGCGTGCGGGAACACGAAACGCACACGCAGCGAGGGGTGCAGCCCCAATTCCGGCACGATCGGCACGAAGTCGTTGCCGTCTGCGCCGAGGCCATGCAGCCAGATCACGGAATGGGTGGCCTTGCCCGGTGGCTCGAGCAACACGGCGGGGAGCAGGGAGGTGGTCATGGGGGGCGAGCATAGTGTCCGCGTCGTCCGGTCGACGCCGCGCTTGACTCGACTCCATGCACTCCCGATCCTGCGCCCACACTCGGGGGACTCGCATGGCCGCCACGCTGTTGTTCGTCGGAGATCTGCACCTCGGTCGGCGGCCGGCCCATCTGCCGGCGGACGAGGTCAGGCGTGACCTCAAGGCGATCGATCTGTCGCCGATCGCCGCGTGGCGACACGTCGTCGAGCATGCGCTCGAGCGGCGCGTGGCCGCGGTGTTGCTCGCAGGGGACGTCGTCGACCAGGACAACGCGCGCTTCGAAGCCTTCGGTCCGCTGAAGCATGGCGTCGAGCGGCTGCTCGCCGCCGGCATCGGCGTGTTCGCCGTGGCCGGCAACCATGACGTCGAGGCCTTGCCGCGTCTCGCCGACGTGCTGCCAGGGTTCCGCCTGATCGGCCGCGGTGGCGCGTTCGAATGGGTCACGCTCGAACACGCCGGCGCGCCGCTCGCGCACGTGCTCGGCTGGTCGTTCCCGCAGGCGCGCGTCACCACCAGTCCGTTCCAGGCCGCGACCGTGCCCGAACCGCCCGAGAACGCATTACCCCGCATCGGTCTGCTGCATGGCGATCTGGGTCGCGAGGACAGCCCGCACGCGCCGCTCTCGCGTGCGCAACTGTTGCGCCACGACGTCGCCGCTTGGCTGCTCGGGCACATCCACAAACCGTCGCTCGAGCCGGCTGCGCGCTCGCCGCTCGGATACCTCGGTTCGGTCAGTCCGCTCGACCCGACCGAAACCGGCGTCCACGGCCCGTGGGAACTCACGATCGACGGCGATCGCCTCGCGCTCGCGCAGGTCGCGCTGGCCCCGTTGCGGTTCGAGTCGATCGACGTGGCGCTCGACCGCGTCCTGGCCGATGGCGACGTGCTCGCGCCGTTGGTGTCGGCGCTCGCGGGGCTGCATCGCTCGGTGCGGTCGACGCTCGGTCGCGCTCGCGCGGTCGGCGTCCGCGTCACGTTGACCGGCAAGACCGCCGCCCATGCACGCATCCGCGACGAGCTGGCCGCGATCGACCTCGCGCGCTTCGCGGCGATCGAGGACGGCGTGCTCTATTACGTCGATCGCGTGGTCGACCGGGCCGAGCCCGCGATCGATCTCGCGCAACTCGCGCGCGCGGCCGATCCGCCGGGCCTTCTCGCGCGCACGCTGCTGCAGCTCGAGCAAGGGGGCGACGACTGCGCGAAACTCGTCGCCAGCGCGCGTGAACGGTTGCGCGGCGCGGTGTCGACGCGCGAGTTCCGCGGGCTCGATCCCGCGGACCTCGGCGACGAAGCGATCCGTTCGCGCTTGCTGCGCTCGGGGCGCGTCGCGCTCGAACAGTTGCTGGCGCAGCGCGCGAGCGCGGAGGTGGCGTCGTGAGGATCGACCGCGTCGAACTGCGCCGCACGCCGGGGATCGGCGAACGCTTCGCGCTCGAGGGCCTCTCGCCCGGCATGAACGTGATCGTCGGCAAGAACGGCTCGGGCAAGAGCACGTTGTGCCGCTTCGTGCGCGGCACGCTGTGGCCGGAAACGCTGCCGGGCTCCGCGGCCGGTGAAGTGGCGTTCGACGACGACGGCCGGCCGTTGGTCGCCGTGCGCGAGCATCGCGACGTGCATTGGTCGAAGAACGGCGTCGATGCGGACCCGCCGCCGTTGCCCGAAGCGCGCTTCGCGCGCTGCTTCACGCTCGGCATGCGCGACCTGATCGGCGGCGACACCACCGATCGACTCGTGGTCGAGGAGTTCCGCCGCGCGATGGCCGGCGGCTACGACGTGCGGGCGGTCGCGCAGGAGTGCTTCGCGAAGCGCCCGGCGGCGGCGAAGTACGCGATCACGGTCGACGAGACCACGCGCGGCCTTGCCGAGTTGCTGGCGCGCCAGCGCGAGTTGGCCGAACAAGAGCAGCGGCTGCCGCAGATCGAACGCGATCTCGCCGCGGCCGAGGACGCCGCGCGGCGCCTGCCGCTGGTCCACGTCGCGCTCGAACGCGATCACGCCCATGCGGAGTTGACGCAGCGCGAGCGCCAGCGCGCGGCGCTGCAGCCCGGCCTCGACCGCATCCGTGGCGACGAGCTGCGCACGCTGGCCGAGCTCGAGCGCGACACCGAGCTCGCGCGTCGAGAGCGCGACGAATGCGAGCAGCGCATCACCGAATGCAAACGCGTGCTCGCGACCGGGCAGGTGAAGGACATCGACGTCGTCGGCGCCGACGCGGCCGAGCGCGATCTGCGCGAAGCCGTAGGAGTCGAAGCGCAATGCAAGGCCGCGCGGCACGAGCGCGAGAAGGCGCGGGCGCTGTACCGCTCGGCGCAGATCGCGCTCGGCCAGGACGTCGACGCCGACCACGCGCGTTCCGTCGACGCCGCGGCGCTCGATCAGGTCGAGCGCATGATCGAATCCGCCGATGCGCTGCGTTCGCGCCGTCACGCGCTCGAAGCGCGCTTGCGCGAAGTGATGCATGCCGATCGCAAGCCGGAGCCGGCGCGCTGGAAGAAGGGCGTCGACATCCTGTCGTATTGGCTCGCGGAGCTGCCCGATCCGGCGCGCACGCGCTGGCGTCGCGTGGCGCTGGTGGCCGCGGTGAGTTGTTTGCTCGGCGCCGGCGTGCTGATCACGGAGCTGCCTCTCGCGGGCGGCGCTGCGCTCGGGATGTCGTTGGGCCTGCTCGCGTTCTTCGCGTTCGCGGGCGCGCTGCGCGACGGCGCCGCCGAGCGGGAACGCTGGCGCGTCGAGTTCACGCGCTTGCGGCTGCGTCAGCCGGCCGAGTGGACCGAGGACGCCGTGGTCGATCTGCGCGGCGAACTCGAAGAGGAGTGGAGCGCGCAACTGCATGATTTCCAGTTGCGCTCGGTGCTGGCGGCCGAGAACGCGCACCTCGAACGCGAGGAAGCCGCTCACGCGCAACGTCGGGCGGTCGTCGCGCGGGCGCTGGCGTTCGACGGTGGCGACGGTCACGATCTGTCGCTCGGCATCGTGGCGCACCGCGTGAAGGAACTGCAATCGCGCGCCGCCGACGTCGCGCGCACCGAAGCCACGGTGACTCACCTCGAGGGCGAACTGGCGACGCTTCTCGCGCGCGTGCGAGCGGTGCTCGTCGCGAACGGCGAAGCTCCGGCCGAGAGCGTGACGGCGTGCGCGGCCGCGCTCGGGCACTTGAAGGAACGCGCGCGCACGCTGAACGAGGCCACGGCTGCATTGGCGCGCGAACAGCCGCGACTCGCGGCATTGACCGAGCGCCAAGCCGAGCACGCGCGACGGCGCGAACGCCTGTTCGTCGAGGCCGGCACGAGCGTCGGCGACCTCGCGACGCTGAAGGCGAAGGTGGAGGATCGGCCGCGTTGGAAGGCGCTGGCCGACGAATGCGCTCAATGGTCGGCGAAGTACGACGAGCGCACCGCGCGCCTCGCCGACCACGACGATCTGGCGACCGCGCCGCGGGCCGAACTCGAGATCGAGGCGGAGCGGCTCGAGCGCGAATCCAGTGCCCGCCGCGCGTTGATCGAAGAGCGTGCGCGCATCCAGGCCGAGGTCGGCCAGGCCACCAAGGCCGAAGCCGTGGCGCACGCCCTCGAACGCAAGGCCGCGGCCAAGGAAGCGCTCGAGGATGCGCGCACGACGACGCTCGACCACGAGGCCGGCGCGTTCTTGCTCGATCGCGTCGCGCGCGAGTTCGTGCGCGAGTCGCGACCTCCGGTGGTCAAGAAGGCACAGCAGTGGTTCGCACGCTTCACGGCGAACGCGTATCGCCTCGAAGTCGGCGACGACGTCGACGAGTTGCGAGCGATCGACAGCGCGACCGAGCGCGTGCTCGGCCTCGAGCAATTGTCCGACGGCACGCGCATCCAGTTGCTGCTCGCCGCGCGCCTCGCGTACGCGACCCAGGCCGAGCGCGGCACGAAGCTGCCCTTGTTCCTCGACGAAGTCCTGACCACGGCCGACGGCGATCGCTTCCGCGCCATCGCGCAGGCGTTGCTCGTGATGGCGCGCGAGGAGCGTCGGCAGGTGTTCTACCTGTCGGCCAATCCGCTCGACGTGAAGGCGTGGGAGGCGTTCGCGGCCGAGCAAGGCGAGGGCTCGATCCGCGCGTTCGATCTCGACGAGATCCGTGGTCGCTCACGCGCCGCGCGGCTCGATCTGACCGGAGAGACCACGCGGGAGGTCCCGGCGCCTGCGGGCGCGAGCGCCGAGACGTATGCGCGTCGGATCGGCGCGGCGCCGTTCGATCCGTGGAAGCCCGCGACCGCGCAGCACGTGTTCTGGCAATCGCGTCACGACCTCGACGCGTTGCATGCGCTGCTGCGCGCGCGGGTGAACACCGTCGGTCAATGGCGACAACTGAGCGCGAGCGGCGGCGCTGCCGCGGTCGTCGGACCGGAGCGCGTGATCACGCAGGACGTGTTCGCCGACGTGATCGAACGGTTCGTCCAGGCGTACGCCGAAGGGCGCGGCAAGGCCGTCGATGCCGACGTCCTGATCGCGGCCGGAGTGTCCGACCAATTCGTCGAGCGCTTGTCGAGTCTGTCGCGCGATCTCGGCGGCGACCCGCGCAAGCTGATCGCCGCGATCGACGACCGCGCCGACGAGCGCACCAAGAACTTCAAGTCGCGCGACAAGCTGGTGACGTGGATGCGAGAGCACGGCGTGCTCGACGATCGACCCGCGCAGGACGAGGTCGGCATCCGCGGTCGCGTGCTGAGCGCGCTCGAGGAGCGGTTGCGCAGCGGTGCCGTGGTCGTCGACGCAGTCGTGCGACGTGTGCGCGAATTGTGGCGCGCGTGCGAGTCCACTTCGAACTCGTCGAAGTCGAGCCAGGACGAGTCCGCCGACGGCGCCGCTTCCGAGGCCGAGTAGGCCGAACCCGCGAATTGGCTCCCGCGACCGTCGACCGCTCGCGGGCGATCCGCGCGCCGTAGACTGTCCGCCGTCTTGCACAAGACCGCGCTCGCGCGCGGTCGAGCCCTCGGTCGACGGAGTCCCGCGTGATGCACGCCCTGTTGTTCACCGCGTTCTTGGCGTTCCCGACGGCCGTCGACGAATTCTCGTACCGACAGCCGCCGGCGCCGATCGCGCGCATCCTCGATGCCGCGCCGCTGCCGTTCGTGTCGGTCAGCCCGTCGGGACGACATCTGTTGTTCGCGGAGCGGCGCGCGATGCCGACGATCGCGGAGGTCGCGCGGCCCGCGCTCGGGCTCGCGGGCACGCGCATCGACGCACCGACGAACGGCCCCGCGTTCGCGCGATCGACGTTCTTCCGCGAGTTGGTGCTCCTCGATCTCGCCACCGGCAAGGAGCGTCTGATCGGCATGCCGCCGTCGGACCGCATCGGGACGCCGCAGTGGTCGCGGACCGGCGAAGCATTCGCGTTCACCGTGACGACCGACGCCGGCATCCAACTGTGGGTCGCCGACGTCGCCACCGCGCAGGCGCGCTCGGTCACGCCTCCGGTCGTGAACGCCGCGTTCGTGAACCGGCCGTTCCGCTGGCTCGCGAGCGGTCGCGAGTTGATCTGCTCGGTGGTCGTGCGCGATCGCGGGACTGCGCCGGTCGCGCCGGATGCGCCACACGGACCGATCGTGCAGGAGTCGGATGGCAAGGCCGCGGCATCGTGGACGTACACCGACGTCCTGACGTCGCCGGAGAAGGAAGCGCAGTTCGAGTACTACGCGCGCTCGCAACTCGCGTGGATCGACCTCGCCGGCAAGCTCACGCTGTTGGCGGAGCCCGCCCTCATCACGGAGTTCGCGCCGTCGCCCGACGGGAACTACGTGCTGGTCGCGAGCGTCCATCGGCCGTACTCGCGCGTCGAGCCGCTGTCGGCGTTCCCGGCGCGGACGGTGATCCTCGATCGGTCCGGCAAGGTCGTCCGCGAACTCGCCGACACGTCGCTGCAAGAGATCCCGCCGTTGCCGCCCGATCGCGTCGGGCTCGGTCCGCGCGCGGTCCAGTGGAAGGCCGATGCCGACGCCACGCTGACGTGGGTCGAAGCCATCGACGGTGGTGATCCGATGCGCGCGGCCGACGCGCGGGATCGCGTGTTCACGCTCACCGCTCCGTTCGATGCGCAACCGACCAAACTCGTCGATCTGGCTTGGCGTCTCGGTTCGATCGTGGCGCTGCGCGACGATCTCGCGTTCGTCACGGAATCGTGGTGGACGACGCGACGCACGCGCACGTGGGCGATCGAGCCGGGCCGTCCCGACGTGGCGCCGCGGCTCGTGTTCGAGCGCTCGTCGCAAGACGCGTACGCGGATCCCGGCTCGATCCTGACGCGCGTGTCCTCACGCGGAACGCCGGTGGCGTGGACGAGCGGCGACGGCAAGTACGCGTACTTGGCCGGGCGCGGCGCGTCGCAGGACGGCGAGTTCCCGTTCCTCGATCGCCTCGATCTTTCGAACTGGGCGCGCGAACGCCTGTGGCGCTGCGAGGCGCCGTACTTCGAGGAAGTCACCGACCTGCTCGACGCCAACGCGTCGGCGTTCCTGACTCGACGCGAATCGGTGACGGAACCGCCGAACGTCCTGCGCCGCACGTCCGAGGGCAAGTTCGAGGTCATCACGGGCCTGAAGGACCAAGCGCCCGAGTTCGCCAAGGTCGTGCCCGAGCTGATCACGTACGCGCGCAAGGACGGCGTGAACCTGTCGGCGACTCTGCTCTTGCCGCCCGGGTACGACCCGGCATCCGGGCCCATCCCGTTCGTGTTCTGGGCCTACCCGACCGAGTTCAAGGACAAGGCTGCCGCTGGCCAAGTGCGCGGATCGCCGTATCGGTTCACCCGGCCGAACGGCGGCTCGCGCGATCATCTGTTCCTGCTGACGCAGGGCTTCGGGATCCTCGACGATCCGAAGATGCCGATCATCGGCGAAGGCGATCGGCAGCCCAACGACACGTACATCGAGCAACTCGTCGCGAGCGCGGAGGCCGCGGTCGACGCGGTCGTCGCGCGCGGGGTCGCGGAGCGCGGTCGCATCGCGATCGGCGGACACAGCTACGGCGCGTTCATGACGGCGAACCTGCTGGCGCACTCGAATCTGTTCGCCACCGGCATCGCACGCAGCGGCGCGTACAACCGCACGCTGACGCCGTTCGGCTTCCAAGCCGAGCCTCGCTCGTTCTGGGACGCACCGGAGACGTACATCGCGATGTCGCCGTTCACGTTCGCGCATCGGATCGACGAGCCGATCCTGCTGATCCACGGTCAGAACGACAGCAACTCGGGCACGTTCCCGATCCAGACCGAGCGCTTGTTCGCCGCGATCAAGGGCAACGGCGGCAAGGCGCGGTACGTGCAGTTGCCGTTCGAGGACCACGGCTATCGCGCGCGGGAGAGCGTCGGTCACGTGCAGTGGGAGATGTGCACGTGGCTGGAGGCTCAGTTGAAGTCGAAGTCCGCGCCGCGCGACGGTTGACGTCGCACGACGCGGTCCACGTCGTTCTCGAGTTCGGCTGACGCAGCGTCGGACGTGGAGGAGCGGGGGCTGACCCGATGGGTCCGACCCCCGATCGCTCCACGTTCCGTCAGACCTTGAACCGGCTGACGAGGCGCGTCAGTTCCCCGGCCATGTGGACGAGGTCGGACGACGCTTTCGCGGTCGCCGACGCCGCCGACGACGTGCTCTGCGCCGCGACCGCGACGCCCGAGATGTTCTGCGCGATCTCGGCCGTGCCACGCGCGGCCTCGCCGATGTTGCGCTGGATCTCGTTCGTCGTCGCGTTCTGCTGTTCCACGGCGCTCGCGATCGTGGCTTGCAGGTCGTTGATCTGATCGATGATCGAACCGATCTGCGCGATCGCGTCGACCGAGAGCTTGGTGTCGCGCTGGATCGTCTCGATCATGCGCGAGATGTCGCCGGTGGCCTTGGTGGTCTCCTTGGCCAGTTCCTTGACTTCGTTCGCGACCACGGCGAAGCCCTTGCCCGCTTCCCCGGCGCGCGCGGCTTCGATGGTCGCGTTCAGCGCCAGCAGGTTGGTCTGCTGCGCGATCGACGTGATCACCTTCACGATCTTGCCGATCTCGTCGCTGCTCTGTCCGAGCTTCGCCACGGTCGAGTTCGTGTCGTGCGCGACCTTGACCGCGCCGGTCGCGACGCGTGCCGCGTCGCTCGCGCTCTTCGAGATCTCGCGGATGCTGAGCGAGAGTTGCTCGGTCGACTGCGCGACCGTCTGGACGCTCTTGTTCACTTGTTCGGATGCCGCCGCGACCACGCCGGCTTGAGCCGACGTCTCTTCCGAGTTGGCGCCCATCTGCGAGGCCAAGCGTGTCAGCTCGTCGGACGCGACGTTCAACGACGTCGCGTTGTTGCCGATCTCGCCGATGCTGTGACGCAGGTCGGTCAGGAACGTGGCGAGACCTGCTCCCATGTGACCGATGGCGTCCTCGCCGCGCACCGTGATGTCGCGCGTGAGATCGCCGCGTGCAGCAGCGTTCACCACGTCCAGCATCGCGTCGACTTTGCCGCGCAGGTCGGCAGCGAGTTCGCGTTCGCGCTCGGTCGATTCCTGGACCTTGCGTTCGGCTTCGACGCGCTTCGTGACGACTTCCCACGAGACCATCGTGCCGACGTGGCGTCCGTTCGAGTCGTGGACGGCGTTGGCTTCGAGACTGACGACTTCGTTGCCGAGCGGGAACTGCGTCTTGTGCGGCAGGTTCTTGGGATCGGCGAGCAGCGCACGTTGGCGTGACGGCACCTTGTGGAACACGTCGATGCATTGGCCGACGACTTCGTCGGCCGGGACGGGCAGCAGTTGCTGGATCGCCTTCAGTTGGCGCAGCGATGCCGGGTTGATGTAGCGGACGACGAGATCGAGGTCCGCGAACATCACGTTGATCGGCACGTTGTCGAGCATCGTGCGCAGCCAATTCGGATCGGTGTGGATCCTCGATGCGCGCGTGACTCCGAAGACACTGGTCAGACTGGGCATGGTGGCATTCGCTCCCGTTCGTTGCCGGCCGCTCGACTCGCGCCGCCTGTGCACGCAGACGACGGACCTCGCAAGGAACCCAGCGTTCGATCCCCGCGTACCGCGATGATCCGTCGACTCGACGAACGCCAGGATGCGACGTCGCCGACGGATGTCGACTCGTTCGATGCCGAAGGTGAAGGCTGCAATGGGTCGTTTTCGACGCCTCGCGCCGTGAGTTGCGAACGCGAAACGGGATGCGTGGGCGTGTTCCATTCGAGCAATCTCGCAATGCGGGCTTCGTCCCGGTTCGAGGCATGGAACGCGGCCGCGTCCGATCGCCTTGGGCAGTCCGGGCGCGACCGGTTCGACCGGTTCGGACCGGCGGATTCGCCGACGTGATGCCATCCGACGCGCAGCACGCGTCGTAGAGCGGGTTACACTCCGTCGCCGGTTCCCCGGAGCTCGCCATGTCGCTGATCGCCACGCGCCCCTCCCCGAGGGCTCGGTCTTCCGTCGTCGTCGCGGTTGCAATTCTGTGGATCGGGGGATCTTGGCACGCGGCGTCGAGCGCGCCCGAGCGCGCCGCTCGCACGGTCGACTTCTTCAAGGAAGTGCGGCCGATCCTCGCGCAGCATTGCTTCACCTGTCACGGCCCGGACGCGGAGCGCCGCAAGGGCGATCTGCGCCTCGATGTCCACGAGGACGCGTTCGCGCGGATGGCCGAAGGCGGCGCACCGTTCGTGCCCGGCGATCCCGCGGCGTCGCACGTCTTGCTGCGCATCAAGTCGACGGACCCCGACGAGCGCATGCCGAAGGGCGCCGACGCACTGACCGAGCGCCAGATCGAGACGATCGAGCGCTGGATCGAACAAGGTGCGACGTGGCGCGAGCACTGGGCGTTCACGGCGCCGACCAAGCACGAGCTGCCCGCGGTCGCCGACGCGAACTGGGCGCGCGACCCGCTCGATCGCTTCGTGCTCGCTCGACTCGAGCAGGACGGCTGGAAGCCCGAGCCGGAAGCGACGCGTGAGCAATGGCTGCGGCGCGTGACGTTCGACCTCACGGGTCTGCCGCCGACACCCGACGAACTCGACCAATTCACGAAGGACACCAGTGCGGACGCGTACGAGAAAGCCGTCGATCGGTTGCTCGCGTCGCCGCGCTACGGCGAGCGCCAGGCACAGGAATGGCTCGACCTCGCGCGCTACGCCGACACGAGTGGCTACCAGCGCGACGAAGGCCGCGAGAACTGGAAGTGGCGCGAGTGGGTGATTCACGCGTTCAACGCCAACATGCCGTTCGATCGCTTCGGCATCGAGCAACTCGCCGGCGACCTGCTGGAACATCCGACGCTCGAGCAACGCATCGCCACCGGCTTCAGCCGCAACCATCCGACGAACTCGGAGGCCGGTGAGGAGGAGGACGAGTACCGCTCGGCGTACGTGATGGACCGCTTGCACACGACGTCGACCGCGTTCATGGGATTGACGCTCGCGTGCGCGCAATGCCACGACCACAAGTACGACCCGCTGTCGCAGAAGGACTTCTACTCGTTCTACGCGTTCTTCGACCAAGTCGCGGAGCGCGACTCGGACGGCTTCGGCGCGAAGAACTCGCGACCGTCGTTGCCCGTGCCGAGCCCCGATCAAGCACCGCGACTCGCCGACCTGACCGCGCGCATCGACGCGCTGAAGCAACGGCTCGAAGCCGACGATCCGCTCACCGACGCGGCGCAAGCGCAGTGGGAAGCGCGCCAACGCGCGGCGCTCGCGACGCCGTTCACTTGGGAGACGCTCGACCCCGCGGGACTGCTGTCGCGCAACGGATCGAAGCTCGAGCGCCAACCCGATGGGTCGATCCTGTCGAGCGGACCCAGTCCGGTGCGCGACACGTACGACCTCGTGTTCCAGCCCGGTAAGCGCACGATCCAGGCGCTGCGCATCGAAGTGGTGCCCGATCCGTCGTTGCCCGGCGGTAAGTCGGGACGCGCGGACGACGGCCGTTTCATCCTGACGCGACTCGAACTGCGCAACTCGACGTTGTCGGAGAGCAAGGACCCGCCCCTCGTGCACCTCGCGATCGCGCAAGCCGACCTGCGGCAAGAGCGCGATCCGGACGCGAGCTTCCTCGAGGCCACGCCTGGTGACATCGACACCGCGATCGCGGTCGACGAAGCGGAGGTGGATGGCGGCGACGGACCGCGTTCGTTCGGCGCGGGATGGTGCGTCGTCGGAGACGCGATGTCCGAGACGCGCGCGGCAGTGCTGATCCCGCTCGAGCCGCTCGAGTTGAACGAAGCCGCGGTGCTGCGTATGGCGCTGCATCACACGTCGCAGTCGAAGTACAAGGCGCTGATCGGTCGCTTCCGCATTTCGGTGACGTCGGATCCACGCATCCGCGAGCGCCTGCTGCCGGTGACCGCGAAGCCGTGGAGCACGCTCGGTCCGTTCTCCGCCGAGCACGCGCCGGCCGCGTTCGAGACCGCGTACGCGCCGGAGCAGGCGATCAAGGGCGGAGTCGATCTGCGCAAGACGTTCGATCCACCCGCGCCCGCGGAGCCCGACGGCGATCCCAAGAAGCCGGGCGGTAAGAACGCGCCCGGGCCGACCGACGACGCCACGAAGACCGCGCCGAAGGCGCAAGACGGGAAGCCGGCGGCGGACGCCCCCGCGTCGCCGACGCCGGCCGAACCCGTCGCCGCCGCGCAGCCCGCGTCGACTCCGACCGCGGGCGCGGCTCGCGCGGCCGCGCCGTCCGAAGTGAGCGTCGACGGCGCGAAGGGGACCGCCGCCACGGCGGCCGCGCCCACCGCCGCCGCGGCGAAGCTCGAAGCCGCGAACGAGCCGGACCCATCGCCGAAGCCCCGGAAGTCGGCCGGCGCGGAAGCGGTGCCCGCGGCCACGAAACCCGCGGCGAAGGACGCGGCCGATGCTCCCGCCGCAGCCGAGAACTCGAACGATCCACTCGGCGGCGACGCGACGAAGCGTCGCAAGAAGGACGACAAGCTCACTTGGCAGGAGCAGAAGACGT
Source organism: Planctomycetota bacterium (assembly GCA_016709145.1). GTDB lineage: Bacteria > Planctomycetota > B15-G4 > B15-G4 > JADJEK01 > JADJEK01. The sequence goes on from JADJEK010000013.1 coordinate 83,555, forward strand.
GGCGCGACGGCGCAACGCAGACTCTGCGCGGTGCGAGCGGTGACGTGGCGTACTACCTCACGCGCAAGTTGGTCGCCGATCGAGCGCGCACCGTCGTGTTGCGACTCGACGGTCCGGCCGGAGTGAAGGTCTGGCTGAACGGCGAACTCGTGTTCAGCGAAGCTCCGGCGAACCCCGTGCCCGAATCGAAGAGCGCGAACAAGGGCGACGCCAAGCCGAAGGACGACGATGGCGAATTCGACTTCGGCGACGGCTTCTTCCGCCGCGAACGTCCGAAGCGGACCGCGCGCATCGGCATCCGCGCCGGTGAGAACGAACTGGTCGTCAAGGCGATCTACGCGCTGCCGAAGCCAAAGCGCGGCGAGGGCGGGCCCGGCGCAACGGGCGCGATGGGTGGCATGGGCGAGATGCCCGGCATGGGAGGCGGCTTCGGTCGCTTCGGCGGCGGTGGTGCGTCGTTCACGTCCGCCGTCAGTGCGGAAGGGGACGACGTCCTCGATTTCGAAGTCGCGACGCTGCTCGCCGAGCCGCCGCCCGCGACGCCGCCCGTGGTCACACCGCCGCAACTGCCGAAGCCGGTCGCGATCGTCGCCGACACCAGCGCGAAGCCGCCGGTCACGCGCGAGCAACGCGGCGCACGCACGATTCGCGCGTGGTATCGCCGCCACATCGATCCGATCGGGCGCGTGCTCGCGGTCGAGCTCGATCGACTCGAAGCCGAGCGCGACGACGTCATGCGCACTGTCCCCGAGACGATGGTGATGGAGGAGCGTCGCGAGCCGCGCAAGACGTACGTGTTCAAGCGCGGCCAGTACAAGAACAAGGGCACCGAGGTCAGTGCGGACGTGCCGTCGATCCTGCCTCCGCTCGCGAAGGACTTGCCGCGCAACCGACTCGGGCTGGCGCGTTGGTTGTTCGCGCCGGAGCATCCGTTGACGGCGCGCGTCGCCGTCAATCGCATCTGGGCGCAGTACTTCGGCGTCGGCTTGGTGAAGACCGGCGACGACTTCGGCGTGCGCAGTGAGTTGCCCTCGCATCCCGAGCTACTGGACACGCTCGCCGTCGAGTTCCGCGAGAGCGGATGGGACATGAAGGCGCTGCATCGGCGCATCGTGTTGTCGGCGACGTACCGGCAATCGGCGCTCATCGCGTCCGACAAGCTCGCGAAGGATCCCGAGAACAGTCTGCTCGCGCGCGGTCCGCGATTGCGGCTCGCGGCCGAGATGGTGCGGGACAACGCGCTGTACGCGGCCGGTCTCTTGGTCGAGTCGATCGGCGGCAAGAGCGTGAAGCCCTACCAGCCCGAAGGGCTGTGGAAGGCCGTCACGGGCGGTCGCGACTGGAAGCGCGATGCCGGCGAGGAGCAGTACCGCCGCGGCATCTACGTGTATTGGAAGCGCGGCGTGCCGTACCCGTCGCTGCTGACGTTCGATGCGTCGAAGCGCGAGACTTGCACCGTGTCGCGACCGCAGACGACCACGCCGCTGCAGTCGCTCGTGCTGTTGAACGATCCGGTCTACGTCGAAGCCGCGCGTGTGTTCGCGCAGCGGCTGTTGAAGGAAGGCGGCAAGGACGACGGCAAGCGCATCGCGCTCGGTTTCCGCTGGTGCACGTCGCGCGTGCCGGATGCCGAGGAGGTCGCCGTGCTGACGAAGTTGCTGGCCGCCCAGCGCGAGCACTACGCCGCCGATCCGGCCGCGGCGAAGAAGTTGCTCGCCGTCGGCGATGCCAAGCCGGATGCCAAGCTCGACGCTGCGGAACTCGCGGCGTGGACCGGCGTCGCACAAGCGCTGCTGAACCTCGATGCCACGATCCACCGCGGTTGACAGCCCGTTGAGGGCCCCGAACGTGAACGAAGTCGATCGCAACGACTGGAACTCCGAGCCATGAACCGACAGAACTGCGATTCCTTGCGCGACGCACTCAACCGGCGCGCGTTCCTTGGGCAGGGCGCTCGCGGCCTCCTCGGGCTGTCGATGGCGTCGTTCCTGGGCCGCGTCGCGTTGGCGGACGAAGCGCCTGCGTACGCGGTGCCGGGCGCTACGGCGAAGCGCGTGATCCAGATCTTCTTGTCGGGCGGCTTGTCGCAGATCGACCTGTTCGACGAGAAGCCGCTGCTCGTGAAGCATCGCGGCGAGGAGTTGCCGGAGTCCGTACGGCGCGGTCAGCGCATCACCGGATTGACGGAGAAGCAGGGCGCGCTGCCCGTGGCGGGCTCGTGCTTCAAGTTCCGCGATTGTGGCAAGAGCGGCATGCGCATGGCGGAGATCCTGCCCGAGTTGGGCTCGGTCGCGGACGAGCTCACGCTGGTGCGTTCGCTGCAGACCGACCACGTGTTGCACGAAGCGGCGATGACGATCCTGTTCACGGGCACGCAATTGCTGGGGCGGCCGTCGTTCGGCGCGTGGGTGAGTTACGCGCTCGGCACGCTGAACGAGAACATCCCCGAGTTCGTCGTGCTGCTGTCCGGCGGCAAGGGCGGTACGCCGCTGCATCCGCGGCTGTGGCACAACGGGTTCTTGCCGGGACGGCATCAAGGCGTGCAGTTCCGCTCGGGTGGCGATCCCGTGCTGTTCGCGAGCAATCCGCCCGGCATCGACGCGAAGGCGCGACGCGGCGTCCTCGATGCGATCGGAGAACTGAACGCGCTCGAACATCGAACGGTCGGCGACCCCGACATCACGACACGCACGCAGGCCTACGAGATGGCGGCGCGCATGCAGACGTCCGTGCCGGAACTCGCCGACTTGTCGAAAGAGTCGCAGGACGTGCTCGATGCCTACGGCGCCACGCCGGGCAAGGAGTCGTTCGCGAACAACTGTCTGCTCGCGCGCCGGTTGGTGGAGCGCGGGGTGCGCTTCGTGCAGATCTGCGATGGCGGGTGGGACACGCACTTCGAGATCCCGACGGTGCTGCCGAAGAAGTGCCAGGACGTCGACAAGCCGACCGCCGCGTTGATCAAGGACTTGAAGGAGCGCGGGCTGCTCGAGGACACGATCGTGATGTTCACCGGCGAGTTCGGTCGCACGAGCTACTGCGAGGGGCCGCTGTCGTTCGACTCGTACGGCCGCGACCATCAGGCGCTGTGCAACTCGGTGCTGCTCGCGGGCGGCGGATTCAAACGCGGCTTCACGTACGGCAAGACCGACGACTGGGGTTGGGACGTCGTCGATCAGCCCGTGCACATGCACGACTTGCACGCGACGCTGCTGCATTGCCTCGGGCTCGATCACGAGAAGCTGACGTTCCGACACCAAAGCCGCGACTTCCGCCTGACCGACGTTGCGGGCCGGGTCGTGAACGACATTCTCGTCTGACTCGGGCCGCATGGCCCGACGCCAGCTCGGGCGTCGAGGCGAGGCGGGGGGAACTTCGTTCCCCCCGCACCCCCCTCGTTCGACCGCTCGCGGTCGAACGACCAAAGGGGGGCTTCACAAACGAGCGAAGCCCCCCTTGGGAACCCCGCGCCCTTGAGTCGCGCGTGAGACTTCACGCCAAGGGACGTCGAGAACGGGCCTCGCTGCGGCCATTCAAAGCCGCAGGGGTGGCTTCTCGACGGCGTGATTCGCGACCCTTGTGGATCTCGCCCCAGGTGACGTACTGACGAGATGTGTAGAGCGGATCGCCACGGCTGCGGCAGGCTGCTGAATGGCCGCAGCGAGAGCCCGTTCTCGACGTCCCTTGGCGACGGAGTGGTTTCCTAGGACGCGCGAGCTTGAACCCGAGGGAGAACTTCGGGTCGCGCTTCGCGCTCCGCGGTGGCGATTGAAGGAGTGGGTAGATGACGGGGACGGAGGCGGGTCTGTCCCCGATGTGTCCCCCGTGACCGGACGCCCTTGCCGGCGGCAAAAGCGTTCGGGCTACTTCGTGGCTCGACAACGGGTTCGGGTCACTCGGTTCACGCTGTCGATCTCGTTCGGATCGGGTCTTGGTCACCGGGGCTCGCGCCAAGGTCACCTCTTTCCGACGGCCCGTTTACCTACACGACCACGGCTTCGCGTGCCGTTCGCCCCTCTCCGGTCGGCTTCGAATTCCGTGCAACGGCGTCTCCGCGGTGGTGTCCCTTCGGCACTGGAACTGGGGCGGTTGAACTCGCAAGCGCCGGGCGGCGACTCCTGGATCGTGTCGCTCGGCGACGTCGACATCGAGCGGCTGTCGGGCGACCCCTCGGCGCCGCCGGCGCAGTTGTCCGGGGCCAAGCGCGAGTCGTGGGCCACAATGCTCGCGCCGATCGACGCGAACGACCGGAGTCAGACGGGCGCGATCTCGCAGTTCATGCGCGAACACGGCTTCGAAACCAACGTAGCCCCGGATCCCGGCGAGACGTTCCTCGTGCGCAGCCTGTCGCCGCGAGGTCACGACATCGCGGCGGTCGTACGCGTGCTCGCGAGCGAAGCGAATGGAATCACGTTCGCGTGGCGCGTGCTGAAGACGTGGAAGGTCCGCAAGAACCCCTGAAACGCAAGACGAGCTGGACTGCGTCGACGGGGCGACGCGCGTAGTCTGTCGCCATGTCCGCGCGCGCGCCGCTGCCCGTCGATGCCGTCCTGCCCGAACTCGTCGCGCATCTGCGTGCTGGGCGAGACGTCGTGCTCGAAGCGCCGACCGGCTCCGGCAAGACCACTCGGGTCCCGCCGGCGTTGCTCGAGGCCGGGATGCCCGGCGGCGGCGGAGTGATCGTGCTCGAGCCGCGGCGCATCGCGGCGCGATTGGCGGCCCGGCGCGTCGCGTACGAACTCGGCGAGCCGCTCGGTCAGCGCGTCGGATATCAGGTGCGGTTCGAACGCCAGGGGAACGCGGCGACGAAGGTCTGGTTCGTGACCGAAGGATTGCTGACGCGCCGCCTGCTCGAGGACGAAGCGTTGGACGGCGTGTCGGTCGTCGTGTTCGACGAGTTCCACGAGCGCAGCCTGAACGCCGACCTCGGCCTCGGCCTCGTGCGCGAGATCCAAAGCGCGCTGCGCCCCGATCTGCGCGTCGTGGTGATGTCGGCGACGTTGGACACCGAAGCCTTGGCGGTCGAACTCGGCGCCAGCGTCGTGCGCACCGCAGGCCGTTCGTTCCCCGTCGCGATCGAACACGACGACGTGCGCGAGGAGCTTCATCCCGCGCAGCGCGCCGCGAAGGCCGTGCTGAAGGATCTGGATCGCAGTGGCGGCGTGGCCGGCGGTGACTTCCTCGTGTTCTTGCCCGGTGTCGGCGAGATCGTGCGTTGCGCCGACGAGTTGCGCCCGGTCACCGACGCTCTCGGCATCGACGTGCGCCCGCTGTACGCCGAACTGCCGGTCGAACAGCAGGAACTCGCCGTGAAGCGCGGTCCGCGACCGCGCATCGTGCTGGCTACGAACGTCGCCGAGACTTCGCTGACGTTGGACGGCATCACGACCGTGGTCGACACCGGTGTCGCGCGCGTGCTGCGGCACGATCCGCGCACGGGCGTCGATCAGTTGTTGCTCGAGAAGATCTCGCGCGCCTCGGCGGAGCAGCGCGCGGGACGCGCGGGACGCGTGGCGCCCGGTCGTTGTCTGCGCACGTACACGGCCGGCGAGTACCGCGAGATGGCGCCGCGACTCGAGCCCGAGATCCTGCGCGTCGATCTGTGCGAGCCGTTGCTGCAACTGAAGGCGTGGGGCATCCGCGACGCGCGCGCGTTCCCGTGGATCACGGCGCCGCCGGAGGAGCGATTGCGCGGCGCCGAGCGATTGCTGCGGTTGCTCGAGGCGACCGACGCGGACGGCGCGATCACCGCGCTCGGTCGCGAGCTGTTGCGATTTCCGGTCCATCCGCGGACGGCACGCATGTTGATCGAGGCGTCGCGATGCGGAGCGGGGCGCGACGGCGCGTTGCTCGCGGCGTTGTGCGAAGCCCCGCCCGTGCTGCGCGGCGGGGCGATCGCGGGGCGCTCGGACTTGTTCCGCCTCGCCGACGCCGTGCATGCGCGCAGTCGCGATCTCGACGGTCGCAAGCTCGCTTCGATCGAGCGCGAGGCGGCGCAACTCGAACGCCTGCTGCCGCGCGCCGCGGCCGCGAAGAAAGCGACCGACGACGATCTGCTGCGCTGCGTGCTCGCGGGCTTCCCCGATCGCGTGGCGCGTCGGCGTGGCAAGGGCGGCAAGACCGCGGTGATGGCGCGCGGCTTCGAAGTGCAGATCGGCGACGAGAGCGCGGTCAAGGATGCCGAGTGGTTCGTCGTGCTCGACGTGGTCGAGATGAAGGGCGGCGTGAAGGCACGCGTCCTGTCGGAGATCGCGCCGCAATGGCTGCGCGAGTTGTTCCCGCACGCGCTCACGCAAGCGACCGAAGGCGAGTGGAACGAAGCGAAGGGCAAGGTCGAAGGATTCGTCCGCACGCGCTTCCTCGAGTTGATCGTCGAGGAGCGCAAGACCGCGAGCATCGACCCGACGATCGCTGGCGATCAGTTGAAGAAAGCCGCACTGCATCCGCGCGTGCTCGCGGAGTTGCGCACGGACGCGGTCGTCCGACTGCTCGATCGTGTCGCACTCGCGAAGGCGTCGATGCCCGACGCGCCGATCCCCGCGCTCGACGACGCCGCGTTCGCCGCGGTCGTCGAAGATGCGTGCGCGAACGTCACGCTCCTCGACGAGCTGAAGCGCCAGCCGCTCGTCGATCTCCTCCGTGCGCGCATGGGGTCCGGCGCGGCGCTGCTCGATCGGTTGGTTCCCGACGCGTTGCGGCTGCCGTCCGGGCGCGTCGCGCCGCTGCAGTTCCGCCCGGGTCAGGCGCCGCTCGTCGTCGGCAAGATCCAAGAGTTCTTCGGCCAGCGTGCGTCGCCACGCATCTGCGACGGGCGCGTGGCCGTGGCCGCGGATCTGGTGTTGCCGAACGGCCGCTCGATCCAGATCACGTCGGATCTCGAGAACTTCTGGACGACGCTCTATCCGAAGGAGCGCAAGGAACTCGCGCGCCGCTACCCGCGCCATCCGTGGCCCGAGGATCCGTGGAACGCGCCGCCGACGCATCGCGCGCTACCGCGCAAGCGGTGATCGACGGGCATTCGACGGCCGTCGACGACGTCAGGTCGCTGGCGGCGGGGTCGGAGTCGACGACGAACGGTTCGACAGCATGGAATCGAACGACAACGCACCGGCTCCCATCAGCATGAGCGACGTACACGCGGCGAGCACGAGTACCGCGGGCATGTAGCTGTGATCGCCGGCGAAGTTCGACTTCACGCTGTTCCAGAAGTCGTTCATGTCGAGGTGGGCTTTCCAGATCCCGACGACCATCGTCCCGGCGTTCACGAACGCGGCGAGCCGCGTCGCGAAGCCGATGACGAGCAGCGCGCCGCCGACGAACTCGCCCCAAGCCGCGATCTGCGCCATCATCTCCGGCGTGACGCCGGAGGGCAGCGGCAGGTCGAAGGTCTTCACGTACTCGATGAACTGGGCGAGTTTCCCCTCGACGAACAGCTTTTGGTAGCCGTTGATCGCGAGCATCGTGCCCGCAGCAAGACGCAAGGGAAGGGGGGCGAACCGCGAGAGACCGGACAAGGCCATGCGAGCATCCTTCGGAATGGGTTCGAGTGCCCCGACGACAGCGTTCGCCCGCGAGCGCGGATCGAGCGGCCGACATTCCAGATGCGTGAACCGACGAAGTCAGCCAGAAAAATGTGGCCGGAGCGGCGTCAGGATGCCGCGGCCTTGCGGCGCCGGCTGCGCATCCAAAGCCAGTACGGCACGCACCACAGGACCATCAAGCCGAGGCTGAGCGCGATCTTGATCGAGGCGTGCGAGTGCGCGCTGTTGCCGAGCAGCACGTAGACGACCGAGCCGGGGATCGTGCCGAACGCGGTCCCGATCAGGAACGCTCCGAGGCGGACGGGGCTGACCGCCATCAACAGGTTCAGCACGAAGCAGTTCCCGACCGGCAAGCTGCGGATCAGGATGTTGCCGGTCACGCCGTGGCGGTCGATGAACTCGAGCACTCGACCGAGCCCGCGGAACCGCACGCCGAGCTTCGCGCGAACGAACTCGCGGCCGAGAGCGCGCGCGTACGCGAAGTTGATCCAGCAGCCGAGCACGACGCCGATCTGCGCGATCAGCAGCGCGAGCGCGGTGTTCTCGAACAACACGCCCGCAGCCGCCGCGAACAGCACGCGCGGGATCGCGATCGCGATGCCGATCGCGGACACGACCGTGAATGCGATCGCGGTCGGCAAGACACCGAATCGTTCGACCCAGTGATGGGCCTTCAGCAGGTTCGGTTCGAGCAGCTCTTTCAGCGGCGTGAGCGCGACGACGACGATGCACACGACGATGACGCCGACGAGCCCGAGGGCCTTGCCCAGTGCGCGGGTCTCGCGACGTTCGTTCAGTTCAGGCGACTCGTCGACGGTCGGCGCCGCGCCGCGCGGGGCGGCACTCGTGACTCGCGGCTCGACCGCGTCGATCGGTGGCGTGCCGGATTCGAGCGTGGTCACGAGTTCGACTCCGCCGCGAGATCGAAGCGCCGAGCCGGCACCGCGCGCGCCCGCCACCACCGCATCGCGAAGCAGTCGTAGATGCCGCGGAACGCGCGATTGCCGATGCCGTACTTCGACACGCCGCTCGTGCGCGGACGGTGGTTGACCTCGACTTCGTCGACGCGGAATCCCTGGTAGCGCGCGAGTGTCGGCAGGAACCGGTGCAGGCCGTTGAACACGGGCAATTCGCGTGCGACCTCGCGCTTCAGCACGCGCAACGCGCATCCCGCGTCGCGTACGCGATCGCCCGTGACGAGGTTGCGGAAGCCATTGCCGATGCGGGACGACATCCTGCGCACCCACGAATCGTGGCGGCGCGCGCGGACACCGATCACGACGTCGCTGTCTCGCAAGCGCTCGAGCAGGCGAGGCAAATCGTGCGGATCGTTCTGCCCGTCGGCGTCCAAGGTCACCAGCACGCGGCCACGCGCGGCGCGGAAGCCGGTCGCGACCGCGGCGCTCTGACCGCAATTGCGCAAGTGTCGCACGAGCCGCACCGAGGCATGTTCACCGCGCAGCCCTTCGGCGACGGCGGCCGTGCGGTCGGTGCTGAAATCGTCGACCACGACGATCTCGAACGGCCGACCGAGCGAGCGGAACACTGCCTCGACTTCGGCGACGAGCGGCGGCAGCGCGCCCTCCTCGTTGAAGCACGGCAGGATGATCGAATACTCGATCGTGGACTGCTCGGTCGGCTGCATGGACTGGTGTCGACTTCCGTCCCAGGCTCGATCAGATCGCGGCATTCAAGCGGTTCGCACCGGTCCGTTCCAATGACGGGTTGCTCATGTTCTCGATGTCGGTCCGCCCTCTGCACGGCGATCCGATGCCAGGCGCCCGATCGGCCGTCGAGCACTCGCCATCGAGTTCAAGGCACGAACGTCAGCGTGACCGCGTTGGTGGCGACATCCGTCGGCGCGAGCGTGAACGCGCACGCATGCAGCGAGAAGCCCGCGAGCGCGGGCAGCGCCAGCGGAGGCAGGTTCAGCGTCGGCGCCGTGGTCGTCGCGCCGTTGCCGCCGAGCGGCTGCGCGAAGTTCACGAACGCGGGGGAGTTGAGCAGCGTGAAGCCGAGGTTCGTGACCGCGTCGAATTGGATCGGCAAGGGCACGCCACCGAGCACGGTCCCTGGTTGGCCCAACGTCGCCGACAGTGCGAGGACGACCGTGCGGCCCGCGTACGCGGAGCCCAACTCGATCGAGAACTGCGTCGACGAACCGAGGCTCGCCGACACGTAGCGCGCGGACGCGACCAACGGCGCACGCGCACCCGGCAGCACCGAGACCAGTTGGACGTCGTCGAGGGTCCAACCGCCGAATTCGAGGCCGCCGTCCGCTTGCAACTCGAAGCGGACCTTCACGGCGGGGTGGCCATCGGCCAGCGCGGAGACGTCGAGTTCTTGCGCCGTCCATGCGCTGTCGACGAGATGCGACGTTCCACCGGGCGTGGCCGGGTTTTGCCAGACCGTCGTTCCGTTGACGCGGACCGTGGCGCGGTCGAACTGGCCGTCTTCGACGCTCAGGTGGCGCAGGAAGCGCAGTCGCAGTCCGTTCGCGGCGGACGCGTCGATCGCCGGCGACTCGAGCCAGTTCGACGCGTTCGACGCGTAGTTGCCGTTGAAGTTGCCGATGCCGAGATCGTTGCCGCGCGCGTTCGAGCCGGCGCCGACCGTGGCCGGGTCGTAGCCACCCTTGCCTTGCGGCGTGCCCTTCTGCCAATCGTTCTGCACGGCGACCTGACCGCTGGTCCAGCCGTTCTCGCCGGCGCCTTCGAAGCCGTCGGAGAACAGCGCGACGGTCGTGCCGACGTAGAACGAGAACGTCGCGTCACCGGGCGAGATCGAGTCCGGCAGCCATTGCGTGCGACCGAGCGAGTCGGTGCCGAGCAGCCAATACTCGATCTTTCCGGCCGTGATGCCGGGCAGCGAGCCGACGTAGTTCCCGGGTGTGCCGGAGAACAGCAGGTCCGCGGTCTGCCACGCGCCGCCGTCGACGCGCCACGTCACCGAGCACGCGGCCGGCGTCGCGGCGGTCAGCGAGGTCACGTCCACGCTCAGTGGATACGGGCCGCCGGCGTCGTTCGTGTTCGGCAGACCGCCGTGCGCGAGCACGAGGTCGACGGGCTTCGCGAGTTCGGCGGCGCTCGCGAGGCACGCCTTCGTGATGAGCGCGGCCAACGTGAAGTCGTTCGCGCTGCTGCCGAACGTGTCGTTCGCCGTGTGGATCACGGTCGAGTAGGCGGTGAGGTCCTCGAACAAGAACGCGCTCGGGATGCCGTTTTGCTGGTAGCTCTGATGGTCCGAGGTCCCGGCGGTCAGGACGCCCGTGACGGTCGGCAGCGTCGGCACGTAGGCCGCGGTCACGTCGCGGCAGAACTGCGTCAATGCTGCATCCGTGTTGTTCGTGGCGAAGTCGAGGTCGAGCGCGTCGCCGACGTTGCGGTGCGCGATCATGTCCATGTTCAGCATGCCGATGACGTCGACGCCCGCGCCGTTCAAGGACACCGCGTCCGCGGCGGAGCCGAGCAGGCCGAGCTCTTCGGCCGAGAACAGCACCAGGCGGATCGTCGCCTCGTAGTCGACCTGCGCCAGCAGGCGTGCGCATTCGAGGATGCCCGCCGAGCCCGACGCGTTGTCGTCGGCGCCCGGCGCGCTGCCCGTGGAACTCGAGAGGTTGATCGAGTCGTAGTGCGCACCGAGCACGACGACGCGCTCGGGATGGACCGAGCCGGTCTTCGTCACCACGATGTTGGGCGCGTACGACGCATTGAACTGCGAGGTGGTGACGGTCAGCCCGGGGATGGCCTGGAACTGCTGGATCAGCCAGTTCTTGGCGTTCTGGATGCCCGCCGAATCGGCGCGGCGCGTGCCGTAGCTCGCGAGCTGTTGCACGGTCGCTTGCAGCGCGGCCGTGTTGACCTGCGCCACCAGCGCGGTGATGCGTGCATCGGGCGTGATCGCGGCGATCGCTCCGGCTTGGGCTCCGCGCGGATCGACGAAGCCGCGCGACGGCGCGAACGGGATGCGTGCGACCGGTTGCGCTTCGTGCGCGCAGCGATGCTCGAGGTGCGAGACCGCTCCGTGCGGGACGACGACGAGGGCCTGCAGCGCGGTGCGGCGGACGACCTGTGCGCCTTGCGGAACGTGATCGAGCGCGGTCACGAGCACGTCGGCGTGTTCGGGCCACGGGCCATGCGACTGCGCGTCGAATCCGAGCGCGACCAGGGTGTTCACGACCGTCGCATCACCTTCGGCGATCGCAAGCGTGCCGTAGTCGCCGTACAGCGCCGCGACGTGCGCGATGCGCTGCGCACCCCCCGCGGCGAGCGGCCCCTCGATCGAGAGCAGATCCCCGGCTCGGGCCGGAGCGGGCGAAACGCAAACACCGCCGGACACGGCGATGAGCAGGGCGAAGGTGCGGCGGAGCATGCGGCGGGATCCGATCGAAGGGGAGGCGGGGACTAAGTGGGCGCGGCATCGTAATCCGTGCCGGTGCTCGGCTTCGGCGAGTTCGGGACAACCTCGCTGCGCCCCGCCGATGTGGGCCGCGACCGACTGCATCCGCGGCTCGCCCAGGCGACGTATGGGTCTCCACGCACGGGACGATCCGTTTCGATCCTGCGCCGTCGCGCCGCCTTCGCGCAGAAAACTGGCCGCGGGGTTGGCGCAAGTCACCTTCATGGTTAGAGTTCCCACCGTGAACGTTTTGAACGTTTCGGAGACTACGACGTCGATGAGTGGATGGACGACCTTTCTGATGTCGACATGGGCGCTACTCGCCATCGCCATGCTCGGCGCGTACGCGTTGGCCCGCCGCCATCGTGACGCGGGGATCGTCGACGTGACGTTCGCGTTCGGGTTCGGCGCCGCGGGAGTGGCGGCCGCCTCCGTCTTCGACGGCGATCCGACGCGCCGCATCGTGCTCGGCACGCTGTGCGGACTGTGGGGCCTGCGACTCGGGCTCTACTTGGCGACGACGCGCGTGTTCCGCGGTCACGAGGACGGGCGCTACGCGGTCCTCCGCGAACGCTGGGGCGCATCGGCTGAGAGCAAGTTCGTCGCGTTCTTCCAGATGCAGGCGCTGCTGGTCGCCGGACTCGCGATCGGCCCCGTACTGGTCGCGCGCCGCGCGGAGGCCTTCGGCACTCCGCAGGACTTCGCCGCGTTGACGCTGTTCTCGGTGTCGATCCTCGGCTCGGCGCTGGCCGATGCGCAGCTCGCGCAGTTCCGCGCCGACCCGAAGCATCGCGGTCGCACGTGCCGCGTCGGCCTGTGGGCCGTGAGCCGCCACCCCAACTACTTCTTCGAATGGCTGCACTGGCTGGCGTACTGCGTGTGGACGTTGGGCGCGCCGTCGGCATGGCTGGCCTGGTTGCCCGCGGCAGCGATGCTGTACTTCATCCTCGCGGTCACAGGGATTCCGCCCACCGAAGCGCAGGCTCTGCGTTCGCGCGGCGACGACTATCGGCGCTACCAGCGCGAAGTCTCGGCATTCGTGCCGTGGCCCCGCCGCAACGTTCCGTCCCGACACGGAGCTCCCTGAGCATGGACGCACTCCTCGACCGCGGTCTCGTTCCGGACCGCATCCTGCGCGCATCGATCCGCCGCTTGTTGCGCCAACGACTGCGCGAAGAAGCCGGAGCCTCGGAGAGCGACCGGGCCGCTCGGTTCGAAGCGTGGGTCGACGCGTGCTCGCGCGGACCGATCGCCATCGAGACCAAGGCCGCGAACGATCAGCACTACGAGGTGCCGGCGACCTTCTTCGAAACCGTGCTCGGTCCACGCCTGAAGTACAGCTCCGCGTACTACGCACCCGGAGTCACCGACCTCGGCGAAGCCGAAGACGCGATGCTCGCCATCGCGACGAAGCGCGCGCAACTCCGCGACGGACAGTCGATCCTCGAGCTCGGCTGCGGCTGGGGTTCGTTCACGCTGTGGATGGCCGAGCAGTTCAAGGACGCGCGCATCGTCGGCGTGTCGAACTCCGCCTCGCAGCGTGCGTTCATCCTGGGTCGCGCTCGCGAGCGCGGACTCCGCAACGTCGAGATCCGCACCGCCGACATGAACACGTTCGACGCCGGCGAACGCTTCGACCGCGTGGTCTCGGTCGAGATGTTCGAGCACATGCGCAACTACCGCGAGCTGATGCGGCGGGTGTCGACTTGGCTGTCGCCCGAGGGTCGCCTGTTCGTGCACGTGTTCGCGCATCGGCGCTTCGCGTACCCGTTCGACACCGCGGGCGCTTCGAACTGGATGGGTCGCCACTTCTTCACCGGCGGCCAGATGCCGTCGTTGGATCTGCTGCCGCGGTTCTCCGAGCACCTCACCGCGGAGGAGTCGTGGTGGGAAGACGGCACGCATTACGCGAAGACCTCGGAGGCGTGGCTGCACCGCCTCGATGCCGCGCGCGACGAGGTGATCGAGACGTTCTCGACCGTGTACGGCCGTTCGCGCGCTCGCGCGTGGGTTCGACGCTGGCGCATCTTCTTCATGGCGTGCGCGGAGCTGTTCGCATTCGAACGCGGCGCACAGTGGGGCGTCGTGCACCATCGCTTTCGAGCGAGCGAGGCGCGATGAAGTCGTTCGTCTCCACGACCAAGGCGGCCGTCCTGCGTTGGTTCGACACGTCCGTCGATCCGCCCGATTCCGCGGCGGAGGCGCGTGTCGATTGGCTGCGTACCGTGCCATTCCTGCTGCTGCACCTCGCGTGTCTGCTCGCGCTGGGTTCGGGAGTCAGCGCCACGGCGTTGTGGATCGCCGGTGGTCTCTACGCCGTGCGCATGTTCGCGATCACGGGCTTCTATCACCGCTACTTCTCGCATCGCGCGTTCAAGACGTCGCGAGCCTGGCAGTTCGTGTTCGCCGTCGCGGGCGCGTCGGCGGTCCAGCGCGGACCGCTGTGGTGGGCCGCGCACCATCGGCGTCACCATCGTTGCGCCGATGGGCCCGAGGATCCGCATTCGCCGAAGGAACACGGACTGCTGTGGAGCCACGTCGGCTGGATCACGTCGAAGAAGCACTTCGCGACCGATCTCGACGCGGTCCCCGATCTGGCGCGCTACCCCGAACTGCGGTTCCTCGATCGCTTCGACACGGTGGTGCCGTTCGCGCTGGCCGCGGCGCTGTACGGCCTCGGCGCCGCGCTCGAGCGCTTCGCTCCGAGTCTCGGGACGAACGGCTTCCAACTCGTGGTGTGGGGCTTCGTCGTGTCGACGGTCGTGTTGTTCCACGCGACGTGCACGATCAACTCGATCGCGCACCGGTTCGGTCACCAGCCGTTCTCGACCGGCGACGAGAGTCGCAACAACGCGCTGCTCGCCGTGATCACGCTCGGCGAAGGTTGGCACAACAACCACCACGCGTACCCGCACTCCGCGGCGCAGGGCTTCCGCTGGTTCGAGTTCGATCCGACGTACCTCGTGCTGCGCGGACTCGCCGCGCTCGGAGTGATCCACGACCTGCGACCGGTGCCGATCGCGTTGCGTCGCGCGCGAGGAGCGTCGTGAAGATCGCGGTCGTCGGCTCCGGCATCGGTGGACTCGCGAGCGCGTGGCTGCTGTCGCGCGAACACGAGGTCACGGTGTTCGAAGCCGACGATCGCATCGGTGGTCACGTGCACACGCATGCCGTCGCCGATGCCGGCGCGGAGTTCGCGATCGACACCGGCTTCATCGTGTTCAACGAGCGCACGTATCCGAACTTCGTGAAGTTGCTGCGTGCTCTCGACGTGGCCTCACAGCCGTCCGACATGAGCTTCTCGGTCGCCGATGCGCGCACCGGCATCGAGTGGAACGGCACCTCGCTCGACACGCTGTTCGCGCAACGACGCAATCTGCTGCGGCCGTCGTTCCTGCGCATGGTCGCCGACGTGTTGCGCTTCAACCGCGAGGCGACCGCGTACGCCGATGGCACGGCCGCCGATCTGCCGATGCGCGCGTTCCTCGAGCGTGGGCGTTATCGGCCCGAGTTCGTGCGGCTCTACCTCGTGCCGATGGCGGCCGCGATCTGGTCGATGCCCGAAGGCGACGTGCTCGACTTCCCGTTCCGCACGTTCGCGACCTTCTTCAAGAACCACGGCATGCTCAGCGTCGACGATCGGCCGCGGTGGCTCGCGATCCGCGGCGGCTCGCGCCGCTACGTCGACGCGTTGGTCAGGCCGTTCGCGGACCGCATCCGGACGCGAGCGATGGTCGCACGCGTCACGCGACACGACGCGCACGTCGAGGTCGTCGCGAACGCGGGCCCGGAGCGCTTCGACGCGATCGTGCTCGCGTGCCACAGCGATCAGGCGCTCGCGATGCTCGCCGACGCGTCGACGCAGGAGCGCGAGATCCTCGGCGCCGTGCGCTTCCAAGTGAACGACACCGTGCTGCACTCGGACGCGACGCTGATGCCGCGCACGCGCAAGGCATGGGCGAGCTGGAACTACCACCTCGACGATGCGCCCGGATCGCGCGCGCGCTTGACCTACTGGATGAATCGGCTGCAGACGTTGAACAGTCAGCGGCCGTGGTGCGTGACGCTGAACGCGACCGAACGCATCGCGCCGGCCTCGATCCAGGCGCGCATGACGTACCACCATCCGGTGATGACGGCGGCGGCCGACGCCGCGCGCGCCCGCGTCGGCGAGATCGACGGCGTTCGCCGCACGTACTTCGCCGGCGCGTACTGGGGCTTCGGCTTCCACGAGGACGGCCTGAACTCTGCGCTGCGCGTCGCGGCCCATTTCGGCGCGAGCCTGCGATGAATCGCATGCACAGCGCGCTGTACCACGGGGTCGTCGACCACGCGCGAACCGACGCGACGCCGCACGCGTTCTCGTACCGCGTGTTCCTGACGTGGCTCGATCTCGACGAACTCGACGTCGTGTTCCGCGGGCGTTGGCTGTGGTCGACGCGGCGGCGCGCGCTGGCGTGGTTCAAGCGCTCCGACTACCTCGGCGACCCGAGCGTGCCGTTGGCCGTGGCCGTGAAGGAGCGGATCCGCGAACGCTGCGGCTTCGTGCCTGCCGGTCCGGTGCGCATGCTGACGACCCTGCGCACGCTCGGCGTCTGCTTCAACCCGGTGACGTTCTATTACGCGTACGACGCGAGCGGTGCGCGCGTCGAAGCCGTCGTCGCCGAGATCACGAACACGCCGTGGAACGAGCGGCACTCGTACGTGTTCGACGTGCGTGGGGGCGAGGCGGATTCGTGGAGCGCGACGTTCAAGAAGGACTTCCACGTCTCGCCGTTCATCGACATGGACTGCGATTACGACTGGGCGTTCACCGCGCCCGGCGATGCATTGGACGTCCGCATGCACAACATGCGCGGCGGTCGGTCGGTGTTCTTCGCGTCGTTGCGTGCGCGCCGCGTCGAGATCGGCGCGGGCTCGCTGGCCGCCGCGTTGCTGCGTTTCCCGGCCCAGCCGCTGCGCGTGCTCGCCGCCATCTATTGGCAAGCGCTGCGCCTGTGGTGGAAGGGCGCGCCGTTCTTCGTCCATCCCAAGAAACGCGTGGCCGCGGACGCGGGCGCGTGAGGAGTTCGTGATGTCGTCCGTTCCGACCTGGCTCGAACGCACGTTGAAGTCCGCCGTGCTCACGCGCTTGCGTGGGCTCGAGTTCGGCGCGCTGACGATCGTCGATGGCGGCGAGCGCCACGATTTCGGCGGCGGCCTCCACGGCGCGACCGAGCCGTCGGCGACCGTGATAGTCCACGACCCCGCGTTCTGGCCCGCATTGGCTCTGCAAGGCAGCGTCGGCGCGGGAGCGACCTACGTCAACGGCGTGTGGGACGCCGACGATCTGGCGCAGCTCGTGCGCGTGTTCGTGCGCAACCGCGATGTCCTGAACGGTCTCGAGCGCGGGCTCGCGCGCTTGTCGGCGCCGGTGCTGCGCTTCCTGCATGCGCGCAACGAGAACACGCGGACCGGCGCGCGGCGCAACATCGTGGCGCACTACGACCTCGGCAACGACTTCTTCGCCGAGTTCCTCGATCCGACGATGACGTACTCGTGCGGTCTGTTCGAGCGCGGCGACGAAACGCTCGAGCAAGCGCAGCGCGCGAAGATCGACCGGTTGTGCCGCAAGCTCGCGCTGCGCCGCGGCGATTCCCTGCTCGAGATCGGCACCGGCTGGGGAGCTTTCGCGATCCACGCGGCGAAGCACTACGGCTGCAAGGTCACGACGACGACGATCTCACCGGCGCAGTACGAGATCGCGCGTGAACGCATCGCGCGCGAGGGACTCGAGTCGCGCATCACGCTGTTGCTCGAGGACTACCGCGATCTGACCGGGCGCTTCGACCGCGTGGTGTCGGTCGAGATGATCGAGGCGGTCGGCGCGCGGTTCCATCCGGACTTCTTCCGCACGCTGATGGATCGGCTCGACGTCGACGGCATCGCGGCGATCCAGGCGATCACGATCCAGGACCAGGAATTCGAGCGCGCGCGTCGCTCGGTCGACTTCATCCAGCGCTACATCTTCCCGGGCAGTTGCATTCCGTCGGTCACGGCGTTGCTCGACGCCGCGACGCGCGCGTCCGACTTGCGACTGTTCCATCTCGAGGATTTCGGCCCGCACTACGCGACGACGCTCGCGGCATGGAACGAACGCATGCACGCGCGCCGCGAATCGATCCTGGCGCTCGGCTACGACGCCAAGCTGCTGCGGTTGTTCGAGTTCTACTTCAAGTACTGCGAAGGCGGCTTCGCCGAGCGCGCGATCGGATTGGCGCAGCTCGTGTTCACGCGCCCCGGATGCAAGCGTGCGCCGATCCTCGGTTCGCTGGCGTCGCGCGGCGCACCGCTCGAGTCGGCGGTGTCGGCGGGCGCGTGAGGATCGTCAACTTCGCGTTGTTCCAAGTGGCGTGGTTCGCGTGCGTGCTCGGCGCGGCGTCGGGAAAGGTCGTCCTCGGCACGGCTCTCGCGCTCGCGTTGCTGGGCGTGCATTTCGTCTGGTGCACGCGCGATCGACGGGCCGACGCGCGGTTGATCGCGGTCGCGGTCGCGTTCGGCGCCGTCGCCGATTCGCTGCTCCTCGCGCTGCACCGAGTGGAGTACGTCGCGCCGCTGGCGCCTGCGCTGGCGCCGGCGTGGATCCTCACGCTGTGGGCGTGGTTCGCCGCCACGCAGTTGCACTCGATGACGTGGTTGCAAGCGCGGCCGCTCGCAGCGGTCGTGCTCGGCGTCGTCGGTGGTTCGCTCAGTGATCTGGCTGGCGAACGCATGGGAGCGCTGCGGTTCCTCGAACCGCGCTGGCAGGGACTGGCACTCGGCGCCGTGTCGTTCGGCGTCGCGACCCTCGGGCTTTCACGACTCGCGAGCCGGATGCGTGCGCGCGGTCACGGGCCAGAGGTCAGATGATGCGATCCACGAGCCTCTGCTCGCCGCCGGGCAGGTTGCCCGCGCTGCCGTAGACCTCGGCCGCACGGCGGCGCAGTTCGTGGACCGACGCTTCGTACTCGCGAACCTGCGTGCGCGCTTCGTCGAGGCGCTCGCGGTCCGCGCGTTCCTTGCGTCGACGTTCGCGGAGGCGCTCGGCGCGGTCCTTGCGCCGCGCCGCGATCTCTTGCGCGTCGGGACCGTCGCGCGCGGAGCGGATCGCATCGCGCTGCGCGTGGGCCTCTTGCCGATCCGTCGCGGTGGCGACCTGGGACCGCGGATCGGCTTGCTGCTTGGGATCGACCGCCTGGGTCGACGTCAGGCGCGGGGGCGCCTGGCGCGCGCTCGAGGTATCGCGCGTGACGGCCGTATTCGGACGCTGGATGCCCTGGGTCTGGAAGGAGTCATGCACGGCGGTTCACCGTTGACCACCCGACGGGCAGACGGGGAGGGTCTCCGAACTTCCCTTCGGCAGGCGTCGGGGCTCGATGCAGTCGAAAATCCGGCCGCTCGCGGGGGGCTCGATCGGGCCTCGGAACTGGCACGATGGATGCTCGTCGTGCCGGATCCTCGCGAAACGGGCGTTCTTGCCTCAAATGGGGTGGAGTGAGCCCGGTCCGGCCTCGTCGGGAGCATCTCTGTCATGACGGCACGTTTGGTCGCCTTGATGGCGTTCGTGCTTTTCCTGTGCCTCGGCGCGTTCACGTTGCTGCTGCAGTCGTCGCGCGAGATCGTGATCCGCGAAGCCAAGGAAGCCCTGCGGACGACGAGCTTCGAAACGCTCGACGCCGTGGCGAGGGCTTCGATGGAGATCCGCGTGGCCGATGCGTCGACCGGCATGCCGTGGATCGGGCCGTGGCCGCCGCGTACCGGGCGCTGGTGGAGCGCTCTCGCACACGAAGCGGGAGTCCCGACCGATCTGCCGGGCGGCATCGTGAACGAGTTCACGGCGGCGAGCGGGCTCGCCTGGAGTGCCGATGCGACTCCGTTGCGCATGATCGACGAGCGGCAAGAGGTCTGGATCACGGGCCCCGGCGCGCAGGTGCCGGGGGCGGGGCGCCAGGGCAACATGTTCGTGCGACGTGGGACGGAGCATCGTGTCGCGCAGTTCGTTCCGACCGGTGGGGAGTCGCATCCCACGGGAGCGGAGCTCGAGTCGAACCAGAGCGTGCGCGTGCTCGCGCTCACGGCCGACGGTCTGGTGCGAACCGGCCGCGCGGGAGCCGAGGGCTCGGGTTCGCCGCAAGCGCCGCCGGAAGGAATGCAGCTCGACGAGCTCTACGTCTCGAACAGCGACGTGACCGGAGTCGCGTGCGAGAAGTTCGCGATCACTCTCGCGTTCCTGCCCGGCTCCGTGGCGCTCGCGAAGTCCGAGCGCGCCTCGGGTCCGGCGAACGAACCCTCAGCGGTCGACCTGGTGCTGGAGTCGGACTCCAAGGACTCACGCAAGTTCGTCCACTTCGAGGTGCCGGGAGAGTTCGATTCGATCTTCCGCGCCGCGCAGCAGAAGTCGCTGTGGTGGTTCGTCGGCGTGCTCGCGGTCGGCACCGTGCTATCGGCCGGGTTGGCGCGACGGTTCACGCGACCGATCCGCGACCTCGACGTCGCGCTGCGGCGCCTGTCCGACGGGGATCTCGACGTCACCGTGGACGTCAACGGCAAGCACGAAGTCGGTCGGTTGCAAACCGCGTTCAACGCGATGGCGCGGCGATTGGCGAAGTCGCGCGAGATCGAGAAGGAACTGCATCGGCGCGAGAAACTGTCGGCGCTCGGTCGACTCGCGGCCGGCGTCGCGCACGACGTGCGCAATCCGCTGCATTCGATCCAGCTCACGCTCGATCACCTCGGCGACGCGGCACGACCTCGGGACGCGTCGCCGGCGCACGAGTTCGATCGCGGCGTGCGCTTGATCCGCGGCGAGATCGAGCGACTCGACCGCTTGGTCGAGAACTTCCTGTGCTTCGCGCGCGCGGATGGCCGTCGGGCCGAAACGGTCGATCTCGGTGCGCTGCTCGCCGACGTGGCGAACTTCGTCGCGAAGGAAGCGCAGCGGCGCGGACTCGTCATCGCCGTCGAAGCGGAGACGCGCGGCTTGGAGCTGGCCGCGAATCCGGAATCGCTGCGTTCGGCGCTGCTGAACCTCGTGCTGAACGGCTTCGAAGCCATGAGCCCGGGCGGCACCCTGACCTTGCGCGCGCGGACCGAAGGCGACGCGGTCGTGGTCGAAGTCGAGGACACCGGCCGCGGGATCGCGCCCGAGGACCAGGAGCGCGTGTTCGAGTTCGGCTTCACCACGCGCGCCGATGGCCACGGTCTCGGCCTCGCGATGGTGCATCAGGTCGTCGTCGAAGAACACGGTGGTCGCGTCGGTCTGGCGTCGTCGCCCGGAGTGGGGACGCGCGTTCGCATCGAGTTGCCGGTGCGCGTGCCTGCGCAGGTGGTCGCATGAACGCGGAGCTCGTGACCGACGCCCCGCGTCTGCTCGTCGTCGACGACGAGCCGACGCAGCGCGAGATGCTGCAGTTGTTGCTGCGGCGCGCGGGCTTCCAGGTCACGGTGGCGCGCGACGGCCAGGAGGCGCTGAACGTCCTCGAGCGTCAGTCGTTCCACTTGGTGCTGTCCGACCAACGCATGCCGGGCATCGATGGCCTCGAATTGCTCGTGCGCGTGCGCGAGGCGCGGCCCGATCAACCGTTCGTGCTCATGACGGCCTACGGTTCGGTCGAGTCCGCGGTCGCGGCCATGAAGCGCGGTGCGGCCGACTACCTGACCAAGCCGTTCAACAAGGACGAGTTGTTGCTCGTGCTCGAGCGCGTCCTGCGCCAGCGCCGGTTGCAAGACGAGGTCGAGGAGTTGCGCAATCAGCTCTCCGATCGCTCGCGCCTCAGTGGGTTGATCGGCGTGTCGGCGCCGATGCGGGCCGTGTTCGAGCGCATCGAACGCGTGGCCGGGACGGATGCGTCGGTGCTCGTGACCGGCGAGAGCGGCACCGGCAAGGAGCTCGTCGCGCGCGCGATCCACGACCGCAGCAAGCGCGCGGCCGGGCCGTTCGTCGCCGTCAATTGCGCGGCGATCCCCGACGCGCTGCTCGAGACCGAGTTCTTCGGCCACGAAAAGGGTGCGTTCACGGGAGCGATCCGCGCTCGCCCCGGTGCGTTCGAGTCGGCGCAAGGGGGAACGCTGCTGCTCGACGAGATCGGCGCGATGCGCGTCGACTTGCAAGCGAAGTTGTTGCGTGCGCTGCAAGAGCGTGAAGTCCAACGGCTCGGCGCGGAGAAGCCGGTGGCCGTCGACGTGCGCGTGATCGCGGCGACCAGCGAGGATCTCGACGAAGCGATCGCGAACCGCTCGTTCCGCGAGGATCTCTATTACCGACTGAACGTGGTGCCGATCGAGTTGCCGCCGTTGCGCGATCGGTCCGAGGACATCCCGTTGCTGCTCGACGCGTTCGCGCGCCGCGCGGCCGCGCGCCACGATCGTCCGGTGCATCGCATCCATCAAGACGTCGTCGAGCGGTGCTGCGAGTACGCGTGGCCCGGGAACGTGCGCGAACTGCAAAACGTCGTCGAACGCATGGTCGTGCTCGCGCGCGGCGAGGAACTCGGACTCGACGATCTGCCCGAGGCGATCCGGGCATCGAGCGAACCGACCGCGAGCGCGCGGACCGACGCGTTGGCCCTGCCGAACGACGGCGTCAGCCTCGCCGAACTCGAGCGCAAGTTCATCGTCGAAGCGCTCGCGCGCAGCAAGGGCAGTCTGGGGCCGGCGGCGCGCATGCTCGCGCTCAGCTACAAGACGCTCCAATACCGCGTGCGCAAGTACCGCATCGAGAAGGGCGAGTACCTGAGCCCAGGTTGATCGCGGTCGCTCGACGCGAGTCGCGATCGGTGTTCGTCAACGGGATCGATTGGGTTCGCGAGTCGTCGCTGTACGCGACGATTCGCGAACCCAATCGATCAGCCGAACCCGAGCGCGTGACCGCCCTGGTAGACCGCGAGGCTGAGCAGCCACGCCAGCGCGGTCATGTAGACGAACGTGAACGCCGGCCAGCGCCAACCGCGCGTCTCGCGCGCGATGACCGCGAGCGTGCTCATGCATTGGCACGCCAGCGCGAAGAAGATCATCAGCGACAGGCACATCAACGGCGTGAACAACGTGCGTCCGTCCGGCCACGTCGCGGCGCGCAGGCGAGCGCGCAGCACGGCGTCTTCGGGATCTGCGTCGCTGCCGATGCCGAACACGATGCCCATGCTCGAGACGAATACCTCGCGCGCGGCGAAGGCGCCCAAGATCCCGATGCCGACGCGCCAGTCGAAGCCGAGCGGCACGAGCGCGGGCTCGATCCTGTGGCCGATGCGGCCGGCGTAGCTCGCGCGCGTGCGTTCGCCGAGTTCTTCCGCGTCCAGTGCGGCGATGCGCTCTTGGATGTCTTCGGCCGCCGCTCCCGCCGCCACGATCGAGGCGGACTCGAGCGTCGCGCGCTCGGCGGAATAGTCGCGGCTCAGCGTGACGTCTCGCGGGAACGTCAGGAGCAGCCACATCGCGATCGAGCAGGCCAAGATGATCGTCCCCGCCTTGGTCATGAACTCGCGACCCTGTTGCCACATCGAGCGCAACACGACGCGCGCCTGCGGCAGGCGGTAGGGCGGCATCTCGATCACGAGCGGGACGCGTGGGCCCTTCAGCATCGTGCGCCCGAGCACGAGCGCGACGACGAGTGCCATCAGCGTGGCGAACACGTACATCGCCGTCATCAGCAGGCCCTGGCGCAACGGCGCGCCGTCGCCGCCCGGGACGATCGCGGCGATCAGCAGACCGTAGACCGGCAAGCGCGCGGAGCACGTCATCAGCGGGATCACGAGCATCGTCAGCAGACGGTCGCGCTGCCGATCCATCGTGCGCGTCGCGAGGATCGCGGGGATGGCGCAGGCGTAGCCCGACAGCAACGGCACGAAGGCGCGACCGTTCAGGCGCATCGCGCGCATCACGCGGTCCATCAGCACCGCGACGCGCGCCATGTAGCCCGAGTCCTCCATGATCCCGAGGAACAGGAACAGGATCAGGATCTGTGGCAAGAACACGACGAACGCGCCGATGCCGGCGAGGACTCCGTCGACCAGGAAGTCCGCGAACAACCCGGGTGCGAGCACGGAGCGCAGGCCGGACTGGCCGAGCGCGAACGCGTCCTCGATCCAGCCGATGAGGGGGTCGGCCAACGTGAACAGCGCCTGGAACAGGAACGTCATGATCGCGAGGAACAGCACGAAGCCCGCGGCGGGATGCAGCAACACGCGATCGATGCGGTCGGAGAAGCGATTGACCTGACGGGTCTGCCGCAGGAACGCCGGCTCGTGCGAGTCGATCCACGCGTAGCGGCCCTGGATGATCTCGCGTTCGAGTTCGCGTCCCGCGGCGTCGGCCGCGGCGCGTCGCTCGCCGACGGCGGTGCGCAGTGCGACGGGAACGTCTTGCAGCTCGTCGTCGTCGTCGAGCGAGAGCAGCGCCCAGAGCGCGATCGCGTCGCGCCGCTCGAGATCGCCGTCGGCCCACGCGTCGGGGACTCGTGCCGAGACCGCGTCGATGTCGGCGCGCAGACGGGCGTCCGTCGGCTGCCAGCACCACTTCGGCCGCGCGCGTTGCGGGGCGTGCAAGAGCGCAGCGATCTGTCGCTTCAGCCCGTCGATCCCGGTGCCGTCGCGCGCGACCACGGGGACGACCGGCACGCCGAGCGTGCGCGCCATGGTCTCGACGTCGATCGTCATGCCGGCGGCGGGCAGTTGGTCGAACATGTTGAGCGCGACGACGACGGGCAGGCCGAGTTCGATGATCTGCAGTGTGAGGTAGAGGTTGCGAGTGATCTGCGTGGCGTCGACGACCACGACGACGAGATCGGGGCGACCGATCGGTGGCAGTCCGGCGACCGCTTCGAGCGCCAAGAACTCCTCACGGCTGCGCGCCGAGAGACTGTACGTGCCGGGGCAGTCGACCAGTTCCGCGGTCGACAAGTCCGGCAAGCGAAGTGTCCCGACATGGCGCTCGACCGTGATGCCGGGGTAGTTGCCGACCTTGACGTTGCCGCCGGTCAGCGCGTTGAACAGCGTCGACTTGCCGGTGTTTGGGTTGCCCGCGACGACGACCGTGCGGCGCTGCGTCAGGGACCCGATCACGTCGTCACGCCGGTGACGTGGAGATTGCGGGCTTCGGTCAGGCGTAGCGACACGCGGGAGCGGCGCACCTCGACTTCGACGAAGCCACCGAGGTGGTTCTTGCGCACCAGCCGGATCTGCGTGCCGGGCAAGAGCCCGAGCTCCATGAGCCGCCGGCGAAGCGTGCGCGCGCCGTGCAGCGAGACGAGGGTCATCGAGGACCCGACGTCGACGTCATCGAGGGTGGCCATGAGGTGGGGCTCCGAATTGAGAGTCATTCTCAGTAGGGTCGGCAGTGTAGCCGCCGAACTGGAGGCGCTCAAGACGAGCGCGGTGCGCCAAATTCGCGCGTGCGGACGTTTCCGCAGGGGCTTCGAAGACAGGTGGGGCGGGCTCCAGCCGGGTCGATCAACCCGCGGCCATGCGGATCCAGACGCAGCCCACGCCGATCGTGAGCACCGACAGGGTGACGAGCAGACGGCGGTGTGCCTTGGCCCCGTTGCGCTCCAAGCGAGTGGCGAACACGCCGAGCGCTGCGGAGAACGCGACCATCGCGAGGATGTTGCCGGCCGCGAACCCGAGCAGGTAGCCGAACGCTTCGGTGCGGGTCGGCAAGGCCAATGCCGCAAGAACGCCGATCACGTGCGACGTCCCGGCGAAGCCGTGCACCGTGCCTGCGCCGAACGCGGTCTTCCGGTGGTGATGATTCGGCTGGGTCTGAGCGCGCACGGCGAACAGTCCGCGCGCCCCGATCAGGATCAGCAGCACGCCGACGATCGCCTCGCTCCACGCCGAGATCGACTCGACCGGCATCGTCTCGCGCAACAGCAGGAACGCGCCGCCGAGCAGCGCGAGTCCCGCGGCATGACCGACGCCCCAATGCAGTCCGGTCGTCCACGCGCTGCGTCGTGAGTCGACGGCGAGCGGAGCCACGGCAGCCATGTGATCGGCGCCGGTGACGACGTGCTGCGAGCCGGCGAGCAGACCGGAAAGCAGGATCGGAAGCATGGGCGAACCTCGTGCGGAGCGCGGGGGGGGCGGAACGATACCGACTCCGCGCCGATGCGGTCGGATGAACCGAGCCGGCCCGCCGATCAGATCAAGCTCGCGGCCTTCGCCCCGGCGATGCGCTTGAACAGGTGGTACGCCGAGAACTCGTACGGCGTGTCGAACTGGCGATTGAGCAGTCGGTGTCCGGCGCGCTTGCGCAAGTAGCGCGAGATCGGACCGCGACCGCCGGCGTTGCCGTCGAACCACGGCGCGAGCGTCGTGAAGTTCTTCCAGTTCTTCTGGACCTCGGGCGGGATCTGTCCCCACCACGAGTTGAACTTGTAGTCGAAGAAGCGACCCCACTCCTCGAACGACTTGGGCGGGACGTAGCCGGACTTCAGCGACGGTTCCCAGTACGTCGACCCCGGGATCGGGCGGTACGGGAAGACCTCGGACGAGCAGTGCTTGTACTTCACCTTCATCAACGCGGCTTCGTTGATGGTCTCGCGCATCGACTCGGGCGTCTCGTTGGGGTACCCGATGATGTACGTGACCGCGAACTGCATGTCGCGTTGGTTGATGCGGCCGATCGCGCGATCGGTCCAGCCTTCTTTGATGTTCTTGCGGATCAGCTTCTGCGTCTCTTCGGTCGCCGCTTCGGCGCCCGTGACGAGCATGTGGCAGCCCGATTTCTTCAGCAGATCGAGCGTCTCGTCGGAGTACTGGCAGACCTGCTTGATCTCGATCGTGGCGTTCCAATAGAAGCCGCGGTTGGCTTCGATCAGGCGCTCGCAGAATCGGCGCGTGCGCTTCTCGAGCACGCCGAAGTTGGCGTCCTGGATGCGCAAGACGTCGAACGGATTGCGGTCGTGCAGTTCGAGGATGCGATCGGCGAGCGTGTCGGCGTCGACGTTCACCCAACGGCGGCCGGCGATCTCCGGCGAGCAGCAGAACTCGCACGGCTCCGGGCAACCGAACGACGAGAAGTACGACAGTCCGCGCATCGGCTTGTCGCGCGGCACGCCGATCGGATTCGGCAGGCGGTTGCGGACGCGGCGGCCTTCGGGCGCTTGGCGGATCGACAGGTCGTAGTACTTGTTCAGGTCGATCAGGTGGAACGACGGCGGGGGCAGTTCGGCCATCGGCGCGACCTTGCGCCTCGGCGTCGTCAGCAGGCCACCGTCACGCCAGATCGAGATGCCTTCGACCTTGGCCAAGTCCTCGCCGTGCTCCAACGCGCGCAGGACGTCTGGGAACGTCAGTTCGCCTTGGCCGAACACCACGACGTCGCAGAAACCGCTCGTGAGATAGAGCTCGGGGATCGAGGACGGGAACCAGCCACCCCAGATCATCGGCAGCTTCGGATACTTCGCGCGCACGGCCTCGCCGACGCGCGCGCCGTCGTAGACCTGGAAGCCGAGGATGCACGACGCGCCGAACGCGAATGCGTCGGCGCAGGCGTCGATGACCTTCTGCGTGTAGTTCGGTTCGATCATCGCATCGATGATCTGCACTTCGTACCCGGCCGCTTCGGCAGGGCTCGCGATGTGCAACAGCTCGAGCGGCTGCAGATCCGGCGACGGCAGATCGCCGATCGTCGGGTCGACGCGCGAGGGCAGGAACAGGACGACCTTTTTCTTGGCCATGGATCAGGGTTCCGCGCGAAAGCGCATCACAGGACGCTCGCGGCTTTTTCGCCCGCGAAGCGGCGGATCATGTCGAACGCCTTGAACTCGATCGGCGCGCCGTACTTGCTGTTCTTCAGGCGCCAGCCGGCGGCCTTTTGCAGCAGCTTCGAGACCGGACCGCGCCCGCCGGCGTTGCCGTCGAACCACGGCGCGAGGACGGTGTAGCGGCGCCAGAGCTTCTGGATCTCGGGTGGGATCTGGCCCCACCACGAGTTGAACTTGTAGTCGAAGAAGCGGCCCCAATCCTCGAACGTCTGCGGGCCGACGTACCCGGCCTTGACCGACGGTTCCCAGAAGCCCGACCCCGGAATGGGGCGGTACGGGAACACTTCGCTCGAGCACGTCGGGTACTTCCACTTCATCTCGGCGGCTTCGAGGATCGTCGCGCGCATCGACTCGGGCGTCTCGCCGGGGTAGCCGATGATGTAGGTCAGCCCCGACATGATGTTGCGCTCGTGCATGCGCTTCATCGCCTGGTCGGTCAGGCCTTCCTTGATGTTCTTCTTGATCAGCTTCTGCGTCGCGTCGGTCGCGGCCTCGGCGCCGAACCACGCCAGGTGGAAGCCCGATTCCTTCATCAGGTCGAGCGTCTCTTCCGAGTACTGGCAGATCTGCTTGATCTCGATCGTGCCGTTCCACTGGACCGGCAGCTTCGACGCGATCAAGCGTTCGCAGAACCGCTTGGTGCGCTTCTCGGCGACGCCGAAGTTCGCGTCCTGGAACCGGATGATGTCGTACGGCCACTTCTCGTGCAGCGCGATCAGTCGATCGACGAGGACGTCGGGATCGAGCGCGACCCAACGGCGGCCGGCGATCTCGGGCGAGCAGCAGAACTCGCAGGGTTCGGGGCATCCGAACGACGAGAAGTACGACACGCCGCGGAACGGGCGGCCGTCGTCGAACGGCGGCGGCGGCGGCAGGCGATTGCGGATGCGGTTGCCGGCCTTCGCGGTGCGCGCGTTCAGCTCGTAGTACTTGTTCAGGTCGATCAGGTGCCACGCCGGCTCGGGCAGTTCGTTCAGGTGCTTGACCGCGCGCCGTGCCGTGTACTGGACCTTGCCGTCGCGCCAGAGCGCGAGGCCGTCGATCGAGTTCAGCCGGCGCTGCAGTCCGTCGCCGTTGACGCCGCCTTCGGCCACGCACGCTTGCAGGAGTTCGACGAAGGTGACTTCGCCCTGGCCGTGCGCGACGGCGTCGCAGAACGTGCTGTTCAGGTAGAGCTCGGGCAGCGCGGACGGGAACCAACCACCCCAGAAGATCGGCAGGCGCGGATACGCGGTACGGACGGCCTGCGCGACGCGAGCGCCGTCGTAGACCTGGTAGCCGAGGATGCAGGACGACGCGAACGCGACGGCTCCGTCGCACGCGCGCACGCACTGGTCGAGCGCATCGGGTTCCGTCATCGCGTCGATGATCACGACTTCGAACCCCGCCGCTTCGGCGGGGCTCGCGATGTGCAGCAGCTCGAGGGGTTGGAGGTCGGCGGCCGGCAGGTCGCCGATCGACGGGTCCACTCGGGCCGGCAGGAACAACACGACTTTCTTGCTCGCCACGCTGTCCTCACCCGATGTCGCGGCGCGAAGCGCCTCGAGCAACGTCGATCGAGAATTCCGGTCTGCCTCCGCGATGGACGGCCGCGACGAGCGGCGGAACCTCGCGAACGGCGGTCAAGCCGTCCCTTGGCTCGGTTCCTGATCAGGTCGGGGAGGACCCGGAATGACGCCAAAAGGTAGCCCGAAATCGACCAGTGCCAATTGAGTTCTTGAAACGGATTCCCGTCGAGCCGCGAAAGGCTGCCGCGCGACCGATCGTGCCGAAGCGGCGTTCGGCACGATGGTTCGGGCGGCGGACCGCATCCGGGTGCAACGATCCGTCAAGCGTGCGAGGTCGGGCTCGTGCGGCGGGTTTGCGCGGGCGCGTGATCGCTCATCTCGTTCAGCATGCGGCGCGTGTCACTGTCGGGCGCGGCCGGCTCGTGGACGTCGTCGTCGTGCTCACGGCGGCGCGAGACGAGCGGAATCGGGCCCATCGAGCGCTCCGGGCGTTCGAGCTTGAACTTCGCGACCAGCGAGTCGAGGCCGTGCGCCACGCGCTTCAGTTCGACCGACGCCTTCTGCGTATCGGAGGCGCCGACCGACGTGCCCTGGGCGGCCTGAGCCACGCCCATGATGTTCTGCGCGATCTCGGCGACACCGCGCGCGGCTTCTTGGACGTTGCGGCCGATCTCGGTCGTCGACGCGCTCTGCTCGGTGACGGCCGCGGCGATCGTCTGCTGGATCATGTTGATCTGGTTGATGATCGTCGAGATCTCCTGGATCGACTCGATCGCGCCCTGCGAGTCGGACTGGATCGTCGCGATCATGCGGCCGATCTCGCCGGTGGCCTTGGTGGTCTCCTTGGCCAGTTCCTTGACCTCGTTGGCGACGACCGCGAAGCCCTTGCCGGCCTCGCCCGCTCGCGCGGCCTCGATGGTCGCGTTCAACGCCAGCAAGTTGGTCTGCTGCGCGATCGACGTGATGACCTTGCTGACCTTGTCGATCTCGGCGCTGCTCGCGGCGAGCTTCGCGACCTTCTGATTCGCGTTCTCGGCCGCGCGTACGCCCGAGTCGGCGACCGATGCGGCCTTCGACGTGCCTTGCTGGATCTCGGAGAAGCTCGACGTGATCTGGTCGGTCGCGAGCGCGACGGTCTGCACGCTCTTCGAGACTTCCTCGGCCGCCGCCGACACGACGTTCGCCTGCGAAGCGGTCTCCTCGGCCGACGAGCCGACCTGTTCCGACACGTTCGACATCGATGCTGCCGAACGCGTCAGCGTCTGCGCCGTGGTCTGGATGCGGCCCAGGCTCGAGCGCATCTCGTCGACGAAATGGCCGAGGCCATCGCCCATGCGACCGATTGCGTCCTGGCCGCTCACGGTCACCGAGTGCGTGAGGTCGCCACTCGCCGCGGCACTGACCACGGCGAGCAAGCTGTCGACCTTCTGGCGCAACTCGTCGTTCTGCGCGCGTTCGCGCGCCGAGGCTTCGGCGGCGATCTGCTTCTGCTGCGCGATGTCCTGCCATTGCACGCGATCGGCGCCGAAGGCGGTCTTGATGCCGAGGATCGCTCGGTTCACCGATGCCGACATGCGCCCGATCTCGTCGTCCGAACCGTCCGCGCACTGTTGGGTGAGATCGCCGGCGGCGAGCGCGTCGGCGAGTCGTGCCGTCTGCACGATCGGCCGGGCGATGCGCCCCGCACCCCACGAACCGACGACGAAGACGAACAACGTCGCGAGCAGCGCCGCACCGACGGTCACGAGACGGAGCGTGGCCAGGGCCGCGAACGCGTGGTCGACGTCGCGCGACACGAGGACGCTCCAGTCGAATCCTGCGAACCCGAGCGCGCCGGAGGAGTGGGCGAACCCGGTCACGACCGTCTTGCCATCCGACGGGTGCTCGTCCACGCACGATCCGAGTTCGCCGGCGATGGCGCGTCGCGCGGCCTCGAAGCCGGAGTCGACGAGGTTCGTCGTCAGCGTGGCTGCGGGATCGGCGTCGAACAGGACCGTTCCGCGAAGGTCGAGGAGGCGAAGCGCGGCATCGTCGATGCCGAGCGCGGAGAGGTCTTTCGCCGTGTCCGCGAACATCGCGCCGACGATGCGATCGAACGAAGCGCGATTCGACCAGACCCGCACGACCTTGCCTTCGGCATCGAGGATGGGCGCCGAGAAGTTCAGCGCCAACCCCCGTCCGCCACATGCGGTCTTGACCCAGGGATCTTCGACGAGGTCGGACACGAACGTCCGACCCGCGCCGAGCTTGCCGGAGACGATGTCCTCGAACCAAGGTTCGCCACGCACGCTGCGGCCGAGCAGCGATGCCGTGGCGATCGGCTTGCCGTCGAAACTCGTCGTGTTGGCGGCGACCACCGTGCCGTCGAGGTCCACGATCAACATCAAGTCGTAGATGCCGTAGCAGCGCGTGTAGAAGTTCGCCACATCGCTGACGCGCGCGGGTTCGCCTTGCGCGTCGGGGTGGAACGCGAACGCCTGCACGTCGCCGTAGCGCTCGAACAGGTTGCGGTCGATCTTGTCGATCAGGTGGCGCGCATGGCTGCGCAACGCGTCCGCGGTGGCGTCGGTCTGCGCAGAACTCGACATGCCGTAGCCGAGCACGCCGAGGGCGATGACGGGCAGCAACGCGACGCCGAGCGCGCCGGCCACCAATTTCGAACGAACGGTCCGCAATGCGAAGTGTTGCAACACTCGAGTTCCTCCCGCGCGCGTTCCATGCGACTCGCGGCAGATCACCGGTCGAGTGATCGAACGCCGCAATGTCAGGCAGGCCCGCATCGAGACGAGGTGATCGACTGCTTGAGGCTGAATGACGCCGTTGCGCGATTCCACGACGGAAGTCGCGATCGACGTTCAAGCGGTGAAACGCGCTTCCCCGGCGCGAACGACCGCGAAGCCGCGCGATCGCTCACCGCCGAACCCTCGAAGCGTCAGGGTCGCGGCTCGAAGCGGTAGCCGGCGCGCGTCACGACGTCGCGCACATGGGCCACGAGTTGAGCGACCGGGCGAGCGCCCTCGGGAGTGATCGGCATCGCCGCCGAGCCGTCGCCGAAGTCGGGCACGCGCGGCGCCGACCACGTGACGACCGCGCGCGGCATCCACGTCGCGGCGGCGGTCTCCCAGGCGACGCTGCCCACGCGCATGCGAGCCTCGACCACACCGTCGCCGATCGTGAGATGCAGCGCGTGCGTCGTGCGCAACTTGGCGCGGAACGACAGCGTCGCCCACGGGATCCCCATCAATTGCCAGGTCGCGACGATCGTGTCACCTTCGGGGCGCACCGCGATCGGCCCGTTGTCGCCCGGCAACGCCAGCAATTGCGCGCGCACGACGTCACGATGCGCGACCGGCGTCCCCGCTGGCGGCGCCTTCGCGGCGGCGCGACAGCGGGCGCCGGCGACCGCCGGGATCGCGAGGAGTGCCGCCAGGATCGCCACGACCATCGCGACGATGAACGTGGTCATCACGGTCAGTTCTCCGCTTTGCGCAGGTGCTGCAGCAGCTCCGACGACGTCGACAGCACCAGCGTGGTGTCGCTGGCGCCGAGCGCGCGCTTCCAGGTCTCGAGCGACTGGAAGAACGCGTAGAACTCCGGGTCCTTCGAGTACGCCTCGGCGTAGATGCGCGAGGCCTCGGCGTCGGCTTCGCCGCGCAGCGTCTCGGCCTTGCGTTCGGCTTCGGACGCGATGCGACGCAGCTCTTTCTCTTTCTGGCCTTCGATCTCGGCCTGTCGTCCGCGGCCCTCGGACAAGTACTTCTCGGCGACGCGCTGCCGTTCGGACGTCATGCGGCCGTAGACCTTCTGGCGCGTGCTCTCTTCGTATTCGATGCGGCGGAAGCGGAAGTCGACCAGCTCGATGCCGAGTTCGCGCACGCTCGGGCGCGCTTGCTGCAGGATGCCTTCGACGATCTTCTCGCGGCCGACGACGATCTTGGTCGCGACCTGCTGCGTGTCGCCGAGGCTGGCGTCGTCGGTGAGCTCGCTCGCGAACGTCCGGTTGGTCGAGCGCACGGCTTCGATCAAGCTGTGCGACGAGATCCACGTCCGCGTGGCGTTGTCGAGGATGTCGTCGAGACGACTCCGCGCGGCGTCTTCGTCGCGCAGGGTCTTCAGGAACTTCAACGGATCGGCGATGCGCCAGCGCGCGGTGGTGTCGACGAAGATGAACGTCTTCTCCGCGGTCGGCACGAGGTTGGCGTCGCCGTCCCATTCGAGGATGCGTTCGTCGAAGCGATGCACTTCGTTCACGAACGGCGTCTTGAAATGCAGTCCGGCTTCACGGATCGGCTCGCCGACCGGATCGCCGAAGTTCGTGATGACGACGGTCTCGGTCTCGGACACCGTGTAGAGCGCCGCGTTCAGGAGCAACGCGCCGCCGACGACGATCAACAGCACCAGGAACTTCATTTCGCACCTCCCGTCGGCGCGCCCGCGGCGAGATCGAGATGCTGCAGCACGCTTTTCACCTCTTCGTCGACGATCACGGTCTTCGTCATGCGCGGCAGGACCTCGGCGAGCGTCTCGTAGTAGAGCCGCTTGCGCGTGATCGACTTGGCCTTCGTGTACTCGGTCAGGATCTGCTCGAAGCGCGAGACCTCGCCGAGCGCGCGGTTGACGCGTTCGAGTTTGTAACCCTCGGCGGTGCTGACCACCTGTTCGGCCTGCCCGCGCGCGGCGGGGATGATCTGGTTGAACGAGCGCAGGGCCTCGTTGATCATCGTGTTCTTCTCTTGTTCGGCGTTGTTGACCGACGTGAACGCGGCCGCGACCGGGCCCGGCGGCAACGCGCTTTGCAGCACCACGCGCTCGACGTGGATGCCGCATTGGTAGAGGTCCATCGCGGCTTGCAGGTGGCGCAGCGACTCGACCTCGATCTCGGTGCGGTTCTTGCCGAGCACTTCGTCGATGCCGGAATCGCCGACGACGCCGCGCATCGCCGATTCGGCGAGGGCGCGCAACGTGCGTTCCGGATCACGCACGTTGAACAGGTAGTTCTTGGCGTCGCTGATGCGGTACTGGACCGAGAACTCGACGTCGGCCTGGTTCAAGTCGCCGGTGAGCATCAACGATTCACGCGTGAAGTCGTTGCCCGAGTAGCGCGTGCTGGCGCCGGTGTAGCCGAACTGCTGCAGGTCGTCGAAGACCGTGCCGTCGTCGTTGACGCTGCGGAAGCCGAACTCCTGCTTGCGCACCAGGTCGACGCGGATCTTGGTGGCCTGCTCGATGCCGAGCGGCAGCTTGAAGTGCAGGCCCGGCGGCGCGATGCGGTTGAACGCGCCGAAGCGCGTGATGACCGCCTGCTGCCCGGCCTCGACGGTGAACCAGAACGACGACACCGTCGCGAGCAGCACGACGACGACCGCGACGACCTTGATCGTGTTCAGCGCACGTCGCGTCTTCTCGGGGTCGTTTGGGATCTTGCGCATCTGCACCATGGGGACTCCTCTCCTGCAAGGAGCGAACCGGCGCCGGCCTGCGCACGGACGCGCGAACATACGCATGCGGAGTCGGCGCGCCAGGGCGCGCCTCCGAACTCGTCACAGGATCCGAGTTTCGCGGTGTGAGTCACGCAAAGCTCGGATGAACTCCTTCCGAACCGCGGAATCTCGCAACCGTTCACGGTTTCAGTGAAAGAAGCCATGAACGGATTCGTCCCCGTGTCGTCTCACGAGGTCTCCGGTCCATCGATCGAGGGGTGCCGCCGATGCTCGCAGCCGCTGTCTTGGCCTTGAGCGTGCTCGCCGACCAGGTCGCCTGGGAGAAGGAGTTCGATGCCGCGTTCGCGTCGGCGAAGGCGCGCAACGTGCCGGTGCTCGTCTGCTTCAACATGAACGGCGAGCCGGCCAGCGACGGCATGGTGGCGGTCTACAAGGACCCGGAGTTCGTCGCCCGCAGCAAGGACTTCGTCTGCATCATCGCCAGCACGTTCTTCCACAATCCCGAGGAGTCGACGGCGCCCTGCCCGCGCTTCGGGACGGTCACGTGTGCCGAGCACCACAAGCTCGAGATCAAGACCTCCGACGCGTTCATCGGGACCGATGCCGTGATCAGTCCGCAGCACGTGCTGGTGTCGCCGGACAAGAAAGTGCTGACGCGCCGCGCCTACGTCATCAGCAAGAACGACCTGCTGAAGATGATGCGGGTCGCGGAGAAGGCGCTGCAAGCCGGCGCCGGCGGCGCCGAGGAACACGACGTCGCCAAGCAGATCGACGACCTGATCAAGGTCGCGAAGGACCGCAACGCCGAGCGCCGCAAGCCGGCGATCGCCGAGCTCGGCAAGATCGACGATCTGCGCGCACGGGACGCGCTGTTCTCGTTGCTCGGTCCGAAGGTGATGGACGACACGCGAGCCGACGCACTCGACGCGCTCGCGAACAAGGGCAACTACGACGCGCTGCCCCACGTCGTCGAGCGCCTGACGGACTCCAACACCAACGTCGTCCGTCACGCGATCGTGGCGCTGGAGAAGATCGGACTTCCGGCCGCGATCGCTCCGTTGACGAAGTTGTGGAAGAAGAAGCCGATGGCGATGGTGGCCTGCGAGATCCCGCGCGCGCTCGTCGCCTGCGATCCGAAGAGCGCCGAGGTCCAGGCGCTGGTCAAGAAGGCGTGCGTCGCCAAGGAGTCGCTCGTCGAGCTCAACGCGCTCGTCGCGTTGCGCGTCCTGCCGCCGGACGCGGAAACGCGCAAGGTCCTCGCGGAGAAGCTGACCGACAACAACGGCAACGTCCGCGGCGTCGCGGTGTGGACGATCGGCGGCATGCGCGACGTCGAGCTGAAGAGCGAACTCGAGTCCCAGGCGGCGAAAGAAGCGAACGTCGACGTCCGGACGTGCATCGACCTCGCGCTGAAGAGCTTGGCGCTCGACCCGAAAGCGAAGCCGCTGCCGGAGCTCGAGATGATGCTCGACAAGTTCCTCGAGAGCGACTTCGAGCGCTCGTGATCAGCGCGCGGCGCGTCCTTCGACGCACGCCGGGCATTCGCACGACTGGCGCAGTCGATCGAACGTGTACAGCCCGGTGCTGTGATTGTCGGTCCACGTGATCTGCAACGCGTAGCGACCGCTCTGCTCGATCAGCTTCGGCCGCACGTTCGGATCGATGAACTCGAGCACGATGCGACGCTTGCCGGTTCGTTCGTCGACGCACTGCGCGCACGCGCACTGGAAGCGCAAGCGCTGGAAGTTGTGCTTCGAGATGTGACCGTCGTCCCACGCGATCTGGAGTTGCTCGCCGCCGGCATCGACGTCGATCGGTGCGCCGGTCGCGGCCTGACTCATCGTCACCGTCGACAACGCCGCGGCGACGCGCTGCGCGAGATCGAGGAACGCACGCGCGGTATCGCTGCCGGGTTCGGCCACGACCACCGGGATGCCCTTGTCGCCGAGCCCGGCGAGCTT
Organism: Planctomycetota bacterium; assembly: GCA_016709145.1. GTDB lineage: Bacteria > Planctomycetota > B15-G4 > B15-G4 > JADJEK01 > JADJEK01. The sequence continues at coordinate 120,176 of JADJEK010000013.1, forward strand.
CGGCTCGATCGGGATCTCGCCGAGCAAGGGAACGCCCCAGCGCTTGTAGGGCGCTTCGCCGCCTTCGGGGCGGAAGATGTTGTATTTGCGACCGGTGTCGGGAGCGACGAAGTAGCTCATGTTCTCGACCACGCCGAGCACGGGGACCTTGACCGCGCCGAACATCTTCAGGCCGCGGCTCGCGACCTCGGATGCGACGTCCTGCGGCGTGGTGACGATGACCGCGCCGGTGATGTTCGCGCTCTGCGTCAGCGTGATCTGCACGTCGCCCGTGCCGGGCGGCAGGTCGACGACGAGGTAATCGAGATCACCCCAGTCGACCTTCGTCAGGAATTGCTGGATCAAGCCCGACGCCATCGGGCCGCGCCAGACGACGGGGGACTGGTCGTTGACGAGCATGCCCATCGACATGAACTTCATGCCGTGCGCTTCGAACGGGCGCAGCATGCCTTCGGGCGTCGCTTGCGCTTGTCCCTTGCCGCCGACCATGCGCGCGACCGACGGGCCGTAGACGTCCGCGTCCATCAAGCCCACGCGCGCGCCGATCTTCGCGAGCGCCGCGGCGAGGTTCACGGCAACCGTCGACTTGCCGACGCCGCCCTTGCCCGATGCCACGGCGAGCACGTTGCGGACTCCCGGTAACACCGGCCCGCTCGCGTTCGCCGCGGATCGCACCTGGGCCGTCATCTTGACGTCGACGCTCGTGACGCCCGGGAGTGCGCGCAGGAGTTGCTCGCACTCGGCCTTCAAGCGGTCCTTCACGGGACAAGCCGGCGTGGTGAGTTCGACCACCACGGCGACTTTGCCACCGTCGATCGCGACGTCCTTCACGAACCCGAGGCTGACGATGTCGCGATGCAAGTCGGGGTCGATCACCGCGCGGAGCGCATCGAGGACGGCGGCGGGTTTGAGGGCCATGCGAGAGACTCCAGCGGAGTTGCGGACGGGAGTGGATCGGACGGGCACGAACGGCGCGCGCGGCCGCCGGCTCCCCCGAGTAGGGGCATCCGACGGCCGCGCGTCACCGCGTTCGAGGAGTCAAGCGAGGCGCGTGTTCAACTCGTCGAGCTGCTGCTTCATGGCGGGCGGCAGGCGCTCGCCGAATTGGCCGAAGAACTCGGCGATGCCCTTGGCTTCGTTCGCCCACTCGGTCTTGTCGACGGCGAGCAGGTCCTTCATTTGATCCGGCGAGATGTCGAGGCCTTGCGTCGAGATGGCGCCCGCCGCCGGCACGTGGCCGATCGGGGTCGTCGTCGCGGCACCCTTGCCCTCGCAGCGCTCGAGGATCCACTGCAGCACGCGCATGTTCTGGCCGAATCCCGGCCACAGGAACTTGCCGTTCTTGTCCTTACGGAACCAGTTGACGTGGAACACCTTCGGCGCCTTCGCCGACTTCGCGCCCATCTTCAACCAGTGGCCGAAGTAGTCGCCCATGTTGTAGCCACAGAACGGCAGCATCGCGAACGGGTCGCGACGCACGATGCCGACGGCACCGGTCGCCGCCGCGGTCGTCTCCGAGCCCATGCCCGCGCCGACGAACACCCCGTGGTTCCAATCGAACGCCTGGAACACGAGCGGCATCGTGGTTGCGCGACGGCCACCGAAGATGAATGCCGAGATCGGCACGCCCTTCGGGTTCTCCATCTCCGGCGAGGCGCTCGGGCACTGCTTCGCAGGGGCCGTGAAGCGCGCGTTCGGATGGGCCGCCTTCTCCTTCGAGTCGGGCGTCCAGGGGTTGCCCTTCCAATCGGTCGCCTTCGCGGGCGGCTTGCCGAAGCCTTCCCACCACGGCTGTCGATCTTCGGTCACCGCGACATTCGTGAAGATCGAGTTCTTGCGCAGCGCCGCGATCGCGTTCGGGTTGGTGTCGTCGCCGGTGCCCGGCGCGACTCCGAAGAATCCGGCTTCCGGGTTGATCGCCCAGAGTTGACCATCGTCGCCGTAGCGCAACCAGGCGATGTCGTCGCCGACCGTCCAGACCTTCCAGCCCTTGAACTCCGGCGGCGGCACCAGCATCGCGAGGTTGGTCTTGCCGCAAGCCGAGGGGAACGCCGCGGCGACGTACTTCGTGACGCCCTGTGGGCTTTGCACGCCGAGGATGAGCATGTGCTCGGCCATCCACTCCTGATCGCGGCCCATGTTCGAAGCGATGCGCAGCGCGAAGCACTTCTTGCCGAGCAGCGCGTTGCCGCCGTAGCCCGAGCCGATCGACCAGATCTCGCGCGACTTCGGGAAGTGGCAGATGAAGCGCTTCTCGGGGTTCAGCTCGCCGATCGAGTGCAGGCCCTTGCAGAACTCCGTGGCCGAGCCGAGGTGCTCGAGCGCGACGTTGCCCATGCGCGTCATCGTGCGCATGTTGGCGACGACGTACGGTGAGTCGGTGATCTCGACGCCGACTTTCGACAGGCGCGACGAGGCCGGGCCCATCAGGTACGGGATCACGTACATCGTCCGGCCCTTCATGCAGCCGGAGAACAGCGGCCAGACCTTGGCCTTGGCGTCGGCGGGCGACATCCAATTGTTGGTCGGCCCGGCGTCGTCCTTCGAGTCGGAGCAGATGAAGGTCAAGTGCTCGACGCGCGCGACGTCGCTCGAATGCGAGCGGTGCAGGTAGCAGTTCGGCCACTTCTGCTGATCGAGCTCGATCAGCGTTCCGTCCTTCAGCATCAGCTGGACCAGGGCGTCGTATTCGGCCTGCGAGCCGTCGCACCAGTGGATGCGATCCGGCTGCGTGACGGCGGCCATCTCCTTGACCCAAGACTCGATCGCGGCGTTGCGCGTCATAGCGTGTCGGTTCCTGTGCAAATGAGGGGCATCGAGGAAACGGCCGATTTTGACACGCGATCCGGGCGGAAGGAAGGGCCGCGTCGGCGGCGAAGCGTCGCGGTGGTGGAAGACCGTCGACGCAACCGGCTCCGGAACGGGGACCTAGGAGCGCACGCCGACCACGTGATGGCCGTCCAAGTCGCACTCGGAGCGGCGAATGCGCGATGCCGCGACGTCGGGAACTCGGACACCGCGGCGCCCGACTCGCATCGAAGGCCGGCGCCGGTGTCCCTGGGCGAATCCTCTCGCAACCGGGACACCGACCGGAGATCCCCATGTCGAAACGCATGTTCATCGTTCCGTTCGTCGTCGTCGCGGCCGCAGTCGCTTCGGCATCGTCGTCCCGTTCGAGCCCGTCACCCGCTTTCGATCCGACGTCCGAGACCGCTGTGTACCGCGTCACGTTCACGTCGACCTGGACGGACGTCACGCATCCGGGCGCGTTCCCGGCCGGTGGGCACTACTCGGCGCTGGTCGGTGCGACGCATCGCGGCAACACGCGCTTTTGGCACAAGCGCGGCCATGCCTCGTACGGCATCGAGGCGATGGCCGAGGACGGCGATCCGTATCCGCTCGCGGAACGTGTGGAGGCGCGCATCGCGCAGGGTCGTGCGGATCAGGTGCTGCTCGGCTCGGGGCTCGCGTCGCCGGGTTCCACCTCGATCGTGTTCACGGCGCGACGCGACTTCGCCTACCTGACCCTGGTGTCGATGTTGGCGCCGAGTCCGGACTGGTTCGTCGGCGTATCGAGGTTGCCGTTGCGCGCGGGCGAGGTCTGGACGCCGACGATCGAGATCCCGCTGCGTCCGTGGGACGCCGGGACCGACCAGGGCAAGTCGTTCAACTCCGACGATGCGGACTCGAGCGGCGTCGTGCGGCGCGTGCGGAACAAGTACTTCAAAAACTCGTCGCCGCCGGTCGGCACGTTCACGATCGAGCGCATCGGCTGATCGGTCGGTCCGGGTCGGCGAGCGTCGGGGCGCGCGGACGATCGGCCTCGCGCGACGCATGGTTCGAACGAGGCCGTGAACCTCGCGTCGATCGGTTTGCTACCGTCCCGCGCATGCGACACGACGACGAGGACATCCACGATCACCACCCGCCGCGCGAGCAGCGCATGCGCAAGAAGGACAAGAAGCCCGCGCCGCCGATGCCGACCTCGGTCGTCCTCGAAGCCGCGCAGACCGTGGTGACCGCGCTGCACTGCGAGTTGCTCGAGCACTCGGTGCACCCCGGTGGCCGCGCGCGCTTCGTCGTCGATCGCGATCTGGGCGTCGTCGACGCCGACTTGCTCGTCGACCTCGTGCGCGGACTGCATCAGGAACTGACCACGCGCGGTCTCGACCCGACCGACTACGAGATCGAGTTCGAATCACCCGGCAATCACCGACTGTTGTCGACTCCGCGCCACGTCGAGCGCTTCGTCGGTCAACGCGTGCGAGCGCTGTTGACGGTCCCGATCGAGGGCCGCAGTTCGATCGTCGGCAAGCTGCTCGGGATCGATGCGGGCCGACCGGTCGTGTTGTCCGACGACGGTCGGCGCGTGACGTTGGAGCCGCACGAGATCCGCGAGCTCCGATTGCACGGGTGATCCTGTCCGCGCACGGACCGCCGGCCGCGGCTCAGTCGTCCGTCATCAGGTCTTCGGTGGTCGCGAACACGTATTCCTTCGCGCCGATCCCGATGACGAGGAACGACCCGTCCTTCGAGGACTCGAACGCCGCGATCATCGTCTTGCCGGGCTTCGCCGCGTCGCGCGTCTGACCCCTCACGAACGCGAGGCTGCTGGTTTCGCCGGCCTTCAGGAACGTCAGCTTCGGCTCGTCGCCGCCGTTCAGCATCACGTCGCGCAGGATCTTGCCCTTCTTGGCGTCGGCCTTCGCGATCTGGATCTGCTGCGCGGCCGCGGTCTTCGCCAGGGCTTCGAGATCGGCGCGCTCGAGGTACGTGAACTCGGTCGCGGTGTCCTTGAACTTGCCCTTGATGGTCTTCGCCTTCGCCGTGGTGAACGGGGCGTTCAGCTCGTTCGGACCGAAGCGCACCGTGAACACGTAGCCTTCGCCGTCCTTGTTCTTCGGGAAGCCGATCTCGAGCGACTTCGCCTGCTTCTTCGGGTCGAGGTCGTAGTGCTTCAACGCCGCCTTGGCTTCGGCCGCGCCGCCGCCGTAGTTGGTGCCGTCGTGATGGAACACGAGCTGGTAGCCGTCGGCGCCGCCCGAGGTCAGGCCGACGTTGCACTGTCCGGGGAACAGCACGGCGTCCTCGAAGATCAGACCGCCCGCGGTGTCCAACGTCGTCGCGCCGCCCGAGCCGAGGCGCCAGTTGCGCTGCGATTGCCATTGCGACGCGAACTCGTCGCGCCACGTCGGCGAGCCGTAGACGATCTTCATCTTGCCGCCCGGCGTCGCGTTGATCTCGGACGGCGGTCCCTTGTCGCCGGCCAGCAGAGAGGCAAGCGCGACGATGGCGAACACGGGCGGAGCGAACTGCATCGACGGTCTCCTCGGGTAGGGCTTGGGGGACGGGGCTGCTTGGCCCGCTCGGCGGGGGACGGCTGGATTCGGCGCGACGCTGGACGATTGGCTTGCGGCGCGGCCTCGTGAGCGACGCCGGTGGCCGCTATGTTCGCGGCCGCGAAGCATCGCCATGCGTGGTCACGGCCGCAAGATGCCGAAACACCCACATCGATGCCGCAAGATACGGGAGGGCGCGTGGCTAGTTCCGAACTCGAACAACTTTGCGTGAACACCATCCGGACGTTGTCGATCGACGGCGTGCAGAAGGCGAACTCGGGACATCCCGGCCTGCCACTCGGCGCCGCGCCGATGGCGTACGCGCTGTGGAACCAGCATCTGCGCTTCGATCCTGCCGACGTCGCCTGGCCGGACCGCGACCGCTTCGTGCTGTCGGCCGGCCACGGGTCGATGCTGCTCTACTCGCTGTTGCACCTCTACGGCTTCCCGTTGTCGATCGACGATCTGCAGTCGTTCCGGCAGTGGGGCAGCAAGACCCCGGGCCATCCCGAAGCGTTCCTGACCAAGGGCGTCGAGGCGACCACCGGACCGCTCGGGCAGGGCACCGCGAACGCCGTCGGCATGGCCATTGCCGAGCGCTTCCAGGCAGCGCGCTACAACCGCCCCGGCCACACGATCGTCGACCACTCCACCTACGCGATCGTCGGCGACGGCTGCCTCATGGAAGGCATCTCGTCCGAGGCCGCGTCGCTCGCCGGCCACTTGAAGCTCGGCAAGCTCGTGATGCTGTACGACTCGAACGACGTGTCGCTCGACGGGCCGACGTCGCTGTCGTTCACGGGTGAGGACGTCGCCAAGCGCTACGAGGCGTACGGCTGGCACGTCCAAGTCGTGAAGGACGGCGACCACGACGTCGCCGGCATCGCGCACGCGATCGCCGCGGCGAAGGCCGAATCCGGCAAGCCGTCGCTGATCGTCGTCAAGACGACGATCGGGTTCGGCTCGCCGCACAAGGGCGGGACGTCGGAGGCCCACGGCTCGCCGCTCGGTCCCGACGAGGTCGCCGCGACGAAGAAAGCGCTCGGCTGGGATCCGGATCGACACTTCTTCGTGCCCGACGCCGCGAAGGCCGCGTTCGCGGCGCGTGCGTCCGCGGGCGCCACGGCGCGCGCGGAATGGCAGAAGCGCTTCGGCGCGTGGGCCGCGGCGCATCCCGATCTCGCGCGCGAATGGGCGATGGCACAGAAGGGCGAACTGCCCGCCGACTTCGACGCGTGCCTGCCGCAGTTCCCTGCCGGCGAAAAGCTCGCGACGCGCCAGTCGTCGGGCAAAGCGCTGAACGCGGTGGCCGCGAAGGTGCCGTGGTTCCTCGGTGGCGACGCCGACCTGTCGGTGTCGACGAACACGCGCATCAAGGACGCTGCCGACTTCGACGGCGTCACGGGCCAAGGCCGCAACATCCGCTACGGCGTGCGCGAGCACGCGATGGCCGCGATCGCGAACGGCATGGCATGGCACGGCGGCGTGCGTTCGTTCGTGTCGACGTTCTTCGTGTTCACCGACTACTTGCGTCCGGCGCTGCGCCTCGCGGCTCTGAACCACTTGCCGGTCATCGGCGTGTTCACGCACGACTCGGTGATGCTCGGCGAGGACGGGCCGACGCACCAGCCGATCGAGCACCTGCAGTCGTTGCGCGTGATGCCCAATTGCCACGTCGTGCGGCCGTGCGATTCGACCGAGACGGCCGAAGCGTGGGCTTACGCGATGAAGCACACGCACGGGCCGACCGTGCTCGTACTGTCGCGTCAGGCCGTGCCGAACCTCGATCGCACGAAGTTCGCGAGCGCGAAGGGGCTGCATCGTGGCGGCTACGTGCTGGCAGAGGCCAGTGGCGGTGCACCGAAGGCGATCGTCATCGGCACCGGGACCGAGGTCCATCTCGCGCTCGCCGCGAAGGACGAACTCGAGCGCGGCGGCATCCCGACGCGCGTCGTGTCGATGCCGTGCTGTGAAGCGTTCGACGCGCAGGACGCGGCGTATCGCGAGTCCGTGCTGCCCGCGGCCGTGACCGCACGCGTGTCGGTCGAGGCCGGCGCGACGCGCGGCTGGGAGCGCTACGTCGGCACGCGCGGCAAATGCGTCGGGATCGATCGCTTCGGCGCTTCGGCGCCGGCGCCGATCCTCGCCGAACAGTTCGGACTCACCGCGGCGGCGGTCGTCGCCGCGGCGAAGTCCGCGCTCGGCTGAGCGATGGCGGCACCGCGGCGCATCTTCGTCGGCGACGTGCAAGGTTGCGTCGAACCGCTGCAACACTTGCTCGACGCCACGGGCTTCGCGCAGGGCGTCGATCGGCTGTATTTCGTCGGCGATCTCGTGAACAAAGGGCCGGCCTCGGCGGCGGTCGTGCGTCTGGCGATGCAGCTGGAAGCCGACGCCGTGCTCGGCAACCACGACGTCGCGCTGCTCGAGACCGCCGTGGGGCGGCGCGCGCAGAAAGCATCGGACACGTTCGACGACGTGCTCGCGGCCGACGACCGCGATCTGTTGCTGTTGTGGCTCGAGAGCCGACCGTTGCTGATGTTGCTCGAGGACGTCGTGCTCGTGCATGCGGCGATCCGGCCGACGTGGCACAAAATCGAAGCGCGCGCCGCGGCATTGCGCATCCGCTTCGACGCGCTGCGCTCCGCGGGCAAATCGCCGTTCGACGACGCCGACGTGCGGTTCGCGCTGTCCGCGCGGTACTGCCAAGCGGACGGCACGCAGTTGATCGACGACCAGTTCGAGCGGGGACAGACCCCGCCGGCGCCGTGGCGCAACTGGCTCGACTTCTGGCAGGGGCCCGAGATCGCCGTGTTCGGGCATTTCGCGATGCAGGGGCTCGTGACGCGGGAGTTCGCGCGCGGCCTCGATTCGGGCTGCTGCTACGGCCAGCAGTTGTCGGCGTGGATCGCGGAAGAGGATCGCATCGTCGCGGTCCCGTGCGCGCGGTAGGTCGTTTCGCGCGCGTCGGCGGCTTCGCGATTCCGCACCCACGCGTTATCCTCCGAGGCGGTTTCGGCCGCGGGGGATGCACTCGATGTCGGACACGCTGACGATCTGGTCCCGCGAGCCGTTCACGGACGAGCGCCAGTTGCCGCAGAACACGCGTTGGTCGGTCGAGCCGACCGGCTTCGTCTTCGCGTCCCCGCAGTGGCGCATCGTCGTCGCGCCGAGCGAGTCCATCGATGAGCGCAGCGTGCCGCGTGAATTGGGGCCCGCGCTCCAGAACGCGCAGTTCCGCACCGACGTGAGAGTCGTGCCGTTCGACGTCCCCGAACCCGCGCGCGAACTGTTCGAGTGGACCGCGCGCATCGTCGCCCTGTCGACGCAAGGGGTCGTGACCGCGGCGGGTCCACGCTCCGCCCGGCAGGCGCATCGCGTGGTGACGTTCTCGAGGCGATCGCGTGCGATCGATCCGACGATCGCGCTGCCGAGCGCCGACCTGTTGATGCCGCGCGATTCGAATTGGCGTGCGCGTTACAACGCCTGGATCGCCCTCGCGATCGTTTTGTTCTTGGGTGCCCTCGTCGGCGCGTTCGCGTTCGGGTTCCGCTCGATCTCCAAGGCGCCTCCGCGCTCGTCGGCGGAGTTCGGAGATCCGCTCGCGTTCGACGCCGAGCGTTGGGATGGGGAAGGCAGTCGAGACGTCTCGCTGCGCCTGCGCATGCTCGACGATCTCATCGAGCAGCAGGTCCTCATCGGACAGTCGGTGAACCAAGTACGTGGGATGCTCGGTCCGCGGTTCAGCGGCGAAGCAACGGGCTCACCGGAACTCGACCGCAAGCTCGCACGCTGGGACGCGGCGTTCCGGATCGGACCGATCACGTCGAATCCGAACCGGCTCGATCGCAGCGTCTTCGTCGGAGTCCGCCTGAACGCGAACGACCTTGTGACGAAGGCACGCGCGATCTGGCCGTAGGACTTCGCCCGCGAGCCCGGAGAGTCCCACCGGAGAGTCCCATCGGAACGGCGCCCCGAATGGGCGCGAGGAGCACGGAGACGACATGGACTTCATCGACTTCATGACGATCAGCAAGGCGGTCCAAGCCCAGGTCGCCGCCGAGTCGGCGGCCAGCTCCGCGGATCGGGCGAAGAGCTCGGTGCGCGGCGTCGCCGACGAAGTGTCCGATCTGCGCGTCCAGGTCGATCGCCTGCAGATGCTGTGCGAAGGGATGTGGACGCTGCTGAAGGCGAAGACCGACGTTTCGGACGCCGACCTCGCGAAGCTCGTCGAACAGATCGATCTGCGCGACGGCAAACTCGACGGGCGCGTCGCGCCGAAGACGGGCGTGACGTCGTGCTCGAGCTGCGGGCGGACGGTTTCCGTGCGGACCGGCGCGTGCCTCTACTGCGGGACGAGGAACCAAACGCGCGACTTGTTCTGACGCGGGCCGGTGGCGCGATCGCGGATCGATCCCGCCTTCCCGAACCGCGCGTTCGCCCGCTATCGTGCCGCGCTCCATGGACATCCTCGACACCCAGATCCGGTCCGACGACGCGCGCTTCAAAGCCAACGCGGACGTCAATCGCGCGCTCGCCGCGCAACTGCGCGAGCGCTTGGCCGAGGTCCGCAAGGGCGGCGGCGAGAAGGCGCAGGCGCGCCACAAGAGCCAAGGCAAGCTGTTCGTGCGCGAGCGCATCGACCGCTTGCTCGATCCCGGCTCGCCGTTCCTCGAGCTGTCGGCGCTGGCCGCCTACGGCATGTACGACGGCGACGCGCCGTCCGCGGGCGTCGTGACGGGCATCGGCCGCGTGGCTGGCCGCGAGTGCATGATCGTCGCGAACGACGCCACCGTGAAGGGCGGCACGTACTACCCGCTGACCGTGAAGAAGCACCTGCGCGCGCAGGAAGTCGCGGAGCAGAACCGCCTGACGTGCGTCTACCTCGTCGACTCGGGCGGCGCGTTCCTGCCGCTGCAAGCCGACGTGTTCCCCGATCGCGACCACTTCGGCCGCATCTTCTTCAATCAAGCGCGCATGTCGGCGAAGCGCATTCCGCAAGTCGCCGTCGTCATGGGCTCGTGCACCGCGGGCGGCGCGTACGTTCCCGCGATGAGCGACGAGACGATCATCGTGAAGGGCAACGGGACGATCTTTCTCGGCGGCCCGCCGCTCGTGAAAGCTGCGACCGGTGAAGAAGTCAGCGCCGAGGAACTCGGCGGCGCCGAAGTCCACACGCGCCAATCGGGAGTCGCCGATCACTACGCGCTCGACGACGAGCACGCGCTCGAACTCGCACGCGGCATCGTCGCGACGTTGAACACGACGAAGACCGTCGACCTCGACCTCGCGCCGCCCGAGCCGCCGAAGTACGCGGCCGAGGAGCTCTACGGCGTCATCCCGGCGACGTTCCGCGAGACGTACGACGTCCGCGAAGTCATCGCGCGCATCGTCGACGGCTCGCGCTTCCGCGAGTTCAAGGCGAACTACGCGACGACCGTGGTCACGGGCTTCGCGCGCCTCGAAGGCATGCCGATCGGCATCGTCGCGAACAACGGCGTGCTGTTCTCGGAGAGCGCGCTGAAGGTCGCGCACTTCGTCGAGCTGTGCGCGATGCGCAAGATCCCGTTGCTGTTCGTGCAGAACATCACGGGCTTCATGGTCGGCAAAGAATACGAGCGCGGCGGCATCGCGAAGGACGGCGCCAAGATGGTCCACGCGGTCGCGAACGCGAACGTGCCGAAGTTGACGCTGATCGTCGGCGGCAGCTTCGGCGCCGGCAACTATGGAATGTGCGGCCGCGCGTACTCGCCGCGCTTCTTGTTCATGTGGCCGAACGCGCGCATCTCCGTCATGGGCGGCGAGCAAGCCGCGAACGTGCTGCTGACCGTGAAGCAGGACCAGCTCGCGCGCGAAGGCAAGCCGGTGATGAACAAGGCCGAAGCCGACGCATTCAAGCAGCCGATCCTCGACAAGTACGACGCCGAAGGCAGTCCGTACACGTCATCGGCGCGGTTGTGGGACGACGGCATCATCGATCCCCCGGAAACGCGGCGCGTGCTGGCCTTGGCCCTGTCCGCCGCTTTGAACGCGCGCGTCGAGGATTCGACGTTCGGCGTGTTCCGGATGTGACCGTGGCGCATTCCGTACGACCCATTCGTCGCCTGTTGATCGCGAACCGCGGCGAGATCGCCGTGCGCGTCGCACGCGCCGCGCGCGAGCGTGGCATCGAGACGATCGCCGTCTGCAGCGAGGCCGACGTCGGCGCGTTCCATACCCGAGTGGGTGATCGCGTCGTCGTGCTCGGACCCGCGAAGGCCAGCGACAGTTACTTGCGCGGTGATCGCATCATCGCGGCGGCGAAGGAGCACGGCGCGGACGCGATCCATCCCGGCTACGGCTTCCTGTCGCAGAACGCGGACTTCGCGGACCAAGTCGCTGCCGCGGGGTTGATCTTCGTCGGGCCGAGCGGCGCCGCGATGCGCATCATGGGCGACAAGACGTCGGCGCGCGCCGCCATGCAGAAGGCTGGCGTGCCGATCGTGCCGGGCTTCCAGGGCGACGGGCGCGAGAGCGTCGAACGCTTGAGCGCGGAAGCGATGAAGATCGGCTTCCCGTTGCTCGTGAAGGCCGCGGCGGGTGGCGGCGGTCGCGGCATGCGCATCGTGCGCGCGGCGACCGAGCTGAAGGACGCGATCGAAGGCGCCTCGCGCGAATCGGAGAAGGCGTTCGGCGACGGGCGCTTGTTCCTCGAGCGCTATCTCGAAGGCGCGCACCACGTCGAAATCCAAGTGCTCGCGGATCATCTCGGTGGCGCGATCCATCTCGGCGAGCGCGAGTGTTCGGTCCAGCGCCGGTATCAAAAGATCGTCGAGGAGGCGCCGTCGCCGTTCATCGACGACGCGCTGCGCGAACGCATGGGCCAGGCGGCGGTCGCGGCGGCGAAGGCGTGCGGGTACGCGAACGCGGGCACGATCGAGTTCCTCGTCGACGCGAACAAGGACTTCTACTTCCTCGAGATGAACACGCGTCTGCAGGTCGAGCATCCGGTCACGGAACTCGTGACGGGCCTCGATCTCGTCGGGCTGCAGTTGCATGTCGCGGAGGGGCGGCCGCTGCCGCTCGCGCAAAACGACGTCCAGCGGCGTGGGCACGCGATCGAAGTGCGCATGAACGCCGAGGACCCCGGCGCGGGCTTCGTGCCGTCCTCGGGCAAGGTGCTGCTCGCGCACTTGCCGATGGGGCCGGGCATCCGCATCGACGCCGGCTACGAGACCGGCGACGTGGTGTCGACGCATTACGACTCGCTGATGGCGAAGCTGCTCGTCCACGCGTCGGATCGGACGCACGCGATCGCGCGCATGCAGGCGTTGCTCGACGAAGCGACCGTGCTCGGCGTCGCGACGAACCTCGAGTTCGTCCAAGGCGTGCTCGCGCACGAAGTGTTCCGCGCGGGCGCGGCGACGACGACGTTCGTCGATCAACACATGAGTGGCTGGAAGCCGGTCGAGCCGAGCTCTCACGACGAAGCGCTGATCGCGCTGATCGTCGCGGAGGCCGAGGCCGGATCCAGTGGGGCGGGCGGCGCGACGGCCGGCGGTGCTGGCCGAGCGGCGAAGCGACACGACCCGTTCGATCGAGCGGACGGGTTCCGCAGCGGAGGCGGCTGATGCGCGGCACGTTCCGGCGCGGTGAAACTCGGATCGACGTGTTGCTCGAGCGTGCGACGGCGGGTGGCTCGCAATGCACCGTACGTGTCGGCGAACGCTCGCACGCGATCGACCTCGTCGCGGTCGACGGTGGCGCCGTGACGTTGCGGATCGCGGGCAAGCTCGTGCGCGCGTTCGTTGCGAAGGACGGCGATCGTCGCCTCGTGCGCGTCGTCGGCGGTCCGGTGCTCGAGTTCGAGAGCGGCGACGCGGCGCGCACGAAGAAGAAGCACGGCGCGAGCGGCAACGATGCGCTCGTCGCGACGATGCACGGCCAGGTCGTCAAAGTGAACGTGAAGGCCGGCGACACGGTGAAGCGCGGCGACGCGCTCGTCGTGCTCGAGGCGATGAAGATGGAGATGCGCCTGTCCGCGCCGCACGACGGCGTCGTGAGGGCCGTGCATTGCCGGGAGGGGGAAGTGGTCGAGCGGGGGAAGGTGCTGGTGGAGGTCGGGTGATGGCCTGTGCGGCCGGCACCATGGGGCCGCAGGGCGGCGGCCCCCTGGACCCCCGCGCCTTGGAACCGCAGGACTACGTCGAGGGAGTGAAGGAACGGGACTTTGGTCCGCGCGACGGCCCCCTCGAAGCGCAGACCGCGCGCTTGATGGGGGTGCTGTTTGGGGTTGCCGCGCCCGCCCCCGCAGGGGGCGGGTGGTTTTGGAGTCCTTGGTCGGCGTCCGCCCACGGGATGCCGCGCGCGGGCGCTGGCGCGCGAAGCGAGGGGGCCGTCGCGCGGCTGACGGGGATTGGTTTTGGGACGGGCAGGGGCTTGCCGCGAAGGGGCCGGAGGGAGATTTCGTGGGTGTGGGGGCCTTCTTCTTGGGGATGCGGCCGCGGGCGGCCGCTTGCCTTTTGGGTTTCGCGGGCGAAGCCCGCGTTCTGCTTTGAGTGAACGGAGCCGTCGCGACCTTTAGGTCGCGACGGACCGTGGGTTGGGTGCAGGCCGAGGCCTTGGCCCGGGCCGCCACCCGGGCCGCCACCCGGGCCGCCACCCGGGCCGTCACCCGGGCCGTCACCCGGGCCAGCACCCGGGCCGTCACCCGGGCCGCCACCCGGGCTGAGGCCTTGCTCGGGACGGCGGAGGCCAGGTGCTCTCCCCGCTCGGGAGTCGCCTGGTCGTTCGTTGGCGGATCACCTTGGACCCGTCGACGATGGCCGCAAACGCGCTGACGCTGAGTGCCTGACGAAACATCGCGATTTTTCCGCCAGCGATTCGCTCGGCGCCGCGAACCCACGACCCCCCGGCGTCCTGCGTCGGCGTGTCGGTGGCTACCATGCCCCGCTCGCGCCCGGCGCCCGTATCGCAGCGCAGCTTCTGGAGTCCTCCCATGACCGATCGCGTGCAACTGTTCGTCGCGACCCGCAAGGGCGCCTGGTTCCTCGATGGCGATGCGAAGCGGTCGAGCTTCGCGATCTCCGGCCCGCATTTCTTCGGGCACATCGTCCACCACGTCGTGCTCGATCCGCGCGACGGCAAGACGTTGCTCGCGGCGGCGAAGACCGGGCACCTCGGGCCGACCGTGTTCCGGTCGAGCGATCGCGGGCGGACGTGGACCGAAGCGACGCGCCCGCCGGCATTCCCGAAAGTGGGTGACGGCGGCCGCGCCGTCGATCACGTGTTCTGGCTGACCCCGGGGCACGCGAGTGAGCCGAACGTGTGGTGGGCCGGCACGTCGCCGCAAGCGCTGTTCAAGTCGCACGACGGCGGCGCGACGTGGGACAGCGTCAAAGGCTTCAACGAGCACGCGATGTACGGCGCATGGACCGGCGGTCCGCAGGACGGCACGCCGGACGGGCCGAAGATGCACTCGATCAACGTCGACCCGCGCGACGCGAAGCACGTCTACGTCGGCATGTCGAGCGGTGGCGTGTTCGAGACCACCGACGGCGGCGAGAGTTGGGCGCCGCTGAACCAAGGCATCGCCGCGGACTTCCTGCCCGATCCGAACGCAGCGTTCGGCCACGACGCGCACTGCGTGGTCCAGCATCCGGCGCGGCCCGATCGCCTCTATCAGCAGAACCACTGCGGCATCTACCTCATCGAGCGTCCGGCGACGCGCTGGGACCGCATCGGCAACGCGATGCCGAAGGAGATCGGCGACGTCGGCTTCTCGATCGTCGTCCACCCGAAGAACCCGGACGTCGCGTGGGTGATGCCGATGGACGGCCAGACGGTCTGGCCGCGCACGAGCATCGAGGGCAAGCCCGCCGTCTACCGCACGCGCGACGCAGGCAAGAGCTGGGAGCGCCAAGATGTCGGCTTCCCGCGCGAGCAAGCGTGGTGGACCGTGAAGCGTCAGGCGATGTGCACGGATCACGTCGACCCGGTCGGTCTGTACTTCGGCACGACGAGCGGCGAGATCTGGGCGAGCACCGACGAAGGCGCGCACTGGTCGAACGTCGCGCGCCACCTGCCGCACGTCTACGCGGTGACCGCCGCGCGCTTGCCGTCATGAACGTCCGCGTGCCATCGCCGCTGATCTCGTACACGGGATCGCGCACGCAAGTCGAAGCCGAGGGCGCGACGCTCGCCGCCGTGCTCGACGATCTCGAGCGGCGCCACTCCGGCATCCGGTTCCGCATGATCGACGAGCAGGACCGCATCCGGCCGCACATCAAGTTGTTCGTCGGTGGCCGGCTCGCGCGGTCGCTGGCGGAGCCGGTCGCCGCGACCGACGAGGTCATGATCGTGGCCGCGCTGTCGGGCGGTTGATCCGATTCGCGCGGCGGACCGCCGGTGCGCGCGCGTCGAGGGAGTCGCCGCTCGCTGGAGTCGTCCGCATGTTCGGTCCGTCGTCCTCGTGGTCGTCCCTCGCAGCGATCGCCATCGGCGTCGCTGCATTCGCGTCGGGCGACGAGCAGGCGGTCGCCGTTCCCGACGTGCCCTGGCCCGTCGAAGCGGCTTCGATGCCGTTCCAGGAACTCGGCAATTGCGGATATCTCGCGGCGTGGCTCGGTCTCTCCGAGCGCGCTGCGACGACACCGGATCTGGGCGCTGCGGCGCCGCTCGTCCCCGACTTCCTCGGCACGATCGCTCCGTGGGTCGGTGAGCACGCGGCAGCGCTCGAACAACGCGCGAAGCTGATGGACGTGCTCGGCACTCCGGCACGCGGAGCCGGCGCGCGCCCCGATTTCGCGGGCTGGCGCGCCGAGCCCGCGCTCGACGCGGTGCTGCGACTCGCGCGCGATCGACGCGTCGTGATGTTCGACGAAGAGCATCTGTCGTCGCGTGAGCGCGCGTTCATGCATCTCGTGCTCGAGGGACTGCGCGAAGCGGGGTTCACGCATCTGGCCTGCGAGACGTTGGCCGAGGACCGCGCGTTGAACGAGCGCGGCCATCCCGTGATGACGAGCGGCTACTACTCGAAGGACCCGCTCTACGGCGACCTGTTGCGGCGCGCGGATGCGCTCGGCTTCTCGTTCGCGATGTACGAGGCGTCGCCGGAGGAAGCGCGCCCGCGGCCCGACGACGCCTCACCGAACGACGCCACGAATCGACGCGAGGTCGCGCAGGCGAAGAAGCTCGCGACGATGCTCGACGATCCGTCGGCGCGCGTCGTCGTGTTCGCGGGGCGGCACCACATCTCCGAAGCGAAGGCCGCCGCGCCCGGCGACTGGACGCCGATGGCCGGCGTGTTCGCGGAGCTCACGGGCGTCGATCCGCTGACGATCGACCTGATCGTGCTGACCGAGCGCGGCAGAGCGATCGACGATCATCCCGCGTGGCTCGAAGCGCACGACGAGGGCTTCCTGACCGATCATCCCGTGATGCTGTTCGACGCTGCCGGCGCGCCGTACACCGCGCTGCCGGGCATGATCGACGCGATGGTGTTCTTCCCGCGCACGCGCATCGTCGACGGCCGGCCGGATTGGTTGGAACTCGGCGGATTGCGCAAGCGCGTGTGGCCGGTGCCCGAGAGCGTCGTCGCCGATGACGTGGTGCTGATGCAAGCGATCGTCGCCGGCGAGGGCGACGACGCGGTGCCGATGGATCAGGTCGTCCTCGGCCCCGGGAAAGCGCGGGTGGCGCTGATGCTGCGGAGCGGGGAGTACCTCGTGCGGGTCGTCGATCGGAAGGGTGTCGTGATGTGGGAGCAGAGTGCGAGCGTGGAGTAGGGCGAGAGGGACGACGAGGGACGCGAGGGACGACGAGGGACGCGAGCGCCCCTACGCCACGCCGGCCGCCCTCGCCCTCGACAGCACCCGTTCCGCCGCTCG
The DNA here is from genome assembly GCA_016709145.1 of Planctomycetota bacterium. GTDB lineage: Bacteria > Planctomycetota > B15-G4 > B15-G4 > JADJEK01 > JADJEK01. Next base: position 137,382 of record JADJEK010000013.1, read on the forward strand.
CACCATCGGCATGTCGACCATCCTTCCGTCGAGTTGGAAGACGCCTCGGCCCTCCGCCTGATGGCGCGTGTGTTCGTCGACCAGGCGACGCGCGGCCGCGATCTCGTCCGCGCTCGGCGTGAAGACCGCGACGATCGGCTCGACCTGCTTCGGGTGGATCGCCAAGCGACCCGTGTAGCCGAGCTCCATCGAGCGGCGCGTGTCGGCCTTCAAGCGTTCGACGTCGTTCAAGTCGACGAACGGCGTGTCGAGCGCTTGCACGCGCGCCGCGGCCGCGTGGACGACGAGGGCTCGCTTGCCCCACTCGACCTCGTGGCCCTCGGCCGTTCGCGTGGCCCCGACGTCGCCGCAATAGTCCTCCGCGCCGAACGCGAGCGCGTCGAGGCGCGGATCCGCGAAGGCGACCTCGCGCGCGTTCACGAGGCCGAGGGCCGTTTCGAGGATTCCGACGATGCGGATCGTGCCGAGCGCGAGTCCTCGCGCTCGTTCGATCTCGGCCAACCGACTCGACGCGAAGCGCACGTGCATCGCGTCCTCGACCTTCGGCAGCATGATCGCGTCGGGCGGCGTCGTCGCGCTCGCGAGTGCCGCGAAGTCGTCGTGCTCGAGGCCGCTGCCGATCGGATTGACGCGGACGATGCGTTCGCTGCGGCCGAAGTCGACGCGAGCCAGCGCGGCGAGCGTCGTCGCTCGCGCCTCGGGCTTCTTCGACAGTGCGGCCGCGTCCTCCCAATCCGCGATCACGCAGTCGGCGCCGAGTTTCGCCGCCTTCTCGAGTTTCGCGCCATCGGTCCCCGGCACGAACAACAGCGCGCGTCGCGTGCGCTTCATGCTTGGGGCTTCCGCAGGAACAGTGCGCTGCGCTCGATCTCGCACACGACTTTGCCGTGCTGATTGAGGGCCTTGTGCAGCAACTTGACCACGCCCTTGTCGGGTTGGCTCTTCGAGGGCTTCGTCTCGAGCACCGTCGATTCGACCGTGATGGTGTCGCCGTGGAACACCGGAGCGGGATGGACGACGCGGTCGTAGCTGAGGTTCGCGACGATCGTGCCCTCCGTCAGTTCGGGCACGGTCAAGCCGACGACGAGTCCCATCGTGAAGATGCCGTTCACGATGCGTTGTCCGAACGGAGTCTTCGCCGCGAACTCGTGGTTCAGATGCAGCGGCTGCGTGTTCATCGTCAGCGCGCAGAACAGCACGTTGTCCATCTCGGTGATGGTGCGGCCATTGCGGTGCTGGAACGTGTCGCCCGGTTTCAATTCATCGAAGTACTTGCCGGCCATCGGTTGCCTCGTGCGCGTTCGGAACGGCGTCTGTGTACCCGGAGCCAACCGACGGGACAACCGCACGCAGGCCGGTCGGGGCAGTCGAGGAGTCGGACTTCGTCAACGGGCTGCCGAGGGGGTGCTAGGGTGGCCGCCGAGCCGGCGCCCACCGCGTCCTGCTCCGACGGAGTCCTCGATGCCGACACGTGCGCAAACCGATGCCGCATTCGCTTGCCTGTTGGCGTTCGTGAAGCGCCATCCGACCGCGTCGTACCAGGAAGCCGCCGACGTGGTGGCGGCGGCTGGGCACCGCGTGTTCCCGATCCAGTTCACGCGCGCGCGGGCTGCGCTCGTCGCGTCCGGCAAACGCGCCCCGAAGCGCGAACCGAAACTCAAATTGAAGAAACGCGCTGCGCGCAAAGCGCTGCTCGTGATCCGCAACGCGCAAGACCTCGCGACCTGGTCGGAGATCGTCGCGCGCATCAACGCCGGCGCGCGCGCCGAGTTGAAGGGCAACGGGGAGCGCTGGCAGATCGTCGTGAGTTGACGGGCACCCTCGTCACGGGGGCCGGTTCGATGATCGCCGTCATCGAGCCCGCGCAACGCGGGATGCGCCAATCCTTGCCGTAGGCGTGGATCTGCTCCTGCTTCAACTCCGCGAGTTCACGGTGCGCGGTGAAGACGATCGCGCGGCCGGTGCCGTCGACCTCGACGGCCAATTGGAAACTCTTCTCCGGCGGATGGCCGAACACCGCGCCGAGCAGTTCGATCACGTACTCGTACGAGTGATCGTCGTCGTCGAGCAGGATGACGTTCCAGAGCGGCGCGTACTGCACCGTCTCTTCGGTCTTCTCTTTGGTCTTGGTGTCGGTCTTCGTCTGCGTGGCCATCGCGGGGCGGAGTCTACCAACCTCCTCCCTCGATGCGGCGGGCCGCGCCTCGGCGACTCCGAGGCGCGGCCCGTCCTTCTTGGCATCGCGACGATCGCCGTCGATCAGAGCTCGAGCAGTTGATCGACGCTGCGGCCACGGTCCCGCAACTGGTCGATCGCTCGATTCTGGAGCTGACGCACGCGCTCGCGCGAGATGTGCATCAGTTCGCCGACTTCCTCGAGCGTGTGCGGCTGCTCGCCCGCGAGGCCGTAGCGCAGGTTCAACACCTTCGCTTCGCGCTCCGGGAGTTGCGACAGCAGGCCGTTCACGCGCGAGCGCAGGTGCTCGCGTTCCACGCTCGTCACGCCGTCGGCGTCGACGTCGTCGGCGACCGACTCCTTCAGCGAACCACCGTCGTCGAACAGGCTGGCGTCGAGCGACGCGATGCCCGACTTGACGTTCAGCGCGTGCGCGGCGGCCGTCGGGTCCACGCCCGTCAGCTCCGCGAAGCGTTGCGCGTCGAGTTTCTCGAGTCGACCGCTCTTGCGATGGATGTGGTTCGCCTTCGAGATCTTCTGACGGATCGGGCGCGGCACGTGGATCAAGTCGCGATCGGTGTCGGTCGCGCGCTCGATCGCCTGGCGGATCCAGAGCTCCGCGTACGTGCGGAAACGGACGTTGCGGCGCCAATCGAACTTGTCCACCGCGCGGATCAGCCCGAGCGAGCCGTGCTGCACCAGATCGACGTGCGGGATGCCGTACGTGCGATACCGGGCCGCGAGGTGCTCGAGCAGCGCGATGTTGGATTCGATCAGCTCGTTGCGTTGGGCGAGGTACTCGTCCCAGCGTTCGTCGATCTCGCGCATCGTCGGGATGCGCTTGGTCGGCGGCGCCGGTTGCTCCATCCGCGGATCATGCGGGCCGTACAGGGCGGAGAGATGCTGGCGCTTGACCGCGTCTTGCAGCGGCGACGTCAGCACCGTCCGCTCGAAGCGGCGGCGCGTGAACTCGATCCGCTTGGCCAATCGGGATTCGGCCTCGGCGGACAGGATGCGAGCACGTTCGACGAATCGATCGAGACGGGTCGGGGAGTGCACGACTTCGCGGTCCGCGAGGATGCGGGCCGCGAAGCGATCGTCCACCAGTGGGGCGGAGCCGATTCCGTCGAGGAGTTCCACGAGGTTCTCTTCGAGGAAACGTCCGTCCTCCAGCGCCGTGTCGAGAGCGCTGACCGGGACTTCACCGGTCTGTCGGACGATCGAGAGGAGCGACGCTTCGGGCTGTCGGGAGAGCATGAGCGATCCTCCTTTGGGTCGTACGGATGCCGCGGGGAGCTGCTGCGTTTCTGGGTTCGCTCCAACGGATCCGGTCCTTGAGACGCAAGGTTCGTACGCACCTGGTCAGGGTGAAACTTCGACTCTTCACGCACCTTTCGGGCCGTTGGATGCATCGGCCCAGGTTCTGAAACAGGGCAACCGGGTCCAGGTCACGCTCGTCGTTCACGGTTGGCCGGGGAGAGAAGCTGCTGCGAACTGGGGAACCCGGCGGCTCCGGTCTCGACAGGCGCCAACGATTGCTCAAAACGACGCGGAATCCAGCACCTTTCGCTGTCTTGCGGGGCGGATCGACCCGGCTATCATCCGGCCCTTTCCTGCACCGCAACCCAAAGTGCCCGTGCACGGCACCCGTCCGACGCGATCTCCTGCGACGATCGGGGGCCTGCATCCGGCATCCCAAGCGAAGGATGCGCCATGGCGTTCGAAGGTGGCGAAGACGGCTTCGCCGTGACCGGACCGCTCGATCAGTTGCTGGCCTGGGCTCGCAAGAACTCCCTATGGCCCATGCCTTTGGGGCTGTCGTGCTGCGCCATCGAGATGATGTCGACCATCGGTCCTCGATTCGACATTTCCCGCTTCGGCGCCGAAGTGGCGCGGTTCTCTCCGCGACAGAGTGACGTGATGATCGTCGCCGGAACGCTGACCTGGAAGATGGCCAGCGTCGCCCGCCGCATCTACGACCAGATGCCGAACCCGAAGTACGTGATCTCGATGGGCGTGTGCGCGTCCTCGGGTGGCCTGTACCGCAACTACGCGGTCGTTCCCGGTGTCGATCGCCTGATCCCCGTCGACGTCTACACGATGGGTTGCCCGCCGCGGCCCGACACGCTGCTGAACGCGCTGCTCACGTTGCAGAAGAAGATCGACAAGGGCAGCACCCACGCCAGCGGCAACCCGCGTCCTGCGGTCGTCGGACTCGGAGGCTGAAGATGAGCGACACCGCGACCACGACCTCCGCGATCGACGACGCCATCGCGGCGCACGCCGCGACGTTCGCCGGCACCGTCCAACCGAAGACGCAGGACGGCATCCCGACCGTGCGCGTCCCGCGCGACCAAGCGATCGGCTTCTTGGTCGCGATGCGCGACGATCCGCAGTTGCGCTTTCGCCTGCTGCTCGACGTCACGGCGCTCGACTACTACGGCCAGGCGCGCGATCGATTCGACGTCGTCTACCACTGCTACTCGTTCGAGAGCCGCTCGCGGCTGCGCGTGAAGACGAGCTGCTCGGAGCGTGACGCCGTCGTGCCGAGCGCGGTTCCGGAGTTCCCGACCGCGGGCTTCCTCGAACGCGAAGTGTTCGACATGTTCGGGATCCGCTTCGACGGCAATCCCGATCTGCGCCGCATCCTGATGCCCGAGGACTACGAGCATCATCCGCTGCGCAAGGACTTCCCGCTCGAAGGCATCGAGCCCGAGAAGAACTACCGCAAGCACGGCGGCGTGATGATGCCGCGCGCGCCCGGAGCCGAACCGATCAACGGAGCGAGGAGCGACACGCCGTGAGCCTCCGCGAAACAGTGTTGTCGGTACCGCCGACGCAGGGCGATCTCCACAGCGAGATCATGACGCTGAACATGGGCCCGCAGCACCCGTCGACGCACGGCGTGCTGCAGGTGCGCTTGAAGCTCGACGGCGAGACCGTGATCGGGCTCGAGCCGGTGGTCGGCTTCTTGCATCGCGGCAAGGAGAAGCACGCCGAGCACCTGACGTATTGGCAGTTCATGCCGATGACGGATCGGCTCGACTACCTCGCGCCGCTGCAGAACGAGATCGGCTACGCGCTCGCCATCGAGAAGCTGTGCGGCATCGAAGTGCCCGCGCGCGCGCAAGCCATCCGCTGCGCGATCGCGGAGGCGATGCGCATCAGCGCGCACTTGGTGTGGTTCGGCACGTCCGCGCTCGAGGTCGGGGCGGTCACGCCGTTCTTCCTCGCGTTCCGCGAGCGTGAAGACCTGTTCGATCTCATCGATGAGCTCACGGGCCTGCGCACGAACAGCGAGTACATCCGCTTCGGCGGCGTCGCGTGCGACCTGTCGCCGGACCTCTCGCGCCGGTTCAAGGCGTTCGCGGACCGCATGCCGGCCTGCGTCGACGAGTACGAGCTGCTCTTGACCGGCAACCGCATCTGGTACGACCGCGCGCGCGGCATCGGCATCCTGACGCCGGATCACGCGATCGCGCTCGGGCTCACGGGCCCGAACCTGCGCGCCGCGGGCATGCCACACGACCTGCGCAAGTCGAACCCGTACTCGGGCTACGACAAGTACCAGTTCGAGATCCCGGTCGGCACGGTCGGCGACGTCTACGACCGCTACCTCGTCCGCATGGAAGAGATGCGCCGAGTGCG
>JADJEK010000014.1 GCA_016709145.1 Planctomycetota bacterium
TACGGAGCGATCTCGGGCTTCGCGTGCGTCAGCGCCGCGAGCAGCGTCGACTTGCCCGCGTTCGGGAAGCCGAGCAGGCCGACGTCCGCGATCGTCTTCAGCTCGAGCAGAACGCTGCGTTCTTCGCCGGGACGACCGGGTTCGCTGCGGCGCGGCGTGCGATTCACGGCGCTCGCGAAGTGCGGATTTCCGCGCCCACCCTTGCCACCGGCGAGCAGGATCACGCGCGCGCCGTGACGATCGAGGTCCTTCAGCACGTGACCTCGTTCGGCGTCGCGGATCATGGTCCCGACCGGGACCATCAACACGAGGTCGGCGCCGTCGCGGCCATGGCATTTCGAGCCGCTGCCCTGCTCACCGTTCTTCGCGACGAACGTGCGCTTCGCGCCGATCGACTCGAGCGACAGCAGGCGCTGGTCGGCTTCGAACACGATGTCGCCGCCCTTGCCACCGTCGCCGCCGTCGGGGCCGCCCTTCGGCACGTACTTCTCGCGGTGGAAGGACGTACAGCCGTTGCCGCCGTCGCCCGCCTTCAACCGGACTCGAAGTTCGTCACGAAAGACCATGGCAATCCTCGTCAGTCGACCGCGCGTGCGACGGCGCCCCGTGCAACGGAAACGGGGCGCCGCGCGCCCCGCCGTCCGAGCGAACGTCGCGCGTTCGCGATCAGAGGCTGTGGATCAATCCCTCGCATCGAGGGATTGAGTCGCATGCCGAATCCAGCCGAGAGCGTGGATCAATCGGCTTGATTCTCGTTCTCTTAGACCGCGTCCGGCGTAGCCGGCAGCGGATCGATGTGAACGCGGACCTTGTTGCCACGCTGGAAGCGGACGATGCCGTCCTCGAGCGCGAAGATCGTCCAGTCCTTGCCGAACTTGGCGTTGCGCCCGGCGAGGTAGCGGGAACCGACCTGACGCACGATGATCGAGCCCGCCGAGACGGTCTCGCCAGCGTACTTCTTGATTCCGCGCATCTGCGGATTCGAGTCGCGGCCGTTGCGAGATGAACCCTGACCCTTTTTGTGTGCCATGTCGCGATCTCCTCAGCCGACGATGTCGGTGATGCGCACCTGCGTGAACGGCTGGCGGTGCCCGGTCTTGCGCCGATAGTTCTTGCGACGCTTGTACTTCACGATGTGGATCTTCGGTGCCTTGTCCTGCACCTCGATCACGGCCTCGACCGCCGCGCCCTTGATGGTGGGCGTACCGATCTTGCCGTTCAGGAACAGAACCTCGCCGAAGGTGATCTTCGAGCCCGGCTCGCCGAGCTTCTTCTGCACCTTCAGGCGATCGCCCTTGTCGACGCGGTACTGATGACCGCCGTCCTTGATGATCGCGACCACGATGGATCTCCTCTGGAGCTCATGAGCGCCTGCACGGCTTCGCCCGCACAAACGAGCCGGGCAGGATATCGGGGCGGATGCCGCCGATCAAGCCAGGGGTAAGACAAGTCCTTGGAACGCCGGAAACACCGGCCCGCAATTCCTGTGTCCACGGCGGCACCCGCCGCCTCGCAGACCTCGGAGTCTGGCGCGATCGCCGCCTCAGGCCCGCATCTGCCCAGTCGGGATGATGCGGAACTCGTCGTTGCGCAACTCCTGCTCGAGCTTGATCTTGATCGGCTTGCCGGTGATGCGCTCGAGGTCGGTCAACTGGTGGCGCTTCTCGTTCAGCAGGTACTCGAGGTTCTCCTGGTTCAGGAACACCTCGACCCCCGTGATCCGTCGCGCCAAGTGCAGCTTGAGGTTGCGCACCAAGTTGAGTTCGAGCGTCTCGTTGGTCGCGATGTAGCCCGCGCCGCGACAGTTCGGACAGCGCAGGAAGATCGAGTGGCGCAAGCTCGGCCGCACGCGCTGGCGCGTCATCTCGATGACGCCGAACGGCGACAGTCGAGCAACCTTGATGCGCGCCCGATCGGTCTTCAGCGCATCGCGGAACGCCTTCTCGACCGCGCGACGACGCTTCTCGCTGCGCATGTCGATGAAGTCGACCACGATCACGCCGCCGAGGTCGCGCAGGCGCAATTGCCGCGCGACGGCTTCGGCCGCTTCGCAGTTGATCTTGAACGCCGTCTCTTCGAGGTCGTCCTCGGTCCGGAATCGACCCGAGTTGACGTCGATCGCGACCAGCGCTTCGGTTTGCTCGATCACGAGCGATCCACCCGACGGCAGATCGACCTTGTGCAAGAACAGGCGCGCGATCTCGTCCTCGACGCCGTAGGCGTGGAACAGCGGTCGCTCGCCGTCGTAGAGCTTCACGCGCTCGACCGCCTTCGGCATCACCATCGCGAGGAACTCGCGCGCGCGCCGTGCGACCGTGTCGTCGTCGATGATGATGTCGCCCATCTCGGGCGTGTAGATGTCGCGGATCGAGCGGATGACGAGGTCGCTCTCGACGTAGAGCTGGCTGGGTGCGCGACCCTTGTTCCAGTTCTCGCAGACGCGGTCCCACAAACGCGTGAGGTAGCGATAGTCCTTCTGCAGCGCAGCGCGCGTTTGCCCGACGCCCGCCGTGCGAACGATGAAGCCGAGACCCTTGCGGGTATCGAGTTGCTCGAGCACCTTCTTCAGGCGATCGCGTTCCTTGGCGTCCTCGATCTTGCGGCTGACGCCCTTCTTGTCGAGGCCGGGCATCAACACGAGGTAGCGACCTGGTAGCGACAGGTACGTCGTCAGCGTCGGACCCTTCGTGCCGATGCCGTCCTTCGTGACCTGGACGATGATCTCCTGGCCCTTCTTCAGCAAGTCGGCGATCGAACGATCGCGGCGGCTCTTCTTCTCGCGCGGCGGCTCTTCGGCATGCTCCGCGTGCGTGTCGTGGCCGTGATGTTGTCCTTGGCCGCGATGACCGTGATGCGCGTGTTCCGCGTGCGAGGACGGAGCGTGCGAGCTCTCGGAGTCCGCGGGATCGGAGTCGGGTTCGTCGTCGTCGGTCGGCGAAGCGTCGGAGTGCGTCGCATCCGCGACCGCGGTCGCCGCGGCGCTCGCTTCGGCCTCGGCGCTCTCGTCGGCTGCGACTTCGGCGTCGAGGTCGGTCTCGCCGGTATCGATCTCGCCCACGTCGGTGACGCCGCCGTGGAACTCACCGCCACTGTCGTCGTCGGCGTCGTCCTCGTCGGCCGTGTCCGGGTGGTCTTCGCCCGCCGCACAGCGGTCGAAAACCGACCCTTCCATCACGTCCGAGACGTGGAGGAAGCCGTGTCGCGGTCCGCCGAACTCGATGAAGGCGGCGCCGATCGACGGCTCGATGTTCGTGACTCGGCCTTTGTAGATGTTGCCGAGGCAGGTGTTGACCGACTGCCGCTCGACGTAGAACTCTTCAAGAATGCTGCCTTCGACCACCGAGACGCGGATCTCCTCCGGCTCGCTGGCGTTGATCAACATCTTCCGGGACATAGGGGCTCCGGTTTCGTGAGAGCCCTGCCGCGGGTGCAACCGAGGCGTGGGCGCACGATGGAACCGTGCTGCGCGCGCTCATCTGGGTTCGCACCTCCGCATACGAGGGACTCAGTTGAGGGGAGGAGCTACGCCGATGCCAGCCAGCGCGTGTTCGTACTCCGCGGCTTCCGAGCCGCAGACCCGCGTCAGCTCACCGAGACCCGACGTGATGCCGAGTCCCGCTAGCGCTCCGGCGACGTGCTCCATGCATTCCTTGATCTTCAACGGGGTCCCCCCCGCGTCCGATCGTGCCAATTCGATGTGTACGGCACCGTCGCGCGCGAAGCTCCGTGCGTAGCGCACGTCTTCGTCCGCGCGGAGTACCGCCGCCAGGGCGATCGCCGCGGCGTGTCCGTCGTTCAACCGAAGCAGGAGCCAAACCGGCTCGATCGAGCGCGGCGGCGGCCCCTCTTCGACCCGCAGGACGCGGATCGCGTCCGGAAAGACCCCTTCGAAACTCCGTTGGATCGCGTCGATCGACATGTCGGCCGCGACCCGGATTCCGAAGCAATCGCCCCGGCATGCCACCCCCACAGGCGTCGCCTGTGGGAGCGTGATCCGGATCCGAGGGTTGAAGCCTTCGGTGTAGTCCACGACGAGTCCGCTTCGCCGGATCGCCCGCTCGACGACCCGAAGGAAGTCGAGATGGGACAAGAACCGAGCGTCACTCACTCGCTCGAAGAACACCCTTACCGGGCGTCCGTTCATACGTGAACCCCGGCCGAACTCTACGGACGGGCAAAGGTGGCATCAAGCGAACTTTCCATCCGCCGACACCGGGCCTGCAAGACGAGCGGCTCCGTCCCGCGCCGTGCGCGCGAGCCGGAGCCGCCCCCCCAACTTCAGACGGTGACGGAGCTTACTGGCCGGCGGGCGTGCCCGCGGCCTGCGCGCTCTCCATCCACTCTTGTTCCGACTTGGACTGATCCTCGGCCAGCACGCGGCTCAGGTTCTCGCGGCTCTCGATCGAGCCACGGATGATGTGCGGCGTCAGCAGCACGAGCAGGTGGTTCTGGGTCGAGACGTCCTGCGTACGGCGGAAGAAGAACCCGACGTACGGCAGGTCGCCGAGGCCAGGGACCTTCGTCACGAGGCTCGAGGTCCGATCCGTGATCAGGCCGCCGATGACGCCGGTTTGACCGCTTTCCAACATCATGTTGGTCACGACCGTCTGCGAGGTGATCTGCGGCAGCGAGATCGTCGCGCCTTCGACACCGAACAGGTTGAAGCCCGGCAGGTTCGGGTCGCTGGTACCCGACAGGAACCGCGCTTGCGGAATGACCGTCATCAGGATCTTGTTCGAGCCCGGAACGACGTGCGGGATCACGAGCAATTGGAAGCCGGTCTCGACCGGCGACGATTCCGCTTCCTTGACCGAGAACGCCAGGCCGCCGGCCTGGTTGGTCGCGGCATCCGTTTCCGCGTAGCGGATGATGTCGCCGACGAACACGGTCGCTTCCTGGTGATCGAGGGTGATCAGCTTCGGCGCCTGGATGACCTCGACGTTGTTCATCGTCTGCTTCAGACGGATCGCGAGTCGCGTGGACCGGAAGTCGAGCAAGCCGGTCTTCAGCGTGAGGTCGTTGACCAGCGCGCCACCGAACGGTCCGTCGAGTTCGGACGGGTAGATCTCGTCGTCGAAGCCACCCGGACCGAGGTTGAACGGCACCTTCGACGGGATCGCGGCGCCGGTCAAGGTCGCCGTGACGCCGTCGTCGACGCCGAACGCGAGGTCGAGGTCGTCACCGACGTTGCTGGTGACGAACTTGACGTCGATGAAGATCTGCGCCGGCTCGATGTCGAGACGCGAGATGACTTCCGAGATCCGATCCAGCGTCGGCTTGGTGTCCTTGACGAAGATCGCGTTCTGCTTGTCGAAATAGTCGAGCTCGCCGCTCTTCGACAGATGCTTCTTCAGCGCCGTGAGCAGCGGGAAGTCGACCACCGGGTCGTTGGACGGCTTCTTCGCCTCGCCGACCGCGAAGTCGGTCTTGATCGACGCGACGTACGTGGACTTCGGGCGCAGGTACTTGAGTTCGAACACGCGCGTCTCGAGCTGCTCGGTCAGCGACGACGGGCTGACGATGCGCAGCACGCCGCGTTCTTCCTCGACCACCGTGAAGTTCAGCGTCTTGACGACGTTGTCGAGCGCGTCGCGCCAAGGACGCTCGCGGATCTCCATCGTGACCAGGCCGGTGACGTCCGGCGCGACGACGATGTTCGCCTGCGATGCCTTCGCGATCGCCTGGATCACCGAGCGGATGTCGGTGTCCTGGAACGAGAACGACACGGACATCGGCTTGTCGACGCGGAACACGCGGCCCCTCGTCTCGGTGACGATGCAGCCCGCGTTCTCGGCGACCAGCTCGAGCGCTTCGCGCCACGGCACGCCGGAGAAGCTGATCGTGACCTTCGCGTCGACGCCGGGCGCGAGCAAGATGTTCGCGCCGGAGCGATCGCGGATGAGTTTGAGAACGTCCTCGAGCGGACGATCCTTGACGTCTTGCAGAGTGATGGTGGCCGACTCGTCGACGACGGCGGAGACGCCATCACCTTGGCCGAACACCTGAGCACTCGCCTGCGCGGCGAAGACGACTGCGGAGAACGCCGCAGCACGCACGAAGCAACGGATGTCGGGGGAACGCATCCTGTTTACCCTCCCTTTGTTCCGCTCGGGGCCGCTGTGCGGACCGCCATGCGGTGTGTTCGTCTGGGTCCCGTGCGAGATGGGCTTGGCACGCCACGCACCGTCTGAAGTTCGATCCGCTTCGGACCAAGACGCACTCGTGTGAAGCTGGATCGTTGGGATGTTCATGACTCGCCTAGTTCGTTTTTTTGGACAGGCCCGTTTACGCCGGGAGGCCCCGGCCGCGGCCGCGGAGAGCTTCCGCGGCGCACGAACGGGGCCCCCGTAGGAGCATCGATCGATCTATCGGTCGTCTCGGATTCCGTGGATCGAGCGAGTCGATCCGCGGTGTCCTCAGCGCGCTCGCGCCAGCACGACTCCCTTGAACTCGAACTCGATGCGGTCCGCGGCGATGCGATGGACGACGAGCCCGTCTTCGAGCATGTCGCCTTCACGCAGAACCTGACCGTTGATGACGACCACGGATCCGGAGGCTTGGACCACCGCTCCCGTGATCTTCAGTTCCTTCTTCTCGAACTCGATCGCGACCTCGGCTTGCGTCGCGAGACGCTCGATGTCGGCCAGCACGATCGCGGCTTCCGACGTCAGTCGGGACGCGTCGATGCGACCGTTGATGACTTTGTGTTTCTCGATGACCGCCTGGAATTGCCCGTTCTCGAGCAACCCGAGCATGTCACCGGCGAAGCGCTGCAGTTCGGTGAGCGACGCCGTGGTGTCCGGTTCGCTCGCTTGCTGCATGAGCTCCTTCATGATCGGCAGCACGTCGCGGTCGATGCGGCGACGCAGTTGCGTGTCGGTCACCGAGTTCGCCGCGATCGCGCCGTCGTACGACGCCTTCAACTGCGCGAACTTGGTGTCGATCTCGTTCGCGAGTTCGAGGCGGCGGATGAAGTTGCCACCGCCCGACTTCGACGCCGCGACCAGGTCGACGAGTTCGCTGGCCGCGTTGGTCAGCAGTTCGACCAGCGCCTTCTGCTCGGCGTACGGCAGTCCGCCGTCCTTCTCGTCGGCGAGGCGACGACGCGGATCGACGAACGGATCGCGACGCAGCGGGTTGGCGACGTAGTCGTAGCGCTCGACCTTGATCTCACCGCGCTGGATGATGATCTCGTCCATGAGCTGCTCGCGCTTCTTGTCGTAGTTGACGATCGCGAGCGGCTTCTGGTCTTCGTTGCCGCGGTACGAAAAGGTCTCGAGGTTCACGCGGATGTCGTGACGCACTTCGTCGCGGGACATCTCGTCGTCCCACTCGCCGGACTTCACTTCGAAGGACGACACGCGCACGAAGCGTTCCCAGCTCTCGCACAGCGACATGAACGCGAGGAACTGCGTGACGTTCGCGGTCAGCTCGACCTTGTAGATGACTTTGTCGAACGCGTCGGTGCCCTTGCCCTTGCTGCGGTCCTTCTCGTCGTGCAGCGAGTTGATCGTCACTCCCGACTCGACGCCGAACGCCGACAGCTTGTCGACGAACTGATTCACTTCGCGCGAGTTCGGCAGGATCTTGACCAGCTCGGACACGTTCTCGCGCAGGATGATGACCTCGCCTTCGAGGTCGGGGATGCGCTTGATCTTCACTTCCGCGAGCGCGATGTCCTTCTCGATGCCGGCCTTCTCGTCCTTGGCGATTTGCAGTTCGCCGTAGAGCCACCAGGCCGCGCCACCGCCGCCACCGAGCGTGGCGAGGTAGCCGAGGACGAGCCCGAGCACGTGCTTCTTGGTTTTCGGATCGGTCATGGGCTGTCCTCCTTCACTTCGCCGGCGCGGCCGGGTTGGCCTTCGGCTTGGGCGCGGGCTTCTTCTTGCCCGTGTCCTTCTCGCCGCTGAAGGCTTCCTTCAGACCGAGGGCGAACTCGAACTTGAACGACTCGGCGGGATCGAACTTGTCGTCCTGATCCATCTCGCCGGCGGGGTTGCTGATGGTCGCGAACTCGGTGAAGAACGCGCCCTTCGCGAGGTCCGAGTGGAAGTTGTTCATGCGGCTGATGTCGGCCGACGCCGAGCGGCCGCCGATCTTCAGGCCCGAATCACGCACACCGCTCATGTTCATCTCGACCGACTCGAACCAGATCTGATGACGGTCCGACTCGGGCGGCGTGTCGACCAGCGAGGTCAACTGATCGACCTTCTTGGTCCACAGGATGCGGCTCGCGGAGAACGAGCGGATGTGGTTCCAGCGCTCGGTGAAGTCCTTCTTCTCGGCTTCGAGCTTGTCGCAGTAATCGGCCTGAGGCTTCTTGCTGGCGAGCAACTCGGCGGCTTCCTGGACGGAGTTCTTGGCGCCGCCGACGACGGAGAAGTAACCCCACGCGCACGCGGCGGCGGTGGTCGAGAACAAGGCGACGAGACCGAGCGTGGCGAACAGCAGGCCCGCGGGCGTGCGTTCGGCGCGACGGTGTTCTTCGGGGAGGAGGTCGATGCGAATCATGGTGTGTGCGTCCTGTTCACATCACGCGCGCGGCCAGACCGACCGACACCGCGAGTTGCGCCGCGTGCTCGGTGAGTGACGCGGCATCGACCGAGTCACCGTCCACCGTCAGCCCCGCGACCGGGTTCCACGTCGTCACGCGGCGCTCGAACACTCGTTCGAGCGTCTCTTCCAGGTGCGGCGTGCGCGCGCCGCCGCCGGACAGGTAGACATCTTCCACCTTCTCGCCGTCCTGACGGTCCTCGTAGTAGTCGAGGGACAACATCACTTCGTTGGCGAGCTCGTCCATCGAGTGCGCGAGCGCGCCGTTGACGTCGGCTTCCTTCTCGCCGGGCGTGCGCTTCAGCGCTTCGGCTTCGCCCTTCTCGAGGTTCATGCGCTTCGCGACCGCTTCGGTGAAGTCTTCGCCGCCGAGGTAGACCTCGCGCGTGAAGCGCGGCTCGTGACCCTTGACCACCGTGACGGTCGTCTTGGTCGCGCCGATGTCGACCAGGGCCGCGACGCGCGAACCGAGCGCGGCGTCGTGGTTGGTGCGCGCGACGAGTTCGAAGGCATTGCCGATCGCGAACGGGTCGACGTCGATCATCGACGGCTCGAGTCCGACGCGCTTGATCAAGCTGACGCGCGTCTCGATCACGTCGCGCTTGCTGGCGACGAGCAGCACGCGCATGTCCTTGGCCGCGCCACCCGCAGCGCCCAAGCGGGCGCAGTCGAGCACGACCTCGTCGAGGTCGAACGGGACGTACTTGTCGGCTTCGTAGCGGATGGCTTGCTTGAGGTTCGACTCCGGCACGTCGACCATCGACAGGAAGCGCACGATCACCGAGCGGCCCGAAACGGCCGTCGCGACCTTGCGCGTCTTGAACGAGCAGGCCTTCATCAGATCCGAGAGCGGATCGGCTGGATCCGCGCCGCTCGGGATCTCGACCTGGCCGTACCCGGTGATGACGACTTCGCTCCCCGCGGTCGTGAGTTCCACGGCCTTGATGGAGTCGGAGCCGATGTCGAGCCCGATGAGGCTCCTGCGCTTGCGGAAAAACACGATGTCGTCTCCCGTCGGTCGTTGACTGCCACTGGAGTCAGCCCGTCGTTGATCGGACGGCCATGGGCGACGACTTGAGAGAGATCGTGGAGATTCGTCCCGGAACGCGGGACGAGCGCGAACCAGGACCCGGACCGGAGCGCGTCGGCGACCGGCGCTGTGGTGGAGAACGAGGGGGCGACGCGAGAGCGCGCGTCGGCGCCGCACCGGGTCGGTGAGGGGCGCGGACGCGCGCGGAATGGTCTTCGCGATTCGATCCACGCCGCAAAGCGGCCGTGGCGTCACATTTCGTCGAAACCCCGATGCACGATGCGCTCGAGGCACTCGACGAGTTCCTCGGCGTCGTCACCTTCGGCACGCAAGCGCAGCTTCGTGCCGCACGAGGCGCACAGCGTCATGAGCTGCAGCACCGATCGTGCGTCGACTTCACGACCCTCGACGCCGATCCAGACCTTGGCGTCGAAGCGTTGCGCCGCTTCGACCAACATCGCGATGGGCCGCGCATGCAAGCCCTGCGGGTTCGGGATCACGACTTCGCGCACCGCGGTCGCGGCCACGACTCGTCACTCGCCCATTTCGCGGAGTAGCGAAACCACGTCGCCCGAGTTCTTGGCGTGACGCAAGAAGCGCACGAAGTCCGGATTGCGCGCGAGCCGCGAGATCCAGCGCAAGACCTGCAGATGGCGGTCGGCATGCACCTTCGGCGACACCAGCAGGAAGAACACGTCGCACGGCTCACCGTCGACGGCGTTGAAGTCGAGCTTCGACGTGCACACCGCGACCGCCGTGACGACCTCGGTGATGCCGTCGACCTTGACGTGCGGGATGCCGATGCCCATGCCGATCCCGGTGCTGCCGAGCTTCTCGCGCTCCTTCACGGCGGTCAGGATCGACGCGCGTTGAGCCTCCTGCAATTTGCCGCCGGCGACCGCGATGTCGACGAGCTGCGTGAGCAGATCGTCCTTGGTCGCGACGCGGACCCCTGTGCGGACGGCATCGTCGTGGAACAAGTCGGCGAACGTGGACTCGGAACTCATCGTGCTCCTCCGGCGGCGCGCAACGTACGGGCGTGGGTTTCGGGGTCGTTCAGTCCGGACGATGGTCCTTCGCGCGGCTCTTGATCTTGCGCAGTTGGTGATCGATCTTCTCCGACACCAGGTCCACCGCCGCCAAAGCCTGTTGGTGGTGCACGCTCGCGACCAAGACCGGACCACCATGCGCGTGCACGATCATCTCGGCGACGAAATGCTCGCGTTGGTGATCCAGGATGACCTCGACTCGGGCATCGTCCTTCAGGAACTTCGCGAGGTGCTCGGCCTTCTCGCGCGCGTACGACTCGATCGCTTCCGTGACGTGGACGTGGCGACCCTTGATCTCGACGTTCACCAGGACATCTCCCATTTGAGGTCGGTCACGCGCGGTCGCGCGTGATCCCACTTGAGGTCGTTCGCGCGCGATCGCGCGTGAACGAGGGCCAGTTTTTCAACGCGGCTGCACCATCGTCAATAGTCGACTCGCCACAAAAACAGCGCGTGCGCCGGCAATGCCGCCGGCGCGGCGCGGCGATCGTGCACCGAGAGCAACTCGCGCACGCCCTCCGGCGTGAGGCGTCCGATACCCGCGGCGACCAGGACTCCGGTCAAAGTTCGGACCATGTGCATCAGGAATCCATCGCCGGTCGCGAACACACGCACGCCTTCCCGCCAACGCAGCACGCGCAGCGCGAACAGCGTGCGAACGGTGTCCGCATCGGCATTCGCGTCGGTCGTGAACGAGCGGAAGTCGTGACGGCCGACCAGCATCGCGGCCGCCGCGCGCATGCGTGCCAGGTCTGGAACGTGCCACAGCGTGAACGTCGTGCGTGCCCAATGCGGATCGCGCTGACGGCCGAAGCGGAGCTGATACACGTACGTCTTGCGCCGCGCGTGGTGGCGTGCGTGGAAGTCGACGGGAACGTCGACGGCGTCGGTGACCACGATGTCGGGCGGCAGCCAGCCGTTCATGGCCTTGGCCAAGTGGTCGGTCGGAACGCGCGTCGCGGTGTGGACGTGTGCGACTTGGGCGAGCGCGTGGACCCCGGCGTCGGTGCGGCCGGATGCATGGATCGCGCAGCGTTCGCCCGCGGCGCGTTCGAACGCGTCTTCCAGCGTCGTTTGGATCGTCGACAGTCCCGGTTGCCGCTGCCAGCCGTGATAGTTGGCGCCGTCGTAGCGCAGTACGAGTTTCACGTTGCGGACCGCGTCCGCGCGCGTGGGGTGTGTGGGCTCGAGTTCAGTACTCACGACGTTCGCGCGACGACGGGATGTTCATCATCTTGCGGTACTTGGTCACGGTGCGCCGGGCGATGTCGAGGCCGAGCGTCTTGAGCTTGTCGACGATGTCCTCGTCCGACAGCGGGTTGCTCTTGTCCTCGCCGTCGATGATCTCTTTGACCTTGATGCGCACCGAGTCGCGCGACTCCAGGCCTTCGGTCTCGCCACCCGGCGCCGCTCCCGTGAAGAAGTGCTTCATCGGGAAGATGCCCTTCTGCGTCTGCATCCACTTGTCGGAGATCGCGCGCGAGACGGTCGAGACGTGCAGTCCGAGTTCGTCGGCGACGTCGCGCATCTTCAGCGGCATCAGGCGGTCGTTCTCGAAGAACTCGCGCTGGTGCTTGACGATCTCGCCGGCGACGCGGCGCAACGTGTTGCGGCGCTGTTCGATCGCTTCGATCAGGAACCGTGCCCGATCGAGCTTGCCTTTGATGTCGCGGCGGTAGCGCGCGTCGAGTCCGCGGTCGCGCACCGCGTCGACGTACGACGAGCTCACCGACAGATGCGGGTAGTAGTCGTCCTCGAGTTCGACTTCGTAGCGCCCCTCGTTCTTCTTGACCACGACGTCGGGACGCACCGGCACGACGACTTCCGTGCGGAACAGGCGACCCGGCGGCGGCTTCAGGATGTGGCGCAACTCCTCCATCGCCTCTTTCAGCGTGTCGAGGTCGATCGCGAGCGCGCGCATGATGCGCGGCAATTTGTTGTCGCGCCAATCGTCGAGGTGCTCGGAGACGAGGCGGCGATGCAGCTCGTGGTTCTCGTGGTCGGGATCGAGCTGCATCAAGAAACACTCGCGCATGTCGCGCGCGCCGACACCGACCGGATCGAGCGACTTCAGGAACTCGAGCGCCTGCTCGGCGTCGGCTCGCGAGATCGTGTCGTCGTACGGGATGCGGACGTCTTCGAGCGGCACGGCGAGGAAGCCGTTCTCGTCGAGTTGGTCGATCAGGATCTCGACGAAGTCGTGGACGTGCTCGGGCAGCGAAGCGAACCGCAGCTGCTCGCGCAGGTGATCGCCGAGGCTCGGCGGCGCGTCGGGCGCGTTCGCCATCGCGGCGAGCTTCGGGTCGGTCTCGCCGTCGTCCTTGCGCACGCGCGGCTTCAGGACCTCGTTGTAACTCGTGTAGCTCTCGAGCTGGTCCGAGACCTGTTCGTCGAGCTCCTTGTCCGCGGCGCCGCCTTGCTCGAGCGTGGCGGCGGTCGGCTGTTGATCCGCGCGCGGCGCCTCGACCTCGAGCGTCTCGTTCTCGGCCACTTCGTTCTGGATCAGTTCGAGCAGTTCCTGCGCCGGGAGCTGCAAGATCTCGATGCGCTGGATCAACTGCGGCGAGAGCTTGAGCTGAAGCTCGGGGCGTTGGCTCAGCGAGAGGTCGAGCCTCATGCGCGACCCTCCACCGGACGTCGGCCGGCGACGGCTTCGGCCAAGACCGCGGCGTTCGAGTACTCGATCGCCGAGCCGGCCGGGATGCCGCGCGCGAGGCGGCTGACGCGCACCGGCAGCGCCTTCAATTGCTGCGCGAGCACGAGCGCGGTGCCTTCGCCTTCGAAGTCCGGATCCATGCCGAGGATCACTTCGGCGATCGTCCCGCTCACGAGCCGTTTCTTCAGCCGGTCGATCGTGAGGTCGTCGGGTTCGATGCCTTCGACCGGATTCACCACGCCGCCGAGCACGTGATAGAGCCCGCGGAACCCGGCGGCTTCGAACGCCTCGACGTCGTTGGGCTGCTCGACCACGAGCACGGTCGAACGGTCACGCTCGGAATTGGCGCAGATCGCGCACGGGTCCACGGCCGTGACGGTGGAGCACTGCGAGCACGCGCGCACGTTCTTGCGGACGTCGCGGATCGCCAGGGCGAGTTGCAGGGCTTCTTCGGGGGCGACCCTCAGGACGTGGAAGGCGAGGCGTTCGGCCGTGCGCAGACCGATGCCGGGCATCTTGTCGAACTCACGGATGAGTTGCTGAATCGCCTCGGGATACGCCATTGCGCGTCGGGTGCCCTGCGAAGCGCATCCCCGAGAGCCGGCGCGGCCCAGGTGGGGACGGATGCGCTCCGTCGGCCGGAGTATAGGCCGACGCCGAAGGCTTGAGCAAACGGCTTGCCGATGTTTGGCAGATTCGTTGCTAGAGGGCTGCTGACGACGGTCGCGCGAAGCGGCCGTTTCGGACCCAACTCGATGCCCGATCAGAACATGCCGGGGATGGACAAGCCGCCGGTCAGCTTGCCGAGCTCACTCTTCGACAGCTCCCGGGCGCGTTCCAGCGCCTGGTTCGCCGCCATGCGGACCATGTCCTCGACCAGCGTCGCGTCGCCCGAGGCGAGCACGCTCGGGTCGATGTGGATCTTCGCCAACTCGAGGCCGCCGGTGGCGACGACGCGCACCGCCCCCCCGCTCGACGAGCCTTCGACCGTGCGGGTCTTCAGCTCGCCCTGGATGCGCGCGATTTCGCGCTGCATGTTCTGCGCTTGCTTCAACAGCCCTGCGAGATCACCCAATCCAGCCATCGCGTTCTCCTCGGTGGACCGCCTGGGCGGTCATTCGATCATGTCGCCATCGAACATCTGTTTGGCACGCTCGGCGAGGTTGCGCAAGTTCGCGGCCGGCGACGCGGCCGGCCCCGCGCGGGACGCACCGGGCGGAGCGGGGTTCGCGGCGCTGGACCCCGTCGGGCCCGCGGCCGGCGCCGCGACCAACTTGACCGCGACCAGCTTCCCGAACCGGCGCTTGCATGCCTCGTCGAGCGCTCGCCGCACCGGCACATCGTCGAGCGTGTAGAGCCCGCGTCCCGGTCGCTGCGGCGCGATCTCGAGCACGCCGACCTCGATACGTACCGCGGCGTGTCCATCGAGGAACGACGCGATGCCGCCGTTGGTCTTCTTCAGCTCGTCGACGAGACCGCGCAGGAGTTCGCCGGCGTCGGTCGGCACGGGGACGATGGCCGCAGCGGGTTCCACCGCGGCTTTGCCGCTCGCGCTCGCGGGGGGCTGCGGCGGCGACGCTGCGCCTCGCGAGACCGTCGCGGGGCGCGGCTCGAACGCCGGCGCACGCGCCGGCGATGGCGCGCTCGCCACTGCGGCCGGCGCGGCGCCACCGCGCGTCATCGGTCCGACGTTCTTCAACACTTCGATCGCTTCGGCGAGCGGCAACGACGCCTTCGCACGCGCGAGGCGCAGCAGCGCCGCTTCGAGAACGAGCCTGGGCTCGTCGTGCTCGCGCAGCCGGCGACGCGCAGTCAGCAAGATGTTGATCATCGCCAACGCGCGATCGACGTCGAGCGCGCGCGCCAGCTCCGCGACCTTGGCTTCGTCGCCGGCGCGATCGAGCAATTCGATGCTGCCGCCCGAGCACAGCACGAGCACGTCGCGCGCCTCGCGCAACAGCGCTTCGACGATCGTCTCGGCGGCGATGCCGGCTCGATCGAGTCGATCGATGCGCGTGAGCAACGCATTCGTGTCGCCGGAGAACACCAAGCCGAGCACTTCGAGGACGGTATCCCCGGACAGGCTGCCGATCACTTCGGCGACGCCGTCGGCGGTGACCTTGCCGCCGCCGTGCGTGATCGCCTGATCGAGCAACGATTGCGCGTCGCGCATTCCGCCCTTCGCGGTGCGCGCGATCGCCTTGAGCGCCGCGGGGTCCGCCTTGACCTTCTCCTGCTTGCAGATTTGTTCGAGCCGCGTCGCGATCTCGGCCTCGGGGACGCGGCGGAACTCGAACGTCTGACAGCGCGAACGGATGGTCTCGGGGATGCGTTCGACCTCGGTCGTCGCCAGCACGAAGATCACGTGCGGTGGCGGTTCCTCGAGTGTCTTCAGCAAGGCGTTGAAGGCTTCCGACGTCAGCTGGTGCGCTTCGTCGACGATGTACACC
Organism: Planctomycetota bacterium; assembly: GCA_016709145.1. Taxonomy (GTDB): domain Bacteria; phylum Planctomycetota; class B15-G4; order B15-G4; family JADJEK01; genus JADJEK01. The sequence goes on from JADJEK010000014.1 coordinate 15,739, forward strand.
TTGCGCTTGCCGAGCATCGGCGCGACGCGCGCGCGTTCGCGCAATTGGCGGATGTCGTCGATGCCGCGGTTGCTGGCCGCGTCGATCTCGACCACGTCGAGGTCGACGCCGCGCTGGATCGATTGACAGCGCTCGCAGGCGCCGCAGGGTTCGGTCGACTCGCCTTTCTCGCAGCACAGCGCCATCGCGAGGATGCGCGCGAGCGAGGTCTTGCCGACGCCGCGCGGTCCGCCGAACAGGTAGGCGTGCGCGATCCGGCCGAGCTTGATCGCGTTCTTCAGCGTGGTGGCGACGGCGGGCTGGCCGGCGACCTCGTCGAACGAACGCGGCCGGTATTTGCGAGCGAGGACCAGGTACGTCATGGCGAGGTTTGTACCGGATCCGAGCGACGCGCGCAGGGGGCGACACGCGCGAGGTCCGCGAGGCCGCGTTCCGCTGCGCCGGGGCAGGAAAAGGAGCGCCGGCGCGAGGGGCGACCCCGAACACCCGGGGAGGATCTGCTTATGGCTGCTCCCGTCAGGGCCTGACCAGGTTCGCAGTTCCCCGTCATCCGAGGCCGCCGCTGGCGCCGGCGCGTCATGCGTTGCGGGCGAAGCGTTCCGCTTCGCGAGAGAGTGGCGGAGAGGGAGGGATTTGAACCCTCGAGGCAGTTTCCCGCCTACACGCTTTCCAAGCGTGCTCATTCGGCCGCTCTGACACCTCTCCGAGCGTGTTCGCGGCCGTCGTCATCGGACGAATCGAAAGTGGCGGAGAGGGAGGGATTTGAACCCCCGAACCCATTGCTGAGTTAACGGTTTTCGAAACCGTCCCATTCGACCGCTCTGGCACCTCTCCGCGCGGTCTGTCAGTCCTCCTCATCGTTCTCACTCGCACCCGGGCGACTTGCGCCACCCGCGCCACGACGCTTCGCGCCCGCGCACCTGCGCGTTGCGAAGAAGCGTTGCAGCAGGTGCCGCGCGGCTTCGGCGGAGACTCCCGCCGTCACGCGCGGCGCGTGATTCAACTTCGGGTGTGCGAGCAAGTCCATGATCGAACCGCACGCTCCCGCTTTCGGATCGCTCGCGCCGAACACCACGCGATCGACGCGACTCAGCACGAGCGCCCCCGCGCACATCGCGCAGGGCTCGAGGCTGACGTACAACGTCGCCGACGTGAGTCGCTCGTTCTCGAGCGCGGCTGCAGCCTGCGTGATCGCGAGCATCTCGGCGTGGGCGGTCGGATCGCGCAGCGTCACCATTTGGTTGTGCGCGCGCGCGATCACCGTCCCCGACGCCACGACGACGGCTCCGACGGGAACTTCGTTCTCGTCCAGAGCCCGCTCGGCCTCGCGCAGCGCGAGGGCCATGAATCGCTCGTCATCGGCCCGTCCGGTCTGTCCCGCTCGGGCATCTGCGCGTTCGCTCATGGCCGCTGCCACCGCTTCGGGAAGGAGTGGTACACCCGGAAGGACTCGAACCTTCAACCTTCGGCTTCGTAGGCCGACGCTCTATCCAGTTGAGCTACGGGTGCACGTCCAACTCGTCTTCCCGCGATCCGTTGTGCGGGTCGTGGGAAAGCGCGGCGTTTTATCGGAGTGAACCGACGTCGTCAAGGACGCCGCGTGCAGCGGCGCGATCACGAGCGTGCGCCGGCAAGCCTCGCGACGCACTCGCGCGAGCCGGCGACGATCGGCTCTCTCGCGATGCGGGCTCACGGACAGCAGCGAACTTCCGCAGGAAAAATTGCACAAATCGCTCAAGGCACCTCGGGGCCGCACCGATTGCACCAGTGCTGGGTGGTCCAGTGTTTCCCTTCAAATCCCCAACAAGGAGTGTCCGTTATGGCCGCAAAGAAGAAGGCCAAGAAGAAGGCCGCCAAGAAGGCCGGCAAGAAGAAGAAGTGAAGAACCTCGGGTTCTGAACTTCGACTCAACCAGTCAACGAAGCGGGCGCGGTTCCCAACGGGGCCGCGCCCGCTTCGTTTGCTGGACCGATGCCCACGCGCTCCGCGTCCGTGAACGCGCCCGACGCGTCAGCGCACTCGCCCCCGGCGCGTCAGCGCACCCTCAAGAACAGGCACTTCAGGTAGCGCGATTCCGGCAACGACAGCAGCACCGGATGGTCGAGATCCTGCGCTCCGCGCCCGATCACCAACGCATCGCGGCCCGCGTCCGCCGCGGCGGCGCGCACGACGTCCTCGAACGTCGTCTCGTCGACGTGGTACGAGCACGATGCCGTCACCAGGACGCCGCCGGGCTTCACCAAGCGGAAGCCCCGCACGTTCAGTTCGCGGTACCCGCGCAGCGCGTCCTCGATCTCGCGTTTGTTCTTCGCGAACGCGGGCGGATCGAGCACGACGACGTCGAACGTCTCGCCGTCCTTCACCAGTTGGCGCAGGAACGGGAATGCGTTCTCGGTCACGACGCGCACGTTCGTGAACCCGTTCAACGCGGCGTTCTCGGCGATCCATCCAGTCGCGCGCGCGGATTCGTCGACCGCGAGGACTTCGGCGGCCTTCGTCGCCGCCTGCAGCGCGAACGCGCCGACGTAACTGAACACGTCGAGTACGCGCGATCCCGGCGGCACCAGGTCGCGCAAGCGCAGGCGATTCGAGCGCTGATCGAGGAACAGGCCGGTCTTCTGCCCGTGCTGCAACGGCACCGCCAACTTCACGTCGCTCTCGCGGATCACGGTCGACGCGCGGGTCTCGCCGACCAGCACCTTGACCTCGCGCGGGAGTCCTTCGAGTTCGCGCACGGCGCTGTCGTTCTTCGCCAGGACCACCTCGGGCGCGAGCGTCTCGCCGAGCCAGCGCACGATGTCGGGCGTCAAGAGTTCCGCGAACGGAGTCAGCGCAGACAGCACGCAGGTGTCGCCATAGGCATCGACGATGAGCCCGGGGAATCCATCGGCCTCCGAGCTGATCAGGCGAACAGCGTTCGTCGTCGCCGCCAGCGGAGCCCGCCGCTCGAGCGCCGCGAGGAAGCGTGCTCGTAGACCGTCCTCGTTCGGCATGACCGCGTCGACGCCGATCTGCACGAAGCGCAACGCGATCTTCGACTTCGCCGAGTACGCCGCGATCCCGAGCGGCTCGCCATCCGGAGCGAGCACGCGCACGAGCGCGCCGGACGTCGCGTCGCCCGCCCCGAGATGGTCACGGAACACCCAAGGATGCCGCGTATCGAGCAGGCGACGTCGCCCCGCACCGGTCAGTCGGAACTCAGCGCCCATCGAGCCACTCCATGTCGAATCGTTCGAGCGAATCCACCACCGCATCGGCGGCGGAGAGATCGAGACCCGCGGTCGATTCCGTGCGAACGGCGACCACGCTCATTCCTGCGGCTTTGGCGGCGGCCACTCCGGCCGGGGCGTCCTCGATCACGAGACACGCCGTCGGCGCCACGCCCACCTTCGACGCCGCATGCAGGAACAAATCCGGAGCCGGCTTGCCGCGCGCGACCATCGAGGACGAGAACAAGCCCTCGAACGACCGCCGCAGGCCGAGAGCTTCCGTCACGGCCTCGACCAACGGCGGAGCCGACCCCGACGCCACCACGCAGCGGACGCCGCGCATCTTCAGGTGAAGCACGAGTTCGAGCACACCGGGGTTGGCTTCGAGTCCCGCGCTCACGAGTTCGATGACGCGGTGCATCTTCGCGGTCGCGTAGTGCTCGGGCTCGCGCCGCAGCGGCAGGCGCGGCTTCAGCTTGCGGAACATATCGAGATCGGAACTGCCGAGGAACTCGGCCACACTCCGCGAATCGAACGCGAAGCCCTCGGGTTCGAGCACACGGTTCAACGCGACGAGGTGCAACGGCTCGGTGTCGGCGAGGACACCGTCCATGTCGAACACCACGAGTTCGATGGGGTCGGGGGAGAGCATCCCGGCAGGTTAGCTGGAGCGGCGCGGGTGGATTGAGAGGACTTCAGGATTGAACGAGCCGAGGTTGCGATCACCCGCCGCTACCCTGCCGCGCATGCTCCCCGCTCGCCTCGTCCCCTTGTTGCCGGTCGCCGCCGCTCTGCTCCTCGCGCTCCTGGCGACGCTTGCGGCGCCGCCCCACGCCTGGCGGGTCGCGCCATTGGTGGTGTTGTGCGTGCTCTACGTCGGGGCCGGGCGGAGGCGAGCTCGATGACGCTCGACGAGGTCGGCCTCGCATGCATCGTCGCCGCGTTGCTCGCGCATGCATTGCGCACGCATGGCGCTTGGTTCGCTGCGATTTGGCTCGGTCTGACGACCGTCGCGAACGTCGTCGTCGATCGATTCGGCGGAGTCGGTCTCCCCGGCGGGATCGAACCCTCCGTCGCCGCGGCCGCGGGCGTCTACCTCGCCGCGTTGTTCGGCAAGGGCTTCGTCGAGCGCACGCGCTTCGCGGGCGGCGTCGTGCCGTTCGCGGCGCTCGCTTCGGCTTGCGCGGTCGCCGTCGCTCTCACGCTCTCGACGTGGCGCGGATTCGACGCGCAGGCAGCGGTGCTCGCGCTGGCGTTGCGCGTGTTCCTGTTCTGCGCCGCGTATCGAACGATCAGCCTGCGCACGCAGCACGATCCGACGAAGCTCGCGATCTTGTGCGGAGTCGGTCCCGTGCTGTGGGCGGTCGAGATCGTCGTGACGCGCGCCGCGACGTGACGCCGACGTTCACACCAACGACGGGCGCTGGGCGTCGAGCACGCAACTGAGCTTGGTCGCGTTGAACACGTCGAGCAGCGCGGACGTGCCGCGCTCGAGCTTGTACGCACACTCGGCGGCCGACAGTGGGACCGGCCACAGTGCCGTCACCGGATCGCCGTCGAGTTCGAGCCAACGCTCGAGGTCGCATTCGGGCGCGAGGATCGCCGACAGGATCAACAGCGCGCTGAGCTCGGAGTTCTTGAACAACGGCGCCGGCGGATCGCCGTTCGGCAAGGAATGGCCGTGCCCGAGCCACGCCTGCGCGCGCGGCGGCATCGTCGCGACGGTGCGCAACAGCCGCAGCACCGCGGGGCCGGGCGGGGAATCCAGATAGAGCACGAGTTCGGCGCGGCGCGGCGCCGCGGGATCATCGGCGGGGACGGTCATGGCGCGATCGCTCATCCCACTGGTCACGAGCGTGAAGAAGTCGCGACCGCCGTGCCCCGGCGCGAACGCGAACACGTCGACCGGGAACGGTGCCGAAACGACGTCCCGATGCAGCGCGAACTCCGCGCCGAACAGGCGCGGGTACAGGCGCTCGCGCGCCTCCTGGAAACGAGCGCGATCGCAGCCGCCGACGCGTTCGACGCCGTGGTCGTCGAGGCGCGCGACCTGCGAGCCGCCGGGCGTCTTGCTGCCTTCCGTCCAAGGAGTCCAACTCATGAGCGTTCCGGTTCGTCTTCTTGCATCACGCCTTGCATCACGTCGGGCCGGGACGGTAGCTCATTCCCGCCTTCGCCGCGCGCAGCTAACCTCCCCCGCTTCGACCTCGACCCGGAGTTCAACATGTCGCATCGCGTCACTTGGTCCGTTCTCGCCATGGGAGTGCTCATGCCGATCCTCGCCGCCGACGAAGGCATGTGGACGTTCCACAACCCGCCGAAGAAAGCGCTGAAGGACAAGTACGGCGTCGAGCTGACGCAGGAGTGGCTCGACCACGTGCGGCTGGCGTCGGTGCGGTTCAACTCCGGCGGCTCCGGGTCGTTCGTCTCGGCCGATGGCCTGGTCCTGACGAACCACCACGTCGCGCTCGACTCGATCCACAAACTGTCGACCGACGATCGCAACCTGCTCGCCGACGGTTTCGTCGCCAAGACGCGCGCCGAGGAACTGAAGGTCCCCGACCTCGAACTGAACGTCCTGGTCGGCATGGAAGACGTCACCGCGCGCGTGCATGGCGCGGCCGCGACGGCGGCCAATGCCGAGGACGCCGAGAAGGCGCGCAAGGCCGAGATCAGCGCGATCGAGAAGGAAGCGCGCGAGAAGGGCGGTCTGCGCAGCAACGTCGTCACGCTCTACCAAGGCGGCGAATACTGGCTCTACCAGTACAAGCAGTTCACCGACGTCCGACTCGTGTTCGCGGTCGACGAGCAGGCCGCGTTCTTCGGCGGTGATCCCGACAACTTCACGTACCCGCGCTGGTGCTTCGATTACGCGCTGGTCCGCGCCTACGAGAACGACGCGCCGTACCAGGCCGCGCACTTCCTCAAGTTCGACGGCAACGGTCCGAAGGAAGACGAGCTCGTATTCGTGTCGGGTCATCCCGGCCGCACCGAACGTCAGATGACGATGGCGCAGCTCGCGTATCGCCGCGATCAGAGCTACCCGCGCACGCTCGAACTGCAGAAGCGCCTGTGCGACATGCTGCACGCGTACTCACGCGAGAGCGCGTCGGCCGCGCTGGAAGCGCAGGACCAAGTGCGCACGATGGAGAACTCGCTGAAGGCGAACACCGGCGCCTACGAGGGGCTGATGAGCGCCGCGTTGTTCGATCGCAAGATCGCGCTCGAGAACGAACTGCGCGCCCGCATCGCGGCCGACGCGAGGCTGGCCGCGGAAGTCGGCGACGCGTTCGAACAGGTCGAGCGCGCGCAGGACGTCGCGGCGTCGATCGCGGATCGCATGTCGTACTCGCGCCTGCGGAGCGCGCTCGCGACGCACGCGCAGAACCTCATCCGCTACGCCGACGAGATCGAGAAGCCGAACGGCGAGCGCCTCGCACCGTTCCGCGACTCGAGCCTCGATTCGTTGAAGCTCGGGCTGTTCTCGGCGGCTCCGGTCCATCGCGGGCTCGAGGAGCGCATGATCCGCTTCGCGCTCGAGGTCGCGCAGGAGAAGCTGCCGCCCGAGGACCCGTTCCTGTCCGCGGCGCTGAACGGCAAGTCGCCGGCGCAAGTTGCGGCCGCGGTCGTCGCGGGCACGAAGCTCACGGACGCCGCCGAACGACAGCGCCTGTTCGAGGGCAAGCGCGCGGCGATCGAAGCCAGTAACGATCCGATGATCGTGATGATGCGCAAGATCGATGCGATCACACGTCAACTCGAGAAGCGGACCGAGGACGAGGTCACGGCCGTCGTCACCGCTGCGCAGGCCAAGATCGCGGCGGCTCGCTTCGCGGTCTACGGCCGCGACGTCGCGCCGGACGCGACGTTCACGCTGCGCCTCAGCTTCGGCACGGCCAGCGGCTACGAAGAAGACACGACGCTCGTGCCGTGGAAGACCACGATGTACGGCTTGTTCGACCGCGCGCTGTCGTTCTCGAATCGTGAGCCGTTCAACCTCAGCAAGCCGTTCGCGGCCGCGGCGAAGGACCTCGAGCTGTCGACGCCCGTGAACTACGTCAGCACGTGCGACATCATCGGCGGCAACTCGGGCAGCCCGACGATCAACGTCAAGGGCGACCTCGTCGGCTTGATCTTCGACGGCAACATCCAGAGCCTGCCGAACAACTTCATCTACGCGAATGCGGCCGACCGCGCGGTGCATGTCCACACCGCGGCGATCCTGCACTCGCTGGAGAAGGTGTACGGCGCCGGCCACATCGCCGCCGAACTGCGCGGCTGATCGAAGGGTGACGCGAGGAACGCGACCCGCTACGGACGTGGCCCGAGGCCGCGTCCGTAGCGGGTCGCGTCGTCTTCACCGCCCCGCCCCGTGCTCGCGCCATGGCGATCGTGCGCGGGGATCGACCGCGACGACTCCCGTCCCGTCACTGCACCTCGGGCCCGATCACGCGACGCGGCGCGATGGCCATCGCGGTGACGGCGCACAACATGCCGGCCGCGAAACCACCCACGTGCGCCCAATGGGCCACCTCGGTCGCATGACCACTCGACGTCGCTCCGAGCGACTCGAGGAAGAACCACAGACCGAGGAACACCCAGCCAGGCACCGGGAACAAGAACAGCGGCGGCACGAACGTGACGATGCGCGAACGTGGGAACAGCAGGAAGTGTGCGCCGAGCACGCCGCCGATGGCGCCGCTCGCACCGATCGTCGGCACGCGCGCCGGATCGTGGAACGGCAGCAAGAAACTCGGGAAGCCCGTCGTCGGCGCCGCGCCGAGGACTTCGACCGAGTGCACCACGCCCGCCGCGACTCCCGAGAACAGCAGCAGTCCGACGAACCCGATCGTCCCCACTCGCACCTCGACGCTGCGGCCGAACACCCACAGGAACAGCATGTTCCCGAGCAGATGAGCGAGCCCGCCATGCAAGAACACGGAGCTGACGAAGGGCCGCACCAGATCGACGACGTCACGCCACGTGGCTCCGAACTCGAGCAGATCGGACAGTTGTGCATGCGCGCGGCGTGGCACCAGCGCGAACCGGTCGACGAAGCGATCGACACCGACGTCCGACAGTCCGGACATGAACACGAAGATCCCGATACACACGGCGACCATCGTCATGGTGACCGGAGTGAACGCACGAACGGGCTGGGTGTCGGCGAGCGGGATCATCGGACGCGGGCGCGAGCGCCAGCGCGGCGTGTTCTACCCGATGCGACTCAGCCGGCGCCGATCCCGCGCGGCTCTTCCGACGGCGTCAGTTCTCGCTGCGTGATCTCGGCGTCGGCGTTCTTGCACGTCAGCAGCACGGCCTTGTTCTCGAGCATCGTCTCGAGGTGGACCGGTCGATCCCAGATCCAACACAGGTTCTTCAGCGTCGCCTGCGCGAAGTCGAACTGCAGGTCGACGCCGCCCCATTTGTGGAACAGGTACAGCTCGCCGCGCTTTTCGTAGTTCCCGTCGGTGACGTAGATGTACGGCTGACCCCAATTCGTCAGCGAGAACAGCATCTGCTCCTTCACCTTGGTCCAGTCGCGATCGAGGATCTGGTACTGGCCGGTGCGGCGATCGACGCCGTAGACGAACATCTTCTGCGCCTGCGCGAACTCCTCGTGGATGAAGGTGTCGACGAAGGTCACGTCGTTGTGCGTCCGCCGGACCTCGAAGATCTTGTCGCGGCCGAGTCCGAGCTTCTTGTTCACGCGACGCTTCTGCTCGTGGTCGTCCATCTCCTCCCACTGCGCGCCGAACTTGCCACGGTTCCAGCGGTCTTCGATGTCGCGGAACAGCTCGATGCCGAGCTTGTAGGGATTGAGCCGACCCGGTCGGGTCGCGAGCGTGCCGCTGTGGTGATCGGCGTAGTCGACCACTTCACTCGGCCGCAGGATTCTCTGCGTCATCATCGTCGAGTGCCAGTACGACGCCCAGCCCTCGTTCATGATCTTGGTCATCGCCTGCGGCGCGAAGTAGTAGGCCTCCTCGCGCACGAGCTCGAGGACCTCCTGCTGCCAGCGCTTCAGCGGCGCGTACTCGAGCAGGAACGACAGCACGTCGCGTACGGGCACCGGTGGCAACTTGGCGTCTTGCACCGCCTCCTTGCGGATGCGGGCTCGCTCGCGATCCGTCGCCTCGCGCGGATTGATGAACGAGTCCATGTAGCCCTTGGCGCGGAACTTCACCGGCGCCTCTTCGGCGGCGGACGGTTCGGCGTCGGTCGGCTCGGTGCGGCGCCGGATGAACATCGAATGCGGATCGATGAGGTTGTCGAGCGACAAGCAGCAGTCGAGGAAGCGTTCGACCGGCTCGAGTCCGACGCGGTCCATCAGGCGGCGCACCACGGTGCCGTGGTTCGCCATGCGGTCCATCATCTTGCGGTCGGTCTTCGCGAACCACAGGTTGTTCTTGAAGAAGTCGCAGTGACCGAACACGTGGGCCATGACCAGCTTCTGGTCGACCATCATGTTCGAGCGCATCAAGTACGCATAGCAAGGGTCGTTGTTGATCACGAGCTCGTAGATCTTCGAGAGCCCGTACGAATAGCCCTTGTCGAGCTGGTTGTACTCCATGCCGAAGCGCCAGTGCGGATAGCGCGTCGGGAAGCCGCCGAATGCCGCGACTTCGTTGAGTTCGTCGGCGTCGAGCAGTTCGAAGATGGTCTCGAAACAGTCGAGACCGTACTCGCGGGCGTAGCCCTCGATCTCCTTGCGGGCCGCTTCGAGTTCCGGCGTGAGGCTCATCGACCCGTCCCCAGGAACGAGCGGATCGAGCCGAGGATCCCGTCGCGGTCGGCGATGTCCGAGGTGATCACGCGCGGATCGTCCTCGAACGCGCGATCGAGGTCTTTCTTGAATTGGCCCGATCCGTACGCGCTGCGCACTTGCCCGTAGCAGAACACGTTGGCCTTCTGCAGCAGGACGTCGTTCAGGAGCTTCACGCAGCGCTCGGTGTCGCGGCCGCTCCAGTTGTCGCCGTCGCTGAAGTGGAACGGGTAGATGTTCCACTGCTCGGGCGGGAATTGGCTTTCGATCATGCGCGCGCACAGCTCGTACGCGGAGCTGATCTTGGTCCCGCCGCTCTCGCGCAAGTGATAGAAGGTCTCGCGGTCGACTTCCTTCGCCGCGGCGTCGTGGACGATGTAGCGCGTCTCGATGTTCTTGTATTGAGAGCGCAGCCAGGTGTCGATCCAGAACGACTCGGTGCGGACGATGTCCTTCTGCTCTTTGCCCATCGAGCCCGACACGTCCATCATGTAAATGATGACGGCGTTGAAGTCGGGCACCATGACGTCGCGCCGCGCGCGATAGCGCTTGTCGTCACGGATCGGGATGATCACCGGATCGTCGGGGTCGTAGGTGCCGGTCGCGATCTCGCGCAGCAACGCGCGGCGATACGTGCGACGGAAATGTCTCAAGGACTCGGGGCCGGTCGGCTTGAGTCCGGTGTAGCGACCACCCTTCATCGGCAATTGGTTGTTGCCGCGCGGTTGGATGCGCGGCAACTCGAGCTCGTCACCGAGGATCTTCGCCAGTTCGTCGAGCGTGATCTCGACCTCGAGCGAATGCTGACCAGCGCCCTCGCCGGCTTGGCCTTCGCCGTCGCCCTCCTGCATCGGATCGCCGGGATTGCCGTCGCCCTGACCGACGCCGCCCTTCGGATTCGGTCCGAAACGGAAGTGCGGCAGCTCGATCTGCGGCATCGGGATCGAGACGATGTTGCCGCCTTTGCGTCCCAGCAACTCGTGGTGGCTGACGTACTTCTTCAGGTCCTGCTTGATCTTGCCGCGCACGATCTCATGGAACCGGTTGCGATCCCGATCGATCTTGCGCACGGACAAGCGTGCGTCGCGCGACATGGTTCAGGACCCGGCTTCCTTGGAATCGCCGCGCGCGAAGATCGACGCCACGTAGTTCAGGACGTCGGTCGCGCAGATCTCACAGTAGTTGTGGTTCTTGATCAGGCGGGACTTGACGATGTCGATCTTCTCCTGCGTGTCGCGGTCGACCACCGTCGACACCAGGCTCGTCAGTTTGATCGTGTCCTTCTGGTCCTCGAACAGCTTCAGCTCGAGCGCCTTCTGCAGCCGCTCGTTCGACTTCCAGGTGAACTTCTTGCCCTCGAGCGCGAGCGCGCCGATGTAGTTCATGATTTCTTGGCGGAAGTCGTCTTTGCGACTTTCGGTGATGCCGATCTTCTCCTCGATCGAGCGCATCAGGCGATCGTCGGGCTCTTCGTCGCGGCCGGTGTACTTGTTCTTGATCTTCTCCTTCTGCGTGTAGGCCTTGACGTTGTCGATGTAGTTGCCGGCCAGCCGGCCGATCGATTCTTCGTCGGCGGAGATCGCGCGCTGGACCTCGTTCTTCACGATGTCCTCGTACTCCTCCTTCACCACCGTCAGCAGATCGCGCCAACGTTTGCGTACGTCTTCATTGGTGATCAGCGAATGGTGCGACAGGCCCTCTTCGATCTCGTTCATGACCATGAACGGGTTCACGCAGGGCTCGGAGTCGCGCACCAACGCGTTGCTGATCTTGTCCTGGATGTAGCGCGGCGAAATGCCTTCCATGCCCTCGCGGCGCGCTTCGTTGCGCAGTTCGCGCACGTTGTCCTTGGTGAAGCCCGGCAGCGACTTGCCGTTGTAGAGCTTCAGTTTCTGCATCAGCGTGAGGTTGGCGTTCTTCGGTTCTTCCAGCCGCGTCAGGATCGCCCACATCGCCGCGACCTCGACCGTGTGCGGAGCGATGTGCTTGCTGACGCTCTCCTGGCTGAAGTCACGCTCGTAGATGCGGATCTCGTCGGTCAGGCGCGTGTTGTACGGCACGTCGATCTTGATCGTGCGGTCGCGGAACGCCTCCATCAGTTCGTTGTTCTGCAGCTTTCGATACTCGGGCTCGTTGGTGTGCCCGATGATCACTTCGTCGATCGACGTCTGCGCGAACTTCTTCGGCTTGATCGAGTGTTCCTGGCTCGCGCCGAGCAGGTCGTAGAGGAACGCGACGTCGAGTTTCAGCACTTCGATGAACTCGATCAGGCCGCGGTTCGCGACGTTGAACTCGCCGTCGAAGTTGAACGCGCGCGGATCCGAGTCGGAGCCGAACTGCGCGATCTTGCGATAGTTGATGTCGCCCGTGAGTTCGGTCGAGTCCTGGTTCTTCTCGTCCTTCGGCTGGAACGTGCCGACGCCGACGCGGTCCTTCTCGGACAGCAGCAACCGGCGCACGCGCACGTGCTGGGCCATCTTCATCCAATCGCCCTGGTGCTGCTCGAGCAGTTGCGCGAAGTGCCAGCGGCAGAACGGACACAGATCGCCGACGACGTTCAGCCGGTACTCGGCCGCACGCCGGCGATTGAGGTCGGCGAGGATCTCGGTGCGCGCGGGCTGCGGCACGAGCAACAGCGGCTCTTCGTGCATCGGGCAAAGATCGACCGGACCGTCGGGCTCGATCTGCCAACCGAACGTGTACAGCGCGCCCTCACGGCTACGCGAGTACGTCTGCAAGCCCTTCTTCAGCAATCGGGCGATCGTCGACTTCGACGAACCCACCGGACCATGCAGCAACAGGACGCGGCGTTCGACGCCGAATCCGTAGGCGGCCGACTTGATGTTGGAGACCAACTCGGACAACGGACCGTCGAGCCCGAAGATCGCGTCCTTGCCCTTGTCCATCGGGTCGTCGAAGAAGCGGTAGTGCGCGACGTCTTCGCCGACTTCCGGCCGCTGCTCGCTGCCATAGGACAGCACCATGTCGTAGAGGCGTTGGTACGCATTGCGCACCGCGAGCGGGTGATCTTGGATCAGCTCGAGGTAGTCCTTCAGACCACCTTCCCAGTGCAGCTCGCGGTACTCGCCTGGATTGACCCGCTTCTTGATCAGGTCGAGGTAATCAGCCTTCGGCGACGACATTCGGGCCTCCCTGGACGGGCCCTGCGCCTTCGGAACGGACCTTCCGCGGTTCGCGGACGGAACGACACCGGCTCGGGCTGGACCGCGTCACGCACCACGCGACTCGTCTGTCCGAGGAGATCGGCTGTCGCCAAGTGTTTCTTGAGGTTTTCCTCAAGCACGGCCGGATTTACGCCGGGAAGGATCCGCGGATCGGGTGCGGAAAAAGACTGAGGCCGTACCCGGCTCTCCCTTCGGGTACGGCCTCAGATGATTCCCGCGGTCGCAGCAGCCTGACCGCGAGGAGCCGAGTCTCGTTGTGGCCCGTGCTAGCGCGGCGTCGCTCTCTCCAACGACACCGCGCGGGCTCCGGTCTCTTCGCACTCACTCCGGGGGACCCGCTAGCGCGAACGGCGTGCCAAGGCCGAGCATTGTCCATGCAACATGCTGTTCGACATGGACTTAGCGACTGCTCAGAATTCGAAGACCGGTCGAATGGGTGGGGAAATCGGCCCTGGCGCCGTGCGCGAACCCCAAACGTTTCAACTGCGCACCATTCGCGGCGCAGCGACGGAACGATCGTTCGTCGTGCCGCAGGTCGCTTTCCACCATTGGTTTAGGAGGCCTCGAGGCACGCGGCGCCCGAGCTCGAGGTCCTGCGACGCCCATCGAGCGCCGCGACGACCTTCCGTAGTCTCGATCCATCGTCGGCGAGCCTCGACGCGTCGAGGCCGCATGCCGCGCGCACCGTCTGGGTCAGGGCGTTCCGCTCAACTCGACCGAGTCGATATCGAAGGTGCCGCGTCCCGGATCGGACGTACTCAGCATCAACGTCGCCGGCGTCGCCGTGAGGTCGTCAGGCGCCAGACCGACGTCCATGTAGATCGGCGCATTGGTCGTGAGGTCGAGGATCGACACACCCCACATCCAAACCGGACCGACCTTGGTCGTGCTCAGTTCGATCGCGTAGCGGTGTCCGATCTCGTACGAGGCCGGGATCGCCTTGTCGTTCAGGGCGAGCTTGCGGTTCGGCAAGAACGTCAGCTTGGCGATGCGACCACTTCCCGGCGTGACTTCGTTGTCGATGATCCCGCAGGTGAACGCGGTGGTCCCGTCGTCGACCGGCGTCAGCACGAAGCTCGCGTTGAAGCGCGACATCGTCGGCGACAACACGCTCGGCGTGAATTGAACCGCCGCGTACCCGATCACTCCCGACGCGCGATCGGCAAGCCGCAGCGTATTCCCGACGCCATCCAGCGAAGGAACGACGAACAGACTCGACCGGTCGCCGGTGATCGTGCCGACGATCGAGCCCGTCGTGTTCGTGATGACGAGCTTGTTCGAGACCGCGAGGTTCGCGGTGGTCGCTCCGACCAAATCGTCGTCGAACGCCTCTTGGAACAGCGACGACAGCGTCGGGCTCTGGCTCACGCCGAGCGCGCACAGCGCACCCGAAAGGAGTGCGGCGCAGGCGACCCGCTTGGATGCGGCGTGCGAGAACTTCGCGAACATCCGAACCACGTTTCCGGCGGGGGGGATCCAGCGCGATCGAACCCACGCGCACGCCGGAGTGTAGACCGAGGTCGGGGCCGCCGCCTCAGGGTTTTTCGAGCGTTGTCCTACCGCGGCGGATCCAGACGCCGAGGGCCAGCGCGGCCAGCCCCGCTGCGACCAAACCGACCGTAAACGAACGCGGCCGGTACCGGAACTCGACCTCCGACTTGCCCGCGGGGACCTCGACCGCACGGAAGGTGGCGTGGCTACGCAGGATGGGAACACTCACCCCTCGCACCGTCGCCGTCCAGCCGGGGAAGTCGTTGTCGGCCAGGAGGACCAACGCGGAGCCGTCCGTCTCGACGTCGAGACGCACCCGATTCAGCGCGTACTCGGCGAACCGCACGGAACCGACCGAGGCGTCCAACCGCGGAGGCGGGACCTCGAGGAACGCGACATCGTCGCGCCGCGCGAGCTCGAACAGATCGGCGATCGGCGTCGTCTTCACGTCGACCGCGCGCGCGACGACCGTGGCCCGAGGCAACGCGGTCGGCACGCGGTAGAGCCAACCGTGATCATCGTGGATGCTGGTGCGTTCGAGCCCCGCCAGTTCGTCGAGCGGCTCGGCGGAGATCACGAAGCGAACGTTCAAGCGCCGGAACAACGCCGACGCGTAGTCGACCGTGTGCGAGCTCCACTGCGAGAACGGCGCATCGCTCGTGAGTTGCTTCATGTACTTCACGAATTGCGCGCTCTCGAGCTGGTCGTAGCTGCGGATCGTCTGCAGGTCGTACGCGTACTGCGCGTTCGGTTGCAGGATCAGGTTCTCGCCGTGGACGCGCACGGGGCCATCCCCACTCGCGAGCGTCTGCTGCGCGAACGCGTCGAGAAAGCTCGAGATCCGCGTCGGCGGGTAGATCCACGCTTCGGGCACGAACGTGTTGTACGGCGCACCGAACGCGAACAGCTCGACGCCCACCGTGATCGCACCCACGATCACGACGATGCGCCGCAGTGCGCTCGTCCCGAACGCAAGCAACAGGACCGCGACTCCGACGACCACCCACGTCCGCGGTCGTTGTGCGAGGCTCGAGTTCGAGACGCGCGCCAAGCGCAGCACGGCAGGCGCCGAGACCGCCTGCGAACCATCCGCGAGACCGGCGCTGAGCCGCACAACGTACGCGGCGCGCTCGATGCGTCCTGCGTTCCATTCGACGTCGAACGTGCCATCCGCCGCGATCTTCGACGCATCCCATGCGGCGACGCGCGCGCCGCCGACCTCGAGATCGACGCGCCGCGTGCCGAGCGGCACGCGTCCGATCACGCGCACGACGGGCTGCAACGGCAAGCCGTCGGCGATCCGAGCACACGACACGGTCGTGTCCGTCGTTCGGGGGTCGAGCACCACGCGAGGATCGGAGCTCGCGACCCATTCCGCCGGCGGGTCGCCCTCACGGATCGCGCGCCGCGCATCCGCGCCGAGCAACGCGATCGCGACCAGCGGCGAGAACGCGATGCAGAGCGCGATCACGGCGCGGCGGTAGCGCGAAGCGTGTCCGTTCCACAGATCGTGCAGCGCGACCGCGACGAGCACGCCGAAGCCGACGCACGCGAGCGGCAGCATGCGCGTGTCCGCGGCCAGATCGAACGGCGGGATGCGCTCGAGCCACGCCGCGAGCGGCTGGATCTGCGCCGCGAGCAGCCACGCGAAGCCGACGAGCGACGCCGCGAAGCCGACCAGTCGTCGCCGCTCGCTCGCGATGAAGGCCAAGACTCCGAACCCGACGGCGAGCACGCCGACGTAGCCGCCGTTGACGTCCGGATACGCCTCGGGCCCGTCGTACGAACACCCATGCAGCGCGCTGCCGTAGGCGTCGGGGTCGAGCAGCAACACGACACGATCGCGCAGGCCGAACGCCCACAGACCGGCCACCCCGACTCCGAGCAGAGGCAGCGTCCACCAAGCCTTGCGAGGAGCGGCGCCGTGCGCGGCGACGCGCGTCGCGCTCCGCAGCCCCCACGCGATCGACGCCCAACTCAGGAGCAGCAACACGAGGCTCGGCGCGCTCAGCGGATCACGGCCCATCGGGACCGGATGGACGCTCGTGAGGCGCTCGACCTTCCCGTGCGAGAGGTTCAGGTACTCGACGAACGGCGCGAGTTGGAATGCGCACAGAGCCACGGCAGCCACGCCGGCGATCGCGTAACGCGGCAGGAGCGTGCTCAGCGCCGTGAGTTCTCCGGCTGGACGCGCCACGACGTACGCGGTGGTCGCGATCGCCAAAGCGAGCGACGTCTCGGCATGTCCGCCGAGGAACTGCAGCGCCATGGTCGCCGCGAGCAGGGCGACCGCGCGTGGCGTCGGCGTCGCGCAGAACCGGCTCGTCGCCCACAAGCACAGCGGCAGACAACTGGCGACGTTCGACAACGAGTACGACAGCCACACGACCATGTAGCCGTTCAGCTCGAACACGAGCCCGCAGGCGAGCGCGGGCCAAATCGACAAACCGACTCGGCGCGCGAACAGGAAGCCAAATAAGCCGGCGACGAACAGCTTCAGACACGCGGCGAAGAACATCCCGCGTCCGGTCTCCCACCACGGCACGAACGACAGCCACGTCGTCGGGAAGAAGAACGCGCTGGAGAGGTTCGCGATGAACGGCAGTCCACCCGCCGGATGCGGCGACCACAGCGGCAACTCGCCGTCGGCCACCGCTTCACGCATGAACTTCAGCCACGGGTAGAAGACGAGCGCCTGGTCCGACAGGAACGGGTTGTGCGCGACGAACTCGGTCGGCCGAATGCCGGAGTACGGCACTTCCTGAGGATTGCGGTAGAGCGCGTCGACGCAGACAGGAGCTTTCCCGCTCGGAATGCCCTCGGCGAGGAACGCCAGCGTGACGACGGCGAAGATCGCAGCCGCCATCCACCGCTCGCGCGCGTTCGACATCACTCCTCCGCGTTCGATTCGCGCCACGCCAGGCTGATTCGCTTCGGCGCCGCGCTGGAGCCGGACGATATCATCCGCGCCCTTTTCACCGCGCAAGCCCGAGCCAAGGCCCCGTCGCGCATGTTCAGCGCCGTCGTGCCCGTCTTCAACGAGGAGCACCGCATCGCCGCGTCGCTGACGCAGCTCGCGGACTTCCTGCGTTCGCGCTTCCAGGAGGGGTTCGAGATCGTCGCGGTGAACGACGGCAGCAAGGACGGCAGCGCGAACGCGCTCGCGATGCTCGATCCGCGGCTGCATGTGACCGTACTGCACAACGGCATGAACTTCGGCAAGGGCTGTGCGGTCCGCCGCGGCATGCTCGCCGCGCAAGGCGATCCGATCGTGTTCATGGACGCGGATCTGTCGACACCGCTGACCGAACTCGACCGCTTCGTGCCGCTCGTCGCCGCGGGGAACGACATCGTGATCGGCACGCGCAAGCACAAGGACGCGCAGATCACGCAAGCGCAGAACTCGCTGCGGACCTACCTCGGCCTCGGCTACACGCGCCTCGTGAACACGATCCTCGGACTCGGGTTCTCCGACTACACCTGCGGGTTCAAGCTGTTCTCGCGCGAGGCGGCGCGCTCGATCTTCGCGCGCAGCGTGGTCGATCGCTGGTCGTTCGACGCCGAGATCCTGTTCCTGGCCCGACGCCTGCACTTCAAGGTCGCCGAAGTCCCGGTGAGCTGGGCCGACCAACCGCAATCGAAAGTCCGCGTCGCACGCGACATGGCGACGTCGCTCGCCGAACTCATGGCGATCCGACTGAACGCGCTGAAAGGTCGCTACGGACCATGACCGCCGTGCGTCAAGAGTCCGGAGTTCCGACGCCTTCTTGCGGTCTTGATCGCGCGGCCGCGTGCCGCACCGCGGATCCGCGGCTAGACTTCCGGGCTTCCTTCGCCGGTTCGGCGAAGGGTGACGCCGCAGACCGTTCCGCTCCCGAGGCCACGCTCCCGCGCGCGCCGCTCTCTTGGATCTTCGCCACCCGCGTATGAGCCGACGCACCACCATCCTCGGCGCCGGACTTGCCGGCCTCTCCGCCGGACATACCTTGGTCAAGGGCGGCGAGACCGTGAGCCTGCTCGAAAAAGAGGACTACATCGGCGGGCTCGCCGCGTCCTTCAAGGTCGGCGACTACACGATCGACCTCGGGCCGCACCGCTTCCACACGCGCAACAAGCGCGTCCACGCGCAGGTCGAGGACCTGCTCGCGACCAACGCGCACTGGAAAGA
The DNA here is from genome assembly GCA_016709145.1 of Planctomycetota bacterium. Taxonomy (GTDB): domain Bacteria; phylum Planctomycetota; class B15-G4; order B15-G4; family JADJEK01; genus JADJEK01. Next base: position 34,558 of record JADJEK010000014.1, read on the forward strand.
CCGGTTGTCGCGCATCTACCTACGCGGCAAGTTCTTCAACTACCCGCTGAACGCCGGCAACGTCGTGCGCAACCTGCCACCGTGGCTGCTCGCGAAGGCGTTCCTCGACTACCTCTGGGTCCGCGCGATGAACGCGGTCAAGCCGATCCCCGACGACTGCTTCCAGAACTGGGTGCTGAAGCGCTTCGGTCGCACGCTGTACGACCTGTTCTTCGGGACGTACACCGAGAAGGCCTGGGGCATTCCGTGCGCGCAAGTGTCGGCGGACTGGGCGTCGCAGCGCATCACGCTGTTGTCGTTGTGGGACACGGTCAAGAAGACGTTGTTCCGCCCGAAAAACGTGCCGCGCACGCTGGTGTCGAAGTTCATTTACCCGAAGCACGGCGGCGTCGGTCAGATCGCCGAGCGCCTCGGCGAAGAGATCCGCAAGCAGCCCGGCAACTCGATCCAGACCGGCGTGCACATCAAGCGCATCCGCTGGTCGGGCGACAAGGTCACGTCGGTCGAGTACGAAAAGGACGGCGTCACGCGCGACGAGCCGGTCGAGTTGCTCGTCAGCACGATCCCGCTGACGATCGCTCTCGAACTGTTCGACCCGGCGCCGCCGCCCGACGTGATGAAGTCGAAGGACACGTTGCGCTACAAGGCGATCGTGTTCGTGTTCCTGATCGTCGATCGCCCCAAGGTCACCGACGACCATTGGGTCTATCTGCCCGAGAAGCACCTGCGCGTGCACCGCATCTCGGAGTTCAAGAACTTCTCCGAGTTCAGCGCGCCCGAAGGCAAGACGCTGGTCGCCGCCGAGATCACGTGCAACTACGAAGACGAGACCTGGAACATGGACACGCCGGGTCTCGTGAAGTTGGCGACGGCCGACCTCACCACGGCGGGCTTGATCCAACCGCACGAGGTCGTCGACGGGTTCGTGCGCCGCGAGCGTTATTCGTACCCGCTGTACGACCTCGTCTATCGCGAGCACGTGAAGCGCTGCCTCGACTTCATGAAGGGCTTCACGAACTTCCATTCGTCCGGCCGCCAGGGCCTCTTCCAGTACGGCAACATGGACCACTCGCTGGCCATGGGGCTCGTGCTCGGCGAAAAGCTGCTACGCGGCGAAGGCGTCGACCACGACAAGCTGCTCGAAGAAGAAGAGAGCGTCGACGGATGAAGTCCGCCACGGACGTCGTCAGCGCGACTCCGACGCGCGAAGTGCCGTGTTACCTGTGCGGTCGCACCGATCCGACCACGATGTTCGCGCAAGGGCCCTACCGCGTCGTGCGCTGCCAGGGTTGCCGGCTCGTGTTCACGACGCCGCGGCTGTCCCCCGAGCAGATCGAGGCGATGTACCAAACGGCATACTGGTCGTCCGAGTGCGCCAAGGACTTCGGCTACACCGACTACCTGAACGACCGCGAGCTCTACCTCGCGACGTATCGCATGCGCCGTGAGGTGATCACGTCGCGCAAGCCGACGCCGGGTCGCGTGCTCGACATCGGCTCGGCCGCGGGCTTCTTCCTCGCGACGATGAAAGAAGTCGGTTGGGAGTGCCACGGCATCGAACTCTCGGAGTTCATGGCCGCGAAGTCGAAAGAGCTGTTCCAGCTCGAGCACATCCGCTCCGGGACGATCACGTCGTCGCCGTACTCCGACGGCTTCTTCGACGTGGTGACGTTCTGGGACGTCATCGAGCACCTCGAGGACCCGTTGGTCCACTTGAAGAAGGCGCGCGAACTGCTGAAGCCCGACGGCCTGCTGATCGTCGAGACGCAGAACGTCGAATCGCGGTTCGCCCGCGTCATGGGCAAGAACTGGCAGCACTACAAGATGGCCGAGCACCTCTATCACTTCGGGCCGAGCACGGTGCGGACGCTGCTCGATCGCGCCGGGTTCGACGTGATCGAGAACACTGGCAAGCGTGGCGGCAAGAAAGTCTCGTTCGACTTCATCCGCGAGCGCGTCGGCAAGATCCATCCGGTGCTGTCGACGCTCGCGTCACCCTTGAAGCTGATCGGTCGCGCGTCGCTGTACGTGAACCTGTTCGACGAGATGCTCGTCGTCGCGAAGAAACGCGCCTGAGCGCAGGGCACCCCGATGGAAGGCGTCGCGTACGAGCAGTTCCTGAACCTCGAGCGTGACCATTGGTGGTTCATCGGGCGGCGCCGCAGCTACTTCCGCATCCTCGAGCACCGCCTCGCGCGCAAGAACGGCCTCGCGATCCTCGACGTCGGTTGCGGCGTCGGCGGCATGCTGCCCGAACTCGCGCGCCTCGGCACGCCGGTCGGCATCGACGCGGACGCAGGCTCGATCGCGATCTGCAAGCGGCGCGGCTTCACCGACTGCAAGGTCGCGAGCGGGACGACGCTGCCGATCGAGTCGGGCACACAAGACCTCGTCACGCTGTTCGACACGATCGAGCACGTCGACGACGACGTCGGCGCGCTGCGTGAAGCGCATCGCGTGCTGAAGCGCGGCGGCACGGTGTTCATTTCCGTACCCGCGTATCAATTCCTCTACTCGAACAACGACAAGGTCGCGCACCACGAGCGGCGCTACACGAAGGGCGGCTTGAAGCGCCGCGTCCGCGAGGCGGGCTTCGAAGTCGTCCATGCGACCTACGTCAACGTCGTGCTGTTCCCGCTGATCCTGCCGGCCGTGCTGTTGTTGAAACTCAAGGAAGCGCTGTTCCCGAAGCCCGACGACACGCGCACGAACCTGAGTCACACGCCGGCGCCGATCGTCAACCGCACGCTCGCCGCGATCTTCGGTGGCGAGGGCCACGTCTTGAAATCGATCAGCGCGCCGTTCGGCCATTCGCTGGTCTTGGTCGGCCGCAAACCGTAGCGAGCCGCTGACGACCCGAATCGCCGCCGGCCCTTCCGTTCGGGGAGCCGGACAAGATTGCCGCCGGCGATTTCGTCCGGATCACGGCGAGCGCCGCCGGAGTTCGACGACGATGCGATGGTGCGTCGCGTCCGCGGCGCTCAGCGATCGCGTGAGCGGCTCGTACCCGGGTGCGTGGAACTCGAACGGCGTCGGCGTGATCCGCGACAACGCGAATGCGGTTCGTGGCGTCGCGCGGCCGTCGACAACCGCAACCACCTGTTCGATCGACCGTCGCGTCGCCTCGTCGATGGCGCGGATCTCGACGTACTCGCAGCGGGCCACGCGCAGGTCGACCTCGACGGTGTCGCCGTCGCCGAGATGGATGCGCTTCGAAGCCATCGCGTCACCGGTGTCCACTTCGAGAACCAGATCTCCCGCGGGGATCGGATCGAGGTCGAATCGACCCCGCGCATCCGTGCGGGCGTACTCCCGGACATCGCCGGTGGCGATCTGCGTCGAACGCGCCGTGACGCCCGCGATCGGCTGCCCGTCATCGTCGCGACGCACGACGCCGCGGACGCGGCCGCGTGCGCGCATGTCCTCGAGGTCGAAGCGGGTCAAGCGGACGACGCCGACCGTCGACGACTGCGGCTCGCTGAACACGATCGCCTCGGCGTGCAGGGCCGCGCGAACTCGGAGCATGGCGCGTGGGATCACATCGATCGAGAACGCGCCCTCGTCACTGCGCACCTCGCGCACGACGTCGACTCGGTCTCCATCGGTCACGATCCACTCGATGCTCGAGGCCAATCCTCGTCCGGCTTCGTCGACGACCGTTCCGCGGAGAGTCGTGAGCGGCTCTTCGACGATCGCCGCGTCCACGCGGGTCTCCGTGCCGAGTTCACCAGCGAGGATTTCGGGCGGATTCACTCCTATGGACGTGTCGCGATCGCGGTGGAGAGCGACGGAACGAGGCAACATCGGCCGAACGATCGTGCCGGGTGCGAGTCCGCGAAAGCGGATCCAACCGTCGCCGTCCGCCACCATCTCCCGATCCACGGGGTCGTCGCCCAGTCGAAACGCGCACGAGGTCAGCGATCCGAACCTCTCGTCGAAGTGCAACGCGACGATCGCGTCGCGGCGCAGATCGAGCTCGAGAAGGTCGTCCGCGCCGGGACCGACTTCGACCTTCACGCACTCGGATTCCGTCGGAGTCGCGACGCCAACGCGCAGGATCCACGAGCCCCGAACGTCCAGCGTGGCCTCGCCGTGCGCGTCGAGTGCGTCGGGGACGTCGGCGTCCGCGGCCAGCCACGACGAGTTCCGGAGTCGCTCGCTGATCTTCCGCTCGAGCGATCTCTCCGGCCCCGACAGCGCCGAGATGGCATCGACCCGCAGTGACGCATGAGCCGCCAACTCTCCATCAGCGGTCCGAGCGCGAATCGTCAAGCGATGGGTCGCAGCGGGCTCCGGCTCCGTCGCGTGAGCGGAGCCCAGCACCGACACGAGCGCCCAAGTGCCGATCGACCTCACGAGGCGCGTCATCGAGTGCTCCCCGCTCGCGTTCACCGATCGTAGAAACGAACCGATCCTAGGTCGGTTCGCCGAGTTCGACGAGCAGCGTCGGCGCGCCAGGGCGCTGGCCCGGGTGAAGGCCCGGGTGCTGCCCCGCATGACGGCCCGGGTGCCGGCCCGGGCCAGTCCCTCCGCCGACCCGGGGTGCTGCTGCACCCAACCCACGGTCCGTCGCGACCTAAAGGTCGCGACGGCTCCTCTTACTCCCACAGAACGCGGGCTTCGCCCGCGAAACCCCAAAAGGCAAGCGGCCGCCCGCGGCCGCATCCCCCAAGAAGAAGGCCCCCACATCCACGAAATCTCCCTCCGACCCCTTCACGGCAAGCCCCTGCCCATCCCAAAACCAAAACCCGTCAGCCGCGCGACGGCCCCCTCGCTTCGCGCGCCAGCGCCCGCGCGGCATCCCGTGGGCGGACGCCGCCCAAGGACTCCAAACCACCCGCCCCCTTCGGGGGCGGGCGCGGCAACCCCAAACAGCACCCCATCAAGCGCGCGGTCTGCGCTTCGAGGGGGCCGTCGCGCGGACCAATGTCCCGTTCCTTCACTCCCTCGACGTAGTCCTGCGGTTCCAAGGCGCGGGGGTCCAGGGGGCCGCCGCCCTGCGGCCCCATGGTGCCGGCCGCACAGGCCAACCCCACTGGTGCTGGCCGCACAGGCCTCTACAACACTGGCCCCTTCCGCCGACGAGGTCGCCCCGTGTCCGATTCCAAGCCCAAGCGCCCCGAGCGCTACCTCTCCGGCATCCAACCCTCGGGCCAGTTGCATCTCGGCAACTACTTCGGAGCGATCGTCCAGCACCTCGCGCTGCAGCAGGCCGGGAACTCGTTCTACTTCCTCGCCAACTACCACGCGCTGACGAGCGTCAATGACGCGAACGCGCTGCGCGGGCACACGTTCGAGGCCGCCGTCACTTACCTCGCGCTCGGTCTCGATCCCGCGCGGTCGGTGTTCTTCCGCCAATCGGACGTGCCCGAAGTCACCGAGCTCATGTGGCTGCTGCTGTCGGTCACGCCGATGGGCGAACTCGAGCGCGCCGTGTCCTACAAGGACAAGGTCGCGCGGGGCATCGCGCCGCTGGCGGGACTGTTCACGTACCCCGTGCTGATGGCGGCCGACATCCTCGCCTACGAGTCGACGTGCGTGCCGGTCGGCGCCGACCAGATCCAACACATCGAGATGACGCGCGAGTTCGCGCGCGCGTTCAACCACATCTACCGCACCGACGTGTTCACGCTGCCGACGCATCGCCTCTCGGTCGGCGCGACGGTGCCCGGCATCGACGGCCAGAAGATGTCGAAGAGCTACGGCAACACGATCCCACTGTTCGTCAGCGGCAAGCCGCTGTGGAAGCTCGTCTCGAACGTCAAGACCGACAGCACGCCCGTCGAAGCCCCGAAGAACCCGGACACCTGCAACGTGTTCGCACTCTACGCGCTGTTCGCGAACGCGACCGAGAAGACCGAGATGGCGCAGCGCTACACGCGCGGCGGCATGGGCTACGGCGAGGTCAAGAAGGCGCTGTACGAGAAGATCGAGGAACACTTCGCCGGCGCGCGCATGCGCCGCGAGCAACTGTTGAAGGACCCCGCCTTCGTCGAGGACGTCCTGCGCGAGGGCGCGAAGAAAGCACGCGCCGTCGCGCGCGCCGTCACGGATCGCGCGCGCGCCGCCTGCGGAGTCGACCGATGAAGCTCGGCAAGGATGGCCGTCGCGTCGACGGCAAGCACCTCACGTACAACGACTACATCAATGTTCGGGCGCTGATCGAATCACTGCGCCTCGCGCCCGACGTGCCGCAGGGTGTGATCCCCGCGCGTTGGCCGAAGACGCCTAAAGGCTGGAAGCCCGGCGACGCTTGGCCGACCGGCGGCAATTGGTGCCACGACGAAGCCTTGTTCATCACCGTGCATCAAGGCTTCGAGTTGTGGTTCCGGCAGATGCGTCACGAACTCGGCGACCTGTTCGCGCGCGTCGCCGTGTCCACCGCGCCGCACGGAGTGACCGACATCCCGCGCGCGCACCTCGCGCGCCGCGACGCCGAGCAAGCCCCGAAGCTCGACCGTTTCCCGAAGCTCTATCCCGAGACCACGCGCTTCGCGGAATCGAATCCGTCGAGCGCCGTGCGCGACTTGATCCTGCACGACTTGCCGGCACCGGGCATCTTCCCGCGCAGCGAGGACCTCGATCCGGGCTACGCGCCATGCAAGCTCGCGTGGTTCCAGAACGACTGGGATCACCTGACCGAGCGCATCGAGCGCTGCACGAAGATGCTCGCGGTCTGCTTGCCGTACTACGACATCCTGCTGCACATGACGCCGGCGCAGTTCCTCGCGTTCCGCGATCGGCTCGCGCCCGCGTCGGGCTTCGGCTCGTCGCAATTCCGTCAGATCGAGTTCGCGCTCGGCGTGCGCGAACGCCACTTCGCGAAGTTCACGCCGAACGCTCCGTGGACCAAGGCGCTGCGCAAGCGCTTCGGCGACGACGTCGTCGACGCCGCCGGCCCGTACCGCCTGGAGGATTCGTTCGCGCGCCACTGCCCCGACGAAGAACCCACGCTGGGCCAGGCCGCACTCGGTCCGAGCCTGCGCGATCTCGTCTATTGGTTCCTCACGGCGCACGAACTCACGGGCAAGGCCGACCGCGACCGCTTCCGCCTCGCCGATCACATCGCGGCGAGCAACCTCGCGCAGCTCGACCACGACAACGACACGCCGAACAAAATGGTCTCGGCCGTGGTCACGAACGACACGTATCGCCAACTCGGACGCCATCTCGCGCACTTCGAGACGGTCGCGGTCACCGCGCTGCTCGAATCGACGGCGACCCCGTCCGGCCTCGCTCGACTGCTGCAAGCCTGCCTCGCGCTCGACGACGGCGTCCTGCATTGGCGCGACGTCCACCTGCGCTTCGTCGAACGCATGATCGGCGCGCGACCCGGCACCGGCGGCGGCGGCCTGCAGTACTTGCGGCGTGTGGTATCGGACAAGGCCGAGCCGTATCGTCAGCGCGGCTTCCCGTGCTTGTGGGAAGCGCGTTCGGTCCTGCTGTAGGACTCGTCGGACGCGCGGCGTGTCGTCTTGGGGATCTTGGCCTCGCATGCGCACGCGAACCGCTGCCCTCGTTTTCGTCCTGCTCGGGTTGTGCGTGTTCGGCCGCTCGCTCCTCCCCGGCCGTCTGTTCGTCCCGATGCATACGGAGCGGCTCGAGCCGTGGCGTTCCGAACTCGCGCCGGAGCGTTCGCGCGAGTTGGCGCAAGGCGAGTACGCCGCGCAGTCGGACAAGCTGATCTCGTTCCGCGCAGACGACGCCATCACGATCGAAGCCGTGCGACACGGACGCTTGCCGCTGTGGAACCCGACGAATGCCGGCGGCGTGCCGCATCTCGCGCAAGGGCTCTACGGCGCGCTGTACCCGCCGCATCTGCTGTTCGCGTTGCTCTCGCCCGAGCACGCGTACGGCTGGCTCGCCCTGCTGCACCACGTGCTCGCGGCGTTGTTCATGTTCTTGTGGTTGCGCAAGCTCGGCGCCGGCGACGTCGGCGCACTGATCGGCGGCATCGCGTTCTCGTTCTCGGGGACGCTGCTCGGGCGCGCACACTACTACCAATACATCGAGACACTGACGTGGCTGCCGCTCGGGCTGTGGTGCGTCGAGCATTGGTTCGAAGGGCGGCGCGTCGCTCTGTTCGCGCTGGCGCCGCTGACGGGCTTGGTGTTGCTGGTGGCGTGGCCGCAGCTCGCGGCGTTCGTGTTGAACGCATGGGCGATCGTCGTCCTGATCAAGGCGCTGCGCTCGGACCTGCTGCTGGCGCCGCGGCATCTCGTCGGCGGTGCGCTTGTCGCGATCGCGCTCGCCGTCGCCTGCGCGCCGCTCCTGCCCGATCGGTTGATCGCGTGGGCGCTGTGGCCTCACGTCGCGCTCGCGTTCGTGTTCACGGTCGGCCCGGGCCGCAAGGTGCAACTGCCCGAGGGGGCGAAACCGCGTCGCGCATTCCTGCGGCGGCTCGGTGCGTTCGGCGCGGTGCTCGGACTCGGCGCCGCGATCGCGGCCATCCAGTACTTGCCGGCCGCCGAGTGGACCGCGTACGGATCGCGTCAACTCAGCGGAGCGCCCGAAGCGCAATGCGCGGCGGGCCTGCGCCCGTGGTACTTGGTCGCGGCCGTGTTGCCGGACGTGTTCGGCACGCCGTCGTGGTCGTTGCTCGACTCGATCTTCAACTTGCCGCGCATGTTCGCGCTCGACAGCACCGACGAAGTGCTGCGTCAGGAGCAGCTCGGCAACACCGTCGAGAACGCGCTCTACGTCGGCGTGTCGACGCTCGTCCTCGCGTTGTTCGGCATCCTCGGCGCGCGGGAACGGCGCGGGATGTTGCTGACCGTACTGGTCGTGTTCTGCGGCATCGCTCTCGGCGCGCAGGCGATCGTCTATCCCGCGTTCTTCCTGTTCCCGGGTCTGCAGATCAGCCCGGATTCGCGGCGTGCGCTGGTCTTGGTCGCACCGTTCCTCGCGGCACTCGCCGCATTCGGCGTCCGCACGATCCTCGAGCGGCCGCGCTTCGCGCGTACGTGCGCGATCGGGCTCGCATCGATCGGAGCCGTCGCGCTCGGGTGTCGCTGGGCGCTCGACGACGCGACTCTGCTCGCGCCGCTGCTCGCGCACGCGGATCATCTGGCTCGCCTGTTCGGCCAAGCCGGAACGGTGCCCGAGCATGCGCAGAACGAAGTCGTCGCAGCGATCCGCGGCAGTCTCGAGAGCAGCGGCATCGTCGCCCTGTTGTCGGCGATCGCGTTGTTTCTCGCGACGCGCGCGACGGACGAGCGCATGCGCTGGTTCCCGCTCGTGCTCGTGCTGGCCGCGGACCTCACGGTGCATGCGTGGCCGCGCACCGCAGCGCAACCGGCGGAGGGCTTCCTCGGCCCGCACCCGGCCATTTCGCATCTGCAGCAAGCCGTCGGCACGAGCGGCCGCATCGCGCGCTTCAACGCACCCGAGCGACCGCAGGGTCTCCTCGGCGTCGCGCTGTCGCCGAACCTCGCGGGGTGCTACGGACTGCTGGACGCTTGGTGCTACACGGTGTCGCCGCCGAAGGGGTGGATGACGCTCGCAGCGACCGGCTTCGGCCCGTCGATCGATCAAGGCGTCGCGCTCGGAGCGTTGTCGACCTCCGAGCAACTGGCGTCGCCGGCACTCGACGCACTCGCGGTGCGCGCGATCCTCGGCGTCGGTGAGCCGCCGCAGGAGCTGCCTACGGGCATCACGCTGGCCGGCCGATTCGGCTCCGCGTTCGTGCTGATGAACGAACGCGCTCGGCCGCGGGTCGAACTCGTCGCGGACGCCGTCGTGCTCGACGCGGCCGTCGAGTGGAGCGCGGCCGCGCGCACCGTGCTCGATGCCACGCCGGGAACCCGCGTGCATCTCGGCGTGCCGGGCATTCCGGTCGACGCGCCAGCGCCGCTCGCCGACACGGATGGCACACTGCCGATCGCGACGATCGTCGACGAGACGACGCCGGAGCGCGTCGTCGTGAAACTCGAGGGCGGTACGCGCGACGGCTGGCTCCTGCTGCGCGACTCGTACGCCCCGGGATGGCATGCCAAGGTCGACGGCAAGTCCGCCCAGGTCCACCCCGGCGACCTCGCGTTCCGCGCCGTCTTCGCCCCCTCCGGAGCGACGGAAGTCGTTTTCGAGTACGAACCTGCGAGCATCGCGATCGGGCGAGCCGTGAGCTTTTTGGCGCTGGTCGTGAGTCTGTTGCTCCTCGGACTCGGGCTGCGCCGCGATCGCGGTCGATGAACGGGGTTGTTGCGCTCACGGACCGACGCCATGTTCTGTCGGACTTCGCGCGAGGCAGGTTCAGCGCCGAGGCGTCTTGGCGCGTAGGGAGCCTCAGGTGAACACGATCCCGTCCGACCCCATCCTCACGCGCGTGCTCGCTGGCGATGCCGATGCGTTCGATGCGTGGTATCGCCGCGAGTTCCCGGCCGTCTACCGCATCTGCTTCGGCATCCTCGTCGACCCCGCGCGCGCGGACGAAGCCGCGCGTGACGCGATGGTCCATCTGCACGATCGCCTGGCGAATTACGACACGACGCGGCGATTCTCGACCTGGCGCAACGCGGTGGTCATGAACTTGTGCCGCGATCGCATGCGGCGCCAGCGCGTGCGCGAACAGATCGAGCACGACGCGGCCGAGTCGATGACGACCTCGACGATCGTCGATCCGCACGATGCGGCGGCGGCGAACGAAGTCGTCGCGTTGCTCGAAGACGCGTTGTGCCGCCTGTCCCCGCGCGAGCGCGAAGCGTTCGTGCTGGTCGTCCTCGAACAGAACTCGCCGCAGGACGCCGCCGAGGCGCTGTCGATCGGCGAGAGCAGCGTGCGATCGCTGGTGACGCTGGCGCGCAGGCGCTTGCGCCAATTGCTCGGACCGAGTCTCGCGGGCAGCGCCACCGAGCCGGATCCCAAGGAGTTGCGATGAGCGCTCACGACCGACCCGACTTCGACGCGGACGAGCCCCCCGAGCCGCTGGACGACCTCCGTCGCGCGTGGAACGAGTTGCCGACTCCGCCGATCGAACACGTCGACGCCACGGACCAAGAGGTCGAGCGCTGGATGCGCGCGGCTTGGGCGCAAGTCGCCGTTCCCGTCGCCCGTCCGCGTGCGCGGTGGCGCCCCTCGATCGTCTCGGCGTTCGCCGCGGCGGCGCTCGTGTGCATCGCCGTCGGTCTCGGCCTGCGGCCCGACGCGCCGATGTCCGAACTCGACTCCCCGAACAAGCACGTCGCGGCCGTGGACTCCTTCCGCCCGAGCCAACGGATCACGCCGACCGTCGTCTCGACGCTCGACGTCGCGCTGCCGCCGACGTCGCGCACGGTCGCCACGTCGAATCGTCTGGTCGATCAGGCGTATGCCAGCAATCGAGCTGGCCTCTATCGCGAGGCCGCCGCGTTCGCGACCGTCGCGCTGGATGCCGCCGCGACGAATGCCGAAGTCCGTTGCGCCGCGTTGGTGAACTGGATCCACGCCGAGCAAGCCATGGGTCGCGTCGACGAAGCGGAACGCCTGTCGACGACGCTCGCGCTCGCTCTGTCCCGCTGACCCACTGCCGAGTTCCGGCCACCGCGCGAATCCACCGCGGCCATCGCGCACGCGCACTTCAATCCGCGTGCGCGATCACTTCGCCGACGCCACCGCTTCGGGCTTCTTCGCCGCAGTCGCGTCTTTCGCGCTCGAATGCTCGACCCTGGTGCGGCCGAACTTGCTCTTCAGCCACAGCCCGCCCTTGCGCTTCAGCTCGATCAACCAGGTCTCGAGCTTGCGCGTTTCCTTGCCGCGGATCACGTTCGCGATCAGCGAGAACACGCGCGTCGGGTGGAACAGGAAGCTGACGGGATAGAAGTTCAGCAGCAGCCAATACTTCGTCCAGGTCAGTTGGCGTGCGGTCAGGTGCTCGCAGTAGTTGTTCTCTTCGCGCAGCTTTTCGTCGTTGGCGAAGATCGGCGTCATCAGACATTCGTCGCTGTAGTCGACCTCGCCCTTGTCGACGAGCGAGCGATACAGCGCCGTGTTCGGGATCGGGAAGTAGAAGCCGATCGCGATGTCGTCGACACCGACGCGCGCGAGCTTGCGCACCATGCGCGCCGTTTCTTTCAGGTCGGCCTTGGTGTCGTGCGGGAAGCCGATCACGAAGAAGCAGGTCAGGTTCAGGCCGTGCTTCACCGACGCATGGACGGCGTTCAGCAGTCCCTGCGTCGTCATCATCTTCTTGATCAGTTTGCGCGTGTGCTCGCTACCACTCTCGGGCGCGAACGCGAGGTGACGACCGCCCGAGCGCGCGAGCAGGCTCGCGACTTCGTCGTCGACGACTTCGCAGCGCGTGCCCGACGGGAACTGCCAGGTCACGTCGAGCTTGCGCCGGATCAACTCGTTGCAGAACGCGACGATCCAGTCCTTCTTGATGATCGCCGTGAGGTCCTGGAACGGGAAGTTCTTGGCGCCGTAGGTCTTCGCGTACTGCGTGATCTCGTCGGCGACGTCGATCGGGTCGCGCGGGTACCACTTCGTCGTCCACATCGTGTTCGACGAGCAGTACGTGCATTGGTACGGACAGCCGCGCGTCGCGAGGATCGGGATCGTCCAGCCCGCGTTCACGCCGTTCACGAGGTTGTGGTCGTTGTAGGCCTTCAGGTCGAACAGATGCCACGCCGGCCACGGCAACTCGTCGACGGCGCGGACGCGCGCGCGGCGTTCGTTCATCACGATCGCGCCGTCGCGGCGGAAGGCGACGCCGGCCATCGTTCCCGGATCGCGATCATCGCGCGCGATCATCTTCATCAGCTCGGCGATGGTCTCTTCGCCTTCGCCGAGCACGATGTAGTCGATCGGCGCGTCCTTCATCGACAGCTCGGGCAAGCCGGTGAAGTGCTCGCCGCCGCAGACGAGGATCTTGTCGGGCCAGGCCTGCTTCAGCGCCACGAGGATGCGGCGCACGAGCGGCCAAGAGAACGACCACATGTTCGTGACGCAGAGCACCTGCGTCTCGGGCAGCACGCGTGCGACGATCTCCTCGGGACCGAGTCCGAGCCGATGCAGCGTGCCGTCCTGTGTGACGCGATCGGGAGCCTCGGCGACCGCATCGATGACCGACACTTCGTGACCGCCGGCCTCGAGCACGGCGCCGATGTACGCGAGCCCCAACGGCATGCTCGGTCGCAAGGCCGTCATGGCGTGGACGTTCAGGTAAACCGGCGGGTGGATGAGCTGGATGCGCACGGGGCCGAAATCTAGCACGTGGAGCGACCTCGCGCACGGCGGCCAGCAAACGGGTTTCGAACCGCGTTGAGCCCGTAACGGCGCAGGGTTACGGCTTGGCCGCCGCTGCCGACTCCATCGCTCCGTTGCCGGCCTGGAACCGCAGCAGCACCTTCCCGATGATCGCGTCGCGCGGCAACGCGCCGAACACGCGACTGTCGACCGACACGCGCCGGTTGTCGCCGAGCAGGAAGTACTCGTCGTTCCCGAGCAGCACGGCTTCGCTGGTGCAGTGATCGAGCATCGACTCGGGAACGAAATCGCCCGCCCCGCGCCCATCGCGCACGACGTGACCGTCCTCGAGCCAAACCGTCTCACCGGGCAATGCCAGCACGCGCTTGATCAGCGTCTCGCCGGCCACTTCGGCGATCACGGTGTCGCCGACGTCGATCCCACCCGAAACCGCGGGCACCGAGGTCACCAGCACGCGATCCCCGTCCTCGAAGGCCGGCTGCATCGAGCTGCCCGACACGCGATAGAACGTCACCAGCGGCGCATCGAGCAACGCGAAGACGAGCCCCGCGAGCAAGCCCGCGACAACGGCTCTCTTCGAAGGAAGGAACTTGCTCCAAGCGGTCATGGAGCCGGTATCGGGCGGACAGCAGTCCCAAATTGAGACAAAGCGGCGCAGCCAGGCGGAGAGCGCGAGGGAACCGGACAAAGCAGCCGCCGGCAACCCCGTCCGCCCAGCCGGACGAAGTAGCCGCCGACATTCTTGTCCGGCCAGCCGGACAAGAACGCCGGGGGACACATCGGGGACAGACCCGCCTCCGTCCCCGTCATGGCCGTGGAGCTCCGGGTGGGGACAGTCCCCTCTCTGCTCTGTCCCCACGCCTTCAATCGCCACCGCGGAGCGCGAAGCGCGACCCGAAGTTCTCCCTCGGGTTCAAGCTCGCGCGTCCTAGGAAACCACTCCGTCGCCAAGGGACGTCGAGAACGGGCTCTCGCGGCGGCCGTTCAGCAGCCCGCCGCAGCCGTGGCGATCCGCTCTACGCGTCTCGTCAGTACGTCACCTGGGGCGAGATCCACAGGGGTCGCGAATCACGCCGTCGAGAAGCCACCCCTGCGGCTTTGAATGGCCGCAGCGAGAGCCCGTTCTCGACGTCCCCTCGCGTGAAGTCTCACGCGCGACTCAAGGGCACGGGGGTTCCCAAAGGGGGGCTTCGTTCGTTTGTGAAGCCCCCCTTTGGTCGTTCGACCGCGAGCGGTCGAACGAGGGGGCGTGGGGGCCTTCGGCCCCCACCTGCCTGGATGCCAGCGCATCCGGCCGAGCGGCCCGAGCGATCAGTGTTGTGCGTGCGGCTTGCGCGGCAGCGGTTCGGGGCGGGCGCTGAACAGGTTGAACTTCAGGATCGACCAGATCGCGTCGAAGCCGTCCTTCCAACCGATCTTCTTGCCCTCGGAGTAATCGCGTCCGAAGTACGAGATCGGCACTTCGTAGACGCGGCAGCGCAGGCGGGCGACTTTGGCCGTCAGCTCCGGCTCGACGCCGAAGCGGTTGCTCTCGATCTTGATGCGATCGGCGACCTCGCGGCGGAAGACCTTGTAGCAGGTCTCCATGTCCGACACGTTCAGGTTGGTGAACACGTTCGAGATCGTCGTCAGACCCTTGTTCACGACGTAGTGCCAGAACAAGTGACAGCGGTGCGTACCGCCGAGGAAGCGCGAGCCGAACACCACGTCCGCGTTGCCGTCCGTGATCGGCTTGATCAGCGCGCCGTAGTCGTCCGGCGTGTACTCGAGGTCGGCGTCCTGGATCAGCACGATGTCGCCCTGGACTTGGCTGAAGCCCGTGCGCAGCGCGCCGCCCTTGCCCTGGTTCACTTCGTGGAAGAACACCCGAACGCCGGGCCGATCGAGCGCCTTCAGCACATCGCGCGTGCCGTCCTTCGAGCAATCGTCGACGACGATGATCTCCTTGTCGAACGGAGTCGCGGCGACACGATCGATGACGGTCGTGATCGTGTCCTTCTCGTTGTAGACGGGGATGACGACCGAGAGCTTCATGAGCCGATCCGACGCGGAACGCGTGTCCCTGGGGAAACGAAGCCGGGGAGCTTACCTTGCTCCCATGCCCGATGCCGGACCGGAGGGCGGAACTTTCGCGCCCCCCTGCCCCCGGGGCTCGGGGAACAGATCCTTCAGCCCGAAGAAGTCGGCCAGATCCGACTGCAAAGTGGAGTATTCCTCGGGCCGCTCGGCCGGCCAAAACGGCTCCTTGAACAGCGTCAGGATCTCCTTGTCCGACCGCTTGCGCCGATCCTGGATCCATTTGCGCTTCGCCGCGAACTTCGAGATCTGCGCCGAGAACTCGTTGATCGCGAGCACGTCGGCGATGCCGGCCAGCGGCACGTTGCCGCGCGAGAGCTTGCCCGCGGCGCGCACGCGCAAGCCGCCGAACGGACCCTTCTTCAACCCGCGGTTCTGCGTCAGCGAGAACTCGGACTCCTCGACGTTCAGCAGGTACTTCGTGCGCCGCATCGTCAGCAGCAGCGCGGCCGGCAACGCGCGCAGCACGTTGTCGTCGTCGTAGTTCTTGAAGATCGAGAACAGCGGATTGCGGATCTGCAGCAACCGGATGCGGTGCACGTCGACGCGGCGCGACGTCGCCGAGTGATGGTGGTAGATCACCGAGCTCGGCACGTACTGCACGGTCTCACCGAGCACCCACAGGCGCCAGCCGAGGTCGACGTCCTCGTAGTACGCGAAGAAGTCGTCGTCGAATCCACCGCAGTGCAAGAACAGCTCGCGGTCGATCGCCATCGCGCCGCCGCACGCGAACAGCGTCGGCTGCGCGGCCTTGTACTTGCCGACGTCGACGTCGTTCATGCCGACTTGGACGCCGATGCCGTGGAAGTTCATCGCTCCGCCGGCGTAGTTCACCTCGGTGCCGTCCCAGTTCAGGATCAGCGAGCCCGTGCATCGCGCCTTGCCGTCGGCGATCGGGCGCACCAGCTCGATCAACCAGCCGGGATCGACGCGCATGTCGTTGTTCATGAACGCGACGATCGGCGTGCGTGCCGCATCCGCGCCTTGGTTGCACGCCGACGCGAAGCCCATGTTCATGGGGTTTTGCACCACGCGCACGCGCGGGAAGCGGCGCCGCATGAACTCGACCGAACCGTCCCTCGAGCCGTTGTCGACCAGGATCAGATCGATGTGGCCGGGATAGGCCAACGTGTTCAGCGATTCGAAGCACGGCTCGAGATGGTGCAGCCCGTTCCAGTTCGGGATGACGATCGAAACGTCGGGCAGCTTGACCTTGCTGATGACCATGATCGCCGCCCGTCCTCAATCCGAGCGCCGAGCGATCGCGGCACCGGTGCGGTGCAACGACCACTGACGCAACCGCAGATGAAAGCGCCCGCCGCCGATGCCACGGATCCGATTCTCGACCGTGATGCGATTCACGCCCTTCTTCAGTTCGACCCACGCCGTGTGCCGCGTGGTCGCCGCGTGGGCCTCGCCTGCGCTCGGATCGATCTCGAGCACGGGCTTGCCGTTGATGCGCACCGTCCCGCCTTGCACCACGTCGACTTCACCCGCGAAGCGATGCGTGTCGACGCGCAACTCGCCGGAGATGCGGTCGTCGGTCGTCCACGCGAACTCGATCGCGGCAGCTCCGGCGTCGGGGCGCAGCAACACGAACTCGTCGCCTTGCTTCTCCACGGCACCGTGCGCCCCGAGGAACGCCTGAGCGTTGAAGCACGCGAGCTCGGAATGGGCCATGTGCAATCCCATCGCTTGGCGGTACTTCAACTCCATCTCGCCGGCGTTCTCGTCGACCGTCTTCACGTGCGGAGCGGCCGCCGCCAAGCGCGCGGCGAGGCCCTCGTCCCCGAGGAAGCGCCGCATCGTGCGCGCGAGGTCGTCCGCGTCACCCGCGCGAAAACGCAAGCCGCCGACGCCGTCTTTCACCAGATCGCGCATGCCGCCGAGATCGGAAACCAACACCGGCAACTTGGCCTGGAACGCCTCGTGGATCGCGAGCGGTGAGTTCTCGAACCAGATCGACGGCACGACCAACACGTCGATGGCGCCGAGCACACGACCGAGCGCCTTCGGGTCGTAGCGCCCGTGGAAATGCAGCCCGCCCCGCGTGACGGACCGTTCGATGCGCGCGCGCGTCTCGACGAACTCGGGCATCCCCTGCGTGTCGCCGTAGATGTGCAGCTCAGCGCGCGGATCCTCGACGCGCTGGAACGCTCGCGCGAGCACGTCGAGGCCCTTGTACCAGACCAGCGATCCGATGAATCCGAAGCGCAACTTGCCCGGCGCCGGCGAGCGCACGACGCTCGAAAGCCATCCGGTCTCCATGCCGTAGTCCGACAGGATCAAGCGCTCCTTGGGAACGCCGGCCTCGATCATCTTCTGCTTCAAGAACGGCGACGGCGCGATCAGGAAGTCCGCGCGCATCAGGTGGTCGATCGTCGTGCTCGGCCGCAGCGCGATGCACGCGACGTCCGACGCGTGCTTCGTGAACCACTTCGGCGCCTTCTTCACCAGCGCGAGGTAGCGCTTCGCGAGCTTCGCGAGCGTGCCGCGCACGGGCCGCGACAGCGCGCGCGCGAGGCCGACGAGTCCCGGCTTGTTCGCGACGCACGCGGCGCAACCGAGGATCGGCGGCTTGCCATCGCACAGCGTTTGATTCGGGCGGATCAGTTGCACCTTCGGACAACGGAACCAGAAGTCGTTCAGCGTCACGACCGAGCCGATCCCGAACTCCTGGCAGATCGACGGCAAGGTCGCCGACAGGTGGATCATGTGCTCGAAGTGCACGACGTCGGGACGCTCGCGCGCGAGGACTTCACGGAAGCGCTGTTCGATGTGCGGATGCGCGTAGGTCTCGCGGATGTTCGCGAACTGCAAGTGGTTCGCGAGCTTCAACACGCGCAGCCCGTCGTAGCTGCCCTCGACGACCGAGTAGTTCTCCTGCGACGGATCGCCGACGCGGTGCAACACCACGACGTCGTGGCCGCGGCGCTGGAGCGCCTTCGCGAGCGACAGCGTCAGCACTTCGGTCCCCGCCATCGTCTCCGGCGGGAAGCCGTGCACGACGAACAGGATCTTCATGCGCAAATGGTTCACGGCCTGCGGCGCGCGTAGCCGATCGGGCGTGCGCGCCCCGCGCCGGAAGCCCTCGAACTCGAGGAAGTGGTACCAGAACGACAGCAAGGCGAGCTTCGCGCGCTTGAAGCGCGGGATGCCGTGTTCACGCAGGTAGCGCCGGTCCTCGTTCATCGTGCGCCACGTCATGATCAGCACGTCGCGGCGGCGGTTCATGCACTTGCGATCGAGGTACGCGCGGTTCAGCCACGCGTCGATCTGCGTGCGCTTCATCAAGGTCTTCGGGTCGTACTCGTGCGAGTGGACGACCGGCGCCGCGGGTTCGTAGACGACGGTGTAGCCGGCTTCGAGCGCACCCTTCGCCCACAACAGGTCCTCGCCGAACATCACGCGCGCGAACGGCAGGCGCTCCCAAGCGCTACGCCTCAGACACGAACAGACGTCGTTGAAGTTGACGAAGATGCGCCGCGTCAGCGGATCCATCGCGAGATACTGCTGCGCATCCTCGATGCGACGTTCCTGACGATTGGTGTCGAAGCAGAGATCGCCTTGGACGCCGCGCCGCACGAGCATCCCCGCGGTCGGCCGCGGCACGATGCGGCAGAACGCGGCCCCGACGGCGGGATCACGGAAGTTCGCGAGCAGCGTGCTCAGCCAATCGCGCCGTTCCGGGTACGCGTCCTGGACCAGGAACACGATGAAGTCGCCCGTCGTCATGCGCGCGCCGAGGTTGCGTGTGTCGCCGTGGTCGAACTCGCGTTGGTCGATCACGTGCAGCCGGACCGGGAAGCGCGAGGCGATCTCGCGCGTGCGGTCGGTCGACGACGAGTCGATGACGAGGACCTCGGTCTCGAAGCCGACGTGCTGCTCGAACACGCCGCGGAGACACTCGGCGATGGTGTCCTCGCCGTTCCAGGTCGGGATGACGATCGAGACCTTCACTTACGGGGAACCTCCGCGCACGGTCCCCCACCACTGTCCCGACACTTGACCAAGACGCCAGACGAACGAACGCGCCATCGACCGCAGCTTGCCTTCCGCACGTGAAGCGCGCATGAAGCGCAGATCCTCGCGCCATTCGTACCCGAGCCCACGCGCGACCGAGACCAGCGACGGACGCAGCGCCAGACCGTAGCGCCGGCGGACGAACGCCGCATCATCCCGGTAGCGACGAAATGCCGACCACAGTCCGTATTCGTGCGCATGGTGCACGACCGAAGCGGACGCATACGCGATGCCGAGTCCGCGCTCCAGCATCGCTTCGGCCCAAATCACGTCCTCACCCATCATCGTGCGCTGCAAGGGATGTTCGCGCAGCAGGCTCGTACGAGCGCACGACGCGACGTCGTCGTAGACGTAGGCCGCGCGACGATGTTCCGGCGACATGCGGGAGAACGCCCCCGCGGGGAAGCGCGCGACGAACGCGTCGGGGCGCGCGGATCGCGCCGAAGTCACGGTGCGCGCCGCCAAGGGTGACGAGTCCGCATAGGGAAGGACGCGGCTACTCGCACCGGCGACCTCTGGATCCGCGAGCGCGGCGACCAGCGGCTCGAGCCATCCTGGAGCCGGCACGGCGTCCTGGGTCAAGAACGCGACGTACGGCGTGTTCGCGCGCTCGGCGCCGGCTTGACGCGTGGCGCCGTGATCGAACGTCGCGCGATCGATGCGTACCACGTCGCAACCCGCGCGCTCCGCCGCGCGATCGGTGCCGTCGTCGGAACCCGAATCGATGACGACGACGCGCTGCGGCCCCGACTCGGAGCGCGCCAGGCACTCGAGCTGTTGCACGAACCGACGCCCGCCGTTCAACGTGGGCACGACGAGGGTCACCGGCAGAGTCCTCATCCGTCGCGACGACGATCCTTGATCGGCGGGGTCGAGCTGTCGTCGGCGGGCTCGCGCGCGAGTCCGAGCATGCGCTTCAGCAGGCGTCCGACTCGGTTGTGGGGACGCGCCCAGATCGTGCGCAGCATGCTCTCGAGACGGCGGATGTGCTTCTCCTTGCGAGCATGCTCGGCTTCGAGTTCCTCGAGCCGCCGGCGCAGATCGAACTCCACTTCCTTGCGGCCCGCGATCTCCTCGCGCAGCAACGCGAACCGGCGCCGCGCATCGTCGAGCGCGCGCGGCGTGTCCTTGATCGACGCCATCTCGCGCTCGAGCTGCTCGGCGCGTTGCTTGTGCTGCTGGATCAGTTCGATCTGGTGATAGAGCTGCGCCAGCAAGTGATCGACGTGACGCTGCAACACCACGACGCGCTCGGTCGTTGCATCCGCCGCGTTGCGTGACTCAGTCATGGTTCCCTCCGGCCGATCGAACCGCGTGCTTGCGCTCGACCAACTCCTCGTACATCGCGGCGAACTCGCGTGCATTCGCGAGCAACGTGCGGACGTCGGCGAACTTGCCCGACAGACGCCGCAGCGCGTCGCGATCTTGCGCCAACTCGAGCAGGATCGCTCCGAGTCCTGCGGCGTCGCCCGGCTCGAACAAGCGGCCGTTGTGACCGTCGCGCACGATCTCGGCGATGCCGTCGACGTTCGACGCGATCACCGGGACTCCGGCGGCGCAGGCTTCGAGCACGACGAACGGCGTGTTCTCCTGCCACAGCGACGGCACGACCAGGACGGCGAGATCGCGCAGCGCGGTCGGCACGTGCTCGGGCTTGGTCGGCCCGCGCAGGCGGATGCGCGCATCCTTGCGCGCGCGCGCGAAGCACGACTCGGCGTAGTCGGGGAACAGACCGGGATTGCCGTAGACGTCGAGCGTCAGCGGTCCCGGTGTGTTCAGCACCGCGTCGACGAGCACGTGCAAGCCCTTCGGTCGGTTGATGCTGCCGATGAAGCCGACCCGCAAGTTGGCGTCGACCGTCTTGTCGAACGTGTACGGCGGCATCGGGTCGACGCCGTAGCGCGAGACGTGGATGCGCTCTTGCGGATAGCCGAAGCGCTCGAAGGTCTGCTTCAGCGTGTGCGACGGCGCGATGATGCGATCGACGCGCGACAGCAGCGAGCGCAACAACTCCTTGCGCGCGCCGAGCGCCGTGAGTTGCGCGTGCGGCGAGGCGTTGTTCCAACGCAAGCCGTCGCCGGGAGGCGCGAGCTCTTCCGAGATCGGCACGAAGCGATCACCGCGCGTGAACGTGAGCAGCCGGTCGTAGTCGAGGTCGCCGTGCGACAGACATTCGAGGCATTGGAACGCGTCGGGGCCCGCGCAGCGCTCTTGCGTTCGCGTCTTCAGCAACTGCGCGGTCGGGCAGAGGAACCAGAAGTCCATCAGGTTGACGACGGTCGGGATCGACCGCAGCGTGGTCTCTTCGAGGATCGACGCGCCCAAGAATGCCGCATGGAAGACGTGGACCGCGTCGGGCTGCACTTGCGAGAGGTAGGTCCCGAACATCTTCCCGAGGAAGACGTTGTAGGAATCGCCGAGCACGAAGTTCGGCAGCAGGCCGCGCCACATGTAGACGCGCGTGACCGGCACGCCGTCGTCGACGGTCTCCTCGCGGCGCACGAGCGGCGCGTCGGCGCGGTACGACGGCTCGAACGTGAACACGCGGACGTCGTGACCGGCGGTGCCGCGCAACTTCAGCGCCAGCCGTTTCGCGTACAGCTCGGTGCCGGTCGTGTAGAGCGGCGGATATTGGTGCGTGACGAACACGATGCGCATCAGCGACGCCCCCCGGCGAAGTCCGCGTAGTTCTGCAGCAGTTCGGTCGCGTTCTCGTGCACGGTACGGACTCGCGGTCGGGAACGCCAAACGCGCGGCGAGCTCCGGCTCGTGCGCAAGGCGTCTCAGGACCGACCGCAGTTCATCGACGTTTCCAGCGCGGAACAGGAGCCCGTCCACCCCATCGCGGACCGCCTCCTCGAGCGCGCCGATGCGGGACGCGATCACCGGCAGCCCCGCGAGCCAGCCTTCGCGCAGGGTCAGACAGAACGCCTCGTACCACAAGGCCGGAACCACCAAAGCGTCGAGGCTGCCGAGGATGCCCTGCAACTCGCGCGCTTCGTAGCGGCCGTGGAAGACGATGCGATCGCATCCCGCTGCCGCGCGGCGCAGGCGCTCGCCGTAATCCGTGACCTCGTGCCACGCCCCGGCCTCACCGAAGACGTGGAGCTCGGTGGTCGGATCGGCGAGGGCCACGAAGGCGTCGATCAGCACGTGGACGCCCTTCGTCGGCAACACGGACCCGACGTAGCCGAAGCGGAAGCGCGCGGCGCGCGTGCGCGTGACGGACTCGAACGGCTTGGCGTCGAGTCCGTTCTCGACCACGACGAGGCGCGCGGACTCGATGCCATAGCGCTCGAACACGGTCTTCGAATGGCGGGACGGGGTGAACAAGCGGTCGACGCGATGCAAGAGGCCACGCATCCACGTGTGGTACTCGTCGAGCTGCGCGCGATCGCGCCGGTCCCGTTCGGCCGCGGGGACTTCGGCGCCGTCGCGACCGATGCCGAACCAACCGCTCCACATCTGCGGCAGGCACGTCACGCAACGCGCGACGTCGACGTCCTCGCACAAGAACAGGTCCTTCGTCATGCGCTGCCCGCGCGGGCAGCCCATCCAGAAGTCGTGCAGCGTCATCACGACGGGTAGGCCACGCTCGCGCGCGGCGTCGATCAGGTCGGTCGACAGGCACGTGAGGTGATGCACGTGGACCAGATCGAACGACTGGCGCGCGAGCTCGGCGTCGAACGCGGCGCGGATCGACGCGTTGCGCACGATGCCCGCGAACTCGGTGCAGTCGGAGAACCGGTAGTTCAGCCGGATCACCGCGACGCCGTCGACGGCGTAACGCTCGATCGCGAACTCCGGTCGCGACGCGTCCGCCCCGCGCGTGAACACGACGACTTCGTGGCCGAGCCGCGCGTACTCGCGCGCGAGCGCGTGCACGTGGAGCTCGACACCGCCGATGCTTTCCGGCAAGTAGGCCGCGGTGACGAAGAGAATGCGCAAAGGGAAGGGTCCGCAGTTCGCGGGTCGGGAAAAGCCGACAGCATAGACACGCCCGCGCCGGCCGCGCTGCGCCGCGTCAGCGAGTGCGGGTCCGCTCGAACAGGTGCTCCATCGCGGCGGCGTCGGCCTCGATCGACTTGACCGCGGGGATCGTCGAACGCAGGCGTTCGAGCAGGCCGGGCTCGGTGGCGAGTCGTCCGAGCACCGCGGCGAGCGCACCGGCGTCGCCGCGCGCGAACGTGAGCCCGCCCCCCGCCGCCACCAGTTCCCGCATCCCGCCGAGATCGCTGGTGACGACCGGCACGCCGCACTGGAACGCCTCGTGGATCGTCAACGGCGAGTTCTCGAACCAGATCGACGGCACGACCAGCGCGTCCAGGCCGGCGAGGAAGCGCGGCGCATCGCCGGCCGCGAGCGGCCCCGCGAGTTCCAACCCCGAGCCCGGTCGGATCGCGGCGCGCAGACGCCCCACGTAATCGGGGAACCAATCGAGCGCGCCATGGACGACCAACGTCGCGGCGCCCGCGGGCAGCCGCGCGAACGCGTCGACCAGCACGTCGACGCCTTTGTAGTCCGCGATCGTGCCGAGATAGCCGAGACGCAGCGGAGCGCCGGGCTGCCGCGGGGAGCGCCGCGGCGGCGTCAGCGGCGGGAACCCGTAATCGCTGACGACGATCTTCTCGCCGTCGAGTCCGAGCCCTCGCAGTCGTTGCGCGAGGAAGTTCGACGGCGCCACGAACGTCGTGATCGGCGACAAGCCGTCCAGCATGGTCGCCATGCGCGTTTCGGCAGCCCGCGCGAAGAAGCGCAACTCGCCGAGCTCGTCGAATCCGCCGCGGCCGAGTCCGCGCGGCCCGTCCGGGTAGCGCTCGCGCTGGATCGGATACGGCGCCAGACACCGCGCGCATTCCTCGAAGGGAATCGGATCGCACAGGCGGCCGCGTTGATCGAGCAACAGCCCGCCGCGCGGACACGCGGCGAAGTACTCGTGCAGCGTCATCACGATCGGGATACGGCGCGCCGCGGCCTGCCGGATCAGACCGAGCCCGAAGTAGACGAGACTCTGGACGTGCAGCACGTCCGGCGCGACCTCGTCGAGGATCGCGCCGATCGGCGCGTCCATGCGGCGGTCGTCGTAGAGGTCGCGGATGTCGTCGAAATGGCGGTTGTAGACGACTTCGTGGAACGGCAGGTCGTCGTAGACGCCGGCCGTGATCTCGAACTGCGGTCGATCGAGTCGCTTCTCGGTGAACGCGATGCGGACGTCGTGACCACGCGCCGCGAGTGCCTTCGACAAGTGGAACGTGTAGATCTCGGAGCCGGCCCGATGGTCGGGCAGGAAGTCGTGGATCGCTTCGAGGATGCGCACGCGGAGGCTCCGTCGGCTGGGCTGTCGCGGAGAGTAGCGAACTCGAGCGAGCAGTCGGGCGACTGCCCGTGGCCACGGTCCGTACGATGGCCGCGCCTGCTCCGAGGCCGTGAAGCGATCCCTCGCATCGAGGGATCGCTTCACGGCCGAACCCACGAGGTGTCCGAGGCGGCGGCAGCCGCCGTACTCACGGACGAACCGCGTCCGTTCGCTACCCATCATCCGGTGACTCGGCGACTGCCGTCGTCGGGTAACACCTGGTGCATCAGAGAACGTGGATCCATCGGATTGATCCACGCTCTCTCCGAACTCCGTCGACGGGGATGCCATGCGCGCGTGGTTGCGACGCGGCCATCACGGCCCCGTCGGCGCTCTCCTTCTGATCGCCGCAGCCGTGCTCGCGTGGCAACGCGTGGAGCCGGTCGCGACCTATTTCTACGTCGCCGCGTGGTACCCCGCGTTGCTCGTCGTCGATGCGCTGGTCGCGAAGAAGCGCGGCGCATCGATGCTGTCCGACAACCCGCTCGCGTTGCTGTGCCTGTGGGCCTGGTCGGTGCCGTTCTGGCTGTTCTTCGAGGTGGTCAACCTCCGGCTCGAGAACTGGTACTACGCCGGCGCTCCGAGCGATCCGCTGGCGTCGCGCCTGTTCCTGCTGGCGTCGTTCGCGACGGTATTGCCGGGGATGTTCGAGGTCGCCGACCTGCTCGACGCCCACGGTCTGTTCGCCGGGGTCCGATGCAAGCCGCTGCCGCTCACGATCGCGACGCGCACGTATTGCTTCGTGGCCGGCGTGGCGATGATCGTCGTGCTGCTCGCGCTGCCCGAGGTCGGCTATCCGCTGGCGTGGGTCGTGCTGATCTTCGTGCTCGAGCCGTTCAACGTGCAGCCCCGCTGGAACGGGCTGCTGCGCGATCTCGCGTTCGGGCAGCCCGGCCGCATCCTGCGGCTGGTCGT
Source organism: Planctomycetota bacterium (assembly GCA_016709145.1). GTDB lineage: Bacteria > Planctomycetota > B15-G4 > B15-G4 > JADJEK01 > JADJEK01. The sequence goes on from JADJEK010000014.1 coordinate 60,110, forward strand.
CGCTGGCCTGATCTGCGGCGTGTTCTGGGAAGCGATGAACATGCCGGCTCGCGCGCGCTGGATCTACACCGTGCCACTGTTCGACGCGACGATCGGCGTCGAGATGCCGCCGATCGGGTTCCTCGGCTTCGCGCCGTTCGCGCTCGAGGCCTACGCGTTCGTACGAGCCCTCGAGATCCAAGGACTGTCGGTGCCCTGGGAGCCCGATCCGGGGCGAGCGCGGCCTCTCCCGCCGTGGTTCCGCCTGTTCGCCGTACCTGCCGTGGTCACGTCGACGGCGTTGCTCGGCATCGGCGCGCTGGAGCGCTGGACGGTCGACTCGCGCCTCGAATCCACGGCCGGCCTACCGACCGTGACGCGCCGCGAGGCGCGAATCCTGGCGGCCCTGGAGCTCGACGACCCCCGTGACCTCGCCGCGATCGGCCCGGACTCGCGGCCGATCGGGGTAGTCGACCTCGCCAAGACCCTGTTCGTCGACGACGCGCGCGCGGTCGAACTGGTCGAGTTCGCGCGCCTGGCCGAGCTTCGCGGACTCGGGGTCGCGAGGGCGCGACTGCTGGCACAGGTCGGCATCGGCACCGTGGCGAGCCTCGCGGCCGCCGAGCCGACCGACCTCTACGACCGCCTTGTCGCGCTCGGCGAACCGGCCCGCTCAGTGCGACCTCGCCGAGTTCGCGGCTGGATTCGCGGAGCGCGCAAGGCCATGGGAGAGAACACGATCGGATTCGATACGAGCTTCCGTTCCGCGCCCGACTCTCCCTAGAATCCCCGCCTCGTGTTTCGATCTGGTCGGTTCGCATCCATCGAGGGCGGTGAATCGCCCGGTGCTCGCGCGACCCGGCGCCGTGTGAGAGAACGTGAATCAATCCGATTGACTCACGTTCTCGGCCTCACCAGGTGTTGCTCGGCGACGGCAGTCGCCGAATTCACAGACGATTCGCGTTGGACGAACGCGGTTCACCTGTGAATACGGCGGCTGCCGCCGCCTCGGACACCTTGTGCGTTCGGCTGTGAACGAATCGGGGGCGGCCCCCGATTCGTTCACAGCCTCTGAGTGTCCTCTCCTTTCGATCGCAAGGACCCATCGCATGAAGAGCCTCGTGAACCGTCTCCGGATCGCCGTGCCCTGCCTGTTCATCGCCGCAGTGGCCGGATCGGCCGCGAGCGCCGCGACGATCAACGTTCCGGCGAACTTCCCGACGATCCAGGCGGCGATCGATGCCGCGCTCCCCGGCGACACGATCGTGGTCGCGAAGGGCGTCTACGAAGAGGTGTTGAACGTCCCCAACACGCTGACCGGCCTCACGCTGCGCGGCAAGAAGGGTGCGATCCTCGACGCGCGGCCGAACGGCGTCGATTCTGGCGCGGCGATCGTCGTGGTCGCGAACACGGTGACGGTGCGCGACCTCACCATCCGCCATGCAGCCGACATCGTCAGCAACGACGGTGACGGCATCCGCGTGACCGGGACCGGCTTCATCGGACGCAACCTCACGATCCAACACTGCGAAGGCAACGGCGTGACGATCGCGGGCACCGGCGCGTTGCTCGACAACGTCACGATCTCGGCGACGGACGACGGCGTGAACTTCTCGGTCTCGACCGTCACGCTGCGACGTGTGCGGACGAACGGCACGCAATCCGCCGGCATCGCCGGATCGGGTTCGACGATCGTCGTCGATCGCTGCACGATCCGCGACCCGAACGACAACGGCATCGACATCGTCGGATCGACCGCGACGCTGACCAAGAACACCGTGACCAATTGCGACGCCACGGCGATCGCCATCACGGGCAGCGGCGCCACGCTGACGCAGAACACCATCACGGGCGCGCAGAGCGACGGCATCGTGATCATCGGGAACACCGCGGCGCTGACGAAGAACAAGCTGCGCTCGATCGGCAGCGCAGCGATCGTGATCGCCGGCAACACCGCGAACGTGACGAAGAACACTGCCGACGACGCCGAGCAACTCATGTCGATCACCGGCACCGGCAACTCGGCGATCGGCAACGTCGGCCGTCGCGTCGTCGACGGTCTCAACATCGTCGGCACCACCAACAACGTGGGCGACAACGTCCTGCGCGACGTGACGCATCGTGGCATCGAGATCAGCGGCGCCAGCGGCGGCAGTTCGTTGATCGCGAACGACGTCCGTAACTGCGGAGTCGAGGGCATCCTGTGCTCGTCCGACACCGTCACGATCGCGGGCAACTCGCTGCGCAACTGCGGCAACTACGGCGACCCGGCGATCCTCGTGACCGCGAGCTCGACCGACGTGACCGGCAACACCGTGCGGAATGCGCGATCGGACGCGATCCGCGTCAACGGCGCGTCGAACTCGATCGCGGCCAACGTCTGCCAGAACAACCTCGAGGACGGCATCGACGTCGAGGGCGGCGCGAACAACACGCTCAGCAACAACAACTGCTCGTCGAACTCCGCCGAAGGCATCGAGAACAACGGCAGCAACACGACGATCCAGAACTGCACGGCGTCGAAGAACCGCATCGACATCGCCAACGACGGCACGCTCGGCGCGTTCAACTTCAACGTGTTCACGACCGGTGGCCAGGCGACGCCGCCGGAAGTCGACGGCTGATCCGCGGACTCGCAACGAGCTTTGCGCGCGCAAGGGGGGCCGCTCCATCCGGGAGCGGCCCCCCTTGCGCGCTTCGCGGAACCGGGGGCCCCGGGAACTGGGAACCTACGAACCCGCCCCATCCGAGTGGGCACGCAGCGCCTGCTCGAGATCGTGGATGCGGCGGCGCTGCTCCGCGACGATGTCTTCCCACTTCTCGATCCGGACGAGTTCCTGGAACGCGGTCTCGCGCCGGTTCCACTCGTCGCGCAGCCGCTCGGCGTCGTCGCGTGGCGGCGGCGGCGCCGTGGCTTTGCCGAGGGCCTGGGCGTAAATCGCCTCGAGCCGCGCTGCGTGCTCGGCGAAGGTCGCGAGCTTCGGCCCCGCGGCGGCGCGCATGGCCTCGAGGCGCTGCGGTTCGTCGACCAATTGCGCGAGCTTGCCCGCGAGGTCCGCAGCGTCGTTCGGTGTGAACGTCAGCACGCGACCGGTCGCGCGCTCCTCGAGCGCTCCGGCCGCGGCGGCCACGATCGGCACGCCGAAAAGCGTGGCCTCGTCGAGGATGAACGAATACGACTCGCGCGCCAGCGTCGGGATCACCGCGACGTCCATCGTCGCGTGCTCCAGATCGGCGACGCGGAAGCGGCCGTGGAACCGGACGTCGCCGCCCTCCGCGAGTCGTTCGAGCCGCTCCTTGTACTCGGGCGACGACGCCTCGCCGTGGAGGTGGATCACGAGGCGATCACGGCGCGCGCATTGCCGGGCCGCCTGGAGCAACACGTGTGCACCCTTCAGCGGATGCAGGTGGCTCCAGTACGCGACGTGCAGCTTGCCGTCGGTGCCGCGCGGCGGCGCGTTGCGCGGCGTCTCCTCGAGCGAGCCGTGCGGCAACGTCACGAGCTGCGCCGCGGTGTAGCCGAGCATGCGGCCGAGGAACGTGCCGTGCGACGTCGACGGCGTGATCACGCACGCCGCGAGTTCGAGTTCCCGCAGCATGTCGGCGCGGTAGCGGCGGATCGCTGCCGTGATCTCCGGGTCGCGCTGGAATCGCCAACGCGGCACGCAGTGGAGACACGCGTCGACGCCCATCGGCTGCTCGCACGGCTCGTCGCCGGCGGCGCCCTTCAAGCGGAACACGCGCGGACAACTCGGATAGAGGTCGTGCGCGGTCACGACGGTCCGGACGCCGAGGCGCGTGGCGATCGTGACGAGGTTCGTGGACAGACGGATCCAATGGTGGACGTGCACGAGGTCGGGACGCAGCGTGCCGACGTGCCGCTCGAACTCTTGGGACACCCCGGGATGGAAGCCCTTGTCCCACCGATCGAAGTACAGGTCGTTGCGATGGACGCGCGTGACCGGCACGTCGTCGACGAATCCGCGCTCGACCTCGAGATCCTTGCGCCATTCGAGCGAACCCGCGAACACGTGCGGGGAGTGCCCGACGCGGCGTTGCTCGCGCACCAGTCGCGCCACGTAGAGCTCGGTGCCGCCGATGACTTCGGGCGGATAGCCGTGGACGACATGCAAGATCTTCACGTGCGGACCTCGCTGACTCGGTGCCGGTCGACCAGTGCCCGCAGCTCGTCCTCGACGCGATCGACGTGAGCCGCGAGCGTGAGCGGCACCGGCGCCGCGGCGCGCATGCGTTCGATCGCGGTGCGATCGTGGACCAACACCGCGAACGTCCGCGCGAGCGCTTTGGCGTCGCCCGGCGGGAACAACAAGCCGTCGACGTCGTGCCGCACGGCCTCGGCCATGCCGCCGAGGTTCGACGCCACGACCGGCACGCCGGCGGCGCGTGCCTCTTGGATCACGATCGGGAAGTTCTCGAACCAGATCGACGGTACGACCAAGACGTCGATCTGCGCGAATGCCTTGGCCAGATCGCGACGCGGGACCGGACCCTTCAACTCGACGTTCAGCCCCTGCGCCAATTGCTCGAGCCGAGCGACGTAGTCCGGGTAGTAGTCGCGCCGGCCGAACACGAGCAAGCGGCCGTGGCCCTTCATGTACCGCATGGCCTCGATCGCCACGTGGACGCCCTTGTGCGGCGCCAGCGTGCCGATGAAGCCGAACACGACCTCGTCGTGCTCGCGTCGGCGACGCTCGGCGTGCGGAGGCATCTCGATGCCGAGCGGCAGCACGTGGATCTTGCGTTTCGACAGACCGAACGCCGTCATGCCCTCGCGCACCGTCCGCGACGGCGCCAGGAACCGATCGACGTGGCGCGCGAGCGCGAGGAACGCCTTCGCGCGCCGCTTGAACAATGGCGCGAACGAATCGACGCGTGCGCGCCGCGCGCGATCGGCGGCCTCGCCGGGCTCGGAGCTCTCGGGCTCACCGCCGCCACCGCGTACGAGCGGCAATCCGCGCAACACGTCGACCACCGGAGCCAGGTCGAACCCGGCGACGTTTTTCGTCCAGCGGATCGCGGAGATCATGCGCTGCTGGAACCTGGTCTGCGCGAACTTGAAGTCGGCCATGCAGTTCGCGCACTTCTTCGGTTCCGGGCCGCTGCAGACACGCTCGCCGTGCTCGAGCAATTGCCCGAAGCGCGCACAGGCCAGGAAGAAGTCGTGCAGCGTCATCAACACCGGAATGCCGCGCTCCTTCGCGATCGCGGGCAATCCCATCGACAGCAGCATCACGTGTTGCACATGCACGACGTCGGGCTTCGTCTCGTCCAGCACCACGCGGAACTGACGCTCGACCTCGGGATTCGTGAAGGTCTCGTCGAACGACTCGTACAGCAGGTTGTTCGTCAGCACGTGACACGGGATGCCGTGCCAATCACGCCGTTCCAACGTGTAGTTGTGCCGCGACAACACCTTCTCGGTGAAGAACAGGTGCACGTCGTGGCCACGCTCGCGCAAGGCGCGCGCGATGCTGTCGGTGTAGACCTCGGTGCCGGCCGAATGCCGCGGCAGGAAGAAGTGCAAGACGAGCAGCACTCTCATGCGCGACGCGCTCCCGGCTTCATGAAGCGCGACACGCGCTTTGGAGTCACCGCGCGTCCGAGCCATCCGTCCTTCAGGCCGACGAGCTTCGCCCACGCGGCGTTCCCACGCCCACGCGCGACGGCGACCGCGAACGCGAGCGGCCAGGCCAGCACGTCGAACACGAACCAACCGAACCAGCCGCGCCAACTGCCGTGGCGCCGCAGGAAGTGCACCGAGTTCACGGCGTTCATGTACTTGCGCGCCGCGGTGTAGCCGCCGCCGGTCGAAGCCGACGCGTCGTGGACGGCGACCGCGCTGGCGACGTAGCGATTCTCGAAACCCGCGCGCGCCGCGCGCTGGCCGAACTCGACGTCTTCCATGTAGCAGAAGAACGATTCGTCGAAGACGCCGGCGCGCTCGAACACCGCGCGACGCACGAGCAGCGCGGCGCCCGGCACGTAGTCGACCGCGGAGTCCTCGCGGAAGCAGCCGTTCCACACCCGGCCGTGGCCGCGCAGGCGCGACACGTTCTGCCGATGCGTGAGCTCGCCGCCGGCCGCCCAGATCCGCTGCGGCGCGCCCGGCAGCAGCACCATCGGACCGGCCACGCCGACGTGCTCGTCCCGATCGAGTGCGGCTTCGAGTTCCGCCAAGCAGTCCGGGTCGAGTTCGACGTCGTTGTTCAGGATCAGCACGCGATCCGCGCCACGCTCGAGCGCGTGGGCGATGCCGAGGTTGATGCCGCCGCCGTAGCCGAGGTTCGTGCGCGCGACGTGGATCTGCACGTTCGGCAACGCCGCGCGCAGTCGCATCACCGAGTCGTCGTGGGACGCGTTGTCGACCACCACGATCGCGGGCGCGCGTGGGCGCGAGCGTTCGAGCGCCGCGACGCAGCGCAGCGTGTGCTCCGCGCCGTTCCAATTGAGCACGATGGCGACGGTGCCGCCGCTGACCCGGGGAGCCGACATCGGGCGCGAGTCTACACCCGGACCCCGGCGAAGGACGCGACCGCGTGATCGTGGAATTCCGGGCCGGCCGGCCATCGCACCGAACCGACCAGTTCGTTCACGGCACGAGCCAGGACACGCAGGCCCACCACACCCGCAGCAGCCCGGACAGCACGCGTTCGCCGAAACTGCCGGTCTTGCCGCGATCGATGCGCGGCGAGAACGTCAGATCGGGCGCCCCCAGCAGACCGCGATCCCCTCGCGTGCGGAACGCCGCGATCGCCCGCCGTTGGGCGCGGATCTCGGGGAATTGAGCGATCAGCGACGACTTCGCCTTCACGTATTCGGTCAAAGCGCCTTCGCGCAGCGCGAACACGACGTACGCGACGCCGAGGAGCAGCAAGCCCGGGAGCGCGAGCACCAACGTGCGCTTGCGGTAGTTCTTCAGCACCACGCGCCACCGATTGCGCGAATGCAAGAACAGTCGCCGCGCCGGATAGCTCGGCCCGCCCCGGAACGAGATCCCGGCCGTACCCGCGCGATGGTCGACCAGCGCGTCGGGCAACGCACGAATGCGCCAACCGGCGAGCCGCAGGCGGTACGAGAGGTCGTGATCCTCGAACAGGATGAAGAACGCCGGGTCGTAACCACCGACGGCGCGCAGCTTCGCGCGATCGACGAGCGCCGCCAACGAGATGAACGCATCGACGTCGGCCGGCTCGCGCGTGCATTGGTCGACCGGCACGAAGAAATGCCGCAGCGCCATGACACCCGCGTAATGGAACGAGCCGCCGTCGTAGTGCACGACGTCGGGACGCGCGGCGTCGAGCGCGCGCGGCGCGGCGACGGCCAGATCGCGTTCGCGCTCGAACTCCGCCAACAAACGCTCGACGCAGCCCTTGCGCACCAGCACGTCCTGATCGAGCTGGAACACGAGGTCGTGCCGCGCCTGCTCCAGTCCGACGTTGCGCGCCGGGCAAGGCCCGTCGTTCGTCGGCATGCGGATCACGCGAACGTGCGGGAACTCCGCGGCCACCATCTCTGCCGTGCCGTCGGTCGACGCGTTGTCGACGACGAGGATCTCGGCGAACGCGTACTGCCCCGGCTCGTGCAACGAACGCAAGCAGTCGCGCAGGTCGTCGCGACCGTTGAACGAGACGATGGACACCGACACCGGCGTGACCATGCGTCACTTCACCGGCGGTTCGAAGTCGGGCGCGCGACAGACCACGCGGTGCCGCAAGCAGTACGGCAGCATCGCGATCGCCGCGACGGTGGCCTTCATCGCGATCCAAAGTCCGCCCGGCGTCTGCTTCACGGCCTTGTCGATGCCGATCGTGCCACTGGCGTCGTTGGCGTTGCCTTGTTTCAGGCCGAGGCCCTTCAAGCCGAGCACCCACCCGGCGCGCACGATCTGGCCGACCGAGCAATGCTTGAACGCATACAGCCAGAAGTTGCGCACGTGGTAGTAGAGCGAGCGCTTGCCGCCCTTCATGCCGAACGGCGTCTTGTGGAACAGCTCGGCATCGGGGCACATCGTGATGCGGTGGCCGAGACGCAGCACGCGACTCGCGAGGTCGCGCTCGTTGCCGTAGATGAAGAACCTCTCGTCGTAATAGTCGGCTGCCTTCAGCACGTCGCTCTTCGCCAGCGTTCCGCAACCGCGGAACGTCGCCATGTAGCGCTCGCGCTTCTCCGCGGCGAGGAACTCCTGCGGCATCCCCGGCTCGACCACGAGCGACGAGACCATCGCGGTCGTGCTCGGCTCGACCGACATGCGGTCGTAGAGCTTGCCGAGCCACTCCGGCGGCGCGACGACGTCGTCGTCCATGATCGCCGTGAACGGCTGCGTCGCCGCTTTCATGCCGAGGTTGAACGTCTCGCAAGCGCCAGCCTTGTCGTGAGGCATCACGATCACCGTGACCTGCGGGAACTCGCGCCGGATCATCTCCGCCGTGCCGTCCTTCGACGCGTTGTCGACGACGACGATCTGCGCGGGTCGCGCGGTCTGACGCATCAGCGCGAGCAAGTTCTCACGCACGTCCGCGCACTTGTTCCAAGTGGAGATCACGCAACTGACGGGCACCGTGCGCGTCGCGGCCGCAGTCGATCTCGACGTGGCCGGTGGCTGCGCGGTCGCGGTCGACACCGCGACCGTGAACTCGCGCACGCCCAGCGCGAGGCGTGCCCACTCGAACATCCGGGCCGCGTCGATCTCGAGGTACGCCTCGGCGGCCTCGACTCCCTCCACGTCGACGTTCACCGTGCGCGCGCGGTTCGCGGTCAGCGTCTTGTCGGTGACGTCGAGGTACGCGCGCTGGCTCGCGAACGCGTTCAATGCCGCGCGCTTGCGCTCGAGCATCGCCGTGATGTCGAGCAGGTACGACGCGGGTTGCGGTTCGTTGACCTCGTAGAGCACGACGCGCGGCGCGAGTCCGCTGCGCGTCAACGCGTGCGCCGCGAGCCAATAGGTCGCGCGATGGTCGGGATGGTGCTCCCACGGCGACGGCACGTAGAGCACGTCGGGCTTCAAGGTCTCGAGCAGTCCGGTGAACCCGGACAAGAACGCACCCTCGGGCCGCAGCCCGCCGTCGGGGAAATCGAGCGCATGGAACTCGGTGATCCCGAGCTGGCGGCCCGCGGCGCGCGCCTCGTCCTTGCGGACCTGCGCGATGCGGCCGCGTTCCTTGCCGTCGCGATCTCCGCCCGCGCCATCCGTGAGATGCACCACCGCGATCGCGTCGCCGCGCTGCGCGTGGAGTCCGAGCGCTCCGCCTGCACCGATGACCTCGTCGTCGGGATGTGGCGCGAGCACGACGACGCGACCGCCCGGCACGCGCGCGAAGTCGGCGAGCGGCACGAACGTGAATCGCGGATCGAACGGCGGAAGCGCTTGCGGGTGCGGCTCTGGAGCGGACATCGGAGCGGTCGTCGACGGAGGGGGCGAAGCGTAAAGGGCTTCCAGCAGGACGGCATGGTCCGAAATTCCGAACCGGCGCGACGTCGTCGCCGCACGGGCCGTCGCGAGTTCGGACGGGACGTCGAGCGCGCGCTGGATCCGCGCGGCGAGCGCCGCGACGTCGCCGGCCGGGACCACGAAGCCAGCAGCGCCAGCGCGTTCGGGAGCGGCGCCGCGATCCGCGACGAGTACGGGGATCCCGAGCGCGAGCGCCTCGTCCACCACCAGCGAATACGTTTCGGCCGCGGCGCTGAAGAACACGGCGAGATCGGTGTCGGCCGCGAGACGCTCGAGGCGAGCCACGTCGAATGCACCTTCGCGCACGACCTGAAGCGGCGCCGCCGCTTCGACGCGACGCATCAACGCGCGTTCGAAGGCGGCATCCGTCGCAGGCCCGAGCATCGTCAAGTGCACGCGCGCGCGGACCTCGGTCGGCAAACGCTCGAGCGCCTCGACCACGCGATCGACGCCCTTCACGGGTGCGAGATTGCCCCACCACGCCAACCGCAAGCAGCCATCCTCGGCGGGCCGCCACGGCGCCGCATGCAAGCGCCGGGGCAGCCCGAGCGGCAACACGTCGATCGCGACGTCCTGCGGCAGGATGCCCGACGCGCGCAGGAAGCCGGCCGCCGCGGCCGAAGGCGCGAGGACTTCGTCCGCGGCGCGCAGTTCGGCATCGAAGAACGCGCGGCGCGCTTCGAGCTCGGCGGCGGGTCGGTCGCGGTCGCCGCCGAACTCCGGCACGCAACAGTCGATGCACCGCGACCGCGGGATCGGAGTGTCGTCACCGCAGAAGCCGCCGTCCGGCCGCACCATGAAGAAGCGCGGACAGACCGCGAGGAAGTCGTGCAGCGACACGATCGTGCGGATGCCGGCGGCGTTGGCGTCGACGGCGAGCGGCGCGAACAGGTTCATGTAGTGGTGCACGTGGACGACGTCGGGCCGGAACGTGTGCAGACACTCGTTCCAGATCGGCCGCAGCGCCGGCACCTCGAGATGCACCGAGAACCGCGGTCCGGCGTGCAAGAAGCGCCGCACACGCACGCCGTGGAACGACTCGTCCTCGATGCCCTGGCCATCGCGTTCGCTGCCGGCGAGCACGAGGACGTCGTGGCCACGCGCGGCTTGCTCGACGACCAGCGCGGCGAGATACGCCTCGGTGCCGCCGACGAACTCGGGCGGGAAGTTGTGGACGGCGTGCAGGATCCTCATGACGACCCGGCGCGCGCGTCGGGCTCGAGCGCGACGAACGCTTCGCCGTACGTCGCGCCCTTGTCGAGGAACACCGCGCGATAGGCGTTCAAGCCCGACACGAATCGTCGGATGTCGGTGTGTTCGAGCTGGCTCGGATAGCAATCGAGCGCCGCCATCTTCGTGGCGTAGACGCTCGACACGTCGACGATCCACGTCGCGCGCGACGCGCTCCAGACCTCGTATCCGAACGCGCGCGGCGGACGCGCGAGTTGCGCGAGCACGCGCTGGGTCAACACTGCGGTCGTGAAGTGGTCGGAGTGCTGATCACCGAGGTGCGGCGCGTAGATCACGTCGGGCGCGAACGCTTCGATCGCTTGCTTCAGGCGCGGCAGGATCGCGCCGAGGTCGAGTTCGTTCACGCGGTAGTTGTCGGGGAAACCCCAGAACTCCTGCGCGGCGATCCCGAGGACTCTGGCGGCCGCGCGGGCCTCGTCCTGGCGACGCGACGCGTAGGCGACCTTGTCCTCGCGCCCGGTCGGATCGCCGGACGTGCCCGCGGTCAGGAACAACGCGTGGACCTCGTCGCCCATCTCGACGTGCAGACGCACGGTCCCGCCCGGTCCGATCGTCTCGTCGTCGGGATGCGGCGCGAGCACGAGGACGCGTCCGCGCGCGGGCGGCGCACTCGAGCGAATCGGCGGAGCAGGGGGGGCCAGATAACGCGTCATACGGGCGAGGTCGTCGTCACTCCGAAGCGAGGGGAGAACCAAGCGTCCTGGGCGGGGCAGGCGGCCCACGGCGGCCATCCCACCAAAGCCGTCCTCCGGTCAGTAGATGTCCGAGTCCCCCATCGTGAAGAACCAGTGCTCCTGCGCCCAACTCTCGTCGAAGTCGGGCCCGAACACGCGGATGCACAGATTGAACGTCGACGGATCCGGCGCGAAGCCGATCGTGCGCAGCGAATTCGCGAGGCTCGACCAGCCGGGCGCCCACGTTTCGATCCGCGGCTTGCCGGCGTCGCGTGCGAGCGTGGCCGCGCGGCGCGCGAGTCCGGCGACGGCTTCGCGATCCGCGCCGTCGACGATCCAATCGACCAGCGGCACGAGCGGCTTGTCGAACCACTCGGTGCGCAGCACGAGCACACCGCGCAAGCGTCCCCCGCCGCGCGCTTCGAGCACGCGGTAACGGAACGTCGGACAGCGCGCGTACCGCCATTCGAGGTAGCCCCGATCACGCCGCAGCACGAGCGGCAACGACGCCATCGACGCGTCGAACAGCGCGTCGACGTCCGGCGGCATCGCATCGACCTCGCGCACGTCGACGGCATCGCCGCCCATCGGCCCGAGGTAGTCGATCCAATCCTGCGCGAAGTCGCGCACGAGGCTCACGACCGGCGTGTGCACGGGTCGGTAGTCGAGGATGCGCGTGCCGATGCGGAACGCCTGCGGGTTGGGGAAGCCGTAGACGATGCGATCGCGATCCGGCTGGCCGTACGCGTCGAAGAACGCGCGCGCGAGCGTCAGGAACAGGCCTTCCTTCTTCAGCACACGCCGCCATTCCTTGGCGACGCAGGTGTCGACGGCCTGCGATCCCAGCATCGACGCGCCGCGATCGAGCCACAGCGCGGGGATCGCCGTGTAGTTGCCGATCAGCGCTCCGTTCGAGTCCTCGGCCACGAACGTGTGGTGCCCGCGCGGATTGTCGCGGAACTGCCAATGCCAATGTTCGAGCGTGCGCGGCACGAACGCGGGGTTGTCTTCGGCGAACACCACGTTGAACAGCGCGAGGATGCCGTGTTCGTCGCCGGCTCGATACGGCCGCACCGTGAAGTCGGAACTCATGCCGTCGTCTTTCGGCCGGGCCCGACCCGCGACTTGTGCGCCGGCCGCCGCCACAGGTCACGCCACTTCGCGCGCGCGCAATAGGCAGCGGCGCGCGCGCCGCTGCGTCTCAGGGACAACGCGCGCTCGGCGAAACCGGTCGCGTCCGGCGCGTACACCGCGAGGAACGCGCGCGCCGCGTCGTCGTCGGGCACGAGCGCCTGGCTCTCGAACGCCGACAAGACGTCGGGCAGAGCGGACTCGCGCGCGCGGACCGACGCATCGACGAGGACTCCCGACGGATGATCGATCCACAGCCAATCGGTCGCGCCGTCGGCGCGCCGCACGCGCAGCACGTTGCGCGGACTCGCGGCGAGATGCAGGTAGCCGCCGTCGTGCAGGAGACCCAGCGTCCGAGCGAACTGCGCTCGACCCTCGGCGCGGCGGGACTCCGGCGTCCCGCTCCACAGCAGGATCTGCGCCAACGACTTGACGTCGCCGAGGTCTTCGAACGCGACCATCTGGTCGACGACGAACCCGTTCACGCGCCGCTCACCGCACGCGATCGCGGGCACGACGGGCAAGCCGCGCTCGAACGCGGCGCGCGAGTTGTCGTACTCGCGCCGCGCGCGGGACCGCGCCACCGGCGTGAACGCGTTGCGCACGAGCGGCGGACGGTAGAGCTTGACGAACACGCGCGGCGCGCCGGGGTTCGGCTCGACCCACGCGTGGAACGTGTTGCGCTCGCGGCGCCATTGCCTTACCGCGGGATGCTCGGGCACGAGTTCGCGCAGCACGGCGTCGAGACCGGGCCAACGTTCCGGCTCCGCGAGCGTGAGATCGGGGAAGACGACCGCCATGGCGCGAGAGCTTCGAACTTCCCACGCCCCGCATCAAGGATGGAGTTCACAAGGTGCTTGAACGAATGCGGTCGAAGGTCGAAGCTCCCGACCATGACCGTGCCGTCCGAACAGCTCGTGATCCGTTCCTACCGTGAGGGTGACGCCCCGCGCATCCTGGCGCTGTTCAACGAGGTGTTCGCCGAAGGCGACCCCAACTTCCACGAACGCACGCTGGCCGAGTGGGAGTGGGAGTTCGTGCGGAACCCCGCCGGCGAGCAGATCGTCGTGGCCGAAGAGCCCGACACCGGCCGCATCGTCGCGCAATACGCCTGTCTGCCGGCGTGGGCCCACTTGAACGGCCGGCGGGTCTGGATCGGTCAAGGCATCGATTCGGTGGTCCACAAGGACTACCGGCGCGGCTTGAAGCGCGAGGGCGCGTTCCTGCGCACGGCGAAGTACTACTTCGACCACATCGGGATCCCCGAGAAGAACGCGTGGGGCTACGGCTTCCCGAACAGCAAGGCGTTCGGCATCGGCGTGAAGCTCTTGAAGTACGTGCCGATCGCGGCGCCCGTGCCGACGCTGTTCCGCAACCTGTTCCAGTGCGCGAACGACGACGAAGTCGGCACGCGCGCCTCGAGTGAACTTCGCGTCGTCGAGGTCGCACGGTTCGGGCCCAAGGCCGATGCGTTCTGGGCTCGGCTCGAACCGCGCTATCCCATGGCGATCCGGCGCGACGCCGCGTACTTGAACTGGCGCCACGTCGACAATCCGCTGACGAAGTCGGTCGCGCTGGAACTCGTCGACACCACCGGCGCAATGCGAGGACTCTGCGTCGTGCGCCCCGATTGGACCGGACCACCGATCCTCGCGCTCACGGAGTGGCTGGTCGAACCGAACGACGACGCGGCGACCTCCACGCTGCTGCGTCACGTGACGCCATGGGCGCGGACCCACGGACAGCAGCGCATCGAGGTCTGGGTACCGCCCTCCCATCCCCAATTCGAAGCGATCCGACGCGAGGGCTTCGGCGTCGAGTCGTCACCGTTCAACCTCTGCATCAAGATGTACCTGCCTGAGCTCGACGAGTCCTGGGTCAAGGCGCACTGGTACTGGACGATCGGCGATTCCGACGTGTTCTGAACCCGGGGGCGGCGATCGCCTCCACGCGGCGCGGTGTCGTTCGGCTCGCTAAGTCGACGCGCTCGATCCCGGCATCCCCGACGGCGGACATTGCCCTGGTCGATGTATCCTGGTACATGGGTATTCACGTACTTCACCCCACCATCCCAGACGGAGACCCATGACCATGCCGCCCAAGTCGAAGAAACCCGATCCGAAGCCAGCGTCCCACGAAGTCGAACGCGTGCAGACCGGACTGCGCATCGAGAAACGCATCCTGAAGGTGTTGAAGGCCGTCGCCGAAGTCCACGACCTCACGCTCGGCGACTTGATCGAAGGCATCGTGCTGCACGCGTTCGAGGGCAAGGCCCCGTTCTCGAAACCGACGATGCAGCGCATCGACCAATTGAGGAGCGTGTACGGCCTCGACCTCGTGGCCGCGGACAGTCACCGGCTGACGGATCGTTGATCGACGGCTGCGACCGTGGACGACTCCGGACGGGAGCGCACGCCGGCCGCACCTTGAGGCCCCCCGCCCATCGAAGTAGGTTCCGCCGAGTCGGAGAGCGCCGAGCGAGGAGTGACGCACTCGTCGCGCTGCGCGACCGCCGCGAAGCGTCGAGTCGTGCGCGGACGTGGAGCTCGATGGTGCGATCGGTCGAGATCGCGAGGGAGAGTCGCATGCGAGCGGCGGTCGGGATGGGGTTCTTCGCGTGGTTGGGATTCATCGCGATCGCGTGCGCGGCGTCGGCCCCGAGCGCCGCCGCCGCCACGATCGAGGACACGAAGGCCGCGGTCCCCGACGCAGCGGCGCGCGACACCGCGCTGAGAGCGCTGCGTTCCCACTTCGCCGCCGAGTACGCGGATTCGACCGCCGCGGGAAAAGCGGCGCTGGCGCAATCGATGCTGACGATGGCCGAGGCGCTCACCGACGATCCCGTGAATCGCTTCGTGCTGCTCGATCAAGCGCGAACGCTCGCCGTCCAAGCTGCGCACGTCGAACGCACGTTCGCGGCCATCGACGCGCTCGCTGGGAGCTACGCGATCGACGCACGCGACCAACGCTTCGACGCCGTGATCCAACTGTTGCCGAAGGCGGACGCCGAGTTCACGACGATCGCGGACATCGCGTTCGCCTGCGCCGACGAATGCATGAAGGTCGGCGACGATTCCGGCGCCAACAAGATCGCGAACGCACTCGCCGAGCGTCTGAAGACGACGAACGACGAGTCGCTGCGCCCACGCATGCGCGACCTGCGCACGGCCGTGAACCTGCGCCTCAAGGTGAAAGCCTGGAAGCGACAGCTCGACGCCAAGCCGGACGACCCCACGGCGAACTTCGAGCTCGGCGCGTACACCTGCTTCGTGCTCGGCGACTTCCGACACGGCTTCCCGCTGCTCGCCAAGGGTTCGGACGCGAAGGTCGCGGAGCTCGCGCGCATCGAGCTCGACGATCCGCAATCGCCCGATACGCAGTTCGACCTCGCCGAGAAGTGGTTCAAGGCCGCCGACTCGATCCGCGACGATCTTCGCGAACCCGCGCTCTTGCGGGCGGCCACGTGGTTCCGCACGGCGCAGCCGCGACTGACGGGCCTCAAGCAACAACTCGCGCTCGATCGCCTCGCGAAACTCGGGGCCACGGTCGAACCGTCGACGACCACGCCGACGCCACCGGCCGAAACACCGCGCCGCGAAGACGCCTCGGCCGCGACACCTCGGACCAAGCCGTTCTCGACCCCCGCGAAGTACGCGAATCGCAAGCGCGCCGCGAGCCTCCCCATGGTCGAGCCCGCGCTGGGCTGGCTACGGCGGCACCAGAGCGGACTCGGGTCGTGGTCGGGCGAGTCGTACGTCGAACGCTGCACGGACGAACGGTGCGCGAACCTCGGTTCGGCGCAACACGACGTCGGCCTCACGGGCCTCGCACTCCTCGCGTTCCTCGGAGCCGGACACACGCCGACCGGCGGCCCGTACGCGGACGTGCTCTCGAACGGATTGAAGTACCTGCTCGATCACCAGGACCCGGCCTCGGGCTGCTTCGGCTCTTCGACCAGGCCGCACGATTTCCTCTACGACCACGCGATCGCGACGATGGCCGTCACCGAGGCGTACGCGCTCACGGGTGCCGCGGAACTCGAGCAGCCGGTGCGGAACGCGGTGCGGTTCATCGAATCGGCACGCAATCCCGAATCGGCGTGGCGGTACACCGTGCCACCGAACTCCGACAACGACGTGTCGATCACCGGCTGGATGCTGCTCGCGCTGCGCGGCGCCCAGGACGTGGGCATCTCGATCGATCAGGACGCGATCGTCGACGCCACCGCGTACATCGACTCGATGACCGACGAGAAGACTTGGCGGACCGGCTACATAACTAAGGGCGGCTATTCGGCGCGTGAGGCCGGCATGGCCGAACGTTGGTCTCCCGAGCGCACCGAAGCGATGACGGCCGCCGCGATGCTCTGCCGCATCGTCACGGGCGCGAACCCATCGAAGTCACCCGCGCTGAAGGGCGGCGCCGAACTCGTGCGCGCGCAACTTCCGGCCTGGGACAACGCCGACTTCTACTACTGGTATTACGGCTCGCAGGTCATGTTCCAACTCGGCGAGCGCGATTGGCAACGCTGGGAAGCGAAGTTGAGCGCCGCGATCCGCTCGCATCAAGAGACGTCCGGTTGCGCGGCGGGCTCGTGGGATCCAAGCGTGGATCCATGGGGCCACCAAGGCAGCCGCGTGTACGCGACAGCGATCCTGTGCTTGTGCGTCGAGGCGCCGTATCGCTCGACGCGGATCTTCCGGTGACAGGCCGCGACGAACGGCGCGACCTCAAGTCATCGCCAGCCTGCGCGCTTTCGCGATCAAGTACGCGTGCTCCCTGTGATTCGACGTGAGTCGCGCGGCGGCTTCGAAGAGTCCGCGCGCGGCCTCGCGATCACTGATCTCAGTGTGCGTCGGGGACGACTCGACCCGCCCCGCTTCGGGGTCGACGACGCCAACGAGACGAGCGGAAGTCTTGCCCGGACGAACAGACGCGATCAGATCGGCAACTTCGCGTCGGGGTCGTAGCCGGTCAGTTCGACGTAGCCGCGCCCGACGGTCACACCGTCCCGCCGCACTTCGATCGGTCCTTCGAAGTACTCGATGCCGTCGACGAGCACGCTCGCGTTGACGCAGCGCGAGCTCGCGGCCTCGATCGTGAAGCGCTCGCCCTTGACCGTGACGTCGAACGCCAGCGGGTAGAGCGAACGCTCGTCACGGCGTCGGCCTGCGATCGTGAAGTCGACGGCGCTCAACGGCGTGACCGCGCCGTCGGCCGCGACCCACGTCCCGCTGGCGAAGTCGACGTTGCCCTGCGCGTCGCGCAGCACGTAGAGCATCACGTCGCGGCCGTCGTCGAGCTGGATGCTGAACCAATCCCAGCCGACTTGGCGCTCCGTGAGCTGGCTGCTCGAGAACTCGTGGTCCATCCAGCTCGTGCCGACGACATCGTGATCGACACCTCCCCAACGCACGCGCCCCTGCGTCGTCATGCGCGTGAACGACGCGTACTGACTGGCCGCGGAGCCGTCGTCGGACTTCTTCGAGTAGCCGCGCTCGCCATGCAGCACGACCGGCTTGGTCGACGTCGCGATCAGTTCGAAGCCGATCGCGCGCGCGTCGTCTCGCATCGTGAACGCGAAGCCGTCGCCGCGCAGCGCCAGATCCCAACGCCCCGGCGTCCCGGCCGGCGCCTTCGACCACGCCACCACCGGATCGGGTTCGCGCGGAAAACCGCCGAGCGCGCCGGCCGCGCGCCACAACGTCTCGCTGAACACGTGTTCGCCGGTGCGCAGATCCGTGATCGCGGCGTGTCCCATCACCAACGCGTTCGCCGACCAGCGCGAACCCGCGGCCGCCGGGCCAGGATCGACGCCGATGCGGAACAGCGTGAACTGGTAGCCGAATCGCGCGCCCTCGTGCGGGCCCGCACCGTCGAGATGACCCGTGAAGTACCACCACTCGGTCTTCGACGTGTCGTGCGCGCGATGGTCGCGCGGGAACTCGAACTCGTGGTCGGGCGAGGCATCCACCCACGGCGCGCGCGTGGGCTCTTCCGTCGCGACGCCGCGCATCGTGAACGCGAGTAAGACCAGCGCGAGCGCGCCCCATCGCTTCCCCATCAGACGTCCTCCCGACACAGCTCGGTCGCGGGTGCGCGACTCGCGCGCAAGGCCGGCACGATCGCGGCGGCGACCGCGGCCGCGAGCACGGTCGCGACCTGCGCGAACACGTCGAGTCCGGGCGCTTCGATCGGAATCGTCCACCCGAAGTAGGCACGATTGATCGCGACCACGAGCACCCACGCCAGCGCGAGCCCGCCGATCGCTCCGGGCACGAGCCCGAGCAACGCCAGCGCGACGCCCTTGCCGACCCACACGACGAACAGTTGCGCGCGCGTCGCGCCGAGCGAGCGCAGCAGCGCGATCTCGGCGCGACGCTCGCGCGCCATGACGAGCAACGCGAGCGTCACGCCGGCGACCGCGACCAGCAAGCTCATGCCTTGCAGCACGCCGGTGATGACGAACGTCTGATCGAAGATCCGCATGCCGGCCGCGCGCACCGCGGCGCTGCTCGCGAACACCAGTCCGACCGCGGCGAACTCGGTTTGGAACGCCTCGGTCGCGCGCTCCGCGTCGGCGCCGGGCTCGAGGTAGATCGACAGGTCCGTCGGCGGCCCGGGGCCGAACACCCGCGCATACGTCTCGAGGTCGAGCACGGCCGCGCCGAACTCCGACGTGTAGTCGTAGAACACGCCCTCGATCGGGAAGCGGAACGCGCCGCGCGCCGTGGTCAACGAGACCGTGTCGCCGACGCCCAAGCGCAGCGTCCGCGCGAGCGGCTCGCCGAGCAGGACACCGCCGACCTTTACCTGCGCGAACGCGGCCTTCGCGTCGCCTCCCGCGCGATCCGCGAGCAACGGGAAGCGATGCTCCCCGCCTTCCAACGCGATGTCGACGCCGCGCACGCGGATGCGTTCGCCGTCCTGCCAGACCAACGTGTCGCGGCACCGATCGACGGCACGGACCCCGACGGTCGTCCCGATGCGCGTCAGCACGGCGTCGTCGATGCCGCCGGACTCGAGTCCCGTGCGATGCCCCATGCCCGCGACGTAGACGTCCGCGGAAATCGTGGTCTCGATCCACGACGCAACCGTGCGGCGGAAGCTCGACACCATCAAGGTGATGCCGAGCATCATGCTCACGGCGATCGACAGCGCGGCGACGGCGAACGACGCGGTCAGCAGCCGCGCGCGCAGGCTCTTCACGCCGAAGCCGAAGCCGAACGTCGTGCGACGCGCCATGCGCCCCGCGAGCACGACGACGCCGGGCGCGACCAACGCCGCCGCCACCAACACCGCGAGCCCGAGCACGAATCCTGCGGGCCGCCAAAGCTCGGCGACGATCGCGTACGCGGAACCGCCGACGACCAACGCCCCGAGTCCGAGCAGCGTGCTGCGGCCCGCGTGGCGCGCGACCTCTTCGTGCGCCTGCCACGCGGCCAGCAGAGTGCGCGGATCGCGCCGCGCGACGTCGATCGCGGGCCACGCCGCACCGAGCCAAGCGCCGCCGAAGCCGACGAGTCCGGCCAGGGGCCACAGCGTCCACGTCGCGTGCAGCGCCGTGATCTCCTCGAGCAGGTACAGGTTCGTCATCGTCGCGCTGATCGCGCCGAGGTTGCCGCGCGCGAGCGCGAAGCCGAGCGGCAATCCGATCGCGATGCCGATCGCAGCGAACGTGGTCGCCTCGCCGACGATGCACGCGACGATCTGCGCACGCGTGGCGCCGAAGCTGCGCAGCACGCCGAACTCGCGCCGCCGCCGCGACAACATCGCCTGCGTCGCGCTGGTGACGAGGAACAGTCCGGCGAACACCGCGACGAACGACAGCGCGGTCAAGTTGACGCGGAACGCCTCGAGCAAGCCGTCCGCGCGCGAGCGCTGCTCGGCGGTCGTGGCGACCAGGACGCCGGACGGCATGCGCCCGGCGAGCCGCGCCCGCACCCGATCGGCGTCGGCACCGGGACGCAGCTTGACGTCGATGCGCGAGACGCGCCCGTCCTGCGCGAACATCGCCTGGACCTGCGCCAGATCGGCGAACGCCGTGCGCGGCGACAGCAGTGGCGACTTGTTCGCGAAGTCGAACACGACTCCGAGAACGAGGCGCATCGTTCGCGTCCCGCTGATCGCCGTGAACGAGTCGCCACGCCGCAGGCCGAGCCGCTCGGCCAATGGCGCCGACAACGCGACGTAGCCCGGAGTCGACAACGGCGCCCCGAGTTCGATCGCGGGACCGACGACGTCCCCGGCATCGAGTTCACCGGCGCCGACGGCCGCGAAATCGACGCCGTAGAGCTCGAGCGGAACTCGTTGACCGCCGGCCTCCGCGATCGCGATCACGCGCAGGTGCGGCCGCGCCGCGATCACGTCGGCGTCGTCGAGCGCGAGCGGCCATGCCGCGTCGTCGACCGTCGCTTCGACGCCCGTGATCGAGAGCTCACAATCGCCCGACACGGCGTCGACCGAGGCCGCGAACGCGCCGACGGCGCTCGTGTTCAGCAGGCGGATGCTCGTCACCGACGCGACGCCGAGCGCGACGCCGACGATGCACAGCGCGACCAACGACCACGACGCGCGCAGTTGCGCGAACTCCGTCTTCAGGAAGACGCGGAGCACGGCGCCTCCAAGCGGCCCGAATGCAGCGTCAGCACGCGATCGGCGCGCGCGGCAAGGTCGCGGTCGTGCGTGACGAACAACAGCGCGGCGCCGCTGTCCTGGACCAACTCGAACAGCAGGTCCATGACGATCGCCGCGTTGCGATCGTCGAGGTTGCCGGTCGGTTCGTCGGCGAGCACGAGGCGCGGGCCGCGCACCAGTGCGCGACACAACGCGACGCGTTGTTGCTCGCCGCCCGACAGCACGCCGGCCGGCGCGTGTTCGCGCGCGAGCAACCCGACGCGGTCGAGCAGCTTGCGCGCGGCCGCGACCGCGGGCGCGCTCGGAGCTCCGGCGATCGACGCCGGCAGCACCACGTTCTCGAGCACGGACAGGTGCGGCAACAGGTGGAAGAACTGGAACACGAGACCGATCGCGTCACGTCGCAAGCGCGTGCGTTGCGCGTCGTGCAGGGCGGTCAGGTCGGCGCCGTCGAAGTGGATGCGTCCGCGCGTCGGCACGTCGATGCCCGCGGCGAGGTGGATCAGCGTCGACTTGCCACTGCCGCTGCGGCCGAGCAACGCGACCACTTCGCCGCGCGCCACCGAAAAGCTGACATCGTCCAGCACGGGCACCGCGGCCGCGGCCGCCGCGAACTCGCGGCCCACGTGTTCGAACCGTAGCAGGGTGTCGACCGCGCTCATGCTGACCTCTTCGCTGGTTGGGCGGAACATCTCGGCTGGGCGCGCGCGCGGCGACGATCAGACCACGGCCAGCGTCTCGGCCAATGCTTCCGTGATCGCGACAAACCAGCGCACGCGTTCGCGCGATGGGCGCGCGGCCACGGCCTGGTTCAGTTCCAGCTCGATCCCGGCGTAGACGCGATCGGCGAGACCGCGACGCGTCGCCGTGGTCAGACCGTCCGATACGCCGCGGTACGGCTGGTTGAAGCGGATCCGGACGCCGGGCAATCGCGCCTCGAGCGCATGGCGCAACTGCGTCGCGATCCGACGCTCGAAGCGCCGGCGCGGGTCGAACAGCACACCGAGGTCGACGCGGCGCGTGACGCCGTCGAGGACGGGCGTGAACGAGTGGCACGCGACGTGGACGACGCGGCCGGATCGACGGCGCGCGTGTTCGAGCGCTGCAGCCACGCGCTCGCGATGCCGACGCCAATGCCGCTCGATCACGGCGCGCGCCGCGGCCGGGTCCAGGTCGCGCGTGAACTCGGAGAACAGGCGCGGATGCCGCAGTGAACGGTTCGTGTCGACGACCAGGCGCGTGACGGTGGTTGCGAGCATCGGTGCACGCAACACGGCTGCGAGCCGGCGCGCGAGCTCGAGCGCTCCGGCGTCGTAGCCGCGATGCGACGCGAGCAACTCCCGCGCGCCCGCGAAGCGCTTGCGCAACGTGATCGGAACGCGCGCACTCGCGTGTTCGCACGTGACGACGAGTGCCGTGCGCGGCGCCGAACGCGCGCTTGCCTGAGCTACGCGCGCGCGGTTCATGCGCCGTACTGCGTGCCGTGTTCGAGGCATTGCGCGAGCTCGCCGTACACGGCGCGCAGCGTGCCCAGCGTGGGATCGAGTCCGGTGACGCGCAGGATGCGTCGCGCCAGCGGACCGCGCTCGAGGATCGTCTTCAGCGCGCTGCGCACTGGCAGGTTCTCCTGCGTCTCGTCGACGACTTGCTCCGCGATCTGGCGCCAGACGTCGCCGGCGCGGATCCGCTGCGCGCGCACGCCGAACGCCGCGAGCCACTCGTGGTCGTCGATGATCGCTTCGTCGGCGTCGCGTGCGCAGCGCAAGAACAACTCGGCCAGGCGTTCGGTCGAGAACACGCGCAGATGGGCTTCGTCGAGCCAACGGCCGGCGAGCATCGCCTTCAGCGTCGCGACCGTGATCCAAGCGATCGCGATGTCCGCGGCCGGCGTCTCCTGGACGTCGAGCACGCGGATCTCGAACGCGTCGCGCACGAAGCGCGCGATGACGCCGCGCGAGTTGAAGAACTCGTCTTGCAGCAGGCCGTCGGGATCGTGCGGCGCCGCGTCGCGCCAGATGCGTTCGAGGATCTCGCTGCGGTACGCCTGCGGCGTGAACACGGCTTCGGGCACGATCAGGCCCGTGACCGACGGGATGCGCGCCTGGTTCTTGCGGTAGACGTCGAGGCGGTTGTCGAGCCAGCCCGTGCTGCGCCCGTCGACGAACGGCGAACTCGCGGCGAGCGCCGGCAGCAGCGGCAGGATCACGCGCAGCGCCGCGTGCAGCCGACCGAACTCCTCGGCGTTCCCGAACGGCAGGTTGACGTGGCAGCTCTGCAGGTTCGACCAGCCGTGACCCTTGCAATCGAAGATGCGGTCGTAGGCCGAGTAGACCTCGCTCGTCTCGTGCGGCCACAGCTTCGTCTGCCGCGCGGGCTCCATCCACGGATGCATCGCCGACGGCAACAGCCGCGCGTTCAGCGGTTCGAGCAGGCGCTGCGCTTTCGCCAGCGAGGCGTCGAACTGTCCGGGCAGCGGCAGCAGATCCGGCGCCGGTCCGTTCGTCTTCAGCTCGACGACGTGCAAGACCAGTTCGTTCGACCACGCGATCGGGCCGTCTTCGAAGTCGCCCGTGATCGTGCCGGCCGCGGCTTCGAGCAAGCGGTCCGCGATCGGCGCGACGTCGAGCGTGTCGCGGTCGACGATCATGTACTCGAGTTCGATGCCGAAGCCCTCGAACAGGTGCAGCGGGCGACGATCGCTCATGCGAAGCTCCGATTGCGGCGTCGCTGCTCGACGCGCTGCATCAACACGCGCATCACGCGCAGGTACAGCTCGTCCTTCAGCACCGCGTCCTCGACGCCGGCGTCGATGTTGGGGTTGTCGTTGACCTCGATCACGTAGACCTTGTCGCCGATCTGCTTGAGGTCGACGCCGTAGAGGCCTTCGCCGATGAGGTTCGCGGCCTTAAGCGCGGCTTTCACGACGCGCGTCGGCGCGTGTTCGATCGGCACGGTCTCGGCGCGGCCGAACGTCTTCTGCTTCGACGCGGCGTCGCGCTTCACGATCTGCCAATGGCGCGTCGCCATGAAATACCGGCACGCGTAGAGCGGCTGGCGGTCGAGCACGCCGATGCGCCAGTCGAACTCGGTCGGCACGAACTCCTGCGCGACGATGAGGTCCGAGCGCTCGAGCCAGTCGTCGACCAGCGCGTCGAGTTGCTCGCGCGTGTCGGCCTTCTTCACGCCTTGCGAGAACGCGCTGTCCGGCTGCTTCAGGATGCACGGCAGCCCGAGCGTGTCGAGCACGCGCTCTTCGTTGCCGCGATGCACGATCATCGTCTTCGGATGCGGCACCTTGTTGCGCAGCAGCATCTCGGCCAGGAACACCTTGTTCGAGCACTTCAGGATCGAGTCGGGGTCGTCGATCACGACCAGGCCTTGCGCCTTCGCCTTCTCGGCGAAGCGATACGTGCGGTGGTTGACGCTCGTCGTCTCGCGCAGGAACAACGCCTCGAACTCACCGAGGCGCGCGAAGTCGTCGGGCTCGATGAAGTCGACGTCGAAGCCGACCGCCTCGCCGGCCTTCTGGAACTTCTTCAGTGCGCGCTCGTCGCTCGGCGAATCCTCGGCGTCGGCGTCGCACAGGATCGCGAGATCGAAGCGCGTGTCGGCGCGCTTGCGCGTCGTGCGATGTCGGCAGGCGAAGTACTCGCGCGTGACTTCGAACAGGAACGGTCGGTGCTCGACCGGGACTTCGACGTAGCCGATCAAGCTGATCCCGGTCATCGTCCACCGCGACGACTTCGGGTTGCGCTCGAACTCCGCGCGCAGGAGGGGCGCGGAGAATTGCCGGAACAACGCGGCCGCAAGTTCGTCGTGCCGCTTCGCCACATTGCGCCCGAAGTACACGCTCAGCGTGAACTCGTCGGACTGGATCGGCGCGAGACTCTTCTGGATCAGATCCTCGAGTTCGCCCGAGGCGACGCGAATCACGGCCGGTGACTTCAGCTCTTGGATGGTCGCGACGCTCGGCGTCGGCTTGTGACCGCGCGCTTCGGCGAGCAGCGAGACGTAGTAGCCGGCCTTCTGGTAGCGGTACGCGCGGCAGAGGTTGAACACGCGCGTGCGCGGCAGGTCGACGTACGCCGGATCGGTGAGGTAGTCCTTCGCGCCGACGACGCGCGTATCGGACACGTCGAGCGGCCAATCCGACGGATCGCGGACGACGATGAGGTTCGGCGGCAGTGCGGTCATGGAGCGCGCGGGCCCTCGCGTTTGGGACGCACGACGAGCAGGACGGCGTCGTACGTCAGGACGCCGAGCAGGATCGATCCGATCACGCGATCGATGTCGACTTCGTAGTGATGAGCCCGACGGCGCATCGGGTTCTCGAGGAACGGATCGGCGACGTGGACGACGCGGTCCTCGGGGTCGTAGCCCGCGAGCACGACGAAATGACCCTGCGGCTCGCCGCGGATGTCGTCGGGTTCGTCGCGGTCGCCGTACTCGCGCATCGCGCGATACAGGAACGTCGAGGACAGCCCGGTCAGGATCGGCTGGCGCTTGGTCAGGTACTTGCGGATCAGCGCGGGCGTGAGATCGGCGAGACGCAGATCGCCGCCGCGCTCGATGAACTCGAGGTACGCACGCGTGGCGGCTTGCAGGCGTCGCCCGCTCTTGACCGCGCGTTGGCGCATCAAGCGTTCGGCGAGGTCGACCGAGTCGTCGGCGAACCACGTCGGGTCGAAGACCTGCAGGTTGTACGTGTAAAGGATCGCTTCGAAGCCACGCTCGAGCGCGTCGTTCGCGAGCAGTACGGCGAGCGTGCCGCCCGACTCGAGCGTCCGCACGTCGCGGATGACCTCGTCGAGCGACAGGTCGAGACCGTGGTAGCGATAGACGGCGTGCAAGCACGTCGGCCCGCAGGTGCGGTCGTCGGGCTGCGGCAGGATCTCGAGATGCAGTCGTTCGGCCATGCGGCGCGGGATTGTAGGGTCGCCACGCGAGCGCAGTGCCGGCCACGCCAAATCGCCCCCCTGGATCGTCCGACCATCAGGCTCGCGGCCGTAGAACGGCGCCCGCGCCCCGCCGTACAGTCGCGGCAACTCGGGGGGTTCGATCGCGCACGTGGGTAACGGCGACGGGGAGTCCATGGTCATGGACGACGCGTCGGGGAACGTCCGCGCGAGTCTCGTCACGAGGAACGCGTGGCCCGAAGGCCGCGCGAGACGTCGCTTTCGGTCGTTCGCCGACCGATTCACGGAGGAGAGCCCATGAGGACTGCCTTGGTACCCGCACTCGCCCTGTTCGTCACGGCGGGGGCGGCATTCGCCCAGAACGAGATCACGCACCACGACGGCACGATCGAGAGCGTTTCCCGCGGGACGAACGCCGCCAACGCGAAGACGCTGCTGCAGCGCGTCCCGGCCGATCAGGTCGGCGGCGCCGCCGCGATGACGGGCGCGACGGTGCTCGTCCAAGACCAGAACTTCAACACGGCGGAGATCCTCGCGCTCGAACTGCGCGGCAACGATCCCCTCGGCCCCGCGACCGGGCAACCGAACATGGCCGCGGCCGGCCTCATCGGGACGACGGGGAACCTGACCCTGCAGTTCCCGACACCCACGACCGGCGTCGTGTCCGGTGTGTTCGTCACGATTTCGTTCGCGGCGCCGGTCGCGGCGCCGTCGAGCTCGACCACCGTCGTTCCCGCGGGAGACGCGTACTTCGGCGTCGCGCTCGGGCCGGCGCCGTCGTGGCCGGGGACCGACGGCATCTCGGCAGGAGCAAGCCTCGTCGCCACCGGCAACCCCGGCGAGCAGATGAACCCGGCGGCCGTGGGCTACAGCGGAACCGCGGGCGCGGCCGGTCTGGGTTGGCAAGCCGACACCACGCTGGCGACACCGCCGACGCTCGGCTCAGCGAATCGCGCGTGGTTCTTCGCGTCGCGCTGGAGCAACGGCACGCTGCAGCCTTCCGCCAACAACGCCACCGCGTTCACCGGCAATCCGACGACACTCGCGGGCAACGGCCTGAACCCCAACTACGGGCACGCGGGCCTGTGGCCCCACATGCTGCGCGCGGGTGGCCCCGACAACATCGGGTTCCGCGCGCGCTTCACGACGCCGGTGGGAACGCCCGTGTTGCTGTTCGTCGGCACGACGCCGATCGCGACGCCAGCGACCGCGTTCGGCGTGAACGGCAAGCTCTGCATCGATCCGAACGCTCAGATCGCGTTCCTCGAATTGAAGAACACCGTCGCGCCGCCGACGGGACAGCCCGCGACGACCAGCGAAGTGTTGTTCGGCGCGTATCCGGGCAGCACGAGTTATCCCGCGGGCACGCAGATCTACGCGCAAGCCGTCGCGTTGCCGGCCGCCGGAACGCCGTCGTTGTCGTCGATGTGCAAGATCGAGCTCTGAGTCGATGAGCCAGCCCACTGCAAGTCGAGCGACGGCGTTCGTGCTGATCGCGATCGCGCTCTGCGTCGGCGCGTGGGTCTGGTTCGATTCGCGCCGACCGGGCCCCGACGCCGCCGCGCCATCCCGAGATGGCGCGCGCGGCGCGGGCCCGGTCGTTCGCGACGCGACGCCGCGCGGATCCGCGGGCGACGCGACGGAAATCGGCCGAGTCCAAGAACCCGCGGCCGCGCCGTCCGAGGGCGCCCCCGCGGCAACACCGGACAAAGGCGTCCCGGCGGCCGAGCCCCCGAAGTTCCCGTACTCGTACTTGGCCGGGAAGACGCCATCCGAAGTGTTGCCGGACGGCACGCAGATCTTCCGCGACGTTCCGTTCCGGGTCCGTCAACCCGACGGAACCATGGCCGTGCAGATGTCGACGATCACGATCACGCCGACCACGCCGCTCCCGGTCGAGGCCGAGCCCGGATCGAAGTGATCACCGCACGCGCGGGTCGTTCTTGCCGTCGTCGTGCCACACCTCTTCGACCACGCGGCAAATCGATCGCGTCGCGGCCGCGCGTTCGGCCGGCACGGTCATGCGCCGCGCCGTCCTCCACCACTCCTCGAGCGCGCGCCACGCCGTCATGAGCTTCGCCAGCGCGAAGCCGAACGCGCCGTACGCACGCTGGTAGTAGCGCGCGCGGTTCTTGTGCCATTCCAACGCGAAGTCGCCGTAGCGGCTCGTCGAGGCGCCGCCGTGATGCACGACGCGCGCGCCGGCGAGGAACCAGATCGAGTAGCCGCGCGCGACGAGGCGCCGGCACAACTCGACGTCGTTGAAGAACAGGAACAGATCGGGATCGAGCAACCCGACTTCCGCGAGCGCGCTCTTGCGCAGCATCAACGCCGCGCCCGGCGGTTGGTCGACGCGACGCGTCGACAGGTGGTCGAAGTCGGAGCAGAAGTACTGGTCGATCACGCGCCGCAGCGGCCAGCGCTTGCCGAACCAGGTGTCGAAGCCGAACAACACGCCGAGCGTCGGGAACCGCATGCAGGCGCGTTGGATCGAACCGTCGACGTTGAACAACTGCGCGCCGACCGCGCCGACCCACGGATCGTCCTCGAGGAAGCGCACGAGCCGCGCCATCGCGTCGGGCGCGATCTCGGTGTCGCTGTTCAGCAGGAATACGAAGCTCCCGCGCGCGGCGCGGATGCCGACGTTGTTGCCCTCGGCGTAGCCGAGGTTGCGCTCGTTCACGATCAGGCGGACCTCGGGGAAGCGCTCGCGCACGCAGGCGACGCTGTCGTCCGCCGACGCGTTGTCGACGACGATGACTTCGCGCGACGGCGACGGATCCGCGGCGCGCACGCACTCGAGGCAGCGCAGCAACAGGTCGCGCGTGTTCCACGACAGGATCACGATCGAAAGCAGCGGCGGCGCCGACATCAGAGTTCCTCGAACGCGATCGGCCCGGTCGTGTGGACCGACTTCGAGAACGTGACGTACGCGAGCGGTTCGAGCGTCCCGACGTCGAGCACGCGCACGAACCACGTGGTCGCCTCGAGCGCGTTCCATGCGCGCGCGGGGAACTCGAGGCGCGGGCCGCTGCCGACGTGGCCGCCACAGAACAGGAACGCCGGATCGGTCGCGAGCTCCATGACCCACGTCGTCGCGTGCGAAGGCAAATCGATCGCGAGCGGCTGCTCGAGCGCGCCGAGCCCCGTCGGCTCGAGGAAGCGCCAGCCTTGGCCCTGCGGGCCACGCTTCGCCGCGTAGGCCTCGAAGCGGTCGAAGGCCCACGCGCCGAGCGCGCCGTAGTGCTTGCGGTAGTAGCGCGCGCGCGACACGTGATAGCGACGCTGGACTTCTTCGCGCAGTGTGCGAGCACTCTGATCGAAGAAGTGGATCATGCGCGCGGCCGGCGCCAACACGATGCGCGCTCCCGCCGCCGTCACGCGTCGGCACAGATCGGCGTCCTCGAAGTAGAACGGGAAGCCCTCGTCGAACGGGCCGAGCCGACGCGCGAGGTCCGCGCGCAGCATCATCGCGAAGCCCGAGATCATGCGGCAGTCCTGCGGCGTCCGCGCGAGCCACGCACGCAGGAACCGCCGCGAGCGTTGGAACGACGCGCGTCGAGCGATGCCTTGATGCACGCGTCCGAGCGATTCGGCGATATGCAGGGACAGCGTCGGCAGGTCGTTCTGCGGCAGCAGGATGAACAGGTCGGGATCGAGGTAGCCGCGCGGTCCGACCGCGCCGATGCCCGGATCCGATCGCATCACGTCGACGAACCCCGACAGCGCGCCGTCGAGCACGAGCACGTCGGGATTCGACAGCAGCACGAACTCGGCGTCGACGTGCTTCATGCCGAGGTTCATGCCCGGGCCGTAGCCATCGTTGCGGTCGTGGTAGATCACGGTCACGCCGAGCGCGCGCAGCGGATCGAGTTCGGCGTGCTGATCGGTCGGCGAGAGGTTGTCGACGACGACGATCTGCAGCGAGCCCGGCCCGCCGTCACGACCGCGGAACTTCTGCGCGCGCAGCGAGCGCACCGCCGACGCCGTCAGGCGGCCGGAGTTGAAGTTCACGATCACCACGCCGACGTCGTGCATCGATCATCCAACGAACAACCAACGATCAACGGATGTCTTCGAACCGCCACTCGTGGTTCAGCGAGATCACGCCGACGTGCCCGGCCTGCGGCTGGATCACGAGCGGCAGTTCGTTCATGCGGTGGTCGTAGATGTGCAGGCAGTTCTCGTCGTAGAGGTACCCGATCACCGTGAACTCACCGTCGTTGAGGTCGACGCGCGGCACCGTGATGAACGCGCGATGTCGGCCGCCGGGCGTCTGCGGGACCTTGACGCCGTCGTGACCCGACGAGGCCGCCGCGATCAACACGTTGTCCGAGCGCCAGATCGCGAAGCCGCAGTTGATCGGCGCGTTCCAACCTTCGGGGACGTGGTATTCGAGGCGCATCACGAGCTTCTGGCCCGTGCGCGTCAGCGACACCGCTTCGCCGCGATCGTCGAGCAGCGTGACCGCGTCGAGCTTCGGCGGATTGCGCTCGGGCGAGATCGGTACGCCGCCGACCGCGAGCTCGGGCTCGTGCAGCAGGCTGCGTTCGTAGTTCGCGTAGTTCGCCGTGACGGTCAGCGGATCGCCGCGCTGTTCGACCTTGCCCTGCTTGACCCAGATCACGTCGTCGCAGACCTGGCGCACGTCGTAGAGCGAGTGCGAGCAGAAGATGATCGTCTTGCCGCGCTTGCGGAAGTCGAAGATGCGGTCGATGCACTTCTTTTGGAAGTGGAGATCGCCGACCGCGAGGATCTCGTCGATGATCAGCACGTCGGGATCGATCGCCGTCGCGACCGAGAAGCCGAGGCGCATGATCATGCCCGACGAATACGTGCGCACCGGCTGGTCGATGAAGTGGCCGAGCTCGGTGAAGTCGATGATCTGATCGAGCCGCGCGCGCGTCTCCGCGCGCGAGAAGCCCATCACCGACGCGTTCAGGAAGATGTTGTCGCGGCCGGTGAACTCGGAATGGAAGCCGGTGCCGAGTTCGAGCAGCGACGCGACCTTGCCGGACAGCGTGAACTCGCCGACGGTCGGCAGCGTGGTGCCCGCGAGGATCTTGAGCAGCGTCGACTTACCGGCGCCGTTGCTGCCGATGATGCCGAGCGCCTTGCCGTGCTCGACCTCGAGGTCGACGTCCTTCAACGCCCACACTTCTTTGTGGAAGCGTTTCTTGCCGAACGACAGCCCCTCGCGGATGCGTTGGAACGGCGAGTCGTAGATCTTGTATTTCTTGCCGACACCGCGCACGACGACGGCGGGTTCAGAGCTCATCGGCGAACCTCCCCTTGGTGGCGAGGAAGAACGCGTGACCCGGGATGAACACGAGGATGGCCCACAGCGCCATGACCATCACCGCGGTCCACGGCACCGGCGCGGTGTCGAACGTGAGCGCGGCGCGGTAGATCTCGACGAGGTGGAAGAACGGGTTCACCTTCATCAGCCACGACCACTGCTGCAGATTCTCGGCCTGCGTGATCAGTTGCGCCGGATAGACGATCGGCGTGGTGAAGAACCACAGCATCAAGAACAACTGGACGATCTGCGACGTGTCGCGGATGAAGATGTTCATCGCGCCGAGGAACAGTCCGAGTCCGGTCGTGAACACGATCTGCAAGATCAACGCGAGCCCGACCAGCCAGAAGTGTTGCGGCAGTCCGCCGATGACGATCAGGCGCACGGCGACGTAGACCGCCAGCGCGATCACGAAGTAGATCGCGTTCACGGCCACGGCGTAGAGCGGCAGCAACTGCGAGGGGAACGCGATCTTCTTGACGAGGTTGCCGTTCTCGAGCACGACGCCCGTGCAGCGCACGATCGACTCGGAGAACGAGATCCACGGCAGCAACCCGGCCATGATGTAGAAGGCCGCGTGCGAGCGATCGCTGAGCACCGCGGCGTCGCCTGCGCCACCTTCGAAGCGCTGCTGCAGCACCTCGACGAACACGAGGTAGTACACGCCGAACAGGATCAACGGATTCAGCAGCGGCCACAGCCGGCCGAGCAACGAACCCTCGTAACGCGCCTTCAAGTCGCGCCATACGAACGACGTCACCAGCTCGCGGTGGCGCCAGGCGATGAACGGCAGCGACAGCGACTCGGGGAGCTTCAAGATGCGGTTCCGGCTCAAAGGCGAGCGAAGTGCGGGACGCGAAGGGCGAGCAGACTACCAGTGTCGACGTGCACTGTTCATGCACGAGGTTCCCGGCGAGCTTCGGCAGTCCGCGGGGCCGGACTGAAACGTGCGCGACGAGTCGACAACGGGCGCGAGCCGCGTATCCTCCGCGGCCATGCTGAACCTCGATCAAGCTCTCGTCGAAGTCGTGTTCGTCGCGTTCGACACCGAGACCACCGGGACCGGCGCCGGGACCCGCGTGATCGAGCTCGCGGGCTCGCGCTTCGTCGGCGATCGGCTGGACGGGATGTTCCAGACGCTGATCGACCCGGAACAACCGATCCCGGCCGAAGCCACGGCGATCCACAACATCGACGACACCATGGTCCGAGGTCAGGACAAGGCGCCCGAGGCGATCCGCAAGTTCCTCCAGTTCGCGCAAGGCGCGGTGCTTGTCGCCCACAACGCCAGCTTCGACGCGTCGATGATCGGGCTCGAACTCGGCCGCGCCAAGCTGCCGGCGCCATCGCTGCCGATCCTCGACTCGCTGAAGGCCGCGCGGCGGTCGTACCCGGGCTCGTCGCACTCGTTGGACACGTTGATCGAAACGGCCGGCCTGCCGCGCCAGGACGCGCGGCATCGGGCTCTCGGCGACGCCGAGCTGGTGCGGCATCTGGTGCGGCGGTTGACCGAGATCCTCGGCGGCGACCGCGCCCCACTGTCGAAACTCGTCGAGTGCGCCGGCGGCATCGAGACGTTCGAGAAGTACCTGCCGCAGGAACCGACGCTGCCGTTCGCGCTCAAGCTGCTCGCGGACGCCGCGCGCTCGCAGACGAAGGTGAACCTGCACCTCGACACCGGCGGCACGAAGACACAGCAGAAGATCGTGTCGCCGCGGCTCTTGTACTCCTGGTACGGGACGGACGTGCTCGAGGCGTATTGCCCCGATGAAGGCGTCGTGAAGACGTTCCGCCTCGACAAGATCTCGCGCGTCGAGAAGGGCGCCTCGAGCGGGTTCTTGTTCTAGGCGGCAAAGCCGCCGGATTCACCAGGCCTGGAGCGGCGTGAACGAGATCGGTGGTCGGACCCTGCGGGTCCGACCACCGATCTCGTTCACGCTTCGAGGCGGCGTACGCCGCCTCGAAACTACGCCGGGCTCTACGCTGGTGAATGCGGCGGCTTCGCCGCCTCAGTCCAGATCGAACGGCCGTCGCGGCAGTTCCTCATCCGGATCGATCTCGACCTTCTTCTTGGCGTCGTCGAACGCGCGGTCGAGTTTCTTCTTCTGGTCCTTCAACGAGCGCAGCGCGTCGTCGAATGGATCGGCCGTGTCGGACGCGCGCTTCTGGACGCGATCGAGCGCGTCGTCGAACGCCTTGACGTCGCCCTTCTTGCGCGGCGGCGCTTTCTTGGGCCGCTCGGTGCCGTGGCGCACGACTTCTCCGGTTTCGAGGTCGAGCAGGATCCAGCCCTTGCAGTTCGGGCACGAGAGTTCGAACTCGCGTCGCATGGGGCACCTCCGGACATCGCGCCCGGATCGTAGATCAGCGGACTCGAATCCGGCAGGGCCGCGGCCGATTCGCGGTCGTTGCCCGACTCGGGCCGAACGGGTACGACGCTGCTCCGTTGGGAACGGACTTTCCGTTCGCGACTCCTGACCGCAACCCCGCCCGCACGCCGCGTGCACGGCCCCGGATCGAGCCATGACCGACGACGCCTCCGCCCCACGTCCCAAGCGCCAAATCGTGATCCGCCCGTCGAAATGGCGCCTCGCGTTCTGGGGGCTCTGCCTGGCCGTGATCGGCTGGTTGGCGTGGATCGGGCCGTTCGCCGACAAGGCGACGGACCCCGCACCGCGAGACGCGGTCGTGGAGTCGACCGTGACGCGCTATCCGGTGACCGGCGACCAGCCGGCCGGACTCGATCCAGCGGCGCCCCCAGCGCTGCGCGTCGGGGTCCACAACCGCGCTTCGCACGTGCTCGTGCTGAACGCGCTCGAGGCGAACTTGTTCGCCGTGGTGCTGCAAGAGATCGGTCGCGTCGACTCCGAAGTGTTCACCCGCGCGAGCGAACTCGCGGCGGCCCTACGCGCCGGCGAGCTCGATCTGGCCTGCATGCCGGCTCGCGACGCCGTGGACCTGGTCGCGAAGGGAACTGCCGTCCGCGTGATCGCCGGCGCCGCCTCGACCGACGAACGCTACGTGCTCGGCAAGGGCCTGACAAAAATCACGTTCGACGATTTGTCGACGTACCGCTTCGGCGTCGCCGACCCGCCGTTGCTCGACGTGGCTCGGGCCTTGGGAACCGGCTCGGCTGGGATCGATGTGCTGTCCACGCAAGACGTGATCAAAGGGCTCGGCGCCGGAACGCTCGACGCCGCCGTGCTGCCGGAACCTCAGGCATCGACGGTCGCCCTCGGCGCCGCCGCACGCTTGCTGCGCACCGAAGAGATCGCCACACGCGGCACGCTGGCCGGCGCCGCCGTCGTCGTGATCCGCGACGACGCGATGGCCCGTCTCGGCGACGCACTCCCGCACCTGCTCGAGCAATTGGAGTTGTCACGCTGGCTGGTCGAGAACGACCCCAGCACCGCGATCGATCGCGCCCGCACGTATCTCGTGAACGCCGGCGTGCGGACGCCCGACCTGTTCGTTTGGGAGCAAGCGACGGAGCACGTCCTTCTCAACACCGCGCTGCCGATCGACGCGCTGCGGGCGCTAGCGACCCTGGCGGGCGTCGACGAAGCCCGAGCGCAGGAGCGTTTGCTGGACGCAACGATGCAGAGCGCGGCACGAGCGGCATTGGATGCCGCGCAGGCGGAGACACCGCCCCAGGACAGCGACGGGAAACGCTGACAGAACTCGAATCCATTGGGGCACAGACCATCGGTCTGCCCCCCAATGGATTCGAGTTCTGTCAATGACGGCAGTCGCCGCCTTCGGGGTTCAGCGTGGCCGGCAGGACGCGGCAACATGCACCGGCGGAGATCGAGCTAGGGTGTAAAGCTACGTGCACGTACACTGCCCCCCCCCCGGAGCCCCACAGTGACCGGTCGGTGTCTCATGCTGATTGCCCTCGCCGGGCTCGTCATCGCGGCGACCGTCGCCGTGATTCGCGGCCGTGCGGCCGACATCAGATTGGTTCAAGGCGGGTTCTGGATCTTCAATCGATCGGGCTCGACGGCGGGTGATCCACGCGCGGATGGCGTGCTCCAGCTCGAACCGGGCGACGCCCTGCGCATGCAGCGCTGTGACGAGAGCCACGACAAGCTCTCGCTGCTGCGCGTGCGCGTGCGCCCGCGTGACGGCAGCGACTTGATCATCGCA
Organism: Planctomycetota bacterium; assembly: GCA_016709145.1. Taxonomy (GTDB): domain Bacteria; phylum Planctomycetota; class B15-G4; order B15-G4; family JADJEK01; genus JADJEK01. Next base: position 95,612 of record JADJEK010000014.1, read on the forward strand.
CTGCGCGAGCAGCAAGGAACTCGCTACGAGCTGTGCATTCCGTTCCGCGCCAACGCCCTTGCCACGCTCTCGATCGCGCGCGGTGGTGAGCCCGCGAAACAACTCGCCCAAGCGACTCGGCCACTCGGCGCGAGCGACGCAGTCGAGTTGAACGTGACTCTCGACGGACCGACGATCGCGGTCGCGGATGGCAGCGGCGAATTGTTGACGGCCCGCGACGGGACGCTCGCGTACGGCATGGTCGCGCTTTCCACACTCCACCGACCGCTCGGACTAGACGAAATCGAACTGCGCGTAAGGAGCAGCGACGGCCGTACGCGAAACCCGAACGACACGTTCGATCGCGCGTCGTCGGATGAAAACTGGCTAGCTCGTGCGCTGCTGCTGCCGCTCCTTCTGCTGGCGGCCGCCGTCGGGCTGCGTGCGTTCTGCTTCGCGCGACCGCGCACAGGCGATCTGGTCCGGGGAGCGCTCGTGTGGCTGTCCGTGCCGGCGGCGTGGACGCTCGTTGCGGTCGCGCTGAACTGGCCGTGGGGAGTTCCAGGGTTCGCGATCACCGCGTTCGTCGGGCTCGTGTTCGCACTCGTCGCGCTGCGAGCGTTCCTGGCGCCGACCGTGCACTCCGCCCGCTTCATGCTCGTGGCACTGGCGATGTCGTCGTTGCTCGGCACAAGCGCGCTGTTCGCCGCCGATTACCGAAACAAGAGCCTGAGCTTCGCCGCGATCGAAGAATCGATCGTTCCGAAGACGCGCGTCGACCCGCCAGCGAGCGTTCCTGAGCGCGATCTCGGCGTCACTTCGACCGGCTTTTCGGCGGTCGTCGCATGGCGCGACATCGACGTAGCGTTGGGCGTGGCGATCGAGCCCGACTCGGCACTCGAGGTGCGCGTGCGCACCAACGATCGCGCCGACGGGGTCGCGTTCGTGTTGTCGACGTCGACGATTCTCGACGGCGGGCTGTATCTCCAAGCGCCTGATCGCCACTGCTTGCTCGATCGGGCCGAAGCGGCGCGCCCCGGCACGCATCGACTCCTGGTGCGTGTGCGAGGCCGCTCGTTCGAAGCGATCCTGGACGGCGGGCTCGTGGCCCGTGCGGACGTCCAGGCCTATCCCGCTGGCGGCGTGGCGATCGCGGTCGTGCGCGGGCGCGCCCGCATCACCGACGGCGAGGTACGCCCGCAACCGCCGAGCCCCGTGGTGGCTCCGTGGCTGATGGATGCCGCGCGCGCCGCGTTGGCAGCGTTGCTTGCCGCGGCAGTCGCCGGACTGATCGCCGCCTGGGCCGTGCGTGGACCGTGGTCGAACGGGCTGCTGGTCGGTGCATTCGCACTGTGGCCGATCGCGATCCTCGCGTTCATGCGAGGGCCTGACGACGGCATCACGACCGGTGAAGTGGCGGCGTGCGTCGGCGTCGCGTTCTTGTGGCTCGCAGCGTTCGTGCAGGTACACGCGCGCGGCGCGTCGTTCGTACGATTTGCGGCGTTCGCTCTGGCGCTGCCGTGCGCTCTCTTTCCCGCGTTTCGCTCCGCGACGCGCCTGCCGACTGTCCCTCCCGCGTCGCCGGGGCCGAGTGATCTCGGACCGATGACACTCCACCAAACCGCGCTGTGGTACCAGCATCCCGAGCTGCGCAAGCGCAACGGTTTCCTCGCACGTCACGAGCTGCGCGGGCGTACGTTCGCGAGTCCAAAACCTCCCGGCGTGCGGCGAGTCGTGTGCCTCGGCGGTTCGAGTACCTATGGATTCAGCTTCGACGACGCAGCGAAGAAAGACTACCCCGCTCAGCTCGATCCGCTGCTGAACGGCAACGGGCCACCGATCGAAGTCATCAACGCCGCGTGGGAGGGCGCGACCGGCCCGTTCCTGGTTCGCTTCCTTCGCGACGTGCTGGTCGACCTGCAGCCGGACGTCGTCACTCTCTCGCTGTTCTACAACGACTCGTTCCTCGACATGCAGAGCGACGCGGCACGCCGCTTGGAGCAACTCCACGGCCGCTCCGGGCTAGGCCTCGGACTCGTGAGCATGCTCGGCGAGATCGAGCTCGGAGCCGGGCGCCGCGACATGGCGAGGTTCCTAGAGGTATGGAAAGAGCGGTCGAAGGACGGCCGAGCGCTCGAACTCTGGCAGTCGACGGGGTTGCCGTCCGGCAACGATGCGCCGCCCACTCGTTTCGAACGCACGCTGCGCGAGTTCGCGCAGCTTGCGAACGAGCGCGGATTTCGCCTCGTACTCGTGAAGGAACCGCTCGCGGGCGACAAGCCGGCCCCGTTCAAGATCGAGTACCGCGAAGCGATGGACCGCGTCGCAGCGCAACATGGTCTCGTGGTCGCCGATCCCACGCCCATGCTGCAAGCGGCGGGCGGCGCCAAACTGTTCGTCGACGAGATCCACCCCACGGCCGCGGGTTACGGCGTGATCGCCAAGATGCTGGCGCCGATCCTGAAAGAAGAACTCGACCGCGAGAAGTGATTCACCTGGCATCACGAGTCGAGCCCTTGTGACGGGCGCACACGTCCCACCGCCAGTCGTCGCCCGGGTTACCCCCCCTGTGCCCGGGAGGGACATCTTCGGCCACTTGGCATCGTCGTCGTTCCCAACCGCCGCACTAAATCGGAGTCCACGATTCTGTCATGCCGCGAGGCCGAGCGAGAAGTGTGCAGGCGAGGAGGATCAACGAGGCGACTCAATGGAAAGAGTCGGAGAGTCGATCCGACGAAGCCTGCGCGGTTCGCAGCCGGCCGCTGCCATGACAGAATCGTGGACCCCGATTTGGAGCGGCCTCGAAGAACTTGGTCCGAAGGAGCGGCGTTCGAACGATGCCCGCTGACGTTTTTCCGTGCGGCTGTGCGCGCGCAACTCGACGAAACCCGACTCGCGTCTGAGGCTTCAGTCCGATCGCGATCTCAAGCTATCCAATGCGCGAAAGAGCACGTTCCAATGCACGCCGTCGCTTGCGTCGGACGGTGGCCCATACGGCCCAGCACGCCGCTCCGATCACTCCCGTGACGGAGTAGACCCACGTCGCCCGAATCGAGGGTGGTCTCGACGAAGGTTCAAGCGGGCTCAGGGTGGCCAGGAGAATCTCACAGGCCCCACCACCGCGCGGAATGATGCGCATGATCGGTGACGCGATGCGATCACCGCCGATCGATGCGAACGTCTGGTGCTCGGGATCGTATGGAAATAGGCGGCACTCCAGGCGCAGAGTATGAGCCGAGGTGTCGCGAGCGAGGACGTCGCCCAAGGCGGCGTCGAACGAAATTCCGCACATCGGAAACGGACTCGGGCGCGGCTGCCCCACCGCGCCGTGCCAGTTCAGAGCAACTTGTTCACCATCGATCGCAATCGTGATTCGATTTGAAACGACGGCTCCAAGCAACTCGTCTTCTCCGGCGAATGCAGACCGACTCTCGAAGTCGACATCGAACTTCCGTGTCTGCCTCATCACATCTTCATTCATCATCGCGAGCTTCCCGACGATTCGGTGGCGATCGATCACGAGTTCCAAGTAGCTGTAGCAATTGTCGTGAATCGAGCGCGCGAGCAACGGAGGAGTCGCTGGAACGGCCATCAGCAACGCCGCCCAGACTGCGGGCATCGCCAGCTGCCGAGACTCCCTCAATTGATGTAGATCAGATGGCCGACACTTGGCGTTCCATCGCTGTCGCGAACAGTGAGCCAGTACGGCCCGGGCGGAGCAACTTGCCAACTCGGAGGTCGTCGAACCCCGATAGCCCACGTCCCATCGTGCTGTGCGGTCGACTAGATCTCGACCTCGACCCAACGCTGTCCCATGTCTACGTTGTGTGTAACCGACCCGAGGCGAAGCAGCGCCACCTTCTCCGGAGTGTCTGTCCCCGAGAGTTGGGCGTAAACTGTCGTCGCACCACCATCAGCCGCCCATCGCCCGTTGTTGGTGCCCGTCGACGTGATGACCGGGCGGCTTGCCGAGTACATATATGGTGGTGAAAAGATCTCCGCGGAGTGATAGGAGGGATAGGAAGGGGTTGAGCCGTGCTGATAGTCGCCCTTCCCCCCGGCGCAGAACACGCGTCCGTCGGCAAGGAGCAACGCGACCGCGTGCTCGTCACGCGCTTTCGCATGCGCAGCCACGGAATTGTCCCAAGATGAGGAAGGTGACGCGAACGTCTCCGGTGGGCAGAGCCGTTCCGGCGTCAGAACATTGGCACAATCCCCTCCGGAGTAGCTCGTATCGCCACCAATGGTGAGTATCGAACCGTCAAGCAAGATCACGGAATTACTGAAGTAACGCGCGGTATTGAGCTCGGGCGGGTGCGGGGAAGGAGGGACTGTTGCGCCTGATGACTTCTCCCAGCTCGACGTCGATGAGGGATCGACCATTCTCCAGACGTCCTTGTACGCCACGACGGTGCTCGAGCAAATGGCCCGCGGCGAGCCGCCGATCATGTAGACCGCATCATGATACACATCGTTCGAGTCGAGGTAGACGAAGTGGACCGTGTTGGTCGTGCTTCGGATCGGTTCCGAACTCTCCGGGGTGAGCGTCCACGTCGGTTGTGGCGATGCATTCAAATCGAGCAATGCCCAAGCGAGGGTCTGCGAACTACCGGTACCTACGGTGGCGTCGGCGAAGAAAATCTCGCCGCTGTGCGCGAGCATGTGCAGGTGCGGGTACGCGAGGATCTCGAGATCCGCTCCCGATGTGTAGTTGTCGTGCGCGGGGGAATCCCAAGCATACGTCCCGTTTGTTGGATTGAAGCGGTACCATTCAAACGTCGTTCGGCCGTCCGGCCCCGGATCCGGCGGCGTGCCGCTCGTCGTAATGGGGTTTCCCCCGTGGCCGATCACCAAGACGCTTCCGTCGGCGGCAACGACCGCGCTGGAGTACCAGTGAGCGTGGTTGAGCGCCGTGGCGCTCGTCAGAGTCCAACCAGCCGACGTGCTGTAGCGCAACGCATACCTGCTCCCGTTCAGCTCCACTCCTCCGTGACAGTCGGGAAAGTAGTTCGTCGGACCGGTCAGCGAGACCTCACCATTAAACAGGTGAACCGTGCCGGAGCCCTTGGCCATGATCCAAGGACCGTTCGACGCATTGGGAGTGCTCAGGAAGTTCTTGACGGTCAAGTTATAGAGCGGAGGAACACCGTCGACCCAAAGATACGTTCGCGGGTTGATGATCGTTTCATCGTCGATTTCGGAGCTAACACCACAGTTATGCAGCGCCCAGAGTAGAACCTTTGGGGTCGCGGCGTTCGGCATGATGACCGCGTGCGCAATCTCACGGTGCATTCCCAATGTATCCAACGCGCTCGACGTATCCTTGATTTGGATCACCGGGCCCCACGCCCCCCCACAGCTGCGGCTGCGCAAACGCGGTTGGTGACGGTCCGAGGGTGCAGAGCGTTGCCACGACAATGACGAAGTAGCCGAGTTTCATATCCGCAACCTCTATTTATTAAACCCAGAAACAGGCGAACGGTACCAGCCGCTCAAGTCGAAGCATTCGGGATTCCCGGCGAAATCGACAACCTTCGAAGCCTCTCATAGGGTCAGTGTCACGTTCCGCACGACCCGCGCCATCCAGGTTTCCGTTGGATGACGTGGGCTCCCCGCGATCTCCACCCGGCGCGCTCCAAGGTGGATGAACACGTGGACTTCGTACCTCACCAACCCGAGCACCGTCCAGAGCCCACGGTCACGTTGCCTTCGCGTACCCCGTAGCCTCCATGCGCACGCATGGGCCCCGCGCCGAACGAGGCGCCTTGCGCACCAACCCGCGCCTCGTCGATGCCCTCGCCAGTTCGCCGTTCGGCACCCCCACCCGACCCTCCGCAACCACGCGCGTCGGCCGCGCTACACTCCTCGCCCCCTGAACCGTGACGCGATCGACCTCCGCGGAGTGATCGAGTGCTCGAGCCCGCTGGCCGCTCCACCCCGCCGACCGACGTCGTACGCGGACAGTTCACGCTGCCGTTGGCGTATGGCAGCGCACTGCTGCTGCACCTGCTGTTCTTGAAGAGCCTCGTCTACCGGCTGGCCCTGCCGGATCTCGCCGTCGTGCTGGTGTCCGCTGCCGCGTTCGCCGGCCTGTTCCTGCCGACCGTCGTGCTGCAGGCCGCGTTCGCGCAGCACGCGGGACGGCGCGACGGGGCCACGCCTTGGCTGGCGCGACTGGACCGACTGATCTGGGGTGCGAGCGCGTTCGCGGTCGCCATCGGCGCCGCGATCGCTTGGGCGCCCGGTCTGCGCGACGCGCTGCATTGGCCGTTGATCGCGGCCGCGTTGGCATCGCCCGTGATCGGCGTGGGATCGGCGCTGTCGCGCGTCGTGCATGGGGCGCTGCTCGGGCTCGAGCGCGAACGGTGGTTCGCCGCGCTGACGATCGCCGAGCCGGCGCTGCGCATCGGGATGGCGCTCGCTCTCTCGCCGTGGTGCGGCGCCGCGAACGCCGCGTTGATCGCGCTCGCGGTCGCGCCGGTCCTGACGCTGATCGTCGGACGCATGCTGTTGCCGCGGCAGGACACTGCCGGCGCCGCCGGCCCGGCACGCCGCCCACTCGAGTTCCAACCGCGCACGTGGCTGACGCTCGCGCTCGCGGGCTCGCTGTCGTTCGTCGACGTCGTGTTCGCGAACCTGCGCTTGCCCGTCGACGACGCCGCTCGCTACGCCGGCCTGTCCGCGATCGCTCGCTTCCCCGAACTGATCGCGGCTCCGTTGGCGCTGGCGCTGCTCGCTCGCACGCGCTTGCGCGTGTTCACGCGCGACCCGGCACTGCCGGACCTGTGGCGCGCGCTCGGGCGCGTGGCGTTGTGGCTCGGCGCGGCGGTCGCGTTCACGCATCTAGTCGGTCGCGACATCGTGCGCATCCTGCTCCACACCGAGACGTTCGGCGGAGTCGCCTCGCTGTTGCCGGTGCTCGTGCTCGGTCACGCGCTGATCGCCGTGACGCAGACCCTGCTGTTCTTCGGGATCGCGAACGGCAGCGTCGGCATGCCGCTCGTTCCGCTGGCGTTGCTCGTGTCGTACGTGTTGCTGCTGCTCGAGCGCGGCACGACCCTCGCCGGCTGCGCGTGGACGACCGTCGTGATCGGCGCACTCGCGGTGTCGTTCACCGCGCTCGTCGTGGTCGTGCCGCCTTGGCTCGGCGAGCGCTCGCGCGGCCCGCGCAAACCGTCGAGCTGACGATCATTCGGCCGACGCGGCAGTCGGATCGAACTGCATCAGCGCGCCGAGCGCGTGAGCACGGCGCGCTTCGGCCGCGTCGACGGCCGAACTCGTCCACGCGAACACGAGCGCGTACGCGACCGCGAGCGTCCACAGCATGGGGCGCGCGGCGGCCATCGGTCCACCGATCGCCCCAGAGCGCGCAGCGCCGCCGCCGAACACGAATGGCACCGACGCCAGCGGCAGCGCCAACAGCGCCGGATGCGGCGTGCAGAGCACTTCGAGGAAGTCGTCCGCGCGCACGAACGGCCAGGTCCGCGTCACGGCCAGGAACACCAGGACGCCGAGCGGCGCCGCGAACGCGAAGATCGCGGCGACCACCGGGGCCGGCGCGCTGGCGCGCCGCGCGGCGCGTTCGGGCGCGGTCGATGCGAACTCGACGGGCTTGGGCTTGCGCGCGCGGAACGCCAGCGCGAGCAATGCGAAGCCCAGCGCCCAGACGAACACGAGATCGTGGACGCCGCGCAGCGGGCGCGCGACCGCGGTCGCCGGCGACCAACGCTGCGGATCCGTGCCGGCGCGCTCGTCGCCGCGGCGCGGCCCGTCACCGCGCGAGTCGGTTCCCGCAGTCAACGCGACGTCCCGCGCCAACTGCGCCTCCGAGCGCACCAACGTCGTCACGGCGACCCGCTCGGCCGCGCGCCGCAACGCGAGCCCGACCGATCCCTCCGTGGTCGACGCCTCGGCCAACCGATCGCTCAACGTCTTCAGCAATGCGCCCGTGCTCGCGCCGTCGCGCACGAACGCCTTGTGCACGAGGAACTCGCGCGCGGCCAAGCCGTCGGCGCCGGCGTCGATGAGCACGCGCTCCGCGGCCACCAGCCGTCGACCCTGGTACTCGTCGACGGCCACGGCACAGCCGGCGCGTTCGAGGTTGATCCGCGGCCTCGGTCGAGCGACCGGCGTCGAGCGCGGCGAGCGCGAGCAGCAACGGTACGGCGCCGTTGTCCGGGTCGTGCGTCGCATGGGTTTGTGCCAGAGCATCGACCAACGCTTCGTCGGCCCGGTTCTGCGTCGGGTCGCTCGGGACGATCGCGGCTCGGTGATCGCGCAGCGCGGTCGCGGCCAGAGCGACGAACGCGGGCTCGTCGGGCCATGCGTCGGCGAGCGCCAGCAGCTCGAAGAACGCGCCGTCGAAACCGTCACCGACCAGGTTCGTGCGCGCCAGCGCGTTCGCGGCGAAGGCGACCTCGGCCGCGCCGAGGCACGTGGCGGCGTCGTGCGACTCGTCGCGCGCCTGCGTCATGAATCGGTCCGCGAGCGCCGCATACGCGTCGGCGTCGTCGAGGCGCAGTGGTTGCGGCCCCAACGCGCACGCGGCGGCACACGACTTCGCCGCGCGCTTCGCGGCGCTCCACGCGCGCTCACCCGCTGACGACGACAACGCGAACGAAACGCCCACGCATGCCGCGAGGACGACCCACCGTGCCGCGTCGAAGCGGCGACCGCGCGTTCCAAAACCACCCATATGGGCCGCTATGCTACGCGGCCCGCGTTCGTCGAAGAAGGCGCGGAACACGCGGAAGGCGGTCGCCCCGGGGCCTCTCTCCACGCTGCTCGAACGCCCGGGACGACCCAGGACGGCCCTCGACCGCTCTTCGTGAACGAGTTCGCACCGATGATCCAACTCACCCCCACCCGCATCGGACTCGCGCTCGGCGCGGCGGCCGGCCTGCTCGCGGCGACGCTCGGCTTGACGCCGCTGGTCCAGCGCTTCGAGGCCAAGCCCTACGACATGCTCGTGACGGCGTTCGCGGATCCGGAGCTCGCTGCGTCGTCGCGCGTGAAGGTGCTGCTCTACACGGACGACGATCTGACCGTGTTCAAACGCGAGTACCCCGAACTCGCGACCTACCCGCCGCCGCGCTCGTTCTACGCCGACGTCATGGAGCAGGTCCGCGCCATCGGCTTCGAGCCGGGCGCGTTCGTGTTCGACCTGCTCATGTCGCTGTCGAGCAACGTGCCGGGCGACGACGAAGTCTTCGCCACCGCGGTGCGCAAGTCCGGCAACGTCGCGATCGCCATGCGCATCTTTCCACCTGGCGCCGCCGAGGGCACGTCGATCGAGCCCGAAGCCGACACGCCGCCGCAACCGTTGCCGAATCCGGCGCGCATCGAGTTGTACGGAGACGCATCCGCGCTGCCGCTCGTCACGAACGAGGAACTGCCGATCGACGTGCTGCACGACGCCGCAGCGCGGTTCGGCAACGCGTTCGTGAAAGTCGACCGCGGCGACCTGCTGCGCACGATGCCGGTCGCGTTCCGCTACCTCGACACGATCACGCCGTCGCTGCCGGTCGCCGCCGTGATGGCGTACTCGGGCGATTCGTCGATCGTGTTGGAGAAGCGCAAGCTCAGCCGGTTCGCGGGCATCGACGTGCCCGTCGTCGACGGCAAGCTGCTCGTGAACTTCCGCGGCCCGCGCGGCACGTTCAAGACCGCGTCGCTGACCAGCGCGCTGGCGTTGAAGCCGAGCGCGGCCGGCGAAGCCTGGCGCCAATCCCTGCAGAAGGGCGACATCATCGTCATCGGCGCGAACGTCACGGGCTCACCCGACGTCCAGGCCACGCCGGTCGACGAGAGTTTGCCCGGTCCCGAGTTCATCGCAACCGTCATCGACAACCTGCTGCGCGGCGACGCGCGCTCGCGGTTGCCCGAATGGCTGAACTTCCTGATCCCGATCCTGCTCGGCGCCGCGGTCGGCGTGACGGCGGTGCTCGCGAGCCGCAAGCGCTCCGCGCTCGTGCTCGTCGTGCCGCTCGTGCTCGCGTACTTCGGAATCGTCGCGCTCGCGTTCGCGAACGGGCTCGTGCTCGACGTGGTCACGCCGTTCACCGGCGCCGCGCTGTCGTACACCGGCTCCGCGCTGTACCTGTTCAACACCGAGGGCAAGAAGCGACGCGAGATCCGCCAGTCGTTCTCACGCTACCTCGCGCCCGAGGTCGTGAAGTCGCTCGAAGAACATCCCGAGCAACTGCGCCTCGGCGGCGAACGCCGCGAGATGACGATCCAGTTCTCCGACCTCGCGGGGTTCACGGGCTTCTCCGAGCGCATGAAGCCCGAGGAGCTGGTCACGTTCCTCAACGAATACCTGACCGCGATGACGGACATCATCCTGGACCACCATGGCGTCATCGACAAATACCTCGGTGACGCGATCATGGCGTTCTGGGGCGCGCCGATCCCGCAAGCCGATCACGCGCGACTCGCGCTGTCCGCGGTCGCGCATTGCCAGCAGCGCTTACAGCGCTTCGTCGAGGAGAACAGTCGTCTCGGCCTGCCCAAGCTGATGGCGCGCACGGGCATCAACACGGGTCACGTCGTCGTCGGCAACATGGGCAGCTCGCGGCGGTTCGACTACACGGTCATGGGCGACTCGGTGAACCTCGCGTCGCGCCTCGAGGGCGCGAACAAGTTCTTCGAGAGCATCGTGATGGTCACCGACGTGACGCTGGCCGCGGCCGGCGAGGGCGCGGCGATCGTGCGACCGCTCGGGCGCCTGCGCGTGAAGGGCAAGAACGAACCGGTCGGCGTCCACGAACTGCTCGGCGCCGGCGGAGCACTCGAGACGTCGTTGCCGGCCTGGGCCGCGACGTTCGCCGAGGGCTTGGCGGCGTTCCAGAAGGGTGAGTTCAAGAAGGCCGCCGCGACGTTCGAACGCAGCCATGCGGCGCGGCCCGGCGGTGACCCGGTCTCGCAGCGCTACATCAAGTTGTGCGAGGAGTACGCGGCCAAGTTCAGCAGCGGTGGATTCGACGGAATCATCACGCTGACCGAGAAATAGACGCGCGCCGAGGCCGGATCGGCGGACCGAGCCGCGTCCTTGGCCTGCGGCCGCCTCCCGCAACAAGGATTTGTCGGGCGCGCAACCTGGACGGGAAGCGTTCTAGAATCCCCCGCCTCGCTCACGGAGTCCGTCGATGAGTCCAAAACCCACCTGGCAGTCCCTCGTCACCTTGGGTGCACTGGGCACGTTGCTCGCCGTCGCCGGCGCGCTCGCGCAGTCCCCCGCCCCGACCTTCGCGCCCGGCACGCAAGCGCGCGTCACGGTCTCCTCGGCCGTCCTGCGCTCGCAGCCGCGCTCGCTGTCGCCGTCGGTCAAGCAACTCGCCGGTGGCGACACGGTCGAGATCATCGAAGCCCAGAGCCCGTGGTATCGCGCTCGCAGTCAGGGCACCGAGGGCTACGTCCACGGCTCCGCGCTGCTCGACACGAAGAGCTACAGCGTGGCCGTCGGCTCGGGCGCGACCGGCTTGACCTACGCCGAACGCACCGCGGCCGCACGCGGGTTCAACCCGAAGGTCGAGGAACAACACCGCAAGGACGAGCCGAACCTCGATGCCGGCTACACGCGCGTCGACCAGATCGAAGCGAAGTCGACGACGCTCGACGCGATCCTGTCGTTCCGCAAGCAGGGAGGGCAGAACTGATGAAGCCTCGCATCCTGCTGCTCGGTTCGAGTGCGGTCGCGGTCGTCGCGATGGTCGTCGCCGGTTGCGGCGGCAACGGCGGCGGCGGCAACTTGCTGAAGGGCGCCGGCGATCTCGCCACGGCGGTGACCGGCGACGAGCGTTACTCCGAGATCGGCGACACGCTTGCGCGCACGATCACCGACTACAACGACCTGCTGCCGTCGGAAGAGCACTACATCGGTCGCGCCGTCGCGGCCCAGGTGTTGGTCGAGCCGCGTTATCCGATGCGCGCGAACGACGCGCTGTCGGACTACGTGGCGCTGGTCGGCCAGAACGTCGCGCAGAGCGTCGACTTCGTGCGACAGACCTACAAGGGCTACCGCTTCACGGTGCTCGACTCCGACGAACTGAACGCGTTCGCGACACCGGGCGGATTCGTGTTCATCACCACCGGCCTGCTGAAGCAGACGCAGAGCGAGGACGAGCTCGCGGGCATCCTCGCGCACGAGATCGCGCACGTGACGCTGAAGCACGGCCTGTCGTCGGTGAACCAGAGCAACTTCGTCCAAGCCGGCCAACTCGGCCTGAACCTCTACAAGGACGACAAGTTCAAGGACGACCCGAAGAAGCGCGCGCAGTTCGAGGAGAAGCTCGGCGAGATCTCGAAGGTGTTCGGCAAGAGCTGCGACGAGGTCGCGTTCACGCTGTTGTCGGGCGGCTATGGCGCCGACAAGGAACGCGCCGCCGACGAACTCGCGATCCGCTTGGTCGCTGCCGCGGGCTACTCGCCGACGGCGCTGTCGGCGGTGCTCGATCGCCTACCTGAACAAAAGGGCGCAGGCGGCTGGCTCGACACGCATCCGTCGGGTCATTCGCGTGCGTCCGACCTGCACGGACTCGAAGGCGGCGTGGCCGGCTCGACCTCCGCGGCCGCGATCGCGCAGCGCAAGCAGCGCCATGCGAACGCGCTGAAGGTCCTGCAGTGACGACGACGACTGCGAAGCCTGGATGCCTCGCCGGTCGTACCTGACATCCGCCGATCGCGCAGCTCCGGAGTGGCCCACGCCCTTCCCCGCAGCATGACGGCGATCGAATCCACCAAAGCTCGCTCCTCATTGGTCAAGGAACTGGAGAAGACATGAATCGAAACACCCTCATCGCAGCCGCTCTCGCCGGCTTGTCGCTCGTCGCGACGAGTTCGACGTTCGCGCAGGATCGCGCCAAGAACGACGACGCCGCACGCCGCGCCGCCGCCGGCCGCAAGGCTCAAGCCGAGAAGCCGGCCGACGACGCCGCGCGCCGGGCGCAGGCCGAACGCGAGAAGGCTGGCCGCGAGGCCAACAACGCGGGCAACGAAGCGGAACGCCGCGCCCAGGCCGAGCGCGAGAAGAACACGCGCCGCGCCGAAGGCGCAGGCGGTACCGACGACGAACGCCGCAAGAACGCGGAACGCGCGAACAACGACGTCGACACGAAGCGCAAGGGCCTCGAGCGCGCGCGCCAGGTTCACCAGCGCAACGTCAATCTGCGTCAAGCGAAGCTCGCTCGCTTGCGCGCGATCGCGACCGAGAAGAACGACGCCGAAATGCTGAAGCGCGTCGACCGCCTCGAAGCCAAGCAGCGCGAGCTCGATCAGCGTCGCCGTCAGAAGCAGCAGGCCGAGGAAGTCGAACTGCAGCGCGGCGAAGCGACGCGCGAGGCGCCAGCCGCCACGCGTGAAGTCCCCGCGACGCGCGGCAACTGAACCCACACCCGAACTACCGAGGAGAACACATGAAGACCCGCAATCTCGCGAAGGGCGTCGCCGCCGCGTTGCTGTGCCTGCCGTTCGCGGCCTGTGAGAACAAGTTCTTCGAGAGCCCGGACGTGGACGTCGTCGTCCCGACCGAGGCGGAAGCCCAGGCCGAGGCCGAGAAGGCGATCAACGCCGACAACGCGGCGGCCGAGCTCGATGCGCTCGAGAAGGAAATCGAAGCCGACGCCGCCGGCGGCTGATCGACATCGACCGCCGCGACACTCGCGGTGGAAGCGTCCCACGGGCCGGATGCCCCTGCGTCCGGCCCGTGGTCTTTGCAGCCCTGATTCGCGAGTTCGGCGATCGCGGCGCGCGAGGCGTGCTCGCGAACGACCTCGCCGGACCGGCGCGTTCCCGAGCGCGACGTCGGACCATCCGACCGCCGCTCTTCCTCGCCGTCGCGCCGCTGCGTAGTCTCCCGCGCCGAAGGACGCGACCACGCATCGCCCCGAGCATCCCATCGGCGAAGGACTCGACACCCGGATGACGCCCACGACCGCCCCATCGACGCCGAGTTGGAGACGCTGGATCGCGGTCGCGATCGTGGTGGCGGGCTGGCTCGGACTCGGCAAGGCCCAGGTCGACGTCGACGCTCCCGGCGAAACCGTGTTCGCGCGCGGCGCGTTCTGGCGCGCGGAGGACGCCTCCGGCGACGTCTTGCGCGTGCCGGCCAAGGATCGCGGCTTCGTGCTGAAGCAGGGCCAGCGCATCGTGTTCGCGCCCGAGCAGGACGGCGGTCGCCGCGTCGACGCCGTGCGCGTGCTCGCCGAACGCATGACCGAAGCCTCGGCCCTCGACCTCACGGCGCGCGGTTCGGACGAGGGTCGCGTCCGCCTGCGGTTGACGCCGTCGTACACGTGGGGCCTGGCGTTCCTGCGCGAGCGCAGCGGCGCGACGCCGCAGAACCTCGCGCAACGCACGGACGTCGACCTTGCGGGAGCGTTGTTCCAACCGGTCGAGTTGTCGTTGCGCCTCACGCCGACCGCGTTCGACGCCGAAGTGAACCGCGTCCCGCAACTCCACGCCGAGCCGATCGACGTGGCCGAGGGCGAACTCGCGTTCGAGGCCGCGACCGGGCCAGTGCGCGTCCTGCAACTCGAGCAGAGCGGCATGGACGGTTCGATCGCGTTCACGTGGACCGACGACTTGAAGACGATGCCGGCGACCAGTGCCCTGGCGTCGTTCGCGTACGGCCTCGGTCGCGGCGCGCTCGCGTTGCTCGTCGGCGGCGTGCTGTTGCTCGGGTTCTGCGCGCGACGCCCGGAACGCGCTCGGCTGACGACGGCACTCACGCGAGCCGCGCTGTTGCCGGCGCTCGCGTGCATTCCCTCGCTGTTCACGAGCGCCTCCACGCCGACGCCTCCCGCGGCCTTGCTGCTGCTGTTGGTGATGCCGTCGTTCGGGGCGGCGCTGTTCCACTTGCGTCCGGCGTTCGCGCCACCGGCCGACTCCGCGCGAGCGTTGCCCGCTTGGTTCGGGGCCGCGGGTTTCGCCACGATCGGCGCGATCGCGGCCTCGACCGCGTTCGAGCATCGCACGGCGCAGCTCGCACCGTTGCGCGAGGACCTGGCGCAAGCCGCCGCCGCGGACGACGGTCCGTACACGTTGCGCGAGGGCGTGCGGCTCACGGCCGCGACGCACCTCGCGATCCGCAACGCCCACCGCGATTTCACGTTCGATGGCACCGTTGCGTTGGCGCCAGACGCGGTGCTCGAAATCCGCGTGCGCAACCGGCGCGGCGAAGGCGTGTCGTTGATCCTCTCGGCCGATCCGGCCATCGAGACCTCGTTCGTGCGCATCGAGGAAGACGGACTCACACGCATCGGCACGCGCTCCGGCGCCGTGCCCGCGCGCGACGCACTGCGGCTGCGCATCGACGCACGCGGCGCGAGCTTCGAAGCCCGCGTCGGCGACGCCGTCGTCGCGCGCGCCGACGAGTCGCTGTTCCCGCGCGGCGACTACGAGGTGGTTGCGATGTCGGGCGCGGCCGAGCTGCGCACGCTGACGATCACGCCCGTGGCGTCGACGGCGCCGGATCCGTCGCTGCTCGGCTTCCGCGTGCGCGCCGCCGCGACTCCGGTCGGGCTCGCGCTGCTCGTCGCGCTGCTGCTCGCGTTCCTCGCTCGTGGATCACTGCTGCGCGGTCCGGCGGGACTCGTCGTCGGCGCGGTGAGCGTCGTGCCGTGGATCCTCGCGCGCATCGACGCGGAGCCCGGCGACGCCGTACTCGGCGGCACCGCGTTGATCAGCGCGGCCGCGGCGACGTTGATCGTGTTCCTCGCAGGGATGACGCGCGTGCGCGCCGCCGGCGTGGTCCGGTTCTACGCCGTGTTCGTGCTCGCGCTCACGCTCGGCGCCGTCACGTATCGCGACCTGACCGCGCGCCATTGGCCAGCCGACGTCGCGCGCATGAACGCGTTCACGGCCGTCGAATGGGACGGCGACCGCATCGAGCGCAAGCTCTTGCACGCGTGGCATCCGCTGCTGCGGCGTTGGAACCCGTGGGTCACGGATCATCGCTTGCGCCGCAGTCACCACGCGCTGAACAAGCCCGCGGGAACGCGCCGGATCCTGTTCCTGGGCACGTCGAGCACGTTCGGCTACGGCACGCGCGACGCGTACGGCGCGCTGATCGGCGAGCATCTCGCGCAAGGTGGCAAGGCCGGACCGGCGTGGCCGACGCCCGTCGAGGTCTTGATCGGCGCGTACCCGGGCTCCTGCGGCATCCGCCAGTACCACTTCCTCGAACAAGTCGGTCTGCAGTTCGCGCCCGACATCGTCTGCCTGAGCCTGTACTACAACGACGCGCCTGGCCTCACGCAGTTCGACGAGCCGGCGTACCTCGACGAGATCTCGCCGGCGGGATTCCGACGCTCGCTGTTCCACGATCTGCTGACGCGGCGCGCGATCACTGCGGGCGAGCCACGCTTCACGGCGATGAACGTCGTGCACGGCAAGGACCCGGCAGCCACACCACCGTGGGACGCGGCGTGGGGCGACCCGCCGGCGAAGCGCTTCGAAGGCGTGCTGCGGCGCTTCGGCGAACTCTCGCGCAAGCACGGCTTCGCGCTGGTGCTGATGAAAGAACCGGTCCAGGGCGACCGGCCGCGTTTGTGGAAGACCGAGTTCTACGCGGCGATGGAGCGCGTCGCGCAGGAGTACGGCGCCGTCGTCGTCGACCCGACGCCCGCGCTCCTCCGCGCCGGCGGAGCGACGTTGTTCATGGACGAAGTCCACCCGTTCGGCAGCGGCCACGCGGTGATCGCGGACGTGCTCGAGCCCGTGCTGCGCGCGAAGCTGCAAGAACTCGACGCGCGCTGATCGAGTGCGTCGACGTCCGCTCGCGGCGCTCGCGTCGATCAGCCGCGGCGGCGCGGCGGGTTCGCGTCCGCGGGCGGCGGCACGTAGCCGTTCTGCGTGCGCCAATCCGGCAAGTTGATCCACCGCTCGCGATCGAGCTCGGCGCGCCACACGTCGCTCACGCGCGGGTTGTTGTGGATGCGCGCGTCGCCCCAGGTCGTCCATTCCTTCGTCTTGGTCCAGTCGACCGAGAGCATCGTCACGCCCTTGATCTCGGGATGCGCGTCGAGGAAGCGCGAGAACGGCACGAACCACGTGTCCGCGATCGCTTGCCCGCGGATGCCCTTCGGATCGCGCTCGGCGACGGGGATGTTCATGTTCATCGGCGTGGTCTCGCCGATCAGCACGGGCTTCTTCTTCTCGCGCGCCATGCGCAGCAGCGTCTGCGTGATCGTCGTCTCGGCGGCGCCGCGACCGCGGCCGGTGCGCGCCGCGCTGCGCTCGTCGAAGTGCTGCACCGCGAACACGTCGAGCCCGAGCCAGTCGACCCACTCGTCGCCGGGGTACCAGCGCGGATCGCCCGCGGCATCGCGTTCTTCGAGCGCTTCGTCACCGCGCGCCTCGACGCACCAGACGAACGCGACGTGATCCGCGCCGACCGAACGGAACAGCTCGACGAACTTGCGATAGGCGCGCGGGAACACGTAGGGATGCAACCCCTCCCATTCGCCGTTCAGCTCGCCGCCGATGCGGAGCAGCACGGGGACGCCCTTCGACTGGATCATGCGCGCCGTTTGCAGCACGAGGCCGTCGTAGGTCGTGGTCTCGACGAACTCCTTGTCCTTCGCGCTCGAGAACCCGGCCACGTCCTTGTGGCGGAAGTCGATCGTGAGGTTCAGGGCCTGACCCAAGTTCTTGGCTTGGTCGAGCACTCCGGCCAGGCGGCGGATCGACATGTTGAACGGCCGCGTGCCGGGGAGACTCATCCACATGGCGATGCCCATCGGCGCGCGGTCTTGGCCGGTCATGCGCGTGTAGGTCGCGACGGCGTCGTCCTGCCCGGCCGTGCCGCCGGCGAAATGCAGGACGCGCCCGTCCTCGGGCTCGAACCGAGCCTTCCCACCGGCAGTGCTCGTCGTGGGCGCGCCAGCTCCGGAGCTCCCGATGCGTTCGTCCGCGGGCGGGTCGCCGGCGACCGAGCTGCAGGACCATGCGGCGACGACAACGAGCGCGAGTGACACCACGCTGGAGAACCCACGCGTCCGTCGCGACGCCAAGTACGCGGAGACCATCGATCGCATCGCAGTCCTTTCGGCCCGAGAGATTCGCGCGGCGTTCGTCCCGACCGAGTTGGGACGACGCACGCCGCGCGGCTGTTCCATCGGCAGGAGTATGCCCCCGATCGAGGGAACGAGCGTAACGGGTCGGTCAGCGGTTCGGGACATCCCCTCGTTCGAGGGATCCGTTCACCGCCGGACCGCGCCTCGCAGCGGCTCGTCGAGGATCGGGTACCACGCCCAATGCGGCGCATCGAAGTGCCACCACTCCGTGGCCAGGCCCGTGAAGCCCTGGGCGTACAGCGCGCGCTCCAAGCGTTCGCGATTCGCGCGCTCCTCGGGAGTACACCCGTCGTAGTCGCGGTGCGCGCGTGTCGTGAACTCGTCGTACGCGCTCGGCATCGGCAACGACCTGCCACTCGCGTCGACCAAGCCGACGTCGACCGCGGCACCGCGATTGTGGCGCGAGCCCTTGCGCGGATCGGCGACGTAGTCGGGATCGGCGACCACGGTCCACAGCGTCCACTGCGCCGACCACGGGCGATACGCGTCGTAGACCACGAGGAACAACCCGTCTCGCGCGAGGTCGTCCTGTGCGCCCCTCAAGCGCTCCGCGACGCTGGCGCGCAGATACGCCTCGGGCGCGTCGTAGAGCACGCGGCTCGTGAAGTTGTCCGTCGTCGCGTAGCGCAGGTCGATGCGGATGCGCGGATCGACGTCGACGATGCGCACGAGCGGCTCGGCGCGCATGGCCTCCGCATCGAACGCCGGGCAGACGCAGCCGCACGCGAGCAGCGCCGCGAGCGCGACGCCGAGTCCGAACCCGCGCATCATCGTTCCGCCTGCTGTGGCCGCTCGAGCAGCACGTAGGCCACGCCGTTGCGCTGGATCCAGACGCGCTCGAGATCTTCGGCGCGATAGACGCATTGCCCACGCTCGGCGTTCTCCGCAGCCGGATCGTTGGCGAAGAAATCGCCGTTCGCGTCGACGCCCGTGAGCACGATCAGGTGTCCCTTCGTCGATCGCATCGGACTGCCGCGCAACGCGCCGTTCTCGAAGCCGACGCTGACGATCAGCGGCTGGCCGCCACCGACCATGAATCGCGCGCCGTGGACGTCCGCGATGCGCGTCAGATATCCCGGCACTCCGAGCGAGTAGGCCGCCTGGATCGCGTTCGGCCAATTGCCGTAGACGTCGTGTTCCGCGTCGAACGCGCGGCGCGCGACCTCGGCCGTCGTCGTCTCGACGCCGCGATATCCGAGCACCATCGTCACGCACGTGGGCGAACACACGCGCGACGCGAGCGCCGGATCCTCGTCGCGCTGACTGCGATACGGCACGGCGAACCGACGGCCGGGATGCGGCGCGGCTGCCCAGCACGCCATCGACGAGCCCCGCTCGGCCGACGTGTCACTGAGGCAAAAGGCCCATCGGGCGACGCGCACGGGCTCGACTCCGGCCGTCTCGACTCGCGCCTGGATCGCCGAGAACCGGGTCTTGCCGCGGAACACGTCGACGTCGACCGTGCCACCGTCGAACGACGTCACCGCGTCGGTGGCGACGTCCGCCCCGCCACGACCGAAGCGCAGCCACGGCGACCACGGACCCGGCGAGCCGTCCTCTTGGTTCGCTCGCACGCGCGCATCGACGACGAATCCGCCGCCAACCGGAACGTCGACGTTCCACGACAGCAGCACCTCGTTGAACGGAGCCGCTGCCACGACGACCTCGCCGACGCCGTCCGCGTCGAGCTTCGGCTGGTCCTGGCGGACCAGCAGATGGACGAACGGACGAACGGGATCCATCGCATCACCCTTCGCAACGAGCCCTGCGAGAAACAAGACGCTGCCGATGAGGCCGATCATTCGGGGGCTCCCGATCCGACGAACTACGGGACGGGGACTGCGTTCGAGGCGCGAGACAGGATAGTGTCCGCGCATGCGCGACCGCCGTCCTCGCTCCGGAACATGATCGATCACCGCCCCACGTTGATCCGCGTCGAAGACCGCGCGCAGGCCGAACGCGAAGCCGCGGCGACGATCACGGACCTGGTCCGGGACCGCGCCCAGCGCGGCGAGTCCGCGGTCCTCGGCCTTGCGACCGGGCGTTCACCGATCGGCATCTACGACCGACTCGCGAGCGAACACGCGCGCGGCTTGTCGTTCGCGAACGTGACGACGTTCAACCTCGACGAGTACTGGCCGATCGCACTGACTCACCCGGCCAGTTTCCATCGCTTCATGCACGAGCGCTTCTTCGACCGCGTCGACCTCCCGCGCGGTCGGCGCCACGTGCCGAACGGCTCGCTGCCCGAATCGGAACTCGCGCGCCATTGTGCGGACTACGAAGCACGCATCGTCGCGGCCGGCGGGATCGACCTCCAGCTCCTCGGCCTCGGACCGAACGGGCACATCGGATTCAACGAGCCGGGCTCGACGCGCGAATCGCGCACGCGCCGCGTCGTGCTCGACGCATCGACGCGCACGGCGAACGCGGCCGCGTTCGCGCCTCACGGCGAGGTCCCGCAGCAGGCGCTCACGATGGGGATCGCGACGATCCTCGAGGCGCGGCGCATCGTGTTGCTGTGCTTCGGCGCGAAGAAAGCGCAGATCCTGAAGGCCGCGCTCGAAGGACCGATCGCGAGCACCGTGCCCGCGAGCTTCCTGCGCGAGCACGCGAACGTGACGATCTACGCCGACCGCGACGCGACGGCGCTGCTGCGCTGAAGCGGCGCCGCGGGGCGTTCAGGGCCCGTAGAACAGATCGAGCCCGTTCGTCGACGTCGCGCCGGACGGCGCGCCCGCATCGGCGACGAACGCCTGATGGAAGAAGTGGAACCCCGCGGCGGACGCGGGCACCACGTACGGGAACGTGAACTGGCCCGACCCCGCCTCGCCCGTGCCACTGACCGGTACCGGCAGGACCAGCGCGAACGGAAACGTGTGGATCGAGAGCCCGACGCTGGGCTTGTCGACGAGTTTGGCCGCGGTCAAGCCGACCACGACCAGACCGGTCCCGGGACCGGCCGCGCCTCGCAACCGCAACTGTGCGCTCTCGCCGACGCGGAACGGACCACTCGCGCCCAGGGTCGGCCGCATGCCCCCGCTGCCTTGCGCCGCGGCGCCGTACTGGACGCGCGATCCGCCACCTGCCTGCGGTGAGAACGTCCGGTTCAGCGTCTGCAGCATGCGCAGCAGATCGAGGTCTCCATCGCCGTCGACGTCGCGCAGGACGGACGCGTCGCACGCCATCTCGATCGGCGGCAGGAAGCCGCTGTTGTCGGACTTGCGCAGGTTGATCAGCGTCGTCGTGCTCGACCCGAGGACACCCGGAAAGCGCGCGATGTCGGTGAGCCCGTCGCCGTTCATGTCGCCGGCGACGACCGCGCGCACCATGGGGCCCGAGTTCATGTCGACCTCGCCGAGACCCGCGAGTGGCGTCGTCATCGTGAACGCGCCGGTCCCATCGTTGACGAGCACCACCGACTCTTGCCCAGCATTCGTTCCGTACGCGATCTCGGCGATGTCGAGGTCCCCGTCGTGATCGAAGTCCGCGACGGCCTCGATGCCGGAGACCGGAACGAAGAACGGGTAGGCCACGGCGGCCGCGAACGCACCGCCTCCGAGTCCGAGCGCGGTGCGACCGCGCATCACGAGGTCCTTGATGCCGTCGTTGTTCAGATCGACGACGTACGTGACGCGCGCGGCCACGGTCGGACCGGTCGTGAACGAACCGGCACCATCGTTGAAGTAGAGCACTCCGTCCGCCGTCACGTCGGTGTCGCCGTCGCCATCGAGATCGGCGACGACCGCGCGATCGGACTCGAACGACACTCCGAAGTACGTGCCTGGCGCCGTGATCGGCACCGCGGCGGCGTACTCACCGCCGCCGGGGTTCCTCCACAGGTACATGCGGTACAGCCCGGTGTTGGAGTCGAAGCCCCGCATCAGGCGATCGATCGACCCGTCGCCATCGAGATCGCCGTAGTACCCGTGACTCGACCAACTCACGGTCGCGGGCGCGACCGGCAGGACCGGCATGAAGTCGATGAACGAACCATCGCCGCCGTTCTTGCGGTACGAGCCGATGGGGCCCTCGAACAACGCCTGGCGCGTCAGATCGACGTCGCCATCGCCATCGAGATCGAACGTCGTCCGTTCGGTCAGCGGCCCGGCAAATCCGCTCGTCACGAGCACCGTCGGCCCGCGGATCGGACCGCGCGCGTAGTAGACGCAGCGTCCCGCCACCAGGTCGACGTCGCCGTCGCCGTCGAGATCGGTCGCGCCCGCGATGTGCTGCGAGCCGATGCCGGGGAGCGTGATCGCCGGCGCGAACGAGCCGGTCCCGTCGTTGATCGTGATCTCGAACTTCGAGGCGCTCGAGTTCAGCGGCGGATCCGATCCGCCGCTGCTGCAGCAGATCCCGTCGAGATCGCCGTCGCCGTCGACGTCCGCGAGCTCGGTCGCGGGTCCACCGGCGACGGGAGCTTCCATGACGAACGTCGACGCTCCGGTGCGCCGCAGCGTGACGTAGGTGTCGGGCATCGCGCCGAACACGACGATGTCGTCGTCCCCATCGCCATCGATGTCGCCGGTCGCGGGCATCGGCATGGTGACGCCCGGAACGAATGCCTGCGGCGGGCCGGGGATCCCGTTCGCGACCGGCACGAGGACGAGGAAGTCGTCGACGAAGAACAACAGATCGGCGGCGCCGTTGCCGTCGACCTCGGTGACGTCGAACATCGTGAACTCGGCGCCCCCGAGGAACGCCGTGTGCGTGACCGTCGGTGTCGAACCGAAGCCCTGGTCGAGCCGGATCGAGTAGCCGTGCAGGTGCGAGGTCGCGGGATCGTCGACGCCATTGCCGTCGAAGTCCGCGAGCACGACACCATTCGGGATGTTGGCTTCCGTCCACGTCGAACGCACCGTCGGCGGAGCGGCGCCGTTGCTCTGGTAGACGGTCACGTTGGCGCCCGCGGTCACGATGAAGTCACCGTTCGCGTTGCCGTCGACCGAGCCGACCGCGACGTAGTTCGGCACCGCGTAGGCGATCGGGCCGACCGGTTGCACCACCGACCACGCTTCGACCAGCCGCGTGCCGTCATTGATCCAGCCCGTCACGATCGCGCGGTGGTTCACGAACTTGTCGGGCCAAGCCCCGACAGCGTCCATGCGACCGTCGCCGTTCAGGTCGACCAGGGCCTGGTAGCGGTGGAGCCCATCCAGTTCGACGAGGGCTGCGTCGAACAGGGCTCGAGACTCCTGCCCGACGGCGACGATCGGAACGGCGACCATGGCGACGACTTGCGCGCCGACGAACGCGAGTGCGGGAACGATGCGCGGGACGAAATGCATGGGGCGGTCCTCCGATCAGGCAGAACGGTCGACGGGCAGCGTACGGGACAACCTGATCCCGCCGAGTCGCTCGTTCGCTTGAGACCCCCACCCCGCCCCGGTAGGGTCCCGCCATGCTCGACATCAGCCTCGCGAGTTACGGCTTCACGTGGATCGATTGGCTCGTGCTGATCGGTTACCTGACCCTGACGACGGTGCTCGGCGCGAAGCTCGCGGGCAAGAACACCACCATCCGCGAGTTCTTCCTCGGCGGCCGCAAGTTGCCGTGGTGGGCCGTCGCGGGGTCGATCATCGCGACCGAGATCTCCGCGGTGACGTTCGTGTCGGTGCCGTCGGTCGTGTTCAAGCCCGGCGGCGATCTGCGCTACTTCCAGCACGCGCTGTTCGGAGCGCTGATCGCGCGCGTCATCGTCGCGCTCGTGCTCGTGCCCGCGTATTACCAGCGCGAGATCTACTCGCCCTACGACTACATGGGCCACAAGCTCGGCGCCGCGGTGAAGAAGGTCACGACCGCGCTGTTCTCGCTGGGCGGCATCCTCGCGCAGTCGTCGCGTGTCTACCTGACGGCCGTCGTGCTCGAAGTCGTGCTCGGACCGAGCTTCTTCGCGCCCGTGAAGGACGCGCTCGGCATCGATCCCGTGGTGCAGTCGATCGTCCTGATCGGCGTGATCGCGATCGTGTGGACGCTGCTCGGCGGCATCACGACCGTGATCTGGACCGATGTCATCCTGTTCGGCGTGTTCTTCGTCGGAGCGCTGATCGCGCTCGGTTGCGTGGTGTGGAACCTCGACGGCGGCCTCGCGGAGTTGTTCCGCGTCGGCTGGGACGCCGGCAAGTTCCGCGTGCTCGACTTCGACACCGACCCGACCAAGACCTACACGGTCATCGCGGCCGCCTTCGGCACGACGCTCGGCAACATCGGCATCTTCGGCACCGACCAGTTGATGGCTCAGCGCGTGTTCTGCTGCAAGAACGTGCGCGACGCGCAGAAGGCGATGATCGCGAGCTGGTTCGGCAACGCGGTGACGTTGACGGTGATGTTGGTCGGGATCGCGTTGTTCGCGTACTACGCGAAGCACCCGCTCGAGGGCGAGACGCTCGCGAGCTACCAGGCGAACAACGAGCGCATCTTCCCGATCTTCATCGTCCAGGTCATCCCGCCCGGACTCACGGGGTTGATCATCGCGGGCATCTTCGCGGCCGCGATCTCGAGCCTCGATTCGATCCTCGCGGCGCTCGCGCAGACGTCGCTGTCGGCGATCTGGCAACCGTTGCGGCGGCGCAAGCTCGGGCTCGGCCCGGACGAGCCGTTCCCGCCCGACGAAGATCGGCGTCAGGTCGCGGTCGGACGCAAGTTCATCGTCATCGCCGGCATCGTGCTGACGGCGGCCGCGATCGGCATGATCGAGGTCGCCAAGCACTATGCGTCGATCCTCGACCTCGCACTGGCGATGGCCGGCTACACGAGCGGCGCGTTGCTCGCGGGCTTCCTGCTCGCGTTCCTGCCGCAAGTGAGAGTCGACGGTTTCGGCTACTGCTTCGCCGCACCGTTGTCGGCCGTGTTCGTCTACGCGCTGGTCTGGCACACCGAGAACAGCGCGTGGATCGCCGGCGGTCTCGGCCTGTGCGCGATCGCGATCCATGCGATCTGTTGCGTGCGCGGGGTGCGGGGAGCGACGCTGGATCGCCTGATCGTGCTGATCGTCGCCGTCGCCATCATCCTGGTCGTCAACCGCTACGGCACGTTCACGCGCGTCGACGCCGTCACGCAACAGGTCGCCGAGAAGGCGATCGCGTTCCCGTACCAGGCGCCGCTCGGCGCCGCGTTCGCGTTCGTGTTCGCGCTGCTGCTCGGTCGGCCGCGCATCGCCGAGCCGGAGACGATTCGATGAATGCACGACTCTTCGCGCGTCTCGCCTCGTTGGCGTTCGCATCGCTCACGGGCTGTTCGACTTCGTCGATGTTCGACGAGCCGGTCCGCGCGATCTGGGTCACCCGGTTCGACACGAAGACCGCGGCCGACGTGCAAGGGGCGATCCGCGATTGCTCCGACGCGGGCTTCAACCACGTGCTGTTCCAAGCGCGCGGTCACGGTGTCGCGCACTACCGCTCCGCGATCGAGCCGTGGGCCGACGAGCTCGGCGGCGCCGATCCCGGCTACGACCCGCTCGACGTGGCGTGTCGCGAAGCGCACGAGCTCGGCTTGAAGCTGCACGCGTGGATCAACGTGATGCCTTCATGGCGCGGGACGACGCCGCCGAAGGACGAGCGGCAGTTGTACGCGGCGCATCCCGATTGGCATTGGTTCGACGCGAGCGGCGCGCGACAACCGCAGCGGCCGAGCTTCTACGTCAGCTTGAACCCGTGTCTGCCCGAGGTGCGCGCCTACCTGGTCGAGGTCTGTCGCGAACTCGTCGTGAACTATCCGATCGACGGTTTGCACCTCGACTACGTGCGCTTCGTCGACGACCTCGATCCCGACCCCGACGCGTATCCGCGCGACGCGGCGACGCTGGCGCTGTTCCGCGCGGCGACCGGCAAGGCTCCCGACGACGATCTCGCGGCCTGGCGCGCGTGGAAGGCCGAACAGGTCACGACGCTCGTGGGAGACATCCGCGCGATGATCGACGACGAGGGTCGCGATGTCGTGCTCACGGCCGCGGTCGGCTCCAGCCCCGAAGGACCGCAGGACAAGCACCAGCGCGACAGTCGACGTTGGGTCGAGGAAGGACTGGTCGACGCCGTGTTCCCGATGAACTACACGGCCGACATCACGCAGTTCCGCACGCGTGCGAGCGCGTGGGGCCGCGCGACCCGGGACATGAACGTGGCGTTCGTGCAGGGCATCCAGATCGACCCGCAACGAGCGCTCGACGTGGTCGAGACCCAACTCGCCCTGTCGCGGCGCGAGACGCCGCACTATTGCCTGTTCGCGTACGCGCACTTGTTCCCCTCGGCGGCGAACGCTTCAGGCGCGACCGATCTCCAACGCGAACGCACGCGTCGCATCGTGCGGCTCGTGCGCGGGGGCATGCCGCAGCCGAGTCCGTGATCGCGGACGGCCGAGGCCCGGTGCGATGCACGTCGGCGGCCTTGTTTCAGTCGTGGGTCACGCTCCCCCCCTCCGTCGATGCGGCGCTCAAGGCGGGGAGTCGATCGGGTCGACATCGATCGCGGCGGCATGCCGCATGCTTACGACGGGCGCGGGGTCCGTCGCCCTTCCTATAAGGGACCGCGGCGGCGGCCTGCGTCGGTCTCGCCTTCTCGTCCCGCTCACCGATCTGGAGTTCCCCATGACGCACGCCCACGACAAGGAACGCCAGGAGGCGATGGACGTCGCCGAATCCGCACGCGAACAGCAGTGGAGCCATCCGAGCTTCGCCGCGTCGCTGTTCGCCGGGACCTTCGACCCCGACCTCGTGTTCCCGTATCCG
The DNA here is from genome assembly GCA_016709145.1 of Planctomycetota bacterium. GTDB lineage: Bacteria > Planctomycetota > B15-G4 > B15-G4 > JADJEK01 > JADJEK01. Next base: position 122,390 of record JADJEK010000014.1, read on the forward strand.
GAACAGCCCGAGGCCGATCGCGCGAAGGGCGAGGCGTTCGCCGCCGAGATCGAACGCTTCCTGCTGACGCACCACGATGCCGAGAAGGCCGATCGCGACGGCGTGATGCCGGACGAAGTCATCGATGGCCTGATCGAGATGGGCGCGTTCGCGCTGAAGATCCCGGAGAAGTACGGCGGGAAGGGCTTCTCGCAGGCGAACTACAACCGCGTGGTTTCGCGCGCCGCGAGCTATTGCGCGTCGACCGCGGTGTGGCTGTCCGCGCACCAGAGCATCGGCGTGCCGAACCCACTGAAGATGTTCGGCAACGACGAGCAGAAGGCTCGCCTGTTCCCGCGCCTCGCGAACGGCGAACTCTCGGCGTTCGCGCTGACCGAGCCCGGCGTCGGTTCCGATCCGGCCAAGATGGAGACGCACGCGGTACGTTCGCCCGACGGCAAGGGCTGGTTGATCTCGGGCAAGAAGCTGTGGTGCACGAACGGCCCGATCGCCGACATCCTGATCGTGATGGCGCGCACGCCGTCCGAGGTCGTCGACGGCCGCGAGAAGAAGCGCATCACGGCGTTCATCGTCGAACGCGCGTGGAAGGGCATCGCCGTCGAACATCGCTGCCAGTTCATGGGCCTGCGTTCGATCCAGAACGGCGTGCTCGTGTTCGATCAGGTCTACGTGCCGAACGAGAACGTGCTGTGGGGTGAAGGCAAGGGCCTGAAGCTCGCGCTGATCACGTTGAACTCGGGCCGACTGACGTTGCCCGCGTGCTGCTCGGGCGTTGCGCGCTCGTCGCTGCGCATCGCGCGCATGTGGGCCAAGGAACGCGTCCAATGGGGCGCGCCGATCGGCAAGCACGAAGCCGTCGCGAGCAAGCTCGCGTTCATGGCTTCGCACAGCTTCGCGATGGACTCGATCACCGAGTTCGCGACGGCGCTCGTCGACCGCGGCGACGCCGACGTGCGGCTCGAGGCCGCGATGGCGAAGCTGTTCTGCTCGGTGACGCTCGAGACGATCCTGAACGAGTTGGTCCAGACGCGCGGCGGTCGCGGCTTCGAGGAATCGCAGAGCTTGCGCGCTCGCGGCGAGACGCCGTGGCCGGTCGAGCGCATGTATCGCGACGCGCGCATCAACACGATCGTCGAAGGCACGACCGAGATCCTGCACCTGTTCCTCGCACGCGAAGCACTCGACTTCCATCTGTCGAAGGCCGGCGACCTCGTGTTGAAGAAGCTGCCGTTCGGCCAATTGGTCAAGATCGCCGCGAAGTGCGCCGCGTTCTATCCGGGCTGGTT
>JADJEK010000015.1 GCA_016709145.1 Planctomycetota bacterium
TGTCGTACGCGCGCAGACGGCTCGTGCCGTGGTAGGCGTAACCCGGCGCGTTCGGGACGTCGGGGGTGGGCTCCATCGTGGTCGGGAGCTTCGCCTCGTCGAGGTCGTCACTCTCGCGACCGATCCTGCCGTCGAGCGTCCACACGTACTCGATGGCGCTGTGCGACATGTAGTAGCAGGGCACGCCCAAGTACTCGGCGCGCGCGAACCGGACAGCCCAGTCGTCCTCGATCCGGAGGTCGTCTCCGTAACCCATGCTCGCGATCACGTCGTCGAATCCGATGCAGTTCGCCCGCATGTCGTCCGCATCGACGACGTCCGGCGCGTCACTGTCCTTCATGTCGTTGATCGCGTCGCCGTTCAAACCGACACAGTTGCCGATGAAAACGAAGCGCGCACGCGACTCGGTCGTCCGCTCGTACTTGCGCAGCAGCGTTGCGAGCAAGTCCGGCCTCGGATCGAGTAGTTCCTTCGGCCACCGCGGTACGAGCGGTTGACCGTCGACAAACAGCGAGGTCGCGAACATGATCGCGCGCTTGCCGTCATTCCGCTGGACCAGCATCTGCCCACCGGCAGACTTCCCCGCCGGGTGGTCGTCGTACGGCGGAAACCGATCGACCGGTCCCAGCACCTGCACCAGGTCGCCGCTCTCCGGTTCCCCGAAGTGCGCGGCGAAGGGGTAGTCCATCGTCTCCAGTCGGTCGAGCGCGGCGCGGACGATCGTCTTGAATGCCTGCTTGCGCGCTTCGCGGTCGGGGTCCTGCGACTCGTGGACCTTCGTCGACACGTCGGTCGTGTTCTTCTTCAGGATCGTGTTCTTGATGACGTAGCCGCGATCTGGCCACTTGCCGCGGTAGCCGCGTTCGCGCCGGACGTACCGACGGAACCACTGGAGCGCCTCACCGCGGTTCTTCCGCCCGAGACGGACGAACTTGTCGAGAGCCTGCTTGTCCGCCGGGAACCAGTAGTTCTTGTTGCGGATCCGGACGACCACCTCGTTACCAGGGATCTTCGGGCTCACGGGGTCGCGGCGGAATCCACTCTTCACTCCAACTACCTTCAGCCACTTCGGGTTCTTCCCCCACGCCTCGGCCAGGCCGAGTAGTGCGGTCACGCCCGAGTGATCGTCCACTTCCGACCCATCGACGCACTCCTCCGTGAGGATGCGAAGGAACTCGAACGGGTGGGTCGGAGCCGCAGCGCGGGCGTCCACCCACGCACTCTCCGACATGAGCGCCCAGCCAGGGTCACCAGCGACCGCGTACGCGACATGGACGTGCTCTCCCTGTGGGCGCACGGACAGCACGCGAAGCCAAGGGGCAGACGAACACGGAACGTCCCCTCCCGTCGATTCGACGAGAGGGGACGTCAGTGGGAGTTCGTTCTCGACGAGGAAGCGCACGAGCGTCGGGTCCGACCCCTCGTACACTCCGTCGACCACCCGGTCGGACAGCGCTTCGCACACGGCCGCGACCGTCGGGGGAGCCGCCGGAGGCAGGCGGAAGCGCATGCTGGTAGCTCCCTGTCAGTAGGCGAACGGCGTCGCGACGCCGATGCGACCCTCGACCTTGAGGGTGCCGGTGCCACCCGCGGTGCCGAGCTTGGCTCGCACGCGCAGCTTCTGCACCGCCGGACTGAGCGGGTAGACGAACCACCGCTTGGTGTACACGACGTTCCCCGGGCTCGCGATCACCCAGCGGTAGTCCGACATGTGGCGGTAGGCGGTCTCGCCGGCGCGCAGCGATTCGACCACGGCCAGGAAGTTGGCGTCGCCCGCGTCGCCGTCGAACGTCAGTCCGAGGATGACCGCGCGCGGAGCCGTCGACTGCGGCGTGATCGGACCCGAGTTGTTGGAGTCCACGTAGCGGATCGGGATGACGATGCTGACGCCGGTGAACGCCGTGGTGAGCGTCGTGGCCGGCAGAAAGGTCGTCCAGGATTGGATGCCCGAGAGTGAGACCATGTTGTCCTCTTACTGGATGGAGACCGGGTGGGACGCGCCACCGAAGTGGACGGTCGCGGACACCGTCGCCGTCGTGGCGTCCGCATTGGCCTTCGCTCGGACGCGCACGTGCGTCTCCGAGTCCGCGAGGTTGATCGTCCGGTTCAGGTCCGTCAGACCCTCCGCGGCCGTCATCGTGAACTCCGAGTCGACGTAGAACGTCAACCCACCATCGGGGCTGACCGCGACTTCCCAGACGATGCTGGTCGCGGTGCCGAACGTGTGGGAGAGATCGAGGCTGACGCGGGAGGCCCCGAACGTCTTGATCGTCGCGGACGCGCCCGCGACGTCGCCGTACGCGTCACCGACGAGCGACGCCGAAATCACCTTCGTGGGTGAGCCATGACCTGGATTCGCCATTATCGCACTCCCATGTTGGTCCACGCGTCATGGTTGACGATCGTTGGACCGGGGACATCCGTGGGGTCGGCACGGTCTTCGGGGACGACCTGCAGATCGGGGATCACCCAGGTGCAGTTGCGGAGGTCGCAGTGGATGACCCGGAAGTTCCACAGCAGATCCACCAGCCGCTCGCGCGTCCGGATCTCGGAGCGCCAGCCAATTCGGTAGAGCCAGAGACGCAGAGCGTCCGCGTCGGACATCAGGTAGGTCGCGCCGTTGACGTCGATCGTGCACTCGTCGTCCCACGCCCGCCGGTAGAGCCGAAACTCGACCACGCCGGTGACCGGGGGGTGGGTCGCCGGGCGGATGAGTCGGCTGGCTGGGACGTGTTGGTGCTGCACGATCAGTCCTCTCCCAGCGCCTCGTCGAGCACGTCGTCGGGGGTGCGGCCGGCGAGCACCTGGTCGATCATGCGCGCGGGGCGCTCGGTCGAGAGGCCCTCGCTCCAGAGGCGACCCTGTCCGGGGTGTTCCTTCGGCGCGGTTTCCTCGTCGGGAGCTTCCCACCCGTCGTCTTCGTTGCTGCTCGCGCCGTCACCCCAGGGCTCGGTGATGGTGTTGCCGCACGAGGTGCAGACGTCGCCGTGCTCGCTGCCTTCGTCACTGGCGAACTGGGGGTTCGGCCCCGAGCCCGAGCAGTTGGACGCGCACGCGCCGTTCGCATCGGTCTTGCCGCACGTGCAGCCGGTCTCTTTCGCGTCGGGCACGCAATCGGGGCAGTACATGTCCCCGTTGTACCCGTAGCCCACGATGTCCCATGCCTTAGCCATCGGTCACCTCACCGGTTGCGCAGGTAGATCGTGTCGCCGGCACCGACGCCGTTGCGCGTCCACGACAGATGGTTGTCGAGGTCCTTGTCGGCCGCGCCGCTCACGTCGGTGTCGATCGACACCTTCGCGCGCGGGAGACCGATCTTGGTGTTCGGCGTCGTGTACGCGAAGGTCTTGAGACCCACCGCGGACATCAGCGCGTCCAGGTAGTCGCCGACCTGTCGATCGGACTCCACCTGGAAGGTCGTGGACGTGACGGTCGCGCCCGTGAGACCCGAAGCGACGACGAACAAGCCAATGGCGGCCATGCGGTACCCCGTGTAGGAGGAACGCCCACACCCGTGTGTGTGCGACCACGAAGGCCGCACACACGAGCGCGGAGACGACGTCAGGACGCCGACGCTTCGGCGGTGCGACCCGGCGCGACGATGACGCCGAACGCCTTGTCCGACAGGTTCGCCAGCGCGGTCTTGTCGACCTCGATGACGACCCAGAACTTGCCGGCACCGACGGCCGCCAGGTCCTTCGCCGCGTCGGCGAGGAAGACCTTGGGCGATCCCGGTTCCGTCGAGTTCGCGGACAGCGCCTTGTAGACCGCGCGCGTCTGCAGCGCGGTTCGCACGTCGGCGAGGACTTCGTTGGGGGTCAGGTTGACCATGGCTCTACTCCTGTGAGGTTGTGCTCACTGTAACTCGCGGACGCCGATGCCCCAACTCACGAGAGGCCGACCGGCATCAGTTCCTTGACGTAGTTGATCGTCGCCCACGCGGTCGTCGACGCGGAGAGTGCGGTCGAGTCGATCTCGACCGTGAACGACTGGTTCTCTGCGAGCGGGAAGCCGTCGTCGGGCAGCGGGTTGGGGGGAGCGGCGGCAGCACGGACGGCGACGACGTACTTCAACGACCCCGAACCACCAGGCTTGATCCCGATGGTGCGCTGCGCTGTCGTATCGCTGAGTGCCACCAGCTTCATCAGCCGCCAGCGGTAACCCGCACCGGGAGCCGCAACCGTGAAGAACACCGCCGAGCCCGCGCCCTGCGCGACAGAGCCCGACTGCGTCTCTTCTTTTCGACGCTGCGGGTTGATCTGGAGTTGAGGGCCGACGTTCGGAGGCAAGGATCAGCCCCCGTGCGCTGCCGCGGCGGTGGCACCGCCCGACAGGCTGGACTTGAGGCGCAGGTACGCCGAGTCCGCGTCGATCTGTTCCTTCTTCGCGGCCTCGTCGAGCTTCGCGAGCGCCGGGTCGTCCGGGCTGACGCCGACGGTGCGGTTCTTCATCTCCTCGTAGCGACGGTCCGCTTCTTCCTGCGAGATCGTCGCCACGGGGGCGCTTTCCGTCATCGACTTGCGACCGGTGATGCGGCGCGCGATCTCCGCCAGGTCGTTCCCGCGCGCGGTGGCCGCCGGGCGCGATTCGGTGAGCTTCGGATCCTCACCGTGGAACTCCAGCTTCTCCGCGAGCGCACGCGGGAGCGTCATCTTGCGACCGCTCGGGACGTGCACGCTGCCCATGCGGAGACCGTTCAGGGACTCCAGCAGGAACGAGCCATCCGCGCGGCGTTCGAGCACGCGGACGCGCGGGGCGTTCTTCGGCGGCGCGGCCCCCTCGGCGAGCCGTCCCGCCGGGAAGAGCGTGAAGTTCGCACCGACCTGGACCTTGTCGAGTTGGACGCGCATAGGAGCCCTCGTGGTAGGGAGAACGATCAGGACGCGCCAGATCGTACCGCCACGAGGGCTCCGGACGAACACTCGACCCCTAGTCGATGACCCAGATGGTGAGCCCGTGCTCGTCCACCAACTCGGGGGTGAGACTGTCGAGGGACGAATAGTTCAGGTCGAAGGACGCGATCGCGGACTTGAGCGCCGGATTCGACGGCACACCGGACGACCGGTACTCGAACCCTTCGGGGAGTTCCACGGGGGCGTCGCCCGCAGCACCACCCCGCGCGGCTTCGACGTCCGCCCACGTCGCGTCGTCCATGATCTCGTCGACGACGCACGTGTACGCGTCCTCGTACGTGCGTGCGCGCACCACACCCAGGACACCGAAGGACTCGCGGTACACCCACAAGGGGCCGAACCCGTCGTCCCACAGGCGGGTGGGCGTTCCTTTGACGCACACCTCGACCACTCGGTGGTCGTCCGTCAACTCCGACAGCTTGATCTCGTACGCGTGTTCGGGCCGCATGCGGCACCTCCATTTCGTTCCCGAGGCTACCCGCTCGCGTAGTTGCGTCCACTACAAAATACGAAACCCGCGCGGCTGGAGGAACCACGCGGGTTCCGGTTCCCATCTCGACCTGCAGAGCAGGTTGACGAGTAGGAGTCGTCAGACGCCGGGTTTCCCACCCGCTTTCTTGCCGGCGGTCTGCGTGGCCGACAACGCGTCGTAGATGTCCTGTGCGGTGCCATCTTCGGGTCCGTTTTCGCTATTGCCGGGTCGGTAGTGGAGAACCCCGAGAACGCTGTAGAGTTGGTGCCACTGCCCACCGTGCCAGTCGGAGGCGTACCAGTACAACGCCTGCGCCAGGTCGAACGCGGTCGCCTCGTCTTCGTACATGTCGGCATGTTGGAGCACACCCTCGATCGCACTGAGTTCCTGCGGGATCAGGAACTCACTGACGCGGTCGAGCACGCGCTGCGTTTCCGGGCCGTACTCGCGTGACTCTTTCACCTGCTTGCCCTTCGGGGGCGTGATCGCCTCGTTGTGTTGGGACTTCCCCGGCTCGTCCTTCTCGTTCTGCTCGATTTCCTTCGTCAGTTCGTCCTCGGCCTGTTCGAGTCCAAACGTACCCGCCGTGCCGTAAGGCCCGGGTCCCGGCTCGCGCAGCATCTTGCGCACGCGTTCGCGTTCACGGTGCAGCGAGATGTCGCGACGACGGCGGCGCATGGCCGCACGGTGCTCCTCGGGGTTGTACGCCTCCCACTTGTCGTCGTCGTCGTCTTCCCCCTCCGGCTCTCCGCGTTCGCTCGACGGGGTGCGCGTCATGTACGTCGAGGGGTCGCCCTGCTTGACTCCGATGTAGTCGAGGTACTTGAAGACGCTGCGCGCGACTTCCTGGTTGGTGTTCCCCTTGAAGAACCCGTCCGTGAACATCTCGTTGACGTCCTCGTCCCACCACTCACCCATCTCCCGGCCTTCCGGGTCGTAGGCGATGATGCTCGCGCGGTCGCGCTCGAACCAGAAGTCCACGCGGGATCCGTCGTTGAACTTCGCTTCGCCGCTGCGGAGCAGGAACGATTCGTTCTTCGGCTTCGCCGCGCCCTTCGCGGGCGTGGGCTCGTCGGGCTGTTGCGAGAACTCCATGCCGCAGTTCCGGCACGAGTAGTGGGTGCGGCGACCGAGCGAACCGAGGACACCACCGGGACCACCGCAGGTGGGGCACTCGGGGGGCATGTCCATGTCGGAATCATCGTCGTCGAACGACTCGTTCTTCGGCTTCGCCGCCAACTTGTCCTTCCCGGGCTTTGCCGCCGGGGCCTTCTTGCCGTAGCGGTTGCCGGACGCGTATTCCTGCGACCAGTACTGCGCGAGGTAGCGCGCCACTTGGTCTCGTACGGCCGGCGAGAACACGTTGTCGACGTGGGTCCCGCTGCCGCTGTACTGCGCCATGTACGCGCGAGCACCGCGATCGACGATCGAGCGCAAGAGGGACACGGCCGTCTGCTCGTTGTAGGTTCCACGCTCTCGCTTGCGCTCGAACGCGGCGAACAAGCGCTCGACTTCCGGCCACAGCTTCGCGTCATTGTCGATGTAGAGGGCGAGTTCCGACCCCTCGGTCGAATCGGCCGGTACCGTCGTGTTCGAGGTCGGCCGCGTGCTGCCGAAGCCCGCGGCTTCGAGGATCGCGCAGACGGATTCTCCGGTGCACTCGACGATCACCCCACCGGTGACCGAGGTGCCGACACGGAGGCCCGAGCGGGCGCTACCGCCATGGCGGTAGATGTCCCACTTGTCCGTCCGGGTGGCGTGGTCGAACGGGAGCACCCGCTCGTCCAGCTTGGCCCGGAGCGCCCGCGCGGCGGGTGCGTCGAGTTGGAGGCGGAAGCGGTACGGCGAACCCAGCACGTTCGAGGGCGTGAAAGCGGGGGACATGCGAGACTCCATACGAAGATCCTCCAGACCGATCAGCGGTCGGAGGTTGAACTCGTCGATGAGGCGTTCGGCCGCGACCGCGTTGGCCCCGCGGTAAGACACACCAGCAGGGAGCGGAATCTTCTCTCGTTCGTTCCCGAGAGAGAACGCACGCAGCGCCGCCAGCGCAGCGTCCGTGAGCGCGGACGGCCCCGGCGGCTGGTGGTTGCGGCGGATCAGCCATTCGACCGCGCGTCGCACGGTCGCTCGACCAGCCCGGACCTCATTCGCTAGCGCGTACGCGGACCCGAATCCCAAGCAGGGACCTCCAGCCGAGGACGCCCACGGCTGGCGCTTAGGTTACAGCCCGAAAGCGCGAACGCGAACGGACGACCCAAAGGGTGCCCGCTCGCGTTCACTCGGCCGCACGACCAGCGTTAGAAGCTGTAGTCGTGGTACGCCTCGCGCTTGCCGAAGCGCACCCCGGTGCCTTCCTTCTCGATCCGCCACGCCCCGTCCCGCCGACGCGTGACGATCTTCGTCATCCCCTTCGGGTTCGGCTCGTAGCGGTAGGACTGCGACTCACTCATGCCGTTGTCGTCGGTGCGGATCGCGGTGTCGTACTGGATCACGACGCGCGAGGGCGACCTGACTTCGATGACCGTCGCCGCGTAACGATCCGACCACGCGCACACCGTCGCACCCATGCCGACGGTCGGCGTCGGCGACTGGACGTTTTCCAAGATGCGGTTGGTGGCCGATCCGTACCAAACTTTGCGAGCCATTGTCGTCTCCGATGACTTTCTGTCGGCCCCATCGCCGACGCACGCGAAGGATAGAGCGTCCGTAGCCACGATCTACTACAAAATCATTTTGTTCTAGCTCGCCAAGGTGGCCGAGCGCAGGGGCGCGAACAGCTTGGCGGCGGCCTCCCAGAGCAAGCACTCCTGGCGGAGCCATTCGCATTCACCCTCGTCTGCGACGAACCGAGCATTGCACCACCCGCACGCGAACACGGTGACCGGAGCACCGTCCTGGTAGCGCTCGCCCACGATGTTGACGGGGACTCGATCCGGGATCGGGGAGGACTGCAGGGAGAAGTCCTCACGGCACGGGCAGGGGACGGAAACGTTCACGTTGCACGCCCCGTCAGCGGGGGCCAACGAGAACCAGCGAGCCTCGTGGGTGACCACCCGGCGGGCGAGAGCGAGAGGCACGGTGAAGCTCCACGTTGCTTCCCGGTCTCGGGCGCGGATCGCGTCGACCGTGGTCTCGTAGCACACGTCCGCGTGCAGTGGCGTTCCGTGCTCGTGCCCGGCCTCGTGGCAGCGGCAACCGCTGTACGCGTGGGTGTCGAGCAGAGGAAAGCGGAACAGCACGGACGGCTCACGAAGGGCGGCTTGGAAGTTCGCGCCGTTGCCGGCGTCCCGGATCGCCAAGCGCTCGGCCTCTCGACGTGTCACGAGCCGCCAGTCAGTGCACGTGCCGACCTTGCAGACGGTCTTGATCGTCCGAGCTTTGCGGATTGTGTGGTACTCACCCATCGGAAGACCTCGCGCTCGCGCCGTCCACCCGGTAACCCTCGGCGTCCAACGCCACCCACGCGGACTCGTCCGCGACCAGCTTGCGCAGGCGAGCGGCGAGCGTGGGCCAACGACGCGCGACGCCGAACGAACGATCCCCCTCCGCGAGGACCCGCGCCGCGCACTCCGCATCCGAACGGAGTGTCGGAGAGGAACCACGACGCGCACGAGCGAGCTTGACGTTCGTGACCACGCGGGCACAGCGATTTCCGATGTCGTGGAGGCGCTGCTCGAACGTAGGGCGGAGAACGAACTCGGGTTCAGACGGTTTCATGTCACACCTCGCTTGGTCGGTCCCATCACCGACACCCGCGAAGGATAGAGCGGCCCTCGTGGAGTGCTACTACAAAACCAGAAAGAATCGTACTGGACATGTCGGGGGATGCATCGTCTACTACTCGTATGGACTTCCTGGTTTTCCTGCTCATCCTGTCGCTGTTGACCCCTCGGGGCTGCGCCACGTCTCGGCCATACTGGGTCGTCGAGGTGCGCCCCCGTGGGTGGCCGCTCTGCGTGCGACTGCCATTGTTGGTCGTCGGTTCGATCGCAGGCGCACTCGTGCTCTACACGGCGGCCTGTCTCTTGTAGGAGTAGGTCCATGCTGCAGATCCCGAACGCGGAGTGGGTGCGCGAGAGGTGGAGTGTTCGCATTCACTGCCCGACCTGCAAGCGAATGGTCAGCCTACGTGGGAGGATTCACCCGGACGGGCGGGTTGTGCATCCCGCGATCGAGTGCCCGAGCCACCCGCCGCTACGACCGGCGGAGGTCCAACTGCTGGGGTGGGAACACCAGCACCTCCCGGAGCCGCTGGACGTCTGACGCCGGAAAGAACTTGCTATCCCCAATAGGGTTAGCATCATGCCGCGCAACGCACGGCGGAGACGCGGATGGCTGCCCACCAATTGCACGACCCGTGGAAGAAGCTGAGTAAACGTGTGCGCGGAGTCGTCGACGATGCTGTCGCACTCGCGCGGGGAAACCGACGAGGGATCCCCGAAACGATCGCCGGTCACCTCCTTCCCGCGATGGAAGAAGCGGCGATGCATGCCGGAGTAACCAGACAGGACGTGCGCTCGGCCGTCCAAAGGTGGCTCACCCAATGACCCTCAACGTCGCGACGCTCGATCGTCTGGCGGATGAAGTGGTTGTCCTGCTCGTACTCCTGGAGAGCGAGCCAACGAAACTCCTGTCGGTTCACCCCGACGCGATCATCCAGTGCGCACGCGTCCATGACGTGCTACGGAAGGTCGGGGTGAGGGTGCAGCGCAACCCAGCGATGCTCCTGGAGGCTCGGGACATATCCCTGGCCGAGCGCCGGCGGATCCTCGACGAGGACACCGCGACCGAGCAGGAGAAGCGGCGTCGAGCCGCACTGTCGCTCGCCCAACGCTTCCGCGTGAACGGCGGCGACGCCGAAGACGACGACGATTGATGGAAGAAAGTACGCGCGGTTGCGCCCGCCCGTGCGTCTACTACGCACGAAAGGTCAGCGCATGCCCGACACGATTCTGATGGTCGAAGAAGGTGACACGTTGGATCGCCTCCGTGCGATGCCCGACGGGTTCGTCGACGCGGTCGTGACCGACCCGCCGTACGGGTTGTCCGAGCACACGCCCGAGGAGGTCAACGCCTGCCTCTCGGCCTGGGTCCGCGGCGAGCCGTACGATCCGTCACGTGGTAAGGGCAAGAAGAACTGCGCGACACACGTCATGCGGAGCTTGCTCCGTCGAAACGCGAAGAGTGCGGATACCGAGGCGGGCGACGAGTTCGTCACGCTGCCTATCACGCTCGACAGCGGCTTTGCCTCTGTGCTCTTTCCCGTCAAGCTCGACCACCAGCCCGTGCGAAGGGAAGAAGAAGTCGACCACAACAACGGTACCGGGGAACTCGAACAGAACTTGTCGACTGAACTGGACGGCGTTCTCGCGCAACCGTTCTGCGACCAGATTCTCGATCTTCGAGTCACCGAAGGTGCCTCTTGCGACGGCCCCTGCACCTGCTACACGAAGATTTCGCAGACCGAGTTCCGTGTACGCGTACGGCTTTCGCACGACACGTTTCGACAGACCGAGCCGTCGGCCGATGTAGTGGCAGGAGCGCGAGCAGAAGATGTGGCCGTGCTTGCTTTTGATCTTTCTCGGCGATCGGTGACCCTTCTGTCCACAGACGGGACAGGTGAAGTCGACACCTGTTTCCTGCTGTGCTCCGCGCATGGCGTAGGAACAAGCGCGGGAACAGGTGGTCTGCCTCCCGTGGCTAAGGCGGGTAGTGTCAGCGGTGTAGCTCCCGCCGCACTGCGGGCACGTTCGTTCAATCTGCGCACCCATCTTGGCCTCCTCGACTTCTTCGGGAGTCCGAGAGTAGCAAAATCAGGCATGATGGGAAAGACGTGGGATGCCTGGGTCCCTGGACCCGAGTGCTGGCGCGAGGTCTACCGCGTGCTCAAGCCGGGCGGTCACGCCCTGGTCTTTGCCGGGTCTCGCACAAGCGACCTCATGGGCATCGCGCTGCGCCTCGCGGGGTTCGAGATCCGAGATGAGATCGACTGGCGTTACTGTAGTGGCTTTCCTAAGTCCCTTAACGTGTCGAAAGCGATCGACAAGGCACAAGGGCACGAGAGGAAGAGCGACTACGTGCCGAACCTCGCCAACAAAGTGTACGGAACTGGAATGGGTGGTGGGCGAACCACGAAAACAGAACCTCCAGCCACCCCCGAAGGGCTGGCGTGGGATGGGTGGGGGACAGCGCTGAAACCCGCCAGAGAGCCGATCTGGGTCGTGCGCAAGCCGCTCGTCGGGACCGTCGCGGAGAACGTGCTCGCGCACGGGACTGGCGCGCTCCACATCGACGCCTGTCGGATTGCGTACGCGAGCGAGGCGGACAAGGCGAGTGCGACACCACAAGGCGAATGCACGTCGAAGTCGAGCGGGGCGATAGCCGCCAGCCCCGACGCCGGGCGCGATCTGGACCGCATCGGCTTCGAGCGACCCGAGCAAAAAGGTCGTTTCCCCGCGAACGTCGTGCTCTCGCACGCCGAGGACTGCGTTTGCGTCGGAACGTGGCGATTCAGGGGCAGTGGTTCCGGAGCGGTCAAGCAAGCGACATCCGCGGGGCACACCGGCAACGCGCTAGGTGCCGAGAGTCGACCGGCGGGCACACCGATGCTCTCGCACGTCGACGCCGACGGGCTCGAAACGATGGAACGTTGGGCGTGCGTCCCCGGTTGCCCCGTGCGCGTCCTCGACGACCAGAGCGGCGAGCGCAAGGGATCGCCGAAGGCGTGGAAGCGCGGAGAGGCCGACCAGTTCTCCGGGCGCGTCTACACGTCGGCGCGCGGCGAGGAGACGATGCAGGGCTACGGCGACACCGGCGGGGCCTCGCGCTTCTTCTACACCGCGAAGGCCAGCCGCCGCGATCGCAACACGTGCGTCGACGGTGTGCACCGAGCCGGCGTCTCGAACGCGCATCCCACAGTTAAACCAATCGAACTCATGCGGTGGCTCGTCCGCTTGGTCACCCCGCCGAGCGGGCTCGTACTCGACCCCTTCAACGGCTCGGGCACGACCGGTGTCTCCGCGGCCCTGGAAGGCTTCCACTACATCGGCATCGAAGGCGAAGCCGAGAACTGTCAGATCACGCGACGGCGCTTCCTGCAGGCTCCGCTCGTCGAGGCACCGCAGGGACAACAGGAGCAGACGGATGGTCAGCCAAGCAACGAAGCAGTGGATCCCAGTGGAGTCCCCGACGGCGATACCGGAGGCGGTGACGGACCTGCGTGACTTGATCGTCCAGCCGCCGCGGCTGCGCACGAACTTCGACTCCGTCCTGTTCACGCGGGCACACCCGATCGACGACGCCGCGCTCTCCGACCCGATCCTCGGGGCGCTGTGTGGGATGCTCCGCCGCCACCTCGTCCAGGACACGAACGCGGTGGGTCTCGCGGCTCCGCAGTTGGGGTACCCCCTGCGCGTCATCGCGGTGCGACCGAACGCCCGCGCTGGCGTGACCGTGGTCGTGAACCCGCGCGTGATCGCGACCACGGCGGACGTCGCGACGGAGTGGGAGCAGTGCCTGTCTTGCCCGGGTGCCCGCGTGCAGGTCGAGCGCGCCCGTCACATCCAGGTCGAGGCCGCGGAGAGCACGCGCGAGGGCTACACGGCGACGCGCGTCGTCACCGAGTACTCGGGTTTCCTCGCGCGAGTGATCCAACACGAGGTCGACCACCTCGACGGTGTTACCCTGCTGGTTCGCGCCGGTGCCGAGGGCGTCAAGGCCGCGCAGCGCACGATCACGTGGGCGGCAGAGCAGACCGAGGGTGCCCGCGTCTTCCTCGAACAGATGGAGCAGCGAGCATGAAGCTCATACACGGCGAGTCCGCACGCGCACTCCTGGCGCTCCCTCCGGACCAGATCATCCCTGGTTGCCGGGTCATCCCGGCGAAGGCGGTCAGGTGCGTGCAGCCGCTGTGGGGCCGCTACCGGGGTGCGTGGATCAAGTGCGGGCTCGACGCCGACGAGTTCGAGTCCGTGTGCCTCTCCGCCATCTGCGTCTGGGCCGATCGCAAGTACGACACGCGCAAGGGTTGCTCCCCTGGGGTCTACGCAGGAACGTACGCGCGCTACAAGGTCCTGGAGAGAATGAAGCAGGCCGTCGGGGAGACCGGGCGGCCTACGCACGCTCTGCGCGTGGACTTCCTGTCGAGGATGCTCCCGTTGTACGTGAAGGACAACGCGGGTGGACCGGAGCGCCTGCGCACCGAGATCCCAGCCGTCGACCCGCCGGAGGACCCCGAGATCGAACCAGGCGGCTTCCCCAAGCTCGCACACGCGGCTGGGTTGACCGATCGCGAGATCGAGGTCGTGCGCGCTCGGGTGTTCGAGGGCAAGAGCTTCACGGACATCCGGGACGCATGGGGTGTGACCCGACAGCGCGTCTGCCAGGTCTACGACCAGGCGATCCGACGCCTACGCCTGCACTGTTCCCGCGAGCGCGTCCTCGCCGAGGTCTGAACGAAGTGAGCCCACCCCGATGCCAGGCGAGGTGGGCTCTCGCTTCACCAGACAACAAACGACACGCGAGGAAAGCTAGCTCGCCGCCGGCGGCTCCGCAACCGCCCCCTTCTTCGCGCGCGTCTTGCGGGCCTTCGGCGGGGTGGGGTCGACGCGCCAGCCGCAGCGCGTCAGGACCGTGATCCGCAGACCCTTGAACTCGTCGTGCTTCTTCACCGAGCCCGTCAGGTACATCCAGGCACCGACGTCCCAGACGGGGTAGCCGTTGGTCGTCCGGCGCGCGGCCGGGTCCGCCGCGGCCAGCATCTCCTCCGTGATCTCGGCATGCCGCTGGGTCGACCAGTCGCGGTACTCGCGGGCGTTCATGCTCGTGGGGTCACCCCACTTGGCTTTCGCTTCCTCCGTGATCTGCGCCCACACGCGATCACGGATTTCGAGGCGGGCGCGAGAAGCCGACAGATCGTCCTCCTGCGTCGGGTCGACCCCGGTGGCCCACCACTGGTAGGTGCGGCGCGACTCGTCTTCGAACTTGCAGAGGTAGGTCGTGCCGTAGGTGCCGGTGAAGGCGCGCGGACGATCCACCAGGCGGAGGCGGAGGTCGACCAGCTTCGTCCCGACGTCCGCGCCGTACTCGTTCAACAGCGGGATCGCCTGCGCCTTGTTCGCGTCGTGCTCGCTCAAGGCCATGTCGTGAGCACGGCGGTAGGCGACGACACCCGAGCACGCGAGGCCGAGGTGCTTGAACGCGTGGGCGACGCCGTTGCGCGCCAAGGCGCGGAGATTGAGTTCGTAGTCGCTCGCGTTGTCCGGGAGAGCGGACAGCCACGAGATGATCGCGCGGGCTTCCTCGACCACCGAGGGGGACGCGCGGCGGGCGTCCATGCGCTCGTACTCGCGGCGCACTTCTTCCGTGGGGTCCCCATCGCGCAGCACGAACCCGTAGAGGACGTCTGTCGAGGTTGCGCACGGGCCGTTGATCGGGCCGTTCATCGCGCGTTGGCGCGAGACCCAGCCGTGCAGGTCGATGCAGGTGATCGCTGCCGTCAGCACCGACTCGATCGGCAGGTGCGGCTGGAAGCGCTCCCGCGTGTACCCCTCTTCTTCCTCGCCGTCGGTGTCGAGCGCGAGCGCTTCGAGGAAGGACAGGATCGACTCGGGGGTGCAGCCGAGGTGGCCAATGAAGTCGGCGAGGCAACCACTACCCACGCTCTTCACGTTGCCGGCCTCGTCCTGGACCAGGAACGTCGTGTTGCGCGCTCGCGAGGTCTCGCAGTGGTCGCACTGGCTGTCCTGGCGGATCAGCGCCCGCAGGCCCGCGGGTGCGCCCGGAGCCGAGCGCACGACCGCCTCGTCACCGCAGGAGCGATCGACCGCGGCGAGCAACCGCCAGCCGCCGGGGAGCACGGGGAGACCGCCCTCGACTTCGACCTCGACTTCCCAAGCGAAGTACTGGACGGCATCGTGCGAACGCATGCGCGAGCGCGAGCCCTCACCGCCGTACAGGACCGGGATGACCTCGCGCTCGACCTCGCCGTACCACGCGGCGTCGCTCCGGTGGATCCGGCGGCGCTGGCGCTCACCGACCTTGAGCACCGGGACAGGGAAGCCAAGGCGTTCTGCCGTCTTGATCGCGCGGGCGAACCGTTCGGTCACCTGCGACAGACGGGCCTCGGGGATCACGCGCTTCGCACTCGCTTCGACTTCGCGCATCGTTCGGTTCCTCGCTCGGTCGGTCCCATCACCGACACCCGCGAAGGATAGAGCGCTCCCCGTCGTGATCTACTACAAAACCAGATTATTTCACAGGAGGGCTGCTCTCGCGGTGCATGGGTCGCACCACCGATCTGGGTCGTGCGGCAGCCCCTCTGCGCAACCGAAGTTTCGGAACACCGTGCACGGTCGCTGGGCGATCCGCGACACCAGAGCCATCATCCCCGGTGCCTTCGCGAGCATCCGCCCGGTGGCGTCCTGGATCGCCGCGGCCTTCTCCTCGGTGAACCCGCACGCGCTGCCCCTCCCCGTCAGGTGACCCCACCCACGGAGGTCCGCCACGTGCATCTCGCCGTGACCGTACGGGTTCGCGGCCACGAGAATCTCGCCGTAGTCGTTGTACGTGTACGGCCCCGGGACCCATGGAGTCTCGCCGGCAGCGAACGTTGGGACGACGCCATTGAGGCGCGCACACTCCGCCTCGGCTGCTCGCCGGCGCTCCGCTGTGGTGTCCCCCGGGAACTGGCTGTCGTTCTCGATGCACGGTATCCCGCTGACTTCCTCGACTACTCGATAGCGCATGGATTCTCCGTTTGCGACTTGTCCCTGCGCGGAGGGAACGTGTCGCGCACCAAGTGGTGGCACCTGTCCACGAGAGGGATCAGATGCTCTTGGACGTCCATGTTGTGGTCGGTCTGGTACGACCACACGTACGCCGTGTAGTCGTCGCCCTCCCCGACTTCGATCGAGATTCGCACACGCATGGTCGGTCCTCCGTTCAACCAATAGACGCCGCAGCGCGAGTCGTGCGGGTCACGAAATCGCGGAGTCCGCCGCGGGATCACCCTGCCACCGGATCACCTGAACTTCCTCGCCGTAGATGACACCACGCTCGAAGAAAGTCAGCGCTTTGCGCCGCACGTCCCCTTGCTCACTCCGGATCGTCAAGGACTTCGGGTGCACTCGAAGGACGCGACCGTACACGGGCACGATCCCAAAGCACCCGGTGTGGTGCCACCACGACACCACGTCACCAACGACAGCGGCCGAAGCTGGTACATATTCGGACATGACAACCTCCCGGGGTTAGCTCGACGTGCCCGCAGCGAGGGCGAGCTTCCTGTCGTAGTACGCGACCTTGCGCTGCCACTTCCTGACTCGGTTCTGCACTCGCTTCAAGTCCGACAACGCGCGATCGAGCGCCTCGCGGGCTCGACGCTCGCGCTTCTCGACCAGCCGCTGCGTGCAGACCTCGCGAGGTACGGTCGGCTTGGGTGGCGTCTGTCGGATCGTGAGGTCCACCCACCAGGAGCCGACGTCGTCGTACTCCCCGTGGGTCAGCGTCCCGCCGTGCGCCGACCCGCCGCTGTGTCGGTGTCCGAGGTTGTGTTGCAGCTCGTGCGCGAACACGAACGCGACGTGGCGCATCTGTCGCTCGGGGATCGTGTCGTACGGCACCAGACCAGAGCCCTGCACGTGCTGCCGAGGGAGCCGGAGCTTGATCCACGTGCCACCGATGGATGCGCAACCCGAGACGTACCCGGCCCTGCGGCTGTACTCGACCTCGATCGTTCGGTCACGTTGCGCCCCGTACGCGCGGAGCCCCGCCTCGAAGAAGCGCCGCAGGTCCGCCGTCCGGTACTTCGTTGCGTTCTTGATCTTGAGGTTCATAGCGGGAGCCCGTCATAGGATGACGCCGCGGCCACGAACTTCACACCGTGCTTGGTGTAGCCGACGTAGTAGAGCGAGTACGAGTTCACGGCATATGAGCCGCAGGGGGAGTCCGTCGTCGGCTTGTCCGTCACGGACAAGAACCCGCGATCGGCGTAGTTACCGACGCCCTTGGTGACGCGGCGGTGGGTGGTCGAGCAACCAGCGCAGTGGTAGAGGCCCTGCGCGTGGAGCTTCATGTAGCGTGCTTCGCGTGTCGTCATCGTCGAGCCCTCGCTTGGTCGGTCCCATCACCGACACCCGCGAAGGATAGAGCGACTCGCGTGGAGTGCTACTACAAAATCCGCTTTTCCCCCGAGGGGACGTAGGCGCACGTGCGGATCACGTGGCAGACGCTGCGGGCTGCGTTCGCCTTCGCGAGCATGTGGCGGAAGTATCGCCACCAGTGCTCCCACACGGAAGAGGGCAGACCGATCGTGGTGGCCAGCGTCGACATGAGGGGCTCGCACTCGTGCTGCACGGCCGCGAGGGTTGCCGCCGCGTAACGGCGGAGGAGAACGCTGTGGGAAGCGCACGTCACGATGTACGTGCGCGTGGGGTTCGGGAGCGCTGGGTCCGCGACCAACATGTACTCGCCGACGTCGGTGCAACCACGGACGGAGCAGGTCGTGAAAGCCGAGGTGACGATGATGCTGCGCATAGGGCCTCCACCCATTAGACGCCCGTGCCTACCTCACAGGGGAGTCAAAATCCGCATGCTCCGGCGTGGGGTTCCGTCGACGCGCAATCGGGGTGTCCTCCACACTCCGTGTGCGCAACTCCAACTCCGCCATGCGCGCGATCTCCTGCCTGGTCGCGGGCACGATGAACTGTTGGTCCGCCGGTATCCGCGACGCGAGCGCTTCCACCACCTCCTCTGGAGGCTTACCCCCAACGAGGTACCAGTGGTGATGCTTCCCGTGCTTCCCGTCCCTGTCCTGGAGCAGCACAGCAACGATTCTGGTGTTCCCGTGCCAACGCACGTCACGAAGGACGCGGGCGGACATCGCGGGGGCGGTACGAGGTCGACGAAGTGCGCGAGTCAGACGGTCGATCGCTGCGCGATACGCGGAGCGCGCTCGGGTGGTGGCTCCGTGCACGAGCAACTCGTTGGTCGCAAGCCGGTGATTGCCCCTATACGGAGCCAGCCGCTGCTCTACCTGCTGTGTGTTCGCCCCTGGGGCTACCTCCGAATTGTGCTTGAGTAGCGCCCTCCACCAGTCTTCGGTGAAGTAGACGTCATCCTCGGCGGCCGAGAGTTCGTACGCCAACGAGTGATTCGCTGCGTTCCCTCGAAGTGAGTGCGCGTAGTAGATCGCGCTGCGAGCAAACGACGCACGCAACGCGTCGGTCACCAACTCGCGGATCCGTCGCGTGTACGCCTCGCTGCCGTCACCAGCCGATGTCAGATGGAACGTCACCTTGTCGACCGCATCGTCGAACCGCTTCTTCTCCCTCTGCTTGATCTCGTCAGGGAGCACGAGCGGCACACCCATCGCGAGCAGTCCGGGAGTCAGGGACGCGCGCATTTTGGGTGTCGCACGGACGATGTTGTACGTGATGTCATCTTCGTCGGCGACCTGGTCGCGCAACGTCGCCGAGACCACCACGAGCAGGATGTTTCCTCCCGCATTCGCGCTCCCGGCGTTCAACGCCACCGCCGGGGTGTTCCCGAAGTAGACACCGCCATAGGACGTCAGGTCGTCCCCGTGCTCCGACGCCGTGGAGTGTTGCCCGCGCACGGGGGGTTTCGCGAGCAGCCCGTACGAGAGGATGCGCTGAAGCGCCCACGCGGGGGCTGCGTGGTAGTAGAGCCGCCGATCCTTCTCCGCGCCGGCATACCGCTCGGAGATCCTCCAGCCTTTGGGGTGCGCATCATCGGGCAGCGGCTCTGCGGCAGGGGAAACGAAGTCGAGGTAGTCCTTCTCACCCTCGAACCCTACCCGGGCGTCCGCTGGTGTGTCCTCCCAGTCCTTCTTTGCCTTGGCGCGGTCGACCGCGAGCACGCGTTCCCACGCGCGGTAGACGCGCAGGAGCGTGCGGCGTAGTCGCAGCCACGCCGCGTAGAACCGCTTCTGCGTCCGACGCCGCTCCTGCTCGCCCATGTGCGTGAACGCGCGCCCAAAGCTCGGGTACCTGGCGAGGATCGCCTGGAACCACAGCGGGAACTTCCAGTTGGTGCGCGCGAGCACACCAAGGTCGTTCACACGGAGTTGCGCCACGAACGGGTTTTCATCTCGCACCGCGGCAGCAAACTCTTTCGCAAGTGTGCGCACGTGGTCCAACTCGTCAGCGAGTGCCTGCGTGGTGTACGCGTGAACTTCGATATCCGAGTTGTAGTAACTGTCTAGGCCATCCGCAGCGCGTTGCGGCTTCCGCTTCGGGTTGGCTGTCCATGGATCGACTGCGTGTGTGATCTCGTGGCGAAGAATCGAGCGGAGTTTTCGCTCGAACCTACTGTCTTTAATGTACGTGTCGACGAGGTCCCAGAGGTCCGACGCGCTGCTTGCAGTGTTGAGACGAATGAACAAGGCACCGTCGTGAGGACTGAACCAGCCCCCAGCGTCACCGAACGCGTGGACTTTAGCGTCCCATGCGTCAGCTACGATGTTCACGGTCTTCAGCCTCGGGACCCGTTTGTCCTCCACCCACACGCGGTACGCGTAACCGAGAGTGTTGTCCTTGGCGTCGGCCACCCTGACCGCCGGTGCGCCATGTAGATCCGCGATCCCCTGCTTCACCTTACTCACGAGGTCGTCGACCACGGCGTTCAGCGTGCGCAGCCTCGCCTTGTCGGTCCGACGCTCCTCGATCGCGCTCTCGCGCAGCCTGCGGCCGATGTCCGTGTGCGCGGGGTCGAGACGATCCCCCGAGTGGTCGCTCACCAGCCGGATGAGCGACTGGTCTGGGATGCGCCACTCACCCAGCGCGTGCAGGCGGAGCCCCTTGTACGCGGGGTCTGCCGGCTCATACTCCAGGACCGCGACCTCACGCGGATCCACTCGCGCCAACTGCGCGGGATCCGTCAGGAAGAACAGGGGGTCGTCCTGCCCACCCGCGTGCTTTCGAGCGGCCAGGAAGTACCGCAGGATCTGCCAGCGGTACTCGCGCCGTTCACCCTCGGACATGGGCACCGCGGCGTGCGTGTACCGCATTCGCCCTTGCCCGTCCTTCCACTGACCAAGCTCCGTCACCACGACGGAACCATCCGGAAGGGTCGTCACACTAGGGTCACGGGAGCCACCAGCACGAACGATCTGCCCGTCCTGCTCGTAGAACCCGGCCATTGGGTTGTCGATGATCTTCAGCCAGCGGCGACCGTAGCGAAGGGACGCGGGCTCGGTGCCTTCACCTTCCGACCGCCCGGAGATGAAGCGCCAGATGTCGTCGAGGAAGGGCCGCGAGACCCCGTTGCTCTTGCCGTGCTCCGCCATGTGGATCAGCCGCTCGATCGCGTCGCCCTTCTCGTCGCGGAGGACGTCGATCGCTTCCAGGAGCGTCCGCGCGATCGTGTACGCGGTGTCCGCGTCATCCGTCAGCGAGATCAGGTCGTCGGGTCCACCACCAAGCCCACGGTGGACGCCGTCGAGTTCCTTGCGCGTACGGAGCCCCTGCTTGAGCACGGCCGAGCGAGCGGTCGTCGTGTGGTACAAACGCTTCGGCAACGGCTGCAGGTTCTTTTCTTCAAAGAAGCTGAAGTGATAGCCGTTGCGTCGTGCCTGCTCGGTGGTCAGTCGCCCAGTGAAGAGCGCCCACTCGACCGCGCGGTTCCACTGTTGCTCACGGGCAACGTGCGCGTGGATGTCACCACCCGCCTTGTACTCGGGGACCCACTCTCGTCGCGGTGTGTCCGCGAGCTTGTGGTCCTCCTCGGGAGGGACAGCCTCGGTGAGGTCTGGCTGCGGATCCTGAATCTCCGTCCAGTCACCGACGATCGCGTCGTCGTAGTACGAGATGTGAACGAGCCCGGTGCCGCCGCGGGACACGCGCATGACCCACGGATGGTTCTGGATCGCGTCCTTCACCTCGCCCTTGTGGTGCCAGCGCGTGCGCTTCGAGTAGTCGGAGACCACCACGGACATGAGTTGTCCGGTGCTGGGGTGGAACCACCCAACGAGCGGGATCGCCGAGTCGTCGAGACCAGGCACGAGCTTCATCTGCTCGACTTCCACGTGGATCGACGTCCCACCCTTCCAGACGTAGGCGTGCTCACCCAAGAGGAAGATCCGAGCTTCGTGGTGCGGCGGGAGAATCGTCTTCCGCAGATCCAGCAGCGAAGGGTCGACGAACAAGTCCTCGACACCGCGGTGGTTCTTCACGGTGGCGATCCAGCCCTCGTTCACTTGCGACTCCACCACGTCCTCGTACGTGGGGTCAACCAGCCGTGCACGCAACACGTCAGCGGTTCGAGATCCCTGGTACTCGTACCCGACGGACTGCGCCAATCGTTGCAGCGCTTTCTCGGTGAAGATCGGGCGGGATTGCTCACGCATGTTCTTCGCGTCATGCTCGCCGTGTGGGTACGCGTAGACATGGATCTCTCTGGGTCGCGTATCCGAGATGAACTGCCGCACAGCCGCGTGCACGAAGCTCAGGATGGGGAACACCGCCCCCTTTGCGACGGACGACGCCTGCACCTTGTCGTTCACGTAGTATTCGAGGTCCCACACGGCGGCTGTCTTTCGGAGGAAGCCGACACCGACCGCGTAGCTGACACCACCAACATCGACCGTGGTGGTGTACTTCGCCATCCCACCACCGTACTTCCACTCGATCGCCGGTCGCGCACCCGCGACGTCGAGCACCTCGTTCACTCGCTTCCTCGACTGCAGCGCGAGCACACTCGGGTCGAACACCGCGAGCGATCGCACGTCGTGGGTGTAACCCTGCCCAGTGACCGGGTTGTGCGCGCCGGCAGGGCGCTCCCCGACGACAGCCGCTGCGAACCCAGCAGCCATCAGCACGTCACCATTGATGGTCGCCCAATCGAGACCGCTCGCATGGTGCTTGGCACCACGCAGGAAGTCCTCACCGGTGTCGCCCTCTTCCGTCATGTCGCCGGCGACGGCGAGCACGCGCTCGACGTGAGTGGGGTTCGACAAGTCGAACACCTGGTCAGGTGAGAGGTGGACGCGCGCCCGGTACTCGGTCTTCCCGTACAAGCTCGCGTACTGCACGGCCGCTTCGTCGTCCGCGCGCACGAGGAACAGCGCACCCGCGTCTCGCCCGTGCTTGCCATGCCGGCGCAGTGCATCGAAATCCGCGTTCGAGAAGTGCGCGTACTCGACGTTCGGGTCGTAGTAGCTTGACGAGGTAGCAGCGGATTCGCTCACGAGTTCCTTGCGCTTGGGTCGGCCAAACCAACGACCTTGCCAGTACCCGTTGGATAGCCGACGCCGGTACTGCTGCGCGTGCGCAACCACCCACGCCGCAACCTTCTCGAACGTGCCTCGGATCTTCGGTACCTGGCGGACGTACCAATCATCCCCATCGGAGTGCAGCACAACGAGCGAGTCTGGCCGCACGGCCGAACCGTCGAAGATCACCTGTTCTTCCTGGTCGGTCCGGTGGTAAACACGCACACCCGCCGCCTGAAAGATCACGCACTCGCGACCGTATTCGCGGCCGGCCGCGACCTCGGCAGTACGTGCGGACTCGACTTCGAGCGCGAACGCGAACGTTCCGCCCTCCATGCTCTTTGGGTCGGCGAGTGGTGTGAACCCGAGGTCGCCCCAGGCACCCACTCGGGGTCCCCGCTGGAAGCCCTCGTACCTGATCGCCTCCGCATGGTTGGTGAAGTGGACGAGCCACGTACTCGGAGGAAGAAGCGTCGCGGTCTCCGCGTCAAAGACGCTGAACGCGCCTTCCGCGGGGTGGTCACGGAGGATGCGGTGCATCCAACTCTTTGCCTCATCGTCATTCGAGCGGAGGTATTCGAGTACGGCCGGCCAGTGCGCAGCGAGCACGAACTCGCGGAGTGCCTTTCCGTCGAGTCCGCGTGCACGCCCGGTGGAAATCTCTGCGTTGTAGTCGACCCCCATGTGGTCGAGCATCATGTACATGTACGGCTGCCCTAGCTGCACGACCTGCCAACGTAGCGTCTCCTCCCCTTTGTCCCGCGTGTCCTTGAACTTGCCCCACAGCGCAGCGAGGTTCGAGGTGTATCTCTCGTCGAGGCGGGACTCGGTCTTCACGAGATCCGGATAGTCCGCGAGGACTTCAGGCTTCCCGTACAAGCTCGCGTACTGCACGGCCGCTTCGTCGTCCGCGCGCACGAGGAACACCGCACCGGCGTCTTGCCCGTTGCGACCGTGCCGGCGGAAGGACTCGAAGTCCGCACTGGAGTAGTGGACGTACTCGGCCCCGGGGTCGTAGTAGCTCGAAGTGCTACCGCTCGCTTCGTTGACGCGCTCGATGCGTTTGGGTCGACCAACCCAGCGACCGTCGCGCGCGTAGCCCGTGGAGAGCGCCCTGCGATACTGGCCGCGGTGCGCGATCACCCAGTCTAGGACCTTCCGGAAGTCCCCGCGCAGCCCACGAACGCCAGGGACCAGCCACTCGTCACCATCGCGCTGCATCCGAATCAACGCATCGGGACGAATCGCCGACGCGTCGAAGATCACCTGCCACTCGGCGTCGTGCCGATGCCAGATGCGAATACCCGCGGCACGGAAGACCACTGCGTGCTTCCCGTACTTCGCGTCCGAGGCCGCTGCGTCCGGACCTTCCTGTGGCTCCTCCCCATCGGCACGGAAGGCAAACCCAAAGGTCCCGCCACGCGAATCTTCCTGGTCGGCGAACGGCGTCTTAGTCAACCCCAACCCCGAGACGTCGTCTGCAGGAGCAGCAAACTGGAATCCTTGTGTGACGATCGCGTCTGCGGCGTCCGTGAAGTGCACGAGCCACGTATCGGGCGGCAGAAGTTCGGCACTCTCCGCATCGAGGTAGTTGATCGTCCCGAACTGGGATGTCATCGCCGAGCGCACACGCGCCAGCCAGCCCGTGTCGTCGTTCACGAGGAAGTCGTAGACCTTGGGCCATTCACGGACGAGCAGCGCATCGGTCTCCGCGTCGTCCAACAGCTTCTCCGGCTCGATCCCGGCGCGGTCGAGGAGTATGCGCTTCCTCGGACCTTCGAACTCGGCGAGCACCGCCTGTAGCGCCTTCGCGCCCGGATCCGCCTTGTCGCGCTCGAAGTGCCGCCAGAGACGCGCGAGGTTCGAGGTGTATCTCTCGTTGAGGATAGACTCGGTCTTCACGAGATCCGGGTAGTCCGCGAGGACTTCGGGTGGAACAGGCTCACCGCGGCGGAGCGCCTGCTTGACCAGGAGCTTGTGGTACTTCGCGGACATCTCGACACCCGCCGGCGTTGCCTGTCCCATCTTCTTGATCTTCATGCGCGTCGAGAGCAGTTCGAGGAGGCGCATGCCGATGCCCTTGCGTTGCCACGCGCGCTCGACCCAGATCCCAGGTACGCCAAACTCGTCGCTTGCGAACCCAACGACTCGCTCGGCATGGACAGCGGCGACGCAGGGATTCTTCTCGGTGAAGCCCTGTGCACGGATCTCGTCCTGCGACATGTAGACGATGTCCCCCTTGTCATCGCGCAACCAATCAAACTCGTCATTGGGGTCTCGCTTCGCGTACCTCCGCAGCCCTGCCTCGCCACGAAACTCGACCACGCCGTTGGCGGTGTCGATCGAACCGAGTGGTTCCGTGTACTTCGAAAGCGGTACCCACGATAGGCCACCATCTTTCTCGTAGTTCTCATACGCGCGCGATCCGATGTGCCCGGTGATCGACTTGCGAAGGAACTCACGCTGCGGGATCCGCCAGACTTCCTCGCCGTCGAGAGGAAGGTGCTCGACGAGAGCAGACTCGCTCACCGCACCGAACCGGGCAGTCGCAGCCTTCTCGACGTGATCGACAGCACGGCGCACTGCGGTGCGTGCGGTTGGGTAGAACGTCGCAATTCGCTTGCGCACGCGCTTGCGCGTCTCCGCTGTCATGCTGTTGGCGAACTTGTCGAGTGGGTGAGTTTTCTCGCTCCCTACGTATTTGGCGTGCAACACCCCGTCGATGAAGGTGGCGACGGATGCGGTAGCCTGCATCGCGTGCTGCAGTTGAGGCACCCCAATCTGCGAGTTCCGCACGTCGTCCAGCGTCTTCGTCGTTTCGCGCGTGATCGCTCGCAGCGTCCAATCCTCCGCCATCTGGACGAAGTCCATGAATGCCTTGAGTGCCTGCGTGACGTACGCGTGGACTTCATGCTCGGAGTTGTAGTACCCCGACACCCCGCCACGGATCCGACGAGCGACAAAGCTATCGTCCGCTTTATTCTCTCGACTGCTGAAGTCGAGTGCGTGCGCGACCTCGTGCACCAACGAGTCGAGGTACCGGCGCTCCCCGGACAGGAAGGGTCCAGCTATGCGACGCGCCGTGATTGGGCTATTCCTGTCGAGATTCGTATGCAGCCGGATGTAGGGGGCATCCCCCGTGGGGATGTAGGACGCCTGCGGGCCGCTCCCATCGGCGGAGTTGTACGGCGCGATCGCCACCGCATGGATGCCGTACTTCGCTAGCTCCGGTGTGTGAAGTTCTCGGTGCCCGAACTCGATACCCCAACTACCACCAGCCGCCTTGACGTTGAGTGCTGCGATGTCCGAGGGAACGTGCAACTGTGCGTCGGCAGCAGCAGGGTCGGTCTCCGCCAACTTGGCTAGATCGAGGAACCGCTGGCGAATGTGCGACACGATCCGACGGATGAGTCGAACACGCTTGGGGTCCGCTTCGCGCTCGGTCAACGACTCCCGGGGCACACCCCAGTCGATGACGTCCTCGGGTGGCACGTGGTCAACGATGAACTGGGTGCGACCGCTCGCGATATCCGCGTCGTCCGGGTCAGGCGCGAGGTCCTGCGGGGAGACACGCACGGTCAACATCACGTAGTCGCCGAATCGCGTGCGTGCGTTCGACGCGTACGTGTTCATCTGATTGCCGCTCGACACCGAACTCAAGTAGACACCCGCACCAGTGGAGTACATCGCATCCGTGCGCGTGCGCTTCGACGTTGCTGGGAGCAACCCGAGCTTGCGGATCTGTGGGAGGATCTTCTCGCCAGTCACGTGGTAGAGGACCACTCGGTTGTCACCGAGGATGCTGACCAACCGAGGGCTCAACTGCCAGAACTCGATCAGCCCGTCCGTGCGCACGGACACGTTGTATTTCTCGTACAGCCAGTCATTCAGGTACGAGTAGAAGTGGTGTCGGGCATCCTGCTCCGACTTCGCGTCCTTCACTTCGGCGAAGTCACGCAGCCACTTGTCGAACGCGGGTTGGTCCACCCGCGTGTAGATGTCGGCGAGGACGCTAGCGCTCTCGGGGGTCAGCCCGCGCGCAGTCTGGGCGTCGCCCGCCGGCTGCACCAGCGCCTCGTTGACGGCTGCGCCCTCGGGCATGGACAGTTGGAGGCGCACGCCACCCTCGTCACGGAGCGCGGCACCTCCACGTGAGAACACGTAACCGGTCTCGTCGGCAACACGCTGCAGAACACGCGACTGCGCTCGCACCCGGGAGTTCCTGCGCATGCCGCGTTCTTCCACACCATGCCGGACCACGTCGGCAAAGACCGCGCGAGGGCGAGTGCTCGTGAGGAAGTGACGCAGCGCGTTCGCTTCCGCGCGCAAAAACTCCAGCCCGATCCCTTGCCCCTTCGGGCTCCTGTCCGCCCAGACGCTGCCATCGACCAGGGACGAAACCTCCCAGATGTCGTCACCCTGCCGGTAGAACACGACCTCGATCGTGTGCCCGCCCGACGCCCCGGACGTCGTCCACTTGTAGGTGACGACGCGCCCCTGCCGCGTCACCTCCGGCGGTCGCGGAGCCTCGGGGGTGAGCACTTCGTCGATGTTGCCTGCTGGGCGCATGCGCCCGAGTCTACCGTCTGCGGGGCATCCCCAGGAGAGTCAGCCGGGGACTCCCTGCGCGGGCGCGGAGAACACGCGGTCGAACTCCGGTTGGTAGAGCGACGCGCACGTCCCCGGGACCTCCGGGTGCTCATCGCGGAGCAGGCACTGCCACCAGTCCGACCAGGGCGGGAGCGGTGTCGAGCACACGTGGCACTTCCGCTCGGGGTTCCCGAGCCGGTAGAGGATCGCCCGCTCGTCCGCGCCGCGCGCGAGCGCGAACCCACGCTTGGCGAGCGCGGCCGTCAGCGAGGCGCAGTCCTCGTGCTCGTCCGACAGACGCAGGCGCAAGACCCGGTAGGGATCGGGGTCGCGCGAGCGCTCGTAACGCGCCACCAACTCCGCAGCGATGTCCTGGAAACTCCGTCGCATAGGCACCTCCATGCGAGGATGCTACTACACCGGCCGCCCTTGTCCACTACATATTCTGCGGACTGGTGCCGACGTCAGTGGCGCGCAGGCCACCGCCTTGGACGTCCACGCGGATGACCGACGGTGTGGTCGAGGACGCTTCCGCGCTCGGGTGCGATCGTGCCTCGACGTCGACGCGAGAACGCCCACGCGAACTCGTGGCGACGGCGCGGTAGCTCGTGCGGCGTCGAGCGATCAGGGGTTCCGGGGCGACACCGCGAATGGTCAGCCGACCAGTCGGTGGCGTCTCCGACTGCGGTGTTGCGATGCTCGGCGGGGAAGCCACGAGATCGAGGTCGGCCGCTGGCGGCGTCACCGCAAGCGCGCTCTTGGGCGCAGCAGGGGTGAGCGTGAGCACGGCCGCTGGGGGTACGCTCACCTGCGTCTCGACCGAGGATGGGTTGGCCACCACGAGGTCGAGCGGTGCTGTCGGTGGGGTGACCGCGATCGCGTTCTGGGGCGTCGCGGCGACGAGAGCCAGCGCGGCGGCCGGTGGGGTCACGGCACGTGCGGGTGCCGGGACAGCAGCCACGAGATCGAGGTCGGCCGCCGGTGGCGTCACCGCAAGCGCGTTCTTGGGCGCAGCAGCCACGAGATCGAGGTCGGCCGCTGGCGGCGTTACCGCGAGCGCCGCGGCGGGGACGGCGGCGGAAAGCGCGAGCGCCGCGGCTGGGGGCAGCGCAGCCAAGGCGTTCGTCGGGCTGGCGGCCACCAGATCGAGCGTGGCGGCGGCGGGCGTCGTCGCGATCGCACCCTGCGGGGTCTCAGCCACGAGAGCCAGGGCAGCCGCCGGGGGCGTGGTGACCAGCGACTCTCCGATGCGTACCCACGCCTCGCATGCGTCGCGCGATGACGCATACGTGACGTCGTGCGTCTGCGCACCTTGCGCGGTCACGATCTTGTACTGCGAGCAGATCGAGGATCCGGTGGCACCCGACCCACGGCGAGCAACCGCTGCGGTTGACCAGTTGCCGTTCGTGGTGTCGCTGTCGGTCGTGGACTCCGTGTCCGCGCCTTCCCGACCGACCGCGCACAGAACCGCTTGGCCTGTCGCGATCGACCCCGTGACGAGTGAGTGGCTCGCCGTCGTTGCCGTCTCTCCGCCGCCCGTGATGTACAGGGGACGCCCCGCGTTGGAGGTGAACTCCGTGAGCGTCCACGAGCGGCAGACAGTTGTGCTGCCGAACGTGACCGTGACGGTGCTACCGGTCGTCAGGGTTCCTGCGTCTTGCAGCGTCGTGAAGATGCGGAGAGCCAGGCCCGCGTTGGCGGCCCCTGGGTCGATCAAGATGTTCTGTCGGGACGTCCACGTGTTACCCAGGCTGTCGGTGATCGACGAGTAGGGGTCCGCGCCGTTCGTTCCCGAGTTGTCGTACGCGACGCACAGGACGAGCATGGCACCGGCGGTGCAGTTCGAGCCCGGACTGAACGCGAGCGTCGATTGGCCAGCCGTGTTGGTGCTGCCGCTTCCGCGGGCTGCGCCAGATAGGGCCATGGATCACGACCAGGTGGCGAGGAGGATCCCGTTGGTGGCGTGTGCGCGCAGCGTGTACTCGTTGCCGTCGACGACCACCGTGTCCGCCGGTGTCGTGTCGAGCAGTGAGTACGCCAGGACGTCACCGCCGACCTCGTACAGGACGGCGTAGCGGAACGTCAGGCTCGCGCCGGACGCCGTCCACACCGGGTCGACCGAGAAGTCGATCTTGACCGGGTTGGTGCCAGAGAGCACGAGCGTGACGGCGACGCCGCCCGTCGCGTACCCGCTCCCGTTCGCGAGTTCGTTCGTCACACCCGCGTAGGTGGTGGACGACGCCCCGATGTTCGACGTCGAGAGGAAGAGTGCAACCTTCCACGAATCGGAGTCGATGTCGAACTGTCCGTTGAACAGCTTGGTGATCGACGAGTTCGTGGGAAGCCATGCTGCGGCGACCATCGGGGCGTCTCCAGTTCATTCGAGCGATGTTGGCCGGTGGATCTTACTCGTCCGGCGGGAACTCCCGAGCCTTGTCGTCGACGATGCGACGGCAACGCGCGAGAAAGTCATCGAAGGACTCACCCGATTCCTGCGTGACCGTGAACGGCGTGATCGGGACACCGCCGCTGTTCCACACGAAAGTTGCAGACGCCATGCGTCACTCTCTCTGCAGCGGGAACTCCCGGAGGAACGCCTCGACCAGCGGCCGTACGCAGGCCGCGTACTCCTCGTCGCTCTGCCCGGGGAGACGCTGCACCGTGAGCGTAACACGCATACCCCCACCGGTCGGCCAGTCGACCGCACCGAGGGGCTCGCGCGACCCCCCTTGAAGCATCTGCTTCGCCCACCCGACGCACGGAAGCACGACCACCGCAGCCAGCGCGATGGTCTTGAGCCAGTCTTTCCACGTCTTCACTTGGATGTGCCATTCCGTTGCTGTTGTTGGACCTCTTGCCGCAGCGCCTTCATGTCGTTGCGGCTCTCCTCCATGAGCGCGCGTACGACCGCCCACTGGGCCTCCAACTGCCCGACACGCAGTTGCAAGGGGTCCAATGTCTGGCTGGTGGCCGTACGGAGTTCACTGCGGAGGTCATTCAGCTTTTCGTTGGTTGACTTCTCGGCCGCGCGGGTTTCCGCGCGGAACTCGACGAAGTTGTCGGAGAGTCCGCCCTGCCGCACGAACGAGCCGCTACTCCCGAGCGCGGACAGCACCACGAGAACCCCGACGACAACGTTCCTGGGGGACCATGCTGGTTCTGCTCGCATTGCGTGCTCGCTGGTCATGGTCTGCGCTCCAGATACAAGGCGTAGGCGGCGATGGCTAGCGAGGCCAAGGATAACAAGTACGGGACCCATTCCCTACGTACGCTGCGTAGTTCTTCCCGGGAAGCCTCCAGCATGTGAACGCGCGCCCAGAGCGTCAACCCACTGGGTGGTTCGAGGTGCGTCCGCCAGCGATCCACCGTGTGCCTGGCGGACACGCCATCGCGTGCGAACTCCATCGCAGAGTTCGCCTTGTCCTCGACGTCATCTACGCGTCGCCTGTCCTGCGCGTCCATCCCAGGATGGTAACACCCAAGTGTTTCACCGCCGATAGAACGGGTAGGCGAGGCCGGCGGGGCTTTCAAGGATGGAGTTCGCGGCTGTGCCGCCACGCGTGAGGACAGCGTGCAGGACGTTCACGCACGCGAGAACGTCCCCGTCCGCGCGGTGGGCGTCCTCGATGTTGAAACCACAGAGTTGCGAGTGTGCCTCCGTGAGCTTCGGGAACTTGAACTCACGATGCCATGGCTTTGCCTGTGGGATTCGCAGAATGTTGCGCGTCAGGTGCATGGTGTCGAGGACACCCCGCGAATCCATCCAACGCGCGGTTGGACGGTTGTTCCTTTCCGCCAGTACGTCGAGGACCAAGCGGTCGTACCCCACGTTGTGTCCGCAGGCGACGTGCGCCTCGTTGCTCAACACGTCCAGGAGATCGAGCAGGAGAGTTGGCTCCACCCCTTCGTCACCCACGATCTTGTGGGTGATCCCGTGGACTCGCGTTGCCGCCTCTGGGATCTCCGCACCGTCCGGAAGGCGCAAGTACATTGAACCACGGAGCCGGATTGTCGGCGTGGCTGACCCGTCGTAGTCGAGCACCATGTACGCGAACTGCAGGACGTGTGGTTGGCGCTCCGCCGTCAGCGGTAGTTCATGGTGCACGAACCCCGTCGTTTCCGTGTCGTAGACGAGCAGGGACTTCACGTGCGCACCTTCGAGCGCACCCAGCGGAGACGTCGAGACCAGCGCTTGGTGCGCTCGCGCCGGCGCAGACACGTCGCGTGCTCCGGGGGTAGCACCGGGTGGTCACCCACGCAGTCCTCCATGTCACTTACCTCACGGTTGAAGAATCGACGCAAACGCGAGAACAGACGATCGAGCACAACCCCTCCCAGGGTGTCCTGCCGCCAGAGTGAAACTCACACGCCGTCCGGGATGCCCCCGAAGTCGTACGCCGCGGGGAACGGGTGAGGGGGCGTTCCTTCGCGCGCCGCCTCGGCCAACCCGAGCAACCAGTTGAGTAGTCCGCGTGCGGACAACCAGTCACGCAGCGCGATCGAGGCCAGCATGGGAACGCCACCCACGAGGTAGTGTAGGTGCAGCAGCATCGGGCCGTCGAAGTCCTTCGTCTGGCTGTCGAACTTTCGCCCTTGCTTGTCCGTCGGGGTCAGCGGCGCGAGGTTCACTTGGACGATCTGGTCGAACCAGATGTGGAGCAGCCGACCGATGCGGATGTACTTGGTCGTCATTTCGGTTCCTCGTGCTGTCCGTTCGGGTTGGGGGTCGGTGCGGCGGGTCGGACGTCTCCGCGGCGACGCGGGCAGTGGTCCACGCACGCGTTCTGCGTGCACGCCACGGCGTGGCCGGTGTTCGTCCACTTGGGTTGTGCAGTCGGTTGGTCAGCCATCGTCGCGTCGCTCCAGCACGATCGTCACCGTGTTGACCAGCGTCCCCTCGCTGGCGAACGTGCCCTCGGGGTTGTCGATGACCTTGCCGCGGTAGTTCTCGATGATCGTACGCAGACGGTCGTACCACATCGTCTGGCGGAACTTCACGGCCGCGCTCGCGATCGCGACGAGTCGACCACCAGGGCGCAGGAATGCCAACGCTTGGAGGATGTGGTGCGCGTCCTGTTGACGGGTGAACGGCGGGTTCATCAGCACACCGTCGTAGCCGCCGGGGATCGAGTGGGCCGACGTCGGGAGCGTCGAGTACGAGAGGAAGTCCGTGCCGGTGTGCACGTGTTGCGCGAGCAAGGACAGCGCACCGTGGAACTTCGCCTGGACTTCCACCGCCGTGACCTCGACGCCCACGATGTTGCGCTTGAGCGCGGCGACCAGCCGACCGGAGCCGGCAGAGGGTTCCAGCACCCGCGGCTTCTCCGGCAGGTACGGGCGGAGGTGGCGGATCACCAACTCGTTCGCGAACGCCTCGGGCGTCTCGTAGAACTGGAACGCCTTGCGGGCGTCTCCCGGGGACGCGTACTGCCCGGTCGCGACCAGCATGTCCAGCGCGTCGGCCGCTCCCGTGGTCGGGAACACCGTGCCCTTGCGCTTGCGGTTCCACTCCCCACCCAGGGCGGACGCGACGTCCGCGCACTCCAGGTAGACCTTGCGAGGCAAGCTCGCCGGCAGGACCATCAGATCCGGCTCGGGCCAGGTCGAGCCCTGCAGGGCGGTCAGTGCTTCGGGGCTGATCGTTCGTGCGCGCACCATCGTGTTACCTCCGTTGGATTTCCCGTAGTAGACGAGTTCGAGGTGTCATCGTCTACCACAAAATCCAGTTAGAGGCGGTAGTGCTTGTCGACGAACCCGAGATCCGGGTCACCGACGAGGGTCCAACGGATCCACGTCTTGAACCCGTCGTAGTGCCGCCAGTGTCCGCGACGGAAGTGCAGTCGGACGTGCCGATCGGTCGATTGTGTTCGCGCGTTCTCGTTGGTGGTCCGTCGGCGGCGCGAGAGGTCGACCACGTAGTACGGCCGGATGGGTGGACGACCTGCGCGGGCTCGCGCCTTCTGCAGCGCGGTGTCCGCACGCACGACCACCCGCTCCGCGATCTCGCTGTCGAGCACGATGCACACGGCGACGACCTGCCTCCAGACTGCTAGGCCAAGGGATCTGTCACCACCAGAGCGTAGTTGTTCAATGTCGAGTTTCCCCCAGTCGAACCACACGCCCTCGTGATGCAGGAATATCGCGTACTTCGGGTTCTCTCCCTCGCTCTGCGTCGCGTGCAGGAGTACCCAGCGACCGTTCACTTGGAACTCGAACAAGCAGGATGGTGCGGGGAGTGCGATGGATTCCGTGGGTGCGTCGATCGCACTTCCGAGTGCAGCACTCCAATCGTGCTGGAGCACGAACACCTGCGCGGCCATGAGGTCGGCGCTTTGGATGCTCGGGTCGGTCGCGAGTTCACTGACGTCACCTGCTGTCTGCTTGAACCTCGCGATCGCCAGCTTGTGGACTGACGCACGGCGAAGCTCCGCGTACGTGATCTTCGGATCTCCGTCGTCACCGACGCGTGCGAGCGCCTCCAGCAGGTGGTGCGCGCGGGACGTCGTGTTCCGCTCGATCACCCAGCCGTTCTCCGTGCCGTGCAGCATCCACTTCTCGCACGCATCGGCAGCGTCGATTCGGACCTGGCACCAGTCGCGATAGAACTTGTGGTGCGCGGCCTCGCTCTCCAACTGCGCGATCTGCGCGCGGGCCTCGCGCACAGTCAGCACCTTCCCGTCCACGTTGATTCGTGCGCTCTCTAGATCGGGTCGCATGTCAGCCCCTTAGAACGGCCAACTCCAACGCCAACCGAGTTCGGCCGCGATACGGAGGACGAGGAAGGCGAGAATGAGCAGAACCGCGACACCGCTCGCGATGCCGGTACCGATGGCCTTGGCGACCTCGACGACACCCTCCCAGAGGGTTGGCTTTGACGGACGCACGGACTGCAGCGCAAACGGGTCCGTCGGTAGGCCGAGGTCCACACTCGCGGAGGCTTGTTGCTCGATCTTCGGTGCGCTCAATCGAGCGAGGGCAGCGTGCGCCTTCCGGGTGTCGTACCCCGAACGGTCGGCGTGGCGGAGAGCGCACTCGATCACGTACACGTCTTGTTCACTGCCCATGGGGACCCCCGAGGTAGATAGGGGTTCGACCACCCCGGAGCCGAAGCCCCAGGGTGGTCGAACAGTCGATCACGAGAACGCGGACCAGAAGTCCGCGGCGACGACGGTGCCGCCGGAGTTGCCGACGTAGCACTCGTAGTGGCCGACGGCGAGCGGGATCAACACGTACTCGACGACCCACGAGTCGGCGTCCAACTGCGTGGCCGAGATGTCGCCGTAGTCGATGGTGTTGCCGTTGTGCTTCACGTACATGATCGTCGGCGCGGCGGTCAGGTTGTCGACCTGCACGCGGACGGTCACTTCGTCCTCGTCCGGCCAAAGCTGGATGATCTCGGACAGCACCGAGAACCCGAAGTGCCCGTGGTCGTAGCCGCCGATCTTGCTGCCGTCGGGAAGCACGGCTTCCGAGTACATCTTGTCCGGGCGTTGCTCGTTGTAGGTGACGTACTTCCCGGCCAGTTCGCGGAGCTTCGCGCGGTCCTCGCCAGCGCGGGCTGCGAGCATCAGGAACGTATCGCCAGGCGCGATGTCGGCCGCGAACGTCTGCGTCATGTGCCGACCGAGCGGCATGGACAGGTGGGTGGACCAGAAGTCGGTGATGGGGGAGTTCATTTCGCGTCCTCGATCTCGCGCATCAGCGCGGCGTAGGGGCAGCTTTCTAGGTGTGGGTCGGTGTCCATAAATGCGTGACATTCAGGGCACGTCTCATCGAATCCTTGGCCGTCATGGTCGCAACGGTCGTGTTTACGCAGCATCTCCGCGCACCGCTTGAGCAGGGCCTCGCGGTCGGTGAGCGCGGAGAGGAGGTAGCGCACGTCGGCATCGCTGACGTAGACGGTGCCGTCAGACTGGATCAGCGTGTACGAGATGGCCCGCTCCACGCGCGCTCTGATCTCGGGGATGCGGTCGGTCATGGCATCAACCTCGCTTTCAGAACCGCGATCTCTTTCGCGGCGATGTCCAGTTCTTCGTTTAGGTCACGCACCCGCCAAAGCTCGCGATCCAGTCGCCGCGTGAGGCGTTCAATCTCGATCTCCGCACGATGGAGCGCGACGGCCGACGTGTGGTCGTCGTCCCGTCGCATGGCCCAATACGGCGACGGCCTCCACCTGAGCTTGCTGTCGTCGTGCTCGAAGCCGTAGACGATCATCGCCGTCTCCGCCTCTTGCAGCGCTCGCGCTTGGTATCTGAGAAGCGAGTTTTCTTTTTCCGCCTTCGCTTGGTCGCGTTCGCGGCGCGCGGTGATTAGGTCGCGTTGGTTCACGGCTTCACCCGCGTCCACAACATGTTCTCGATCGCACGATCCAGAGCCAGCTTGGCTCGGATCAGTTCGGCCAACACGCCGTCCTCGTGCGCGTACACCGGCTCGGACAAGTCCCGAGTCTCGGTGAACTCGGCGATGATCGGAGGCCCGCCGTCCGCATTCAGCGCCGAAACGGTAACGCGGTGCCTCTCCACGAGACACGCGTGCGCGAACTGCGGTTCGGCTCCTTCCGACACGCGAAGTTCGATAACGCCAAGCTTGCCGACAGTCACGCAACCAACATCAAGCCCGGACTTGAACTTACCCACCACACACCTCCCTATGCGCTTCCAGCGCGACGAAAGCAGAATCCGCATCCGAGCACGGCTCGGACTGCCACCCGCACGAGCAGACGGCTTGGTTGTTGACGATGCGTGATGTCACGTTGCCTCCGCGTCGTGCGCGGCGAGGTCGGAGAGCAGGGCGGTATATGGGCACCCTTCGTTGTGTCCATCGCCGCTTCCGTTGCCAGCCCAACAGCTTTGGCAATCGCCGTATTCGTCTTTCTCACGCGCCCGCAGCATCTCCTCGCACCGCTTCAGCAACGCGGCCTGCGCGGAGACGAGGGCGAGCAACGAGCGTACGTCCTCGTCGCTGTCGTATGTCGAGCCATCTAGGTGGATGTATTTGTACAGAATCGCCTTCTCCAATCGCTCGCGGATCGCGCGGAGGTCGGGGTGCGTCATTGGAATGCCTTTACGAGTAGGTGCCACTGTTCGCGGATCTCGGTCACGAGGATCGTGACAAGCCGCATCCAGACAGGAAGCGTGACCAACACGAAGCCAAAAACCATCGCGCATATGGCTAACTTCCACGCGCGGTTGCTCGCAACGCCTCCTTCGCCAGCGCGGCGTCGATGCGGGTGATGAGCGCAGCACCTTCGCAGCCAGTCGCGGCGTGCGATTCGTGTGTCAGCCACGAGCCTGTCTTTTCGCAGCCACGGCAGTAGTCGTAGCTCCCGTCTCGCGGCTCGAACATGAACGAAACGATTGCGTTGCGAGCATCTTCCAGCAGCCCGACCCGTTCCTCTGCCGCGACCGGATTGGCGTCCTCGTACGTCGCCGCGAAGATGTCGGGCTTGCACGGGTAGACATCGCCCTTCACGCCTCGAATCAGCCAGTCGTTCGGGCTGACGCGCATGTCGCCTTCGAGCGTGCGGACGAATACGGCCTCGGAACCGTTGATCTTCTCTGTTTTCTCGGCGCTCAGATGCGGCAGCGACCAGTTCGGGAACGGTCCGAAATCGCGGATCATTTCCGGCGTGACCTGAACTGCCTCGATGACGACTGGCTTCTTGCGGTACTTGTTACCCACGCTCATCCTCCTTGGCCGAATGTGAGGCCGCGACCGGAGCAGGTCGGGCAGGTAGCTGTCTCGTAACTGCTCGTCGCGCCATCGTGGTGTTCGCCGTTCGCGCGCACAACGCCTCCACTACCAAGGCACTCCGCGCACACCAGCGCACTCTCCCGGCACTCCGCTACCCGCCTATCTGCGGCGGCGGGGCGAGTGAAGGCGTGGATGGCTTCGGGCTTGTCGAGTCGCCTCGGCCCACGAGCGCCGCACACTCTGCATCGCCCTTGGAACGATCCGTCTGGAGTTTCCGACACCAGTAGGCCAACACCGCAGAACGGACACTTCGCGTCATCGACGAGCATCGGGGCCTCCTAGGGGTGCGTGGTCGTTCTCGACCATGTACTGCTCAAGCTGTTCTTGCGTGATCTCTCCGCGCTCTAATCTGTCGCACTCACGCTTGAACGCGAGATTGCACCGACGGTTTCGATTCGCGCCAATCTCCATCAAGG
The DNA here is from genome assembly GCA_016709145.1 of Planctomycetota bacterium. Classification (GTDB taxonomy): domain Bacteria; phylum Planctomycetota; class B15-G4; order B15-G4; family JADJEK01; genus JADJEK01. Next base: position 37,378 of record JADJEK010000015.1, read on the forward strand.
CCACCCACAGAACGACAAGCGCCATTGCGGCTAATAGTGCGACGAGCATTCACCCCTCCCGTCCGCGCGTGGCCTTCACACTCGGAATCGTTGCTGCCAACACGATCAGTGTTTTCAGCATCGCCGCGTACTGTTTCCGCTCGGCCTTGTCCGCGACGTGCCGCGCGATGATCGTCGTGAGATTCCTCTTCCACTCCGCGAGCGTGCGCCGTTCACATCCGTACTGAAGAACCACAGCGCCCGACTTCTCTCGGTACGCGGTCCAATCGAATCGGAGCGAGTAGCCCCACAACACCAGCGCGTTGCCGCACACCAGCGCGTTGCCGTACACCTGCGCGTCGCCGTGCACCCGCGCGTTGTCGTACACCAGCGCGTTGCCGGACACCAGCGCGTTGCCGTACACCTGCGCGTTGCCGTACACCCGCGCGTCACCGCACACCCGCGCGTTGCCGGACGCCCGCGCGTTGCCGTACACCTGCGCGTTGCCGTACACCTGCGCGTTGCCGTACACCTGCGCGTTGCCGCACACCTGCGCGTCGCCGCACACCAGCGCTTTGCCGGACACCCGCGCGTTGCCGGACACCCGCGCGTTGTCGTACACCAGCGCGTTGCCGGACACCAGCGCCGTATCTGCGACCCATCCGCCTTCGGTGCCGTCTGGGTTCTTGTGCCGATGCGCCGGGACAGGGCCGTTGCCGTCGCAGAAGTCGTGCGTGGTAGTCATTTGACACCTCCGCTCGCACTCGTCGCACGCGAACCCGTTGGACTCGTTGAGTTGGCAGGGGGAGCACGGGGGTCGGGCGTGGGCTGCTCTTTCGCGTCCGCGACGTGCCGCGCGATGATCGTCGTGAGATTCCTCTTCCACTCCTCGACCGTATGCCGCTCGCATCCGTAGACGAGGATCGCCGTGTTGTTCTTCTCGCGGTGCGCGGTCCATCCGTAGCGGATGAAGCCACAGGCAACAGCAGCTTTGCCGGACACCAGCGCGTCGCCGGACACCTGCGCGTTGCCGGACACCCGCGCGTCACCGTACACCTGCACGTTGCCGCACACCAGCGCGTCACCGTACACCTGCACGTTGCCGGACACCCGCGCGTTGCCGTACACCTGCGCGTTGCCGGACACCAGCGCGTTGCCGGACACCTGCGCGTTGCCGCACACCAGCGCGTCACCGCACACCAGCGCGTTGCCGTACACCCGCGCGTCGCCGCGCACCAGCGCGTTGCCGTACACCTGCGCGTTGTCGTACACCTGCGCGTCGCCGTACACCTGCGCGTTGCCGGACACCAGCGCCGTATCTGCGACCCATCCGCCTTCGGTGCCGTCTGGGTTCTTGTGCCGATGCGCCGGGACAGGGCCGTTGCCGTCGAGGAAGTCGAACTTGGTCATTTCGATTCTCCGACGAGCGCGACTGGAGGCTCCGGGGGCGGGAGGAGCTTCGACAGTGCGTTGTGTGCCTTCGCGCACCGCTCGTCGCCGCGCTCCATGTAGAGGTCAAACAGGGTCGACACGGCTTCGCGCAACGTCTCCACCGGCACCGCCACCCTCGCCGCCTTCTCGATCGCTTCGTGTCTGCTACTCACGGTCACCCTCCTGCGCTTGCGCGCGTTTCCGTTCAAACCAGTCCGAGATGTACAACGCGCACGCCTCGAACGTCACATCATCCAGCGTGTCCAACCACGTCTCTCGTGGCACGGCATGGTCCGCGATGACCGCCACCACCTTGTCGAAATGCCCGTGGTCGGACATCGCCGTCTCGATCCACGTCGCGCGCTCGGCTGGCGTTAGGTCGTCCCACTCCGCCTCGGCCTCGCGCTCCCACCGTTCGTGCTGCGCTTGCCGCTTGCCTTCGTCGTGCAGGTGGCTGTCGATGATCTGGTCGATGTCGGTCATGGGGTGACTCCATGGTGCGGGGGCGCAACGCGGCCGCTACCTAGACAGGTAGGACACTCGACCGTTGGCTGTGGTTCGTACGAACGCTTGCAGTCGCACTCTTGGAATCCAGCCGTTCCCATGACATGCCCGCCGATCGGCTGGAATGGCCATCGCTCACTGATGCTGATGGCTCCAGTTCCGTGGCACTTCGGGCAGTTTGGATCTGCTGGCTTGATGATGTAGATGCTCACGCCTTACCTCCCGTTTCCGCGCCCGGCAACTCTCCGGTATCGCCGGATGGTTGAGCGTCCATCACTCCCTCCCCTGCCCGCGCCGCACGCCAGCAGCGCGCAGCGTGGCGTCAGAAACGAACGTCAGCACAGCCGAGCACACGAGCCCGACCACCAGCAGCGCAGCGACCGCGTACAGAGTCCACATGGTCAGTCCGCCACCCGGCGCTGCGTGCTCTCGTCGTACTGCGACCACGCGATCCAGCACGAATCGGGCGGCAACCGAACGTGCGCGTGCTCGGGATGCGTCAGTGACGCGCCGCTCGGACCGACCTCAATCGCGCCATACAGCATTTCTTCGCGCACCGACGCCTTGCAACCGTGCTGCTTCGCGTGCGCCGCGATCTGCGTCGTCACCGCACCCACGTCCGCCGCACGATGCGCCACGGCGTCACCCACCACGACGTGGCGCGAACCGGGCGTCGTTCCGGGCACGATCTGGCGACCGATGACGCCGACCGACAGCGCGATTTCATCTCCGCGAGTCGGCGCTCGATCCGTCCGCATCAGGTACACGTCGCCCTGACGCGTGACCTTGCCGACGGCGACCTTCGATCCATCGCGGACATCGGCACGAGGACGCTTCGCCGCGATCTCGACACGCTTGACAGCTTCTTGCACGTTCATGTCTAGCCTTCCTGTTCGACCAAATCTTCGTCGATCCCCGCGATGGCACAGTGCGCATCGCGGCACGTCATCACATCATTCGGCACGCTCATGTAGTACACGCGGCTCGTCGATCCGTCGGTGCCGCACAGCCATTGCGATCCGTCCGAGTCGCGCAACAGAGCGCGCGGGCCGCCGCCTTCTGACGTGCGTTCGTCGGCGTCTACTAACGTCGCGCCGCTCTCGGTCAAGTAACGTCCAGTCCCCATCTTCTCGATCATCACGCGCCGAATCTCGATGTTCGTCTCGGCGCGAATCTCGGCGACTGCGATTCGATCTGGATGCTCGATGATCCATGCGGGCACGTACTGGCCGCGCACCGCGTAGATCATCGACCCATCGCGCCAGGAGCAGAATGGGCCGTCATCACAGTGCGGCCTGTTTTGGTCGTCCACCATCAGGCGCGCGGGTCGATCCGAAATCATGCAGAAGTCGGGGTGCATGATTCGTGGGCCGGAGCGCCTGGTCAACACCTCCCACGCATCCCATGCCGTGTAGTCAATGTCGAGCTGCGCGATATGCCGGAAGAACGAAATGGACGCTGTCCATCCGCTCCACTGGTTGCCCCCCGACCACATTCGCCACGCGTTTTTGGCGCAATCTAGGCCGATCTGACCGACGCCAAGCAGATTCGCCAGCTCACCCATGCGATGGAGGCCACGAAAGACGTAGTACCTGCTTTCGTCGTCCGTTGCGTCGTACGCGGCGACGTCCGTCGCATCGCGCGTGGCGGCGCGGCGCGCGCGGCGTCGTACGTGGCGACGTCCGTGGCGTCGTACGTGGCGTCGCGCGTGGCGGCGCGCGTGGCGGCGCGCGTGGCGGCGTACGTGGCGTCGCGCGTGGCGGCGCGCGTGGCGGCGCGCGTGGCGTCGTACGTGGCGTCGTACGTGGCGTCGCGCGTGGCGGCGTCCGTTGCGTCGTCCGTCGCATCGCGCGTGGCGGCGTACGTGGCGGCGTACGTGGCGTCGCGCGTGGCGGCGCGCATCGCGCGTGGCGTCGTACGTGGCGGCGTCCGTCGCATCGCGCGTGGCGGCGTACGTGGCGGCGTACGTGGCGTCGCGCGTGGCGGCGGTCACATCGACAGACCGGGACTTCTGCGCGCCAGCCAGATGCCAGATGCCAGCCGCGAAACCGCCAGCGAATCGGAGCACGAACGGCGACGGCACGAATACGATGTGCTTCGGCGGCGGAAGCTTCGCTGCGGCATACATCCGCAGCACAGCATCGCGGCACGCCTCGCGATCGTCCTCGGTCATTGGCTCGGTGGACATCGCGTTCGCGATCCACTTGTCGCGCCATGCCGGTAGCTGCGCGCGATGCTCGGATGTCAACTTGTACTTCTTCATCTTACCCTCCATGCGGAGCCGATCCCGCGTGACGGCACCTCTCACTGTCCAGTCAGCGCCCACACCACCGGCTCGACCACGCGAGCCGCGAGCCGACCGACGCACCACGCTGCGACCAGCGGCGGGATACACGCGAGCGCGCACAGCGCGTACTCGCACCACACGCGGGGATTCACCGCACCACCCACGGTGCACCTGGGTACTCGCGGTCCACGGCAACGCCAACCTTCGCAAGTGTTGCCGGAACATCTAACGGGCAAAGGCATGGATCGCTCGGATCGACGCGCTTGTATGCCTCGTCGCTGACCAGTTCGTTCGTTGTCAGGCCGAAGTATTCCATCACTTCCGCGACGTTGAACAGTTCGCGTTCACCAACCCACACTGGGTCACACACGAAACGCCTCCCATTTCGTGGTACTCACCGCACCACCGCCATCTGCGCCACGAGCCGGACCTCGCCGTTCTCGGCGGCGAACACTTGGCCGCGCGTGACGCCGGAGCCATTCAGCCATGCGTGGTAGTAGGTCGTCGATCACGTCGCAGCCCCATCCACATCCCGACACTCGAACTCCACCCGCGCGCCGCGACGGTACACGCCGCGCAGGACCAGCCCCGCGCACTCGCCGGACAACAACACGTCGCTGTCGCGTTCGTCGCTTTCTGCAAGAGCACGGAATACAGCGGTCGGCAAGTGCCGCTCGGTGAACAGGGTCTCGTTGTCTGCGGTCACGGTGAACATCAGCGCACCGCCAGCATGGCGCGCAGGCACTTGACGGACTTCTCGTAGACGCCGAGACGGGCGGCGTCGGCGTCGGCGTCGGCGTCGGCGTAGGCGTCGGCGTAGGCGGCGTAGGCGGCGTAGGCGGCGGCGGCGGCGGTGTCGGCGGCGGCGTAGGCGGCGTAGGCGGCGTCTAACCTTTCCTGCCATGTGTCAGCGCCTTCGGCTTCGAACTGATTGAGGATCGCATCCAGAGGCGTTTCCATCACCCACCTCCCCCGAACGCCTCGCGGCGCTTCATCTCGGCGATGAGGACTTCGGCATTGCTGAGTGAGTCATTGGCGCTGAACTCGCCAGATGCCCACAGCATCATCGCCGCCTTCCTGGCCTCGGCGGGCCAGTCGATGGGCTTCGGCTTGCGGAGTTCTTCCACCAAAGCCTGTGCGTCGATCAGCATGTTCGTGAGGAATCGCTGCGTCATCTCGTCCATCACCCACCAGCCTTTCACACGGCAGTCAGCAACGGCACGTCGATGTAACGCGATGCCCAGTTGTTCGCTTGGTCGTAGACCTTCAATCGACGCCCCGAAATCTCACGCATGTACGCCTCGATCGCTTCTTCTTCGGATGCGCCGTTGCCGAAGCTGCTGATTAGTCTTTGTCCGTCAACAATCTCGGCGTGACGGAATCTGGCGTAGTAGCGACTTGCTGGCCAGTGGTTCGGCGTACGCTCGCTGATCTCCATGACGAGATCGTTCTTGTCCGCGAACTCCTCAAGCGTGGACCGAGCTAGTTCTGTGCGCTCTATACGCATCATCCACCAGCCTTTCGCACGGCGTCGATCATCGCGTCAACGTCCACCGGGGCCTTCGGGTCGAGCTTGCCCGCCTTGGCGAACACGTCGGCGCGGAAGCGGTCGCACAACTCGGACAGCGCGTCCGCCGACACGTCCCGGAGGGCGATCGGTGGGGCGCTCTTGCTGTCGAAAGCCTGCGCCCCCTGCTCGGACAACTCTTTCGGTAGGTCGAGCTTGAACTGGGCACGCACGAAGTTCGGCACCGTGAAGGGTGCGAGGTCGATCACGTGTTTCATCGCGGGGTCTCCGTGGAGGTAGGAGGTGCGTCGTCGATGTCGACGAGAGGCTTACCGCAGTGGTGACATGTTGTCGGCCGCGGCTCGCCCACGTTGTGCGGATTGCAGCCGCGGCACGAGGCGCAGACCGGAACCGTGAGGCCGAACGTGTTCTCCACGGTGTTGCGCGTGAATCGCCCACTGTGGCGGCGAGCTTGAAAGCGCTTCATCGGGTGACTCCGCAAGGGTGGCTGTCGCCAAACCGTAGCCACGACCCACCGAGGTGATCCCGAACTCGACGCACGGGTCCAATGCGTCGGACCAGCAGCGGGTAACACGCGCCCACTCAACGATCAGGCGCGAGACCATGTTGGCGACTCGGGACGCCACACCGATCTCGGTGAGTGGCTCTCTCCCCTCAGTCATCACGTACACGGCGATACGGCGAGCCCGACCGAGGAGGCCGATCCCAGCGCGGTTGCGCTTGGTGATCCCGATGCTCGCGACCTTGAAGCCCGTGGAGTGGCTGCGGAGGTAGGCACGCAGGTCTTCGAGCGCGGCGCTCTCCGTGGACCGGAGCCGACGATTCGCGTCACTCCGCCGACGATACGTCGAGAGCACGGAGGACCCGACGGCGACCACGAGTGCCAGCGAGAGCACGATGCAGAGAGTCTCGACCGGGGTCGCCGTCGGTAGCTCGCTCACGACGCCCGCTCCCGCTTGTACTGCTTCAAGCCCAGCTTGCGGCTGACGAACGCACACGTCTCCCCAGCACTCCGCGGCGTCTGATTGTCGAGCGACAACGCGTGGACGCGCACCAGGTGCGGGTAGAGCGAGGACGTCTTGTGCGCGCAGCGCGGGCACGTGTATTGGTGGCGGGCGCTCCGCCGACGACGGTTCGACATCGAAGAACTCCGGGAAGTGGATGACAGCGCTGTCTCTCGGACAGCCCTCCTACCCTATGTAGACGCCTCCGCCCGGAGATCCCACGAGAGGAAATCCGGGCGGAGGCGAGAACGTTCGGACGCGCGGTCGGTCACTGCAGGACGATCGTCCCTCGCTCGACCACACCCGTGGGAGCCGCCGGCGACCAGAACGTCTGGAAGCCATTGAGCCCTTGGCCGTACACCGTGTTGTCGCGGAACACCCAGCGCGTCACCGGCGTCGTCCCGATGACGTTCACCACCGCCTGCACACCGCCGGCGAACTGCACCGCCGGCTGCGCCGACTTCGCAAGGTTGGACTCGACGAGGACGTTGGTCGCGACCGCGGTGTCGATCGAGAGCAGGGGCGAGTATGCGACCTTGTGCACGTTCCCGCGAATGGTCACGCCGGCGGCTTTGCGGACGTAGACCATCGGGGCAGACGAGGGCGACGCGCCGTCCTTGGCGTTGTCGTGCGACACGCAGCCGAGCACCTCGAACTCGTTCATGGCCGTGCCCGTCGTGTCCCCCGTCGAACCCACGGCGCAGAAGATGCCCGTGGCGGTGTCGGTGAAGGACGCGACCTGGACGTTCGAGAACGTCGCATGCCGCCCGCCCTCGACTTGGAACGCACGGTCGACCGCGATCGACTCGTAGTAACCGCCGTTGACGTTCACGTGGTGGTCGCCGTTCGACGTCGCGTACGCGCGGAGGATGAAGGCGAGCTTGTTGCTCCCGTCACCGAGCCCGTAGAAGGCCCCGCCGTTGATCGTCGCGTGCGTGCAGTCGTTGAAGTCGTAAAGCTGGTGGACGCCCATTCCAGCGGCCGACCAGGAGTTCCCGACCTGCGCCTCGTCGATCACGATGTTCGCGCACGTGCGCGCGGCCACCATCGTGAGCCCTCGGCCAGGGAGCAGGAAGGGGTACTTGATCCGGAGGTTCGTCGAGCCCGCGCCGCGAATCGCCGTCATCGGCTGGACGTACGACGTCGGCGTGTACTTGGCCGTGAACGCCGTGCCCTCGATGACGCTGTAGTGCGAGGCCGCTAGGTAGATCACGTACTGACCGTCCGTGAACGTCTGGAGTTCGACCTCCCCACCATCGAGGTGGAAGCGGTCACCCGTGACGTGGAACAACTGCCCCTGCGCGGTCGTGTTCGACGTCGGCACGAACACGGCACCACGGGCGTCCACGCACACGTTGTCGGGCACGACCAAGATCGGGCTCGGGCACACGTACTTCCCGGGCAGGATGACGATGTGCTGGCACTGCGCGAGCGCCGCGGAGATCGCCGCCGACGCGTTGCCCGAGTAGGGCGCGGCCGAGACGTTGATGTCACCGACGGAGTTGGCGGCACCGGTGCCGACGGAGACGACACCCGCGGCGTGCACGAACGGGGACAGGAACAGGAGCAGCAGGACGAACAGATAGGACAGCAGACGCTTCATGGGACTTCCCTTTCTATGGTTGCCCGACGGGGTATCCGCGGGCTCGGTGTTCAGTGCTAGTGGGTTGGGTCACTGGCCAGGTGCTTGTCGCGGATGTCGCCCGTGTAGACGACCTTGCCTGCGAGCAGACGGTCGATCGCGAGGTGCATGATCGCGAGGCCCTCGTTGACCGGACGGCGCGGGTCGTCGAGGATCCTGGCCTCGGTGGGGGTCGTGTACCGCGCCCACCAACCGCCGGTCGGTGGGATCTGGTCGAACACCCAGATCCCCTTGCTCGTGCGGGAGAATCCGATGCCGCGGTAGCTGAAGGTGAGCACACCAAGGCGTACGGACTCTTCGCAGTCCCGGCAGATTCTGTGCTTCCGCTTGCTGTTGATGATCCACGTTCGGATCGTGGAGCACGCCCGGCAGACGTGCTGACCACACGCAAAGCAGACGCACCGCGTGCGTACGTCCCCCTCGCATGTCCCAGCACCAGTCCGGTAACCCGCAGGGGCCTCGCACTCACCGTCCGAGACGTGGCAGAAGTCCGCGCGCGACATCCTCAAGCCTCCGCCGGGAGCGAGGACAGCGCACCCTGCAACGCATTCACGTGGGTGGACCAGACCTTGCGCAACGTGGTCAGCGCGAGAGCTTGCGCTCGTGCGTCCGCGCCCGGTGGGCACTCGAAGTACACGTCACCGGACAACTGTGCTTCGTTGGGTCGCTTCGGTGTTTCCGTGTGGTAGCCGAGGTTCCACACTCCCGGCGGGGACAAGTCCGTCGGCGACCGCAGGACCACCGAGAACGACCCGACACGCGCGGAGAAGACGAGTTGCGTCCCTCGGCACCCGTCCTCGTTCATGTACGAGCGAGTCGTCTTCGCCCACTTCACCGTCTTGCTCTTGCGACGCATACGCACCTCCACCCCTGTAGACGCTCGTGCGTGTGCTTCCTCCGCGCGGAAATCCTACGGCTCGACCAGTCTGGCGTTCACGACTCCAGGGGCGGGGAGGTGGACCTCGACGTGGACGTCCCCTTCGCCGTCACCATCCGGTGGACAATCACCCGGGGTGAGCACGAGGACGAACCGCAGTCCTGGCTGCGGGCTGCGGAGTAGCTCTTCCTCGTTCATCTTCACGATGTCGAGTGCCGCGTCCAACGGGTCGATCTCGCCCGAGAACTCGTCGGATAGATCGTGGAACACTTGAGGGGTGTGGAAGCACGACCAGGCCATGGAACCTCCTGTTACAGGCAGCAGAGAGCAAACTGGGTCTCGGCGTCCAGAAGTGTGAGGCCGCCCCGCCAACCGTCAACCGCGAACGCATCGAAGCCGTCACCATCTGGGTAGTGACGCGGTCCCCCTCCCCCTCCCCCTCCCGCACCTGTTCCGTCCGCACGGCCGTAACACCTGAATGCACTGCCGCCAGCACCTACCCCCACGTCCCAGGGGGCCTCGAATGTTCCGTCGGCAGGCAGGTGCACGATGGTCATGCCGACCCCCTACGACGTTCCCAGATGCGACGGAACAACGGCGGTGCGTGCTCCATGATGTCGCGCTCGGACAGCAGGGTCCCGAAGGGGAACCCACGGACGTACAGCCGGAAGTATCCACCCCTACCTGCGCGCTCGCGCGGGTAGGCCAGGACCTCGCGGTAGGAGCGGAGCACTCCGAGGTCCTGGAGGACAGCACGGCGGACTGCTTGATCGAACTCCTCGCGCGTGATCGGCCCTTTCATCTGGACGTCTCCGCCAGTAGTAGGACGCACAGCGCTCCGTGCTCGAACGCGCGTTCGCTGTCGTTCACCCCGCCGTACCATTCGCTGGAATACCCGTCACCGAAAACGCTTCGTCAGTGAGCCCCCAAGCCCGTTGACTCACCACTCACACCAAGAACACCACCACTGGACTTCCACTACCGCACCAAACAATACAAATGGGCTCGCCCGCCCCACCCTGGCCTGCGAAGGCGGAGCCCCCGTTGCCGTGCCCGTAGTCGTACCAGCTACCACCCCCGAGCCCGTTGAGGCCCTCGACGATCAGAGCAGGCACAGTGCTACCCCCTCGAACACTCTCCCACTGTCACTGCCTTCACCGAATGCATCATCCATGCCGCTAGCTGGGTCGGCGAAGCCTCCCATGCCATCACCGTACCCGTTGAAATAGAGCAATCCTCCCCGCCCACCACCCCTGCCGTTCCCGTTGGCGAACGTGTCAAAGTCACCGCCGCCATCGGTGTCGTTGAAGTCGTCGACGATCAAAACAGGCACAGTGGACTCCCTCACCTCGACCTCACCGAATCCCGTTGGCGAACGTCAGGTAGATCGAGTTCGACGACGACGGCTGGATGAGCACGCTGTCGCTCGCGTGGATACGCAGCGAGGGTTCCTCGCCCGCACGCTCCGCACGGTGCCAGCGGATGTCGAACGATCGACACGTGCCGACCCGCAGGGACATGATGTCGTCTCCACGTGCGACCGCGGTGTCCTTGATCGGTGCCAAGGTCAAGATCGGCTTGCTCGGCACCCAGATGCCGTGCTTGGCTCGTGCTTCCGGGGTTGCTGGCTGGGTGAGGCTCTCGTGGAACGCACGGATCTCCTTGTTCTCCAGGTGGAGTCTCTGCATCTCGTCTTGCGCCCACTTCGGCAGCGTGCCGATGCGAGCCCACGCGGAGCGCACTTGTTCTTTCGGATCCAGTTCCTTGCTCATCGTCGCTTCCCCCTCGAACCGCGTGACGCGAACCACCAGAACACGCACACCCTCGCGACCCCGAGGGCCACACCCAGGATGGTGATACAGATAGGGACGTTCATGCCTCGATCTCCGTATCGGCCAGCTTGTCGTCGAAGATGCTGCTGAACGTCCACGCGAGGTCCCCCGCGGTGGGGCACCCCGGGATCTGGTCGAGCGCGGACGCGAACAGCTTGACGCTCCGGTTCGTCAGCGCGTCGGCGTGCTCCCGCCGCACGCTGTCGAGGTCGATGAACGCGGTGTCGACGAGCCCCTTGATCCGCTGGTCCAGACGCGGAATGCAGCTTCGGACGCGCAGCGCCACGTGAGCGCGCAGCCAGCGGAGCAACCGCTCGGCACCCTGCCGCAGCCAACCGTCGATCTCCGCCTCGGGCGCATCCGCGAGCAACCACTCGCGCCACGCACCGTACGTCTGGTCGTTCAGGAACGTCTTGTCGTCGAGGTACGGCACGAGACCGATAGTGGTCTCCCACAGGGCATCGAGTTGTCGGACCCGCCAACGCAGGAAGGGAAGGGAGTTCACGATCACGGGGGACCTCCAGTTAGACCCACCACCTAGACGCCGTGGACGAGGGAGACCTCGTCGTCAATCCGAAGAAAGGTGCTCGGCTGTCACTCCGTGCACGCGCGCCGCGCCTGACACGAGTGCTTGCCCGCGCAGGTCTCCGGCTGGTAGCAGAAGTCCGGCCACCCGATCTCGTTCAGGTACGGGTTCGCCGGGTACGGCAGGGTGCGCACGCGACCGATCGCCGACTCGTCGTGCCCGGCCTGCACCGCGATCGCCTTCGCCGCGTCCGCGGAGTCCGCTTGCGCGGTCCCGCCCCCACGAGCGGAACCCTTGATCTCGACCCAATAGAAAGCCATGTCATTCTCCGGAGTGTTCGAGGCGTTCGACCGAGGTGCCTAGGGCGTACCCGGCGGTGAACGCGATAAAGAGATCGTTGACCCGACCGTCCTGGTAGTACCGACGCTTCGGCCAGATCGAAGACGCTTCGCGGTCGAGGCGACCCTCGTGGCGGAACTGCTTCTCGAACTGCGCCATCAGGTCGTACCACTCGCGGTCACACAGCTTCATCGTCGAGCCCTCGCTTGGTCGGTCCCATCACCGACACCCGCGAAGGATAGTGCGACTCGCGTGGAGTGCTACTACAAAATCCGAGAGTAGTTCACGCCGCGGGTTGGGACGCGAGCACGCACAATGCGGCGTCCCAGTCGGACGTGCGCCACCAGATGGAGGACTCATCGCGAGCGTCGCTCACGCCGTCGCATTCGACCGCCCCTTGGCCCGCTCCTCCCGACCCAGCACTGCCGTAGCCGTCGCTCGGTCGGCGGTGGTAGAGCTGGCCGCGCCCCGCACCGAGGTCGCCACCACCAGAAGCGATCAGAGCAGGCATAGCGACCCACACTCCTCTGCCTCTCCGTCTCCACCCCCAAAGGCGTTCACGTGGTCGTCACCAGTGAGGTAGCCCTCGCCATCACCCCAGCCGTCCACCTCACCATCACCGATGATGGGTCCGTCACCCCACCCCGCGTCTCGGCCAAAACCGTAGGCGTTGAACTCCCCCTGGATCAGAGCAGGCATAGTGGAGCCTCCGCCCGGTTGCTCTCACCGTCGGCTGCGCCTCGACCACCGAGACCCGCACCGCAGTACAAGTAGTCGAATGTCCCGACACCATCCCCATTCCCATCCTTGCCGGCGTACGGCTCACCAAAGCCTCCTCCCGTGCAACCCCACGAGCCGAAGCCACCACCGAAGTCACCGCACTCCGCCCGGTTGCCCGCGATGTCGAGACCACCTGCAGGCAGAGCAGGGATCACGTACCCGCCTCCAAGTAGGCGCACGTCTCGACGACGCGCTCGTCCGTCAGCTTCGTGACCCCGTCAAGCCACCCCGCCAAGGTCGACCGCGCCTCCATCTGCCGGCGGCTCAGTCGCACGGCAGCGTCCGCGAACGCACGCTGGAGCGCCTGGTCGAGAGCACGAGCGGCGCGATCGCGCAGGTTCATCTCGGTGACGTCGGGCTCGAACGTGATCGTCGGCAAGAGGGAGCGCAGGTGGTCGACCACGTCCTGCCGGCGATCCCGGCGGGCGCTCGCGATCTGCGTGCGCACGTACGAGCGGACGTTCCCTCGCCCGACGTGGGGGTGACCCTTCTCGGCGATCAGGCGCTCGACCCACGCGACCTCGTCATCCTTCCAGTCGTGAACGTTCATGTTGCCTCCAGGGTTACTCGGCACACGCGAGTGAGCAGTAGACGTCGATGTTCGGGCCGTTGAATTGGACGACCCAGCCGAACTCCTCCAGCGCGTCGCGGATGCCGCGTACCCCCGTCTCCGCGCACTCGTCGATGCGCACGTCCGAGGACACGGGGAGCAAGCGCATTAGCTGTGTCGACGCCGCACCGCACATGGCGCACGTCGCGATGATCCGTAGCGACATGTCACTCCCCCAGCTTCGAGTAGCGAGCCTCGAACGCCGCTCGCGCGGCCTCGCGCGTCGCGTGGACTTCGACGTCGGATGGCCAGTCACCACCGTCCATCGTCGGCGCGGGCGTGGAGCATTGGGACGACTCCCAAGAGACGTGCAGCGAGTCGTAGTGCTCGAACACGCGGCCCCAGTCCAAGTCCTCGCGGTTCGTACCCGCGACGACCCACTGACCGGCCCGCACTTTGGGGGTCGTCACTTGGCTCCCGCTCAACGCGGCGCGGGCGTGGCCCAAAGAAAGCCACTCATTGAACCGCCCGCCGTCGGTCAGTTCCGACCACGTCGCCACGTCGCCGTTGCGGTGTAGACCAACGACGCCATGGGAGTCGGAGATCAGCGCGTCCAGGTCTGCCAACACTTTCTGCAGCGCGTCCCGCATCGCCGCGTAGCCGTTGACCGCGCGGGCGATCAGCGCACCGTCGCCAGGGGCCGCGGTCGCCAGCATGTCGCAGATCGGCTGCCCGTCCGCGCCGTACACGGTCGTCAGCGTCTGCTCTTTGCCCGCCGAGGTCCAGGGAAGGGGGGTGGTCTCGTTCGCGCCCATCGTTCGACTCCTCGTAACCGTTGCGTTGACCCCATCGCCAACACGCATGGAAGATAGATCGTGTATCGGTGAAGTCTACTACAAAACCGGAAAGTATTTCACACCGGGTTGCGGACGCGAACGTCAGCGTTGAGGCACCCGATCGCGTCCGCCGCGCTGTCGCGGAGGTGCTTGCCGCGGCCCGCGCGTACGAGCAGCACCGCCCCGCTCTTGTTCTCCACCCGAGCGACCGTGAGCGTGACCGGGAGGTCTGCGTTGTCGGTCGGGAGCGCACCGAGGGCGTCCGCGAGGTCGCGCAGCGCCTGCGCGTCGAACGCGATGTCGATGCCCTTCGAGCAGTCCTGCGCGACCCACTTCTTCGCCATCGAGGTCGCGTCGACCAGGATGCCGTAGGCGGAGTCCGGCGGGTCATCCTCCACGGAGTGCGGCGAGTAGAACTCGGCAGCACCTCGGCCACCCTTCGGCCCCAGGCACGCCCCGCTCTGCTGGATCACGTTGTCGGTGTCCCGCCCCCGGTGGGCCTCGACCCGCACCTCGTGACCCTTCCCCGGGCGAACCCGGGTGCAGAGCCATCGCAGGAGCGATCCCACGACGAACATCTTCGAGGGGTCCTCGGGCTCGCGCGTGATCGGCACGGACGCGAGCGCCCGACCGTTCGTCACGATCATGCGGCCGTCCTCGACCATCGCGTGTGCGAGGTTCCCGAGCTTGTTGTTGAGGAGGTGGCGAACGCCGCGGTAGATCGTCGCGAGCTTCACTTGACACCCGCCTTTTCCGCGGCGACGTCGGAGGCCAGGCGGTCGAAGCTGACGACCACGCCGTGCAGCTTGAGCGCCGACAGGCACGCGCGCCAGCCATCGGCGAATCCGGCCACGAACGCAGGCTCGTTCTCCCGCGGTACCCGCTTCGCACCGAAGTGCCAGGCGACCGCATCCTGCTGGGCTTGCTCACCCCAGCGGATCGTATCCATGTTGTCGACCAGACCGCTGCCCGTCCGCTGCTTGCCGTTGTTCCGCGTAACCATCGTTCGACTCCTCGACATCGTTGCGCCGGCCCCATCGCCGACGCACGCGAAGGATAGAGTCTGCCCCCTGGTGTGCTACTACAAAATCCTATAGTTTCACATCCCGTCGGGGATGCGCACGGAGAGGCTGGACTTCTCGGCGGCGGCTCTTGCTTGCCACCCAGCAAAGCGTGCGGCGGCTGCGACCCCCGTGAGTACGCGGTGGGCCAGCCCGCCGTCGAGTGCGGGGAGGTGGGACTCACGCAAGATCGCACCGATTGGACGGCCGGGCTCGTCGCCGTAGTACGCGAAGAGCAGCAGCTTGACGTCCGACTTCCTCTCCCGTAGTTGCGCACGCAGGTGCTCCTGAATGCGCACCTCCGTCCCGAGTAGCCAGCCGACCCACATGGAGCGCAACACCTCCAGGATGATCCACACCGTGGTCGAACCCCCAACCCCCGTGTACCCACCCTCGGGCATCGGTTCGGAGAACGGAGTGAGCCACCCGCAGAGCGCGAGCGACAACGGGAGCGTGGCCACCCACCGCAGGAACGGTCGGTAAGCCACTGGGTGTCGCGAGACGTGGCCCACGTACTCGCAGTTCAGCCAACTCGCGCGGGTGTGCTCGTAGACGTAGCGACATCCCCAGCGGACGCGGATGAATGCAACGCGAGCGCGCACCCACGCACGGGACAGCAGACGCGGCTTCAGATCGGGCATGGACTACCCCCAGCGGACAGCGCGAGCACGAGGACGAGGAGGGTCACGACGAGGACGACGCGAACGTACCAACGGGCGAACCGACGGTGCGCGACGTCCACGGAATTAGCCCAGACAGAAGTTGAAGACGGGTGGCGGGTTCGAGCGCTCGCGCAGGGAGAGGACCAGGCTGTCGCACAACTCCTGGATCTCTCCCGCGTCCGTGAAGGAACCGCCGTGGATGGCAGAGGCCGCGAGGTAACCCCACAATTGGCGCTCCTCGCCGGTGAACAGCCCCGATTGCCGGGAGACCAACCGCTCACCCCCCCTCCTCCTGGAGCATCTCGTATACGCGCCCCGCGGTAACGCAGGTGTGAGTGCGCAACCGGGTGCCGACGAGGGCCGCGTGCGGAACACGGTCGAAGACCTTGTCCTTCTTCGACCACTCGCGGATGTGCTCTTTCGTGACGGTGAGGGAGGCACTGCCACGCGGGTACTCCCGCAGCGCTTTCGCCACCACGGGCGAGCACAACAGGCTGGCCCGGTCCTCGTCCGGGACGGCCGGATTGGTCGACCACAGACCGAGGTAGGCGACCACGACGAAGTGCTCCCTGGGCTCCGTTTCGTCTGCGAGCACGCTCCCAGCCGGGATGCTCAGGGTCGGAACGATCGTGCGCTGCATGTTTGTACCTCCTACAGAATGAAACCTTCGCCCTGTAGACGCCGCGAGCCGCACGAGTCGGAGGAGGAAATCCTGGAATCAGAGCAGGCAGAGCGAGCCCGCGCCGCTGTCAGTGGTGAACGAGACAGGGAAGCCGGGGATGGGCTCGACCTCACCCCCACCCGAGACGAACATCACGAGAGGGCAGCCGAGTACAGCACGCCGCATCCAGACGAATGCCTGCATGTCGCCGCAGTCGGGGACCTCGTCGAGGATGCCGTCCGATCGAATCGGCCCACCCGCCCGCTCGGTGACCGGGCAACTCATGCCGCCCCCTGGCCCACGACGCAGAGGTAGCCGAACGTGATCTGGTCGCCGATCATCTGAAGGCTCACGCCGTCCCCACCACTGAGGCCGAAGCCGGATCCGCACTGGATATCTTCTACCCCGCTATCCCAGGGACAGGGACCCGTACCAGATCCGTTACCGGAGGTTACCGAGGGTGACGAGAACGCACCAGTCCAGCCAAACCACTTGATGAGGTCAGGGAGTGCGATCACGAGAGCACACACAGAGACCCGTGCAGCGGGAGGAATGCCACGCCGTAGTCTTGCCAATCACCGAACCCCGCGTCGAGCATGAAGCCGACACGCGCGCCGTCGCCGACTTGCGCGAACCCCTGCGTCTCCCCGTCGCCTATCTGCCCGCCACCGCAGTCCCAAGCGAACCAGGTAGAGAACTCTCCCCACACCCCTGGGTTGTCCCCGTCCCCATAGTCGGCGTGCCTAGCAGTCAGGATGTCGCGAGCAGGCATAGGACCATCCCTTCGACCCAGCGGTTACCACCGGATAACCCATCACCACGCACGTCCGACGGGTAGCCGAACACCCGACCGTCTCCGGTCTGCTTCTCCTCGGTGAGTTGCTGCGTGTGTTCGTAGAAGACCTGCCGCCCGATCACGTGTTCCTCGAAATCGTGGAAGCCGACGATCGTCAGAGCAGGCATAGAGGGGACTCCGTGCGACGTCCGTCCACTGGTGCGCCGGAGCCGCCACCATTGAAGTAGTTGCCGCCGTAGCCGGTACCGTGTTGGGAGCAGACGACATCACAGAGCCCCTCGCCATCGCCGTCAGTCGATGACAACCACAGGATGTTGCAGGACCCGAGACCCCCACCGAAGCCACCGCAGCGCGTGTTGGTGGCCGCTCCAGCCCCATGGCCGTTGTGCGGGGAGGCGATCAGATCACGCACAGGACGGACTCCACGAGAGGTCGCACGATCCCGTCACCGTACCCGGTCGCGTAGTCGCTGTACCCGGCATATCCTGGTCCATGCCCATCCGATGGACTCTCGCCCGGACCGTCCCCTGGTATCCACCTCGTCGAGATGTCGGGGTCACCCTGGTTATCCGCTTCGATGTGCGGGTCACCGAAGCCGTCCCCGGTCAGCAACACCCAGGGGTCACCCGTGTCGCGGAGCCACGGAACGTTGTCCGGGAGGATCGAGGTCAGAGCAGGCACAGGACGGCCTCCACACTACGTTGCCTGGAGTTGCCATACCCGTCGGCATTGGCGGTGTAGCCCCCAGCGCCGGCACCCAAACCGATCACACGCGCACCCAAACGGAAGAGCCCGGTCTCTCCTGTACCGCCCAGGTACATATCACCTTCGCCACGGCCGTTACCCGCACCCCCTTCTGCGAAGGGCTCACCAGAGGCCGAGGGCCACCTGCGTTGCTCGGGCACTTGTCGAGTCAGAGCAGGCACAGGACGGCCTCCATGGGGACTGCTCGGACCGAGCCGTACCCATCAGCGACACCGAAGAAGCCCCCTGACCCGGCACCACAACCGATCTCGCGACCTTCAAACTCGGTGAGGTTGGTTTCCCCCGTCTGGTCGTGCCACGCCAACAACAACCCGTCCCCCCTGCCGTTTCCCCCGCCGTAGCAGGACTCACCCGAGCCCTGGGGGTGACGCACAGCCCAATCGAGTAGTCGCATAGTAGGTCACCAAAAGAGTCCGCCCCGTGCAACCCAAGGGGAAAGGTCACACGGGGCGGACGGGTTGGCGGCAGAGGGTTCCGATCAGGATTCCATGCCGCGCATGTCTTCGCTCGTGGCCCCGCGGTTGACCCACGCACGCGCGTCCTTCACGGTCGTCATCTCGGCCGGGACACCGAGCACGTACGTCTGTCCCGTGCTCGGGCAGTTCACGCGAAGGAAGCGCGTGGTCGCCCAGTCGACGACGAAGAGTGCCCCCTCGGGCGTGCTCTCGATGGGTTCACCCAGGACGTCCGCCCAGCCGTCGACCTCGTTCAGGACTGCCGCACGGGTGTGGACGTTCTGGATCTGGAGGGCCGCAGCCGGTCGGAGGATCTTGCGCCGCACCTTGTCGGCGAAGAATCGGTCGAGACAGGTCTCGCCCTCGGCGAGTTCGATCGTCGTGAGCGCCATGGTCAGAACCCGCGCGCCTTCCACGCCGTCGTCGTGCGCTTCTCGATCAGGAGGACGCGCGACCACGGCACGAGGAGACCCGGCGCGGGGTCCCACGCTTCCATGTTCGGCGTGCCCCACGCGACTTCGAGGAAGCCCTTCTGCGTGCCCCAGCGGCGGAGGTTCCAGCCGCCGAGGCAGGCGAGGACCTCGCCGAACGGGGTGCCCGTCAGGCGGAAGCACCGCCCGACGTACGCGCTCGCGCCTTCACCGAGGCGGACCGCGCAGTCGCCGAGGTCGAACGCCTCGACACCGGGCTCGTCGAGCAGCTTGCGGAGACCGCCGCGGGCGTAGAGGTCCGCGCACGCGATCGGGTCCATCTTCGGGTCGATCTTCGTTTCGTCGACGAGGTTCAGATCCAGAGTTTGCGCCAGCATCATCGCAGTGGACATCGTGAGTTCCTTTTGACTTGTGTGGTTTGTTGTCTGTGTTGTTGTCGGAGCCGGCGCGGTCAGTCCGCGACCTGCTGCTCCACGCCCGCGGCCGTCATCTCGCGCTGCTGGGTGCAGAGGTACGCACCCGCGGGCATGACGTGCGGGTGGTGGCGGTCACCCGGCGAGTCGCGGTGGACGAGCGCCCACGGCTTCGTCGAGACGACGAGCGACCCCTCCGGGTCCTCGTACACCGTCGCCTCTTCGCTCGCGACGTGGGCGGCGCGGGAGCCGCGCGCGATCACACGGTCGACGCGACGCGTGCGCGACAGCATCGCCGCCTGGTCGAGGCGGGGGTCCGCCGGGTCGAGGCGCTGGATCAGCACGTCGCCCTGTCGACCGCACTTCTGGTCCGCGGGCCACGTCAACGCGTGGGCGTCCGCGAGCGCCAAGGCGAGCGCGGCCGAGACCGCGGTGTTCATCTGCGTGTTGTTGCTCACTTTCGTTTCTCCAGAAAACGTGAGTTTCGCCCACACCGACCGCTCGACCACAACGTGGGGAGGACGTCACTGCGTGCGCTGTAGTAGACGCCGCAGAACTGCGAACGCCCAGACTTTCCTTCGGATTTATAGCAGGATCGTCACCAGAGGGGGAGGACGAGAGACATCCGACGCCAGTTCTCAAGCCCGTACCCGTCACCACTCTCGCTCAGGCTGGTGGCCCCGAGGAGGCCGTCCCCGGTGTTGCTGTCGAAGTTGCCACCCTCACCGTCGCCATTGCAGAAGACATCGTTGCCGACCCCTCGTCCACCACCGCGGTAGAGACTCCCTGGTCCGTCACCTCGACCACCTGGGAAACCAACGATCAGAGCAGGCATAGGCACCCCGCGGCTGGGTGTGAGGCCCCCTCGCCGTCTACGGCATCGAGCACCCAACCCCAAAGTGGGTGACTGACACCCCCACCCATGCCGATGCGACCGTTGGGGCTCCCACCATCCCCAACACCGCTGGGGAAGGTGCTCTCGCCGAATCCGCCTGCCTTGAGCGGAAGCATATCGTCAACCTGGAAGGATAGGATCGTGTTCACACTACCGTTCCCTGCCCCTACTCCGTCCGCTCGATCGCCGATCAGAACAGACATAGCGCGGCCTCCTCGTCTGCCCGTGGGCCACCTACGACACCTCGGTTGCCTCTGAACCAACCGTCGCCATCACCTGCGTCGTGCGTAGCAGCCAACTCACATCCGTACGCGTCGTCATCCCACCCATCAGCCGGGGAGATGATTAGTCCACCGGCCCCAGAGCCTCGGGTCGCCGGAGAAGCACGGTCCACGATGATCGAAGGTGGGTGACCCGAGGCGTGAAGGTCGCGAGCTAGAGCACGCATAGGACGGACTCCCGCGGGAACACACCGAAGTCGAGGAACATGCCTTCACCGTTACCGTTTGCGGACGTCTTGTCCCCGCCGTCCAGGTTGGAGATCGGTGAGTCAGCGAAAGACAGCGCCTCGCCGCAACCTCCCCCGTGATCTCCGGCACCGCACCACCAGAGTGCGACCCTGAAGGAATGGGGGCTCCTACACACTTCCAAGATCAGAGCACGCACAGCGTGGCCTCCGCGTGTTCTCCCCACGACCCGCCGCCGAGGAAGTCGACATCCCCACTGCCGTCTGCACGAGTCCAAAACATTCCGTCGTTGTGCTCGCGGACGTCTCCACTGCCATCACCGTCGGGTGTGGCCCCTCGACCAATGCCACTAGGTCCGTCAGCACCGAAGCTGAGTTGCACGATCAGAGCACGCATACGACACCTTCCTGCAGTTCGGCCACATCCCCGCCACCGTCGCCGGAACTGGTCGACCAGCAGTCCCCCGAACCCGTCGGCGGACCGAGCCCGGCAACGGACGCACCAAGACCTGCACCGAGGCCGTAATTCCAGACATCCTCCCCGCCGGTGCCGACCGGGCCAACATCGCCGTCACCGCCTGCGCCGTCGCCCCACCACCTACCCCTCCCGGGGAACCTCGACTCGGGTAGTTGAGATGCGATCAGATGAGACATGCCCACCCCGCGCGGTCGTCGAATAGTGGCCCACCGAAACCTTCAGCCGAGTGGTAGTTACTACCACGTCCAGACCCTCGGTCGCACCGCCATGCGTCGTTGACCCACTCGCCACCCCCGAGCCCATCACCGTACGCGCCCGACGCGCGGTCCACGAACCCGCCGTGACCAGAACCGAAGCCCGCTCCGCTGTGCTCGATCAGCCGAGGTTGCATAGAGCATTCCCGTGCCGTACCACACTCCACAGATCACTCTCGCCGTTGCGAGGGAACTGGTTGCCACCGTGGCCGGCACCAACCCCATCCCCCACGCAGTCCCCACCAAGGCCAGAACCGTCCTCGTCCTCGGGCAACTCCCAGCGGTCGACAGCGGGGGACGCCACACCACCTACGTGATGGAAGTAGTAGGCGTCGGGGTCACCCGCGTCGTCAGCGATGAACTCCACGATCAGAGCAAGCACAGTGGGTTCTCCTCGGGCTCGTAGCTGCACCCTCGACCGGGACCCCCACCGCCGTAGCCGTCACCTGCATCAGCGATGTCACTGGCCTCCCCTCCACCCGTCGGGGGCCGCTCCCCTCGCCCATCGACAGGGGCACCGGGGCGAGCAGCAACGAAGACGCGCAGGTCGTGGCGCGAGTCGAACCAGGCGTCTTGTCTGGTGGTCACGATCAGAGCAGGCATAGTGCGAACCCGTAGTGGAGCACGTTCTCAGGGGTGGATGGTTCGCTGAATCCACCCTCGACGATAACGAAGCCCCCACTCCCACCACCATCGCCACCATCACCGTCCCCAAACTCAATGTGCTCACCGTCGGCATCAATGGGGTCACCCCACGTGTGGACCACCTCATCCCTGGCCGACCAGGAAGGTGTTGATTGGACGATGGACGCAGAGGGCATGGACGGGCTCGCGGTGGGATCGGTCTGCACTAGAGACGCGTCACCTGCACGAACTCGCGGGGATTTCCTTCGACTACTTGCTCCCGATCACCGAGAGCCACGCAGAGCGGACACCCGCTTGCGGTCAGAGCAGGCAGAGATAGGAGCGTGCCACCGCCCCTCCGTGTCCATCCCCGAAGACATTCGCGAAGGAGTCACCACTGGGGTATTCCTCGATGCGGCTCCAACCATTATCCGCCTCACCACCGAACCCATCCCAGTACACAGCACCTTGGCCAGCACCGAAGGCGTCGAACTCACCGACGATCAGAGCAGGCATAGCGACGCTCCCCCACCAGGCTCGACCGTGATCCCGAAGCCATCGGCGCACCGGCGTTCGGGTAGACCCATGAGGAACTCGTACGTATCGCCCATCCCGTCGGAGACGTCAGATGTCGCGAGTGCCCAACCCCCACCCCCGAGCCCGACACCACCGAGCGTGTAAATGCTTCCGCCGTGGCCGTCACCACGAACGAACGAACGTGAGGGAGTTTTCTTGTTGCCGCTGCTGGTGGTCGTCGACGATCAGAGCAGGCATAGTGGGTTCTCCTCGGCCTCGTCGCGGGTGGTGCCCCTGCTCAGGTCCGCGAGCGGGTCAGCCTCGATGTTGTTGCCGTCACCGATGCCGGAACCACTCCCGGCGAATCCACCGAACCCCATGCCATAACCCGCGACCACACCAAAGAGATTCGACCCTCCGCCCGCCCCAGCGATGAAGAGTCCACCGTCGCCGTCACCTCTACCGTTGGGTCGCCACCGCAAGATCAGAGCAGGCATAGTGGATTCTCCTCGGGACCGCCAGCCCCGTCGCTACTGCCTAGTCCTCCGTAGTAGGCACCCAAGCCACCACCGGTCCCGTCGGCTGCATACTCGCCGATGCCCTGGATACCGGCCCCGCCGCCACCCTGGAAACGACCACTATTGTGGTCGTAGTATCCCACCACGATCAGAGCAGGCACAGCGCACTCTCCTCTGCCACTTCACTCCATCCGGCACCGTCACCAACTTCCGCCTCGTAGTCCCCAACTCCATCGCACGAGAAGGCGGAGCGATGCGAGACACCGTGACCCCAGCCGCTGCCGTCGCCCCCACCCTCACCGACGCCCCAATCGTCGCTCGGCTGGATGCGCCAACGGTGTCGGCGGTCGCGTGCGCGGGATAGTGGGGTGACGATCAGAGCACGCATAGCGCGTCCCCATCCCGAACGACGAACCACCGTTGGTTCACACCTTCGAGGATGAACTGTCCGGTCCCACGCCCCAACCCGTCCCCAGCTTTGGAGGGGTGGTTCAATCCACCCCAGCCTTGGCCAGAGCCGTCAAGCGCACCACCCCCGGTGCCGTGCGAGTCGTGAGGACCGACAGGGATCAGAACAGGCATAGAGCGTTCTCGTCGAAGTTGCGGACACCACCGTCAGCCCACGGGTTTCCCCCGTGGCCGTCGCCGAAGCCGTCGCCGAAGCCGCCACCGAAGCCATCGCCGGGGGCGTCGCCACACCAGCCGTCACCCCATCCGTCGCCGTAGCCGTCGCTGGGACAGTCGCTGGGGTCGTCGAGAGCCCAACCGAACCCGACACTGTTCATTCCAGAGGCAGGAAAGTTGGAGTGACCGACAGGAATCAGAACAGGCATAGGACGTTCCACTGTCGGTCCTCGCCACCGATGAACTGTTTGTGGCCGGTGTCCATCCCATCACCAGCGACGAGGAGGCCACGCCCACCCCAGCCATCGCCCCAACCGTCCCAGCCGTCACCCCAGCCATCGGACCAGCTGTCGAGAACCCCGCCGAACCCGGCGCTGCTCAGTCCGGAGCCCGGATAGTTGGGTGGACCGACAGGGATCAGAGCAGGCACAGGACGTCCCCTTGTTGGTACTCGTCCACGACTCGTTCATCGTGGGCGAGGTCCATCCCGTCACCGCCGACGTAGCTGCCCCGTCCACAGAAGCCGTCGCCTCCACCCTCACCGTCGGACCCCGCCCATCCGTCGCCGAAGCCGTCTGCGCTGAATCCGGATGCGCCCATCCCGACACCCCAAGGGGAGCGGAAGAACTGCACCTCCGACAGCACTCGATCAGGGGTCAGGATCTCCATGGGGACGGGCCTCGGGTCCAGGTGGGTCACGCCTGTAGACGCTCCCGCACGGGGAACACGGGGATGGAAATGCGAGGGTTCACCCCGCGTGCGGGGTCCGACCAATTCAGTGGGGATCCCTCCGCATGAACAATCGTTCAATAGTTGGAGCACCTGTTCCACAACTCCCCCCTGCTCCGTCTCCACCCCTTACCTAGCAATCAGTTACGGGCGCTATCACCCTCATCGGTCACACGTGAAACACCCAAGAGCGTGAGCGTCGCGACGTGCGCCTCGTCCCAGGGTTCGCCCCTGCTGCGCACCTCCCAGGGTTCGCCCCCGTCTCCATTCCCTTCCCCTCGGGTCCACCAGGCACCATCACCGCAACCCCATCGGTTCCGGGAGTTGTACCAGCCCAAACGTCTCTCCCTGTCGACGACCGGGATGCTCATGGCGGGCTCCCGAGGAGGGCGAGCGCACCGGCGTGCAACGCCCGGATGCCACCGAAGTCGATGGAGACCCAGACGTCGTCCAACTCCCCAAAGCCGTCGCCGCTGGACATGCACGCACCACCCCCACCACCCGATCGGTGGCGGTCTCCTGGCTGGTATTCCGTGTCCCCGCCGCGTTGTCGGATGGTGTCGGCGATCGGGCGGCTCATGGGGGACCCCCGAGGAGAGGGAGGGCTAGAGCGTCACGCTCCGCACGTGGCATGTCCGCAACCCTGTCACCGATCCAACGGGGGGACCTCCAGCAGCCCGGACCGCCCCCGTCCCCGCAAGGGAGGAACACGTCACCGCCATCACCGTCGCCATCCCCACGAGGGAGGAACACGTCGCCGCCATCACCGTCACCATCCCCGTCGCCGTCACCGCGCCCATAGGCGTCGGCGAGGATCCCATGCGGCGTCACGATCGGTCGAGTCATGGCGGGCTCCCGAGGAGGAACAGAGCGCCGGCGTGGTCCTCGTGCCGCGTCAACTGCCAGCCGTGCGCTATGTTCCCGGCTCCGTCTCCTGTCCCATTCCCACGCTCCGACCGGAGCACCCCGACCTCGTGCTGCCCGACGCCGTCCGCGGATTCACCGAGTCCCCAGAGCCATGGCTTGTCGACGACCAGGCCGTTCATGGCGAACCCCCGAGGAGAGGGAGAGCCAGGTCCACTGGCTCCATGACCGAAGCCGACAGGAAATCGGCGGTGGACTCGCCGCCTCCCGTGTTACGGGAGTCGTACCCTCCCTGTCCGCCACCCGCACCAGAGGCGGAGAATCCGAAGCCTCCCTGCCCGTCACCCCATGGCCACTCCGAAGCGAGCGGCGACGTCACGATCGGTCGAGTCATGGCGGACCTCCGAACAGACAGAGCACGGCATCGGACGGCACGGACCAGGAGCGTATGCGGTCATCGTCGTCGTTGCTCTCGCCCTCGCCCTCACCCCAGCCGTTCCCACGCGCGGCAGCGCCACCCTCACCCACCCCAATGCGGGGGTACACCTCGTTACGGATCTTGGTGAAGTCGTCGACCAGAATCGGGAGCCTCACGAGGGATCTCCAAACAGCGAGAGCGCCCACGAAGCATCGTCGTCCTCGAAGGACGTCGCGGCCGAGTCCCCGGACTCGACGGCACCAGCACCGAAGCCGAAGCCGACCCCGATAACAAGCAGACCCCCGCTGCCCGCACCACCCTGAGTGATGCCGGAAGGGTCCACGGAGTCACCCCACAGGATCCAATCTTCGATGACCGCCGGAGGCAGGGTAGAGACGATCCAGCGATTCATGGCGCACCCCACACGCAGAGCACGGCCATGCGCTCGTCCCGCACGCTCTCGGGGACGGAGTCGGACACACCGTCTCTGCCTATCGCGTACGGGGAACCCGCCTGGTACGTCGACAGCGAACCGATGAGAGGGCGAGTCGGAGCGGCTAGCTCACCCTCGCCGCACTGCGCCCACTCGCGAACCGCGTCGACGATCAGATTCGGTCTGCTCTCCGCGATCACGAGCTTCATGGCGCACCCCAAAGGGACAGCACGCAGCACACCAGCGCGGCGTCTTTCTCCTCGTCCCCACGGAAGCCCCGGTAGATGACACCGTCACCCTCCCCATCGAGCCCGGCCTCTACGAGCATGTCCTCGCGAGCCCACGACCGAGGTACCAGCCACGCGAGACCCGTGCCGATCTGGGTAAAGTTCCATTCCCCTACGCCGGTGACACCGTCATCCATCCAGTACAGGTTGGCACAGGGCTCGCCATCCCAGATGCTCTGGAGGTTCCGGTAAGACACCGCGGACCTCATGGCCCACCCCACAGGCAGAGCGAGCCGATCTCGCGAACTCGCAGGCTCTGGAGGATGCGCACACCAGAGCCTTCATCCGCGCTGGGTATCTCGACCCAGTCGCCGTTCCCGTCCGAATGGTCCGAGCAGCACGCGCACGTACGAGAGACGGAGTGCATCCCCCCGCCGTGTCCGTGCGCCAGATCCTGCCCGTCCACGGAAACCGCTGGTCGCCCGTGCACGGTCGTCCACGTGTAGCCGCGGCCGACACCAACATCGTCGGAGCCACCACACACGAGTTTCACGGCGAGCCCCCTGCACTCACGAGCGCGCGACGCAACCGCTCGCGACCCGAGACAACCGACGCGTAGACCGCCTGCTTGGTCACCCCACGTGCACTCGCGATGTCCTTCCCCTTCTTCCCCTCGAACATCGACCGGAGCGCCCGCTCTTGCGTCGGCACCAGCCGATAACCGAAGCGGTCAAGGAGTTGCAGCCCCACCCCGCGCGCGTCCAGTTGGTTGTCCTCGTCGTCACCCCGCGGGTCCGGGAGGTCCTGCGCGTCGACCGTCGAGTCGATGGGTAGCTGCCTCCGTTCGCGCAGCAGGTAGAGCATGCTCGACAGCGCGAGGCGGTAGCAGCGCGAGAGTGTGAGCGCCCCCTTCCCCATGTGGCGGACCACACGCAACACCGCGTCGGCCGCGAGGTCGTCCGCCAAGTAGTTGGACTCACGACGAAGGTTGCGAGTGCGCCAGAGCGCACACTCCAGCGCGACACCGATCGGACAGCCGGGGCTCGCGTGGAGGTGGTATCGGGTGTACGCGCAGCTATCCCGCCGCGTGAAGTGCACACGACCGCCCCAGTAGCGGAGGCGGAAGCAGCGATCCTGCACGCTCACGGTCCACCCCACAGGCAGAGCACGAGAGATTGTTCTCCGACGTGGGACGACCCGGTTTGCCGTGGGTCTGCGAGGAACAAACTGGCAAAGTAGTTCGCACCTGCACCGGCACCAGCGTCGACGTCGAAGATCCCACGGACGTCACCACCTTGCGGGTTCAGCACGTCACCAGCACCCGACCCAACACACAACTCGTCGAACAGAGCGGAATTGCGAGGTGGAAGCAAGATCACCCGAACAGGCATAGCTCGCCTCCGATCTCGGCCGGGCCGTCGACGCGACCTTGTGTCGAGCCGATCCCGTGCCCGTCCCCGAACAGTCCACCACCAAAGCCGTCACCGTCACCGGAGAACCCCAAGGCAATCGACAAGCCAAGCCCACCGCCGCATCCCTCATCGCCCGCACGCGCCCACTCTTGGTGCGGGGCAAGGTCACCGAAGACGGTGAAGTGCGCATTCAGCGTCTCATCCGAGACATTCAGAACAGGCACAGCGCGGCCTCCTCGAAGGTGAACCAGGACCGCCGGGTGTGACCGACGAACCCGTCGCCGTGCCAATTGACGTCGGGGTCGGAGCAGCGCATCGGCGTCTCACCCGAGCCCCACTTGGGTGAGGGTCGTTCGGATAGGGATAGGAGAGTGAATGGGAGCGCACCCCCAACAGATGGGATCCTGTCCTCCGCGACGTCAACGACGAGCACGGTCCACCGCCTTCTTCTCCGCGACTCGTCGCAGCCACGCAGCAACACGGCGCACGCCAGTCCGGTCGATCCCTTGGTAGGTGTCGAGCCACGCGGCTGCGGTCGTCAAGGCGAGCGCTCGCGATCGCGCGGTGAGCGCGTGGCGGCAACGCCGACAGTTCGTACGCCCAAGCTCCTGCGTTTGGTACGGCGCACCGACGAGCCCGCACATGGTCGCGCGCGAGTCCTTGGGGGCGTAGTGGGTGGCAATACCACCGGCCATGCGAACCTCCGGAGAAAGTGCGAGGCCGGTGACCACTAGAGCCACCGGCCTCGCCGAGAACGCGAACGCACTGGGATGGGGGAAGGCGAGGAGTGTCCTAGAACACTTCGTTCGCGCTCTC
This sequence comes from Planctomycetota bacterium, assembly GCA_016709145.1. Classification (GTDB taxonomy): domain Bacteria; phylum Planctomycetota; class B15-G4; order B15-G4; family JADJEK01; genus JADJEK01. The sequence continues at coordinate 66,011 of JADJEK010000015.1, forward strand.
GTTGTTTCAGCAGCCGTATGTCGCCTCGGTGCCCTCCGGGATCGGTCCGCGAATCTCCACGAAGTACACGGGAGACACGCTGTTCTCATCCGGGAGTAGACACAAGGTGGTCGGGCACGCGCCAGTGACGTCGACGACGCGGGCTCGGAAGCGCACCCAACTCATGTCAGATCGTGACCGCCGACCCCAGTAGGCCCGCCCGTCCAGGAGCGGCGGCTCGACCAACGGGCACTGGTCGGCTTCGTTCACGATCCCGAAGCCGGCTTCTGGGTCAGGTGCTCGCGCAGATCCTTCACCGCGCTCTCGACGTCGGACAGGTAGCGCAGGGCTTCGGCGGGTTGCGAGCTTGGGTCGGAGACCACGCTCGACAGGTTGGTCACGCTGTTGCGGACACGACCCATCGCAGCCGCGATTTCGCGTCGACGTTGCGCGGCCTCGCGCTTGGCTCGTGCCACCGCCTGGTCACTCGTTTCGGTCGCCATCGAATCCTCACTTGGAAAGGGGTAGGGTTGTATTCTCTCGACGCCTACGTAGACGCTGCAGGGTAGGAGACTCCCCACGGAAATCTTGGAGATTCCTACTCTGTGGTGTGGATCGCCGCAGCGGTGGCGAGTGGCATCTGCGGGATCGGGTAGAGGTCGAGGGAGATCGCGTAAGGGGTGCACGGGAGGAGGCGGACGCCTACGCCGTACTTGTGCGCGAGCACGACCAGACGAGTGAGCAGGTCGTTCTCCATCCCAATCGTCAACGACGTCCGCAGGTGGACCCGGATCTCTGTGGGGGATGACCAGTCGGTCTTGCGCAGGGACTCGTCCCCGATGCGGGGAAACCCTTGGAGCCAGTGGTGGAGGAAGTCCGCGGCGCGGACGCCCCAGGGCGACATCGGCGGGACGCCCAAAGACTGCACGTAGATGGCACCCAGGCCAGGTCGATCCGTCATCTGGTTCTCGCTCGCAGTGAATCCGCGGGACCTCGGGAAGCCCCAGCGGATTCAACGGTCAACCACTCGCGTCAGACCGGCGGGTTCTCTCGCACCGCGCGCTGCAACTGGGACAGCCAGCGGGCGACGAAGTCCGCCCACGCCTCACCCGGTTCCGGGGTGGTCCCGATCTGGTACAGGACGTCGCCAGCGATCCACCACTGGGCACGCGCCCACTCGGACGCGTCGTTCGTCATGCACTGGATCGACTCCAGGAACGTGCCGTACGCGATCGGGAACGCAGCCGTCAGGGCGACGCCCATGTCGGCGTCGCGCGCCTGCATCTGCGCCTCGGTCTCACCCGGGTGCAGGTGCTCACGGTAACGCAGTTGCATGCCGTTCTGCGCCGTGTAGTGGGACAGGAAGGTATTGGTCTCGTACATCACATCTCCTTCGTGAAGGGGTCGAGCACGGCCAGGAAGGCCGCGAAACCCGGATGGAGGGGCAAGCGGGCGACAAGACGTCGCCCGAACCAACCCCAAGCAGCTACCTCATCCGGCAGTGGATTCGGCCGCACGCAATCGGTACTCGCGACGGGAACCACGTGCGTGCGAAATACCACGCCGCGCGGCCCCGTGTAGTCCCATTGAGCATTCGAGACCCCGGGGCAAGGACACCCCATCTCCTCGTGGAACTCCCGCGTTGCGCCCTCCCACCACGTCTCTCCGTCCTCCACCTTGCCGCCAGGTGGCGACCACACGTGCGGCATGTCCGTGCCCTCCCCGCGAAGCTGGAGGAGCACGGAGTACCCGGTCGTGAGGAGAACACCCGCGGCGCGCACTCACTGACTCCCCTGCGTCACCCGCGCGAGCGTGAGCGCGCGGTCCGCCAGGTCTTGGATCGTCGACGTCGGCACCAACGAGTAGTACCCATACACGGGCGACCTCCGCAGTTCGTCCAGCTTGTTGGCCAGACTGCGGAGGTCGCCCGCGATGTCAGGCGGTGGGACCGCCGCGCCTTCCGTCACTTGCTCGACCAGATCCGATCGGCCAGCAACTCCGCACGCGTCTCCACCTCGACCAGCGGCGACGCGTGGAGTCGCGACGCACGACCGCTCTCGCAGTCGGCGGCGATGGACCGGCGGATCCGCTCGGCCAAGCGCTTGGTCAACACGGCCAGGACCGTCGCGCGGATCTCGCCGTCGCCGGTGTTCGCGAGGTAGGCCGCCGCGGGATCACCCGGGGGTGCCTGTTCCTCCGTCGGCGTGTGCGTCACCGCGGGGGCCGGCGTGGGCGCGGGCTCCGGCTCGGTCGGCGCGGGCGGCGCGCTCGTCGGTTCGGGGGTGCCCACCGACGGATCCCCCGTCTCGGCGATTTCGTTCGTCTCGGACATGCTCGTACTCCATGGAAAGAGAGACAACTACCACCGACGACGTACGTCAGTCGTCGGCCTTCTTCTCGTCCTTGTCCTTGGCCTTGCTCTCGCCGCCGCCAGCCGCCTTCGTGTCCTTGATGGCCGGGTCCGACTTGTCCCCGATCTCGACGGGGACGAGCGCGGTGATGCTCGTGGTCTCGTCCTGCAGGACGACGAACGGCGTGCCGCCCATGTACGCGGCTTGCCCCGCCTTCAGCTTCGAGTCCCAGTCGGCCTTGGAGACGACGGTGGGTTCCGCCGCGCCGCCGGCCGGCGCGTCGAGGCCGGCACCGAGGTCGATCGGGGGTTCCTCACCGGCGGGGGCCGGCTCGTCGGAACCGAACTCGAAGCCCGCGTCGGGCTCGCCGCTCGGCTTCTCGTCCGGGTTCGGTTCGTCGGGGGTCTCGCCTTCGAGGTACGAGCGGGCGAACGCCTGCGCTTCCTGCAGCGAGCGCGCGGACTCGATGCGGCGGAGCGCCCGGCGGGCCTCCCCGAGCGTGCGGTGAGGCGTCCACGTGACGTCACCCTTCGCCGGCTTCGGGCTCGCCGCCGCTTCCTGCAACTGCGCGGCCTGGACCGTCCACTTGTCGGCCCCGCGACAGAGCGACACGTAGCGCTTGTCGTCCGAGCGGCCGAGGACTTCGTAGTCGCCCGGCACGAGCACCGTGCGCGTGGGCGCGGTCGACTCGCGGAGCAACACGGCCGGGATACCCCGAGCCACCTTCAACATCGTCTTCGTCGCGGTCATACGATCCTCCGTGTACTTGCGAGACTTCGTGGGCGCGCGGCGTCGCATCCGCCGATCGGCCGGGGTGCCAGAGCGTGCGCTGCAGCGCTCGGTCACCGACTTGAGCACCACCCCGCCGAACTGGCGAAGGCTGGACTGTGCCTCGGAGTAGACCGAGAGCGGGAGTACGAGGCCCCAGTGCGTGTCCGACACCTGCGACGGCTCACCGAACGTGGGGTTCATCCGGCAGAACCTGGTGGCCGCGCGGCGGCTCTGGTTCAGGTGCTCGTGCTGTCGCGGGCTGTCCCCGCGGAATCCGATGACCAACGAACTCATCCGAGCACCTTGATGTCCCGAGCGGCCAGACGCTTGGTCAACTTCTCGCGCAGCCACGGCAGATGTTCCTTCGACACCTCGATCAACGCACGTTGACCACCGAGGCGCGAATCCGACACCCACGCGCGATCGCCGAGGTGGCGAGTGACCGCCTCGCGACTCGCTTCGGTCACGCAGGAGACGATCGCACGACCCTCACCGAGGGAGCGGATGCGACCGCCGGCAGCCTCGCTGTCCCACTGGGCACGGGGCAGGCGCACCGGCGTGTCGCTCCCGTCCTGGCGGACGAGCGACGCGTGCTCCGCGTCCAACCCGGTGATGCGGTACTGCTGATGGTCGACCACACGGATGACACTGTCACCCGGGCGGTACTGCGCTTCGTTCTTCACACCGGCGATCTGGTTCACGAGCGGGCCACCCGCACCGATGGTGCGCCCCTCGTCCTCACCGGCCAGGAGTTCACGCGCAGCCTTCTCGACCTCGTCCTCTGAATCCGGGTCTTGGTGATCGAGCGGACCCTCCGTGGGGTCACGCAGCGTCGACGACGGCGTGTACGTCGGCGGCTCTTCCTCGCCCTCGGGATTGGCCGGCGTCGCCTCCGCAAGCGCGCGGTCCAGCAGGTACGCCCGCAGTGCCGGCGTGACGGCAGCGGAGGGCGCACGCGATTCGACGAGCGCGCGGCGTGCGTTCTCGCTGCGCATTCCACGCAGCGTCGGAGCGCACTCGCGGAGCGTCCGCACCAACGGGGCGACGACCGGATGCGCGAGCAGGGTGTCCTCGTCCACGAGCACCTCGGAGAGCAACTCCGTGCGGTCGATCAAGCGATCGGACGTCAGCGTCCCGAGCTTGCGCAGGGACTCCCGCATGCCCGCGGGGACACCCAGCAGCGCGACGCGCTTGCTCTTGGGTTGCGCCGGTGCGCACTCGACGACGCGGGCGCGTGACTCCAGCACCACCTTCGACAGCGCGTCCGCAACCGCGTCGGTCGCGCTCTCCGCGTAGGAGAGGACGTCGACATGATCCACGCGCTCCGCGCCGAGGACAACGCCCGCGCAGAGGAGGTCGACCTCGGTCTCGACGGGGAGGCGAGCGCACTCGATGATCGAGACGGGGCCACCGACCAAGAGGGAGATCACGTTCTCCGCGATCACGACCGGGCGTCGCGCCACACGAGCGAACGACTCGCGGACGTCCGGCGGCACGAGGTACGTGTCGCGCGCCGCCTGCGTGGGACGCGCACCGCGCGGACACAGCCGCCAGATGTAGAGACCGAGTGCCGGGTACTGCGCCGGCGTGCCGCACTGCGACGCCTCACCGAGGCCCGCGAGCACGGAGAGCACACCGTCGGCGGTGCGCTGCGCACGCTCGTCCATGTAGACGTAGACCGACGAGTCCTCGGGAGAGACCTCGACCTCCTGGATGAACGGCTCGTACCCCGCATCGTGCAGGCTCACCGTGGCAGCGTCCGCGAGGGAGTCGAGGTCACCCGCCTTCGGCGTCGGAACCTCACCCGCCAAGTTCTCGACCAGTGCGTCGAGTGCACCGCCGCCTTCGATGTAGTCGACCATCGCTTCCACCTTGGAAGCGGCAGCGGGGTCCACGCCATCGCGATCGACGCGACGGTTCGCAGCCGACGCGCGGAAGCGCAGGAGAGCACTCCCTCGCGCTCGCACGGACTTCCCGTCACCCGGGGACGGCGGAGGGACCTGCACCGGTGATTCCATGGTCAGTCCTTTTCGTCGGCTTCGTCGGAGCCGAACTCGGGAGCTTCTTCCTCGTCGCCCTCGGCTTCGTCGGAGCCGAACTCGGGGGCCTTGTCCTCGGCGTCGCCCTCGGACTCGACCTCGTCGCCCTTGTCCTCGCCCTTGTCCTCGCCCTTGGACCCTCCGGCGGGGACGACCATGACCGACGCGTCGGTCACGATGTCGCGAGCCACCGCATCGAAGTCGACTTCGTGGAGCGCCGCAGAGAGAACGGCCTGGTGCGCGCCCTTGCCTTCGGCGGTTCCGTACTCGTTCCGGAGGTCACGAGCCAGCGAGAGCACCACGTGGTCGTCGGGCGTGACGCGACCGGACTGGACCGCCACGTCCGTGGCCGCCTCTTTCCGGTACTTCAGCACCGCCTTCTCGTAGCGCTTGAACAGCGAGGGGTCGCTGTGGATCGACGTCAGCAGTGCCGCCGTCTCGACGTTCATGCTGGTACCCGCACTCTCCATGGGAACGGCGGAAGGCCCCTCCAGGTTCTCGCGGAGAGCCTGCGCGCCCTGTTGGTTCGCCAGTAGTAGCTTGCGCATGTCCATCGGGTCGGTCCTCACAGCGCGGGGTGTACGCGCAGTCCCTGGTAACGCATGACCCACCGACCTCGTATCCAGCGACAGCGGTACACGTGGTAGCGCCCCGCATCCGCGAGGAACGACGTGGCCGGACTGCACGCTAGGGTCTTGCCGTCCCGCGGTCCACCGACCGCGGGAACGCTAAGGCCATACGGGGTACGCGCAGGCGCTGCCATGACGGTGGGCATGCGGCACACTCTACCGCGACCACCGCGCTCCCCCAAGCTAGGGTGTGACCCTCACGCGCACGCAGGGTGCGGGAGCAAGCGGTAGGTCGTCACACCGCTGGTGTGGTCGCGAGCGACCACCTGGACAGTCCACCCGAAGGGCAGGATCGCGCGCCGGACCTCGCTGATGCGTCCCGTGTACTTCAGCGCCACCGCCGCCAACTCCGTGTTGGTCACGCCCTCGGGGTGTGTCCGGAGCAAGTCCAGAATCGCGTGGCACTGGCGGGAGAGTCGCGGCCACTCCGAAGCCAAGACTTGAGGATCGAGAGGGCGGAGAGTCACCGGCGGCACCCCGCAGACACCGACGCAGGGCCGATCGCCCTCTGGGAGTTGAACGCCCACGCACTCGTAGTTCAGCCGCCCGTCCGTCATCCGGACGAGCACGCAACCACCGGCGCGGGCGATCGACAGGACATCCGCGGGAGCGCCCAGCAGCGCCAAGTCGTCGGGGGTCAGTCGCAGCCCCATGGTCAGAAGTCCGGGTACTTGCCGGACAGGATGGTCAACTGCGCCTTCTCTTCCGCACGCGCGAGCGTCACGCGCTTGCGCCCGAGACCGACGCGGCTGACTTCCATGCCGTCCTCGGCGAACACACGCAGGCGACGCTCGCCCTTCCACCAGGCCAGGTACAGATGACGGTTGCCGTCCTTCACGACGTACTGCGCGCCCGCGAGCGCCTTCGTGAGAGCTTGTCGACGTGCTGCGCGGGACTCGGTCAGGACACTCATACGCACCTCCATCTGCGCCCAAGGATAGAGGTACCCCCACCTATTCGCCACTACAAAACCCAAAATACTGGAAACAGATTGCGTGGTGGCGTTCTACCCCCTACAAAGTAGGGGCAATCAACCATGCTCTAACACAGGAGGAATCGCATGGCGACGACGTTGAAGGTGGCAAAGAAGACGGTGCGGCGTTCGAGTGGTCGTCCCCTCAAGGGGGACACCAAGCGGGTGCTGATCTCCAGCTACGGGTTCGACCCGAAGACGATGGAGCGCGCGACCGCGCGTGCCCGCAAGCTCGGAAGCTCGCGCACCGACGTGGTGATCGAGGCGCTCACGCGTGGCTTGCCGCTGGTGCGCAAGCTCGCGAAGGACGCCCGTCCGGACAAGCTGGTGGCCAGCGAGCGGACGTGGAATCACCGTCTGCCCGAGCCGGTCATGGCCGAGGCGCGTCAAGCCGCGGCCGATCGCGGCTGGGGCATCAACGAGACGATGCAGACGGCGATCCGCATGGGTCTGCCGCGCGGCTGATCCGACGAGGTGACACCGCACGAAGGGAGGCCGCTGGGGTGACCCCGTGGCCTCCCTTCGTTTTACGCGTGGATGCGTCGGCCGAACGAGATGACGAACTGGCGGTGCGCCGTCGTGTCCCCGTCGACCAGGCGAATCTCTGCCTGGTAGCGCCCGAGCCAGTTGGCCGTGGCCGTGGCGGGGACGACCGCACGTGCGGTACCGGCAGCCGCGTCCAAGACCTCGAAGGCGACAGGCCCGTGGAGCAGCGCACTCGGTGGGCGATCCGCGATCGTCAGTGTGAGGGCATCGACGCCGGACAGGTTGCGTGGTCCTAGCGCAGCGTCCAAGACCGTGAGGAGGATCTCCAGGGAGTCCCCCGCCACGGCGTGTAGGCGGACGAGGGGTGACTCGACGCCGCCCACCTGGAACACCAGGCGAGAGCCACGAGGCGGACGGATCGTCACGTACTGGGTGTACGCGCTGTCGTGCAGCGAGGACGTGCGCGAGCCCGAGAGCGTGCCGAGGCGGAAGCGCAGGTAGCGGTAGCGCCCCTCTCCTGGGTCGAGGTCCTGCGCCTGGTCCTCGTTCAGCCACGTCGGACCAAGGAGTTCGGCCTCGACGGTCGCACGCGCCTGCGCGCTCGTCAGGTCGTACAGCGTGTCCGAGTAGCCCACGCGCAGCAGCACCGGCGCGTTTGCCGGCGAACCCCAGTTGACCGGCAAGAGCAACTGGTCGTGTTCCCACACCGTCCCCGCGTAGCCCGAGTCGGTGCGCACCCACACGGCATCGACGTCACCGTCGGTGTAGTCGAGAGGGCGGAGCACGCCGGGGGACGTCGTGTCGACGACCGTGGGGTCCGCGTAGACCTGGGAGCGGTGGTCGGACGCGAACAGGCGGAGACCGATCGGGTACGTCTGCGTGGTAGTCATGCGAGCAATTTACCTTCGTCGTGGCCGAACGCCGCGGTCGAAGGTGCTGCCGACCGCGCCAAAGGCGGAGGACGCAGGAAACGAGCGACGACCGCGGGTAACGCGAGAACGACCCGCGAAAGCGAAGCAGGGGTCCGGGCGTAGGTCCGCAAAAACTTCAGCCCGGCCCCTGCATTCAAGCGTCATCAAGAAGCGACTGTCACAAAGGAAGGCGGCCGGTCCTGGCGGACCAAGCCGGCTCTACACCCTCTGGGGCGCTAGCTAGCACTAGCGTCGAGTTCGATTCTACTACCTTCCGCCAGTCGTTTCAAGCCCATGATTCTCGTCACGCACGAGCGTGGCAGTCGTCTGCGGTGCGCTCGCGGTACAGCCCGATGATCCCCAGGCGAGCGATCCGCTCGACAGTCCACGCACCGACCACCCGAGGCTCGCCGTGGGTGTACTTGCGACCGAGCGCCGCGTGTTCCTCCCTCGCAGCCTCCATGGTCTGCCCCTCGCGCGGACGCACGTACGCCCCCGAGGGGTCCCAGTTACACACCCAGATTAGAGGCCGCGTGCTGTCCATCGGACACCTCGTAGACCACCTGGTAGACCTGTCGAGACTGGAAGACCTCGACCTGGTTCGTCACGGGTGAGATGCTGTCCCGGTCGAGCGCGACTGCGCCGTGCGCAACCCCCACGGGGAGGAGCACGAACGAGAGGGAGATTTCGTTCTCCAGCGCTTCCACCTCGGGGCGAGCGGACCACCGGCGCGATAGATCCTCAATGAGCCGCGCACTCGTTGGGTGCTCGCCGCGGGCAGCGAACGCAGATGTTGCCTCGTGGATCACCCGCTCCGCGAGCAAGCCGGCGAGCACGAGTGAGGACCGCGAGAGTGTCATACCGGGTAGACCCGCTGGTAGTGCGGCACCCGCGCCAGCGCACCCGGATCGGGGACGACAGACTCGCGACTGTTGAGGTCGAACCCGGGATACGCATAGAGGTCACACGACTGGATGAACCCGCACGCGAGTTCCGAGCAGATCCAGAAGTGATCGCCCACTTGGTGCCGGAGTTCGACGAGCCCGCGTTGACCACGTTCTCGTAGCGCGCTCACCATCTTCGCGATCAACGTGACGTCGTACTCGTCGTTCTCGTGCTCGCGCAGCCAGGCCAGACCCTTCTGCGCCTTGTCGGCGGTCATGCCCTCGTGGCGCAGCACCATGAGGTTGCTGCGGTAGTCGACCGCGGAGGCGAGGGAACGCGCGACCACACGCGGGTAGTGCGCCTCCGTCACCCCGATGCACTCCGCGTAGCAGTGACGTGGCGAGGCCGGAACCTCCGTCACGATCATCACGTGATTCCACGGACTGCCACTCGCCCGTTGGATTCCACGGGAGAGCGCGTACGTGCGGTACGGGTAGACCGCCCACCACTTGCGCGACGTGAGCACGAGGTCACCCGGACGCAGTAGCGCCGCGAACGCGGCGTCTCGGCAAGACGAGGTCATGCGCTGCCCCCCTGCGGGAAGAACTGTTCGAACCAGCCCCACGTGTAGAACGCGGGCTCGTTGGGCTGCGTCTTCGGATTGTTCCGCAGCATCGGGAGCGCGAGCGCGAGGATGGCCTCGCGGTGATGCGCGGGGATCCAATCGAACTCGTGCGCGATCGCCACGCACGCACCCGCGCGCCACTCCTGCGTGCCGTTGGTCCCCGTGCCGTCACCGCTCGTGACCCACGGCAGGACCGCACCGACGTCCGACCAGAACGTGCCACCCAGGATGTTCGCGCGAGCACGCGTCCACAGGTACGTGAAGAACACCAGCGCGTAGTCGCGGAGCTTCGCGGCACCGGCGCTCGCGGACAACTCCGGGATCGCGGTGAGGATCCGGCGCGCGTGCAGGCAGGCCATGATCGCGATGCCGAGTTGGTCGGTCGGGACGAACGAGTACAAGTCCTTCAACTGGTACTCCGCCTCTTTGCCGCGATGCTGCGCCAGGTACCCGATCAAGTAGTCGCTGATCTTGAACAGCACCTCACGGCGCTTGTCCGGGTTCGGGGCCACGTCGAGTTGCGCCAAGAGCGCGACGTAGTCGGGATGCTCCTCCTCGCTGGGGAGCGGCATCTCCAACCCGTACTGCAGTTCGGCGAACTTCGCGACATCCTCCGGATACGGGTAGAGGTGGCGCTTGTCCGCCCCGTCGGGGAAGACCCAGAACGGTCCGGTCGGCGTGCCCGCACCGTCGAGCTTCACCGACTTGTCGAAGCTCGCACACAGCGCGTCGAACTCGCTGTCGGTGTTCGTCCACGCGAGCGGGACACCGGACTCGGACAGGCGGTGGTGGATGTAGCGGCACCACGTGACAGCGCGGAGCGCCCACGCCCACGGACGCGGATTGGCGACCTTCACTCCACCCTTCTTCCACATCGGGTACGCGCGCTGCCCCTCCACGACCGACAGCAGTTGCTCCAGGCACATCATGGAGCCGGTCAGGAGGAAACCCCACGCCAGGCGATCGGTCTCGAAGTGGTGAGCGTCACCGCCGTTGTACGGGTTCTTCACCGTGAGCGTGGGCAGACCCTGCGCTTGCCGACCGAACAGTTGCTTCGCCGACCACAGCGTCGACCAGCCAGCTTGCCCGAGCACGGCCGTCGGGTGGTCCACGCAGCGGAACGGTTTCCCGTTGTCGTGGTAGTAGTGGAACGGGCGACGGGATTGCTGCGCCGCGTAGTGGAGAAGCGCGCCACCCATCTGGACGCACTGCTCGACCGACTTCGCGTCCGAGAGGAGCAACGCCTGCAGTCCACCGACCTCTCGCGGGAGGACGCCGACGGACATCGGAGACCCCGTGGTGTTCGTGTTGGTGACGATCGCCCACTTCCGCGTGTCGCCGTGGATGGGGTGCCAGCCGGGGAGGAAGCCCGGGTAAGGTTCCGGGGCCTTCCAACCGAGGTTGGCCTCGTCGATCTTGCGCAGGTGATCCTCGGACGGGATGCGCACGAGGTCAGACGCGTCCAGGTCGGGGTTCAGCGGCAACTCGCCGTACCGCACCCAGTACCCCGTGCCGTCGTAGAACAGCGCGCCCTCGCGCACCTCCGTGTGCGCGACCATCCCGTCGACGTGGATCGTCACTTCGAAGTCGCCACTGATGTCACCGAGCGCGCGGTCGAGCGAGGAGTTGCCGATCCAGAGTTCGACGACCGGCTGCGGCAGTCCCTTCACGCGGTAGACGAAGGCACGAGCCTGCAGCGACGCTTCACCGGTGGCGGAAGCGAGCACACCATGGAAGCGCCAGCACCTCACGTTGCGAATGCGGTGAGGGATCTTGAACGGAGAGCAGTCGGGCTCCGCGAGCGTGAGGCTGTACGTGACACCCGCACGGGAGAAGCGGATGTCGAAAGCAACGCCCGAGGCCACGTCGTCAGGGACTTGAAGTTCCATCTGGTCCACCCCACATGTAGGGACTGTGCTGCGGGAACCGACCACACCAATGGATGAAGTCGTACCACGCGAGCGTGTTGGTTGTGTTCGAGCCGTCTCGGATCTTCCCTGGGTTGTTGTCCGCCCAGAGTTCGAGGTAGTCGCGGATCACGTAGTTAGTAGCCGGGAACTCCGAACCGAGAATCTGCTCCCAGCGGAAGAACGCATCGTAGTGCCAGCCACCCACACCGTCGACGCTCGTGAACGCGATCTTTCCTGCCGCCACTTCCTCGGGGTCGACCGCGACGTCGTAGTACGTTTTGCGCTGGAAGTTCGGGTCCGTTGGGTTGGTGAGTGGACCACCAGTCCAGGCATTGGGGTCCCAGCCACTCGCTTCGATCCAGTCGACCGTACCTTTGCCGAGCGCGTACACCTTCGCCGTGGTCGGGTCCGTCCCAAGGCCGACGTAGTGTAGAGCCTTCCACAGGCGGGCCAGACCTGTCGCGATCACGGCCTCCATCCACGGGATTCGGAATCCAAAGGTCGTGGAGATGTGACCACCCGAGGACGAGAACGTCACCACCGGGTACTGCGACGCCGGGTACTTGTTCAGAACGTTGTCGTACACCCACGTCGACGGACCACCGCCGTAGAGGTAGTCGACGTGCCACCGCGCGATCGCGAGCACCTTGTTGAACTCGTTGGCGTACTCGACACCGAGCGTGTGGTAGAGTTCGAGCCCGTCCGCGAATGCCTGGAACATCCAGCCAACCACGCGCGGGACGTCACCGTATTGCTGATTCGCCTTCGGCTCCCAGTACGACTCGTACTTCGTGTGGATCGCCGAGAACAGACAGCGGGTGAACTGGTCGACGGCGCGCGGCCAACCCGTGCGGTAGTAGATGCACGCGAGTTGGCGGACCGTGAAGTGCAGGAGGTTGTGCCCTCCCCACCCGAGCGTCGGCCCGACGCCACCGGTCGAACTCGTCAAACCCGTCCACGGGTTGGTCCCGCCGCCGTACTGCCCACCCGGATTCACCGGTGGATTGATCGCAGACGTCGTGAGGTTCTGCCCCACCGGGTAGATGCTGACGGCGCGAGGTGACCCGTCCGTGTCCGGCCATTGGTAGTAGCGGTATAGCTGCAGCCGCAACCACTCGTCCATGAACGCGGCGGATCGCTTCGTGTGCCCCTGCCGAGTCCACATGAAGGGCGGCCATATCTGGGCGCGGCGGACGCTGCTGGGGATCCCCGTCTGGTTGTCGTCGACGTTCAACTCGGTCTTGCCGAGCATGCGGGCGTCGTACTGCCCGTCGTAGGACGTGTCCCCTCCCTGGTCCCACAGGGTCTCGACGCGCTCGCCCGCACTCCAGCCGATGCCGGCAGACGCCCCGATGTAGATGTTGGGAGAACAGTCGCAGTTCACCACGTGGGTCTGCGACGGACCAACCGAGGTCTCCGCCGAGATAATCTCCTGGTGGATGACCTCACCGAGGAACACCCACTGTTGGAAGATGAGCTTGCCGCCGAGCAGCGGTGCCCACCGGCGTCGCCAGTCCGAGAAGGGACCGCGGATCGTCGACTCCGTGAGCGCCAACCCCGCGATATTGACCCCGTCGACCAGGATCTTCTTCGGGATCGTGCGGCACGTCTGGTGGACGTTGTAGGAGGAGTAGACGCTGACCATCAGGGGTACAGGCCGATGCCTGCCTCGCTGAAGTACTCGGGGTCGGCCTGCATGATCGACAGCACCAGTTCTTCGCTCGACCCAGGGAGTGTGAGCAGACGTGTGCTCGCGTCGGGTACGACGTTGATTCGCACCACGTCCGAGTACGCGAGGAGCGCACGCGGGCGCGTCGGTGTCGTGGTGACCATGAGCACGCGAGCGCGCGAAGTTCCGTCCGCGCGCATCCACGTGTACGAGGGGAACTCCACCTCCGCGAGGTACGAGTACCACCCGTAGTAGGGCGGGGCGAGGTCACCCGCGTACGCCTGGTACGCGTGGCTCACGGCGGGATGATGCTCGGGCGGGCGAGACGGCCGACGTCGACCAGCGTCGCGAGCGCTTCGCTCGCGTCCGACGAGGTCTCGAAGGAAATCCGGCGGACGCTCCCGTCGGGGCCACGCTCGAACACGAACATGACCTGCCTCTCGTACCACATCGTCCAGTACTCGAAGTGCACGGGCGGAAGCGCACTGTCCTCGTCACGGACCTCGACGTTCGCCATGCGGAGCAACACAGGCGCAGGGACGTCGAGATCGACGCTCGTACACGCGAGTGGTTGCAGACTGACGACAATTCCAATGAGACCGAGTAGTACGCGCATGCGTTACCCCAGGGGTTGGCTGACCGTGAATTGGATGAGCGGGTCGCTGTAGTCCACGGACGTGGCGGTCTCGACCTTCGCCTGCACGCTCCATGTCCCGACGTGGTTCAAGAACCCACGAGGGATCACGTACTGCAACACTCCGTCCAACCCGTCGGTCGCGAGTTGGGCGGCTACGACAAGTGTTCGTCGGTCCGGTGTCTGAAAGATGAGGGAGTAGCGGCTGTCCTGCGGAACAGGGAAGCTGTCGCCGGTGTCCGGTCGCTTCATCGCGATCTGCAGGACTTGCCCGTACGAGCCGACGTAGAACGTGCCGGGGAGGATGACGGTCGCCATCAGGAGTTACTCCGGATGGAGATGGAGAACTCTCCGGTGTTCCGGTCGATCGTGAGCACGATGGTGAACCCGGTGAGCAGGCGGAAGGACAAGCTGCGTGCCCGCCGAATCCGCACGTACGTCCCGTCGAGGGTGTAGTCCGCCGCGTTCTCCCCCGTGTAGCTCACGGACTCGATCGACGCGAGCGCGGCGAACGCGTTGACGAGGTCGACCGGATCCACCTCGATCTGGGAGCGAAGACCAGGGTCGTCGAGGCGGAACCATCGCGAGGTCGTCACCGAGTTGACGACGAACTCACAACGGATCTGCGGAGGTGGCCCCGCCGTCGACACCCCCACGATCTGACCGAGCGTGCCCGCGGGCACGACGATGACGCCCGCAGCGTCAGACAGCGATTGGAGAGTGCGTACGGGGGCTGCCAAAGCAGACGACCTCCAAGAGCCGGAGCAAGTCGCGGAGCCCGCGACGAAACACGAGCATAGCGCGACGCCGCCCTATCAGGGAGAGACGGTAGGTCGCGGACACGGACTGCCCCAGGATGTCGGTGACACCTCGACGCAGCTTCGCCTCGTCTGCGGTACGCAGAGTGGGCAACCCTTGGTCCCGCGTGTACTCGCGAACGAACCCAGAAAGCGCGGTCTGGAGTTCCCGTCGGTAGCGACGCGAGAGCAGTTCTCGTTCCGCCTCCGGGGTGTTCTCCAGATCAATCACCCATCGGGCGTAGCCGCGGGTCATCCTCGTCAAGTTCGCCCGCGTGCGCCGAATCGAAGATGGCGTCAACTCGGCTGGCCGAGTCCCCGAGCGGGTAGCGCTCTGCAGCATCCTGTACGTACTCCAACTTGTGACTCATCGACGTCGTGGGTCGGAACCGGCAACGTGGCACGAGACCTGCGGTCGTCGGGATGTTGCGCTTGCTCTTGGTGACGCGGCGGAGCATCACACGTAGAGTCCCCACTCCTGTGATCTCCACGGGCCGACCGTCGAACAGGTCCGCGTAGATCGCACGGTGGTACGCGAAGATGATTTTGCGCGCGACTGTAGGAGTCACACCCGCGAGGTCCGCGACCTCCTCACAGAGGTCGTGGGGCACCCGCGCACGCATCTTTGGCGACGCACCCATCGAACGCACGTACCCCACTTACTCGACCTCCGCTCCGAAGGAGCAACGCCGACAGAGCAAGTACTGCTTGGCCGGCGCGTTCTCCAGCTTCTGCTCGACGAGACGGAGTGTCCCATGGCAGCCTCGGCCAGGGCACGGCGCACCGTCCTTCGCCAGCACCTGCGCACGTCGCTGCTCTTCCGCACGACGTTCACCGCGCAGGAGATCCCAACTGTTGGCTTCCGTGGCCAAGGCTTCGAGAGCCTGCGCTTGGTCAGCCTTGGCTTTGCGCGCCACGTTGAGACGCTCCATGTCGACGCGCGAGCGCTGGCTCGAACGTGCCGACGTCGAGCCAGCGAGTTCCTCCGCGAGGAGGCGGCGAGCCGTGTCCTCACCACGGGAGATCAAAGACGACACGATGGTCTCCGCGTCCGGGGTCCCCGCCGGCTGTGTGGTGTCACCCGTCGGTTCGATGTCGGATCCGAACTGCGGCTCCGCGTCGTTGCCCGGTGTCGGGGCATCAGCGGGTCCACCACCGTCAGCGCCGGCGAGCAGATCGGTCCCGAATGCGGGAGCACCCCCACCGCCACCACCACCGCCGAGCCCGCCACCATGGTCGCTCGCGACCTGTGCGTCCCGCAGGAACTCCGTGACCTGCGAGTGGGAAAACCCGCCGTACTCGGTGAGGATGTACGAAATGTAGGAGATCCGACCGCGACCGCTCAAACCCATCTTCTCGATGCCTTCCAGCATCGACGACACGGTCTGCCAGATCAGCGAGACAGCTTCCGCGCGCTGGATCTCCTCCAGCATCGCGACCGGCGACATGCGCAAGGTGAACTCGTTCTTGCGGTCGTAGGGGTCGAGACCACGGAGGATCATGTGGACGCGGCAGATGTCCGCCACGTGCTGGACGAAACCACGACGGATACGACGGGTCAGGCGCGCGAAGCGGATGTCCTGCTGCGCCAGCGTCGCCTTCGCGTTCACGTCCTCCTCGAATCCCATGTACGCCTTGGGGATCCGGAGGCACGCGAAGAACATGTTGCGGATGTGCTCGACGTCGAAAAGCTGGTCGGAGTTGCTCGACCCTGCGAGCTTCTCGATCCCGTCCGACTTGCCCGTCTGGATCGGGATGAACAGATCGTCCATCGCGGAGTACGGGTGGTACTCCTGGCGGAACTGCCCGGTCGCGGACGAGTAGTGGAACTTCTTCCGCATCGCTTTGCGGAACTCGTTGATGCGTCGCTGCGCCTGGTCCGGATTCAGCCCCGTCGTGTCGATCTTGTACGCGAGCCGGTCGGGCATGCGGTACAGGCGGTAGAGGACGAGCGTGTCCTCCATGATCTTGAGTTGTCGCCAGAGCGAGCGAATGGGCAGCAGCAACGACTCGCCGAAGCCGGTGACGAGCGCACCACCCCGTAGGGTGAACGGAACGATCGCCCACGGGAGCGCCATCTCGTACGTGGTCTTGAACTTCGCCAGGGCCTCCTCGGACCCCACACGCAGGATCTCCGTGGTGTCGACGAGACCAGCGGCGTGCCCTCGGATGATTCCGTAGCGGTCACGCACGGTCGTGACCTGCGCGGGGCGCAGCGCATGGATGCCGACCACCCCGTCCCGCGTGTCGACCAGAAGCTGCACCGGCGCGTCGCCGTACTTGCACATCGTGCGACAGATCCCGTACGCGTTGTCCTCGATCTCCAGATCGAGGAGTAGCGCGTCGAGTAGGTCCTTCACCTCGGTGTTCGGACTCTCCACCCAGATGGTCTTGCCCGTGCGCCCGTCCGGCTGTGTCGCCTCCTCCGCGTAGAGGTCGAGCGCGCTCGTGATCGGACCGTAGTTGTCCATCTCCTCGACCGACTGGTAGATCGTGCGGCGGTCGAGGCCGAGTTGGAACTGCTGGCGGTACCACTGCGCGACCTCAAGCTGCTCCTCCGCCGAGCCACCAGGGAGCATGAATCCGGCGTCGGCCGTGACGTCGAGGTCGAGCCCCACCATGTGGCGGAGACCCTGCCATCGTTTGAGCAACGGGGTCGACTCGACCAAGCGGTGCAGGAGGGGTGGCTGCACGTTCAGGAGCGCACGCTGCGCCGGGTGGAGTTCGCGCATCTCCTGCCGCGTCATTCCGATGGTCTTCACGGGAGGTCCTGGTCGTTGATGCGGTTACGGTCTGGGTAGTCCCCGAGCGTCCACCGCAAGTCCTCGGGGTCGCGTCCGGGTTGCGCCTGTGCGGGTCTATCGTACAGACGCTTACGGTCGACGACCAACCCACCAGTCGGCTGGACCTTGACCTCCGTGCGCGAGCAGTGCCAGACCACGGCACAAACCGCGTCCGCAACGTCCTTGCTCCCGCGCACGTGCTCACCCTTCAGGTTCGACATCGACACAGGGTGGTCGACGCGCCGTGCGTTCCGGTCGTGTTCGAGGTTGACCACCTCTTCGAGGAACGGTTCGTAGTAGGGAAGCAGCAAACGACCGTCCACGATCGTCTGGCGGAGAGTCACGTACGGCTCGTCCGTCTTGTCCATCGACAGCTTGTCCGTGTTGTACCCAGTGGACTTGAGGATCTGCTGGCTGTCCACGGACTGCCACGAGTCGAAGGTGATGCACTGGAACGCGAAGCCGTATGTCGCGAGCGCACCGATGAAGCGGCGGATCTTCGAGAAGTCGATTTCGTCCCCGACGAACGTGCCAATCCGGATCGCCATGTCGATGTAGACGACCGGTGCCCACTCGCGGATGACCGCACCATCAGGGAGAGTGCGCACGACCTCCCGCTCACCAGAGACGTGCCCCATCGCGAAACCCGCGTGGTCGCTGTTGAGGCCGAGGTCGATGTGGGCAAACCTCGGAGTGGCTGGGTTCACGCGAGGAATGAACTGCGAGTTCACCACCCGGAACAGCGCCGCGTGGTCCAGGCTGTCCTCGATCTGCGTCGGCTGCGAGAGACCGATGCGGACGACGTCGGTGCGCAGGGGGTTTGGTCGATCCTTGTCCACGCACTCGAACACGCGCTCGCGCTGCCAGATCAACGGACGGGTGCCGACGGTCTCCACACCAGCGAAGTCACGTAGGCCAGCCTCGACGTCGCGCTCGAAGATGTCGCGGTGCTTCTCTGGAACCTTGACCACCCGGGCGTCCACGGGGTCCGCCTCGGCGGGGCCGAGGATACGACTCCGTCGAGCCGCGTCACCGACGACGACCCTGAACCAACGGATGGCACCCTCGCCACCGTAGTAGACCGCAGGCTTGACGTCCCACAACGCGAAGTCACAGATGTGGACGCGTGGGTTCGACCGTGCCTGTCGAATGTAGTTGGTGGTGTACGACCCCGCGTACTTCTTCGACGAGACGAGGTAGATGCGCCCGGGCCGGCGAAAGCGGTTCTCCATACGGGCACGAGTCGCGTTGTGTAGCTGCATCGCTTGCGATCGCACGTCGTCACTCGACCCAGCTTTGCGCTTCGACTCGCGCATGAAGTTCGCTTCGTCGATCAACACCGAGTAGAGGTTCTCGCCGATCGCGTGGAGTTCGCTCGACCCGGAGATGACGCTGATGTTCTTCCCTGGGAACTCGATCGCGCTCTTGAGTTTCGGATTGAGCGCGCAGTGCTCACGGAAGTACTGGGAGTTGTCCAGGAACGCGCGGAGGTACGCGTAGGAGGTGGTGTCCACCTTGTACTTGAAGACCGAGTACAGCCCGTAAACGATCGGCGTCCCTGGCGCGAGACCGAGGTAACGCTGCGGGTCACGCAGGCACGAGACGCGATAGATGTCGTAGCCGATGAGCGCCGCAGCGACGAAGGTCTTGCCCGCGCCGAGACAACCCGTGAACACGACTTCGTAGGCATCCCGCGCGACGATCGCGCGCATTTCCTCTACCCACCTCGGGTAGACCGAGCCACGCAGGGACTTCCCGAAGTACCGGTCCTGCGTGATGAACTCGTCGATCCCGACTGGGCGTTCGGTGTAGTCCGCGTGCCACATCGCGTCGAGGGTGCCTGACGCACCGTGCTGCGATTGCTCGCGCAACACCTGCAGTAGGACCTCACGCTCGCTCGCGGACAGCCCTGCGAGTTCCGACTCGTCGACACCGAGATCACGGAGGGCGGTGTCGAGGGTGTCCGCCGCGTCCGGCATCAGAAGGCGTCCGGGATGACGATGTCCTCGCGCACGCACACACGGAGCGCGCACACGGCAGGGACGCCAGCGTCACGCACCGCGGCGACGAGGGACAAGATCGGGGTAGATTGCCGGACGACCACGCGCACGGCCAGGCGAGCACGAGAGCGCGTCCCTGTTTCCGCCTCGGGTCGATCCGCCTTCGCCAGCACCTTGGCTGCGACAGCACGAATGCGCTCGCGCTGCGCCGGCTCCAACGTGTCGACCGCCATGGTGTCCCCGGGAGCCCGGGACTCGGGACGGAGGGTCCCGAGTAGGACGCTGAAGATGTCGCGCTGGTCGCCCTCCGCGAGATACGTCGTGAGGTCGTTCCGCAGAGCGCTAACGACTTTGGTCGCCTCGACGAGTTCGATCGGCGTCATGGTCTGGACGATGTTCTCGTTGGTCAGCCGCGTGAGCAGGGTGTCCTGCATGCGAAGCACGGTCACGAGGTCGCGGATCGTCCGGTTCGACAACCCAGCGAGAAAGACCTTCACCGCCTCCCGCTGTCGACCCAGTTGGGCGTCCACTTGCGCCCGCTGCACTGGCGTCAGCGCAGCACCGAGTGTCAGTGCGTCGGAGAGGACCCGCAGTAGCGGATCGTCCACGGCAACCGTAGCGGCAGCGGAAGACGGCGGTCGATCTCGTCGAGCCATGCCGTATGTACTACAGGATCACGAAGGGCGCACGCAACAGGTGAGGTCACTCGTAGAGAGTGCTACACGACGTAGACCGAGCCCTGAGCGCTCCGTCATCCAGTGAGAGAGCACATGCGACATCGAGAAGCTACCCACACGAGCGCAGCAGACCCACGGGGTGGGCTGACGGACCTTACGTGTCTGGAAGTTCCACGCGGTGAACAGCCGACCACTGGGTGAGAGCCGCTCGGAGAGCGCCCGAATGACCGGCCTCGGGTCACGGATCGTTTGCGCGAGATCCAGCATCAGGATCACGTCGTACAAGGGTGTCACCGTATTGGGGGTGAACGGTTCGCGTGGGTTATGCACGATGCACTGTGCGGACGGAACACGGTCGCGCACACGCGCGACATGCGCCGGCCAGTCCAGAACCGTCAGCGTCCAGTCGGGGAACGCCTCGTGCAATCCCTGTGCGTACGTCCCCGCGGGATCACCAACGATCAATGCACTCACTCCTGTGGGGGTGAGTGCGCACACGCGACGGAGTTCGAGGAGTCGCTTGTACGTGGTCGGTGTGCACTCGGCAGCCAACCACTCGGCATGCCACGCCGGGTGTGTCCACCACTGCTCCTCCGTGATCTTGCCTCGCTCGTACGTGCGGTAGACCTGGCGCAGGGCCTTTCCCGCCCGATGCCAACAGTCGAGCGCGTCAGCTTGGCCGTAGCCGTGACAGCGCATCCAGTACGCGAGTCGCCGGCGCAACGCCTCCGACTGAAGCTGCACGCATCCGTCCTCGTCGGCGTCGCGCGCAGCCAGCGCGTCAGCGAACACCGAGAGTGGTTCGCCCACGTAGCGGTCGCGCAAGTTCGGTACGCGAGCCCACGCCGGGCGCACGTCCTGGGTGGGGTGGTCTCGCTCCACCAACGGCTTGAAGTCCGTTCCATCCAGGACGTCTCGAATCTCCCCGAGAATCCGCGCAGCCTCCGGTAGCAGATCACTGACCGAGCGGGGCTCCACCACGAGCACGATGTTGCCCTGTGGGTGGGAGAGACCGAACGCGGACGTCGTGTACGCGTGAGGTGGGCGCGGAAGAACCCGAACGGGGAGCTTCACCGCACGGATCTCGACCACCCGCGCGTCCGTCACACCGAGGTGCTGGAACAGCGCGTCCTCCGCGAGCTTGAGCCCGTTGCTCACGTCGCGATCGCGGAAGGTCGGATCGGGCTGGAGTGCCCGTGCTTTCTCCGGGAGCACGTCCGAGTAGTACTCGTCCTCGGGGTAGATGAAGTACCACGTGCACCGGTAGAAGTCCCCGAGGGGTTTCCCCCGCGTAGCATCTTGCCGCTCCATGTCGCGGATGAGGTAGCGCTTGTACGCCTCCGCACCCTGCTCCATGTACACCTTCGGGCTCGCGCTCGCGTACCCCGACGTCGTGCGGTACGCGTCGTTGACGCTCACCGGAGCGACTGGAATCAGGTAGGACCAGCGCACGCACCCTCCAGGCGGGTGAAGCCGCCTTCCTTGACGGCCACCCACGTCTCACCGAGCAACCCACGGAAAGCCGGGTTCTGGCTCACGACGATGATCGTCGGCGTGGTCGCGAGCTTCGCGTCGAGCAGCGCCGCGATCCGTTGGAGCCCCGCCGGGTCGACGAAGTTGGCGGGCTCGTCGACCACGAACAGATTGTGCGACACACCAGTGGCAGAGCACACGAGGTCGTGGATGGCCAACGCGATCGCGAAGTCGATGCGGTCGGCCTCACCACCCGAGGCGCTCGCGTACGAGCCACCGATGGTGCTCACCTGCAGGCCGATCTTGTCCGCGGTGTCCCCCGCCTTCGTCGCCGACGTCGCGGTTAGCGTCGCGCTCATCGTGCCGTCGGATAGGAGGGCCAGGTGCTCGGCGATGCGCTCGTTGAGGAAGCGGAGAGCGTCCTCCAGCCCCTTCGAGCGCGCACGCTGGTAGACGCTCTCGACCACGGAGTCGATCTCGTTCTGCCCCCGCTGGGCGGCCAAAGCTGCGTCCAACTGGGCAATCGCCGCGACTTGCGCGTCCAGCTTCTCCGACACGTCCTGGATGGCCCGTTCGTCCACGCTCGACATCGGCGGCGCTGGCATGCTCTCCACGTAGGTGACGCCCTGCCGCGCTCTCGTGACCGCTGCCTGCGCGGCGCTCACACGGTTCTCGTGCTGTTGACGTGCCGTGCGCATCCGTTCGACTTCCGCCTTCGCGGTATCGACCTTGGCGCACAGCGCTTGGAACTGCTGCTGGTACCCCTGGTGCGTCGTCGTCGCGACGGCGTGTGCGTTTTCGGCGTTGGCGCACTCGGCCGTGCACTCCGCGATCGACGCGCGGAGAGGGGCGAGCACACGTTCACGGTGCGTCTCCGGGACCACCTGCCCGCACGTGGCGCACGTGGGGTTCGAGAGCGTGTTCGTCCGCGTGCGTAGTTCGGCCTCCAACTGACCGAGCCGACGACGCGCCAACGTCTGCGCGCTACTTGCCTCCTGGACTTGCTGTTCCAGGAAGCGCAGGGTCGGACGCGCGGCCGTCACTTGGGCCTCCGCGTCAGCCACCGCCTGGGTGCCCGTCACAGGCTCCGGCGGGGGCACGGCATTGACGAGAGCCAACTCCGACTCCGCCTGCGCAAGCTTCGCTTTTGCGTCCTCCAGGAGACGCGGGCGCGGGTCGTCTTGGGCCGGCGGTGGAGTGCGCAACCGCTGCAGCGTCGAGCGCAGCACACCCACTGTGCCCTCCGCGGCGGACCGCTGGGTGGTCAGCCGCTGCACCTCCGCCTGCCCATCCGCCAACACCTTGCGCACGGACTTGCGTGCGTCGTCGAACACCGTGAGCTTGAGGATGCCCTCCAGCACGGACTTGCGGTCCGCATCGGTCAGGCTCGTGAACTTCCGCGCCAGGCCCTGCCCGAGCACGATCGTGTGCGTGAACGTGTGGAGGTCGAGCCCGGTCGCGTCGGCGACGCGTCGAGTCGTCTCCGCGACGGACGATGCCGTGATCTCCTGGTCCCCCTTCCACAGGCGAACGGTCGAGCCCTCGACCGCGTGCTTGCGCGTGCGAAGAACGCGATAGGGAACGCCACCGCACTCGAACTGGATGTCGACCGAGCAGTCCTTCCCGGTCTTGCGGTGGATCACGCCGTCAGCGTCGACACCACGCGAGGTCGTCCCGTAGAGCCCCCAGAGCAGCGCCTCGGTGAAGATCGTGCTCTTTCCGGCACCGTTGGACTGCGCCCCCGGCTGGTCGCGGTTGTCCCCGTCGACGAGGACCATCCCGCGGGAGGTCAGGTCGACGTCGACGGAACCGACGGACAGGAAGTTGCGGATGGATAGACCACGGACGCGCATCAGACGCCCCCTTCGGCGGGGAGGAAGGACTCGGCTCGGGTGAGGATGGCAGTGCGTTCTTCGATCGTCCGGTCCAAACCGGCAACGACGGAGCGCAGGAGCGGCTTGGCCTCGACGGACGCGACACGGATCTGTTGCGTCCCGGGGAGAGTGAGACGACCGCTCGTAGTCGCCGTGTACGTGACACCCGGCGTGCATGTCTCGGCCTCCGCCTGGAGGCGCTCCAACACGGCCTCGACGTGCTTGCGCTCGTCGGACTCCGACGCCAGACGCACGACCAACGGGTTGTTCGGGTGCACACGGCGCACGTTATCGACCAGCGACTGCACGCTCCCCATGGGGTTCACCGGGTTCAGTTGCCGAACTGGAACGGACAGGCGGACGGTCGTCCGCTGCGCCGCGACCCGCCGGTACGTCGCGCCGGTGCGCTCGATCTCGACGACGAGGAAGCCACGAGGAACCGCCGAGCCCGCCTCGAACCAGACGTTGTCGCCCCACGTGAGGTACGAGGGGCTCCCGCAGATCACGACCTCGGGAACGCCAGGGAGTACTTGCGGGTGATGGTAGTGCCCCGAGAACAGCAGCTTGATGCCGTCACCGAGGACGCTGCGATCGAGCGCGTCAGGGGACTCCTCGACGGACTTCGCGTTGAACGCTGCCCCTCGGATGGGAACGTGCGAGAACACCGCGTACCCGACCCCACGGAGATCCCGCGCGAGCGTCCGCGCGTGCTCGTTCAACGCCTGCGCATCCGACGTGTGCGACAAGAGACCGATCGCGGTGTCACCCACCGTGATGATCTTCGAGCCCGTGACGACGTCCGCACCCAGCAGAGAGAGCACGCGAGCGGACGTGACTTCGCCAGCACGGTCGCTCGCGTCGTGGTTACCCGAGAGCACGAGGTGCGACTTGGCGCGAACCCGCTGCATCTTGGTCGCGAACGCATCGAGCGTCCGTGACGAAACCGCGTCCTTCGCGTGGAACGTGTCCCCGAGGTTCAGCACGACGTCGGGATCGACCGCAGCCACGAGGTCCGCAAGGTCGTCAGCCGCGGCCTCGCACTCGGCGAGACCGGCATCCCCCCAGTGCATGTCCGAGTAGATGACGAGACGGGTCACGGCGAGATGACCCCACCTCGCGGCGTCGTGGGCGGTACGCGCGTTGCCCGCTCGATGAGCGGGGCCTTCTGATAGCGGGCCTCCGCCACGTACACGCAGCGGACGACCGTCGGTGCCCCACCACCACCAGTGGGCACCGGAGCGATCACGCGCGTCATCGTCGCCAAGACCGTGCACGTGACTTCGGTGTCGCCTTGTCGCTCCTCGTCCGGATGGATCCGGTCGATGTACTCCTGCGGCATCGCCAGCAGGGAGTCACGGATTTCCATGTCCTCGGGCAGATCCAAGATGCGCGTGGCGTCCTTGCCGTGGATCGTAGGAATGAACACGGGACGACCCGTGTTCGGGTCCACTTGCACCGCGGTGACGAGGAATACGTGCGTGAGCATGAGTCAGAATCCAGCTAGGCCGAGACGGCTCGCCTCGGCAGACGTGAGTCGCACAGTGATCGGTTGACCAGCGGTCATAGACGCTTCGGCAGCACGCCACTGACCCAACTTTTCGTGGGTTTTCTGAATCGTGACGAGGCGGGTTCGCCCACCGAACGGGATGTCGACTTGGAGCGTCGTGGCATCCTGTCCGCGGTAGATCCCAATGTGTTCGACCAGACCTTCCATGCTCACCTCCCAAGACAACGAAGCGGCAGGAGGACGCTCGACGCCGAGCGCACCTCCGACGTCAAGAACGGACGCGCCGCGTGGTAGGACGCAATCTCCTGGTGTGACACCGGCTGCGTGAGCACAGCACCAAGGCGTGCGGACTCCTCGTCGGTGAAGGTGTCGCGCGAGAGGTCAATCAATTCGAGGTTGCGCTCGACGGTCTCCCACGACGCGGCGATCGAGCGCACCCGCGGGACATCCGACTGCGCGCAGTACGCACGCAGCGCTTCCGCGGTCGGAAAGCTCTTGTGCGCGAACACGCTGTCGACCGTCACCGCACCGACGCCACGCACGCCAGGAATCCCGTCAGACGCGTCACCAGCCACGGCGAGCGAGAGGAGGTGGTCGTACGGAGTGAACCGCGAGGTCACGTCACGGAAGCTCCGCAGGTCCACCGTGTCTGTCTTGCGCGGTCGGTAAACCACGATGTTCTCGTCGACCAACTGCAGCAAGTCCTTGTCCTCACCGACAACCACGCAGGGTCGGTCCTTCACCTGCCGCGCCAGATAGGCCACGACGTCGTCGGCCTCGTGCCCGTGCGCGATCACGGATTGGACACCGAGAGGGGCCAACAGGGTGGACTCGGTCAGCGCGTTGGCTTGTTCTCGCGTCTGCTGCCGAACCCACTGTCGCACCGGGTCATCCGCTTCCTTCTCTCGCCGTGCCGTCTTGTAGCCCGGGAACAGCCGGTGGCGACGCGTGCTACCCCACGCGTCGTACACGAGCACGATTCTGTGTGGTGACCACTGCTCGCACAGACGTCGGAGCGTCAGGAGTGTCCCGACGATACCGCCACACGGAACGCCCGCAGGTGTCATGCGAGGGGCGTAGTCCGCGATGCTCAAGTACCAGACGAGGATGGGCGTCGCATCGACGATGAGGACTGGGCGGCAACCTAGTGCCATGGGACACCGATCAGGTCACGTAGCGACCAATGCGTACGAGGTAGAACGAACCGGACAGGAAGGTCAGAGTGCAGTCCACGTCCGTCTCGACCTCGACCGTCAGGTACAGGAGGTCGTCCGGGATCGTCGGGCCGATGATGTACTTGGCGAAGGTGAACCACGTGGGGGTGTAAATCCTCGACGCCGAGTCCGCGTACACGTAAGTGAGCGCACCGGGGACGTTCGCGGGAACGCTCGTGCGACCACGGAAAGTCAGCGTCGCAGTCGCGCTCGACTTCACCGCCGCCTGGAAGCACACCATGTACGAGCCCGTGCGCAAGACGGACAAGCGCTCGTTCCCGGCCTCGCCGATCGGGTACCCGAGTTCGGGACTCTCGTACGCCAGTTGCGACGACCAGTCGAGCACCGTCGGCGACCCGACGGTCACCGCCTGCGTCGTCGACGAAAAGCGGTACAGGCCGCCGAAGTGCACCATCGACCCGAGCAGGAGATCGAGGGGGCAACTGCGGTTGACCGGTGTACCGCCTGGATCGACGAGGAGCGGCACCTCATCAGTCAACACCGGCGGAGTGGTCAGATCGGTCAGTTCCGAGAGCTTCGGCATAGTGGATCACCCAGTCTGGAGTGCGCTACTGGACTCGTCCGTGAGATTCACCGCACTCTCGTCCGTCAGCGGCAGACCCGCCGGGTACTCGGGCACGATGGAGCAGTGCAACTCCGCCGCGGGTGTGAGGCGGAGGGTCACACACACACGAATGAATGCGCCGGCGGTCGAGCGCTGCGCGATCGCCGCGTGCACGGCCTGGTTGTTGTTTGCCTGGCGCGCGTACCGCTGTGCCGCGACGTGGAGCCCGACAGCACGTTGCTCGCGCGACGCCACCGCGGCATGGAGCGCCACAGCAGGAACGTCCACGAGAGCGCCATTCAACACGCGCACACGAATGCCTGCCGTGGCCGTCACGTCTTCGTTGCGGACGGCCGCGCGGAGGCGCGCACCTCGGTAGCTCGTGCCGGTGACCAAAGCGTGCAGCGCGGCGAGCACACGGGTGCCGACGCCGGACGTCCGCTGCCCCTCGGTGTTCCCGCGCAGGAACGCCGCGATCGCGCCCGGGTACGTGGTCACTCCGACGGTGTCGACGGTGATCCCGCTTCCGTACTGGGCGACCAGCGCGAGGAGGGTCCGGCGTCGGCGCGGGTCGAGATCGGCCGCAAGGGCGACCAGTTGCTCACGGGCCAACCCCGCGAGAGCGGTCCGGCTCGTGTCGGAGAGCGCGCCCGCCTGCAGTTCGGGCAGCACGTCATCCCAACTGATTGTCCCAGCGATGACGGTCAAAGGCTACTCCACGGTCGCGGGGACGACCCCCCGAGACTTGTGGATCATATCGACCACGAGTTGCCTGGCATACCGACGGAGTTCCGCATCCTGCTGGAACATCGACGGCCAAGCCACGGCGCGGAACGATCGCTCCTGGCCGGCGACCGTGAGTTTCATCCAGCCGCCCCGATTCTCGATCGGGGCCTTGCCGTCCGGCCATACCGCCGGATTCGTCAACGTGTTGAACACGGTGAGCGCATCGCTGTACCCGTAGTTGTCCAGGATCGCCAGCGTGGTCGTGAAGTTCGGTGCCGTCGCCTTCGCCTTGATCGGAGTGACGCGAGAGAGGATGCCCGTCTCGGGGTCCACACCCTCCAGTCGCCCAACCCTGCGGACGTCGAGACGGAAGGTCGCGAAGTGGTGGAACGCGTGGCCACCCGACGAGTCGTACCCACCACCAGGGGACCCGATCTTCTGCGTGATCTGGTTGAGGACGATGAGCGCGCACTCCGCACGCGCGAGCAACGGATTCAACCGCTTCAGCCAGTGGGCAACCACACGCGGCTTTTGCGTGATGCCCGCTTTGTCGTCCAATTCCGCAGCCGTGAGTGTGGCCGCGATGGTGTCGAACCCGATGACCAGCACCGTTCGTTCCTCGACCGGGAGTTCGGCATTCATGTCGCCGAAGCGCTCCAGTGATTTCTCTATCGCACCAAACACGGACTCCAGGTCCGGCATGTCCCGCATGTTCATGTAGAGCATCTGCTCCGCGTCGACGCCAAGGCGCGCACCGCGCGCCTTGTCGTACGTCCCCTCCGTGTCGATCATCAGGGTGCATACACGACGCGTCGCCGGGTGGGTCACCTCCGGGATGTACGCCCCCTCCGGCGTGCGCGTCCAGCGGATGCGCTTGACGGCCCCGTGCTGCGCGCTGGCGAGCACGGAGCACAGGAACGTCGACTTGCCGTGACTCGGTGGCCCGTAGATTTCGGTGATACGCCCGAGCGGAATCCCACCGAGGACGTTCCCTGCCCCGAGACGGGCATCGAGTTCGGTCGACCCGGTCGACACGTAGCCGACGATGTCCGCGTCGATCTCGTCCGACGCGAGCATGAACGGCTCTCCGCCCTTCTTCCCCATCGAGTCGTTCAGCATCTTACGGATCCGCGCCAAGTCGTCGGGCGGAGTTTGTGCTTGAGCCTTCGCCATACCACTACAACCTTTCGCTCGCATCGTTCAGAGTAGAGACAGAACGGGGGTGCCCCACACAGAGGCACCCCCGTTCACACACGCGTCACGCCTGTCGCGGCTTGATCTTGCAGATGGGCGACAGAGCGCACGCCGGACAGGGAGCGCCGGCCAGCACACTCGTGGTGGCGAACAGGCCGAAGCACTCGGGTCGGCCCGTCGTGGGGTCGATCTTCGGCGGTGTCGCCGTGACGCCCGACGACACGGAGGTCAACGGGTTCGCCGGTTGGACCGGCACCGAAGCCGGCTGGACCGGCGTCGACGCGGCCGTCGCCGTCGGTTGCGGGGCGACCGCGGCGGCCACGCCCGCGACCGCGCCCACCACGGGGGCCGGCGCGGGCTGTGCCGGCTGCGAGGGAGCCGAAGCCGTCCCCGTGGCCGGGGTCGTCCCGAATCCGACGGGTGGCTGGCTGCTCGACACGCTCCCCGAGCCCTGCACCGGAGGCGGCGCGTAGCCGAGGCCCGGCGGCGGGTCACCGACGACGGCCGGGTGCGACGGCGCGGTGCCACCGGCCACCGGCGGCATCAGCGGAGGCAACCCCGGGGCAGGCCCCTCTTGGTTGCTCCCCGTGGTACCCACACGCGTGGCCTGCTTGGCGCGCTCGATGATGCTCGCCGCAAGCATCGCCTGCTTCGCACGCGCTTCCGGCGTCGGGCGATAGTGGCGGTCGACGTCACCATGCTCCCGCACCTGCGCCTCCAGCTTCGCCAGGTCCGTCATCGCGGGACTGCTTCGCATGGACATCTGGAACGCGTAGTCGGTCTGTTGCCCCTTCCCCGTCTTGTTGCACACGACATCACGCCCGTTCGTGATGTCGAGCCAGTCCGGTACGTGGTTCGGGTGGTTGTGGTCGAGGAACTCCATGACGGAGTCACGCAGCGCCATCGGCCCCTCGATCAGCTTCACCGCGTCCTCGCGGAGACCGCCACGCACGTTCGGGTTCGCACGCACGGTCGCGAGCACAATGAACTTCCCGCGTGCGAACATCTCGCGCGCGGGGTCCGAAAGACCCATGGACTCCAACTGCTTGGCAGCGCCACAGAGGTCGCAAGGCACCGGGTCCATCCACGTGCGCGTGAAGCACACGTGATTGTCCTGGTCGACGCGGTGCATGTAGACCGTGCGACCCGGTGAGTCGCCCCACCCCGGCGTCACGTCCGTGGCCGGAAGGATGCGAAGGATGTTGTACCCATCCTTCAGGAAGTACCGGATCCGCGATGCGTTGTCGCGATCGCGTTCCCCCTGCAGCGCTGCTGCAGCTTGTTCGACATTCGGCTTACGAAACACAGTGAGATCCTCCTACTACGACTTCATGGAACGCTGGTCGAACCCGAGGTGCTCCAACGCGCGATTTCGGCGATCCAGCGCTTTCACCAACATGTTGACGATATCCAAGACTTCCTCGACGCGCGACAACTGGTCGGACGCGAATGCGAACGTGTGGTCGCGACGAAGCTCCGCCTCGACCATCGACTCGGTGACCTTCCCACCGTGCAACTCGCGCAACGACTTACGCACGTTCGAGGATGACGCCGCGTACACGGAGTCCGCGTGCGCCGCTGCCTCCACTCGACGCCGGCGGAGCCTCGCACCGAGGTAACCACAGACAGCCAGCGCCTGCGCCCCCTGCAGTTCGTCCGTGGCCGCGTGACTCGACGACAGGGTGTCGATGAGGGCCGTGATCTGGCGCACGCACTCGATGTCCTGCGCGTCCACCACGCTGGGACAGTACGTGGGCTGACTCAACAGGGGAACGAGCACGCTGGCTTGCATGGTCATGCGAGGTCTCCCACCCGCCACTCTGTGCGGGCGACGACTTTCCCCTTCTTCTCTTTCGTACTCCAAGAGACGAGTTCGACGGGCCACACACGGGCCAAAACCTCGAAAAGTTTGGTTGCGTGGTCGACCGGTCCTTCGACCGTCCACTTCTCACCCTCGTCGGCGACGACGCAGAGTTCCCCGCGCGAGACCCCGAGCTTGTGCTCCACCACGAGCGGGACGGTCATCCATGGGAAGTACGTGCGGTTGTCGGTCGCGAGCGCGGCACGCACCATCGGTAGCAGGCGTCGGACCTCCGGCACGTACACGTCGTTCGTGACCGAGTCGTGGGTGAACCCGACGTTGCGGGTCAGCATGTCCGCGTCGAGGAGACGACGGCGGAGCAACCCGATCCCGTGCATGGTGATCTCCGACGCGACACCCTGGATCGGTGTGTTGACCGCACAGTTGAGGTCGTGCTGAACGTCGAAGTAACCGGGGCTGCGATTGTCCTTCGGGTTGTAGGTGTCCGCGTACTTGGCGAGGTTCGGCAGGGGGCGGTAGCGACCGAGCGGTGACACGCAGTACCCGTTCTTCCACGCGAACGCGTGCTGCTCCGCGATGTACTGACGCAGCTTCGGGAACTCGTTCAAGATCGCTTCGATGAGCGCGCGAGCCTCGGGGAGCGTCAGCTTCAATTCCGGGTCGGCGACGAGCCCGTGTTCCGTGCGCCCGTAAATGATGCCGAAGATGACGGTCTTCGCGCGGGCGCGCTGCTGGTCCGTCACCTCCTCCATCGGGATCTTCCACGTCAAGCTCGCGACGTAGCGGTGGACGTCGAATCCCTGTGCGTACGCCTCCTGCAGGCGCGTCTCACCCGCCAAACTCACGAGCGTGCGCACCTCCATCTGGCTCTGGTCCGACACCGCGATCAGACCGAGATTGCGGAAACGCGAGGAGAACAGCTTGGCAGTCAGCGACTTCTCGGCCACGCCGTGCACCGGAGGTTCCGATGCCGAGAGTCGCCCCGTCACCGTGCCGCCCTGGCTGTACTTGGGGTGGACGCATGGCATCGGATCACGAACGACAGTCGCCCACCTGCTGTACGTAGGAGGCAACGGAGACACGCCGTCGTCGAAGATCCATTTATCCAACCCACCCGGCTTGATGTACGTCTTCCACTCGTGCCCGACCTTGCGCCAGCGCACCACCCGACTGACGACCATTTCCGCATCCGACCCCGGAGCGTTCTCCGCCACCCAAGCCGACACGGCCGCGAGGTAGTCCTTGTCCGTTGTGCGCTCATCCCTCGACCCCTCGATGATGTCGCGAGCAGGGGGCAGGTGCAGCACGTCGAAGAAGAGGGACGCCAACTGCTGGGGCGACCCCAAGTTGATGTCCGGGTAGATCCAGGCGGGCTCCGTCAGCACCTCGTCGTAGCTCTTGGTCTTGCGGTTGTAGCGCAGCCGCGCGGGGTTCGACTGCTTGTGCTTCTCCGCCCACACCGTGCGCACGATCGGCAGCGCATTGACCTCGCGCTCGACCTCGCGCATCTCTGCCTCGATGCGGGGGCGGTAGTCGGCGAGCCGCTCGACGTCGACGACCATCCCTTGGTCCTGGATGTCCAGGATGGCCCACATGGGTTGGACGCACCAGCGATGGTAGAAGTCGAGCATCCTGCGCTCGGCAAGAGCGCTGCGGATCAGCCGGTGGATCCGCAGCGTCGCATCGACGTCGCGACATCCGTAACCGACGAGGATGGCGAGCGGGATCTTTTCGAGTCGCCGATCCTCCGTGGGTAGGCGGTCGAGTTCCTGCTCCAGCATCTGCTTGTGGCCGGAGACACCCAGCCACGCACGCTCCAGCGACTCCAGATCGTTCGCTTCGGAGCCGCCGTAGAGCGCGTGGTTGGCCAACATCGTGTCGCCGGCGATAACGCTCGGCCAGATGCCAAAGCGCCGTCGGATCATCAGCAGATCGTACGAGAGGTTTTGTCCGAGGATCCCGATGCGTGGGTGGGCGAAGATCGTGCGGAGAACCCGCGCGAGCACGTTCACACCGAGCCCGGGAGGGAACTCCGAACCAGGGTGCTCACCCGGGATGAGCACGGCGTCACCCTCGCGGTAGCACAGTTGCAACGAGACGATCGTCGCTTTGGGGTTGAACGCGTTCGGGACGCTCCCCCAACCGTCCGCGTGCGAGGTCTCGCAGTCGAGCGCGACCTCCACGTAAGGCGTGCTCGCGTCCAGCGAGTCCACGTAGCGGAGTAGCTCGTCCAACCACGCGTCGACCGCCTGCACGCTCATCAGCGCCCGGTAGTTCCCCTCCAGACGCGAGCGCGACGAGATCGTGGAGTCGACGAGAGAGCCAGCTAGGCGCAGGTCCTCTATCGCTTCGGCACGGGCGGCCTTGTTCCCGCGCAGGATGTACGAGGGGTGCCACGTCGGAACGACCTGGAACGTCGTGGGTTCGGTGTCCCCCGGGAGGACGCGCATGACCTCGTACGCACGCCCGCGCGTGCTCCCCATCTTCGGCTTCCCGCCGAGGAGAGTCGCGGTAGGAACGGCACCGACGGTGACGATCACGCGCGGGCGGAGGGCGGCCAATTCCGGCCATAGGTGCGCGTCCGAGCACGTCGACATCTCCGCCGGCTCGGGTTTGCGGAAGCGCCCGCCGCGTGTGTCGCACGGCATGCACCGCACGGAGTTCGTGATCCACACGCGCTTGCCGATCCCCGCCTCGGCCAGCCACGCATCCAGTTCCCTTCCAGAGGGGCCGATGAATGCGGTACCCGCTGCATCTTCTTCCGGTCCAGGTGCCTCGCCGACGATGACGATGTCGAGCGCTTCGGTGGAATCCGCACCGAGACGGCCAGACACGCAGACCGTGCGCACGCGCTCATGGAGCGGACACAGCGTGCACGTCACGGCGAGGAACCAGTGAACACACGCATGAACTTGGCCGCGTACGCGTCAGTCGAGCGCTTGGTCGCACCGCGGGGTCCCCCGTTGTGCACCCGCGCGCAGTGCGCGGCGTCCCCGCGAGCCCACGCAGACGCTGCGTAGCGATCCATGTACGCGCGCACGACGCCTCGCGAGATCGCAAGGTCGTCACACTCCGAGTAGACGGTGGCAGCGGGAAACCAGCGGTAGCCGCGAGCGCGATTGTGCTCGCGTGCGTCGTCGAAGTACGTGGA
>JADJEK010000016.1 GCA_016709145.1 Planctomycetota bacterium
ATCGACGAGCAAGTCGCGCGCGATCGCACGCACGAGCGAGCGGTGGCGCAACAGCAGTTCGAGCGTGGGGGACGGGTGCGACGACATCGTGTCCATGCAACACCGCGGCCGCGGCCCAAGGCTTGCGCGGAATCCGCCTGATCCGCCGAACCGCCTACTTCAGCTCGACGGTCGTCGTCGCGCCGAGGTGGACCTCGATCGTCTTGGCGTCGGACGCGCCGCGGACGCGGTAGGTGCCAGCCGGGACGTGCTCCACGCGGAAGCTGCCGTCCGCGGCGCAACGCGTGCGCATCGTGATGTGTGTCCCGTCGGCCAGCTTCGCGCGCAGCAGCACGTGGCCCTCGTTCGGGTGGCCGCAGGTTCCCGTCACGGTGCCACCGTCGAGGACGAGCGAAGCGTCGTTCCGGCCTGGCGCGAGCGAAACGCGTCGACGCGCGACGAGTTGCATCGAGCCATCGTCGATCGTCACGGCGAACAGATGGGGACCGACCGAACCCGATCCGGTTCGGAACGACCCGCTCGGCCCGACGTCGACGACCACCGGCGCGCGTTCGATCGGGATCGCTTCGACGTCGGTGGCGCGTCCCATCGGACTGACGTGGACGCGGGTGCCGAATCGCGCGATGCCGTCGACGCGCACGTCCCCGAACAGCGCGGCGGTGACGGCCGGTGTCCATGCCAAGTCGTGCGTCGCGATGGCGCCGGCGTCGACACGCACTTCATCCGTCGCGGACTTCGAGCGCGAATCGTCGGCGTCGAGTTCGGTCGCGGACACGAACAGGCTCCACGTGCCGGCGTGGAGTGCATCGAAGCGGTACGTGCCGTCCCATGCCACGCGCGTGCCCGCCTCGACCCCCGCGTTCGAGCGAGTCGTGACGATCAGCCCCGCGGCCGCGCGCTCGCCCGAAGTCGTGACGCGTCCGAACACGCCGCCGCTCGGGGCCAAGTCGATCCGCAACGGGGCGCCGCGACTCGTTCCGCCCGGCGCGAGCAGCGCCGGGTCGATCTCGACCATCGTGGTCGCGTGAGCGAGCGACTCGATGCACAGCGTTCGACGCGGTGGGCCGCGACGCTCGGCGAACTGCGGGAGTTCGAACGACCCGTCCGTGCGTGTCGAGACGTCGAAGGTCCCACCGTCGCGATCCGTGCGTTCCGGGCCGCGGCCTCGGCCGTCGTTCCGAGGAGCGAACCAACGCACCCAGGCGTCGGCGACCGGCGTGCCAGCGGCCATCACGACGCCGTGGAGGTCCTCGACGGGGGTCAACACGATCGGCGTGAGCACGGGGACGACGTGCGCGTCGAACGGTCCGGATTCGAGGGGATGGAAGCGAGGGTGGGACACTTCGAGGACGAAGCGTTCGCGCGGGACGGGCACGCGAGCCACGCCGGCGCTGTCGGTCTCGGCCGACCATTCGCCGGCGTCGAACGCCGCCGGGTCGAAGCGAGTTTCGCGGACATCGGGGTCGCCGTTGCGACGTGCCCGCGATGCGTTGCGTGCCGCGGCGACGCTGCGGTCGCGTGCGAGTTCGGAGCCGGGGCGGCGGCGGCGCGTTCCATCCGCCGCGTCGACGATCGCGGCGAACGTCACGCGAGCGCCGACGAGCGGCGTTGCGGTCGACGCGTCGACGACGGCGATCGACGCGATCGGACTCGGCTCCGGGGCGAGGACCACGCGGGGGTCGCCGCCGCGCACGCCGAGCGCGCTCGCGACCCGACCATCTGCATAGGTCACGGCGAACGCGTGCGTGCTGCGTGCCGGAACGATCACCGAGCACTCGCCGGAAGCGTCGGTGAGCAGCCCGCGCCGCGTCGGCCCTCCGCCGAAGGGTGCGTCGAGTTCGCGGGTCCACAGCACGCGAGCACCGGGGAGTGGGACTCCCTGATCGTCGTTCACGGTGACCGTGATGCGCTCATCCGCATGCGCTGCGCGCATGCGGATGACGACGTCGCTGCTGCCATTCGCGATCACCGCGATCGCCACCGGCGCGTCGCAAGTGGAGGCGGGATGCGAGGGCAGTAGCGCGTACCAGCCTTCTTCGAGCGTCTCGATGGCGAACGTGCCGTCGCGCGCAGCGGTCACGCTCGCGAGAACGGGAGCGTCGACGGCGCGGAGTTCGAAGGCCCACCACGCATCCGAGTCGGGATTGCCGCGCACCACGTCGATGCGAGCGGGAAGCGGGCGATCGGCGGCATCGAGCACGCGTCCGCGCAGGACTCCCGCGGGCGCGAGTTCGAGGTCGCCGAGTTCGACCGAGAGCGTCGAGGTCGGTTGGAACGAGACGCGGCGGGAGGCGTAGTGCTCCGCGACGACCACGAGCTCGCACGCCATCCCCAGCGTCGGGCGCCGACTCGCGTCGATCGGCAGTCGCAACGAAAAACGGCCATCGCGGTCGGTGACGGTCGACGCACTCGCCAGAGCGCAAGCGACTCGTGCACCGACCACGATGGCACCTTCACGCGTGACACAGCGACCGAGCACGACTCGTTCGCGCGGCGTGACTCGCACGTCGATCGACTCGTTCGCTCCGGCGGTCCGCGTGACACTCGACGCACCGGTCGCCCCGGGGTATCTCTCCCCCGAGGCGTCCCCGATTCCCTGTGCGAATGCATCGTCGATCGGAGCGCGGCTCGCCGGCAGTGACGGCGCGCTCGGACGATCGTCGATGATTCGCGAACCCAACCACACCGCGACGACCAGGCTCGCGACGAGCCCCATCCATGCCCCTGCACCGAACAGGATGAGTCCTTTTCCGCCGGCGATCGCCGCGGCCGCTTCTTCGGCCGACCAGCCCGCCAGCGCCTCGAGGGCGCGCGCGGACCGTGGTGCATCGTCGTCTCCGCCGAGGCGCGTGCGCAGCCGCGCGCGCGCCGTCTTCAATCGCCAGCGCACCGTCTCCACGGGTACGCCGAGTTGAGTCGCGACTTCGGATTCGGACTGGTCGCGCAGGTAGCGCAACAACATGGTCGTGAGATAGGGCTCGTCGAGCGCGAGGACCGCGTCGACGACGCGCCGGCGCTCGTCTTCGGCCGCCACGATCTCGGCGGGGCTCGGCAGTGGAGCGAACGTGGGCGCCTGGGCTTCGCGCGCATCGCGGCGCGCTTCGTCGCGGCGACGGTTGAAGGCGAAGTTGCGCGCGATGCGCGCGAGCCACGAACGTTCGACCGGGCGCCCCTCGTGCGCATGGCGCAACGCGGCGATCCAGGTCTGCTGCACCACGTCGTCCGCGGCGTCCGGGTCGACGAGCAAATGCCGCGCGAGCCCGCGCACGAAGGAGCGGTTGCGCAGCAGGACGTCGAGGGTGGCGTCGTCGGCGGCGGACATGGCGACCCATGCAACACCGCCGCGGGGCGCGCGGGGTGGGCGACGATCCAGATTGAATGAAACGTGGAGCAGCCGACGGCCCGCCGAAGGTCAAACCCAACGGGGAGCCAAGTCTCCCGAAGGAAGCTCAACCGAGCGCGGGTCACAGCCCGCAAGGCCAAGGCCGCGCCGATCCGACCGTGGACCACTGGCTACGACCCCGTTCGGCCTACACCACAGCGGCCCAAGGACTTGCGCGATCGTGTCGAAGGGTGGGAGAGCGGTTCGGCGCGGGAGTAGCGCCGAGCGGGCCGGGGGCCGAGAACGTGAACGGGACACTGGAAAACGCTGACGGCAGCGCGGGAGCCGGAGGCTCCGGGGGCAAGGGTGGGACGGCAGACCGCGTGCGATGACCGCCGGCAATCGCACGCGGGTACCCGCGTGCGATTGCCGGCGGTAACTCGACGCGGGTACCCGCGTGCGATTGCCGGCGGTCATCGCACGCGCCTTACATCGCGAGTACTCCACGACTTGCGCGATCGCGTCCAAACGCTGAACGTGCTCAACGTCTAGTCGAGCCATCGTGCGGAGCGAGAACCGTCACTCTCACCCGGTTTCAGGCCGCACGCTCGTCAGCCAGAAACCACTCCGTTGCCAAGGGACGACGTGACCTGCTCTCGCAGCGGCCTCTCACTCGCCCGCCGCAGCCGTGGCGATCCGCTGTACAGGTCCCATCAGTGACGCACCCGGATCCGAATGGACAGGGTCGTCTTTCACGAGTGGTGCAAGCCACCCCTGCGCCCTGGTGAGAAGGCGAGAGGCCGCTGCGAGAGAAGGTCACGTAGTCCCTTCGCGTGAAGTCCCCCGAGCGGCATAGGGCGCGGGGGATTTCCAAAAGGGGGGCCTCGCTCGTTTGTGAGACCCCCCGCCTCCGCCTACGGCGTCAAGCGAAGCGGTACCGCCTTCGGCGGCTGTGTGACGGGGCATGGGGCCTGTGGTCCCGCGCCTGTCCCCGCAGGGGTCTGGGGCCTTCGGCCCCAGACTGGCCTACGGAGGCGGAGCCACCGTATCTCCCCCGAATGGTCCGTACCCTCCGGCCTTGCGGCCGGAGCCGGCTACGATCCCGCCATGCTCCGCACCCGCCTCCGCTCGCTGTTGCCGCCATTCGCGCTCCTTCCCGTCTTCGCGCTGGTGCCGCTGCTCGCGCCGGCCCTCGCCGTCGCGGCGCCCGCCGACCCCGTCGCCGTGTCGGTCCGGCCGAAGGTCGGCTCGATCGTCCGTTTCCGCACGACGCTCGCCCAAGAGCAGATCAACGAGACGCGCGGCATCGAAGTCGTCACGGCCTGGGCGACGACGCAAAGTCTGTCGCTGCGCGTCCTCGGCCGCGGCGACGACGACGTCTCGCAAGCCGAGCTCACCTTCGATCGCATCCGTGGCCGCATGCAGCTCGCGGCCGAACAAGAAGTCGCGTTCGACTCGAGCCTCCCGATCGAGCCGCACGAGAACGCGACGATCGCTGCGGTGGTGCGCCTCAAGACCGTCATGGCCGGCAAGGCATTCCCGATGCATCTCTCCCCGATGGGGAAAGTCTCCGACGTCGAGCGCTTCGCCGCGGTCATGAAGACCTCGATCGAGGAAGCCCGCGCGGCCGCACCCGAGCTCGGTGCGCTGCTCGACGAAAGCGTCGCGCTCGCGACCGACGAACACGCGGCCTCGGTGTTCCAAGGGTTGTTCGCGCCGCTGCCGACGCGTGGGCTCGAGATCGGCGACACGTTCGCGTCCGACGCACCGATGCATGTCTGCCTCGGCGGGCACTCCTGCATTCCGTTCGAACAGCGCCTGACGCTGACCGCGGCCGACGACGACACCGTGACGTTCGCGGCCGAGGGCAAGCTCGGTGACGAACTCCGCACGGCGCTCGAAACCGGCGTGAACGACCTGCGCCTGACCTCGTCGAAAGTCGACGGCGTCTACGTCGTCGATCGCCACGACGGCCTGCCGCGCTCGCTCGATTGGCGCATCGTGCTCGAGCTCGACTTGGCCTCCGGCAAGTCGAGGGTGCACCAGACACGAACGGTGATCGCGCGCAGCGAACGCGCGACGGACGACGAGGCGACCCCGGCCAAATGAACGAGGCGCCGCCAAGCGGCCGCGCGTGGCTGCATCGCAACGTCGTCGCGCTCGGCGTCGTCAGTCTGCTGACCGACACCGCCAGCGAGATGATCGTCCCGTTGCTGCCGTTCTTCGTCGGCACGATGCTCGGCGGCGGAGCGCAAGCCCTCGGCTGGATCGAGGGCGCCGCCAACCTGCTGCAAAACGTGCTGAAGCTCGTGACCGGTCGCGTCGCCGACCGCATGGGCAAGAACAAGCCGTTCGTGTTGCTCGGATACTCCCTGTCGTCGCTCGCCCGTCCGCTGGTCGGCGTCGCGCTGTCGCCGCTGCAAGTCCTGTTCGTCCGTCTCGCCGACCGCACCGGCAAAGGCATCCGCACATCGCCACGCGACGCGATCGTCATGAACTCGGTGCCGATGTCCGCGCGCGGCCGCGCGTTCGGCTTCCATCGCGCGCTCGACCACGGTGGCGCCGTGCTCGGGCCCTTGATCGCCTTCCTGATGTTGAGCGAGGGCGGCGTCGAACTGCGCACGTTGTTCTTGTGGGCGATCGTGCCGGGCCTGCTCACGGTCGTGATCCTGTTCGCGTTCGTGCGCGAGTCCGAGCGTCCGCCGGCGTTCCAGCCGGTGCGCTTCAGCGACGGGTTGTGGCCGGATCCGCCGTTGCGACGCTTCCTGGCCCCACTGTTCGTCTACGGCCTCGGCACCGCGAGCGACCTGTTCTTGTTGTTCCTGGTCGGGAAGCGCACGGACTCGTTGGCCGGGCTGCCGCTCGTGTGGATGGCACTGCACGTCGTGAAGTCGGCGAGTTCGCTGATCGGCGGTCGCATCGCCGACGCGATCGGGGCACGCATCACGCTCGGTGTCGGCTGGGCGCTCCACGCCGCGTTCTTCGCCGCGTTCGCGTTCGTCGAGGACTCCTCGACGTTGGTCGCTCTCATCGTCGCGTACGGCCTGCAGACCGGGCTCACCGAAGGCCCGGAGAAGACGCTCTTGGCGGCACTCGCGCCGCTCGATCGTCGTGCGCAAGCGTTCGGTTGGTACTACTTCACGACCGGACTCGCCGCGCTGCCCGCCAGCGTGCTGTTCGGCACCGTGTTCGACCGTTGTGGCAAGAGCGCCGCGTTCTTGACCGCCGCCGCGTCGAGTGCGGTCGGGCTGATCCTGTTGATGGCGCTGCGGCCGGGGCGATCCACGCCCGCGGCCACGGCGTCGGTCGCATCCTGATTCCGTCGAGGGAGATTCCCGTGCGCCGTTGCCTGCTCGTGTGGTGCGTGCTCGTGTCGATCTTCGGTCTGCGATCGTCGCTCCAAAGCGCGAGCGCTCAAGGCTTCGCCGCGGCCCCGGACCCCGACTACGGCGAGGCCGCGGAGCGCGAACGGCGCTACGACGTGCGCCACGTGCGCATCGACGTGAAGCTCGACCTCGAACGCGAAACCGTGTCCGGCTCGGTGACGCACACGCTCGAGCCGCTGGCCCTCGGACTCACGGAGGTCGCGCTCGACGCGCCGGGCCTTTCGATCCGCGCGTGCACGGTGAACGGCGCCAACGCCGCGTTCACGATCGACGGCCCGCAAGTCCGCATCGCGCTCGATCGACGCCGTGCAGCCGGCGAGACGCTCGACGTGCGCGTCGACTACGAAGGCTCGCCGACGGTCGGCTTGTATTGGGTCGGGCCGGAGCCCGGCTACCCCGACAAGCCGTGGCAAGCGTGGACGCAAGGCCAGGACGAAGACAACCGCTACTGGGTGCCGCTCTACGACTTCCCCAACGACCGGACGACCTGGGAGACCTTGCTGACCGTCAAGCAGCCGTTGACCGCCGTCAGCAACGGCGTGCTCGTCGGCGTCGTCGATGCGGGCGACGGCTGGCGCACGTTCCATCACCGCATGGATCAGCCGAACTCCACGTACTTGATCGCGTTCGCGGTCGGCGCGTGGGAGCGCTACGCCGACACTTGGCGCGAGAAACCCGTCGAGTACTTCGTCGCGCCGGGTGTCGGTGAGGACACGGCGCGCCGTTCGTTCGGCGTGACGCCGGAGATCCTCGAGTTCTTCTCGAACTACACCGGCGTCGAGTACCCGTGGCCGAAGTACGCGCAGGTCGCCGTCGCGCAGTTCGTCGTCGGCGGCATGGAGAACGTCAGTTGCACGCTGCAGACCGACCGCACGTTGCATGACGCGACCGCCGCGCTCGAGCGCTCGAGCCAGGGCCTCGTCGCGCACGAAGCCGCGCACCAGTGGTTCGGCGATCTGGTCACGTGCCGCACGTGGAACGACCTGTGGTTGAACGAGGGCTTCGCGACGTACTTCGACGCGCTGTTCACCGAGTTCAAGGACGGCACCGACGAGTTCCGCTGCGAACTGCGGGACAACCAGCGCGGCTACATGGCCGCCGATCCCGACGACGCACCGCGCCCGATGGTCAGCGACTTCTATTCGCGCGGCGTCGGTGGCGTCAGCAATCACGTCTACACGAAGGGCGCGTCGGTGCTGCACATGCTGCGCTTCGTGCTCGGCGACGAAGCGTTCAAGGCGTCGATCAAGGGCTATCTCGAGCGCCATCGCATGGGGCTGGTCGAGACGCGCGATCTGCAAACCGCGATCGCCGACGTGACCGGCCGCAACCTCGAATGGTTCTTCGAACAGTGGGTGATGCTGGCCGGTCAGCCCGCGTTCGACGTGCGCTTCGCGTACGACGACGCGACCAAGCAAGGTGCGCTGACGGTGAAGCAGACCCAGCAGACCGGCGGCCTCGTGCCGGTGTTCCGCACGCCGGTCGACGTCGAGTTCCGCGTGAACGGCGTCGGTGACTTGCGCCGCATCACGATCGAGAAGGTCGAGCAGACCTTCGTGTTCGAGCTGCCGGCGCGCCCGCAATGGGTGCGATTCGACAAGGGCGGCTGGATCCTGAAGACGCTGACGCACGAGCGCTCGCTCGAAGAGTGGATGGCGATCGCCGAGCACGACGACGACGTCATCGGTCGCCTCGAAGCCGTCGATGCGCTCGCCACCGCAGCCGACGTGCGCGCGGTCGATTGCCTCGCGCGTGTGCTGACCTCGACCGTGCATCGCCGCGTGAAGCAGGAGATCGCCGGCGTACTGTTCGAGCATCCCGGACCTACCACGAAGGCGGCGCTGCTCGCGGCCCTGAGCGATCCGGACGCGCGAGTGCGGGCCGACGTCGTCGACGCGCTGAGCGCGTTCGACCGCGACGCCCAAGTCCACGCGGCGTTGAAGCAGGTATTCGCGGCCGATCCCGCGTACGGCCCGCGCTCGAACGCTCTCGGCGCGCTGGTCGCGACGCACGCGGACGGCGTGGCCGAGCTGTGCGAGCAAGCCCTGACCGTGCCCTCGGAAGAGGACGACCTGGCGCGTTCCGCGTTGTCGGCGTTGGTGGAGACCGACGCGCGCCGCGCGGTGGCCAAAGTGCTCGACGCCGCGACGTACGGTCGCTCGATCGACTTGCGTCACGCCGCGCTCGACCAGTTCGACGCGATCGTCGACGTGCTCGATCCGACCACGCGTGCGCAGGCGATCGCCATCGCGACGCAGGGACTCTCCGACCGATGGAGTCGCACGCGCCGCAACGCGATCAACGCGTTGGTCGCGTTGGCGGCGACCGAAGCGATCCCCGCGCTCGAGAGCTCGACGACCGGCGAGAAGACCCAGCGCATGCGCGACGCAGCGAAGAACGCGATCGAGCGCATCCGCAAGAAGGCCGCCGAGGCGAAGCGTTCCGCGCCCCGTTGACGCGGCGGCGTCACGGCTCCATCAACGCAAGCCGAGTCCGGCTTCGGCTCGCAATTCGAAGTTCGCCCACGCGACGAACGCCGTGAGTTGCACGACGCCGCGCGCGTCGAGGCCGTGAGCGAACAGTGCTTCGA
Source organism: Planctomycetota bacterium (assembly GCA_016709145.1). Taxonomy (GTDB): domain Bacteria; phylum Planctomycetota; class B15-G4; order B15-G4; family JADJEK01; genus JADJEK01. Next base: position 9,299 of record JADJEK010000016.1, read on the forward strand.
CGTGCTCCCGCGTCGTGCGCGCGGGCTCGTCGGTCAAGCGCCGCGCGTGCTCGGCGATCCGACGCAGGCGAGGTGAGTTCGGCGATCCCGCGCTCCACGCGTCGATCGTCGCGGCGTCGGCGCCGCCGTCTTGCAGCATCGCCTTTGCGCGCAACGTGGCCGTCGTCGCGTACGCCCGTTCCGCGACGAGCAGCGCGATCCCGGCGCGCGTCGGCCCGTCCAACGCGGGCGTCGGTGAGAACTGGAACGCGCGCCAAGCGCGCAGCCGTTCGACGAGTTCCGGGCGCTCGCCGAGCGCTCGCCACAACGCGATCGGCTCGCCCGGCGCGACGTCCGCCGGCGCGTCGAACAGCGGAACGAACGCCGGCCCAGGCCCGGGCCCTGGCCCGGGTGGCGGCCCGGGTGCTGGCCCGGGTGGCGGCCCGGGTGCTGGCCCGGGTGGCGGCCCGGGTGCTGGCCCGGGTGGCGGCCCGGGCGGTGCGCTCGACGTCGGTGGTGCGCGGCGCTCGCGGATCGCCGCGTCGTGCGGCTCGAACTCGGGCAAGGAACTCGCGTACTCCTCGCGGATCCCGAGGCCGTCCGCCATGCGATTCAGATCGTTGAAGTGCGCGCAGCCGAGCACCGCATGCACGAGTTCCGACGCGCTCCAGCCGGCCGCGTACAGCGCGTCGGCGTGCTCGCGCCGCAGCTCCCACGGGGCGAGCGTCAACGTCTCGACGTACTCGAGCAGCAGCCTGTCCTCACGTGCGAGCGAGGCGCTGCGGAAGTCGCGCTTCACGCGCTCCGCGAGCGCATCGTCCGAGGCTGCGACACGCAGAAACTCTGCGTGAGCGGTCACTCAGTAGAAGCAGTCGTTCGCGCCCGAAGTCACCGTGTTCACGAGTTCGCGCATCCGCCACGGCAGCGAGTGTTCGCTCCAGTGGATCGCTGTGCTGATCGAGAACGTGTGCCACAGCGCCTCGGGCTCGAGCGCGTGGCATTGAATGATCTGCGGCGGTTCGCCGGACGGCGTGGAGTAGACCGACGGCCGCGGCGCGCCCGACTTCGACAGCGCGAACAGTCGCTCGTACGCCGCGCGCAGGCGCGGATCGAACGCCGCGGACGACGAGAAGTCGATCAGCGGGACGTAGGGGCTCGACGACTCACCGGCCACGGATCACCTCGACGACCTTCGCGGCCTTCTCGTTCGGGACGGCCATGCTGAGCACGTATTGCGCGATGCGCCAGCGGCCGTCGGCGCCGCGCGTCAGCGCGCCCGATCCTCGCGTCGCGCCGTACTTGGCGTTGTCGAGTCGCTCGTCGAACCACGCGCAGTCGCCACGCACCTCGACGTGCCGTTCCTGCGGCACGTACGTCCAGCCCTTGCCCTGTGCGAAGAACGGCTCGGCGTACGCCTTGAACTGCGGCAGCGTCCAACGCTCGGTCGCGTCGGTGCCGATGAAGACCGCGTCCTGCGTGAAGAGCTCGAAGTAGCGCGCGCCGTCGGCCTTCGCCGCGGCGTCGTGCAGCGCATCGAGCACCGCGGCGCAGCGCATGTGCTCGAGTTGGTCGAACACGCGCACTCCGCCGTCGAGGCTGGCGGGGCGATGGGACTCGCCCGCGAACACGGTGGCGTCGATCGACACGGCGCCGAGTTGCGCAAGCCGTGCGCGCGTCTGCTCGGTGCGCTCGAGCCACGTCGGGTTGTCGTTGCCGCCCGCGAACAACGCGATCGGCACGCGCGTCAACGGCGCGAGCGCCGCGCCGTCGTCGAGCACGGGCAAATAGCCGGGGAACGCGACCACTCCGCGGAATCGCTGCGGCCACAGCGTCGCGACATGCAGCGCCGAGATTCCGCCGTTCGACGGCCCGCAGACCAGGAAGCGTCCGTCCTCGACGGTGACGCGCGTGGCGACGTGGTCGAGCAGCGCGGGGATCGCGTCCGCGCCGCCGGCACCATCCGTACCGACATCGAAGAAATGTCCGCCCTCGGTGTCCTGGATCGGGCAGACCACGACGAATCCGCGCCGCTTGCTCTCCGCGTCGAAGTACTGCGTGAGCGCTCGGTCGGCGACGTCCGCGGTCTGGGCGCCGGGCGGAAACGCGAGCACGACCGGCGTCGGCAGCGCGGCGTCGAAGCCGTCGGGCAACAGCAGGGCATAGCGCAGCGGCGGCTTGCCGTCGCGCTCGAGCGTCAGCCACTCTCTCGCGGGAGCCGGAGCCTGCAACACCGCGAGCATCATCCACACGATCGAGATCATCACGCGCCTCGCTTCCAGCAATGGGGGACGCCGCGCGCGCGGCGCGGCGCGATCCTGCGCTTCGACGCACGGGAATCCAAGGGACCGCGCAGGAAGGCTTCGTCGGCGCGGGGGTGGACACGCCGCGTGCGGTCGGGATCATGACGCCCTTCGTTCCCCACGCTCGGACCAGCGACGCATGCTCCATCGCCGACTCGCGGCTCGCGGCCATCTGATCGACACCGGGCTGATGTCGCGCTTCCTGGCCGCGGTGCTCGGCGGCGGTGGCAAGTACGAGATCGTGCAATTCGACGTCGGCAAGACGAAGCGCGACTTCTCGGTGGTCGAGCTCGACGTCCGCGCGGCGTCGAATGGCGCGCTCGACGCGATCGTCGAGAACCTCATCACGCTCGGCTGCCACTTGGTCGAAGAGCGCGAGGTCGTGCTCGAACCGGCGCCCAAGGACGGAGTGGCTCCGGACCACTTCCATTCGACGACGAACCACAAGACGCGCGTGCGTAGCGCGGGTCGCTGGATCGACGTCACGCGCCAACGCATGGACGGGATGATCGTCGTGCGCCGCGGCCGCGCGACCTGCACGTTGATGCGCGACTTGAAGCGCGGCGATCCCGTGGTCTGCGGCGTCGAGGGTGTCGAGGTCTTCCCGCCGTTCGAGGAGCACGCCACCGAGAGTTTCTCGTTCATGAAGTCCGAGACCAGCAGCGAACGCGCGGTCGAGGTCAAGGCGCGCGACGTCGCGCGCATGGTCCGTGCGGTGAAGAAGGACGGCCTGCGCGTCGTCGTGGTGCCGGGGCCCGTCGTGGTGCACACCGGCGCCGGCGCGGCGCTCGCGCGCTTGATCAAGCGCGGTTGGTTCGACGCGGTGCTGTCCGGTAACGCGCTCGCGGTCCACGACGTCGAGCGCGCGTTGTTCGGGACGTCGCTCGGCGTCGATCTCGGCAGCGGCATCCCGGCGCGCGAAGGACACATGAACCACTTGCGCGCGATCAACGCGATCCGCGCCGCGGGATCGCTGCAGCGCGCCGTCGCGCGCGGCGTGCTGAAGAGCGGCGTGATGTACGAGTGCGTGAAGCGCAAGGTGCCGTTCGTGCTCGCGGGCTCGATCCGCGACGACGGGCCATTGCCCGACACGCGCATGGACCTGCTCGAAGCGCAAGCCGAGTACGCGCGCCTGCTCGAGGGAGCCGGGCTCGTGATCGTGTTGTCGTCGATGCTGCACGGCATCGGCGTCGGCAACATGCTGCCGTCCGCCGTGAAGCTCGTCTGCGTCGACATCCACCAGAGCGTCGTGACGAAGCTGCTCGACCGCGGCTCGGGCCACGCGCTCGGCGTCGTGACCGACGTGTCGGCGTTCGTGCATCGGCTCGAACGCGAGTTGAAGGGCAGCGCGTGAGCGGATTCCTCGACCGCAAGTTCGGCATCGCGGCCGCGGGATCGACGCCACTGCGCGAAGTCACCGGCGGCGTGGTGACGTTCCTGACGCTGTCGTACATCCTGTTCGTCCAGCCCGCGGTCATGGGCGCGGCCGGCATCGATCCTTCGACCGCGTTGTTCGCGACGTGCTTCGGCTCCGCGTTCGCGTGCGTGGCGATGGCGTGGCTCGCGAACTACCCGATCGCGCTCGCGCCGGCGATGGGCCACAACTTCTTCTTCGCGTTCACGGCCTGCGGTGCTCTGGCGATGGGCGGCATGGGGCTGTCGTGGCAACAGGCGCTCGCCGCCAACATGATCGCGGGTCTCGCGTTCGTCGCGTTGTCGGCGCTCCGCGTGCGCGAACACGTGATCCGCGCGCTGCCGCCGACGATGAAGCACGCGATCGCGGGCGGCATCGGCTTGCTGGTCGCCTTGCTCGGGTTCGAGTGGGGCGGTCTCGTGCGCGCGAGTCCGGCCACGCTCGTGCAACTCGGCGATCTCGGCAGTCCTGCGGCGAAGACCACGCTGATCGGCCTCGCGGTCCTGGCCGTGGCGTCGGCGCGGCGCGTGCCCGGAGCGGCGTTGGTCTCGATCGCGATCACGCTGTGCGTCGGCGTCGCCTTCGGCGTCGCGCAGTGGCCGGAACGATGGGTCGCGACCGAGTTCGCCGTGCAGCCCGTGCTGCCGCAACTCGACTTCCGCGGGCTGTGGGAGTCGAGCCACGCGCTCGAGGTCGTGCTCACGTTCTTCTTCCTGATGTTGTTCGACACGATCGGCACGCTGGTCGGCGTCGGCGCGCGCGCGGGCTTGCTGCGCGACGGCGAACTGCCGCGCGCGGGCCAAGCGCTGTTCGCGGACGCACTCGGAACGGTCGCCGGAGCGAGCCTCGGCACCAGCACCATCACGTCGTACGTCGAGAGCGCGGCCGGCGTCGCCGCGGGAGCGAGGACGGGTCTAGCGAGCCTGGTGACCGCCGCTCTGCTCGTCTTGGCGTGGTTCTTCCACCCAGCACTGGCGTCGATCGGAGCAAGCGCGGGCGAGTCGGGCGGGATCGCGCTGCATCCGGTGCTCGCACCTGTGCTGATCTACGTAGGCGCCATGATGAGCCGCAGCCTGGCGGACATCGATTGGGACGACCGCACGCTGGCCCTGCCGGCCTTCCTGACGCTGGTCACGATCCCACTGACACTGTCGATCAGCGATGGCATCGCGATGGGCTGCGTCTCCGCAGCGCTGATCGCCCCCTGCGTGGGCAAGGCAAGAGCCCGACACCCGCTCCTCTACGTCCTAGCAGCCATCTTCGTGCTCCGCTACGCAACGAGGTAATCACGACTCCATCCAAAGGAGCGAGCGCAGCTCGCGTACGAAAAGCGAAGCGCCCCCGTGCAGTCCCGTGCAGTCCCGTTCAATCCCGTTCCCCGTTCCCCGCCCCTATGATCCCTCCATGCTCTCCCACTTCCGCGCCGACAAAGTCGACTCCCTGATCCGCCACCTCCCGAAAACGGATCTCCACGTCCACCTCGACGGCTCCCTGCGCCTGTCGACCCTGCTCGACCTCGCGAAGGACGCGCGCGTCGCGCTGCCGTCCGACACGGAGGACGGCATGCGGCAGTTGGTGTTCAAGTCGCACTACGGCAACCTCGCGGAGTACCTCGAGGGCTTCCGCTACACCGTCGGCGTGCTGCAGACGGCCGAGGCGCTCGAGCGCGCCGCGTTCGAACTCGCGGAGGACTGCCAGAGCGAGGGCGTGTGTTACGTCGAAGTGCGCTTCGCCCCGCAACTGCACGTGTCGTCATCGCTGTCGTTGGACGAGGTCGCGCGCGCGGTCGCTCGTGGACTGAAGCGAGCGGAGGACGCGTACAACGCGACGCCGCGCGTGAAGAGTGGTGAGGTCCCGCCGTTCCACGCCGCGATCATCTTCTGCGCGTTGCGCATGTTCCGACCCGAGTTCTCGGCGTGCTACCGCTCGTACTTCGATGCCTGCGGTTACTCACCGGAAGAGGAAGTGTTCAAGCGCGCGAGCCTCGACCTCGCGCGCGCGGCGGCACACCTGCGCAACGTCGAGGGCTTGCCGATCACGGGCCTCGACCTCGCGGGGCAGGAGCAGGGCTATCCGGCCGAAGCCCATCGCGAGGCGTTCCAGGTCGCGCACCAGGCCTTCCTCGGCAAGACCGTCCATGCAGGCGAGGACTACGGCCCCGAGTCGATCTTCCAGGCGATCGGCGATCTGCATAGCGATCGCATCGGTCACGGCACGTGGCTGTTCTCGACCGCGCGCGTGACCGACCCACACATCGTCGATCGCGATCAGTACGTGCGCCGATTGGCGCAGTACGTCGCCGACCGACGCATCACGATCGAGGTCTGCCTGACGTCGAACCAGCAGACGGTGCCCGAACTCGCCGGCGATCTGTCGAAGCACCCGTTCGGCGAGATGGTGGCGCGCCGGCTGTCGACGACGCTGTGTACCGATAACCGCCTGGTCTCGAACACCACGGTGAGTCGCGAGGTCGGTCTGGCCGTGAAGACCTTCGACCTCGACGTGAAGCGGCTGCAAGACATCCTCGCCTACGGCTTCAAGCGCTCGTTCTTCCCGGGCGAGTACCTCGAGAAGCGTGCCTACGTGCGCCAGGTCCTCGACTGCAGTGATCGGCTCGTGCACGCGTTCGTCCACGATCCGTCCAACCGACGCGCATGACGCTCGCGCGCGGCACGATCGTGCTGATCGGGATGCGCGGCGTCGGCAAGACCAGCGTCGGTCGCGCGCTCGCGCGTCGCTTGGACTTGCCGTTCGTCGATCTCGACCATCGCATCGAGGCCGCGACTGGACGAGCGGTTCGCACGCTGTTCGAAGCCGAGGGTGAGCGAGCGTTCCGCGCTCGCGAACTCGCCGCGTTGCGCGACGTCCCCGCGCGTCCTTGCGTGTTGGCAACGGGAGGCGGCGTGATCGAAACCGCGGCGGCACGGGCCGAACTCGCTCGCGCCGACGCGCGGGTCTGGTGCCAGGCCGAGATTCGGGGTCTGGCACGGCGCTTGGAGCGGGACACCACGCGACCGCGACTGCGATCGGGGTCGTGGCTCGCCGAGCTGCGCGCGCTCGGACGCCGGCGGAATCGGTGGTACCAGGCGTTGGCCACGCACGTGGTGCGCTGCGCGGACCGGTCGGTCGAGGCGATCGCCGAGACCCTCGAGCGCAGACTCCGGCCGCGCTGAGCGACCCCGCCGACCACGCATTTCCGGCACCCGTGCCGATTCCTGTGCTGCTCGTTCCGGATCGCCGCCGTAGCAGAATCCGGCGCTCGCACTTAGTCTCTGCCGTTTTCGATCCCGGCCCCAATCGGAGTCCGTCGTGCTCGTCTCGTCGGCCGCGCGCGTCTTCCTCGTCGGTCTGCTCGCCGGTTCCGCCGCCGCGCAGAACGAGGCGCCGGCGCGTCCCGAGACCGGGGCCGCGAAACCGGCCTCCGCCAAGGACCGCCTGCTCGCCCCCGATTCGGACGAGCGGGCACGGGCGGCCGCCGCGGTCGAATTGCTGGCCAGCGAGCCCGGCGTCGCGCGTGACCAACTCGCGCGCTCGTCGAGGCCCGACGTGCTCGGGGCATTGCTCGATGCGATCGCGTCCGATCCGAATGCTCGCCCGGAGACGATCGCGTTCGTCCCCGATCTGATCGCTCTGACGCGGCGACCCGAACTCGAGGCGCTGCGACCGCAGGTCGTGACGACGCTCACTGCACTTCACGCGAAGTCCCCGACCGAACTCGTCGCCGCCGTCGTCGCGCGGCTCGACGATTCCGACGCCGCCACGGTGCGCGCCGCGGCCGACGTGCTCGGCGCGTTGCGCGACGTCGGCGCGATCGGTCCGTTGGTCCGGCTGCTGCGACGCACCGATGGCGATGGACCCTTGGCGACGGCTGCCGGCGCCGCACTCGAAGCGATCACGCTGTATCCGTACGGCACGAACGTCATGGCGTGGTCGCAGTTCCTCGAGCAGAACGGCGGCAAGACGCGCGACCGCATCCTCGAAGAGATGATCGCGCGCGAGCGCGTCGAGAAGGACGAGCAGTTGCGAATGGCCGAGGACGAGATCGTGCGCCTGAAGGCCGAGGCCGCGGAGGCCGACCCGAAGCGCATGGTCGCCGACTTGACCTACCCGTTGGCGCAGGTGCGCTGGAACGCGGCGCGCGGACTGCTCGTGCGCGGTGGCGACGTCGATCTCGGCGCCGCGCGCGAGGCCGTGCTGGCCGGTCTCGAGAGCGGCACGGAGCCGACCGAGATCGTGATCGCGTACCTCGAACTCCTCGTGGTCATCGACGAACGCGCCGAACCCGCGCCCGTACCCGACGAGCGCCGTGACCGCGTGCTCGCGACGCTGGTCGGCGATGCGCGGTCCGAGGTCGCGATCCACGCAGCCGAAGCCGCGGGCCACACGCCGGGCCCGGCGGTGACCGAGGCCGTGCTCGCGGCGTTGAAGCGCTTGCAGACGTACGACGAGCCGAGCGACGTGCGCACGGCGTTGCTGAAAGTCACGGGCCGCCTCGGCCTGGTCGGTGCGAAGGACTTGCTGATCGCCGCCTTGCGCCGCGACCCCGGCGTCGACGGCCGCATCGCCGCCGCGACCAATCTCGGCGCGCTCGCGATCGCCGAGGCCAGCGCCGATCTCGAGCACGCGCTCACGGCCGATCCCGAATGGCGTGTGCGCCGCCGCGCCGCCAAGCCGCTCGCGCAAGTCTCGGGTGTCGCGGCGGTGCCTGCGCTCACGCAAGCGCTGTCCGACGCCAAGCCGGAGGTGCGCGCTGCCGTCGCCGAGGAGCTCGCCGGACTGAAGACCGACGCGGCGCTCGCCGCGCTGTTGGCGCGACTGCGCGTCGAGGACGTGGTGCGTGGCGAGTTGGTCAAGGCCATCGGCACGACCGGCGACGCGCGCGCGACCGATGCCGTCACCGAACAACTGATCCGTGCGGCGCCAAAACGGCTCGATCCGCCCGATGCGGCCGAGGAGCCGGTGTGGCGCGAAGCGCGGGCCGCACTGGCCACGTTGTGCGGCGACGACGTCGCACGTTGGAGTCAGGTGGCCGCGGCGGCCGCTGCGGTCGATCGTCCCCAACTGCACGCGTGGATCTGGGGACAGACGGTGCGTGCCTTCGAGCTGCAAGCCGAACCGGATCAAGGCGCGTACCTCGCGGCGTTGCTGGCGCAAGCGCGCGCGGCGACGCGGAACCTGCAATGGGACGCGGCGCTGGCCGCGCTCGATCAGGCCGACGCCAAGTGCGCGAAAGTCGCGACGGCCGACGACCGCGTGATCGCGATGCGCGAGCGAGCGCGTGCTCACGCAGGTGCCGGCCGTGGGCTCGAGTCGACTTCCGCGTGGAATCAAGCGCTCGTGCTGGCGAAGACCGCGAGCGGCCATCTCGCGCGGGAATGCGCGATCGAGGCCGCGCGTTCGTTCTTCGACTTCGGCAACGCGGCGGCTTGCGAGGACGTGCTCGCGCCGCTCGCCGATCTCGCCGACGAAGACGCGCTCCTGCTCGCGCGTGCGCGACGTCGCAACGGCCGCAACGACGCCGCGATCGCCGGCCTGCGCGAGTTGCTGGCGCGGCCGCAGATGGCCGCGACCCCGCTCGAGCTGCATGCGCGCTTCGAACTCGTCGAGGTGTTGCTCGACGCGAACGACGCGGCGGCCGCCCTCGGCGAGCTCGATCGCCTCGACCGACAATTGACGGGCAGCAACGACGACGCATCGTCGCTGCGCAGCCGCGAACTGCGCAAGAAAGCGAGTGGTGCGCGCGAACCCGTCGAGGGCGATTCCAACGGCAGTCATCGCGACACGCCCGCGATCCACCACGGAATGACGAGGACGCGATGAAGATCGTGATCGCCGGAGCCGGCGCGGTCGGCTCGAACCTCGCCGAGGAACTCTCGGTCGACAAGCACGACATCACCGTGATCGAGTCCGATCCGGTCCTGGTCGAGCGCCTGCGCGGTCGCCTCGACGTGCACACGATCAACGGCAGCGTGACGGACGCCGAGGTCCTGCGTCTCGCCGGCGTGTCCGATGCGGACATCTTCATCGCCGTGACGAACGTCGACGAGGTCAACATCGTGTCGTCGACCTTGGCGCACCATCTCGGTGCGAAGCGGCGCATCGCGCGCGTGCGCAATCCGATGTTCTCGGGACAGAACGCGGTCGCGAACAAGCGCGAGTTCCACATCAACCGCATCGTCAATCCCGACATCCTCGCGGCCGAGACCGCGATGCGCTTGATCGCGAGCCCGGGCCTGACGTTCCAGGCCGAGTTCGCCGCGGGCGAAGTCCTCCTGCGCGCGTTCCGTCTGCCCGAGGACAGTGGCATCCACGGCATGCCGTTGAAGGAGCTGGCCCGCAAGTTCGAGGGTCGCCCGTTCATCATCGCCGCGGTCGAGCGCGACGGCGACGTCTTGATCCCGCGCGGCGACGACGTCTTGCGCATCGACGACACCGTCTACCTGCTGATGCTGAAGGACGCCGAGGATCGCTTCCGCGAACTGATCCACTCCGACGAACGGCGCATCGGCCGCATCGTCGTGTACGGCGCGGATGCGGTCGGCGTCGACCTCGCGCGTCGATTGGCCACGGTCGCGAAGCGCGTGATCGTGGTCGACGAGCGCCGCGCGCAAGCCGAACTCGCTTCCGAGCGACTGCCCGGAGCGCTCGTGCTGCACGGCTGGGTCAGCGACGAAGAAGTCCAGCACGAGATCGACTTCAAGAACGTCGACGTGTTCGTGGCCGCGGCACAGGACGATCGCATGAACCTCGTCGCCGCCCTGTACGCCAATCGGCGCGGGGCGACGCGCACGCTCGTGTTCGCGCGCGAGCCCGACATCGTGCCGCTGCTGAACACGCTCGAGTTCGACGCGGTCATCAACGCGCGTCTGCTCGCGGTGTCCGAGATCTCGCGCTTCGTGCGTCCGGGCAAGGTGCTCTCGGTGCAGAAGATCGGCGAAGGCGGAGCGGAAGCGGTCGAGATGCTGGTCAGCAAGGGCAGCAAGGCGGCGAAGAAGTCGTTGCGCGACTTGAAGTTGCCCGAAGGCGCGCTGGTCGGCGCGGTGTTCCGCGACGGTCAGGCGCAATTGCCGACCGGCGACACCGTGCTCGAGGTCGGCGACGACATCGTGGCCTTCGTCGTGAATCGCGTGCGCGAGAAGGTCGAAGCGCTGTTCACCGCGCCGCGCAAGATCCGGTTCGAGGGCTGAGCGCACGATGCTCCAAGTCCTTCGGTCCCAGTCGATCGTCCTGTCGCGGTTGTCGTTGCTGTCCGCGCTGCTGATGGTCCCGTCCCTCGCGTTCGCGCTGTTCTCCAGTACGGGTTCGAACGGCGAAGCCATGGCCTTCGCGATCCCGATCGGCATCTCGCTGGCGTTCTTTTCGTTGACGGCCGCGTTGTTCGGTCGCGAGCGTCCGCAGTTGCGGGAGACGAAGGACGGGTTCCTCTCCGTGGTGCTCGCGTGGGTGCAGTTCGTCGTCCTCGGCGCATTGCCGTTCCAGGTGTCCGGCCATCTCCCGACGTTCGTCGATGGTCTGTTCGAATCGGTCAGTGGCTACACGACCTGCGGTGCGTCGACCTTCCGTTCGGTCGAAGTGCTGCCCCAGGGAATCCTGCTCTGGCGCGCCATCACGCACTTCGCCGGGGGCCTCGGCATCATCGCGCTGTCGGTCGCGATCCTCCCCGCGCTCGGTGCCGGTGGCGTCGTGTTGTTCCGATCCGAAGCGCAGTCGTCGGTCTTCGAGGATCGGATCCGACCGCGCATCAAGGAAACCGCGATCGCGCTGCTCGTGATCTACTCGGGGCTCGTGCTGCTCCAGGCGGCGCTGTTGTGGGCGTTCGGCGGGATGACCGCCTTCGAGGGGTTCGTGCACGCGTGCGCCACGCTCTCGACCGGAGGCTTCTCGACGCGGGATGCGAGTATGGCCGCGTTCCCGGCGACGGCACAGTGGATCACGTGCGTGTTCATGTTCCTCGGCGCGACGTCTTTCCTCTTGCACGGGCGTGCGTTGAAGGGCGACGGCGTTGCTTATCTGCGCAGCGAGGAGTTCCGGGCGTTCGCGCTCCTCGTCGTCGGCGCGGTCGTGCTGATGGCGATCTTGGTCCATGGGCGTCCGGTGACGGGCGCTGACGGCATCGGCGAGATCCACGTGCTCGATCCGTCGCAGCGGTCGGGGGATTGGTCGACCTCGATCCGGGACGCCGCCTTCCAGGTGTTGACGTGCGTGACGTGCACGGGGTTCGCGACGGCGAACTTCGATCGTTGGCCGGACGCCGCGCGGTTCCTGCTGGTGGCGCTCATGCTGATCGGCGGATGCACCGGATCGACCGCGGGCGGCATCAAGGTGTCGCGCATGGTCGTGTTCGTGCGCACGGTGGGTCGCGAGTTGCAGCAGCTGCTGCGACCGAGCCGCATCGTCACGGTGCGCTTCGGTCAGAACGTCGTGCCGTCCGACGCGCTGATCTCGGTGGCGACGTTGGTGGCGCTCTACCTCGGGATCGTCGCGATCGGGGCGTTCCTGCTGACCCTGATGGAAGTCCCGCTGATCGAGTCCGCCAGCGGTTCGATCGCCGCGATGGGCTGCGTCGGACCGGGGCTCGGTTCGATCGGACCGGCGGGGAACTACGCGGACGTCGGCGCCGGCGCGAAACTCGTGCTGTGCGGCCTGATGCTGACCGGGCGCCTCGAGATCTACGCCGTGCTCGCGCTGTTCGCGCTGCTTCGGCGTCGCCGCTGATCCGACGACGAGAGGAAAGGCGTCGGGTGATCCTCGCCCCACGCCCTCGGCCATCGGCGCGCCTTGGATCGCGCACGAGTCGTGCAAGTCCCACGAAGCCGCGTGACACGCTCCGGCGTGCGCGGATTGATTCCCTGGGGGCACTCGCGCAGGTGCGCGTGCGACCCAGGAGATCCGCACATGCGTCCGTCCGTCACGCTGATTCTCGGGTTGTTCGCATCCGGCTTGGCGAACGCGGGCACGATCGACGTGCCTGCCGATCACTCGACGATCCAACAAGCGATCGACGCCGCCACGTCGGGCGACACGATCCGCATCAAAGCCGGCACGTACTTCGAGAACCTCTCCGTGGCCGGCAAGCGCGTCCATCTGAAGGGCCTCGGCAACATCGTCGTCGACGGCCTGGCGTCGGGTGTTCCTCACGGCCCGGTGGTGTGGTTCAAGGCCGGAGCGAACGGCAGCTCCATGCGCGGACTGACGGTCCGGCACGGCCGCACGATGGGAACGCCGGGCTACGGCGTGCTCGCCGACGCCCAGGATCTCTTGATCGAGAAGTGCCGCATCCTCGCCTGTGAGGCGGAGGGCATCCGCATGACGGCCGATGCCTGCCGCGTGCGCAAATGCGTGATCGAAGGTTGCGGTGGTGGGGTCAGCGGCGGGTCCGACCACGCCGTGGTCGAGAACAACGTACTGAATGGCCTGCTGGGCGAAGGGATCGACGTCAGCGGCAAGAGCCCACGCGTCGTGAAGAACCGCATCGAGCGCGTCGAGAACGGCATCGGCATCCAGACCGTGTCGTCGGGAACGGAGATCGTCGGCAACGTGGTCCGCCTGGTGACGGACGAGTACGCGATGCGGATCGCCGGGGAGTTCTCGATCGTCAGCGGCAACACGATCGAGTTCGGTAGCGACGACGACACCGCGGTCAGCATCGCGGCGCCCAACGTGGAGTTCAGGAAGAACCGGATCCGCAGCTACACGTCCGCGGCGATCTTCGTCGCGGGCAGCGCCCCTGGCGCGCTGTTGGAGAAGAACACGATCGAACGGGTCGGTTCGGAATCCGAACCCACGATCTCGGTGTCCGCAGCGCAAGTCACGCTGGTGAAGAACGTCGTTCGCGACGTCGACGGTCCCGGCATCCGGATCGCGGCGAGCAACGTCGTGCTCGAGTCCAATTCGATCGTCGGCGCCGGCCGTGACGGCATCGTCGTGGACGTGAGCCTGACCGGGATCGAGATCATCGGCAACTCCGTCAAGGGCTGCTTCGCCGACGGCATGGATCTGCGTTCCGTGCCCTCCGTGTTCGAGAAGAACGTCGTGCTCACGAATCGCACGGACGTCGCGACCACGTTCTTCCCGTCGTTCTCGTCGACGAACAAGCTCGGCGTGGTCGGCACGTCGACGCTCGACTGATGCACCGATCCTCCTGTCGAACTCCGCCATTCTCGAAAGGCGCGCCATGAATCGCTTCCTTGCCGCACTCGCAACGTCGGTCCTCCCGCTCGTCGCCCTCGAGGCGAAGACGCTGCGCGTCCCGCAGCAGTTCGCGTCGATCCAACAAGCCGTCGATACCGCCATCGCGGGCGACGTCGTGTTGGTCGCGAAGGGCGTCTACCAGGAGTCCGTGCTGGTCAGCGGCAAGGCCATCACGCTGAAGGCCCAGGGCAAGGCCGTCATCGAGTCTCGCGTCGGAGCCGTCAACCTCGGGCCTTGCATCAAGGTCCTGAACTCCGCCGGCGCGCGCGTCGAGGGCTTCACGGTGCGTCTCGCGCTCGGGCTCGGGGAAAGTGGCCATGGCATCCGGGTGCAGGGCGACGGCGTCACGCTGCGCAAGATCCGAGCGCTCCAATGCGCGGAGTCCGGCATCGCCGTGACCGGCGCGAACTCGCTCGTCGACCAATGCGTCGTCGAGGGCTGCGAAGGCGGGCTCAGTGTGGTCGGCGCCAACTCCGTCGTCAGCAAGTCGACGGTTCGCAACGATGGCGCGATCGGGATCTCGACCGATGGTCTGAACGTGAAGGTCGAGAAGTGCGTGGTCGACACGATCGAAGACGGTGCCGGGATCGTCATGGCGGGCACGAACGGATTGGCCCAATCGTGCGTCGTGCGCAACGTGCCCGACGACGTCGGCATCCTCGTCAGCGGAGGCACCATGATCGTGTCGAAGTGCGACGTGCGGTTCGTCGGGGACGGCTTCTCCGGGATCCGCGTCGACGGAGCGTTCGGCGGTGTCGTCGACACGCGGGTCCGCGACGTCAGCGGCCCCGGGATCGAACTGGTCGGCTCGAACGCGGCCGCGCTGAAGAACCGCATCGAGCGCTCCGGCACGACACAGGAATCGGGCATCCACGTGGCCGGATCGGCCGCGATCGTCAGCGCCAATACGATCCGGGAATGCGACGGCCACGGCGTCCTCGTGCTGATCGCGGATGCGACGGTCGCGTCGAACGTCATCGAGCGTTGCCGCCTGGACGGCATCCACGTGAACGCTGCGTTGAGCGGAGTGGTCCTCGAGGACAACCTCGTGCAGTCGCAGCACGGCGAGGGATTCGACCTGCGCTCGATGCCGGCCGCGATGACCGGCAACAAGGCGCTGAAGAACCGCACCGACTTCGTCACGACCGTGAACGGGTTCACGCTGCCGGCGACCAACGTCGCTGCGACCTCGGGCATGCCCCAAGTCGACTGACCGCACCGAAGCTCTGGAACGCCGAATTCGCTCCGTGACGTCGGCACTGCCGCGCGGATCACGCCAGGAGGAGACTTTCACCATGCGTAACTTCTCGATCGCGATCCTGGCCGTGTCCACGTGGGTCGGATCCGACCTCGGCGCGGCGACCCTGAAGGTGCCGGCGCAGTTCGGTTCGATCCAGGCCGCGCTGAACGCCGCGAATCCAGGTGACACGGTGCTGGTCAAGGGCGGGGTCTACTTCGAGAACCTGACGCTCACGGTCGCGAACGTCCACCTGAAGGCCCAGGGCAAGGTGATCGTGGACGGCTTCGCGGGTGGTCTGCCGCACGGCGCCGCGCTATTCATCGGTGGTCCGGCGACGGGAACCCGGGTGACGGGCCTGACCCTGCGGCACGCGCGGACGAGCGTCGCGCTCGGGTACGGCTTGTTGAACAACGCCAGCGAGGTCGTGCTGACGAAGGTGACCGTGCAGGCCGCGCAGCTGGCCGGCATCCGGACCGAGGGCGACGACGTGACGCTTCGCCAATGCGTCGTCGAAGGCTGCAATGGCGGCATCGAAGCGTTCGGCATGGATCAGACCATCGAGAAGTGCATCGTGCGTGCCGACGGCGTGGCCGGGATCCGCGTGACGCAGAAGTACGCGACGATCCGCAACAACCGCGTCGAGAACATCGAGGACGGCATCGGGATCCACGTGGCCGCCGACTTCGTCACGCTCGCGGGCAATCGCGTCGAGCGCACCTACGACGACGCGGCGATGGTGCTGTCCGGCGGAACGATCGTCGCGACGGGAAATCGCATTCGTGCGGTCGGCAACGACAGCTACGCCGCGCTCGTGTCGGGAACGAATTGCACCTTGCGCGGCAACCGCATCACGGACTGCGTCAGCATCGGGCTGTACGTCGCGGCGGCGGCGAAAGAGACGACCGCCGAGAAGAACGTCTTCGAGCGCTGCGGGAGCGAGAACGAACCGAGCGTGTTCGTGGAGGGGCTGTACACGCACTTGATCGGCAACGTCGTGCGTTTCGCCGACGGCGACGGCATCTACGTCGCGTCGACCGGGCCGACGCTGGACGGCAATCGCGTCCTGAGCGGCAACAACGACGGGGTCTACGTGGCCGCGATCACTACGGGCGCGGAGCTCCGCAAGAACGTCGTACGCAACAACCTCGGCGAGGGATTCGACATCGTCAGCGCGCCCGCCGTGTTCAAGGGCAACGTGGCTCTCGGGAACCGGATCGACTTCGGCACGAGCGTCTGGTTCGACACCGACGGCAACACGATCGGCACGGCCGACTCTCCGGACGTCCCATGACCACGAACCGCGTTCCCCGACTCGTTCCGTCCGACCGCTCGAAACCCGCTCCGAGGCATCCCGTCATGAACCGCATCCTCTTCACGTTCGGTGTGTTCGCGCTGACGGCTCCGTTCGCTGCCGCCGCGACGCACAAGGTCCCGCAGACGTTCGCCTCGATCCAGGCCGCGGTCGACGCGGCCGCGGACGGCGACACGGTGCTCGTGTCGAAGGGCACGTATCACGAGGCGGTGGCGGTCCAGAACAAGTCGCTCAAGCTCGTCGCGAAGGGCAAGGTCACGATCGACGGTCGCGCGAACGGCGCGTGGCTCGGCAACTGCATCGACATCTCCAACGCTGCGGGGTCGGTCATCGACGGGTTCACGTTGAGGCACGCCGGTACCGGTGACTTCGGCGGAGCGGCGTTGGCGATCTCGTCGGCGGGCATTCGGGTCGAGGACGTCCGCGTGTTCGCCGCGGCCGCAGCGGGCATCCAGGCGGTCGGCGCCGACAACGTCTTCCTGCGCTGCACGGTGAACGGCTGCAACGGCGGGATCGACACCATGGGCGCGAACGTGCTCATCGAGAAGTGCAAGGTCACGAACGACGGCGCGCGCGGCATCACGGTGAACGGTGCGAACTCGATCGTCCGCAACTGCCAGGTGAAGACGATCGAGGACGGCTACGGCTTGTATCTCCTCGGGCCCGACGTCGTCGTCGAGAAGACCACGGTGATCGACGTGTCGGACGACAACGGGATCCTCGTCGGTGGCGCGAACGCTCTGCTGAAGAAGGTCGTCGTCTCGGGGGTCGGCAACGGTCTCGACGCGATCCTCGTCGATGCCGACCAAGTCGAGATCCGGCAATCGACGGTACGGGATTGCGGAGCGCGCGCGGTCTACGCGACGGTGAACGCTCAAGGCTGCCGCATCTACGACAGCACGTTCGAGCGTTGCGGCACGAAGCAGGAGCCGACCATCCAATTCGACAAGTACGACGGCTTGGTCAGCGGCAGCAAGATCCGCGACGGCGATGGCCACGGCGTGCTGCTGAACAACGACTACACGACCGTGATCGGCTCGCGCATCGAGCGTTGCCGACTCGACGGCATCCACATGAACGCGGCCTGCGTCAGCAATGACATCCTCGACAACGTCATCGTGGCGAATCTCGGCGAAGGGATCGACTTGCGCGACCTCGCCGACGTGAAGGGCAACGTCGTGAAGGGCAATCGCACCGATTTCGCAGCGACCGTGATGATCCTGAACGTCGACGACGAGAACCAAGTCGGCACGTTCGGCCAGCCGCAGGTCGACTGACGACCAACCGCCGCCGAACATGGGGACAGTCCCCTCATCTGCTCTGTCCCCACTCGTCGGCTTGGCCGACCTGAATGGGGACAGAGCAGATGAGGGGACTGTCCCCATGTTGCCCATGTTGCGTGCGTCAGCGCGCGCGCTCGCGCACGAAGCGCGCTTCGAGGTCGGCGAGCTTGCCGCCCGTCGTCAGCGTCGCGAACTCGGTGAACGCCGGTTCGCGCTCGGGATGCAGAGCCACCGCGCGCACCGTGATCCCCGGCGGGATCGCTCCGAACGTGAAGCGGCCCTCGGCATCGCTGCGCTCGTAGCTGAACCAGTACGTGCCTTCGCCGGACGACTCGCGCACGGCCTGGTCGAGCTTCGCGACGCGCTCGTCCGTGATCGGGCCGCGCCCGGTGATCACGACGACGGCGTCCGCGACCGGCGCGCCGTCGACGTCGCGCACGATGCCGCCGAGCACTCCGCGTGCGTTCGTCGCGACCTCGACGTCGACGTTCGCGCCATCGCCGACGTCGACCGGTCCCGCGATGCCCGGAGCCGGCGCGGGGATGTCGCCGAAGTACTGGTCGTACGCGATCACCACGTAACGCCCGGGCTTCAAGCCGGCGAGGTGCGTGACGTCGGTCTCCGGGGGTGAGCCTCCGGCGCAGACTTGCACCGAGTCGCGGAACAGCCGATTCGGCACCACGTCGAGCGCGATCGCGTCGGCGTCGAGTCCGTCGACCCTGATGGCATCGACGTCGTGGAACGCGCGCATCAGGGGGTTGCCTTCGGCAGTCCGCACGTGCGCGACGATGGCGCCCGTGTTGCCCTCGGGCGGGGGCGGCTCGAAGCCGAGCACGCCGTCGTCGGGCTGCGTGTCGATCCAGCGCGTCGGCTCCGGCAACGAGAACGTGCGCTGCGTCGAACCGCCCGAATCGACGACGAAGTCGTATCGATAGCGGTCGTACGTCGTCTCCCCGAGCACTTCGAGTTCGATGCGCATCGGACCGAGCCATGAGCCCGCGAGGTTCACGCGACCACCCGCCGTCGTCGTCCCGCCGCCGACATGGATCGCGGTCGAGTAGTCCGCACCGTGCATCGTCGGCAGCAGCCGCCACAGCATCACGGTCGTCCCGTCGGGCAACGCGCGATCGGGCGCGATCAGCGTCGCGTCGATCGTCCAATCGGCTCTCGCCGTCGGCACGTCGAGCGTGACGAGCCAAAGATCGAGCGTGCGCTCCTCGCCACCCTTCACTCGGATCGTGCCACCGGAGTGGATCGGCGCGTTTTCGTAGAGGACCGTCAGCGTGAAGCCCTCGTCGGGTTCGCCGAGCACCTTCACCGCCAAGTCGAACGAACCGTCCGCGCGCACTTCGGCGACGCCGCCCTCGCGCGGCATCTTGCCGTCACGCACGACCGACGCGGCTTCGACGCGCATGCCGTCGATGGTGCGTCCATCCGCGTGCGCGACGCGCCCGTGCAAGATCGCGGTCGTTGCGACGCGCGCGCTGCGAGGTGGGCCCACGTTCGGCATCGGCACGGCTCCGGCCTTCTTCGGCGCGGGAGGCACGTTCGGGTCCTGCGCGGGCACGGGAGTACGCAACGGATCGGTGGGCGCGGCCGCGGGCTTCGGGTCCTGCGGCGATGTGTCTCCGACGATCGCGATGTCGCGCGTGGGCTCGTCCTTCCACAGCAGCGGCACCAGTACGAAGGCCGAGAGCAGCACGCTCGCGGTCACGAACAGCGGCAACAAGGCCAACGTCGAGCCCGCGCTCTTCGCGGACAGCGCGAGCAAGCGATGTTCGAGTCCGCTCGGCACGGGCGCCGGCGCGAGTCGCGTCGACTCGCGGGCCAGCGACTCGATCGCCGCGTCCGGCAGCGCGAGCACGGCGCCGGCGTTCGCGCGCAGCCGCTGACGCA
This sequence comes from Planctomycetota bacterium, assembly GCA_016709145.1. GTDB lineage: Bacteria > Planctomycetota > B15-G4 > B15-G4 > JADJEK01 > JADJEK01. The sequence goes on from JADJEK010000016.1 coordinate 28,914, forward strand.
GCGTCGCGAGACCGCGTTGGACGCGCTCGTACGCGGTCGGCTCGGAGACGTCGAGCGCGTGCGCGACGTCCTTGAACGTCAGGTCCTCGCCGAAGCGCAATTCGATCGCGAGGCGGATCTCTCGAGGCAACTCGCGTAGCGCGGCGCGCGCGGCGTCGCGGTGCTCGCGCCATTGCGCGGAGTCGGAAGGTGAAGTCGTTTCGAGTTCCATGACGGCCGTGGTCTCCCGAGCACGCCGTCGCCGTTCTCCGCGCAGGATCATCAACGCTTGCTTGACCGCGAGCCACTTGAGGACGCGCTCGGGGTGATCGGTCGCGAGCAGGCGATCGCCTTGCTCGAGAGCGAGGACGAACGCCTGTTGCGCAGCGTCCGCGGCATCGTCCGCGTGTTGCGTGACGCGCAACGCGGCGCGATAGACGGCCGCGTGGTGCTCGCGCACCAACTCCTCGAAGCGTGTGGTCGTGGTCGAACTCATCGAGAGGATCCCGCGCCGGCGGCGACCGGCAGGTTGTGGTTCACCCGCAGATGCCGCCGGCGCCGGGATCATCGGAGAATTCTCGGCGTCGAGGAAGCGCCGGGGTTCATTTGCCCGTCGCGGGCGGCTTCGGCGGCTCGTGGCCGAGTTCGCGCAGCATGCGCTCCGCGAGTTCGCGGCGGGCTTTCCAGAACACCTCGGTCTCGGGGTCGTTCTGCAGCAGCAGGATCGCGAAGTAGACCGGCTTGCCGTCGGTCTCGAGCATGCCGACGAACCAACCGATGTCCGGGCCGCTCTTCGGCGACGCCCAGCCGGTCTTCGCGCGCAGCACCGAGTGGTCGTCGCGCGCGAGCTCCATGATCTCCAGGGTCGCGTCGAGCGTCGTCTTCGACACCGGCAGTTCGCCGTCGTGCATGCGGCGCAGGAAGTCGACTTGCTGGTTCGGCGAGATCGTGAGGCCGCCGTTCAGCCAGAACTCGTCGAAGCGCCCGCCGGCCGACTCGCTGCCGTAATGGAAATCGACCAGCGACTGCAGCAGCGCCTCCTCGCCGACGCGGCGCGCCATCTCTTGATAGAACCAGACCGCCGACGCCGCGAACGCGGTGCGCATCGAGTGGTCCTTGTTCCACGATTCGATCATGCGGTTCACGCCGTCCCACGGCAGCACGACGTCGACGTCCTTCACCGCGCCGCGCTCGAGCGCGAGCAACGACAGCGGGATCTTGAACGTCGACGCCGGCGAGAAGCCCTCGTCGCAGCGCTTCGTGTTCACGTGCGTCAGCGTGTCGGTCGCGGGATCGAGCAGCGCGAACGCGCCGTCGAAGCCGGCCTTCTCGAGGATCGGGAACAAGTCGTCGCGCACGACGACGGTTGGCGCGCGTCGTGTCGTCGACGTTCTCGCCGAGGCGTCGGAGCTCGCGCGCAAGTCATCGCCTTGCGCGGGCGGGTCGCTGGCGCAGGCCAGCGCGAGCGGCACGAACAACAGCGGGGCCAGGAACAACGTTCGGGACATGGAATCTCCTTCGTCCGCCATCGTGGCGGGGCAGCGGTGTGGGATGAAGCGCGAAGTTCGTCAGTCCGGCGTGATCGCGGGCGCGGTCCACTCGAACGTGTGGACGCCATCGGACTCGATCGAAATGTCGTGGACGAGTGTGGCGCCGCCGTGGCGCAGCTCCACGCGTTTGTGCCCGAGCCAGCGCCCGTCCAGCAGGATGCGCCCGTTCCGGTCGGTGCGGCCGCCGTCGTCGCGGGCGATCGCGGTCGAGCCGTTCAGCTCGAGGTGTCGGCGCGCCAGCGTGACGATCGCGTCGGCGACGGGATTGCCGCCCGCGTCCCTCACCGTGAGATCGACGGTGAACGCGCCGGCCGTCGTATCGACCGGGACGCCGGCGACGAGCGTGCCGAGGGCGACGGATGCGCCGGGTTCGAGTTCGAGGGGGCGCAGCACGATCGTCGCATTGGCGAAGCGCACGCGCAGCGTCAGCGCGGTCGCCGCGGGGACGTCGTCGAGGACGAAGTCGCCGGACGCGTCCGTGGACGTGCGTGCGACGGAAAGCGCGAGGTCGACGCCGGGAACCGCGGCCTCGAGTTCGACGAGCGCGTCGCGCAGACGTTGCCCGCGATCGTCGAGCACGCGGCCGATCAGACGGGCCGGCAGCGCCGTGACGCTCGGCGGCGCGAACGGCGGCAGCGAGCCGCCGGCGTCCAGATACGCGGACAGCGGCACGCGGCGAGCGAGCTCGGCGAGGTCGGTGGGGAACTCGGAGGCAAGGGAGTCGATCGAGCGCGAGGGCGTGGAGCTCGGGCGCTGCGCGTCGAGGGTTGGGGCGAGGGCGGACTCGAGCGAGGAAGAGCTCGACGCTCCGCGATCCAACGCCACGACACCGAGCACGAGCCCGCCGGCCACGCCGCTCGCGAGTCCGAAGCGGCGCAGCCAGGCCACGAGGCGCTCGAACACGGAGTGACCGCCCCGAACGAACAGGGTCTCGCCGATCGATCCTCGCAGCCATCGCGTCAGTGCGGCGAAACCACCGAAGCCGCCGAGCGCATCGGATCGGGAGCCCAAGCGCGACCGCAGCGCATCCAATCCGCGCCGCACGCGCGCATGCGCCGTGGCATCGCTGATCGAGAGAGCCCGCGCGATGTCCTGGTACGTCCGCCCTTGCACGAAGCGCAGCCGCAGCGCGTCCTGGAGCTCGAGCGGCAATCGCGCCAGCTCCAGCCGCACGCGGTTCAATTCGTCGGCGCGCTCCGCGCTCGACTCCCAAGGACCGACGACGTCCACCGGGTGCGGGTGGCTCGCCTCGTCCGCCGGGTTCGTGTGGGCAGCCTGCGCCGCGTCGATGCGCCGCCGTGCGCGCAACTCCATGCAGGCGTGGCGCGTCGCCAGCCAGCGCAACACGCGCCCGGGCTCGCGAGCCGCCAGCACGCGGGGCCCTTGTCGCAGAGCGTGGAGCAGGGCCTCTTGCACCGCGTCCTCGGCCAGCTCGCGCCGACCGGTCACGCGTCGCGCGGCGCGCAGCACGGAAGCCTGCTCCGCGACCACCAACCGCACGAACGAAGCCACGAATCCGCCATCGACCACGACCGCCACCTCCGACTCTCCTGATGCAACGAACTCCCCGACCATTCGGAAGCCTTTCATCCAATTTCAAAGGCCGGGTTGCGAATGAGCCGGGGCAGGCCTAACATGCCCGCTCGCTTCGAGACAGAACATCGCGGGGTGGAGCAGCTGGCAGCTCGTCGGGCTCATAACCCGGAGGTCGCAGGTTCGAATCCTGTCCCCGCTACCAGACGAACGAAAGCCGTACAGTGCGCGATGCGCTGTACGGCTTTTTCAGTTCGGGGGTTACGACGGTCCAGATCTGCATCTCAATTCACCAACGTCGGTGGTTCTGTGGGGTCAGGCACATGCAAAGTGGCGGCGTACGACTCAGAGTCTGCTTGCTTCCGGCAACGCGGGCAGTAGAGATGCCCGTTGAAGAACAAGCTTCGGAGCGCGATGCGCGAGTCTCGCGCAGGTCGATCGCAATGTGGGCAATTGACCTTTATCGCTCCAAGAGTGGAAGCCGCAGACCGCATCTCCCCGGATAGTTGGCGTGCTCGTTCCAGATCGTATGCCCACGCGAAGAACCCGAGCGTCGAGCGTGCTCTGAACTCTGCCAACCCCGGTGCGATCTCTCCGAAGGCAATTGCTGCGAGGGGCTCGCAGATATCAACAGCGTATCTCAACAGAATCGGCAATGTCGAATAGAGATGACGCCACTGAGAAGCCCATGAAGTTTCGTTCGAGAAGATGAAGTTCACGTTCTGCGGTTCGGTGAGCAGTGCCGGCTTTGTCGTTACGAGGTGGATCGCCTTTTGAGAAAGGTGGTCGAAGCTGAAATGCTTGTCCTTGTCATATCGCAGGTCATGAATCATCTGAGGATCATGGAGCGCGGGTGCCGCGGTCTTTGCTAGGGCTCGGCGGATTAGAGGGACTGAGTACGCCTCACTTTGTCGCGCATTCGATTCGCGGGCGCTGGCGGGTCGCTCAAGAAACGTTGTGACAAACTCGTCCGAATCGGCAAGTAGCCATTCGAGCTGCCGAAGATTGTCCTGAAAAGGCTTGCGGAGGAGTGCGTAGGCAACCGTGAGCTTGTTTCGTCGTGAACAGCTAAGTGCTTCGAATACGAAATGGCAAAAGTCAGTCGCGAGGGCCGGAAACATCTCCTTGAAGGCCATTTCGCGCACGACGTCTTGGTACCCGTTGGACTCAAGCCAGGTCCATAGATCGACACCTCCTAGATGTGCAGTCTGACTTGCATGCTCAGCGCTTCGCGGGCGAAATGCCACCCTTACTAGTTGAGAAGCATGAGCATGCTTGAGGATCCGTACGACGCGATCGTGGAGATACAGCGCATACTGATGCGAGAGTCTCACCTCGGCTGGGAGAAAGTTTTTCTCGGTTCGTCGTTCTGCGGGCACGTGGCGATCCCATTGGAAGGTCAACGAGGAGTCTCCCTCAAGCGTTGCTATGGAGGCACGGCACGAGGTCTGTCAGGCAGATCACGTATTGCTCGACCTACGGCTTCGGACGCAATCGCTTTGCCGACGAACTTCCTTCGATCTGACCAGCTCCGATTCCGCGTCGCTTGAGATAGCGCTCCCGCAGCGCGTGGATCGGCCTCTCCGCCTGATCCGAGTCGACGAACCGCCAGAAGCTCCACCCGTCAGTCGCAACTGAGTCGCTCGCTGGATCGACGCCGCGCACGCGGGCGATCGCGATCCCGCCGGCAGTCGACAGGCTCTGCGTGCGCTGCCCATCGACAATGACGGAGCCATCCGCATCCACGCGCGCCCGGACATCCACGCCCTTGAACCTCCGCCGTAGCTCGAGCGGGGCGCTGAGAATCCCTGCGGCGATGAGGTCCGACAATGTGACGCCCGCGCGCGGTTTACTGGCCGAACTCTTCGCAAGGCGGATCGTGGGCGTTGAGTCTCGGTGCGCCGCACGATCCGCGACTCTCGATCCCTGCTTCACATTCGGCAAGGGTCGCGTATCCACAGGGAATGTCACGGCAATGCGCGCACGCACGAGCGATGCGCGGACATCCTTCTCCGTGAGGCCCGACGATCCGCGCACGACCAACTTCAGCAACTCAGTGTCAGCGTCGGCGACGAGTTCTTCGATGCTGCGCTGCACCCGCCGATCGATGAACTGAACCCGCCACAGCGTCTGCAGCAGCGGCTCGCCCATGCCATCGCGGGCGAGCAGGCGCAGCGTGTCCTCGGTGATCGCCGCTGAATCGCTGATCCGGAACTCGCGGAAGAGCTTGTCCTCGACCGCGACCGCGGCGTGCGCGTTGTAAAGGCGCCACTTGTCGCCGTCGGTGAGCGCGATCCACTCGACGCCGGCGACGGCGGCATACCCCATGATCTGGTTCGCCCACTTGCGGTCGTCGAGGTTCTCCCCGAGCGCCTTCGCTTCGATGAAGAGCCGCGGCCTTCGCGCGAGGATCAGCGCGTAGTCGACCGGCTTGTCCGTGCTCTTCATCTTGTATTCGCGCTGCACCTCGTCGGTCTCCTCGGTGTTCCAGCCGAGCGCGCGCAGGATCGGGTCGATAAGCGAGGCCTTCGTGTTCTCCTCGTTGATCCGACGAGAGGACTGGAAACGGGCGACCCGCGAGCGGACGCCGGCGATGGCCTTGGTGAGGTCGGACATTGGTGGGTTCCCCTTTCAGCGTGCGCCGTAATCGGAGAATGGCGCTTTCGAGCGCCAGAGTCCTGGCGAACAGCTGAGGCCATACGGACCTGCGTAGCCCACTTGTGGACGGGTGAGGTAGGCCAAGGCGCCCCATGCGATGCTGGCGGTCATAGTCACGGCACCGAAGCCGGTCGCCGTTATTGAAGTGTCACCCGATTGGAACCAAACCCGCTCGTCACTCGTCAGCCCTAGGAACAACATGACGATCCCGGCGACGAGGGTTATTGCGCCCATCAGGATCATGTAGAAGGAAAGACGGGCGCGAGCGGCGATGTTCGCGCCGTACATCGTCAATAACTCGCGCGAAAGACCATCCTGCGCACCCTCAACGAATGGTTCGCGATCCATATCCGGCAAGGTTTCCTCCCACAGCCTGAAGCTGTCCTCTTGATCGAGCGCGTGGGTCGAGCATAGCGGCGTTCCATCGGCATCCCAACTCGCCAAGCCGATCGAACCGCGGAGGTCGACTTCGGCGACTCGACGCGCCAGACCTTCGGATGTCCTGCTGGGCACGCTCTCGCGAATCCACACCTGTGCTACGAGTACGTCAACGCCCTCGACGCAGTCGGCCCCTAGCTCGGCTCCGACGGCGCTGTCGCCACGCGCTCGGCGGAGATCGTCGCCGCTGAGTCGTCGTGCGGGTTCCCCAAGCGCGCGCGTGTAGCCGGTAGCGGCCCCTCTGCAGGCGCATTGGGGGTGGACGCCGGCGATGGCCGCGCGCCCAATCGGCTCACATGGGCGCGTCCTCGCTCGACGCGAGAGACAGGAGTAGTTTACAAGCGCGTTCACTGAACCTAGCCTCAGCACATCGCGGAGCGTTTTCGGCCCAATGCGGCGGTCCTCGAAATGTTCGGTGAATCGGATTGGCAGGGAAATAGGGAGCACATGTGACAGGCGAAGACGAGCTAGACGACACCGGCGAGGAGCCAACTCCCGGCTCTCCACAATTGAGCGCAAAGACCCGCCAATCGTTCACAAAAGTGCCGCGAACACTTGCAGATAAGGACCTTGCTTCGCCGGCGGTAAACAAAATGCTGCTGGATGACATCGATCGGCTCGAACGCGAGAATATCGATCTCTCAGATTATCTATGTAGATATCATGATGCCGACAAACGCGCTGCGGTTCTTCAGTCACAGTTGACCTTTTCCAAATCAAGCGAAATACTATTTGCCGTGTGCTTGACAATTGGTGCTGCGCTGATTGGGTACGCGCCGTCGGTTTGGGACACTCCGCATGCTGGTTGGATGACTCTCGTGAGTGGCGCTGCTTTGATTATTGCGAGCGCAATAGTCCGGGTCGTATACCGATGAGTATCTCGATCGGGTCCATTGCCAATCGCGGGGAAGCGCGGAGAGAGCGGATTGTAATGCGCGTCACGTCCGATACAGATGTCGGCGCATTCATAATGCTGCGTGCATATTTCGACGGACACAATGTCACTAACGGCGTCTCGCACATCTACTGGTTTCCGAATAAGGTCGTTCGACGTGGGGATCTCGTGGTTCTGTACTCAAAGCGAGGGGTCGACACCGAGCGTCCTCGGAAAGACTCGCCAGGAACTGTGCATTTCTTTTATTGGGGATACGGCGACAGCGAGCGGCTCTGGAACGATACGAAGCACTCGGCCGTACTTCTCCGCACGGACCTAATCGACCTAAGGAATCCTCAGTGAACAACCGAGTGCCTGAAAGCCGGCGAGCTTCAATGTTGCTAAAGCGTGTGCAGAACATAATTGTTCGCTTCGGACCGCTTTAGACCACACCATGTCAAGCGGGTAGGACTATCAGTGGACGTTGGGTAGCGAATTCTCTCGATGCGTTGCTGAAGAAGTTCCCCGAAGCGCCTTCGAGCCGCCCCGGGGAAGTGCCGGCGCAACATGGTTCACGACGAGCTCGCACGGCTCACCCCGGCCGTCGAGGCTCACGCGCCGTAGCTGGCGCATGATCGCCCACGGTCCCCGCAGGCGCTTCGCGAGATCGATCGCATCCTCGAGCGTGGCCCGGCGCTGGCCGTGCGAGAGTTGCGTCGCGTCCGAGCGGCGACGTAACATCCTCGAAGACCGAACGCGCGCCAACGGGGTTCGAGCCATGCCGTGGACGAACAAGATCGATCGCGTGCATCGCGATCTCACGAAGCCCGACGCGCCGTGGATGTTTCGGTACGTGCTGCTCCGTGAAGCGGATGACAAGTCGCAGGCGATCGAGGAACGGAGCGAGCTCTTCAAGGAGCGGACCACCGACGCGAACATGCGAGGCATCTTCGAATTCGCGACAGCGGTCGCATCGAAGTATCCGTGGGCGAGGCAAGAGATGCTCGACGATCAAGTCCTGCTCCCAGACTGAAGCTGTCGCCCGCGTTTCCATCGCGCACCACGCCGCGCCCGATCTCTCCGGCGCCCCGTTGTGCGCGCGCACCGCAGCGCCGATCCGACGATGAGCTGACATCGAGCACACGCGGCGCGAGTTCTCACCCAACCTTCTTCTTCTTCTTCTGATGCCGCGTCGCGCCTGCTCGATCCTCGCGCGCAACCGTCGGATCACCAGAGCCCCGGGAGAGGTGTCGACCGCCACATTCTCGTGTCAGGCGCCGGCAAGAGGTACTTCTCGTCGAATCGCCAAGTTGGCAAGGTCGTGAGGCGCAAGAACGGATCGACTTCACTCTGTGCACGCGGCCCAAACTGCGCCGCGATCATCACTAGACATGCGCAGACCGCAATGATCGCGTTCGCGAGCGTTGCGTGTGGGAAGTTCCTCTCACGCGCGTGCTTCACCTTGTTGTACGCGTCGTACCACGCTAGCGACTGCGTCGGGGCCACCAGATCCCATCCACCGAACGGCACAAACGCTGGCAGTCGGGGGTAACCCGCCAATTCAACGGAGTACTCCGAGAGTCGCATCGGGGCGAGGAGTTTCACATAGTTGCTTGTAGTGAGCCGTTCGATATTGGGAGCCGGGCCCGCAGGCGCGTTCGCTTCGAAGACCCCTTGCCATAGCGCTTCCACTTCTGTCGACGCAATTAGCAGCAGGTTTCGAATCTCGTGCCCATATGCGAGCAGATTAGACTGCGTGCCGGGCACCGACTGGTCTGGCTCAACCGTCCTGCAGATTTCTCGAAGCGATCGTACGAGCGCGGACAGCTGGCCGAGGGCGGACGCGCGGGCAACAGAGTCACGCGGCGGATTTCCCTGACCCTCGTACGGTTCGCACGTCGGTCGCCAAACTCGCGGGTGATACTGTCCGACAGCGAATTTGCCCGGCACGAATCGCCCGCGCGGCGGATCGTTGGGTAGGGCATTTGGCAGCGCGACGATCGCCTCGTCATCGGTAGGGAATGCGCGGGGAAAATGAACGCTCTGACGAGGATCATAGACGCAGCGTGCGTCGGGGCCTTCGATCGACCAGACGTGAAGAACTGTGTCAGAGCCATCGATCTCGTAGTAAACGGTCACGGTCGGTGAGCCTACAGTTCAGGCGATGCTGTGGACACGATTAGCGTCGCCGGGCGGTGCTCGATCGGCGCGACTTCGGGTTCGCCCGCTCCAGTCGCGCGCCCCGGCCGCGCTTTCCACTTCGTCTCGACTCCGCCTCGCTAAACTCCCCACCCGGTCGGACGGCTGCCCACCCGCGCACGACGCTGGCTTCACTCCATGTTCCCGAAGCGGCGTCCCCGTCCGGCTACTTGCACGCGGCCGCGCCGCAAAGCGGAACGACACTCCACGCCTGCGCCGCATTGTTCCGCCACTTGCCGTCTGGCTATGATCCGCTTCGGCTGGGCGGCTGCCTTGACGGTGCAAGACTCTTTCCCCTTCTTCCCCTTTTCCCGGAGTCCCCGCCCGGCCTCTTTGGTGCGACGACGCTTTCAATTGCCTTGAGCTTCGCCGCCACCGGCGTTCACATGTCCCTCCCATCGGTGGAGGCGCCGCGCATGCGAATCGGACCCGACGAAACCGTCTGGATCGTCACCGACCCCGAGCGCGGCAGCGACTCCGCCGGCACGGTGATGGAGACCACTCTGCGCGACCTTCGCGGCGACCTTCATGGACGGCGTCGAGTTCTACACGAACCCCACGCTCCATACGAGGCGGGCTGGGGCGGAAGTCGACGCGGTGCAAAGGCGTTCCGCCGTGCCGAGCGCCAGGCGCGGAGAATAGGCGCGCACGATAGGGGCGTTGACGTTGACGCTTCTATTAGCTTGAGCTTCCCGGCCACCTTGCTTCACATGACCTCCGAAACGGAGGTTCTTCATATGCCCACGATCAACGCCACGCGCCTCGGTCCCCACGATCAGTTTTGGCTCGTCACCGACGCGACGCTTGAAAGCGTCCTTGCCGACGTCTTGACCCGAACCACGCTAAGCCGCTTCGCGCTGATGCTTCGTGGCGGGTTGTCTATGGATGAGCATCCGACGATCTTCCTGGATCGTGCTGACGCGATCGAGGAGGCGGGAAAGCGGCTTGCGGCCTCCGCGGCCGACTTCGAGAGCGAACCGGCACGTGACGCCGCGACCGAATGACTGCACGGGCCCCGTATGGTCCAAAAACTCATCCGGCCCTCCGGCAGTAGAAGACAAGCGACTCCACCGAGCTTAGTTCGTCGGACGATCCGTCCGCGCGCAGCGTCAACTCGATCGATTGATCGCGGGATCGGGATCTCGTTGTCTAGTCCCTGATGGTTGCGCTCGGCGTGGTAGTGATCGACGTACGCCTTGAGCGCGCGCTCGATCGAGGTCCGGCCGAAAGAGCTGAACTTGCTGAGGCACTCGGTCTTCACGGCGCGCACCCAGCGCTCATCGAATGCACAAGGCGCGCAGCCGCACTTGCGACTCGATGGCGGGAATCCCGTTCGCCGGGATGTTGAACAGCGACAGATCGAAGCGTCCGATTAGGTCGTTGGCCTCAAGTCCTGCAACGCAACGTCGTATCGCGGCAACGCGCTGCTCCGGCCCCGCTTCACGCAGCGTCCATTCAAGCCCTTCGACGAACGCCGCGACGTCCTGCACCAGCGCCTCAGCCTCCACGCGCGAAACCTCGATGCGATCCAGTTCCTCGATGCGTCCCCGTGCCGCGGTTTTCTCGCCGCGCAGCGTCGTGATCCGTTCTTCGATCACCTCGCGCGTTCCCGCCGAGATGTGGTCAAGCAGACGTGCGATGTCCGCGTCGATCCGCGCGATCTCTTGCCGTGCGCGTTCGCGCGCCTCCTTCAGATCCCGGGTGTCGGTTTGCAGCGCGGCTCCCATCTCGCGTGCGAGTTCCTTCCGACCGTCCGGCCCGCGGAACCTCGCGTACGCGTCCAGCACGGTCGTGATGACCGCCTCCTCGAACTCCACCTGCGGCAGCGGTCCGAACGTGCACGCCGACCTGCCGTTCCTGATGTATCCGCCGCACCCGTACGAGTAGGTGACGACCTTCGAGCCGTCCTCGCGCCGCTTGCCCTTCGTGCGCCGCACGCCCTCGTAGCGCGCGCCGCAGCGCCCGCAGGTGATCAACCCACTCAGCAAGAAACGCGAGCGCTTGCCGACCCAGCCGCCGACGACGCGCGGGTTCTGGCCGGTCTGTTGGATCGAGACCTCGCGCTCGGTCCGCACGCGCTGTGCGTTCACCGCGAGTCGGTGGCTCACGAGTGCGGGATGCGCGTCAGGGATGCGGATCCAATCCGCTTCGGGGTTTGGGACGAGCCGCGCGCCGTAGGCGCTCTTGCGTTCAGTCGCGCGACCGCCGGCGATCTTGAAGAAGCGCGCGTCCGTGCGGCGGTTCCAGACCATGTCGCCGCAGTAGATCGGGTTGTCGAGGATCGCCTTCACCGTCCCCTTTGACCACGCGCCGCGATAGATCCGAGCCCACTTCGGTCCGCGTGGAGAAGGCACGCCTTCGCGGTTGAGCGTATCGGCGATCGCACCGAGTCCCTTCTCGTCGACCGCCGCCATCGTGAAGATCCGCTTCGCGACCTCGACGCGCGCGGGGTCGCTTGGAACGAGTCGCGCGCGGTCCTTCTTCGACACCTGAATCGACTCGCCCTTCGCCAGCGTGCGCTGGGGTTTCCCACCCGCGTCGAACACTTCCTTCGTGCCGTCCGGCATGAAGCGCACGATCGAGAGAGTCGATCCGTCCTGCGCTTCGTAGCGCAAGTCGTAGCCGTAAGGCGGCGTGCCTCCCATCCACAGTCCCTTGTCCACACGCGAGAGCAGCCCGCGGATCGTTACGCGCGAGAGGTCCTTTGACTCCTCGCGCGCCTGCCACTGTTTGACCGGGCGCAGCAGGTCGTCCGTGCCGTCGCCGGAGAAGTTCTCGGTGACGTAGCACACCTCGACGCCGTGCGTGCGCAGGACGTGGCGGTAGTAGCCGGCCTCGTCGTTGTCGACACGGCCGAAGCGCTTGATGTCGTAGACGACCACGCTCGAGAACGCGCAGTCCGCCTTCTGCGCGTCGGCGATCAGCTCTTGGAACGCTTTGCGTAGCAGGGCCGTCGTGCCGCTGATCGCATCGTCGGTGTAGAAGTGCACGAGGCGAAGCCCGTGCAGCGTCGCATACGCCTCGATTGCCTTTTTCTGGTCGGGGATCGACTGTTCCTGGCGGTCGGTTGATCGGCGCAGGTAACCGACGGCTCCTGTTGCGGGTCGTGCTCGCGGACGCTCATTCGTCAAAGGGATCGAAGCAGCCATCAAAAGCCTCCATGCCTCTCGTGAAGGCGCATGGACGCTCTTTGGCCACTCGATAGCAACTCAAAGAGGTGCTGAATCGCAGATGCCGAACCCTCACCACTTTGGTGGAAATAGGTCGATAAACATGACGCCCGGCGTCCCGACGCGAGTGGCCGCAACGGCCATTTCCAGCGCATCAGGCCCGTCGTCGTGCGCCGCCTTTGGAAACTGCCGCAGCTGTTCGATCAGGGTGCGGTGCTTCCTGCTGAATTGCATACGTCCGCTCGAAATGAGCGGTTCGAGCGATTCGATCCGGCCCTTCTTGTCGGTTGTGTGTTTGAGAGGATGGATGCGCAGGCCGGCATTTTGGTTCGCGACCTCTCGCTTCAACTCAGTCGCTAGGAAGTCTTGAAACTGGTTGGTCTCGATCGCGAAGCGCGAGTACTTCCTGATTCGGTGGAACTCGATGATTGTGCTGATCGTCTCGCGCGGCTTGAGTTTTCGAATGTCGGCGTCCACGACGTAGAGGACGCCGGTAGGGCGGTGCTTCAGCAGCGTGACGATCGCGGTGTCGTCGTGAATCCCGCCTTCACGACCAAGGCTGGGGTCGCATGCGCCATACACCGAAACGGAGCTTCCCAACTTGGCGAGCAGCTCCGCGTCGGTTCGAAACTGGTCGTCCCAGTACGTGAACTCGTTGGAGCGGAAGAAGCAGGTCGACGGATCGACCGGCTCGTTCTGCTTTTCTGAGTCGAAGCTGGCCTGGCCTTCGCGAACTCGAAGTTCCATGAGGTCGCGATAGGACTCGTGCTCGTGCCAGAGCACGTTCGTGCCCTCCAGCATGTCGTTCTCGTGCACAGCGAAGAACGCCTTCGCGGCCTGCGGACCCATCTGGCCCTCGTGTTCTTCGCGGCACGCATAGATCGCTTGCCACTTGTCCCACAAGTCATTGCGCGGCGAGAACGACAAGACCGCCTGATACTTGCTCGTGGTCCACCCCGGGAAGTCGGAGGTGCCGTTGCCGTCGCCGACAAGTCGTGCAAGCAGCGCGTCGTAGTGGAGGATTGTGCCAACCACGACGATGTTGGTCGTCGTCATCGTGCCGGCCTTCAGCAGCGCCTTCTCGAACCACGCCCGCTTGCTCTCGCGCTGTTCCGCGGAGGCGACCTCAGCCTCGTTCTCGATGTCGTCAAGGATGATTAGCGTCGGGCGATGCTCCTGGTGCTTGCGGCCGCGGATCTTCTGCCCTGCGCCAAGCGCCATGACCTTCACGGTGTGTCGCGTGATGATCTCGCGCCGGCGCCAGCGCTTAGGAGAAGGCCTGCGGCCAGGCGGCTCGGACGCTTCCGGAAAGTCCGAAGCCAGGCGCTCGTTCGACTCGAGCTCGTTCTTCACGTTGGTCAGCAGGTCCTCCGCCTGGTCGCCGGTGTTCGAAACCAAGACGACGAACGGCTCCTTGCGAAAGCAGACGCACCAGAGCACGTAGGCGAGACTCACGAGGGTGGTCTTGGCATGTCCGCGCGGGGCGGCGATCGCGATGCGCGCGCCTCGCTGGTCCGTCGCCTCTTGCAACCGGGCGAACATGTCGAGGTGCATCTGCGACGCCGGCGACTTGAAGTGCTGCGCCAGATAGAAGCGTGCGAACGCCTCCAAGGAGTCCTTCGAGAGGTCGCGACGCAGGCGCGAGAGTTCTGTTTGCGGGGACGGAGACGCCGCGCTCATGCGGTGCCTCCGCGCGTGCTCGCGTCGACGTCTTTCGTGGGACTGCCCTTGCTATCCGGAGCGGTGGCGACCTGCGGTACGAGTCTGCTGCGGATTGCGCCGAGGCGAGCATCGAGCCCGGGGGTGTCGGCCAGCTCGATGTCTTTCGTGATGGTCTCAATCTCGCGCAGTTCGCTGAGTAACTCGTCTCCCTTCATGCGGTGCGTGAGTTCGGCTTGGACCTGGGTCACCGCGCTCGGGAGGAACCCGAGTCCCTGGAGGGTCCGGACGAGGTCGCGCACGACTTCCCACGCGGCCCTCTCAGCGGCGATTCGATCGGCTGGCATGCTGTCCTTGTCGCGGCCCAAACGACGCAAGCGCATGCGCGCGATCTCGCCCTCTTGCATCAGCATGCCGACCATGCGGGAGACAAACTTAGGGTCGCTCGTCGCGTTGTGTTCTTCGCGCAGTTCGGCGATGTCGCGCCGGACCGTGCGCACCGACACCGAGAGCAGTTCGGCGACCTCGACCGCGCCCCAGCCCTCGGCGTGCAGGTGCTCCACGCACGCGCGTCGCTCCGGGCCGGCAAGTGATGACGCAGCGAACTCTCCCTCCTTGATCGCGCGGATGAGGGCGATGGAGGAGCGCTCGATAGAGGATTCGGGCGTCCGTTTCGTCTTCATCGCGCACCTAGAGGGGCGCCGTAGCGCTTGAGGAGCTTCGCGTTCACGGTCTTGGGACCAGTCAGCGCGATGAAGCGGCGCACGATGACGTCGCAATACTTCGGTTCGATCTCGATGCCGAAGCAGCGGCGGCCCTTCCGGGCCGCGGCAATCAGCGTCGTCCCGCTGCCGAGGAAGGGGTCGAGCACGAGGTCGCCGGGACGCGATGAGTTACGGATCGCGCGCTCGGCGAGCGGCAGCGCCTTTTGGGTTGGGTGCTTGTACGTGCCTGTGCGATCGCGCGAGATCGACCACAGCGTTGATTCGTTCTTCGGTCCGAAGAACCGATGCGGTGCGCCCTTTTTCCAGCCGTACAAGCAGAACTCTGTCTGCTCGTTGAAGTCCCCGAAGCCCGGCGAGAACGATTCCTTCGCCCACGTCAGCACGGTCGAGCAGTGCAGGTCGTGCTGACGGAACACGTCGTGCATCAGGCCGAAGCTCGCGTGGCCGTGCCAAACGTAGAGCGCGGCACCGGGCGCGAGCGCGTCCACGCATGCGATCATGAATGATCGAAACCACGTCGCGTACTTCTCGGGTTTCAGTGCGTCGCTCTGGATCGGCATCCACACGGCCGAGCGGCGCTTCGCGCGCGGCGCGGTCGGTCGTTGCGACGCGCTGTACGAGACGTTGTACGGTGGATCGGAGAACAGCAGCGCTGCCTTCTCGCCGCGTAGGAGTCTCGCGTAACTCTCCGGCTTCGTGGCATCGCCACACAGGACTCGGTGGGGGCCGATCTCGATCAGCTCGCCTGCTTTCGTGATCGCGCTGCGCGAGTCGGCGAGCGCGGCGTCCGGATCGAACGACTCGTCGGCGGAGTCCGCATCAGACGCGACCTTCGCGAGCAGTTGCTCGACGTCGGGCAAGTCGAAACCCGTGAGTTCGACGTCGATGTCCGGCATGTTCGTGATCTCGTCAAGCAGCTCGGCGAGCTTGCGGTCATCCCACCGACCGGCGATGCGATTGAGCGCGACGTTGAGCGCCTTTTCCTTCGCGAGCGTCAGATTGACGACGCTGACGTCGACGTCCTTCGCGCCTTGCGCGAGCAGGATCTGGAATCGCTGGTGACCGCCGACGAGGTTGCGGGTGCGCTTGTTCCAGACCAGCGGCTCGACGAGACCGAACTCGTCGAGGCTGCGCAGGATGCGTCCGTACTCCGGGTCTTCGGGGCGAAGTGAGCGGCGCGGGTTGTACGGCGCCAGCTGGATTCTGCTGATTGCAACTTTCTCGACGCGCATCGGAACCTCCGAATCTCTGGTTGAGCTTCGGAGGCATGAGTAGGTCGCTCGGCGTCGCGCAGGAATCCCGCAGACGTGACGCGTTAGTGACATGTTTGTGACGCGACGGCGCTCGACGGCTATCCCGGAGGTGCTGCATCAGGAGGAGGCGCGTCGGTCCTGTAGTACCCCCGTTTGCCGACGTTTTCGATCGGACGGCCGTCGCTCCGCATGCGTTGAATCGCCTTGCGAATCGCCATCTCCTCCCGGCCGAGTTTGTGAGCGATCTCCGCGGCGCTAAATGCACGCCCCTTCAACAGTTTCCAGATATCCAGCGAGTCCGGTGGAAGCGGTCTCGACCGATTCGTTGCCGCCTGAAGCGCGGAGCCCATGCGACGCAGATGCGCGAGCGCCTCGTCGATCGCGTACTGGCAGTCTTTCACATTTCCGAAATGGCGGGACCACCGATTCGGGTCGCCAAGGTCGAGGTGATTCGGCCAACTGCCTTCGAGAAGCTGCAAATGGCGAAGTTTGTAGGAAAGGTCTGAAAGCAGATCGTTCCAGACGGACAGTTGTCCAGCGGTCTCGGCATTCACGAGCACACGACGACTCGCCGCATCGAAACGGTCCCTGTAGTAACCGTTGAGGATCGTCTGAATCTCCGCGAGAGTTGGAAACGTGCCATCGGGGCGTGGACCCACCGAGACGACGCCCTTGTCCTTGAGCGCGCGCAACCAGTCCCCGCACAGGTGCGCAAGATCACTCACCGGGTCCTTGGTTTGGCGCCGCTTCGGCATTGCCGCGATCAGCGCGCGCTGCACAGCGTTGACCGCCATGTTGACCCTCCACGTACTAGAGCACAAACGCGCAAGAATCGACGCAACGGCATGGTCGACTTCTCAAATCGCGATCGCAAGAGAAGTCGGCGTCGTGCTTTGGGAAGTGCATCGAACCGCTGCGGCTCAAGGGAGTACGTCACCGCCCGTGCCAGGAGGGGTCAACCTTGCGCGTCTGGGGCCGTATGTTGAATCGGCCGCCAGAGATCCCCAATGGGCTCAAGTTCGACGGCAGTGGGCGTCAGGTGAAGCTGGCACCGAAGAAGCAAGAAGCCGATTCCGTACCTGTCAGTGCGAAATTCGCGGATCTGGTCCCACCCGAGGAACCGCGCGTGGCTAGTTCGCGGGTTACTGACCGTAATACCATCGCCGTCGTACAGGGGCTCAACGATCCAGACATCGTCGATCTGTTCGCGTTGAAGAAACCGCGTGGGCACGGGTCGCAGGCGAACGCGCTGGTAAGGGTGTTTGCGAAAAGCCGCCTTGTTGACCATCTCTCGAATTCCCTGGAGTGCGAGCCGAAGTCGGGAATCGCAGCACAGCGATCCGCGCGGTGGGGATGCCGCATTCTACTCCTCCTGGCTCGCGGCGTTCCAGGTCTTGAGCGATCTCGCCTCGCGGCGCAGCGCAGGACGGCTTTCGGTGACTTGGAATCAACGCGGCGACCGGCGACGTTCGAGATGCGCGACTGGACTACGACGCCCCGGTCGTTCAACCGACTTCAAGGTTAGTCCTCATCCTCCAGCACCCAGCGCTGAGCCTGGTCAGTAGCCTCTCTTGCCAACTGCTCATAGAATTGCCGCTCTGGAGACCCCAAAGGTAAAGTCGCCGCCAACATCAATGCTTGTTCACGGACGGCGATGTCTTGTGGCGCGGCCCTTCCAAACCCCGACATGCGCAATCCGTCCAAAGCGATGCTCGTGAACCTGAAACAGGCTTGGCGGTACGCCATGGCCGAGGTCGCGTACGCCTGTCGCACGCAATGCTGAACAAACGCCGAATAAGAAAACACGAAGCTCGGAGAGTCGCGTTCGAGCAGAGCGAGTGCCTCGACTAACTTTCCCTCGTCGCCCGAATCAATCCACTCCAAAATGACAGCTTGTACCGACGCATCGAAGCCCAGGGCGACAGCGTGAAAGAGATGTGGAAGCCACCAGCGCTGAGTCTCACTTGCGACCAGCAATTCGTCGCGAACCGCCTTTAAGTGAGCTTTGCGACCGGTGGCTGCTTGAAACCCGATCAAACTTGGATTGAAGCCGAGATGCGGGATTGGGGGCGTGTCGCTATCCGAAGCGCCTCGGACGCGTCGCATAAGAAAGGCGAGCAAGCTGTCCGGAATGCGTTTCGATGCTTCAGCAAGAAATGCAGCGATGTAGTAGCTGTCGAGGCGGATGCCGTCGAGCCTATCGACGAGCGCGGTCATGTCGTCGTCGGTTAGCGAGGTAAGAAGTGGGCCGTTTTGCGGACAGATGACAGAAAAGAGGTCGCTTGCGATGGCCTGGCTTCGAGCGACATTTACCTCCAGGACAAGCCGACGCGCCGCGGCTGGCTTGGTAGCCCCGAGCTGACGAAGCGCTCGAGCGGCGACTGCGCGCACATCATCAGCGCCATGCCTCAGCAGGCGCTCAAGAAGCTCTGGTTCTGCGCCTAGCGGGGGATGGTTTGAAATCTCGAGGGCTCTCGCAACGCCGTGGCAAAGAACATGGTGACCGCTCGCGACAGCGGCGAGGGCAAGCTGAGATCCCTTCGGAGCGCTCGCCCGCGCGGCCTCCATCAGCAGTAGTGTGAACCAGCCTGCGAGCGGCTCGTCGGGCCTTCGAAGCGCGTGCTCCGCAAGTTCCACCGACAGCGTCGGCGACCGTTCCCAGAGAGCCCGGAAGAACTCTGCCGCGGAATCGGGACGAAGGCCTGCTACGTCGAGCAGGCGGACCGCGGAATTGAGTCGATCTGCAAGTTCGCTTGAATCCGGGTGCGCGACCACTAATTGGTCGGCCACCTCGGGGATGAGCTGTTTGACGGGTCGAAGGTGGCCGAGGACAGGACTTGGTAGGTATTGCGACCCCGGGTGTTCCCAATCATGCTCGGTAAGTACACGGATCAGATCCACTTCTCGGTCTTGTGGGATAACACTCACGACTTCAAGCGCGTCCGGAAAGAGCGCAGTTTGATTAGTGAAAAATACGCGATCACGCACGACCTGAACTATTCGGGTGCGAATCACTGGATGAGTGGTGCGCTGGGCGATCTCTAGCAGCAACGCAAGGACCCGGCGCTGTTCGGGGTGCCACCGCAGATGGTCCTCCGCGGCAATCTTGACGAATGGCGGTGCGTACAACGGCTGTAGCAATCGGGCAAGGCGCTCGATTCCACTAAGCGCAACGGGAGTGTTGTCGCTGATCGCACACTTTGCGAATACCTTGAGTCCGCGTTCTCGGATCGCCTGCAGGCCTTCCGTCAAATGAAGCGGAGCACCGCTTAGGACGACGCGATCTCGTCTCCACTCATCGAGGCGAAGCACTTTGGAAAAAAGTGGGTCAATGATTCCGAGTAGCTTGTCGATCCGGGCGGGATCGTTTTCCGCCACGAAGTGCCGTTCGACGAAATCCAAGACTGTCATCGGATGAGTGAACGGGATTCCCGGCTGGTACTCAGCGAATCGCGCAATTACTGGCAGGGGGGCCGGAAGATCTCCAGATGGAAGTCGCTGCTCATCTCGTCCGAGCTTCCACAGGACTTCGCAGCACCGTGAGAGATGTTCTAGGTGGTACCCAGTGCGTCGAAGAAGCACTGGTAGAGCATACGGATACTTTAGGGAACGCGGCAGCTGGATCTCATCAGGCGCTCCGGGTGGCTCGGAGAGCGCGATATCGATGAGGTCGAGGACGGGCTTGGGCTGAAGGTAAGCCACGCCCTCGAGCTGTGTGAGGATCACGTCTCGCATTATGTGGGACGAGGCGCGAAATAGAGCCGTGATGTGAGCCCATATCTCCTTCAAGAGTTCTGTCGCGGTCCCCGAAAACTTCGTTGTACGCCAGTCAAGTTCTGCGAGGTTGCGTAGGAGCGAGGTGGTCGCCCCGCTCTCCACTCCCGGGAACGCACTGTAGACGCGCATTGCATAGCCAGTTGGTGCCCCGGCTCGCGTAGCGCAGGCTTCTTCAAGCAAGTAGTCCGCAAGCACATCTGGCGTGATCCGAACCTGGTTGCGTCGCCGCCGCAGCAGCGCCGAGCGCTCAAGCTTGTCAATCACTCGAACTAGCTCGTCCTTTGGCTCGGCAAGGAACGCTGATGCCGCCTCGAGGAACTGCTGGTTCCCGGTATCGACTGGAGCAACGGCCGAGAGGAGCCGGAGGAGCGCCTTTGCGAATCTCGGCTCGACGTCGTCACCGAGGTTGCCGAGCATCGCGTCCTGAAAGCGAACTAGTGCCTCGGCGCGGAAGTCGGCATCGCTCGCGAGGAGTTCAGGTGCCAGCTCCTTCGTGGCAAGCAGCCTGCCACCGATAACGATGACTAGCGGCGAATCCCGACCGACCGTCACGAGGTGTTCGGCATGTTGTTCGTATTCCGGCCCAAGTACGAGACGGGCGAGCGCTAGCACTTCCTCGCGGCTTAGATCGCCAAGTGTTGCCAGCACGGTTCTCCGTTCGAGCGGTACCGACTGTTTCGCGAGCATCGCCCCAAGCGAATCGATCGCGTAGGGACGCGTGGCAAGTAACAACTTGACCTTGCCCCTGCCCCGCTTCGCAAAATCGGTGAGCTGGGAAGCCTCGCGCGTGTGGTGGTGCGCGTCGTCTAGAACGACGATGCATTCTTGTGGCAACTCAGCCAGCGCAGCGGCATCAATTACGACGTCGTTCGCCACGAATCGGAGCACCGCGTCAGGATGGGCATCCGTAGCCCGTTTCGCGAACTCCAAAAGCAAGCGACTCTTGCCGATGCCGCCGTGGCCGGGAACGATTGCGACCAATGCTTCGGGATCGCGCAAGAACCCGTCGAGCTTGCCCAGCGTGTCGCGGCGCCCGACGAATGGCCAGACATGTCGGAGCAAGCCGTCGTTGTGCAGCAGCAGCTCGAAATAGTTCTGCCACGGAACAAACGCGCTATAGACCGGAACACCGAGGAACGGCGCGATCCAGGCTGCTCCAAAATGGACGCGAACTAGCTCACGCGCGGCTTCCGGCGGGAGTTTGCGGACGGCGTTGCTGATGTCATCTATGTCCCAGCAGCTCCAACCATTCGTCGCATGAATCTCGTCGCGAATACTTGACGAGGCTTGACAGCTGAGGAGCAGGGTTTTCTT
Source organism: Planctomycetota bacterium (assembly GCA_016709145.1). GTDB lineage: Bacteria > Planctomycetota > B15-G4 > B15-G4 > JADJEK01 > JADJEK01. The sequence continues at coordinate 50,043 of JADJEK010000016.1, forward strand.
CGAAGCAGCAAAAGTTGCGGCGTCGAGTGCCGTCCTGCATTCGGAGCGCGCAAAGCTCGCGACGTGCTTGCATTGATAGACATGTTTGCATCCGTCCCGGAGATTCGCGATGAAGTCGATACCGAGTTGCTTGCTTCCCTTCCCGCCGTAGGCTTCGACGAGCTGTACGCCGGGTAATTTCTCGATGAAGCACCGGCAAAATGCCTCGAACCGCTCCCATGTGAACTGCTCATCTCGAAGCGGAAGGCGCGAGCAAAGTGGCGTGACGGGGATGGGAGTCGGACCTAAACCCGATTCCAGTTCTGTTCGCGAATCGGCGGGTTTCGGTTCCTGCATGCTCTGAGCCTCCCCTCGGTGATTCAATCTCAACGATAAGGATGCACAACACCGTTTCCAGCGCTCGGAGGCGCGTCGGCACGATAGATGCCATCGGACATGAAGTCCGGGGGCATGGCTGGAATCCGTCCAACGCGTCCGAGCCGCGGACGCGTTGACATTCGGCTGAGCCGCACCGCTCGGCGCGCGTCGCTGCGACGCCTCCGTCGCTCGTGCGCGCGGACGCCTGATGAGTTCCTGGACCCTATGGTCGGTAAGGGCGACCATTGGAGCCTAATGAGGAGACTGCGGGCTGCGCGGCCGACGGCGCGCCCTGATGGTCATTGGTTGCGCTCTGGCAGACTCGTAGACTCGCGCTTCTCGTACGGTCGGTGAGGATCTGTAATGTTGCCGGCTAAGGCTGCTTCGGCGACGGCGAAGATCGCCCTCGTACGTCCACCCGTGTTGCAGCTCCGGCGGTCCTTGTCGGCCTACGGAGCAATCCTCCCGATCGGCCTCGCGTATGTCGCGGCCGTGCTGCGCGGCGCGGGCCACCGTGTGCAGATCATCGACGCGCCCGGCGAAGCAATTGATCGCGTCGTCGACGTGGACAGCCCGATCGGGTCGCTTGCGATGAACGGCCTCGCGCCGGTTGAGATCGTCGAGCGCCTTGCGCCCGATACGCGGATCCTCGGCATCACGCACATGTTTCTGCACGAATGGCCGACGGTCCGCGAGATTGCGGAGCGCGCGAAGGCCAAGATTCCCGGCCTCGTGGTCGTCGTCGGCGGCGAGAACGCGACGTCGTTCTGGTCGTGGATGTTCGCGGACACCGAGGCCGTCGACTACTGCGTGCTTGGCGAAGGCGAGGCCACGATGCTCGAGCTTGTGCATCGACTCCAGGCCGGCCTGCCGGTCGCGGGAATGGCGGGCATGGCAAGTCGGGTCGAGCACGGCCCACACGGCACCGATCCGGCCGGCGATCACGGCGGCCAGGGTGCCGGCGGGTTGTCGGCGCGACACACGAACCTCGATGAGATTCCGCGCCCCGCGTGGGACCTCTTCCCGGTGCAGGCGTATCTCTCGCGCGCGGATAATCACGGAGTGAACCGCGGACGCTCGATGCCGATGCTCGCGACGCGCGGCTGCCCGTACCGTTGCACGTTTTGCTCGTCGCCGTCGATGTGGACGACGAAGTACGTGACGCGCTCGCCCCGCGAGGTCGTCGACGAGATCAAGGACTACGTCGCGCTGTACGGCATCTCCAACGTCAATTTCTGCGACCTCACCGCGATCATCCGCAAGGAGTGGGTGGTCGAGTTCTGCAGCTTGTTACAGACCGAGGGGGTGAACATCACATGGCAGTTGCCAACGGGCACGCGGACCGAGGTACTCGACGAGGAAGTGCTCGGGCTGCTCTACGCGACCGGATGTCGGAACATCACGTACGCGCCGGAAAGCGGCTCCGAGCGCATGCTGAACACAATCAAGAAGATGGTGAAGCTGCCGCGCATGCTCGACAGTCTGCGATACGCGCACGATGCCGGTCTCGTGACGCGCGTCAACATCATCATCGGCCATCCCGAGGAGGAATGGTCCGACACGCGACAGTCGCTGAAGTTCTTGTTTCGCGCGGCGCTGAAGGGCTGCGACGACGCAGCCGTGATGATTTTCGCGCCGTATCCCGGTAGCGCCGACTTCGAGAAGCTGCTCGCCGCAGGCCAGGTGGTGATGAACGAGGACTACTACTACCTCGCGCTCGCGCGCTCAGGGTTGTCGAGTAAGACGTACAACGCGCGCATGACGACCAAGGGACTCATCTTCGCGCAGTACGGCATGCTGCTCGTGTTTTACGCCACGGCATATCTGTCGCGGCCGTGGCGCATGTTCGGCGTGTTCAGGAATCTGTTCTCGGGACGGGAGACGACGCAGCTCGACCAGCTCTTGCGCACGAAGATGAAGCAAGTGCGGGCAGCGCGTGGCGACAGGCTCCACGCAAAGCGGGACCTCGTCGACGTAAAGCACTGACGGCGTCTTTTTGCGCGACCCGCACATGTGTCTCCGCCTCCGAAACTCCCGGCAATCGAGTTCGCAAGTCAATTGGTTTCGGTTGGACGACTACCCATGCCCAAGGTCATGAAACTGAAAGCTCAGCGGTACTTCCTGCCGGAGCAGTACGGACTGTTCGAACGGCTGAAGGTTCGGGTTTTCGACGGCAAGCGACCGATTCCGACATTCCCGATCCGCGCGCAGATCCAGACGCGCACGGCATGCAACGCTGAATGTGCATTCTGCCCGAACACGACGGTTGGCGATGCGCTCTCGCAGGGCGAGATGGACTGGGACCTCTACACGAAGATCGTCGACGAGATGTGCGAGCACGAGATTGACGAGATCCATCCGTTCCTCATGAACGAGCCGCTGTGGGACAAAGAGCTGCCGAAGAAGATCCGCTACCTAGCGGACCGGCGAAAGCCCGGCTCGAAGATGAAGATCAAGATCAACACGAACGCGTCCTTCCTGACGGACGACGTCGCGAAGCAGTTGATCGAATCCGGGCTCGACAAAATCAACATCTCGTTCCACGGGATCCGCCCGGAGGTCTACGAGTTCAACATGGGAAACCTGAAGTTCGAGCCCATGATCAAGAAGGTGCTGCGCTTCAAGCAGCTGCTGACCAAGGCCAGCAAGCCGAAGCCGAAGCTCCACATCACGATGGTCAAGACGAAGGACATCGTCGACGACAAGAAGAACATCCGCGCGTTCTGGAAATCGCATGGCATCGGCTGCAACTTCCGGCCGCTCGGCAATCGGAACAACAAAGAAGTCGAGATGAAGGGGATCAATTGGGACGACTGGCACGCGTACACGTGGTGCCGGCGTCCGTTCACGCAGATCTACATCCTCTACAACGGCGACTGCGTGCTGTGCTGCTGCGATTGGAACCGCACGACGACGCTCGGCAACTTGCGTCATAAGACGATCGCGGAAGTCTGGAACAGCCCCGCGTACAAGCGCGTGCGCGAGAACTTCCTGTTGAAGGACCGAAAGGACCTGCTCTGCGGGACCTGCCTCTACACGCGGTAGCGCATGAGGCGCCGCCATCGGTGATGCAGTGGGCGGTCCCGATCTAGTCGACGACGCCTTCCGCTAGCACGCTGCGATACAAAGTTTCGACACGTCGCGTTCGTGCTGGCAGGGTCATCAACTCGAGTACGCGCTTTCGCCCTGCCGTCCCCAGCTGCGCTCGAAATGCTGGGTTAGCCAGCAGCTCCAATACCGCAGACGCCAACATCTCGGGCTCGCGCGGTGGGACGAGGATGCCAGTCATTCGATCGCTGACGAGTTCCGGGTTTCCATCCGTGCGCGTGCAAACGACTGCGCGTTCCATCGCAAGCGCTTCGCGCACAACGCCGGTCAGGCCCTCATCCGCAATCGACGTGTTCACGACCACGTCGGCGGCCGCCAAAAGGGCTGGTACGTCGGCCCGCCATCCGAGGAAGCGCAGGCGATCACCGCATCGCTCCTTGCCCAGCCGCGTGAACAGCCTGCGTCGATCGGTCTTGGCGTCGCCAGCGTGAATGAACACGACATCGTCGCGAACCCTCATGATCCGTGCGAAGGCCTCGATGTACGTCGCGGGGTCCTTTCTGGGATTCAATTCGCCGATCGCCGCGACGATGTGAGTGCCTTCGGGCACTCCGAGTTCCGCGCGGACGGAGCCACCGTCGACGTGGTCGGGATTGAATCGGTTGACGTCGATCGATCCGTAGATCACCTGGATCTTGCGCGATTCGACGCCTTGTGCGACTAGCGCATCCTTCACTGCCTGAGCGACGGCGATGATTCGCACCACGCGTGACGATCGATGCGCGCGCGCAATCAACCAGTGCCGGAAACCGCGAGTAGTTCCCCGCTGCGAGACAAGCGCCCATCGCTTGACTCCAAGGTTTGCTGTGAGCGTGTAGAGCAGCGCGCGATCGCGATGCACGTGGACGATGTCGGGGTTCCAATTGAGGAGCATGCGGCGCAGCCGAAGGACCGGCCGTGGAGAGAGCATGACGCGTTGCGATGCTCCCATCGCGACGAAGCGAAACGGGAGCTCGCCGGACATCCACGAATTGAAGGTTGGGTGGATGGCCTTTTTGTTCGTGCGGTTGTTCGCGATCACGAGCACATCGTGGCCGGCACGCTGCTGTTCGCGCGCTAGGGAGAGCGCCTGGATCGCGCCGCCACGGGTCGCGTCCGTGTGGCTGAGGACATGGACGATTCGAAGCCGCCTGGATCCGGGCGACTCCGACTTCGTCGGTGGTACCTCGCGCCGCTGTGCGCCGCGCTTGCGGACCAGTTCGCGGATCGCGCCGAGCGCGACGCACAGCGCGATCACCGCGGCCGTCATCGTCAGGTTCGACCGTGCGAGAACGAATGGTTGGGTTGGAAAGCCGATTGCGAAGGCGCCGGCGAGACAGGGCGCGAACTTCAGGTTTGCGCGATCGGATGTGTTGCGCGGCTTCACCCGCCTGCCCCGTCAGCCGGTCGGTGGTTCACTTCCAGGACTGAGACGCCGCGTCGACTCCCCGTCGTCTCCCAGGTGCATTCGACGACCCCTTCGGGGAGAGCCACCTTCTTGCGCAGTTTCGCGAGGTCCTTTGTGTCTGCGAGTGCGTACCGAACATCCGCTCGCCGCAGGGCGGCGATGAAGTCGTCCTTGGACTCAACCTCCCGGAAAGCGAGGTTGGAGTAGAAGCAGTACTCGTCGGCCCGCAGTCCGAGCATCGGAACGTAGCTGCCACTTGGCAGCTGGTCGCGAAGACGCTCTGCGATCACCCGTCCGGACTTGGCGGCATCGACTGCGGGAAGCACGAACACCGCCGCTAGCACGAGCACGGCGACGACACCGAACCCTTGCTCCCGTATCGCGGAGTCAGGCCGTCCTTCCTGGAGGTGCACGCGCCCGCGTAGGACGAAGACCGCGCCCACGAATAGAGCGACGAGTGCGGCCCCGATCGGCACGTTGATGCCCTGGTCTTTGACCGCCGGGATGAACGCGCTCGCGGCAACCGCAAGCGTCGCGAGTCCAAGGAAGCTGAGCCCAATCCAGGCGACGACGCGAACGCGACGCGTCCAAGCACCGCCGAGCGCCAAGAGTTCGTGCAAGCCCAAGGACGCGAGCAATGCGAACGCAGGGTAGAGCGGGAGTAGGTAGTTGCCGCGCTTGCTCTGGACGACTGAGAGAAAGAGAAACGTCGGGACGGTCCAGGAGAACAACAACGTCCATGAGGACTGCGTAGCCTTCGGCCGAAACTTGATGAGCGCGAACATGCCCAGCGCAAGGAGCGGTGTCCACGGCATGAACTCAACTGGGAAGTCATATAAATAATACCAGAACGGCGCTTCGTGATTCCAAGCGCTCGCGATCCGTCCTGCACTTTGTTTGAAGAACAGCTCGTCGTGATACGCGGCATCCGTCGCGAGCCAGAGTGGGACGACCCACGCGGCAATGATGACCGCGAACGCAAGCAATCCCGGCAATAGAAAGCGGCGCTCGACGAGCTTGCGCGCCATTCCCATTGAAAGCCCGTGACCGACTGCTGCTGCGAGCGCGACGACAATCGCGAGCGGTCCCTTCATCGAAACGCCGGCAGCCATTCCTCCGAGGAATAGAACTCCATTGACGGCAGCGCTTCCCCGACCGCGCCAATGGCGGAGCCAGCCGACAATCGACACGCAGACGAAGGCCGTCATGAGCACGTCCAGACTCACCCGCTGAAAGAGCCACCAAGAACGAAACGATGATGCGAGGATGAGCACGGCGAGTAGCGCCGCAGATGGAATTGCCAGCAAGTCGGCGATGATCACTGTGAGCGCGAGGATGGAAGCGGCTGCGATCACCGTGGGGACGCGCGCGGCCCACTCGTGGGTTCCGAAGAGCTTCATGAAGCCGCCCATCAGCCAAAACGGAGGCGGCGGCTTGTCGGGGTAGATCTCGCCGTTCAGCTTGGGTACGAGCCACTCGGACGACACGACCATTGTCCTCGCGACTTCAGCGTGCCGCGGCTCGTCCGGCGCCCAGAGATCCCTGCGCGCTTGTGAGAGCGTGATGAGCAGAACGGCAACAAGGAAGACGATCACTGCGAATGAGCGCATCATCGCATTCGAGCAGCGCAACATGATATTTGCGTGAGCCGCAACCTGACAAGTACATGAGCCCCGGCAGGGGCGCTGGACTCCCATAGTTCATGAGGGCATCATTATGCTAGGGCGCGTGGGTTCGGCGGACACGCGGTGAGGATCCTGTGCTGCGTCGAGCGCGCCCGATGCCGCGAATTGGGCTAGCGCCGGCTGTTCCAAGACGAGCTTCGGGCGAGGACCTTGGGCCTATCGGGACTCTGGCGACAGATCGCACGGCGCCCGGCCGCCAACCGAAGGTCAGCAACCGTGGGGACACTTGACGACTTGGCGGATGCGCGCGGTGAGACGGGGCGGGCTCGCTCATTTGCGCCTCATGCACTCCCAGGTAGAAGTCGCCGCAGTATGACGCCAGCGTTCTCTGTCGACCCACCGTTCAGCATCGATCGCGACGTCGCGCTCGAACGCATCACGATTGTGCTGATCGCCGCGCTGTGCTTCTTCTGCTTCTGGGCGCGCGACATCACGTACTTCGATGAGCCCCGCTACGTCGGTATTGCGAAAGAGACTGCGACTTCGGGATCGTGGGTCCTCCCGCAGTTGTACGGCCAGCCGTACACCGAGAAGCCGCCCCTCTGGTACTGGTGCGTCGGTCTGATTGGAAAGACGTTCGGCTGGAACTCGTTCTCGTTCTTTCTGCCGAACGTGCTCGCGCATTTTCTCACGGCGCTCCTCGTGTTCGATCTCGGTCGGCGCACGATGTCGCGCCGCGCAGGTGTTATCGCGGCGCTCGTCTACGCGGCGTGCCCACTCGTACTCCGCAACGCACGATCGGCGCAGCTCGACCTGATGCTCGTGTTCGGCGAAACGCTGACAGCGTGGGGTGCGATCTGCGCCCTGCAGACGCGCAAACTGGGCTTCGGCTTGCTCGCGGCCGTAGGCTTCGGCGTGGGCTCGATGGTCAAGGGTCACATCGCGCTGTTTGGCGTACTCGCTCCGCTCGCGTGGTGTTTCGCGCACCGAGACTGGAGCTTCCTGCGGCGGCCGTGGTGGATCGTCTTGTCCATCCTCGCGCTCGTTCCGCTGGGGACTTGGATCTTCGCGCTCACGCAGGAGCTCGGTTGGTCCGAGGTGAAGCGCCTCTACTGGTACCGTCAGGTTCTCGAACGGACGGCGGGAAAGGGCGATCACTACTCACCCTGGCCGATCGGTCCGGAGTACCTCGCTGCTCTCGCGACGATGCTTCCCATGGTGCTGTTCATGCCGGCGATCGTTCGCGGCAGGCAACGATCCCATGCGACGTTCGCGTTCTTGCTTTGGGCGGTCGCGTATTTCGTGATCTTCGCGCTCACGCCGACCAAGCGTGAGATCTACATGATGCCCCTTGCCGTGCCGCTCGCCTTGCTCGTTGGCGAGCGCATTGCGGCGTTTCGCGCTGGCATTGTCATGCCGACGAAGCTCGAGGCGACTGGGAGCGCCGTACTCGGAGGGCTGTTCGTGCTCGTGGGGATCGGGCTGCCGGTGTACGCGCTCGTGAAGGGACAGCTGGGCTTCGCAGCCATCTGCGCTGGTGTCGTAGGGGTTCTTGCGGCTGCTCCCGCGCTGCGTCATCTCCGCCGGCCCAGCGTCGAGGCGCCGCTGTTCGCGTTCTTACTCCTGGCGACGCTCGCCGTATTCGCTGAGCCCGCACTCGGACGGCTCGCGAACGCTCGCTTCGGAGAGAAAGACTTCGGATTGCGTGTCAAGGACACCGTGCCGGCAGACTCGCCGGTGTTCGTAGTGAACATCTCGAAACCGCACGCACTGCGCTACTTCAGCGAGCGGGATCTCGTGTTCGTCGACGAGCCCGAGCAGCTCTCGACGGCGATTGCGGGGCGACAGCCGGCGTATGTGGTTGCTCGCGGCAAGGACGTGAAAGAGCTGACGAACCTCGGGCATACGTTTGAAGTCGCCACCGTCGAAACGAACAAGACGGAAGCGAAGGCCCAATCGCTGCTGAAGATCCACCGAAAGTCCTAGCCAACCCCTGGATGATCGCCGATCCAGCGCGGGTCGTTGCCCGGAGCTAGCGCGCGACGATGAGCTTGCGGATCTTCGCGTTCTACCCCGCGAACAAGCGGACATCTGGCCCCGCCGAAGCCTAACGACTCGCGGTCGTCACTTGCGCGGAACCGTTCTGTTACGTTCCGCATGCTCGCGGATGTCGTCGCCAAGGCCGTAGAGCTTCAAGATCCACGGCGCGTCTCGAGAGAGTGCGACGAGGCGCGCTTCATCGGGCAACGCGGTTGCCTCATCATCGACGGCGCCACGAATCGTGTCTTCCCACGGGCGCACGAATCCGAAAGTTGCGCCGAACGAGAGTACGAGCGTGACGAACCCAAGCGCCACGAACGTGAGCGCGCGGCGCTGCAGGCCAGCGACGAGCATGCCCAGCGCCAGAAGCGCCATTGCGATCAGAACTCCGCCGCTCATGTACTGCGGCAGTGCCCGCACTTTGATCATCCAGATGCCGACGTAGGCGCCGCCGGCGATCGCGCCCAGCGCCGCAATCACAGCAAACGCCGGCATCAGCTTTTCGACGAGCGCCCTGCGCTGCGCCCAATACGCCAGTGTTGCCTCCGCCATCAAGGTTGCGAAGACAGGGAGGAGAGGCACCATGTAGTGGCGCTGTTTCTTGGGAAGAATCGACCAGGCAACGAAGAGCGTCAGGAAAACGAATGCGAGAAACCGCTTTCGGGGCTCCGCCCGATACACGCGCGTTTGGATCAGGCGCGCGAGCATGAGCGGTGCCAACGCGACGATGGGGACCGCGATGAGCGCAAGCTCCTTCACGTAGAAGTGCGGCCAGTCGTAATGCCGCGCACTCGCGTCTTCGCCGGGTACGCCGGCTGGGTTT
>JADJEK010000017.1 GCA_016709145.1 Planctomycetota bacterium
GTCATGGCATCAACCTCGCTTTCAGAACCGCGATCTCTTTCGGCGATGTCGGATTCTTCGTTTAGGTCACGCACCCGCCAGCTCGCGATCCGCAGTCGCCGCGTGGGGCGTTCCGTCGGTATCTCCGCACGATGGGCGCGACGGCGAACACATGGTCGTCGTCCCGTCGCGCTGGCCCAATACGGCGACGGCCTCCACCTGGGCTTGCTTGCTGTGTCGTCGTGCTCGAGGCCGTAGGCGATCATCGCCGTCTCCGCCTCTTTCAACGCTCGCTTGGTATCTGAAGCAGGTTTTCTTTCCACCTTCGCTTGGTCGCGTTCGCGGCGCGCAGTGTTGGTCGCGTTGGTTCACGGCTTCACCCCGCGTCCTGGCAACTGTTCTCGATCGCACGATCGAGAGCCAGCTTGGCTCGGATCAGTTCAGCCAACACGCCGTCTCGTGCGCGTGCACCGGCTCGGACAAGTCCCGAGTCTCGGTGAACTCGGCGATGATCAGGCCCGCCGTCCGCATTCAGCGCCGAAACGGTAACCCGCGGTACCTCTCCACGAGACACGCGTGCGCGAACTGCGGTTCGGCTCCTTCCGACGCGAGGATTCGATAACGCCAACTTGCCGACAATCACGCAACCAACATCAGCCCGGACTTGAACTTACCCACCCACACCTCCCTATGCGCTTCCAGCGCGACGAAAGCAGAATCCGCATCCGAGCACGCTCAGGACTGCCACCCCACGCGAAACAGACGGCGAGGTTGTTGACGATGCGTGATGTCACGTTGCCTCCGGCGCTTGGGGCGGGGCTGGAAGCGGCTGCCAGTGGGTGACGCTGCCCGCCATCACATACGGGCTAACATCCCAACCTCGAACGAGGTCGTACCGATCCATGTACATCTGACCAGTTGAACATCGGACTATTACGGTCCGCTCATTGGTTGGCGGCGTGTCTGCACTGACCCACACCGGCACCGCCACCACCGCAGCAACGGGGCGGGAACTATCCGGGATTGCCGGATGGTTCGTCTCCCCCGCCGCGACCGGATTGGCGGTCAGGGCGTGCCAGGCGCGGAGGGCGGCGGATTCGGCCTGATCCGCCGTGAGGAAATCCCAGTCGACCTGGATGCGGCAATCGCACGCTTCATCCTTGGCCCAGATGATGACGCGACCGTACGGCGTCGGCACGCGACACACCTCGCCATCGCTCCCATGCGGACACTTCGGTAGCTCACCCACCTTCGGACCCCTTTGCCGCGACCGGATTGGCGCCCTCGTACGTCGCCGCGAAGATGTCGGGCTTGCACGGGTAGACATCGCCCTTCACGCCTCGAATCAGCCAGTCGTTCGGGCTGACGCATGTCGCCTTCAGGCGTGCGGACGAATACGACCTCGGAACCGTTGATCTTCTCGTTTTCTCGGCGCTCCAGATGCGGCGGCGACCAGTTCAGGAACGGTCCGAAATCGCGGATCATTTCCGGCGTGACCTGAACTGCCTCATTGACGACTGGCTTCTTACGGTACTTGCCTTACACGCTCATCCTCCTTGGCGGAAAGCGAGGCCGCGACCGAACAGGTCAGGCGGTGGCAATGTCGCTAACTGCTCGTCGCGCCATCGTAGTGTTCGCCGTTCGCGCCCACAACGCCTCCACTACCAAGGCACTCCGCGCAGCGCAGCGCACTCTCGGCCTCCGCTACCGCCTATCTGCGGCGGCAGGGCGAGTAAAGGCGTGGATAGCTTCGGGCTTGTCGAAGTCGACTCGACCCGCGGCGCCACGCCACCGCTGCCGCATCGCCCTTGGAACGATCCGTCTGGAGTTTCCGACACCAGTAGCCAAAACACCGCAGAACGGACACTTCGCGCGTCAGCCGCGAACATCGGGGCCTCCTGGGGTGCGTGGCCACTCTGATATTACTGCTCAAGCTGTTCTTGCGGATCTCTCCGCGCTCTAATCATCGCACTCACGCTTAAACGCGAGATCACGCCGACGGTTTCGATTCGCGCCAATCACCATCAAGGCCACCACAGAACGACAAGCGCCATTGCGGCTAAGGTGCGACGAGCGACCCCCCCCCGTCTGCGCGTGGCGCTTCACACTCCAGGTCGTTGCTGCCAACACGATCAGTGACACCAGCATCGCCGCGCTACTATTTCCCGCTCAGCCCCCGACCACGACGTGCCGCGCGATGATCGTCGTGAGATTCCTCTTCCACTCCGCGAGCGTGCGCCGTTCACATCCATACTGAAGAACCACAGCGCCCGACTTCTCTCCAATACCGCGGTCCAATCAGATCGGGCGACTACCCCCACCAACCAGCGCGTTGCCGCACACCAGCGCGTTGCCGTACACCTGCGCGTCGCCGTGCACCCGCGCGTCACCGTACGCCCGCGCGTTGCCGTACACCTGCGCGTCGCCGGACACCTGCGCGTCGCCGTACACCCGCGCGTTGCCGGACACCCGCGCGTTGCCGGACACCCGCGCGTTGCCGGACACCCGCGCGTTGCCGGACACCCGCGCGTTGCCGGACACCCACGCGTTGTCGGACACCCGCGCGTTGCCGGACACCCGCGCGTTGTCGGACACCCGACGCGTCGCCGGACACCCGCGCGTCGCCGGACACCCGCGCGTTGCCGGACAGCCACGCGTGGTCGAACACCCGCGCGTTGCCGGACACCCGCGCGTTGTCGGACACCCGCGCGTTGTCGGACACCCACGCGTTGCCGGACACCCACGCGTTGTCGGACACCTGCGCGTTGCCGGACACCTACGCGTTGCCCGTATACCTGCGCGTTGCCGGACACCCAGCGCCGTATCTCCGACCCATCCGCCTTCGGTGCCGTCTGGGTTCTTGTGCCGATGCGCCGGGACAGGGCCGTTGCCGTCGAGGAAGTCGAACTTGGTCATTTCGATTCTCCGACGAGAGACTTCAGTTCAATGTTCACGTCCCGAACTCCTTTGGGTTGGCCCGCATCGCGGCGATGAGGACAGCGACATGCTCCGTCGCCATGATGGCCTGCCTCTTTAGGTCAACGCCTTCCAAGCCTTCACGGCCAACCTCAGCCGCGTAGATTGCCACCGCCGCCTTGCGCGCTTCGGCCTGCCAGTCGACTGGCGGGGGCGCAGTCACGCAATCGTGCTCCACATTCGACCCGAAGGCGAAGCAGCACCCGTTACATCGGATTGGTTCCATCACGCCTTCCCCCCCATCCCGCCACCGCTTTTCGGCCGCGGCGACGTAGGCGTTGGTCACCGATTCAAAGCGGATGTAGTTCCAGCCGTCGCACAACTGATTCGCGGACCAGTACGCCTTCGCCTCCGCTTCCCACTTGGCCCGCAGCTCCGCGCTCGGCTCCGGCTTGGGCGGGGGCGGGAGGAGCTTCGACAGTGCGTTGTGTGCCTTCGCGCACCGCTCGTCGCCGCGCTCCATGTAGAGGTCAGACAGGGTCGACACGGCTTCGCGCAACGTCTCCACCGGCACCGCCACCTCGCCGCCTTCTCGATCGCTTCGTCTCGCTACTCACGGTCACCCTCCTGCGCTTGCGCGCGTTTCCGTTCAAACCAGTCCGAGATGTACAACGCGCACGCCTCGAACGTCACATCATCCAGCGTGTCCAACCACGTCTCTCGTGGCACGGCATGGTCCGCGATGACCGCCACCACCTTGTCGAAATGCCCGGTGGTCGGACATCGCCGTCTCGATCCACGTCGCGCTCGCTGGGTGGGTCGTCCTCCGCCTCGGCTCGCGCTCTCCTCTCGTTCGACCTGCGCTTGCCGCTTGCCTTCGTCGATGCAGGTGGCTGTCGATGATCTGGTGGATGTCAGTCATGGGGTGACTCCATGGTGCGGGGCGCAACCACGGCCGCTTACCTGAACAGGTAGGACACTCGACGTTGGCTGGTTCGCTACGAACGCCTTGCAGTCGCACACCTGGAATCCAGCCGTTCCATGACATGCCCGCCGATCGGCTGGAATGGCCATCGCTCACTGATGCTGATGGCTCCAGTTCCGTGGCACTTCGGGCAGTTTGGATCTGCTGGCTTGATGATGTAGATGCTCACGCCTTACCTCCCGTTTCCGCGCCCGGCAACTCTCCGGTATCGCCGGATGGTTGAGCGTCCATCACTCCCTCCTGCCCGCGCCGCCGCCAGCGGCGCGCAGCGTGGCGTCAGAAACGAACGTCAGCACAGCCGAGCACACGAGCCCGACCACCAGCAGCGCAGCGACCGCGTACAGAGTCCACATGGTCAGTCCGCCACCCGGCGCTACGTGCTCGTCGTACTGCGACCACGCGATCCAGCACGAATCGGGCGGCAACCGAACGTGCGCGTGCTCGGGATGCGTCAGTGACGCGCCGCTGCGGTCCGACCTCATCGGCGCCGGTGCGGCATTTCTTCGCGCACCGACGCTCGACAACCGTGCTGCTGTCGCGTGCCGCGACGGCGTCGTCGCCGCACCCCACGTCCGCTTCACGATGCGCCGGCGTCGCCCACCACGACGTGGCGCGAACCGGGCGTCGTCTCCGGGCACGATCTGGCGACCTGCATTGACGCCGACTGACAGCGCGACTTCATCTCCGCGAGTCGGCGCCGATCCGTCCGCATCAGGTACACGTCGCCCCGCACGCGCGACCTGCCCGACGGCGACCTTGATCCATCAGCGGACATCGGCACGAGGACGCTTCGCCGCGATCTCGACACGCTTGACAGCTTTGCACGTTCATGTTCAGCCTTCCTGTTCGACCACATCTTCCGTCGATCCCCGCGAACAGATGCGCATCGCGGGCACGTCACCATCACCATTCGGCACGCTCGCTGTAGTACACGCGGCTCGTTTCGATCCGTCGGTGCCGCAGCCATTGCGATCCATCCGAGTCGCGCAACAGAGCGCGCGGGCCGCCGCCTTCTGACGTGCGTTCGTCGGCGTCTACAACGTCGCGCCGCTCTCCGGTCAAGTAACGTCCAGTCCCCATCTCTCGATCATCACGCGCCGAATCTCGATGTCCGTCTCGGCGCGAATCTCTCGGCGACTGCGATTCGATCTGATGCTCGATGATCCATGCGGGCACGTACTGGCCGCGCACCGCGTAGATCATCGACCCATCGCCCCAGGAGTAGAATGGGCCGTCATCACTGTGCGGCCTGTTTTGGTCGTCCACCATCAGGCGCGCGGGTCGATCCGGAAAGCATGCAAGTCAGGTGTATCGATTCGTGGGCTGGAGCGCCTGGTCAACACCTCCACGCATCCCATGCCGTGTAGTCAATGTCGAGCTGCGCGATATGCCGGAAGAACGAAATGGACGCTGTCATCCGCTCCACTGGTTGCCCCGACCACATTCGCCACGCGTTTTGGCGCAATCTAGGCCGATTCGACCGACGCCAAGCAGATTCGCCAGCTCACCCATGCGATGGAGGCCACGAAAGACGTAGTACCTGCTTTCGTCGTCCGTTGCGTCGTACGCGGCGTCGTCCGTCGCATCGCGCGTGGCGGCGTCCGTTGCGTCGTCCGTTGCGTCGTACGTGGCGGCGTACGTGGCGGCGCGCGTGGCGTTGTACGTGGCGACGTCCGTTGCGTCGTCCGTTGCGTCGTACGTGGCGGCGTACGTGGCGGCGCGCGTGGCGGCGTCCGTTGCGTCGTACGCGGCGGCGTCCGTCGCATCGCGCGCGGCGGCGCGCGTGGCGTCGTACGTGGCGACGTCCGTTGCGTCGTACGCGGCGTCGTACGTCGCATCGCGCGCGGCGGCGCGCGTGGCGTCGTACGTGGCGTCGCGCGTGGCGGCGCGCGTGGCGGCGCGCGTGGCGTCGTACGTGGCGTCGTACGTGGCGTCGCGCGTGGCGGCGGTCACATCGACAGACCGGGACTTCTGCGCGCCAGCCAGATGCCAGATGCCAGCCGCGAAACCGCCAGCGAATCGGAGCACGAACGGCGACGGCACGAATACGATGTGCTTCGGCGGCGGGAAGCTTCGCTGCGGCATACATCCGCAGCACAGCATCGCGGCACGCCTCGCGATCGTCCTCGGTCATTGGCTCGGTGGACATCGCGTTCGCGATCCACTTGTCGCGCCATGCCGGTAGCTGCGCGCGATGCTCGGATGTCAACTTGTACTTCTTCATCTTACCCTCCATGCGGAGCCGATCCCGCGTGACGGCACCTCTCACTGTCCAGTCAGCGCCCACACCACCGGCTCGACCACGCGAGCGGCGAGCCTTCCAACACACCACGCCTCGACCAGAGGCGGGACACACGCGAGCACGCACAGCGCGTACTCGCACCACACGCGGGGATTCACCGCACCACCCACGGTGCACCTGGGTACTCGCGGTCCACGGCAACGCCAACCTTCGCAAGTGTTGCCGGAACATCTAACGGGCAAAGGCATGGATCGCTCGGATCGACGCGCTTGTATGCCTCGTCGCTGACCAGTTCGTTCGTTGTCAGGCCGAAGTATTCCATCACTTCCGCGACGTTGAACAGTTCGCGTTCACCAACCCACACTGGGTCGCACACGAAAACGCCTCCCATTTCGTGGTACTCACCGCACCACGCCATCTGCGCTACGAGCCGGACCTCGCCGTTCTCGGCGGCGAACACTTGGCCGCGCGTGACGCCGGAGCCATTCAGCCATGCGTGGTAGTAGGTCGTCGATCACGTCGCAGCCCCATCCACATCCCGACACTCGAACTCCACCCGCGCGCCGCGACGGTACACGCCGCGCAGGACCAGCCCCGCGCACTCGCCGGACAACAACACGTCGCTGTCGCGTTCGTCGCTTTCTGCAAGAGCACGGAATACAGCGGTCGGCAAGTGCCGCTCGGTGAACAGGGTCTCGTTGTCTGCGGTCACGGTGAACATCAGCGCACCGCCAGCATGGCGCGCAGGCACTTGACGGACTTCTCGTAGACGCCGAGACGGGCGGCGTCGGCGGCGGCGTCGGCGTCGGCGTAGGCGGCGTAGGCGGCGGCGGCGGCGGCGTCGGCGGCGGCGGCGGCGGCGTCGGCGGCGGTGTCGGCGGCGGCGTCGGCGTCGGCGTAGGCGGCGGCGGCGGCGGCGGCGGCGGCGGCGGCGGCGGCGGCGGCGGCGGCGGCGGCGTAGGCGGCGTCGGCGGCGGCGGCGGCGGCGGCGTAGGCGGCGGTGTCGGCGGCGGCGTCGGCGTCGGCGTAGGCGGCGGCGGCGGCGGCGGCGGCGGCGGTGTCGGCGGCGGCGTAGGCGGCGTAGGCGGTGTCGGCGGCGGCGGCAGCGGCAGCGGCAGCGGCGATCTTGTACGCCGCGTCCGTCTCTGTCTTCGCCGCCTTCGCGCTGTCGCGGTCCACGATGGGGGCGACGGCGCGCAGCCGATCGGCCAAGTCCTTGCGACCTCGCGCTTCGAGCGCGATCGGAGCGAACACGCGGACGGCGAAGTCCGCCGCGACATAGCCGCGCCGGATCTCGACCTCAAGCGTGGACTTGCTTCCCGCGATGTCGAGCACGAGCGGCAACAACAGCCGCGTCCGCGTCGGATCGTCGGGTATGCGATCATTCAACGACCGCGCGAAGCTCGACACGACAGGACACGCGCACGCGGGCCTGTCGCTGTGCGGTTCGCCCGCGATGTGGGCGACGGTCTCCATCACGCACGCGCCGTCCTCGTAGCGTTGATGTGCTCCGTGGCGCAGAGTGACTTCGGACAGGAGCGCCACGCGCTCGGGGATGACAGGAACCATGTAACCCTCCAGTTCGGTGCTGTGCCGGAGCCGATCCCGGCGTTGGCTGGTGGAGGGCCGATGCGCTCGACCCTGCCAGGAGCGTGCAACCTAAGTAGTTGCGTCAAACGCTCCAGGCATCGGCAGCTTCAATGCCTGTGGTGGGTCCATTGCCACGAGCCATTGCTTGTGTTCGCGCTCCGTCTGATGCAGTCGGCAAAGATCCTCCTCGTCTGTTTTGATCCCGGCTTCTTCCAGGTACAGCTTCCCGAGGCCTGGCTTGAACGTGAGAACGTTGCACCAGCCTCCAGCTATCGGCAGAACCTGCTTCGGGTCGATGGCGTCCCACCATGCGCAGTTACTGCATGAGCGCATTACTCGCCTCCCGTTGGTCAATTGCGTCAATGATCGAAAACAGGTTGCCGAGAGTGCCGCCAACTACAAAGCCGTGGTCTTTGATGTCTACCGCGAGGGCGCGCACGTAACTTAACGTGGCCCTGCAAGCGTCAAGGCGTTTGAGTGCATCGCACAACTCGGCTTCGAACTTGTCCCGCTCCGCGAGCACGCGAAGAATCACCTCCCATGGCGGCTCTAGCTGGTCGTCGGCGCGGCGCGATGCTGGCACCGGATCACACTTGAGCACGGCGGCGATGATCTTCTGGTAGTCGTTCTCGTGCGCGTCAGAAATCCTGACGAACGAATCCGCATGATCGAGCGCGCGACCAATGCGGCGGTCGTGGTCCAACTCTTCGTTGACCGGAATCGACATGCGAAACGTCGCGCCGTGGCAGAGTTCCGATAGCGCCTGGCGCGCTTCGTTAATCACCTCATGCGCCGGAACGCTGTACTCCATCGAATCGTCAGCGCCAATAAGCGCGAACCATGCGGAGCGCGCGTCGTGTTCTGTCTCGGCGTTCACACTGCAAGGGCACTGGCACAAGGTCCAAATGCCAAAGTGCTTGATGCGGCCTTCATCGTCGCGGTAGACGATTAGGTCGCCTTTGTTTCCGTGAATGCAGGATGGAAGCTGATTCAATCGCCGCTTCGCTTCCGGCGTACCAAACAGCCGCAGTCCTTCGCTTTCGATGTGCGCTCTGTAGTCGGCCACGGCCTCATTGAACGTCGCGCGCCATTCGTTGGCTTCGTATTCGCAGCGACACGAGCAGCGGTAGCGCCCGTCCTGAAGTCGTTCTTCGTACTCGAACCCATGATCCAGAACGCTCATAGGAGCCAATCCGAAGCGCGCAGCACCTTGTCAGCAAGCGCGCGAGTCGCGTAGCAGCCAACGAAAACGCCGTCGTGCCGCAAGATGCGGAACACGTCACCGTCGCGCACAACCTTAGATCGCTTCGTACCCACCATCGCCTCCATCCGCCGCCTAACGCGGCCTGTTCGCGCGGAGCTGATCCCGCAGGGCAGCATTGCCTCATCGCTCCAGCGCAGCGGCTTCGGCTTCGAGCCGTTCCGCCTCGCGTGTGTATCGGCGTGCGCTCATCCCGCGCGCCGCAAGGTCGCGCAACGTCGCGGCGCTCTTGCGAAGCGTCTGCGCCTTCGCGTGTGCGACCTCGGCCTCGGTGAGCTTAGGAGCGGTCCAGTAGCCGGGCGGGAATAGGCGCGCGTCCTCGCGCTTCGACCATGCTTCGCGTGCGCGCCTTGAGACGCGCCCGGACGGTGACAGGCCAGAGTGGTCTATAGACGGTCCTCGGTAGCCGTACTCTGTCACGGTGCCCTCCATCGGTAAGCGGTCGCCACTCCGCGCTAGGCGTGGTCCCGGGCTGATGCGCTCAGCCCGGGGAAGCGGTTAAATGATCCGCGCCCAGCCCGGCTCCGCTGCGACGATCGCGCTCGCACACTCACGCTCGCATCGGACGCGGACCGCCCCATTGTGGGGGTACGCGCCGCTACCCCCTGCCGTCTCGTGGGACGCCCGCAGCCACTCGGGCATATACTCGACCACGACCGTCTGAGTGCGCGGACCAGTCCACGCGCACCGCTCGCCAGTCCACTCGCCGCATTCGCATCGCGTATCCATCGTCTCACCCTCCGTTGGCGCGGCACGATCGCCGCGCGGTCTAGTATCGGTCCTCGTGCGCCTGATTCTACAGGCTCATACGAGGAATAATCGGAAGAAATCAGATCATATTCACGCTCTCCGCTCGCCGTGCGTCCTGCTACCATGCGCGACATGGATACCGCCCCCCCACCCAAGCGCCTTCGTGGGCGTCCCCCGAAGCCAGCCGCGCAGGTGCGATCGCGCATGGTCTGCCTACTCCTCGCGCCGTCCGAGCACGCCGAGCTAGCGCGGGATGCGTCCCGCACGGCGCGGTCACTCTCGGCTGTTATCCGGTCCCGCCTGTTCGGTGGGACTGGGACGTAGCGGCATCGGCCCGTACTGGTAACCCGTCGCTTCGTCGATCAGCGCGACGATGCCGGTGTTGGCAAGGCCACGCACCAGCAGCAATGCGGTGGAAGCGATGGCTTCCTGATTGTGCGTGAGCACTCCGGCTGCCTTCGCGTCGAGGAACACGCCGCAAACTCGCGGAAGCATTTCAGCGGGATAACCGAACGCTCGACCGCCTTCCTTGCGACGGAACTCGACGTGGCTCGTCGTCAGCGTTAAGTCGCTTGGAATAAACTGCTTAAGGTTGTTTGCTCGCATAAAAGCCGGGAGGTTGTCGTCGGCGGTATTCGGGTCACGCCCGCGTGCCTGCCTAGATCGCCCAAGTGCTAGCAGAAAGCCGCTTTGCGTCAGCACGCGCTTACCGTTCTCCAACACGGCGCAAGCGATTTCGGCATCTCCAATGCGCAGCATGCCTTCGTGCGTTGCTTTGGGTAGCGGCCCCCTGCCCGCTGCTTTCAGCGCCTTGGCTTCTCCGCCCTTGGCCGCGATGGCTCGTCGTTCTTCCTGCGTAAGCGCCTTTGCACGCGCTTCGCCGCCAAGACGGGCGTCCTCGATCACGAGGCCCACGGAGCCGCCAGCGCCGAGGTGTCGCCAGTGATGCGCCGACGCACCCTCGAAGTCGTGAGTCTCCTCACCATGCCACGCCACGAGCGCGCGGCCAAGAGCGACTAGAGCGTCCGCGGGCGGTGTCCTAATTAGGGGTTTTCTTCGCCGTCAGCACCGGCTATATACTGCCGCCAAGGAGTACGCGCCATGGATGAACCGGAAGTAAACGACCGCACGACATCGCGCACTTTCTGGCTGAACGTGAATCGCTGCGCGCCAATCCGTCTTTGGACCAGCCCAAGTCAGTCGTCGTCCGACTCGGAAATGGCAATCCGCACGAATCCAGCCTCCTTGCCGTCAATGAACGCGACAACCTCGTACTCACCGACCACGAGGGGTTGAGCAACTCCAACGCCAATCGCTAGAGGAAAGCCCCACGCAGTCGCTGGGTTCTTGAACTTCATGCTGCTGTTGATGTCATGGGATGTCTCCTGAATTGCTGGAAGCCTGTCCACTGTCGATGCCGAAGTCGGATGGGTCTATTTCCTTCGGCTGATCCCTGTGCTTGTAGTTGACGTTTTGTCCCTGCCCCACCTTGATCCAGCCGCGCTTATCAGCGTCACGAGACAGAATCGCCCGAAGGCTGTTGTCGTTTGGCTCGTTTCGCAACTGCCCGCGCTCCCATGCAGCGGCGAGACCGTCCATAAGCTCCGACCGTGACATCGGCTCGTTGGCGGACAACAGCAAGGTGTCCACGGCTTCGGCGATGGTCAACGCACCGTCCTGGATCGTCGGCGCATCTGCATCGGGCGGATAACGCTCGTTGAGCTTCTTGAGCGCCTCCTCGTGCGACAGCCGAAACTCCATCCAATCGCCTATCTCCCCATCCGCGTGTTCCATTGCGGAGCGGAGGCGGCGACGAAGTGCGTTTCGTTCCCTCGGGGTGTCCACGAAGGGGAGTATCACCGACCCATGATGCGACTTCAAGAGCTGTATCAAAAATTCCGATACAAACTGCGGGTGATCCAGCCCGATGGCGCTTCGCGTTACACTCGATTTGATCCTCGCCATCAGCGCCTACCGCCGACAGCCGCGAGCGATCCGATTCGCTCCGTGTCCCGATTCGAGATTAGGACAGCGCCTGGCCTTGCTCGTGTCCATGTCAACCCTCCATGCTTGCTAGTGCGGAGTCCATCCCGCGTAAGGACTGGTGCGCGCTGCTAAGGCGCAACGCGCGAAGCCGGTTATGCTTTGGTCGGCCCCCAGTGCTCAGCCGTGTACGAACACGCAACGCAAACCGCAGCAGGGTCGTCCACGTCGGACCACGTTTCGATGTCGTCGACGCCACGGCGCGTTAGGAACGTCAACTGTTCGTCACGGCAGCGCACGCATAGCACGATGCCGTGCTCAGTCTGAACGAACGTCGTGGTCTTGCTCGTATCCATGCCGCTAACCCTCCACACTCAACACCCGGAGCCTATCCCGGCGAAGGCTGGTGGGGCTTGTGACGCTCACCCCAAGCGGCGCGGGACTAGCCCCCCGCTTGGCGCAGGGCGGCGCGGGCTTCGAGCGCATCGGAGTAGCAACGCGATGCCTCGTCGTCGCCACAGACACGAGCCGCCGAGAACATCTCGCAGAGGCGATCGAGCGCAGACGCTTCCGTGATTTTTCCTTCGCGCACGTCGCAGTCGATGTTTCGAGCCGCCATGACGACGACGCTTGCCAGCATCGCGCGGGCTTTCTGCGCCTGCTTTAGCGTGCCATTCGCTGTGTGCTTCGCGGCGCTCATGGGGACACCGTGCGCTGAAACTGACCGCAGGCCACGAAGTACGCCGTGTTCTGAAGCAGCGACGGCTTACGCTTCGCTGCATCCGCGATCGCGTCCGAAGTGATCGCGTTGAACTCGTCCGCGCTTCCGTCGAAGGACGCGCGACCGTTGACGGCCAAGTCATACAGGCCGTTGCGGTCAAAGCAGGCCACGATCCGCTTGCCACTGAGTTCGGAGCACGGCCAGCGACGGGCGAAGCGTTCCGTGTCCGAAGCCGACAAGTACACGATGATCGAGTCGCCGTTATCTACCACGCGCATTTCAAACCCTCCGTCCGCGCGGCGCTACCGCGCAAAGCCTCGTCAGCCGTGGAGCGACCACGGGACGGCCCGTAGGCCGTTTCGGCAGTCAAGCTCGCTCTGACCAAGCCTTCGACGCTTCTTCTGCGCTGTCGCTGACCATGCGTCCACTTGGCATGAAGTACAGCGTTCGGCCCGTACTGCCGTCGCCACCAGCGCACAGCAATACCTTAAAGTCGCTGTACGCCTTCGCCCTCGTGTTGACCGGCAACGCCTTGTTCCACGAAAGCGCAGCAAGTTCGCGTGCTTGATTCTCGTCGATCCACTTCGTCAGGCAGCCGTTCACGCATTCCATCGTCGCACCCTCCAAAGCCTCATCAGCGTGCCGACAGTGGCACGGACGCCCCGCAGGGCGTTTCGGCAGTCAAGCGGACGGCACAAGCGCTTCCAACGCAAGCTCTGCACGCACCACGCGGCGGTAGTTCGCGTCCGCGTCCACGATACCCCACAACGAAGCGAGCACGTTGCCGTCCGCGTCGCGGCACACCATGCCGATGCACTCGTGCTCCTGTTCGCGTTCCTTCGCGTCCATGAATGACAGGTCCGCGTCGAAGTCCGCTTCTTCGCTGAACGTGTAACCCATGTTCGCGGCGTTGCGTTCGGCACGAGCCAAGTCCAGCGCACCCTTGGCGCGACGGCCAACACAGTATCCCGCGTGTTCGTGGAAGAAGCGGTACGCGCGACGCAAGCCGTTCGGAATACCCATTTGGAAACCCTCCGTCACCGTCACCCGGCCGCGACATGCAGCCCTCCGTAACGACACGCAACGACGCACGCCGCGCCAACGAAATCCGTGGAGCTGCTGACACGCGGCCCCGCCAGCCACCCACCGCGCTACCCGCCCCCAGGGTCGGTTCCGCGCACACGCGCACGCATCATGGGTCCCTAAAATAGAAATGTCTCTCTCCCTCACCCCCTGTTCCCTGAATCCCAACCCCACGTTCCTCCGTCGCAACACCGCAACATGTATTGTGTTACGCCGATGCCGGGTGTTGTTGGTGTGGAGCTGTTGCGATGGGTCCAATGTGTCTGCTGTAGACGGTGCGACGAGTGCGTGGGTGATGCTGTAGTCCCGGGGACGTGGGGTGTGTTTCTGGTGGAGGATGTGGAGTTGGGTCCCCGGTTGTGTGGGATGGTGTGCTGTATCTGAGAGGTGTTCTTGGGGACGAATCAGCAGCATGTTGGACTAAGGACGCGCGCGCGAGCGCGTGCGTATCGTTCCGTGTGTGCTGCTAAAGCCCGGTCATGGACGGAGTCCCGGCCAAGATCTGTGGTGAAGTCACCAGCAGACAGGCCTTATGCGGGTGCGGCTCCCGTTGGAGGATTGTTTGGTTGGGGGTGGAATCCCAACCGGCGTGTCCTCCCCGTGGGACGGTCTAGTAGAGACCGCGTAAGCCCACGGCTGTGCCAGCCCATCTGACCTTCAGCGACCTACCCTGGGCATAGCGCCAGCGGGTTCGGTGGCTTATCGGGGATACAGGAGGTAGCCCCGCCCCATGTGGGGATTTCTCGGCATTTAGTGGTGGCGCTTGCGGCGCGAGAACGTCGCTTTCGCCACCCCACCTTGGAACGTTAGGACTTGAGCGAACTCAACGTCCGGCATCTTGGCGAACAGCTTGGCTGCCTGGAAGCCGTGACGAAGGAAAGTGTAGCGGTCATGCCTGCTGCCGCGCTTGACGATCACCGTCAAGGCGACGCGGGCGTCGTGAGCGTGCATGTTCGGAAGGTCCGAATCATGGACGATGGACTTCTCGAACCGAACGATGGGGTCGATTGTGCCGACTGGATCGACGCGGCCTTCACGGGCTTGGCGACCGGCTTGGTTCATGTCGAGCCAGCGGTTGTAGCAGGTCTGGCAGCGGAGCTTTCCGGGCGGCCAGCCTTGGCGGAGGATGCCGAAGTCGGTGATCCCGCAGGCGGTCGTCCACTTCCCGGTTGAAACACGGTCAGACGTGGAAAGGTGGCAGGCTGGAGTAGGCAAGTCCATCAGGACGAGCTTCTGAGCACGCTCGACGAAGTGCTTTTTGAAGTCCTGGCAGTTGGCGCAGAGGCTGCCGACTTTGGGATCGTGGGCGCTGACCTGGACAGTTTCGCGCGGAAACCAGTGTCCGCACCGCGATTGCACGGCGTAGTCGGAGATGAAGAAGATCCGATGCGCGGTATTCGCGCCGGTCTTGAAGAAGAACTGCTTGGGGGAAGTTTTCATCTTGCGCACCGAGCTAGATGCGGGATACCGTGCTCCCGCGTGATCTGAACACCGCGCACCATAAACCACCCGGGGACTCCGACAAGGGCCTTGGGTGGTTTTTCTTTAGGCTTAGTGGCGATGGACCGAGACGACGACGAGGACGGATTCAAGCAGCGGGCCTGGGCTGCGGAGCGTGCTCGGGACAAGGACCGGGAGTGGCTGGACCGGACGGAGCGGCTGATCCGGTCGGCGGAAGCCAAGGCCAGGAACCCCAAGCTGCGGTTGGACGTGGGGAAGCCTGCCGACTGGCAGGTGGAGGCGCTGATAAAGGCGGGTGCCTGGCCGAGGCGGGTGTCCAGGGCCGAGCGGGAGTGGCGGAGAGAGTTTGCTCCGGCTCTGGAGCAGAAGCACGCTCAGCCGAGGAAGCGGCAGGACGAGATCGCGTTCCGGCCCAAGCACCTGCGGGCTTCGTAGATTCCTGGTTGATCCGCCCGGAGTCCCGCTGTAAAACCCCGCCCGAGGGTACATGCCAACGGACTTCACCATCGGCGATGCGGAAGCACGCGGTCTGGTTTCACCCGACCCGGAGCTTCACTACGTGGACGCGCACGCGGCATGGGTCCGCGACGGCAAGCCGTACCGTGGATGGCGGTCGTACCTGGGAGTCCCGGTGGGGTGCGGGTACAAGGACCCGTCTACCTGGAAGGTTCCCCGGAGTCCCGTGGCCTGGGCTGACAAGGACAAAGCGAAACACGACGGTGCGGCTATCGCGGTCGTCCGCGAGAACGCATGGGTCCCCTTCTAAGAGCGGTTTTGTGGTCTTACCCTCCCACGACTGCTCGCGCCTCCGGTGGACGGCCTTATCCACTGGGGGCGTTTTTCTTTCCAATAGGACGTGAGAGCGTTATGTTCCGTGCGCTGTGCTGGTTGGGTACCGCCTCCCTTCTCACCTTCATCTTCGCTCTACCAGCGCAGCATCTACTGGAGAACAAAGCGATGGCCGTGCCTCCGTTCATGAACATTTCGGGCGCTGTGACCTTAGGGACCGGAAGCGGCGCGTCGAACGGCGACGTGAACGTGACGGACTACAACGACGACTTCGGGATGGCGATGGACGCCGCTCTTAGAAGGGGTCGAGTTGTCTGCGTTCTTCCTGGCAACTACACCGCAAAGACCGCAGCGACGATCAACGCCAGCAGCGTGCATGTGTTCGGCTTCGGTCGCCCGAACGTGACCGTGGATTCCGCGAACGTTTCTTCGCCAGCGGTGCTCAATGTGGACTCGAACAACGAGGTGGTCATAGAGGGGATCACGTTTACCCGCGAAACCTGGGTTGCCAGTCAAGCGACGATCGACATCGCGCCTGCTTCCGGGACGACCGCGTTGAACCATGTGGTCCGCGACTGCGTGTTCACGAGCGGCAACATCACTGCCTCCGGGTTCTCGGACGGCAACGAGATGTTGGATATCTTGGTCACCAACGGTGCCGGGTGCGAGGTCACGGACAACACGTTCTATCCAGGAATCGGGGTGTCGAACGTCAAGCTCGTGACCGGAAACATGAACATCATCTCCGGCAACAAGTTCCGCAACACGCTGAACTTGGGGATCGCGGAGCTTCCGACGACGGCCCGCCGAGCGGTTCACCGCACGATCCACCTCGACAACGAGGAATGGACGCAGATCACCAACAACTACTGGTGGGCGCTCGGTATTGCTGACCCGAACGCTCTGTACGACGGCTACCGCGTCACCAACCTCATCTACTACCAGGGTCCAACGGGCGGCACGGAGGAACGCGGGCACATCGTCATTCGCGGCAACACGATGGCGGTCTGCACAACCAAGACGACGGCGTGGATTCAGCTTCGCGGGTGCGACTGGGCGCAGATCGAGGGCAACTTCTTCTGCTACAACACGCTCGCGGACACGCTCGGAACCGGGTTCATCGTGATTGAGGGATCGTCTGGCGCAACCGGCGACGACTCCACGAACATCACGATCCAGTCCAACCACATTCACAACCCCGGTGGAGTGAGCACCCGCCAATGCTCGGCGGTCTACATCCGCAAAGCGACGGACGTGAAGGTTCTCGCCAACGACTTCAACGAACTGCACTGTGAACAGGCCATCCACGTCGATTCGAGCGCCGGAACTGGCGCTGCGGTCAGCCGCTTGTCGGTCCTCGGAAACACGTTCACTTGGCCTGGGACAACGCCTGCTGGTACGCGCGTTCCGATCCTTCGCAACTCCAACAACTCGGCGCTCGTGGATGTCCACTTCGGCGGCAACACGGTGAAGCAGGGGACCGGGCACTACTCAGGAACCGCCCCCACCGGGAAGCAGATCACGAACAAGGGCATTTGGGATACGGCGGGGTCGGCTGAAACCGCGTCGGCTATCTCGATCAACGTGGACTTCTAACCATGAGCGACACGGTAGATCGGATTGCGGAGCAAATGCCGCAAGGCCCGAACTATGGCAGTGTCAGCGAACTCAACCGCAAGAAGATCCGTCGCGGGTACAGGCTGTTCGGGCTGGAACTTCCAGATGAGGTTCCAGTCCCTCCTGAATCCTTGCGGAAGTGGCTGAACGGCAGCCCGATCATCACCTCGGCATCCATCTCCACGCAACTCGTTGGGCGGATGACTGAGAAGCGGCTTGAGCAGGTCAGGATGTTCGCATTCCCGGATGAGAAGGAATGCCTGCTGCTGTCAGACTTCTTCGGCGGCTACAAGCCGGACTTCATCTTCACGGTGGTGTTTCGCCACCATCTCAAGATCGCCAAGCGTATCCTCCGCAAGCACATCGTTGATGTTCCGCGAGCAAACGCAAAGCGGTGGAACGGGCGGGTTCTGTGCCTCGTGGACCGCCAGACGGCGATGAGGAGCAAGTTTCCGATCTTCGAGCTTCGGGTCAACGGAAAGGTGATGCGCGAGCTGTTCTCGGAAGTCGATCTGAACGAAGTGATGGACAATGACCTTCGATAGAGACGAACTTCTCAAGCTCCAGAAGAAGCTCGTTGACGCGGACATGCGCACCCGCGTTGACGTTGATGGGAAGCTGCACAAGTTCTTCGAGTTCAGGCCACTGGATACCGGCATCGAATCGACGCCGATGGACCAGCGTGCTTTCATTACATCAGAAGCAAAGACGCAGGCGTTCTGTGGGTCGAACCGGTGCATCAGCGGCGACACCATCGTCTCTACGGACGGCAGGACGGTTCGCGACTTGGTGGAGTCCGGAGTCCAAGAGTTCGAGTGCGTCTCTTGGGATGGTCATTCGTTCAGGAAGGCAACGGCGGTCAAGCCGTTCCTGAAGGGCTTTAATCGCCTGAACCGCGTTTCTCTGAAGAACGGCCTATCATTCCGGTCTACCAACGAACACCGAGTTCTATCGCCTCGCGGATGGGTTCGTGTTGGCGACAGTCCAGGTGAGATCGTTGGCTTGGATGGTGTTGTTTCGGTCTTGAAGATCGAGGACGACGAGCGAGAAAGCTACTACGACTTTTCCGTTCCCGGATTCGACAACTACGTCGCGGCTGGAGTCGTTCACCACAACAGTGGAAAAACGCTCTGCGGGGATCAGAAGGAAGTGATCTGGGTTCGCGGGAAAGACCCATTGCGGCCATCATGGCGTGCGCCAAAGGTGTCGGACCGCGAGTTCGTGGTGTGGCATTGCGTACCTGCGGAGTTCACGCGGGAGACTTTGCGTAACATCGTCATGCGGATTCCGCCTGACATGCCGCACAAGGTCTACCGATCTCACGGCGACGAGCACGTCCGGTTTCCTCCGTCCGACCTCAGGCCCCACGGCGCTGTCATCCGCATCAAGTCCTACGGCATGTCCCAGGACCACTTCCAGTTCGAGGCCGTGGACATCGTGCGGTTCGACGAGGAACCGCCAGAGTACATCTGGGAGGAATGCGAACAGCGCCTCGTGTCCACGTCCGGCATGTTGTGGCTCACGCTGACCCCGAAGAACGGGACGACGTGGCTCTACAAGAAGCTCTACAAGCTGGACTCGGACTACCGCTGCGCTCAGTCGGGGAAGTTCGCGTGGTTCAAGGCTTCGCAGTTGGCGAACCCGCACCTTAAGCGCGAGGACATCGACCTCCGATCTGCGGACTTGTCCGAGGACTCGTACGCGATCCGCGTGCTCGGCGATTACGTCCTGCTCCAGGGAAGCCGGTTCTTCGACAAGGACGGGTCGGTCCTCAAGTTCATCTACAAGAACTTCGTGAAGGACCCGGAGTGGTACCTGACGTTCGACGCCAAGGGCGTTGCGAACTTCGAGCCGTACTCGGCGAAGTTGAACGGCGGATGGGATGTCTACGAGCAACCAGTCCCCGGCTACAAGTACGTCATAGGGGCTGACGCCAGCAAGGGAACTGGCGGCGACTTCTCAGCGGCGCACATCCTCTGTGCCAACACGAACGAGCAAGTGGCGGTCTTTCACTCCAACCGGATCGAGCCGATCGAGTTCGGGTTCGAACTGTTCCTGGCGGCGAAGTTCTACAACTACGCGCTGGTGGCCCCGGAAGTGAACTTCGACGGTTCCGCGCTGCTCCACGGGCTGAAGCAGAACGGCTACGGCAACATCTACCGCAGGCAGTCGTTCGGCGGACGAATCGACCAAGCCATGAACAGCCTCGGCTGGTTCACGGACAAGCGGAGCAAGTACCCGGCGCTGGAAGAACTCCGGGTCGCGCTTGCCCGCTCGGTGGACCGTCGCCCTGGCGGGATCATCGTCCACTGCGCCAAGACGCTGAAGGAACTAGACAACTACGGGCACCTGAAGGAACACCGGCAGGGTTCGTACGGGTTCGGGGCGTTGGACGGCCACGACGACTTGGCGATGGCGCTGGCAATCACGATCCAGGCGCTTCACCAATCCCCGATCGCCAACTCGGACGACGTTCCGGAAGGATTGCGACGTGCGAAGCGCGGGTTGTTTGACGACGCGATGGAACATGCGCGTAAGATGCGGGATAGAAAAGATGCCTTTGAGGAGTTAGGCTCTGAGTCAGACGCCTACTTCCAGGACCGATTCTGAGGAACACGCATGGCTGGCGAATCAGAGATCAACACCGCAACCCCACCGGCATTCCCGCGCAAGTATCGCCCGCAGAACGCGACGTTCGAGAACACGCACGAAGCGGTCCAGGGAATCCCGAAGTACGCAGATGCTTCGACTTACGACGGCCTGACGGCGGCGCAGATCAGCGGTAACGGAACGGCTGCTGCGGGTTCGGCGATCAACCTCGCTGGCCTGCTTCCCGGTGGTCTGTACGAGTTCCGGTTTTTCAACAACACCGGCAAGACCACGAGCCAGTTCCCGTCCGCGAACGTGTGCTTCAAGTACGGAACCGGGGCCGCTACCACGGACCAGATGCTCCCGATCCGTGCGTATCCGCTGCTCCAGCGCATGATGCCGCTTGGTCAAACGGGGATCTCGTTCATCAACGCCGACGGCGGCGCTGGTACGGCCCTGTACATCGAATACACGCTTCTCGGGTAACGGAGGGTTTCTCTGGTGTGGGCAATCTCTGAGCGCGATCTTCTCGTCATCGTCGTCCTGACGATCGTGGTGCTTCTCGTCGCCGAGCGCATCTTCGGCATTCGGCAGACGGTCAAGTCGATCGAGGCACTTGGGAAACAGTGGGACCGCGACCGCGCGGAGTTCCACGACCGAGAGAAAGCGAACTTCGCCACGAACGTCATGCTGCGCGAAAAGCTGCAAGACATGTACGAGGTGATGAGTCAGAGCGCCGCGAAACCGCGCGCTCGCCAACGCCAGATCCAGTTCCAGAACCGACTCCACCAGGAGAACGGTCACACGCTTTCCCGCGATCCCGGCAAGATTCTTGAGGAGTCGTGATGGGACTCTACGACTACAGCAACGACCCGTACACGGACACGCTTCTTCAGGCGGTCTACGGCGCGAAGGTCGAGCCGATCCAGCCTGCGGGGATGAACGTCTCCTCGCCGTCGTATCCGGCCGTTGCTTCCGCCAGTTCTGGCGGAGGTGCTGACCAGGACATGGCTGACGCAGGAAGCGGCATCGGCTCCATGTTCGGCTCTTTCATGAAGGGGCAGGCATCCGACGCTGGCGGCTGGTCGAACATTCCTCGGCATTGGGGAAGCAAGGTCGGTCTCGCGGAACCGATCGTGAAGCCGACTCCGACGATGATGCCGAGCGCGAGCGATCCGATCGGTGCGCTGGAAGGAATGAAGGGCGGCATGTACGGGCCAACTACGCCGTACGGATCTGGTCACGCCGGATCGTTCCTCGCCCCGCTTATGGGCGGAGGTGGCGGCGGTGGTGGTGGATTCGGTATTGGCACGCCTGCCGCTGGTCTGGAAGGACTTGGCGGAATGGCTGGTGGCGCTGGCGCAACCGGCGCGATGGGTGCCGCGATGCCTGCCGCAGCGAGTTCCATGATGCCAGCACTTGGTCCGGCGATGTCGCTGGCGCAGGGAAAGAAGAAGGCCGCGATGGGCGGCGCGCTAGGCCTCGGCGCGGGCGTGGCTCTCGCACCGTTCACTGGAGGACTCTCGCTCCTGCTCGGTCCTGCGCTTGGTGGGTTCCTCGGCGGCATGGGAGAGAAGTGATGCTGTGCCGTTGCGGAAAGCAGTTGGAAGCGAAGCAAGGCGTTTCAACGTGCTCGTGTGGATCGCGCAACAAGATCCACCGCAACGGTGACCTCGGATTCATCCTGACGACGCAGAAGGCCCGCGCCGGATTCCGCGTTGTGAAGAATGGCGAACTCAGGAAGCGTTGATGTTCACCTACGAACCCGGCAACCGAATCAGCGTTCCGCTTGAGGCCGAAGGCGAGGACATCGACCGTGCCGCGCTAGCCACAGCGAACGAGGATGCGCTGTCGTTTGCGCGTGATGTGTTCGAGTCGCAACGAGACCAACTGAATCAGCTTCACGCGGAGTGGTACAACCAGATCATCTTCGCGCACGGCAACCAGGACCACGCGATCGACACGGTGACCGGTACTCCGGTGCGACTCCCGCAGAAGGCGTATCGCACCTACGACTTCACGCTTCCGATCCTACAGCGCGTCATCTCCAAGCTCGGTTCGGTGCCGACGAAGCGCGAAGCGCACGCGACGACTACGGACACTACTGACATCGAGGCCGCGCGTACCGCGACCGACATTCTCTCGTGGGCGCACGAGCACTTCCACTTCGACGAACTGAACGCGGAACGTCTGGACTGGAAGGTCAAAACCGGCAACGCGATCGTCTACCTGCCGTGGATGCCGAACGAGGGACCGGAAGATCCGGAAACCGGGCGACCCGCTGGTATGCCACAGATGATCGTGGACCCCGGATTCCACTGGATGTGGGACCCGCGAGCCACGCACTACCGCCGCGCTGATTACGCGGCGCGCATGACGCTTCAGCCCGAGGAATGGGTCGAGCGCAACTTCCCTGACACCTACCACCTCGTCCCGAAGAACTACTACAACGAGGCGTACTCGTCCGACTTCTTCCAGCTTGCGCTGATGGGGATGAACGGGTCGAGGTCGAGCTACGGACTCACGCAGATGAACTTGCCGAAGGGCAAGGGCCTCGTGCGGATCTTCGAGTTCTTCGTGAAGCCGTGCCCGCGATATCCGCAGGGCCAGTTGATCGTGTGTGCGGGAACGTCCGGTGGTCCTGGAGTCGTCCTTCACTCCGACATCAACGTGTATGGCACGATCCCGGCGATCCACTTCGGAATGATCCGGGTGACCGGGCGCTTCTGGTTCGACTCCATCACGCAATACCTGATGGACCCGCAGACGGAAGTGAACCACCGCGTTCGCCAAATCTCGCGAACGGCGGCTCGCACGTCGAACCCGCAGCTTGCGATTCCGAACAATGGTCCAGCGAGTGAAGCCGTCACCGACAAGATCGGTGGCGTCGTCCGCTATCCGCCCGACTCGAATCCTCCGCAGTACATCCAGCCTCCGCAGTTGCCTGACCCGGTGTACCAGTCGCTTGAGTTCTCGATGCGTGCGATGAACGAGATCGCAACGCCATTCGGCATGGACTCGATGGAGCGCGCGAGTAAGGCGACAAGCGGCATTCAGCTTTCGCTGTTGGACGAACGCGAGACGGAGATGGTCGCGCCTATGGTGCGTGACGACCAACTCGGCATCAACGCCATGTGGGAAATGCTGCTGAACAACTTTCGGTTGTTCGGTGGCGCTCGCACGATCAACGTCCTCGGCAACAACAACAAGTACAAGGCGCGGCTCGTCAGCGGCGCGATGTTGTCGCCGAACATGCGGATCATCCTCACTGAGAAAAACGAGCTTCCGAAGTCGAGGACCGCGACGTGGGCGGAAATTATCGAACTCGCCAAGGCGCAACTGATCGACCTGAATGACCCGATGGTCAAGCAGCGTGCGCTGGTGGCGATTCATCGCGGTGACTTGTCGGTCGAGTTCCGCGACGGTGCCGCCGACTTCAAGAAGGCGCAGCGCAACATCGTCAAGGCGATCTACTCGCAGGAAGTCCCTGAACCCGCGCCGTTCGACGATCTCTCCATCCACATCATGGCGTACACGGCCTACCTCAAGACCGATGACTTCGAGGAACTGCAGGTTACCGATCCGGTGGCAGCGGCCCGCGTGGCAGCGATGGTCGATGCGTTCAACGAGGCCAGGATGTTCCTGCTCCAGCAGGCCGCTGACCAAGCGGCGGTCCAGGCTCAGAACGCGATGCCTCCCGCTGGACAGGAAGATGGGAAGAAGATGACTCCCCAACAGGGAGGCGCTGCGGCACCGCAGGGTCCGAAGGCGACTCAGGGCATGGAGCCGCTGAACCCGATGGCCGATAACGGTGGCGCTCCTTTGCGCGGAAGATGAAAAGCATTTGACAGGCGTTTGACAGCTTTACAGGATAGTGAGCACAGGAGATCAACATGGCAGCGAGCTTTTCGTTCTCGGCAATTCCCGACGTTGGTTACGACGGCGTTGGCAAACTGCGGTTGGTGAAGGGAACGCTGACGATCAGCGGAACTCCGACGGCAGGTGGCGATGCTCCTGCTGCCAACATCTTCAACCTGAACACGATCTACGACATTCAGTTCGGCGGTGTTGCTGCGGTCGCGAACGGCGCGTTCGGCGTTCCCCTGCGCTTCGTCCGTTCCAGCGGCAAGGTTCTTGGGTATACGTCCAACGGCGCTGCCGCCGCGTCTCTCGCTGAAAAGACCGACGCCTATTCTGCGGCGCACACGGTCGAAGTCACGGTTTGGGGCACCTGATGCCAGTCGTCGGCCAAGGAATCCGCAACCTGCCGTTCTACCTGCTCGTGAAGCGCGTGGCGCTGAACGGGTCAGGAGCGAACACCAGCGGTACGGAGACGTGGCCCACGGCTTTTGATTCTGTCCCGGTCACCGCGATCATTCCGCCGCAGGCGACTGACACGGACGGAACGTGGGACATTCAGAGTGTGACTGCTTCTGGATTTACTTGGGACATCTCGGGGCAGAGTGCCCTGGCGAACCAAACGGTCGAAGTGGGCATTTTCGCTCACCAAAAGTTGTGAGGATGGAACATGGTTGACGTTCTTGCTGCCGCAGTTTCCGCCAAGAAGATTTCGGTGAACTACGCGACCCCGGACAGCCAGCGCCGCACGTCGGCTCCGGAGATCCAGGTCATCGCCGACGTGTCGGTTGTCATCGCTTCCGGCGAGACGTACGAACGCGACACTGGCATCCCGCTCACCAACCTGTTCACCACGGCCAATGCCAGCGACGTTGGCATGGACGTGAATCAGCCGATCACGATGCTGAACGAAGGCGCGATGCTGCGCAAGGCCGCCGCTGACTACGCGGTCGCGTACATGACCGCGCTGAAGCACACGGCTGGCTCTGCCCCGTCGCTGGTGCTGTTCAACGCCCCGGCGAACGCTGCGGCGATTGCTCTGAACGAAGTCGTGGACGATGCCGACCTTACGGCGGCGACTGTCGCGTTCGGCGCGGCCACCACGGCTGTTGTCCGCGTCGTGCTGCGTGGCACGCTGCGTCCTGGTGTTTCGATCGAGGACCTTAGCGGTCAGAAGTGAGGGATGACGGATGACTCAGGATTTCAACCCGGGTGCGTCGGCAGAGGAGTTCGCAAGCGGCCTGAACGGGCTCGTGAGCGGGGACGCTGCCGTTGCCGCTGTCGGTCATGCACACGACGCGATGTTGGACGAAGGCGCGATGCCGACTCCGACTGCCGCGCCGCAGATGGTGCGCGACCCGGCGACGGGGCGATTTGTTCCGCAGGCTCCTGCCGCCGAACCTGTTGCTCCGGTTATCGAGACTCCCGCCGCTCCGGCGACGGTGAAGATCGGCGACCAGGAGTTCACGGTCGAGCAGGTCCAAGAGTACCAGCGCGAGTACGAATCTCGTCAGCAGGCGCTCATGGAGATGCAGAACAAGTGGGCTGAGATCCAGGATCGTGAACGTCAGTTCCAGTCGCAGCAGGAAGAAACCCGCGCTCTCCAGCAGCGGTACGAGTCCGAGCTTCAGCAGCAGAACGCGCTGCGCGAGTTGGCATTGCGAGATCCCGAAGCGTACATGGCGCTGGTGAACTCGCAGGTCGTACGGGGGCAACAGTCCCCGTACGGCCAGCCGCAGCCGCAGCAGCAACCGGCGCTGACGTTGGACCAGATCCGCTCGGCGATCCGCGAGGAGATGGAGACGAAGGCGAAGCAGGAGGCTGCGGCGTCCCGCGAAGTGGGATTTCGGGATTTTCTGGCTTCCGAGATCCGAGGTCGAGCCGTCGATTCCAAGGTATTCGGCGACCTCGAACCCATCGTCACTCGCGCGATTGCTCACGAGATCAACAGTCTGTGGCAAGCGGGCCGCATCGGTCCTGACACGCCTCGGACGATGGTTGCTTCGATCGTTGCGAACCTCGTGGATCAGGCCAAGAGCCCGGTCCAGAAGCTTCGGTCTGCCGCGACGGTGGGGACTCAGCAGCGTGCTGACCTCGCGCAGCGGATTCCGCCCACGTCAACGAACGGCGTGACTCCGACCCCGAAGGCTGTGAAGCCCGAGGAGTTGGCGCGGTTGCCTGCCGATCAGTTTGCGTCTTTTCTCAACAGCGAAATCGCCGCTCTCGAACCGCGACGGTGATTGAAAGGCTCTTTGGAGTAGCGACATGGCTCAAAGTGTTTCCGACTCAACCAACCTCATCATCGAGCGATTCAATCAGCGCGTTCGGTATCTGACGAGCGACCGCGCCTCGGTCTACGGGAAGTTCCCGCTGAAGGACCGCTCGATGTACGAAGGCGGCGACCTCAACGAGGCCGTCACCGGCATGTACAACGGCAGCTTCATGGCTACCGGCCCGGACCCGGACACGGTTCCGCCGCCCGGCAAGGTGAAGGTGCAGCGCTGCAAGATCCAAAAGTGCTTCTTCCTGGCGTCGTACGGTCGGGACTGGTTCCTCGACGCGATGACGCAAGGCAAGGGCGCGTTCACGCCGCAGAAGATCCTGACGCTGGACCGCACGACTGCCTACGTCAAGCAGATGCTCGAACGTCAGGCGCTCGGCGACGGTACTGGTGTCCTGGTCACCAGCATCGGCTCGGTGACCGGCGTGGGCTCGGCGAACTGGACGTTCGTGGTGACGCTGAACGAGAGCGTGTTCCTGAAGGAAGGCGCTCGCGTCGTGTTCTACAACACGGGTGGCGTCCGCGCTGACATCAACGACGCTATCCAGCGCGACGTGCCGACGAAGGGCTACTACACGGTCAAGTACAACGTCCCTGGCTCTTCGACCGCGACCATCACGATCGAGGAAGGATCGCCCGGTACGTCGTCGCCAGCGAACACCGACTCTTGCGTCATGTACGGAGCGATCCGCAATCAAGCGATCTCCTCGACGTACAACGTCTGCCGCGAGATGTACGGGTTCGACTCGATCATCTCGGCGTCCGGCGCGATCCTCCAGGTCGATACGGACCTCGGCTTCCTCTCGACTGGCGGGTTCGAAGGTCTCGATCCTTCGACCTACGGCTGGTGGAAGTCGCACGAGGTTGACGCTGGCAGCACGCGCATCCTCGGCCCGTCGGTGTTCAACGAGCTTGCGACCCGCATGGTGACGCACGGCGTGGACGAGCCCGACATGATCGACGAGTACGTCACGCACCCCGACCGCATCAAGGACTACGAGGAGACGCTGACGCCGGGTATCCGGTACTCGGTGTCCGGCTCGGCTCCGACGGATGCGCCGGGTGGCACGTCGGCCTCGCTCTCGGAGACGCGCAAGTACCTCCAGTACGGCAGCAAGAACATCGTGCCGAACAAGTACTGCCCGGAGGCCAAGTGCTTCGCTCCGCGCTACAGCGAACTCGGCCGCTACGTCCTGCTCGACTTCTCGTTCCGCCCGGAGCACGACGACTACAGCGGTCGTCCGGCGACTCAGGGTGACGCGCTGGCGATCATGCAGCTCGGCACCACGAACCGTGGCGCTCACGGCGTCATCAAGGCTCTCAAGACGACCTAAGAGGTTTCATGGACGGCCACATCGGCGGGCTTCTGGACGAGGTTGCGATCAAGGATCTGAAGTCTCACGACAAGACGTTGGATGTTCTGTTCAACCAGGACCGCAAGCGTTACGTCGTAGTGCAGGACCGGCGACTTGTCCCAAACGCTCGACGAGAGGAAGTCTGGAAGCCGTGGGTTACGGACAAGGTTCTCGCAGGTTGCCCTGCCTCTCGGCGGTGGGGCAACCTGACCCCTTACGAATCCCTGCTCATCATGGATTACGAGGGGACGCCGATCCACGGCAACGCCGCGTTCGTGATGCGCCTGCTCCACGAGAGAACCATCATCAAGGGCGACCGTGCGGCGAAGGCTCGGCTCAACGCACACAACGAGTCGATCGACCGTCGCGAGGCCCAGGACAACGCTGATTGGGCACGGGCAACGATTGAAGATGCGTCCTGGATCAAGAAGCGGGTTCGGATCGCGCAGAATGACCATCGGAGGTAGTCGTGGTATACGCCGCCAAGTTGAGCGAGCTTGTATCGCGGCTGCACGCCGAACTGCTGACGAGTTCCACGAGTCCGGGGTTCTGGACCGAGGACCGTAAGAAGTTCCTCATCAACGAAGCGATCCGTGGATTGCAGCTTGAGATCGGGCTGCTCTACAACGACGCGCATTTCCTCCAGCGCGATCAGGTGACGCCGAACAGCGGCGAGATCGACCTGAGTACGGATCTGACGAGGGACATGTTGACGCTCCGCAAGATCGGTCGCGTTGCCCAGGACATCGTGACTGGCAGCGGGATCGACCTCGTGACTTCTGCGGAAGCGTGGGACAACTTCAACCGCACTGGTCGAGAGACGTGGTATCGGCTCGGGAACATCCTGAAAACCGAGCAGGAGATCACGGGCGACCGCGTGCTTCTGTACCACTACCGCTTGCCGTTGCTGAACGACGACAACGACGTTTGCCAGTTCCCCGAGGACTACCAGGACGCGCTGGTGATCCGGGCTGCGTATCGCGGGTTCCTCCAGGCGAAGGAGAAGGACAGCGTTGCGATCTACAAGGGGCAACTGAACGAGATGGTGGAGCGGATGAAGTCCACGGCGGCGCAGTACGCGACGGTGTTGGATCAGCGGACACGCGAGGTCGAGGACTACGGCGACACGCGGTATTCCAACGCTCAGTTCTTCCGGTTCTTGACGCCGCCTTCCGTGTGAGGTGCTTGTGGGACGACTTCAGTTTCCGACCGTTGCGCTTGGCCTGAACACCAAGAAGCGACCGACGAAGATCCCGCTTGGCGCGTGTCAGTCTGGAAGCAAGAACTTCATCCTTGACCGGGACGTTCTCGCAACGGCTCCAGGCTACAAGACGATCGTGACGCAGCGGCCTGACTCGTACAGCTACAAGCTGTCGGGTCAGAACTGGCGTGGGGAGACGACGGCCACAGGGTCGCTGGTTGGGCTGAACGCTGGAACCAGGACGATCGAGGTTGTGTTCCGCATTGACCGCATGCAGGGTGCTCAGGTGCTTCTGTATCGCGGGCAGGGCGAGGACGCTGGCGTACGCTATGCCGCGCACGGCGGATCGTTCACTCAGCTTGGGTGGATGCTGGAGGTTGCGGAAGGCAAGGTCCTGTGGACCGTGACCGCTGGCGGCGCAACGCTCTACCAAATCAAGGCTGGAACCACGGCTGTCCAACCCGGCGTCTGGTATCACACGGCGCTGAAGAAGGTGAGCACGACGTATACGACGTATCTCGCTGAAGTCGGCAGCGCCCCGAGCGTGTTCACGTCTGGCGTTGCGGGTCCGAACGCGATCAACGACACGACGAGCATGAACTTCTACGTCGGCGCGATGCCGCTGAACACGGCGGCTACGCCGACTTCAGCCGCGAGCACGGACACGGAACTCATGCAGTTCCAGACGCACGGCGTCATCCAAGAGGTTCGCATCTGGAGTTCGGCGCGGACTGACCAGGAGATCGAGGACAACAACGACGTGGAGGTTTCTACTTCCGCGACGGGCCTGATCGCGTACTACCGGCTGACCGGGGATGCCACGGACATCTACTTCAAGTCCCCCAATACCGGAACCGCTGGTGGCGGATCTGGAGAAGCCCCGGTGCTGTACCTGGAGCCTCGACGTGGGACGTGGTTGGACTCTGGCCATATCCTCGGCAACCCGCTGACGGGGTACACCTACAGCCTCGACTTCGACGGGATGGACGACGCGATCGAGGTCAAGGACTCGTACTTGTACCGCAAGCCGACTTCGACCTCGGACAACGAGTTGTCGCTGGATGAGCGGTTCTTCTTCCACGCGCGATTGCGGGTGTCACGGCTGACCGACCGGCAATGCATCTGGCATTGGACGCACGTTCCGGATGACGAGTTCGGCAGCATCATCGCCCGCAAGGCGACGGCGGCTACCGCGAGCGGCACCACTGGAACCGCGAACGAGGAGTTCACGGCGTACCTGGAGATCAAGGACGTTGGCGTTGGTGTGTACCAGTTCGCTGGGATCGTCGGCTACGACGCAACGGGAACCGGGTATCGGCAGACGACGGTGGTGTCCAACATCGGAGGCGGGATCGTCGTCGGCACGGAATACAACGTTACGTTCTGCATGAACTTCTCTGCCGACGCGAGCGGCGGGGCATCCGTCCTGTTCGTGAATGCTGGTAGCACGTCGGCTGCGTACACCGCGAACTATCTGGTTCCGCGTGGCAGCCCGGACTTCCCGGATGGATCGTTCCGCAAGTACGCCATGAGCATTGGTCGTGGGATCTACCGCGTGCGCTCTCTCGGGAATGAGCCGTACGACCCTGACTCCGTGGACATCGAATACGACTACACCAAGAGCTTCAACGGCGTGATCGCGCAGTTTGCTATTGGTGCGTACGACGCCATCACCAGCGCCAGCGGAACCTCGGTGTCCGCGAACATCGCGCAGCAGATCCACGACATCCTCCAGAACGCGACGACGATGAGCCGCGACTTGGTGGGGGCGGTGACCGCGCGATTCTTCTCAGCGTGGTCGATGAACGTTGGTGCTGGCGCAACGATCGAGGACTTCGGTCTTGTCGGGAACCCGCTGGAACTGAAGTTCGACTCCAATCACCGATGGGGAAAGTCCGGGATCACGACTTCCGCCAAGGAAAAGATCCTCGGCGCGTTCACGCACTCCTACCGGACTCCGACCGGTGATGTCCGAAAGGCGATCGTGGTTGCTGGCGGATCGGTCTACGACGCGAACCTGACCACGGGTGCGCTGACGTGGATCGACGACGGCATCCGCAACGACAACAAGAACCGCTTTTCAGCGATGAAGTTCCAGGACTCGCTGGTCCTGTGCTGTGGCGGCGTGAGCGGAAACTACACGCTCTGGAAGGACCAAGTGTTCCCGCTGTCGATCGAGGCCCCGAGCGGGACTCTCGCCATCGGACTCCAGGATCAAATCTCTGACGACGCCGTGCTGAAGCGCGGCGAGTACATGTACGGCTTCGCGTTCTACTCCGCGTTCCAGGACAAGTGGGGTCCCATCGGCATCACCGCGACGGTGAACATCCGCTGCGACAAGGCGAACGTGGCGATGGGGACGATCGCGGAGATGAACCAGGAGTACGCCAAGCTGCCGACGGTCATCTCTGGAGCGAACGGAAAGGAACCGTTCGGCGTCACGGCGTCAGCGGGAAAGAAGTACGTCAACGTCCGCAGCTACCTGAGCACGGAAGCTACACCGAACGACAAGATCGTGGTCGTCGGATACAACAACAGCGACGTTCACCCGTTCATGAACGATTCCTCGGACGCCACGGCGGTCGAGTGGGCCAACGTGTTCGATGCGTACGCTCCGCGTGCGTGGAGCGAGGTTCTGCCGGAAGGCCGAATCTCGGTGAACTCGCGGTTCATCGGCTCAACCGCGCGGCTGCGACTGAACGACGGGACCACAAGCGTCGTGAACAACGACTGGAACTCTGGCGGTGGTGGCACGGTCACCGCTTCCGGAACCGGAGTCTCTGGCCACGGGATCGCGCTGCCGTATTCCTTCGACCCGCAGGTGACGCACCTCGGCATCTTCCGCACGGTGGCTGGCGGGTCGTTGCTCCAACTCGTGGAGCAGGTTCCCAACGGAACGCAGTCGTTCGTTGACACCGTTCCCGACTCCGAGCTTCGCGCTCCGATCGCGGACCTGACGCAGCAGGAGATTCCTGCCGCTCGGTACGTCGTTGATTTCGGCGGTCGTGCGATGTTCTTCGGGGACGACTTGGCACCGTACCGGCTCTACATCTCCGACATCGCCAAGCCGTGGTCAACGATCACCGGGAACATCGTGGACTTGCTGGACGGGACGACGCTGGAGATCACCGGAGTCGGCCGCAGCGAGAACATGCTGACGGTGTTCAAGAACGACACGCTGTTCGTGTTCACGCCTACCGGGAACGACGACTTCCCATTCCGGGTCGAGGTCCGTCAGCGCGACGTGGGCGGCGTGGCCCCGTTTGGCATCGCCAACGTGGACAGCCTGTTCTTCTATCCGAACGAGCGCGGCATCTACTCCTTCGACACCAACGCATCGGTTTACAGGTCCGAGGCAGTCGAGGACGAATGGCTCGGCGTTGCTGCGGCGAACTACGCCATCATCTCTGCGGTTCACGACAGGCCGCACATGACGGTGATGTTCGCGGCCCCGTCCGGCGATTCCGTGAACTCCAGCGGCCAAGTCATCAACGACATGGTGTTCGTCTACGACTACAGCAAGCCGCGTGGTGACGACGGGATCTTCTACGGCTGGTCGATTTGGGACGGGATGTTCGTCGATCAGTTCTTCACGCTGCAAGACGCGAACGACGTGAACCGGATCTACTTCACCACGCCGGAAGGGCATCTCTGCCAGTTCGACGTTGGCACCAACTTCGGCGTGGACTCGTTGACTTCTAGGACTCCGGCAACCGGCGCTGGAACGTTCAACACGACCACGGTGACGGTTGCGCAGGCGACTCTCGCGAGCCTCCCGGAAGGCTACTTGGGACTGCCGATTACGGTGGTGGACGCAACGGACGCCACGGGAGCAACGCGAGCCACGCGCATGTGCAAGGTGGATACGAACATCGGCGGTGGGTTCACAGAACTCACGCTAGATCACGCAATCACGAACTTCACTCCAGAGCAAGCCGACACGGTGCTGGTCGGGTCGATCGAGTTCGTGTGGAAGTCTGCGGACTTCTCCGCTGTCGGCACCGACAAGGTGACCGAGGTGAAGAAGATCCATGTCCAGGCAACGCCGCAGAGTCCGTCAGCGACCCCCGAGGTCAAGATGCTGAACGGCTACGGGCTACAGGATGAGGCTGGCCCTGGAGTCGAGGTATCCACGAACGACGCCTTCACAAACCAAGCGTACGATGCGCTGCTGAGTTTCACCTACGGTCGAGGTCGCCGCCACAGCGTTCGGTTCTATTCGCGCGGCCCTGACAAGCCGCTGGAGATCATCTCGCTCGGCGTGGAACTGACGGACGACGACTCTCGCGGAAAGTTCGGTGAGTGATGATCCGCAGAAAGACTGGTCGCATCAAGCCGCCATCCGAGGAAGATCCAGAGGTTCAGCGCCGCTACCAGCGTTCGTTCGCTACGGACGTGACGGATGACGTGGACGAGATCATTAAGGGCATGGGCGGCGATGACCGTGACTCGGTGACGATCACGAGCGCCGGGTACATGGAGGAAGTCGTTGTCTCCAACCCGTTCGAGTTCGTGCCGAAGCGAATGCGTGTTGTGGATCGAAACGGTCCAGGCTCGGTGTTCCGTTCTCGCGGAACGCTAGCTGACAAGGATAGAATCTGGCTCAAGACCGACGCCGACGAAGGCACAGAGTTCACGGTCGTTTTCTGGAGATGAGTCATGAGTGTGTGGAAGCCGAAGATCGGTGGTTGGACCAAGGACCCAGGCATCCAACTCCAGCGAACGTACATGCTCAACGAGCTTGGGCGTGGCGGGCTGAATGCTGAACAGGCGTATCGTCGCGCAGCCTCGGAGCAGATCGGTCAGAACGTCCAGGCTTCGCAAGATGCCGCCCGTCGCGGTGGAGCGGCGGCGTTCGGAATGGGGAACCCTAGCGGGATGGTGGGTCGTCTCCAATCTGCGGCACAACTCTCGGCTCCGTATGCGTCTGCGGAACTCAACGCGCGAGAGGCCGGGCGTGGGGCGATGCAGAACACGGGTCAGGCGTATCAGAACATGAAGCAAGCGCAGGCCAACTGGTACGCAACCGGCATTGGCCCGTGGCTCCAGTACCAGCAGATCAAGAACGCTGCGGCGTTCGGCATGGGTGCTGGCGCAGGTGGTGGTGGCGGCGGGATCATGTCCGCTCTCGGCCCCGCGCTTGGTGGGTTCGCGGCATCCTCGGGGATCTTCTGATGGCTTCCTACAATAAGAAAATCTACGGAAAGCTGAAGGCGCAGAACGAGCGCCGCGACCTCATGGGAGGTATCGCTGGGCTGATCTCAGGCGCTACCCAGGGGTATCAGCGTGAGAAGTCCATGCAGTCGGCAGATGCGCTCGGGCAGCAGATCGGGCTACCGCAGGGTGCTGGCCGCGTGATTCCTCCTGGACTGATCGCGCAGGCGATGCTGAACAAGCAGATCGCGGAGCAAGCGCAAGCCGCCCGTCGCGCTGACATGGAGTACCAGATCGGTCAGCAGCGTGAGATGGCTGACGCTGAACGCGCAGCATCTCAGCAACGTTGGGTCATGGAGCAGGGAACGCGCCAGGACCAGTTCGACCAGACGATGAACTGGAACCGCGAGAACGCGGCGCAACGCGCGAAGTCCGAGATGGAGGCCCTGCGCTTCCAGGAGCAGCAGAGCAACTTCCGCACTGGCATCCAGGAAGTCGGTGACACGTTGCGCGGAATCGGCGGCGGGGTCAAGGACATCATCGTCAAGGGCATGAGCCGTGGGCGTGATTCCAACGGAGTCCCGTACGCGGAACGTGAACTTGTGGACAACCTTGACCTCCAGATCAAGGACGCGGCTACGCAGATCCAGCAGGACCGCCTTGCGCTCGGGATCATCCCGAACAAGGACGGGTTCGTTATCAAGCAAGAACTATCCCCCGAGCAGCGCGCGATGCTTGAGCAGCGTATCGCCGTCCGCGAACGCCAGCTTGCCTCGCTCCAAGAGCAGCTTCGCAAGGTTCACAGCGGCGTTGCCAGCCGCTACGGCGCTGACCTGAGCGCACCTATGCGGGCCATGCAGCCGCAAAAGACGCCGCAACAGATGGAAGATGAGTTCGTTGCCAGAATGCTTGGTTCTGGTGCAGAGCAACCCATCATCGTGGACCCCGGCCAGTGAACGACCCAATCCGCGACCCGAGCAATCCGCAGTACGAGGCTTCGTTCCGCGAGCGCCTGCGCGGCATGTTCTCTGGCCGCGACATGAGTTCGGTTCCGCGTGAAGAACTCGTGGCGACGATCCGCACGATGTTACGCGCCGACCTCGCCAATGCTTCGGGCCAGCCGGTGCCGAAGCAGC
Organism: Planctomycetota bacterium; assembly: GCA_016709145.1. GTDB lineage: Bacteria > Planctomycetota > B15-G4 > B15-G4 > JADJEK01 > JADJEK01. The sequence goes on from JADJEK010000017.1 coordinate 34,952, forward strand.
GGATGATGCCGATGCCCGAGGCGCTGAAGCAGGTGACGGACCAGACGCCGTGGCAGTCGTCTCTCTTGGCCGGTGCCAAGAGCGGCGCTGACATGATCCTGGGAACGTTCGGTGCTGTGTCGTCGCCGTTCCGCTATGGGCTTTCCAAGATCACGGGTGACGAGGGAATCCAGCGTACCCCGACTGTCGAGGACATCGCCGGTAAGGCGCTCGGAATGGACCCGAGCCAAGTGCGTTCCGTTACCACGGCGCAGGCACATACCAGGGCTGACCAGGGATGGAAGGGCGCTCTTGCGGGTGCCCCGACTGAGTTTGCTGGCGCGTTTGCCCCTATGGGACTCGCGGGTAAGGGAAAGACGTTGCTCGAAACCGGGCTTCGCCGCGCTGGTGCGTTCGGGCTCACAGAGGCCGCGCAGCAGTCCGAGATGGAGGGCTACGCTCCACAGTCGGCGGGTGAGTCCGCGATCCGGCTTTTTGGACAGATGGCAGGTGGCTTCTCCAGCATCGCCGGTCCAGCCGCAGTCCGCGCTCTCTCGTCGCGTCTACCCGGTGCTAGTGCTGGCGCACGGATCTCGGCATCCGCAGCGGCAGACGCGGCATCCGGTGGCGTGATTGGTGCTGCCACGTCACCGAGCGGGCAACGTTGGGAAGGCGCGATCCAAGGCGCGGCCATGAACCTCCCGGGAACTGTCTTGGACATCCCGGAGATCCGCAGGACCGCCGCATTCCAGAACCAGTTTCACACCCGCACCAGCGGACAGGGCTTGCTTGGTGCTACGGACGCGGTGCCACCAGAGATCCAAGCTCGGGTTGCCCGCCTCCAGAGCGTCCTAGACACGCAGCCGAACACGCCGGAGACGTTGCCGACGCGGATGAAGCTTCAGGAGATGATCGACCAGCTACTCGGTCGCGGTCCTACGGACGTTCCTCCGGGGATCGTGAAGCCGACCCGTCCGTTCGGGATGACCGAGCGACCGATCGACCTGCCGGGTTCCACGCTGGACGAACAGTACCGGATGATGCCGCCTCCTCCTGAGATGCAGGCGGAGACGCTTCCTGAACCGCGACTGACGGTTTCCGAGGAAGTGGATCAGGCGAACGCCTTGGAACTGAAGCGGATGGCGGAAGCCGCCCGCCAGCGCAACCAGATCGATCCGGTGACTCCGGAAGCGTTGGGTATCCCCGACGTTCCACCGCAGCCGGAACTTCTGGATATCGGCGGCACGGACAATCCACCGCTCGGTCCTCCGCGAGCGCCGGAAGGCTTCACGCCTCCGACGCCGGAAGCACCTCCGCAGGCCAAGCCAGCGAAGCTGACGGATCTGGTGAAGCAGGTAGACGAGCCGACGCTTCGTGGAATGCTGGAGCCGCAGCAGCTTGACGCCGTGGCGCGTGAGTACGGGCTGACGCCGAAGCAAGCGACCGCGATCATCTCCAGGGAGTTTCCCAAGGACCGCCCTACCAAGGCGGCGGTGACCGCTGAACCGCAAAAGCCGGTTGTCCAAGAGCCGATCCCGGATCAGCCGGTGTCCGCAGATCCCATCGCCAGCATCGCCGCAGAGCTTCGCTCCGTGGATGACGTGGAGGCGCTGACGAAGGATGCCGTGATCGGGATGATGCGGAAGTACGGAGCTACCCGCGATCAGTTCGTGGAGGCGTTCCGCCAGGAGTTCGACCGTCGCACGGAAGGGCCGATCCCGCGTCAGCCCAAGGCTACGCCGGAACCGAACTCCGGCCCTGTGAAGGGAAATCGCGGTCTCCGGGAAGAACCCGCTGACCCGCGCACGCTCGGTGAACAGCAGCCGAAGGAGATGTTCTCCGGCCCACTTGCCATTCTCCCCAAGGGCGTGCGTGACGCGCTGGATGAATCCCTTGGCACGCAGGCCAAGGCTGGACTCAAGGCGTTCTCCAACTTCCCCGAGTCCTACCGGATGGTCAAGGGAGCGTTCGACAAGCTCCAGATCCGGCTGGCCGAAGCCATGCCGCGCAGCCTCCGCTTCATCTCCGACCTGTTCGGCCTCCCGGCAGCGCAGGGTGACGTTCGCGCTTTCCGCAAGTGGCACCAGAACCTCACCGAGAACATGCGGCTTAAGGTCGCAGAGTTCGGCGGGAAGCTGAACAACCTGTCGGCGGCGGATCTGCGCTCCGTCCACTATGCGGCAGAACAGCGCGCGCCTATGCGCGATGCTCGGCTGGAGGACGTTCGCCAAGCTCTCCAGGAAGTCACGGACGCGGAAGCTGCGGAGATGATCGAGGGCGGCGTGTTCCCGAAGGAAGTGCTTGACCGCTACCAGCGGGAAGGCGAGCAGGGCTACGTCACCCGCATTCCGTCGCAGGCCGCGCTGAAGGAAACGCTCAGCCGCAGCATCATGCGCGGGATCGTGGACGCGATCTCGGGGAACTCCAGCATCCCTGAACCCGGCACGCGGGCGCGGATCGCGTACGACGCACACCTTGCGCGGATGGCTTCGGATATCGAGGCGAGCATCCACGGCAAGCTCGCTGGCCGCAAGCAGATCAGTCTCGCGGAAGCCGAGAAGCTTGGATACCTCATCGGCAAGGGACCGCTGGCGGCGACGATGCGCCAGTCGTCCAAGAACTTCGTCACGCTCCGCACCATGCGTCACTTCAAGGAGACGATGCGAAGCTACTGGATGGACGCGCCGAAGATGGAGGGTGGCTTGAAGCCGAAGCCGCCGTCCGGGTGGCGACTCGCTGATGGTCCAGAGTGGGGCGCGTTGAACGGCAAGTTCATCAAGGCCGAAGCGTTCGGGGATCTCCAGCGCCTCGCGCAGCCGATGAAGTCCGGGTGGTACAAGCTGCTGGAAGCCGTCAACCGCACGGTCAAGGTGGACCGCGTTCTCGGGCGATTCGGGTTCTTCATCAAGACCCAGATGCTCCTGAACAAGATGACGAACAACCTCGCCGGGCAGTCGATCGAGCAGTCCCCTATGTGGGATTTCAAGGCCGCTAAGGCGTACGGCGATTATGTCAACACCGGGAAGATGCACCCGGCCATCCAAGCCCTCATCAAGCTCGACCAGCTTGGCGACTCGCACTTGATCCAGGAGATCACGGAAGGCTCAGACCGTCCGCAGATGGAGACGAGCTACCGCGAGATCGAGGGCGTCCGTAAGGAGTACCTGAAGAAGTTTCTCAGCGTGTTCCAGGAAGAACTCAGCAAGCGCCTGGACATCGCCAAGACCACCACGATCTCCGACGAAGGCGCTGGCGGTCGCGGCGCGTACGTCATGGCGGAAGCGTGGGCTGCGGCGATGGACGCGATCAGCGGGTTCGACCCGGTGCGCGCTACCGCGTTCAATCCCGCGAAGCCTGGACGGCGCGTGATCCCTCAGTTCTCGTTCGACGGGGTGAAGGAACTCGCGGTGATGCAGGACAACCTGTTCAAGATTTCGCTGGCGATGAGCCTGTACGAATCTGGCGGTGGTCCTACCGGAGTGAACTCCATCCGCAAGATGTTCGGCAAGGGTCAGAAGTCACGGTTCACGGCTGAAGAAGCTGCCGAGGTCGTCCGCGACTTCTACGACGTGCGACAGGTTCCTCCGATCATGCGGGCTGTGGCGCAAGTCCCGATCATCGGCCAAGCGTTCGTCCGCTGGCCGTACATCTACGCTCGTAACCTGACGGCCAAGGGCTACGGCGTCCGCAATCCGCTGACGGCGATGCTGTACACGGCACCAGTGGCGATCTTCACGCTGGCGTACAAGTCGCAAGCTAACGTGACGGACGAAGAGATCGAGGAAATGCGGAAGGCCGCTGGTGCCTCACCGACTTCAGCCCCGATCTACAACCCGTTCACGAAGGAAACCACGTTCACCGAACTCGGCGACTTGGACACGATGGATCAGGTGTTCAGGATGATGAACCCGTCGCTGAACGTGCGGCCCGGTCCTGGCGGAAAGCCGATGCGTCTCTTGCGCGGCGTCATGGCTGGCAACCCGGCTGGCAAGTGGGCGTACGAGACGGTCACCGGGAACTCGGTCTACACCGGGACGGAGACTCCTGCCGAGTACAAGGACCCGTTCCAATCGGTGCCGCCGTTGCCGATCCCGTTCTCGGAAGATGTGCGGAGCTTGGTCAAGCGCGACAAGGCCGACAAGGCCAACGCGAAGAACAACCAAGTCCAGATGATTTCGGACGAGGACTTCTACACGCAGCTTCTCACCGGGATAGGTGGTCGCACGGTGCCGCCGAAGGGAAGCCAGCGGTGGTACCAGAACATCGGAATCGCCAACTCGCGCGCCGAACGCGAGGCGCTGTACGAGTCTGGAGCGCAGGCGATCACGATGCCGAGGAAGCCTAGTGCCCCTGCGGGTCCGCGTCAGCCATCGCCGCCACGTCCTCCGCGAGGTCCTTGAGCAGCTCCGTCCGGCGCTCGATGATCTTGGCTTGCAGGTCGTCCAACTGTTGAAGGCTCATGGTGCTGACCTCACCGGCCAGCGCGGCCTCGACCTTGGCAAGGATCTCCAGCCGCTTGTCCTCGTCAAGCCGGTCGATCGCACCCTCGATCGCGTGCGTCATCGGGTTGATGTTGCGGCGCTCCTGGAGCGTTTCCGCGAGCTTCCAGGCTTGGTCCAGGAGCACCTGACACGCCTTGAAGTTGGCGCGTTGACCAGCGGTTCCCTGGGCAATCTCCCACAGGGTATTCAGCACCAGCGGAACGCGGTGAAACAGCAGTAGCTCGGCCTCGCCAAGAGCGGAGGTGGTCTCCTGCGGGACGTACTGCTGCTGCCTCACCAACTCCGCATTCACTCGTTCCGCCATGTCAGTTCATTCCCAGGTCACCACGCGCGGCTTCATCTTCTGAATCGCCCACACGATCGACATGCCTTCCACGCAACTGCGTGCGGCGTCTGGCCCGCTCTGCTCCAGGATCGCGTTGCCGAAGTCCGACACCAAGCGGTAGGTCGTGGAGTCGTGAGCCTGCATCTCGGCCAGGATGTCCTCCGGGAACGGCCAACGCTTCTTGACCTCGACCCGGATATCGACCTCGGACGTAGAGCCATCACTGTTGAGAGAGATTTCGGTCATGCTGTTCGCTTCCACATGTAGACGACGAAGTACGGCTGGACGACGCTCGTAGCCGAGCCGGTGAACGTTGGGGCCGCGTGAGTGTGTGTTTGTGCGGCTGCGTTCGCAGCTCCGGTCCCGATACGCACGCCTGCGGTGGCAGTCGCGGCAATCGCGCTGACGGTGCCTGAGGACGCCACGGTCTTTGCTCCACCAGTTTCCTCGACCGTGTTGAAGTCGGAGTCACCGGTGTCGATGCCGACAAGCGTGCGGCCGGTGGCAATCGCAGACCACGTTCCGTAGCCAAGCAGCGTTGCCGGGTCTGTTGAGACCACGGCGATGAACACCGCCCCGACAGGCCATGCCTCGGCAGGCGTGACCCAGGCGTCCAGCTTTCCGCTGCCGTCGGAGATCGGGATGGTGCTAGCCGCTGGCGTTGACGACGGCACGGCGGCAAGGTCCTTCACCAGCTTCCCCGTGGTGCCGCTGAAGAACACGATGGCGTTGTTCGTGGCAGACGCCGGGCCAACCACGTCACCAGATCCGCTACCGGACGGGGTATCCCAGGTCCCGTCTCCGCGAAGGTACGTCGTCGCGTCAGCGGTCCCAGTGCCAAGCTCGGCGGTGGGGACAAGCGCGGAGCCGTCCAGGCTCGCGTATCCGTCGGCCTGCGACTTCTCCGAGCGCAGTTGGTACTGCGGGTGATCGTCGCCTTCGTCCAGTCCGCGAGTATCCCGGTGGATGACCCACGGGCTGAACTTGGCGATCCGCTCTCTCAGGTAGTCCTCAAACGTCTTTGGCATCTTTGAGATCCACGCCGCTCAACGAGTTCACCAGCTTCGCTGGAAGCGGGATCTTGATGGACCAGGATTCGCGGTCGGAAGGGCGGTTGATGCTGACGTGCGGAATCCACCGGCAGAGCGGCACATCCCAGGTGAAGTAGACGAAGGCGTTTGTGGACTCGTTGGATTTCACAGGAACCTCTCGAACTTGTAGATCGGGGCTTTGACTTTCAGGTCAAGAGTGTACCGCGCCAACGCCGGGCTTGACGACGAGGAAGCCATCGTCTCCATGTTGGAGCCACGGGTCCGCTTGCGGAACACGCAGCGGTCGATGACGGGCGGCGGGGTTTTGTGCCAGTCCATCTCCTCCCCGTCGAACGGACCTCCGGTAAGCGTGAGCTTCACTTCTTCCTCCAGACCCAATCGCCAACCTCGAACACCGCGACCTCAGGGACGAGGCCGCAGACGATGCATTCGCGCTTGCGATTCAGATCGTCCACCTGCTCCACCCGGAGATCGTGGCGATCCTTGCCGTTGCAGTGGGTGATCCCGAGTTCCGCGTTCAGTTCGTTCACTGCTGCCGTGTACCACCTTTGCACTGACAGAGCAGAGTCAGCGTACGACTGCGACGAGAACTCGCTTTCCGCGACCGCGTGGTACGCCTTTGCGAGTTGCATACCGCTGGGCCAGTCCTTCGTCAGCGCCTCCAGTTCGGCGAACAGGGCACCGCCGTTGTGCGACAAAGCCCCGCTGACCCGCGCTTTCTCCAGTTGGTACAGCACGCGGACCATGACCGGCCACGCGCGGACGACGCTGCGGAAGGAGTCGTCAACGGTTGTCATCCTCGCACTCCGGTATGTCCTCCGTCACCTGCCACTCAGGCTCTAGCGACGGACGGAAAGTAAGGCTCTCGTATCGCTTCCGCAGATCCCCGCCCTTGTGCCAGCGCCGCCACTTGTACGGGCCACCAGTCGGGTAGTAGTCGCGGTGGTACATCAACCAGTTCTTCCCGCCGACCTGGAACGCCCAGGCCGACGGACGGATGGATCGCTTGGCGTCGTACAGCGTGTGGCTTCGGTAGCTCGCAGCGAAGGCCTCCAGCCCACACGACGGGCACCAGATTGCCAGCACCCACCCGCGCTCCGCGTCGAACACGGGATGGGTGCCGGACGATCTCCGGTGCTTAAAACGGCATGTCGGTGTCTCCGCCACCTCCGTTGGCAGCAGGCGGGCCGTACGGGCGCTGGCCCTGATCCTCGTCGTACTGGATGCGGG
>JADJEK010000018.1 GCA_016709145.1 Planctomycetota bacterium
GGGCTCGGCGTGCTCGGCTGGGGCGTCGGCGGCATCGAGGCCGAGGCCGCGATGCTGGGGCAGCCGGTGTCGATGTTGATCCCGCAAGTCGTCGGCTTCCGCCTGATCGGCAAGTTGCGCGAAGGCGTGACCGCGACGGATCTCGTGCTCACCGTCACCGAGATCCTGCGCAAGAAGAACGTCGTCAACAAGTTCGTCGAGTTCTTCGGTTCGGGCATGTCGAGCCTGCCGCTCGCCGATCGCGCGACGATCGCGAACATGGCGCCCGAATACGGCGCGACCTGCGGCATCTTCCCCGTGGACGAGGAGACGCTGCGCTACCTCGCGCTGTCGGGTCGCTCGCAGGAGTCGATCGATCTCGTGCGCGACTTCATGAAGGCGCAGGGAATGTTCCACACCGCCGACTCGCCCGAGGCCGAGTACAGCGAAATCGTCGCGCTCGACCTCGACACCGTGGAGCCGAGCCTCGCCGGTCCGAAGCGCCCGCAAGATCGCGTCCGCCTCGGCGACATGAAGAAGACCTTCGCCGCCGCGCTGCCGAGCCTGAAGAAGGCCGGAGCCGCCGACGTCGGTCGCGGCGTCGCGCGCATCGGCGACGCGTCGTACGAACTCGCGCACGGCGGCGTGGTCATCGCCGCGATCACGAGCTGCACCAACACGTCGAACCCGTCCGTGCTGATCGCCGCCGGTCTGTTGGCGAAGAAGGCCGCCGAGCGTGGCCTGCGCACGAAGCCCTGGGTGAAGACGAGCTTGGCTCCGGGGTCGCGCGTCGTCACTTCGTACCTCGAGAAGTCCGGCCTGATGCCGGCGCTCGAGACCATGCGCTTCCACGGGGTCGGTTATGGCTGCACGACGTGCATCGGAAACTCCGGTCCGCTCGATCCCGGTGTCGGTAAGGCGATCCAGGACAACGCACTGGTCGTGTCCGCCGTGCTCTCGGGCAACCGCAACTTCGAAGGTCGCGTCCATCCCGACGTACGCGCGAACTACCTGGCCTCGCCGCCGCTGGTCGTCGCGTACGCCATCGCCGGCACCGCGGACATCGATCTGACCAGCGAGCCGCTCGGCGTCGGCAGCGACGGCAAGCCGGTGTTCCTGAAGGACGTCTGGCCGACGCAGCGCGAAGTCGCCGACGTCATCGAGCGCGTCGTGCGTGCCGAGCTCTATCGCGACAACTACGCATCGGTGTTCGAGGGCGGCGAGGCCTGGCGCAAGTTGCCGACGCCCGAAGGCGACCTCTATCGCTTCGAGGCCGACTCGACCTACGTCAAGCTGCCGCCGTACTTCGCCGGCATGACGCGCGAGCCCTCGGCGTTCGAGCCGTTGCGCGGCGCGCGCATCCTCGCGATCTTCGGTGACAGCGTCACGACGGACCACATCTCGCCGGCCGGCGACATCGCGAAGAAGAGCCCGGCCGCGGCCTACCTCGTCGAACACGGCGTCAAGCCCGAGGACTTCAACTCCTACGGCGCGCGCCGCGGCAACCACGAAGTCATGATGCGCGGCACGTTCGCGAACACCCGCATCAAGAACCTGATGCTCGCCGGCGTCGAAGGCGGCATGACCGCGCACCAGCCGAGCGGCGCGTCGATGTCGATCTTCGACGCGGCGATGCAGTACCGCGACGAGCGCGTGCCGCTGGTCGTGTTCGCCGGCAAGGAGTACGGCACGGGATCGTCGCGCGACTGGGCCGCGAAGGGCCCGGCCTTGCTCGGCGTCCGCGTCGTCGTCGCCGAGAGTTTCGAGCGCATCCACCGCACGAACCTCGTCTGCATGGGCATCATCCCGCTGCAGTTCGCCCCTGGCCAGAACGCGCAGTCGTACGGCTTGAAGGGCGATGAGATCGTCGACGTCGACGGCTTGGTCGAAGGCCTCGCGAGCGGATTCAAGTCGAGTCGCGACGTCACGGTGCGCGCACGCGGACCGGGCGGTCGCGAGGTGAGTTTCTCGGCGCGCGTTCGCATCGACACGCCGCAGGAGATGCATTACGTGCGTCACGGCGGCATCCTGCGCTACGTGCTGCGGCGGTTGTGCTCGAGCTGACGAGTCCGTCGTCCGGTGAATGCCGGTCGAAGTCCCGCTCGGGCTGCTAGGTTGTGCGCCGACTCGGACGCGTCCGCGACCGGGTCGGCGTGATCCGAAGGATGCGGATGCTCGAACTCGCGCGGCTGGTGGCCATCGTCGGAGCCGAACACGTCCTCACCCGACCCGGTGAGACGTTCGTGTACGAGTGCGACGGCACCACGCACTTCCGCCAGCGTCCGGCCGCGGTCGTGCTGCCCGCGAGCACCGCGGAAGTCGCGGCCGTCGTACGCGAACTCGCTGTGGCCGGCGTTCCGTTCGTCGCGCGCGGCGCGGGCACGGGACTGTCGGGCGGCGCCGTGCCGATCCATGGCGGCATCGTCATCGAGACCGCGCGCATGCGTCGCGTGATCGAGATCGACGCCGACAACCGCTTCGCGCGCGTCGAGTGCGGGATCACGAACGCGGCGGTGTCGAAGGCCGCGCGTCCGTTCGGCCTGTTCTACGCGCCCGATCCGTCGTCGCAGGCAGCCTGCACGATCGGCGGCAACGTCGCCGAGAACTCGGGTGGGCCGCATTGCTTCAAGTACGGCGCGACGTTTCGGCACGTGCTCGGCGTGACCGCGGTATTGCCGGACGGCGAGATCGTCGAGTGCGGCGGTCCGCTCGCCGATGCGCCCGGACTCGACATCGGCACGTTCCTGGTCGGCTCCGAAGGCACCTGCGCGATCGTGACCGAGGCGACGTTGCGCCTGTTGCCGCTGCCCGAACGCACCGAGACGTTGCTGGCCGCGTTTTCGACCATCGAGATCGCCTGCGACGTGGTGAAGCGCATCCTCGCGGCCGGACTCGAACCGAGTGCGCTCGAGATCCTCGATCGCGCGACGATCGAAGCGGTCGAACGCTCGGTCTACGCGGCCGGATATCCGAAGGACGCCGGCGCCGTGCTGCTCGTCGAGTTCGACGGCTTGTCCGAATCGGTGGACGCCGCGTCGGCTCGCGCCCAGGCTCTGTTCCAAGAGGCGGCCGCGCTCGGCTTCGAGCGCGCCAGCGACGACGCCCATCGATCGAAGCTGTGGAAGGGCCGCAAGGGCGCGTTCGGCGCCATGGGGCGCCTCGCTCCCGACCTCTACGTGCAAGACGCGGTGGTGCCGCGCTCGCGCTTGCCGGAGGTCTTGGCCAAGGTCGTCGCGATCGGCCGAGAGCACGGCCTGCGTCTGTCGAACGTGTTCCACGCCGGCGACGGCAATCTGCATCCGAACGTCTCGTACGACCGCCGCGACGCCGACGAGATGGCGCGCGTACTCGCGGCCGGCGCGAAGATCATGCAAGTCTGCGTCGACGCCGGTGGTTCGCTGTCGGGCGAGCACGGCATCGGCATCGAGAAGCGCGACGCGATGCATCTCGTGTTCAGCGACGACGACCTGCTGCGCATGCGCCTGTTGCGCGAGGCCTTCAATCCGCGCGAACTGCTGAATCCCGGCAAGGTGTTGCCGACCGGCAAGCGCTGCGTGGAGGCCAAGGCCGGCATGCTCGAGCCTTCGGCGGAGGACGGCCCGTGATCGAGCCCTTCCGCAAGCTGCTCGGTAAACAGGACGCGTTCGACGTCCGCCCCGAGGATCCCGCGGGCGGCGTGCTCGGCGCACGGCCGAAGCTCGCGTTGCGTCCGCGCTCGGCGCAGGAAGTCGCTGCGGTGCTCCAGGTCGCCGCGGAGCGTGGGGTCACGGTCGCACCGTGGGGCGGTGGGCAGCATCAAGACCGCGGCGCCGTGCCGGCGTCGGCGGACATCGTGTTGCTCACGGGTCAACTCGCGGGCATCACGCGATTCGACGCGGCGGATCAAACGCTGAGCGCGAAAGCCGGCACGCGCCTCGCCGACATCGCGCAAGCCGCGCGCGCGGAACGCCTGTGGTTGCCGCTCGATCCGCCTGGTCTCGAACGCGCGACGATCGGCGGTGTGTTGGCCGCGGGAGTGTCCGGACCACTGCGGACGGGATTCGGCCAACCGATCGACCACGTGCTCGGCACGCTCACCGCGCATTCGGACGGACGCTTGGCGACGTCGGGCGGCCGCTTGGTGAAGAACGTCACCGGCTACGACCTGCATCGCTTGCTCCATGGTTCGTGCGGCGCGTTGGCCGTGATCTGCGAAGTCCATCTGCGCCTGCGGCCGTTGCCGCAATGCGATGCGTCGATCGCGGTCACGCTCGGGGATGCCGAGACGCTCGATCGCTTCCTCGCGCTCGTGCGCGAAGCGCGCGAGGCACCGGTCGCGTACGTCGTCGTCGACGTCGAATCCGCGCGCTCGGCGCAGTTGCCGCTCGATCTCGGGCACAAAGACGGCGCGTACCTCGTGCTGCTGCGCTACTGCGACGCCGAGAAGGCCGTGGAACGCGCGCTGTCCTCGATCCGGACCGCCGCGGCCGCGGCGCAGGCGTTGCTCGTGCAAGCGCTCGATGCCGACGTCGGTGTCAAGACGTTCGAGCGCATCCGTGAGTGGCCGTCGCGTTGCGCGCTCGACGGAGCGTCGAAGCCCGTGGTCGCGAAGCTCGCGGCCTTGCCGATGCGCGCGGGCAAGTCGACGCTCGGTGGCTTGGTCGAAGCTGGCCTCGCGGCCTGCGCCGGAACCGGCGCGCCGTGCGCTCTGCTGGTCGAACCCGCGCTCGGCCTGATCCGCTTCGTGTTCGCCGGCGAGCCGACGCGGCCGACGTTCGACGCGCTCTCGGCGTTGACGCGACGCGAACCCGAACGCATGCGTTTCACGATCGAGAGTGGTCCGGCCGCGATCCGAGCGATGTTCGCGCGGCACTTGGGTCGAACGGCTTCGTTCACGCTGCAACGCCGGCTCAAGCGAGCCACGGACCCGGCCGGCATCCTCGTCCCGGGTCGCGTGGAAGGGGATGACGTCGCATGAGCGCGACTCCAACCGGCGGAATCCACTCCCGCGAAGACTTGGTGCAGATGGAGCGCGCGCTCGACTGCGTGCATTGCGGTCTGTGTCTGCCCTCGTGTCCGACGTACGAACTGCTCGGCCGCGAGTCGTCGAGTCCGCGCGGCCGCATCTACCTCATGCGCGGCTTGGCCGAAGGCACGATCGCTCCCGAGGACGACGTCGTTCGCGATCTCGACCAATGCCTGGTCTGTCGCGCGTGCGAACCGGTCTGCCCGTCGGGCGTCGAGTACGGCGCGATGATGGAGTTCACGCGCTCGCACGTGCTCGAGCCCGTGCGCAAGAAGCCGCTGAAGCAACGCGTGAAGCGCTGGTTCCTGCGCTCCGTGTTGCCGCATCCGGCGAAATTGCGTCGCGTCGCCGCTCTGCTCGGCATGGTCCACGGTTCGGGCGTGCGCGGACTGTTGCGCAAGTACGGCGTGGTGCGCTTCCTGTCCGAGGAACTCGATCTGCGCGACCAACTGCTGCCGCCGCTGCCGCCGGCGCGCGAGCGCAAAGGGCTGCCGCGCACGACGCCGGCGAAGGGCGCGCGCCGTGGACGCGTGGCGTTCCTCGAAGGCTGCGTGATGCCGATCCTGCTCGGCTCGATCAACCGCGCGACGGTCCGTGTGTTGTCGAACCAGGGCTTCGACGTCGACGTGATCGAACCGCGCGGCTGCTGCGGCGCGCTGTCCGCGCACTTCGGTCAGCTCGACCTCGCGCGCGCCGCGGCGCTGAAGCTCGTGCGCGCGTGCGCCGACCTCGGCGACGTCGACGCGATCGTCGTGAACTCCGCGGGCTGCGGCGCGGCCATGAAGGAGTACGGCCGCTTGCTCGACGACCAGAGCGGACTGTCGGCGATGGACAAGGCCGCGGCGCACGCGTTCGCGTCGAAGGTGAAGGACGTCACCGAGTTCTTGGCCGAGCAAGGGATGCGTGGTTCGCCGCGCGAGTGCAAGGCCAAGGTGACGTACGCCGACGCCTGCCATCTCGCGCACGCGCAGCGCGTCACGGCGCAACCGCGTGACCTCCTGCGCGCGATCCCCGGCCTGACGTTGGTCGAGCTCGCGCGGCCCGATCGCTGCTGCGGCGCCGCTGGGCTCTACAACGCGTTGCATCCGAAAGAGTCGCTGGCGCTCTTGTCCGAGCGCATGACCGACGTCGAGCACACCGGCGCGTCGGTCCTCGTCAGCGCGAATCCCGGTTGCCTGCTGCAATGGCGCGCCGGAGTCCGCATGCGCCGCCTCGACGTCGAGGTCGTGCATCCGCTCGAGCTGATCGATCGCGCGTGGGGCGACCCGTGAGCGCCCCCCGGCTGCATTACGCGGTCGGGTTGACGCGATGCGCGACGCACCACGTCGACGTGACGTTGCGCGTGGACGACGTCCACGGCGACCTCGAGCTGTGGTTGCCGGCTTGGACGCCCGGCTCGTACATGATCCGTGAGTTCGCGCGCAATCTGCGCGCGCCGCGGGCACGCGCATCCGACGGCGCCGAACCGCGCGTCGAGCGCATCGACAAAGCGACGCTGCTCGTGCGCGGCGGCCGGGGGACGATCGAGCTGAGCTATCGCGTCTACGCCAACGAAGTGTCGGTGCGGACCACGTGGGTCGACGCGGAGCGCGCGCTGCTGAACGGGGCGTCGACGTACTTGATCCCACGCGGTCGCGAACACGAGCCGATCGCGCTCTCGATCGACGTGCCGTCGAGCTGGCGCGTGTTCACGGCATTGCCGCGAACAAGCGACGGCACGTGGCTCGCGAGCGATCACGATCGACTGGTCGACTCGCCGATCGCGTGCGGCGCGTTCGACGAACGCAGCTTCGACGTCGACGGAGTCCGTCACGCGTTCGCGTTCTGCGGTCGCGGCAACTGGGAGCCCGAGAAGGTCGAGCGCGCCGCCGCCGCGATCGTGGCCGAGAACGCGCGCGTGTTCGGATCGCTGCCGTACGCGAACTACGCGTTCCTCGCGTTCACGACGGCCGAAGGCCGCGGCGGACTGGAGCACCGCGATTCGTGCGTGCTGTTGCATCCGCGTCTGCAGTTCGACGAGCCCGTGGGTTGGCACGACTTCGTCACGCTGATCGCGCACGAGCACTTCCACTCCTGGAACGTGAAGTGGGCGCGCCCGGCCGAACTGGCCGCGGCCGACCTGCGGGCCGAGACCTACACGCGATCCCTGTGGATCGCCGAAGGCGTGACTTCCTACTACGACGAGCTCACGCCGCTGCGTGCGGGAGTGATGGCCCGTGCCGTGTACCTCCAGCGCATCGCCGACGCGATCACGCGGTATCGCGAAACGCCCGGGCGAGCCTGCGAGACGTTGGAAGACGCATCGCTGCTGGCATGGGTCCGGCTCTATCGGCCGGACGAGGATTCGCCGAACTCGGGTGTGTCCTACTACGCGAAGGGCGCGCTGGTGGCGTTGCTGCTCGACCTCGAGATCCGCACCAGGAGTGCCGATCGCGCGACTCTGGACCACGTGATGGCCGCGTTCGTGCGCGAGTTCCCGCCGCAGGGTCGGGGCTATCGCGGTCACGACTTCGAGCGCATCTGCTCGGCCGCGGCCGGCGCGGACCTGACCGCGTTCTTCGATCGCGCGGTGCGATCGACGGCCGAGCTCGAGTTCGAGGCGCCGCTCGCGCGATTCGGACTCGCGCTGCGCGACAAGCCGAAGGACAAGCCGACCGCGCGCGATCTGATCGGCGCGCGCGTCCGCCGCGTGGAGCGCCGCACGGTCATCGACGGCATCGATCCGGATTCCCCGGCGGAGCTCGCCGGGCTGTCGGCGCGCGACGAGCTGATCGCGTTGGACGGATTACGCGTCGATGCCGACACGCTGGCGCAACGACTGCGCGCTGTACCCGTGGGCCGCGGCGCGACCTTCGCCCTGTTGCGTGACGACGTCCTGATCGAGCGCTCGGTGGTCCTCACGCGTGGACCGGCCTCGAGCGTCGTACTCACGGCGATCGACGACGTCGACGCCGCGACGCGCGCTCGCCGTGACGCGTGGTTGCGTGGCGCGTGACGCGATGAACGTTCCGGCGTCCAAACTGCCGCTGTCGGTCTGCGTCATCACGAAGGACGAAGCCGCGAACATCCGCGCGTGTCTCGAAGCGCTCGCGATCGCGGACGATCTCGTCGTCGTGGATTCGGGGTCGACCGACGCCACGGTCGCGATCGCGACCGCGTGCGGCGCGCGCGTCGTGCATCAGGACTTCCTCGGACACGTGCGCCAGAAACAGCGGGCCGTCGAACTCGCGCGGCACGATTGGGTGTTCTGCGTCGATGCCGACGAGGTCGCGAGTCCGGAACTCGTCGCGGCGATCGCGCGCGAACTCATGCGGCCCGAGAGCGAACGGGCGGTCGGCTACGAAGTCGCGCGTCACTCGGTCTACGCCGGCAAGCCGATCGATCACGGCGGTTGGTGGCCGGAATGGCGACTGCGACTGTTCGATCGTCGGCGCGGAGCGTGGGGCGGTCAGGACCCGCACGATCACGTCTACGTCGAGGGGTCGACGCGGCGACTGCTCGGCGAACTCACGCACTACAACTTCCGCGACCTCGCGCACCACGTGCGCAAGATCGACTCGTACGCGGCGATCGTCGCGCGTCGCGATCTCGAACTCGGGAGGCGCTTCGCGCTGCACAAGCTCGTGCTGCGACCGCCGCTGCGGTTCTTGAAGATGTACGTGTGGCGGCAGGGCTTCCGCGACGGCCTGCGCGGCTTCATCCTGGCGTGGATGGGCGCGTTCTCGGTGTTCCTCAAGTACGCGAAGACCTGGGAGCGCGAGCAGCGACCTCGCGACGAACCGCCGCGATGACCGGATTGCCGGTCGCGTGCACGTTCGTCACGGTGCGGGTCGGTCGCGCGTCGACCGAGTTCGCCGCGCTGCGCGTGGAAGCCGACCAGGACGTCGGTTCCGGCAAGGTCCTGGTGCGCGCGCTGACGGGTCACGCCGATCGCGTCGAGGCCGCGCTGACGTTGTTCGCGTTCGCGCACGGCACGCGCGTGGTGGCCGAGGACCGCGCGCGCTTGCGCGAATCGATCGCGGTCGACGCGCTCGGTCTGCACGGCGAGTGGGAGCGCATCGCCGAGACGACGATGCTCGCGCTGCTCGTCCACCCGGAGTTCGGTGATCTCGGTCTCGCGGCTTGGGCTCGACTGGCGGAACTGCAAGAGGCGCGCAGCGCGGCCGACGAGGTCCGCTTGCTCGCACGCCGTGTGGTGCAGTTGCGCGAGGATCTGGCGCGCGAGAACTCGCTGACGGCCGTGCAATCGCTGCATGCGTTGCTCTCGCGAGGCGACGCGGCCACGCACGATCTCGTCGCCGACGTGCGCGGATCCGAGCAGCCGCAGCGCTTCGTCGCGCAGGACGGGCTCGTGGGCCAGCCGCGCGGGGATGGCGAGCCTCCGTTCGTCGCGGTCGAGCGCGAGACGATCGACGCGGTGTTCGCCGCCGATGGTCCGTTCGCGAACGCGTTGGTCGGCTACGTGCCACGCCCCGAGCAAGTCGAACTCGCGCATGCCGTGGCGAAGGCGTTGCACGAGGGCAAGGCGCTGGTGGCCGAAGCCGGGACCGGCGTCGGCAAATCACTCGGCTACCTCGTGCCGTCCGCGTTGTTCTCGTGGCGCAACCAGGTGCCGGTGATCCTCGCGACGCGGACCAAGAACCTGCAAGCGCAGTTGTTCGAGAAAGACGTGCCGACGCTCGTCCGCGCGCTCGGGATCCCGCTGTCCGTGGCCTTGGTGAAGGGTCGCGGGGACTACCTCTGTCTGCGGCGGTTGGCGACGGTCCTCGAGCAGGCGATGGACGACGGCGATCCGCACGACCGACTGGGCGCGCTCTACCTCGAACGTTTCGCCGCATGCAGCGCGGACGGTGATCTCGAACGCGTGTCGAGCTGGATGTTGCGGCGGCTGCCGTCGTTGTCGCGGCTCGTCGACGACGTGCGCTGTGAGCATGGGCCATCGGGCCGCCGGTGTCGCTTCGGGACGCGGTGCTTCTATCCGCGGCTTGCGCGTCGCGTCGCGGGTGCGCATCTGCTGATCGCGAACCATGCGCTGGCGTTGAACTGGCCGCGTGGGTTCTTCGAACCGACGTGCATCGTGTTCGACGAGGGCCATGACCTCCCCGACTCGGCCACCGAAGCGTTCGGTCTCGAAGTCTCGGAGGGGCAAGCGCGCTTCACGTTGGCGCGTCTGCTCGGCCGCAAGCGCGGCGCCGGCGCGGCGGCCGACTTGCGGCGCGCCGAACAGAAGAGCGGCGTGCCGTTGCTCGGCATCCGCGAGCAGGTCGAGCAAGCGACCGCGGCCGCGGCCGCCTTGATCGTCCGTATGGACGGGTGGAGCAGCACGCTGGCGCCGTTGTTCGCGGGTGCCGGCACGCCCGAGGACGGCGACGTGCGCCGGCTCGTGCGGCTCGACGCACCGGTCCGCGGTAGTCCGGCGTTCGAGGCGTTCGCGGCCGCCGCGCGCGCATGGAACGCGGAGTATCGGTCGATCGCGGTGCGCCTCGCCGAACTGTCGGACCACCTCGAAGCATCGGGGCTGGAGGATCGCGACGCCAGCGGCACGCTCGCGGAGTTGCGCTTCGACTTCGGGCTCGCCGCCGAGCGTGTGGATGCCGTCGCCGCCGCGCTCGACGCGATCCTCGAGGGCAGCGATCGGCAGGTCGCGTGGATCGAGCAACGCGGCGGAGCGCTGCGCACGTCGATCGCGTTGCGCATGGTGCCGATCGAGATCGGCGCCGAAGTGCGCATGCGCGTGCTCGAGCGTTTGCACGCCACCGTCATGACCTCGGCGACGCTGAGTTCGGCCGGCGATTTCACGTTCTTCGCGGGACAGACCGGACTCGACGAGTTCGATGCCGCGCGCAAGCTCGAGCCGTTGCGTCTCGGCTCGCCGTTCGACTACGCGCGTCAGTTGCGGTTCGTGTTGCCGCTCGCGCTCGGCGATCCGCTCGCGCGGGACGCGAACGCCGCCGCTCGCGTGATCGCGCGGACCACGTTCGCGCTCGCCGTCCTGCTCGAGGGTCGCACGCTGGTGTTGTTCAACGCGCGATCGCGCATGACGCGTGTCGCCGAACTCCTGCGCGCGCCGCTCGCGCGCGAGGGCATCGAGGTCCTGTGCCCTGGACAGGACGGCAGCACGGCGCGTGTGCTCGAGCGCTTCCGCAACGCGGAGCGCGCCGTGTTGCTCGGCGCGCGGTCGTTCTGGGAAGGCGTCGACGCGCCGGGCGCGCGCATCAAGTGCGTGATCCAAGAGCGCATCCCGTTCGAGTCCCCCGGCGATCCGGTACACGCGGCGCGCTGCGAGGCGCTCGATCGCCGTGGCAAGTCGGGGTTCCGCGACTACTCGCTGCAGCGCGCGTTGCTGCGCATCCGGCAAGGGTCGGGCCGCATCGTGCGTGGGCCGACGGACAGCGGCTTGGTGGTGTTGCTCGATCCGCGCATCGTCACCCAAGCGTCGTACGGGCCCGCCGTACGGGCGTCGTTGCCCGCGCCGTTGTCGGCGGGGCCCGCGGAGCGCGTGCTGGCCGATGCTTTGGCGTCCCTCGGCGTTTTGGGCGCGGCGAAGATCCCCGAACTCCTCGAACGAGCTTCCGAAGCCCTGTCGACGGACCGCTGAGCGCGTGGCTCTCGCGGTCCGTGCGGGACGATGTCGACCGCGGTGCCGTGGCGAGTCGCGCATTCCGGTCGCGCGAGAACGTGCTGACGCACGAGCGCATGCGAGTCGGACGAGTGTGCGACCTGCGCCGATCGTGCGCTTCGCTCACGAGTCGTCGTCAGCCGTGACTTGATCCGCGCGAATCCGCAGCCACACTGATCGTCCAATCCTCTCCATCGAGCGGAACGAACGACGTTGGGCGTACTCAAGCGACTGATCGCGCTCGGCGCGGGGATCTACCTGATCATCCTCGCGATCGGGACGCTCGGCAAAGGCGCGTCGGCGGTGGCGACGCTGCTGCAGACCCTCGGCGTCGGCGGCCCGGTCTCTGCCGTAGGGCTCGGCTGGATCGGCGCGATGATCCTGATGTCGGGCTCGCCGGTCGCGAGCATCGCATTGACGTTGCTCGACCAAGGCGCGCTCGATCGCTTCGAGTCGATGGGGATGATCTGCGGCTCACGGCTCGGATCCGGCTTCGTGATCCTGTTCGTCGGGTTCTTGCACGACCACCGTTCGCGCCAGCACGGCCGGACGGCGTACATCGGCGCCGCGGCGTTCTTCATCGCGGCCGTGCTGTGCGTGCCGGCACTCACCGTCGGCGAGTGGTTGCTGCGGGATCCGGCCGTCCTCGAACGGTTGCGCATGTCGGGCGGCAGCAACGTCGATTCGGTCGTCGACATGCTGATGCGACCGGCGCTGATGCTGGTCGGCATGATCCCGTGGCCGTTCCTCGTGTTCGTGCTCGGCGTCGCGATGCTGCTGGTCGCGTTCAAAGTCCTCGACCACGCGCTGCCCGACGTCAGTGGGACGTCGCCCCGCTTCGCCGGCGTGTCGAGCGTGTTGTTCCGTCCGCCGGTGATGTTCCTGGTCGGCATGATCGTGACGACCTTGACGTTGTCGGTGTCGGTGTCGATCACCGTGCTCGTGCCGCTGACGGCGAAGGGCTACGTCCGGCGCGAGAACCTGTTCCCGTACATCATGGGCGCGAACGTCACGACGTTCGTCGACACGCTGTTCGTGGCCTGCATCGTCAAGCACCCCGACGCGCTGCCCGTGGTCCTGATCTTCATGCTGTGCGTGGCGGCGCTCGCGATCCCGATCGTGTTCCTCGTGTTCGCGCCGTTCCAGCACGGACTCGACCGCTTGTCGTCGATCTGCGTGCGCGATCCGCGGCGCTCGATCGCGTTCGTCCTGTTCTTGTTCGTGACTCCGCTCATCCTGCTGTTCGCGTCCTGAAGGGTCTGCCGACCATGGACATCCTGCTGTACGTCGATCCGTCGATCCGAGGCGAATGGGCGCTCGCCGCGGCGAAGCAGATGGTGCCCGCATTGCGCGCGCGTCTGACGTTGCTCGCCACGACCGAGGACGTCGCGCAGCACCCGCGCCTGATCGAGGACGCGAATGCGAGACTCGACCGCGACGGATTCACGACTCGAGTCGCGATCCGACCCGGGCCGGCCGAACGCGCGGTGCTCGCGGAGTCGCAGGCCGGCGCGTACGCGTTGTCGATCGTGCCGCCCGCGGGACGGCGCGCGTTGGTGCGGCTGTTCAAGGGATCCCGCGTCGCGACCGTGGTGCGTTCGGTGAAGACCTCGGTGTTGGTGGCGCGCAGGCCGAGCGCGAAGTTCGCTCGTGTGCTGGTCGCGGTCGCGGGCGGCAAGCACAGCGCGGCGACGACGCTCGGCGCGATCGAGATCGCGCGCGGCCTCGGTGCGCGCCTCACCGCCATCCACATCCGCGCGGGCGTGACGCTGCCCGAGCAATTGCCGCTCACGGAGCGGCGCGAAGCGCGCCAGGCGGTCGAGTCGCCGACCGAGGATTTCGATCAGCACGCGAAGGTGCGTGAACTGCTGCAGCAATCGGGCGTGCCGTTCGACATCGTCGTGCGCGACGGCTTGATCGTCGACGAGCTGCTCGCCGAGATCGAAGAGGGCGGTCACGACCTCTTGATCATCGGGGCCCATCGTCCCGAGGGCGCGCCGACGTGGATGCTCGACGACGTCACGGAACGCGTGCTGCTGCGCTGCCCGATCCCGATCCTCGTCCTGCGGGCGCCGGAGCCGTGAGCCTCGCCGCCCGGCCGTCGACCTCGATCAAAGAGCTGGCCGCGCGCGGACTCGAAGCGCAGGGTCCCCGTGTTCGGCCTTGCGCTGGTCGGATGCAAACGCCGCGGCGGCCCGAGCGGGTCGCCCGGGCCGCCGCGGGATCGTGCGACGACGGGATCAGTTGCCGATCTTGCGGCCGCGCGAGCGGCGACGCTTGATGACCTTCTTGCCGCCCTTGGTCTTGTTGCGGTAGCGGAAGCCGGTCTTCTTCGAGCGCTTCGTCTTCGAGTTGCGAACGTTGGTCTTCATGGCGTCGATCCGTGCACGGGGTCGTCGAGAAAGCGTGGGAGCATAAGGGAGGCGGACCACGGGCGAAAGCCCACAGCCGGTCAGTTCAGGGGGTGCGGTGCTTGCGCAACTGCTTCAGGACCACCTCGAGGTCCTTCGGGAGGGGCGCTTCGACGCGCATGCGTTGCGAACCGACGCCGGTCGGGAACTCGAGTGCCGCGCAATGCAACGCCAGGCGGTCGAGCAGTGGTTTCTCGGCCTCGGCGTCCTTCGACCGGAAGCCCGGCTTGATCTCCGACAGCATCAGCTCGGGCCGCGCGCCGTAAAGCTCGTCACAGAGCACGGGGAAGCCCATGTGCTCGAGGTGGACGCGGATCTGGTGCGTGCGGCCCGTGACCGGGAACACGCGCAGGAGCGTGTACCCGCGGAAACGCTCTTCGATGCGCCAACGCGTCAGGGCGTCTTTGCCCTTGCGCTCGGCGATCACCATGCGCAGCGCGTGGCGGCGGTCCTTGCCGATCGCGAGGTCGATCTCGCCCGACTCGGTCGACGGCGTGCCGCGGACCAGCGTCAGGTACTCCTTGTGGATCGTGCGGTCGTTGAATGCGGCGCACAGCATGCGCTTGGCGTCGCGATCGCGCGCGAGCAGCAGGACGCCGCTCGTGTGTTTGTCGAGGCGATGCACGACGCGCGTGACTTGACCGCTCTTCGATTTCGCCAATGTCGGGTCGAGGACATCGAGCACCGTCTCGCGTTCACGGCGACGTTCGGGGACGACCGGAAGGCCCGCCGGCTTGTTCACTGCGATGACGTGCTCGTTCTGGAACAGCACCTCGACGCGCAGTTTCTTCGCGAAGCGACGCTGGCCCTGTTCGAGATCGAGCGGCCAGCCGACGGTGACCACGCTCCCGCGCTTCAGCGGCAGAAGCATCGGCAGCGTGCTGCCATCGACCTGCACGTGGCCGCGCCGGATCAACTCGCGCACCAGGCCGGGTTGGCCGATGCGGACGGCGCGGGTCAGGAACTGATAGGGGCTCAGGTTCTTGTGCTCGGGCCCGACGACGAAGTTCTGCGTACGTGGCAAGAAAGCTCGATTCCGGTCGGAGGGGGCGCTCGATCGCGCGGATCACGGACCCGCGGTCAGGTCGACGTCGAGACGATTCGAGATCACGTCGATCACGTGCGACGACCCCGGATACGTCACGAACTGGCAGTACAAGCGCGACCCGACCAGCGCGGCGTTGTTCGGGATGAACAGGTCGAACGACGCGGTCGGCGCGCCGCCGAACGCGGCCGGCAACATGATCGGGAACGGATTGAACCCGACCAAGATGTTGCGGTCGTCGGACGGATCGATCAGCGACAACGGCAACACGCCTTCGGACGTGCCGAGCATGAAGAAGTACGGCTGGTTCGGCGTGGTCCCGGTCAACGTCAGGTGCAGGTTGTTGTTGATCGCGAGCGTCGACGGTCCGCTCATGACGCCATCGAAGTCGTCGAAGCGCACCTCGAGGGACGTCGTCCCGGTGGCCGTCACCGGCAAGGTCAAGTCACCGGCGACCCAGGTCCATCCCGTCAGCAACGACGTGCCGTTCAGCACGTAGGTCGGCTGGGTCTGCACCCCTTCGATCACCAGCGAAGTCGCGCCTACGTCCGTCGTCGTCAATGCGACGGTGAAGTGCGCTCCGACGTTCATCGAGGCGACCGGTGGCGCGAGAGTCAGCGCGCCGACGTTCGCGACTCCGGTCAGCGTCAGAGTGTTGGCGACCGCGTTCGTCGTCACCGCGAGCGTCGAGAACTGATTGGCCGTGCGTTGGGTCACGTCGGCCCAGTAGTACCGCGCGCTGCGATCCGCGGTGATCTCGAACGAAGCCGGCGAACGGTTCACGGTCTTCGTCTGCAGGAAGTCGAGTGCCGCCACCGGATCCATGATGTTCCAGGAATGCGGCGGCACTTGCCCCGAGACGGCGGTCGACGCGATGGTCGCGCCCTTCGCGGTCAGGAAGTTCGTGAACAACGAGTTCTGCGTCGGCAGGTACAGCACGGTGTCGTCGGTGCTGTAGACGTGGTGGATCGGGACGTGGCGCAGGTTGCGCAACTGCGACGACGCTTCGAGGATCGCGTTCGTCCCGAAGTCGTACCACTGCGACTCGGAGCGCGCGTAGTTGAACGTGAACGACGGATTCGACGGTGGGCCGCCGAAGATCAGGTGGGCGATGTTCTTGAACGCGCCCGACTCGCTGTTGTACGCGTTGAT
Organism: Planctomycetota bacterium; assembly: GCA_016709145.1. GTDB lineage: Bacteria > Planctomycetota > B15-G4 > B15-G4 > JADJEK01 > JADJEK01. Next base: position 16,212 of record JADJEK010000018.1, read on the forward strand.
CAGATCGAACGTGCCGGCGTCGAGCGCGAGCGCCGCGATCATCGGCTCGTTCGGATCGAGGTGGCGTGCCGCGTAGCTCGCGCTGGCTCCGGCTCCCATCGACCAGCCGACCATGTAGATGCGATCGAGGTCGACCGAATAGTGCGCGATCATGTAGTCGATCACTGCTTCGACGTTGGTCTGCGCGGGGATCGGCGACACGCAACCCATTGCTTGGTCGTCGACCGCGAACATCGCGACGGTCAACCAGCTCCGGCAGTTCGCCTCCTCGTCGAGGCCGGAGACGCCCGGCGTGTAGAACGACGACGGCGAGTTGCCGTATCCGTTCCAGACGACCATGAGCGGGCGGATGCCGCCTGCGTTCAGGTCCCACGGCTCCTGGATCACGATCGGCTCGTTGTAGTTCGTGCCGGTCTGCGCCTTCGGGATCGTGACGTTGACGATCGTCCCGGCCGGCACGCTGGACGCGATGATGCCGCGCTGACGCATGCTGCCGTTGTTCTGCGCCTGCGGGTTGCGCCGGGCGTATTCGAGCGCGTAGCGGTCGGCGTCGATGATGCTCTGCTGCCCGAGCGCCGAACCGGCGCAGCAACAAAGCACGGCGGCAACGGCAAGCCGGCGAATGGCGAGGTTCATGCGGGGGGTTCCGAGCGCCGAATCAGGGGGTGGCGAGAGAGTATCCCGGTTGCAGCCGTGCAGGCAACCCGCCAGGACAGCTCTCGAGCGGGGTTCGTCGCCCGAACCCGGTTCTCTTTCCGGAGTTTCGGCGGCCGGTGAGTCGGGGTGGGGCGCGTCGGCGTTCGCGTCCGGAGCTTGAAAAGCTGCGCTCCAGTCGCTGGCGTGTGCTACTGGACAGGCCATCGAACGACTCCCGGACGCGGTCGCGCGGGCACGAATGAGCTGGGCGCGGAGCGCTGACGAAGCACTCCGAGCCTTCGATCGTTCGACCGGTCGACTCCGGGCCGAGTGGTTCGACGGGCTGGCCACGGCGGCGGTGGTGGGACTCGGTTCCTCCGAGCCCGATCGACCGACGAGCCCGATTCGAGTTCGGCCACGCGAAGGATCCCCATGCGCATCGAGTTGGCGAAGCACGCGGGTTACTGCTTCGGCGTCCGTGACGCCGTCCAGTTGGCGCTCGAGAGCGCCAAGAAGTACGGCACCGTCTACATGCTCGGCGACATCGTCCACAACGAAGTCGTCGTCCAGCAGTTGGCGGAGTCCGGCGTGCGGGTGGTCAAGAACCTCGAGGACGCCAAGTCGGCGCCACTCCTGTTCCGTGCGCATGGCACGCAGGTCGACGTCTGGAACTCGGCGCGACAGCAAGGCCTCACGATCCTCGACGGCACGTGTCCGCTCGTCTCGAAGATCCACTCGGAAGTCCGAGAACTCGCATCCGAAGGACGCCGAGTCGTCATCGTCGGCGACCACGGTCATGACGAAGTGGTGGGCATCGCCAGCCAAGTCCCCGATCCGGTCGTCGTCAGTTCGCCGGAGGAGGCCGAGAAGCTCCCGCGCATGCGACGTTGCGGCGTCGTCTCGCAGTCGACGCAGATGCTCGCGAACGTCGTCGCAGTGTTGAACGTCCTGTATCGCAAGGTCGTCGACCTTCGCTTCATCAACACCATCTGTTTCCCGACGCGCCTCAATCAAGAAGAGATCGTCGAGCTCGCGCGCGACAACGAAGTCGTGATCATCGTCGGCTCGTTCTCGAGTGCGAACACGAAGCGCCTCACGTCGATCGCGCAGAGCTTGAACCCGCGCGCGTATCAGGTCGCGAAGGCCGAAGACCTCCAAGTCGATTGGTTCGCGGGAGCGCAAACCGTCGGAGTCTCGGCGGGCGCCTCCACGCCGGACGACACGATCTTCGCGGTCGTCGAACGCATCCGCTCGATCGCGGAGACCCAGCCGGTCGCCGCGGGATGAACGCGAGGGCGGAACGCTGACCGCAATCCGAAATCCGACGCGTCGAGTGAGACCGGAAGACGAGACCCGGTGACCGATCACCGAGAACCGAGGCCGAGACCAGAGACCCGGTCACCGAGACTCGACCCGAACGCGATCACCGCCGGCAATCGCACGCGGGTACCCGCGTGCGATTGCCGGCGGCAAATGCACGCGGGCTACGCCGTGGCAGCCCAGAGACTTGCACGATCGAGTCGAACGGTTGGAGTTCGAGCGCTGACCATCGCCAACGGCGTCCGAGCAAGGGGACAGAGCGGGGACAGACGCGCCTCCGTCCCCGTCATGGCCGTCGAGCTCGGGTGGGGACAGTCCCCTCATCTGCTCTGTCCCCACACCTTCAATCGCCACCGCGGAGCGCGAAGCGCGACCCGAAGTCCTCCCTCGGGTCCAAGCCCGCGCGTCCCCGAGTAACCACTCCGTCGCCAAGGGACGTCGAGAACGGGCTCTCGCTGCGGCCATTCAGCAGCCCGCCGCAGCTGTGGCGATCCGCTCTACACGTCTCGTCAGTACGTCACCTGGGGCGAGATCCACATGGGTCGCGAATCACGCCGTCGAGAAGCCACCCCTGCGGTTTTGAATGGCCGCAGCGAGAGCCCGTTCTCGACGTCCCTTGGCGTGAAGTCTCACGCGCGACTCAAGGGCGCGGGGGTTCCCAAAGGGGGGCTTCGCTCGTTTGTGAAGCCCCCCTTTGGTCGTTCGACCGCGAGCGGTCGAACGAGGGGGTGTGGGGGCCGTCGGCCCCCACCTCGCCTCGACGCCCGAGCGGGCGTCGGGCCATGCGGCCCGAGCTCTTACTGGAGGATGACCTCGTACGCGTCGGACATCGCGCCGATCCCGTTCGGGCTGCCAGCGTCGGCGACGAACCACTGCGTGTCGAACTTCAACCCGGCGTAGCCGGGCACCGCCGGCAACGGCAGCGGGAAGTCCGCATTGCCCGCGCTGTCGGTCGCGAACGAGAACAGCCCGTAATAGGTCGTGATGTCGACGTAGAGATTCGCGCCGGAAACGTACGGCGCCAACGGCAAGCCGAACGGCGGCGCGAGCTTGTTCTGCCCGAACACGAGCACCGCCGGGGACGACGGCTTGGCATTGCGCAAGCGGAACGCGAAGTTCGCGTCCCCGAGCACGGGCGTCCCGCGAATGCCGGCCCGCGGACCGAGCAAGTGGCTGCCCTGCGACGCGGTGCCGAAGCGCGAGCCATGGCAGCTCTCGTACAGCAGGTCGCCGAACACGGGATAGTGATCGGCGGCCGACGCACTCGCTCCCGACGCGAGGGGGGTCAGGTTCTTGCGCATGAAGTTGCCGATCGCGGCGTCGTCGACGCCGTTGTCGACCGTCGACGAGTACGTCTCGTCCCCGAGGCGGATCGTGTTGAACGGTGTCCACACGTAATCGAGCCGGCGGCCCGACGCCGCGCGCGTCAGGTAGCACGTCGAGCAATCCTCCAACGTCGAATCGAGGTACTGCAGCGAGAGTCCGCCGATCGCCGCGATGGTGTTGAACGGGTCGTAGACCACGGGGAACGCGATGTCGGTTCCGAGGTCGTACGACGCCGGGAGACCACTCGGCAGCGAGTTGAACGTGTTGCCGAACGGCGCGTCGTCGACGTCGTCGTTGAAGTCACCGCCGAGCACGACGTGGTGCGCGGGGTTCGCGTTCTTGTAGTTCTCGATGACCTTCTTCAGGCGCAGGATCTCGACCGCACGGCGGAACTTGTCGGTCGACGTCGAGCTGGCCTTCAAATGCACCACGAAGAACGCGACCGGCTGGCAGACCTGCGGCACGTTCACCGTGACCTGCAGGATCTCGCGCGTGATGTCGTTCGCGGTCGGGTCGCCGGAGATCGCCGGCGACGTCCACGACACATGCGACACGATCGGGTACTTCGACAGCACCGCGTTGCGCAATCCGCCGGTCAGGCTCGATGCGGCATTCGCGACGCGTGAATGTCCGTAGCCCGTCGCCGTGGCCAGCGCGGCGACCTGCGTCGCTTCGGTGTTGCCGTCGACTTCCTCGATCATGACGACGTCGGCGTTCATGCGCTTCAGTACGTCGACCAAGCTCGTGTATCCCGCGGTCGCGGTGTCGATCCCCTCGACGTTGTAGGTCGCGACGCGGATCTTCTCGGTGGCGAGCGCGGGCGTGACGAAGAGGAGCGCGAGCCCGAGGAAGCGGGCGAGCGTGCGGATGCGGATCATGCGGCTAGGTCCCGTAAACGAGGTTGCGGAGCGTGGCGTGGGGGGCGCACTGCGACGGGGGAAGGCGCGGAATAGTAACAGGCGCCCACCGCACGGGCCCGTGAAGAGTCGATCAGGCCGGGCCGAGGTTGCCGGCCGGGACTTCAGTCGAGGCCAGTCGTGGAAGTTCGGAATTGCGCCTCAAGTCGCGCCGACGGCCGTCCGATCAGAGAGCGGGACAACGCGCCGTACGAGCCCACTCCGGCGCGACTTCGTCACCAGGAGACCTTCCCACCATGTCGAGTCGATTCATCGCGACCGCGCTCGCGGCCGGCGTCCTCTCCGTGTCCGCGTCCGCCCAGATCATCGGCGGCGGATTCACCTTCGTGTATGCCACCGACGGCAGTGGCACGACGATCTCGGGTTCGAGCGGGACTCCGCTCGCGAACATCGGACCCGGTGACGTCTTGCAGTTCGCCCCGGGCTTCGGTGTCTCCACCGAGAAGATCCACACCGCCGCGACCACCAACGCTCTGCTCGGCGACGAAGACGGCGACGGCGATCACTTCGAGTCGATCTTCGGCGCCATCGACGCGCTCGAGTACCTGCACTACCCCGCGACGTTGGTGCCGTTCCCGTTCGGCAACCTCACGAACTACGACTCGATCTGGTCGGTGCGCGAATCGTTCGGGGGCGCGGGAGCGTCGACCGACAACGCACCGCGCGGCGCGGCCGACGGCTCTCTGTTCCGCTTCGTCGCCAGCGCGAGCGGCAATCGCATCCACATCCTGCTCGCGGAGACCGCGATCCTCGGCGCGATCGGCCAGAGCGCGGGCGCCGGCGACGACATCGACGTCGACGCGTTCGCTCAGGACGACATGGGCAACGTCTACCTGTCGTTCGACGAGGACGAACTCGTGAACGGCAATCCGGTCCAGGACGGCTCGGTCATCGTGCTGCCGATCGCGGCGTTGACGGTCCAAGCCGACGGCACGATCACGGCGGTCACGCCGAACTCGGCGATCGAGATCCTGAACGAGAGCGACTTCGACACGATGGTCGCGGCGACCGGCATCGCCGGTACGCAGCAGGTCGGCGACGTGCGCGACATGGTCATGGATCCCGGCGGCGGAACGTTCCTCGGCCGCGATGGCGCGTTCTACCCGCACCTGATGTTCATCACCGAGAACCAGGGTCCGAACGTGTTCTCGACGAGCAACGGCGGCCGTTTCGGTGATCTGAACTTCGTCCCGACCGGCACCGTGAACTCGTCCCCGAGCACGCTCGGCTTCGCGACGTTCTCGGGCGCACTGTCCGCGCTCGCGCTGACGGACGATCGGCCGCGCGCACTCACGTGCGACGTGTACGACGGCGAGGTCGATTGGCTCGGCGGCGAGACGCACGTCGAGTGGGACATCGGCAACTGCACGCCGAACAGCCCGGTGATCTTCATCATCGGCATCAGCCCCGGAACGCCGGGGGCGCAGACGATCTCGGCGCCGATCCTCGGCAAGGTCTACCCCGAGTTCCTGCCGATCCCGATCGTCCACAACCTCGTGTTCACGTTGCCGTCCGACGCGAACGGCATCCTGCAGTTCAACGCGGTGCTGACCCACAGCATCTCGCCGCACGTGTTGATCGCGCAGGCGTACGACGTCGGCACCGATCAGCTCGGCGCACCCGGCGCGATGTGGTTCCCGTGAACGACATGCGGCTCGCGCATCGCGCGCGCTGAACGCAGAGCGATCCACGCGATTCGAATGCGAGGGCCCGCACGGTCGAACCGACCGCGCGGGCCCTTGCGCTTCGATCGGATCTCGCCGCTACGAGCCGAACGTGATCGACAGCCCGTTGGTCTGCGCCGTGTGATAGAAGCCCGCCGCGCCGGGATCGAACCAGATCGCCTGCATCAAGAACGTGACGCCGCACAAGGACGCGTTCTCCGCGAGTGGGACCGGCAGGAACAGGCGACCAGCCGCATCGAGCGGCGGCAGGCCGACGTTGAACAACGGATTCACGAGGATCTGCCCGCCGTCGAACGGCAAAGCCAAGGGTTGCAAGCCCACGAACAACAGCGGCAGCGCGCCCGGCAAGCCGAACCCGATCGTGACCAGGAAGTTCGTCGACGGCACGATCGGTTGATTCAGTGAGCCCAATTGCGGGATGCCGGCCGTGCCGGCCTTGCCGGTGCCGTAGGGCTGGACGACGGGCGCTTGCGGGCAGAGCTTCGCGCGCACCATGCCGACGAAGCCGTCGCTGCTCCCGAGCGGAGCGGTCTGGAACGCGCCACTCGTGGTCGGCAGGTCGGCGGACGTCGAGCGACCCGCGAACATCAGAGCATTGGTCGGCGACAAGCCACAGGCGTGCGCCTCGTCGAACCCACTGCCGCCGAAGTACGTCGATTCGGCCAGCGTCGCGAGTGCCGGCTTGAACTTGGTCACGAACGCATCACCGTTGCCGTTGTAGCTCGCGTCGAACGCCAACGACGTCGCAGGGAATCCGGCCGCATCGACGCGGCCGACGACGAGCGCTTGTCCGATCGAGTCGATGCGCACCGCGAGCGCGCGTTCGTCGCCCGGCGAACCCAAGTACGTGCCCGCGCTGAACGCGCCCGCGCCGGTCCATTGCGCGACGTAGGCGTCGTCGCCGCCGTTGAAGAACGGGTCGTAGGCGGCGGCAGCGGGCATGTCGAGCGAACGGGTGCGACCGCAGACGACGATCGTGTTCGTGCCGAACGTCGCAACCGATTCCAACACGTCCGGTTCGGTGCCGCCGACGTACGTCGAGAACACCAACTGCCCGTCGGTCGCAGCGACGCGCGTGAGAAAGCCGTCGTTGAGCCCGCCACCGAAGCTCGCGTCGAACGCGGCGAGCGTCGGCCAGTCGCTCGAATCCGTGCGACCGACGACGATCGCGTCGTTCCCGAGCGCCGCGATCCCGCGCGCTTCGTCGACCGAAGTCCCGCCGAGGTACGTCGAGAACGTTTGCGCGGTCGCGGTCGCATTGAGTCCGCAGGCGAACGCGTCGGGTGACGCGGGGCCACCTTGGAACGTCGTGTCGAACGCGTTCGGAGTGACCGGGAAGTCCACCGACGCCGTCACTCCGGCGAGCAGCACGCTGCCGTTGCCCGCGATCGCGATGCCGCGGACGTCGTCGAACTGGCCACCGCCGAGGAACGTGCTCACACCGAGCGGACTGCCCGGGCCATCGATGCGCGCGACGAACCCGTCGCCATTGCCGCCGTAGCTCGTGTCGAACGCACCCGACGTCGTCGGGAAGTTGGTCGAGTCCGTGCGCCCGGCGATCCACACGCGACCCAGTCCGTCCAGAGCCAACGCCGTCGCCGCATCGCTGCCGGAGCCGCCGAGGAACGTCGCCCAACTCAGCGTCTTGCCGTCCGCGCCCAGCGCCGCGATGAACGCGTCCTCGAACGGGAAGCTCGAGCTGTTGTCGAACGGCACACCCGCGAGCGGCAGATTCGTCGACCAGGTCGATCCGGCGACCACGAGTCCGCCGGAAGGCGCGATGACGAGCGCGGTGATGTCGTCGAAGTCCGAACCGCCGTAGCGCGTCGCGAACTCGAGCCCGGGATCGACGCGCACGCCGAGATCGTCCGGCGCGGCGTCGACGACGAAGCGCACCGCTTGCTCACCGTCGCGCTCGAAGCGCGAGCACAGCGGTCGCGGCGTCGACTCCCGAGTGAACGAACGCGGAGCGCGGTGCAGCAAGCGTCCGGCGGGCGATTCGAGCTCGAGAGCGCCGTCGTCGCGGATGCGGATCGCCGATGCACCGTCGATCGTGCATCGAAACGTCGAGACGTCGATGCCCGCTCGCGCTTCGACGTCGTAGGCCAGACCATCCGGATCGGTGCGCACGACCACGTCGATGCCCGGTTCGACGTCGCGATAGCGCACGCGCGAGTACGCGCGCAACGATGCGGGTTCGTCGCCGACTCGCGTGAGGTTCGCCGACTCCGCGTCGCCGTCGGCGACCGGCGCGACGTTCGAGGAGAACTCGAAGCGAATGCGTGCGGAGCCGTCGCGTCCGTCGTGCATCCACACGTCCAGGCCGCCCGGCCCGAGTACGAGCGCGGCATCACCCGCGGGAGCGACGAACTGGCCCGGGGCTCGCTCGATCAATCCGAAACCGGCGAGCAACGGCCGCGGTGGGGCGGCCGCGGCGCACGGCGTCACGGTGAGCGCGGCGAGGATGGCGGTCGGGAGCAGAGCGATCGCACGAGAACGGAGTTGCATGCGCGAGCTTGGACGTCGCGACGGACCGCGAAGGTCCTTCGATCTCGACTGGATGTCGTCCGTGCTGCATCGGTGGAATGCGACGCACCCCGCCCGGGCACGAGGCCCGAGCGGGGTGCGAGGCGACCCGGACGGCGTCCGTCCGTGTCGTTCAGGAGCGCTTCGTGATCACTGGACGATCAGCGACAGACCGTTCGTGTTCGAGAACAGCGACGGAACGCCCGGATCCGACACGAATGCCTGCATGGTGAACGCGAACCCGGTCGGCAGCGTGTTCGGCACCGTGACCGGGACCGCGATCGCACCATTGCCGGCGCCAGCGCCGAACAACGGCAGCGTGAAGTAGCTCGGCAACAGCGGGGCGATGTTCAGCGTGCAAGGCGGGAACATCGGGGCCGAAGCTCCGCCCAGACCGAAGAACACGATCGCGAACGAGCCGCCGAGGCCCTTCTCGATCTTGAGCGTCACGTTCTGGTTCGGCGCGAACAGGCCGTCCATCGACAGCACCGGCGTGAAGCCGCCGCTGCCCGAGCAACCCGAGCCGTACTTCTGCGTGCCGTTGTTCGTGATCGGCGAGAGGTAGATCATCGTGCGATAGCGTTCGTCGGTCGAGCCCAGCACCGTCTGGCAATCGACGTAGTCGCCGAACAAGTCGACGTCGTACGTGATCGATGCCGACAGCGCCATGCCGCCGAGGTGACGCACGTCGCCGGCGCCGAACGCCGTCGGATCGGCGCCGAGGTGCGCCTCTTCCGAGATGTTCTGCGACCACGCCGTGTCCGACGCCACCGAGTTCGAGTCGGCGATCGGCAGATCCGAGATCTGCCACTGCAGACCCGAGTTCATGCCCTGGTGCACGTCGCCGCGCTTGGTCACGAGTTCGAGGTCGAACTTGAACGTCGTCGGGTCGTAGACCGCGCGCAGCAAGCCCGTGGTCAACTCGTTGTTGGCGAACAACTCGACCGCGGAGCTGAACCAGACGTTGCCACCGGCGTCGATCATCGGACCGGACACCGACGGACCGCCCGGCGTCGGGGCGACCTTCGACAGTTCGCACATCTGGCCGATCACGTTCCCACCGGGCGACGGGCCGTCGAGGATCGGCTTACCGCCTTGAGTCACCGAACCGTCCTGGTATCCCGCCATCGTCCACGCCGACGCGCCGGCCGGAGTGACTCGGCAGACCGCGATGTAGTTGATGCCGTAGGCGTGGTTCGAGCCCGCGCCGGTCGGATGATCGACCTCGGCCGCGACCAGCAGGTTGCCGGCGGGGTCGAGGTTGATGGCGACCTGGCCCGTGCCGCCCTGGTTGCCGACCTGGCTGTGGTAGTGGTCGAACTCGTTCGGGCCCGGACCGAGGTTCGAGAAGCCGGTCGAGTTGTCGGTGACGGTGCCCGGCAGGATCAGTTCCATCGCGCCGGTCACGACGCCGTTCGGCCCAAGTCCGAACACGAGCAAGCGATCGGTCGGGGCCGCGGAACCCTTCGCCAAGACCGCGGCGATGCCGTGGGTCGAGTTCAGGAACGCGAAGTTCTTCGAGCAGTAGCTGAGGTTGCCGCGGTGGTCCGTGGTCGTGCCGGTCAGGTGACTGAGGTCGGACACGACGGTCGCGAAGTCGTCACCGCGCACGTACTGCTTGTTGAAGTTCGTCCCGATCAAGTACGGCAGGCCACCGGTGACCGAGGCCGGCATGATCGACGGCGGGTTGCCGTTGGTCGCGTTGTTGCGCCACAGCCACTTGGTCGTGCCGGGATCGAACGCGCCACCGGCGAGGTAGTCGTTCGAGATCACGTTGCGCACGGCCGAGTTGCGCGCCTGGCTGGCGACCATGAACAGGTTGTTGTCGCCGCTCGCGAGGAACGGCAGCAGGCCACAGCTTCCGGAGTGGGCCGGGCTGGTGCCGAAGCCGTCGGTGCGGAACGTCAGGTTGCCGTCCTCGTCGACCGCGCCGGTGTAGGTGTTGCCCGTGCTGCCGGTCGCGTCACAGCCGTTGACGGCGGCTTGGATGCGCTTCACGTAGAGGCGCGTCGGGTTCTCCGGATCGACGTTCACGAGCGCGGAGACCACGCCCTGGTAGTTGCCGCCGAAGCCGGTCACGCCGCTCTCCGCGAACACCGTCGCGAACTGATGACCGCTGAGGTCGGACGTGCTGACGGTGCTCGGGGCGTCGTTGATCGCGGGGTCGTTGTTCACGCCGAAACCCGGCGCGTTCCACTCGGCATACGCGGCCGAAGCGAACGGAACGCCCTTCGCGGTGCGACGCGACATTCCCGAGCCGGCCATCAAACTGGTGAAGAACGTCGGGCTGCTCTTGCCGGCCTTGACGATCGGAGCGATGCCGAACACGTTGCCCCACGAGGTGGTGAGGGTCGTCATGTCGACGACGTACGAGTTCTCCTGCTCGGACCCATTGACGGCCGCGCCGTCGTCCCACGGCGACACGGCATCGCCGGGAAGACACCCGGTCTTCGACACGGAATCCTGCGCGGCGCAGGGGAGCGCGAGCGCGGGCGAGACGAGCGCGAGGACGATCCATTTCGAGATCATGTGCTGGACAACCTCCCTGATGACGCCAGTGGACGATGCCGATTGGCGGTGGATGGACCGGAGCCGACTCACGGGGAAGCGAGATCGGCCCGATGGGAACGTGTGGCTAGGAGACACTCCGACGTGCCCGGGCGAATGTAGAGCCGGTCAACCTTCTGGCAAGATGCGCCGTCGATGCCGGGTGGCTCGGATCGCCCCGGGAAGTGGGGGCGGCCGGTCGTGCCTGGCCGAGCGTTTTGGCTCCGTCACTCCGCCGTCCCGGACCGATCGCGCGCCGGGCAGCTTCCTTCGACCCACCCCAGGAGTCCCGATCGATGAGCCTGATCAACTGGATCTTCGACATCTACCAGCACACGCGGATCAGCGATCTGGCGCGTGAGAACGAGCGCCTGCGCGCGGTCCGCGTCAACGACGGCGCGGCCGATCTGGCGCCGACGGTCGGCCAATTGTGTCTCGCGGTGAAGGCGCTGAAGCAAGTGCTCGTCGACAAGGGCATCGTGACCGATGCCGAACTGATGCGCCTGGTCGAACGCATCGACGAGGCCGACGGGAAACGTGACGGCCAATCGCCGTCGGCGTGACGCGGGGTCGGGCGCGGTGCGCGCTCGGACCGGAAATCCTGGGGAGTTCGGGAACCTCGTGCGCGGCCGTCGCCTTCAAGGGACGTCACGACCGATGAACGCACGCGACGACACCTTTCCTTGGACGCCCGATTCCGTGGCCGCCGATCCGGCGCTGCGTGCGCCGGGCGACCACGGAGCTGCCGCGCGGGCGAGCACCGATCCTGACGCCTTCGCTCTGTTGTTCCGCGCGCACGCGCCGGCGATCGGCAGTTACTTGCTGCGCCGGTGCGGCGATCCGCACCTGACCGACGACCTGGTGTCCGAGACGTTCCTCGCGGCCTACCGCGCGCTCGACCGTTACGAAGAGCGCGGGGTTCCGCTGCGGGTCTGGCTGTACCGCATCGCGACGAATGCGCTGCACGCGCACGTGCGCCGATCGTGGTGGCGCTCGCTCGTGCGACTCGACGACGTCGCCGAGCCGACCGCTGCGGAAACCGCCGACCCCGACGTCGACGATGCCGAAGCGGCGCGCCGCGAACTCGAGCGCTTGCCGCGCCGGTTCCAGGACGTCGCGTCGCTCTTCTATTTGGAAGAGCTCAGCGTCGAGCAGATCGCCGCGGTGCTGGACCTGCGCGAGGGCACCGTGAAGTCGCGCCTGCATCGGGCGCGACTCCGACTGATGGCCGCATTCAACGCGCGGAGGTGAACGTGCACGAGTCCCCGGATCCGGTCCGAAGCGCGCTGAAGCCTCTCCGCTCCCGACGTTGGGACGGAGGTTCGACAGGCGAAGCGTTGGAGACTCGACTGATGGAAGCGATCCACGACCCCCCCAGGAAGCGCGCGCAACGCGGATGGCTGCTCGCCGCCGTGCTGCTGATCTCGGCCGGCGTCGCCGGCGCGGCGACGAAGTACGTCTACGACCACTACGTCGTGACCACCGAGGACAACGGCGACGGCACCGAGCACGTGACGATCGAGGACTCGACGACCGGCGACACGATCCTCGACGAGAACTTGCCGAAGGGCGCCGGCATCTTCATGGCAGACCGGGACGAGAGCGGCGAACTACTGTCGGCCGATCAACGGATGACCATCGTCGTCGAGCCGAGCGCGGAGCCCGCATCGGACGCGGACCCACTGCTGCAGCAGCTCGGGTACGTCGGCGGTGGAAAAACGCCGCCGAAGGCGCCCGAACCGGCGCCGGCCGGTTCGAACGGCGGGAAGTGACGGAATGATCGCGGCGACGACGACACGACCTGGAATGCGCGGCGGCGTGTTCGCGTCGTGCGTCGTCGCAGCGCTCTTCGCGCAGGATCCTGTGCCGCGAAGAGGTGACCCTTCGAGCGTGCGCCCCGCGGCGCGCTCGGCGGAAGCCATCGTCGCCGACCTCGACGCGACGCCGCTGCCGGGGTTTTTCACGGGCGATGACGCAGAGGTCGTACGCCGAGCGCTGCTGCGGCGTGCCGAGCTCGCACGCGAATTGTTCGAAGCGGAGCCGAACCATCCGCGTGTGCCTGACGCGTACGAGCTGCGGCTCGGCGTCCTCCTGAACACCGAGGGTGACGTCGCCGGTGTCGTCCGCGAGACCGAAGCCCTGATGGAGACGTCGTCGATGCCGGCCGACGTACGCGAGCTCGCTCGCGTGTGGCGCACCTGTGCCGCGATGAAGGACCCGACGGAGACGCCCGCGTCGCGCCTCGCGCACATCGACCGCATGCTCGTCGAGTTCGAACACGGCGCACGCGCGCGCCTCTACGCCGAGAACTTGCTCGTCGACTTCGCGTGGCGCGAGACGATCGACGTCGCGGAGCAGAAGCGCGCGTGCGCTCGCGCGATCGAGCTCGGTCGCGACCACGGCGATCTCACCGCCGAGCGCGAACTGGTCCGTGTCCTCGGACTCATCGGCAAGCCACTCGAGCTCGGTGAGTTCACGAACGTCGCGGATGGCGCGCGCGTCGACTTCGCCGACATCCGCACGCGCCGGATCGTGCTGTTCTTGATGGCCGCGTATCCCCCGTTCGAACGGCCCGAGGACGACGACTTCGCGACCCTTCGCGCGCTGCGGGACCGCGTCGGACCCGACGCCGTGTCGGTCGTCGGCTTGATCGACATGCCGCCGACCCGCGACTTCTCGAAGGTCCCGTGGCCGGTGCGGCGCGAGCCGATCGACGACCCCATGCGCATCGAGGAGACGTTGGTCTGGGAGCTCGGCTTCCGGCGCAACGGCGTCTACGTCGTGCTCGACGCCGATCACGTGGTGCTGGCGGTGACGACGGCGCTCGAGCGCCTCGAACCGGTGTTCGCGCCCTGACGTCGCGTCGGTCGACTCGGATCGTCGCGGCGTCGCGCGGGTCCCGTTCGACAGGCTGTTGAGAAATGAAACGCCCGGGGCCTCCCGCGGACGCTCTCTCCTTCTCGTCGACACCGTGTCGGGTTCGACGGCCCCGCTCTACGATGCGGCCCTTCGCGTGCCGCGGGGGGTGCCGATGAGGATGGGACCGACGCGATCCGCGTGGTTGCTCTGCCTCGGCTACCTGGTCGTCGCAGGCACGTACATCGTCGTGTCCGGTTCGATCGCGAAGAACGAATCGGGGTCCGTCGAAGAACTGGCGCGCAACGAACGTGTGAAGGGGCTCGCGTTCGTCGGGGTGACCGCCGCGCTGCTGTTCGTGGGTTCGTCGGTGCTGTTCCGACGCCTGCAAGACCAAGCCGACGACATCGCGCGGCATCGCGAAGCGCTGCTCGAGGCGGATCGCCGCGCGGTCGCGGGTCTGCTGGCTTCGGCCGTCGCGCACGACGTGAAGAACCTACTGCATGTCGTGCTCGGCAACGCCGAGATGCTCGAAGCTCACATCGAGCGCACGCCCGAGGCGCGCCGCATGTTCCACGACCTCGAGAGTGCCGCCGGCCGCATGCTCGAACTCGCCGCGCGCATGCGCGACGCCACCAAGGCCGACGATCCCGCGCGCGAGGTCGACCTCGCGCAACTCGTCCACGACGACGTCGCGGTCCTGAACGGACACGAGCGCATCCGCAATGTCCGACTGCACGTCAGCGCGGATGAACCGGTCCGCGTGTTCGCACAGCCGTCGATCGTGCGACGCGCGCTGATGAACCTCGTGCTGAACGCGGCCGAAGCGGCAGGCGCCGGCGGACGAGTCGACGTCCGCATCGTGCGTCGCGACGGCAAGGTCGCGGTGGAGATCCACGATTCGGGGCCGGGCGTACCGGCGGAGCTGCGCGGCTCGATCTTCGAGCCGGGCTACTCGACGAAGGCGAACGGGACCGGACTCGGTCTGCTGTCGGTGGCGGCCTGCGCGGCGCAACTCGGCGCGGAGGTCGTCGTCGGCGATTCGGATCTCGGAGGAGCTTGCTTCACGCTGCGCCTGGCGGCCACGAACGCACCCGCGCGCGGCGTGGCGGTCGCCACGGCGTGAGCCGGGCCGACGCCAGCCGTCATCCCCCAGCCGTCATCCCCCAGCCGTCATCCCAATGATGTGTGGTGCGCAGGGAGGGACTTGAACCCTCATCCCCTTGCGGGGGCCAGATCCTAAGTCTGGTGCGTCTGCCATTCCGCCACCTGCGCCGGTGGAGCGGTCCCTCACGCGTGCGCGCGTGGGACTGGATCAACGCTCGAAGAGGCCCGGGATTAGAGCACGGAGCGTCGGTTCGGAGAAGGCGGGCATGGGGGGGCAGCCGTCACGTTGGCACAAACGAAGTCAGGGATGGATCCCTCGCGGTGGTGGACGTTCGACGTGATCGCGAAGAACCGCGGGGACCGGCGCGCCGCGCGCCGCACCCTGACGGCCCCGCCGGGTCAGATCCCCTTCGACCGCCCGCAGCACTCGGCGTACACGCCACCCCGACATCGCTAGAACGGGTCCAACTCGACCACCTCGGACGAAAGGTCGCCTCCATGCAACCCAGGTACCTTCGCGGACTGGCCCTCGCCCTCGTCGGAGTCAGCGTGCTCTCGTGTGCGATGGACGAGCGCCAGCTCATGCCCTGCATCCGCGTCCATGCGGATCTCGAACACAAGGGCGAGTGGATCGAGTTCGAGCCACGCGAGTCGCGGTCCGCTCGTGAGTTCGTCGTGGTCGCGCCTCTGGCCACGCGCGACGCGGGCTGCGATGAGTTGCAAGATCCGAACGATGCGAGTGACGACGTCGGGGAGCGCTTGGGTCGACTCCGCGTCGAGGCGGAGCCGGGCTCTCACGTCACGCTGTCGACGACGGGCGGGTCCGCGGTCTCGATCTTCCGTCGGACGGAAGATCGATGGACGCGCGTGAGCGCGGACGGCGACGCGATGTGGACCTTCGCCGTCGATGACTCCGCCGCGCTCGAGCTGGGCGTTGGCGTGGCGTTGCCGCAGGCGCCAACTGCCCCGGATGCGTCGTCCTGGCCGAGCACGTTCTCCGTCAGCATCAAGTCGACGTCCGGCGTGGAGCCGCCGCTCGAAGTCCCGTTCCGTGTGGCGCCGTTCTTGATCCCGTCGGCGCTCGAGCCGGTCGAGGAGCTGTGGATCGTCGGGCAGGACAGGACGTCGGCCGCGGTGGCGGACCTCGAACGCTTTGCGGCTGGCGCGAATGTCGACCTGGTCGTCCATCGCTCGCAGCCGCGCTCGGACCAGTGGATGCAAGACACGATCGAGCCCGGCGTGTTCGTGTACCCGGTGCGCGGGTCCGCGCGAGCAGCGCGTGCGGCCTTGGCCGGCGTCCGCCGCGAAATGCGAGCGTCCGCGGCCGGCCTCGATCGAGAGATCGAGGAACGACTGAGTGAGGAAGGCGCCGTGCTCGTGTCCGCGGGCACCTCACGCAAGGACACGCGCTGGATCGACTGGTATGGAAACCTCGAGGTCACGCCGCCGCACACGGATCGGACCGGCCGACGGTTTCCGTACGGCCGCGTGATCACGGGGAAACAGGACGACCTCGGGATGCATCCCGCCGTCATGGCGTTCCTCGAATCGCAGCGGCTGCAGTGGCCGCCGATCGTGATCGACACGTCGTGGCTGGTCATCGGGCACGTCGACGAGGTCGTGAACTTCGTCCCGGCGCGGACTCGCTGCGGATTCAAGGTGCTGTTGCCGAGTCCTCAGGCAGCCCGTGACCTTCTCGACGACCTCGTGGCGCGAGGGCTCGGAGGCGCGGCGGTGTTCGCGGACTCACGCGACGCGACGACCGTGCTCGAGCTGCGGGATCGGGTCGCGGTGTCGGACGAGAACCGCTCGGTCGACGCGACGATCGCCGCGATCCGCGCGCAACTCCGGACCGAGTTGAATCTCGACGACAGCGACTTCGTCCTGCTGCCGGTGCTGTTCGAACGCAGCGGAGCGGTCATCCCCAATGCCGTGAACGGGGTCGTTGCCGACGGTCACTTCGTCGCGACCGATCCGCGCGGACCGCGCCACGATGGCAAGGACGTGTTCCAGGAAGCGATTCGCCAGGCCTTGTCCGGCTGCGACGTGGACGTCACGTTCGTCGATGCGTGGGAGGCCTATCACTCGTGGGGCGGCGAGCTGCATTGCGGCACGAACGCGTTCCGGAGGCTCCGCGATCCCGAGTGGTGGAACCACGTCGACGAGTCGAGCATCGTCGGATCGACCGACCAGGACAGTTCGAGCCCGCCGCGTTGATCCATGCCCCATGCGGCGGCGAGCTGTCCGCGTCAGGCGCCGGTCGGGGCTTCGACGCGCAGCCAGTGCAGCTCGCTCGCAGCCAGATGGTCGGGTTGGACCGGCTTGGCCAGATAGTCGTCCATGCCGACATCTGTCCGTCCATCAGGACGAGGTCGTAGTGCTTCGTCGCGACCGCGACGACCGCCGCGTCTCCGCTGGCGACGGCGTCGGCGCGCAGACCGAGCTTTTTCAGCACGCGCATCACGACCATTCGATTGACCTCGTTGTCCTCCGCGACGAGCACCCGCAAACCGGCGAGCGTGCGTGCAGGCACGTAGCGGGGGCGCGGCGCGGGCTCGGCGGTCTCCGCGCGCGGCGCTCCGGCCAGCGAGCGCAGGAGTTCCAAGAGGTGGGAGCCGCGGATCGGCTTGGTGATCACGGCATCGAGTTGGGGGTCATGCATCGCGGCGCCGACGCCGGCGACCGACGTTATCAACACGGTTCGCGGTTGCGGCTGCACGGTGGGGTCGCGCAGCGACTTCGCGAACTGGATGCCGTCGCCGTCGGGCATCGTCGCGTCGATCAACGCGACGTCGTAGGGGTCG
This sequence comes from Planctomycetota bacterium, assembly GCA_016709145.1. Classification (GTDB taxonomy): domain Bacteria; phylum Planctomycetota; class B15-G4; order B15-G4; family JADJEK01; genus JADJEK01. Next base: position 33,936 of record JADJEK010000018.1, read on the forward strand.
CCGGCTGCCGCGGCGGCCGCGAGGGTGGCCGTCGCTACCGCCGGACGATCGAGTGCCGTGGCGCGCCAGCCCCATTGGCAAAGCTGCCGCTCGAGCATCGAACGGCTCGACGCGCTGTCGTCGACGATGAGCACACGGCGACGCGATTCGCCGGCTCGCGGAGTCGTGGACTCCTGGCGCGTCGCGGGAACGCCGCGCTGCAACGGAATCGTGAAGCGGAACGTGGAGCCGACGTCCGGAGTGCTCTCCACGGTCGTCGGCCTCGCGATCGCGCGTGACTCGAAGTTCCACTTCGCCGCGCTCGCTGAACTTCACCGCGTTCGAAAGCAGGTTCGCGAGCACCTGCCGCAAGCGCCCGGGATCGCCGACGACGTGGCCGGGCACGTCGGGGAACACGTCGCACAGCAACTCGATGCGCTTCTCCGCGGCGCGCCACGCCACCATGGCCGTGGTCTCGTCGAGGATCGCGCGCAGGTCGAGCTCGACGCGTTCGAGCTCGACCTTGTCGGCTTCGAGCTTCGAGTCATCGAGCACGTCGTTGATCAACCACAGCAACGACTCGGACGTACTGCGGATCGTGTTGCTGTACTCGAATTGTTCGTCATCGAGCTTCGTCGTCAGCAGCAACCCGGTCACGCCGATGATCCCGTTCAACGGCGTGCGCAGTTCGTGGCTCATGTTGGCCAGGAACTCGCCCTTCACGCGCAGCGCTCGCATGGCATCGTCACGAGCGACCGCGCATTCACTGATGCGGTCGCGCACTTGGCGCTCGATCGAATCCTGCGTCACCTCGAGTTCGGCGCGCCGGTGCGCGATCTCGTGCATCTCGCGCCGGCTGCAGCGCGCGGCCATGGCGAGGAATGCGACCTCGAAGGCCATCCAACCGACGTGTTCGAGCCAACGCCAGTTGCCCGGCGACGGCGTGCCGAACACGGATTTAGGGAAGTACGTACCCCGCACGTAATGGTCGAGCGCGACGCAGGTCGCTGACGTCGGCAGGATGCGCGCATCGCGATAGGTCCCCAAGAACGCCAGCGAGCCGAACACGTGGAAATGCGTCTCGATGCGGCCGTCGGACAGATGGATGAACGGCGCCGAATACGAGGTCTGTGCCACCGCGATCGCGTGACGCGTGAGCGAGGAGCCCGGCGGCGTACGGCCAAGTCGCGGGAGCCGCGGTCTTGGCCCCCGGTGTGAACGCGTGATGCAACCACACGGCTTGCGTCACGCGGCGATGCCGACCCACAGCGCGACGCTGCACGCGAGCGCGATGCGGCGCAAAGCGGGTCGATCGGATCCGAACCAACGGAGAAGAGTCAGGGTCGGCAGCGGCCGACCTTCCGTAGGGGACGTTGACCGACGTCGTGTCAAGGCCTCGGCCAGCGTCGAGTCGGCACAAATCCACGCCGGCCTGACGCCCCGTCCAACGGCCCCGTGTCGGTCACCGAGAAGTCGTCCCAGCGTTTGAACGAGGTGCGCGGAATCGGCCCCGGCGGGCGATGGTCGGTCGCGGTAACTCCGTGCGGACCGGAATCCCGCCCGGGTAACGCGCGGAGCCTCCTCGGCCTCGGCGCGGCATGTGCTCATGCGCTTTCGAACTGCGATGCGAGAGCGTGGGCGCTGCCCATCTCGCACGTCTGGAGGGTCCCATGGCCGTTCGTGACCGGTTTGTCATCGGCTCGACCGTGTGGGCGTTCGCGCTGTGCGTCGAGGCAGCGTCGGCGGCGCCGCAGTCGGTCGGTCACCTCGCGCATCCCGTGGTCGTGACCGCGGCAGGCGATGGCGTCGATGGCTCGATGCGCTCGGACGCCGGCCGGCAGCGCGGCACGGTGCAGAGCTCGCGCGACGCGAACGTCGCCGCACGATGGTGGGTGAGTCTCGACCGCTGGGGGATCGAGGCGCGGACGCGCTACGAGGCGTCGATCCCGTCGAGCGGATTCCTCGAAGGCCTACCCGCTGCGCAGCGAATGCCCCAGCCCGGCGAAATCGAGGCGTTGGTCGGAGCCCTCGACCGGCTGACCGAACAGCCCGACGTCGAGATCGCGTCGCAGGCGATCATCGCGCTGGCTCGCACCGGCGCGGTCGGCAGCGCGGCTCTGCGGGAACGCGCACTCGCTCGATTCGGCGCAGCGGACTGCGAGGGCACGCGCGCGGCCGCCATCGCGCTCTGCATCGCCGACGATCCGGCCGCGCGTGCGGCCTTGCGATGGTTGGTCGACGCGGATCCGGCGGAAGCGCTGTCCCGCAAGCGGACGGCGCTCGCGCCCCGCGATCGTGCCTTCGCCGCGCTCGCACTCGGTGTGATCAGCGACGGTGCGGATCTCGATCGCCTGCTCGACCTGGCGTGTTCGAAGCTTGCGGATCGCGATCTGCGTGGCCTCGCGTTGCAAGGAGTCGCGCGGCTGATCGAACGCGACGGAGCGGCCAGGGGACGGGCGCTGCCGCGGCTCTACGCACTGTTGGACGATGCGCGCGACTCGCGCTCGGTCCGGTCGCTCATGCCCGCCGTGCTCGTGCGTGGGGGTGAGCGCGACGCGGTCCTGCGCGTCGTCGCCGCGTTGCGCGAATCGACGACGATCGTCGAAGTCCGACGTGCTGCGGCGTTCGCGCTCGGCGGGGTCGTGCATTGCCGGCTGACGGCGGACGAGGACGACGCGTCCGTCTTGGTCGCCGTCACCACGCAATTGCTCCACAGCGCGCGGCTGGATCGCGATGCCGGCGTCCGCCAGGGCGCGATCGCGGCGCTGGACGCTTCGACGGCGATCGGTGCGGTCGACGCGCTGACCGCGCGCGCAGTCGCCGACTTCCATCGCCACGGCGTTGCCGACAACGGCGTGAACTCCGCGGACACGGCGTGTCGACTGTTGGCCGCAGGCCGGCACGCGAGCCGTGCCGTCGCCGAGCGCAGTGCGCTCGTGACCGGTCTCTGCCAGCGAGTTTCCGAGTCCGCGGATCCGGACGTCCGCGCCGCGGCCGCGCGCGCCCTCGGACTGTCGCTCGACGTCGCGGCGATCGACACGCTGCGTCAGCGGCTCGGTGCCGAAGCCGATCCCGCGGTGACCGCAGCGATCATCGACGCGCTCGGGTCGCTGCATGACTTCCCTTCGCGCGGGACGATCGAGCGACTCAGCCTCGCCGCCGTGGATCCGCGAGTGCGCATCGCAGCCGCGCGCGCGACCGCGCTGCTCGCCGGTCCGCACACGGTCGACGTGCTCCTGCGCGCCTTCGACGCGGCGCGGGACGAGCGCGAGCGGATGGCGGTGGCTCGAGCCCTCGGCGCGCTCGGCGACGCGCGGGCATTGGCTCCGCTCGAGCACATCGCGTTCGATCCGTCCCGTTCGCGGGTTGCGCGAGCCCAGGCCGTTCTGGCGCTCGGGCTCGTCGTCGATCCCACGGCCGGCGAAGGACTCGATGCGCTGCGCGCCGGCGTACTCGCGTCGGATGCTCCGGACGCGGTGCGCGAATGGCTCGCGTTCGAGCGGCCTTGATCGGACCTCGCCACGGCGTGTCGTCGCGAATCGTCGATAGCATGCGGCCCGATCAGGACGGAGCGACCGCATGGACGAGGCGCGATCGGACGACGAAGCCAACGTGAGGCGCGGCGCGATGCGCCGGCCGAACAAGCCCATCGGCGCCTCGCCCGGCCTGCTGGTCGCGCCACCCGACGCCAAACGGACGCGCGTCCGCGTGATCGGCTACGGCCCCGATTCGGTCGAGGAAGTCGTCGACGCCCGATGCGAGGACGTCGAGCGCATGTGCGGCCGTCACGCCGTGCTGTGGATCAACGTCGACGGCTTGGCCGACATCGACCGGTTGCGACGTATCGGCAAGCAGTTCGCGATCCACGACCTCGCGCTCGAGGACGTGTTGGCGTCGCATCACCGCGCGAAGTGGGAGAGCTTCGACGACTACGACTTCCTCGTGCTGCGCATGCCCGAGCACGTCGAAGGCGGCGCGCTGCACACCGATCAGCTCTCGATCTTCTCGGGCACGAACTTCGTGCTGACGTTCCAGCAGCACCACGGCGACTGCTTCGACCTCGTGCGCGAGCGCATTCGTGGCGGCAAGGGGCGCATCCGCGGTTGGGGGCCGCGCTACCTGCTCTACGCGTTGCTCGACGCGGTGGTGGACTCCTACTACCCCGAACTCGAAGCGATCGGCGAGCAGATCGAGGAGCTCGAGGACGACGTGCTCGTCGACTCGAAGCGAGTCAGTCACGCGCGCATCCACGAAGTGCGACGCGACCTGCTGCAACTGCGTCGAGGCGTGTGGCCGCTGCGTGAGATCCTGCACGAAATCGATCGACAGCCCGAGCGCGCGAGCCCGCTCGACCTCAGTCCGTACTTCCGCGACTGCTACGACCACGTGGTCGAGTTGATCGACCTGATCGAAACGTACCGCGATCTCGCCGCCGGCTTGATGGAGGTCTACGTCTCCGTCGTCGGCAACCGCATGAACGAGATCATGAAGGTGCTGACGATCATCGCGACGATCTTCATCCCGCTGACGTTCATCGCCGGTGTGTACGGCATGAACTTCGATCCCGCTGCCGGGCCCTGGAGCATGCCCGAGCTGCGCTCGCCGCTCGGTTACGTCATCTGCCTCGCCGTGATGGCGATCAGTGCGATCGGCATGCTGATCTGGTTCAAGCGTCGCGGCTGGCTCGGTCGTCGCGAGACCTGACCGGAAGCTCGTCGTCGTGCCCGCGCCGCGGCCGCCTTGGCTGCCTTGGCCGCCCTGGCTGCCCTGGCTGCATTGGCCGGCTGTTACGGTGCGTTGACGCGCTGGGCGCCGTCGGGACCCGATGCTGCCGGATCGCGTCGGCGGGGTAATCTCCCGCGGCCGGCGCGTGCGGGAGCTCCGTGAGGGACTCCGCGACGTCGAAGCCCGGGGGTGAGTGCGATGGATGCGAAGCGTTCGGTGCTGGTGATCGAAGACGACGAAGCGATCCGATTCGGCGTCGTCGACGCGCTCGAGGCCGAAGGCTTCACCGCGCACGAGGCGAAGGACGGGATCGAAGGCGCGTCGATGGCCGTGCGTGGCCATTTCGACCTCGTGCTGCTCGATCTCGGCCTGCCGAAGAAGGACGGCATGGACGTGCTGCGCGAGGTGCGCGCGGCTCGGCCGAAGCTGCCCATCATCGTGCTGACGGCGCGCGGCCAAGAAGAAGACCGCGTCCGCGGCCTCAAGCTCGGTGCCGACGATTACGTGGTGAAGCCGTTCTCGGCCAAGGAACTGCTCGCGCGCATCGAGGCCGTGTTGCGCCGCAGTTGCGAACGACCGCTCGATCTCGAGCGCGTGCGCTGCGGCACGGTCACGATCGACTTCCCGCGCGCCGAAGTGCGGCACAAGAGCGGCGAGCGCTTCGAGCTGTCGGAGCGCGAGGCCGAGTTGTTGCGCTTCCTGATCAAGAACGCGGGACGCGTGGTGTCGCGCGACGAGCTGCTGCAAGACGTCTGGCGCGTCGATCCGCGCGGCGTCGAGACGCGCACGATCGACATGCACGTCGTGCGTCTGCGCGAGAAGTTGAAGGACGACTCCGAGCAGCCGCGCTTCGTGCTGACCGTGCGCGGCCGCGGCTACATGTTCGCGGAGCGCTTGGACGAGCGCGAATGAAGCCGTGGCGCATCTGGCTGGTGTTCGCGATCTGCGTGACGCTGGTCGGCGGCGCGATGGGCTTCGTCACCTTGAAGCTGCTGCGCCTCGATCGGGATCAGGCGCAGACGCGCGAGCGCGCGCGGCTCGAAGAACTGGCGCGGCTCGCGCTGTACCGCATGGATTCGTTGCTGTTCCCGATCCTCGCGGTCGAGAGCAAGCGCCCGTACTTCGAGTACTCGGCGACGTACGCGCCCGATCGTGCATACGGCAACTTGTTCCGGGCCGCGCGCGAGAGCGAGCGCGAAGTCCCATCGCCGCTGTTGCAGATCCAGCCGATGTACCTGCGCTTGCACTTCCAGGTGCATCAGGACGGCGCGATCACGTCCCCCCAGGTTCCCGAACCGGAGAAGCGCGAGGTCTTCGTCGAGCGCGGCGTGATCGACGCCGGTCGAGTCGAGGCGTGCGCCGCGCGCCTGTCGGAGTTGGAGCGCGTGCTGAAGTCCGATCCGCGTTGGAACACGTTGTTCGAAACGCATCGGCCCGATCCCGCGGCGGCCGCGCCGAAACCGCCGACGAGCGCGCAAGACGTCGCGTCCGCGTCGGCCGACGACGCCGACTTCGCGCAGAACCTCGTCGAGTTCCAGAACCGGCAGCAGGCGCGCGCGGAGATGCAGCGCAATGCGTCGAAGCTCGATCCTTCCTCGGCGACGTCCCAGATCGCCGGAGCGCCGGCGGTCGTGCTCGACGAGTTCCAACCGGCGTGGATCGGACGCGAGTTGTTGCTCGTGCGCCGCGTGCGCGTCGGTGGAGCTACGTACGTCCAGGGCTGCTGGCTCGATTGGGAAGCGATCCGCACGGACTTGCTCTCGCGCATCCGCGATCTGTTGCCGAACGCGAAGTTGGTGCCGTTGCAAAAAGCGTCGCGCGCGAATCCCGAGCATCAACTTGCCGCGCTGCCGGCCGCGCTCGTGCCGGGGCGCATCGCGCGCAGCGAAGCGTCGTTGGCGACGCCGTTGTTCTTCTCGTTGTCGCTCGCGATCGGCTCGGCGTTGGTCGCGGCCGTGGCCGTCGCGTTGTTGCTGTTCGTGATGATCTCGTTCAACGAGCGGCGCGCGGCTTTCGTGTCGACCGTGACGCACGAACTGCGCACGCCGTTGACCTCGCTGCGCTTGATGTCCGATCTGCTGCTGCAAGCGCGCGCCGACGACCCGGTCAAACGCAAGCGCTACCTGGAGACGCTGCAGCGCGAGGCCGCTCGTCTGTCGCACCTGGTCGAGAACGTGCTCGCGTACTCACGCCTCGAAGCCGACCGCAGCGAGCGTCGCCGTGAGACCCTGCGTCTCGACGCTCTGCTCGAACGCACGCTCGAGCGGTGTCGCGAACGCGCGGGTCGAGGCGGCATGGAGCTCGACGTGCGCATCGAGCCCGAACTCCTCGCACGCTCCGTGCGAGCGGATCCGGCCGCGGTCGAGCAGATCCTGTTCAACTTGGTCGACAATGCGTGCAAGTACGCGGGCGACGCGCACGAGCGTCGCATCGAGCTGAGTGGTCGCGCGGAGGCCGCGGCGATCGCGCTGCGCGTGCGCGACTTCGGTCCGGGTGTCGATGCGGCGCAGCACGCGCGGCTGTTCCACGCGTTCCAACGCGCGAAGGACGGCGAAGTGCGCGGGGTGCCGGGGGTCGGGCTCGGCTTGGCCTTGTCGCGGCGATTGGCGCGCGCGATGGGGGGCGAGTTGCGACACGACGACGAAGTCGATCGAGGTGCGGCGTTCCTTCTGCGCCTGCCGACCGCTTGAATCGCGGGATGGAAACCTGGATCGAAGTCGATGTGCGCGTGCCCGAGGGACTCGAAGAGCTCGCGGCCGAGGCGCTGCTCGCTGCGCCGCTGACCGGGCTCGAACTCGCGCCGGGGCGGCTGCGGAGTTATTTCCTGGCCGTGAACGACTCCGAAGCGGTGCGCGCGGGGATGCTCGCGCGCGTCGCTGCCGCGGTCGAGCGTTCGGGCCTCGGACGAGCGTGCGACGTCGACGCGACGTTCAAGACCATGAAGCCGATCGACTGGAACGTGGTCTGGCGCGAGTCCCTGCGCCCGTTCCGCGTCGGACCGTTCGCGGTCGTTCCCCACGATTTCGCGGGAACGGTGCGTCCGACCGACGTGGTGCTGAAGCTCGAGCCGGGTGGTTCGTACGGCACCGGCCGGCACCCGAGTACGCGATTCGCGCTGCGCTACCTCGCGCGCTCGCTGCGTCCAGGTGATCGCGTGCTCGATGCCGGCTCGGGGTCCGGGATCCTCGCGGTCGCCGCGGCGAGGCTCGGTGCGCGCGAAGCGCTCGGCTTCGACGTCGATCCGAATGCGGTTCCGAGCGGCGAGGAATTGGCCGAACGCAACGGAGTGGCGCAGCGGTGCCGGTTCGTTTGCGGTGATTTCGGCGTGCTGGCCGCGGCCGACACGGCGTTCGACGTCGTCCTCGCGAACTTGCACGCCGATCTGCTGCAAGCGCATGCGGGTGATCTCGCGGCGCGCATGCGCAAGGGCGGCGCGTTGATCGCGAGCGGCATCCGTGTCGAAGAGGACGAGCGTACGCGGCTGGCGTTCGCGGCTGCGGGGATCACCGTGCACGCGACGATGCGCGGTCGGAAGTGGATGGCGATGTCGGGGACGCGTTCGTAGCGGCTTCATCGCCGCCCGTGGGTCGTCGCGCGTCGCGCGAAGCGAAGAATGGTGCCCCCCGAAGGATTCGAACCTTCGACCCGCTGATTAAGAGTCAGCTGCTCTACCAACTGAGCTAGGAGGGCACTCGTCGCGACCGCGTTTCGTCCTGAGGACGAAAGCGCGAGGTTTTACGGACTTGCCGCCGGCAGTTCAAGGGATCAACGCGCACGGACCTCGGACGGATCGTCGCGGAGCATGGTGCGTGGGGGCACTCACGTCGGACGTCGTGGAGTTCGTTGGTACGCCCGGCAGGACTCGAACCTGCAACATCCAGCTTCGAAGGCTGGCGCTCTATCCAGTTGAGCTACGGGCGCGCTTCGCGAAGCCGACGGGCGGGATCGCGTTCTTCGCGACCCCGCCCGACGTCGATTTGGGGTGAGCAACGGGATTCGAACCCGCGACCCGCAGAGCCACAGTCTGCTGCTCTAACCAACTGAGCTATGCCCACCGTGTGACTGGATTGCGTTCCCGAGCCTGGGATGTGTTGCGGACAGCACCTTCGGCCCGGACGCGAACCGGGGACGATACCATCCGCCTCCGATCGATCAATGCCGCGGAGGGTGTCCGTGTCGGGGTCCGACGAAATTCACCGGCTGCTCGGCCGGAACCCGACCGCGGCCGCGTTCGCGCCGGGCCGCGTCAATCTGATCGGCGAGCACGTCGACTACCACGACGGCGTCGTGTTGCCGGCCCCGCTCGAGCAGGGCACCTGGGTCGGGATCGCGCCTCGCGCCGATGGATCGGTCGACTGCGTGAGCTCGCGGTTCGGACGGGTCGGCCCTCATCGTGTGACGCCGTTCGCGCGCACGGACGACTTCTCGATCTACCCGCTGGCACTGGTCGCGGCGCTGCGTGAGCGAGGCATCGACGTCCCCGGGTTCACGCTCGCCGTGCATGGCGATCTGCCGATCGGCGGCGGCGTGTCGTCGTCGGCGTCGCTGCTCGTCGCCTGCGCGCGCGCGATCGACGCGTGGTTGGGACTCGGACTCGATGCGGCCACGCACGCCGCGCTCGCGCACCGCGCCGAGCGCGAATACGTCGGCGTCGCCTGCGGCACGATGGATCAGACCGTCGCGGCACTCGGGCGCGCGGGTTGCGCACTCCGACTCGACTGCCGCACCGGTGCGACCGAGTCGATCCCGCTGCCGCGCGAACGTGTCGCCGTGGTCGTCGTGGATTCGGGCACGCGGCGCGCCCTGCAAGACGGTCGCTACAACGCGTGCGTCGCCGAGTCCGGCGTGGCCTCGCGCTGGTTCGCGGCGCGGCGCGGCGGGATCACGGCATTGCGCGACGTCAGCGCGTCCGATCTCGCGGCGGCCGCAGGGCGACTCGATGCGATCGCGCTACGTCGCGCGCGCCACGTCGTCGAGGAGATCGCGCGCGTCGACGCATTCGTCGCGGCATTGCGTGCAGGCGACGACGCGCGCTGCGGCTCGTTGCTCGACGCATCGCACGCGTCGTTGCGCGATCTCTACGAAGTGTCGACGCCGCAACTCGACGCGCTCGTCGGAGAATGCCGCGCGATCGACGGCGTGTTCGGCGCACGCTTGACCGGCGCCGGGTTCGGCGGCGCGATCGTGGTGTGGTGCCGGCGCGACGCCGTGGAGCGCCTGGAGCGCGAGGCGTTGCCGCGCGCGCAGCAACGCAACGGCATCGCGCCGCGAGTCCTCGCGATGCTGTGAGGCGGTCCCGCTCGACTCCGCGGGACCCACGCGGACGGCGAGCCGGAACCCGCGGCCCGCGTTGTCACCGAGGCGTGCGCGGGCGGCTACAGTGCTGCCGCCGGAGCAACGTCCATAGGAAGGTTGGGAGTCGACCATGTCGTTCCTGTGGGGTGCGCTCGTGCTCTGGAGCACGTTTGCGGCCGTGCGTGCCGACGTCGAGTTCGTCGCCGGCGATCCGGGAGTGCTCGTCGCTCGCATCGCGAAAGCGAAAGTGGCGACGGACAAGGACTACGGCGCCTTGCTCGACGTCGAGGTCGAGAATCGCGGCGACGATCCCGCCGAGCCGCTCGTGTTCGAGCTGTTCGAGCCTGGGGCGCGCGGCGCGGCCGACACGATCCTCGGGCGTTGGTCCCGCGTCGAGACCCCGCATTTCGGGCGCCATGGCCGCACCGTGGCGCCGCGCGCGAAGGCCGTGTTCCCGGCCATCGCGATGCAAGCGCCGGCCCTGTTGAAGAAGGCCAAGGTGCGCGTCGTGCGAGCCTCGTTCGCGCGCGGCGCGACCGCGGTCCCGTCGCCGCTGTCGATCGTGTCGCGCCGTGCGGCGCGTGAGTTCGACCCGGACGAAAAGCGCGACGTCGACGTCACGTTCGTCCGCGTCAAGAACACGCTCGATCGACCGCTCGATGCCGTGTTCCTCGTGCGCTTCGGCAAGAAGGGCCTCGGCTTGGCGCGTGGCCGCGTCGAGGCGTCGACCACGACCGAGGTGCGCTTGCGCGGAGCGCGGCACTCCGACGGACGCGAGTTCGCGGCGGGTGAACCGACCGACGTCGACGTCGTCGATTGGTCGATCGACGCCGGAGCCGAGTCGAGCGCGCAGCCCCTGCAGGACGCCGTGCGCGCGATGAGTGGAGTCGACGCCGCCGCGGAACTCACCGCGACCGTCGAGATTCGCGTGAAGGGCAAGACGCCGTTCGTCGCGCGCGGCGCCATGCGCGCCGCACCGAAGCCCGCGTTCACGCCGGAGGGTTCGCTCGCCACCGAGTCCGCCCAACTTGCGACGCGCAGCATCCAGTCCGCGTTGGCCTTCGTGCGCGCGGGGCAAGACCGCGAGCGGACGCTCGGAGATGCGCGCGTGGTCGCGAACGACCTGTGCGTGGTGTACGCCGTGCCGGACTTCGCGTGGAGCGGCATGAAGAACGGGCACGTCGCACTGCGCGACGGCAAGCTCGCGTGGTGGAGCTTCTCGGCGGACACGTTCGGCCCGTGGAACGAGATCGTCACGTCGACGTCGCCGCGCGGCGACGTCATCACCGGCGTGATCGAGCACGCGACCTATCAAGTCGAGCCGCAGAGCGTCGGGCGCTGGACGTACGCGGATCCGGCCATCGCACCGTTGCCGACGACGTACGTCCGCGCCGAGCGTGCCACGACGCTCGGTATCGCGACCGACATCACGCTGACGTTCTCGGACTGGCGCATCGATGGCCAGCCCGCACAGGACGTGTTGGTGGCTGCGGCGCCGGCCGGGCCACGCGAGGAAGCGGAGACGAAGACCGCACAGCCCGCGCCGCCGGCTGGCCCGCAGGTCGATGCGTTGCGCGCGGTCTGGTCCGAGCCGTACGCGATCCCGGTCGGCGCCACGATCGCGGGTGACTACGTGCTCGAGAATCCCGGCACGGACGCGTTGTGGAAGGGCGTGCGCAAGCTCTCCGGCACGTTCCGCGTCGTCGGCACCAAGCCGCGCGGATGGAACTCGTGGACCGTCACCGTGACCGATCCGAAGGTGTCGCGCGAGGACGAGGCCGAGCTCGCGCAAGTCGTCGAGGATCGTCTGCGCATGTTCATTTGGCGCGATCCGGCGTTCCGCGAACCGTTCGACGTCGCGTTCGCGGGGGCGACGATCGAGGCGACCGCCGACGGATTCGCGGCGACCGGCGGCACGATCGCGAGCCTCACCGTCGCCGACGGACGACCGAGCGTCGTGCGCTCGGCCGACGGACACGAAGGGCGTTGGACGTGGACCCGCGTCGACGGCCAGTGGCTCGTCCAGGAGTCGAGCGCGGGCAAGGAAGTGATGCGTTGGACCTGGGCGTTTCCTGCGGCTGGGGTCGCGTGGCCGAAGTCCGTCGAGATGCGCGACGTGTTCGAGAACTGGGGCCCGGAGACGCTGCGCTTCACGCGCGTGACCGCGCAGCGTTGACCCGGAGCGGCGGACGCGCGATCAAGCTCGCAACATGCGCCATTCCTCGAGCAATTCGCGTTCGCGCGTCGCAGTCATCGCGCGCTTGAACACGCGCTTGTCCTCGGGCAGCGCGCGCCACCACGCGAGCGCGTCCGCGGCCGTCTCGTCGATCGGCCGGAACCGCAGGCCTGCGGCGAGCGCGCGCGCGATGCTGCGCGTGTGGAAGCCCACCAATCCGGGATCCGGGGGCAACCACAACGGCATCTCGGACCATGCCGCGACGCCGTGGGACAGCAAGAAGTCTGCGTCGACCCATTCGAGCGTCGACGGCGTTCCCGCGGCACGCTGACACGCCGCGAGGATGTCTTTCATCGGCTGCCCGCCCTCCGGCCCGACCGCGTTGAAGGCGCCGCCGACGCGACGATCGACGAGTTCGACGAGGAACTCGGCGAGGTCGCGCGAGTCGATCAGCGTGACGCGCGCGTTCGGATCGCCGGGAGCGAGGATCTCGCCGCCACGATCGGCGCGGGCGACCCAATACGGGAAGCGCTCGGAGCGATCGCGCGGACCGACGATCAGGCCCGGCCGCACGATCGCGCCGTGCTCGCCGAACGCGGCGGTGACTTCCTGTTCGCACAGGACCTTCAGCGGACCGAACGCGGCGAAGTCGCGGAAGTCCTCGGTCTCGCGCTCGAGGTGCGCGAGCGGCGCGGTCTCGTCGGCGCCGGCGGTCGCGTTGTCGGCGTAGGCGTTCATGCTCGACACGAACGCGTACGCGCCGACCTTGTCCTTCAGCAGTGAACACGACGCCTTCATGTGCCGCGGCACGTGACCGCTGGTGTCGATCACGGCGTCGAACGAGCGACCCTCGAGCGCCTTCAAGCCGTCGCCGACATCGGGATCGCGGTCGCCGATCAAGTGCTCGAGTTCGGGGAACAGCTCGGCGTTGGTCTTGCCGCGCGTGAACAGCGTGACCTCGAAGCCGCGCGCGCGCGCCGCGTCGACGATCGCCGGTCCCGTGAAGTTCGTGCCGCCGAACACGAGCAGCGTCTTCTTGCGCAGGAAGGGCAAGGACGCGCAGCCGGTGACCAGCGGCGTCGCCGCGACCGTCAGAGCATCGCGCAGGAATCGACGCCGGGACGAACGAGGATTCGTGGGAGTGTTCATGACTCCGTCGTACGCGCGGAAGAACCCGGGCGTGAGGCCCGCGTCGGGGATTTCGTTCGTGACGCCGTGCCGAGGACCGGGATGCAATGGCCGCTTCGGCAATCGCATCGACAACCCCGTGGAGCAAGACGACATGATCAGGTCCGCAGTCGTGATGGGTGCGGCGCTGCTCTTCCCGAGCGCGGGGTTCGCAGGAGACTTCAACGGCGACGGGTTCGACGATCTCGCGATCGGGGTCCCATTGGAATACTTGGCCTCCCAAGTCGACGTCGGCGGCGTGAACGTGCTGTACGGATCGGCCTCGTTCATCAGTGTCACCGGAGACCAGTTTCTGACGCTGACCGGGCTCGGGCTCGAGGTCCTCGGCGCCGAGGAGTTCGGAACGGCGTTGGCGATCGGCGACTTCAACGGCGACGGCAACGACGATCTCGCGATCGGCGCGCCGCTCGAAGCCCTAGGAGCGAACGGAGTCGGAGCCGACATCACGCCGCGTGGTCACGCCAGTGGCCTGACGACCACGAACGCTGCGCTGTGGTACCAAGAGACGCCCGGCGTCCTCGACGTCGCCGAGACCGGCGACTTGTTCGGCTACGCGCTGGGGTCGTGACGGCGCGGTTCAATCCCGCAGATGGCCCATCCGACCGTGCTCGTAGTCGTCGAACGCCGCGGCGATCTCGGCCTTCGTGTTCATGACGAACGGCCCGTAGCCGACGATCGGTTCGCGGATCGGCTCGCCGCCGAGGAACAGCGCGCCAGTGTCGGATTGCGTCGTGAGTTCGACGCGCGTGCCGTCCTTCGGGAGCACGACGAGTTCGCCGGCGCCGATCGTGACGTCGTCGCCGACTCGCAGCGATCCGTGACGCACGAACACCGCGGCCGTGTGGCCCTGCACGCGTGGCAGCGTCGCGCTTGCTCCCGCAGCGATCGTGAGGTCCCACAGGTCGACGGGAGAAAACGTCTGCGCCGGACCGCGCGCGCCGGACAGTTCGCCCGCGATCAGGCGGGCTTCGACGCCGGCGGCGAGCGCGACGGTCGGGATCGTCGCCGCGCGCAGCGTCTGGTAGCGCGGCGCCGTCTTCTTGTCGCGCGCTGGCAGGTTGACCCAGAGCTGCACCATCTCGACGACGCCGCCGCGCTTCGCGAACTCGCGCTCGTGGAACTCCTCGTGGACGACGCCGGAGCCCGCCGTCATCCACTGCACGTCGCCGGGATGGATGACGCCGGAGCTGCCGCTCGAATCGCGGTGCGCGCCGCTGCCCTGGTACGCGATCGTCACGGTCTCGAAGCCGCGGTGCGGATGCTCGCCGACGCCGGCGGGCACGTCGCGCGGCGGGAACTCGCGCGGCGCGGCGTAGTCGAACAGCAGGAACGGGCTGAGGTCGTGGCCGAGATCCGAGTACGAGAACATCGTCTTCACGAAGAAGCCGTCGCCGACCCAATGTCGCGGGACGTCACCGAGGATGCGGGGGGATGTGGTCATGGAAGGTCTCCGATCGTTTCGTCCGCTCGATAGCTCTCCGTCGAAGGGTCACAAGAACGCACACGCATGGACGTCGGTATCCCGCCGGATACCGTGGCGCGCCATGAAGCCAAGACGCGGACGCAAAGACGTCGGTTGTCCGGTCGAGTCGACGCTCGCGGTGTTGAACGGGCGCTGGAAGGTGCTCGTGCTGCACACCCTGTTGCAGGGCACGCAGCGGTTCAACGAGCTCGAACGCAACTTGCACGGCATCACGCATCGCACGCTGACGCGCATGCTGCGCGAGCTCGAGCGCGACGGCATCGTCGTTCGCACCGTGTTCGCGCAAGTACCTCCGCGCGTCGAGTACGCGTTGACCGACCGAGGCCGAAGCCTCGCGCCGGTGCTCGAAGCGATGCACGCGTGGGGCGAGCGGAACGCGTCGGCGTGAGATGGGTCAGGGGGTGAAAAGGGGTCAGCCCCCGTGCGCCTTCGCACGTGGGGCGCACGGGGGCTGAGGCCTTTGCGCCGGACTCGGATCGGCGTGCGCATGACGGGGACGGAGGCGCCTCCGTCCCCGTCATGCGCTCCGACGCTCTCGACGGCGGGGCGACTCGTCCCTAGCGTGCCGGGCTCATCCCACCCCTGGTCGTGGAGATCTCCGACGTGGTTCCTAGGAAGCCGAAGAGGTCGACTTCGCAGTCGGGCGCTGGATCGAAGGCGAAGCTCGCGAAGCGCGTTCGGACTTCGAACCCGACGTCGACGCGGCGACCGGCGAAGTCGGCGACCGATCTCGCGCTGTTCCGGTTGAACGTCGAAGTCGGCGACCTCGACGCTGCCGAGCGCTTCTACGGCGCGTTGTTCGGCACGACGCCACGCCGCAGTCGAGGTGCGCGGTTCTACCTCGATTGCGGACCCGTGACTCTGCAAGTCGTCGACGTCTCGTCGGTCTCCGCGCCACACCCCGCCGCGAAGGCGCTGTACTTCACGACGCGCGCTCTCGAATCCGTGTTCGAGCGCGCCCAAGCGCTGCATTGCCTTGCGGACGACGACGTCCACGGCGCGCCGGCGGGATCGATCGTCTTGCGACCATGGGGCGAGCGCTCGTTCTACGCCGAGGATCCGTGGGGCAATCCGCTGTGCTTCGTGGACGCGAAGACGGTCTTCCGCGGCTGACGGCGACGGGAGCACGGGGTCCCCCTTGGACCCACAGGGGGGTGTCGATGACTCGATTCGATCTCGGCGTGATCGGGATCAGCTTGCTCGCGCTGCTCGCGCTGTCGGTATGGGGCTGGCCGTTTGCTTCATCGCGGCCAAGACCATCGATGAGGCCGCTCGAACCGTCCCATTGGACCTACGAACGCATCGAGAGTTACGACTCGAACATGGGCCGACTTCGCCATGCCTCGGGTGTGGTGATCGAGTTCGACCACTGGTTCATGGCGGGGGACTGGACGGCGTTCACGGACGAGCCCCAGCGCACGGTCACGACGCACAGGACCGTCGGAATCGGAACGTTGAAGTCCACGACGATCCTCGACCGCGAAGGCAAGCGCAGGTTCGTCGTTCATCTGAAACCGTGGCGCGCGCAGAACGCGTGGCTCGAGAACGAGAACTACGGGGCCAGTGAGAGCACCACGTTCCCGACGGAGGATGCGTTCGTCGACTTCATGGTGGCGAACCTGAGGGAGATCCGGGAAGCGCTCGGTTTGCCGTGACGTCGTTGGACATGCAAAAGGGTCAGCCCCCGTGCGTCTTCGCACGTGGGGCGCACGGGGGCTGACCCCTTTGCGCCGGACTCGGTTCGGCGTGCGCATGACGGGGACAGACGCGCCTCCGTCCCCGTCGCGGCGGCCATGGCCCCGCGAGCATGACGGGGACGGAGGCGCGTCTGTCCCCACTTGCGTCGAGTCGCCCTCTCGCGAATGGGGGCTGACCCCTTTCCGTTCAAGATCGTCCGCTGCGGACTATCAGACGCCCGCTCCGCTGCGTATGGACGGCGTCCTGAGCGAGTCGGTGCCGACGACGCTGCGTCGAGCCGACGAGGATGGAGGGCGCGATGCGTGCATGGAGTCTCTCGGTCGGCTTGGCCTGCGCCATCGTCGGTGGGGGGAATTGCCTGGCGCAGGAGTCGTCGCGGCACGGGACTCCGTTCGCCGATGCGACGCAGTACGAACTCCCGGAGCATGCGACACGCGCGTCGATCCCGTGCCGGGTCGCTTCGAACCAGGTGACGTTCGACTGCGTCGTCAACGAGACGCCCGACGTGCACCTCGTCCTCGATTCGGGCATGCCGATTCCGGGCGTGCTGCTGTTCACGTCGCCGCATGTGGACGAGGCGGGGCTCACGCTCTCGGAGGACACCGTGATGGTCGGCGGAGCCGGCGACGCCAACGCGGCCGCGACCGCGCGCATCGGCAGCGCGGCCCGCGTCGCGATGGGTGAGCTGACGATGCGGGACGTTCCGGTGCTGTTGATGGAACGCCCGAAGGGCTTCCCGAAGAACGTCGACGGCATCGTCGGTGGAGCGCTGTTCTTCCGCTTCGCCGTCCGGATCGACATGAGCGCGTCGACGATCGACGTCATCGAGCCGACCGCCTTCGAGCCCGCGGCCGGCGCGTCGGTGCTGCCCTTGCGACGAGCGGGCGGGTTCGTATTCGTGCGGGCCGCATTGACGATCGACGATCGGGATCCGGTCGACGCCGAGCTCGTCGTCGACCTCGGCGCCAACCAAGCGTTGTCGATCTACGCGCACAACGCCGCAGGCATCCAGGTTCCAGCGCGGTCGATCGAGACCGTGGTCGGACGTGGGTTGCTGTCGCCGATCCGCGGCATGATCGGCCGCGTGCGTAGCATCCGCCTCGGCGACTTCACGGTGGACGGCGTCGTCGCATCGTTCCTGAACCCGGAGCACGCGCACGCCGGCGATTCCAACGCGACCGACGGCAACCTCGGCGCCGGGTTGCTGAAGCGCTTCGTCGTCACGTTCGACCACGCGGCGAGTCGGATCGTGCTCGAGCGCGGCCCCGAGTTCGACGAACCGTTCGAGTACGACATGTCCGGCCTCGCATTCGATCTGGCATACGGCGGTGAGCGCGCGGTCATCGCCGTCGTCGCCGGATCGCCGGCCGCTCGCGCGGGGATCGAGGTCGGTGACGTCGTCGTCGCGATCGACGGCACTCCGATCGGCGACTTCACCGAGTTCGCGTGGCGGGAGAAGTTGCGTGTCGACGGAGCGCACGTGACCTTGCGCATGCGTCGTGGAGATGAGTCCCGCGACGTCGAGCTCGTCCTCGAACGGCAAGTCTGATGCGCGC
Source organism: Planctomycetota bacterium (assembly GCA_016709145.1). Lineage (GTDB taxonomy): Bacteria > Planctomycetota > B15-G4 > B15-G4 > JADJEK01 > JADJEK01. The sequence goes on from JADJEK010000018.1 coordinate 52,036, forward strand.
CGGATCTCGCACGAAGTCCGTCTCGACGTCACGCCCGAGTGCCCCCGCGAAGGTCCACCGACCGTTGTCGGAGTTGGAGGGCACGGTGCTCGGCGAGCTCGCGAAGCGCGGCGAGTGCACGGCGTACGCATTGCGCCGCTGCTTCGCGTCGTCGCCGTCGTCGCACTGGAGCGGCAGCGCCGGCGCGGTGTATCCCGTCGTCGAGCGGCTCGCCGCCGAGCGCTTCGTCGCCGCGCGCGATGCGACGAACGGGCGCCGAGCCGCGCGGACGTTCCGCATCACGCCGGCCGGTCGCAAGCGACTCGAGGCCTGGCTGCTGCAGCCGTTCGCCCGCGATCTCGTCTCGCTGCCGCCGGATCCGATCCGGACACGGGTCCACTTCCTCGGCGCGCTCTCGGCGGAGGATCGGAACCGCTTCTTGCATGCGGCGATCGAACACCTTCGATGGCAGCGAGAGGTCCTGGACGCGACGGTTCCGATCGACGAGTTCGAGCGGCACGTGCTGCGCGGTGCGGACTCCGTGTTGGAGGCTCAGCGTCGGTGGTTGCTCGAGCTGTGGACGCCGACTTAGGCCGTCAATCCAACCGCTTGCGGAACCGCACCGTGCCGAGGACGAACAGCGTCACGCCGATCGCGCTGAGCGCGAGCACGTCGTTCGTGAGGTCGGTGAACGTCGCGCCGCGCAGCACGACGCCGCGCAGGATGTTCACGAAGTACGTCGTCGGCAGCACGAACGTGAACGCGTAGATCGGCTCGGGCATCGACTCGCGCGGGAACGCGAAGCCCGACAGCAGGATCGACGGCAGCATCACCGCGAACGCGATCAACATCGCGTGGAGTTGCGTACGCGCGAACGTCGAAATCACGAGTCCGAGCGCGAGGCACGTGAACAGGTAGAGCAGCGTCAGACCGGTAAGCGTCCCGAGGTCGCCGCGGATCGGCACCTGGAACACGACGACCATCGCCGCGTAGACGATCGCCGCCGCGACGCAGCCGATCGCGAGGAATGGCAGCAGCTTGCCGGCCATGAGTCCCGCGCGCGTGACGGGCGTGACGAGCAACTGTTCGAGCGTGCCGGCCTCGCGCTCTTTCACGACGGCGAATGCCGTCAGCATCGTCAGCACGACCTGGAAGATCACGGCCGCGAGGCCCGGCACGTAGAACATCGCGCTGCGGCCTTCTTCGTTGAACAGGGTGCGCGGGCGCACGTCGATCGACGGCGTCGTGGACGCGGTCGCGAGCAGCATCGCCGTGTTCTGCGCGCGCGTCGACACGGTCGGGTCCGAGCCGTCGACGAGCACCTGCACGCGCGGCGGCTCGCCGCTGATCGGCGACTCCGCGAATCGGCGATCGATGACGACGCCGACGCGCGCGCGGCCCGAACGCAGCGCGGCCAGCACGTCGTCGATCGAGGTCGCGGACTCGGTGATCTCGAAGTACTCGGTGTTGACCAAGGACTCGACGTACGCGCGGCTCTGCGCCGTCTTCGAGCCATCGAGCACGATCGTCTTGATGTGACGGACGTCGGTGTCGATCGCGTAGCCGAACACCGTGAGCTGCACGATCGGGATGAACAGCGCGAGCACGAACGTCGCCGGATCGCGGACGACGTGTCGGACCTCCTTGTAGAAGATCGCGGCCAGCCCTCTAAACACGGTTCCTCCGCGCCATCGTCACGAACACGTCTTCGAGATTGGGCTCCGCTCCCTCGACCTGCGCGCGCGCGAGTCCGGCTCGGTCGAGCCGCGCGACGAGCTCCGCGTCGGACAGCTCGTTGGCGACGACCGCGTGGACTTCGGCGCCGAACACCGTGGCTTCGTGGATGTCCTTCATCGCGCTGAGCGCGCGCAGCACGTGCGTCGCGTTCGGGCCGCGAACGAGCACGCGGCGCTGGTTCGGCAGGGTCAGGTCCGGCCGTGCCTTGAGTTCGTCCGGCGTGCCGTCGACGAGGATCTTCCCGTAATGGACGTACGCCACGCGATCGCAGCGCTCGGCCTCGTCCATGTAGTGGGTCGTGACGAACAGCGTGGTGCCGTCGGCGGCGAGCTCGAACAGGAGGTTCCAGAGTTCGCGGCGCGCGACGGGATCGATGCCCGCCGTGGGCTCGTCGAGGAACAGCACGTCGGGTCGATGCAACAGCGCGCAGCCCAGTGCGAGTCGTTGCCGCCAGCCACCCGACAAGTTCTGCGCGTAGCGATCGCGGTACGGCGCGATGTGCAAGCGCTCGACGATCTCCGCGATGCGCGCGTCGCGGTTCGGTACGCCGTAGACGCGACCGAAGAACTGCAAGTTCTCCGCGACCGACAGATCGCGATAGAGGCTGAACGCCTGCGACATGTAGCCGATGCGGCGACGCACGGCTTCCGCGTCGCGCGTGGCGTCGAGGCCGAGCACGAGGACTTGGCCCGACGTCGGCCGCAGCGAGCCGCAACAGATGCGGATCAGCGTGGACTTGCCGGAACCGTTCGGGCCGAGCAGTCCGAAGATCGAACCCGGCACGACGTCCAACGAGACGCCGTCCAGCGCGGTGAACGCGCCGAACCTCTTGACGATCGAGCGAACGGAAAGCGCCGCGTTCATTCGAAGGTCACGTCGCCCCACAGGCCGTCCTTCAGCGCGGCGACGTCGCCGTCGATGCTGACGCGCACGGCGAACACTTGGGTCACGCGTTCGGAGCGTGATTGGACGTTGCGCGGCGTGAACTCGGCTTCGCGGCTGATCCACGTCACGCGTCCGGCGTACGGCGTCTCGATGCCGTCGACGCGGATCGAGGCACGCTGGCCTAGCGTGACCGCGCCGAGTCGATCCTCGGGCACGTAGACGCGGATGCGCGTGTCCTGTGGCAAGAGCAGGATCGCGACGGTCGCGTTCGCGGCGACCAGATCGCCGCTGCGCAGATCGAGCGTTTGCACGACGGCGTCCGACGGCGCATGGATCGTCAGTTCGTCGATCTTCGTGGTCGTGAACGCGACGCGTGCGTTTGCGGCTTCGAGTTCCGCGCGCGCCGCGGCGATCTCTTCGGATCGCGCCCCGGCCTTCAGTTCGTCGACGTACGCGCGAGCCTTCACGAAGGAGGCTTCGGCGGCGGACACTTCTTCTTTGCGGAGTCCCGACTCGAGCAGTGCCAACCGCTGCGCGAGCGCGGCCGCCGTGGCCTCGGTCTCGTCGCGCCGATTGCGGGCGTCGTCGACTTCCTGCTGCGCGGTGATCTCCGTCTGCGCGAGGGCAGCGACGCGCGTGTACTCCTTCAGCGCCAAGTCCGCGGCGGCTTCGGCCGCTTCGACGCGATGACGCGCTTCGGCGACTTCCTCCGACCGGCTCCCGAGCGCCATCACTTGCCACAACAACCGCTGCCGTTCGGCCTCGGCTTCGGCCTGCGCGATCTGCTCGGGCCGCGTCCCGGCGAGCAACAGCGCCAGCCGCTTGCTCGCAGCATCCGCCTGCGCGCGCGCTTCGGCGAGCGTCGCGTCCCACTCACGCGGATCGAGCCGCACGAGCACGGTGCCGGCGGAGACGCGACCGCCTTCCCGCACGTCGACCGCGAGCACACGCCCGCCGACGAGCGACCCGACGTGGACGTCCTCGAGTTCGATGGTGCCGGACAGCGTCGAGGAGTCCGAGTGCGGTAAGCAGGCGGGGAGCAGCGCGGGGACGAGAAGGAGGGCGAGGAGGTTGCGCATGGCGGGGAGTGTAGGGGTGGTCGAGTTGGGCTCGCGCTAGTTGCCCGACCCGCCGCCTCGAACCCTCCAATCCCACGCCACACCCGCTACCTTCCTCCCCGCCGCACCCCCCGCGAGGCCCCATGTCCACCCTCCGCAACACCATCTCGATCCTCAAGCCCGTGATCTTCGTGTCGTGGGTCGTCGCCGCCGGGCGCCTCTTCGCCGAGGCTTGTACGACCGACATGAACTTCCTCGGGATGCTCAGCGTCTACGGCGTGATCGCGTTCCTGTTCCTCTACTCGGCGTTCACCGGCGCTTTCGACGCCCTGGGGTGGAAGGGCGTGTTCGTCGGTTCGCTCGTGCTCACCGTGTCGTGCCTGTTCGTGCCGAACGCGATCGCGTACACGGTCGGGCAATTCCGGGGTTGGAACCACGGTCGGTTCCAATTCGACGCCGAGCACGCCGCGATCCAGAAGCCGCTGATGGAGAAGGGAATGGGCCTGTTCGAGGCCAAGGAGGAGTCGGGGAAAATCCTCGGTCGGCCGGATCCGACGCGTGGTCCGCCGATCGCCGATACGCCGGGCGGCAAGCTGAAGACCGGGTTGACCGTCGCCGCGCTGACGATGATCGGCGGCGTCGTGTGGTCGTTGCTGTGGGGGACGCTGTTCATCGGCATCCCGTCGACGATTCGCCGGCGGAGGGCGGGTCGATGAACACAGGGCCCACTCGGAACGCGTTGCGCCTCGTCATCATGGCGCTGCTCTTCGTCGCAGTGTCGGCGCATGCGCTCGCGCAAGTCGACTACTCCGCGGACGGGCGACCGTGGTCGCAGCGCGCCGATGGGGGGCCGGACGCCGAGGTCGACGGCTGGTACTACAACCTCGGCATCACGGGGCTGCGCGTTCGGCTGATCGAGGAGTCCCCGACGCACCTCGTCGTCGGCCACGTGTTCGAGCGCTCTCCCGCCGCGCGCTTGGTGCGCGTCGGTGATCACGTCGTGGGCGCCGGCGGCCAGCGCTTCGCGACGCCGCATCGCAACGGTTACGGCATGAGCGTGTTCGGCGCTCACGGCCCGATCGCGGATTTCGCAACGGCGCTCGAGCTCGCGCAGACGAAGCAACGCGGCGGCAAGCTCGCGCTGACGCTGCTGCGCGCGAAGAAGACGATCGACGTCGTGCTCGACGTCGGTACGGAGTACGGCGCGTTCTCACCGACGTACCCGAGCGATTGCCCGAAGTCCGAGCGCATCCGCAAGGAGCTGCTTGCATACCTCGTCGAGCAGCAGCAGGACGACGGTTCATGGGGCTCGCCGCCGTACGACGTGTTCGCGGCGCTCGCGCTGCTCGGCAGCGGTGACGCGAAGTACGCGGCGGCCGTCGAGAAGAACGCGCGCTTCCACGCGCGAACGACGTCGGCGAAGGACGACTCGGACCTGATCAACTGGCGCTACATGGCGGCCGCGATCGTG
>JADJEK010000019.1 GCA_016709145.1 Planctomycetota bacterium
CCGCGATCGATCCGACCGAGAGTCGCAAGATCGACGACGACACCTGGTTCATCGGCACCAAAGAGAAGGACCGCATCACGTCCGACTACGAGAAGCTCTGGAGCGAGGTCACGTGGTCGGTCCAGCGGCACAAGGAAGACCGCCGCCAGTACCTCATGGTCTCGAAGATCCCCGAAGGCAGCCTCGCGAAGGAACGCGGTCTCGAAGAGGGCGATCTGCTGCGCTCGATCAATGGTCGACCGATCGTGAACAAGAGCTCGGTGTTCCAGTACTTCGAGGAGAACCCGAGCTTCCGCATCTACCGCGTCGAGATCGAACGCCGCGGCAAGCGCATGACGCGCGTGTTCCAGGTCGCGGACTGACGAGGCGTACGGCGTGGTCGCCGTCCTCGCCTTCGACATCGGCAACACGTCGATCAAGGCCGGCATCGTCGAACGCGGCGTCGTCCGCGAGCGGGCCGCGTTCACGCACGATCGTTTCGCGCGCGACGGCGCGACGTGGTGGGGCGCACTCGCGTTCGACGGCCCGATCGGCATCGCGTCGGTCCGACCCGAGGCGACCTCGCGCGTGATCGCGCTGCTGCGCGGCAAGCACGCGCTGCTCGCGCCGACCGACTTCCATGCGCCGATCACGAACGCCTGCGATCCACCGGAAAGCGTCGGCCAGGATCGCCTGTTCCTCGCCGCGGCCGCGTACGCACTCGTCGGCGGCGCGGTCGTGGCCGTGAGTCTCGGCACCGCGATCACCGTGAATCTCGTCGACGCGAGCGGCACGTTCCGCGGCGGCGCGATCGCGATCGGCGTCGCAGCCGCGTTGCGCGCGCTCGTGCGCGAGACCGGACTGCTGCCCTTGGTCGAGATCGCGCCCGGCGAGGCTGTGCCCGCACTCGGCCGCGAGACGCACGCAGCGATTCGTTCCGGCGTCGCGCGCGGCGCGGCCGGGCTCGTCGACCGATTGATCGCGGACATCGCGCAGGGGCCGGCGACCGTCGTGGTCACGGGCGGCGACGCGGCGCTGCTCGTTCCGTTCCTGGCGACGCCGGTGCGCGTCGAAGCCGATCTGGCGTTGATCGGCATCGCGCTCGGCGTCGAGCGCGCCGTCGGAGCGGCCTCGTGAGAGCCTGGGCGGGGGTCCTGCTCGCGCTGACGTGCTGCGGGCGCGCCGACCCACCGTTCCACGTCGTCGCGATTTCGCCGGCCGCGCGTCAGGTCTTGCGCCTGAACGAGCCGATCGTGTGGGAGTTCGATCGTCCGATCGACCGCACGTCGGTGAACACGCACTCCATCCGCATCCAATCCAGTCGGCCGGTTCCCGGCGAGTTCCGCGTGCGCGGCGCTCGCGCCGAGTTCGTGCCGATGCCCGGTGATGGGACCGTCCAAGGCGGGTGGCCCGCCGGAGAGTCGGTGTCGATCACGCTGGTCGGATATCCCGCGCGCGACGGCGTGTGGTCGTCGGATCGCGAGCCGCTCGATGCCTCGACGACGACGACGTGGCGCGTGCGGTCGTCGACGGATGGCGCGGCCGCGTTCGTCGACGTCGATCCCGCGCATCCCTTGACGTTGCGAGGCGCCGACGGAGCTCGCTCGATCGCGGTGCGCGAGGACGGCTGGATCCGCCTCGAGTTCAGCGAGCCTCTCGCGCAAGACAGTGTCGTGCCCGAGTCGTTCCCGCTCGAGTTCGACGACGCCGCGCGAACGCGCGTGCCGGTCGAGTTGCGACTCACGCAGCGCGCGTTCGACGCGACCGTCGACGTCCGACCGCGCGCTGGCTTCGCGCCGGCGTCGACGCGATTCGTGCTCGAGCTCGGTTCGCTCGGCGTGCGCGACCTCGTCGGCGGACCCTGTCGCGCGACGGCCACCTGGACGCTGATCGCGAGCCGTGAAGGCCCGTCGATCGCCGTCGCGAGCGATGACGCGCGGAGTTCGCCATGAACGCGCTCGCGTTCTTCCTGATCACTGCATTCGCACTCGGCGCGATCATCGGTTCGTTCCTGAACGTCGTGATCTACCGCGTGCCGCGCGGCCTGTCCGTGGCGCATCCCAAGCGTTCGTTCTGCCCGCAATGTCGGCGGCAGATCCCGTGGAACGAGAACCTCCCGATCGTGTCGTACGTGATCCAGAACGGCTGCTGCCGCGGTTGCGGCAAGAGCATCCCGTGGACGTACGTGATGGTCGAGGTCGTCACAGCGCTCGTGTTCGCGGTACTGACCGCGTGGTCGCTCGACGCGCAGGGGCGACTGCCGATCGATCGTGTGCTTCCGCTGCTCTCGCAGCTCGTGCTGGCGGCGCTGCTGGTCGCGATCACCGTCATCGACTTCAAGCACGCGCTGATCCCCGATCCGTTGACCGTGCCGTGGATCCCGGGGTTCGTCGCGCTGGCCGCGTTCGCGACCGACGTGCTGCGCGGACACCGGCTCGACTCGTTCGTCCACGGCGACGGCGTCGCGATGCCGGCGGCGTTGTTCGCGGGTCTGTTCATCGGCGTGTTCCCCGCGCTCGTCATCGATTGGTGGACGCACGATCGCAGCGGCGACGACGTCGATCCGGACGGACCCAACGCGTTGCCGACCGACGACGAGGAGTTCTCCCTCGTCGCCGAGATGAAGTTCTTGGCGTGGCCGGTGCTCGTACCCGCCGCGCTCGGAGCCGCAGCGCTCGGCGCCCTCGTGGTGTTCGACGTGTTGCCGCGAGCGGATGCGCCCGGGCTCGCTGCCGCGCTCGCATCGGCCGCGGGTGCGGGCTTCGGGCTGTTCCTCGTGTTCGCGGTGCGCTTCGTGTTCAGCGCGCTGTTCCAGCGTGAGGCGATGGGGCTCGGCGACGCCAAGTTCCTCGCGCTCGCCGGTGCGGTGTTCGGAGCCGAGGGCGCACTGCTCGTGTTCCTGCTCGCCAGCGTGCTGGGCGCGCTGCCGGCGTTCTTCACGCTGTTCCGGCGCATGCCGATCGCGACGTTCGTGCTGCTCGGAACCGCGTCGCTGATGTGGATCGCGCCGTTGCCGTTGGCGCGCGCGCTCGGGTCCGAGATCGCGGCGCTCGCGTTGATCGTGCCGCTGCCGCTTATCGCGCTGTTCTGGTTCCTGCGGCGCTTGCGTTCCAGCGAACAGCCGCTCGCGGCGATGCCGTTCGGACCGTTCCTCGCGGTCGCGACGCTCGTGCTGCTGTTGTTCCGCGACGAGCTGGCGGGCGTCTACCCGTTGCACTTCCTGTTGCACTGACCGCGCTACCGACGGTCGCTGCGGCAAAGCGCGCTCGCGCCGGCTTCCTTCCCATCGTCAGGATCGTGGGCTAACGTGCGAGCCTCTTGCTGCGCCAGAGCCACCACCACGCCGCTTCGCGGTGCTCGTCGGAGGAAGAAATGGCGAAGTACGCTTCGGTCGATCTCAAGAACGTCGCGTTCGTCGGGGCCGCGAGCAGCGGGAAGACGACGCTGATCGAGGCCCTCCTCCATCGTGCCGGCGCGATCGCGCGGCGCGGCAACGTCGCCGACGGCTCGTCGTTCGTCGACTACGACTCCGACGAAAAAGAGAAGAAGCACGCTCTTCCAGAAGGCCTTCCACTTCCAGCACCACAAGCACGAGATCAACGTGCTGGACACGCCGGGGTATCCGGACTTCCTCGGCGAGTCGATCGCCGCGATGAACGCCGTCGAGACCGTGTTCATCTGCGTCGACGCGCACGCGGGCGTTCAGTTCCATACGCGCAAGCTGTGGCAGGAAGCCGTCGACGCCGGTCGTGGCCGCGTGATCCTCGTCAACCGCATCGATCACGACGATCACGTCGACCTCGACGCGGTGCTCGACCAGATCCGCGAAGCGTTCGGCAGTCAATGCGTGCCGGCATTCCTGCCGGTCGGTCGCGGACTGAAGACGAGCGGCGTCGTCAACGTGATGGCCGGATCGGGCGAAGCGCCGGCGGAGATGAAGGACGCCGCGCAAGCCGCGCACGAGCAATTCGTCGAAGCCGTGGTCGCGCTCGACACGAAAGCGATGGAGCACTACTTCGAGACCGGCGACGTGACGCTCGACGAACTGCCGCCGTTGTTGAAGCAAGGAGTCGCCGACGGCGGCGTGACGCCGATCCTGTTCACGGCGGCGGCGAAGAACATCGGCGTCGACGCGATGCTCGACTTCCTCGCCGAGTTCTGCCCGTCCCCGATCCGCGGGCCGTACTTCAAGGCCTCGGCGGGCGCCGATGCGACGGCCGAACTCATCCCGCTGAATCCGCGCGAGCACACGGGCTTCGCGGCGCGCGTGTTCAAGACGGTGGCCGATCCGTTCGTCGGACGGCTCAGCTTCGTGCGCGTTCTGACCGGTGAGATCAAGCTCGACGACCACTACTTGAACCCGCGCATCGGCAAGCCCGAGAAGATGCATCACATCTTCCGCCCGCAGGGCAAGACCACCGAGCAAGTCGACTTCGCGCAGGCCGGCGACATCGTCGTGCTGTCGAAGATCGACAGCCTCGAGACGAACGACACGCTGTGCGCGGAGAAGCATCCGGTGCGCTTCCCCGACATGCGCATGCCGCATTCGATGGCGTCGCTCGCCGTCGTGCCGAAGAGTCGCAACGACGAGCAGAAGCTGTCGACCGGTTTGAAGAAGCTCGCGACCGAGGACCCGACGTTCCACGTCGAGCGCGACGGACAGACCGGCGAACTGGTCGTCCGCGGTCGTTCGCAACTGCACTTGGAGACCTGTCTGCACCGCCTGCAGACGCACTTCAAGGTCGACGTCGACACGCACATCCCGAAGATCCCGCTGCGCGAGACGATCGTCGGTAAGGCCGAAGGTCACCATCGCCACAAGAAGCAGTCGGGCGGCCGCGGTCAGTTCGGCGAGGTCTACTTGCGCATCGCGCCGAACGAGCGCGGCAAGGGCTTCCAGTTCGTCGACGACACGTACGGCGGCTCGATCCCGCGCCAATTCCTCCCCGCCGTCGAGAAGGGCATCCTCGATCAGATGCACAAGGGCGTCGTCGCCGGCTACCCGGTGGTCGACGTCGTCGTGTCGGTCTACGACGGCAAGTCGCACGACGTCGACTCGGACGAAGCCTCGTTCAAGATCGCGGGCGCACGCGCGTTCCGCGACGCGTTCGAGAAGGCGAAGCCCGTGCTGCTCGAACCGATCGTCAACCTCGAGGTGCTGATCCCGACGCGGTTCATGGGCGACGTCACGAGCGATCTCAACGGCCGCCGCGGCCGCATCACCGGCATGGACACGATCGGCGAAACGCAGAGCATCAAGGCGCACGTGCCGCTGAAGGAAGTCCAGACGTACGCGCCGGATCTGCGCTCGATCTCGCAGGGCGAGGGCACGTTCAACTACGAGCTGTCGCACTACGACGTCGTGCCGCACAAGCAGGCGGACGAACTGATGCACGCGCACAAGGCGACGCGGAAGGACGACGAGGAGTAGCGGGGGGACGCGAGCGAGTCGCACCACCACCGGCAAGTCCGTCTTCGCCGACTCCGCCGGTTCCCGACTCCACCGGTCCACCGGAGAGCCGAATCCGCCCGCCGGCGAATCCGGCTCCACCGAATCCGCCGCGCGACGGATTCACCGCTTGCCGGTTTCCGGCTTCCCGCACACCGGATCCGCCGTCGCCTCCGTCACCTCCGTCGCCTCCGGCGTTCGCCGGTCCCGGACCCGCATCCCCCGAGGAAATCCATTCTCCGAACCCTCAACTCCGCGGGTCCCGTCCGCCGATAAGAGGCTCCGAGTGTGTCCGCACAACTCCAAGGGGGGCGAGATCTGCCCTCGTCCGTTGGGGTGGTGGTGCGCGCGCACGATCGACGGAGCCACTCATGCCGAACATGCAGGAACTCCTGCAGTTGCTCGTTCACCGCAACGGGTCCGACTTGCACATCACGGCGGGAAGTCCGCCGCGCATCCGCATTTCCGGCGCGCTTCTTCCCATGGACTATCCGGTCATGAGCGCCGAGGAGACCAAGGCGTTGGTCTACTCGATCCTCACGACCGATCAGGTGGCGTCGTTCGAGAAGAACATCGAGCTCGACTTCTCGTTCGGCATCCGCGATCTCGGCCGCTTCCGCACCAACGTGTTCATGCAGCGCGGCGCCGTCGGCGCGGTCTTGCGCGTGATTCCGTACCGCGTGCTGACGTTCGACGATCTCGGCCTGCCGACGAAGGTCTGCGAGCACATCTGCAATCTGCCGCGCGGACTCGTGCTCGTGACCGGCGCGACCGGCTCGGGCAAGTCGACCACGCTCGCCGCGATGATCGACTACATCAACGAGACGCAGCCCGTCCACATCATGACCATCGAGGACCCGATCGAGTTCCTGCACTCGAACAAGACGGCCCTGGTGAACCAGCGGGAAGTCGGCTCCGACACGCTCGGCTTCAAGAACTCGCTGCGCTCGATCCTGCGCCAAGACCCCGACTGCGTGTTGATCGGCGAGATGCGTGACCTCGAGACGATCGAGGCCGCGCTGCTGCTGTCCGAAACCGGTCACTTGACGTTCGGCACGCTGCACACGTCCGATGCGGTCCAGACGATCAACCGCATCATCGACGTGTTCCCGCACCACCAGCAGCAACAGATCCGCACGCAGTTGTCGTTCTGCTTGCAGGCGGTGTTCTGCCAGCAACTCGTCCCGGTCGCGAGCGGCAAGGGCCGCGCGATGGCGGCCGAGATCCTGCTCGTGAACCAGCCGGTGCGCGCGCTCGTGCGCGACGACAAGGCCCACCAGATCTACTCGATCATCCAGACCAGCAAGAAGATCGGCATGCAGACGATGAACACGTCGCTGTCCGAACACGTGCTCGCGAATCGAATCACCGTCGAAGAAGCGCTCGCCCGCTCGTCGGATCCCGACGAACTCAAGCGCTTGATCCACCGGAGCTGAACCGTGTCGTCGTTCGACCGCCGCCTCGCCCAGGCGCTGCGCAAGACCAACGCCGTCGACGAGGAGCAGCTCACGCTGTGCCTCGCGAAAGCCGCTCAGGAGAAGAGCGCGCTGTCGGAACTCCTGGTCAAGGCCGGCGTGTTCGAAGAGAAGGAACTCATCGATCTCGTCGCGCGCGAGATCGGGATGGCGCCGATCGATCTCGATCGCGTGGCGTTGAACCCCGAGTTGAAGAACTCCGTGCCGCAGGAACTCGCCGAGCAGCACCTCGTCATCCCGGTGGCGAAGCTCGGGCACACGCTGACGCTCGCGGTCGTGGATCCGTTCGACGTCGTCAAGATCGACACGCTGCGCATCCAGTTGAAGAGCGAGATCCGTCCGGTGGTCGCGTCGGAGCGCGCGGTGAAGGCCGCGATCCGGCGCTTCTACAGCAGCGATGCGCGCGAGCTCGAAGCGCTCGTCGACAACGCGAACGCCGACGGTCTCGAGACCAAGATCGAGAGCGACGGCGAGCGCGACGACGTCAACCTCTCGGATCTGAACTCCGAGAACTCGCCGGTCGTCAAGCTCACGAACCTCATCCTGCTGAACGCGATCCGCGACGGCGCGTCCGACATCCACATCGAACCGTTCGAGAAGTCGCTGAAGGTGCGCTATCGCCAGGACGGCGTGTTGAAGCAGGTGCTGACCCCGCCGCGCAACCTCGCGGCGTCATCACCTCGCGCATCAAGATCATGTGCGGCCTCGACATCGCCGAGAAGCGCAAGCCGCAGGACGGCAAGGCGCAGGTCAAGCTCGAAGGTCGCGCGATCGACTTGCGCGTGTCGACCTTGCCCGTCGTCCACGGCGAGAAGATCGTCATCCGCATCCTCGACAACTCGAACCTCGCGAAGGGTCTCGACAGCCTCGGCTTCGAGGAGAAGGCGCTCTCCGACATCAAGACGGCGATCAACGCGCCGTACGGAATGATGCTGATCACGGGCCCGACCGGCTCCGGCAAGTCGACGACGCTGTATTCGTGCGTGAAGGAGCTGTACTCGGAAGAGATCAACTTCGTCACGGTCGAGGACCCGGTCGAGTACCAGCTCGAAGGCATCAACCAGGTGCCGGTGAATCCGAAGCGCGGCGTCACGTTCGCGGGTGCGCTGCGCTCGATCCTGCGCCAGGACCCCGACGTCATCCTGATCGGCGAGATCCGCGACGCCGAGACCGTCGAGATCGCGGTGAAGGCCGCGCTCACGGGTCACCTGGTGTTGTCGACGCTGCACACGAACGACGCGCCGTCCGCGATCACGCGCATGATCGACATGGGCCTGGATCCGTTCCTGGTCGCGTCGTCGGTCGTCCTCGTCTCGGCGCAGCGCCTCATGCGCGGACTGTGCAAGGCTTGCAAGGAACCGATCACGGTCCCGGCCGAGCGGCTGCTCGCGCTCGGCTTCAAGCCCGAGGAGATCGAGGGCGCACAGCTGTTCCGTCCGGTCGGCTGCGTGCGCTGCCACCAGGGATACAAGGGCCGGTTCGCGATCCTCGAGACGCTGCTCGTCAGCGATCCGATCCGCATGTTGATCCTGAACGGCAAGTCCGCGATCGACATCAAGAAGCAGGCGATCGACGAGGGCATGGTCACGCTGCGCCGCTGCGCGATCCTGCGCGCGCTCGCCGGCAAGACCTCGCTCGAAGAAGTCGTGGCCGTGACGATGTCCGACGACCAGTCCGGCGGCGCCCACGACGACCCGATCGAAACTCCCGCCTCCAGCACCGCTCCGTCCAGCACCGAAGGTGACGCGACATGAAGAGCTTCAAGTACTCGGCGAAGAACCCCGACGGCAAGACGATCTCCGGCAAGGTCAGCGCCGAAGGCCGTGAGGACGCGGTCGGCGAGTTGCGCAAGCGCAACCTGACCATCCTCGAGGTCAAGGAAGTCGGCGGCGGCATGTCCGGCTTCGCCGCGCGCGCGGTGCGCCCGGGCAAGCCGCGCAAGCAGGAAGAGCTCGTCGTGTTCACGCGGCAGCTCGCCACGATGATCACGTCGGGCATCACGTTGCTCGAGGCCGTCGAGATCCTGCATGAGCAGGCGGAGACTCCGGCGTTCAAGGCCACCATGCGCATGGTCTGCGAGGACCTGCGCACGGGTTCCGACTTGTCGAAGTCGCTCGCGCGCCATCCGCGCGTGTTCAGCGACCTGTTCGTCAACATGGTCAAGGCCGGCGAAGTGTCGGGCCAGATCGACGACATCCTCGTGCGTCTCGCCGACTACCTCGAAGCGGCGCAGAAGCTGAAGCGCGAGATCAAGGCCGCGATGACGTATCCGGTCATCTCGCTGTTCCTCGTCATCGGCATCACCGCGTTCTTGATGATCTCGATCGTTCCGCAGTTCGGACCGATCTTCCAATCGCTCGAGATCGAACTGCCCGGCCTGACGAAGTTCATCCTCGGCATGTCGGACGCGGTGCGGAACAACGGCCTGTTGGTGCTCGCCGGCATGTTTGCGCTGGTCGCGATGGTCGTCATGTTGAAGCGCACGCAGAAGGGCGCTTACGCCTGGGACGTGCTGGTGTTGAAGTTCCCGGTCTTCGGACCGCTGTTCCGCAAGGTCGCGCTGGCTCGCTTCGCGCGTACGTTCGCGACGCTGATCAAGTCCGGCGTGCCGATCCTCGGCTGTCTCGACATCGTGTCCGAGACCTCGGGCAACAAGGTCGTCAGCAAGGCCGTGCTCGGCGCGAAGGACAACGTCCGCGAGGGCTTGTCGCTGTCGGAGCCGCTGACGCGCTCGCCGGTGTTCCCGCCGATGGTCACGCGCATGATCGCGATCGGCGAGAAGTCGGGCGCCATCGAACATCTGCTCGAGAAGATCGCCGAGTTCTACGACGAGCAAGTGTCGGCACAGGTGAAGTCGCTGACGTCGTTGATCGAGCCGTTGTTGATCGCCGTCATGGGCGTGTTCGTCGGCACGATCGTGCTCGCCGTGTTCTTGCCGATCTTCAAGATCCAGGAGAAGCTCGCCGGTGGTCACTGAAACGATGCGGCGTCCCCAATCGCCGACGATGTCGGCGCCGGTGCAACCACTGGTCCGCAAGAAGCGCGACGTCCCGCGCATGATCGCTTGGTCGGCGACGGCGCTGGTGTCGTCCGCGTTGCTGTGGGGCGGTTTCGTCTGGAAGCCGCGGCCCGACGTCGCGGTGCTGATGTCGTGCGCCGAGATGGAAGTGAAGCTCGGTCTGTTCGACGTCGCGTACACGAGCCTCAGCGAGGCGCTCGAGCGCGACCCCGAACATGCGTACGCGAATCTGCTGATGGGTCACGTGCTGCAACAACGGCGCGAGTTCCGCGGCGCACTCGATCATTTGCTGAAAGGCAAACCCGCGATCGAGCAGACCGGCAATCCCGCGTTCCTCACCGATTGGCTCGTCAGCGTCGGCTTCCTGCGACTCGCATGTCGGGATTTCCGCGGAGCGGAACAGGTCGCGAACGAAGTGTTTTCAAGAGAGCCGGAACGCGCATCGGCGTACGTGCTCCACGCCTTCAGCCGCCTGGGGGCCAGGGACGAAAATGGATATCGACGCGCGATCGCAAAGGCGTACGCGCTGGATCCCGGGGACATCGCATTCCGGATGGACCGAGATCTGGTGACCACGGCGATGCCGTGGGCGCACGCCGTCGAGATCCGCGGGGGTTGGGACACGTTGTCCTCGCCCTGATTCCAGAGAAAACAACCGGCGAGTCGGGCAACACCTCTCACCGGAACTTCGTTCGAGGACGCAAAGCACCCATGAAGCACAACAAGGGTTTCACCCTGATCGAACTCATGATCGTGGTCGCGATCATCGCGATCATCGCATCGATCGCCATCCCGAACTTGCTGTCGGCTCGCTTGAACGCGAACGAGTCGGCTGCGATCTCGACGTTGCGTAACGTCGTGTCGGCGCAAGCTCAGGTCCAGGCGCAGGCCGCGGTCGACGTCGACGGCGACGGTATCGGTGAGCACGGCTTCTTCGCCGAACTCGCCGGCACGGTCAACGTTCGTGGTACGGCTGCTCCGCTGACGCCGGCGATCCTGTCGGGCTCGCTCGGCGCGGTCGACGTGAACGGCTACGTCAACAAGGCCGGTTACTACTTCGCGATGTTCCTGCCGGCCGCCGCGGGTGCGCCGACGCTGGAAGCTGGCGGCGGTGGTGACCCCGGTGGTCTCGACGACGACCTCTGCGAGAACACGTGGTCTTGCTACGCGTGGCCGGTCAACCGTGCGAACACGGGTAACCGCTCGTTCATGGTCAACCAATCGGGCGACCTGCTGCAGACCAACGGTGCGGTTCTCGCATACGACGGAACCGGTACGGCTCCGGCGGGCGACGCGGCGTTCCAGGCGGCCGACATCACCGGTCCGCTCGCGATCGGCGCCGGTGGCGGCGCGCAAGACGGCAATACGTGGGTGCCGGTCAACTGAGTTCTCGCGCCTGAGGCCATGCCCGTGGCCGATGGCTCCCACACGAACGAGGGCTCGCTGGCATCCGGCGAGCCCTCGTTTCCGTTTCGGCTCGACCCGACTTCTCGCACGCGCGCGTGTCCCCCAACCCCAGAGGCCCCGATGCGAACGTCCAGGCGCTCCGTCCGCGATGCACGCGGATTCACGCTCATCGAACTCATGATCGTCGTCGCCATCATCGCGATCATCGCCGCGGTGGCGTTGCCGAACCTGTTGTCGTCGCGCCTCAGCGCGAACGAGTCGGCCGCGATCTCGACGCTGCGCACGATCCTCTCGGCGCAAGCGCAGGCGCAGAGCCGCGTCGCCGTCGACGTCGACGGTGATGGTCAAGGCGAATACCTGTACCTCGCCGAGCTGTCCGGCGGAGTCGTCTTGCGCGGCATGGCGACGCCGCTCGACCCGGCGGCGATCTCGGTCGCGGTCGGCACGGTGTCGAACTCGGTCGCGAGCAAGTCGGGCTACCACTTCGCGATGCACCTGCCCGCGGCGGGTGGTGCGCCCGAAGGCGAGGACGCCGCCGGCGGCAAGGCTGCCGCGGGCGCCGTCGACGCCGATCTCGCGGAGAACTTCTGGGTCTGCTACGCGTGGCCGACGTCGTACGGCACGTCAGGGCGTCGCGCGTTCTGCATCAACCAGAGCGGCGACCTGCTGCAGTCGAACAACGCGACGCAGAAGTACGAAGGCAGCGGCGCGAACGCGCCGGCCGCCGACGCGGCGTTCGTGGACGCGGGTGATCTGACCGCGGATCTGTCGATCTCGGGAAACCCCGGCCCGCCGCAGGACGGCGGCGCGTGGGTGCCGCTGAACTGAGCAGGGAGCGCGCCGAGCGCGACGGTCACTTCGCGGGCGGCTCTCCGCCGTTCGCGTAGTGGTCTTGCAGGTTGTTCACGAGCTGCCGCAGCGGATCCTGCGGCGCCATCGTCGACTCGAGCTGCTCGAGGAACGGCAACACGTCCTTGCCGAGCACCTTGTTCAACGAGTGAATGGCCTTGCCGCGCAGCGCGCCGTGGACTTCGCCACGCGCGACTTCCTTGAGCGCATCGACTCCGATCGAGTCGTCGTAGACGCCGAGCGAACCCAAACAGAAGAAGCGCACGGTGTCATCGACCTCGATGTCCTTCGCCAGTTGCGCGAGCACGGGCACCGCGCGCGGATCGGGATCGACCTCGAAGAACCGCGCGATGTCTTCGCGGTGCTGGAACTCGCTGCCGGTGTCGCCGAGAACCTCGACGAGCTTCTCGATCACGGCGTCGCGATGGGACTTCAGTGCGAGTCGCGCTCCGATCAGACGCACGCCGGACGCGTAGGCAGGGTCCGCGAACACGTCGAGCGCGAGTTGCTCGGCCGGCGCGGACGCTGCGTCGCCACGCTCGATGATCGGCCGCACGACGTACTCGAGCAGTCGCGATTGTGCGCGCGTGTCGCTGGTCGATTGGAGGCTCGCCGCGATCGAGTCGATCGACTCGACGCCGCGGTTGCGCAGGACGTCTTCGATGCGCGCGCGCTCCTTCTCGATCGGCTCGCGCTGCAGCGGATCGAACTCGTAGCGCGCGTGCATCTCGTGCAGCTCGACGACCTTCGCGACCAACTGTGAGGTCGTCAACTTGCTCGGATCGGCGACCACTCCGACCGAGTCGTCCTGCGGTGCGGGCGCCGCCGTCGTCCCGATGCCGTCGCGCGCGATGCCGTCGATCATGCGGGTCATGCGATCGACTTGTTGCTTGAGCTCGTAGCGGGTCTGGCTGATGTCGTCCGCCAAATCGTCGATCGTCGTGGGGCCGTCGTCGGCTTCGTAGTCCCCGTCCTCACTCTGCTGGCGGTCATGCAGGACTTGCATGGTCAGGAGTGCCACGGTCGCGAGTTGGAGCACCAGCATCAGGGCGACGAGGGGTTTCGACATCATGGCTCGGGCGAACTCCAGTCGGGCGGACCGCTGTGTGGATCCGCACGGTTCCAGACGATCTCGGAGCGACTCCGCTCGGGATTGCTCGCCGTGTCGTCGGACGCTGCGAGCGGCGCAAGATCCCGGTCCGTGCGGACCTATGGGCCGAGCTGAGCACTTCCAAGGGCAATACCGTCGACCGCGACGAGGGCGAACAGTCTAGGCCGTCCTACGCACCTGCGATACCAGCCGGGCCGACGAGTCCCACGCACGGCGAAATCCGTCAGGCGGTTGCCGGCAGCGGGGTCACGGATACCTGCATTGCGAATGCGACTCGACGCCGGCACGGTTGGCATTCGCAGGGGCGTGAACTAGACTTGGAGCCGGTTTTCGCCTCACGGTCCGTTGCACCGTGTGGACCCTGAAGTCGCGCGCCTCTCCCTGCCCGGGACGCCTCCTCGAGGAGGATCTGCATGTCATCCTGGAAGCTCCTTGCTTCGCTCGCTCTCGCCTCCGTCGCATGCGGCGGGGTCGCTCACGCCGGCAAGCTCAAGATCACCTCGACGACGTTCGGGTGGAATCCGTTCACTCAGACGACGACCGCCGGAGGCAATGGGCCACTCGGCGCGTTCCCGCCTGCGGCGGTGAACCAGACCATCGAGGTCGGCTTCAGCAAGTCGATCAGCAAGAAGTCGGTGAAGGCGAACACGGTGGCGGTCAAGACCGTCCCCGGGTCGACCCTCTCGGCGCTCGGGATCACGCCGCCGCTACCTGGCGGTCAGATCGCGCCGGTCGAGGTCGAGGTGGTCGGGAACAAGCTGCGGATCAAGCCGATCACGCTGTTCATCGGAACCAGCATCGCGTTCGGCTTCGTCGAGAACGGCTTCTATCAGGTCGAGCTGAAGGGCGGGAAGAACGGCCTCAAGGGCGGCAGCAACACGCTCTCGAAGGACCTCGTCATCACGTTCCGTACGACCACGCAACTCGGCGATCCCAAGGCGGGTGCGCCGACGTCGTCGATCCTCATCGACGACGTGACGTTCGGGACGAAGTCGCTGACGTCGACGGTCACGCAGAACCCGGTCGCGAGCCCTTCGGGTCTGCTGGCCGAGACGCAGCCGCCGCCCGCGCTGCGCATCCAATTCGACGAGCCCATCATCCCGTCGTCGGTCATCAATGCCGCGTCCGGCGTCAGCCCGTCGATCACCGTCCAACTCGACGTCGACAACGTCCCGACCACGACCGGCGACCGCATTCCGTTGCCGGGCACGTTCGCCCTCACGCAAACGCCGAGCTCGTCACAGATCGAGTTCAAACCGATCTTCGCTTCGATCCCGAGTGACCGGCTCTTCGTCGTCACGATCAAGCCGACCGTGCAAGACCTGCTCGGGAACTCGGTGTTCTCGCTGACGGGCGACATCGGAGCGGTGTCGGTGTACGCGTTCCGCACCAAGAACACGGGCATCGTCCCGGTGGCCCCGATCACCGAGACGTTCGCGGGGCAGGCCAAGCTCGACACCACGGTGTCGTCGGCCGACTGGGCGAAGACCACTCCGGGCTTGCTGAAGGCGGGCGTCGGCGGTGGTACGGGTGCCGATGGCGTGTTCGCGCCGGTCGCGGACGTCGTATTGCCGACCGCCGAGTTCGACGTCGGCCTCGGGATGAACGTCCCGCGCGTCTACAACTTCCAGTCGGTCACGATCGACACCGGGATCACCGTACGAGCGACCGGCGAATTCCCGCTGATCATCTTCAGCACGGGACCGGTCACGATCAACGGCACCCTCGACGTCAGTGGTGACCCCGGCCAGGTGTTCAGTGAGAACAGCGTCGCACCCGGCAGCGGCGGCGTCGCCGACCTCGGCGGCACCGACGGTGGTCGCGGCGGTTCGGTCACGGACGGCGTCAACCTGAATACGCCGCTCTTCGGCGGAACTCCGACGGGCTACAAGGCCGCGGTCCTCGCGCGCCAAGGACTCGGCGGCCTGACCTCCGCGCTGTCCGATTACCAACTGACCAAGTCGGGTGGCGTCTCGTTCACTGCGGGTCACGTCGGCTTGTGGATCCAGCCGAACGTCGGTACCGGTTCGTCGGTCGGCGGTTCGTCCCCCGGCAACCAGATCACGCACAACCATCCGTCGTTCCGCATCCAGTCGGTCACCAACGCGAACACGTTGGTGGTGACCGACGAGTTCGGGCCACTGACGCAACAGAGCCTGGACCTCTACGAGCTGCCGGCGCCTCCGATCGCGAAGCCCGGCGACCCGTTCGTGATCGGCGACCTGCGCGGACACGACGGTGTCGATGGGCCGTTCGCGTTGACGTCGGGACTTGGTTCGATGGGGCTGACCGTCGCGCAGTCCTTCATCACGCAGGTCCGCTCGGGCGGCGGCGGTGGTGGTGGTGGCCGCTTCCTCGGCAACGACGGTGAGGATGCGCCAAACGTCAGTTCCGCGGCCGGCACGCCCGGCGGTACGGCGGGCAACGGGTTCCTGACCGGGACGGTGTCGGGCAAGACCGACACCACGATCTCGGTGACGGGCACTCCGTTCACCGGTCTCGATCTGGTGGGCGGTGTGGATCCGGCGATCGAGCCACCGTTCGTCGTGTTCCCCGACATCTCGTCGCCGCTCTACTTCGAAGTCGCGGCCAGCTCGCCGAACTCGTTGACGATCGCTCCGATCGACATCGACCCGAGCCATCCGCTCGACCTCGATCACGACGGCATCCTCGACTTGTCCGACATGACGGCACTCGTCGCCGGCGACACGTTCCGCCTCGAGCCGAGCTTCTACATCGGTGGCAGCGGCGGCGGCGGTAGCGGCGTCCACTGCGGCAACTCGACCAAGTTGACCGCCGTCCCGAACCTGACCCAACCGACGTGGACTCCGGGTGCGGGCGGCGGTGCGGGCGGCGGCGCCCTCATCATCGAATCGACCAAGCGCATCGCGGTCGGCACCGAAGGCAAGATCGACGCGAGCGGTGGCGACGGCGGTCGGACGACGGGTTCGTTCTCGGTCAGCGCCTCGGGCGGTGGCGGTGGCGGTGGCGGCTCGGTCTTGCTGCGCTCCGCCGATACCTCGTCGTTCGCCGTGCGTTGCCTCGGCCTGATCGATGCGGGCGGTGGCACCGGTGGTCCGAGTCTCGTCGACGGCGGCAACGGCGGTGGTGGCCGTGTGCGCTTCGAAGCGATCAACGGCAACTTGTCACCGGCGTCGTTCACGAGCGGTGGCGATTCGACCGTGAAGCCGGATCTCACGGCGACCGATCTCGGCACCTTCATCCCGCAGGATTCGCCGAGCCTCGGCCAGTCGCAGTTCTACTTCTCCGGCGTCCTCACTCCGATCTACACGAGCTTCACGATCACCTACAACGCGACGATCGACGGCGTGGTGACCGAAGGCTTGACGTACACGGACGTCGACGCGGCGAACAACGTCGACGTGCCGTTCGAGATCTCGTTCAACGACGCGACGATCCAGCCCAACGGGATCATCGATCCCAACTCGATCGACAACGTGTTCGACGCAGACATCTCGAACATGACGGGTCAGTTCCTGCGATTCCGCGTCGTGCTCGAACCCGAGACCGTCATCGGCGGCCAACTGTTCAAGCGGGTGCAGATCGACACGGTCCAGATCGAGATTTCGACCTGATCCGGCGCCGCGAGTTCGTCCGTGATTCCGATGACGGACCCGCGATTCGCATGACTGGCCGTTGTCGAACGAGGCCGCGTTCGTGATTCCCGTCGCGGCCACACTCGTCGATGCGAACACACGCGTCGCCGGCTCGCTCGAGATCCGCGCGGGTCGAGTCGCGCGGATCGGGCGTCCGGAGCACGCCAGTGCTCGGCGACGCCTGGCCATCGCGGGATTGCGCAACGCGCACGTCCATCTCGACCTGAGCCTCGTCCGTGGAGTGCCGCGCGCGACGCGTGGCTTCGCGGCGTGGGTGCTCGACCTATTGCGTTGCCGCGGTCCGTTCGATCCTTCGTCGTTCCAACGCGGAGCGGAGGCCGGTTGTCGCGAAGTCCTCGCCACCGGCACGGTCGCCGTCGGCGACATCGACTCGTCGGGAGCGGCTGCGGCGGTGGTCGCCGCGAGCGGTCTCAAGGGCATCGCGTTCCGCGAGATCCTCGGTTCGGGCAAGGACGAGGCGACACTGCTCGACCTCGAGCGCTGGCTCGACGCGTTTTCCGGCTTCGCGCCGGCGGGGCGCGTGTTGCCAGGGGTGTCGCCGCATGCCGCGTATTCCACGTCGCCTGGGCTCTATCGCGGCGCCGCGCGGTTGGCGCGCGCGCGGTCCATTACGTTGACGACGCACGCGGCGGAGACCCTCGCGGAACGCGAGTTCCTCGAGCACGGCGGTGGTGAGTTCCGCGAACTGCTCGAGCGCGTGGGAGCTCCGAGCCCGCGCGGCGCCGGTTCGGTGTCGGTACGCCCGCTGCGCTTGCTCGAAGAGCTCGGCGTGCTGGGACGCTCCACGCTGCTCGCCCACGTGAATTACCCCGAGCCCGACGACATCGATCGGCTGGCCAAGACGCAGACAGCCGTCGTCTTTTGTCCGCGCAGTCACGCGTTCTTCGGGCACGGCTCCCACGGTCGTCATCCGATCGACCGCATGGTGGCGGCGGGCGTACGTGTGGCACTCGGCACCGACTCCCGCGCGAGCAACGGCTCACTCGACCTGTTCGGCGAGATGGCCTACCTGCGCGCGGCTCGGCCGGACCTGCCTCCCGCCCTGTTGTGGCGCGCGGCGACCGAAATCGGCGCGTCGCTGCTCGACGGGGGGAGTGGTCGCTTGACCGAGGGCGAACCCGCGGATCTGGCCGTCGTCGAGTTCCCTTACGACGTCCCGCCGACCGCCGCGGACTGCGTCGAGGCGCTCACGCTCGGCGCCGGGAAGGTCGTGGCGACATTCGTCGACGGCGAGATCGCTTACGCACATCCCGACGCTCCGGCCGAGGCGCTTCCCTTGACGGAGGTCGGTTGAGACCTATCGTTGACGCCTTCCCTGCGAGCCGGACCCCGGTCCGCCAGACGGCCGGTCGCGGGCCTTCGGAGGTTCGATGACGGCGAGTCTCACCGAGTCGATCGCGCAATTCGAGCGTCTCGTTGCGCAGCGATCGCGATTCGTCCTGGCCGGTCACGTCAACATCGACGGCGATTCGCTCGGTTCCATGCTCGGCATGGCGGATGCCCTGCGGCAGCTCGGTAAGTCCGTTCGCTGCATCGTGTTCGAGCCGGTCTCCGATCGCTACGCGTTCCTCCAAGGCGCGGCCAAGGTCGAGATCTTCGACCCCGTCGTCCACGCCCCCGCGCTGCACGACGCCGACGTCTTCATGATGTTCGACTTCTCCAGCACGAACCGGATCCCGGGGCTGTGGGACTTGGTCGAAGCGAGCCGGGTCACCAAAGTCTGCTTCGACCATCACCCGACCGCGACGTTGCCGGGCGACATCAACGTGCATGATCCGGCGTCGCCCGCGACCGGGACGATCGTCCTCGCGGTCCTGCGCCGACTCGGTGTTCCACTGTCGAACTCGATCGCGGAGGCCCTGCTCGTCGCGATCTCGACCGACACCGGTTGGTTCCGCTACTCGAACACCTCTCCGGCCGTCCTGCGCGACGCGGCGGAACTCACGGCGACCGGCATCGACCCGCATCGCATCTACCGCGAGGTCTATCAACGCAACGAAGTCGCACTGATCCGATTGATCGGCGCGGTCGCGGCGCAGTTGAACGACGAGTTCGACGGTCGGTTGTTGTGGGCGACGATCCCGAACGAGCTGATCGAGCGGCTCGGCGTCGGGACGTTCGAGACCGATCAATTGCTCGACTTGTTGCGCACCGGGCGTGACGTCGAGTGCGTGGCGCTGATGCGGGAGACCTCGAATCACGACGTGCGGGTGAACCTGCGATCACGCGGAGTCGTCGACTTGACTCCGATCGCGCGCGAGATGGGCGGAGGCGGCCATCGGCACGCGGCTGGGGCCACGCTGCAATGCGGCCTGACCGAGGCCGTCGACCGCGTGATGCCGCTCGTTCGCGCGGCGCTCGCCGCCGGTTTGCGCGGACTGGCCAGCACGCCACGTTGAGGCAACTCCGGTCAAGTGACCGGGATGCGACACTGGAGATCGGGTCGGAAAGCCGCTGAAATCCCGCTCCACGACTCGGGCCACCGGAAAGACGTCCTCGTGTACGCGATCATCTCCGACCTTCACTCGAACCTCGAAGCACTGACCGCAGTGCTCGATCGGATCGAACGTGCAAAGGTCGAGGACATCGTCTGTTTGGGCGACGTGATCGGTTATGGACCGGACCCGGAGTCGTGCATCGACCTCGTCCGTACGCGCTGCCGCTTCACGATCCGTGGCAACCACGACGACGCGCTGCTGGCGGACGCGGCCGACTTCAATCCGATCGCGCGCGAGGTCATCGACGGCACGCGTCAAATGCTGAAGCCCGGCTTGTTCTCGTCGGTGGCCAAGCGCGAGCGCTGGAACTTCCTCAAGAACCTCGAGATCGAGCGGCGCGAAGGTCCGGTCCTGTACGTCCACGGCTCGCCGCGCGAGCCGGTGAAGGAGTACGTGATGCGGACGGACGTCGTGTTCGCGCCCGACAAGCTGCGCGAGAGTTTCGAGCGCATCGACCAACTCTGCTTCGTCGGCCACACGCACCAGCCCGGCGTCTTCATCGAGCGCTTCGACGGCGACCGCCCGTACTACGAGCACCGAGCGCCACACGAACTGAAGGACGGCATCTACGTGCTCGGGGCCGAGAAGGTCCTGTGCAACGTCGGATCCGTCGGGCAACCGCGTGACGGTGACCCGCGCTCGTGCTTCGTCGTGGTCCACGAGAGCCAGGACGGCAAGCCGACCAAGATCCAGTTCGTGCGGGTCGAGTACGACTTCCGGCCGACGCAGCAGAAGATCGACGCGATCCCGTGGATCAACAACCTGTGTGCGACGCGCCTCGAGATCGGCAAGTAACGCGCCGACGCGTCGCGGTTCACGGCGACGGCAGAACGATCGACTCCAACACACCGAGTTCCCACGCCACGAACGGGCCGAGGCGCGTGCGCGGACTGGTCCGGTCGAGCCAAGCGCGCAGCGAAGGCTCGATCCCCGGCACTTGGTCCTCCGACGCCAGGAACAGCGTCTTGCGACCACCCATGCCGAAGTGCTTCCACGCTCGATCGCGCTTCACCGCGAAGTCTTGCAGGTCGAGTACGCCGTCGATGTAGCGGTCCGATTGCGCGAGGACTTGGAGCGTGTAGTTCCCGAACAGGAAGATCGGGTCGGATTCGCGTGTCTGCGTCTGTGCGGCGATCTCGTGGCCGAGCCGCGCGAGGTCGAAGTTCCGGCGTGACTCGGTCACCGTGTGCGACCGAAACGCCAACACCACCGTCAGTGCGGCCGTCAGTGCGAGGGCAGCGGCGGCGCGTGGCGTCTCGGAGCGTGCGCCGGCCAGGCGTCGCACGCTCTGCGCGACGAACAACGCGATCGCGGGCGCCACGTAGAGCATGTAGTAGTCGTGGCGGCTCGCGTGCACGGCGAGGACGACCAGGTTGCCGAGCCCGAGGCCGAGCGCGACAAAAGCCGCGAACTCACCATCGCCGAGTCGGCGCCGTACCAGGTTCGGCAACGTGGTCACGAGGCCGATCGCGGCGACGATCAGCGCCGGCCAGCCGATCAACTCCGCGGAGTACGCGCGCATGCGTTCGAGGAACGGCCCGAGTTCGAAGGCCTTCGACAACGGCGTCACGTTCCATACGTAGAGCAACGCGTTGCCACCCGACCCGTCGGCGGGGTGGCCGTAACGGGACAGTTGCCAGGTGTAGAGCAGCTTCACGGTCACGACGGCGGCGACCGTGCCCACGAACAACAGGCCGACGGCGAATCCGCGCCGGACGCGCCGGCCGTCCGCGAAGGTGCGGGGTTCGTGCGCTCGGAACGGCAGCAAGAGTGCGATCAACAGCGGCAGGCCGAGAGCGATCCAATCGCAACCCACGGCCAGCGCTTGGGCCCATGCTGCCCGCCATGCGTCCTTCGAGCGCCCGCGCCGCAAGTAGCGCAGGAACAGGTGCAGCGCGAGCAGCGCGAAGAACAGCGTCGGCAACTCGAAGTTCGGGAATGGCCCGTAGTAGACGAGCACGGGCAGCGTCGCCGCGACGCACAGCGCGGTTGCGCGCGTCGGTGTCTCGCCGCCGCGCGCGAGTCGGCCGATCACGACCACGATCGCGATCGCGAACACGAGGAACACGAAGCGCAAGCCGGCCGGACGGGTGCCGGTCAATCCGGCACCGACCCAAGCGATGAGCACCGTCCCGGGCGGGTGATGCATGTAGTAGGCGAAGTGCTCGGTCGCGACCTTGACCGGATTCAGGACCGGGACGCCGCCGGTCTCGAGGATGCCGTAGCGCAGGTGGTTCTTGGCGAGGATCGAGAACAGCGCCGCGCAGGCCCCACGGTGGCCGCCCTCGTAATCCTCGAGCAGACCGCGTCCACGTTCCGCGATCCCGATGACGATGGCGATTGCGACGAGCAGGGCGGCGAAGCGGCGCATGGGTGGGGATCGTAGGGGGCGCGTGCGCAGGACGTAAGGCCGAGTTCGGAACGCTGCGAGCCCGACCCGTGCCGTCGGTTCGCCGGGGACCCCGCTACACTCCCGCCGTGAACACGGAACCGACGCTCTCGCCGCGGTCGCGCGCGCACGATGCGCTCGCATGCGTGGTCCTGCTCTTCGCCGTCCTCTGGCCGTTTTCCGACACGCTGGTCGGCGATGGCTGCATGCTCTCGTTCGACACGCGCAAGACCGGATTCGCGCCGTTCCAAGTCGAACGCCCCGCGGACGTCGATGCGCGCCCGGCGAACCTCGTCACTTCCGACATCAACGGCTGGATCGTGCCCGAGACCGAACTCATGGTGCGCGAGTTGCGCGCCCGGCGCCTGCCGCTGTGGAACCCCTACGTCCTCTGCGGGCAGCCGCTGCTCGCGAATCTCGCGTTCGCGCCGTTCTATCCGCCGAACCTGTTGGCGCTCGCGATCGATCCCCTGCGTGCCTTGGCGTGGATCACGGTGCTCCACTACTGGCTCGCGGGCGTGTTCGTCTACTTCTGGCTGCGGCGATTCGGGCTCGGGCTGGGCGCGGGTCTGGTCGGTGCGCTCGCCTGCGCGCTGACCACGTGGATGACGACGCGGTTCCATCTGCCGACGATCGCGATGACGGCGGCGTGGTTCCCCGGCATGGTGCTGGCGTTCGAGCGCCTCTTGTTGAAGCCCGGGACCAACGCGGTCACTCGACTCGCGGTCTGTGTCGGCGGCGCGGCGCTCGCGGGGTTCCCGCAGTTGTTGGCGCTCGAGCTGCTCGGGCTCGCCGTGTACGGGTTCGTGCGAGTGGTCCAGGTGCGCAACGCACGGGTGCGAGTCGGGCTCGGTGCGCCATTGGCCGTCGGGGTCGGCGTGTTGCTCGGTGCCGTCCATCTGTTCCCCGCCGCAGCGCTGTTTTCCGACTCGTTGCGCTCGGACTTCGCAAGCGCCGTCGCTGGCCGGGCCCTGCGCGGTGCCGCGCTCGTCGGTGTCGTGCATCCGTACGCCTTCGGCGATCCCGTGACCGTGTTGTCCACGGTCGCCCGCTTCGAGGACTACCTGCCGCACCGCGTGTTCCTCGGTTCGGACGTCCAAGAGAACGCGGTCGAGAACGCGGTCTGGTTCGGCGCCCTGCCACTCGCTCTCGTGGCGGCGGCGGTGTTCGCGCTGCGTCGCCGTTCCGCGGCGCTCGCGCTCGCCCTCGTGGCGCTCGTGGGTGCGCTGCTGTCGTTCGGCGTCCCGATCCCGTGGATCGAGGTCGGCAGTCCGAAACGCGCGCTCGTGTTGCTCGTGATCCCGCTGGCGATGCTCACGGGCGTCGGATTCGACGCGTTGACACGCCGCGGTGCGCGATCGGCGGCCGGAATCGCGGCGTTCGCGATCGGGATCACGGTGTTCGTCGTGGCCGCGCTTTGCGCGTTCGCTCCCGCGATCGTCGCGGCCGCGCTCGCGCGCTGCGCGGGATCGGTCGAGATCACCGACGCGGATCGCGTCGCGTTCATCACGCACTTGCGTGCGACGAGCGGATGGGTCGTCGCGGTCGCGGCATCCGCGCTGATCGCCCTGGTCCTGAGCGTGCGCCGGGCCGCACTCGCCGTCGTCGCGTGCGCCGTCGTCGTGGTCGCGGATCTCGGCACGTTCGCGCGACACTTCAATCCGGCACAGCAGCGCGAGGGCCAATACCCCGCGACACCGGCAGTCAAGTTCGTGCGGGATTCGGGCGAGCGCACCGTTCGCGCGCATGATCTGACGCCGTTGCCCGCGTCGATCGGCCCGCTGCTCGGGTACCGCAGCGCCGACGGCGCCGAGCCGATGGTGATGCGGCGCATCGCGCAGTTCTACGAGGCACTCGAGCCCGGACGCTTCGATCCACGTGATCCGCGCGTCATGCGCCCGTTCACGGACGTGCGCGTGTTCGGGCATCCGCTGTTCTTGCGCACGGCGACGCCGTTCGTCGTCGCGAACCGCGAGTTGCCGCTGCAACGCGCCGACGTCGTGTACGCGAACGACGCCGAGGGGCTCGGCGTCTATCGCCTTCGTGACTCGATGCCGCGTGTGCGTTTGGTCGCGGGCTGGTCGTTCGTCCCCGAGGCGGAACGCCTCGCCGCCCTGCGTGATCCGACCATCGACCCGCGGCGGCTGGTCCAGATCGAGCCGCACGAGTCGTTCGGGATCGGCAACGGACCGGGACCGCTCGACGCTCCCGCGGGGTCGGTGCGCATCGTCGACGAGACCGCGTCCGCGTTGACGGTCGAACTCGATGGCGTCGACCGACGCGTTTGGCTCGTGCTCGCCGACACGTTCGATTCCGGCTGGCGAGTGGACGAGGAACTGCGCGATGGATCGATGCGTCGAGGCAGCCTCGACATCGCCGATCATGCGTTCCGCGCGGTCGCGGTCGGCCCGGAGACGCGACGCGTCACGTTCCGCTACGAACCCTCGTCGTTCTGGTGGGGAGTGCGCGCCTCGGCGTTCGCGCTCGCGATCCTCGTCCTCGGCGAGGGTTTCGGGGCCCTCGCTCGACGGAGGACGCGCCGCGCGGCCGCGTGATCATTCGTGGAGCGGCAGCGTCGTACGGCATGCCAGCGCGAATGCGACGTCCGCGCTGGCGATCGTCGCGCTCCCGCGCAGATCGGCGACCGTGCGCGCCACGCGCAGGATGCGCTTGACGCTGCGCGCGGACAGATGCTGCGTGTCCGCGGCCTTCAACAACAGGCGATGGCCTTCTGGATCCGGCACGCAGAACCGTTCGACTTCTTTCGGCGACATCTGCGCATTCACGCGTGTGAGTGAGCGCGTGAAGCGCTCGGTCTGCAGTTCGCGCGCGCGCACGATCGCCGTGCGCAGATCGATCGAGCCGGTGCGCGGACCGGGCTCGAGCAGTTCCCGCACGTCGACCGCGGCGACCTCGACGCGCAGGTCGATGCGATCGAGCAGCGGTCCCGACAGGCGTTGGACGTAGCGGCGCACTTCGTGGTCGGAGCATCGGCACGCGACCTTGGGATGGCCGCGGTAGCCACACGGGCACGGGTTCATCGCGGCGACGAGGCAGACATCGGCCGGGAACGTCAGCGTGCCCGCGACGCGCGAGACCGTGATCGTGCGTTCTTCCAGCGGCTGGCGCAGGGCTTCGATGACGACGCGAGGGAACTCGGCGAACTCGTCGAGGAACAGCACGCCGTTGTGCGCGAGCGTGATTTCTCCAGGGCGGAGTTGCACGCCGCCGCCGACCAGCGCCGCCGCCGACGCCGTGTGGTGCGGCGCACGGAACGGCGGCCGCGAGACCCGCGTGTTGCGCGTCGGGTCGACCACGGACGCGATGCGCGAGCACTCGATCGACGCGTCGTCGCCGAGCGCCGGCAACAGCGCGCGCAGCCGTCGTGCGAGCATCGTCTTGCCCGAGCCCGGCGGACCGACGAGAAGCAGGTTGTGCATCCCAGCGGCCGCGACGGCGAGTGCTTGTTTCGCGAGTTCCTGGCCACGAACGTCGCGAACGTCGTCTTCACCCTCGACGTCGACCTCCGGTTGCGCCGGCCGCGCGGGATCGACGGACGCGGTCCCTGCGAGCACCGCCATGGCCTCTGCCAACGTCCGCACCGGATACACGGGAGCGGCGTGCGCGAGCGCCGCCTGCTCCGCGATCTCGGCCGGCGCGAGGATCGCGTCGATGTCGAGTTCGCGCGCGGCGGCCGCGATCGCCAGGATGCCGCGCACCGGCCGAACGCGCCCATCCAGCGCGAGCTCGCCGGCCGCGAGTACCCGCGGGAAGCGCTCGTGGGGGAGTTGCCCGGACTCCGCGAGCAACGCGAGCGCGAGCGGCAGGTCGAGCAGTGGTCCGTCCTTGCGCTGATCGGCCGGCGCCAGGTGGACGAGCACGCTCTTGCGCGGGAACTCGTAGCCGCTCGCGAGGATCGCGGCTTTCACGCGATCGCGTGACTCGCGTACCGCGGCGCCTGGAAGTCCGGTGAGCAGGAATCGTCCGTACTGCCCGGACAGCAGTCGGACTTCGATCTCGACGACGAGCGCGTCGATCCCGAACAGAGTCGCGCCGAAGATGGATCCCATGCCGCACGGGACGAGCGTGCGGCGCTGGAGTTACCGACGCTTCGCGGTCATTTCGCCGGCGCGCCCTGCGACCAGGCTTCCCAGCGCGTGACGTCGTCGCCGAAATCCTGACCCGTCAGCATGCTCAACACGCGGACGACGTGCGCGCGCTCGGCCACGCTGATGCCTCGCCCGCTGACACCGGCGACAGCGACGTCGAGCACGATTCCCTCTTGGAGGATGCTGACGATCGGTTGCGCGATGACGGAGGCTTGCGCGATCTCGGTGTCGAAATCGGACACGATCGACACCTGCTTCGTGAACGCCACGTTGTTGCGCGTCACGCCCGCGTTGGTCGACGCGCGCTTCAACATGTGGATGAGCGACCCGATCGCGCGCGGATCCCGGAGCTCCTCGAGCGCATCGAGTGCGGCCGTGCGCAGGCGCGGATCGTCCTGACGCAGGGCGCGCACGAGCGGATAGATCACGCCGTCTTCTTCGTAGGCCTTCACGGCCGCCATCGCGACCTTGCGCACGTCGGCGTCGCGGTCGAACAGCATGCGTTCGATGACGGGTTCGATGGTTCCGTCGGGCGTCGTGAATGCGAGCAACTCGAGGCTCGTGGTGCGGATCTTCGGCGTCACGTCGAGCAGCCCGCGCAACAGGATCGGCGTCACGTCGGAGCGCAGGATCACGTCGCGCAGACGCGCGTTCGCGAGCAACGCCGTGGCCGGCTTCTTGCCGCCGGCCAACGACAACAGGCGCCACGCGCTGGTGTCGTCGAGCACGTCGATCGAGCGAACGCCGGCGATCGGGAGCTCGAGGAACTCCGGCGGCAGTTCGACGTCGACCTTCGGATCGAGCGTTGCCGCGGCCGACAGCGCGCGGTCGGCGAGTTCGATGGCTTCGTCGTCGAGTCCCTTGCGCAGGGCCCACGCGATCAACGGGACGGCGGTTGCCGGTTCGCGATCGACGTCGACGGACTTCCGCAACGCATCGAACGACTTCTGCAGCGACGCGCGCGACTCGAGCAGGACGACGTCGTCGCGAGGCACGTCGACGTCGCGCGTCGATGTCCGCACGACGAGATCCACCGCAGGATCGGAGTCGACGACGGTCCCGATCAGCGTCGAACCATCGCGAAGGTGGACGACTTCGGCCGACGCGGGCGACGAGGCGACGACCACGGCGACGACCGTGGGATAAACGTAGTTCCAGAAGCTCATGAAGACCCTCCGTCCCGGGCAGAGGCGGCGACCGCACTGTATCGGCTCACTCGCGGCCCGGTAACTCGAGCTCCAGAACTTCGTTCGACGACCATCCGGACAGTTCGGCGCGACTGCGCCGAAGTCCTGGAGCCGCAGCGCCTTGTGGTATGAACCGGAGCCGGATGGCACCGTGTTCGGACGTCGACCAGAGTTCCGCGCCGACGCGCCGCGCCAAGCGGATGCCCTCTCCGCGGGGCAGTGGCCCGCGCCGACTCGCCAGCGCCAGTCGCGGCGCGACGCGCTCGAGCAGGATCCCGAGCCTCGGTTCGCGCTGACCGTGGTGGGGCAGCACGAGGACGTCGGACCTCAAGGCGGCCGTCGTCGCGAGCAACGCGTCGATGCCGGCGGTCTCGATGTCGCCCGCGACCAAGATCGACCCGGCACGATGGACGATGCGCAGCACGAGGCTCGTGTCGTTGCTGCTGCGCTGCGCGTCGTCGCCCGCGGGTGCGAGCACGTCGATGCGCAGCTCGTCCGTGTCGACGATGCGCGTGCCGGCGCCTGCGACGTCGATCGGAACTCCGTGCGCTCGCGCGGCATCGAGCACGGCGCGTGCGGTCGGCGTCCGCGCGAAACCCGGCCCGTGGACCAAGCGAGCGACGCGGCCCGCGCGCACCAGAGATGCTGCGCCGTTGATGTGATCGGCGTCGCCGTGCGTCAACACGAGCAGGTCGATCGACGTGACGTGGAGCGCATCCAGCGCGGGCAGCAGCAA
The DNA here is from genome assembly GCA_016709145.1 of Planctomycetota bacterium. Lineage (GTDB taxonomy): Bacteria > Planctomycetota > B15-G4 > B15-G4 > JADJEK01 > JADJEK01. The sequence continues at coordinate 27,847 of JADJEK010000019.1, forward strand.
GCGCTCGCCGCAGTCGTCGCGTCCGAGAGCGCCGGCATCGATGAGCACGGTCGGGCGTTGCTCGGCGCGCACGAGCAGCGCTTGCCCGTGGCCGACGTCGAACACATGCGCTTCCAAGCCGACGACGTCGGTCGACGGTGCGACCGCCACGAACCACGTCACGACACCGATCCCGAGCGCGATCCTCGTGCGTCGTTCCATCCAACACACCAACGCGGCGAGGCCGAGCGCGAATGGCGCGACGCGCTCCCGCGGCAGTTCGACGATCGCATGCGGCAAGCCGGCAGCCGCGACGACGAGGTCCGCGAATCGCTCCAGCATCCAACTGCATGCGGAATGCACCGGCGCGAGCCCGCCGCCGAGCGCGAACTGTGGCAGTTCCAGTGCGGCGAGTGCGAAGGCCATCACGAACCACGGCGTGAGCACGACGGTCAGCAGAGGTGACCACGGGGCGACGCGACCGAAGTGGAACACGAGGAACGGGAGCGTCCACAGCGAGGCGCGCACGGATGTGCGCAGCGCGAACAGCGCGGGTTCGACGAACCGACCCAGGCGTGTCGATCGACGCCGGTCGGCCGCGGGCATCGTGACCAAACCGAGTACGGCGGCGAACGACAGTTGGAAGCCCGGCCGGAACACGTCGGCTGGGTCGCAAAGCGCCAGCACGATCGCGGCGATCGCGACCGGGGCGAGCGCCGGCGTGGTTCGGCTCGCCAGCGCGCACAAGCGAGCGATGCTGAAGCCGACGGCGCTGCGGACCACGGGAGCCCCGGCGCCGGCCAGGCCGGCGTAGAGCAACGCGAACGCGATCGCGCCGAGATCGGTCGCGCGTGGTGGACAGACGAGCGACAGCGCGCCGCGTGCCGCGCCCACCAGCAGCACGATGTGGAATCCGCTGATCGCGATCAGGTGGATCAAGCCGGTCGCGAGCAACGCGTCTTCGTCGTGCTCCGCGAGATCATCGCGGACGTCGACGAGCAGTGCCGCCGCGAGACCCGCGGCGCGCGGCGACAGCACGGAACGCAGATGCGCGACGAAGTACTCCCGCGTCGCCTCGAGCCACGCGGATGGCGACAGCGGCGCCGCGTCGCGGACGATGGTCAGCGCCCGGGGCTCGTCGACCTCGACGACCAGGACCACACCCGCGCGACGCAGATCCGCGCGCGCATCGCGCTGTCCGGGGTTGCGCGGCCCCCCGACCGCTCGCACGAGGCCGGACGCGCGCAGCCGCGCTCCCGCGCGCAGGCCCTTGGGCAGATCCTGCACGAGCCAATGCACGTCGCCGTCGATCGCGCGTTCGCCGAGTCCAGCGTCGATGCGCGCATCGCTCAACACCAAGCGCCGGACGCGCGGTGTCCGTCGACCTCCCTGCGCACCGGGTGCGTCGATCGGTGCCGGAGTCGGGGCGCGCACGAGCGTCCCTTCGACGCGAATCAGCAGCCCGGGTTCGAGTCCGGTGATGGCGCGCGGGATCGTCGCGACGCGAAGCGCGCCGACCGCGACGCAAGCGACCATCAGCGCCACCCGCAGTCCGGCTTGTGGATGAGCGTGCGCACGGGCGAGCAACAACAACACCGAACCGGCGACCAGCGCGAATGCGCCAGGGATCGCCGCATCGCTTCCGGCACCGTCGCCGACCACGATGCCAAGCAGCACCCCGGCCGCGGCGAGGAACCACGGATCGAACACCAGGGTGCCGGGCTCGCGACGCGATGCGCGGGCGGCCGAGTCGGCTTGACGCCATCCATGGTCCATGGCGGTCGGACGCGCGACGGTCGCCGGAGTCACCGTGCGAGTTCGTCTTGGCGACTGCTACGATGCCGCCCCGCAACCGAAGGAACCTCGCATGGGCGCCGCGATCTACCCGGGCACGTTCGACCCCGTGACCTTCGGTCACCTCGATTTGATCGAGCGCGGCAGCCGGCTGTTCTCGCGTCTGGTGGTTGCCGTCGCGCGCAACTTCGACAAGCGCCCCGTGTTCAGCGCGGAAGAGCGCGTCCAGATGCTGCGCGAGCTCACCGCCCGGATCCCGAACGTCGAGGTCGACTCGTTCGACGGTCTGATCGTCGAGTACGCGCGCCGCCGTCAGGTGCCGTGTCTGTTGCGCGGCCTCCGCACGATCTCGGACTTCGAATACGAGTTCCAGATGGCGT
>JADJEK010000020.1 GCA_016709145.1 Planctomycetota bacterium
TGTGGTTCAGGACCGGACTACTACTACTTCCAACCTGCGATGGTCACGGTGGGAGCGCTGGCAAGCAGTGGCTGACGTGGACGCGCGACGGTCGGCGCACGCACATCTTCAATCCGTCGGTGTTCGGGCAGGCGTCGTCGCCTGGGTCCTGATCGCGACCGGCGCGACGACGCAGTACACGACTGGGCGAGGAGATCGCGGTCTCGTTCGAATCGCTCGACCACATCTGGACGCTGCTGTTCCTGCTCGGCCTCGTGGTGCAGGACTGTTCCAGGTCACGCTGATGACGCTCGCGGGCGTGTCGACGTTGCTCTGCTCAAGCCTCCAGTACACCGGCATGACCCGGTTCGTATTGGTTCGTGACGCTGAACATCGGCGCGACCGTGTTCCTCGGCATGCAGCCTGCTGACTGGACCGATCCGTCGACGTCGCCGCGCACGAACGTCGGCCGCGTGATGTTCGGTTCGCTGTACGCGGTCGGTTACTTCATGTTGTTCCAGGTGTCCGACGACCACGCGGTGCCGGTGTTCTGGGACAAGCTGCTGCCGGTGCCGATCCTGAACCTCTGCGTTCCGCTGTTCGACCGACCCGCGCGCGCGGCGCCGTGGGGGCGGCTCAATCAGGCATGGGAGCGCGCGTTGAATCCGCACGCGTCGAACGCCGTGCATGACGGTCCGGGGCGCCGTGGCCGGGACGATGTTGTGGACCAGGTTCATCCAGGGCCGCATCCGGGCAAGCGCTCGGCTTCTGGTCCGGCGGCCGAGGAGGGCTGTCCGCGCTGCACTAGAACCTGCTGCTCGCGAACTACCGGGCTCAGTTCGAGTCCGCCGAGGCCAACGAGATCCTCGGGCGCGTGTACCACGAGGGCAAGTACGTCCGGCAGGACGACAAGGTCGCCGCGGCCTACTTCGTGCGCGCGTGTCAGCTCGGCGCCGGCTCCGCTTGCGCGGTCCTCGGGCGTTGGCACCTCGAAGGGCACGCGGTCGTGCGCAACCCGAGCATCGCGGCGCAGTACTTCGCGAAAGCCTGCGAACTCGGCAGCACGGCCGGCTGCGAAGGCGTCGTCGGTCAGTACCTGTTCCTCGGGCAACGCGTTTCGCAGGACATCGTCGTCGCCGCGCTCGACAAGCTCGAGACCATGCACCAGGCCGAAGAGACGGGCAATGCCGCGTTCTTGCTGGCATGCGCCTACGAGCGCGGGGCCGGCCGCCCGCAGGATCCGGCGCGAGCACTGGCGTTGTTCGAAGCCGGCTGCGCGAAGGGCAACACGCAGTGCTGCACCGAGGTTGCGCGCCTGCGCGAGACGGTCTCTCCGCCGCCCGCGAAGTGACGCGAGGTCGACAGAGCTCGTGCGGCCCGTCCGCCGAGCCGATCGTGCGCGAAGTGCTCGGCATGTTCTGACGGCGCCGGCGGATACTCTCGCGGTCCTGCGAGCTACGTGAGGTGCCGACCCGCTGGGTCGGTGACCCTCGGCCGCGGGACTCCGGGAGAACGCCATGATCGACGTCGTTTCGAGCTGCTCGTTGCTCGCGGTGCTGGTCTGCGGGGCTCCGGGCGGCGGAGGCATCCAGCCGCCGCGTCCGGCGCCGACGTTTCCGCGCTCCGCACCGGCGTCGCCCCCGAGCGTGGTGCCGACGTCGCCACCGCCACCGCCGACCGGGGGGGTGTTCGGCGGGCACGATCCACTCGATCGCAAGTTGCGTGTCGACCGGGATCGTCTGCGTGAGCTCGCGGACGACCAAGCGAACGACGTAGCACGGACCGCGACGCCGATCGTCGTGGCCGGCGCACTCGGCGACCGCCTCGCACTCGATCTGTCGAAGCGGGCCGCGGCCGCATTCGAGTTCGATGCCGTCCGCGGTACGCGCTTCGAGTTCGTGGCGCGCATCGACGGTGGTCGCGCCAGCGGCACGATGAGTCTCTGCGATCCGGGCGGAGTGGTGCGCGCCGAAGTCGTCGTGTCGCCCGGCCGCGTCGCGCGACTCGATGCGTTCGTGGCGACCTCGACCGGGACGTACCGGCTCGAGCTGCGACCACAGCCGGGCGACGCGCGCGGGACCCTGCTGGTCTCGACCAAGGCCTTCGCGCCTGCCGACGTCGTCGAGACCGTGACTCTCGCGGACGGCCGCCCGGTCGCGTTCACGCTGTCCGGTGTGCGAGGTCGTTCGTTGCGCTCGGCGGTCCTGCGCATGCCGAGCGGCGCGGCGTCGCCGCGGCCCTACGTGGACCTGGCATCGCCGTCCGGCGTCGTCGTGCGCGTCGCCTCACGTGTCGTCGAGGGCGACCCGACGCGGATCGAACTCGACGCGGTCGCACTCGACGAACTCGGCGAGTGGACGCTGCGGATCGCCGACCTCAGTCGCGAAGAGCGCGCGGGGTCGCTGACGCTCGCGTTCGAGGAGCAAAAGCCCGGGCGCAAGTCGATCGAGTTCGAGAACCCCTGACCGCCGTCCCGTGCCGCGGGGCAGCCTGCGTGAGCGAATCGCACGCGACCGGTGTCGCTCACCGGCGTGGTTTGGTCGAATGCGCCCCGCGGGTCGGAACGGTCGGTGGAGCGGGACGTGGCGGACGGCAGGCGCTGGGAACGCACGAAGCAGATCGTCGGCGACGCCCTCGCGATGCCGGCGGCGGAGCGCGCCGCGTTCATCGAGGCGGAGTGCGGGGACGACACCGAGTTGCGCTCCGACGTGCTGTCGTTGCTGACGGTCGACACGAGCACACGCTTCCTACGGTCGCCCGACACCGCGCTGCGACGCGCGGCCCAACTCCCGCAGAATGTCGGCGTCGAACCGCTGCATCACGTCGGCCCGTGGGAACTCCTCGAACTGCTCGGCCGCGGTGGCATGGGCGTCGTGCATCGCGCTCGCCATCGCGACGACGGACGGATCGCGGCGGTCAAGGTGCTGCCGTCGGTGCAATTGCCGACCGAGCACGAGGTGACGCGATTCGAGCGTGAAGTCGCCGCGGTTCGACGCCTCGACCATCCCGGCATCGTCAAGGTCTTCGACAGCGGCGAGGATCCGGCGTCGCGCTGGTTCGCGATGGAACTCGTCGGCGGACACGACCTCGCGCGCGAACTGCGCGCGTTGGCCGGCGCCGCGCCCGAGACCACTCCGTTCCTGCCGCCACGCGGGTCCGCGGGCTACGAGATCGCCGTGGCCGAACTCGTGGTGCGCGTGCTCGACGCGGTGCAGCATGCGCACGAGCACGGCGTGGTGCATCGCGATCTGAAGCCGAGCAACATCCTGCTCGACGCGCGGGACGAACCGAAGGTCGCGGACTTCGGGCTCGCGCGCGTGTCGACCGACACGACGATCACGCGCACGAGCGACGTCGGCGGTACGGCGCAGTACATGAGTCCCGAGCAGACCCGGTCGCTGCACGATCGGATCGACGCGCGCAGCGACGTCTGGTCGATGGGAGTGGTCCTCTACGAACTGTTGACGCTCACGCGACCGTTCGATGCGCCGACGCCGACCGCCGTGCAGCACGCGATCGTGATGAACGACCCGGTCCCGCCGCACGAGCGCAATCGGCGCGTTCCGCGCGCGTTGTCGGCGATCTGCTTGCGCGCGTTGGAGAAGTCCCCGCAGCGCCGCTATGCGAGCGCCCGTGCGTTCGCCGACGAGTTGCGCAAGTTCATCGCCGGCGAGACCATCGACGCCACGCTGCCGGGCATCGCGGCCCGCGCGCGCTCGATCGGCCGGCGCCGTCGCGTGCCCTTGCTCGCTGCGGCCGCGGTGATCGTCTGCACCATCGCCGCGGTGTGGGGCTTCAGCGCATGGCAGCGCAACGTGCGCGCCGCCAAGCTGGTGGAGGACCTGGAGCGCGTGCTCGTCGGCGCTCCGTTCTCCCGCGGCGATCTCGCCGCGGTCGCGCGAGCTCGCGACGCGGTCGTCGAACTCGAAGCCGCACGCGGCGGCGATGCCGGCGCGCGGCGGACGATCGATCGATTCGCAGCCGAGCGCGACGCGTTCATCGCTCGACTCGACACCGAAGCCCAAGTGCACGAAGCCACGGCGCGCGCCGAAGCGCTGCCTTCGCGCGCTCGCGTCACCGCGGGCGCCACCGCCGTGCGGTTGTTCCAGGACCTGCATCTGCTCGATCCGACTTCGCAGCGCTACGCCGCGGGTGCGGACGTGGCGTGGAGTCTGCCCGTCGTCGCCGTCATCGCGCGCGATGACGGCGGCGCGCCGCGGCCGGCGACGCTCGAGATGATCACGCTCGACCTCGAGACGCGCGTCCCGCTCGCGCGATCGGTGCTCGGGCCCGCGGACCGGCCGTATGCGGTCGGAGCGGGACACGCGCGCTTCGTCGTGCGGTTCGCGTCGGGCGACGTGCGCGAGTTCGACCGCGCGCCCGGCATCGACGCGATGCGCGTCACGCTCGACGCGACGCTGGTCGCGCACGCGCCGGGCACGCTCCGAAACTCGTCGACTTCGGCGGCGGCACGCTGCGGCTCGAACAGAAGCACGCCGATTCGGGCTGCTCGTCGATGATCGGCGTCGAGGTGCGCGCCGCACCGTTCGCGCTCGCGGAGCACGAGACGACGATCGCGCAGTACCGCGCGTACATGGTCGCGACGCAGGCGCCGGCACCTCCGCATTGGGGTGACGACATGGAGCCGTGGTGGGACACGCTGCCGATCACGGGGTTGTCCCAACAGGAGATCGACGCGTACTTGGCCTGGGCCGGCATGCGCCTGCCCTCGCATGCGGAATGGGAGTTCGCGTTGACCGGTGGTGGGGTGCGCAAGTTCGCATGGGGCGACGAGAACGACCCGACGCGCGTGGTGTGCGGCAAGCCCGCGTTCCCGTCGTGGCGGTGGCTGATCGCGGGCGACTCGCCGGAGGCCGCGCGGGAACGTCGCGAAATCCTGCGGGACTACCTGCGCCCGGTGGGTTCGCTCCCCTCCGGGAACACGCCTGAAGGAGTCGCCGATCTGCTCGGAAACGTCGCAGAAGTCGTGTCCGGGCCGGTCGTCGGGTTCAACGGTGCGTTCACCGAGCAGCGGGACTTCGACCGGTTGCTGCTCGGTGGGAGCTCGACGTGCGATGCTGCCGCGGTCACCGTCACCCACGCGTTCGAATCGATGTTCGGATCGCAGAATCGACCGGGTCTCGTGGGCTTTCGCTGCGCGCGCAGTCTCGAACCCTGAACGCCGAGCACCGTGTCCGGTCGACATCCGATGGTTCGCCATCGAGAAGGAGCGATCGTCATGGTTCACGCACTTTCGCATCGTGGTGTCTCGTCCCGAATCCGCGCCAGTGCCGACGACATCGTGTTGCGCGCGCGGCTCGCGCCGAACTTCTCGGGCTACGGCACGGAGGCCCGGCTCGCCAGCCGGGCCTCCGCCGCGGGCCACGAGACCGACCACCTCGGCGCCAGCCTCAGCCTCACGCTCGAAGCGCTCGACGACGAGTTGGCCGCGTACCGCTGGAAGCTCGAGCGCGACGACCTCCGCTTCGATCGCATGCCGACGATCGCGGAGATGGTCACCACGCTGAGCACGATCGTGCGCGAGGCGTATCCCGGCGGTGAGGTGGTGCCGGTCAGCCTCGAGCACATCCTGATGCCGCCGTTCGGCTGGGTCCGGGTCGGCGGTCGCCAAGCGTTGCCGCTGCCGGCCGTGGGCGCGGTGATCGCGCTGCACGAGAACGACGGCCACGGTGGTCCGGGTGCGCCGATCGGCTTCACGGCGACGGCGGGCGACGGCGGTCTGGTGCAGATCAGCGCTCTGCTGGTCCTGAGGCCGTGAACGCGAGGATCTCCGAGCATGCAACGGGACGAGGCACGCCATGGGCGTGCCTCGTCGCCGCGCTCGCGAGCATGCCGGACGACACGACGACGCGAGCGCGGCGCTACTTCGCGGACATCGAGGCCCACTTCGACCTGCTGCTGTCGCCGTTCTCGGCCGTGCCGGTGCCGGCGCCGACGCGCGCGGAGTGGGTCGCCGCGGTCCACGAGCTGATGCTGGTGCTGCTCGAGCGACTGCGTCGGCGTGTCGGTGTGCCAGCGTCCGACGCGGGGGTCGCGATCGCGGCCCCGCCGCTGACGGCGAGACAACGGGCGACCGCACGCGCGACGGCCACGCTGCTGCGCGCGATCACGCTGCGAGCGTTCCCCGAGTTCGACGTCGACACCACGCGCTTCGCCGACGCGATGGAGCGCTACGCGAACGGGGAGTTGCGCTGGTTCTACGACGTCCCGCTCGACGCTGGTGGACGTGCGCGATTCGTGGCCTGCGAGCCCGACAGCTCGTACCACGCGCTGTGGGCCGAGTTCGCGCTGCTCGCGCTCGAGCTGAGCGCCGAGCCCGAGTTCCAGCGGCGCTCGTTGCCGACGTACGTCGAGTCGATGCAGCTCTACGGCGAGGTCTACGTCGGGGCGCAGCCGAAGGCGGCGGTGGGCTCGCGTGGGTGGTTCGACACCACGCGGCAGGCGTCCCCGATCCTCAAGGAGCTGCTGCGCTGCGAATGCGGCGCGATGGGTCTGGACGCGCTCGTGGCGCGCCACGTCGTGCTGGTGCGGCGCTACTGCGCGGTGTGATCGTCGCGACGCTCGATCAGGGCACGCGCGAACGTGATCGCTTGATCGAGCGTCGCGATCTCCCCGTCCAGTTGCTTCTCGAACACCGCGGCCAGCAGGCGTCCGAGTTCGGGCCCGGGACGAACCCCGAGTTCGATCACGTGTCGGCCGAGCAGCAACGGCTTCGGCGCGGCGTCGCGGACGCGCAGGCGCTCGGCGTGCTCGAGCAGCCAGCGTGAATCACCGCAGGCGTCGGACGGCAACACGCGACCGCGGCCGTCGGCGTCGGAGACCGCGGCGAGCATTCGCAGATCCGCTTCCAGCGCGAGTCGGCGCACGGCCGCGTCGCTGACCGATCCCTTAATGTTCCGAGTTGGCCGGGTCGCAGATGCAAGCGCACGAGCGCCGCGACCTCGTCCGCGACTTTCGCCTGCTCGCGTCAGGGCGCGCGCAGGCCGTTCGCGCCAGGGACTCGCCGGCCGTGTCGTGGGCGTGGGCGCGCAAGCGGCCGTCCTTCCACTTCGTGGTGGCGGCCTTGCCGAGATCGTGGAACAGAACCGCGAGCATGAACACCAGCGGCCGCGGAACGGCGTCCCGCATCGTCGTGGCGTGATCGAGACACAGCGCGGTGTGGTCGAACACGTCGCCTTCGGGATGCCAACCGTCGTCCTGCGGCACGCCGCGCAGCGCCGCGAGCTCGGGGAACGCCGCGATCGCTCCGGTTTCCTCGAGAGCGTGCATGCCCGTGGATGGCCGGCTGCCGCGCAGCAACCACTTCTTCACTTCGTCCCACACGCGTTCTTGCGGGAGTTCGGCCAAGTCGAGCGTGCGGCACAACGCCGCCGTCGCCGGATCGATGCCGAAGTCGAAGCGCGCCGCGAACTGGCAGACGCGCAGCACGCGCAGGGGATCTTCCGTGAACGCCGGCGAGACGTGACGCAGACGCGTCGGCCAGGTCCGTCGCGCCGTCGAACGGATCCCGACGACCTCGCCCGTCAGGGGTCTTTGAGCATCGCGTTGATCGTGAGGTCGCGCCGCGCGCACGCTTCCGCTTCGGGCAAGTTCGGATCGGCGGCGACGTCGAATCCACGGTGGCCGCGCGCGACCCGGGGAATCCCGTCGCGGCAAACCGACGTCGATCGTGACGCCGCCCGACGTCAACTCCAGGATGCCGAACGCGCGGCCGACGTCGTCGACGCGGGCCCAACGTGGACAACGTCTCGAACAACCGATCGGGCTGGACGCGATAGACCTCGAGGTCGGCGTCCTTCGCCTCGCATCCGAGCAACCGATCGCGCACCGCACCGCCGACGGTACGCCCGTCCGCCCTGGCGGGACGCGGCGTGGGCGACGCCCGAGCGAGTTCGAGAGTGCGGCGTCGTGTGCGCAGCGTACTGCGGGACCACCCGACTTCCGGGATCCATGAAGATCGCGTGAGCGCACGGGAATGAAACCTCGGGCTCCCCGTTCCTGCTGGTCGCGCGCGCAAGACCGTGACGCTTCGTCCTGGAGGCGTGCGTTGATCCGCGAGGCGCGAGCGCTATCCTCCGGACGCTCTCCCGCTCTTCGGGCGCCATCCGTTGGGGCGTGGATCCACTCGCAGCAACACCCGGGATTCCCAAAGAGAGGTTCCACCATGGTCAAGAAGTCGTTCCTCGCGCGTTTGTTCGGCCGCGAAGAAGCCGCCGGAGCCACGGAAGACGAGGTGGCGCCGCGCAAGTCGCCGCAGACTCGAGCCGCGGAATCGTCGCGGCCCCAGGCCGTTCACGCGTCGCATGCGTCGCACGGGCAATCGAGCGCGCATCGCTCCGAGCCGCGCGTCGTGATCCAGAGACGCCGCCGCGCCAAGCGGTCGAAGAGGTCGAACTCACGCCGGTGACGCCGGCCACGCCGTCGCCGGTCTCGGAAGCGCGCCCGGCCACGGGGCCGAACCTGAAGGCGACCGAGATGTCGCGCCAGGAAGAAGTCGCCGTTCGCTTGCAGGAGGGGTTCCAGGGCATCAACCAAGTGCTGAGCGGCATCGACCGCAAGATCGACCAGCAGCAGCGCTCGTCCGACGAGCTGATGCTGTCGGTGCGCAAGATCCCCGAACTCATGAAGGACGTGCCCGACGCGTCGCGCGCGGGCCTCGAACTGCTGGCGACGATCTCGTCGGTCATGGAACAGCAGAGCCGCACGTCGCAGGAATTGCTGCATCGGCTCCAGGACGTGCCAAAGCTCATGGACGCCGTCGAGGCGCGTCTGCGCAACGAGTCGAAGGCGACCGCCGAAGCCGCGGCCGCGGCCCGCGTGGGCCGCCGAGAGCGCAGCGCGTCGAGCGCGGAAGCGACGCCCGGCGACGTTCGCACGAAGGTGGACGGGCTCGCCGGCGACTACGCCAAGCGCCAGGAAGAGCTGATGGCCGAACTGCGACGTCAGCAGACCGAGAACGACCGCCGCATCGAGCTCGTACTGAAGAAGTCGGCGTCGACGACCAAGGTCATGATCTTCCTCGTCGTGCTTGCGATCGCGGCGTTCTTGCTGGTCGTGAATGCGCTGTCGGCACGCTGAGCCTGGATCCGTCCGACGGAACAGCGTTCAGCGGTTGAGCTCGCATCGCCTGGCGCGGTTCGCGGCGGTCGTCATGGCCGCTGGCGAAGCCCGGCTCCCGTCGACGCGACCGAGGTCGCCGCGCCGACGGAGCGCCGTCCCGAGCGTGCGCGTGCAGGCCCGATCCGCCGTATCTCGTGATCAGAGCCGCGGAGCGCGGCATCCCGATGTGTGCGGCTGCTTGTGGAAAACGGGGAGAACCGGTCCTCGTGAGTTATAATGATGTCGTCGAGGGGCTGGTTCTTTCATCAATGAGAATGACCGAAGTGATTGTTATCACGATGGTTCCGCTCGACTGTAAACATCAGGTTCGCGTAAACCGCGCAGGATCGGCCAACGGAGGCTGAACTGTGGATGACGATGCCGCGGATTGCCCAATACGCGCGGATTTCCGCGAGTCCCGAACTTTGGATGATGCGTGCGCGCAACGCGTACCGAGCACGCCGGGAATGATCCCGTGATGGGGTTTCGATGAACGCTTCGGGTCCGAGTGCACGCACCGCCACGTTGCTCGTCGCGGGTCTGTGCTTGGTGTGGGGAAGCACCTGGGTCGTTATCGCCGAGGGGCTCGATTCGTTGCCCGCGTTCACGTCTGCGGCGATCCGGTTCGCCGTGGCGGCCATCGCCATGGTGTTCGTCGTCCGGGCGTTGGCGGGGCGGGAGGGTGGACGCGCTCCGCGCGCGGCCTCGTGTTGTCGTCGGGCGTGCTGATTCTTCGGCAGTTATGGCGCCGTGTACTGGTCCGAGCAGTACCTGCCGTCGAGTCTGTGCTCGATCCTGTACGCCGTGTTCACGCTGTTGGTGGCCGGGTTCTCTCGGCTGCTGTTGCCCGCGGTGCGGATCTCCGCGAAGCAAGTCGTCGGGCTCGTGATCGGGTTCGCGGGCGTCGTGCTGTTGTTTTGGACCGACGTCGCGGCACTCGGCGACGTCGGTGGGGCCGCGGCGCTCGTGTTCTTGATCAGCCCGTTGGTGTCGGCGCTCGGCACCGTGCTGGTGAAGAAGTACGGCGCCGGTGTGAACTCGCTGCGTCTCAACCGCGATGGCATGGCGGTCGGTGCGTTGTTGCTCGCGGCTTGCGCGCTCATCGGCGAGCGGGACGCGACGATCGAGTGGACAGCGACCGCGATCGCATCGATCGCATACCTGGCGCTGATCGGCACGGTGTTCACGTTCGGCGTGTACTTCTGGCTGTTGCGCACGCTGCCGGCGCACAAGCTCGCCGTCATCCCGTACGTGACGCCGGTCTGGCCGTGCTGCTCGGCGTCGCGTTGCGCGACGAAGCGGTCCACGCCTCGACGCTGATCGGCTGCGCGACGATCCTGGCTTTCGCGCCGGCGGCAATGCTGGACCGCCCGCTGCGAACGACTCGGCCGACATGCGGCCGATCGGTCGAGTCGAGCTCGTTCGACGGGTCAGCGGACCGACGCCGCAGCGGCCGGCCCACCTGCTTCCCGCGCTGAATCCTCGACGCCCTGGCTGGCGGCGGTTCCCGCGTGTTCTCCTTCCAGGTCGCGTCGTTGCGGAACTGCGCGTCCTCGAAGGGAACTGCGTGCGCAGTCGCCGTTCGTGTCATCTTACGAGGGTTTGTCCATAGCAGACTTCGAATCGTGATCGCGCTTCGTCGTGCCCTGGAAATACGGCGTAGTGGCCGCCCACCGCCGGCGATCAACGCGACCGGACCGACCCGACGCCGGCGAACTCCGCGACGCCGCGCGCAGGTCCGCGCGCTTCGTCACGAAGCGGCCGCTGGCGGCATCGAACCCGGTCACCGTGGCGCCATCGGCGGGGACACGTGAATCAGCGCCAGACTGCGCACGGACACGGCGTCGACGTCGTCACGCCGTCGAGCGCGAGATCGCTGCGGATCGCGATCGATCGAACTGCTGCTCGCCCGCGCGCAGCACGACGGTACGCGCCGGCTGGCGTCGGGTAGAGCGAGTTCAGGCGTCATCGCGCGCTGGCCGCAGGCACGGGACCGACGACGTCAGAACGGCGGCAGGCCGGCGAGGCGGACGTCGCCGAGTCGATCGAAGCCGCGCTGCTTCAAGTGAAGCAACTGTAGATCGACGTAGACCTGGACATCGACCGACTTGGCCTGGCCGCGGACCTTGACGGCGAGGCGCTTGGGCTCGCCGGAGCGCACCGTCGTCAGTTCCGGGACTTCGAGTCCAACGCTTTCGAGGAACTTCGAGTTCGCGAAGCAGCGTCCGCGAAGCGGTCCTTCACGTCGGCATACCGCGACCCAGGCGCCGTCGTAGTCGCCGCGAACTTGGAGCACCTGTGCTTCGATGTGACGGCCCTGTGCGGCCAGGTGCTCGATCACCTCGTCTCCGAGGGAACTGCAGGCGAGCCGCGGCGATGCGTCGCGCGGTCGCGAAGCGCGTCGTCGAGGCGCCGTTGCGCGAGTGCCGCGACGGCGCGCTCGAACTCGAACGCGGGCGCGAGTCGGCCGAGGTCGGTCCGACATAACGCGGCGACCGCCACTGCGTCCATCGCGGCGTAGTCGAGGTTCTCGCCATTCTGAAGTCGGCCAGTGTCAGCAAGAGCTAACCGGAGTCGTCGGCACGTGGCGACTCGATCACGCAGTGCTCCAGCGTGGCGATCGCGATCCCCCGCATCGCCGCCGTGAACGTCGCGGGATCAGGAACGCTCTGCGCCGAGCGCGCGCGTGGTCACGCGCTGCGAGCGAACGCGGTCCGCCGTGCCAGCTCGGTGTCAGGCAGCTCACGCAACACGCTGTTCTTGCCTGCCATGATGCGGGCGACCTCGAGTGCCGCGATCGACTTGCTCACAAAACGCGCCGACGATCTGTGCTTCCTCCGAGGAATCCCGCGTCGGCCAGCGCCAAGTCCCGCCCAGCGCGCCCGCTCGTGTTCGCCGAGCGACCGGTACGCACCGGCACGACCTTCACGCCGTGGCCGCGAACGAGACGACGAAGTCCGGGTCGCGCTCCTTGGCGAACTCGAAGCGCGGGACCATGCGTGCCCGCGTCGTCGGTCTCGACGGCGCACAGCAGCGCCATGCGGTTCACTTCACGCGCAGCGTCGGTATCGAGTTCGACGTCGAGCGGTGGAGCGATGAGTTTCCGCGGTGCGCGGAGTCGCCCGCGAAATCGCGCTGCGCGCCGCCCCAGGCGTTCGTCCGGAATCCATTACAGGCCCCGGCCCGACGACGTCGTCAGGCGCGTCGGTCGAAATCACGCTCGGTCCGCCACCGTTCGCTCGCGCGTCGAACGTCGACGGTGCGCAGAGACAACTGCTGGCGACGGCACCGCGAACGTGCCGGGATGATCAGCCGCCGGTCGCGACGTCGAGGTGGATCGTGACATCGCGTTGGATCGGAGTGTCGATCTCGAGGCCACGTGCCGTGCTCGTCCCGGAGCACGCGCCGCATAACCGGAGAGCACGTCGAGCGTGAAACCCCGACATCGGGCGCGAACCACCATGACGTCCGTGCCGTGACCTCGCCGCTCGTCGGCGACAGCATCAGGTCGACACGGCGCGTCGGTGCGGGCGTCACGAAGACGTTCCAATCGAGCGTGCGCGTCGCGGCCGCAGGACGGGTCGCCGACGCCGACGCGGACACGCCGTCGCGGACACTCGTCGAGCCGCCAGAACCGATGCGAGACATCGACGCTCGCGAGCGGTAGGCGCTCGCGCGCGATAACGAAACGCGACTGCGAGAGCCTAACGCGACCGAAATCGCAGGAGCCAGTTCGTGCCTGTCGCACTCGAGAGGAAGGAAACGCGCGGGTGGTCGCGCAGAGCCTGCGTCACCAGGACTCGAGCGCTCTGCCATGGCTTGGCATCGACGAGCGCCGCGAGCACGACGTCGCCACTGCACGCGCTTCGAAGCGCGTCGGGCAAGGTTTGGCCGCATTACCGCCGACTCCGCGCCCAACGCGAGCACACAGGCAAGGCGCAGACCGATCGCGGGCGTCACCTCTCGCGTCGAGTGCGCCCGCGGGCGCACCGAGGATCTCATGGGCGTCGAGGTTCAGCGCGCGTGCCGCATCGAGGAGCGAGCGCGCTCACTTCGTCCGTCGAAACTCGTGCCGAACGGATCGATCGCCGGGCAGGGCGGCCAGCGCCCTGGGAGCCAAACGCCCGCGGAGTTCCGTCATCCCGTCGGTCGCCGCGTTTGTCATGCCCGCGTGGGCGAGCGCGTTCGCGAAACGGCGCAGTGCGCCGACGTCGAGGCGCGACTTCGAGCGCACTGGAAGTCAGTTGACGCGACCGAACTCGGCCTCAGAGCGCCGACTGGCGGCAGAACAGCAGCCATGCCTGGTCACCGTCGGTCGCGGCTTGCCGCGAAAGCGCTCCGTGACCGCGGCGACTCAGGTCCGGAAGCCCTTCCTGGCACCGTGAGCTCCGCCATGGGCGCGCCCGATCGCGTAGGCAAGCAGCGGGTCGAAGTGCTTGCAGCTCGGCCAGCCACCAGCCGAGAGCGATACGAGCGCCGCTGTGCGCAGGCGCGGATCGGATCGCGACGCGCCACGGCGTCGCTCGCGAATGGCAGCGTCGCGCGCGGCGCTTCGACCTCGGTCAGCAAGCGCAACGCTGCGGCGCATAGATCGCCGAGGACGTCGCCGGTCTCGGCTCTTCGGCCA
>JADJEK010000021.1 GCA_016709145.1 Planctomycetota bacterium
CACATCGAGCCGCGCGTCAGCAGCTTGCCGAACGCGGCACCGCCGGACGTCACGCGGATCGGGTTGCCGAAGTTCTCGAGGTCGACGACGATCACGTCCTGGTTGAACGTCGCGGCCGTTCCGTCCCGGTCGAGCGCGAACGCGATCTTCGGTTCGGTCAGGCTCGGGATGACGTTGCTCATGCGCGCGCCGGTGTTGACCGCGATCGGCGCGGAACTCGGCGAGAAACTGGTCAGGTACACGCCCGGTCCGGGGTTGTCGGCGTCGAACAGCATGAGCTGGTCGATGTCGAGTTCCGCGGCATCGATCGGATTCGATTTGCGTCCGATGAGCGCATAGAAAGTCGCGAACGGTCCACTGCCGCCGAGATGGCGCAGTTGGTGGTCGATCGCGAGCCCCTCCGTGAAGACGTTTCCTCGACCGACCATGTCCTCGGTGAACGTGATCGGCGTTCCGGCTTGGAAGAACGGTTCGAACTCGTTGCCCGAGATGTTCGTGATCTCGAGCGACGGAGGCGTCGAGGCATCCGAGGCGACGTTGATCGCGATCAGGTTGAAGCGGTCGTACGGGATGCCGTCGAGGCTCGTCAGACCGTGTCCGTCGCGGAAGTAATAGGCGTAGTTGCCGTTCGGCGACCGGAACGATCCGGCCGGATCGAACGTCCCACGGTTGAAGTTGGTCACGGTCGCGCCGACGTCGAACGGCCCGAACGCCTCTTGCTGCGGCGTGTCCAGGATGATGGTCCGCGTCAGGTTGAACGGCGTGGCCGTGTTCAGCGCCATGGAGAACACGTCCATGCGGTCGGTCGACGGGCCGCTGACCTCGAACCCCTGCTGGAACACGAGCGTGTTGTTGTCCGCCGCGATGAAGTAATCGCGCGAGTTCTTGAAGTCGCCGATGATGTCCCAGTCGCCGCCGAGGCCGACCGAGACCATGAGGTCGGTGACCAACCCGAAGCTGGTTCCGTCCGTCTTCGCGAACAACGGCGTGTTCTGCGTGCCGTTGTTGCGGACGAACGCGAACACCGAGCCGTCGGGCGAGAACGCGGCGCGGCCGTTCAGACCATCACGACCATCGTTGAACTCACCGAGCGTGACGAAGTTCAGGCCCGTGATGTTCTGGATCGTGTGCGTCGTCGGAGTGACGGAACGCAGGCAGTAGATCTGCTCCTGGGTCGTGCCCGTACCCGCGACCACGCACAGCTTCGTGTTGTCCGGCGACACGAACGGCTGGCGATCGATGCGGATGATGCCGCTGTCGGGCGGTCCGGCCGACGGCAGCAGGCGAGTCAGGTTCTGCGCGCCCTGCAGGTTGAAGCGATACAGGCGGTTCGGTTGGAGATTCGTGCCCGAGCTCGACGAGCCGGCGATCACGCCGACCCAACCACCCTGACCGTCCGTCACGAAGGAGATCGACTCCTCGAACAACGTGGTGAAGTCGGCCGGGACCGTCGCGTTCACGACCTCCGTGATCGTCGTCGTGGCGTTTTGCTCGAGATTCAGGATGAACAGTCGATCGACACCGGCCGTGCTCTGGACGATGACGGCGCGATTGCCGTCGGGCGTGACGCCGACTTCCCATTCGAACGCGGACAGGGTCGCCGTACCGACGAACGTGCCGAACGACGTCGGAATGAGATTCGTGAACTTCCCCGTGCTCTTGAACAGCACGCCGAAGCCGTAGGCCGGAGACCCGGCGTTCGCGCCGTTGCGCCAGCAGAACAACGAGCGGTTCCCGGGCAACTCGATGCGCGGGAACTCGGGGTTCTCGTTGTTCAAGGCCGGCACTTCGCCGCTCAGCAGTTCGGTGCCGGACGCGCGCAACGTCTGAGCGCGCGTCTTCAATGCGTTCTGGTTCGCGGCGAGGTTCGGATCTTCCGCGTTCCAGGTCGTCAGCGACTCGGTCACCGTCGAGTAGTGGCTCGCCGGATACACCGGGTGGACCCCGGCGAGTTCGATCAGCCATGCGTCGATGTTCGCGGTGGAGGACGTGCCGAACGTGTCGGTCTCGACCGGCGTGATCACCGTGCCGTCGATCAAGTTCGGGTCGATGATGCGCGCGAGCGTCTGCCGCTGCGACAGCACGAGGGAGTTGACGTTGGAGTCGACGCCTTCGGAGTACGCGATCGTGCCGGGGAACTCGAGCGGGTCGAAGATGACTCGCATGCCGTTACCGACGCGCAGCACGAGCGACTGCGGGTCGAGCTCGACGATCTGCATGTACAGAGCGATCGTGTTCGGCGAGATCGACTCGAGCGGCAGGACGATCGGATTCGAACCCGAACCGGTATTGAGCAGGAACGCCGTGGTCGGCGTGATGCCGTTCAACGAGAAATTGCCGTTGGCGTCGAAGCGGAACACCGGGGACGGAGTGTCGGCGACGAAATTGGTCGTGGACTGACCGAGCTTGGTGGCGATGTTGGTGGTGCCGATGCCGTCGAACACCGGGTGGATCGGCGAGTTCACGCCACCGCCCGGCTGCCAGGGCTTCAGGAAGAAACCCGTGTCCACGTCGGCGTCACCGACCGGACTGCCGTCGGACGCATCGCCGGACAGCAGCAAGGCGAACGGGGCGTTCGGCGTGCCGGTCATCGAGATCGTGAACGGCGTCACGCGCTTCATGTGCGCGATCGCGTTGTTGTCCGCGCTCGTCGTACCGTTGATCGTGAGGGTCGGGTTCTGACGCGCGAGCGCCGTGCTGCCGAGCACCGAGAGAGCGACGAGCATCCAAGTTGACGTACGCAGCACCGGTGCAACCTCCGGTAGAGGAAGGAGAAACGACGGCGAGACAGCGCGACGATCGACGCGGTCCGCGGCATCGCCGGGCGGCAATACCTGGAACTTCGGCTCGGGATTCGGGCTCGACTCGCGCTGGCAGGCAGCGGTCGGAGTGTACGCCCGGTCCAAAACTCGGTCAAGGAACGCGGCCGGACGCCCATTTCCAGGTGCGCTCGGCCAGCGAACCGGACGGGATATAGCCCTGGCATGGGGCGAGTAACGAGCCCCGCGGCGGCAAGACGGAGACGGTAGCTCGGATACGGGCGGAGCGGGCGATCAGGGTCGCCGGAACAGCTCGTCCTTCTGCTCGGAATCGATGACCACGTTTTTGAGTTCGAGGGTCTCGACCCGTTCGGCGGATCCGGCCAGCATCGCATGGACGCGGCCCGGGAACTTCACGTTCGTCGACTGGCCGTCGGCACCGACGGCGGGCACGTACGACTCGACCTCGAACACGACCTCTTCGGTGCCGTAGCGATCGACGCTGCGGCTCAATGGGACCATGCGCCAGCGCACCAAGCGACCGTCGGCCTCGTCGAAGTAGAGCATCAACTCGTCGCCGTAGTACGCCGTGAGGTCCGCCGGCATCGCGACCGTGACGCGGACGTAGCTCGACGTCGTCGGCTCGTAGTCGGCAAAGCCCTCGTCCTTCTTGTCGTCGCGCTGGATGCCGAGGTACGTCTTCGGCGTGAACGAGCGCACGATGGCACGCCCGTCCAGGGTCATCGTCGCGTTGGATCTGGCCAACCACGACAGCAACAGCGGAACACCGAGCTCGGTCGCCGTTCGCGTCTTCGCCGCGTCCTCGTTGGCCGGGTACGAAAACACTTCGAGGTCGGCCTGCATGAACGCGTCGCTGCCGTTCTGGACGAACATCATCGCGGGCCGGGCCTTGCGCTTGACCGTGTCGAATGCGAGCTCGGTCACGCGCGCAACCGGTGGCCAAGTCAACTTGCACTGCGTGCGGTAGCGTTCCGTGTAGACCAACCTGCGGTTGCCCCAGTGCATGCTCTGGCGTTCGAACTCGAGCGACTTCGTGGCGGCGAGGCGCTCGCCACCCATGTGCGCCAGCGCGCGCTCGACGAGCCCGGCGGCAGTCGGAGCGGTTTCTCCCTCCTTGATCGCGAGCGGCTCGATGGTTTCCTCGATCGGGTGCTTCGGCGCCTTGACCTTCTCGCCCTCGGGCGCGGGAGTTCCTTGTTCGGTAGCCGGTTTGGTGTCGTCGGGAGTCGGCGGCGCAACCGGAGGCTGCGGCGCCGTTTGGGCCGCGCAGCACGCGACGAAAGCGAGGTTCCAGGCGAACGCGAGCAGGCGCGGCGACGACATGCGGGGCTCCGGTACACGAACGATCGAACGAGTCGGGGAGGAATCGAGCATCGGTCAGGATATCAGGCGAACGTGAGCTTCACTCGTCGGCGGAGACGGCCGAACTCGGCGGTTCCGTCTTCATGATCTCGCGCAATACCGTCGTCGCGTACGCGCCGGCCGGCAGCGCGAACGCGACCTCGAGATCGGCGCCGTCCGACGTGCATTCGACGTCACCGACCGGGATCCGCAGCGCTCGGCGGGCTCCCGGGAGCGGCAAGCGCGCGAGGGCCGCGTCGTCGACGCCGGCGTCGGCCAGCACCGTACGCTCGAGTCGCAGCGCCGCCGCAGCCGGCCACGTCATGCGCGAACCGACCAGCGGTCCGGACGGACTGACCTCGAACGACTCGGCGCGGGCGGCTTCGGCGCGCGCGTCCTCGACCAGGAACACCGCACCGTTGCGGTGCAACCATGCGAGGTCGCCGTCGATCAAGCGGTCGAACTCCGCGAAGCGACGACGTAGGACCTCGTTGAACAGTTCGCTCTGGAACGCCGACGCGTACAGCGCCTTCAGCGCCTTGTCGAATCGTCGAACCACGGCGTCGCAATCGCCGCCGCCGTGCGCGAGGTCCTCGAGCGCGTAGCGCTCGTTGCGCCCCAAAGCGGCGATCAACCCCCGCACCGCGTCGACGTCCTTGTTCTCGAGGGCACGAAGCAGCGCGTCCTCGCGAGCGGGCTCGCCACCACCGAACAGGATCGCGACGAATCGTTCGGCGCGGGGATCGAGCAACGCTCGCCCGAGGCGATGCGTTTGCCCATCGCGGCCGAAGCGCTGCTCTCCGAACGCGTTCGGCACGCCACGATGCGCGAGCGTCTTCAGCACCCGGGTCGCGTCGGCGTGCGCGTCGGGACGGGCATCACGGATGCGGATCCGGAACCGATTGCCGGCGAGATGGCCGCGCTGCAGCTTGTTGCGGTGACGCGCGAGCCCGACGACACGCAAGCCGTCGACGTCGAACCCGTCGAGGGCGCGCTCGTCGACACCGCCCAGCGAGAACGTCTGCGTCGTGATCGCGCGCGCGTCCTTCAAACCCGCGAAGCCGACCGCGACGCGCTTCAAGCGCAGCGCCCGCGCCAAGCGATCGGCGGCGTCCATCGTCGACAGACCGCGCTTCTCGATCGTCACGTAGAGGTGCTCGCCGCTGCCCGAAGGCGCGTACAGCGGGATCTCGTCGACGCGGAAGTCGTCGATCTGCACGCGGATGCGCCCGCCGCTTCCGGCGATGTCCGCGGTGACGAACGGGACGTCCGAAGGCTTCATGACGCGCGCGGAGCGGCCGCGCCTTGCAGCACCGAGCCGCTCCACTGGAACTTCGTCCGCAACGTCGCGAAGAACGAGCGGTCGACGATGCTGAGCATGCGGAACGGTTCGGCGGCCGCGCGCAGTACGACGTGGTCGCCGGATTTGATCGGCAGCGTCCGTTGTCCGTCGAACGAGACCGCGGCGAGTCGGTTGCGATCGCTCGCGATCCGCACGCCGACGCGGCGCGTCGGCGCCAGGACCAACGGGCGCGACGCCAGCGTGTGCGACGCCAGCGGCGTGACCAGGATCGCGCGCGAGTCGGCCTCGACGATCGGACCGCCCGCCGCGAGCGAATGCGCGGTCGACCCGGTCGGCGTCGACACGATCAGTCCGTCGCCGCGGTACGTGGCGACGGACTCGCCGTCGATGTCGAGATCGACCGCGACCATGCGCGACACCGTTCGGGCCTGGATGACCGCTTCGTTCAGCGCGAGCTCGCGCGCGATCACGCGCGAGCCACGCACGATCTCGACGTCGAGCATCATGCGTTCCACGAGTCGACCCTCTCCGGCCAACAGGCGCTCGAGCGGGGCCTTGCAGGTCTCGGGCTCGAGTTCGGCGAGGAAGCCGAAATGTCCGAGGCGGACGCCGACGCACGGCACGTGCTTACCGCGCATACGGTGCGCCGCGGCGAGGATCGCTCCGTCACCACCGAACAGGACGACGAGGTCGACGTCGCGCGTCGGCAGCGGTTCGTTCTGGCCGAGGATCGTGCCGACCACGCGCGCGCGCTCGGCGAGCCACGGAGTGAGTTCGGCGATCGCGCGCCGCACGCGCCGGTTCTTGCCATCGCCCACGAGCAGGACACGCGGATTCGATCGCTTCACGCGGCGCGCCACGATCCGAGCGCTCAATCGCGCAGACGGCGCAACACCGTCGCGACGACGTCATCCGTCGTCAGTCCGGCGTCGGCGAGGCACTGGCTGCGGCTTTGGTGCTCGACCAAACGATCGGGGATACCGATCGGCACCACGCGTCCGATGCACGCGCTGCCCCGCGGGTCGAGCGCGAACGCTTCGAGCACCGCCGAACCGAACCCGCCCATCACCTGGTGCTCTTCGAGAGTCACCATCCGTCGGGTCTTGCCGGCGAACTCGAGCAACAGATCGACGTCGAGCGGCTTGACGAAGCGCGCGTTGATCACGGCGGCGTCGATGCCCTTGGCCGCGAGTTTCGTCGCCGCGTCGAGCAGGTCGTAGACCATCGGTCCGTAGCCGACCAGCGTCACGTCGCGACCGTCCTTCAGCACTTCGCCCTTGCCGACCTGGATCGGAGTCGAGGCGAGCTCGTGTTCGACGGTATTGCCGCGCGGATAACGCAGCGCGAACGGATGCGATTGGTTCACGCCGAGCTCGAGCATCGCCGCGAGTTCGGTCGCATCGCGCGGCGAACAGATCACCATCGACGGGAACGTACGCAGGTACGCGATGTCGTAGATGCCGTGGTGCGACGGGCCGTCCTCGCCGACCAGACCGCCGCGGTCCATGCAGAACACGACCGGGAGGTCTTGCAGCACGGCCTCGTGGAAGACTTGGTCGTAACCGCGCTGCAGGAACGTCGAGTAGATCGCCGTGACGGGCTTCATCCCGGCTTTCGCCAGACCGCCTGCGAACGCGACCGCGTGTTGTTCGGTGATCCCGGTGTCGTGGAAGCGCGTCGGGAACTTCTTGGCGAAGTCGACGAGGCCGGTGCCTTCCGGCATCGCCGCCGTGATCGCGACGATCTTCGGATCGCGTTCGGCCATGTGGATCATCGCGTCGCCGAAGGCCTTCGTGAACGACACCCGCGCCTTGCTCTGCGCGATCTCGACCTTGGTCGGGACACCGTCCGCGGTCGCGAAGCCGGGGAGTTGCGTTCCCGGACTCACCGCGTGCAGCCAGCGCGTGTCCTTGCCCGTCGGTTCGAGGCCCTTGCCCTTTTTCGTGATGAGGTGCAAGAGCTTGACGCCGCCGACGTCCTTCAACGCTTCGAGTTGATCGATCATCAACTCGGTGTCGTGACCGTCGATCGGGCCGTAGTAGCGGAAGCCGAGCTCCTCGAACAAATGGCCCGGCGCGATCGCCGCCTTCACGGCGTCGACCATGTCGACCAAGTTCTTGTCGATCTTCTCGCCGAACGGGACCGAGCGCAGCAGCGCGTGGAAGCGTTCCTTCGCGGTGCGGTAGATCGGCGCCGCGCGCAAGCGATTGAGGTACGACGCCAGCGCGCCGACCGTCGTGCTGATCGACATCTCGTTGTCGTTCAGCACGACCAGGATGTTGGTGTTGATGTGGCCGGCGTAGTTCAACGCTTCGAGCGCGACGCCGCAGCCGAGACCGGCATCACCGACCTGGCAGACGACGTGGTGCTTCCGTTCGTTCAGCGCGTTCGCGACCGCGATGCCGAGTCCCATCGAGATCGCGGTGCCGGCATGTCCGGACCGCATGACGTCGGACTTCGACTCGGCGGGATGGGGATAGCCGGACAGACCGTCCTTCGTCCGCAACGACGCGAACTTCCTGAATCGGCCGGTCAGGAGCTTGTGCGGATAGCACTGGTGACCGACGTCCATCACCAACGTGTCCGACTCGAAGTCGAACACGTAGTGCATCGCGATCATCTGCTCCACGACACCGAAGTTCGAGCCGAGGTGTCCACCGGTCGAGCAGACGACTTCGATGATCTTCGCGCGCATCTCTTCGGCGAGTTGCGGGAACACCTTGCGGTCGAGCTTGCGCAGATCGGCGTGGCCGCGCAGCGTCGGCAGGATCGCGGCGGGAACTTCCGCCGCGGCCGCGTCGCCGCGCACCTCGCGTCGGTCGCCTTCGCGGCGCTCGGGGAACGGTGCATCGGCGGACAGACTGATCGTGTTGGCCATCGCGGGACGGAAGCTCCTACGGAAGAGGTCGCGCCGCCCTCGGCAGGCTCAACGCGAGCGTTGGAGCATAGATCGGGCAAGGGCCTCGATCAATCGAGGCGACCGCAGGGATGCACTGCGTTCGATCGCTCGGTCGGTCAGAGCCCTGGCCCGGTCGAAGGCTGCCTGCGGCCCGATCAGGTCCGGGATGGTCGCCTTGCCGCGTTCGCGGTCCTTGCCGGTCCGCTTGCCCATTTGCTCGGCGGTCGCGCTCTGGTCGAGCAGGTCGTCGACGATCTGGAACGCGATGCCGAGGTCCAGTCCGAGCGCGGACAAAGCGCGTTCGGACGCCGCGTCCGCTCCGCTGGCGAGTGCTCCGAGTTGGAACGCCGCTGCGAACATCGCGGCGGTCTTGCCGGTGTCGATCGCCAAGACGGCATCGAGCGCGAGCGCCTTGCCCTCGGCCTCGATGTCCTGGACCTGGCCGCCGACCATGCCGCTCGCGCCCGCGGCGATCGCCAGCGCTTTGACCTGGGCCGCCACGATCGAGGGCTCCGAATGCGCGGCCACGACTTCGAACGCCAGCGTGAGCAGCGCATCGCCCGCGAGGATCGCCAAGGCTTCGTCGAACGCTTTATGCACCGTCGGACGGCCGCGACGCAAGTCGTCGTCGTCCATCGCCGGCAGATCGTCGTGCACCAGCGAATACGTGTGCACGTACTCGAGCGCGACGGCCGCCGGCAGTGCGGCATCGGCTTGGCCGCCGACCGCTTCGGCCGCCATCAGGCAGCACAGCGGCCGCAGCTTCTTGCCCGGTCCGAGCACCGCGTAACGCATCGCGGCGGACAGTCGCGCGGGCGGCGCGTCCTCGCGCGGTAGCCAGCGCTCGAGGGCGACCTCGACGCGCGACCGGCGGTCCTTCATCCACTCGTCGAGTGCCGGCGCCGTCACGCGCGCACCTCGATGCGTTCGACCTCCAGACAGCGCCCACTGCGGACGTCGACGGTGAACAAGGCGCCGAGCATGCGCTCGTCGCCCTCCGCGACGTCGAACGGCGACGGCAGTCCGGTGACGAACTTCTTCAGCACGCGATCGACGCGACGACCGAGGATCGAGTCGTGCGGCCCGGTCATGCCGACGTCGGTGATGTAGCCGGTGCCCTTTTGCAGGACCTGAGCATCGGCGGTCGCCACGTGGGTATGAGTCCCGAACACGACCGACACCTGGCCGTCGAGGAAGCGCCCCATCGCGAGTTTCTCGGAGGTCGCTTCGCAGTGCATGTCGACCACGACGACGGGCGTCCGCACGCGCGCCTTCTCGACCGCCTTCTGCGCGGCGAGGAACGGACAGTCGATCGGCTGCATGAACACGCGACCGATGACGTGCACGACCGCGACTTCGTGGCCGCTGTTCGTGGTCAGCACGGTGGAACCGCGGCCTGGAGCGTTCGGCGCGAAGTTCGCCGCGCGCACGATGCGTTCGTCCTTCGACGCGACGTCGAGGAACTCGCGCCGCTTCCAGACGTGATCGCCGCAGGTGATGCAGTCGACGCCGCTCTGGAACAGCACTTCCGCGTCGCGCGGCGTGATGCCCGAGCCGTTGAACACGTTCTCCGCGTTCGCGACCACGAAGTCGATGCCGCGTTCCTCGCGCAACGGCTTCAAGTGTTTGGCGACCACGTTGCGGCCGGGCGCGCCGACGATGTCACCGACGGTGAGGATCCGAATCTGCATCAGCGCGCGTACTCCGTGACACGGGTTTCGCGGATCACGGTGACCTTGATCTCGCCCGGATAGGCGAGTTCGGATTCGATCCGTTTCGCGATCTCGCGGGCGCACAGGAGCGCCGCCGCGTCGGTCACTCTACTGGCGTCGACCAGAACACGCAGTTCTCGTCCGGCTTGGATCGCGAACGCCTGCTCGACGCCCTTGACGCCGCGCGCGATCGTCTCGAGGTGCTCGAGCCGCTGGACGTACTTCTCCATCGTGTCGCGCCGCGCACCCGGACGCGACGCCGAGATCGAGTCGGCGATCTGCGCGATGACCGCGTACGTCGATTCCTGCGGCACGTCGCCGTGGTGCGAGGCGATGGAATTGACGACCTCGGGTCGCTCGCCGACGCGGCGCGCGAGCTCGGCACCGACGGTCGGATGGCCACCGAGCAGTTCGTGGTCCAGCGCCTTGCCGATGTCGTGGAGCAGTCCGCAGCGCAACGCGAGCTGAGGGTTCAGCTTGAGCTCACCGGCCAGCGCCGAGGCCAAGTACGCGACTTCGACCGCGTGCTTCAACTGGTTCTGGCCGTACGACGTGCGGTACTTGAGCCGGCCGATGCAGAACTGCAGGCGGGCGTCGACGCGCGGGACCGAGAGTTCGGCGAGCACTTTCTTCGCCGTCTGGCGGATGTCCTCGTCGATCTCGCGGCGCGTCTGCTCCACCACTTCCTCGACGCGACCCGGATGGATGCGGCCGTCCTCGACCAGCTTCTCGAGCGATCGGCGTGCGACCTCGCGCCGAACGGCGTCGAAGCTCGAGACGACGACCACGCCCGGCGTGTCGTCGACGATGAGGTCGACGCCGCAGGCCTTCTCGAGCGCGCGGATGTTGCGCCCTTCGCGGCCGATGATGCGGCCCTTCATGTCCTCGTCCTTGACGTCGACGGTCGCGGTCGTCGCCTCGGTCACGGTGCGGATCGCGATGCGGGACATCGCGTGCGCCAGCGCCTTCTGCGTGCGCATCTCGAGTTCTTCCTCGAGTCGTTCTTGCATGCGCAGGACGCGCGCGGCGCTCTCGTCGCGGAGTTCGTCGTCGAGTCGTTCGAGCGCCGCTCGCATCGCGTCCTCGCGCGACAGTCCCGCGATGCGCAGGACGTCTTCGCGCGCTCTCGCCAGCAGTCGGTCGTGTTCGATGCGGCCGAGCTTCAGCTCGTCCTCGGCTTCGCCGAACTTCTGTGCGCGCTCGTCGAGCCCGCGGTCCTTGGCGTCGACGGCCTCTTGTCGCTTGTCGAGTTGGACTTCGCGACGCGCGAGACGCTCGTCCTGATCGCGCCACTCGTCACGCAGTTTCGCCGCGTACTGCTCGTGCGCGTCGCGCCGCTTGATCTCCTCGTCGCGCGCGGCGAGCGTGCGTTCCTTCTCGCGATCGCGGGCCGTCGCCTCGAGGGACGCGGCGTGCTGCGCCAATCGACGCGAAAGCGCCAGCCACACCAGGCCGCCACCCGCCGCCGCTCCGCCGATCGCCCACAACCACGCTTCCATCGCACCCACCGGTCCCGCTCCACGCGTCTGGCGCGAAGTCGGGGCATTCCAGGCTTTTCGGCAAGCCGCGGTCAACAACGAGAGTCTCTCACGACGCGAACCGGACGCGCTCAGTGGGCTCCGTCAGCGCGGTAGCGACGCTTCGAGCTGCGCGGCGAATTCCTGCCACCGAGCGATCGACGCGCGCGTCAGCGGCATCGACCACGTCCCGACGCTGTCGCCCGCGCCTTGGAAGAACGGGATCTCGCGGTCCTTCACGACGTGTACGCCGTCTTGGAACCGCAGGGCGACCGTACGGGCCTGCGCGTCGACGAGGACGTCGCACCACGCGGCCTTCACCGTCTTCGAGATCAAGCCGGCGCCACTCTTCTGGTCGAGCTCGACCTCGAGCAGTCGCGCGTGACCATCGACCCACTCGACGCGGCGCATCGCGCGCAACGTCGACGCGCCGTAGCCGTCGTCTTGCAGCAAGCGATTCACGTCGCGCAGCACGGCACCGACATCGACGCCGACCGGAACGACCGATGCCGGCTCGGCCGGCGCACCGCCGCCGAGGACCACGATCGGCGCGAGTTCCATGCGCGTCCACGCACCGTCCGCGAGCAAACCGATCGGGACGATCTTGTCGCCGAGCGAGAAGTCCTCGCGTTCGCCGCGGATCAGCGTGCTGCCGTGAGTGAGCACCAGATCCCCCATGCGCGTGACGGGATCGACGCGCAGATGCGCGCGCTCGGCCTGGTGGAAACCGATCGGAAAACCCTCGTCCGAACGCACGCTGAACGTCGGCGCATCGAGCGCGCCGTCCACGACACCGGAGGCGGCGAGCAGCGCGAGGGTGTGGATGCCTGCTTCGTCGAACACGCGATTCACCGCCGCGACGATCGGATCCTGCGCAGGCGCGGCCGGCGTCGCGCTTTCGACCGGCGCACCGCTGGCCGACGGAATCTCGGTCGACCCGCCTTCCGGCACGGCATCGTTCGCGTTCGTCGTCGCGACCGGCACCGCTGGCTGCGCCGCAGGATCCGCGGCGGACTCGGGCAGCGGCGGCTTCGGCTCGGTCGGGATCGGCGTGACGATCGAGTCGACGGTGACGGCCGGCGCCTGCGCCTTCGCCGCTTCCTGGACGCGTGCTTCGAGTTGCGCGGCGAGCGCCGCGTGCTCGTCTTGCATTTCCACGAGCTTCTCGCGCGCGCGCTGCAGTTCGCCGTCGAGCGCCGCGACCTTGTCCTTCGAGGTCAGCGCGGAAGTGACGGCGTCGACCTTCTCCTTCTCCATCGCGGCCATGCGCGCCTTCAGCGCTTCGATCTCGGCGAGCTGAGCACGCGTCTCGTGGATCAACACGCGATTCGCGGCCAAGCCCTCGTCGAACAGTTCGCGCAACGCGGTATTGCCCTGCTCGACCCGTTCGACGGACTTGCTCGATTCGACCAGCGTCGTCTCGGCGCGTGCCATGCGTTGGGCTTGTCGATCGAGCCGTTCTCCGGCGCGGTCGAGCAACCACAGGAACGCAGGCACCAGGATCGCGGCCACCACCAGCGTTCCGGCCACGAATGCCCACGGTCGCATGCGCCGCTCGGCGCGCAAGCGATCGGCCAACTGCTCCTGCGATTGACGCAGTTGTCGGAACGTGGCGTTCAGGGCATCGGCCGACTGGATCACGAGATCGGAGCGATCCGCGCGCTTCAGCGTCTCGGCCATGCGCGTGTGCGCGTCGTGGATGTACTGCAGCATGCGCGTGTTCACGCGCAGCGTCTCCATCAGGTCACGCGAGCGCGGATCCGCCGATTCGGCGGCCTCGAGTTGGGTCAGCAGGCGCTTCATTTCCGACACCGTGCCGGCCACGTCCGCGTTCTGCGCGGCAGGCAGCGGATCGGGCGCGGGATCGACGTCGCTCATTTGGTCTGCGGCTCCGTGGCGGTCGCCGCCGCCAGTCGGGCCACGACGAGTTCGCGCGAGCTCGCTTCCCACAAATCCTCGAGGCCGTCGACGTCGAGACGCGCGGGGCGCAGCGGCACCGACGTCGTCCCGATGCGCAGTTCACCGGCGCTTACCGTTCCGAGGTCGACCGCGACGTCGAATGCCGCGAGAGCGCGGACCACGCCACCGCGCGGCAGTCGGGTGCCGGAGAACGTCTCCAGTGCGAGCGCGGGAACGGTCGTCCGTTGCGCCGCGGCAAGACCGAGCGCAGCGCCGAAGGTGAGGTCGTCGATCGGTCCGTCGGCAAGCGACAGTGTCAGACGCGGCCGCTCCTCGGCGAACGCGAACGACTCACCGGCATCGAGTTGGTAGATCGCGACGTGCACCCAACGCAGTGTTCCGTCGATCCCGACGGCCGCGCCGAACGCACCCGCGGGAGGCGCGGACGCCGCCGCGCTGACCACGACGGCGAGTCCGGCCTGCTGCCCGACCAGGATCGGTGCCGTCGATTCGAGTCGCGACGACACGACCGAGGACGCGTTCGGCGCGTCCTCGGAACGCGATCCGTCGCAACCCGCGGTCAGCAGTCCGCAAACCAGCGCGAGGGTGGCCGCGCGAATCATCACCAGCGCGCGGCGCGATTGTCGTTGAACCACTTTTCCCATTCCGGAGCGCTTTGGAAACTCTGCAGCGTGAGCACGCCGAGCGTCTCGTTCATCGGAACTTCGATGTCTTGCAGACGCTCGTGCCAGACCGGGTTCTTGCCCTTCTCGCGCACGTCGAGCGCATTGACGTTCGCGTAGGTCTTCACCAAGCCTTCGACGATGCGCTTGCGCAACTTGCCGTCGGCGTCGCGGTACTCGCCGAGCGCTCGCGTCGCGGACACGATCACCCGGTTCTGGTCGCCCTTCAGCAGGTCGAGGAACATGTCGACGTGCTTCTCCTTTTTGTGCTTCGCGAGGCTCTGGATCAGGATCTCCTGCACGTCGATGCGCTTCTCGAGATGCTTCAGCTTCAACGCCTTCTCGAGCGGCGGGACGCCTTCGTCGCCGATGTCCGAGCAGAACGCCGCGGCCGCACCGTACAGGCGATTCTCGGTGTCGACCGTGGTTCGGACCGAGAACAGGTCGGTGACGGCGCCAAGAGCCTTCTTCTTGCCGGCCTCGTCGAAGCTCTTGTAGTTCATCAGCAACTGGTCGACGGCGGCAACCGCCTTCTCGTCGGCCTTGGAACGGACGTCTTCGTCCGCCGACTTGCGCTCCTTCAGCGCCGCTTCGATCGACTTGATCGAATCGTCGGGCACCGCCGACGCCGCCGCCGGCGGGTCCTGCGCGAGAGCCGAAGCCACGATCACGAACACGGACGCGGCGAGAGTGGA
The DNA here is from genome assembly GCA_016709145.1 of Planctomycetota bacterium. GTDB lineage: Bacteria > Planctomycetota > B15-G4 > B15-G4 > JADJEK01 > JADJEK01. Next base: position 14,830 of record JADJEK010000021.1, read on the forward strand.
GAGACGAGCGAGCGACATGGGTGAACTCCGATCGACGATCCGGGACGGCCGGGCGATGCGAGCCGGCATCTTAGATCGGAAGCTCGTCAAAGCAGCACCGTGGAGTCGGCCGCACCCGGAACCGGATCAACGGGCTGTCACGAAAGAGGTAAGCCCAGGGCCCGCGCCAGGGCTGCGCCCTTGGCCAGGGTCTCGTCGTATTCGGCTTGCGGGTCGGAGTCGTAGACCACTCCCCCGCCGACGTGGAAATGGGCGCGGCCCGACTCGACGACGAGCGTACGGATCGCGATGTTCAGCGCGAGGTCGCCGCTCTGCGCGATCCAGCCGATCGAACCGCAGAACACGCCGCGACGGACACCTTCGAGGGCCTCGATCACGCGCAGGGCCGCGATCTTCGGCGCACCGGTGATCGAGCCGCCAGGAAACGTCGCCGCCAACAGATCCACGCTCGACGTCCCTGGTCGCAACGTGGCGCGGATCGTCGCGACCCGGTGGATCACGGTCGCGAACGTCTCGATCGCTCCGGCGTCGACGACTTCCACCGAGCCGATCCGAGCCACGCGGCCGAGATCGTTGCGCAGCAGGTCGACGATCATGTTGAGCTCGGAGCGCTCCTTCGACGACGCGCACAACTGTTCGACCGCCAGCGCGTCGACGACCGCATCGCCACTGCGCCGGCGCGTGCCCTTGATCGGCCGCGTCGTCACCGCGTCCCCCACGCGCGACAAGAACGACTCCGGCGACGAACACGACAGAGCCACGTCGCCGGTGTCGACGTACGCCGCGTACGGTGCCGGATTCGCGACGCGCAGTCGCGCGTACAACGCCGCCGCGCTGCCGTGGAACTCGGTCTGGAATCGCTGCGCGAGGTTGACCTGGTAGACCTCGCCGAGGCGGATGTGTTCGCGCACCGCGTCCACCGCGCGCCGGTACGACGACGGATCGAAGTTGGATCGCAGCACCGCACCGGTCGTGAACGTCCCGACCGGCTCGGCCGGCGCGTCGAGCGCTCGCTCGATGTCGTCGAGCACGTCGCTCGGCGATCCCGCGCCCGGGCTCGCACCTTCGACGAATCCAGCCAACACCGCGCCCGATTCGAAGTCGAACTCGACGAACCGATCGAAGTGCGCGAACCAGAGGTCCGGCGCCGCGGACGCGATGGCGGCGGTATCCGGGACGTGCTCGAGGGTGCGCCCGACGTCGTAGGACACGAACCCCGCGTGACCGCCGCAGAACCGGCCTGGTCGCGCGCCGTCGACGACGCGCGGCGACGACAGCGCGGCGGCGAGGCGCTCGAGGGGCCGTTCGCCGCGCCGATCGGCGCCGGCTTCGACGCGCACGATGGAACGCGGCTGGAACAGCGCCAGCGCATGACGCGCGCCGAGCGATGTGCGGTCGCCGTCGAGCAGGACGCCGGGGCGCCCGCGCTTGAGGCGCGAGAACACCTCGAACGGATCGAGGTCGTCGCGCAGACGGCGCTGGTGCAGTCGCAGCTCGGTCATGTCGCGGATTTCAACCGCGAACGGCGGCACGGGCCAGTGCGTGGTCGGACCGCCGCGCGGAAGTTGGCATCGCGTTGTCCGACGCGCAGCGTCCTGCGCTTTCGTATCGTCCTGCGCGGCGGAGGCAGAACATGGCGGATGCGGACGTCGGTGGCGCGGACTTGTACGCCGCGGTCGATCGGTTCGTGGCGGCGCTGCGCGGGTTGCGCGCGGCTTCGCCGCATACCTTGCGCGCGTACACGTCCGACCTGACGCAGTTCGTCGAGTTCGCGCGGCACGGCGGCGCTCGCAAGCTGTCCGACATCGGCCAACTCCACGTCCGCGAGTTCGCGGTGCATTTGCGCGAGGGCAAGGACGGACTCGCCCCGCGCGGCAAGCGCACTCTGGCGCGCAAGCTGTCCGCGATCGGATCGTGGTTCAAGTTCCTGGTCGAACAAGGCGAGCTCGAATCCAACCCGATCGCGTTCGTCCGGCGCCCGAAGCGCGACCGAACCCTACCGCGCGTCCTCACCGAAGAAGGCATGGGCAAGCTGCTCGCCGCGCCGACGAGCGAGGACTTCGTCGCGTTGCGCGACCACGCGTTGCTGGAGACGCTCTACTCCACCGGCGCCCGCGTCGCGGAACTCGTCGGCGCGAGTCTGCGCGATCTCGACCTCGCCCACGGCACGCTGCACGTGCGCGGCAAGGGCAAGAAGGAACGGCTGTGCTACCTCGGCGCGGGCGCCGAGCAGGCCCTCGCGCGCTACCTCGCGCATCGCGGCACGTTGCTCGCGGACGCGCGCGCTGCGAGCGCACCGCTGTTCGTCAACGCCGGTCGCGGCACCAAGGCCTACACGCGACTGACCGATCGTTCGGTGCGCCGACTGCTGAAGAAGCGGCTGCTCGAGGCCGGCCTCGATCCGGGCGCGTCACCGCACACGTTGCGGCACTCGTTCGCGACGCACGTGCTGCATCGCGGCGCGAACCTGCGCGTGGTGCAGGAGTTCCTCGGCCACGAACACCTGACGACGACGCAGATCTACACGCACTTGGATCTACGGCGCTTGCAAGACGTCTACGCGACCGCACATCCGCGGGCGAAGCGCGCACGATCGACGCGCACGTCGCATCGGACCAAGGGAACGGCCGACGAGACGTGATGCGGCCGCGTCGCCGATCTCGAAGGCCGAGAACGCGAATCGATCCGACCGACCCACGCTCGCTCACTCCCCGGTCGCGAGGATCTCGGCGAGGAACTGCGGAGCGACGTTGCCGCCGGACAGGATCACGACCGCGCTGGATCCTTCGAGTCGAACGCGACCGGAAAGCAAGGCCGCCACGCCGACCGCGCCGGAAGGCTCGACGACGAGCTTGGCGCGCTGCGCGAGGAAGCGGACGGCCGCGCGGATCTCATCGTCGTCGACCAACACGGTGCCCGCGAGGTGTTCGCGCGCGAGAGAGAACGGCAGCGCTCCCGCAGCGAGAGGCATCAGTCCATCCGCGATGGTCTTCGGCGGAGCGATCGTCACGACTTCGCCCGCGGCGAGTGCGCGCGTCATCGCGTCCGCCGTGTGCGGCTCGATGCCGAGAACGCGCGTGGCCTTCGAGCACGCCGCGGCCACCAGCGCCGAGCCCGCGCACAAGCCGCCGCCGCCGACCGGAACCAGCACGAAGCCCGGCGTCGGGAGTTCCTCGAACACTTCGAGCAAGCACGTTCCCTGTCCCGCGACGATGCGCGCGTCGTCGAAGGGCGGCACCATCACGAGGCCTTCGGTGGCGACCGCGTGCTCGGCCGCGGCCTTGCGTTCCGGGGACGTCGTGCCCGCGAATCGGACTTCAGCGCCGTAGCCGCGCGCGGCGTCGACCTTGGTCCGGGGCGCCGATGTCGGCATGAAGATCACCGCGCGCAGACCCTCGAGCGCAGCGGCCCACGCCAACGCCTGCCCGTGGTTGCCCGACGAGAAGGTGGTGACGCCGCGCGCGCGTTCCGATGCCGACAGCGACCGCACGGCGTTCAGCGCTCCGCGTGCCTTGAAGGCGCCGGTTCGCTGCAGGTTCTCGCACTTGAGGTAGACCGGTCCGCCCGCGATCTCCGCGAGTTGGCGCGACGAGAGCAAGGGCGTGCGATGGACGTCGCCACCGAGTCGTTCGCGCGCAGCGCGAACATCCGCGAGATTCACCACAGCTTCACCCGACCTTCCGCCCGAAACAAGAAACCGATGCCGTGCGTCCCAGCCGGCTGCTACCGTAACCAGCTTCGATCGCACACGGTCGTCCAGGCTCGATGAAACCCTTCCTCGGCATCCTCAACATCGTCCTCATCGCCCTGTGCGTCGTCGCGTACGTGCGCGTCGCGCATGGCGCGGGCGCGTTCGGTCGCAGCCTCGACGTCTGGCGCGAGTTACCGCGCAAAGCCTCGTCACGTTTGATCGCGCTGTTGTGGCTGCTCGTGTTCGTCGTCGACCTGCTGCAGACCAAGAGCGACGCGAACCTCACGGCGGCCCTACGCCTCGACTTCACTCCGGTCATCCACCAGCTCGAGGGCTCGCTTCCGGCCGCGGTGCAATCGCTGGCGTGGCCGCCTCTGACCCTGCTGCTCGCGATCGCGTACTTGATCCTCTTCCCCGGCCTGCTGTTCGGCTCGGCCCACGTGTTCGACCGCGCCGGCGACGAACGCAACGCGCTGATGGTCGGATTGGTCTACGCGATCAACTACTTGGTGTGCCTGCCGTTCTACGTGCTGTTCCCGGTGCTCGAGCCCTGGTCGTTCCCGGGATCCGGCGTCCTGCCGCTCTCGGACCTGCACGTGCATCCGTGGCTCATGGACCTCGTGCGCCCGATGAGCGGCATCGACAACTGTTTTCCCAGTTACCACACGTCGCTGACGGTCTCGCTCGTCATGCTCGCGCGGGACGCCGGCCCCAAACCGTTCGCGCGCGCGGCGACGTGGAGCGGCGCGCTCGTGATCGCTTCCACCGTGTACCTCGGTTTCCATTGGGTTCTCGACGTCGTCTTCGGCGTCATCGCCGGCGTCGTCTGCCACGGCCTCGCCCGGCGCGTCGTCGAGACCTCGCTCGCTCGTTCGTTGTTGTCGAACACGAGTTTCGCCGACGCCCCTGGTTCGAATCCGCGACTGTGAGCCCGACCCCGCCCCCATGATCTCGACGACCTCGATCCCGACGGCACGGCAACTCCGTGATTCCATCGCCCGCTACGCCCGTTACTCGCTCGGCCTGGAACTCGAGCAGCTCACGCCCCGCGACGTCTACCTCGCCACTTCGTTGGCGTTGCGCGAAGTCATCATCGACGGACTGCTCGCCACCGAGCGCCGCGTCGCCGCGGCCAACGCGAAGCGCGTGTACTACCTCTCGGTCGAGTTCCTGCTCGGCCGCGTGCTCGACAACAACCTGCTGAACCTCGGTCTGCACGACACCTGCGCCGAAGCGTTGCGCATGCTGGGCTCGAACCTCGAGGAACTCGAGGAGCTCGAACCCGACCCCGCACTCGGGAACGGTGGCCTCGGTCGACTGGCCGCGTGCTTCCTCGACTCGATGGCGTCGTTGGGCGTGCCCGGATACGGCTACGGGATCAACTACGAGTTCGGCCTGTTCCGCCAGACGCTGAAGGACGGCGCGCAGGAGGAACAGCCCGACGAGTGGCGCTCGCGCGGCACACCGTGGTTGTTGCGCCGACCCGACCTCACGTGCCGCGTGCCGATCTTCGGCGCCGTCGAGGAGACGCGCAGCGGCGATCGCTCGCAGTGTCGGTGGATCGGATTCAAGGAGGTCCTCGGCGTGCCGTCGGACCTTCCCGTGGTCGGCTACGCCGGCCGCTCGATCACCCCGTTGCGCCTGTTCGCCGCGCAAGCGTCCGAAGAGTTCGACATGGCGATCTTCAACGCCGGCGACTACCTGCGCGCGGTCGAACAGAAGATCCAGTCCGAGCGCATCTCGAAGGTGCTCTATCCGGCCGACAACAGCCCGGCCGGACGCGAGCTGCGTCTGATCCAGGAGTACTTCTTCGTGGCGTGCTCGCTGAAGGACATCCTGAAGCGCCACCTGAAGTCCGCCGACGACGTCAAGGCGCTGCCCGATCGCATCGCACTGCAACTGAACGACACCCATCCCGCGCTCGCCGTGGCCGAACTCGTGCGCGTGCTGCAAGACGACTGGAACGTGCCGTTCGACGACGCGTTCGAGCTGACGCGGCGCACCGTGGCGTTCACGAACCACACGCTGTTGCCCGAAGCCCTCGAGCGCTGGCCGGTCGCGATGCTCGAACGCGTGATCCCGCGGCACCTGCGCATCATCTACGCGATCAACGAGCGCTTGCTCGACACCGTCGGCAAGCGTTGGCCCGGCGACACCGAGAAGCAACGCACGTTGTCGTTGATCGGCGAGGACGGCGAGAAGCACGCGCGCATGGCGCACCTCGCGATCGCCGGCAGCCATTCGGTGAACGGCGTCTCGACGCTCCACGGCCAACTGATCAAGACGCGGCTCGTGCCGCAGTTCCACGAGCTGTGGCCGGAGCGCTTCAACGCCAAGACCAACGGCGTGACGCAGCGCCGCTGGTTGCTGAAGACGAATCCCGCGCTCGCGCGCTTGCTGTCCGAACTCGTCGGCGACGGCTGGATCACCGACCTCGACCGGTTGCGCGGTCTCGAACCGTTCGCGCAGCACGCGGAAGTGCAGTCCCGCTTCCTCGCGATCCGACGCGCGCACAAGGAACGCCTGGCGCGCATCATCCGCGACGAACTCGGCATCACCATCGATCCGGCCTCGACGTTCGACGCGCACGTCAAACGCATCCACGAGTACAAGCGCCAACTCATGAACGCGCTGCGCATCGGACTCGAGTACGTCGAACTCGTGGACGACGGCAAGCAGCCCGTGCTGGCGCGCACGTACCTGTTCGCGGGCAAAGCGGCGCCGGGCTACGTCGCCGCCAAGACGATCATCCGCTTCATCCACGCGGTGGCCGCGGTGGTGAACTCGGATCCGCGCACGCGCGACGTGTTGCGCGTCGCGTACTTGCCCGATTACCGCGTCACGCTGGCCGAACGCATCATCCCGGCGACCGACTTGTCGGCGCAGATCTCGACCGCCGGCATGGAAGCGTCGGGCACCGGCAACATGAAGTTCATGATGAACGGTGCTTTGACGGTCGGCACGCTCGACGGCGCCAACATCGAGATGCAAGACGAAGCCGGCGCCGACAACATGTTCATCTTCGGCCTCACGGCCGAGCAGGTCGAACTCCGCCGCGCGCAGCCGCGCACCAGCGACGCGGCCGCAGCGCGCGATCCACGCGTCAAGCGCGTGCTGGCCGCGGTCAAGGACGAGCGCTTCGGCGGCGGCGCGTTCAAGGAGCTGATCGCGAAGCTCGAGGAGCACGACCCCTACTTCGTGCTCGCCGACCTTCCGCTGTTGCTCGACGCTCAGACGCGTGTGGCCGAGGTCGTGCGCGACCCGGCACGATTCGCGCACAAGGCCCTGTTGAACGTCGCACGCTCCGGACCCTTCTCGTCGGACCGCACGATCCGCGACTACGCACGCGAGATCTGGGACGTCCCGGTCGACTTGGCCTGATCGAACGCGGGCCGGTCTGCGCCGAGCCGGGCTCGGAGCGACTCCGTCAACGTTCGATCGCGAGCCGGTACTCGTGTGCACGTTTCTCGCACGTCGCCGCGGCCGTCGATCCGCTGTCGAACAACTCGGCGGCACGCTCGCACGCGGCAGCCGCCGCGGCGTGGTCACCGCGCGCCGCCTCGGCGCGCGCGAGCAACAGCAAGTCGCCGGCGTCGTTCCCGGCCGTGCGAGCCACGCGCGCGAGTGCCGTTTCGTAGCCGTCGTCGAGATCCACGATCCCTGCGACCGTCGACGACACGCGTCGAAGCGCGATCGCGCGTTCGGCCGCATCGGAGCGACCGCCGTGATCGACCAATCGCGCGAAGTACTCGCGCGCCGCATCGGCGTCCCCGGCGAGCTCGGCTTGCTCCGACAAACGGCGCAGCAGATCGGGCGTGGACGCACCGGCCGCGTCGAGCCGACGCAACATCTCGAGTGCCTCGTTCGACTCACCGCGGTCCTCCGCGACCTGCGCGAGCGAGGCCACGATCGGGTCGTCGTCGGACGCACGCGCCAGTGCTTCGCGCAACTGCGTCGCTGCGCGTTCGAGATCCCCGCACGCGATCAGCAGTCGCGCGTGGTCGGCGAACTCGGCGGCGCCGGCGTCTTGCTGCGCGCAGACCGCTTCCCATGCTTCCAGCGCTTCGTAGACGTGCCCGGCACGCTCACGCGCGCTCGCGAGTCCGCGCCAGCAGACGACGTCCTCGGGCCGGCGCTCGACGGCGCGGCCGTACCACCGCGCGGCCTCTTCGAACGAGTCGAGGTGCGCGTGCAGTTCCCCGAGCACACGACAGACGTCGGCATCGCCCGGATCGAGCGTCGCCGCGGTCGAGAACTCCTCGACGGCGCGATCGACGTCCTGCGTCTCGAGCGCGAGCATGCCGCGATTGAAGTGCGGCGCGGCGTAGGCCGGGTCCGCCAGGACGGCGGCGTCGAACGAGGCCAGGGCCTCGTCGCGCAGCTCGAGATCGAGTTCGATCATCCCGCGCAAATTCAACGAGCGCGCGTCGGACGCGTCGAGCAGTACGGCGCGATCGCATGCAGCTCGCGCTTGCTCGAGCGCCGCCGCGGGCCTGGCGCAACCGCGCGAGGAACGGCCAGACCGCAGGCTCGTGCGGACTGCGGGCGACGAAGCGTTCGAACGCCTCTTCCGCGAGCGCGGCCTCACCGCAACCGAAGTGTGCGAGTCCGAGCGCGAAGTCGAGGTCGGCATCGTCGGCGAAGCTCGCGCGCGCCTCCTCGAACACCGTGACGGCGCGCTCGTACTCGCGCAACTCGAGGAACACTTGGCCGCGCAGTTTCAGCACTGCGAGGGTCGGTTCGTCCGCGGCCGCGATCAACGGCGCCGCGCACGCGCAGCGAAGGAGCAAAGTCCGGAGGTGCAGCATGGTGGGAGGCGTTCCTTCGGCGCACCTCTTCGAGAGGAACCGCGTCTTGCTTGACCGAATCGTGGAATGGCTCGAATGCGCTCAAGGCCGCGACGGCGACGACGTCAAGAGCACCGAGTCCCGCGTCCGGATCGGAGCCCGATCGTGGCGGTCCCGCGGAGCGACGTCTCGAAGAGCCGACGCCCGAAGACGTACTGGTCGACATGCTCGATCGCCGCGAGCGAGTCGAGACCGTCGATCTCGACACGATCTGCGCGCGCCATCCGCTCCAGGCTGCACGACTGCGCGAGCCGGGACTCCGGGCTCACTTCGCGGCGTCGAGTCGCTGCGTCGCGCGCTCCAGCACGTCGTCCATGTGGAGACCCTGAGCCAGCGCCTTGGCCTTCGTCCAAGCTTCGACGGCGTCGGCGCGGCGGTGCTGCGCGAACAGCGCCTCACCGAGCTGGAACCATGCGTACGGATTCTGCGGCAACAGTCCGAGCGAGACGCGATACGCGCCCTCGGCCGCGACCCAGTCCGCGGCCTTCTCCGCGTCTTGCGCGTTCGAATACGCGACCTTCGCGATCGTCAAAACGCGCTGCTGGGCTTCGCCCTTCAACTCCGCGCTCAGGTTGCGGATCAACTCGGCGACGGCGCCGAGTTCGTCCGCGCTCGCCGCCGATTCCGCGGCGTCGAGGAACGACGCGCACGCGGCCACCTTGTCCTGTGCGAACAGATGGGCGTAGCCGACGTTCTTGTGCGCAGCGACGATCTGCGCACGCAGATCGGCCACCGGGAGTTCGCGTTCCTGAGCATCCAGCAGCACCGCGAGCTCGCCAGCGAAGTCGCGCTGCTGCCGCAGCAGGCGCGCCAGGCGCGCCGCGTTCTCGCCGGTCGCGTCGGGACCGAGCGAGCGCGCGCGCTTCGTCAATTCGAGAGCGAGCGCTTCGTCGCGAGCGTCTTCGGCCGAGCGCGCGAGCTGCGTGTACAGCGTCGCGAGTTCTTCGGCGCCCCCGCGCAACCGATGCCTCAGCGACTCGAGTTGCTCGGCGTTGTGGACCGCGTCACTGATGTTGCCGCGCGCGACGAGCAGTTGCGTGACGACGAGGATCACGTCGGGATCCGCGTCCCCCTGCGCTTTGCGCGCGGCCACGATCTCGGCTTCACCGGCCTCGCCCTGCCCGCGCGAGAAGTACAGCTTCGCGAGCTCGAGCCGCGGCGCGGCCAGGTCGGGCCTCGACTTCGCGACTTTCTCGAAGTCCTTGACCGCGTCGATCGCGCGCCCGGTCACGAGGTACGCGCGACCCCGATCGAGCAGAGCGCGCGTGTGGTCGGGCACCGCGTCCAGCGCCTCCGCGTACGACGCGAACATCGCCACCGCGTACTCCGCGCGCACGGCGCGATCGCCTTCGAACTTCGTCGACAGTGACAACAACGCCTGTGCCGTGGCTCGCCGCACCAGCAGATCGGCACGCAGGTTCGCGTCCGACGTCGCCGCGATCATCTCGTCGACGTCGCGCACGACGACACGCGGTCGACCGGCGCGCAGCTTCAGGTCGAGCAGATCGAGTTCCAGCGCGGATGCCCGCGACGGGCCGCGTGCCCCATCGCCGTACATCGCGCGTTCGAACACCGGCAGCGCGTCCTCGGCGAGTCCGAGTTGCGCGGCGAGGACCGCCACGTCGCGCGCCGAATCGGCATCGAGCGCACGCAGAGCATCGTCGGGACGCACGAGCAGATCGTGCAAGGCGCCGCTACCGCCGCGCTCGAGAGCGACCAGCGCCGCGCGGTGCGCGACCGGCCGCGACCGGCCGAGTTGCTCGCGTTCGAACGCCAGGAGGTCGACGCAGGACCGCGCCGGTCGCACGACGCGCCAAGTCGTGATCGCCGACGTCGCGAGCAACGTGACGATCGCCGCGAGCGCGACGACGCCTCTCTTGCCGCCGTCGCGCGGCCGGCTCGCCGCGTACGCGACGGTCAGGACGATCGGCACCAAGCCCGAGCTCGAGACCAGCGCGGACGACGACGTCGAGAAGCCGACGATCGCCGTGCCGAGCATCGCCACCACCACCGCGACGCGGGCCGGTCCGGCAACCGCCCACGCGAGCAGCGCCAAGACGCCGATCCCCACCGCTCCGAACGCCGGGTGCGCACCGTCGCCGACGAACGCCGATCCGCTGCTTCCGGCGAGCGTCGCGAACGCGTGCAGCACGCCTTCGCCGATGCCGTAGCCGCCGGTACCCGCGGGCGTGCCCGAGAACTCCACGCCGAACCAATCGAGCAGGCCTGCGGCGCCGAACACCCGCGGCAGGATCGCGAGTAGGACCACGGGCCGCACCGGGCCGCTGGCGCGCGCGGCCAGCGCGATCGCGAACGTCGCGACCCCGACTCCCGACGGCGACCACCACGTCCCGACGACGAGCAGGCCGGCGCCGATCTCGCGCAGGACCGGTCGATCGCGCACCAGGATCGCCGCGCCGAGCGCGGCGAGTGCGAGCGCCGCGATCTCGTGTCCGCCGCGCGCGCTCGTCGCCGCGACCCAGGTCGAGGGATGGACGCAGAACGCGGCGAACGCGAGCACCGCGTGCCACGACCGCGCGCGCTCCAACGCGAACCACGCGCAGAGCGCTGCGAACGCGAGCGCTGCGGCTGCGACACGCACGGCCGCGAGCAGTGACGTCGCAAACGTTCCGTGGTCCGAGTGCGGCGCGGCCGGCGGATTCTCGACCAGCCGCGGCAACTCCGGCAACGCGTCGAACGGCGCCAGCGGTCGCAACGTCAGCGCCATGGCCAGCGCCAACGCGATGACGACGACCGGCACGAACCACTTCCACGCGCGCTCTGCCATGCTCGAGTTCCTTCGGCGAGGGGCCGAGATCCTACCGTCGCAGACGGGCATTCGACGAAGCCGCGCTCGATCCCGCGATCCCCTCGCGTCGGGCGCCCGACGTCGGCGCGAGCGCGGCCTCGCCGTCGCAGCGCGGGCTCCGTATCGTGCGCGCATGGAGCGATTCGCGATCCTCGACCACGGCTGCAAGGTCAACCGGTACGACGGCGAGCTCGTGCGCGCGGCGATCCGACGATTCGGTCTGGTCGAAGCCTCGCCGGCCGAGTCCCCCGACCTCTACGTGCTGAACGCCTGCGCGGTCACGGATCGCGCGGTGCGCCGCGGGCGACAAGCGCTGCGTCGCATGCGGCGCGAGAACCCCGGATGCCGCCTCGTCGTCACCGGCTGCATGACGCAGAGCGATCGATCGGCGTATGTCGCCGTCGAGGACGGCCTCGTCGTCGTACCCGGCAGGGACCAGGACGCGTTGCAAGCCGCCCTGCGCGGCTTGCTGTCCGGCGCGGTCGCCGCCGCGAGTCCCGCACTCGACGCCGCGTCGTACGACGATCGCACGCGCGCGTTCCTGAAGGTGCAGGACGGCTGCGACGCGAAGTGCTCGTTCTGCGTGATCCCGTCGATCCGCGGCGGCGCACGGAGCCGCGCGCGCGAGGCGATCCTCGCGGAAGCAGCGGCCTTGATCGCGCGCGGCTTCCGCGAGTTGGTCGTGTGCGGGATCCACCTCGGGCACTACGGCCGCGACACGGGCGACACGCTGGACGCTCTCGTGCCCGCGCTCGCCGCCTTGCCCGGCGAGTTCCGCCTGCGCTTGTCCTCGCTCGAAGTCGGCGAGGTCGACGCGGCACTGGTGCGCGCGGCGCGAGACAGTCGGCGCGTCGTGCCGCACTTCCACATCCCGCTGCAAAGCGGCGACGACGGCGTGCTGCGCGCCATGCGACGGCCGTACACGACGCGTCGCTTCCTCGATCGCATCGCGCTGCTGCGCGAGCTCGCCCCCGACGTCGCGCTGACCACCGACGTCATCGTCGGGTTCCCGGGCGAGGACGACGCCGCGTTCGAGCACACGCTCGCTTGCGTGCACGAAGCCGGTTTCGCGAAGGTCCACGTGTTCCCGTACTCGCCGCGCGCGGGAACCGAGGCCGCCACGTTCGCGGCCCGCGTGCCGTTGCCGACTCTGCGCCGACGCGTCGCTCGCTTGCTGCGTCTGGACGCGGAGCGGGCGCGCGCGTTCGACGAGCGCTTGGTCGGGACGACGTGCGAAGTGTTGGTCCAACGCGCGACGACGCAGGGATCCATCGGCTTGTCCGAACGCTATCGTCGCGTGCGCGTCCACGGGCGCCACGCACGCGGAACGTTCGTCCGCGCCACCGTCCGCGGCGTCGAACGTGACCTGTTGATCGCGGAGCCCGAACATGGCCGAGTCTGACGACCGCGTCCGTCGCGCGATCGACGCGATCCGCGTCCACGTGCGCTCCGAGTCGGACTTCGGCTCGGACGCGATCGAGCGCGCGGCGCCGCGTCCCGCGCCGATGGCGAGCACCGCGACGGTCGTCGCTGCGTCCCCCGAGACCACGATCACGAACGAGCCGACCGCCCCACTCGCGCCGTCGCGCGTTCCCGCACCGTCGAACGAGCCGGTCGCGACCTCGAGCGCACCAGCACGCCCCGCCGTCGATGCACGCTCCCCCGCGTTCGTGCCGCGAGTCGCGCCGCTCGGCGCACGGCTCGGCAGCGCCGAGGCGCGCGCCGAACTCGATCGACTCGAGGCCGACGTCGCCGCATGCACGCTGTGCAAACTTCACGCGACCCGAACTTGCACGGTTCCCGGCGAAGGCAACGCGAGCCCGGACCTGCTCTTCATCGGTGAAGGTCCCGGCGAGGAGGAAGACCGCTCCGGTCGACCGTTCGTCGGTCGCGCCGGCGAACTGCTGACGAAGATCATCGGTGCGATGGGCTTCTCGCGCGAGACGGCCCACATCGCGAACATCGTGAAGTGCCGGCCGCCCGGCAACCGCGTGCCCGAGCCCGACGAGATCGCGGCCTGCCAGCCGTACTTGATGCGGCAGATCGTGCTGTTGAAGCCGAAGCTGATCTGCACCCTCGGCCTGCCCGCCACGCGCACGATCCTCGGCATCACGCAAGGCATCAAGGCCGTGCGCGGGCGCGAGTTCGTCTGGAACGACATCCCCGTGATCCCGACGTTCCATCCGGCGTACTTGCTGCGCAATCCGGACGACAAGCCGTTGGTCTGGCAAGACGCGCAGACGATCGTGCGGCGTCTGGTGCAACTCGGCGCGTCGATCCCGAATCCCGACGCGCTGAAGAAGTTCAAGGACCCGCCTCCCGAACCGAGCGCGTGACGAGTCGTGCGCGTGCATGGAGTGATTGCTAGTCTCCCGCCGTGATCTACCCCGCGTTCGGTATCGACCTCAGCGACGGTGCGCTCAAAGCGGTGAAGATGGTGCGGCGTGGCAACCGCATGGTCGTCATCGACGCGTACTACCGGCCCTACGCGCGCGCCGAAGACGGCGCCGTGCGGCCGCGCTCCGGACTCCCGTTGCGTGCCGAGGAAGCACTCACCTCGTTCCTCGAGCAGGCGCGCCCGGGCGCTCTCGACCGCGTCTACGTCGGTTTCCCCGCGGTCGCGACGTTCAACCGACTGATCCACTTGCCCGACGTCGGTCCCGAGAAGATCGCCGAGATGGCGAGCTACGAGACCGATCGCTCGCTGCGCGGCAGGCTCGAGGACTACGAACGCCGCGTCTGCGTACTGCGACACCACGCACACACCGGAAGCACTCCGTGCATGCTGTTCGCCGTCCGGCGGACGCTGCGCGACGCGTTCGTCCACGCGCTCGCGACGCATCGGCTCGAGATCGACAACCTGGTGCCCGCGCCTGCCGCGCTGGCGCAATTCGTCACCTATGACCGCCCCGGCAAGGGCGACCGCATCGCGCTCTCGATCGGGTTGCGCGGTACGGACGTCGTGTTCCTCAAGGACCGCGGCTACGCGTTCCGCACCGTGCCGCTCGGAGTCGCCGGCCTCAACGCGTTGCCCGAATCGCGGCGCAAGGCCGCACTCGACAAGCTGACCGAACGCTTGGCCGCCGAGATCGGGAAAGCCACGCGCTTCTTCTTCGGCGACGGCGGGAACGACACCGGCCCGGCCGGCGAGTTCCGCGCGGAGCACGTGCTCGTGTTCGGCGAAGGCCTACAAGTCCCGGGGATGATCGACGCGTTGCGACGCCGGATCCCGTTGCCCATCGACGCGGTCGACCAGTTGCATCGCATTTCGCTCGGCACCCGCTTGCCGGCCGACGCCGCTGCGCACGCCGCGCAAATGGGCAATGCGCTCGGGCTCGCGCTGATCGCGGCGGGAGCGGCGAGTGCGGACGTCGATCTGTTGCCGGTCAATCGAGCGCGCGAGGCCGCGCGACGGCTGCCTCGCCTCGGCGTCGCGGCCGCGCTGCTGTTCGCCGTCTCGGCGTTCGCGACGTGGAGCGACGTGCGCGACGCCGACCGAGCCGAATCCCTGACCGTGAGCCCGACCGCCGCCGAAGTGCGAGCCCTTCAATCGCGTGCCGCGGCGGTCCGCGCCGACGTCACGCAGCTTTCCGTCGCGGAGTCCGCCGCACGTTCCCTGGTCGCCGACCATGCTGCCCACGCACGTCTGCTCGCACAGGTGCTCGCGCGGTTCGGGCCCGAAGTGAAGGACTACTCGACCGACGACGTCCGCGTCGTGTCCTACGCGTTCGCGACGACGCCGAACGCGACGCTCCGATTGACGCTGTCCGCCCCACTCGACGGTTCGCAGGTCCCGACCACGGTGCGCCAGCGCCTCGGCGAACTGCGCGACCTCGCCGAGGTCCAGGTCACCGAGGTTAAAGACCGGCGCGACTCGTTCCTGCAACGCACCGAGTACGCGGTGACGGCGACCGTACGACCGCCCGTCGTGGGTGAACCATGAGGGCGCTGGTCTACCTCGCGTTGATCGCAGTCGCGGTCGCGGGCCCCATCCTTTACTCGACGGTCGGGGGCAAGGCCCGGACGCGCGCGAAGACGGCGACCGCGGCGATCCTCGCCGAGCGCGGCGCCGTCGAAGCGCTCGTTCGCGCGGACTGGCCGCCGCGCGATGGCGCGCTGCGGGCGGCCGACGCAGCGCTGACGGCGCGGCGATCGACCGTCGACTCGTTGCACGCCGCGATCGGACGCTCGACCGCGGACGTCACCGATGCGCAATTGCGGACGCTGGCGCTCGCCGTGGGAGTGGACGCGCCGGTCATCGATTCGCTGCTCGCGGGCCTGACCGGCCCATCCGCGGCAGCCCGCCGCACCGTGCTTGCGAGCGTGCTCGGCGGGATCGAGCCGACCGCTCGTGTCGAACGCCTGCATTGCGCGTCCCTCCCCGAACCGATCGCCGGCTTCGGGCTCGCTCGATGGCGTGTGGAGTTGGCGTTCGTCGCGTCGCTCGCGTCGGCCGTGCGCACCACCGAATCACTGGGCGCGGGCGACGATCGGCGCGCGCCTGCGTCATTGATCGCGCTCGATCTGGCGCGCACGCGCTCGGAAGAGTGGGCCGAGCTCGCCGAACGGTTCGATCAACCGCCGGTCCGCGTCCAAGCCACGTTCGACGTGATCGTCGACGCCGGAGGCGCGCCATGACGGCCTCCCGGACCGACCGAATTCTGGTATTGACAGGCACTTGCCTCGTCCTTATATTTCTCGGCTTCGACCAGCTTGTGCATAAGCTCTTGTCTGACAAGGGCTTAGGGACGAGCGTCGCTCCTGTCGTCACGGACTCCGACGAGGCTGCGGAACAGGCCTTCGTCGCCATGACGCAGGGCGGATTGCCCGGTGATCCGCGTGCGGCGTTCGCCATCGAGCGCAGTGATCTCGAGTTCGCGGCGACGGCTGCGTTCGAGTCCACCGAACTCGCAAGCTTCGCCGATCACAAGCAGCGCGAGAACCGGCTCGACCGAACGCTCGCACCGCCTGTGGCACTGCGCTGGAACCGTGGACCGCAGGGCCTGCTCATCGAGTGGGACGGCAGTCCGCGGAACGACGCGGTCGCAAGAGAGGTTGCGGGCAACCCGTTGCTGACGACGGGGTATCGCATATACCGGTGGCGCGCAGACCAAGAGCCTGCCGCTGTCGGCAAAGTTCCTCTGGATCAGACGTCCTTCCTCGATGCCGAGGTCGGCCTTCAGGGTGGGCGCGTGTTCTATTCGGTGGTGACGGTGCTCGAAGGAATGATCGGCAACCGCGACTCTCTCATCGAGAGCGAACGCTCCGACGTCCTCACCGTCGATCTCGAAGATCGATTCCAGCTCCGCGTGCTCTCCGGCGACGCGACGCAAGCGACGATCGAGGTCACCACCGACGGCCCGATCGGTCCGCGATCGATGGCCTTCCCGGTGAAGCCGGGCTCGGTGATCGGAGCTCTCGTGTCGGTCGACGGCATGCCCGCCGACTTCCAGACCGGACTCACCGTCACCGCAATCGAACTCGTTCCCGCGACGCGGGAAGAGCGTGTTCGTCATCCCGTGTTCGCTCCCGACGGATCGCGTGCGCGCGACGAGTCCGGGTTCGTCCATCGGGACGACGTGCGCACCGTCAGTTTCCAACGAATCGTCGTCCGCTGCGTGGACGCGCGGGGTTCAACCCGTACGCTCACGCTGGATCCTTCGTGAGACTCGAAACCGGGCGTCGCACGACGCTCGCACACACCGGACGTCGTCACGCCGTCCGGCAGCAGGAGGAGATGCGATGAAGCATCCGTTCTCAATCGCCCTGCGGTCGATCGCGCTGATGGGCGCGGCCTCGCTCGCGCTCTTCACCACCGCGGGTTGCTCGTTGTTCCGTTCGCACGGCGACGACGCAGCTCCGCCGGCCGACGAATCGACCGCGGTCGCACTCGACGACGTCTCCGTCGGATCGACGGACGCGGCGGCCGATGCCACTGCGGGCGAGCGCCCCGACGTCCTGCTCGCGCAGGCGAAGCAGGCCGAGCAGCAGGGTCAGCTCCAGGAGGCGCGTGCGACCTACGCTCGCGTCATCGAGCTCGATCCCGGCAGCGACGTGGCGAAGGCCGGCTTCCGCGCCGTGTCCGCCACGCTCGGCATGGCGCAGGAGAACGAGGACTCGGTCGTGAAGGCGGCCGAGGAGACGGCGCAGGTGCGCAAGGCACAGCGCCGCATCGAAGCCGAGAGCAAGATCCTGCAGGGTGAAGCGGCGATGAACGCCGGCGAGTTCGAGAAGGCGATCACGTCCTTCGAAGACGCCCGCACGATCGTGCGCTGGTACCCCGACCTCCAGCAGGGCGACTTCACGGAAGAGTCGATCCTCGCGCGCATCGATCAGGCCCGCCGCAAGCAGGTCGATCAGGCCCGCCAGGAGGAGATCGCGCGCCAGACCCGTATCCAGCGCGAACAGCAGGAGCGCGAGGCCCAGGCGCAAGCCGAGGTCGAGTACCGCATCAATACGCTGTTCGACGCGGCCAACCGTTCGTACCAGGACGACCGCTACGCGGAAGCCGAAGGCTACCTGCGCGAGATCCTGAGCCTGAATCCGACGAACGCGCACGCGTCGCGCTTGCTCGAGCTCGCGACGAACGCGCGCATGCAGTCGCGCGATCGTGAACTCAAGAACACCTACAAGCGCGAGTGGCGCAAGTTGTTCGACGACCTCACGGCCGACATGCGCCCCCAGATCGACCCGTTCGAGTTCCCGAACGAGAAGACCTGGCGCCAGATCTCCGAGCAGGGCCCGATCGCCTTCTCGGTCCAGGACGACCTGACGTCCCCGGAAGAGCGCGCGATCCTGGCGAAGCTCGGAGCGGTGCCGATCACTCTGTCGTTCAGCGATACGCCCCTCGGCGAAGTCGTGAACTGGTTCAAGACGGTCACCGGCGTGAACTTCGTGGTGTCGCCGGCGGTCATCGCCGCCGAAGAACCGCAGTTCTCGGTCGCCGCGGGTCCGATGCCAGCCGACGAAGCCCTGCGCCTCGTGCTCGACATCTCGTCGTCGCCGCTGAAGTACCGCATCAAGGACGGCGTGGTCCAGATCATCGGCGCGGACGAGGCCGTGGGCGGCCAACTGCTCGAGATCTACGACATCCGCGACCTGGCGAAGGTGATCACGAACTTCCCGTCGAAGGACTTCAACCTGACGCCTTCGGGCTTCACGGACGAAGGCACGGGCGTCGAAGTCCCGGAACCGCAGCCGCTGATCCTCGAAGGCGATCGTCTGGCCGAACTCATCAAGGCCAACATCTCACCGGACTCGTGGACCGCGGATCCGAACAACACGATCCAGCCGGTCTCCGGCGCGCTCGTCGTCCGTCAGACGAAGGAAGTCCACGTCCTCATCGACACGTTGCTGCGCGACCTGCGTGAGAACGCCGGCACGCTGATCAACATCGAGAGCCGCTTCCTGACGGTCTACGACACGTTCCTCGAAGACATCGGTGTCGACTTCCGCGGCCTCGGTCCGGACTCGGTCAACCCCGAAGCCGCCATCCCGTCGGGGCTCGTGCTCGACGACATCGGCTCGATCCCGGACGGCTTCGGTACGCCGGGTACGCCGTCGGGTGCGGGCACCGACAACGACGTCGGTGTGTTCTTCAGCGACGGCAACGAAGACATCAAGGGCCGCGTCGAGAACCTCTACGACACGACCCTCGGCAACGACGAGTTCCAGAACTCGGGTGGCCTGTCGCTGCAAGCCACGTTCCTCGACGACACGCTCGTCGAAGCCGTGCTGCGCGCGGTGTCGAAGTACGGCATGGCGAACATCGTCGACGCCCCGTCGCTGACGGTGTTCAACGGCCAGCGCGCGAACCTCAGCGTCATCAATCACGTCTCGTACGTGAAGGACTTCGACGTCGAGATCGCGCAAGCGTCGGTCATCGCCCAGCCAATCGTCGACATCCTCCAGGACGGCGTCATCCTCGACGTCCGGCCGGTGGTCAGCTCGGACAAGCGGTTCATCACGATGGAACTGCGTCCGACCGTCGCGTTGCTGAAGCGTCCGATCGACACGTTCTCGACCACGCTCGCGATCGGTTCGCCGGTCAACATCGAGCTGCCGACGATCAACATCCAGCGCGCGCGCACGACGGTGCACATGCCCGACGGTTCGACGCTGATGATCGGTGGCTGGAAGATCGTCGACGACCAGGATCTCGACTCGGGCATCCCGTTCCTCAACAAGGTGCCGATCCTGAACTTCTTCGTCTCGCGCAAGGGCAAGTTCCTCGAGAAGAAGAAGCTCGTCGTCCTGGTCCGCGCGAAGATCTGGATCCCCGAAGAGCACGAGCCGGTTCTCGGCATGGCGCGCTGATCCAGCACGCTCGACGTCCGAACGGACGAACGCGGCGCGTCACCTCACCCGAGGTGACGCGCCGCGCGCGTTGCAGGGTCGAGCGGAAACTCCGTAACGCCGTCGATCGACCGGCTGCACCAGACGAGCCCGCGCGCCTCCTGCGACCCGCAGAATCTTCCTCCGCGTGAACCTGGACTCCCCCGTTACGTTCGGCCAAGAGAACAGGTAGTTTCCCGAGTCTTCGTCGTCCCGACCCAACGCGGTCGGAGAACACGCGCTCGCGGGACGAACTCCGCCGTCCCGTGCGTGCTTCGACGCGTGCGGAGTTCCAGCCTCGGTCCCATGCGCAACCCCTCCATCGTCGCGTCCTTCCTCACGCTGACCGCCGTCGCCTGCACGTGGACCACGTCCACGGGGTTCGCGGCCGAGCAGACCGCCGAGCAGAAGCACCAGAACCTGCTCGACGACATCGCGTATTCGCGGGACATCGCGCGCTACCGCTACTTCGACCTCGCGGTCGAATGGCTCGCATCGATCGAGAAGCGTCCGGACCTCGACGCCGAGTCCAAGTCCGAAGTGCTGCTCGCGAAGGCGACGATCGCGCGCCTCGCGTCGGACTACGCGCTCACGCGCGCCGAACGTCAGAAGTACTTCGACGAGGGCATCAAGAACTACACCGACGCGCTCGCATCGATGGAAACGACGATGAACACGCGTCGCGGCGAAGCCGTCGTGACCGGACTCGCGTCGCTGCTGGTCTCGAAGGGCAAGTTCTATTCCGACGACGTCGCCACGCTGCGCTCCCAAGGCAAGCTCGACGAGATGAAGGCCGCGCGCACCACGGCCGAAGAAGCATTCAAGGAAGCCGTGAAGACGCTGAACGCCGCGGTCGCCGAACTCGATGGCCGCACCGAGGACGAGGACCTGTCCGAAGCGGACAAGACCAAGATCCAGGACCTCGCGCTGTTCGGCCGGTTCCACAAGGGCGAGGCCTACTACACCTGGGCGATGCTCTACGAGAACCAGGACTTCAACCGCGAGGACTACCTGAAGAAGACCACGGAGGTCCTCGAGGAGTTCATCTGGAGCGCGGGCGACGAGAACTTCTTCACGGTCTACGCCTACTACTACATGGGCATGTCCGAGTTCGAACTCGGACGCATCGACGTCGATCACGCGCCGGAACACGACGAGAAGGCATTGGCGTCGCTGACGCACATCTTCTCGGAGTCGGGCATCGACTTCACCAAGCTCGGCTCGCTCGGCGAAGACGAACGCGAGTTCGTGCAGGAAGTCGCGGAGAAGGCCTACCTGGGCGTCTGCCAGCTCTACCGCAACGCGGCCACGCGCTACGAACAGTCGTCGACGGTCACCGACACCGATGACCTGACCGAGCAAGCTCGCAAGTACCTGATCGTGAAGGAAGGCGAGACCGATCCGGCTTGGAAGGCCGGCGCGCCGGTGTTCAAGCCGGCCATCGTGACGGCGCTGCGATCCGCGGCCGTCGACTCCATCGATCGATTCGAGAAGCAAGTTGCCGACAACAAGCTGACGTTCGGCCCGATGGGTCACTACGCGCGTCTGGAGAAGGCTCGCGCCATGGCCGATCGCGGCGACGCCGGCGGGGCAATGACCATCGTCAAGGAAGTGGTCGAGAAGAACGCCGAGAACATCGTCGGCTACGACGGCGGGATCTTGCTCGCCGAGTTGTCGCAAGAGTCCGGCTCGGGTTCGCAACCGCCGTCGGTGTTGACCCTGATCGCGCAGGGCTTCGTTTCCGACGGCAAGGTCCCCGAAGCGATCGCGGCGTACCACCAGGTCATCGCGGCCTGCAAGGAGCCCGAGGACATCAAGAAGTACGGCGCGCCCGCGTGGCTGCAGATCGGCCGCGGCTACGACAGCGTGTCCCGCTTCCTCGAAGCCTCGTTGGCCTACGAGGAAGGCATGGCGTACACGCAGAAGGCGGCCGACGAAGAAAACCTCGCCGAGCTCGCGACCAGCGCGTACTCGGCCTGGGACCGGCGCTTCCGCGAGACCAAGGACGAGTTCGACCAGAACCAGCGCAATCGCGTGCGCAAGATCGTGACCGACCTCAACCTCTCGGCCGATCTCCAGTACTTCACCGCGCGTGAGGCGTACTCGAACGCCGGCGCGATGAAGTCGGGCGCCGAGCGCGACACCGCGTTCAAAGCCGCGCAGGGCGAGTTCCAGAAGGTCGCTGAAGACAGCCAGTACTACGAGCGCTCGCTGGTCTATCAGGCACGCTGCGTCGCGGCGACGAAGGACGTCGCCGGCGCGATCAAGATCTTCGAGAGCTTGTTCGCTCGCGCCAAGGACCCGAAGTTCGCGACCGCGCTCGACAAGAAGAAGGACTACCAGCGCGACATCGCGCTCGCGGAAGCGACCTTCTATCAGGCCGACGCGCTGTTGAACGTCGGTCGGTTCGACGAGGTGCTGAAGTCGCTGGACGGGTACGAGACCAAGTACGCCAAGCAGTCGGCGTTCTATTCGAGCGTCGAGCTGTACCGCGTGCGGGCGTTGGTCGGACTCAAGCGGTTCGCCGACGCCGAGGCGCTCGTCTCGAAGATGGCGTCGCAATACCCGACGGACAACAACACGACCAACGCGTACGCGGAAGTCGCCAAGGGGTTCTACGCCGCGTTCGACGCGATCAAGGAACCGACCGACGCGAAGAAGGCCCTCGAGCGCAAGACCGCGGACTACTTCGCCCTGCACAACGAGCGCACCGGCTACGCGTCGTTCACGAACCTGAAGAACGTCGCGCTGTGGTACTCCGACCTCGGTGAGTTGAAGCTCGCCGAAGACAACTTCCGCCGCCTGTTCGACAAGTTCGGCAAGAACCCGGCGCAGCAGAAAGAGCTGCGCGACGTGAAGCACTCGTTCGCGGCCACGCTGAATCGCGGCGACAAGTTCGCCGAAGCCGAACCGATCTGGCGCGACGTGTACGCGTTCAAGTCGCGTGACCGCGGCGTCGTGCGGGAATTCGCCCGATGCCTCGGCGGCTACTTGCGCGAGGAAGGCAACGTCTACAAAGGAGATCACGGGCGTCGGCAAGTTCGCCGAAGCTCGCGAACTCGACGTGAAGCTGCTGAAGGGCATCGAAGACGCCGGCGAGAAGAACTCGCCCGATTACTGGCAGGCCCGCGTCGACTACTTCTTCCACCTCACGATGGAAGGGCGTCAGGATCCCAATGCGAAGGAACAGGCCAAGAAGCTGTTCGCGAACTGGGAAGCGCTGAACCCCGAGCTCGGCGGCGAGAAGACCGCGAAGATGCTGAAACGCCTCAGCGCCGAGAATCAGCGCTGAAGCACGTCGACCGCCCGTTACGCGCGTCGCCGCGTTGCCTAGACCTGCGGCAGCGCGACGGCGCGCGCGTTGACACCCTTTTTCGAAGGCCCTAGCATGCGCCGCTCTTTTCGAATCCGTCGCGACGTCGAACCCAGGGAATCCACGCGGCTCATGAGTATGACTCCGCTCGTTCGCGCGGTTGGCGCCCTCTTCGTTCTCTCGGGTCTCGCCCTCGCGGCGCCGGCCGATCGCATCTATCGCACGACGGGTGGTCGAGCCGTCGTCGTCGACGCCGTGACCTCGGACCAATGGGACGAGGTCAAGTACAAGAAGGGCGCGAACGACCTCAACTTCCCCGGCATGACCGTACGGTCGATCGAGTACGGCGACGCGCCGGAGTCCTACACCGTCGCGCTCCAGAAGCGTGATGCCGGTGAGTTCGAGAACGCCGTCTCGTTGTTGAAGTCCGCGCAGAGCGACGGGAAGGTCCGCCCCTGGATCAAGGTCGCCGCGCCGTTCGAGATCGCGAAGACGTTTCTCGCCTGGGGCGGGAAGGACAAGAGCAAGTTCGACCTCGCCGTGAAGGCATTCGACGAAGCGCTCGCCGCGAACGCGAAGACACGACTGCGCCCGGAGATCCTCGCCGGGCGCGCGCAGGCGAATCTCGGCGCCGGACACCTCGATGCGGCCGTGAAGGACTACGAGGCGCTCGAGAAAGAAGCGTACGAGAACAAGTACGGCGTGCGCTGGGAGCTGCGTGCGTTGGCCGACAAGGCCGCCGCGCTCGACGATGGCGGCAAGGGCGACGACGCGAAGCGGGAGTACGGGCGGCTCGAGAAGAGCGCGCGCGGCTTCACCGGCAACGCCGAACTCGACGCTGCGGACAAGGCCTTCGCGGCAGAAATGGCCGGCGTCGCTCGTCTCGCTCAAGGTCGCGTGATGATCCGCGACAACAAGGCCGCAGACGCCGATCGCTTCTTCGACCAGATCGTGAAGGACGCGAACGAGGTCGAACCGGTCCGAGCGTCGGCGCTCGTCGGCAAGGGCGAGGCCCTGCACAAGCTCGGCAAGCTCAAGGACGCGCAGATGTGCTTCGCCCAGGTGCGCATCAAGTACGCCACCGCCAGTGATGCGGTCGCGGAAGCGACGTACCGCCTCGGACTCGTGTGCGTCGATCTCGGCGCCGCGGAGCCCAAGGGCGCGAAACTCGCGCAAGACTACTTCCTCGAGGTCGTCAGCCGGTTCGGTTCGAGCCGGTGGGCACGTCTCGCTCAAGACAAGTTGCGCTGAACTCCAGCGCTGGTGTTCGTCCGACCCTGTCTGTCTGTGTTTCTCGGATCCTGTCGGAGGCTTCGTTCATGGTTCGTTGTCTGAATCGTCTGCTCGTGAGCGCGTCCGCATTGCTGCTCACCGCTCCCGCCCTGCTCGCCCAAGCCCCCGCCGCGGCCCCTGCCGCGACCGAGGAGCAGGGCATGACCCTCGGCAAGTTCCTCGACGGTGGCGGCATCGTCGGCTGGGTCATCATCGTCCTGTCGGTCGTCGGCATGGCGCTCGTGATCGACAACTTCGTCAACCAGCGCAAGCAGAAGCTCATGCCGCCGGACATCGCCGACGAAGTCCAGGCCTTGATCGAGGCTGGCGAGTACCAGGAGGCCATGGAACTCTGCGAATCGAACCCGGGCTTCTTCACCAACGTCGTCGCGGCCGGTCTGCCGAAGCTGAACGCTTCGTTCGAAGCCATGGAAGCCGCGGTCAAAGAGACGATGGAAGAAGAGCAGCTCAAGCAACTCATGCGCCTCGGCTGGTTGTCGCTGATCGCGGCCGTCGGTCCGATGCTCGGATTGTTCGGAACGGTCCAGGGAATGATCGGCGCGTTCCAGCAGATCGCCGCGACGAAGGGTGCTGCGGATCCGGCTTCGCTCGCCGATAACATCTCGCTCGCGTTGATCACGACGCTCGACGGACTGCTGGTCGCGATCCCGATCACCTCGGCGTTCGTGTTCTTGCGTAACCGCTTGGTCCAAGCGACCCTCGAAGTCGGCGCCGTCGTCGAAGACATCTTCGAGCGCTTCCGCCCCACGAAGAGCTGACTTCGAACCGAACCCGGTCGATCGGCATCCGTTCGTTGACCTAACGCCTCTTCTCACTCGAGGGCTTCCATGGGCCAGGCATCTTCAGCACTGATGGAAGGCTCGACGCTCGACATGACTCCCATGATCGACGTCGTCTTCCAGCTGATCATCTTCTTCATGATCGCGATCGACATGTCGCAACAGGATCTGGAGGACCTCCAGATGCCGAAGTCGGTGCAAGCCGCCGACGACAAGGATCCGGAAGAAGGTCGCTTGTACGTGAACGTCAACCGCAAAGGTGACTACATCATCAAGCGGCAACCCATGACCATCGACGAGCTCGAGGCGAACCTACGGGCGCGCGTGTTCTTGCCGCGGCCGAAGGGCCTGCCGGTCAAGGACAAGGACGGGTTGGCCGAACGGCCGATCCTGATCCGCGCGGACCGTGCGACGGAGTTCAAGCACGTCCAGAAGGTCATGTACAAGTGCGCGCTCGAGGGCCTCAAGGTCTGGAAGCTCGAACTCGGTGTGAGTCAGGACGAGCAGGCGAAGGCAGCCGCTGACGCGGCCGCGCAGGCGAAGTAAGGAGCTCGACCCATGGGTGCCAAAGAAGAAGCACAAGCAGAGACGAAGATGGACATGACGCCGATGATCGACGTCACGTTCCAGCTCATCATCTTCTTCATGTGCAACATCAAGTTCAAAATGCTCGAGGGCAAGCTCCAGACGTACCTGCCGAAGGACGTCGGCGTGAACACGACGCCCCAGGACAAGGTGTTGGAGAAGGTCGACGTCCGCATCATCCGCAAGGTGACGAAGAAGGAACTCGACCTCGACAACATCGATCGGTACCGCGAGTGGTCGAGCGCCGGCGGCACGACGATGGACCAAGTCCAGATCCTGCTGCAAGGCGCCCCGGTCAAGGACCTCAAGTCGCTCCAGGCGCAATTGAACGAGATCCGCCGCAAGATCCCCGCTCCGACGGATCCCAAGGAAGAGGACTCGATCAAGATGAACCTCGAGCCGATGGCGGGAGTGCTGTACGAGGACGTGGTGCAAGTCGTCGACATCGCGCTCGGCGCGAAGTTCACGAGCCTCACGTTCCGAGGCATCGAACTCGACGCCTGAAGTCGAGCGAATCGCAGACGGACGCGCCGAGGGCGCAGCGCACGACAGGGCGCTGCGCCCTCGGCGTTTTCACGCCCTCCTGCTCACGTCGCGATGAACCGTCGTCGGCGCCCCACGTTCTCGCAACGCGTCCCGACGATTCACGACGGAGGTCCCTTCCCATGGGAGCGCGAGACGAAGCGACGAGCGAGACACGTATGGACATGACGCCGATGATCGACGTCACGTTCCAACTGATCATCTTCTTCATGTGCAACATCAAGTTCCGGATGCTCGAGGGCAAGCTGCAGACGTACCTGCCGAAGGACGTCGGCGTGAATCCGAC
This sequence comes from Planctomycetota bacterium, assembly GCA_016709145.1. GTDB lineage: Bacteria > Planctomycetota > B15-G4 > B15-G4 > JADJEK01 > JADJEK01. The sequence continues at coordinate 41,310 of JADJEK010000021.1, forward strand.
GCAGCACGAACACGTGCTGGAGAAGATCGACATTCGGATCGAGCGCACCGTCGCGAAGAGCGAACTCGGGCTCGACGACGTCGCGCGCTTCCGGAAGTGGTCGGACGCCGGCGGCACGACGATGGGCCAAGTGCGCATCCTGCTGCGAGGTGAGCCGGTCAAGGACATGGAGGCGCTTCGATCGAGACTCGCAGCGATCCGCGCTCGGATCCCCGGCCCCACGGACGCGGCGGACGAGGACTCCATCAAGATGAACCTCGAGCCACTGCCGGGTGTCCTCTACGAAGACGTCGTCCGTGTCGTCGACGTCGCGCTCGACGCAAAGTTCACGAGCTTGACGTTCCGAGGTGTTCCGATCGACGCGTGACGGAGCGAGTCGGCGCTGTTCGCGCGACCGGAGAGCTTCACGGAATCCCCTCGACCGTCGTAGAGTCGCGCGCGTGTCGACCCAACACCGCCTCGCTCGCACCTGTTGCGCGCTGCTGCTCGTCACGCTGTCCGCGTGTGGTGAGCGCGAATCTCCACCGCCGCGACGCAGCGTCCTGCTCGTGACGATCGACACGTTGCGCGCGGACCGACTCGGCTGCACCGGCCACTCCGCGGCGCGGACGCCGCGCATCGACGCACTGGCGCAGCGCGGCCAGCTCTTCACGCAAGCCGTCGCGCCGACCCCGCTGACGCTGCCCTCGCACGCGACGCTGCTTTCGGGACGACTGCCCATCGAACACGGCGCGCGCGACAACAAGCCGTTCCGCTTCCCGTCGGACCGATTCGACACCGTCGCCACGTCGCTGAAGGAGCGCGCGTACGCGACGCTCGCCATCATCGGCGGAGAACCGCTCGCGCGAGGCTGCGGACTCGAGGCGGCGTTCGACGTCTACGACGACGCGTTCGCACGCGCCCCTGTTGGCAGCGTCCGTCTCGGCGAACGCACCGCCGACGCGGTCACCGACGCCGCGCTCGCCGCGCTCGATGGTGTGAAGGCGGAGCAGCCGTTCTTCCTCTGGACGCATTACTTCGATCCGCACGATCCGTACGTGCCGCCGCAGGATGTACTCGCGCAGTTCCGAGACGCGCCGTACGACGGCGAGATCGCGTTCGTCGATCGCGAACTCGGCCGCTTGCTCGACGGCATCGCGTCGCGCGGGCGCGCGAACGACCTGATCGTCGTCGTCACCGCCGATCACGGCGAGTCGCTGGGCGAGCACGGCGAAGCGCGCCACGGCTTCTTCGTCTACGACGCGACGATCCGCGTCCCACTCATCGTCACTGGCCCCGGGATCGCGCCCGCCCGCATCGACGAGCAGGTGCGCCTGCAAGACCTGCGCGCATGCATCGAAGCTCTCGCGGCGTCGACGTCGATCGACCTCACCGAGCCGGCGCGCCGCGGCGAACCCGCGGTACTCGAGAGCCTCTACGGACAACTCCACTGCGAGTTCGCACAACTGCGCGGACTCCGTCATCCGAACGGCAGCAAGTACCTCGAGGCCGGCCGCGAGGAGTGGTATCGCTGGCGGGACGACCCCGGCGAGCAGCGCGATCTGCTCGGGCCACCCGCAGCGGTCGATCCGGCCGAGTTGGCCGCCGCTCGAGCCACGCTCGACGACGCCCTGCGCGGAGCCGCGGTCCCGAGCGGAGCGGACGGCATCGGCGAGGTCGGCTACCTCGGGATGGCGAGCGCGCCGGGCTCGCTGCGCACGCGATCCCGTACCGACAACGCGAGGTCGCGCTCGCCGCGCGATCGCGCCGCGTCGATCCAGGCGTTGACGGAAGGGGTCCGCCTTCTCGAACTCGGTCAGGCCG
>JADJEK010000022.1 GCA_016709145.1 Planctomycetota bacterium
GTTCTTCGCGCGTGCGAGGGAGTCCGCGCCGTATTGGATCGCGCCCTGCAGCGCCGCCCACGAGCCGAACTCGACCACGATGTCGCGAAGCGATTGCGGGTCGGGGATCTGCGCGTCGTACAACTGCGCGATCACGCTCTGGATCCGCTCCACCTCCTCGGGCAGAAGCTCGTAGGAGATCGCGTGCGCGTCGAGCAGGAGACTCATGGTCTCGCGTCGAGGGGACGCCCCGTACTGGCCAGCGAACTGCAGCACGAGTTCGACGATCGTGCGAAGAATGCTGTTCGTGAAGTAGGAGGAGCGAACGACGCCCGAGCACTCGACGACCCACGTGGGGTCCTGGAGCAGCAGGGCGACCACCCGGCGCTGGAAGTCCTCACCGTACTCGTACTGCATGTCAACCCTGCATCGTTCGCGCAACGCCAGCGGGAGGCGCAGGCGGAGCCTGACGAGTGGCGAAGTACTGGGAGAGCATCGCCAACGCGTCGGGGGCGGCGGCGAAGGCGGAGGAGCGCGCGATGTCCTGGTACGCGTGGTAGCGCACCAGCCAATCGAGGTAGTCCTCCATCCAGTTGACGACCGCGTCCATGTTGTCGCCGGGTTCGACGTCGACCGTGAGGCTGGCGGTGGCCTTCACGTAGTGATCGCCTGCGGACGTGCGAAGGTGTTGGTTCAACGTGGACGATCGCGAGATCGTGCGGAGGATCATCAGTTCGTCTCCAGCCATCGACAGAGAATATCGGGATCGACCTGCTCGACCTCACCACCCGGGATCACCCGGGCCTGGATTTCCTTCTGCCGTGCGCGGCTGTGGTGGCCGAGCACGATGGAGAACCCGTGGTGAAGATCGACGATCACGGGTGTGCGCTTGTTCTGCGCTGGGGTGAGGCAGCGATAGGCCCGCTGCACAACCACGACGGGGGACTTCCACCCGCCAGCGAGAATCGTCGTGTCGACGAACGGCATGTCGATGCCCTGGTCGTACACGGTCGAGCCGATCAGAACGGGGACGCCGCCGGACTCGAACTGCGCGAGCAATTCGGCATCCGTGAGCCGGATCGTCGCGTAGCCCAACTGCGTGTCCGTCGCGCGCACCATCGAGTCGCCACCCGCGGAGAACACGCACGACAGCCCGTGGGTGGCAAACAGGAGCCGTAGTAGCTCGTGGCCATGCTCGTGTTGCGACACGAGAACGAGGCAGCGCCGGCGACCCTTGAACGCGGAAGCCGCGATCCTCGCGACTAACGCGTTTGCCGGCGCATTCTGCACTACTCCGCGGGAGTACAGGAGGTGCCAGTTCGTGGCCTTGAAGAGCGAATGCGATCCCGGAGCCTTCACGGAGAACACACGAGGCCGCAGGAGGTGCCCGGTCAGCATCAAGTACTCCGGGTCGATCTGGTACAGCAGATCGCCGCAGCAGGCACGCAGCCAGTGGTCGCGGGAGTCCCATGCCGTGCGGTCCTGGTAGGGGGTCCCCGAGTACCCCACACGGATTGGCGCGGCGCATGCGGTGAACACGCTGGTCCACATGACACTGTCCGACAGCGCGTGGATCTCGTCACCCTGGAGGACCTCAACTTGATCGAGATACCGGCGCGCTTCTTCCGGGTGCTCTTTCAACGCGCTGTAGAGCGTCTGCACCGTCGCGATCACGTGCTGCCCGAGTTGGCCCTTGAGCAGCCGCGGAATCGTCATCTTCGTCAACGTGAGCCCGATGTCGGCCGCGCTCTTCACGTGCTGTTCCAACAGCTTCGAGCGATTGACGACGTAGAGGCTGCGACGGTTGACCTGCACCGCGACCGCGAACGCGATCAGCGTCTTGCCCGCACGAGGGGGAGCTTGAACCACACCACGCTGCCCACCCAGCACGCGCATCACCGCCTCGACCTGGTAGTCCCGCATGGTCACTTTGCGGAACAGGTCGTTCGAGACTTGCATGAGCGACAGACCACGTAGCCACGGCGAGTCTGCCTGCACGCGATCCGAGTACGCCAGTTCGTAGTTCACGCGCTTGCGCTTCAGCCCGTCCACGACCAACCCGAGCAAGCCGCTCGGGAACGTCGCACGGTCGTCCAGGGCGTACACGTGGAACCCGTCCCACTCGCCGCGCTGGTACTCCGCGGACTTCTTCGCCGCAGGGTCCTTCACGGTCAGGAGAGCACGCAGCACGGACAATGCGTCCGGGTCCGCGTCATCGACGCGCACGAGATTCCACGAGGCAGTCAGGCGCACAGTGTTCGGTCCTCCGTCGCTCGTAGACGCCTCTGGGCCTCGAACTCCCGATGGCAATTTGCGGAATCTGCAGGCGGAATCTGCATTCGTCCGCGAACTCCCCCGTCTCTCCCCCGCACCACCCTCCCCTTCGCCCCTCTCCCCTTTTCCCCCCATACCCCCCTATACCCCTCACCCCACAACCCCACCCCTGTCGGTACTTGATCCACGTAGTCCCCCTCTCTCAACCCCCTCGTACACTAATGAAAGTGTCTGTGTGATTGTGCAGGCCGTGAATTAACCACCCCGTGAAAACCCCTCCCTAGTGTCGTGTGACTCCAGGGAGGGGCTTCGAATGTTTTGCAGAATCTGTCTTCGACTGGGTTGGCGTGAGCGTCTACCGTGCGACGCGATCACCCGGCATCGAGTTTGAACGTGTGGGAGAATCGTACGAGTACTTCCAACCCAGCGGTCTTGAGCAACGGCGTCGGCAGCAGAGCCCGAGAGATCAGGACGGGAGTTCCTTCCCCCGAGTACAACCCAGCTTCCGCAAACAGCACACCAACCGGGTCCTGGATGCTCGGTTCGTCACTTCCGATCACGGTCTCGAACACGGCTGTGGGGGTCGAGACCGGGTGTGCGATCTCCAGAGAACCGAAGTCGAGAGTCTTACGAATCACCTCGGCTTCGAGTGCGCTGTCGGAGACGGTGGGTGCGGTCGAGCCGGTTCCGACTGCGATGCTTCCAGGAGAGAACGGCCCTCCTGGGGTTTGCCGCCAAGCACGTGCCATCCGCGTCCTGCCCGCGGTGGTGAGCAAGTTGTGTGTGTCCGTCTGGATCGCCCAAACGCCTCCTGGCGTTCGCGTCCACAACTGCAGCCTCGTTTCCAGCCTCATCTGCTCGCCGATCACGGGGCCTCCTGGATCTGGTACGTCCACTCCGCGATCAGCGGAGCCGCGTTCGTCTTCGAGAACGAGAACGTGCCGGCGACACGCGAGATCAGGACGAGACCAGCGATGTTCGGCGGGTCACCCGAGAGTGCGCCACCACCGAACAGCCCCATCTCCTGGAGCGCTGCCGGATGGTTCGCCTCCGACGTGCTGTACTCGCAGATGAACCGCACGCTGTCGGTCGCTGGGAAGGTGATGTCCGTGAGTTGCTTGAACGTGCTGGTGCCGACGCTGTTGGCCGCTGCCACGAGGGCTGTGAGCGAGGTGTCTGTCGGTGACGCGCTGGAGGTCCCAAACCCGATGTGTCGCGGGTACGAGAGCTTGAGCGGGTCGGTGCCCGACACCGCGGCGAACACCGGGTGAAGCGCCGCGAGCGTGCGAGCGATCGCCTGCTTGCCGTTCGTGACGATGACGTTCTTGCCTTCCCAGATCGGTCGCTTGTGCCCACCGCTGGGGACGTAGAGGCCGACGTGCGTGCGGACGGCGAATCGTAGATCCATGAGAATCAAGCTCCGAGCCAGGCTGGCAGACGTAGGGGGTCTTCGTAGTAGCCGATCACTCCTGCCTTCGACGTGTCGACACCGCCATCCCACCCGACGCGCAGGATGCCATCGGGGGAAACCACGAGCGAGTACTCACCGTCGTTGTCCTTGTCGATCCCAAGCTGTCCCTCGAACCCCTGGTTCGCCGACGTGGAGAATCGAGTTTGTGGTGTTCCCGAGGACGCGCCAGTGATGCCGAAGATGCGACACAGCCGCGCCGTCTTGGGAACGAGCCCGAGCGCAGCAGCGCCCGTGTCGCGGAGGTTGTAGTCCGCGTTCGACCCCGACTTCGCGCTGAAGATCACGTACGAGCCACCGATGCCGCCCGACCCGATGTAGCCGTTGGGGACGACGTATCGGACGAGCCCGGCATCGCGGTAGAACTGCCGGACGGACATGACGCCGTCCTTGTCCGTGCCCCAGTAGAACGAGCCGATGAACCGCATGGTCCGACCGGAGACGCTCGCGATCCCGAGGTAGTTCGGCGCGGTCAGGCTGTACTCGATCTCCGCCCCCGCTCCGTCGGCCGCGATGTAGAGGTAGTAGAACCGACCGGCCTGCGGGGACCCACCTTCCGCCGGCGTCTTGTACGACGTGTCACCGGACGCGAGCGAGATCGTCGAGAGTGCGTTCAGCGCACGGAGTTCGAAGCCACCACCGGGCGTCGGCACGACGGCCATCCCTGGGCCGACATTGATGCGCTGTCGTGCGTACTGCCCGAGCTTCGTCCCCGCGGTGTCACCGCAGTAGATGTCGAGCCCGAACATCATCTGCTGCACGCCCGCGCCGCCGATCTTGAATCGGACGGTCCTGTTCGCGGTGTCCTGCTCGACGTCGATGCCGTAGTGCTCGGAGCCAGCCTTGCCGGTCAAGAGGAGCGGCGCGTTGGGGCGCGCGTCCGTGATGATCTCGGTGCTCCCGCCGAGCTTGTCGGGCGCACGCACGGCCGCCACGATGTGGCGCAGTTGGTGCCCCGGCACCGGCGGCAGACCGACCAGCGGCTCGGACCCTGCGGCGGCGCTGCGTGCGATGAAGTCCGCGACGTAGACCTCTTTGCCCGATGCGTTGACGACCAGACCGTAGATGCCGGTCTTGTTCCCCGCCTGCGGGGTCGGAAGCGTGAACGTCCCGACGGCAAAGCGCTCCTCGTACGTGGACGCCCAGTCGGTGGGGTCGATCGAGCCACCCCAGTACACGCGCACGAGGTTGTCCGGTTGGACGACCACGCGCAACGTCGTCCCTGCGGGCGACAAGAGCGGGTCTGCCTTGGCCGTCCACGTCTGCAGCGTGGTGTCGACGCTTGCCGTGCGGCGCACGAGCACGATGTTGCCGCGCTCCTCGACGCGCACGTAGTAGAGATTCGCGGTGTCGGCCGCACGAATCACGAGACCGACCGCGCACGGGTTGGTGTCCATGGACACCCCGCTCGCCTTGCTGAGACGGGCGGCGACGGTCAGCGTGTGGGCAGTGAACGCTTCGTCGATGATCGCGAAGTCGGTCCCGCCAGGGGTGCCGTCGAAGGCCGCTCGCGAGGACGCGATGCGCCAACCGTCGCCTGCCGACGCCAGTTGCGTCCACGGGTCACCCGAGGACGCGGTGCCGAGGGACGTCGCATCGGAACGCTGGAAGTTGTCGACCGCGTCGTGCGCGCGTGCCAACGAGATGCCAGCGGACGTGACCGAGGGGTACGCCTCGTCACGCGTGTCGCGCAGGATCGGGACGTCGCCGCTCGCGACCGCGTCCGTCAGCAGCTTCTTCGCCGGGGTGTCCACGCCGTACCAGGACACGCGAGCGACGCGGAGCGCCAGGATGTTCACCGCCGGGTCGTACGCCACGTGCGGACCGGCCGCGGGGAGCATCGGCTGGTAGCTCGCCGTCTTGTCGTTCCAGGCCACCGGGAGCAGCGTGTCGAGCGGGAGACGGACGTCCCCGCGGGCGATGCCGCTGGTGCCCGACAAGCTCTGGAGCGACGCCGCGGGCGGACCCCAGAGCCCGATCCCCGGGCGGTCCTCCGCGGAGCGCACCCACGTGTCCGCCCAGCCGACACCGGTGTCCGAGATGGGGTAGAGGTCGTACGTGCGCGGCGCACTGCCCGTCGAGAGGCGCATGAGCGCCTGCGTCGCGTCCTCCCAGCCGCTTGCGCCGGTGGGGCGATTGAGCGCGACCGACTGTCCGCTCCCAGTCGAGGGCGACTGCAGCAGGAGACCGTCTCCGGTGTCGTACGCGACCACCGTAGGCGCGAACGCGGCGTTGATGGCCGCCGCAGCCTCCGCGATCGTGGTGCTCCCCCGGTCGGCCGCGGTCGAGCCGACGTCGATCTCGTTGGTGACCCCGTTGACCGTCAGGCGGATCCACCGTTGGATCGTCGTGTCGAGTTCATCGGGGTTTCGCCCGAGGAGACGCGCGGGTCGGTCGACGCGCAGCCGGACCGACTGCCCGACGTGCGGGAACGCTGCGGGGATGGACAGCCACGTGCGACCGCTCGCGGGGGTGGAGCCCGTGCGTGTGTACGGGAAGGACGTGATCCCAGAGAGCGCGAACGCGAACACCTTTTCCTTGCCGTCGTTGCTCGCCGCGTTGTCGATCGTGACGGCCGAAACCGCGGGGTTCGTCGACTGGCTGCGCACGACCAACCAACCGTCGGCCGCGTAGGCGTAGGTCGTGGCCGTCGAGTACGCGGCGTTCAGTTGCGTGTTGATCGCACCCACGATGTCGGCGAGCGTGCGCGCGGTCAGCGGGCTAGCCCCGCCGGTTCCCATGTTGACCGTCACGTACGCCAGCGCGTCGATCTTCAGCTTGAGGTTGAACGCACCCGTGAGATTCACGGGGTACGAGCGGGCGTCCCCTCGGATCTGACCCGGGGTGACCGGCTCCTGCGATCCCCTTGCGTGCGTCGCGATGTGCGACAACTGGGCTCGGATCTCCGGTGCGGACACCACGGACCCGAGCACGGGCACCGTCGGATCGAAGGCGACGAACGGAACAGCGAGGTCGAACGGCATGTCAGCCAACTCCGATCAGCGAGGTGTCCCAGCGAGCGACGTCGGCGGCACCGCCGTCCCATCGGTCTTGCGAGGTGTCCCACCGGACTGGGCGCGTCAACTGTACCGACTCCGCGATTGCCGGCGCAGTGTCGAGTAGCTCGTCCGTGAACCCCAGCGTGGTCGATGGTGTGGCCGCGATTGCGAGCACCGTCGTCACGCGGAGTCGCAGTTCGAGCGCGACGGTCTCCTCGACGTACACGGGTTCCACCACGGGGATCAGCCAGCCAAGTGCCGCGATCTCCACGTGGATGGGTCGCACGGTTTCCAGGTCGAACAGCAGGTTCGCCAGGTCGGTCAGCGTCGGCGTCGGTCCAGGCTTCAGCGGAGCGACGTAGAGCTTGATGTCGGAATCCGGGAAGCGTGCCGTGGTCGCTGACGTCTGGAGGACACCCGCCGCGTCGAACGTCGGGTTCAGGATGTAGGACAGGCTGGTCAACCACGTGAGCGGGTCGGGGTTGTCCTGCGCGTCGCTCACTGCCGGGATCGCGCCCGACACGTACTCCGGGGTCTCGGTCACGACCTGGAATTGCTTCTGCGACGGCTTCTTCGGTCCGTTGGTACCCCAGCCATTCGCCTTGTACGGCAGGATGTCCCTGTGCTGGTCGAGCGGGACGAGTGCGGTCGACGAAGATGCTTCGAGGTCGTACGGAGGGAACAGCGGCGTCGGCCGCGCATACGACTGTCCGAGGTGGACGACCTCCCCTGCCCACCCGAGCAGGCGGAGCAGAACTTGGAACGACCGCGGGGTCCCCTTGATTTTGTAGATGTCAACCGCGCTCGCGATCAGTTGGCGCTGCTGCGCCTCCGAGAGCTTCGACGAGACGTAGATCCCGAGGTGCTGCGCGAGGTACTGGAGCGGCACCTGGTAAGAGACGACGGACACCTGCGCGTTTGGTCCCGGTGGGTGCGCCAACGGAGATTCGAGGACGCACATGCGCGACGCACCCACGTAGTCGGTGATCTTCCTGTACTGCGTGTCAGCGCCAATCATGTCCGCGCTGGGCACCACGCGCAGCCAGTACCCGATGTAGGCACCGTCGGTGTCGCTCGCGCTCGTGGGGAGCCACACACGGTTGGGTGGGGCGAGCAACACCTGCTGGTCGATCGCACTCTCGGCAGCGAGCGCCGAGTCCAACACGCACACGAACTTGTAGACCGCGAGCGGCGCGTACTGGTAGTCCGCGACCGTCCGGTATTGTCCCGCGAGAGGGCCAGTCTGCCAGTACACGCCGTACCCGTTCAGCACGTCCTGCGCCGGCGGTGACGGAACGGTCAGAAGCAGCTTGTTCAACCCCTGACTCGACAGGACCTTTCCAGCCCCCGTGTTCTCCCCGAGGCCGAACACGGGTTGCCCCTCCACGAGCGCGTGGGTGTTGACCGTGCGCGCGTTCATCAGTGTGGGGAGACCGCGAATGTCGTGCATCCACTGCGCGTAGCACTGGTCGAGCGCTTCGCAGAAGGTCTTGATCGCGCCGGTGGGATCTTCCTCCGGCGTGGTCAGGAAGTAGGGGATGAGGTCGTGGAAGGACGTGGTGCTCACAGCGTCGACTCCACCACCTGAACGTCGATGTTTCCGGCGACGAGCGACGCGTCCTGCGGAGCCCCTAGGTTCGGGAGGATCACGTATTGACTCGTTGCGTCGGGGAAGACTGTCCAGTCACGATCGACGGCCACGCACCCGGCCATGAACGAGATGGGGAACGAAGGACCGAACGAGTCGACGATCGTTCGCTCCTGTCCAGCACCCGTGCCGCCGATGATCGAGATGGTGTGGTAGCGGAATTGCTTGTTCGCCGTGATGCGACCCGCCGCGAGCTTGAGCAGCCTGCGGTGCGCGAGTCGGACGGTCGCACCCTGCGCGGTGCTCGTCTTGTACACCACACCCGGATTGATCGGCTTCGAGAGCAAGAGCGTCAAGTGCGCGGGGGAGAGCGCGCCATTCGCTGTGTAGTCGAACTGGTCGATCACCTGCAGGTACTGGTTGGTCGCCGTGCCGATCGGTGGAGCGGCGTACCCGTTCACCCCCGCGGTGCTCACGTCCACGATCCAAAAGCTGACCGCGATGTCGTTCGGGTTCGAGCCCGGACCGAGCCAAGGGGTGGCGCGAGGGACACGAAGCGCCGACGTGTCGAACGCTTGCACGTTCGTCTGCACCAGGTTTGCGATCGTCGCCTGGTAGAGCACCTGCGCGTTCTCGGGCAGCGCCACGAGGTCGGACGGTCGGTATGGCGACGTGTTCGTCCACGTGGGGTCGACCGTGACGTCCACCCACTCCACACCGGGGACGTCTTGCACCACGTCGGTGACGCGCGAGCCACGCAGCCGGTTCGCGTACTTGGTCTCTTCCTCCAGGAAGATCCCGAGCACGCGCGAGCGCACCTCGTCGGAGACCACCTGCGGGTCGAAGCCAGGAGAGACGCGGATGCGCAACCGGATGTCCACGGGGACGACGTGACCGTCGCGGACCACGACCTTGACCGCCGTGTCCGCCCGCGACTGCAGGAACGTCCGCAGCGCTTCCCGCAACGACGTGCTGACCGGGGACACGAGCGCACCCGTGGAGTCCGCGCCGAACACGTAGACGGTCACCACGTTGCTGATTCCGTCCGTGGGGTCCGCAAGAATCCCCGCCTTCGCGATCGTGCCCACGCCTTCGACGTGGTAGCCGTTGGCGTACGCGAAGTAGTCCCCATACGAGACGGCACGTCCACCCGTCGAGAGCAACCGCGGCGCGAAGTACCGCGCGTGTTCCACCGACTCCGCGTCGGCTCCACCAGTCGCCTGCGTGTCGTTCACCACGTCGATCGACCCAGCTTGGCCGTCCAGCACGGCCACGAGCGGCCCGCTGATGGCCAGCGCCGCAACGTTCGTCGAGGCTCCACCACCCACGCGGTAGGTCACCACGATCTCCGCGCCCTGGACTGGGATCCCGCCGTTGGTGCCGTCACCGAAGCGGAGGATTCCGCGGCCAAGTTCGTCGACCTCGGACTCGTAGATGTCCGTGTTGTTCACGTCGTCGAGGTCGCCGACGACCAGGGACTCCACGTCCTTCCACGGCACGCCGTCGACTTCGACGATGATCGAACCATCGAGCACCGGCGATTTCGGGAGCGTGAACGCCTGCCCGATCTGCCCCGTTCCTTCGAGGGTCACCGACAAGGTCTCGCCCTGGGTGACCGAGAGGTAGATCGTGTTCGAGACCTGCTCACCGTTGACCAGCCAGTTGGCGTGCGGCTCGTTGTCGGTCGCGACGATCGTGACCTCTTCGAGGACCTCGAAGATGATTCCGGTGTCGGACGTGATCTTCGTGCCCGCGGCGATCACGACCTCCTCCGCGAGTTCGATCGACGCCGTGACGACGCGGAGATCCACGCTCGCCGCTGCGGGTCCTGCCATCTCGTAACCGATGGACTTGGTGGCCAGGCGCATGTTGCGCGGGTCGCGGATGGTCGGGATGTAGACCTCCTGGCCGAGTGTGTCGAGGGTGAAGAGCCCGAGCGATTGCGCGTACGCCATCGTCTCCAGGAGGAGGACGCCCAACGACGCCTCGGTCCAGTCCTGGTAGCGGGTCGCCCGCTGCCGGAAGTACGCGACGAGCATCGCTTTCACCTCGTCGTAGGTTCGACCGACGAGGGGGAGTGCCGCACCGATGGGGCTGGGAATCTGGAGTGGTGAGGACATCCGGAGGCTCCGTTACGCGGCCGTGGGCAGGGAGAGCACTAGGAGGTCGGGTTGCTGCGTCTGGACCTCCACGTAGTGGATTCTGAGGTTCAACTGGTGTTCCTCTCGCGAGGTCTGTACGGAGGTCACTCGCACGAGGTTGGTCCAGCGCTTGATCGGCTCGACCACGTAGATGACGGCGAGACCCGCGAGGACCGTGTCGTTGAACTCTCCGACGAGTTCGTACAAGCGACTTCCAAACTCGGGGAGCATGCGGCGCTCGCCGATGCGAGTCAGCAAGATCATCCGAAGGTGCGAACGGATGACCTCGCGCGAGCCATGCAGCGACCACACGCCTTCCGCCCCACGGAGGAGCGGGAGAGTGAACCCCTGGTATAGCTGGTCGAAGCTGGGGGACATCACGTGCCACCGTTGCTCGGCCGGTTCTGGCCGTTGCTGTTGTGCTTGTGGGTGTTCAGCACGATCTCGCCGTTCGGGTTCGTGA
>JADJEK010000023.1 GCA_016709145.1 Planctomycetota bacterium
GTCGGAGTAGGCAGCGCCGCCGTCGGGGCGCTTCTGCCGTAGGAAATGGCGCGCCGAGCGTTCGAACACCTTGCTGTCGACCGCGAAGCCGTGGTCGACGGCGGACCGCAACGCGAGGATCGCGTACTGCGTGTTCGAGTTGTCCCACCAGTTCGACGGCGCGTCCCAATGCGCGAGCTGCGTGGACTTCTTCGTCGCGGACTTGGTGCCGTCGCCGGTGCGCTCTCGCAGCAGCATGTAGCCGTAGCAGCCGCTGCCGCGTTGGTCGCCCTTGCGCTGTCCGGCTTCCAAGCGTGCGACGAGGCCCGCGATCGTGGTGGCGTGACGCTTGGAGTCGTGCGCGAGCAGGCCGAGCGTGGCCAGCGCCAAGGTGTACGTCTGCTCCGACTCGCGCGCGGTCGCCAGAACGATGGGCTCGAGTCGCGCCACGTACGGGTCGTCTTTGGCGACGCCGCTCATGAGCAGCGTGTAGAAGACCAAGCACTCGGTGCCGCCGCGATATGCCGTCGCGTGCGGAGCGCTGGCGAGTGAGTCCTCGCTTTCGCGCAGGTAGGCGACGCCGGCGTCGATCGCGGCGTCGATCTCGGATTGGAAGGCGCGATCGACCTGGATCAGCAGGGACAGGCCGAGCGCGACGGAAGCCAGCATCGGTGCTCCGGGTGTGCGCGAACCGATCCGGGTAGGCGCCGCGGGCGGGGATAGTAACGGGCGCTGCGCTGGCCCGCAGCCTGCTCGGGCTGCGGGCGAGGCGGGGCGGAAGGCCCCGGGCCCTTCGGGCGAGATACGGAGGCTCCGCCTCCGTAGGCCAGGCTGGGGCCAGAGGCCCCAGACCCTTCGGGCGAAGGTGGGGGAACTTCGTTCCCCCACGCCCCCTTCGCTCGACCGCGAAGCGGTCGAGCGACCGAAGGCCCACAAAGCGAGCGGGCCTTCTCTTGGGACCCATCCGCCCTTGGGCCGCTCGGGGGACTTCACGACGTCCCTTGGCGACGGAGTGGTTTCTGGCTGACAGGTGTGCGGCCTGAAACCGGGGAAGGATGATGGTTCTCGCTCCGCGCCATGGTTCGGCGGAGGTTGAGCACGTTCAGCGTTTGGACGCGATCGCGCAAGTCGTGGAGCACTCGCGATGTAAAGCGCGTGCGATTGCCGCCGGCAATCGCACGCGCTCCGCCGTCTCACCCTTGCCCCAAGCGCGCACCGCGCCCGCTCGCCGGTGAACCGCACTCCAACCCTTCGACACGATCGCGCAAGTGATTGGCACGTCGTGGCGTAGCCCGAACGAGATTGCCGCCGGCAATCGCGTTCGGGTAACCGGACGCGTTTGCCGGCGGTGAACTCGTTCGGGTCGGGTCGGGTAGCGGTGGCCGAGGTTCTGGTCTCGTCGATCGGTCACCGGGTTTCGCGTCTCCCTTTGACGCGGCCCGCATTTCCTCGCGCCCCTCGTCGCCAGGCGCCCCCTTCGGAACCCCACATCACCGCTCGCGCTTCGCGAGGATGCTCTCGTAGGCGCAGAGGTTGCCCTCGACCATCGTGTCGATGGTGAAGTCGGACTCGACGTGACGGCGGCCTGCTTTGCCGTATCGCTCGGCGCTCGTGCGATCGTCGAGCATGCGCTCGATGCCTTGCGCGAGTGAGCTCGGGTCGTTCGGCGGGATCAGGAGGCCGGTCCGTTCGTGGAGGACCGCTTCGGGGATTCCTCCCGCCTTCGCCGCGACGACCGGACGCTCGAGCCACAGCGCGTCGAGGATGGTCGTGTTCAGGCCTTCCATCAGCGATGGCGCCGCGAACACGTCCAGCGCGGCCAGCCAGTCCGGCGCTCGGTCGCGGAAGCCCGGGAACGCGAAGCGCGGGGTGAGGCCATGCTTCGCGACCCTCTGCTTCAGATCGGCTTCGAGTTCTCCCGCTCCGACCAAGACGAAACGGACGTCGGGTCGGCGAGTTGCGAGCAACGCCGCCGCCTCGACGAAGACGTCGAAACCCTTGTGCCACGCGAAGTGGCCGACCGATCCGATCAGCGGGATTCCGGAGCCGATGCCGAGTTCGGCGCGTGGGCCCGCGCGATCGGCTCGGGCGAGGCGAGCGGGGTCGATGCCGCTGTGGACCACCTCGATGCGTTCGCGTGGGACGCCGCCCGCGGCGAGGACGTCGGCGATCGCGTGCGAGATCGCGATGAAGCGATCGACGCCGTGGCGGTACTTGAAGCGCCGGAACGGCGAGCCCGTGATCGCGAAATCGACGCGACGCGAGACGACGCACGGGACGTCGGCGCGCCATGCCGCGAGTGCCGCGAGGGTGTGTGCGTGCGAGGTGTGGGCGTGCACGAGGTCGAACGCGCCGCTCTTCAACAGTCTCGTCAACGTCGCGATGGCGCCGAGATCGAACTCGCCGCGCATGCTGCGTTCGACGACGTCGATGCCGGCCTGCCGCGTTCGCTGCGCGCACGGTGAACCCGGTTGAGCCACCATCGTGACGGCGTGTCCGCGCGCTTTGGATCCGCACATGAGGTTGTGCGCCTGCTGCTCGCCGCCGCGCCAGGTGCGTTCGGTGTCGACGTGGAGGATGCGGAGCGCGCGTTGCACGGGCGGGATGGTAGAAGAGTCCGCAAGTTTTCAGAGCGCGCACGGCCGAATCCGGTCGAACCAGAGGCGCTCGCTTCGACGGGCCGATGGCAGTCCTGGATGGCGGAGCCGGAACAACTCGAACCGTGGACCGCCGCCCGTGGTCTCGCCGTGGTCGCGAATGCCGCGATCGTGCGGCGCCTCGGCCGCGATGCGATCGAGGCGCTCGCGCTCGGGGAGTTCGACGGCGAGGTCTTGAAGCAGAACCCGCGGCGGCGCGTGACGCGTGTCGCGACGCCGATCGGGCCCGTCGTCGTCAAGCATTACGCGCCTGATCGCGGACTCGAGCGCCTCAAGGTCCTCGCCTTCGGCAATCGCGCGCGACGGGAGTGGGACACCGCGTTGGCGTTGCGCGCCGCCGGACTGCCCGTGCCCGAACCTTGGTATCTCGCCGAGAGCGCGGGAGCGAGCGCTTCGGCGAGTTTCCGGCGCGGCCGCGGTGCCCGGAGCGCGCCCACTCGGCGGCTTCCTCGAAGATCGCGCTTCGGGCGGCGATGCCGCTCGCGCCGGGGGCATCGAGGCGTTGGCGCCGACGTTGAACGTGCTCGCGCGCATGCACGCAGCCGGCTTCCACCATCGCGACTTCCACGGCGGCAACGTGCTGCTCCAACACGGCGATCCGCGCGACGTCGTCGTCATCGATCTGCATCGCGTCGAGCGTGGCCGCGAGGTCGGTGTGCGCGCGCGCATCGAGGCCTTGGCGACGCTGCTGCACACTCTGCGGTTCGGGCTGCGCGGCGAGGAGATCCGCGAGGCGATCCTGCGCTACGCCGCAGAGGCGTCGCTTGGCGTCGAGCGCGAGCGCTTCGTCGCCGCGGTGCTGGAGCGCGTCGCGCGACGCGAAGCCGCGCGCATCGGGAGTCGCAGCAAGCGCTGCGCCCGCGAGAGCACGGAGTTCACGGCGGTGCGCGCCGGCGGTTGCATCGGCTGGCGGCGTCGCAACGTCGAGGAACACGTGCTGTTCGAGTCGATCGCGGCCGCTCGCGAAGCGCTCGCGCAGGGATCCACCGCGGTGCGGTCGATCGCACGACGGTCGTCCGTCGCACTCGCGCCGGCTCGCGATGCGATGTGGGCCGTGAAGGTCTACGACGGCGACGGCCACCGGCGGTCGCTGCGTGCGCGCTTCACCGAGGGACGCGCGGGCGCGGCGTACCGCGCCGGGTTCGCGCTCGCCGTGCGCGACGTGGCCGCGCCGCCCGTGATCGCATGGCTGAAGACGCCGGATCGCTCGGTGCTCGTGATGACCGCTTACGACGACGCGACGACACTGCTGGCGGCGTCGTTCGCTTGGCTGGCCGCGCCGCAAGAGCAGCGCGATCCGGCGCTGCGCACGGCTGCGATCGCGGTCGCGGAGTTGTTGAGCTCGTTGTGGAGCGCGCGCGTGCTGGTGCACGATCTGTCGCCGAAGAACGTGTTGCTGCGCGAGTGCGACGGACGGATGCAGGCGTCGTTGTGCGACTTCGACGGCATCCGCTTCGGCCGTGCGCCGACCTTGGAGCGCATGATTCGCGGGCTCGCGCAAGTGAACGACTGCGCGCCCGGGATCCCGGCACGAGCACGGTTGCGCGTGCTCGCACGGCTGAAGCGAACTCTGCCGCAACTGCGGCGCACAGGGGTCGCCAGCGCCGTCTGGCGCACGACGCGGGCTCGCGCGGAGAAGGCCACCTCGTGAACGTCTTGCACGCGTTCTCCAACTGGAAGTGGACCGGACCCGCCGAACCGGCGGTGCGGCTCGCCGAGGCCTTGCGCGAACGTCACGACGTCACGTTCGCGTGCGGTCGCTGCCCGTATCAGGACCTCGACAACCTGGTGCAGGCGCACGCGACGGCCGCGGGTTTGCCGGTGGTGACCGATCTGCGTTTGCGCAAGCACTTCGATCCGATCAACGGTTGGCGCGACCTGAAGCGCTTGACCACGATCATCGCCGAGCGGCGCTTCGACGTGGTCCACACGCATCTGCTGAACGACCACCTGATCGGCGGCGCCGCGGCGCGCCGCGCGAAGACCGGAGCGATCGTCGTGCGCTCGCTCTACGGCGGCCGCGACGTCGCTCCGCCGCTGCGCACCCGTCTGGCACTCGCACGCTTCACCGACGGTGTCGTCGCGGCGTCGTCGGCTGCGTTCGACGCCGTGACGAAGACCGGCGCGGTTCCCGCGGAGCGCGTGTTCCTCGTGCCCGGAGCCGTCGACGTGCGACGCTTCGCGCAGGAGCGTTTGGCGCCGTGGCGTGACGCCGCGCGCGCGGAGCTCGGGCTCGCTCCGCACCACGTGGTCGGCGGAATCGTCGCGCGGATCCAACGCCATCGGAAGTTCGAACTGCTGATCGACGCTTGTGCGCGAGCCATGGCGCGCGACGATCGCTTGCGCGTCGTGATCCTCGGTCGTGGGACGCATGCCGAGTCGCTGGTGCATGCGCCGCTGCGCAAGCTCGGACTCGAAGATCGCGTGTTGGCCGTGGGATACAAGGAAGGCAAGCAGTACCTGCGCACGCTCGCCGCTCTCGACTTCGGCTTGTTCTTGGTGCCCGGCAGCGACGGCTCGTGTCGAGCGGCGCGCGAGTTGTTGGCGTCGTCGTTGCCGTTGCTGGTCACGCGACGAGCACCGCTGCCCGAGATCGCCGGGGACGGCGAAGCCGGCTTCGTGCTCGACGACGATCCCGCGGCGTTCGCGCAGGCGATGCTGACGTTGGCGCGTGAGCCGGATCGGCTCGCGGCGCTACGCCAAGCCGCGCGCATGCGCGCCGAGCAGCGCTTCTCGCTGCGCCATCAAGCCGACGAAGTCGCCGCGATCTACGAGCGGCTGCGGACGCTCGGACCTCGGAGGCGTTGATGCGCGTGCTGGTCGCGGCCCCGCGTTCTCGTCTCGACGCATTCGTCCGCGCGACGTCGGCGGCGCTGTCGCCCGAACACGCGACGTGTTCGGGCTTCGCGCACGACGCGAGCCGCGATCCGACGATCGAGCTGCCGCACCGCGTCTTCAGCGAGCGCAGCGCGTGGGTGGTCCTGATCCAACCGCGTCGCGAGGATCCAGCCACGCTGGACGCAGTGCGCGGATTCGGAGCGCGCATCGTCGTGTGGTTCGAGGTCGAGGACGAAGCCGCGACCGAACGGGTGTCGCGCGCGCGTCGCCGCTGGTTGGCGCACGCAGCCGACGTGGTGTTGGCCGCCGACGTCGTCGCCGCTGCCGACGCCGTCGATCGCCACGGGCGCGCCGCGCGCGTGGTGGGGGGCGAAGCGTTCGAGTCGGCGCTGCGCGATGCCGTCGTGACCTGGCCCGGCGGCGCGCTCGGTCTGGCCTGATTCCCCGGTTCAGAGTCGCGTGGATCGCAGCAGCGCGACGACCGTGACTTCGACGAGATCGGGATCGCCGGAACCTTCGGTGGTCTTGGCCTTGACGTTGACGCGATCGGCGGGCACACCGAACAACGCCGCCAGCGACTGGCGCAGTGCGGCGCGGTGCGGGGCGATCTTCGGCCGATCGATCAGCAGCACGGCGTCGAGCGATACCACGCGGAGCCCCGTGCGCTGGACGAGGTCCATGGCCGTCCGCGCGAGCACCGTCGAGTCCGCGCCCGCGTAGCGCGGATCGGTGTCGGGGAACAACGTGCCGAGGTCGTCGAGTCCGGCGGCGCCGAGCACGGCGTCGATCGCCGCATGCAGCAGCGCGTCGGCATCGGAGTGGCCGAGCAACCCGAAGTCCTGAGCCAACGTCAGGCCGCCGAGGCGCAGCGGTCGGCCCGGCACGAGTCGATGGCGGTCGTAGCCGAGGCCGATGCGGGCGTCGTCGTTCACGGCGCGTCCTCCGTTCGCAGGCACAAGAACTCGGCGAGCGCCAAGTCGGCCGCGGTGGTGATCTTGAGATTGCGGGCATCCCCGGCGACGACGGCGATCGACACACCCGCACGCTCGAGGACTTGCGCTTCGTCGGTCGGGGGTGGCCCCGGGCTCGGCCACCGCGCGTAGGCGGCGCGCAAGCGCTGGAGCGTCGCCGCTTGCGGTGTCTGCGCCGCCGCTAGGTCGGAGCGGTCCACGGTCTCTTTGACCTTGCCGTCCTGCACGCGCTTCAGCGTGTCGGAGACCGCGACGACCGGGATCGCCGCGCCGTGCGCGAGCCCGGCGTCGATGACGGCGGACAACACGCGCGGCGGCAGCAGCGGACGGGCGGCGTCGTGGACCAGCACGAGCTGGACGCGGTCGTCGAGCGCGGTGAGGCCGCACCGCACCGAATCGGCGCGCTCTTTGCCGCCATGGACCAACGCGAGGTCCGGCCAACGGCCAGCGGCGAGCGCGGCGCGCACGTCGGCGTCGTCCTCGGGGCGGATCACGACGCGGATCGATCGCACGCGCGAGTCGGCGGAGATCGCGGCGACGGATCGGTCCAGGATCGTGCGCTGCGCGAGCGGCAGTAGCACCTTGTTGACGCCAGCGCCGAGGCGTCGACCGGAGCCGGCCGCGACCACGATCGCGGCGACGTACACGGATTGGTCTCGCTCAGGGGCCGTCATCGCCGAGAGCCTAGCAGCCCGCTGAAGAAGTCTCGCGGGCCAGGACGGGGCCTCGAGCCCGAGCTCTTCGTTGCTCGTCGTCACCAACTTGCCAGGAAGTTGCACTCCCCTCGCGCCTCGACCTCGGCCACGATGCCGACGTCCTGGCGGAGGGACTTCTTCAACGGTTGCTGGCAGCCCGCGAAGAAGTCCGCGGGGCAGGACGGGGCCTCGAGCCTGACTCTTCGTTGCTCGTCGTCACCAACTTGCCAGGAAGTTGCCTCCTCCTCGCGCCTCGACCTCGGCCACGATGCCGACGTCCTGGCGGCCACAGGACTTCTTCAACGGGCTGTGCGCAGGCCTTTGGAGATCACGGTCACGACCGCGCGCGGCGTGCGCGTAGAGTGCGCGGGTCGCGAGGGAGTTGCATGCGCATTTGTGGGATCGATCCAGGAACGCGAGTGGTGGGCTTCGGCGTGGTCGACGACCAGGACGGTCGCGTCAGGCTGGTCGAGGCCGGCATCGCGACCGCGCGCGCGAGCCGTCCGTTGGCGGAACGGCTGGTGTCGATCCGCGATCAACTCGATGCCGCATTGGAGCGATCGCGCCCGGACGTGGTCATCGTCGAGCGCGCGTTCTTCGGCGAGAACCCTCAGAGTCTGATCGCGATGGGCGAGGGC
>JADJEK010000024.1 GCA_016709145.1 Planctomycetota bacterium
AAGACCTCGATCTTCCAGCGCAAAGCGTACCAGCATAACTTCTCCAAAGCGTCCGTTCGTGACGCAATCGGCAAGTCGGTGATCAGCTTCCAGTCGATCGGATCACGGCGCTGGAGGAGATCGCGTTCGGTTGCATCACAACACCGTCAATGGGAGCTCAGGATAGCGGCTCTGTTTGCCGATCGGCGGCGGGACCCTGATTCGTCGGTACTTCAGTTCGACGACCACCAGCGATACGCGGCCGCGCTGATCACGGACTTCGACCCGGTGGAGACCCTTGCGCCGCGTCTCGTCCCACCTCGGCCTGGATCGTATGGCCGCCGTCTCCCGCGAGGCGATCAACGCAACCGCGCACCAGGAAGTGCGTACCCGCGTCCTTTGCGGCGCAAGAGCAACTCGTAGATGTCGCTCTCGCGGTCCCCCACGTACACTACAGCGCTCGGGTTCGCCAAGTCGCGCCGTCGACTGCGCTTCAGGTTCTCAGAGCCAGCGCACGCTCTTTCTGTTCGATCAGAACATGCGTGGGATTGACCACGACTGCAGGGCGTTGGTTCCCTTGAACGTCTTGCGCGACCAGAACTTGGTCGACAACAGCCCGAGAGCAGAGCCCGTCGGTTGCTGATTTGCCAGGCTCGAGGTGCATCAAGATCCCGCAGGCCGTGTACAACCTCGGGCGCCCGTCTCGATTGACGCCAGCGACTCCGACGTGTGTCTTGCCGATGGGCTCGATATCGTCCCGCTTGTACGAGAACCCGTCGTGTCGTAGAAGTACCAGAGATGGGTCCCGAGGTCCGAGCCGCCCGTTCCGCGACGATACGACCGGAAGTGACCCTCCAGGACTTCTGCACCTCGTCGAGCCAGTCGTTATCCAGGAACCGGTACGCAACCTTCGTGTTTGCCCAATCCTGACCAAGCGAACGGAATGCTCTGACCCGGGCTAAAGGGCCATTTGCTCGACGAAGTTGGTTAACCGTCGCCTGAGCCGCACATCTTTTGGTTTGCTGCCGAAGCTCGCGCCCGACGCAGTCACGGACGCTGTCGAGCTTTTCTTGGGACGCCCGACGTTGGCTGCGACCTTTGGCAGGATTTGACATACGCCTCCGTGTGCCATGGACTCCACACGGGCTGTAGATATCGTATGCGTGAGCGATGGCACTGCACAAAACCACTCCCATCACAAGCTTCTGCGCATTCCGTCCAATAATACGGACTGACGGCTGTCTAAGTTACCAGACCGGCCGCCTGTCCAGCTATCATACAGATAGCGCCAGTGTGATCGCCCCCTTGTTCACCTACACGTTGTGGGTAATTGAAAGCTTGGCCGAGCGCGCGTACGGAGGGACGACAACCCCGACTCGTGAGCGATGGAGCGGAAGCATGACTACCACCATGGGCGAGCACGATATCTGGGACTTTGACCTGGATTCCAAGTGCGGCAGACGGTGCTACAGTCAGCTGTCACCGAACACTCAAAACCGGCCACGAGGAACGATTTAAAACCGGCCGCACTCTGAGTGAGGGCGCGAAAGGCGCCCGACGATGTCCGCTTCCTTTCGGAGAGGCGGGCATGTCGAATCAGCTCAAGATGGCGCAGATCGATCGAGCAGTTGCTGGCGACGGATGGTCCCATCGGCGGATCGCCCGCGAGCTCGACATTCATCGCGATACCGTCGCGCTACGCGCGGCGCCGCCTGACCCGGATCCAAAACCAGCCATTTCGACCGCCGGCTCGGCAGGGGACGCGGAGCGACGATTCAAATCTGACTCGCCCGGCGATCGAGCAGTCGTCCGACTCAAAACCGCCATTTCGACCGCCGGGGTTGCGGAGTCGCAATGCGAGTGCGATCCGCATCGTGAATGATCGTCGCCAAGCTCGCGATCGTCCCGGGAGCGCGCACGCGCATCCACCAAGACCTGGTCGCCGAGCACGGCTACGCGCACAGCCACGGAGCGTGAAGCGCTTCGTGCGCAAGCTGGGCGCGTCGAGGCCTTCCGTTCCGGCGCATGGAGACGCTGCCCGGCGAAGAAGCCTAGATCGACTACGGACTCGGCGCGGTTACGATCAAGCCCGGCGTCGAAGCACGAAGCGACCACGGTAGCTGCGCGTCGTGCCCAAGACGCTGGTCCCCGACGATCTCTCAAAGCCGCGGTGCTCGCCAGCACGACGCGCAGTAGATAACTACCGACGCGGCTTCACCGAGTTCATCGACAGCCATCCGTTGATCCGCGATCCGCACGAGTACGGCGAGTGCGAGCCAAGACTCATTCTCCCAATCGACCTTCGCCGATCGGAGACCTGTATGAAGGAGTCCTTGAAGAAGAGTCTGCGCGAGGCGGCGCTTTCCGGCATGGGCCGACACGCTCGACGTCCGGATGCCGGAAGGCAAGGGCAACAGCCTCGATCACCGAGTTCCTCGAGCTCGCGCTGGACGGCGATTCTCCGGTCAGGAAGCAGCGGCAAGCCGAGCGCAGGCTCAACGGGCGCGTGCTTCCGCGACCAGAAGCGGATCGACGAGTTCGACTGGGCGTTTAATCCGTCGATCAAGAAGAGCCAGATGCACGACCTCGCCGCGTGTTCGCTTCGTGCGCGAATACAAAGACGTGCTGTTGATCGGTCCGCCTGGCGTCGGCGATTTAACCACCTCGCACAGGCGATCGGCTTCCCACGATCCAGCAGGGGGCTTCGTCGTGCTGTACCGCTCGATCTTCGACCTGGTCCAGGACTTCATGCAGGACGAGACGTTCTCCGGCGACGACAAGGTCGACGCGAAGTACCTGCGGCCGGACCTGCTGATCATCGACGACATGGGCATGAAGCAACTGCCGAAGCGCTCAGGCGAGTACTTGTTGAAGGTCATCATGCGCCGCTACGAGAAGCGCTCGACGCTGTGACGTCGAATCGGCCGATCGATGGGGCAAGCTGCTCCAAGACGTCCGAGCGCGACCGCCATCTTGGACCGCTTCCTGCATCACGCCGAGATCGTCGGCTGGAAGGGGCAAGAGCTACCGGCTGAAGGATAGGGCTCTTGTACGAACGAAGACCGACGACTGGTCAGGTTACGCGCCCGGTGGCCGGTTTTGAAACGACCGGTGACACGATGGACGGCGAGGCGATGCGTGGCTCGTGAACACGTCTCGACGGAGCAACGCGAGAGACGCCTACTTGCCGATTTCACCGAGAGAGCTACGGTCTCCGCCGAGAGAATCTCGCGCCGCAGAGGTGCTCAAAGGTGCCAGGGACCCGGTGAACCGTTTTGCGCTGACCTGGTTCCGGCTGCGGCCAGGGCCCGGAGGTAGAGAAGAGGACATTGGCACAGGTGAATGTGGCCGAAGGCTCCTCGGCGGCGGCGCTCTTCGGCGTCCACTGCTCTTACGGAGCCTGGAGTGTTCTTGCCGCTACTCCGCGAAACGTGGACGGAACAAGTGCTCGGAATTCTCCTCATGGATACCGAAGCAGATGACTCATCGCGTGGCCGCAGGAGGTCCCAATGCGTGCAGGGTCAGTTCGTTTCCGCGTCACGCCCGGCCGTTCAGGACGCCGAGGATACCACCAAGCCAACCTCCGAGCGATCTTCGCTCGGTCGGGGCTCGACGACCCACAACTCTCGCAAATCCCTAGCGTCAGTCGGTACAATGGGAGTTGGCTGAAGATGACCCGCCCGCTCCGCAAAGCCGCTGGCGGCGGGGGCCACGTTTTTTTCGCGCTCAGACGCAGACGCGTTCAGGTCCGCTTGGCTCGCCGAAAGCGCAATTTAAAAAGATCCCTCATCCGGAGACTCCCATGTCCCTTCAGACCTGGCCACCGACCGGGACGGGAACCCCACGAATGGGATCTCCTCGACTTTCGTGCGTTCCCGCACCGCGCAAGGCGAGCACGACATGTTCGTCAAGGGCGGACGCCCAGATTACGCGTTCCGAGGCGACTACCGATTGCGGGCCGCGCTCGGGGCGATCCGGCGCTGGACGACTGGCCGAGGGCTCACGGCGTCTTCGGCGTCATACAGGCGTCGCCGAGCCAGTTTCCCAGGCTCTTCGAACTGGTGCGCGAATGCTCCATGCGTTTGGATATTCCGGTCCCCTCGCTCTTCATCGAGTCCTCGCCGGTCGTCAACGCGTACACGATTGCGACGGACGACCGAGCCCCGTTCGTTGTGCTGAGCGCAGGTTGTGCTGACACGATGAGTGAAGACGAGCTCTTATTCGTCCTCGGCCACGAGTGCGGTCACGTTCACAACTTGCACGGGGTGTACAATTTGATGGCGGTTCTTGCCGGCGAGGCAGCATTGCTGCCAGCGGCTTCCCTCTTTGCGGTGTTTGCCAGCCTCCTGTCTTTAATCCGGCAGGGTATGAGTCTAGGCATCGCAGCGTGGTCGCGCTGCAGAGATCACGTGCGACCGGGCCGGCGCCGTTTGCGCGCGCGACCCAAACTCCCCAGGTACTGCACTCGCTAGGTTGGTCGCTCCGCGTACCGGGAGATTCGGAGCTCAACCCCGACGACTTGGTCCGACAAGCCCGGCGCGCCGCGCACTCGGTCCTCCGGCTTGAGGAAGCATGGCATTCCCATCCGGTCGTGGGCAAGCGGATCATCGCGGTCGAGAGCTTCTTGCGATCGGACGTCTTTGCGGCGCGGCGACCCGACATCGCGCCGAATGGGCCTAGGATCGCGATTGATAGGGTCGATGCCGAGGTTGAAGCGATGCTACAGACCGCGTACAAACTATGAATACGCCACGTCCGCGTGACCCACTTTTCGGGATTCGATCGTGAGGAGGACGCGTCTCGACGAGTCGGCCCAATTCGACCCTCGACTGCCCCCCGACGCATTTGGTCGCCTCACGGCGGAGACCGAAATGTTGATGCTCACCTGAGCTGGCCTGCTGCTCCACCGCGTTGCGTGCTCACGTGCTTGCAGGGGCGCGCTCCCGCAACCGCAACCGAGCTAATCCTCCGCGTCGTGTTTGTGGGAGGATTCAACCACAGGGAAGAGCTCGCTGGATCAACAACCTGATCGGCGAGCCCCCCCTCTTCCACATCGGTGCTCCCCGAGACGCTATGCGTGACGCGGGTAGTGCTCAGCGATGTCCCCTTCGCCGAGCTGCGAATGGCGGACGGCACCATCCAGCGGCTTGGCCCCGGGACCGCGAGCGGAATCTCTCGCGAATCCCTGCTGGAGATTGGCCGCGGTTCGATCGACTCACTGAACAAAGTAGTCGTCGGACACCCGCACACCCTTCCGCCGGGCTCGAAATCATCGACACACCGGGCCTGGGAGTCTCAACTGACCTTCGGCAGGCGCGTGGCGGCATCGCTGGCGAATGCCGACTGCGTCGTGTGCGTGGTCTCTGCCACCGAGCCGGTATCCTGGAGGAACTCGAGCTTCTGGGGCAGTGAGCCGCTCGCCCGGCAGGCCGGCGGTCGCCGTTGCGCTGACGATGACTGATCGGCTTACGAGCTACAACGACGTGCGGAAGTTGGTTGCGGAGAACGTGGCCGCGCGCATCCGAGCTAATTTCCCTGAGGCGTTGCTGTTCACGGCCGGTTTGGGGCCGAGTGTGAGTGCGAGCCAGGGTGACAAACTCTCCAGGCCTTTCTCCTCCGTCTCGTCACTGGCCGACCGCTCGTTCGGCGAGTGCGCGGGCTCGCGCTCATGCTCGCAGGGGCGGAGGATATCACCCGCGCATCTCGATCGAATATCCAAGAGGGCGCGCGAGGGGCAAATGTGCGTCCGAGGCGGTGTTGTCAATCGCTCCCAACGAAGGCCCCGCGAAGCGTCGAGCGCACCTAGCCGCGGTTCTCAGGGAGAGTCAGCCGAGGCCGTGGATTGGATGCGCGAGTTTGCCTCTGGGTGGAGCTTGAGTCGTTGGCCCGCCTCGCCGAGTCGGAGTCCGGTGAGATCCAGCGCCGCCTAAACCTGTTTCTTGTCGAGGTGTTCGGCGAAGCAATGGGCCTGCCTCTCCGAGCACTGGCCGCGGCTGGAGCAGGCGGCCGGACTGCCGGGCCTCAACTCGGAGCATCTCATGGCTGCAGGACATCGCGGCGCGACAAACTCAATAGCTGTCGGCCTCGGGGAGTGGGCGCCGCCGACGACGCGGGCTTTGCTGGCGCGATGGGGCCTCGCTGGTGGATCGGCTAGCGCCAGCATGGTCCCAGGTCGTCCGGAATGCGACCGCGGCGCTGAAACTTGTGTGCGGGCTTCGGCGCCAGAGCGCCGTCGATGCGGTGGTCAAGCGCGAGATCGAGCACCTTCGCTCCTCAAAGGAGCTAATCACGGAGTTCCTGACGACCCGTACCGACGAGCTTTACCGGCGTGTCGAGGCCGATCTTTTGCGGGCGCATGACACCAATGTAGAAGAGGTGGCGCGTCTGGCGCGCATCGAGGATGGGGCAAGACGCGCACGTGCCTTCGCCACGGAGTCAGTACGCGCCAACGCTTTGCAGGAGCTGTTACAGCGAATCGACGAGCTTCGCCGGGAACTCGCAACGGAACTGGTGCGAGCCGAGCAAGGGTTGGCGCGCTTGCTCGAGGCGCACGGAATGACCGCATGAGTGGCTCGACTACGACCCAATCCACACAGAGCGTTCTCCTGGCGCGATTGCGCGCGGGCGAGCAGGACGCATATCGCGACCTGCTTACCTGGGTGAAACCGCTGGTGGAGCGGTGGTGCCGGCGCCTCCAGCTCAACCCGAGTGACGCGCAAGATGTTTCCGCAGGAGTCGCTGGTTGCTGTGTTTCAGCATATAGAGAAGTTCGAGAGGCGGCCGCACCATGGCGGGTTCCGGGCATGGCTCTGGACCATTCTGTTTCGCAAAGCCGCTGACCTCAGACGGCGTGATGCAAAGCAAATGACGCTGGGAGACGCCGTCGATGCTCTCGCGGTCGAGACGGACTGCTGCGAGGATTCGCCACCCGAACCCGAGCCGGAAGAGCGAAATGACTTCCTCGGTGCTGTGTTGCGGACCGTGCGGGTCCGGTGTACCGAGCGTTCGTGGAATGCGTTCCTTCTCACTGCGATGAATGGACTAACGTCGGTTGACGCGGGCGAGCGACTCGGCATGACCGCGGAGGCGGTGCGCCGGGCCAAGTCGCGGGTACTCGCGATGATCCGGGCGGAGCTCGGAATCTTGGAAGGGCATGAGCTCGTGCTCGAACAGCTTCGTGTCACGCCTTTCCGTTAAGGGGAGCTGTGAACGAAGCAACCACTTCCACTCTCCACTCGGCCTGCCTCTCACCCGAAGAGATTGTCGACCGGCTACTGGGTCGCGCGTCGGCGGCCGCCGTCGACGCATTTGCGACTCACGCTGAGGGCTGCCCGCGATGCAACATCCTCGCGGATCGATACGAGGGCGCGCGGGACTCGCTGGTCTGCGATCTGGCCGCGTTGCGGACGCTTTCGTTCGAGGCCGAGAACGCCGGCGCGGAATCCCAGCGCCCTCTAGATCGACGCGTGCAGGCCGCGCTTGCGAGCTTCGGCTTCGATCGTCGGAAGGCTGACGACGACGATTCCGCAGCCGCCGCGCGGCGGGAGCGCGAGGTCGCCGCGCCGCCGGACGTCCCGGGGTACGAGCTCGGCCGGCTGTTGGGTAGCGGCGGCTTCGGTCGCGCGCACGTAGCTTTCCACCCCGCGAGTGGGCGGCTGATGGCGCTCAAGTCCCCGCTGCCGGATCGCCTAGGCGATTATCGGATCCTGGCCCGGTTCGAGCGTGAGGCGCGCGTGCTCAAACGCCTCGATCATCCCTCGGTCGTCCGCTGTTTCGGCGAGGGACGCTTCGGCAACGGAACGCCCTACCTCGCCATGGAGCTGCTCGAAGGAGGCCGTTCTCGAGGACGGTCCGCCGGCTCGGTCCACTGCCGACCGCGTTCGCTTGCCGCGTTGCGTGCGAGCTGCTTGAGGCGCTTGAGCACGCTCGGCTCCGAGGCGTTGTGCATCGAGATGTCGCGCCGAAGAACGTGTTCCTCGAAATCGACGGCACGATTCGCCTTGCCGATTGGGGGCTGGCGAGCCTGGGAGACGACGCGGCGGAGGACGGCGTTCGCTCACTGTCGACGGGGACCGGGGAGTTTTGGGGGACCCCGTCGTACTGCGCCCCGGAGCAGATTCGCGACTTCAGCCGCTGCGACTCGCGCGCCGACGTTTACTCGGCAGGGTGTACCTTAGTCCACTTGCTCAGCGGAGTCTCACCGGGACCCGCGCTGAAGCACAGTTCCGCTCTCGTGCTGGTCGGGTCCGATAGGAGCCCGCTGCTCGCGCACCGACCCGACCTACCTGAAGGGCTCGTCGAAGCTCTGCAGGCAATGCTGCAGGAGGATAAGGGACTGCGACCGACCACGCCGGGCCTTGCCGCCGCGCGCTTGCGTCCCTTCGTAGATCTCAGCGTAGACGCGTGCGTCGAGCAATTACGCCTTGCGGACGACGAACTCGCGCCGGCGATCAGCGAACCGCCGCGGCCCGACCGAGACGCGGCTACTCGCGTGGGGACCCTTGTCACGGAGGCCGCTCCGCTACTGCGAGCGTCGGCGGACATGGAACTCAACAGCAGGCTCCAAGCGGTCGCGGCCGCGGTCGCCGGCCCGCCACGCGCGACGCTCGTGCGCGTGGGGATCCTAGGCGACCCGGGCGCCGGAAAGACTGACCTACTCCGGGCCTTGATTCCCGAGCTTTCTGAGCTCCCGTGGCAGACGCGCTCATCGCGTCTGGTATCGCTACGTTACGCGGAGCATCTCGAGGCGCGGGTCGGTCGGCGGGGCGGCGAGGTCGAAGGGCCCCTTGACCTGACAGGGCTCGTGGCGCGGACCGCGGGCGACAATGCCGAGCCGCTCGCAGTCGAGCTGGGACTTCCCGCCGGCCTGCTCGCACGCGGGCTGTCCTTCCATGAATTCCAGACGGGCCTCAGCACCGCCGACCCCTTCAGCGTTGCCGAGACGGCTCTCTTGGACGTCGACGTCGTGGTCGTCTGTGTCCCGCCCGACCTCCGGCTTCCCGCTCCGCAGCGGTGGGACGCGATGCTCAAACGAAACGGGCACGAGGCTCTCCTCTTCGCAGTAACGCGAATGGACTCGGTTCGGAGACCATCGGAGCGGCGGCGGCTCGTCGCGCTCGCGCGCGAACGACTGGGCGCGCTGAGGGCGAGCGGGGAGGAAGGGGTGCTGTTCGTCTCGACTCTGGATCGCGGAGTCATCTACGACGAGTCGGGCGAGATCGGCGGTATCGAGATCTTGAAGGGTCGCCTCCTGAGATTCCTCACGACGTGGTCGTTCAGGATCCGCGCGATGCGCCCGCTCCAACTCCTCGATCGAACGCTCGGGGAATTGCTCGCGAGCGGCGGATTGAGTGGGGAGCTCGAACGACTGGCGAGCAGTGTTCGCTTGCACATTCGAGACCTGACCGCGAGCCTCCAAGAAATCGAAGGGCGTCCATGATCGAAGAACTCATTCGTCCCGAGATGCCCGCGTCGCCGCCGTGGCCAGATGTCTCGCCGCTGCATGGTCACCCGATCTCGGATGAACTCGACGTCGTGGGGCGCCTTCGCTGGATCTCCGACTTACTGCAGCGCCGTCAGATCGCTGCTGGCGACGAGTCGGGCGCAAAGTACTTCGACGAAATCCGGGCGCGGATCGAGCGGCGTCACCGAGAGACACGGCTGTTCTTAGGCGTGGTCGGCGAGTTCTCGAGCGGAAAGAGCACACTGATCAACGCCCTCGTTCGCTACCGTTTGCTGCGAAGCGACGTTCTCCAGGGGACAACGGCCGCCGTGACGTTGATCGCGTTCGACGAGCGATTCACGGTCACCGTGCGGCGCAAGCGCAAGAATGCCGTCGTCCGCGCAGCGACAGCTCTTAAGAATACAGCGCTGGCCGTGTTCGGCGCGTTTCGACAGCCCAAGGCCCCGCCCGGACGGGACGAACTGATTCAGCTCCTCCATCTCGCGACGTCGGACGAGCATTTCGCGCGCGACGTCGTTCAAGTCGACGTGACGCTTCCCTCCCAGTCCCTGAGGGACGGAATGGTGATTGTCGACACGCCGGGGATCAATGCTCAGAATCCTCGACACGCCGAGGTCACGGCCGGAGCGCTTCGCGATGCCTGCGACGCTGCGCTCGTCGCAGTGCCGGCTGACGCTGCGGGCGCGGAGAGCCTGCTGCGCTACCTGCGGGCCCACGCGGGGGACGTCCTGCACCGATGCATCTTCGTGCTCACGAAGGCCGACCTGCTTCGGCGCGAGCGCGACCGGATTCTGGTGATGCACAACCTCAAAGCACGCTTGGCGACGGAACTCGGGATCGCAAACCCACGCGTCCTCGCGATGGCTCCGCAGTTCGTTGTCGAAAGCGTGCCAAGGGATGCCAACGGAACCCTCAAACCGGCCGACCTCGAGGGATACACGGCCGATGAGATCGAGCGTTGGAACGCACAGTTCTGCTCCATGGAGGATGAACTTCGCCACCTGCTGCGCGAAAAGCGGCTGCAGGCGCAGGCTGACGATATTGGCGCGCTCCTTGAGGGGCTCTACCGGCGCGTCAAGGCTGACCTTGAACGCCACCTACAGGACTACCGCGCTCGCCACGAGGCGCTGGAACGGCTGATCATCCCTGACATCCACGGGTTCATTGAGAGCGAGAGACACGGCTACGACAATCGCGCTCGACAAGCCGCGTTTAAGACGATCGATTCCCTCGTTCAGGACATCGAGGAGATCGGCGCTGTCATCGTGAATCAACTTCATGCGGCGATCTACGAGGCGAAGAACCGCGGCGAGCTGAAGAACGCCATGGAGAGTGTAATCCCAGCGACCGTCGCGGGCGGCGAGACCTTCATCCGCAAGCACGTAAACAACCTCCTCACGAAGGCTGAGAAAGCAGTCCAAGCCGAATTCAATGCGTTCCATGAGTCATTCCAAGAGCGCTACCGATCGCTTGCGACGCTCGGCGGCAGACTATCGATCGACGCCGCCGGGCCTATGCTTGCGTTTGAGCGGTTCCGCGCAAGCTCCGCCGGCATCTCTAGCGACCTCGCCGCGGGGATGCGCGACGATGAGGACCAGCGCAATCACCGTATGTTTGGCACTGGCGCAGCGGGAGCTATGATCGGCACCATAATGCTCCCAGGGCTCGGAACCATCTTGGGCGTACTGGCGGGGACATTATTGGGCGCGATGTTCGGCCCGTCCCTGGATGAGCTCAAGGAGCGCTGCTGGCAGCCCCTGCGCGATCGGATCCACGCTCAGCTCGCGGCGGCCGCGGTGGACATCCCCCAAGCCGTCCAACTGTCACTAACCGCGACGCTTGAGGCCATTGGACGGGCGATCTCGGACTACGCGCCGCGATACGAACTGCTCGTCGAGCAAATGCGCGCGCGCGACGCTCGCGAGAAAGACGACATCGTCGCAATGCAGCAGGCCGTCACGCAGGACCTCGCGTCCATCGATGAACAGCAAGCGCTGCTCGCCGGGATCCAGAAACGCATTCGAAGCATGTGACTCGGCTCGTGCGCTTGGGCTGCCGAAGCGATAGGAGCCCAAACCTCAACTCTTCATCACCAATCTAAATCAGTCGACCCAAGGAATGCAAGCTATGACTCAGTCGAGCCAAGGAACTGATGCCAGCTCGTCCCAGCAGCAGTACGCCAAGTTTGAAAGCCTCCGATCTCGTCTCATCGGACTGTTCGACCAAAGCCAGCGGTGCTTCGCCGACCTGCAGATGCCTTCGTGGTCAGAGTCCTGCGGGAACGTCCAGGAGCGCCTGGGGAGCGAGCGATTTCGCGTGATCGTGCTCGGCGAGTTCAACCGTGGCAAGAGTACATTCATCAACGCGCTGCTTGGCAAGGAGGTGCTGCCAGCGTTCGCGACGCCTTGCACGGCGATCATCAACGAGCTGAAGTGGGACGAGGAGCCGTGGGCCGTCTTGTACTTCAAGGGTCTTGGTGATCCCGCCCTTGACAACATACCGAAGGGCCTTCCAGAAGAAGTGACCCGGCACATCGAGGCTCACAAAGGCAATCCAATCCCGCCGCTAGAAATCCCTGTAGAGGAACTTGAGCGGTATGTGGTCATCCCGGATCCGGTGAAAGACCAGAGCGCGTCAATCGCCGAGACGCCGTACGAGCGCGTGGTCATCGGATGGCCGCTGGACCTCTTGAAGAACTCGGTGGAAATCATCGACTCTCCAGGCCTGAATGAACACGGGAGCCGGACGAAGATAGCGATGGAGTATCTAAACAAGATCGACGCCGTCGTCTATCTGATGTCCGTTCACGCGTTCGCAGCGGAGACCGAGATCAATCTTATCGACAACGTCCTTCGTCCCGCGGGACATGAATATCTATTCTACGTCTGCAAACCGCTTTGACGAGCTTCGCCGGCAAGCGGATCGCGACAAAGTCATGCAGTACGCCTACGACCACCTCGCGCCGCGAACCGCTATGGGCCGCGAAGGCGTATTCTTCGTCTCATCGCTCGACGCCGTGATTGGCCGCGAGAATGGCGACGAGCAGATGGTCGAAAGGTCGCGCATCCCCGCTGTGGAGAAGTCGCTCGCCAAGTTCCTGGTTGAACACCGCGGGCGCGTAAAGCTGCTGCAGCCGGCCTCCCAGCTCAGCCAAGGGCTGAAGTCCGCGCTTTACGAGACGATTCCGAGCCGCCGCAAGATGCTCGACGCGAGCCTTGAGGACCTCGAGGCTCGCGTTCAAGAGGCGCTGCCCAAACTCGAGGAAGCTGAGAAACGCCGGCAGAAGACGCTCGAAATTCTCGAGCGCGGTCGAATCCGTTTGAGAGACGCCGTGCGCGACGCCGCCGCAAGCCACCTGCGCGCGGTCGCCGCCGACGTTCCGCAGTGGGCGACCGAACTGGCCCTCGAGCGAATCAGCGTGTTCAAGTTCTGGGCGCTTGAGGAGCAAGTCCAAGGCGTCGCGAAGGAGGTGCTTGGGGGAGTCGAACAGAAGATCGAAGAAGCGACGGCCCGGTGGCAGGATCGGCGCCTTAAACCTCTGATCGCCGATCATCTGGCAGACTTCGGTACCGACGCGCACGAGGCATTGGATGCATTCCTTCTCGACGTCGAGTCCATCCGTCGAAGTCTAAGAGGAGAGTCCGCATCGAACGTGTTGTCCGATGCTCGGGTCGGAAAGGTCGAACGATGGCTCGCCGGGGTCGGTGGGTTCGTGCTCGGCGGGGCCGGCTCGGCGATCGAGGGCGTGGCGATGGGCTACAACGGCATGCTCCGGAGCTTGCTTCCATCAATTCTGATCACTGTTGCTGGAGTGATGGTACTCCACCTGAACCCGATCACGATCATTCCGGCTCTAATCGCGACAGGGATCTTCCGATCATGGCGCAAAGGAGACGCGCTAACCTCGAAGGCGAAGGTCGAGATCGGGAATGGAATTCGCGTTGCAATCATTGAGTCGGTTCCTGAGCATTCCCGGAGAATTGCGGAGCAATGCTACGAGCAATCAGCTCCTCAGCTGAAGACCCTCGGCGAGGCGATGAGCCGGGAGATTGACACGGTTCGGGAGACGGTGGATTCAGTGCTGGAGGTGAAACGTTGCGGTGCCCAGAGGATCGCGGCCGAACGCGAGCAGATCGCTAGTCAGGAGAAGTGTCTCCAAGGAATCGAGACTCAGGTTTCCGAGTTCGTACACGGACTGGCTGGTGGGCGAACCTGAGGGTGCACCGATGCCCCACTTCGTCGAGTTCGACGACATCGAGCCGGCGCTCGCTTGATACGCCCTTGGAGACCCGGTTCAGCTTTGGGACAGCAGGTACTTCGGCGACGTGCTCCTGCGTGAGGCCGGCGGCGAGCCAAGCCTGCCACAGGAACGCAAGGAACTGATTGCTGCGACTTGAGAGGATGGACTCCGCGTTTCGTCCGCCAACGATTCCTGCGGACAGCTTGACGTCGCCGGTCGAGTCGGTCTCGTCGTCATGATCGCTCCAGAGATGTGTGCAGCTTGGCACCCGGAGTCGGCTCCGGGGCCGGACCATGTCGGTCCCACTGTTCGCGAAAGCTCGTAAGCGCGGTGCGGGCACGTCGTCGCCTATGCCTTCGACGCCTCGCGCGCCCCGTACCAGCTTGCCGGGGTCAGCGCGGCATGAACCGCTGAGGATCCGCGTCGACAGCCCGGGGGGCTTTTGGCAGCGGCATGTGGCCGGTAGCTCTGTAGGTAGAACACGAACCCATTCGTAAGGATCGTTAGGAACCCCGTCTCGTGGCACGACCGGACGCTGCGACTGTCCGCGCGCCTTCCGAAGGACGCGATCAACCGCGAGGACCGGCTGCCGACGCCTGCTGGAAGCGGCCTCGAAGAAACCCGCCGTCAGCAAGCCCCCATGCAACAGAATTTCGCGCGAGATTGGAGGCCGCGCCCGAGGGCGACGCCGATTGGATTCGCGACGTGAAGGTCCGCGTTCACGAGGCCCGCCAGCGGAAGCACGCGCCGTCAACAACGAGCTCGTGGGGCTCTATTGGCGCATCGGTCGCGATATTCGGGCGCGGCACCAGACCCAGGGATGGGGCGCGAAGATCGTCGACCGCATCTCGGCCGATCTGAAGACGGAGTTCCCGGACACCGAGGGCTTCTCGCCCCGCAACCTCAAGTACATGCGCGCTTTCGCCGTCGCGTGGCCCGACGAGGACTTTGTGCAAGGGGTGCTTGCACAATTGCCCTGGTACACGCACCTCGCGCTGCTGGAGAAGCTCGAAATGGAAGCGGTAATTGAAAGCTGACCCACTCGACGACTGAAACCTGACCCACCTGAGCCCCGCCCGAGAAGCTGTTGGTGTCTACGTCGACCGCTACCCCGGAGGAAGGATGCCTGAGATGAGTCAGGTCTTGAGTGTAAGCAGCTGCGCGCCCAGGGACATTTGATCCGTGCGATCGCCAAGTCGCTCGCGGTGTCGCGCAATACGGTGCGCGGCTACCTGCGCGGCGAGCGGCGTCCGGGTGAGTACTGTAACCGTCCGGACCTGGGCACCTTCCCGGTCGCCGCCCCGCTCGCGACGATCGGCGCACCCTGGAGGTGCCCGAGATGTCGAGCGCAGTCGTCCGTCGGCGTCGTTTCACCGACGAGGAGCGTCGCCAGTTCGTCGCAGCCTGGCGACGAAGCGGCCTGAGCCAGCGAGTTCGCCCGCCGCGCGGGAATCGCCCAGGCCTACGTCTCGCGGTGGAGCCGCGAGCAGCAAGCCACGCCCGACGCATCAGCGTTGGTACCGTGCGTAAGTCGTCGACGACACGCCGGACCGCCAAGCGTCCGCGTCCGAGATGCGGATCCGCGTCGCCGGCGCGGAGATCACGCTGGCGTCGGGCTTCGATCGCAAGGCGCTCGCCGACGTCCCTTCCATCCTCGAGACCCGGCGATGCTGACGGTGTCGCCGCGCACCCGCGTGTTCGTCGCGCTCGGAGCCACGGACATGCGTCCTTCGACACGCTGACCGGGCTGGTGAGAGGGACGCTCGATCAGGACCCGCTGTCGGGCCACCTGTTCGTGTTCGCGAATCGAGGACGCACGCGACTCAAGATCTTGCCCTGGACGGATCCGGGCTGTGGGTCATGTGAAGCGGCTCGCGCGCGGACGTTCCGTTGGCCCACATCCACCGACTCCGCCGCGTCGATTTCGATGTCGACCGCGGAGCTCTCCATGCTGCTGTCGGGAATCGACCTCGGAGACCAAGCCGCGCCGCTGGTACGGCGCGAAGCGACCGACGCGTAGTTCTTCGCGAATCTTCGAGAAAACCGTCGGCCGGAGGTTGCGACGCAAAAGTCACCTCCATACATAGCGGCACGATGGACATCCCCGCCGACCCGACGATCGAGGCGCTTCTGCGCAAGAATGCCGAGCTGCTCCGAGCGCTCGCAGCGAGGCCACGCTGGCCGCTCTGGGTGCGCAGGTCGACGTCCTGGCGAAGACCGTCGGCGACAAGCAGAGCGAGATCGAGCGCCCTCCAGCACAAGCTGCAAGCGCTGATCCACCGCCTCTGGGGCCGGCGCTCCGAGAAGGGTGCGCCCGGTCAGTTGATGCTGTTCCACGACGACGCCGAGCAGGGAACAGCCCGCCAAGCCGGATGCCGCACCCGATGACGAAGAGGTCCTCAGGTCGAGGACGTCGAAGAAGAAGCGCAAACCGCGCGCGCGGTGAAGTCGAAGGATCTTCCGCGCGTACGCATCGAGCACGACGTCACGCCCGAGGAGAAGATCTGGTACGTGCTGCGGTGAGCAAAAGCAGACGCCGGCGCGGACGTGCGCGAGGAGTACGACTACGTCCCGGCTTCAGTCCTCGTGAAGGAGCACGCACGCCCCAAGTACGCCTGCCGCACCTGCGGCGATGGCGTGGTGATCGCCAGGCTGCCGCCAGTGCTGATCGAGAAGGGCATGCCCGGTCCCGGGACTCCGCGCAGATCGTGACCGCCAAGTACGCGGACCACCTGCCGCTCTATCGCCAAGAGGCGATCTTCTTGCGTCACGGCCTCGAAAGCTGTCGCGCCAAACGATGACGCGACTGGCTTGAATGCGACGGCGCACCACTTGTTGCCGATCGTGCTCGCGATGCGGCGCGACTGTTACGCAGGCCGGTGATCCAATCCGACGACACGCATGTGATGCCAGAAACCAACGCCGAGTCCAAAGGCTGCCAGAAGGCGTTCCTGTGGGCTTGGACCGCACCGGAGCGCGACCTCGTGCTCTACGAGTTCGAGGTCACGAGAAGATGACGATCGTCGACGCGTTCCTCGCGGACTTTACCGGCGAGGTCGTCGTCGCCGATGGATATCCCGGCTGCAACCGTGTCAAAACGCGGCGTGAAACGCGGCGGCTGCTTATAATACGCACGACGCTACTTGCGCGAAGCCACGACGCACCCGCGTGAGGCGAGCAAGCTGCTCGTCCACATCCAGATGCTCTACGCCGTGGAAAAGCGTGCCAAGGAGCTCGGACTCGATGCTCGAAGCCCGGCTGAGACTGCGTCAGGAAGAGAGCAAAGCCGGTGCTCGCCGAACTGCGCGCGGCGCTCGATCGCATGCGGTTCTGGGAACGCCGGACGGCGCGTTCTGCAAGGCATGGCACTACCTCGACGCCCAGTGGCCGCATCTCACGCTGTTCGTCGACGACGGTCGCGTGCCGATCGACAACAACAACAGCGAGCAAATGATGCGGCCGGTGGCGGTCGGGCGTAAGAACTGGCTGTTCGCCGGCTCGATCAAGGGCGGCAAGAACGCCGCGATCTTCTACTCGGTGATCGGCAGTGCAAATTGCTCGGGATCCCACCGTTTGAATATCTCCGCGACGTGCTGTCGCGGATCTCGACGCATCCCCATCGCCTCATCCACGAGCTGACGCCCGCCGGCTGGAAAGCCCGCGCGCGAGGCCGGAGCGATCAAGAGCGCGTGACGGGGCGCAGCGCGTCGGTGAGGAGCAGGGCGTCGGTGGCCGCCGGAAGGGCGGCGCGTACTGAGCGCATGCCGACGGGACTACGCCGTCATCGCCGGCATGGTGGCTGAGCTCAAGCGCTTGGCACAGGTGTGTAGGGCCGGACGGTTACTGAGTACTGCCTGGTGGAGGGTCGCGCGAGTCCGGTGAGCGCACTGATCGCGCCGCGGGTGCGCGAGATGTTGATCGCCGAGCGCGCGGCGGCGACGCCGCGCAAGCAACTGCTGACGGCGGCGCGGATCGGCCGGCTGCTGTTGGCGGAAGGGCTGGTGGCGGCGAGCACGCTGCGCTCGGTGGTGCGCCAGGCGCGCCTGGACGTGCGCGATCCGCTGAGGCATGCCTTCGTGCCGCTGGTCTACGCGCCGGGCGAAGATGCGCAGGTGGACTTCTTCGAGGGCGAGGTCGACGACGTCAAGCTCGGCCGGGTGAAGTGCTTCGTCCTGCTCGTGCGCGCGTGCTACTCGGGCAGGACGTTCGCGTACGCGGCGCCCAATCAGACACGCGAGGCCCTGTTCGAAGGCCTGATGCGGGCCTTCGAGTTCTTCGGGGGCGTGTTCAAGGATGCTCAAGAGGAGTCAGGTCTTGGGGTGCAAGCAGCCGCGCGCCCAGGAATATTCAATCCGTACGATCGCGAAGGTGTCGCGCAATTACGGCGCGCAGCTACCTGCGCGGCGGGCCTTCAAGGCCCTGTCGTCGATGATCAGCGGGTCAGGCCGCAGGCAGTTCGCAATAAGACGCCATCCCGATCGCACCGCGACCGGCGCGCTACACCTCATGGATCAAAGGGAAGCGCTCTCCACCCATCCCCCGCTCACGCCGCGAACGAAACTCGATTGCGGCCGCTCTGCTTCGACACGTAGACCGCTTCGTCGGCTGCCTTGTACAGCGCCGTGCTGTGCTCCATGTCCGGCTTGCGCACCGCGATACCGAGGCTCGCCGTGACGTGCCCCTCGAAGGTGCCGTGACGGATCACGTGGGAGGCCAGCGCGTTGCGTAGGCGCTCCGCGACCGTGTTCGCTTCTTCCGTCGTCGTGTCGGGCAGGATGACCATGAACTCCTCGCCGCCCATGCGGCACACCGTGTCGGATTTGCGCACGTTCGCGCCGAGGACTTTCGCGGCCTCGCGCAGCACCTGATCACCGGCGTCGTGGCCGAACGAGTCGTTCACGCGCTTGAAGTGATCGAGGTCGAGCATGATCACCGCCAGCGATTGCGTCTTGTTCCACTGGTCCTCGAGCTCGGCGACGCCGTAGCGGCGGTTCGCGACCTGGGTCAGCGCGTCGGTGTTCGACGAGTTGTTGAGCCGACGGTTCAAGATCGCGAGTTCGGCGACCTGGTCCTCCATCTTGCGGCGGTCGGTCGAGACCTGCTCGCGCAGCCGCACGATGCGTTCGCCGGAACTCACGCGCGACAACAGGATGCGCGGGTTGAACGGCTTGGTGACGACGTCGTCGACGCCGGCTTCGAAGGCCTCGACCACGCGATCCTCTTCCTCACGACCGGTCAGCATCAGGATGTGGATGTCCTTGCCGAGCTCGATGCGGCGAATCTGCTTCACCAGCTCGAGCCCGTCCATCTCCGGCATCATCCAGTCGGTGATGATCACGTGCGGACCGTGTTCGAGCGCGGCTTGGAGGCCGGCCTTGCCGTTGGGCGCGGAGATCAAGTTGTGACCCGTGCGCTTGAGATGCGTGAGCAACAGCCTGCGCAACACCGCATCGTCGTCGATCGCGAGGATCGTGAGCGGCTCGATCGCGGCAGGGTTCGACGCCGGCACTCCGTCCGATTCGTCCGGCGTGGTCGGAGCATCGGCAGCGAGCGCGATCTCGGGGCCGCGGGCTGCGAAGGCCTCGGCGGCGCGCGCCGCGATCTCGGTGAACGGATCGACCTTCGAGGTCCGGATCGCGAGCGTCTTGCCCCAATCCTGCCACTCGCGCGCGATCTGATCGCACGTCGCGATGAACTCCTGCGTGCTCATCTGGACTTCCTTGGCCCAGACTTCGACCTGAGACCACAGTGCGGGCCGGTTGGCCGCATCGTCGAGCAGGAGTTGCGCGAT
The DNA here is from genome assembly GCA_016709145.1 of Planctomycetota bacterium. GTDB lineage: Bacteria > Planctomycetota > B15-G4 > B15-G4 > JADJEK01 > JADJEK01. The sequence goes on from JADJEK010000024.1 coordinate 19,474, forward strand.
CGAGGACGACACGCGCAGCAACAGACGCAGCATCGTCGCGACGCGGTCGCTGTTGGCCGGATCATCGGCGGGGCTCGCCGCGAACGTCTCGATCGCGTGCGCGTACGGGTCGGGCAGATGCCAGTCCCGCAGCATCGCGGCGCCGAGTTCGCGATGGTCCATGTCGAAGACTTGCTGCTCGACGCGCGCGAGTTCGAGGTCGGTGGTGCGCGGCGACGTCTGCGCGAGCACGTCCGCGTAGGCCTGCGGATGGACGCACGCGAGCGCGAGTCGGCCGATGCCGGACAGCAAGCCGCAGATGTACGCGTCGGACGGCGCGCCCATGCGCTTGCGCGCGCTGATCGTTTGGCACGCGACGGCACGCGCCAACGACTCGGTCCAGTAGCGCTGGTAGTCGAAACGACTTGCAGCCACCCTGACGGTAGGCCGAGATCAGGAGAACCCGAGCGCGACGTTGCGTACCGTTCGCGCGCCGAGGCCGCACGACCGCGTCGTTGACGTTGGTGATGACCTTCACGCCGGCCGGAAGCCGCGCTGTTCGCCATCTTGATGATGCGGCCGGTCAATGCCGGGTCGGTTTGGATCGTCTTTCGCGATGTCGTCGGCGGAGAAGTCCTCCTCTGCGTGAGAGTGAGGATCTTCATGCCGACGCCAGCCGGCGATGGCAGGTTCCCGGTGAGCTTCAGTTCGTCGAACGACTTCTTCCAGGCCGAATGCTTGCCTCGAAAACGGAATCAGGAACGGAACGAACCAGGAGATCGAGAACGACGACGAGCTGGGGTGGACGATCAGCCGCGCAGTCGCAGGAACACGGTGCGGATGCGATCGAACTCGGAGCGAGCACGCGCCACGAGTTCGGCCGCGCCATCGATCTGACCGCCGCGACCGAGCGTCTCGAGTTGCTTGCACAGGCTCGCCAATCCCAGCGCGCCCATGTTCGCGGAGCTCGACCTCAGCCCGTGTGCCGCTCGCTCCATCGCGCCGGCGTCGTTCGTGGCGAGCGCGGCTTCGACGGCTTCGAGCCGCGTCGGCGAATCGGCGAGATACGTGTCGATGAGATCGTGGAACAGCGACAGATCACCGGGGTCGCACAGGGACTTCAACGACTCGATCGTCTCGGCGTCGACGACGCCGTCGAGATCCGCAGAGGATTGGGTCTGGTGGTCCATTCGAGGTCCAGTTCTGCGCAGCGCGCACGCATCCGACGGTTTCGGGTGTATCGGCGGCACTGTCGACATGAATGAAGGTGTTTTCTGGACGGCTCCGGGACTTTTCATTCACGCACCGTTGCGTCGCGCTTTGCCGCGTCTTTGCGTCCGGAGCTCACGATCCATCCATGACCTTTTCGATCCTCTGGTCGCTGTTGAGCTCGATCCCGTTTCCGTCGTCGCAGGCTCAGGCAGCTACCCCCTGGCTGACGCCGCTGGCGCGCATCGCGGTGGAACACGCCGAGATCCCGACCTACGACCCCGACACGAACTGTGCCTTCGTGGCGGCTGGTCACCACGTGGTCATGATCCACGTCGGTGGTGGAGACGATGCGTGCGTGATGCGCACGATCGACGTGGTCGCAGCGGCCGGCTTGCCCGAGCAGGTCGAAGGCGAGATCAGTCACGTGGCGATCGACCCGCGCGGACGCGGCTTCTTCGCCGCGACGGTGATCCCGTCCGAGCGTTCGTCGATGCCCGGCCGCGTCGTGTTCGTGTCGACGCGAACCGCCCGCGTGTTGAGTGCGGTGTGGGTCGGCTTCCAACCCGATGGCTGTGCGTTCTCGGCGGACGGCACGAAGCTGGTCGTCGTCAACGAAGGCGAACCGACGATTCTGCCTGGCACGCCCGCCGCCGTGGTCGATCCGCCGGGCTCGATCAGCGTGGTCGATTTGTCGGGGATCGCGGTCGGCCGTGATCTGACGAAGTTGCGCCAACGTGCGTCGACCACGTACTTCGTCGGCGGACCCGACGTCGACGCGAGTGCTCTGCGGATCCATCCGTTCCACGCACGCAGCCCCGGCCTCGATCTCGAGCCGGAATCGGTGGTGATCCACGAGCAGCGCGCGTTCGTGACGTTCCAGGAGAACTCGGCGCTCGGCGTCTTCGACCTCGACGCTCGTGCTTGGCGCGCCCTCGTGCCGCTCGCGCCGATGGCACGTGTATGCGACGTGTCGGATCGGGACGGCGGAGCCCACGTCGACGCGGCGATCGAAGCCTGGCCGATGCCCGATCAGATCGCGGTCGCGTCGGTCCCGGCGCAAGGCGGCGGCGAGCGCATCGTGCTCGTCGTCGCGAACGAGGGCGACGATCGCGGCGACGTGTTCGAGGCGACATCGCCGCTCTCCGATTCGGCGCGGATCGCCGATCTACGCGCGCGTGGTCGGATCGCGGATTCGGTACCGACGACGCTCGATCGCTTGAAGGTCGACGCGCATCACGGCGACCGTGACTGCGACGGCGTGATCGAGCGACCTCTCGCCCTCGGCGCGCGGAGTGTGTCGATCCTCGACGCGCGAACGCTCGAGCTCCTCGGAGATACCGGCTCGGCGTTCGAGCAATGGATGGCGCGTGAGTGTCCCACGCTGTTCAACGCCGATGCGAAGGACGGAGCGCCGAAGCTGGACGCGCGATCCGACGATGCCGGACCCGAGCCCGAGGGCGTCCGCACGTTGCGCTACGACGGACGCACCTACGCGATCACGACGCTCGAACGGCCCGGCGCGCTGGCGTTGATCGATCTCACGCAGCCGTGCGAGCCCCGCGTGCTCGGCGTCGCGTGTGTCGCCAGCGACGGCGACTTCGCGCCCGAGGGCCTGACGATCGTCGCGGCGGAGGACTCTCCGACGGGCGAGCCGCTCGTGATCGTCGCGTACGAAGGCTCCGGCACCGTCGTCGTGCATCGACTGACGTTGCCGCGGCACGATTGACCCGATCCTGATTTCGCGCTGACACCGGATTCGCCCCGCGCGAGTGGAGTCCGTCGATCCACTGGCTCTCTGTGCGGAGGTATCGACGGTGATTCGAACGGTGCTCACTGCGACTCTGGTCGCGATCGGTTCGGCGTGCGCGAGCGCGCAGGTCTTCATCAGCGAGGTGTTCAACAACCCGCCTGGATCGACCGACACGACGCGGGAATACGTCGAGCTGCAAGGCACGCCGGGCATGAAGCTCGACGGCTTCGCGTTCGCGGTGGCGAACGGTGTCGACTCGTCCTACTTCCTGCAAGGCGCGATCCCCCCGGTGCCGACGCCGGCGCCCGAGATCGACGAGTTCTTCTGCCTCGACGGCCTCTCGCTCGGTGCGAACGGTCTGCTCGTGCTCGCGATCGCGAGTCAGAACAACTACCCGACGGTGTTGCGGATTCGAACTTCGCCGAGTGGATCAACCCCGAGAACGGCTTGTCGCAAGGCTCGGCCGGCAAGATGCAGAAACGACGGCTCGAACACCTTCTTCCTGCTGCGCCACCGTCCCGGTGCCACGCCGCAGGATCTCTCGAACCCGAAGGGCTTCGTATGGCGCAAGGCCGCGCTGCAAGACTTCGAACTCGTGCTGTCGGTGATCGATCCTGACACCGGGATGATCGCCGATCGCTTCGGCGACGGTGAGCTCGACGAAGGCCAGCCGGACAACCTCGGTCCGAACTCGGTGACCAACGACATGCACGGTCTCACCGGCGGCGGAGTGTTCCTCGAGATCGTCGACGAGGTCTCGTACGAAGCGAACTCGGGCCTCGAGTACGACACCGACGACCGACTCGTCGACGTCGGCAGCTCCGGCCAACCGCTGCCCGAGCGCAAGGTCCACACGCTCGACGATCCGCAAGGCTTCACGCCCGATGCGGTCACGCGCGTCGACCATCGCGTGAAGGGTTCGGGTTGGGTCCCCGCGCCGGGCGCGGTCGGACAACTCGCGAACGGCAACAACTGGCAGGACACCGCGACCGAGCAGTGGATCCGCGGCGAGACCGTCGACGTCGGCGGCGCGTCGTACTACGACATCCAAGTCAACGTCGATCCGAACGCGCTGCAGCCGTACACGACGCACGTGCCGCTGTGGCTCGCCGATGGTCAGGCGCCCGACTTCAACTTCGCCGCGGCGACCGGCTACAAGTTCGGCGGCGGGCCGCGTGAACCACCTGCGCGCGCGTTCGTCCCGGGCGACGTCGACCGTGACGGCGATTGCGACGTCGACGACATCACGAAGATCCGTGTGGTGTTCGGCAACGACGACTGGAACTTCGGCAACTCGCATCCGGCCGCCCCGGAGACCGATGCCGGCGATCCGACCACGCAGACGCGACCTTGGGACGTCGATGGCACCGGTGACAACGGCATCGAACCGAGCGACCTGCAGTGGGTGTTGAACTTCCAGGGCGACGCGACGGGTCGCATCGTCGGGCGTACGTACGACTCGACGACGCCGTCGGTGTCGGGAGTGCATCTGAACTCGAACGCCGGAACGACGGCTGCCTTCAGTGCGGTGGCGACGCCGAGTTGCGGCGGATCGTTGAGCACGCTGCGCGTCGGTGACGCCGTCGAGCTGATCGTCTCGGGTCACGTCGTGTCGGGCGCGAACACGCTCGTCGGCGAAGAGAACGGCATCCAGCAGTTCACGCACGACCTCGTGCTGCAAAGCGGCGGCGTGCTCGCGATCGAGACCATCGACCTGCTGAACGGCTTCGAAGTGACGCGTCCCGAACTGATGCAGCCGTATCTCGGTGGCGCGGGTCTGGAAGCGCTCCACGGGTTCTCGACCAGCTTCACGCAGGGACTCGCCGGACCGCAGCCGATGTACCGCGTGGTGCTGCGCGCGGTCGGCGCCGGCAGCGAGACGCTGATCGTGACGACGTCGTCGCGCGCGAACTTCGCCGCGTCGGCGCCGTTCGGTGCGAAGCTCGCGCACACGCTCCAGAACGGTGATCCGGCCACGGCGCAGTATCCGGCGCCGATCGCGGTGTCGGTGTCGGCGTTCAGCGGAGCGGGTTTCGTCGCGCCGTACGGCATCGGTTGCGTCGGCGCCGGCGGCTTCACGCCGCGCCTGCGTGGCAGCGGGTGCTCGACGCCGGGTGGCTTCGTGAATCTGACGATCGAGAACGGTCAGCCCGGGAGTCCCGGCTTCCTGTTCATCGGCGTCGGCACGGTGCCGGCGACGGTCGTCCCCGGTTGCTCGATCCAGGTCCTGCCGCTCGCGACGCTCGCTCCGATCAACTTGCCCGGGCTGTTCGGTTCCGTGCCGGGCTCCGGTGAGTTGACGCTGCCCGGTCTGCCGATTCCCGCGATCGCGCCGATCGGTGTCAGCGCGAACCTGCAGGTGTTCTTCGCCGATCCGACCAACTTCGTGTCCGGCACCAATCCGCTCGAGGTCCACATCGGACTGTGACGCGAATCAAATCCTGAAGAGCAGAGGCTGGAAAGAACACGAGCGGCGTGGCGTCGGAAGACGTCACGCCGCTCGTGTTCGTGGTGCGAGCTTCAACGCCGAATGCACTCGTCCTTTCGCGCGTCTTGATGCGCGCAAGGTCTCCTGCGGCTCGTGTTCTTCGTCCCGACACCTTTGGAGATTCGACCATGAAGCTTCGTTCGTCCATCGCCCTGCTCGCGGCCGCGTCGTTCGCGAGCGCGCAAGCCGCACAGACCCAGATCTCGCTCAGCGAGCTCTTTGTCAATCCGCCCGGAACCGACAACGGTCAGGAAGGGTTCGAGCTCTACGGCCCGCCGAGCACGTCGCTCGCCGGCTACAAGCTCGTGATCGTCGAAGGGGACGGAACCGGCGCCGGTCTCGTCGACGTCGTGCTCGACCTCGGTGCGTTCTCGACGGGCACCAACGGTGTGTTCGTCTGGCGCGACAGCGCCGCGGTGATTTCGCCCGGCATCGATCCGAACTCGGCGGTCAACGTCGCCGACTTCGCGCCGGACATCGAGAACGGCTCGAACACGTACATCCTCGGCTTCGGTACGGCGCCGGCCACGGCGACCGACCTCGACACCGACAACGACGGCACGCCTGACGTCGCGCTCACGGGGTTCACCGTGGTCGATGCCGCCTCGATCGTCGAGAACGACGGTGCGTCGAACTTCGCGTACGCCGACGATCTCGGCTTCACGAACCTCGGGCCGTTCGCCGGTCCGACGCCGGCCGCGCACACGCCCGACGCCGCGTTCCGCGTCTACAACGACACGACGCCGTGCGGCTGCGTCCGGTGACGCGCTCGGCACGAACCCGGGTGGTCCGTACTCGTTCGCGATCGCGACCGGCGAGGCGTTCAACTTCGACCTGCAGGGCATCACCGCGGCGGACGTGAACCTCGGTCAGGTCAATCCGATCGCGGACAGCGACGGCGACGGCAAGGCCAACGGCTGCGACGGTTGCCCGACGGATCGGACCAAGGACGCGCCCGGCCTGTGCGGCTGCTTCATTCCCGAAGGTTGCTCGCTCGGCATCGACGTCAACGAGTTGAGCGCGACGACGGGCGGCACGCAGCAGTTGTTCCTGTACGGCGGCGCCGCGAACGCGGGCAAGCAGTACATCGTCATCGGCAGCGTCTCGGGCACGACCCCGGGTCTGCCGGTCGCGCCGGGTGTGACGCTGCCGCTGAACTACGACTTACTTTATCTATTCGATCGGCAACCCGAACACGTTCATCCTGTCGAACTCGCTCGCGAACCTGGACGGTGCGGGCAATGCCACGGCTTCGTTCAACCTCCCGCCGGTGGCGCTGCCGTTCGCGGTGACGATCCACCACGCGTATCTCGTGATCGAGGGTGGCTCGATCCCGGTGTTCGCGAGCAACGCGGCGCCGGTGACGCTGAACCCCTGATCGACTCCGACCGAGTCCGCGAGAAGCGAGAAGGGCCCGGCACCTCGATCGAGGTGCCGGGCCCTTCGTTCATTCCGCGCGCTGCGCGGAACGACGCGTCACGGCGAGACGATGTCGAGATCGACCGAGCCGTCGCCTTCGACGGGCTGGATCGGCGAGATCGTCACGGTGCACTTCTCCAGCGGGTTCGGCTTCAGGCCCGTGACCATGTCCTTCGTGTTGAAGCCCGAGAGGCGCAGCGTGTACTCACCACTCTGCGTCAGCGGCACTTGGACCAGGTACGCGCCGTTGCCGACCGACTGCGAATACGCACCGACGTTGTAGACCGACTCGCTCGGCGTGAGGAACGTGCGGGTCAGCGTGTTCGCGTGAAGGTCGTGCCGACGACGTTCACGTTCAACAGGGCGCCCTTCAGCGACAGCACCGGCACTTCGACGATGAGGTAGTCCTCGGACGCGGTGACGTTCTTGAGCGATCGGGGCAACGCGAGCTTCGGCAACTTGCGCTGGGTGGTGATCTCGAACTCACCCGTCGTCACTCCGTCGCCGAAGATGCGGATCGCGTGCGTCCCGGTGTTCGCGAACGTGAAGGCCTTCTTCTTGAACTTCTTCGACGCCTTGAACACGAACGTCTTCAACTCGGCGCCCTGGCTGTCGAGGATTTGAATCCGCGGCTTGAGGTTGCCGACCGTCGTCTTGATCCGGAACGTCATCTTCAATCCGGCGAGGACGTCGACGTCGATCGTGCGGAGCTTCTCGGGCGTCGGGATCGAGCCGATCAGGCGCTGACCAGGGATGAACTTCGGGTTCGCCACGATCAGCGTGACCGGGAAGTCGAAGCTCTGCGTCGCGTCGTTCGGAGCGTCCGTGTTGCGGAACTTCAGCGTCGTGGAGTAGGTGCCCGCGGTGAGCCCGGCGAGATCGAAGCTGCCGACCGAGTTGATGCCACCGCCGGTCGGTTGCGTCCCGCTGGTCGGGGTGAGCGAGAACCACGAAACCTCGGGGTCCTCCGTGACCGCCCAATTCAACGACGTGCCCGACACACCGCTGTTCACGACCGTCCAGCTCTGACCGGATGGCAGCGGGTCGCCGACGGTGTACTGCGTCTCGACGTTCAACGGTCCGGCGACGCTGAGCTTCGGCAGCGGCAGGATCGCGTTGATGTTGAACTCGAGGATCGCGATCTTCGGCTCGGTGGCCGCGGCCGCCGTGTACGTGTACTTGACGTTGTAGATGCCCGGCGTCGTCGGCATCAGCGCAGCGACGAACGACACGGAGACGTTCGTGGTGCCGCTCGCGACCAACGTTCCCGATTGCGGGGTCGGGTTGATCCACAGCGTGTTCACCGGATTCTCGGTGGACGTGTAGGTCCGGGCGATGGCCTCGCCGTTCTTCAGGCCGCGCACGACGTTCGTCGGAGCCGTCGTACCGATCACCCAATTGATCGTGGGGATCGTCAACGTCGACGACGTCGGACCGGCGACGAACGTGTCACCAGCCACTTGGTTGAAGGTAATGCCCGCTACCGCATCGGCGGCGAAGGCGAACCCGAGGGTGGTCGCCACGAGGGCGGAAACGAGACGCGGGTGATTCATGGTCGCTCACCTCCCAGTGACCGGAGTCTATCCCGGCTTTTCTGGCCGGCCAACCGGCCGACGCGGAAAGGTCCGCGGAATGAGCCGGGTCTCACCGGCGGTCGCACGCGCGACACGGTTGCCGATCCGCGTCGAAATCTGCGTGAGCATTCACGAACGGACGCCGGCGGCTGTTGGGGCCGACGGGTACGGGATCACGATCGAAGGTCGCTGTCGAAGAACCGTTCCGGGGTTCCAAGTCGAACGCCGGGTGGGATTAGAGATCGAATTGGACGCCTTGCGCAAGGGGCAACTCCGCGCCCCAGTTGATCGTGTTGGTCTGGCGGCGCATGTAGGCCTTCCACGAGTCCGAGCCCGCTTCGCGCCCCCCCGCCGGTGTCCTTCGTCGCCGAACGCGCCGCCGATCTCGGCTCCGGACGTCCTGATGTTGACGTTCGCGATGCCGCAGTCGGACCCGGCAGCGGACAGGAAGCGCTCCGCACGGCGTAGATCCAACGTGAACAACGCCGACGACAAGCCCTGATCGACACCATTGTTGAGCGCGATCGCCTCGTCCAGGTCCTTGACTTTGACGACGTAGAGGATCGGGAGCGAACGTTTCCTCGCGCCAGATCTTCCTACCGGCGTGCGCTTCGACGGATGGCTGGTTCCACGTAGAAGCCCTTGCCCTTCCGCGCTTGCCGCCGGTCAACAGCTTGCCGCCCTGGGCCTTCGCCTCTTCAGCGTCCATCATCCCGTCGACGGCGCCCTCGTGGACCAGCGGGGCCCATCAGCGTGCCGGCCCCGAGCGGGTCGCCGATCCGGACGCTGCCGTAGGCCTTCACGAGCTTCGGCACGAGCTTGTCGTGACGCGTTCGTGGACGAGCAGACGGCGAGTCGTCAGCAGCGTTGGCCGGCGGTGCCGACCGCGCCGAAGAGGACGGCGCGCAGCACAAGGTCGAGGTCCGCGTCCTCCATGACGAGCAGAGCGTTGTTGCCCCGGAGTTCGAGCAGCGTGCGGCCGAGGCGAGCGGCGACGGCTTGCCTGGATTTGACGGCCCATGCGACACGAGCCGGTCGCGGACACGAGAGCGACGCGACGATCGTCGACGAGCTTCGAGCCGATGCCGATGCCGCGGCCTTGATCATGCTGAACACGCCGGCGAGGTCGTGCTTCGCGACGATCGGTTCGATCAAGCGCTGGACCGCGATCGCGGTCAGCGTGACCTCGGACGGCTTCCACACCATGACGTCGCCGCAGACGGTCGCGATCATCGCGTTCCACGACCACACGGCCACCGGGAAATTGAACGCGGTGACGATGCTGACGATGCCGAGCGGATGCCATTGCTCGTACATGCGGTGGTGCTCTGCGCCTGCTAGGCATCGTGGCGCCGTAGAGCTGGCGCGACAGACCGACCGCGAAGTCGGCGATGTCGATCATCTCCTGCACTTCGCCTTTGCCCCTTGACAGGATCTTGCCCATCTCGAGGCTCACGAGCGTGCCGAGCGCGTCCTTCTTCGCGCGCAGCGCTTCGCCGATCTCGCGCACGACGTCGCCGCGCTTCGGAGCGGGCCACGCGCGCCATTTCGCGAACGCGGCTTCCGCGCCGGTCAGGATCTTCTCGTAGGCCTTCGCGTCGCATTCCGCGCGTCGACGCGATCGGCGCATCGTCGCGCGGCGCGATCGACGTGAACGTCTCGCCGGTGGTCTTCACGAACGAACGACCGTCGCGCGCCGGACGCGCCTTCTTCGATTCCGGAGTTCGCGGAGCAGAGCGGCGACGTCGACCATGGCGGGGGGATTTCGAGCGCGCGGAGCGCGGCGTGGTGGAAAGGCGGAAGAGCGTAGCGATCGCTCGGGGCCGCATGGCCGGATGCACTGGCATCCAGGCAGGCGGGGGAACGAAGTCCTCTGCTCTTTTCGCGTCGACCGCTTCGCGGTCGAACGACCAAAGGGGGCTTCACAAACGAGGCGATGCCCCCTTTGGGAACCCCCGCGCCCTTGAGTCGCGCGAGAGACTTCACGCGAAGGGACGTCGAGAACGGGCTCGGAGCGGCTATTCAAAGCCGCAGGGGTGGCTTCTCGACGGCGTGATTCGCGACCCCTGTCCATTTCGCCCCGGGTGACGTACTGACGAGACGTGTAGAGCGGATCGCCACAGCTGCGGGCGGGCTGCTGAACGGCCGCTCGAGAGCCTGTTCTCGACGTCCCTTGGCGACGGAGTGGTTACTAGGACGCGCGAGCTTGAACCCGAGGGAGGACTTCGGGTCGCGCTTCGCGCTCCGCGGTGGCGATTGAAGGCGTGGGGACAGAGCAGATGAGGGGACTGTCCCCACCCGAGCTCGACGGCCATGACGGGGACGGAGGCGCGTCTGTCCCCGCTCTGTCCCCCGGCGGCATTCTTGTTCGGGTCGTTCCACCACTCCGCCGGTGCCACCGGGTCCCTTACCACGGGCACCGTTTTCCAGAGTCCCGTTCACGTTCACGTCGACCGATCCGCTCCGCGCCACGATCGGGGGACGGTGGAACCGGGTGCGACCGCTCGACCGTCCATGCGTTCGCGCTTCGATTCGATTCGGGCTCGCCTGCGGGCTTGCTCGGTGTCGCTCGATGGACGATGCTCCCACCCGCCGCCTTCTCCACGCTCTCCCGCTTGCTCGAGGATTCCGATGCGTTCGAACTCTTGGATCGGTGCGGTGCTCTTCCTTGCTCTCGGTGCTCCGCTGCTCGCCGACGACTGGACCAACGCCGGTGGTGGGCCTGGACGCAATGGATCCTCCGACGAAGTCGGGCCCGTGAGTCCGAACCTGCTTTGGTCCGGCGGGCGGAGTTCGATCATCGCTTGGCAGCCCGTGACGTCCGGTCGCCGCGTGTTCATGGTGCGGCAGCTCGGCTTCGTGCCGAGCGGTGTGCCGAACGAAGCGCCGATCGTCGCGCAGGATCTCGATACCGGCGCCGAACTGTGGTGACGAACCTGCCGTACAACGCCGGCGACTGGACGACTTGGGTCGCTGGGTGTTCGAACGGACTGGTCTACGCGTCGCGCGCGGGCAATGGAGCCTCGGTCGCCGCGCGCTTGTACGCATTCGATCAGGTGACCGGCACACAGGCTTGGATCTCGCAGGAGACGATCAAGACCGGGGCTTACGACGGCGTGGTGTTCGCTCCCGATGGCGATCCGATCGTCGCTTGGCATCAAGCGATCCGGCGCATCGATGCCGACACCGGAGCTACGGTTTGGACGACTCCGCGTGTCGGTTCCGTGAGCGGCAACTGCGGCGTCGCGGTCCACGGTGACGCGGTGTACTCGTGCGAAGTCGTGCCCGGCGGCCACGCGATCAAGCGCTTCGATCTCGCGACCGGTGCTCCGCAATACGTCGGACCGACGATGCCCGGCTTCACGGTGCAGAACGTGCCGATGGTGGGGCCCGACGGCTCGATCTACCTGTCGCGCACGCAGAACAACGTGACGGTCGACTTCTTCTACGCATTCGCCGACGACGGCTCCGCGATCACGCAGAAGTGGAGCGTTCCCGCCGGTTGGTCGACCTCCAGCGAGTTCGCGGTCGGTCCCGATGGCTCCGTCTACATGCTCGCGCCTGGCAACGTGCTCGCGCGACTCGATCCCGCGACCGGCGCGACACTGAACACCTCGGTCGTCCTCGCGACGGGAGCGATCACGCCCCGACTCGCCGTCGACTGGGAAGGCAAGGTCTACGCGAGCAACGGCGGTGGTTCGAACGGACGCGTGTTCTCGTTCAACGCCGATCTGACGACGCGTTGGTCGTTGGCCGTGACCAACGTGAATATCGGTGCGCCGTTGATCGGCGAAGGGGGCACGCTCGTGATCGCGGGGATCGGCACCAACGTGCGTGCTTACCGCACACCGTCCGCCTGGTCGTCGATCGACGGCGGCATCGCGGGCACGCTCGGTGAGCCCGTGCTGGTCGGCAAGGGCTCGGCGACCGCGGGTTACCCCGTCGCGCTGCGATTCACGAACGGCGTGGGGTTCATGCCCTCGTGGTTCTTCGTCGGCGCATCGCGCATCGACGCACCGCTGTTCGGCGGAACTCTCGTCCCCGCTCCGGACATCACGATCGGTCCGTTCTCACTCGACGCGAACGGCGGCATCGAACTCGGCGCACCGTGGCCCGCGGGAGTTCCGAGCGGCATCGGTCTGTGGTTCCAAGGCTGGAGCGTGGACGCGGGCGCGCCGCAGGGAATCACCGCGACGAACGGGCTGAAGCTGACGACGCCCTGACGGAGCGACGAGTCACGCGTCGATGCAACCAAAGAGCGGCTGCGCACTCGAGGTGCGCAGCCGCTCTTCTCGTCGAACCGATCGATCACGCGCCGTGCGCGTCGTGGATCACTTCGCCGGCTCGAGCGTGTGCGACAGACCCAGGACCGAGAACGACGTGCCGTACGGCTTTGTGCAGTTCGCGATCCAGAAGTCCCACATCGCGCCGTCCGACTGCTGGCACTTCATGATCTCGGTGCGCAGTCGATCGCGGTAGCGGGCGCGGTCTTCCGGCGGCAACAGTTCGAGCACGCGCGACGCGTAGTAGTGGCCGAACAAATAGAAGTAGGCCGCGTTCGCGTAGTACGCCTCGTGCGGGATCGGCTTGTTGCGCGCGACGTCGAGGAACTTGTGGTGCTCGAAGAACAGGTCGAGCCCCTTCGTCAGCGAGCCTTCCGGGAGCTTCGCACCTGCGCGCGTGAGTGCGTAGTTGCAGATCTGGATGCGACCGAGCGAGCCACGGACGTTGTCGATGCTCTCGAGCATCAACGAGCCGCGACTCGGCCGCGGCTCGACGTTGTACGTGTACGCGCCCGTCGGCAAGCGACAGGCCTCGATCGCCTTGACCGCGCCGTTGAACACCTTGTCGTCGACCGTGATGCCCGCGGCACGCGCTTCGACCAGCGCGATGAGTCCGGACGCCGTCGTGAACGACGTGGCCCACTCGGGCCGCCAGCCCGCGTTCGGATTGGCGTAGTAGCCCCAGCCGCCCTTCGGCGATTGGTACTTCGCCATGCCCTCGACGTACGTCGCGGCGGCCACGCGCATGCGCGCTGTCATCGCGTGTTCGGCGAAGTGCGGATGCTGCAGGGCCCGTGACATCGCCGTGAGCCCGTAGATCAGGCCCCAGACGTTGTCGACGTCCCAGTCGGCCGGACGCACGAGCTTCGCGTTCAGGATCAAGTACTCGATGCCGCGCTCGGCCGCCTTCAGCGACGTCTCGTCGCGGCCGAGTTCGAGCACCGAGATCGTCGACAGGCCCGTCGTGCCGACCGTCCAGCAGTGGTACGTCGCCGGATTGCCGAACGCGCTCGTGAACGTGGCGTTCTTCACGCCACCCCACGAACCGTCCTGGTTCTGGTTCTTCAGCAGGTAGTCGACGCCGCGCGTGATCGACGCGATGACGCTGGCGTCGTCGACTTCGACGCGCGCCTTCGGCGGCGGCGCGACCTTCGCGTCCTCCGCTTGCGCGAACAGCGCGGTGGCGAGCAGTGCGAGCGGAGCGAGGTTCACGGCTTCGGCCCCGACAACTTGGCCATCTCCTCTTCGATGCCCGCCAGCTCGTTCTGGATGCCCATCAGGCCGATCTGCTTGTTCTTGCGCTGGACCTCGCTGTCGCGCTTCGCCGACTCGAACGCGTTCTTCTTCGCGATCAGGTCGAGTTCGAGGCGGCGGCGCTCGCGCGGAATCTCGAGCTTCTTCATCGTGTCGATGCCGGCCTCGTCGAGCTTGATCTGGGCAAGGGTTCGGTCGGCGGCACGCTTGCCGCGGCTGACGACGAACTCGGCCGTCATGTCGTTCAGGTCCTGGTCCTTGTACATGAGCTCGATCTGCTTGAGCTCGTCGGCGGCCTCCTGCGCGCGGTCCTTGCCGCGCAGCAGGCTGAGGTCCGCTTGCGCGATACGCTGCGGCAGGTCGACCTTGTCGAACTGATCGAGCTTTTGCTGCGCCAGCGTCAGCTCGGCTTCGGCCGCCGCGAGCTTGTTGGCCAGGTCGATCTCGAAGTTCGCCATCTCCATCTCGGCGACGGCGAGACGCGCCTTCGTCACCGCCATGCGGCGCTCGACACCCTTGATCTTGGCCGTGTTGTCCTCGGCCGGCTTCGCTTCCGGCTTGGCCTCCTGCGCGCCAGCGGCGACGGTCGTCGCAACCGGCTCCGCCGTGCCTCCCGGATTGGCGCACGCAGCGCACGGAACGACGAGAGCGGCGAGCAGAGCAACGTGGCGGATCGACGACATGCAGATCACTCCGAAGGGTCAAAGGGGTTCCCGAATCGGGCCCATCGTGGGAATCCCGATACGGCGAAGCAAGCTCCGCGTGAGGACGGAATCGCCGTGCGCCGCGGTCATTCCCAGCGCGGAAGGTTCGCGAGGCGCTCTCGGACCGCGGGGTCGACCGTCAGCCCGTACGCGATCCACAGCGGCGAGACGTCGACTCCGACCGCTCGCGAGAAGCGCTCGACGAACTGGTCGATCTTCTCTTGGTCCGTATGCGGTCGGTTGCGACGCCCGGCGCGTTCGTACTCCTGGAACACGCGTGTGAACGGCTCCCAGCCGAACCGCTGTTGGAGTTCGACGTAGGTCATCAACGCGAGGAACGGATCGTCGGACCACGCGCGCGCGTCGCCGCCCTTTGCCTTCAGCGCCTGCGCGCGCGGCATCGTCTCGACGACGTTTTGGTGCTTCGCGACCGGGATGCCGCAGACCTTCTCCATCGCGTGCAGTGTGAACAGGTTGCAGGTGACCTCGACGGTGGCGCCCCAGGTCCACGCATCGCGCTGCGCGTTGTGGCCGAGTTCGTGGAAGTGGCCCCAACTGCCTTCGGTCTTCAACTTCGCGAGGTCGACGACGAGTGGCACGACGTCCAGGAACGTCATGATCGGGTAGCCCGAGTGCATGTACCCGGCCGAGATCTGCGCGTCCGGCACCAGGCGTTCCTTGTGCGGCGAGATCGGCTCGCCGAGCAACTGGACGTGCGCGGTCCACACCTCGTCCCAGAAGCGCGTGACGGCGTCCGGATCGGCGACGTCCTTCAAGGCCGACCACGGCAGCGCGAGCACGACGTGTTCGCCTTCGAGTTCGCCCCACGGCGCCATCGGCTGGTTCGCGAGTGCGGCCCATTGTTCTGGCGTCGTGACGCCGCGGACGAACTGCGCTGCCGCGACGGCGCCGTCGACGTGGACCGCGATCGACGAGCCCACGCGCGACCGATCGACGTCGAGGTAGATCAGACCGCCGTGCGGACTCGCGACCTCGACCGTGGCCGCGTCGAACGCGCGCGCCATGGCGATCCGCGGCCAACGATCCCAGCGTTCGTGATGCCAATTCTCGTCGGTGTGGCAGCCGATCCGCAGCGTGAGCCCTTCGCGCGGGACGTCGGCGCCGAGCACGACGCGGACGACTCCACCCGGCGGCGCGTAGAGGCCGAGTGCGTGCCATCCCGGAGCGGATGCTTGCACGTGGACGTCGGTCGCGATGCGAGGAGACTTCGCGTCCACGGCGCCGGGGAACGCCGCATGCGACGGCGCGGCGCCGACGCTCGAGGGATCCGCGGTCTCGAAGCGCTCGGTCGCGTAACGCACGAGCAGTCGGTCCTCGAGCGTGCGCTGCGGCACGTCGGTCGCGGCTGATGCGAGGAAGCGCTCGAGCTTCGCGTCGAGGCGCTCGCGCAGCGGCGCGATGAGCGTCCGTTCGTCGGCCGGTACGCACCGCAACAACGCATCGAGCGTGTTCGCGCACCGCGCGCGGCGATCCGGCGCGACGTTCTTCGCGTCCAGCGCCGTGAACGCTTCGGTCGTGCTCGCGGTGCTGAGGGCTCGCCCGACGTCGAATCCGTCTTGACCGTCGGGATCCGCGAACTCGTCGGTCACGGCGACGCCGAATTGCGCGAGCACGCGATTCGATGCGAAATCGCGCGACAACGACTCCGCGCCGGAGACTTGCATCCAGCCCCAGCCCGTCGCCGCGCACAACAAGCCGGACCCGGCGTTCACGCGCGCCGCGAGCATCGTCGCTTCGTCCGCGCTGAGCGTCGTGTGCGTGTCCCACAGCACGAGGTCGGCCATCGCCAACTCCGAGCGCGGCAGCGTCTTGATCCCTGCTGCCTCGAGTCGCGCGTCGAGGTGCGATCCGATCTGGACGGCCCTCGCGTTCGCGCGCTCCAGGCGCAGCCACGTCAGCACGTTCGTCAGCATGCGCTGCGAGCCCGCGCTCGCGTAGGTCGCGTCCGAGAGGAACGCGTTGTGTCCGAACGCGACGACGCGCCCGCGCTCGGGCTTCGCGGCGACCACGACCGGCACGCCGTTCGTGCCGTCGACGACGGTGAATGCGAAGCCACCGAATGCGCGAACTCCGCCCGGCGAGCCCGGCGCGACCAACCGGTCGACACCATCGATCAACGCGGCACGATCGGGCGCGAAGCGGTCCGAGCGCGTCGGGGCCGAGTTCAGTGTGGCACTCGACGCGAGCACGACCAGCGTGACGACCGTCGCGAGCTTCGCCGAGTTCATCCCTTCTTGCCCTTCGCGCCGCGCATCAGCCATTGATCGGGCACCTGGTAGACCATCGTCATCAGCGCGACGCGGCCGATCGATTGGACGCGGCCGCCGCCGCTCCACGGGCACGTCACCTCGCCGGGATCGGGCGCTTCGAAGTCGCGTGCGTCGTCGGGCGCGCGCTTCGGCAACGAGCGCTTCAGCATGCCGATGAAGTCGTCCATGTACTTGCCGCCGCCGTTCAGCGCGAGGCGCGCTCCGAAGAACGCGCCGTACACGCGCGCGATGTTCGACAGCGACGAGTCGGTCGCTGGCAACTCGTCGCCGATCTGCTTCGCGGCGAACACGACGCGCGGATCGGCGGCCGCGACCGCGCCGAACAGGACCAGTCCATTCGCGAGCGACGCGTAGTCGGACGAGTTGCGCGTCGACCAGTTCGATTTCAGTTCGCCGGTCTCCGGCACGAACGTCGGCTCGATCAGCGCGCGCACTTTCTCGATCAACGAGTCGACGTTCGCGACGCGTGCTGATCGCGCGGCCGCGAGGCCCATCGCTTCGAAGCCCGTGATCGCGCCGTCGCGGATCTCCTTGTCGGTCTCGAGTTCCTTCGCGATCTCGTCGCGGGCTTCGAGCGCGCGCTTCAACAGCAAGGGATGACGCGTGCGCGCATAGGTCTCGAGCATGCACGCCGAGACGATCGAGCGTTCGCGGCGCGGATGGCGCTTGTTGTCGTGCGGCCACGCCATCAGCCAACGCTGCGCGCGCAACACGCACGAGCCGGCCTGCGAGCCGTCACCCGCGCGCACGCCGGCGCCGAGGAACGCGGTCAACGCGAGCGCCGTGACCTCGGCCTCGGTGAACTCGTCGTCGGCGGGGAACGAGCCGTCCGCGCGTTGCTCGAGGCGCATCGCGAGCAGCGCCTCTTCGACGAGGATGCGCATCGCGCGATAGGCCGGCTGGTCGTTCTTCGCGAGCGGCGTCCTGCGATACGGCAGCGACGTCGCGCGATCTCCACCTTCGGTCAGCGACAACAGGATGCCGGCGGTGTCGTTCTCGCCCGCGCCGAGCAGGAACAGCACGCGGCCGAACCCCTTCGCCGCGAGCTCGCGCAGGGTGATCACGAGATCGATGACGGTCGGCTCCGTGCCGACCGCGAGCGCGACGGTCGCGGACGGTCCCGGTTCACCAGGTGCCGGTCCCGCGAGCAGCTCGGCGGGGAACGTCTCGGCCGCGAGGCCCTTGCCCTTGCCGGTCAACGCGACGATGCCGCGCAAGTCGACTTCGAGCAGAGGCTCGAGTCCACGCGCCGCGAACTGCTGCGGCGCTTCGCCGCCGACGCAGATCTCGGCGAGCTGCGGGGCTTGCGCGAGCCATTGCTCCGGGCCCGCCATCACGGTCGTCGTCGCGGAGAAACGCAGCGGCGACTTCGACTCGACCAAGCGCACCGGGAATCCCGCGCGGAGCAGGCGATCGAGCGCCATCACGAAGTGCCGTGCCGGCAACTGCAGCGCGTCGCCTTCGCCGACCAACACCGCGTCGAGTGGAGCCCGCGGCGCGAGCGTCTGCGCGATCGTCTCGAGTTCGAACAGGTCCTTGCCGATCGCGACCTTCGTCGGATCGGACGACAGGTTCACGCGGACGGTCGCGCCGCATTCCGCGGATGGCGAAGTCGCGGACCAGGACACGACGGAAAGGACGAAGGCGAGCAGGGGGGTGGCGTTCGTGCGCATGGCGCGCGGAGTGTAGACGGCGGCCCGCGCCGCGCCGCTCGTTCCTGGACGATGAAGCGCCTCGGAACGCATCCGAGCGCAGCCGTCGTCAACGCTCCGTCAAGCGTCGATCGTCAGCGTGTAGCGCCCGACCGTTCCTCCGGTGCCGGACACGCGGATCAAGTACATGGCGCCCGCGCCGAGGTTCTTCGTCAGGCCCTTCTGGGTCAAGACGCGGCCGTCCTTCGAGAACGCCTTCGCCTTCGTCTCGGTCACCGCGCTCGTGCCGCCGAACTCGTCGGTGATCGTGAAGTCCGGCAACACGGTCGAGCCCTTGGCCGCGGCGAGCTTGATCGACAGCGAGCCGGTCTCGGGCATCGTGACGGCGAAGACGTGCTCGTTCCCGGGCAGCACGATCGCCGACGGGATCGTCAGCTTCGCCTTCGGTTCGGATTCCAGCGTGAGCGCGAGGATCATCGCGTCGTTCGTGTTCGTGATCCCGCGCGCGGCGCTTGCTCCGAGCACGGCGCCACGCTGCTTGCCGGTGGTCGCGCTGGCGAACAGTGCCGATACGCACGCCGAGAAAAACGTCTGCGAGGCGTCGAGCGAGACACCGGCGTCGTACGTGGCGATGCCAGCTTCGCCGATCGTGCGCGGCATCGCGGGCAGTGCCGCGAACACGAATTGCTCGGCGGCCTTCGTGCCGAGCGCGCGCCGCACGTCCATCAAGAACGAGCCGAACACTTCGCCGTTGCGGTGCTCTTCCGGCAGACCGTCGTTCGACCACGGCAGCGCGGAGGCTTCGAGCGTCGTCTCGGGGAAGTGATCGTCGTCCGCGAGGTCGCGCGCGATGCCGTAGCCGGGGAAGACGTCGTCCGTGTAACGCCCGATCACCTCGTCGCCGTGGAAGCACAGCGAGAACCAATCGGCGAACGCTTCGTTGACCGCGCGCGCGGGGTCGTTCAGCGAACCGCTGAAGTCGAGCAGCTCGAACCACAGCCACGCGTGCGTGTATTCGTGCGCGACGACGGTCGGGTCGCGCGAGAGGTCGGCTTCGTCGCCGCCGGCCGGGACTTGCAAGAACGCGAGCCAGCCCGTCGTGCGACCGCTGTCGAACGACGTCGGCGAGAAGAACGCGTTCGGATCGGTGGCGTCGAAGTTGACGACGACGGGCAACGAGTGCCCTCCCGAAAGGTCCGGTCCGAGCACCTTCTCGAGGTGATTGCGGAACTGCGTGATGTGGAAGTAGACGTTGACGTGGTCGAACATCTCCGCGTCGTCGCCGAACGGACCGAATGGGAACACGTGCGACGGGGAGAACGGAGAGAGCCCGGTGGCCGGATAGACATCCGCGAACGCGCCGACGAGCAGGCCGTCGGGGAGCGAGAGCTCCGGAACGCCACGACCGAGTGGCGCGAGCGACGCGGACTTGGCCTTGCCCGCGCGCGCGTCCTTCACGTTCTTGAACACGCGGCCCGAGCCGCCGCCGGTCGTGAACGGGATCGTCGCGTTGCCGAACGTCGGGTACAGCCCCGTCCCCGAGCACGCGAGGTCGACGACGTCGAGGCAAGCGCCATCGTCGCCGTCGACGACCAACGCCTGTTCCTGCGCGAGGAAGTCCGGCAGCGCTTCGACCCACATCGCGGCGTGCAACCCGTCGGCACGAGCGCGCCAAACGCGTTCGACGCGACCCTCGCGCCAACGTCCGACCGGTTCGCGCAGTCGGCGCGTCCGCAGCTCGGTGGCGGCCGCGCGGCCCGAACTCATCGCGCCGCTGTCGGTCAGCGCGAAGCGACCGCGCGTGCTGACGTTCCTCGGCAGCGTGAACGCTGCGTCGGTGATGCGATCGCCGTCGAAGCGCACGACACCGCGAGCGCCGAGCACACGTACGCCGAGGCGCTCGAAGGTGACGTGGGCACGCGAGCCACGCACGACCACGCGAGCTTCGAGGCGCGCGTCGTAGCCGAAGAGATGGGCGTACTGCGTCAGCAGCTCGCGCACCGCGTTGGCGTGATCCCGTTCCAGCACCACGCGGCCGTCGACGATGCGGGTCGCGAAGCCGAGTTCGTCGGCGACCGCGGAGAACGGCCGCTCCGCGACGTCGTTCAGCCGCGCCATGGCGATGCGCGCATCGTCTTGCAAGCTCGGCGCGAGGGGACGCAGCAGCCGGATTCCGGAGCCTCCGGCCGCGAATGCGGTCGGAGGGGCGCAGAGCGCCACGAAGACGAAAAGAGCCGCGCGCGCGAAGCGGTGGGGCAAAGCAATCATGGTGTGAGATCCCTGGTGCGTTCGAGGTCGCGTCGGCCGCTTGCGCGGCGCGGGCTCGGGCGCAAGTTCGGCATTCCCGGGCACGGGATGAAGGGCGCGTCGCGAGCCTCGTCCGCCAAGCGCGGGGAACCTCGGACTCTGGCGAACCCGACGGCCGCGAATCGAGCCGTTCGCCGCGATTCCGGACGCGGGATCGTGCGCGGGCCGACTTGCCGCTATGCTCGCGACCCTTTGCGAGCCGGACACGAACCGACGGTCGCGCCTGCCCTGTTCCAAGGGATGACCGCTACTCGAACGCCGTACTCGGCACGAGTCCGCTGATTCCTCCACTCCTTCGCGAGTGGAGCCCCTCGCGTTCGCGCGAGGGACCGTCCGACGGAGCGCGCTCCGGCTCGCATCTTTCCTTTTCCTCCGCAGCGCGGTTCGCGCGGCACCTTCTCGTGGCGCCCATGCTCGACGCGCCGATGAACGAACCATGAGTTGGTCGCGACGCGTCGGCGGTGGCGCCGCTCTGCAGATCCTCGCGCGCCTGTTCACGGCGACGGTGTCGCTGGTCGTCACGGCGATGTTGCTCGCGCGCCTGCTCGACAAGGACGAGTACGGCCGGTTCAGCTTCTATTTGAACGCGTTCCTGCTGGTCCTGGTGCTCGTCGATTTCGGCATCAACCGTGCCGCGATCCGGCGCATCGCCGACGGCAGTTGGCGCGAGTCGGACGCCATCGGCGCGGCCGTGCGTCTGAAGACGCGCTTCGGCATCGCGGCCTTCGTCGTGCTCACGGCGCTGATCGTCGGCAGCGAGCGCGATCCGACGACGATCGCGATCCTCGTGCTTGCGGCCGCACATCCGCTGACGCACGGCTTGTCGGCGGGCTCCGTCGGGTTCGAAGCCGCTGTCGAGTTCCGGCCGAACGCGACCTCGGCGTTCGTCGGTTACGGCGTGTTCCTCGCGCTCTCGCTCGCGTTCGCCGCGGTCGGCGTGCGGCAGGCGGCGCCGTACCTGCTCGCGTTCGGCGCGGGGCTCGCGGCGCAGAACGTGTTCTTGCATGCGTGGGCGCGGCGACGCTTTCCGGTACCGACGGCGCCCGCGCCGTCGCTGGTGCGCGAGCTCTTGCGCGAGGCGCTCCCGCTCGGCTTCTCGGCGGTCTCGGTCGCGATCTACTACTACACGGACTCGTTGTTGCTGCGGCCGCTCGCGGGCGACGCGGCTGTGGCGACCTATACGGTCGCGTACCGACTGATGACGTTCGGACTCATGGCCCCGGTGCTGTTCTCGCAGGTGCTGTTCCCGGTGTTCACGCGTTGCCACGTCGCGGGGCCGCACGTGCTGACGATCGCGGTCGCGCGCGCGACGCTCGTGCTCGCGTTGCTCGCGGCCTGCGGCGCGACGATGATCGCCGCGCGCGCGGAGGATTGGCTGGCGCTGGTGTTCGGCGATCCCTACCGCGACGCCGCCCCGGCGCTGCGCGTGCTCTGCGCCGCGATGGCCGTCGTGTTCCTGACGTACCCGCACACGACGGCGCTGATCGCCGCCGGCAGGGCCGCGACGTTCACGCGCATCACGATCGTCGCCGCCGTGTTGAACGTCGCGCTGAACCTAGTCGTCCTGCCGCGCTACGGCCCGCTCGGCGCGGCGACGACGACGCTCGTGACCGAGGCCTTCGTCTTGATCGCGGGCTGCGCGAGAGCGTGGACGCTGCTGCGCGTCAGCGGCTGGTCCAAGACCCTATGGGCGCCGGTGGCGCTGGCCGCGGGGTTGGGCTTCGCGCTGACACGCTGGCCCGAGCTCCCGCTGGTCTGGGTCGCCGTAGTGTCGCTCGGAGCGACGTTGGTCGTCGCAAGAGCATGCCGAGCGATCCCGTTCGATCTGGGCGTGGATGCGGAGTTGGAGCGGGGGGCGGGTTAGCAGCCTGTTGAAAAAGTCTGCCGAGCAGTCGGGCGAGCGAGAACGAGCAGGGCGAGGCGCGCCGACGAGGCGTATCGACGGAGAGATACGGTGAGGAGGCGCAACGAAGCCATGCTCGTTCGCAGCCGGCCGAGTGCCGGCAGACTTTTTCAACAGGCTGTTAGGGTCAGGAGGCAGTTTTTCTTCGGGCAAGGTCGTTGGCCTAACGGACCGTCGGTTGAAGGGACTGAGATTCTCTGCAACGGCGAAGAGACCGGCGCATGCAGAGGCGTAGAGCAGAAGGTGAGGACGAGGCCTCGACGCGCGAAAACCAGTTCGCCATCGGACCACGGATCCCGTCGATCAAGCGTGGTCTTCGGCAGATGCAAGGATGATCAAGGGGCCGTAACTCCGTGCGATCCACTCTTCAGCGGACGAACACATGTTGAGTCACGTCTTGTCAGAAGCCGTGCTCTGTCTGGGAGCACTGATCTCCGGTGCAGACTCCGTGGGTTCTGCGCCGAGGGTCATTCCGGGTGAGCTTGTGCCGGCCGCCGTCGTCGACTTGGACGATGGCGGGCTGATCGCTCTCGGGAACGAGTGGGTCATCGACGAAGGGTTGCCATCCGCCATCCGACCTACTGGCGCGGGCGAACCGGGAGTAGTGATGGCTCTCACCATGCTCGCCACCGAAGACGCCGTATCACGGCGGGAAATTGGTCGGGGAGAGAAGCTTCGAGTCGTCGCCGCCGAACGCGGATTCGAACACAGCATCGTGATGCTCCTGCTGACGCTAAATCGAAGTTCACGATTCTGTCATGGCTGCGGCCGGCTGCGAACCGCGCAGGCTTCGTGTCTGCAGGATCCGGTCGCTCCGCGACCGGAGGGACTCTCCGACTCTCTCCATTGAGTCGCCTCGTCGATCCTCCTCGCCTGCGCGCTTCTCGCTCGGCCTCGCGGCATAACAGAATCGTGAACTTCGATTTAGGTCGGCCGTTCACGTTGTTCTCCGGTGAACCTCTGAACTACGTGAACGCGGACTACGTCGTTGCGAGCGTGGACATCGAGCGGCAGTACGTCGACTGGGTCATTCCAATCGAAGATCGCGAGGTTCGCATCGTGTCGATGTGCCGCACGCCGGATGAGTTCATTCTTGTGGGTTGGAGATACGAAGCAAAAGCAGACGGCGGGCGCACGACGGTTCCGACCGCGCTGCGCGTCCAGGACGACGGCCAAGCCATCGAGGTGCTCGGCAAACCGAAACTGCGGGGTGAGGCTCTCTACCAGAGTACGACTGTGCACGATGGACACGTGCTCGCGTCCGGACTCGTTCGACATGGAAAAGAGACCGTTCCCTTCGTCGCGCGGTACAGCGGACTGTATGAGGAGCCCGAGGTCGTCCTATGCAAGGGCGCGGATGTCGCACACATCACAGGGATGAGTGCAACCGATTCCGGTGTGCTGCTCTACGGGTGCGCGAACGACAAGAAACTGCTCAATGCGGGTGGAGTCGATCTCACGATGGCTGAGCCGGACGGGGACGCCCAATTCGGATTCGTCATTCGAGTGTTCATGGCACAGTTCGACCCGAAGTCCACGATCCTGCTGGGAGGGGGATTCCTGGACACGGTGGCTGCCGCCACGGAACGGGATGGCGAGGTCAACGTCTTGATGTCGACGTTTCAGTCGAGTTCGTCCGAATGGAACCTCTCAGGTCGTCATCGCCACGTGCCGACGATCTACAACCTACGAGTCGAAGATGGCAGGTTGATCGGCTCGAAACGGCTGTGGTTCTCCAACCCGAATCTGCATACGATCGGATTACCTATCCTTGCTCGCGGCGGTTCGGTCGCGCTCGGGATTGGTTGCCTCGATTCAAATGACTCGGAATACACATTGCTGCTGGCGTCGGATCTCGGGATGTCTGAAATGACGAGGGCGTGCGGAAGGTCGAGACGTCGTCGAGGTGAGCGGGCACAAGAACCGAACGACGTGGAACCCACGGCGAGCTTTCGCGCGGATCTCCGATCGGCCCTCCCGCTTTGCCTCGAACTCGGTGCCTGTGGGCCAAGTGACTCCGACCAAGCTCCCGGCAATCTCATCGGACGAAGCTCCGCGCCGCCATTCGGTCTTCCGTCCGCTGTGCGAAGAGCTGCTCATCACCGACGAGCACAGCGCCCCGCGGGCACGAGCCCGCCCGTCATCGTTCCCACAAGAGCCGCACTGGAACTGCGAACAGACGTGGTCCGAATCGTGCCAACGTTTCTCCGTCGTACACCACGACGCCGCACGTGAAGCGCTGTGGAGCTGCTTCCTGCAACTTGCGGAGTCCCCGGAAGTCGGCGGCCGTCACGGTGGCGGAGGCTTTGACCTCGATACCCGCGATCTCGTGGCCGGACCGTTCGAGGACGACATCGACTTCGGCGCCGTTGCGATCACGGAAGTGATGGAACGTGATCGGTTCGTCGTGCCAACTGGACTGTCGCCGGAGTTCCTGAAAAACGAACGACTCGAAGAGCTGGCCGAGTGCGTTGCGGTCCTTCGCGAGGCTCGCTGCATCCAGTCGCAGGAGCTCCGCAGCGACGCCGGTGTCACCCATGTGCAGCTTCGGCGTCTTCACGAGGCGGCTCAGACGGTTGCTGTGCCACGGGGGTAGGAGGTCGATCAAGAAGACGCGCTCGAGCAACGTGATGTAGTCGCGGATCGTCGGCCGACTCACTTGGAACGGAGAAGCGAGATCGGAGGCGTTCAAGAGTCGCGCGGTCTGCGCGGCGGCCACGGCCAACAGTCTCGGCAGTGCGTCGAACGAGTGGATCCGACTCAGGGCACGAACGTCCCGCTGGACGAGCGTGTCGGTGTATTGGCGGTACCAAGACTGTCTACGACCGGCCGAAGCTCGCGCGAGTGCGGCGGGAAAGCCACCATCGACGATCCGCCGATGCAACTCCGCTCCGAGCCGATCCACTCGAACCATGGTCGAGAACTCGCCGGCGAAGAGCTTGTCGAGGAACCGCGACCGCTTCTTCGCGAGCTCACACTGGGAGATCGGATGCAACCGAAGGACTTCCAGGCGTCCCGCGAGTGAGTCGGAGAGTGTCGGGACGAGCAAGACGTTCGCGGATCCTGTGAGGATGAAGCGACCCGCGGTGCGCTTGCGATCGATCGCGAGCTTGAGGGATGCGAACAAGGAGGGTGCCTTTTGCACCTCGTCGAGCACCGCACGTTCGGGCAGGTCCGCGACGAATCCGAGTGGGTCGGACTTCGCCGATGCCAGCAACAGATCGTCGTCGAAGCTGAAGTACTGATGGCCGAGCTCGGTGCCGACTTGCTGCGCCAGGGTCGTCTTCCCACATTGACGTGGACCGTGCACGAGCACGACGGGGGTGTCCGCCAACGCTTGTTCAAGTCGAGCGCGCGCGAAACGCGGCAGGAGATCGGTCGCCATCGCAGTCCGGCTGTTTGAAAGAATGAGGTGCGGCTGATTGAAACAAACGAGCTCGGCTGTTTGCAACCATTGGATCTCGCGGACGGAAAGAACAGCCGAGTGATGGGCTCCCACCACCAGTCGCCATCGCCGTCGATCCGACCCCCTCCGATCACCGATCTCTCCGCCCCCCCCCAACGCACGAAGGGCCGGCGCGACTTGCGTCGCGCCGGCCCTTCGTTTCGCTCATCTCGGCCCCGGGCTCACCCCGTTTCAGGAGCTTCGCCCGGCGACGTCATGCTCTTCGACTCACAGCGTCGGGATCACGCCGGTCAGCAGCACGGTGCCCGTGCCCTGCAGGCGGACCTCGATCGCGCGGCCGCCGAGTTCGCTGAGCGTCAGCGCGTTCAGCGGCAGCGACTGGCCCTTGCGGGTGTTGATCTTGAGCTTCGTGTTGCCGCCGCCGTTCGCGTTCAGCGTCTGCGCGAGCACCATCGTCGACGTGTTCGGGTCGAACACGTAGATCTCGACGATCGCGCCCTTGCCGACCTTCTTCAGTTGCAGCTCGAAGAACTGCTGGGCCTTCTTCGGCACGTTGCGCAGGCGCAGCTTGCCCTTGCCCGCGGTCACGGCCGTCAGCGAGGTCTGGGCCTTGGTCGCCTTCAGCGAGAAGCTGACGCCCGGCACGACGCCCTCGAGCAGCACCGCGTCGGTCGCATCGCGCACCTGGACACCGCGACCGGCGAGGTCGTCGACGCTCGTGACGCCGAACGGCAGGGGATCGCCGTCCTCGGTTTCGAGTTCGAGTTCGAACTCGCCGACCTTGTCTTCCGGACCCATCGCGCCGACGTTGGCGAAGACGCCCGAGCCGACCGCGTCCTCGACGAACACCGCGAACGAGCCGGCCGCATCGAGGTGCTCGGCTTCGACCTTGAACTTCTGGTGGTTGTCCTTCGCGCGCTTGCGCGTCTCGACGTAACCGCTGGCGTCGGAATCGGGAGCCGGGCTCGGGCGCATCAGCGGCGCCTTGCCGATCTCCCACTTCGAACCGCTGCTCGAGCCGCCGCTGCCGCCACTTCCACCGCCACCGCCGCCGCCCGAGCCGCCGCCGATCGACGGGATCACGCCGGCGAGGTACGTCTGGCCACCCGAGCGCACTTCGAGAGCGCGGCCCGCGAGCGTCGCGACTTCGCTGACGCTGAACGGGAGAGGCAGGCCTTCCTCGGTGTCGAACTCGACCTCGACTTCACCGACGCCGTTGATCGGCATGTTCGCGATGAACGTCAGCGTGCCGCCGCCGTCGGCGACCCACGTTTCGAACGTCAGCGAGATGTCGATGTACTGCGCCTCGACCTTCAGCTTGTCGCGGTTGTCGCCGGTGTCGTGCTCGACGCGGATCTTGCCCGCGGCGTTCGTGTCCGGCGCGCCGACCGGACGCGTCATCGGCGTCTCGGCCTTGAGTGTGTCGCCACCCTTCGCGAGAGCCGCGGCAGGCGCCGCGAGGACGAGGCCCGCGAGCAGGAACAGGGGGGAGAACTTCGAGATGTCGCTCATGGTGTCTTCGCTCCTTGGACGTCGTCCGGACGCGGTGGGCTGCTGCTGGCGGACGGCTGCTGGTGAATCTGGGTTCGCTTCAGAGCCAGGACGCAAGCGTCGGGCCGTTGACTTCGCGGTTGTAAGCTGCTTCTCCAGGCGCGAAAGTAGCGCTGGGGGTGTCACGAAAATGCCGGACGGCCGCGGCGGGGGTCGCGGTCGATCCGCTTTCGAGACGAATGTCCGGCGACCACTCGCCCGACGATCGCCAGGGCGAAGTGGATGGAGCGCATCGGGCCCGTGACTTCCTCGACCAAGACGCCAGAACCGACGCTGCCTGCCGCCTTGGTCGGCAAGTTCGCGATCGTGCGCGTCCTGCGAACCGACGCCCAGCTCCAGGTCTATTGCGCAAAAGCACTTAGAGATCCAGACGCGCCGCCGGTCACGGTCAAAGTGCTGCTTGGCGACGGTACGGCGGCAGCCGCTCTCGCGACCGAGTTCGCGCTGCTGTCGGGCATCTCCCATCCGAACCTCACGCGGATCCTCGACTATGGACGCGACGGTTCGACGTGCTGGCTGGTCCGCGAGTTCGTCGAAGGCGACACGCTGGCCGAGGCCGGGCCGACGCTGCCGGCGCAGCAGCGTCGACCTGTCCTGATCGATCTGCTGTGCGGGCTGTCCTACCTTCATGCCCTCGGGTTGATGCACCTCGACCTCAAGCCCGAGAACGTCCTGCTGCGACGCGGCCCGACGCGCGTCGAAGCCGTGCTGACCGACTTCGGCTTCGCGGCCGCCGTCGGCACGTCGCGCGACGCACCGACGCGCGGGACGCCGCCGTTCATCGCGCCGGAAGTCCTGCTCGGCCTCGAGCGCGATCCGCGCGCGGATCTGTTCTCGTTGGGTGTGACGTGGCTCGCGGCGGGGCCGAATGCTCCCGACCTCGCGCCGGCGCGCGTCTACGAGCGCTTCCCGGCGGTCGGGTTCGTCGAAGCGCTCGCGCTCGACCTCGCGGCGATCGACCCCGAGTTCGCGGCGCTGCTCGAACGCCTGCTCGCGCTCGATCCACGCGATCGGCCGGAAAGTGCGGCCGGACTGCTCGCGGAACTCCACGACGTGGAGCTCGACGCACGTGCGCTCGCTCCGTTGCTGCGACCGCAACCGCCGTGCGCGCGCGGAGTCGCGCTGGAGCCGGCGTGCGAGGCCGCGCGCGGCGAGTCGCCGGGCGCCGTGCTGTGGTGCGTCGTGGCCGCGGATGCCGACGCGCGCGCCGCGGAGGAACGCTTGCGCTTCAACGCCGCGCGCGCGGGAGTCGCTTGCGTCGCGTTCAGTGCGCGCGACCTCGAGGCCGACGACGTCGCCGCGCCCGGTACGACGCCCGCGCGCGCGGGCCGACTCGTGGCGCTGGCGCGCGAGCGCATCGCGCAAGCCCGCGGCGGCGCGGTGCTCACTCGCATCGAGAGTGGAGACATCGTCGACGGCGAAGCGATCGCGGCCGTCCTCACGTTGGCGCGCCTCGTCGCCGCGAATCGGCAGTGCGCACTGATCGTGCTCGGCGCGCCTTGGCCGGCAGAAGGCAAGAACGACGCGGCTCTGCGCGAGCTCTTTCGCGATCCGCGCGTGCTCGAAGCGCTCGATCCACCCGCGCTCGCCGCTCACTTCGCTCGGCTCGAAGGGGTCACGCTGGCAGGCGCCGCGCACGATCGCCTGCTGCGCGTCGCGACCGCGATCACGGCCGTCGGCGGCTGCGATGCGGATCAAATCGACGCGGTGCTGCGCGCCGCGCTCGAGTCCGGAGCGATCCACGCGGCCGCGGGCCGCTTCGATTTCTCGGCGCTCGCCCTCGAGGCACTGCGCGCTCCCGATGCGAGCGCACGCGTCGTCGACCTCGATGACGCGGCGTGCGCGGTGCTCGCCCTCGCGCATTTGTGCGGCGGAGCGCTCACGCCCGGAGCGGGCACGGCGGTCCTCGATGCGGCAGAGCGCGCCGCGCTGCCCGAACTCGCCAAGCGACGGTTGTTGCGTTGGCAGGTCGATGGAGCGCTCGCGCTGGCGGCGCCCGCGATCGGCGTCGCCGCGCTCGCGGGACTCGATGCGCCGCGGCTCGCGGCTCGGCTGCTCGATGCGAAGGAGCTTGCGCTCGACGTTTGGACGAGGTTGCGCTGCCTTGCGTTGGCCGGTCGCGAACAGGAACTGGCGCGGTTCCTGACGGAGCAGGCCGCCGTGGCTCGTGCCACACCCGCGAGTGTCGTGCTCGCCGCGTGCGCACAAGCAAGTCTGCACGTGAAGGATGCCGGGGCCCGCGAAGCGATGGCCGAATGGGAGGCCGCGGCCGCCGTGCGCATGGGCGCGCTCGAACGCGCGTACGACCGACTCACCGAACTGACCGAACTGCCCGCTCCCGCGCTGGTCGCGATCGATCGTTGGCGCCGCCTCGGCGGCGTCGAGATCCTGCGCGGCAGGGCCGCCGAGGCCGAACAGCGTTTCGAGCGCGCGATCGAGTTGGCGAAGAAGCCGGGTGCGAAGCTCGACGTCGACGCGCGCGCGGAGCTCGAGCGCTCGCACGCGTTCGCGCGCTTCTTGCGCGGCGACGTCGGCGGCGCGCACCGCCTGCTCGAGACCACGCTGCGCGAACGCCGCGGATTGCGGCCGGCCACGCGTGCGCGCGTGCTGACCCTGCTCGGATCCTTGGCGCTGCGCGCAGGGCGCTCGGGCCGTGCGCGCGAAGCGCTGGACGAGGCGCTCGCATTGGCGACGAGCGTGGGGGACGACGAACTCGTCGCGACCGCGCAGACGAATCGCGCCACGCTGTTCTTGCGCGAAGGCCGCTTGACCGACGCCGAGCACGCGCTGCTTGCGGCGCGACCCTTACGCGCGCGGCTCGGCCACGCGTGGGAAGAGGCTGCGCTCGCGAACAACCTCGGACTCGTGCTGCGCGATCTGGGGCGGCTCGACGACGCGCGCGCGGCGCTCGAGGAAGCGGCCCGGTTGCGGCGCACGATGGGCGACGTCGCCGGCGAGGCCGGCACGCTCGCGAACCTCGGCGCCGTGCTCGAACTCGCGGGTTCGTGCCACGAAGCGCTGGTCGCGCTCGAGCGCGCCGAGCCGATCTTCGAGCGCTTGCAGCAGCCTGCCGAGGCCGCACTGTGCCGCATCCGGCGCGCGTCGACGTGGCTGCACCTCGGCGACGGTATGCGCGCGGGCGCGCTGCTCGACACGCTCGACGTGAGCGCGGCACCTCCGCGCACGCGCGCCGAGGCGGCGCTCGTCCGGGCCGAACTTGCTCTGCTGCGCGGCGACGACGAGCTCGCGGGCCACGAGGTCGGCGCGGCCGAGCGCGAGTTCGAAGCCGCCGCCGACGTCATCGGAACGTTGCGCGCGAAGCTCGTGCGCGCGCGGCTGTTGCGCCAAGCCGGCGACCCCGCGGGCGCGCGCAAATCGTTGCGGCGCCTCGGCGAGTTCGTCCCGCGCCTCGCGCCCGCGGTCGCCATCGAGGAAGCGCGCGCGACGCTGGCCCAGGATGCGCTCGAGGAGGCCGCCGGCCTGCTGTTCGACGCGCGCGACGAGGCGCGCCGCATGGGGCTCGTGCGCGAGCGGGCGATCGCGATCGCGGAGCTCGCGTCGGCGTTGCGGGTGGTCTCGCCGTCGCGCGCCGGCGTCGTCGCCGCCGAGCTGCGGCCCGCGCTGCGCTCGATCTTGCTCCCCGACGCGGTGGCCGACCGCCCGGCGCAGGACGTCTGGCGCGAACTGCTCGGCAAGCCGCTTGCGAACGTCCTCGACATGGACCAGGAACCGACTGCCGAACATCCGCTCACCGCGGGCCGCGTGACGACCGAAGGCATTCCCGACGAAGTGTTTCGGACGTTCGTCGCGATCAACCGCTCGGTGCTGCGCGAGACCGACCGCGACCGCCTGCTGGAGCGCTTGGTCGAATACGCGGTGGCGCTGACCGGCGCGCGCCGGGGCTACCTCGTGATGCTGCGCGCGGGGCACGTCGCGTTCGAGTCGCGAGCCGGCGACGTCGGCGCGGGTGCGGACGAGGTCAGCCGTTCGATCGTGCTCGATGCGATCAAGCAACGCCGCCCGCTCGTGACCGCGAACGCGCGCGCCGACCAGCGTCTGCAAGGCCGGCGCTCGATCGAGGACTTCGATCTGCGCTCGGTGCTGTGCGTGCCGTTCCAGACCGAGGCTGGGATCGAAGGCGCGATCTACGTCGACAACCCGGTCCGCGAGGGCATGTTCTCGACGCGCTCGATCGACCTGCTCGAGGCGCTGGCGGGCCAGGCCGCGATCGCGATCGGCAACCTCGAACACCGCGCACAAGTCGAGTCGCTGAACACCGACCTCGAGAAGCGCGTGCGCTTGCGCGAACAGGAGTTGCGTGAAGCACGGCGCGCGCTCGACGGCAAGCCGACCGTGGAGTCGGGCATGGTCGCCGAGAGCGACGCGATGCGGCAGTTGCTGCGTCTCGCCGATCGCGTGGCCGCGAGCGATCTGCCGATCCTGATCCGCGGCGACAGCGGCACCGGCAAGGAGGTCCTGGCGCGCCGCATCCACGCGTCGAGTCCGCGCGCGAGCAAAGCGTTCGTCGCGGAGAACTGCTCCGCAGTGCCCGAAACGCTGCTCGAGAGCGAGTTCTTCGGCTACGCGAAGGGCGCGTTCACCGGAGCCGACCACGATCACGACGGCCTGTTCGTCCAGGCCGATGGCGGCACGTTGTTCCTCGACGAGATCGGCGACATGCCGGCGTCGCTGCAAGCGAAGCTCCTGCGTGCGCTCCAAGAGAAGGCCGTGCGCCCGCTCGGCTCGACGCGCTCACGCCCCGTCGACGTGCGCCTGGTCTGCGCGACGCACCGCAACCTCGAAGAGATGGTGAAGTCCGCGGCGTTCCGCGAGGACCTCTACTACCGCATCCGCGGCGCGACGCTGACCCTGGTGCCGCTGCGCGAACGCAACGAGGACGTGGCGCCGCTCGCGCGCATCTTCCTCGACCGCCTGAACGCGCGCTACTCGACCAAGCGCACGCTGACACCGCCGCTGTTGCGTCGTCTCGTGCAACACGATTGGCCCGGCAACGTGCGCGAACTCGAGAGCGAGATCGCGCGCCTGTACCACCTCGCGAACGGCGACGTCATCGACGAGGCCGACCTCGACTTGAAGCCGCGGACTCCGGCCGATCTCGAGGGCAAGGCCGTGGTCCGCGTGAAGCCGATCGACGAGATCGAGAAGGAAGCGATCGAGCTGGCGCTGAAGGACTGTGGCGGCAACCGCGAAGAGGCCGCGCGCCGGCTGCACATCTCGCGCGCGGCGTTCTACGTGAAGCTGAAGAAGTACGACCTCGCCCAAAGCTCGCCGTCGTCGCGTCAGCGCAAACCGTCCTGATCCAAGACCCCGAGTGTCTTGATCGCGGATCGGAAGTACCGCCGCCACAGCCAGTTTCGTCGAACCGAACTTTCCTCGAGCGTCGTCCGTGGGCGCTCTTTCGGACGCGGCTCCGTGCCGGTGTCGAACTCGTAATCCGATTCCAGTCAACACGTTCCGCAGTTCGTGTTTTCCTGACGGTCGACGCGGCGCGGGTGCGCATGAAGGGCCGCGTCGAGTCGAATTCAGTTCGATCCAGCGAACCCGATTGCGTCGAACGAGCTGTCCGAATCCACGAATCAGCAGTACGGCACGAATCCTGCGGTAAACCTCGAGCCATGACCAAGAACACGATCACCCTCGCCACCTTGTTGGCTCTTGCGCCGCTCGCCGCGGCGCAGCTCGGGCCCGGTCAAGTTCCGGGTCAAGGGCGGCCGGAAACAGCGGTCATCGCGACCGGAGCGTCGACGACGCAGGTGTCGGTCGGCACCGTGATCCTCGGCACGAAGAACCCGACACCGATGCCGGTGCTGAGCGGCTTGACCCTGCTGCCGATGCAGCTCGCGCAGCGCTCGACGCTCGATCGGTTCGGGCCCGGCTTCGCGCGAGTCGTCGACGTCGGCGCCGGGATCACCGCCCTCGAGTTGCCGGGACCGAACGCGGTCCGCGTGTTCCACTACCGCCGCACCGGTACGCCGACCTACGGCTTCTTCTCGATCCGCGGGTCGGGTGACGTGCGCGTGCTCGTCGAAGCCACAGGTGTCGGTCCGGGATCGGCGCTCGATCCGTTCGATTCGATCGTGGCGTCGGCGCGCGACGGCAAGACCGTCGCGATCGCCGCTCGCAAGTACAACCAAGGTGTCGACGGGCTCGGCGACTGCTGGCTCGCGCGAGCCGACGGCCCGCTGTTCCCCGGTGGTGTGGCAGCGCTCGAGATCACCGGATCCCTCGACGTCGACGTCGCGCCGCATTCGCTGACGTTCAAAGGCACGTGGTTGTACGCGAGCCTCGGCGACGCGCTCGCGAGAGCACCGGCCGACGGCAGCGGCGCGTTCGCGACGGTCGCGATCCCGCCGTCGGGGACGACGGCGACTCCGGAACTCGTCGACGAGTTCACCGTGTCGGGCGATGGTTCGACGCTGGCGTTCCTCGCGGGGGACGACGAGCAGAACGTCGACCTCTACGTCGTCGACGACAATGGCGCGGTCACGAACATCACGAACGCGCCTGCGGCGATCCAGCCGCCGAACTACTTGCCCGAGGAGATCGGCGGTCCGCTCCTCGCGCTTTCCGAGGACGGCGCGTTGATCGCGCTCGATCGAGAGCTCGCGGGCGGGCACGAGTTCTACGTGCGCGCGACGCAAACGGGCGCCACGGAGATCCACGTCACCAGCGACGCGAACTTCGAGCACTCGATCGACACGGTCAGTGGCGTGTTGTTCGGTACGTCACGCGCGCGCTTCTTCGCGCGCGCCGGCAACGTCGCGGCGGACCTCTATCAAGTCGATCTCGCGGGACCGACGCCGAAGTTGACCAACGTGTCGCAGACGTCGGGCGTTTCGGTGCCGTTCTTCCCGAACGCGGGCCAGATCAACGCGACGTCGACGTGGGCGCTCGGCACCGAGCAGATGTTCGTGAACGACCAAGTCGCCACGGGCGGCGCGCTCGATCTGTGGCGTGTCGACGGGGCGGGAGCGGCGAGCGTCGTCGCGACCGGACTCGTCGGCAAGCCGTCGATCCAAGCGCCTGCGGGCGTTCGCACGCATTTCCTCGTGCGCGCGAGTTCGCCGACGCAGACCTCGCTGTGGTTCTCGATGCCGACGCCGGGTGTGTTCGCGCCGGTGCTGACGCTGCCGAGTTCGATGCCGCTGGCGTCGGTCACGGTGAATCGCGCTGGAACGCGCATCGGCGTCGCCGCGGAGTTCCCGGCCGGCGTGTGTTGGGTCGCCTTGGTGCATCCGCTGACGCAGCAAACGACGGTCGTCGCGGGCGCGCCGATCGCGGGCGCGCACGATCTGACGTTTTCAACGCACGGGCGTCTGCTGTTCACGGCGACTGGCACCGGCGGCGCCGAGCAGCTAGTGAGCGCCGATGCGATGACAGGAACGACGACGAACGTGGGGGCACCAGCAGCATTCGCGCTCTGGCTGCGATGAAACGGTGAAACAAAGTGGGTCGCGGAATCGTGGCAGCAGCAAATCCACGACCCGCGGCACACGACCCTGACAACGACCGTTGATGCCCGATTGAACGGCGTGCGGAACGCCCCCCCCAAAGTCCGCACGTCGAGTTCACGGACCTCGGTCCGTTGGTCGTGGGGGCTCTCCCTCACGAGATTCCTCGGTGCCCGGGACCATTCCCCCCAATGGTCTCGGGCACCACCTTTTTCGGGTCGGGACGTGGCCCCTTGCTATCGTCCGCGCTCCTTCGAACCCGGAGCGCGACCGCGCTCCTGCGAACCCGGAGCGTCCCATGCGAAGCCTCGTCCTCGCGTCGTTGTGCGTGCTCGTTGCTTGCAGCCGTTCGGAACTCGACCGCCGCGTGATCCCTCAACACGAGGCCTCGACGCCCGCGCCGACGCCCAACTACCCCGAACGACGTACCGAGCTGAAGGCGCGCGGCGAGGCCGCCACGGGACAAGAGCGCCTGCTGTTCGTCGGCGACTCGATCACGCAGGGTTGGGAAGGCGAGGGCGCCGAGGCCTGGGCGCAGCGCTACGCGTCGTTCCACGCGATGAACATGGGCGTCGGCGGCGATCGCACGCAGGACGTGCTCGCGCGGCTCGAAGAGGGGCAGTTCGCGAAGCTGAAGCCCGAACTGATCGTGCTGATGATCGGCACGAACAACACCGGCCGGAACAAAGAAGCTCCGGCGAAGATCGCCGACGGCGTCGCGGCGATCCTGAAGCAGTTCCGCGCGCGCATGCCCGACGCGAAGATCCTGCTGCTCGCGATCTTCCCGCGCGGCAAGGCGCCGGCCGACGAACTGCGCATGAACAACGTCGCCGTGAACGAGCTGATTGCTCGACTCGCCGACGGCGACGACGTCCGCTACCTCGACATCGGCAAGTCGTTCCTCGACGCCGACGGCACGTTGCCCGAAGCGGTCATGCCGGATCTCCTGCACCTGTCGCAAGACGGCTATCGGCGCTGGGCGGATGCGATCCAGCCGGTGGTCGACGAGGTCCTCGGCGCGAAGAAGTAATCCCGTCCGCACGAATTCCGGTCACACTCGCGCGCGTTCCCGGAAGAACGCGTCGCCATGACGAACGAGTCGAGTGAGACCTTGGAATCGGCGTTCGAGCGCTTCCGTCGCCACGGCGACACGAGCGCGCTGGCGGTCGTGTTCGATCGCACCGCACCCGAGCTGTTGCGCGTCGCGCGCCATCTGATGCGTTCGCGCGATGACGCCGAGGACGTGCTGCAGTCGACGTTCCTGACCGTGATCGAGCGAGCCGCGACGTTCGACGCGACGCGGCGGCTCGAGCCGTGGTTGTTCGGCATCCTCGTGCATCACGCGCAGGCGGCGCGGGCTCGATCAACGAGAGTCCTCGACGCCCGGCGGGTCGCCGATGCGGTGGGCTCGACGCCAAGTCGAGATCCGTTGGCCGCACTCGTCGACGCCGAGTTCACGCGCGCCGTGGAGCGCGCGCTCGACGCGTTGCCAGCGGGCGATCGACTCGTGCTCGCGCCGCGGCTCGCTGCCGGTCTCAGCGGACCCGAGCTCGCGCAGCGCACTGGCTTGCCGGCCGTGACGGTGCGGCAGCGGCTCGTGCGTGGGCTCGCGCGCTTGCGCCGTTTGTTGCCCGCCGGTCTCGCCGGTTCGTTCGCATGGCTCACGTGGTCCGGCCGCGCACTCGCGGCCAGCAAGCGCGAGCTGTTGCGACAGGCGATCCCCGCCGCGGCGCACGCTCCCGCGACCGCAGCCGCATCGCTGTACGGGAGCATGATCGTCATGAAAGCGCCTGTATTCGTCGGGTTGGTGGCGTTGCTCGCGGCCGCGTCGTGGTGGTGGCTCGACGGCGACGCGCGGTCGGACGAAGAGCGGGACGCCGCGGTGATCGAGCGCGACGCGGACGTGGACGTGGCCCCGCAGCCGATCGACGAGGTCGCGGCCGCACCGATCGCGCGCGCTCCGGCGTCGAGCACCTTGGTGGTCACGGCTCCCGAGTCCGCGAGGATTCCCGACTCGTACCGGAAGTCCCTCAGCGGGATCCGCGGTCGGTTGGTGTCGCGGGGCGGTGCGCCTGCGGCAAGACGCGAAGTCACGCTGCTCGAGATCGTGCCCGGCGATTTCGTCGCCGTCGCCGGGGCGATGGCGGACGCGCCGCGTGTCGCGATCGACACCGTGCGCACCGAGGACGATGGCCGATTCACGCTGCGAGGCGCGAGCACGGGCACGCTGCACGCGCTCGGCGTCGATCTCGGATCGGATCGCGCGGCGCTGCGCTGGCTCGACGTCGACGTGGTGTCGGGATCCGACGTCGATGTCGGCGACGTCGTGCTCGCGGAATCCGTGCGTGTCGAAGGCCGCGTCGTCGACGACGCGGGTGAGGCGGTCGCTGACGCCGAAGTGTTCGCGAGTCCGGCCCTCGCGTTCGCGGCGCTGGCCGGATTCGAAGGTCTCGACGCGACGTCGTCGCTCGTGCGACTGGACGGTGACGCGCCCGCGTTGTTCGCGCTGCCGGAGTTCACGGCGGCGGCGTTCGCGCGCTTGCCGATTCCGCGCGCGCGGTCGGATGCGGATGGGCGCTTCGCGTTGGACGGCGTCGCGGTGGGAGCGGTGACGGTCGTCGTGCGGCATCCGCGCTTCGTCGCGCATGCGACCGCGCCGATGCAGCTCGCGGCACATGCGATACGGGATGTCGGAGCGATCGCGCTCGAGGCCGGAGAGACCCTCGCGGGTCGCGTCGTCGACCTCGACGCTCGTGCGCTCGCCGGGGCGGAAGTCGCGCTCGCGCGGCGACCCGGCGTCGGCGTGTTCGCCGCGGCGCGCTGCGTCGTGTGCGATGCGGACGGACGCTTCGCGTTCGAGCACGTCGACGACACGCAAGACCTCGTCGTCATCGCGCGCGCGTCGCCGTTCTCGCCGTGGCGCGTCGTCGAGCCGGTGGGCGAATCGCGCACGATCGTGTTGCCGAAACGGGCGCGGCTCGAGCTCGTGGTCACGGATCGCGACGGCAAGGCGATCGAGAGCATCCGCGTCGGCGTGACGCCGCGGTCGCGCTTCACCGAGTCGTTCGAGGTGTTCCAGGGCGAGGCCGATGCGACGAGCGCGCTCGTCACGGTGGCGCCGGGGCGGTTCGTGCTCGACGGGCTGTTGCCTGGGTACTTCGGAATGCGCGTCGTCGCCGACGGGTGTGCGCCGCACGTGGAAGGTTTGCGCATCGAGCGCGATGTCCACGAGTTGCGCATCGTGCTCGAGCCGGCCGGCGGGCTCGCGGTCCGCGTCGTCGATGCGCGCGACGGATCGCCCGTCGAACATGCGCGGGTCCACGCGCTGGCCGCGTCGCCGAGTGCTCCGGCGCTCGCGCATGGGCGAACGGATCATGCTGGGCGCGTGACGTTGGCGCCGCTCGCGGCAACGATGCGGAAGCTCGCGCTACGCGTCGAGCATCCGGCGTGGCCGACGCAAGTCGTCGAGATCGACGCGACGCGAGGCGACGTCGCCGTGAAGCTCGCGCGTGGCGGAGCGATCGAAGGTCGCTTGCGCGTCGGGGGCGAGCCGCCGGCGGGACGCAGGCTCGTGCAACTGGTCGTGTCGGACAGCGCGCATCCGGCCGCGGATCGCTACGTGCCGTACTTCGCGCGCTCGGATGCGCGCGGTGACTTCCGTTTCGCGCACGTGCCGGCGGGGCGGCATTGGTGGGTCGTGCGCGAGGACGTGCTGGCCGCGGACGGGCTCGACCCGGCGTTGTTCGCGCGACTCGGGATGCTCGATGGACTCGCGCAGGGCATCGTCGACGTCGCGGTCGGCGAGACGGCGGCGCTCGACATCGAGTTGCCACCGGTCGGCGATGCGCGTGCCGCGTCCGTGCGCGGGCGCATCACGCGCGACGGGCGACCGTTGGCTGGCATCGCCGTCACGGCGTTCGGCGCGACGCTGCAAGCGGCCGAAACCGACGCCGACGGTCGCTATGCGATCGATGCGCTGACGCCGGGGCGCGTGACGCTCTTCGTGCGCGAGTCGCGCCCGTTCGTCGAAGGGTGGTCGGTCTCCGAGACGTTGTGCACGGCGATGCTCGACGTGGCCGTCGGCGAATCCCGCACGCAGGACTTCGTGCTCGAATCGAACACCGTCCGCGTCACCGTCATCGACGCAAGCGGTGCGCCGGTCGGCGATGCGTCGGTCGAGTTCCATCCGGCCGATCCGGCGCTCGAGGGCTTCGGCGTCAGCGGTCCCACGAACGGGCGCGGACCGCTGGTGCTGCAGCCGCAGAAGGCCGGCCGCTTCCGCGTCGTCGCGCGCAGTCCGGACGCGGGCGTCGCGACGAAGGAGATCGATGTCCGCGGCGCGAGCGAGCTCACGCTGACGCTCGAACCGCGGCTCACGCTCGCTGCGACGTTCGACGTGCCGCTCGAGCTCGCGCAGTCCGAGGGACAGGAGTGCGTGCTCGTGCATGGTGGAACGGGCGACGACAAGTTCACGCTGCAAGCGTCGGTCGCGCGCGCGCCGGGCACGCCGCTCACGCGGGGCGCGTTCATGTGCCGAGGGCTCGGCGCGGGCAGGTACACGCTGACGTACCACCGAGGCAATGCGGAGAGTGTGCCGATCGCGTTCGAGTTGGGTGAGGGCGGGGCGGAGGGCGTGGAGCTGCGGTTCGTGGGGCGGTGAGAGGGGGCTACGTCGCGGACCGAAGGGCGCGCAGCGCGCGACTCAGGCTTTCCGAATGCCTCGCTGCGCGCTCGGGGTCCCATCGCGTCCTGACGAATCGCTCGACTTCCGCCGTGTACCGCGGTCCGACGCGCGCCGATGCAGCGCTGGCCTGCGGGACGAATCCGTTCTTGAAGCCGCGGTGCTTGCTCTTCGCCGCCAGAGACACCAGGTGGTCCTTCGCATCGGCGAGAGACTCGACGTCGCGCGCGATGTCCTTCGCGGCGACTCCGATCCATCGCGCGCAGGCATCACGATCCGCCAGGAGCCACGCCTCGACTTGGCGGACTGCGACACGGATGACGAGACCGGAAGGCGCGTTCGGTTGCATCGAACGAAGCAGCGTCGGAACGCAGTCCAGCCGGTCGAGATCGCGCAGGACGAAGACTCGCTGAAAGCGAGCCGCCGCTGCGAGATTCGGCATCCGAGCCTCGAGACCCGGAGTCCCGCCGCACGGTGTGACGGAGCTGAGCGGGAGGCCGACGGTGTCGAACACGCGGCGCGTGACCGTGGCGTCGATCGAGCCCTCGACGAAGGCGATCCACGCGGTCATCCCCGGTCGATCTCGAACAACGTGCCTTGACGCGGACTCGGAGCGACCGCCGAGAGCACGGCATCCGCGGCGGAGATGCCGTTGGCCAGAGCTCCCTTGATCTCGGGATGCGTCGCTGCCGAGACTACGTTCGTTCCCTCGGCTGCGGGGAGGAGGAGCAGGATCTCGCTGGCGTCGATTCCCTCGTCACCGAGCAAGTCGGTCGAGTGGGTGCTGACGATGACCTGCCTCGACTTCTTTCCGCTCTGGATCCAGAGCAACGGAGCGAGACGCGCGACCACCTCGCGATGCAGAGACAACTCAGGTTCTTCGAGGAGCAAGGGTCCGTTGTCTTCGAGCAGCGACCACAGCAACGCGACGAGTCGCAGCGTGCCGTCCGAGAAGTGCGTCTCGTTCTGCCAACCCGCCTTTGGGCGCCAGTGCTCGAACAAGCCCTCGAGATGGGGGACGCCGGACTTGTCGGTCTGCACTCGCAGGTCTTTGAGCAACGGAACGACGCTCTGCAGGGCGGTCGTGATCTTCTTGAGTCGAGCGTTCCTCGTCCGATCGGGCGACTGCATGACGTGCTCGAGGAACCGCGCGCCATACGGATCGGATGCGGAACGGGCCGCAGCGTCGGGTCCGCGCACCATCTCGGGATGGCGGAGGAGCTGCGGGACGAGGTGCAAGTAGCGAATCGAGGCGAGGGCATCCGCGATGGCGCGGAACTTCGCGTTCGATCCCACTTGCTCCAAGTGCGTTTGGCGGCGCCGCGCCGAGTCGCGTTTGTCGTCCGCATCGGGACGATTCAGGAGGACTTCGTCGGCGGCCTTGACGACTTCGCCGTTGACGATCGGCGCGCCGTGTTCGTGACCGATCGCAAGTCGATACGTCCACGCGCGTTCGTCGTCGGTCTGGAGTTCCACTTCGACGACGACGTCGGACCGCTGGCGCGAGTGGAGGCACCGTACTTGGGAGAGCCCGCCTCGGGCCTCGAGGGCCGTCGCGAGCCCACCGTTCGACGGACTCGCGAGGGTGCGGAGGAAGCGGAACACGTCGAGCAAGTTGGACTTGCCCGATGCGTTCGCTCCGACGACGAACACACGCTGCGCCAGCGGCACGTCGACGTGGCGGAAGTTGCGCCAGTTCTCGAGTTTGAGCCGCGTGAAACGCACCGACGGGTCTCCTGGGATCGTCGCGCCGTCATACTCCGCGAGCCGCAGGCCGTAAAGCTGCCGATCACGCGACGCTTGCCGACAGTGCCGTTGCCGCGAACGGAGTGAGACCAGAACTCCGGCTACACTCCGCCGCGCGCGAAGGTCATGGGTCGTCTCGGGGGCAGCGCGTGTCGACGAAGTTGAAACTCACAGTGGGGACCGCGGCGCTCGCGGTGGGCGTTCTCGCGCCGGCCGCAGCCGCCGCAGTGGCGGCCAGTGCCGCGACGCCGTTCGTGTTCTGGTTCGGCCAGCTCGCCGTGGGATTCGGCCAATGGGTGGCCGGGTACTACACGAACCGCAAGGCGTCCGCCGATGACGCGGCGGAACAGGCGCAGATCCCGGATGCGCAGACCCTGCTCGGCAATGAGCATCTGACCGCGTTGCTCGGCTTGGCGTTTCGCGCGGCGATCCAACGCGCATCGAATGCGGCCGAAGTCGCGACGCATCGCGCCGATCTCCGCGCCATGGCGCACGCCGCGCCGGGCGAGCTGCAGCGCGCGCTGGCGAGCGAGGCGGAACGGTTCAGCGCGTTGCGCGAGTCGGCCGTCCCGGAGATCGTGATTCGCGCGCAGCAAGGCGGTGGACGGGCGCCATTCCTCGAGCCGGCGGAGTGGCGCGAGCTGCTCGTGCCGCTGGCCGAACGGGTTGGGGCGAATACTGCGAGCGGACGTTGGATCGATCGCGTCGCCACCATCGTCGAGGCCGAGTTCCCGAGCGCGTTCAAAGAGATCCTGAAGCGCGATCGTCATCCGAATGGACCGACGCAAGGGCGAGGCTACGCCGCGTACGAAATGATGATCGCGACGCGGATCCTCGCGCAGTTGGACGCTGCGGACGCTGCCGCCACCGATCGCTTCGGCGAACTGATCAAGCAGGTCTGGGATACGGAAGATCGTCTGCGCGAGCGACTCACGAAGCTGCAGGACGATCAAAGGGCGACGGATGCGGGCGTCCAGGCCATGCAGCGGATGCTCGATCACGGGCTGAACTCGCTCGAGGATGTTCGGGAGTTCTATTGGGGCCAAGTCCGCAAGCAGAAGGTGCTCTTCGAGCTGTGGAAGCAGCCGCACTTCGCGACGATGCTCGAACATCGCTTCGTTGGCCGTGCCGATCTGGTGCGGTCGGTCGTCGAGACGCTGACGTCCGGTTCGAAGGACGCGGTGCTTTTGTTCGGGGCCCCGGGGTTCGGCAAGTCGCGGTTGCTGCTCGCGATCGCCGAGGACGTCCGCCGTGCGGGGATCGAAGTTGCGTTCATCCATCGCAGCATTCACGACCTGCGAGGCCAGCTGTCGAGGTTCGAGGGTCAACGGGGAACCGTCCTGCTCGTGTGGGACGACGTCCAAGAAACGAACGAGCGCGATGCGAAGTTCTTCTTCGAGCTCGACGACCCCTCGTTCGCGGCGCGTTACCCGCGATTCGTGCGCCTCGCTGCCACGTGGCCCGGACCTGCGGAGGCGTGGCGTGGGAAGTTCCACAGGGACGACTGGTTCCAGGCAATCGAAGTACCGAACCTCGAGCCCGACGAGGACGAGTGGGTGCACTGGCTTGGTGTGGCGTCGTCGGCGTTGTCCGAGGCCGACCGTCGACAATTGGTGCAGAGGAGTGGCGCGAATCCGATGGTTCTGCTCGCAGCGCTCTCCGAGCTGGGACGCGGGGTCGCGATCCGCGAGTTGACGACGCCCGACGAGATCCTGGCCCGTAGCTACGGCCGGCTGGTCGACAGCGTCCTCAACCTCGCCCGCGATCATGAACTGCTTCGGGGGTTGCGCATCATTGCGGCGCTTGGCGCGATCGACCTCGCGAACGAGCACGTTCGGACACTGGTCGACGCGCGACTGACCTCGGCATTGGATGCACTCGCCAGGTGTGGACTCGTGAGGGTCGTCGGGCAGCGCTGGGAACTGCAGCCGGACCACTTCGCACTCTGGGTACTCCGCAATGTCATCAGTGTCGGAGGTCACCTGTGGATCATGAGGGCGGTGGAAACGATTGCGGTCGAACTCGGACCGTTTGCTAGCGACTTCCTCGCTCGCATCTGGTCGATCACCGCATCCGCCTTTTCGAAGGACGTGACAAGGCAATTGCGGGAGACGCTGTGGTCACACATTCGCGAGCTTGCGAAGCAATTCGACGAAGTGTCGGCAACTCGACTGGCACGCAGCATCGTGAACGCGACGGTCGGTGAGCCGTCGGCGGCGGAGTGCGCGCGTCTGGCGAACGAGATCGGGAAGCTGCGCGAGCGACACGACTCGGCGGAGATCGCGTTGGAACAGGCGAAGGGGCTGTTGAGCGCGACGGCCGGTGAGCCGTCGGCGGCGGCGTCGGCGGATCGGGCTGCGCGAGCGCACGCGGAAATCGCGTTGGAACAGGCATGGCGCTTCACAACGGACGGTCGGTGAGCCGTCGCGGCGGCGCGCGTCTGGCGAACGAGATCGAAGCTGCGAGCGACACGACACGGCGGAGATCGGGCTGTGGCAGGCGAAGGCGCTGTACAACGCGACGGTCGGTGAGCCGTCGGCGGCGGAGTGCGCGCGTCTGGCGAACGAGATCGGGAAGCTGCGCGAGCGACACGACACGGCGGAGATCGCGTTGGCGCAGGCGCAGGCGCTGATGAACGCGACGGTCGGTGAGCCGTCGGCGGCGGAGCGCGCACGTCTGGCGAACGAGATCGGGAAGCTGCGCGAGCGACACGACACGGCGGAGATCGCGTTGGTACAGGCGAAGGCGCTGATGAACGCGACGGTCGGTGAGCCGTCGGCGGCGGAGCGCGCACGTCTGGCGAACGAGATCGGGAAGCTGCGCGAGCGACACGACACGGCGGACATCGCGTTGGAACAGGCGACGGCGCTGTTGAGCGCGACGGTCGGTGAGCCGTCGGCGGCGGAACGCGCGCGTCTGGCGCACGAGATTGGGAAGCTGCGCGAGCGACACGACACGGTGGAGATCGCGTTGCGGCAGGCGAAGGCGCTGAGCAACGCGACGGTCGTTGAGCCGTCGGCGGCGGAGTGCGCGCGTCTGGCGCGCGAGATCGGGAAGCTGTGCGAGCGATACGACACGGTGGAGATCGCGTTGGAGCAGGCGAAGGCGCTGTTGAGCGCGACGGTCGGTGAGCCGTCGGCGGCGGAGTGCGCGCGTCTGGCGAACGAGATCGGGAA
The DNA here is from genome assembly GCA_016709145.1 of Planctomycetota bacterium. GTDB lineage: Bacteria > Planctomycetota > B15-G4 > B15-G4 > JADJEK01 > JADJEK01. The sequence goes on from JADJEK010000024.1 coordinate 64,322, forward strand.
GCTGCGCGAGCGACACGACACGGCGGAGATCGCGTTGGAACAGGCGATGGCGCTGATGACGCGACGGTCGGTGAGCCGTCGGCGGCGGACGGCGCACGTCTGGCGAACGAGATCGGGAAGCTGCGCGAGCGACACGACACGGCGGACATCGCGTTGGAACAGGCGACGGCGCTGATGAACGCGACGGTCGTTGAGCCGTCGGCGGCGGAGCGCGCACGTCTGGCGAACGAGATCGGGAAGCTGCGCGAGCGACACGACACGGCGGACATCGCGTTGGAACAGGCGACGGCGCTGATGAACGCGACGGTCGTTGAGCCGTCGGCGGCGGGGCGCGCGCGTCTGGCGAACGAGATCGGGAAGCTGCGCGAGCGACACGACACGGCGGAGATCGCGTTGGAGCAGGCGAAGGCGCTGTACAACGCGACGGTCGGTGAGCCGTCGGCGGCGGAGAGCGCGCGTCTGGCGAACGAGATCGGGAAGCTGCGCGAGCGACACGACACGGCGGAGATCGCGGAAGTTCACCAACGCGCGTTGGACGCCGCACGACGGCCCGACGCGTAGTTGCCGCCCGACGCTCACTCGCCCAACACGTCCTTGAGCGTTTCCCACAGATGCTCCGCGAGGATCTTCTGCCCCTCGGCCGTGGGGTGAATCCCGTCGGACTGGTTCAGCAGTCGCATGCCGCCGACGCCTTCGAGCAGGAACGGGATGAAGAGTGCGTCGGCCTCGTCGGCGGCTTCTTCGAAGACGTCCTCGAACGCGCTCGTGAACGTCACGCCCATGTTCGGCGGCGACTTCATGCCGGCCAGGACGATGCGCGCGTCGGGGTTTTTCGCGCGCGTCGCTTCGGCGATCGCGATGAGGTTCGCCTTCACGGTGCGCGGGTCGACGCCGCGCAGGCCGTCGTTGCCGCCGAGCGCGATCAGCACCGCGTCGACTCCCGAGCGATACGCCCAGTCGAGTCGGCGCAATCCGCCCGCGGTCGTGTCGCCGGAAACTCCCGCGGCGATGACGCGCCACGGCAACCCGGCGTCGTCGATCTTCTGCTGCAGCAGAGCCGGATAAGCCTCGTCCGGATCGAGCCCGTACCCCGCGGTGATCGAGTCCCCGAGGCACACGAGCACCTTGCGCGCGGAGTCGTCGGACTCGCTGGACGTGGACAACTCGACGGCGTCGTCGCGGCCGCAACCGAACGAGGCGACGAGCAGCAGGAGAACACCGAGCACCGTGCGCATGGGCCGGACGATAGCCACACCCGACGAAGGGGTCAGCCCCTGAGCGATTGCGCACGGGGGCTGACCCCATACGCTGGCTCGCCGCTGCCGCTGGAGGTCGTCGTATGGGGTCGCGCTCTGCTCTCGTCGTGCATCCGTTGACGCCGGCGCGGTGGGAGGACTTCGAGCGCCTGTTCGGCGCGAAGGGCGCTTGCAACGGCTGTTGGTGCATGTGGCCGCGGCTCGGCAGCGCGTACGCGCGCACGAAGGGCTCGGCGAACAAGAACGCGATGCGCGCGATCGTCGATGCGCGCAAGGAGCCCGGCCTCCTCGGCTACCTCGACGGCGAACCGGTGGCGTGGATCGCGCTCGGGCCGCGCTCCGAGTACCCGCCGCTCGTGCGCTCGCGCGTCATGAAGTCGCTCGACGGGCGTGACGCGTGGGTCGTGATGTGCTTCTTCATCGCGAAGGAGGCGCGCGGCAAAGGCCTCACGAAGCGCCTGCTCGAAGCCGCGGCGAAGCATGCGAAGTCGAGGGGAGCGACGTTGCTCGAGGGCTTCCCGAACGACGTCGACCCGGACCAACCGCCACCGTTCGTGTGGCAAGGTCTCGCGTCGAGCTTCGAGAAGGCGGGCTTCGTCGAGGTCGCGCGCCGCTCGAAGCGCCGGCCGTACCTGCGTCGCGAACTCGGGGACAGACGGGGGACAGGTGCGCCTCCGTCCCCGTAGTTCTGCCCCGAAAAGGGGACAGTCCCCTCATCTGCTCTGTCCCCGTTCGACTCCCTCAGCACCTCGTCCGCATCGACTCGCGCGAGCGCTCGTGCGCCGCCGGCGAATCGAAGCCCATCTTCGTCGAGTGGGCCCACGTTTTCTCGATGTACGGCGTGGCGTCCGGCGTCTTGCACGCGGTGTCGCCGTGGTCGACCTGGACTTTGCCGATGCGCTTCGACGTCGCGATCGCGGCCTTGCGCAGCGCCTGATTGCGGCAGCCGATCTGGATCAGCGCGCCGTTCATCGCGCTGCGCTCGGCGTCGGTCACCGAGTGGATGGTTTTCTCGATCTGCGCGAGTCGATCCATGAACCACGCGTCGGGGATCGACTCGTCGCGAGCGGACATCACTCCCGCGAGGCACCAACCCATCGCGCGCAGCGCCGGGTCCGACGACGCGAGCCACTCGCGGAGCTTCTTGCCGCCGTGCGGGCTCTCGGACGCGAGTGACGCGACGTAGAGATTGACGCCGCGCATGCGGTGCTCGCGCGCCCAGCGGTCGAGCGTCTCCGGCGTGATGCGCGCCGGATCCGCGATCTTCATCGCGAAGCAACGCGCGTCGAAGTTGCGGGTGTCCCACAACGCGAGCGCGAGGTCGTGATCGACGCGGACTCGCTTCTGCATCTTGAACAGCGTGCCGAACGCGACGCCGAACATCGGCTCCTCGGCGCCATGTCGCGCATACGTCTGCCGCGTCTTCGGCGAGCCGGCCGCCTCGAGCTCGCGCATGACTTGCGCGAGCGTCATGCGCTCGCCGACGGCGGCGGGTTTCGCCGCGGCCTTCTTGGGCGCGGCCTTCGCACTCGAACGACCCGAGGACTTGGCGGACTTCGTGGTGTTACGTGCGATAGCCATGCCCGAAGCCTAACAAGCGCTCCGACACAGTCCCGCGCGCGCAAACCCAAAGGGGACAGAGCAGATGAGGGGACCGTCCCCGCAGATGCAAAGGGGACAGAGCAGATGAGGGGACCGTCCCCGTTCACCCCCCAGACGCGAGCTCCGCTCGCGGTACGAAAAGCGAAGCGCCCCCGTTCCGTCCCGCGAAGTCCCGCCCAACCCCACCCCCTGCCCCCGGCCCGATCCACGGCTATCGTCTCGCGCCATATGTCTCTCCTAGCCGTCGACCACGTCACCCAGACCTACACCAGCGCCTCGCGCAGCCTCGACGTCCTCAAGGACGTCTCGTTCACCGTCGAGCCCGGCACGACCAACGCGATCGTCGGGCCCTCGGGCAGCGGCAAGACCACGTTGCTGTCGCTGTGCGCCGGCCTCGATCGCGCCACGCGCGGCCACGTGATGTTCGCGGGCCACGACCTCGGTGCACTCGACGAGGACCAACTCGCCGCGTGGCGCTCGCGCGAAGTCGGCTTCGTGTTCCAGAGCTTCCGCCTGCTGCCGACGCTGACCGCGCTCGAGAACGTCATGACGACGCTCGAGCTGCGCGGCACTCCGGCGAAGGAAGCGCGCCGGCTCGCGGCCGAGCAACTCGAACAAGTCGGCCTGAAGGACCGCCTCGACCACCACGCGATCCAACTCTCCGGTGGCGAGCAGCAGCGCGTCGCGCTCGCGCGCGCGTTCGTGCATCGCCCGCGCATCCTGTTCGCCGACGAACCGACCGGCAACCTCGACGGCGCGACGAGTCGAGCCGTTGCCGATCTGCTGTTCGCGCTGCACGCGAACGCCGGCACGACGCTCGTCCTCGTCACGCACGACCTCGCGCTCGCACAGCGCACGAGTCGCATCCTCGAACTCGCCGACGGCCGCATCGCTCGCGATCGCGTCGTGGAAGTCGCCGCCTCATGAGTTGGTGGAAGACGCTGTTCGACCGCTTCGCGCGGACCTACGCGTGGCGTGACGCACGCGGCTCGCTCGCGTGGCTGCCGATCCTCGTGCCCGCACCGGCGATCGGCGTCGCGGCGATCGTCGCGGTCTCGTCGTTCGGAGCCGACGTCGAACGCGCGATCGACGCGCAAGGCAAGGAGCTGCTCGGCGCCGACCTGCGCTTGCAGATGGCGGGACCGATCGACGAGTCGCTCGATGCCCTCGTGCGGGAGCGCGCCGGCGACGACTTGCGCGAAACCGTCGACATGCTGACGTTCACGTCGATGGCCGTGTTCGTCGACGGCGGCGGCACGCGCCTCGTCCAAGTGCGCGCGACCGGCGCCGCATACCCGTTCTACGGCACGCTCGAGACGACTCCGGCCGCGGCCGCGGACCTCGCCGTGCGCGGTCGCGGCGCGTTGGTCGATTCGTCGCTGCTCAGCCAAGCTGGCGCGTCGATCGGAAGCGTCGTCAAGATCGGCTCGCGCGAGTACGAGATCGTCGGCGCCCTCGACAAAGTCCCCGGCGAATCCGCGAACGAAGCGCTGTTCGGCCCGCGCGTGTTCGTGCCGCTGGAAGGCATCGACGACGCGCTGCTCGCGCGCGGCAGTCGCGTGTCGTACCGCCGCTTCTACGCGCTCGATGACGGCGTCGACGCCGACGCGATCGCGGACGCGATCCAGGAGCAGACCGACGGCACCGACGTCCGCGTCGCGACGGTCCGCACGACGCAGGAGAACTTCGGCCGGCAGTTGCGCAATCTGCGCTCGTTCCTGCAGCTCGTGGGTTTCGTCGCGTTGATCCTCGGTGGGCTCGGCGCCGGCTCGGCGATGTTGATCCACTTGCGCGGCAAGCTCGAAGCGGCCGCGACACTGCGATGCCTCGGCGCACGCGCGGGCCAAGTCTTCGTCGCGCACGTGTTCCAAGTGATCGCGCTCGGCGTGTGCTCCGCGATCATCGGCGTGACCGTCGGGCTCGCGGCGCAGCAGTTGTTGCCGGGCGCCGTGCAGTCGATGTTGCCGGTCGACATCGAGCCGCGCGTCGACCTGCCGTCGATCGCGGTCGGTGTCGTTACCGGCTTGTTCGCGGCGATCCTGTTCGCGCTGTTGCCGCTGCTGCCGCTGCGACGCGTGTCGCCGCTCGTCGCCGTGCGCGCGTCGTTCTTCGGCGCCGAGGGCCGTGATCCGTGGCGCTTCGCCGTGTGGGCGCTGTTGCTGCTCGCGATCTTCGGCTTCGCGACGGTGCAGACCGGTCGGGTCGAGAGCGGCCTCGGCTTCACGGGGACCGTCGCGGGGCTCTTTCTCGTGCTCGCCGCGTGCGCGCGCGCGACGACGTGGCTCGCGCGGAAGCTCGTGCCGAAAGACATCGCGTTCGCGACGCGCTACGGCCTGTCCGGCCTGCATCGGCCGGGTTCGCAGACGATCGCGGTGCTCGTCGCGCTCGGGCTCGGCACCGCGGCGTTGCTGACGCTGGTCCAAGCGCGTTCGACGCTGCTGGCGGAGATCGAGACGATCTCGGGCGAGGGCGAACCGAACATCATCTTCTTCGACGTCCAAGACGACCAAGTCGACGGCCTCGCGCAGTTGATCCGTGCGCAAGGACTCGAAGTCGCACAGCAGGCGCCGATCATCACGATGCGCATCCGCTCCGTGAACGGCGTGAAGTCGCAGGACATCACCGAGGACAGCGGGCGCCCGCGCTGGGCGCTGCGGCGCGAGTACCGCTCGACGTATCGCGATTTCCTCGAGCACACCGAGACGATCATCGACGGCACGTTCACCGGCGCCGTCACCGACCCGACGAAGCCCGTTCCGATCTCGATCGAGCAGGACATCGCCGAGCGCCTCGCGCTCGAGCGCGGCGATCGGCTGGTGTTCGACGTGCAAGGCCAGGACGTCGATTGCGTCGTCGACAGCATCCGCCGCGTCAATTGGCGCGCGGTGCGGCCGAACTTCTACATGGTGTTCCCGACCGGCGTGCTCGAACAGGCGCCGAAGTTCCACGTGCTCGTCACACGCGCCGATGGCGCGGCCGCGATCGGCGCGCTACAGCGACGCGTGCTCGACGGGTATCCGAACGTGTCTTCGATCGACGTCACGTCGATCCTCGCGACGGCCGACCAGTTGTTCGAACGCGTCGGTTCGGCGATCCGCTTCATGGCGGCGTTCTCGATCGTCGCGGGCCTGCTGGTGCTGGTCGGCGCCGTGCTCGCGAGTCGCGCGCAGCGGGTCGAGGAAAGCGTGCTGTTGCGCGTGCTCGGCGCGTCGCGCAAGACGGTCGCGTCGAGCCTCGCGCTCGAGTACGCGGCGCTCGGCTTCCTCGCCGCGCTCGTCGGCGGAGTGCTCTCGTGCGGCCTCGGCTGGCTGGTCGCGACACAGTGGTTCGACGCCACGTTCGCGTTCGCGCCGGGCTCGATCGCGATCGCGCTCGTCGCGCTGCCGGCGCTGACGGTCACGCTCGGCCTGCTGAATCGCAAGGCCGTGCTCGACGCGCCGCCGCTCGCCGCGCTGCGGGCGTGACGATCGTGCGGATCAGTCCTTAGCCAACGGCGGTGGATCGGGGAGGCGCTCGAAACAGCGACGGATCGTGTCGTCCTGTTCGCGTTCGAGTCGCGCCCACGCGTCGACCGTGAGGATCGCGATGGAGCGGCCGCATCCCACGACGACGACCTTCGGCCGTCGTTCGCGCGTAAGCCCAAGGTGTTCGATGAATGGCGTTGCGAGGGTGATGCGGCCGCGCCGATCGCAACGGACGTAGCGTGTGTGCACGGACGCCCTGGCGCCCAAGAATCTCGCCCACCTCGGCGAGGGCGAACTGTTCGCCAAGATCGTGAGGATGGAGCCGACATCGACGATCCGCAGCGAGTCTCCTCGAACCGTGTGGAGCAGGACGACCGCGGTCGTTCTGTCGGCTTCGTCGAGAAGCACGCGACGGAGCGTGCTCGGCAATCGGCATCGTCGGCCTTCGTCGAGCGTGACAATCCTGGAGCCGAAGAGTTGATCGAAAGCTCCCATACGACCGATCCTCGTGAAGGGCACGACGGGCCGACCCGGGCACCACCCGGTGCCGGCCCGGGGGCCCGCTGGCCCGGTGGCCGTGGCCCGCGCCGGCTTGGGGGTGCCGGCTTGGGGGCCGGCTTGGCGGAGGTGACTTCGTGGGTGTCCTGTGGGTGGGTGCTCGTCACTCCACGTCGACGACGACGGCGTTCGTGACGACGGCTTGATTCGGACTCGCGGGATCGCGCACGACGGCTTGCGCGACGAACGTCGTGCCCGCGAGCGCGAGCGGCAGCGGGTACGCGATCGACGCATCCCCCGTTGCCGGGGCCGAAGCTCGACGTCGCGAAGGTCGCGACCTTCGTCACCGGGAAGTTCAAGTCGAGCGCGCAACCGGTCTTGAACGGGATCGGCGTGACGCCGGTCGAGATCAGCAGGAAGCCGCGCGTGCCGCCGAGCGCGTCGTCGATCGTGAACTCGAGCGTTGATCCGGCGATCGGGCAGTTCTGCACGGACAACTTGGGCTCGATCCCCCCCGAGCCCGCGCACGCGTGGGCCACGTGCTCCGTCGGACCGCTGCAGAGTCGGTGCATCGCGAACGGCGCGCGCGTGTCTTCGCGGATGCCGACCAAGTCGGCGCGGCCATCGCCGTCGAGATCCACGGGGACGGCATCGAGCAGTCTCGTACCGGCGCTCGAGTGTTGGAACTGCGCGAACGACCGCGGCATCGTCTGTCGCATGAACGGCACCCCATTCGTCACGCGGAACGGCGAAGCGCGTCGAGAAGTCCGTCGTCGTCGAAATCGGCGAACTGCACGTCGCGCGTGGATCCCGGAAGCCCAGCCAGCACCGCGTTTCGTGGCGAACGAACCGTTCCCATTGCCGTAGAGCGCCGTGATGCTGGAGTGCGCGTCGGATCCGAGCACGTCCACCGCGCCATCGCCGTCGACGTCGATGACGCGCAACGACTGACTTTGACTCGAGAGCTTGATCGGGAGCGCGGACGTCGGGAGGAATCCATCTTGCCCGTCCCCGACCAACAGCGCCACGTCGGACGTGGTCGAACTCACGTTGCCGACGAACAGGTCGAGATCGCCGTCGTTGTCGGCATCCGCCGTGACGACGTGATCGAGGGATGCGTCCAACAGCGGCGTCGCCGGGACGAGCGTGGCGGCCGGGCACCGAGGGCGTCGCCTTGGTTCACCATCTGTCGCAACGCATGCAGCGGCAGTCCCGGCGCCTTCGGCCAGCCGACGACGACAGCGTCGAGATCCGCATCGCCGTCGTAGTCGCCGAGCGCGAAGTCCGCCTGGTGCGCCTGGACCGCGGGCTTCGTCGCGAAGACCGACACCCCATTGGTCAGCGCACCGTGTTGGTTCATCGAAACGCTGATCCCGAACGGCGGATTCGAGCCCAGCGGAGCGTCCCCGATACAGTCGAGCAGTCCATCCTGGTTCAGATCGGCGAGCTCGATGCGATCACTCGGCGGAGCGATCGCGGTCTTCTGGAGAGCGAAAACGAACTGTCCATCCCACTCGGACGTCTCGAGTTGCGATGCGAACGAGCGGACCGCCTCGAGGACTCCGTCGGTGTCGACATCGCCGATCGCCAGCGCGGGATTCGTGATGCTCTGCGGACTCGTGCCTGGAGCCGCCTTGAATCCGCCACCGTCGATCCCGAGCGCAGTGAGCACGCGCACCGCGAGTCCGGCCGGAGCGGATGCGTCATAGGTCGCTACGAGGGCATCGATGGCATCGTCGCCGTCGACGTGCGCGAGGCGGATCGCGATCGCGTTCTTCGCGACGAACGAGTCCGGCACGGACGTCAGGAATTGCCCGCTGCCGTCGTTCTTCAGCGTCGTCATGTGTCCGACGACGGAGACGCCGACCAGGTCGCCGTCACGATCACCGTCGAGATCGGAGATCGCGAAGGGCGACGCGGTCGGAAGCGGCATCGGATCGAGCGTGAACGCGCCCGTTCCATCGTTGCGCGCGATTTGGATCCCCGTCGGCAGCGCGCGCGCGTAGGCGAGGTCGAGGTCGCCGTCCTGGTCGACATCGACAGCGGCGCACGGGGCGCTCGCGACGATCGAACCGGGGGTCAATGCGGTCGTCGGCCCCGCGATGTAGGTGTTACCCCCGTTCGCGCGAAGCAATCGAAGGTTCTGGGGACCGGTCTGATCGGTGAACACCACGAAGTCGCCGTCGCCGTCGCCGTCGAAGTCGGCGTAGACGTACGTCCGAACGGAGCCGGAGTACGCGGGCATCGAAACCACGCTGGCCCACGTTCCGGTGGCCGCGACCGAGTGCACGGCGAGCTTCCCGGCGACGTTCACGAACGCGAGTTCGCAAGTGCCGTCCGCATCGATGTCCACGGCCTGGGGGGCGACGTTCACCGTCAGCAGCGCGGTCGTCGTCGCTCCGTAGGCGTACGTGTTGTTGCCGGTCGCCACGATCAGTCGTGCCGCGGCGAGCTGACTGTCGACGTAGACCAGATCCCGGCAAGTGAGTCCGACGAAACCGCCCGACTGCGACCGCCGATGGAACGCCGCCGGACTGCCCGGTAGTTTCGTCGTGAACGCGTACGTCCCGCCGGTCGCGCGCCCGAGCACTATATGACCCGCCCGCGCGACGACGACGTCGATGCGGCTGTCCTCGTCGAGGTCGGCGAACGTCGCGTACGCCTCTTTGGAACCGATGGTCGGGACGTGCGGCCCGAACGGCGAGAACCACGGATGCTGCGCGATGGCGCTCCGAGTTGCGAAGCCACCGAGCAGCGACAACCATCCGATGCTGGTCAGCATCGACGCGCTGTGCAAAGATCGAACGTCGCATGCAGTCCCCTTGTGTCCCGTGGCAACGGCGAGTTGCGCCGCGGCCGAAGTCGTGTTCCTCGAACGGGTCACATTGGAGCCGGAGGTGCGAGACGTGTCACGCGTCTCGTCGTCGTTGGTCCATGAACGCGCCTGATCACTCCACGTCGACGACGACGGCGTTCGTGACGACGGCTTGATTCGGACTCGCGGGATCGCGCACGACGGCTTGCGCGACGAACGTCGTGCCCGCGAGCGCGAGCGGCAGCGGGTACGCGATCGACGCATCCCCGTTGCCGGGGCCGAAGCCCGACGTCGCGAAGGTCGCGACCTTCGTCACCGGGAAGTTCAAGTCGAGCGCGCAACCGGTCTTGAACGGGATCGGCGTGACGCCGGTCGAGATCAGCAGGAAGCCGCGCGTGCCGCCGAGCGCGTCGTCGATCGTGAACTCGATCGCGGAACCCGCCACGGGACAGCGTTGCACGGTCAGCGAAGGCGCAAAGCCTCCCGAACCGGCGCACGCGTTGGCGATCGGGGCTGCGGCACCCTCGCATCGATGCGTCAGCAGCACCGGATGCGGAGCCTCGGAGCGCGTCGCGACCAGATCCGGCAGTCCGTCACCGTCCACGTCGGTCGCGACGAGATCCGCGAGCGCAGTCCCGGCCGGAACGAAGCCGAGGGTCACGAACGAGCGCGGGGCGATCTGACTCGACATGCGCACTTTGCCGCTCGACGCGATCGAGGCCACGTCGACGCGACCATCGCTGTCGAAGTCGGCGAAGCGCATGTCGCGCGAGGGTCCGGGGAGGCCCATCACGCTCGGTGTGGCGAACGCGCCGCCGCCGGTCCCGTACAGCACGACGGTGGGGACGATGTCGTCGTTGCCGACCACGTCGAGGAAGCCGTCGCCATCGACGTCGAGCACATGCAGCGAACGATCGAGGTACGACACGTCGATCGGCAGGATCGGACCCTGTGCGAATCCGCCTTGGCCGTCGCCGAACAGCAGTACGACGTCGTTCTTCGTTCCCGTGAACTGCCGATTGCCGACCACGAGATCGAGGTCTCCGTCGTTGTCGACGTCTCCACTGCGGACGTGCTCGAGCGAATCGTCGAGCATCGGCCACGTCGGCGGCGCACCCGCGGGGATGGCGAGGACGCCGGCTTGATTCACCAAAACCCGCAGCGACGTTGCGCCGACCGGTAGGCCGCCCGCAACCGACTGCGCAGCCACGTACGCGTCGACGTCTCCGTCGCCGTCGAAGTCGCCGGTCGTGAGGTCGACGCCGTTCGCGATCGTGCCCGGGTTCGTCGCATGCGCGACGGAAGAGCTCTGCAGCGCGCCGTGCACGTTCTTGACGACTTGGATGCCGAACTGCGTCGCGACGTCTCCGATGTTGCCAGCGAGCAGCGCATCGGTGAGGCCGTCCTGATCGAGATCCACGAACTCGACCGTGCCGCTGGCGATCGCCGGCAGCGACGAATGCACCACGAACGAACCGTCTCCCGTGTTCTCGAACGAAACCAGGTTTCCGAGCCCGGCGCGCACGACGTCGCCGTCTCCGTCCGCATCGAAATCCACGACTCCGAGCGCATGCGCGACGCCGGTTTGCGGCACGGTCCACGCTGGCAAGCCCCAACTACCGTCGCCGCGTCCGCGTGCGCACGAGATCAGCGCGTCCTCTGCCGGCAGGCCGGCCTGCGACGTGAGGAACACGAGGTCCAACGCGGCATCGCCATCGATTCGCTCGACGAGCAGACTGCGCAAGTTGGTCGGCAGTACGAACGAGTCGGCGACAGCGACGAACGAGCCGGAGCCATCGTTGAGCCGCGTCTCGAGTCGCACCGCAGAGGACTCCGGACGGGCGAGCACGAGGTCGTCGTCGTCGTCCCCGTCGACATCGGTCAACTCCCAATGCGCTGCCGTGGCGACCGGGCTCGCATCGACCGCGAACGCACCGCTTCCGCCGTTGCGCGCGATCCACAGCGCCGAAGCGACCGAGAACACGAGGTCGACGTCACCGTCCGAATCGACGTCGGACACGCGCATGCGCGAGCCGGCTCCGAGCGTCATCGTCAGAGGCGTGGTCGGTCCGACCGTGAAGGCGGTGCCACCGTTTCCCTTCAGAACACGCAGAGTTCCGATCGACGCGCCGTCGATGCCCGTCAGCAAATCGACGTCCCCATCTCCGTCGAAATCACCGTGTGCGAGCGCGCGGTAGCTCCCTTGCATCTGGGGCAACGCGGCAACGGGTGTCCATGCCGTGTTCAGCCGGACCACTGCGGTCTTGGCGTCGAAGCCGAGGTAGTACAGCTCGCTGCGCCCATCGCCGTCGACGTCGACGACCTTCGCCTCGACGACGTTGGACATCAGTGGCGTGTTCGGTCCGCCGCCGAATCCACCGACGCCGTCCCCGAGGAACGTGCGTCCGATCGCCGTCTGGTTGTCGACCAGGACCGCGTCGGGGAACGCGTCGCCGTCGAAGCGCGCGACGACCGGCGCCGTCGCGAAGAACGGGACGATCGACAGCGGCACGCTCGAGATCGTGAAGCGACCGCTGCCGTCACCCAAGCCGACCAGGAACTCGGTGCCTTTGCCCGCGACGACGTCGAGTCGACCGTCGCCGTTGAGGTCGAACAGAGTGATCGACGCGGGAGTCGTGTTGCTCGTCGGCGCAAAGCGTCCCCACGGTGAGAACCATGGCGGATCCGCGAGAGCGGGGGACTGGAGCGATCCGGTCACGACGAGGACGACGAGCGCCGGCAGCGCACGTGGCGAACGACGGAGCATGGGTTCCCTTTCGACTTCCCGGAGGACGACCGCAATGGTGCAGGGTGTGGGTGTCCTCGACCCGGGATTGAACGCCAGGACGCGGCCGAAGTCACTCCTCGAGATCCCGTCGATCGGCGAATGCCGCCTCCCTTCGCCCCGGCTACCGTGCCGGCCTCATGCGTATCGGAATCGACGTTCGTCCCGCGTTGCTCTCGCGCTCCGGCATCAGTCGGTACGCGGCCGAGCTCGCCCGCGCCGTCGCCGCGTTGCAGAGTGGCACCGAAGTCGCGCTGTACGGGGACTCGTGGACGCGGCCGCTCGACGAGCATCGATTGCGCGAGGTCGCGTCGTGGCCGCGGACGACGCTCGCGCGCCGCAAGTTCCCGGCGCGCCTCGCCGCGCGACTCGGGCTCGCGGCCGATGCGCGACTCGGTGGCGTCGACGTGTTCCACCACACCGACTACGTGTTCGCGCCGATCGCCCGCGCGCGCCAAGTCGTCACGATCCACGACCTCGCGTTCGAACGCGATCCCGCGTTCCACGGCGCGGACTTCCGGCGCGACGTCGGTGCGAGGTTGCGCGCGGCGATCGCGAACGCCGCGTTCGTCGTCGTGCCGTCGGCCAGCACGCGCGACGACGTACTCGCGTGGCAGTACGCGCCGTCCGAACGCATCCGCGTCGTGCCGCACGGCTGCGAACACGTCGCGCGCGACGCGGCGCTCGGCGCGCGCGAACTCGACGCGATCCTCGGGGCGGGCACGCTGCGTGAACCGTTCGTGCTCGCCGTCGGCACGATCGAGCCGCGCAAGAACCATGCGAGTTTGCTCGACGCGTTCGACGCGCTCGGCCCCGACGCTCCGCAACTCGTCGTCGCCGGCGCGTACGGCTGGTCGTGCGACGTGGTGATGCGACGGATTCAGGCGGAACGACGCACCGGCCGCATCGTCCATCTGCCAGACGCCAGCGACGGACTCGTCGCGGCGCTGTACGGTCGCGCGCTGGCGGCGGTGTATGTTTCGGCCCACGAAGGTTTCGGACTCCCGGTGCTCGAAGCCATGGCGGCCGGCGCGCCGGTGCTGACGACGCGCGCGGGCGCGCTGGCGGAAGTCGGCGGCGACGCGGTGCTCGCCTGTGATCCGACCGATCCCGCTTCGATCGTGGAGGGACTCGCGTGTCTGCTCGGCTCGTCGACGTTGCGCCAGGATCTCGCCGCCCGGGCCAAAGCTCGCGCGGCGCGGTTCTCGTGGACGGAGTCGGCGCGGTCGCACGTCGAGGTCTGGCGCGCCGCGGCCGAGCTCGCATCGTGAACCCGGAGTCCGCGTGAAGATCGCCGTCGACGTGTCGATCCAGGAGACCGCCGCGATCACCGGCGTCGAGCGCGTGCAGCGCTCGCTGCTGAAGGCGATCGCCAAGGTCGACCGTTCGAACGAGTACCTGCTGATCGGCCAACGCGGCTTGCCCGATCTCGGCTTCGACTTGCCGCACAACTTCCAACGCGTCGTCGCGGTGAAGGAAGGTTCGCCGTACCTGTGGCGCGAGCGCTTCGTGCCGCAGTTGCTGGCGACGCACAAGATCGACGTGTTCCATTCGCCGGTGTCGGCGACGCCGGTGCTCGGCAAGGCGCGCAAGATCGCGACGCTGCACGAACTGCCGTGGCTCGAGCGCGGCTTCGACAAAAGCAATGCGGACGTCAATCGCCTCGGCCATCGCACGTGGCTCGTGTTGAACGTGCGCTACGCGTCGAAGATCGTCGCGGTCTCCGAGCGCACGCGCGCCAACATCTTGCAGCTCCATCCCGAAGCCGCGGACCGCGTCGTCGTGATCCATCACGGCGTCGACGCGAAGTTTCGACCACTGAAAGAACGGCCGCTGCGCGCGGAGTTCCTCGCGCGCCTCGGCATCCCCGATCGGCCGTTCCTGCTCTTCGTCGGCACGCTGCGCCGCAAGAAGAACCTGCGCTCGTTGCTGCGTGTGTTCGCCGAATTGCGCGAACCGCTGCGCTCGAGCGTCGTGCTCGTGCTGGTCGGGATCCGCAATCCGAACTGGCCCGAGTTCGAGGAACTGCTGCGCTTGCCCGCGCTCCAAGACCGCGTGTTCCTGCCGGGCTACGTGTCCGACGAGGACTTGATCGTGCTCTACAACCTCGCGGCCGCGACGATCTACCCGTCGCTCTACGAAGGCTTCGGTCTGCCGCCGCTCGAGGCGATGGCGTGCGGTTCGCCGGTGTTGGCGTCGACCGGCGGCGCGATCCCCGAAGTCGTCGGCGACGCCGCGTTGTCGTTCCCCGCCGATGAGCCCGCGCGCATGCGCGACGCGATCACCGCCGTGCTGAAGGACAAGGGCCTCGCTCAGGAGCTGCGCGACAAAGGCTTCAAGCACGCCAGTAAGTTCACGTGGGAGAAGGCCGCCGAGCATTACCTCCAGCTCTATCGCGAGCTGGAGACCCCGGCGACCTGACGGCGTTCAAAGACCGAGACGGGGTTCATCCGTGCGCATCGCGATCGACGGCTCGTCCATCGGGCAAGACCCCTCCGGGGCGCGAACGCGTTTCGTGCAGTTGCTGCGCGCATACGCGTCGCTCGATGCACATCACGACGTCGTCGTGTTCGCGCCGCCGCGAGCCGAGTTGGAAGCCGAGTTCGCGGGCCGGTCGATCGAATGCGTGCGCGTTCGGCCCGCGCCACCGCCTTGGCGTCGCGCGTTGCGGCCGCGTGGGTATTGGGACCAGCGACTGCGCGCGGTGCGCGCCGACGTGTTCCAAGCCGAGACGCTGCCGGTCCCGCGCACGAGCGTCTGTCCGTTGACGCTGACGTTGCATGACCTGCGCGATCTCGAACCCGGGAGTCCGTGGTCGCGACGCCTGTTCGCGCACGTGGCGTTGGCGAAGCAACTGCGCCGCGTCGCGCGCGTCGTCGCGGTGTCCGAGTTCACGGCGCGCCAAGTCCGCGAACGCTTGGGCGTCGCGGCGGAGCGCGTCACGGTGGTCCAGAACGCTCCCGACGCGGATCTCCGGCGCGTGACCGATGCGGGCGAACTCCAGCGCGTTCGCGAACGTTGGGGATTGCCGTCGCGGTTCGTGCTCGCGCTCGGGCATCTCGAGCAACGCAAAGGGCTCGATCGGCTGGTCATCGCGATGGGCGAGCTGCATGTGCGCGATGGCATGCATCAGGTCGGGCTCGTGCTGGCGGGTCACGATCGCGAGGGCATCGGACCCCGGCTCGAGACCGCGGCACACGCGTTCGGCGTCCGCCTCGTGCGCACCGGCGGCGTCACCGACGCCGAACGCTCCAGCCTGCTCTCGCTCGCGAGTGTGCTGGCGATCCCGTCGCGTGTGGAGGGCTTCGGCATCGTTCCGCTCGAGGCGATGAAAGTCGGCGTGCCGGTGGTCTACGCGCGCGAGAGCGCGTTGCCGGAAACGATCGGCGATGCCGGCGTCGGTGTGGACGCCGACGACGCGACCGAGTTCGCGGACGCGTTGGCGCGGGTGCTGCAAGACGACGCGCTGCGGGCGGACTTGATCGAGCGCGGGGACCGGCGAGTCGCCGGCGCGAGTTGGCAGGAATCCGCGCGCGAACTGCATCGCGTGTGGAGCGAGGTCGGCGCGAGCTGACGGGACCACGGGGGTCTACGTCGTTCGCGCGACACTGCGATCCTGTCGCGGTCCTATCCGCCGGGTCGCGAGCTTGTTCATCGCGCCTGACCGCCGTACAACGCCGTGCGGAGGTAGAGGAACATGCTGATGCGATCCATGCGGGATTACGTAGTCCGTTGTGTCGCCGCGCTCGGCCTGGTGGTGCCCTGCGCTTGTTCATCGAAGGACCCGCTCGTCGGACACGACTACGAACGGTGGGCTCCGGTTGTGACACAAGACGAGCTACGCAGTTTTCTCGCCGAGCAGCGACAGGCCAGTGGTGCGTCCCGGACACCGGATGTCGAGGAACAACGGCGCGAGGTGGGGACGCAGTTGATCCAGTCCGGCGTTTCCGAAAGCGCGCCAGCAAGCGCGACCGAGCCGCCGGTCGCCGCGGGAGTCTCCGCGGAAGAGCGCGCGAACGTCGCCGCCGCCGACAAGGAAGAGCGCGAGAAGATCAAGACGATCGCGGAGAAGCTGCGATCACGACGGCTCGACTTCTTCAGCAAGTTCAGGATTCGAGGTACCTCGACGCACGCGATGGGCGACGAGATGAAGCGGACGGCGGCCGCGAACCGTGCGCGGATCGATCGCATGTTCGGCGACGAGCGCGCGGCGATCCTGGCCGCGTGTCGCGACGAGCGGGTCGGCCTCGCATTGTCGGGCGGAGGGATCCGCAGTGCGAGTTTCGCGGGTGGAGTTCTGCAAGGTCTCCACGAGATCGACGTGCTGGACAAGTTCGGATATCTGTCGACGGTGTCCGGAGGCGGCTACGTCGGCGCCTGGTGGATGCTGCACTCGGGAATCGACGAACACGAGTTGTTCGACATGGGAAGTCTGCACCAGCAGCACCTCGGGCAGAACGGCTTCTTCCTGACCGTGGGTCATTACAGCCAGAGTCGCGCTGCCGTCGTCTTCGACGTCCTGCGCGCCGCCGCCCTGGTCCCCGTGCATTGGATCGCGAACGGTCTCGTCGACAGCGATGTGAACGTCGGGGGGCTGCGCGACGGCTACCGAAACGGCATCGTCCGCGCGTTCATGTATCGATACCCCATGAGCGAAGTGGTGTCCCCGCGGGCCCGCGCATCGATGCGCGGACTGCTGCCGCAAGCGCAGGATGGTCGCAGTCGGCCCTATTGGATCGTGAACACGCACTTGGCGCTGAACGACGAGAGCACGTCGTACCGAGCTCGCAGCGGCGATGCGTTCGAGATCACCCCGTTCCGTGCCGGATCGGATCTGGTCGGGTACGTCTCGCTCGAGGAGTTCGACGAAGCCGACGCTTGGTTCGGCGACAGCGAGCGCGACTGGATGACGCCGGAGTACGCAGTTGCCGCGAGCGGCGCGGCTGCGGATTCGAGCAGCTTGCGAGCCTCGACGTGGGTCAACCTGCTGATGACGGCGTTCAACCTCGACCTCGGGTACTACATCAGCGGCTGGAGCGACGGGTTCGTCGCGGGCGACAGGGACCTGGACCGCGAGCCGAGGCCCGTCGCCGCGAACAACATCGTGCACTGGGCGGTGTCACCGGGTTTGGTGGTTTTCAATCTCTCCGACGCGATCCAACTCGTCGGATCGCTGTGGGGCGGAACGAGCTTCGCGGGCCTGAACTCGCACGAGCAGACTGTCGATGCGAAGAAGTGGTACCTGTCGGACGGCGGTCACTTCGAGAACCTCGGCGTCTACGCGCTGGTGAAGCGTGGATGTCGGGTCATCGTGGTGAGCGACGCCACGATGGACCCGAACGCGAACACGTGGCACACGTCGAACGATCGATCACGCTCCCGGCTGCTGGCGTTCGAGGACTTGAGGAACCTCGAGGCGAAGTTGTTCGCGGACTTCGGCGCCGAACTCGAGATCGAATGGGAGCGGTTCGATCCGAAATGCACCGATGGGGAAGGCCCGACCGGCTGCGTCTTTCTCGGTCGGATCGACAATCTGCCCGTCGACGACGGATGCGACGCCGATCGCGTGGTCATCGTGTACATCAAGTCCGCGTACGAACTCGCGGACGGCCAGCGCTCGCGGCAGACGTTCATCGATGCGCACAAAGAACGCAATCGCGACTTCCCGAACGACTCGACTCTGCAGCAGTTCTATTCGGAGGAGAAAGTCCTCTCGTACCGAGCCCTCGGGCGCGCGATCGTGCTGGCCAACCGTGAGCTCATTCGAGCGGCGACGGAGCGTCGATTGAACGGGTGCAAGTCGTTCAAGGAGATGAGATCCGTTAGGAATCCGTGAACGGCGCGCCGCGGTTCGGTGCAGGCCGACGCGCTCGGGCACTTTCGAACCTGTCGATCGCGTCGCTACGATCCGCGCTCCTTATGCCCGCACTCTTCGCCTTCTTTTCGAGCGTGTCGTTCGTCCTGTCGATCCTGGCACTGACGACTCTGCTCGAGCCGATGCCCGGCGCATCGTGGTCGGACCTGCAGACGATCGCGCTCGTGGTCGCGCTCGGGCTCGTCGTGAAGTTCGCAGCGGTCGATGGACGCATCGCGGCGTTCCCGCGGCGACTCGCGTCGATGCAGTTCGCGTTCGCGCTGGTCCCGGCCGCCGTCGTGCGGTTGTCGACCGCGGGACCGTATTCGGGCAGTGGCCTCGACGGAATCGCGCTGCGCGGTTTGTTGCTCGCCCCACTCGCGTTCACGTTCGGGCAGAGTGCGCGACGCATCGTGTTGCACGCGGGTGTGCCGAAGCTCGCTCGGTTGCCGCAGTGCGGGGCGCTGATCGCTGGCATCGCGCTCGGCTTTGCGGTGTGGGCGTTCGGACTCGCGCAGCACGTCGGCATCTGGACCATCGCGTTCGCGGCGCCGTGCCTCGTGCTCGCGCGGCTCGCGCTTCCCGTGCTCGATCGCGCCGACATGCCCGAGCCCGAGCCGTTCGAGGGCGGCTTGCGTGTCCTGCCGTCGTTGCTCGGCGGTCTGTTGGTCGCGTACGGCGTGACGGTGTTGGTCCGCTTGGAGGCCACATACGGAGGGGATGGGGATACGACGCACGCCGTCGGCGCCGCGGCTCTCGGAGTCGCTGCGCTCGGCGTGACGTGGGTGGCCGGCAACGTGCGACGCTCGGGCCTCGTGCTCGGAGCGGGAGCGTTGATCGCTTTGGCCGTGCGCGCGTTGGCGTGGACGCTCGTGCCCGAGGATTCGTGGCGCGCGACGCCGTGGGCGCGATGGACGCTCGTGGTGCTCCCGCCGGCATTGCTCGGAGTCGGGCTGGCGTTGCTCGCCCGCGCGTATTTCGGTGTTCCGCGCGCGCGGAAGATCCTCACGCAGATCCCGCCCGATCAACGCCGGACGCCGTCCGGTGCGCCGATCCGCGCGGCGCTGATGGCAGTCGGCATCGTCGCGGGCGCGGCGGTGAGTCTCGCGGTGGCGCCGGCGGAGTTGTTCCGACCGTACGCCGCGATCGCTGCGGTGGGGGCGGCGTTGCTCGCGTTCTTCGATCCGCGCGCGGGGATCGGGCGGCGCTGCGTGTGGGTCGCGCTCGGCGGGGCGGCGGTGGTCGCCGCGCTCATGGGGTTGGGCGGCTGACGATTCGCGCGAGGGATGTCCGAGTCGGCGAGTGGTCCGACCGGCATCGAGTGCGCGGACATCCCACGAGTTCTCGCGGAATGCGCAGCCGCTACGGCCGTTGACGGTTCGCGTCAACGGGAGCACGGCGATGCGGTTCGATCGACTCACGGATGCGGCGATGGGTTTCGCCGTCGCGGCATTCGGTTGGGCGACCGTGCCGCGAGACGCCTTGATCCCCGTGCATCTCGCGTGGATCGGCGTGGCCGTCGCGGTCGGACTCCTCGTGCCGTGGTCACGGCGGATCGATGGGCGATTCGCGTTCACTCTCGCCGCTCTAGGCGTGCCGGTCCTCCGATGGCTCGAACTCGTCGAGGTCGCTCCGTCGACGAATGCGGACGAGTTGCGTCACCTGTTCGCATGCCTGCCGGCGGCGGTGTGCGGCGGAGTGCTGCTTCGTGCGAGGTTCGATGCGCAGGCGCACGACGTCGGAGCTTCGTTGCGCTCGCTGTGCGAAGCAATGTTCGGGGCGGCGGCGGCATCGGCCGTGTTCTTCGCGGCGCGATCGAGTCCGGGGCACTGGGAGCGTTGGGAACTCGTCGCGGCCGTGATCGTCGTGTGGCTGGCGGAGAGGCCGCGCGTCGTGAACCTGCCGTGCCGGACCGAACCGACTCCGCGCGAACTCGGCGCGATGATCGCGGTTGGCGGATTCGGAGTCGCCCTCGGAATGCACTGGGGGCGTTGGCTCGAACTCATGCACGCGATGCGCGCGGAGTCGCTGCGCATGGACCCGGCGCGGGTCGTCGCGTTGCTGACGCTGGCGGGCGTGGCGCTTTGGATCGGTCGGGTCATCCGTCCCAGTCGGCGTCCGGCCAGCGCGATGCTGGCTTGGTGGCTCGGGACGTTCGTCGTTCTCGTGCTCCTGCACGAGTTCGCTCCGGTGCGCGTGGGCTTCGGCGTGGATCACTTCGAACTCGAACGAGCTGGGAGCGCGGTGGGTTGGATCGTGAGCACGGGCGGATGCGCGGTGGGATTCGCGATGGCGACGCTCGCGGCGCTTCAGATCCGGTCGCCGGAGTTCGCACCGTCACGACGTCTCGCGGCCTTGCTGTGCGGCGCTGCGATCGGGGCCCTGCTGTGGCATCGGAAGCACGGAGGCTGCGTCATCGACTTGCACTTCACCGAGGCGAATCAACTCATCCTCGGAGCGAGCGCCGCATTCGCGGTGTCGGACTGGTGGATCACGCACCGATGGGGCGTGTTGTTCCTCGTTCAGCTAGGGTTGCTCGGCCTCGCCGCGGCTGCACTCGCGCTCGGGTGATGGCCCCGGCGACGGCCCGGGCGACGGCCCGGGTGCTGGCCCGGGTGACGGCCCGGGTGCTGGCCCGGGTGGGGTGGTTCACTTGTCCGCTTCGGGCGCCTCGTCCTGGGTCTCGGTGCTGGCCGGCGCCTCGGTCCTCGCCGGCACGACCGTCTCGGTGAGCTTCATCACTCCGAGGTAGAGCCCATACGCTGCGCCCACGCAGACCACGACGATCACGAACTTCATGAAGCCGCCGTACTGCGCGATGTCGTGACGCAACACGCCGCCGCTGGTCGCCTCGTCGGACTTGCGCACGAGGTTCTGCGTCGAGAGACGCTTCGGCGGCGGAGCGCCCATCGCGCCGGGCATCGTCGACAAGTTCGGCCCGGGCGTGGGCATCGCCGGCACGCGCGCCGCACCCGCACCCGAGATCGAGCCCGCCCCCGTCGGTGTCTTCGCCGGAGTCGGGAACTTCGCCGTCACCGGCCCTTCGTCGAGTTGGATCTCGTCCACGGCGGACGCCGCGCTCGGCTTCGTCGCGGTGGTCTTGGGTGGCGCCGCGAAGAAGTCGTCCTCGAGCTCGATCTCGTCGCTCGCCGCGGCCGGCTTGGCTGCGTCGTCGAGTCGCAGCTCGATGCTGCCGAGCTTCACCAGGTCGCCGGGCTTCAGCGTCGCCTTCGTCACGCGCGCGCCGTTCACGAACGTGCCGTTCGACGAGTTCAGGTCGGCGATCTGCCAAACCCCGTCGCGGACGAAGAAGCGCGCGTGCTCACGAGATACGGTCGGATGCTCGATCTGGACCCCACGCGTCGTTTGGCGGCCGACGATCATCGATTCGGCGGACAGTTCGATCGCTTCTCCACGGCCATCGGCGTCGGTGCGGACCAGTCTCACGGGCGTTCTCGATCGGGTTGAAGAG
Source organism: Planctomycetota bacterium (assembly GCA_016709145.1). Classification (GTDB taxonomy): domain Bacteria; phylum Planctomycetota; class B15-G4; order B15-G4; family JADJEK01; genus JADJEK01. Next base: position 86,068 of record JADJEK010000024.1, read on the forward strand.
CTTCCGTTCTGCGACAAACGGTGTCTGTCCTGGAGCGCGGAAGGGCGGCTATCATAGCGGCCCTTTCCGCCAGCCCTCGACCTCGACGTCGAACACGAACGACCACGGGATTCCTTGAGCTCCCACCCGCACGACTTCTCCACCCACGACACCGACGAGACCGGTTCCCGCCGGCCGTTCGAGCTCGCCTCGCGCGAACACAAGCCGAGCGCCACCATCGTGCGTGTCGGCGACCTCGCGTTCGGCGGCAAGGACGTCGTGCTGATGGCCGGCCCGTGCGCCGTCGAGAGCGAAGCCCAGGTGCGCGCCGTCGCGGCCCGCCTGTCGAAGCTCGGCATCAAGATCATGCGCGGTGGTGCGGTCAAGCCGCGGACGTCGCCGTACGCGTTCCAGGGGCTCGGCGTCGACGGCTACCGCATCCTCAAGGAAGCCGCCGCCGCGCACGGCATGAAGATCGTCTCCGAGGTGCTGTCCGAGCGCCACGTCGAGGCAGCCGTCGAGCACGTCGACCTGCTGCAAGTCGGCTCGCGCAACATGCAGAACTTCGCGCTCTTGCGCGAGCTCTCGAAGGTGCCGCGACCCGTGCTGCTGAAGCGCGGCATGTCGGCGACCTACGACGAACTCCTCGCCGCGGCCGAGTACCTGCTCGCCGGCGGCAACCCGAACGTGATCCTCTGCGAGCGCGGCATCCGCACGTTCGAGACCGCGACGCGCAACACGCTCGACATCGCCGCGGTCCCCGCGCTGCACGCGCTCTCGCACCTGCCGGTGGTCGTCGATCCGAGTCACGCCGCCGGCCGCGCCGACCTCGTGCCCGATTTGCTGCGCGCGTCGATCGCGGCGGGTGCCGACGGGATCCTGCTCGAGGTCCACGTCCATCCGGAGGACGCGCTGTCCGACGGCGCGCAAGCCATCGTGCCGACGCAGTTGGAGCGCATGCTGCCGACGCTGTCGGCGATCGCGCAAGCCATCGATCGGCGCTTGGTGCCGCACGCGCAAGCCGCTGAACTCACGCACCACGCGTGAGCGGGTGCGCGGAGCGAACTTCGAGTGAGGGCCGCGCGGGCGACGAGCGCCGTGTCGACGCCATCCGCGTCGGTTCAAGGGAGACGAGACTGCCGTGACGTCGAATCCGCTTCCCGCTCCGTGGAACAAGTTCGTCCCGTTCTTGCAGCGGCTCGTCATCTGGGCGTTGTTCTTCGGCGCGCTGTGGGCTCTGCGCCCGTTCTTCTTCCTCGTGTTCCTGACCTTCGTGTTCGGCTACGTGCTGAACCACGGTGTCGAAGCGCTCGCACCGCGGATCAAGAACCGCCAGATCCGCGTCGTTCTGCTGTTCGTGCTGCTGCTCGGCACGCTCGTCGGCGTCGGCTTCACGTTGGCGCCATCGTTGACGGCGCAAGCGAAGACGCTGCCGGCGGACCTGCAAAAGGCGCTCAGTGCCGCGGACAGCGAGATCGCGAAGTGGCGCGAGAAGTCCGAAGCGATGCGTGAAATCCTGCCGGCCGACTTCTCGGTCAAGCAGATCGCGGGCGAGTTCTTCGCGTCGAAGCCGGCGGAAGACGGCGGCGGCGGAAACCTCGCGCACACCGTATTCGGCATCGCGCAGGGCACGCTCGCGATCGGGACGTCGTTCCTGCTCTCGCTGCTGTTCTCGTTCCTGGTCGTGCTCGATCTACCGCGACTGACGGCCGGCGCGCGCGGGCTGCGCGATTCGCGGCTGCGCTACGTCTATGACGAAGTCGCGGACTCGATCGTGCAGTTCGGTCGCATCCTCGGCCGCGCACTCGAAGCCCAATTGATGATCGCGATCCTCAACACGGCGCTGACGGCGATCGGCTTGAGCTTGATGAAGCTGCCGTACATCGCGTTCCTGTCGACGGTCGTGTTCATCTGCTCGTTCATCCCGGTCGCCGGCGTGTTCATGTCGAGCGTGCCGATCTGCTTGTCGGCCGTGAAAGAGTCGGGCATCGGCCTGATGCTGCTCGCGATCGCGTTCATCACCGTGATCCACATGATCGAGGCGTACATCCTCAATCCGCTGATCTACGGTGCGCACCTGCGCATGAACCCGGTGCTCGTGCTCGCGATCCTCGTGATCTCGCACCACCTGTTCGGGATCTGGGGTCTCGTGCTCGGAGTGCCGGTCATGAACTACGTGGCGCACTACGTCATCAGTTCGGTCGGAAGGCCGCGGGAGCCGTGAGCCCGTGAACGCGCGCGGTGCCTCGATCGTCGTCGCTCTCGCGCTGGCTACGTGCGGTGAGGAACCGCGCGACGCGACCGATCCTGCCGACGGGCTCGGCGTCGGCATCCTGGTCGCGGACGGCGTCGACGACATCGCGCTCGCACGAGTCCTCGGCGTGTTCACGAGCGTCACCCCAACCGGTGAATCGCCGCCGCGCGCGCACTTGATCTCCGCGCGAGGCGAGCCCGTGGTCACGCGAGCGGGACTCACGCTGGGCCCGACGATCGCGTTCGAGTCGGCGCCGGCCGCCGACGTCCTCGTCGTCGCCGCGGTGCCGGACGAGCTGGCGTTCCGCTCGGAGCGCCGCAATACGTTCGACCACCGCGTGCGCGCGAAGGCGCGCTGGACGATCGCGCTCGGCGCGCCGACGTTCGAGTTCGCGGGCTACGACGGCGCAACGGTCCCGGACGCGACCGCGTTCGTCGTCGCCGATCACGTCGTCGCGAGTGCCGGAGGATCGAGCGCTGACGACGCCGCGCTGTTCGTCGTCGAGCACGTGTTCGGCGAGCGCTCGGCGATCGACGCGGCCACGCGCTGCGGTCGCTCGTGGAGCCTCGATCGCGTTCGTCACGTGGTGCTCCGCGCCGGCGATGGCGTCGGCTTGCGCGTCGGCGAATCGCTGCCGTCCGACGCAAGCGTGCAGGGCGCGGACGGTGGCGCGCGACGCATTCTCGATCTGGTCGGGCCCACCGATCGCGTGCTCGTGCTGTGCGTCTACGGCGGCGGCAGCGCGAAGCCGGGCGCCGGGAAAGCCGGCCTGTGGTGCGAGGACTCGTTCTTCGAGATGGCGAACGTGCGCCACGCGATCGCTCGCTTCGCCGAACGACCCGTGCGATTCGTCGGCATCGCGTGCCCGCCGATCTTCCACGACGAGAAGTTCGGCTATGCCGCCGGGAGCTTCGCCGCGGAACATCCGCAACATGCCGCTACCGTCGCGCGCTTCGTCGAAGCCACGCGCGCGGCGCAGGACGCGGGAGTGCTGCCGTTCTCCGACCTGTGGTTCGATCCGACGCTGCGCTTGATGCGGGCGGTGAAGACCGACGCACCGCGACCGCTCGCGCCCGATGGAACGGGCGCGTTGCGTGCTCCCGACGAGGTCCAGACCTACGGCACGCCGACGCTGTGGATCCTCGATCGCGACGGCAAGGTCCTCGCGCCGCCGTTCTTCTGCAACAACTGGGAGAAGGACCGCGAGCTGCGGTTCACGGCGCGCGAACTCGAGGACGGGATCGAAGCCGCGCTCGCGCGGAGCGGTTCGTAGACCTTCCGGGACGCGATGCGTGTTTCAACGCGCAGTCGCCTGCTGAAGTCGTGCACGCACGAGTGGCTCGATCGCATCGGCGACCTGTCGGGCCACGACCGCATGGCCGTCTGCATTCGGGTGCACGAGGTCGAGGAACAGGCTCGGCCCGCCGGCCGCGCGCAGCGCCGGCGTCGGATCGACCACGGTTGCATTCGCGGATGCCCCGATCGCGTCGATCGCTGCATGGAACTCCGGTTTCCACAGCCACGGCGGATCGCCGCGCAACGGCTCCTTCATCAACACGACGTCGAAGTCGTGAGTGCGCCCGAATTCAACGATCGCACGCATGTTCTGCGCGAAGCGTTCCGCCGGCGAGGGCGTGTCACCCGCGAGTTCGCGCCATACCGACGTCGCGTCGTGCTTGTCCTCGCGCACGCGCCGGCCGAGTTCGACGAAGCGCTTCGCGCCGCGGCCGATCTGGGCGCGCACCGCGTGGCGCGTGAGGAACGTGTTCTCGAAGTCCGGACGCTGCGCGCGCGCGAAGAACGCGGGCTCGTCGAACTGACTGATGTGCGTGCTCTCGTTGAGGAAGAACGACGCCGTGACGATGTCCGGATCGAACGCGGGCAGCAGGTGCTCCTCGAAGACGAAGCGCGCGCGTGTGCTGTTCGACGCCCGGATGCCGGCGTTGATCACTTCGACGGCGAGGCCGCGCTCGCGAAGGATGCGCTCGACTTGCGTGGGATAGTCGAGCCCGGTCGATTCGTCGATGCCGTGACCCCACGTGCTCGACGTGCCGAGGCAGAGCACGTGCACGGTTCCATCCGGCTTCGTCGCAGGGAATGCGCGCCCGCGGAAGCGATGGTCGGTGAGGTACGTGTTGAACCGCCGCACGATCGGCGAGGTGAAGTGCACGAGTCCCGCCGGCAGGTGCGAGCCGTCGACGAGCTCGGGGCCGGGATCGTCGTCCGCCGCGGGCTCGAGCGTGATCGCGTGGCTACTCGCGACCGCCAGCGGCGCGATCAGCGCGCACGACGTCATTGCGAGGATCGCGCGTGCATTCGTCGCGCCGCGCGCGCGCAGCGCAGTCACGATCAGCAGCACGAGCAGCACCGCGAACGAGACGAACACGAACTCGAACAGTCCGAGTGCGTCGCCGTCCGTGAACACCGCGATCGGCACGGCCGCGAACGTGGCCGGCGCGAGCACGTGCGACCACGGGCGGCGCAGGATCCACGCGAGCAGCGCCGCGAACGGCAGCAGCAGCGCGATGCCGCCGCAACCGGCGAGGTGGGGCAGTTCGCCGCGAGCCGCATGCGGCTCACTCGCCGTCGGAGTGACGCCGAACGATGCGAGGTCGACGCGACCGGCCGCCGCCAGCGCGACGACGTTGCCGGCCGCGAACGTGGTGTCGTCCGCGACCGCGAACGACTGGCCGTCCACGAACGCTTCGTACGAGTCGCCGCGCGCCCGCACGCGGAGTTGCGTGGGACGGCGGGGCTCGAGGCTCGGCGCGATCGTTCCGACGCGTCGCCACTCGCCGCGGGCTTCCACCACGAATCCGGAGGCGACGTCGGGTCGTGTCGACAGCAACAGTGCCACGCCTTCCGCGATCCGCGGATGGCCACGCAGACGCAGTTCGAACACCGAGTTCGGCTGCAGCACGAGATCGGCGCGCACTTGGCAGTCGCGGTACGGACCCGGCACGGGGTACGCATTGGCGGCGTCGAGCACGAAAGGTGAATTCGCGTGCTCCACGCGCGTCGATGTCGTCGCGGCCGCGCGGGCGATGGAATCGGCGCGCGATGCTTCGGCACGGTTTCGATGCGACGTCGCGTCCACGGCCAGCGACATGCCGCACGCGACGAGGACGCCTGCGGCGAGGATCGGCCGCACGCGCGAGCGCGTCGGGGGCGCGTTCACGAGATCACGGATCCCGACCAGGGCGAGCATCGTGCCGAGCGCGAGCGTGGCGAGGATCACTCCATCGCGCAGCGCGGCGCCGAGCAGCCATGCGATCGTCCACGCGATCGCCAGGGGAACCATGGCGGTCGTGACCGCGTGGATCATGCGCGAGCGACGCAGGACACGACCGACCAGCGTGAGCAGGAAAGCAAGCGAGCCGAGCGCGACCGTTGCGGCCACGCCGAGTCCGCGCGATATCGAACCCGCGGCGCCGATCCCGCCGTCGCGCACGAACGCGAGGTCGTCGTCCACGCGCTCGAGCACGGTGTCGACGGGGGCTCGCGCGGCGCAGACCGCGGTGCGGACGCGAAGCACGCGAATCCCATCGGCGACCAGCGACGCGCCGCCGCGGGGCAACCGTTCGTCCCTTACGCGGAACAGCGCCGTGCCATCGAACGCGACTTCGAACCACGCGTCGAACGCGCGCACTTCGACGTCGAAGGCGGCGTTCTGATCCCCGCGAGGCGCCGGCACACGAACGCGCTGCAGCGGCGTCACGCCGCCGCCGACGGCGGGCGCGCACATCGACACCGTGAACTCGGGGCCCGGAGTCACTTGGACCAGGTACGCCGAGTTGCCGTCGTCCCGCAGGCGGATCTCGATCGTCGACGATTGATCGAGCGCGCGTTGCAGGCGGAACCCGAACCGACGCAGATCGGTCTTCTCGTCGGTGCGTGCGGCGAGGCGCACGATCTCGCCGGGCGCGAGCACGAAGCCGTCGCCCGGCGCGGTCGACAACACTTCGCCCTTGGCGTTGGTCGCCGACCAAGTCGCCGTTGCCAGTGGAATCGTCGGCCGCGCGGCGTCGGCGCGGACCCGCGTCACCACGAAACCAACGAGGCCACCCGCGAGCACCAAGCCCATGCAAACGTGCCGCCCGCAGCGGAACGCGACCCCCGACATGTTTCTCCTCCCGCACGGTTCTTCCGCCGTGCGCACCCCGGGCGGGAGTTCTCTCCGGCTCCCGTCCGTGACTCGAATCGATCCCCATCGTTCCTTGGAGCGACCCGGCAGGGACGCACCAAGACGTCGCGACGTTAGCTTCGCGCACCATCCGAACCAACGCCAAAGGGGCGTGAGGACGCGCCGCCACGGGGGGTTGATCGGCTTCGACGCAACTCGCCGTTCACGGCGTGGGATCGGGCTCGTTCGCCAGCGCGACGATGCGGCCGATCCGGGCCGGATCGACGATGTTCGCTTCGACGAGCAGGGCCACGACCGCGGTCAGCGCGACCTTGGTCTCCTCGAGGTCTTCCTCGAGCTGCGCGATCCGCTCCGATTGTTGCTCGTCGATGGACCGGTTCTCTTTCACCCGTTCGCGGAGATGGCGCAGCCGACGCCCGTGCTCCTTGATGTCCGCCGTGTTGATCGCAGACGTGAACCAATGCATGTACATGCTCATGGCAGCCCCCTGGGTTCGCGCGTGGCCGGTCCCTGCGACCAACGTGCGCATTGAACCCGGACGCGCCCGACCGTCGCAACACGCGCTCGTTCGACGAAATCTGCCTCGTCTCTTGCCGTGCACCGGCAAAGGTTGGAAACTTCGCGCCGTGATCCGCCGCAGAGAAGCGACGGCGGACACCCATGGATGGTTGGGCCAGCTCGATGACGGTACTCCCGCAGAACACGAAGAAGCGTTCCTTCATCGAAGCGCGTTGGACGGCGGAGGACACCGCCAACCTCTACGGCCTGCGCGATTGGGGCAAGGGCTACTTCGGTCTGTCGCCCAGCGGGCACGTCACCTGCATGCCGACGCAGGACCCGACGCGCGCGATCGACTTGTTCGAAGTCGTCGAAGGTCTGCGCGAGCGCGGCGTCCACACGCCGGTGCTGTTGCGCTTCGACGACTTGCTCGAGCAACGCCTGCGCGAGCTGCGCACCGCGTTCGACCAAGCGATCACCGACAACGAGTACTCCGGCAAGTACACCTGCGTGTACCCGGTCAAGGTCAACCAGCAGCGTCATCTGTGCGAGCAGATCCGCGACCTGAACTTGAAGTTCGGCTTCGGACTCGAAGCCGGCAGCAAGCCCGAGCTGCTCGCGGTCCTCGCGCTCACGGCCGGCCACAACCACATGCCGATCGTCTGCAACGGCTTCAAGGACAGCGAGTTCATCGAAACCGTGATCCTGGCGACGAAGCTCGGCCGCAACATCCTCACGGTGGTCGAGAAGTACAGCGAACTCGAACTGATCATCGAGCACTCGCGGCGTTACAACGTCCGCCCGCAGATCGGCGTGCGCGCGAAGTTGTCGGCGCGCGGTGCGGGGCGCTGGGAGACCTCGGGTGGTCTACGCAGCAAGTTCGGTCTGACGATGACCGACATCGTCCAGGCCACCGAGCGCCTGCGCGAAGTCGAGATGCTCGACTGCCTGAAGATGATCCACTGCCATCTCGGCAGCCAGGTCTACGACATCCGCAACTTCAAGCACGCCGTCACCGAGCTGGCGTACATCTACGCCGAACTGCGTCGCCTCGGCGCCGGTTGCGACACGATCGACATCGGTGGCGGGCTCGGCGTCGACTACGACGGCAGCCAGTCGGCGTGGGACAGCTCGATCAACTACACGATCTCGGAGTACGCGGCCGACGTCGTCTACCGCATCAAGAACGTCTGCGACGACGCCAAGGTCCCGCACGCGAACATCGTCAGCGAGTCGGGCCGCTTCATCGCGGCGCACAGCTCCGTGCTGATCTGCAACGTGCTGGGGCGCACGCGCTTCGACGTGAAGCCGGACGTGAAGAAGATCCGCGCCGAACTCGAAGCGCTCGAACCCGAGAAGCAGCCGCAGCCCGTGTTCGACCTCGTCGACGCCTACGAGCGCATCTCCGACCGCAACCTCGTCGACGTCTACCACGACGCGATCCAGGCGCGCGACGAAGCGATGTCCTTGTTCTCGCTCGGCTACATGTCGCTGCCGATGCGCGCGCATTGCGAAGTGTTGTTCTGGTCGATCGGCCGCGAGATCCTCGAACGATCGATGCGCATCGGCGAACTCGCGGAAGAGTTCGAAGGCCTGCCGGTGCTGCTGTCCGACATCTACTTCTGCAACTTCTCGGTGTTCCAGTCCGTGCCGGACTCGTGGGCCATCGACCAGTTGTTCCCGATCGCGCCGATCCACCGTCTCGACGAGCAACCGACTCGCGTCGGCGTGCTCGCGGACATCACGTGTGACTCGGACGGCAAGATCGAGCGCTTCGTCGACAAGCGCGAGGAGAAAAAGATCCTCGAGCTGCACGACTTGAAGGAAGGCGAGCCCTACTACCTCGGGCTGTTCCTGGTCGGCGCGTACCAGGAAGTGCTCGGCGATCTGCACAACTTGTTCGGCGACACGCACGTGGTCCACGTGCGCTTCGAAGAAGACGGCACCTGGTCGATCGACGAGATCGTCGCCGGGGACACCGTCAGCGAAGTGCTCGGCTACGTCCAGTTCGACGGCGACCAACTGCTGCGCACGCTGCGCCGCGACGTCGAACGCGCGGTGAAGTCGGGCCGGCTCGAAGCCGGGGACAGCAAGGCGCTCATGGCGTTCTACGAGGACGGCATGCAGGGCTACACGTATTTGGAGTGACGAGAAGCGCGACGTCGGCGGGGGTGCTCGTCCTGCCGGGAGACCTCGCTCGGCGTCGCGGCCGCGAATCGAAGACGAAGCGAAGGATCGGAGCCGCACGCGCGGCGCCCGATCGCAAGGGGTCGTTCAACGGCCGATCGCCCACGTGCGGAGACACCGTACGTGGGCGGTTGCCGCACTCCGTCCTGAGCCGATGTTCGGAACGAACGGTTCGAGACGGCGATTCGTGGCGTTCAGAATCCTGGCGAACCCTGCGTTTTTCGACGAACGCGTGGGGTTCTCCTTGGGTCGCGACGCGCCAGCGCGTCGGCGGTCGTGGGGTGCACGATGAAACCGGATCAGCCGTTCCTCGCGCAGAAACTCGAGAACAGTCGGCTGCTGCGCGAAGACATCGCACGCAAGGCGGTGAGGTTCCGCGCGCTCCCCGAAGTCGTCACGCTGAACCACAGCGACCTGTGCAACCTGCGCTGCGTGATGTGTCCGCGCAACTTGGCGCAGGGAGCGCATCGGTTGTCGCGCCGCGTCCTCAGCTACATCGCGGACGAGTTGTTCCCGACCGCGCGGAAGTTGGTCCTGACGACGTCGGGTGGCGATCCGCTCGCCGCGGACTACGACTTCCTGCTCGATCGCGCGACGACGTACGGCGTGCAGATGGACGCCGTCACGAACGGAGTGTTGCTCACGCCCGAGGTCTATCGGCGGTCGCGCGTCGCGCTCGATCATCTGAACGTGTCGCTCGATTCGCACGTCCCGGAGGTCTACGAGCGCATCCGCCTCGGCGCGCGCTTCGAGCAAGTGCTCGGCAACCTGCGCGCGATCCAAGCCGAACGGGCGGCTCACGCCGACGACGTGCTGTATTCGACGTCGGCGGTCGTCATGCGCTCGAACCTGTCGCACCTCGCGGAGTTCGTGCGCTTCGCGGCGGACCTCGGGTTCGAGGCCGTCGTGTTCCAGCGCTTGCTGCACTCGGTGAAGCCGACGCCGGAAGAGGATCCCGAGACGCATTGCGGGGCGGACGCGATGCGCGAGTCGTTCACGCGCGCCGAGAACGCAGCGCGTGAAGTCGGCGTGAACCTCTACCTCACGGAGTTCGGCTTGCCCTCGGTGCTCGCGCGACCGCTGCGCTCGAAGCGTCCCGATCCGCTGCTCGGTCAACACCTGTGCTGGTTCATGGCGCAGAACTTCGGCGTCATGTACACGGGCGAGGTCTACCCGTGCTGCGTGCCGACCGATCACTCGCTCGGCAACGTGCTCTACGACGATCCGGTGTCGATCTGGAACGGCCGCGCCGCGCAGGATCTGCGCGCGGCGCAAATGTCGGGTCGCGGCACGGTGTTCTGCTCGGGCTGTCTGCATGCGCCGCACCTTCCGGCGCGCGCGCTCGGTCCGGTCCAGGAGGCCGCGCGCGTCGTTCGACGTGCCTGGCACCACGGCGTCGGGACGCTGCAACGGCGCTGGCGCGAACGACGCTCGCCGACGCTGATCGATCCGCCGCGTCCACCGACCGTGACCTGCGACGGTGGGTTCGCACGTCGACCCGCGGGGCTCGACACGATCACTCCGATTCCGCTGTTGCGCAACGACGTGGCCGCGGTCGCCGCGGATGGGTCCCTGCTGCTGATCCGCGGCGGGGAACTCCTGCACGCCCGAGGTCTCGACGATGCGCCCCGCGTGCTCGCGCGCCTGCATCCCGAGCCGGCGCCGCGCGCGACCCTGCTCAAGTTCGTCGCGCCCGGCACGCTGATCGCCGCGTTCGCCGGTGCGGGACGCGTGTTGCGCATCCAGCTCGACAAGACCGAGCCGCGCGTCGACGTGGCGCTCGAACTGTCCGATCCACGCGCGTTCGTTCGCCAGCCGGCAGCCGCGATCGCGTCGGACGGTTCGATCGTGATCGGTGAGTACGGAGTGCATCCCGGCGCTCGCTGCGGGCGGATCTACCGCGCGAGGTCCGCGACCGCGGCGTTCACCGAGATCGCGTGGCTCGATTGGGCGCGACACATCCACGCCGTGCACGCGGCGACGGATGGCTCGATCCTGTTCACGACCGGTGATCTCGCCGAGCGTCGCCGGCTCTTGCACATCGCGCCGGGTTCGTCGCGACCGCGCACGATCGAGGGAGCGTGGTCCGGGTTCACGTCGATCGCGGAGACCGCCGACGCGTTCCACTTCGGCACGGACCTGCGTTCGAGCAATGCGCTGTTGCGAAGGAGCCTGTCGTTGCGCGAGCCGGCGCAAGCCCGCGCGCTGCCGGACTCGATCGACCTGCAGGTGCGCGACATCGTCGCGGTCGGCGGGCGTCGACTCGTGGCTCTGCTCGGCATGGATGCCGATCTCGTCGATCGTCGCGAAGGGCGGCGCGCGTCGGTCCTCGTGTCCGACGACGCTGGCACGTCGTGGTCGATCGCGCACGAGTTCGCCGCCGATTGGGACGATGCGCCGGAGGCGCTGCTGGCGCTGCCGGGCTCGGCCGTGCGCGTGCTCACGCAATGCAGCGACGCGCCCGTGCTGATCACGCTCGGGTGAACGAGGCGGGGTCGTGTTCCGTCGCGCGCTGCGTCAATGCCGCGCTTCGGAATGCTCCCGCTTCCAGCGATTGCGCACGTGCGAGAACCGCATGCGTTGGCGCCGCAGCCACTCGACGAGCCACGCGGGCCGTCGTGCCGGTAGATGCGGCGCATGGATGCAGCCCGCGCAGAACAGCGTGCCCTTGCGGGCGTAGTGCGCCGCGCGCAAACGCTGTGCTTCCTCGCCGTTCCAGATCTCGCGCGGCGACTCGTCGTTCAGATTGCCCAAGCGGTGGTCGGTCGGATAGCAGCACGGATAGACCTCGCCGGTCGGCTGCACGCCGAAGTGCTGGATCAAGTACCAGCACAGCGGCTTCTCGAGCAGCGGCGGCGGCACCTTGTCGCGCAACGGGCCGAGGATGAGGTTCGGTTGGCCGAAGTCGCTCACGAACAGGTTCAGGCCGACTTCCTGCGCGGCCGCCCGAGCGACCGCCAACGCTTCCTGGACGCCGGCCTCGCCGACCGCGGCGTACGGATCCTCCGCCGGCGTCGACTTCGCGAACTGGCTCAAGCGCTGCAGGATCAATCCGTCGACACCGAGCGACTTCGCGTAGCGCACGAGTCCGTCGAAGTGCGGCATCGTCGAGCGCATCGCGACGGCGCTCACCGAGAACAACACGCCGTCGGGCGCGCGGGCGCGCTGCTCCGCGATGCCGCGCAGGTTCGCGTCGAGCTTCGCGAACCGACCGCCGACGCGCACGCGCTCGTAGACCTCGGGCACCTGGCAATCGACCGAGACGTTGACGTGATCGAACGCGGGCGCCGCCGCGCGGTAGAGCTCCGGCGTGAGCTCGGTGCCGTTCGTGACGACGTCGACGCGGACTCCATGCGCGAGCGCACGTTCCAGCACGAGGTCGAAGTCGGCGAGCAACGGTTCGCCCGCGGCGGCGGACAGCGCGACCTTCTTCGCGGTCGGGAACAACTCGTCGAGCACGGCGGCGAGGCGCGCGCGCGGCAGTTGCAACTTGCCCTGACCGAGCGAGCGCGGGCACATCGTGCACCGCAGGTTGCACTTCTCGGTGGTGTGCAAGGCGATGACTTCGGGCAAGCCGCGGAACACGGTCCGGCGCTCCGCGAGGTCTTCCCGCAGCAGGCGGCTGTTCTCGTCCTTTCGCGCCAGCGAGTCGACCGCGGACATCACGCCACCGGCCCGTCGGCGGTCAGCGGTGCGCGCGCGTGGATGACGCCCATGTGACCGACGCGGTCGGGGAAGCGCGTCGGCGTGAACGCGAACGACCGCTTCCACTCGACGTGCTCGAAGCCGGCGAAGCGGCACATGCGCAGGATCGCTTCCTTGCTCATGACCCACCACATGATCCACTCGAGGTCGCCCTCGAAGATCGCGTAGCTGGCGTCCGAGCGCAGATCGCACGAGCACCCGAGCACGAGCGTCCCACCGGGCTTCAGCGCCGCGCGCATGTTCTCCAGCGCGTCGACCGGATCGCGCAGGTGATGCAGCACGTTGCTGCAGAACACGAGATCGAACGCGGCGGGCAGCTTCGCTTCGAGCTCGTAGACGTGGTGCCGCAGCATCTCGACGCGCGAGCCGTACGCTTCGTGCGCCAGCTCGAATCCGGCGTGCAACTGATCGTGATCGAGTTGCTTGACCCACTCGGCTCCGCGGCGCGCGAGCTCGCGGCGGTGGTACCAGCGCGGGACGTCGTGATCGACGACCGACTTCAGTTCGATCGCGAACACGCGATCGGCGCCGAGGCGCTCGAGCTCGAACGAGAAGAACCCGTTCGACGCGCCGAGATCGGCGACGCGCATTCCGCGCAGCGAAGCGGGCAACTCGTAGTCGGCCACGTACGGTCGCATGTCGAACTCACCGGGCGTCACCACGCCAGGCGCGAGCTCCATCGTGTGGTACCAGACCGGGATGGCCTTGATGCGGCGCTCGAGCTCGGCTCGATCCAACGCGTTGGGCACGAGATTCCTCCCTTTCGTCGCGCGACGCGAACTCGCCGCCTCGTCGTCGGGCGATCGAGCGGACGTTCGCGACGGTCCGTGTTCGCCGGCACGCCTCGCAGGAGAGGCGGACGACACGGGTGGGAGAGTAACCGCTGAACGGGGCGATTCGTGCCGAGCTGATGGAAGGAGCGGCGCGTGCGCCCCGGGAACCGCATCGGCGCCGCGTCGTCCGGCGGGCGCGGGGTCGTCGAGCTCAGGTCCGTCCCGAACGGGGATGGTCGGGTTCGTCGAGCAGGGTCGCGAGTCTGGCCAACGACCGGGACAACTGTGTCCAAACGGTCGATACCGACCGCCCGGTCCGGCGCGCGATCTGTTCGGCCGACAGACCCTCGATCCGTGCGAGCACGATGACCTCCCGCTGCGCAGGGGCCATGGCAAGCAGGGCGCGCTCGAGGGACTCGAGTCCTTCACGCGCGACCGCGTGTCGGCTCGGGCTCGCGAGCGTGGTCAGGGACGCCGCGTCGACCAAGCTCTCGCGCTCCGGATCCCGGCGATCGCGGTGCAAGAACCGTGCGCGATCGAGCAACGTGTTGCGGGCGCAGCGGAACAACCGCCGGCGAAACGTCGCATCGTCGACTTCCGCTTGGAGTCCGGCGTCGGTCAGCGCACTCAGGCAGACGCCATGCACGAAGTCCGTCAACGACTCGCGCGAACGCAGGAACGAGGACAGCCGCCGGCGCAGATACGCGCGCAACGGATCGAGATGATCTTCGAGGCGAGAGCGAGCGTCGGACGCCATGAGCGCGACGGTACCCTCCGGTCCTCGGATCCAGGAGCCCTGCCGTGGACGAAGGGTCGCGACTCACCCCCGGTGCCGATGCGAACGACCCCGTCGAGCGACTGGTCGAGCGCTGTATCGAACAATTGCGCACGGGTGGCCTGGACGGCATCGAGACGCTGCTGCGTGCCGAGCCCGAGCTCGCGGCGGACGCGCGGCGGCGGCTCGACGCGCTGCATCGACTCGGCCTGTTGCCGAGTCCGGGCGGCGCGCCAGCGCGCTTCGGCCGATACGAAGTGCTGGAGACACTCGGCCGCGGCGGCATGGGTGTCGTCTATCGCGTCCGCGACGATCGACTCGGCCGCGAGCTCGCGCTGAAGGCACTCGCGCCGCACGTGCTGCCCGACGCCCAGGCCCGCGAGCGATTCCGCGTGGAAGCTCGCGCGCTCGCACGCTTGCGTCACGAACACGTCGTTCGCGTGCACGATGCTGGCGAAGTCGACGGCGCGCCGTACTTCACGATGGAACGCGTGGACGGCGTCACGCTCGAGCAGATGCTCGCGGCATTGCGGACTTGTGGTCGTGGCCCGGCGGCGATCGGAGCGCGCGAATTGCGCGACGCCCTCGCGACCGACGGCGCGGTCGTGCGTGGCACCACGCTCGTCGAGTTCGCGGTGCGCGTCGCGATCGACGTCGCTCGCGCCCTCGAGCACGCGCATCGCCACGGTGTGCTGCATCGTGACGTGAAGCCCGCGAACGTGCTGATCGCGGCCACGGGGCGCGCGATGCTGTTCGACTTCGGCGTCGCGCAGTTGCGCGACGAACCGCGCGTGACGAAAGCCGGCGAACTGCTCGGCACGCTCGACGTGATGGCGCCGGAGCTGTTGCACGGCTCCGCCGCGGCCGATGCGCGCGCGGACGTGTTCGGCCTCGGCGCGACGCTCTACGAGACGCTGACGTTGGTCGCACCGTTCCGCGGCGCGAACGCCGCCGACACGTTGTCGCGTCTCGAGCGCGGCGAGGTCGATTCGATCCGCGAGCGCAACGCCAGCGTGTCCGCGGACCTCGAAGCGGCCTGTCGAGCGGCCTTGGCGCCGGATCCCGCGGATCGCTACGCGTCGGCCGCGGAGTTCGCCGCCGACCTGGAGCGGGCCCGTCGCGGCGAACCGGTCACGGTCCAGCGGCGCTCGTGGATCCAGCTCGTGCGCGCGAAGTGGCGGGACCGACGCATTCGGATCGCGGCGGTCGCAACGGCGATCGCGCTGCTCGCCGGCGCGATCGGATTCGGCCTGGCGACGTACCGCCGCGGGACCGAGTCCGACCCGCTGCGCCGCATCGGCGCACGACTCGCGGAGTTCGAACGCATCGAGCGTGCGGCGGTCCAGTGTCGCCCGGAGCAAGCGCGGCGATTGGCGGACGACTTGGCGCGCCTCGGCGACGTCGCGCGAATCGTCAGTACGGCGCGCGTGGCCGCGACGTCGGGACGAGCCCCGGACGCGGGCGAACTCGCGGAACTCGAGCGGCGCGCGCTGGAACTGGAACGACGCGGGCTCGACCTAGCGGCCCGACTGCGCGTCCGCGGCGCGGCGGATCCGCCGCCCGACGGCACGATCTCGGTGGCGTGGTCGCGCGCGCGGGCCGTGTTGCAGCGCAGTGATCCCGAATTCGAACTCAGGCCGCAGACCGATCTGATCCCGCTCCCAGTCGCGGCGACCGGGCCATTGCGCTTCTGGCACGCGTTCAGCGGATCGGATCCGGAACTCGGCGCGGCCGATGCGGCGCTGGTGCTCCATCGCATCGATGGCCCGAGCGGAGCATCGCTCGTCGGCGATCTCACGCCGGCGTTGCGCGAGCGCTGCGGCGGCGGTGGTGCGGACGTGTTGCGCGTCCTCGATCTACGCGCGCCGACGCCCGCGGAACGGGCGGCGGCGCGCGCACTCGGGATCGACGAACAGCGCTGCGTCGCGCGCGATTGGCGTTGACGGCGACGCCGATCGCGCCGAGTCC
Source organism: Planctomycetota bacterium (assembly GCA_016709145.1). Classification (GTDB taxonomy): domain Bacteria; phylum Planctomycetota; class B15-G4; order B15-G4; family JADJEK01; genus JADJEK01. The sequence continues at coordinate 102,351 of JADJEK010000024.1, forward strand.
ACGCTCGGATGGGCGACCGTTGCGGAGCCCGCTCACGCGGGTCGCGACGTCGTCACAGCGATGCCGACAGCAACAGCAGATGCGCGGGGCCGGTCAACCCGAAGCCGCCGGGTCCCGAGGTCACCGCCTGCAGATGGATGCCGACGCCGTCGACGCCCGCAGGCAGCGCGGGATTGCCGATCACGATCGATTGCGATCCGCCCGGCGGCATCACGCCGAGGTCGAGTGGCCCGATCAGCGAGCCGAGCGCGAATGGGACGAGTTGCGGGCCGGTCAGCAGGGGGCCGCCCTGCGTCGACAGGAACAAGAACACCGACTCGCCGCTGGGCCCGCCGAACTGGATCGTCGTATTGGCGTCGTCCTTCGCGACCGCGGTGACCGCGAGCGCCCGGGTCGGATACGGCGCGACCTGCACCGTTCCGCCGCCGACGCTGATCGGCCCCTGCGCCCCGAATGCGCCTGCCGCACCGAAGATCGTGTGACCGCCGAGACCGCCGACCAGAGTGGTCCCGAGCACGTCCACGACTTGACCGGCGACGACGTGCACCGCGGCTCCGCCGTCGCCCGGGATCAATCCTTGGGGTCCGATGAAGTCGTCGGCATTGCCACCGGGTCCACCGGTCACGCTGCAACCGGACAGCAGCACATGGCCCGACACGTTGAGCACCGCAGCGCCGCCGTCGCCCGCGTAGAGGCAGACGTCGCCGCCCTTGCCGCCGACGAACGAGCACTCGTGCGCCACGATGGTGCTGCCGGAGAAGCGCAACGCTTGGCCGCCTGGAAAGCCGTCGATCGAGAAGTCGTCCGCGCAACTGACGCCGTAACCGCCGCCGCCGGTCGCGTTGACTCCGAGGAGTTCGACGTTCGGTGAGTCGATCACGAGGATGGCGGGGTAGCCGTTCACGTGGGTCGCGGTGCCCTTCGCGGCCAGGAGCGTCGCGGCCTGGACGCGCACCGCGCCCGCGCACTGATCGATGAACAGACCGGCACCGGCCTGATCGAACAACCCGTTCGGTTGCGTGTTGTTGACCTTCAGTTGGCTCAGCACGACGGTCTTCTGAGCCGCCAGGTTCCGGACCGAGATCCGGCCGACGATGCCGTTCGACGACGAGGGAGGGCCTTCCATGGCGATCGTCAGCGCCTTGTCGTTGATCTCGCAGCCGACGTAGAAGCCCGGACGCACGAGGACCGTATCGCCGTCACTCGCGGCGTCGACGGCGCTTTGGAGCGTCGGGAAGGCTCCGGGAGCCGTGGCGCTGACGATCAGGACGGCGCCACTCGCCGCGGGCGAGAACGTCGCGGCGAGGACGAACGCGGACGCGAGGAACGGGACGATGCGCATGGAGAGTCTCCGACTCGGACGAGACCAGGGGACGTGCGCGAGAGGACGCGTCACCGGGTCGTCGACCTTGCAGACCAAATCGCGATGTTTGACGCGGCGCGGCGGTCCCTGCACAGTGGGCCGATCCCCGGAGGCTACGCGATGAACGCGCTTTCCATTGTTTCGCTCGTATGCACCCTGGCGCTGTGCGGCCAAGCCGCGGCGGAGGACTCGAGCCCCGACGTGACGCTGTCGATCGAGACGCTCGATGCGATCCACGCGCGCATCGTCCCGCAGGATCAGGACCAGGACTTCCTCGCCATTCCGTGGCGAGCCGCCCTCTGGCCGGCGCTCGAGGAAGCCCGCGGACTCGATCGTCCGGTCCTCCTCTGGGCCATGAACGGGCATCCGCTCGGCTGTACCTGAAACAACGGAGTGATCGCCCGCCGGTCGGTCTGGGCCAACACCACCGTTCAAGAGCGCGTGAAGCGATTCCTGCCGGTCGCCGACGAAGTCGGTCGCCTGCAGCGCGGCAAGGACGCCGAGTGCCTGTTGTTCCAGGCGATGGCCGAACACGGTCACTACGCCGGTCGCACGACGCCGAGTGACACGCGCCAAGGCATCTACGCGCTGACGCCGTCCGGCGACTTCTTGGCCTCGTGCAACACACGGCGCGCCGACGACGTCGTCCGCATGCTCGATCTCGCCTGGGCCGCGTGGGAAGAACTCGAACCCGCGCACCGCACGCGCGACGTCGCGGGAGACGTGCGCCGCTTCGAGCGGCTCTATCCGATCGGTGGCCTCGCGCTGCGCGTGATCTCGCGTGACCTGGATGGCGCCACGTGCGCGGAGTCCTGGCACGAGACCGCGTGGAACCAGGACTTCGCGTGGTTCACCGCCGAAGAAGCCCGTTCGCTCGTGCCCGCGACCGACGAGGTCGGTGCGTCGCTCGACTGGCCGCAAGCGCTCGTCGATCGCCTCGCGCGCTTGCACCTCGTCGACAACGTCCGCGGCCAAACCTCGCCGTTCGCGCGCGATGCGCTGAAGGACGGCAGGTTGATCTCGACGATCACCGCGGTCGACGGCGATCGCGTGGCCATGTCGTTCGAGGGCGCGCTGAGCATGAGCCAAGAGGGCACGTGGTCCATCGGCGGCTTCGCGGACGCCGACGCGGCCACGCGACGGAGTCGCTCGATGGACGCGACACTGCTCGGCCGTGCGACGTTCGATCGTGCGCAAGAGCGGTTCGTCGAGTTCCAAGCGGTCGTCGTCGGCACGCGTACCGGCGGCACGCAGTTCAATCAACGCGCGCAGGACCTGGGTCCGTCGACGATCGGCTTCGCCTTCGATGCCGTCCCCGACGAACCCCGGTTCCGCGTCGCGCCCGCGCACATCTGGGACTACGGCTGGCTGAAATGATCCCGCGTCATTCCGGCAGCGCGTCGAGCGTGGCCTGGATCGCGCTCGCGCTCAGCGGCTGTGGTGCGGCGGACTGAGCGAACCGATCGATCGACGCGCTCAGGTACGCGAGCGAGGGGCGCTTGCCTTCGATCGCTCGCGCGAAGTACGACGCGCGCAACGCCAGCCACTGCGCGTCCGCGAGATCGCCGGTGATCCTGCCCTTCTCGAACACGTCGCGGGCCTCGTCGCGCACGCGCTTCCACGCCGCCGGGTCGCCGAGCACGCGCAAGCCGATCGCCGCCGCGATCCGTCGATCCGCGAGTTCCCCGCCGAGCTTCGGATGGACGGCGCCGACCGCGCCTTCGAGCAACGCCTGCGGCGTCGGATCGCCGCGCAGCGCGAGGTGAGCCCCGACCACGATCCACGCGTCGTCGGCGCGGCCGGCGTCGAGAGCATCGATCAGTCGCTGCTGCAAGAGGTCGTTCGGTGTCTCGACATCCTGCGTCGCCGCGTAGTGCAGCAGCGCGTCCGACGTGAACGCCTCCGGCCACTGCTGCATGCCGTCGAGGACCCACTCCGTGCCCGCCTCACTCGGATCGTGGACCGCGCACGTGAACACGCGCGCACGGACCGACGGGACGAGGCTCGCGACGTCCAAGGCGGCGAACTTCGATCGCAGATAGTCCCAAGCCCGTGGCGAGTCCTGGCACAGGAACACGAGGGAGTCCGCCGCGTGCTCGACGCGCGCGGGGTACTCGGGGTCGCGGATCGCATCGCCTCGGACCGCCGCGAAGTCGGTCACGAGCAACGCCCACTGTTCGTCCAGGCCCGCGCGGTCGACACCACTCGCGTCGTCGTGCGTCTCGCCGCTCCCGACGAAGCGCACGCTGGGGTCGGGTCCGCGCGTCCCGAACCACAGGGTCACGACCAATGCCGCTGCCGCGGCGACTGCCCAGACGGCGCGACGACTCGACCGACCGAGCCGAGGGGCGACGCGAACGTCGATCGGAGCGTCGAGCGCGGCCAACACGCGCTCGACCAGACTCGGTGCGAGGCGCGGCGCGTAGAGCTCGCGCAGCCCCCACGTGATCGCGGCCTCGGAGTGGGTCCATCCATGAGGGTTCATGTTCATTCCTTCGAAGTGATGCAGCGGCGTAGAGCTTGTTTCGCGCGCGCATGGATGAACTTCACGCCCGACGTGGTCAGCGTCAGCTCGGCGGCGATCGTCGCGAGCGAGTGCGCATCGCGGTGGATGCGCTCGATCACGTGCCGCGCCTTGTCCCCGAGCGAGTCCACGCAAGCTCGCAACGCGTCGAGCCACGCCTCGCCACCGTCGCCCGCGTCGATGCGTTCGAACTCGGCGTCGAGGGTCTCGACGTCCGCGTTCGAGCGCGGGAACAGCCGATCGCGGCGCAACAAGTCGATCCACCGATGCTTGGCCGCGCGCCGCAACCAGGCGGCGCGCTGAGCGTGGTTCGCCGGTGGATGCGGAGCGCGAAGCAACGCGACGAACGCATCCTGGGCGATGTCGTCCGCATCCGCGTCCGGACAACGCAGGAACCGCAGGTAGCGCCGCAGTGCCGCTTCGTGCTCGAGGACGAGGCTTGCGGCCACGTCGCGTGAAGTCTGGGCCATGGTTCGCACGTCCGCTCCGGCGAACGAGCATGCCCACGGGACAGTCGATTCCGGGCTTTTTTCGTCGGAACTCCCCGAACGCCTCGATTCCGCGCTCTCTCGCACCCCCCGCACCCGCGGTGAACCGCTTTCGGCGGTCGTGGCATCCCTCCCGCAGGACCCCGAGCTGGGGTTCAATGCCGGAGATCCCCCGTGCGCGATCCCATGACGCAGAGACCCCACGACGCCACCGTCCTGCTCGAGCATGCCGCGTTCCTGCGCGGACTGGCGCGCAGCCTCGTGTTCGACGTCGATGCCGCGGACGACGTCGAGCAAGAGACGTGGCGCGCGGCCCTCGAGCATCCGCCGCGCGACCTGCGCAGTCCGCGCGGCTGGTTGGCCACGATCGCGCGCAATGTCGTGCGAGCGCGGCTGCGGTCGGATCAACGGCGCGACCGCCGCGAGCAAGCCGCCGCACGCCCCGAAGCCGTGCCGTCGGCGGCGGACATCGCGGCGCGCGAATCGATCCGCAGTGACGTCGTCGACGCCGTGCTCGGTCTCGAGCCGATCTATCGCGACGTCGTGCTGTTGCGCTTCTACGACGATCGCCCGCCGCGCGAGATCGCGCGCATCCTCGATCTGCCGGTCGAGACCGTGCGGACGCGCGAGAAGCGCGGCCTCGCGAAGTTGCGCGAGCGACTCGACGCGCGCCACGGCGGCGATCGCGAAGCGTGGTGCGCCGCACTCGTCCCGTTCACGGCCGCGCTGACCAAGTCGGTCGGTGGGAGTGTGCTCACGGCCGTCGCCGCGCTCGTGCTCGTGATCCCGTTGGCGTGGACGTGGTGGATCCGTGCGGACGACGCGGGACTCCCGGCCACGACCCGCGGACCGAAGGCGTTGCGCGTCGCGCTCCAGCCGACGCCGACCGACCCGGTCGCGCCGATCGCCGCCGACGCGTCGGTGCGAGAGTCCGTGGTGCGCCGCGCGACGTTGCGTGGATCGTTGACGACGCCGGCCGGTGGGCCGGCGATCGGCGCGACGGTGGTCGCTTGCGGTGCGCGCGTCGACCTCGACGCACTCCGCGAGTCGCGGCGCGCAGGCGATCTCGTCGACGCCATGCGGAGCGTGTCGACGACGACGGACACGAACGGCGCGTTCGTGCTCGACGGACTCGAACCCGGCGTGTCCTTGTTGCGGGCGACGTCCGCGACGGGCGACGCGTGCGTCGCGTACGCGGTGCTGTTCGTCGAGCCCGCGCTGTCGATGAGCGCGGAGATCGTCGACGCGATCGGCGGTCATGGCGTCCTCGACGACGTGCTCGGCGCGTGTCCTCGGATCGAGGTGCATGGCGACACGACGTGCGCGCTGCGGCTCACATCCGCCGGAGCCGTCTCCGGCCGCGTCGTCGACGAGGACGGACACGCCTTGGCCGACGCCGAGGTGTTCGCGTTCGTGCCGGACTTCGGCGTCGGGCCGAATGCTCGTGGTTGGGTGGCGCTCGACGAATTCCTGCGCCTGTTCGCGCCTCTGGCGATTCGCTCGACCACGAACGCGAACGGCGAGTTCGAACTCCGGGGGGTCCTCGGCAATGGGCCCGTGATCGCGCGCGCGCCCGGCTTCCTCGTCGACGGCACCCGCGTCGTGGTCGCGGAATCGTCGACCGTGCGCGCGGAGCTGACGCTCCGTCGCCGCAAGAACGCCGAGCTGCGCGGACGCGTGCGGGATCCGAGCGGAGTCGCGATCGCGGACGCGCAGGTGTACGTGACCAGCAACAGCGCGCCGGCTGCATCGATGTCCGACCTCCAGGCCGCGGAGCAAGCCGCGAACGATGGATCGCGCGGCACGACGACGGAAGTCGACGGGGGCTTCGACTTCGGTCGGATCCCGATCGCCGACGACGGTCGATTCCGTCTCGAACCGAACGACGACGAACTCGCGCTGATCGTGGTCGCGCCCGGCTTCGTGCCGGCGCTCGTCGACGATCTCGATGTCGATCGCATCGTGGCGGGCCCGATCGAAGTCGTGCTCGAGCCCGCGCGATCGATCGTCGTGCGCGCGATCGACGGCGCGGACGGAGTGCCGATCCCCGGAGCGCGCGTCGACGTCCAGCGTCACGAACTCGAACTGTTCCCCGCTCTCGGCACGCATGCGACCGACCTCGACGGGGAGCTCCACTTCGACGCGTTTCCCGCGCGCGGCGGCTTCGTCGCCGTGGAGGCCGAGGGCTACTTCCGCGCCGACGTCTCGATCCCGCGCGGGACGACACGGCTCGACGTCCCGCTCGAGCGCGCGCGCGTGGTGCGCGTCCGCGTGGTCGATCCGGACGGCGAGCTGGTCTCGCCGATGCTCGAATTCGACGAACCGAGTGCAGGCCTGTTCTCGTTCGGACACACCGTGCGCTGCGTGCCGTACTCGCTGGTCGCACTCCCGTTCGATCCGAGGACCAGTGCGCTGGCGGAATCCGCGGTCGAGTCGTGGCGCTTCGGCGCCGGCGACGACATCGCCGACGCGCGCGGCGGAACCGTCACGATCGACGGCGAACGGAAGGACGTCGAGTCGATCACGCTGCCACGCTCGTGGTCCCACGAGACGATCTGGGTCGCCGCGCTGTCGTCGACCGGAGTGCTGGCGTCGGCGCGCGTCGAATCCGTTCGAGAGGTCGCGACGCTCGTCGTCGATCTCGAGGCGTGGAAGGAACGCATCGGTTGGGTCGGTGTGCGCGCGATCGATGCCAGCAACGGTTCGCCGCTCGCGCAGTTCCACACGTCGGTGATGCGCGGCGGGCACATGTTGCCGGTTGCGCAGTCGACGGCCCGCGGCAGTGGTGTGGCTTGGACGCTGGTCGCGAAGCCCGGCGTGGCCGACGTCGTCGTCACGGCCGATGGGTTTGCGCCGGTCGTGGTCCCCGAGTTCGACGTCGACTCCGGCGAGCCGGGCGATCCGATCGTGGTGCGGCTCGAACCCGCAGCGCGCGTCGCGGGTCACGTCGCGGGAGTCGTCGCTGGGCCGTACCTGCCCACGGTCGCGGCGTACGACGAGCACGGGTTCGCGCTGGGTAGCGCCGCGGTCGCAGCGGACGGCGCGTTCGAACTCCCGCAACTCCCGAGTGGTCCCGTGAGGCTGCGCATGAGCGATCCTGGACTCGGAAGCTGCGACGTCGACGTCATCACGCAATCGGGGCAGACGACACAGGTCACGCTCGCGCCGTCGCATCCGCGCAACGTGCGCATCGCGTTGTCTGGGTTCGAGAGCTCACCGCGGACGGAGGTCGCGATCGATTTCGTCGATGCCGCGGGGATTCCACTTGGTGTGCCGGCGACCAGCCTCCGCGCGCAGGATCTTGCCGACATGCGCTGGTCCGTGCCCGCGGGTACGTGGACGATTCGCGTCTGGACGCTGCGGGATGGCGCGCGCGTCGCGTCCGCCACCGTTCCGCAGCAAGGCGAGATCGTCGTGTCGTTCGAGTGAGCGCGGCGCGGATCCCGTGCGTCGGGTAGAACACCGCGCTTTCGGCCGTTCCCGTACCCCCAGGAGTTCCCGATGTCCGTGACGCTCGCCGATGCCCGCCGTGTGATCGCCGCCGCCGAGAAGAAGGCTGCCGAGATCGGCCAACCGATGAACGTCGCCGTCGCCGACGCCGGCGGCAACTTGGTCGCTCACGTGCGCATGGATGGTGCGTGGCTCGGCAGCGTCGACATCTCGATCAAGAAGGCGTGGACGTCGCGCGCGTTCGACATCGCCACGAAGGACCTCGCGGGTCACAGCCAGTCGGGCAATCAATTCTTCGGGATCCACGCCAGCAACGATGGCCGCGTGATGATCTTCGCCGGCGGCATCCCGCTGAAGAAGGACGGCAAGGTCGTCGGCGCGATCGGCGTCAGCGGCGGCTCGGGCGATCAGGACCATTCGGTCGCGGCCGCGGGCGCTGCGGCGTTCTGAACGGGACCGAGCGTGGGGAGCCTCGGTCGGTTTCGCGCCGTGGTCGCGCTGTTGATGGCCGGGAACGCACTCGGTGTGTTCCTGGCCATCGCGCGGCGGGATCGGTTGATCGCGGAGTTCCCTGGCCTCGAGCGTTGGTGGCCGGTGTACGCGGCGTGTCCGTTCCTCTCCCTCGTGGCGTTGGGGCTCGCGTGGAGATTGCTACGGGTCGGAGTGGTCTCAGCTTTGGTGCTGGGTTGCGTCGTGCTCGGCATCGAGTTGATCGCAGCCGGCCTCGTGACGCACGTAGCTCGCATCCCCATCGCGATCGCGCTACTGGCGTTCACGGCGTTCCAAGTGCGCGATCGGTTGCGGTGAGCCGACCGACTCGATCTCGATGGAGAGGACCGTGCTGGACCGCATCAAGGCGTGGTGGCAGGCGAGCCAGAAGGCGAGGCGGGAGCGCCTGATGGTCGAGCGGCGCATCGACGTCGCGACCGATGATCTCGGCATCCGCGTGCAGGACGGGCGCGGCAACGTCGTGGCGATGACGTGGAGCGACGTCGAGTCGATCGCGATCGAGACCAACGACCGCGGCCCGTTCGAGCCCGATCTCTGGTGGGTCGTCGAAGGGGATGGCCGTCGTCTCGCGTATCCGAACGGCGCGAACGGCGATGCCGAAGCCCTGCGCGTGTTCGGCGATCGCTTCCCCGGCTTCGATCACGGCGCCGTCATCGCGTCGATGGGTTCCGTCGACAACGCGCGCTTCGTCTGTTGGACGAGGTCGATCTCGGGCTGACCGCGAAGTTCGCTGCGAAACCACCCACGAGCCCGACGCATCGAAGGGCCTCACGTCCGTCTCGCGGGGCTCCTTCATGCACTCGTCGCCCGAGCATCGTCGTCTCGCCGCTTCACCGTCGATGGCGTCGCCGTGGCGCGCCTGGGGGCCCTTCGTCTCGGAACGCCAATGGGGCACCGTGCGCGAGGACTACTCCGCCGACGGCGATGCGTGGAATCACCTGTCGCACGACCACGCGCGCAGTCGTGCCTATCGCTGGGGCGAAGATGGCATCGCGGGCATCTCGGATCGTGGGCAGCGGCTGTGCCTCACGCTCGCGTTGTGGAACGGTCGCGATCCGATCCTGAAGGAACGGTTCTTCGGCCTGACGAACTCCGAGGGCAATCACGGCGAGGACGTGAAGGAGGAGTACGCGTACCTCGACGCGACGCCGACGCACAGCTACTTGCGCATGGCGTACGCGTACCCGCAGGCCGAGTATCCGTACGCCCGGTTGATCGAGGAAAACGCGCGGCGCTCGCGCGAACAGCGCGAGTTCGAACTGCGCGACACCGGCGTGTTCGACGACGATCGCTTCTTCGACGTCGTGATCGAGTACGCGAAGGCCGACGCCGACGACATCCTCATGCGCGTGCGCGTGACGAATCGCGGAGCGTCCGCGGCGCCGTGTCACGTGGTGCCGCAATTGTGCTTCCGCAACACGTGGTCGTGGGACGCGAGTGCACGTCCGCGCATCTCGGCCGCGTCCGATGGCGCGCTCGAAGCGCACCACGACGCTCTCGGCACGTGGCACGCGTATGCCGACGGTGACCCCGAAGTGTTGTTCACGCACAACGACACGAACACGCGGCGCTGCTTCGGCGTGGACGGCGAGCCCGGACCGAAGAAGGACGCGTTCCACGACGCGATCGTGCGCGACGACCGCGCCGCGCTCGCGCCGACGCCGAGTGGGACCAAGGCGGGATTCTGGCGCGCATTCGTCGTGGACGCCGGAGCGACCGTCGTGATGCGCGTGCGGTTGTCGCGCGTCCCGCAGCGTCGGCCCTTCGCGGGTTTCGACGCCCTCGTCGACGAGCGCAAGCACGACTGCGACGCGTTCTACGACGTGCTGCTGGCGGAACAGCACGACGACGAAGCGCGGAACATCCAACGTCAGGCCTTCGCGGGTCTGTTGTGGAGCCAGCAGTACTACGAACTCGACGTGCCGCGTTGGCTCGCCGGCGATCCCGCGCAGCCATCGCCGCCGGCATCGCGCACGCACGGTCGCAACGCGGACTGGGACCACCTCAATCACGCCGACGTGTTGTCGATGCCGGACAAGTGGGAGTACCCGTGGTACGCGGCCTGGGACCTGGCCTTCCACACCATCCCGCTCGCGCTCGTCGACGCCGCGTTCGCGAAGGAGCAGCTCGTGCTGCTCACGCGCGAGTGGTTCATGCACCCGAACGGTCAACTCCCGGCCTACGAATGGAACTTCTCCGACGTCAATCCGCCGGTGCATGCCTGGGCCGCGTGGCGCGTGTTCCAGATCGACCGCAAGCGCAACGGTCATGCCGGGGACTTCGCGTTCCTCGAGCGTGTGTTCCACAAGCTAATGCTGAACTTCACGTGGTGGGTGAACCGCAAGGACGCGAGTGGGAGGAACGTGTTCCAAGGCGGCTTCCTCGGTCTCGACAACATCGGCGTGTTCGACCGCAGCAGGCCGCTGCCGACAGGAGGCACGATCAACCAGTCCGACGGCACGAGTTGGATGGCGATGTATGCGCTGAACCTGATGCGCATCGCGCTCGAGCTCGCGACGAGGAACCCGGTCTACGAGGACATCGCGACCAAGTTCTTCGAGCACTTCCTGCACATCGCGAAGGCGATGACGGAAGTCGGCGGCGCCGACATGGGACTGTGGGACGAGCAGGACGCGTTCTTCTACGACGTGCTCTGCTTGCCCGATGGCCGCGCGCGAGCGCTCAAAGTCCGCAGCATGGTCGGGCTGATTCCGCTGTGCGCGGTCGAGACGCTCGAGCCCGAGCTGCTCGATCGAGTGCCCGGCTTCAAGGCGCGCCTCGAGTGGTTCTTGGCGTACCGCCCCGATCTCGCCGCGTTGGTGTCGCAGTGGGACGAGCCCGGTCGCGGCAAGCGGCGCTTGCTCTCGCTCTTGCGCGGGCATCGGCTGAAGCAACTGCTGCGGCGCATGCTCGACCAGGACGAGTTCTTGTCGGAGTTCGGATTGCGATCGCTGTCGAAGGTGCACGCGGCCGCGCCGTTCACGCTCGACGTCGGCGGAGAGAGCTTCACCGTGCGCTACGAGCCCGCCGAGTCGGCGTCGGGACTGTTCGGAGGCAACTCGAACTGGCGTGGACCGATCTGGATGCCGCTGAATTTCCTGATCGTCGAATCGCTGCAGAAGTTCCATCACTACTACGGCGACGAGTTCGTCGTGGAGTGTCCGGTGGGCTCGGCCGAGTTCGTCACGCTCGATCGCGTGAGTGCGCAGCTCGGCGATCGCCTCGCGCGCTCGTTCCGTCGCGACGCTCACGGGCACCGGCCGGTGTTCGGCGCCGACGTGCGCCGCGGTCGCGACGCATTCTGGGCCGAGTGCATCCCGTTCCACGAGTACTTCCACGGCGACACCGGCGAAGGGCTCGGGGCCGCGCACCAGACCGGTTGGACCGCCGTGATCGCGAAGCTGCTGATGCCGCGCGCTTGCGAGGGAGCGCCACGAACGACCCAAAACGCGGGGTTCCACGCATGAGCGCGACCGGCGCGACGCGAGCCCGCGACTCCGGGTCGATGCACGCCTTCGCCTCGCATTGGCCGGAGTACCTGATCGAAGCGTGGGCCCTCGGCACGTTCATGCTTCTCGCGTGCGCGGTGTCGGTCGCGCTCCTGCACGTGGAGTCCCCGTTGCGCGCGTGGATCGGCGACGGCATCGCGAGTCGCTTCGTCGGCGGGCTCGCGATGGGAGCGACGGCGATCGCGCTGATCACGTCACCGTGGGGCAAGCGGTCCGGCGCGCATCTGAATCCGGCCGTGACGTTGACGTTCCTGCGGCTCGGACGGATTCGGGCGGCGGACGCCGTGGGTTACGTCGTCGCGCAGTGCATCGGTGGCGCCGCAGGCGTCGCCGTGGCGCGCGTGCTGTTCGGCGAGGCCGTCGCTGCGCACCCCGTGCGCTACGCGGCGACTCTGCCCGGCGTGTGGGGAGTCGGAGGCGCCTTCGCCGGAGAGTCCCTCATCGCGTTCGTGATGATGGCGATGGTGCTGACGACGACGCGGGTGCCGCGGCTCGCGCCGTACACGGGCCATCTCGCGGGTGTGCTCGTCTGCGTGTTCATCACGTTCGAATCGCCGCTCTCGGGCATGAGCATGAACCCCGCGCGCACGATCGCGTCGGCGCTGCATGCCGACGCGTGGAGAGGAGCGTGGCTCTATCTCGCCGCTCCGCTGCTTGGGATGCACCTCGCGGCGACGTGGCTCGGTCGGTCTCGGTCGGGCTGCGCGAAGTTGGTGCACTGCCCGCGCGTGCGGTGCATCTTCTGCGGGCACGAACCTTGCGCGAGTTCGACGACCGCCGCTGCCGTCAGTCCCAGAACGTCGTGAGCGCACCGACCTTCGGCACGCCCGTGATCGCGTTCAGACGGATCCCCGCCGCATTGGCGTCGAGGACCTCGATGCGATCGTCGCCCGGGAACGAGACGTACATGCGGTCGGCGTAATTCACCGAGATCGGCGCGCCTTGGACGACGCGCAGGTGCGAGCGGTTGTTCAACGACACGGCGATCGACGACTGCAACCCGGACAACGAGCCGAAGTTCGTCGGGATGACGAGCGGGTTGGTGCTGAAGAAGTCCTGCGTGCGGAAGTCCGCGAGCGCGACGTCGAACGGCTGTTGGTCGTTGCCGCCGTAGTTGAGCTTCTGCCCGAGCGGGACCAGCGGTCCGCCCCAACTCCCGACCGGTTGGAACACGCGGAACGTGAGGTTGCCGAGCGGAGTCTGCGGATTGCTCGGCAACGTCCCGAGTCCGACCGGGATCGGCCCGGGCAACGGCAGTTGGTTCACGAACGCGATGCGCGTGACCATCGCCAGGCCGGTCTGCGCGTCGCGATGCGTGAGGTAGAGCCCGGTCTGCAAGCCCACTTGCGAACCCGCGTACGTGCCGGGGTCGTAGCACGCGCCGCGCATGTTCGAGTACTGCCCGTCGGCGACCCAGCGGATGTCGTCGAGCCCGTAGCCGGTCGGACCGCCGGGTCCGGACTCGTACACGAGGACTTGCGAACTCTGCTGGCCGATCAGGAAGCCGAAATAGATGCCGGAGGTCCAGCCGGTCAGGACTTGACGCGGGGTGAGCACGACCTTCCACGGCTTCTTCAGTCCTTGGTCCTTGATCACCTTGCGGAAGGTCTGCGTCTTCGGGCTCAGGATCGAGACCGCGTTCGCCAACGTGTTGCACACGAACACGTCCTCTCCGTCCTCTTGGCACACGATCGAGCGCGGCCCGTTCGGTGTCTTCACGCGGTTGATCTCGTCGTGGAAGAACGGGCCGTATGGATCGGTACCGACGATCGACACGGTGTCGTCGCCGTAGTTCGACACGTACAGGCGACGCAGGTCCGGCGAGAGCGCGAGTCCTTCGGGATCGGGCAACTTGATCGAATCGACGATGCCGAACGTGTTGCTGTTCAACACCGCGACCTTGCCGCTGTCGCGGTCCGTCACGTAGAGGAAGTTCCCGATCTGCTGTCGCGACGCGAACGCCGCGGGCCCAGCCGAGAACGTCGCGGCTTGAGGTCCGTCGTGCGGGAACGTCGGGAACCGATCGCCGAAGCCGCCGGATGGCGACGCGTTGTGGATCAGGTGCAGGCGCCCGGGCAGCGCGCCGATCGCAGGGAACACTTCCGCTCCCTCGATCACGAACGCGGGCTTCAACAAGCCGACCTTGTTGAACGCCACGTCGACCGGCGGCAAGCCCACGGCGAGCTGCAGCGGCGGAGGGTTCGGCACCGGCGGATCGGAGATCGAGTTGCGGTTCATCACGTTGCCGTTCACGACCGACTGATGGAACGCGGACGCCGCCGCGGGGTTCTGCGTGTCGAAGAACAGCGTGTCGAGGAAGTCGCCGATCGCGACGTCACCGACCGATCCGATCGCGGGCGCGCGCGTGAGTCGCGCGTCACCCTTCGAGTTGCGGACCACGGTCTCGAATCCCGATGGGAACAGCGAGTTCGGATTGCCGCCGGCGGCCGTCGAGCCCGTGGAGCCTTCGTTCACGCCGGGGATCGGTGTCGGTCCGCCGAGATGGCCGGGAGGGTTGTTCCCGAGTCCGATCGGCGCGGTCGGCAACGCGGGAGGCGTCGCTGCGATCTGACCCGGATCGCCGAACGTGTTCGGATTGCATCCGAACGACGCGGAGCCCGGCAACGTGGCCCCGGTCGCGCACGACGCGGCCCAGAACAGATTGGTGACCAGTAACACCTTCGACGTGGCCGGGTCGTTGGTCTCGTAGCCGCTGCCGTCGAGGTTCACGACGCCGAGTCCCGTTCCCGACAGCGGAGTGAAGTACAGAGCCTGCGGCGAAACCGGCGCGTTCACGAACGCCTGCGTGCCGCCGGTGTGGAACGACGTCGACGCCGAGGCCGCGTCGTCGAACGGCACGTCGTACAGCGACGTCGGCGCCGAGCTCCACGTCGGATTCGCGACATCGGCCGTCGGTCCGGTGTTCTGCGAGATGCGGAGCGCGGTCAACGTGACGTCGACGTCGCCTTGCAGGTCGAGCAGCGGTTCGACCACGTACTCCGACAGGTTGTTCGGATTGATCGGGCGCGCGTCGAAGGGAACGTTGAACGAGGTGACGCCATTGGGCGAAGCCGTCATCGCGAAGTTCGGGAACAACGGCACGAGCAAGTTGTTCGGGTTCGGCACCGCGTTGAGGTTGCCGCTGTAGAGCCACGGGATCGGCGGATTGGCGGCGTTGAACGCGTTCGCGAACGCTGCCGACATCCCGACCGACTGTGGCACCGTCGGTTCGGAGAACGCCACGACGTAGCGCGAGAAGCTGTGCACGACATCGAGACCCGCGAGCGTCGTCTGTGCCGGGGTCAGCGGCGACTTCGCGCTCACCGCCGTGACGGTCAGCGTTCCAGGAGCGCGCGGCAAACCGTTCGCGTCGCCGACCTTCAACACCCAGAAGCCGTTCACGGTGATGTTCTTCACCTTGCGCAGGCGGATGCGGATCTCGTTCACCGACGCCGGCACCGTTTGCGGATCGCCGGCGGTCCCTCCGAACGCCGCGATCGACGTCATCTCGGTGTCGGTCGGAAGCGTCGCCACGTAGGTCAGGTGGTTCTTCCCGACGAGGACGTTCTTGCCGTTCTCGTCCAGCCATTGCGGGAAGCCGACGGTGTTGAACACCTTCACGTTGAACGGATCACGCCCGTTGATGACGGGGATGCCGGCGACGTGATTCCCGTCCTGGTCCGTGATCTCGAGATTCGGCGTGAGGTACGAGGTCGCGGCGTACTGCGCGTTCACGCGGACCAAGGACTTGCGCGTCTTGGCCGAGTGGATCGCGAACGGGAACGTGATGCGGATGAACTGATTCACGCCGTTCGCGGTCGGCGGCAACGTCGGCGGCAAGTTCACGACACCGAAGCGATCCGTGGCCGGATCGAATCGATACGCGTCGTTCGCTTGCGCCTCCGTGCGCGACACGACCTGGCCGAGGTCGAACGGATGGTCGAGGTCGACCACCTTGCTCGCGGCGATCACGATGACCGGGTCGTTTTGTCCGCCGCCCGGCTTGTTCGCGAACCCACTGTTCCCGGCCGCGACCGCCGACGACGCCACGAACACGAAAGCGCCGACGGCGCCGACGAGACGCTGCACTGAACGCATGAGCGTTCCCCTCGCGCAGGTGGTCCACCTGTCGCGACCGTTGGCGGCGCGAATCCCTGCTGCTCGACGTCGCGCCGTGTCTTCCCGAACCGGTCGCTGGGGATCCTGTCAGGTGGTGCCCTTTTCCCTGGGGATCCCCGCTCCACGTCCTCGACTCTCGCTCTCGACACGGCGGACTCTAGAGCGTCGGGATCCACGAAGGGAAGAGCGCACAAGCGGGTGCCCGGCATTTCGCCGGACACCCGCCTGTGGGACTTCGTCGGAACGTGGTGGGGACGATCAGTCCCAGAACGTCGTCAGCGAGGCGACGCGCGGGACACCCGTGATCGTGTTCAGCTTGATGCCCGCGTTGTTCGCGTCGAGCACTTCGATCAGGTCGTCACCGGGGAACGACACGTACATGCGGTCCGCGTAGTTCGCCTGGATCGGCGCGCCCTGGACGATGCGGATCGGCGAGCGGTTGTTCATGCTCACGGCGTTCGCCGACTGCAGACCCGTCAACGAACCGAAGTTCGTCGGCGTCACCAGCGGATTGCTGCTGAAGAAGTCCTGCGTGCGGAAGTCGGCCAGCGCCACGTCGTACGGCGATTGATCCTGGCCGCCGTAGTTCAAGCGCTGGTTGAACGGGACCAGCGGTCCGCCCCACGTACCGACCTTCGTGAACGCGCGGTCCGTCGCCGACGCGGTGTTGCCCGCGAGCTTCAGGATCGGCTGCGGTCCCGGAGCCGGCTGCTGTGAAGTGAACGCGATACGGCTCACCATCGGCATGCCCGTGTCCGGATCGCGGTGGGCGACGTAGACGCCACCCGACATGCCGACCACGGCGCCCGGATACGAGCCCGGGTCGTAGCAGCCGCCGCGGATGTCCTTGTACGTGCCCGTCGACACCCAGCGCACGTCGTCGAACCCGATGCCGGTCGTGCCGGACGGGCCCGACTCGTACACGACGACCTGCTCCGACTGGTTGCAGAGGATGTAACCGAAGTAGATGCCTGCGGTCCAACCGGTCAGCAGTTGCCGCGGCGTGAGCACCGCGCGCACGGGGCGCTTGATGTTCGCGTCGCTGATCGTCTTGCGAACCGTCTGCGTGACCGGGCTCAGGATCGAGATCGAGTTGCCCAGGTAGTTGCAGATGAAGACGTCTTCGCCGTCGGTCTGCGCGGAGACCGCACGCGGCCCGTTCGCCGTCTTGAGCCGGTTGATCTCTTCGTGGAAGAACGGGCCGAACGGGTCGGTGCCGATGATCGACACGGTGTCGTCGCCGTAGTTCGTCACGTAGAGGCGGCGCAGGTCGGGCGAGAGTCCGAGGCCTTCGGGGTCCGGCAACTTGATCGAGTCGATGATCGAGAAGTTGTTGCTGTTCAGGACCTGAACTTTGCCCTGGTCGCGATCGGTCACGTACAGGAAGTTGCCGATCTGCTGACGCGAACCGAACGCGGCCGGTCCAGCGGTGAAGCTGGCCTTCTGCGGTCCGGCTTGCGCGATCGTCGGGAAGCGATCGCCCTGTCCGAAGCTCGGAGCGGTGTTCTGGAGCAGGTGGATCCTGCCGAAGAACGACTGGATCGCGGGGAAGACTTCGGAGCCTTCGATCACGAACGCGGGCTTCAACAGGTCCTGCTTCGAGAACACCACGTCGACCGGCGGCAACCCGACTTGGAACGCGAGCGGCGGCGGGTTCGGCGTCGGCGGGTCCGAGATCGAGTTGCGGTTCAACGCGGTGCCGTTCAGCGAGCCGTGCAGGCCGTTTGCCGCGAACGGGTTCGTGGTGTCGAAGAACAGCGTGTCGAGGAAGTCGCCGATGGCGACGTCGCCGATGGAGCCGACCTTCGGCGAGCGCACGAGGCGCGGATCACCCGACGACGTCTTGACCACGGTCTCGAAGCCCGAGCCGAAGAACGTGTTCGGGTTGCCCTGCGCGGCGGTCGAGCCCGTCGAGCCTTCGTTGATGCCCGGCAGCGGCGTTGGTCCGCCGAGGTGACCGACGGGGTTGTTGCCGAGTCCGACGGGGGCAGTGGGCGGGATGTACGCCAGCGGCGGACCAACCACCAGCGTTCCCGTGTCGCCGAACGTGTTCGGATTGCATCCGAGCAACGAGGCGCCAGGCGGAGCGACGCTCGTCGTGCAGGTCGACAACGCGATGAGGTTCGTGAGCAGCAGGACCTTCGACGTCGCCGGGTCGTTCGTCTCGAACCCGTTGCCGTCGAGGTTGATCGCGCCCATGCCCGTGCCGGAGAGGCAGTTGTAGTAGATCGCCTGCGGCGCGACGGGAGCGTTCGTGAAGGTCTTCTTGCCCGACGAGTGGAACGTCGCCGTGGCGGTCGCGGCGTCGTCGAACTGCGCGTTGTAGAGCGTCGTCGGCACCGACTTCATCGTCGGGTTGGTGGGGTCGTTGGTCGGCCACGTCAGGGCCGACAGGCGAATGCCCACCACGTTCACGTCGAGATCCGGCGGGACCTCGACGAGCGGGTCGATGACGTACTCGGAGAAGTTGTTCGGGTTGATCGGACGGATGTCCGTCGGCACCACGATGCCGGTCAGGTTGTTCGGCGTCGCCGTCAGGATCATGCCGTTGACGATGCTGACCAACAGGTCGTTCGGATTCGGCACCAGGCCGGTGTTGCCGTTGTAGAGCAGCGGGATGATCGGGTTCGACGCGTTGAACTTCTCGACGTAGTCGGCCGAGAAACCGACCGAGCGCGGCACGACCGGCTCCGAGAACCGGACGACGTAGCGGGAGAAGCTCTCGACGACCGGGTCGCCGGCCAGCGAGAGCTGGGCCGGAACGACGGGCGACTTGGGTTCCACGTTCGTGATCGTCAGCGTGCCGGCTGCCTTCGGCAGTCCCGCGCCGTCACCGATCTTCAGCACCCAGAAGCCGTTGATGATCGTCTTGCCGACCTTGTGGATGCGGACGCGGATCTCGTTCACGCCGGCGTCGACGGTCTCCGGGTCGCCGGTCGTGCCGCCGAACGCTGCGACCGACTGCACTTCGGTGTCGGTCGGCAGCGATGCGATGTAGGCCAGACGGTTCTTGCCGACGAGCTGGTTCTTACCGCTCGAGTCGAGCCACTGCGGGAAGCCGACGGTGTTGAACACCTTCACGTTGAACGGGTCGCGGCCGTTGATGACCGGGATGCCGGAGATGTGGTTGCCGTTCTGATCCGTGATCTCGATGTTCGACGTCAGGTACGACGTCGCGGCGGTCGTCGCGCTGACCTTGACCAGCGACTTACGGACCTTCTTCGAGTGGATCGCGAACGGGAACGTGATGCGGATGAACTGGTTCACGCCGGCGGCGGTCGGCGGGATCGTCGGCAGTTGCTGGTTGACCTTGAACGTGTCCGAAACCGCGTCGAATCGGAACGCGTCGTTGAGCTGCGATTCCGTGCGGGTGAACGACTGCCCGAGGTTGAACGGCTGCAGCGGATCGACGGTCCTGCTGGCGTCGATCTGGATGATCGGGTCGTTGAACCCGCCACCCGGCTTGTTGGCGAAACCGTTGCCGCCTGCCAGCGCGACCGAAGTCCCGACCAAAGCCAGGCAGGTTGACGAAACGACGACGCGGAGGTGCCGTGTGCCCATCGGCGCTCCTCTTTCGAGAGAGAGTTGAACTGTCGGTCCTAGGACCTCGCGTCGCGACGCAGGCCGATGTTCTGGGGAGAGACGGCTGGCGCACGCGCTTCGAGGCGATCGTCTTGCATCACGCCGGGACGCGCTGCAGAAGGGAGACGATCCAAGCGGAGTCTATTGCAAGGTCCTTGTGCCGGAAACCCGGCGGCCCACGGAAATGTGAAAACGGATTGAAGGAATCTTTCAATTGCGACACGGGCCCGACCTCGGCTGAAGTGGGGGCTCACAGGCGCTCTTCCAACACGTGCGCGCGGTGACTGCTACGGGAGTGTCGGCGAACCGATGGACGAACGCGAACGCACGCGGCGACTGACGGAAGTTCCTCCCCTGCGCGGACTCGCGCCGGCGGTGCTCGATCGCCTGTCGAAGTCGTCACGCGAGGTCCATCTCCAGCGAGGAGAGTGCCTGTTCCGCGAAGGCGACCCCTGCCGCGCGTTCTTCGTCATCGTCCAGGGTGGCATCACGCTGTTCCGCCCGGTGCCCGACGGACGCATCCAGGTGCTGCGCCGGTTGCGTCCGGGCCAGATGTTCGCCGAAGCCGCGCTGCTGACGATGACGAGCTACCCCGTTCACGCCGAGGCGAACGAAGCCGAGACCTCCGTGATCGAAGTCGACGGACGCGTGTTCCTCGAGCTGTTCCGCAGCGATCCGCACGTCGCAGCGGCGATGGTCGCATCGCTGTCGAACTGGCTGCTGCAGCTCGTCGACCGCATCGACGAACTGTCCATCGCGAACGCTGGAGCGCGCCTCGCCCGCCACCTGCTGCGGCGGCCGTCGCGGGCGACCAAAGCCGGCTTCCAGGTCGACTTGGGCCAGTCGAAGCGCGAGCTTGCCGAGCAGCTCGCGATCACGCCGGAGACGTTCTCGCGGTTGTTGAAGAAGTGGAAAGAGGCGGGCTGGGTCGAGAGCGACGGGAAGAGCGTCACGATCCGCGATGCCGAGGCGCTCGAGCGCGAAGGGGAGTGAGGGGCGACCGACCGCTTCGGTCGCCGTAGCCCCGCTTCTGGGGGGACGAAGCCGGCCCGTCGGAATCCGGCGCGCGCGCCACGCGATTTCGGCCGCCTTGACATCGGTCAAGGAGCCGCGCGACCGGACGGGCGATGGTGTCCGCAGAAGCGCCGGCAAGGCACCGGCGCCGCGGAGGCTCTCATGGTGGCGCGATCAGGCTGGACGATCGGACGGGTGTTGCTCGTCACGACGATCCTCGGGTTCTCGGTGCTGTTGTTCGGCGGGTACACGATCTACGAGAGCAAGGCGCCGATCCCCGGCACCGCGCGCTCCGAGTCGGGCACGGTCGTCTTCTCCGGCGCCGACGTGATGGCCGGCCAGGCGATCTACCAAGAGCACGGCCTGATGGACTGGGGCTCCGTGCTCGGGCACGGGACGTACTTCGGCCCGGACTTCACGGCCGAGATGCTGCACCGTCGCGTCCTGCTCCTGCGCGACACGTTGGCCCGCGAGCGATTCCAGCTCGGCTACGCCGAACTCCGCGTCGAACAGCAGGACGCGATCGCCGCCGAGGTCAAACGCGTCGTCAAGACCAACCGCTACGACGCGGCGACCGACCAACTCACGCTGAGCGCCGCGGATGCCACGGTGTTCACGCAGTTGGCAGCCGCCGTCCAAGAGCGGTTCACGCACGGCGAGGATGCGCGTGGGCTCCAGCGTGACGTGCTCGCGCAGTGCGCGGAGGCCACGAGCGTCGCCGAAGCCGCGCATCGGCTGACGGCGTTCTTCTGGTGGACGTCGTGGCTCGCGGGCGCGACGCGCCACGGCGACGACAAGACGTATACGAACAACTGGCCGTTCGATCCCGACGCCGGCAACGTCAGCTCGACCAGCGCGATGCTGTGGAGCGCGGTGTCGGTCGGTCTGCTGCTGCTGTTCCTGCCGCTCGTGGTCCTCGCGTACGTCCGTGGCAAGTATCGAATGGAGGACGCGTACCCCGAA
The DNA here is from genome assembly GCA_016709145.1 of Planctomycetota bacterium. Classification (GTDB taxonomy): domain Bacteria; phylum Planctomycetota; class B15-G4; order B15-G4; family JADJEK01; genus JADJEK01. The sequence continues at coordinate 123,873 of JADJEK010000024.1, forward strand.
GGCACGTTCCCGAAGCAGGAGCTGTCGTGGCTGCCCGTGTATCCGAGTCAGCGCAAGACGCTGAAGTACTTCGTCACGGCCGGCGCGTTGTTCCTGCTGCAGGCGATGCTCGGTGGCTACCTCGCGCACGGCTACGTCGAAGGCAACAGCTTCTATGGAATCGACTTGTCGACCGTGCTGCCGTTCAACGTCGCGAAGACGTGGCACCTGCAGCTCGCGGTGTTCTGGATCGCGACCTGCTGGCTCGGGCTCGGCATCTACGTAGCGCCGTTGATCGGCGGTCGTGAGCCGAAGCATCAAGGCTTGCTCGTCGACGTGTTGTGGGGCGCTCTCGTCGTCGTCGCGCTCGGCTCGCTGGCCGGCGAGTGGATGGGCGTGCACGGGATGCTCGGCAAGGCGTGGTGGCTGCTCGGCCACAGCGGCTGGGAGATCATCGAGCTCGGCATGATCTGGAAAGCGCTGCTCGCCGTCGGCTTCGGCCTGTGGCTGTTCATCGTCGTGCGCGCGGTCAAGGACGCGCTTGCCTCCGATCACGAGCGCAAGGACCTCGTGCGCCTGTTCGTGATCAGCGCGGTCTCGATCCCGGCGATGTTCGCTGCGTCGTTCCTGATCACGCCCGGCACGCACCTGACGATGGCCGACTACTGGCGCTGGTGGATCATCCACCTGTGGGTGGAAGGCATGTTCGAGGTGTTCACGGTCGTCGTCGCGGCGATCCTGTTCGTCAACATGGGACTGGTGACGCGGCTGTCCGCGGCGCGCGCGGTGAAGTTCCAGTTGGTGATCCTGCTCGGCTCGGGCCTGATCGGGACCGGTCATCACTACTACTGGATCGGCGCCGACGACTTCTGGATCTCGATGGGCAGCGTGTTCAGCGGTCTCGAAGTCATCCCGCTGACGTTGCTCGCGGTCGAAGCCGTCGATCAATGGCGCACCATGAAGACCGCCGGGGCGGACTTTCCCTACAAGCACACGTTCGCCTTCCTCATCGCCGTGGCGTTCTGGAACATGTTCGGCGCGGGCGTGCTCGGGTTCCTGATCAACCTTCCGATCGTGAACTACTACGAGCACGGTTCGTTCCTGACCGCGAACCACGGCCACGGCGCGTTGATGGGAGTGTTCGGCATGCTGGCGCTGGCGCTCGCGCTCTACTGCGTGCGCAACGTCGTGACCGAGCGCGGCTTCGCGGCGAAGTTGTTCCGGTTGTCGTTCTGGGGTCTGAACGTCGGCCTGATGGGCATGATCGTCGTGACGCTGACGCCGATCGGGATCATGCAGCTCGTCGAGTCGGCGAACCACGGCTTCTGGTCGGCGCGGACGCTCGAGTTCTATCGAAATCCGACCGTGCATACCCTGCTGTGGCTGCGCATGCTGCCGGACATGGTGTTCATCGGCCTCGGCGTCGTGCCGATGCTCGCAGGACTCGCGTGGTCGCTGCGCCACATGCGTCCGGCGACCCCGATCGAGGAGCCGGTGCGACGTGAGCTGCGCAAGCTCGCGCCTCCGCTCGCCGAGACGATCCACGGCTGACGCTGGCTCCGATACGACCGAAGCGGACGAAGCAGCCGCCGGCATTCTTGTCCGGCCAGCCGGACAGGATTGCCGGCGGCTACTTCGTCCGGATCAGGCTGCGCGGACGACTCGCGTCAGCGCCGTGAAGCCGATGAGGTAGATCACGGCGGCCGCGACGAACACGACCGTGAAACCGACCGCCATGCTGGCGACGATGCACGCGAGCGACGCGAACACCGACGAGAAGCCGTTGATCGCCCACGCCCACGGGACGAGTTGCGGCGACGTCGCTTCGAGAGCGCGCACGCCGGTCGGGAACGGCATGCCGAGCACGATTCCGATCGGCGCCAGCAGCAGCACGACCGCGAGCACGCGGACGCCGAAGCCGAGCCCGAGCAACATCGGCGGAAACACGTTCATGCCGATCGCCGTGACGACGATCAGAGCGGCCACGACGAGCCCGAGCCGCGTCAGCGTCTTCGGGCAGCGTGCGTCGAGCTTCGCCGCGAGGAACGACCCGATGCCCGCGAAGCCGAGCAGCGAGCTCAAGACGACCGACAGCGCGTAGGTCGGATGCCCGAGCACGATGACGACCTTCTGCATCAGCACGATCTCGATGCACATGAAGCCGACGCCGAGCGCCGCGAAGTACGCGAGGATCCGACCCTTGTGCGGCGACTGGATACCCTTCTTCGCCAGCGATCGCAGCGGCAGCAGGATCAGCGCGACGCCGAGCAGCACGATCTGCGCCAGCGACGACAGCAGGATCATGTGCCCGACCGGGTACTCGGGGTGGAACGCCTTGTCCTCGCTCGACTCGACGCCGTCGCGGCCGTGCTTCGACCACAGTCCGGAATAACGGTAGTAGTTGAAGAAGAACGGCGTGTCGTCGGTGCAGGGCGAGACGTCGTACGGATAGTCGGCGAGGAAGCGCTCCTTCTCGTCCGGCGTCGCGCGCAGCAGGTGGAAGAAGATGTCGCGCGTCTTCAGGAACGGCTCGGAGTTCGTGCGCAGGTACGTGATCATCTCGCCGGCGCGCGGCGCCAGCGCGTCCCGCAGCGACGGCGGAGTCGGCGGCGCGGGCGTGCCCGCGAGGCCCGACGCTTCGGCCAACGTCGCATGACGCAACGCGGCGACGGCGCCGTCGATGTCGGAAGGCGCCGCGTTCGGCGCTTGCGCGTTCACGTACAGGCGCAACGCGCTCTCGACGTCGCCCGGCAACGGCAGCAGGTTCTTGCCGGGCTCGAACAACGGATCGAACACGAAGCCGCGGAAGCCTTCGGCGACGGCGAACCGCTGCAGGTCGTCGATCTCGGCGCGCGTGAACGGCCCGCGCTTGATCATCGTCGATGCCCAGCTCGAGCCCTGGAACACCGCGAGGTGCGACGCCGGATCCTCGACCCCGAGCTCCTTCAGCGCCGTGATCGCGATGTTCGCGAGGCGCAGCGTCTCGCGCGGCCGCTTCGGCCAACTCAGGATGTAGCGTGAATACGTGACGATCCCGCCGTCCTTCAGGTGGTCGTAGAACTCCTTCACGGCGTCGACGGTGTAGAGATAACTCTCGGACAACGTATACGCGCCGGTCGACAGCGCCGTGAACGAGTCGACGCCGCTCATCTGGATCAGGTCGTAGCGCCGGTCGGAGTTGCGCATGAACGACCGGCCCTCGCTGTTCACGAGGTGGACCTTGTCCGAGTACGGATGAGCACCGGGCCGGAACAACCCGCCGAGGTAGTCGTCGTAGTCCTCGGTCACCATGCGGATCATCGCGCGGTTGATCTCGGCGGCGTCCACGCGGCTCGCGCCGTGCGCCAGCGCGACCATCACGTCGATGCCGCCGCCGACACCGATCACGAGGACCTCGGGGTCCTTGCCGCCGCGCGCCGCGAACGCGCGATATCCCGACGCCGCCTGCGTGTCGTCGAGGAACTTGAAGCGCGCGATGTCGGCCGCGTCCTTGAACATCTGCGTGGGCGCGGTGCCGTCCTGCGCGACCGCGCGCAGGTCGAGCTTCATCTCGTCCAGCGCGCCGAAGTTGCCGCCCATGATCGGCGGCCCGTTCTCGATGTTCGTGCTGACTTGGACTTCGGCGGTCGCGCTCGGCAAGCGCATGTCGAGGTGCGTGCCGGCGAGGTCGTTGATCTCCTTGTCGGTCGCGAACGGCACGTCGATCTCGTACGCCGGTAAGCCGAGCGGTCGACCGAGCCCGGTCACGCTGGCCGCGAACACACACGTCGCGAGCACGGGCAGCACGAACTTGCGCACGAGTCCGGGGACGCCGCTCGCGAACGCGAGGGCGCCGAGCGCTCCGAACGCACCCGCGAGCACGACCGTCGGCGCGCCGCCGAACGCGTCGAGCAGCGCGACGCTGGCCGCTCCACCGGCGGCCGAGCCGACGAGGTCGGCGAAGTAGATCTTGTTCGCGTGCGCCGCGAACCGCGTCAGCGCCAGGCCGACCGCGTATCCGCCGACGAACAGCGGAACCGTGATCAACCCATACAACAGCAGCAGCGCGCCGAGGTTCGACGGCTCGCTCCACAGCTTCAGCGTGTTCACGCGCAACTGCGTGGCGAGTAGAAGTGTCACGACGACCGCGATGCCGTACAGGAGCGCCGCGCGAGCGACCGGCTTCGACGGCGCGTCGTGCTTCAGTCCCTCCGCGCGCGCCGTCAGGAACGAGCCCGCGGCGCCGAAGCCGAGCAGCGCGATCGACACCACCATGTAGGTGAAGTGGTGCCACATCATGATCGCGAACACGCGAGTGAGCGCGATCTGGAACAGGATGATCGAACCCGCCAGGACGAAGATACCGGCGTATGCGGAGAACGGAGGCATCAGCGGGCCGCCGCCCGGCGCGCCGCGGTCTTCAGCCGCGCTTCGATCTCGTCCTTGCGCGCGTCGAGAACGCGGCGGCGGATCTCCGCGGGATCCCAGACGAACGTGTCCTCGGGCAGATCCGGCAAGGCCTTCGCGATCGCGTCCTGGACGATCAAGCCGAGTGCGATGGTGCCGTCGAGCTTCGTATGCAGAAGGTCGTCGTCGAGCAGTCGGTGGATCGCGCCGCTTTCGTACTTCGCGCCGCGGACGTCGAACGCCTCGTTCGCGCGCAGTCGCTCGAGGAACTGCGCCAGCGGCACGATCGTGACGTTCTTGCGGCCCTTGGCCCAGTCGCGCAGTCGCGCGTTCAAGCGGTCGAGGGTCTCCAGGTTCGGCACTTGGAACGGGAAGATCATCGGACCGCCGATGACGCCCTTGCCCTTCAGCGCGGGATGCATGTCGGGAAAATCACCGACGATCACGGGACACTCGAATCCCTCGAGCAGCCGTAGGCCGTCCTCCAGCAATTCGAGCCGGGCGGACTCCGGCAACACCGCGCCGTATCCGAACCAGAACAGGAAGTCGACGCCGATCACGAGCGTCGGCCTCGCCGCCAGCGCCGCGTCGACGTACGCGGTGCCGAACGCGCGCGGCTCGCGGAAGAACAACGACGACGACCGCCGCAGCGGCGCGTTCATCGGGACCGTCGTCCCGGCGCGCACGACGTCGGCGAACGTGATCATCGCGTTCGTCTCGTTCGGCAGCAGGAACCCGTCGGTCACCGAGGCTCCGAGCACCGCGACGCGGTCGAACAACGCGGGCGCCGTCGAGGGAGTGGCGTGCCGCGCCGGCACGGCGAACGGAGCGAGGATCGCCGAAGCGACGAGGGCAAGCGCGAGGAAAGAACGGGTGCGCATGGCAGTGTCGGCAGCCTGATGGGTTCGGGGCCCGGGGATCATGTCGGACGCATGGGGTCGACGCAACGAGGGACGGGTGTGGAACGGCCGACCGATCAGGAATTCCGACATTGATTAGAGTCGCGCCGAGCGTGAGCGAAGACGCTCCAACTCATGGGCCGCTGGATGCAAGGCTAAACCCGACGAGCGGCATCCAACGCGCCCACCATGGATTACTCTCGACATTATTCAGTATACCGAGCATCATGCCGCGTCCTTCTATCCTGACTACCCGGTTGACGGCAGCGATGGAGATGCCATTCGATATAGATTCAATGTGACTATACGTGGACACACTAAGCCCCGCTAGCGAGTCTGCTCGAATATAGCCAAGTGACGCTAACACACCACGAACGTGTCGGACCCGCGCCGCCACTCCGACCACAGCGACTCCGGTAAGCGCTCCCCATTCATCGCGATGTCGCGCATTCGAGTCCACTGTGTTGGCGTCAGCCTCCGACACTCCGTAGAGTCCGGATGACAAACAAATCCCGCTCAATGCAAACCCGCTAATCTCCCGTCCGGCGCCGACGCTACCGAGCGCTGCTGTCACACCAGACAAGTCCCTACCGGCCCCCGCAAAGAGTCCACCCACGTTAATACCGACCATGTCTTGTCCAACGCCAATCCCGCCTAGTGACATGGTCAAGCCACGACTATCTCGAAACGCGCCAGAAAAAAGAGCGCTCATTACAACGCCATACTGAGATCCACCGTCGTTAGCTTCTACTGTACGTTGCGTACTCGAATACAGCTCATCGAACAAGCCATTCGCCGAAACGCCAATGATCGCACCCGTTATCAATGGTGCGCCGCCAGCGGTTATCAGCCCGAAGTGAAATCCACACATTTGGTAGTTCGACAGACAACACGTCGGAGCGAACCCGATGCCAGACATGGAGTGCAAAGCACCGTTATAACCGCCAATGTAAAGCCCAGCGAGGTCAGCCGCCTCGTTGGCCATCGGCGAGACGATCAGCCCAAATAGAGTGTCGCCTTTATTGCCGAGAAGCGAGATTCCTATCCCTGCGATCTGCGTTTCGTCAGCCCTACGCGGTGGCCCGAGCTGTACATTAACTCCACGAACGGATTTTAGTCCGGTATCCCGGTAGTTAACACGCAGCCCGTTCCAAGTCTCGGCATTTCCGACGCAAATTCCTGTCCTTGCGGCACCGATTTCAAGGTACGAGCTACCCTGTTCGGGTACGTAGCACCCAACTATTATCAGAGCAGACGCAATTCCAGCTTCGCGCAATCGAAAGCAATTACGGATTGCTTCGCGGAGCTTCGAGTGCTTCACAATCCAAGCGCCTTCAAGCAACAGCACCAACATTCATCTCGGCCAGACGCGCCGCCCGCGGCACATTGATGCCCCGCTGAGTTGTAGTACATAATATCAAGTGCTTGATCGAGCTTGGATTCCCCAAAGTCCTGGAAACTCACGGCGTAAAAGGTCGGTTCAATTACCTCCCAGAGTACACCTAGGGCAAATGCACCGCCACCACCGACGTTTCCAGCCATTTGACAATGCATCGTGCAGTGAATTGGTCCCCAATGCGAATGCTCGGGCCCTCCTGCACCAGATATGCTCTTCATTTCACTCCACTCGGCATCGGTAGGGGGCACACACGGGCCGCCTTGCGTTGTACCACTGGTCGGGTCCGATACAGAGTCGGGTGCGATTTCGACTGGAACCAGCGGATCACCCGGTTGCCACCCAGGAGGATAATCCCAGGTCCACGTGCCGTCCGGACCCGGCATTGGGATTTCCGACCCGCCGGGCATCGGCACGTACGGACGCGGTCGAGTCGGTTCCGCCCGAGGGAGCGCAGGAGGATTCATGGGAAGTGGGATATGTGCCCATTCGATGAACGGAATAACTTCTCGATGTTCACTCCCTCCCGGCAACACATGCGGGGGTGTTGGAAAAAGTACCGGATCGCGCCCCGGATCTAGCTGCTTTCGGAGCAGCGACTCGGTCGTGTCGCTTTGAAAGTCAACGATCTTATCGTGCCGTACTGTTGCGTCGCCCTTCCATGCTTGTCCAGCAAGATCTTGTCGCGCAGACTGCTCTCCAGGCGCACCCTCTCCACGTGCCGCAGGGTGTCTTACAACCGCGCCGGGTTCAGGTGGCGGGACATACAGTCCGCTCGCTTCATTCTTGGAGAACATAGCGCCTCCGCGTCCCGCCTTCCGAACGCCCCCTTGCGGCCGTTATAGCTCTCACGAAATGACTTCTCACTCCGCACGCCCGTTTCGCACGCCACCTCGGACTCGGTACAGCACACCACGTTGTTCGAGGACCTCCAGCACTGCCTCACGCTCCGCCATGATCCGATCACCCGCACGGCCGGGGCCCGCCCGCGCCCGCTCACGGGCTGCCTCGGCGGCGCCCCAGGTCTCTTCTCGCCAGGCGCGACTGTAGCTCGCCCCGCCGAGCTGGCAACGGTCCGCCGGGGTCAGCCCGCCATGGCGCACCCTCGCCCAGCGACGATCCAGCGCGTCCAGCCCGGCGTCCACGCACGCTTTCGCGTCCTCGACGGACGGCAGCTTCGTGTCGGGCCGCAGACCGGTGCGCACGCGGACGGCGGCGTGCTTGTTCTCGGCCCACGGATTGTGCTGCGGCGTCCTGGGCCGGTTCCTCATCAGCACGACGCGCTCACGCTCGGCGAAAGCATGCACGCGCTCGTTGACGTTTTTACTACGTCCGTCGTGGAAGATCGCGATCGGGACGCCGCCCCCAGAGCCGACCATCCGCTCCAGCATCGCCGTGACATGGGAGATCGTTCGCCGAGGGTCGTCGGCCGGATGAGCAGTCCGCTCGTCGAAGCGATCGCCAGATCGTGTCATTCGAACGAAGCGCCGTCGAACTCACGGTCATGGGGTCGGCGCAACGAGGGGCGCGTGGTGAACGGCGGACCGAGCGGGAATTCCAAGTTGCTTTCGCACCAAGGGGGGGGGTAGCGTTCTCGTCGTTCGATGGCGCGAGCGACCGTCCGCTCGGCGTCGTCGGGGGATGAGCGACTCGGGAAGCGCGGGGATTCACGACGGGATCGGAAGAGGCCCCGCATCAAAACGCGCGATCGTCTCGCGACGCGCGGGAAAGCGAAGGGATCCATGTTTACCGCCCAGTATCTGCCGTCCGGGGCGACCGTGTTCAGTCCGTGGTTCGAGCGGCAGGGCGATTTCCTGCGCGCCACGGCGGACCTCGCGCAACTGGGCTCAGGGGCCCAACTCGTGGTCGAGGTGTTCACGAAGAACAAGGAAGACACCAGCGACGGCACGAACGCCGATTCGGGTGCCACGACGAAGATCACGCTGACCACCGCGACGCGAGGTACCACGGAATGGGGACCGTCGCTGTCGCCGGCCTTGAAGGAGCTGGTCCGCTACAAGTACACCGTCACCACGAACTGGGTGCTGTTCCGGATGCTGACGCCGGTGTGGTTCAACGCGGTGAAGGTGTGAGCCATGGGCTCGTGCGGACACGAGAAGTGCCAGGGCGACTGTTGCGGTGACGAACCGCTGATCCTCGAAGGCGGGGCCACGGGCGTCTACGGCGAGTGGCAGGAACGTCGCGGTGACTACGTCATCGCGACGGTGGATCTCGTCGGCGAGTTCGACAACGGCGTGCTCGAGGTCCGGGCCTACACCAAGGCCAAATCGGACACCGGCAATGGAACCGAAGTCGACAGCAACACCAAAATCACGGCGAGCCAGACCGGAAGGCGCGCCAGCGTGGAGTGGAGCCCGGCGACCGGCATCGGACTCAGTGAGCTCGTGCGGTTCGGCTACAAGTGCCGGACGGCGGCGGGGTCGTGGGTGACGTTTCGGGCGTTGCCTTGTGTTTGGTTCGATGCGATCCGAGGTTGATCCAATGAAATCGCGTCGCGTCGCAGCAACGCCGCGCGCAGAGCTTGCAGTGAGGTTGGCTCGACAACCGATCGCGGACCTCGAAACCAACTGTGCTGCACAACCGCTCGCTGGACGTGGGAACCACTTGCCTCATCAATCTCAGTCGCCGGTGTGATGACTTTCGGGAAGGGCCGGGAATGCTGGACTCAGGAATCTCAGAATCACAGCGGGACACGGAGAAGCACCCATGGGTTTTCGGTACAACGCCGCTCTCGAAAGCGACCAGTCACCGCAATGCGGTGGCACAAGCCCGCCCGGCATACCGGTTGGTCCATGTTCCTTCCAACAAGGTGGTCATCGATACTACAGAGTCGCTACTGCTCGCTGCCCTAGATTCGTCGCCAGGAACTTCGGATAACCAGAACGGTGCCGTCGTGGTACCAGGGGCAGGAGGTGGGTTGGGTTGGCCGATTCCGGAACCACCCAACACAATTGAGTTCCCCCTGATTGTTCTGAAACCTCCAGCACCGCCAACTCCACCAGATCCGCCCAGCCCACCAGAGATCGGTGGCACTCTTCCGCCACTGTTAAATCCACCGACTCCGCCATTGCCACCTCGCCCACCGCCCGAAGGTGAGTTCGACCTGCCAGGATGTCCGAAGTGCGGCACGTTCATTATGGAATCGTGCGACTGCCCAGAACTGGAGTTTGATGCGAAACGGCTCGATTCGTTCTGCAAGGGCGGTGGTGTCGGGCATGATGGGGATGTCTGCTACAGACAGTTCGTCAAATGCCGGGGAAAAGACAAGTTCCTCCAATGTTGCTACGAAAACGGGCGGTTGAGGGAATCGGCTGACGATATTACGTCGCCAGCCGTCGGCAAGGACGAGAATGGAGACTGTATCTACTACGAACCGTTCGTTCGAGAGCACTTCGTCAACGAAGTCTTGCCGTACTTCGTTGACAAACTGGGCGACGCAGCAGACGCCGTGTTCGGGTTCATCGAGGACTACGGCGGATGACTGGCCTCGCGAGTCGTGCGCGTCGCTGCGTGGAATTCCTGCTCGTCGCCTCGATCTGTCTCATCCCTGCTGCACTGCATTCCCCTGAGCCGGGTTCCAGCGGGAGGCGCGAAGAGGAGTTCCTGATCTTCGGCATTGGAGCGATCGTCTTCGCGACTTGCACGATCATGAGTCTGTTCGGAGCAGACGCGAAGTTCCGGCTGCTGCTGTACGGAAGCTTCATGGGCTTTGCATTCGTCGTCCTCCAATGGCGAGCGGCTATTGCTTATGAGCGCTCGGTTTCCGAGTTCCTCGCGAGTTGCTCCTACATTCCGGTCGCTGTCGCCTTGGTGTGTGGACTGATCGTCGTCACGAACGTGCTCCCGCGTGCGATCGTGAATCTACTCCGGCGCAAGCCGTGATCCAGCATGGCGCAAACGAGTTTTATGTAGGAGGTCGTCCGTAACCAAGCGCCGTCGAACTCACGGTCATGGGGTCGGCGCAACGAGGGGCGGGTGTGGAACGCCGGACCGAGCGGGAATTCGAGGTTGACCTCGCGTCAAGGGGGGGGGTAGCGTTCTGGTTGTTCGATGGCGCGAGCGACCGTCCGCTCGGCGTCGTCGGGGGATGAGCGACTTGGGAAGCGCGGGGATTCACGACGGGATCGGAAGAGGCCTCGCATCAAAACGCGCGATCGTCTTGCGATGCGCGGGAAAGCGAAGGGATCCATGTTCAGCGCCCAGTATCTGCCGTCCGGGGCGACCGTGTTCAGTCCGTGGTTCGAGCGCCAGGGCGACTTCTTGCGCGCCACGGCGGACCTCGCTTAACTGGGCTCAGGAGCCCAGCTCGTCGTCGAAGTGTTCACGAAGAACAAGGAGGACACCAGCGACGGCACGAACGCCGATTCGGGTGCCACGACGAAGATCACGCTGACGACCGCGACGCGAGGCACCACGGAATGGGGACCGTCGCTGTCGCCGGCCTTGAAGGAGCTGGTCCGTTACAAGTACACCGTCACCACGAACTGGGTGCTGTTCCGGATGCTGACGCCCGTGTGGTTCAACGCGGTGAAGGTGTGAGCCATGGGCTCGTGCGGACACGAGAAATGCCAGGGCGACTGTTGCGGTAACGAACCGCTGATCCTCGAGGGCGGTGCGACCGGCGTCTACGGGGAGTGGCAGGAACGTCGCGGTGACTACGTCATCGCGACGGTGGATCTCGTCGGCGAGTTCGACAACGGCGTGCTCGAAGTCCGGGCCTACACCAAGGCCAAATCGGACACCGGCAACGGGACCGAAGTCGACAGCAACACCAAGATCACGGCGAGCCAGACCGGAAGGCGTGCCAGCGTGGAGTGGAACCCCGCGACCGGCATCGGACTGAGTGACCTCATCCGGTTTAGCTACAAGTGCCGGACGGCGGCTGGGTCGTGGGTGACGTTTCGGGCGTTGCCTTGTGTTTGGTTCGATGCTGTGAAGGGGTAAGGCATGGAACCGTTCGCGTCGGTCGGTGGATCGCCTGAAGCTTCCAAGAGCGGCGCATCGGAATCGGAAGTCACTCCGACACCGTCGACTCGCTTCGGCAGAGCTCCGGGTCATGGACGGACGACGAGCGCCGGCCCGTTCCACCGGGCGAAATCGGGGCGCACCGCGGATGGTGGTTGGGAGCCTCCCGGGTTCGTCCACGAAGGACATGAGCTCGTGCTGTCACCAGCAGTCACGGCACTCACGAGTTCACGCACTTCAGACTCATCGATGGAGGACCAGCCACCTGCGATTCCCCCGGTTCTGCCACCCGGCTTCAACGTGAATCCCGGGTCCGGCACGTTCGTCGACTTTCCTTGGCTCACCGCTCCGGTCGTTCCTCCCGAGCCGCCGGAACCTCAAGCTGAAGCCTCGACTAGCACCGAAGCTGCGCCGGGGTGTGTCGTCATGGAACCGGGAAGCGCGGATTGCACGATTCGGGTCTACTGCGCCGAGATTCCAGGTTTGGGTTGGGCCGGGATCGTTCACTGCTGGATGGAAGTTACGAACTGCGATGGCTCGCACTATCGCTATGACGTGTGGCAGAACGACTACGACAAGGAAGAAATCGAGTTGATTAACCTTGGTCGCACGCCAAGCAACAAGATGCAAGCACTCGCACCGCCGGGAGGAGACCCGGAGGACAGTAACGTCATCCTGAATGTGTTCCCCGCTGGAACTTGGCCACCCGGAGGGCCCGAGGACCCCAAGAATCCGCGGAAGCCAATTTATGAAGAGGTCATTCCATGTGAATGGGGTTGCCTAAAGGGTTGGCACACACCTCGATGCGAAAAGCTCATCCCGAGCGAGATCGCGAAGTACTCGCACTGGGACACCTATTTCCTTTTTCCAGGCCCGAATTCGAACACCTTTGCGGATTCGATGCTTTGGCAGGCGCAGATTTCTGGAGTCGACTTTCGGCTCCCATTCGGCGCCATGGGCAGTAACTTTGGGGGCGACTTTCTTCCCAAGTGACATCGGACACAGGATACCGGTTCTGTCCGGAGCGGTAATGCTCGAAGCTCGTTTTGGGACGATACGCGGCTTCGTCGCCCGCCGCATCATCGCGTTCTGTGTGTGTGCTCAAGTGCTCACGGGATGCATGGCGACAACCGGTGCCGTTACGGGGCTCGTTACGGGGCCGGTCAGTTGTTTGTATCATAGTGTTGCAGATACACCTTCGATGATCATCATGTTGCCGCTTTCCATTCCACTTGGGTCGATGTTGGGTTATCATTACGGGCAACTGAAGGACATGGACTGCGAGGAGTTCGGGACGTACGACCAACCCGGAACGTACCGAATCGCACTTGTGTTCGACCCGTTTCGGGGCTTTCCCAAGGGCCCGGACCAGAGGAGCCGGTACCCCGGCCCGGTCGCCGTTCCTTCGGTACGAAGAAACACTGGAGCGCAGCCGCTACCGGAAGAGCCGGCGAAGTGTGATTGCGGTTACGAATGAGCCCTCGCGCGCGTCTCGTCGCACTTGCGGCGACCATCATCCTGAGCGTCGCTTCACTGGGACTCTTGGCGCTCTACGCATCCGGCGCACTGTCGGCCTATCCGAAAGGTCGATGGGTCGCGATCGCTTCGAGCGCGAATCCTGCTGGGGGCGTCGTCGCCCGCGTGGAGTCCTTGGAAGGCAGCCTTCGCTCGAGGACGCGGGTGGTGGTCCGATGCGGAAATGACGAGGATGTCGTCTTGTCTTTCCGAGGTGCGAGACGATTCGAACTCTCGTGGGAAGCCGGGTGGAAGCTCATCATCTCGAACCATGACTCGGACCATGTGCAGGATTCGAATTGGTTTCCGATCAAGAAAGACAACTGCACCGTTCATGACCGAGACATCCGCGTCGAGTACCGGTGACGGGACTCGGCTGCTCACCTGGCCACACAACTCTTGAACATCGGCAGGAAGAGCGATGCCGATCAAGTTCCTTCGTCGCGGGCGACGAGCGTCACGGACTCGTGTCCAACAAATCACGCGCGTCGATCCCAACGCACCAAGCGCGTACTGAAAGTGACGCTGCTTACCACGCTAGCAATCGCCATTGCGTGGTTCTTCACAGTGATTGTCATGTTCTTTCCGGATACTGAGCGCACCACGCGGTTCTCGCCACGAGTCCCGATGGGTTCCGAATCGAATACACGTTCATCGACTCTGGTGCAGTGCGATGCCGAACGCGAATCGAGCTGGTGGACCCGACCGGCGATGATCGCGCGACTCTCTTCGACCAATCAGGCATGTACGGGATTCAGGTGGAGTTCCAAGAGCGCCGGATCCTGATGACGCACAGTCCGTCCGAGGAAGAGTCCCGTCGGATCGTTCGTTGCTCCGGAGAAGCGTTCGAAGTCATCGAGAAGTGATGCTGGTTTTGGCCGAGTAGGCCCACGACACGAGCCGCTGCGCCCGACTCGATCCGAATGCCCATCGCCACCCCGGCCAACCTCGCTTCCCCGCACGGGCCCCTCGACCGCCCCCTCCCGACTGCTACCGTGCGCGGCACGACTCGAGCCTCCTCGGATCCCGCCATGGTCGCGACCTGCGTCGTCCTGCTCGCTCTCCTTCTGTTCCAAGACCCCGTCCCGGCGCCGGCTCCGACTCCCGCGCCCGCTCCGCCGCCGCCTCCCGTCGGAGTGCCGGCCGCGTCCGACTGGGCGTCGTGCGGCAGCGATTGCCTGCTGTTCTCGGCCGGCGACGTCGACGGGGACGGGTTCGCCGATCTGTTCACGATCAACGCGAGCCGCGACCTGTGGATCGCGGAGTCGGTGAACGGCTGGAAGTCCGCCGGCTGGCACGTCATCGCGAGCGGGATCCCCGACGACGTGTCGTCGATCGTCGTCGCCGACCATCGGCCGGAGGTGCCGGGCAACGAGCTCGCGCTCGTGCGGCCGTCGCAGGCGGACGTGTACGCGCGTTTCGACGGCTCGAAGTTCGCCGAGATCACGCAGGTGCCGCTGCCGCTCGCGGCCACGCCTCCCGCGCTGCCCGACTTCCCGACCGAGCCGCCGCCGTACGAGCCGGCGAGCCCCGTCGTCACGCGTTTCGGTGGCGACCTCAACGGCGACGGCGTGCTCGACGTACTGACGGTGTTCCGCTGCGCGCTGCCGCATGCGCACTACGTGATCCGTTCGCAGCTCGGGCCGAATCCGGCTTCACAGGACCAGGACGCCGACGGACTCGTCGACGCCGACGAGCTGACACTGCAAACCGATCCGTTCGATCGCGACACCGACGACGACGGGTTGCTCGACGGCTGGGAAGTGCATGGCTTGCCGCGCGGGATCCAGCTCGGGCCGCGCGTGAAGTTCTGCGGCGTCGCGCCCGCGGGCCCGATCGCCGACGACACGCTGTCGCCGCGCCGCCAAGACGTGCTCTGCACGCTGTCGTACTACGACGGCGTCGACGCGAAGGCGATGGACGGCGAACTCGCGCGCGTCCAGCAGCTCTATCGCGCGCTCGCGACGACGAACCCCGACGGCACGAAGGGCATCGCGGTCCACTTCCGCATCGAGCCCGACTTCATCCCGAAGGAGAAGCAGAACCTCGGTTGGCCCGAGCAGGGCAACGAGCGCTTTCCGGCGCGTGAGCGCGGCTTCATGCATTGGATGCAGGTCACGCCGTGGGGCGGCGGGCAAGCGCAGCAGACCGGCGACATGGGCGGCTGCGGCAACGGCTGGGCCGTGTTCGCGCACGAGTTCGGCCATCAATTGTCGTTGTCGCACGAGGGCGACTCGGAAGCGGCGTGGTGCCCGCTGTACCCGTCGCTGATGAACTACGCGTTCTCGTATTCGCTGGGCGGCGACGGCAACGCGATCCGCTTCTCCGACGGCCGCTTCCGCTCGATCGTGCTCGACGAGAAGCAGTTGTCCGAGCGCCTGCCGTTCCCGTACGCGGACCTGAAGTACCTCGAGACGCATCCGTTCCGCTTCACGCTCGAGGACGACGGCGCCGGCGGGACGCGCATCGACTGGAACCAGAACGGCCGCTTCGACGAAGGCGCCGTCGCCGCGGACGTCAACTACGGCGGTTCGACGAACGCGGGCATCCGGCGCGACCACGAAGCGATCGGCCTCGGCCCGAGCCTCGCCTACGTGAACGGCGTGTGCCATTTCGTCTGCGTCGACCCCACGCGCGATCACACGTGGATCAAGACGTATCAGGGCAACGAGACGTGGTCCGAGAAGCGCGTCGTGCCGAACTCGGCGACGGAATCCGATCCGGTCGTCGTCGGCGGCAAGGACTGGGGCTTCCTGTTCCACCGCCATCTGTACGGCTGGCGCGTCACGCGCTTCGCGGCGGACAAGCTCGAAGGGCCCATCGAGGTGCCGGACCTGCCGCGGCGCGAGTTCGGCGCGGCGGTGGTCGGCGATCGCGTGCTGATCGTTGCGCGCGCGGACGACGACACGCTCGAAGCGCGCTGGTTCACGTGGGGCGACAAGCCGGCGGTCTCCGCGGCGCAGAAGCTCGAGACACGCTCGCTGGTGACACCGGGACTCGCGCAGGATCCGAAGGACGGCAGCGTGAAGCTCGTGACGTCGATGCACAACTCGCGCGGCGGCATCTTCGCGATGCGCGTGACGAGCTGCGTCGTGAACGGCGACAAGCTGTGGGAGAAGGAGACGGTCTGGACCCGCGGCGAAGGCAGCGGCAACGGGTGTTGCTCGCGGCCGGTCGTCGCGTTCACCGATGCGGGGCAACTGACGATCTTCCACACCGGCGGGCCCGACGCAGCCGGCCAGATGATCGCGTACCGCACGCAGAAGGTGGAGAACGCGAAGCTCGACGAGGGTTGGCTCACCTGCATGATGTACGACATCTGGACGCGCACGCGCGTGCCGGTGGCGTTCGCGAACGGGCCGCAGGGAGCGATCTACGCGTACCGCTGGGACTCGGGCGGTCCGCACGTCAATTGGGTGCAGACGGCGCACGACGGCTTCGGCATCGAGTCGCGGCCGATGCGCGACTTCGACGACGGCGCGAAGATCTCGCTGTGGGGCATCCGCCACTCGATCCTGTGGATGCGCAAGGAGTGATCGCGCGCCGACTCGCGTTGGTCCTCGGCATCGCCGCGGTCGATGCGCGAGCCGACGACGTCGCGATGCGGATCGATCCGGGAGCGCCGCACGCGGTCGTCGTCGCGATCGGTTCGCGCGACGTCGTCTCGACGCCGGCCGAAGGGCTGTGGAGCGTCGCGCTCGGGATCGAGCACGAGTGGCCGACGGAGTGGCGCCACGTGCGGCCGAGCGCGGTACGCGACGTCGGCGACTGGACGATCCTGGACGGCGAACTCGTGCTCGATCACGGGACGCTTCGCTTCACCGATGCGTGGCGGCGCGACGGCGACCTGGTGCGCGCGACGCGTCGATTCGCGTGGGACGGTGATGCGCCGCTGACGCCGTGCGTGTTGTCGGTGCGCGTCACGGCGATCGGCGCGGCGGGGACGAAACCGTACTTGCCGGGCATCAGCGCGTGGGGCAATCCGTCGGGAGCGACGCACGGCGGCCGCGTCGCGATCCAAACCGGCGCGGCGGGCGAGGACTCGTACTACGAAGAGCATCGCTACCCGATGCCGTTCGCCGATCTGGCGTGGCGCGGAGTCCACGCCGCTCTGCACACGAAACCAAGCGCGTTGCCCGGCGCGGCGCGCGCGGACCTTTGGTGGTCGCTCGGCGCGACGTCGCGCGAGCTCGACGCGGAACTCGCGCTGCTGTCCGGACCGTGCGCGTCGAACGCGCGCCGCGGTGTCGTGAAGGCGCTGCAGGGCGAGTTCATGTCGTATCCCGACGCGTGGATCACACTGACGCCGGGCACGGTGATCGAGAAGGAGTTCGTGCTCGACGTCGGTGCGTGCGCCGATGCCGGCGCGAGTCTCGCGCGCGGCATCGCGACGTCGCTCGCACTGAACGAGCCGTACGCGCTCGACGGCTTGCCGAGCTACGCGTCGATCGTGCGCGCCAAGCTCGGCTTCGCGCGATCACGCTGGCGCGAGCGCGCCGACGATCCCGGCTTCGAGATGTACCCGGACGACGTCGGAGGCACGCACTACGTGATGGGTTGGTGCGGGCAGGCGGAAGCTCTCGGCTTCGCGGCGTTGCCGCTCGAGCGGCGTTTCGGTTCGCCCGAGTTCTCGCGTCAGGCCGTCCGTGCGCTCGACCTGCTCGCGCGAGCGCCGTTCGACGCGAACGGGTTCGCGCAGCGCTACACCGCGGAGACCGGCGCGTGGAGCGAGCAGGATTTCGTTTCGCAGGGACAGGCGCTCGAGAGCTTCACGCGCGCGATCGAGGTCGCGCGCGAGCGCGGCGGGATCGACACGGCGGCTATGGTGTGGGACGTCGATTTGCCGCCGGGACGGTTGCGCGATCACGCGTTCCGCTCGCGCGGGTGGACGGTCGTGTCGGCGCAGAACCAACACCTCGACGTGTTCGGCGTGTTCTACACGCCGGAGATCTGGCGCATGGGCGAGTTGCTCGGGCGGCCGGAGCTGAAGCGTCTGGCCGCGGTGATGTTCCGCAGTTGCGGTCAGTTGATCGACGCGACCGGCAGCCAGGGCGAACAGATCCAGCACACGAACTTCGCGCAGGCCGGGGACATGTCGGACGTCGCGCGCTTGCGCGGCGGGTACAGCGAGGGTTGGACCGTGTTCTGGATCACGACCCATTTCCTCCACGCGGCGGCGCGGTTCGAACTCATGGGGGTCGACCTCGACGTCGATCCGGCGAAGCTCGCGGCGCGCTGACGACGGGGGTGCTCGAGGGGGCGACTTCCGCGGCCCGCGGTCGCTCGCTGCGAAAATTCCGAGATCCCGAGCCCAGGAAACGTCGGGGGAGGCAGAGAGCCATCGGGTTGCTCGGCCTCGAGGCGAGGTCTCTTTCGCGCAACGGAATCGCCATCACTCGGATTGGAGTTCGCCCATGTCGTCAGCGTCTTCGTCGTCGATCCTCGGTCGTGTCGCCCTGACGGCCGCTGCGATCGCGGGGGTTCCGTCCGCGGTCCTCGCCCAGGGCACGTTCACGTACTTGCCCGGACCGGCCTACGACGTCACCGCTGACGGCTCGCAGGTGGTCGGGACGCAGGCGGCTGGCGCGTACATCTATGACATCGCGACCAACTCGTTCAACCTGATCGGTCCGGCGTCGTCGGCATTCGGCATCAGCGCGGACGGACACCACGTGATCGGCGACATCGTCGACGCGAACAACAACGACTCCGCCGGCTGGTGGGACCCGACGTTCGGCTGGACCGCGCTCGGCACGTTCCCCGGATTCGGCGGCTGCGGGTCGAGCATCAGCTCGGCGTACGAGATCTCGCACGACGGCACGACCGTCGTCGGTCTCGGTTGGCAGGGTTGCTCGGCTCGGGCGTTCAAGTGGACGGCGGGAACCGGCGTGGTGCAACTACAGGGCCTCGTCGCCAGCGACGGTACGCGCGCGAACTCGATCAGCGGTGACGGTCGTTACGTCGGTGGTTGGGAGACCGTCGGCGCGGCGAACCCGCGACGCGCGACGCTGTGGGGCCCGAGCGGTCCGCCGACGCTGATCCTGCAATCAGGGATCAACACGTCGGGCGCCGGCGAGATCATCGACATGAACCGCGACGGCTCGGTCGTGTGCGGCATCCACGCGAATCAGGGTTTCGTTTGGACGAAGACGTCGGGCGTGACGCTGATCCCGAAGCTGCCGGGCGTGACCAGTACGGTCTACGCGCAGGCGGTGTCGGACGACGGCGCGGTGGTGTTCGGCAGCGGCAGCGCATTCGCGGGACAGCCGTGGGTGTGGACGCAGGCGGGTGGGACGCAGTCGCTCGTGAACTTCCTGAACAACCAGGGGATCACCGGCTTCAACGCGGCGGACTTGTTGGTCGCGACGGGCATGTCGGCGGACGGCTCGGTGCTGTGCGGTTGGGGCTTCGGCGGTGGCTGGGTGATCCAGTGGAACCGTCCGGCGACTTGGCTGAACCTCGGCAGTGAGCTCGCGGGCTCGAACGGCCAGACGCCGGAGCTCGTCGGCTACGGCGGAATGGTCGCGGGTCAGCATGTCGGGCTGTCGTTGACGAAGACGCTGCCGAACGCGCCGGCGACCTTGGTTCTGGGTACGTCGCCGATCAACCTGCCGATCAATGGCGGCCTCTTGGTGCCGTTCCCGCAAGTGATTCTGCCCGGCTTGTTCACCAACGCGGCGGGCGAGCTCGCGCTGTCAGCGCCGTGGCCGCCCGGAGTGCCGTCGGGTGTGGGCCTGTACTTTCAGTACTGGTTGGCCGACGCCGGCAATCCGTTCGGCGTGTCGGCGTCGAACGCGATGGTGGCGATCACTCCCTGATTTGCTCGGGCCCTTCGGGCGTGATACGGAGGCTCCGCCTCCGTAGGCCAGGCTGGGGCCGAATGCCCCAGGCCCCATCGAACAGAGGCCGCAGGCCGTACCGCTTCGTGTGAGTCCGCAGGGCGAGGCGGGGGAACGAAGTTCCCCCCGCACCCCCCTCGTTCGACCGCTCGCGGTCGAACGACCAAAGGGGGGCTTCACAAACGAGCGAAGCCCCCCTTTGGGAACCCCCGCGTCCTTGAGTCGCGCGACGGAGTGGTTACTCGGGCGCGCGCGAGCTTGAACCCGAGGGAGAACTTCGGGTCGCGCTTCGCGCTCCGCGGTGGCGATTGAAGGACATGACGGGGACGGAGGCGCGTCTGTCCCCGCTCTGTCCCCGGGCGGCGTTCTGGTCCGGCTGGCCTGACAAGAACGCCGGCGGCTGCTTTGTCCGGGTCGGGTCTCGATCACCGGTTTCGGGTTCGGTCGTGACTCACGCGACGACCAGCCTCGCGTCACCCGCGTGCCGTGGCCGGAATGATCGCGCGCACCGCGACCACCGCGGCGACCGTGCCGCCGATCGCAACGAGCGCACTCGCCGCGATGCCGGCCGCGCTGCCGTACAACGTCTCGCCGATCGTAAATACGAGTCCGAAGGTTGCCGCCAGTCCACCGATCACGCCGAGGAGGACGAAGCGGCCTTCGCGCGGCCGCACGACGTCGGGCGCGAGTGCTGCGACCGGACCCCAGAAACCGAGCGGACGGACCTTGCGATAGAACAAGACGAGCTTCGCCGGGTCCGGCGCTTTGCCGAACACCGTGACGAGCACGGCCGCGATCGTCGAGGCGAGGACGACGAAGACGAGGCGTCCTTCGTCCGTCAGTGCGCCGTGGTCCGAGAACGGCCCGACGTTCCAAGCGATGTCGAGATGCGTGAGCGCGACCGTCGTCACCGACGACGTCAGCATCGCCGCGATCTCCGTCGTCGCGCGCACTCGCCACCACGTCCACCGCAGGACGTAGACCGCGCCGACGCCGCCCATGAACGCGAGGAAGAACGTGAACAGGCCGCGAATGGAGTCGGCCTGCGACGCGACGATCCCCGCGAGCACCATGACTCCGAGCCCCGACGCACGCGCCGCGGCGACGTAATGGCGATCGCTGCGTCCTCGCACGAGGAAGCGCCGGTAGACGTCGTTGACGAAGAATGAACTCGCGAGATTGACGTGTGTGTCGATCGTCGACATCAGCGCGGCGAGCAACGACGCGACGACGAGCCCGAGCAATCCGACCGGCAAGTAGCGCGCCATCATCTCGGGATACGCACGCTCGGAGTCGCTGCGCGCGATGAGCTGACCCGCGCCGACGACGTCACCTGGTTTGACCGTCAACAGCGGCGCGAGCTCACGAGCCTCGTCCCACGCGACGACGATGGTGTCCGTTCCCGAGGCCGGCGTGATCTCGACGCGTCCCGCCGTCGCCGAGACGACCGTGCCAGCGAGCGGCGCCGTGTGTTCAGCGTTCGGCATCACGAACAGCGACGCGAGCGCGACGACGATCCAGCACCACGGCCGCAGCGCGTTGTGCGCGACCTGGAACCAGATCTGCGCGAGCACGCCGTGGCGTTCGTCCTTGCAGGCGCTGATGCGTTGGACGACGTAACCGCCACCGTCGACGGCTTCGTACGCCCACCATTGGAGGCCGATGTACACCGCGAACGCGACGACCGGCGTGGTCCAGAAGCTCGCGTCGAACGGCGAGCCCGGCCCGGTCGGCGGCACGAACGCGAGGCGCTCCGCGGGAATGACGCCGCTGGCGACCGCATCGAGCACGGCCGCGGCGCCGCCCGTGTGGGTCCAGACGATCACGGCGAGCGCGATCGCTCCGAACATCGCCATCGCGAACTGCGTGAGGTCGGTCAGCACGACGCCCCACAAGCCCGACAGCAGCGAATAGGTCAGTGTCACCGCGCAGCACGCGCCGATGGCCCATTCCTTGGGCACGTCGACCAGCACTTCGCTGATCTTGCCGGCTGCGAGCAGGACCCACGCCAGCGTGATGACGTTCGTGATCAGCGTGTGATACGTGCCGAGGAAGCCACGCAACACACGCGCGCTCTTCTCGCCGTAGCGCTGCTCGGCGAGTTCGGCCGTCGTCATGATCTCGGCGCGGCGCCACATGCGCGCGAACAGGAATGCCGTGAAGAACCCGCAGACGGCGAAGCACCACCACTGCCAGTTCTTCCACACGCCGTAGTCGCGCACCCAACCGGTGATGACGAGCGGCGTGTCGGCCGCGAACGTCGTCGCGACCATCGACGTGCCGGCCATCCACCACGGCAATCGGCGACCGGACAGGAAGAACTCGTTGACACCTTCGGACGCGCGGCCGGTGAAGCGCACGCCGACCCAA
This sequence comes from Planctomycetota bacterium, assembly GCA_016709145.1. Classification (GTDB taxonomy): domain Bacteria; phylum Planctomycetota; class B15-G4; order B15-G4; family JADJEK01; genus JADJEK01. The sequence goes on from JADJEK010000024.1 coordinate 146,243, forward strand.
AGGGCGAACGCGACGTATGCGAAGACGACGAGCCAGTCGAGCCAAGCGAGTGCCATGCGCGCGGCACGGTAGCGACCGGAACGCGAGAAGGGGTCAGCCCCCGTGCGAAGGCGCACAGGGGCTGACCCCTTTTCGTCGGCGCGGCTATCGTCGGGCCCGCCATGACCGACGCCCCGAAGCCCATCGACTTCACCGGACTCCGCGCCGCTCTCGACAAGCACGTGAAGTTCCCGACGAGCTACGTCTTCAAGTTCATCGTGCCGCGCAACGAGCTGCCGCATCTGCTCGCGCTGCTCGACGGCATGCAGTTGACGACCCGCGACTCGGCGACCGGCAAGTACGTCAGCGTGACCGTCGAACACGTGGTCCGCCAAGCCGAACACGTGATCGAGGTCTACGAGCGCGTCCGCATCGTCAAAGGCATCATGTCGTTTTGAACGAACCAGTCCGGCGCGCGACCCTGCGCCGCATTCCCTGTAGAGGATCGACGATGCGCTCGATGCCGACGAGACCCACGCGCGTCCTGAGCGGATGCGCGACGATCACGCTCGTGTCGCTCCTCGCCGGAGCAACTCTCGACGCGGGCGCGACGCAGGATCCCGCGCCGATCGGCGTCGACCTCAGCGTCCGCGCACCGACCGACGAGCCGTCGATGCTCACGATCCGACGTTCGATGAAGTGCGAGTTCACCGGCGCGAGTGCCGCGTTGCGCGAACCCAAGAGTGACGTCGAAGAACTCGTGCTGGTCGATCGATTCCTGCCGGCGCAAGGCCAGGACGCCCAACGCTGCCAGCGCACGTTCGTGAAGTGGCACGCGACCGCGGACGGAGTCATCGTCGATCCGCCGTGGAACGGCGTGACCAGCGAGTTCCGCGACGACGCGAGTGGGTCGGGATTCACGCTGCAAGACGGCTTCGCGTTGCCGTCGCCGCAGCTGAACGAGTTGCTGCGACTCGGTGCGAAGCAATCGTCGGTCACGATCGCCGTCGGCGGACCGTCGACTCTTGGAGCGACCGTGAGCCCCGACCTCGCGGGCTACGCGAATCTCGCGCTGTGCCGTTCCGACCTCGTGGAAGTCTCCGCCAGCAAGATCGAGTTCACGCAGCTCGACGCCGCGTCGAAGCACGCGACGCTGACCGGTTCGATGCAGGGAACGATGAAGCGCGAGCGCGCGACCGGCCGCGTCGAGGCGAAGTTCGATCTGACGATGACGCTCGTCCTCGACACGGCTACGCACACGCTGGTGCGGGCGACGTTGGACGGGCCGCTCGTGCTCGGTGGCTACATCGGGGGCACCACGATCGAAGGGAAGGGCGAAGCGCACGCGACGATCGAGTCCGGCACGCCCGCGGCCGCGAAGGTCGCGCTGAAGTCGATCCCCAAGCCGCGCGTCGTGCACCACGAGATCGACGACCACGGACTGTCGCTCGAGTTGCCGTCGAATTGGGCACCGCGCGAAACGAAGGGCAACCGCCACTTCCTCGCGCTGAACCGACCGATCGGCGGCGAGGACGTCTACGTCGCCATCGCCTCGGTCGAGGAGAAGACCGAGGATCTCGACGAACTCTCACGATGGATCCTCGATGCCGAGCGGAAGAAGGACAAGAACGCGAGCATGAAGAAGGTCACGACGCCACTCGGCAAGGCGATCGAGTACGACTCGATCGAGGACGGCAGCAAGCGGGGCAAGAACCTGCGGATCCACCGCGCCGGCAAGCAGTTCCTGATCATCTCGCTGATCGGTTCGGCCGAGGGCGTGAAGGCGGCCGCCGCGGACTTCCAGAAGGCCAGGGCATCGCTGGAAGCGTTGGCGCGCTGAGTCGGGGTGCCCGGGTCCCTCGTTCCGTCCGCACCCGTCCGTACCGGTCCATGCGAGGCCTGGGCCCGTTCGTTCCGACCGGCTACCATCCCTCGGTCTCGAAACCCCTCGGGAGAGCCTCATGTCGTTCGCCGTCAAGGCGGCCGCCGTCGCGCTCTTCGCCGGTCTGTTCGTGGGTGCCGCTTCCGCCGCCGACTCGGTCGGCAAGCGACTCCCCGACGCGAAGCTGGAAGGCTTCGCGCAGACCAAGGCGAAGTCGATCGACGACTACTTCGGCCGCGTCGTGCTGTTCGAAGCGTTCGCGTATTGGTGAGGACCGTGTGGTACCTCCGTCCCGCACCTCAATGAACTTCAAGAGAAGTTCGAGGCGAAGGGACTGAGCATCGTTGGCGTGACCAGCGAAACCGAAGCGAACACGGTGCCTTGGGTGAAGGACAAGGGGGCGAAGTACGCCTACGCGTACGACCCCGGTCAGAAGTTCATGCGCGCGCTGAACCTCAGCGGGTTTCCGACGGCATGGCTCGTCGACGCGACCGGCACGGTCGTGTGGCAGGGCCATCCGAGCAGCCTGCAAGAGAGCGTCATCGAGTCCGCGCTGAACGGCGCGCTGTTGAAGCCGCTGTGGGATTGGCCGAAGGAAGCCGCGTCCATCAAGAAGCCGCTCGCGAAGCGACAGATGGCGGCCGCGCTGAACGAGGCCGAGAAGCTCGCGGCAGCGAATCAGGAGATCGCGGCCATCAAGGACGCGATCGCCGGAGTCATCGCCGGACGCCTCAGCGGTTTGAAGAAGATGAAGGACGAGGGCAACGCGCTCGACGCGTCGAACGCCGCGGCCTCGATCGCGAAGGACTGCGCCGGTCTGCCGGAAGCCGGAGAGGCGGCGACGATCCAGAAGGAGATCGCCGCCGATCCGAAGCTGAAGGCGGTCATGGACGCGCAAGCGTCCGTGCGCAAGCTGCGCGAGAAGGAGCCGAAGGACGAGAAGGAGATCAAGTCGGCTCTGAAGAAGCTGAAGAAGATCGCGGAAGAGCACGCCGACACCGCCGCCGCGCGGGAGGCCGACGCGTTTTCCGCCGAGTTGAACCAGGCACTCGCGCCGAACGGCGGTTAGAGAACGTGAATCAATCCGATTGATTCACGTTCTCGGCCTCACCAGGTGTTGCTCGGCGACGGCAGTCGCCGCCCCGTTCAACAGGCACGGACGATTCGCGCCGGAACACCGCGATTCAACTGTGAGTACGGCGGCTGCCGCCGCCTCGGACACCTTGTGCATTCGGCTGTGAACACATCGGGGGCGGCCCCCGATGTGTTCACAGCCTCTGACCCCGCGTCACCTCCTTCGCCGCCGTCCTCTATAACGGGGCCGCCGCGCACGTCGCGGTGGCCCCGTTTCGCATGTTCGACCTTCGCGACGCCGGCGACCCGGCGGTCGCGGCGATCCCGGGGGAAGGATCTCGATTTCGCACCGACGGACGCCCGCATGAAGACTCTCCGCCTCGTCGCCGTCTCGCTGTTGCTGTCGACCGCGCTCGCTCCGTCGGCGTCCGTCGCCGAGAAGGAGAAGAACTCGGTCTTCGAATTCGCGCTGCGCGGGGCGCAGGACGCGCTCGTGAACGGCAATACCGGCGAAGCGATGTTGCTGATCGAGCGCGCCCTCGAGCGCGACCCGAAGTCGAGCGAGGCCTGGGGGCTGCGCGCCGAACTCGCCGATCGTCTCGGAGACCGCGACGACTTCGTGTTCTCGCTGAACAAGCAACTGACGTTGCTGATCGCGCAAAAGGCGCCGAAGAAGGACGTCGCGGCGCTGCGCGAGCGCGTGGTCACCATCGATCCGGTCGCGGCCGACGTGTTCAAGCTGCGCGGCGACTTCATCGCGAAGCTGCGCCCGATCGCGGAGCAGTACGACAAGGACGAACGCCCACACGCCGCGATCCGCGTTTGGCGCGAGATCCTCGCGCTCGACCCCGAGCTCGAGGACGCGCAGAAGGCGATCGAGCGCATCTCGGCATTGCCCGATCCGAGCCTCGCCGGCAGCGCGAAGCCGAAGGACTTGTTGGCCGACGTCTCGCGCCAGTGGATCCAAGAGCACGACGCGAAGCACTCCGATTGGAAGAGCGTCGCGGTGCTCGAGCGTGAGAACTACATCACGAAGACCGACGCGGGCTACGAAGTGCTCGTGCGCTCGGCAGAAGCGATGGAGCAGATGAACCGCTTCTACCGGCGGTTCTTCAAATACGGTTACGGCAAGGACAAGCGCACGCCGCCGAAGATCGCGCTGCACGTGTTCAAGAACCGCGACGAGTACCTGAAGCTCGGCCAAGGCCCGCCGGTCGAATGGTCGGGTGGTCAGTTCACCGGCAGCGCGGTCGAAACCTACGTCGGCCCGGGCGGCTACGAAGAAGTAGTCACCACGCTGTTCCACGAAGCGGCGCACCAATTCGTGTCGCTGGCGACGACGGCTGCGGGTTGGCTGAACGAAGGGCTCGCATCGTTCTTCGAAGGTTGCCGCATTCTGGCGAACGGCACCGTGCTGATGAACATGCCCGCGAACCACCGCCTGTTCCCGTTGGTGCAGCGCATGAACGTCGGCTGGATGGAGAGCGCGACCGACGGCATCGATCCCGCCAACGCGTCGGCCGAACCGACCAAGGCGCCGACGTTCCGCATCGTGCTCGAGAACGAATACGGCTGGGGACCGCCGTGGTACGCGCCGACGTGGGGCGTCGTGTACTTCCTCTACAACTATCAAGACCCGGCGGATGGCCGCTTCGTCTACCGCAAGGCGTTCGGCGAGTTCATCGACGCTTCGGGCGGTCGCATCGGCAAGGGCGCGATCGAGAACTTCGAGAAGGTCGTGTTGGAGAATCCGCAACGACCCACGCAGGGTCTGCCTTCGACGGCGGCGTTGAAGCTGCCGCGCACCGTCGACGACCTCGACGACGTCTGGATGGAGTGGCTCGTCGCGCTCGCCGACGAGCAGAGCGGCAAGGCGAAGCCCGAACGTCCGTATCTCGAATGGGCGCGCTTCGCGCAGAAGCGCAGCGAGGACGACGTCGCGACCGAGCACTTCGAGAAAGGCTACGTCGCGACGCCGGACGACACGGAGCTGCTGCTCGAGTTCGCCGAGCACTTGGCGAAGGCCGAGGGCAACACGGACCGCGCGGCGAAGCTCGTGCTCGAGGCGCTGCGCATCGTCGAGTCCGCCGAGCCGATCGACGAGAAGTTGCAACGCCGGCTCGAATCGCGGTTGAACGAGTGGGATCCGAAGCGCGTCGCGCTCGCGTACATCCACGAAAAGCTGAACGACGTCGCCGACACGCTCGTGCGCCGCTACGTCACCGAGAAGCTGCCGCTGATGGCGATGGAACTGTCGTGGCGCTTCGGCAGTGAACTCAACGTGCCAGGCATGTTCGAGATCTTCGAAGAGGCCGCGCGCCAGACCACGCGCTCGATCCAGCTCTGGCAGCTCGCGTACAACGAGGTCGACCTGCGCGGCTGGACGGCCGGCGGCGACGTCTGGTTGCCGTACGGCGCGGAGCTGCGCTCGAAGCTCGGCGAGTACACCGAGCAAGCGTTCGACTTCAACGCGCTGTCGTACGACACCGTGACGAGCGGCGACTTCTCGATGGAGGTCGAGATCTACGCGGAGCGCGGCAAGAGCTCGTTCTGCGGCGTGATGTTCGGCAAGAAGGGCGCGCAGACGTTCCAGGCGGTCGTTCTGCATCCGGGTCACGACGCCGACGAAGAGACCGGGCGCCTCGAGCGTCAGGGCCGCGTCGACGTCTCCAGCATGTTCGGCGAGGGGTCGAGCCAACTGCATCGCCAGAGCCAGGTCGACACCAGCAAGCGCGACTGGCACAGGATCCGCGTCGACGTGACCGACACGCTGGTCGACGTGTTCTTCGACGGCGGGTTCATCGTCACGCACGATTTCGGCAGCCAGGATCCGCTGCGCGGCGGCTTCGGTTTGCTGACCGGCCCGGGCACCGCGAGCTTCCGCAACATCCGCTTCCTCGCGCGCGACCGTCGCGATCCCGGCGCCGCGATCGAGCGACGTCTGCGGTTCGAGAAGCTCGAGAAGGACAGCAAGGGCGGCTCGATCAACGGCTCGTGGCAGAACAAGGCGTCGCCGTTCTGCGCGGCGACGTGGCTGCAGGGTGAGCGCACGAGTTTCATCGAGAAGGGCCCGGTGCCGACGCTGCTCGTGTTCGCGTCGATCGATCAGATGAAGTCGAAGCTGCCGGTCGCGGCGTGGCTGCGTGGTCTCGGGAAGCGCCACGAACCGATCGGGCTCGAAATCATCACGATCTTCCAGAACGCCGACGCGCGCGATTTGCCGGCGTACCTGAAGGAGGAGTCGTTCCCGGGCACGGTCGGCATCGATTACCGACCGCAAGGCCGCGCGGGTCAAGGCGACTGGTTCACCGCGTACGACATCAAGCGCTTCGGCATGCCGCGTCTGATCCTGGTCGACATCGACGGCAAGGTCGCGTGGGAAGGCGATCCCGGGATGGCGGCCGGCGAAACGTGGACCGAGGACTCAGGGAGCAACCTCGATCAACCGCTCGACCAGATGATCGCGCGGCGGCGACTGCTCGATCTGAAGCGTTGGTTGAAGGCGTGGGAGACCGAGGGTGCGCCCGCGCTCGAGCGCGGCGACGTCGTGCCGATCCTGCCGCTGATCCTGCGCGCGCGCGAATTGCCCGGGCGGCAGGTGCCGCTGGTCGCGGACGTGCAGCACTGGCTGAGCTCGTTCGAGGGTTCGCTGGTGCATCCGAAGCCGCTGCTCGCGGCTGTCGCGGCGGCGGGTGCGGAGCCGGCGCTGAAGACGCTGCTCGAATGGGCCGACGCGGCGAAGCTGTCGATGGACGCGGACACCCGCAAAGCGTTCAAGGATGCGCAGGTCGGCTCGACGATGAAGGATTGGGCGACGGCGCTCGCGGAATGTCAGAAGGCGAGCAAGGCGTGGAAGGACGGCTCGGAGTGGAGCGTGGTTTCGCAGCTCATGGGAGCGTTGGGGCGGTCGAGCGGCGCGTTGCCGAAGCAGCTCGCGCAGGATCTCGAGTACGCGGCCGCGAATCGCGACGTGACCGAAGCGAAGCGGCTGATCGACGAGGCCGCGCTGCGGCCGGGCTACTGGCTGGTCCAAGAGCTCGCGAATCAGTGACGTCGGCAGCTCCGTGACGGCGAGCCGTTCGCACCTCGCTCCGCTTGCGGTATGACGGCGGCGAGTTCATGACCAGCGTGGCGAGGCGGAACATGCGGACGCGACGAGATGTGATCGGATCGATGGTCTTGCTCGTCGGCGCGATCGTCGGAATGGGATGTGCCACCGGCGATGGGCTCGACGGCGGCAACGGAACCTACGATTTGCGCGCGATCCAACTCGAAGGCATGGGACCGCAGAAGGACGGAACGCTGAAGGTCCAGTACCGTCCGCCGGTCGAGACGATGTACTCGTGCCCCGGCGTGAACGTGGTCGAACAGCCGGCGGGCACGCTGCGCGTGACGTTCGTGCGAACGCCGAAGTCGATGGCCGCGACGGCGCAGCACGCGGCGACGCTCGATCCGGCGACTGGCGTCGCGATCGTGTTCCTGCCCGACGCCGTGAGCAAGCAAGTGATCCTCGTCGGCGGCGAGTGGGAACGCGAAATCTGGCGACGAGGCGGACCCATACGCTGACGCTCCGGCCGCTGGGCCCGACGCCCGCTCGGGCGTCGACGCGAGGCGGGGAGAACTTCGTTCCCCCCGCGCCCTTGAGTCGCGCGTGAGACTTGGCGACGGAGTGGTTTTCACAGCGCGCGAGCTTGAACCCGAGGGAGAACTTCGGGTCGCGCTTCGCGCTCCGCGGTGGCGATTGAAGGAATGCAATGACGGGGACGGAGGCGGGTCTGTCCCCACCCGACCTCGACGGCCATGACGGGGACGGAGGCGCCTCCGTCCCCGATCTGTCCCCCTGACCGGACGCCGTTGCCGGCGGCAAACGCGTCCGGTTGATGTCGATGTCGGGCCGTGGTTTACGACATCACCCGGACAAGTTCGCCGGCGGCAATCTTGTCCGGATACGCCATCCACCAGACCCGAGCTCCGCTCGCGGTACGAAAAGCGAAGCGCCCCGTTCGCTCCCGCGCAGTCACGCGCGAATCCGATCCCGTTCCCTCGCCCGCTCCCCACCCCCCTCAATCGATCTCCGGCACGAACCCAATCCCCCCCGTGAAGAACACGTTCCCCGTGAACGTGAGGAACATCCCGTCGTTGCCGACATCGGTGCGGTTGTTCTTCGCGACGTTGTTCGTGCACACGGTATTGGTGCCGTTGTTCTCGATGCCCTCCGCACCGTTGCCCGTGACCGAGTTCGCGACGAGTTGAGTGCCGTCGGCTCCGATCGAGTTGACGTCGATGCCGTCGAGGCCGTTGTTCGTGACGACGTTGTTCTGCACGAGGACGGTGTCCGAGGAGATGGAGATGCCGTCGCCGGCTCCGTCCTTCACCTTGTTGCCGTCGACGATCGATGCGTTGCCCGCCACGCGGATCGCGGATGAGCCTGCTGCTCCGCAGCGTTGGACGACGTTCTTGAGGATCTGCGTCGTGCCGGCCGTCGCCTCGACGACGATGCCGCCGTCGCGCACGTCGGCGACCGAGTTCTTCTCGATCGTGCCTCCACCCGCCGCCGTCGAGACGTTGATGCCGGCCGTGTTGATCCCGCCGCCCGACAGCGTGTTCTGTTTGATCGTGAACGCCGAGCCCTCGACGGCGATGCCGGCGGTGCGGAAGTCGGCGACCTTGTTCTTCTGGACGATCGCGTCGGCGCCATCGATCAAGATGGCTTCGTCCGTCGTCCCGGTGATCGTGTTCGACAGGATCTGCATCGAGTCGGCGGCGATGGCGTGGATGCCCTGGTCGTCGATGTCGCGCAGCACGTTCTTCTGGATGAGGTTGCTGTCGTTCGACGCCAGCACGCCTTCCGACGCCGTGCGCGAGATGAGGCACTTCTCCACGACACAACCCTGACCGGTGAGGTGGATGCCCTGACCGGCCGATGTGCCGGCGATCGTGCAGCTCTGGACGAGTCCCAGCAGACCGTTGACGCGGATGCCGTCGTCGTCGACCTCGCGCACCGTCGTCTTCGTGACCGAGAAGCCGTTGCCGATGATGTTGACGCCGCCGCCGCCCCCGAGCACTTTGCAGTTGTCGACGCGCGCGCTGACGCCGGTGACCTGGACCGCGAAGTCCGCACAGTCGATGAACGTGCACTTGCGCACCGTGACGCCGATGCTGCCGGACGCGATGACGCCGCGACCGAGGTCGCCCATGCCGTCGCTCGCCGCGTGCTGAATCGTGAAGCCCTCGACGACGACGGCGTCACTGGACGCGATCGTGATCGCCGAACCCGAGCCGGTCGCGCCATTGGGGCGCGCGTCGAGGATCACCTTGCCCTTGGCCTTCAACACGAGGCCCGCCGTTGCGGAGATCGTGACGTTTTCGTGGTACGTGCCGGCCTTGACCAACACGGTGTCACCCGCGACCGCGGCATCGATGCCGCCCTGGATCGTCGTGATCGCACCCGTGGGGGAGACGGTGATCGTCGCCGCGAACGCGGAAGCAGCCGGAACGAAGATGGACGCGACGATCACGGCAACTCGCATGGGGGACTCCTGCTCGGGCGCGGCAAGTTCGGAAGGTGGGCGAGTCTAGTCAGGTCTTCCTTGCCGCCGTCCGGTCATCGACAATGCCCCGCCTCGACTGGCGCGGGATCTCCGCGACGCGAGCTTCCGTTCGGGGGATGCGACCGATGCTCCACTTCGTCGTCACCGTGGTCCTGGCCTGGAGTGCGTGGATCCCCACTGAGAGCACCGACGAAGCGCGCATCGCGTACGTCGACGGGCTCGACGCGTTGCGCGACGGGTCGTTCGACGCCGCGCGCGCCGCGTTCTCGCGGGCGATCGACCAGGACAGCGAAAACCTCGAGTACCGCCTCGCACGCGGCGTCACCGCGCTGTTCGCCGAACAGCCCGAGTCCGCGATCAAGGACCTCGAGCGCGCCATGCAATTGTCGGAACGGTCGAAGGAATCGCGCTTGTGGCGCGCCGCCGCGGATCGCATGCAGGCGCAGTTCTTCACGGAGACGTATCCACAGAGCACGAACGATCCGTTCGAGAGCACGGTCGGTGACGTCTGCGCGTTCTGGGGCCAGACGTTCCGTGCGGTCGAACAGGGCTACGAGCCGAGCGCCGCCGAGCAGGCCGAGCGCCGCGCGAAGCTCGCGGATCTGCGGCGGTGGTTCGTCAGCCGGAAGCTCGAAGTCGGCAACGCGGTCGAAGTGTTGTGGTCGCGCGGCCGCGCGCGCTGCGATCGCGGGGAGTGGGCCGAAGCCGCGGCGGACCTCGATGCGGCCATCGCGCGTTGGCCCGACGACCCGACGGTCCTCTACTACCACGCGGGGGTCAGGCTCGCCGTGGGCGACCTCGAGACCGCGCGCCGCGCGTACACGCGCGTGCTCACGAGCGACACGACGTTCGTGAATGCGTACCTCGGCCGCGCCTTGGCCGCGGCGCGCATGGGGGACGCGACGCGAGCGAACGCCGATGTCGCCGTGATCGCGAAGCTCGCTCCGGACGTGGCGAAGACCAACGAGGGCGCCGTCGCGAAGGCCTTGCGCGACGCTCGCGTCCCGTCCGTGTTCGCCGCCGCGCGGCGGCGCTACGACGAGACGTATCAAGACGGTCTGCGCGAACGCGAGTCGCGAGTCCGCGAGCGAGCCCAGGACGCCGAGGCGCGCGCGGACGTCGCCGCGTGGCTGTACGAACACATCGACGTTCCGCGCGAGCGCGTCGAACCGCGCGGCGAGCCGCGCCTGCTGCGCACGCAGACGCAGGCGCAACAGAACGCCGAGCTCGCGCGCGCGGAGCAGTGCTGCGACGAAGCGCTCGCGCTCGACGCGACGTGCGTGAAGGCGCTGGTCGTGAAGGCCGCGCTGCGCGTCTGGACCATGCGCTACTCCGACGCGGAGACGCTGCTGAAGCGCGCGCTCGACCAAGCTCCGACCGATGCCGACGTGTTGCAACTGTTGTCGCAGGTCATGGACGTCGCGGCCGCGCAGAAACGCGCGCTCGCGGCCGGGTTACGCACACCGACGGTCGTCGGCAGCGACAGGCGCATCGAAGGCGATTACGAAGTCACGACGACGTGGTGGCGCCAGCCGTCGCAGGCGGAGCTCGAACGCGCGCGGCAGCTCGAGGCCGAAGCCGACGCGTGCTTGCAGCGAGCGGTCGCGGCGCTCGAGATCGCGGCGAAGGCGAAGGCCGGGACCGCGCAGGGAGCGTTCATCCAGGGTGTCCTCGATCGCCGGTTCGGCCGGCTCGAAGCGGCGCGCGCCGCGTTCACGGAGGCGACAAGGAAGGACCCGAGCTACGTCGAAGCGTGGTTCCAGACGGCCGGAGTCTGCTCGGAACTCGGCCTCGGCGACGCCGCGCTGTTCGCGCGAGCGGCTGGGTTCGATCTGATCGAGACCACGGCAGCGCCGCATCTGACCGTCGCGTGGCGATTGCTCGAAGTCACCAAGTTCGACAGTGCGCGTCGCGTGCTCGCCGACGCCGAGCGCCACGATCCCGCCGACCCGCGCGTCGCGGCGTTCCGCGGCGTCGCGCTCGAAGCCGACGCCAAGCGCTCCGACGCGATCCGCGAGTACACGACGGCGTTGGATCTCGAACGCGCGCGGGCGACGACGTGCGGCACATCGCTCGATCCGGGCGACACGAGGCCGGTCGCGACGCATCTGCTCGGACTCGCGTTCACACTGCGACGCAAGCTCGCCGCGCTCGCGCTCGAGGAGGGCGACACAGCGACGGCGCTCACGCACTTGAACGCGAGCGTTGCACTCGAAGCGCGCCTCGTGCGCGGCCAGGGCGTCGACGACCTGCCGCGCGCGTTGCTGCCGACGCCGGGGCAAGAGCCGGGCATCGTGCCCGAGTCGCTCCCCGTCCTCGCGCACATCGCATGGGCGCGCGTGAAGGTCGGCGAGGTGCTGCTCCAGACCGGCCGACACCAGCAAGCGCGCGCGGCGGTGCAGCCGGTGTTCGCCTACGGCCCGAGCATGATCAATGGCAAAGGCTCGGACCGCTTCCGCGAGCAGGAGATGTACGCAAAGGTGCTCCTGTGTCGCATCGCGCTGGCCGAGGGCAACATCGAAGAGGCTCGCATGCTCGCGATGGCACTGCCGCGCAAGCGCCACGGCGTCGGGCCCTCGAAGAGCCCGTACCCGGAGCTGGAGATCATCGGTCAAGAGCTCGGGGACGAAGTCGATCGCAAGTGGCGGGAGATGCAAGAGCGCGGCGACGAGCGCTGGGATCTGCAGGGCGCGCCGAATCCCGACAAGGCCGAGCCGATCGTGCGTCGCATCCTCGACGACAGTGGGCTGACGGCGTTCGCGAACGGCGATTCGCGCGCGTCGAACGTGGCCGCGCCGTTCGCGGCGCTCGTCATGCAGAGCGTGCTCGTGATCACGCTGCCGAAGTCGAACCAATGGCGCGAGGAAGTGCGCGTCATGGTGCAGCAAGTGATGGCGGAGCGCGATCGCACCGCGGAGGCCATCGCTCAGTTCGAACAGGCCGACCCGCGGTTCGCGCGTCGCGACGACGCCGACCTCTACAAGCGCTTGCTCGTATGTCAGGACAAGGCGCTCGAACTCCTGCGCGCGGCGTGCGTGGAGCAGGGCTACCCCGCCGCGGACTTGTCGAACGACCTCGGCTCGAAGACGGGCCCGCCCGGACCCGCGCCATTCACGGGAGACGCGAAGGACCCCGAGGCGCACATCGCCGACGCCTGCGCGCGCGCGGGCTTACCGTACATGCGCCGGACCGATCGCTACTCGGCGGCACCCGAGTCGATGGCGTCGTGGAGCGTGCGCCAAGGCATCGAGGCGATCGACGGCCCGAAGACGGCGCAGTGGCGCAGCGAAGTCGCCGCCGCGCTGATGCCCCTCGCGCAGCAGGCACGCCAGTCGCAGCAACAGCAGAAGTCGATCGACTCACGCATCGCGGATCTGCAAACGCGCCTGCAGCAGCAACCGAAATCCGCGCGAGGCGTCGAGAAGCAGATCAAGCAGTTGAAGGAACAGAGGGCCGCGGCGGAGGCGACGGAGAAACTGCACTCGAAGGCCCTCGAAGTGCTCAAAGCCGAGGCCGAGAAGGCGGGCTACCCGCGAGCCGAACTCGAGGCGGACTTGAACAACACGAGCAGGTACCGCTGAGAGGGAGATCCGAGACCGGTCACCGAGACCCGACCCGACGGCGATTGGCGGCGGTCACGGCGTAACCCGAACCCGTTGTTGACCCACGACGTAGCCGGGACGCGTTTGCCGCCGGCATCGGCGTCCGGTCAAGGGGGACAGATGAGGGACGGAGGCGCGTCCGTCCCCGTCACGGCCGTCGAGCTCGCGTGGGGGACACATCGGGGACAGACGCGCCTCCGTCCCCGTTCGTTCCGGGAAGCACCGAGCACCGTCACCCTTCCCCTGGTTTCAGGCCGCACGCTCGCGGTTCAAAACCACTCCGTCGCCAAGGGACGTCGTGACCTGCTCTCGCAGCGGCCGCTCACTCGTTCGCTGCGGATGTGGCGATCCGCTGCGGCGCCTCGTGTAGTTGGCCCACCCAGCCAACTGGAGAGTTGGAGCGTCAAACAGGCGAGGCCCAAGCCACCCCGCAGCTTTGAGCGGCCGCTGCGAGAGCAGGTCACGACGTCCCTTCGCGTGAAGTCTCCCGAGCGGGCATCGGGCCATGCGGCCCGAGCGTTACTGCACCGGCACCTTGACGGTCTTCCGTTCGCCGGACTCGATGCTGACCACGACTTCGCCCTTCTTGTTCCCGACCTTCACGCGCACCGAGTACTGGCCGGGCTTCAGTCCCTCGAACGTCGTCGGGCGCGAGCCGATCTCGGCCTGCGTGTCCTCCGAGCCTGGATCGTCGACTGGGCTCACGGTCGTCTCGACGAACATCATGGGTCCGTTGCCATCCTCTTCGGACTCGGTGCTCGGACCGAGGTCCGCCGTCACCGACAGCGTCGCGCCGCGCGCCGCGCGGAAGTCGATGCCCTCCGCCGCGCCGCCCTCGGGCACGAGCACGCGGTCCTTCCCCATCTTCATGATGCCGCCGCCGCGGATCTCCATGCGGTACTCACCCGGCGCGAGGAAGCGGACTTCGTAGTAGCCATCGGAGTCGGTCACGACGTTCTCGGTCTCGTTGCCGAACTTCATGGTCGTTGCGCCGCCGTCGTTCGAGACCATCGCGATCATGCGCACTTCGCGGACCTCGGTGTCGCTCTCGTCGCCCTCGCCGGACTTCGCCGGCCGGACGTCGACGACGATGCCCTCGAGCGGCTTGTTCGTGTCCTCTTCGACGATGCGGCCGCGGATCGCGCCGCTCGGCAGCTTGACGTGCTCGGTCGTCTCGCGCTTCGGGTCGACGCGCACCTTGGTCTTGTGCGGCACGGCCGACTTCGGCGCCTTCACGACCAAGCTGTATCCACCCGGCTTCACGTCGCGAATATCATACTTGCCGTCGGCGTCGGTCGTGGCGCTCGGTTCGCCGAACGGGAGGCCCTCGCCGCCACGCGACAGCGTCACGCGCGCATTCGCGACCGGGCGCCCGGACTCGGTGACCGTCCCGACGACGTCTCCCGTCGGCGGTAGGCTCACGTCCTGAGCGACGGTTTCGCCTTCGCGGATCGTGACGGGCACGCCGGCGTCCGAGTCCCCGCCGCCGGCGACCGCGATGAACACGGCGCCGCCGCCGACCGCGGAACGCGGCTTGGACACGCGGACGACGTAATCGCCGGGAAGGATCCCCGACATGGCGTAGTGACCGTCTTCGTCCGAGGTGGCGCTTGCTCGCTCGTCACCATAGGACCCGAAGCTCTGGATCGACGCGCCGCCGAAGTTCACACCGCCCTGGTCGGGCGCGGACAACGCGACGTTCGCGTTCGCGAGCGGCTTACCGTACTGGTCGTACGCGATGCCCTCCAGTGCGCCACCGGCTCGCAACGACAAGTCGAGTCCATCGAGCTGATCGCCGTCCTCGAGAGCGACCGGCTTGCGCTCGGAACCCGCGTGCGTCGCGTGCGTCGCGTGGATCGAGTGATCGCCGGCCGCGAGGCCGCGGATCGTGTACTCGCCTTTGGCGTCGGTCGTCGCGGTCCTCGGCGGGGAGTCGTTGACGACCGTCGGGCCACTCCCGTCGTCCTCGATTCGGATCGAACGCCGAGCGACACGGGCTCGGCCTCCACCGGGGAGCGCGAAGCCGCCTTCGTCGTCGCTCACACGCTCGATCGTGACGATCGCACCCTCGACCGGAGTTCCATCCGGCGCGCGCACGATGCCCGAAACCGTGATCTCGGGGGTCAGCGTGAAGTCCATCCGCGACTTCTGTCCGCTCGGAGTCGCGATGCCGCTCATCGTCATCGGGGCATAGCCATCGGCCTTCACTCCGAGTGTCATCGACTCGGTCGTGAGATCACCGATCGCGAACAGGCCGGGCTCCTCGGCCACGCCGGCGATCCGCGCCGCTTCCGCACCGTGCAGCACGCGCAACGCATTGCCGCGCATCACGCCGAACCCGAACATCGAGTTCGTGGGCTCGACTTCGTAATTCGTCACCGGCTTCTTCGTGACCGCATCGGTGACGACGCCGAACACGACGCCCGACGCCTTCATCGAGACGCGCATGTCGGCGGTCCCGGCGACCACGCGTTCCACGCTGCGATCGACGAATCCCGGCGCTCGTACGTTGACCGTGTACCCCTCGTCGCGCAGACCCTCCATCGCGAAGCGTCCGTTGGCGTCGGTCTTGCGCACGAGGTCGCGACCGAAGGTCGCGCCCATGCCGCCCTCCGTGAGGTCGATGACCTCGCGTGACACCGAGACATCGGCGCCCGCGAGCGGTCGACCGCTGGCGTCGAGGACGACGCCGGAGATGGACAGACCCTTGTCGAGGTTGAGCACGAGGTCGGGCGTGACCTTCAGCTTCTCGATCTGGACGTCGCGCACGGTCTCCGGCGCGTACCCGTCGGCATCGGCGTTCACCGAGACTTGGCCCGCCGGCAGGCCGTCGATGCGCCATGCACCCGACGGATCGGTCGTCGCCGTGCGCGTGCGGGCCTGGTCGAGATCGCCCAGCACGAACAGCCCATCACTTCCGCCGGACTTGCGGTCCTTCACGTACGCGGACACGGTGGCCTTAGCGACCGGGTTGCCGCTCTTGTCGAGCACGCGGCCCATCACCGAGCCACCACTCTCGACCACGATCGTGCCGACGTCGCTGTCGCCACCCTTCGAGCCGAGCGTCACGAAGGCGTCCGCGTGCTGCTTGCCGCGCACGCGCAGCCGATCGGTCAGATCGGAGTCGCCCTTGTAGACCAGCGTGAACTTGCCGGACGGATCGGTGGTCGTCGATGCGCCCTTGCCGATTCGACCGATGCCGAACGCCAGTGCTTCGACGTCGGCCCCGGCGACCGGGCGGCCGGCCTCGTCGACGACACGCCCCGTGATGGAGTGCGACGGCCCGGCGGCCGCGGTCGGATCGGTCGGACTCGCGGGGGTCGAATCCGTGGCGACCGCCTCGCGGACGGTCGGGTCCTGGGTCGGTTGCGCCGTGGCCTGCTCGACGACCGCGTCGTCGGTCGCGGACTTCGCCGCCGCCGTCTCGTTCGCGGTCACGGCTTCGGTCGGCGTCTTGTCGTCCTGGAACAGCATCACGCCCGTCGTGATTGCGGCAGCGGCGACTACGGTGATCAGCAACCAACGACCCGCGTTCATGCGAGACACTCCAGTCGAGAGAGGTTCAGGGGACGACTTCGTCGGACGACGTGCCAAGGGCGAGGACGGAAGGCAGCGATCCACGCGATGGCGAGGCCGAATCATGCACGCGGTGTGCCGAGCCCCGCGGAGTCCGAGGAAGCCCAGCAGGACGCTCCAGAGCGGCGATTCCGACGAGATGTCGCGCGAGCACTACCCCAAATGGGGCAAGTCGGTTGCAGCTCGGACTCAGAACGAGTTCGAAACGCGCCCCGACGGAAAGCCGATGTCGACCACGTGGACCTCGCCGCAGCGCGTGGGGCCCTGTCCGCGATCGAAGCCGATCTTGCGCGCGACGAACGTGACCGTGGCGGCTGCGGTGATCGCGCGGCCGAGCACCGCTCCGGTATCCGCATCGAGTCCGGACGGCAGGTCCACGGCGACGACGACCGGCCTCGCGCGCTCGATCGCGTCGATCACGAGTCCGGCCAGTCCATCGATGGGGCGGGTCAACCCCGTGCCGAACAACGCATCCACGACCAAGGGGGCCGGCGCCCGGGCCAGGTCCGCGTCGATCCCGCCGACGTCGGTCGGCGTCCGCACGTGCACGGTCTTGCCGCCGAGTGCGCTCCATCGTTCCAGGTTGGCTCGAGCGATCGCGGGCAAGGCCGCGGCATCGCCGACCAGCACGACGTCGACGTCGATGCGGTCGAGCAGATGGCGCGCGGCCACGAAACCGTCGCCGCCGTTGTTGCCCGTGCCGGCCACCACGACCACGCGCGCAAGGCCCCGCTCGGACGCGAGCCGCAGCGCGACTTCCGCGACGGCGCGGCCGGCGTTCTCCATCAGCAGGTCCGCGGGCAGGCCGTAGTCCCGTTGCACGCGAGCATCGAGCGCGCGCGCTTGTTCGCGAGTGAGGGGTCGCATGGGCGCAGGATATCGCGTAAACGGGAGCCCTCGGATCGGAGCAACTCGCATGGACCTGGATCCCGCGCACCGCGCCAAGATCGACCACCTCGGCGTCGCCGTCCCGTCGCTCGCGGAGGGATTGAAGCTCTATCGCGACTTGCTCGGCTTCGCGGTGAAGTTCGAAGAAGCGGTCGCGACCGAGAAAGTCCGTGTCGTCGGACTCGACAGCGGCGATTCGGTGATCGAGCTGCTCGAACCGACCTCCGACGATTCGACGATCGCGAAATACCTCGCGAAGCGTGGCCCCGGCATCCATCACATCGCGATCGAAGTCCAAGACCTCGCCGGCCTGTTACCGAAACTGGCGGCGCAGGGAGTGCAGTTGCTCGATTCCGTACCTCGGCCGGGCTCACGCGGTACGAAGGTCGCGTTCATCCACCCGAAGGGCGCGCTCGGCGTGCTCGTCGAACTCGTCGAGCACACGGCGGGCTCGCGGCATTGACGGAGATGCGTGCGGCCCCGGTCCCGCCCCGCCCGTCCTGGTGGACGGTCCTCGGCGCGATGGCGTTGCGTTGGATCGGTTTCGCCGTGATGACGCTGCTCGCGGTCTGGAACGAGCGGCGGCCGGGGACGCGCATCGCCGATCCGATCCTCGATGTCACGCCGTTCGTGCCGTGGGTCGAGCGCTGGAACTACCACGTTTGGCTGATCGCCTGGCTGCCGTGGCTGTTCGTCGTGCTGGCGAAGGACCGCGCGCGGTTCGTGCGACTCATGATCGGTTGCGGCGCGCTGTCCGTGCTGCGCGGCGTCTGCGTCGTCGCGACGGGGCTCGGGCCGGTGCACGGGGACGACGTCAACGCAGCGCTGGCGTGGACGCCGGAGTTGTACCGGCAGGTCGTGCTCGACATCCTGAGTCCGTTCGCGGTGTTCATGGAAAGCAGCGCGAACGTCTGGCTGACGAAAGACCTGTTCTTCTCGGGCCACACCGCGACGACCGCGTTCTTGTTGCTTCACGTTTGGCGTTGGCCATGGCTGCGCGGAGTGGTCGGGGTGCTGCACGTCGCCGTCGTGCTCTCGGTCGTGTTCGGACACATCCACTACGTCGTCGACGTACTCGGTGGTTGGCTCGCGGCCGCGGCGATGTTCTGGGTCATGGAGCGCCGGGCGCGCGCGGAGCGGGAATAGAACCGCCCCGCAGCTCGTGAGAGGAGCCGCGGGGCGGGGGCGGAGAGAAGGTGAGCTCGCCCTAGATCGAGCTCAGCCCCTCTGTCGTCATTGCTCGAAGTAGCTGGTCAGCGCGCCGACGTTCGGAACCCCCTCGATCGAGTTCAGCTTCGTTCCGGACGCACCCGGATCGAGGACTTCGATCCGATTGTCACCCGGGAACGAAACGTACATGCGATCGGGGATCCACGTCTGGATCGGCGTGCCGCCGACACTGCGCAACGGTGCCTTGCTGTTCGGCCCGAACGCTGCCAAGGAGAACGTCGACGACAGCGCGCCGATGTTCGTCTGCGGCAGTTGCGGAGCCGAGCTGAAGAAGTCGCCGGTGTTGAAGTCGCTCAGCGTCACGTCGTAGGGCGACTGATCCTGCCCACCGTGGTTGATGCGCTGCGCCAACGGGACCAGCGGACCACCCCACGTGCCGACGACCGTGAACTCGCGCTGGATGATGCCCGGCGCGTTCAACACGGACGAGGGCAGCGGCACCGGAGGCAGAGGACCAGGGTTCGGCAACTGCGCCGAGAACGCGACGCGGCTGACCATGGCGAGGCCGGTCTGTTCGTCGCGGTGCGTGGCGTAGACGCCGGTATGCAGTCCCGTCGACGCGCCGGCGTACGTACCGGGGTCGTAGGTCATGCCGCGCAGTTGCGAGAACGGACTGGACTTCGACACCTTCCAGCGGATCGCGTCCGCACCGACTCCCGTCGCGCCCGACGGACCCGACTCGTAGAGCAGGATCTCGCCGGACTGCTGGCAGCCGATGTAGCCGAAGTAGATGCCGGACACCCATCCCGTCGTCGTTTGACGCGGCGAGAGCACGACGTCCCACGGCCGCTTGACGCCGTCGAACAGCGTCTTGCGCACGGTCTGCGTCTTCGGATCGAGGATCGACACCGAGTTGCCGAGGTAGTTCGCGACGAACACGTCTTCGCCGTCCGGCTGAGCCGACACCGCGCGCGGGCCGTTGCCGACCTTCAGGCGGTTGATCTCCTGGTGGAAGAACGGCGCGAGCGGATCGGTCCCGATGATCGACACCGTGTCGTCACCGTAGTTCGACACGTACAACCGCTTCAGGTCCGGCGAGATGCCGAGGCCTTCCGGGTCGGGCGTCGAGATCTTCGCGAGCAACGAGAAGTTGTTCGAGTTGAGCACCTTCACGTCGCCCGAGTCGCGGTCGGTCACGTACAGGAAGTTGCCGATCTGCTGACGCGCCGAGTAGGTCACCGGCCCCACGAACGAGGCCAGCGACGGACCGTTCTGCTTGAACGACGGCAAGCGATCGTTCAGCAGAGGGTTCGGGTTCGGCAGGAGCTGGATCGGCAGATGATCGACCACCGGCGGACACGTGATCGCGGTCGAGTTCGTGAACACTTCGGCGCTCTCGAGCACGAACGCCGGCTTCAGCAGGTTCTGTTGGCTGAAGGCGACGTCGAGGGGCGCGAGGCCCACCGGCAATCGCATCGGCGGCGGGTTCGGCACCGGCGGATCCGAGATCGAATTGCGATTCATCGCCTGTCCGACGCCGAGCCACTGCAGCAGCGTCGCCGAGGTATGGAAAGCATTCGCCGTGTACGGATTGTTGGTGTCGAAGAACAACGTGTCGAGGAAGTCGCCGACTTGCACGTCGCCGATCGACCCCACGACCGGCGCCTTCGCCAAGCGCGCTTCGCCGTTCGAGTTGCGCACCACCGTCTCGAAGCCGGACGGGAACACACCGAACGGGTTGCCCTTGTTCGCGGTCGAACCCGTCGAGCCTTCGTTGACGCCCGGCACCGGAGTCGGGCCGCCCAGATGTCCGGGCGGATTCGCACCGAGGCCGAGAGCTGCCGTCGGCGGCACCGTGTTGCCGTTCTGATCGACGAAGCCACCGTCCCCGAACACCGTCGGATTGCAGCCCTTCAAGCCCGAGCCGGGCAGCGACACGCTCGTCGTGCAGGCGCACATCTGCAGGTTGTTCGTGAACAGGAGCACCTTCGACGTCGCAGGATCGTTGGTCTCGAATCCTTCGCCGTTCAGGTTGATGGCGCCCATGCCCGTTCCGGACAACCGCGTGAAGTAGATCGCCGCGGGCGCGACCGGAGCGTTCGTGAACGCCTTGCCGCTGTTCGTATGGAACGAACGCGTGCTGTTCGCGATCGCGTCGTACGACTCGTTGTGCAGCGACGTCACGGCGACGGTCGCGTTCGTGATCGACGGATGCGGATTCAACGACGACGGCAGCGGGCCCATCGTGACGTCGAGGTTTCCCGCGAGGTCGACGATCGAGTCGACGACGTACTCCGCCATGTTGTTCGGGTTGATCGGACGAACGTCGAACGGCACGGAGAAGAACTGCTTGCTGTTCGGCGTCGCTCGCATCACGAACGTGGGGATGTACGGAACCGACAGGTCGAACGGATTCGGAACCGGCGCCGAGTTGCCGTTGTAGGCCAACGGGATCAGGGGATTGCCGGAGTTGAACGACTCGACGCTGGTCGCCGAGAAGCCCACCGACCACGGCACGACCGGTTCACTGAACTCGACGACGTAGCGCGAGTACGACTCGGCGACGGGATTGCCGTTCACGACCGCGGCCGGCGAGGCCGGCGACTTCGCGGTGATGTCGACCAGCGCGAGCGGGTTTCCACCCGAGCGCGGCTGTCCGGTGCCGTCGTCGATCTTGATGACCCAGTACCCGTTGATCGTGATCTTGTTGACCTCGTGCAAGCGGATGCGGATCTCGGTGATCGAACTCGGGATCGTCTCGGGGTCGCCCGCAGTGCCGCCGAACGCGGCGATCGACGCGACGTCGGTGTCGGTCGGCAGCGTGGCGACGTAGACGAACGACTTCTTGTTCGTCAGCAGGTTCTTCCCGTTGGCGTCGAGCCAAGTCGGGAAGCCCGGCGAGTTCGACAGCTTGACGCCGCTCACGGCCTTGCCGGCGATCACCGGAATGCCCGGGATGTGATTCCCGTTCTGGTCGGTGATCTCGATGTTGGGCGTGAGGTACGAAGTCGCCGCGGTGTCGGGGCTCAGCTTCATCAGGCTCTTCGACACCTTCTTCTTGTTCAGAGCGAAGGGGAAGTCGATCCGGATGAACTGATTCGCACCGTTCGCCGCGCCGGGAAGCAGCGGCGGTGTGGACGTCAGGCGGAACGTGCCGGTCGCGGCGTCGAATCGGTACGCATTGTTCGCTTGAACGGGATCGAGCGAAACTTGGGCGCCCTGGTTCGGGCCGATCGATGCCGACACCTTGATCAGCGGGTCGTTGACGCCGCCTCCGGGCTTGTCGGCGAAACCACCGCCGGCCAGTGCAGACGACGTGAACGTCGCTGCCAGCCACCCGGCGAGGGTGGACGAGGAAAGTCGCATGGCTCATCTCCGAGGGAGTCTCGTTCCGGGGGCAGGAACAATCCGGGCGAAACTCCGCGGAGGTCGGCAGGGGGGCAGCGGGCAACCCATCGAACCCCGAGGAGCGGAGTCTGCTTCGGCAAAGGCCGTGCCGATGCGCAGAATCCGCGAGGGATCCCACAGAACGGCTCCATTCGCGGCTCCGACGCGATCTGGCGTGACCGTGCGGACGCGCACGGTCGGCCGAATCCGTGCGGCTGCTGTCGCGGCGAGCGGCAGCGCACGGGCGGTGTGCGCGCCGGAATCGAGATCGAGCGGCAGGTGTGAGTAGTGCGGGGCGGGGCGTCAGCGGGGTCGCGGATCGCGACCCATCCGCTGCGCGCGAAGAACGCGCGCGGGCTCGCTCACGGCTCGTCTTGTTTCGTTTCGCCGCCGGCTCCGTCCTTCGCGTCGTCCTTGTCCTCGCCGTCCTTCTTCAGCTTCTCGCGCTTCAGCGCTTTCGGCGCTCCGAGGCCCTCGGGCTCTTTGATGCACAACAGCTCGAGCACCGGCGCATCGACGTCGAAGCGATTGCGGATCTCCAGCGCTTCGAGATCCAACACGAGGATGCGGCGTTCGTTGCCGCCGCCGAGGAACGCGTGCTTGCCACCGGGTTCTTGCGCCATGCGATCGAGGCCGAGCGTGCCGGCGCCGCCGAACTCGATGCGGATCGGGATGCGCCGATCGATGGTCTTGGCACCGCCGCGCACGACCGCGATGTCGGCGGAATCCGTACACAGCGCGAACACGCGGCCTCCGCCGAGCACCACGCGCTGCGGGCCGCCGGGGCATTCGACCGTGCGAACGGCTTGCGCGGTCTTGGCCGCGATGACGCGCAGTTGGCCGAGGGTGCGATCCGCGACCCAGACTTCGCCGCTTTGCGCGTCGATCGCGATCGATCCCGCGGTCGCGCCGGTCGGTACGGTATAGACCACGCTGCCGCGATCGAGGTCGACGACGTAGACCTCGCCGGTCGTGGACTCGGACACGTACGCGGTCTTTCCATAATTGCCGGCGGTCGCGACGCGATCGAGACTGCGGCCGCGGACGTCGATGCGCTTCTTGACCACGCCCTTGGCGACGTCGACCAACACGACTTGACCGGCGCCCGACAACGCCACGACGAGATCCGTCCCCGACAGGGCGAGTCCGCGCGCTTCGCCCGAGCCGCCGAGTTCGATCGAGCGCGCGGGGTCCTTGCCGGTGAGGTCGACGACCGAAATGCGCGCCTCACCCTCGTTCGACAGATAGAGGTGGCGTCCGTCCGCGGCGACTTCGAAGTCGACGCATTCCCGCTCGAGTTGGATGGTCTTCAGGCGGCGGCCGCGCTCGGCGTCGAGCACGGTGACCTTCGGTTGGTTGGCGTGGAGGACGAGCAGGATGGACTCGTCGTCGCGGGCGAAGGTCTGAGACGCCAGCGCGAACATGAGCAATGTGAGACAACGCGAGCGCATGAGAGGCCTCCTGATCGACACAGTAGCCGGGGTCGGCAGTTTCGCCGCCCGACCCTGTGAGCGATCCGCGCAGCGCTGCACGCGGCGCGGCGCGAACTCGCCACCCAAGTCGTTTGCCATCCTCGACGTAGCCCGAACGAGATTGCCGCCGGCAATCTCGTTCGGGCTACGTTCCGCCTCGGCCTTGGGATCGGGCGTGAGAGTTACTACCCGCGCCGACGCCGGCCATCCCCACCTCGCTACGATCCGCGGCCTATGAACCTCCACGGCAAGGTGGCGTTGGTCACGGGAGCAGGGCGGCGCGTCGGACGCGCCGTCGCGCTCGAACTCGCGGCGCGCGGTGCGAAGATCGCCGTGCATTACCGGAACTCGAAGGCCGAGGCCGAGGAGGTCGTCGCGCTGATCAAGGCGGGCGGCGGTGTCGCCAGCGCCTACTGCGCCGACTTGACCCACGTGCTCGAGATCCAATGGCTCGCGCGTTGGATCGAGGAAGAGCTCGGCTACGTCGACGTGCTCGTGAACAGCGCGTCGGAGTTCTTCGAGACCGCGTTGGTGACGTCGTCCGACGGCGATTGGGATCGGCTGATGGGTGCGAACGTGAAGGCGCCGTTCCAGACCATCCGCCGCTTCGCACCGATGATGGTCCAGCGCGGCGCCGGCCACATCGTCAACATCACCGACGTCTACGCGCGCCGAGCGCTGCCTGGCTACTCGATCTACTGCGCGAGCAAGGCCGCGCTGTGGATGCTGACGCAGTCGCTCGCGCTCGAACTCGCGCCGCACGTCCAAGTGAACGCCGTCGCGCCGGGCACCGTGATGTTCCCCGAGGACTTCGCGGACGCCGAACGCGCGAGCCTGCTGAAGCGCATTCCGCTGCGGCGCGAAGGCACGCCCGAGGACATCGCGCGCGCCGTGCGCTTCCTCGTCGAAGAGGGCGGCTACGTGACCGGCAGCGTGCTCACGGTCGACGGCGGCAAGGAGATCGCCGGATGAACGGCGGGGGACGATTCCGCCGCGTCACGGTGTTCTGCGGTTCGCGCACCGGCAATCGACCGATCTACCGCGAGGCCGCCACGCGCTTCGGCCACGCGCTGGCCGGGCACTCCACCGGACTCGTCTACGGCGGCGGCAACGTCGGCCTGATGGGCGTGGTCGCCGACGCCGTGCTCGAGCGCGGCGGCGAAGTGATCGGCGTGATCCCGCACGGGCTCGAACGACTCGAGCTCGCGCACCGCGGCGTCAAGGACATGCGCGTCGTGAGCACGATGCACGAGCGCAAGACGCTGATGGCGTCGCTGTCGCAAGCGACCGTCGCGCTGCCCGGCTCGATGGGCACGATGGACGAGCTGTTCGAGTCGCTGACGTGGGCACAGCTCGGCATCGACGTGCGGCCGATCGGCTTGCTGAACGTCGCGGGCTACTACGACGCGTTCCTGACGTTGGTCGACAACTTCCAGCGCGAGGGCTTCCTCGACGCGAAGAACCTGTTCGCGTTGGTCGTGCGCGACGATCCGGTGCAGTTGCTCGACGCGCTCGAAGCGCACGTGCTCGCGTACCACCCGAAGTGGCTGGACAAGGACCAGGGATGACCGCGATGAAGTTGACGAACGCCGGCCGCCCGCAGCACGTGTTCCACATCACGACGCAGGACGTGTTCGAGCACGGCCGCGACGAAAGCGTGTTCCGCGCGCCCTCGCTCGCGACCGAAAGCTTCATCCACATGTCGACCGCGGCGCAAGTCGGCAAGACCGCGCGTCGCTTGTTCCACGGCCGCCGCGACCTGATCCTGCTCTGCGTCGACACGCACCTCGTCCAGCCCGAGATCCGCTACGAGAACCTCGAGGGCGGCGACGAGCTGTTCCCGCACGTTTACGGTCCGTTGAACCTCGACGCGGTCGTCGACGTCGTCGCGTTCCCGCCCGCGGCCGACGGCACGTTCGCGCTGCCCAAGCGCGTCGCCGATCTCGCGTAGTCGCTCACGAAACGCCACTGCATCGCATCGGAGTCCTCGACATGAATCGCCCGTCGAACCTCGGTCGGGTCGCGCTGGCGGCAGTGCTCGCGCTCGCGGCCTGTTCGCGAGCGCAGGACGCGAAGCCCGGCGTCACGCTCGAGCACGCGACGGAGCTCGCGCAGCGCTTCCTCATCGTCGACGGCCACATCGACGTGCCGTATCGCCTGACCGACAAGATGGAGGACATCACGGTCCGCACGCCCGGCGGCGACTTCGACGTGCCACGCGCGCGAGCGGGCGGCCTCGATGCGCCGTTCATGTCGATCTACACGCCGGCGTCGTACGAGAAGTCGGGCGGCGCGAAGACGTTCGCCGATGGCCTGATCGACATGGTCGAGGGCTTCGCGAAGGCGAGGCCGGACCTGTTCCGCATGGCGGCGTCGGTCGCCGACGTGCGAGCCGCGGCGGCGGCCGGCCAGATCGCGTTGCTGATGGGCATGGAGAACGGCACGCCGATCGAGAAGGACCTGAACAACCTCGATCACTTCGCGCGCCGCGGCATCCGCTACATCACGCTGTGCCACTCCGAGGACAACCACATCTGCGATTCGTCGTATGCCACGACGCGCACGTGGGGCGGCCTGTCGCGGTTCGGTCGCGACGTCGTCCTGCGCATGAACGAACTCGGAGTGCTGATCGACGTCTCGCACATCTCCGACCAGGCCTTCGACGACGTGATCGAGTTGACGCGCGCTCCGCCGATCGCGTCGCACTCGTCGGCGCGCGCGTACACGCCCGGGTTCGAGCGCAACCTCGACGACGCGCGCATCGTGCGCCTCGCGCAGAAGGGCGGCGTGCTGATGATCAACTTCGGCTCGACGTTCGTCGCGCAGAAGAGCCGCGAAGCCGGCGATGCCATGCGCAAGGAGATGATGGAAGCGATCACGGCGAAGGGACTGAAGGCCGGGACCGCGGAAGCCAAGGCGTTCGCCGACGCTTGGGAGAAAGCGCACGTGCCGCCGCTCGCGACCGTCGACGACGTCGCCGATCACGTCATGCACGTCGTGAAGATCGCGGGCGTGGACCATGTCGGGTTCGGCAGCGACTACGACGGCGTCGGCCCGACGCTGCCGATCGGACTCGAGGACGTCTCGAAGTACCCGAACTTGATCCGCGTGCTGCTCGAGCGTGGCTTGTCCGAGGACGACGTGAAGAAGATCAGCGGCGAGAACCTGCTGCGCGCCATGGCCGAGGCCGAGAAGGTGGCCGGTAAGTCATGAACCCACGCGTGCTCGAGACGGCGCGACTCGCGTTGGGGCACCTCGAACCGAGCGACGCGGAGTTCATCCTGCGGCTCGTGAACGAGCCGTCGTGGTTGCAGTTCATCGGCGACAAGGGCGTGCGGTCGCTGGACGACGCGCGTGCGTACATCGCGAACGGTCCGGCGGCGATGATCGCGCGTCACGGCTTCGGGCTGTACCTGACTTCGACGAAGGCCGATGGCGTGCCGATCGGCCTGTGTGGCTTGATCAAGCGCGACGCGCTCGACGACGTCGACATCGGTTTCGCGTTCGTGCCCGAGTCGTGGGGCAAGGGCTATGCGCGCGAAGCCGCTGCGGCAACGCTGGAGCACGCGCAGCGCGACTTCGGTTTGCGTCGCGTCGTCGCGATCACGTCGCAAGACAACGCGCGCTCGAAGCACTTGCTCGAGAGCATCGGGTTCCGTTTCGAACGCATGGTGAAGCTCGCGCCGGAGGCATCGGAGCTGTGCCTGTTCGCGTGGGAAACGCGCGCGTGAAGCTGAGCGACGGAGTCGCACACGCCGTCACGGATTCAGCGTCATCGTCAATGGTGCGGAAATCGCTTCGATGCCGTCGGGAGCTGCGGGCTCGAACACCACGAGCGCGCTCGTGATCGACAGCCCGGCCGCGGCCGGGATCGGCGGCAGATGGAACCGCGTCGTCGCGGCACACGCCGTGAGCACGCCGAACTGGTCGTCGAACAGCGGGCTGCCGGAGTCGAGGCTCGCGAACAACAGCGGATCCACGTTCAGCGGGACGATCGTGCCTTGGCTCAGCGTGATCCCAGGGCTCGCGCCGAACGCGAACCCGCAGAAGTACGCCCGGCCGTCGTTGCCGGGACTCGAGCCCGCGAGCACGAGGTCCGTCCCGAGCTGCGGCGAAGTCGTCGCCACGAGAGTCGTCGGTCCGGTCGCGCAGCCGCGCAAGCGCGCGCACCGTCCGATCGACTGCGTTCCGACTTTCGTGATCGAACCCCCGATCATGAGGCCGGTCGTGCACTCGTCGGCGAACGCGGAGAGCGCGAGGATCGTGCCGATGAACGTGGTCGAGAGAGGCGTCCACTTCGGGCCGCCGTCCCAGCGGAAGATCGGAGTCGGTCCGAAGCCGTTCGATCCCGCGAGCAACAGCGCCGGACCGCTGCCGTCGTCGAGGCTCGTCATCGCGTCGATGGACCCGAAGAACTCGAGGAAGCTCGCGTTGCCGAGATCGCGCCATTGCGTTCCGTCCCAGCGCGCCGCGTGCGCCGCGGCGACGCCGCCCGCGTGCAGGAACGTGCCGCCGACGAACAGCTCGGGGCCAGCTCCCGCGTCGAACACGTGCAGCACGTTCGCGGGCTCGTCGAGCCCGCTCCCGACCGCGGACCACGACGTGCCGTCGAATCGCGCGATGTAGTGCGTGGTCGCCGTTCCCGCGCGGTGGAAGATCCCGCCGGCGAACAGCTCGGTTCCCTGGCCGTCGTCGTAGGTGGTCAGCGCCCGGACCGAACCACTCGAGAACACGGGCCCGGCGTCGATGCCGCCCGCGACGATCGACCACTGCGTGCCGTCGAAGCGGAACACGCCGCCGGGGTTCGCGAGAGTGAAGTCGCCGCCTGCGAAGAGACGCGTCCCGCTGCCGTCGTCGAACGTCGTCAGCGCGCGAACCACGGTCGGGAGTCCGGCGCCGACCGCGTGGAACGACGTGCCATCGAAGCGCGCCACGTTTTGCGCGGCGATGCCGTCGATCGTCGAGAAGTTGCCGGCGACGTAGAGCTCCGGGCCGTTGCCGTCGTCGAACACCGTCATCGCGCGGATGCCTGCGACCGCCTGGCCTCCGACACCGGAGCCGACGGCGTCCCAACTGCTGCCGTTCCACACCGCGAGTCCGCGCACGGACACGCCGCCGGAATGCGTGAAGCGCCCTCCGGCGTACAGACGTGATCCAAAGCCGGCGTCGAACTCGGTGAGCGCGAACACTTCGAGGTCGAAGCCGGGCTGTCCGGGGAGTGCGTCGATCGTCGGCACGCATTGAGCGGCCGCGAGCGGAGCCAGGGCGAAGGCCGCCGCGACGACACCAGCGAGGGTGGAGCGAGGGTTCATGGGGTGGGACCGTCCGTTGGTCAGCGGCGTCCCGGGCTCGGCGACTACCCGGGCGCAGAGCGCGAGTAACCGCACGGCGAGGCAACGAGTGTTCGACGGAACGCATCGCGTTCGGCAAGATCGCGTCCCGCGCGCCACGCAATCCATGCGCGGCGAGACGCGAGATGGCCGTCGCGGATCGGATCGAGCATGGTCCGTGTCGCGATCCGCACCGCAAGGAAGACGATCACGATGCCTGCTACCCATGTCGCTCTCTTGCGCGGAATCAACGTCGGGAAAGCCAAGCGCGTCGCGATGACCGATCTGCGCAAGCTGTTCGAGACGCTCGGTTGTCGCGAAGTTCAGACGCTGCAAAACAGCGGCAACGTCGTGTTCGAGGCGCCGCCCGGCATGCGCGGGAGCTTCGGTTCGACCGTCGAGGCGGCGCTGACGACGAAGGCCGGCGTCACGTCGCGCACGACGATCATCGCGACCAAGGACCTCGCGCGGATCCTCGAGGACAACCCGTTGCCCGAAGTGGCGAAGGACCCGTCGCGCGCGCTGGTCGCTCTGCCGCGTACGCCGGCGGTCGCGCGCAAGCTCAAGATGCTCGGCAAGACCGATTGGTCGCCGGACCGATTCGCGATGGGCCCCCGCGCCGCGTACCTGTGGTGCGCGGAAGGGGTGTTGCGCAGCAAGCTGTGGGGCGCATGCAACACGCTCGTCGGCGACGAAGTCACCACGCGGAGCTGGCGCACGATGCAGTCGCTGAGCGAACTCGCGAGCGCGGCGAACTCGAGCAAGTAGGCGAGGCGCGCATGCGCGAGGTGTCGAAGGCCGAGTTCAAGCGCGTGTACGTCGAGCGCGGCGGCGCGGACTCGGGGTGGACGCTCGACTACTGGGATCAATGCATCGAGCCGCACGCGACGCCGACGATGCGGTTCGTGCTCGAGGAACCGCCGACCTCCCAGCACACGCGCATGATGATCGTCGCCGGTGCGAACGAGCACCGGATGTTCTTCCTGACCGAGGACGCGGAGGAGAGTTTCTTCGAGTTCCCGTCAGGCGCGTGACGCGGACGCGGGCGGAACCCGCGTCGTTCACACCGACTTGATCTCCGCCAAACGTTCGCGCAGGAAGTCCGCGAGCCGCACGACGCGCCCGTCGGCGAGGCGCACTTGGTAGTCCTGGCCGGTGAACGAGGACCGCGTCGCGGCGTGCTCGATGAACTGCTCGGCGGTTGCGATGTCGTCGCCGCCCGCAACGAGCTTGCGCCGGAGGTGCTCGACGGCGTCGGCCGTCGAGTGCTCGTCGCCGTTGCGCAGGAACGTCGCGCCTTCGAGCTTCGCGACGGCGTCGATCAGGCGCTCGATCTTCTGGGCCTCGGTGAGCTTCGGCGGCTTGGCGTCGGCTGCGCGCAGCGCGAACTTCGCGACGTCGTCGCCGACCAACGCGTTGTCGAGTGCGTTCAACGTCAGCACGAAGTCGCTGCCGTCGAAGTGGAAGGTCGACGCGTCCTGCGCCTTCATCGACAGCGGGCCGAGCAGCGCGCTCGACCCATCCGGCGCGGGCGTGCGCACGACGCTGACCATGACCTGATCGCGCGTGATGTCCTCGAGCGAGATCGACACGCGCCCATCGGAGCCCGGCACCGGCGACGTGGTGCGCTGCTTCAGCGCGAGCTCGATCGGCAGCCCCGAGATCGCGTGTGGCTTCGGCGACTCCGCAGTCGCGGGCGGCTTCGGCGCTTCGCGCGAGCACGCGGACAAGAGCACGAGCATCACGAGCGCCCCGATGGGGTCAGCCCCCGTTCGTTTTCGCGCAGGGGCTGACCCCTGCGTGGTCCGCTCGACCTTGGTGAAGCCCACTCTGAACCGCATGGGACGCTCCTCGGACATTGCGTCGGGGGTATTGGGGTCAGCCCCCGTGCGAAAGCGAACGGGGGCTGACCCCTTCCGAGCTTGACCCTACACTCCGCCCTTCACCGGGACTCTCCGACGGACGAGCCCGGCGGACCGGATTGAAGAGGGCAGAGCCGATGCGATCACGCGTGTTTTCCCTGATCCTCGTCGTGGCCGCGGGTGGCTGTCGCGCGATCGAGCAGGCCGACCTCATGACGGCGAAGACCGAAGTCCGCGTATGGGCGGACCACCTCGCGCGCGATCTCGAGCGCGACGGGCCCGAGGCCTGGTCGCGTTACTTCCTCGACGACCCGTCGTTCTTCATGGCCGTCGACGGCAAGGTCGAGTTCCGCGACTACGCGCAGGCGAAGTCGTTCTGCGCCGACTTCGACGCGCGCACGACGTCGCTGAACCTGTCGTGGGAATCGATGAGGGTCGAAGCGCTCGACGCCCATCACGCCGTCCTCGCGTCGAACTACCACGAGACGATCATCGACACGTCCGGCAAGTCGCAGACGTTCGCGGGCTACTTCACCGGCGTCGCGGTCAAGACCGACGCGGGCTGGAGGCTGCAGCATGTCCACTGGTCGAGTCCGACGGGACGCCACTGAACGACGAGCCTCGGTCCGTACTCACCACCGCGTCTTGAACCCGCAGGAACTCTCGTCCTCCATGCTCATCGCCAAGCTCTCCGATACCGCCGAACTGCGCACGCTCGAGCTCTTCGATGTCGACGCGTTGTTCGCGCTCGCACAAGCGAACCTCGATCGCAACTACTGGTTGCCCAGGACGCTGCAGCGCTCCGACATCGAATCGCGCGTGACGAGCGGCCTCGAGATCGTCGCGAAGCAGGAGGGCTTGCTCGGCGGGATCTTCGAACGTGGTGCGTTGTGCGGCGTCGCCGCGATCTGGCGTTACGCGGCCGAGACGCGGTCGATCGAGATCGGCTACTGGATCGGCCAGCACGCGGAAGGGCGCGGACTCGTGAAGCGCGCGTGCCGCGCCGTCATGCGCCACGCGTTCGAGACCTTGAAGGTGCATCGCATCGAGCTGCGTTGTCACGCCGAGAACGTGCGCAGCGTCGCGCTCGCGGAGCGTCTCGGCTTCCGCCGCGAGGGCTGCTTCGTCCGAGCCGAGCGGCTCGGTGAGTCGTGGGTCGATCTGCTCGTCTACGGCATGCTCGAAGACGAGTGGCGTGACTGCGACGCGGCTCGGGCGACGGACTGATACGCTGCGCCGCGCGGCGCACACGCGCGTCGTGAGCAGGGGTGGACGACGCCGACAAGGAGGCCGCGATGGAGTTCCGAAGGCTGGGTGGTTCGGGCCTGAAGGTGCCCGTGTTGAGTTTCGGCACCGGGACGTTCGGCGGCAACACCGAGTTGTTCAAGGCCTGGGGCAACACGGACGTCGCTGCCGCGACGCGACTCGTCGATCTGTGCCTCGAGGCCGGATTGACGATGTTCGACTCGGCCGACATCTACTCGAACGGCGCGGCCGAGGAGATCCTCGGCCACGCGATCAAGGGCCGACGCGATCGCGTGCTGATCTCGACGAAGGGCACGTTCCGCTTCGGGCCCGGTCCGAACGACGTCGGCTCGTCGCGGCACCATCTGATCCGCTCGGTCGAGGGCAGTCTGAAGCGCCTGCAGACCGACGTGATCGACCTGTATCAGCTCCACGGCTTCGACGCGATGACGCCGATCGAGGAAGTCCTGCGCGCGCTCGACGATCTCGTGCGGGCCGGCAAGATCCGCTATCTCGGTTGCTCGAACTTCTCCGGTTGGCACCTCATGAAGTCGCTCGCCATCTCGGAGAAGTACGGCTTCGCGCGCTACGTCGCGCACCAGGCGTACTACTCGCTGCTCGGTCGCGATTACGAATGGGAGCTGATGCCGCTCGCGCTCGACCAACAGGTCGGCGCGGTCGTGTGGAGCCCGCTCGGCTGGGGACGATTGACGGGCAAGATCCGCCGCGGCCAACCGCTGCCGAAGCACAGTCGCCTGCAGAGCAAGCTCGCGGTCGACGTCGGACCGCCGATTCCCGACGAGGCCGTGTATCGCGTCGTCGACGCGATCGACGCGATCGCGAAGGAGACCGGCAAGACGGTGCCGCAGATCGCGATCAACTGGCTGCTGCAACGCCCGAGTGTCGCGACGATCATCATCGGTGCGCGCGACGAAGCCCAACTGCAAGACAACCTCGGCGCGGTCGGCTGGAATCTCACGCCGGATCAGGTGGCTCGACTCGACGCGGCGACGGCGACCACGCTCGCGTACCCGTATTGGCACCAGCGCGGGTTCAAGGAACGCAATCCGCCGCCGGTTTGACCACACAGTCGGAGGGATCCATGGCCGAACCGAAGACGCGCAAGACCGATGCCAGCGTCGCCGACTTCATCGACGCGGTCGCCGACGAACGGCAGCGCGCCGACTGCCGCGTGTTGATCCGCATGATGCAAAAGGCCACGAAGGCGAAGCCCGCGATGTGGGGGCCGAACATCGTCGGCTTCGGTTCGTCGCCGGTCGTCTACGCGAACGGCAGCACGCTCGATTGGCCGATCATCGGGTTCTCTCCGCGCAAGCCCTCGTTGTCGATCTACCTGATGCCCGGCTTCGACGCGTCCGCGGCCGCGCTGAAGAAGCTCGGCAAGGTGAAGACGGGCAAGTCATGCCTCTACGTCAAGCGCCTCGCGGACGTCGACGTGGGCGTGCTCGACGCGATGATCGTCGATTCCGTGAAGCGCGTGCGTCAGCAGGCAAGGGCGCGCTGAACTCGATTCGCGCGACCGCCGGCCGCGGCGCGAGCGGGTCCGCGGGTGGGGCGCGGTACACTCCCGGCCGATGCAAGACCCACAGAACCCCTCGATCACGCAGATCTACCGCGATCGCAGCGTCACGTTTTCGACGCTGATCGCCGACGACCCCGCGATGCGGGCCGTGCTCGATCTGGCGAAGAAGGCTGCGCGCTCCGACGCGTCGATCCTGATCGTCGGCGAAACCGGCACCGGCAAGAACCTCGTCGCGCAAGCCGTCCACAACGACAGCCCGCGCGCGAACGAACCGTTCGTCAGCGCGAACTGCGCGGCGTTCGCCGAGACCTTGCTCGAGTCCGAGTTGTTCGGGCACGAGCGCGGCGCGTTCACGGGCGCGGACAAGCAGCGCAAGGGCGTGTTCGAGCAAGCCGACGGCGGCACGCTGTTCCTCGACGAGATCGGCGACTTGTCGCTGACCGCGCAAGCCAAGATCCTGCGCGCGGTCGAATACAAGGAGTTCGAGCGCCTCGGCGGCCAGCAGACCTTGAAGACGAACATCCGCATGTTGTTCGCGACGAACCGCGATCTGCGCGAAGCGGTGAAGCAGGGCGAGTTCCGCGAGGACCTCTACTACCGCGTCAGCGAGTTCACGATCGAGATCCCGGCGCTGCGCAAGCGGCGCGGCGACATCCAGGCGCTCGCGGATCGCTTCCTCGGTGAACAACGCGCGACGTTCGGCTTCAAGGTCAAGGGCTTCACGGAAGCCGCGCAGCGCGCGCTCGTCGCGTTCGACTGGCCCGGCAACGTGCGTCGATTGCGCGCCGTGATCAAGCGCGCCGCGGCGCTGGCCGACGGCGATCTCGTCGACGTCGGTGATCTCGACCTCAGTGGACCGACGCGCGCGCCGACCGCGACATCCGCGACTCCGAGCGCGCCGACCGCCGTCGCGACGCCGGATGCGATCGAGGACTGGAACCTCGCGACGATTGAGCGCCGACACATCGAAATGGTGCTGGCGCACGCGAAGGGCAATAAGAGCGAGGCCGCGCGCATCCTCGACATCGCGCGCACGACGCTCGATCGCAAGCTCGCGTCGTACGGGCTCGATCCGACCGGCTGATCGAGCACCATCGCGGCCAGGCCGCGGTCAGTACGCGTTCAGCGCAGCGATCACCGCGTCTTGGCTGGAGCGCGGCATCTCGGGATAGATCGGCAGCGACAGGATCTCGCCGACCGCGCGTTCCGCTTCGACCGGCCGCGGTCGTCCGACCATCAGAGGTTCGAACGCGGTCATGCGCGACAGCGCGCGCGGATAGTGGATCAGCGTCTCGATGCCGCGCTGGGCGAGGTGGGCCCGCAACGCATCGCGCTGCTCGCAACGCACGACGAATTGGTGCCACACGTGATGCGCGCCGTCGCGTTCGCGCGGGAGCGTGATACGCGGGTTCGTGACTTCGCCGTGGTAGCGCGCCGCATGCGCGCGGCGTTGCGCATTGTCGGCCTCGAGGTGCGCGAGCCGCACGCGCAACATCGCCGCGTGCAACTCGTCGAGTCGCGCGTTGATGCCGGGTTCGACGACGTCGTAGCCGTCGACGAGGCCGTAGGTGCGGAGCCGGCGCATGCGCTCCGCGAGCGTCGCGTCGTTCGTCGTCAGCGCGCCGCCGTCGCCGATCGCCCCGAGGTTCTTCGTCGGATAGAAGCTGAACGCCGCGGCCACGCCCATCGAGCCCGCGAGCCGGCCGCGATCGCGCGCGCCATGCGCTTGCGCGGCGTCCTCGAGCAACGGAATACCGGTTCCCTTCATCACGGCCGCGAGCGCGTCGACGTCCGCGCATTGTCCGTAGAGGTGGACCGGAACCACGATCCGCGTGCGCTCCGTGAGACACGCCCGCAGCGAGTCCGACGTCATCGTGAAGTGCACCGGATCGACGTCGGCGAACACGGGACGTGCCCCGACCGCGACGACCGCCATCGCCGTCGGCGCGGCGGTCAATGCCGGCACGACGATCTCGTCGCCGGCGCCGATGCGCAGCGCGAGGAACGCGACTTGCAGCGCCTCGGTCGCCGACCCGACACCGATGCAGTGCGCTACGCCGCAGGCGCGCGCGAACTCGTCCTCGAACGCGCGGACCTCGGGGCCGAGGATGTACGTGCCGCGATCGAACACGCGTGCGACGGAGGCGAGCAGTTCTTCGCGGCGAGCGAGCACGGCGGCGCGGAGGTCGTGGAACGGATTCATGCGAGTCCTCGCGGAACGGATCGTCGACGCGTCACAGGTAGCGCGCGAGGTGCTCACGGTAGTACGCGATCGTGCGCGCCAGCCCCTCGCGCAACGGCGTCCTCGGTCGCCAGCTCAGATGCTCGTGGATCTTCGCGTACGTGCCGTAGATCGAGCCGATGTCGATGCGCTTCTTCTCGGGCGGCCACGGCACGAGGCGGCACGCGCCCGCGCCGGCGAGTTCGACGAGCAGCGCGGCCAGATCTTTCAGCGCGATCGGATCGTCGCCGGCGAGGTTGTAGATCTCGCCGTTCGCGCGTTCGGAGGCCGCCGCGCGCAGAAACGCGTCGATCGCGTCGTCGACGAAATTCAGGTCGCGCAGTTGCGAGCCATCGCCGAACACGTCGATCGTGGCGCCCTCGACCACCTTGCGCACGAACCACGCGATGAAGCCCTGGCGGTTGTGGCGCACCAATTGGCGCGGGCCGTACGTGTTCGTCAGGCGCAGGGATACCGCGCGGATGCCGTACACGCGCGAATACAGCACGTGGTACTGCTCGCCGGCGACCTTGTTGACGCCGTTCACGTCGACCGGGTGGATCGGATGGCGCTCGTCGACCGGCAGGTACTCGGGTCGGCCGTACTGCTGCCTCGAGCCAGCGAACACGATCTTCACGTCGCGGTTGTGCGCGCGGCACGACTCGAGCAGCGACAACTGCGCTCGACAGTTGATGTCGAGGTCGGTCATCGGGTCGAGCATGCTGTCGATGTGACTGACCTGCCCGGCGAGGTTGAAGATCACGTGGCGCCCGAGCACGGCGCGGTCCATCGCCTCGCGGTCGCGCACGTCGGCGACGACGACTTCGAGTCGGTCCTCGAGTCCGGCGACGTTGAAGCGATTGCCGCCGTAGTCCTGCAACAGCGAATCGAGCAGGGTGACGCGTGCGCCGAGCGTCACGAGCTTGTGCGCGAGGTTGCTGCCGAGGAAACCGAGTCCGCCGGTCACGAGCACGTTCTTGCCCGTGAACCAACGCTCATGGACGTCGTCGGCAATGGAGGTCACGGCGAGGACGCCTTCGACTTGGTGACCTTCTTCTGCAGGATCAGCTCCCGCCACAGGAACCCGATCTCCCATGCCACGCGTCCGACGCGGCGGAAGTTGAAGAACTGCGATCGACCGTGCAAGCGATGCAGGTGATGCACCGGCACGGGTTTCACCGTGAAGCCGTTCTTCTCGATCTTGGTGACGAGCTCGACGCAGATCACGCCGGAGTTGCGCGTGAGTTCGATCTTGTCGAACACCGCGCGTCGCAGCAGGCGGAAGTCGCAATCGACGTCGCGGATGCGTAGCCCGAACGCGAGCTTCACGAACCAGTGGTAGAGCTTGCCGATGACGATGCGATGCAGCGGATCGGAGCGCGCGATCTTGTAGCCGTTCACCATGTCGGCGCCGTCGCGAGCGGCCCACAGGTCCTTCAGTTCGCGCACGTCGTACTGCGCGTCGCCGTCGGTGTAGAAGATCCACTCCTTCGTCGCCGCGGCGAAGCCCGACTTCAGCGCGCCGCCATAGCCGCGATTCGTCGGATGCGTGACGACGCGCAAGTGCGGGTATTGGCGCTGCAGCTCGGCAAGGATCACCGCGCAGTGATCGGGGCTCGCGTCGTTGACGACGATGATCTCGAAGTCGTCCGTGAGATCACGCAACACCACCGTCGACAGCACGACGAGGCTCGCGATGGTGCCCCAGTCGTTGTAGGCGGGAAAGAAGACGGAGATTCCAGGCGCGCGCGTAGGCGAAGGCATGAACCGGACATGGAGTCGGTGATTGGGCCGCGGAGTCTATCCCACGTCCTGTGGTGCGGCCAACGCGCGGGGCTTGCGAAACACCGCGAAAAGGGACAAGCCGAACGGCCAATCGAACCATCGATTGAGACCCGTTTCGATGGCGAGGACGGCCGACAGCGCGCTGCCGACGATCGGATGCACCGCCTCGACGTCGGAGCGCGGCGGGCCGCCGCGGCGCAAGCGCCGGACGGTGACCGCGACGGGGTACAGCAGCGCGTTGAACCCGGTCACGCGGACGACATCGAGCCCGGTCGACCGCGCGAGCGCGAGGACTCCGTCTCGCGAGTAGCGCCGCGCCGTGTGGATGATCGCGTCGTGCGCGCCGCGCAATTCGGGGTGGGCCGGAACGTTCAACACCACGATTCCGCCGGGCACGAGCACGCGCGCGCACTCGCCCAGCGCGGCGGCGTCGTCGGCGACGGCGCGGTGGTAGAGCACGTCCAGCGACATCACCGCATCGAAGGTGCCGTCCGTGAACGGCAGTCGCGTCATGTCGGCCCGCGCCAAGCGCTCGAGTCCGCGCCGGCTCGCGAACGCGAGCGCGATCGGGCTGAAGTCGATGCCGACCGTCTTGCCGCCCACGCGCGCGAGGAACCCGCCGGTGCCGCAGCCGGCATCGAGGACGCGTCCCGTCGTCCGCGGCCGGAAGCGTTCGAGCTCCCGTCGCGCCAACCGATGCAGCGCGCGGTACCAGAAGTGGTCGTCTTCGTGTTCGAAGATGCGGCGGTACTCGGACGGGTCCACGGCGGAATCGCGGTCCTTGGGGCGGGCACGGAGTGCGCGGCAGTCTACGGATCGCGCAAAGCCGCGATGGCCGCGGTCGCGCGTGCCGAGGAATCGAATCACGACTTGAGTCCGTGCGGGGCGGATGTTGGAGTCGCCGCGTGAGCGCTGCCGACCCCTCCGATCCTGTCGCGAAGCCGTGGCTCGAGCGATCCAGCGTGGCCTGTGCCGTCTACGCGGGCCTCGCGTTGGTGATGTTGCACGGTGTGCTGCTCACGGTCGGCCAACCGTGGCTCGGCAGCAAGGACTGGAACGCGTTCCTCGGGCAGGCGCAGGCCGAACTCAGCACGTGGCGCGACTTCGGTGAGCTCCCGCTGTGGAACCCGTGGCGTCGCGGCGGTCAGGTCTCGTTCGCGCAGCCCGAGTCGATGTTGCTGTCGCCGGTCACGCTGCTCGCGCTCGTGGTCGGCGTGCTCGAGGCGTTCAAACTCGTCGTCGTGCCGTTGTTCGTCGTCGGCTGCCTCGGGTTCCACGCGTTCGCGAGCACGCTCGGATTGCGTGGATCGGCTCGATTCGTACCGGCGTTGACGTTCTTCGGCTCGGCGGTGTTCCCGCTCTACGTCAGCGGCGGACTGCCGAACTGGCTGCATGGACTCGCGATCCTGCCGTGGCTCGTGCGCAGCGTCTGGTTGTGCGGCGAACGCGGGCACGAGCGCCACGTCCTCGTCGCCGGGGCACTTCATGCGTTCCTGCTCTGGTGCGGGAGCATCCACCACTTCGTGTTCTTCCCGATCGTGCTGGGTCTGGTTGCGCTGGCTAGGGCCGCGACCGCTCGCTCGCCGCGGCCGCTGATCGCGCTCGCGCTCGTGTTCGTCGTCAGCGTCGGGATCGCGGCGCCGCGGCTGTTGCCGATGTTCGATCTCTACAGCCACTTCCCGCGCGAGACCGCTGCGGAAGGCCGTGCGCTGCGGCCCTGGATCCTGGCGGCGACGTTCCTCGAGCCCGTCGTCCCGTGGCGTATCGATCTGACGACGCTCGACCGCACCTGGATCCAGACCGGCCCGGGACACGCTGTGCAGTGGGTCAACGCCGGGTCGTTCGTCGGCCCGGTCGCGGTGTTGCTCGCGATCGTCGGAGCGTTCGCGGCGCGTCGGCGAGGTCTCGTGTTCGCGGTGATCGGGTTCGCGTTCGCGTGGGCGTCGCTCGGCAGTTCGTGCGAGCCGAGTCTGTGGCGCTGGCTGCATGCGCTGCCGGTCTACCGTTCGATGCAAGCGCCCGAGCGACTCGTGATGTACGTCACGTTCGCGCTCGCGGTGCTCGCGGGTTTCGGAGCGAGTCGCCTCGTCGAGAGTTCGGCGCGCTGGTCCGCACGGACGCGCCGCGTCGCCGCGGCACTCGGAGCCGTGTCGTTCCTCGGGCCGATGGTGGTGTTCAACGCGCCGATCGCGAGCACGGGCTTCGACGTCCCGCTGCCGCCGATCGCGCCGCGGGGCGAGTTCGTGCAGGGCCCAGCGCGCACGCTGTCGCAGCAATGGGGCGGCGAACTCTACGTCGCGGTGCTCGAGAATCGCGGCAACCCCGTCGGCCAATCCGACATCCCGATGCAGCGCGCCGCGCGAGGGAACGACGATCCGGAGTACCGCGGCGAGGTCTACTTCGTCGCCGAACAGCCGATCGAGAGCACCTCGATCACGCCGAATCGCATCCACGTGCGCGCGTCACCGCAGGTTGCCGACACGCTGGTCGTCAACCAGAACTACTTCCCGGGCTGGGAGGTCCACGGCATCGAGGGCGCGCGCGTCCACGATCGCAAGGGCCGCATCGCGGTCGACGTGCCGGCCGGTCCGCTCGAACTCGAACTGCGCTTCGTGCAACCGGCGTCGACGCGCGGACTCGTGATCGGCGCGATCGCGCTGGCCTGGCTCGTCGTCGCTGCGCGTGCGCGTTCGACAGCGGCGCGCCGCGTGGTGATCGCGGGACAATTCGTGCTCGCGGTGGCGACCGGACTCGCACTGCGGCAGCCGCGTGAGCCGGTCGAGGCGGTCGTGCCGGTGCGGGATGGCGCGCCGAAGGTCTGGGTCGTCGACACGAGTCGCGTGACAGAGGGTGCGATGCCGACGCTGCAGCGCGCGATCGACGCGGCGCGCACGGACGACGTGATCCGGGTCGCGGCGGGGACGTACGACGGCTTCGACTTGCGCAAGGGCCTGACCATCGCGCCGCACGGCGACGGGCCGGTCGTGATCGGCGGGCGCGTGTCGATCACGGACGTGCCGACGGGTTCGCCGGTGCGCTTGATCGGAGTGACGCTCGCGAACGCAGAGGCGCGCGATGGGGAGTCACTCGCCATCGAGCGCTGCGTCGGAGTCGTGATGTTGCAGTCGGTCGACGTCGCGGCGGAGCAAACCGGCGGCGCTGTCGCGGTGCGGATCCGTTCGAGCCGGCGCGTCCAGCTCTTCGGATGCACGCTGCGAGCGCCGGGAATCGCGCTGCTCGCGGACGACGCGATCGTGACGATGTCGCGTGTCGTCGCCACGGCCGCGCAGACGGCGGTGCGTGCGACGCGATCGCGATTGCTCCTTTCCGATCTCGACGCGAGAGCGCCGACCGCTGTCGCCGCCGACGACTCGACGGTCGATCGGCGAGGCCTCGGCGCCGATCCCTCGCCGCCGCCGTCGCCGCACGTGCGCGTCACGGACGCGAACTATGCTGAGCCGTATCTGCATGTCGAGTGTTTCGGTACTCCAGGTGCCGATGGCTTCGTGCTCGTCGGGGAGTCCACGGCGTTCGCCGACGACGCGAAGAGCGACGGCAAGACGAAGCGCATGGTCGAGTTCACGCCCGGCGTCGAGCCGATCCCGATCCGCATTCCGCCGGAAGGCGTCTTGAAACTCGCACTGCCGCAGCCGGGCGGTACCGCGGGATTGGGAGCGGCGTGCTTCGTGCAACTCGGACTCGAGTCGGCGCCAGGTACGCGGATGTTCGTGCTGTCCCTCGTCGACGGGGCGCTACGGACGGGGCCGTAATCGTGAAGTTCTGCAGCCGGTATTCGTAATCGCTGCGGTCTGCGGTGTCGCGTTGGGTCGTGGTCACGCGCAATCGTGAAGCATGAACGCGACTCGCTCGGAATGAACGCTCGGTTGACCCCAGCCGACCCGCGGCTACCCTTCGACACGTTCGTCGAAGCTCCCCACGTGATTCGCGGGAACGTCCAGCGGGAACGAAGGGGGGGGGGCAGGCGAACGCTGTTCCAGGGGAAATCCAATGTTGCAGGTCTCATTCGCGCCCTGCGTGGCGCTGTTCCTCCTCGGTTGCGTTGCGTCGTCCCGTGCTTCCGAATTGCGGGTCGACGCGATGGCCGAACTGCCCGAGCTCGCCGAGTCGATTGCGGTCGACGTGTCCGGACGATCGCTCGTCACGAGTAGCTTGACGTTCCAAGTGTTCGAAGGAGAGACCGACGTCAGCGGCTCGGTGTCGATCCAGCAGACGGAGTTGGACGTCGACGACTCGGACTCGAACGGCATCGCGGAGTCGCTGGTCGCGAAGTACGTAGTCACGTTCACGTCGCTGGATCCGGTGGCCGGTGACGAGTTGACGTTCAAGGCGACGGCATCGACCGGCGCGGAGACTCTGATCAGTCGCGACGTGACGAGGGTGGTTCCGCACGTCGAGGTGACCGTGACCGACGTGTTCCCGACCGGCAGCGCCGATCCACAGCTCGTGTTCGTCGAGGTTCGGGACGTCGTGTCGATCCAGAGCGCGACGATCACGGCGCGATTCGGTGGCAACGACGTCACGGCGCTCGTGAGCTTCACCGGCCCGACGATCCTGGCGGACCTGCCAGGGCCGGGCTCGCCGCCTAGTGTCGACTACCGGTCTTCGAGTACCACGTTCGACCCGACGGCGCTCGGCGCGTCTGCCGGCGAGGTCCTCGAGATCAAGGTGACGGTGCAGACTCCGCAGGGCGTGACTGCCGCGAGCGCCGTCGCGACGGCCATGGCATTCTCGACGCCGACGCCGGCGGTGAAGACCGCGTTCGCGACGCTCGTGAAAGGCCTGAAGCTCGAGGACGGCGCCGGCGGCGGCACCTGCGTCACCGCGACGGCTGCCGAGATCAAGGCTGCCGTCGACAAGTTCCAGGACGACGTGAAGGACGAACCGAATCCGGGTCCGATCGACGAGCCGAACGGCGAAGGAATGGACTCGAACGGTCAGCCGAAGGTGTTCCATGTGAAGGGTCGCTATTCGAGTCAGGGAGGTAACGACGTCTCGTTCTCAGGATCCGCCGATGCGGTCGTCGCGATCGGCGGAGATGGCACGTCGGGAACGACCACGGACGGTGCGAGCGCTTCGGCCACGAACGACAAGGCCGGTGGAGCTGCGGTCGCTGCAGCCGGTGACGGTGCCGACGCGGGATCGTCGGGCGGCGACGGCGCGGATGCGAAAGCGACCGGAAACAGCACGTCGAGCCAGAGCGACGATGGCAGTGCGGTCGCGATCGGCGGCGACGGCGGCGACCCATCGCCGGATGACAAGAAGGGCGGCAACGGTGGAGGCGCGACCGCGAGCGTCGAAGGAGCAGATACCGAGAATCCAGGTTCCAACGCGGGTTCCGCGGGAACTGGTAACCCTCCGGGCGCGGGGAAACAC
The DNA here is from genome assembly GCA_016709145.1 of Planctomycetota bacterium. Classification (GTDB taxonomy): domain Bacteria; phylum Planctomycetota; class B15-G4; order B15-G4; family JADJEK01; genus JADJEK01. Next base: position 189,204 of record JADJEK010000024.1, read on the forward strand.
GGCAAGGGCAAGTGGGCGCGACGGGACAAAGGGTCGGCGGGAAGTGGTCCAGGAGCCAACGACCCCAAGAACGAGACGAACACAGGCGGCTGACCGAGCGAGGCCGATTCGCGGCTCGGTTCGGAGGAGCACAGGCGCCATGCGCTCGCATCTCCATGCTTCGGCCGTACCGACGACGCCATCGGCGTAAGTCCAGTCCCCCCAACCCCCTAGCCCGCGTGCAACTGCCGCCGGCAACCGCACGCGGGTACCCGCGTGCGGTTGCCGGCGGCAGTTGCACGCGGGCTAGGGGGTTGATTCGCAACGACTTGCGCGCGGAGGGGCTCGAGCCCCCGCTCGTCGTCTACTCGCCCCGCTCGGCGCGATCGAGGATCTCGCGCATCGCGTCGACGTCGAGCTGTGGAGCCGACTCCATCGCGTCGTACTCGTCGAGCAGCGCGCGCGCGGCCTTGTACTGCTGGTACTCGATCAACCACTCGGTGAAGCCGAGCCACATCTGCGGGCCCCAATATGCATCCGCGCCACCGATGGCGACTGCGGCGCGGAAGTGGCCGATCGACGTGTCGATCTGACTGCGCATGCAGCACAACAAGGCTTCGTTGAACGGCACGAGGAAGTAGTTCGGCTCGATCTGCTTCGCGCGCGAGAGAGCGTCTTGCGCGTGCTGGTGGTCTTGCGCGGCTTCGTGCGCGGCGCCGGCGCGCTCGAACAAGTTCGCGCGGAACAAGAACGCGGCCGCGAGCGAGTTCCAGCCCGGCGCCGAATCCTCGCGCAGCTTCAGCAAGCGTTCGAAGTTCGAGATCGCCGCGTCGTACTTCTTGCGCGTGAGGTCGATCTGCCCGAGCAGATTCCAAGTCTCCGGCCGCCCCGGGCGGACGCGCGAGTACGCGAGCAGTTCGCGCTCCGCGTCGTCGTACTCGCGCAAACGGAAATGCACCGCACCGAGTTCGTAGCGCGACTCGATGCATTCCGGATCGAGTCTCAACGCCGTGCGGTTCTCGGCGATCGACTCGGGGTACTCGCGCCGCGCTTGTCGGATCAAGCTGCGGTAGCGCGCGGCTCGCGCCGTCGTCGGAGCGGCAGAAGGCGGCGGATCGGGCATCTGGCGCTCCTTGATGCGCTGCGCCAAATGCAACCCGAGTTCGGCCGCCGATGGATCCGCGCCGCCGTGACCGACGATCCACGCGTAATCCGCCTCCGCGTCGCCCCAGCGCTTCTCCCGCAGCGCGAGTTCGGCACGCTCGAAGCGCAAGTCCTCGCGCGTCTCGTCGTCGCCGAGCGCGGCGTCGAGCAGTGCGCGCGCGCCGCCGAGATCACTGTTCGCGAGCAATGCCTGGAGTTGCGTGCGATCGCGATCGCGTTCCGTCGCTTGCTTCGAGACCAACGAATCGAAGCCCCACACGAGCAGCCCGATCGCCGCGACACCGATGCCGAGCGTCAGCAGGAACGGCGCGCGCCGTCGCTGCGCGCGCCGGAGGATGCGCGTCATCGTGCCGACCGCGGCCGCCTCGATGGGCTCGCCGGCGAGGAAGCGCGTGAGGTCGCGCGCCAGCGCGTCGCCGTCGGCGTAGCGCCGCGCAGGGTCCTTCTCGAGGCAGCGCATCACGATCGTCTCGAGATCGCGCGGCACGTCCGCCGCGAGCTTGCGCAACGGCGGCGCGTCGTCGCGTTGGATCGTCTCGAGCAGTTGCGGCACCGTCGGCGCGTCGTACGCGCGGCGGCCCGCGAGCGCCTCGTACACGACCGCGCCGAGGGCGTGCACGTCGGACCGCGGCGATGGCGGCTCGCCGCGGATGCACTCGGGGCTGAGGTAATGCGGAGTGCCGATCAACGTCCCGGTCGCGTTCGTCAGCGCCTCGACCCCGAGGTCGCGCGCGATGCCGAAGTCCGCGAGCAGCGCGCGCCCGTCCGCGGCGAGCAGGATGTTCGACGGCTTCACGTCGCGATGCACGATGCCTTGCGCATGCGCGGCCCCGAGCCCAGCCGCGACGTCGCGCGCGACCGCGGCGCAGGCGCGGCTCCATTCGGTCTGGAACGCGGTCGGGAGCTCGGCGGTCTTCAGGTCCCGGCGCAGCGTCAGAACGCGCTCGAAGTCGACGCCGTCGACGAAGTCCATGGCCAGGAAATGCGTGCCGCCGTCCTCGCCGACGAGGAACACCCGCACGAGGTTCGGGTGCGCGAGTCGAGCCAGCAATGCGGCTTCGCGCTGGAACCGCGCTAGGCGCGACGAATCGGCGGAGGCCTCGCTCGACAACAGCTTTAGGGCGACCTGCCGCCCCAGTGAAAGCTGCCGGGCGAGGTAAACGACGCCCATGCCCCCGCGACCCAGCTCGCGCAGCAGCTTGAAGTCGCCAAGGATGCGCCGTGGGGCGTCCTGCATGGGCTCGGACTCTACCTCGTGGATTGCGTGTTATGCTCCGCCCGTCGTTCAGGACTTGCCCCAGCCTGGCCGGCTCTCTTCGCCCAGTTGTTCCCGGAACCGTGCCGTCAACCCGACCGGCATCGCTTCGGACAAGGAGAGTTCGCCATGAACCCCGCCTGCCGCGCGGCTGCCGCCGCGTGCACCCTCGTCACGCTCCTGCTCGCGCCCGGCGCGGCCGCCCAGTCGTTCTCGATCCCGACGAACGTCAACGTCGGCGTCGGCATCGCGCCGAACACGATCACTGGCGCGGAAGCCGCCGACCTCGACGGCGATGGCAATGGCGACATCGTCGCCGTCGACAACGCCGCCAACGGCAGCATCGGCGTCGCGCGTGGGCTCGGCGCCGGCGTCTATTCGGTGCCGATCCTGTCGGGGCCGACCGGCGCGATCACGGGGGCATCCATGCCGGTCACCGCGGACTTCGATCTCGACGGTGTCCTCGACCTGTCGTACGCCGGACTGTCGGCAGGCAACGTGCCGACGCTGTTCGTCGCGCGCGGCGATCCGGCGAATCCCGGCTCGTTCATCCTGCCCGCGCAAGCCATCGTCGTCGGCGCGGCCGGCTCCACCGTGACCGGCTCGCGCACGACCGACTTCACGGCGAACGGCACGCAGGACCTCGTCGCGACCGTCAACGGCACGACGCGCCGCATCGTCAACGTCGAGAACGGCGGCGGCTTCGTGTTCGGCCCGCTGACGTCGACGAACACGACGTCAGGCCCGCAGGACATCGACGTCTGCGTCGACTTCAACAAGGACGGCTTCAAGGACCTCGCGGTCGTCGAGTCCGGCCCGCTCGGCAACTTCGTCACCGTGTACCCCGGTACCGGCAATCCGAGCGCGCCACTCGGGCAAGCGCGGCAGTTGTCGTTCCCGACCAACGTCACGCCGCTCGACGTGCACTGGATCGACTGCGACCAGGACCAGTTCTACGACCTCGCGGTGTCGGCCGACGGCGGCCAGAACCTCGTGTTCCTCGTGAAGAACTTCCCCGGCGTCGCCGGCCAGTTCATCCCGGCGTCGGTGCTGCCGCCGTTCGTGCTCGGCAGCGTTCCGAACGCGCTGATGCGGCTCGACGTCGACGCCGACGGCACCGAGGATTTGAGCGTGCTCGGCGTCGGCAACGTCGGCGGCAATCCCGTGACGGTCGGCTTCCTGAAAGTCTCGAACTGTCTCGCCGGCAGCCCGACCGCGCTGAACGCCGGCTCGGTGTCGCCGACGACCGTGCCGCAAGAAGTCGGGCAGTACTTGACCGTGCAGGACCAGAACTTCGACGGCCGTCTCGACGTGCTGTCGGTCGACCAGACCTCGACGGTCGACGCCGTGAAGGTGTTCACGAACACGCTGCCGATGGCGCTGACGGTCACGCCGGTGCGGCCGCTGCTCGGCGAGACCACGCCGTTCACGTTCCGCGTCCAAGCCGGCCCTGCGTTCGCCGGGCGGCCGTTCGCGATCCTGTTCTCGGTCGCGGGCACGCAGCCCGGGCTGAACATGGGCGGCTCGCTCGAGCTGCCGCTGAACGCGCCGTTGTTCCCGATCGTCATCACGGGCAATCTCGGCCCGGGCGGACTGCAGACGATCACGACGCCGCCGGTCACGTTCTCGACGAAGCCCGTCGGCTTCTCGCTGCAGATGTGGTGCGCGGCGGTCGTCCAGGGGCCGATGACGGGCATTCCGGGGTTCGTCACGAATCCGGCGCTGATCACGATTCCGTGACCTGAGCACGCGGTTGCGCGGATCGAAGCGCGGCGTAGTCTGCGCCCGCATGAAGCCACGCATCGGTGTCTGCTCGTGGTCGCTGCGCGCGGAGAGTCCGGAACAGCTCGCGGACCGCATCGCCGCCGTCGGCGTCCGGTTCGTCCAACTCCATCTCGATCCGCTGCGCGAACGCTGGAGCGTCGACGCGACGACGAGCGCGTTGAGTGCGCGCGGCATCGCCATCGTCTCAAGAATGATGACGATGGCGGGCGAGGACTACTCGACGCTGGAGTCGATCCAACGCACCGGCGGCGTACGCCCCGACGCGACGTGGGACGAGAACCGCCGCGCCGCGCGCGACAACGCGAAGCTCGCGCGCTCGCTCGGGCTCCAGCTCGTGACGTTCCACGCGGGGTTCATCCCGCACGATCGCGCCGATCCGGAGCGTGCGACGTTGCTCGTGCGGTTGCGCGAGCTCGTCGACGTGTTCGCGGAGCAGGACGTGCGCGTCGGTTTCGAGACCGGGCAGGAGACCGCGACGACGTTGCTCGAAGCGCTCGACGCGCTGGATCGCCCGCGCGCGGGCATCAACTTCGATCCGGCGAACATGATCCTTTACGACCAGGGCGATCCGGTGAAGGCGCTCACGGCGCTCGCTCCGCGCGTCTTGCAGTGCCACGTGAAGGACGCGACGCGCACGCGCAAGCCCGGCGAATGGGGCGCCGAAGTACGCGTCGGCACCGGTGACGTCGATTGGCGTGGCTTCTTCGACGCGTTGCGCGCGGCGAAGCTCGACGTCGATCTCTGCATCGAGCGCGAAGCCGGCGACGACCGCATCGCCGACATCCGCGCCGCGCACGAGCTCGTGCTGCGCGAGGTGCAACGATGAGCCGCACCGTCGGCGTCGGGGTCGGCGTGATCGGCCTCGGGTTCATGGGGCGCACGCATCTCGAGGCCTATGCGAAGGCGCGCGCGGCGGGCTTCGCGAATCGCATCGTCGCCGTCGCCGACCGCGACGTCGCGCGCTTGCGCGCCGACGCGCAGGCGGGCGGCAACCTTGCGACGACGAGCGGCGCACCGCTGTTCGACGCGACGACGACCCACACGTACGCGACGCCGGACGAACTCCTGCGCGACCCGGACGTCGAGCTCGTCTCGATCTGCACGCACACCGACACCCACGTCGACCTCGCGATCCGCGCGCTCGAGGCCGGCAAACACGTGCTGGTCGAAAAGCCGCTCGCGCTGACCGCCGCCGCGATCCGCCCGCTGACCGAAGCGGCGCGCAAAGCCAAGACTCTCTGCATGCCCGCGCACTGCATGCGCTTCTGGCCGGCGTGGGAGTGGCTGAAGCACCGCATCGACGACCACTCGTTCGGCAAGGTCCGAAGCGCGGTCTTCCAGCGCTTGGGCTCCGGGCCCGCATGGTCGCGCGAGTTCTACGCCGACGACGCCAAGACCGGCGGAGCCCTCGTCGACCTCCACCTCCACGACACCGACTTCATCCGCCACTGCTTCGGCGACCCGGACGAGGTGATCGCGACAGGCTCGATCCACCACGTCTCGACGCTCTATCGCTACGCAAAAGGCCCGAAGCACGTCCTCGCCGAGGGCGGCTGGGACCACAGCCCAGGCTTCCCGTTCCGCATGCGCTACGTCGTGGTGTTCGAGCAGGCGACGGCCGACTTCGACCTCACGAGGACGCCGGCGTTGATGGTGGCGAAGGACGGCAGGTGCGAGGCGGTCGAGATGCCGGACACCAATGGGTACGACGGCGAGGTGCGGCATCTGCTTGCGGCGATCGCGACGGGGACCCGGGAGCTGCGGGTGACCGTTGAGGACGCGGAGCGGACGGCGTTGGTGTTGGAAAGAGAGAGGGTGGGGGTGGGGCAGTACGGGATGATCACGAACGAGCGGTCTCGATTTCCTCGTCAGGTTGATTCGCCCTAGCCATCGAAAGCGCCGACTCCGCCGCGGAGCCCGGAGGAGCTGTCGTCGAGTGCTTGCTCCGAGGCCACAGTTGGTATGAACATCTCTACAGGCGACGCGTTCGAGTCCATCGCGGAACCTGTAGGACTCGGGCGTGCTTGACAAGTCCGCCTAACGCAAGGTGCAAGACCAATGCCTACCGCTTGAGATGATTGGATCAAATGAGCTCGCCGGCCCGAACCCACCCGATGGTCTACATTGAACGAACGGTGTGAGCTCGGTTGTGGCAATCGACAGACCATTAGACCTGTGATTTGGTGACAAGATGGAATGCTCCAACGATCGCGGAGGGAGATTTATGGGGCGACGAGACCGTCTTGCCCAATCCGCGGACCGCCTGAAAAAGGCATGGGTAGTCGCGGCGCTATTGGCGGGGCGCCACCCTAGCAGGGCTGAGTTTATGATCCCTGATTATGGAACTTGGCCTCGAAAGCGCCTTCAGCAGCACGTAGCGGATCTTGAGTTCGATCTGCGAGCTGCACTCAGCGTGATCCTGCTGCACGACCCGAACCGAAACTTAGCGTCCGCAGTTGGCTGGCTGAAAAAAAGGTTCGACGATTGGGTGGCTGCCGGATGTGGCGTCTTTGTTGTCTCGGTGGCATGGGAGTTCGAGGCGCGCGTGGGCCGGCTTCGTGCTCGTGATGCTTTGGACGTTCCACCATACGCGCAGGTACTGCTCCAACCGGGTACTCAGGTAGCGTTCCGCCATCCAGAGTACATGCTTGCGAGAGATCTCAGCTTACTCTACGGATTATTTCGCGATGCCGAAGACTTAATTTCAAGAGTCGACTGGCGTCTTCCGCCTGAATGGGCTGCAGCTGCCAGCGAGAATGCGCTCGCATTGGGTCGCGCTACTATCCAGTGCTGTTTCAACCTATTGGAGGCCTTCACGGCCGGCCTTGCTAAAGCAGCTCTAATGACATCCAATGGTATCGATGATAGAGTGGCGACACAGCTTCGGGATACACGATCATCGTTGCGACGACGCATCGTCAGAGTGCCTGGCATTATGCGACCCGACAAGCCACCCTTGGATAGCAATCAGCCGCCGTTTTCCATCCTGTTCGACGATGTCAAGGTGCGTCGGGACGCCTTTGTGCACTGCGAGCCAGGCCCTGAACAATCCGAGCGCGGCTACGTGAAGGAGGAGCTGTTTCACGGAGCTTGCGCGCCGGAGGTCGAGAAGGCAGTAGACGCCACATGCGACGCAATACGCATGGTTTGGCAATATGTATATGATCGGTCGAGACCGCGGTGGATGCGCGAACGGATGCAAGACCGTAGATTCTCCAGAGATAATCTCCGACTATGCACAGAGCGTTCTGACTAACAGCAGTCCACATTAGGTGACGTTTCTATCCTGCCACAGTCGAGCAGGATTGCGCGCCCAGAAGAAGGAAAGAGATGGATCGTCGATTTCAGGTATTCGTGAGCTCCACGTTTCGCGACCTTCAGGACGAACGCCAGCAGGTCATGCAGGCTCTTCTCGAGCTTGACTGCATGCCGTCCGGGATGGAGCTATTTCCCGCGAGTGACGAATCAAAGTGGACGCTGATCACGCGTGTTATTGACGACTGCGACTACTATCTGGTGATCATCGGTGGCCGCTACGGCTCTGTGGATGCCGACGGAATCAGTTTCACCGAGCGTGAGTACGACTACGCCGTAAAGGCGAAGATTCCTGTGTTGGCTTTCTTGCACAACGATCCAGACGCCATACCCGCGGGCAGGTCTGAACTGGATCGGGCGGCTCGTGAGAAGCTCGATGCATTCAGAGCGAAAGCGGAGACACGTATATGTAAACACTGGCGCACCCCGGAGGAACTGGGCGGCGTCGTCTCCCGCAGCCTAATTCAAATGATAAAGCTCCAGCCAAGAGAGGGCTGGGTGCGCGCGAGGTTCGCTAGCAGCCCAGAAGAGCTGCAGAAGCTCCGCTCAAAGATCGACGATTTGACTGCCAAGTTAGAAGCTGCTCGTACTGAGCCGCCAGCGGATGCCCTGCGCATGGCGCAAGGCGCACAAGTGTTTCGAGTCCGATACAAACTGACGAGTGGCAAAGAGCGTGTCGTGGATCTCAGTTGGGACTCAATCTTTGCCTGTCTCGGCCCGACTATGTTCGACGAAGCTTCGGAAGTCGATCTCGTAAAGACCCTAGACAACAGAATCTCTCAGGAAGCCGGATTCCAGCGATGGCAAGTCGATGTTCGCGACGAGGACTTTCAGACAATCAAAGTTCAGCTGAGAGCTCTAGGCCTGATTCAAAAGAGCATTAGAAAGCGATCACTGAAAGACACGGGAACCTACTGGGCGCTGACTCCTTACGGGGAGCACTACGCCACAGTTCTCAAAGCGATTCCGGGGTAAGAGAGTGGCTATTAGGCGCTGGTCACTCAAACACGCAAAACCTATGAAACACCGAACCCAGCACGACCTGCTCGCGACCCTCCGAACACGGTTCGAGAAGCACCGACGACGCCACAAGGGCATCGCGTGGGAAGACGTTCGGACGAGATTGGAGGCGAACGACGCCGCGCTCACCACGCTCGCGGAGATGGAGCAATCAGGGGGAGAGCCGGACGTGATCGGCTACGAAAAGAAGACCGGCAAGTACGTCTTCTGTGACTGTTCCGCCGAGAGTCCGGCGGGGCGTCGCAGCCTTTGCTACGACCGAAAGGCGCTGGACGCGCGGAAGGAGAACAAGCCGAAGGGAAGCGCCGCAGACTTCGCAGCCAAGATCGGCGCGGAACTCCTGACGGAGCAGCAGTACCGCGAACTGCAGGAGCTCGGCGAGTTCGACACCAAGACTTCGAGCTGGGTGGCGACTCCGGAGGATGTTCGGTCGTTGGGGGGCGCGCTCTTCTGCGATCGCCGCTACGGCAAGGTGTTCGTTTATCACAACGGAGCGGAGTCCTACTACGCAGCGCGAGGGTTCCGGGTGCGGCTCTGCGTGTGAGTCGTGAGATCGCCAAATTGACGGAACCGTGCGCGTGCGGCCCGTCCTCTCGCTCGAGCGGACAGCCGTACTACGCTTCGCCGCGCCGCTCTCGTGTGTCACCGAACACTCAAAACCGGCCACGAGGGAACGATTCAAAACCGGCCACTCTGAGCGAGGGCGCGAAAGGCGCCCGACGATGTCCGCTTCCCTTCGGAGGCGGGCATGTCGAATCAGCTCAAGATGGCGCAGATCCACACGATCGAGCAATTGCTGAGGCACGGATGGTCCCATCGGCGGATCGCCCGCGAGCTCGACATCCATCGCGACACGGTCGCGCGTTATGCGCGAGGTCGGCCGCCTGACCCGGGTTCAAAACCGGCCATTTCGACCGCCGGCTCGGGGCAGTCGATCGAGCCGCCGCCGGATTCAAAACCAGCCATTTCGACCGCCGGCTCGACCGAGCTGATCGAGCCGTCGTCCGACTCAAAACCGGCCATTTCGACCGCCGGGGTTGCGGGTCGAAAGTGCGAGTGCGATCCGCACCGTGAGACGATCGTCGCCAAGCTCGCGCTCGGCCTGAGCGCGCAGCGCATCCACCAGGACCTCGTCGCCGAGCACGGCTACGCGCACAGCTACGAGAGCGTGAAGCGCTTCGTGCGCAAGCTGGGCGCGTCGAGGCCCATTCCGTTCCGGCGCATGGAGACGCTGCCCGGCGAAGAAGCCCAGATCGACTACGGAGTCGGCGCGTTCACGGTCAAGCCGGGCTCGAAGAAGAAGAAGCGACCGCAGTTGCTGCGCGTCGTGCTGAGCCACTCGCGCAAGGCCTACTCCGAGGTCATGTGGCGCCAGGACACCGAGTCGCTGATCCGCGGCATCGAGAATGCGTTCCATCACTTCGGCGGCGTGCCCAAGACGCTGGTCCCCGACAATCTCAAAGCCGCGATGCTCGAGCACGACTGGTGCGATCCGACGATCACGCCGAAGTTCGAGGCGTTCGCTCGGCACTACGGCGTTGCCGTGCTGCCGACCAAACCGCGCACGCCGCGCCACAAAGGCAAGGTCGAGCGCTGCGTCGCCTTCGCTCAGGACAATGCTCTGAAGGGCAGGCAATTCGCTTCGCTCGCCGCGCAGAACGAGCTCCTGCGCGATTGGGAGACGAAAGTCGCAGATCAGCGCATCCACGGCACCACGAGGAAGCAGGTGCACGCGCTGTTCGAAGCGGATGAGAGACACGCGCTGCTACCGCTGCCCGCCGAGCGCTTCCCGTTGTTCCACGAGACGCAGCGCACCGTGCATCGCGACGGTCACATCGTGATCGAGAAGGCGTTTTATTCGGTACCGCCCGAGTTCCTCGGGCGGCCGGTGTGGGTGCGCTACGACTCGCGCCTCGTGCGCATCTTCGATCACGCGCTCTCCGAGATCGCGCTCCACGTCCGCGTCGATCCCGGACGCTTCAGCACCGATCGCGCGCACATCGTCGACGAGAAGATCTCCGCGATCGAGCGCGGCACCGAATGGATGCTCGAGCGCGCGGCACGCATCGGCGAAGAGAGCTCACGCTACGCGCAGGCGCTGCTGTCGTATCGCGGCATCGCCGGCATCCGCGTGCTGCAAGGCTTCCTCGGGCTCACGAAGAAGCACTCTTGGGAAGAGATCGAGCGCGCGTGTCGTGTCGCGCTGTCGCATCACGCGTACCGACTGAAGACGCTGCGTCGCTTGCTCGCGCAGCAGCCAGCAGCGACGCAGCAGCTCGAGTTCATCGACAGCCATCCGTTGATCCGCGATCCGCACGAGTACGGCGAGTTCAGGTAAGACGCGTTCTCCCAATCGACCTTCGCCGATCGGAGACCCGCATGAAGGAGTCCTTGAAGAAGAGTCTGCGCGAGCTGCGCCTCTCCGGCATGGCCGACACGCTCGACGTGCGGCTGTCCGAGGCCAAAGGCAACGGTCTCGATCACGGCGAGTTCCTCGAGCTCGCGCTGGGCGACGAGTTCTCGGTCAGGAAGCAGCGACTGTTCGAGCGCAGACTCAAGAGCGCGTGCTTCCGCGACCAGAAACGCCTCGACGAGTTCGACTGGGCGTTCAATCCGTCGATCAAGAAGAGCCAGATGCACGACCTCGCCGCGTGTCGCTTCGTGCGCGAATACAAAGATGTGCTGTTGATCGGTCCGCCTGGCGTCGGCAAGAGCCACCTCGCGCAGGCGATCGGCTTCCACGCGATCCAGCAGGGCTTCGTCGTGCTTTATCGATCGATCTTCGACCTGGTCCAGGACTTCATGCAGGACGAGACCTTCTCCGGCGACGACAAGGTCGACGCGAAGTATCTGCGGCCGGACCTGCTGATCATCGACGACATGGGCATGAAGCAACTGCCGAAACGCTCAGGCGAGTACTTGTTCGAGGTCATCATGCGCCGCTACGAGAAGCGCTCGACACTGATGACGTCGAACCGGCCGATCGAGGAGTGGGGCAAGCTGCTCCAGGACGTGCCGAGCGCGACCGCCATCTTGGACCGCTTCCTGCATCACGCAGAGATCGTCGCCATCAAGGGCAAGAGCTACCGGCTGAAGGACAGGGCTCTTGTACGAACGAAGACCGACGAGTGAGATCCCGGGTGCTCCGGGTGGCCGGTTTTGAATCGTTCCTCAGTGGCTGGTTTTGAATCGACCGGTGACACTCTCGTGGGAGCGGCAATCCTCGCATCGCTACCGGACAACCCATGTCGGACCACTCGCACAGCCTGATTTCGTCGTATCGCGAAGCTCTGCTCGAGCACCTCTTCGCGGGGGCCGTGATGCGTCACGTCTGGCTTTCGGGAACGAAGCGCCTCGAAGTCCTGAAGCCTCAGGTCGACGATGGTGGGTACGACCTCGTGCTCGAGGCTGACGGCATCGTTCGCCACGTGCAGCTCAAGGCCACGTTCAGGGGATCGAAGGTCCGCAGCTTCAACATCAACAGTGCATTGGCCAAGAAGCCGAGCGGCTGCGTCATCGTGCTCGTCTTCGATCCCGAGACTCTGGAGCTCGGACCGTTCTATTGGTTCGGCGGTAAGCCCGGTAGACCCCTGCCCGACTTGGGAAGGTCGATCGCGCGGCATTCGAAGGGAAATGCAAAGGGCGTGAAGGCTCTTCGCCCGCAGATTCGGGTGCTCAAGCGATCCGCGTTCACGAAGGTCGAGTCGATCGCGGAACTTGCCCAATCTCTCTTCGGAGCGCTGGCGGCGCCGTGACGACACGGAGATGTTCGATGACGTGCGCACTACGCAGTTTGTCCGTCGCGTGAAGACGCGAATGCGTGGACCGGGCTGTCGCTCGTGCGCACTTCGGGAGCGCCGCTGGCGCAACGAGCTGCTCGAAGAGCGCCTTCTCGATTGAAGGCGCTCTTCGAGCAACGGGTCATCGAACGACCCAGAGGAAGTGCCCGTTCTTTACCTCGGGTGAACCGTCGGATCCGATCGAGTAACTGACCAGACCGTCATTCCCGGCGGCGGAAATGTGCAGACCCAGCGAACTGCCGGGGGCGATCGTCGCCGGCTTTCCGGACTGCTGGATCGTCACCGTCGAGTCTCCGAGATTGACGATGGTCAGCCGATGCGCATCGAAGCCAGCCCCATTGTTGTCCCACAAGTTGTAGACGAGTGATCCTGAAGTACCCTTTGCGCGGAAGACGCGCCCAGGTCCGAACTTGGCGCCATCTTGAAGCGACTTCGCGAACTCGTAGTCCTGTGCCTCCAGTTGCACGGACTTGGTCACCACCGGAGTCGTGGCCGACGGTGACGCCCCTGCGACGCACACAACGACAACTGCCAGCGCAATGCCTCCCAGAAATCTCGTGTTCAAGTTCCACCCCCAGTCCAAGACTCGCTGGCGCCGAACCGCCTCATGCCGAGGCGACGAATTCAACGCAGCGTTCGCACAGTTGGGCAACGACTCGTGGATCCAGTTTCGGCTGCCCTTCAACGGGTGCACTCAGATTCTGTCGTTTTGTTCAAAGTTCCTTCTTAGCAGCCCGTTGAAGAAGTGCGAGTTTGTCACACGACGACAGAGTGTGCATAGCGCGAGTCGAAATGCACCGGTCGACGCTCCGGACTCGTGACAAGAGTCCTAATGGCGATCAGAAGTCGAGTGAATCGTCCCAGTAGGTCGAGAAGGGTCGCGAGGAAGGCCGCCATCGCGGCCTGCAGGCCCTTCGGCTTCCCGATTCCGCACAGTGCGAACAGCACTCGTCCGAGATTGTGAGCCGCGACGGTCATCAAGTAGCGTTTCGAGACGTCGACGAATCCCTTCAGCCAACTTCGTCTCGCGCCACCGGTCGTGCAGATGTGAGCAAAGCTGCGCTCGACTCGTTCGCTACGTTGACGCTGCAGTCGCCGCGCTCTTCTGCTCTCCGCTCGGCGAGCGTTCGCGACCACGGCGCGCTTGACTTCCTCCGGCTTGCCTGCGAAGCGCCGCCGCCCACGTTGCTTCTTCACTGGGATGTACGTGCGCAGTCCGCTCGCGGCGCAAGTCGTGAGCGCCTCCGCGCTGTGATATCCCTTGTCGGCAACGACCTCTTCGATCACAGCGTCGGGCTCGACATCTTCCAGCACGGCCTGCGCTTGTGTCAGCGTAGCTTCCAAGCTCTGCGTATCGCTGCGGTTTCCCGGGTGGATCGTCGCCGCGATCACGATCTCGTTCTCGAGGTCGATTGCGTGTTCGGCCTTGTAGGACAGGTGCGTCCTGCCGTCCTTCATCTTCATGACGCGGCTGTCCGGGTCGGTCTTCGATTGCCAGTCGTCGTTCGATGTCTTCTTGCCGCCGCGATCGCGATCGAAGCGGCGCAGGTCGTCGTCGGACGGGTCTTCGATCCCCGCCTCTTTGGCCAACTTCCTCAAGTACGTCTTGTAGTCGTCGCCGGTGTCCTTGCGCACGATCGACTTCATCGCCGCGTTGGCGTCGAGCAACGTCGCGTCGACGGCGATCGTCTTGATCTGAAGTAGCTTCTTCTCGCGCGCGATCCCCAGCACCAGCGCGAACACAGCTTCATGCACCTCGCTCGACAAGCGTTGGCGGATGATGGTCAGGCTGGAGTGATCGGGAGACTTGCCCGTCAGACCGATCCCGAGGAACTCTCGGATCGCAAAGCTGTCGGCGCAGCGCCAGGCGATCCCGCGCTGCGAATCGATCCCCTCGAAGTACCCGACGAACAGCATGCGGAAATACACGCCGGGCGGAATCGACGGCCGGCCGCGCTGCTCGGCATAGAACGGCTCGCACATCGCTTCGACCTTGCGGTCGAACCCCGACTCCTCGAGCAACCGGTTCAACGCTCCGTAGAACGGGTGTCCGGCTGACCGCGGCAGGTCAGCCGTCGCTACGAAGAGCTTCCCTGTCGTCTTACTTTTTCGTCCGAGTGCCATCGGCTGTCTCCTCGAGATACAAATCGGTGCACTCGACTCACGTCCGCATCGAAGAATCCGGCAGGAGCGACTTTTTCAACGGGCTGTTAGGGCCAAGCGTTATTCAAAGTTCCGCCCCGAACCTTGAATAACGACTTTCCCTCCGAGCCAATCGGGATCCGAAAGCAGACAGCTCCCGTGCCCAATCCGAACCGAGGGTCGCCGAGCGAAGCGACGGCAACCCGAGCCGTCACACCAACCCCTCAACCCCCCGGCCACCCCAATGCCCACCAAGTCGTAAGGCCCGGGCGGAGGGAGCCCCGACGCGAGGGCCTGTTGCGGTTCGGCGTATCAGGTCCACCCGGAGTTCGGCGAAGCAGGTCCACCCTGGTTCGGCCAAGCTGGTCCGGGTCGGTTCGGCCAAGCAGGTCCAGCGCGACCTCGGGGCGTGTCGTCGCACTGGCCCTCGCGTCGGGGCTCCCTCCGCCCGGGCCCGAACTCCGTGCTTCCCGCACCGTCCGGCAACGCGAGCCGCCACACCCTCAATTCGGCCCTCCGTATCCAGCAAGGTCGCAAGCTCTTGGGCTCGATCCCCATTCGATTCGCGCGGACGGATGCGGCGGTCTGCTCGAGCAATCCGGTCGAGGCGGCTCAATTTTTCGTCTCCAAACACATGCGCGAGACGGAAAACATCGTATTTTCCCCTCACCAGCGCTCTTTTGCGGGGGAACTCGTGCCATGCGTGAGGAAGACTTCAGCAGCTCATCGCCGGGGAGACTCGTTGAAGTATCTGGTGGAAAAGCGTTTGTGCCAAGCGCTCTACCACGGCGGCAGTCCAACCCGCACGATGTGACCCGCCTGGTTGGCCGAGCCAACAAGGCGCTCGGCGCGCTGGAGGCCGGAATCGCGGCGCTCCCAAGTCCAGAGCTCTTCGTCGGTCCGTTCCGCACTCAGGAAGCCGTCCTGTCCAGTCGGATCGAGGGCACGGTGACGACGCTCGACGAGGCCTTCGTCCACAACGTCACGCCCGCCGAGGAGCAGAGGCACGACGACGATGCGAGGTCGGTCCAGAGGTACCACGCGGCACTGATGCTCGGCATCGGGATGCTGAAGGCGGGACACCCGCTGGGTGAGTCGCTGATTCGCGCAATGCATGCCGAGCTGTTGAAGGAGGATCCAAGAGCAGCCGCGTTCGTTGGGAAGTTCAGAACCGGGCAGGTCGCCATCGGACCGCCTGGCGCGGAGAAAGACCTCAAACTGGCGCGGTTCGTCCCGCCTCCCGCGACCTTCGTCCAGGACTGCATCGACGGCTTGATCGCTTACTGCAACGACCGCGAGTCGGACGATCCCCTCGTGCGGATCGCGCTGATGCACTACCAGTTCGAGACGATTCACCCGTTCCTGGACGGCAACGGTCGCGTCGGACGAATTCTCATTCCACTTCAGATGGTTCACGAAGGCGTGATGCAGGAGCCGTGGTTCTACCTGTCGTCCGAGCTCGAGCGACAGAAGGGCGAGTACACGGCAGCGATGTACGAAGTCAGCTCACGCGGCGACTATTCGACCTGGACTCGGTTCTTCCTCAGCGTGGTTCTTCGAGCTGCCGACGGGATGCTTGCGAAGATCCAGAAACTCAGAGAGCTGCACAGGGAGTACCGACAGCGCTTGAAAGGCCGCGGCGAGATCCCGATGCAGGCGGTGGAAACGATCTTCCGATTCCCAGCATTCCTCGTGACGACGATCGCCACGGACCTCGAATGCAGTGATGCCGCGGCGCGCAAAACAGCGCTCGAGCTGGAAGCCTGTCATATCGTGAAGAAGCTCGATGACCCGCTGAGACACGGAAAGCGCGGTCGCCCACCAGCGGTCTACTTGTGCGAGGACATCTCCCGGATCATGCGCGAAGTGCCCGCTCCCGCGCAGCATCCGGAACAATCTTGATCCACGCGCCCGCGCCCCCGCCGAGGGTCGCCGAGCGAAGCGACGGCAACCCGAGCCGTCACACCAACCCCATAACCCCCCGGCCACCCCAATCCCCACCAAGTCGTAAGGCCCGTGAGGAGGGAGCCCCGCCGCGAGGGCCAGCGCGACCTCGGGGCGTCTCGTCGCACTGGCCCTCGCGTCGGGGCTCCCTCCTCACGGGCCCGAACCCCGTGCTTCCCGCACTCTCCGCCCTCAGGAACCCGCCAATCCCCAAACCCGCAAACCATCGGAACTCCCCGAAAGCACCCCACCCCCGCATCCAGCCCAGTCCGCATACTCCCGCCCGATCCGCCGCACGTCGCCTTCAGCATCCGCGCGCGCCAACACGGCAACGGTCCCGCCGCATCCGCCGCCCGTGATCTTCGCGCCGTAGATCCCGCGCTCCACCCCGGCATCCCGAGCCATGGCGACCAACCGATCGGTGCCGCTCGATCCGAGTCCGCAAGCGCCGTAGCTCGCATGGCTCTCGAACATCCAAGCGCCGAGCCGTCGCCGACTGTCCTCGTCCGTAGCGCCAGCCATCAACACCTCGCGGAACGCCCGAACGCGTGCACCTTCGAAGATCGGATGAGCGGTCGAAACGCGGACCGCATACGTCCGAGTCGGATCGACGCGCGTCACGTCATCGGTGATCCCGCCGTACCGAGCAAGGAACGCATCGCCGCGCATCACTTCCGGCACGCGCGCTTCGAACGACCGCCATTCCTCGACGGAGACGTTCGCGAGGAATCCGTGCCAGCGGGGGTCGTCGATGGCGACGCGGCCGTCGCCGACCTCGCGAACGCCGAGTCTCGCGAAGTCCGCGAGCACGCGCGCTCCCATGAATGCGGCGGTGCGGACCGAGCCGTAGTCGGCGCCTTTCACTTCGTGGCGGACTCCGGAGTCGATCCCGAACACGGCGAGGGTCGCGGGCAAGCGGATCGGCGCCTCGAGTTGCGCCGGTTGGCACAACAGCGCGACGAGGTGGTCGGCGATTCCGCACGCGACGGTCATCTGGTCCATGATTCCGCACGGCGCACCGACGATGCGATGCTCGACGCGTTGAGCGAGATGTGCGAGTTCGACCGGCTCGAGCTTCACGTCGAGCGATCGCGCGACGGCGGCGAGTGCGGCGACTTCGAGAGCCGACGACGAACTCACGCCCTTCCCGACGGGCACGTCGGACGTCACGAGCAGCGTCAACCCGCGCAGCCTCGCGCGAACAGCACCGATCCCGAACCGCTCCGCGAGGATCGGCACGACCCCGAGCGCATACGCGGCCCAAGCCCGTGTCCCGTCTTCCTGCAGCTTCTCCCGAACGACACTCGCGTCACCGAGCAGTGCATCGAGTTCGACGACGACGCGCTCCGCTCCACCGACTTGCCCAGCCGCGTCGCTCATCACGACGACGCGCCCCGAGTCGTTCGTCTGCGCCAACACCCACGTCGCGCAAGCCAGAGGCCACTCGAGTACGAGCGATCCCGAGTAGTCGGCGATGCCGCCCATCACGTCGAGTCGCCCCGGAGCGCGCGCGAGCACGGCGGGGCGGCCCGAGTCGAACGACGCTGATTGCGCGGCGCGCCCTGCGAGTGCGCCGAGCGCGGCATCGACGCCAGGAACGTCGCTCGCCAACGGAGGATCGAACGACGAGCGCGTGAACCTCGTCACGACAGCCCGTGCTCCACGAGCAGCGCCTGCAGCGTCGGCAGTACCTGATCGCGGATCGCCGCGTTCGCGAATCCGCACCACGCGACGTCGTGCTCGACGTCGAACATCGGTGCGGCGAGCGGAGCGCCGCTCGGATCGCAGACGATCACGCCGGCCGCGCGCGCGACGAGCTCGGCGGCGAGGTCGTACGGATGGCAGCACAGCCCGCGGACGCCGAGCTTCTTCCACACGAGCGGCCGCAGATCGGCGCACCAACGATCGTGGCCCGCGAGCAGCTCGGCCATCTGCCCGGCCGAGCAGATGTATTGATCCTCGAACGCGCGCGCGCGGCCCGGCGGCTGCGGGCCCAGCACGCGCTCGATCAGCGCGTCGTCGATCGTCGCGAGCAGCGCGCGCGGCCCGGGGAAGAAGCGCGCGAGGTTGCCGAAGCCGTGCTCGATCGTCGTCGCGCGCGAGGGCCGCGGCGCGATCGCGACGTGCGTGCGATGCAGCCGATCGAAGCGCTCGCCGCGCAACTGCAGCGCGCCGCCGTCGCTCCATGCGATGAACGCGTCGGACAAGTGCTGCTTCACGAGCGGGATCTCGGTCTGCATCGCGAGTTCGATCGACGCGAGCGTCTGCCGCTCGTCGCGATACGGCGCGACGCCGGTCAGGATCCACGCGGAGCGCTTCTGCACCATCAAGCCCCGCGTCCCGTCGATCGGATCGACGAGCACGACGAGCTCCGGCGTCGCGCCAGCCGGCAGCGTCCCGCGTCCGCTGGCGCCGAGCCCTTCCGCGACCAACACGAGCGGCCATTCGCGCGCGAGTTCCTCGAAGTGGTGGACGAGCACGGCTTCCGACACGCGGTCGATCGCGAAGATCGTGTCGCCCGCCTGCTCGTCGACCGGCGTCTCGAGCACTTCGATCGCGCTGCGCTCGCACGACGCGACGACTTCGTCGCGGATCGCCGCGTGGATCGTGCGCAGGCGTTCGACGAGTCGAGCTCGATCGCGGATCACGCGGACCTCCCAGCATCGCCCGGCGCTTGGGCCGCCGCGCGCCAATGCGTCGTGCTCTGCGCGCGCAGCTCCGCGGCCTTGTCCTCGGGCGACGTGTCGGACAGGAAGTTGCCGCCGCCGATCTCGGGACCGGCGAGGAACTTCAACAGGTTCGGCTGCCGCAGCGGCGGCAGGAAGCCGACGAAGAAGTGGAAGTCCGCGTCGCCGCTGCCATCGAGCGGCGCCTGATGCAGCGGCATCACGTACGGGAATGACGTCGACCACAGATTGTCGAAGCGCACCGTCACGTCCTTCAGCGCGCGCGCGAGCGACGTCGCCTCGGCGTCGGTCAGGCCGTCGACGCGCGGCACGCGGCGCTTCGGCGCGATGTAGACCTCGTACGCGTAGCGCGCGAAGTACGGCACGAACGCGATCGCGTGCTCGTCCTCGAACAGCACGCGGCGGCCGTCCTCGCGCTCGGCCGCGATCAGGTCCTCGAACAAGCCGCGCCCGGTCGCCGCGCGGTGTTTGCGCATCGCGTTCAGTTCGACCTCGACGGTCTTCCAGACGAAGTTCGTCGCGTAGAGCTGCCCGTGCGGATGCGGATTCGAGACGCCGACGAGCTCACCCTTGTTCTCGAACAGCAGCACGTGGCGGATGTCGGCGTACGTCGCGAGCTCACGCATCTGGTCCTGCCACACGCGCACGACGGACGTGATGCCGTCGACGTCCATCTCCGCGAGCGTGAGATCGTGCCGCGGCGAGAAGCAGATCACGCGCGCGATGCCGTTCGCGCGCATCGCGCGATGCAACGGCGATCGCGATGGAGCGGGCTCGGCCGCGCGGTCGCCGACGCACGGATGATCGTTGTCGAACACGAACGTCGACGTGTACGCGGGATTCTTCGCGCCGGACACGCGCGTGTTACCGGGGCAGAAGGTGCAGTCCGCGACGTACGTGGGGCGCGGTGTCGCCGCCGGCGCGTGCGTCGCGCCGATCCACGGCCGATGCTGCCGATGCGCGGCGAGGATCACCCATTCCTCGCGCAACGGATGCCAGCGCTGTTCCCAGGTCGGCGACGCGCCCGTCGTCACTTCGGAGCCTCCGGGATCTCCCATTCGAGGATGCCCGCCGACGCACCGTCTTGCAGCCGCACGTCGAGGCGCAGCGCGTCGGTGTCGACCGGCGCGAACTCCAAAAGGTGCCAGCCATCCTTCACCGGCGCCGCGGCGCGCAAGCCGTCGACGGGCTTCCATTGCCCGTTCCAGCGGTAGCTGACGCCGACCGACGCCGGCACGCGACAACCGCCGCCGGTCGCTGCGTCGTCGAACCAGAACACGCGCGTCGACGCAACCTTGCCGTAGCGGATCTCGCGTTCGATCCACTCGCTCGTGCCCTTGTGGTCCCACCACGTGAAGCGCGGGATCGACGTGTCGCTCGACGAATTCGGCACCACGCCGTCGACGACGGCGTTCGTCGTGTCCGATTCGTTGCAGTGCGAGGCGCGCACGATCGCGAGCGTCGAAGCCGCTGGCAGCGTCCACGCGTGCGCGCTCGTCGCGGTGCTGACCGTCGGGAATGCGGAGATGCGCAAGCGCGCGGCGCCCATCGGGATCAGCGTGAGCTCTTCGAGCGGCTCTTCGGTGAACGCCGGGCTTTGCTGCAGCAGCCCGACGAGTCCGAGCCCGTCCATGCGCCATTGCGGGATGCGTCGGCCCTTCGCGCTCAGCAGCAACGGTGTGCCGGCTTGAGTGAACGGCTGATCGTCGAGCGGCCACGCACGGCTGTGCAGCGTGAACGACTGCGTCGGATTCGCCGGATCCAGCTCGAGGCCGTAGTTCCACGGCGTCTTCGCGTAGATCTCGTGGCCGGGGAACAACGGGTGGTCGCTCGACTCGCGGTAGTGCTCGCCGATCAGCAGCGAGTACGTCAGGGGGCCGACGTCGATCGACACGCTGTCGTGATTGCCGGTCCACGTGCGCAGGCTCGGCGTCATCGCGAAGCGCAGTTCGACGACGTCGCCATTCTCGAAGCTGCGCTCGAGGCGCATCAACGAGCCGCGCACGTCCGGCTCCAACGCGTCGCCTTCATGGACGACCGACAACGGCGTGCATCCGCGCGGGACGCGGATCGTCAGCGGGAACTCGACCTCGCCCTCGGTGTGCACGCGCAGTCGGATCGTGCCACCGAAGGGGTAATGCGATTCGACGTCGATCGCGACTTCGTGGCCGCCGCGCACCTTCGTCTTCACACGCGACGCGACCGGGAACACGAGCGCGAGCCCGTCGTCCTGCGTCGCCATCCACGCGTGCTCGGAGAAGTACGGCCAGCCGTGCCCGGCGTTGTGCTGGCAGCAGCGGTGGTCGTCGCACCGCATCTCGAGCATGTTGCCGCCGTTCTGGAGTCCAGGCGCTTTCGGGCTGGCGTCCGACTGCACGAGGTTCGGTGACGTCAGGTAGCGCAAGCCCGAGTAGTCCGGCATGAACGCCGCGGGCAGCGAGTTGTACGCGACGTCCTCGCAGCGCTCGGCCCACACCGCGTCGCCGGTGATCGCGAACAGGCGTTCGCACGACAGCATCATCTCGACCATGCCGCAGGTCTCGATCGCTTGGCGCGGATCGGCAAACCCCGGCCGGCAATTCTCGTCGCCGCCGAACATGCCGCCGGGCACTTGCCCGTACGTCTCGCGGATCTCGCGGTAGTTGCGCTCCGCGGCGTCGAGGTGCTTGCGGTCGCGCGACACGCGCCAGTACGTGGCCGGGCCGCCGAATGCCTGCGCCATGTTCACGTTGTGCCAGTCGGGGATGCCGGCGGTCCAGTTCGCGGTGTGGCGGTGGATCTTGTGCGCGAGCTCGATCAGTTGCGGGTCTGGCGTCCGCTCGTACAGCCACAGCACGCTCGCGAGGTTGTCCGCGGCTCGCTGCTGTTGCCAATACGGCGGCAGGAACTGGTCGTCGGGGATCGTCAGCTCGAACGCGAAGTACTTGCGCATGAGCTCGAGCACGCGTGCGTCGCTGGTCGCTTCGTGCCACGTCTGCAGGCAGTTCAGCATCACCATGTTCGACCACAGGTCGAGTGGGCCGGTCGTGCTCTGCACCGTCGACGTCGCGCCCTTGCCGCGCGGGCCGAACATGCCCGTGTCGTCCTGGCTCGCGATCGCGCCGTCGATCCAGACCTTCGCCTCGGCGATCATCTTCGGATCGTTCAGCGCGAACGCGCACCCGATGTAGCCCTTCAGCCAATACGGCACTTCTTCCCAGCCGCGCTCGCCCTGCCCGTCCTTCGCGAGCCACGCGTTGCCGTCGCGCTTCAGGAACGGGCTGATCTCGGTCAGCCGACCGTGGAAGCCGGCGGCTTGCAGCTCGAGCTGTTTGCGCAGCCAACCGCGCGGCTCGATCGAGCCGGCGGGCAGCTTGGTGTACGGAGTGGCGATGCGTTCGAGTGCCAGCTCGGCGAGCGGTCGGTCGTGACCGTGCTTCGAGAGACACGAGAACAAGATCGCCGCGACGACCATCAGCCCGAGCAGGGATCGCATCACGCGTCCTCCGTCTCGGCTTCGATGACCTTCCACTCGTGGATGCCCGCCGCGAATCCGTCCTGCATGTCGACCTCGAGCTTCAGCGCGCGCGTCGTCAACGCGGGGAACTTCACGTCGCACCAGCGATCCTTCGCGATCGGGAACGCGGTCGCTCCGGCGACCGGGACCCAGGCGTCGCCATTCCGCGCGAGCAATCGCCACGCCTTCGGTACGCGGCACGCGCCGCGGCCGGTGTCGTCGAACCAGTACACCTTCACGCCGGACAGCGCGACCGGAGCGTCCCACGTGTACGCGACCCACTCGGTGCCACCCTCGTGGTTCCACCAGTGGCACAGCGCGGCCGGTTGCTCGTCGGATGCCGCGGGCTCGAGGCCGTCGCGGATGCCGTCGGGCTGACTGTTCCAATTCTTGAAGGAGACCTCGACTTTCGCGTCCGCTTCGAGCGCGTTCGCGCGCGGCGGCGCGGGAGTCGCGGGCATCCACACCTTCATCGCGCCGGGCTCGCGGTTGTCCCAGAACGCGTACGGGATCGCGACGAGCTTCGCGGGCCGCGGCACGTCGAGCGTGCGGTAGAGCCCGCGTCGCCACGGCGGCGACTTCGCGACGCGCGCGTCGCCGACGAGGACGTTGATGCCGTCGAACAGATCGCTCCTGGCCACCGAGAACGGCGCCTCGAACGGAATGAAAACGTCGGACAACGGCTCGCTCTGATCGCATTGCTCGAACGCGTACACGAGCGGACCGACCATGAACGCCGAGAGTCCGCGCAGAGCCTTCGACTCGGGATGTGCTTCGACACGTCGTACGTTCAGCGACAGCTCGAGTTCGATCACGTCGCCCGCCGCGAACGAGCGGCGCAGCACCGCGTAGCCTCTTTCGATCGGCGCCTCGACCTCGACGTCGTTGACTTGGATGCGCGCCTCGCTGCACCACGCAGGGATGCGCAGATGCAGCGGAGTGTCGAGCGCACTCGTCGTCTTGATCTTCACCCAACCGTCGAGCGGGTACTCGGTCGTCACTTCGAGCGAGCCGAGCATGCGCGGTCCGCGCTCGATCGTCGCCTTGCCCTGCACGTAGAG
The DNA here is from genome assembly GCA_016709145.1 of Planctomycetota bacterium. GTDB lineage: Bacteria > Planctomycetota > B15-G4 > B15-G4 > JADJEK01 > JADJEK01. Next base: position 212,852 of record JADJEK010000024.1, read on the forward strand.
GTTGACGCGCACGCCGTCGTTGCCGACTGCGTAGACGTAGTTGCCGAGTGCCGACAGCGTGCGCGCGACGTTCGGCGGACAGCACGCGCAACTGAACCACTCGGGCCGATGGTGATCACCGCGCGACTCGAGCGGATTGACGTAGAAGAAGCGCTTGCCGTCCTGCGACACGCCCGCGAGCACGCCGTTCATCAAGGCGATCTCGACCGCGTCGGCGTACTTGGCCTCGCCGAACAGCAGGTTCATGCGATGGCTCCACTGCGCGAGCGCGATCGTCGCGCAGGTCTCCTGGTACGCGGTCAGCGTCGGCAGGTCGTAGTCCTCGGTGAAGCCTTCGTTCGAGCCCGACGGCCCGATGCCGCCGGTCAGGAACGTGTTCTTCTCGGCGGTGTTCTTCCACACGCGCTTCAACATGCGCGCGAGGTCGCGATCTCCCGTGTGCGCGACGACGTCGGTCGCGCCGGACAGCAGGTAGCCGAAGCGCACCGCGTGACCGACGACGCCGTTCAGCTCGCGCAGCGGGACCTGATCCTGGCAGTACCCGCCGTCGTAGTGCTCGAGCGGTTCGCCGTGCTCGACCGCGAAGAACTTCGATCCGCGCGTGTCGATGAAGTGGCGCGCGAGATCGACGTACTTCGTCTCACCGGTGACGTCCGCGAGTTTGATCAGCGCGAGCTCGATCTCCGGATGGCCGCAGTAGCCGGGACGCTTGCCGTCGCCGGCCCCGAACGTCGCGCACAACAAGTCGGCGTACTTCGTCGCGACGTCGAGCAGGCTGCGCTTGCCGGTCGCGCGGAAGTGCGCCGCCGCGGCTTCGAACATGTGCCCGGCGCAGTACAGCTCGTGGTCGTCGCGCAAGTTCGTGAAGCGCCGCTCGGGCGCGTTCACCTGGTACCACGAGTTGACGTAGCCGTCGGGCCGCTGCGCCGCGGCGATCGTTGCGATGACGGCGTCGAGGCGCTGATCGAGCGCGGGATCCGGATCCGTCGCCAGCGAGTACGCGACGGCCTCGACGACCTTGTAGAGGTCGGAGTCCATGAACACCGGCCCCTCGTATCCGGTGCGTTCGCCGCGCGCGGCGCGCTCGAGATTGCGCAGGTTCCCGGCCTTCTCGAGCATGTCGAGGCTGTGCGCGAGCGACACGCGTCGATTGACGTCGCGGCGTGGCGCGAACAGCCGATCCTCGATCGTCACGCGCGTGAACGGGACTTCGGTCAGTCGGACGAGATCGTCCGCGAACGCGGTCGACGCGAACGAAAGCCCGACCAATGCGAGGGCGGCGACGAGGAGGCGAGAACGGATCATCGCGGACTCCGGAAGGGGACGCGGAGAGCGGAACGCGTCAAGTGGACGGTGAGCGAGCCGACAGGCGCGTGGTGACTCGATGCTGTAGGCCGACGAACACGAGCAGCAGAACGCCGATCGCGACGCCCGTCCAGGCCGCATCCAGCGTTCCTTCGAAATCGATCAGCGTGCGGATCAAGCCGAGGATCAACACGCCGACGAGCGTGCCGGCCACCGAGCCGACGCCGCCCGACAACAGCGTGCCGCCGATCACGACCGCGGCGATGACGTCGAGCTCGAGCCCGACCGCCGACGCCGGGTCACCCGACGACTTGTACAGCGTGAACACGCAGCCCGCGGCCGCCGAACACAGACCAGCCAGTGCGTAAACCTGCACGACGCGGCGCGAGACCGGCACGCCCATCGAGCGCGCGGACTTCTCGCTGCCGCCGATCGCGAACACGTGGCGGCCGAACGGCGTGCGCGTCGCGACGACGATGCCGACGGCGAGCACGAACACGAACGCGAGCGCGCGCAGCGGCAGCGTCGCGCCGTCGCCGAGGTCGAGGACCGCGGACCGCGAACTCCACGTGAAGAACGGATGGTCGATCGCGAGGTTCTGCGGCGCGATGACGAAGCCGAGCGCGCGCACCGCGTACATCCCCGCGAGCGTGACGATGAACGCGGGCAACTCGAACGCGCGGATCAGCCAACCGTGGATCGTGCCGAGCAGTGCGCCGCACGGCAGCGCGACCGCGAACGCGACCAACGGGTGCCAGCCGGCGTCCACGCGTGTCGCGACGAAGATGCTGGTCGCCGCGATCACGGCGCCGACCGACAGGTCGATGCCGCCCGCGAGGATCACGAACGTCGCACCGACGGCGGCGATGCCGACGAACGAGTACTCGGCGAACAGGCTCGTGATCGTGCGCAGCGACGCGAAGTGTTCGTAGCGCGCCGCGCCGAACGCGAACATCGCACCGAGGATCGCCAGCGCGGACAGCAGCGGGACGTGCCGAGCGAGTCGATCGCGCATCACGTCGCCCTCCGCAGCGCGAAGCGTCGGCGCATCACCGGCGACGCCAGCATGCAGACGAGCAGGATCACGAGCGCCTGCGGCAACGGAGCGACGTCGGCCGGCACGTCGCGCGCGTACAGCGTCGTCGTCAGCGTCTGCAAGAACACCGCGCCGACGGCGGCGCCGGCCAGCGAGAAGCGCCCGCCCGCCAGCGACGTGCCGCCGACGACGACGGCGAAGATCGCCGCGAGCTCGGCGTTCTGGCCGGCGTGGAAGGGGTCGGCTCCTTTGATGTTCGCGGCGACGATCAAGCCCGCGCATCCTGCGAGCAGACCCGACGCGACGTACGCGCCCGCGATCAGCGTCTTCGCGCGCACGCCGGCGAGCCGCGCGGCCTCGGGATTGCCGCCGACGGCTTCGAGCAACATCCGCAGCGCCGTCTTGTGCACGAGCAATGCGAGTCCGACCCACGCGACGACTGCGAGCAGGAACGGCGCCGGGACGCCGACGAGTCGGCCGTTGCCGATCCACTCGAGCGTTGCGTCGTGGAACGTCGCGATGCGGCTGTCCGTGATCATCTGCGCGAGGCCGCGTCCGGCGACCATCAGCACCAGCGTCGCGACGAACGGCTGCAGGCCGAGCCCGACGACGAGCACGGCGTTCCACGCGCCGAGCGCGGCCGCGCACGCGAGCGCGAGGCCGATCGCTACGAGCGCGGGCGATCCCGCTTCGATCCGCGTCGCGGCGACCGCTCCGGCCACGGCCATGATCGAGCCGACCGACAGATCGATGCCGCGCACCGCGACGACGAGCGTCATCCCGAGCGCGAGCAGCAGCGTTTTGCCCGAGTGGTTGAGGACGTCGATCAGCGCTCCGATCGGCGCGCCGTCGTGCCAGCCGACGTGCAAGAACCCGCCCGGTGCGAACGGCGCGCTCCAGCCGCGCGCGGCGATGTCGAACGCGGCGTTCGTCGTCAGCAACAGCGCGATGCCGAGCAACGGCCACGTGATCGGCGCGCGCGGGCGGGCGACGTCGACACTCATGCGTCGGCCTCGCTTCCGTGGCGCGCGGCGATGTGCCCGAGGATCGTCGGTCCGGCGACGGCGGCGCCTTCGAGTTGCGTGACGACGGCGCGATCTCGCAGCACGAGCACGCGGTCGCAGACGCGGACGACTTCGTCGATCTCGGCGCTGACGAACACGACCGCGAGGCCGTCTTTCCGCAGCATCGTCACGAGTTCGAGGATCTCAGCCTTCGCGCCGACGTCGATGCCGCGCGTCGGTTCGTCGAGCAGCAGCACCTTCGGCGACAACGCGAGCCAGCGCGCGAGCAGCACCTTCTGCTGGTTCCCGCCCGACAGGCGTCCGACCGGCGTGTCGTGCGACGGCGTCTTGATGCGCAGCCGCTCGATCCAATGCGCGGCGAGCCGTTCTTGGGTCGCGCGCGGGATCGGTCGCAGCGCGCCGCGGCGGGCTTGCAGCGCGAGCACGAGGTTCTCGAGCACCGACGCTTCGAGCACGAGCCCGTCGTGCTTGCGGTCCTCGGGGCACAGCGCGAGGCCGGCCGCGATCGCCGCCCGGACCGATCCCGGCGGCACGACGACGCCGTCGACGCGCACTTGCCCGGAGTCCGGTGCGTCGGCTTGGAACAGCAGGCGCACGAGCTCCGTGCGGCCCGAGCCGAGCAACCCGGCGAGCCCGAGCGCGTCGCCGCCTCGCATCGTGAACGACGTCGGCGCGATCGCGGGACGGCGCGTGACGCGATCGACTGAGAGCCGGGATACGCCGTCGTCGACGCGCGGTGTGCCGCCGGGCGCCGATCCCGCGGTCGGCGCGATCGTGCGGCCCGTCATCGCTTCGACCAGCGCCGCGCGCGACAGCTCGCGCGCCGGCCACGTGCCGACGCGAGCGCCGTTGCGCAGCACGGTCACGCGATCGGCGACGCGCTCGACGTGGTCGAGGAAGTGCGTGATGAACACGATGCCGAGGCCTTGCGCGCGCAACTCCCGCAGCACGGCGAACAGGCGTTCGGTTTCGTCGGCGTCGAGGCTCGACGTCGGCTCGTCGAGGATCAGCACGCGACACGTCGCGTCGAGCGCCCGCGCGATCGCGACGAGTTGCTGCGTCGCGATCGTGCACACGCCGAGCGTGCGACCGACGTCGACGTCGACGCGCAGTCGTGCCAGCGCGGACTCGGCGCGTCGCCGCGTGGCCGCGCGATCGACGAACCCGAAGCGCGTCGGCTCGCGGCCGAGCGTGACGTTCTCGGCGATCGACAGGGTCGGGACGAGGTCGATCTCTTGGTGGACCGCACGGATGCCGAAGTCCTCGGCGTCACGCGGCGATCGCGGCGCGATCGGCGTCCCGGCCACGGCGAGCGACCCCGAGTCGACGCGCTGCAAGCCGGTGAACACGCGGATCAGCGTGCTTTTGCCGGCACCGTTCTCGCCCATCAGCGCGTGGACCTCGCCGGCGTTCAGCTCGAAGTCGACGCCATCGAGCGCGCGCACGCCCGGGAAGTCGACGACGATCCTGGAGGCGGCGAGGAGCGGGGTGGTCATGCGATGCGGGAGAACGAGATTCGACTCGGTGGCTTCATGGTCTTGGAGAACAGCCCATCGTGCGATGGCTGCCCATGGGGCGGGCAGACTAGCAGCACGCGCGCCTATACTGCCGACGCCATGAGCGTGCTGCTGTCCACGAACCTCGACGATCCGACGTCCATCCCGTACTTCACGTGGGACGACCCGATGACCGTCGCCGAGATCCGATCGCGACTCCGCGAGCCGGCGTCGCCGGAACGGACGCGATTGCTCGCGAAGATCATGCGCGAGGCGCGCGACACCGAGGTCTGGAAGTTCACGACTCCGAACGAAGTGAGCGCGCAGTTCCCCCAACTCCGGATGTACCTGGGTCGCAGAAGGGCGTTCTGGGATTACCTACTCGGAGCGTGGCGCAAGTTCGGGTGGGTCGATGATCACCGAGACGCGGACGCGGCCGAACTCGACGACAACGACGCATCGGCGAAGTTCGAGTACAGACAAGACGGACGCGAGTGATCGACGAGCCGCGGCGCGGCAGCGCGCTGGTGAGTCCGGCGGCTTCGCAGCCTCGGGGCCGCAGCCATGCAAGGTCACGGCTAACTCGGCGACTCGTGATCGCTGGCGAAGCCGACGCACATCGCACGCGCAACGCTGACCCGCAACACCTGTAAATACGGCGGCTGCCGCCGCCTCCGCACACCTGGTGAGTCCGGCGGCTTCGCTCGCCTCAGTACTGCCGCCCAGCGAGCACGGCTTCCGTGACTTGCTCTCGCGTGAACATGCCTTCTTGGGTCTGGATGCGGCGCGCGACCGTTTCGCCGCGGTGGAGCTTCTCGACGACGTCGAACAACTGGGGGCCGAGCAGCGGATTGCATTCGACCGAGCAGTTCAGCGTGCCCTCCTTCATCGCGACGAACGCGTCCTTGACGCCGTCGATCGACACGACGAGGAGGTCCGTCCCGGGCTTGCGGCCGGCTTCCTGGATCGCCTGGATCGCGCCGAGCGCCATGTCGTCGTTGTGCGCGTAGAGCGCCGTGATCGAGGGTCCTTCGGGCGAACGCAGGAACGCCTCCATGACCTCCTTGCCCTTCGCGCGTGTGAAGTCGCCGGACTGACTCTTCGCGATCTTCAGCCCGGGATGCTGCGCGAGCACTTCCTCGAAACCCTTCTTGCGGTCGATCGCGGGCGCCGAACCGGGAGTTCCTTGGAGTTCGACGACCACGCCCTGGCCCTTCGTCGCTTCGGCGAGCCAGCGCGCGGCGCGTCGACCCTCCTCGACGAAGTCCGACCCGATGAAGCACTCGTACAGCGACTCGTCGGTGACGGCGACCGCGCGATCGGTCAGCACGACGGGGATGCCGGCCTGCTTGATCTCTTCGAGCACCGGCTGCCAACCGGTCTCGACGACCGGCGAGAACGCGATGACGTCGACGCGCTGCTGGATGAAGCTGCGCAGCGCGCGGATCTGGTTCTCCTGCTTGCCGCCGGCTTCGAGGAACACGAGGTCGATCCCGCGCTTCTTGGCCTCGGCCTTGATCGACGCGGTGTTCGCCGCGCGCCAACCCGACTCCGCGCCGATCTGCGAGAACCCGACGCGCAAGGCGCCGGTCGCCGTCGAGTCCGACTCCTTCGAACAGGCGGTCAGCAGGGCGAACGCGAACGCGGCGAACGTCGTGGCGCGCATGGCGGGCTCCGGGCGTGGGGGAGCCGGGAATCTACCGCGCGCGCAAAGCTGCGTCGTCGTGGCGGGTGGTCTCACATTCGCCGATCGTGACGGTAGATGCGTTCGAACGACGTTGGGCGAGGCGCCGGCGTCCGCGGGGTCGGGCAGAATCGAACGGGCCAGGGGCAACCCGTGGCGTCCGAGGAACGGTTGGCCGGCCACGCCGAACTGCAGCAAACCTACGAATGGCTGCCCCCCCTGGGCCCGACCGGGCAACACAAACAAGCAAATTGACATCGGCGGGGTTCGACGTACTGTTCGTTTCGACACAGGGTTGAACGAAGGGGCCACCGAATGCTCTCAGAACTCTTCTTTCTCGTCGTGTGCGCGCAGGTTCCAGCAAACGAAACGAACGCGAGTCCTACCCCCCCCCTAACCGAGTCCCGGATGGGACTTCCGCTTCCGAAGACGCACTTGGGCTTCGTGAAGAATGAAGGGCAGTGGCCCGCGGACGTGCTCTTCGGAACGGATACGCCGTCGGGGCCGATCTTCATTGGCCGCACCGGACTCGACTACGGGGTACCGATCCACCGCAACGACGTAAACACGCGATGGCTCGACTGGGTCAGCCTCGAGTTCGTGAATGCGAGCGCGAGTTCGCGCGTCCTGCCGGGCGACCCGATCGGACATGTGAGCTTCATGAAGGGATCCGATCCCGAACGGTGGCGCACACGGGTTCCGTGCTACGCCGAAGTAGTGATCGAGGACGTCTATCCCGGCATCGACTTCCGGTTCTCCCGTTCGGGTCGTGGGATCCGTTACGACCTCATCGTGGATGCGGGCGCTGACTGCACGATCGCCCGGATCCGTGTCATCGGAGCGGAATCGGTCCACCAAAACGCATCCGCGGCCGAGCTACGGACTGCCCATGGCGCAGCCATTGAGCAATCGTCTCCGTATTCATGGTGGGAATCCGCCGAAGGGAATCACCCCACCACTGTGGATGTCCTGTGGACTTCCGAGACGGAGTTCTGCTTCGTGCCCAGCGGGCCACATCGGCGGGACTGCAAGCTCGTCATCGATCCAGTCTTACAGATTCCCGACTGGTACATGAGTTTCATCGGAGGTTCCAAGCAAGACTACGGCTTCGATGTGTTCGTACGAGGCAGTACGGCCTACGTCACCGGGTGCACAAGCAGCCTAGACTTTCCTGTCCAAGGAGCCGGAAATCCGCCGCCGCCCGCACCAGACCCCGAGCCCTTCCAGCGCGAGCTCTCGCTGCGCCTCGGGCTTATAGCAGGTCAACAGACGGAGCAGGACTTCGACGCATTCGTCGCAGTCGTCACAGCATACGGTAACTCTATGTTGTGGTGCACTTATTTGGGAGGCTCCGAGAACCAGTATCTCGGACCAGCCTACTGTAATATGAGCGCGGGCCGCGGAATTTCCGTAGATGGAGCCAGCGGTGTCTATGTCGCCGGATTCACCAACGCGATCGAATTCCCGACGGATTCTGGAACTGGCTTCCCGACCACGAGTGGCGCGTTTCAGCCAATCGCAGTCACGACAAAAGCAGCTCCCGATGCATTTGTCGTAAAGCTGATTGCCGATGGAACGGTCTTGTCCTACTCGACCCTGTTATCCGGATACGACCCGGACTTTGCCGAGGACATTGCTGTGGATCACGACGGCGATGCGTATGTGACGGGTTGGACGAAGTCCGTCTCGCACTCCGTGAACGGAGGGCCTCTTGCTAACCACTTTCCGACCACGACCGGGGTTGTTTCACGGTACGCAACCGGAACCGACGACCGCGGCTTCGTGGTCAAACTGAACTCTACGGGGAGTGCACTTGTCTATTCGACGTTCGTAGACTTCGCGATCCCGACGACGGCTCCAGGCGCGCTATGTCGGGCATACGGAATCGAGTTGTGGGCACCGCCCGAGCGACCGGATGATGTTCACGCATACATCGTTGGTCAAACCACGAGCCAAATCGTGAACCTGCCACCATCCTATATCACGGCCGCGCCACAACCGTTTGGTACGGATGGCTTCGTGGCCGTGCTCGACGAGCTGGCTGCGAGTTGGCAGCATGCGACGTACTTTGGAGTGATGGGCGTCGATGACCGTGGTTTGGGGATTGCGGTGGACGCTACCGGCATCTACGTCTGTGCCGGACAAGTCGGTCAGTACACAGAACCAGGGCCACCGTCGCCTCCGGCCGGCCTCCCCATCCAGAACTCGTTCCAGGGTGTGTTCGGCGGCGGAGCCTTCGATGGATACGTGTTCCGTGCGAATCCGTTCGCCGCGCCGGGCAACTCGTTGATCTACGCCAGCTACTACGGTGGGGCGGGAGACGATGCCGCGACGAACGTCGTCGTCGATTCGGTGAGCCAAGCGTATGTCTGCGGATACGGAGGTTTCACGCTCGCTCAAGTGGAATTGCCCCCGAACTTGTACTCGACGCCAACAGGCGTGCACGCCAAGTGCGGCTTCCTCATCAAGGTGCGGGGTGGCCCGAACGGGACGCAACTGAAGTCACAGTCGTTCTTCGGGTCGATCGATTCCGCTCGCTACACCGAGCCGTGGGGATTGGCGATGGATGACGCCTCGATCTACATCGCTGGCCGCTGCACAGAGGCCAACAACTCTCCAGCAGCATTCTTCAATGATATGCAGTCCATGTATTGGCAATACTCCGCGCCGCTCGCTACAGCGCTACCGACGATCGATTCGACGCACGACGATGAGTACGATACTGGTCCTGGCCTGCCGCCCCCAACCTTGCCTCCGGATAACCCGACAACATGGGTGCCCGATTTTCCATTTGACATGTACGACGTGGACAGCGGACATGATGCGTTCTTGTGGAAGGTCACGAAACCATGAACCATTCTCAGCTGTGTGCTAGCAGTCCACTCGGTTGTCGTGCGCTAATCCTGTTGCTAGTTGTTGTCGCGGGAACGGCGCGATCGCAGGACTGGGTCGCGAGTTACCCGGGTTCTCAGTCCTGGGACGCCACGCCGTATCTCTCGTTCCTTCCCGACACGACCGGTGACCACGTCCCCGAAATCATCTACGGCACCCCCAATACGGACTTTGGTCCTGGACTCGTCGACGCAGGGCGAGTCCGGGTGCTCGACGGAGCGAACGGAACCACACTCGCAGTGTATGACGGCACGAGCGACGTCGGCAAACTCGGCCTCCGAGTAGGCGCACTCGGAGATCTCGATGGCGACGGCTCGGGTGAGTATTGGTACTACACTCAGGCATGGCTACCGAACCATACTCCACCAACGGCGGGCTTGATCGAGATTCGGTCAGGACAGAGCCACGCACTATACAAGGAAGTGACTTCGATATCCGCGGGCATCCATCACGTCGACTCCATCGGCGATGTCGACGGTGACGGCAGAAGCGATCTCGCCTGCGGGCAGCCCGCATCGCTGGCACCCGGAAAGCTCTGGTACGTTTCAGCGGTCAGCGGACAGACCATTCTGAGCATCGACTCTTCGAGCGTGCCGAACAACAAGCACATCGGAAGAAACGTCCGCGGGGGTGGCGACGTCGACCTCGATGGAGTGCCGGACGTGATCTGCGGTTCGCCCGACAAGGGCTTCTGGATCTTCTCCGGAGCAACCGGAGCGCTGATTCGATATCAACCGAGACCGCACAACCACGACTCGTGGTACGGGCATCGTGCGACGATCGCGGGCGATCTCGATCTCGATGGCTTCGACGATGTCATCGTCAGCGCGCCCGTCTTCATCACGTTCAAGCCGGTGGGCATGGTCGAAGCGCGCTCGGGAGCGGATAACGCCGTGCTCTGGCAGCGCATCGGCACTCAGCCGTGGGGCTACTTGGGGGACGACATCTCCGGCATCGGGGATTTCGAGGGCGACGGCACACCGGACGTCGCGTTCTCGATCAGCGACGACCACACCGCTGGCATGAATGCCGGCAGCATGCTCGTCGTTCGCGGGGACACCGGGGCCACGATCCACCAGTTCTTCGGCGCCCCGGGCGAGCGCATGTACGGCAACATCACCGGCGGCGCTGATCTGAATGGCGACGGCGTTTCCGAGCTGATGGTCGGCATTCCGTTCTCGAGCCCCAACGGCCCGCAGTCGGGCGAAGCGCGCGTGTTCTCGATGTTCCCGAATTACGGCAAACCGAAGTCCGGAACGCTGGGCATCGCACCGACTCTGCGCCACGCCGGCGGATTGCCGACGCTCGGCAACGCGGCCTACACCATGACGATCGAGAACGGCGTCGGCGCGGCGCCGGGTTTCCTCTTCCTCGGCGTCGGAGCAAGCTCGATCCCGATCGCGGAAGGGACGTTCCTCCTCGAGCCGGCGCTGCCGTGGATCGCCCTGCCAGTGACGCTCGGCGGCACGGCAGCACAAGCAGGGGCCGGCGCGTTGAGCATCTCCGCGCCGATTCCCGCGCTCCCAGCTCTTGCCCACTCGGAGTGGTTCGCGCAGTCGTGGCTGTTCGACGCGGCAGCGACTTTCGGAGTCACGCACACCGAGGGCTTGAAGATCCACGTCTTGCCGTGAGGAGACGGCCCCGTAGGCCGGTGTCCGATTCGCGAGGGATGGAGAGTTCGGCGGTGACGTGCGAGCATCGGCGAGTTCGAGCACCGACTCGCTTGTCGGCGCGCCGCGTCACGACGCGTCGCCAGTGCGACTCTCGAGAGCGCCATCCGTCTTACGGCTCCGGCGACAACATGGGCAAGTCGTTCACGAGAGCGATGGGCGGCGAGATCGCCTTCGAACAACCGACTGACCGCATGACCGGAGCGACGGCTCAGAAATCGACGACTACCGTCACCGAAGCCGTGGCCATGGCGGCGCCCGTTGATTCCTCGAGCACGAACGCCGCGAAAGAGAACGGAAGGCCGTCGGCGATCACCGGCAGCGTGGAGCCATCGAAGAATGGTAACCGTCCGGACCTGGGCACCTTCCCCGTCCCCGCCCCGCTCGCGACGATCGGCGCACCCTGGAGGTGCCCGAGATGTCGAGCGCAGTCGTCCGTCGGCGTCGTTTCACTGACGAGGAGCGTCGCCAGTTCGTCGCAGCCTGGCGACGAAGCGGCCTGAGCCAAAGCGAGTTCGCCCGCCGCGCGGGAATCGCCCAGGCCTACGTCTCGCGGTGGAGCCGCGAGCAGCAAGCCACGCCCGACGCATCAGCGCTGGTGCCCGTGCGTGTCGTCGACGACACGCCGGACCGCCCAGCGTCCGCGTCCGAGATGCGGATCCGCGTCGCCGGCGCGGAGATCACGTTCGCGTCGGACTTCGATCGCAAAGCGCTCGCCGACGTCCTCTCGATCCTCGAGACCCGGCGATGCTGACGCTGTCGCCGCGCATGCGCGTGTTCATAGCGCTCGGCGCCACGGACATGCGTAAGTCGTTCGACACGCTGACCGGGCTGGTGAGAGGGACGCTCGATCAGGACCCGCTGTCGGGCCACCTGTTCGTGTTCGCGAATCGAGGACGCACGCGACTCAAGATCTTGCTGTGGGACGGATCCGGGCTGTGGGTCATGGCCAAGCGGCTCGCGCGCGGACGTTCCGTTGGCCCACATCCACCGACTCCGCCGCGTCGATTTCGATGACGACCGCGGAGCTCTCCATGCTGCTGTCGGGAATCGACCTCGCCGAGACCAAGCCGCGTCGCTGGTACCGGCGCGAAGCGACCGACGTGTAGTTCTTCGAGAATCTTCGAGAAAACCGGCTGCCGGAGGTTGCACGCAAAAGTCACCTCCATACATAGCGGCACGATGGACATCCCCGCCGACCCGACGATCGAGGCGCTCCTGCGCAAGAATGCCGAGCTGCTCCAAGCGCTCGCGCAGCGCGAGGCCACGCTGGCCGCTCTGGGTGCGCAGGTCGACGTCCTGGTGAAGACCGTCGACGACAAGCAGAGCGAGATCGAGCGCCTCCAGCACAAGCTGCAAGCGCTGATCCACCGACTCTGGGGCCGGCGCTCCGAGAAGGGTGCGCCCGGTCAGTTGATGCTGTTCCACGACGACGCCGAGCAGGAACAGCCCGCCAAGCCGGATGCCGCACCCGATGACGAAGAGGTCCTCGAGTCGAGGACGTCGAAGAAGAAGCGCAAACCGCGCGCGGTGAAGTCGAAGGATCTTCCGCGCGTACGCATCGAGCACGACGTCACGCCCGAGGAGAAGATCTGCACGTGCTGCGGTGAGCAAAAGCAGCGCTTCGGCGAGGACGTGCGCGAGGAGTACGACTACGTCCCGGCTTCGGTCCTCGTCAAAGAGCACGTGCGCCCCAAGTACGCCTGCCGCTCCTGCGGCGATGGCGTGGTGATCGCGAGGCTGCCGCCGGTGCTGATCGAGAAGGGCATGCCCGGTCCCGGACTCCTCGCGCAGATCGTGACCGCGAAGTACGCCGATCACCTTCCGCTGTATCGCCAAGAGGCGATCTTCTTACGCCACGGCCTCGAGCTGTCGCGCCAAACGATGTGCGACTGGCTGCATGCGACGGCGCACCACTTGACGCCGATCGTGCTCGCCATGCGGCGAGACTTGTTACGTAGACCGGTGATCCAGTCCGACGACACGCATGTGATGCTGCAAACCAACGCCGAGTCCAAAGGCTGCCAGAAGGCGTTCCTGTGGGCTTGGACCGCACCCGAGCGCGACCTCGTGCTCTACGAGTTCGAGGTCACGAGAAGCATGACGATCGTCGACGCGTTCCTCGCGGACTTCACCGGCGAGGTCGTCGTCGCCGATGGATATCCCGGCTACAACCCGTGTCAAAAGCGCGGCGTGAAACGCGGCGGCTGCTTTGCACACGCACGACGCTACTTGCGCGAAGCCACGACGCACCCGCGTGAGGCGAGCAAGCTGCTCGTCCACATCCAGATACTCTACGCCGTGGAAACGCGTGCCAAGGAGCTCGGACTCGATGCTGAAGCTCGGCTGAGACTGCGTCAGGAAGAGAGCAAGCCGGTGCTCGCCGAACTGCGCGCGGCGCTCGATCGCATGCGTGGTCTGGGAACGCCGGACGGCGCGTTCTACAAGGCATGGCACTACCTCGACGCCCAGTGGCCGCATCTCACGCTGTTCGTCGACGACGGTCGCGTGCCGATCGACAACAACAACAGCGAGCAAATGATGCGGCCGGTGGCGGTCGGGCGTAAGAACTGGCTGTTCGCCGGCTCGATCAAGGGCGGCGAGAACGCCGCGATCTTCTACTCGGTGATCGGCACGTGCAAATTGCTCGGGATCCCACCGTTTGAATATCTCCGCGACGTGCTGTCGCGGATCTCGACGCATCCCCATCGCCTCATCCACGAGCTGACGCCCGCCGGCTGGAAAGCCGCGCGCGAGGCCGGAGCGATCAAGAGCGCGTGACGGGGCGCGGCGCGTCGGTGAGGAGCAGGGCGTCGGTGGCCGCCGGAAGGGCGGCGCGTACTGAGCGCATGCCGACGGGACTACGCCGTCATCGCCGGCATGGTGGCTGAGCTCAAGCGCTTGGCACAGGTGTGTAGGGCCGGACGGTTACGAAGAATGCGGTCGCCGTTCCCTCGCTCGACAGCGTGCCGAACGTCTGGCCGAAGACGGCCGTGTTCGCGAAGGCGATGCTCAACTCGGTCAGCGTATCGAAGCGCAACGGGACCGGGACGTTCCACAGGGTCAAACCGGAAGTGCCGGTGTAGCTCGCGAGGATGAAGTAGGACGCGTTCGCGAATTCGACGCCCGCACTGACCTTCAATTGAATGGGTGGACCGATCGGTGGGTGGATCACGTTTGGCGTCGCCAGCATCGAATGAACGCTCACGACCTCCGCGATTCCGCGCCCGACCGGAGGTTGGATTGGACAGTTCTCGAAACCCTGGATCCACTCATCGATACCATCGCCCGTGACGTCTCCGATGACTTCGATGTTCGAAGGGTATGCGAACAAGTGGAACTGGCCGACCGGCGAATAGGGATCTAGGTATCGATACATTGTCTTTCCCGAGCTCGTATTGATCACCCGAACCGAGTCTTCCTCGGTCACGATCGAATCCACCTCACGCGCGATCAATTCACGTCGTCCGTCTCCGTCGAGATCTGTAATCGACTTCATCGGGTGGCCGAACCCGGCGGCCGACGGACTGATTTGTTGTACGAGGATCGGTGCCATCCCTCCGGGGAACACTTCGCGAATTTGAACTTGAAGCCCTCCCAGGTTCGTAGCGAACTCGGGGTTAGAGTGTAACCGTCCGGACCTGGACACCTTCCCCGTCCCCGCCCCGCTCGCGACGATCGGCGCACCCTGGAGGTGCCCGAGATGTCGAGCGCAGTCGTCCGTCGGCGTCGTTTCACTGACGAGGAGCGTCGCCAGTTCGTCGCAGCCTGGCGACGAAGCGGCCTGAGCCAAAGCGAGTTCGCCCGCCGCGCGGGAATCGCCCAGGCCTACGTCTCGCGGTGGAGCCGCGAGCAGCAAGCCACGCCCGACGCATCAGCGCTGGTGCCCGTGCGTGTCGTCGACGACACGCCGGACCGCCCAGCGTCCGCGTCCGAGATGCGGATCCGCGTCGCCGGCGCGGAGATCACGTTCGCGTCGGACTTCGATCGCAAAGCGCTCGCCGACGTCCTCTCGATCCTCGAGACCCGGCGATGCTGACGCTGTCGCCGCGCATGCGCGTGTTCATAGCGCTCGGCGCCACGGACATGCGTAAGTCGTTCGACACGCTGACCGGGCTGGTGAGAGGGACGCTCGATCAGGACCCGCTGTCGGGCCACCTGTTCGTGTTCGCGAATCGAGGACGCACGCGACTCAAGATCTTGCTGTGGGACGGATCCGGGCTGTGGGTCATGGCCAAGCGGCTCGCGCGCGGGACGTTCCGTTGGCCCACATCCACCGACTCCGCCGCGTCGATTTCGATGTCGACCGCGGAGCTCTCCATGCTGCTGTCGGGAATCGACCTCGCCGAGACCAAGCCGCGCCGCTGGTACCGGCGCGAAGCGACCGACGCGTAGTTCTTCGAGAATCTTCGAGAAAACCGTCGGCCGGAGGTTGCACGCAAAAGTCACCTCCATACATAGCGGCACGATGGACATCCCCGCCGACCCGACGATCGAGGCGCTGCTGCGCAAGAATGCCGAGCTGCTCCAAGCGCTCGCGACGAGCCAGGCGCAGGTCGACGTCCTGGTGAAGACCGTCGGCGACAAGCAGAGCGAGATCGAGCGCCTCCAGCACAAGCTGCAAGCGCTGATCCACCGCCTCTGGGGCCGGCGCTCCGAGAAGGGTGCGCCAGGTCAATTGATGTTGTTCCACGACGACGCCGAGCAGGAACAGCCGGTCAAACCGGACACCGCACCGGACGACGAAGAAGTCCTCGAATCGACTTCGCCAAAGAAGAAGCGCAAGCCCCGCGCAGCCAAGGGCAAGGATCTGCCGCGCACGCGGATCGAGCACGACGTCACTCCGGAGGAGAAGATCTGCGCGTGCTGCGGCGAGCAGAAGCAGCGCTTCGGCGAGGATGTGCGCGAGGAGTACGACTACGTCCCGGCTTCGGTCCTCGTCAAAGAGCACGTGCGCCCCAAGTACGCCTGCCGCTCCTGCGGCGACGGCGTGGTGATCGCCAGGCTGCCGCCGGTGCTGATCGAGAAAGGCATGCCCGGTCCCGGTCTGCTCGCGCAGATCGTGACCGCCAAGTACGCGGACCACCTGCCGCTCTATCGCCAAGAGGCGATCTTCTTGCGTCACGGCCTCGAGCTGTCGCGCCAAACGATGTGCGACTGGCTGCATGTGACGGCGCACCACTTGACGCCGATCGTGCTCGCCATGCGGCGAGACTTGTTACGTAGACCGGTGATCCAGTCCGACGACACGCATGTGATGCTGCAAACCAACGCCGAGTCCAAAGGCTGCCAGAAGGCGTTCCTGTGGGCTTGGACCGCACCCGAGCGCGACCTCGTGCTCTACGAGTTCGAGGTCACGAGAAGCATGACGATCGTCGACGCGTTCCTCGCGGACTTCACCGGCGAGGTCGTCGTCGCCGATGGATATCCCGGCTACAACCCGTGTCAAAAGCGCGGCGTGAAACGCGGCGGCTGCTTTGCACACGCACGACGCTACTTGCGCGAAGCCACGACGCACCCGCGTGAGGCGAGCAAGCTGCTCGTCCACATCCAGATGCTCTACGCCGTGGAAAAGCGTGCCAAGGAGCTCGGACTCGATGCTGAAGCTCGGCTGAGACTGCGTCAGGAAGAGAGCAAGCCGGTGCTCGCCGAACTGCGCGCGGCGCTCGATCGCATGCGTGGTCTGGGAACGCCGGACGGCGCGTTCTACAAGGCATGGCACTACCTCGACGCCCAGTGGCCGCATCTCACGCTGTTCGTCGACGACGGTCGCGTGCCGATCGACAACAACAACAGCGAGCAAATGATGCGGCCGGTGGCGGTCGGGCGTAAGAACTGGCTGTTCGCCGGCTCGATCAAGGGCGGCGAGAACGCCGCGATCTTCTACTCGGTGATCGGCACGTGCAAATTGCTCGGGATCCCACCGTTTGAATATCTCCGCGACGTGCTGTCGCGGATCTCGACGCATCCCCATCGCCTCATCCACGAGCTGACGCCCGCCGGCTGGAAAGCCGCGCGCGAGGCCGGAGCGATCAAGAGCGCGTGACGGGGCGCGGCGCGTCGGTGAGGAGCAGGGCGTCGGTGGCCGCCGGAAGGGCGGCGCGTACTGAGCGCATGCCGACGGGACTACGCCGTCATCGCCGGCATGGTGGCTGAGCTCAAGCGCTTGGCACAGGTGTGTAGGGCCGGACGGTTACGTTAGAGTTCCCATCCGAATCGCCAAGCGACGCTATGGCCAGCCCAACAACGTCTGCGTCGTTCACGCCGACTATTGGTGCGTACTCAGCCCCGGAGGCCCCGGAGAAGAAGCGAATGATCCCCGGAAAGATGCCATTCGCTTGATGATAGGGCGCGCCCATTGCGAAATCGGGGATGCCATCCCCCGTGAAATCGTCGAACACCTCGAACGACAATCCGAAACCGTCGAACGCTTGGAGGGCGGACACCGAAGTCAGCAGCGCGTCGTCGGATCCACTGAGCACTTGCACCGACGCGAGTCCAGCCGCGGCAGGCCCGCCGACGAGGACAGCATAGTCCGCGATTCCGTCCGAGTTGACGTCGGGCATGCACCAGATCTGGGTCCCGAACCCGATGACTCCGTTTCCCAAGCGCGCCCGCGCGAATTGGCCCGTCTTTCCCGAATAGATGTACACACCGCCGAACGGGGACGACGGTAGGCCAATCGCGGGTGGCGCGTTGGCGCCCGGCGACCCGAGAAGGATGTCGGGCACGCCATCGCCGGTGTAGTCCGCGCCGGCGCCGATCGCGAGTCCGAGTCCGTTCGGCCCTTGCGGGAATGACAACGCGTGAATCGTCGTGCCGTCCTTGCCCGAGTAGGCGTTCACGACCGGATTCGAGGATCCGAACAGCAGCGGTTCGACCGCGATGCAGTCCGGCGAGCCATCGCCGTCCAAGTCGCCAGCGGCTCGCACGCGCATGCCGTACAAAGACGTGCCGGCGGCCCCGTGGTGCTTCCAAAGCGCGAACTGCGCTTCTGCATCCGTGACGACGAGGCATGCGAACGCCATGATGGCCGAGAGAGCGTTCTTCCGTCGCATGCGTGATCCCTCCTTATCGTTCGGCTGGAGGGAACACCGTGCGCCGACGTCGGTCAAGCCCCGATCGTTGGCGCGCCGCACTTTCCATCCCCTCCGCCTCCCGAGGTCCTCCGTGGCCACGCACGTCCTGACCGCCGACTTGTTCGTCCCATTGCCACGCGAGCGCGTGTTCGCGTTCTTCGCCGACGCGGAGAACCTCGAGCGCATCACGCCGCCGGAACTACGGTTTCGCATCCTGACGCCGCGGCCGGTGCCGATCCACACCGGCGCGATCATCGACTATCGATTGAGCCTCCACGGTCTGCCGTTCCATTGGAAGACGCTGATCACCGCGTGGGAGCCGCCGACGCGCTTCGCCGACACGCAGGAGCGCGGCCCGTACGCGAAGTGGGTCCACACGCACGAGTTCGAGGACGGCGACGGCGGCACGCACATCCGCGACCGCGTGGAGTACGCGTTGCCGCTCGCGCCGCTGTCGAACGTCGCGCTGCCGATCGTGAAGCGGCAACTGCGTCGGATCTTCACGTATCGCCAAGAGGCGTGTGCGCGTGGCCTCGGAGTCGATCCGAGCCTCACGCGCGGATCGCTCTCCGTCTGATGTCGACCGAACGACGTCGAGCAGCGCGTGTGTCCGCGAACTCGGGGATGAGGGCGCCATGACCGAATCGCCCAAGTTCCTGGCCGACGCCACCGCGCTGCCGGTGCTCGAGACCGAGCGCCTGCGCATCCGCCCCGTCACGATGGCGGACACGGACGACTTGTTCGCCGTGTTCTCGTCCCCGCGCGTGATGCGGTATTGGAGCTCGCCGGCGATGCGCGAGCGCGCCGAGGCCATCGCGTACATCCAATCGATCTTCGACTTCTTCGCGGAGCGCTCGCTGTTCCAGTGGGGGATCGCCCTGCGATCGGACGATCGGTTGATCGGCACGTGCACGTTTTTCGCGCTCGACGCGATGCACCGTCGATGCGAGATCGGCTACGCGCTGCATGACTCGCAGTGGCGACGCGGCATCATGCGCGAAGTGCTGACGCGCCTGTTCGACTTCGCGTTCGACGACCTGCGCATCCACCGCATCGAAGCCGACGTCGACCCGCGCAATGACGCGTCGATGGGATTGTTGGAGAGCCTCGGCTTCCGGCGCGAGGGCTATCTGCGCGAGCGCTGGTTCGTCAACGACGAGATCCAGGACGCGGTGTTCCTCGGACTGCTCGCTGCGGATTGGCGCGCGCGCCGGTCGTCGTGACCGACGCGCCGCGCCTCTGACGCACCGCTCAGCTCAACTTCGTGATGCCCGGCACCGGCACGATGACCTTCGGGGCGTCGCCGAACGCGAGCTCGCGCGGGCCGAGCATCTCGTTCGATTCGAGCGCCTGCTGCCACGAGACCTGCTGCCCCGTGTACGCGGCCATGCGCGCCATGATCGCGAGCAGCGTCGAGTGCGCGACCCACTCGCCGTCGTTCTTCGGCGTGCCGGCGCGGATCGACGCGATCAGTTCGTCGTGCTCCTGTTGATACATGTCGTTGTCGGGACCTTCGTAGTCCCACGCGTTCGCGCCGGTGATGCGATGCAGCGGCTGCCAGCCGTTCACGAGCGCGTCGCCCTTCGTGCCCCAGATCCAATCGCTGTTGTCGTTCGCGCAGTTGTCGATCTGGCGGCACATGTGGAAGGCGCGCGCGCCGTTCGCGTATTCGTAGGTCGCGCTGAAGTGGTCGTAGACGTCGCCGCGCTCTTCGCCGACGCGAGCCTGCCGGCCACCGACCGCGACGACCGACAGCGGCGGCGCGTCTTGGAACGTCCAGCCCTGCTTGTCGATCGAGTGCACGGCCTGCTCGACGATGTGGTCGCCCGACAGCCACGTGAAGTGCTGCCAATTGCGCAGTTGGAACTCCATCTCGCTCCACGCCGGGTCGCGCTTGCGCGTGCCGAGCGGCGACGCGTTGTACGTCGAGTAGTACGCGCGGACGTCGCCGATCGCGCCGGAGTGGACGCGCTCCCACAGCGCGCGGTGGCGGTTGTTGTAGCGCCAGCAGAACCCGCAGACGATCGACAGGTTCTTCTCCTTCGCGAGCTTCGCGCTCTCGAGCACCGAGCGGACGCCGGGCGCGTCGACGGCGACGGGCTTCTCGCAGAACACGTGCTTGCCGGCGGCGATCGCGGCCTTCAGGTGCGTGGGGCGGAAGTACGGCGGCGTCGTCAGCAACACGACGTCGACGCCGCTCGCGATCACCTTTTCATAGGCGTCGAAGCCCGTGAACATGCGCTCGGGCGTCACTTGGATGCGCGCGGCGCCTTCTTCGCCGGCCGCTTCCTTCAAGTTCGCGAGCGCCGACTCCGCGCGATCGAGGAACACGTCGCCCATCGCGTGGAGGACGACCGTGCCGTTCTCGGCGGAGATCGCTTGCATCGCGGCGCCGGTGCCGCGGCCGCCGCAACCGATCAAGCCGACTTTCAATACCGTGCGGTCGCGCGTCGCGCCGAACGCGCCGCTGCCCAATGCGAACGGCACCATCGCCGCGGCCGAGCCGGCGAGGAACAGCCGGCGCGAGAACTGGCGGCCGTCGATCGAAATGACGTCATCGGTGGGATGCGGTTCGTTCACGGGTCGATCTCCAGGCGAATGTGGGCGGATGTGGGCGAATCGGGTCGAGTTCAACGATCGGTCACGGAGACGGGGCGGAGTCGCAGACCACGCGGAAACCGGCGAACGCGGCATCCGCGAGCCACCATTTACTCTTCGGGATCTGAGGGTCGCTTTGGTTCCACGCCTTCACGGGCTCGCGCCGCGCGGCGTACGTCAGGACTTCGGGCTTGTCGAGGAAGCAGCCGCCGCGCAGCACGGTCTTGCCGTCCGCGGTCGTGCACCATTCGGCGACGTTGCCAAGCATGTCGTGGAGGCCGAACGCGTTCGCGGTCTTCGTGGCGACCGCGCGCGTCTTCTTGTCGTCGTTGCCGAGATGCCACGCGACGTCGTCGAGCATCGCCGGCGCCGCGGCTTCGTCGCCCGCGCGCGCGGCGGCTTCCCATTCGGCTTCGGTCGGCAAGCGGAACGTCACGCCCGACAGCGCGCTGAGCCACGCGCAAGCTTGCTGTGCACCTTTCGCCGAGATCGACAACGCGGGGAATCCGGCGTGGCCGAACCCGCGATCGGCGAGCACGTAGGCCTTCGTCGGGCGCGCGACCGCGTCGACCGCGGCCGAACGATCGGCGGCGGGCTTGTCCTGCGCCATCACGAACGCGTCGTAGAGGTCCCACGTCGTCTCGGTCTTCGCGACCCAGATCGTCCTGGTCGACTTCGCGTCGTCTTCGATCGCGACGCGGACGGGCAGCATGTCGAGCACGACCGTCGTGCCCGGTATCGTCAGCGCGAACGGCTTCGCGTCGCCGACCGCTACGGTCGGCGCGGGCGTCGCCCCCTCGGCCTTCGCCTCGTCCTGCGGCTGCGCCGCGGCCGGGGCATCCTGGAACGGAGCCGCCCCGGTGAACGCCACGCCCAAGGCCATCGTCAGCCCGCATGCGAACACGAGTCGCGCCGTCCCACGCCGTGAAGAAAGCGGAGCAGTCGCCCTATGAACGAATGGTTCGGTCATGCTCAGTCCCCAACGTCTTTGAATTCGGCGGCTGCCGCCGCCGAGCAACACCTTGTGAGGCCGAGAACGCGAATCAATCGGATTGATTTACGTTCTCTCAAAGCGGCGGGTCTCCTCGGGGGGATCCTGTTCGGAATCGTCGGAACGAGCGAGCTGGCGTGCTCCGCGCCGGCATCGAGCGAGGCGAAGCGGTGGGAGTATACGCGCATCCTGATGGGCGCCGAGTGTCGTCTGGCGTTCTACGCCGACGGATCGCAGGGCGAGCCCGAAGCGCTCGCCGCCGCGAAGGACGCGTTCGCGGAGATCACGGCGCTCGAGGACGTGTTGTCCGATTGGCGCGTCGACAGCGAAGTCACGCGCCTGAACGGAAGCGGCGGGAAGGGGCCACAAGCCGCGAGCGCGACGCTGCTGCAAGCGACGCAGCGCGCGCTCGCATTCGCCGAAAGCACCGGTGGAGCATTCGATCCGACCGTGATGCCGCTCGTCCGACTTTGGCGCGACGCGCGCGCGAAGGGCTCGGCTCCCGATCCCGCGCAGTGGGACGCCGCGCGCGCCGCGGTCGATTGGCGCGACGTCGTGGTCGACGCGAGCGCGAGCACGATCGAACTGAAGCGCGCCGGCGCGGGGCTCGACTTCGGCGGCATCGGCATGGGCCTCGGCGCCGACGCCGCGTTGCGCGTGCTGCGCGAGCGCGGGTTCGCGCGTGCGATGGTCGACTTCTCGGGCGACATCGCGTGCGGGGACGCGCCGCCGGGCAAGGACGGCTGGACGATCGCGGTCGGCGTCCACGGAGCAGCGCTCGCGGTCGAGACCGTGACGCTCGTGAACCAAGCTCTCGCCGCGTCGGGTCCCACCGAACAAGCGATCGACGTCGACGGCGCGCAGTGGTCGCACGTGATCGATCCGCGCTCGGGCAAGGCGCTGACGCAGCCGCTCGTGTTCACGGTGATCGCAAGCGATGCGACGACGGCCGACGCGCTGTCGACGGCGGCGAGCGTGCTCGGGCGCATGGCGGGCCGCGACCTCGTGAACGCGACGCCCGGCGCGCGTTTGATCGTCGAGGATCCGCGCTTCACGCGCGTGTTCGGTGCAGCCGAGCCTCCGTCTCGCGATCTGCTCGCGCAGACGAATCTGTCGGAGTGGCAGGCGCTCGGCGACGCCGACGGGTATCGCATCGTCGACGGCGTGCTCGAGATCCCCGCGCACGGCGGCGGCACGCTGCGCACGAACGAGGTGTTCCGCGACTTCGCGCTGACGTTGGAGTTCCAGTTGGCGATGGGCGCGAACAGCGGTCTGTTCCTGCGCGCGAAGCCTGGAGACAAGAATCCGGCGTACTCGGGCTGCGAGATCCAGCTCATCGACGACTACCACTGGGGCGAGATCACCGGCACGCCGCTGAAGTCGTGGCAGCATTCGGGCAGCCTCTATGGCGCGATCGCCGCCCCGGTCGAGGAGCTCGAGCCGATCGGTTCGTGGAACCGCCTGGACGTGCTGTGCGCCGGCTCGCGCCTCGCGGTCGCGTTGAACGGCGTGATGCTCTACGACGTCGACACGCACGCGCTGAAGCCCGAGCAAGGACCTCCATTCGCGGAACGGGTGACCGAGGGATATCTCGGGCTGCAGCGCTACGGCGCACCGCACGTGAAGGATGGCGTCGCCGCTCGCTTCCGCTCCGTCCGCGTGCGAGACCTTTCGCCTCAATGAGTTCGTCCGGAATTCGTCCGCGAAGAGATGGCGGATTGGGGCCCGTTCGTTTCAGAGGTGCAAGACCGCGTCTCGCGCTGTCGTCACGACCGTCTCGAAGCCGGATTGAATCTCCAGCGTGTGTTCGCGCGGAGTCGATGCAACGATCGAAGTCCACTCTTCGATCCATTGATGCAATCGACGCGATCACGCTTCAGTTCGACCCCGTCGGCAGCGGCGAACCACATCCAACCCGTTCGGGACGGTGTGCTCGCGACGCTGCTGATCGTCGTGGCGGCGCTGGCCGCCTCGCTGGTCTTCTACTTGCACAGCAAGGACGCGCTCGAGAACGAGGTGCGCGAGGACTTGCGCCGTGTCGCGCGACTGGCGGCCACGTTCGTCGACGGTGACCTGCACCGCACGTTCACGCATCCCGCTCAGGAATTCTCGCCCGAGTACGCTCGCGCGATCGAGCCCCTCGCGCGCATCCAGACGGCGAGCGAAGAGTTGCGCTTCGTCTACACGTGCGTGCTCGTCGACGACGAAGTGCGCTTCGTGCTGGATCCGACCGAGGCCGGCGATTCCGATGGCGACGGCACCGACGACAAGTCGCACATCCACCAGGTCTACGGCGACGCCAGCGACGCGATGCTGGCCGCGTTGCGCGAGCAGAAGAACAGCGTCGAACAGGCGCCCTACACCGATCCGTGGGGCACGTTCATCAGCGGCTACGCGCCGTTCTACGACGGCAAGGGCGAGTTCGTCGGAGTCGTCGGCGTCGATCTCGACGCCCATCGCTTCGTCGCGCGTCTCGACGGGATGCGTCGCGCGGCGTTGTTCAGCACGTCGGCGGCATGCGCGCTCGGCGTGTTTTTCGGCTGGATGGTGTACCTGCTTCAGCGGCGCGCACGCGAACGCGAGCTGCGCATCGACGACATGCTCGGTGAACTCGAGGTGTCGTGCCACGACGCGAAAGTCGCGGTCGCGGCCCGCACGGCGTTCCTGTCGACCGTGAGCCACGAGCTGCGCACGCCGTTGAACGGCGTGATCGGCATGAACGACCTGCTACTCGAGACCGCGCTCGACGACGATCAACGCGAGTTGGCGTCGACCGTCAAGACTTCGGCCGGCGCGCTGCTCTCGATCGTCGACGACGTGCTGACCTACTCGCAGGCGCAGTCCGGTCGACTGCGCATCGACGCGATCGCGTTCGACGCGGTCAGCTCGATCGAGGAAGTGGTCGAGCACTGCGCGCCCCGCGTGTACGAGAAGGGCCTCGACATCGCGGTGCGCACGACGGTGACCGATCTTCCGCAGGTCCTCGGCGATCCGTATCGCCTGCGTCAGGTCGTGCTCGGTCTGCTCTCGAACGCGATCAAGTTCACGCGCACCGGCCATGTGCTCGTCACGCTGCAAGCCACGCTCGAAGGCGACGATCGGCTGCGCCTCTGCATCGACGTCGAAGACACCGGCATCGGCATCCCGGCCGATCGCCTCGGCGAGATCTTCGACGAGTTCGCGCAACTCGACTCGTCGACGACGCGCGCGTTCGGCGGCACCGGACTCGGGCTCGCGATCTGTCGTCAGCTCACGCAATTGATGGGAGGGCGACTCACCGTCACGAGTCGCGAAGGCGAGGGCTCGTGCTTCCGGCTCGAGGTCGCACTCCCCGTCGCTGCGGACGTCGATCATTCGCATGGACCGACGGCGCAGTTCTCCAACGCCAAGTCGCTCGTGATCGTCGAGCGCATGCTGCCGCGGGTCGTGCTCTCGGACGGTCTCGCTCGCCGGCGGGCGCGCGTGGTCAGCGCGGTCAACGCGCGCGACGGCGCGGCGCAACTCGACGCCGCGGGCTCGACGAACGAGCCCTACGAGCTCGTCATCGCGGACGCCTGCTTCGTCGACGACTTGCTCGCGCTGAATCCCTGCGAGGGTGCGCTGGTCGTGCGGCTGTGGTCCGGCCTTCCGGACGAGAAGCCGAAGCCGATCGCCACGGCGTCGAACGTCGTCGACTTGCGCAAGCCGGCGCGCGCGTCGGTGATCGCGGCGCAGTTCGCGGCGTTCAAGGTCGAGCGCGCGCGCATCGAGTCGTGATCCGCGCGAGGTCGGCGCGTTCGCCTCGACGCGATCGCGCAGGGCTCCTGCGTCGTAGAGCTGGAACGTGCGGTCGTCGCTCATCGCGACGAACAGTCCGCGCGGAAAGCGCGGGCCGAGCGCGCGCGTGACGCAGTCCGAGCCGTCGCTCTCTGTCGTTTCGACCTCGTTCGTGGCGACGCCGGCGGCGTCGGTCACGACACGTCCCTCGATGACGAAGTTGGCGTAGCTGCCGAACTGGTTCATCTCGTTCGAGGACAGCAGGAAGCGGTCGCCGCCGAGCCAGTGGAAGCCTTCGCACTCGATCATCCCGATCGTCTGCGTCGGATTCAGCGGGTCGGTCGGTGTCAGCTCCTGGTGATCGTCGAACCGTTGCACGCGGTAGGTCGTGCCGAACAACTCGATCGCCACGGGTTCCGCGGCCGACGCGAGGGTCGAGGACAGCGCGAGTACGGAAGCGAGCGCGAACTTCATCGAGGTTCCTCCATTCGTCGTCGCGTACGGGATGCACGCGACGCTGGGAGGTTCGGCATGTGCGCGGAGATCGCGTTCAGTGCGCGTGAACCGTCCGTGAATCGATCAGTGCACCGTGATGCGTGGCGCGGAGGCGTCGTCGTTCGCGCGGACGTCGACGTCGACGATCACGCCCTCGGCGAGCGGAGAGACGTGGCGCAGCACACGCAGCGTGAGCGGTCCCTCGGGCCACAGGAACTCGAGGATGCCGTCGGAGCGCGGCGTCGCGCCGGAGTCGTTCGGCACGAGACGGAACATCGCGTCGTCCTTCCACTCGAAGAAGACCGGCTGCGTCCAGGCGGCGCCGGCCGCGTCGACGAAGCGCATGCGGAACGGGACGAGGTGTGGATGGCGCAGCACGACGTCGGTCGCGCCGGGGTTGGCGGACGCGACGCAGCTCGGGAACGTGTTCGAGAACGCGAAGCGCAGCGGTTCGGTCGCGTGCTTCGACGTCGTGGTCTCGAACGAGCCGTCGTCGAGCGTGCGGACATCGATCCGCTGTTCGCCCTGCATCGCGAAGACATGACCGTTGAAGCGATTCGCGCGCTTGCCGTCGGCGAGCAGCACGACGCCTCGCGTCGTCGCGAGTTCGTCGTCCTTGCCGGCGAAGTCGATCACCACGGGATGGACGATGTCGGGGTCGAGCGTAACGACGAGCGGTTCACTGCTGCCGTAGGGCAAGGCCGTGGCCGTGAACGTCCACGTGCCCGCGGGCAAGTCGTCGACTTCGAGGTAGCCGTGTCCACCCATGGTCCAAGAGCGCGTCTCGCCGTCGTGCAC
Organism: Planctomycetota bacterium; assembly: GCA_016709145.1. Classification (GTDB taxonomy): domain Bacteria; phylum Planctomycetota; class B15-G4; order B15-G4; family JADJEK01; genus JADJEK01. Next base: position 239,677 of record JADJEK010000024.1, read on the forward strand.
GCCGACGATCGTCGCGCCGGGCAACGTCGTCGCGGCGTCGCGCACACGAAGGCGGACCGACGCGGTGGTCATGTCGATCGAGAGCGAGCCGAGGTCGTACGTCGCGCCGGACATCGGTGCGTCGAACGTGTGCAGGAGATGCCGCGCGCTCTTCTCGCCGGGGCGCTTGACGTAGAGCGCGTGGTTCGCGCGGCCTGCGAGCGGATCGACGAACTCGAAGCTGCCGTCGTCGGCGAGCGTGACGTGAGGAGGCTCGCGCGAAATCAACCCGCCGATGAGCCCGAGTGAGAGCCCCGTCGTTCGCGTGAACTCGTCGAAGCTCAGCGGAGCGAGTGCAGGCGGTCGCGCCGGCCCGATGCCGACGTCGCGCAGCGGAGAACCATCGGCGCTGACGAGCCGACCACGCACCGTCCACGGTTCAGGCACGAGGATGCGGACGGGGTCGCTCCATGCCCACTGCAGCATGGGCGGGACGGTGAACCAGATCTCGAGCGGTCGATCCGGCAAGCGCAGCGTGGCGGACCATTCGGCCCACGGGATGCCCGCGAGCTCGAAGCGTCCGTCGGCCGACGTCGTGCCGAGCAGCGTTCCGACGCCGGGGCCACTCGTACGCACTTCGACGCCCTGGACCGCAGCGTTCGATCCGAGCGTCGCGACCTCGAGCACGAGCGGCCGCATCGGCGGCAGTTCGATGTCGACGACGTGCTCGGGGTCGCGACCGACGCGCGTCTCGCGTTCGATCGGCGGGAAGTTCGTCCTCGTGACCTCGAGGATCACGGCGGTGTCTTGCGGCACGCGCAATTCGTACGAGCCGTCGGCCCGCGATGTCGTGGTCGCGATCGTGTCGGTCGTGAGTCCGAACACGCCGCGCTTCGCTGCCCGTACGGTCGCGCCCTCGACGACGGAGTTCGCCATCGATTCGCGCACGGTTCCACGCAAGCGAACGAGTCCGCGCAGGGTGACCTCCGCTCCGCGGCGGGACGCGAGCATGGTTTCGAGCGTCGGGTAGTCGGTGTGTTCGAACGTCACGTCGTCGCGGAACACGTCGTCGTCGGTGCTGCCGAAGCGCGGCGCGGCGGGGAACGTGAACGTGCCGGCCTTGGTCGTGACGACCGAGCCGAACTCGAGCACCGCGACCTCCGGGCCGCGTCGATCTTTCACGTGCAACGAGACTCGCACGTCGGCGATCGGATGGCCGAACACGTCGACGACTCGACCTTCGATGTCCGAGACGTCGGCCGTCGCCGCATCGAGGATCGCGGAGCGCTTGGTGCTTGCTGGCCCGACGACGACGGGTGCGGCTTCCTGCAGGGGTTCCGCATCCGTCCGGGCGTCGGTGGTGGGAGGACCGAGCGGCGCGACGTTCGCGTCGGCCGAGGTGCTGGACTCGCTCGACGACGCGACGGTCGTGGTCTCGAACATCGGTGAGAGGGCAAGGCCGACGAGCACGACGGCGACCGCCGCGATGCCCGCGATCGCCAGCGTGCCGAGCGCGGCCTTCGGCACGGCGAGGATCGGCGCCAACGCGATGCACCACGAGCGGCCGTCGCCGCCGTACTCGCGATCGAGATCGCGGCGCAGTTGTTCGAGAGCGCGCTTGATGCGGGTGCGGACAGTCTCGAGCGGTACGTCGATGCGTTTGCCGATCTCGCGCGCCGACAGATCGTCGAAGAAGCGCAGCACGATCACGTCGCGCGCGGCATCGGGCAAGCGCATCACGGCGGCGACGACGGCGCGTCGCGCGGCTTCTCGTGCGGCGAGGTCTTCGGCGGAGGGCGTCGGCGACGGTGGGGGAGTCGCGAACTCTCGACGTGAGCGCGCCGCGTGCTCGCGCTTGCGTCCGAACGCGACGTGGCGCGCGATGCCGCTCAGCCAACCGGAGATGCGGGTTTCGACGCGGTGCGAGCCGCGCAGCGCGTGCAGCCAAACGTCCTGCGCGATGTCGTCGGCGAGGGCGGCATCGTGGACGAGCCGACGCGCAAGCGCGCGCAGTCGAGCATCGTGTTCGAGTAGGAAGGTCGGATCGAGGAGGCGTGGGTCGGTGTGCATGGCATCGCGTCCGTGTGCGCCGACCGCGTAAGTGGTTCAGCCCACGACGAGGAAAACCGCGGAACGCCTCACCGGACGCCTCACCAACGGATGCGAACGGGAAAGGCGAGGTCCGCATCGGCGTTCGCCGCGGCGGTCTCGAGCAGCGTCGTCAGCCGCCGCTCGCCCTTGCCTTTCCATACCTGTGTCCCGTTCACCGTCACGACCACGTCGCGCTCGAGGTCCACGAGCTTGTCGTCGAGCAACAACGAGAAGCCGTCGAGGGCTTTCGCCTTCGTCGTGATCGCGATCGCGTTGTCGCCGGTGATCTCGACATGCACGAGCGCGCCGATCTCCGGCTTCTCCCAAGCGAGCCAATAGAACTGTCGCTTCCACGAGTACGTCGGTTGCCAGAGCACTTTCTTCGGGCGCGTCTCGCGCGTGTGCTTCATCGCCCATTCGATGCCGGGGCCGGGCCCCTTCGCCGGGAAGTCGTGGCCGCGGCCGTCGACCTCTTCGTAGACGAACTCGAAGCCGCCGTGCTCTTGCTGCAGTCGCTTCAGCTCTTTCGCCGCGAAGATGTTCGACCACGGCGGCACGTTCTTGTCGTCGAGGCTCTGGTACACGAACAGCGGTACGTTGCGCAGGTTCGGCAGGATGCCGTCCTGGATGCCGATCACTTTCGTCTTTGTCTCGTCGCCGGGTTCGAAGTACGGAGTCGCCGCGCCGGCGAATGCCGCGAGTCCGGCGAAGCGGTCCGCGAAGCGAGCCCCGATCGTCCAAGTCCCGTAACCGCCCATCGAGTGGCCGGTCACGTAGATGCGGTTGCAGTCGAAGTCGCGGGTCCGCTTCGCGCGCTCGAGCAACTCGAGCACGAACTTCACGGTGTCGTCTTCGCCCCAGCCGTACTCGGTCTTCTCGAGCACCTCGGGGTAGATCACGACGGCGCCGGCCTTGCCGAGTGCGCCGCCGAGTCCCGATTGCGCGGACCCCGCATCGCCGACGCCAGCGCCGCCGCCATGCAGTCCGAACACGAGCGCCTTGTCGCCCTTGCCCTGGACGATGTACTTCCCGCGCTTCTTCTTCTCGTCGAAGAGGTAGTGCGTCCCAGCGGCGAGATCGAGCTTGTCGCCCTCACGTGCGGTGTCGATGAACTTCGGCAACCACTTCGAGCAAACCTTGGCGTCGACGACGTCGAACTGCGCGAACTCGGCGGCCACCGAGGAGCGTTGCTCAGGAGCAGCGGCGAACCACTTGTCGACGAGCTTCTGGATCTGCGCATCGCTGGGAGGGGCGAGCAACGTCGAAGCGAGGACGACCAGGGAGAGCATGGCGATCTCGGGCGAGGGGAACCGGCGCGAAGCAGTGTAGGCGGACACCCAGCATGACAACGAGTGCCGCCCGGATGAGCTCGGACGCGATCGTCGGAGGGGATCGCCATGGGGAAACCCGAGGGCCGAAGAGGAGACCCGAGACCGGAGACCCGGTGACCGACGGCGCGCTGCGCGCCGACCGGCCGCGCTTTGAGCGGACCGTGTTCGCTCGCATTCGCTCGCGATCGTGCTTCGCACGACCGGCAGGAGAGCGCGACTGGTCTGGTTGGGATGCAAGAGGTGCGCGCTCTCAGGAGACGATCACCGAGACCGGAGAACAGGGGACCGAGACCCGAAGACGAGACCGGAGACCCGGGGACCGAGCACCGAGACCCGGACGCGATCATCGGTGGCTACTTCGTCCGGCCAGCCGGACACGAACGCCGGCGGGGACAGATCGGGGACAGACGCGCCTCCGTCCCCGTCCGGTTCGCGCCAAGAACCGTCACGCTTCCCTCGGTTCCAGGCCGCACGCTCGTCAGGTAACCACTCCGCAGCCAAGGGACGTCGGGAACGGGCTCTCGCCGCGGCCGTTCAGCAGCCCGCCGCGGCTGTGGCGATCCGCTGTACAGCTCGCGCAAGCATCGCACCCGGTGTCAGATCGACAGGGCCCGTCAAACCCGCAGGGGTCAAGCCACCCCCGCGGCTTTGAACGGCCGCGGCGAGAGCCTGTTCCCGACGTCCCTTCGCGTGAAGTCGTCCGAGCGGCCCAAGGGCGGTGGGGTTGCCCAAGGGGAGGCCCGCTCGTTTGTGGGCCTCCCCTTGGGTCGCTCGACCGCGAGCGGTCGAGCGAGGGGGGTGCGGGGGGCCTTCGGCCCCCCGCCTCATGCGGGTGTCGGGGCCAAGGCCCCGACCGGGCTGGATCGTCCGCACGATCCGGCCATGCGGCCCGAGCTCAAGGTAGGACGCTTGGTTCCATCACGTCGACGTAGAGGAACGCGTCGGCCATCGTCGACCACTTCGCGTCGCGTGGCGCGTACGAGAACGGGCGTGCGACGAAGCTCGAGTTACTCCACGCCGCGTCGTCCGCGCGTGCGCCGCGCAGATCGACGAACGCGAACGCGTGGCCGAGGCTGCCGATCGCCGCTTCGAGCGCTCCCGCCGGTGCGTCGTCGAGCTTCACCGCCGGCTGGTTCACCATCGCGAACGAACCGCTGCGCGCCGTCATCAGCACCGTGTACATCGAGTCGCCGAGCGCCTTGTGTGCGACGTCGCCCATCGAGATGCGCTGCGCGGCGTTCGTCGCGGTCGAATGCGTGTCGACGCGCTTCACGTCGTGTGCGCAGTGACCGTTCGCCGACCACACCACGATCTTCTTGCCGGCGTAGCGCTCGTTCGCGAGCCAGACGAGGTTCTCGCCCATGCGTTGGTCGCGCAGGTTCGCGGTCTGGATCGGGTCGCGGCCCGTCTGCATCAGCAGCCGGAACTCCGACTGGACGGCGAGGTTCTCGAGACAGCGCACGAAGAACTCGAACGCGCGCGCGTCCACGTTCTTCGTGATCTCGTCCTGCTTCGCGCGCATCTGCGTGATCGCCGCTGCGATCGCGGCCTTGTCGCGGTCCAGTTGCTCCGGCGACGGCATGTACGGCGGCTTGAACAAACGATCGATCGCCATGTCGACGCCTTTGCGCGCCGCCTCGTCGACGGCGCCTAGTGCGGGCCCCTCGAAGAACGCGGTGACGAACGAACCGAACTCCTCGCCACCGCGTCCCGAGAACTGCAGGTCGAGCCCCGCGAGTTCGAGCGGTCGTTCGGTCGTGAGCGTCGAGCGCGCATAGTCGAAGAACGGGCGGCACTGTTTGCTGGCGCCCCAGATCGAGAACACGCCGTAGCTCAGAGCTTCGTCGAGGGCCATGTCCGAGCGCAGCTTGTCCATCATCACGGAGCAGTCGAACGTGCCGGACTCGAACGCGACGACGTCGAAGCCGAGCTCGCGATGCAAGTACTTCAAGATGCGCCCGCGCAGCAGGAAGCCCGTGCCGTCGCCGTGCGAGGGCTCGCCGATCTGCACGATGCGCGCGTCGCCGATCGCGGCCTTCAGCGGCGCGAGATCCGCGACGTCCGTCGCGTCGATGTCCGTGGTGCGGATCGCGACGGCATTGGCCTTCAGCCAAGTGACGGCCGGCGAGTCGTCGGCGGCGGACTGCAGCGTGAGCGCGATGGCCAAGGCGGCGAGCATGCGAGATCTCCACGACGGGCGGTGCGAGGCGCCGTGTATACGCGCGTCGGCGACGATTGTTGTCGCGCGAACGACAACTCCGGTGACCTGCTGCGTCCGCCAAGGGGGATGCGGTAGCGTCTGCCGCGCCCCGAACCGTCCGAAGGCCTTGCCATGATCGCCTGCCTCATCGCCGCCGTTCTCGCCGTCGGGGACGTCCAGCCCGTCGACGCGAAGAAGCTCGAGCCGCTCGCGCAGGCATGGTTCGAAGCGCGGCCGAAGACGGCGTTCGAAGCGTGGGATCCCGACGTGCGCGCCGCGTTGCTGCTGCAGGCGAAGCAGTTCGGCTCGTTCGACGAGGGCGGGCTCGAGCCGGTCCGCGACGCGTTCTGGCGCGCTTGGAAGAAGCACGCGTTCAAACCGAGCGGGCCGAAGGGCAACGCGTTCGACACGCCGTTCGGCAAGGCGAAGTTCCTGATCAAGGAGAAGAAGGGCAAGTCCATCGGCCTCGTCGTCGGCCTGCACGGCGGCGGCGAGGGAGCGGGCGACGCCGCCGAAGCCACGCGCTGGATCGCGAAGGACTGCATGGGCCTGTATCCGCAAGGCATCCAGCTCGTCCACGACACCTGGAACACGGTGCACGGCGAGCGCTTCGTCCTCACGCTGATCGAGTACGCCAAGGTCGTCCACGACGTCGATCCCGACCGCGTCTACACCATGGGCTTCTCGATGGGCGGCACGGGCTCGTGGTTCATGGCCGGCCGCCACCCCGATCTGCTGGCGGGCAGTTCCCCGTGTGCCGGCGTCTTGATGGCGTCGCCGAAGAGCCAACTATGGAAGAAGGAAGAGGTCGAGCAACTCCAGCACGGCCTCGTCCCCAACGTCCGCAACCTCGCGATGTATTCCTACATCGGCCTGGCCGACGACCACTGCATGCCCGGCACGTTCCTCTACGTGTGGGACCGCATCGAGGAACTCCGCAAGCAGGATCCGAGCGGCTACGAACAGTTCGTGTTCAAAACCTATGAAGGCCTCGAACACGCCTTCCCGCCCGGCGAGCCGGAGACGGGCATCCGCTGGCTCGAAACCAAGAAGCGCGACACCTTTCCGACCAAGCTGGTGTGGGAATACGCGTCCGAGCCGTTCCCCATGGCCGAACCGAGCTCCCCGCTCCCGCGCCTCCCCAAGCACTGGTTCTATTGGCTGCACTGCAAGGACCCGAAGGACAACATGAAGGTCGTCGCCACCCGCGACGGCAATACCTTCGACCTCCAGATCAAGAACGCCGACTGGAAGTCCTTCGACGTCCTCCTGAACCCCACGATGATCGACGTCACGAAGGACGTCATCGTGATGGTGAACGGCAAGGAGATCTACAAGGGGAAGCCCGAACCGAACGTCGCGACGGTGCTGGAGACGCTGGACGCAAGGGCGGATCGCGCGATGTGTTTCGATCGGCGGGTGGAGTTGGGGTTGGAGTGAGGGGGGGGGGCTTGAACCTAACCCTTACCCACAAGTCCCCCCGCTGGGCACGGGCTACGCGGACGAGAAGAAGATCGCGAAGACGGCCGCGATGTCCGTGAGCCGTTCGAGTCCTTTCCACGTCGTTTCAGCGCCCGGATCGCCGTCGCTCTTGCGGCCGAGGAAGCCACCCAGCGACGCGACCTTGCGAAGAGCGTCGTGCAAAGTTGGCGTCTCTACGGGCGGCGTCTTGGTCTTGTGGACGAAGCAGTACAGCGCCTTCCACTCGAGCTCTTCGAAGAAGACGGTGCACGGCGCGTCGGGGACTTCCCTTCCGAGTTTCACAAGATGCATGACGCGCCACGCGACGACCGCGTCGATGGCGAGTCCTGCTTTGAGGCTCTCCGCCGTGCTGGATTGCCTGCGCTCGATCTTGCAGCCGGTCTTGAGCGTGCGGTGGAAGATCTCGATCTGCCAGCGCTGCGTGTACCAGCGGATCTTCTCGATCGCGCTTTCGGCCGAGTCGACCGGCAGCGTCGTCAGTAACAGCCATTCGATCGGGTCACTACCGCCGGTCTCTGCGCGCTCGGTCGCCGCGATCGCGCGGACCGTCACCGCGCGCTGTTTGCCTTTGCGGTCCACCGGTTTCGATATGCGCACTTCGCGAAAGCGCACGTCGATGTGGGCCGTGCGCGACTTCCTACTCCCGCTGCGCGGGACGTGGACGAAGATCTCGCCTGCGATCGGTTCCTTGAGGACGGACTCCCACAGGTAACCCTCGACGGCACTTTCCGGCGTCAGGATGCGTCGCCGCTGGACCGCGCGCACCAAGAGCTGCGCTTTGCCTGCGAGCGCGGTCTCGAACAGTTCGAAGATGTCTGCTTCACGATCGGCGACGGTGACGACCTGCGTGCGATCGAGTCTCTTCGCAGCAGCGTCGGCGACTTCGTAGCCGCGGATCCACTTGTGACTTTCCTTCTGCGCAATCGGCAAGTCGTAGCGCTCGTCCGCGCCTCCGAAGTCCTTCTGTGCACGAGCCCACGCGTTGATGTGGATCAATCCGAGAGGCGTACCCGCCAAGTTCGAGAGCAGCACGCTGTGCACATGGAGACCGATGACCGCGTCGCTTTGCGAACCGATCGGGCCGAGCCCTTCGGTGGCGGGATGGCGCGAATAGTTGAGGCTCGTCGTGTCCTGAATCGCCAATACGACCGATTCCTGCGCAGCGCGAGCAAGACTGCTTTCGCGGTGGCTGGCGAGGAAGGAGTCGAGGTCGGCGGTCTTGTGGTTCAACAGCCGATAGGCTGCCTTCGCCGCCGCGCTACTGCCACAGGCTTGCGGCAAATTCGCCGTCGGTCGGTCGAAGCACGCTCTGCCGTACGCGACCAAGCGGCGCGTCAGGCGCGCGTCGCCGAGGTCCGCGGATCCCCACTCGTCCTGCGCCCAGTCCGCGTTGGGATCGAGCTTGCGTACCGGCTCGATGCGCAGTGTCTCTTGCCAGTCTTGCGCAAGCGGAAACAGCCACACCGACTTGACGGTCGCGGTGGCCTCATGTTCGCGATCCTGACGACCGCGGCCGCTGGTCTCGCCGACGTACGTCCAGTTGGCCGCGCGATAGCTCGTGCCGCTGAAGCGCGTGGTGTCGACGAAGCTCTCGGCCAGCACCGGCCGCTTGCCATAGCGAGCGTGCCAATCGTCGACGACGCAGGACAGCAGCAGTGAATGCACGCGCGATGCGAGGTTTCGCACTCTCACCGCGAGACAGAAACGACTCTGCATGATCACGCGATCGCGATTGCGCTTGCGAGCTTCGTCACTCCATCCGATGTACGTGTCGCGCGCGGCGACGTGGAGCGCCGCGGACGAGAAGCTCGCCGCGCCGATCACGCGATCGCCAGCGCGGACGACGTAGCGAATCTGAGCGCCGCACAACGGTCCCGAGCCGAGATAGTGATGCTCGTCCAAACAACGCGTCCAAGCCGCGTGTGCCGAGTCGCGGGGACCCTCGACGCGATGCACGCTCAGCGGACCGAGCGCGGCCAACTCTTCTTGCGTCAGCGACTCGGGAGATGCAGTCGCAACGGATGACTTCCGGCGAACCGCGCGAATGCGGGTCGTCGTCGCAGGCAGCGACAATTCCCTCGACCAGCGAGCGAGCTCGATCCGGACGGCCGTGATCCGAGGCCGTCCGGTCGCGTCGTGAATCCGATGGCGGGCGCACAGCTCACGGGCCAGCGCCGTCCGGCTGTGGTCACCGGCGTGGCCTTCAAGCCAAGTCAGGTCTTCTGAGGTGAGTTCGGCGCCGCAGATCTGCACGCCGAGGGGTTGTAGAGGCTCAGAGCGCCCGTGTCCAGCGGGGGGACTTGTGGAACATGATCAGGGCTTGAACCGAGCCTCGTGGCCGATGTAACGCGGACGGAGTCGATGAGCGACTCCAGACCTTCTTGTACTCACTCGCCGTCGGAGTTGGACGGGCGCGAGAGTATGCGTCGCGGCTGTCGAGCGATGTCCGCTAGTGCGACCGGGTCAGCCCATCGTTGCTGCATCATCCGCTGCAGCAACGAACCGGGAACGCAGTCAGCGAACTTGATCTGTTCGAGTGCTCGATGGTCGACGACCGCCGGAAACGACGAAGCTCCCTTCTCGAAGAGGGATTGACAGATCACCTCTACGTCGGCGGGCTCCGCAACGTCGATTGCGAGATTCCGATCCCACGAGCGCGCAGCTGTCGTTGCTTCGGCCTGCGATGCGAGCTGGGCGTTCGCCCGCAAGCCTGCAAACGTCCACCAACGGACACGATCGCGTTCATCCCACGCGATTGCCGTTTCGTCGGGGCGTACCCAGGCAAAGTCGGCGCGAACCTTGGCGACAGCGTCGGTGGCCCGCTGCGAGAGTCGTGCGGAGGGATCTTCGCCCGCCAGGACCCTCTTCATCGCCTGACACAGCGGATAGGACAGCGGGGCGCTCGTCCCCAGCCAGCGTGAACGTCCCTTGTTCTCAGCCGGCTGTACCTGCGCTGTCTGTCGATCCCAATTGAGTTCCGTCACTTGCCAATGACGTCCGCCAAGGGTCAAAACGAGAGGGTCGTCGCCGCGAGGCGCGAAGAACGAGACCTGATGAACCTGCCCGATCTCCTGTCGACCGTGGAAGACCGTGAAGACCGGCGACGTCGTGAAGACAGAGAACAGAGTGAGGAAGTTCTTGAACCCGTAGGTCGACTCCGCAGTGGCACCCATCGACAGGAGACCACCGTCGTCGATGAGCATTTGCGACGCCACCATGTGATCGAGGACTTGCGTTAGATCATCTGCGGACATCGCCGCGAAGGCCGGAAGACGACCCACCCAATCGCGCCATCCCGTTCTTCCAATGCGTCCCTCTTGCAGAACGAGCGCGAGAATCTGCTGCGCGAACAAGTGATAGGGCCGTGCCGGCGGCTCGACAGGCTCCATGAATCCCGACGACCAGAGGGTGACGAGCGCGCACGCCTGGAGGAGAGCGTCGTCGGATGTCGCAAGGAACAGACAGTTCCTTCGCGTGCCGTGTCGGCGCCCCGTCCGTCCGATTCGTTGCGCGAACGAAGCGACCGTCGGCGGTGCGTCGATCTGAATGACTCGATCGAGGTCGCCCACATCGATCCCCAACTCCAGTGTGCTCGTCGCGATGATCACGCAGTTCGACCCCTCGGCGAACGCATGCTCGGCCTGGCGTCGTTCGTCGAGGCCCAGAGATCCATGAGAGACGTAGGTCTCGATCCCGCGTTCACGAGTCAGCGACGCCAGTTCTTCGACGCGGGTCCGGCTGTCGCAGAACACGAGGCGCTTCTCGCCACGATGCAGTTGCGCGATGACAGTCGCCGCATTCGCCAGCGTTCCGACGAAGTCGATCGACAGATCGGCCTCGGCCCGCACCGACACCGACGGCGTGACGATCTGAGTGTCTCCCGGTGCCGAGCCGCGGAGCCACGAGCCAAGTTCGACGGCGTTCCCAACCGTTGCCGACAGCCCGATGCGTTGAAGCGTCCGACCAGCCAAGTGGCTCACCCGCTCGAGCACCGCAAGGAGGTGCCAGCCGCGATCATCTCCCGCGAACGCGTGCAGCTCGTCGACGATGACCAGACGCACGTCACGCAACAGTTCGCGCCTTGCGTGATCGCGGGACACGAGCAAGACCTCGATGGACTCCGGGGTCGTCAGCAGGATGTCAGGCGGGTCGAACGGAACGCGGGCCTTCTCACGTTGCGCGACGTCGCCATGCCAGAGCTGTACTCGGCGACCGACTAGATTGGCGAACAGCTGCAGTCGCGGCTCTAGGTTGTTGAGCAACGCCTTGATCGGGCAGACGTAGAGGACGCTCAGCCCTCGCCAGTCCTCGGAGAGCATTCTCGATAGCGCTGGAAAAAACGCGGCCTCTGTCTTCCCGCCGGCGGTTGGGGCAAGCAGCAGCGCATGCTGTCCGCTCGCGATGGGTTCGATCGCGAGCTCTTGCAACTCGCGCAGTGACGGCCAACCCAGCGAATTGACGATGTGGTGCTGAATCGCCGGATGAAGTCGTTCGAACGCCTTCACGGCAGGTCCAGCCGAACATCGTCCGGAGTGGAAGCACCGCGGGCCTCCCGCTCCGCATCCGACAGCTCTTGGTCCGTCACGGTGAGCGCATAGTCCTTGCGTGGATCGAAGTCCGGAAACTGGTCGATGCGATCGAGAACATCGCTCACGAGCTTCTTGAGGAACACGCGCGGCGCGACGCCGACCTTTCCACCGAGGGAACCAGTGACCGCCCTTGCGAGCGTCGCGACGTAGTCGTCGTCCGCGCGCGTCTGAACCCGGTCCTGTGCCGACGACTGCTCGCGGTACAGATCGCGGACCCGCCGACCGACTTCCTCGAGGCGCGGAAGGTCGAATCCCGGTAGTCGGAGCTGCACCGCACGCGGGTTGTCGAAACGGGGATCCGCGGAGAGGTCCACGTGCAGTCGCTGCGCGAGCGGCGGCAAGCGCTGAATGCCCTGTGGCCCCTCGAAGAACGCGCGCGTTCCCGTGATCAGCAAATACAGACCGGGAAATCGGCCGGCGTCGACTTCATCCAAGAGTTGCCGTAGCGCGTTCAGCCCCTTGTCGCGGACGTCGCCACGCACACGCTGCAGCGTTTCGACCTCGTCGAGGACGAGAAGTAGTCCCGCATGGCCAGAGTCGCGCAGCACGACCAACAGACCTTGAAGGAACGACAGCGCACCGAAGTGATCGATGTCGCCCTTCACGCTCGCCGCGCGCTTCACGTCGGCGCCAACGTTGGGTTGACCTGCCAACCACGCGAGGATGCCATCGGCGACGACTGCGTCCTCGCGAGCCGACGCCTCCCGATATGCGCGTAGTGCTGCCGCGAAAGCCGGCGCTGTTCGACTCACCCCCGCGAGCCGACGTTCCATGAGCTCGTTCGTGCGAGCGACGAGCTGAGCGGTGTCACCCTCTGAGATCGCGCCCTCCGCGAGAACATCCTGCTCCAGCGTGAAGAACCAACTGTCGAGAACCGCTCTCAGCGCACCCTGCGAGACGTCGGACGTCGACAGCCGCTCCATGAGTCGCCGGTAGACAGTTTCGAGGCGGTGCAGCGGAGTCTCCGTCTCGGAGATCTGGACTTCGCTCGTCACGAATCCACGCTTGCGAGCGCGGTCCTGCAACCAACGCGCGAAGAAGGTCTTGCCACTCCCGTACTCGCCGCGCACAGCCTTGAAAACCGCACCGCCTGCGGCGACGGATTCGAGCTCGCCGTCGAGGGCTCGTTCGAACGGGGTCAGACCCACAGCAAACGCGTCGAGGCTGCGTTGAGGGACCGTGCCACGCCGCAGCGCATCGATGATCTCGCGTCGGCGTTGCGGACTGATGGTCATGTTCGTCATCCATTCCGACGGTCACGTGCCGCCATGCGCAAGAACGACTCGATCGGCTCGCAGGCCTTCACCGAGAGAGATCTCAGTACTTCCAGGTACTCGCGCCTCTCGAGGGCAGCTCGGACGACGGTCTCCAGCAACAGTCTTCGCCGTACTTCGGCGCGTTCCGTCACGAAGGTGCGGCGCTCGACGTCGAATTCACCCCAGGTCACGGAGCTTCCATCCGTCGGCGGACCGAATGCGTCGATGGCAGTCGCCCACGCTTCGGCTCGTTCGTCGTTCCATCCGTCCCCTTTCTGCCACGCCGGTCGATGAGAGAGCACGACGCGCTCCGCTCCTGTGAACAATCGGCGCAGGCCGGTTTGAACGAGTTCTGGAACCTCGGTGGGGAACGCAGGCCCGCACATCAGTGCGTAGCTGTTCCCGTCGGGAAACAGCGTACGGGATCCCCGAGACCAGACGGGGGCGGCCACCAGGATGTACCTCGCGTCGTTGATGGGAGATTCGAGTTCGATCGAGACACAGGGCGCAGCCAGATCGTGAAGTGCGTCATCGCGGGAGCGGCGCAGCTCATTCGCCACGATCGAGCCGAGCGCGCTCGTACGGACGACGAGATCGGCACGATCGCCCTTCGCAACGATCTCCTCCGCGAGCTGGCTCGGGCCAAGAACTTGCCAGAGCAGGTCCTTGGCGGCGCGAATCGCGGTGTCATCGCTCCTGCGAACTGTGAGCTCGCCCCACGAAGACAACCAGCGTGAGAAGAGGTGAACCGAGGAGCGATCGAGTCCGCGACGTTTGGCTTGAAGCAGAATGCGCTGCGACGCGCCCTCGATCTCCGACCACGTCAGCGCGGCCTCGCCGCGTAGCACATACGCCAGGAACTCGAACCCGAAGATCGAAGGAGCAAAGCGGTCCGGCGCGGTCCAGTAAGCGATCTCGAGGATCTCGTGGCCGAATCTCCGCCACGGTTCGTCGAGTGGTGATTCTGCCCCGAACGCCTCTCCCACGCGCCCGTTCACCAGCGCGACGAGCGCCTGGCCAATCGATGGAAGCGCGTCGGATTCGATGACCTTCAGACCATCGAGTGGGATGTCCCAATCGGGAAAGTCGCCGACGACCTGACTCGGTCGGCGTCCATTCCGGAACTGTGTCAGGATCTGGTCCGCTTCGGTAGCGAAGCGAACGGCGTCCACCGGGGTCCACCAGGGTTCGCGTGCGATTGCGGGCAGTGACAGCCAATAGTCGAGCAGTCGACCAATGTCATACGGCGCGTCGAGAAGCCCGGAAGGCAGCGCAGTCCTCATCCACCGGATCCCTGTCTTCCAGCGTCGCCGCCCAGCTCGAACTGGGTTTCCAAGAGCTTCAGATCGAGTCGGACCGTGTCGGACTCCCCGTCGATCGACAGAACGTCGTATCCATCGACATTGAGGATCTTCCGGAGTTGCGTCAGTACGCCATTCAGGCGAACGAGCGGCAGGTCCAACTGACGCGAGAGCGCGGCGCGAGTCAGCGTGCATCCCGCGTTCGCGAGCGCTTCCAGGGTTGCGCGGATCCGATCCGCTGCTGGTGCGGCGCGACCGGCGAGTCGCAGCTGTTGCGCGTACGACTTCGACGCCAGCATGGCGCTGACCCAGTCGATTCCAGCCGGACTCGAAGAAGCGCTGACGGTTGTGACGGTGTCGAACAGCATTCCGCTGGGAACTCGCGGACGTGCGGTGGGCGGCGCCGCGCTCGAAGGTCCCTGTTGACGGGAGCTGGGAATTGGCGCATCACTCCACCAATCGGGTCGTGACGGAGCGACTTCCACGAAGCCATTCGGACTTGCGTTTCCGGCGGACCAGATGGCGACGGGTACGAGCACTTCTTGAGGCGTCGCGCCTCCGTGGTAGCCGTTCTTCTGACCGCCATACCGCAGACTCTCGCTCCACGGCGCGACGATGTCTGGACTTCCGAGGAGGACTCGGGGACCCGCGAGGCGAACTTCGTCCGTCTCGATGGGTTCAACGGCCCCGCGCCAGCGTTCGCCGCCATCCGAGTACGTGCGGAACCGGGATTCATGGTGCAAGACATGCCCATGATCCGCTGTCACGATGATGGTCCGCTTACTCTCCCGCGCGGCTTCGAGCAGAGCGGGCAAAGGCGAGATGCGCTCGATTGTCCAGGTGAAGCGCGACTGGTCGCCCTTCAAGAGATGATCGTCCACGGCGTTCAGGACCACGCCGACCACACGCCGAGTTCCCGCGACCTCAGCGCGCACATCGTCAGCCAGGCCCACACCGCCAGACCCTTTCAGCGCCGCCTTGTGAAAGAGCAACGGCGGCCCCTTCGTGGAGACCCCGCGCAATCCCGGGTGACTCGCGAAACCGGACCGCTCGGTCGCTTCGTCTCCCGTGCGGAGAGCACCGCACAGAAGACTCGTGCGGCATGCTTCGGTGACGGTCGGTAGGACGCCAATCGCCGTCAGCCTGCCATCACCATCGGCACGACGGAGTTCCGAGAACCCGTAGCGCTCGAAGTCGTCGACGAGCTCTTCGAAGGCGGCGAGAGATAGACCGTCGATCACGAGCAGGAACACGGGTCCCTGAGCACCGATCGGAGTGACGACGCGGTCCAGCACCTCCTCGATCGGAACGAGCGCGGAAGGCAGGGCTCCGCCGACCCGCGTCCATTCCGCAAGCAACGATGCGAAGCGTTCGTTCTCACGAGTCCGATGTTCCGAGACCTGCGCGACGAGTTCACGGACGGCCTGATTTAACTCTTCTGGAACATCCATCGTGCGCCGCAGCGCTTCGCGCGCGCGATCCACGAAAGCGCCGTCACGCGCATACGACCGAACGGCTTCGATCCACGAACTCGCGCTCGAGGAAGTGCGGCGCGACCACCAGCGAGCGAGGCGAACCGCCATGCGCACGTACTCGTCGCGGTTCTTCCCATCGCCGAAGCGAACGTCGGCGTGCGAAACGACAGAATCTCGGAGCAGCTCCAGCTCACTCAGCGCCGCCTGACCAACAAGGACTGCTTTCAACTTCTCTGCGAAGCGTACCTGCCGCTGCTTCATCGACTTCGGCACGTAGTCGCTTCGGTACGCCTCAGTGTCGATCCGGAGCTTGGTGACCCATTCATCCGCCGCATCGAGCCAGCGTCGAACTTCGGACGATCCACGCAGCGATCGCTGTCGGACGTAGACGCGTTCCGCCGTCGCACCGAACGCGCGAGCGACGGCGACATCGATCGGCTCTCCGCCGAGCTGGCTCTGGACGAGAATCGCCGCCTCGCGCCGCCGCACGTCGGACTCGAAGCCCTCGGCGTAGATGATGGCCATGGCGAGTCCCAGCGGCAGCGCCTCGGCAACCCGCACGCCGCGCAATGCACGGACCAGCAAGTCTGCAGATGGGCCCGCCGTGCGCGCCCACCACCCGGGCAGTGCAGAGCGGATCTGCGCGTCCAGTCGATCGAACCGTTGTTGAGCATCCTCCTGGAGGGACCACGCGAGCAGCGCGGCCAGGTCAGGTCGGCGCTCTTGGAGGCCCAGCTCGATGGAGCACAGCGCGTTCCACGCGGTCTCTTCATCAAGCCATCCGCTCGGGACCTTCGGGTAGCCGGAGCTCGGGGTGGCGCGAATCAGTGCGTCGGCCAACCACGGAAGCGAAGTGAGTGAAGGATCGAGATTCGTGGCTCCGAACAGTCCGGGCACTGCGGCCCAACGATTCGGCGGTACTCCTCGGCCCTTCGCCACGTGTGCGAGCACGTCGTCGCCGAGTTCACGATCGGCGACATCGGTGAGCACCACGAGGCGGTGGTGGGTGTCCGCCAGGGGCTCGAACTTCGCCATGCTCTCGCGAACCGCCAGAGTGGAAGAGCATGCCACCACGTCGAACGTCACTCCATCGACCTCGATCGAAGAAGGGCCGTTCCACGTACTGGCGGTCCGAAGCGCGATGACGGGGCGCCACTCGGTCTTGCGCAGGAACTGCTGGAGATGGGCCTTCAATTCGGCCTCGCCAACCACGACGGAAGTCATCGACCGTCATTCCTCGTGCGTTCGCGTACCGTCCACTGAACCTCGATCTCCTTGTTGCCGGCAGAGAGCGCCTGATGAACGGACGCGATCCAGTCGTCGAGTTCTTGCTTGCTCCTCAGGACCCGGACCTCCATGGGGCCCGGGAGGGGCGAAGTACCGGGAGTGGGCGCGGGCGGGTCGCGCGGTTCAGGCGGCGGCTCGCCTTCCGCCAGCAAGGTGAATGCACTCGACCATGTACTCCGAGTGCCAGCACCCAGTGGGGAGACATACTCGTCTGCACTGACGACCTTGCCCAGTTCGTCGAGAATCGCCTTGCCCTTCGCCCGTCGTCTCTCATCCAATTTGGTGAGCGCGGATACGAGTTGCCACGACCCCTCACGCAGTGTGCGGACATTGTCCTCGGCGCGCGACAAACTCGTACCGATTGCAGTTGGCGTGGACTCCAACCTTATCGACGCGAGGGCTTCGATCCGCTCTTCCGGTCGCGCGGCCAAGAGCCGTTCGACAAGCTGAGCCGCCTCTTCGGCCGTCCGCAGCCGCGTTGCCGACTCGACGTACAGCATTGCGCAACGCTCGCGCAGAGGCTTGAGAAGGTCGAGCGCCGGCCCTCTCCATAGCGTCAACTTCGATTCGAGATTCCGCCGCAGCTCGTCCGCGTTCTGCGCGTTCAACAGAGGCGACGCCGAGATCCCGAAGATCGCTCCGGCGCGATCGATTGCGGTCCGCCACTGTTCCGGCGTCGGCAGGCGCTGCTCGCGCAACTCGAGCTCGTCCGCGATCGACTCGATGCTCGCGGCGTCGGCGCGTGCACCGACGAAGGCTCGCCCGGTCTGCGCGGCGAAGACGAGGATCAGCAGGTTCTGCACTTCACGCGGCAGGCCCCGAGGCTTCGGCTCATCGGTGTACCTACGCAGCGCGGCGACCGTGATCGGAGCCTGGTCGCGCGCGTTGCACTTGAGAAAGTGGTCCTTCCACGTTTCGTCGAGGACGAACGCCGCTTCGTGCTGGAGGCCCAGTTTCAACGGGTTCGCAATCTGGCGGATGAGCGAGCGAATTGACTTGTCCGGCATTGCGCGGCTGTCGGGTGAGGAAGCGGCCTGCAGAGCGACCTCTTCCACGCGCTTGAGGTTCGGCACGCGGATCTCGGCTTCGAACTCCGGGTGAGCGGGCCAGCGATGCTCGAAGATCTGGTTCAGCAGACGTTCGAAGGCGTCCTTCAGATTGGCGGCCACAGGCGGGCGTGGTTCGAATGCCGGATCGAGCGATCGCAAATGGTCTCCCGCCGGCAGCTCCTCGTCCAGGAACCCCGGAACCGACTCGCGAATGCCATAGGCCGCCTCGAGTGCGAGGATCAGCTTTTGCTCGAGCTGTCCTCTCTGATTCTCGAGCAGCGTCCGAGCTTGGTGTCGATCCACTTCGGACAGGTAGTCGGCTCGTTGCACGAGGTGGTCGCCGACCAGCAGGTAGTCGATCAGCACAAGCCGCTTCAGATCGGCTTGGAGGTCACGATGGAGAAAGCTCGGCAGCCAGCACACGACGCCGCTTGGAGGATTGTCTTGCTGGAAGCGGTCGATGCGCCGCAGGTCGTCCTGGGGCGTGAAGCCCGATTCGTCGCAGGGGTAGTCGAAGATCACGCTCCACGTGTCGCCTGACGCTCGCAAGAGATCGTCGGCCAGCTCACGCACGTTCCCGAACATCACGCGGACGGAGCGACGCGTGCCTCGCCAATTGAGCTCGTAGTCCGTCCACAGTTGCTGATCGCGCCGTTCGGTTCCGACGACTTTCTCGACGATCCGGCGCAGTCGATGCAAGCGGTCGGACCGATTGTCGACCTCCGCAACGCGGGCGAGGATCGCATCGAGATCGATCCCCGTGACTTGAGCGGTGATCGTCGGATCGTTGCCCTCGCCCACCTTGATCTCAGGTACGCGCGACGCCCAATCGCGCACCAGCGTCAACACTGCCTGCCCCTCGCGACCCTGGATCGGCGTGCGAATGGTGCCGTGATTCAACGCGTAGAGACGCTCGGCGTTCATCCCCTTGAAGGACTGCTCGTCGGGGATCAACGCGGAGAGAAGCAGCGTCTTGACGAGGCGATCTTCGTTGCGGAACGCGCGCGCCTTCTCGAGTTCGGACGAATCAGGGTTGCGGACACGCTCGTAGCGGATGCCGAACTTCTGCTCGAGCATGGGCAAGAGCTTCGTGCGGTACAGCTTCTTCGTGTTGTCGAAGTGCTTGCGCAAGCCTTCGCTGAACGGCTCGTCGCCTTCCGCGATGACGTCGAAGAGATCGCCGACGGGAACGAGTTGCCCGAGTTCGAGCGTGTCGCGTTGGTCGACGAGGAGCTGCAGCATCACGCGCAGCGCCGTCCGCTCGCGCTGCAGCAGCGATGACACCGAAACGAGGATGTGCACGAGTGCGGGGCTGAATGGATAGATCGCCCGGAACATCCCCTTGTCGCCATCGCGCGTCAGCAGCGCTTGGATGATCGACTCGCGTTGCTTCTGGGTCTGTTCGAACGCCGCATCGATCTGGGCGCGTGCGGATTCGTTCTTCGGCTTCAGCAACCGGCGTTCGGTGATCGCGGCAAGGTTGCGATCCGTCAGTTCTATCGTGTCGAATCGACCTTTCCAGTAGTCCATGACGTCGCTGAAGCTCGCGCGCTCGGCGCCGGGAATGTGTTCACCGACCAACTCCCGCAAGTCGCGCTGTCGCGCCACGAAGCTGACGATGGGGCAGGGGCGATCAGCGGTCGTCGCTTCGACGAGCTTCACGACCTTCTGGACTTCGGCGTTCACGAAGGCCGGCTCGGCGATGTGGCTGGCGAGCCACAGGATCAATTCGTCGAGGAACAGCACGAGAGCGTCGTAGCCGAGGCTCTTCGCGTGCTTCGAAAGTTCGGCCAGGCCAGCATCCGTCTCGATGAAGTCGGTCGCCAGCCGCCTGTACGACCGATAGAAGTTTGCGACGAGGTCCTGCATCAGCCGCCCGTGCTCCGGCGTGCCGGGGCGCGCCGTCAGCGCCGCATCGAACGTGGAGGCCGTCCACGCCGCCTCGAGCTTGCCCCAATTCGCATCCGACTTCTCGCGAGGCTTGTTCAGAGTCTCGAAGAACTTCGAATCGCCGAGTGAGCGGCGCATCTCCGCGGCGTCGTCGAACAGCAGCGCCGATCGGAACACGGCGGGCAACGGCGCATGCGGGTGCTTCGCGCCGACCGTATCGATGTACCCCTGGAACACGGCTTGCTCGAACGACTTCGCGCCGATCATGTGGTACGGCACGAGCAAGATGCGCTTGCCCTCGAGCCAACCGGCGTTCTTCGCGACGACTGCCGCCAGTTCCGGGATCGCGCGCGCGTCGGCGTCGTGTTGCAACAGGAGGTGCAACACCGCCATGAAGTGACTCTTACCGCTGCCGAAACTGCCGTGGAGGTAAGCCGCCTTGCTCGACTTCGAGTCGATGGCGCTGCGGATCAGCGACAGAGCGCGGTCGAAGCTCCTGGCGAGCTGCTCGGTGACGACGTACTCGCGCAGCGTTTCGCGTTTGTGCTGGATGCCTTCCGTCAGCTTCAGCACGAAGTCGCCCTGGTGCACCTGCACCGGGATGTCGATCAGGTCTTTGAGCAAAGTCACGAGCGAGCTACCCCCTACAAACCACACGACGATTTCAGCCGCAGCGAGCTCTTCAAGCGTTCGCTCATCGCGAAGCTCAGTCGAGAGCGCCGAGCAAGGTACTCCGAAACACTTGGAAGCTCCTCGAGCGGCATCGGGCCGGGTCGAAGTGTCCTCCGATTCGTTGGGCGGCCTCGGTCTTCGCAAGGCCTCCGCGGTAATACCCGGCCTTCTGGAGGACCTTTTCGAACGCTTCCCACGTGCCGCCCCGAATCGCGTCGGAGTCGCGCAGACCTCTGCGCTTTGGCGTATTCGGATCGACACGCGGATACGCCGCGCATACCGCGCTCCAGTCGCCGAAGTACCACGCCTCCAACTCCTCGATCGCGATGCGGTTGGCGACCTTCCACTCGCCGCTGAGCTTGCCGGATGGCGTCGCAAGACCGACCCTGCGCGCGAACGTCTCCATTTGCTTCTTCAACGGCCCACAGGGCTCGTGATCTCGATCGACCAGCGCGACGACTCTCAGTCCGGGCGGCGCCCAGGTGCGGTACCCGGCGAGCCGGCGCGGGAGTACCTCCAGAAGTCGTGCCTTGCACTGGAACTGGTAGACGTCGAACGTGGCTCGGGTCCCGAGGATCTTGGGTGCGACCGCCCGAAGGAACGCCTCCATCGAGGGTTCTTCGACGAGCAGTTCGAATCTCACGGCGCTCACCCCTTCATTCCCCCGTTCTTTCGAGGAGCCCCTTGATTCACGATGGGATCACCAACGCCGAAGCGCCCTTCCATCCACAAGTGACCGAGCGACGATCCTGTCTCGACGAACTCCTGAACGCCAGGCGCCTTGGCCGCCGACACGGACTCGGTGTACCCCTTGTCGTTGCGGTAGAGGATCTGCACCTCTTCGGGGCGCATGACGTCCAGGAAGTACGGCGAATGCGTCGTGACGAGGAGTTGCGCACGATCGGTCGCGAGCCGGCACTCCTCGCCAAGCCCGTGGAGTAGCCGGGGATGCAGGAAGTTCTCCGGCTCTTCGACGCCGATGAACTGTGGCGGCTCCGGATCGTTGAGGACGACCAAGTACGCCAGCAACTTGAGCGTGCCGTCCGACGCGTAGCGCGAGAGGACGGGGCGGTCGAACGGAGCATCACGGAGCTGCATGAGCAGCCTTCCGTCTGCCATGACGCTGGCGTCGACGCGATCGAGGCGAGGAATCCGGCCGCGCAGCTTCTCGAAGATCCGCTCGAGACGCTTGGGATGGCTCTCCTTCAAGAACTGGATGACGTTCGGCAAGTTGTCGCCGCTCTTCGACAGCCGCTCTTGGGGGCCGGCCTCAGGTTGCCCGCGCGTGTCCTCGATCGACAAGTACGACATGTACCAATCGGTTACGAACTCGCGCAGTGCGGCAACCCGAGGATGCTCGGCGAACTGACCGAGCGTGCTGACCGCAATGACGTCGCTCGATCGCAGCGGAGTTTCCTTACGGGTGTCCTCTTCATCCGGCTCCTCGCCGCTGACCGCCCAACCCTTCCCGCGTTTGAAGTCGAGGAAGTGGAACGGACGCCCTCGCGAACCCCGCGTCCAGCGCAGCCACTCGTGGAGGACGAAGGGACCCTTCGGGCCCTCGTCGATCTCGAGGTGGTAGGTGATCGGGGTCCGCTTCGGCTCGCGGTACCGGATCTCGATGACGACCGGCCCGTCCTGCCCGCGAGTCTTCAGTTCCCGCTCGCGCCCCCGCCGATCCCACGCATGGCGCAGCCCGAACTGAAAGCACTCGGACAGGAACTGGAAGACGTCGAACACCGTCGATTTCCCACTGCCGTTCGGACCGACGAGGACGGTCAGGGGCGTGAGGGCCAGATCGACCTTGCGGAGTGCTCGGTAGTTCTCGACGTGCAGTCGCTCGATGCGCGCTGGTTCGGTGTACGTCTCCGAGCCCTTCATGGACACTCCGTCGGTCATCGATCACCGACGTCACGCGGCCTTTGGCGGCCGCGACGTCCGGCGCATGATGGGCAGCATCCTAGCCAGCTTCGTCGAGACCGCGGCGCGTCGCGCGACCGACTGGGAGTCTGCCCTCGATCAGCGACGCCGCGCTCACTTGACGCGTCGCCGCGAACGAGCAGCGACCCGCGCCGAGGGTGACACGGGCCGAAACTCCAACAGCTGCGGTTTGCGCTTGCTGGTGTCGATGTCGCCGAGGTCGACGAGGACTGGGCGGACCGTTGCGCCCTGGAACTCGATCGCCTCTGGCGCCCCGTATGCGAGCTTGCCGTCGACGAAAACGAGCAGATAGACGCACCGATCGAGCGCGGGAATGAAGTGGGCGACCTGGGCTGCGTAGGTCGCGGCTTGTCCCACCCAGTTCGTGAAGTCGGCGTTCGAGATTAAACGTCCGAGGCTCTGTTTCACTTCGATGAGCAGCAGATCGTCGAGCGGCTGCGCTTGCGATTGGTGTGCTTCGGCGAGCCGACGAAGATCGAGCGCGAGTGTGTCGGGGCGGTGCGGTCCGAGGTGGACCTCAGCCATGGGCAAGTAGCCCTCACGAAACAGGAAGCCGTTCATGAATGTGTGTAGCCGGGCTTCCTTGCGGCGCTTCGCCTCGCGGATCATGTCGACGAGATCGCGGCGCGCGTACCACGCGCAGAACTTGGCGAAGCGATCGACGACATCGTGTCGACTGCGTCGGCGCAGCGCTGCGTGTGCGAGGACGAGCGTAAGAAATCGGCAAGCCTCTTGAATCTCGGTGGGCGTAGCCATCATTCCGCCGCGCACCATGCCCACTTCGTGCATGGATCGGATTGCGAGCCTTTCGATATCTCCCCACGGGCGCGACGCTCCGCCGTGCGGATGCTGGACCTGGTAACCCGACTCGAGCAGAGCCGCTGCGCCAGCGCCCTCGTACTCCATCTCGAACCCGTAATGCGCTTCGAGCTCAGCGAGCTTGCCCCGGATGGCGTGGAGCTCGTTGAACCATCCTTCGTGCCACTTCGCGCGATTCGACTCGGAAGCCTTCCTCATGGATTGCATGGCTCGTTCGATGACGTCGGCGATCCAAAGTGCGCGATCCACCTGGGCTGGCTCCGGGAACGCGTGAATCTTGCCGCTGACGATGACGCCGACGAGCTCGTCGCGGGGTAGATAATGCGGCGGCACAGAGCGAAAGTCATGTTCGAGTTCCGCCGCGACGCGCTCGCCGTTCACCAGCGCGGTCGACGCGAAACGAATCCACTCCGGCGACTCGATCAATCGCTTGGCGAGCTTCCGCAGGCACTTCTCGACCCGATTCTTCAGTGCCTTCGTGCCCGCCGCCGACTCGACGGACGCGACATATCGAAACAAAGACAAGTACTTGTGGCGGAACTCGGGCGTCACCAGCGCAAAGTGCACGAACTCCGCGACCAGTCGGTGAAATCTCTGCTCGCCGCGGTCTGCAGGATCGTGCTGCGGAACGCGCCATTCCAAAACGCGATCGCGCCGAAACTCCAGCTCTCGAATCAGCAATGCGACGCGATCCGTCAATTCGTCCCCCTCACGCTTTCTTCAACCGCCCACGCTTCCCGCCCGCCGGCGGGACCCACGCCTTCAGCGCATCCACCGTCAACCCCAGCGCGCGCGCCTCCTCCCGCACGAACTGCTCGAAGTACGTGCCCATCCCCATTCCGTAGTGCGGGTCGACGGCGTTGTGCCATTGCTTCAGCCACGGCACGAGTTCATGGACGCCCAGCAGTAGGGGCTGCAGCCGCTCCTTCGTCCAACCGTCGTGGTCCTTGCGGGACAGCATGCACTCGGCCAGGGCGCGTGCCTGTTGCAGGTGGTCGTAGCCGGCCCATGTGATCACGGGGCTGGGGTCGACTTCGCGCTCGGCGAACGGGTAGAGGACGAAGCGCTCCTTCGGCACGTCGAGCTTGCCGCGCAGGTTCCAGTACGTCGACTTCTGGAAGTCCGACGACGCGTACTTCGGGGGTACCGGGATGTCGCCGACCTCTTGCTTCTTGCGCGCGCGTGCTTCGACGTCGGACAGGCCGAGCGCGTCGATCGCATCTTCGTTGCGCTGGAGATCCCACGTCCGCTCCCAATCTTCACGCTTCCGGAGTCCGGATGGCGTGTACCGCAGGACGGGCAAGTAGGGCACGGCATCGCTGAGGACGAGATCCCGCACCAGCGCCGTGAGGTCGAAGTCCGCGCGCTTCGCGTACATCTCCGCCACCTGGGCAAAGTCGGCATCGCCGCGCACGCGATCGGCGAGTTGAGCGCAGGACACGAGCTTCGGCGCGTCCGCCGGCCACAGTGCGCGTGACTCGATGCGATCCAGCAGCCACGCGCGGAGCGCGCGCTGTTCCTGTTCCTCCCACGGCTCGACGTTCCAGCGGCGCTTGTATTCGGGTTGCTCGATCAGCGCGATGTGGGGATGGCTTTCGATCAACGCAATGCGGCGCTCGACGAGCGTGGAGTACTCCTTCGGCCAATGCGCCGGAAGCTCCGTGATCGGGGTCGAACCATGCCGCTCGAACCACTTCGTCTCGAGTTCGCCGGCCGCCATTTTGCGAGCCATGACGATCTCGAATGCGCGTTCACCGAGGCGCAGCGGTGGGGCGGAGCCGGGAGCGACGAAGACTTCGGCGTCGAGCAAGCCGTAGAGGCGGTAGCACTCCCAATCCAGTTCCTCTTGCTCGGCGATCATGGCCGCCAACTCGCTGCCTGATCGAGCACGAAGATCACGCAATCGACTACCACGGTCTCGTTGCGCCAGCGCATTGTGGGGAGCGCAGTCGGTGCGGTTCTCAGAGAGCTGCTGCAGTAGTCGCGCTCGGACCAAAGGCGCGACAGCGGGGATCGGAAATCTAAGGAGCTTTGTTCCGTCCCACTCGAGTCGCTCTTCCCACTTTCCGTCCGCGAAGCCGCCCTTGGGGTAGAACGTCTGTCGACCCCAAAAGCACGCCGTCGAACTGTTCAACAGTCCGAGCAAGCCAAGATGGTCCTCCTCGGTCGCGTTCGCGGGCAACTTGATGACCGGCGCGCTCCGGTTGAAGACCTTGCCGCCCCGGTCGAGAACGAAGTGGTTGTGCGTTGCCACGAACGCGAAGGTGATGGAGAGGGGGGTGCGGAGGCGGTCGAGTGCCACTTGGTGCCACTCCCACCAAGGACGATCCTCTTGGAAATAGGTGGATCCGCCAAATGTGGCTCTGCTTCCCATCGTCGTCCGGGCTGGCCATAGGAATCTCATGACCCCCGGCACGGTGTGTGGCTCGGCTAGTTCTTCTTCGACATACGGAAAGACCGCTGCGAGTTCGCCGGAATCCACCCAATCTCGAATGTCGTCTCCTATTGTCAGGCGCCGCATCGACGTCGACTCTACGCCTGATCTAAGAAGCGCGTCACTCGGGCCGATCAGGATCTCATCCGCGTTTGTCATCCCGAATACGCCGACGACGTCCACGCAATTGCGCAACACGCGCGTGACGCTGCTGTCGATGATCTCCTTGAGCTCTGCGGCGCCCCCACCGCCTATGCTCCAGGGATGGCTGCAGAGCGCCCCCCGGTCGAGGTCCGTCACGCTCACGTACGCGCCAACGAAGCCTACGTTGTCCGTCGATGCGACGATTTCCGTCCACACCTTGCCCTGCGCCGGAATCTCCGGGGTGCCGGGCTCTCCGCGGATGCTGAGCACCCCACGAACCTTGTTCCCCGTGGGCGTCCGAGCCCGGGCAACCAAGATCGCCGACGGCGTACCGTTGCCGGGGATGTACGCACCCGACAGTGAGATGACGTGAGTCAGGTCCTTCTTCGGCAAGTAGTCCTCGATCAACTTCTTGCCGAACTCGCGCTTCATGAATGAATCCGAGACCAACATCCCGACATAGCCAGCCTGCTCCGTCGGTCGATCTGCGTAGCGCGCGAGGTCGATGAAACGCTCGATGAACGGCACGACCAGCGAGTACTTGCCGTGGCAACTGTCGAAGCGCTCCCGGTACGCCTCGCGCAGAACCGGATCCTTGGGAGTGATGTAGGGCGGGTTGCCCACCACGACGGCGTACCCGGCCTTGAGCACGCGTTTCAGCGTGTCCGCATCTTCCGTGTTGAAGTAGTGGTCGATCTCACTCGCGTGCAGGCTGCGTTGCACACCACCGCCATGCCGTGGTCGGTCGCCGAACAACAGCGAGTCGCCCACCGCGAGGTTCATGCGGAAATCCGGCGCATCGGAAAGTCGACGGACGTTCGACGCGACCAAGGCCGCGACGAGAAGCCGAAACCGCGCGATCGCGATCGCGAACGGATTCACGTCGACGCCGGCGATTCGATCGAGTGCGCGCTGACAGTGCTCGCGCACGTTCACCGCGGGTTCGGCTCTGCACCAACCTTCGAGCATGCGATCGAACGCACCGAGCAAGAAGTGTCCGGAGCCGCACGCTGGATCGATGAGATTGGTGTCGGCCAAGCCGAACTCGTCGATCGCCGGGTCGAGCGTGCGATCGAGCATGAACTCCTGCACGAACTCGGGCGTCTGCAGTAGGGCGTACGTCTTGCGCGCCGCAGCCGAGAGGTCTTGATACAAGTCGCCGAGGAAGCGCGTGCGTTTCTCGGGGTCGGTGAAGTCGTGCTCCAAACCGCCCGTCCCTGGATCCACGCGGCGCAGTTGCGCGAGGATCTTCGTCGCCCCATCGGCCGAGATCGGAATCCGGAACAGTGGGTTCGTGCGCGAATCGAGCAGCGCCTGCATGCCCGGCAGCGCGGCGACCACCGCGATCACGTCGAGCAAGTAGTCGCGATCGGCGAGATGAGGATGCCGCTGGAAGAACAGCGTTT
Organism: Planctomycetota bacterium; assembly: GCA_016709145.1. Lineage (GTDB taxonomy): Bacteria > Planctomycetota > B15-G4 > B15-G4 > JADJEK01 > JADJEK01. The sequence continues at coordinate 267,023 of JADJEK010000024.1, forward strand.
GGCGGTCTTTCGCTCGACGGCCGCGCTCGGCCGGGCCGGTCAACAGGGGCTCGGCGACGAGATCGTTGTCTTCGAGGAACCGCACGAAGACGCAAGCGAGGACCCATGCCACCGCGGCCTGGGTGACCTGCTCGTCTCGGAATGCGCCCGGCGCGAGTCCGGTACGACCCTTTTGCTTTGCGGCGGCGTACTCGGCTTCGAGTCGAGACTTCGACTCCGCGTTCTCTTCGAGATGCGCGCGGATGTCGTCCTCGAGCTCACGGACCAGAGCCTGCAAGTCCGCGAGCAGTGCTTCGCTGTCGATCATCGAGACTCCATACGGGAACGATCGTCCGCGCTGTGCCGTGCGTCGTGCTCGCCCTGGGCTGCCGCGCTACCACGATGCCGGTTCTTCACCCACGAGATTGGAATCCGCGCCCATTGCGCGCGGGTGATGACCGGCACGGCGACCCCGTTTAGGACGGGCGGTTCGCGCTGGTCATCGCACGGAACGAGAACCCACACTCCGAACAACGTCGGCCCACCGTTCGCGACGCGCGCGCCGACGCGATCGCGCAGGCGTTCGAGCACGTCGATGCAGTCGAATCGCGCCAGCAGGCCGGGCTGCGTCAGCAGGATCGTGCGCGTGGACGTCGCCAGTTGCTGTTCGACATCGGCGATCGCCATGCGAACGAGACGGCGCAAGTTCTTGCCGTCGACGCTGTCGGGACGAGCGCGGTCGGCGTTGAGCACGACGGACCACGGGACCTCGTTCGCGGTCGCGTGACGGCGCATCGCGTCGAGCAGCAGGACATCGACTGAGCGACGCTCGAGCGCGAAACCGCGGCGCAGGAGTTCGCGTTCGGCATCGAGCGCGTGGCTCGGGGTGATCGCAAGGACGAGGAACACACCGTCCTTCTGTGCGCGGGCGAGGCGCTCTTCGAACGCGCGCGCGGCCGCGACCTCGTCGCTGATCTCCGCCGGACGGTCGAGCGCGGTGGCGGCGCGAGGCGTCGATCGTGTGTCCGACGTCAGCAGCGTCGATGCGGAGTCGGGCACGGTGAACGCCCCCGCGCCGTCCCGCCGCTTCGGGTCGAAGACGTGGGGCAGTCCCGCATCTTTCAACAGCGCGTCGAGTGCGGGGCGCTCCGGGAGCGGCGCACATTCGGGGTAGCGCGCGCGCACGCGAGCCTCGAGGTCGGACTTCGTCAGTTCGGAAGCGCCGAGCAGCGTTCCGTGCGCGAGTCGCAACGCGCGTTCGGGCGCGAGGTTCTTCGGATAGATCTCGAGTCGAGCGGAAAGGGCGGCGCTCTTCGCAGCCGCGACGGCGAGACGAGCGAGCCGTTCGGGTGCGGGGCGCGTCATGCCGTCGGGCCACCAGACGTCGCGAAGGCGCGCCTGCACTTCGGAAGGCGAGGGCAGCGGGTCGTCGGCTGCGAGTTCATCCGCGACAGCGCCGAGCTTCTCGACCGCGTCGACGAGGGATTGCCCGTCGTAACCCGCGCCGTCGCGCGCGATGAACACGAGGTCGCCTGGGCGGCGCACCAGAAGTCGGCGATCGATCAGTCCTGACTCGACCTCGAGGGCAGCCCGCACCAGGGCGATCGCGGAGCGCCGGCGCTCTTCGGGTTGCAACAGCGCGGAACCGTGAGCTGCGAGCAACGCATCGGCGAGTTCGATCGGAGTTGCCACACCCCCCTCGGTCTCGACGAGTCCAACGAGATCGGTGCGAATCTCGGCGAGGGCTTGGTCTTTTTCCCAGCCACTGCGCGCGGTCGCGAGCGCGGCATTGACGTTCGCGGGCTGTGTGCCCGCCAGTTGCGCCGCTTCCCGTTGCGACAGCCAGTAGGGATGCTCCGCGGTGGCGAGCGGCTCGAGGCCGAGGATCGCCCGCAGGATGCGGCTCTTCGGCGTCGCGCTCGCGGACTTCGGCGGCAACAGCTCCGAGACGATGGACTCGACGGAAGATCGTCGCCCGACGCGCGGTGGAGAAACGGTTGCGGGAACGATCGCTTTGAGTTCGCGCTGCGCGTCGAGCAGCTCTTTGCGCGTCTTCTGCCCGACTCCGCGCATCTGCCAGAGTTGCGCCTGCGGGAGCGCGACGAACTGCGCGACGGTCGCGACCCCGACGCGGTCCAATGCGTTTGCGGCGCGCGTCGACAGTCCGAGCGAGACGATCGACGTCGTCGGCTTCGCCGTGGCTCGCGCGGCGCGCAGCGCTTCATCCGCTGCAGCCGCATCGGTCGATCCGGTTTCTGTGCCCGTACCGATCGCGGCTCCGGACGGCGTGCTGGGCGGTCGGGTCGCTTGAGGACTCGCTCCAGGGCTCGCAGTTGGCGGGCGTTCTGCGGTGCGGAAGATCGACGACCATGCGTTCCGCATGGCTCGGGCACTTTCGAAGCGCTGGTTCGGATCGCGAGCCAGTGCCTTGGCGAAGAAGGCCGCCAGTTCCTTCTTGTGCTCGACCGGGAAATGGTCGGCTTCGATCGTGACTTCGCAGGTCAGGACCGCAGGGTTCTCGTCGTTCCCCCAGCGGGGATGCGTGCCCAGTGTCATTTCGTAGAGCGTGACGGCGGCAGCGAAGCGTTCGGCGTGAGCGTCGTACCGCTTGGTGGGGCGATGGGACAGGAACGGATCGAGATATGGGCGCGTGCCCGCGTGGATCTGTTCGGCCGGAGCGCGTGCGAGCGAGAAATCGAAGAGCACGGCGTGGAGCTCGCGGTTCTTGCCGCGCGGAGCAATGCCGAGATTGTCGGGCTTGATGTCGCGGTGCCAGATGCCTTCGGATTCGAGGTACGCGAGGGCTTCGAGCAAGTCGTCGCCATAGCGCTCGAGCAAGTCGAGCGTCAGTTGACCGTCCTCGCGCAGTCGCGTCGCGACGGTCTCGGTGCCAGCACGATCGAGTGCGAGCGCAACGTGGGTGCCGAGTTCGACGATCTCGCGCAGGCGCACGATGCCTTGGTGATGGAGTCCGTGCAGGACTTCACCTTCCCGGCGAACGCGATCGTTGTGCTCCGGATCGAGCGCGACCTTCAGGACGTACTCGTCGTCGTTGCGCCGCGCGAGGTACGCGACCGCGGTCGAGCCTTTTCCGAGACGCTTGACGACGTTCCAGCCACCGGGGAGGACGTCGCCGGCCGCCGCCTCCGCGGGGTTGGTGTAGCCGCGCGACGTCGGCCGCGTCAGTTCTTCTTCGACGGCATCGAGTTGCTCGAGGAACGAGTCGACGGAATCGGTGCGGGTTGCTCGTTCGGGATACGTGGCGAATCGAACGAGTTCACAGAGTGCGGCGGGAGCACCGTCGAGTGCGCCCGCGAGCTGGAGACCTGGCCCGGCTTGCACGCGCTGGATGAGTTCGTGAAAAGTCGCCGCGGGCTTTTGCCCCGTGAACAAGAACCACGCGATCGCGCCGAGCGAGAACACGTCAAGGTCCTCGCCGAACGCCTCGGGATTCGAGGCGAGCTCCGGGGCCATGTACAGAGCGCCTTCGTCGTCGATCAGTCGATCGACGTGCGCGGTGGCGGTGAGGACTTGATCGGGACCCGTCGTGGTGCCGGAGGCGCGCGCGCTCGTCTGCCAATTGAACAGCACGAGGAGCGGCTTCGCGGCGCTGGGGTTGCGCACCAAGATGCTCTGCGGCCCGAGGGCGCGGTGGACGAGGCGCTTCCCGTGGGCGTAGCGCACGGCTTCGGCGATCTGGCGCAGGTAGTCGAGTCGGCGTTCGATGTCGAACCGACCGCCGAGGTCCTGAACGTGTCGATCGAGTCGCTCCGCGTCGGGAAAGTGCTCGAAGATGAGCGCGGGCCCCGTCGGCGTATCGGTGTACGTCTCGGCGCGGAGGATCCCCGGGTATTCGATGCCTTGAAGGAGGCGGAACTCCCGTTCCGCAGCGCGCTGAATCGTGCCACGGACTTCGGCGTCGGCGGATTGCGCGACGGAGTACAAGCGAATGCGCTTCTGGACCCCGTCGATGGTCGCGTGCGACGCGGCGAAGTCCTGGAAGCCTGGCCCATCGAACAGGAGCTTCCCGATCTCGTAGTCCCCGACCCGTCGTTTCGTGCGGCGGATTCCGCCCTTCTCCAACGCCTGGGCCATCGCTTTGGCGTGCACCTTGTCGAGGCGACGACGCTCGAGAACAAGGCGCTGATACTGGTCCGGTGCAATCTCGATGATCGCCTCGCGGAGTCCTTGGGCGCCGTTTGCCGGGACACGCGCCGCGACGTGCGTGGTCGCCGTGGGGTCGAGGCGGATCCTCAGCTTCGAGTCCGACAGGAACACCAAGGGCTGAAGGAACGGCACGTCGCATTTGGCGCCAGCCCAGTGACGCTCCAGGAACGACTTCAGGCGCTTGCACTTGCGATTCAGCAGCGTCAGCGGATTCTCGACCGTCCGCGAGATTCCCTCGTGGGTCCAGACCCACGACCCCCAGTCTCCGCGCAGTTCTCCCGGCCACCCCTTGATCTCCACCACGAACGCGCCCTTCGGCGTCATTACGAGCAGATCGATCTCGTTGAGGCTGCCGTCGTTCGCGTGGAACTCGAAATTCACCCACGCCCGATAGGGCTCGTGATCGGGCAGCAGCGAGCGCGCGAATTCGAGCGCCTCCCGCTCGTGCGGGAACGACGACTCAGTGATGACCTTCCAGCGTTCGGAGCTGATCGTCGGCACGGAGGAGTATCCCCGGGGAGAAATCGAGCAAGGATTGGACAGTCTTGCGGGAGGCGTGTCGCGCGACAACGGGTCGCCTGACGGAAACCGTGCGTCGCACTTCTCGTCGAGAAATGAACTTCAGCCAGGCCGGGGATTCAACGAGACGATCAGCCCGTAACGACAGCGATCATCAGCGGCATGACCGCATGCCGGATCTTGTCATCCATCTCGGTCTGCGTCGGCCGTCGGAGGGCCTCCAGCAGGCGGTCATGTTGCGATTCAATTGCAAAGCTCAAGGGAGCGGACAGCTCGGGCTTGGTGCGGATCGAACCACGCCATAGCCCCCGCACTAGTGCACGCTTCTCCGCGGGTCCGACGTCGACGACATCGCCGCTTTCGTGCACCACGTGCAGGTGGAGGCTCGAGCCGAGATCGATCCAGCCACCCTGCGAATCGGCGCGGACGGTCCGTCGAACGTACGCGAGTACCGCTGCGGGTAGCTCTCCGAGGCTCGAGGGTATGGGATGCTCCGCTTGCCAGCGCACGTGCGCGATGCCGCATGGTTCGTCGGTGAGCGCCGACGCGCGCAGAGCCTCGCTGACGCGACCGTCGTTCAAGCCAATCGGCTTGACGGTGCGACCCTTCTCGTCGGACACCGGCATTCCGCCGTAGTCGCCGCAAGCATAGGCCTGGCCGTCGGCAAGGCGAATGACGACCGCCGGCTGATCGTCGGGGACGACCTCATCGTTCTCGAGGCGAAAACGTAACGCGGCGAAACCGTCCGCCTGTGTGGCGCGCAGGTTCTCCTGCAGGAACTCGATGACGTCATCCCACTGTGCGGCACCGGGATCTTGAGCACGGATCGCGTCGCTCTTCCCGTAGGTGTCGTGAAACTTTTTCCATGAGTGGAAGCCCTCTTGGACCATCTTGGAGAGCCGCTCTTGGTCGGCATCGGACAGCGGCGCGACCGGCTGCTCGATCAGAATGGACTGCAGCTCCTCGGGAGGGAGCAGGCACATGACGCGAGTGAACGTTCCCTCGAACCGATCGGACTCGACCAGTGCCGAAGCGATTCGCCTCAGCTTCTCACGCGCGATTCGATACGCGTCGGCCTCGCGGCTGTCCTTGACGACTAGTGTGTCGACGAGAATGGTGCGCCGAGATCCGAAGCGGTGGACGCGTCCCACGCGCTGCTCCATGTCCATCGGGTTCCAAGGTACGTCGACATGCACGAGGCGACGAGCGATCTGAAGATTGAGACCCTCGCCACCCGCTCGGGACGACACGAGGAATTGGGGGCCGTCATCCCTCCAGAAGGATGCGACGATCTTTTCCCGTTCCGCGTCCGACTGACCGCCAATGATGATCGCTGGCTTCTTGCCTGTCTTCGATTGGAGGTACCGCGCGAGAGCTGTGACGGTTTCCACGGGTTGCGCGAACAGCACGACCTTCTCGTCGCCCGCGTGAGCGAGAACGCGCTCCCACAAGACCTCCCACTTCTCGTCGCCGGAGGATCGGACGAGTTCCGCGGCTTGCCGCAACAGTGAACCGAGTCGCGCCCGATCGACGTCGTCGGCGCTCGATTCGCCTTCCTCAATATCTTGGAGGTCTTGCTCGTCAGCCTGTTCACGGACGTCGCGCTCGATCCGCGCGAAGAGCTGCTCGATCGGTTCATCGGGTGAACCGAGGCGGTATGGACGCAGGATCTCGAGCGCCTGCGCGAGAGATGGCTCTGTGACCCTCCAACCCGCGCGAATCGCCTGTCGCACCAAGAAGCCCAGGCCCGCTTGAGAGCTCGAAGCGGCCCATTGAAGTGCCTGAACGCAGCGCCAGCCCGCTGCGCGGCGCTCCGCCTGCCGAGGTTCGAGGTCGTCTGCCGATGGGCGGTAGAACTCGTGGATGTTCTCGATCAGTTGTCGATGTGGCTTCCCCAGATCGATCACGACTGGCTCGTTGACCTTGCGACGCGGAAACAACGGTGCGCCATTCCAGTCGCGCACATCGTCCTTCGTCCGGTAGATCACTCGACCGGCCACGGCATCCTCGGGCTCATCTGGACCGCGCAGAAGGTGCAACAGGTTCTCGAAGCGCTGCGGGTTGCCTTGATGCGGAGTTCCGCTGAGGAGGATCGTTCGACCCTCCGGACCCTGCCGTGCGAGCAGTTCCCGCACCAGCTTGTAGGCTTGTCGCGGGTCTCCACCGCCGGGTGCCCAGGCAGATAGATGGTGGCATTCGTCGACCACGACGATGTCCCAGGGCGGCGCGGCGACGAACGCGTCGAAGTTCGACGAGTGCACAGCCTTGTGCATGCTCGCGAGGACTTGCCGATCGGTTAGTCGCGCGTCGCTGTCCGTTGCCGTCCATTGCCGGAATGCCAGACCGAGGCGATCGAATTCCCGCCGAACGTTTCGAACCAGCTTGGCGGGAGCCAGGTACAGAACGCGAAGTCCAGGCTTGGCCTCGAGGAGCTCTTTCAGGATGAGCCCTGTCTCCACGGTCTTGCCGAGCCCGACTTCGTCGCCGATGAGCACGCGCTTCAATCGGTGGTCGCCAAGGACGTGACGGACGAGACTCACCTGATGCGCAAGAGTCTCCACCTGCCTTGCGTCCAGCCGACGCTGTGGGTCTTCGACGACGAGGAAGTACGCGCGCAATCGCGCCAACGTACGACGTGTCAAGCTCTGCCATGAGTCGGCCGCGGCCGGGTCGCCACGCAACAACGAGATCGGCTCCGGCGACTCCGTGGCTGTGCGCAGGTCGACATCCGTCTCCACGGTGGGCGCTGCGCTGACCATGCCCTCCCAGAGTCGCCTCGGCGGGCTCACAAGTTCGGCGACCCGAATCCCCCAGTCCTCCCGCTCGCGAAGGACCGCTGCCGGGTAGCTCACCGCTTCGTGGTTGCGTCGAACGATCGAGGGGCTCATTTCGATGTTCCCGAGAGGATGACTGGCCGAAGTTCAACGGCGCTCGCGACTGCATTGAGCACGGCCGTCCGCCTCTTCGCTTTGTTGCTATCTGCTCCAGTTCCGTCGAGGCCGACCAGCAGGTCAGCCGCTTCGCGCAGCGGATCGGGGTGGGCTTCCAACTTTCGTGCGATGTTAGATTCCGCTTCCTTGAACAAACGCTCGAGAATCTGGCGGGCTGGCTTCACGACGACGTTCTGCACTTCGTCCGCAAGCTCTTCGAACAGCTCGAGCGTCCGATTCTTCACCCCGGTCCCGATGTCGGCGTGACGGTCGACGAATTGCATGCACCCTCGCCCCACGGGTTTCTCAATCGCGCGAACGAGTTCCTCGCGCGCCTCGTCCCGAAGTTCCTTCACGAGTTCCCGACCGACGGACTTGAGGGCCTTCGCATCGTTCTGGATCTGAAGCTGTAGGACCTGGACCGCCTCAGGGCGAACGTCTTTTCCGCGCTTGCGACCCCAGTCGGAGACTCGATCGAGGATCTTGACGCAGCTTTCGGCGAACTTCTGAGTCTCCTCGCGAATGCTCTTCAAGACTTCGTCTTGCCACGCCGTTGCGATGTGCTCCTCGAATCGCAGCGCGAACTCGTGCGGCAAGTCGATCAACGTAGCGCCATGAAAACGCCCAGATCGTCGCACAGATGCGCGAAGCGTGGACCAGTGGGCTGATCCAAGGCGACGCAAGTAGCGTCCGATGTCGATTCGTGCCGTTCGCGCCGCGAGCTCCACGAGGTTCTTGATCCGCTGCAGGACGTCCTCTTTGAGGAACCGGCGGTAACCGCCTTTGCGGTTGTTGTATTCGTCCCGCAGCGGCTCGAGAAAACCCTCGAGTTCTCGCCGCAATGCATCGGCGGTCTTGCCGACGTTAGACGTCGATGTCCATCGCTCCTCGATCAGGCGCAGCACGGACTCGACGTGATCGGCGAAGTCCACGACTGCTCGCAAGATACCGTTTCGCTCCAATTGGATCTGGCGCGCCGCAAACTCCTGGAGCGATCTGACCATCCGAGGAACGTTGCTTGCGTCGGGATGGGCCAGGAACGATGGATCCTCCTCGTCCTGTGCCAAACACTGTCGATACTGGACCGCAGACACGGCGAAGACTTCGAGTCGGCTCAGGATGTTGTCGATGACAAGACGTTTTTTCGAGTCCAGGTCAGCGTTGCCGCTGCCTTCGTTCGCATGTTGTACCCAATGAACTTCGAGTTGGTCGCGAAGCTGTGCTCGCGTGCGCTGTTCGGCCTCTTCGCAAGCTTCCGCGAAGTGCTCGCGACGCTTCTTGTTCTTGTCTTGTTCATAGCGAGACTTGGCGGTGTCGTCGATGTGCGTGATCGCCACGAAGAGCACCGGGTCATTGAGCGGGTCGTCGGCGGAGTGAAGCAGTCGATTGAGGAACTCGGTTTGCCGCAATACGTTCACGATGGCTTCGGAAATGCCGCGTGTGTTCACGACGAGAACGATCGCATGCGCACGATCTCGGATCCACTCGCGCGTCGTGTCGCGATAGATATCTCCTGCCACCCCCACTCCCGGGAGGTCCACGAGCGATACGCCCGTAGAGAGCAGCGGTGAGTCCCAATGCACGACGAGCTTCTGAATCAACGGCGCGAGGAATCCGGATGCGTGGTCACGCAAGTGTGCGAGGAACTCCGGGTCGTCCGCACCGCTCTTCGATTCGTAGATCGCCGGCTTGCTGCTTTTCGCCCTGGATAATGCCTCGGCGATTCGCGTGACTCGCGCGCGATCCCGCTCGGCGCACGAAGTGTCGTACAACGGAACGCGACCCTGGGCTTCCCGCAGCCGATCGATCAGGTATTCATCGTTCGCTTCGCCATCCTGAGAGCCCGTGATCATGAGCTGCGCTTCTTTGCGCATCCCGGCAAGCTTGGAGTTGATCTGCTCAGGCTCGTCGAGTTCCAATTCGATGCTGCGGCGAGACTCTTCGTCCAGTTCTGGATCAAGTTGGGCAGTTGCAGCTCGGGAATTCCCCTTTGTTTCGCGGGTGTAGGCGCTTTCCAGCGCGAACGAGAGCTGTGTGGTGCGCTTGAGGGGGTGATACGTGACTTCGAGGCGCGGAGTCGTCCCATGACGAACGGTGAGCGCCAGGGCCGTCAGCGGACCAATCCCGCCAGATGGCACGAGTGTCTGCGAGCCGGCGACGAGTGAATTGAGCAAGGTGCTCTTCCCGACACCCGAGTCGCCGAGAAAGCAGATGGGAAGCTCTTTGATTCCTCGATGCTGTGCTCGGTAGAGCGTCTCAGCCTCGGCCTCGATCGCCTCGAAGCGGTCGACGGCGTGCTCGCTCAGTACAGGTCGAGCCAGTTCCCGGTACCACTTCAGAACGCTGCTCACGTCGGAGTCGAGCGCATCGCTCATTCGGATCTCCACCTAAGTGTTTGGACTCGATGTACCCCTCTTGGACTCACTCGACCCAGGTCCCCTTGCGTCTCGAGCCTCAAGACACCCGACCGACTGGGTTCGCCCGGTGAACGTATCCGAGCGAAAGTCGAATGGAAGTCCCCACGCTGGACCGGAGTGAAGCACGGTCCCGTGGGGAAACTTCACATGGTGAGCTCTGGCGCTGACGAAGCGTCCTCGAGAGCTCGAATCGCATTCTCCTGCCATGGGCCCATGTCTTCACGGTACGGAGCGGGATTGGGATGTTCGGGAACGCTTCTGCCGAGCAAGGCCGTCCAACAATGGAGCCGTAAGGCACGTCGGATCGGCAGCTCATACTCATAGAGCTTCTGGACTAGTAGGCGTCGACGTGGGAACTGAGCGAGCGCACAGTCGAGGGGGAGCTCGACAACGGCATCGAAGATCTCGGGCTCGACGAGGCTGAGCCCACGATGAGCCCAAGCGAGCAGTTCACTACCCGGGTCCGGTCGGGAGCCTTCGGCGTCGGATTGGGGTATGTCCACTTATTCCCCTTGCGCGCTCTCTTGACGAGTCCCTCGTTTTCGCGGACGGTACGCGCGGACTTGTGAATCGGGAACCTTGAAGTTCACACAGCGGTGGTCCTCGGCGCTCGCGAGGCAGGGCTGGCGGTTGCCACGTTCGAGACGCATGTCCTGTGAGGACAATCTGTTCTGGAAGAAACGGGGGGACACTCATGAGCATCAAGTTCATCCACACGGCCGACTGGCAACTCGGGAAGCCGTACGCGAACGTCGGCGAGGTCGACAAGCGATCTCGACTGCAGCACGAACGAGTAGCCGTGATCGAGCGCATCGGGGTCGCGGCGCGTAAACACGGCGCGACGTTCGTGCTCGTCGCGGGCGACCTGTTCGACTCTCCTACGGCGACGCAGTCCACGGTCTCCGCTGCGTGCCACGCGATCCGAGCTCTCGACCTACCGGTCTACGCGATCCCGGGGAACCATGACCACGGAGCGCCAGGAAGCCTCTGGACGCAGGAGTTCTTCATCCGGGAGTGCTCGGCGCTCGCGCCGAACTTCCGGGTGCTGTTGAAGCCTGAGCCCGTGGAACTTGATGACGTGATCCTATTGCCGTGCCCGCTGTTGAGGCGACACGACGCTCGCGATCCGACCGAGTGGTTGCGATCGATCTGTGAGCTCGGCGGGCGCTTCGGAGGTCGTCCACGTGTGGTCATCGCGCACGGAAGCGTTCAGAACTTCACCTCCGCAGACGACGACGACGGCGGCGATGTCGCGAACCAGATCGACCTGGAACGACTCCCGGCGAGCGAGATCGATTACGTCGCGCTCGGCGATTGGCATGGCATGAAGCCCGTCGGGCCGAAAGCGTGGTACTCGGGTACACCGGAGCTCGATCGCTTTTCGAAGGGCGAGGACAACCGCCCGGGCTTCGTGCTCGCGGTCACCGCCTCTCGGAACGAGGTACCACACGTCGTGACTGTGCCGACGGCAAAGATCGGTTGGTATCGCGAGACGCAAACGTTCGCCGACGACGCGGGCATCGCTCTGTTCGAGGAGCGCCTGAACGCGCAGCTTGGCGCGGAGGTCGGACAAGCAGTCCTCCAACTGGAACTGCATGGATCGCTGGGCATCGACGCAATGACGCGTCTCGAGCACTCGATCGAAGCATGGATCGCCCGCCTGCTGCATGTGCGGATCGAGAACCGGGTCGTCGTCGCTCCGACGCCGGCCGAAATCGAGGCGATGACGATGCGCACTTCGGATCCGTTGATCGCGAGCGTGGCAACCAAGCTGGTCGCGATGTGCGAACAAGCCGGTGAGCCCGGCGAAGTGGCGCGCCTGGCCTTGCGTCGCCTGCATGCCGCCTGCGTGGGACGCTGAGGGGGATCGCATGAAGCTGCTGTCGATCGAAGTGAAGAGCTACCGCATCCACCGCGACGTGAAGGTGGACTTCGACCCGTCCCGCAACGTGATCACCGGACCGAACGAATCGGGCAAGAGCACGCTCGTCCAAGCGGTGCACCGAGCGCTGTTCATGAAGTCCAAGATCACCGGGGATGCCCTGCGGCGAATGAAGTCGGACCGCCACCCTGGGAATCCCGAGGTCAAGCTCACGTTCGAGGTCGACGGAGCCACGTACATCGTCACGAAGCGCTTCAGTGGCCCGACGGGGTCGACGACACTGACCGAGGTTGGCGGCGAAACGCTGCACGGCGACGAGGCAGAGGAACGACTCAACGGGATTCTCGGCGTCGGAGCGAGCGAGGGTGGACGGGGTGCCGAGGATCGCGTCAATAGGCAGTGGGCGCATCTGTGGGCATGGCAGGGAAGCGCGGCCGAGGATCCGGCCGAGCACGCGAATGAACAGTTCGACTCGTTGCTCTCACGACTCCAGGCTTCGGGTGGCGCTGTCGTCATGCAGTCGGAACTCGATGCGCGTGTTGCCGACACCGTGCGCAAGGAGTTCGACGCCGAGTTCACTGAGAATGGAAAGCCGCGGAAGAGCTCCGAGTTGGATCTTGCAAGTAGCGCTGTCCAACTGGCTGCCTCCCGGACCGTGGCCGCGCGCGAGCAAGTAGAGCAGCTGCTCGACGCCGCAAGGATGCTCGAGGAAGCGCAGCGCACGATTCAGTCCGAATCGACGAGCATTGCGCAACTCACGCCGCAACTTGAATCGGCGAATTCGAAGCTCGCGGAAGTGGGGGCGCTGCGCGCCACTGAGTTGCATCAAGAACTGGAGGCGGCGACCAAGCGGAACGAACACGATGAACTCATCGAGGCCGAGCGGAGGCTCGAAAGCGCGCGCATCGAAGTGAAGAGGCGAAGCCTTGAGCTCGCACCGATGGAGGCGAAGGTCGACGAGTTGAAGGCAACCGAGGAACGGCTTCGCGTCGAGCTGACGAAGGCCGAATCTGCGCATCAGGGTGCGACCACCAGGGCACGCCTCGTTCGACTCAAAACGACGGCTCTGGATGGATTCGTTGCTTACTACGAGTGCGTAACGCAACGCGACCTGATTCGAGTCCGATACGAACGCGTGAAGAAGGCTCGCATGGAGCGTGAAGAACTACAAGCCAGCCTCGCGAAGTTGCCCGCCATCTCGTCGCAGAAGCTCAAGTCTCTGGAGAAGCTCCAGAAGTCCGTCGACGACGCGGAAACAGCGCTGAGCGCCATGGGGGCGCGTATCCACGTCATCGCCTCTGACTTGGAGGTGCGCGCCGGCGACGTGAAGTTGGGCATGGGGAAGTCACACCCCGTCACCGAGGAGACCGAACTCCAGATTGGCAAAGGCGTACGACTGCGCATCTCGCCGGGTGGGGGAATGAGTCTCGCAACGGCGCGTGACAACCTGATCGAGTCACGCCAAGCAATGCAGAAGGCCCTCGATGAGGTCGGAATCGAATCGACCGCCGAGGCGGCCGAAATCGTCAACCAACGCAAGCAGTTCGAGGCCCAGGTCAAGAGCGTCGACGCGCGCCTCGATGAGATCGACGCCGATGCCGTAGAAGGTGACTTCGCAAGCGCGGAAGAGGCCGTCGTCGGCGCGCGAGCCGAGCTCGATCGACGTCGTGCCGCGGTTGCCGAGATGACGGAACCGGTTGATGGGTCGAGTGCGAAGACGATGCGGAAGGCCATCGAGCCAGAGCGAGAGTCCGCGGACGAGGACGAGCAGGCGTGCTTGCATGCGCGCGAGGCACTCGCGAAGCGACTGACGAAGAAGACGGACGAACTCCGGGAACAAACGCAATCCGTTCACGACGGACGGCGCGAACTCGACTTGCTACGCGGTCAGGAACATCAACTCGTCAAGACCCACGGGCCGGATGAACAGCGGCGTGCCGAGCTGGTTCGTCGGAAGGAGGCCAACGATCGTGCGCAGGCAGTTCTCGCGGACACGCGACGCAGACTGATCGAGCTCCAACCGGACCTGCTCGAATCCGATGTCGCACGACTCACTCGTTCGATCAAGAAGGCCCAGGAGTCGAAGTCAGCGGCGAACGACGCTTTCCTCGTCGCGAAGACGAAGCTCCTTCGAGACGGAACCTCCGATCCACGCAGCGAGTTGCTGCTCGCCGAAGCGGCGGAACGGTCCGCAAGAGATCGTCTCGTGCCCGCAAAGCGCCGGTCCGACTCCGTTCGCCTGTTGAACGACTTGTTCACCGACGCGCAGCGAATCTTGGCGGAGCAGTTCACCAAGCCCTTGGCGGACAAGATCTCGGTGTACCTACGGCACCTGTTCGGCCCACGAGGTCGAGTCGAGCTGAGCATCGAAGAGGGCTCTTTCGGCAGCTTCAGTCTTGTCCGCGACGACGCGGGTGGGGGATCGTGTTCGTTCGAAGCCCTCAGTGGTGGGACGAAGGAGCAGGTCGCGGCCGCTGTGCGGCTCGGAATGGCCGAAGTGTTGGCCGAGGGTCACGGTGGTTGTTTGCCGGTCGTGCTCGACGAAGCGTTCGCGTACTCCGATCCCCAACGCGTCCAGGCACTGCAGGGAATGCTCGACCTCGCGGCGCATCGCGGACTGCAGGTCATCGTTCTGACGAACAACCTCACGGACTTCGCGGGACTGGGTGCGCAGCAAGTCGTCTTGCGAGTGGATGCCACGGCGCGGCGTCAACGGACGGACGACGATGCCGAAGTTGCAGAGAGCATCTCGAGCGAACGACAATCGTCGGCCTCGCCCGAGGCCGACGGGGCGGTGGACTCGACGGCGGCGGCAGAAGACCGCAAGGAGTTCATCGACGCGCTCGCGGCATTGGGCGGGTCGAGTGGCAACCTCGCGCTTCGTCGACAGCTTCGCTGGGATGAGTCGCGGTACGGTGCGGTGAGGGAGTATCTGATTGCTGCGGGGACAGTCAGACCGGGGGCCGGTCGAGGGGGACCGGTGCACTTGGTGCGTCAACTCGGCAACGAAGGCTGACGCCTTCCGAGAGAACCCCAAGCCCCTCGCCATCCCATCCTCCACCGCACCCCGGCCACGCTGAACGCCCTGCTGCGCGGCTTACCTTCGCCGTGGATCCGCGCGACCAAAGGTCCGAACACGTGGGGCTCATTCGACATCGTTGGCCGACTGATCAACGGGGAGCGTACCGCCTAGGGCCCTCGCGTCGAGCACTCGCACCTGCACGGCGGCGCTGTGCCGTTCGCGCCGTTCGTGCGAGACGCGATGTCCGAGGCATCGCGCGGAGCGTCACTCTCGACGCCGCTCAATACGTTCGCTGCAGAGGAAACTGGGAGAACGAAGCGACCCAACAGCGACCCGCGTATCGAGTCCCATTGATCCGGTCCCGCGGTGCTCCCGGTATCGAGGCTGATCAGCGAAAGTTCGCGGCTCGATGCGTTCATAGACCGCGGAACGAGTGTGTTTGTCCGTCGCGCACGCTCGCGACTCAACGTCTCTTGGCTTTTCTCGCGCGCGGGCGACTGGGAGCGAATGTGCCCAGCACGGATTGAATCTCGCTCGCCACGATGGACCACGGAATCGCCGCGGCTGGGTGAGCGAGATGTTCGGAGACTCGACGGTCGATCTCCGTCCACTCCGCGTTGGACATGATGTCGACGCCTTCCTTCGACTTCGAGGATGGGCGAGGAGGTTGGCCAACGCGCGTGGACTTCAGCTTCCCGAGGCGGGTTGTGCCTTGCCCATCCCGAGTCGAATTGGGCGATCCCTTTGGCACTGGCCGTCGACTCTTCGTCATCCGTGCCTCCATTCAGGGAACGGCTCACATGCTCCTGGTCCAGAGCGGATGCCGTCAAGTCGGAATCTCGTTCGTGAGCGAATACGGTCCCAGAATCGATTTCCCTACGAACAACTCGCGCGCCGCCACGAACGGCCCTCCGGCCCATCCGCCGCCGGACTCACCCCATTCCCTTCTCCCTCCCCGACGCCATCCCCGTTCTCCGCCGCACCCCGGCCACCCTCGACGCGCTCCTGCGCGACCTACCCTCTTCGTGGATCCACGCGACCGAAGGGCCCGACACGTGGAGCCCGTTCGACATCGTCGGTCACCTGATCCATGGCGAGCGGACGGACTGGATCCCCCGCGTCGAGCATTTGCTGCGCCATGGCGACTCCGTGCCGTTCGCGCCGTTCGTACGGGACGCGATGTTCGAGGCTTCGCGCGGCGTGTCCCTTCCGACGCTGCTCGATACGTTCGCGGCCGAGCGGAGCGCGAATCTGCGGCGACTCGACGAGCTCGAGCTGACGGCCGACGATCTCGGGCGACTCGGGCGGCATCCTGCGTTCGGCGTGGTGACGCTCGGGCAGTTGCTCGCGACTTGGGTAGTGCACGATCTCGATCACGTGGCGCAGTGCGTTCGCGTGATGGCGAGTCGCTACGCCGATGCCGTGGGGCCGTGGAGTGCGTACCTGCCATTGGTCGGTCGCCCGCGCGGGCGGTGACGCGACGTGATCACCTGCAGGGCATTCATGGCGCGGATGATAATCATTCACGGCATGAATGGAATGCACAGGTTGCGCCGGCCGCGTTCTCCGTCCGCTCCGGGCGCCCCCGTTCTCGGGCCAGCCCCTCCCGCCCGACGCCCTCGGGGCGGAGATCGTGACTTCGGACGCTTTCCGCCGTGAATCCGCGTGACGACCGCCCCCGGCCTCGGATCCCATGGGCGCCCCCGGAGCCCCGGACCGGGACGGAGGTGTCCATGCGATCGCTGCTCGTACTTTCTGCGTTCCTGTTGCTCCCGCGCGCCGTTCCCGGCGGCGACTTCGACGGCGATGGTTTCGACGACCTCATCGCCGTGGCCTCGGGTGCGACCGTGTTCATTCCCTCCGATGGCGCGTACTTCGTGCTGCGCGGAGCGGCGAACGGGCTCGACGGTTCGTCGGGGTTCGAGCAAGGCGTGGATGCGGGGGTTCCCGTTCCGAACGTCGGGTGGGACGTCGGCGTCGGTGACTTCGACGGCGATGGGCTGTCGGATCTCGCGCTTTCGATCATCGGAGCGACCGTCGACGGCATCCCCGAGGCAGGCGAAGTCCTGGTCCGTTACGGAACCGACTCGGGCGCCGTGTTCGAACCCGCGCGCGACTTCATCCTGCACCAGAACGTGCCCGGTGTGGCCGGCGAGGCCGGGATCCACGTCGACAGCCCCACGCAGGAGGCATTCGGTCTTCAATTGGTCGTCGGCGACTTCGACGGCAACAAGTGCTCGGACCTCGCGGTCACCGTGTGGGACACGGTCGACTCGCAGCCGCGAGCGGGCGCGGTCCACGTCTTCTACGGCAAGAAGAAGGTCGGTCTGACGACGAAGAAGAGCCAGTACTGGAGCCAGAACTCGAAGGGCATCGCGTCGGTCGCCCTCGCGAACGAGGGTTTCGGCAGCCGGCTCTGCGTTGGCGACTTCAACGGCGACAAGCGCGACGACCTCGTGATCATGGTGAAGGACCACGACGAGATCGACACGCGCGCCGCTCTGCATGTGCTGTTCGGCAGCAAGCGCGGGCTGACCGCGAAGAAGAGTCTGCGCATCGACGATCTCGCACTGCAGTTGCCGCAGCCCGTGACGCCATGGATCAAGTCGTTCGTCGAGGGCATCGGCGCCGGCGATTTCAACGGCGACGGCAAGGACGAACTCGTCGTCGGCGTGCCGGGCGAAGCGATCGACGGCACCGCATTCGGCACGCTCCATCTGTTGCCGGGGACCAAGAAAGGCCCCGATCCGAAGCAGCAGTTGGTCTACTCGCAAGCCACGCCCGGCGTGCTCGGCACCGCGGAAGCAGGCGACGGCTTCGGCAGGGCGTTCGCGACCGGCGACTTCAATGGCGACGGCATCGACGATCTCGCGATCGGGATCCCAGGCGACAGCGACATCGATGAACCCGACAGCGGCGCGGTCGCGATCCTGTTCGGCAACGAGATCGGCCTGATCGGCGCCGGCGCGCAGTTCCTGCACCAGAACATCCTCTCCGTCGGTGCCGTCGAAGAGGACGACCTGTTCGGCCACGCGCTCGCCACCGGCGACTTCGACGGGGATGGCTTCGACGACATCGCGGTGGGTGCGCCTGGTGAGGACATCGGCGCATTCACCGGCTGCGGCATGGTCGACGTGTTCTACGGCGGTCCGACCGGTTTCCCGTTCGCCCCGCCGGATCACCACTATCGCGGCAACGGCGAAATGCCCGGACCGACGGTTCTCGGCGACATGCTCGGTTGGCACCTCGGGAGCTGAACATGAAGACCCACATCACTCTTGCGCTCTTGTTCGGATCCACTGCCGTGGGCTTCGCTGGCGACTTCAACGCCGACGGCTTCGAAGACCTCGTGGTCGGGTGCCTGTCCGAACGCGTCGCGACCGTCGCCGGGGCCGGCACGGCGCACGTCTTCTACGGCACCGCGCTCGGGCCGTCGAAGATCGACGAACAGGTTTGGAACGCGGACGCACTCGGCTTCGCGCTCGACTTCGAAGGCTTCTTCGGCGCGACGTGCGCGGTCGGCGACTTCGACGGCGATGGCTTCGACGATCTCGCGGTCGGAGCTCCCGGCGCGAAGGTCAATTTCCTCGACGGCGCCGGCGCGGTCTACGTGGTCTATGGCTCACCGATCGGCTTGCGCTCCGTGCGTGCGCAGATGTGGACGCAAGACTCGAAAGGCATCAAGGACAAGGTCGAGCCCGAGCCTGGTTCGATCCCGCCTTCGTCCGACGAAGCGTTCGGGCGCGTGCTCGTCGCCGGCGACTTCGATGGGAATGGGTACGACGACCTCGCGATCAGCGTGCTCGAGCGCGTCGGCAAGGGCGACGGCGTCGCGCGCGCCGGTGCGGTCCACGTGCTGCGCGGCGGCAAGACCGGCCTGTCGGCGAAGGGCAATCAATTGTGGCACCCCGGCGTGAAGGGCATGCCCGGCGACGTGCTCGCGGATCAGGAGTTCGCGAGCGCGCTATGCGTCGGTGACTTCAACGCCGATGGCCGCGACGACCTCGTGATCGGGACTCCGGAGGATCCGATCGACGCGGACAGCGAGGGCTCCGTCCTCGTGATGTTCGGCGCGAAGAAGGCCGGCCTGCGCGTGCAGAAGGCCGTGCGCATCTTGCATACCGACCTCGGTGGAGCCCCCGACGCGGGCGGAGTCGGCCTCGGTCAAGGTCTCGCCGCGGGTGACTTCGACGGCGACGGCGACGACGATCTCGCGATCGGCGCGCCCGGAACGAGCGTGTCCGGCAACGCGAACGCCGGTTCGGTGTACGTCGTGAAGAGTTCGGCGACGGGCTTCGATGTCGGCACCGCGGCGCAATGGCATCAGAACAGCGCGGGTGTCCCCGGCGCGTCCCTGGCCGGCGAAGCGTTCGGCTTCGCGCTGGCGGCAGGCAACTTCGACGGCGACGCGTTCGCGGACCTCGCGATCGGCGTTCCGGGGGAGAACACTTTCGGCTTCGACGACGCCGGAGCGCTGTGCGCGATGCGCGGATCGGCGAACGGCATCGTCTCGACCAACAGCATGCTCTGGCACCAAGGCGATGGCAGTTGCCCCGAGTTCCTCGAGGCGGACGACCAACTCGGTGCATTCCTCGCCGTCGGTGACTTCGACAAGGACGGCATCGACGACGTCGCCGTCGCCGCGCCGACCGAAACCGTCGGCGCAGAAGATGCGGCTGGCGGGGTCATGGTGATGTTCGGTGTGAACGGGGTCGGCCTCGACGACGCGGGCAGCGTCTGGTTCGACCAATCCGACGTCGAGATCACCGACGACGCCGAAGCCGGCGATTGGTTCGGCAGCTGCGTCGGGAGCTGACTTCGATCAAGTCTCCCGCACCAGGCGAGGTCGCAGGGCCGGTACGAGCTTCGGCACCGCGGCGCGATCGCATCGATGCACGATCGATGCATCGATGGACCGGTCCGCGCAGCGCGAAGGGATCGGGCTCTCCGAGAAAACTTCGTGGCGCGCGGAACCCTTCGTCGAAAGCACGGTCGACGGTCGCGGAGGTCCGCATGAATCGACGGTTCGAACACTCGGCGCTGCTCGCGTTCCTGCTCACGGCGTGCGCCACGTGGAGTTCGCATGCGCCGCCGCAGCCACTCCCGATCGGCCCGGCCGTGGTCGATGGATCGACGCAGCCCCGCATCGTCGAGATCGAGCCGCCCGCCGACCCACCCGCGGAAGCCAGGTACTCCCTCGCGATCGACGGCCTCGACGAGTTCGGTCCGCGCTATGGCGAATGCGTCGTGCAGTACGCGATGGGCATCACGACGGGCTTCGACGCATTGCTCGGCACGCGCGATCTGGATGGCGAGGGCTCGCTGTACGCGGCGCGTGTGCCGCATGGCCACGCCACCGATCGCGCGTCGTGGCGTTACATGGCCGGCGACGACCGCTTCAGCGAGCGCGAGGACGACGCGCGACCGCTCTTCGTCGGCAACGACGGGCGCGTGACGGTGTTCTGGAGCAAGCCGCTGCAGCGCTTCCTCGCGATCCACGGCCGCATCGATCGTGCGGGCTACGCGCTCGTCGCTCGCGCCGCGCATGAACCGGTGGGGCCGTACGGTCCGCCGCGCGTGTTGACGCGCATCGCGTGGCGCGCGGATTCGATCCCCAGCGACGTGCGCGTGCATGCCGACGACGGCGTGGTCGGTGGAGTCGAAGGCGAGCGGATCCTCGTCACCGTATTCGATCCGGCGATCAGCGCACGCCGGGCGTTCTGCGTCATGTGGTGAGCGACCGAGTCAAGACCGATGGTGTCGCGGTCGGTCGATCGACTCGATCATGGAATCGTCGTGCCGGTGAACGGATTGAATCGGAGCTGTGCGAATACGTTCCATGCGGTCGCGCCGACATGCAGGCGCTTGACGAGGTGGAACCCGAAGCCCGTCGACCCGCAGTCGTGTGAAGCCGCGACGAGCCCACCCCCATCGCCGAATCCCGAAGTCGCCTGTGCCGTGCGCAGCTGGGAGCGATAGACAGCAGCGGTCGCTTCGTTGCCCGCGAAGGCGAGAGCGCAGGAGTACTGCGCCGTCCCCTCGAACCAGATCACGTCCTTGTCGTCGTTGAAATCGACACCCTCGAAGCCGTCGATCGCGACCTCATGGTGGTTCGCGATCGCATCCAGCAGTTGCGGATGCAACGTCAACGCGTTGCCCAACGCGAGCGCGGCCCACGCCTGGACATCGAGCGGCAATTGCCCGACGAGCTCGTTCCGCGTTTCGGGGTCGATCGTGCCAGCGCGATAGCCGCCGATCGTTGGATCCCACATCGCCTCGACGAACGCTCGAGCATGCGCTGCGTCGTCGAGCCACGACGGGTCCGCCGTCGCCGCGCCGAGTCGGGTGAACGCCGCGCTGAGATCGATGTTGTGTTCCGTGCTGGCCCAGATCCGCATCGTCGGAGTTGTCTCGGGTGTGTCGAGCCCACCGAGGAACCCCTGGAACGTCCCCGTCGTGCGGCGGAATGAGCGAATCACATTGCCGAGTGAAATCGCTCCTTGGAGGTACGCGTCGTCGCCGGTCGCGTCTTGTGCCGACACGAGCGCGAGCATCACCCACGCGAGGTTCCCGGTGCTCATCCCGGCTTGCTCCACCTCATCGAACTTGCCGGACGTCGGATCGATCATCCCCGGCACTGCGGTCGTTCCCGCCTTGCCGTTGACGATCCAACCGTTCGCGACGTTCACGTCTCCGGCCGCGTACGCGTCGCGAATCGCTCCGTTCGTGAACCAGCGGTCGTGCGCTTGGGCATACAGGAAGGCGTCGGCGATGTGCCGAGCCCGCGCGACGCTCGACGGGCTGCCTTCGGCGAGGAACGCGATCAGAGCGAGCGCGTTGTCGTACGAAAACGCGACCTGCCGAAAGCGCAGGTCGAAGTCGCCGACGCAGCCCGGGCTCGACTGCTGCGGTTCGGTCACGAAGCTCTGGACGAACCTCGGCGATGCCAGGCGCTTCTTGCGAGCTTTCTTCGTCAGCTCGAAACGCACGTCGTCGAGGAAGAACTCGACAGCACCTCCGTTCGTCGCGACAGACGCCGACCAACCGAAGCCACCGAGCACGTACGAGAGGTTCTTCCCCTTGAGGGGAATCGTGTAGCGCTTCCAGGACTTCGTCAGTTTGAACTTGCGCTTGATGACCTTGCTCGAGTCGGGGAACGGGCTGGTCGCCTTTCCGGTCTTCGGATCGCGACCGACCCCGGCGACGAAGAACTCGACGACCTCGCCCCCTTTCGCACCCTTGAGATGGACGGCCAACTTCGCGCTTCCGGTCAGCACGACGCCGGCATCGTTGACGACGCCGAAGTTCGCCTGCGGAATCGTCGATCCGGAGGACAGCGCGCCATTCATGAAGTACGAGCCGCCGAAGTTGATCCCGAAATCTGCCAAGTGGCATCGGATCGCCGTCGCGCCGGAATGGGTGTCCGCGGCCCACGCTTCGTCGACGGTCACCGCATCGATCTCGTCGCCGATTTTCGCGACGACGTGGAAGTGGTTCCCCGGGGATCCGCTGTCCTCGCGGACGAAGACGAACCTGTGGAAGCGATCCATGCGTTCCGAGATGAACTTCAGCGACGCGAGCGCGGACTGGCCACGGGCCTTGGTGTCGGTCGCATCGGCGACGCCGGCGTTCGCGATCGCGACAAACAAGCCCAGGACGGCGATCGACGTGCCACGGAGGACCCGAGAGTTTCCAGGCAATGAAGACGTGCTTCGCATGCGAGACCCCTTCCAATCCGACGACGAGCGGCTCGGTGCCCGCGCGGCACGTCCTCGTCCACGGCGAGTCCGCAGCCCGTCAAATCGTGAACGCGAAGCGGTTGTAGTCGCCGATCGCGCGAGATGCTCGCGCGAAGATGTCCGAGGTCGGTCTCCCGATCCCCCTTTGGCTCGGACGGTCGATTCGTCACATCGACATCACTTCAGCGCGCGCAGGAACTCGACCAGCAATGCCACCTGCGGTTCCGTGAGCCTCGAGTAGTCGGGCATCACCGGATCGAAGCCCTTGCGCGGCACGCGGCGTTGCTTGCGCAACGTCGCGAGCACGTACGGCTCGTCGACCGTCACGACCGTGCCGTCCGCGAGATCGTGCGTCGAGCCGAACACGCCGAGGAACGTCGGCCCGATGCCGCGCTCGCCGTTGGTCGTGTGGCACGTCTTGCAATCGAGGCGCAGGAACAGGTCGCGGCCTTCCGCGGCCTTACCCGTCATCGCGAGCAGGCGCGGATCGGGCTCCTCCGCGCAACCGTAGACGGCCGCCGCCACAGCCAACGCGAGGCCCACGACGCGCGCGTTCATCGCTCGTCCTCGGCGACCATCGCCTCGATCTCGGCCTTGGTCCACAGTCGGCCACGACCGACGCCCGGCGTGCTCGGGGCGATCTCGGAGTCCCAGACTTTCTTGCGCATGTTCTCGGGCCAGAACGGCCACGTGCGGCATTGCTTCGGTCGCTCTTCGTAGACCGAACACTTGCCGTCCTTCAGCATCGAGCACGCGCCGTCGTCGAAGCGCAGATGCATCTGCGCGTCCTCGTGCTGCTCGATCAGGTACTCGTCGACGAACTGGCGCAACGGGATCCCGAGTCGCCGTGCGATCGCGCGCGCCTCGGTGGGGTCGACGTAGACGTACTCGTATCCATTGCGTGCGCGGCAGCAGCCGCCGCAGCCCGTGCACTCGAAGCGGATGCCGTCGCGATACCAAGGAGCCTTCGTGGGCGGGGACGTCTTGGCCATGCGATCGACTGCCTTCAGGGCGAGGGGCGAAGCGGCCGATGCTGCCCTCGTGGATTCCGTGCGTCAACGGAGGCGCCCTCGTGAAGCTGCGATTCGTGCTCGTCGCGTTGGCCGGTTTGTGGATCGCGATGGCGGGCTTGCCGGGAGGGTTCGGCTCGCGCGCGACGGTGCAGCGCAACGCGCCGCCGATCCAACCGGTGTTTCCGAACCCGGGTGGCATCGGCACGGTCACGTTGCCAGGCAGCGGTGGGGCGTCGCGCTACGCCGACCCGCGGGCGTTGGCGCCCGGCAACGTCTGGGTCGAACTCGGACTGCCCGCGTACGCGCCGATGCTCGGCGTCCAACCGGGGCATTACTCGGAGTGGTACGGGCTCGAGTCGCGCGCGACGGTCCACGTGGTTCGGGCGCCCGTCGTCCCGGGCGGCGCGCGAACCGTCACGTCCTATGGGCCTGAAATCACGGCAGCCGTGCTCGAGTTCGAGACGCGGGACAAGGCGCTCGAAGCGATGGACGCCGGCATGACACGGTTCCGCGTGCGCGACTACGCCGGAGCGGCCGCAGCGTTCGTGAAGGCGGCGCCGCTCGCTCCCGACAACGCCTTGCCGCATTTCAGTCTCGGCCACGCGCTGTTCGCGCTCGGAGCGTACGAGGACGCCGCGTACCAACTCCGCCGTGGCTTCGAGTTGATGCCGCAGTGGCTGAACTCCGCGCTGCGCCTGCAGGATCTCTATGGCGAACCGCGCGATTTGAAGGACCAATGCGCGGCGCTGCGAGCGCACCGCACGATCCACCCCGAGGACGTCGATGCCACGTTGGTTTCGGCCTACGTGTCGTTGTTCGTGGGCGACCTCGACGGCGCCGCCACGACGTTCGAACGATTGACGAAGTCCGACACCGATCGGAGCCTCGCGCAAGCTGCACTGGCCGAGATCGCGCGGATCCGAGCACGGGCGGAGACGGAATCCCCAGTCGGCAAGTGACGCTTCGCGCGATTTCGCGCGCAGGCTGTTAACGTCCTCGTCGCATGGCCACTCCGCGCGACACGAACGCATTGAAGCGAGCTCACCGCGCGCTGCTCGAGCTCGCGCGGCTGCGTTCGTTCCACGGCGACAATCTCGCGGGCGACGTCCGCACTTTGACCGAGATCGCGGCGCACGCGGTCGACGTCGAACGCGCCAGCGTGTGGTTGCTGGACGCGAACAAGACCAAGATCGTCTCGCTCGACCTGTTCGAGCGCGGGCCGGCGCGGCATTCGACCGGGCTCGAATTGCTCGTCGCCGACCATCCCGCGTACTTCCGCGCGCTCGAGGAGCAGCGCCTGCTCGCGGCACACGATGCGGTCAAGGACGCGGAGACGCGGGAGTACCGCGACGAGTACCTGCTGCCGCTCGGCATCACGTCGATGCTGGACGCGGCGGTGCGCGAGCGCGGCGTGTTCGCCGGCGTGATCTGCTTCGAGCACATCGGGCCGAAACGGCGCTGGACCACCGAGGAGGAGATCTTCGCCTGCGCGATGGCCGATCTGGTCTCGCTCGCGCTCGAGTCCTCGCGCCGCCTGGTCACGGAGGCGGCGCTGGCGGCCACCGAACGCCGCGAACGCGAGATCTTCGAGAACACGCGCGACGCGATCTTCTTGATCGGAGTGCGAGAGCTCGGCGACTACGTGGTCGAAGCGTTGAATCCCGCCGCAGAAGCCGTGTGCAAACACAAGAGCGCCCAACTGCGCGGCGCATCGCTCGCCGCGACGATGCCGGCGCAAGTCGCGGCGGTCGTCCTCGAGTCGGTCGACGAGTGCGCCAGGAGCGGTGTGCCGCTCACGCGCGAGATCGCGACGCAGCATCCGCTCGATCGCTGGTTCGACGCCACGTTCGTGCCGATCCGGCGCGACGACGGTTCGGTGTACCGCGTGGCGTGCATCGCGCGCGACGTCACGGATCGCGTCCACGCAGAGCGCGAGCGCGAGGCCTTGCAGTTGCAAGTCCACCGCTCGCAGAAGCTCGACGCGCTGGCGACGCTCGCCGCAGGCGTGGCTCACGACTTCAACAACTTCCTGATGGGCATCATCGGCAACGCCAACCTGATGCTCGAGTCGGGACAGCTCGACGGCGAGTCGCTGGAGCGTCTGCAGCAGATCATCGACGTCGCCAATCGCGCGCGCGACCTCGTGCGGCAGACGATGACCTTCAGTCGCAAGGAGCACTTGCGCAGGACGCCGCTCGCGGTGGCCGAAGTGGTGGCCGACGCGGTCAAGATGCTCGCGTCGACGCTGCCGCGTGGGATCCGCGTCACGGTGGACGTCGGAGTGCGCGACGCCAAAGTGCTCGGCGACGCGACGATGCTGCATCAAGTCCTCGCCAACCTGCTGCGCAACGCGGTCCAGGCGATGGGCGACTCCGGTGAGCTCCGCGTCGGGCTCGACGTGGTCAGCGTCGACGCGGAGATGACGAAGAAGCTCGCGCCGCTGCGCGTCGGTCGCCATGTACGGATCGAAGTCACGGACACCGGTCCGGGCATGGATGCGGCGACGCAAGCGCGCTTGTTCGAACCGTTCTTCACCACCAAGCCCCAAGGTCAAGGCATGGGGCTCGGGCTCGCGGTCGTCTACGGCATCGTGCGCGAACACGACGGCGTCGTGATCGTGACCAGCCGGGTCGGTGAAGGCACGACGTTCCGGGTCTACGTGCCGTTGCTCGAAGACGCGACCAGCGAAGTCGTGCCGGCGACGGGAGCGCCCTCCGCGAATCCCACGTCGAGCGCGACGTCGGTGCGGCGCGTCCTGTTCGTCGACGACCAGAGCTACGTCGCGAACCTCGGCGCCGCGATGCTGAAGCGGTTGGGGTGCGAGCCCGTGATCAGCACCGACGCACCTCAGGCGTTGGCGACGTTCTCCGCCGCACCCGACGCATTCGCGCTCGTCATCACCGACTACGCGATGCCGCAGATGAACGGGGTCGAACTCGCGACCGCGATCCGTGGGATCCGGGCCAACGTGCCGATCGTGCTCATGAGCGGGTTCGACGCCGCGTTCGACGGCGAGCGGGTCGCCAAAGTCGGGATCCACGCGATCCTGCAAAAGCCGTTCACACTGGCGTTGTTGCAGCAAGTGCTCGATCGCGCCCTGCGCGCGAACGAGTCCGCTACGGACGGCGCGGCGTGAGGTCGTGAACGTGTAGGCTCCGCGGCCTCATGCGTCCGATCGACGGCACCCGCATCAAAGAATCCCTGACCTGCGAGCGGTTGCCGTGGCTGGATTTCCACGGACCGCGCGATCAGGTGCAGCAACCGACCGAGCGCATGCGGATCCTGTTCCAGAGCGGACAGCGATTGGAAGCTCGCATCCTCGCGGGCATGGACGTCGAGTCCGTGCGCTTCGATCCCGGCCAATTCGACGTGGGTTTCGCTGCGACGCTCGACGCGATGACGCGGCGCGTCCCGGCGATCGCGAACGGTGTGCTCAAGCTCGGTGAGTTCCTCGGGCGTCCCGATCTGCTGCTGCTCTCGGAAGCCGGCGTCTACGAAGTCGCCGACATCAAGAGCACGCAGAAGGTCCACGCCGCGGCGATGATGCAGATCGCGTTCTATTCG
Source organism: Planctomycetota bacterium (assembly GCA_016709145.1). Lineage (GTDB taxonomy): Bacteria > Planctomycetota > B15-G4 > B15-G4 > JADJEK01 > JADJEK01. The sequence continues at coordinate 294,255 of JADJEK010000024.1, forward strand.
CGCCTGCTCGGCCAGATCGCGAAGCCCCCGCGCCACGGACACGTGATCCTGCGCAGCGGGGAGCGCTTCACGTTCGCACTCGACGAGTTCGCGGCGAGCCTCGAGCGGCTGCTCGGTCGCATGCAGTCGCTGCGCAATCGCGTCGACACCGATCCGGGCCCACATCGAGTCGAAGCCTGCGTCGATTGCCGTTGGCAGGCGGTGTGCATGAACGACCTCGAGGTCGCCGACGATCCCTCGCTCGCACCGGACCTCACGCGCGAGCAGAAGGGTGCGCTCGCGAGCGCGGGCATCACGACGTTGCGCGCGGTCGCGGCGATCGCGGACACGCGCGCGGTCGCCGACGCGTCCGGGCTCGCGCACGATCTGGTCACGCGGTTCGTGCGCCGAGCGCGCGCGGTCACCGAGGGTCGGCCGCAGTTCTACGGCGCGGTGCGACCCGAGCTCGCGAGTGCGGATCTCGCGCTGGCCGCGCTCGTGGACGAGCGCGCGAAGGACGCGGTCGTCGCCGTGGCCGGCATCGTCGCGTCGCGTCCCGACCGTTTCCGTGTGCGCTGGATGCGCGCGCGCGAGCACGCGCATCCCGAACAAGAGTTCGCCGAACTGGTGAAGAACCTCGCGCGCACGCACGGCCCGTTGTTGATCTACGGCCCCAGCGTGCGGCGAGCGTTGGAAGAAGCGCTCGACCTCGATCCCAGCCTCGCCGACGCCGTCGAGTCAGTGCTCGCGCGGACGCTCGACGTTCGCGGCGAGTTGCGCCGCGCCTGTGCGTTACCGGGTTTCGATCGACGTCCCGCGGACGCGGTGCGCGCGGCCGGCCTCGCCCTCGTCGACCACGACGCGATCGATCTCGACGCGCTCGGCTATCTCGAGGACGACGCTCGCACCGACGTCGACTCGGTTGCGCGTTGGTTGCGGCGCGATCTCGACGCACTGCTCGCGCTGCGGTCGTTCGTGGTGGCCGGGGCGGCGCCGTCGTGAAGGCGCCGCTGCCCGAGCGACTGATCGCGATCCTCGCGCGCGAACGTCGCGCCGGCGCGATGCAGTTGCGCGACGTGCACGCGTTGTCGTTGGAGGAACGCGTCGAGGCCGGCGAAGCCGTGAAGGAACTCGCGGTCGTGTCGAGCGGCAAGGACGGCTACACGCTCGCGTGCCCGGAGTTCGTGGCGCGCTTCCGCGCTGGCGACACGCTCTACCTCGGCGACGGCACGGCGATCGACGCCGGCGCAGCCGTGGTGTTCCGCGAATACGACCCGATCCGCTCGCTCGTGCTCGTCGACCACGACCGCTTCGCCGCGCCGCGCCCGTTGCCGGCGGTCGGAGCGGGGGCCAAGCTCGTGCTCGATCGGCGCGATGCCGACTTCGCCGATCGCACCATGGCGGCCGTACGAGCGCTGTTCCAGAGTCCGACGTATGCCGCGGCGCGCGAACTCCTGATCGGTCGCGCTCCGCGCACCCAAGCCGTGGAATGCGTCGCGGGCCCCGAGCGCGCGCGGGCCCTCGGTCTCGACGCCACACAGAGCGAAGCGTTTTCGGCCGCGTGCTCGCAACCGTTCGCGTTCGTGCAAGGGCCGCCGGGCGCCGGCAAGACGCGTCTCGCTGCCGCAGTGATCGGAGCGTTCGTTGCGGCCGGCCGCCGCGTGCTGGTGACGGCGTTCACGCATCGCGCGGTGAACAACGTGTTGGAAGCCGTCGCTCGCACGGATCCGAGCGCGCCGATCGTCAAGATCGGCGCCGAGCGGCAGTTCGAGGGGCTCGACCGGACGCGCGTGCAGTCCGTGCCGACGGCGCGCGCTTGGCGTGATCAAGGCGGCGCCTGCGTCGTCGGAGTCACGACGCACGCGGCGCCGGGCCTGCTCGGGCAGCAGTTCGATCTCGCGTTGGTCGACGAGGCCGGCCAGGTTTCACTGGCGCACGCGTGCGCGGTGCTGCCGCTGGCGCGACGGCTCGTCTGCGTCGGGGACCACCTGCAGTTGCCGCCGCTCGTGATCGCGGAGCATCGCGATCCACTGGCGCGGCGCTCGTTGTTCCAGCACATGCACGAGCTCTACGGCTCGTTCCTGCTGTCGTCGACGTATCGCATGAACGCGGAGCTGTGCGAGTTCCCGAGTCGCGCGTTCTACGGCGGTCGATTGGTCGCGGCGGCACAGAACGCCGCGCAGCGCTTGTGCATCGCGGGCGACGTGTCGCCGATCCTCGCGCCGGATCCGCCGGCCGTGATCGTGCCGCAACACCATCGCGGTGCTCGCGTGATGTCGCACGCCGAAGCGCGGCTCGCCGCCGATCTGGTCATCGCCGCGGTGCGTGGTGGGGTCGCGCCGACCGAAGTCGCCGTGATCGCGCCGCATCGCGCCCACGGGAATCGAGTGCGAGCGCTGCTGCGTCGCGGACTGCCCGAGCTGTCGGCCGAGCTGTTGCCCGTCGTCGACACCGTCGAGCGCCTGCAAGGTGGCGAGCGCGACTTGATCGTGCTCTCGTTCGCGGCCAGCGATCCGCAGGCCGTGCTCGGCGAGGCGCAGTTCTTCTTCTCGCCGAATCGACTGAACGTCAGCCTCACGCGCGCGCGCAAGAAGCTGATCGTGTTGTTGTCGGAACGGTTGCTCGACGCGTACCCGGACGACCCGGAGTCGCTCAGAGGTTCCGACCTGCTGCGTCGGTTGTGGTCGACTCTTCCGAGAGTCGAGGGTCCTGCGTCGGCAGCAGGAGCGTGAACGACGCGCCGCCGCCTTCGGTGCGCGCGGCGTGCAGTTCGCCACCCATCTTGCGCGCGAACTCGCGCGAGATGTGCAGTCCGAGTCCGGTGCCGCGCGCGGCCGCGCTCTTGCGCTCGTCGCGGAAGTAAGCCTCGAACAAGTGCTCGGCCTCGTGCTGCGACAGACCGACGCCGTGATCGCGTACCACGATGGCGACGGTGTCGGTGTCCTGCGCTCGCGCGTCGATCTCGATGCGCGTGCCGGGCGCCGTGTACTTGAGCGCGTTCGAGACCAGGTTCGTGACGATCTGCACCGTGCGATCGCGGTCGCACCACGTCAGCAGGCTGGCGTCGATCCCCGCGAGTTCGAGCACGTGGCCCGACGAGCGTGCGAGCATCGACATGCTCTCGAACACTTCGGTCAGGATGGCGGCGATCGGGAAGCGGCCGGTACGCAGCTCGGCGCGGCCGGCGCGGATGCGGCTGATGTCGAGGAGTTCTTCGACGAGGCGCGCCAAGCGCTCGCTCTGGCTGCGGACGATCTCGAGGAACTGGACGCGGTCGGAGTCGTTCAGTTCGCCCTTGTAGTTGAGCAGGATCTCGGCGAACGAGCGGATCGCGGCCAGCGGCGTGCGGAACTCGTGCGCGACCACGGCGACGAATTCGTCGCGGGCCTTGTCGACCCGCGCGAGTTCGCTGCGTGCCCGCGCCAGGTCGGTCGCGCGCTGGCGCAAGTCCTGCGTGAGCTCTTCGCGGTGTCGCGTCGCGTTCTCGATGTGTTCGAGGTATTCGCGTTCGAGTCGTTCGATCTGCCAGCGCAGCGAAGCCACGCGCGGATCTTCCGAGGCGATGACGCGCGTCGTCTCGCCGTCGAGCGCGGGCTTGCGGCGGCGCTCCTGTGGGTGGCGCAACAACATGATGCCGGCGCCGACCGCGGCGCTGGCGACGCCGAGCGTCGCCGCGACACGCAGGAAGGCGTCGTCCATGCTCCACGACGCGGTCGCTTGGGCGAGCACGAGCACGCCGACGGCGATCACGAGTCGTAGTCGTGCGCTGCGTCTGGGTTCGCGGCGAACGCTCAAGCAGGCTCCTTCGGTCCCCGATCCGGGTTTTCTGGAGCTCTGATCGGCACGGGGAGCGGGCCCGCTTGAGTCGTTGGTCCTCGAATCGGGGCCGATGGCGGGAGTCGTCGGTGATCCGGCAGGGACGGCCCGGTCAAAACCTCCAGATCGCTTGTTTTCGCTGCAGCATCAGGACGTGTGCGTCGGGGTCGACGACGAGCGTCTCGGGCTCGAACGGACACTCGAGGACGACCGTCGCCGACGCTCCCGCCGCGAGCGTGAGACGCGTGCGGACGTCCGAATACTCGGGTCGCGTCGTGCCATCGTCCGCGAACGTTTCGCCGCCGTGCGTGGCGGCGACTTCGACCTCGACCGCTCCCGTGCCCGTGTTCGTGAGCACGGCTTCGACGCGCGTACGACCGTCGCCGAGCGGCGTGGTCCGGCCGTCCTTCCACGAGAACTCGGGACGCACGACGCCGAAGTACCACTGTTGCGCGAACGCGTCGAAGACCGCGGGATCCGGCGCGTGCTCGCGCAACACCGCGACGTAGTCCTCGATCAACGGGAAGTCGGGGCCGTCCTTGAAGCGAGCGATGAACGCGCGACAGGCGGCGAGGAAGCGCTCCCTGCCGAGCAACCGCTGCGTCATCCAACCGACCATGCCGCCCTTGTCGTACAGGATCGTCGTGTCGCCCGGTTTGCTGCCATCGACCCTCGCGAGCGATCGTTCGGCGTCGGCGACGTGTTCACGTGCGTAGTTGTCCTCGATGCCGAGGAAGAACTTGCGGCGGAAGTAGGCACCGCGCACGTGGTCGACCAACAGCATCGTCGACGTGTGCGCCATGCCTTCGGACAGGACGTTGCCGCCGGGGCCTTCGCCCGGTGTCAGCATGTTGCCCCACCATTGGTGCGCCGCCTCGTGCGCGGTGACCATGAAGCCCATGCTGCCGTGCTCGTCGTCGTCGCCGAGGAAGCCGATGTCCTCCGAGAACGTGATGTTCGTCGGAAAGCCCTGCGCATAGCTCGCGAGGCCAGGGAACTCGGACAGCCTCAGCTCGCTCCACGGGAACGGCGCGAACCACTCGCCGTAGTGCCGACGCGCGAGCTCGAGCGCTTCTGTCATCGACGCGATGTTCACCGTGTGGCGCGGGTCGTGGTGGATCGCGACGCCGTCGCCGCGCGATACGGTCCAACGGCCCGCGATGAGGTTGAACATGCGGACCCCGTGGGCGCTCCATTCGAGCGTGCGTCGGCCGTCGACGGTTTCGTCCGCGACGAGGTCACCGACGAAGTTCGCCGTGAAGTCCGACGGACACGTGACCACGCAGTGCGCGTCGAACGGTCGATCGCTGCCGAACGCGGGCTCCACGCGACCGAGCCAGTGATCGTCGGGGTAGATCTTCGGCTCCGCGGCGTTGTCCTCGTCGACGCCGAGACCTTCCATGAACCCGAGCATCGGGACGAACACGGGGCCGAACGCGGTCAGCACGACACCCGAAGGCACGATGAACTCGCTCATCGACCCGCCGTTCTTCGAGATGCCGTCGGGCAGCGTGGCTTCGTGCGAGAACGTCAGCGTGCAGGAATCGTCCGGTCCGAGCGGTCGTTCGAGTTCGAACGCGTACAGCAGCTTCTTCTCGTCCGTGCGCGCGGGTGCGGGATCGAGGCGCATCGTCACGTCGCGGAAGTGGGGGCCGACCGTGACGCAGAATCGCCGCAGGGGAACCTCGCGACCGCGCAACACGTAGCTGCCTTCGACCCGCATGCGTCGTTCTGCCGGGAACAGATCGACGTTCAGGTCGACGGAGGCGACACGCGGGGTCGGGGAGTCGAGCCAGGTCGCGACGTTCTGCCGCCAATAGTCCTTCGTGGCCTCGCGCGCCGGCTCGCCGCCGTGACCGGCGTGGATGTCGAGTGCGAGCGCGACGCCGAGGCCGACCGTCGGGATCGCGATCGGCACGAAGGCCAATGTGCCGCGCAGGAGGCCGGCGGGCCGCAAGCGCCACAGCGTGCGCATGCCGTCGCGTTGACGACGCATGTGGAAGCGCACGGCGACTTGGACGAACAGCACGGCGGCGAGCAGGACCAGCACGCGGTTCTGGACCAGCGCGCTGCGATCGAGCTCGAACACGCTGATGTCGCTCCAGTTCACCGCGCCCCACAGATGCCAGTTGAACATCCAGTTCATGGTCCCGGTCTGCACCGCGATGCCACTCACGATCAGCGCGGCGAGTCCGACTCCGTAGGTGACGTAGCGGTTGCCGCTGACCGAGTGGACCATCGCAGCGAACGCCGTGAACAGCAGCACCGTCGGCGCGAGCAGCAGGCCGTAGATCCACGCGAACGGCATCAGCTCGAGAGCGATCTTGCCGTCGATCGCGATCAACGTGAGGCCTGTCAGCGCGGCGACCGTCACGATCACGCCGCCCACGAACGAGTTCGCCAAGCACTTGCCGGCCAACAGTGCAGCGGTGCGGACCGGAGTCGCGAACGCGATGTTCGAGAAGCGCGTGGACAAGTCACGTTCGAGCGACTCGGTGACGTAGAACAGCGCCAACAGACAGACGAGCAGCGCGACGGTGTTGAACGTGCTCGCCGCGAACCCGCCGGGCGTGATCAGCGAGTGCATGCCGAGCCATTCGGTGCCGAGCTGGGCGGACGTCAGGGTCTGCAGCACGATCAACGGTGTGAACAGGTACAGGCCCGGGGAACGCACGAGCTCGTGGAACTCGACGCGCGCGATCGTGAGTGTCGTCGCGATGAAGCCGGGAGCGGTCGACCGCATGCCGAGGTCGCGCAGACCCTCGTGCGCGGTCGTCGCGGTCGGTGCGGCGTTGGACGTCGAGCTCGCGATCGGACTCGGTCGAGACGTGGTCCGACGCGACATCCCGCGGGCTTCGTCACGCACCGCGCCGATCGACGCGCGCACGAAGCCGAGGCCGAGCAACACCATCGCGACGCGGCTGACCAAGAACGGGGCGTCGAGGCCGACCGCATTCGAGTTGTAGAACTCGACGCCGCGATCGACGGCGAGGTAGGTCTCGCGCAACCAGCGCACGCCGGCGGGATCGATCCATCCCAGTGCGGAGCTGAGGCGCGCGTCGAGCCAGACCGGATGCCAGTTCCACACGAACATCACGCACAGCATCACGAACGCGAGCGGGACGAAGAACACGAGGATCGGCCGGCCACTGCGTGCGCCGAGCCAGAACGAAGCGCCGCAGAAGAACACGACCAGCGGAACGCCGAACGGCAACAGCGAGCCGGCCCAATGCGCGAACACGAACGGACCGCGGAACTCGGCGTCGACGCTCGGCAGATGGCAGACGACGGCGGTGAACGCGACGTGCGTGCCGAGCAGCACGAGGTAAGGCACGACGACGCCGAGGAACTTGCCGAACACGTATTCGCCGGGCGAGAGCGGCGACGAGTGCAGCAACGGCGCGACGTCGAGCTCGCGGTCGCGGATCGGGGCCATGCCGCCCGCGATCGCGAGGAACAGGCTCAGGAACAGCGACCACACCAACGCGAACAGTTGCGTCGACGCGAATGCGGAGGTGATCCAGGCCTTCTTGCCGCCGACCGAGACGTCGCCGGCGCCGATCGACATGGAGCCGGTGCTCAGCAGGAACGACGTCGCGAACAAGAGCACGACGGCGACCCAGAACAGCGGACGTTTCCATTGGAAGGCGGCTTCCGCGCGCGCGACCGCGATGATCCGGCGCGCGTTCATGCTGCCGCCATTCCGCCGTCCCCGGCGTTCGCGTTCTCGCCACGGTGCATCATCAGGAAGTACGCGTCCTCGAGGGTCGCCTGCGTGGGGACGAACCCGCTCGGCGGCACGGCGTCGGGGCAGTAGATGCGCATGCGCGCGCGACCTTCGAACGGCAAGGACTGCGTCACGACGTAGTGCGAGCGCAGCGCGTCGATTTCCTGCGCGGCCGGGCGGCCTTCGGCGATGCGGCCCTTCAGCGCGTCGAGCGCGGCCGACGGCGACGTCTGCGCGACGATGCGGCCTTTCTTGATGACCGCGAAGCGTGGGCACAGGATCGCGACGTCCTCGACGATGTGCGTCGACAGCAGCACGATGCGCTCGTTCGCGAGTTCGGCCAGCAATCGATAGAAGCGCTGGCGTTCCTCGGGGTCGAGGCCGGCGGTGGGTTCGTCGACGATGATGAGTCGCGGATCACCCGCCAACGCCTGGGCGATGCCGAGCCGTTGGCGCATGCCGCCCGAGTAGCCCTTGACCTTGCGCTTCGCGGCGTCGCTGAGATTGACGCGCGCGAGCAGTTCGCGCGCGAGCGCCGTGAGTCCGTTCGGGGCGTGGACGCCCTTCAGGCGCAGCAGGAACACCAGCATGTCCTCGCCGGTGAGGTGCGGGTAGAAGCCGAACTCCTGCGGTAGGTAGCCGAGGCGCACGGCGAGCGAGCGCGGATCGGCGAGCACGTCGACGCCGTCGAGCGTGATCGTGCCCGACGTCGGCTCGAGCAGGCCGGCCAGGATCTTCATCAAGGTGGACTTGCCGGCGCCGTTCGGGCCGAGCAGTCCGAACATGCCGTTCTCGAGATCGAGAGCGACGGATTGCAGTGCGGCAACCGGCCCGGGATAGACCTTCACGAGGTCGCGGACGACGAGCATGCGGAACTCCAGGACGGTGCCCACCGCATGGAGGCACGGCGAACGGAAGGTCGCACGTTAGAGTTCCCGGCGAACTCGGACCGAACGACGGAGCGGCGCGGGCACATGCGGTTCAAGGGAGCGATCTTCGACCTCGACGGCACGCTCGTCGACAGCTTGCCGTCGATCGCGGCTGCGGTGAATCACGGATTGACGCAGCTCGAGTTGCCGACGCATGCGCAGAGCGCGGTCGGCCGCATGGTCGGCGAGGGCGTTCGAACTCTGTGCGAACGCGCGTTGCCCGACTCGCGCCCCGAGTTGCTCGAAGATCTGCTGCGTCACGTGTGGAGCTACTACGAGGCGCACCTGCTCGACCGGACGAAGCCCTACGCGGGCATCGACGCGATGGTCCGCGAACTCGCGGGGGCGGGGGCGCGGCTCGGTGTGTTGTCGAACAAGCCCGATGTCTTGACGTGCCGCACGATCGCGGGGCTCTCGTGGTCACCGTGGTTCAAGGCGGTGCGCGGTCAGATCGACGGCGTGCCGAAGAAGCCCGATCCCGCGGGGGCGTTCTGGGTGCTCGGAGGGCTCGGGCTCGAGCCGAACCAAACGCTTTACGTCGGCGACACGGCGATCGACATGAGGACGGCGAAGGCCGCAGGAATGGCATCGGTCGCCGTGACGTGGGGGTTCCGCATGCGCGAGGAGCTCGAGCGCGAGTCGCCGACGTGGATCGTCGACGATCCGGCGGAGATCATCGAGATCGCTTCGCGATAGGTACGGAGGCTCCGCCTCCGTAGGCCAGGCTGGGGGCGCTCCGCTTGACGCCGAAGGCGAAGGCGGGGGGAACGAAGTTCCCCCCGCGCCCCCCTCGTTCGACCGCTCGCGGTCGAACGACCAAAGGGGGGCTTCACAAACGAGCGAAGCCCCCCTTTGGGGAACCCCTGTGCCTTGAGTCGCGCGTGAGACTTCACGCGAAGGGACGTCGAGAACGGGCTCGCTGCGGCCATTCAAAGCCGCAGGGGTGGCTTCGACGGCGTGATTCGCGACCCCTGTGGATCTCGCCCCAGGTGACGTACTGACGAGACGCGTAGAGCGGATCGCCACAGCTGCGGCGGGCTGCTGAATGGCCGCAGCGAGAGCCCGTTCTCGACGTCCCTAGGCGACGGAGTGGTTACTCGGCGCGCGCGAGCCTGAACCCGAGGAGAACTTCGGGTCGCGCTTCGCGCTCCGCGGTGGCGATTGAAGGTGTGGGGACAGAGCAGATGAGGGGACTGTCCCCACCCGAGCTCGACGGCCATGACGGGGACGGAGGCGCGTCTGTCCCCGATGTGTCCCCCGGCGGCGCTCTTGTCCCGGTGGCCGGACAGGCTTGCCGGCGGCTACTTCGTCCGGCTCGAATCTCGTTGATCGGTCCTCGGTTGTCGCCGCTCCGCCGCTCGGCGCACCGTCTCGACGTGGACGTCGACCGTGTCCTCGACGCTTCTCGCGTAGCCGCCTGCCATCGCGATCGAGATCGGGATGCCGCGGCGTCGGCACTCCTCGAGCACGTGACGATCGCGTTGCGCCAAGCCTGCCTTCGTCAGCGCGAGGCGACCGAAGCGATCACCGATCAGCGGGTCGGCTCCTGCGAGATAGAACGCGAGGTCCGGGCGCGCTTCGTCGATCGCGATCCGGACTCCTCGTTCGAGGGCCTCGAGGTACTCGGCGTCCTCGGTGCCGTCCTCGAGCTCGATGTCGAGGTCGCTGCGCTGCTTGACGCGTGGGAAGTTCTTGCGGCCGTGGATCGAGAACGTGAACGCGCACTCCTCGGTCGCGAGGATCGCGGCCGTTCCGTCGCCTTGATGCACGTCGGCATCGATCACGACGACGCGGCGGACTCGTCGAGCGCGCAAGTGCACGAGCGCGGCCACCGCCGTGTCGTTGAAGACGCAGTAGCCCGCGCCGCGATCGCGAAACGCGTGGTGCGTGCCCCCGGCCAAGTTGGCCGCGATGCCGTCCTCGAGTGCGGCGAGACTCGCTTCGAGCGTCGCACCCGCGGAGCGCCGCGAGCGCTCGACCATCTGCGGGGACCACGGGAAGCCGATGCGACGGATCTCGTGAGGATCGAGCGCGCCCGCCGCGACGCGACGGACGTAGTCGGCGTCGTGCGCGTGCTCGAGCTCCGCGTCGGTCGCCGCGTGGGGGACGCGCAGGTCGGACGGCGAGAGGATGCGCTCGGCGATCACGCGTTCGCGCAAACGCGTGTACTTCTCCATCGGGAAGGTGTGCGTCGGAGGCAAGGGCAGGCGGAACGTGTCGCTGTAGAACGCGCGCATGGCGTCACCGGCCGCTGGACAGGACGGCCCGCGCTTCGTCCTCGCGCCCCCGAGCCCGCCAATACGCCGCGAGCAGCGGCCGCACCGAGTCGACATCGGCGTGGATCAACGCACTGGCGAACTCGCGCCGCGCTTGCGCCTCACGCTGCGTCGCCGCGAGGACGAGCCCGAAGGCGAAGTGGGCCAACCCGCTGGCGGGTTCGCGCTCGAGAGTGGTGCGCGCGACGCGCTCCGCTTCCGTGACGTCCTGCTTCGCGAGCAACAGGTTGACGAGTGCTGCCGCCGCGCTGGCGTTGCCCGGCCACGCGTGCAGCGACCGCTCGTAGGCCTCGCGTGCGAGCGTGGAGTCACCTCGTTGCAGTGCCGCACCGGCGACCAACGCGTGGCCACCCGACGTCTGCCGCGCCGCCTCCGGTCCTGGCGGCGCGAGCGCGAGGCCAGCGAGCCCGCCGACTGCAGCAAGTGAGCCGAGCACGGCGAAGCTCCGGCGTTCGCGCAGGTCCGCGAGGATGCGTTCGATCGCGAGGGCCGCACCGATCGCGAGCACGGGCACGAGCGGCAAGCGGAACCGCGCGTAGACGAAGAACACGACGGAAGACAGGACGACGGCGAACACCACGCACAGCAGCGGGCCGCGCCGCAACGTCACTCCCGGCGCATTGCGACGCAGGAGGCCGAGCACGCCGAGCGCGAGCAGCACGGCGTACGGAACGACGAAGGCGTGCAGTGCGGGCACGACCTCGCGCTCGGCCTCGTACGACGCATTGACTTCGTAGTCGTACTCCGACGCGAGCGCGCGCAGCTTGCGACCGACGAGTCCGAGCCACGCGACGGGATCGGCCCCGATCGCGCGCAACCCCTCGCGATAGAAGTGCGCTTCGAGTTCGGCGCCGTTCCGTGGTTCGCGACCGTGCACTTCGATGAATCGAGTGCGTGCGATGCCTGCCATCGCGCCCGCATCCTGCGCCCCCGCGAGTCCTCCCGTGAACGACGCTTCGGCTCCTTCACGATTGCCGAGCCAGAAGTTCAAGCCACCGCTCGCGCAGATGCCGACGCTGGCATCTCCCGCGAGCGCGTTGTGGACGACCGCGGGAGCGACGCCGACCGCGGTCCCGGCCAGCACCGCGGCCGCCGGCAACCACGCGCGCGGCGCGCGCAGGAGCGCCGACCACAGCGCGAGGAACAACGGTAGGAACGCGAGATTCGGCCGATCGAGCACGAGGACCCCGCACGCGATCCCGGCGGCAAGGGCATGGCGCAACCGCTGTGTGGACTCGAAGCGCGACCAGCACGCGAGCACGAGCGCGGTCAGTGCGACCGACAGCGCCTCGGGCAAGAACTCGAGTTCGTAGAACGCCAGCGGTCCGTAGAGCGCGGCCGCGATCAAGGCGAAGAGCGCCGCGCGCTCGGGAGCGTGCTGGCGCACGAAGCGATGGAGCCACGCCAACCCGAGCAGCCCGACGAGCCCTTGGAGCGCGTACACGGCGAGTGGTTCCGCGCCGCACACGACGTAGACCAGGCCCGTGACGTAACCGTAGAGCGGCGGGCGCTCGAACGGCGCGTCGCGCAACCACACGCCGTCGGCGACCTCTCGAGCGAGCGCGTCGTGCAACGCGCCGTCGACGACGGGCGGCGATGCCGTCGGGTTCGACGTGGCGTTCTGGATCTGCACCGCGACGCGCAACACCACGGCGATCGCCAGCACGATCCACGCCGCGCGCGATGTTCGGTGGCCGGACGTCGACGGTGGAGGAACGGTCACGGCGACTTCCGCAACAAGCCCTTCTCGAGCAGGGTCTGGCCGACGCGCACCGCGTAGGCGCGATGGCCCTTCGGCGATGGATGCCACGGATCGGCGAAGTACGACGAGGTGCGCGCTTGGTCGAGCTGCGGATCCGGCGTGCCGAACTCCTCCGCGACGAGTTGCGCGAACGTCGCATGCACGTCGGCGAATCCGACTCCGAGTGCGGGAGCGAGCGCTTCGACCGCATGCGTGTAGTCGAGCGTGCGCGGCGATTCGGCTTCGCCGTCCAGTCGTCGTGGCGGCGAGACCAGCACGAGCGCGCCGCCGTCGTCCCGCACCGCGCTCGCGAGTTCGGTCAGCGCCGCGCGGAATTCGTCCACCGACACGCGCGCGACCGCGCGAGCCGGGTCGACCTCGCCCGTGGTCGGCACGATCGGCGTGGTCACCTTGGCCTCGAGCCAGCGGAACGCGTCGAGTCGTCGCAGGACGACGCGCACGCGGTGCCACGGTGACGACAACGTGCGCAACTTCACCAGGTCGGTCAGTTCCGGAAGCGTCGGGAACTGCTCGTTGACGCAACCGAATGCGGCGATGACGACGTCGGGGCGCAGCTCACGCACGCGTCCGCGATAGAGCGCGAGGCCTTGGACGGCCGTGAAACCGACGCAGCCGAAGTTCGCGATCTCGACGTCGTAGCCCTGGCCGCGCAGCGCGCTCTCGAGCACGCGCGACCACGATTCGTGCTCCGGCACGCCGATGCCGTAGGTCGTCGAGTCCCCGAGCGTCGCGATGCGCAGTCGTGTGCCACGCTCGCGCGGGAGAGCGGGCCCGCGATAGCCCTCGGGGTTGATCGCCGCGCCGACGACGATCGCGCCGGGACGTGGTTCCCACAGCCAACGAGCGCTCTCGCGGAACTCGCCGGTTCCGCTGCCGAGTTCGGCATCGCGTCGCGGGTTCCACACGATCAGCGGATTGCTCGGCGGTGGTGCGATGCCGAGCAACGACACGACGAACTCGAACGTCGCGGCGAAGAACAACAGCGGCAACGACGCCAGTGCCAGGCGCGTGGCGACGCGGCGTGACTTCGACCGGGTGGGGCTGGACGGCGATGCGTTCAACGGGACGTCGACGAAGGGGCAGACGAAGTGTTCGGCGACGTCGACGTGGCGCCCGCAGCGCCGACGCGGAGCGCGGGCGTCATCGGGATCGCCGGACGCACTTGGGGTGAACTCGACGGAGCGGCGACTTGCATCGTCTCGCGCTGGCGTCGTGCGGCCCAGGCGAAGGCCGCGATGGCGCCGACCGCGATCACGCACAGGAGTGCTCGGCGCCGCCATACGCGGCTCGCAGCGGGAGTCGCGTGGATGCGCGTCAACACGGTGCGGGCGAGAGGCGACATGGGAGTCGAGTCGTTCATCGCGGTTCCCTCGGCGGCACTTGCCCGATGCGGCTCACAATCATGCCCGGGCCCTCGTATTCCGCCAACGGTTCGTAGAGTTCGCTACGACACAGACCCGGGGGACCCGCCGTTCGCGGGCCCGGTGCCGTGCTCGTGGCCGCCATTCGTGCTCAGGAGGATTCCGCCGTGACGTCCAACCGATCCGGCGGCGATGCCCCGCTGCTTGCGCAAGTCCTCGCGCTGCCGCGGGATCGCTTGCGCGACGTGGCCTGGTCCGCGGCGTTCTTCTTCTTCGTGATGGCGTCGTACTTCGTGTTGCAGCCGCTGCGCGACACGCTCGCGCGCCGCCAGCAGGAAGACCTCTCGCACCTCGTGATGGTCACGGCGGGCGTGATGCTGGTCGCGCAGCTCGCGTTCTCGACGGTGGCTTCGCGCGTGGCGCGGCGTCGTTTGGTCCCGTTCGCCTTCCGCGCGTTCCAGTTGATCCTGTGCGGATTCGCCGCGCTGTTCTTCGTGACCGATCCGTTCGGGTTCAAGGCCACGGCGACGTTCTACGTGTTCGTGAACGTCTTCAACCTGTTCGCACTGTCGCTGTTCTGGATCGCGCAAGTCGACGCGTGGAGCGAGTCCGACGCGCGCCGCGTGTTCGGCATCGTCGCGCTCGGCGGCACGGTCGCCGGGATCGTCGGGCCGCAGGTGTCCAAATGGCTCTACGCCGATCTCGACGTCGGGATCGGCGGTGTCGTGCTGCTCTCGGTCGCGCTGCTCGAGATCGCGCAATGGACGGCTCGCCACGCGCGCGCGGCGGCCGACGCGGGGGCCGCGCCACAGCCGAGCCACGTCGGTCGCGATGCGCTCGAGGGCGTCGTCGCGACCGCGTGCTCGCCGTATCTGCTCGGCATCGCCGGCTACCTGCTGCTCTACAGCTTCACGTCGACGTTCCTGTGGTTCGGCAAGCAGCACTTCTCGCACGTCGTCTACGGCGACGACGACAAGGGGGCGACCGCGTTCTTCGCGAACCTGCGCTCGATCAGCGAAGGCGTGACGCTGCTGCTGCAACTGTTCCTGGCCGGACGCTTCATGAGCCGCTTCGGCGTCGGTGTCGCGCTGTGCGCGGTGCCGTTGTTCACGTTCGCGGGTTTCTCCACGGTGTGGATCGTGCCGTCGCTGGCTTCGCTCGCGATCTTCGAGGTCGGCCGGCAAGCGCTGCAGTACGCGATCTCGCGGCCGGCCAAAGAAGTGCTGTTCACGGTCGTGTCGCGCGCCGAGAAATCGAAGGCGAAGGCGTTCATCGACACCGTGATCTACCGGCTCGGCGACGCTGCCGCGGCGGGCGTGCGTGAGCAGACTTCCGCCGAGAAGGGACTGTTCGTCCCGATTCCGGCGGCCGTGGTTTGGACGGTCGTGGCAGTGGCGATGGGCCGCGCTCAGAAGCGTCGTGCGCGCGCGAACGAAACCACGGAGCCGAAATGAACGCGGCGATCACCCCCGGAGGAGCGATCGCCGCGCGACCTTTGGATGGTCCGCATCGGCACTGCCGACGCGAGGCCGGTCAGGGAGTCGAAGTCGTCACGGGATGAACAGGAGCTGGTTGCCGAGTGGCGGCTGCACCGGAGTCACGAGCAGCTTGACCGTTTCCTTCTTGCTCGCGAAGCCGGTGACGAGCACGAGGTACTGCCCGTTCTGATTCACCGCGAGGTTCGACAGCGTGATGCTGCCGTCCGGACCCGTGATGGTGAACGGCAGGGTGTCGACGCTACTCCCCGACGGATTCGTGATCGCGACGTTCAATGGGCCGGTGAACTTCTTGCCTTTCGCCGCGACCAAGCTCAGCGTGGCTCCCGGCAAGCACAGCACGGGCTGCGCGGCCGTGCCCGAGCCGTCCTTCGACTTCAGCGTCTTCTTGGCCTTGTTCGCCATTTTGGGCAGTTTGCGCGCGGTCTTGATGTCGTAGGTGCCGAACGTCCCGGGCGCGCCCGAGATGCGCAGGCGGAACAGACCCGAGCTCGGGATCTTCACGTTCTTCTTCTTCGCCTTCAGGCTGTGCTTGAACTTGTAGGTCTTCAGCACGGTGCCGCCGTCGTCGAGCAACTCGATGATCGGCTTGAGGTCGGCCGTCGGCGTCACGACCTGCAGGCGCACGAGTTCACCGGGGATGCCGTGGAAGCGGACCTCGTCGACCTCGCCCGGGATCGAGACTTCGCCGAGCAGACGATCGCCTGGCGCGAAGTACGGTTCGATGACGTGGACCGTCACGTCGACCGAGAGCGTCTCGTTCGGGTTCGTGATGCTGACGAACTGCACCGTCGTCGTGTGATCGCCGAGCGGCAGTGTGCTGGTGTCGAACATGAACGACGTCGATGCCGGATCGGCTTGCGCGACGGCGAAGTTCGTGGCGGGTGAGACGGACAGCCACGGCACGTCGGGGGTCTCGATGGCGTTGAAGATCAGGATGCTCGAGAACTCGCCGCAGTTGCCGATCTTGTACGGCACGGCCTGCGGCGCGGGGCCGGTCGCGAACGTCGTGAGTTCGAGCGTCGGCGAGCCCTGCATCAGGCACATGTCGACGTGGAGGATCCCGACCGGGATCCCGAACACGAGGTTGTTGGCGAAGTTGATCTCGCCGTCGGCCGGCGTGACTTGCATCGCCCACGTGTAGTACGCGGCCGGGGTGTCCTCGGGAATGTGGATCGTCACGCTCTGCACGCCGAGCGTCGTCGTCACGAACTCACCGCAATGCGGGTCGCCGGGATCGATGACGTAGTCGGTCGTCATGTAGACGTTGAACGTGATCGGCGTCTCGGGCGGCAGTGCGCCGCCGAGATTCTCGATCGCGACGTTGATCGTGACGTCACTGCCGTCTTCGGCGATGTTCGGAGCGTTGATCGAAGCGGCCTTCAGATCGGGCTCGCCGGCGCAGTACGCGGTGGGTCCGAGTGCGGCCAGCAGGATGGCGGATCGCAGAGCGAGGGATCCGCGCCGTGGGAGAGCACGACGAGGGAAGCGGCGCATGATGGGGAGTACTCCTGTCGAGGAATGGCAACGCAAGTCCACGCGAGCGTTTCAGTCGCGGAACGTACTGACTTCCTGCCCGGACGGCCGACCCAGCTTCGACGATCGAAGCTCGGAAGTCCGGACGGGACGACCATAGTGTGGTTTTTCGAAGTGACTTATGAGCGTCAGAGTCTTGCGTGGAGTCACCGTCGTTGCGCCAAGCTTGGTCGGGATGCCATCCCGTCCTCTCTCACCCGGCCGGAGAATATCACGCACCGACTTTACCGGTGGATTTCGGGAGAGTTTTTTGCGGAACACGAGGCGCAGGACTCCACGACTTGGACGATCGGGTCGGCGATCGGCATCGAGCCTGACGATTGCGCGGTCGGCGTCAGCGAGCGGATCGGATCGAACGACGTCCACTTCGATCCTCCTGTCCTTGCTGCGTCCCGTGCAGTTTCGGGACGAGGCCGTGCCGGGTTAGAGTCGAGCCGTTGGCCACGCTGCGTTCAGAGAACGTGAATCAATCCGATGGATTCACGGACTCGGCTCACCAGGTTCGCGGCCTTTGAGCGGAGCGTTCACGCGGCCGACTGCCCATACGCGGAGGAACCCCTTGGCGATTCATCGATTCATGCTCGCAAGAGCGAGCATGCTCGCCGTCCTGCTCGCGACATCGGGGTATGCGCAGCAGGAGGACTACCCGAAGGCGTCCAACACGGATGCCGGAGACAGCTTCGGGATCGCGACCGACGCGGGTACCTCCCTCCAAGCGATGTTCGTCGACCCAGGGGTCACCGAATCGCCGACGTGGGCGCTGAGCACGCTGATCGCGGCGGCCTGCGCGACCGCGCCGACGGCGTCCGCTGCTCCTCGGAGCGAATCCCACACGCTGCGCGGGGGATCCGCGAGCGCCGAAGTCGACGTCGAGACCGGACGCCTGACGGTGCTCGATTCCGAGCGCCGCGTCGTCGCACGGATCCCGATCGGACTCGCGTTGCGGCCGCAGTGGCCGCCGCGGACCTTCGCTCCAGCGGCCGCCGAAAGCATCTTGATGATGCACGCGGAAGTCGCGGCCGGTGAGGTCGCCGAGCTCGAGAACGTGGTCGCGCTGCTGACCGAGCCGGGCAGTGAAGCGCGCGCGAGTGTGGCCGTACGCGCCGGGCCGTTCGGTCCGGTGTTGAGTTGGTCGCTGCCGCTCGACCTGCTCGAAGGGCTGAGCCCCGCGGTCACGATTTCCGGAGATGCCGCGGGAGTCCAGTTCGGCGTCACGCCGTCGGGTCAGCCGCTGCGCATCGGCGGTGAGGCTGCGGACGAAGGGCTCGTCTTGACCGCTCCGGCCCGTATGCAGTTCCGCATGCGCGAGGTCCTCGACGCGGCAGCGATCGGCGACGACCTCCCGTCGACGGGCTTTCGGCTGACGGGTCGGTTCGGGCTCGACGACGCCTGCGCGGGCGATGTCGCCGTCGACGTCTCGCTGAGTGCGGACGGGCGCGCGTTGCGGCCGCCACATGTCCTGCGCGGTGATGCGCGAGCGTTCGACGTGGACGTCGCGATGCAGGCGGCCGAGGACTTGGTGGTCTCGTTGAAGCCCCACGGGCCGAGCACTGACGTCGTCGTCGGTGTGTCGTCGCTGCGGCTCGACGTGGGTGGCGGGAAGGTCATCGATCTGCTCGATGTCGTCCGCTCCGCGCGGCCCGGCATCGACCTCGGTGTCGATGCGCAGGGCGGGATCGAATGGGATGCGGCCTACTCGCGAGCCGCGAGTGCGCTCGCGCCCGCGGCCGCGAGCAGCGCACGCGTCGGGCTCGATGCGAACGGCGTGGTCACGTTCGCGCCGCAACTGCTGGTGCGCGAGACGGCGGACGGTCGTTGCGTCGGCCTCGGATTGACGCTGTTGCCGGACGCGACGTCGGTGGCGCTCGACGACGACCGCGTCGGGCTGTCCCTGCCGACGCGATCGATGGCATCACGCGGGGGCGGACCCACGTCGTCGTCGTTGTCGCTCGCGGTGCTCGTCGCGGACGATCGCGCGCAGCTCCTCGAACGCTATCGAGCCATGGTGGTCGAGCACGGAACGTCGCCGGTGGTCCGCGACCTCGGCAACCTCACGCTGCCCGATTGGTGGCGCGACCCGTGCGTCGTCGTCGACGCGCGAACGGCCGAGCGGTTCGACGACGTCGCGCTCGAGCGCGCGCTGGCCGATGCCCGCGCTCGGCTCGGCTTGCCCGGCGCGACGCTGGTCGTCGATGGCCCGTGGTGCGTCGCGCCCGGCGAACCGAATGCGAACGAGGCATTCGCGCGCCTTGCGGCGATCACGGCGCAAGCGCGCTTGCGTGGCGACCACGTGCTGCTCGCGTGGGACGCGTTCCGCATCGCTCCCGACTCGTTCGGGGACATCTCCAGGGTCGCCGAGCAAGGCCTCGTCGACACCACATCCCTGAGTCGCACGCAGGACTACGTGCGGGAAGTGATGCGACGCACTCTCTCGCGCCAACTCGACGCGCTCGCTGCGGACGGGCTCGTCGTGCGCGGACTCGAAGCCGTCCGTGATCCGCAGCAGTCGCAAGCCGTCCACAACCCGGCCGCGGGAGTCGGTGTCCGCGAGATCCGACGCATGCTCGAGATCTTCGCCGTCGAAGCGGGTCGTGCGCAGGCAGGGTCATTGATCGTCGCGCCGGTCGGGGCGCCCGAATGCATCGAGTCGCTCGGCATGACTTGGATCACGCGAGAGCGCGCCGACGATGCCGCCGTCGAATTCGCCGCGCTGCAGCTCGCGGCCTGCCAGCCCGATCTGCCGTTCGTGATCGGTCCGCGCGCGGGCGCGCTGACGGCGGACTTCGAGACCGAGTTCCGCTTCCTCGCGCGCGCCGTCGTGCTCGGCACGCCCGCGATCGATGCGAACGACGTCCGCGCGCTCGACGACGCGCAAGCCGCAGCGCTCGGCGCACTGCTGCGCTTGCCCGCACGGCGGCCGTTCGGCGTTCCTCGACGCCACGCGGACGGCACGCTGTTCGCCGCGTTCGCGGACCGGACGTTCGCTCGCACGCTCGCGGACGATCGCGGTGTCGTCGTGCATCCGGACGCGCAGACCGCGTTGCTCGTGGTGGTGAAGGACGGCGACGTCGACGTGCCGTTCGCGGTGACGGCGAGTGAACCTGAGCTCGAGGTGTCGGCGGTCGACACCGGGAGTCGACTCACTGGCGCGTTGCGCGGGATCGTCTACCGCTTGCGCATCGAACGGGCGTCGAGGTAGCGCACGCGCATCTCGGTCAACGACGAGATCACGTGGTAGGCCATCTCGCGCGCGGCCGGATCCGGGTCATGCAAGGCGACCTCGCGCAGGACCGGCAGTGAACCGATCGCACCGAGTCGATCGAGCGCCTCGAGTACGGCCAAGCGCACGTCCGGCGACGGATCGCGCAGCAAGCCCTCGAGCGCCGCGAGTGCGTCGGCGTCGCCGCGTCGCGCGACCGCATGCAGGGTCTGCAACGTTCGCGCATCGTCGAGCAGTCGCAGGTCGCCGCGCGCGCGCTGATGCATCAACTCGATCAAGCCGCGGTCGACGCCTTCGTCGGCCGGGCAATCCGCCGCCGCTTCGAGTTCCGCCATCGGAGCGTCGGTCGAACCGGCCCGAACGGATTGCAAGTCGCAGCACGACGTCCATGCGCCCGTCATCACCACGAGCGCCGCACACGAAGTCATCGACGGGAATCGCATGGGCCGGAATGATAGAGGTGAGGCTCGGGTTCGGTATCCGTCATCTGGCCGGGAGTGCGTCGCATGGAGACTTCACGCATGTTCGAACTCGAGCATCGCTACGGACCGCGCGTGCATGTGCTCGGTGATCCGTGGATCCACCAGGTCTTGACGCGGATCTGCGCGGCGCACACGAAGCCGCCGCTGCTGTTCCGCCTGGTCGAGACCGTCTACTCCGCGCTCTTGCATCGCGCCGCCGCGCACGAGTTCCCGTCCGCCGCGATCGCCAGCGACACGCGCATGAAGCAGCACACGCAGGCGGGGACGTGGCACGGAACCGCGATCGACCCGCGCTTGCGCGTCGTCGTCGCCAACGTGCTGCGTGGCGGCAATCAGGCGTCGCTGACGTGCTTCGAGCAGCTCACGGCCGCGCTCGATCCCGATGCCGTGCGACTCGACTACCTGTATTTCGCGCGCCGGACCGATGCCACCGGACACGTCTGCGGTGTCGATTCGGCCGGGTCGAAGCTCGGAGGTTCGGTCGAGGGCGCGGTGGTGCTGATCCCCGATCCGATGGGGGCGACCGGTTCGACGGTGCTGGAGGTGATCCGGGCCTACCAGCGCGCAGGACTCGGCGATCCACGAGCCTTCGTCGCGATGCACCTGATCGTGACCCCGGAATACGTGCGTCAGGTGCTGTCCGGCGACGATCGCGTGCGCGTCTACGCCGGTCGCGTGGACCGCGGCTTGTCGCCCGACGACGTGTTGGCAACCATTCCCGGAACGCACCTCGAGCGCGAGCGCGGCCTCGACGACCACGACTACATCGTCCCCGGCGCCGGCGGCCTCGGCGAGGTCCTCAACAACTCGTTCGTGTGACGTCGACGCGGACGCAGCGCGAACTCCGATCCGCTGGTAGGCTCTTTCCCCCCGTGACCCCACCGACCTCGCTCCGTTCGCTGCGCATCGCCACGCTTCGCATTCGCGCTCGAGCCCGCGATGCCCTGCGTCTTCCGCGATTTGCGGGCAGCACTCTGCGCGGAGCCTTCGGACACGCCCTGTTCGACACCGCCTGCGCGACCGGCACGCGTGACTGCGCGCCCTGCGCGCTGCGCGAGCGTTGCGCCGTGCCGTACGTGTTCGAGACGCCGATCGAGGCCGACGACGCGCGTCTGCCCGGCGTGCCGTTCGCGCCGCATCCGTTCGCGTTCGACGTGGCGTTCGGCGGCAGTCGGCTGCGAGCCGGCGCGCCGTTCTCGTTCGGCCTGACGCTGTTCGGCCGCGCCACCGAGTACGTCCCGACGTTCGCGGCCGCGCTCGCGCGCACCGGAGAACGCGGACTCACGGGCGACCGCTCGGCGTTCGACGTCGTCGGCATCGACGGCCTCACGGAAGCGGGTTGGGCCGAACTCGCGAGCGGCGATCCGCTCGTGCTCGACCGCCACGCCACGCGCGCCGCGATCAAGCGCATGGATGCGCCGGCCGCATCGGGTTCGCGCCTGCGCGTGACGTTGCGCACGCCGCTGCGTCTCGCCGCGGATGGCCGCCTGGCGCGACTCGAGTCGTTCCACGAACTGATGCGCGCCTGCGCTCGACGCGCGAAGGCGCTGCTCGCGTTCCACGAAGGCATCGACGTCTCGTTCGACGCAGCTCTCGACGCGGCGCGCTCGGTGCGGACCGTCGTGCACAATCTGCGTCGCGTCCACGCCCAGCGCTGGTCGCAACGACAAGGACGGCGCATGCAGCTCGACGGTTGGCTCGGTCGCGTCGAGTTCGAAGGCGACTTCGGCGCGTGCGGCGACTTGCTCGCGTTCGCCTCCAACGCCGGTGTCGGCAAGAGCACGGCGTTCGGGTTCGGTCGGCTCGCGCTGCGGTGGGAGTCGGCATGAGCCCGCGGATCGTCCAACTCCGGCTTTCCCCCGCCACGTCGCGACTCGATCGTCGCGCCGGTGCCGCGACGGAGTGGCGCCGCACGATGGACGAGCGCATCGCGCTCGCGGCGGAGTTGACGCGGATCTGCGCGCAACACCTCGGAGTCGCGGTCGACGCCGCGCTGCAAGACGTCGGTGATCGCTGCGTGTTCGGACTCGAGAACGTGACGCCGCAACAAGTCGCGGCCGCCACCGTCGCCGTCGAACGCGAAGCGCTGACGCGCGCCGGCGGCCGTTTCGTCCCGGTCCTCGCGGTGCTCGACGCCGATCCCGCGGCCGACGCGAACCAGACCATGACGGCGCTCGACGCGGCCGATGCCCACGTGGCGCGCACCCCGTTCGCTTCGCTGTTGCGGACGCCCGATGCGTTCGGCCCGTTCGCGCCCGAAGCGCCCACGCCCGACGCTCCGAGGCCTCGTGACGGCGGCGCGCCGATCGCGTGCGTCGCGATCGCGATCGATCCGTTGCGACCGGCACCCGCGGGCGAGGCCGGCGCGTGTTCGTTCCTGACCTGGCTGTTGCTGCAGCAAGCCGAACACGACTTGCTCGACGGCATCGTCGCGCATCACGCCGAACGCTTCGCGCCCTCGCATGCGTTCGTCTGCGGCGACCGCGCACTGTTCACGGTCGAACTGCGGCACGCGCTCGCGTTCGTCGAGGCGCTGGCAAACGACGCGGCGAACGAGTGGCGCACGTCGATCTCGATCGCGCTGACGTTCGCGCGTGATCGCGCCGATCGCGACGAGGCCGGCTCGCGCGCGTGGTCCGCACTCGAGGACGCGATCGCGCGCGGCCAACGCGGCAGCTTGGTCGTCGACGACGTCCGTCTCGAGTTGGCGTCGATCCCGCGGCAGCGCGAACTCGCGACCGGACTCGAACTGCTCGCGCGCCGCGCACCTGGACCGGTGCGTGAACTCGCGATCGCCGCGACGCGGCTGTCGCGCGCGCGCCACGAACTCGACATCGGCGAACTCGCGCGCTTGCGCGGCGCGATCCACGCGCTGGCGGCGAAGAGCGGCGCGAACGCGCGACGCTCGCGCCCGGGCCATGGCGGCGATCCGGCGGTCGCGGCTCTCGCCGCGCTGGTCGCCGAGTCCGCGCGTGGCTTCGAGTCGGGCGAGGCGATCTTGCCGCTCTCCTATGCTGTCTGGATGTCGTCGATGTGCGCGACGGAGACCAAGAGATGAACGAGAACGAAACCCACGAACCCGATCCGTCGCCGCCGACGCCGCCCGCGCAGGAAGCCTCCGCTTCCGCGCCGGCCACTCCGGATGCGCCGAGCGACGGCGCCGCCGCGGCGGACGGCCAGGCTCCCGCGAACGCGGAAGGCGGCGGTGAGGGCGGTCGACGCAAGAAGCGACGTCGAGGTCGTGGCCGTGGCGGTGAAGGCGGAGCGCCTCACGCCGGCGGACAAGCGCAAGGCCAACACGCGCCGCAAGGCCAACACGCGCCGCACGGCGGCGGCCACGGTGGTCCCGCGCGCGAGGGCCAGCAAGGCCGCAGCTACGTCGAAGATCGACTCGACAAGGACGCGGAGCAACTCGCTCGCGACGCCCGCACGGTGCCGTTCTCGCGGTTGCGACCTCTCGGCATCCTGGCGCAGGAAGTGCGTCGCATGGTCGCTACGGGCGATGCGCGCGATGCTCGCGAAGCGCGCCGCGCGCTGGTGTTGCTGAAGTCCCGCGTGGCCTACCTCGCCGGCCGCGAGTCCGGCAAGGAACGCTCGGCGTTGGTGAAGGTGCGCGAGTTCGTGTTCCGCGGCGTCGATCACGTCACGCGCAACCAGGACGCACCCGATCCGCAGCAACTGCGCAACTTCCTCGACGGCATCGAAGCGCTGGTCGGCTACCACCGCTTCCACGCCGACGACCGTCGCCGCGACTGAATCGACCTTTGCGATCCGCCTTCGAGCCCTCGGAGTTCCCATGACCTCGTCCTCGCTTTCGTTCCGCGGTCACGTCGTCGTCGGCGGCGTCCTCGAGTGCGTCACCGGTCTGCATGTCGGCGGCAATCGCGATTCGCTGGTGATCGGCGGGCTCGATCTGCCGGTCGCCCGCGATCCGGCGACGCGCCTGCCCGTGATCCCGGGCTCCAGCTTGAAGGGTCGGCTGCGCGCGCTGCTCGAGTTGTTGCGCGGCGGTCCGCGCGACGGCGAAGCGTTCGATCCGGTCGCGCTGCTGTTCGGCGGCCGCGGCAAGGACGCGAACGCGGGGCCGACACGCTTGGTCGTGCGTGACGCGCTGCCGCTCGATCCGCACACGAAGGCTCGCCGTCCCGACGAGAGCACCGTGAATTGGTGGCGCCTGCTCGAGACCGACGGTCTCGGCACCGAGGTCAAGGCGGAGACGGCGATCAACCGCATCACCGCGTCGGCCGAGCCGCGTCAGGTCGAACGCGTCGTGGCGGGCTCGCGCTTCACGATCGAGTTCGTGTTGAGCGTGTTCGATCGCCACGAACAGGAAGAGCGCCTGCTGAAGGACCTGCTGGTCGCGCTGGCCCTGCTCGAGGACAGCTATCTCGGAGGTCACGGCAGCCGCGGCTACGGCCGCGTCCGGATCCACCTGCACGAGCGTCCCGCCGTCGTCTCGCGCCAGGACTACGAGCGTGGCCGCAAGCGTGCCGAACCGTCCGGTGAACTCAAGACGATCGATCAGATCGACGCCGACGCGCTGGTGCAGAGCATCCGCGATCGTCTGGCCGAGGGCACCGCGTGAAGCAGTTCGTCCTCCATCCGCGTTCGACGAGCTTCGTCGCTCCGCGCTCCGACACGCTGCTCGGGCTGATCGCCTGGGGCGTGCGGGTCGTGTTCGGCCGCGATTCCGTCGAGCGATTCCTCGGGGATCCGCCGTACGTCACGTCGGTGTTCCCGTGGGTGGACGAGGGCGATCGCCGCGTGCATTTCTTCCCCGTGCCCGTCGCCGACGCGTCCGCGCACGCGGCGACGAACGGCCTGCGTTGGCTCGCCGAAGGTCATTTCGTCGGCTTCGTGGCCGGGCAGCCCATCGACGGCCAGCGCCGCGTCACGCCCGCATTCGGCCATGGCCGCGCGGGCTCGTACTTCTTCGCCGACGGCAACAACGAGCACTACGTCGAACCGGCGCTGCATTGGCTCGAGCGCTCCGGCTTCGGCTCCGCGGCGCAGCGCGGCGGACAAGCGTTCGTCGTCGAGGTGAAGACTCCCGACTTCTTGCGCCGAGCGCGTGCCGGCGAGACCGGCGTGTTGCTGTCGCTGGCGTTGCCGTCCGATTCCGAGCGTGACGCGCTCGCGGCGGCGATCGAGCGCTCCGACGCTCGCGTCGCGTACGCCGTCGAGCGGCGCCAGGGATTCGCCACGTCGCGCCCGATCGCGCACGGGACCACGCGCAAGCGCGCCGTACTCGCGTTGACGGAAGGCTCCGTCGTGCCGCTGGCCGCGAGCGATGGCTACGGCAGCGCGCCGACGGTCGCGACGCTCACCGACGAGCGCGGTCCGTTCGACGTGCGCTACTGCGGCCGCGGTTTCGTCGTGCCGTTGCTCTCGTCCGGAGGGGTCGCGTGAGGTTCACTCTGCGCGTCGAATCCCCGGTGCATGTCGGTTCGGGCGAGACGCACGCCTGGCTGGACTGGTTCGCCGCCGACGGCTTCGTGCACGTCGTCGATTGGAGCCGACTCCAAGACGCCGTGCTCGCGAAGCGCGACGATGCGGCCGAGTCGCTCGCCGCATTCACCGATCGCGCCAACGCCGATCTCGAGACGAACAGGGACCAAGTCGCGACGGCGCGTGGTCGCGAACGCGACGAGCTGCTGCGCCAATTGCGCGATCGTCATTCCGTGTTGCGCTGGTTGAAGGACGAGCTGAAGGACGACGCGCTGCATGACGCGGTGCGCTCGGGCGAGTTCGATCGGCGCCGCGCCGCGTTCGTCGGCGGGCGCTTCGATCGACGGCTCGAGATCCGCGCGCACGCGACCGACGCGAGCGGAGCGCCGACGATCCCGGGCACCACGCTGAAGGGCCAATTGCGCTCGGCGTTGGCGCACGCGGTGATGCTGCGCGGCGAACCCGATCTGGCGAAAGTCGTGCTGGACGGAGCCGACGACCTCGACGGCTGGAACCGCACGCTCGCGCGCGCGACGCCGGGTCGCTCGCGTTTCCGCTTCGGCGACGAGATCGAGGCCGCGGCATTCCGCGTCCCCAATCACCGCGGACCACACCGCCGGCTGGCCGATCGACGCTTCGACGTGATGCGATTCGTCCACGTCTCCGACGCGTTGAAGGCCAACGCCACGCTCGAGGTCGTACGCGTGTCGCCGTTCAACCTCGCGCGCGGCGGCGACGGCCACATCACGCCGCTGTTGCCGACCGTCGTCGAAGCGCTCGTGCCGGGCTCGGAGTTCGAGTTCGACCTGGCGGTCGATGCGCGTCAGTTGAAGCGATTGGCCGCGCTGCCCGAGTCGGGCCATCCGATGCTCGGCGCCCCGCTGTGGACCGTGCTCGATCGGTTGTTCGGGTTGGTCCGCGACGACGCGCGCATGCTCGACGAACCGACGATCGAACGTCGCGTGCTGAGCGCCATCGAAGCCAGCCTCGCCGCTCGCTTCCAGGCGATCGCCGCGCGCGAGAAGACTTGGCTCGACCGCATGGGGGCGTCCAAGGACGCGGCCCAGCGAGCGTTCGTCGAACGCCTCGCGTCCGACGTCGATCGCTTCGCGATGCGCGTCGGGATCGGCGCCGGCTTGCACGGCATGACCGCGCTGCTCGCGCTCGAGCGTTCGCCGGCGCTGTCCGAACCGTTGGCTCGCGCGTTGGCGCGCGCGGGACTTGGGCTGACGCCGCAGCAACGCCGCGAGCGCGCCGAACGCGAGAAGATGGTGATGGAGCGCGCGCGCCAGGACAGCGGAGCGTCCGGCGGTCGCGGCCCGTCGTTGCGCGACGAACTGAAACGCGAAGCGCGCGATCCGAAGACCGTGCCGGTCGCGCGACGCTTCACGATGGAGGCCGGCTCGCCCGGCGAATGGCTCGGATTCGCGTCGATCGCGCGCGGTGTCATCGCTGCCGACGCGAAGCCGCCCGAAGTCGCGCAACGCGCGCCGCGCCCGCCGCGCGACGACGACCGCGGTCCGCGCGACGATCGTGGACCTCGGCGCGATGGGCCGCGCCCACCGCGTGGACCCTCCGGCGACCGCGGCCCGCGCCCACCGAAGCCGCCGCGCGAACGGCGGCCCGATCTTCCGGATCGTCCGGCCACGGGCGACGAGCTGCGCAAGCTCATGGAGCGGTTCGGCCCGCGCCGAACCTGAAACGCCCGCCTCGATCCGCGCAGCTCGCGCGGACGTGCCTCCATCCCGAAACGCCGACGTCGACGCACTGAGCGACTCGTGCGCGCCAGCGCCTCCAGTTCGCATGGCGTCGTGCGGCAACCCAACGAGCGAGACTCGCGGACCCGCAGGGATCCTGGAGGTCGGATCGGGGAAAGACGTGAACCGCGGCGATCGGTCGCGAGAGGCGTTGGCGTGCAAGTCGACGCGGAGGCCGACGGGCCACCGCGCGGCGTCAGGGTCTCTCGAACGCGTCCGCGCAGGCGTTGAACACGCGATCGACGTCGACGCGCACCATGCAGCGATGATCGATGGGGCATTCGCGCAGCAGGCAGGGTGAGCACTCGACCGGTTCGCGCACGATGCGGTGCTGCTCGCCGTACGGCGCGGTGGTGACCGGATCGGTCGAACCGAAGATCGCGACGATCGTCGACCCGACCGCTTGCGCGACGTGCATCGCGCCGGTGTCGTTCGTCACGACGAGCCGCGAAGCCGCGAGCACCGCACCGAGCTCGAGGATCGAGGTCTTGCCGGCGAGATCCAGGATCGGCTCGTTCGACGCGGACCCGCGGATCTCGTGCGCGATGCGATCGCAGACCGAGCGATCGCCGGGCCCACCGACGAACACGATCGAGGCGTCGAACCGCGCGCGCAGTCGGCGACCCAGCTCGGCGTAGCGATCCTCGGGCCATTGCTTGGCGCTGCCGTAGTTCGCGCCGGGATTGAACACGACGAGTGGACCCGCGGCCTGCGCGAGCGGAGCGAGCAGATGCGCCGCCGACTCGCGGGCGCCCGCGGGCACGTCGAAGTGCGGAGCTTCCGCGGCCGGGACTCCGCCGAGCGGTGCGAGCAAGTGCTGGTAGTAGTGCACGCGATGCGTGCGCAACAGTGACGGATCGCGGTCCACGGCTTCGGTCAACAGGAAGCGCCGCACGCGCGTCGCGTAGCCGATGCGGCGCGGAGTGCCCGCGATCAGCGCGGTCCACGCCGCACCGAGGGAGCGCGGCAGCACCAATGCGGTGTCGGCGTTGAACTTCTCCAACCGCCCGACCAGATCGGCGTAGGGCAGGAAGCGACCGGCGCCCTTGGGTCGGTCGTAGACCATGACTTCGTCGAACACCGGGATGGCCTCGTACAGCCCGGCCACGGCACGCCGCGCCAGGATGCCGAGCCGCGCGTGCGGGAATCGCCGGCGGAGTTCGCGATACGTCGGGATCGCCATCACGGCATCGCCGAGCCACGATGGACCGAGGACCAACAGCCGATTCGTCATGGCGGCGGATGATAGGAACGCCCCGTCGCGACCGGCCTGCCGAATGCTCACGGCGCTTCGAACAGGCTGCTAACGTGTCCGCCTTCGCCGCCACCGGTTCCTGGAGTCCTTCGCATGCGCTCGATCGCGCTCGGTCTCGTCGTTTGGGTCGGGCTCGTGCCCTCGCTCGCGTTCGCCGACGACCCGCCGAAATGGGACGTGAATGCGCCGCCGGGGCCGATCGACGAAGCGCCCATCGACGTGACCGAGGGCACGTGGATGTGCATCGACGTCGCGCCGGACGGCAAGACGCTCGTGTTCGATCTGCTCGGTGACCTCTACGAACTGCCGATCGAAGGCGGCGACGCCAAGCCACTCACGAGCGGCATGGCGTGGGACATGCAGCCGCGCATCTCGCCCGACGGAACGCAGATCGCGTTCACGAGCGACCGCTCGGGTGGCGACAACCTGTGGGTCATGCGCCGCGACGGCTCGGAACCGAAGGCGATCTCGAAGGAGACGTTCCGGTTGGTGTCGAGTCCGTGTTGGACCCCGGACGGTCGCGCGATCGTCGGCCGCAAGCACTTCACTGCTCATCGCTCGTTGGGCGCGGGCGAGATGTGGCTCTACCACCTCGCGGGTGGCGACGGCCTGCAACTGACGAACCGACCGAGCGAGGAGAAGGACGTCGGCGAATGCGTCCATTCGCCCGATGGCGCGTTCCTGTGGTACTCGCTCGATGCCACGCCCGGGGGCTCGTTCCAATACAACAAGGACAGCAACGCGGGCATCTACGCGATCCAGCGGCTCGATCTGCTCGAGGGCGACACCGACACGGTGTTGTCCGGGCCCGGCGGCGCCTGCCGACCGACGCCGTCGCCCGACGGCAAGTCGCTCGCGTTCATCCGACGCGTGCGCTTCAAGACCACGCTTCAGCTCCTGGACCTCGCGAGCGGCGAGATCCGCATGCTCGCGGACGATCTCGAGCGCGACCATCAGGAGACCTGGGCGATCTTCGGCACGTATCCGACGATCGACTGGACACCCGATGGCAAGGAGCTCGTGTTCTGGGCGCGCGGCAAGCTCTGGCGTCAGGACGTGACGACGCTCGAACGGCGCGAGATCCCGTTCCGCGTGACTTCCACGCGCAAGCGCAGCGCGGTCGTGCGTCGGAAGCACGCCGTCGCTCCCGACACGTTCGACGTGAAGATGCTGCGCTCCGTGCGCGTCTCGCCGCGCGGGGATGTCGTCGTCTACCAGGCCCTCGGACGGCTGTGGGTGCGCGCGTTGCCCGACGGCACGCCGCGACGTCTGACGACGCAGGAGGCGGACTTCGAGTTCTTCCCGTCGTGGAGTCGCGATGGCAAGTCGATCGCGTACGTGTCGTGGAACGACGACACGCTCGGCGTCGTGCGCATCCTCGACGTGAACGGCGCCGCGACCAGCGGCGAGCAGGGCCGCGCGATCACGCGCGAACCCGGCCATTACGCGGATCCGGTGCTGTCTCCCGACGGCAGACACCTCGTCTACGGCAAGCGCAGCGGCGGCGGACTCGTGGCGTCGACGTGGTCGAACGAGCCCGGCCTCTACGTCTTCGATCTCGCCGGTGGTGAAGCGCGGCTCATCTCGACGATCGGCACGAACCCGTTCTTCGGGCCGGAGTCCGATCGCGTCTACCTGCGCACCGACGAAGAGTCGAACGCGGGCGACAAGCACACGCTGATCAGCATCGACCTCGTCACGAAGGAGATGCACACGCACGCGACGTCCGAGAACGCGACCGAGTTCGCGCTGTCGCCCGACGGCAACTGGTTGGCGTTCCGCGAGCGCTTCAACGTCTACATCACGCCTTTTGCGCGCACCGGCCGCGCGATCGCGGTCGCGCCGAAGATGACGTCGCAACCGGTCGCGCGCGCGTCGAAGGACTCCGGCGAGAACCTGCAGTGGAGCGGCGACTCGACGACGTTGTACTGGTCGCTCGGCCCGGAGTTGTTCGAGCGCAAGATCACCGACGCGTTCCAATTCCTTGCCGGAGCTCCGGCGACGTTGCCCGAGCCCGCGACCACCGGCCGCAACATCGCGTTCCAGGCGCGGCAGTCGGCGCCGCAAGGCGTCGTCGTGTACACGAACGCCCGCATCGTCACGATGCGCGGAGACGAGGTCCTCGAAAACGGCTCGATCGTCGTCGACGGCAATCGCATCCGCGCGATCGGCACCGGGAAGGCGACCACGGACGGGGCGACGTATTTCGACTGCGGTGGCAAGACGATCACGCCGGGATTCCTCGACGTGCACGCCCACGGCGGTCAATCGGCCGACGGCATCACGCCGCAACGCAATTGGGGTCAGTACGCGAACCTCGCGTTCGGCGTCACGACGATCCACGATCCGTCGAACGACACCAACGCGATCTTCGCGGCCGCGGAGCTGCAGAAGGCCGGGTCGATCGTCGCGCCGCGCATCTTCTCCACCGGCACGATCCTGTACGGCGCTGCCGGCAGCGACAAATCCGAGATCGAGTCGCTGGACGACGCGCGCATGCACCTGCGTCGCATGAAGGCGGTCGGCGCGTTCTCGGTGAAGAGCTACAACCAACCGCGTCGTGACCAGCGCCAGCAGGTGATCGCCGCGGCGCGCGAGCTCGACATGCTGGTCGTGCCCGAAGGTGGCTCGACGTTCCCGCACAACTTGACGATGGTCGTCGACGGACACACCGGCATCGAACACACGCTGTCGGTCGAGAAGATCTACGCCGACGTCACGCAGTTGTGGAAGGGCTCGGGCGTCGGGCTGACGCCGACGCTGATCGTGGGCTACGGCGGCATCTGGGGCGAGAACTACTGGTACGCCAAGACCAACGTCTGGGAGAACGAGCGCCTGCTGACGTTCGTCCCGCGCTCGCTCGTCGACCCGCGCTCGCGCCGGCGTTTCACCGCGCCCGACGAGGAGTGGAACCACGTCAATTGCGCCCGCATCTGCAAGGCGCTCGTCGACGTCGGCGAACGCGTGCAGCTCGGCGCGCATGGCCAACTCGCGGGGCTCGGCGCGCATTGGGAGTTGTGGATGCTCGGGCAGGGCGGGCTCGCGCCGATGCAAGCGCTGCGCGCCGCGACGTTGGACGGCGCGCGCTACATCGGTGTCGACGACGATCTCGGCTCGATCGAGCCGGGCAAGCTCGCGGACTTCCTCGTGTTCGACGCCGACCCGTTGGCCGATCTGAGCAACACGTCGACGCTCACGTGGACGGTCCAGAACGGCGTCGTGTACGACGCGCGCACGATGCGCCGCGTTCCGCTCGGATCGGAAGGAGAGACGACGGAGCCGCCGAAGTTCCCGTTCCAGAACGGCCTCGCGCCCGCGCAGGACAAGCACGTCCACGCCGGGGCGTGCTCGTGCGACGCGACGCGCGATTCCGACGGCGGGGTGTCCGGCTACCGGTGAACCCCGGGATCGCGCCGCCGCGAGGACGGCGCGTGAGAGAACGTGAATCAAGCCGATTGATTCACGTTCTCGGCCTCACCAGGTTCACAGGCTCTGGGAGCGCGATTCCGAGGGAATGCGCGCGATCGACGCGCGAAGAACGTGAACCGCGTCCCGCGGCTACTCTGCGCTCCCCTCGTCCTTCCCGAGTCACGGCGTTCCCCATGATCGAGGTCTCCGGCTTCTCGAAGCGCTACGACGGCACGCAAGCCGTGACCGACTTGTCGTTCTCCGTCGCGCGTGGGGAGATCCTCGGCCTGGTCGGATTGAACGGCGCGGGCAAGACCACGACGCTGCGCTCGATCTGCGGGATCCTCACGCCGACTTCGGGACGCATCCTGGTCGGTGGCTTCGACGTCTCCAAGCAACCGGTCGAAGCGAAACGGCGACTCGCGTACGTGCCCGACACGCCACATCCGTTCGAGCTGTTGACCGTCGCCGAGCACTTGAAGTTCATCGGGCTCGCGTACGGCGCGCCGTACGCGGGGGACGGCGTCGACGCGCTGCTGCGACGTCTCGACTTGCATGAGAAGCGCGATGCATTCGCGTCGACGCTGTCGCGCGGGCAGCAGCAGAAGCTCGCGATCGCGTGCGCGTTCCTGCGCGCGCCGGAAGCTCTGTTGCTCGACGAGCCGCTGACGGGACTCGACCCGGCCGGGATGCGCGTGATGCGCGACGCCGTCGCCGAAGAAGCCGCGCGCGGCGCTGCCGTGATCGTGTCGTCGCACCAGCTCGAGTTGGTCGAGCGCATGTGCTCGCGCGTGCTCGTGCTGCATCGCGGCAAACTTCGTGCGCTCGGCACGCTCGAAGAAGTGCGCGCGATCGCCGGCAAGGACGCCACGGCTTCGCTCGAAGACGTGTTCTTCGCGCTGACCGAAGGCTCTCAAGACGGCGAGCCGCCGGCCTCGACCCATCCGACGACGGAGCGCCTGCCGGGATGAACGCGGCGCTGCGTTACCTCTGGATCGTCGCGCGCGTGAACGGGCTCAAGTCGTTCGTGCGGTCGTTGCGGCGGCCCCGCAAGGCGATCGGCACCTTGATCTGGATCGTCGTGCTCGGGCTCGTCGTGTTCGGCCAGTGGATGGCGGCTCATCAACACGGCATGCCAGGTGGCGTCGCGACGTCGTCGTTGTCGATGTTCTTCACGGTGTTGCTGGTCGCGGGCACGATCGCCGGTTTGCTGCAGCACGGACTGACGTTCCATCCGTCCGCGGTCGACTTCTTGTTCCCGGGCCCGTTCTCGCGACGTCAGATCGCCTTCTATCGCATCGCGGCGCTGTATCCGATCACGTTGTTGTCGTCGGTGGTGTTCCTCGTGTTCCTTTCGGCGCGGGCCACGTCGCTCGTGCGCGTGGCGGTCGCGTTGTTCTTGCTGCAGCTCGTCGCGCTGCACCTGCAGACGGCGTGCGCGATCGTGTCGACCGCGATCTCGGACACGTTGGTGCGGCGCTTCCGCGGTGTCGGGCAGGCGTTGCTCGGTCTGTTGGTGTCGGCAGCGTTCTTGATCGTGTTCTTCGCGGATCCACCGCAGGGAGAACTCGGCGCCGGGATGGGCATCGGTTCGCGTGTGGCCGGTCTGTTCGACTCGGACACTGCGCGCGTCGTGTTCTATCCCGCGGTCGCGGCCGCACGCGTGGCGACCGCGGTCGACTGGAACGCCGCGCTCGGTCCGCTTTGCGGCCTGCTCGCGTGTGTCGCGGTAAGTCTCGCGATCGCGGTCTCGCTGCCGTTCGATTGGCTCGAAGCCTCGCTCGCGACGAGTGAGCGCGCGGCGCGTGTTCTCGCGCGCGCCCGGCACGGCGCAGCGACCGCCGATCCGACCGGCACCGCGCGCGCGAAGCGGATCTTCGGCGAGCGCAGCGTGTTCACGGGTGCGGGCGCGATCGCGTGGAAGAACGTGGTTTCGCTGCTGCGCTCGGTGCGGATGATGGTCGCCGCGCTGCTGTCGTCGGCGATCGTGCTGTCGTTCGTGATCGCGTTCGCGCGCCGCGACTTCTCCAGCGGCGATCCGGGGATCCTGTCGCGCGTCGCGCCGATCGTGTTGCTGCTGCCCGTCCTCGTGCAGCAGTACTTGGCGTTCGACTTCCGACGCGACATCGAGCGCATCGAGGAGTTGCGCCAGTTGCCTCTGCGCCCGATCGTCGTCGCCTTCGCCGAGGTGGTCGTGCCGGCCGGCGCCGTGTTCGTGTTGCAGCTCGTGGTCGGCGGCGTGGCGATCGCGGTGTCGGGGTTGTCGTGGGTGTGGCTCGCGTTCGCAGCGGTCACGCTGCCCGCGTTCACGCTGACCGTCGTCGTCGTCGCCAACCTCGCGTTCCTGCTCTATCCCGTGCGTGCGATCTCGTCGAGCGGTCGGCCCAACGTCGGCGCCGCGTCGGTGAGTTCGATCCTCAACATGCTCGGATTTGGCCTGGCGTGTGCTCCGGCGTTGGTCACCGGCTTCTTCGTCTACGACCAGTCGGGACGCACGCCGGTCGCCGTCTGCGTGGGCCTCGCCGTTCAGTTCGTCGTCGTCACCGGATTGCTGGCATTGACCGGAAGCGCGTTCGCGCGCTTCGACGTCACGCGCAGCGATGGGTGAGGGCGCGTCTCACCGTCGGTTGGAGACTTCAATGCACCTCGTGTTCGCGTTCCTGGCGGTCGTGCTTGCGCAGCCTCCCCGCGTCGTCGTCCATGCCGATCGTCCGGGAGCGGTGATCCCGACCTCGCTCTACGGAGTGTTCTTCGAGGAGATCAACCACGCTGGCGACGGCGGCATCTCCGCGGAGCTGTTGCGCAACCGCTCGTTCGACGAGCCGATCGGCAACGACGGCAAGCTCGCCGGCTGGACGATCGAGCCTGCCCCGGGCGTGGCGTACTCGACCCGCATCACACCGCGCCTCGATCAACGTGGGAGTCTCTTGCACGCGCTCGAGATCGAGAGCGACGGTCTGGTGCGCCTGGTGAACGCGGGCTTCTTCGGCATCCACGCCAAGCAGGGCGCCGCGTATCGCGTCCGCGTCGACGTGCGCTCGTCGGAGTCGATGCCGATGTCGTGCGCGTTCCGCGCGGGCGACGCCGTCGTCGGCGAAGGCATGGTGCCGGTGACACCCGACGCGGGCGTCGTCATCGCGGCGCTCGTCGCGGAACGCACGGCCGACGTCGCGTTCGAGCTCCGGCTGCACGGACCAGGTCGAGTCACGCTCGACTTCGTCTCGTGCGAGCCCGAGGACACGTGGCTCGGTCGGTATCCCGGCCTGCGCAAGGATCTGGCCGAGGCCGTGGCCGCGCTGCGCCCCGCGTTCGTGCGCTTCCCCGGCGGTTGTTTCGTCGAGGGCGGTGATCGACTCGACGACGCGTTCGCGTGGAAGGACACCATCGGCGACGTCGCCACGCGGCCCGGGCATCGCAACGCGAACTGGGGCTACTGGTCGAGCGACGCGCTCGGCTTCCACGAGTTCCTGCAGTGGTGCGAGGCTCTGTCGGCCGAGCCGCTGTTCGTCGTCAGTTGCGGCATGTCGCACCGCGAGACCGTGCCGCTCGATCGACTCGCGCCGTGGATCCAGGACGCGCTCGACGCGATCGAGTACGCCAACGGCCCGATCGACTCGCGATTCGGCGCCGAGCGCGCGCGCAACGGCCATCCCGAGCCGTTCGGGTTGAAGCTCGTCGAGATCGGCAACGAGAACGGGATGTTCGGCGGGTTCGGCGGCTCGCGCGAAGCCTACGCCGCGCGCTATCGCGCGTTCGCCGACGCGATCCGCGCGCGCCATCCCGAGATCGAACTGATCGCGGACGTGGCACTCGGTCTCGGGGAGGATTGGGTCGACGACCACTTCTACGACTCCCCCGCGTGGTTCTGGCAGAACGCGGGTCGCTACGACGACGCACCGCGCGGCGGAGCGCGCATCTACGTCGGCGAGTACGCGGTCACGAGCGGCGCCGGCACCGGCAACCTCGCCGCGGCATTGGCGGAGGCGGCGTTCCTGATCGGCCTCGAGCGCAACGCGGACCTGGTGCAGCGCGCGTCGTACGCACCGTTGTTCGTGCATGCGCACGATCGCCGCTGGAACCCCGACTTGATCGTGTTCGACGCCCGTGCGAGCTACGGCACCCCGTCGTACCACGTGCAAACGATGTTCGCGGCGGCGCGACCGAGCGTGAACCTCGCCGTGGACGTTCCCGCTCTGGAAGAGGCGAGCGTTGCGACCGGGACGATCGGTCTCGGAACGTGGAACACCAGCGCCGAGTTCAAGGACATCTCGATCGAGGTCGACGGCAAGGTCGTCGACGTCTCGCCGCGCGGCGGCGAACTCGGGCCATGGACGGTCGACGCAGGATCGTGGTCACCGGTCGATGGTGCACTGCGCACGACGACGCACGCGGAGCCGAGTCGCATCGTGTTGCAGGACCCGGCATTCCAGAACCTCGCCGACTCGACGCTGCGCGTGAAGGCGCGCAAGCAGGACGGCGACGAGGGCTTCCTCGTGCAAGTCCGCACGCGCGGCTCCGACTGCGTGTGGCTGAACCTCGGCGGTTGGGGCAATCGCGAGCACGCGCTCGAGAAGACCACGGCCAGCGCGAAGCTCGGCCTCGGCCCGCACGTGCCCGGGCGCATCGAGACGGGTCGCTGGTACGACGTGCGCATCGAGACGAAGGGCGAGTCGATCCGCGCGTTCCTCGACGACGTGCTCGTGGTCGAAGCTCGCGATCGGGCTCCGGCGTGGTTCGTCGCCGGTGCGGGACGTGACGAACGCAGCGGTGACTTGGTCGTGAAGCTCGTGAACGGTACGGCGCTCGAGCGACGCATCGAACTCGTGCTGGACGGGGTCCCCGCGATCGAGCCATCAGTGCACATCGAGACGTTGAGTGGGCCGGGTCCGGCGGCCGAGAACGACTTCGGCACGACGCATGCGATCGCTCCGCGCACTTCCGAACTGCGCGTTTCGACGCCGACGTTCGAGCTCACTCTGCCGGCCCATGCGGCCATGGTCGTGCGCGCCAAGCCGCGCGCGCACTGATCGCCGCATCCGTCGACACCGCGAACTCGGCGTGGCGAAGCCTTCGCACGAGTTCGCCCGGAGGGTCGACGGATGCAACGGACTGTTTGGATCGTGGGTCTGTGTGTCGCCGTGGTGACGGCGGGCATGCCGATGGGAACTTCGGCTACGTCGGGCGGCGGCACGCTCGTGCCGCCGAAGAACGGCAAGAAGAAGGGCGACGGGTACGACGGACCGGCGGACGCGGTCAAGCCGGGCGGCGGCGGCGCCGGCGGCGGTCCCGTTCATGGGCCGGCTGGCCCCGTGGGTGGCCCAGGCAGTGGCGGTCGCGCCGGCAAGCCGGTTCAACCGGGGACGGGCTCGCCTCCGCCCGTCGGTGGGTCGCGCGGTCCGGTGACCGGAGTCGGGGGCAAGAAGAACCGCGGCGAGGCCGGCGCGTCGTGGATCGACTGGTGGCATGCGAATCGGGACGTCCACTTCGCGTTCTCGCGCGAACGCATGGCGACGACGGGCCGAGCCGGACTGCTGGTCGGGACCGGTCGTACCGAAGACGGACGGACCGATGGCGCGGAGGCGTACGAGGCGCAGAGCAAGATCCTGTTCGGCTTGCGCGGACTGCTCGATGCCGACGACGAAGCGATCGTCGATCCCGCGATCCTCGCCATCGCGCGATCCGTCGAACGCCGATTGTCCGGTCCGCTCCAGCGCGACGTCGACACCGCGCTCGCGAGCAAGCACCGTGGCGTGCGCCGCTCCGCATTGATCGCGCTCGGCGTGCTCGCGATCGACGACGCGGCCGATCGACTGCGCATCGTCCTCGAGGGCGGTGCGAAGGCACGCACCGTGTGCGGCGGCAAGGACCCGACGGCGACCGATCGCGGACTCGCCGCGATGAGCCTCGGGCTGCTGTCGGATCGCGCGTCGGTCCCCATGTTCACCGAGCGTCTTGCGCGCGTGCGGGACCTCGATCGCGAACTTGCCGCGGGTCTGATCCTTGGCGCCGGTGCGTTCCAGACCGAGCGCGAGGCCGTCGCGGTCGCACTCGGGGCGCTGCTCGACGACGAGGAGATTTCGCGCGACGTCCGCGCCTTGGTGCCCATCGCGCTCGGTCGGCTCGATGCCGCGGCGCAACCGTTCGTGCCGAAGCTGCTGCGACTCACGACCGATCGCGACGCCGATCTGCGTCTGCGTCACTCGAGCGTCATCGCGCTCGGCCGCCTCTGCGGCGCCGATGATCGCGAGGCGGTCGAAGGGCTCGCCGATCTCGCGCTGGAGGCAACCGACGGTGACATCCGCCGCGCGGCGCTGATCGCGCTCGGCGAAGCGCTGTCGCAACCCGACGCGAACGAATCCGCTGCGGTCGTGGAACGCGCTGCGGCGACTCTGTGCCGCGCGCTGGAGCGACCGAAGAGCCGCGAGGATCTGCCGTGGGCCGCGTTGGGATCGGCGTTGCTCGTGCGTTCGCGCGGCAACGAGGCGCAAGCACGAGTCGACGTCGTGTCGCGCTTGCGCACCGCGCTCGAGGATGCGTCCGATCCGGAACTGCAGGCCGTGTTTGCGCTGGCTCTCGGTCTCGCGCGCTGCCTCGAAGCGAGCGAACCGCTGACGGAACTCGCGACGTCCGCGAACGTCGCCCTCGTGCGAGGCTCGGCCGCGGAGGGCCTCGGGTTGCTCGGCGACCCGGCTGCGGGCGACACGATTCGCGAGCAGCTCGAGCGCGAGCGCGACGACGAAGCGTGCTCTTCGCAGGCGCTTGCGCTGAGTGCGCTCGGCGACCGTCGGGCCACGCCGGCGTTGATCGAACGCATGCTTGCCGCCGATTCGACGCGGACGATGACTTCGAGCGCGATCGCGCTCGGTCGGCTCGGGGATCCGACTGCCGTCGACGCCCTGCTGTCGGTCGCGCGCGACGAATCGCGATCGGGGATCACGCGGGGCTCGGCCTGCATCGCGTTGGGCTTGATCGGCGAGCGCGCATCGATCCGCTGGAACGCGCCGTTCTGCGTCGGAGCGAACGTCGTGATCCACTTCGAGGTCCAGACCGCGATGCTTTCGATTCCGTGACGGAGCGTGGTTCGATGCCTTTGATTCACGTTGGCGGTCTCGCGCGACTCGTGGGTTTGGCCGTGAAGGAACCCAGCGCTGCGAAGGACTCCAGAACGGCCTTCGGGGGCGCGGTGCCCCTCCGACGCCGGCGCGAGCACGAGGCAGTTCGCGCTTGCATGTCACGTTGCCCGACATCTTCGATATCGACGCCCGAGCGAGCTTCTTGCGATCGTGAGGGCTTCGCTGCCGTCCTGTCCCCTGTGCCGAACACGGAGATTCGCATGTCCATTTCGATCTACGGGCTCGCACGGGCCATCGTCCTCGCGGCCGTGGCATGTCTCGTGGTCGCTCCCGAGGGGCTCGGCCACGGTGGAATCGTGAAGCCTCCGCAACGCCCGGAACGAAGCGGGCCAGGTGGGGGTTACACCGGGCCGACCGACGGTTCGCCCCCCATCACGTCGCCAGCGGACTCCGGCCCGACGACCGGCGGCGGGAAGCCCAAGCCGGGCAAAGTGCCGGTCACCGGCGGCGGTCGAGGCCCGACCACTCCGGGTGGCGGTCCGTCGTTGGGCGGGCCGCGCACTGCGAAGACGGGCGTCGGCGGCAAGAAGCGACGCGCCGAGTCGGGCGCAACGTGGCTCGCTTGGTGGCGAGCGAACCGCGACGCGTTCTTCGCCGAGGGTCGTTCGAACGGTGACGCGCTCACGGGTCGTGAAGGCATGCTGACGGGCGTCGGGCGTATCGAGGACGGTGGCGTCGACGCAGGCGCGTTGCTCGAAGCGCAGAGCAAGATCCTGTTCGGCTTGCGTGGCGTACTCGGTGACGCGGACGCGGAGGTCGTCGATTCGGCCGTGATCGCGATCGCGCGCTCGGTCGATCCGCGCTTCTGCGGACCGCTGCAGCGCGATCTGAGCGACGCATTGCGCAGCGACGTGCGCAGCGTGCGCCAATCGGCCGTTCTCGCACTCGGCCTGCTCGCCACCGACGACGCCGCGACCACGTTGCGCGCCCTGCTCGAAGGGGGAGCGCGAGCGCGCGAGTTGTGTGGCGGCAACGACGTCACCGACGTCGATCGCGGACTCGCGGCGATGAGCCTCGGGATGCTGTCGGATCGCGCGTCCGTGCCCGCGTTCGTCGAGCGCTTGGCCGCGCTGGCGGGACCGAAGCCAATCGGCCGCGAACTCGCCGCGGGGCTCATCCTCGGAGCCGGAGCGTTCACCAGTGAGCGCGAGGCGATGGCGATGTCGCTCGGCACGTTGCTCGACGAGGCGCGCTTGCCGCGCGAACTGCGCGCACTGCTTCCGGTGTCCCTGGGACGCCTCGGGAGCGCGGCCGCGCCGTTCGTGCCGCGCCTGCTCGCTCTCGGCAACGACCGCGACGCCGATCTCGCGGCGCGACAGTCGGCGTGGATCGCGCTCGGACGCTTGTGCACCGTCGAGGATCGCGAGGTCGTCGCGGCTCTGTGCGACTGTGCGACCAACGCGACCGATGCCGATCTGCGTCACGCGGCGCTGATCGCGCTCGGCGAAGTGACGGCCTCGGCCGCAACCGCTCTCGACGAGCGCGTGATCGAGACCTTCGTGCGCGCGATCGAACGCCCCAAGAGTCGCGACGACGTGGCCTGGGCCGCGCTCGGTGCGGCGCAGTGCATTCGTGCACGGCCCGTGACCGCGCCGGAGCGGATCGCGCTGGGGTCGCGTTTGACGACGCAACTCGAGCAAGCGAGCGATCCGGAAGCGACGGCGATGTTCGCGCTCGCCCTGGGCCTGGCGCGAGCCGCCGACGCGGTGCCGAGTTTGACGGCGTTGGTGAGGGACGCCGACGTCGCGATCGTGCGCGCCTGCGCCGCCGAAGGCCTCGGGCTCATCGGCGATGCCACGGCCGCGGATGCGGTCCGCGAGCAACTCGCGCGGGAGTTCGACGACGAAGCCGGCGCATCGCAAGCGCTCGCGCTCGGCGCACTCGGTGACCGTCGCGCGACCGCGCTGTTGTTGGCGCGCGTCGCGAACGCGGATTCGGCACGCACGTTGGTCGCGAGCGCATTGGCGCTCGGGCGCTTGCGGGACCCGGCCGCCGTGGATCCGTTGCTCGAGCTCGCACGCGACGCGGCGAAGCCCGGAGTCGCCCGTGGCTTCGCGGCGATCGCGCTCGGCTTGATCGGAGAGCGTTCGCCCGTGCGGTGGAACGCGCGCTTCTGCGTCGGCGCCAACGTGAATCTGAGCTTCGACGTCCAGACCGAGGTCATGGACATCCTCTGATCCGGCCGCCCGTCCGCGAACCGCTCGTCGAACGGACCACGCTCCGGTCCGTTTGCGCATGCCCGTCGGATCGGACATCGGCGCGGATGTGGATATGGATGTGGCGCGATCGCCACGCACGCGGACTTGATCTTCCCATCGGGTGACGTGAATCGCCCGAACTCCGCGTCCTGACGCGGTACGGCGTTTGCCTTGCTCTCCCCGACTTGGCCGTCGTGCGTCCTCCCCCCGCGCGCACCGGCCTTCGAAGGGACTCACCGATCATG
Source organism: Planctomycetota bacterium (assembly GCA_016709145.1). Taxonomy (GTDB): domain Bacteria; phylum Planctomycetota; class B15-G4; order B15-G4; family JADJEK01; genus JADJEK01. The sequence goes on from JADJEK010000024.1 coordinate 336,283, forward strand.
GTCAAGCGCATTGCCACGTGGATGGCGGCGGGGGTGTTGTTCGCTCTCGCGCCCGAAGGCTTCTCGCACGGTGGTCAATACCGCGGTCCGCCCGACACCGTGCCGCCGGTCGACGGCCCGGGCCCGAACACCGGTGGACCGAACACGGGCGGCCCGAATACCGGCAAACCGGGTGGGCCGGTCACGCCGGGCGGGCGAGGTCCGACCACGCCCGGTGGCGGCCCGGTCACGGGTGGCGGCGGGCCGCCGCGCGGCGGCGTCCAGACCGGCGGTCGCAAGCCGCGTGGAGCCGAGGACGTCGGTGGTTGGACGTTCTGGTGGGAGATCAACAAGGATCCGTACCTCGATCTTCGCCACGCGTTGGCGCGGCAGCGCGCGTCGACCGGATCGACCGGCATCCTGACCGGCATCGGCCGTTCCGTGCGCGGCGTGGCCACGAACCGTCCCTCCGACGAGATGATCGCGTCGCAGATCGCGCCGGCACTGCGCGCGGCGCTGAAGGCGAACGACGCCGAGATCGTCGACGCGGCGGCGCTGTCGCTCGGCCGCATCCTCGATGCGAAGCAGGGTGAGGCCGTGCTCGACGACTTGCGCGCGACGCTGAAGAGCCCGTTCGCCACGGCGTGCCAGGCGTCCGTCCTTTCGATGGGTCTGCTGCAACGCCGCGAGGCCATTCCCGATCTGGTCGAGATTCTGCGAGACAGCGACACGGGCCGGAAGTCGACCGACGGTGGTTCGGTCGACACCGTGACGCGCGGGTTCGCAGCCATCGCGCTCGGCATGATCGGCGACGCCGCGAGTGTCCCGGTCCTGATCGACGTCGCGAAGACGACCGACGACTCGCAGCGCGACGTGCGCTCGTCGGCGATCTCGGCGCTCGGCTTGTTCGAGGACGACCGCGACGCGATCGTGATCGCGCTGACCGAGCTGCTGCGCGACGAGTCGATGGTCGCCGACATCCGCGGCACGATTCCGATCGCGCTGTCGCGACTCGGATCCGCCGCGGAGCCGGCCGTGCCGCAATTGCTGAAGCTTGCCAGCGGCAAGCGCACGGCGTTGGAAGTGGCGCAGTCGTGCTTGATCGCGCTCGGGCGCATCGCGTCGCCGGTCGATGCGGAGGTCGTCAAGTTCTTGCAGAAGACGATCACCGACTCGAACGACACGCACATGCGTCACTTCGCGCTGATGGCGCTCGCCGATCTCGGCGTGAAGGCCGCGCGGACGGCGGAGGAACCCGGAACGAAGCCGGTCCTCGCCGATCTGTGCAAGGCTCTGCTGCAGCACTTCCGGGAGCCCGAGCACCAGGTCGATCAGCCTTGGGGCGCGATCGCACTCGGCATCGTGGCTCGCGAATTGCCGGACCACGACGAAGCCCGTGCGACCATGGCGCGCGTGGTGCGCGAGAAGTTCGAGGCCGAGAACGATCCGCTGCGGCGCGCCGCCTGCGCGATCGGACTGGGTCTGATGCGCTCGAATCACGATGGCGAGGCCATGCTCGACGCGCTGAAGGACAACCCGCCCGCACAGCTGCGCGGTTATCTCGCGGTTGCCCTCGGCATGGTCGATTACCAGCCCGCCGCCGACTTCTTGCGCGCGCAGGTCCTCGTCGAGCGCGATGAGAAGGCTCGCATGCAGTTGGCGACGGGATTGGGTCTGCTCGGCGACACGCGCGCCGTGCCGGAGTTGGTCGAGGCGCTCGAAGCATCGACGACGCTCACCGAAACGGTGTCGTACTCGCGTGCGATCGGCTTGATCGGCGATGCGAGCGCGGTGCCGGCTCTGGTCGGACTGGTGAACGACGCGAAGCGCGCAGGGGTCGCCCGTGGCTTCGCCTGCGTCGCGCTCGGCCTGCTCGCTGAGAAGTCCGAGATGTACTGGAACACGCCGTTGTCCGTGGACGCGAACTACCGCCTCGCGATCCGCGCCCAACAGGAGATCCTCGACATCCTGTGAGGTTCCTGCCGTCCGTCGGGAACGGCGTGGCGGCGAACGATCGAGGTGTCGCGGCCACGCGCGGGGAGCTTCCCCGTGCGTGGCCGCGATGCTTGTAGGATCGCCGCCGTGACCGAACCCACGCGACTCTTCAGCATCGGCCATGGCCGTCGCGACCTGGCCGCGTTCCTCGAACTCGTGCTCGCGCGTTCGATCGACACCGTCGTCGACGTGCGTGCGCAGCCGGCTTCGCGGCGCTTCCCGCACTTCGCGGAGCGCGCGCTGGCCGACGCACTGCGCGAAGCCGGCATCGGCTACGTCTGGGAAGGCGAAGCCCTCGGCGGCAAGCGCAAGGCGAGCTCGGACTCACCCCACAGCGCACTGACGGTCGACGCGTTCCGCGGGTACGCCGAACACATGGCGTCCCGCGCCTTCCAAGCCGCGGCGACGCGGTTGCTGGTGCGCGCGGCGGACGAACGCGTGGCATTCCTCTGCGCCGAGCACTTCCCGACTGATTGCCACCGCCGCTTCCTCGCGGATTGGCTCGTCGTCCACGGTGCGAGCGTCGGTCACGCGGTCGAGCCCGATCGCACGGACGAACACGGGCTGCATCCGGACCTGCGCATCGTCGATGGCGTGTTCGTCTACGACGGCGGGCGTGGGTACCAGCGTCGTCTGTTCTGATCGGCGGAGAACGAATCGGGGGCTGCCTCCGCTTCGGCTTCCGCCTCGGAACTCGATCGAAACGAGTCCCACTGCGCCGTGTGTCGTCGGGTATCGTGCCCGCCCCCTCGGAGACATGCAGCGTGAAGCCCCTGCTCGCCGCTCTGTCCGTCGTCGCGATCGGCGGACTCCTCGCCTTCGCAGCGCCCGACCGGGACGGGTCGTTCGTCGTGAAGCTCGAAGGCTTCACGGTCGAGTACTCGATGGTGAAGGTGCCCGGAGCGGCCGATGGGTCGGTGAAGCCGCTGTTCGTCGGCAAGACCGAAGTGCCGTGGGAGCTCTACGACATCTTCATGCTGCGTCTCGACCTGACCGACGAGCAGCGCTCGAGCGGCGTCGATGCGGAAGCGCGGCCCACCAAGGCGTACGGTTCGCCGGATCGCGGTTTCGGCCACGACGGCTACGCGGCGCTCGGGATGTCGCGACTGTCGGCCGAGAAGTTCTGCGAGTGGTTGAGCCGCAAGACCGGCCGCACGTTCCGCCTGCCGACCGAACTCGAGTGGCAACACGCGGCGCGCGGTGGGGCCGACGTCGTGCCGACGGGCGATGCGCTGCGGGAGTGCGCGTGGTTCGCCGACAACTCCGACGCCAAGCCGCACCCGATCGCGACCAAGTCCGAGAACGGCTACTGCCTGCACGACATGCTCGGCAATTTGGCCGAGTGGGTCGCAGCCGCGCCTGATGCGAATGCGAACGCCGCGGACTCGAAGGACGCGAAGCGTCCCGCTGCATCACCAGCGAAGAAAGAACGCGTCGCGAAGGGCGGCGCGTTCGACTCCGCCGCAGCCGACACGAGCGTCGACGCGCGCCGCGTCGAGACGCCGGCGTGGAACAAGACCGATCCCCAATTCCCGAAGAGCAAGTGGTGGCTCTCCGACGCTTCGTTCGTCGGATTCCGAGTGGTCTGTGAGGAGGCAACCGATGCGTCCCGATGAAACGACTGGTTCCGATCGACGCGCGTTCCTGAAGACTTCGGCGGCCGCGGCCACGATGCTCGGCGCTCGGCCGCTGTGGTCGGCGGCGGGTTCGGACGTGATCCGGATCGGCCTGATCGGCTGCGGAGGCCGCGGCCAAGGCGCCGTGATGAACGCGATCGCGGCAGGCGAGGGCGTCGTGGTCACGGCGCTCGGCGACGTGTTGCCCGAACGCGTGCGCTCCGCGCAGGAACAACTGCAAGAGGCGGGCGATCGTTTCCAGGTCGCGGCGGACCACTGCTTCAGTGGGTTCGATGCCTACGAGAAGGTCATCGCCACCGACTGCAACATGGTCATCCTGGCGACGCCGCCGCACTTCCGCCCGATCCACCTCGAGGCCGCGATCCGCGCCGGCAAGCACGTCTTCATGGAGAAGCCGGTCGCGGTCGACGCGCCCGGAGTGCGCACCGTGATCGCGTCGGGCGAGCTCGCGGCGAAGAGCGGACTCGCCATCGTGACCGGCACGCAGCGCCGTCACCAGAAGAGCTACGTCGAGACGATCGAGCGCTTGCACGACGGTGCGATCGGCGAGATCGTCGCCGGCGAGGTCGCGTGGAACCAAGGTTCGCTGTGGATGAACCCGCGCAAGCCGGAGTGGAGCGACATGGAGTGGCAGCTCCGCAACTGGCTCTACTTCACGTGGTTGTCCGGCGACCACATCGTCGAGCAACACGTGCACAACCTCGACGTCATGAACTGGGTCATGCGCGGTCATCCGCAGAAGGCGCGCGGGTCGGGTGGGCGCCAGGTCCGCACGGACGCCGCGTACGGCCACATCTTCGATCACTTCAGCATCGCGTACGAGTTCGACGGTGGGGCGCGCTGGTTCAGCTCGTGCCGTCAGATCGACGGTTGTTCGAACTGGGTCGGCGAGCATGCGATCGGGACCAAGGGCGCGGCCAATCCGCACGGTTCGATCGGTGGGCCGGCGGCGTGGAACTTCTCCGGAGAAGAGCGCGATCCGTACGAGCAGGAGCACGTCGATCTGATCGCGAGCATCCGCGCGGGCCGACCGCTCAACGAAGCCCGGCAAATCGCGGAGTCGACGCTGACCGCGATCATGGGCCGCATGGCCGCGTATTCGGGTCAAGAAGTCACGTGGCAGCAGGCCATGGACTCGAAGGAGACGTGGGCGCCGGCGCAGTACGCGTTCGGTGATCTCGCCGTCGCGCCGGTGCCGATGCCGGGCAAGACGAAGCTGACTTGATTCGTTCCACTCGGAGCACGCCATGAACCGCCGCATCTTCCTTTCGACTTCCGCCGCCGCGACCGCCGCCGCGGCGTTCGGCACGAATGCATCGGCCGCGACGCAGGACGCGGCCGCGGGCCGTCCGTTCGCGCTCGACTACGCGCCGCACTTCGGGATGTTCGGCAACCACGCCGGCAACGACCCCATCGAGGAACTGCGCTTCATGCACGCGCAGGGCTTCCGCTCGATGGAGGACAACGGCATGTCCGGTCGCTCGGTCGACGAACAAGAGCGCATCGGCAAAGAGATGGAACGCCTCGGCATGCGCATGGGCGTGTTCGTCGGTGCGCCCGGCGTCGCGTTCGGCAACAACGGACTCGCGGCAGGCCGCAAGGACACGCGCGAGCAGTTCCTGGCCGAGATCAAGAACGCGCTCGAAGTGCAGAAGCGCGTGAACGCCAAGTGGTGCACGATCGTGCCGGGTGAGCTCGATCACCGCCTCGAGATGGGGTACCAGACCGCGAACGTCGTCGACATCCTGCGACGTGGCGCGGAGCTGTGCGAGAAGACCGGCCTGATCATGGTGCTCGAGCCGCTGAATCCGTGGCGCGACCATCCCGGCATGTTCTTGTCGAAGATCCCGCAGGCCTTCGAGATCTGCCGCGCCGTCGATTCGCCGTCGTGCAAGATCCTGTTCGACATCTATCACCAGCAGATCAGCGAGGGGAATCTGATCCCCAACATCGACAAGGCCTGGAGCGAGATCGCCTACTTCCAGATCGGCGACAATCCCGGCCGCAACGAGCCGACGACGGGCGAGATCCACTACGGCAACGTGTTCCGCCACATCAAGGCGAAGGGCTACACGGGCGTGCTCGGCATGGAGCACGGCAACTCGAAGGACGGCAAGGAAGGCGAGCTCGCCGTGATCGCCGCCTATCGAGCGACCGACCCGCCGACCGCGTGATCCCCACCGACTGACGACGCGCCACTCCGACTAGTCGAAGAGCCTCGCCGTCGGCCGGGGGACAGAGCACATGAGGGGACTGTCCCCTCATGCCCCCTCGTACCGCACTAACGGGGGACAGAGCAGATGAGGGGACTGTCCCCATGCCCCGACCCTTGTCGCGCGACCTTATTGACAAACATCCTTGTCGAATGGCATCTTTGCGGCCATGGACCAGGACACGAGTGTCGTCGAACTCGAGTGTGTCGCCGAACTGCCGCGCGCCGCCGTGCTGCTGCATCCGTTGCGGCTGAAGATCCTGCGCTCGTTCGATCAGCCGAAGTCGGCGACGGACGTCGCCGGCGAACTGCGCATGTCGCGGCAGCAGGTGAACTATCACGTCCAGCGCCTCGCACGCGCGCGCTTCCTGCGCAAGGCCGGCCGCCGCCAGAAGCGCGGCTTGCGTGATCAGTGCTTCGTGCAGAACGCGCGCAGTCTGCTGGTCCTGCCGCAAGTCCTCGGGCCGCTCGCTCCGAGTCCGACCGCGACGCGCAGCGCGCTCTCCGCCGCATACCTGCTGACGCTGACCGCGGTCGTGCAGAAGGAACTCGGAGTCGCACTCTCGGAAGCCGATGCCGCGCGCCAGACGCTGGCCACGCTCGCGATCGACACCGAAGTGCGCTTCACGTCGCCCACGCAACGCGCGGAGTTCACGGCGGCCCTGCATGCGGCGATCACCGACGTCGTCGCGCGGCACTCGTCGCCGATGCACACGGCGTCCGGCGCGCGCGCCGCAGGCCGCCCGCACCGCGTCGTCGTCGGTGCTTACCCCATTCCCGCTGCGTTCGAACCCTGACCAGGAGTCCCACATGTCCGCTCGCAAACACCACGGCCGCATCGTCGACAAGGAGATCGCGATCCGCGCGACACCGGCGCAGGTCTATGCCTCGTTCGCGGATGCGCGCGCGATCGCGCGCTGGTTCGTCGACGCCGCCGAAGGCGTCGCGAAGCCGGGCGAACTCGTGACGTGGATCTTCCGCGACATGAACTTCCGTCTACCGGTGCCGATCATCGACGCGAAGCCGAACACGGAGTTCGTGACCGGAGGCGAGATCCCCGGGCGCTTGCCCGCGTTGATGGAGGTGTTCATCCGCGCGGCCGACGGGGGCGAGACGCGAGTGCGGCTCGTGAACTCCGGCTTCGCGGACGGCGCGCAATGGGACGAGGAGTACCAAGGCGTCGACTCGGGCTGGACCATGGCTCTTGCGACTCTGAAGTACGCGCTCGAGCGTCATCCCGACCGCGACCGCACCCACGTGATGTCGATGCAGCCCGCGACCGTCGACATGACGCGCTTGCGCTCGCTGTACACGACCGCGGCGGGGCTCGGCGCGTGGCTCGGCAGCGACGTGCGGATCGAGGGGCCGAGCCTCGGTGGTGGCGTGGCGTACTCACTGAACACGCGAGCGCTCGGACCGATGTCCGGTCGCGTACTCGCCGACACCGGACGCGAACTGCTGCTCGAGTGGAAGGAGCAGGACGCGGTCCTCGGCTTGAAGGTGTTCGCGGCCGGACCCGCGCGGATGATCTGCCTCGACTTCAGCACCTGGAAGCCGAGCCCCACGTTCCTCACTCAGGGCGCACTCGACGGCATGCTCGCCGCGCTTGCTCGCGCACTGGCCTGAACGATCGTCGACCCTCGGCGGAACGAACACGGCGCGCGCACCGAGTGGGTGCGCGCGCCGTGTCGTCGTTTCGGATCGACGCGACGTCGGTGGGGCCGGGTCAGCCGCCGGCTTTGGTCGCTCCGGCCTTCGCGGCCGCGTAGGCCTCGAGAGCACGCGTTTCGATCTCCGGGGTCAGGCCGGCGCGCATGTCCTTCATGCGCGGGATCGTCTCCATGGCCATCTTGCGCCACTCCAAGGTGTCGACGATGGTCGACTCGATCGAGCGGAAGCGCATGCCGGCCGCGATGGCGCGCTCGTTCTTCCAGGTGTGGAAGCCCTTCGACGCGCCTTCGTACGCGGCCCAGATCGGCAGGTCGAACGCTTCCTTGCGCGCCGCGGCTTCCTCGCCGTACTTCGCCAGGAACGGTGCATCGACCCAGATGAACTCCGCGTCGCTCTTCGTCACGCGCTTCGAGGTGTCGAGCACTTCGCCCATCGTCAAGCGGCGGTCCGGGCCGACCGCGTTGAACACGCCGAAGCGGTCGTTCTCGGCGACCTTCAACATGAAGTCGGTGAGGTCGCGCACGTCGATGACCTGGATCGGATCGGTCGGGTTGCCGGGCGCGAGCATCTTGCCGCCCTTCGCGACGCGCCACGGCCAGTAGGTGAAGCGATCGGTCCAGTCCTCCGGCCCGACGATGTAACCCGGGCGGATCACCGTGCAGCGGCCCGGGAAGGCAGCTTCCGACTCGCGCTCGCAAAGCGCCTTGAGCGCGCCGTAGTACTGATAGTTCTCGCCCATCGTCTCGAGCGTCGGGTCCGCCATGGTGGCGAGCTTCGCGGTCTCGTCGAGGTCCTCGACCGCGTTGGTCTCTTCGGCGTACGCCGAGATCGAGGACGTGAACACGTAGTGCCCGCACGTCTTCGCGAGCGCTTCGGCACTGGCCTTGACGTGGAGCGGGTAGTAGCCGCAATCGTCGAAACAGACGTCGAACGACTTGCCGACCAGTGCCTTCACGCCCTCGTCCTTGCTGGGATCGCGGTCGCCGATCAGGCGTGGGACGTCGGGGAACAACTCGGTGCGGGTCTTGCCACGGTTGAACAGCGTCACGCTGTGACCGCGTTCGAGCGCCGAGTGCACCAGCGACGGACCGATCAGGCCGGTGCCGCCGAGCACCAGGATGTTCAGCTTCTTCGAGGGAACGTCCTCGCGCGTGAACAGCGACGGGACGCAACCGGTCAACATCGCGGCCGAACCGGCGACCGCACCCTTCAACAACGAACGACGGGAACTCTGCACGATCTCCTCCGGGTCAGCGTGTAGCGATGATCCGGATGATACGGAGCCAGCCGCGCGTGCGTTGGATCAGCGTTTCGAGCCCGACTCCGCCGGCGCCGGAGCCTCCGCGTCCTTCTTCTTCTCGCGCTCCTTGCGGTCGAGCTCTTCCTGGAACTTCCGCATCTCGAGCACCTGCTTGCGGCGTTCGAAGTCGGCGACGCTGATGTACCCCTGCTGCACCAACTGCTCGAGCATCTCGATCGTGTCCTCGATCTCCGCTGGCTTCATGCCCTGCGTGACGACCTCGCGGATCGCCAGAGCGGCATCCCATTGCATCGTCAGGCGTGGCCTGATGCGCTCGATCAACTCCTGTTGCTGTGCGGCGAGATCGACGCGCTCGTGCGGATCGTTGGTCAAGTCGAAGAGCTGCGGCTTCGTCGACACGATCGCTTTCATGCCGAGCGGATCGTTCTTGAGGTCGTAGTACGGCTCGCCGGGCGCGACGCGACCGAGATGTCCATCCATCAGGGCCTGGACGCCGATCTTGCAGCCGTCGATGTACTTCAGGTTCTCGCGCCGCACGTAGTTCGTGACGCCGTCCATGCCCTCGGACTTGTGGTCGGCGAAGTTCGGCGATTCGCCCAGCGCGACGCGCGGCTCGGTGTCGCGATCGAGCAACGCGTCCTCGAGATCGATGCCCTCGACTTGGATCGGAGTGTCGATCTCGCACGCGGCGCAGATCGTCGGGTACAGGTCGATGAGCCGCACGACGTCGGCGTTACGCACGCCCGCGAAGCGTCCGCCAGGGAACTTCACGATCAACGGCACGCGCACTTCTTCTTCGTAGAGCGTCAGCCCATGGCCCGCGTAGACGCCGTGATCGAGGAAGGACTCGCCGTGGTCCGAGGTGATGATCACGAGCGCGGTGTCGAGGAGTCCCAACGTCTCCAGCGTCGTCAGTAATTCACCGAGCCGCTGGTCGACGAAGCGGATCGTCGCGTCGTACGCATCGATCAGTTCATCGATCGAGGCGTATTGATCGAGCTTCATGTAGTCGTGGATGCGGAACTTCTTCAACCGCGCGATCGGGTCGGGGAACGCGCGCGCGCCTTCCGGCACGACCGCCGTCGTTCCCGCCAAGGCCGCCTTCGCATCGTCGTCGGTGACGTACGGCGCGTGGCAATCGAACGTGTGGAAGAACAGGAAGAAGCGGTCGCGCTGGCGCTGGAAGATCCAGTCCTTCAGTTGTTGCGATCTGCGGCGGAACCCGTTGTTCGCCACCCAACCCGGCTGTGCCTTGTCGTCGTAGACGTCGAAGCCGGCGTCGAATCCGTGGCGCGACTCGAGGAAGCCGCCGTCGGTGAACCCAGCGGTCTTGAAGCCGGTGCTTTGCAGGCGTTCGGCGATCGTGACGTAATTCTCGGCCAGGCGATCCTGGTGGTAGCGCACGTTGTGCGACAGCGGATGCATGCCGGTCATCATCGTCATGTGCGACGGCAGCGTGTACGGCGCCTGCGACATCGCGTTCGTGAACACGGTCGACTTCGCCGCGAACGCATCGAGGTTCGGCGTGGTGGGTCGCGGATACCCGTACAGGCTCATGTGGTCCTGACGCAGCGTGTCGAGCGAGATCAGGATCACGCGGTCCGCGCGCACGCGGACGTCCGGCTGCTTCTCGGGGATCGACGGCCGCGACGCCAGGAACATGCCGACGGCCGCGGCCGCGAGGGCCAGCGCCGTGACGAGGACGAGCGGAGTGGAGGGAGAGAGAGGTGATCGCATTCGTCCGGAGGGTAACAGGCAACCGCACGACGCGAAGCAGGCGTTTCCGCGGCCGACGCACGCTCGCCGGGGGACCACTTCGGACGAGTTGGTTGCACCCGGAGATCGTGAAGTTCGATCAACCTCGTTTCTTCTTCACGAACGTGCCGAGCTTCTGGTTCTTCACCACTCCAGGGAACTGCAAGACCATGTTGTGCATGGCGAGGTAGACGCCGGGCGCGACGATCTGCACGGCGAGCAGGGCCTCGGTGAGGTTTTGCAGCGCGTCGGTCGACCGCAACTCGTACGGCCGCATCGCGCCGGTGAGGACGATCGGGACGCGCGGTGTCTGCAGTTGTTCGACGATGCGATCGCCGGTGTTCGCGAGGCGGTCGGTGCCGTGCACGATCACGATCCCATCGTGGATCTGCGCGAGCTCGCCCGCGGTCTCGGCGATCGCCGTGTGGTCTTCCGGCGTCATCTCGAGGCTGTCCTTGTTCATCAAGGACACGCGTTCGACCTCGACACCACGCAATTCGAGCGAGGCGAGCATCACGTCGAGCACGGAGACTTTGTTGGCGAGGATCCCCGACAGCTCGTCGTAGGTCTTCTCGATCGTGCCGCCGGTGGAGATGAGAGCGACGGTCTTCTTCGGCATGGCGAGGGGAACTCGTGGCGTTTCCGGGACGGCGATCTTCTACCAGGGCGCGCGTCGCGGCGTTCGTGCTCACTCGTGCACGAACGAAGCCGAACGGCGCGCCCGGGCGCCGCTCGGCCACCACGCGGAACGCCCGCGCGGGTTTCTCGATGCGTTGTTCGGATGACCGCGATCAGTTCGGCTCGACGTCGACGTTCGCGCCGCCGCTTTGGAACTGCACCTGATCGAGGACGGCGAAGGTGCCGTCGTTGGCCAGATCGAGGCGATTCGCGAGCAGGACCGCGATGCGCAGTTCGACGCCGTTCGCGAGATTCGCGATGCCGTGCTCGCCGTTCTTCGGGACCAGGGCGTCGGTCAGGCGCGTCCCGGACGCCGTCGATTCGAGTCGGATGCCGTCGCGCAGGTTGCGCGTCGAGGTGAAGCACTCGATGTCGCATCCGACACGCAGGACGCACAGGCTGTGACGCACGTTGTCCTTGGCGAGGTTGTCGAACATCGTGACGTCGTCGCGGTGCAGGTCGAAGCCCGCCGCGCCCTCGTTCGAGCAGCGCTGCGCCACGTTGCGGGCGACCGGCGTGCTGCCGGAGCCCGCTCCGATGCGGATGCCGGCCGCACTCCCGATCTTCACGCGGTTGTCGGTGACGACGGACTGGAGCGCGGCCTCGATCGTGATCGCCGGGCCGTCGCCGCCCGATCCGAGTTCACGGCCATCGACGATTACGCTGCCGACCCCGCGCAGTTCGAGGCCGTCCTTGCCGAGGATGCGCAGCGTCTCGACGTAGATGCCGGCCTTGAGGACGATCGTGTCGTCGGCGTCGGCGAGATCGATCGGGTCCTGGATGCTCGTGAGCGGTCCGTTGGAGGCGACGAACAGGGTCTTCGCGTCGAGCGTCGGGACCAGCAGGGCGGCGGACGCGACCGCGAGGAGACGGGTGATGGTCATGGGAACCTCCACGCACGGAGGCGACGTGGCCGGCCGTCCCCGACAGCGATTTCGCGATTCCCGAGCCGGACCTTGCCGCGCCGCCCAGGGGACGGGAAGATCCCGGCCCCTCGCGCCGCAGGAGCGCGCCCCAGCATCGCCCCCCCCGGAACCTCGCCATGCACAAGAAGGCTCATCAGATCCCGAGCGTCGCGATGGGACGCAAGATCTACCTCTGGCAATACGGCGACTTCGGCATGCCGTTGCTCGTGTTCCCCTCCGCGGCCGGCATGGCGCACGAGTGGGAGGCGCACGGCGTCATCGACGCGCTCGCGCACCACGTCGAGGGCGGCAAGATCAAGTTCTACTGCATCGAGTCGAACGTCGCCGAAGCGTGGACGCGCAAGGAGAACGACCCGGCGTGGCGCATCCAACGCCACCTCGCCTACGAGCGCTTCGTCGTCGAAGAGCTGGTCCCGTTCATCCGACTCGATTGCAAAACGCCCAACATCCCGATCGCGGTGACCGGCTGTTCCCTCGGCGCGTTCTACGCCGCGAACTTCGCGCTGAAGTACCCCGAGACGTTCCGCTACGCACTGTGCATGTCGGGTCGCTACGACATCACGAGCTTCAACGGACTGCAGTCGATCGACGTCTACTACAACAACCCGATGGCGTACGTCGGCAACATGAACGGCGACCACCTCGAACGCGTGCGCGGCAATACGTATCTGCAACTCGTGTGCGGCCGTGGCAAGTGGGAGGACGGCAACTGGCAGGACACCGAGAAGCTCGGGCACCTGCTGCGCGGCAAGGGCATCCCGGCCGCGGCCGATCTGTGGGGCGAGGACGTCCACCACGAGTGGGGCTGGTGGATCAAGCAGGCCGACCATTACCTCGGTCGACGATTCAAGGGCTGATCGCGGTCGAATCGAGCGGCTTCGCCGCCTTCGATCACAGCCCTTTCAAGTACCCGCCGTCCACGGCGAGCGTCGTCCCGGTGACGTAGCTCGACGCCGCCGAACACAAGAACGTGACGGCCGACGCGATCTCGTGCGGTTCGCCGATGCGCGCCATCGGGATCAGCGCTTCCCAGCTCGCGAACACCTGCTCCTTCGACAAGCCCGTCCGTTGAGCGGCGACGTCGGCGAGCTCTTCCAAGCGTTCGGTGCGCGCATAGCCCGGCAGCACGACGTTCACGGTCACGCCGTCCTTCGCGACGCGGTTCGCGACCGTCTTCGCGAAGCCGAGCACGGCCGCGCGCGTGGCGTTCGACAGGATCAAGTTGTCGAGCGGTTGCCGCGCCGAGACCGACGCCAGGTGCACGACGCGGCCGTAGCCGTTCTTGCGCATCGGGGGCAGGAACGCGTCGAACAGCCGGACCGCGGACATGAAGCACAGCTCGAACGCATCGAGGTACTGTGCGTCCTCGACGTCGTCGTACGAGCCCGAAGCCGGACCGCCCGCGTTGGACACCAGGATGTCGGGATCGCCGAGCTCGGCACGCACGCGTTCGGCGAACGCTTCGACCGACTGCGGATCGCGCACGTCGAACGGCACCGGCACGACCGTCGAGTCGGCGTAGCGATCGACGAGATCGGCCGCGGCGGCCGCGAGCTCTTCGGCGGTGCGCGCGCCGATCGCGACGATGGCGCCTTCGCGCAGCAACGCCTCGGCGATCGAAAAGCCGAGCCCGCGACTGCCGCCGGTCACGACCGCGATCCTGCCCTTGATGCCGAGTTCCATGCGATGGGATCCGTTCGTTGAAGGGCGACTATTTCGACGCGCCGGGCGAGTCGGGTGGGAGGGGGCGGATGAACGCTTCGAGTTCGCGCCCGAACTCTGCGTAACGCTGCGGCGACGACGCCTGTCCGAGACGGAACGCGACCTTCGCCAGCGTGGCGTCCCCGCGCTCCTTGGCGCGGCGCCCGAGCTGCATCAGCAGCGGACCGAGGTCGATCGAGTGCGCGACGGGCTCTTGCCCGAGCAGGTCTTGGACCAGACCCAGGGCCGTGTTGAGGTCATTGGCCTCGATCAGCGACCGAGCGCGCCGGAACTTCAGTTCCACGACCTGCTCGTCCGTGAGTTCGAGGTCGAGCGCCTGCTCGTAGACGAGCGCGGCTCGCGCGGGCTCGGCCGCACGCTCGAGATCGGACCCGTAGGCGATTGCCGACTGGTACGACTCGGCGCGTTCCCCGCGTTCCGCGACCGTCGTCGCCACGTAGCACGCGGCGACGGCAAGTCCGAGAACGGCAACGACCTGGAGCACGCGACGCATGATTCGGTGGGAACCTCGACGAAGTGGCGGGAGTATAGCGGCGGGTCGCCGGAACTCCGGCTCGTCGCGTCGGTCCTGGCGGCGTGCGACCTCGCCGTGAAACCGTGACGAACTCGGGACAAGCCGACCCGATCGTGGCTCTGCTACCATCCCACCGCCTCGTGCTCGCACGGGGCACCTGCGGTCGACCGAGCGAGGGCACGCCGAGTCATCCAGGTCGCGGGAATCGAAGGAAGGAGACCGAGGTGTTCGAATCGTCCTCGTGGTGGCGCATGGCGCCCGTAGCCCTCGTCTTGTGCATCACGCCGCCGGCTTGGTGCGGCAGTACGCCGTCGAAGGTCTATCGCGATCCGGTCCACAAGTTTTCGCTGAAGATCTTCCCGGACTGGGAGCAGGTCCCGATCGATCCGACCGAGCAGTGGGAAGTCGCGAAGTTCTACGACCCCGCGAACAAGGGCGATGCGTTCCGCCCCGAGCTCACCGTCTACCGCATCGCGAAGAAGGAGCCCGTCGACGGCGGGTCGCTGACCGGCAGCGGCGGCGGCAGACCCGAGATCCCGGCGGAGTTCCTCGAACGACTGCGGCCGAAGAGCGCGTTCCAACTCAGCATGCGGCGCCTGATCGTGCCGCCGGGCGAGAAGGAGCCCGACGAGAAGGTGTTCAAGGAGTTCGCGTCCAGCGAGAAGATCAAGGGCAAGGTCTGGACCGCGTCGATCGCGCACCAGAAGGGCGACAAGAACGCCACGGTGTTCGCGCAGCTCGTCACGTTCGAGAAGGACGACGTCGAGTACGGCATCTACTGCGTCTGCACCGAGCAGCGGCGCAAGGGCTTCGAGCCGGCGTACCGCACGATCGCGAAGTCGTTTCAGTTCTTCGACGAGCGTGCGAAGGACGTCGAGACGCTCGACGTGCTCGATGGTGTGAACATCACGCCCGGCCGCCGGTCCAAGATCGAACGCAGCATGATCAAGGGCTGGGGAGTCACGGTCAGCCCGAAGAAGAACTACATCGTCATCTACAACACGAACCGGAATAAGAACAAGGCGCTCGCGCGTCAGCTCGCCGAGCGCATCGAACTGATCCGCGAGCAGATCTACGAAAAGCAGTTCCCGTCGGCGAAGCCGATCGACGCCGTCAGCGTGATGCGCATCTGCGCGAACCAGGCCGAGTACCACGCGTACGGCGGACCCGGCGGTTCGGCGGGGTACTGGAACTCGGGTTCCGAAGAGCTCGTGTTCTACGACATGAGCAAGAAGAAGGAGCCCGACGAGGACACGCTCGCGGTCCTCTATCACGAGGCGTTCCACCAATACATCTTCTATTCGGTCGGCAACGTCGCTCCGCACTCGTGGTTCAACGAGGGCCACGGCGACTACTACGCCGGCGCGCGGTTCGCGGGCTCCAAGGTCTCGATCAAGCCGTTCAACTGGCGCATCGGCACCGTGAAGAACGCGATCCGCGAAGGAGCGCGTTCGTTCCGTATCGAGAAGGACCCGCAGACCGGCAAAGAGCGGAAGATCTACGACAACAGCAAGGGCTACACGCCGCTCGCCGACCTCGTGACCTTTTCGCAGCGCGATTACTACAGCTACCCCGGCGTCAGCTACGCGCAGGGCTGGAGTCTCGTGTACTTCCTGCGCGAGATCGTGCCCAAGAACAAGGCGATGAACGCCAAGTGGGGCAAGATCCTCGACGTCTACTTCGACACGTTGAAGGCCGAGGTCAATCGCGAGACCCCGCTCGACACCGAGCGCAAGCCGGAGCCCGAGGATCCTGCTCCCGAGGGCCCGGGCTCGGAGCCCGATCCCACCAAGCCCGATCCGACCGAGCCCACTCCTGGCGAACCCGATGCACCGGGCGCACCGGGCGCACCGGACGCGCCGGGCGAACCCACGGATCCCGGCGATCCCGATGACGGTGACGGCGAGGGCGGCGAGGAAGAACCGACCGACCCGGGCTTCCAGCCGATCCCGACCGGCTTCGGCTCCGACAACGCGCTGAAGAAGGCGATCGAAGCCGCGTTCAAGGGCGTCGACTTCGAGGAGTTCGAAGCGGCGTGGCGTGAGGCCACCCTGAAGATCTCGGGCTGAGGCCGATCGCCTCGCCCCGATTCGTTCAGCGCAGGTTCTTGGTCCGCAACCGCACGACGGTGGCGCCCGCGCCGCCGTCGCTGGGGCGGGCTTGCCCGAAGTCGTAGACCGCCGGATGGCCGTCGAGCAGCTTGCGCGTCAGGTCCTTCAGGATGCCCTTGCCGATGCCGTGCACGATGCGGAGGTTCAACACTCCGTCGCGCTGACTCTGTTGCAAGAACGCGCGGATGCGTTGGAGAGCGGTGCTGCGGTCGAGTCCGTGCAGATCGAGTTCGCGCATGACGTTCACTTCGTTCCGGGAGGATCCGTGACCGCGGGCTTCGGGGTCGCGGCCGGCGCCGCCGGGATGTCCCATGCCACCAGCCATTCCTGCGATTTGCGCGTGAAGCCGAGTTCGCGCAGGCGGCGCTCCATGTCGGGCAGGTGCGCAGCGCCGTAGAAGATCGCGAGGCGTTCCTTGCCGGCCGCGATCTGTTCTGCGAGCACGTCCATGCAGATCTTGTTGCGCTCGCCGAGCAGCGTCGAGCCTTCGCCCTTCGAGCCCTTGTCGAGGCCGGAGACCATCGCCTCCATGTCCTCGAACTGCTTGCCGAGCAGCATCTTCATCGTGCGCGCCGAGTCCTTGCTCGTGAGCGCGAGCAGCATCGCCATCGAGCTGATCTGCGAGTTCGGATTCTGCTCGGCGCGCTCCATCTCGGCGCGCATGAGCTTCAGCATCATCGACAGCAGCGACTCGCCCTTCTCTTCCATCTTCGCGGCGAAGCCGCGCGGGTCGATGTCGGCGTGGACGAAGTTCTCGGGCGAGTAGTCGACCTCTTCGAGTTGGAACGTGAGGTCGAGCGAGTCCTTCATGAAGCGCTGCATCATGCTGAGCGGCGAATCGGTTCCGGTGCCGGGCTCGGGCTTCATGCCCCGTTCCGCGACCAGTTCGTACAGCACGGAATCGAAGCCCGTGAACAGCGCGTTCAGCTCTTCGTAGTAGGCGCGGTCCCCGATGTGCACGGCGCCGACCAGCGCGACCTGGTGGCCGTTCGCGTCGACGTAGTTCACCAACGCCGATTCGAGGCGCCCGCTGCCGGCCTCGTCCTGGACGAAGCGCATGAAGTCGGTCGGTTCGTCCTCGAACGTCGCGGCACACGCGGCGAACGCGAACGGGAGCAAGCAGGAGACGATCGAGTGATTCATGGTTCGAGCCTCGCGAGTACGGGGGCGTGATCGCTCGGCTTCTCGCCGTCGCGCGCTTCCTTGTCGATCCAGACGTCGCCGCACGCGTCGAGCGCAGCCGGCGACATCAGGATGTGGTCGATGCGCAGGCCCATTCCACGCTGGAAGCCGCGCGTCCGGAAATCCCACCACGTGTAATGCCCGCCGTCCGCGTGGAACTTGCGGAACGAATCGGCGAGGCCGAGATCGACGAGTGCGCTGAGCCGCTCGCGCTCCGGCGTCGAGCACAGGATCTTCTCGTGCCACGCCTTCGGGTCGTGGACGTCGCGGTCGTCGAACGTGACGTTGAAATCGCCGGCGACGATCACCTTCTCGTTGAAGTCGTAGCGCGTGCGGAGCTCGTCCCGCAGTCGGTTCATCCAGTCGAGCTTGTAGGCGTACTTCGGCGAACCGACTTCTTGTCCGTTCACGACGTAGACGCTGACGACGAACACGTCGCCGATCTGCGCACCGATGACGCGGCGGTCGCTGTCGGGCGGGTCGGACCGCATACCGTAGAACACGTCGTCGAAGCGGCGCTTCGACAGGATCGCGACGCCGTTGTAGGTCTTCTGTCCGTACGCGGCGATCTGGTAGCCGAGCGCTTCGATCTCCTCGCGTGGGAACTGCTCGTCGACGCACTTCAGTTCTTGGAGGCAGACGACGTCGGGCTTGGCCGACTCCAACCACTGCACCAACCGAGGAAGGCGCGCGCGGACCGAGTTGACGTTCCAGGTGGAGACGAGCATGGGGCGGCAGGATAGCGGTCGCCGCGGCGCCAGTGACGCGCTCCGCGGATCAAGTCCTTCGTCAGAGTCGTCCGGAGCGCTTGATCTCGAGGTACTGGTGCGCGAGCGCGATCGCGAGCCGACGCGGCGACGTGTCGAGCGGGATCACGCCCGGCCGGCGCAAGCTCTCGAGCGCCTTGCCGCGCGCTTCGAGGTACGAGATCGTCGCGCAATGCGTGGCGGCGGTCTCGGGCGTGTTGATCGGCTCGTTCCGCAAGCCGTCGATCGACGATTCGCTGAGGCTCGCGACGACCACCAGGTGGCGACGGCGCAACAGCTCGAGCGCGGGCGCGAGATCGGCGACGTCGTCGTCGCGTTGATTGGTCAGGAACATCACCAGGGCGCGCTTGGTCTGGTGCGCCCTCACGCGCTCCGCGGCCTCGACGTGGTCGGCCGGTTCCAAGGTCGGATGGACGTCGTAGAGCGCGCTTTGCAACGTGCGCAACTGGCTGCGGCCTTTGACGGGCGCGAGCTTTCGATCGACTCCGCCATACGTCACGAATCCGACCGAATCGCCTTGGCGTAGCACCACGCTGGCGACCACGAGCAGGGCGTTCAAGCAGTGGTCGAAGTGCGAGAGATCGCCGTCGATCGCTCGCATCCGACGCCCGCAATCGAGCACGAACAACACCTGCTGATCACGCTCTTCCTGATACTCGCGCGAGATCAACTTGCGCCGGCGCGAGGTCGCTTTCCAGTCGACGCGCCGCAAGGGATCGCCGGCGGTGTAGTCGCGGAGTTGGCGGAACTCGAAGCCCTCGCCGCGTCGCTGGCGACGCTTCAGTCCCATGAGCTGGATGTGCTGGTCGATCGCGTGCAGCGACAGCTTCGCGACCGTGGCGAAGTCGGGGAACACGCGGACGACGTGGGCCGCGCCCGCGCGTTCCGTGCGCTGCCACAAGCGCAGGCCCGAGTCGCGCAGGACGTCGGCCGGTTCGAACGTGGCATCGCCACGTCGCAGCGCACGCACGCGATACGTGAAGCTCGCCGCGCTCTGCGCAGGGACGGCGACGACGCGCGGGAGTCCCTCGAACGCGAACGCGTCCGGCACGCCGTCGAACACATGCAGTGTCTGCGCACGCGGGGTCGGGTTGTCGACGCGCAGTTCGACCTCCTTCCACACGCCGACGGGAACCGACGTCGGCGCCGTGCGCAGCACGAGCAGCGGCGGGCGCCGCAGCACGAGTACGGCGTCGATCGACGCGACGAGCACCGCGATGGCGATCGCACCGAAGTAGAACGGCAGCACGCGTGGCACGAACGCCGCGACCAAGCCGATCGCGGCGATCCCGAGCGCGAGCTGCAGCAGCCGCGGGGCCGGCTTCATCGACGACGCACTCCGTTCACGTCCGTGGCGCCTCGACGGTCGCGGTGATCTGGTCGATCACGGCATCGGCCGTCGTGCCCTCGAGATCGAGCTCCGGCGCCAACGCGATGCGATGACGCAGCACCGGCCGCGCGACGTGCTTGACGTCGTCGGGCGTCACGAACCCCCGGCCTTGGAACAGCGCGGCCACGCGCGCGACGCGGACGAGCGCGATGGACGCGCGCGGTCCGGCTCCCATCGCGATGCCGCGCCACGACCGCGTTTCGCGCACGAGGCGCACCGCGTAATCGCGGACCGCCGGCGCGACGACGAGGCGCGAGATCAGCGCCGACAGCGCCAGGACCTCGGCCGGGGTCACGACCTGCTGCACTTGCGAGACATCGAGCGCGTCGCCGATGCGATCGGTCGTCACCAGCTCGACGATGCGGTTCTCTTCCTCCTGCGACGGGTAGTCGATGACGATCTTCAGCAGGAAGCGGTCGAGCTGCGCCTCGGGCAACGGATACGTGCCTTCCTGTTCGATCGGGTTCTGCGTCGCGAGCGCCATGAACGGCGGCTCGAGCCGCGTCGCCTCGCCCTCGATCGTGATCTGACCTTCCTGCATGACCTCGAGCAGCGCGGCCTGCGTGCGCGCCGAGGCGCGGTTGATCTCGTCGGCGAGCAGGAGGTTCGTGAACGCGGGCCCGCGACGCAGGCGGAACGCGTTGTCGCGCGCGTCGAATACGACGTGGCCGGTGACGTCCGCCGGCATCAGGTCCGGCGTGAACTGCACGCGCGCGAACCGGCCGCCGAACGCGCGCGCGAGCGCCAGCACGAGCAACGTCTTGCCGAGACCCGGCACGCCTTCGATCAGCACGTGCCCGCCCGCGAAGAACGCGAGCAACACGTGGTCGACGGCGTCGGCCTGGCCGATGACGACCTTGCCGATCTCGGCGCGGATGCGCTTGACCCGGTCGGTCGCCGCGGCGACGTCGGTGTCGCTCGGCTGGAGTACGTCGGGCGCGGGTGTGTCGTTCACAAGGATCTCCGGATCCGTTCGAGAGTGCGCACCATGCGCACGAAAGAGCTGGCGGACGGCGACGCCGTCATGGCTTCGCGGACGTCGTCCGCGGGGAGTTCGGCGGCCTGCGCGAGTTCGCGCTCGCGCGCGGTGACGTCCTGTCGCGCGAGGTCGGGGCGCGTGCGCGTGATCGAGCGATCCAAGGCGCCGCGCGCCGCCGCGACCATCGCGACGTACGCGTGGGAGCGCAGCAGGTACTCGCCCGCCGCGCGCACGTGATCGGCGAAGTCGCGCAGATCGTCGACCGGCTCGGGGATCCGCGGGCCGAAGCGCTTGCCAGCGCGCCAGGCCCACAGCAGCGCCAGGACTACCAAGGGCGCCAGCATCGGCCACGCCGCGGTCCACAGCCGCTTCAAGAACCCGACGTTGCCGTCGAGGTCGAACGCGATCGAAACGCCGCGCGTGTCCGGCAGCAACCGCGCGAGGCGCAGCGCGAACTCGGCGTGGTCGTGTTCTCCGACGTGGTCGTTGGTGAGCGGCTCGACCGAACCGAGCACGGTCACGCGCCCGCGGCCGCGCTCGTACGAGATCGCCTGTGCGGTCGACGGCTCGACGCCGAACGTGTCCACGGGAGAAGACGTCGTCGACACCACGCGCGCCTCGTCGAAGTCGACGGCGAGTTCGAAGCCGCCGACGTCGAGTGCGATGGTCGACCCCGCGTTCGCGGGCCGCGCTCCGATCGAGAACCCGAACGTCTTGGCGAACAGCGCGCGCTCGCGGTCTTCGCGGTCTTCGGCGTCATCGCGGTCGATCGTGTCGTCGTTCGCGTGCTTCAGCGCATCCAGCCATGACGCGTCGTTCGGAAGCGCGATCACGAGGTGACCGCCGCGGTCGACCCAGTCGCGCAACGACTCGAGCATGCTGCGCGCGACGCGATGCCCATCGCCGACGACGATCAACGTGGTATCGGTCGCCGGCGGTGTGGCGATGACACGTCGACTCTCGGTGGGCAGGCCGAGCTTCGTCAGGATGCGCTCGCACGCGAGCAATGGATTCGCGCGTGCCTCGGAGCTTTCGTCGATCTCGACCTCGACGTCCTCGAAGTGGCCCTTGCTGGCGATCCACGAACCGACGCCGACGAGGACACCGACCACGACCACGAGCACGATGCCGTTCACCACGCGCGTGTTCATGTCGCGCTCCGCATGGGGAAGTGTGTGGCGAACGCTTCGCACAGCGTGACGAACGCCTCGCGCGAGATGGCGCGATGCGCGTAGGCGACCGTGATGCGCGCGTTCGTCAGCGCGTCGAACGCCGCCGAGCGCGGTGCATCCACGACGTCGCGCACGCGGCGCGAACAATCGCCTTCGGTGTCGCCGGGCTCGAGGTGCAAGCCGTCGCCGGCCACCAGCCGCGACAGCGTCGCGCGATAGAGCAAGCTCAACGCCGCCTCGAGATCGCCGGCATCGAACGCGGCGAGGGCAGCGCTCGGCACGTCGTCCGGGATCGACTCGGGACGCAGGTCGAGTCCCATGACGTCGAGTGCGGGAGCTTGCGTCGGCTCGCGGAGTCGGCGGAGTTCGCGCCAGCGTCGGATCGAGAGTCCGAGCACGACCGCGAGCACGACGACGAACAGCGTCCACGTCGCGATCGTCGCCACGGACGTGCCCGTCGTCGACCGTGCGCGACTCCCGTTCGGAAGCCCGGAGAACGCGCGGGGATCGAGTTCGCGGCCTTCGCCCGTCGGCGTCGCGGCCTTCTTTTCCGGCGCGTCGTCGTTCCACACCCAATCGCGTTCCTTCGCCGTGCCGCCGAAATCGTCCCCCGCGAGCACCTCGTCGACCGCGGCGCGGATCTCGGGTTTCGTCGGTGCCGCCTCCTGCGCATGAGCGCTGCCCACGCACCACAGCGCGCCGCAGGTGACGAGCGCGAGCACCGCCTTGGCCACGGTCGTCGTCGCGCGCGATCGCGTGGGGCGGCGGGCTTCGACCTCGTGCGCGAGCCGACGGAACGCGACCTCGAGGTCCCAGCCTTCGAGGTGCGCGCGACGGTCGATGTACAGCGCGAAGCCGCAGGACGCGTGGAGCAGGCCGTTCAGCGAATACGTCACGACGAAGATCGCGTTGCTGACGTGCTGGTACGCACCGACCGACGCGAGCATGCGCTCCCAATCGTCGAAGTCGATCGTCGGCAGGAAGTCGTCCGGCACCAGCATCCAGATCAACCCATGCAGCAACAACGCGACGAACGACTCGAAGTGCGCGCCCGCGAACGCGACGAACGAGGCCTTGCCGCCATGATCCTGCGCGATGAGGCGCTGCCGCTCGCGCAGCGTCTTGCCATGCACGCCTTCGAGCACGACGACGGGCGTCAGGATCCCGCGCGCTGGATTGAGGCGATGCGCGAACAGCCCGACGAAGAGGTACCGTCCCCACAGCCGCGGCAACGCCTTCGCCACCGCGCCGAGCGTCGGCGGCGACGCGAACAACGCGCGACCGAGCACGAACACGGGCACGCGCTCGAGCACGGGCTTGAACCAGAACAACAGCAACGGCAGCGCGAACGCTCCGCCGCCCGTGAGAGCCCAGAGGATCGCGACGACCGGCAACACCGTGATCGCCCACGTCCGCACGAGCAGTCCGAAATGACGTTGGAACAACGCCACGCCGAGATCCACGGCTTCCCATGGATGACGCGGACGGAGGCGGGCGGTCACGTGCTCGAGGTTCACGGCGATCGCTGCTCCGTGCCCGTGATCGTGACCGTGCCGGCGAAGGCGAAATAGAACAGCACGAGCACCCACAGCGCCGCGCCGACCGCGATCTTGATCGAGGCGTCGAGAGCCGACGCCGACCAGTACGCCTCGAGGATCGCGGCGCCGAAAAACATCAAGGCGGCGCCGCCGATCAACACCGCGCAGTCGCGGCCGATCTCGCGCAACTTGCCGACGCGCGAGCGCCGACCCGGGGCGAACCAGGCGAATCCGAGTTTGAACCCCGCGAGTCCCGAGATCACGATCGCGTTCAACTCGAGCGCGCCGTGCCCGATCACGAACGGATACAGCGTGACGCCGAACCCGACCTTCGTCAGATGGCCGAATACCGCGCCGAGGACGAGCCCGTTGTAGCCCACGAGCAGCAGCGCGCCGAACCCGAACAGCAGGCCACCGGCGAACGTGCGGAAGCCGATGCTCGTGTTGTTGCTCAGGTAGTGCCCGAACATCAGAGTGTCGTCGCCGAAGTCGCGCCCGCGGCCGATCTCGCGCTGGGCCGGGTCGTACATGCCTTCGAACGACGCGATCTGCTCCGGCGAGAGCACTTCTTCGAGCAGCGCGGGCCACGCGTACGCGCACACGAACATGAACAGCCCGAGCCCGTAGAACAGCGCGGCCGAGAACAGCAGCATTCGCCCCTGCGCGCGAACCGTCCGCGGGAACGTCCGCGCGATGAACGTGCCGGCCGATGCGAGCGGTCGTTGTCGTTGCTCGTACAGCACGTGTCGGCCGCGCAGCGCCAACGCGTTCAGTCGCTCGACGAGGTCGCGGCCGTAGTGGCGCTTCTTCGCCAGAGCGAGGTCGTGGCACACCGCGCGGTAGAGGGCGGGGAACTCCGCGGCGGTGGCACGTTCGGCGGCGTCGCCGCGCGCCGCTTTCGCGCGTTCGAGGCGGGAGCGCAACTTGGCCCATCGTCGCTGCCGCGTTTCGATGAACGGTTCGCGCTTCACGACGAACGTCCGCCTTCGGCCCAACTCGCGATGCCGCGTAGCCGACGCACGCCTTCTTCCCCCGTCGCGCCCGTGAGTCCTTCGAGGCGGTCGGCGAGCTCGATCGCGCGCGCTGCGGTCAGGCCGCTCGCGCGTTCGGCGAATTCGGTGATCGCCTCGACCTCGGCCGAACGCAACTGGACCGGCGGCGAGAACGCTTCGTCCGACGACGATCGACGCGGCCGCGGCGGTGGATCGACGTGCACGACCATCGTGCCCGCGACGCGGTCGCCGAGGCGCTGGAAGCGCGCCGAAGTCAACGACGCGATCAAGCCGACGCCGTAGAACACCGGCAGGAAGTCGGCGGGACGCAGCAGATTGCGCAGCAACGACTCGGTGAGGCCGACCGGAAGCCCGTCGGTGCGGACGACGCGAAGGCCGACGTAACGCTTGCCGGGGCTCGCACCGCCGAACCAGACCTCGGCGCCGATCGACCAGAACCACTCGAGCAGGAACGCCAACGTCAGGAACACGCCGAGAGCCACACCGCCCATCCGCGTCGAGCCACCGACCGCGACGAAACCGATTGCCAGTACGACGTAGATACCGACGCGCATGCCGAAGTCGACGAGCCACGCGCACGCACGCGGATAGGGTCCCGCGACGCGCATGGTCAACTCGACGCCCTCGGGCGTCTCGAGCGTGCGCAGCGTGTCGACGATCGCGGGAGCAGGCGTCATGCCGTTGGTGGATCCTTCGGCAAGGTGATCGCGCGGGCGGGGCGCGGTCGCTGCCGCCGAACGAGCTTTCCCGTCGTCCGAACCACGATGGTGTCGGCGAGGTAGTCGTACAAGCACCGGCGCGCGCTGCCGAAGATGAACAACACGCCGACGAGCCACAGGCCCGTGCCAAGCGTCAGTTCGTACTCCTCTCCTGCGTCGAGTCCGGCGGCCGCGCCGATCTTGTCGGCCAGTTGGATCGCGAGTCCCCAGACCCACGACCGCAAGATCACGATGCGCCAGAAGCCCGCGGGCTCGCCGCTCGGTCGCGCGATGTGGATGCCGATCATCACCTTGCCGAGCGAAGCGCTGCGCGTCGCCAACGTGTAGACGTTCGCGCCGACCACGGCGAGCACGAGCATCAGCGTGATCGGACCCATGTGGCGGACGACTTGCTCGAGCGACAACGCGGCGTCTCCGTCGGAGGACGAGGCGCTCCAAGCGGCGATGAATCCGGCGACGACGACGACGATCGCGATGATCGTGCCGTCGAGGATCGCGGCGAGCAGCCGCTGCCCGCGCCCCGCCAATTCGATGCCGGTGTCCTCGGCCTCGACGCTGGCGCGCGGTGGGGCGAATGGATCGGTTGCGGATTCGCTCACGGAGGCTCCCCCTTCGGGAGTGGCGCAGGGCCGCGCGAGCGTACGCGGCGCGCGGCCCGGCTTCAAACGCGTCGCGACACGACGACGGTCCCGGCGATCAGGTCGTGCAGGCAGCGGCGATCGGCGCGGAAGACGAGCAAGACGTCGCCGAGCAGCAGAGCTGCGCCGAGCACCAGGTCGACTTCGGACAGGACCGCGAACGCGATCCACAGCGGCAGGATCCGCAGCCCGACGATGCGGAAGAACCCGGCGCGCTCGCCGCTTCGTCGCGCGATGCGGATCCCGGCCATGAGCTTGCCGAGGGTCGCCCCGCGCGTCGCGAGCGTCCACGCGTTCAGCGCGAGCAGCACGGCGATCGGCACGAAGAACCAAGGCACTCGAGGATCGGACGAGAACGTCAGGGTCTCGTTCGGGGCGCGCAGGACGTAGCCCGCGACGCCGGCGGCGACGACCGCCGCGAACGGCAGGATTCCGAACATCCCGACGTCGTTCAGGACCGCGAGCAAACGCGACGCACGCGACGCGGGGTCTGGGGTGCGGGGGGCCGCCGCTTCGACCGCGGCATCCGGCGGCGCGAACGGATTCATCTCGGCCATCGGAAGTTCCCCCCGCGCCAGCCGGATGCCCGGCCGGCGGCTCGTACACTACCGCCTCACGTCGGCTTGGCCGAATGGCCGAAATGCGCACCATGCCCGAGCTCAGCGAACACAAGCAGCAACAGATCGCGATGCATAAGGAAGTGGCGGAGATGTACCGCCGCCGCGCCGGCTATGCGTTCGCGCAGGACTTCCAGGAGGAGCGCAACGCGCTGCTCATGGCCTTGCTGCCGCAGGAGCGCGAGGCGCGCTCGCTGGACCTCGGTTGCGGGACCGGCATCACGTTGAACGACCTCGCGCGCCGCTTCCGAGTGGCCTGCGGCATCGATCTCAGTCACGAGATGCTGACGGGCTTCGTCGGTCGCTCGGCCGACGCGAACGGCAAGGTGCTGCTGTTGCGCGGCGACATGGGCAAGCTGCCGCTGCAGAGCAACGCATTCGACGTGATCCTGTGCCGTTCGGCGCTGCATCACATGGACGACGAGGTCGCGGTGTTGACCGAGGTCTGCCGCATCCTCAAGCCGAATGGCCGCCTCGTGCTCGGCGAGCCCGCCAACGACTTCCCGCTGTTCCGGCTCGCGCGCTGGATCGCGAAACGCGGCAAGAGCTACGGCAAGATCCACACGATCGACCGCGCGTACACGCGTGGACAGTTGCGCGCGATGTTCGCGCGCGCGGGTCTCGCCGTGGAGCGCGAGACGCGCTTCGGCTTCATCGCCTACGCGCTGTGCGACAACCCCGATCTCGTGCCGATCCTGAAGAAGTTGCCGGCCGGCCTCGCGCGCGGCATCGGCGCGGTGTTGCGCGCGATCGATCGCGTGCTCGCGCACGTGCCGCTGCTGAAGAACTGGAGCTGGTACACGATGCTCGACGTCCGTCGCGCGGACGCGGCTACGGCGCGGCGTTGAGTTCGAGCAGCACGAGGCTGCCGCCGGTGCGGCTCATGCTCCACGGTTCGCGGAAGTGCATCAGGAAGTGCGGCGTGCCCGACGTCTGGTCGGGCAGCACCGGTTCGGGTGGATCTCGGCGCGGATCGATCTCGAACACGGGGTGGTACTCGGTCTCCCACAGTCGACGCACGGCGGTCCAGGCCTCGCCGTAGGTGTCGAGGAACAGCGATTCTGGGTAGCCGCTGGTGCGGTCGAGGATCACGAAGCGCGGGCGCGCGTTCACGAACTCGCGCAGCCAGACTTGGCCGCTCTCGATCGACTGATTGCGCAGGGCTTCGTAGAGGTCGAACCAGCCGTGTCCGAACGGCAGGCCGTAATGGCCCACCGCGACGACGTCCTGGCGTTTCGCTCCGAAGCGTTCCAGCGCGTCGAGAAGTTCCATGCGCGTGTCGACCCGCGCGATCGCGTTCAGGAACGCGGCGTCGCGCACGAGCGACGGCGCGAGCGCGACGAGCGTCACCGCGGCAGCGACGCGCGCGGATCGGTTGCGCGTGACCGCGTCGATCGCGATCGCGGCCAACGGGATCAGCGCGATCGCGGGACCGACGCCGAACCGCACCGGCGAGTACGCGACGGCGAACAGACTCGGCAGCAGTCCGAGCGCGGCGACGACGAGCAGCCGCGCGTTGCCTCGCATGCGCCATGCGATCACGACACCGGCGAGAGCCGCGAGCGCGATGGTCTCGCCGAGGCCGGCGCCGATCGTGTTCACGGCGTGGAACTCGGCCACACCGAGGCGGCCGCGCTCGTCCTCGGACTCGACGAACGTCTGCGCCGAGAAGCGCAGCTTGTCGATGAACGTCGGCAAGTCGTAGACCACGTTCGGCGCGCAGACGAGGAACGCGCCGATCGACACGCAGGCGGCGAGCACGAGTCGCCGGAACGGCGGGGGAGTGCGCGCCTCGCGTCGTGCGCGCGCGATCGCGACCACGTGTGCCACCGCGAGCAGCACGCAGGCCAACGCGCCGAAGTAGCGCACGGCGCCGGCGGCTCCGGCCCAGGCGGCCGCGAAGCACGCGTCGCGCGCGCGGCCCGACGTCGCGTAGCGGAAGATCCCGTCGAGAGCGAGCGCGGTCGTCAGACCCCACACCGCGTCGACCGTCCCGAAATGCGCTTCGCGCACGTTCAGGTACGCGCAAGCCGCACACGCCATCGCGATCCAGCCGCAGCGCTCACCCCATTCGCGCCGCACGAATCGACCGACGACCCACACGGTCAAGAGCGATGCCGCCGCGGCGACCAACCGATGGATCAAGTGCAGCAGCGAGGGATTCGCGTCCACGATCGCGCGCTCGGCCGCGAACGACGACCCGTGGACGAGAGCGCGGACGGCCAGCGTGGCCGAATCCGCGGCGCCGAACAGGAAGAAGCAAGCCGGGCCGCGATAGAGGAAGTCGCCGGGGTCGAAGTCGCCCTTCAAGAACGCCGTGCACACCGAATCGACCATGCCGCGCTCGTCGGTTTGATGTTGCAGCAACGCGCGCTCCGGGCGCTCGAAGTCGAGTCCGAAGTCGAGCGCGATCGAGCGCAGCAGCAGCGCGAGCGCGAGCAGGAGCAACAGCGGTCGTGGCATCGCGCGCCCTTGTAGGGCAACGCGCATCGAGGAGGAAGTATCGGCGCGGATCGCCGCACGCGGAGCTCCGCAGCCTCGTGAGCTCGTTCCGCGAGGAGCGCACGGACGCGCGCAACGAACGGGTGCCCGTGTTGCGCCGGGGCTTGCCGCGAACCTCGGACGCGTTTCGCGGGCCCCGCTGCTACGCTCGCGACCCCCATCCGCTGTGTCGGAGCGACCGCATGCGCCACCGTGTGTCGACCCTCGGTCTGATGTTGGCCGCGCTCTTCAGTGCTTCGGCGACGGCGCAGACCGTCATCCACTCCATCGACGGCACCGCGCAGAACGGCACGTTCGGGCGCGCCATCGCCGGAGCCGGCGACGTCGACGGGGATGGTGTCGGCGATCTCGTCGTCGGTGCGGTCTACGACTCCACGGTTGCACCGCAAGCGGGCTCGGCGACGCTGTTCTCGGGTGCGAGTGGAGTGCCGTTGCATACGTGGTTCGGTGCCAACCAAGGCGCGAACTTAGGTCGAGCCGTCGACGGTGGCGGCGACATCGATGCTGACGGTGTTCCCGATCTCGTGATCGGAGCGCACGAGCAGTTCGGCGTCGGCTCGGTCTACGCGTTGTCGGGAGCGACGCAGGCGACGCTGCATCATTTCGTCGGGATCCAGATCGTCGAGGCGTATGGCTGGGCAGCGGCGCACGCGGGCGACGTCAACGGCGATGGCTACGGTGACGTCGTCATCGGTGCGCACAACGCGAAGCTCGCGGGGTGGGAAGCCGGCCGCTCCGCGGTCTATTCGGGCGCCGACGGCACCGTCTTGCACGCGTGGAACGGCATCCAGACCAGTTGGTGGGAGGGCTTCGCGGTCGCGAGCGCAGGCGACGTCGATGCCGACGGGTTCGTCGACGTCGTGTCGTCGTCGCCGACCGAGACCACGGGGACGTACCAAGGTGGCGCCGTGCGCATCTACTCGGGCGCAACGGGCCAGACTCTGCGGTTCGCCACGGGTTACGCGTACGGCGACATGTTCGGATTCTCGGTGGCGGCGGCTGGCGACGTCGACGTCGACGGCTTCGACGACATCGTCGTCGGAGCGCCGTACGACTCGACGGTGGGCCCCGAGCACGGCGCGGCGATCGTGTTGTCGGGAGCGAGCGGCTTCCCGCTCGCGACGGCGTATGGCGATACGGCGTTCGAACACCTCGGTTGGTCGGTCGACCACGTCGGCGATGTCGATGGTGATGGGCGCATCGACTTGATCGCGGGATCGCCGGACGACTACGAGTTGGGCCCGGCTGTGCGACTCGGCTCCGCGACGGTGTTCGATGCCGGTACCGGACAGCCGTGGTTCGTGCGACGTGGCGACTCGCAGCCAGCGTTGCTCGGAACCGCGGTCGCAGGTGTGGGTGACGTCGACGGCGACGGACGACCCGACTTCGCGATCGGGGCACCGCTCGAATCGAGCGTGGGCACCGACGTCGGTCGGGTCACGGTCCATTCCGATCCATTCAGGGCGATCGCGACCTACGGCACCGGCAATCCCGGCGTGGGTGGAATCACTCCGCACCTCGACGCGTTCGGCGGGCTTTCGACTCCCGGCAACGCGTCGTTCGCGCTCTTGCTCACGCAGTGCGCGGGAGGTGCGGCTGGAGCGCTAGTCCTCGCACCGGCGCCCGCGAGCATCGCGTCGAACTTCGGCAGCGTGCTCATCGACATCACCCAACCGTCGATCGTGCTGTCGTTCACGGTAGGAGGAGGCAGCGGCCAACCAGGAGCAGGCAGCCTGTTCCTCCCAGCGCCGATCCCGTCCGGCCTACCGCTCGGAGCCAAGGCGTACCTCCAAGCGTTCGTCTTCGATCAAGGAGCGACGGGAGGCATTGCGTCGTCGGCGGGGCTGAGCATCGAATTGGCCGAGTGAGGGCTCGAGCGGCCAACCCCGAGGACGAGAACCGACACCCAACCCGACGGCGATGGCCGGCGGCAATCGCGTTCGAGCTACACCGCGATGGGCCATGGACTTGCGCGATCGAGTCGAAGGGTTGGAGTGCGGTTTGCCGCCGAACTCACACCAAGCGCGCCTTACGCCGTGAACGTGAACGGGACTCTGGAAAACGCCGACGGCGGCGCGGAGCCCGGGGGCGACGGGGGCAAGGGTGAAGCGGCGGACCGCGTGCAAATGCCGCCGGCAATCGCACGCGGGTACCCGCGTGCGATTGCCGGCGGCATTTGCACGCGGGCTACATCGCGAGTGATCCACGACTTGCGCGATCGCATCCAAACGCTGAACGCGCCCAACGACCGCGGAGCTATGGCGCGGAGCGAGAACCGTCACTCTTCCTCGGTTTCATGCCGCACACTCGTCAGCAGAGAACCACGACGTCCCTTGCCGTGAAGTCCCCCGAGCGGCATAGGGCGCGGGGGCTTTAGCCCCCGCCCTGGCCTACGGAGGCGGAGCCTCCGTATCCTGCGCAGCATGTTCCTTCTCGCGAGCGTGTTCCTCCTCGCGATCACCGCGCAGACTCCGGCCCACGAGCCCGCGGAGCCGTGGGTCCATGCCCTCAATGCTCCGGTCGTCGTCGATGGCGTGCTCACGGAATGGCCGCGGCGTGACGCCATCACGCTCGACCGCGCGGAGCAAGTCGCGCGCGACGAGCACGGTGCGTCCGCTTGGCAAGGCCCCGATGACGCGTCGCTGACGCTGTACCTCGCTTGGGACGACGAAGCGATCTACTGCGCCGGCGAAGTCAAGGACGACGACCGTGTCCACGACGACCGCGTCTGGTGGGACGGCGACTGCATCGAGCTGTTCTTCGACACCGACCTCACGCGGCAGAGCGCCCAAGCGGTGTGGGGCGACGACGACATCCAGTTGTGCCTGATGCCCTACAACGCCGGCCGGCCGTGGGGCGTCGCGAAACACGGCCGCTCCTTCCTGCTCTCCGACGGCGGGTTCGAAGGAGTCTCGGTCGCCGCGCAGCCGACGCGAGGGGCCGGCTACACGTTCGAGGCGCGGCTGCCGTTCGTGAACTTCCCGAGCCTGCGTCGCGTCGATCGCGCCGCCGGGTTCGACGTCGCGCTGCACGACCACGACGCGCCAGAAGGCCAACCACCGCACGCGAGTTACTTGTCGCCGTCGGGACGACGCGACCTGTTCCAGACCACCGATCACTTCCTCCCGCTCGTGTTCGTGCAACGCACCCGCGAGCCGGAATCGGACGGTTCGACGTCCACGCCGCTGCAGATCGGCGCGCTCCTGATCGCCGCGGCCGCGGTCCTCTTGCTGGTCGCGTCGACCGCCCGCCCCGTGTTCGAAACGATCGACCGCGTGCTGAAGCGCGATCGCCGCCATCTCGTGTCGATCTCCGTCGTCGTGGTGGTCGGGCTCGCGCTCGTCGCGCCCTACCTCGCGACCGTGTGGATCGCATGGAAAGCCGAGGACACGTTCGAGAGCCGATCCACGACGGTCGGCCGCGTCGTCGCCGATCTCGCCAACGAAGTCGCGCAAGAGCGCGGACTGCTGCAGCCCGCGGTCACGCTCGATCTGTTGCGCGGTCGTTCGGTGCGACCCACGGTCGCGTTCGATTGGGTCGGCTTTCCGCTGCGCCCGCCCGAATCCGACCCGCGCCGCAAGACCTCACGCGAAGGCGTGCCGGTCCTCGACTACGGCATCTCCTTGCCCGCGCACGAGCGCATCGTGTTCCCGCTCGGCAAGCCCACGCCGTTGCGCCAACTGTTCGTGTTCGGCACCGCGCACGTCGATCCGAACGCGTTGTTGCGCCGCAACGCGACCGACGTCTGGGAGCAAGTGCTCGAGATCGGCGTCGTGCTCGCCGACGGCACGATCCAAGCCGAACCGTTCCCGGCCGTCGACGCCGCGCTCGTCGAACCAGCCGGAGTCAAGCCGAACGAGCGCTTCCGCCGCGCGTGGACGCGTGATCGCGAAACCGCTTGGCAGTACTTCCTCGGTCCCGACGTGTTGCGCGATCAACTCGTGCGCGCCGTCTGCGTCACGCTGCGCGAACGCTCGGTGTCGTTCCGTCTCGCCGGCATCACGTTGACGCGCGCGGATGCCGGCGCGGCGCCGACGCCTCTGTGCTTGCTGCGCCCGTCGCTCGCCGGCGCGCCGGCCGCGATCGTCGAAGTCGGCGGCGCGCTCGACGCACTGACCGCGCGGCCTGGAGCGACGCCACCGGCGCGCGCGTGCATGTCGGTCGTTCGGTCGACGCGTTGTGGCTGTTCTACAGCGCCGTCGACAAGCGCGTGCTGCTGCCCGAACTGTCGGGCACCGAGGTCGGCCGCGTCGTCGTGAACCTCCAAGGCGCGGAGCCGTACGTCCGCACGCTGCGCGCCGGCGTCCACGTCGGCTTCGCGGTGTCCGACCCCGACCAACGCGGTCGCGACATGGAATCGCGCGTCGCGTTCCGCGCCTCGAAGAGCGACGAACGCGCGCCGTACGTCGAAGCGCTGCAGATCGAGCTGCCCCAAGGCGTGATGGTGCAAGACGTCGAGCTGCAGAACTCGGGCCTGCTCGACGCACTGTCGCTGTACGCGGTGACCGGCGGAACGCGCGTCGAGGGCGAACCGTCCGAACGCGCCGCGACGCTGTTGTTCGCCGGCGAGGAGATCCGTCTGCGCTCGGCCGACGCGGCCGAGATCGAAGGACTCGACTTCGCGGTGATGGCCGGCGACGCCATGGCTGCGGCGAGCTTCGCGCAACCCGACGTCGCTGCGGCGTTGAAGGGCTCGCGTTCGCCGTTCCTCGGCGCCACCGCCGGCACGATCACGCAGCACACGCAACTCGCCGGCGAGCCCTACCTCGCCCGCGCGTTCCCGCTCGAGCGCGGCGACGGCACCCGCATGGCGATCGTGGCCGCGCAGCGCATCGAAGGCCTGGCGCTCGCGCGTCGCGTGCAACGCATCGCGTTGGCGATCGCGGCATTCCTGCTCGCGCCGCTCGGATTGCATCTCGCGCTCGACTGGTTGACGCGACTCGGTCGCTTGCGCCTTCGCGTGACCGCGTTGCTCGTCGCGACCTCGCTGGTGCCGACGATCGTGTTGTTCGCCGTGCTCTACCGCGTGATCGCCGACGATCGCGCGCGCCTCGAGGAATCGGCGGCACGCTCGGCCGTGGTCGGCACGCGCGACGCGATCGATCGCATGACGCGCCAGGTACAGCGCGCCGCGCGCGAGGTCGCGACGTCCGACGTCGTCGAACGTGCGCTGGCCGGCGGCGCGGTCGATCGCGACGCCATCGCGCGCTACCTGCGCGAGATCGTCGGACTGGCGCCCGTGCCGGGCCTCGACCTCGGCTTGCGCGTCGAGCTCGAAGACGACCGCGGCGCGCGCGAGCAGATCCACGACCACGAACGCCACGCGACGTCGAGTCGATTCGACGCTCCGGTCGCGGGCTTGCACGAAGTCTGGGGCGAACTACTGCTCGTCGCCGTCGAGGACGTCAAGAACGACCGTGCTCGCGCACGCGTCGTGGCCGCGGGTGCGCTGTTGCCCGCGTTCGTCGAGCAAGAGGGCGCCGGCACGCCGATGCGCGTGAGCTTGCTGACGCTGCGCGGCGCGCCGTTCGTCGGCGTGACCGCGGCGAGTTCCGACGTGCGCGCCGCGCTGGCCGCCGAAGTGCTCGAGCGCGGCGAACCGCTGTACGAGTCGGCGCGCGATCCGCGCCTCGCCGCGCTCGACGTGTTGCGCGACACGGGCGGTCAACCCATCGCGCTGATCGAAGTGCGTCGCGATGGCGGCAGCATGCTGCTGGAAGCGCCGTTCGGCGGCATGTCGTTGGAGACGCTGTTCCTGCTCGTGGCGCTGTTCGGCCTCGTGGTCGCGGTGTTCATGGGAGCGGTCGCGACCAGCCGCATCACGCAGCCGATCGAAGCGCTCGAGCGCAGCGCGCGTCGCATCGCGCGCGGCGAGCTGACCGACACGAGTTCGCTCGCGCACGACTCGCGACCGGCCATCGGCGACGACGGCGCAGGCGAGCTCGACGAAGACGCCGGCGAGGTCGGTCGGTTGTCGAACTCGTTCCGCGTGATGACCGACGAGCTGGGTCGGCGCGCGGCCGAACGGGATCGCATCGAACGCGCGATGGCCGCGTTCACGCGCGTCATCGAGGAGGACGCGGTCGCCGCCGCGGTGCTCGATCACCTCGCGGAAGCGCCACTGGCGTACGCCGGAGCGCTCTATCGCGTCGACGGCGACGGCGGCCGCGTGGCGTTGTTGCGCGCCCGGGATCCCGCGCACGGAGCGCCGTTCGCGCGCGAGCTCGTCCGTACCGCGACGATCGATCGACTCGCGCAGGATCCGGCGCCGCGCATCGCCATGGCCAGCGATTCGACGGAGTGGGGCTTCGTCGCGCTCGGCGCGGATGCCGGCGAACCGCTCACGTTGCTGCTGCCGTTGGCGTACTCGGGGCGCGTGGTCGCGATCGTCGTGTTGCGCTACGACGCGAGTGTGACGCGGGCGCAGCTCGACGCGCACTTGCCCGTGCTCACGCACCTCGCGGGGCAGGCTGCCGTCGCGCTCGAGAACGCGCGCCTCTATCGCTTGGCGATCGAGGATCGCGACACGCGGCTCTACACCGATTCGTACCTCTTGAACCGCTTCGCCGAGGAAGTCGATCGCGCGCAACGCCGCCAGCGCGAGGTGTCGTTCGTGAAGATCGAGATCGACGGCTTGCGGCGGCTCGAACGCGAGCGCGGCGAAGAAGCGCGGCGCGAAGCCTTCGCGCAACTCGGCCGGCGCGTGAAGAGCGAAGCACGCGACCTCATGATCGTCGCGGCCGGCGAGCGGTCGTTCCTCGTGCTGTTGCCCGAGACGGGGCACACCGAGGCCGAGCGCTTCGCGCGCCGCATCGAAGCCACGCTCGAAGCGTTGAAGCTCGGCAGCGAGGACGCGCCGCTGGTTCCGCGCGCCGGGGTCGCGACGTTCCCGACCGACGGTGAGAGCGTCGAGTTCTTGCTCGAAGCCGCGCAGAAGAGCGTCGGTCTCGCGCGCCGCCGTTTGCGCGGGGACCCCGCGGTCGCGACGACGCCGCTCGAGACGCGCGACACGGCGCCGTACGTGTTCCGCTCGACCGCGATGAAGGACGTCCTCGCGCAGTTGGACAAGGTTGCGCGCAGCTCGGCGTCGGTACTGCTGCTCGGCGAGACCGGCGTCGGCAAGGAAGTCGTCGCGGAGCTGCTGCACCGCTGGAGCGATCGCGCCAACCAGCCGTTCGTGGCGCTGAATTGCTCGGCGCTGCCCGAGCCGCTGCTCGAAGCCGAGCTGTTCGGCTACGAGCGCGGCGCGTTCACGGGCGCGGTCAAGGCGAAGCCCGGGCAGCTCGAGCTCGCCGACGGCGGCACGGTCTTCCTCGACGAGATCGGCGACATGCCGCTCGCCCTCCAAGCGAAGCTGTTGCGTGTGCTGCAGGAGAAGACGGTGGTGCGGCTCGGCGGCCACGCCCCGGTGTCGGTCGACATCCGCATCGTGGCCGCGACGCACCGCGACCTGCGCGCGATGCTCGACGCCGGCACCTTCCGCGCCGACCTGTACTACCGCCTGCGCGTGGTGGAGCTCGTGATCCCCCCGCTGCGTGACCGCCGCGAAGACATCCCGGCGCTGGTCGACCAGTTCGTCCGCCAGTTCCTCGACGAGCACGAAGGCATCACGCGGTCGCTCGCGCCCGCGACCCTCGATCAGCTCTCGCGGTACCCCTGGCCGGGCAACGTCCGCGAGCTGAAGAACGTCGTCCAACGCGCAATGCTGCTCGCGGATGGGGACGTCGTGCTCCCGATCCACCTGCCGTTCGAGCCGACGCGCGCGCCGACCGACCACCGGCCGCCGCAGAGCCAAGGGCCCGAAGTCGCCACCCAAACTCCGGACGCGGACCGACCGGCGCTCGCCGCCGGCGACGCCTCTCTCCTGCCCCGTCAGATCCAACTGCTCACGCACCTGCGGGGGGTGTTCGCGATCCGCAGTCGCGACTACGCCGAACTCGTCGGAGTGTCCGAGCGGACGGGGCTTCGTGACCTCCAAGACCTCGTCGACCGCGGCCTGCTGGTCCGAGATGGGCGGCGCAAGGCCGCCAGTTACCGCCTCGCGGGAACTCGAGCTTCGACGCCGAGTTAGGAGTGGCGGAAATCCAACTGATTCCGCCATGGCGGAATTGAGCCGATTCCGCCATGCTCGCGCGCCCAAGTCCGTCACGATCCATTCGGGCGGCCATGGCGGTCATAGTTCACGTTGGCTGAGTGCTTTACGGAGAACCGGAAGTTCTTTCCGGCAGACAGCGCGTGACCTTTGGGCTTTGGCCCGGGTTTTGTTGTCT
This sequence comes from Planctomycetota bacterium, assembly GCA_016709145.1. GTDB lineage: Bacteria > Planctomycetota > B15-G4 > B15-G4 > JADJEK01 > JADJEK01. The sequence continues at coordinate 373,531 of JADJEK010000024.1, forward strand.
GGGCTGTCGGCCAAGCCGCGATCCGTCGCCTCGGTGGTGTCCGCCAAGAAGCTCTGGACGAGTGCGGTCTGGTTCCTTTGGAGTGATGCGATGGTGCTGTTCGGGGGTTCGAATCACCGGTCGAAGAGCGCCGCGCGCGTCGTGGTGTGGGCACTCGCTGCCTGCGCTTCGATCGGCAGCCCGAGCTTCGCGGGTGAGTCCCCGACCCTACCGGCTCGCGTCGCGGAGAAGGTCAAGGTCCGTCGCCAACTGCGCGCCGCCGAACGACTGACCATGGCGCCGCGCGCCAAGCGGACGTTCGCGGTCGCTCCGGGCACGAATCGTCCGGTCGCTCCGGTGACGGTGGCTTCGGCCGCGGCTCCGGCGGTCGCATCGGCCGCGCCGGCGGGCTCCGGCCGGTTGTTCGATGTCCCCGACGCGAGCAAGTCGGATGGTGCCGCGGGCTCGCGAGCGAACGCGAGCGGCTGCGTGATCACCGGTCGCGCACTGCTCGGCGAACCACAGCTCGCGCGCTTCGCGCAACGCATCGGCGAAGTCGACGTCGAGCGTTGCTTCGACGCGATCCCGGCCATGAAGACGATCAAGCAAGAAGAGCTGCGTCCGACGCGAGCTCGCTACCACTTCCTCATGCGTCAGGCGAACGTCGACTTGCAGCGCGCGATCGCCGCCGCCGCATCGCGCCGTGGCGTGACGCTGGTGGTCGAGCGCGGCGGTGTCCAGAATGCCGGCGACAAGTCGATCGATCTGACTCAGTCCGTCCTCGACGCTCTCCAGTCGGCTCCGTAACGAACGGCGTCTCCATGCAGTTGACGACGATGCGACTCTCCCGCCGCGCCCGTTCCTCGTGGGCGCGCCGCGGCGCGATCAGCGTTCGTGCCGCGCTCGTCGTCCTCGTCGCCGCGCTCCCTAGTTGTGTCCGCGAACCGGTCCGCGAACCGAGTGGCGTCGAGCCTGCGAAGCGCTTGCGCCTGTCCGCGCCCGACGGCGAGGCCAAGCCGTTCGCGCCCGGCCTGTTGTCGACCGCGAACGCGCAGGACGTGACGACGACGCTGTCGCCGTACCACCGCTTCTCGCATCAGACGATCAAGGCCGCCGACGGCCGATTGACGCGCCTGTACTGGGTGCGCGCGAACAGCGGGGCGCGCATCCAAGCGTTGATCGCGAAGCACACGCGCGCCGGCGACGCGGCGGTCGCCGCGATGGAAGTCACCCCCGCCGCGCTCGCCGATCCGCGCACCGGGCCGGGCCAAGCGCCACTGAACACGCTGATCCCGAGCACGGGGCCGGTGTCCGACCTGCTGACCGTGACGTCGACCGAGGACGTGCTGCTCGAGGTCGACCAGTTCCTGACGGCGTTCCTGACCGGCACGCCGATGATCGAGATCGAAGCGAACGTCGTCGAGATCACCTACGACGACAACCTGCTGCTCGGCACGAACCTGTTCATCAGCGAGGGCGGCAACAAGTACGCGAAGAAGGCCGACGGCACGCCGGACTTCAGCAAGCCGACCGGCAACGCCGACGACAAGTCGACGCTGTTCGACGACTTCACCTCGCCGTTCACGCCGATCGCGACGATCGACAACAACCCGCTCGCGAGTCTGTCGGTCGCGATGATCGTCGACGACGTGCGCTATCGCGCCGTGCTGCGCGCCCTGCAGGAGTCGGGCAACGCCGACGTGCTCTCGGCGCCGAAGATGGCCGTGCTGAACGGCCACCGCGCGGTGATCGACACCGGCCAGAAGACGCCGGTGCTGCAGCCTGTGCTCGGCTTCTCCGGCAACCTGCAACAGGTGCAGGTGAAGTTCGAGGACACCGGCATCTTCCTCGTCGTCACGCCGTACCTGCTGATGGACGACATGATCCAGATCGACGTGAACGCCGAAGTGTCGTTCGTGTCGGGCTTCATCGAGTCGGGCGCGACCGGCATCCAGAACCCGATCATCTCGAACCGCAACGCGTCGACGGTCGTCAACGTGCGCGACGGTCAGACGTTCGCGATCGGTGGTCTGATCGCGACGAACGAGCGCGAACTCGAAGCCAAGATCCCGATCCTCGGCGACATCCCGTTGCTTGGGTACCTGTTCAAACGCCGCGAGATCACCGAGTCGCAATCGCAGGTGATCTTCATGGTGACGCCGCGCATCGTCCGCAACGAGGCGCAGATCCTGTATCCGGAGAAGTGAGCACGGTCGACGCGAAGTTGCGCGTTGGGCGCGCCGACGTCTTGGCGCCGATGCGCTACCCTGCGCGGCCTTCGTGAACCCGACTCCCTCCATGCACTCCACGTCCGGGCCGGCTTTGTCGTTCACCGCGGTCTCGAAGCGCTTCGGCGACGTCGACGCGCTCGCGGACGTGACGTTCGAGGTGCCGCGCGGCGACCTGTTCGGTTTCCTCGGGCAGAATGGCGCCGGCAAGACCACGGCGATCCGCATCCTCGCGCGCATGTTGAAGCCGGGCTCCGGCGCCGCGACGTTGCTCGGACACGACGTGTGGTCGACGCCGCCTCAGCGGTTGTTCCGAGGCACCGGCTTCCTGATCGAAGCTCCGGCGTTCCTGCCGTACTTCGACGGCCTCGCGAACCTCATGGTCCACGCGCGCTTGCTCACGCTGCAAGACGCCGAAGCGCAGTGCTCGCGCCAGCTCGAGCGCTTCGGCCTCGCGGCGGCGGCGAAGCGCAAGGTCGGCGGCTACTCGCTCGGCATGCGGCAACGGCTGTGCCTGGCGCAGGCCTTCCTCGGCGACCCCGAATTGCTCGTGCTCGACGAGCCCGTGAACGGTCTCGATCCCGGCGGCATCGCCGACGTGCGTGAGCTGTTGCGCGAAGAGCAACGCCGCGGCGCGACCGTGTTCCTCTCGAGCCACTTGCTCGCCGAGGTCGAACTCTTGTGCAACCGCGTCGCGGTCATCGATCGCGGCCGCATCGTCGCGCAAGGCACCGTCGAGCAATTGGTCCACGGCGGTGGTGGCGTCAGCCTGCGCACGGCCGACGACGCGAAGGCGCGCGCACTGCTCGCGAAGGACGGCTTCGTGGTCAAGGACGGCGGCGCGATCGGATTCCGCGTCGACGGCGCGGATGCCGACGTCGCGCGCGCGCTCGCCGCGCTGCATCGCTCCGCGATCGACGTCTACGAAGCGAGCCGCACGCGGCGCTCGCTCGAAGATGTCTACCGCGACGTGACGGGGACCTGATCGATGTTCGGCATCGTCGCACGCATCGAGTGGGAGAAGACGTGGCGGCAGCGCACCCTGCCCGTCGCGATCCTCGTGCTGGTGCCGCTGCTGAAGGTGCTCGCGGTGCTCGAGCTGAACCACCTCTCGGCCGAAGCGCAGCTCGACGACATCCGGTTGAACGGCTTCTACCTCGCGGCGCATTCGAGTCGCTGGGTGCTCGCGATCTGCGCGATCCTCGTGTTCGTCGATGCCACCCAACGCATCGCCGCCGAAGCCGAGCGCGGCCAATTGCGCATGACGCTGACGCGCCCCGTGCGGCGCTCGGCGCTGTTCGTCGGCCGCATGCTCGCGCTCGCGGCGATCGTCGTCGGCATCGTCGCGTTCGACTTGGTCGTCGGCGTCGCCGTCGGCTTCGCGACGAAGGGATTCGCCGACGTCGCCGACGTCGCCCTGCAAGGCGATCAGTTCGGCGCGGCCGCGTTGTGGGGCGACTTGCTGCGCGCGTACGCGCTCGCCGCGTGCGGGCTCATCGCCGTCGCCGCGTGCGGGCTGTGGCTGTCCGCGTGCTTCCGTCGCGCGACGACCGCGCTCACGACCGGCTTGCTGCTGTTCTGCGGAGCGTCGCTGGTCGCCCTCGTGTTCGGCGATCCGCTCGCGTCGATGCTGCCGACGACGTGGGTCTGGCGACCGTTGGAGACGATGGAGAAGCTGACGTCGGGCGTGAGCTTGTTCCGGGTTCCCGGCGAGACCGTAGCAGCGGTCGCGGCTTGCGTTGGGTGCGTTGTGGTTGCGGTCGGGAGTGGGGTCGTGCGGTTCGCGAGGAGGGAGCACGGGGAGTAGGGATGACGAGGGACGCGAGGGACGAGAGGGACGACGAGGGACGAGAGGGACGACGACGGGACGCGAGGGACGACGAGGGGCGCGAGGGATGACGAGGGACGCGAGGGATGACGAGGGACGCGAGGGATCGCTGGCCCGGGGGACTGTCCCCGCATCGGGGACTGTCCCCGTCATGCGTTCGCGTTCCGTCGCCGGCGTGGTGCGAAGCTGGCCGGAACCGTGCGAGCAAGGTGCTCGACCTCGACTCGAGGTGACGATTCATCCGCAAGGTCCAACCACCAAATCCACGCCGTGCAGTCACCCGGCTGCCTGACGGGCTCGGGCAGTGGGAAGCGGAGACGGTTCAGGCTGGATCACTCGAGAACCCTCGCGGGACGAACGCCCAGGTGCTGGTTGCGGTCCGACGGCGGGCCTTGGAATCGTTGCGAGCACCGAGCCTGCAAGGCCGCACCGCTCGCACAGCCGCCTCGAGCTACGCGATTCGCGAAGTCCGACAATTCCCGGGTCCTTAGACCATCACCAGGTCGGGGTGTGATGAAGCGGTAGAAGTTCCGGTACTCGTCCGCACACCACTCCCACACATTGCCATGGACATCGAAGAGCCCGAAGGCGTTCGGTCTGAACGACGCAACCGGGGCAAGCCCTACGTAGCCGTCGTCGAAGTTGCCCTGTTGCATACCCCACCCTGGGTAGGCGCGTTCGGCACGTCTGTCCAAGACGTTCGCCGTACCCGCGAGTGTGGCGGCGCCGCGGCCCGTCCACCACGGCGTTTGCGTGCCTCCGCGTGCGCCGTACTCCCACTGCGCCTCCGTCGGCATCGCCAGCCCCACGCGCGGCAGGCGCAATGCACAGTCGTTCCACGACACATGCTCGATGGGATGTTCCCAACCGATCGCGAATGCGTCGTCGGCGCATGTCGTTCCACGGAGATACAAGCTCGGCTCATCCCCGTCCGTTATGCGGAACCACTGACCCTTCGTCAATTCGTGACGCGCCAGGAAGTACGGATCCAACGTGACCGTCTGCGGCGATTCGTCCTCTTGTGCCAGCCGATCGAAGTTCGGCGCCGACTCGTCGATCTTCTGCGCACCTTGCAGAAACGTCCCACCCGGAATCAGCACGAACACCACACCCGTACCGTCCTTCATCTCGATCGATCCATCCGCGCGATGCGCGGGGATCTCGACGTTCGCGGGGTCTTGCCCAGCCACCAAATCACACGCCGATCGCAGGTCGTAGAACTCCCACAGCTTCGTCGCCGGGTTCATGCCGATCGGCACGAGCCCGATCTGTGGCTTCAAGTCGATCGGCACTTCGCGATAGCGCGTCGATGCCACGACGTCGTCCGCCTTCGCCAACGCAGCGCGCGCTTCGTCCCACGTCACCCGTGCATTCGGGTGATGCAACGTCAACGACTCGATGCGCTCCGCCCAACCGAGGCGACGCCGCACGCTCGCGACGGTGTCCGCTTCGAACGTCGCCAAGTCCGACAGCAGCGCTCTCAACGTCGTGTGCAAGAAGCGCTGCGACTCCTCGGCGAATGTCCACGTCCGACGCTTCGCGATCTCCGCTTCGCGCTCGGCTTCGGTCTGTGGCAACGCACGAGCTTCGAGGTCGGCGACGGTTTGGACCAGCGTCGGCTTCATCGCCAGCAGCTTCGCGGCGTCGTTCTCGAGCCAGTGACGCATCGGCTCGACTTTGTCGGGGATCGGCGGATACAGCGCCAGCTCGTTGGCCCGCGCCGTCTCGAGCAGGACCACGCCGGAGAGTTGGTCAAACTCCGCCTTGCGTGCCTCGACTTCGCTTTTCTGCTTTGTGATCTCCGTGTTCGCCGTGCCGAGCGCGACGTTTTTCGCTTCGACCTCGCGATTCTTGTTCACGACGACGACCGTCGCTCCCGCGAGCACGACGAACAGCGCGGCCGCGGCGCTCGCGAGCGCCTTGTTGCGCTGCACCCACTTCTTCATCTCGGCGAACGCGCCGGTCTCGTACGCCGACACGACGCGATGCTCGAGATACGCGCGCAAGTCGTCGGCGAGCGACGTCATCGACGCGTAGCGCTGCTTCGGATCGCGCTCCATCGCGCGCTCGCAGATCGCGAGCAGTTCCGCGGGCACGTCTTTGGCCAAGGTGTGCAGCGCTTTCGGCGGTCCAGCCAACACCTGCGCGAGAATCGCCCACGGCGTCGCGTGCGTGTCCGGCTCGACGTACGGCACTTGGCCCGACAGCAGGTGGTAGAGGATCGCGCCGACCGCATAGACGTCGCTGTGCGGGCCGATGCGCTCGAGATCGCCGCGCGCCTGCTCGGGCGGCATGTACGCCGGCGTGCCGACTTGATCGCCGTCCATCGTCAGCATCGGCGAATCCGGCGTGGCTTGACCGGAGTCGCGGCGCGACGAGCGCACGGCGCTGACGCTTTCGTTCGGGCGCGGCCGAACGTCCTTCGTGTCTTTCTTGCCGAGCACTCGCGCGAGGCCCCAGTCCATCACGTACGTCTCACCGAAGCCCCCGACCATGATGTTCGCGGGCTTGAGGTCGCGGTGGATCACGCCCTTCTCGTGCGCGAAGGCCATCGCTTCGCAGACGCGCAGCACGACGGACAGCGCGCGTGTGACGCTCCAACCGTCGTCGCCGTGCTTCACGGCCTCGAAGACTTGCGCGAGAGTTCGCCCCTTCACGAGCTTCATCGTGAAGAACACGCGGCCACGCGCGTCGATGCCGAGCTCGTGCACCGGCACGATGCCGGGGTGATCGAGCTGTCCGGTGACCTGGGCTTCCTCGAGGAAGCGCGACAGGCGCGAGGCTGCTCCCTCTTGCTCGTCGAGCATCACCTTCATCGCGAGATGGCGACGCAGGTCCTCGTCCCACACGCGCAGGATGATGCCCATGCCGCCTTGCGCGACTTCGCCCTTCAGGCGGTAGCGCGACGAGGACGGGCCGCGCGTCTTCAGCGCGTCGAGCAGCGCGGGGTCGATGGGGGACTCGGCGCTGGCGTCGAGCGAGATGCCCGGATCGGCCTTCGATCCGAAGCGTTCCTTCAGTCGCTCGGCGAGGGAACGTTTCGCGTCCTTTTCTTGCGCGAGCTGCCAGCCGAGGAAGAGATCGCGGAGCTTGTCGGCTTCCGCGGGATGCTTCGCGCAGAACGCGTCGAACGTCAGCGACGCGTCGCGTTCGCGGGCGTCGAGGTAGGCGAGCAACAACTCTTCGGGCCGTGATCGTGGCATCGGCGAGCCCCCCGGTGGCGAGGCGCAGGGTAGCGAAGGGGTGGGACAGTGTGAGTGTCTGTCCCCGGCTTCCTACTCGCGGCGGCCGACGCGCACGATTGGCCAGGCCACTCCATCCGGCATCACGACGGGAGGTCGATCGCGCAAGGGAACATCCATATGGGTTGCATCCCATCGCCGGAACGCACCCACTACGTGATCGAGTTGTTCGGGCGTTGCCGGCTGCTCCGGACGCTTGCTGCTCACGAACTGGGGCTTCACGAACACGGCAGGGCGACCATCGCGGCCCGCTTCGATGGCGAGCAGGTACGCCTCCTTCAGCCGAATCCGCAACCCATGACTCGACGCGAGCTCGTGGTAGATCGCGTTCCCTGTGAATACGTCATCGTGGCTCGATGCCGCTGCGGCGGCGATGAGTGCCGAGACGGCCTCCTGACCGATGTCGACCAGCGCGCGATAGCAGTAGTTCGCTCGGCCGTGCGACTGACCGTCGGCCATGCCTCGAATCAGACGTTGGGTCGACTCCGGCGTGACTTGGCCCGGATCCCACAGCTCCGTTCCTCGGCTCGGCATCCGAACCGGCGCGGGTCCGACTCCGGCGACGAAGGAATCGAGTCCGCGCCTATCGAGCTCGTCGAGTGAGCCGGAACCATCGATGTCCATTCGCGTCAGCAAGCTCGATGAGCTCGAGCCCGGCTCGTCGAGCTCGGCGCGGATGGCCTCGACGTCCGCTGCGTCGATGACGCCGTCGTCGTCGACGTCGCCAGTCACGTACCGACACACCAGTTGCGTGGTCCACCGCTTCCCGTGACGGTCGTCCACATCGACGGTGAAGCGACATCCGACTTGGGCGGCGCTTCCGAACGGGAGGCGCGCGATGTTCCGATCCGGACTCAATTCGACCTGGGACTCGAGCACCCAGCTCGATCCAACGTGCCGATGGAGCTTCACGAGCTTCGCGGACGGAACGAGACGCACCTCGACGTCGATGAACGTGTCCGTCGGCTGGACGAGATCCAACGCCACGACACCCTGGAACTCCGTTCCCCATGCGGGGACGAACGAAGCCACGGACAACAGTGCAGCGGTCGCGCTAGAGCGCGAGCGAATCGACACCGGAACCTCCGCGAGTCATTGACTTCACGTAGCCAACGGGCTCGCGCGGATTGTATGGGCTCGTACTCCACGATTCTCTAAATCGAAGTTCACGGTTCTGTGATGCCGCGAGGCCGAGCGAGAAGCGCGCAGGCGAGGAGGATCGACGAGGCGACTCAATGGAAAGAGTCGGAGAGTCGATCCGACGAAGCCTGCGCGGTTCGCAGCCGGCCGCAGCCATGACAGAATCGTGAACTTCGATTTAGGTCCTGCTTGGTTCGGCGGCGGCTGGTGCCGATCCTCCTTGGCGACCACACATCGTCCGAGGGTGAGCGAAAGCGGTAACCTCCGCGCCGCATGAACCTCACCACCCTGACCTCGGCTCTCCACTCGCTTGCCCCGCTGGATCTCGCCGCCGACTGGGACAACGTCGGCTGGATCGTCGAGCCTCCGGCCTCGGCTCGCGTCGCGCGCGTGCTCGTCGCGCTCGATCTCACCGACGCCGTGCTTGCCGACGCTCTCGCCTCGAAGGCCTCCGTCGTCGTCGCGTATCACCCTCCGGTGTTCTCAGGCCTGAAGCGACTCGTCGAGTCCGATCCCGTCGGGCGGCGCGTGCTCGCGTGTGCTCGCGCCGGCATCGGCGTGTATTCGCCGCACACCGCGCTCGACGCGGTCGACGGCGGCATCAACGATTGGCTCGCCGATGGGCTCGGTGAGGGGTCGCGCTCCGTGCTCGATGCGACGCGAGCCCTCGCCTCCACCGAGCAAGTGAAGGTCGTCGTGTTCGTGCCCGAATCGCACCTCGACGAGTTGCGCGACGCTCTCGCCGACGCTGGCGCCGGGCACATCGGCGCATACACGCACTGTTCGTTCGCGATTCCCGGCACCGGTTCGTTCTTCGGCACCGACTCGACGAATCCCGTCGTCGGCAAGAAGGGTCGGCTCGAGTTCGCTCCGGAAGTGCGCCTCGAGATGGTGGCGTCCGAGGCGTCGCTGCCCGCGATCGCGGCCGCGTTGCGCGCGAATCACCCGTACGAGGAGCCGGCGTGGGAAGTCGTGCGATTGGTCTCGAAGCCGTCGCTACGCACCGGTCAAGGGCGGCTCGTCACGCTCGCGAAGCCGACGTCGATGAACACGCTCGTCGCACTTGTCAAAGCGCGGCTCGGCGTGAAGTCCGTCCACGTCGCGGCCGTGGCGCGATCCGCGAAGTCGGCGATCACCACGATCGCGTTGTGCGCAGGCGCCGGTGGGTCGGTGCTCGAACACGTGCGGGCCGACGTGCTGCTGACCGGCGAAATGCGCCATCACGACGCGTTGGCCGCGGTGGCGCGCGGCAGCAGCGTGATCGTCGCCGGCCACGCCGAGACCGAGCGGCCGTACTTGCCCGAGTTCGCGAAGATCCTGCAGGGCAAGCTCGGTCGCACCGTCCGCGTGCGCGTCGCGTCGTCCGATCGGGGTCCGTTCACGACGGCGTGAACGATCACTTCGCCGTGAGCGCCTTGCGATCGATGTCCACTCCGACCGGACAATGGTCGCTGCCCTGCACCTCGGGCCACAGAAACGCGTCCTTCACGTGCTTCATCGCGCCCGGGGACGCCAGCACGTAGTCGATGCGCCAGCCGATGTTCTTCGCGCGCACGCCGAAGCGTTGGCTCCACCACGAGTACGCGTCCTTGGTGTCGGGATGCAGCGCCCGGAACGTGTCGGTCCAACCCGAACGGATCCAGCGGTCGAACTCGTCACGCTCTTCGGGCAGGAAGCCGCTCGTCTTCGCGTTCTCCTTCGGGCGTGCGAGGTCGATCTCGCGGTGCGCGGTGTTGAAGTCGCCGAGCACGAGGATCGGCCGGCCGGCCTTGCGCTCGGGCTCGAGGCGATCGAACAGGCGGCGGTAGAACGCGAGCTTGAACGGGACGCGGCCGTTGTCGCGGTCCTTGCCGCTGCCGTTCGGGAAGTAACCGTTCACGATCAAGAGCTTGCCGAGGTGGGCGAACTGGAGCCGGCCCTCGGCATCGAACTCGTCGACGCCGAGCGTCGTCTCGACGCGCTCGGGTGCGAGCCGCGAGTACAGGGCGACGCCGCTGTAACCCTTGCGCTGCGCCGGAGCGAAATGCGCGTGGTAGCCGTCCGGCCGCCGCAGCGGGTCGGGGATCTGTGCTTCGTCGGCGCGGATCTCCTGCAGCGCGACCACATGCAGAGGATCGCGGGACAGGAAGGTCTGGAAGCCCTTCTGCGCGATCGAGCGCAGTCCGTTGACGTTCCAGGACACGATGCGGAGGGGGGGCGTGGCCATGGCCCACGTGTACCCGCCCACGGCGTGCGGTGCCAGCGGGCCGAGCCCCCGGCGATCCCGCGCAAAACCCGAACCCGGCGGCCGCGCCGAGCGCGAGCCACCGCACGCACGTCCGACTCCAGATCGTCGGACGGAATGGCCGATGCCTTCACGAGTTCGCACGAGGACCACCGTGCGGACTCGACGACTCCTCGCTTCGGTCCCGCTGTCCCCCGGATCCCGATGACCCTGCGACTGCAAACGCGGTTCCTGACCCTGATGCTTGCGCTCAGCACCGTGTTCACGGTCGGGCTGTTCGTGGTGCGTTCCGAGCAACGCCATTCGCTCGATCGTCTGCTCGAGGTCCAACGCGTCGAGCTCGAGACCACGCTCGCCACGCTGCTGCGCAGTCGCTCCACGCAACTGCGGACGTTCGCCAACGACTACTCGCTGTGGGACGAGATGGTCGAGTACACAATCTCGCGCGACGCGAAATGGGCCGATGACAACGTCGGCGTCGGGATCGAGACGTTCGACGCCGATGGCGCGTGGGTGTTGGACGCGGACTTGAATCCGCTCTACGCGGTCGTCGGCCTCGAATCGCCGAACGCGTTGACCGAGATGCCGGTCGAGGCCGCGGTGCTCCGCCGCAGACTGATCGACGAGCGCGATCTCTTCCCGCACTTCTTCGCGCGCACGTCCAACGGGTTGACCGAGTTCTTGATCTCGCCGATCCAACCCGGGAACGACACCGCCAGGTCGTCGCCGCCGCACGGGTACTTCGTCGTCGCGCGTGCATGGGACCAAGCCGAGGTCGAAGCCGTCGGCGCGCTCGTGCGCGGCAGGGCATCGCTCCATGAACACGCCGAGGAGACGCACTCGCCGAGCGATCGGGATGATCCCACGAACATCACGATCCACCGCGATCTGTTCGGGATCGACGGCCAGCTCGTGACGCAGCTCCACGTCGATGTGCGCTCGCCGTTCATCGCTGCAGCCCGGACCGAAGTCGATCGGGTCCTCATCACGAGCACGACGTTCGCGCTGTTCTCCGTGCTGCTCGTCGTCGTGTTCTTCGTGCGCTGGGTCAACCTCCCGCTGCGGCGCATCGTCGATGCATTGCGGACGAACTCGGTCGCGCGGCTGTTCCGCGTTCGCGCTCTCGCGCACGAATACGGCGCGCTGACGAGCTTGATCGAACGCTCGATCCAACACCGTGCGGAACTGACGCGCGAGATCGACGAGCGCCGCCGCATGGAAGCGGAAGTCGTGCGCGCTCGCGACCGCGCCGAGAGCGCCAATGCGGCGAAGAGCCAGTTCCTGGCCAACATGAGTCACGAGATCCGCACGCCGCTGAATGGTGTGCTCGGCATGGCGCGCTTGCTGCTCGACACCGAGCTCGACGAGGAACAGCGCGACCTCGCCGCGACGATCCGCTCGTCGGGTGAAGCGCTGCTCGGCGTCCTCAACGACGTCCTCGACTTCTCCAAGATCGAAGCCGGCAAACTGACGATCGAGGCCGTGCCGCTGTCGCCGCGCCGAATCCTCGACGAGACCGTGCAGTTGTTCTCGGCCGCGGCCCAGGGCAAGGGGCTCGCGCTGTTCGCCGACCTCGATGCTTCGCTGCCCGCGTTCGTGCAGGGCGATCCGCTGCGCCTGCGCCAGATCGCGTCGAACCTCGTCGGCAACGCGATCAAGTTCACGCAGCGCGGACAAGTGGTCCTGCGCGCGTCGATGGTGGAGTCGACGGCGACCGAGGTCGTCCTCGCGGTCGAGGTCGAGGACTCCGGCATCGGGATCCCGCCCGAGTACGTCGGTCAGTTGTTCGAAGCGTTCTCGCAGGCCGACGGCAGCACGTCGCGCCGCTTCGGCGGGACTGGCCTCGGGCTCGCGATCAGCAAGCGCCTGGTGACGCTGATGGGTGGCTCGATCGAGGCGACGAGCACGGTCGGCAAGGGCACCACGTTCCGCTTCACGGTGCGCTGCGCGCCGATGCCAGCGAGCGCGCCGCCGTCGACCACCGCCGCGATCCGTGGTCGCGTGATCGTCATCGCCGATACGGTCGGCTCGCGGCGCGCGGTGTTGGCGAAGCGCGTCGCGGAGCTCGGCGCGGAGGTGCTCGTCACGGATCTCGACCCGAATGCATGCGTCGAGCAAGCGATCGCGGGCGCGCACGTGGCGATCGTCGCCGTGGAATCCGATCAACGCACGGCGCTGGATTGTTTCGCCGCGATCGCGCGCTCCTCGCCGTCGACGAAGTGCCTGGCGCTCGCTCCGTTCGGCACGCGCCTCGATTCGACCCATCCCGGCGCGCGTGTGGTCGAGACCACGCTGGCGTTGCCGTGGACGTCGGAACTGCTGCAAAGCCGGCTGGCCGGACTGTTCGTCGTCCCGAGCCGTGTGCAATTCACCGAGCAAGCGGCGCCCGCGCGCGACGGGCCGATGCCGCTCGTGCTGCTGGCCGAGGACAATCCGGTCAACCAGAAGGTCGCCGGCAAGATGCTGGAGCGACTCGGGCTGCGTTGCGAGATCGTCGGCAACGGCCGTCTCGCCGTGGAGGCCGTGCGCCGGACCAAGTTCGACCTCGTGCTGATGGACTGCCAGATGCCCGAGATGGACGGTTACGAAGCGACCGCAGCGCTGCGGGCCATGGAAGGCGAGGGTTCGGAACGCCTGACCATCGTCGCGATGACCGCGAACTCGATGTCGAGCGACCGCTTCCGCTGCCTCGGCGCCGGCATGGACGATTACGTCGCGAAGCCGGTCGACTTCGAGGTCCTGCGGGCCACGCTGGCCAAGTACCTGCCGATCGCCGCCACGGCCTGATCCGGCCGGCTGGTCGCACGGCGCATCCCGGCGTCGAGAACCGCGCTCGATCGGGCCCGGATCGCCCAAGTTGGCCGCGCGCATCCGAGGAATCGCGGCTGCCGGTAGAGTTGGGCGCGAAGGAGCAGGTTGCGCCATGGACATGCCGGAAACTCTGTTCACGCGGTTCGTCGACGGCTTGAACACCGACTACGAACGCCTCCACACGGCCAAGGAAGACGCGTTCTGGGCCGCGTACATGGGGCTGCTCCCCGACGCCGAGAAGGCGCGCGCCGACCTGGTCGCGAAGGACAACGCCTGGAAGCGGTTCCTGGCCGATCCGTCGCGGCTCGAGCAGGTGCGCGAGACCATCCAGCGCGGCCAGGACGCGTGGAACGACGACGACGACGACGTCGAGATCCCGACCGCCGAGGAAGCCACCGCGCTCGACGGCTGGCTCGCGACGTTCGAAGCGCACGTGATCGAGAGCAAGGCCGCACAGAAGCTGCACGAAGAGATCACGCACGACGAAGGCGCGCTCGCGACCGCACGCGGCGGCATGAGGCTCGGCTACACCGCCGCCGACGGCACGTTCGTCCCGGCGAGTTCGGTGCGCCTCGGCGTGATGGTGTCGAACGACAAGGACGAAGGCGTGCGTCGCGCCGCGTGGGAAGCCATGCGTTCGATCGAGACCTTCGTGCTCGACCACGGCTTCCTCGAGATCGTGAAGAAGCGCAACCGGCTGGGTCGCATGCTCGGCGGCGAGGACTTCTACGACGCCAACGTGCGACGCGTCGAGGGCATGACGAAAGAGGAAGTCTTCGAGTTGCTCGACGACCTCGAACGGCGAACGCGTGATCGCGCCCAGGAGTCGCTCGCCGAACTGAAGAGCAAGCACGGCCCGTCGGTGCTCGAGCCGTGGAACCTGCGCTATCTCGCGGTCGGCGACATCTCGAACCAGCTCGAACCGTACTTCCCGTTCGATCAGGCGCTCGAGCGCTGGGGCCGCACGTTCATGGGCCTCGGCGTCGACTATCGCGGCGCCGAGCTCGTGCTCGATCTCGTCGATCGCAAGGGCAAGTACGAGAACGGATTCATGCACGGTCCGGTGCCGGCGTGGAAGAACCGCGGCACGTTCCGCCCCGCGCGCATCCAATTCACGGCCAACGCGATCCCGGGCCTGATGGGCGCCGGCAAGCGCGCGATCGAGACGCTGTTCCACGAGGGTGGACACGCCGCGCACTTCGCGAACAACGAGATGCCGGCGCCGTGCTTCGGTCAGGAGTTCGCGCCGTCCTCGGTCGCGTTCGCCGAGACGCAGAGCATGTTCTTCGACAGCCTGATCCAGGACGCGGCGTGGCAGACGCGCTACGCGAAGAACAAGGCCGGCGAGACCGTGCCGCTCGATCTCGTCGAGCGCGCGGTCGCGAAGTCCCAGCCGATGAAGGCGTGGGGCGTGCGTGCGATGCTCGCGGTCTGTTACGGCGAACGAGCGATCTACGAGATCCCCGACGACGAACTCACGCCGAAGCGCGTTCTCGACGAGCTGCGCGCGGTCGAGAAGCGCCTGTTGTTCCTCGACCACGGCTCGCCGCGCCCGACGCTCGCGGTCCCGCACTTGCTGTCGGCCGAGAGCAGCGCGTACTACCACGGCTACGTCCTCGCCGACATGGCGGTGCATCAGACGCGCGAGCACTTCCTGAAGCGCGACGGTCACATCGTCGACAACCCGCGTGTCGCTCCGGAACTGCGCGAGGTCTATTGGCGTGAGGGCAACTCGCGCCGCTTCCGCGACTTCATCGAGCGCCTGACCGGCAAGCCACTGCAGCCGGGAAGCCTCGCGGCGACGTTGAACCAAACGGTCGACGAAGCCGTCGAACGCCAACTCGCGATGGCGTTGCGCATGCAGCGCGTGCAAGAGTCGCGCGCGAAGGTCGACTTGAACGCGCGCATCCGCGTGATGCACGGCAACGAGGCGATCGCGACCAACGCCGACGGCTCGTTCAAGGAGATGTGCACGGCGTTCGCGAAGTGGGTGAAGAAGCTCGAGAAGGACGCGGCGACGAAGACGTGATGCGGCGTCGAATCCTGCTGCTCGCGGTGTCGCTGATGGCGCTCGCGATCGTCGACGGGGCGTTGTCCGCGATCGTGCTGCGCGATGGCTCGTTCCGCGGCCGCAGGGTCGCACCGTTCCATCCGCCGACGTTCACGTCCGAGCAGCGCGACCTCGCGCAGCGCTTGCGCGACGGAACGGAAGTGCCCGCGACGAACGTCCGCTTCGACGCGGAGCTCGGCTGGACGACGCGGGAGTCGTTCGTCGGTGCGAACGAGAGCTACGACGCACTCGGTGCCCGCGGCGGTTCCGTCGGCGCGCATGCGCCGCGTGCGAGCGGAGTCGATCGCGTCGCGGCGTTCGGTTGTTCGTTCACGCATGCGGACGAAGTCGCGGATGCCGACGCGTGGTGCGCGCGGTTGGACGAGCTGCGCGCGGACGTCGAAGTGCAGAACTTCGGCGTCGGAGCGTATGGCCTCGACCAAGCGTTGCTGCGGTATCGCCGTGTTGCGTCCGAACTCGACGTCGACGAAGTCTGGCTCGGGTTCATGCCGCGTGCGGCGCTGCGCGTGGTCTCGATGTATCGACCGGCGCTGGCCCACGAGGATCGCTCGGTCGCACTGAAGCCGCGCTTCGAGTTCGACGATCGCGGCGGACTCGCGTTCGTGCCGCTTCCGGTCGCGTCCGCGCGCGAGCTCGGCGAGTTGTTGTGCGCGCCCGACGACCGATTCGTGACCGCGCTCGCAGCGCACGACGCGTTCGTCGGTGCGTGGGCTTCGGCGTTCGCGCCGCACGGCGACCACCTGTGGCATCGCAGCTTCACGGCGCGGTTGCTCGTGACGAAACTCGAAGGCGGTGCGCGGCCGCACGACGACGTGCTGCGCGATGCGACGTCCGAGTGTTCGCGCGTGCTTCGCGCCGTGGTCGCGGCGTTCCGTGCGGACGTCGAAGCGCGGGGCGATCGCTTCCGACTGCTGATCCTGCCGGATCGACCGAGCCTCGATGGGATCAAGGCCGCGCGCGCGGGAGGCCCTGCGCCGGCCTACGCGACGATCGTCGAGGCGCTGCAGGCCGATGGCGTGGACGTCGTGGACGTCACGGATGCACTCGCCATCGCGGACGGACCGGGCGCGGGCTTGTTCGCGCCGGGCGGCCACTGGTCGCCAGCAGGGAACCGAGTGGTCGCGGAACGGTTAGCGCGGCTGTTCGACTGAAGCCGAAAGGGGACAGTCCCCCAATCTGCTCTGTCCCCAGCGAGCGCCGGAGAGATGGGCGCGCAGGGACAGTCCCCTAATCTGCTCTGTCCCCAGGCCCGAAGAGGTCGTCGCGTCGGATGCGGCGTCCCCGTCGGGTTTGCTTGCGAATCACCTCGTAGTGCTCCTCCTCGGCCGGCGCGAGTTGCGCGAGCCATCCCCGGTAGTCGACGATCTCGGTGAGCGGTGACCACGGTTCGCCGACAACCGGATCCCAAGTGTTGAGCACGTGCGCGCGTGCCGACGAGAACTCGAAGTCCTCGGCGCGCGCGACCATTCCTGCACGGACCGTGTTGAGTTCGACGTAACGAATGACGTCGAGCGCGACGTCGTCATCCACCGACGCGCTGAAGAAGCGCTCGCCGAATAAATGCCCCGTTCGTCCGTAAGTCTCGTTCATCCGCCGCGCGTGTTCCGACTGCAAGTCCTGCATGAACTTCGAGAGCGCCGTTTGGCTCGGGACGATCAGGACGAAGTGGATGTGGTTGTCCATCAACACGTAAGCGAGGACGCGGATCCGATAGAAGTTCGCGAACCAGACGACGCGCCGCAGATAGAGCCGCCGGTCCTCAACGGTGGAGAAAATCACACATCGCGCGTTCCCACGTTGGGTGACGTGTTGAGCGAGTTCGGGGATCACGAGTCGTTTTTGGCGTGCCATGGTGGGAGGACGCCCCCCGGCCGTGAGGGTTACCGGAAGAAAGGGGACAGTCCCCTCATCTGCTCTGTCCCCAGTTCGCTACGTTCTCGCCTCATGCGCCGTGCCACGAACCTCCGTGACTTCATCGATCAACTCGAACGCGAAGGCGAACTCGCGCGCGTGCGAGCTCCCGTGTCGCCCTTGCTCGAGATCGCGGCGATCGTCGATCGCGTGCGGCTCGCGCCGTGCGCGCGCGCGAGTCGTTTCGCGAGAGAGTTCGACCCGCTGCACCACGGACTCGGCGGCAAGGCGCTGCTGTTCGAACGCGTCGAGGGCTCGGACTTCCCGGTCGCGATCAACGTGTTCGGCTCGTACCGACGCATGGAACTCGCGCTCGACGTCGCCGACGCCGGCGGCTTCGAGTCCATCGCACGCCGCATCGCCTCGCTGACGAAGCCCGAGCCGCCGACGTCGCTGGGATCCGCGCTCGCGAAGTTGAAGGAGTTCGCGCCACTGCTGCGCGTACCGCCGAAGCGCCGCTCGAGCGGCATCTGCCAACAAGTCGTCAAGCTCACGAGTCGCGGCGAGGTCGACTTGCTCCGCTTGCCGATCCTGAAGTGCTGGCCGTTGGACGGCGATCCCGCCGCGGTCGGATACGGACTCACGCCGCAGCAGGCCGGCACTGCCGCGGGGCAAGGGCGCTACATCACGTTCGCGGGCATCCACACGATCCACGCCGACGATCGCGATGCCGAGAAGCCGAAGAGCCACAACATCGGCATGTATCGCGCGCAGCTCGTCGACCGTACGAAGCTCGCGATGCACTGGCACATGCATCACGACGGCGCTTCGCATTGGCGGTCGTGGAAGAAGCTCGGCCAGCCGATGCCGATCGCGCTGTGCTTCGGCGGCGAGCCCGTGCTGCCGTACGCCGCGACCGCGCCGCTGCCGCCGGGATTGTCGGAGCTCTTGCTCGCGGGCTTCCTGAACGGCGGCGGCATCCCGCTGGTGCGCGCGAAGACCGTCCCGCTGTGGGTGCCGGCGAACTCCGAGATCGTGATCGAAGGCTACGTGTCGACCGAATGCGGCTTCATCGGTTACGACCCGCGCCCGCGCGCGGACGGCACGACCGAACCGCTCGGCCCCGGCGCCGTGTTCGAAGGACCGTTCGGCGACCACACGGGCTTCTATTCGTTGCCCGATCGCTATCCGCTGGTCGACGTCACGGCGATCACGCATCGCAAGGACGCGATCTACCCGACCACGATCGTCGGCGAGCCGCCGCAAGAGGACTACGCGCTCGGCAAAGCGACGGAGCGCGTGTTCCTGCCGCTGCTGAAGACGCTGATCCACGACATCGTCGACTACCACTTGCCGCTGTTCGGCTGCTTCCACAACTGCGCGTTCGTGCGCATCGACAAGGCCTATCCGCTGCAAGCGCGACGCGTGATGCACGCGATCTGGGGCGCGGGGCAGATGGCGTGGACGAAGTTCATCGTCGTCGTCGACGCCGACGTCGACGTCCACGACGAGTGGGCGGTTTGGGAAGCCGTTGCCGCGCGCACGCGCTTCGATCGCGATCTCGAGTTCGTGCGCGGCCCGCTCGACATCCTCGATCACGCGGCGCCGCGGCTCGGCGCCGGCACGAAGTTCGGCATCGACGCCACGCGCAAGATCCGCGGCGAGGACGCCGAGGGCATCGCGTGGGACGCGCCGATCGCGCGCGCGCCGGAAGTCGCGGTGGAGGACCTGCGCGCGAAACTCGTCGGGGTCGCGGGAATCCAGTCGATCGCGAAGCTCGACGGGTTCGGAGGGCCGCGCTTGATCTACGCGACGGTGGAGAAGAAGGCAGCCGGTGACGGTGGCCGAGCGATCGAGGCCATTTGGGACGCCACGCCCGCAGGTTTCGGAGATTGCGTCTTCATCGCGGCGCACGAGGGAGACGGAGGAGGCAGCGCCGACCCGGAGCGCGTGCTATTCCAGGTTGCGGCGAACACGTGTCCACGACGGGATCGCTGGACGAGGGGCGAGCGTGTGGGGTTCGACGGGACGCCGAAGCGGGGGGGCGACGAGCGGTTGGGCGAGGCGGTCAGGGATTTCCCCCCTGGAGTGGGTGGGCTTCCAGTTGCTCAGGGCATTGACTGAACAGACGCAACGTCTTGAGTCATGCGTTGGAACCGTGAGGTTGGCCACGCATCGGCGTCTGATGCCGGTCATTCAGGTAACCCTGAACGGCCTGTGGCCTTGGGATCTGGCCTTGTCCAAAGGCCACACTCCCAGTTCGGCCATGCGAACCATCAATCAACCATCAAACAACCAAAGCGACCACAAAATGCTTCGTGTTAAGGGTTTGCGTGATCCGATGATTGAAGTCGGACCGGAGACGTCCGCGGATCAAGCAATCACTTCGCATTGACGCCGGCGCAGCCCAGAAGGGAAGGTATCGGCGGAGCTTGTAACCGACACTCGAATTTTGAATCACCACGAGCCCGGATTCGACCGCTTCATTGAGGAGATTCGACGCAGTCGCCGCATTCTTCTCGTCGATGCCGAATCGCGCACGAAGCGAAGCGTTGGTCATCGGCTCCCGAGTCACGTGCCGCAGACATGCGTGCAGGTAACACGCGCGCACGCGATCCGCCCTTTCCATGTCTTTCAGCGCGCGGAGCCCAAAGAGCACGACACGCATTGACTCCCCCGGCGACTCGAAAAGCGGCGCAGGCAGTTGGAACAACTCGATCTGGAACACAACCTTGTCGATTCCGCTGCCGCGCTCCTCGCAAATGCCAAGCCGCCGCATGAGGGATGCGAGCTTCTCGTTGCGCGATCGTGGCGGCTGATCGAGGAGTCGCTCCGTCGGTACGAGAGGACGACCCGGATTCGTGACTTCGACGCGGTCATCAAAGATCTCGATCATCGGCCCGGCGCCGCCGACCACGAAGTCCTGGTGGATGAGTGCGTTCGCGGCGACCTCACGCACGACGATTGGTGGGAACATCGGCATCGACTTGCGCAACGCTTGCTCGATGACTTCGTTCGTTGGGAGGACCGCGACGATGTTCTGAACGAGCGCTTCGAAACCCGTCGCGTACCCAGTCGAAACGACCTGCTCGCGCGTCGTCACGACTCGTCCCTTGCCCGCGTACTGGACGATTCGCACGACTTTTCGGCGCAGCCCATCGAATCGGCCGAGATCCTTGGCGAACAGCACTGCGCCCACGTTCGTGATGCTCCATGAGCCCCCGAGCGACCGCTTCACCAGTTCATCGGCCTCCAGTGCCGCAAGAATTGCATCGCGGTCGGGAGGAAGTGGCAGCTTCAGTAGGTCGAAATACGAAGTGAACGCAAGGCGCTGAAGGACCTCGTCGCCTGAAAGTCTGTGTGCTGCGATCCCGGACTCGAACGAGGTGGATCCGAGCTGGTGCCAGAGCTGGCGCTCCTTCTCCGGGTGGTCCTTGAGCTTCTTTTTGTACGACCCAACCCGGATGAACCCCTCGCCCTTGAAGCGTACGGGCTGGGAGTGAGCGCTGTCGACCTCCAGGACGACGATGCGAATGTCGTCGACGACACCTTCGTGAAACCGAAATGCGATTTGTGGCTCGAGAGAACGCGTGAGCCAGTTCTCGAGATCCTCATTGCCGCACTTCGCCCTCCGCGGCTCGAATGAAGTCCCAACCAATCTCCGCGAGATGTCTTCGATCCCCCAAGCGATGTAGCCACGAGGCTTTTGCAGCAGCGCCGCGGAGTTCGCCAAGGCGGAGATGTACTGACCCATCTCGACGGGATTCGCATTGTCGACCTTGAACTCGACCCATTCCGTCTCGGTGCCAGTCGGGAGGCCGCGAAGCTCCTGCACGATGGATGCAAGTTCGGAAGCCGATGCCGGTGCACTCACGATTCGACCTCCACGGCCCCGCCTGCGTTTCGCAACGAAGCGCAACAGCGACGGCATCCTCAGGACCGATTCGCGTCAGCGATCGCCCGGTCACTCACACGGCGCACCTGCCGATGCAAGGCGCGACGTACGCGCTACGGGGGCCTACCGTTCATCCCCTGTTCGCCGTGCGAGCAAGTGCTACGCGTCGGTCCCCAAGGTCGAACGGACTCCTCCCGCTAAGTCGTCCAGAAACTCCGATGCCGGGGTGACTCCCGAGACGAACAGGTGATCGCGCGCACGAGTGCACGCCACGTAAAGGAGTTGCCGCTCGGTGTCGTAAACTTCCTCGAGGTCGCCGTCGTCACCGACGGACTCGATGCGGGATTGGAGCGGCAGGATGTCGTCGTCGCAGGCCAAGACGACGACGGCTCGGAATTCGAGCCCCTTTGCGCGATACATGGTTCCGATCGCGACGTGTCCGCTCGCGGTGTCGACGCGATCGTCGAGAAGCTTCGAGGAGAGTTTCGTTCGGGCGATCGCTAGGTGGGCGCGCTCGATCTCGGCATCGGAACGAACGAAGACACCGAACTCGTGCGGCAGAGTCCCTTCACGGGTGCGTTCGTCGATCCACGCAGCAGCTGCCTCAGCCTCGTCTTCGACCGAGTCGAACTGCGACACGTTCGGCGAGGGCCCGTTGAACACCGAGACCGTTCCCTTGCGCTCTTCGACGATTCCATCCATGTCGGTCACGGTCGGACCGAGCAGTCCGTCAGCGTGCATGCGGATCTGATGCGACGTCCGATAGTTGACGCGCAGCGTGCGCGACCGCCCGCGGACGTCGACGCCGAGCGACTTCCACGAGAACGGCTGCTGGAAGATCCGCTGGCCGAGGTCACCGGCGAAGAACAGCGCATTGGGACGACCGGCGCCGAGCACGGCAATCAACCGGAGCTGCGAAACGCCGAGGTCCTGCGCTTCGTCGACGACCACGAAGTCGAAGATCGTCTGGCCGCGCTTCGTGATCGCGGCCGACAGTGCGGAGTACATCGCCGGTAGCGTGATCAAGCCGTCGTCCCGCAACCCGCGATGTACGCGCTCGAAGATCGCCCACACGACCTTGCGCAGCGACTCCGGTAGTCGCGTCTTGCGACCGAGCCGCGCGACGTCTCGATACGCCTCCCACGTGTCGATCTGCCACGAATCGACCACGTGCTCCCATTCGCCGACGAGAAAGTGCGCGCCAGCTTGTGACCGTCGACCTCGCGGGCCGCATCGCGAATGCGGCGTCGCACGTCCTCCGCGGTCGCGAATCGAGCTGCGCCGACGTGAGCGCGATGCAGACGCAGTGCGACGGCTTCGAACGATCCCACATCGATCCTCTCCCCGAGCCGGGGCTCGTTCGCGAGAAGCCGCTTCAACTTCGTCTGCAACGCGCTCGCGAGCGTGTCCGAGAAGGTGGTCAGCAGGACGCGCGCATCGGCATTCGCGCGCGCCAAATGCGCCGCACGATGGATGGCGACGATGGTCTTGCCTGTACCCGCCGATCCGGCGACACGCGCGGGACCGGCGTAGTCGCGCTCGACCCAACTGCGCTGGTCCGGGTGCAGGAAGATGGTCCACTTCTCCCACGGC